>NZ_AWOR01000129.1 GCF_000761245.1 Comamonas testosteroni | reverse complement strand
GCAATGTACAGCTGGGGCGCCACGATCTTGCCCGTCTGCCCGACCTGCAGGTCGTTGGGCGCATAGCCCGCGTCCACCGCAGCGCGCGAAGCGCCGATGGCCGCTCCCAGCTTGTCGGCCAGCGGCGATATGACTTCCTGGAACTTCTCCGCCGAGCCCAGCGCGCGACCGCCGGAGACGATGATCTTGGCGGCCGTCAGCTCGGGACGCTCGCTCTTGGTCACTTCGCGGCCCACAAAGGCGCTCTTGCCGCTGTCAGCCACGGCAGCCACGGCTTCCACGGCCGCCGAGCCGCCGCTGGCAGCTGCTGCGTCAAAGCCGGTGGTACGCACGGTGATGACCTTGACGGCATCGGCGGACTGCACGGTGGCAATGGCGTTGCCCGCGTAGATGGGGCGCTCGAAGGTGTCGGCGGAGTCGACCTTGGTGATGTCGCTGATCTGGGCCACGTCCAGCTTGGCGGCCACGCGGGGCGCCACGTTCTTGCCCGAGGCGGTCGAGGGGAACAGGATGTGGCTGTAGTTGCCGGCACCACTGCCCACAATCGCCAGCACCTGGGCGGCGACGTTCTCGGCCAGGCCGTCCTTGAGGCTGGCGCCGTC
>NZ_AWOR01000128.1 GCF_000761245.1 Comamonas testosteroni | reverse complement strand
CAGAGCGATTGGGTTCTGCTGGCGCAAAAAGCGACGCCCACATCCAGTCATTGACGCCCGCAATTGACTGCGGAAGGCCATATTCAGACCAGCTATCTTGACGAGGCATTCCTGTGTCGCGAGATACGGAGCCGAGCATCATCGACGCAGGATGCAGAAAATCAGCATTCGGCTCTGGCACCTCGGAAGGTTGAAATGGTGCGAGACCAAGTCCATCAGAGGAATTACTCACAGCAAAGGCAAATGGAGCCTGCACGGCAGGAGGTACCAGCGGTTCAACAACGCCGCTGAGCGAAGTTACCGAAGATACATTGCCCGCAACGTCCCTTTGCTGAACCCAGAGGCTGAATGCCCCGAGACCAGGTAGCTGCAGAGAGTTCCCGCGGCCTTCAATCCAGGAAACGCCATTGTCCAAGGAATACTGCCAACGGCCTCCTGCTTCCAGACCAGAAATGAAGACCAAACCCGTTGGCGAGACTTGCCGCCCATTCACCAGCGTGGCTTGATCCAGAGTAATTTCTGGCGCAACCGGATCAAGGGTATCGATGGCATAAGAGTTGGATATTGCGGTGCCGATGCCGCTGTTGCCCGCCGCATCCACATA
>NZ_AWOR01000127.1 GCF_000761245.1 Comamonas testosteroni | reverse complement strand
TCCACGGCTGCATTCAGCGCCAGCAAATTGGTTTGAAAGGCAATGCTGTCAATCACTCCGACGATGTCGGCAATGCGGCGGGAGTTGGCCGTAATCGACTCCATGGTGGAGACGATCTGATCCATGGACTGTCCCCCGCGCAAGGCCGCCGCGCTGGCTTCGCTGGCCAGCACACCGGCTTTTTGTGCCGTATCGGCGCTGGATTGAACCCGGGCCGTGATCTGCTCCATGGACGCTGAGGTCTGGGCCACATTCACCGCCAGCTGCTCGGTCTGACCGTGCAGATAGCTGTTGCCCTGCTCGATCTCGTTACAGACCTGCTGAACATTGAGCGCCTGCTGGTTCACATCGTCCACCAGCCAGCGGAACATGAGACCGATCTGGTTGACCGTGCGCAGCGTGGTGCCGATCTCATCCGTGCGCTGCAGATATTGCGTCTGCCGGTTGTTGCCGGTTGCCACATTCAGCGACTGACGCTTGAGCAGCTCCAGCGGCGTGGCGAACTGGCTCTCGAGCAACAGCGTCATCACCATCAGCGCTACCGTCATGAAGGCCGCCATCGACAGGAACTGCATCTGGCTTTGACCCAGCAGCCAGGCGCCGAGCACCAGA
>NZ_AWOR01000126.1 GCF_000761245.1 Comamonas testosteroni | reverse complement strand
AACAAGATCTAGGTGTCGCTCCACGACTCTCGTCTTGTCACACTGCGATGATCAACGGGAAGTTTGTTGAAGGTCATGTGCCAGTTGAGCAAATAATTGCGATGAGTAAGCGTGACGACCTTCTCGGGATCGCTGCTCCTGGAATGCCAGCAGGTTCTCCAGGAATGGAAGTCGACGGAGTACATGAGACCTACCAAATAATCGGCCTGACCAAAGCCGGCGTAGATCAGGTCATTGCTGAATACCCCGCAAACTAATCCCACCTCATCCATTCGGCCACAGCATGGTCCCAGCTCATGGCCATGCAGCGGGACATGCTATGTTGATTTCATTCTCAAGCAATACGCAAAGGACGATCAGCAACAAGCTGTAAAGGCGCGCCTGCGCCGAATCGGATAACCCCGTACCGCTGTCCTCAATAACAATTTGAGATGACGCCATGCTCCGTCTGCTGACAAGCACTGCGCATCTGACCACGATAGTGCTAAGTTCGGGTGGCGTTGCCACTCAGCTTGCCTTTCCGAATCTGGACATCTGTCTCGGCTGAAAGCGTAGAAAAGTTAAATTACAGTGGTTTGAGAGTTCTTTTTTTGCAGGCTTTTCAGACGCAGGGTCGCGCGTTGTACAGCGGCC
>NZ_AWOR01000124.1 GCF_000761245.1 Comamonas testosteroni | reverse complement strand
ATGGCACGCATCACCGCATCCGTTTTCACCTCGCATGTGCCTGCCATCGGCGCCGCCATGGACATGGGCAAGACCCAGGAAGCCTACTGGGCGCCCCTGTTCAAGGGCTATGACTTCTCGCGCCAGTGGATGAAGGACAACAAGCCCGACGTGGTCTTACTGGTCTACAACGACCACGCCACGGCCTTCAGCCTGGACTGCATCCCGACCTTTGCCATCGGCACGGCGGCCGAGTTCCAGCCCGCCGACGAAGGCTGGGGCCCGCGTCCCGTGCCCAAGGTGGTCGGCCATCCCGATCTGGCCAGCCACATTGCACAGTCCGTGATTCAGCAGGACTTCGACCTGACCATCGTCAACAAGATGGACGTGGACCACGGTCTCACGGTGCCGCTGTCGCTGATGTGCGGCGAGCAGGACCCCAAGACCGGCTCCTGGCCCTGCCCGGTGATTCCCTTCGCCGTGAACGTGGTGCAGTATCCCGTGCCCACCGGCCAGCGCTGCTTCAACCTGGGCCGCGCCATCCGCAAGGCCGTGGAGAGCTACGATCAGGACATCAACGTGCATATCTGGGGCACGGGCGGCATGAGCCACCAGCTGCAGGGCGCGCGCGCGGGCCTGATCAACAAGGAATGGGACAACCAGT
>NZ_AWOR01000123.1 GCF_000761245.1 Comamonas testosteroni | reverse complement strand
CTGCAAACGCTTGGCGATGTTCTTCGGCGGATCGCCGCGCTCGAACTCATCGACGATGCCAATGCGGATCAGGTCCTTGATCTTCACCTCCACCGGCAGCGTGCAGCAGCTGGACACGCAACCACCGCACATGTGGGCGGAGTATTTCTGCCAGGTCTCTAGACGGTCGAGTTCCGCGGCGGCGATCAGTTGAGGCTTCATCAAGGTTCCAAGGTGGGGCGTTATCCGGGCGCGCGATCATACCGGGATTGGTGGTTTTTTGAACAATATTTTGCAGGTTTCAGCTCAAAGGTTTGGCCAGGGCCTGATCGGGCACGACCCCTGCATCAAATTCAGCCACAGGCCAATGAGTTAAAAAACTGCCGAACCAGCGCGTCTACCGTCTGTCAGACCGACTAGGCTCTAGCAACTCCTTCAATCTCGCCCGAGGTCGCACCGATGTCTCAGGAACCGCTTGCACGAGAAGCAGAGGTAGCCGCATTCCGCGATGCTGTCTTGACCAAACTCACCTACGCGGTGGGCAAGGACCCGGATCACGCCTTCGACCATGACTGGTTCGAAGCCATTGCCCTGGCCGCCCGGGACCAGATGGTCGATCACTGGATGGACCACACGCGGCGTATTTATCGCAAAGGCCAGAAGCGTGTT
>NZ_AWOR01000122.1 GCF_000761245.1 Comamonas testosteroni | reverse complement strand
GACAGGTATTTCAGCAGCTTCTCGCTATTGGATTTGAGATTCGCGAGCAGGTCGTACAGCTCGGTGATGTTGTCCCACAGGTTATAAAGCGCGCCGCCAAGCCCGGCAGCAAAGGCCATACCCTGTAACGCACTGCGCTTGTAGGCGGGCGCTTTGGCAAAGTCTGCCCATCGAGGCTTGAAGTGCTCGGCCCAGGCCTTGCGCAAATCCGCTTCCAGCCCGGCGATCACAGACTCATAGGAGGCATACAGCGCCTGGACGTGAGCCTTGGAAACGTTGGGGTAAAAGGTGATTTCGTACGTCTGGTCGCGGGTACAGTCGTTGACTTCAAGAATGCCGCTGGGGCCAATGGTGCGATGCAGTGGCGCACCTACCGGGCTTCTGTCTTGTGCAACGGCTTGCAGCCTCACGGGCGTGTTGCCGATGGGCACGAACTGCGTGCTTTCGAACAGATGCACCAAGGTCAGCCCGCCTTGGGCTTTGCATTGAGCGACCGTGCGACTGGGTTTTTTCGAAGAAACCGGTGCGACCAGTGCGACCTGTTCTCCAACCTTGAAGACCTGCTCCACGCTAAGTGCCGAACCACTTAAAAAGCTGTCGGCCCACTTATCAAAGGTATTCAGGCAGGTGCGGAAATCCGCGAATACGCGCTCAACC
>NZ_AWOR01000121.1 GCF_000761245.1 Comamonas testosteroni | reverse complement strand
TGCAACACCTTGCGCGCCTGCGGGTCCAGGGTGCCAACCCCAACTGCGATTTCGACTAGCGCAGCGTGGGCACCTTTGCCCAGTTGGTCCACGCCGAGGTTGGCCTGGCGCATCAGGCTGTCCTGCAGCTCGGTGACCTGGCCTTCCACCCAGACGCTGAGGGTCACGCTGAGGTTGGCTATTTTGGGGTCCAGCACCGCCAGGCTGAGCAGGCCGCCCTGAATCAACGGGCGCACCTGTCTGCGCACCTTGCGGGCCTCTTCGTCGGTTTTGCCCAACTCGTCCTTGAGGCCTTCCCAGGTGCGGTCGATGGCATCCGCGGCCTTGCGTTGCAGGTTGCGCAGGTGCTCGCATTGCAGGGCGTAGTATTCACCGAGCTTCATCTTCACCTTGAGTTCGGTCAGATGAATACCGTTGTAGAGCAGTTGGCTGGCACTGTTGAGACGCGAAACCGCCCGGCCCACGCCAGGGCCGAGTGACGGTTGCAAGCGGGCGGCAGCGGCATTGAGGGCGCCGAGGAGCTGCGCCATGGCATGCTGTAGACGGGGGCGGACATGCTGCTTGAAGTCGTCGTTGGCGATGAGCTTGGTAAGGGTGGAGTAGAGCTTTTCGCTGTCGTTCCAGTCGCCATCACCTGTTGCATTGAAACTGGGCAACAGATCGGCCAGCAAGCC
>NZ_AWOR01000120.1 GCF_000761245.1 Comamonas testosteroni | reverse complement strand
CTACGCCATCGACACCCAGCGCCCGACGGCCACCATTGTGGTAGCGGATACAGCGCTGGCGGTGGGCGAGACCACCTCGGTCACGATCACCTTTAGCGAAGCCGTGACCGGTCTGGATCTGTCCGACTTCAGCGTCGAGCATGGAGCTCTGAGCCATCTGATGTCCAGCGATGGCGGCCTTACCTGGACGGCGATACTGACCCCGACGGCCGGCATCACCGACACCAGCAATGTCATCACGCTGAACAACACTGGCTATGTGGATGCGGCGGGCAACACGGGCAGCGGCACGACGGATTCGAATAGCTACGCCATCGACACCCAGCGCCCCACAGCCACCATCGTGGTGACCGACAACGCTTTGAGAGTGGGTGAGACTTCGCTGGTGACGATCACCTTTAGCGAAGCGGTCACCGGTCTGGACCTGTCCGACTTCAGCGTCGAGCATGGAGCACTGAGCAATCTGACGTCCAGCGATGGCGGTCTTACCTGGACGGCGACCCTGACGCCAACGGCTGGTATCACCGATACCAGCAATCTGATAACGCTGAACAACACCGGTTATGTGGATGCGGCGGGCAACAGCGGCATCG
>NZ_AWOR01000119.1 GCF_000761245.1 Comamonas testosteroni | reverse complement strand
ATGCCCTAACCTGACGTCAGGACAGCCTACCCAGAAACGTCCGGATAGACTCCATCGCTTAATTTATTGACACAAGCTGCGCAAGGTCATAGATTTATTCCTGACACTTTTCTGTTTGGGGGCATCTTGCAAGGTCAACGTATCGGCTACGTCCGGGTCAGCAGCTTCGACCAAAACCCGGTGCGGCAACTGGAGCAGGTCGAAGTCGGAAAGGTGTTCACCGACAAGGCGTCGGGCAAGGACACCCAGCGCCCCGAGCTTGACTCACTGCTGGCCTTCGTGCGCGAAGGCGATACGGTAGTGGTGCACAGCATGGATCGCTTGGCCCGCAACCTCGATGACCTGCGCCGCCTTGTGCAAAAGCTGACCAGGCGCGGTGTGCGCATCGAGTTCGTCAAGGAATGCCTGACCTTCACTGGCGAGGACTCACCGATGGCGAACTTGATGTTGTCGGTTATGGGTGCGTTCGCCGAATTCGAGCGGGCGTTGATCCGTGAGCGACAGAAAGAAGGTATTGCGCTCGCCAAACAGCGCGGAGCTTACAGGGGCCGCAAAAAAGCGCTTTCGCCCGAACGCGCCGCTGAACTTCTGCAACGCGTCAAGGCCGGCGAGCAAAAGGCAAAGCTGGCCCGTGAATTTGGCATCAGCCGCGAAACGTTGTACCAGTACCTGCGCGAAATTGGAGCTTAACGTGCTTTATTTTCCGTTTTCTGA
>NZ_AWOR01000118.1 GCF_000761245.1 Comamonas testosteroni | reverse complement strand
TGCCCAGCGTGCTGGATCAGCGCGAGATCCGCGCCCAGCTGGCGCCGCGCCGCTACACCACCTTGGCGGCTGAAATCGGTGCCAAGGTACAGCGCCTGCCCGTGGTGGAGGGCGGTGCCTTTCGCCAGGGACAGCTGCTGGTGCAGTTTGACTGCAGCCTGCCGCAAGCCCAGCTGAACAAGGCCCAGGCGGGCGTGGATGCCACCGAGAAGACCTGGAAGGCCAACCAGCGCCTGGCCGAGCTGAACTCTGTCGGCAAGGTGGAGCTGGATGTCTCTCAGGCCGAATGGAACAAGGCCAGGGCCGAGGTCGCCGCCAACCGCAGCCTGCTGAGCAAATGCCAGATCACCGCGCCCTATGCGGGGCGGGTGGCCGAGCAGAAGATCCGCGAGCAGCAATATGCGCAGCCGGGTCAGGCACTGCTGGACATTCTGGACGACTCCGCGCTGGAGCTGGAGTTTCTGGTGCCCTCACGCTGGCTCAGCTGGCTGCATTCGGGCTCGGAATTCCAGGTGCGCATTGATGAAACCGGCAAAACCTATCCCGCCAAGGTGCAGCGTCTGGCTGCGCGCGTGGACCCGGTGAGCCAGTCCGTCAAGGTCAATGCGGCCATACACGGAAAGTTTGGTGAACTGATCGCCGGCATGAGCGGGCAGGTGCTGCTGGCACCGCCACCGATCGGTAAGCCCTAGACATTCAAATATAAGAGCATGTTGCGCATGCCATTAAAAGGTTTCAGATCACTTTTATGCTGAAGTCTATATATA
>NZ_AWOR01000117.1 GCF_000761245.1 Comamonas testosteroni | reverse complement strand
ACGCCGTGGCGCACCACGGCCTCATTGGGCACGGTCAGCTCGCAGTTGCCGCCCTGCTCGGCCGCCATGTCCACGATCACGCTGCCGGGCTTCATGCTCTGCACCATCTCGCCCGTGATGAGCTTGGGCGCGGGTTTGCCGGGGATCAGCGCCGTGGTGATGATGATGTCGGCATCCCTGGCCTGCTGGGCATACATCTGGCGCTGGGCAGCCTGGAAGCCCTCGCTCATGACCTTGGCATAGCCGCCGCCGCCAGCTCCGTCCTCTTCGTAGTCAACCTTGACGAACTCACCGCCCAGCGATGTGACCTGGTCGGCCACTTCGGCGCGCGTGTCGTTGGCGCGCACGATGGCGCCCAGATTGGCCGCCGTGCCAATGGCCGACAAACCAGCCACACCAGCGCCAGCAATGAAGACCTTGGCCGGGGGCACCTTGCCCGCCGCCGTGATCTGGCCGTTGAAATAGCGGCCGAAGGCGTTGGCCGCCTCGATCACGGCTCGGTAGCCCGAAACACCGGCCATGGAGGTCAGTGCATCCATCTTCTGCGCGCGGCTCAATGTCCGGGGCAGCGAGTCGATCGCCAGCACCGTCACCTTTTTGGCGGCCAGTTGCTGCATCAGCTCGGGATTCTGCGCAGGCCAGATGAAGTCCAGCAGAATCTGGCCTTCACGCATCAGCGCGACTTCTTCGGTGGTTGGGGGGCGCACCTTGAAGATGATGTCGGCAGCGGCCCAGACCGCAGCAGCGTTGGGCAGCACCTCGGCTCCCACTGCGCGATAAGCGTCATCGCTGAAGTTGGCGGCATCGCCAGCGCCCGATTCGATGGCGACCGAAAAGCCCAGCTTGATGAGCTTTTCGACCACATCGGGCACGGTGGCCACGCGCTTTTCCA
>NZ_AWOR01000116.1 GCF_000761245.1 Comamonas testosteroni | reverse complement strand
AGCGAGAGCTGGGGAAGACCCGGCAGGAACTGCACGAGCTCAAACAGCAGCTGTCCGATCTGCTGGAGTTCTTCACTGCCATGCGCGGGGCCTTCAAGGTGCTGAATTGGCTTGGGAAACTGGCTAAGCCCGTGGCGTATGTCGTCATGCTGGGCACGGCGTTGCTCGGGTTCTGGACTGCAGTTCGTGCAGGAGGTGGCCGATGAGCTGGAAAGCGAAATTCATAGCTATCGTTGGCGCCGGCGCGGCCGCCCTGGCAGTTCCCTTAGTGCAGCACTACGAAGGCACCGTGTTCAGCACCTACCGTGACCCGGTGGGTATCATCACTGCCTGCACGGGCCACACTGGTCCAGAGCTCAAGATGGGCCAGACCTACACCCGTGAGCAATGTGAGGAGATGCTCTACAAGGACTTGGCCAAGCATGCCGACGCCTTGAGCTGCGTTCGTGCGCCGTTGACGGACGGCCAGCGAGCTGCGTTCCTGAGCTTCGCATTCAACGTGGGGGATGACGCCTTCTGTCGCAGCACCCTCGTGCGCAAGGCCAACGCTGGAGACATCAACGGCGCTTGCGCAGAGTTGAGCCGCTGGACCTACGCCAGCGGAAAGCAGCTGCCCGGCCTGGTGCGGCGTCGTGCTGCTGAGCGGCAACTATGCGAGCAGGGGCTGGCATGACCGGCCGCGCCAAGGCCCTGGTGCTGGCCGTGCTGCTGACCGCGGCCTTTGCCGCCGGCTGGTGGGTCAATGCCCAGCGGGCAGAGGCCCGCATATCGCTCATGAAAAAAGAGTATGCAGAGCAGAAGATGCGTGCTGGCGCATCGGCTTTGGCTTCCTATTTACGCATGGAGAAAACTAAGGATGACGCAATCAAATCTGCCCAGGAGCGGGCAGGGCGCCTGCAGACTGATGCTGGTGCTGCTGCCGCTGCTGCTGACAGGCTGCGCAAGCAACTCGCCGGAGTTCCTGCCCGTATCGCAGCCGCTTCCCGCGCCGCCG
>NZ_AWOR01000115.1 GCF_000761245.1 Comamonas testosteroni | reverse complement strand
GCGAATTAGGTTTTGTACGAAAAGTCGTTGTGGCTAAAATTGCCGCCATGACCGGTTGGAGGCCCGTATGGCAAGGCGTTACGAACTTTCTGATGCGTCATGGGAGCTGATCAAGGATTTGGTTTCTCCAGAACAGAAAATGGGCCGTCCTCGCAACGATGATCGTCAGGTTCTCCACGGAATTCTGTGGATCCTGTGCTCGGGCGCTCCCTGGCACGACCTGCCTGAACGCTTTGGGCCTTGGTCAACGGTGTATCAGCGTTTTCGTGACTGGCGCGACGACGGCACATTCGAGCGAGTACTGGAGCGTCTGCATATTCGGCTGAACCGGGAAGGACTGATCGACTTGGACACCTGGATGATCGACTCCACCGCAGTACGAGCAACCCGAGCCTCTTCAGGCGCCGGGAAAAAGGGGGGCCTGAAGAACCGTTAGACCATGCCTTCGGGCGCAGTCGAGGCGGTCTGACCACCAAGATTCACATGGTGTGCGATGCCAATGGCGTGCCATTGCATTTCAGGCTTTCACCAGGACAAGCCAGTGATGTCTCCCACGCTCAGCCGCTGCTGGATGCTGTAAGAATTGCTGGCAAGCCAGGACGACCGCGTAAACGTAGCCGGTGGTTGCTGGCTGACAAGGGATACGATGCCGAGCACCTGCGCCAGTACTGCGACCGTTACCGAATGCAGCCGGTAATCCCATTGCGCGCTATGCCGCGCAAACCTCGACCTGGCTTGCCCCGACTGTTTGACCGGCCCAAATACCGGCAACGGAACATCATTGAGCGGATGTTTGGCTGGCTGAAAGAAAATCGCAGGATCGGCACTCGCTATGACAAGCTGGCCAAGAGCTTTGCAGCCATGGTCACCTTGGCCTGCAGCCTACGTTGCATGCGGCAATACTTTTCGTACAAAGCCTAGTTCCAGCAAACTAACCAATCGCATATTCATCCTGCTGGCAGCGCTGCTGACATTCCAGTCGCTGGTTATTTCTTCCGTCTCAGTCCACCTACTTGATGTGCTAA
>NZ_AWOR01000114.1 GCF_000761245.1 Comamonas testosteroni | reverse complement strand
CCGGCCACGCCGATGGGTTGCAGGTTCAGTTGCGCATCCAGCACGTAGCCACTGCGGTTGCCCAACAAGGTGCCGATGGGCGCGTAGACGGCGCCACATGGGTCGCCTTTACGGGCCTTCCACAGCAGCGGCGTAACCACGGTTTCGGTCGGGCCGTAGCCGTTGAACAGGTATTTGGGTTTCAGCGCGCGCCACGCCAGGTCATAGCTGGCTTGAGCAACGGCATCACCACCAAAGCAATACACCCGCACCGGCGGTGGGTTGCCGTCGCGCTCGGCATGTTCAGCCAACTGTTGCAGGTACACCGGCGGGAACACCGCCATGGTCACGTTGTGGCGATGCATCTGCTCGTAGGTGTATTCCGGCAGCCATAGGCTGTCATCACGGATCAACACGCTGGCGCCGTTGATCAGCGGGTGCATCCAGCCTTCGTGGGAGCCGTCGAAGGCGAACGACATGAAGTGCAGTTCGCAATCGCTTGGTAAGGTTTCATAACGCTCGCCAGTGGCGATGATATGCGCCACCAACGGCCCGTGGGACACCGCCACGCCCTTGGGCAAGCCGGTGGAACCGGAGGTGTAGATCACGTAGGCGAGGTTGTCGCCATCCAGCGCCACATCCGGCGCTGTATCGCTGTAACCGGCCCATTCTTCGGTGCGATCAATGGCCAGGGTATCCAGGCCCTCAGGGACCGGCAACTGCTGCAACGCACGGCTGTGGGTCAGCAGCAATTGCGCACGACTGTCTTGCATCATGTACAGCAGGCGATCACGTGGGTATTCGATATCCAGCGGCACATACACGCCACCGGCTTTCATCACCGCCAGGAACGCCACCATGCTCTCGGCACTGCGCGGCATGGCGATGGCCACCCGCACTTCCGGGCCGACGCCACGGGCAACCAGGGCATGGGCCAGGCGGTTGGCCTGGCGATCCAGCTCGCCATAAGTCAGGGTTTGCGCGTCGAATTTCACGGCGATTGCTGCCGGATTCTCACGGGCACGGTCGGCCACCAGCTCGTGCACCAGGCGCTGGGCCGAAAAGCCTGAGTCGGTACGATTGCAAAGCTGCAGAATGTGCTGTTGCTCGTC
>NZ_AWOR01000113.1 GCF_000761245.1 Comamonas testosteroni | reverse complement strand
CCGTGGACACGGGTTTAAGCACACATCCTGGCCTCGAAGGCCTCTGGGCTGATGTGCCCCAGCGTGCTGTGTCGCCGCTGGCGGTTGTAATCGGTTTCGACGTATTCAAACACGGTTTCACGCATCTGGGCGCGGCTCGTGAAGCGCTCGCCGTGGATGCACTCGACCTTCAGGCTGTGGAAGAAGCTCTCTGCACAGGCATTGTCGTAGCAGTTGCCTTTGGCGCTCATGCTGCATCGCAAGTGATGGGCGCGGATCAGCTCCTGGTAAGCCGCTGAGCAGTACTGGCTGCCGCGGTCGCTATGCACGATCACGTCATTAGGCTGCCTGCGTCGCCACAGCGCCATGTGCAAGGCATCGCAAACCAAGTCGGCCGTCATGCGTTCGTTCATGGCCCAGCCGATCACCATCCGTGAATACAGATCGATGACCACTGCCAGATACAGCCAGCCTTCCTCCGTATGCAGGTAGGTGATGTCACCCACCCATTTCTGATTTGGCGCAGATGCCTTGAAATCCTGCTTGAGCAAGTTCTCTGCCACTGGCAGGGAGTGCTGAGAATTGGTCGTGGCCTTGAACTTCTTGGCGGCCTTGGCACGCAGTCCTTGCCGTTGCATCGAGGCGGCTACCGTCTTGCGATTGCAGGGTAGGCCGGCTTCCCGCAGGTCGTGGCACAGCCGTGGAGCCCCGCTGCGGCCCTTGCATGCGCTGTATGCCTGAGCGACCTGCCGATCCAGTTCGGCTCTTCGCCGCTGGCGCATTGACGGCCTGCGAGAGCACCAAGCGTAGTAACCGCTGCGGGCAACGCCCAACACGCGACACATGGCCTGGATCGAGAAATGCGCGGTATGAGTCCTCATGAAGGCGTACTTCACTTGAGGCTCTTGGCAAAGTACGCGGCGGCCTTTTTTACGATGGCCAGCTCCTCGGCGTGCTCGGCCAACAGCCGCTTGAGTCGGGCATTCTCGTCGGCCAGCGACTGCTCGCGCTCGCTGCCGGCCTGAGTCTGGTGCTTCTTGCTCCGCCAGCCGTAGAGCTGGGAAGCATGCAGGCCGAGCTGTTCGGCAGCCTTGCTGACGCCAATGCGCTCGGCCAAAGCCAGCGCTTCGTCCTTGTAGGCTTGGGAATGGCGGG
>NZ_AWOR01000112.1 GCF_000761245.1 Comamonas testosteroni | reverse complement strand
TTGCAGTCGCAGTTCATCATTGACGCTGACAGGTTCGCCATCGGCCAGGCAGGTTCAGTACCGTTCGCGGTCCAGGGTGGGCAGACCTTTATCAAGGCCGCGTTCATCCAGGACGGCACAATAACAAACGCCAAGATCGGCAACTACATCCAGTCGAACAACTATGACCCAGGCAAGACGGGTTGGAAGTTATTCTTCGACGGGACGTTTGAAATGAACGGCGTTGTTCCTGGGCAGGGCAGAGCAACGATGACTAATCGCTCGTTGCGATTTTGGGACAACGGCAATATCAAGCGCGTCCAAATCGGAGACTTGAGCGAATGAGTTTCGGTCTGAGAATATGGTCTTCATCTGGCGTGCTGGAATTCGATACGGGCACTTCAACTTATAGGGTTGCTCTGTCCGTACTTGTTTCATATGCGGGCGAGGGTAGATCCACAAAAACGTTTTCGGTGCCTGGATGCAGTCCTAGCAATTCAGTATGTTTCATGCTGCCAATCAACAATAACAATGACGACAGCCTATCAACTAATAGGCAGTTGGAGTGTGAGATGGGAAATGGAGTAGTTTCTGTAAGAAACTTTCTAGGTCAGAGGCCGAATGATTCTATTTCCCTGGCGACGATGCGTTTAATAGTTATGAGGTGGGCTTGATGAGTTATGGTCTAGAGGTGGTTAATGACGCTGGATCCGTCTCTCTTGATTCCGAATATGCGAGGCTGTGTGTTTTCCACAAAGGCACGTATACAGCGGGCGCTTCCATTGTATTTGCTTCAGCTATTGACACGCCGGAGCCTCCTCTTATCTTTATTCGGCCTCAAAGTAACGGGTCGTTCATTCAGCTAGGGGTTCTGCTGGCTGGATCACCCGGCGCATGGACAGGGTGTAGTATCACATCGGGGCAGGCTCACTCAGGCGCTATTTTTGTTGCGGCGTTTTCATCGAAGCCAACCGCATCTTATGGGTTGAGACTGTGGGCAGCTGATGGCAAGCAAATATTCGATTCTGGTACTCAGGCGGCAGTTTTTACCAGAGTTGTGCAGAACTGGACATATACCCACTCGACTACCAGCGGTCAAGGTATCGGGACGAATTGGTATTCGGTGGCGCTGAGCTATGAGCTAGGCGATTACTTAATGATAAATAAT
>NZ_AWOR01000111.1 GCF_000761245.1 Comamonas testosteroni | reverse complement strand
CGCACCAAGCCCCACGTGAACGTGGGCACCATCGGTCACGTTGACCACGGCAAGACCACCCTGACTGCTGCTATCGCTACCGTGCTGTCCAAGCACTTCGGCGGTGAAGCCAAGGACTACTCGCAGATCGACAACGCCCCCGAAGAAAAGGCTCGTGGTATCACGATCAACACTTCGCACGTTGAATACGAAACTGCCAACCGCCACTACGCTCACGTGGACTGCCCCGGCCACGCTGACTATGTGAAGAACATGATCACTGGTGCCGCTCAGATGGACGGCGCTATCTTGGTTTGCTCCGCTGCTGACGGCCCCATGCCCCAGACTCGCGAGCACATCCTGCTGTCGCGTCAGGTGGGCGTGCCCTACATCATCGTGTTCCTGAACAAGGCCGACATGGTGGACGACGAAGAACTGCTGGAACTGGTCGAAATGGAAGTGCGCGAGCTGCTGTCCAAGTACGACTTCCCCGGTGACGACACCCCCATCATCCGCGGCTCCGCCAAGCTGGCCCTGGAAGGTGACCAGTCCGACAAGGGCGAGCCTGCCATCCTGAAGCTGGCCGAAGCTCTGGACACCTACATCCCCACTCCCGAGCGTGCTGTTGACGGCGCCTTCGCGATGCCCGTGGAAGACGTGTTCTCCATCTCCGGTCGTGGTACCGTGGTGACTGGCCGTATCGAGCGCGGTATCGTCAAGGTCGGCGAAGAAATCGAAATCGTCGGTATCAAGGACACCGTCAAGACCACCGTCACCGGCGTGGAAATGTTCCGCAAGCTGCTGGACCAAGGTCAAGCTGGCGACAACGTGGGTCTGCTGCTGCGCGGCACCAAGCGTGAAGACGTGGAACGCGGCCAAGTGCTGTGCAAGCCCGGCTCCATCAAGCCCCACACCAACTTCACTGCTGAAGTTTACGTGCTGTCGAAGGACGAAGGCGGTCGTCACACTCCCTTCTTCAACAACTACCGTCCCCAGTTCTACTTCCGTACAACTGACGTGACCGGCTCCATCGAACTGCCCGAAGGCAAGGAAATGGTGATGCCTGGCGATAACGTGTCGATCACTGTGAAGCTGATCTCCCCCATCGCCATGGAAGAAGGTCTGCGCTTCGCTATCCGCGAAGGTGGTCGTACTGTGGGCGCCGGTGTGGTTGCCACGATCATTGC
>NZ_AWOR01000110.1 GCF_000761245.1 Comamonas testosteroni | reverse complement strand
GCAAGATCGTGGCGCCCCAGCTGTACATTGCCTGCGGCATCTCGGGAGCGATCCAGCATCTGGCGGGCATGAAGGACTCCAAGGTGATCGTGGCGATCAACAAGGACCCCGAGGCACCGATCTTCTCGGTGGCCGATTACGGGCTGGAAGCCGATCTGTTCACGGCCGTCCCCGAACTGGTCAAGGCGCTGTAATTTGGCGCACATCAAAAGAGGGGCTTCAAGCCCCTCTTTTTCCATGGGCGCCTGGCGCGTAAAGGTCAGGCCATCAACAATAATTCGGCAGTTGCATGGGCGCTTCAGACCCACTGCATTGATGGAGAGGGAGACTCTGAATGAATCGCAAGCATTGGGTGTTGGCGCGAGCCGGCTTGGTCGCCATGTGTGCAGGTGCTGCTTTGGTGGCGCAGGCCTGGACGGTAGGGCAGGTGGCTCCGATGTCGGGGGCCGAAGCCAGTCAGGGGCGAGCCTATGCGCAGGGCATGCGTCTGTACTTTGACCAGATCAACAAGGCCGGTGGTGTGCAGGGCCAGCCTGTGGAGCTGGCCGTGCTCGATGATGTGGGTCATCCCGAGGAGACCGTGACCAAGACGCGCAAGCTGCTGAGCGAATCCAAGCCCGTGGTACTGGCAGGCTATTTCGGCAATCGCAATCTCTCGGCCTTGCTGCAGAGCAAGGCTCTGGATGGCTCGCAGATTCCGCTGGTGGGTTATCAGAGCACGGACACCCGTGTGCTGGCATCACCCCAGATGTTCTCCACGCGTGCAGGGCTTGCCGAGCAGGTCGCAAAGATTTCCACCCACTTGGCCACCGTAGGCATCACGCGGCTGGCGTTGGTGTTCGAGGAGCGTCCCGATGCGCAGGAGCTGACGGCTTTGGTGACCAAGGCCGTGAACCCCAGCGGGGCTAAGCTGGTGGCATCGGCCATGCTCAAGAGCCGAGGTGGCACGGACAAGGCTGTGCAGGAGCTGCAGGCCGCGAAGACTTCGCCTCAGGCCATTCTGTTGGTGGCTTCCAGCCCTGCCACGGCGGCATTTGTCGAGGCATATCGCATGGAGGGTGGTACCGCTCAGGTCTATGCCACGGCCGAGGCCGATATCGAGCAGTTGGCCAAGCGTCTTCCTGTGGAGTACATGAGCGGTTTGTCGATTGCTCAGGTGGTGCCCAGTCCCTACAAGGTATCGGGCAAGCTCAACAAGGAGTTTCGCGACGCGACGATTGCTGCAGGCAAGTCCCTGGACGTTCCGGTGAGCTTTGCCATGATGGAAGGCTTTGTGAATGCCAAAGTCATCGTGGAGGCCATGCGTCGCAGCCAGCCGGTGACGCCGGAGAAAATGAGTGCCGCCTTGCGTGGACTGGAGTCTTATGACCTGGGCGGCTACTGGGTGAACTTCAAGCCCGGGCAAGTGGGATCCAAATATGTGGACCTGTCCATCGTCAATGCCGCCGGGCGTGTGACGCAGTAAGAAACCAAGGCCTGACGCAGCACCGCGTTCAGGCCTTTTTTGCGGCCGCTCCCATCACGATGCTCCTCCGTACACAGAGAAGGCAAAAACTGTTGCCCTGGGGACAGGGAGTGGCGCCATGGCAGGCGAAACTGGCCAAGGCCAGTCGGACGGCTTCACCGTCGGCACAGGAGTGCAAACAGTGAGCCGCCCTTCGAACTGCTTCTGAAATAAGAGCTGCCTGCGTATTTGGAACAAACGCAACAGCCCTTTTTTATTGATAAAACGAAGAAGGAGACAACACATGTCCAAGCTGCCACCTGCCCTCAAAAAGCTGGCTTTGCCTGTCATCGGCTCGCCGCTTTTCATCATCAGCAATCCCAAGCTTGTCATCGAGCAGTGCAAGGCCGGTATCGTCGGCTCCATGCCTTCTCTCAATGCCCGTCCGGCCGAGCAGCTGGAGGACTGGCTGGCAGAGATCACCGAGACTCTGGCGGCCTGGGACAAGGCCCATCCTGATCGTCCTTCGGCACCATTCGCCATCAATCAGATCGTGCACAAGAGCAATGACCGTCTTGAGCACGACATGCAGGTCTGCGCCAAGTACAAGGTGCCCATCATCATCACCAGCCTGGGCGCGCGTGAAGATGTGAATCAGGCCGTGCATAGCTGGGGCGGTGTGGTGCTGCACGACATCATCAACAACAAGTTTGCGCGCAAGGCCATTGAAAAAGGTGCCGATGGCCTGATCGCCGTGGCAGCCGGTGCAGGCGGCCATGCGGGTGTGAAGAGTCCATTTGCCCTGGTGCAGGAAATTCGCCAATGGTTTGACGGCCCTCTGGCGCTGTCCGGCTCGATTGCCACGGGTGGCTCGATTCTGGCGGCCCAGGCTATGGGGGCGGACTTTGCCTATATCGGATCGGCCTTCATTGCCACCGACGAGGCGCGCGCCGTCGAAGCCTACAAGCAGGCGATCGTCGAGGGCAACTCCGACGACGTGGTCTACAGCAATCTGTTTACGGGCGTGCATGGCAACTATCTGGCGCCCTCGATTCGTGCGGCCGGTCTGGATCCGGAAAACCTGCCTGAATCCGACCCCAGCAAGATGAACTTTGGCGGCGGTGCGCAAAAGGCCTGGAAGGATATCTGGGGCTGCGGCCAGGGTATCGGTGTCATTGACAAGGTGCAGTCCACGGCGGAGCTGGTGGCTCGCCTCAAGCGTGAGTACGCCGAAGCCAAGGCAAGCCTGCTGGTTGCCTGAGGCAGTTCACTATCTTTTGTGCCAACGGCGTCTTCGGACGCCGTTTTTTATGGGCGGCTTGCTCGCTTGATGTTGCTCAAGCACGACTTTCTCAAGGGTTAACCCTTGTTAAATCACTTCGGAGTTGATGCGCATCAATGTAGGCCTGGTCCTGCAATTGGCTTTTGCATATCAAGTCATGATGATTGTCAAAAGAAGAGTAGTATTCCGTTAATTTCAGTAAATACTGAAAATTGAGAAATGCAACACACCCCTTCTTCCTCCACCGACAATCGGACCGATACAGCACATGCCCAGTTGGCGAGCGTCATCCGTCGCCCCAGCGCGGGTGCTGTGTGGCAGGTGTTTGCCGGGCTGATATGGCTGCCGCAGGCAGCCTTGCTGGCCTGGGCTGTGCAACTCATGGCCAACGGTCAGGGCATGGCAGCCGTCTGGCCCATGGCGGCTGGCGTGTTGTTACTGGGCTTGCTGCGAGCCTGGGCAGAAGGTCATGGCGGCATGCTGGCCAACCGTGCAGCGCGCGCGCAGCTCAGCAGCTTGCGCGCACGGGTGGCGCAGTCGCTAGCTCAGACATCGCCGCTGGACAAAAGCCGACCAGCCTCGGGTCAGGCCGCCAGCGCCATGGCCGAGCAGGCCGAGGCCATTGTTCCGTGGCTGGCGCGTTACCAGAGCGCGATGTGGCGTGTGCGACTGCTGCCATTGGTGATTCTGGCTGCCGTGGCCTTGCAGTCATGGGTAGCGGCTCTGATTTTGATGGTTGCCGCGCCGCTGATTCCGCTCTTCATGGCGATCGTGGGCTGGCGTGCCAAGGCGGCCAGCGAAGAGCAGATGCTGCAACTGGGCCATATGAACGCTTTCTTGCTGGACCGCCTGCGCGGCCTGAGCACGCTGCGTGCTTTGCATGCCGTGGAGCTGACGGGCCAGCGGCTGCGTGACCATGCCGAAGACCTGCGCACCCGCACCATGCGCGTGCTGCGCATTGCCTTTATGTCTTCTGCGGTGCTGGAGCTTTTCTCGGCGCTGGGCGTGGCCATGGTGGCCGTCTACGTAGGCTTTCACCTGCTGGGCACGCTGAATTTCGGAGCCTGGGGCGGCAAGCTCGGTCTGGGTCAGGCCATGTTCGTGCTGCTGCTGGCACCGGCATTCTTCGAGCCGCTGCGCGATCTCTCGGCCGTCTGGCATGACAGGGCCGCCGGCGAGGCAGCACTGCAGACCTTGCAAAGCATGCAGGCTCAGTCCGTGCAGATTGTCGGTGCACAGCATGTCGTCGATCCGGTGCTTCCGGGAAAAGAACCTTTATCGCCTGTCCAGCCTGTGTCTGTATGCATTGCCGACCTTGAGGTTCAGGCGCCGGGCAGCGACTCCCGGCTCGCCCCCCTGTCTTTGCAGATAGAGGCTGGAGAGCATGTGGCACTGTGGAGTCCCAGCGGCAGCGGCAAGTCCGTGTTGCTGGCGCAGATTGCCGGCCTTTTGCCGGTGCAGCAAGGCCGTATCGAAGTTGACAGGCAGGCGCTTGAGGCCGGCAGTGCAACGCAGCTGCGCCAGCGCATGGCTTGGCTGGGTCAGCTGCCCCATGTATTTGCCGGCTCGGCCGCGCGCAATATCGCGCTGGGGCGCAACTCCGTAGGACCCGAGCAGATTGCCCAAGCCACGCAGCAGGCGGCACTTGATGAGACCCTGGCGCATCGCCCCGGCGCAAGCCTGGGTGAGGGCGGTGCAGGTCTTTCCGGTGGCGAGGTGGTGAGGCTGGCTCTGGCGCGCATGGCCGCGAAGACGCAGGCCGGACTGCTGCTGGTCGATGAACCTACTGCTCATCTCGATCCCGAGACAGCCGCCCAGATCACGCAGTCTCTGCGCCATCTGGCCAGGGGGCGCACCATGTTGGTCGCCACCCACGATGCTCAGCTAGCCGCTGCCATGGATCGCGTGATCGAGCTGCCGCTGCTGCGACGAGTGCAGGAGCAGACCGCATGAAGCAGCAAGCCATTTCAATGCGCGAGATGCTGAAGCTGCTGGGCCAGATGGCGCCGCGCAAGCTCTGGCTGGGCGGTGCCGCCCTGGCTGCGCTCACGGTGCTGATGGGCATGGCATTGCTGGGCTTGTCGGGCTGGTTCATCACGGCCACGGCCCTGGCCGGGCTGGTGCCAGCCACAGCCCTGGTGTTCGATGTGTTCATGCCCTCGGCCGGCATTCGCCTGCTGGCCGTGGGCCGCACCGGTGCCCGCTATGCCGAGCGCCTGGTGACTCACGACGCCACGCTGGCCGTGCTGGCCGCTTTGCGCCAGAGACTGTTTCTGAGCTGGGCTCGCCCGCAGGGCGCCCGCCTGTTGCTGCAGCGCCCGGCAAGGCTGTTGCAGCGTCTGACCGCCGATGTAGATGCCCTGGACAATCTTTATCTGCGCCTGCTGGTACCTGCCGTAGCGGCGCTGGGCGCGGCCTTGCTGGCGGCTCTGGCCTACGGATTCATGCGCTGGTGGCTGGGTCTGTTGACCCTGGCGTGGCTGCTGCTGGCTGGCTGGGGCATTGCCCTGTGGCATGGTTTGCGCAGCCGCAAGGCCGCCGTACGCCGTGCCATGGCACTGGAAGCCATGCGTGCCCAGACCGTGGATCTGGTTGCCGGCCAGACCGAGCTGCTGATGGCAGGCCAGTTGCCCGCCCAGGTGCAGCAAGTGCTGCACAGCGATGCGCGCTGCGCCCAGGCCGATGAGCGGCTTTATCAATCCGAAGCTGCTGCCGCTCAGGCTTATGGTGCGGTGTCTGCCATTACCTTGAGCGCATCCGTGCTGCTGATGGCCTGGTTGATGGAGCAGGGGCGCATCAACGCGCCGGTTGCTGCGCTTGGTATTTTGCTGGCACTGTCGGCAATGGAGCCGTTTGCAGCTCTGCGCAGAGGGGCTGAGCAGGCCGGGCGTACCTGGCTGGCGCTGCGCAGGCTGACTCCCTCGCTGGCGGCCAAGGCCGAAGCGGCAGAGAACCCGCCGCAGCCCATGCAGAAGCTGGCCGTCAGCCTGCAGGCTGTCCGGCTTCGTCAATTGGGTCCGATAGACCTGAACGTGCGCCAGGGCGAGCGCGTGGCGCTGATCGGCAGCAGTGGTGCAGGCAAGACCAGCTTGCTGCATTTGATGGCTGGTGAGCTTCAGCCGAACGAAGGCGTGGTTCAGGCCCGCAGTTGCAGCTGGATGACACAGAGAACCGAGCTTTTTCAGGACAGCCTGCGCAACAACCTGAGGCTTGCCGATGCCGAGGCCGACGATGAGCAGCTGTGGGGCGTCCTGCAGGCTGCAGGTCTTAGAAGCGACGTCATGGCCCTGCCACAGGGGCTGGACACCATGCTAGGTGAAGGTGGTCTGGGTCTGTCCGGAGGCCAGTCGCGCCGGCTGGCACTGGCCAGGTTGCTGCTGAGCCCAGACCGCTGCTGGCTGCTCGATGAGGTGACCGAGGGACTGGATGCCGTCACTGCTGCCGATGTGCTGAAGCGGTTGGTGCAGGCGGCTGAGAGCGGCGCGCGAACGCTGATTTTTGCTACGCATTGGCAGCGTGAGGCGAGCCTCGCCGACCGCATTGTGTATCTGCAGGCAGGACGGGTGAGAGCGCAAGCCCGGCGTGGCACCCCAGAGTTTGAGCAGCTGATGGCAAGGCTGCGACCCGATGCGCTGGGTGCTGTTGCACCGCAGTACATATGTTTTTCCGATTGATTTTTGAAGTACCGAGAGAAAGGACCTGACCATGGACCTCGATATCGTCGATTTATCGCGACTGCAGTTTGCGATAACGGCGCTCTACCACTTTCTGTTTGTGCCGCTGACACTGGGCCTGTCCATACTCGTCGCCATCATGGAGACGGTGTATGTGATGACCGGACGAGCCATCTGGCGCGACATGACCAAGTTCTGGGGCGTGCTGTTCGGCATCAACTTCGCCATGGGTGTGGCCACCGGCGTGGTGATGGAGTTCCAGTTCGGCATGAACTGGAGCTACTACAGCCACTATGTGGGCGACATCTTTGGTGCGCCGCTGGCGATCGAGGGTTTGATGGCCTTCTTCATGGAGGCGACCTTTGTCGGCCTGTTCTTCTTTGGCTGGGATCGCCTCTCCAAGGTCAAGCACCTGATCGTCACCTGCCTGATGGCCATAGGCACCAACTTCTCGGCGCTGTGGATTCTGGTCGCCAATGGCTGGATGCAGAATCCCGTGGGGGCGACTTTCAACCCCCAGACCATGCGCATGGAAGTGAATGACTTCTTTGCCGTGCTCACCAATCCCGTGGCGCAGGCCAAGTTCGTGCACACGGTGTCGGCGGGCTACGTCATGGCCTCGCTGTTCGTGCTGGGCATTTCGGCCTGGTATCTGCTCAAGGGGCGTCACATCCATCTGGCCAAGCGCTCGATGACGGTGGCCGCATCCTTTGGTCTGGCTGCTTCGCTGTCGGTGGTGGTGCTGGGTGACGAATCCGGCTATTTGTCATCCGAACACCAGAAGATGAAGCTGGCGTCGATCGAAGCCATGTGGGAGACCGAGCCCGCACCGGCTTCCTTCACGGCCTTTGGCTTCCCCGACCGCGAGGCGCGCGAGACCCACTTTGCCGTGCACATCCCATGGGTCATGGGCCTGATCGGCACGCGTTCTCTGGACACCCAAATTCCCGGCATCAACGAATTGGTCAAGAGCGCCGAGGGCAATATCCGCAACGGTATCGACGCCTACGACGCGTTGCAGACCATTCGCAAGGTCAGGACCGATGCCGAGATTCCCGCCGAGGCACGCCTGCGGTTTGAGAACAACGGCGCCAATCTGGGCTACGCCCTGCTGCTGATGCGCTATGTGGATGATCCCCGCAAGGCGACCGAAGCGCAGATCCACCAGGCGGCAATGGATACCGTGCCGCCGGTGGGGCCGCTGTTCTGGACCTTCCGCATCATGGTGGCCCTGGGCATGTTCTTCATCGTGCTGACCGGCACCTTCTTCTGGCTGGCTGCCCGCCACAGGCTTGATGCCTACCCCTGGCTGCTCAAGGTTGCCGTGTTCTCGATTCCGCTGCCCTGGATCGCCGCCGAATGCGGCTGGGTGGTGGCCGAGCTGGGTCGTCAGCCCTGGATCATCGAAGGCGTGCTGCCCACGGCCATGGCGGTTTCCAATCTGGGCGCGAAGACGCTGCTGCTGACCATTGCCGGCTTTGTGCTGATCTATACCGTGCTGCTGGTTATCGAGCTCAAGCTGATGGTCAAGGCCATCAAGAAGGGGCCCGAGCATGAGAGCGAACCTCACCTCAGCCTCTACGAACCCATGATCAAGAAGCTGGCACGCGGCCAAAGCTGAGAGGAGCAACCAAATGATCTTGCATGAACTGATTTCATATGACGTGCTGCGCCTCATCTGGTGGCTGCTGCTCGGCGTGCTGCTGGTGGGCTTTGCCGTCACCGACGGCTTTGACCTCGGCGCCATGGGCCTGCTGCGGGCCACGGCCAAGACCGACGTCGAGCGCCGCACGGCCATCAACTCCGTCGGCCCCGTGTGGGAAGGCAATCAGGTGTGGCTGATTCTGGGCGGTGGCGCCATCTTTGCGGCCTGGCCCCAGCTTTACGCCGTGTCCTTCTCGGGCTTTTACCTGGCCATGTTTGCCGTGCTGGTGCCGCTGATCCTGCGTCCCGTGGCGTTCAAGTTTCGCAGCAAGCATGAGGACGCAGCCTGGCGCAACCGCTGGGACTGGGTGCTGTGCATCACGGGCCTGGTGCCTGCACTGCTGTTCGGCGTGGCCGTGGGCAATGTGATTCTCGGCGTGCCATTTCGTCTGGGTGACGATATGCGCATTTACTACGATGGCAGCTTCTTTGGTCTGCTCACGCCTTTTGCACTGCTGTGCGGTCTGGTCTCGCTGTCCATGCTGCTCATGCATGGTGCAGCCTGGCTGATGTTCAAGACCGACGGCGAAGTCGCCAGCCGCGCCGCCAGGTACGGCACATGGTTTGCCGTGTTGACCACCGTGCTGTTTGCAGCTGCCGGCCTGTGGCTGGCTACGGGCATCAACGGCTATGTGATTACCAGCGAGATCAACCCCGTCGGTCCCTCCAACCCCTTGAACAAGACCGCAGCCGTGGCGGCCGGTGCATGGATGGCCAACTTCAGGTCCTATCCCTTGCTCTGGCTGGTGCCCGGTATCGGCCTGCTCATGCCGCTTATCGTGGCCATCGGCTTGCGCGGCCGTCGCGAGTGGCTGGCGCTGCTGGCAAGCGGCCTGGCGATTGCCGGAATCATCCTGACCGTGGGCGCAGCCATGTTCCCCATGATCCTGCCCTCCAGCATTGATCCGCGCTTCAGTCTGACGGTCTGGGATTCGTCCTCCAGCCATGTCGTGCTGTTCATCATGCTGGTTTGCGTGCTGATCTTCCTGCCGTTGATCCTGGCCTACACCAGCTGGGTGTACTCGGTGCTGCGAGGCAAGGTGGACGTGAAAGCCATCGTGACCGGGCAGGGCCACTCGTATTGAGATGGGATGCCCCTCAGACGCCATGCTGTGTTCTTCCTTCGGTGTGAGGGGCGGTTCGAATATTGTTGGCCCATGCATTGGATGGGCTGAATGAAAGGAAACTTATGTGGTATTTCGCCTGGTTGCTGGGTCTGCCGCTGGCAGCAGCCTTTGCCGTGCTCAATGCGATCTGGTTCGAGCTGATGGATGACGAGGCAACGCGTCGCAAGCTTCTGGAGCGAACCAAGTCGCTGCCGGACGCCTGAGTCGCCAAGACGTGGAAAAGCCCGGTCGGCTTGCGCTGACCGGGCTTTTTTATGGACAAGGCCTTGTCCTGCTCAGGCCGTGCGGGAGCCTCTCAGCGCCTGCGTGGCCTGAGCCAGCCCGGTGATCAGCGACCAGTTGCCACTCTCCACGGCATTGGTGGGGACCAGCCAGGAGCCGCCCACGCAGACCACATTGGACAGCGCCAGAAACTCCGCCGCGTTGCTGGGCGAAATGCCTCCCGTGGGGCAGAAACGCAGCTCCCCGAACGGACCTTGCCAGGCCTTCAGCATCTGGATGCCGCCCGACTGCACGGCGGGGAAGAACTTGAGCTCGGTAAAGCCGTCTTCCTGAGCCATCATGATTTCGCTGCTGGTTGCGACACCGGGCAGCAGCGGCAGGTTCAGATCGCGGCAGGCCTGGCCCAGCTTGCCGGTGTAGCCGGGGCTGACAGCAAACCTTGCACCGGCCCGAGCTGCCGCCGCGGCATCGGCCGCATTGCGCACGGTGCCCGCACCGACGATGGCTTCGGGCAACTGCTTGGCGATGGCCTCTATGCATGCCAGACCCTCAGGCGTGCGCAGCGTGACCTCCAGAACCCTGATGCCGCCGGCCAGCAATGCTTCGGCCATGGGTACTGCATGTTCCGTGCTGTGCAGCACGATGACCGGAATCACCGGTGCATCCTGCATGATGGACAAGGCGGTCATTTGAGCAGCCATGTGCAAGCTCCTTCTTCTGCGCTCAGCGCATTGCGCCGGAAACCGGCAAACAGTTCACGGCCCATGCCGCGGTGGTTGGAGTGCTCCAGCTCGATGGGCATGGTGGCCAGCGCTCTGGCCTGCCATTCGGCATCTGTCAGTTCGGCCTGCAGCAGACCTGCGGGGGCATCGAGCACGATGATGTCGCCGCTTTGCACCTTGGCCAGCGGACCGCCGGCCAGTGCCTCGGGACTGACATGGATGGCGGCCGGAACCTTGCCCGATGCGCCGCTCATGCGGCCGTCGGTGACCAGGGCCACGGCATAGCCCTTGCCCTGCAGAACGGCCAGTGGAGGGGTGAGCTTGTGCAGCTCGGGCATGCCGTTGGCCTGCGGCCCCTGCCAGCGCACCACACAGACGATGCCATTGAAGCCATTGGTCTGGCAGGCTTGCTCCAGCGCACCGGATTTGAAGGCCGCCTGCAATTCATCCTGGGAATCAAAGACCCATGCAGGTGCCCGCAGTGTGTGGCGATCTTCCGGCACGGCGCTGATCTTGATGACACTGCGGCCCAGATTGCCCTTGAGCAGTTTCAATCCGCCCGTAGGGCTGAAGGGACGGCTGGCAGGGCGCAGCACGGCTTCGTCGCCGGACATGCCTGCATCCCGCCAGTGCAGCTGATGGTTTTCGACATGGGGAATGCGCCCGAAGGCGGCCAGCCCCTCGGGCCTCACCGTGAGCACGTCGCCATGCATGAGTCCGGCCTGCAGCAACTGGGCGATCACGTAGCCGGGGCCGCCTGCGGCCTGGAACTGATTCACATCGGCGCTGCCATTGGGATAGACGCGGGCCAGCAGGGGAACCACTGCGGACAACTGCTCGAAATCATCCCAGTCGATGACGATGCCGGCTGCGCGGGCCACGGCCACCCAGTGGATCAGGTGGTTGGTGGAGCCGCCGGTTGCCAGCAGGGCCACCATGGCGTTGACGATGCAGCGCTCGTCCACGACATGCCCTATGGGGGCAAAGCGGCGGCCCCGGGTGATGGACAGCACGGTGCGCATGGCTTCGCGAGTGAGCAGTTCGCGCTCGGCGTCGGCAGGGTTGATGAAGGCTGTGCCGGGAACATGCAGGCCCATGGCTTCGAGCAGCATCTGATTGCTGTTGGCCGTGCCGTAGAAGGTGCAGGTGCCCTGGTCGTGATAGGCCGCGTTTTCTGCGGCCAGCAGTTCCTGCCGGCCGACCAGGCCCTGGGCTGCCTGCTCGCGCACCTTGGCCTTGTCGCTGTTGGACAGGCCCGAAGTCATGGGGCCGGCAGGCACGAACACCATGGGCAGGTGGCCGAAATGCAGGGCGCCGATGAGCAGGCCGGGAACGATCTTGTCGCAGACGCCCAGCATCAGGGCGGCATCGAAAGTGTCATGCGTGAGAGCCACGGCGGTGGACATGGCAATCGTGTCGCGGCTGAAAAGGCTCAGCTCCATGCCCGGCATGCCCTGGGTCACGCCGTCGCACATGGCGGGCACACCGCCGGCGACCTGGGCCGTGGCGCCATTGCGTCTGGCTTCGTCTTTCAGAATATCCGGGTAGTGCGCAAACGGCGCATGGGCGGAAAGCACATCGTTATAGGCCGTGACGATGCCGACATTGGGGCCTTTTTCCTCAACGATGCGAATCTTGTCCGCGCCGGGCAGCGCGGCAAAGGCATGGGCCACATTGGCGCAGCCCATGGTGCGTACTTGTGGAGGGCGCGCGGCCATGGCATCGACCTGTGCCAGATAGTCGGAGCGGCTGGCGCGGCTGCGCTCCTGGATGCGCCGCGTCACCTGGTCCAGAACGGGGTGAAGTGCCATGATGAAAGTCCTTGGGCAGCAATGCCTGTGCTTCGGGCGCAGGCATTGTCTTGGAATGAGTCAGAGCCATGCGCGGGGCATGGCTGCATGGTTGCGCGCTTATTTGGCGCGAGCTTGCTTGACGGCGGTCTGCACAGAGTCCCAGGTGCCTTGACCCACGGATTTGGCAATGCTGGCATTGACGGCGCCGAGCTTGTCGCGCATGCGGCCTGCTTCTGCGGCCGGCAATTCGTTGACCTGCATGCCCTTGGTCTTGATCTCGGCCAGAGCCTTGGCGGCTTCTTCGCGCGTGTCCTTGCGCTCGAATTCACGGCTTTTGATCGCAGCGTCCTGCAGCACCTTCTTCTCGGCAGGGCTCAGTGTGTCCCACCACTTCTTGCTGACCGTCACGATCCAGGGGCTGTAGACATGGTTGGAGACGGTCAGGTACTTCTGCACTTCATAGAACTTGCTCGACAGCACCGTGTTGAAGGGGTTTTCCTGACCGTCCACGGCCTTGGTTTCCAGCGCCGTGAACAGCTCGGAGAAGGGCAGGGGCACGGCATTGGCGCCCAGGGTCTTGAAGCTGTCCAGGAAGACGTTGTTCTGCATCACGCGCAGCTTCACGTCCTGCAGATCTTCCAGCTTGGTGATGGGGCGCTTGTTGTTGGTCAGATTGCGAAAGCCGTTTTCCCAATAGACCAGGCCCACCATGCCTTTGGGCTCCAGGCTGGCCTTGACCTTTTCTCCCACGGGGCCGTCCAGCACGGCATCGGCCTCCTTGGTGTTGGCAAACAGAAAAGGGGTGTCCCAGATCGCCATTTCTGGCGACAGACCCACCAGCGTGGCGGTGGAGCCAACCATCATTTCCTGGGCACCGCCGATCAGGGCCTGCTGCATCTGGGTGTCCGATCCCAGCGAGGCGTTGCCGATGGCGCGGACCTTCATCTTGCCACCGCTGGCCTTTTCCACTTCCTTGGCGAACATGCGCACCGCACGACCCTGGTTGGAGTCTTCCACCAGGCCATAGCCGAACCGCACCAGGCGGGGTTTGAAGTCCTGGGCCTGAACGGCGCCGGCGGCCAGCAGCATTGCCGTGAGTCCTGCGACTGCAAATTTGATACGCATACCCGTCTCCTTGCTTGTTTGGGCCTGGGCCCTTTGGTTGAAGTGAAATTTTCCTGTATCGCTTATGTAGTAAGCGTTGACAGCTATTGATTTGAGAGTTCTCGAGATCGTCATCGCCTGGTCTTCAATGCATCCACTTGAGTGGCGCGGTCACCAGTTGCGGGAAGAGCACGAAGAGCGCTGCCAGCAGCACATAAACCATCAGGAAGGGATTGGTGCCCTTGATCACGGTCTCCATGCGCAGCCTGCCCACGCCGGCCACCACGTTCTGCACCGTGCCCACCGGAGGGGTGATCAGGCCGATACAGCCGACATAGATG
Source organism: Comamonas testosteroni (assembly GCF_000761245.1). Classification (GTDB taxonomy): domain Bacteria; phylum Pseudomonadota; class Gammaproteobacteria; order Burkholderiales; family Burkholderiaceae_C; genus Comamonas; species Comamonas testosteroni_C. The sequence goes on along the minus strand of NZ_AWOR01000110.1, from coordinate 196,372 downwards.
AACATGAAGCCGAAGTACACCGGATCGATGCCGGCCTTGACGGCCAGCGGTGCGCAGACCGGGCCGAAGATCAGGATGGTCGGGGTCAGATCCATGGCGGTACCGACCACGAGCAGGAAGAGCATCATCACGGCCATGAAGAGCATGGGCTGATCCAGCAGGCCCGAGAAGCTGTCGGCCAGCATATTGGGCAGGTCGGCGAGCGTGATCATGTAGGCGGTCACGGTGGCTGCGCCGCAAAGGAACATCACCACGGCGGTGGTCTTGGATGCGCCCAGAAAAACTTCGTAGAGCCTGCTCCAGCTCATCTCCCGATAGACCACCATGGAGACAAACAGCGCGTAGACCGCAGCCACCACGGCGGCTTCGGTCGGCGTGAACACGCCGCCCTTGAGGCCGCCCAGAATGATGACCGGCATCATCATGGCCCAGAAGCTCTTGGCCAGAGCCTTGAGGCGCAGGCCCCAGCTCACGCGCTCACCCGAGGTCAGCTGGTATTTGCGCGCGATGAACCACCAGGCGGCAATCAGAAAGCCGCCCATGAACAAGCCGGGAACGACGCCCGAGAGAAACAGCTTGCTGATGGAGGTGTTGGTGGTGACGCCGTAGATCACGAACGGCATCGAGGGCGGAATGATGGGGGCGATGATGCCGCCCGAAGCCAGCAGACCGGCGCTGTAGCTGTCGGGATACTTCTGGTCGCGCATCATCGGCAGCAATATGGTGGCCAGAGCGGCCGTGTCGGCAATGGCCGAGCCGCTCATCGAGGCCAGCAGCACGGCTGCACCGATGGCCACATAACCGAGGCCGCCCGGAATATGGCCGACAAAGGCGCGGGCCAGATCGATGATGCGGCGCGACAGGCCGCCGGCATTCATCAGCTCACCCGCGAGGATGAAGAAGGGCACGGCCAGCAGCGGGAAATTGTCAAACCCGGCTTGCAGGTTCTGTGCGAGCAGCTGGGTGTCGAAAAAGTCCAGGTGCCACATCAGGGCGACGCCGGTGAGTATCAGTGCATGCGCAATCGGCATGCCGATCACCATGCCGCCGATCAGCACGGAGAGAAAAATCAGAGTGACGATCATGGCGTTCTCCTTACTCCACGCTGGTTTCAGAAGATTCGGCCGGGGTGCCGCGCAGCATGTCGCGCACCACGACCAGCAGCATGCCTATGGCCAGCACCAGCGTTGCCGCTGCACCCAGGGCCAGGGGATAACCGAGCACGGTGCTGTAGCTGCTCCATCCGGCAACGACCTGCTCCCAGGAGCCCCACAGCAGCAAGGCCATGCAGGCGCCGATCAGCAGTTGCGAGACCCAGAACAGAACTTTGCGGGTGATCGGGCCAACCCGCGATGTCACCATGTCGAAGCCCAGGTGGGCGCCTTCAAAAGCCGCCACGATGGCACCGATGGCCACCAGCCACACAAACAGCAGGCGCGAGATCTCCTCATAGGAGACGATGCTGGTGTGGAAAACGTAGCGCAGCACCACGTTGACGAAAACGGCCACCACCATGCCGGCCAGGGCCAGCACCATCAGGCCTTCGGCCAGGCGCTTGAGCCATGGCTTGCGACCCTGTGCCTCTTTTTGATCTTCAGACATTGGCTGTCTCCTGCTGTTTTTTATGCTTGGGATTCGCGCCTTGCCCATTGCCGGGCCGCGAGCGCGATATCGTTGAGGTTCATGGTGGCGCTGACGGTCAGAACATCAGGCTCCTGGCGCGGGTCTTCCAGCGTCGTGAACTGGTTGGCCACCAGGTCGGGCGAGAAAAAATGCCCAGGTCGGGTCTGGACGCGTTCCAGGGCCGTGGCGTAGTCGAGATCGAGAAACACAAAACCCAGCTGCTGGGCGCTGCGCAACTGGTCGCGGTACTTGCGCTTGAGGGCCGAGCAGGTCAGCACCAGGCCGTGCTCGGCATCTGCCTGTGCCAGTCGCTGCGCCAGGCGTTCCAGCCAGCCTTCGCGGTCGGCATCCGTCAGGGCAATGCCGGCCTGCATCTTGGCCACGCTCTGGGGGGAGTGGTAGCTGTCTCCTTCCACCAAGGTCCACCCCAGCTGCCGGGCGATGGCTTCTCCTGCGCTCGATTTGCCACAGCCGGAAACTCCCATGACGACGAGTGCCGACATGGTGCCCTGAGGCTGGATCTTGCTTTGAATCATTTTTGGATAGCGCTATCCGATGTGGTTAAAAAATGAGCAGCTTGCTGCGTTCTGCGATTGGCTTCAGACCTCGGTCGAAGGCAAGTCAGTGCTTTCATCAAGCTGCTTTCACAGACTTCAGTTCAAGTCCGGATAGCGCTATCATAGTCAAAAAACCTCAGGCATCTGATTAGGAGATTCCCTTGCCTCCCGAGACCCGTACCAAGAGTGAAACCCCGGCCGACAGCGCTTCTTCAAGGCGACCTCGTGCCAGCGGGCGTGTCACCCTCAGCGATGTGGCACAGGCTGCGGGCGTGAGTCCGATGACGGTCTCCAGAGCCTTGCGCGGAGAGCGCAGAGTGGCTGCTGCTCTGGTCGACAAAGTGCGCGAGGTTGCGGCTTCTCTGGGTTATGTACCCGATCTGGCAGCGCGTGCACTGGCCTCGCAAAAAAGCACCCAGGTGCTGGTGCTTGTGCCGATGCTCTCCAACACCTTGTTTGTGGAGGTCCTGGAGGCTGTGCACAAGGTGCTGTTTGCCCAGGGCTACCACATGCTGATCGGCGTGACCCACTACGACCCGGCGGAAGAGGAGCAGCTGCTGCGGGCCTATCTACCCATGCGGCCTGCCGGCCTGTTGCTGACCGGCTTTGACCACAGCGAAGAGTCGCGGAAATTATTGGTTGCCAATCCCGTGCCGCGCGTGCATCTCATGGAGTTGCGCGATCCCGGCACCGGTCCCGATTGCTACAGCGTTGGTTTTTCTCAGATTGCAGCAGGCGCTGAAATGACCCGTCATCTGCTGGACAAGGGATACAGGCGCATCGCTTTTTGCGGAGCACAGCTCGACGCGCGTGTCATGCAGCGCCTGGAGGGCTATCGGCAGGTACTCAAACAGGCTGGTCTGTATGACCAGAGTCTGGAGATTCTCAGCCCCGAGCGCTCATCGCTGGCGCTGGGTGCAAGGCAGTTCGAGACGCTTCTCAAGGCCCGCACCACGGTTGATGCCATCTTTTTCTGCAACGACGACATTGCACAAGGCGCGTTGCTGGAGGCCAACCGCATGGGGGTCAAGGTGCCGCAGCAGGTGGCGATCGCCGGGTTCAACGACCTGCCTGGCAGTGATCAGATGGTGCCGCCCCTGACTACCATCCATACACCCAGAGATGAAGTGGGCAGAAAAGCTGCCAGCATGCTGCTGCAATTGCTGGCAGGGGACACCGTCAGAGAGGCCAGCGTGGATCTGGGCTTCAGGCTTGTGCCCAGGGCCAGCACCTGAGTTGTTGGTGTCAGGCTTCCGTGCCTGACTTGCCTCGCCCGGTAATCTTGTCCTTCAGGTCAAGCAGTCGCGTCACGGCCGAGCCCATTCCCATGAGCTGCATGGCGGTCTCTGGCGACAGACGCTGCACATCGTCAAACCAGCTCATCAGCTTGTCGATGAGTTCGTGCATATCGCGCATGCGCTGCTGGGCGTAGCGTTCTTCGTCGGTGCTGGCTTCTTCCATCATGGCAGCGCGCAGCATGGATTGCGTGGGTTCGATCTCTCGGCGGCGGCGCTCTTCGGCCAGTCGCTTGAAGATTTCCCAGACATCCTCGGGTGCCTGGAAGTATTCGCGCCGGTCGCCGGGCTGGTGACGCAGCTGAACCAGCCGCCAGGCCTGCAGCTCCTTGAGCCCCATGCTCACATTGGAGCGCGAGAATTCCAGCGTGTCGGCAATCTGGTCTGCGTTCAGCGGCTCGGGCGAAATGAACAGCAGGGCATAGATCTGCCCCACGGTGCGATTGATGCCCCAGCGGCTGCCCATCTCGCCGAAATGCGAAACAAATTGTCGGCTCAGCTCCGACAGTGGTTTGGCTTGCGTCATGGCCTCTATTGTGCCTTTGCCCGGGGTTTCCAGTGGGGCAGGGAAATCAAGCCGGAGTGCAATTGCTCTATTTTTTTCATGCTTGGCGCATGAACCCCGTGCAGATATGTTTCGTAAAACTTGCAACGCTGTCAGCAAATTGTTGGGAATCGGCGCAAAATCGCCATCCTGTTTTAAGTCGGCTTTTTTACGTTGCCTGTTGCCGGGCAAACTCACCCTGTCGCCGGGCAGCCCATGGGCTGCGGGCGGCCGTGATCTGATGGTTCAAAGTTCTATTTCCTCTCATTCCCGCAGTGCCCTGATCGACTGTACCAAGGGTCTGGCTTGTGCAGCCATCGTCTGGCATCACCTGGCCTTTTACGGTCCCATGTCCGATGTGGCTCACCCCGTCATGCCCGACCTGCTGGACTGGCTCTATGAGTACGCCCGCATGGCCGTACAGATCTTTCTGGTGATCGGCGGTTTTCTGGCTGCAGCCAGCCTGGCTCCCATGGGTCTGGCGCGGTTTGATTCACCCTGGTCCAAGATCGGCAAGCGCTTTGTACGCCTGGTCGTGCCTTATGCCGTGGCACTGGTGGTGACGATTGTGGTGTCTGCGGCGATTCGTCCCTGGTTCGACCACGAGTCCGTGTCTGCCGACCCCGGGCTATGGCAGCTCATGGCTCATGCCTTGCTGCTGCAGGGCATTGTGGGCGAGGAGTCTCTGTCGGCTGGCGTCTGGTATGTTTCCATAGACTTTCAGTTGTTCGCCGCGACCGTGCTGCTGCTGGCCGGCGTGCGCTGGCTGCAGCAATGGGCGCTGAAGCGCTGGGGCGATATGGCCATGAAGCGCTGGTGGCCCTGGGCCGTGACTGGCATGCAGGGGCTGGTGGTTGTGGGGACGGCAGCTTCGTTGCTGAGCTTCAATCTCGATGCAGACCTGGATGTCTGGGCGATTTATTTCATGGGCGCCTATGGCGTCGGCATGATGGCCTTCTGGGCAGTGGCGGCAGACAAGCGCCTGACGGCCTGGAGCTGGGGCCTGCTGATTGCTGCAATGATCATCGGCGCGCTGGTCTATGAGTGGCGCGACCGCATTTTTCTCGCCGGCGTGACTGCGATGCTGCTCATCGTCTGCATGCGTACCGATGCCATTGCCCGCTGGCAGGGCCTAGCTCCGCTGCGTCGCCTGGGAGAGATCTCCTACTCGGTGTTCCTGATTCACTTTTCGATCTGCCTGCTGGTCAATGCGGTGGTCAACCATTTCTGGCATGGCTCGGTCACTGCCGCGGTGGTGGGCATCCCGTTTGCCTTTGTGCTTTCATTGACTGCTGGCTACGCGCTGTACCAACTGGTGGAGCGCCATGTTTCGTCATGGAGTCAGGCCCTGCGCTGGCAGGCAGGCCTGATCGGCGCGGGTCTGCTGACCACCATGGTGGCCGGCTTGCGCTGAGTCTGACCCTGGCAACAAAAAAGCAGCTCCGGTGAGCTGCTTTTTTGTTGGGTGAGCCGGTTCAGCGATGGAGCTCGCCCGCGCTTTCGGGCTGGAACTCTATGGCATCCACGCGCACGGTTACCTGGCCGGTAGGGCTGGGCATCTTGAACTCATCGCCCACGGACAGGCCCAGCAAGGCGATGCCCACCGGAGCGAAGATGGAAACCTTGTCGGTGCTGCCATCCATATCCTTGGGGTAGACCAGTGTCAGCGTATTGGTCTTGGCGATCTCGAGAATGGTGAAGCGCACGGTGGAGTTCATCGTCACCACGTTGGCGGGTATTTCTGCGGGGTCGAGCACATCCGCACGGTCCAGCTCGGCCTCCAGCGCATCACGGCCGGGGAACTGGCTGCTGTTCTTTTCCAGCAGCGATTCAATGCGATCCAGGTCCAAGGAGGACAGAGTGATATTGGGCTTGCGCTCCATGTAGTAACTCCCTTGCGAGACGGTGTGGTTGGCGCTTTGGCGTTGCGCAAACGGACAAAAGCCCGGGCAACGGTGTTGTCCGGGCCAAGGCATTCAGTGAAAGCACCAACTTGGTGCATTGGGGGAATTGTCGGCGCTGAATCGCAAACTGCCAAGCCATCTCGCACCCACTGGGTGCGGATTGACTTTGAACTTGCTCTAGCTAGTGGAGCGTGCTATGCGCATTGAACAAGGGAAGCAGTCATTTTTATCCAGATCTGACTCAATCAACTCTCCTGTATTGACCGGAATGCAGCCATGGTCAGTACCCATTTCTTGCAATGAATAACTGTATTTATGTACAGTTGTTTCATGAAAAAACTTTCTTCATCCTCTGGACTGGAATCCATTCAGGCCGATGTGCCGGTGCGGCCGATACAGCCCATCAAGGGACGAGGGGCTGCCAGCCAGATCACGCACCGGTTTGCGCGGGAGCTGCGCCAGGGCTTCGATGACGGCTGGGGCAAGTCCGAACAGGGTGAAGGAAGCGAAGTGGGTGAGGAGGTCAAGACCTGGCGCACCCATCTGGAGTGGGAGCGGGCTAAATCAGCCCTGAGCCGCCACGAATCGCCCGATCTGCCTTTTCATCTGGGGTTAAACCCATACAGAGGGTGTGAGCATGGCTGCATCTATTGCTATGCCCGGCCCAGTCACAGCTATCTGGGCTACTCACCGGGGCTGGATTTCGAAACCCGGCTGATTGCCAAGGAGAACCTGCCCGAGGTGCTGCGCGCCGAGTTATCCCGCTCCAGCCATGTGGCGGCGCCCATCATGCTCGGCTCGGTCACGGACTGCTACCAGCCTGTGGAGCGCGAAGTCGGGTTGACGCGCCGCGTGATAGAGGTTCTGGCGCAGGCCAGGCATCCGTTTTCCATCGTCACCAAGGGCAGTGGCATTGAACGAGACCTTGATTTGCTGGTGCCGCTGGCACAGCAGCATCTGGTGGCCGTTTATGTGACGCTGACCACCTTGCAGCCCGAGCTGGCCCGGCAGCTGGAGCCACGCGCCGCTGCGCCGCATCGGCGGCTGCGCATGATTCGGACCCTGAGCGAGGCAGGCATACCCGTAGGCGTCAGCCTGGCACCGCAGATTCCGTTCCTGAACGACGATATGGAGCAGGTGCTGGCCGCAGCCAGCGAGGCCGGTGCAAGACAGGCTTTTTATGCAGTACTGCGTCTGCCGTGGGAAGTGGCTCCGCTGTTCAATGAATGGCTGATGCTGCACTATCCCGAGCGCGCCCAACGCGTGATGGAGCGTGTGCGAGATCTGCATGGGATCAGCGAAGCGGGCAGAGCCGAGGGCAAGGTCTACAACAGCAGATTTGGCCAGCGCATGAAGGGAGCAGGCGCCTGGGCCGATATGCTGGCGCAACGCTTTGCACTGGCCTGCCGCAAGCTTGGGCTGAATCGTGAGCGCGTGCAACTGGACTGCGATCAGTACCATCATTCCTTGCTGTCGCCGCAGCAAAGTCTTTTCTGATGTTTCGTCTCATTCCGTTGCGTGCCGGCCCGGAACGGGTCGACGCAGTGAGCTGCAGCTGCCCAGCTGCAAAAAAAGCCGGAATCTGGCGTGACTCCGGCCTTTTGGGCACCTGAACTGTTTACTGAGGCTGGTAGTCAATTGATTTGAGCAAGGCCTGCTGGCGCTGAAAGGCCTTCTGCAGTTCGCTCATCAGCGCTTCCGGGGGTGCGTCGGTGCCCGACTCCATGCCCATGTCCCTGAGCCTGGCTTCGATCTGGGGCTGCTTGAAATACTGCAGCGCGATCTCTCTGACCCTGGCCTGCACATCGGCAGGGATATCGGGACGCGACCAGACGCCGAACCAGCTCACCTCGGACAGCTGCGGGTAGCCCAGTTCCTTGAAGGTGGGCACATCGGGCAGTTGCACCATGCGCGCGGGGTAGTTCACGGCCAGCGGCTTGACCTTGCCGGCCTTGATCAGCGGCAGGGCGGTGGTGAGCCCGTCCATCATCAGCGGCACATGGCCGCCCATGAGGTCGCTGAGCGCCGGGGGAGAGCCCTTGTAGCCCAGGTGCTTCATCTTGATATTGAGCAACTGTCCCAGCAGCATGCCCGAGGTATGGCCGCGCATGCCCGTGGCATACGAGGCAAAGTCCAGTCCGTCGGACTGCTTTTTGCCGTAGTCGGCTAGCTGCTGCAGATTGCTGGCCGGGAAGTCCTTGTTGGCAATCAGCACCAGGCCGTTGCGGCTGAGCTGGGCCAGTGGCTTCAGATCCTTGAAAGGCTGATAGCTGACCTTGTAGGCCAGCGGCGTCTCGCTGACGATGCCGCCCTGGATCAGCAAGAACGTATGGGCATCCTTGCCGTTGGCGAGCAGGTCGTTGACGGCCAGTACGCCGGCAGCGCCGGGTTTGGATTCGACAATCACCGGCTTGCCCAGCTGCTTTTGCATGCCGTCGGCCAGCAGGCGCGCCAGCGAGTCGGCATTGCCGCCGGCCGGGCCGCCGACCACCAGGCGTATGGGCTTGGCGGGCCAGGGCGCTTGCTGAGCATTGGCTGTCAACGGCATGGTGGCAGCACTCAGGCTCAGGCAGCTTGTCAGTGCAATGGCCCTCCAGGGCATGGTTTGCTTCATCTTTGTCTCCTCTGTTTTGACTGCCCGGCAGCCTGTCCGCTGCGTCCATGAACGCTCTGCGCAGAGTGCTTTGTCGAGGGCAAATCTGCAGCCCTGTCGCCGGCGGGGAGCTGACTGCCCGAGCAGCGCTGTCAAAAATTCTCGGCGCAAGGAGGGCAGAGGGTTTGACGAATTACGCCAGCTTCTTGGCCGTTGGGGCGTTCAAGGGTTTTGGAGCGGTCTGCCGGACAGCGGTCAGATCGGGGCCACCGTTACCTTCAATGGCCTTGAAGAAAGATCGCACCAGCAGACTTTCGCTGCGCTCCTTCATGCAGTAGACATAGGTTGTGGTGCTGGCCGGGTCGCCGGCAATACGCACGGGCCTGAAGCGCGGGTCGGCAATGAATTCGGCCTCGGACACGGCACCGATGCCCAGGCCGCGCGCCACGGCCTCGCGTATGGCCTCGCGGCTGCCGATCTCCAGTTGGGTGAGGGGCTTCACACCGGCCGCCTGCAGTGCTGCCTCTATGGCCGTGCGCGTGGTCGAGCCTTGCTCGCGCAGCAAGAGCGGCAGGCCGTGCAGCTCGCCAAGCTCGACCTGCTCGCGCCTTGCCAGCGGGTGATCGACATGGGCAAACAAGATGATGGCGTGGCGTGCATATTCGCGCGCCCGCAGCTCGGGCCTGTCATACAGACCGGCCAGTACCGCGACATCGGTGGTGTAGTTCTCCAGATCATGCAGCACCTGCTGCGAGTTGCCCATGCGGATCGACAGCTTCATGCCGGGATGGCGGGCGCTGTAGGCAGCCACCATCTCGATCACATGAAACGGCCCCACAGCGCCGATCTTGAGTTCGCCCTGGTTGAGCTGGCCCGAGTCGCGCAGAAAGAACTCGGTTTCAGCCTCCAGTACGAGCAGCTTCTGCGCCAGCGTCATGAGCTTGTGGCCGGCGCCAGTGAGCGTCATGCGATAGCCCTGGCGATGGAAGAGCTCGATCTGGCTTTGCCGCTCCAGCGTGGCGATCTGGCTGGAGACCGTGGGCTGGCTGACGCCCAGGGCGCGGGCGGCTGCGCTCAGGCTGCCTTGTTGGGCCACGGCGATAAAGGCTCGGTAGCGGGCGGTGCTCATGCAGGTTTCATCTCAAGGTTTGATCTATGGAAGCTGTCAAAACTGATTCTGAAACCTTCACATGACAGTCATATGTCGTCCCTAATATTTGCGTCAACGCACTGCAATGACGGTGCGATGGCGGCAGCCCAGCCGCACTCCACAGACGCACTTGCAAAGGATGAAATCCATGACGATGACCCGCAAAACCTGGCTCAAGGCCGCAGCCGCCAGCCTGACGCTTGCCGCCACCACCGGCGTCATGGCGCAACAGCCCACCGAGCTGCGCGTGGGCCTGATCCCCTCCGAGGACGCCCAGGCCATGATGCGCGCCAGCCAGCAGGTGATGGACCAGCTGGCCGCCAAGACCGGCCTGAAGATCAAGCCCTTTGTGGCCAATGACTACAACGGCGTGATAGAGGCCATGCGCTCGGGCAAGATCGACGTGGCCTATTTCGGGCCCTTCTCCTATGTGCTGGCCAGCCAGCTGGCAAATGCCGAGGCCTTTGCCATTCCCGTGGCCAAGAAGTCCGGCAAGAGCTCGTACAACAGCATCATCATCAGCAAAAAGGACAAGGGCCTGGGCACCGTGCCCCAGCTGCAGGGCAAGACCTTTGCCTTTGTCGATCCCAGCTCGGCATCGGGCCATCTGTTTCCCAAGGCCGGCCTCAAGGGCGAGGGCATCGATACCGACAAGTACTTCTCCCGCGTGATCTTCTCGGGCTCGCACGACGCCAGCATCATGGCCGTGGCCAACGGCAAGGTGGATGCAGCGGCCGTGGCCGATCCCATCTTCCAGACGGCAGTGGCCAAGGGCCATGTGAAGGCCGAGGATTTCCAGGTCATCTGGCGCTCCAAGGACATCCCCGAGTCGCCCATGGCCTGGCGCAAGAACCTCGACGAAGCCACCAAGAAGAAGGTGGCAGCGGCACTGGCCGAGATCAAGGGCCTGCCCTGGGGCGATCGTGGCGAGCTCAACGGTTTTGCGCCCACCAACGATCAGGCCTACGACGTGGTGCGCCAGACCGCCAAGGCACTGAATCTGGACCTCGGGAAGATGAAATGATCAGCATCCGCAATCTGCGCAAAAGCTATGGCAGCAACCATGTGCTGCATGGCATAGACATGGATGTGAAGGCCGGCGAGTTCGTCGTCATGCTGGGCCTGTCGGGGGCGGGAAAGTCCACCTTGCTGCGCTGCATGAACGGGCTGAACCAGCCCGACAGCGGCCAGCTGCAGGTGGGCGGCATCGACCTGATGCGTAGGCACTCGCGCCGCGAGCTGGCCCGCCATGTGGCCATGGTCTTCCAGCACCACAATCTGGTGCCGCGCCTGTCGGTGCGCAAGAACGTGCTCACGGGGCGGCTGGGTCAGGTCGGCACGCTGGCCTCGGTGCTGCAGCTGTTCAAGCAAAGCGATATCGCACTGGCCGACGCCTGCCTGCAGCGCGTGGGACTGGCCCACAAGGCCGATGAGCGCACCGAGGCACTCTCGGGCGGGCAGATGCAGCGCGTGGGCATTGCCCGTGCCCTGGCGCAGCAGCCGCAGGTAATTCTGGCCGACGAGCCCGTGGCCAGCCTGGATCCCAAGACCGCGCGCAGCGTGCTGCAGTATCTGCGCGATGCCACGCGCGAGCTGGGCATTGCCGTGGTCTGCAATCTGCACCAGGTCGATTACGCGCGGGAGTTTGGCGATCGCATCGTCGGCCTGTCTCAGGGGCGCATGGTGTTCGACGGCGCGCCGGCGATGCTGGACGAGGCCGCGCTCAACGCCATCTACAGCGGCGAGCCTCAGCCCGCCGGACATGCGGCAGAGCAGGGCAGCGCGCTGCATGTCAGCAGCACCGCAGCCGGCAACTGGCTGCCAGGGGTGATGTCGCCAGCCGCAGCCGCAGGAGGTATGCAATGAGCAGCCACAGTTTGAAGCACACGCCAGACCGCTGGCAATGGACGGCCGCACGCCCGCAAGGCAAGAGCGGCTGGCTGGGCTATGCCGCGCTGGCCCTGGTCATCGCCTGGGTGCTGCAATGGAGCGCAGCAGGCGCGCAGATGAGCTGGAGCGAGCTGGCGGGCGGCATGCCGCAGATTGGCGACTTTCTTTCGCGTTCGGTGCCGCCCGACTGGAGCATGCTGCCGCGCCTGTGGGCACCGGCGCTGGAGACGATACAGATCGCCATCTGGGGTACTTTGCTCAGCGTGATTCTGGCGCTTCCGCTGTCCTTTGTCGCGGCCGGCAATCTGCACGGCTGGCATTGGCTGCGTCGCATCACGCGCCAGTTTCTCAATGTGATCCGCAGCATCAACGAGCTGATTCTGGCGCTGGTGTTTGTCTCGGCCGTGGGCCTGGGCCCTTTCCCCGGCGTGCTGGCCCTGGCCCTGCATGGAATGGGCATGCTGGCCAAGTTCTTTGCCGAAGCCATCGAGGAGATCGACGACGGGCCGCTGCAGGCCCTGCGCAGCGCCGGTGCCAGCCAGCTGCAGATCATCGCCTTCGGCGTGGTGCCCCAGGTCATCACCGCCTGGATTGCCGTGGTGCTCTACCGCTTTGAAGTCAATCTGCGTTCGGCCACCGTGCTGGGCATGGTGGGCGCGGGCGGTCTGGGCTTCGAGCTGGTCAGCAGCCTCAAGCTGTTCCGCTACCAGGAGACCGCGACCTGCATCATCGTCATCACGGTGATGGTGATTGCCGCCGACATGGCATCCAACTGGCTGCGCAGCCGCATACAGCAGGGCGCTCGCCACTGATTTCGCTGCGGTGCCGACGTGCGCCGCAGTCCTTGAAAAATCAAAAATATGAGCTGTTGGCGCTTTTTGCATAAGCGTTAAGGGCTGATTTCGCTCAAAAAACCTCAAAGGGACTTCCCGTGTGGACCTATCACAACCCCGTACACATCAGCGTGGGTCGCAACAGTCTCGATCAGTTGCCGGCCCTGCTGGCCGGGCGCAGCTGCCTGCTGGTCACCTTCCCCGAGGCCGAAAGCCTGGGCTTGGTGCAGCGCATGCGCCAGCTGCTGGGAGCGCAACTGCGCGGCGTGATCGACAGCATTGCTCCCAACCCCGATGTGCAGTGGCTGGCGCCGCTGTACGAGCAGGTGCAGCGTGACCATGCCGAGGTGCCCGTGATCGTGGCCCTGGGCGGCGGCAGCGCCATCGACTCAGCCAAGGCCTTGATCTGCCACACGCCAGCTGGCCGGTTTGCCGATCTGCTGGCGCTGCTCAAGCAGGGCGGCCAGTTGGGGCTGGGAGGGCACAAGGCCTTGATCGCCATCCCCACCACGGCCGGAACAGGCAGTGAAGTCACGCCCTGGGCCACGATCTGGGATCAGGCCGCCGGCCAGAAATATTCGCTGCACCAGTCCTGCACCTGGCCCGAGGCGGCGGTGATCGATGCCGAGCTGATGACCAGCCTGCCGGCAGGCGCCACCCTGGCCTCGGGGCTGGATGCGTTGTCGCATGCGCTGGAATCCATCTGGAATGTGAACCGCAACCCGGTGTCCATGGCGCTGGCCGTGCAGTCGGCCCGCCGCACCCTGGCCACGCTGCCCGCGCTGATGCAGGATCTGGATAACCCACAGCTGCGCAGCGAGATGGCCGAGGCAGCGCTGATGGCCGGCCTGGCTTTTTCCAACACCAAGACTGCTCTGGCGCATTCGCTGTCCTACGACATCACGCTGCAGCATGGCGTGCCGCACGGCCTGGCCTGCTCGTTCAGTCTGCCCCTGGTGCTGGAGATGGCGCTGGGCGCAGACGCTGCGGCAGATGCGGCCTTGCTCTCCATCTTCGATGCCAGCACGCCAGCCACAGCCATCGAACGTCTGCGCAGCGTTCTGCAAGGGCTTGGCGTTGCCACCGATCCGGCCCACTATGGCGTGCAGCCCCGGGCCTGGAGCGCCATGGTGCAAAAAGCCGCCAGCGGACCGCGCGGGCGCAACTTCATTCGCTCTCTGAGCTGAGTACCGGAAGGTCTACACCTTTTCGCTTTCCATCCTGTTCAAGCCTCCACTGAAAACCATGAACTCCATCGCTCAAGCTGAAACCCAGGCCCTGTCACAACCCTCTGCCGATCTGTCACCGCTGCAAGCCGTCATCTTCGACTGGGCCGGCACGCTGGTGGACTTTGGCTCGCTCGCACCCACGCAGATTTTTGTCGAAGCCTTTGCCAGCTTCGGCATCAGCATCACCCTGGCCCAGGCACGCGGCCCCATGGGCCTGTCCAAATGGGACCATATCCATCAGCTGCTGCAGGATGAAAGCATTGCTGCGCAGTGGCAGACCGCTTTTGGCCGTGCACCGACCAACGAGGATGTGGATGCCATCTACGCGCGCTTCATGCCTTTGCAGATTGCCAAGGTGGGCGAGTTCTCTGCCCCCATCGAAGGCGCTGTGCAGACGCTGCAATGGCTGCGCGCCCAGGGCCTGAAGGTCGGCTCCTGCTCGGGCTATCCGCGCGAGGTGCTCAACCAGTTGCTGCCGCAGGCCGAAGGCGCAGGTCTCAAGCCCGACTATGTGGTGGCCGGCGACGAGCTCGAAGCCGGCGGTCGCCCCGGCCCCTTCATGGCACTGGCCAATGTGCTGGCGCTGGGCATTGGCGATGTGCGTGCCTGCGTGAAGGTGGACGACACCGTGCCCGGCATCGAGGAAGGTCTGCGCGCAGGCATGTGGACGGTGGGCCTGAGCCTGTCGGGCAACGAGGTCGGCTATAGCGTGCAGGAATTTGCCAGGGCACCCGAGCAAGAGGTCGAGGCCCGTGTCGCTGCAGCCGAAGCCAAGCTCAAAAAGGCCGGAGCCCACTATGTGGTGCGCAGCGTGGCCGATCTGCCGGCCGTGCTGGTGCAGATCGCCTCCGAGATGCGTGCCGGAAAAATGCCGTTCTAGGACGCGGTTCGGGAGCTCGCATGCCCGGTTGCGAGCCCGGCACCGAACAGCCAAGCCCCAGGCCTGATGGCCCGGGGCTTTTTTGTGCGATTGGGGCTCAGCCCGCGGGCGTTTGCGCCACGGGATCGAGCTGCTCGTGATGCTCGATGACCTTGCGCATCAACTGTGTGAAGAGCTCGCGTTCGCTCTCGCTCAGCGGCTCCAGCATCTGCTGCTGGGCTTGCAGCACGGACGGGCCGGCGTCGGCCAGCAGGGCCTGGCCCTCGGGTGTCAGGGACAGCAGACGCACGCGGCGATCCTTGGCGGTGTGCTGGCGCTGCAGCAGGCCACGTGCTTCCAGGCGGTCGATCACGCCGCCGATGGTGGATTTGTCAAAGCCCACTTCCATGCTCAGCGTGCGCTGGTCGATGCCCGGCAGATGCACCAGTTTTTGCAGCACGGCAAATTGCAGCGGCGTCACGCCCCAGGCTTCCGTGGCCTGGCTGAACACGGCCACTGCCACTTGCTGCAGGCGGCGTATGCCGTGGCCGGGAAAGGTCTCGACCTCCAGGCGTGGAAACAAGGAGGGGCTGCTGGCGCTGTCTGAGGCAGCGTTTGGCAGTGCAGAGTTAATCATGGTTTTCCCTAGGTGGGGTTGGCATTTCAAGGTTCGGATAATACGATGCATGCATTTGGTGTGTGTACATACTATATGTGTGCATACTGATTGTGCAGACACTGGCGTTTGTGCACTTGAAGAACTTGAGGCCTCCATGCAGTTTCATTTGAACGGTTTTCGTCCTGGCAACCCCTTGATCGCTCCAGCTTCGCCGCTGGCTCATGCCCATACCGAGGCCGTTCCCTCGCAGGTTGATGTGCTGATCGTGGGCTGCGGCCCTGCCGGCTTGACGCTGGCCGCGCAGCTGGCGGCCTTCCCCGATATCCGCACCTGCATCGTGGAACAAAAGGAAGGTCCGATGGAGCTGGGCCAGGCCGACGGCATTGCCTGCCGCACCATGGAAATGTTCGAGGCCTTCGAGTTCGCCGACTCCATACTCAAGGAGGCTTGCTGGATCAACGACGTCACTTTCTGGAAGCCCGACCCCGGCCAGCCCGGCCGCATCGCCCGCCATGGCCGGGTGCAGGACACGGAAGACGGTCTGTCCGAGTTTCCCCACGTCATCCTGAACCAGGCTCGCGTGCACGACCACTATCTGGAGCGCATGCGCAACTCGCCCAGCCGTCTGCAGCCGCACTACGCTCGCCGCGTGCTGGATGTGAAGGTCGACCGCGGCGCAGCGGACTATCCGGTCACCGTGACGCTGGAGCGCTGCGACGGCGCCCATGCCGGTCAGATCGAAACCGTGCAGGCCCGCTATGTGGTGGGCTGCGACGGCGCGCGCAGCAATGTGCGCCGGGCCATCGGCCGCCAGCTGGTCGGCGATTCGGCCAATCAGGCCTGGGGCGTGATGGATGTGCTGGCCGTGACGGACTTCCCCGATGTGCGCTACAAGGTGGCCATTCAGTCCGAGCAGGGCAATGTGCTCATCATCCCGCGCGAAGGCGGTCACCTGGTGCGCTTTTATGTGGAGATGGACAAGCTCGATGCCGACGAACGCGTGGCCAGCCGCAACATCACGGTGGAGCAGCTGATAGCAACCGCCCAGCGCGTGCTCCATCCCTACAAGCTCGAAGTCAAGAATGTGCCCTGGTGGTCGGTGTACGAGATCGGCCAGCGCATCTGCGCCAAATATGACGATGTGGCTGATGCCGTGGCCACCCCGGACTCTCCCTTGCCGCGCGTCTTCATCGCCGGCGATGCCTGTCACACCCACAGCCCCAAGGCCGGCCAGGGCATGAATTTCTCCATGCAGGACAGCTTCAACCTGGGCTGGAAGCTGGCCGCCGTGCTGCGCAAGCAATGTGCGCCCGAGCTGCTGCACACCTATTCCTCCGAGCGCCAGGTCGTGGCCCAGCAACTGATCGACTTTGACCGCGAATGGGCCAAGATGTTCAGCGACCCGGCCAGGGAAGGCGGCCAGGGCGGCGTGGACCCCAAGGAGTTCCAGAAGTACTTCGAGCAGCACGGCCGCTTCACGGCCGGCGTGGGCACGCACTATGCTCCCTCGCTGCTGACGGGGCAGGCCTCGCATCAGGCACTGGCCAGCGGCTTCACGGTGGGCATGCGCTTCCATTCCGCGCCGGTGGTGCGCGTTTCGGACGCCAAGCCCGTGCAGCTGGGCCACTGCGGCAAGGCCGATGGCCGCTGGCGCCTGTATGCGTTTGCAGGCCAGAACGACCTGGCGCAGCCCGAATCCGGCCTGCTGGCGCTGTGTCGCTTCCTGGAGGGCGACGCGGCATCGCCGCTGCGCCGCTTCACGCCGGCCGGCCAGGATATCGACAGCATCTTCGATCTGCGTGCCATCTTCCCGCAGGCCTATACCGAGGTGGCGCTGGAGACGCTGCCCGCCTTGCTGCTGCCTCCCAAGGGCCAGTTGGGAATGATCGACTATGAAAAGGTGTTCAGCCCCGATCTGAAGAATGCCGGCCAGGACATCTTCGAGTTGCGCGGCATCGACCGCCAGCGGGGCGCTCTGGTGGTGGTGCGTCCCGACCAGTATGTGGCCCAGGTGCTGCCCTTGGGCGACCACGCTGCACTGAGTGCCTATTTCGAGTCTTTCATGCGGGCCTGAGAGTCTGTGACCCAGGGCTGCTGAGCAGCATCAACGCCTGGAAGGTGTTTCAGGGAGGGCATGGCCCTCCCTTTTTTGCGTCCGGGGCAGGGTGAGTGTGCGCTGCTTGCTACGATGTTTGCCTGTGCTGAAGGGGAGAAGACATGCTGTTGATCGTGGGTACGGTGCGTTTGCCATCCGAGAATCTGGCCCTTGCCCGGCCCGCCATGCGTGCCATGGTGGACGCCTCGCGTGCGGAGCCCGGCTGTCTCGAGTACGGATATGCCGAGGATGTGCTGGTGCCGGGGCTGATCCATGTGAAGGAGCTGTGGGCGGATCAGGCGGCGCTGGATGCACATTTCGCATCCGCGCATATCCAGGCCTGGCGTGCCGCCTGGCCGGCTTTGGGCATCGGGCAGCGGGATCTGAAGCTCTACGAGGTGCAGGCGCCACGCGCCACCTGAGCTGGCTGCAGCAAGGCGGTGCCAGCCGCCGGCGTGAAGCGCCTAGTTCGCCCCTGGCTGCAGCCTGATGATGTCTACCGATATTTCCACCGCCGTCACGGTGCAACGGTTTTCCAGCCAGTGCGTGGTGTTTCTGTCTTCGGGCCAGCCCACGCCCGGGCCATAGTCGGTGGCCACGCCATCTCTATGGTCGGTGATGCATCCTTCGAGGATATAGACCATGCCGGGTCTGTCCCTGTGGTCGTGAACCGGGCCGAACACGCCGCCTGGCGCCATGGTCACCAGACGCATGCGAAGCTGGCGTCCCGCCATGCCTTCGATCTCGGGGCCGAGGTCGAGCGTGGCCAGCATTTGCACTGCCACCCCCCGGGTTTCGGGGACTTGCTGTTGGTTGGACATCCGATGCTCCTTCACGCCTCGTCACGGCCATTGAGGCGAAACTGCGTTCGCGCCCGCTGCGGCTGGCCGCCGCTCAGGCCGGTTGTCAAAAGTGTGATCTCTTGTCGCTGCGCAGGAAAGCCAAATCCATGTCATTGGCGTGGCGCACTTGATATGTCCCCGGCTGGGCAGGAGAGGGGCACTGTGGCCTGTGCAGCCTGGCGCTTGCCCCCGGAGCAGACGCTTGTGCAGCGATTCCCCGACAATGCGCTGATGACTTCCCAAGAACAACCGCGCAACCCGCTGCATGGGCTGACGCTTGAGCGCATCGTTACCGATCTGGTGGATTACTACGGCTGGCGCGAACTGGGGCGCCGCGTGCCCGTGCGCTGCTTCAATCTGGATCCCAGCATCTCCTCGAGCCTGAAGTTTCTGCGCAAGACGCCCTGGGCGCGCGAACAGGTGGAGCAGCTGTATGTACAGACCCAGCGTGCCGATGAGCGCGAGCAGCAGCGGCACGCGAGAAGATCGGAGCGCTCCGAGGACTGATCGGGCGCCGGGCCGCATCAAGGAGAAACCGCCGTCAGGCGGCTTTTGCCGGTGTGGGGTGACAGCTATGGCCGGGCAGTCTCGGCCGCGCGAACCCGTTCCAAAGAATCAGGCGCCCAGTTGCTGCGCATGATGGCGCAGGTGGTCGTCGACAAAGCTCTGGATGAAATAGTAGCCATGGTCGTAGCCCGCATGCCGGCGCAGCTTGAGCGGCTGGGCGGCCTGGGCGCAGGCGGCTTCGAAGGCCTCGGGCAGCAATTGCTTTTCGATCAGGAACTTGTCGGCCAGGCCCTGGTCGATGAGGATGCCTGCGGGGAAGGGGGCAGAAGCTTGCGCGCTCATCAGCTCGCTGGCGTCATGCCTGGCCCATTCGGCCTTGTCGTCGCCCAGATAGCCGCCGAACGCCTTGTGGCCCCAGGGGCAGTTGATGGGGTTGGCAATCGGTGCAAAGGCCGAGACCGACTTGAACCGGCCGGGGTGGCGCAGCGCCAGGGTCAGCGCGCCGTGGCCGCCCATGCTGTGGCCGAAGATGCCCAGACGCTGCAAGTCCACGGGCAGCTTGCTGCCGATCAGGGGCAGCAGGTCGTTGAGGATGTAGCTTTCCATGCGCCAGTGCAGCGCCCAGGGCCTGGTGGTCGCGTCCAGGTAAAAACCGGCGCCCACGCCAAAGTCCCAACTGTCGGCCTCGCCCGCCAGGCCTGCGCCGCGCGGGCTGGTATCGGGGCAGATCAGTGCGATATTGAGTTCGGAGGCCAGGCGCTGGGCTCCGGCCTTGATCATGAAGGTTTCTTCGGTACAGGTCAGGCCGGCCAGATAGAGCAGGGCCGGCACCTTCTCGCCCATCACGGCCTTGGGCGGCAGATAGACCGAGAACTTCATGGCCAGGCCGATCTCGGAACTATGGTGTTCGTAATAGCGCTGAGCGCCACCAAAGCAGGCGTGGGCGTTCTTGAGTTCCATGGCGCGTACTCCTAAAAGAAAAGCTGCCAGCGCTTATTTATAAAGCGTTTGCAGCAGTTTTGTATCTGAAAGCCGCTCAATGCATGTGCAAGCAGCTATGAAATTTAAAGTACAGGATATGGCACTAAAACTGGCACATCCTAAGTAAGGGACAGCAAGCAAGGGCCTGGGCGGCCCCGCCGCCCGGCAGCGATGCTGTCGTCCCCCTCCCGAAGACAGAAGGGAAAGGCGCGGGCCGCCCAGGCGCAGCGCCTCAGGGGTGTTACTGCGCGTCAGCGTAGTTAACAACGCTACGAATCGACTTGCCTTCGTGCATCAGCTCAAACGCTTCGTTGATGTGCTTCAGGCCCATGGTGTGGGTGACGAAGGGCTCGAGCTGAATCTTGCCGGCCATGGCATCTTCCACCATGCCGGGCAGCTCGCTGCGGCCCTTGACACCGCCAAAGGCCGTACCCAGCCACTTGCGCCCTGTCACCAGCTGGAAGGGGCGGGTCTTGATTTCCTGGCCGGCACCGGCCACGCCGATGATGACCGACTGGCCCCAGCCGCGGTGGGCGCATTCCAGTGCCGCGCGCATCACTTCCACATTGCCGATGCATTCAAAGCTGTGATCCACGCCCCAGCCCGTCATCTCGACGATGACTTGCTGGATGGGCTTGTCGGAGTCCTTGGGGTTCACGCAGTCGGTGGCGCCAAAGGTCCTGGCCAGGTCGAACTTGCCGGGGTTGGTGTCGACGGCGATGATGCGGCCGGCCTTGGCCAGCTTGGCACCCTGGATCACGGCCAGGCCGATGCCGCCCAGGCCGAACACGGCCACGGTGTCGCCTTCCTGCACCTTGGCGGTATTCTTGACCGCGCCCAGACCGGTGGTCACGCCGCAGCCCAGCAGGCAGACCTGCTCGGGGTTGGCATCGGGGTTGACCTTGGCCAGCGAGACGGCGGCAACCACGGTGTATTCGCTGAAGGTCGAGCAGCCCATGTAGTGATAGATGGGCTCGCCCTTGTAGCTGAAGCGTGTCGTGCCGTCGGGCATCACGCCCTTGCCCTGGGTGGCGCGCACGGCCACGCACAGATTGGTCTTGCCGCTCTTGCAGAACAGGCATTCGCCGCATTCGGCGGTATACAGCGGAATCACATGGTCGCCGGGCTGGACGCTGGTCACGCCTTCGCCCACTTCCACCACGATGCCCGCGCCTTCGTGGCCCAGCACGGCGGGGAAGATGCCTTCGGGGTCGTCACCGCTGAGCGTGAAGGCGTCGGTGTGACAGACGCCGGTATGGGTGATCTTGACCAGCACCTCGCCAGCCTTGGGCGGCGCGACGTCGATCTCGACGATTTGCAGGGGTTCTCCGGCTTTGAAGGCTACGGCGGCGCGGGATTTCATGGGCAGGTCTTTCTTGGAAGGCTGAGGATGCGGTGGCTGCCCGGGGCGGGGCCGAGGCCTGGCTGGGCGTACCGGTTGTGAAGTGTGAATGTAGGCGATCCCGCAGCCATGTGGAAATTCGTGGCCGCAGATGGCGGCTCTTTGGCCGAATGTCACACGGTTCGCTGGATCGTCTTTCGTCGGCTGACGATGCCATGAATCCTGATCAGCCGCTTTGCACTCCGGCTGAGGCCGCCATCATCGGGGCGGCATGGCCAGCGTCCATCCTGCCGCTGGTGGACCCTTGAGCATCACCCGCAACTTGACCGCGTTCTTGCGGGCGGTTCAGGCAGCATGCGCTGCAGCCTTGAAATTTTCGGCACTGCCCGGCACTGGCCGGCATTGCCCGACATTGCCCGGCATTGCGTATGAGTCGGCTGATTCCGCGAGGTTGATTGGGTAGCTCCTTTGCAAAAAGGGCTGCTCCTCAGGTCTGTCATCAAGCCCAAGCCCGCTTGGGTGTGTTGACCGCATCAGCAAATGTGGCCATGAAGCGGGTTGGCCTCGTCACAGACAAAGGGCGAGGGAGATCTGGTCGCCACACCCGAGTCGGATCATCCCGGGCGGCGCAGAGCGCATTGGTGCGCCTGGCGTCTCCAGATCAATCCTCATTCGGTATCAGCGTCCCCCATACCGGCAGGTGTGAGTCAGGTGGCGCCGGGCCGTCATAGGCCGGCTGCACCTCGATGGCGGGCTTGCCCTCCTGGCAATCGATGAACCCCCATTGACTGGGACGGTAGCGCGCCTTGGGGCCGTCAGGGGATCCGACCAGAAACTCGGCCTGGATGTCATAGTCGATCAAGGGCACATGCAGGCTGGCGATATCGCCCTTGCGGCATTCCAGATAGGGGCGCTTCGGGTCGACCACCCAGGCGCCATAACCCTGCTTGGCGTCGGGGTCGAAGTGGAATACCGGGCCGAGGCGCTGGTCGCGGGCCAGCTCCAACGCGTCGTTGCCGATGGCGCTGACCCAGGCGCCCGCGATCTGGACCGGCTGCGTAAAGCGCGCCGCACTCAGTCCTCGCAGACCAAGCGGTCGCTGGCGCTCGCCGTTGTCAAAGGCGTCGTAGCGATTGATCAGGGTGCCTTTGGGAAATAGCAGCTCGCCATAGCGGAAGTCCTCGGGCAGCACAAAGCGCTGTCGGCTCTCGCGATAGTGGGCCCGCAGCGTCACGGCCTCTTCAATCTGCACCAGCTTGCGCGCCAGCACCAGGCCCCATAGATCGCCGGCCAGGGCCAATATCGCCACCACCACGATGGGCCAGTGCCAGAACGGCGGGCGTTCAGAGGCGGGTGTGTGCCTATGGCGCAGCCACCAAAACAGCCCGCGCAGCAGCAGCCACAGGCTCAGGCCGGCTGCCACCAGGGGGGCGAGCAGCAGCAGCAACATGGGCAGGGTGAAAAGAGGTCCAGGAATCATGGGCAGAAAAAGGGGCAGAAGCCCCGGACTTTAGCAGTGGATGCACCTGCCAGAACCAGGTGCCCGGAGGGCTTGCGTATAGTCTAGGCCTGTGCGCTGCAAGTGCCTGCAGCGCTGGTTGTATATGCTCGAACTGCTCTGATTTTTGTATGGAACACCATCACGCTGGCGCCCACCGCGTCGATCTGGTTGTCTACCCCGGCTTCAAGGCGCTGGAGGCCATAGGTCCCATGTCCGTGTTTGACTATGCCAATGTGCATCTGCGGCACAAAGGCCTGCCTGACGGATATGCGGTGCGGGTGGTGGCCTCACAGGCCGGTCTGGTGCCTTCGGATACCTTGATGGGCTTGCAGGCCAGCCATACTCTGGCGCAGGTCGAGGCCGAGGGCACGGGCTGCACGGTGCTGCTGGTGGGCGCGCGCCATATCGAGCAGGTGCTGGCGGCCTCGCCCGAGCTGGTGGACTGGGTGGCGCGAGTGGCTCCCGGGGTCGGGCGCATGATCGCGCTGTGCAGCGGCAGCTTTTTTCTGGCGGCAGCCGGTTTGCTCGATGATCGCCGAGCGGCGACGCACTGGAGTGTGGCCGGGGCGCTTGCCCAGCGCTATCCGCGGGTGCAGGTGGATGCCGATGCAATCTATGTGTGCGATGAAATCAAGGACAGCGACGGCATGCGTCAGCTCTGGACTTCGGCCGGCGTCACTGCCGGCATTGATCTGGCGCTGGCGGTGGTTGAGCATGATTTCGGCCATGCGCTGGCACTGCAGGTGGCGCGCGACCTGGTCATGTACCTCAAACGCCCCGGCGGTCAGTCGCAGTTCAGCGTATCCCTGGCAGCACAGGCCACGCAGCACAGCGCAGTGCAGGCTGCCCAGCAGTGGGTGCTGGAGCATCTGGACCAGCCCATGCCGCTGGCGCTGCTGGCGGGCAAGGCGGCGATGAGCGAGCGCAACTTTCGCCGCGTCTTTCAGCAGGAGACCGGCTGCAGTCCCAGCAGCTTTGTGGAAAACGCTCGCCTGGAGCGGGCCAAGCAGCTGCTGGAGAATCTTGGCTCTGTGCCCCTCAAGACCGTGGCCGCCAAGGTCGGCCTCGGCTCCGAGCAGGCGCTGAGACATCTGTTCGTGCGCAAGCTGGGTATCACACCTGTCGCTTACCGGGAGCGGTTCGGGGACTGATGGGCTCGCGGCATCCTGTCGCAGGCAGCCGGTTATTAGGCAAGCCGATCAGAACAGAGGGCTTTTGAAGAAATCCAGAGCGGCCTTGGCGGCAGCAAAATTGCGCTCGATCTGAGCCTGTTGCTCATCGTGGTTCTCGGTCTTGATGGCAGGTTCGGCGGCGGACTTGGCCCTCTTTGGCGTCGCAGCTCTTTTCCTGTCGAGGCAGGGTGCATCCGAGCGGGATGCGGGTGCCAGCGCTGGAGCCTTGGGGGCGAGCAGCCGGGTCAGATCCAGCTCGGGATTGAGCTGCCACAGGCAGGACACATAGGTCGCCATGGCAACGGCCGGGTCGCCGCGCTCTATGCGTGCCATGGTGGGCTGGGAAATACCCAGCCGCTGCGCCCACTGCGTCTGTGTTTCTCCCCGACTCTTGCGCTGGGCCACGATGTGCTGGGCCAGCTGCGTTATCTGCAAAAGAATGGCGGGCGGAAACTCTGCGGGACTGGTGTTCTGGCGAGGCATATGCCAATGGTAGGCAGATTTGGGGTGTGCCCGGGGCAAACAGGGCGCTCTTTGCATTGAGTCAGCAGGTTTCTTGACTGTCCTACGAGGCGGCCAGATCAAGTCTGCAAGCATGGACGGCGATGAATCGTAAACACGGTCTTGGAGTTGCTCATGAAGTTTGTTCACTGGCTCTACATCCTGGCCCATTCGCTGATAGCCCTGCTGTTCGGCCTGGCGGCGTTGTGCCTGATCTGGATGGCCGTCACCAAGGCCTGGGCCGTGATTGCTGCTGGCCTGCAGCCGGAGGCCACACTGCATGTGGTGGAGGCTCTGGGCATTCTGGCCTCAGGCGTGGTGGCTCTGCAGATTTCCCAGACAGTGATTGAAGAGGAGGTGGTGCGCGACGCCCATATCAGCGGCCCGACAAGAGTGCGTCGCTTTCTCTCGCGCTTTATGGTGGTGCTGGTGGTCGCTCTTGCCATCGAGGGATTGGTTGCCACCTTCAAGGCCCAGGAGCAGCCCGAGAAGCTGCTGTATTCCGCTGCCTTGGTCATCGCCGTCGGCATGCTCATGGTCGGCTGGGGGGTGTTTGTTCACCTGAATCGTTCGGCGGAGGAGCTGGAGCCCGAGGCCATGGAGGAGGCCAAGAGCGAGGACCACAAGGTCAGCAGCGACCACTGACGCAGAGCGTGGTGCAGGCATGTGGCCTGGTGCAATGAAAACGCCTTGAATTTCTTCAGGGCGTTTTCATTGCTGACTCAGGGCTCAGGGCTCAGGGCTCAGGTCTGCAATCGATACAGTGTCCCGTTGAATGCCACGGCGCCGCTGCCATGCAGCGCATCGAGCTGCGTCAGCACCAGCTCGCGCACCGGCGCGGTGACAGCGCTCAGGCCCAGCAGCCGCGCCACAGCAGCGGGCAGCTCATCGCGCTGGCCGCCCAGGCTGGTCCTGAGGGCCTGGGCAATCGCTGCACGGATCTCGGCTGGCGGCAGGCAATCGATGCGGCGCAGATTGGCCGAGCCTACCTCTGCACGATTGCGCACCCGCACCGCTCGCCCCGGCAGGTCGAGAAACTCCCCCTCTGCGGCCAGTGCCTTGTCGACAAGCAGCGATTGGCGTGCCTGCTCCAGCGCATCGCGCACGCGGCTGCCGGCGCGTTGCAGGCCCCAAAGCGTACGCATGCGGGTGACCAGCTCGTCAAAATGAATCGGTCCTTCCAGCTCCACCGCCCGGTGCATCAGCTGGGCCAGCTTTGCGGTGGATTGGTTGTGCAGCTCTCCGGCTGGAACGTCGAAGCGGGCTTCCTGATAGAGGCTGTCGTCAGGGCCGGCGGCCGATTCCGTCTCGGCGCTTGCGGCATCGGACTGCGTTGCGCGCTCTATGGCCTCTGTGGTTGTCTGTGGCTGATGGGGGGCCATTACCGGTTGAACCGGTTGGGCATCCTGGCGCTGCCTGGCAGCTTCGACGGCCGCCAGCACGCGCTCGGTCTGGGCGCGAGGCTGGCGGAACCAGTCGCAGCCCCAGATGCGCAGCAGCGTCCAGCCCTGGCTCTCCAGCACTGACTGGCGCAGGCGGTCACGGTCGCGCGCGCTGCGGCTGTGGTGATAGCTCATGCCGTC
Source organism: Comamonas testosteroni (assembly GCF_000761245.1). Classification (GTDB taxonomy): domain Bacteria; phylum Pseudomonadota; class Gammaproteobacteria; order Burkholderiales; family Burkholderiaceae_C; genus Comamonas; species Comamonas testosteroni_C. Next base: position 170,752 of record NZ_AWOR01000110.1, on the reverse strand, counting down.
GCACTCGATGCCGAGCAGATAGCGGCCAGGCTGCTCGGGGTCGACCACGGCCAGGTCGATGAAAAAGCCCGCAATGCCGATCTGAGTCTGCACCTGCAGACCCCGCTCTGTCAGCGCCTGGTACACATCCTCCTCCAGCGGCGATTCCAGATCGCGTCCGCTGACGTCGGCCAGGGCCAGCTGACCGGTGGCCGCATATTGCAGGAATACCTTGAGCGCAGCCACGCCCTTGCCCTTGCCGCGTTCCAGATCGATATCGTCGGCGGTGATGGACGAAAACACCTCGCAGCGCTGCTTGGCGCGCGAGATCAGCACGTTCAGGCGGCGCTCGCCTCCATCGGCACTCACCGGGCCGAAGCGCATGGGCAGATAGCCCTGCGCGTTGCGCGCATAGGCCACCGAGATGAAGATCACATCGCGCTCGTCGCCCTGCACGTTTTCCAGGTTCTTGATGAAGAAGGGTTCGTTGGGATGGGCGACAAAAAAGGACTCGGCCTCGGGCTGCTGGCGACGCAGCAGTTCCAGCTCGTCCTGAATGGCGACTTTTTGCTGCAGCGAGAAAGCGGCCACGCCCAGGCTGAGCTGCGGCGACTGCTGTGCGTGCTGCATGATGGCGCGCGCAATGGTCTGGGCCTCGATGCGGTTGACGCGGCTGGCGCCGCTGTCAAAGCGGCCTTCGGGCAGATGGTGAAAGCGCAGCCCCATGCCAGAGCGGGCCGTGTAGGGGCTGGGCACGACGTAGAGGCCGCTGTTGTAGAACTGCTGGTTGGACACCGCAATCAGCGACTGGTGGCGGCTGCGGTAATGCCAGCGCAGCATGAGCTGGGGCATGCCCTTGGCCAGACACAGGCTCAGAATGCTCTCCACATCGGCTGCTCCGGCGATGAGCTGGCTGGCGTCCCCATTCTCGTCCTCGTCGTCGAAGTCGTCCTGCTCGCTGCTCATGCGCGAGAAAAATCGCGTGGGCGGCAACTGCCGGTCATCGCCCACCACCACCAGTTGCCTGCTGCGGGCGATGGCGCCCAGCGCGTCCACGGGCTCGATCTGGCTGGCTTCGTCAATCACCAGCAGATCGAACTCGACTGCACCAGGTTCCAGAAACTGGGCTACGGACAGCGGGCTCATCATGAACACGGGCTTGATGGCCTGGACGGCTTCGCCTGCGAGCTTGAACAGCTTGCGCAGAGGCATATGGCCGCGCTTGCGCGCAATCTCGCCATTGAGCACGCCAAGCGGGCCCATGCCGGATGCGCTGCGCGGCACCTGCTCGTAATGCGAGAGTGCCGACTGGGCGCGCGCGAGTTCGATGCGCTCCAGATCCAGCGCCCGGAACTGGCGCACCTTCTGGCTGTGCTGATCGCCGTTGAAAGCGACCAGCTCGGGGTGAGCCTGAGTGGCCTGACGCAGCAGCGCTTCGTAATACGCGCGCTCGAGGATGGCGGCCAGGGCATCTTGTGCAATGGATTCATGCTCGAGTTGCTGCACCAGGGCTGCCATGCCGGCCGCACGCGCCTGCTCCCGGGTGGCATGGTATGAGGTCCAGTCCAGCAAGGCGTTGGGCTCGGCGACCCATTGCACAAGGCGCTCTCCAAAAGCGGTCAGCGGAATGCGGGCCAGGTCGGCGGCGCCAAAGGCTTCCTGCGCATCGAGCCGATAGCCCTGCAGCAAGCTTTGCGCAGAGTCCTCGAATGCCTGCAGCGATGCATCGGCCTTGACGGCCAGATCCGCGCAATGTGCGGGCGATGGCAGCTGGGCATAGAGCTGGCGAAAAGCGGCACTGCGCCCCTGTCCGTCGGGGCCGGCCATCCAGCCCAGCACGGCCTGCAATTGCGCCCAGTTGCTTTGCTCGCCCAGCCATAGGCTGCCAAAGGCATCGGCCCCCTGGATCTGCAGCTGGCTCAGGCTGTGGCGCAATTGCTGGGCTTCGATCAGGCTGTCGAGCAGGTTCAGACGTTCTGCGCGCGAGCTCGGCAATGTTGTCTTGAGCTGGCCCTTGAGGCTGGCAATCGCTGCGCGGTAGCCGCTGTTGAAAATGCGAAACAGCGAGTCGCCATGTGCTGCGATGCTCTGGCGTGGGGCGTTCCAGTCCGCCGTCCAGGCGGACTCGGCAAAGCTGCTGCGCAGGTTCTGTGCCTGCTGGCTGAACCGTGCGCCGCATTCCACCAGCTTGTGCAACTGGTCCAGGCCCTGATCCCAGATGCTGCCGGCGACGGCCTGCCGGTCGATGGCCGGGGCACTGGCGAGCTGCTGCGCCAACGTGATCTGCTCATGCAGGGTCTGAATGGTTTGCGCCGCCGGCGCGCTCAGGGATTGCGCCAGCAGCTCACCATCCTGCTGCAACCGGGCCAGCATTGCTTGCAGCGTCGGCAGTTGCTGGGCGAGGCGTTGTGCATCCAGCTTGAGCAGTGCCAGGTGGCATACGCCGCGCCACGGGTGCCCGGCCACCGGGCTCACCTTGGACGCCGCCTGGCGCAGTGCTTCGGCAATCTGCTGGCGTGAATGAAAGTCCTCGGGTGACCAGTTCTGTGCGCCTTGCAGCAGATCGGGCAGATGCGCGATCTGCACCGCATCCAGCCGCGCCAGCTGGCCCAGGATCTGGTAGGGCGTGAGTGCGCAGGGCGCGAGCGCCTGATGCATGGTCCGGCTGTGCGAGTTGAGCTGCTGCTGCACGTTGCTCAGCTCATGGATGATTTGCTCGCGGTGCTCCACACGCGGCCTGCCCAGATCGCGCGTGGCCTTGAGCTCCTCCAGCACCTTGCGCTTGTTGGCATGGTGGCTGTGCAGCTCCAGACAGGCGGGTCCAAGGCCCACGGATTTGAGGCGGCGGTTGACCACCTCCAGCGCGGCCATCTTCTCTGAGATGAACAGCACTTTCTTGCCGTCGGCGATCGCCGCCGCAATCACGTTCGTGATGGTCTGGGACTTGCCCGTGCCCGGCGGGCCCTGAATGACCAGGCTTTCGCCGCGGCGCACGGCTTCGATGGCCAGTGACTGCGAGCTGTCCGCATCGACCACATGGCGCTGGCTGTCCACGGGGATCAACTGGTCCACATCGGCGTCTTCGGGGAACAGATGTTCGCGTGCCTCGAAGCCGTCCTGCAGTGCTGCGGCAATCAGCGCCTGCCGCTCGAGCTGCTTTTCCGGCGGCCAGGTCGCAGTGTCCAGATCGCGGTACATCAGGAACTTGGCAAAGCTGAAAAAACCCAGCGTCATGGCGTCGGGCAACACTTGCCAGCCTGGCTGGGCTGCAGCCATGGTGGCGACTGCGGCCAGGTAGGCGCGGGGATCGAAGTCGTCGCCAGCATTGAATTCGGGCAGCTCCAGGCCAAAGTCGGCCTTGAGCTTGGCGGCCAGCGACAGGTTCTCCGCCGCATCCTCCTGTAGCCAGGACAGGGTGAAGCGCTCGGCTGCGCTTTTGCGCTCCAGTGCCACGGGCAGCAGAATCAACGGCGCAAAACGCGGCTTGTCGGGGGCATTGCGGTCGAACCACTGCAGCTGACCCAGCGCCAGAAACAAGATGTTGACGCCCTGTTCCTCGATGAAGGTGCGGGCATCGGAATACATGTCCAGCAGCCGGCGCTGCAGCTTCTCGCTGGACAGGCGCGTCTGCAGCTTCAGGTCACGATGACGCTGGGCCACACCGCGCGCATCGAGCTGCTCGTCGACGCTTTCTTCGGGCTGGGGCAGGGCGAGGGCGGGGGCCTCTGAAGGGTCTGCGGTCGCTTGCTCCTCCTCGGCCTTTGCCGGCGCAAAGCTCATGGCTTTGCTTTCGCCCGCCAGCAGGCGATAGACCTCGTCCGTGCGTTCATCCGAAAAATGCAGCACGCGTGCCGTGGCGGCCTGAGGCAGGCTCAGCAGCCGGTTGCGTGTGGATAGGTCCAGCAGCGCTTGGCGGCTTTTTTCGAGCTGGCGTGTGATAGGGGCAAAATTCGAGTCTGCGTGCATGGGGCATCAAAAAGCACAGTGAGCTGGCACTTTAGCGTGCTCACTGGTGCTGATGATGCTGATTGGCAATGTGTGCACTGCAGCTCCCTACCCGTTTTACAAATTGGTCACAGTTTCCAGCCGAACTCGAGCGCAATGAAAGCCGAGCATTGACCGCAGGTCTTCGGTGCAGCGCGGACCGTAACGCTGTAGCGCTCACCCTGCCAGCGCACCAGGGCTCCGGCGGCCGCCATGACGGGGCGTGTGTAGTTGGTGCGCAAGCCGGCATAAACGCCAGAGTGCAGATTGCCAAAAGTCAGCGGCGTGTACTCGCCTATGGCGTAGGTGCTCCAGCGGTCGATGCTGTTGCGATAGAAGCCGGCCTGCACGGAGAAATTGCTGGAAAACTCTCGTCTGATACCCAGGCCCAGGTTTTCCTCGTTCCATGTTTTGCCATGTTTCCGTTCGCTGAAATGGTGGCTGACCGTGTGCAGGTTGATATGCCATGCGCCCGCAGCCTGGCTGACCTGGGCAGGCTGATTGACCTCGGCGGACTGAGTGGCCTCGGCAGGCGGATTGGCTTCGGCAGTCTGGTTGGCTTCATCGGCCTGGACTGCGGAGCAGGCAATGACGATGGTCAATCCTGCCAGTGCTTTCAACGATTTCATTGCCGTTCCCCCCCGCATCGCTTCACAGGCGCATGCAGACAGGTCAGTGACATCCTTGGCTCGCGTTCGCAGCGATGGCAAGGGACCAGGCGTACCAATTTCTATTTAAGAAATTCATGTAAACCATGTTTCTTAATGTCTTTGACTATCGTGTTTTGCAGTGTAGGAATAGCTCTTATCTATTAGTGATTGAACTTCAATTGGATTTATGGAAATTTGGAGATTTCTCTGTCAAAGAATCGGCAGGAAGAGGGAGCGGCTGCGTCCGGCCAGGTTGAAGGCGGTCTCTGTCAGACGCACAAAAGGCCGCAGGGGCGGCCTTTTTGATGAGGTGCGGTGAGGGAGTCCTCGGCCTTGCGCGGCAGCTTAATCGGCTGGCTTGTGCTTTTCGGCGGCAGCCGCCGCACGCAGCTTGTCCTTCTTGCTGGGTCTGCGGCCCTTGATGCCGCCATTGCCATCTTGCGCAACCGGCGGCGGCGGCAGGGCCTCGGTGGGCTCAAAGCCCTGGACTTGCTCCAGATCGATCTCCAGCTGATTGCGCTTGCAGATCAGTTGCCAGTGCGCGGTGTCGGCGGGGCTTACAAAAGTGATGGCGCAACCCGCGTGCCCTGCGCGACCCGTGCGGCCAATTCTATGAATATAGTCGGCGGGCGAGCGGGGCAGGTCGTAGTTGATGACCGTGGGCAGCTGTGCGATATCGATGCCGCGCGCGGCCAGATCGGTGGTGATGAGCAGCTGCCAGCGCTTGGCCTTGAACTGGTCGAGCACGTCCTTGCGCGCACCCTGGCTCATGTCGCCGTGGAAGGTGGTGGCGTAGATGCCTGCCTTGTAGAGCTTGTCGGCCAGCATTTCGGCGCTGTGGCGCTTGGCGACAAAGACCAGGGCCCGCTCCCATTCGGGCTGGTTCTCGCCTTCCTTGACGAGCTGGCGCAGCAGCTGGGTGCGGCGGGTGCTGTCCACTGCAATGGCGCGCTGGCTGATGTTCTCGGGGCTGGCCGAATGTTCGGCGGCCTGGTCGGCATCGACCTGCACCCGAATGGGGTCGTGCAGCAGGCGGGTGGCCAGCGCCTCCACGTTCTGCGGGAAGGTGGCCGAGAACAGCAGGGTCTGGCGCTTGGCGGGCAGCAGGGCCAGCACGCGGTTGAGTTCTTCGGCAAAGCCCTGGTCCAGCAGGCGATCGGCCTCGTCCAGCACCAGATGCTCCACCGCGTTCAGGCGCACGGCGTTGTTTTCCACCAGATCCAGCAGGCGGCCCGGCGTGGCGACCAGAAAGTCGGCGCTGCCGCGCAACTGCATCATCTGCGGGTTGATGGAGACACCGCCATAGACCACGCGGCTGCGTGGTTGCTCACGCAGTTTGCGTGTGATGTCGCTCAGGCTTTCATGAACCTGCAGGGCCAGCTCGCGCGTGGGCACCAGAATCAAGGTGGCCAGCGGCCGCACAAAGCCGGTGTGGCTGCGCTTTTGCGCCAGCCAGGCCTGCAGCAGGGGCAGCAGATAGGCCATGGTCTTTCCCGAGCCCGTGGGCGCGCAGGCCCAGAGATCGCGCCCGGCCAGCACGGCGGGGATGGCCTCGGTCTGAATCGGCGTTGCGTCGCGCAGACCCAGATCAAGTGTGGCATCCAGAAGCTCGGCGCGCAGGCCTAGTGGGGCAAAAGACATAGAAGAATCAATAGCGGTGTGCAGGAGGCGCATTGTGCGGGAATTGCCGCGTCGCAGCGGGGCGCAGGGACAAGCGCGGCGGCAGGCTACATTCGGAGGATTTCAAACATCAAGGAGCGCAAACCATGATTCAGGCCACGCATCAAGCCATTGTCATGACGGAGTACGGAGGCCCCGAGGTCCTGAAGATCGCCTCGGTCGCCTCGCCGCCTCTGGCGGCCGGTCAGGTGCGCGTGCGGCACACGCGCATTGGCGTGAACTTTCACGATATCTATGTGCGCTCCGGACTTTACAAGACGCTGGCGCTGCCGGGCACGCCCGGCATCGAAGCCGTGGGGGTGGTGGCTGAAGTCGGGGACGGCGTGAGCCGCTTCAGGCCCGGCGACCGGGTCTGCTATGTCTCTGGTGCCTATTCCATCTACGCCGCCGAGCGCGTGATTGCGCACGACGAGCTGATGGCCGTGCCCGATGACCTCAGCGACGCGCTGGTCGCCTCCAGCCTGCTGCGCGGGCTGACGGCCGATGTGCTGCTGCACCGGGTGGCCAGGGTAGGCCAGGGCTCGCGGATTCTGGTGCAGGCCGCCGGTGGCGGCATGGGGCAGATTCTGAGCCAGTGGGCAACGCAGCTGGGCGCCATGGTGATAGGCACGGCGGGCGGCGATGCCACGGCAAAAAAGGCCGATCAGGCCGGCTGCGTGGAGGTGATCCGCTATCGCGGTGCGGGCGCCCAGGATGTGGCTGCGCGTGTGCAGCAACTGACTGGCGGCGAAGGCGTGGATGTGGCTTATGACGGCGTGGGCAAGGACAGCTTCGACGCCTCGCTGGCCAGTCTTGGCATCGGTGGCCAGTTGGTGATGTACGGGCAGTCTTCCGGCCCGGTGCCGCCGCTGGAGATTGCGCGTCTGGCCGCCAAATCGAGCAGCGTGTGCCGGCCCATGGTGTTCCACTTCGTCAAAAAGCCCAAAGAGCGCGATGCCATGGCCGCGCGCCTGTTCGAGGCGCTGCGCAAAAAGCATTTCCGCATGGGCGAGCCGCAGGAGTTTGCGCTGGCCGATGCGGCGCAGGCCCACAGGCAGCTGGAGGCGCATGGCGCCGTGCAGCCGATTTTGCTCGTGCCTTGACGGGGGCTATCTGCGCTAGCGGTCTTACTGCGCGCCGGCTTGGGGGCGTGGCAGATAGACCTCGCGCCACAGGCTGACTTTTTCATGCGCGTCAAAGCGCATGAGCAGCATGGCGACAAAGTGCTGGGCGCTGCCATCGGCCTTGGTGATGCAGACATCCATGGAAAAGACCACGGAGTCCTCGTCGGCCGTGGTGTGCCGGATGTCGTAGCGAATGCCTTCCATGTCCTGCTTCATGCCTTCGAGAAACTCGCGATAGCTCTCAAGGCTTGCCGCATAGTGGCGGCCGTTGGGCTCGACCACGAATTGCTCGGCAAAGCATTCGGCGACCTGCTCGCGGCTCAGCGTGGTGTGACGGCTCAGGTGGCGCTGGTTCCAGTCCAGCACGGCGTGGGCCAGCTCTAGATTGCGTTGTCGTTTTGCATGCATGAAGAGCAGTATAGAAGAGCCAATTCCGGGTTTGCCCGGAATTTCTGACTCGCACCGGTTAATGAATTTTTATAGCGGATAGCGCATGCTATAAAAGGATTTCATGGTGATTTCAATCTGAAATCGTTATGGGTAATGCGCAAGAAGCTATGCTTTTTTTGTCAAATGCCGAGATTGCAAGCTCACGCAAAAAAGCCCGCGGACTTTGCAGTCTGCGGGCTTTGTGCCACCCTGAGACCCGGAAATCCGGGCCTGGGCGTGCCGATCAACGCTGAGCGATAGGCTTGACGTCGCGCGACACGGAGCCGGTGAACAGCTGGCGGGGACGACCGATCTTGTACTCGGGGTCGGCCATCTGTTCGTTGAGCTGAGCGATCCAGCCCACGGTGCGGGCCAGAGCGAAGATGCCGGTGAACAGGTTGACGGGGATGCCGATGGCGCGCTGCACGATGCCGGAGTAGAAGTCCACGTTGGGGTAGAGCTTGCGCTGGACGAAGTAGTCGTCTTCCAGGGCAATCTTTTCCAGCTTCTTGGCCAGGGCGAACAGGGGATCGTTTTCCAGACCCAGCTCGGCCAGGATTTCGTTGCAGGTTTCCTGCATCAGCTTGGCGCGGGGGTCGTAGTTCTTGTAGACGCGGTGGCCAAAGCCCATCAGCTTCACGCCGCTGGTCTTGTCCTTGACCTGTTCCATGAACTCGCCGACCTTCTCGATGCCGCCGTTGGCCTGGATGCCTTCGAGCATGTTCAGGCAGGCTTCGTTGGCGCCGCCGTGGGCGGGGCCCCACAGGCAGGCCACGCCAGCGGAGATGGCGGCAAAGGGGTTGGTGCCGGACGAGCCGCACAGACGCACGGTGGAGGTCGAGGCATTTTGCTCGTGGTCGGCGTGCAGGATGAAGATGCGGTCCAGAGCGCGCTCAACCACGGGGTTGACCTTGTACTCTTCGCAGGGGTTGCCGAACATCATGCGCATGAAGTTGCCGGCATACGACAGGTCGTTCTTGGGGTACATGTAGGGCTGGCCCATACCGTACTTGTATGCCATGGCAACCAGAGTCGGCATCTTGGCGATCAGGCGGATCGCTGCAATGTTGCGGTGCTCTGGGTTGGTGATGTCGGTGCTGTCGTGGTAGAAGGCCGACATGCCGCCCACCAGACCGGTCAGCACGGCCATGGGGTGAGCGTCACGACGGAAGCCGCGCAGGAAGAACTGCATCTGCTCGTTGACCATGGTGTGCTTGGTCACCAGCTCTTCGAAGTCGGCCTTTTCCTTCTCGTTGGGCAGCTCCCCGTACAGCAGCAGGTAGCAGGTTTCCAGGAAGTTGCAGTTCTTGGCCAGTTGTTCGATGGGGTAGCCGCGGTACAGCAGCTCGCCCTTGTCGCCATCGATGTAGGTGATGGCGGATTGGCAGGCGGCGGTAGAGAGGAAGCCCGGGTCATACGTGAACATGCCAGTCTGGGCATAGAGCTTGCGGATGTCGATCACATCCGGGCCGATATTGCCCTGGTACACCGGCATTTCCACACTGGGAGCGCCATTGCTGAAAGACAGCGTTGCTTTGTTGTCAGCGAGTTTCATTTCCAAACTTCCTTCTCTAGTTTGCCTAGCCTACTGGGGACAGTTACCGGGCTGACGCTTGCGCACCATCTCCAGCACTTCCCTGACTTCTTGGGTATCGAGTTGTCCTTCAGGTTCCTTGCGACGCAAGAAAAGATCCATCAGGTCGTTGTCTGCCAGATCCATCAAGGCAGACAGGCCAGTCGCGTGTCTCCGCGTGAGCTGGCTTCCGTAGGTGGCGAAGAACTGCTCGATGAACAGATCGTTCTCAACCAGACCACGGCGGCTGCGCCACCTCAGCAGGTCGCGCTCACGTTCGTCGAGCAGAGTATTCGTCATCAGCATCAGACGGTTCGACGAACCATCAGCTCCTTGATCTTGCCAATGGCTGCAGTGGGGTTCAGGTGCTTGGGGCACACGTCCACGCAGTTCATGATGGTGTGGCAGCGGAAGAGGCGGTAAGGATCTTCCAGATTGTCAAGGCGCTCGCCCGTGGCTGTGTCGCGGCTGTCCGCGATGAAGCGGTAAGCCTGCAGCAGACCGGCCGGGCCCACGAACTTGTCGGGGTTCCACCAGAACGAGGGGCAGCTGGTGGAGCAGCTGGCGCACAGAATGCACTCGTACAGGCCGTTGAGCTCTTCGCGCTCTTCGGGCGACTGCAGGCGCTCCTTGCTGGGCGAGGCGTAGACATCGCTTTGCAGGTAGGGCTTGATCGAGTGGTACTGCTTGAAGAACTGGGTCATGTCCACGATCAGGTCGCGGATCACAGGCAGGCCGGGCAGGGGCTTGAGAACGATGTCGCCCTTGAGGGTGTTCATGTTCGTCAGGCAGGCCAGGCCGTTCTTGCCGTTGATGTTCATGGCGTCGGAGCCGCACACGCCTTCACGGCAGGAGCGACGGAAGGCGATGGAGGGATCCATCTCCTTGAGCTTGACCAGGGCGTCCAGCAGCATGCGCTCGTGACCGTCCAGCTCCACTTGCACGGTTTGCATGTAGGGCTTGGCGTCTTTGTCCGGATCGTAGCGGTAGATTTTGAATGTGCGCTTCATTTTGATCTTCTCTCGTGGGCTGCTGGATTAGAACGTGCGGACCTTGGGAGGAACGCTGGCAACGGTCAGGGGCTTGAGGTTCACAGGCTTGTAGGACAGGCTGTTGGTGGCGCTGTCCCACAGGGTGTGCTTGAGCCATTCCTTGTCGTTGCGGCCCAGCGGGAATTCGGCGTGGTCGGCAGGGTGCTCGTAGTCGTACACGGTGTGTGCGCCACGGCATTCCTTGCGGGCTGCGGCCGAGGTCATGGTGGCTTGTGCCACTTCGATCAGGTTGTCCACTTCCAGGGCTTCCATGCGTGCGGTATTCCACACCATGGACTTGTCCTTCAGGGTCACGGAGCCCACGCGTTCGCGGATGGCGTTGATCTTCTCGACGCCTTCGTCCATGCTCTTCTGGGTGCGGAACACGCCGGCATGCGTCTGCATGGAAGTGCGGATTTCGCCAGCGATTTCCTGGGCGTAAGTGCCTTCCTTGGAGTCCTGCAGCTGGTTCAGACGAGCCAGGGTGCGGTCAGCGCCGTCGGCGGGCACTTCATGGTGCGCGCCAAAGCCGTTGACGAATTCCACGATGTGCTTGCCGGCAGACTTGCCGAAGACCAGCAGGTCCAGCAGCGAGTTGGTGCCCAGGCGGTTGGCGCCGTGCACGGACACGCAGGAGCATTCGCCCACGGCATAGAGGCCGTTGACCACATTGTTTTGCTGACCGTCCCAGACAACGACCTGGCCGTTGATGTTGGTGGGGATGCCGCCCATCTGGTAGTGGATGGTGGGAACCACGGGGATGGGTTCCTTGGTGATGTCCACGTTGGCGAAGTTGTGGCCGATTTCTTCCACGGAAGGCAGACGCTTGCGGATGGTGTCGGCACCCAGGTGGTCCAGCTTCATCAGGATGTAGTCCTTGTTGGGACCGCAGCCGCGACCTTCCTTGATTTCCTGGTCCATCGAACGCGACACGAAGTCACGTGGTGCCAGATCCTTCAGGGTGGGAGCGTAACGCTCCATGAAGCGCTCGCCTTCGCTGTTGAGCAAAATGGCGCCTTCACCGCGGCAGCCTTCGGTCAGCAGCACGCCCGCGCCGGCCACGCCGGTGGGGTGGAACTGCCAGAACTCCATGTCCTGCAGAGGAATGCCAGCGCGGGCAGCCATGCCCAGGCCGTCACCGGTGTTGATGAAGGCGTTGGTCGAAGCCTGGAAGATGCGGCCAGCACCGCCGGTTGCCATCAGCACGGCCTTGGCGTGCAGTTCGTACAGGTCGCCGGTTTCCAGTTCAAGAGCGGTCACGCCGACCACGTCGCCCTGGGTGTTGCGGATCAGGTCCAGCGCCATCCACTCCACGAAGAAGTTGGTCTTGGACTTGACGTTTTGCTGGTATAGCGTGTGCAGCATGGCGTGACCGGTACGGTCAGCAGCGGCGCAGGCGCGTTGCACGGGCTTTTCGCCGTAGTTGGCGGTGTGGCCGCCGAAGGGACGCTGGTAGATGGTGCCGTCGGCATTGCGGTCGAAAGGCATGCCGAAGTGCTCGAGCTCGATCACGACGTTCGGCGCTTCACGGCACATGAACTCGATGGCGTCCTGGTCGCCCAGCCAGTCGGAGCCCTTGATGGTGTCGTAGAAGTGATAGTGCCAGTTGTCTTCGCTCATGTTGCCCAGCGAAGCGGACACGCCGCCTTGAGCAGCCACAGTGTGCGAGCGAGTGGGGAAAACCTTGGACAGCGAGGCGACGGACAGACCGGCGCGCGACAGTTCCAGCGCAGCGCGCAGGCCGGAGCCGCCGGCACCGACGATCACGACGTCAAACTTGCGCTTGGTGATATTTGCTTTGGAGTAGCTCATTCTTAACCTTCAATCGTGGAGACTGTGTCTCAATCAGAGACGCCACAGAACCTGGATGCCCCAGCCGATGCAGCCGACCAGCCAGACAATGGTGACCACTTGCAGTGCAAGGCGCAGGCCCACAGGCTTGACGTAGTCCATCCAGATGTCACGCACGCCGATCCAGGCATGCCAGCCCAGAGCCACGAAGAGGGCCAGGGTCAGAAACTTCATCCACTGGGGAGCAAAAATGCCGGCCCACTGCTCGTAGCCCACGGGGCCGCCGACCGTCAGAAAGCGCACCAGCAGCACAACGGTGTACAGAGCCATCAGGACGGCAGTAGAGCGTTGAGCCAGAAAGTCGCGGGTGCCATAGTGCGCACCGACAACAGTACGCTTGGAGCCGTAATTCACGGACATGGTTGTTTCCTTATCGTGAGGTGTTATTGACTGGACGCTGATCAGTACAGGCCGAACAGCTTGGCGCCAAGCACCACGGTCAGGGCAACGCTGATGCACAGCACGACTGCGGCAGTGGACTTGCCGGTCTGCTTGTTCACGGCGTGGTGGTTCACGTCCATCACCAGATGGCGGACACCTGCGCAGAAGTGGTGCAGATAGGCCCAGATCAGTGCCAGGCAGACGAGCTTGGCAAACCAGCCGAAGGGACCTGCGAATACCGACGTGAAGGAATCAAACGAAATTTCCGACGAGATCGAGTGGTCGAACATCCAGATGATGAACGGCAGCAGGATCGCCATCAGCAGGCCGCTGACGCGGTGCAGGATGGACACGATGCCTGCCAGGGGCAGGCGGTAGGTCGGTAGGTCCGAGAAGAAGTTGATATTGCGGAACTCTGGCCGCTGTTTTGCTTTTTGCTCTGTCATGGCAGGGTACTTTCGTGGATGTAACTGCGTTGTAATCGCTAGTGCGAAGCGACACAAAATTCTATTGCAATGCAGCAGAATCCGTTAGCCGAATTTGCATAACAGATGATTGGGCTCTGTTGCAATCAACGCTTTTACGGGGGGATTCAGTTCAATGCATTGCGGTAATGATGGGTGTCGGTGCGGTACAGACCGCGTCGTAACTCCATGGGAACATCGTTGTATGTGTAAGCAGTTCGCTCCACGCTGAGCAGCGGCGTGGTGCTGGGAATGTTCAGCAACTGGGCTTGCTCGGCATCCGGCAGAACGGCGCGAATCTTCTCGTCAGCCCGCACCATGCGCACGCCATAGTCGAGCTCGAACATGGCGTAAGTGGGGCCCTGGTAGCTGGACATCTGCTCGGCCGTCAGCCCCTTGAAGGCGTTGCCAGGCAGCCAGATGTCTTCCAAAATAGTCGGGATTGCCGAAAATGAAAGGGTGCGGCGCACATGCATCACGGCGTCGCCGGTGCGCAGGGCCAGGGCTCGGGCCACTTCGGCAGGCGCGCGCAGGCGGCGGCACTCCAGAATGTGGCGCTCTGCGCGGCCTTCGCCCTGCAGGTCGCCGGCATCGGGGCGCAGATTCAGAAAGCGGTACTGCACCTGCTGGGCGGCGTGAGTGGCCACAAACGTGCCCTTGCCCTGACGGCGCATGACCAGATTTTCGGCGGCCAGTTCATCGATTGCCTTGCGCACCGTGCCCTGGCTGACCTTGAAGCGGGCTGCCAGCTCCATTTCACTGGGGATCAGTTCTCCGGGGCGCCATTCGCCAGCTTCCAGGCTTTGCAGGATCAGGCCCTTGATCTGCTGGTACAGAGGGCTGAAGGCTGGGGTGGAGACGCCGGCACCACCGCTATGGCTGGCGTTGTTGTCCGGGGCTGTGTTGTGGGGGCTGGGCATAGTTGGTTTTGAAGGTATCGCCTCCGCGATGCGATGCACAAAAAACAGTCGATTTGACTCTGGTCGCTAAGTGAAGATCATATCTTATATAAGACATAAGACAAATTGACCGGGCTTTGATTTCAGCAGTACACTTGCCGCATGTTTGCGGAGCTTGCGCTACTGGTGGTTACGCTGGTGCCGCCTGGCGCCCATAACATCTCACTTTTTTCCAATCTTGGAGTTTCACCATGAGCAAGAAGCCCGTCCGTGTCGCCGTTACCGGCGCAGCTGGCCAAATCGGTTACGCCCTGTTGTTCCGCATCGCCTCCGGCGAAATGCTGGGTAAAGATCAGCCCGTTATTCTGCAACTGCTGGAAATCCCCGACGAAAAGGCTCAAAACGCTCTGAAGGGCGTGATCATGGAGCTGGAAGACTGTGCCTTCCCTCTGCTGGCCGGCATCGAAGCCCACGCCGACCCCATGACCGCCTTCAAGGACACCGACTACGCTTTGCTGGTGGGCGCCCGTCCTCGTGGCCCCGGCATGGAACGTGCTGACCTGCTGGCTGCCAACGCCCAGATCTTCACCGCCCAGGGCAAGGCTCTGAACGCTGTGGCTTCGCGCAATGTCAAGGTTCTGGTTGTGGGCAACCCCGCCAACACCAACGCCTACATCGCCATGAAGTCGGCTCCCGATCTGCCCGCCAAGAACTTCACCGCCATGCTGCGCCTGGACCACAACCGCGCTGCTTCCCAGCTGGCTGCCAAGGGCGGCTTCAAGGTTGGCGACATCAGGAAGCTGACCGTGTGGGGCAACCACTCGCCCACCATGTACGCCGACTATCGCTTCGCCACCGTGGACGGCAAGTCCGTGAAGGAAGCCATCAACGACCAGGAATGGAATGCCAACGTGTTCCTGCCCACCGTGGGCAAGCGCGGCGCCGCCATCATCGCTGCTCGCGGCCTGTCGTCGGCTGCTTCGGCTGCCAACGCTGCCATCGACCACATGCGTGACTGGGCCCTGGGCTCCAACGGCGAATGGGTCACCATGGGCGTGCCTTCCAACGGCGAGTACGGCATCCCCGCCGGTATCGTGTTCGGCTTCCCCGTGACCACCACGGCTGACGGCGAATACAAGATCGTCGAAGGTCTGGAAATCGATGCCTTCTCGCAAGAATGCATCAACAAGACTCTGGCTGAGCTGCAAGGCGAGCAAGACGGCGTCAAGCACCTGCTGTAATCAGCGCAAAACCTATGCAAGACTGGAACCCTGCGCTGTATCTGCGCTTTGCCAATGAGCGCACGCGCCCTGCGGCAGAACTGCTGGCAAGAGTACCTTCCAGCTTGCATTCACCCGCTCGCAGCCTCCGCATCGTGGATCTGGGCTGCGGGCCGGGTAACTCCACCGAACTTCTGGTGGAGCGTTTTCCCGGCGCCGATGTGCTCGGTGTCGACAATTCCGAAGCCATGCTGGAGACTGCGCGCAGGCAGTTGCCGCAGGCCAGGTTCGAGGCCGGTGATATTGCCTCCTGGGCACCTGCTGAAGGTGAGCCAGCACCTGATTTGATCTATGCGAATGCCTCCATCCAGTGGGTGGGCGAGCATGAGAGCCTGATTCCCCGTCTGTTTTCGCTGCTGGCGCCCGGTGGCGTGCTGGCCGTACAGATGCCTGACAACCGTCAGGAACCCTCGCACCGAAACATGCGCGAAGTCGCGCAGCTGCCCCGGTTTGTGGCGCACATCGGGGACGCGAGCAAGGTGCGTACCGAGATTTTGCCCATAGGGGTGTATTACGACCTGCTGGGGGCGCCCCAGCCGGCTGCTCCCATGAATGAGGCCGCGAGCGTGGATGTGTGGCACACCATCTACCAGCATCCCATGGACTCGGCCGCAGCGATCGTGCAGTGGCTCAGCAGCACGGGCCTCAAGCCTTTCGTGGAAGGTTTGCCCCATGAGCTGCAAGCCGAGTACCTGAGCGAGTATCAAAGCCGCATTGATGCGGCTTATCCGGAGCGAGCCGACGGCAAGCGTCTGCTGGCTTTCCCCCGACTTTTCATGGTGGCTCAGCGCAAGTCATGACGAAAGAACTGGTTCACCCCGCCACCGTGCTGCTTGATGCCCAGGGTGGCGCTCAGCGTCTGCCCGTCTGCGATCACTACAGCGGCGTGGAAGCGCGCATGCGCAAAAGCCTGCAGTTGCAGGCCGAGATGATGCAGGAGTTCGGCACCTGCGTGTTCGATGTGACGCTGGACTGCGAGGATGGCGCTCCTGTCGGCCAGGAGGCCGAGCACGCTCGTCTGGTCGTCGAGCTGGCGAGCAAAGCGGCTCAAGGCGCGCGCGTGGCGGCCCGGGTGCATGCGGTTGAGCATGCGCATTTCCAGGCAGACATGGACATCATTGCCGGCGGCGCTGCAGACAAGCTCTGCCACATCATGATTCCCAAGGTGGAGTCGGTGGATGACGTCATCAAGGCCGAAGCAGCCCTGCAACGCGCGACAGACAAGCGTGTGCCGCTACATGTCTTGATTGAGTCTCCTGCTGCCGTGCAGCAGGCCTTCGACATCGCCGCACATCCGGCCGTGCAGAGCATCTCCTTTGGGCTGATGGACTTTGTCTCGGCCCATGGAGGCGCCATCCCCGCGTCCGCCATGACGGCGCAGGGCCAGTTCGAGCATCCGCTGGTCGTTCGCGCCAAGCTGGAGATCGCGGCAGCCTGCCATGCCCACGGCAAGGTGCCTTCGCACTGCGTGGTCACGGAATTCAAGAATCCTGAAGCTTTGGGGGCTTGCGCGCAAAAAGCCTCGCGTGAGCTTGGCTACACACGCATGTGGAGCATTCATCCTGACCAGATTCGCCCGATTCTGCGTGCATTTGCGCCAGCAGAAGACGAAGTTCTACAGGCAGCACAAATACTTACCTCTGCCGCGGTGCAGAATTGGGCGCCCATCAGTTTTGGTGGTGTACTACACGACCGCGCGAGCTACCGCTATTTTTGGCAGTTGCTGGAGCGCGCTCACCAGACGGGGCAGGTCTTGCCGGTTGAAGTTCAACCCTGGTTTGCCCCGGCCTCAATCCGTTGAACTCATAACAAGTCTGCAGGAGCTAATTCCTATGAAGACCCTGATCGCCACTTTGATGATTGCCGCTCCCCTGGTCGCAATCAGCCACTCTGCCGTGGCACAAACCGCTCCCAAGGCCAAGGCTGCCGCCGCCAAGAAGGCTCCCGTTGCCAAGAAAGCAACCACTGCGTCCAAGAAGGGCAAGGCTGCCGCTGCCGTAGCTGCAGGTGGCGCGGGTGCTGCTGCCGCCGTGGCGGCCGGCCCGGCTTCCTCCCCCCTGGGCACGGAAGAGCTGGCCGTGGCCGAACGCGTGCACAAGGGCCGCATTGCCTGCGAGCTGGGCGCCTATGTGAACGTGAACGCCGACGCTGCCAACCCCGGCTACTTCATCGTGGACGGTCGTGGCTTCAAGTACCACATGTCTCCGGTCAAGACTTCCACGGGCACGGTGCGCCTGGAAGACAAGGCGGCCGGTGCAGTGTGGCTGCAGATCGCCAACAAGTCCATGCTGATGAACCAGAAGGCCGGCCAGCGTCTGGCGGATGAGTGCATGAGCCCCGAGCAGCAGCAAGTGGCCGAAGCCATCCGCAAGAACCCACCTCCCAGCCTGCTGGACAGCAAATAAGTCTGGCAAGGCTGAGGGCTGGCGTATCGCACATGCGCCAGCCCTGTAATTCGCGCTCCACGCGCAGCCTTTTTCAAAAAACCATTGGAGAGAACCCATGTTGAAAGCCTACCGTGACCATGTGGCAGAACGCGCCGCACTGGGCATCCCCCCGCTGCCTCTGGATGCCAAGCAGGTCGCAGACCTGATCGAGCTGATCAAGAACCCACCCGCCGGTGAAGACGCATTCCTGATGGATCTGCTGACTCATCGCGTGCCGCCCGGTGTGGATGATGCAGCCAAGGTCAAGGCTTCCTTCCTGGCTGCCGTGGCTCACGGCGACCTGAAGGTGGGTCTCATCTCCAAGGCCAAGGCCACCGAGCTGCTGGGCACCATGGTGGGTGGCTACAACGTGCACCCCCTGATCGAGCTGCTGGACGATGCCGAAGTGGCTGGTGTGGCTGCCGACGCGCTGAAGAAGACATTGCTGATGTTCGACTTCTTCAACGACGTGGCCGACAAGGCCAAGGCCGGCAATGCCAAGGCCAAGGAAGTGATGCAAAGCTGGGCCGACGCCGAGTGGTTCACTTCGCGTCCCAAGGTCGAGGAAAAGATCACCGTCACCGTCTTCAAGGTGCCTGGCGAAACCAACACCGACGACCTGTCGCCCGCTCCCGACGCCTGGAGCCGTCCCGACATTCCCCTGCACTACCTGGCCATGCTCAAGAACACGCGTCCCGACGCGGCGTTCAAGCCCGAAGAAGACGGCAAGCGCGGCCCCATGCAGTTCATCGAAGACCTGAAGAAGAAGGGCCATCTGGTTGCCTACGTGGGTGACGTGGTGGGCACCGGGTCGTCGCGCAAGTCCGCCACCAACTCCATCATCTGGGCTACCGGCATGGACATCCCCTTTGTGCCTAACAAGCGCTTTGGTGGTGTGACCCTGGGCGGCAAGATCGCTCCCATCTTCTTCAACACGCAAGAAGACTCCGGCGCTCTGCCCATCGAAGTCGATGTCTCCAAGCTGGAAATGGGCGACGTGATCGACGTCTATCCCTACGCTGGCAAGATCGAAAAGAACGGCGCCAAGATCGCTGACTTCCAACTGAAGTCCGATGTGTTGCTGGATGAAGTGCAAGCCGGTGGCCGTATCAACCTGATCATCGGCCGCTCGCTGACAGCCAAGGCTCGCGAAGCCCTGGGTCTGCCCGCATCCAACGAATTCCGTCTGCCCCAGGCTCCTGCCGCTTCCAACGCTGGCTTTACGCTGGCTCAGAAGATGGTTGGCCGTGCCGTGGGTCTGCCAGAAGGCCAGGGCGTGCGCCCCGGTACTTACTGCGAACCCCGCATGACCACCGTTGGCTCGCAAGACACCACCGGCCCCATGACCCGTGACGAACTGAAGGACCTGGCTTGCCTGGGCTTCTCCGCCGACATGGTGATGCAGTCCTTCTGCCACACAGCGGCTTACCCCAAGCCCGTGGACGTGAAGACTCACCGCGAACTGCCTAACTTCATCAGCAACCGCGGCGGCGTGGCCCTGCGTCCTGGCGACGGTGTGATCCACAGCTGGCTCAACCGCCTGCTGCTGCCCGATACCGTCGGTACCGGCGGCGACTCGCACACCCGCTTCCCTATTGGTATCTCCTTCCCTGCTGGCTCCGGTCTGGTGGCCTTTGGCGCCGCTACCGGCGTGATGCCTCTGGACATGCCCGAATCGATCCTGGTGCGCTTCAAGGGTGAAATGCAGCCCGGCGTGACCCTGCGCGATCTGGTGCACGCGATTCCTCTGTACGCCATCAAGGCCGGTCTGCTGACCGTGGCCAAGGCCGGCAAGATCAACGAATTCTCGGGTCGCATCCTGGAGATCGAAGGCCTGCCCAACCTGAAGGTCGAGCAAGCGTTCGAGTTGTCCGACGCGTCCGCTGAACGTTCCGCTGCCGGTTGCACGATCAAGCTGAACCCCGAGCCCGTCAAGGAATACCTGACCTCGAACGTCGTTCTGATGAAGAACATGATCGCCGACGGTTACGCCGACGCCAAGACGCTGCAGCGCCGTATCGAGAAGGTCGAAGCCTGGCTGGCCAAGCCCGATCTGCTGGAAGCCGACGCCAACGCCGAGTACGCCCATGTCATCGAGATCGACATGAGCGACATCAAGGAACCCATCGTCTGCTGCCCCAACGACCCCGATGACGCCAAGACCCTGTCTGACGTGGCCGGTGCCAAGATCGACGAAGCCTTCATCGGCTCCTGCATGACCAATATCGGTCACTTCCGCGCCGCAGCCAAGCTGCTGGGCGGCCAGCGCGACATCCCCGTCAAACTGTGGGTGGCTCCTCCCACCAAGATGGACCAGGACGAGCTGATCAAGGAAGGTCACTACTCTGCCTTCGGTACTGCCGGTGCCCGTACCGAAATGCCCGGCTGCTCGCTGTGCATGGGTAACCAGGCTCAAGTGCGTGAAGGTGCGACTGTCATCTCGACTTCCACTCGTAACTTCCCCAACCGTCTGGGCAAGAACACCAACGTGTATCTGGGCTCGGCCGAGCTGGCAGCCATCGCTTCGCGTCTGGGTTACCTGCCTTCCAAGGAAGAGTACCTGAAGGAAATGGGCGTGATCGATGCCGACAAGGCCTCCGTCTACCGCTACATGAACTTCAACGAAATCGCCGAGTACGCTGAAGTGGCCGCCAAGATCTAAGCGTCTAGGCACCAGGAATCAAGGCCTTCAATGGCCTTGCTGAAAAAGCCCGCAGGATGCAAGTCCTGCGGGCTTTTGCTTTTCAGGTGGCTCGGTGGCCCTGCTGCAGCCGCAGCAGCGCCGCCTGGGTCTCGGCATTCGCCGGGAAGAAGGATTCGACGGCCAGCTCCTGCAGTGTCACGTCCACGGGCGTGCCGAAGATGGTGATGGTGCTGATGAAGCTCAGTGTGCCCAGATCGGTGTGCAATTCGAAGGGGACGGCGATGGGGCTGGGCGGCGGGGAGTCCTTGTCCTCGGCGAACGGGTAGGCTGCGATCTCGTCATGAAGCGTCTGCAACTCGCTGTCTGCCGTGGCGGCGATCTGCTGCTGCAGGCGGTGCAGCAGATGGGCACGCCACTGCGCGGAGTTGGCCAGGCGTGGGCCCAGTCCCTCGGGGTGCAGGCTCAGGCGCAGCACATTCACGGGAGGCTCCAGCAGCCAGGGCGCGACGCCGTCCAGCAGCAGAGGCACGACGGCATTGGCGGCCACCAGGCTCCAGTGCCTGTCCACGGCCAGGGCCGGGTTGGGCTCGTGCCCCTTGAGCACCAGCTCTACTGCCTGGCGCGCGGCCGCCAGATCGGGGTGGTCCAGCGGGCGGGCCTGGTACATGGGGGCAAAGCCCGCAGCCACCAGCAGTGCATTGCGCTCGCGCAGCGGCACCGACAGGCGTTCGGCCAGGCGCAGCACCATCTCGCGGCTGGGCTGGGCGCGGCCTGTTTCCACATAGCTCAGGTGGCGTGTCGAGATCTCGGCCTCCAGTGCCAGTCCTTGCTGGCTCAGCCGGCGGTGCTGGCGCCAGTGGCGCAGGTGTTCGCCAAACGGCGCGCGTGCACCCGGCGACTGATGAGCGGCATGAAAAGAAGAGGGGGCGGTGCTGGAGGTCATGGCCGCATCGTAGTGGCAGGCCGCACATGCGGCCATGACCTGCGAGGTTATCGACGCTGTGCGCGCGGATGGCAATCATGGACCCCAGCAGCCGGCACAGGGCCGGCCGCAAGACCTTCGTCATTGAACAGGAGTTTTCCATGTCCATTTTTGCTTCTCCCCGGTTTCTGCGCCATGTGATGTGGGCCGATGCGGCCTCCTGCGCCGCCACGGGCGCGCTGCAACTGGTTGTCACGCAGACGCTGGCAGATCTGACAGGTCTGCCAGCCTTCCTGCTGATGGGAACAGGTCTCTTCCTGCTGGCCTATGCATCGGCCGCCGCCTGGATGGCGCGTCGCGAGCCCTTGCCGCGCACGCTGATCGGTCTGGTGGCTCTTGGCAATCTGGGCTGGGCAATGGGCTGTGCGGTATTGGTGTTTGCCTCCGGGCTGGCGCTCAGTGCCTGGGGTCTGGCCTGGGTGGCGGTGCAGGCCGTCGTGGTGCTGGTGCTGGCCGATCTGCAGTGGGCAGGGCTGCGTGCCACGCGCCATGCGGGCCGGCAGGAGGCGCAGCTCGCGCTTTGAGTGATGAAAAAAAGGATAGCGGCTAGCGCTTGCCATTCATTGAAAGCAGGCTGATTTATTGCTGAAAACATGGGTTGGCAGGCGCTACAAGCTATGCTTTTTGTTATATCCGCCATGCGCCCGGGCGGATAAGCGGGCCGGGGGAGGCAGAGATAATTCCGTACCGCTTAAAATTCACGGTTGCGCCGCGCTGGCGCACTCTTCGCAACCATGGGTTCCCTCGCCCCCATCAACCAAAAAGGACTGTCATGACATCCGCTCATGCCGTGCAGACGCAAGCGTCGCGCGTGCCGTTTTACCTCTCCGTACTCGTGGCGTTCCATATCGCCCTGGTCATCGCCAGCAACTACCTGGTGCAGCTGCCCATTACGCTGCTGGGCTTTCACAGCACCTGGGGCGCCTTCAGCTTTCCGTTCATCTTTCTGGCCACCGATCTGACCGTGCGCCTGATCGGCAAGACAGCGGCGCGACGCGTCATCATGCGTGCCATGCTCCCCGCGCTCGTGGTGTCCTATGTGGTGGGCGTGCTGTTCCATGAAGGCCGCTTCAACGGCTGGGAAGCGCTGCAAAGCTTCAACGGCTTTGTGTTCCGTATCGCACTGGCCAGCTTTGCCGCCTATGTGCTGGGCCAGTTGCTGGACATTCAGGTCTTTGACCGTATCCGCCAGAAAAGCCATTCCTGGTGGCTGGCTCCGGCGGCTGCGTCGGTGTTCGGCCAGGTGCTGGATACCGCGGCCTTTTTCTCGATCGCCTTCTGGAATAGCTCCGATGCCTTCATGGCGGCCAACTGGGTGGAAATCGCCATGGTCGACTATGTCATCAAGCTGGGCGTGAGCCTGCTGCTGTTTGTTCCCGCCTATGGCGTGGTGCTGGCGGCCATCGTGCGCAGCATGAAGGTGCAGGTCACGCCCGCAGCGGCAATTCGCTGAGGATGGGGCGTGCAGGGCAGGCCCGGGTGCAGGGGCCTGTCCGACATATGCATCGGCATTGCCAGGTCCTGCCGGCAGCCGCAGCTTGTGCCTGGTTGGAGACGAGGAGCGCCAGTCCCGGATGACATCCGGTGATGGCCGAGCTGCCCGGGGCTCTGGCTTGCCGTTTGTCAACGAGTCGATGGGATGCCACAACGGCGTGAATGTTGTTGGAGCCTCGTTCCAGAAGATGGGTCCGGGCGAGCCTTGCAAGATCGACAATCCGGCAGAAGGCCGTCCCGCCGTCATTGGTGGTGACTATGGTTTCCGAGCTCGTCTCGAGTCCATGAAAAAGGCCGTCCTTCAAGGACGGCCTTTGTATTTCTCCGCAGCTGCGCTGCTGGGGCTCAGGTCTGGCTTTGCAGATAGTTCTGCAGTCCGACCTTGTCGATCAGTCCCAGCTGCTTTTCCAGCCAGTAGGCGTGGTCTTCCTCGGTATCGTGCAACTGGGCCAGCAGGATGTCGCGGCTCACATAGTCGCGGTGCTGCTCGCACAGCGCCACGCCTTGCTGCAGACCGGCACGGACTTCGTATTCGGTGTCCAGGTCCTTGCGCAACATCTCGGGCACGGTCTCGCCGGGCGTGAACTCCTTGGGGCGCATGTCGGGGCGGCCGCCCAGCATCAGAATGCGGCGCAGCAGTGCGTCGGCGTGCTGGGTTTCTTCCTGCATCTCGTGGTCCAGGCGCGTGAAGAGCTTGGCAAAACCCTGGTCTTCATAGATGCGCGAGTGGGCGAAATACTGGTCGCGCGCCGCGAGCTCGCCGCGAAGCAGGTCCTTGAGGTAGTCGACGACTTCGGGATGGCCTTGCATATTTGTTGTTCTCGGTGAGTTTTCGAAGCCTGAAGTATCCCGCGACCGGCTTCGAGAATCAAAGGCGTCTATCAATTCCCGCGCGCACGTGCTCTGGATGCGGGCTGTAAGCAGATGCATTCGCATTGCTCAGTGCGTATCGAGGCTGATCGGGTTCGTCCGATTCCTCGCAAGGGATGGATAGCACCAAGCACTTTTGGGCAGCATGGACCGATCAGCGATAAAGCAGGGACGGCACTTGGCGCACTTGGCGTACTTGGCGAGTCCCCGGCAGATGCCCCTGCCCACAGGGCAGGGATGCGCGCTCCAGTCTTCAGGGCCGCACTGGTTGCAACGGGCTGCGATGATGCCTCGACAAATCGAGTGCCCTGCTCGCCTTCCTCAATCTCCTGGGGTTCCCGGAATCTGCAGTCAGGGCGAGACTGGCTCATTGCAGGGGAAACGCTCGGCCCGGTGACGAGCCAAATCAATACGGCGGCACACCCACACGTTGTCGCGCTTCTGGATGTGGCCGAGGAAGCGCTGCAGCGCTGTAATCCGGCCGGTGTACCAGCCCAGGCCGTGGTCGCCGTCCGCGCCGTACAGCTCTTCAAAGATGTTCACGCATTGCTGCATGTGGGCGCGCTCGATCTCCTCGGGCACGTTCTGGTAGTGAATCCACTTCAGGCCGTGGCAGGCCACTTCGTGACCGAGCTCGTCAAAGGCCTGGGCCAGCTCGCGCTGCTTTTGCTGCGGTGTAGATCTTCCTTGCCTCCTGTTTCCATTCAGGCAAGGGTTCCTGGTGGGCAGCCGATGCCATGTCGAAGAATTCGGCAGTGAAGTGTTGAAGTCGATCCGGGCAGACCTGCCGCTCAGCGATGATCAGTCCTGACTTGGCGTCATAGTTCCGTCACCGCCTGCTGCAGGCAGGCCAGCAATGCCTGCACCAGCGGATTGGCCGGCGTACGACGCCACATGGCCAGCATTTCTGAAGATGGGTGTGAGCCTTTGAGCGGGCGAAACACCAGGCGCGGCATGCCCACGCGCGTCAGCGCCTGGGGCACCAGTGCCACGCCCTGACCCAGCGACACCAGCGAGATCACCGACAGCCAGTGCCGTACCTCGTGGCGAACTTCGGGTGCAAAGCCATGGGCCAGGCACATCTCGTAGATGCGCTGGTGATAGGTGGGCGAGACCAGGCTGGAGAACAGGATCAGACGCTCGTTTTTGAGTTCGGCCAGATCGATGGCGGAGCTGGCGTGCAGCGGGTGGCGGTCGGGCAGGCAGACCACGAAAGGCTCTTCCATCAGCAGCCGGCTGGCAATTCCTTCAGGCGGCTGTATGGAGTGGACCAGGGCCATGTCCAGCCGCAGTTGCTGCAGGTCCAGGATTTGCTCTGCGCTGTTGGCCTCAAGCATGTCCACGCGCACCAGGGGGTGGTCGTGCTGGAACCGCTCCAGCGCCTGTGGCAAGCCGCGGTACAGGCTCGATCCCACGAAGCCCAGGCGCAGATGGCCGCGCGTGCCCTGGGCCACGTCGCGCGTTTCCTGTGCGGCCTGCTGACTCAGCGCCAATAGCTGGCGCGCCTTGTCCAGCAAATGTTCACCGGCCGCAGTCAGCCGCACGCCCTTGCTGCTGCGCTCGAACAACTGGGCCTGCAGTTCCTGCTCCAGCTGCTTGATGGCTACGGACAGCGGAGGCTGGGAGATCGACAGCCGCTGGGCCGCGCGGCTGAAATGAAGCTCTTCAGCGAGGGTGACGAAGTAGTTCAGCAGCCTCAGTTCCATGATGTTCTGATATTTAAAAAGTATTGAGAAAGATTTTAATAATATTTGACGTGAATATATGAGGGTGCTGAAATTCGTGGCAGTCCTTGCCTCCATTGCCGGTTTTGAGTGCGGTACATATCGCCTGAATCCGTCACGGCCCAAACCAGAGACGGTAAGCAAGGCAAGCCCTGTAGCGAGGTTGTCGACCTCTCTCCAATGAGAGGGCGCTCAGCTCCTCAAGGGATATTCGAATTCAGCAGGAGACGTTCATGTCCGCCAACGATAAGAGTCAGATGCATGCCTTGGCACAGGCTGTCCGCACTGCAGCTCATCCCGTGCCTGATCGCCACGGAGCCAATTTCTACGCCACCGATCCTGAGTTGCAGTCGCTGCTGGCGCTTTATCTGCCAGCCGATCTGCTGGCCCATCTGCAGCCCTATCTGCAGCGCATGGGTGAGCTTGCCGGTGGGCGCATCGACGAGCTGGCCGGCATTGCCGACAGGAATCCGCCTGCGCTCGAGCACCGCAGCCGCGCCGGCCAGGACAGCCAGCGCATCATCAAGCATCCAGCCTATGAAGAGCTCGAGCGCATCGCCTACGGGGAGTTCGGCCTGCAGGCCATCTCGCACCGCGACGACATGCTGGGCTGGAGCGGCAAGATGCCGCCCATCGTCAAGTACGCACTGACCTTTCTGTTCGTGCAGTCCGAGTTCGGTCTGTGCTGCCCGCTGTCCATGACCGATTCGCTGACGCGCACGCTCAAGAAGTACGGTACCCCCGAGCTGGTGGACAAGTATTTGCCTCAGCTGCTCTCGCTGGATTGGGAAAGCCAGGCCCAGGGCGCGATGTTCATGACCGAGCAGGCCGCAGGCTCGGACATCGCCAACACGCTGACTATGGCCGCCCCGCAGGCAGACGGCTCCTGGCTTCTCACCGGCGACAAGTGGTTCTGCTCCAACCCCGATGCCGAGTTCGCCATGGTGCTGGCCCGTGTGGAGGGCGGGGCGCCGGGCATGAAGGGCATCTCGCTGTTTCTGCTGCCGCGTTCCCTGGACGATGGCAGCACCAACCGCTACCGCATCATCCGTCTCAAGGACAAGCTGGGCACCAAGTCCATGGCCAGCGGCGAGATCCGCATGGACGGGGCCGTGGCCTATCTCGTGGGCGAGCAGGGCCGGGGCTTTGTGCAGATGGCCGACATGGTCAACAACTCGCGTTTGTCCAACGGTGTGCGCTCCGCCGGCATGATGCGCCGCGCTGTGGCGGAGGCCGAATTCATCGCCCATGAACGCATTGCCTTTGGCAAGCGCCTGGAGCAGATGCCGCTGATGCAGCGCCAGCTCGACAAGCTGCGCGTGCCCGCCGAGCAGGCGCGCACCATGGTGTTCCAGACCGCGCAGACGCTGATGCGCTCCGACGCGGGCCAGCCGGATGCCTATGCGCTGCTGCGCATCCTGACGCCGCTGATCAAGTTCCGCGCCTGCCGCGATGCACGCAAGGTCACTGGCGATGCGATGGAAGTGCGCGGCGGCTGCGGCTATATCGAGGAGTGGAGCGATCCGCGTCTGGTGCGCGATGCCCACCTGGGCTCTATCTGGGAAGGTACAAGCAATATTGTGGCGCTGGACGTGATCCGCGCCATCAAGCGCGAAGGTTCGTTGCCTGTGCTGCAGCAGTATCTGCATGGCTTGCTCGACCACGCCCGCCTGGTGCCCGCCTACCGACAGGCGCTGGAAGAGGCGTTGGCCCGCGCCAGCACCCTGGCCGGTAGGGCCGCTCAGGACGGCGGCGAAGTACTGGCCCGCCAGGCCGCCACAGCTCTCTACAACTGCACCACGGCCATCGCCATGGCCTGGGAAGCCGCACAGACCGGATCAAACGAGCGCCTGCGCCTGTCGCAACTGGTGCTGCTGCACCGTGTGCTGCCGCGTGATCCGCTGGACGATGCGGCTGCCGTGCCGGTGCAGTGGCAGGAGTGATTGCCGGCAGCCTTGAAATAAGTAGAAGAAACGGCTGAAGCGCTTCGTGAAAAAGGCGCTATCGGCTCTCGGATTATTTCTGCAAGGAGACAAATATGCGCAATCACACAAGAGAGCGCCGAAGGCTGCTGGTCGCAGCCTCGGCAGCAGCACTGCTGGCGGCAGCCCATTTTGCCGCGCAGGCTCAGGGCGACTCCTATCCGGCTCGGCCGATACGCCTGGTGGTGCCTTATGGCGCCGGTGGACCGACGGACGCGCATTTGCGGGTGGTGGCACAGCAAGCCTCGCAGCTGCTGGGGCAACCGGTGGTCATAGAGAACAAGCCAGGCGCCAACGGCACGTTTGGCGCGGTGGAGCTGGCGCGGGCGCAGCCCGATGGCTACACCCTGGCCGTGCTGCCTGCCAGCGTCTATCGCGAACCGTATCTGAACCGGGTGAGCTTCGACCCCTTGAAGCTGAGCTATGTGATCGGCATGACCGACTACACCTTCGGGCTGGCTGTGCGTCGGGAAGCGCCGTGGAAGAGCTGGAAGGAGTTTGCCGAAGATGCGAGCAGGCGTCCCGGCCGGATCTCCGTCGGTGCGGCCGGCCCGGTGCAAACGCCCAGCATCGTGCTCAGCGAGCTGGTGCAGTCCACGGGCCTGCAGCTCAATCGCGTGCCCTACAAGGGAGACTCGGAGCAGGCCAGCGACCTGTTGGGCGGTCACATCGATGCGGGCGTGCTCTCCGGCGTAGCCTCCCAGCATGTCCAGTCGGGCCGATTGCGCTACCTGGCCATGTTCACGTCCAGCCGTGTTCCGCAGTTCCCCCAGGTGCCCACTTTGACAGAGCTGGGCGTGGACGCGGTGATCGAGTCGCCCTATGGGATTGCCGCCCCTGCCGGCCTGGCGCCGGCGCGGTTGCGCATCATTCATGACGCCTTCAAGGCAGCTCTGGAGTCGGCGCAGGGGCGCAAGATCCTCGAACAACTCAATCAGCCGCTGAACTACCGCAGCCCGCAAGAGTTCGAGCAGTACGCCAGGAGCGCCTACGCACGCGAGAAGACGCGCATGGAGCAGTTCAAGGCCGTTGCCGGCGGCACCCCCCAGTGATCTGGCTGATTCATCGGCAACACCCTTCCAAGGAGACAGACATGCATAAAGCCAGACGCGCAGCGCTGGGCCTGATGGCATCCGCCGCCCTGTCGGCAGCGCTGCCCGCACTTGCCCAGGAGAAATACCCGACACGCCCCATCACGTTCATCGTGCCGTTTCCACCTGGCGGCCCGACCGACGCCATGGCCCGCATTCTGGCGACCGAGCTGACCAAGGAGCTGGGCCAGAGCGTGATCGTGGAGAACAAGGCCGGCGCCGGCGGCAATATCGGAGCGGACTTCGTGGCACGTGCCAAGCCTGACGGCTATACGCTGATGTTCGGTACTTCGGGTCCGCTGGCCATCAACAAGCCGCTGTACAAGTCCATCAGCTATGACCCGCGCACCAGCTTCACGCCCATCATCTACGTTGGCTATCTGCCCAATGTGCTGGTAGTTCGGCCGAATTTGGGCGTTGGCAACGTCAAGGAGCTGATCGCGCTGGACAAGAGCAAGCCCGGCAAGCTCAATTTCGCGTCTTCGGGCAATGGCGCTTCATCCCATCTGGCGGGCGTGCTGTTCAACGGCCTGGCCGGAACCCAGCTGCAGCATGTGCCCTACAAGGGCACGGGGCCGGCACTCAACGACCTGCTGGCCGGTCAGGTGGACATGACTTTCACCGACATCCTCACGGCCATGCCCTATATCAAGGCCGGCAAGGTCAAGGCCCTGGGCGTGGCCACGTCCAAACGCTCCAGTGCCATGCCCCTGATCCCCACGATCGCCGAGCAGGGTCTGGCTGGCTATGACGTGAGCGTGTTCTTCGGGGTGGTCGGCCCCAAGAGCATGCCGGTAGAGCGGGTGGAGTTGCTCAATCAGGCCTATGCCAAAGCGCTGGATTCCGAGAATGTGAAGAAAGCCTTTGCGGCCCAGGGCCTTGAGCGCGGCGCGGATGCCAAGCCAGCCTATCTGGCCGGCTTCGTGAAGAGCGAACTCGACAAATGGAGCGAGGTGGTGCAAAAGGCCGGTGTCACGCTGGACTGACGGTGCAGTTGCCTGGATGCAAGCAAACGCGTGCCATTGAATTGAAGGCTGGTCGTGTTAGAACTTTTCGAAACCTCTTGCACGGGTTGTGAGGGGACACTGTCTAGCACCACCAGCCACTGCCTGCGGGCCCGTGCAAGACATGGGCCGGGGTTCTTCACCTATCCATTGCCATGACATTTTCAAGCCCATCCCCTCTGCTTGCGCAATTGCAGGCGGTCGCTGCCGAGTTCGTCGAGGTCCGCCGCAGCATCCATGCCCATCCCGAACTCGCCTTCCAAGAGACGCGCACCAGCGACATGGTGGCTGCATCCCTGGCTCGCTGGGGCTATGCCGTGCACCGAGGCCTGGGCGTGACCGGCGTGGTCGGCGTGCTCAAGAAAGGCTCGGGCAGCAAGTCGCTGGGCATACGCGCCGATATGGACGCCTTGCCCATTCTTGAAAGAACAGGCCTGGACTACGCCAGCCGCCTGCCCGGGAAAATGCATGCCTGCGGCCATGACGGGCATACCGCCATCTTGCTGTGCGCGGCAAGGTACATCGCCGAAAAGCTCGACTTCGACGGTACGCTGAACCTGATCTTCCAGCCTGCCGAGGAGAATGAGGGCGGCGCCATGCGCATGGTGGACGAGGGCCTGTTCGAGCTGTTTCCCTGCGACGAGATCTATGCGCTGCACAACGCGCCAGGCCTGCCCGTGGGCCAGATGGCCATCAGCTCCGGACCGGCCATGGCCTCGTTCGACCGCGTGACCGTTACGCTGCGCGGGCGCAGCGCCCATGGCGCCATGCCGCACCACGGCATAGACAGCATGCAGTGCGCGGCCAGCATCGTGCTGGGCCTGCAGTCCATCATCACGCGCGAGATCGATGCCCAGCAGGCGGCCGTGATCACGGTGGGCTCCATCCAGGCCGGCGAGGTCTTCAACATCGTGCCCGAGAGCGCCGTGCTCAAGATCGGCGTGCGCGCCCTGCACCCGGACGTGCGCAGCTGGGTGGAGACGCGCATCAAGGCCTTTGTGCAGGCCCAGGCCGAGAGCTATCAGCTCAGCTGCGACATCGACTACGTGCACAAGTACCCGGTGCTCGTGAATTGTGCAGCCCAGACCGAATACGCGCGGCAGGTGGCCATACGCCTGCTGGGCGAGGACAAGGTGGGCGAGCGCACGCCGACCATGGGCAGCGAAGACTTTGCCTACATGCTGCAAAAGCGCCCCGGCGCCTATATCCGGCTGGGCAACGGCGTGGGCGAGGACGGAGGCTGCATGGTGCACAACCCGCTGTACGACTTCAACGACAAGGCCCTGCACATAGGCGCTGCCTTCTGGACGCAACTGGTGCAAAGCTACCTGGCCTGAGCGGCCGCATATAGAAGAGGGAGACAGGAGATGGGTACATGGAACCGCCGCGGCTTTGTGCGGCACACACTGTGGCAGACGGCCGCCTTGGCAGCAGCTTCGACCGGGGTCCGGGCTGCAGAAAGCTTTCCGGCCAAGCCACTGATTCTCATGGTGCCTTTTCCCGCGGGCGGGGCCAGCGATGTGGCGGCGCGCATCTTTGCCGAATCCATAGGCCGCAGCATCAGGCAGCAGGTGGTGGTGGAGAACCTGGGCGGCGGCACGGGCCTGATTGCTGCTGCCAAGGTGCTCAACGCGCCTGCAGACGGCTATATGTTCTTCCATGGCTCGGCCAACGAGATCTTCCTGGCGCCCATGCTCAATACGGCAGCGCGCTACAAGCCGGGCGACTTCACGCTGGCGGCTCCCACGACTGAGTCGCCCATCGTGCTCATGGTCAAGAGCGGGCTGCCTGTCGACAGCTATGACGAGTTCATCGAATATGCACGCGCCAGCAAAAGCGGCCCGCTGACCTATGGCACGGTGGGCGTGGACTGCATGTACAACCTGATGGGCGATGCTCTGGCAGCCAGACTGAAGCTGCCGTTTTTGCATGTGCCCTACAAGGGCGGCGCGCCGGCCCTGCAGGACCTGGCAGGAGGGCAGGTGGACTTCGCCATCCTGCCTTATCAGGCAAGCTTCGAAGGCATGGCCAGGCAGGGGCGCCTGAAGATTCTGACCAGCTTCTCCAAGACCCTGCCCAAGGAGCTGGCTCATGTGCCGCTGATATCGCAAAGCCGCCTCAGCCCGGATTTCGAATACACGGTCAGTGCGGGCTACTTCGTGAAGAAGGGCACTCCCGCGGACCGCGTGGCCGCGCTGCGCAGTGCCATAGGGCAGGCTCTGGTGAATCCGGAAATCCGCGCCAAGCTGGAGCTGGAGGGCAAGCACCTTAGCCAGCCCGTTGCCTCGCAGGCAGAGGCGGACCAGAGCTTCCATGCCATCCATCAGCGCCTGAGCACGCTGGTGCGCGGCGTGGGCCGAAAGCCTCTGGCCTGAGGTGTGGGCTGCCGCGTCTGGCGGCGCAAGCCCGCGAACAATCTTTGATCAACACGCGGGCCATGGGCCCGCATTCTGTCGGAAAGTGAAACATGCACAATCCAGCCACGGTTGGCGCCGGAGCCCTGCAGGGCGTCAAGGTGCTTGATCTGTCACGCATTCTGGGTGGTCCGTTCTGTGGCCAGATACTGGGCGACCATGGCGCCGATGTGCTCAAGGTGGAGCCGCCGCAGGGCGACGACACCCGCACCTGGGGGCCTCCGTTTCGCGACGGCGTGGCCTCCTACTACTTCGGCTTGAACCGCAACAAGCGCCTCCAGTTTCTCGATCTGTCTGTGCCCGAAGGCCAGCAGCGCGTGCGCGCATTGATGGCCGAGGCCGATGTGGTGGTGGAGAACTTCAAGGTCGGCACCATGGAGAAATGGGGCATAGGCTATGAGCAGATGCGAGAAGAGCTGCCGCATCTGATCTGGTGCCGCGTCACGGGCTTTGGTGCCGACGGTCCCCTGGGAAGCCTGCCCGGCTACGATGCAGCCATCCAGGCCATGGCCGGCATCATGAGCATCAACGGCGAGGCCGACGGCGACCCGCTGCGCGTGGGCCTGCCGGTGGTGGACATGGTGACGGGGCTGAATGCCACCATAGGCGTGCTGCTGGCCCTGCACGAGCGGGGGCGAAGCGGACAGGGGCAACTGGTTGACGCCTCGCTCTATGACTCCGGCCTGTCGCTGCTCCACCCCCATGCGGCCAACTGGTTCATGGGGCGCAAGGTGCCGCAGCGCTCTGGCAATGCCCATCCCAACATCTATCCCTATGACGTGCTCAGCACGGGCGGTGCCCCCATCTTTTTGGCCGTGGGCAATGACCGACAGTTCCGGCTGCTGTGCAACCATGTCGGGCAGGAGGGACTGGCGCAGGATGAGCGCTTTGCCACTGCAGGCCAGCGTTCCGTCCACCGTGCCGAGCTCAAGCCCCTGCTGCAGAAGGCGTTTGCGCCGTTCGATGGCGTGAAGCTTGCCGATGAGTTGATGGCCATCGGCGTGCCTGCAGCGCCGGTGCTCGATGTGGCTCAGGCGCTTGAGCATCCGCATACCGTGCACCGCGAGATGGTGGTGACGATGGGCCAATACCAGGGGCTGGGCGCTCCGGTCAAGCTCAGCCGCACGCCGGCCAGCTACCGCTTTGCGCCCTTGAGCGAAGGACAGGAGTTTCTGCCGGACGCCAGCGCCTGAGCTTGCCTCACCGTAACTCCAGCCCGCCCAGAGCGGGCTTTCTTTTTTGCGCCCATGTGAGCCGGTTTGCGTTGCCGGCGCCCTGTCCCACCCTTTTCTCGGGAGTTGTGTGCACAATGGAATGCAAAAGCGTTTTCCCTGTGTTCTGTCCATGGAGAGTCTCACGATGTCGCATGCTTTTGCCAAAACCCTGAAGTCCTTTGAACTGGCCGAGGGCAAGAAGGGCAAGTTCTATTCCTTGCCGGCCCTGGCCAAGCAGTTCCCCGAAATCAAGCGCCTGCCGGTCTCGATTCGTATCGTGCTCGAATCGGTGCTGCGCAACTGCGATGGCAACAAGATCACCGAGGAGCATGTGGCGCAGCTGGCGCGCTGGCAACCCAAGGCCGAGCGTGTCGACGAGATTCCGTTTGTCGTCGCGCGCGTGGTGCTGCAGGACTTCACCGGCGTGCCCTTGCTGGCCGACCTGGCTGCCATGCGCAGTACGGCTGCCAAGCTGGGCAAGAAGCCCAAGTCCATCGAGCCGCTGGTGCCCGTGGATCTGGTGGTGGATCACTCCATCATGGTCGACTACTTCGGCACCAAGAAGGCGCTGGACCTGAACATGAAGCTGGAGTTCCAGCGCAACCAGGAGCGCTACCAGTTCATGAAATGGGGCATGCAGGCCTTCGACACCTTCGGTGTCGTGCCGCCGGGCTTTGGCATCGTGCACCAGGTCAATCTGGAATATCTGGCGCGCGGCGTGCACAAGGCCAGGAGCGGCAAGGGCGAGGCGGTGTACTACCCCGACACCTTAGTCGGTACCGACAGCCATACCACCATGATCAACGGCATAGGCGTGGTGGCCTGGGGTGTGGGCGGCATCGAGGCCGAGGCGGCCATGCTGGGCCAGCCCGTGTACTTCCTCACGCCTGATGTGGTGGGCTTCGAGCTGACCGGCCAGTTGCGCGAGGGCGTGACCGCCACCGATCTGGTGCTCACCGTCACGGAGCTGCTGCGCAAGGAAAAAGTGGTCGGCAAATTCGTCGAATTCTTTGGCGAAGGCACGCGCAGCCTGTCCCTGCCGGATCGCGCCACCATCGGCAATATGGCTCCCGAATATGGGGCAACCATGGGTTTCTTCCCTGTCGATGAGAAAACCATCGAGTACTTCAAGGGAACCGGACGCACCAAGAGCGAGATCCAGGCTTTCGAAGCCTATTTCAAGGTCCAGCAGCTGTTTGGCGTGCCCAAGGCGGGCGATATCGATTACTCGCAAGTGGTCAAGCTCGATCTCGGTACTGTAGCCCCGAGTCTGGCCGGCCCCAAGCGTCCGCAGGACCGTATCGAAATCGGCGATGTGGCGCGCAAGTTCACCGAGCTGTTCTCGGCATCGGCAGCTGTCAACGGCTTCAATCAGCCGGCACAGAAGCTCGATCAGCGCTATCGCGTGGGCTGCGGCGAAGGTGAGCAGGCGACCGATGCACCGCCGCCCAAGGCAGGAGCGGATCGGGCTGTGGTGGAGATGGTCAGCAACCGGCCTACCTTGGAAACCGCTCACGACGATGCGACGGCCAAGTCCGTATGCGATCTGCCGGGCATCGACGAGCCGGTGCTGCATGTCGGCAATGGCGATGTGCTGATTGCCGCCATCACGAGCTGCACCAACACCTCCAACCCCAGCGTCATGCTGGCGGCGGGCCTGCTGGCCAAGAAGGCGGTGCAGGCGGGACTCAAGGTTCAGCCGCATATCAAGACTTCGCTGGCGCCAGGCTCTCGCCTGGTGACCCGTTATCTGACCGAGGCGGGGCTGCTGCCCTATCTGGAGAAGCTGGGCTTTGCGCTGGCCGGCTATGGCTGCACCACCTGCATCGGCAATGCCGGCGATCTGACGCCCGAGCTCAACGATGTCATCACCCGCAATGAGCTGGTCTGCGCGGCCGTCCTGTCGGGCAACCGCAATTTCGAAGCACGCATCCACCCCAATATCAAGGCCAACTTCCTGGCCAGCCCTCCGTTGGTGGTGGCCTATGCGATCGCCGGGACGGTGCGCAAGGACCTCATGACCGAGCCGGTGGGCAAGGGCAAGGGCGGCAAGGACGTGTATCTGGGCGATATCTGGCCCAGCAGCGAGGAGATCCAGGAGCTGCTCAAGTTCGCCATGAACGGCAAGGCTTTCCGCAGCAATTACGAGCAGGTGGCCAGCGAGCCGGGCAAGCTCTGGGAAAAGATTCGGGGTGTGACGGGCGCCACCTATACCTGGCCCGAGAGCACCTATATCGCCGAGCCGCCGTTCTTTGCCGACTTTGCTCTGGAACTGAAAGCGCCGTCCGCAACGACAGACAGAGCCTCCAATCCAAGCGCGGTGCATGGTGCCCGCATCATGGCCTTGTTCGGAGACTCCATCACCACCGACCATATCTCGCCCGCAGGCTCCATCAAGGAGTCTTCGCCGGCAGGCAAGTGGTTGCTCGAGCATGGTGTGCAAAAAGCCGACTTCAACAGCTATGGCTCGCGCCGGGGCAACCATGAGGTGATGATGCGCGGCACATTTGCCAATGTGCGTATCAAGAACCTGATGATTCCCGCTGCGGCCGACGGCTCGCGCGAGGAGGGCGGCATCACGCTGTACCGTGACGACAATGGCAGGGCCGAGAAGATGGCTATTTACGACGCGGCCATGAAGTACCAGGCTGCGGGCCGAGCCACCGTGGTGCTGGCCGGCGAGGAGTACGGCACGGGCTCGAGCCGCGACTGGGCGGCCAAGGGCACGCAGCTGCTGGGCATCAAGGCCGTGGTGGCGCGCAGCTTCGAGCGCATTCACCGCTCCAATCTGGTGGGCATGGGCGTGTTGCCGCTGCAGTTCAAGGGCAATGACAGCTGGCAAAGCCTGGGCCTGACGGGCGAGGAGTTCATCGATGTGATCCCGGCCGCCGACCTGGCGCCGCAAAGCGATGCCCAGCTGGTGATCACCAGGCCCGACGGCAGCAAGAAAACCCTGACCGTGAAGCTGCGCATCGATACACCCATCGAGGTGGACTACTACCGCCATGGCGGCATCCTGCCCTATGTGCTGAGGCAGCTGCTGGCCTGATTGCGCCCGCTTGCCAGACAAAAGGCCTGTCCTCTTCGGAGGCAGGCCTTTTTCGTGGGCTGGCGCGAGCCCTATTTCATCGAGTGCAGGCCAAACATATTGCCTTCGGTATCGATGGCCAGAGCAATAAAGCCATAAGGGCCTATGGAGACTTTGTCGCGGTGCAGGCTGCCGCCGTTGCGTGCGACGCGGGCGGCCTGCTCGGCGCAGTCTTCACAGACGAAATAGACCAGCGTGCCGCCGCCGCCAGAGGGGCATTCGGGCATGCGGACCAGCGCCCCGGTGGCGCCAGCGTTATCCGGCTGCCCGGGAAAGGCCCACATCTCCATATCGGGGTGCTCGCCGCCTTCAGGCATGGCCAGCGCTTGCAGCTGACAGCCCAGCACGGCTTCGTAGAAGCTCCTGGCGCGCGACATGTCCTGCACGTAGATCTCGAACCAGCCAACGGGATTCATAGCCATCTTCAGCTCCTTGTCTGCTCATCGGTGGAAGTCAAGATGCTGAGGCCGCAGAGGCTGTGATGCAAGCAGACCCGGCCCTGAACAGGGGTATCCGGGTCCGGCTCCTTCAGGACTTTCTCTGGGCGGCAAGCTTTCTGGCCTTGCGGCGGTGCCACCAGAGCCAGATCCCGCTGATTCCCAAGCCGCCCAGCACCAGACCGTTGAGACCGGCCAGGATTTCCATCAGCACGCCACCGAGCTCGCCCGTGTGCAGCGGATAGGCCACGGCCACCGCCGCTGCGCCGGGGTCGAGCTCATTCCAGCGCCTGACGTCCAGCACCGCCCCGTTGCGCGGGTCCAGCCATACCGAGCTGATGCCGTTGGGGTGCGGCTCGCCCGGGGCGCGAAAGCGGATGCGTACGGCCTGTTTGGCATTGGGCGGCAGCTGCACGAAGCTGGCCTGGGCATCGGGCATGGCCGCGCGGGCCGAGGCCAGCATGGCGTCCACATCGGCTGGCAGCGGTTGGGCGGCGCCTTGCGCAGCCAGTGCGGGCAGCTTGGGTGGCTTGACTGCCGTGCTGCTGCTGAGCACATTGAGCCAGGCGCCCAGCGGCCGCCATGCCATATAGGCACCAGTGACGACCGACACCGCGATCAGCAGCCCCATGATCACGCCGCCGATGCGGTGCATGTCAAACAGGGCGCGCACCAGGCTTTTGTTGAGTTCTATGCGCCAGTTGCCCGGCCAGCGCTTGGGCCACCAGAGAATGACGCCCGTCAGCAGCAGCAGCACATAGGCCAGCGTGGTCCAGGCCAGTATGGCCTTGCCGTTGGCCTCCAGCAGCAAGGTGCTGTGCAGCTTGAACAGCGTGTTGACAAAGCCCTCGGTCTCGCCGCGGCGGCCCTGCTCCTGTCCGGTCACGGGGTCCAGGTAAATGGTGCCGCGCCAGTTGGCCGCCTGAACGCGCAGCCACAGGCTGTCCTGCGTCTGCTGAGGCAGCCGGAAGCGCAAAGTGGCTTTGCTGCCGAACTCCTCATGGGCTCTTGCCAGTATCGGCGCCAGTGCTGCGGCCTGCTGGGCCTGCTGCGCATTCGTAGTGTGGGCCTGGAACAGCTCGGGGTGCACCATGCGGTCCAGCGGCTGGCCGATGATGAGCAGGGTGCCGGTGAGCCCGGCCAGAATCAGGATCCAGCCCAGGCCCAGGGCAAACCAGCGATGCAGCCGCAGCCACAGAGAACGGAGCGAAGTCATTGCGCGTGATGGTGTGATGCCCCGCGAGACCGGCCGGGAGGCTGGACTCGCGGGGCCGCCGCTTAGAACGGCAGGGTGGCCTGAACGTACAGGGTGCGTGGCATGCCCACGTATTTGCCACCGCCGTTGTTGTCGGTGGAGCGGGTGAAGTAGCGGCGGTCAAACACGTTCTTCATGCCCACGGTCAGGCGCAGATTGTTCAGCTCCTTGCCCGCCTGGTAGCTGGTGCGAAGGCCCAGGATGGCAAAGCCGGGGATATCGCCCAGATTGCCGTTGGCATCTTCCTGCGTGATATAGGGATTGGGCTTGGCGCTGGTGCCGGGCGTGCCGGGCGAGCGTTGCTTGGACTGGGCGTTCAGATCGGCATTGAAGGTCCAGCGCTCCATCGCATAACGTGCCGACAGGCCGGCCGTGTGGCGCGAATAAAGCGGCAGGTCGCGACCTGCGAAGGGGCCGGCCTGGCTGGTGGCCTGGGTGAAGGTATAGCTCATGCCCAGCGACAGGCCCTTGAGTGCCGGGTAGTTCTTGCCGAAGTCATAGCGCAGTGCCGATTCCAGACCACGGTGGCGCGTGGCACCCAGATCGGTCCAGATGCCGTTGCCGGTGCCGTCGCCCGGGCGGTCCAGGAACAGCTCCTTGTTGAAGTCGATGTTGAACAGCGTCAGCTCACCGTTCCAGGTGTCGCTCTTGTAGTGCGTGCCCAGCTCGTAGGTCTTGGCCGATTCGGGGTAGAGCTGGTTGTTGGACGACTGGGCCAGCTGTGCGTACTGCTGGGGCCCGAAGGACTTGCCGGCATTGGCGAACACCGACCAGTGGCTGTCGACGCGGTAGAGCAACGACAGCGTGGGCAGCAGTTCGTTGGCGGCCGCCGTCGGGTAGATGGCCGCTGCGGTCGCGCCCTTGTAGTCCACCACATTGTTGAAGGAGCGGATGCGCTCGTAGCGAACGCCGGGCGTGATGGTCCAGTTGCCCACATCGATGCGGTTGTCGATATAGAAGGCATTGGCCGTGGTGCCGCCCTGGCTGGTCTGGGTGGTGTTCAGCGGCAGGGCCATGGCATCGACCTGACCGGGCACATAGAAGCCGGAAGTGGCCTGCGCCGTCTCCGAGCTCTTTTCCTTGAGGTAGCGATAGCCAACGCTGACTTCCTGCACCACGGAGCCGGTCTCGAAAATGCGCGAGTAGCGCGGCTCCACGCCGTAGTAGCTGTAGTCGCGCGGTGCGGCTGTGAGGCTGCGCTTGCCGGCATTGGCGCCTGTGGCATCGCGTTCGATATAGCTGCCGCGGAAGGAGTCCACGTAGTAGCTGAGCACTTCGAAGTTGTTGCGACCGTCCTTGTAGCTGTACTTGAGCGAGCCGTCCGTGCGGCGGCCCGTGAACTGGTCATAGTTGCGCGTGCTCTGGAACGGGTCGGCGGCGTACTGGGCCGTGGTCAGGCCGCCGGGCATCTGGCCCTTGCCCTCGAAGTGGTGCAGCGAAGCGGAAATGCTGCTGTTGTTGCTGAGCTTGTAGCTGCCCTTGACCAGCAGATCGTCGATGTCGGTCTTGTCGTTGCTGCTGCGCCAGCCCTTGCCGTGCGTGCCCGAATACAGCACGGCCAGGCCCAGGCCCGACTCGTTGGTGCCGCCCACAAAGAAGCTGGGCGTGGTCTTCACATTGCCGCCGTGGCTGTAGATCTCGGTGCCGATGGAGGCTTCGGCCGCAAAGGTCTTGGGAATGGCACGCGTCGTGAAGTTGATGATGCCGCCCACGTTCTGCGGGCCGTAGCGCACGGAGCCTGCGCCGCGCACCACGTCGATGGAGTCCAGATTGCCCAGCGCCACGGGCGCCAGCGACAGCTGGGGTTGACCATAGGGCGCGTAGGAGACGGGCACGCCGTCCTGCAGCACATAGGAGCGTGGCGACAGGCGCGCGGTCAGGCCGCGCACGCTCAGGTTCAGAGAGATATCGCTGCCGCCCGTGCCGTTGCTGTCCTGAACCTGCACACCGGGCACCAGGCGCAGCGCTTCGCGCAAGGTGGCCGCGCCGCTTTCCTGAATGCGCTCGCGCTCGACGATGGTGCGGGCGCCTGGATGCTCCAGAACCTTCTCGGCACTGGACATATCGCCATCCAGCCAGTTGCCGGTGACGGTGACCGAGTCCAGGGCGACATCGGCAGCTGAGGCGCTGGCCGTCTGTGCATGAACGGGGCTGGCGAGCACGCCAAGGGCTGCGGCAACGGCAGCGGCGGCGCTGCTCAGGCGAAAAGCAGGGGAGTCGGAAAGATGGAGGTTAGCCATAGGTGTTGTAGAGGATGGCACACAGCACCTGGCTGGCATGAACAGCGCGCTGCCCCAGCCTTGCGCTGGCGGCATCTCTTGTCTTCAGTCGGGGCCGGAGGGGGCT
The DNA here is from genome assembly GCF_000761245.1 of Comamonas testosteroni. Taxonomy (GTDB): domain Bacteria; phylum Pseudomonadota; class Gammaproteobacteria; order Burkholderiales; family Burkholderiaceae_C; genus Comamonas; species Comamonas testosteroni_C. The sequence goes on along the minus strand of NZ_AWOR01000110.1, from coordinate 130,477 downwards.
ATGTGGCGTTTATTGGCAGGCGCAGATATTAATGAGAATGGCTGTCATTTGGCTGTATGTGGTTATGTTGAGACACAAAAAAAACAGCCTCCCCGTGCAGCAATCTGGCCGTCCGGGGACGCTGCGTGTGGGAGCTGGGCAAGAGAGCGGCTTAACCTTGTTCGGCCAGCAGGTCCTGCAGGCTGGCAGGTCAGGGCGCGCAGCTGCCGGCCTGACCCGGCGGGCCCCAACGGCGCCTGCGGTCTGCAGGCGTTAACGCAAGCCCCGGCGCAATCCTGCGCCAGCGGGCCTTTTCTTGCCGGAAGGCCGGGCAGCGGCAAGGTGAAACGCCAATGTTCAGGGCCGGGGCTGACGGTTATCGTTCATAAACATGCGGCGAAGTTCCGGCACATTCCTGCAGCCACTGGACTTCATCCCGCTTCCGCTTCTCGCCCCATGAACGATTTCCGCTCCACTGATCCTCAGGCCGCCGCCAACGGCCCCGCTGAACCCTCCGACTCTTGTCCGCCTCCCTCCGCCCCCGGCCTGCGCTCGGCCACCGTGCACCGCGGCACCTTGCGTGCCAGCGCGCGCAGCTTTTTGCATGCGCTGGGCCAGGACGATGAGGAGATCGCACGCCCGCATGTGGGGGTGTTCCATACGGGCGGGGAGATGAGCCCCTGCAATATGAACCTTCGCGACCAGGCCCAGCATGCCAAGACCGGCATCTACGCGGGCGGCGGCATGCCCCACGAGTGCCCCGTGGTCTCGGTCAGCGACGGCCTGACCATGGCGCATTCGGGCATGCGCTTTTCACTGATCTCGCGCGAGCTGATCGCCGACAGCGTGGAGGCCTCGGTGCGCGGCCACCAGTGGGACGGCATCTTTGCCGTGGGTGCCTGCGACAAGAACCTGCCGGGCCTGATGATGGCCATGGTGCGCTGCAATGTGCCCAGCGTCTTCGTGCATGGCGGCTCGGCCCTGCCCGGGCAGATGCCGGGCAGCGTCTCGGGGCGTGATCTCAACGTGGTCGACACCTACGAGACCATCGGCAAGGTGCTGGCCGGCACCTCCACCATGCAGGAGCTGGACACCGTCACACGCTCGTGCCTGCCCTCGGCCGGGGCCTGCGCCGGGCAGTTCACGGCCAACACCATGGGCATGGTCAGCGAGGCCCTGGGCCTGGCGCCCATAGGCTCCAGCATGGTGCCGGCCGTGTTCAGCGAACGCGCGCCGCTGATGCGCCGCGCGGGCCGCCAGCTCATGGAAATGGTCTGGGCCAGCGCCAGGGGCGAGGCCGTGCTGCCGCGCGACATCGTCACGCGCAAGGCCCTGGAAAACGCCTGTGCCGTGGTTTGCGCCACGGGTGGCTCCACGAATGCGGCCCTGCACCTGCCGGCCATCGCGCACGAGGCCGGCATACGCTTTCACCTCGACGACGTGGCCGAGATCTTCGCGCGCACGCCGCTGATCGCCGACCTCAAGCCCGGCGGCCGCTTCCTGGCGCGCGACGTCTACTACATCGGCGGTGCGGCCGTCATCCTGCGCACCCTGCTGGAGCAGGGTCTGCTGCATGGCGATGCGCTCACCTTCACGGGCCGCACGCTGGCCGAGGAGGTGGCCGGTGCCGCCGAGCCCGACGGCGAAGTGGTGCGCAAGGCCGGCAACCCGATCTCGGCCGACGGCGGGCTCACGGTGCTCAAGGGCAATCTGTGCCCGGACGGTGCCCTGCTCAAGACGGCGGGGCTCAAGACCCTGGTGCACCGCGGCCCGGCCCGCGTCTTCGACTCCGAGGAGCAAGCACAGGACGCCGTGCAGGCCATGGCCTACCAGAGCGGCGATGTGCTGGTGATACGCAACGAAGGCCCCAAGGGCAGCCCCGGCATGCGCGAGATGCTGGGCATCACCGCCTTGCTCTACGGCCAGGGCATGGGCGACAAGGTGGCACTGCTCACCGACGGGCGCTTCTCGGGCGCCACGCGCGGCCTGTGCATAGGCTACGCGGGGCCGGAGGCCGCTGACGGCGGGCCGATTGCCGCGCTCCAGGACGGCGACATCATTGCCATCGACGCGCGGGCCGGAGCGCGCAGCATCACGGTGGAGCTCGAGCCTGCCGTCATCTCCGCGCGGCTGGAAGCCGCCAGGGCCAGCCGCGCGCAGCAGCGCCCCCTGGGCGGGCTGCTGGAGAAATACGCGCTGACCGTGCGCCCCGCCCACCAGGGCGCGGTCACGCATTCGGGGGCGGTGACCTGGCTGCGCGACAGCAAGTGATGCGCCCAGAGGCAAAGGCAGCGACCCGGGAGCGTGAAACCACTCCAGGCCCTGACGGACAGATCCAACGACGACTCAAAACACCAAGGAGACTCCTATGAACTTCAACCGCCGCGAATGGCTGCAGACCGCAGGCGCAGGCAGCGCGGGAGCGCTGCTTTCGGGCCTGGGCCTGCCGGCGCTGGCACAGGCGCCGCTCGAGAATCTGAACATCATCACCGGCTTCGCGGCCGGTGGAACCTCGGACGCCATATGCCGCCGCGTGGGCACCAAGCTCGCCGCCTACGCCAAGGCCGTGGTGGTGGAAAACCGCACGGGCGCGGGCGGGCAGATCGCCATCAACTACGTCAAGAGCCGCCCGGCCGATGGCTCGGTGATGCTGCAGACGCCCACCTCCATGCTCACTATCTACCCGCACATCTACAAGAAGCTGGGCTACGACCCCGTGACCGATCTCACGCCCGTCTCCGTGGGCTGTATCTTCGACTTCGGCTTTGCCGTCGGCCCCATGGTGCCCACCAGCGTGACCACCGTGCCCGAGTTCTTTGCCTGGGCCAAGACCCATCCCGACGGCGCCAGCTTCGGTTCGCCCGCTGCGGGCTCCACGCCGCACTTCGTCGGCGCCCTGCTGGGCCAGCAGGCGGGCGTGGACTTCAAGCACGTGGGCTATCGCGGCTCGCAGCCTGCGCTCATGGACATGATGGGTGGCAACATCGCCGCAGTGAGCTGCCCCGTGGGCGACGCCATGCAGCACGCGGCCAGCGGCAAGATGCGCCTGCTGGGCGTGAGCGGTGCCAAGCGCAATCGCTTCATGCCCAAGGTGCCCACCTATACCGAGCAGGGTTACAAGAACATGGCCCACAGCGAGTGGTTCGGCTTCTTTCTGCCGGCCAAGGCCAAGCCCGATCAGGTGGAGCGGCTCAACGCGCAGATGCGCCAGGCCCTGGTCAGCCCCGATGTGGTCGACAGCCTGGCCGTATTCGGTCTGGAGGCCATGTCGTCCTCGCCTGCCGAGCTGGCAGCGCTGATCAAGGACGACCTGGCCAAGTGGGCGCCCATCGTCAAGCAGGTGGGCTTCACGGCCGAGGCCTGATCAACAGCGTCCGGTGGTCTCGGGGCCGTGCCGCCATCTGGCGGCCGGTGCGGTCCCGTCAAACCGCCAGCGGCGATGTGCTGGCCGGCATCAGCGCGGCAGCCACCGAAAATCGCATGCCGCGCGAACGCCTGCGCAGGGTCGTGCAGCTCATGCGCCAAAGCCTGCGCGCCCATGGCTTCGACGCGCTCTGAGCGGCAGGCAGAGCCCATCGCAGCTGGCGCGCCTTAACCCTGTTCTGCCAGCAGGTCCTGCAAGGTCTTGACCTGCAGGCGCAGGCGCTCGTTCTCGGCCTCCAGCTCGGTGACGCGGGCCTGCAGCTCTTCGGGGCTGGCGGCTGGCGCGGCTTCTGCCGATTCTTCGGCTTCGGGCTTGGCGGCCTTGGGCTTTTTCTTGGCATCGCGCACGCGCTTGGCGGCCTGCTTGAGCGCATCGGCGCCTTCGGCGGCCACGGCCTGCTGCTCTTCCTCAGGCAGGGTGGCGACCACGGCAGCGGCGTTGAGCGAGAGCTCACCGGCCTTGACCGCGGCCACGACTTCGGGCGCGGCCTTTTCCTGGATCGTCTCGATCATCTTGACCTGGCCGGCCGACAGGCGGGCGGCGCGGGCCAGGGCTTCACGCGTGTCCAGCGCTTCGTCGGGCACCTTGGCCACGCTGGCCAGGGCCTGGGCCACCACGGGGTCGGTCTCGCCTTCCCAGGGGGCTTGCTCGCCTTCAGCCTGGGAGGCCTTGGCAGCGTTCACGGCAGCGGCTGCCGCAGCGCGTCGCTCGGCAATGATCTCGCGCTTGCGCAGCGCCAGCACGCCGCGCTGGAAGTCGGAGACCGAGCGGCGGCCCAGATGCTGGTCGATCATCCACAGATGCACGTCGTCCATGTTCTTGAACTGCGTGGCCTGCACGGTGTTGAAGGGCAGGTCGTGCTTGCGGCAGATGCCGTAGCGGTTGTGGCCGTCGATGAGCAGATCGCCCCAGACCACCAGGGAGTCGCGGCAGCCTTCGGCGAGGATGCTGCGCTCCAGCGATTCGTGCTCGTCCGGGGTCAGAGGGTCGATATAGGCCTTCAGGCCTTCGTCAATCTTCAGTTCCATGTGTGTTCTTTAAATTGAGGAGCTGCTTGCGCTTTTTGGCATTCGTTTTCAGCATGAAATCAATGTGAATTCGTTAGAAGACGAGCGAAAGCAGCTATAGATAAAAGAGCAACGCCCCAGCGAATGGGGCGTTGGAAAAGCAAAGCCGCTCGAGCTTACAGCAGACGCGAAATCAGCGCACCTTCCACAGGGCCTTCCAGCGGAATGCGCACGCGCACGGGGTTGCCTTGTGCGACTTCCACGGGCTGGCCTTCGAGGTTGAACATCTTCTCCAGCTTGACTTGGCGGTTGCCCTGGGGATGAATCACTTCGATGGTGTCGCCCACGGCGAAACGGTTCATGGTTTCAATCTCGGCCATGCCGTCGGCGTAGCCGCGCACCGCGCCCACGAAGTGGCTGCGCTGCAGCACGCTGTGGCCGGTTTCGTAGTTCTGGTAGTCGTTGGCAGGGCGGCGCTCCAGCAGGCCGCCGGTATAGCCGCGGTTGGCTAGGCCTTCGAGCTCGGTGATCAGGTGCGGGTTGAACGGGCGCCCGGCCACGGCGTCGTCGATGGCGCGGCGGTAGGTCTGGGCCGTGCGGGCCACGTAGTACAGGCTCTTGGTGCGGCCTTCGATCTTGAGCGAGTCCACGCCGATCCTGGTCAGGCGCTCCACATGCTCCACGGCGCGCAGGTCCTTGGAGTTCATGATGTAGGTGCCATGCTCATCTTCCATGATGGGCATCATCTCGCCGGGGCGGCCTTTTTCCTCGAGCAGATAGATGGCATCGGCCTTGGGATGGCGCTGCTGGTCGCCGCAGGTGCTGGTGAACTGGTTGTCCAGATCGTTCTTGGCTTCTTCGAAGTTGAAGCCGTTCTCCATGGTCTGGCCCAGCGCCTCGCCGGTGTTGGGGTCCACGGCCGCGTCATGCGTCTTGTAGTCCCAGCGGCAGGCGTTGGTGCAGGTGCCCTGGTTGGGGTCGCGGCGGTTGAAGTAGCCCGACAGCAGGCAGCGCCCCGAGTAGGCGATGCACAGCGCGCCGTGCACAAACACTTCCAGCTCCATGTCGGGGCATTCCTGGCGGATCTTCTCGATCTCGTCCAGGCTCAGCTCGCGCGACAGGATGATGCGCGAGACGCCCATCTTCTGCCAGAACTTCACGGTGGCGTAGTTGGTGGTGTTGGCCTGCACGGACAGGTGGATTTCCTGCTCGGGCCATTTTTCCTTGACCATCATGATGAGCCCGGGGTCGGCCATGATCATGGCGTCGGGCTTCATGGCGATGATGGGCTCGATGTCGCGCAGATAGGTGCGCACCTTGTCGTTGTGCGCAATCAGATTGCTGGTCAGGAAGAACTTCTTGCCGCGTGCATGCGCCTCGGCAATGCCCTGGCCGATCTGCTCCAGGCGGAATTCGTTGTTGCGCGCGCGCAAGCTGTAGCGCGGCTGGCCGGCGTAGACGGCGTCGGCACCAAAGTCGTAGGCGGCGCGCATCTTGTCGAGCGAGCCGGCAGGCAGCAGCAGTTCGGGGGCTTTGAGGGTCATGATGGCGCTATTGTCCCGCATAGCGCTTTTCACCGTGGCTTGCTAAGGCTACGCGGTCTGTAGCAGCTGCGCGTGCAGCTGCCGCGCAGGCAATGACAGCGATGCGGTGGCGGCGGGCGTGCACAGCAGCAGCTGGCGCTGCGCCCAGGCGTCGGACAGCGGCACGGCCGCCACGCCAGTGGCGCCACCGTGGCGCTGCACGGCGGCCAGCGGCAGCACGGCAATGCCCACGCCCTGGCCCACGAGCTGGCACAGACCTTCGAAATGCTGCAGCTGGACCTGCATGCGCAGCAGCCTGTCATTGATCCGCAAGGCCTGTTTCTGCAGCAGCTGCTGCAGGGCGGATTCGCGCGGCAGGCCGACCCAGCTCTCGTGCAGCAGCTCGGCCAGCGAAAGGTGCGCGCGCCCGGCCAGTGCATGGCCCAGCGGCAATGCGGCGGCCAGCGGGTCCTGCCTCCAGGGCTGGCAGTGCAGGCCTGCCAGGGCGCTGCTGTCTTCGGCATCCCAGGCGGCCACGCCGATATCGCACAGGCCCTGGCGCAGTCCGGCCAGCACTTCGCTGCTGGGGCATTCCTGCAGCTCCAGTGCAATCTGTGGGTGCTGGCGCAGAAAGCCGCTGACGGCCAGCGGCAGATGCTCGCGCACGGCCGAGGTATTGCCGCGCAAACGTATCTGCCCGGCCAGGCCGGCGCCGAATTCGCCCATGGCTCCGCGCAGCAGCTGCATCTGGCTGAGCACCTGGCGCGCATGCTGGCCCAGGGTGTGGCCTGCAGCCGTTGGCTGCACGCCGCGTGCCTTGCGAATGAGCAGTGCCGTGCCCAGAAGCGCCTCCATGCCGCGCACGCGCTCGCTGGCCGAGGCCAGCGTGAGATGGCTGCGCTGTGCCGCTGCCGTCAGCGTGCCGCTGTCGAGGATGTGCACAAACAGCTGGAGGTCGGTCAGGTCAAAGCGCATGGGGTCAAGCCTAAGGTTTGTACGAAGTCTGGATTTGAATAATCCCGTTGGTAAAGCGTTCTGTATCGAAGGATTATCAGGGCCATGCAAGAGAAAAATGGATCTTGCCGGTGTCTAAAGGTTCGGATGATACGAAGGATTGATGATGTGGAACGAAGGCTGGATGGCTGCGGCAGCCATTGCCGTGTTTGGACTGGCAGGTTGTGTCAAGGGCGTGGTGGGTCTGGGCCTGCCCACGGTTTCCATGGCCTTGCTGGCGGTGTTCATGCCGCCTGCGCAGGCGGCGGCCTTGCTGCTGTTGCCGTCGCTGGTGACGAATCTGGTGCAGATGCGGCCTGTGGCGGGTTTGCGGCCCATGCTGCAGCGTCTGGGCTGGATGCAGCTGGGCATCGTGCTGGGCACGCTCGGAGGCGTGGCCCTTTGGGGCGGAGTCGGCAGCCTGCCTGCGGCCAGGCCGGCCCTGGGTCTGGCGCTGGTGATGTATGCCCTGTGGGGGCTGTCGGGTCTGCGCTGGCAGACGCCGCTGCCGCACCAGGCCTGGCTGGGGGCGGTATGCGGCCTGCTGACGGGCGCCATCACGGCGGTGACCGGTGTCTTTGTCGTGCCAGCCGTGGCTTTTTTGCAGTCGCTGGGCCTGTCCCGTTTCGCACTCATGCAGGCCATGGGCCTGTGCTTTACCACCTCCACGCTGGCCCTGGGGGCCGGTTTGCTCTGGCAAGGACAGGGCCTGGGTGCGCAGGCGCAGGAGATGGGGCTGGGACTGCTGGCTTCGGCCCTGATGCTGATTCCGGCTCTGGCCGGCATGCACTGGGGCGAGCTGCTGCGCGAGAAACTCTCGCCCGAGCTTTTCCGGAAGCTGCTGATGCTCAGTCTTCTGGCCCTGGGGGGCTATCTGTGCTTCTGAGTGGTCGGGGCCACAGCGACATTGCCGCCGCCCCTGCGTTCGGGAGGCGGGCGGCAATGTCGTCACGGGGCGCTTACAGGCGGAAGACCTTGACGGCCTGGCCGCGCTCGACTTCCCAGTGCTGCTGGCTGCGCAGGCGCTGCGCCTGCCCCTCGCTGCGCGCATTGTGCTGCGCCAGCTTGATGGCCAGCAGCTCGCGCGCCAGTCGCTTGTTGGCATGCTGGCTGCGCTCGCTCATGACCTTGACGGCAATCCCGCTGGGCACATGCAGGGCATGGACGGCCGAGTCCGTGGTGTTGACATGCTGGCCGCCCTTGCCCGAAGCCTTGCAGGACTGGAACAGGATCTCGCCGTCCATGGCCAGTTGGCGCGGCGGCTCGCAGCGCTGCACGGCGACGAACCAGTTCTTGCGCGGATGCCGCGGCCGAAAGGGGCTGGCGAAGATCCACTGGATGGTGCCCAGCCATTCGCGCAGGGCGGGCGTCTCGCGCTCGCAGCGCAGCAGTACCGACCTGTAGCCGGCCGGGGTGCGGGACTCCTCCAGCACCTCGACGGCCAGGTCCTCGGCCGCGCAGGCCTGCAGCAGCTTGCGCAGCGTCAGCTGCAGCGCGTACTCGCACTCGGCAGGGCCATGGGCGGAGCTCAGTTGCATCAGCAGCATTGCATGCCCCCCTTCTTGTAGGTCAGCAGGGGCTTGAGACGCGCGACAAGCTCCACCAGGCCGGCTTGCTGCAGGCTGGCGACCACGGAGTCCACATCCTTGTAGGCCTGGGGGGCCTCCTCGTAGACCAGCTCGCGGTCCGCGCAGACCACGGCGCTGCCGAAGCGCGTGCGCAGCAGCTCGTCCAGCGTGAAGCGGGGCCGCAGCCGGCCCATGCAGTCCGTGCGCGCCCATTTGCGGCCGGCGCCGTGGGCCAGCGAATCCAGGGCCTCGTGCCGCCCGGCGACGGGCCGCACCAGATAGCTGTAGTCGCCGCGCGAGCCCGGAATGACGACCAGACCCCGGTCCGCCGGCGTGGCGCCCTTGCGGTGCAGAAAGCCGTCCTGGCCCTGCCAGTGGTGGGGCAGCACATGGTTGTGCGTGATGTCGAGCACGGCCTCGCCCTGGGTGCGGATCGCACGCAGCAGGCGCTGGGCGATGCTGCGGCGGTTGAGCTGGGCATAGTCGATGGCGGCATCGTGCTGCAGCAGGTATTGCCGTGCGGCTTCGCTGCCGGCGGCCAGACCGTCGTGGCTGAAGCGCTGCACATGCTCACGCAGGATGGAGCCGCCAAGGCCGCGCGAGCCGCTGTGCACCATGAGGTGCACGCGCTTTTTGTCGAGCGCGCCTTCCTCATAGAGGGTCTCGACCTGCTGCAGTTCGGCAAAGTGGTTGCCGCCGCCGATGGTGCCCAGACTCTGCAGCAGATAGGCCAGATCGGCGACACCGCTGGTCTGCGCGATCTGCTGCAACTGCTCCATGTCCGCGGTCTCCAGCAGTTCCTGGGGCAGAGGGCCGTCGATATTGCCCACGGCTTTTTCGAGCTTGGCGCCCGAAGTCCTGTGCACGGCCAGGCTGGTCGCGTACAGGGACATGCCGCAGCCTATGTCGCCGCCGACCAGGGCCGGGTAGAAGCGTTCTGTCGAGAAGAAGGCCGCGCCCACGGGATAGCCCCGGCCCGGATGCAGGTCGGGAAGACCCACTGCGGCGCGGATGCCGTCCAGATTGGCGGCGGTGGTGTGAAGTTGCTGGATGGCAGCGTCCTCGATCCAGACGCTGCGGTTGGCGAACACCTTGATATAGGTGTCCGAAAAAGAATTGCCCATGAATGGCCCTTGGTCGAATGCATGAAATCAGCGATGGGGCAGTCGCGACATGCTCGGCCAGGAGGCATCCGGGAATTCACGCGCAGCGCAAAGCCTGACTCCATGTTGTTCCATGGGCCGGCCAGGGTCTGCAGCGTGGCGGGAAGCGCTAGAAGGCTTTAGGCGTGCACGACTGCAAAGGGATTTGTCGTCTGGGACATGGCTCTCTCCTTTGCGTGAGTGGGTGAGGCGCGCAATCCTGCATGGAGTGCGGCAAAGAAAGGCATGCTATGGACTGGCGGGCGGCGGCGCAAGCCGTGCAGCTCGGTGCGTTGCGGAATGGCCACAAGTAAAAAAGCCCCGAAGGCCATGCCTGCGGGGCTTGGGGGACAGCGCGGGGAGCAGTCCCGCGTCAGTCCTGGGGTCTGAAGCCTATGACCAGATCCGAGGGCACCTTGCCGTCGATATCGCGCGGCAGCTTGTCGGTCTTGTGCAGGGCGCGGACCACGGCCTCATCCCAGGCCGCGTTGCCGCTGGACTTGGAGATCGTGGCACTGGTGATGGTGCCGTCCGGTGCCGTGCGCACGCGAACCTCGGCACGCGGATTGCCGCTGACCGCATCGGGGTAGACGATGTTGGGCTTGACGCGCGCTGCCACTTTGGCCGCATAACCCGCCGAGGGACCGCCGCTGGCACTGCTGCCCGCACCGCCCGTGCGGCTGCCGCCGCTGCCGGACTGATCGCTGCCGCCGGAGCCGCCGGCCAGCCCTTGCAGGCGTGCCAGCTCGGCCTTGCGGCGATCATCGGCTGCCTTGGCATCCCTGGCGTCCCTGGCCGCCTTCTCCTTGGCTTCCTTGGCTGCTTTTTCCTTGTCGGCCTTTTCCCTGGCAGCCTTGTCCTTGGCAGCTTTCTCGGCTTTCTCTTTCTCAGCCTTTTCCGCTTTTTCCTTATCGGCCTTGTCCTTGGCCGCCTTGTCGGCCTTTTCAGCCTTTTCCTTTTTCTCGTGCTCGAGCTTTTCCTTGCGTTCCTTTTCGGCTTTTTCAGCCTTCTCGGCCTTTTGCTTTTCCAGCTGCGCCTTTTCGGCCTTTTCCTTTTCGGCCTTGTCCTTCTCGGCTTTTTCCTTGCGCTCTTTTTCCCGCTGTTCGCGCGCTTCCTGCTCGGCCTTTTCCTTCTTCAGCTGCTCCTGCTTTTTCTTTTTGGCCAGGGCAATCTCGGCCTCATGATCGTCGTCAGGGGCTTGGACCTTGGGGGCAGGAGCAGGAGGAGGCAGCGGTGCCACCACGGGCTCCGGCGGAGGAGGTGGCGGCTCGGGAGCCGGGGCTGGCTCCGGCGTGGGCTCCGCAGCGGCAGGCGGCGGTGTCACGGCGGCTGCGGAAGCCGGGGCGGAGCTGCTCCAGACCTCGGCTTCGACCATGGCTTCGTCGGCTTCCTTGGGGGGGCGCACCGTCCACAGCAGGGCCGCGATCAGCAACCCGTGCGCGGCCAGGGCGAGCGACCATGAGCGCGCCCGGCCTTTGGGGCGGGGCGGGGCAAATTGATCGCGATCTTGCTGGTTAGGCATGGTGAATTGGTGGTCTGCGCGGGCTACGGCTTCAAGACATCAAAGTCGCGGCTGGCGGCAGAGCTTCATGTAGGGGGTCAATTGCTGGAAGAGGAAACGACGCCGAAGGCTATGCGCTTGACGCCAGCCTTGGACAGCGTGGTGTGCGCCTTCATGACGTCGTCAAAAGGCAGACCCTTGTCGGCGATGATCTGGATGGCGCTGTCCTCGCCCTGGCCTTGCTGCCAGGACTGGGCCAGACCCTTGAGGTCGTCGAGCTTGATGGTCTGGGTGTTGCTGCCGTTCTTGAACTGGATGCTGCCATCCTTGTCGAGCAGCACATAGGCAATGTTCTTGGTCGGTGGGCGCGAGGACTTGCCTGCGCTGGGGACGTTGATGGAGCCGGGCGTGAGCATGGGGGCCGTCACCATGAAGATGATGAGCAGCACCAGCATCACGTCGATGAAGGGCACCATATTGATTTCGTTGACGGTGCGGCGATTGCGACCGCGTGAACTCATGGCTGGCATGGATCACACTCCTTACAAATAGGCTGCTTGGCGCGCAGCCGTCCTGCTTGTGCAAGTTTCAATCCAGAGGCGCAGTGCAAAGGCCCGCGGGCCTTGTGCCCTGTCAAGGCCAGAGGCCTGAAGCGACTCGGGAACAGTTTCATCTCAATGGCCGGAGGCGGAGCCGCTGGCGGTGGAGCCGACATTGCGCTGCAAGATATTGGAGAACTCCTCGATGAAGGTCTCCTCCTGGCTGGCGATGCGGTCGATGTGGTGGGCGTAGCGGTTATAGGCCGTCACGGCGGGGATGGCCGCAAACAGACCCATGGCGGTGGCGACCAGGGCTTCGGCAATGCCGGGGGCCACGGTGGCCAGCGTGATCTGCTCCATGTTGGCAAAGCCGGTGAAGGCGTGCATCACGCCCCACACGGTGCCGAACAGGCCGACGTAGGGCGAGACCGAGGCCACGGTGCCGAGAAAGGACAGGCCGGATTCGATCTCGTCGAGTTCGCGCTGAAAGCTCGCGCGCATGGCTCGGCGCGTGCCGTCCATCAGCGTGGCGACATCGCCGATGCGGCGCTCGCGCAGCTTCTGGTACTCGCGCATGCCACTGGCAAAGATGCGCTCCATGGGGCCGCCGGTCTTGGCGTTCTGCGCGGCAGAGGCGTAGAGGTCGTTGAGACTGGTGCCCGACCAGAAGTCCTGCTCGAAGTTGTCGTTGAGCGAGCGCACGCGCTTCAAGGTCTGGGCCTTGCGGAAAATGGTGGCCCAGCTCGCTATGGATGCGATCACCAGGATCAGCATGACCAGTTGCACCACCCAGCTGGCCTGCATGATGAGGCTGAGGATGGACATGTCTTGGGAGTTCATGAAAGTTGCTCCAGGATATGGTTCGGAATTCTCGCGGGGCGCATGGTTGTGCCATCCACCCATCCAATTCGGATGGAGCCCGTGCACAGTGGCGTGGGCTCTTGGGCTTGACTGTTGGAGTGGACCAGCAGCGCCTGCTGCTCGATTGTGAGCGAAGCGCGGCCGGCACTTTTCAAGCTAGCGGTAACAAAGAGTTGGTCATCGAGTCGGGCCGGGTGCAGATATTCAAGCTGCGCAGACGTTACGACAAAGATGCCGCCGGTTTGTTCCCGCAGCTTTTGCTGGGCGATGCCCAGCGAGCGCAACCACTCGGTGCGGGCACGCTCGAAGAACTTCAGATAGTTGGCATAGAACACGACGCCGCCCGTGTCGGTGTCTTCCCAGTAGACGCGCATCGGGAAAGCGAATCTCCCCTGAGCAACTGCGTTGCTTTCCCTCGCAGGGCACCCCCCAAGGGGGACGATGCCTTCGCTGGGGCAGCCCATGCTGCGAGGCGGCTCTTGCTTGGCATCACGGGCTTGGGGGGCGTCAGTTTCCGGTGCCAGGGATTCCTGCGTGCTCTGTGTCATCACTGTTTTAGGCAAGAAGCTTCTTCAGACGTGCAATCGCTTCTTGCAGCTGCTCCATGGAGCTGGCGGTGGAAAAGCGCACATAGTTCGCCGTCTCGGCCTGACCAAAGTCGCGGCCGGGGGTGATGGCCAGGTGTGCCTGGTTCATCAGCGCATAGGCAAAGTCCCAGCTGCCCTTGACCCCGAGCTTTTCGGCGGCAGCGCGGCAGTCGGCCCAGGCGTAGAAGGCGCCGTCGGGCTTGACGGGCACGGGCAGGCCGATCGATTCGAGAGCCGGGATGAAATAGTCGCGGCGCGCCTTGAACTCGGCGCGGCGGCGTTCGTATTCGGCAATGCTTTCGGGCTCGAAGCAGGCCAGGGCCGCATATTGCGACACGGTGCTGGCGCAGATGAACAGATGCTGGGCCAGCATCTCGATGGGCGCGACCAGCGATTCGGGCACCACCATCCAGCCCAGGCGCCAGCCCGTCATATTGAAGTATTTGCTGAAGCTGTTGATGGAGATGATGTCGTCGCCCAGCTTCAGGGCCGATTGGCCGAAGGCTTCGTCATGCGACAGGCCCAGATAGATTTCGTCGACGATGGTCAGCCCGCCTTTGGCGCGCACGACTTCGTGAATGCGACGCAGCTCGTCGGGCGCAATCGAGGTGCCCGTGGGGTTGGAGGGCGAGGCCAGCATCACGCCGCGCGTGCGCTCGCCCCAGGCCGCTTCGACCTTGGCAGCGCTGAGTTGAAAGCGCTCTGCCGCCGAGGAGGGGATGAGCACCGGCTTGCCCTCGGCCGCCGAGACAAAGTGCCGGTTGCAGGGGTAGCTGGGGTCGGGCATCAGCACCTCGTCGCCGTCGTCGATCAGTGCCAGGCAGGCCAGCTGCAGCGCGGCCGAGGCGCCGGCCGTGACGATGATGCGGCGCGCCGGCACGTCCACGCCGAAGCGGCTGGCGTACCAGGCGCTGATGCGCTCGCGCAGCTCGGGCAGGCCCGGTGCCTGGGTGTATTGCGTGCGGCCTGCGCGAATCGCGCGTTCTGCGGCTTCCTGCACCAGGGGCGGGGCGCTGAAGTCCGGCTCGCCGATGTTCAGATAGATCATGGGCGTGCCGCTGGCGCTGGACTGGCGGGCCACTTCCTGCGCGTGCTTGGCCATTTCCATGACGTAAAAAGGCTCGATGCGTTGGGCGCGGCGGGAAAGCTCGATGGCGGACATGGACGACGTTATTCTTTCAATCAATCAGCGTTCGGGTGCAGCCTGGTGCCGGTGGATGCAGCCGGTGCAGCAGCCTTGCGCCCATAAAAAAACTGCAACCAGCCAGCCGGTGCACGATAGCACCTGCGGCCCTGTTGCAGTATTTGCATTGACTATGCATGTGGCGCCAGCAGGGCCGCGCAGGCACGGCGCTGCAGCTCAAGCGGTTCAGCTGGCAGACTTGTTGGCGCGGTCATGCGCCACTTCGGCGCTGCGCATCTCGGGAGCCAGTCCGTTGAGCACGGCGTTGACATACTTGTGACCGTCGGTGCCGCCAAATTCCTTGGCCAGCTCGATGCACTCGTTGAGCACCACGCGCCAGGGCACGTCGGGGCAGTTCTGGAACTCGTAGACGCCAATCCACATGCAGGCATGTTCGATGGGCGAGATCTCGGTCAGGCCGCGATCGAGCTTGGGCGTGATCAGTGCATCCAGTGCAGCTTCGTTTTCCACGCAGCCGCGCAGCAGTGCATCGTAGTGCACCACGTCGGCCTTGTGAAAGCCGGCCAGATCGCGCGTGAAGCGGTCGATGTCGAGCACCTCATTGCGGCCCACGATGTGCTGGTACAGGCCTTGCAGTGCGAACTCGCGTGCGCGGCTGCGATTGGATTTGGAGCCCGCCTTGCGTGCGCCGGTGCTGGTCAGGCCGGTGCGCTTCTGGGGAGTACGGCGCGAGCCGGACTCGCTGGATTGTTCTTCACTCATGATCGTCGTAGGAGTTGAGCAGGTTGGCCATTTCCACGGCGACGCGGGCTGCGTCGCGGCCCTTCTCGACCTGGCGGGCAATGGCTTGCTCCATGTTTTCAGTGGTGATGATCGCGTTGGCGATCGGCAGTCGGTAGTCCAGGCTCAGACGTGTCACGCCCGCGCCCGATTCGTTGGCTACCAGCTCGAAGTGGTATGTCTCCCCACGGATGATGCAGCCCAGCGCCACCAGGGCGTCGTACTGATCGGTGTCGGCCAGTGTCTGCAGCGCCACGGGCACTTCGAGTGCGCCGGGGACTGTGACATGGTCGATGTTCTCGCTCTTCACACCCAGTGCCAGCAGCTCGTCGCGGCAGGAGGCAAACAGGGTGTTGGTAATGCTTTCGTTGAAGCGTGCCTGCACGATGCCGATCTTCAGCTCGGCGCCGTTGAGGTTCTGGCCTTGGCCTTTTTCTGCGTTTTGCATCTGGTGTTCCGTCTCTTATTCTTTGGGGATGTAACCCGTGATTTCCAGGCCGTAGCCTGCCATGCTGGGCATGCGGCGGGGTTGGCCCATGAGGTGCATCTTGCTCACGCCCAGCTCGCGCAGGATTTGCGCGCCCACGCCATAGGTGCGCAGATCCATGCGGCCGCGCTCGGGCGCCTGGGCCGAACGGGCCTTGCCTTCGAATTGGGTCAGCAACTGCTCGCCGGACTCGCTGCAGTTGAGCAGCACAGCCACGCCCTGGCCATTGCCGTTGATGTACCTGAGGCTCTCGTCCAGGCACCAGGAATGCTGGTTGCGGCCGATTTCGAGCGCATCGAGCACCGACAGTGGCTCATGCACGCGCACGGGCACGGTGGTGTCGGGCTGCCATTCACCCTTGACCAGTGCCAGATGCACGGAGCCGCTGGGCACGTCGCGGAAGGCATGGGCGATGAATTCGCCATGGACCGTCTGCATGGGGCGGCTGCCCACTTTCTGCAGCAGCGATTCGTTGCGGCTGCGGTATTCGATGAGGTCGGCAATCGTGCCGATCTTGATGCCATGCTCGGCGCAGAACAGTTGCAGATCGGGCAGGCGGGCCATGGTGCCGTCGTCCTTCATGATCTCGCAGATCACGGCCGAGGGCGTGCAGCCTGCCAGCGCGGCCAGATCGCAACCGGCCTCGGTATGACCGGCGCGCATGAGCACACCGCCGTCCACGGCCTGCAGCGGGAAGATATGGCCGGGCTGCACCAGATCGCTGGGCTGGCTGTTCTTGTTCACGGCCACCTGGATGGTGCGCGCGCGGTCGGCAGCCGAGATGCCGGTGGTCACGCCTTCGGCGGCTTCGATGGAGATCGTGAAGGCCGTGCTGTACACGGTGCCGTTGCGCGCGGCCATGGGAGGCAGCTTGAGGAATTCGCAGCGCTCGCGCGTCAGCGTCAGACAGATCAGGCCACGGCCGAAGCGGGCCATGAAGTTGATGGCCTCCGCTGTGACATGGTCGGATGCCAGAACCAGATCGCCTTCGTTCTCGCGGTCCTCTTCGTCAACGAGAACGACCATGCGGCCGGCACGCATTTCCGCCACGATTTCTTCGACGGGCGAGATGGGCACGGGTTGGAGGGAGCTGTTCATGGAATGCCTTCTTGGACGTGAACTGGAGGCGATGCACTGCAGTCGGCGGCTGGCGCATGACACGCACCAGTGAGGCATTGCCGACGCCGCCAGGGGCGCAGGCAGGACTTCCAAAGAACGTGTGAGGCGGGGGCCGCCTGGGCGGAGCCGCTTTCTGCAGGGCAGGGCCTTGCGGAAAGCGCTCATTCTATTGCAGAGCGGGCTTTGAGCGCGCGAGCCGACCCTGAAACCATGATGCAGTGCAAGAACCGGACGCAGTTCCGATGCGCGGCATTGAGCAAGAGCCGCACGGGCGAGGGCTGTTGCGCTGCCATGCTATGGCAGCGTGAGCTTTGACCCCGAACTGCCCTGAAACCATGATCCGGTACAGAAATTGGACGGATTTCAAATATGGGGCATCAACAAGCAAGGGCCTAGGCGGCCCCGCCGCCCCGCAGCATGGGCTGCCCGAGCAATGATGCCGTCCCCCTTGGGGGAAGCGGCAAGGCGGCTCAGAGTGGCTTACAGATACTCATGATCCTTGAGCACCACATCGCTGTCGGGGTAGGCGCAGCAGGGCAGCACATAGCCTTCGGCCTGTTCCTCGCTCGTCACGCCCGGCCACTCGATGTCGTAGTGCACGCTGCCCGATACCAGCTGTCCCATGCAGGTGCGGCAGGTGCCGTTGCGGCAGGAGCTGGGCCAGTTCACGCCGCCGCTCTCCAGCGAGTCCAGCAGCGACTGGTCGGCCCAGGCATCGACCTGCTGGCCGCTGGGCTCACACTTGGCGATGAAGAAGGGAGGGGCAAATGCGGAGTCGTTGGACATGAGGCGCTGTGGTGATTCTTTGCAAAACCCGTTGTTGTAGCCGGTTTGCCAAGGCCGTGGGTCCGGTGCGGGTTGCCTGTTTTTTCAGCGCTGGGGAATGAGCTGTTTGAAATCAACGACTTGCCTGACTTATTCATGGTGCGGGTGCAGTTGTTCACAAGGATGTCCAGCGTAGGACGGGATAAGTGGCTGGCTGTCGGAAGGGATCTGATCAAAAAATAGGCATTTTGAAAAATTCTCGATAAATCAGTAGCTTGAGCCATTGCTGCAAAAGCTATTCAGGCTTGTCCACAGGCTTGTTGAGCAAAATTGGGGAAAAGCCTGATGCTTGTGGATGACCGATGTTTGCTATTAAAAAAATAGCTTATAGCGTTTGTTAATATTGAAACTTGAATAGTTTTCTTATTGAAATCAAGTTATTACTTGCGATGAAAGCTTCCATATTAATAGCGTTGTCCTGACTTACCCGCAGGCAGTCGCAAACGCTACGTTGCGCTGCAGCATGGGCGCTTAAAGTGGCTGCATCAATGCACAAGCAAGGAGCAGGACATCATGGCAATGGATTTTCAAGGTCGTGTGGCCATCGTGACGGGGGCGGGCGGTGGACTGGGGCGTCTGCATGCACTGGCGCTGGCCAGGCGCGGCGCCAAGGTGGTGGTCAACGATCTGGGCGGCGCGGTGGACGGCTCGGGCGGCTCGGCCACGGCGGCGCAACAGGTGGTGGATGAAATCCGTGCGGCGGGCGGCGAGGCGATTGCCAACGCGGCCTCCGTGACCGACTTCGAGGCCGTGCAGGCCATGGTCAAGCAGGCCATCACGGCCTGGGGACGCGTGGACATTCTGGTCAACAACGCCGGCATTCTGCGCGACAAGAGCTTTGCCAAGATGGACATGGCGGACTTCCGCCTGGTCGTCGATGTGCACCTGATGGGCGCGGCCAATTGCTGCAAGGCCGTCTGGCCCTATATGCAGGAGCAGAACTATGGCCGCATCGTGATGACGACCTCGTCCACGGGCCTCTATGGCAATTTCGGCCAGGCCAACTATGGCGCAGCAAAGCTGGCCCAGGTGGGCCTGATGCAGACGCTGGCCATCGAAGGGGCCAAACACAATATCCGTGTCAACGCGCTGGCCCCCACGGCGGCCACACGCATGACAGCGGGCCTGCTGCCCGAGCCGGTGCTGGAAGCCCTGAAGCCGGAGGCCGTGGTGCCAGCCATGCTGGTGCTGGCGCACGAGAGCGCGCCCACGCGCACCATTGTCTGCGCCGGCGCCGGCGGTTTCGAGGCGGCGCACATCACCATGACCGAGGGTATCTATCTGGGCATGGGCGAGACCGTCCCCGAAGAGCTGGCCGCGCGCCTGGCCGAAGTCACGGCCAGCGAGGGCCAGCAGGTGCCGGCCAGCGGCGCCGTCCAGGGACAGGTGGAAGTGGGCAAGGCCATGAAAGCGCATGGACATTGATCAAGGCCAAAGTCGCCACATTTTTTGCCCTGTACGAGCGGCAAGAGCTGCTGGCGGTGGCGATTAGCACAGCTGAAAAAAGCCCTCTCGCGAGGGCTTTTTCTGTTCTGGAGTGAGCATGTGCTCATGCTTTGATTGCTGTTAACCTGACAAATTTCTGGTAGAGGCCCAGGCTCTTGGCAGCTCAACAGGCCGAAAAACGTGGTTAAGCGGCCAGCCGCCATCGCGTTGCGTCTTGTTTCTCTATCATTCGCCGTCTGGGCGCGATTGGGCAGACGAAGTTTGTCGTCAGCGTCTTCACTAAGAAGGTAAGAACAATGAAGACATCGCAGGCCGCCGTGAATATGCCCACCGCCGAAAGGCTGCTGGGCATTCGTCGCGGCATCGAGAAAGAGGGGCTGCGGGCATTGGCTACAGGCTCGCTGGCCCTGACGCCGCACCCGGCAGAACTGGGCTCGGCTCTCACGCACCCGCACATCACCACCGATTACAGCGAGTCCCAGCTGGAACTCATCACCGGCGCGCGCCTGGGGGTGGAGGAGTGCCTGGACGAGCTGACCGAAGTCCATCAGTTCGTGCTGCGCAACCTCAGCGAAAGCGGCGAGCTGATGTGGAACTCCAGCATGCCCTGCCGCCTGCCCACGGACGAGACGATTCCGCTGGGCCGCTATGGCAGCTCGCACTCGGGCCGTTCCAAGAGTGTGTACCGCATGGGTCTGGGCCACCGCTATGGCCGCCGCATGCAGACCATCTCGGGGATTCATTACAACTGGTCGCTGCCCGGAGTGAGCAGTGACCAGTACTTTGCGCTGATCCGTAACTTCCGCCGCAACGCCTTTGTGCTGCTGTATCTGTATGGCGCCTCTCCCGCGCTGTGTCCCTGCTTTGTGCAAGGGCGTGAGCATCGCCTGCAACCGCTGGGCGACGGCAGGCATGCGCTGTACCTGCCCTATGCCACATCGCTGCGCATGGGACGCCTGGGCTATCAGAGCGATGCACAGTCCAGCATCAATGTCAGCTACAACGGGCTCGACGGCTATGCGGACTCGCTGCATGAGGCGCTGACCCGTCCTTACCCGGCCTACGAGCAACTGGGCGTGAGGAACCCCGGTGGCGACTACAACCAGCTGGGCACGGGCCTGCTGCAGATCGAGAACGAGTTCTACGGCACCATCCGCCCCAAGCGCACCGTCAAGAGCGGCGAGCGCCCGCTTCACGCGCTGCGCGAGCGCGGTGTGGAGTATGTGGAAGTGCGGCTCATGGACATCGATCCCTATGAAACCGTGGGCATTGCCCCGGCCACCATGCGCATGATCGACGTCTTTCTGCTGCACTGCCTGCACAGCGACAGCCCCGATGACACGCCCCAGGAAATTGCCGACCTCAAGCACAACCAGCATCTGGCCGCAGAACAGGGCCGCGAGCCGGGCCTGAAGCTGGTGCGCAACGGCCAGCAGGTGCTGCTGACCGACTGGGCGCAGGATGTGCTCGAGCAATGCCGCCCCTATGCCCAGGCTCTGGACGCTGCTCATGGCACAAGCGACTACAGCGCTGCGCTGGATCAGGCTCTGGCCCGCGTGCAGGATGCGCAGTCCACGCCTTCGGCCCATGTGCTCAAGGAGCTCACCGGCGCCTATGACAACCGTTTCATAGACTTCATGACCATGCAGTCCGCCAAGGCCCGCGATGCCTTGCTGGCCATGCCCTGGACGGCCGAGCAGCAGGCGCGCTACGAGCAGATGAGCCAGGAGTCGGTGACCGCGCAGCAAGCCATCGAGGCAGCCGACACCATGACGTTCGAAGAGTGGCGCCAGCGCTATATGGATCCGGCCAGCCTGCGCTGATTCTCTGAATTCGATAGCAAAAAGCGCTTGCAGTTCTTGGGCTGCAAGCGCTTTTCTTTTTGAGCAGGTCGCGATGTCATTGCCTTGTCATCTGTGTTTCATATCGTAACGGCCAGCGGAGCACTGCGCTCCGCGCTTGATCGGCGGTGTGCTCATGTTGTTGAAGAAATTCCAGAACCTTTCGGTGGCTCGCAAGATGTGGGCCTTGTTCCTGGGGCTGTTGCTGTGCAATGTGCTGGTGGCAGGCGGCTTGTTCAGCTATTTGCAGAATGTGGAGCAGCGGGTCAGCGCTGCTGTTCAGGCCACGGACAAGCGCATCAATCTTGCGCTGCGCTGGCAGGCGCTGACGCTGCAGAGCGTGGAGGCTGCGCTGGCCAGCGTGCTCTCTTCGGAAGAGCATCTGATTGCTCAGCTCTCGCAGAAAGCGCGTGGGCTGATGCAACAGGCCGGTGGTCTGCAGCAACAGGTGCAGGCCGATGCGCAGAGCGAAGTCGATCGCAGCGGCCTGGCCAGGGTGGAGCAGGAGCGCAAGGCAGTGCTCAATATCTACGAGCAGGCCTATCAGGCGCGTGATCTGGGCAAGGCCTGGGAGGCGCAGAAGCTGGTGGACGAGCAACTGATCCCTGCTTCCAGGCGCTATGTTCAGGCGCAGGATGCCTTTATCGAGGCCCAGCAGCAGCAGCGCCTGGACGCCGAGCAGCATGGCCGCGAGCAAACCGCCATCGCCAAGCGCATGGCCATGGGTGTGGGCCTGTTCATGGGTCTGGTGGGGGCATTGCTGTCGCTGGCGACGATTCGCTCCATCACCACGCCCTTGAGCGAGGCCGTGCAGCTGGCGCAGACCATTGCGGCGGGCGATCTCAGCTATGCACCGCCGGCGACGGGGCGCAGCGACGAGCTCGGTCGGCTCATGCAGTCGCTGGCGCTGATGACGCGCCAGCTGCGCGGCCTGGTGGGTGAGGTGCAGGGCGGAGTGGAGGCCGTGGCCGCCGCATCCAGCCAGATGGCGCAGGACAACAGCGATCTCTCCGATCGCACGGCCCATGCGGCAGAGCAGCTCAAGGCCACGGTCAGCAGCATAGAAAACATGGTCACCCTGGTCACACATTCGACCGACAGTGCGCGCCATGCCGACCAGAGCGCGCGCAGCGCCGCCGAGGCGGCGGCCAGCGGCGGCAGCGTGGTGCAGGAGGTGGTTCGCAATATGGAACACATGGCGCAAAGCAGCCAGCAGGTGGCGGCCATTGTGGGGGTGATTGACGGCATTGCCTTCCAGACCAATATCCTGGCGCTGAATGCCGCCGTGGAAGCGGCACGGGCAGGCACTCAGGGCCGTGGCTTTGCCGTGGTGGCGGCCGAGGTGCGCGAGCTGGCCCAGCGCAGCGCCGAAGCGGCCAAGCAGATCCGCCATCTCATGGAGCATTCCACCAAGCAGATGAAGTCGGGACAGACATTGGCGCTGCAGGCCGGCCAGCGCATGGAGCATATCGTGCGCGATGTGCGCACGGTCAGCGGTCTGATCGCGTCGATCACCGAGGCTGCCCAGGCGCAGAACCAGGGTATCGCCCAGATCAGCGAGGCGGTGCAGGCACTGGACCATATGACCAGCCAGAACGCGGGGCTGGTGGCCGAATCCAGTGCAGCAGCGCGCGAGCTATTTCATCAGGCGCAAAGGCTGGAGGCAGGGGCGGGACGCTTCCGTATCGACTATCAAGCGCTCGATAGCGAGATCGCCGATATCGAGGTAGATGTCATGGAAAAAGAAGTCCATGTGCCTCGCCTGGCTGCGCTGGAAGCCGAAATGGCATAAATCCCGAGTAGCGGGTTTCCGGTCTCGATCAGGCCTCGGTCAGGCCTCGGTCAGGACTTGGGCCGCATCCTCCAGCCAGAAAGTCAGCGCGCCGTAATAACCTTCCCAGACGCAGCCGTTGCAGCCGCGCCCGCAGCAACTCGTGGGCTCGGGCGGGGGCTGGCGCAGCTTCACCGCCGCTGCTGTGGCGCGCTGCTGCCATAGCGCAATCTGGCTGCGCGCCTGGGTCAGCGGCTGCAGCACGGCTGTGTCGCTCATTTCTTGAAGCGAACCCAGAGAAACTGGGCGATGAAGGCCAGACCCAGAACCAGGGCAAACCAGCCCACGATATGGGACTGGGCAAACAGCTGGGCAATTCCGCTTTCAGGCTTGAACACAGGGGCCAGCAAGATGATGATGCCGATCAGTGCAATCGTCAGGCCTTTGATCAGAATTTCGTTGCGGGCTTTGGACTTTTGGGGGGCAGGGGGCAAGGGCATAAGCGAGCGGGCAGGTCAGAAAAGCAGAGGGAGATTATCCTTGCGCGCCTGAATTCACTGACATAAAAGGGTGTTTGCGCCCATTGCGTGCTCACACCCTGCAAAAAAGAAAGATCTCCGCTTATGGCCATCCAATGGTTTCCCGGTCACATGCATCTGACGCGTCAGGCCATCACGGAGCGCGTCAAGGAAATCGATGTGGTCATCGAGGTTCTGGATGCGCGCTTGCCTGGCTCCAGTGCCAACCCCTTGCTGCAGGAGATGACGGGCCACAAGCCGCGCCTGAAGATACTCAACAAGCAGGATATGGCCGATCCGGTGCAGACCAAGGCCTGGATGGACTGGTACAACGCCCAGAGCGAGACGCGCGCCATTGCGCTGGATGCCTCGGAGCCAGCTCCCACCAAGCGCCTGATTGAGCAGTGCAAGCTGCTGGCGCCCTCGCGCGGCGGTCTGGCCAAGCCCATGCGCGTGCTGATCTGCGGCGTGCCCAATGTGGGCAAGTCCACGCTGATCAACTCCATGAGCGGCAAGACCCAGGCCAAGACCGGTAATGAGGCTGGTGTGACCAAGCTGGAGCAGCGCATCGTGCTGGCCGACGACTTCTATCTCTGGGACACGCCCGGCATGCTGTGGCCGCGCATCATCGTGGAGAAAAGCGGCTACAACCTGGCGGCCAGCGGTGCCGTGGGGCGCAATGCCTACGACGAAGACCTGGTGGCGCTGGAGCTGCTGCTGTATCTGCAAAAACACTATGCCCCGATGCTGGAGGCGCGCTACAAGCTGGGCATTTCGGCTGAAGAAATTGCGGCGCTGCACGATGACGAACTGCTGACAATGATCGGCAAAAAGCGTGGTGCCGTGATGAGCGGCGGCCGCGTGAACCTGCAAAAGGCGGCCGAGCTGGTGCTGACCGACTTCCGTGATGTGAGCATAGGCCGCATCACGCTGGAGACGCCGGCCGAATTCGAGGCCTGGCTTGCCGAGGGCCAGCAAAAGGATGCGGAGCGCCAGGCCAGGAAGGACGCCCAGACCAAAGCGCGCCGAAGCGCGCGGCGCCAGCAGCAGCGTTAGGCTGCTGGCGACAAGCCCGATGCAGCCAGGGCTGGCATGCGCTCAAGCCGTGCAGGCCGCGCATCTGGACTTTCAAGACCTGGCTGGCCGGACGATTGAACTAATTGGCAACTGCCCCTAGCATTCATCATTCGGTCTGAATGCCAAAGGGCTTGCATGCAGCGTCATTTCGTCGAGGCCAGATATCGGTTGCCCATGCGTCGCATGGTGTGGCTGGGCTGTCTCTGGATGTGGATCCTGGGCGCAGCGATGAGTCTGGTCTGGTTGCTGACGCCGGCGATGGACGACAGGGATCTGGCGCTGTCCGGCGGCGTCATGCTGCTGTCGCTGCTGTGCATGGGCCTGGCCAAGGCCAGGCAGTGGGTCTGGGCCGTGTCCTGCTTTGTCTGGGGCAACTGGCTGTTGAGCTTGCTCTGGGTCTGGCACCTGGGAGGGCTCTATGGGCCGGCCGTGATGGCATTTCCTGCCTGGTTGGCGGTTGCGCTCTGGGTGCAGGGCACGCGTGCCGCCCTGACGATGCTGGTGCTGTCCTCCATCGTCATTGCCGCTCTATGGTGGCTGGCGCCGCATATCGGCACGCCATTTGCGGCTCTATCGGCAGCCGAACAAACGCTGGCGATGATGCATTCGCTGGGCATGATGATGCTGGTGCTCATCATTTGCTTGCAGGCAAGAGCCAGCCTGGGGCGGCGCGTGCAGAAAAGCCAGGAGATGCTGGCCGCACTGGAGGCCAGCCAGAACGAGTTGCGCAAGTTCTATCGGGCGGTCGAGCAGAACCCCGAGAGCATCGTCATCACCGATCCCGAGCTGAAGGTCATCTATGTCAACGAGGCCTTTTTGCTGCGCTCGGGCTATGCGCGTGAGCAGGTGCTCGGCCAGTCTACCGAGCTGGTATCCACCATGGGCATGGACCGCAGTCATCGCCAGCGCGCGCTCAAGCAACTGGCCAAGGGAATGCTATGGCGTGGCGAGATGACCAATCGCACGAGCAAGGGTGAGGCCTTGCGGGAGTCGGTGCTGGTGACGCCGATTCGCACGCCTCAGGGAGAGGTCGTCAATTATGTGGAGCTCAAGCGCGATCTCTCCGAGCGCGTTCTGGCCGAGCGCCGTATCCACGACCTGGTCTACCTGGACTCACTCACAGGGCTGCCCAACCGCCATTCGCTGACCTTGCATCTGCGCGAACTGGCCCTGGTTCGGCAGGATGCCAGCCATGGCTTGCTGCTGCTGGATGTAGATCGCTTTTCCGTCTTCAACGATGTGCATGGCATGCAGCACAGCGACGAGTTGGTGCAGGCCATGGGGGCCAGACTGGTCGAGGTGCTGCCTGACGATGCCTGGATTGCGCGTATCGCGGCTGCGGAGTTTGCCATCGTCTTCGATAGCCTGCACAAGCATGTCCAGGGCGTGGAGGAGCAGCTGCAGCAGTACGCGCAGACCTTGAAGAAGGCCTTGCAAAAGCCGTTTTCCCTCAACAGCTGGGTGGAAACCGAGTTTGTCAGCTGCTGCATCGGTGGCGCGGTGCTGGAGCCGGCCATCAGAGGCGGCAACAGCCATGACGTGCTGCGCTTTGCCAGCGTGGCCTTGCATGAGGCCAAGCTGGGCGGTCCGGGCAGTGTGGTGCTGTTCGAGCCGCGCATGGCCCAGGATGTGTATCGGCGCGTGCGCATTGCCAGGGATTTGTACCATGGCATCTCCGACGGGGAGCTGCGTCTGTATCTGCAGAGCCAGACCGATGCGCGCGGTCGCTGTGTGGGGGCCGAGGCACTGGTGCGATGGCAGCACCCCGAATGGGGGCTGGTCAGCCCGGGAGAGTTCATTCCGGTGGCCGAGGAGTCCGAGCTCATTGTGCGTCTGGGCGATTGGGTGCTGCGTCAGGCCTGCATGCTTTTGGCCAGACCGGCCATGGCAGAGCGCGGACTGCGTCTGTCGGTCAACGTCAGCGCCCAGCAATTTGCGCATGACGACTTCATGGCCACGCTGGACAAGGTCTTGAGGGAAACCGGTGCCAATCCGCGCCAGCTGACACTGGAGATCACCGAAGGCACCTTGCTACGGGATCTGGATCAGGCACGTCGGCGCATGCTGGCACTGCGCGGCCTGGGCATAGAGATCTCTCTCGATGACTTCGGGACCGGCTATTCCAGCATGTACAGCTTGCAGCACCTGCCGATTCAGGAACTCAAGATCGACAGAAGCTTTGTCAGCGGCAGTCATCGTTCCGAAAAAGATGCGGCTCTGGTGGAGGCCATGTTGCTGGTGGCGCGCCGCCTGCAACTGCGCGTGGTGGCCGAAGGCGTGGAGCTGTCCGAGCAGGCGCTGCAGTTGACGCAGTGGAACCCGGATATCGTGCTGCAGGGCATGCTGCTCGGCATGCCCATGCCGCAGCAGCGTTGGCTGGTCGAGGTATTGGGCGAGCCCGATGCCGCCAAGACATGAAAAAGCCCGCAACCATTGCTGGTTGAGGGCCATCAGCTATGAATAGCGTAGTTTTTGGCTTTCGTCAGGCGGCAGGCTGCTCAAAGTAGCGACGTGCCAGCAGATCCCAGAACCTGGAGCCGCGACCGATGTTGTCATCGTTGAAGTCGTAGGCCGGATTGTGCAGGCTCACGCCGGGCTGGTCGCCCTTGGCATTGCCAATCCAGCCATAGGCGCCGGGGACGGCCTCCAGCATGAAGCCGAAGTCTTCGGAGGTCATGGCAGGCAGCACATCGTCAAAGGTGTTGTCATCACCGACCACTTCACGCATCACGGCAGCCATGAACTTGGCTTCGCGGGCGTGGTTGGTGGTGTTGGGGTAGGCGCCGGGGCGCAGCGTGAACTCGGCCGTGCACAGATGGGCGGCAGCCACATGGCTGCTGATGCGCTTGAGGCCTTCAACAAACATCTCGCGCGTTTCCTTCTTCAGGGTGCGCACGGTGCCGGCGATGATGGCGTCATCGGGAATGATGTTTTCCACGGTGCCGCTGGTGATCTTGCCCACAGTGAGCACGGCCGAGTCCAGCGGATCGGTGCTGCGCGAGACCAGGGTCTGCAGCTGCGTCACGATGGCGCAGGCCACGGGAATCGGGTCCAGCGTGGTGTGCGGCATGGCCGCGTGCCCGCCCTTGCCATGCACCTTGATCTGAAAGCGCAGGGTGGAAGCCATGATGGGGCCAACGCGCACCGCCATTTGACCTGCCGGCAGCGACGGCCAGTTGTGCAGCGCAAACACGGCTTCGCAGGGGAATTTGTCGAACAGGCCGTCGTCCATCATGGCCTTGGCTCCGGCGCCGCCTTCTTCTGCGGGCTGGAAGATCAGGTGTACGGTGCCGTCGAAGTCGGGGTGCTGGGCCAGGGTGGTGGCAGCGCCCAGCAGCATGGTGGTGTGGCCGTCGTGGCCGCAGGCATGCATGCGGCCCTTGTTCTGGCTGATGTGGCCGAAGGTATTGATTTCCGTGACGGGCAGGGCATCCATGTCGGCGCGGATGCCGATGCTGCGGCCGGGGTTGTCCTTGCTGCGGCCCTTGCCGTAGATGCTGGCGACAATGCCAGTCTGGCCCAGACCGCGGTGCGCCGTAAGGCCCAGGGCGGTGAGGTACGCGGCGATCTTGTCGCCGGTGCGGTGCTCTTCGTATTTGAGCTCAGGATTGGCGTGCAGGTCGCGGCGAAAGCTGAGCAGCGTACCGAGGTGAGGAGTGATATCGGGTGTAGATCGCATACAGGGGCCGCGGAGCACCCAGCGCTGTAACTGTCGTGGCAGGCAAGCGTTGCGGGCCTGCCGGTGACCGCAGCATTTCAATAGCAAGACCCCCATCATAGGCGTATGCGAAGAGTGGGGGCTTAGGTAGATACCGAAATCAGGGATTTCAGCGCTTGTGCTAACCGAGGAAAAAGCAAGCGGTGACTTACCAGGCGTGAGGCCTCTTGCAGGCGGCCGGGGATAAGCCCTGCTGGCGGTGCCTGGCAGGGCGAAGCACCCGCCTGATGCAGCCAGCCGTGAACCCACAATGCCCCGCGCGTCGTCTCGTTCCGGCGCAAACGGCGAAAATACCGGGTTATGACCGCACAGAACGCCAAAATTTCCCTGTTCCAGCAGTTGCTGGTGCGCCCCGATCGCAACGATCCCAACCCCCTCATCCTCTACCATGGCCGTCGCTGCCCTGACGGCTTCGGCGCGGCGCTGGCGGCCTGGCTGTTCTATGAAGGTCAGGCCGAGTTTCGCGGTCTGGATCACGGCGAGATTCAGACGGCCGAGGACCTGGGCGAGCTGGCCGGTCGCGCCGTCTATGTGCTGGACTTTGCCTTCGAGCCCACGCTGATGGCCGAGATCGAGTCGCGCGTGGCCAAGCTCGTGGTGCTGGACCATCACAAGAGCGCGGCCGAGAAACTCAGCGGCTACCAATGCCAATGCGGCGTGGTGCATTTCGATATGAGCAAGTCCGGCGCGCGTCTGGCCTGGGAGTTTTTCCAGGCCGACAAGCCCGTGCCCGGCCTGATTCGCTACATCGAGGACCGCGATATCTGGAAATGGGAGTTCCCCGAAAGCGCGGCGTTTCTCGCGGCTCTGGATATGGAGCCCGTGCGCAGCTTTGAGCGCTGGGCCGAGATTGCGGCTTTCACGCCCGAGCAGGAATCCGTCTACATGGCCCGTGGCGGCGCCATGGACGAGAAATTCCAGAAGCTTTGTGCCGATATTGCCGACGGCGCCCAGGTGCTGGTCTTCAACGGCAGGCAGGGCCTGATGGTCAACTGCCCGGGCATGTTCCACAGCCAGGTGGGTGATTTGCTGGCACGCCAGAGCGGCAGCTTTGCCCTGATGTGGCATGCCAATCACAAGGGCACCAAGGTGGGCCTGCGCTCGCGCTCGGAGTTCAACTGCATTCCTCTGGCCGAGAGCTTTGGAGGCGGCGGTCACGCCCAGGCCTGTGGCTTCAAGATGGGCAACGAGCGTCTGGTGGAGTTGCTGCAGGGCGAGCTCAAGGCCGACCCCGAAGCGCAGTACGATTTCCTGGCCGCACCCAGCCTGCAGTTCGACGAAGAGGGCAAGTGGGTTCGCGCCACGCCCAAGTCTGCGTAATTGCAAAAACAATAGCTGTCAGCGCTTTATATACCGGGGCTTTCAGCTATTTTCATGGAGTGGACTGCCAGCCCGGCAGGGCCAGCAGCGTTTGCCAGTCCCGTGCTTCCTGTACCTGGGGCAGGGCGGACCAGTCGGCCTCGAAGCGCAGTGGCTGGCCGCTCACGGGGTGAGCGATCTCCAGAGCCCTGGCATGCAGCCACAGCCGCTGCTGACCCAGGCGCTCGGCCCACCAGCGGTTCAGCGGACCTTTGCCGTGGGTGGCGTCGCCGATGATGGGGTGGGCCACATGCTTGAGGTGGCGGCGGATCTGGTGTCTGCGGCCCGTGGTGGGCAGGGCTTCGACCAGGCTGATGCGGGTCTCGGGGTGCCTGCCGTCATAGCTTTCGGGCCAGGACAGGCGTGCCAGGCAGCGCAAGCGCGTGTGCGCCTCCTGCACCGGGGCATCCTCGGGCGCATCGTCGGGCTTGAGGGGGTGATCGACTTCCACCGCTTCGGGCAACCAGCCACGCACCAGGGCCCGATATTCCTTGCGGGTTTCATGGGCTGCAAAGCTCGCCGCCAGGGCCTGGGCCGCTTGCTTGTTCAGTGCCATGAGCAGCACCCCGCAAGTGCCCTTGTCCAGCCGGTGCACGGGCCAGACATGGCGACCCAGCTGGTCGCGCAGCGTCTGCATGACAAAGCGCGTCTCGTGCGCATCCAACCCTGTGCGATGCACCAGCCAGCCGGCGGGTTTGTAGACGGCGACCAGGTGCTCGTCCTGCCAGAGGATATGCAAAAGGGGATTGGCAGAGCAGGCGGGCGGGGCGGTGTCGGGCATGAGGAGAACAGGCAATACAGGGCGAGCCGCAAATACAGGGCGAGCCGCACTCTAGCGCACAGTGCAAAGCTTTGCTGACCAGGGCCTGCCTGCCGGCAGGCCGCGCCGTGGCCGAGAATCGGTGCGGGCCGCTCGATGCAGGCTCTTTTTTTGGGGGACAGTTGCCGCGCATGATGGATTAATGCCGGCAGCCATTTGGAGGCTTGATCTTGTGTCTGTGATGTTCAAGGGCGTGGTGGTTTCGGTCCTCGCGTCCGTGCTGTTCGCTTCGTTGTATTACCTCTCGCCTTTTCTCGCCCCGCTCGATGGCGAGCAGATCTTTGGCTGGCGCGTGCTGGTGACGCTGCCCTTCACCACGGCCCTGCTGTTCGCTCTCAAGGAGGTGGCGGCGGTACGCGCCTTGCTGGTGCGGGCCCTGGCCCAGCCCCGGTTTGGACTGCTGCTGGTGCTGAGTTCGGCATTGCTGGGCGTGCAGCTGTGGATCTTCATGTGGGCACCGATGAACGGGCGCGCGTTGCCGGTGTCGCTGGGCTATTTTCTGCTGCCGCTGGTGATGGTCGTGGCCGGGCGTGTGCTGTTTGCCGAGCGCCTGACACTCGGCCAGGGCCTGGCCACGCTGGTGGCGGCTGCGGGCGTGGCACATGAGTTCTGGCAGGCGGGCGGCATGTCCTGGGAGACCTGGGTGGTGGCGCTGGGCTACACGGTGTATTTCTCGCTGCGCCGCTGGCTGCAGACCGATACCCTGGCAGGCCACTGGATCGACATGGCCCTGCTGGTGCCGGTGGCCGTCGGCTTCACGCTGCGCGAGCCCGGCAGCTGGCCGCTGCTGGCGGGCAATCCCTCGCTTTGGGCCCTGCTGCCCTTGCTGGGCATCGTCAGCGCCGTGGCGCTGGCGCTGTACATGATTGCCAGTCGCTGGCTGCCGCTGGGGCTGTTCGGACTGCTGTCCTATGTGGAGCCGGTCCTGCTGGTCGTGGTGGCCTGGCTGCTGGGCGAGAGCATGGATCCACAGCAGCAACTGAGCTATGCGCTGATCTTTGCCGCCGTGGGTCTGCTGGTCGGCGACGGCTTTCGGCATTCATGGCGTGGGCGTTCACACACATCGGACTGAGATTGCTGCAGTTCCAGCCCCAAGTTGGTGCATCAAAGGACAATAATTGAAGTTTTGTTTTGTTTGAAGGAATTGCTCGTCATGGCATTGACCCCATCCCCTATCCGCGTTGCTATCGTCGGTTACGGCAATCTGGGCCGCGGCGTGGAAGCTGCTGTCGCCAAGAACCCCGATATGCAGCTCAAGGGGATTTACACCCGTCGCGACCCTTCCCAACTCCAGCCCCTGAATGCAGGTACGCCGGTGCATTCCATGGATGTTTTGCTGTCGCACAAAGGTCAGGTCGATGTGCTGATTCTCTGCGGCGGCTCCAAGGACGATTTGCCCAGGCAGGCGCCCGAGCTGGCGGCCCATTTCAATCTGGTCGACAGCTTTGACACCCATGCCCGCATCCCCGAACACTTTGCCAATGTGGACAAGGCCGCTCAGGCGGGGCAGTGCACGGCCCTGATCTCGGCCGGCTGGGACCCGGGCATGTTCTCCATCAACCGTGTGCTGGGCGAAGCCCTGCTGCCTGACGGCGCTACCTACACCTTCTGGGGCAAGGGCCTGAGCCAGGGGCATTCCGACGCCATCCGCCGTGTGGAAGGCGTGGCGGGCGGCGTGCAGTACACCATCCCTGTGGAAGAGGCCGTCAACAAGGTGCGCTCCGGCGTGCGCCCCGAGCTGTCCACCCGCGAGAAGCATCAGCGTGAATGCCATGTGGTGCTCAAGGATGGCGCCGACGCCGAAGCCGTGCGCAAGACCATTGTGGAGATGCCTCACTACTTCGACCAGTACGACACCACGGTCCACTTCATCAGTGCCGAGGAACTGGCTCGCGACCATGCCCGCATGCCCCATGGCGGCTTTGTGATCCGTAGCGGCAACACCAGTGCCGAGAACAAGCAGGTCATCGAATACCGCCTGCAGCTGGACAGCAACCCCGAGTTCACTTCCAGCGTGCTTGTGGCCTATGCCCGCGCCGTGCATCGCCTGGCCCAGGCCGGCCAACATGGCTGCAAGACCGTGTTTGACGTGGCCCCTGGCCTGCTGTCGCCCAAGAGCGCCGACCAGCTGCGCGCCGAGCTGCTGTAAACCCCTGCAGCCATGAAAAAAAGCCTCGCAACACCGGCGAGGCTTTTTTGACGGGAACAGGCTGCAGCGCCGATCGATGAATCGTCAGGCAGGCATGCTCAAGTGGCTGCGGGGTCGGCGACACCGCTCACGCGTGCGGCATCCTCTAGCCTGTCCACATCGCGCAGTGGCTTGAACAGCGTCATCCAGCCGCCCACCACGCCCAGCGTGCACAGGCTGCCCAGAATGGCGGCGGGAACCGCGCCGAACCAGGAGGCACTACTGCCCGCGCGGAACTCGCCGAGTTCGTTGGAGGAGCCGATGAACAGCATGTTCACTGCATTCACGCGGCCGCGCATATGGTCGGGTGTGGAAAACTGCACCAGTGCGCCTCGGATATAGACGCTGACCATATCGGCTGCACCGGCCACGGCCAAGGCCAGCATGGACAGCACAAACCAGTGCGAGAGCGCAAACACCAGGTTGGCCAGCCCGAACACGGCCACGGCCGCAAACATCACCTTGCCCACGCGGCGGTTGATGGGGCGCGAGGCTAGCCACAGGCCCATGCAGACCTCGCCCGCGGCCATGGAGGAGCGCAGCAGGCCCAGGCCCTGCGGACCTACCTGAAGCACTTCATGCGCATAGACGGGCAGCAGGGCCACAACGCCGCCCAGCAGCACGGCAAACAGATCGAGCGAGATGGTGCCCAGGATGATGGGGCGGGTGCGCATGAAATGCAGACCTTCGGCAAAACGCTGCCACATGGTGGTTTGCCCGTCGATGCCGATCTTGGGGCTGGCAAAGCGCACGGGGACCTGGCCCAGCAGGACCGCGCCCAGAATCAGGGCGATGCCGCAGACCGCATAGGTCAGCACGCCGCCACCGAGTGCATAGAGCAGGCCGCCCAGCACGGGAGCGGCAATCGCCGAGATGCGCATCAGCATGCTGTTGGTGGCCAGGGCCTTGGCCAGCTGCTCGCGGGCAACGATCTGCGGCAGCAGGCTTTGCAGCGCCGGTCCGCTGAACGCCCGGCTGCAGCCAAACAGCACCAGCACGGCGTAGATCCAGTGCACATCGTGCGCTCCGCTCTCGGCCAGCAGCCACAGCAGTCCCGAGCACACCGCGGCCACCAGCCAGCTGATGCCGAGCAGGCGTTTGCGGCTCATGCGGTCGCTGAGATCACCGGCGGGAATCAGCAGGCCTGCCATGGGCAGGAATTGCGCCAGCCCCACATAGGCCAGAGACAGCGGCTCGCGTGTGATGTCGTACACCTGCCAGGCCACCACCACGGCCTGCATCTGCTGGGCAAACATGGCCAGCATGCGTGCCAGCACGAAATTGACAAAAGCGGGGTCGCGCAACGGCGCAACGGTGGATGCCTGGGGGGCGCTGGGTGGGACGGGGCTGGACAAGGTGAGATCCGTGAATGCGGCCGGGGAGGCTGGGGAAGGCTTGGGCTGGCTTCCTGCCTCGGCGACCTGAAAGGTCAGAGGGCCGAGTATGCGCGATCGTCTTGTTTTTTGCACAACTTGTGGCCGCCATGAGCATTCACTTCTGCTGCAGTTCGTATCCGGCAAGCAGGCTGCGGATTGGCCGTCAAGCCGTGCAGGAGAGAAGCCTTGTTTGTCAAAAAATGTTTACCGACGAAGGCATGAGTCACTTTCCCACACGCAAAAAAACGGCGCGGATTCATCATAGCTTCACGCAAACGGCTTGGCTTTATGAATAGCGAAGCTTTCTCTCAAGGAGTGACATCATGTCCATGCTTTCGATGCAATACGCAGGAACTCTTCTGGGCCGCGAAGCAGTCATTGAATTCCCGGACAGTCAGGCCCATGTCCGTTACACCGCCAGCGGGCAGATGCGCTGGCGCGTGGTGGACTCGCAGGGACATATCTCCGAGGGCTGCGAGAACCTCAGCTATCTGCAACTGAGCGACCACCTGCATTTTTTGAACTGGATCGAGAAAACCGGCTTCACGGTCAGCCAGGTCATCGATTCGGCCAAAGGCACTGTGCAGGCCTTCTGGTCCTATGCCGACAACCAGTGCGAAACCGGTCATCGTTCCTCCATGTTTGTCGAAGGCCGCTTCCGCCTGCGTTGAATCTGTCGGCTCCTGCCCCGCATGCAGCGGGGGCAGGGGTCAGTGCAAAGAGTGTGTGAGAGGTCAGTGTCTTCCTCTCTTGCCGACATCCGAACGATGTCGGTTTTTTGTCCGTGAAACATCAAAGACCCGCCGGACGCTGCGTATTTTTTGATCGCTGCGGCCAAAGCTAACACCAGTGCGGCTTTGCCCCGTTTTCCCGAGGTTTGTCCACAGGCGGCTCCACAGTCGCTGGGCATAACCTGCCATCGTGCTTGCCGAGCGGTTGCGTGCAGGCAATGCTCTCTAAGTGGCTATGGTCAAACGGAAATCGCATCCGGCAGCAAACCGTGACGGATGCGCGTGGGGCGTGAAACATCGGCGCATGAGAATGCAAAAAAGCCGGCACCATGGCCGGCTTTTCGGTGCCAGAGTTCTTGCTTATTTACGCTTGTCGGCAATGGCCGAAGACACCACCATGTCCAGCACATAGACATAGCTCGATGCGTCAGCGGGCACGTTCTGGCGCTTGAAGCGGTTGATGCGCAGCACATTGCTCACGCCGGCTTCATGCTTGTAGCCTTCGATCTCGCTGTAGAAGTTTTCCCACTGGCCGGTATAGGTCTTGACGCCGTTGTCGCCATAGCGAATTTCACGCACCTGCAGGCATTGGTAGTCCTTGATCACGCCGTGGCTGCAGGCCTTGCGCTCGGGGGCCACTTCCAGAAAGATGCGCTCGGGTGCGCTGCCATACTGGGTCTGGGCGGTGGGCTTGCCGTTGAGCTGCCAGCGCGTGCCATCAATGAACTGCAGCGTCAGGCGAGGCTGCTCAGTAGTGGAGCCGCCGAGCTGCACGTTCCACTGCTTGGCCGTAGGCAGAATGCGTGCAACCTTCTGCTCCAGCATCATCAGCTGGTTGTCATTGCAGGCACGCAGGGTGCTCATGCCGCGCTGCAGATTGATGCGCTGGCCTTCAACGGTGTAAGCCGACGAGATGACGTTGCACAGATTCTTGACAACGACGCGCTGGTCCACGAAGTCCAGCTCGATAGGTGCCTGGCTGGAGCTCAGAAACCAGCTCTGGTCCTCATTGCCAGCTGGCGTGAAGGCCTCTTGCAATTTCCAGTGGTAGGCAGTCAGCGACGCGGCATCGCCTGCGGGGCCTGTAGGGCCGGGCTTGCTTGCACCGCCGCCGCCTGTCGTACCGCAGGCGGCAAGCGTCATGGAAGCAACAAGGGGAAGGCACCAGGTCCAGCGAAATTTCATAGGGTTTCCTTAAGGTGAAATAGAGGAATACGGCAAACCGTGTCAGCAGAAACAGAGTCTCTGTTGACCATATCAGTTCCCTGCGGGTTTTATCTGACCTTAACCCAACGTTGCTTTTGTTTTGCGCTTCGACAACCTCAGAGTGTCAACAAATGCTGCACGCGGACGGGCGGAGAAATCAGATGTGCCGCTCGGGCGTGAAGCCCCTGTAAAGATCGAAAAAATCCGTACGTCTAGACAGCGCTTCGTCAAATTAGTCTTCGCCAAGCTGCTACGCTTCAAAGGTTCGGGCTATGCAGAAACTATGGCCCAGGCATCAAGGAGTTTCTGTGCGCTTAGGTGGTGTTGCTTTGTTTGGGCTGAATTGGGGGCGGCTGGGTTCTGTGGGCATATTGGCAGGTTTGCTGGGGGCATGCTCGGCAACTGCACCTCAGCATATGCCGGTACAGGAGACTTTCGACTCCAGTTCCACGTTTTCCCGCGGCTTTGATGCGACACCGGCACAGACTTGCGAGGCCGCGCGTCGCGCCTTGTTGAGCCAGGGTTATATCGCCACGGCCAGGACGCAGGAGCTGATAGAAGGGCGCAAGAACTTCCAGCCCAATACGGAGACCAATCTGGAAATCAATTTCCGTGTGGTCTGCGTGCCGCAGACCAGCGACGGCCTGGTCAGTCTGGGTTTTGCGACAGCGCTGCAGGATCGCTATTCGCTCAAGAAAAGCGCAACCTCGGCCAGCGTGGGCGTGAGCGCTCTGGGGTCGCTGTCGCTGCCGTTTTCTTCCAGCAACGATTCGCTGGTCAAGGTAGGCAGCGAGACCATTTCCAAACGCAGCTTCTACGACAGTTTTTTCGAGCTGGTGGAGAACTATCTGAAGCAGGATCAGGATGCACCATAGTTTCGAGCAAACCGGTCTGTAGCGCTTGGTAGGTCGGGCGCTTGTGATTCTGATCTGGTGGCAAGAACTAAAAAGCGGCTCGCGAAGCCGCTTTTTTGTCGGCGAGATCCGTTCAGATGTTCAGATGAACAGCGCCGGGTCCACCATGGCGCGGTTCAGCATCACGCTCCAGTGCAGGTGGGGTCCGGTCACGCGGCCGGTGGCTCCGACCTTGCAAAACGCATCGCCCGTCTGCAACTGGTCGCCCGGCTTGCAGTCCACCTGGCTCAGGTGGCAGTACATGGTGAGCAGGCCGCCGCCATGGTCCAGCCAGACTGTGCCGCCGTTGAAGAAATAGTCGCCCACATCAATCACCTTGCCGGGCAGCGGTGCACGCACCGGCGTGCCCGTAGGGGCGGCGATGTCCATGCCGCTGTGCGGATTGCGCGACTGTCCGTTGAAGACACGGCGCAGGCCGAAGCTGCTGGAGCGGCGACCCGGCACCGGCACGCGCATGTGCAGGCTGCCGGAAGGCGGCGGCTCGGTGAAGGTGGCCATCACGCTCTTCAGGTGGGCGGCCTCGCGTTCATAACGGGCATTGTCTTCGGCAGACAGATCCACCGTCTTGGGCGAGACTTTGAGGCGTTGCTCCACATACTGTTTGTCGCGCACCGTATAGCTCATGGTGCGCAAACGGCCGTCGGCCTTCACGCCAACGCTTTGCTCACCTGGTGTGGCGGCCAGCGGTATGCCCACGAGTGCGGTCCATTCGATCATG
The DNA here is from genome assembly GCF_000761245.1 of Comamonas testosteroni. Taxonomy (GTDB): domain Bacteria; phylum Pseudomonadota; class Gammaproteobacteria; order Burkholderiales; family Burkholderiaceae_C; genus Comamonas; species Comamonas testosteroni_C. The sequence continues at coordinate 93,315 of NZ_AWOR01000110.1, read as the reverse complement.
TCGCCCACCACCAGAACCTCGGCCTCTGCGGCCGTGACCTGGGGACGTGCGGAAGCCGGGCCCAGCGACAGGCGTGCGACGCCGCCAGGAACCCTGCTGTCCTGCGGCCAGAGCGCGCTGTCCGAGCTGGCGCTGCGTGCAGCCCAGGCCGGGGCTGCGGAAAACAGCGCCGTTTGCGCCATCCATTGCAGCAGACGACGGCGTTCGGGCGGGAGAGAAAGGCTGGTGAGTTTTTCGGTTGGCATGGTGCTTATCGGGTTGTGCAGGCATTGTGCTGTATTGCTATCGATAGCGGAGCTAAAGGCGATACAGGGATGGGAGCTTTGCGCTGCCTATGCCTTGAAGACAGGTTGCGGTGATCAGGGCTGGCGCATGCTCCGGGCCAGATCCAGCTGTCCCAGCTGCTCAAGGGCCTGGACCGCACCGAGCCGGTCGCGTTGCTGCTTGTTCTGGCTCAGCTTGAACTTGGCTTCCAGGCGGTCGACGGTAATCTCCAGACCCACGATGGCGTCGAGCATGCGCTGCAGATAGTCGGGCGGAGCGTCGCTCATCTTCCATGGGGCCTGGGCATTGTTGCTGGCCTCATGGCGGCGGGTGAGCCGGCCCACCACGCCGCGCACGAACTTTTCATCGTCGCGAACGCTGATGCGGCCATGGGCATGGACCACACGGTAGTTCCAGGTCGGTACCTGCTCATGGTTCTCGTGCTTGCTGGGATACCAGCTGGGAGAGATATAGGCCTGCTCGGCACGGAAGATCACCAGCACGGAGCTATCTTCCCGGATCTGCTGCCACACAGGATTGGCGCGCGCCACGTGGGCGATCAGGCGCAGCAAGCCATCCTCGTCTTGCAGCAACTCGAAAGGCAGGTGATTGGCATCCAGTCCCGCGTCGGACTGGGTGACCAGGCAACCCAGCGGGTGAGCCTGGATCAGTGCATGCACGGTGGTGGGGTCGTTGACCTTGAAATGGCTGGGGTTGTACATGAAGACCTGCTGCAGTGAGTGGCGCAAAAACGCGTGGCCTTGTTTATACAGCCGCGCAGGCCGCGCGCTCACAAGCCGCCTGCGTGACAGGCGGCCTGGCATGAGGACCAGCGGCGTTTCAGCGGTGCTCGCGGTCCCCGCGCGTGCGGCCCTCGGCGCGCGCTGCCTGCATGCGGGCCTGCTGCTCGGCCTGGTGATGTTGAGCCTGCATCTGGGCCTGCTGCTGGCGTTGGGCCTGCTCCTGGGCGCGCTGCTGTTGCATCTGCTGCATTTGGGCTTGCTGCCGATGCTCTTGCTGTTCACGAACTTGCTGCTGCATTTGCTGCTGGCGTTGGGCCTGCTCCTGGGTGCGTTGCTGTTGCATCTGCTGCATCTGGGCTTGCTGCCGATGCTCTTGCTGTTCACGAACTTGCTGCTGCATTTGCTGCTGACGTTGGGCCTGCTCCTGGGCCCGCTGCTGTTGCATCTGCTGCATTTGGGCTTGCTGCCGATGCTCTTGCTGCTGGCGCTCTTGCTGCATTTGCTGTTGGCGCTGGGCCTGCTCCTGGGCCCGCTGCTGTTGCATCTGCTGCATTTGGGCTTGCTGCCGATGCTCTTGCTGCTGGCGCTCTTGCTGCATTTGCTGTTGGCGCTGGGCCTGCTCCTGGGCCAGCTGCTGTTGCATCTGCTGCATTTGGGCTTGCTGCCGATGCTCTTGCTGTTCACGAACTTGCTGCTGCATTTGCTGCTGGCGTTGGGCCTGCTCCTGGGTGCGTTGCTGTTGCATCTGCTGCATCTGGGCTTGCTGCCGATGCTCTTGCTGTTCACGAACTTGCTGCTGCATTTGCTGCTGACGTTGGGCCTGCTCCTGGGCCCGCTGCTGTTGCATCTGCTGCATTTGGGCTTGCTGCCGATGCTCTTGCTGCTGGCGCTCTTGCTGCATTTGCTGTTGGCGCTGGGCCTGCTCCTGGGCCAGCTGCTGTTGCATCTGCTGCATTTGGGCTTGCTGCCGATGCTCTTGCTGTTCACGAACTTGCTGCTGCATTTGCTGCTGGCGTTGGGCCTGCTCCTGGGCGCGCTGCTGTTGCTGTTGCTGCTGCATCTGGGTCTGCTGCTGGCGCTCCTGTTGTTCGCGGGCCTTCGGGATTGGCTGCTGGCGCTGGGCCAGCTCCTGGGCGTGCTGTTGTTGCATCTGTTGCAACTGGGTGTGCCGCTGTTGCATCTGCTGCTGCATTGCTTGCTGGCGCTGGATTGGCTCCTGCGCGCGTGGCTGCAAGGTCTTCTCCGTCATGGCGGCCTGCATCTGCGGTGTCTGCGGTGTCTGCGGTGGATGGGCCCCGGGGCTGCTGGAGCGATCATGCGGGTCTTGCGGCTGCAGAAGGGCATGACCATTGGGCGCGCGCGGCAGGCCCGGAGCCCGGTTGCTCCCCTGGGCAAAGTCCGGCAGCCCCTGCGGCTGTGTCGCCAGGGGACTCGGTGCTGGCTGGCGCTGGTTCAGGGCATGGCCACTGGCTGCCACGGCGGCGGCACCGACGGCAGCGCTCGCGGCTGCGCCCGCCGCCATCGTGCCCGGCGCAGCAAAGACGCCTGCAGCCTGAGGCTGCCCGCTTGGCCCCCGTCGCTCGCCTGCGGCATTTTCATGGATGTTGTTGATGTAGGTGTTGTCCGTGCGGTGGATGTTCTGCACCACGGTTCGCGACTGCGATATATAGGTGGTGTTGTTGTAGACCACGGCCGGACGGGCCTGCGGGGGCGGGGGACGCTCGCCGTGACGCCAGGGCCTTTCGGGATCGCCCCAGCGCATATTCCAGGCATTCCAGCCCCAGGACGGATGCCTGTCCCTGGACTCGGCCAGCACGATAGCGGCACCGAAGCCCAGCAGGCCGGCCATCACGGGCACGCCGGCCACGGGAGCCGGAGGCGGCACCTCCACATAGCGGTAGCCGCCATATACGGGCAGCGGCTGACCGTAGACCGCAGCCGGGTTGTACTGGGGAACGTAGACCGTATCCACCTGGGAAGGGCTAATTTCAATGAACTGCTCCGGTGGCTCTATGACCGGCTCGGGCAGCGGTGTGACTACGGCTCCAGGCGTATAGGCCACGGCGGCTGGCGTGGAGGCCAGGTTGACCTTGAGCTGACCGGAGGTCTTGAGCGTGCCGGCCTTGTAGGCCCGATTGCGCATGACCTGTATGGCGTTCATCACATCCGAGGGAGCGTTGTAATAGGCCTTGCCCAGCGCCGTGGTCCAGGGCAGATTGGAGGCCATCTGTTCCAGCACATTGGGAAACTGGGTCAAAGATTTGACCGACGGGTCCCAGTTCTGGGCGTTGACGGCATTGCTCAGCGCCGTCCTCTGCAGGCCGGGGTTTTGCCCCAGCCAGGTTTCGGCGGCGCTGATCTGGTCTGGATAGGTGGCACCGGCCAGGATCTGGGCCACCAGCTTGTCCGGGTACAGCGCAATCGGTGCCACCATCCGGTAGAGCGCGTCTGCATCGGGTGGCACATAGGCTGCGGGCTGAGGCTGGGCGGCATCGGGCGTGGCGGCTGGTGCCAAGGCTGGCGGTGTGCTGTCCGTCTTGATCGGCGAATCCTTGTCGTTGCAGGCACTCAACGCCATGGCAGCGGCCAGGGCAATCATGCCCGGGTGCCAGTAGCGGGGGAGCATGTGTGGCTGCAGTTCCGGCTGCTCGGGCCGGGTCCGGGAGAAATGCGACATCTGACGTTCCTTGCGCCGCGCCGTGCGGATCACGGAGCTTTGGCGGATGCTGTTTTAACGCCAGTGTTGAGCCGTTGTTGACAGTGTGTTGTAAGCAAATAAGGCGTGTGGCTGCAGTCCATGCTCCAAGAGGGTCTTATGAATTTTGATAGCTTTTATCGTAGTGTGAGTAATGCTTTAATGCCAAAAATAGTGAAAATTTACGACAAGAAGTGCAAGGGGGTGACTTCTCGTCTGAGTCGCTGCGGCTGGGGCGCTATTCCCCCATGAAAAAGGCCTGCACGAGGCAGGCCTTGGAGCTATCCGCGAAGCAGCCCGCCTCCCGGATTTGGGTCACATCATTCGGCCATGGTGCCCATGAGTGTGCTCGTGCCCATGGCATCCAGCGGCTTGCCGTTGACCAGGAATTCACCCTTGGCATAGACGATCTCGGTACGCATCTTGCCATCCTTGTCTTCGAAGATGCCTTGCTCCTTGAGCATTTCCAGGCTTGCTTGAGTCTGGGCTTTGGCGGCTCCCTCGATATCTTCGGGCTTGTACTCGCTCTCGCCTTCAAACACGGCCTGCAGGCTGGAGCGCCTGCGCGCGAGTATCATGTTTTCCATGAAGGGCTTGGGCATATCGGCCTTGAGGCTGACCTTCAAGTCCTGCAGCAGAGTGCCCATCTTCTCGCCATCGCCCAGATACTGAACGGCTGCCGCGAACTCGCTCACGCCGTCAGGGGTGCGCATGGACAGGCGTTTGAGTTCGATCACGGGCTGTCGTGCCAGCGCCTGTGTCAGTGACTTGAGCATTTTTTCGCGCAGATCGCCGCTTTGCTGTTCGTCAGCGTCTTCATCGTCCCCGGCTTCGCCAGAGGCACCGAGCAGCGGGTTCTTGCGCTTGCTCATTTCCACAACCTGGTTGATCCAGTTGGCATCGACATTGTTGAACGCCATCTCCAGCACCAGGTCATCAGCCTGTTTGTCTTCGAGTTTGGCGGTCTTGATGCCGGTCTTGAGCGTCATTTCCACCACCTCGCCTTTGAGGATGGTGTCCGAATCCATGGTGATGCCTTCGAAGTGGCTGGCAGAGCTCTTGCCTTCCTCTTCCTGCTTGGTGGCGGCAATCTTGCCAATCGTCATGGCAAACGGGCCGGTCCAGAACTGCTGGCCCGAGGGCTGCTTCATGTCGAAGCGCATATCGGCCTTGTCCAGCGTCACGCTGCCTTCCTCGTCCTTGAACTGCAGGCCGGCAAAGCTGCCAGTGCCCTTGGCGGCCTTCATGTCGGCGGGCATGTCCCAGACGATCTTCATGCCGCCCCAGGTCATTTCGCTGTCCTTGATCTTGCTGCTCACGGCCGGCGATGTCATGACGTTGGAGCTGCTGCGGCCCCAGCCGACCTTGGTGTCGACTTCCAGCGGAGAGCGGCCATTGAGTGCGGTTTTCAGCTCCGGGTCTGCATTCTCGGGCAGATTGAAGCTGGTGTGAATTTCGGCGGCATGGCCCAGGGGCAGCGGACCATGGCTGATCTTGTGCTCGGCGGTGAACTGGACGGGCTCATCGCCGCTGTCCAGCGTCCAGACCGTTTTGGCCGTGGAAGAAAAAGCACCGCGGTCATAGCTGGTGACCTGAATCTTCACGCCATGCTCGCTCCACTTGTCCAGGCCTTCGGTAAAGCTCTGCTGCAGCTTGCCGCCCATGTAATAGCTTGTGCCCAGTGTTCCAGCCACGATCACGGCGATGGCAGCTGCAATGCCTGCTCCTGCTTTTCTGTTCATTCTTGACCTTTGATGAAAATAAAAAATCCGCGAATGAATTGCGGATTGGTAATGTTGTGGTGAGCAGGATTCTAGAAAGAAAATAATGAAATGCTCTGAATTCCAGAACATTTTATGCAAATGTTTATCGAGTATTGAAAATCAATACCTGCGGTATTTATTTCAATATGTAACCAATATTCATGGGGCGCTATCCATTTTCCGATCGGAGAGCCGAATAGCTGATCTCGGGATAAATGCTGCAGCGGTTTGCGCATAAAAAAAGGCTGCCAGTGAATCCTGGCAGCCTTGCTGAAACTGGCTGGAGTGTTTACTTGCCCCAACTGTCCTTGAGTCCGGTGATCTTGTTGAACACGGGCTTGTCGCTCCGGTGATCCTTGCGGTCGGCCACAAAGTAGCCAAAACGCTCGAACTGGAACTTGTCGTCAGCCAGGGCCGCCTTGAGCGAAGGCTCCACATAGGCGGTGACGACCTTCAGGCTGTCGGGGTTCAGCAGGCTCAGGAAATCCTTGCCGCCTGCATCGGGCTGCGGGTCGGTGAACAGACGGTCGTACATGCGCACTTCGGCCTGCAGGCCGTCGGCCACGCCCACCCAGGTGATGGCGGCCTTGACCTTGACGCTGTCGGCTCCGGGTGTGCCGCTCTTGGTGTCGGGCACCACGGTGGCCAGCACCTTGGTCACATTGCCATCGGCGTCTTTTTCGGCGCCCGTGCATTCGATCACATAGCCGCCCTTGAGGCGGACCTTGTTGCCGGGGAAAAGGCGCTTGTAGCCCTTGGGCGGCACTTCGGCAAAGTCTTCGCGCTCGATCCACACTTCGCGGCCCAGAGTGAAACGGCGCTCCGGCACGGTTTCACCTTCTGCCGCGTGGGGCAGGGCCGGCAGGTGGCAGTCCTCCAGATGCTCGGCGCTGCCAAACACTTCGGCCCAGTTGCTGAGTTCGAGCTTGACCGGGTCCAGCACGACCATGGCGCGGTGTGCCTTGTTTTCCAGATCTTCACGCAGGCAGCCGTCCAGCGTGCCGTAGTCGATCCAGGCGTAGTCCTTGGTCACGCCGATGCGTTCGCAGAAGTTGCGGATGGACGCCGGCGTGTAGCCGCGTCGGCGCAGGCCGACCACGGTGGGCATGCGCGGGTCGTCCCAGCCGGTGACAAACTGGTTGTCCACAAGATGCTTGAGCTTGCGCTTGCTGGTGATCACATAGGTGAGGTTCAGACGCGAGAACTCGTACTGACGGGGCTGGGGGGCGTCGATCAGACCGCCTTCGCGCAGGTGGTTCAGCAGCCAGTCATAGAAGGGGCGCTGATCCTCGAACTCCAGCGTGCAGATGGAGTGGGTGATGTGCTCGTAGGCATCCTCGATGGGGTGCGCAAAGGTATACATCGGGTAGATGCACCACTGATTGCCTGTGTTGTGGTGCTCGGCATGGCGCACGCGATAGATGGCGGGGTCGCGCAGATTGATATTGGGCGCGGCCATGTCGATCTTGGCGCGCAGCACGGCGGCGCCATCGGCGAGCTTGCCGTCCTTCATGTCGGCAAAGCGCTGCAGGTTTTCGGCCACGGAGCGGTCGCGGAAGGGGCTGTTCACGCCGGGACGGGTGAAGTCGCCGCGGTTGGCCTTCATCTCGTCGGCCGATTGCTCATCCACATAGGCCAGACCTTGCTCGATCAGGTAGACCGCACAGCGGTACATGAAGTCGAAGTAATTGCTGGCGAAATAGAGGTTCTCGTGCCCGTCGGCATCCTTCCAGTCAAAGCCCAGCCAGCGCACGGCGTCGATGATGCCGTCCACATATTCCTGATCTTCCTTCTCCGGATTGGTGTCGTCGAAGCGCAGATGGCAGACGCCGCCGAAGTCACGTGCCAGACCGAAGTTCAGGCAGATGGACTTGGCATGGCCCACATGCAGATAGCCGTTGGGCTCTGGCGGAAAGCGGGTGCGGATCTTGGCCTCGTCGACCTGGCCGCTCTGGTGATGCTGGGCATCGCCGGGCGCACCGCCCCAGTGACGGGTGGCATAAGTGCCCTTGTCCAGATCCGATTCGATAATCTGGCGCAGGAAGTTGGTGGGCTTGACCGCTTCGGGGGCGGAGTTGTTGGATTTGGAGGCGTCAGCAGAGCTCATTGCACCATTTTAGGCCGGCTGCCATGACCTCATGTCGATCTGCGGACACTGCAGCTTTGCCTCGTGTGCATTTGGACACAATGTTTTTGAGGAATCATGCCATCCTGACGGGACTCTGAAACGTTATATCCCCAAGGGCCGAAGGCGCTGCACAGGTTTGCAGGCCTGCCCTCGGTGACTCATAAACAGAGGAGAGATTGTGATGTCCAGAACAACTTCCCCCCGTATGGCCAAGCTGATTGCCGCTGGCTCCATCGTAGTGGCCGGCCTGATGGCTGCCGCAGGCGCCCAGGCTCATGGCGGCGTCAGCCTGTCGGTCGGCATCGGCGTGCCTGGTGTGGCCGTGGGTGTCGGCGCTCCCGTTTACGCTGCGCCCTATGTGGTGCCAGCCCCAGTCTATATGCCGCCACGCCCCGTCTACTATGCGCCTCCGGCACCGGTTTACTATGCGCCGCCGCCCCCCGTGTATCGTCCCGCACCCGTGATGGTCGTGCCCGGCCCGGTCTACTACGGCGGCGGCCCGCGCTGGCGTGGTCATCACCATCATCACTATCGTTGATGGCATCGATAGCAGAGCCCTGAAAGACTCTGCACCACAGACGGCTGCCCAGGCAGCCGTTTTTTATGCCTGTGGGCCGGCTGCCGCGCTCGCATAATCCGGGGCAGTCCTCAAAAATCAGGAGAGTGCTTCCGTGAAAACCGTCTATGTTCTCAATGGCCCGAATCTCAATCTGCTGGGCATGCGCGAACCCGCCATCTATGGCTCGGCCACGCTGGCCGATGTCCAGAAGCTGTGCGAGCAAGCTTGCGTGCGACATGGCCTGAAGCTGGAGTTCCGCCAGAGCAACCATGAGGGAGAGCTGGTGGACTGGATTCACGAGGCCGGCCGTCTGCACGCCAAGGGGGAGTTGCAGGCCCTGATCATGAACGCCGCAGCCTATACCCATACCAGTGTGGCGATTCTCGATGCCGTCAAGGGAACGGCCGTGCCGCTGGTGGAACTTCACATCAGCAATGTCCATGCGCGCGAGAGCTTTCGACACCATTCCTATCTGTCGGCCACGGCGCGCGCCGTGATGTGCGGCTTTGGCGTGGCCGGCTACGGCCTGGCCATCGATGCGGTGGCGCAGTGGTGACATCGGCGGTTGAAGCAGCCTGCTCCCTGGCGCAGGTCTCGCAGGAGCTGGGTGTCGACGTACCGGCAGCGATTGCCCGGCTGCAGGCCACGGCGCAGCGCGTGCAGACTAGGCTTGGCGAAGCCACCGACAGCGGCGTGATGATCTGGCATGGCTGGCAGCCCCCGCCAGGGGTGGCGCAGCGCGGCTTGCCGCTGGTGCTGCTGCATGGCGGCAGCGGCAGCTGGACGCATTGGTTGCACGTGATTCAGCCGTTGACCGAGGCTGGCTATCGTCTGTGGCTGGCCGATCTGCCGGGTTTTGGCGAATCCGATGGCGTGCCCGGCGGCATGGATGTGGACACCATGCTGGAGCCTCTGGCCTATGGAATCCGGCAACTGTTGGGCAACGCCGGTGCGGGGCCGGTCTGCGATCTGGTCGGTTTTTCCTTTGGCGGCATGACCGCCGGTCTGCTGGCCGCCGAGCATCCGGAGCTGGTCCGCAAGCTGGTGTTGGTCGGTGCTCCCGGCATGGGAATGACCGAAGGACGCAGCGTGCGCCTGCTGGGCTGGCGTCATCTGCCGGGGCTGGAGGCGCAGATGCAGGCCCATCGCCACAATATTGCGACTCTCATGCTGCATGACGCGACGCTGATCGATGAGCAGACGCTGGCGCTGCATGCGCTCAATGTGGCTCGTGACCGGCTGCCGCGCAGGCGGCTGTCGCGCACCGATGTGCTGGCCCGGGCTCTGACCCGTATTGAAGTGCCGGTGGCGGCGATTTATGGCGAGCATGACCCTCTGTATGCGGGCTGCCTGGCTGAGCTGCAAATGCTGATGCAGCGCCAGTGCCTGGGGGAGCTGGACTGGCAGGTGATGCAAGGCGTGGGCCATTGGGTACAGCACGAGGACCCGGCCGCCTTCTGCGCCGCGCTGCAGGAGGTTCTGTCGTGAGCAATGCTGCCGTCTTCGAGCTGACCGAGGCCGATGTGCAATGGAGCGCCGTGCGCTCTCAAGGCCCGGGCGGCCAGAATGTGAACAAGGTGGCCAGCGCCGTGCATCTGCGCTTTGATGTTCGAGCCTCGCGTCTGCCGGCCGATGTGCAGCAGCGCCTGCTGGCGCTGGGCGATTCGCGCATCACCACCGATGGAGTGGTGGTCATCAAAGCACAAAAATACCGCACCCAGGAACACAATCTGTGGGAAGGGCTGCAGCGCCTCAATGCGCTGGTGGCCACGGTTGCCAGGCCACCACGCCCGCGCAAGCCCACCAAGCCGACCTGGGGTTCGCAGCAAAGGCGCTTGCAGGGCAAAAGCTTGCGCTCCGACATCAAGGCCTTGCGCGGCCGGGTGCATGACTGAGCTTGTGTAGCGGCAAAGCCACGCTCAGGCCGCGCAGTTGTATCAAAAAGCCTGTGCCAGCTCCATCGGAACACGGGCTGCGCCCTCGGCCGGCTGCGGGTCTGCGCTATATTGTTTTGATAGCTGGAGTCGCAGAATGCAAAGGCGCTACAGCCTGTTTCCCTATCGAATTCCGTGCTGCCTTCGGGAGTTGTCCATGAGCACATTGCCTTTGACTTATCTGGAGCGGCCCGCGCAGCTTGCCGCTGGCCGGCCTGCCTGGCTGCTGGTGCTCATGCATGGCGTGGGCAGCAATGAGCAGGACCTGTTCGGCCTGGTGCCCTATGTGCCGCCGCAGTTTCATGTGCTCAGTCTGCGCGCTCCCTTTGCCATGGGCATGGGCGCTTATGCCTGGTTTCAGTTCACCGTGGATGCCGATGGCACGCGCCATATCAATGTGCCGCAGGAGCAGCAGGCGCGCATCTTGCTGCAGCAGACGGTGGAGCAGGCCGCCCAGCAGCTGGACATTCCGCCCGAGCGGGTGGTGCTGGGAGGCTTCAGCCAGGGCGGCATCATGAGTCTGAGCCAGTTGCTGACGCAGCCCCAGACCTTGCGTGCCGCGCTGGTCTGGCACAGCCGCCTATTGCCCGAGATTGCCTCGCTGCACGCGCCCGCTGCCGCTTTTGAGGGCAAGTCGGCCTGGGTCAGCCATGGCACTTATGACAATGTGATTCCGCTGACCAGCGCCCATGCCGTGCGTGACCGTCTGGCCTCCTTGCCCCTGCAGCTGAGCTATCACGAGTATCCGGGCGCCCATGAGATCCGGCCCGAGGAGCTGCGTGCCAGCATGCAGTGGCTGCAGGATTTGACGCAGTCAGCGGATGACTTCGGGAGCGATGCGGATCAGTGACCGGCGGTCTTTGAAAACAGATTGATTACCAGCACGCCTCCCACAATCATGGCCATGCCGGCCAGAGCGGGGGCATCGAGCTTCTGGCCCTGCCAGAAATAGGCGACGGCCGAGACCAGCACGATGCCCACGCCGGACCAGATCGCATAAGCCACGCCCGTGGGAACGGTGCGCAGCGTCAGCGACAGCAGATAGAACGAAATCGCATAGCCCACCAGGGCAACAGCGGTAGGGCCGAATTTGGAGAAGCCTTCCGACCTGGCGAGGAAGGAGGTTGCAATCACCTCGCAGATGATGGCCAGGCCCAGATACAGGTAATTTGTCATTCCGGGCACTGTAGTGGGGTCGAAGCGGGAGGCCTCAAGGCGGGTGCCAAAACCCCGGTGGGCTTGCGGTCCTTGTTGCCAAAAACCGGCGGCTGTGCGCACGGGCGCCGGGCAGGGCCTGCCAGGTGCTATCAGATAGCGGGGTAGTCGCCTGTGCCCTCGGGCCAGGGCGTCAGCACCTCGAATCCGCTCTCCGTCACCAGCACCATATGCTCCCACTGGGCGGACAGCGATTTGTCGTTGGTGATCACGGTCCAGCCGTCAGACAGTTCGCGTGTGGCGGCCTTGCCGGCGTTGAGCATGGGCTCGATGGTGAAGATCATGCCGGGCTGCAGCATCAGACCCTGGCCGGGCGTGCCGTAGTGCAGCACCTGAGGCTCGTCGTGATAGACCTTGCCGATGCCGTGACCGCAGTACTCGCGCACGATGGAAAAGCGCTCACGCTGGGCCACGGTCTGGATGGCATGGCCTACATCGCCCAGAGTTGCCCCGGGTTTGACGGCGCGGATGCCGGCCACCAGGGCTTCATAGGTGGTGTTGACCAGGCGCCTGGCCAGATTGCTTGGCTGGCCCACGTAGTACATGCGGCTGGTGTCGCCGATCCAGCCTTCGGGCGTGGTTACTGCGACGTCGACATTGATGATGTCGCCGTCCTTGAGGACCTGCTCGACATTGGGGATGCCGTGGCAGACCACATGGTTGACGGAGGTGCACACGGTCTTGGGAAAACCGTAATAGCCCACATTGGTGGGCGTGCATTTCAGTTCATTGACGATGTAGTCGTGGCAGATCTTGTCCAGTTCCTCGGTGCTCACGCCGGGCTGCACATGGGGCGTGAGCATGGCCAGCACCTTGGCGGCCAGGCTACCTGCCTTGCGCGAGAGATAGATGTCTGTGGCGTCATGAATGGGCACGACTTTCTGTTTGCCGCGCTTCATTGCATGCCTCCTACCAGGCGCACCGGACGGGGGCGGCGCACGACTGTGTCGGGGTCATGAGCGCTGGCAGGCTGCAGCTCACGCTCGGCTTGCTGCAGCAGCAGGGCACAAATGCCTTCGTAATTGAGCTGGGGGTGATGCTCGGCCAACTGGCCTACACGCAGCCAGTGCTCGGCCTGGGCATTGATGGAGCGGCCGAGGGCCGCACTGGAGACACGAATCTGGTCGTGCAACTGGTCTGAAATTTTGACGATTCCCATGGCTGAGCATCATAAGGGTTGTATACGTTTCGTATATTGACAAACGCAAATTGCATGGTTGAAGCAGCGGTTTTGCAACTGTTTGACAAGCGCTGTTCGTCGAGCGGGGTTTTAGGCCCCTGCCGAATAACACGGTGCTCAAGAAGTTGATAGCGCTCTGCGCATGATTGGCATTGCTTGCAGCCAGGGTTGTTCAGAAAACTGAAAGCTTTTAGAGCAGGCCTTGCATTCGTGTCACTCAAGTCTTATAAAAGATATATATCATCAGTATTTGCCTTGTCCATATTGAGTTTCCTGCTATAAAAACTGAAGAACAATCAATGCGTGCCAGACATCTCGGGATGTTCTGGCGTCCGGTTACAACAGACGCAGAGTCAGGGTCGTTCATGGAAAACGCAGTCAGTCAAGCAGAGCAGGGCGAGCAGCCCATCATCGAATCTCAGGGCCGGCAAGCTCGAAAGCCACAGCCTCCGCGCAATGGGCTTGCGGCCCGCATCGTGGTCGTGGGCGGTGGCGTGGCGGGGCTGGAGGTGGCCACTGCCCTGGGCAAGCTCAAAAGCGAAAGCATTGACACGGTGACGCTGGTGGACAGCGACTCCGCTCATGTCTGGAAGCCCATGCTGCACACGATTGCCGCCGGCACCCGCGATCTGGCGCAGCAGCAGACCACTTATCTCGCCCAGGCCACCGATGCCGACTTTGCCTACCAGCCTGGCGAGATGTGCGGCCTGGACCGTGAGGCACGCGAGATTCTGCTTGCCCCTATTTATGCCCCCGATGGTCGCGAGCTGGTGGCGGAGCGGCGTCTTGCCTATGACAAGCTGGTGATTGCGGTGGGCAGCGGTGCCAACGACTTCGGTACGCCCGGCGTGCATGAGCACTGCTTCATGATCGATTCGCGTCGCAAGGCCGATGCCTTCAACCAGGAAATCCGTCTGCGCATGGTGCGCTGCATGACCAGTGGCGAGCAGTTGCAGGTCGCCATCGTGGGCGGCGGTGCCACGGGAGTTGAGCTGGCGGCAGAGCTTGTTCAGCTTGCAGAAAGTGCCACGGCCTACGGAGCATTGGGCGAGGCGGCCAAGTTCCGCATCGTGCTGATCGAGGCAGGCTCGCGCCTGCTGCCCAGCTTTCCCGAAGAAATCTCCGAGGCCACGCGCGTGCGGCTGCAGGCCCTGGGCGTTTCCGTGATCGTCGGCGGCCGTGTCAGCCGTGCGACGGAGCAAGGTTTCGAGCTGGCCAATGGCGAGCTGATTCCTGCCAGCCTGCGTGTCTGGGCAGCCGGAGTCAAGGCGCCGGAATTTCTGATGCAGCTGGGTTTGCAGACCACGCGCAGCAATCAGCTGCTGGTCAATGACGAGATGCAGACCAGCGACCCTGATATCTATGCACTGGGCGACTGCGCCAGCTATACCTTGCCGGGCAAGCAGGAGGCCTTGCCTCCCACGGCCCAGGTGGCCCACCAGCAGGCCCGCTATCTGATCGAGACCCTGCCCCATGTGCTGGAGCGTCCTGGGGCCAAACCCGTAGGCTTTGCCTATCGCGACTTTGGTGCCCTGGTGTCGCTTGCGCATTACGACGCCTATGGCTCGTTGGGAAAGTTCGGCCTGTTCAACGGCGGTGTGATCCGTGGCCGCATGGCCATGCTCAGCCACATCATGCTGTACCGCTCGCACCAGGCGCGGCTTTACGGCTTCTGGCGCGGTGGCCTGCTGTGGCTGATTGATCTGATGAACGCGCGGCTGCGTCCCTCCATCCGTCTGGACTGAGCTACAAAAGCCCTTCGATGGGCAGCCAGCTCAGCACCCGCACCATGAAATGCTGCCACCAGCTGGTGCCGGGGTCGGCACTGAAGGTCTGGGTTTCATGGGGCGGCTGCGGATTCTGGCCCGTCCAGCTCAGCCTGCCCTGCGGGTCCAGCTGCACCTTGTAGGCCATGCGCGGCAGATGCTGATCCAGGCTGGTGCTGACCTGCTGGCTCAAGGCCGGGTCTTTGATGACCACGCCCATTTCGGTATTGAGCATGGCCGAGCGCGGATCGAAGTTGAAGGAGCCGACAAAGAGCTGCTTGCCGTCGACCGCGAAGGTCTTGGCATGCAGGCTGGCGCCCGAGCTGCCCGTGGTGGCGGAGCTGCCGCTCAGCACGGCAGGTGAGGGGGCTTCGCGCTTGGGAGTCTTTTCGGCAGGCTCGCTCTTTCGGGTCTTGTCCGGTTCGTCGGCTGCGGGCTGACTGCGCAGATCGATCTGGCGGCGCATCTCGTAGAGTTCCACGCCCATCTTCAGCAGCGGCTTGCGGTATTTCTCGTAGCCCGCGTGCACCACGGCCACATCGGTTGCCTCCAGGCTGTTGGTCAGAATGCGTACTCGTACACCTTGCTGGCGCAGATGAGCAAAGGCGTCGACTCCGGCCTGGGTGGGCACGAAGTAGGGTGACACCACTTCCAGCAACTGCTGCGGCTGGCCAATCACCGGCTGGAGCTGGGACAGCAGCAAATCCTCGGGCGCAGCTTCGCGCAGGACCTTGGCCGGGTCGTCGCTGACCAGGGTGGTCTCGGCCCATTGCAGCGGCAGTTGACCTGCCAGCAAATCGGTGCTGAAGCGGCTGCGGCTAACGGCCTTCACATAGGCCTGTGATTCGGGGCGATTCACATCGGCGTGCAGGCTTGCGTAGACCTTGTCCACGGCCTGCTGCGGCATGGCGGGCAGCAGGCTGGCTGCCGGGTAGGCGGATGGGCTGTTCCAGTAACGGTCGAATTCCGCTGCCACCTCGCCTACCACCGAGCCTGTGGCCACTACATCGAGGTCGGCGAACAGCACGCCGTCGGAGGCAGCAAAGTATTCGTCGCCGATATTGCGCCCGCCCACTATGGTCGCGGCGGAGTCGGCCGTGTAGCTCTTGTTGTGCATGCGCCGCTGGGTGCGCGCGAAGTCCGTCACATAGCCAATCGCCTTGGGCGTGCGCAGGGCGAAGGGGTTGAACAGTCGCACCTCGATCTGCGGGTGCTGGTCCAGGGCGGCCAGTGTGGCATCCATGCCGCCGGTGCCGCCATCGTCCAAGAGCAGGCGTACGCGCACGTCGCGCTCTGCCGCGAGCAGCAGCTCATCGAGCAGCAAATGGCCTGTGGTGTCGTTGCGCCAGATGTAGTACTGCACATCGAGCGTGCGCTGCGCAGCTCGGGCCAGCAGGGCGCGGGCAGCAAAGGCGTCATGGGCATCGGCCAGCATGTGAATGCCGCTTTGCCCCGGATGCGCTTGCTGCAGCGGCGCCAGCGCCTGGCCGAGCCGGGTTTGCAGGGCCTGTTCGGCACTCAGCGCCTGTGTGGCAGTGCGATCCGGCATGGGCGGCAGGCCGCAGCCTGCGAGCAAGCCCGCAATCAGCAGGGTTGCCGCCGTACCGCGCCACAGGGGAAGTTCGGGTCTCGAGGCCTGTGTGTTTTGCATGACCCGAGTATGCCGCAGCGCATCAGGCGATCTTCACGGGGCCGGGGCGGCGATCTTCCACCACAAAGCTTGCCAGCGTGTAGAGGTCGCTGTCGACCTGGAGCGGGTTGCTCACGGCACGCAGATGCGTGGTCATGGACTGCGGCGTGATCTCCACGAGGCTGTAGCCGCGCTCCTCGCAGCGTGCGAAAAGCACCTGAGGGTTGTGGGCCACGATGGCATCGACCCTGGCCTGTGTCGTGCCGCTGTGCGAGCTGATGGAGGTGCCGCAGAACTCGCTGGCAATCACCGGATTGGCCTTGTCCGGAGCCTGGTCGGCCTGGGCTGCAATGGCGCAGACATAGTTCTGGTGGATGTCTCCGCCGAGCAGCACGCTGTTGCGTGGCTGGCTTTCTGCAATCTGGCGCACCAGGCGCTGGCGGGCCTGAGGGTAGCCGTCCCAGCTGTCGGTAGACTGCCGGCCATTGGGATGTTTGCGGGCCGCGAACAAGGTGGTCTGCACCACGGCGCTCCAGCGGGTGGCGTCGGCCCTCTCGCGTGCGTCGCCCTGCAACTGCCGGGCCAGCCAGCGCTCCTGATCCCAGCCCAGAAAGCTGCGCATCGGATCTTGCAGGGCAGGGCATTCGGCTGGGTCCACGGTGCCCGTGCTGGCCTTGCCCTCGGGGCGGCAGGCCTGCAGATCGCGGTACTGGCGGCCGTCCAGCAGATGCAGCCTGGCCAGCTTGCCCCACTGCAGACTGCGGTACAGCGCCAGTCCTTGAAAGTTGCGCTGCAATGCGCTGTCACGCAGCGGCATGTTTTCATAAAAAGCCTGCCAGGCCGCCATGCGCCTGGCCAGGAAGTGAGCGCTGTCCCCGCGTCCGTACTGGGCTACATAGTCGTTCTCAACCTCGTGATCGTCCCAGATGACCGACCAGTTGCACACGGCATGGGCGGCCTGCAGATGGGGGTCGCTCTTGTGCAGTGCATAGCGGTCGCGGTAGTCCTGCAAGGTCTGGGCGGTACGCAGCGGCTGCGCACGCGCCAGCCCATCGGGCTTGGCCGGTTGCGCATATTCATAGATGTAGTCGCCGAGAAACAGCACCAGATCGGGCGAGGCCTGGGCGGCATCGGCCCAGGCGCTGTAGAAGCCATGCTCCCAGCGCTGGCAGGAGGCCACGGCCAGGCGCAGCTTGCGTACATCGGCTCCGGCCGCCGGGGCGGTGCGGCAGCGTGCGATGGTGCTGAAGGCGTCGCCACAGCGGAAGCGGTAGAAATACCAGCGGTCCGGGCTCAGGCCGTTGATCTGCACATGGACGGCATGACCCCATTCGGCCAGGGCCTTCGTCTGCCCATGGGCCACGGGCTGGCGGAACTGGGTGTCGTGGGCCACCTCCCAATGCACGGTCTGTGCTGCCAGGTCTGGCGCGGCTGCTGTACCCAGATAGTCCAGAGGCGCTGTGAGCCGCGTCCAGATCAGGATGTTGTCGGGTTCCGGGTCGCCGCTGGCCACCCCCAGTGTGAACGGGTTGTGGGCCAGTGATTCCGTGGCGCGGGCCCAGGCGGGCAGGGCGCCCACGGCCGTGGCAAGGCTGGAGGCAATCAGAAAGCGCCGGCGATCCGGCGCGGGCGTGTGGGCAGGAGAAAACATGGCGATGCTGTGGTGTCGGGGTTTTGTAGCCAGTGGCTGGAAGTATCTCCCCGACCCCACAGGCATCGCCGCGATTTACCGCAGCTTTACGCGTTGACCAGCACCAGCTTGCCCTGTACCTGGCGCGAGCCCATACGCTCATAGGCTGCGAACAGCTCGCTCATGGGCATGGTGCGGTCGATCACGGGTTTGATCCTGCCCTGGGCCCACCATTGCGACAGCTCCTGCATCATGGCGGCGTTGTTCTGGGGCTCGCGCTTGGCAAAATCGCCCCAGAACACGCCGACCAGGGAAGCGCCCTTGAGCAGCGGCAGGTTCAGCGGCAGCGAGGGGATGGGGCCGGAGGCAAAGCCGATGATCAGATAGCGGCCACGCCAGGCGATGGAGCGGAAGGCAGGCTCGGCGAACTCGCCGCCCACGGGATCGTAGATCACGTCGGGACCCTTGCCGTCGGTCGCGGCCTTGATGGCTTCCCGCAGATCGCCCTGGCTGTAGTTGATGGTGACGTCCGCACCTTGCGCCTTGCACAGCGCACATTTCTCGTCAGTGGAGGCCGCTGCAATCACCCGTGCGCCGGCCGCCTTGGCAATCTGTATGGCAGCCGTGCCGACGCCCCCAGCTGCGCCCAGCACGAGCACGGTCTCGCCGGCCTTGAGCTGACCGCGATCGATCAGCGCATGGTGGGAGGTGGCATAAGTCATGATGAAGGCGGCGGCATCGACAAAGGGGAAGTCGGCCGGAAGCGGCATGCACATGGCGGCAGGTGCCAGCGTATGCGTGGCGAACCCGCCCGTGCCCGAAAGACAGGCCACATGCTGGCCTGGCTTGAGATGTTTGACACCTTCTCCCACAGACTGCACCACGCCGGCATATTCCGAGCCCGGCACAAAGGGCAGGGCCGGCTTGATCTGGTATTTGTTCTGCACGATCAGCAGATCGGGAAAGTTCAGGCTGGCAGCCTTGACTTCCAGCAGCACCTGGCCGGGGCCGGGCTGCGGTGTGGGCTGCTCGGTCCATTTCAGTGTTTCGACGCCGGTGGGGGTGGTGCAAAGCCATGCGTGCATATCTTGTCTCCTGATCTTCTTGAGGTGAGATTGGGGGGAATCGGCTCGCAGATGATAGAAGTGTGGTGCGAATGCCGCGTGTCTCTGTCGTGACCTTGGAGCCGCCTACAATCCGCCTCATCCATGAAGATTCTTATTTGCAATGACGACGGCTTCCAGGCCCCAGGCATCGTGGCCCTGCACGATGCGCTGCGCACCGTGGCAGACGTCGAAGTGGTGGCGCCCGAGCACAACAACAGCGCCAAGTCCAATGCCTTGACGCTGAATGCACCGCTGTATGTGCACCAGGCCTATAACGGCTTTCGCTATGTGAACGGCACGCCAGCAGACTGCGTGCATATCGCGTTGACCGGGCTGCTTGGCTACCGGCCCGATCTGGTGGTCTCGGGCATCAACAACGGCGCCAATATGGGTGACGACACGATTTACTCGGGGACCGTGGGAGCGGCCATGGAAGGCTATCTGTTCGGTATTCCGTCGATTGCCTTCTCGCAGGTGGACAAAGGCTGGGCCGAGCTCGAAGCGGCGGCTGCCACGGCGCGTCAGATGGTCCAGGAGATGCAGTCCCAGCAACTGATTGGTGTCTTGCCATGGCTGCTCAATGTGAACATTCCCAATATGCCGCTCGATGCACTCAAAAGCGTCAAGCTGTGCCGCCTGGGGCGCCGCCATGCGGCCGAACAGGCCATTCAGCAGCAAAGTCCACGTGGCGAGACCATGTACTGGATCGGCAGCGCCGGCGCTGCAAAGGACGACTCCGAAGGCACGGACTTCCATGCCACGGCCCACGGCCATGTCTCCATGACGCCGCTCAAGGTCGATCTGACTGATCATGAAAACCTGGGCTATTGGGCGCAGACGGCCAGCAAGCTGGCAGGTCCATCCACCACATCGGCGGCGGCATCGTGAGCGAGCGTCGTCCGCCTCAGGTCCCGGGCTGGATTGCACGCTCGGTTCAGACGGGCACCAGCGCGGCGCGGCCGCCCGTTGCTCCCAAGCCCATCAATCCGCTGCGTGTGGCCGCTTCACCCGTGGGGGTGGGTCTGGACTCATCCACGGTGCGCTCCCGCATGGCTCAGCGCATCGGTGCGGCCGGCGTCAGCAACCCTGCCGTGCTGCAGGCCATGGCCACGGTGGAGCGCCACCGCTTTGTCGACAGTGCTCTGGTCAACCAGGCCTATGAAGACACCAGCCTGCCTATCGGCCTGGGTCAGACCATCTCCAAGCCCAGCATCGTGGCCCGCATGATCGAGCTGCTGCTCGATTCAGATGCGGCACGGAACGGGCAAGGGCGCGTGCTGGAGATCGGTACGGGCTGCGGCTATCAGGCCGCTGTGCTGTCCATGCTCACCAAAGAGGTTTATTCGATAGAGCGGCTGCGCGGCCTGCATGAGAAAGCACGCAGCCATCTGCGCCCCATGCGCCTATCGAATGTGCATCTGATTCTCGGAGACGGCATGGTGGGTTTTGCAAGTGGAGCGCCCTATGCGGGCATCATCTCCGCTGCCGGAGGTGATGTGGTGCCGCAAGAGTGGTGTGATCAACTGGCGGTGGGCGGGCGTCTGGTGGCTCCGGTCGTGGTGGGTGCGGGTAAGCAGGCACTGCTGGTGATTGACAAGAGTTCACACGGTTTTACGCAGACAGTTTTGGAAGCAGTCAACTTTGTCCCTCTAAAATCGGGGATCGCCTAGAAGGGAATAGCTTATGTTGGTATCGCGAAGTCTTGGTGCATGGGGAACGGCCGTGCTGGCAGGTGTCATCCTGGCCGGTTGTGCTGCCCAGGCAAACAGGGCTCCTGTGGAGGATCGCGGACAGTCGGCCTCCTCGTCTTCAACTGTGGACGTCAAGTCGCTGCCCGGCGCTGAAAATGCGGGCAAGCCGGGTTACTACACCATCAAGCCTGGCGACACTCTGATCAGGATTGGTCTGGAGCACGGCCAGAGCTGGAAGGACATTGCCCGCTGGAGCAATCTGGACAATCCCAACGTGATTGAAGTCGGTCAGGTGGTGCGTGTGGTGCCGCCCGGACGCGAGGCGCCTGTCGCATCGTCCGGTTCGGGCCGTGGTGTCGCGCCCGTGGTTGTGGGCGGTGGCAGCGCCGCAACGACGACTACACCCGTGACTCCCCCGGCTGCAACTGCAACGCCAGTGCCAGCCACGCCTGCAACAAGCCCCGCGCCTGTTGCCAAGGGAGCCGATGATGTGAACTTCATCTGGCCTGCCAGCGGCTCGTTGATTGCTGGCTTCGACGAGCAGCGCAACAAGGGCTACGACATCAGCGGCAAGGCCGGCGATCCCGTGCTGGCTGCGGCCGATGGACGTGTGGTGTATGCCGGTGCCGGCCTGCGTGGCTACGGCAACCTCATCATCCTCAAGCACAACAACACCTATCTGACGGCCTACGCCCACAACCAGTCGCTGCTGGTCAAGGAAGATCAGGCCGTGAAGAAGGGACAGAAGATTGCCGAGATGGGCAGCACCGATGCCGATCGCGTCAAGCTGCACTTCGAGGTGCGTCGCCAGGGCAAGCCTGTCGATCCTTCGCGCTATCTGCCCTCGCGTTGAGCATGGCCTCGCAACGCAAGCAAGCCGCACAAGCCCCTGCCCCGCAGGGGCTTGTGCCTTCTGACGCGGTCGAGCAGAGCTGGGACGAAGCAGCCGAAGACGGCATTGCCTCGGCCGAGGTCGAGAACCGCGAACTCACGGTCGCCGCCGAGCATCATGGTCAGCGTGTGGACAAGGTGCTGGCGCTGGGGGTGTCCGAGTTCTCGCGCAGCTATCTGCAGCAGTTGCTGGCCGACGGTGCAGTCACGCTCAACGGCAAGGTTCTGCTCAAGCCCTCGGTCAAGGTGGCCGTGGGCGACCGCCTGCGCGTGGAAATGCGGCCCACCCAGCAGAGCATGGCCTTCCAGCCCGAGGCCATGGATCTGCAGGTGGTCTATGAGGACGAGGATCTGCTGGTCATCAACAAGCCTGCGGGCCTGGTGGTGCATCCGGCGCCCGGCAACTGGACGGGCACATTGCTCAATGGCCTGCTGGCGCGTGACGAAAAAGCGCGCCAGGTGCCGCGTGCCGGCATTGTTCACCGGCTGGACAAGGACACCAGCGGGTTGATGGTGGTGGCACGCAATCGCAGCACCATGGATGCGCTCATCAAGATGATTGCCGCGCGCGATGTGAGTCGCCAGTATCTGGCGCTTGCCCACAAGCAATGGGGCAGCCGCAAGCGCCGCGAAGTCGATGCGCCGATTGGCCGTGACCCGCGCAACCGACTGCGCATGGCGGTGGTGGATCTGAATCTGCATCCCGGCAAGCAGGCGCGTACCGATTTCGATCTGCTCGATGGCGATGCCGCTCACAGCCTGGTGCGCTGCACGCTGCACACCGGCCGCACGCACCAGATCCGGGTGCACATGGCTTCGCTCGGGCATCCGCTGATAGCCGATACGCTGTATGGCGGCCAGCCCGAGGGCGGGCTGGAGCGCCAGGCACTGCATGCCTTCAGGCTGGCCTTCGAGCATCCAGTGACGAAAAAGCCGCTGGTCCACTATGCGCCGCTGCCACAAGACATGGCCGGCGCACTGGATTTATGGGGTCTGCGTTACAATCTGCCAGAAAGCCTCTGACCATCACTCGCATGGCATCTTTGGGGCGCTTCCCTCTCTTCTTAGAATCAGGCGTCCCACCGCAGTCGGTGCGACGGCCGCTCCCGAAACGCTGCGCCCATGAATACGGTAGATGCCAAGCGGGTTCTTGAAACAGCATTGATTTGTGCCCCGCAGCCCGTAACGCTGCGGGAATTGCGCTCACTTTTTGATGATGTGCTGGGCTCGGACACGATTAAGGATTTGCTGCTGGACCTGCAAAAGGACTGGGCCCTTAGGGGCGTGGAACTGGTGCAGGTGGCTTCTGGCTGGCGTTTTCAGAGCCGGCCAGAGATGCGGGTCTATCTGGACAAGCTTCACCCCGAGAAGCCGCCCAAGTACACGCGGGCGACGCTTGAGACGCTGGCCATCATTGCCTACCGTCAGCCGGTCACGCGGGGTGATATTGAGGACATTCGCGGGGTGACCGTGAACAGCCTGATCATCAAGCAGCTGGAAGACCGAGGCTGGATCGAGGTCATCGGTCACCGTGAAACCGTGGGGCGGCCCGCGCTGTTTGCCACCACGCGTCAGTTTCTTGATGATCTGGGCCTGCAGTCGCTGGATCAGCTGCCCATGCTGGAGGAAACCCAGGCCCAGCAAAGCCTGTTCAAGGCGCTGGATGGGGAGGAGGGCGATCAGACTGCCGTGCCGCAGGCCGGCGCGGAGGATGTTCAGCCTCAGGAGGGGGCGGAAGCCGTGGAGCCGGCCGAGGTCGTAGCGGATACGGATGTCGCTGCAGAGTCCGATGCGGCTGAGAGTGAAGTCCTGGGTGCCTTGAATGAGGAAGATGGCGGCGAGGAGCAGCCCGATCGAGGTACTGATCAAGTGGCAGAAGAGCAGGCAGTGATTCAGACGGAGCTCCAGCCTGAGCCCGATGTGCCGCAGCTGGAGTCATATCCAGTTCAAGCGCAGGCTGATTTTGTGCAAGCTGCTACGGAAACAATAGAGACCGCGCTGCCTGACTCGGAGCCTGGGGCGGCTATGGAGCTGCCGTCCGTGAGCAAGCCCAAAGCGGCCAGGCCCGCCAGGACTGCCAAGGCGGCAGAGTCGGAGCCCAAGCCGGCGGCCAAGAAAACAGGTCGTACCGAGTGGGTGGGCCTGAAGGCGTTTCTCGAGGATGACTACGGCAGCGACGACGAGGCCGAGGACGCAAAGACGAAAGCGCGGGCCGACGATGCCGTCGAGTCGGCAGAACAACGAATTGTGGAGGATGACGATGGCGTCATCCCCGAAGGAAAACTGGAATGAACAACGAGACATCGAACCCGATGCCCGAGTCCGCAGCCGCTTCGCCCGAAGCCGAGCCGGTCAAGAAGACTCGCAAGCCCCGCGCAGCCAAGGCCGATGGTGCCAAGGATGCCGCCGAGGCCAAGAAGCCTGCCACACCGCGCAAGCGTGCCGGCGTCAAAAAGGACGCTGCTGCCGAGGCCAAGCCTGCGCGCAAGCGCGTGACCAAGCCCCGCGCGGAAGAACCCGTGGCCGTCGAGGAGCCGGTTCAGCCCGTGGCTGGGCAGGAGGTGGAGGCGCAGTCCCAGGGCCATGACCATGACGCAGCAGATGCAGTCGTCGCGGACGTGGTCGTGGAGAGCGTTGCCGCTTCTCATGGGTCCAAGGGACGCAAGGGGCAGAACATCGACTTTGCCGATGTGATCTCGGGCGACTTCGATGACGAGGAAGAGAACGGCAGCGCCATGCCCGCCAAGCGCGTGCTTGCACCCCAGGTCGATTCTCCCAAGCTGCACAAGGTGCTGGCCCAGGCCGGCATGGGTTCGCGCCTGGAGATGGAGCAACTGATCCTGGAAGGGCGCATCTCGGTCAACAACGAGCCTGCCCACGTCGGCCAGCGCATTCAGTTTGGCGATATCGTCAAGGTCAACGGCCAGCCCATCCGCTTCCGTATCGACCCGCCGCCCGCGCGCGTGATTGCCTATCACAAGCCCGTGGGCGAAGTGGTGACGCATGACGATCCGCAAAACCGCCCTACGGTGTTCCGCAAGCTGCCCAAGCTGCAGCATGGCAAGTGGCAGTCGGTGGGGCGTCTGGACCTGAATACCGAAGGTCTGCTGTTGTTCACCAGCTCGGGTGAGCTGGCGAACTCGCTGATGCACCCTCGCTTCGGCCTGGAGCGTGAATACGCGGCCCGTGTGCTGGGCGCGCTGAGCAAGGAAGAAAAGCAGCGTCTGCTGGACGGCGTGCAGCTCGAAGACGGCGAAGCCAGCTTTGGTGCCGTGGAAGACGGCGGCGGCGAAGGTGCCAACTGCTGGTACCGCGTGACCATCTCCGAAGGCCGCAACCGCGAAGTGCGTCGCATGTTCGAGGCTGTGGGTCATGCCGTCAGCCGCCTGATCCGCATTCGCTATGGCGCCATGATGCTGCCCCGCGGTCTCAAGCGCGGCGCCTGGGTGGAGCTCGATCAGGCCGATATCCAGGCGCTGATGTCGGCAGCCGGCGTCAAGGAACGCGCTCCCGTCGAGCGCAACAACAGCGGCGCCCGTGGTGCCAACAACCGTGGCGGACGCAACAACCGCAGCGGCGGTCGCGGCAATGGCATGAACGCCGATCGCGCACCCCAGGGTCGCCGTGAAGGCGGCGGTCAGCGCCGTGGCGAGTGGGACGGCAATCGTCCGGCACCTAGCGGCATGCTGGGTGACAACCCGCGGAGCAAGTCCGGCGGCCGCTCCAGTGGCTCCGGTGGCTCAGGTCGCTCGCAAGGGGGCGGTCAGCCCGACCCCATGCGCACTTCAGTGGGTTATATCGGCAGCGACAGTCTGTCGCGTGCCCGCCAGAACGCCAAGCGTCGCCCTAGTGGCGGCGGCGGTGGTGGTCGTCGCGGCGGTCGCTAAAAAGGCGTCCGTAAGGATTTGAGTGCTGTCTGGACTTCAAGGTCTATGGCGGCACCGCTAAAATCAACTGTTTTGCTTTTTCGGCAAAAACCCATAGTAACCCTGATTAGGAAATAATCATCATGGCTATCGAACGTACCCTCTCCATCATCAAGCCCGACGCAGTTGCCAAGAACGTGATCGGCCAAATCTACGCCCGCTTCGAAGCTGCTGGCCTGAAGATCGTGGCTGCCAAGCTGGTGCACCTGTCGCGCGGCGAAGCCGAGCAGTTCTATGCTGTACACGCTGCCCGTCCTTTCTTCAAGGATCTGGTGGACTTCATGGTCTCCGGCCCCGTGATGATTCAAGCTCTGGAAGGCGAGAACGCCATCCTGAAGAACCGTGAGCTGATGGGCGCCACCGATCCCAAGAAGGCAGAGAAGGGCACCATCCGCGCCGACTTCGCCGACAGCATCGACGCCAATGCCGTGCACGGCTCCGACGCTGCTGAAACTGCTGCTGTGGAAGTTGCCTTCTTCTTCCCCGGCATGAACGTGTACTCGCGTTAATCCACGCTAGCTTTACAGCATGCTCTCGCTGACGCCAGCGCTTTGCATTCGTGCAAAGCGGGTGTCAGCACTTGAAGATGCTGGCCACGGCGTGGCTAACCCCGTTCGCAAGACGCCTCGCCACATGCCGATATGACTACTAATTTGCTTGATTTTGACCTCGAAGGACTGACCGCTTATTGCGAGCAGCTCGGGGAGAAGCGTTTCCGTGCGACGCAGCTGTTTCGCTGGATTCACCAGCGTGGTGCATCCGATTTCGACCAGATGACAGATCTGGCCAAGTCTTTGCGCGAAAAGCTAAAAAGCCGGGCCCACATTACCGCTTTGCCTGTGGTGACGGAGCATGTCTCTGCCGATGGCACCGTGAAGTGGCTGTTCGATGTGGGTGACGGCAATGCCGTTGAATCCGTTTTCATTCCTGAGGACGACCGTGGCACGCTGTGTGTATCGTCCCAGGCAGGTTGCGCCGTGGGCTGCCGCTTTTGCTCGACAGGGCATCAGGGCTTCAGCCGCAACCTCAATACCGGCGAGATCCTTGCCCAGCTCTGGTATGCCGAGCATTCGCTGCGCAAGCGCTTCGGTACCGAAGACCGCATCATCTCCAACGTGGTGATGATGGGTATGGGCGAGCCTTTGCAGAACTACAGTGCGCTGGTGCCAGCCCTGCGCGTGATGCTGGATGATCATGGCTATGGCCTGTCGCGTCGTCGCGTGACGGTGTCCACCTCGGGCGTGGTGCCGATGATGGACCGACTGTCGCAGGATTGCGCGGTGGCGCTTGCGGTGTCGCTGCACGCGCCCAATGATCCGTTGCGTGACAACTTGGTGCCGCTGAACAAGAAGTACCCGATTGCCGAGCTGCTGGACGCCTGCGAGCGCTATCTGGAGTTCGCGCCGCGTGACTTCATCACCTTTGAATATTGCATGCTCGACGGCGTTAACGATCAGCCTGAGCATGCACGCCAGCTGATAGAGTTGGTGCGCGCGCGCGGCGATGGCAAGAGCTGGTGCAAGTTCAATCTGATCCCGTTCAATCCCTTCCCTGCTTCGGGTTTGTTGCGCTCGCCTTCGGCTCGTGTGACCGAGTTCGCTACGTTGCTGAGCAATGCCGGCATCGTGACCACGGTGCGTAAGACCCGGGGTGACGATATCGATGCGGCCTGTGGTCAGCTCGCGGGCGATGTGAAGGACAGAACTCGCGCTGCCGAGCGTATGGCCAAGCAGCGTACTATCCCGCTCAAGCAGGTGTCTTGACGGAGCTTTGAATAAAGGACAATCAATGAGGGCAGTGGTACAGCGACCGGTTTGGCAACATTGGGGCTTGTTGGCCCGGTGGGGGGTACCGGTTGCGGTCGCGGCACTTGTGGGTTGTACTTCGACAACGACCACCACCACGTCCTCTACGTCCGTGCCCCAGTCTTCCGTGGTTGGCACGGGTGCGACCCAGGTCGCCGATGCCAATCGCCGTGCACAGATTCGCCTGGAGCTGGCTGCCAATTACTTTCAGGCCGGGCGCCTGGATGTGGCCATGGATGAGGTGGGGCAGGCCTTGGCTGCCAAGCCCGATTACGCCGATGCATACGGCCTGCTGGGCCTGATCCTCATGCAGAACCAGGACTGGACGCAGGCCGAGATCGCCATGCGCAAGGCCGTGGATCTCAATCCGCGCGACGGCAACCAGATTCACAATTACGGCTGGATGCAATGCCAGCAAAAGCATTTCGATGCAGCCCAGCAGTGGTTTGATAGAGCCTTGCAGGCTCCGGGCTACCGTGAACAGCCCAGGACTTTGCTGGCCAAGGGCATGTGCTACCAGCAGGCAGGACAGTTGGAGCAGGCCTACCAGAACATGTTTCGCGCCTACGAGATGGATGTGGGCAACCCCGCCGCAGGCTACAACCTGGCAAATGTGTTGTGGCTCAAAGGTGATCTGAAGAAGTCGCAGTTCTACATCCGGCGCTTGAATAACAATAGCAATCAGGCCAGTGCGGAAAGCCTCTGGCTGGGGATCAAAATAGACAGGGCACTGCACGACGACATTGGAGTGCGTCAACAGGCCGATCAGTTGCGCGAGCGTTTTCCTCAATCGCGTCAGTGGCTGGCCTATGAACGTGGAGCTTTCAATGAATGAGGCTGCGGTGGAAGAGGAAACTATGCAAAGCGAAGAGCAGGTGCCAACTCAGGGGCAGGCCACGGCCGGGGTCTTGTTGCGTCAGGCGCGGGAAGCAGCCAGGATGCAGTTGCCCGTGATGGCTGCGACATTGAAGGTGCCGCAGCACAAGCTGCAAGCGCTGGAGGCCGATGACTATGAGGCCTTTCCCGATCATGTGTTCATGCGTGCTCTGGCCATGGGAATGTGCCGGACCTTGCATATCGATGCCGAATCGGTGCTGGCCAAGCTGCCACGCACCGAGATCAAAAGCCTTGCCAAAACAGGTCCTGGCATCAACGAGACCGTCAAGGTGCGCAGCAGCTTCAAGGTCACAGGTACACCGCTGGACTCCGGCAACAGCAGCTCTCGCAAGATTGCGGCAGGCGTTCTGATTTTGCTGGCAGCTGCCGCTGCCGTGTACTTTGTGCCATTCCAGCAGATGGTGGACGGCGCCGATGGGGCAGGCGCGCCAGCGCCGGCTCAGGCCCAGTCTGGCCAGACGGCTGTGGTGAGCGCTGCGGCTGCAGAACCGCTTGCCCAGACTGATGAGGGCGGTGCACAGGGCAGTTCTGCCACACCCGCGGCGTCGGTGACAGAACCTGTGCCGGTTGCTGCTGCTGCCAGCATGCCAGGCGATGGCGCTGCAGCAAGCGCTCCCGCACCTGTGACAGCGGCCCAAACCGCAGCCCCAGCAGCCGAGGCAGCCACGCCCGCGACCGGCGCTGGCGGCCTGCTGGTGCTGAAGGTGAATACCGGTCAGTCCTGGGTCAAGGTCAAGGACGCAGCTGGCAAGGTGGTGCTGGAAAAGACCCTGTCCAAGGATGAATCTGCGACTGCCCAAGGCCAGTTGCCCCTGTCGGTGATTGTGGGCAATGCCAAGGGCACGCAGGTGACGGTACGTGGCGAACCCTTCGATATCTCGAGCACACGCGACAATGTGGCTCGCTTCGAGGTGAAGTAACCGTTCGAGGTAAACAAGAGTGCAAGATTCTCAAAGCTCGCAGCAGCTCAGCCAGGCGATAGCCGTCGCCAGCCCGCTGCCGCGCAAATCGCGCCAGGCCCGTGTGGTTTGGCGCAACAACGTGGTCACAGTGGGGGGCGATGCGCCCGTGCGCGTGCAGTCCATGACCAATACCGACACCGTGGATGCGGTGGAGACTGCCATCCAGGTGCGCCAGCTGGCCCAGGCCGGCTCGGAGATGGTGCGCATCACGGTGAACACGCCCGAGGCGGCGGCGGCCGTGCCCTATATCCGCGAGCAGCTCGATCGCATGGGCGAGTATGTGCCGCTGGTCGGGGACTTCCACTACAACGGCCACCGTCTGCTGACCGACTACCCCGATTGCGCCCAGGCGCTGTCCAAGTACCGCATCAACCCCGGCAACGTGGGCAAGGGCGACAAAAAAGACAAGCAGTTCGGTCAGATGATCGAGATTGCGGCCAAATACGACAAGGCCGTGCGCATCGGTGTGAACTGGGGCTCGCTGGACCAGGAAATCATGGCCGATCTGATGGACCAGAACAGCCGTCGCGAGAAGCCCTGGGAGACGCGCCAGGTCATGTACGAGGCGCTGATCACCTCGGCCATCAGCTCGGCCGAGCTGGCGAGGAACATCGGCCTGAACCCCGACAACATCATCCTGTCCTGCAAGGTCAGCGGTGTGCAGGATCTGATTTCGGTCTACCGCGAGCTGGCGCGCCGCTGCGACTATGCGCTGCACCTGGGCCTGACCGAGGCCGGCATGGGCACCAAGGGCACGGTGGCATCCACCGCAGCACTGTCGGTGCTGCTGCAAGAAGGCATCGGCGACACGATTCGCGTCTCGCTCACGCCCCAGCCAGGTGAAGCACGCACGCAGGAGGTCGTTGTAGCTTCCGAAATCCTGCAGGCCCTGGGTCTGCGCGTGTTCGTGCCCAGCGTCACCGCCTGCCCGGGCTGTGGCCGCACCACCAGCACCACCTTCCAGGAACTGGCCAAGAAGATCGACGATTTCCTGCGTGGTGAAATGCCGGTCTGGCGCACCCAGTTCCCTGGCGTGGAAGCCATGAAGGTAGCGGTGATGGGTTGCATCGTCAACGGCCCCGGCGAGAGCAAACATGCCGATATCGGCATCAGTCTGCCCGGCAATGGCGAGGCACCTGCAGCGCCAGTGTTCATCGACGGCGAGAAGGCCTTGACGCTGCGTGGCGAGCATATCGCCGAGGAGTTCCAGACCCTGGTGCTGGAATATGTGCAGCGCCGCTATGGCCAGAAGGCCTGAGCGACTTGAGCGCTTGCAGCGGCCCGGCATGCGGGTGGTGATTGCGCTTGCTGGCACAATGCCAGCGAGCCAAGACTTTGGAATTGATAGCTGCTTGCGCACTATCTGTATGGATTTGAATTAGGTTTCTAGCTAAAAAGCATACCTGCCAAGCGCAATGTGCTCTTGTTTTGCTAGTAACCCAAGTGTGAGACTTCACGTGGCCAAGAACGAAAAACTGACCGCCGTCAAAGGCATGAACGACATTCTCCCACCCGATTCGGCGCGTTGGGAGTGGTTTGAAGCCAAGGTGCGCGATCTGATGGGCCGCTTTGCCTATCGCAATATGCGCACCCCCATCGTCGAGCCCACGGCCCTGTTTGTGCGCGGCCTGGGCGAGGTGACCGATATCGTCGAAAAGGAGATGTACTCCTTCGAAGACAAGCTCAACGGCGAGCACCTGACCCTGCGTCCTGAAGGTACGGCCGGCGTGGTGCGTTCGGTGGTGGAAAACAATCTGCTGTACGAAGGCGGCAAGCGTCTGTTCTACATCGGCCAGATGTTCCGCCATGAACGTCCCCAGCGCGGCCGCTATCGCCAGTTCCACCAGGTCGGTGTGGAAGCCATGGGCTTTGCCGGCCCCGAGCTGGATGCCGAAGTGATTCTGCTGGCCGCTCAACTTTGGAAGGAGCTGGGCATTGAAGGCGTGCGCCTGGAGCTCAACAGCCTGGGCCAGCCCGAGGAGCGCAAGGCGCATCGCGCGGCCCTGATCGCTTACTTCGAGCAGCACACCGAGGTGATGGACGAAGAAGCCAAGCGCCGCATGTACAGCAATCCGCTGCGCGTGCTGGACACCAAGAATCCTGCCATGCAGGACATGGTCAACGCAGCGCCCAAGCTGATGGACTATCTGGGTGATGCCTCCAAGGCGCATCTGAAGGCTGTGCAGGACATTCTGGATGCCAACGATGTGGCCTGGAGCCTGAACCCGCGTCTGGTGCGCGGCATGGACTACTACAACCTCACGGTGTTCGAGTTCATTACCGACAAGCTGGGCTCGCAAGGCACCATCTGCGGCGGCGGCCGCTACGACTACCTGATCGAGGAAATCGGCGGCAAACCCGCTCCGGCCGTGGGCTGGGGTATGGGTGTGGAGCGCGTGCTCGAAGTGCTCAAGGAGGTGGGGGTAGAGATTCCCCAGCCCGCAGCCGATGTCTACGCCATCATTCCCGACGCCTCGGCGCTGCCCCAGGTCTTCAAGACCGTGCAGCAGCTGCGTGCAGCCGGTGTGGCGGTTCAGATGCATGCAGCGGCCGGCGGCTCGGCCGAGGGCATGGGCTCGATGAAGTCCCAGTTCAAGAAGGCCGATGGCTCGGGTGCACGCTTTGCTCTGATCTTCGGCTCCGACGAGCTGGCCCAGGGCAAGGTGACTGTGAAGTCGCTGCGCGACGGCGAAGGCCAGCAGGTGCAGCAAGCTCTGGCGGACGTGGCCCAGTGGGCCGGCAGCCTAAAATCGGCGGTTTGATTTTCCGCACCTCGTTTTTCGACCAGCGTTCCACTCAATCTAAGTAGCCATGGCAAATCATCTCGATCTTGAAGAACAAGAGCAAATTGAGCAGCTCAAGCATTTCTGGAATTCCTGGGGAACTCTGATCACCAGCGTGCTGGTCGTGGTCTTTCTCGGACTGGCCGGCTGGAACGGCTGGCAGTACTGGCAAAAGCGTCAGGCCACCCAGGCCTCGGCCCTGGAGTTCGCCGTGGACGAAGCGCTGACGGCCAAGGATGCGGCGCGCGCCGACCAGGCTTTCAGCGAGCTGCGGGACAAGTACGCAGGCACGGCGCAGGCAGCCCAGACGGCTTTGCTGATGGCCAAGGCCTCGGTGGATGCCGGCAAGCTCGATGATGCCAAGGCTCAGCTGAGCTGGGTGGCCGACAAGGGCGATGAAAGCTTCAAGGCGCTCGCTCGCATTCGTCTGTCTTCCGTGCTGGAGCAGCAAAAAAGCTATGACGAAGGCCTGAAGGTGCTTGAGGCGGCCATGCCTGAGTCCTATGCCGGTCTGCAGGCTGATCGCCGTGGCGATCTGTATGTGGCGCTGGGCAAGCAGGCTGAGGCGGTTGCCCAGTACCAGGCAGCCTACAAGGCACTGGACAAGGATCTGGACTACCGCCATCTGGTGGAATTCAAGCTGAACGCGCTGGGCGTGGCTCCTGAAGCCGCAACCCTGGTCAAGACAACGCCGTCGGAGAAATAATCTTGAAGACTTTTGCCCATCAAGTGAAGTCCGCTGCCCCTGCAGCGCAATCCGCAGCCCGTGTGCTGGTGCTGACTGCTGTGGCCGCGTCGCTGGCTGCCTGCTCCATGTTCGGCGGCAAGGACAAGCCCAAGCCTCTGGACCTGGGGCCCAATCCCGGCAAGATTGCGGTGCATCAGGCTTGGTCGGCCAAGCTCGGCAGCGAAGTGCCTCTGGCCATACCTGCGCTGGTGCAGGGCAATACCGTCACCGTGGTCACCAAAGATGGCAGCGTTACCACGCTTGATGGCAATACCGGCAGCCAGCTGGGCAAGTTCAGTGCGGGCGAGCCGCTGACCACCGGCGTGGGCAGCGACGGCCAGCGCACAGCGGTGGTTACACGCAGCAACCAGCTCATGGTGTTTGCCGAAGGCAAGCAGCTGTGGAAGAACAACCTGACCGCAGCGGTCTATACGCCGCCTCTGGTGGCTGGCGGCCGCGTGTTCGTGATGGCGGCTGATCGTTCTCTGGCGGCTTTCGATGCCAATACGGGTCGTGAGCTGTGGTCGGTTGAAGGCCCCAGCAATGAACCGCTTATTTTGCGACAGCCAGGCGTTTTGCAGGCCGTTGGTAATAATCTGGTGGTAGGCGTGTCCGGACGTCTGGCAGGAGTTGATCCTGACAATGGCTCGGTGCGCTGGATGGCTCCTCTGGCCGCACCGCGCGGGACCAACGATGTGGAGCGACTGGTGGATCTGGTCGGTCCCGTCAGCCGTGTGGGCAGCAGTGTCTGTGCACGTGCGTTCCAGGCCTCGGTGGGATGCGTGGATGTGAGCACGGCCAATGTGCGCTGGACGCAGACCTCCAAGGGTAGCGACGGCGTGGCGGGCGACGAGCAGGCCGTGTTTGGCGCGGAAGGCAACGGCACGGTGCAGGCCTGGAATCGTGCAGACGGTCAGCGTCTGTGGTCCATCGACAAGCTGCAGTACCGCAAGCTGACGGCGCCTCTGGTGCTGGGCCGCTCCGTGGTGCTGGCCGATGATTTGGGGACAGTGCATATGCTCTCGCGTGAAGACGGCTCTGCACTGGCCCGTTTGGAAACTGACAAGGCAGGAGTTGCCACTTCCCCGGTTGTCGCCGCCAATACTCTGGTGATCGTCAGCCGAAGCGGAACTGTGTATGGCTTCAAGCCGGATTGATAGGTTGTTTTTGGAATGAAGCCAGTTATTGCCCTGGTAGGGCGCCCCAATGTGGGCAAGTCGACGCTGTTCAATCGACTCACGAAGTCGAGGGATGCCATCGTCGCCGACTTTGCAGGGCTGACGCGTGACCGCCATTACGGCCAGGGCCGTCAGGGCAAGCATGAGTACATCGTCATCGATACGGGCGGTTTCGAGCCGGACGCATCGCGCGGCATCTTCAAGGAGATGGCCAAGCAGACGCAGCAAGCGGTGGCGGAAGCCGATGTCGTGATCTTCGTGCTGGATGCGCGCGCCGGCCTGTCCGGTCAGGATCACGAAATCAGCAACTACCTGCGCCGTCTGGGCAAGCCCACTATGCTGGTGGCCAACAAGGCCGAAGGCATGAAGGATGGCGTGCACCTGTCCGAGTTCTATGAGCTGGGTCTTGGCGAGGTCATGCCTGTATCCGCAGCCCATGGTCAGGGCGTGCGCAGCCTGGTGGATGCGGCTCTGGGTCTGCTGAATCTGCCGGAGCCTGAAGAAGAGGTCTTTGGCGAGGAAGACCAGAAGCCCGTGCGTCTGGCGGTGGCAGGTCGTCCCAATGCCGGCAAGTCCACGCTGATCAATACCTGGCTGGGTGAAGAGCGCCTGGTGGCTTTTGACATGCCCGGCACCACGCGCGATGCGATCACCGTGCCTTTCGAGCGCAATGGCCAGAAGTTCGAGCTGATCGATACAGCCGGTCTGCGCCGCAAGGGCAAGGTGTTTGAAGCCATCGAGAAATTCTCGGTGGTCAAGACGCTGCAGGCCATCGAAGGCGCCAACGTCGTGCTGCTGCTGATCGATGCCACGCAAGGCGTGACCGACCAGGACGCGCATATCGCGGGCTATATCCTGGAGAGCGGCCGCTCGGTCGTGTTGGGCATCAACAAATGGGATGCCGTGGATGACTACCAGCGTCAGATGCTGGAGCGTTCCATCGAGACGCGCCTGTCCTTCCTGAAGTTTGCGCCGCTGCATTTCATCTCGGCACAAAAGCGCCAGGGTCTCGAGCCGATGTGGAAGTCCATCATCCAGGCCCATCGTGCAGCCACCTGCAAGATGCCTACGCCGGTGTTGACGCGCATTCTGATGGAGTCGATCCAGTTCCAGACGCCCAAGAAGGTGGGAGCCTATCGTCCCAAGATGCGCTATGCCCACCAAGGTGGCATGAACCCGCCCATCATCGTGATCCATGGCAACTCGCTGGAGCTGGTCACCGATGCCTACAAGCGCTTTCTGGAAGGCCGTTTCCGCAAGGAGTTCAATTTGGTCGGCACCCCGTTGCGCATCGACTTGAAAACCTCCCATAATCCTTACGCCGACAAGGATTAATAACTGTCTGCTGGTGCCTGCGGGAAAACCCTTTTCGTTGTTTTTCCCGGGCCCTGTGGTAATGTGTCGGTTTACAACAACACTCTTCGAACACGGAGAATATCGTGAGCAATAAAGGTCAACTCCTCCAAGATCCGTTCCTGAACGCACTGCGTCGTGAACATGTGCCGGTCTCCATCTATCTGGTCAACGGCATCAAGCTGCAGGGCCAAATCGAGTCGTTCGACCAATATGTGGTGCTTCTGCGCAACACTGTGACCCAGATGGTTTACAAGCACGCCATCTCCACCATCGTTCCCGGTCGCGCCGTGAATTTCTCGGCCGCTACTCCGGCTGACAACGACGCCGCTGCTGCTGCCTAAGCTTTCTTGCGTCAACGCCCGCCGGCTAGCCCGGCGCGGCTTTTACCCTACGGGACAGGTATTTGAGTTCTGAATCCTTTGAACGTTCCGCGTCTGCGCCAGTGCTGCTGGTGGGCGTGGATTTTGGTGTTCCCCATTTTGACGACGAGCTGGAAGAGCTGGGCCTGCTGGCACAGACCGCTGGCTTGCAACCCGTGGCCCGCTTGACCTGCAAGCGCAAAGCCCCCGATCCCGCGTTGTTCGTGGGCAGTGGCAAGGCGGATGAGATCCGCATGCTGGCCCAGATGCACGGTGCCAAGGAAGTCTGGTTCGACCAGGCCCTGAGTCCGGCACAGCAGCGCAATCTGGAGCGCCATATCCAGATGCCGGTCAACGACCGGACCATGCTGATTCTGGAAATCTTCGCTCAGCGCGCACGCAGCCATGAAGGCAAGCTGCAGGTGGAGCTGGCTCGCCTGCAATACATCAGCACGCGCCTGGTGCGCCGCTGGAGTCACCTGGAGCGTCAGGCCGGCGGTATCGGCGGCCGTGGCGGTCCCGGTGAAAAGCAGATCGAGCTGGACCGCCGCATGATTGACGAAGCCATCAAGCGCACCAAGGAGCGCCTGAAAAAGGTCAAGAAGCAGCGTTCTACGCAGAGGCGCCAGCGCTCGCGTCGCGAAGTTTTCAATATTTCCCTGGTTGGCTATACCAATGCCGGCAAATCCACGCTGTTCAATGCCATGGTGAAGGCTCGCGCCTATGCCGCAGATCAGCTGTTTGCCACGCTGGATACCACCACCCGGCAGATGTATCTGGCGGAGGCCGAGGAGTCGGTCTCGCTGTCGGATACCGTCGGTTTTATTCGTGACTTGCCGCACGGTCTGGTGGATGCTTTCCAGGCGACCTTGCAGGAGGCGATTGACGCCGATCTGCTGCTGCATGTCGTGGATGCATCGAACCCCGGATTCCCGGAACAAATACAACAAGTCCAAAAAGTTCTGGGTGAAATCGGGGCCGATGATGTGCCCCAGATTCTGGTTTTCAACAAGCTGGATGCCATTGAGCCCGAGCGTCAGCCTGCCATGCTGCAGGATATGTATGAGCTCGATGGCACGCCGGTGCCGCGTGTGTTTGTCAGTGCTCGCTCGGGGCAGGGACTGGCGCAGCTGCGGCAGATGTTGGCTGACCGGGTTTTGCAGGTACGTGAAGAGGCGGCACGCGAAGAAGTCGAGGGGCAGGACGATACGTACTGGATGTCCCCTGATGACGACGCGCAATACTAGGGGCTTGCGTTCCTATTGGGCACAATGCTTGCCATGGTCCATGTCTTTTTGAAAACACAGAGACGTCTCGCATGAATTTTTCACAACGCGTCCATCGCCTGGCGGTGCTGCCGCAACGCATTCGCGGGATGTTCAATTTGAACGATCCGCGCTGGGGTCGTGGCGACAACAACAACGAAGATGGCTCCAAGCCGGACAGCTCGGCACCCGAAGGGGAGCGTCCTCCGATGCCGCCCGCACCCGAGCAGCGGCCCCGTCCTTCCTCTCCTCAACAAGGCCAGCCGCCTGATCTGGAGGAGGTGTGGCGTGATCTCAATCGCAAGCTTTCCGGTCTGTTCGGTGGTGGCTCCGGCAATGGCCGTGGTGTGCCGCCCAGCCGCAGTGGCGGTCAGCCTGGCGAGCCTTTCAACCCCGGCAAGGGAATTTTCCTGATTGCCGGCGTGGCCGTGCTGATCTGGCTGGGTACGGGCTTTTTCATCGTGCAGGAAGGCCAGCAGGCCGTCATCACGCAGTTTGGCAAGTACAAGAGCACGGTGGGAGCGGGCTTCAACTGGCGCCTGCCTTATCCCGTTCAAAAGCATGAGCTGGTCTATGTTTCGCAGATTCGCTCGGCCGAGGTAGGTAGCGACAACATCGTGCGCAGCACGGGGCTGCGTGAATCGGCAATGCTCACCGAGGACGAGAACATCGTCGAGATCAAGTTTGCCGTGCAGTACCGCCTGAGCGATGCGCGAGCATGGCTGTTCGAAAGCCGCAGTCCTTCCGAGGCCGTGATCCAGGTGGCAGAGTCCGCCGTGCGTGAAGTCGTCGGCAAGATGAAGATGGACGCGGCTTTGGCTGAGGAGCGTGACCAGATCGCGCCGCGAGTACGTGATCTGATGCAGTCCATTCTGGATCGCTACAAGGTGGGCGTTGAAGTGGTGGGCATCAATATGCAGCAAGGCGGCGTGCGGCCGCCCGAGCAGGTGCAGGCCTCGTTTGACGATGTGCTCAAGGCTGGTCAGGAGCGTGAGCGTGCCAAGAATGAGGCCCAGGCTTATGCCAACGATGTGGTGCCCCGCGCTGCGGGTGCAGCGGCGCGTCTGGGTGAGGAGGCAGCAGCCTACAAGGCCAAGATCGTGGCCCAGGCTCAGGGTGATGCAGGGCGCTTCAGTTCGCTGTATTCCGAGTACCAGAAGGCTCCTCAGGTCACGCGTGATCGCCTCTACATCGATGCGATGCAGCAGGTCTACACCAACGTGACCAAGGTTCTGGTTGAGTCGCGTCAGGGCTCAAATCTGCTGTATCTGCCGCTGGACAAGATCATGCAGAACGTGACCGGCGGCGCAACTGCTCCTGCTGCGTCGGGTGATGCAGCTGCCGGCGGCGCCGCTTCGGCTCCAGCCAACGTACGTGTAGTTCCCAATCCCGCCGGTGACGCCCGCAGCCGCGATGCGCGCAGCCGTGACCGTGACGCACGCTAGGAGAGAATGCAGTGAATCGAATCGGATTTTTTGTCACCAGCATTCTCGTGGTGCTGGCCTTGCTGAGCTCCACCCTGTTCGTGGTGGATCAGCGTCAGTTCGGTGTGGTCTATGCGCTGGGGCAGATCAAGGAAGTGATCACCGAGCCCGGGCTTAACTTCAAGCTGCCGCCACCGCTGCAGAACGTGCGCTACATCGACAAGCGTCTGTTGACGCTCGACAGCACCGATACCGAGCCCATGCTCACGGCTGAAAAGCAGCGCGTGGTCATCGACTGGTATGTGCGCTGGCGCATCTCCGAGCCTTCGGAATACATCCGTAACGTGGGTCTGGATGAATCTGCCGGTGCCATGCAGCTCAACCGTGTGGTACGCAATGCCTTTCAGGAAGAGATCAACCGCCGCACCGTGCGTGAGCTGCTGTCTTCCAAGCGTGAAACGCTGATGGCCGACGTCAAGCGTGAAGTGCTGGAAACCGTGCGCGGCTCCAAGCCCTGGGGTGTCGACATCGTCGATGTGCGCATCACTCGCGTGGACTATGCCGAGACCATCACCGAGTCCGTCTATCGCCGTATGGAGGCCGAACGCAAGCGCGTGGCCAACGAGTTGCGCTCCACAGGTGCGGCTGAGGGTGAAAAGATTCGCGCCGAGGCCGACCGTCAACGTGACATCACCATTGCCAATGCCTACCGCGATGCCCAGAAGATCAAGGGTGAGGGCGATGCTGAAGCAGCACGTGTCTACGCAGAAGCCTTTGGCAAGGATCCGCAGTTTGCGCAGTTCTATCGCAGCCTGGATGCTTACAAGGAGAGCTTCTCCAAGAAGAGCGATGTGCTGGTGCTCGATCCTTCGCAAAGCGACTTCTTCAAGGCTTATCGCAGTGGCGGCTCTGCTGGCAAATAAGCCTTGGCTTGCGGAAATTCGGATCAGGCATGGTGGCATGGTGTATTGCCGATAGCAGTGCCTGTTGTGCATCCTTGTTTGCGCAAGTTCGGAAAGCTTTGACAGCGATATAAGCAATGGCCCCTTGAGGGCCATTGCTCATTGGGGGGATGGCAATGGACTGGTGGGAGAGTCTGGGGCTGGCGATCGCCATGCTGCTGGTGCTGGAAGGGCTGCTGCCCCTGTTCGCGCCCAGGCTGTGGCGCCAGCTGTTTGCCCAGCTGCTGCAACTCAGGGATGGGCAGCTGCGCTTTTGCGGATTGCTCTGTATCGCAGCAGGCGCCATCATGCTGGTGCTGCTTTGAATACTGCCGATACTGGCTAGGCCTTAGCGGTCAAATTGGGCAGGGCTGGCAAAGCCGGTAGAATCGCATTTTTAACAGCCTCCCCATTTCTCCATGTCTGCTTGGGTCCTGCCGGATCACATTGCCGATGTTTTGCCCTCCGAGGCACGGCACATCGAAGAATTGCGTCGAGGATTGCTCGATACTGCGCGCAGCTATGGCTATGAGCTTGTCATGCCACCCATGCTGGAGTATCTGGAGTCCTTGTTGACGGGTACAGGCGAAGCTCTTGCCCTTCAAACCTCCAAACTGATTGACCAGCTCTCCGGTCGCACCATGGGCCTGCGCGCAGACATGACGCAGCAGGTGGCACGCATTGATGCACATTTGCTCAATCGCAAGGGCGTAACCCGTCTGTGCTACTGTGGCCCTGTCGTTCATGCGCGCCCCGATCGTCCGCGTGCCACGCGTGAGCCGCTTCAGTTCGGTGCTGAAATCTACGGCCATCAAGGCCTGGAAGCCGACCTCGAAGCCTTGCACCTGGCTCTGGACTGCCTCAAGGGTGCGGGCGTCAAGGACGTCATCGTGGATCTGGCCGATGTGCGCATCGTGCGCAGTCTGCTGGCCGGCGTGATGGTGGACGAGCAAGTGCTGCGAGGCGTTCATGCAGCCCTGGCTTCCAAGGATGCAACCGAGCTGGCCCAGCTGACCCGCGATTTCCCTGAGGCCTCGCGTGAAGGCCTGATGGCGCTGCTGCAGCTGTACGGCGGCATGGAAGTGCTCGATCAAGCTGAAAAGCTGCTGGAGCGCACTGCCGGCGTGCGCAATGTGCTGTCACATTTGCGCTGGCTGGTGCAGCACCTGGATGGCGTCAAGGTCAGCTTCGACCTGGCCGATCTGCGTGGCTACTCCTACTACAGCGGCACGCGCTTTGCGATCTATGTGCCCGGCGGCAGCGATGCCCTGGTGCGCGGTGGCCGTTACGACGAAGTCGGTGCAGTGTTCGGGCGCAATCGTCCCGCTGCCGGCTTCAGCCTCGATATCAAACAACTGGTGGCTGTCGTGCCCGAGCGTCCGCTCAAGGCAGCCATTCGCGCTCCCTGGGGCGATGACGCGCAAGTGGCTGCCGCCATTGCCGCATTGCGCCAGCAGGGCGAGACGGTGGTCTGCGTGCTGCCAGGGCATGAAAGCGAAGTGGATGAGTTCCACTGCGACCGTGAGCTTGCCAATGTCGGCGGGCAATGGGTCGTGCAAGCCATTTAAGGCATTTGACTAATTCTTCGATTTATCGGATTGGAATATGAATACATCCAAAGGTCGCAATGTGGTCGTCGTCGGCACCCAGTGGGGTGATGAGGGCAAGGGCAAGCTGGTCGACTGGCTGACCGAGAGCGCCAGCGGCGTCGTGCGTTTCCAGGGCGGCCACAACGCTGGTCACACACTGGTCATCAACGGCGTGAAGACGGCTCTGCACCTGATTCCCAGCGGCATCATGCGCCCCGGCGTGAAGTGCTACATCGGCAACGGTGTGGTGCTCTCCGTGGGCAAGCTGTTTGAAGAAATCGAAGGTCTGGAAAAGGCCGGCGTGCAAGTGCGTGAGCGCCTGCGCGTGTCTGAAGCCTGCCCGCTGATCCTGCCTTTCCACCAGGCTCTGGACGTGGCCCGTGAAGCGGCCCGTGAAAAGGGTGGCGTGCAGAAGATCGGCACCACCGGCAAGGGCATCGGCCCTTCCTACGAAGACAAGATTGCCCGCCGCGCCCTGCGCGTGCAGGACCTGAAGCACCCCGAGCGCTTCGCCACCAAGCTGCGCGAGCTGCTGAGCCTGCACAACCACATTCTGGTGAATGTGCTGGGTTCCAAGAACTTCGACTTCGGTGCCGGCCTGGCTCCCTACATGAAGGATGGCGAAGTTCAGTTCGACGCCGTGTACGAAGAAGCCATGCGTCATGCCGAGCTGATCAAGCCCATGATTGCCGACGTGTCGCGAGAGCTCAACGCAGTGCACGCCGAAGGCGGCAACCTGCTGTTCGAAGGCGCGCAAGGCACGCTGCTGGACGTGGATCATGGCACCTACCCCTATGTCACCTCGTCCAACTGCGTGGCCGGCAATGCCGCCGCAGGCGCTGGCGTGGGCCCAGGTCTGCTGCACTACATCCTGGGCATCACCAAGGCTTACTGCACCCGCGTGGGCGGCGGTCCCTTCCCCACCGAGCTGGAATGGGAAAAGGAAGGCACTCCCGGCTGGGTCATGTCCACCGTGGGCGCTGAGAAGGGCGTGACCACCGGCCGCTCGCGCCGCTGCGGCTGGTTCGATGCTGCGCTGCTCAAGCGTTCGGCCCAGATCAACGGTCTGTCCGGTCTGTGCATCACCAAGCTGGACGTGCTGGACGGCATCGAAGAGCTGCAACTGTGCGTGGGCTATGAGCTCGACGGCGAGAAGATCGACCTGCTGCCTCTGGGCGCGGACGATATCGAGCGCTGCAAGCCCATCTACGAATCCATCCCCGGCTGGACAGACTCCACCGTGGGTGTGACCGAGTACGACAAGCTGCCCGTGAATGCTCGCCGTTATCTGGACCGTATCGCTGAAGTGACCGGTGTGCCCATTGCCATGGTGTCCACCAGCCCCGACCGCGACCACACCATCCTGATGCACAACCCGTACAGCGCCGCCTGATCGGGCCGGGTTTTACTGAACTTTCAAAGGAACTGTGCCCATGCTGACAGAAGACGGTAAGCACCTGTATGTGAGCTACGACGAGTACCACGGTCTCATCGAAAAGCTCGCCATCAAGATCCACCAGTCCGGCTGGGAATTCGACACCATCCTGTGCCTGGCACGCGGTGGTCTGCGCCCCGGCGACATCCTGAGCCGCATTTTCGACAAGCCTCTGGCCATCATGTCCACCAGCTCCTACCGCGCCGAAGCCGGCACGGTGCAGGGCCATCTGGACATCGGTCGCTTCATTGCCACGCCCAAGGGCGACATTTCCGGCCGCGTGCTGCTGGTGGACGATCTGGCGGACTCGGGCGCCACGCTCAAGGCCGTGATTGCCATGCTCAAGACCAACTACGCACCCATTACGGAGCTGCGCAGCGCCGTGATCTGGACCAAGGGTGTGTCGACCTTCGAGCCTGACTATTCGGTGGACTTCCTGGGTACCAACCCCTGGATTCACCAGCCTTTCGAATGCTATGACACGCTGAATCCCGAAAAGCTGGCGGAGAAGTGGAAGGTCTGAGGACCCGTCACTGACGTTGGCAAAGGAGCCCTTTTAGGGCTCCTTTTTTTATAGAGCAATGATGTTCATCAATAAATGAGCGCCATGTGCCTTTATTTCAACGGTTTCAGGCTTTTTTAAAGCTGTACCGTAATAAAAGTAGGAGCTAACTGCTCCTGTTTTTGAATTGTTGTCATGATGCTGCCTGCGCCGATAAGGCAAGTCTCGCGTGGCATTTCAACAAGCTTTGTAAACCAGAAGGCTTGTGTTGGCAGCGGCTGCATTGGCGCAGCTACACTGCATGGATTCTGAGAAGGTGGTGGTTGTGGGACGTCTTTCTATTGGGCGCACTGGCGCTGCTGTGGCATTGGTCGTGGGCGTGGGCGCTGCGGCATGGTTGGGGGCTTCGGCCTTGCCCGGTTTCAAGTCTGCCAAGGCAGCCGCACCAGCGGTCGCGGCAGTGCCTGCAGTCACGCCCGCAGCTGCTGTACCGGCCGGTGCAGCGCCTGTGCCGCCTGCCGCCGTCAAGCCGGCACAGGCAGCGCGTGCCGTTCAAGGCCCCACGCCCATCTTTGTGCTGAACTCCCTGGATGCGTCCATCAGCGTGATCGATCCGCAGACATGGAAAGAGCAGTCGCGCATTCCCACGGGCAAGGAGCCTCATCACCTGTACCTGACGCCAGATGAGAAGTCGCTGGTGGTGGCCAATGCCCTGGGCGATTCGCTGACGCTGGTGGATCCCCGCACGGGGGCAGTGCAGCGCGTGATCCGCGACATCGTGGACCCGTACCATCT
Organism: Comamonas testosteroni; assembly: GCF_000761245.1. GTDB lineage: Bacteria > Pseudomonadota > Gammaproteobacteria > Burkholderiales > Burkholderiaceae_C > Comamonas > Comamonas testosteroni_C. The sequence continues at coordinate 50,176 of NZ_AWOR01000110.1, read as the reverse complement.
GCGCTTTTCACCGGACATGAAGTGGTTCGTCACGGCAGCCAACCGCCTCAACCACATCGATTTCTACCGCTGGGATGCGGCCACGCAGACGCCGACGCTGGTCAAGCGCGTCTCCACCGGCAAGACGCCCAGCCATCTGTTCATCGACGCGCAGAGCAAGACGCTGTACTCCACCATGCAGGACAGCGATGCCCTGGTGGCCATCGATATCGCCACCCAGACCATCAAGGCTCGCGTGCCCACCGGCCCCATGCCTGCGGACGTCTACGGCAGCCCTGACGGCAAAAAGCTGTTTGTCGGCCTGACGGGCGGCGATGGCGTCGAGGTGTTCGACATCACCGGCGCCGAGCCACGCAGTCTGGGTCAGATCAAGACGGCTGCCGGAGCGCATGCCTTCCGTGCCGCCGGCGATGACCGCCATCTGTACGTGAGCAATCGCGTGGCCAATACCATCAGCAAGATCGATATGGTCAGCAGCCAGGTCGTGGCCAGCTACCCGGCGCCTGGCGGCCCGGACTGCATGGATGTCTCGGCCGACGGCCGCTACATCTTTGTGGCCTCGCGCTGGGCGCGCAAGCTGTCGGTGATCGACACAGTGGAGAAGAAGGTGGTCAATCAGGTCAATGTGGGCAAGTCGCCCCACGGGGTCTGGACGCTGTCCCACGCCGCGCGCTAAAGCGCTGGTCCCGGCTGCGTCGGAGTGGCGGGGACGGCCTGGTTTTCGTGTTGACCACCTCAAGGAGGGTGGATGCAAAGACGTTGTTTCATGCTCGGCTCGCTGGTCGGGGGGCTGTCTGCCGCTCCGGCCTTCGCTGTCGAAGCTTCAAAAAAGATAGCTTCAGGCACTTGCTCCAAGGCGGTTTACCTGACTTTTGATACCGGGCATATGGGCATAGCCCAGCTTGTCGCCCAGGTTCTGCAAAAGCACAAGGTTCCCGTCACATTTTTTGCGGCCAATGAGGCCACGAAAGAAGGCGGCAGCAGTCTGGGCGACTTCTGGGCGCCGTGGTGGAAGGCGCGTGCCGACGAAGGTCACCAGCTCGCATCCCATACCTTCGACCATATGTACTGGCTGGCCGATATTCGCGACAAGGCCACGGGCCAGGTCACGCACTTCAAGGTCAAGCCCTCGGCCGGCCCCAGGGCCGGCCAGAGCTTTGTGGTGTCTGCCGATGAATACCGCCAGGAGATTGCCCGCTCCGCCCAGCGGCTGACCCAGATCACGGGCCGCAAGACCTTGCCGCTGTATCGTGCGCCGGGCGGCAAGACATCGCCAGCGCTGATTGCCGCAGCCCAGCAGGGCGGCTTTCAGCATGTGGGCTGGGCGCCGGCAGGCTTTCTGGGCGACGAGCTGCCCAGCGACAAATATCCGAATGAACGCTTGCTGGCCCAGGCACTCAAAAACATAGGCGGCGGCGATATCTTGCTGGCTCACCTGGGCATCTGGTCGCGCCAGGATCCCTGGGCCCCGGCGGTGCTGGAGCCGCTGATCGTCGGTCTGATGGATAAGGGTTTTTGCTTTCGTACGCTGGCCGAGCATCCGGCGTACCAGGGCTGGATTGCGCAGCACCGCTGAGTGCTGCAGGAGGAGTGAGTTGTGGATTGGTTGGTTCAGATGTTTGGTGAGGCGCAGCAACGTCTGTTCGAAGGCGTGGTGCAGCCGTTCCTGTTCCATTTCGGCATGGCGAACCTGCTCGAAGATGGCTATACGGCCACGGGCTGGCTGCTGGTGGGGCTGCTGCAGATAGCGGTCATGGTCGCGGTGATCGTGCCGCTGCAGCGCTGGAGGCCGGTCGAGCCCGTGGTGGACCGTCAGGCGATTCGTGTGGACATCCTCTATACGCTGATTCACCGGCTGGGACTGTTCAGGCTGGCCTTGTTCTTCACGACGGAGCCGCTGTGGAATTCGCTCATGGGCCAGCTCCATGTCTGGGGCTTGCCGGGCTTTCATCTTGACGACCTCTGGCCGGGCGTGACGGACAATGCCTGGGTCAGCTTGCTGATGTATCTGGTGGTCTTCGATCTGGTCGAGTACTGGATTCATCGCGGTCAGCACGGCTTTACGTGGTGGTGGAAGCTGCATGCCGTGCACCACTCGCAGCGCCAGATGACGGTGTGGAGCGACAACCGCAATCACCTGCTCGACGACGTGATCCATGACGCCATCATCGTGCTGGTGGCGCAGCTGATTGGCGTGGCTCCGGGGCAGTTCGTGGCCATCGTGGCCCTGACCCAGCTCAGCGAGAGCTTTCAGCATGCCAATGTGCGCATCTGGTTTGGCCAGCTGGGCGAGCGCCTGTGGATCAGCCCGCGCTTTCACCGCCGCCATCACGCCATCGGTATTGGCCACGAGCCCATGGCGCCGGTGCGCAACAAGAAGGTGCATGGCAACAACTTCGGCGTATTGTTGCCCTGGTGGGACATGTTGTTTGGCACGGCCAACTTTGATCTGCGCTATGACCCCACTGGCATTCGCGATCAAGTGCAAGCGAATGCAAAAGGACAATTGCGCGACTATGGCCGTGGCTTCTGGGCGCAGCAGTGGCTGGCTGTCCTGCGATTGATGGGTCGCGCATAAGTCAATCCTTGAGTATGCTTGCCGGCATGAGCTTGCTACTCGACTCTTTTTGGCGTGCCCTGGCGTATTGCCTGCATAAGCGGGTCATTGTCTGGTCACTCTTGCCGCTGCTGGCCATGGCCTTGATGGCCTGGCTTCTTGGTTACTTCTTCTGGGCCGATGCGGTCCTCAAGGTGCAAGGCCTGCTGGACGGGGTGGGCTGGCTGCATTCCTTGTGGCTATGGCTGCAAGGGCTGGGCCTTGGGTATGCCTCGGAGGTGGTGGCTTCCATTTTTGTTGTGTTGGGAGCAATGCCGGTACTCGTGGTGCTGGTTTTGCTGCTGGTGGGCCTGTTCATGGCACCAGTGCTGACGCAACTGGTGGCCGAGAGGCGCTTTGTCGGGCTTGAGAAAAAGCATGGCGGCTCTACCGTGGCCAGCCTGGTCTGGTCGGGCGGCTCCACGCTGATTGCGCTGCTGGCCCTGTTTGTCACTTTGCCGCTATGGGTGTTCCCGCCGCTGATGCTGGTGGTGGCGCCCCTGATCTGGGGCTGGCTCACCTACAGGGTCATGGCATTTGACGCCTTGTCCGAGCATGCCAGCAAGGATGAGCGCCGGGCCCTGTTTGCCCGTCACCGCATGTCGCTCATTCTGATGGGGGTGATCTGTGGCTATCTGGGCGCAGCACCCGGTGTGGTCTGGATTTCCGGGCTGCTGTTCCTGGCCGCTTTCTGGATTCTGGTTCCGATTGCGATCTGGATCTATGCGCTGGTGTTTGCCTTCTCTGCACTGTGGTTTGCCCACTTCTGTCTGGCGGCGCTGGAGCAGATGAGGGCGCAGACCATGCCGAGTGCCGCTGATCCACAGGTCCCGTTTGCACCTGGTGCAGATGATTCGGATGGTGCAGCTTCGGTGGCTCGCTGAGACGCGTCTGCAGCAGGGCGATCCAGGTGTCATGCACCAAAAACAATCCTATTTCTGATTTGCACCATTCTGGTGCAAATATATTCACCAAGATGGTGCAGTTGTGAGGCGTGCTCTGGCAGTGAGACAATGCGCGTCTGTTTGGTGCAGTTTGCCGATGCAGCTCAGGTAAGTGCTTATGTCTTGTGCCGAATATCTCTACACCAAGGCTCGGTTTCGGTGCGCAGATGTTGTTGTGAGGTGCCGAGGTCGAGTTGGCACGCAAACTGCTAGATACTATTCATTCTTTATTTGATCAGCCAAGTTGGCAGGAGAGATCTAATGGCGAAGACCGTTGCAGACGTGATGCAGATGGTGCAGGATAACGAGGTCAAGTTCGTGGACCTGCGCTTTACCGATACCCGCGGCAAGGAACAGCACGTGACCGTGCCCGTGTCGCACTTCGACGAGGACAAGTTCACCTCGGGCCATGCTTTCGACGGCTCTTCCGTTGCCGGCTGGAAGGGTATCGAAGCCTCGGACATGCAGCTGGTTCCCGATCCCAACACTGCCAATATCGATCCCTTCTTCGAAGAAACCACACTGATTCTGCAGTGCGATGTGATCGAACCCGGTGATGGCAAGGCCTACGACCGCGATCCCCGCTCCATCGCCAAGCGTGCCGAAGCCTATCTGAAGGCCTCCGGCCTGGGCGATACCGCTTACTTCGGTCCCGAACCCGAATTCTTCATCTTCGACGGCGTGCGTTGGGGCACGGAGCCTCACAACCCCTTCTTCGAAATCGAAGAATACGAGGCTCCCTGGAACACTGGCACCAAGTTCGAGACCGGTAACCGTGGTCACCGTCCTCGCGTCAAGGGTGGCTACTTCCCCGTTCCTCCTGTCGACAGCACCCAGGACATGCGTGCAGAGATGTCGCTGCTGCTGGAAGCGGTCGGCATCCCTGTCGAAGTGTTCCACCATGAAGTGGCTGGTGCCGGTCAGAACGAAATCGGCACACGCTTCTCGACCCTGGTCGAGCGTGCCGACTGGACACAGCTGCAGAAGTACATCATCTGGAACGTGGCCAACACCTACGGCAAGACGGCAACCTTCATGCCCAAGCCCTACGCTGGCGATAACGGCTCCGGCATGCATGTGCACCAGTCCGTGTGGAAGGATGGCAAGAACCTGTTTGCAGGCGACGGCTATGCCGGCCTGTCCGACTTCGCCCTGTACTACATCGGCGGCATCATCAAGCACGCTCGTGCACTGAATGCCATCACCAACCCCGGCACCAACAGCTACAAGCGTCTGGTTCCCGGCTTCGAAGCGCCCGTGAAGCTGGCTTACTCGGCCAAGAACCGCTCGGCCTCCATCCGTATTCCTTACGTCAGCAACCCCAAGGGTCGCCGCGTGGAAGCGCGCTTCCCCGATCCTCTGATGAACCCCTACCTGGGTTTCGCAGCCCTGTTGATGGCCGGCCTTGACGGCGTGGAAAACAAGATCCATCCCGGCGAAGCCGCGACCAAGGATCTCTACCACCTGCCTCCCGAAGAAGACAAGCTGGTGCCTACCGTCTGCCACAGCCTGGATCAGGCTCTGGAAGCCCTGGACGCCGATCGTGCGTTCCTGACCAAGGGCGGTGTGTTCTCCGACAGCATGCTGGATGCCTACATCGAGCTGAAGATGGGCGAAGTGACTCGCTATCGCCAGTCGGTGCATCCTGTCGAATACGATATGTACTTCTCGCTGTAAAGCAGAGGTCAAAAAAGGCGGCGCAAGCCGCCTTTTTTATTGAACGCCCGCTGCGGTGGGCGTGGCAGCAAAGGAACCAAACGGGTTGGTGGCGGTCAAGTAGTCAATAAAAGCCGCAGGCTTGGAGCGATACTCAGGGTATTGCGGACTTGCGGCCGCCGCCTGCCTGAGAGGACCGAATGAAGAAGTTTTATGTGTTGTCGTTGCTGTGTCTCGCATCCGGGCTGGTTTCTGCCCAGGATGTGATCTACCGCTGCGGCAATGAGTACACCAACAATGTTTCGCAGGCCAAGGCCAAAGGGTGCAAGCCGGTCGATGGCAGTGGCGTGACGGTGATTCACGGCACCAGAGCCTCGGGGGGCAATGCCGCTGCGGCGCCGGCCAAGCCAAAGCCGGCAAGTGGCTCTGCATCGAGCGCGCCGGCCCCGGCCCGCAGCGACAGTGCCGCTCAGAAAGCGCGTGACTCCGATGCGCGAGCCATCCTGCAAGGCGAACTGAACAAGGCCCAGGCCAGACTGGCCGAGCTGAAGGCAGAGTACAACGATGGCAACCCCGTGCGCACGGCGCTGGAGTTGCGCAATCCTCAGGGCTACCCGGAGCGGGTGGCCAAGCTCAAGGCCGATATCACACGCCAGGAAAGTGATGTCGCAGGCATCAAGCGAGAGCTGGACCGGCTGCCTGCGGTCAACTAATCCGCCCCCTGGGGCTGGTCATTTTTGGTCTATCGCATGAGTTCCACTGCAGCCCCGCTCCCCGATATCTCCAGGCCTGATCCGGATCAGGCCAATGCCAACGGCTACCAATCGCTGGACTGGCTTTGCACCTTGATTGCCGTGCTTGACGAGTACGGCATGGTGCGCTTTGTCAATGCGGCGCTGGAAAATGCCCTGGGCCAGTCGCGCCGCATCATGGTGGGCAGCGACTTCGCCACCTGCTTTGCCGAGCCTGCCTTGCTGGACAAAGCGCTCAGTGGCGCCCGTTCCAACGACTTTGCTGCGCTGCGTTTCGAAGCCAGCCTGCTGCGTCTGGGGCAGGAACCCCTGCCGATTCACGCGGCTGTTTCGCTGGCCGAGAAGGCCGGCCATGTCATGGTGGAGATGTGGCCGCTGGAACAGCAGGCTCGTCAGGATCGCGAGGAACGCATCCGAGAGCAGGCTCTGGCGAACAAGGAGCTGATTCGCAATCTGGCGCACGAGATCAAGAATCCGCTGGGCGGCATTCGCGGCGCAGCCCAGCTGCTGCAGATGGATCTGGTCACGCCCGAGCTGCTGGAATACACCACGGTCATCATTCACGAGGCCGATCGCCTGCAGGCGCTGGTGGACAGGTTGCTGGCCCCGCATCGCCACCCGCATGAGGTGGGCGACGTCAATATTCACGAGGTCTGCGAGCGCGTGCGCTCACTGGTGCTGGTCGAGCACCCCCAGGGGCTCAAGATCACGCGTGACTATGACATCTCCATCCCCGAGTTCAGAGGCGACAGCGCACAGCTGATACAGGCCTTGCTCAATATCGTTCAGAACGCGGCCCAGGCGCTGGGGCGGCGCATTGCAGAGGGCGATGCCGAGATCATTCTGAGGACGCGTGTGGCCAGACAGGTCACTCTGGGGCGCGAGCGCTACAGATTGGCACTGGAATTGCATGTAATCGACAACGGGTCAGGCGTGCCAGATGCCATCAAGGAACGGATTTTCTATCCTTTGGTTTCGGGCAGAGACGGCGGATCCGGCCTGGGTCTGACGCTGGCTCAGACCTTTGTGCAGCGTCACCATGGCCTGATCGAATGCGAGAGCCAGCCGGGGAGGACGGATTTCCGAATCCTGATACCTCTGCCATAAAGCCTGACATTATCAATATGCAGAAGAAGGGAAGGATGTTGCACGAATGAAGCCAATCTGGATTGTGGACGACGACCCTTCCATCCGCTTTGTGCTTGAAAAAGCATTGGGGCGTGAAGGCTGGCCCATTCGCAGCTTTACCCAGCCGCGCGATGTGCTCAAGGCCCTGGCTGATGTGGACAACAGCGATCCCGAGCGTCAAGCTCCACAGGTGCTGGTCAGCGATATACGCATGCCTGGCGGCTCGGGCCTTGAGCTGCTGGAGCAGGTCAGGGCGCAGCAGCCCGGGCTGCCGATGATCATCATGACGGCCTATTCCGATCTGGACAGTGCAGTCTCGGCATTCCAGCGCGGGGCCTTCGAGTATCTGCCCAAGCCATTTGATGTCCCCAAGGCCGTGGAGTTGATCCGGCGCGCCGTGGAGGAAAGCCAGCGCGAGGAGGTGGCCGATGTGCAGGCACCGGTGCAGGCGGAAATGCTGGGTCAGGCACCTGCCATGCAGGACGTGTTTCGTGCCATCGGCAGACTGAGCCAGAGTCATGTCACGGTGCTGATCACCGGGGAGTCCGGCGCCGGCAAGGAGCTGGTGGCACGAGCGCTGCACAAGCATTCTCCGGTTGCTGGTGGACCGTTTGTGGCCATCAATACCGCCGCCATTCCGAAAGACCTGCTGGAGTCCGAACTGTTCGGTCACGAGCGCGGCGCCTTTACCGGCGCGCAGACCCAGCGCAGGGGGCGTTTCGAGCAGGCCGAAGGCGGTACGCTGTTTCTCGATGAAATCGGCGACATGCCGTTCGAGCTGCAGACGCGTCTGCTGCGGGTGCTCTCCGACGGTCACTTCTACCGGGTTGGCGGACATCAGGCCGTCAAGGCCCATGTTCGAGTGATTGCCGCGACCCATCAGGACCTGGAGCTGCGCGTCAAGGACGGCGCTTTCCGCGAGGACTTGTTCCATCGTCTGAATGTGATCCGCCTGCGCCTGCCCGCGCTGCGCGAGCGCAAGGAGGATGTGCCCATGCTGACCCAGCATTTCCTGCAGCAAAGCGCGCGTCAGCTGGGGGTGGAGCCCAAACGCATGAGCACTGCCGCCATGAGCCGCCTGCAGACCTTCAACTTTCCGGGCAATGTGCGCCAGCTGGAAAACATCTGTCACTGGTTGACCGTCATGGCTCCGGCCCAGCAGATTGCACTCAAGGACTTGCCGCCCGAAGTGCTGGGCAGCTCTGCATCGGTGAACACAGCAGTCTTTGCCGGTGCCTTGAGCAGTGGTGTGGGCCTGGACCAGTCCAAGGCAAACCTGCCTGAGGCGGCAGCCATGTCCGTGCCTGGCACTGCGCCAACGCCTTTGACCGAAGCGCCGGCATTGACCGAGGGCTGGCTGGAAGGGTTGGGCAAGCAGGCCGAGGAACTGTTGTCGCAAGGCCACCACGATGTATGGGATCAGCTGTCCCATCAGTTCGAGGCACAGTTGCTGCGAACGGCTCTGGCAGCCACGCATGGTCGCAGGGTGGAGGCTGCAAGCCGACTGGGAATTGGCCGCAACACCATTACCCGAAAGCTGCAGGAGCTGGGGCTGGAAAACGAAAATTTCGACTGAAGCAGTGCAGTGGTCACTCGCTCTCGCGGTGGGCTTGATCCGTCCTACATGGTGCAATCACGGTTGACGACATGAGGCAGATGGCGCAGGGATAACAATCAGCAGGCCTTTTGTTGATTGGACTGTTTGCGTTGTCTGCCTTGCCTTTATCCATCTCTTTCCCGCCTGCACCGGGGTCTTTCCCGCGGGATGCGAGCGCCTTGTCGCCATTGCTGCAGATGCCGGAGGCCGAGGAGGCCTTCTGGCACGAGCGCTATATGTGCGAGCCTTACTTCGTCCCGGGGCGTGGCTTTGATCAGTATTACCCCGCCTATCTGCTGGGCTGGCAGGCCGGCAGATATCGGGCCCGGCAGACGGCTTCGGGGGGGAGCAGGAGTTTCGAATCCCTGGAGGCCGAGCTGCGCCAGCATTGGTCGGAGCATTGCGGGGGCAGTCTGCTGGACTGGTCTCAGGTCAGAGCAGCCGTCAAGGCAGCCTGGCGCCGTGCAATTGTTCCACCCGCGTCCAAGCCTTGCGCGGAGGCCGTACTGGGCCAGATGGCGAAGAACAGTCTTGCTCTGGCGTTACAGGCAGGACTGCGTTTTGCACAAAGCTCCAGACTGTTCTTGACCACCGCGGACTCCAGCATGGCTGTCGATGCCCTGCGCCGCTTCTCGCAGGATTCACACAAGCTGGTTTCCGAGCTGGAGGAGCTGCTTGATGGTGTTGCGGTGGCCCCGCGATCCATGGCCTTGGATGAGGGTGGTCTGCTGCAGCGAGTGCGCAAGACCTGGCTTGACTACCTGGGGGAGACGGTGGCCGAAACCTGGCTGGATGTGCTGCGGCGCTTGCAGACCTGGCTGGAGCGCACCGAGCACACTGTTCAGCTGGATTTGCCTGCCAAAGTCGCCAAGCTGCTCAAACGCCATGTGATGCTGTTGCGCGGCCAGCTGCAGGCCCTGCAGTGGCTCAGCCATGGCGCGGCCTGAGCCGTCGGGCTTCAGTCCAGCGTGACGATCACGGGGGCGTGGTCGCTGGGCTGCTTGTTCTTGCGCGGAGCGCGGTCCACGCTGCAGGCGCTGACCTTGCTCTTGAGAGCCTCGCTGACCAGAATATGGTCGATGCGCAGGCCGCGATTCTTCTGAAAGCCCAGCATGCGGTAGTCCCACCAGGAGTAGCTTTTCTCCGGTTGCTCGAACATGCGGAAGGCATCGCTCAAGCCCAGTTGCAGCAGACGCTGGAAATGGTCGCGCTCTTGCACCGTGTGGTGGATCGTGTCCTTGAGGCCGACGGGGTCGTAGGAGTCGCGATCTTCGGGAGCCACGTTGAAGTCCCCCACCAGCACCAGGCGCGGATGCTGGGCCATCTGGCTCTGGATCCAATCGTGCAGTGCCTGCAACCAGTGCATCTTGTAGGCAAATTTTTCCGAGCCAGGTTCCTGGCCGTTGACGAAGTAGCCGTTGATCAGACGAATCTCGCCGTTTGGCGAATCTATGGTCGTGGCAATGATGCGGGCCTGTTCGTCGTCAAGCCCGGGGATGTTGCGCACCACATCGCGCCCCGGCTCGCGCGTGATCCAGGCCACGCCGTTATAGGTCTTCTGGCCGTGGCTGACAGCCTTGTAGCCAGCTTCCTCGAACGCCATGTGCGGGAACTTGTCGTCGGTGAGCTTGAGCTCCTGCAGGCCCAGCGCATCGACGGGGTTGGCGGCAAGCCAGTCCAGCACCTGCGGCAGTCGTACGGACAAGGAGTTCACATTCCAGGTGGCAATTTTCATTGTCATATAAGCCCACTTGATTTCAATGGGTTGCGTATCTGATTCTTAGGTTTCTAGCTCTGGCTACCCAGCTAGCTACCCAAAAAAGGTGTTCAAAAAATGGTCGTGCTTTCAGCTCCTTCTATCGTATCAGCCACATAGTTCCCGCTGAGCGAGCGCGTTTTGGAATAAGGCGGCCAAGTTGCAGTCGCAAGCCTATGAGTGCTGAACATGCCTTTGAGCCGTCGCACATGTGCCATCACCTGCACGTGCTGTGCCTTGCCGGTGTCACAGCCAGAGTGCGATCAGGCTACGCACACGCTCCAGGGCCTTGACGGCTTGTACCAGCGAGGTGATTGAGCCATGTCACAGCGACAAGGCTGGTTCGGCATCTCCGTCAGGCTCGTATGTGGGCGAGTGCCATTGGCTAAAACATATGACGGATACCGACGCCAAAGCCTGTCTGGTTGATTCCGGCGACCGGCAGGCTGCCAGCCTGGCCGCTGCTAGCGCTGAATGTGGCATTGCCGCTGTTCTTCATGTGTCCCAGTGACGCATAGGCGGCGGTTCGTTTGGAGAAGTGGTAGGTGCCACGCAGCACCATGAACTGGCCTTTGTCGCTATTGGACTTGTACTGGAGCCGGTAGTACTGGGTGTCGAAAGTCCATGCCCCTGCGGGATATGAAAGGCCGACGAACCACAGGTCGCTGCGGGGGGAGACCCTGTAGCCATCGTTGTCGCGGCGCAGAAATCCCGCTCCAATCTTGATTCCGTTGAATTTCACATAACCGTTGAGCATGGTGCGCTTGTCGCTCATGCTGCTTTGGCTTAGACCACCAAATGCACCTGAGCTCCCCTTCAGCACGTCATGAGCCAGCGCAGTCCCCCAACTGGCGGAGTCGTACTTGAGCAACATCGACCATTCGCGGCAAGCGTTCCTGTCGGTGCCACTCTCACCGGCACAATTTGTGCCGGCGGGGCTAGGGCCGGCATTGACCGTATCGCGCCCAAAGCTGTAGGTCATGCCCACGGTCAGTCCTGAGAATGTGCCCTTGTAGGAGATGGCGTTGTCGGCGCGTGCATTCGGAAAATAGCTGTCGAAGTTCGCAATGCTGTGCATACCCGGCCCGATGACATCGGCGTCATGCATCGACCAAAACAGCATCGTGTACTGCCGGCCCAGGCCAACCTGACCCCAGGGGCCGTTTAGGCCAACAAACGACTGTCGCCCAAACCCGCGCCCACCTTGGTTCAAGACGCCCGAATCAGGTGCGATGCCCATTTCGAGAACGAACTGGGCACTTATTCCGCCACCCAAATCTTCACGGCCACGAAATCCCAGCCTGGATGGAATGTTGCCCGCATTGCTGGGGATGCGCGTGAGCCCAGAGCCAGTGGCACCCACATGGTTGATGTGCTCGACAGCGGTGTCGAGCAACCCATAGATTGTGATGTTTGGTTGGGCATGACAGGCGCCTCCCACCCACAGGAATGCAGCGGCACAGAAAAATTGCTTGTTCATCGGGGTCTCCTCCAGCATTGCGGTCCAACGTCCGCACGCACCTCAGGCGATAGCCGTCGGCAGTGGCGAGCAATCAGCCTGTTCGCTGAGCTCCATCAGCAGCTGCATACACAGCTGTCCGCGCTCGGCAGCGCGCTCATGCCACAGGTTGTGTTGCTCGAGCGGATCGGCGTGCAGGTCGTAGAGCTCGCACAGCTCGGGCAAGTTGCTCAAGGTCAGGCGCCATTCTTCGCTGACGAGGCTGCGAAGGCGGTAGCGGCGCGTTCTTCCGTGCGGCAGCACCACGGGCTCGCTTTCGACAATGACACCAGGGCGCGATGGGACTGTTTGAGACTGCCCGTCCAGCCAGGGCAGCAGATTGAGTCCCTGGATCCCGTTGTAGGGGGCGAGCCCGCAGCGCGCCAGCACGGTCTTGGCAATGTCGATGGTTCCGGATGGCAGCTCCAGGACTGGAGGAGCTGCCCGGCTGCATGGGTCCTTCCAGATGAAGGGTACGCGCGTGAGCCCACTGAAATGCATGGCACCCTTGAGCACGATGCCATGGTCGCCCATCATGTCGCCGTGGTCGCTGGTGAAGATGATGACCGTGTCGTCCTCTATGCCCAACTCCTGAAGAGTCTGGAGTAACTGCCCGACCTGCTCGTCGATCATGCTGACCATGCCGTAGGTCAGGGCCAGCGTTTCCTTGCATTCACGGCTGGTTACGGCATAGGCGCCGTAACCCTCGCGGGAGCCTCCCTCTTTGGTGTAACGATGAACGTCGACCAGCAGTTGAGAGTTGCCGGGCTTGCCGAAGCTGGGCGGCAATGGCATGTCCTCAGGCTCGTACATATCCCAGAACCGTCCCGGAGGGGTGAATGGATGGTGCGGATCAGGAAAGGACAGGTTGAGAAAGAACGGCTTGCCGGACGAGCCTTGCACATGCTTTCTGAGCCAATCGCAGCCGCGCTCCCCCACCCAGGCCGAGGGGTACAGCTCCTCGGGCATGGCCGTGCGCCATGCCTGCGGCGCGCTGTAGCCTGGCGAAGGTAGGGCGTTGGCACGGCCGCGCAGACTGTCGGGTGTAGGGTGGCGCTGGGCCAGCCAGCGGGCGTAGTCACCGTCGACCTGGTCGCCGTGGAACGTAGCCAGCTCCACATGTTCGAAGCCGTAGTAAGGCGTGGTCACCGCCATGCGCTTGCCACTGCGCCAATCGGGCGTCCATTCGTTCATATATCCGTCGCCGTCACGCTGGCGCTTTCGTGCGTCCAGTAGCTCAAGCGGCGGCGCGACACCTTGGTCACCATGGCTCCAGCGACGGCGTGCCGGGCCGTCATAGCCAAAAGACTGCAGGTGAGACTTGCCTATGAGTGCCGTGGCATAGCCTCCTGCGCGCAGCAGCTCCACAAAGGTCGTGTGATCGCGCGAGAGGCTGATGCCGTTGTGCACCACGCCATGCAGCGATGGCAGCCGTCCGGTCATCAGCGTGGCGCGATTGGACATGCAGGTGGTGCTGGCAGCGTGAAAGTTACTGGCGCGTACGCCGGTGCGGGCCAGGCGGTCGATGTTCGGCGTCCTCAGCAGCGTGTTGCCTGCGCAGCCCAGGTGGTCGGCACGCTGCTGGTCGGTGACGATCAGCAGCACGTTGGGAGTCTTGTTCGTCATGGGGCCGGCTTTCAGTCGGCAGTGATGCCAAGTTCTTTCACAAGCTTGCCGTAGCGCTTGTAGTCGGTGCGGGTCTTTTCGGCGAAAGCGCTGCGTGACTGGTTTTCCACGCTCTGGTACAGGTTTCTGAACTGGGCTGCGACCTCGGGCTTGGCCAAAATCTCGCGCAAGGTCTTGTTGATATCGTCAGCCAGCGCCGGCTCCATGTTGCGGGGGCCATAGACGCCGAAGGAAATGTCGACCTCCACCCCTGCAAAGCCTTGCTCCTGCATGGTTGGCAAGCTGGGCAGAAAAGAGCTGCGGGCCTTGTCTGCCACGGCCAGCGGTACCAGGCGCCCCGCATCGATCAGGGGCTTGGCAACAGGCATGCCGAGGAAGGTCAGCATCACATGGCTGCCCAGCACGTCGTTGATCGCCGGTGTCGTACCTTTGTAGGGCACATGGCGCAATTGCACGCGAGCTACCTTGTTGAACAGCTCGCCCACGATATGCATGGGAGACCCATTGCCCGAGGTGGCGTAGCCCAGGTCGGGCTGTGTCTTCGCCATCCGGGCTACATCGCCCGCCGTTTTTGCACCGAGTCTGGGGTTGGCGAGCATCAGCATGGAGGCTGATGAGAGCAGCGCGATCGGAGTGTAGTCCTTGACGACGTCGGCATGCTGCCCGCCCGCCGGCAGCACGTGAGGGACCATGGTGAAGGTATTCGGTGTCACCAGCAGGGTGTGGCCGTCGGCCTCTGCGCGGGCTACGGAGTCGTTGCCCAGGTTGCCCGACGCACCCGCCCTGTTCACCACGATGACGGGATTTTTCCAGCGCGCTTGAAGCTGGGGCGCCAACAGGCGCGCTATCTGGTCGGGAGCTCCTCCTGGCGGGAACGAGACGACCAAGGTAATGGGCCTGTCCGGATGTGTGGGCATGCCGGCTTGCGCGGCCGCGCCCCAAGCTGCCCCGCCGAGGCCGAGGCAAAGGGGGAGTAATAGTTGTCCAAGCAGGTGGGGCATCTGTGTGTCTCCGGCGATTTTGAATGTTTGCCGAACTTTACTTAGCGCCCGCGTGCTGTCACAGTAGGTGAGAGATTGAAACAGCTTCAAGCAGAATTTGTAAATCCATGGACAGGCTTAGACTCATCACCACATTCATGAACGTGGCTGAGGCAGAGAATTTCAGCCGTGCCGCGCAATCGCTGCACCTGACGCCACAGGCTGTGAGTCTGCAAATATCACAGCTCGAATCGTGGTTGGGCGTGCGCCTGTTCCACCGCTCCACGCGCCGCATGGCATTGACGGAAGACGGCCGTGTGTTCTATGAACGTTGCCGCGTCGGTCTTCAGTCGATCGACCAGGGAGAGCGTGAGTTGCGCGAGCGCGCAAGCGGCATCACCGGCTCGATCAAGGTGGCCTCAAGCCTGAGTCTCGGGCAATTGCTGGTGGCGCCACTGCTGGCACAGTTCAATGAAAGCTATCCCGATATCCGCATCGAACTCGTGACACAGAACCCCTGGCCCGACACGGTGGACCTGGGCATGGACATCGGTGTAATCGGCGGGCCACTGCTCAACGTATCGTTGGTCGCGCGCAGAGTCGGGCGCTTCACTCACATGCTCTGCGCCGCGCCTGCTTATCTGGCCGCCAAGGGGACACCCAAGAGCCCGCAGGAACTGCTGCAGCACTGCTGCATCGGCCTGAGGCACCCACGCACCAACCGCATCTGGCCCTGGACCTTTCAATCGGCGCGCCGGCAGACGATGCTGGAGCCGCCGTTCTCCTTCATCACGCAGGACCCTGCCGTGCAGCGGCACCTCGTGCTGCAGGGGGCCGGCATCGGCCAGCTGACAGATTACTTTGCGCGACCTCTCATAGCCAGCGGAGCGCTGGTAGAGCTCCCCCTCGGCTACAGCGGCCCTCGTCTGGACGTACATGTTTTCATTCCCCAGCGCGAACACACGCCCCGGCGCATCAAGTTGCTCAATGACTTCCTCTATGAAAAGCTCAAGCAGTTCTTTCACGGCTAAAAGACGAAGGAGAGAGGCCCTGGTCGATAGCGAGGGCTGCAGATACAGGAGTGGGAGTACACCAGAATAGGTATCTGGTGCATCAATGCTGTGCACGCAAATGGTGAGTTCGGGCATGTTCCTCGCTGTGAAACTCACGCGAGCTGGACACCTCTCCAACCACCCGACAGGCGAGCCTGCCAACGGTCCACGGGGGGCTGTGGCGATCCAAATCTGGTTCAGCCTGTGGCTGCCAGCAGATCAAGATCTGGTGCAGGCAAGGTGGTCTGCAGCGATCCCTTTCAGGGCTTCGGGAGGCTGGACTTTCTGGAGGGACATGGTCTTTCTTGATGCCTTCGGAAAGCAAATTGCTCACAAGCGGGCCTGCAGGGGTTTGCTACATTGAGCCCATGAAACATGCTTCAAGCCTGGCAGGGATGATGATCGTCGTGGCGGCAGCCGGTGGCTGCGCGCAATCGGTTTCCGTCAATTTCGGCAACCCCTCGGAAGTCAACTGCAAGAAACAGGGCGGCGTGCTGCGCACCGAGAAGGGGACGGATGCCGATCGAAATACCTGCGTGCTGCCTGACGGCTCTGCTTTTGAGGAGTGGGTGCAGCACGCGCGGCAGCCGCCCGCGAAATAGGTCTAGGCCCGGACCTGGCTTCAGGCAGCGGCAAGGCGCTGCTCAGGCCGCAGCTGTCTTGATGCCGCAGGGGCTGGCAGGCGTGGAAGATGGCTTCAATCGCGCAGCACCGCGGAGTGCTCGAAATTCTCCGATATGGCCTGTGCGCCGTCGTCAAAGACCAGTACGCGCTCGGGCCAGCGCATGGCGGCGAGCTTGCTGCGCTGCACGGGGTTGTCGCCGCGCAGGCGGTCCAGCCAGCGCGCTCCTACCGAATAGTCCACGCAGAACACATTGCCGCGCAGGCCGTGCCATGACAGCGGGGGCGTCGCGCCAAACAGGTTTTCAAACTGCGAGCCATGCGCCGGTGCGTCGGCCGGGCGCAGGCGGCGCCAGTAGTGGCCGACGATGACGGCGGGCGCTTCTTCATATTCATTCCACCAGCCCACGCGTTCGACAAAACGCCATTTGCCGCCCGCGTAAAAGGGGTTGCGGCATTCGCGCTCCACGCCGGCCGTCAGCACCTTCAAAGGGTTGACCATGGCCTTGTTGAGTTCGTTTTCGCTGTGCGCTTGCAAAAAGGGGGGCTCGTGGCGGTAGTCTTCCAGGTTGTAAGGCCAGCTCTGTTCTTCCTGGCGCATGCGCTCGGCCACGCATTGGGCGACGGACTGTTCTTCGGCAATCGTCTCGAAGTGGTCGTAGGCAGCGCGTGCGCTGCCGCTGGGCAGCTGGCGAATCATGGCAATTTGCTCGGGTCGCCAGGCGGCGTGAACAATGCGCAGGTCCTCGCGCTCCAGCGCGATCGGCAGCTGACCGAGCCGCTCTAGCATGGCGGGAATCTGCTCGGCTGGCATGCGTGCAAAAGGCGCGTACTTGGGCTGATCGGAGTCGATGCGGCTGTCGAAGAACCAGCCCGAGCCATCCTTGGCATCTTCGCGCAGCAGATTGATTTCGTGGTTGCCCAGCACCGCATGGGCCGTGCCCGAGGCCAGCATGGCGCCGACCAGCGCCAGCACCGAAGGGCTGTCCGGCCCACGGTCGCAGAAGTCGCCGACAAACACCAGTCGCCGTCCTTCGGGGTGATGGCCCTGCAGGTCGTAGCCCAGATGGCCCAGCAATTGCACCAGCGCGGCATATTCGCCGTGGATATCGCCAACGATATCGAGGGCGCCAGGAGGCAGGGGCTGGACTAGGCTCATGATGAAGGGCGATAGGCTTGCGGGGTTGGAGGGCTCAGGCTGCAGCGGGCTGCCATGCCATTGTCATACGGCAGTCATGCAGTGAAGCTGACAATTGTTGCAATGCAGCACCGCGAGGGCAAGAGAGTTTTGTCTCGTGCCGGACTGCAGGCCGGCCGATGCCGATGCGATAGCGCACGGCACGAGCCCGGGACAAGGCTCAGCCCCGGCGCTCGAAGCGCACAAAGCAGTAGGGCAGGCCATTGGCAGAGACATGTTCGCTGCGGCTCACGGCCTGCCACTGCGCGCCCAGTTCGGGGGCAAAGGCATCGCCTTCGAAGTCGCGGCCGATTTCGGTCACTTCCACGGCATCGGCCAGCGGCAGGGCCTGGGCATAGATCTGCGCGCCGCCGATGACCCAGACGTCTGGCGAGAGCTTGCGGCCCAGCTCCAGCGCTTCGGGCAGGCTGGCTGCGCGCAGGACCTGCTCGGATGCCGGCTCGGCTTGCCAGTCGGTCTGGCGGGTGACGATGATATTGCTGCGGCCCGGCAGGGGGCGAAAGCGCGCAGGCAGCGAGTCCCAGGTCTTGCGGCCCATGATGACGGCGCAGCCCCGGGTCAGTTCCTTGAAATGCGCCATGTCTTCCGGCAGGTGCCAGGGCATGGTGTTGTCCTTGCCGATGACGCCGTTGGCTGCGCGGGCGTAGATGAGTTGAATGGCCATAGCTATCAATAAAGAAGCTGCTAGCGCTTGTCAGTTATGGATTTCAGATATGAAAGTACCTGAAATCATTTGAGGTAGGGCGAAAGCAGCTTTGATTTTTATAGTGATCCGGAGAGGCGCAGCTCAGACCGCCACAGGCGCCTTGATGCCGGCATGGTGCTGATAGTCCAGCACTTCGAAGTCTTCGTACTCGTAGCCGAAGATGGAGTCTGGCTTGCGCTTGATGTTCAGCGTCGGATAGGCGAAGGGCTGTCGCGACAGCTGGGTCTGCACCTGCTCGAAGTGGTTGTTGTAGATGTGGCAGTCGCCGCCGGTCCAGATGAAGTCGCCCACTTCCAGGCCGCATTGCTGGGCCAGCATATGGGTCAGCAGCGCGTAGCTGGCGATGTTGAAGGGCACGCCCAGGAAGATATCGGCGCTGCGCTGGTAGAGCTGGCAGCTGAGCTTGCCGTCGGCCACATAGAACTGGAAGAAGGAATGGCACGGCATGAGCGCCATCTGGTCCAGCTCGGCCACGTTCCAGGCGCTGACGATGATGCGGCGGCTGTCGGGATTGCTCTTGAGCTGCTTGACGACTTCGGCAATCTGGTCGACATGCGTGCCGTCGGCCTTGGGCCAGCTGCGCCATTGCACGCCATACACCGGACCCAGGTCGCCGGTTTCCTTGTCGGCCCACTCGTCCCAGATGGTGCAGCCGCGCTCCTGCAGCCACTTCACGTTGCTGTCGCCGCGCAGAAACCACAGCAGCTCCAGAATGATGGACTTCAGGTGCACCTTCTTGGTGGTGACCAGGGGGAAGCCTTCATTGAGGTTGAAGCGCATCTGATAGCCGAACACGCTGCGCGTGCCCGTGCCCGTGCGGTCGGTCTTGGACGCGCCGTGCTCGAACACATGGCGCATAAAGGTTTCGTACTGGCAGCGCACGGGGCGCAGGGTGCAGGTGCTGGAGTTCATGGTGCAAAAAGCGGTCAAAGACTTGCAAAGACTGGCTGTGCCGTCAGCGTACACAAGGTGCCGCTGCTCTTGAAGAGGGTGGGCCCGCAGGGCCGCGATAGCCGAAGTGTGCCACGGGCCGGGGCATGCCGAGTTGCCCGCTGTCAATGACCCGTCCTGCTGTCCTGTCAGCCTCAAATCTGCCGCAGCTGGACTCACAATGTCATGGAAAACAACCGAGCCGAACAAGGAGAGTGAGTTCATGTCACGCAATTTTGTGAGCACTGCGGCGGTTGCGCTGGCGGTTGCGGCCTTGATGGCTGCCTGCGACAAGACCAAGGCACCGTCGCCCACCACGGCCGCAGCCCCTGTGGACGCCGCGGCACCTGCAAGCGAGCCCGCCAAGCCCGCCCCTCTGCCCGAGGCCAAGGCCCAGGAGCCCGCCGCCACGGCGCAGGTCGAGGATGCGGCCACGAATTCCATGCAGGAAGTACGCGCCCCCCATGTGGTCAAGGAGGGCGACAAGAGCCTGGACAGCCTCAAGCCACTGCAGGGCAAGTATCGCTGGGACGGCGTGGACTATGTGAAGGACGGCGTGCTGGCCGAGCGGCTGAAGACGCTGATGGGTCATCAGTACGACACGCTGCTCAAGAACCTGCAGACCCTGGGCCCGCTGGAGCCTTCCGCCGATCTGCTGTATGTGATGGGCAACCGCCAGCATCAGGGGGGCGAGGAAATGGCTGCTGTGGTGATCGACCCCGTGCGCAACGGCCTGCGCGTCTGGTTGCTCAGCGAGGGCCGGCAGACCGTGTTCACCGATGTGGATGGTGCAGACATTCCCTGGCCCAGCGCGGTGCAGAGCATGCTGCGCAATATCGTGACCACTCATTGAAGCCCTGGCCGCGGCCAGAAAAAAAGCCCTGCCGATCATGGCAGGGCTTTTTTTATCGGCGGCGGCGGGATCAGCCGCGCGTCAGCACCACGCCGGGATTCATGATGCCCTGCGGGTCCAGAGCCTGCTTGATGGCGCGCATCATCTGCAGGGCAACGGGAGACTGGTATTTTTCGAGCTTGTCCGTCTTGAGCGCGCCCACGCCATGCTCGGCCGAGAACGAGCCGCCGAAGGCATCCACGGCCTCATAGACCAGGTGGTTGACCAGGGCCTCCTTGTCGCGCAGAAAGGCCTTGCCGTCCTCGCCTTCGGGCACCTGCACGTTGTAGTGCAGATTGCCATCGCCCAGATGGCCGAAGTTGACCAGCCGCACGCCGGGAATCTCGCGCTTGAGCACGGCGTCGGCGTGCTCGACAAAAGCGGGAATGCGCGAGGCGGCGACCGAGATGTCGTGCTTGATGTTCAGGCCTTCCTCGGCCTGGGCCAGAGGAATGCTCTCGCGGATATGCCACAGGTCATGGGCCTGGGTCAGGTTCTCCGCCACCACGGCGTTGACCACGCAGCCGTCCTCGAAGGCCAGCTCCAGCAGGTGCTCAAAGCGCAGGCGTGCATGCTGTTCGGACTCGCTGTCGCTGTTCTCCAGCAGCACGCAGTAGGGCGCTTCGTCGCCCATGTCGGCCCCCTTTTCGGTGAAGGGCACGCGCAGCTGCGGCATGTGCTTGACGACCAGGCTCAGCGCAAACTGGCCCATGACTTCAAAGCCCGTCAGCCCCGCACCCAGATGCTGGTGCGCCAGGCCCAGCAGGCGCACGGCGGCTTCCATGGACGGCACGGCGGCAAAGGCCGTGAGCTGTGCGGCAGGCTGCGGGAACAGCTTCATGGTCGCGGCGGTGATGATGCCCAGCGTGCCTTCGCTGCCGATGAACAGATCGCGCAGGTCATAGCCGGTGTTGTCCTTGCGCAGCCCCTTGAGGCCGTCCCAGATCTCGCCCTGGGGCGTCACCACTTCCAGGCCCAGGCACAGGTCGCGGGTGTTGCCATAGCGCACCACCTGCGTGCCGCCGGCGTTGGTGCCCAGATTGCCGCCAATCGTGCAGCTGCCTTCGGCGGCCAGCGACAGCGGAAACAGCAGGCCTTGCTGGTCAGCCAGATCCTGCAGGTTCTGCAAAATGCAGCCGGCTTCGACGGTGAAGGTCAGATTGTCCTTGTCGATATGGCGCACGGCGTTCAGGCGCGTGAGGCTGAGCACGATCTGCTGGCCGCTGTCGTCGGGGGTGGAGCCCACGGAAAGCCCGGTATTGCCACCCTGGGGCACGATCTGCACGCCGGCTGCGGCGCAGGCCTTGACCACGCCGGCCACTTCGGCCGTGTTGCCGGGGCGCACCACGGCCAGGGACTTGCCGTGTACGCGCTTGCGCCAGTCCTGCTCGTAGGCGGTCAGATCGCCCTCGGTCAGCACATGGGTGGCGCCCACAATCTGGCGCAGGGATTCAAGCAAAGCGGTGGAAGTCATGGCAAGCAGGCCGCAGCAGGGGCGGCAGAGAGGGAAAACAGACGGAAATCCTAAGCCAAGCACAGGGGCGCAGCCGGAAAACCATGAAGCCGCAAGCGTAGAGCATGGCAGACTACGGGACAATCGAAATAAATTGCTTGGTTATGCCGGTTTTTCCGAACAATGTCAGCCTGCGCCAGCTGCGCGCCTTTGACGAGGTGGCGCGCCAGGGCGCGTTTGCCCCTGCGGCCCGCGAGCTGTGCCTGACGCAGTCGGCCCTGTCCGAATCCATTCGGCAGCTGGAAGAGGCCCTGGGCCTGCGGCTGTTTGATCGCACCACGCGCACGGTGGGGCTGACGGCCGCCGGGCAGGCCTTCTTGCTCGATGTGCGCCAGGCCTTCGAGAGCCTGGAGCAGGGCTTTCAGAATCTGGGCGATCTGGCCGCGCTGCGCCGCGGCAAGGTGCGCATTGCTGCCGCTCCGTCAGTGCTGGCGGTGTTGCTGCTGCCGGTGCTGCCGGCCTTGCGGGCCCGGCATCCGGGCATCGAGGTGGACCTGATCGAGGACAGCGCCGAAGGCATTGCCCAGCGCGTGCAGGCCGGCAGCGTGGATTTCGGCGTGGGAGCTGCGCACCCGGCAGGCGGCGATTTGCTGACCCAGCCGCTGATCAGCGATGCCATGGGGCTGGTGGCCAGGCTCGATGAGCCCTTGCTGCAGGCCGGGCGGCTGGTGGCGGCCGATCTGGCTCATCTGGCTTTTGTGGGGCTGACCACCGACACCGCCATCAGCCAGCTGCTGGCTTCGGCACCGGGCATGCCGCAGAGCCTGCTGCAGACACCGCTGCGCCTGTCCAATCCGCAATTGCTGTTCGAGGCCGTAAGCCTGGGCCTGGGCGTCAGCATTGTTCCGGCGCTGACGGCGCGCCACCCTTCGCTGGGCCTGCAGGGGGATCTGGGCTTTCGCCTGCTGGACGAGCCGCGCATCCTGCGCCGCACGCTGCTGATTCAGCGCCCGCGCCGTGCGCTGTCGCCGGCCGCGCAGCTGCTGTTCGATGCGCTGGCGGCGCAGGTGCGGACGCTGGCGCAGTTCGAAGGCATCACGCCTGATTGAGGCGGGCCGCCTTGACGGCACGCTGGCGCAGGCGCACATGGGCTGCGCAGGCGATGAAGAGCAGCACGCACAGCGCCACCTCTGCCAGCGCCAGCCAGCGGCTGGGCGCGGCATCGCTCCAGGCCCGCA
The DNA here is from genome assembly GCF_000761245.1 of Comamonas testosteroni. Taxonomy (GTDB): domain Bacteria; phylum Pseudomonadota; class Gammaproteobacteria; order Burkholderiales; family Burkholderiaceae_C; genus Comamonas; species Comamonas testosteroni_C. Next base: position 27,553 of record NZ_AWOR01000110.1, on the reverse strand, counting down.
CCACGCCTTCGGTGAAGTACAGCCACACCAGCAGGCTGAGCCAGCGATAGGTGTACATGCGGCGCTTGAGCAGGCCGATCACGGCAAAGGCCAGTGGCAGGGCTTTGAGAAACAGCCAGGTGCCGCCTTCGCGCAGCGGTGCCAGCCACAGCTCCCAGGCCACGCACAGCAGCATCAGTGCCAGCAGACTGCCCACGGCCAGCCAGCGCGTGGCGGCCACATCGGAGCCGGGCTGCTGGATTGGTGAAGAAGTGTTTTCGGCGGCTTGGGGCGGGAGGGCGTCGGTCATAGCAGTGGCATCATATCGGTCATGCCAGCCCTGTTTGAATCCGGTCGTTTTGTTTTGCGTTCTGCGCTTGATGTTGCGCAGCACCCGTCCTCCTTTTGCGTTCGTGAAGGAGTGCCGTCATGAAGAAAAACGAGCGTGCCGGCTTTTGGGCCGCTCTGGAAGGCAAGGCGCAGCAAGCCAGACCGGTGACGGAAGATCGGGGTCATGCGGTATTGCCGGCGTCGGCAGCTGCCGCAGCGAGCGTTGCCACTGAGCCCAGGCAGGTCGAGCAGCGCCAGGAGCCCAGCCTCGATGGTCCGGGCGTACCGCTGGAGCCGGTGTTCGAGCCCATGCCCGATCTTGGCAACGATCTGGCTCGGCCCGAGTCCGTGCCTGCTCCTGCTCCATCGCCTGCGGCGGCATTCAGCACGGCAGCTCAGAGCTGGACCAGCTATTCCACGCCGAATACGACACCGGCCAAGGACCAGAATGCGGTGCATGCTTTCGTTTCAGGAGTGACCGACAGTCCTGACGACAGCTCGCAGCGCGTTGCCGAGAGCCCGCGCAGCCGCAAACTCGACAAGGTCAGGGCGCTGGCGGCTAGCTGCAAGGATCTGGCCGGGCGTATCCCCAAGCCCCAGATGCCCAGCCAGCAGGAGCTCAAGACTGCCTTGCGCCGCAGAAGCCGCCGTGCGCAGCAGCGCCTGCGTACCTTCCCCTGGCACAACACGGCCCAGGTGCTGCTGGCGCGCTTCAAGGAAGACCGTCTGGGCGTGACGGCCAGCAGCCTGACCTTCACATCGCTGCTGGCGCTGGTGCCGTTTTTTACCGTGGCACTGGCCTTGTTCACGGCCTTCCCGATTTTTGGCAAGGCGCAGAAGGTGCTGGAGCGCTGGCTGATGGACAGCCTGATTCCCGAGACCATTGCGCGCCAGGTGCTGGGCTATCTCACGCAGTTTGCCTCCAAGGCCAGCCAGCTGGGCCTGGTCGGCTTTTCCATACTGATGGTCACGGCCATTGCGCTGATCCTGACCATCGACCGCACGCTCAACAACATCTGGCGCGTGCGCCAGCTGCGGCCGCTGGGCCAGCGGGTGCTGATTTACTGGGCCGCCATCACGCTGGGGCCGCTGCTGCTGGGCCTGAGCCTGGTGCTTTCGTCCTATGTGATGTCGGCGTCCAAGGGCATGGTCAATGCGCTGCCCGGCAGCCTGCGCTTTGTCTTTGATTCCATAGAGTTCGTGGTGCTGGCCGCAGGCATGGCCGGGCTCTACCACTATGTGCCCAACACGCCGGTGCGCTGGCGCCATGCGCTGGTGGGGGGCGTGTTCGTGGCCGTGTTCATGGAAGTGGCCAAGAAGGTGCTGGGTGTCTATCTGTCGTCCGTGCCGACCTACTCGGTGATCTACGGCGCGTTTGCCACGCTGCCCATCTTGCTGATCTGGATGTATGTGGCCTGGAGCATTGTGCTGCTGGGGGCTCTGGTCACGGCCTATCTGCCCACGGTGCTTGCCGGGGTGGAGCGGATGACGGGGCATCGCGGCTGGCAGTTCGAGCTGGCGGTGGAGGTGCTGCAATGCCTGGCCAAGGAGCGTGAGCTGCCGCACAAAGGTCTGTATGTGCATCAGCTATCGCGGCGCCTGCGCGTGGAAGCGTCCCAGATCCAACCCGTGCTGCAGGCGCTGGCCAAGCTGGACTGGGTGGGGGCCGTACAGCCGCCCGATGCCTATGTGTCGCTTGAGAGCACCGAGCCGCGCTATGTGTTGCTGGTCGATCCGCAGGCCACGCGGGTCGAGCCTCTGGTGCAGAGCCTGCTGCTTGAGCCGTCCGAGGCGGTGCGGCCGCTGTGGCAGCGTGCCCAGCTCGATGCCATGACCGTGGCCGAGCTGATTGCCGCCCCGGGTGGAGATATTCATAGAGTTTGATGGTGGTTGGCAGATATCTATGAATATCTGCACTGGACGCCGGACCGCTGATGGCAGGCGTCGCACGGCCCATGGGCAGCCGATCCGCTGCCCGCAAAGCAGGCCGGTGCAAGCGCTTCAGAAACGGTGTGGCGCTACATCTTGATGCGACCCAGCAAGATGTCGCGCCACATCATCCAGTCGCCCAAAAAGCTGTAGAGCGGTCGCTTGAAGCTGGCGGGCCTGTTTTTCTCAAAGCCGAAATGCCCGATCCAGGCAAAGGCATAGCCGCAGATCAGGCCTGCGAGCAAATACCACCAGTCGCCTGTCAAAAACAGCGCCAGCAGGAACACCAGCGACAGGCTGGTGCCGATGAAGTGCAGCCGCCTGCAGGTGGCGTTGCGGTGCTCGCCCAGGTAGAAGGGGTAGAACTCGGCAAAGCTCTTGAACTGGCGCGGATCCACGCTGGCCTTGGCAGCGCCGTCCGGTTCTGAGGTCGTGGTCTGTGACATGGCGAACCCCGTTGAAGTTGATGCTGTTTTTATACTGCCGACCGCCTGGGCGGGCCAGCGGGTTAGCGAGTGCTGCCAAGTCGCCTCAAGCGCGCTTCGTCACCTGAACGACAGGCTGTAGAGGCCAAGACTGCGCAAAATCGGCCAGATTCGCCATCTTTGCGGCCACTCCAGCTTCTGGCCGAACTGCCATGGGCGCTCTCTTGCTAAGGTCGCAGTACAACTCATCGCCATTCAACCCAGACCCTGCCCATGTTTGACGACACCATGCCGCCCGTTGTGATCAGCTCCAGTGAAACCCGTGTTCAGACGCCCGACGGGCAGCTGCATGTCAAGCGCTGGCAAGCCCAGGGCGGGGCGGCCAAGGCGCCGCTGGTGCTGATGCACGACTCGCTGGGCAGTGTGGATCTGTGGCGCGAATTTCCCGCCCAGCTGGCCGCAGCCACCAGGCGCGAAGTCATTGCCTATGACCGCCTGGGGTTCGGTCATTCGGACCCCAATCCGCATCGGCTTCAACCGAGTTTTGTGGAAAGCGAGGTCGAGGCCGGCTTCACGCCGCTTCATCAGGCGCTGGGCCTGGACGCTTTCGTGATGCTGGGACACAGCGTGGGCGGCGGCATGGCGGCCATGGTGGCGGCGGCCTATGGAAGGCAGTGCCAGGCGCTGATTACCGAGTCGGCGCAAAGCTTTGTCGAAGACCGCACGCTGCAGGGCATCACGGCGGCGCGCGACAACTTTGCCCAGCCCGGCCAGCTGGAGCGACTCGCTCGCTACCATGGCGACAAGGCGGCCTGGGTGCTGTCGGCCTGGGTGGACACCTGGCTGAGCCCGCCTTTTGCGCATTACCGGCTGGATGCGGCCTTGAAGCAGGTGCATTGCCCGGTGTTGGCGATTCACGGCGAGCTCGATGAATTCGGCTCCCTGGTGCATCCCGAGAACATCTGCACCTGGGCGCAGGGCCCTTGCGAGGCTGAAATCATTGCCGGTGGCGGCCATGTGCCGCACCGCGAGCTGCCCGATCGCATCAGCCGCCGCATCGCCGCTTTTCTGTCAAGAATCGCCTGACTCTGTTTGAGCCAGTCGCCCGCGTGCGTAGTCGGCCAGACCGGCCGGGTAGTGGGGGCTGCTGCGCAAAGCGCTGTCATCCCAGCCGTAGAGCACGGCCAGGGCGGCCACCTCGAGCGCCCAGTAGCCCGTGCCCAGCCACGGGCCGCCTTTTTTCTGCTGCTTGGGCGAGAGCTTGAGAAACTCCTGGTACTGGGTTTGCAGATAGGGCAGCAGTGGGTCAGGCAGGGCTTCGAGCTGTTCAAAAAAAGGCTTCATGGCGCCGTAAGGGCGTTTGTGGAAAAGCTCCTCGCTGACTTGCTGCAGCTGCAGACCGCCTGCGCACAGATAATCCAGCAACTGGTCCGTATCGAAGGCCAGTACATGCTCATCCAGCGCCGGTACATCGTCCTGAGCATCCAGCAGTGTGGCCAGTGACAGCAGGGTCACGGCAATAGCGTAATCGTCAGTGCGTGTGTTGATGGGCGCACCTACGCCATAGTCCTCGCCAGTTTCCTGCGCCATGCTGGCGCGCGCATGCTCGGCCGCCGAGGCCGCATCAATCCACAGCGCGGCCACCTCCTGGTAGATGGGGCGCAGCACATCGCCGCTCAGGCCCAGATCGATGCCATAGATCAGCAGCCAGCGCGCTTGCTCGCCCGCTTCCTTCCATTTCCAGTAGTTCTCCAGTGCCGCATGTGCCTTGAAATCCTGGGGAGCTTTATAGCTATCGCTGTCGGCAAAGCGCTTGAGCGCGCTCAGTGCCTCCTTCCAGTCGGCTTTTTTATCGCTCAGATGGAGATTGCGCCGGGGCTGCAAACCAGTCAGTGAAATCTTGGCCCATTCGGCGCAGGCGGCAGCCAGTTGGCCGTGGTGCTGGAAGGTTTGGCTCATGGCGCAAGCTTAATGGCTCATGCAGCCAGAAAATCCCGAATCGCAAACAGCGTCGCGTCTGGTGACTCCGTCATCTGGTTGTGGCCGTTGGGAATCACCTGCACCTTCACCGCTTTGCCCGCGCCTTTGGCGGCTTCTATCAAGCCTTTTGCGGCCTTGGGTGGTGTCATCTGGTCCTGTTCACCCAGCACAAACAGAAGCGGGCAGGTGACCTGGGCCATGGCTGCTTCGCCACCCGCATAGCTGTCACAGGCCTTGAAGCCTGCATGCAGCAGATTGGTGGATGCATTGCTGGCCAGCACGCGGCGGCCCAGGGCCATGCCGGCGCCGAACACCCAGCTGCCTGCGCCATTGGGCGGTGCCAGCGTGGCGCGCGAGAAGGTGTTGACCATCTGGATGGCTTTCTCGGGCGTATTCAGTGCTGACTCCAGCAGCGCGGGCGAGACCTTCATGGGAAAGGCCGTACCCACCAGCACCAGATGGCTGATGCGCTCCTGCAGCCTGGCCGCAGTCTCCATGGCAATCAGGCTGCCCCAGCTATGGCCGATCAGCGCAGCTTGCTGCAGGTTTGCTGCATCCATCAGCGCGCCTATGAAGGCTGCAGCCTCCTCGACGGATTCCGGTGCTTGCCCGCTGCTTTTGCAATGGCCAGGCAAATCGATGGCCAGGACGTTCCAGCCGTGATTGGCCATGTAGCGGCTTTGCAGTGCCCAGACGCTGTGATCGCAGAGCACGCCGTGGATGAAAATGGCTGTGGGTTTGGCCGCATCGAAGGCCTTGCCGCCGGTGTAGGCGTAGATGTCTGCGCCTTGCACATTGATTTGCATGTTTGTCTCCGGTTCTGTTCTTTGTGGTTCAGCAGTGTTCGCTCAGCCATTGCTGAGCCAGCTCGCGGATGTCGTCGCTGGTATCGTGTTCGGTGGCATGCTCGATCGCAGCTCGCTGCTCTGCGCTGGCTTTTTTCCAATACCGCAGACCCAGCATGGCCTGATAACGTACGCCTTCATTGCTGTCGTGACTCAGGGCTTGTGCCAGTACCGGGGTGATGCGCCTGCCCGCGGCAGCGCCAAGGCTTCGCTCTCCCATGATGCACGCAGCATGCACGCGCACCAGAGCGTGAGCCGACTGCATGGCGAACAGGGCTTGCTCCAAATCCTCAACCCGAAGGCTGCAATAACCGGTTCCGGGTGATAGCTCTTCATTCAGCGCCTGGGTCAAGGCCGGATGCTTGAGGTCGAGCGCCCGCTCCAGTGGCGCGTAGTCAAGGCGCAGGGCCGTGGTTCCTGGCTTGCTGTTCCAGGAGCGGTAGGGGTAGGCAATGCCTTGCGCGATTCTGTCCACAGGCACGGCCGTGGAGCCTATTTGCTGCTGCAGCCATTGCTGCTCGCCTAACGACCCCAAGGCACTGGCGCACCAGCCTCGCTCGCTTTCTTCCCTGGGGCTGTGGACGGGGGTCTGAACCTGTTGACGCAGTGCAGTCAGTACCTGTTCGTCCCGGTAAGCTATCTGTGCCAGCAACATGGCCGCACGCCACTGTTTGCCAGGCCGAGTCAGCATGGGCAGCAGCGCATGAGCCACCTGGCTGTGATCCATGGCAAGCAGCGCAGTCTCGGCCTCTTCGCCCAGCAATTGCGCCTCTTGGTGGCTCAGTCCCAGTTCCGAGCACCCGATACCTTCAAGACAGCTCAGATGGTATTGCAGCTGTTGAGCGGGGGAGAGCGCGGCAACTCTGGCGCGTCTTTGCGCTTGCTGGTCATGGCTGGGAAACAATGCAAGAAAGCGCGCCTCCCCCATGCTCTCGCGTGCCATGGCTTCGCATTCCTGCGTGTCTTGCACGTAGATCAGCACCGCAAACTCTGCAGTGAGCTGGCTGGCCCAGGGCGATTTTTGGCAGGCTTTGGTCAGCTGCTTGCAGATGCGGATCAGCGCCTTGATCAGGTGCGCTTCGGTACGCAACCAGTGGGCAGGCGTGCTTTTATTGGCCTCGGCCAGCAAGGCTTGCTCCAGTTGCTCCAACTCCTGAGCGTCCGAGGTCGAATCCAGCTCTTCCCATTCCCAATCCGGCGGGTTCCAGCGCAGACTGCCCAACTGGCCGCTATCCAGCTCGAATTCGGACAAGCGACCCTGCGGCTCGTGGGCATTCACCATGTGTGAATAGGCCTGCTCGCTATTGGCAGACAGCGTGGGCAGGTAAATGGGGCCGTCCTCCTCACGGTACAGGCCGTTCAGTGCCAGTGCGTAGATGCTCTCCTGAGGGTTCGCGGCCAGGAACGCCTGAGCATCTTGCCAGTAGATGCTGAATAAAGTCTGTTCAAACTGCTTCCAGTCCAGCGATGCAGAAGTTGTGGCAACCATGTTTGTTCAGGTCTCTCAGGCAGCTTTCTCGGCCGCCTTCAGTGCGCGCTTGAGGTCGTCGATCAGGTCGTCGGCGTCTTCCAGGCCGATAGACAGCCGTATCGTTCCCTGGCCGATGCCGGCCTGGGCCAGCGCTTCGTCGCTCATGCGGAAATGCGTGGTGCTGGCGGGATGGATCACCAGCGAGCGGCAGTCGCCCACATTGGCCAGATGGCTGAAGACCTTCAGCGTCTCGATGAACTTCTTGCCCTGGTTGCGGTTGCCCGCAATGTCAAAGCTGAACACCGAGCCTGCGCCGCGCGGCAGCAGCTTCCTGGCCAGGGCGTGCGAGGGGTGGGTCTCCAGCATGGGGTGGCCCACGCGACTGACCAGCGGGTGGCTGGCGAGGAACTGCACCACTTTTTCGGTGTTGCGCATATGGCGCTCCATGCGCAGCGGCAGGGTCTCTATGCCCTGCAGGATCAGCCAGGCGCTGTGCGGGCTCATGCAGGCGCCGAAGTCACGCAGGCCTTCGCGGCGGGCGCGCAGCAAAAAGGCGCCCGTGGTGGACTCCTCGCTGAACACCATGTTGTGAAAGCCGTCATAGGGCTGGGTCAGCTCGGGAAAGCGCCCCGATTTTTCCCAGTCAAAGCTGCCGCCGTCGACGACGATGCCGCCAATCACCGTGCCGTGACCAGACAGGAACTTGGTGGCCGAGTGGTAGACGATGTCCGCGCCATGCTCGAAAGGCTTGATCAGCCAGGGCGAGGTCAGGGTCGAGTCCACGAGCAGCGGCACCCCGGCTTCGTGGGCGATCTGGCTGACCGTGGGAATGTCCAGCACATCCAGGCCGGGGTTGCCCACGGTCTCGCCGAAGAACAGCTTGGTGTTGGGGCGCACCGCAGCCTTCCAGCCATCGATGTCGCCGGGCTTGACGAAGGTAGTCTCTATGCCAAAGCGCGCCAGCGTGTAGTGCAGCAGGTTCTGCGAGCCGCCATACAGGGCCGTGCTGGCCACGATATGGCTGCCTGCGCCCATCAGCGTGGCAATCGACAGGTGCAGCGCCGCCTGGCCGCTGGCCACGGCAATCGCGCCCACGCCGCCTTCCAGGGCCGAGACGCGCTGCTCCAGCACCGCATTGGTGGGGTTGGAGATGCGGCTGTAGACATGGCCGGGCCGCTCCAGATTGAACAGGCTTGCCGCGTGGTCGCTGGATTCGAAGACGAAGGACGTGGTCAGATGGATGGGCACGGCGCGCGCGCCGGTGGCGGGGTCGGGCTGGGCGCCTGCATGCAGGCTCAGGGTGTCAAAGCCGGGGTCAGAGTAGCCGGGCATGTTTTGTCTCCATGGCTGGTTTTGATCGACGCAATGTGTGATCGAGCACGCAATCAAAGATCGATTTGGTCGAATAGACGAATGAATATGTAGAAATTCATATGTTTCGTCATTGCTTTAGTTTTTCTCAATGCAAGCCATTGTGGGCTATATTTGTGCACGCACCTGCATTCTGTGCAAAGCGATGCCGCATGTGCTGACACATGCAGGACAAAAGCTGCCACAGCGTGCCAAACAGATTCGGAGAACAGCAATGAAAGTTAGTGACATCCTGCGCGTCAAAGGCAATACCCTGTACACGGTGTCGCCCGACGAAAGCCTGGCCGCGGCGGTGCAGGTGATGTCGGAGAAGGACATCGGTTCGCTGGTCGTGATGGATCACGGCGATGTGGTGGGCATGCTCACCTTCCGCGAAGTGATCCAGGGCTTTGTGAAGACCGGCGGCGTGGAGAACATCTCCGTGCGCGGCGCCATGGACGACGCGCCCATGACCTGCACCATGGAAACCGATATGGACGAGGTGCGCCGCATGATGCTGGACCGCCATGCGCGCTACATGCCGGTGATGGACAAGCGCATGCTGATGGGCGTGATCTCGCTGTATGACGTGGCCAAGGCCGTGGTGGACAGCCAGAACTTCGAGAACCGCATGCTCAAGGCCTATATCCGCGACTGGCCCGAAGGCGAGCGCCAGGGCGCGGAGTAATGACTGCGCAGCAGTTCTGCATCTGAGTCAGGCGGCCTTCGGGCCGTTTTTTTGCGGCCTGGCAAACCATCTAGAAGCGGATGATGCGGCCGAGCTGAGTGGGCGCTGTCTCCAGGTCTGCAGCGGGCTGGGCGCCGGTGTATTGTGCGCGCGGGCGTATCAACTGGCCCGTAGCCTGCTGCTCCAGCGCATGGGCAATCCAGCCCGCGGTGCGGCCCAGGGCAAACAGCACAAAGGCCGCGCCTGGCGGTAGGTGCAGGGCGCGTTCAATGGCCACCAGGCTGTAGTCAAGACTTGGGTGCAGTCCAGTGGTCGCATGGACCTGCTCAATCAGGTTTTCGCGCTGGGAGTCAAATGGCAGCAGGGCCAGCAGGTAGGCGCTGCGCGGGTCGCCTGAAGGATAGAGCGGGTGGCCAAATCCTGCCAAGTAGTGCGGTGTCTGACCGGTCTGCGTGGCTTGCAGCAAGGCTAGCAAGGAGGCTGGCGGGGGGGCTTTGGGCGGTCTGCCATGCCATTCATCCCAATGAGCACTGATGTGCTGGGTCATGCCGCCATGCAGTGGGCCGGACAATGCGGCCAGCCCTGCTCCGACGCTGGCGTGCAGGCTGGCGCCGGTGGACGCCACCACGCGTGCGGCAAAACTGGATGCATTGAGCTCATGGTCGGCGCACAGTACCAGGGCGCTACGCAGCACATTGGCGGCATCGACCTTGGCGTCTGCATCTGCATCGATCTGCCAGCTGGCGGCCAGGCGCTGATGCAGTGGCGCAAGCGTCACAGGTTGCGCAGATGGCTTTGAGCTGGATGCGCTGGCTGGTGGCGGCAGACCCAGCAATACATCTCCCATGCAGTGCAGCAGAGCCAGATGATTCGGCGGCACCGTGGCCATGCCAAACCATGTGGCCAGCGCCTGTGCCGCGCTACGGGGCATGTGACGAGCCCCCTGCCTTGCCGGTGCCTCATCGACCCTGGCGGGGCCTGTGCTGCTTTGCTGCCAGAGCAGCATTGCGGTTTCTTCCAAAGTGGCGCTCTGTGCCAGTTGTACGGCGCTGTGGCCGCGGTAGTAAAGCTGTCCGTCGCGCACCAGGGTGATGGCCGAGTCCAGCACGGCCTGACCCCAGTCCAGGGTGGATTGGGCCAGTTGTGCGGGGTTGCGCACGGCCTGCCGCTGACGCACGAGACGCTGTACATCAGACAGCAGGTAGACGGTGCCGCGCCTGCCGACCAGTCGTTGAGCCTTCAACAGGCCGCGACTGGCATAGCTGTAGAGACTGGCGCGCTGCACCCCCAGCATGGCTGCAGCTTCTGCCGCCTGCAGCCATGGGGAGGAGGGGGGCATATCAGCGGACATGGGCAGTCGATCAGGCGATGAGAGGTGATGGCCCTGCATCGTAGCGCCTGCCGATTGGTTGATGGCGAGTGTGCGCTGTCCGCAGTCGATTGGCCCAATCAAGATTGACGGCCATGGACCATGGCGCGTGCAATGCAAGACATGGGTTTACGGCGCTTGCCAGGAGTTTCGATGTCTACAGCCAGTCCTTGCTTTTCTTCCACAGCATCCGCACAGGGGGCTCGTGCCGCGCTGCAGCAGCAATGGGAATTGGCCGGTTTGCCATCACCGGCCTTATCGCAGCTGCAGTTGACGGGCAGGGCCCGCGGCTTTGTCAGCAGCTTTGCCGTGGTGGATGCAGTGCAGGCCAGCGTGGCAGCGGCAGCGCTGGCGGCCACGCAGATAGAGCAGCTGCGTCAGCCCCGTCGCCCTGTGCAAGTGGTGACGGTAGATGCCCAGCATGCGGCATTCGAGTCCAGTGGTTATTTCACCCTGAATGGACGAAGGCCTGACCAATGGGCGCCAGTCTCCGGTCTGTATGCCTGCGGCCAGGCGGTGGGCGAACCAGGCTGGGTTCGTATTCATGCCAATTTCGATCATCACCGCGACGGGGCGCTGGCCTTGCTGGGGCTGCCCGAGGGCGCAGCCACTCCACGCGAGGCCGTGGCTCAGGCTCTGGCCCATTGGCGTGCGCAGGACTTCGAGACACAGGCTGCCCTCCGTGGCTTGCCGGTGGCCGCATCGCGCAGCCATGCCCAGTGGCAGTCATTGGGCCAGGAGGATGGGGTGGCCGGTGCTGCGCTGGTGCAGATAGAGCGGGTGGGCGATGCTCCAGCATTGCCCTGGCCGGGACTGCAGAACGGGCAGCGGCCGCTGGCGGGGCTGCGGGTACTGGATCTCACGCGCATTCTGGCCGGGCCGGTTGCAGGGCGTACTTTGGCCGCCTATGGGGCGGATGTGATGCTGGCCAACAGCCCGCATTTGCCCAATATCGATGCTATTGCCGATACCAGCCGGGGCAAGCGGTCCACACATGCGGATATGAATGAGGCCGCAGGACACGATGCCCTGAGCAGGCTGGTAGGGGGTGCCCATGTCTTCATGCAGGCCTACCGCCCCGGGGCTTTGCAGGCCAAGGGCTTTGGCACAGAGCAACTGCTGCAGATGAGGCCCGGGTTGGTGGTGGCCGAACTCTGCGCCTATGGATGGGAGGGGCCATGGGCCGGGCGGCGCGGCTTTGATTCTCTGGTGCAGACGGCCAGTGGCATCAACGAGGATGAGGCCGCCGCGCATGGCTCGGCTCAGCCCCGCGCGCTGCCCATGCAGGCGCTGGATTATGGTGCAGGGTTCTGGCTGGCCTTTGGCATAGAGACCGCCTTGCTTCGTCAAGCGCAGCAGGGGGGGAGCTGGCGTGTGCGTGTCACGCTGGCTGGTGTGGCGCACTGGTTGCGTGGCTTGGGGCGGGTGCAGGTCGCGGGCCATGCCTGGACAGAGGCCAAGCCTGATATCACGCCCTATCTGCAGACATTGGACAGCGGCTTTGGCAAGTTGCAGGCTGTGCGTCACAGCGCCAGGTTCTCGCACACGCCGGTGGCCTGGGACCATGCATCCATGCCGCCCGGCAGCAGTCAGCCGCGGTGGTGAGCAGGCGCTGCAGGCATAATTGACGGTCTATGAGCGGCAATACCTTCGGCACAATTTTCACGGTCACCAATTTCGGTGAATCCCACGGTCCGGCCATTGGCTGTGTGATTGACGGCTGCCCCCCGGGCATGGCCTTGAGCGAGGCGGACATCCAGCATGATCTGGATCGGCGTCGTCCAGGCACCAGCAAGTTCGTCACCCAGCGCAACGAGCCCGATGCAGTGGAGATCCTCTCCGGCGTGTACGAGGGCAAGACCACGGGCACGCCGATCGCCCTGCTGATCCGCAACACCGATCAGCGCAGCAAGGATTACTCCAATATTGCGCAGAGCTTTCGCCCCGGTCATGCCGACTATGCCTACTTCCAGAAGTACGGCATTCGCGATCCGCGTGGCGGCGGCCGCTCTTCGGCACGCCTGACGGCGCCCACCGTGGCGGCGGGTGCCGTGGCCAAGAAATGGCTCAAGGAAAAGTTCGGCACCGAGTTCCGCGCCTGCATGACCCAGATCGGCGAGCTGCCCATAGGTTTCGAGAGCTGGGAGCATGTGCCTCACAACCCCTTCTTCGCGCCCGTGGCCGATGTGAGCCGTTTCGAGGAATACATGGAGCAGCTGCGCAAGAGCGGCGATTCCTGTGGTGCGGCGCTGCGTGTGAACGCCAGCAATATGCCGGTCGGTCTGGGCCAGCCCCTGTATGACCGCCTGGACGCCGACATCGCCTACGCCATGATGGGCCTGAATGCCGTCAAGGCCGTGGAGATCGGTGCAGGCTTTGACAGCGTGGCCCAGCGCGGCACCACGCATGGCGATTCGCTGAGTCCCGAGGGTTTCCGCAGCAATAACGCGGGCGGCATCGTGGGCGGCATCAGCACCGGCCAGGACCTGGAAGTGCGCATCGGCATCAAGCCCACCAGCTCCATCATCACGCCGCGCGAATCCATCGATGTGCACGGCCAGAGCACCGAAGTCATCACCAAGGGGCGCCACGACCCCTGCGTGGGCATTCGTGCCGCGCCGATTGCCGAGGCGCTGCTGGCGCTGGTGGTGATGGACCATGCGCTGCGCCACCGCGCGCAGAATGCCGATGTGGATTGCGGCCTGGCCCCGATTCCGGCCTCGGCCGGCTGACATCGCCCAGACCTTTTTGTGCGTTAAAACCTCTGACTCAGGAGAGTCCGATGGTTGCAGCTGACAAAAAACCGGATCAACGCCAGTCTCGCGCCTTGTCGCCAGGCTGGCGTTGCGCTTTTCGCAATGCCTCCCGTCCCATGTGCGCTGCGCTGCTCGCGCTGGGTTTGAGCGCATGCAGCGGTGGTGTGACAAGGCCGGCCAGCATGGAGATCACCGTGCTGGGTTTCAATGACCTGCACGGCCATCTGGAGCCGCCCGGGCTGGCGGTGACGGCCCAGAACGCGCAGGGGCAGAGCATTGCCGTGCCCGCTGGCGGCGTGGCCTATATGGCCCGAGCCATCGCGCAGCGCCGCCAGGCCAGTCGCCATGTGGCGCTGGTCACGGCCGGGGACATGATCGGGGCTTCGCCCATGGTCTCTGCGCTGTTTCTCGATGAGCCGACGATAGAGGTGCTCAACCTCATGCGGGTGGACTTCGCGGCCACCGGCAATCACGAATACGACCAGGGCGCGGCCGAGCTGCTGCGCATGCAAAACGGCGGCTGCGAGAAGTTCACGAGCAAGCAGCCATGCCAGATCAGCAAGCCCTTCAAGGGAGCGCAGTTCCCGTTTCTCGCGGCCAATACGCTGCGCGGCGACGGCCGGCCGCTGTTTCCCGCGACCGGGGTGAAGTTCTTCGAGCAGGACGGTCTGCGCATAGGCGTGGGCTTTATCGGCATGACACTCAGGAACACGCCGCATATGGTGCGCCCCAGCGGGGTCAGGGGCCTGACGTTTGCCGGCGAGGCGCAGACGGCGAATGCGCTGATTCCGCAGCTGAGGGCGCAGGGCGCTGATGTGATCGTGGTGCTGATCCATGAGGGCGGGGCCACCACGTCGGGCCTGCAGGACGATAGCTGCCAGGGCCTCTCCGGCGCCATCGTGCCGATTCTGGAGCAGCTCTCCGGCGAAGTCGATGTGGTGATCTCCGGTCACACCCATCGCTCCTATATCTGCGATTACGCCAGGGTGGATGCCCGCAAGCCGTTCTTGCTGACCAGCGCCGGCCAGTACGGCACGCTGCTGACCGAGGTTAGGCTCACGGTGGATGCGCGCACACGCCGCGTGAGCCGCAAATCGGCGCACCAGAATATTGTGCAGGGCGAGGCCTATCGCGGCCCTGCCGGTCTGGTGGGCCTGCAGCCCGAGTTTCCGGTCTTTGACGCCGATGCGCCCGTTGCGGCGCTGGTGGCGCGCTACCAGGCTGCGGTCCGGCCGCTGGCCGAAGCCGACGCAGGGCGGCTGGCCGCAGCTGCCAGCCGCATGCCTCAAGTCAATGGCGAAAGCGTGATGGGGCGCATCGTGGCCGACTCCATACTCGCTGCCACGCGCGATGCTGCTGCGGGCGGAGCGCAACTGGCTTTTGTGAACCCCGGCGGTGTGCGCGCCGACCTGCTGCCCGCGGCAGACGGCAGCGTGACCTATGGCCAGCTGTTCAGCGTTCAGCCGTTTGGCAATACGCTGATGGTGATGAGTCTGACGGGCGAGCAGATTCGCCAGGCGCTGGAGCAGCAATTCGACAGCGGCAGCAACACCGTGAGCGCGCCGCGCATCCTGCAGGTGTCCGAGGGCTTCAGCTACCGCTTCGACCGCCGCCAGCCTGCGGGCCGGCGCGTGAGCGAGCTGCGCCTGAACGGCCGGCGGCTCGAGATGTCGCAGCACTACCGCGTGGGACTGCAGAGCTATCTGGGCGGCGGCGGCGACAACTTCAGCATCTTCGCGCAAGGCATCGATGTGGTGGGCGGCATGCTGGATCTGGATGCCCTGGCCGAGCATGTGCGCGAGCAAAGCCGCAGCGGTCCGATGGTGCTACCTTTAAAGGAGCGCATTACGCGCGTTCATTAAGGAAATTAGATAAAAACCTATCTGATATCCTTTGATATAAGGCACTAGATGCTCATAAATTCATAGCAAATGCCTGCCGTCAAGCGCACAAAACAAAAGCCACCCGAGGGTGGCTTTTGTCATGGCGGCGGTCAGGCCTGGGGCTTTCTGGTGGCCTTGGCCTTGGGACTGCGAACCTCATCCATGATGTTCTTGAAGTCGTCCACATCCTCGAAGCTGCGGTATACGCTGGCAAACCGGATATAGCCGACCTTGTCCAGGCCCTTGAGTTCATCCATCACCAGCTCGCCAAGGCGGCTGGAATCGATTTCACGCTGGCCCAGATTGAGCAGCCTGTCCTCGATGCGCTCTATGGCCGCATCGATGAGTTCGGTGCTCACCGGGCGCTTGCGCAGCGCGATCTGAAAAGAGCCTTGCAGCTTGGCGCGCTCGTATTCGATACGGCGGCCGTCTCTCTTGACCACGGTCGGAAAGCTGACCTCGGGGCGCTCGTAGGTCGTGAAGCGCTTGTCGCAGCCGCCGCAGCGGCGGCGGCGGCGGATGAAGCCCCCGTCCTCGGACTCGCGGGTCTCAACCACTTGCGTGTCCGGATGGTTGCAGAAGGGGCACTTCATGACAGCTCAGCGCAGCAGAATTTACTTGCTGTAGACAGGGAACTTGGCAGTCAGCTCGGCCACCTTGGCGCGCACGGCGGCCAGATTGGCTTCGTCTTCGGGCTTGTCCAGCACATCGGCCACCAGATTGGCGGTGATGCGGGCTTCTTCCTCACCGAAACCACGCGTGGTCATGGCGGGCGTACCGATACGGATGCCGCTGGTCACGAAAGGCTTCTCGGGGTCGTTGGGGATGGCGTTCTTGTTCACGGTGATGTGAGCCAGACCCAGTGCCGCTTCGGCAGCCTTGCCGGTAATGCCCTTGGCGCGCAGGTCCACCAGCATCACGTGGCTTTCGGTGCGGCCGGAGACGATGCGCAGACCGCGCTCGGTCAGCGTTTCGGCAAACACCTTGGCATTCTTCACGACCTGTTCCTGGTAAGCCTTGAACTCGGGAGTCAGGGCTTCCTTGAAGGCCACGGCCTTGCCGGCGATGACGTGCATCAGGGGGCCGCCTTGCAGGCCGGGGAAGATGGCGCTGTTGATGGCCTTCTCGTGCTCGGCCTTCATCAGGATCACGCCGCCACGAGGGCCGCGCAGGCTCTTGTGAGTGGTGGTGGTGACCACGTCGGCGTGGGGCACGGGGTTGGGGTACACGCCTGCAGCAATCAGACCGGCATAGTGGGCCATGTCCACCCAGAAGATGGCGCCGACTTCCTTGGCGATCTTTGCGAAGCGCTCGAAGTCGATGCGCAGGGCATAGGCGGAAGCGCCGGCCACGATGATGCGGGGCTTGTGCTCGCGTGCCAGCTCTTCGAGCTTGTCGTAGTCGATGGCTTCGTCGGCGTTCAGGCCATAGGAGACGGCCTTGAACCATTTGCCGGACATGTTCAGCGCCATGCCGTGGGTCAGGTGACCGCCTTCGGCCAGGCTCATGCCCAGAATGGTGTCGCCGGGCTTGGCAAAAGCCATCAGCACTGCCTGGTTGGCCTGAGAGCCGGAATTGGGTTGCACGTTGGCGGCTTCGGCGCCAAAGATCTGCTTGATGCGGTCAATGGCCAGTTGCTCGACCACGTCCACATGCTCGCAGCCACCGTAGTAGCGCTTGCCGGGGTAGCCTTCGGCGTACTTGTTGGTCAGCTGGGAGCCCTGGGCTTCCATCACGGCGGGCGAGCAGTAGTTCTCGCTGGCAATCAGCTCGATGTGCTCTTGCTGGCGATGGTTTTCAGCTTCAATAGCTGCAAACAGTTCGGGGTCGACTTTCGCGACGGTATCGGTGCGTTGAAACATGGCAGTCCTGTGAACTTAGAAATTCCCTTGAGGCCAAGGGCTGCCCAGGCGAACGGCTGAAACGCTTGCAGGCTGCAGTCGCTGCGGTCCTGGGCGGTACGCTCCCCGGTGGTTCACAGACCTTGCAGTCTGCCGGATTCCACGTCAGCGGCAGAAAATTCTGCGCCTATCGCCAGTTGCGTACACCCGCTAGTGTAGCTGAGCCGGCATGGCTGCAGAGCCTATGCCCGTTTTTCCCGCTGGCCCTAGCCGGGGCATAAAAAAAGCTGGCCGCGGCCAGCTTGAGAAATGCAGGGATCTGCCGCTTAGAGGTTGGAGTCGGCCAGTGCCACTTGCTGAGCGTGAGAGACCTTGGTGGCTTCGTCGGACTTGGCCGTCATCAGCGAGCTGGCCTGCAGACCCACGCCTTGGCGCAGGCGCTGGTGTTCGGCAAGCACCTTGGCAGCATAGCCGCCGTCCGAAGGAAGATTGGCTGCGCCCACGTAGTAGCGCAGGCCACCCTCGATGGAGCCGGCGCGGGCAATGCATTCCTTGAGCACCTTGACTCCGACCTTGAGATTGGTCACGGGGTCGAAGGCCGCGTGCTGGCCGCCAAAGCTTTCGTACTTGTCGGTGTGCACGGACGTCATCACCTGCATCAGGCCCTGGGCGCCGACCGAGCTTTGGGCAAACGGGTTGAAGCTCGACTCAATCGCCATGATGGCCAGAATCAGCGTCGGGTCCAGCTTGTTGGCCTTGCCCTGGGCATAGGCTTCGCTGACCAGGGCGGCAATCGGTTCGGGCGCCACCCGGTATTTTTTGCTGAGCCAGTAGGCGACAGCCGCCTGCTCCTTGGGCAGGTTCTTGGGGTTGACGGCCGTGGCGCGGTCGCTGGCGACGACGATGCTGGCGGAAGCAGGGGCTTCCTCCACTTCGGCGGCAGCCACAACGGTGCTGGCGGGCAGGCGTGTGTCGAGCCACTCGCGCAGTTCGGTGGCGCCGGCCAGACGCAGGTCCGGACGAGAGATCAAAATCAGGGCCGAAATGGCCACGGCCAAGCCCAGCAGGGCGAAACCGTTGTGAGTAAGAGCAAGAAAACCGTGGGCCGTCTTATGGCCCAACGTTCGCGCGGAGGCGATTAATTTTCCTGACGCTGGCATAGCTTGTCCTTTCTTGGCTATCGCCCGAGGCCGCACCGGATCAATCTCGCGGTGCAACCAGGACAACTGGCCGATGAGGTTTGCTGCGGGCCGATTAAAAGCGCCCCTTGGGGCGCCGATCGGTCTGCTCAGTCGTGAGGCAGCGGAAACAAAAAACGCTCATTTCGAGCGCTGGCGGATTCTAGAAGCGCCCTAAATATTCAGTCAACACTAACAAAAATACTTTTTAGATTTTAAAATTATATAAAAACTGTATGAATGTACAGTTTGCTCAAAAAATTACAGCAAAAAATCACGGATTCAAGAGGTGTATACGCTCACATCGTTTTATTTGTCATCAAGGCGAAATAAAGTGCAAAAAGCCTGGTAGCCCTACACGAGCACAGATATAGTGAATCTGCCTGCACGTTGCAGGTGCTTGCCAAAGGAAAGGAAAAGCAAACTCCGCCGAGGCCTTTGATTCCATGGGCTGTTGGCACTTGCTCTTTATCTTCGCTTGAGGCACAAAAGGGAGCAATCGTTGCTTCCAGCGGCAAGGACCACACCCTCCTTGAACCGCGAAAAACGGCCCGGTCTGGTACCGGCCGTAAAGCCCGGAAGTCGGTTTCGCCACTTCCGGGCTTTGTCATTTCCGGCGAGTCTTTTTCTGCAGCGCATTGTTTGCATTTTTCCGCGCGCATCTGCCTCTGGCGGGTATTCCGATAGCGCAAACTTCTCCCTGGAAACGCCTCTTGCTTCTATCTATATATAGAGCGCAATCTAGATACACCAGGGTGCGCTCAAGGTACAGTGGTGTTACGGGCGCGTGGCGGATCCCGCCCCTGAGAGTCTTGGAAGGCTTTCAATCTCTGTATCAATAACAATTGCCCATGTCCTTGCTCACATCGAATCGCTGGCTTCGTCGGCTGATCTGGTCTGTTCTTGCTCTTTTGCTGTTATGGCTGCTGCTCTGGGCGGTAGTGCCTTGGGTCGCCAAGAGCCAGCTGGAAAAACGGGCTGCCGAGAAACTGGGGCGCGGCGTGCATGTGGGTAAGATCGAGTTTGCGCCCTGGGCCATGTCCATCACCTTGCATGATCTGGTGATCGATAAGGCGATAAAAAAAGTAGCTGAAACTGCTGATGCAGAGGGCTCTGTGGCTCAGAAAGATCTGCAGTCTGCCGCCGAGCCACAGATGCAGATCAAGCGCATCTTCATCAATGCCAGTGCGCAGTCCTTGTTCAGACTCGCTCCTGTGCTGGATGCGATCGAGGTCGATGCGCCGGTGGTGCGCCTGACCCAGCATTCACTGGGCAAGCTCGATATCGACGACGTGATTGCCAGGCTCTCCGAGCCCGATGACGAAGAGCCGTCCAAGCCCGTGAGCTTTGCGCTCTACAACATTGCCTTGCGCGACGGCCGTATCGAGCTCAATGACGAGTTTGTGCAGCGCAGGCATGAACTCAAGGACTTGCAGCTGAGCATTCCTTTCATCAGCAATCTGGCGTCAAAGCGCGAGATCAAGGTGCTGCCGCATCTGGCGTTCGATCTCAACGGCAGCAAGTTCGATACTTCGGGCGAGAGCACGCCGTTCACCGACACCCGTCAGACGGCGATGCACCTCAAATGGGATCGAATCGATCTGGCTCCCTATCTGGGCTATGTGCCTGCCAGCGTTCCGGTGCAGCCCCTCTCGGGAG
Source organism: Comamonas testosteroni (assembly GCF_000761245.1). Taxonomy (GTDB): domain Bacteria; phylum Pseudomonadota; class Gammaproteobacteria; order Burkholderiales; family Burkholderiaceae_C; genus Comamonas; species Comamonas testosteroni_C. The sequence goes on along the minus strand of NZ_AWOR01000110.1, from coordinate 7,870 downwards.
TGCTTGATACGGATCTGCAGGTCAGCTTCGAGGAAAAAGACCAGCCTGTAGTCAGCATCAGCGGCAAGCTGGCCTTGAGCAATGTCGCAGTGCAAGACCGCCAGAGTGCGCCGCTGCTGAACTTTGAGGCGCTGGAAGTGCAGCTGCAGAATGCTCAGCCTCTGCAGAACCAGATTGCGCTGGAGACTGTACGCTGGGTCAAACCAGAGATTCATGCCAGCCGCAATGCGCAGGGCGTGATCAACTGGTTGGGGTTGAATGCGCCGGCGGGTGCCCCCGCAGCGCAGCTGGAGAAGGCCGTGCCTGAGCCCGCCTCCGCCGAGGCCAGCACTCCGGCCCGGGCAGATGCGAAGGCCCAGGCAGATGCGAAGGCCCAGGCAGATGCGAAGGCCGAAAAGCCTGGCAAGCCCCTGGTCGTCGGCGTGCAGCAGTTCGATATTGAAGGCGGCATCGTGCATTGGCAGGATGCCGCAACAGGCGCGGCACCTGCAGCCCTGACTCTGGCTCCTTTGGTGCTGCAGGCCAAGAATCTGGCTTGGCCCATGAATGCGCCTTTGCAACTGACGGCCACTGCAGGCCTGCAAACGACTGAGCAAGCCCGGGTGGAAGGGGCAGCCAGGCTGGCTGTGGATGGAGAAGCCACTGACAAGGCGGGCAGGCTCAATCTCAAGCTCGAGCAGATGCCGCTGCAATGGGTGCAGCCCTATATAGAAGCGCACTTCAAGCCGCAGCTAAGCGCCATGCTGGGCACCGATGCCCGGATCTCCTGGGGCGATGGCAAAGTCGTGGCAGAGGTGGCAGAGCTGACCGCCGACAAGCTGCAACTGCAGGACAAGCAGGCCCCTGTCAATATCGAGCAGATCAAGGTCAGCGGCGTTCAGGTCGATCTTGCTGCCCGGCAGGTGCAGGTAGAGGCCATTGCCGTACAGAAGCCGCAACTCGCGGCACTGCGTGACGCACAAGGGCGCTGGATGTACGAGCGTTGGTTGCCTGCGGCCAAGCCGGCAACGCAGGGCGGCAAGGCGGAGCCGGGCCAGCCCTGGTCGGTCAAGCTCGCAGCGATTGCCGTGGATGGCGGTGCGCTGCAGTTTCGCGATGCCGCACCTGTGCAAGGCGGGAATGCGCGGCCCGTGCAGCTGGATGTGAGCGCCTTGCGCGTACGCCTGGGTGCTTTCGAGCCGCTGGCGGCCAAGGCAGCGCCGACTCCGCTGGAGGTCTCGGCTCAGCTCTCGGCCAATCGCCGGGTGCAGGCCGGCCAAATTCAGTTCAAAGGGCTGCTGGGCCTGACCCCTGTTTCGGCTCAGGGTCAGCTGCAGGCACGTGCCGTGCCGCTGCATGCACTGGAGCCGTATTTCGGTCACAAGCTCAATGTGGATCTGGTGCGTGCCGACGGCAACTTCCGGGGCAAGCTTAACTATCTGGCCCATGCCAAGGGGCCGCAGTTGTCGGTGTTGGGCGATGTGGAGCTCAACGACCTGCGCGTACGCTCCACGCTTGCGGCTCCTGTGCAGGAGGAGGTGGGCAAGCCCAGTACCGCCAGGGGCGCGCTGACGGCGGTGCTCAATGACTCCACGGCAGACCGTGCCAAGGCACTGGCTGCGCGCACAGGTCTGGGTCTGGGCGATGATTTGCTGGCCTGGAAAACACTGGTGGTGCGCGGCCTGGACCTGAATATGCAGCCGGCCCAGCCCCTGCGGGTGAGCGTGCGCGAAACCGCGCTGAGCGACTTTTTTGCGCGCGTCATCGTGCAGCGCAACGGCCGCATCAATCTGCAGGACATCGTGAAGACTGAAAAGTCCGAGCAGTCCGTCGCGCAGAACGAAGAGGCGAACGCCCAGGCGGCTGCTGGCGAGAAGCCCGAACTCAGCAAGCACGTGGCCGAGCCCGTAAAGCCCGAAGATGTCGGCCCCGTGCCCATCATCAAGGTCGGGCCCATTGTGCTGACGGGCGGCAAGGTGCAGTTCTCTGACTACTTCATTCAGCCCAACTACTCGGCCGATCTGAGTGAGCTGAACGGTCGTCTGAGCGCCTTCTCTTCGCAGGCTCCTGCAGGCCAGGTAGAGCCGCAAATGGCCGATCTTGAAATCAAGGGCAAGGCCCAGGGTACGGCGATGCTCGATATCAGCGGCAAGGTCAACCCGCTGGCCAAGCCTCTGGCGCTGGATGTGCGCGCCCAGATGAATGACCTGGAGCTGTCGCCGCTGTCTCCATATTCCATCAAGTATGCGGGCTATGGCATAGAGCGCGGCAAGCTCTATATGGATGTGAACTACAAGGTGCAGCCTGATGGGCAGCTCACGGCATCGAACAAGCTGGTGCTGCGCCAACTGACCTTTGGCGACAAGGTGGAAGGTGCGCCCGCATCGCTGCCCGTCAAGCTGGCTGTGGCCCTGCTGTCCGACCGCAACGGCGTGATTGATCTCGATGTGCCTCTGAGCGGTTCGCTCAACGACCCGCAGTTCCGTCTGGCGCCCATCATCTTCAAGGTGATCGGCAACATCATCATGAAGGCCGTGACCGCGCCGTTTGCGCTGTTGTCGGGAGCGTTTTCGGGTGGCGACGAGTCGGGTGCAGTCAACTTTGCGCCGGGCAGTGCCAGGCTCGATGGAAAGGCCAGGGAGCAGCTGGCCAAGATCGTCAAGGCACTCAACGACCGTCCCGCGCTCAAGATGACGGTGGTGGGCGAGTCGCGTGAAGCCGAAGACAAGGAGGCCTGGAAGACTGCAGAGCTGGACCGTCTGCTGCTGGCCCAAAAGCGCCGCAACGTGATTCGCGAAGGCAAGAATGGCGACGAGGTGATGGAGTTCAGCGAAGCCGAGCGCCCGGCTCTGCTCAAGGCCGTCTACGGTCGTGCCGACATCAAAAAGCCCCGCAACATGGTCGGAATGGCCAAGGACCTGCCAGCCGACCAGATGACGGCGCTGCTGGTGGCCAGCATCAAAGTGCCCGACGATGCCATGCGCGAGCTGGCGCTGGCGCGCGGCGTGGCTGTGCGAGACTATCTGGCCACGCAAAAGCTGCCGCTGGAGCGTCTGTTCCTGGGTGCTCCCAAGCTGGATGCGCAGGACAAGGACTGGACGCCACGTGCCCAGTTGAGCCTGTCTGCGCAGTGATGAAAGTGCTGCAAAACACCTTGCGATTTCGCATTTTTTGGCTTGCCTTTAAATAAAGGCGAAAATACCGGTTTGCCCAGGTGCTCATGTGCCTGGGCTTGCGCTTGGAAAGTCTGCCCTCATGTGGGTTGGCACCGGCCCGTTGCAGCGTTGACTGCGCTGGCTGCCAAGCATTTTCTGACCCTTACATGACATCTATTTCTCCTAGCAGCACCATGTCTGATGCATCTGAAGTGAACCCGGCTTCTGCCAAGAATACTGAGCAACATCCGCTGGATGCATTGACGGGTGGTGCTTTCTCCGCCGAGACGTCGGGTGATCGCGCCGCGCGCATTCGCGACTGGTTGGCGACTCAGCCCACGGTCGAGCAACTCCAGGACGTTCACAAGGAACTGAGCAAGGGCGACAAGAGTGCTGCCCGTGCCGTACGCGAACGCCTTGACGAAATCCGTCGCACCGCGAATCAGGAAAAAATTTCCGTGGAATGGGCCGAGAAGGCTCAGGCACTGCTGGCTGCAGAGCCCTTCGATGCCGCAGCTGCAGCTGCCTGGCAGCGTGATGCAGCCAAGGCCGGTGCCGCGCTGTCGCGCGAGCCTCTGTCGCAGTTCAAGGCCCGATTGGGCGAGCGAGTGAAGGCTGTGGAAGACCTGCAGCATCGCACCCAGGTGCAGCGCGAAGTGGCGCTGCTGCTGGCGCAGCGTATCGAAGTGCTGTCCACCAAGTCCTGGAAGGATGCCACGGCGGTGCTGGGCGCCCTGGGGGTTGATGTCGCGCGCTGGCAGGAGCAGGCCAAGGAACTGACCGGCGACGCCAGCTGGAGCAGTGTGGACGGTCGTTTCCCACCTCAGCTGGAAGCAGCCTCCGCACAACTGGCACTGGTTTGGGATGCTTTCCAGTCTGCACTGGCACAGACCGAGGCCGCTGCCGCCGACGAGGCGGCGCCGTTGCCCACGGTCCCCGTCTGGGCCGACGAAATCCGCGTGGCTCGTGGTCTGCCTCCCGAAGCCGCTGCAGTGGAAGTGGCCAAACCCGCCGCCCCGCGCGCAGCCGCTGCCGCCCGTGGCAAGCCCACGCCCGAGCAGGTGGAAGCAGCCAAGGCTGGCCTGGCTCAGGCCCTGCAGGCGCTGAAAGCGGAAACTGCAGCCGGCAACAGCAAGGCAGGCTCCGAAGCCGTGCAAGCCATGCGCGCAGCCATCAAGGCCCATGGCCGCTTTGTGGACGAGGCGCTGGTAGGCGAAGTGCATGAAGCCCTTTTGGCCGCCGGTGAAGCCGAGGGTTGGCAGCGCCAACTGGCCGAGAAACTGCGCGAGGATCTGGTGGCCAAGGCAGAAGCCTTGCTCAACCGTCCTGAAGGTCAGGCACTGGGTGGCCGCAAGATCCAGGAAACCCTGCGCAGCCTGCGCGAACAATGGAAGCAGGCCGACCAAGGTGCCATGGCCAATCATGCGCTGTGGAAGAAGTTTGACGAGGCCTGCAACGCAGCCTACAAGGTGGTCGAGTCCTGGCACGACAAGATTCGTCAGGACAGCACGCAGGCCAAGGCTCAGCGTCTGGAGCTGATCGAAGAAATCAAGGCCTGGGCTGCAGCCAATGCGGCCAGCCAGGACTGGAAGAACATGTTGCGCGCGCTGCGCCAGTTTGGTGAGCGCTGGCGTGAAAGCGGCCATATCGGCGAAAAGCTGTTTGCCGAACTGCAGCCGCTGTTCAAGCAGGCCATGGCTGCTGCCGAAGCGCCCCTGCAGGCTGCACAAAAGGCCAGCCTGGAGCGTCGCCATGCCATGATCGACGAAGCCACGGCCTTGGGGGCAGCCCCCAGCCTGCGCATCGACGCCGTGAAGGCGCTGCAGCAGCGCTGGCAGGCTGAAGCCCAGGTGGTGCCACTGGATCGCAAGCACGAGCAAAAGCTCTGGGATGCATTCCGCAAGCCGCTGGACGATGCCTTCAATCGCAAGAGCGTGGAGCGTGGTGGTCGCAGCCCGGTGGCGGTTGAGTTGTCAGAGCATGACCGTCGGGTGCTGGATGCGTCCAAGGCGGTCGAGGCGGCCAATGCCAGCGGCGATGTGCAAAAGATTCACGCAGCGCTGGCCGAGCTCGAAGCAGCCATCAAGGCTCAACCTGCCAAGTCTGATGAAAACCAGGCCCAGACAGAGCAAGCGTCTGAAGCTGTTGAGGCGCAAGCGAGCGAAACCGCTGCAGTGGCCAAGCCGGCGCGCCCCGTGGTGGCCGTGCGTGGCGATGACCGCCCTGGCATGAGGAAGGAAACTGCAGCTGCTGCAGGTGGTCGTCCTGGCGATCGCAAGGATGGCGGCCGTGGCCGCGATGCAGCGCGTGGTGAGCGAGGTGGCCGTGATGGCCGCGACAGCCGTGATGCCGGCCGTGGCCGTCGCGAGTTCGCGCGCGAGGAGCGCGGGCCGCGCTTGGCCGATCCAGCCTTCCGTGCCCAGCGTGATGCCGTGGAGCATGCCCAGGAGGCTCTGCGCAAGCTGGCGGCTCAGGCGCACGGTGAAGCGCTGACTCAGTTGCTCGGTGCCTGGCAGGCTCGTGATGCTGCGCAGCTGCCATCGGCTCAGCAGCTGGGCAGCAAGGTGACGGCGCCTGTGCGCTCTTCCTGGTCCGGCGCTGTGGCTGCTGCGCCCAAGGGCAATGCTGCAGAGGCCCTGCTGCGCCTGGAAATGGCTGCCGATGTGCACACCCCTGCCGATCAGCTGGCGGCACGCCGTGTGCTTCAGCTGCAGATGCTGACCCGCCGCAACGATCCTTCGCCCCAGCAGACCTGGGGTCAGGACGTGGCCACTGTGCTGGGCAGTGCCAGCGATGAGGCATCTGCCCGTCGCCTGCAGACTGCACTCAAGCAATTGCTGCGCAAGTAAGCGACATATCGCCTCGATGGGAGGCGATTGCTAATGAAAAAGGGAGCCGTCAGGCTCCCTTTTTCATATGTGCTGCTTGCTACCGGAGGGGGGTGAAAACGAAAAAGCCGCTGCATTTGCATGCAACGGCTTGTCGTATTTGGTGCCCAGGAGAGGACTCGAACCTCCACGGAGTTACCCGCTAGTACCTGAAACTAGTGCGTCTACCAATTCCGCCACCTGGGCTTTCAGGATGACTTGAATTATATAGCGTTCAAAGTTGCTGCCAGGCCAGTTGAGGTGCTTTTTTTGCGAGTTGTCGACAAGGCGTTCTGGAGCTTGAGCGATCCTTGTCGACTCGCGGGGTTGGAAGTGCGGTGGGGCAGAGGCCGGTTCGCCCAGAGTCGCCTTCATCGGTACAGTATGAAAACGGAAAAGCCGCTGCATTTGCATGCAACGGCTTGTCGTATTTGGTGCCCAGGAGAGGACTCGAACCTCCACGGAGTTACCCGCTAGTACCTGAAACTAGTGCGTCTACCAATTCCGCCACCTGGGCATTTCAGAGTGAGCAAATTATATAGCGGCTTGAGTACTGTTCATGCTGGTTTGCGTGGATTTTTCAGAAAACTTCTCGCGACTGTTGGTGTGGTAGTGAAAACGAAAAAGCCGCTGCATTTGCATGCAACGGCTTGTCGTGTTTGGTGCCCAGGAGAGGACTCGAACCTCCACGGAGTTACCCGCTAGTACCTGAAACTAGTGCGTCTACCAATTCCGCCACCTGGGCATTTCAGAGTGAGCAAATTATATAGCGGCTTGAGTACTGTTCATGCTGGTTTGCGTGGATTTTTCAGAAAACTTCTCGCGACTGTTGGTGTGGTAGTGAAAACGAAAAAGCCGCTGCATTTGCATGCAACGGCTTGTCGTGTTTGGTGCCCAGGAGAGGACTCGAACCTCCACGGAGTTACCCGCTAGTACCTGAAACTAGTGCGTCTACCAATTCCGCCACCTGGGCATTTCAGAGTGAGTGAATTATATAGCAGCTTGAGTAGTGCTCATGCTGGGTTGCATGGATTTTTCAGAAAACTTTTTGCGACTGCTGATGTGGCTGTGAAAACGAAAAAGCCGCTGCATTTGCATGCAACGGCTTGTCGTATTTGGTGCCCAGGAGAGGACTCGAACCTCCACGGAGTTACCCGCTAGTACCTGAAACTAGTGCGTCTACCAATTCCGCCACCTGGGCTTTCAGGATGACTTGAATTATATAGCGTTCAAAGTTGCTGCCAGGCCAGTTGAGGTGCTTTTTTTGCGAGTTGTCGACAAGGCGTTCTGGAGCTTGAGCGATCCTTGTCGACTCGCGGGGTTGGAAGTGCGGTGGGGCAGAGGCCGGTTCGCCCAGAGTCGCCTTCATCGGTACAGTATGAAAACGGAAAAGCCGCTGCATTTGCATGCAACGGCTTGTCGTATTTGGTGCCCAGGAGAGGACTCGAACCTCCACGGAGTTACCCGCTAGTACCTGAAACTAGTGCGTCTACCAATTCCGCCACCTGGGCATTTCAGAGTGAGCAAATTATATAGCGGCTTGAGTACTGTTCATGCTGGTTTGCGTGGATTTTTCAGAAAACTTCTCGCGACTGTTGGTGTGGTAGTGAAAACGAAAAAGCCGCTGCATTTGCATGCAACGGCTTGTCGTGTTTGGTGCCCAGGAGAGGACTCGAACCTCCACGGAGTTACCCGCTAGTACCTGAAACTAGTGCGTCTACCAATTCCGCCACCTGGGCATTTCAGAGTGAGCGAATTATATAGCAGCTTGAGTACTGCTCATGCCGTCTTGCGTGGATTTTTTCAGAAAACTTTTCGCGACCGCTGGTGTGGCGGTAAAAACGAAAAAGCCGCTGCATTTGCATGCAA
>NZ_AWOR01000109.1 GCF_000761245.1 Comamonas testosteroni | reverse complement strand
CTGAATCGCCCCTGGTTTTCTAGACACTCTCCAAGCTCAGGAAATAGCGTTTCTCATACTCTACTGGAGACAGCTGCATAGCACTGCTGTGTCGGCGTTTAGGGTTATAGAACATCTCGATGTAATCGAAAATATCACTTCGGGCTTCTTCACGGGTTGTGTAGATCTTTCGTCGGATTCGCTCTCGCTTCAAAAGCTGGAAAAAGCTCTCGGCTACGGCATTGTCGTGGCAGTTTCCCCGCCGGCTCATGCTGCTGATTACATTGTTGGCCTTCAAAAAGCTTTTCCAATCCGAGCTACTGAACTGACTGCCTTGATCTGAGTGAATCATAACTTGCTGCTGAGGCTTGCGTCGCCAAACAGCCATCAACATCGCGTCGATAGCCAGGTCGCTGCACATCCTTGGCTTCATTGACCAACCAATTACTTGGCGTGAGAACAGATCCAGCACTACCGCGAGGTAGAGCCACCCTTCATAGGTGCGGATGTAAGTGATATCTGTCACCCAGACCTTGTTCGGCTCACTTACCTTGAACTGCCGCGCGAGGTGGTTGGGCGAGGCCACTGTTGGTTTTCCACCATAGAACCCTGGACGCCGCCGATAGCCCGTTTGAGAACGCAGTCCCTCCGCCTGCATCAAGCGCCTGACTCGATTTCGGCCGCATTCCTCTCCCAGCTCACGCAGGTCATCGTGAATTTTGCGGTAGCCGTATACACCTCCGCTTTCCAGCCAAGCGTGTTTGATCAAGCCAAGCAGACGTTGATCTTCTTTTGCTCGGGCAGATTGAGGCTCGGCCAGCCAGGCGTAATAGCCGCTGGGGTGCACCTTGAGGGTTTGGCAAAGGCGCCGCACCGGGTAATCAGTCGAGTGCTTCTTGATGAAGGCGTACTTCAGCCGCACTCCTTGGCAAAGTACGCGGCGGCCTTTTTTAAGATGTCTCGCTCTTCCGTCACGCGCTTGAGTTCAGCGCGTAGCTTGCGCAGTTCGGCCTGCTGATCGTCGTCTTGCTGACGCTGCTCTTGGGGCTTGCTGTAGACCTTGATCCAGGCGTAAAGACTGTGCACGGACATGCCCAGGCGCTGGGCGACATCGGCGACAGGTTTGCCTTTCTCGGTCACTTGCTTGACCGCTTCGATCTTGAATTCTTCGGGGTAACGCTGACGACTCATGGCACCTCCTATTTGGGCCTCATTATGAGGCTTGGAGGTGTCTACGAAACCAGGGGCGATTCA
>NZ_AWOR01000108.1 GCF_000761245.1 Comamonas testosteroni | reverse complement strand
CTTTTCCCAAATCCACTGAAGATCCAATGTGGGAGATTCTATGGTTGAGGGGCAACCCTCAACCAACCTTTGGCTGATATTCGCTTTGCCCTTTCAGTAGAGCGAACACCACTCGAGCAAGCTTGCGAGCCAATATTACCAACGCTTGAGTGGTGCTATAGCCTCGTGCCCTCTGTGCTTGATAAAACGCTTTCCATGTCTCTGTTCGGCTAGCCGCCATCGCGGCGTTATGCAGCAGGCGCCGGGCCTCTGAGTCGCCGCGCTTACTTAAACTACGACGACCATCTTTCTGTCCTGACTTGTTGACGCGCAAATCCATACCAAGAAAGGCGATAAACGCGTCTGAATTCCTGAATTCTCCCCGTTGGAAGGTGGCAATCAAGCGCGCGCCAGTCAAAAAGCCGATGCCTTCGACCTTCAAGCAACGCTTCAACTGCCCCAGCAAACCTGCCTCTTTCAGGCAATCACTGATCATCTTTTCAATTAACCCTTCAAGTCTCTGCATCGACTTCACCTGCTCGGCAAACGAGGCCTTAAGCAGCGGTTCATTCGCCCAGCTTTGCGTCAGGCTGACGCGCGCCTGAACCAAGGCTGCGCGCCGACGAAACAGGCTTAGAAGGTGGCGATACAGCGGCGATGGCGGTGTCCAGGGACGCAGTTCGTCTGCCTCCTTTCTCAAATAGCGGGCGAGCAGCTGGGCATCCAAAGCATCGGTCTTGGCCCGGATCTTCAAGCTTTCGCGGTAATGTTTGAGCTCATAACCTCCAACCATGTAAACCACGCAACCAGCTTCATGGGCTAGATCGGAAAACTCCAAGTGGTAGATGTTGGTGGCTTCAATTGCGATGGCCACTTTGCAGGACAGCGTTTTCAGCCATTTTTTGATAGCAGCTTTATTGTTTGCGATCGTTTCCAGTAGATCGGCTTCAGCGTGATAAATCACCAGCTCATTCTTAGCGACATCAACGCCTACGATCGGCTTTGAGACAGAAACTGGCATTGCCATGGGGGCTTCCTCCGGGCTATGTTTTTGAGCACTTGAAGGGCTCACCCAGAGGCGCAGGCTTGTTCCTATCGTCGGTCATAGCCAGATGCATTCTTTATCGGCGCTTGGGTGAAAGGAGGAGGGGCGAAATCTCCCACGGTCTGTACTGCGTCAACAGTCAGAATCGGGCTTTGTCCCTTCTCCTCCCTTCAAGTCCTAGCATACAAGCGGGCTTGCTCGCGAAGGCGGCCT
>NZ_AWOR01000107.1 GCF_000761245.1 Comamonas testosteroni | reverse complement strand
CTCATCACGATCAGCGGCAACATGCCGTCGGCCACGGTTTCGGCATGCAGAAACTCGCGGCCGAACCAGATCACCACCAGCAGCGCGACCAGATTGAGCCAGTGGCGTGCGGGCAGCAGCAGCGGCTTGCCGCCTATCCTGCCGTTGAGCTTGCCGAAGGCAATCAGCGAGCCCGAGAAGGTGACGGCACCGATCAGGATGCCCACGTAGATTTCCACCTCGTGAATGGCTTTTTCTGCGCCCGCCAGCTCGATGGAGGTATCGACATAGCTGGCAAAGCCCACCAGACAGGCCGCCAGACCGACCAGGCTGTGCATGAGGGCGACCAGCTCGGGCATCTGGGTCATCTTGACGACCTTGGCCGCATACAGGCCGATACCGCCACCGACCACCAGCGCGCCGACGATCCAGGCGATGCCGCCGGCATCGACGCGCGGGCCGAACACGGTGGCCAGCACGGCCAGCGCCATGCCGACCATGCCGAACAGATTGCCGCGGCGCGAGGTTTCGGGGTTGGACAGGCCGCCGAGGCTGAGGATGAACAAAATGGCAGCCCCTAGATAGGCCACCGTTGCGAGACTTTGGGACATGGTGTTTCTCTCTTGTGCTCGTTCTTCTTATTTGCGGAACATGGCCAGCATGCGACGTGTCACGGCAAAGCCGCCAAACATATTGATGGCAGTCAGCACCAGCGCTGCAAAGGCCAGCCAACGAATCAAATCATCAGGGCGAGCTGTACCCGCCGTTGCAGGCGGTGCAATCTGCACCAGAGCGCCAATGGCGATGATGCTGGAGATGGCGTTGGTCACGCTCATCAGCGGCGTGTGCAGCGCAGGCGTCACATTCCACACCACCATGTAGCCGATGAAGCAAGCCAGCACGAACACCGTGAAGTGGCCCAGGAAGGCCGCAGGCGCGTAGGCACCGATGAACCAGAAGGCCACGGCGGCAATCGCAAAAATAATGGCCAAGGTCTTGGCAGGCAGCGGGCCGGCAGCGCCATGGCCATGACCGCTTTTCTTCTGCTCCACCACAGCCGCGGCCGGTTTGGGGGCTGGCTTGGGCGCCTGGGCAAGGGGCGGAGCAGGCCAGGTGATTTCGCCGTCCTTGACCACGGTCAGGCCGCGGATCGCATCGTCTTCCATATTCACCACGGCCACGCCATTCTTGGCCTTGCACAGCTCTTCGGTCAGGCGCAGCAGATTGGTCGCGTACAAGGTGGACGACTGCTTGGCCAG
>NZ_AWOR01000106.1 GCF_000761245.1 Comamonas testosteroni | reverse complement strand
GGCCTTTGCATGGGTTTGTGGCGTTGACCGGGCCACGCAGGGTTATCGCTATGCCATTGAGGTGAATGCCTTGCGCGTCGAGCGTGAGGCTACCTCCCGGGCTTTGGAAGACCACACGCTCACTGGCTTGCAGTTGGTAGACCGTGGTGGTGTGGTGTATGCCTTGGCCGGCAGTTAGACGATGTTGCCCCGAGATCGTTTGCTGGCAGTGGCCGCCCACTTCGCTGTGGTGGTTGGCTGTTGTGGTGTCGTAGCGGTTATTGCCGACCCGCTCACTGCGATCCCGACCGACAGTTGTCTCATGGTCACGTCCCGACGAGAGCGTGTGGTCCCGGCCGATCACGTGGGACTGGTCGTTCCCGATAGTGATCTGCTCGTCATTGCCTACTTCTTCTTTGCGGTTATTACCTACAAACGTTGTGTTGTCATGTTTGACATGAACGTTCTTGTCCTTTTCAGCATGGATAAACACCTCCTCGTGCCCTAGCTCATCCTCAAAACGCAGCTCATTGAAGCCATTGCCTTTATGGGTTTGGCTCTTGATGGTCATCCGCGTCTTGTGTTTGGGCAGCTCATACGGCGGCAGATTGGTCTCGCGGTAGGTGCGGCCCGTGGCGATGGGCTGGTCAGGATCGCCATCCAAATAGCCAATAATCAGTTCCTGACCGATTCGCGGCACGGCCATGGCGCCCCAGGTCGCACCGGCCCAACCCTGCGCTACACGAATCCAGCATGAGCTGTGATCGTTGTTTTTGTCCGAGCGATCCCACGGGAATTGCACCTTGACCCGACCCCATTCATCGCAATAAATCTCCTCTCCTGGCGGGCCGACCACCGTGGCAATCTGCGGGCCGTCGATGCAGGGTTTGGGGCGCAGCGGCGCCTTCCAATCCGAGGTCCAGCGGATGGCGCTGCCTTTCAACGAATAAGAGGTACCGAGGCCGCTACCAAAGGATTCTTCCTGCAAGCTGGTGTGTTGCTTGCCTTCGTGCTTGATGGCGATGGTGCGCCAGCGGTCGTTGAAGTCCTCACGGGGATGATCGTTGAGGTCGAAGGCCAACCCCGGTTGCAGGCGTTCATCGTCGCCTTCCACATGCGCCAGCTTGGCGTCGTTGCGTAGCGCCGTTAGGCGTGTCTTGGTGAAGGGTTTGCCAGCGATGTCGCGTTTGTAGCGGCCTGGGTAGTCGTAGCGTTCGTAGTCCTTGTGCTGGTTTTTCAAGTCCTGGTCGCCGGTGGCGGTGTGCTGTTGGTCGTAGCGCGGGTGGGTGAAGGTGTAGTCGCGCTGCACCTGG
>NZ_AWOR01000105.1 GCF_000761245.1 Comamonas testosteroni | reverse complement strand
GCAGCTGTCGGCGGTAGCGCAACTACTTTCGGTAATGTGAAGAGCCTTTCCGCAACCACCGGCAATGGTGTTGCGGGCGGCGTAGCGGCTACCAATGCCAATGCGGGCTCGGCTGCTGCGGCCGGCTATAACGCAGGACCCGTCAACGGTACCGCCTTCGGCGGCGCCTCTTCTCAGACCGCGAATGTTGCTGCAACTGGCGCCGGCCCTGGCGGCGGCTTGGCTTACATCAACAACAATGCTGGCACCACTTCTGGCTACAACGCCACATCGGGAGCCGTTTCCTCACCTTGGGGCTCGTTGACCAATACCACCTCGAACGCAGGCTCTGTGGGTACCGTCCACCAGAATGCCGGCTCCTGGGGTAACGCTGGCTACCTCTCCAATGGTGGTGGCACCTCCGGTACTGCTGGTGCAGGCTCTACTGCCAATGCCAACTAAGGCAGCTGTCCCAAGATAGTTGTGTTTGCCCCGGGTCTGGCTGCCTGGCCGGGCTCGGGCAACGTAGGAGCAAAGCATGAAACTCTCCATAGCTCTGTTAAGTCTTTGCGTTCCTTTGTGCAGCTATGCGCAAAGTGCCGACAGCAGCGCGCAAAGCTCCTCTAACTCCTCATCCGTGGGAGCGCAACAGAATCAGTCGGTCACCATTGTCAATCCAGTTGCTGCTCCGGCAGAAAGTCGATCTGTCGCCACGATGGACAGCAGATCCACTTCGACCTCCGATCAAAACATAACAACGAACGGCACGACCACCCAGAACCTGAACAATACGGTGTCCGGTACGTCCAAGAACATTGTGGAGTACACAGGCACGTACACCATGAAGAACGTTCCCAGCGTGAACGGCCCCAACCTCACGACCAGCAATGACACCTGCATGGGCAGCAGCAGCGGCAGTGCCAACGGCCCCGGCTTTGGCGTGAGCTTCGGCACAACCTGGACGGACGAGCATTGCAAGCGCCTGAAAATGAGCCGTGAGCTCTGGAACAAGGGCATGAAGGCAGCCTCGCTGGCAATGGACTGCATGGATCCCGCTGCTCGCGTGGCACTGGAGATCACGGGTTCGAAATGCCCGCAATCCATGACAGTAGAAGAGCGCCGCAACAACTACGGGCCGGATGCTTCGGCACAAGGTAGCCCCACCACTCCCGCTTCAGCGCCCACCGAGGTTCAGTCAAGTTTGGCACCTGAAGTCACTCGCCCCTCGCTTGTAACATCTGTGATGGAAGATCCACGTACAGCACAGCTGTATGACAATTAGTGGGCGTGATTCCTAATCTAGGAGGCCGCTATGGGCAAGACTCTAGCT
>NZ_AWOR01000104.1 GCF_000761245.1 Comamonas testosteroni | reverse complement strand
AGACTGACCTGGCGCAAGCCCAAGGGGGAGAACCAGAAGGCGCGCGAGCAAGCTCTCTACGAGCAACTGCCATACTGCGATGTCGCCGACGTGTTTCGCTTCGTCAACGGCCAGTGCCAGTTCCTGTCGGCGCTGACACCATTGCAGCCACGCTATGCGAAGAAGGTAGCCGACGCCGACAGTCTGATGGCGGTGATCATTGCCCAAGCCATGAACCACGGCAACCAGGTTATGGCACGTACCAGCGACATCCCGTACCACGTCCTGGAGAGTACCTACCAGCAGTACCTGCGCCAGGCGACGCTACATGTGGCCAACGATTGCATCAGCAACGCCATCGCCGCACTGCCGATCTTCCCGCATTACTCGTTCGACCTCGATTCGTTGTACGGTGCCGTTGATGGGCAGAAATTCGGCGTCGAGCGACCAACTGTGAAGGCGCGCTACTCGCGCAAATATTTCGGCCGCGGCAAGGGCGTCGTCGCCTACACGCTGCTGTGCAATCACGTGCCGTTGAACGGCTACCTGATAGGCGCACACGAGTACGAGGCTCACCACGTGTTCGACATCTGGTACCGCAACACGTCGGACATCGTGCCGAGCGCGATCACCGGCGACATGCACAGCATCAACAAGGCCAACTTCGCCATCCTGCACTGGTTCGGACTTCGTTTCGAGC
>NZ_AWOR01000103.1 GCF_000761245.1 Comamonas testosteroni | reverse complement strand
CACCGACCTCGACGACCAGTTGCAGGAGCTGTATTGCGCCGATGATCTGGCATTGTACGAGAAATGCCTGATCCGGCCGGCTGGCCAGATCGACCGGCAACTCATCGTCGGTGAGAAGGCGAACATCGACCGAATCGTCGCCACACTGGGCCTGAAGGAAATGACGCAGGGCACGCTGATCCGCAAGCTGTGCACCTATACGGCGCCGAACCCGACGCGGCGCGCAATCTTCGAGTTCGACAAGCTCATCCGCAGTATCTACACACTGCGCTACCTGCGCGACCCGCAACTGGAGCGTAATGTTCACCGCTCGCAGAACCGCATTGAGTCCTATCACCAGCTACGCTCGACCATCGCCCAAGTCGGTGGGAAGAAGGAATTGACCGGCCGCACCGACATCGAAATCGAGATCAGCAACCAGTGCGCCAGGCTGATCGGCAACGCGATCATCTTCTACAACTCGGCGATCCTGTCCCTGCTGCTGACGAAGTACGAGGCAGCTGGCAATGCCAAGGCGCTGGCGTTGATCACGCAGATGTCGCCAGCGGCCTGGCGGCACATCCTGCTGAACGGGCATTACACCTTCCAGACTGACGGCAAGTTCATCGACCTGGATGCGCTCGTGGCGGGACTGGAGCTGGGCTGACGGAAATTTCTGGGATTCCGGCGTACAACCCCT
>NZ_AWOR01000102.1 GCF_000761245.1 Comamonas testosteroni | reverse complement strand
GCCAGCCCTTTCAAGGTCTTTTCGTTTTGGCAGCCTTGATTACCCTGTCCGTTGAAACATGCGCATTCACCGCCTTGCCTTGCACCCATGTCTTGGGTTTAGGCACCTTGGGGCCGCGGGGACTTTTCGCAACTTGTTTGGGTTGGATGTTTCTGGCCAGCTCCAACAAACGCTGGGCCAACTTTTCCACAGGGATGGCGGGAAGATATTCCGAGGGCAGTGCAATCTGCATTCCCTCATAACCACTCCTGACCTGGACCGCCAAGTGATAGATCGAGGCTTCCCAGCCATCAGGCTGGGTCTCCCGATGGGCTTGCTCCACGCTTCGCTTGAGTACAGCCAGGACGTTGTAGGCCAACACTGCCGTAGTGAACCCGAGCAAGGCGGCCTTTGGGCTGCCGAGAGTTTCGATTTCACTTTCCAGGATCGCTTCCAGTCGCTGGAACATACCTTCAATGCTCCAGCGGCGGCGATAGAGTTGCGCGATCTGCTCAGCGCTGACGCTTTCAGGCAAGTTGCTCCAGAACATCAAGCTGCTGTCACCCGAGTCTGTTGGCGAATGAAGCGTCAGTTCGACGCGCCGACATTGGTAACCGCCTCTGACCTGGATGATCTGCTCACGCACAGAGCCTGTTTCCACAGGCACGGATTCTTGCCACTCACCCTCTTGAATCAGGCGTGGATGTTTGGCTTGCTGGCGAATGACAAAGGACGTCT
This sequence comes from Comamonas testosteroni, assembly GCF_000761245.1. Classification (GTDB taxonomy): domain Bacteria; phylum Pseudomonadota; class Gammaproteobacteria; order Burkholderiales; family Burkholderiaceae_C; genus Comamonas; species Comamonas testosteroni_C. The sequence goes on along the minus strand of NZ_AWOR01000102.1, from coordinate 731 downwards.
GGACCTGCTCACAAGCTTCCATTACCGGAAGCGTGCAGTAGAGTCGGTCAGCCAGCCACACCTGGCCCGGTTCAGCATTAGCCAACAGAGGCAACACGCAAACGCGCTCGCTGGCGTAGGCATCCTCACATGCCTGAAGGTCGATGACCTGATCGAGATCAGGATCGTAGACCACTACCGAAAAACCGGGACGAGCCGCACCTCGCTCCTGGCGTAGAGCCCCCAGACGCTTCTCAGTGGATGCCAGGTGATTGCCATCTACCACGCGAACCTGCCAGTCCGGCAGCATCGTCGTGCAACCCAGTTCTTTGATGGTTGGAGTCAGTCGTTGCGCACTACCGGTGACCAGAGCGCGCAATAGCGCGGGTTCAGTACGACTGATCTTGTCGTAAAGCGCCGCCAAGCTGACAGGGAGATCTTCCAGTTGCCGCGCGGCGGCGTGCAGGGATGGCTTCAAGCCCAATGAAACAAGGGACATCAGCTTGATTATGGTCGAGAACAGTAGTTCACGAGAATACTGCCGTTGCCGATGTTCTTCGAAGACCTGATCGACCCACTCAGGGGCAATAGCTTGTTCCAGCGCCAATTTGGCCATGACGCTGGCAGGTGCTTTTTTCTCGAAACGCGCTAGAACATCGGCCCACATCGTTTGGGATCCCTGAATGAAATTTCAGGGGATTTTACCGAAGACCTTGAAAGGGATGGCTGTCAGAGCGGAACCCTAGGTGGCC
>NZ_AWOR01000101.1 GCF_000761245.1 Comamonas testosteroni | reverse complement strand
GATGTCATCCAGTACAAACGCGAGGACGCCTTGTTGGAGCTTGTGCTGTGGGATGGCGCTGCGCAGGAAGCCCTTCAGCGCGCCCAGGCGATGGGCGCGGCTATGGAAACCGTGCACGCTGTCGAATCTTGGCGCTGCCTCTTGCGGGGGATGCTCATAAAAACGCCAGTCGGGTTCGGTAGGGATGGGCAATGGGCTCGTCGGGTGGTGTTGGTATTCGTAAACCTGCTTGTCCACCTGCAGGTTTTCATCGGTCATGGCCAGGCCAACGCTGGCGGGGTTGTCGCGTGCGCTGGCGAGGTCGAGTGTCTGGAACCGCTCTGAAGCCTGACCGGCCTTGTAGGCGTCCAGCACGCTGGCGGGCCACGGGTCATTGGCAAACGCCAGCCACGCTTGGGTATGTTTGTCCGTGTCGATGTTGAGGAACGAGGCCGGGCAGTCGTGGTTGGCCGCGACGCAAGCATCGGACAGCGGCGTCTCGTTGGCAGGCGGCGGTGCGTAGGGGTTGAATTGACGTAGATAACCGTCCGGGCTGATCTGGTAAGCCTGCCAGGTTTTGCGATCGAGCAAGACATACAGGTAGCCGGCGCGCAAGGTGCGCAAGCCCAGGCGCGTATCGATATGCACGGTATCCGGACGCACTGGCTCATTCGGTGAGCGCGGCACCAGTGCGTGGCGCAATGGCAGGATGGGCAACCCTTTACGTTGGCAGGCTTTGCATTGATCGTTTGAAACGGCGGTTTCGGCTATAACGATGCCCAGTTGTGTGCCCAAGGTCATTGAGGTGCTCCGGCATAGGTCAGGTCCGACACTGCCCTTTGCAAGGCGATGTCGTTGTAGGGGACCAGCAGTTGGCTGAGCGGCGCTTGCCCCTGAACCGCTTGTTCAATCACGGCGCGAAAGCCGGTGTGCTGGTGCAGATGCGGATGCAGCATCAGGCGATGCAAGGCGAGTGTCAGGATGTCGTCCTGGCGGCTAAGCCCAAGCTGACGGGCTTGCTGGATATGGATATAGGCTTGTGCCGCCGCTTGGGGCGGCAGCGCAGTAGGGCCGCTCCAGCGAGCCGGGGCATACGCCAGCGGCAATTGGAGTGCGCGACGCCAACCGCTCAACAAGGCCGCAACCAAGGGGGCGTCCTGCTGTACCGCCGTCGTGTGGCTGCCCGGTACGGTGCGACGTTCGGGCGCGCCCACCAATACGCTGCCGGCACCGCTGCTTGTGGGCAGGAACCAGCGTCGAATTGGCCACCAGGGCCCCTCATTTTTGTCGAAGGTGCCAGCCAACAACTCCAGCCGAACGGGCTCATGGATCGGGAAAAACACTTGGCCTTGCTTCGAGGGCAGTAGCCCGAGCGAAACGATGTGGGCACTTAGCGCCTGGGAGGGGGCGCTGCTACTGAGCCAGCCGCACACGTAACGCTTGTGACGATCCATCTCCTCATGAGCGCGTAAGGCAGATAGCGCCAATAGTTCCTGCGACGGCGAAGTTCCGGGTGTCGCGAGGGCCACCAGCGCTGGGCAGGCCGACGGCGTATGGA
>NZ_AWOR01000100.1 GCF_000761245.1 Comamonas testosteroni | reverse complement strand
AAGGAATTTGGGAGGTTTGGTGCTGTGGAGTTGAAGGATTTTTCAACTCACAATGTCGTCTCGTCAGTGGTTGCTGACGGGTGTGTTAATGGTGTCACCTTTGGTTCTGAGACATCGAGCAATCCAACTCTCAATATTCTTTCGAACATCATCGCAAGAAATCCATCTTCTTTCGGGCTTCATGCTGGCGATGGAGACAACAATCTATTCAATGGGGCAATAGTTGACTGCGCGGGATCAGAAGGTACACAGATTGGAGCAATCACAACTGATGGTGAAAACAACGCCTTTACTGACGTATTGATTAGCGGTTTATCAGGGACATCACCAAGTGGCGGCACATATGTTCCATACCCTATAAGGTTTTTGCCTTCTGCGAAGAACAACTACGCTTCAACGTTTGCTCAATACTCCACAGATAATCTGGCTACGTTTGCCCTAGGGGCAGTCAGAAACTTTGTCGAGATAAAGCACCCCGGTAACCGGGTTGATATATTTGACAAATCTTCCTATATAACTGGAAGAGAATCCATAGATGCATCTGCGAACAGCAATGTTTTGCATGCTCCCGCACTGGGCATGTATTTCGGCACTATGTCGGGTCGTTACGAGTGGCGGTACAAGATCGCCACAATGCCTGCCAGTACGCTGTTCTCATCTGATCGATTCAGATTCACAGGCGATGGTGACATCTTTCACGCAATTGGAGGTGGATCCGCCTCTGGCGTGAAGCTGTTTAAATCGAACGGCGAGTACAGAACGCTCTCTTTTGACAGCAGCGACAGGTTGCGTTTGGGCCTGACCAAAACGGCTTGGATTCAATTCGGCACTGACAGTGTGGTCACAAGCCTGGACAACACAGTGGCTTTGGGCCAACCAAGTCTGCGCTATTCTGTGCTGTACGCCGGCACGGGGACAATCAACACATCAGACAGCCGAGAAAAGACTGAGCCCGAGAAAATTTCTGATGAGGTTCTGGATGCTTGGGGCGATGTTCAGTTCATTGCCTACCGGTGGCTGCATATGGTCGCGGAAAAGGGTGATTCTGCTCGAGTGCACTATGGCCTGATCGCACAGCAGGTGCGCGATGCTTTTATTGCCAGAGGGCTGGATGGCACGCGCTACGGGCTTCTCTGCTATGACTCGTGGCCTGATAAGTACGAGTCCGTTCGGGAGTCTCGCTTCAACCAGTCAGGAGTAGAAGAGCTGCATGAAACAGGTGAGCAGCGCTTGGTTCTTGCAGCAGGTGATCGTTGGGGCATACGCCCGGATCAATGCCTTTTCCTTGAGGCTGCGTATCAACGACGTAGAAGCAGCCGCATGGAGATCAGACTGAAACGCCTTGAAGACCTCGGCGGATTAGATCCGTTGCCTCAATAACTGAACCACATAGCCCGCACTGCGGGCTTTTTTCGTGCCTGGGAGGGCTATGGACGATTACGGCAATGAGCTGCCAGCGTTGACAAGGCAGCAGATCAACGACCGGTTTGATAAAGGAAGCGAGCGTATGGCAGCCATAGAGCGAGAGCTGGGGAAGACCCGGCAGGAACT
>NZ_AWOR01000099.1 GCF_000761245.1 Comamonas testosteroni | reverse complement strand
GCAGACGCCGAGCGCTGGAACGATGAGGAAGAGGCTGCCGATGCTCTGCACCAGACTGCTGCCGTCCAGGCGCCGGACATCGTGGCTCGCCAGTTCGCCAAGGTGGTCAAGCCTGGAGACTGGTTCGACAAATACACCTTCGCCGGCGGAATGAGCGCAGACGAGCTGCTGTATCAGGCCATGGAAGCCAGCGACGACGCGACGCAAGCAGCCTTTGCCGAGCTGATGGTCAGCCCTGCGGCCCAGCCCCTACGCGAGGCCATCGCCAACCACTTCGCAAAACTCCACGCCTTTGCCATCTACACCGACCACCAGGAGGACCTTCAATGACACCCGCTCAACGAGTAGCCCAGCACCCTGCCCTTGCCGAGTTCTGCGCCCAGCAGGTGCTGGCCCAGATGGCAGAGCCGCTGTCCCCCGAGCAGATCCGCGCTGCTCTGGCCCCTGAAACCGAAAACCAGTATGAGGCGATATGAGCAGAGATCCAATGGCCGGCAAATACCAAAAGCCGTTCAAGCATGAATACCTGATGGCGCAGCTCATCCTGAAAGACAAGGGCGGTGAATTGTCCTGGTCAACCAAGGATTACGAAGCCTTCACGTTTACAGCTGAAGGCGTGCGAATCCTGTTCTACCCACACACAACAAACAGCACAGGTAATGTGCAGTGCCGGGTAAGAGATCACGGCAGCAAGAACAAAAATCTTGCTCGGAAAATCATGGCGGATCTCTATGTCGGATCCGGCCATAGCGTCACGTTCTACTGCAAAGGCCTTGGATCAAATGAGGCTTATGAACTTGCAGGGAAAGAGGCTTGGAACAATGCAGGCTGGGCACATCGTCAAGCGATGCAGATCAGATTTCCCACGAAAAAGGAGAAAGCGTGATGCCCTCTCCCATCCAACTCCAGCGCCTCCCGCGCCGCAAGAAGCCCGCACCAACGCGGGCTTTGTTGTTTCTGGTGCTGCTTGCCTTGTTCGTGTGCGCCGGGATGGCCGGCTGCAGCGCCCAGGCGGCTGACTCTCCGGCCACGACCGCCGCCGATCTCAAACGTGCAGCTGCCGGCGCGTGGCTGTGCCCGGGGATGCATGCCGAGTGGCTGAATGAAAAAGAGGTCATGTGCCTCAAGGAGAAATCATGAAGATCACAGCAAGAGGATGGCCTTGGCAGCGTGTTGATGGCCATTGGGCAAGCAACCTGGATAAAACCACCGGACAGCGATACGGATGGAATCCGTTCTCAGTGAAAGGTATGGGGCGATTCGGCGGTGGCTGGGCCTTCAAGTTCGGGATTACCGCTTCTTCCAGCCTTCGGGATTGGGTAATTGATCTTGGCGTCGGTTCGATTCGAGTCAACTTCGAAAAGAAGAAGACCAAATGATCCCCGCCGCCCTGCTCTTCATCGCTCTCGCCTTCTTCGCCCTAGCCAGGAAGCCATGAGCAAAACAGACACCAAGCCCGGTACCGCCCGGGCTTTTCTTTTGTGGGTGGCCAGCAGCGCTGCCTCCCTTCTCGCCGTTATCACTCAAGTGAGGTTTTCATGAGCAACGCTCTCACCGCTCAGCAATCGACAGCTCTGCGGCCCGCCGGCCAGTTTGACCTGAGCCCTCAGACTTTCGACCAGGCGCTGACATTTTCCCAGTATCTGGCCGACAGCGATCTGGTGCCCAAGGACTTCAAGGGCAAGCCGGGCAACTGCCTGATTGCCATGCAATGGGGTAGCGAGCTGGGCCTGAAGCCGCTGCAGTCCCTGCAGAACCTGGCAGTGATCAATGGCCGCCCTGCCCTTTGGGGTGACGCCATGATTGCCCTGGTCATGGCCAGCCCGGTCTGCGAGTACGTCACCGAGGACGATGATGGTGAGACCGCCTTCTGCCGAGTCAAGCGCAAGGGCGCACCAGAGCAGGTCCGCAGCTTCAGCATGGACGACGCCCGCAAGGCAGGCCTTGCTGGAAAACAAGGCCCATGGACGCAGTACCCCAAGCGCATGCGCCAGATGCGCGCCCGGGCCTTCGCACTGCGCGACGTGTTCTCCGATGTGCTGCGCGGCATGCCTATCGCTGAGGAACTGCAGGACATTCCCACCGACACGCCAGCAGCAGTCCAAGGCGAGCGCCACATGGGCCAAGCTGAAGTGGTTCAGCCCGAGTGGGCCGCAGATCGCTGGGCGGTAGGCTTGAGCAAGTGGGTGGATGGCATCGCCGCCGGCAAGCCGCTCGCAGACGTGCTGGCATGGCTCAACAGCAAATACAAGGTCACCGCAGAGCAAGAGCAGCAACTGCGGGATGAAGTGGCAAAGCGCCAGAAGGCGTCCCAAGAAGACGGCGCGCCCACGGTGGACCCGGTCAAGCTCGAAGCAGACATCAAAGCTTGCACCGATCTGGAAAAGCTTTACGAACTCGGCAACCTGCTGGAAGCGGTCACTGACAAAGACCAGCACGCAGCAATCTCTCAAATCTTCGATGCCCGCGTGGCAGAACTGGAGCAAGCATGACCATGCAACTCGTGAATCTTGTCCAGGGCAGCGCCGAATGGCATACCCACCGCCGCAACCACTTCAACGCCAGTGACGCGCCGGCCATGATGGGCTGCAGCTCGTACAAGAAGCGCTCTGATCTGATCAAGGAACTGGCCACTGGCATCGTGCCTGAAGTGGATGCGGCTACTCAGCGTCGCTTCAACGATGGGCACCAGTTCGAAGCCCTGGCCCGGCCGCTGGCTGAGAAGATCATCGGCGAAGACCTCTCGCCCTGTGTCGGAACCCGTGGCAAGTACTCGGCCAGCTTCGACGGCCTGACCTTCATGAACGACACGGCTTTTGAGCACAAGACGCTCAATGCCGACCTGCGCGAGCTACTGGCGAACGAATGCTACGGAGATGACCTCCCAATGCAGTATCGGGTGCAGCTGGAGCAGCAGGCTATGGTCTCCGGCTGCGAGCGCATCCTGTTCATGGCCAGCCGATGGCAGCAGAATCAATCGACAGGCGAATGGCTCCTGGTGGAGGAATATCACTGCTGGTACGAACCCGACGCTGAACTGCGCGCAAAGCTCATCGCCGGCTGGGAGCAACTGGAGAAGGATGTGGCGGCCTACGATCCCAATGCCGATCGCCCGGCCGCTGCGGTGGCCGAGCCGATTGAAAGCCTGCCCGCTGTGGCCGTGCAGCTGCAGGGCAGTCTGGCCGTGGTCTCCAATCTGGATCAGGTGGCCGTTGCCGTGCGTGCTTTCATCGACGGCATGGTGGCCAAGCCATCCACCGACCAGGAATTCGCTGACGCCGAGGCAGAGTGCAAGGCCCTGAAGTCTGGAGAAGACGCCATGAAGGCGGCCGTGGCTAGCGCACTGGCCCAGGTCAGTGACGTTGAAGCCTTCACGCGCACCGCCAACGACCTGGCCAACTTGATGCGCACCACGCGTCTGGCCCGCGAGAAGTTGGTCACGGCTGAGAAGGAGGCTCGCCGCACTTCGCTGGTGACGGATGCCAAGAAGGATCTGGACTGCCACATTGGTGAATTGGAGAAACGCCTGGAAGCAATCGACGGCCGCCCCTGCCGATTCCCCCAGGTTGCTGCCGACTTCGCCGGCGCAATCAAAGGCCTCAAGTCGCTGGACAGCATGCGCGACAAGGTGGCTGTGGCCCTGACCAATGCCAAGCACGAAGCCAACCAGCTGGCCGCCCGCCTGGAAGCCAACCGCAAGCACCTGATGCAAGAGGATGGCGACTGGATTGCTCTGTTCGCCGACTTCGCCACCGTGGGCACCAAGGCTGCCGAGGACTTCCAAGCCCTGGCCGCTCTGCGCATTGGCAATCACAAGCAGCAGGAGGCCGCCCGCCTGGAAGCCCAGCGCGAGCAGATCCGCAAGGAAGAAGCAGCCAAGCTGGAACGCGAAGCTGCAGCGGCAGATCGCAAGCGCATCGAAGAACAGGCCCAGCAGGAGAAGGCTGCGATTGCCCAGGCCCAGCAGTCCGGGGCCCTGTCCTCACCCGTGGCTGACGATCTGGCAGGCCTCGTACAGGACAAGGCAGTGGAAGGTATCGCAGGCATCGATGCCAAGCAGGCGATCAGCACGGCAAAAGCCAGCGCAGCAGCAGCTGACACCAGCCCGGTCATGACGCTGGGCCAGGTCAACACGCTGGTGGAGGCAGCAGGCCTGGGAAAGATCAGCGCCGCGACGCTGGAGCACCACGGCATTCCGTTCACCCGTGAGCGTGGAGCCGTGCAGGTCACTGAGGCCAATACCAAGCGCCTGGCGCTGCTGCTGTCCCTGGGCTTCCGTAAGCTGGCCGACGAACTGCAGGCAGTCACCACCTGATCGACATCAATAGCAACCACCGCAAGCCTGCTTTAAATCAGCAGGCTTTTTCATTGAAAAGAGGATTCCATGGCCTTTGAACTGACCAACCCCACCACAGTCGTCATCACCAACGCCAATCCCCGCCGCGAGCTTCACGGCGAAGAAAAGGTGCGCGCCATCGACTTGGCATGCTCGCTGACTGGAGAGAACACGCTGCTCGACCTGATTGAGCCCTGCCTGCGTGCGCACCATTACTGCAACAAGGCGGCCAAGGACGGCCAGGACGAAATCCCCGGCCTGGATATTCCGCTGCCGAACCTGCGCCACCCCCAGTTGCCGCTGCTATACCACTATGGCAAGGGCCTGAAGTACCGTGGCTACCGCCTCACCCAAGACTGGGGCCTGGACGAATACCACGTCGACTTCACTGATGTGGTGGTATCTAACCTGCAATATGAGCTCTCCGAGGGCGGCAGCGTCACCATCAAGTGGACCATCTCGTACAACGGCGAAGAGCTGCAGGACAACGAGTTGTTCGGCGAGCTCTCCGGTCTGGCCGCCGAAGGCGAGATCTCCATAAAGCTGCTGGCCCCAGCCGAACTGGTCCAGGCCAAGAAGGGCTACCGCGCCGGCAAGCCTGACACGCCCAGCACCGGCGGCAACCCGGACCAGCGCGACATCGAGGACGACGAAGGTGGTGAGAAGCAGCAGACCCCAGAGGATGCGTTTGCAGCTGCTGTGAATGGAGATGCCCAGTCATGAACGCATTCGACCAAGCCAAGCCGCGCCGCAAAGTGCACAAGACCGTGAAGAGCATTGACGTTGAACTCATCACGATCAAGAACGATCCCTTCCCCGGCCAGCGTGCATGCCCAGAAGGCAAGTATGCGGAGCTGTTCTCCAAGATGAAGCCCGGGCAGTGTCTGTCCTGCGAGCCTGATGAAGTTCAGCCCCTGGGCGCGGCCATGCGCAAGTGGATCGCCAGCCAGGACAAGGCCGACAAGCTGGAGGTGCGCACCATGTCACGCTTCCCGGGAGATAGCCGGGGCCGCGTCTGGCTCATCGCCAAGGAGGCCAAGCTGCGCAAAGTGGCTTGACCAACCCACCAATCACAGCCCGCCGCCGCGGGCTTTTCTCTTTCTGGGAGCCTCCTATATGCAAGACAAGATCACGATCGCAGATGCACCTGACTGCTTGAACACCAATGACAAGGCTATGTGGGTGCTGGGCTATGAAGCGGCCATTGAAGCCCGCGGCCAGTGCCTGCACCAGATTCAGGAGCCAGCCGCAGCAGAGCAAGCCGCATGGCATGCAGGCCTGGACGAGGGCCGGGCACAGGCAACAGGCTCCGTTTCAAGCGCGACCTTGGAGGCAGCGCCCGCAGCCGTGGCAGCGCCTGATGAGCGCGAGTTTGAGGTGTGGTGGACAGACTCACCAGAGATGAATGAATTTCTTTCCCAGAATGAAATAGATGATTCAGGGAATGTCCAAAGTTTGTTCTTCGCTGCGGCCTACATTGCATGGAAGGCATCGCGCGCCGCGCTTGCCGCCACCCCGGCAGCACGGGAGGAAGCGCTCATCAAAGAGCTGGCATTTATTCATAAATCCGTACACCCGAATACTGACAACAGCGGAATTACCATCCTCAATGCCGATGGCAAGGAATGGGCTGCATGGTCACACCGCGTTAGCGCCCTGCTGGCCGGAGTATCTGCACCGGCAGCTCAGGCGGACTCAAAGAAGGCGGTTTTCGTGCTTGGCTCTGCGCCGAATGCTGCCATTCCTTCTGACATTGATCGGTATTTCGTCATCGCTGCAAATGGAGCTATCGCAGCATTTCCTGACCTGGTGCCAGACGTCCTCATTCTCAACGGCTGGGCACTCGTCGATGCTTCTGGCGTAGGACCGGAGACTCGCGCACAACTGCGTGGGCGCAGCGTGAAAAGACTTGTCATTATCGACAATCTGAAGCCGAGCGACAAATCGACAGCCAGCCGCGTTCTGGAACTGGGCATCCAGTATGAGCATATCGAGTTCTGGAGCAAGGTGGCGCGCGCAGAAATTTGCAGTAACGCATCAGGCATTCAATACGCAGGACTTACCGGGAACGACATTCCGTCCACTGGCGTGACCGCCATCTGCTACGCCATCAGTCTCTCAAGGGATGTAACCGTCTCCGGCATCAGTCTTGAATCCGAGGGGCACAGCTACAGCAGCGGCAACTACAAGCGCGGCCACATGGAAGTGGACAGCGAAACTCTGAAGGCCATAGCTGGAAAGTTCAAGGCATTCGGCGTCATCGTGCCACCCCAGGCGCAGGCAGACGCGCGGGATGCGGAAATCACATGGCCCAAGGCGCGCGACGTTGGCCGCATCGGAGATATGAGCCAAGTCGCCCACATTCGCGTGGGCTTTGACTCTGACAACGATGTGTTTGTGTCCGTCTGGGGCGAGAAAGGCGGCGGAAGCATCGAGTTCTGCAATCCGGGCGGGGGTGGTGGCGGTCAATCGAGCCGCACTCGCATGGCCCTGATCGCGCTCATGGTTGCAATGGAAGCCGACAACGCCGAGAAGCCTTCGCGTGACTGGTGGGCACAACGCGCCGCTATCGCGGCAGCAAAGGTGGAATGATGCAACGCAAGTACAAGCGACTTCCAAGGCGTAAAGCTGGGTACACGCCATGGATGCATCGGACCGTGCCGCCTATTCGCCATGGCGAATATGAATGCATCGTCTGGTTTACGAGTAGCGCGCCGTCTTTCATCAAGAAGCTGTATTGGGACGGTCGTGGATTCGTTGTACCTTTTCCCATGGTGGTTGACTACTGGCGCGGACTGACCAAGGTGGGACACGAAGCAGCACAGCGCGCCGCCCAGGCAGCACAAGGGGGTGAGCATGAAGGTTGAAGTCGGAACCATCACCATCCTGCGTATCACCGAGGTGCCGCGCCTTGACCCAATACGGGTCACTCTGGATGACATTGCCCCCAGCAAGGGGCGAATCAACATCGAGTGTTATGGCAAGGCCTGGGCCAGCTACTGGGGTGGCATGGGTGGTCGCACCATCGCGCAGTTTGTGGCGAGCTGCGACAACAGCTACCTCATTGCCAACCTGGCACCCGATCTGTATGCAACACGCTTCAGTGCAGACGCGCTGCGCGCCCTGTGCCGATCCACCATTCGTGGACGCCGAAAGGGTACGCGCAAGGCTATGCAGGAATACGACCGGCTAACCAAGTCCGAGGCGTCGGAACTGATGCATGAAGTCGTCTGCATGAATGTCGAAACTGAGGCCGATTGCTATCGTGAAAGCGAAACGCTGAATCGAGTATTCGGCCCCGATGGCGTGCTGGCCGCTGTGCAGGCGTCAGAGCCGAATCCCGAATATGTCGGTCTTTCGCGCATCTGTGACGCGGTGCGCGAAGCCTTAAAGGCCCAGGCAGCAGCCAAGGAAGGAGCGCAGCAGGCATGACAGAAGCAATAGAAGTGACAGTCCGCGACAGGACTGAAAAAGGCTGGTGGGTTGATCAGTCCCATTGGTATCAGCAGAAGCTGTTTTCAAAGACTGGCGTTGCTGAGATCGTCAAGCTCAAGGACGGCACCGTGACTCGTGGTCTTCTGCTGTACGGCTACGACGGCTGGTTTGACTGCGGGTACCGCTCCATTGAAGTTGCTCAATGGCTGAAACCAGAGCGCTGGTTTACATCCCCGGATGACATGGCTGGCAAGGAAAAGGAGTACGCGGCTTACCGATATGAGCGCCTGTACAGCAGGCCATCAACCTTTCGCGCCCAGGCGCATAAAGGCCAAGCATGAGCACCGAAGCCGCTAAAGCAATTGGCGAGGGCATCGCATGGCTGGGCTTCTGGCTTGCTGTCGGCGCTGTACTTGTCACCGCAATCATGAATGGATGGAAGCCATGGCAATGACAGAACATCAAGCCAACGATCTGCGCGTCCTAGCCGCAGCCGCCGAAAAAGATGGTCAGCACATCTACACCCACTGGCGCGATAGCAATGCGTCCAAGGCCAATGAGGCATGGCACAAAGCAGCCAGCCCCGAGCTGGTAATCGGTCTGCTGGACCGCATCGCAGAGCTGGAAGCCCTGGAGAAGCGCCAATCTCATTCACGAGACTGCCAACGGCCCGAGTGCATTTCACACGGCTGCTTTAGTCACTGCATGAAGGACTGCAAATGAGTAAACGAGCCCGCGACCGAGGCGACAAGCGCGACAGATGACGCGAACCAATCAACCACCCAGAGCCCCGCTGATGCGGGGTTTCTTTTTGGAGTACCAATGACAGACACCATCAACGCTGAAGACTGTGCCAAGCTGCTGGACTGCACGCCTGCCACAGTTGAGGAAATGGCACGCAATGGCGAATTGCCAGGACTCAAAATCGGGAGAGGCTGGGTTTTCATTCGGGCCGACCTGCTGGCCTACCTGGCTGAGCGAGCCAGGATAGAAGCAGAGCGACGCCGAATTGACCGCGGAAAGAGTGACCACTCCGCTACAAACGTCAGATCAATCAAGCCCCGCCGGCAATCGCCTCCGGCCCTGCCGAGGTCGGCCACAGCTTAGCGGCCATGTCTTCGGCTCTGAAACTTGCATACCGGTGGGCCATGGCTGAGCCTGGCGCCCAGCCCATGATCCGGTTCACTTCCTCCAGGCGGAACAAGAAACTTCCGCTTGCGTCTCTCATCTCAAGCCATCGGCAGGTGGCTTCGTGTCTCAAGTCGTGTTCGTGGAGGTCCATGATCTCCATGTACTCGAATGCCACACGGAATCTGTCCGACAGCCTGCTGCTGACGGTCCTGTATTCCTTTACCCCCTCTTCCTCCATGAACGGAAACAGCCATGCTCCTGGCAGCATGGCGCGTGTTTCCAGATAGTCAGAGAGCGCTCGGTGCACAGCCGGCGACATTGGAACCTCCCGGAACACCACCTTTCCCCGCCATTGCTTTGAGCTCTGGGCCCGGATGACCTTCGTGTCCATATCCACCTGAGAGCGCTTTAGCGTGGCTGCCTCTTTCAGGCGCAGGCCCGTACCAAGGATCAGCTTGAACAGGGTTAGCAGCGCATTACCACCCTGGAGCCGCAACCCGCGCGGCCGGTCTGGGCGCTCATAGCCGGACAGCACCTGGACAATCTTCTCTTCCTCGCCGGGGCGCAGGCGTCGATCGCGCTGCACATTGGCTTTTGCCTCACCACCATTGGCAACAGATAGCTTGGCGTCAATGTCGCTGTAAGTCGAGTATCCCTTGGGCAGCAGCTTTGTCGGGTTCTGCATGAACATGGCCGGGTGATTGCGTAGGTACTCGTCGATCGCGCGGCCGAGGCATTGAACGCGATGGCGGATCGACTGCGGGGTGAGTTGCTTTTCGACCTTGAGCCATTGGATATAGCCCTGCAGCCACTTGTATGACGCCTCCGTCAGCTTGATCGTGCCCACCTCACGATTCACTGTTGAGATTGTGAGGATCTGGGTCGGCGCCGCGAAACCACTCTGCTCCCATTCACCCAAGACACGCGACAGCCGGATGTTTCCATAGCCGTTGTCAGCGTCCAGCAGCTCACGGGGTGGCGGGAGGCCGGAATCTTTCATGAGCTTCCACTGCTGTGAATAGGCAATGGCCTCGGCCTCGGTGTCGAAGGTGAAATATTTACGGCCGTGGGGAAGCGATGGATGCCGCAAACCTATCTCCCACTTCCCTGATGCTTTCTGTCTTGGCTTGGCCATAAACCCCTGCTCCTAAGTTCTCGTTCCATCTAATATCTACGTGCGTCAGATGGAGTCTTGGCCGCCATTTTGTGGCGGCTGGAGCAGGTTTTCAACGTATTTGAGCGGACTCAGGCTTTTGAACAGATATGCAAGCCATTGATTTATATATATTTTCATAAATCACAGCCAAAAGCGCAACGGCTACAAGATTGAACTGATCCAACGCAAAGATGATCTGGGCACCGGCACCGGTCTGCGTTAATTCTTTTCTTCAGATTCCTAGACCGAGCGGCACATGGTTGCCGCTTTTTTTTGCCTGAACGGGCTACCTATCGTCCAAACATGGGTTTTCAGTCATCGGCCGTCATTCAAGACTCAGTACTCCAACACAAATCAGGAGACAGGCAATGAGTGACTCGGTTCTGGAGCAACTTCAGCAGCGTTTGCAGCATCTTGAGGATATTCAGTCGATACAGGCCTTGAAGGCTCGATACTTGCGAGCCTGCGATCAGAAGCAGCCGAACGCCATGCGTGATTGCTTTGTGGAGCATGGCGCTGTCATCGAAGCCGATGGTTTTCCTGCTTTTACGGATCGCGAAGAATGGGTTGACACCTTCACCAGACTGGCGGTTGCCAATCCGTCCATCCAGGACATGCACCACGGCCACAACCCTCAGATCTGCTTTACGGGAGCTGATATTGCAAAAGGTTTGTGGGATCTGGAGTTCTGCCAGATCAATGTCAAGGAACGCACCATCGTCAATCTCTCAGGTCAGTACAGTGACGAGTACGAGCGCATCAACGGGTGCTGGCAGATCCGTTCCATGCGCTTTGCGCGGGGATCGTTTGTCATGCGCCAGATCGATGCCGGCGGCATTGAAAGAGTCATTGCCCTGGGCAAGCCTCCGGCAGCTGGATTCATTGAAAACAACTGATCCTTGCTCTGCTGCAAACAGCAAAAAGCCCGATACAGCGAATGCCATATCGGGCTTTGGGCAAGAGAACTGGGTTTATCAGTCGGCCAGAATCACTTCCACACGACGAGCTTCGGCATTGGAGCCATCGGCCTGAGATTGCTCGGGCTTCTTCAGCTCGACCTTGTCTTCAGCCACGCCCAGTGCCTCCAGAGCGGCCTGGACGGCTTGCGCACGTTGCTTGGCCAGTTCCGCGTTGATTTCAGCACTGCCGGTTGCATCATGGAAGCCGGAGATCACGGCGCGCTTGCCTTCAGCCACGCCCTTGACCACGTTGCTCAGCGCTTCGTTGGCGCCAGCGGCCACTTCCGCCTTGCCCGAGACAAAGTAGAACTTGACCACACCGTTTTCCACGATCACGCGGGCAGCCTCTTCAACCACCACTACAGGCACGTTGGTAGCGCTGGGTGCGGACACAGCTGCTTCAGTCTTGGGAGCATGGGAAATACCGCGCTTGTAGACGACGGTGCCAACGACGGTGGAGACAACCAGAGCGATCAGGGCAAACAGAAAACCCAGGGCAAAGCGTTGCTGGCTATCGTCGTCAGAGCTATTGAAGGACATGAATGAAATCTCCGTATTTGCGGGTGATTATGAAAGTACGAAACCTGTATTCATGACGCTTTGCGGCCCGCCGATTCCAAGTGTCCGGCTGGCAAAGCGACAAAATCACGCATTCTAGAGGCTTGCCGTGAAACGCCCTAACGGCGGCTGCGGCTGCAATCGCAAAAAAGATTCAAATCTCGGACGTTTCACTGCGGGAAAGCGTTGCTTTTACGCCTTCGCGTGCGTACAGGTGCACCGACGGCGCGCCCGCGCGTTATATATCAAAGTCAATTCAGTCCTGAATCCGGTTTGAGGAGTTTCCATGTCCGCCCTGCCCTTGTTGAACCATTCCATGCGTGATGCTGACCAGATGCTGGAGCGGGCTCTGGCGCAGTGGGGAGGCGATGAGGATTTGTGGATTTTTGGCTATGGCTCCCTGATCTGGCGCCCCGAATTTGACTTCAGCGAACGTCGCGCGGCCCATGTGCATGGTTGGCACCGTGCTCTCAAAATGTGGAGCACCATCAATCGTGGCACGCCCCAGGTGCCAGGCCTGGTGTTCGGCATGCTCTCTGGCGGCAGCTGCCAGGGCATGGCCTTCCGTATTCCCCGCAACCAAGGCGATACCGTGATGCGCAAGCTCTGGTTGCGTGAGATGCCCAATGCCGTCTATGACCCGCGCTGGCTGCCTTGCCGCACGCCCCATGGGGCGGTGAAGGCCCTGGCATTCACGCTCTCGCGCCAAAGCCCGCACCACACCGGCGAGCTGGCGCCGGATGAATACCGGCGCATTTTCTCTCAGGCCCAGGGCATATATGGCACAACGCTGGACTATGCACAGGCCACTTTCGAGGAACTGCAACGGCTGGGCATCGACGACAAGGCACTCAAGCGCCTGTTGGCCTACGCAGATTTCCAACAAAGCGGTTGCCTGTCTTTTGCTGCTATTTGAAACATAGCTAACAGTGCTTTGCTGTATTGGGCTACAGGGCAAAAACACTTGAAATTCTGACGATCCGGGGCACAATGCCCTTTTGAATTCGGAAAGACTGCCATGTCCCCCAACCGTGTTGCCCCCCTCTTTTCGCGCCCTGTCTGGGCAGGTCTGACGATTGTCGCAAGCCTGGTCATGACAGCCTGCTCCACGACCAGCAACACGGCAGCGCCCTC
Organism: Comamonas testosteroni; assembly: GCF_000761245.1. Taxonomy (GTDB): domain Bacteria; phylum Pseudomonadota; class Gammaproteobacteria; order Burkholderiales; family Burkholderiaceae_C; genus Comamonas; species Comamonas testosteroni_C. The sequence goes on along the minus strand of NZ_AWOR01000099.1, from coordinate 205,179 downwards.
TTCTTCTGAAGCCGCTCCAGCGGCAAGTCCCGGCAAAGGCGTGCAGTCAATTGCACGCCTGGAAGCTACCAAGGGCAGCCAGGTAACGGGCACTTTGCAGTTCTTCCCACAGCCTGACGGTAGCGTGCGAGTAAAAGGCCGCGTTGAAGGGCTGGCGCCGAATACCGAGCACGGCTTTCACGTCCATGAAAAAGGCGACTGCTCCAGCGGAGACGGCTTGAGCGCTGGCGGCCACTTCAACCCGGGACAGCAGGCGCACGGCAAATTCGGCGACAGCAAGCCCCACCACATCGGCGATTTGCCCAGCCTGGATGCGGGTACCCAAGGCGTGGCAGCTATCGATTTTGTGAGCAAGGAGCTCAAGCTGGACAGAGGCAGCAACGGCATTCTGGGTCGATCGCTGATCGTTCACAACGATCCGGATGACTACACGACCCAGCCGACTGGCAATTCCGGCGCGCGCCTGGCTTGTGCCGTTATTGAGCGCGGCGCCTGAAGCTTGCCGCTCTCGCCCCCGAACAGGAAAGAGTAGCGAGCGCGCATTTGAAGGACAAGGCCTAACTGTCGGAACCGGGCCTTGGTTGATACACCTCGACCAAGCAAGACAAGCTCGGCGAATTCAAAGGTTATCGAGTCAGGCCCCTCCATCAGGGGCTTTTAAACGATCAAGAACTGCGTTCTTGCCAGATCCTGCGGGCCTCTTCCAAGGCCTGCACGGTGTCCACATCAAGCACGCAGCCTATGTCATCGCAGTCCCAGCGTTGCAGACACTGATTCTCCGCCGCTTTGCGCACGATGGAAGCCGCACCCAGATCGCCACTTAGCTGGGCAAGCTCCTGAGCCGCTGCACGACTGAAAGCCACGGGATGGCCCTTTTGGCCCTGATAGAAGGGTTGAATCACATGCAGATCACAACTGTCTAGCTGTACTAACTGCAAAGCCAGTTGTCGAAGCGTACTGGGTTGAATCAAGGGCAAATCTGCGGGTAGGATCAGCCAGCCTTTGGCGCCAGCCGTGGCCTTGATGGCTGCCGCAATGCTATCGCCCATGCCGGGATGCGGTCCGGATTCCAGATGCCAAGGCAGGCCCGAGGCTTTCACTGCAGCCAGCGTGGTCTGCAGAACGGTTTGCAGGCCCAGTACGGCTTTGAGCTTGTGGCTGGAACCGCCCGATGCGAGGAATCGATCACCCCTGCCCGCAGCGAGAATCAGCACACAGGGCTGACCGGGATCGATCGCGGGAGCGCGCAAAACTTCTTGATTCATATTGCTGTCGAGCATAACGCCGGCTTTGGCTGCGCGGCACAATGTGAACATGAGCAGCCTATCTTCATCCATTGCCGATCTGCGCAAAAGCTATGAACGCGCAGAGTTGAGCGAATCCGCTTCTAACCAGAATCCCCTGCAGCAGTTCGATCAATGGCTACAGGAAGCCGTGAGAGCCCAGGTACCCGAGCCCAATGCCATGACTGTGGCAACCGTGAGCGGCGACTTGCGACCCAGCACGCGCATCGTGCTAATCAAAGGCTATGACGAACGTGGCATCGTCTGGTACACCAATTACGACAGTCGCAAAGGCCAGCAACTGGCAGGCAATCCCTTCGCTGCCCTGCAATTTCACTGGGTGGAGCTCGAGCGTGTGGTGCGCATCGAAGGCCGTGTGGAAAAAGTCAGCGCCGAGGAAAGCGATGCCTACTTTGCCAGCCGCCCGCTGGATTCCAGGATTGGTGCCTGGGCCAGTCCACAAAGCCAGGTCATCAGTGGTCGCAGCGTGCTGGTGGCAAATGCCGCCAAATACAGTGCGCAGTTTTTGCTCAATCCTCCCCGGCCTCCCCATTGGGGCGGTTTCCGTCTTGTGCCCGAGCGTTGGGAGTTCTGGCAAGGGCGCAAGAGCCGGCTGCATGACCGCCTGAGCTACCGCCAGGAAGGTCAGCACTGGATTCGTGAGCGACTGGCACCCTGAGTTTTGATGGATCCTTCATGAAAATGTGAGGGCGCTACGACAGAAAGCGCCCTCTTCGCTGATCACTTCAGGCTTGCGGCTAAGTGAATATATTTTTATTGGTAGTGATAACAAATTCATGTAAGTTACATTAAACTCATCGCATGCAAGACAGAAACATTCCGGATCAGCAGTCTCCAGATCCATCCACACTGCCAACTGGAAACCAGCTGTTTCGCGACTGGCTCGAACATGAGGGCAGCAAGAGCTGGGATGCGCTGGACACCTCCCCTGACGGTAACTATGAAAAGGTCTGGCAGGCCTGGTTGATGCATCTGTCTGGACAGGCTGCTATCGCCGACAAAAAGCGCCCAGCCCGCAGGCCACGTTCTTCAAAGTCCTGGCATCAGGCCACAGAGCTGGATGTGCAGAGCTTCTTGCAGATACGCGATGGTCAACGTGCGCACCACCACCCTGAGCGCAAGGTAAGCCCGGTCACCCGCCGCCGCTACTGGCGGCTGCTGGAGCGCATCTATGACCATGCGATGGCGCACGGCTGGATCAGCGCCAACCCCGCAACTGGTCTTGAGCCAGCCGAGCGACCTCCCTCGGAAGACGGCATGGGCCATTGCCTGCCTCCCCTGCTCTGGCAGTCACTGCCAAGGCACTTTCCCCGCGCAGATGGTTATCAGGACGCACGCGACCGAGCCATTGTGCTGTTGCTCTACGAGATGGCTCTGGCCCCCGAAGAGGTGCGCTGCCTGCTATGGAAGAACCTGCTTTCAAGCGCAAATCAGGTCTGGGTTGGCAGCTCGGAGAGCATTGCGAACGGAGAGTCGCCCCTGCCCCGCTATCTGCAGATAGAAGGCGGCAGAAATGCTCAGCAAAGGCTGCTTGAGCTGCCCGACTCTGTGGCCCAGGCCTTGCAAAGCTGGAGAAGATTCAGCGCCGCACAGCGCGGGCCGTCGGTGATTGACGGCAACCATATCGTTTTCTATTCGCGCCGTGGCGGCGAGTTGTCGGTACGCATGCTGTTCCATGTGGCCTCGCAGATCATCCAGCGCGCCCATCAGGCCCAGCCCGAGGACAGCCAGAAATTTCCGCTGCAGCGCGTGGGGCCGCAGGTCTTGCGCAACACGGCCATCGTGCAATGGCTGCGCGCCGGCGTGCCCGAATCGAAAGTGATTGCCAGGATAGGCGTGGACAGCACTCGTTCCCTGCGCCATCTGCAGCACTATCTATAGCCATGACATCCAGCCCAGGGCAAACCTGGGCTGGATGTCATTTAGCTCACAAAGAGCGGCTTCAGAAGTCCATTCTCAGACCGACCACCAGATTACGACCCGTCAAAGGTGCAGCACTCTTGATGAACGAGGTTGCAGCGTAGGCCAGACGGTTGGTCAAGTTCTGGCCCTTGACATAGAACTGCCACTGGTTGCCGCCACTCCTCCAGAGGTAGCTGGCGCCCAGGTTCAGCATGCCGTAGCCCGGCGTCTGGGTTTCGTACTGGGCTGTGCGGTTCTGGCGCAGCACCTGGGTCCATTCAGCCATGGTGTCCCAGCCGGCCAGACGAGCGTTCACACGCAAGCCGGCACGCAAGGCCGGGATGCGTGGGAGCGCAGAGCCGTCTTCCAGACGCGCACGCACACCGTCGCCAAACACACTCAGGCTCAACTCGCGACTCAGGCGCTGGCTCAGCTGAGCCTCCCAGCCCGTAAAGCGCGCATTGCCCTGGGTGTATTGCAGCAGCTGCAGCCCTTCGTGGGCATCCAGCGTGGCGCCGTAGATATAGCCCTTGATGCGGTAGTGATAGGCATTGAGCTTCCAGGTCGTATCACCGGCCGTCTTGGCCAGGCCCAGGTCCAGCGCCTGCGAGCGCTCGCGTGACAGATTGGGATTGCCGATCTCGTAGGTTGCCGTGGCCATGTGCAGACCGTTGGCAAACAGCTCTTCCGCCGTGGGCATGCGACTGCCGCTGGTGAACGAGGCCGATGCACTGTAGCCAGGCTGGAACTTCCAGACCGTGCCAAGCGACGCCGAAGTGGCGCTGTGGCTGCGACGCTCGTTGCTCAGCTCGGCCTCCACGCGTTGGCGGTCGTGGCGCAAGGCTCCCTGAAAGCTCCAATCCTGCCAGCGATATTCCTCCAGCAGATAGAGGCTGTGACGCTGGGTATCCGTGGGCTGCACATAGGCCTCCTCGCCCGTGGCGCTGAAGCGGCGCTTGAGGGTTTGCAGACCCAGCGTGCCACGCCAGCCGGCGATGGGCTCATGCTCCATCTCTAGGCGCAGGTCATGGGCCTTGTTTCTGAACTGGGTGGCAACGCTGCCGTCCTCGATCTCGTCGTGACGGTAATTGGTCAGACCGCCACGCAGACGCAGCGCGGCAATGCCGGCGGTGGGCTTGCGCCATTCGCCACGCAGATCCCAGCGCTCGCTGGTCAGATCGACCACGGGCACGCTGCCACTTTCCTCATGATCATGGTCGTGCCCGTCATGGGAGCCGCAATGCAGGTGATCACCATGTGCGTGGCAGCCTTCGAAGCTGTGCTGATGGCCGGGCAAGCCGTATTTGGCCTGCTGGCGCGTGTAGGCCAGGCCCAGATAGCCCTGATTGCCAACCCAGGACAGACCCACGCTGCCCGTGTTGCCGCGGCTGAAGCTGCCCGGAACCTTGCTCTGGCCCCAGCCGCTGCCCACGCGATAGTCTCCCGCGTTGCGCGCCACGCCTTCAGCATGCAGCACGAGCTGGCCGTAATCGTTCTTCAGCGGTGTGGCCGTGGTCAGGGAGAACGCACCTGCCGACATGCCTGCAGCTGTGCCAGCCTGCACCTCGGCCGAACCTTCCAGGCCCTTCTCGGGCGCCTGGGTCGGAATCTTGCCATCCAGCACATTCACCACACCACCCATGGCGCCAGGGCTGTAAAGCAAGGCCGAAGGGCCACGCAGCACTTCGATCTGCCGGGCCAGCAAAGGCTCGGTGGTCACCGCATGGTCGGGGCTGACGGTCGATGCGTCGAGCAACTCCGAGCCATCGCTGAGCACAGAGACCCGTGCACCATCCATGCCGCGAATCACGGGACGGCTGGCTCCCGCGCCAAAATGGCTGGCATTGATGCCGGGCTCGGCCGCCAGGGTTTCGCCCAGGGTTGCCGCACGGCGCAGGCGTAGTTCTTCTTCGCCAAGCACCTGCACGGGCGTGGCCATATCGCCGGCGGCCATGCCGGTCGCCGACACCGTCACCTCAGCCAGACTGGACTCCTGCTTGGCCGCATCGGACTGTGCAAAGGCCAGGGATGAACAGGCCAGCAGGCCCGTGCCCAGAGCCAGCCCGCGCCCTGCTGGCTGCAGCGCATCGATGGCGCGGGCGAGAGCCGATTTAGGGGAGCGGCGCAAGGAATGGGCGGAAGAATTCGAAAAACGTTGAGACATCTCAGTTCCACAAACAACCGTGCGCACGCAGACCATCAAAGAAAGTACGCACGGAAATTCAATAAAAACAGCCTAAATCGCTTATGTACAAAGCGCTTTCAGCTATCAATTCTGAAGTTTCTGACGTAGGCGACGAACCATGCCGCAGCATGGCTCCAACCTAGGCCAGGGAGCTGAGAGACAGAGGGGGCGCACGCGCAGCGAGTGGCGCTGCAATAAAGACGGCTCTGGGCGCAGGAGCAAAAGGCCGGGGGATGAAACTGTCAGGTGGCGGCGCACTGAAAGCGAGCACAGCCACAGGCCCGGCATAGCCATGATTGGCCTGGTCCAGCAGCTGGCATTCGGCCGGGCCGTGACCCGCAAACAGCGCATGGACCCAATCCTCGTGCGGGGTGCAGCCGCTGTTGTCACTCTGGCAGTCACCAGCCGCAGCCGACAGGGCCGGCAGTGGCTGGCTGTGCGCCACATAGGACTTGGCCGGGGTTGTGTTGACCGCGTGAACAGCACGGTGCATCTGGCCCAGCGTCGGCCCCAGCACCATGGCCAGGGCCAGCAGGCCCATCAGCCAGCGCATCACCCAGATTTCACGCAGGCTGGCGCCACCGCCAGCGGATGCTGGACGGCTGTTTGTGCGCAGGCGGGAGTGATGTGACACGTTCAGGGGTAAATGCGGTCTCGGTCGGCACGGCAGCAGCAAAGCTGCCGGGGGTTGCAAAGTGTATCTGCACCGCGGGCCCTGCGCGGCAAGCCGGGCTTAATTCTTGAGCCAGCGCGAGAAGGCCTTCTGGAATTTCTGCACCTTGGGACCGACCACAAAAGCGCAATAGCCCTGTCCCGGGTGCTGCAGGAAATAGTCTTGATGGTAGTCTTCGGCGGGCCAGTAGTTGGTCAGAGGCTCGATCTGGGTGACCATGGGCGCATCAAACGCTTTTTCATTCTGCATTTCCTCGACCAATGCCCGGGCCACAGTCGCCTGCTGCGCGTCGGTGGTGAAGATTGCGCTGCGGTATTGGGTGCCCACGTCATTGCCCTGCCGGTTCAGCGTGGTTGGATCATGGGTGCCGAAGAAGATCAGCAGCACATCGCGCAGGCTGATGACCGCGGGGTCGAAATCAAGCTTCACCACCTCGGCATGGCCGGTCTGGCCGGTACAGATATCGTCGTAGCTGGGATGATCAAGATCGCCATTGGCATAGCCGCTCTGCACATCGACAACGCCGCGCACACGGTCGAAGACGGCTTCGGTACACCAGAAGCAACCTCCGCCCAGATAAATGGTTTCCGCTGCCATCACCGGCTCCTTGGTTTTTAAGACGCGTCAAGCGTAGCTCAAATCAACTACCCATTTTCACCAATGACAGCGATTGCGGCCCCGCTATGCTGCAGGGCGCCCACTACACTGCTTGCTGCATTTGCAATGCAAGCCGTGTCCGGCGCACCTACCATGTGGCGCATAGAACAGAAAAACCTGCCTCGGAGGGATACACACCATGAAGCGTTCCGGCCGCTGGGCCTTGGGTCTGGCCCTCATCGGCTTGCTGGCCGTCATCGGCTTGCGCGCACTCGTCAATCTGCAGCATAAAAAGCAGGCCGCGACCCATGCAGCGGTGCCTCTGGAGCTGCCCATACAGCTGACTGCCCAGGAGGTTCTAACGGTCCAGCCCCTTCAGCTTGCCTTGGGTGTTCCGCTCAACGGTGTGGTGCAAGCGGTGAACTCGGCCGTTGTCAAGGCCTATGTCGCGGGCGAGCTGCGCGGCCTGACGGTGCGCGAAGGCGATAGCGTGCGCAAGGGCCAGCAGCTGGCGCGCGTCGATGCCACGGAGGCCGAGGCACGCTGGCGCCAGGCCCAGCAGCAGGCCGACGCTTCCAGAGCCCAGCTGGCGATTGCCCAGCGCAATCAGGACAACAATGCGTCCCTGGTGCAAAAAGGCTTTATCTCCACCACGGCGCTGCTGACCTCTCAGGCCAACCTGGATTCGGCCCGCGCCAATCTGGCCGCCGCCCAGGCTGCCGCCGATGCGGCCCGCAAGTCCGTCACCGACGCCGTCATCACCAGCCCCATGAGTGGGCGGATTGCCCAACGCTTTGTCCAGAACGGCGAGCGCGTCGGTGTGGAAGCGCGCATTGTCGAAGTCGTCGATCCAGCCAAGCTGGAAATCATGGCCCAGCTGGCACCCGCAGATTCGGTACAAGTCCAGGTCGGCCAGATCGCCGAGCTGCAAGTGCCAGGTGCCCCTCAGGACATGACGGCCATCAGCGCCAAGGTGGTACGCATCAACCCCAGCGCCCAGACCGGCTCGCGCACGGTGGCGGCCTATCTGGCGGTACAAGAGGACGAGGCCGCCAAAAACAATAGCAGCCAGCGCGCTCCCCAATTGCGCCCCGGCCTGTTCCTGCAGGGGAGCATACTGACCGGCAAGGACAGCCAGCTGGCCGTGCCTCTGGTCGCCGTGCGCACCGATAAGCCCCTGCCCTACGTGCAAGTGCTGCAAGCCGGCAAGCCGGCCGTGGCCGCAGTCGCACCGGAGCGTGCCCAGGAGGTGGCCGGCCGCACAGAGCTTCGCGTGATCCACAAGACCGTGGAACTGGGGCGCCAGTCCGCCCATGAAGGTGCAACCTGGGTGCAGATCCTCAAGGGCCTGAATGCGGGCGACCGGATACTGGCCGGCAGCACCGGCGGTCTGCGCGAAGGCACGCTGGTTGAAGCGTCAAGCCCGGCTGCGGTTGCAGCCCCCAGCGCCAAGGGGGCGGATGCAGATCGTCCCGGGAGCCCATAAATGTGGTTCACGCGCATCAGCCTGAAAAACCCGGTCCTGGCCACCATGCTCATGCTGGCCTTTGTGGTGCTGGGCATTTTTTCCTACCAGCGGCTCAAGGTCGACCAGTTCCCGAACATCGAATTTCCCGTGGTGGTGGTCACTGTCGAGTATCCAGGAGCCTCGCCCGAGATCGTGGAAAGCGAGGTTACCAAGAAGATCGAGGAGGCCGTCAACTCGGTCGCGGGCATCAATGCCCTGACCTCGCGCAGCTACGAAGGCACCAGCGTCGTCATCATCGAGTTCCAGCTGCACATAGATGGCCGCCGCGCTGCAGACGATGTGCGCGAAAAGGTCGCCTCGGTGCGCCCCACTCTGCGTGACGAGGTCAAGGAACCGCGTGTCATCCGTTTCGACCCGGCAAGCACGGCTGTCTGGTCGCTGGCCGTGCTGCCAGACCCCCATGCCCTGCACGGCGAGACCGCCCCCGATGGCCAGAGCGTGACACCACCCGATGCGATTGCACTGACAAGCTGGGCCGACCAGGTGCTGAAAAAGCGGCTGGAGAACGTGCGCGGCGTGGGCGCCGTGAACATGGTGGGAGCCACCAAGCGCGAGATCAACGTCTATCTGGACCCACGGGCGCTTGAGGCCTACTCCATCACCCCCGAGCAGGTTGCCCAGGCGGTGCGGGCCGAGAACCAGGATCTGCCCGTGGGTGCGATCCGCTCCAAGGCCCAGGAACGCGTGGTGCAGATCGATGCCCGCATTCAGCGCCCCGAGGAATTCGCCCGCATCATCGTGGCCCACCGCAATGGCGCTCCGATCCGCGTCGGCCAGCTGGCCCGCGTGCAGGACGATGCGCAGGAGCTGCAGACCCTGGCGCTGTACAACGGCAGTCGTACCCTGCTGATGTCCGTTCAAAAAGCTCAGGACGAGAACACCATCGAGGTGGTCGACGGCCTCAATGCAGCGATCAAGGCCATCGCCCCCGAGCTGCCGCCCGGCGTGCGCCTGCAGGCAATTGCCGACAACTCGCGCGCCATCCGCGTGGGCGTGGACAACGTGCGCCAGACGCTGATCGAGGGTGCCTTGCTCACGGTGCTCATCGTGTTTCTGTTCCTCAACTCCTGGCGTTCCACGGTGATCACGGGGCTGACACTGCCCATCGCGCTGATCGGCACCTTCCTCTTCATGTACTGGTTCGGCTTTTCCATCAATATGGTCACACTGATGGCGCTCTCGCTGTGCGTGGGCCTGCTGATCGACGATGCCATCGTGGTGCGCGAGAACATCGTGCGCCATGTGCAGATGGGCAAAAGCGCCTATCAGGCAGCCATGGAAGGCACGCAGGAGATCGGGCTGGCCGTGCTCGCCACCACGCTTTCCATCGTCGCCGTATTTCTACCCATAGGCTTTATGGGCGGCATCATCGGGCAGTTCTTCCATGAGTTCGGCATCACCATCGTGGCGGCCGTGCTGATCTCCATGTTCGTCAGCTTCACGCTGGACCCCATGCTCTCCAGCGTCTGGCATGACCCGGCGATTCATGCCCATGGCGAGCATGGCAGCAAAAGCCTGTACGACCGCACGCTGGGGCGCGTGACGGCCTGGGTGGAGCGCATGAGCGATCGGCTCTCGGAGTTCTACCAGGGCATACTGCGCTGGTCGCTGGCCCACAAGCTGCTCACCCTGGCGCTGGCATTCATTATTTTCATAGCAAGCATCGCTCTTGTACCCTTGCTTGGCACCGAGTTTGTGCCCAAAGCGGACTTCTCGGAAACTTCGATCAGCTTCAACACCCCTGAAGGCTCCTCGATCGAAGCCACCGAAACCAAGGCCAGGCAGGTGACGGACATATTGCGCGCCTTGCCCGAGGTGCGCTACACGCTGACCACCATCAACACCGGCAATGCCAACGGCAAGAACTACGCCAATATCTATGTGCGACTGGTTGACCGTCATCAGCGCAGCCGCAATGTGGACGAGATTTCGGCCTATCTGCGCCCCAGCCTGCAGGCGATTGCGGGCATCAAGCTCACCCATGTAGGCCTGCGCGAGGCCGTGGGGGGGCAAAAGCAAGTCGAGTTCTCGCTCATGGGCCCGGATCTGGACGAACTGGCCCGCCTGAGCCAGATCGTGCAGGAGCGCATAGCCGACATCCCGGGCCTGGTCGATCTGGACTCCAGCCTCAAGCCCAACAAGCCCATGGTCAATATCGAGGTCCATCGCGATGCAGCGGCCGACCTGGGTCTGTCGATAGGCAACATGGCCGGTGCCCTGCGCACCTGGGTCGCCGGCCAGACCGTGGGCAACTGGCGGGCCAGCGACGACCAGACCTATGACGTGAACGTGAGGCTCGAGCCCGAGGCGCGCACCACGCCCCAGGACCTGGAACGCCTGCCGTTTGCACTGGCGGCCGGCGATGGCGGCATGCGCATCGTGCGCCTGAACCAGTTTGCCAGCGTGGTGGACAGCACCGGCCCCAGCCAGATCAACCGCCGCAATCTCAACCGCGAGGTCGCCATCAACGCCAATGTCTATCTGCGCAGCACAGGCGAGGTCACGGCCGATATCAAGCAGGCGCTGGCCGCCGTACCCATGCCGCCCGGCTACAGCTACCAGTTCAGCGGCGCGGCCAAGAACATGGCCGAATCCTTTGGCTACGCGATTTCCGCGCTGATGCTTGCCATCATCTTCATCTACATGATTCTGGCCAGCCAGTTCAAGAGCTTTCTGCAGCCCCTGGCACTAATGACCTCGCTGCCGCTGACACTGATAGGCGTGGTGCTGGCCCTGATGATGTTTGGCTCGGCACTGTCCATGTTCTCCATCATCGGCGTGGTCATGCTCATGGGTCTGGTGACCAAGAACGCCATTTTGCTGGTGGACTTTGCCATTCGCGCCCGTGAGCCCCGCACCAACGATGCCAGCGGCCAGACCGAGCCAGGCCTGCCGCGCAATGAAGCGCTGCTGCTGGCGGCCCGCGTGCGCCTGCGCCCGATTCTGATGACCACGCTAGCCATGATCTTCGGCATGGTGCCGCTGGCCTTTGCAGTCACCGAAGGCTCCGAGCAGCGCGCCCCCATGGGCCAGGCCGTGATTGGCGGCGTCATCACTTCCTCGCTGCTGACCCTGGTCGTGGTGCCCGTGGTGTACTGCTATCTCGATGATTTTGCCAACTGGATGCGCCGTAAATGGTCTGGCGCCCCCTCAAAAAGCGCCGAGCCGCCGCAAGAAGCCTCCGAGGCTCGTAGAATCGATGGTTTGTCCTGATAAGTCTTTCCCCGGAGATACCATGGCCCTGCCAATGAATGCCCAAGTGGACCCGCGCGATGTGCACGCGCAGGCTCGTTTCAACATGATCGAACAGCAAATCCGTCCCTGGAACGTGCTGGACGAGTCCGTGCTGGAGCTGATGGGCAAGGTCCACCGTGAAGACTATGTGTCGCCCGAATACGCGAACATGGCCTATATGGACATTGAAGTCCCCCTGAAGGGCACTGCCGAAGAAGCTGCCGCCAAAGGCTGGCACATGCTGGCACCCAGGATCGAAGCGCGCATGCTGCAAGACGTGAAGATCAAGCCCACCGACCGCGTGCTCGAGATCGGCACCGGTTCCGGCTACATGGCAGCCCTGCTGGCCGCCCAGGCCAAGGAAGTGGTGACGCTGGAGATCGACCCCGAGCTGGCCGAAATGGCCCGTGAGAATCTGCTGAGCGCCGGCGTCAAGAATGTCGAAGTCAAGCTGGCCAACGGTGCCACCGCTTCCCTGGCGCAGGGCGCGTTTGACGTGATCGTGCTCAGCGGCTCGGTGGCACAGGTTCCCGATGCCCTTTACGCCCAGCTCAACGAAGGTGGCCGCATTGCCGCCATCGTCGGTCACATGCCCGTGATGCGCTTCACGTTGGTGACCAAGAACGGCAGCAATTTCGAAGTCCAGCAACCCTGGGATACCGCTGCCACGCGCCTCGTGGGTTTTGAAGAGCCTTCGCGCTTCTCGTTCTAAACGCTTGTTGCGTTCGCCCTGCTTCCTGCGCCCTGACACATCGGCGCATCTAGCAGGGCCTGTCTTTCAGTGTCAGGGCCGGCCCGCAGATTCGACGGCTGGCCACCAGGAGTTTTTTATGTTGACCCAGGTCTTGCCCGCCCAGTTCCAGCAATGGCTGGCCTCTCATGCCGCGGATGGCATCAAGCCTGTGGTGCTGGATGTGCGCGAGCCCTGGGAAGTCACCCTGGCCAGCATCCAGCCCGGTGAAGGCTTCGAGCTGCGCTGCATTCCCATGCACGATATCCCCGGCCGTCTGCAGGAGCTGAACCCCGACCACCCCGTCGCCTGCCTGTGCCACCATGGCGCACGCAGCATGAGCGTGGCTGCGTTTCTGGTCAACAACGGCTTTGAGGACGTCAGCAACATCACCGGCGGCATTGATGCCTGGTCGCTCAGCGCAGACCCCAGCGTCCCCCGTTACTGAGACCGTCCGACGTCCCCGCCTCCTGCCTGTTGAGTTCCCCGTTGTGATCGAGACCGCCCAAACCTGACATCTATGACCAAGCTGCCCAGGCCTCTGCAAGCCCCCTCCGCCCACGCGCTGCGTGCCATTTCCTTGGGAGTTTTGCTGGCGTGGGCCGGCGCTCAGACACAGGCGCAGACCTTGTCAGAGCTGGTGGCCCAGGCCCGCGGCTATGACGCTTCATGGCAGGCACAGCAAGCCGATGCGAGAGCGGCTGCCAGCCGCGCCGATCAGGCCCTGTCCGGGCTGCTGCCCAACGTGGGGCTGTCAGCGGGTGCCAACCGCACCCATGTGGACATCCATACCTCCGTGCCCATTCCCGGCATGGCCAGCAGCTTCAACAACACACAGCAGAACGTGCAGCTCAGCGCCCAGCAGCCGCTGTACCGTCCGGCCAACAAGATTGCCTACGAGCAGGGGCAGCGCGGCGTGGATGCGGCCCAGGCTCAGCTGGATGCGGCTGCACAGAACCTGATCGTGCGTGTGTCCCAGGCTTATTTCGATGTGCTGGCGGCCCAAGACAGCGTGCAGGTGGCCCAGTCGCAAAAGCAGGCCATCAGCACCCAGCTCGAGATGGCCAAACGCAATTTCGAAGTTGGCACGGCCACCATCACCGATTCACGCGAAGCCCAGTCACGCTTCGATCTGGCCACGGCCCAGGAAATCGCTGCGCAAAATGACCTGCAGGTCAAGCGCGTGGCCCTGGACCAGCTCGTGGGCCGCGTCGGCATTCAGCCCACGCCGCTGGCTGCGCCGCTGACCCTGCCCAGGGTGGAGCCCGACAATATGCAAGACTGGGTGGACAAGGCACTGGCCGCCCAGCCCCAGTTGCGCCAGGCCCAGCTGGCCCTGGACATCGCCAGGCTGGACACGCAGAAGGCCGAGGCCGGCCACAAGCCCACCGTGGACCTGCAGGCCGGTTATGTGGTCAACCGTTATCCCAACGGCTCCATGACCCCATCCATTCCCCTGAGCTATCGCACCAACGCAGCCCAGATCGGCGTGGTCATGAACATGCCGCTGTTTGCGGGCTTTGCGGTGCAGAACCGCATCCGGGAAACCGTGGCGCTGGAGGAAAAAGCCCGCGCCCAGCTCGACGATGCCCGCCGCAACGTGGAGCAGGCTACGCGCACAACCTTCCTGGGCGTTCAATCCGGCCAGGCCCAGGTCAAGGCACTGGAAGCCGCGCTCGCCTCCAGCCAGAGTTCGCTGGAAGCCAACAAAATGGGGTATGAGGTTGGCGTGCGCATCAATATCGATGTGCTCAATGCTCAGAGTCAGGTCTACCAGACCGAGCGCGATCTGGCCAATGCCCGCTATCAGGTGCTGCTGGGCCAGCTCAAGCTCAAGCAGGCTGCGGGCGTGCTGACAGATGATGATCTGCGCAGCATTGACAGCCTGACTTTGCCAGCGCCGGTCGTTCAAAAAACCACGCCCCAAACACCCGCAGTACCTGCCCTACCTGCAGCGCCCCAACGCAAAGCACGTTAAGTAGCGAAACAGCTAGCGGGAACAATGGTGAAGCAATCGCTACTGAAACAATAGCTGTCAGCGCTTTATACAAAACATAATTTAGCTATTTCTTATCTGAAATACTTGCTGAATCAGCGCAAGCAGCTCTTATTTCAGGAGTTCATCAGCCGCACAATCGCATCCGCCGTAGCACCGGCTGCGCCGCGATGCTGCGCCATGAAGTCATGTGCTTTGGCGCTGGCGGCTTCCAAGTCGGCACCGTTCTGAACCCTGGCCAGCGCATCCTGCACAGCTTGGGCCATATCGGCACTGCGAATGGCTGCACCGGCCTGCACGGCCAGCTCAGACGCCTGGCTGAAATTAAAGGTATGTGGCCCCAGAATCACGGGCGTGCCGCAGGCCAGCGCTTCAATGAGATTCTGCCCGCCCAGAGGCTCAAAACTGCCGCCCATCAACGCCAGATGCGACATGGCGTAGTACAGCGGCATCTCGCCCAAGGAATCGCCTAGCCAGATAGCGTTGGCCAGCGCGGGTGGCTGCGCTCCCCACTGGCTGCGCCTTGATACCGCAAAGCCCGCATCCGCAATCAGCTGCGCCACTGACTCAAAGCGCTGCGGATGGCGCGGCACGATCAGCCATTGCACAGCCTGCATTGCTTGCGGCTGGCTTCTAAGCTGCTCCAGCAGCTGGGCTTCTTCGCCCTCGCGGCTACTGGCAAAGAGCACGACGGGCTTGCTCAAGCGCTGCTTCCAGCTCGCAGCCAGACTCAGCAAATGCTCGTCGGGCTGCACATCAAATTTCAGATTGCCCAGCACGGCGCTGACCTGCGCGCCCACATTACGCAGGCGGCGCGCATCTTCCTCACTCTGTGCCCAGACGGCTGCCAGTGCACTATAGGTCGGGCGCGAAATCGACCCTATCTTGAGCGCCCCCGCTTCGGACTTGGCATTGAGCCGCGCGTTGGCCAGCACCAGGGGAATGCCTGCGTTGGCACAGCCTGCAATCAGATTGGGCCAGATCTCGGTTTCCATCAGCACACCCGCGGCGGGGTGAAACTGCGCAATAAAGCGCTGCGTTGCGCCCAGCGTGTCCCAAGGCAGCCAGACTTGAACATCGCCTGATTGGAGAAGCTTTGCGCCCTCTTCTCGCCCCGTCGCAGTGCTATGCGTCAGCAGCAGACGCATAGCCGGCATGCGCTCGCGCAAGGCCTTGATCAGAATGGCGGCAGCTCGGGTCTCGCCCAGCGACACCGAATGAATCCACACCCATCGGCCGCGTCCATCGCACCCCAGATCTGCAGGCTGGTAATGGCCGAAGCGTTCAGGCACGGCCACGCCGTAGCCAGGCTCAGCCAGCGCCCTGCGCCGCAGCTTGCGCCGCAGCAGCGGCTGCACCGCCCAGGCCAGCGCACTGAACAGCGCACGGGCAAAGCTCATGGGAGCCGGTTTGGCCATGCTTGAGCGCTGCGTCGGTCAGTGCGCAGAAGCGCCTACCTGGGCGTCAGGTTTGACGCGCTTGAGCAAGGCCAGCATCTGCGCTTCTATGCGCTGCAAGGCTTGCTGTGTATGGCCTTCAAAGCGCAGCACCAGCACCGGCGTGGTGTTGCTGGCGCGAATCAGACCAAAGCCGTCGGCCCAGTCCACGCGCAGGCCGTCAATGGTGCTGACCCGGGCAGGTTCAGCAAACTCAGTAGCAGCGAGCGCCTGCAGCTCGGCCGCCAGACGATGGGGCTCGCCTTCGGCACAAGCCACATTGAGCTCGGGCGTGGAGAAGCTGGTGGGCAGCGCGTTGAGCAGTGCGCTGGGGTCGGTTTCGCGACTGACGATTTCGAGCAGACGGCAGCCTGCATAAGTGCCATCGTCAAAGCCGTACCAGCGCTCCTTGAAGAAGATATGGCCGCTCATCTCTCCGCCCAGCGGCGCACCCAGCTCCTTCATGCGAGCCTTGACCAGCGAATGGCCGGTCTTGTACATCACGGCCTTGCCGCCGGCCGCTTCGATCTCGGGGGCCAGACGCTGGGTGCACTTGACGTCAAACACGATGGAGCCGCCGGGCACTCGCGAAAGCACATCCTTGGCGAACAGCATCATCTGACGGTCGGGGAAGATGTTCTGGCCGTCCTTGGTCACAATGCCCAGGCGGTCGCCGTCACCGTCAAAGGCCAGACCCAGCTCGGCATCGCTGGTCTGCAGGGCATGGATCACATCGCGCAGGTTCTCGGGCTTGCTGGGATCGGGATGATGATTGGGAAAGTTGCCGTCGACTTCAGAGAATAGCTCGATCACCTCGCAGCCCAGCTGACGGAAGATGGCAGGAGCCGATGCACCGGCCACGCCGTTGCCGCAGTCCACCACAATCTTCATGGGCCGCGCGAGCTTCACGTCGCCCACGATGCGGGCGGTGTAATCGGCCAGAACATCGGCCCGGCTGATCTGTCCGGCACCGGTAATTGCCCAGTCTTCGGTTTCCATGCGCACGCGCAGGGCCTGGATTTCATCGCCATAAATGGCGCGGCCTGCGAGCACCATCTTGAAGCCGTTGTAATCCTTGGGGTTGTGGCTGCCCGTCACCTGGATGCCGCTGGTGCACAAGGTGGCGGCGGCAAAGTACAGCATGGGCGTGGTGGCCAGGCCGATGTCGATCACATTCACGCCCACCTCGGTCAGGCCCTGCATCAATGCGGCCGACAGCGCGGGACCCGACAGACGGCCATCACGCCCAACCGCCACGGTTTTTTCACCGGCGACCAGCGCTGCCATGCCGAATGCGCGGCCGATGCCACGGGCGACGTCTTCAGTCAGTGTCGACGGCACGATGCCGCGAATGTCATAGGCCTTGAAGATGGAGGATGCAACTTGCACGACAGCTCTTTCTCGAAGTTTTTCAATTCCATGGCGCCAGGCAGCGGACTGCGCAGCGTGATCGGGCGATTTTAGGCTGCAAACAGCAAGGCCTGCGCCTTGATGGTCGCAGGCCTTGAACTCTGGATTCGCCGAAATCCCGGCGCGCCGTCCCGCCGGCGCTGGCCAAGGGAGTGAAGCTCCGCAACAACCGTTGCGGAAGTTACAGCTGCTGTTGCACCTGGGCCAGAGCCGCCGGATCTTCCATGGTGCTCAGGTCACCGGGATCACGACCTTCGGCCACGGCCTGCAGGGCGCGGCGCAGCAGCTTGCCGCTGCGCGTCTTGGGCAGAGCCGTGACGAAGATCACACGCGACGGACGCGCAACCGCTCCCAGACGCGCGTCGACCAGCCTCATCACATCGGCTTCCAGAGCCTTGCTGGAGACCTCATCGGCCACCAAGGCGGCATCGCGCACCACGGCAAAGGCCAGCGCAGCCTGGCCCTTGAGATTGTCGGCAACGCCGACCACGGCCACTTCGGCAATCTGGGCATGGGCAGAGATGCTCTCCTCGATCTCGCGCGTGCCCAGACGATGGCCTGCCACATTGATCACATCGTCGGTACGGCCGAGGATGAAGTAATAGCCGTCCTCATCGCGGATACCCCAGTCAAAGGTGCTGTAGATCAGGCGACCCGGAATGCTCTTCCAGTAGGTGTTGACAAAGCGGTTGTCGTCGCGCCAGACCGTCTGCATGCAACCGGGCGGCAGCGGACCTTCAATCGCCAGCACGCCCTTCTGGTTCGGCTGGAGCAACTCCTCGCCGCTGGCGTCATCGATCAGCTTGACGTTGTAGCCATAGACCGCCCGGCCCGGACTGCCAAAGCGCGTGGCCTGCTTTTCCACGCCGTTGCACAGCGTCATGATGGGCCAGCCGGTCTCGGTCTGCCAGTAGTTGTCGATGATGGGCTTGTTGATGGCCTGGCTGATCCACGTCGCCGTGGGCTCGTCAAGCGGCTCGCCGGCCAGCCACAGAGCCTTGAGGCTGGAGATGTCGTAGCGCTTGAGGTAATCGGCATCATGCTTCTTGAGCACGCGAATCGCCGTTGGCGCCGAGAACATGTGCGTGACCTTGTATTTCTCGACAATGCTCCACCAGATGCCTGCATCGGGGTTGACCGGCAGGCCCTCGTACATCACCGTGGCCATGCCCGCAATCAGCGGCGCATAGATGATGTAGCTATGACCCACGACCCAGCCGATATCGCTGGTGCAGAAGAAGGTCTGCCCCGCCTGGGCATCGAAGATATGCGGCATGCTGGCCGCCAGTGCCACGGTATAGCCGCCCGTATCGCGCTGCACCCCCTTGGGCTTGCCCGTGGTGCCGCTGGTGTAGAGGGTGTAGCTGGGATGGGTTGACTCCACCCAGACGCAATCCACCTGCGCATCCAGGTTCCGGGCGCGCAAGGCCGACCAGTCATGGTCGCGGCCGGCCTTCATGGGCATTTCAGCCAGTCCGCGGTTGACCATCAGCACGGCAGCAGGCTGGTGGCTGGACTGCCTGAGCGCGTCGTCCAGCAAAGGCTTGTAAGCCACGACGCGGCCGCCGCGCGAGCCCGCATCGGCGCTGATGATGACCTTGGGCTCGGCATCATCGATACGCGACGCCAGTGCGCCCGAGGCAAAGCCACCGAACACAACGGAGTGAATGGCGCCCAGGCGCACGCAGGCCAGCATGGCAAAGCAGGCCTCGGCAACCATGGGCATATAGATCTGTACACGGTCGCCTTTTTGCACACCCAGCGACTGCAGCACGGCTGCCATGCGATTGACTTCCGCATGCAGCTCGCGGTAGCTGTAGACCTTTTCGGTATGCGTTTCGGTGGAAATGGCGATCAACGCATTCTGATCGCCGCGCGCCGCCAGATGACGATCGATGGCGTTATGGCAGAGGTTGGTGGTGCCGCCCACAAACCATTTGGCAAATGGCGGCTGGCTGTAATCACAGATCTGCTGGGGCTTCTGCTGCCAATCGACCAGGCCGGCCTGCTCCGCCCAGAAGCCGTCACGGTCATCAATGGAACGCTGATAAAAATCGTCGAAACGCGTGGTCATGAATATGTCTCCTTGACTCTCCGTCTTTTGCAGAGAGCTTTCTGAATTCATAATTATTCATAATGCGCTTGCCAAAAACTGACAGCGCTTGACAACTGCATCCATGCAGCTTGGTGTAGTGGCTCAACCCATGAAGGCCGTCGCCGGGCCGGGCTCGGCTCCTGAGACCTGAACATCACTGAATAGAGATCTGACGCGCCAATGCATCGCCCAAAGAAAAAGCGCCCAAAGGCGCTTATTTCCTGAATAGCTGCAAGCGATTACTTGACCAGAGCCAGCATCTCCTTGAAGGCAGGGTCTTCGCAGGTGCGCAGCCACTCGAACATCACCATCTCGGTGGTCACCAGTTCGGCGCCGGCACCCGCCAGACGGTCAAATGCCGCATCCCGGTTACGCTCGGTTCGCGAACTGCAAGCATCCGTCACCACCCACACATCGAACTCATCTTCCAGCAGCTCCAGGGCCGTCTGCAACAGGCACACATGGGTTTCGCAACCCGCAATCACCACCATATTGCGCTCGGGCGCCTGCTGCTGAGGCTTTTGCAGATGCTTGGGCAAGCTGCGCGCATTGCCGCCTTGCGGCTTGGCGGGAGGACGCAGCCATTCACCCAGACCCTCAGGCACGGCGCTGAAATACATTTTCTCCAGCGTCTTCTGGCACAGCGCCTTCAGCTCCGCATTGTTGGCGCCAAGGCGCGAGGGGTTCTGCTCCGTTCCCCAGACAGGCACCTCCAGCAACTGCGCCATCTTGGCCAGCTTGACGGCATTGGCCAGCGCTTGTGCGCCTTCATGGATGACGGGCATCAGCTTGTCCTGGTAGTCCACCAGAACCAGTTGCGACTCGGAAGCTTCTAACAACATGGCAAATCTTTCTTAAAACTGTATCAAGCCTGCCGCCAAAAAGCGCAGCGCTTGCGCAAGACCGGCGTGCGATGCGCCAAAGAAGCGCGCCGCATCGGCTGCAATCGATGGCGCTATTGTCGCTGCAAGCGCATTCCGGGGCAGAGAGTCCGTCAATGCAACGCCTTTTTCATGTCAATACCATGAATTGGTGCATTCCCGACCCGCATTCACCAGAATGGGGAAATTACGTACTGTCATACGCTGCAAATTTGAGAGCAGCTCACGCAATAAGCTTATGCCCGCAGCTCACTTGCTGTGCTGCATCAAAAACCAAGAGAAAAAATTGGAAATAGAGTCCCCATCCTACAAATGAACGTGTTACCCTCACGCCCCATGTCCCGATGGCTTATTGCACTTCTATTTGTCGGCGTTACCTCAGCGCACGCGGCGCCTAGCGAGCAGCGTGACGACGACATGGCCCAGTTGCTGGTCAACCGCGGCCTCATCACGCAGTTGCGTGAAGCTCGACACTCCGTGGCCGAGAAGACGACTGATTTCGTGCGCGAAGCACGTCAGAACGTGGCCGAGAAAACCTCCGATCTGGTGGTGACGGCCATGGGCTTCCTTGGCGTTCCCTATCGTCTGGGCGGCACCAACGCAGAAACTGGCTTCGACTGCAGCGGTTTTGTGCGTGCCATCTACTCACAGACCATGGGCAAGGTTCTGCCTCGCGTCTCTGCCGAACAGGCCAACGCCACTCAGCAGATCGACCGCAGCGACCTCAAGCCCGGCGACCTGGTGTTCTTCAACACCATGCGCCGCACGTTCAGCCATGTGGGTATCTACGTGGGTGATGGCAAATTCATCCACGCACCGCGCACCGGTGCCAGCGTACGTGTGGAAAGCATGCAGACCTCCTACTGGGCGCGCCGCTTTGACGGCGCCCGCCGCGTCGAAGGTGCTGACGCCTCGGCCACCACGGCTGCTGCATATAGCGCCCTGGGCCCATTGCAGCCCTGATTCCGAATCGGGGCTTGACCAAAACGCCTGCTTTCTGCAGGCGTTTTTGTTTCACCCTTGGGTGGCCGATGTAGCCCATGCCTCCGTATGTTTTCATGCAAGAACCACGCTCGCGCCGACATTCAGAATCGTCCGACAGAGTCGGACCGTCGGGCCGCGTAGAGTCACCTTCGTCAAAGCACCAACAGGGAACAGAATATGTCCATCATCGGAACCATCATCGTCGGTCTTATCGTCGGTTTGATTGCGCGGGCCATCAAGCCAGGCAATGACAGCATGGGCTGGATCATGACGATTCTTCTCGGTATCGTCGGCTCGTTTGTAGCCACCTATCTCGGCTCGGCCATGGGTTGGTACCAGCCTGGACAAGCCGCAGGCTGGATCGCATCGGTCATTGGGGCCGTGATTCTTTTGTTTATTTATGGCATGGTGCGCGGTAAGGCCAACTGAATCTGAATTCCGACATAAAGGGGCCGACCAGCCCCTTTTTCTATTTCCGACATCTCCTTATCGAATATGTGGAAAAAAGACCCGAGCTTCAGAAACCTTAGCGCGACCAGAGCGGAGCGCAAAGACATTGCCCAAGCCGCTGAACGGGCCCGCAAACTACTGAGAAGACGGGCACTCGTCAGCGCTGCCGCCAGTGCCATCCCCATACCCGGTCTGGACTGGGCAGCAGATGCCGCCCTGCTCGCACAGCTCTATCCGCGCATCAACCAGGAGTTCGGGTTGACGCCAGAGCAACTCGACCAACTCACGCCAGGAAAGCGCGAGCAAGTCCAGAAAGCCATCGCCATGGTTGGCTCCGTGCTGATCGGCAAGTTCATCACCCGCGACATGGTGCTGCGCCTCGGCAAAGCCATGGGTTTGCGCATGAGCACCAAGCAGGCTGCCAGATATGTGCCGCTACTGGGTCAGATCGCAGCTGCATCCATAGGCTACGCGACGCTGCGCTATCTGGGCGAGCGCCATATTCAGGACTGTATGCGGGTGGTGGAAGAAGCCGAGCTGGACATCCCAGGCCGCTGGCTGGACACCCGAAATCTGCTGCAACGCAATAGCGATCTGGTGCGCAATTGGCAGCAAGACCGCGGTCCCTGGCATCGTGGTCGTGATGACTGAGACAGCAACCTCCTCGCCGACAATGCACCTATGATCGACAGCAGCCCCCAAGCCCATCGTTACTGGCTCATGAAGAACGAGCCCGACGAATACTCCATCGACCATGCTCTGGCGTCCCCCGAACAGACCATTGCCTGGAATGGCGTGCGCAATTACCAGGCACGCAATTTCATGCGTGACGATATGCAGGTGGGTGACGGCGTGCTGTATTGGCATTCCAGTTGCGCCGATCCTGGGATTTACGGCATTGCCCGCATTGCCGGCAATCTGCGCGTGGACCCTTCCCAGTTCGACCCTGCGGACCCCTATTACGACCCTAAGTCCCAGATAGACAAACCGCGCTGGCTTATGCTGGATGTGCAGGCATTGAAAAAGATCCGCCCACTGCTGATGCCGGAACTACGCGAGCAGCCTCAGCTGGCGCAGATGCGCGTGCTGCAAAAAGGCAATCGTCTCTCCATTACCCCGGTGACCGAAGGCGAATGGCAATGCATTCAGTCTCTGCTGCAAGGGAGTTGAGACTCAACATATGCAAGCTCTTCTATTCATAGCAAACTATGCTTATACCGCCTGAAACCAAAGGCGATTTTCATCATAAATAAACTCGAAAGCGACAAAAGCCGATAATGCCGACTTTTCGTTGTTGACCGACCCAAGGCTCAGCGAGACCCAAGAACGGCGCCCTGCTTCAGGGTGTGCCCAACCCATTGATAGCACGGTGGCAACCAAGCGAGGACTCATCTCTCCAATGCATTGCCACGCGCAGGCCCGTGCAGGTTTTGTGCCGGCTCTCTTGTTCTTGTAGAAGATGACTGCACTGACTGATCGCCCACCTTTGGCAGCCTCGACCTCATCCCCCACTCGCCTGCAAAAGACTCTGCTGCTATGGCATGTGGTAATCATCGGCCTGGCCTATATCCAGCCGATGACATTGCTGGACACCTTCGGCATGGTCTCGCGCGACTCACTGCAACATGTGCCCGCCTCCTACTTTGTTGCCTTGCTGGCAGTGCTGCTGACCTCGCTGAGCTACGGCCACATGATCCGGCGCTACCCCTCCTCGGGCTCCGCCTACACCTATGCGCAAAAGGCCATTCACCCCAATGTGGGCTTCATGGTGGGCTGGTCGTCGTTGCTGGACTATCTACTCTCGCCCATGGTCAATATCTTGCTGGCCAAGATCTATCTGACATCCATGTTCCCCGAGGTCAACCACTGGGCCTGGATCATCAGTCTGACCGCGCTGATGGTCTGCGTGAATCTGCGCGGCATTCGATTCGTCGCCCATTTCAACGGCTTGATCGTCTTCTTCCAACTGCTCATCATCGTCATCTTCACCTTTATGGTCTGGCGCGATCTGCATGCAGACCGTAATGTCCTGGGCGCGATTGCCGAACATGGCGGCCAGGGCCTGTGGACGCTGTCGCCCTTCTGGAGCGCCCAGGCCGAAATCGGCGCACTGATTACGGGAGCCACCATTCTCTGTTTTTCGTTCACGGGCTTTGACTCGCTGAGTTCACTGGCCGAAGAAACCCACGACACCCGAAACACCTTGCCCAAGGCCATTTTTCTGACAGCGCTGATTTCTGGCCTGATCTTCATCGTGGCCACGTATTTTCTGCAGCTATATTTCCCCGGTGACCCCGGTCAGTACTTCGAGGCCGTGGACGAAACCCAGCCCGAGATCCTCTATCTGGTGGGCGGCGCGCTGTTCAGGTCAGTGGTACTGTCCTTTGCCATCATCACCGTCATGGCCTCGGGCATCGCGGCTCACGCTGGTGTATCGCGCCTGATGTATGCAATGGGCCGCGACGGCGTGATCCACCAGCGCTTCTTCGGCCACATCAGCCCCAGGTCCTTCACGCCTTCCTACAACATTGTGCTGGTGGGCGCGGTGGCGCTGACCGCTGGCTTTCTGAGCCTGGAATATGTGGTCGCCCTGATCAGCTTCGGCGCGCTGACGGCTTTCAGTTTTGTCAATCTGTCGGTGCTGGCTGAATATATTTGGCGCCAGGGCCGCTGGCACAGCCTGGGCGACCTGCTACGCTATCTTGTCACCCCGTTGCTGGGCTTCATCAGCGTAGGCGCCATGTGGCTGGAGGTAGAGTCCCGCTCGCTGATCTCGGGCATCATCTGGGGCAGTATCGGCCTTGCCTATCTGTCCATCATCACCAGTGGATTTCGCAAGACTCCGCCTCAGTACGACGACACTGCTGACTGATCCGCCGGCTGCATTTTCCGGTGACGTGGCGTATTTCCCACAGGGCAATCTCACGGCGCCCTCTAACATCCTTGAATCAGAGTCTGATTGACAGCCATGCCAAGGAGTTTGAGATTGCGCTGGAGCACCCCGTTCATGCTGGCCTGGCGCCGTGCCAAGACCACTTTTCCATCGCGGGCTAGGCTGGCCCTGCGTGATGCGATTGCCGCTGCACTGGCCAGCATGCTGGCCTGGGTCATCGCCCAGCAGCTTTGGGGCCACCCCAAGCCTGCCTTCGCCGTGGTCACCGCCGTGATCTGCCTCGCCCCGGGGCTGCCCAGCCATCTGAAACAGGCGCGCAGTCTGCTCATAGGCTGCACACTGGGCATCGTGATCGGCGATCTGCTGTGGCAGTTGCCCGAGCAGCATCTGTTGCTGCGCATGAGTCTTGGTGCATTCCTCTCCATCCTGCTCGGCGCCATCATCGGCCCCGCGCCCGTGGTGCCGATTCAAGCCGGGGTCTCGGTGATTTTGGTGTTGGTGCTCGGCCCCAGCATGGCGGGCGGAGCCCGTCTGCTGGACGTCACGGTCGGTGCTGCGGTCGGGCTTATCTTCAGCCAGGTGCTGCTGACCTCCAATCCCATCAAGGATATGGGCCGAGCCGCCTCGATCTTTCTCAAGCAGCTTGCCAATGGTCTGGATCTGATTCTCAAGGCCTGCCAGCAGCAAAAAGCCGATGCGGCAGAAACTGCCCTCGGACAGCTATCGCTGGCGCATGAATCGCTGGCCGCCCTGCGCGCCGCTGTAGGCCAGGCCCATTCCTCGCGCCGCTGGTCCCTGCGCGGACGGCTCAACGCAGAGCGACTGGCCTTTGTCACCCGTCGCTATGACCGACATGCCGTGCGCGTCTATGCCACGGCTCTGCTGCTGGCCGAGAGTCTGAACCGCGCCACTGCCCACACCAGGATGCCGCCGCCGGCCGCGATAGCCGACTACTGCCGCTGGCTGACGCACGCCTGTCTGGATCTAGCCAACCAGCCAACCGTGGTAGCGCTCAAGGCTGATGATCCACTGGCGACCATGGATAACTGCCCTGCATCACCTGCACCGACGGAAGTACTTCAGCCCGAATGGTTGCTGGTGCACGAAAACGCCCAGCAACTGGAGCGTGCATTGCGCGCCCTTATCGGCTCGCGTGATGCGTGAAAACATTCCCCAAAACGCATACCTATCAATCGCAAGCGGCCCTCAAATCAGAAGTTTGACCCGTCGCGCTTGTAAACCGTGCGCCCTTCCTTGATGGTCTCCAGCACCTGGAGATTGGAAAGCTGATGCGGCGGCACGGTCAGCGGGTTGTCCGAAAGCACGACCAGATCGGCCAGCTTGCCGACCTCGATGGAGCCCTTGCGGTCGTCCTCGAAATGCTGGTAGGCCGACCAGATGGTCTGCGCCTTGAGCGCCACCCAAGGCGAGACGCGATGCTCCGGCCCCAGCACACGACCTGAGCGCGTCGTGCGATTCACCGTGGCATCGAGCACACGCATAGACGATGGCAGGGCCACAGGCGCATCGTGATGAGACGTGAACACCATGCCCTCACCCAGCACCCAGCCTGTCGGCGAGATGTTCTGCGCGCGCGGATCACCCAGCACCGAATCATGGTGCCAGTCGCCCCAGTAAAAGGTATGCATGGGAAACAGCGACGGGAAAATGCCCAACTCCTTGAGCTGACTAACCTGGTCGCGTCGCAGCGTCTGACCGTGAATCAGCACCGGACGTACGGCACGCGCCTGCTCTACGGGGCCGCTGGCACGCACGGCAGCGATGAACTGGTCAATCGCCGCATCGCCGTTGCCATGCACCAGAATCTGCCAGCCGTTGTGGATGGCCTTGGCCACCTGCTCGTTGGCCCTGGCATCGCTTAGCACTCCATAGCCACGGTAGCCAGCCTTCTGGCCATCGGGCGGCACCAGATACGGCTCGGTCAGCCAGGCCGTCTTGCCCTGGGGCGAGCCATCAAGCGTGAGCTTGACACCGCCAATACGGAAACGATTGGTATAGCTACGGCTGAACTTGAGCTTGTTGGCCAGCGCGCCATCACCCAGTTGCAGTATGTCGGGATAGGACACCACGTCGATGACCAGCCGACGCGCCTCGGCAGCCGCCATGGCCGAGGCGATCGCGCCTGCGTCGGAGCGACCGTCCTGCACCGTGGTGTAGCCGAACTCCAGATAAAGCTGCTGGGCTTTTTCCAGCCAGTCCATGGACTGCTCCAGCGTGAGCTTGGGCATGATCCTGCCCAGGCTGTGGAAGAAGGCGTTCTCCTCCAGCACCCCATTGGGCACTGGGCTGCCGGCACGGCGACGAATCACTCCGCCCTCGGGGTTGGGTGTGCCCGGACCAATGCCGGCACGGGCCAGAGCTGCCGAATTGAGAGCACCGAAATGCCCTGACTGATGAATCACGGCAATCGGCAGATCACGCGAAACGGCATCAAGGTCGTCACGTGTGGGATGACGCCGCTCCTGGAGCTGGGAATCGTCATAGCCAAAACCGAGCACGATGCCCAGCTGTTTGACCTCAGGCGAGGTCTGGATGTACTCGCGCAGCGTCTGCTGCAAATCAGAGATAGAGGCGTTGCCGCCGTCGGGCGGAGGCAGCAGATTGGCCGAAATGGCCTGCAGCCCCACGCCGCCGATATGGCTGTGCGGGTCCACAAAGCCCGGAATCAGCGTACGCCCCTGCAAGTCCACCATGCGCGTGCCGAGGCCGCGCAAGGATTCCAGTGCCTGCAGCGAGCCGATGGCGGCAATAACTCCGGCATTCACCGCCACGGCTTCCACCTGGGGCTGTGCGTCGTTCATGGTGAGAATAGGGCCGCCGTAGAAGATCATCTCGGCGGGCCTGACTGCGGTCCTGGAACGGCGCGAAGCACAGCCCGCAAGCCAGGGCGTTGATGACAATGCCGTCAGCGAAGCTGCGGTGGCGAGAAACTGGCGCTTTTGCATCATGGACCTCCACAAGACTGCAGCGTAACCGCAGTTCGGACCCGAATCATGCGGAAGCTGCAAGTCATGCCCATGCGCCGGAGCAAGAGAACATCATCAAATCGCCCCAAAGCGCCCATTCAGAATGCGCTTTCAGCTCATAAATACAGAGCAGATCCATCACACTCAGGCCTTGAGACGGCTCCAGCAACGCCCTACTCCCAGCGCCAGCAGCCAGCCCAGCACACACATGCTGCCCGTCACCATCCAGGTGAACTGCCAGCCGCCCATCTGCATGGCCACGGCCGCCACCAGTGGTGGACCGGCAAACTGCCCCACGCAAGACCATTGCTGCATGAAACCCACGGTGGTGGATACCGTGGCCGGGCTGGGCGCCAGGTGCATGGCCGTGGTGAACAGGGTAGCCGGTATCAGGCCACCAGTCGCCGAGAACAGCGCCACGGCCACGAAGCGCAGCCAAAGCGGTGCCAAGGGCTCGCCGCCGACCTGCACATAGGCCAGCAGCGCCGTCAGCCCCATCAACACATAGCCGGTCTGCAGGCAGCGCGCGGGGCTCCAGCCCCGATGCAACAACCTGCCTGCGGCCACATTGCCCAGCATATTGCTGGCGGCGACCACGGCAGTCAGCAGGCCGGCCAGCTTGGCGCCGAGGCCGGCCTCCGCATACAGGGTGGGTAAAAATCCTACAACCCCCATCCACTGGCTCGAATACACCATAAAGCCCAGCGACACCAGCCAGGGGCTGGGGCTGCGCAAGGTGCGGGCCAGACGCGGACGCCAGCCCTCATCAGCCGTGGCTGCACGGGCATCTGTTGCTGCATCATCCGCAGGCACCATGCGCCAAACCGCATAGGCAGCCAAGGCAGAGGTGCAGCCCAGCGCAATCCACCAGACCTGCCAGCTGCTTGCCTGCAGCACCCAGGGCCCCAGCAGCAAGCCCATGGCACTGCCAATGGGCATATAGGAACCCCACCACCCCATACGTGTCCCCAGTTCGGACGGCTTGACCGCACGGCGTATCAGCCCCGGTGCAGGCATGGCCACCAGCAAGAACCCAAGACCTTCAAGCGCGCGCAGCGCCAGCAGCCAGGCAAAGCCCGTGGCCGCAGCGCCCACCGCGCTGGACACAGCCATCAGCATCAGCCCCGTCAGCAGGCTGCGACGCAGCCCCCATTTGTCGGCGCCCAGCCCCACCAAAAGGCCCAGCAACATGCCCGCCACCTGAACAGTGGAGAGCAGAAATCCGGCCTGCACCAGGGACACGCCCAGTTGCTGCTGCAGCAAGGGAACAGCGGGCGGCAGCTTGCCTACATGCAGCGAGGCACTGACGCCGGCTGCGACGATGATCCATGAGGGGTTCAGGCCCCGGCTAGTCACTGGCTCCACGACGTTGTCTCTTTTTTCTCAGCTAAGTGATATGTCAACTATCTAGCATATGGCAAAACACGAGACCGATTGACATGCATTGCCATAGGCGCCGCAGGCACGAGTCACTCTCGCCCGGATCGCATAAAAATTGTGCAAACTCGCTTTCATGACCAACGACTCCGTTTGAAGGAACTCCATGCGCTCTTCGCTTGATTTCAGCTCCTGGACCTCCTTGCTCTCCACAGTGCTGGGACTGTTGCTGGTGACCTGCCTGATGATGGGCATTCGCCTGTTATTCATGCAGACCGTGCAAAAGCGGCGCGAGCGTGAGAACCGGCAGATCAACGAGCGACTCAAGACCTTGATCGCCGCCTACAAAACGCTGGGCAGCTCGTTCACAGGCACGCTGAGCGTCAGTCCTCTGCATCTGCGCGACCTCAGGCAAAACGATGAGACGTCACCGCAATCGCCAGCCAGCGAGAGCCTGAACGAGCGCCGGCGTCGCATCCGGGATGCCGTGGAAGCCGCGCTGTCCGACATCATCCTGCTGGGTACCGAGGAACAAGTGGAACTGGCAGCCCGGGCAGCGCAGGATATGGTGGCCGGTCGACCGATAGAGACTGCCGCGCTGGTCACCTCGCTGCGCGGCTTTATCCGCGACGCTCTGGATCTCGAACCTATTCCCTCGCATCTCCAGATACCATCCCAGGGCCCGGCAAGGCCGAGTACCGGGGGCGCCGGTGCGAATCGCAAGGCAGGTGAAGTTCAGGGTTCGGGCAGCCGTGGTGGCGCAGGCGCAAGCGTCGGCGGTCAGGGCGCAGGCTTGGGTGCGGGAGGCCTGGGGCTGGGCACGGGACTGGGTTCTGGTCTGAGTGCTGGTACGGGCAGCGAGGATCTCACGGTTCATCGCCCATGACACCACCTCGACCAAGCCTGAAATCCTTCTTGCTCAGAGAATGTCCAGCGGCAGCTTGAAGCGTGGCGGGGGCGAAACAGCGTCGATCAGCGCCAGTTCCTCGGCGCCGAGCCTGAACTGCAGTGAACGGGCATTGTCTCGGATATGGTCTTCGGAGCCGCTTTCGGGGATTGCCAGCACTCTGCCGCTGCGCAGAGCCCAGGCCAGAGCCACCACACTGGCACTGACACCATGGCGATCACCGATTTCAGCGAGCAGGCTCTGCTCAACCAGTTCCCCGTGCCCGAGCGGGCAATAGGCCATCACGGCCACGCCGTTCTTCTGGCACCAGGGCAGCAAGTCATATTCGATACCACGGCTGAAAACGTTGTAGAGCACCTGATTGACCACGCAGTTGCGTCCGCCCGGAACTTGCCACAGCTCCTGCATATCGTCGGTGTCGAAGTTGGAAACGCCCCAATGACGAATCCTGCCCTGCGTCTTCAGATCCTCAAACGCGGCTACCGTCTCGGCCAGCGGCGTATTGCCGCGCCAGTGCAGCAAATAGAGGTCGATACAGTCCACTCCCAGCTTGTAGGCACTGGCCTCGAACGCGCGCGTCACTCCCTTGCGGCTGGCATGCATGGGCAGCACCTTGCTGACCAGAAAAGGCCGGGGCCGACTTGGCGTCCAGTCACGCAGGACCTCGCCAATCAATTCCTCCGAAAGGCCATCGCCATACATCTCGGCGGTGTCGATCACGCTCAGGCCGAGCTGCAGCCCGGTGAGCAAGGCCGCTTTCTCCACGTCCCAGCTACGCCGCCCCTGGCCAAGATACCAGCTGCCCATGCCCAGATTGGCATGCCCCTGTAAGAAAGATATGGCACTGCGCATATGACCGATCTCCAAGAAATTTCTTTAAAACATGCTGTTTGTCCGATATTACTGACGCTTTGCGCTATCAATCCTGCTACTTTGTCAGCTCAGTTTGAGCCACGTTATGCTTCGCTTGCGAATCAACGACGATGATTCGAATGCGTATGTGAAATCAAGTTCGCTATTACCAATAGCTTTCCTCAATAAATTCATAACATGGGAGTTCATTGAATGTTCAAGTCCATCGCGGCCGCCGTTCTCGGCCTGTCACTTTCTCTGGGCGTCTGGGCCAAGACTGAAGCCACTCAGGAGTTACCTCCTGAAATCAAGGCCCTGCACTGGCAGGAAAGCGGCAAGGGAGAAATCGCCGACAAGGCCAGCGTCAAGATTCCATCGGGCTATGCCTTTCTCGGACAGGCCGACACCTCCAAGCTTTTGCAAGCATTTGGCAACCCGCCCACCAGCGATCACTTTTTGATAGCACCCAAATCGCTGGACTGGTTTGCCGTGTTCTCATATGACGACACCGGATATGTGAAGGACGACGAAAAGATCGATGCCGACGACTTGCTCAAATCCATGCAGGCAGGCGACAAGGCTGGCAACGAACAGCGCAAGAAACTCGGCCTTGAAGCACTGTACACCGATGGCTGGCAGGTGCCCCCGCATTACGACACTACCACCAAGCAACTGGAGTGGGGCCTGCGTCTGCGTGGTGAAACAGGTGAAAAAAATGTCAACTACACCTCGCGCATTCTGGGCCGCAGCGGCGTGATGACGGCCACCCTGGTCTCCGACACCGCCACGCTGGCCCAGAACACCGATGAATTCAAGAAGGTGCTCGCCGGCTTCGACTACAACAGCGGCCAGACCTATGCCGAGTTCAAGAACGGTGACAAGGTCGCCGCCATCGGCCTGGGCGCACTGGTGCTCGGCGGTGCGGCCGCGGTTGCCACCAAGAAAGGTCTGTGGGGTGCGATTGCAGGCTTTCTGGCTGCAGGCTGGAAGATCATCGCCGCCGCAGCGGTCGCGCTGTTCGCAGGCATAGGCAAATTGTTTGGCCGCAAGAAAGCCGCCGAATAAAGCATTAGTTCAGCTGCTGCTTCAACCTCCGTAACCCCGCCCCGCGCATCGCTAAGATCGCGGGGTTTGTCTTGTCCCGAAAGCCGTCTTGTATTTCACGATCTCCACGCAGCTGCAGGTAGTTCTGGCCATTGTCCTGTTCTATCTTTATGACGCGGCCTTGCTGCTCAAGCCCGAAGAGGGTTTGCTGCGCCCGCTGCGCTCGGGATGGCGGGCACAGTTGGCCAGCCGGGGCTTCGAGCTGCGGCAGAAACGCCTGCTATGGCTGCCTATTTTTGCACTTCACCGGCCCGTGTACCGGCAGCGCTGGAGCGCCACACGGATTCATCTGCCCGGTGATGCGGTATTTTCCACGGCTGTGGAGGCACATGCCGGCAGCTTCAGGGCGTTTGCGCTGCCGCTGTATCTGCTGGCAGTGCTGCTGTTTCTCGGCCTTCCCGCCGCCTTGCTGGTACTGCATTCCGAACTGATGCAGCTGACTGCACTGGCACTCATCTATCTGAGCACGGCCTGGCTGGGCTGGTTGGCCCTGCGCCATGGCAAGCAGGGCCGCAGCGACCTGGCCTTCGCGCGCTCGACAGCATTTCAAATTCTGCTGTGCCCCCCATTTGCCCTGAATGTGGTGCGTAAGCTCTCGCTGTCATATGAAATACAAGCCGACTTGCTGCAGACGGCCCAGGCTCACATGAGCGTCTCTCAGTGGCAGGACCTCGCAGCACAGGTGCAACAGCTGATGCAACGCGAAATGGATGAAATTGCCGAACTGCCCGAATATGCGCCAACGCTTGCGCAGATGCAGCAGGCACTGCGGGTGCTGGAGCAAAACAGCGCTCGAAGCTGAACAGGCCCTCAGGCTGCCCCCACAATAGCGGCTTCCATCACAGCGACCATCGCGAGCACACCATGGCCTTTGCCGACAACCTCAAGCAACTTCCTTCCATTGCCCATATCTCCGAGTTGCAGCTGATCGACTCCGACGGCAAGCTGGCCGCAAGCATTCCGAATGCACCCGGCAAAGCTGGCTCGGTCACGGTCTACAACGCGCTCTACGCCAAACATGGCAGCATCAACGTGGCGGCTGCCGAAGAAGGCCTGCAGCTGTTTGCCGAGCACACCGAAGACGCCAAGGCACGCCCCGGTGCCCATCCCAATATCGATCGACTGCTGGACGTGATTGCCAGCGGCAAGGGCTATGCCGTGACGGTGATTGCAGCCTGAGCGCCTTCAAGCCCTTTCTCTGATGGAGGGGCTTGATCTTGCTGCCGGGCCTTGGGCTGCCTGCGGCCAGAGGTCTTCGAGACCCACGCACTGAACACGATTGCGCCCCGCGCGTTTTCCTCGATAAAGCGCCGCATCGGCCTGCTGCAGCGCGACGTCAAATGCATGCGAAGCGACGAAGGGATGGGAAACGCCAATCGTTGCCGTGCAAGTAACGCGGCCATGCAGGCTGATGCCCGGTATCGCGATCTCGGCAATCGCGGCACGTATTCTTTCGGCCAGTTGAGGAGCTTCATCCTCCTGCAGTCCCGGGCAGAGAACCACGAACTCCTCACCGCCCAAACGGCATTTCAGGTCACTTCTGCGCGTGCTCTGCTGAATCACTTCCGCCACCCGACAGAGCACAATGTCGCCGAACTGATGCCCGTAGTTGTCGTTGATGCGCTTGAAATGGTCAATATCCACGATCAACAGGTGGACGGACACCCCCTTAGCAGCCGCGAAATGCGCCTCCAGCCCGTTGAGCAGGCCCCGCCGATTGAGCAGCTTGGTCAGTGGATCCTGCGCGGCCATGCTGCTGAGTTCGTCGGTAAGTCGTCGCAACACCAGCCAGACGGCGCCTGGCGGGATCACCGTGCCGAGAAAGGACATATAAATATAGAACACCATCTGAAAACGGCTGTTCATGTCCAGAGCCTGCAAGCCGCCCTGCAGGATCAGCACGAACTTCATCGCATTGAGAGTGCAGATGCCGCCGATAAGAATGGCAAAGACCACCATCTCCACGACCATGTTCCTGGCAAAGCTGCGCATGCCCCGCAGCAAGGTGATCGTCATACCTAGAAACAGCAAGGCACAGGCCCCGGCCAGCATGGCCTGGCGTGCCTCCAGACCCAGTGTTGAATGCACCAGCACCTGCGCCGCGCTATAGACCAGCGCCAGAATCAGCAGTGGCCGCCACACCGGAGTCGGACGATTGAAGAAGCGCATCGCGCCCAGTGCATAGACCACCGGAGCACACAGAGTCAGCGTGTGATTGAGGACACTCACCGCACTCCAGCCCGGCTTGCCGCCCAGCAGCTGCAGCACATAGGCACAACCCAGCAGCAGATTGCCCAGTGCAAAGACCTCCATGCCCATTTTCCTGCCGGGCAATCTGCGACCGATCAGCATGAACAGTACGCAAAAACACAACAGATGCACGCAGAGCATGCCCAGGATGACGGTCGCAACCATGAAATCGCTCATATCCGGTAAAGACAGGTGCTGCATGGCTCAGACCATGAAAACCGCCAGAGCTGCAGATCGACAAAGCCGGACTGGCACATGCTTTGTTCAAGCCTTATCAACCCGCACTCGTAAGTATTTGCAACTTTAACGTCTTATACAGAGCCCAAGATGTCAAAACCGATCAGGGCCGGCCGGAAAATCTGAGCGATGCCTGGCGCACCACTTCGGGCAATTGCTGCACTTGTGCATAGCTCTCACGCAGCCAGCTCGCATCGTTGCCGCGCTGCAGCACCAAGGCCAGCTCCTGCAGCGCGCTCTTGCCTGATGCCGGTGCATGGCTGGTGATGCGCTGCAGGGTCTGCCCTATATGCTCGCGCAGCGACAGCTGCTCGCTGCTCGCGGGGTCCACATAAGTGCCGTCCAGCCCGAATCGACAGGCCTGAAACCGGTTATAGGTATAGACCAGATAGTCGTCCTCACTAGGCTCGAAGGGCTGCTCGCTGAGGAACCAGGCACCCAGCGCCTGCACATAGGCCGCCAGCTGCGCAGCGCGATGGATGGACAGCGGCGTGTCGAAGACGCGCACCTCCACGGTGCCGAACTCGGGCTTGGGGCGGATATCCCAGTAAAAATCCTTCATGCTGTGAATCACGCCCGTGGCCGCCATCTTGGCGAAGTAGCGCTCGAAGTCCTCCCAGTGCAGGGCAAACGGCGCACGACCCGAAAGCGGAAATGCGAACACCGAGTTGAGACGCGCGGAGTCAAATGCCGTGTCCTGGCCCTGCACAAAAGGGCTGGATGCCGACAGCGCAATGAAATGCGGGATATAGCGCGAGAGCCGGTGAAGCATCATCAACGCATCGTCGGCACTGGGACAGCCCACATGCACATGCTGGCCGAAGATGGTGAACTGCTTGGTCAGATAGCCGTACAGCGCCGTCAGCTCCTTGAAGCGCGGCTTGTCATAAATGCGCTGCTGGTGCCATTGCTGGAACGGGTGCGTGCCGCCACCGGCCAGCGCGATATTGAGTCGGTCGGCCGCCTTGACCAGGGCATCGCGTGTAACCGTCAGCTGCTCATAGGCGTCCTGTGCATCCTGACAGATGCCAGTCGAGATCTCGATCATGCTGGAGGTCACCTCCGGCACGATGGAGCCCGGCACCTTGGCGTTCTTGAGCAGAGCCAGCATATCGGGCGCATATGGCGTCATATCGTAGTGATGGGTGTTGAGCAGCTGCAACTCCAGCTCCACGCCCAACGTCAAGGCCTGTGATGGCGCGAATTCGCCCAGACCGCCGGCCTCCGCCGCAGCCGGCTGACTTTGTTCTATCTCATGCGTCATGACGCTTCCCTCCTCTTTGCAAGGCCGCTCGGCCCACACCGCGATGGGCATCGCCGCTGCGCCACAGGGCGGTAGCAGCCAGCAGCACGCCCAGTACCTCGCACACCACAATCACCGGCAGGGCAATGGCCGCCACCTGCTGAGCCACGCTGGCGTTGAAGGCGGTCCATTGCAGTGCGATACCGGACAGCATCAGCAGAGCCAGACCCGACAAAGCCAATTGCCCGCAAGCCACAGGCCACTGCCTGCGCCAGCCTATGCCGGTCCCCAGGCCCAACAGCAAGATGGAGCCGAACTTCCCCAGAATCCTTGCCAGGACAACGCTGGCCACCACCGAAACCATGGCCCAAGACAGATTCACCTGAGAGGCCATGCTGGCCACCAGCACGAACATCAGCAGATTGAGCATGGCATGGGCCGCCTGAAAGGCCTGGGGCCAGACCAGGGGCATGGGGCTGAAGTTGCGCAACATCAGCCCTGCGACCACGAAGCCGAGTGCGGCCGAGCCGCCCCATTGTTCGGCCAGCAGACAGACCGCAGCCATGGCCGCCAGCAGATACAGGGCCGTGGTGTCGCTGCGCGATGACTGCCAGCGCAGCACAGGCCAGAACGCAACCGTGACCAGCAAGGCCCAGAACAGAGTCAGAAGCAAGCTCAGCAGCAGGCGTCCAAGGCCCGCCGTCGAAAATTGCAGGCCACCGCCCGCCGCTTCGGCGACCGGCACAAACACCACCGTCAGCACCAACGCCCCCAACAGCGCCAGCAAGGTACTGATGGTGGCAAGAAGCAGGCTGCGATCGGTCACCGCACCGCTGGCACGCAAATCCTCGGCAATACGCAGCAACACGGCCGGCGAGGCCGCCATGGAAATCACACCAACGGCCAGCGCCACGGCCCAGCCCCAGCCCAGCGCCAGCAAGGTCGCAGCTACCACCGCCAGCGTGACCAGCGACTCGCCAAGGCTTTGCAGCAGCAACCAGGGCTGGCGCAGCAGCCAGGGCAGGGAGACCTGGGAGGCAGCCAGCAGCAGGCTGACGCCCACGGCCACCTCCAGCAGCAAGGCCGTGCTGCCCTGCAACGGCCAGGGCAGATCGCCAAACCCCACCCAGCCGGCCACGAGGCCAACCAGGGTGTAGCCCAGCATGCGCGGATAGCCGGAAAAACGGTGAACCATATGGCCAAGCAAGGCTGCGGCCGCTACCAGCACGCACCAACTCAGCAGCGGCGGAAAACCGGCAGGCCAGATGCCCGCCTCCAGATTGCCAAACGGCATAAAGCGCCCTCCTGTATCAAGACCCGTACAGTGCGACATAGTCACGGCACCAGGGTTGGTGCAGGCAGCGTTGCGAGAGATGCGGTCAGCGCCGCTTGAAAGCCCGGACATGCGCCGGAATGCAACACCTGCTATTGCGCGACCAGCTCTTCTCCAGAGGATCAAGGCGGTCGCCACGCACGCTCCGTGGCCTGCTTGGAACACAACAGGCGCTATCGCGGAGCGCTACAAACATCATAGGGGCGCCAGATCGAATGGCGTTACAGGGTGTCAGCCTTCCGACATTTCTGTGTCCGAATGCATTGCATGTTAGAGTTTTGCAAATCGTCCCAGCATGAAAAATGCCGGGCTCAACTCTGCGTTGCCCCGGCATTGATGCATGTGAAAAAGCCCTTCGTCAGGCCAGCAGCTTGCCGCCCTTCAGCAGCGCTCCCACCAGTTCCACCCAGTAACGCATGCCCAGCGACAGATTGGCGTCGTTGAAGTCGTACCTGGGGTTGTGCAAAGAAGCGCTGTCCTCGCCATTTCCCAGCCAGATATAGACACCCGGGCATTCCTGCGCCATGAAGGCAAAGTCTTCAGAGGCCATGCTGGGCACCATGTCCCGGCGCACCTTGCCTTCGCCCAGCACATCAGTCAGCACCTCGGCGCAGACTTCGGCATGCTGGGGGTTGTTGATGGTCGCAGGATAGCTGACGCGGTAGTCGAGCTTGGCCTCCAGGCCGTGCAGTGCGCATGTCGCGGCAATCGCATCGCGAAAACGTTGTTCGATGCGCGCACGCTGAGGCATGTCGAAGCAGCGCACGGTGCCACGCAGCTTGATGACTTCGGGCATCACGTTATAGGTATCGCCGGCGTTGAAGCTGGTCACGCTCAGCACGGCCGGCTTGTGCACCTCCTGCTCGCGCGCAATCAGCGCGGGAAGGTGAGTCACCAGCTGGCAGGCAGCCAGCAGTGCGTCCTTGCCCAGATGAGGCATGGCGGCATGGCAACCCTTGCCGCTCAGCGTCAGGTCAAAGATGTCGAAGGCCGCCATCACGGCCGTGGAATGCACCGCAGCCGTACCCACGGGCAGGCCCGGCCAGTTGTGCATGCTGTAGACCGCGTCCATGGGGAAGCGCTGGAACAGCCCGTCCTCTATCATGGCGCGCGCGCCACCTTCGTTTTCCTCGGCGGGCTGGAAGATGAAATGCACTATCCCCGCAAAATCGGGCGCTGAGGCCAGGGCCTGGGCCGCCCCCAGCAACATGCTGGTATGGCCGTCATGGCCGCAGGCATGCATGCGGCCTGCGTGCGTGGACGCATGCTCGCACTGGTTGAGCTCCGTCACATTCAACGCGTCCATATCGGCGCGCAGGCCAATGGAGGGACCCGCGCCCATATTGCCCTTGAGCACGGCAACCACGCCTGTACCGGCCAGGCCGGTGTGCACTTCCAGACCAAAGCTCTTCAGCAGTTCGGCCACACGTGCGCTGGTGCGGTGCTCCTGAAACGCGGTTTCAGGGTGACGGTGAAAGTCATGACGCCAGGCTTGCAGCTCCTGCTGGCCGGGCCACTTGATGGTGTTCATCATGGTCTTGCTCCAGCTTTACAGCGTATGGACAAAGGTCTGGGCGATCAGGGTCGCGGCCAGGAACACGCCAGCATTGGCCAGCAGAGAAACCACGACGATGCGCCAGCCCAGGCGACGGAAGGCCGGAATGTCCTTGGCCAGCGACAGGCCCGCGAACGTCAGCATGGGCGTGATCATGGCCAGGAAGTTGACCTTGCCGGTGAGCGCAGCCACCTCGGCAGCATAAGGCGTCAGCGGGAAGGTCATGGCCATGGCGATGAACGAGATCCAGCACACGGCAGGCAGCATGCGGCGCGTGCCGACGTAGATCAGATCACCGACAAACACGGCAGCAATGATGAGCAGCACGCCGGGCAGCGCATCCATCACCGGCACGCCATGGCCGATGCGGTTGCCGATCAGCACCATGGCGCCGACCAGGACCCAGGAAGCGAAGCGCATGCCCAGACCCAGCGCCGGCACCGGTGCCTGCTCTTCGTCATTGGCAGCCGACAGATCCACGACCTGCTCCACCACGGCTTGCTTGCGCTTGCGGCCCAGAATCGGCTCCAGCCATTGATAGGCACGCAGGGCCAGGGGCAGCGAGATGAACAGCGTCAGATACGTGCCCACCGTCGTTGCGATCAGATTGGCGGCAGCGGCAAAAGTGGCGATCTGGTCACTCATTTCGGGATGCTGGGCGGCGATCGCGCCCACGGCGGCGGCCGTCATGCTGCCCGAACCCACGCCGGCACCCATACCCAGGGCCAGTGGGTGGAAGATATTGAGGCTGGAGACAAAGCCGGCCAGCAGCGAGATGAAGATGGCACCGATCAGCGTACCGGTGATGTACTCAGCCAGCACGCCGCGGCCTTCGGGCGAATCCATGCCGAAGCGCTCGCCGATGATGGCCAGACCCGGTTCACGCCCGATGGAGAACGTCGCGCCAATCGCTTCGCGCTTGATGCCCAGCAGCAAGGCCACCGGCATGCCCAGGGCCACGCAACCGACCAGATTGCCCAGCTCCTGCAACACCAGACCCCAGCCAACCTCGGCCAGCTTGGGCAGCGAACCGCCCACCAGCAGGCCCAGCTTGGCAATGAACAGAAACAGCGCACAGGACAGCACAGCGGCGGCCAGATTCTGGCTGTACAGGCTCAGCTGCAGCGGGCCCGGCATACGTTTGCGCAACAGGCCCAGCACCAGGCCGATAAGCAGCGCCCAGATCATGGGCAGCAGCACCACCTTGCCCACGCCCAGCGCAATGGGCAGCGGCCCCAGCCACTCGGACAATGCCGCGATCACCAGCGCCAGTGCAAATACCTGCACCACGCTGCCCACATTCAACGCGGCCTTGGCCGGCTGCACCTCTGTACGCATCAACTTTCCTTGCGCACGACGGCCGCTGCCGACGCGCTGAAATAGCTTTGAACCCTGAAAATGGGCACGGCCAGCCCAAGCTGGCGCTCACCCATGCGGGCGCTGAATATAACAATGCATTTATTGCATACGCATTCTTTTTCTGTTCTAAAAAAGTGAACATACGTATGAATACAGATGCAATTTGGCGACGACAATCGCAACATGCCCGCCTTTCAAGACTCCCGCGCCCGCTATCTGTTTGAAGCCGTCTACTGCGGCTCTGTTCGTGCCGCAGCCGAAAAACTGGGCATCGTACCCTCGGCCGTCAGCCGCCAGATCAGCCTGCTCGAAGAGGAGCTGGGCGTTGCCCTGCTGGAGCGCCATCGCAGCGGTGTGGTCCCCACCGAGGCCGGCCAGTTGCTGCTGGACTATCACCGCGAACATACGGCCCACCGCCACGACATGCTGGCCAAGGTCGATGCGCTGCGCGGCCTGCACAGCGGCAGTGTCAGCGTGGTCAGCGGCGAGGGTTTTGCGCAGGAGCTGATCGACGGGCCCATACGCAATTTTCGGCGGCAATATCCGGGCGTCAGCATCTCGCTGGAAATCTACGGCACGACCGAGATCATGCGCCGCATTCGCGAGGACGCAGCCGAGATCGGTCTGGTCTACTACCCGCCCGCCGACAGCCACATCACCGCGCGGGGTACGGCGCGCCAGCCCATGCACGCCATCGTCCACTCCCAGCACCCGCTGGCCAGCGCTGACCAGACCTCGCTGCAGGAGCTCAGCCAATGGCCTATTGCCATGCTGCAAGGCGTGTATGGCATTCGCCAGCTCGTGGAATATGCCGAACACAAGGACAAGATTCACCTCAGCCCCGCGCTGACCAGCAATCTCATCAGCGTGCTGCTGGCCTTTGTCACCAGCGGCCAGGGCGTGACCCTGCTGCCGCCCTGCTCCGTCACGGCCGAGCTCGCAAGCGGGCGCCTGCGCGCCATCCCCATTCACAACCCTGCATTTCAGGACGCGGAGATGCAGCTCATCACCCGCACCGGCCGCCATCTGTCCCCGGCCGCCAATCGCTTTCTGCTGTACTGCATGCAAGGCATGCAGGCATTTCAAGAGCCATGAGCGGTGGCTCGCGGCCCACAAGACTCGAAGTCGTGGCTGCCTGCGCATATTCAGAGCACCGCTGCGCTTGCCTTAGACTGCACGCAGCATGCAAACCAGTCTGGCTCTCACTCCCTCGCAACTGAGCGAATTCCTTCTCAACGTCACCACCGTACGCCCCGTATTCATCTGGGGTCCTCCGGGCATCGGCAAATCGGCACTGGTCCAGAACTTTGCGCAAAGCGTGGGGCTTGATTGCGTGTCGCTGCTGGGCAGCCAGCTCGCGCCCGAGGATCTGCTGGGCGTGCCGCAGATCATTGACGGCGTAACCCGCTTCTGCCCGCCCGCCATGATTGCGCGTGACCAGCCCTATTGCCTGTTCCTGGACGAGCTCAACGCCTGCAGCCAGGATGTGCAAAAGGCCTTCTACCGCCTGATTCTGGAGCGCCGTGTGGGCGAGTATGTGATGCCCGAGGGCTCCATCGTCATCGCCGCCGGCAACCGCGCGCAGGATTCGGCGATTGTGCGCACCATGTCCTCGGCACTGATCAACCGCATGATTCATGTGCAGCTCAAGGTCAGCGCCAGCGAGTGGCTGCAATGGGCCCAGCAGGCCCAGCTGCATGCTCTGGTGCTGGAATACCTGGCCCAGCGTCCCGATCACCTGTGGAGCCAGCCGCCCAAGCATGAGGAGGCGTTTTCCACGCCGCGCTCCTGGCATATGCTCAGCGACGCCTTGCTCTCCTACGGCGATGCACTGAATCTGCATACGCTGGAAGCCCTGAGCAGCGGCTGCCTCACGCCCCAGCATGCAGCGCAGTTCAAGGCTTTCTACAAGCTCGCCGACGACCGCCACCGCCTGGATGCCATCTTCAAGGGCGACGCCAACTGGCCCCATGCTCCGCAGGACAGAGATGTGCTGTATTTCCTGGCCCAGGCCTTCCGTGCGCGTCTGCTCAAGATCCTGCCCGCCGACAAGCAGCAAAGCGGCGGCGAGCTGCAGCAGACCGTGCACCGCTCCAAGGCCATGCTCAAGGAGCTGGCCCAGATCAGCCTGGAAATGGCGCAGATCGTCACCGCCGAAAGCGACAGCCAGACCTTGCCCGCCTGGTATATGGTTGAAATAGTGCGCGACCTGCCGCGTCTGGTTGAAGCGCGCGAAGCTGCCAGGGCCTGACGCCTGATGGCCAAACCCCCAATGCGCGAAACGCCTGCCACCCAGGCCTATACGCAAGGCCTGGCCATGCTGCAGGCACATCCCATCTTCAGCGAACTCAGCCGCAGTCTCAGCTATCTGCACAGCGCCCATTCGGAGTGTCCGGCCCATGGCTGGGCGCAGGCCGGCCTCAACCACCAGCGCATGACCGGGCAGATCGATGTGCACCCCAAGCGCATGGCCAGCGCTGAGGAATGGGCGTATTGCCTAGGCCGGGCAACGCTCAGCTACGCGCTGGAGCTGTTTCAGCGCGACCGCAGCCACTGGGCGCAATGGAGCGCAGCCTGCGACGTGGTCACGGCGCGCTTTATCCAGACCATCAAGCTCGGCCGCCCGCCCGAAGGCATGGAGTTGCCCGACGGCCTGCCCCAGCGCGACGAGGCCCAGTGGTATGCGCAGTTCTGCGAGCAAGGCATTCCCGCCTGGGCGCAGGCCCTGAGCCTGGCCGGCCCCGGCCTGGGTGGCGCCCACCCCAGCCTGGCGCTGCCGCAGCAGTGGCCTGAGCCCGCCACTGCCACCAGCAAGCCGTACTGGCGCAGATACAGCAACTGGTCCGAAATGTTTGCCGCGGGCCTGGCCCGATCTGTGACCCAGTCCGTGGAAATTGCCGCAGGCGTGCGCCGCGAGTTTGGCCAGAGCCGCCCCGCCAGCAGCGCGCTGGACCGCGCACGCCACTGGTTCATGGACAGCTTTCCGCTGCTGGGCAGCATGGTCGCGGCGTTTGACATCATTGAGGACGCCAGCATCTGCGAGCGCGAGGAGATCTCCGTCGCCGCTGTCGATGAGGTGCTTCGCACCATCTATATCAACCCCGGCCCACGCCTGACGGAGCTGGAGCTGCGCTTTGTCATCGCCCACGAAGTGCTGCATGTGGCCCTGCGCCACCTGAGCCG
The DNA here is from genome assembly GCF_000761245.1 of Comamonas testosteroni. GTDB lineage: Bacteria > Pseudomonadota > Gammaproteobacteria > Burkholderiales > Burkholderiaceae_C > Comamonas > Comamonas testosteroni_C. The sequence goes on along the minus strand of NZ_AWOR01000099.1, from coordinate 162,494 downwards.
TCGGCGCGGGCGCGAGCCGTTTTTATGGAATGTGGCCTGCGACTTTGTCATCAATGACTGGCTGATTCAGATGGATGTGGGCCAGCCGCCGGGCATAGGCCTGCTCTACGACCCAGAGCTGCGCGGACTCAGCGCGGAAGAGGTCTACGACCGCATCGCGAGCGATCTGCGCCGCATGCGCAAGCTGCGCACCCTGGCCGGTGGCCAGGGCGACATGCTGGAGCGCAATGTGGGCGGCAAGGGCTTTGAAGGCAGTTTCACCGATATCGACGAGTTCTGCCGCACCCAGCTGGGCAAAGGCCTGCTGCGCCACGAGCAAAGCGGGCGCGGCCTGCTGCCTGCGGGGCTGATCGAGGAAATCCGCGCCCTGCTGCAGCCGCCGATTGACTGGCAGGTAGAGCTGGCGCGCTGGTTTGACCACCACTTTCCGCCCATAGAGACGCGGCGCAGCTATGCACGCATCAGCCGCCGCCAAAGCGCCACGCCCGATATTCCCCGCCCTCGCATCCAGGCCGACAGCCGCTGGCTGGAAGGCCGCACCTTTGGCGTGGTGCTGGATACCTCGGGTTCAATGGAGCGCCATGTGCTGGCCAAGGCGCTGGGCAGCATTGCCAGTTATGCCGAGGCCAAGGATGTGCCCGCCGTGCGCCTGATCTGCTGCGACGCGGCGGCCTATGACCTGGGCTATCTGCCAGCGGCCGACATGGCCCAGCGCATCGCCCTCAAAGGCCGGGGCGGCACCGTGCTGCAGCCCGGCGTGGACCTGCTGGTGCAGGCTGAGGACTTTCCCAAGGACGGCCCCATGCTCATCATCACCGACGGCGAATGCGACCCGTTGCGCGTACCGCGCGAGCATGCCTATCTGCTGCCCCCCGGCCGCAGGCTGCCGTTTCGCACCACAGCGCCCATCTTTGTGATGAGTTGAAGCCGGGCTGCAGTGGAGCGGAAGTGGGGCATCAGGCAATCGCCGTTTCATGCAGCGCATGCCATAGCACGCCGCTGGTGGTGACTTCCAGCAGCGCCGTGGAATAGCGCGCCGTGGCAACGCCTGCCAAGCTATGCGTTTCGCGGTAGCGCAAGGCCACATGCGGGCCTGCATGCCAGACAGACTGCAGCGCATCCACCGCAATCTGCAAGCCCGGCCTGGCACCTGCAGCGCCTTCAAACATTTGCTGCACCTGGGCAAGCGTCACGATCTGGCCGCCCGTGGTGACCATGCTGAAGCCTTCGGCAAACACCGACATCAGCGCCTGGAAAGCGGCCTGTGCGGCGTCGCTCTGCTGGGTAAAGACGGTGTGGATCAGCACATGCACATCGTGAATGCTCTGGGCGGCGGCTTTGAGGTTGTGGTCGTTCATGCTTGTTTTTCTTTCAAGGTATGTAAACAGCTCAGCGGCAGCAACCCGGCCAAAGCGGCGGCGGCAAAACTTGCGTGATAGGCCGACAGCGCGCCGATATGCGGCTGCAGCAGGTTGAAGATCATCAAAAACAGGGCCGCGCCCACGCTGAAGGCCATCTGGCGGTTGATGTTCCAGATCACGCTGGCCTGCGGCATATCGGCGCCATGAAAATCCATCAGCGCCGTGGTTTGTGCGGCGTTCGCCGCCAGGCCGCCGCCCAGGCCCATCAAGGCATAGGCCAGCACCAGGGTTGGCAGATCGCCCACGCTGTTCACCGCCACCAGGCAGGCAATGCCCAAGCTGTGCAGCAGCAGGCTGACCCCAAACAGCGGCCGCGCGCCCACGCGGTTATAGATGCGGCCGCACAGCAGCATGGCCAGCAGCGCGCCGCTGGCATAGAGCAGCATGAACATGCCAGAGCGCTGGGCGCTCAGCGCCAGCAGGTCTTGCAGAAAAAACAGGCTCAGCAGATTGACGCCGGTAAACACGCCGGGCACGGCGTAGTACACGGCCATGGACACACGCAGGCGCGGGCTGTGCAGCAAGCGCAGCTGAACCACCGGGTTTGGCACGCGGCGGCAGTGGCGCACATAGAGCGCGCCGGCCACCAGCCCCACGGCCAGACACAACAGCGCCCCGCCCCAGCCATGGCCTGCGCCGTAGAGCGACATGCCCAACAGCACGGCCGCCAGCGCGGTGCTGATCAGCAGCAGCCCGGTGATATCGGGCTTGGCCACAGCCGATGGCTCGGACGACTCTGCAGGGTCACGCACCCAGTACCATGCCAGCAGCGCGGCAGCCAGAGCCAACGGAGTATTGGCGAAAAACACCCAGCGCCAGGAGCTGTTGTCCACAATCAGCCCGCCCAGCACCGGCGACAAGGCCGGTGCAATCAGGGCCACGGCCATGACCATAGTGGAAATGCGTGCGCGCTCGCCCCCCCTGAAACGGAGCAAAGGCCATGGCCTGCCCCACGGGAATCAGCAACCCGCCAGCCATGCCTTGCACAAAGCGCCAGCCCACGACGGCCGCAAAACTGCCCGCCATACCGCAAGCCGCCACGGCCAGCGCAAACACCAGCATGGAAGCCGCCAGCAAACGCCGCGCGCCCCAGCGACTGGCCAGCCAGGTGCTGATGGGAATCACCAAGGTCAAACCCAGAATGTAGGCATTACCCACCCATGCCGTGTCCAGACTGGCGACTTCAAACTCGGCAGCCAGCCGGGGCAAGGCGACAGCGGGCATGAAAATATTGATGCAGTCGATAAAAAACCCGGTCAAAAACACCAGGGCAATGCGGTAGCGGTAGCTCATGTCTTTCCTTTGAGCTGCGCATGGTAGAGAGCGCACCCCAGCGCGTCGATACCGCTATGCTTGATACTTTGTTTGACTGAACTAAACAATGGCCGCAACCGCAAGCACCGCCATCCATACCCAGCTTCATCGCGTGCAGACTTTTCTGGCCGTGGTGGAGCTGGGTACCTACACCAAGGCCGCCGACTACCTGAACATCAGCAAAGCCATGGCCAGCCTGCATGTGAAGGCGCTGGAGGAAGCCCTGTCCATTACTTTGCTCGTGCGCAGCACGCGATCGGTGGCATTGACGGAAAGCGGCCAGCAGTTCTATGACGAGTTCAAGCAGATCTTCGGCCATATCGAAGCTGCATTTGACAATGCCCAGCACGGCAGCCGCCGCCTGCGCGGGCAGTTGCGCATCAGCACCACGGCCGAGTTTGGCGAACGCTATGTGCTGCCGTTGATTCCGCAGTTTGTGCAGCGCTACCCAGGCATTGCCATCCACCACGATGCCAATTCCTCGCTCAGCGATCTGGTGGCCGAAAAGCTCGACCTGGTTGTGCGCCTGGGCAGCCTGGCCGATTCCAGCCTCAAAAGCCGCAAGCTGGCAGATTACGAAATCTGGCTGATCGCATCCCCCCGGTTGACTGGCTTGCAAGCCGTGAAGCAGCCGCAAGACCTGGCCGATCTGCCCTGGATTGCCAACAGCAATCTGGACAGCCCCACGCACTGGGTGCTAGCAAGCGCCCAGGGCCAGCAGACCGAGGTGCAGGGCCGCGCCGCCCACCAGTCCAATTCATCGAGCGCGATTCGCGCGCTGGCGCTGGCGGGCCTGGGTGTAGCCGTGCTGCCCGACTGGCTGGTGCAGGACGATGTGCGCAACGGCCAGCTGCAGCGCGTGCTGCCCGAGTACGCCCTGCCCAACCAGCCGATTCATCTGGTCTTCCCCGGCAGCCGCCACCTGCCGCGCAAGACACGGGTGTTCATCGACTTTCTGGCCGGGCATCTGGTGCGTTGATTTCCCGCAAAAATTCAAGACAAAACGGCCTCTGGCGCTTACCCAGAAAGCGCCAGAAGCTATCAAAAACATAAAATTCATGCCATGCGGCTGCGCCCCAGCCTTGGGCATGGTGGTCTTGCAATCCGCACCAATCCGGGACACTACTGTTTAGCAGCTAGGCTTGGTGCTTACTCTTTGAACGGAAGCTAATCCTTGAGCACAGCCACCCTACCCTCTTGCCCCCAATGCGGTCTGGACAACACCTACCCCGATGGCGATCTGCTGATCTGCCCCGACTGCGCCCATGAATGGTCGGCCCATGCAGAAGCCATCGCCGATGAAGACAACGGCCCCCGCGTCATCAAGGACGCCAACGGCACGCCGCTGGCCGACGGCGACAGTGTGCTGCTGGTCAAGGACTTGAAGGTCAAAGGCTCCTCTACCGTCATCAAAAAAGGCACCAAGATCAAAGGCATTCGCCTAGTCTATGACAACGGCGACCATGACGTGGATTGCAAGACGGATCAGGGTCCATTCATTCTCAAATCAGAGTTTCTGAAAAAGGCCTGAGGCAGCACGCCCCATCGCTGAACCCAGCGATCCACCAACGCCCGGAGCCATGCCGGGCGTATCCGCTAGCTTAATGCGGCGGCTCAAAAGCTCTGGCAACCCGCTTGTGCGAATAAAAGCCCAACTGGCTCCTTCTCCCATACTCAGAGCGCTGGCCATTATCAAAAATACATACTCAGCCACATCAGCTATCCGCAGATGAAACGGCTGCCTGCCCTGCGCAAGTGCAGCATGGGCGCACGCTATCGCTGCGCGAAACTGCAGCATCTCCCGTTGCCTTGCCGCAGCAAGGCCGACCCTAAGGTTTACCCTCGGATGTCATGATCTGGCAACTAAATTGCGGCATGCGTTAAGTCCGTTCAGGGCACCAGCCCTACATTGCCCCCTCGAACTCCTTGATTTCTGCCCCCCGCAGAGGTCAAGACAGGCTGATGCATACCTGTGCGCAGCCAGGTCCAGGCCATGAAGGGCAGTAGCAGGAAATGAACCGGGAACTCGAAGGCAAGCAGCCCAATCACTGGTCACAACCACAGTCTCCGCCGTGACCGCGTGAGGTCCTTGCACCAAGACTTGGCAGCCTATGCCCCACGGCTTGATGCTGTGAGCCTCTGCGCAGCTCCCCCTGTATTCAAGACAACAAAAAAGCCCGGCATAGCCCTAGCGCAGTGGCTTGTAGCGTCTACGTCGTGATGCTGCAACCCGCGCCGCAAGGAAGCGCCCAGCGCCCCATACCAACTTCCAAGAGGCAAGCATGACCCCAAGCGCGACGACCATTTCGGGCGCAACGCCCAGGCAGGACACCAGCAACGACATCGATGCAGACAACGCGCTGTATGCCAAGGTCAGTTGGCGGCTGCTGCCCCTGCTGCTGATCTGCTACATGGTCGCCTACCTGGACCGCATCAACATCGGCTACGCCCAGATCCAGATGAAGCAGACGCTGGATTTCGGCGACGCCGCCTACGGCTTTGGCGCTGGCCTGTTCTTCATCGGCTACTTTCTGTTTGAAGTGCCCAGCAATCTGCTGCTGGAGAAGATTGGCACGCGCAAGACGCTGATGCGCATCATGCTGGTCTGGGGCGTCATCGCCACCGCCATGGCCTGGGTCTCCACTCCCATGCAGTTCTATGTGGCACGCTTTCTACTGGGCGCCTTCGAAGCCGGCTTCTTTCCCGGCGTCATTCTCTACTTCACCTACTGGTATCCCTCGGCACGCCGCGGCCGCGTGATCTCCATCTTTCTCTCAGCCGTCATGGCCATGGCGATTGCGGCCGGCCCGTTGTGCGGCGCCATTCTCAAATATATGGATGGCATCGACGGTCTGCATGGCTGGCAGTGGCTGTTTCTCATTCAGGGCCCTCCCGCCTGCATGCTGGGTCTGATCCTCTACTTCTATCTCCAGGACAAGCCGAGCGATGCCGGCTGGCTGACAGACGCCGAAAAAGCGCGCCTGCAACACAACATCGCCAACGACGGCGGCCAAGTTGCTCATCATGGCGGCCACGGGCACAAGGCGGCCCACAGCAGCGCCACTCTGGGCCAGTTGCTGCACGACCCCAAGGTCTATGCCCTGTCACTCGTGTATTTCATGATGCACGGTGCCACCTATCTGTTTGTTTTCTGGATGCCTACCGTGATTCAGGGCCTGGGCGTGCAGGACGTGCTGCATGTCGGCGTCTACTCGGCCCTTCCCTTTGTCGCAGGCTTCTTCGGCATGATTGCCTTCGGTGCCAGCTCCGACCGGTTCCGCGACCGCCGCTGGCATTTGTTCATCGCCACCGGCATGGCCATTGCCGGCCTGATCGTCACCCTGCAGATGCACGGCCATCTTGAGGGCTCGCTGATTGCACTGGCCTTCACGCTGATCGGACTTGCGGCCCTGCCCCCACTGTTCTTTGCCCTAGTCAGCGACTATCTGTCACCGGCCGTGGCCGCCGGTGGCATCGCCCTCATCAGCAGCCTGGGCAACCTGGGCTCGGCCGCCAGCCCCACGCTGGCCGGCCTGCTGACCCAGTACACAGGCAACAGGCACTACAGCATTTATCTCGTGCTGGTCATGCTGATCCTCTCGGCACTGGTGCTAATGGTAGCGGTGCGCGGCACCAAGGCCAGGCGCGGCTAAGCCATGGCGGGCGCGCTTGCCAGGCAGCGCCCCACCTGCACCGCCCGCCGGCCTATCTGGCTGGCTGATTCGATGCCGAACTCAGAAATTTCATTAAAAATGACCGCTAACGCTTACCTGCAAAGCGTTAGCAGCTATCAAAATTACTCCTCAAGCTGCGCTTCGGCCAAGGGATTCGCCTTGTAACTCAGCCAGCCCGCCGCCACAGACTTGCCCGCAGCAGCACCTGCGCGGCGGTCGTTGGGGTGCGAGCGCCCTTCGCTCACCACTACTTCGGCAAAGTCAAACGGGCTCATGCCCGCTATGCAAGCCACATTCACACCGTACTGATGCGGCGACGAGCGCCGCTGGTGAAAGGTATAAATGCCGCAATGCTTGCAAAAGAAATGCTTGGCCTGCCCGGTATTGAACTGGTAGAGCGTCAGCGCATCCTGTCCCTGCAGCACCTCGATTCCGCTCAGCTCTGCCGACAACGCCACCGCACCGCGCATGCGGCAAAACGAACAATTGCAACGCCGTGCGGTGTTCAGCCCGTCGCTGAGCAGCACTGAAAAACGCACTGCGCCGCAATGGCAGCTTGCTTGTAGCGGTTGGGATAGATCGAGGCTGGGAATGAGCATGACGGTCTCCATCAAGGGGGGGTATGTGGCGAGCGTTGAAATCAACGCCATCCAATATCGGTCAAATCAGACTCAAACACTTATGCAACAACCACTAGAAGCTATGAAACTTGGGATTTCCCGATCAGGAAATTTTTAACTTGCCGCAGCTGATTTAAATACATATTTCCCGTTCGGGAAATTTAATTGGCATCGCTGCGCTCCGATCTAGGCGTGAAATCACGCGTGCTCAAGCCAAGCGCCTCAGCGTCAAAGCACAGCGCTGCTCTATCAGCTGCACGATCGCATTACCATGCGATGGCGCAGCCTGCAGCTTGCGGGCGGCAGCGGGTAGCTCTTTCGCCAACTGCTGCAAACGCTTGCGCGTCGCAGCCTTGGCGAGGCCTGATTCTTCGGCAAACTGCTCCCAGTGCCTGGCTTCCAGCTCGCTGAACTTGTATTTGCTGCCCACCTTCATTGCCATCTTGGGCGTCAGCTGGGGGTAAATCGCTGTAGAGAGCAGATCGTAGAACGGTGCCAGCACAGGGCTCCTAACCTTGTACAGCAGCGAAAAATTCTTGCCATGCACATCATGGTTGCCAATCAGCGCATTGAAGCTCAGCAGGCATAGATAAAAATACAATCAAATATGTCTCCAGCGCTTGCCAATTCAGCGCAAGCAGACATCAGAATAAAAAAGCAGCCCTAAGGCTGCCTTTATTTTGAGCAGGTCCTGAGACCTAATCACTACGCTTACTTGCGCACCGGTGGCACGTCCGTGCAGGAACCGTGCGCCACTTCCGCCGCCATGCCGATGGACTCGCCAAGGGTTGGATGGGGGTGGATGGTCTTGCCGATGTCCACGGTGTCAGCACCCATCTCGATGGCCAGGGCGATTTCACCAATCATGTCGCCGGCATGCGTGCCGACCATGCCGCCGCCAAGGATACGGCCGTGGCCGTGGGCTTCGGGGGAGTCGTCAAACAACAGCTTGGTGAAGCCTTCGTCGCGGCCGTTGGCGATGGCGCGGCCCGAGGCAGCCCAGGGGAACAGGCCCTTCTTGACCTTGATGCCTTGTGCCTTGGCCTGGTCTTCGGTCAGACCGACCCATGCCACTTCGGGGTCGGTGTAGGCGACCGAAGGAATCACGCGGGCGTTGAAAGCGGCAGCTGCCAACTCCTTGTTACCTTGCAGTTCACCGGCGATGACTTCGGCGGCCACATGCGCTTCGTGCACGGCCTTGTGCGCCAGCATGGGCTGACCCACGATGTCGCCGATCGCGAAGATGTTGGGCACGTTGGTGCGCATCTGGATGTCGACGTCGATGAAGCCGCGGTCGGTCACGGCCACGCCAGCCTTGTCGGCGCTGATCTTCTTGCCGTTGGGCGTGCGGCCCACGGCTTGCAGCACCAGGTCGTATGTCTGGGGTTCGGGCACGGTGACGCCGTCCTTGGCAGGAGCAAACGTGACCTTGATGCCTTCGGGCGTGGCTTCGGCACCCACGGTCTTGGTGTTGACCATAATGTTGTCGAAACGCGGCGCGTTCATCTTCTGCCAGACCTTGACCAGATCGCGGTCAGCTCCCTGCATCAGGCCGTCCATCATTTCCACCACGTCCAGACGTGCGCCCAGCGTGCTGTAGACGGTGCCCATTTCCAGGCCGATGATGCCGCCGCCCAGAATCAGCATGCGCTTGGGCACTTCCTTCAGGTCCAGGGCGCCGGTGGAATCAACCACGCGGGGGTCCTTAGGCATGAAGGGCAGGTGCACGGCTTGCGAGCCCGCGGCGATGATGGCGTTCTTGAACTGAACGATCTTCTTGCTGCCGGTCTTTTCCTGGCCGGAACCGGTGGTTTCTTCGACTTCGATGTGGTTGGCCGAGACGAAGTTGCCATAGCCGCGCACGACGGTGACCTTGCGCATCTTGGCCATCTGGCCCAGACCGCCGGTCAGCTTGCCGATGACCTTTTCCTTGTGGCCGCGCAACTGGTCGATGTTCACTTCAGGAGCGGCAAACTTCACGCCTGCCACTTCCAGGTGCTTGACTTCGTCCATCACAGCTGCGACGTGCAGCAGGGCCTTGGAGGGGATGCAACCCACGTTCAGGCAGACACCGCCCAGGGTGGCGTAGCGCTCGACCAGCACGACCTTCAGGCCCAGGTCGGCTGCGCGGAAAGCGGCGGAGTAGCCGCCAGGGCCACCGCCCAGAACGACGACGTCGCAGTCCATGTCCACGGTACCGGCAAAGTTGCTGGCCACGGGAGCTGGAGCGGCAGCCACGGGGGCGGCCACAGGTGCGGGAGCGGCTGCGGCGGGCGCTGCTGCCTGTGCGGGAGCGGCGGCAGCACCGGCTGCGGCTTCCAGCGACAGCACAATGGAGCCTTCGGCAACCTTGTCACCGACCTTGACCTTGATTTCCTTCACGACGCCAGCATGGCTGGAAGGAATTTCCATGGAGGCCTTGTCCGACTCCACGGTGATGAGGGACTGGTCCACGGACACGGTGTCGCCGGCGTTGACCAGCAGTTCGATCACGCCCACTTCGGCGAAGTCGCCGATATTGGGCACCTTGATATCGATGAGGCTCATATGCGCTCCTATCTTGGTTTTTGTCTCTGTGCCGCCCGATTCGCTCGGGCAGCTGAAAACGATATTTCCGGGTTGAAGCCTGGCGGCTGACGCCTTAGCTCCAGTCAAAAGTCAGCAATACGGTACGGCTTTCGGGCTCGTAGAACAGCAGGGTTTCGGTGCCGGTTGCGGCAAAGGCATCGGCATTGGCACTGCAGATGAACTCGAAGTGCGCGCCAGTTTCTGGGTGGATGGGGTGAATGCCATCGTCCGCGCCAGTGTCGCTCAGCAGCTCATTCGTCAGATTGCTCCAGTTTCCGCCCCAGGAGGGGCCGCCCAGCACGCCGAGCAGATAGCGCCCGGAGCTGGTTTCGTAGCAATCGGTGCCTGGCTCATACAGCGGCAGCTTGGCAACTTCAGCGGAGTCGTCCCACTCGTTCGCAGCATTCCAGCCATGGGCCAGGAAGTCCCGCCTGGCCTGCTCATATGCCACGTGCTGGGCTGCGTAATGCAGTTCCATCACATCGCGCCATGAGTACTTGGACTCGTGGTTCAGTTCAAACGGCGGTACACCCCCAAGTTTGACCAGTTCACGATGCTGGGTGCGCACCTCGCGCCAGTCGAGCGATTTTTCCGACCAGTCGGCACGATCCTGCTCCAGCATGAAGTAGCGCCAGTCGCCCAGCAGCTCGTACCTGCCTTGTTCGTTGAGCTTGAAAGCCAGCCAGTCAGGCTTGAGCAGCGCGTTGCCAAACTCCTCGCCTCCCCACTCCCCGACTTGCCCTTCGTAGGGCTCGCAAGGGGCGACGAGATGAATCGGCCCGCTCCAGGCATCGTCGAGCAGCGCCAGGTCGATGCTGACCAGCGGCAGAAAATGCCGCGCGTACTTCTCGACCGGCTCGGCGAAGACGTCAGCCGCATCCGGAAAAGGCCGGATACCGGGAATGACGCCACGCAGGTGCTCGATGGGATGCTGTCTCAGGTTCTTCATCTCACTCATGGGCTGGCAAGGTGAAGCGCAATGCATCTAAAAAGATAGCTGCTTGCGCAATTCAGATAAGCGCTACAGGCCGATTTCGCTAAAAATCGGCCTGCCTGTCAGCTGCTTAGAGCAGGATGCGGCGGTAGTCGGCCAGCACAGCGCCCAGATAGGCGTTGAAACGTGCGGCAGCTGCGCCGTCGATGACGCGGTGATCGTACGACAGGCTCAGAGGCAGCATCAGGCGAGGCACGAACTGCTTGCCATCCCACACGGGCTTCATGGCGCCCTTGGACAGACCCAGGATGGCAACTTCAGGCGCATTGATGATGGGCGTGAAGTTGGTGCCACCGATGCCGCCCAGAGACGAGATCGAGAAGCAGCCGCCTTGCATGTCCGCAGCACCCAGCTTGCCGTCGCGGGCCTTCTTGGCCAGCTCGCCCATTTCCTGGCTGATCTGCAAAATGCCTTTCTTGTCGGCGTCCTTGAGCACGGGAACGACCAGGCCGTTCGGCGTGTCGGCGGCAAAACCGATGTTGAAGTACTGCTTGTAGACCAGGGTGTCGCCGTCCAGAGAGGCATTGAACTCAGGGAACTTCTTGAGCGCAGCCACCACGGCCTTGATGACGAAAGCAAGCATCGTCACCTTGACATCACTCTTGGCCTTGGCGCTTTCGGCATTGGTCGAAACGCGGAAGGCTTCAAGCTCGGTGATGTCGGCCTCGTCATTGTTGGTGACGTGGGGAATGACCACCCAGTTGCGGTGCAGGTTGGCGCCAGAGATCTTCTTGATGCGCGACAGGTCCTTGCGCTCGACAGCGCCGAACTTGGCGAAGTCGACCTTGGGCCAGGCCAGCACTTCCAGACCACCGACGTTGCCGCCGGAGGACTTGGGAGCCACAGCCTGCTGAGCTAGGGTCTGCACGGCACCGGCCATCACCGACTTGGTAAAGGCTTGAATGTCGTCAGCCGTGATACGGCCCTTGTTGCCCGAACCCTTGACTTCCGCCAGAGGCACGCCCAGTTCGCGAGCGAACTTGCGCACCGAAGGCGATGCGTGGGGGAGCTGACCCGAGGGAGCCACGGTGGGATTGTGCGCAGGAGCAGCCACAGGAGCCGATGCCACCGGGGCGGAGGCAACAGGAGCAGCAGCCACAGGTGCAGCGGCCTGAGCAGGTGCAGCCACGGGGGCGGCAGCTTGCACAGGAGCGGCAGCGGGCGCAGCGCCCTGCACCGTGATCTGACCGACCACGTCACCGATGTTGACGGTGTCGCCTAGCTTGATGCTCAGCGCGGTGATGGTGCCGGCCGAGGGCGATGGAATTTCCATCGAAGCCTTGTCGGACTCGACAGTGAACAGCGATTGCTCAACGGCCACGGTGTCGCCCACCTTGACCAGCATTTCAATCACGGCCACGTCCTTGAAGTCACCGATATCGGGGATCTTCAGGTCCACGGTGGAGGAAGCAACAGGCGCTGCGGCAACCGGTGCAGCTGCCACAGGAGCGGCGGCCACGGACGCAGGTGCTGCAGCTACGGGGGCTGGAGCGGCCGCTGCAGGTGCGGGTGCCGCATCAGCGGTCTCCAGCACCACGATCACGGAGCCTTCCTTGACCTTGTCACCCAGAGCGACCTTGATCTCTTTGACCACGCCAGCGTGGCTGGAAGGGATCTCCATGGAAGCCTTATCGGATTCCACGGTCAGCAGGGACTGCTCGACCTTGATGGTGTCACCCACCTGGACCAGCACTTCGATCACGCCAACTTCGGAGAAGTCGCCGATGTCGGGGACTTTGATGTCTGTCAATGCCATGTTCGATATCTCCCGTTCTTAGGCGTACAGCGGGTTGATCTTGTCGGTGTTGATACCGTACTTCTTGATCGCTTCGGCCACAGTGGTCGCGTTGATCTTGCCTTCATCAGCCAGACCGCGCAGTGCAGCCACGACGATGTAGTGACGGTTGACTTCGAAGTGCTCGCGCAGCTTGGAGCGGAAGTCCGAACGACCGAAGCCGTCGGTACCCAGCACCTTGTAGGTACGGCCCTTGGGCATGAAAGGACGGATCTGCTCGGCGTAGGCCTTCATGTAGTCGGTCGATGCGACCACGGGACCTGCATGACCAGCCAGCTGTTGCGTCACGAAAGGAACCTTGGCGGTTTCCAGGGGGTGCAGCATGTTGAAGCGCTCCACATTCTGGCCTTCGCGGGTCAGTTCGTTGAACGATGGGCAGCTCCAGACGTCAGCAGCAACGCCCCAGTCCTGCTCCAGCAGCTCTTGCGCCGCAAACGATTCGCGCAGGATGGTGCCGGAGCCCAGCAGTTGCACGCGCAGACCGCTCTCGGGAACCTTCTGACCCGGCTTGACCATGTACATGCCTTTGAGAATCTGCTCTTCCGTGCCTGCTTCCAGGCCAGGCATGGGATAGTTCTCGTTCAGCAGGGTGATGTAGTAGAAGATGTTTTCCTGGTTCTGCACCATGCGGCGCAGGCCGTCCTGCATGATGACTGCCACTTCGTGAGCGAAGGTGGGGTCATAGGACACGCAGTTGGGGATGGTGTTGGCCAGGATGTGGCTGTGACCGTCTTCGTGCTGCAGACCTTCGCCGTTGAGCGTGGTACGGCCCGATGTACCGCCCAGCAGGAAGCCGCGCGCTTGCAGGTCGCCAGCAGCCCAGGCCAGATCGCCAATGCGCTGGAAGCCGAACATCGAGTAGTACACATAGAACGGGATCATGACCCGGTTGCTATGGCTGTAGCTGGTGGCTGCAGCGATCCAGCTGGACATGCCGCCGGCTTCGTTGATGCCTTCCTGCAGGATCTGACCGGCCTTGTCTTCGCGGTAGTACATCACCTGGTCCTTGTCGACCGGGGTGTATTGCTGACCAGCGGGGTTGTAGATACCAATCTGACGGAACAGGCCTTCCATACCGAAGGTACGGGCTTCGTCCACCAGGATTGGCACCACACGGGGGCCGATGTTCTTGTCGCGCAGCAGCTGCGTCAGGAAACGCACATAAGCCTGGGTCGTGGAGATTTCACGGCCTTCGGGTGTGGGCTCCAGAATCGCCTTGAAGGTGTCCAGCGAAGGAGCTGTGAACTTCTCGTCGGCTTCCTGACGGCGGTGTGGCAGGTAGCCACCCAGAGCCTTGCGGCGCTCGTGCAGGTACTTCATTTCCGGCGTATCGTCGGCCGGCTTGTAGAAGGGGATATCAGCGATCTGGCTGTCGGGGATCGGGATGTTGAAACGGTCGCGGAAGGCCTTGATGTCCTCGTCGCTCAGCTTCTTGGTCTGGTGAACATTGTTTTTGCCTTCACCGATCTTGCCCATGCCAAAGCCCTTGACGGTCTTAACCAGCAGCACGGTAGGCTGACCTTGGGCAGTGTTGGCAGCGTTGAAAGCAGCGTAGACCTTCTGCGAATCGTGACCACCGCGGCGCAGATTCCAGATCTCGTCGTCGCTCATGTGCTCGACCAGCTTCAGAGCGCGGGGATCGCGGCCGAAGAAATGCTTGCGCACGTAGGCACCATCGTTGGCCTTCATGGCCTGATAGTCGCCGTCGTTGCACTCCATCATGATCTTCTTGAGCACGCCATCCTTGTCCTTGGCGAGCAGCTCGTCCCAGCCCTTGCCCCAGATCAGCTTGATGACATTCCAGCCGGAACCGCGGAACTCGCCTTCCAGTTCTTGGATGATCTTGCCGTTGCCGCGCACCGGACCGTCCAGGCGCTGCAGATTGCAGTTGATCACGAAGACCAGGTTGTCCAGCTTTTCACGAGCGGCCAGACCGATCGCACCCAGCGATTCCACTTCGTCCATTTCGCCGTCGCCGCAGAACACCCAGACCTTGCGGTTTTCGGTGTTGGCAATGCCGCGTGCGTGCAGATACTTCAGGAAGCGAGCCTGGTAGATGGCCATCAGTGGGCCCAGGCCCATGGACACCGTGGGGAACTGCCAGAAGTCTGGCATCAGTTTGGGGTGGGGGTAGCTCGACAGACCCTTACCGTCCACTTCCTGGCGGAAGTTCAGCAGTTGTTCTTCGGAGATACGACCTTCCAGGTAGGCGCGGGCGTAGATGCCGGGCGACACGTGACCCTGGATGTACAGGCAGTCACCACCGTGGTTTTCGTTCTCGGCGTGCCAGAAATGGTTGAAGCCGGCCGCAAACATATTGGCCAGCGATGCGAAGGAGCCGATGTGACCACCCAGGTCGCCACCGTCAGCGGGGTGCAGGCGGTTGGCCTTGACCACCATCGCCATGGCGTTCCAGCGCATGTAGGCGCGCAGACGGCCTTCGATTTCGAGGTTGCCAGGGCACTTGGCTTCCTGGTCAGCTTCGATGGTGTTCACGTAGCCGGTATTGGCCGAGAAAGGCATGTCCACGCTGTTCTGGCGAGCGTGTTCAAGCAGATCCTCGATCAGCTTGTGAGCATAGTCCGCACCTTCGCGGTCGATCACCGCAGAGAGGGCATCCATCCACTCGCGCGATTCTTGTTGGTCCAGGCCGGCAGGCAAGCCAGCGCCTTTGAGATCAGTCTGAGCTGTCATTGTGAGTGTCTCCTTCGAGAGGGGGTAGCTTTATCACGAAGCAGTGAGTGCGGAATCACACGGGTGCGGCAAGCGCCACACCGCATAACGCGTGGCACAGCACCTTCGGGTGCTCCCCGGATTAAACCGATTCACTGTGTCGATCGCTGGCGAGTTTCGCACATTTTTTTTGAATTTCAAATTGTGCTTTGTGATTTCACTATATAAAAAAATGCTGCAAATGCACATACAGTGAAGCCTCTATAGATTGTCTTTTACGCGACAGAAATAGTCGCAGATTCCACTTGGTCTCTCCCCTACACTGGAGGCATGCAAACAAGCAATCACGAACGAGAAAAAGAGGACGTAAAAAGCGCGCAATCCGTTGCATCCCCTGTGCGCTGGTGGCGTAGCTGGTGGCGCAGCCTGTCGCCGACCCGGCAGGATCGCTATGCCGCGCTCGCGCCGCTGGCATCGGTGCTGATGTTCATGGCTGCAATCATTGCGTCGTTCTGGTATTTGCGCACGGAAGAAGTGGATCGCGAGCAGGAGGCGCTGCGCCGCGATGTGGAATACGCCCAGCAGCGCGTGCGCCTGCGCCTGTTGGAACGCCAGGAGCAACTGATGCGCATGGCCCGTGACATCGGCAACCGCGAGATGCGCAAAGCCGACTTCGACGGCCGCACCGAAGCGCTGATCAGCCAGTACCCCGAGCTTCAATCCATCACCTGGATCAACGACAAGCGTCAGGTTGTGTACAGCCAGTCCGCCCCCACAGTGGCCACGGATCAGCTGCGTGCCATTGGCGAAGGCCTGCATCAGGGTGAAACCCTCCAAGCCTATGAACAGGCCCGCGAGATGCTGCAGCCCATCTATGTGCAGGAAAAAGCCCAGCCCAATGAGTTGCCGCCACTGCTGCAGCTGCATGTGCCCATCAGCGCCAACAGCCGCTACCAAGGCGAGTTGCTGGCCGAGTTTTCGGTCGACAGTCTGCTGCGCTATGGCACTCCCACGGAAGTGATGGCCCGTTACGCCATCACCATGCGCGATGCCGACAACCATGTGCTGGCCGGCACTCCGCTGGCTCCGCGCAAGACGCCTACCGAGCTGCTGCACTGGCGTGCCATTGCGAATGAATACGAAGTGCCCGTCTCCCCCGTGGGCACGGCACTGATGATGCGCGCACAGGCCTATCAGACCTCGCTGGGCGTTGTCGGCAGCGGCCTGTTCTGGCTGGTGGGCACGTTGTCGGCCATGACGGCATGGCTGCTGCTGGCCACCTGGCGCCACACGCGCCGCCGTCAGCGTGCCCAGGAGGCCCTGGTGGCGGAGACCAACTTCCGCCGTGCCATGGAAAATTCCGTGTTGACCGGCATGCGAGCACTGGATCTGCACGGCCGCATCACCTATGTGAACGCGGCCTTCTGCCAGATGACGGGCTGGAGCGAGAAGGATCTGGTCGGCCAGGTTCCGCCCTATTCCTACTGGCCCGATAACGACTACGACAATCTGCATTCGCAGCTGCGCGAGGAGCTGTCGGGCAAGACCATAGTCGGCGGCTTTCAGGTACGTGTGAAGCGCAAGAACGGCAGCCTGTTTGACGCGCGCCTGTATGTATCGCCGCTGATTGATGCCCATGGCCAGCATACGGGGTGGATGTCGTCCATGACGGACATTACCGAACCCAACCGGATTCGCGAACAACTTTCTGCCTCGTACGAGCGCTTCACCATTGTGCTGGAAGCGCTGGATGCTTCTGTTTCCGTGGCTCCTCTGGGCAGTGCCGAGCTGCTGTTTGCCAACA
Source organism: Comamonas testosteroni (assembly GCF_000761245.1). GTDB lineage: Bacteria > Pseudomonadota > Gammaproteobacteria > Burkholderiales > Burkholderiaceae_C > Comamonas > Comamonas testosteroni_C. Next base: position 145,631 of record NZ_AWOR01000099.1, on the reverse strand, counting down.
AGCTGTACCGCCAGTGGTTTGGCTCGCACACCGAAGGGCATCTTCAGCTGGTCGCACAGGCCGGCAAGCTGCCAATTCGCCACCAGCCCGAAGCCGAGAACGAGGATGGCCTCATGGGCTTGCCCACGGACACACTGACTGCCGCACGCAGCGAGAACGCCGAGATCTTCGTGCCCAGCCTAGGCAAATGGCTGGAAGTCCGCTCGCGCTATCTGAGCTGGGTGGACGGCCGTCTGGCCCAGATGGTGATTGCCACCGACATCACGCAACGCCGCCTGGCCGAGGAACAGGCGGCGGCACAGGCCGAAAAAGCCCAGACCGCAAGCCGCCTCATCACCATGGGCGAGATGGCATCCAGCGTGGCGCACGAGCTCAACCAGCCCCTGACCGCCATCAGCAATTACAGCTCGGGCATGCTGACACGCCTGGAAAACGGCACGCTCACGCCGGACCAGATGAAATTTGCGCTAGAAAAGACGGCACATCAGGCTCAGCGTGCCGGACAGATCATTCAGCGCATCCGCTCCTTCGTAAAAAAGAGCGAGCCCAATCGCACGCTGGCCCAGGTAGGCGAGATGGTGAGTGAGGCGCTGGAGCTCGCCGGTATCGAGTTGCGCCGCCGCAATGTTCAACTGACCTCGCATATTGCCGAACGCATGCCGCCGGTAATGGCCGATGCCATCCTCATCGAGCAGGTTCTCATCAATTTGATGAAAAACAGTGCTGAGTCAATTGATATGTCCGACCGCCCGCTGGGTCAACGCAATGTGGAACTGCGCGTGCGCCCCCAGATCTTTGAAAGCCTGCCTGGTGTGGAGTTCACTGTGGAAGACACGGGCAAGGGCCTGCCGCCGGAAGTGTTGGAACACTTGTTCGAAGCTTTCTTCTCCACCAAGAGCGAAGGCATGGGCATAGGCCTGAACCTTTGCCGCTCGATTGTCGAATCACATCAGGGTCGAATGCATGCCGAGAACCTCTACAATGGAAGCGAAGTCACTGGTTGCCGGTTCTCATTCTGGCTACCGTTGGCAACGGGTGTGGAGACGACAACACTCACCACGACAAGCGAACCCATAAAGAGGACGATTGCATGAGTTTGATTCCCAAAAAAGGCACTGTTTACGTAGTTGACGACGACGAAGCAGTCCGTGATTCGCTGCAATGGCTGCTGGAAGGCAAGGACTACCGCGTGCGTTGCTTTGACTCAGCCGAGACCTTTTTGTCGCGCTACGACCCGCGTGAAGTGGCCTGCCTGATCGTCGACATCCGCATGGGCGGCATGACCGGCTTGGAGCTGCAGGACCGACTGATCGAGCGCAAGTCTCCTCTGCCCATCGTCTTCATCACCGGCCACGGCGATGTACCCATGGCCGTGAACACCATGAAAAAAGGCGCACTGGACTTCATCCAGAAGCCTTTCAACGAAGAAGAGCTGCTAGGTCTGGTCGAGCGCATGCTGGATCACGCCCGCGAAGCCTTTACCGGCCATCAGCAGGCCGCCAGCCGCGATGCGCTGCTGGCCAAGCTCACGGGCCGCGAAGCCCAGGTGCTCGAGCGCATCGTCGCCGGCCGCCTGAACAAGCAGATCGCCGACGATCTGGGTATCTCCATCAAGACCGTGGAAGCACACCGCGCGAACATCATGGAAAAGCTCAACGCCAACACCGTGGCCGATCTGCTCAAGATCGCTCTGGGGCAGGGCCAAACCAGCGCTGCGGCCAAGGCGGCTGCTGCCGTCAATTAAGTGCTCCCCGCGAAATTGGAAGCCATTCCAATCGCGAGATAATCCTAGGAGCACTGGCCAGGCCTCGCGCTTTAGCCAACTCCTATTCTGATAGCTGCTAGTGCTTGTATATCAAGGGCTAGCAGCATTTTTTATTGGTACTCCAGCAATGACAGCCCAACTCATCGACGGCAAAGCCCTCTCCGAACAACTGCGCAAGGAAGTTGCCACACGCGCGGCAGCGCTCAAGTCCAAGGGCGTCACGCCCGGCCTGGCCGTAGTTCTGGTGGGCGACAACCAAGCTTCCCAGGTCTATGTGCGCAACAAGGTCAAGGCCTGCGAAGACGTGGGCTTCCACTCGGTGCTGGAAAAGTACGACGCCTCCATGACCGAAGCCGAACTGCTGGCACGTGTCGAAGCGCTGAACAACGACCCCAGCATTCACGGCATTCTGGTGCAACTGCCCCTGCCCAAGCACATTGACGACCACAAGGTCATCGAAACCATTTCCCCTGCCAAGGATGTGGACGGCTTCCACGTGGCCAGCGCCGGCGCTCTGATGGTCGGCGAAGTCGGCTTCAAGGCCTGCACGCCCTATGGCTGCATGAAGATGCTGGAATCCATCGGCATGAAGGATCTGCGCGGCAAGCACGCAGTGGTCATCGGCCGCTCCAACATCGTGGGCAAGCCCATGGCCATGATGCTGCTGGCCGCCAACGCCACGGTCACCGTCACCCATAGCGGCACCGCCGATCTAGCCGCCATGACACGCCAGGCCGACATCATCGTCGCGGCCGTGGGCAAGGTGGATGTGTTGACCGCCGACATGGTCAAGCCCGGTGCTGTGGTCATCGACGTGGGTATGAACCGCAACGCCGAAGGCAAGCTGTGCGGCGATGTCGACTTCAACGGAGTCAAGGAAGTGGCCGGCTACATCACCCCTGTGCCCGGTGGTGTCGGCCCCATGACGATTACCATGCTGCTGGTCAACACCATGGAATCGGCAGAGCGCGCCGCTGGCTAACTCCCTTCGAGCCGCTCCGCGGCTTCTCCTCCCTCTCTGGCTCTGAGCGACCGAGAGGGACGAGAGCTTTGCTGCGCGGTGGCGCTTGCACACTGCCCTGGCGCAAGCACGCTTCTGACCACAGGCTGACGCTATGAAGGCGATAGCAATAAATACCCTGAGAGCGCTTGATTTTCCCGACCTTGCCGGCACTTAATACAGCATGAGCAATCCACTTCTCGAACCCTCCTCCCTGCCCTTGTTTGACCGCATTCAGCCTGCGGATGTGGCACCCGCCATCGACACTTTGCTGGCCCGTGCCAGTGAGGCGCTGGAGACCGTGGTTGCACCGGACTTCCCCGCACAGTGGGAAGCCATCTCTGCCGTGCTGGATGTGGCGACCGAAAAGCTAGGCACCGCCTGGTCGGCCATCAACCACCTCAACAGCGTGGCCGACACCCCCGAGTTGCGCGCGGCCTATAACGACGCCCTGCCAAAAGTCACCGAGTTCTGGACCAATCTGGGCGCCGATGAGCGCTTGTACGCCAAGTACAAGGCCATTGACCCGGCTAGCCTCAACAAGGAACAGCGCGCCGCATGGGACCATGCCATGCGTGGCTTTGTGCTCTCGGGCGCCGAACTGCAGGGCGCTGCCAAGGAACGCTTCGCGCAGATTCAGGCGCGCTCGGCCGAGCTGGCCCAGAAATTCAGCGAGAACGCGCTGGACGCCACCGATGCATTTGCCTACTACGCCAAGATTGACGAGCTGGACGGTGTTCCGGCCGATGTGATCGCCGCAGCCAAGGCCGCCGCCGAAGCCGATGGCAAGGAAGGTTACAAGCTGACGCTGAAGATGCCCAGCTATCTGCCGGTGATGCAGTTTGCCAAGAGCAGCGCACTGCGCGAGAAGATCTATCAGGCCTATGTGACCCGAGCTTCCGAGCAGGCCGAGGGCGATGGCAAACGCTTTGACAACACCGCGGTGATGAAGGAAATCCTCGCCCTGCGCCTGGAAGAGTCGCAGCTGCTGGGCTACAAGAACTTCGGCGAGGTCTCGGTCGTGCCCAAGATGGCCGATTCGCCCCAGCAGGTCACAGATTTTCTGCGTGATCTGGCGCAACGTGCCCGTCCCTATGCCGAAAAGGATGCGGCCGATCTGCGTGCCTTTGCCAAGGCTGAGCTCGGCATTGCCGACCCGCAGCCCTGGGACTGGGCCTTCATCGGCGAAAAGCTCAAGGAAGCCCGCTATTCCTTCAGCGAGCAGGAGCTCAAGCAGTATTTTCCGGCACCCAAGGTGTTGGCCGGCCTGTTCAAGATTGTCGAGACCCTGTTCGAAGTCTCCATCCGCCGCGATGAAGCCCCGGTCTGGCACCCCTGCGTGGAGTTCTACCGCATCGAGCGCTCCAGCGCACAAGGCCCTCAATTGGTCGGCCAGTTCTATCTGGACCCGCAGGCACGCAAGGGCAAGCGTGGCGGCGCCTGGATGGACGATGTGCGCACGCGTTGGCTGCGCCCTGACACCCACCAGCTGCAAACGCCTGTGGCCCATCTGGTCTGCAATTTCGCGTCCGGAGTGGACGGCAAGCCCGCGCTGCTCACGCACGATGACGTGATCACCCTGTTCCACGAAACCGGTCACGGACTGCACCACATGCTCACGCAGGTCAACGAACGCGATGTCTCGGGCATCGCCGGCGTGGAGTGGGATGCTGTCGAGCTGCCCAGCCAGCTCATGGAAAACTTCTGCTGGGAATGGGATGTGCTCAAGCACATGACCGCCCATGTGGACACGGGCGAGGCCCTGCCCCGTGCGCTGTACGACAAGATGATTGCGGCCAAGAACTTCCAGTCCGGCATGCAGACCCTGCGCCAGATCGAGTTCGCGCTGTTCGACATGTTGCTGCACACCGAGCACAACCCGGCAGACGATTTCATGGCGCTGCTGAACCAGGTGCGCGCCGAGGTGTCCGTGCTGCAATCGCCAGCCTACAACCGTATGGCCCACACCTTCAGCCATATCTTTGCCGGCGGCTATGCCGCTGGCTACTACAGCTACAAATGGGCCGAGGTCCTGAGCGCGGACGCTTATGCGGCTTTTGAAGAAACCGCGCTTGCCGACGGCTCACCCAACCCCGAGACCGGTCGCAAATACCGCGAGTCTATCCTGGAGGCCGGCGGCAGCCGCCCTGCCATGGAATCCTTCAAGGCCTTCCGTGGCCGCGAGCCGCAGATTGACGCCCTGCTGCGCCACCAAGGCATGAGCCAGGCCGCCTGAGTCTTGCGCGGCCTCCCAAAAAGCGCCCTTCCAGGGCGCTTTTTTATGCCCGTGACTGCAAGCAGAAGGCCTAGACTGACACTGGCTGACTTGCGCACCGGGACCAGATCAAGACAGACCGGAGCCTGGCTGCATACAAGCCCTCATGCAGGCTATGCTCTGCCCATTGGCGTTCGCGCCCTCAGACCTCTTCATTGCACTTCATTGATCAAGATTGAGATGCCACGATCTTTCATTGCCCGGCCTTCGGCCGAGAAACCGACGTCCCGCAACGCACTGCTGCTGACGACGCTTGTAGCCACCTTTGCCGCATTGGCGAGCGGAGTCAGCCCGGCTCAGAATCTCTACCGCAGCGTAGGCCCCGACGGGCGGGTCACCTATTCCGACCGGGCCATCAGCCCCAACGCCAAGCCCAGCACCGAAGCCGTGAGCAGCGCCGAAGATTCGGCGTCTTCGGCCAACGCACAACTGCCCTACGAGCTGCGCCAGACTGCCAACCGCTATCCCGTCACGATCTATACGGGCAAGGACTGCGAGCCCTGCGACGAGGCCCGGTCTCATCTGCAAGACCGCGGCATCCCGTTCAGTGAACGCAGCATAGACACCAGCAGCGATGTGGCGGCGCTCAAAAAGCTCAGCGGGCAGGACAGCCTGCCCTTTGCCACCATCGGCAACCAGCACCTCAAGGGTTTTGGCGCCGACAGCTGGGACCAGTACCTGAGCGCTGCCGGCTACCCCAAGCAGCCCCAGCTGCCGAAGAACTACAAAGCTCCCGCAGCCAAGCCCTTGACCGTGCAGGCACCAGCCGCGACCGAGGCAGCCAAGCCTGCAGAGCGTCCCGCTGCACGCATCGCGCCCCCCGCAATCCCTGCTCCTGGTGCCCACACGCCTGACAACCCCGCGGGTCTGCGCTTCTAGGACTCATAAATTTCAAATGAAATCAAGCTCTAACGCTTACCCATAAAACGTTAGAAGCTATCAATTTCATAAAAAAGCCACCTGTGCAGGCAGGTGGCTTTCGGACAGCGGCTTGCTGCTTAGTATTCCAGCGTCTGCACGCCCTGAGCGGTTCCCAGCAGGCACACCGCAGCCTTCTGGTGGGCAAACACGCCGACGGTCACCACGCCTGGCCACTGGTTGACTTCGGACTCGAAGGCCAGAGGCTCGGCGATCTTCAGGCCGCGGACATCCAGAATATGCTGGCCGTTGTCGGTCACCAGCGGTGCACCATCCTTCATGCGAATTTGCGCCGTCACGTCAGCACCCATGGCTTCAAAGCGACGGGCGATCTGGGCCGCCGCCATGGGAATCACTTCCACGGGCAGCGGAAAATTACCCAGCACCGGCACGCGCTTGGACTCATCGGCAATGCAGACAAAGCGCTGAGCCAGCGCCGCCACGATCTTCTCGCGCGTCAGCGCCGCGCCACCGCCCTTGACCATATGGCCGTTGCCGTCGATCTCGTCGGCACCGTCAATATAGACGGCCAGACTGGTGACTTCATTGGCATCGAACACTTTGATGCCCAAGGCCTTCAGGCGCTCGGTACTGGCCACGGAGCTGGAGACGGCGCCAGGAATCTGATCCTTGATGGCAGCCAGTGCATCAATGAACTTGTTGACCGTGGAGCCTGTGCCCACGCCCACAATTTCACCAGCGACCACATATTTCAGGGCAGCTTGTCCGACCAAAGTTTTCAGTTCATCTTGAGAAAGAGGTGCAGCAGATGTCGTCATGAGGGAAAATCCAGGTAATCCTGCGATTATCCCCATGTCTCTTATTCCTTACTCACTGACGCGTCCTATTCTTTTCGGCATGGACCCCGAAGCGGCCCACGACTTCACCATGAATCTCATGGCCAAGGGTCAAAATACCTTGCTCCAAAAAGCCTGGGCGCGCCCTCTGGTCAGCGACCCCATCGAGCTTGCGGGCCTCAAGTTCCCGAACCGTGTAGGCATGGCAGCCGGCCTGGACAAGAATGCACGCTGCATCGATGCGCTGGCCGCCATGGGTTTCGGCTTTGTGGAAGTGGGTACCGTCACGCCCCGTCCCCAGCCCGGCAACCCCAAGCCCCGCATGTTCCGCATCCCTGAAAAGAATGCGCTGATCAACCGCCTGGGCTTCAACAACGAGGGCCTGGATGCGTTCCTGGCCAATGTGCGTCGCTCGCAAGTACGCGCCAATGGCGGTGCCATGCTGCTGGGTCTGAACATCGGCAAGAACGCCACAACCCCCATCGAAGAGGCCACCAGCGACTACATCAAGGCGCTGGACGGCGTGTACCCTCATGCCGACTATGTGACGGTCAACATCAGCTCGCCCAACACCAAGAATCTGCGTGCGCTGCAAAGCGACGAGGCGCTGGATGCTCTGCTGGGTGCTGTCGCCGATCGCCGCGAACAGCTTTCCAGCCAGCATGGCAAGCGCACGCCGGTGTTTGTGAAGATCGCTCCCGACCTCGATGAAGAGCAGGTCGGCGTGATTGCGGCAACACTGCAGCGCCACGGCATGGATGGCGTGATTGCCACCAACACCACCATCAGCCGCGATGCCGTCAAGGGTCTGCAGCATGCCGAAGAAACCGGTGGTCTGTCCGGCGCGCCCGTGCTGGAAGCCAGCAACCAGATCATTCGCCAGCTGCGCTCAGCCCTTGGCAGTCGCTTCCCCATCATCGGCGTGGGCGGTATCCTGAGCGGCGCTGATGCCGTGAGCAAGATCCGCGCGGGCGCCGATGTGGTACAGATCTACAGCGGCCTGATCTATCGCGGTCCCGACCTGGTCACCGAAGCAGCCCAGGCCATCGCCCATATGCACTGATGTGGCACTGGACATGACGCGTGGCCTTACCGCGGCAAAAGAAACAGCCCGTCAAGCATGCGCCTGACGGGCTGTTTTTTCAGGACCATTCAGCCGCGCGCGCGTTGCTGCAGCTTGAGGATCCAGGGCAGCGCAGCGCTGCCCCAGCGAATCAGCTTGCCTGGCCCCAGAACCATGAGCAAGCCGCCCGCTGCGGCCGTTGCCAGCGGATGCAGGCGCGCGAACGACAACAGGCGCTCGGGCAAGGGAGCATCCGCGTCCACATGCGAGGTCTGCGCCCTGCCCAGGGCTAGCGCCTGAGCCTTGGCAGCAGCTCTGGCCTTGATGCGTGCACGCTGCTTGGCAATGCGCAAAAGCACCAGTTTCTGCTCGGCGGTCGCCTCATTCCAAAGCAGAGCATCCATGCCTGCAGGCTTGACGGGCTCCAACTCCGCGGATCGCGAATCGGGAGAGACGCTATTCATGCTAAATCTTCTCCTTCAGCGCTTGCCAGTCCGATCTGAGCTCGCGCCGTGTCAGCCTGAAGGGACTGGACAGTTGCCTGACGGCTGCCAGCAGACGCCACAGCCCCAGGCCCCAGATCAGAACCCAGCCACCGACCAGCAGCCAAGCCACCAGCCGGCGATGCTCGCTGTCCCAGAACTGCACGAGCACAGCCATGGACAGAACAATGAGCACGACCACGGTGAGTGCGCCCAGCACAATGGCCAGCACCGCCAGCGTCTGCATGCTGCGCTTGTGCTGCTGCCATTCAAGCTGGGCAAGATCAACCCGATCTTCGGCCGCAATCGCAGCCTCGTTCAGGTTGGCACGCCAGCGCTCCATCAGGGAATCAAGACCTAGTAGTGAAATCAAATTCACAGGCACTTGTCCTTTTGCAACTCGGCAATGCTTAGCGACGACCCAGCATGAAGCCCAGCAGAGCGCCGACTGCCAGCGCTGCACCGGCGACGCGCCAGGGTTCATCGTGAGCGTAACGATCGGCCACATCGGCAGCCTCACGCGCCTGGCGAGCGGCATCCTGAGCGGCACGCACAGCAGATTCGCGCACGTTGACCATGCTGTCGTCGATGCGCTGACGCAGCGCGCTGATTTCGGGAACCTTGTCCAGTTCACGGGCAGACAGCAGACCGCGCAGATCGCTGACCAGTTTTTCCAGATCGTCTTGGGCGGTGGAAACGGCGTCGGAAACAGAGCGTGACATATCGATCCTTTCAATGTGACGAAATTGGAATATCGCATGCACTGGGCAGTGCACCAAGATAGCTGCAAAGCAGCAAGCATCAGGGCCGGCCGCTCATAAAACCTGCAGCATGTGAACATCTTACAGAAAACGCACCGCCTCCAAGAATCTCACGGGCCCGCAGCACTGTCGGACAGCAGCGAAACTGCCTCACGTCAAGGAATATGAAGCTGTTCAAGGCCCCACACCTCCTGCTTGCTGCGGCAGCCTTTGCGGTGGCGCAGCAGATGAAATTCAGCCTGCACTCAGGCATGCCGTGCATGCATCGCTGGATTTCCAGCACATGCCACTGAGCAAAGCGGATTACATACGACAACACACTGATTGCTTAACAGTTCATTAATAAAGTGACTGCATGCTCGGCGGCAAGTCATCTTCTTGCGAGATTTTCATTCAAAGAACTCTTTGGCAAGCGAAGACTTGACTCAAATCAAGTAGCGCAAACGGCAACTTTCATATAGTCAATTAGACATAAAAGATAAAAATTTAATACTCTTTTATGTTTAAAGCATCAGGGTTTTCTGGTGCCAGTGCGACGATGAAAGGAAGGGCCATGCCACTTCAGAAACGAGAACTCTCCGACTGCTCAACCAGCAGCTCGGCCTGCACCTGCAGCACTCCATCCATTGCCCGGACACCTCAGCAGGCAGTGACAGCGCCCACCAAGCGCGGTTTTTTGCAGGACTTGATTGCCATGGCCGCCAGCCTCGGCGTTGCAGGCAGCGCCCGCGCAGCGCTGCCCGGCGACCCCAGCTTCCAGCCCCTGCGCCGACCCGGCATGGAAGGCAAGCGCTTCGGCATGCTGGTCGATATGCGCAAATGCATTGGCTGCCAGGCCTGCACGGTGAGCTGCTCGGTCGAAAACCAGCCCCCCATCGGCCAATTCCGCACCACGGTGCTGCAGTACGAAATCGACCAGTCCGGCGACACGGCTGCCGCCATGGTCAGTCTGCCGCGGCTGTGCAACCACTGCGACGAACCGCCTTGCGTGCCCGTCTGCCCGGTGCAGGCCACATTTCAGCGCACCGACGGGATTGTTCTTGTCGACAACGAGCGCTGCGTGGGCTGCGGCTATTGCGTGCAGGCCTGCCCCTACGACGCGCGCTTCATCAATCACGAAACGCAGACCGCCGACAAATGCACCTTCTGTGAACACCGCCTGGAAGCCGGTCTGCTGCCCGCCTGCGTGGAAAGCTGCGTGGGAGGCGCGCGCGTGATTGGCGACCTGAACGACGCGCACAGCGAAATCAACCAACGCATCAATGCTCACAAGGACGACATCAAGGTCCTCAAACCCGGCATGAAGACCAAGCCGCACGTCTTCTACATCGGCCTGCCCGATGAGTTTGTGAACGGTGTCGATGGTCAGGCCACGGTTCGCCTTGTTGCCGAACATCTGTGAATGGAGTGCCCTCATGCAAATCATTGAACTCCTGACCCCGGCCTACGAAGCGGCATGGCTGCCTTGGGCCGTGCAGTATTTCTTTCTAGTCGGCATGGCCACGGGGGCCGCACTGTTGACTTCGGTCTGTGCGTTCGGCCCAGCCCAAGGCTTGCTCCAGCGCCTGCTGCCCACTGCCGTGCTGGTGCTGGCCATGAGTGCGATTGCAGCACCTGTGGCCCTGCTGGCCGACCTGCACCAGCCTGCGCGCTTCTGGCATTTCTATGCCCACCTCACGCCCTGGTCGTGGATGAGCCTGGGTGCCATGCTCATGCCCACGTTTGTCGGGCTGTGCGTGTTGATGTGCGCGTTGTGGTGGCGGGGTGAGCAGCGGTTGATGCGCCTGCTGGTGCCTGTACTGGTGCTGTCCACGCTCAGCATCGTGGTCTACACGGGTGCCGAAATCATGGTCATCCGCTCGCGCCCGCTGTGGAACACGCTGTGGGTACCGATCAATCTGGCACTCAGCGGCTGGCTGGCCACCGTGGGCATGGGCTTTGTGCTCTACCGCTTTCTGCCCCGATCCTTGCAGCCCGATGCGGCAGCCCTGCAAGGGCTGCGCAATCTGGGCCTGTGGCTGACCACCGGCCTGATTGCCAGCGCCCTGACCTGGGGAATTGCAGGCATCGCGGGCCAGAGCCCTTCATTTGACATGGCTGTACGTCTGTTCAATGAGTTCCCTGTCTGGCGCATCTCCATGCTGGGCTCAGCTGTGTTTGGCGCAGCTGTGGTGATGGCCCTGCTGCGCGGCGAGCATCGTCTGGCAGCCAAGGGCTACACCCTGGTGCTGGGCACGGGCCTGGCGGCATCGGCCTGGGCCTTCCGCTGGGCACTGTTCATGGGCGTGCAGGGCGTACCCAAGTTTGGAGCAGGCCTGTATCTGTACAGCATGCCTCTGGGCGGTGAAGGCCTGATGGGCATGCTGGGCATGGCAGGCCTATGCGTGGCACTGGTTGCGCTGGCCACCTGGGCGCTGGAGCTGTTCCCCGCTCGCAAGCCCCTCTCTACAGCCTAACACTTCAAGCCAAATAGGCCTCTACCGCAATTCCAGCAGGCGCCAGCAGCTATCAAAACCATAGAAACGCTGCAGCGCTTGCCCTTCCCTCACACAAAGGGCAAGACCATGACAGACAAGAAACCCTCCCCTGAACAATCTCAAGATGATGCCAATGTCGCCCGTCGCCGCCTGCTGCTGCGCGGCGGCGCCGTGGCTGGCGGCCTGGCGGCTTTTGCGGCAGGCTATGGCGAAACGGTGGCCAAGGGAGCCAAGGGGCTGATCACCGGCAGCTCGGGAAAATCCACCCAGAACGCCACGCGCGGCAACTCGCTGACGCCAGAATTCCGCATCGACCCCGTCAGCGGCAAGCTGTCCACCCAAGTCGGACAGGTGGTCAGCCCCTCGTCATGTCTGGGCTGCTGGACGCAGTGCGGCGTGCGCGTGCGCGTCGATACCGATCACAACCAGATCATCCGCATCGCCGGCAATCCCTACCACCCGCTGGCCACCACCAACCCCGCACCCATGGAAACGCCGGTGCGCGAGGTCTACGCCATGCTGGGCGGCGACAACGGCCTGGAAGGCCGCGCCACCAGTTGCGCACGCGGCTCGGCCATGCTGGAGCACCAGAAGGCTCAGCACCGCGTACTCAAGCCGCTCAAGCGCGTCGGCCCGCGCGGCTCGGGCCAGTGGAAGACCATAACGCTCGAAGAGCTGGTTCAGGAAATCTGCGAAGGCGGCGACCTGTTTGGCGAAGGCCATTTGGACGGCCTGCGCGCCATCCGCGATGTGAAGACGCTGATTGACGAAGCCAATCCCGAGTACGGCCCCAAGTCCAATCAGCTGCTGCTGACCGAGGCCGCCAACGAAGGCCGCACGCCGCTGGTCAACCGCTTTGCCAAGCAGTCGTTCGGCACCATCAACGTCAGCAACCACGGCTCTTACTGCGGCCAGACCTACCGCGTGGGCACGGGCGCAGCGCTAGGCGACATCGCAGGCATGCCCCACGGCAAGCCGGACTGGAAGAACTCCCGCTTTGGCCTGTTCATCGGCACCTCGCCCGCGCAATCGGGCAACCCCTTTCAGCGCGTGGGCCGCGAGCTGGCCGAGGCGCGCTCGCGCGGCGAGAACACCTATCAATACGTCGTCGTCTCGCCCATGCTGCCCACCTCGTCCAGCTTGGCTGCGGGCGACAACAACCGCTGGCTGCCCGTCAAGCCCGGCAGCGACCTGGCGCTGGCCATGGGCCTGATCCGCTGGATCATCGACAACGAGCGCTACGACAAGCAGTTCCTCACCCAGCCCGGCCCTGCCGCCATGGCCGCCGTGGGCGAAGCATCGTGGAGCAACGCCACCCATTTGCTGATCAACGAGCCCAAGCACCCGCGCTTTGGCCAGTTCCTGCGCGGCGCCGATATCGGTCTGCCCATGCCGGAACCTGTCGATGAAAAAACGCCCGCCGAAGACGTGTATGTAGTGCAACTGGCCGATGGAAAGCTGGTGGCCCACACCGTGGCCACCGCAGCTGAGCTGATCGTGGAGCGCGAATTCACGCCCCTTAAAGCTGCGGATGCGACCGAGGAACCTGCCTCCATCGCTGTCTGCACCGCCTTTGTCAAACTGCGCGCCGAGGCACACAAAAAGACGCTGGAGGAATACGCGACCCTGTGCGGCGTGCCGGTCAAGGAGATCGAAGACCTGGCGCGCGAATTCACCAGCCATGGCAAACAGGCCGTGGCCAACTCGCACGGCGGGACGATGAATGGCTCGGGCTTTTACACTGCCTACGCCATCGCCATGCTCAACAACCTGATCGGCAACCTCAACGTGCGCGGTGGCTGGGTCATGGACGCTGGCCCGTTCGGCCCCTTTGGCCCCGGCCCGCGCTACAACTTTGCGCAGTTTGAGGGGGCCGTGAAACCCAAGGGCGTGGCCCTGTCGCGCACCAAGTTCCCCTACGAGAAGACCAGCGAATTCCAGCGCAAAAAGGAAGCGGGCCAGAACCCCTACCCCGCCAAAGCGCCCTGGTACCCCGCGCCCGGAGGCCTTAGCAGCGAAATGCTGGCCGCCGGCATGCTGGGCTACCCCTACCCGGTCAAGGCGTGGATCAACCACATGAGCAACCCCATCTACGCCATGTGCGGGTTTGAGAACACGCTGGCCGATGCCGTCAAGGATGTGAAAAAGCTGCCGCTGTTCGTCTCGGTCGACCCCTTCATCAACGAGACCTCTGCCCTGGCCGACTACATCGTGCCCGACACCGTCACCTATGAGAGCTGGGGCATTGGCGCGCCCTGGGCCGACGTGGTGGCCAAGAGCAGCACTGTGCGCTGGCCCACCGTGGAAGCCGCCACCGCCAAAACGGCCGACGGCCAGCACATCAGCTTCGAGACCTTTATCTTTGCCGTGGCCAAGCAGCTGGGCCTGCCTGGTTTTGGCAAAAACGCCATGTCCACCAAGGATGGCGAGCCGCTGGACTTGGAAAACGCCGAAGACTTCTACCTGCGCGGCATGTGCAACATCGCCTACCAGGCCGGCAAGCCCGTGCCCGAAGCCAGCGATGACGACATCGAGATCACGGGCCTGAAAAAGTGGATGCACTCGGTCGAAACCCGCGTCAAACCCGAAGAAGTGCGCCGCGTCGCCATGGTCATGAGCCGTGGCGGCCGCTTTGACCGCCAGGACGATGCGTGGAAGGGCGACCAGATCAAGCTGCAAGCCAAGTTCCCCGTCACCTTCTGGAACGAAGGCCTCTCCAAAATGCGCCACTCCATGACGGGCGAGCGCTACAGCGGCTGCCCCACCTGGTACCCCACGCGCCTGGCCGATGGCTCGGACATGCGTCAAGTGTTTTCCGAGCAAGACTGGCCGCTGACCATGACCAGCTACAAGTCCAACTTGATGAGCAGCATGTCCATCGCCGCCTCACGGCTGCGCCAGGTGCACCCCCACAATCCTGTGAGCATCAACAAGGCCGACGCGGCAAAGCTGGGCATCGCCAATGGCGACCACATCGAACTCAGCACCCCCGGCGGCAAACTCCAAGGCGTGGCCTTGGTACGCGCAGGTATCGCGCCCGGTGCGATCGCCATTGAGCATGGCTACGGTCACAAGCAACTAGGCACCGTCGCCCACCAGGTCGACGGCCAGCCCACCCATGCCAACCCACAGCACGGCAATGGCGTGAACCTCAATGCTCTGGGCTTTGCCGATCCTACCCGGCCGGAAAAGGACAATGTCTGGATCGACTGGGTATCAGGCGCGGTGGTCAGGCAAGGATTGCCGGTGAAGGTTCGAAAAGCTTGATGTCGGCTTGAAACTCTGGCGGGCGCTAGGAACGAAACATCCCATCGCTCGCACCTGCGCAGGGAGAGCTGCCGGCAAGCCGCAGCGCTACTTGGGGTCTGCGGCATTGCCGCATCCACCGATTTAGCTTGCTGCAAATACCGAGGCCGGACTCGATTCACCCCGATATGGAACATGGCAGGCCATATCCGTGATTTAGGTCAGGCCGTCTTTCGCCCTCAGGTCCAGAAAGTTCAAACCAATTGATCATAAATTCAGTAAATACTGTTTTATCGCATTGAATCGCACAACATTTACAATCAAAAACCACTCAGAAACGGTATTTAAAATCAAAGGAAAAATAAACCTTCCTTATTGGATGGAAGCTCTCACCTAAAGAAGACCCTGCATATCAATGTCCATATTGTTTTGAAATTTACAATTTAAAACAGTGCCTCAAACGTCTAATTACGCTTCATTGTTGATAGCAATGAAGTTCTGAAATTCAATAAATTATAAAAATAGCACTGCCCACCTGACAGGGCCTCGGTGCATGCCCAAACAAGGTATTTCTGTTTTCATCCGGCTTATTGAAACTGCCATTAACCGAAGGAACGTTTTGGAACAACATGTGCCAGGCCAAAACGTGATGGCGGTTGGCACTGATCATTGGGCTGTGGCAAATGGTCTTTCGCTTGGAAATTTCCCGGTTGTCCGAGAACTGGCTATTCAAAGGAATGATCATGAAGAAGTCTTTGATTGTCATGGCGGTTGTTGCATTGGCTGGTGTGGCATCTGCTGCGGCCAGCAGTTCCAGCCTTGCCGCAACCAACACGGGGACCAATGCCTCGTCGGGCACTTATTCCTCGGTTGCGAGCTCAGGCACGGGCAGTGCTGTGAGCTTCAATAGCGCGACAGCAGGTGCTCAAGCAAGCGGCTTTGGGAACAGTACCGGCATGAGCGGTTCCTGGGGACCCGTGGCCGCAGGACACTCGAGTGTCGGCGGAAGCGCTTCCACCACGGGAACCGTCACCAGCCTTGCGGCAACCACCGGGGGCGGCGTTGCGGGAGGCTATGGAGCAACCAATGCCAACGCACATTCGGATGTTGGCAGCAATTACCAGGGTCAGGCCCCGGGCAAGCTGGTCAGCGGGGGCGCGGGAGGCTACGCAAACTCGAGCACCAACAATGTCGCTGGCACCGCGTCCATGGGCAACGGCATTGCGGCGGTGAACAGCACGGCCCATACCAACTCCTACTTTGGCGCGAACTCGCAGGCGCTCTCCGGCCCTGGCGGAACCTCGACCAGCAATCACTCTGGTGCGAGCTCTGTCGGCAACGCGACAACGACCGGCTTCAGCCTGGGCAACGCCATCGGTGGCTCCAACGGCGGTGGCACTTCGGGCAATGCCTATGGATGGGCCAACTCGGCAGCCAACTAAACAAGGCCTGCGAACCCAGTTGTATTGCCCCCGAGTCGAGGCTTACCAGGTCAAGACTCGGGGTCAAGGGAGAAACAGCATGAAAGCCTCGATCGCCTTGCTAAGCCTTTGTGTCCCTGTGTGCGGTTTTGCGCAGAGCGCCGACAGCAGTGCACAAAGCCTCTCCAGCTCCTCGTCCGTGGGAGCACAACAGAATCAGTCCATCACCATCGTCAATCCGGTTGCTGCGGCGAACAGTCGATCGGTATCCAGCATGGAAAGCCACTCCACTTCAAGCTCGGATCAAAACATAACGACCAGCGGCACAACCACCCAGAATCTGAACAGCAGCGTATCCGGGACATCCAGGAATATCGTCGAGTACAGCGGCAGCTACACCGTGAAGAACGTGCCTAGCGTGAGCGGCCCTAACCTCACGACCAGCAACGACACCTGCATGGGCAGCAGCAGCGGCAGTGCCAACGGCCCCGGCTTTGGCGTGAGCTTCGGAACGACCTGGACGGACGAGCATTGCACGCGCCTGAAAATGAGCCGCGAGCTCTGGAACAAGGGCATGAAGGCAGCTTCACTGGCGATGGACTGCATGGACCCTGCAGCGCGCGTGGCACTGGAGATCACGGGCTCCAAATGTCCTCAGTCCATGACCGCAGAGGAGCGCCGCAACCACTACGGGCCAGATGCATCTGCGCAGGCCAGCCCCGCTCCGGTGGCGTCCGGCAGCAGGCCTGAACAGGCAACCGCGTCCAACCAGACGACAAGCCTCTACCCGAATTGATGAGCGTTCAATCCAGGAGGCTGTGACCGGCAGGTCTGCCACCGCCTTGGCAATGGCTGGCTGCTGCCGAGGCCCTGCCTCGCCTAAGCCAGGCTGGCTTAGGCTCAACTCTTGCCCGAGTTTCAGCATCTCATGTGTAATCCGAGGCCCGGCTGCCAGATCTCGCCAGCTATTGCGATACGCTAGCCTCTCCATCAGCGCCCTTGCTCCGCATCGTGCTTATCCACCTTCGCAGGCTGGCGTACTCCTTCGAGATCCCGCCAAGGTATCGGTCATGCCCATCTATATCGCTCTGCTACGTGCCGTCAATGTCGGCGGAACCGGCAAACTTTCCATGGCGGAGTTGAAGTCCATGTGCGAGGCCGAAGGCTTTACACAGGTACGGACCTATATCGCCAGTGGCAACGTGGTGCTGAAAGCAGATTGCTCCGCACAGCAACTCAAGTCGGCCCTGGCGCGACGCCTGGCCAGCTACGCGGGAAAGCCCATAGAAGTCTTTGTGCGTACGCTCCAGCAGATGACGCAGGTGCTGGAGGCCAATCCCTTTCCCGAGTGCCCCGGCAACCGCGCTGTCGCCATCTTTCTTAAGGAGACACCTCCTGCAGACGCGCTGTCCCAGGTCACGGGTCGCAACGACGAACAACTGCAACTGGGTCGGCGTGAAATCTATGTGGCTTACGGTTCGGGAATGGGCAACTCCAGACTCAAGATCCCTGCAGCAGCCTCAGGCACGGCCAGAAATATCAACACGATTGCCAAACTGGTCGAGATGGCGGCTGCACTTGATGGTGGTGGAGTGGGGTCAGCCAAACGCTGATTCCAGACTGAGTCTGTGATGCGCAGCGCAGGCCAGCAAGCCGGTCGCCCCTCGCCACTTCACAATCAATTGGAGCTGACCGCTCAACGGATCGAAAGTCCCCAGCTGCCTCGGAGCTTGCCCAGGATCAGCCCAGGTCTGGCAATTCACTCTGGCTCATGAAAGCATAGTGTTCGGCCGCAGGCACCGGTTTGCGCGAGCTTGAACACACACTGCCTTGTTCCGTGAAAAGAAAGGGATAAAAACTCAGGCAGGCGTCATTGCCCATGTCGGCCACTTCGGTTTCCCAGCCTTCCCAGCGCAAGTCTCGATAGAAATCGCGCAGCCGCTCGGTGAAAGCCCATTGCATGAATGCCGTGTGCCCGATCCCCAAGGACTCCCAGGCCCAGGTATCCGGAGCCAGGTAATGGACAGCACCCAGATCTTCACCGAGCGCTCCGCCGTTGATTGCAAAGAATCCGCCCACCGCATCGTCGGCAATCAACAAGAACCCACTACTACGCCCGCGATTCCAGCTCGCGAGATCGCGTGTGAGCCTGGCATGCCCGCAGCCCAGCATTCTGAGCCAGCCTCCGTCAACCAGGATTCCGCCGGTTCCATGTGCGACTGCCCCCAGCGGCGAGCGCGTCGTGACCTGCAATGCCAGCAACACGGAGTCGCTCTGCGCCGAAGGAGGAAGGCACTCCACAGGAATGCTCGCATCATGCGCCCAGGTCTGGATCAGCGGCAAAGCCGGTTCGTCACGCTCCAGAAGCTCCGCCAATGCACGCATCGATTCCTCATGAAGAAAAGCAAACAATGCCGATATTTTGACACTGAGCCTGCCCGTCCTGGGTCAGGCTGAACACGGCAGATCGATGCCCCACTCGACCTAAGCTTGATTGCGCATTCGCGCTCGATCCTGGGTCTGGACTACTAGCTGGCCTCCGACAAGCTCTGGATTGACTGTACCGGCTGACTGCCAGCCTGATTCAGACCTATGGTGCAGCCAAACGGATCGACCAATATGGCCACAACAGCGCCAAGACTGGTGACGATCGGGCCACGGAACAAGACTGCTCCTCGTCGCTCCAGTTCCTGCCGCGCCAGATGCAGATCGCCCACCTCCCAATAAACGGTTGTCCCACCGGCTCCGCCTGGGCACTTACTATCAAGTGGATGAAATCCGATCAGACATGACGGCGTGCTGATGAAAGCATAGTGATGATTCTCATACTGCACCTTCACCTGAAACAGTTCGGCATACCAGATGGCTGCAGCGTCGATATCGGGGACGAACAGCACGACGGATTGAATTTGTTTGAGCAACATAAGCTCTCCAAGACTCTCTGACACAGCAACCCGCAATGTAACGCCGACCCGGTGCTGACAAGAGGATTGCTGTCGTCGCCTCCGCGCTTCAGCCATAAGCGGCAGCGCTTTGAAAACCGTCCCACAATCCTCTTCAGCCGCCATTCGGAGGCACCCTGAACCCAGTCATCACTCGCGCCTCGGCACGCTCCAGCCAGCCCCGGACTCGTGCCAACCAGCGCCGCGCTCGGGCATCCCCGGTTCCAGCGCCTTCCAGCCCGTGCTTGGGCACAGCTGAGGCCCTGTCATCCAATGCGTCATATCCCGCGCTGCGGTCTTCAATTCGATGATTTTTCATGGTCGGCCAATGGTCTATGGCGGCCAAACATCTGTAAAGTTGAATGCTCTGACCATTCAGTTCAGAAAATCTGATTCAAAGCCCATGCGAAACCTGAATCTCGATCAGCTGCAGACGCTGATTGCCATAGCCGATCTCGGTACCTTTGCCGCAGCAGCCCAGGCGCTGCATCTGGCACCACCCACGGTCAGCCTGCACATCAAGGAGCTGGAGGCGCGCATGAACGCCACGCTGTTGCTGCGCGGCAGGCGTCAAGCGGAGCTGACATCGGCCGGCCAGGTACTGGTGCAGAAAGGACGCAAGCTGCTCGAGGCTGGCGACGACCTGATCGATCAGGTGCAGCGTCACGCCAGCGGCCGCGCCGGCTTGGTCAAGGTGGGCGTATCGGCCGGGGTCAACATCCGGCTGTTTCCGCTGATGCTCGACGCACTGAGTCGTCACAACCCGGGCATAGACATCAAGCTGGAGGCTGTGGGCTCGGCTGACTCCGTGCAGCGCCTCAAGGCCGGAACGCTCGATATCGGCCTGGTCGCCAGCCCGCAGGCGGAGACGGCCGAGATCATGCTCACGCCCTGGCGTAACGATCCCATGGTGGCCCTGTTGCCCGCCGCCTGGGAGGTCCCCGAACGGGTCAGCCCCGAATGGCTGGCAAGCCGCCCCTGGGCCTGCTTTGCCTCCGCCACGCAGATGCACGGCCTGATTGCCGGCTGGTTCGGCCAGGCAGGCCTGAGTCCTCGGCCGTTCGTTGCGCTGACCTATACCGAGGCGCTCAAAAGCCTGGCGGCGGCCGGTCAGGCTGCGGCCCTGCTGCCGCTGGAAGCCATGGAAGAGCAGCAGCAACTGAGCAGCGTGCAAATACGGCATCTGTCACCCACCTTGATGCGCCCCATGGCCATCGCCCATCGCCAATTGCCAACGCTGAATCCTGCGGTCGCCAGCGTGCTGACGGTGCTGGCGAAGTTCGGCAATCAGGCAGCGGTATCCACGCGACACCTTGCTTGACCTCGCCGCCGCACAGCCTAAAATCGACCACTTCAACTTCCACCGAGGCTCTTCACCCATGCGCCATTGATGCCGCCGTCTGATTGACGGCCACCTCCCCTCCTCCCAATCGCTGCCGTCCACATGTGCAGCCTGGGGATGTTAGGCATCAACCCATCGCATGGTTCTATGACAGAAGCTCGCCTGACGCTGCATGGCGTCACCTACACGCTGCCCAACGGGTGGCCGCTCTTTTCCAATCTTTGCTGCAGCTTCGGCTCACAGCGCACGGCGCTGGTGGGCCGCAATGGCGTGGGCAAAACCGTACTGGCCCGCATCCTGGCTGGAGAGTTGTCTCCCGGCGGCGGCAGCGTGACACGAGCGCGCCGCATTCACTATCTGCCGCAAAACCCGCTGGCATCGCGTCCCGGCCTGAACCTTGCTGCACTCGCAGGCCTGGGCGACACGCTGCAGGCACTGGAGCGTATCGAACAAGGCAGCTGCGAAGCCAGCGACTACGAACTGCTGGCCGAGCGCTGGGACATACGTCAGCAGTTTCAGATGCAGCTTGAACGGATCGGCCTGCCTCAGCTGGGACCGCAAACACCTGCCAGCCAGCTCAGCGGCGGCCAGGCCATGCGCGTGGCGCTGCTGGGTGCACAACTGTCCCAGGCCGACTTTCTGATTCTGGACGAGCCCAGCAATCACCTGGACGCTGCCAGCCGCTCTGCCCTGGCGCAGCAACTACAGAAATGGCGCAGCGGCCTGCTGCTGATCAGCCATGACAGAGTCTTGCTGGAGGTCATGGACGCTGTTGCGGAACTGACCCCCAGCGCAATCAACATCTATGGCGGAAACTACTCTTTCTACAGAGAAGTCCAGCGCCAAAAAAGCCAGAATGCACAAGACGAGTTGGCCCGCCTCAAGCAGGAGCGCAGCCGCGCCGAGCAGGCCTTGCGCACGCAGCAGGAACGCCAGAGTCGCAGGCAGGCACGCGGTGAAAAACTGGGCAAGAACGGCAACCAGGCCAAGATTCTGCTGGACGCAGGCAAGGAGCGCGCCCAAGCTTCAGGCGGCAAGCTGGCGCCCCAGCAGACCGCAGCGCGTGAAGCTCTGAACCAGAGCGTGCGCGAAGCCGCCCTGGCGCTTCAGCGCCAGGTGGACTGGCAAGCCGAGAGCATTCACTGGCATCTGCCGCAGGGACTGACGAACCTCGGAGATCGCATAGTGGCCGAGCTGCGCGAAGTGCAACTGCCTCATGTGGCAAGGCACTCACCTCTGAGCCTTGTGCTGCGCGCCGGTCAACGCATGGCCATCACCGGACCAAACGGCTGCGGCAAGTCCACGCTGCTGCAACTGCTGGCCGCTCAGCTGCAGCCGCTGGCGGGCGAATGCAAGCTGAATGTGACGCATGCCGTGCTCGACCAGCACCAGAGCCTGCTGCAACCCGCATCGTCGGTACTGGGCCAGTTGCTGGCCGCGAGTCCGTGCACGCCCGAGTCGCTGCAGCGCATGCGCTTGGCGCAGCTAGGGCTGGACGCGCGCCATGTCGACCAGCCCAGCGGACAGCTCAGCGGGGGCGAACGCCTCAAGGCCGCCATGGCCTGCGCGCTCTACCGCGACGAACCTGCTCAATTGCTGCTGCTGGACGAGCCCGACAACCACCTGGATCTGCCGTCCCTGCAGGCGTTGGAGAACATGTTGCGCCAATACCCAGGCACGCTGCTCATCGTCTCGCACGATGCGATGCTGCTCCAGGCTCTTGAGTTGACGCACCAGCTCAGCTTTGCCTCTGGGAGATGGACATTGACAGCGCTCTAATCGCAGGAGTCGGCACGCAGCGCTCCAGCCTGCGGGCTCGCACCTGGCGCCCCTGATTTCGACTTCAAGGCTTCAGGAGGTCTTTTTCCAGTTTCGGCCATCCATGGAGCGGTAGTCGCCTCCCGTGGCGCAGCAGCCGCCTGCGCCAAAGGCCATTCGTCCCAGGGTGACCTGAAGCACGCCTGCTTCGTAACGGATGGACTGACGCTGACAGGAGGTGAAGAACGGGTATGGCTCAGGAGCAAGTACTTTTTCCCAGTGGACTTCCCCCTTTTCCAGAGGCTCCACGAGAAAGGCCTCGCAGTCGTGGACCAAGAGGAATACCGGCTGGCCTGCCAGCACGCCCTTGAAGACCTGCTCCGGCGCCGCATCACGCGTGGCCTGCGCCTGCTTGCTCAGAGGCGCTGGGGGGGCGTCCGAATCACAGCCCGCCAAAGCGGTCAGCGCCAGCAACGCCAGGGACATCAAGGGCTTTGCCATCATGGTGTCAGTATGCCAGCCGCCTCTATGGTGCGTGGCATAGGGACGGGGCGAGATGCGGCTTGCCTCCAGGCAGCCCTGGTCGGTTAGGCTATGCGCATGGGACTGCCAGCCGCCAGGCAAGGCCTTGTCATGCTCAATCACGGCAGCAGTCACGCCAGTCTCCAATCATGCTTACGGACCAAGGAGTAGATTTGATGAAATCCAGAATGCCGCGCATCCGCCCCCAACTGGCCGTCCTGCTGATGGCCGCTTCAGCCATGGCCGCTACCACCAGCGCCTGGGCCTGCACCCGCTTGGTCTTCCACGGTGTGGACGGTCAGGTCATGACGGCCCGCTCCATGGACTGGAAAAGCGACATTGTCAGCAATCTCTGGGTGCTGCCGCGCGGCATGGAACGCAACGGTCAGACCGGCCAGAACACGCTGCGCTGGAAATCCAAATACGGCAGCGTCATCACTTCGGGCTATGACATCTCGACCACGGACGGCGTCAATGAAGCCGGTCTCAACGCCAACCTGCTGTGGCTGGTGGAGTCCCAGTATCCGAGCTTTGATGCCAAGAGCAAACCCGGGCTGACGATTGCCGCCTGGGCGCAATATGTGCTGGACAACTTTGCCAGCGTGAAGGAGGCAGTGGCCGCGCTGGAGCAGGAGCCCTTCATCATTGTCTCGGACAATGTGCCCGGAGAGAGCCGCCTGACCACCTTGCATCTGTCCATGTCGGACGCCAGCGGCGACAGCGCCATCGTCGAATACATCCAGGGCAAGCAAGTCATTCACCATGGCCGCAAGTACCAGGTGATGACCAACTCTCCCACCTTCGATCAGCAACTGGCGCTCGACAGCTACTGGCAGCAGATCGGCGGCACGATCATGCTGCCCGGCACCAACCGCGCAGCCGATCGCTTTGCGCGGGCCTCGTTCTATGTGAACGCCATTCCCAAGGACCCCAATCCCAACAAGGCACTGGCCAGTGTGTTCAGCGTAATCCGCAATGTCTCGGTACCCTACGGCATCAGCACGCCCGATCAGCCCAATATCTCGTCCACCCGCTGGCGGACGGTGTTTGACCACCAGCGCAAGCTGTACTTCTTCGAGTCGGCTCTCACACCCAATACCTTCTGGGTCGATCTCAAGGCCCTGGATTTCAATGCGCAAACCGGCAAGATCATGAAGCTGGACCTGGGCGCCGACCAGAGCCATACCTATTCGGGCAATGCCACCACGGAATTCAAGCCCTCCAAGCCTTTTCAGTTTCTGGGAATCTAAGGCTACTCTTTGAATTAGACATCCTCTTCCAAGGCCTCACCCTGCATAGGCATCAAAGCCCAAAAAGCGGGCCGCCGAAGTACTTTGGAAGCTCATGGTATTGGCTGTTGACTACAAGCTGTAGGCCCGTATTTATGGCCCATGCATTATCTTGATGGCTGGTAATTTTCGGCGTACGTACAGTGAGCCAAGTCTTGCCCCAGGGCTTGACAGACGGGAATATCAAAGTACCGCAAGACCATGGCAGGTGCGAGGGCTGTGGTACCCACACCTTGACCGCTTCATGCAGCGCCAGCCATTGGCAAGCAAGCGCTGGCAGCCATGCTTTCAAAGAGTCATTGTCTAGGCAATGTGCTCAATTGCTGATCGCGCACAAGCTCCTTGAGACGAAATTTCTGCACCTTTCCCGAACCCGTCAACGGAAAAGCCTCGCAGATAAACCAATGCTCTGGCGTTTTGTGGGGCGCGATATGTTGGCGGCAGAACTGTCTCAGTTCCTCGGCAGGGCAAACATCTACTCCAGATTTGAAGCGGATCGCAGCTGCCACCTGTTCACCCCAGTGCTCGTCGGCCATGCCAAACACCGCAACATCGGCCACGGCCGGGTGCTTCATCAACACGCCTTCTACCTGCACAGGGTAGATATTCTCACCGCCACGGATAATCATGTCCTTGAGCCTGCCGGTGACGCGGCAATAGCCGCGTTCGTCCATGATGCCCAGGTCGCCCGTGCGCAACCAGCCATCGCTAAGCAAGGTCTGAGCCGTGACTTCTGGCTGCTCGAAATATTCCAGCATGACCTGATAGCCGCGCGCCTGAATCTCACCTTCTTCACCTACAGGCAAGACTTCGCCGTGCAGCCCTGCGATACGAACCTCGACCTGCCATAGCGGCTGACCTGCAGTCCGAGCCTTGTCTGCGGCACTGTCATCGGGTGCAGTCTGGCAAACAATGGGACTGAGTTCGGTCTGACCATAGACGGTGACTAGATCACAACCCAGCTCGGCACGCACGCGCTCGGTCAGCGCCACCGGTATAGGAGCCCCGCCGGACATGGCCAACTGGAGGCTGGATAGGTCATAGTCTTTGGCCTTACACTGCTCCAACAAAGCGAGCAGCATAGTGGGCACGCCGCCAAAGCGGGTGCCGCGTTCGTCCTCGATGGCCTGCAGAACCAGGTCTGGATCGAAAGCCACGACCAGCACCAGAGTGGACAAGGTAGTGGCACAGCCAAGCACACTCATCACCGAGCCTGCCGTGTGGAACAGTGGCATGGGGCTGACATACACATCCTCATGCTGCTGCGCACGTGCGGCAACGAAACATGCATTCGTGACCAAACCCATACGATGCAACAATGCGCCCTTGGGCTCGCCCGTAGTTCCCGAGGTGTACTGGATTTGCGCAGGACTGCGCGGGTCCACATCGGGCAGGCAGCCTTCTCGCGGGAACTGTCGCACCTCATTTAGCCAGCCGCTGAGGCTTATAACATCGACCACACCCGCCATCCCTTCAGCTGTCGCTTTGGCCATACCCGCCATATCGCTGCCGCGAAATCGGTCGATATGGAACAAGGCACATGAGCGAGACTGGCGCAGCACATATTGCAGCTCCTGTGCGCGCAGCGCCGGGTTGGCGGTGACCAACACCATACCGGCCAGCGATGCACCGTATTGCAAAATCACCCATTCCGGCACATTCGGTGCCCACAGGCAGATGCGCTGCCCAGGCTTGTATCGCAGCAGAAGCCAATATGCACAGGCCGTAGCGTCGTCCAGCAACTGCGCATAAGTCCAGCGTCTACCAGTCTCGGCAACGCCGGTCAGCGACGTCCAACCGGCAGGCATTTTCTCTACTAGCGCCCATCGCTCAGGCGCCTGCAAGGCCGCTTCACGCAGCGCCTGCCCTTCGGTGATGTTAAGCACCTCACGCGAAGTGTCTGCAGGCCAGTAGGACCGGTTCAGCGGGCTCGATAGCTGGGGCATCTCAATCTCCTCCGTGTGTGATGAGAAAAAATCATTGGCCAGGCGGCTTCAGTGGCAGCAGCTGCCTCACTGCCCATATCCATTGCTGAGTCAGCGCCTTCACCGACTGAGGGTTGCTGCGCAAAATGCCAGAGACCGCCAGACCGCGCACAAATTCAGCACTGGTGCTGACTACCAACTCGTAGGCCGGAAAGGCACTCAGTGGCGCGAAGATTTCATCAAGTACGCGCATCCTGTCGCGCAAGGCTTTGCGCTCTGCAGCGACCAGGGCTTCACGCAGCTCGGTATCGGTACGTGCCACTACCCACAGCTCCAGCTCAGCCAGAAATGAAGGCTCTCTCATGCTATCGACCAGTGTGTGAATCGCATGCTCGACAGGGTCACTACGCCTTGCTTTGCGGCGCAGATGCTTGAGGACTGCCTCTTCGTTGCGCACTACGATGGCATCGACGACTGCGCAAAGCAGCTCTGCATGCGTAGGAAAGTGGTGCAGCAATGCACCGCGGCTGACTGCCGCTCGGCGCTGCACTTCCAGCGTAGTGGTACGCGCAACGCCCAGATCCATCAGGCAGGTCATGGCGCTGTTCAAAATGCGCGCACGTGTCGCATGCTTCTGTTGTTCACGCAAGGTGCTGCTCTCAGCCGCTTTGAGGTTGCCAGACATACTCACCTCCAATTTGACAGTCTAAGTTGACTGTAAAAACAAATACACATAGAGTCAATACTGACTGTCAAAAACAGTTATTTATCAATTAATTACTCATAGTTTATTGAAATTTTCACATTTCAATCAGGAGACTATCCATGCCCAGTTACAGCACTTTGTCGATCACCACAGACGCCCACAATCCACGCATTGCACGGCTACTACTCAATCGCCCCGAGCGCCTGAATGCGATCAACAACCAGACGCCGCGCGAGATTCGCAAGGCCGTGGAGTGGGCTCAGGACAATCCGGATATCCATGTCATCGTTGTTGAGGGCGCGGGCAAGGGCTTCTGCGGTGGCTATGACTTGGCAGAAACCGCCGAACAGGAAATTGAGCACCCCTGTCAGCAGGAAAAAGCGCCTTGGGATCCCATGGAAGACTATGCTTTCATGAAGCGCAATACCGAAGACTTCATGAGCTTGTGGCGTTGCAGCAAGCCCACGATTGCCAAGGTACACGGTGCCGCTGTGGCTGGTGGCAGCGATATTGCACTGTGCTGCGATCTGCTCATCATGGCTAATGACGCCCGCATCGGCTATATGCCCACACGAGTATGGGGATGCCCCACCACAGCAATGTGGACCCAGCGTCTGGGACCGATGCGAGCCAAGCAGATGATGTTCACAGGCGATGTGATCAGCGGTGCGCAAGCTGCTGAATGGGGGCTGGCCACCGAAGCCGTAGACGCATCTGAGTTGGAGGCCCGCACCATGACCATAGCCAACCGCATTGCCGCTGTGCCGCGCGGGCACTTGGCCATGCACAAGCTGGTGGTCAACCAGACCATGCTGACCATGGGTCTGGAACAAGGCCAAATGCTGGCCACGGTGTTTGACGGCATCACACGCCACAACCCCGAAGGCATGTGGTTTCGCCGCTATGCACAGGCTGAAGGCTTCAAGGCTGCCGTACAGTGGCGCGACTCAGGCCGCAACATACCAGAAGGCGACGAGGCACGCCGCGAGATTGAAAGACTGGAGACCCAGGTTGCCCGTCTGACATCCAAGCAATGAACCAAAAAACGACCAGTGCCCGATGTATCAGCGCTGGTCGCCAAGGTTTAGAGACAGCTGCTCAAGCAGCTTTGGCACCCACGCGTTCGCGCAGTGAGCCCAGCAGTTCAGCTGGCAAAAGTCTGAAAGCCAGTTGCAGCAGCAAAAAACCGATCAGGCCGTCGTCCAGCCAGCCCAGAACAAGAATGGTATCGGGCACGAAGTCTAGGGGAGTGATGAGGTAGAGAGCCGCCAGCATAGTGGCAAGCTTGGCGGCCCTGGGAGAGCGCGGGTCGCGCAGCACAGCCCAGGCAAGCAGCAGCTCTTTGCGAAAGCGACTCAGCAAACGGCCCAGTTTCCACATAGCGGTGACCCCTTCAAAGCGACAAAACACCAGCCTTTAGCTTGCGACCGCTGTCCAGAAAAACAAGAGCACAGCCATTTTCTGGCGGCACAAAATGTATCCAGGCACTGCAGTGCTTTGTAGTCAATCGCTGCAAGCTGATTTTTCGGAGCAACTCAACCATCCACCGGATTCAGCGGCGTCTGCAGCGTGAGCTGATAGAAGGCCAGATCCAGCCATCGCCCGAACTTGAAGCCCACCTGTGGCATCAGGCCCACAGACTCAAAACCCAGACGCTTGTGCAGTGCAATGCTGCCCGCGTTGGCGGCGTCGATGGCACCGACGAGCACATGCACATCACCACGCTGCCTGGCTTCGGCAATCAGCAGCTCCATCAGTTGCTGCCCCAAACCTCGGCCCCGGTGCTGTGGATGGACATAGACCGAATGCTCAACCGTGTACTTGTAGGCAGGGTAGGCGCGAAAACCTCCCCAGCTGCAAAAGCCCAGCAACTGCCCTTGTGCATCCTCAATGCCGATAACGGGGAAACCGCCTGCACGCTTGGCCTCGAACCAGCTGACCATGTTTTGCGCCGTGCGCGGCTGGTAGTCGTAGAGCGCCGTGGAGTTGACGATGGCATCGTTGAAAATGTCCAGAATCGCAGCGGCGTGGCGTTCGTGCGTGCATTGCACGATGTTCAGATCACTCATTTCTTGGCCTCAGGCACCCAAATCAGAGCCGTATTATGGGCAAGGTTGCAGCAGCCGTGGCTCTCGCAGCGTTTAACTGCACTGGTCCGGGTGCTATAAGAATAGGTCCAAGTTCCCAGCGGCATTTTAAGGAAACCCTCATGCAAAGCAGCGCACGCAACCAGTTCAAGGGTCATGTCTCCCATATCAGCCATGGCATCGTTACCGATGAGGTCCAGATCCGCACCGAACACCAGGCCGAACTGGTGGCCACCATCACACATGGCAGCGCCGTCAGCCTGGGCCTGAAGGCCGGCAGCTCGGTGATCGCCATGGTCAAGGCACCTTCCGTGATGGTGGTGACGGATTGCGAAGGCGTACGCTTTTCGGCACGCAACCAGCTCAACGGCAAAATCACCCGGATCAAGCCCGGCGCGGTGAACTCCGAAGTGACCATTGATGCTCAAGGCCTGCAGGTGGTGGCAATGGTCACCCAGGAAAGCACCGAAAATCTGGGCCTTGCCGTGGGCAAGACGGCCACGGCCTTGTTCAAGGCATCCCAGGTCGTGCTGGCAGTGCTGCCCTGATGAACGAATCCATTGTTCTGCAGCCCATAGGCCGCGTACACAGCCCGTTCAAGCATGCCGTGGGCATGCCCATACAGACCGTGGCTGCCCAGCAGCATGAGGGAAAGATCGAGGTTTTTTCGCCTTTTGCCGCGGGCTTGCGCGATGTGCAGGAGTTTCAATACCTGATCCTGCTCACGCACCTGCATGAGGCCACGGAAAAGCTGGAAGTCGTGCCCTTTATGGATACCCGCAGCCATGGCGTTTTTGCCACAAGGGCACCGGCAAGGCCCAACCGCATCGGTCTGTCCATTGTCGAGCTACTTGGCACGGACGGATGCTGGCTGCATTTCCGCGGTAACGACATGCTGGATGGCACGCCCGTGCTCGATATCAAACCCTATGTACCGCAGCTGGATGTGCGCGAGACAGAACGCATAGGCTGGTTTGCCAGAGGACTGGATCAGTTGCCAAGCAGACTCTCCGATGAGCGCATGCGTTAAGAGCTACTTGTGTTCCGAACTGGAGCAGTTGAGACATCTATCTCCAAAGGGCCTGCAGCTACTTGATGCATGGCATGGTACTTAACGCTCTTCGTACCTGCCGGTCACACGCCCCTGGCTATCCGTCACTACACTGCTCTTGACCTGCCAGACCAGACCATCGAGTCCGGGCACGGTGTACTCACCGTCGCGTCCCTTGACAGTTTGCTTCCATGCCTGCATCTGAGCCTGAGTCAGGCTGAGCTTGAGCTCGTGGTCGCTATGCCAGTCCAGCATCCCGCCTTCACTGTCGCCGGCAGGCACCAGCTCCAGCGTGGAACCATCGCCCGCCAGAATCAGCGGGCGGCCATGGGGCAGGCGAGCCGGCAGCATGGCCTTGAGGTCGCGCACGCCCAGGCTTCCCAGACGTATCACGGTCTGCGGGCTGCGCAGCAGGCGCTTGCGATGGCTGAAGCCAAGCACATCGTTGTAGAGCACGCCCGTCTTGGAGCCTTCTCGTACCGCCCCCGCGTCGATGGCGAGCTGCACATCGGGCAAGTCATGCAGACTGGGTCGGGCCAGATCGGTGATCCACAGCGGCATATAACTCTGCAGGGACTGCAGCGCTCCCAGCACATTCCATCTGCGTACCTCGCGCAACTCGTCACTGGTCAACCCCACCAGCTGCAGAAACATCAGGTCGCCATAGGGCGTATGAATGGCCGGCAACTCGGGATCCTGCACAAAGCCCATCTCAGTGAGCAGCGTGTCGGCATCGGCCTTGATCGGGCCGTTGGCCGTCATCCAGTGCCCGGGGGCCAGCACATTGCCGGTGCGAAATACATATCGAGCAATATTTTGCAAAAAGTTAACAGGCCAACTAGGTGGTTCCTGCTCACTGGCGGCACGCATCAGCCTGAAACTCAACTCGAAACCATAGCCACTGGGCTTGCCTGGAGCGATGTCGTAGCTGTCATCCAGATCGCCATACAGGTCGCTGAAGCCATAACTGACATAGTGCCAGTGCGGCGCGCCCTGCTCGCTGCGATAGACGCTGACGCCGTCCAGCGGCTCTTCTCCTCCAAGCCGAAATTTGATCAGCGTCCCGAAATGCGCGGGCTGCTGATCGCCATAAACCGTCTGCAGCGCCCCATCGATTGCATCCCATCCCTGGCTGCCCTCTTCCCCGTTAGCGTGGGTTTGAGAGTCGTAGGTTTCGCGGGAATTCATGGCCTTTTTCTCCTTTGCCCCGAGTATCAAGGCATGCGAAAGCCGTTCGAGCAGGATTACAAACGGAGATGTGAGCGAGCGTTTCTGGCTACCATGGGTTCAGAAACCTCGGTCCCCCCTCGATCTGCCACCAGGCGGGCAGCAGCGCACGCACCTCGGCACGTGCGAAGCGGTCGTCCATCAGCACCAGAACGCCGCGATCGTGCTCGCTGCGTATGACCCGGCCAGCTGCCTGCACCACCTTGCGCAAGCCCGGGTAAAGATAGGTGTAGTCATAGCCCAGCCCCACTCCCATCGTGTGATCCATGGCGCGCTGCATGGCTTGGTTGACAGGGTTGAGTTGGGGCAGACCCAGCGTAGCAACAAAAGCACCGATCAGACGACTGCCGGGCAGATCCACGCCTTCGGAGAAAGCCCCGCCCAGAACGGCCAGACCCAGACCCTGGCCGTCTTCGACAAAGCGGGCCAGGAATTCGGCCCTCCCTGCTTCGTCCATTCCGCGTTGCTGCTGCCAAAGCGGCAGTTGCGGGTGCCGCCGCTCCAAGGTTGCAGCGACTTGCTGCAGATACTCAAAACTGCTGACAAAACACAGATAGTTGCCGGGCTGACGCGCGTACTGCTGCGTGATCAGATCCGCCATGGGAGCCAGAGAGGCCTCGCGATCACGCCAGCGTGTGGAGATATGGCGAGCAATATGCACCTGCAACTGCCGGGCCGCAAACGGTGCGGGGACATCGAGCCAGGCAGTATCGGCGGGCAGTCCCAGCAGGTCACGGTAGAACCCGGGCGGACTCAGCGTGCCTGAAAACAGCACGGTGGCCTGTGCCGCTGCATGGCGCGCCGCCAGATGCGGCGCGGGCAGGACGTTGCGAATGCACAGCGTGGATGCCGGGGTGCGCACGCGGCCCGAACGCATGGGCTGCGCGCTCAGCTGAACGTCAAACAGCGCATGCGGCCCGAACTGATCGGCCAGGGCCTGAAAATGCAGCAGTTCCCAGTAAAAATCCAGCAAGGCATGGTCGGCAAGCGCGGGCTGCCCCACTGTGGCCGCATGGCCGTCTGCCTCCTGCTCCGCCAACTGATCCGCTATTGCACCCACGGCCCGCTGCACAGTGCCCAGCAGTGCGACGGGGATGCTCTCATAGCTTTGATAACAGGCCTGATCCTGGGCCTTGTTCAGCGCCAGCCACTGACGCTGCAGCGCATCGAGTGCCTTCTTGACAGCTCCGGTCGCGGCCTGGCGGGCTTGTGCCAGATCAAACTGGGACAGCGGTGCCGTGTACATGCTGCGCGCGCGCTCCAGCAGATTGTGCGCCTCGTCCACCAGCACGCCCACGCGCCAGTCCTGCTGCAAGGCCAGCGCATAGAGCATGGCGGCACTGTCGTAGTAATAGTGGTAGTCGGCCACCACTACATCGGCCCAACGCGCCAGCTCCTGCGACAGGTAATAGGGGCAGACTCCATGTTCCAAGGCCAGAGTCCGTAGCGCCGGCGCATCCCATAGCGGCAGTTGCAGCGCCTGCAGCCTGGCCGCAGGCAGTCGCTCAAAAAAACCGCGCGCCAGCGGACAGGATTCTCCATGACAGGCCTTGTCGGGATGCTCGCAGGTCTTGTCGCGCGCCTGCATGTCCAAGACGCGCAAGGACGCAACCGGCGGCGCGGCGGCCGCCGACATGGGCTGCGGCAAGGCTTGCTGCAACTGGCCCAGCGCATGCAGTGCCAGTCCATGGCCCGTGCCCTTGGCAGTGAGAAAGAACAGCTTGTCCAGACCGGCTTCATCAGCCTCCGAGGCGCCCTTGGCCATGACTGCTGCCATGCTCTTGAGCATGGGAAAAATCGTGGCCAGGGTCTTGCCAATGCCGGTCGGGGCCTGAGCCATCAGACAGCGGCCGCCCGCGCTGGCATGGGCCGTGCGATAGACAGCCACGGCCAGCTCCCGCTGTCCGGCTCTGAAGGCCGGCATGGGGAACTGCAGCTGCGCCATGGCCTCATCACGCGCCTGACGGTGGGCGGCCTCGCTGCGTGCCCAGTCGAGATAACGGGCACATTGCGATTCGAAAAAGGCTTGCAGTTCGGTGGCAGAACATTCCTCCACCAGCACAGTCTCCTCTGCGCTGCCGATCTGGAAATAGACCAGCGCCAGCTTGAGCCGCTCAAGGCCGCGCTCCTGACACAGCAAATGCCCATAGACCCTGGCCTGGGCCCAGTGCAAGGCCCGGTGATGAGGGCGCACGCCGTCGAGCCGCCCCCGGTATGTCTTGATCTCTTCGAGTTGCTGCTGCACGCTATCAAAGCCATCGGCCCGGCCGCGAACCTGCAGCTCTTGGAACCGACCGCCGAGCACCAGCTCTGTCTCGTAGCCGCTGATGTTTTTACGCCGTTTCTGCACCACGGCGTGGCCTTCCATGCCCTCCAGTGCACTGGGCGCGGGCGTGAAGCGCAGATCCAGATCGCCGCCCCGCGCCGTAAACTCGCACAGTGCGCGTACTGCCACGCTAAGCGCAGGCTTCATGGAATGCTGCCTTCGTCACGCCATTGCACATGGCAGACGCGCACGGGAATGCCCTGCTCCGAGCAATAGGCCAGCCAGCGAATCTGGTTGTCCTGCAGCTTGTCTCCCGGCGCTTTGACTTCCACCAGCTCGTAGCGTGAATCGGCGCCGGACCGCCGGGGCCAGAAGCGCACCAGATCAGGAAAGCCGGTGCGGTTGGCTTTCACGTCCAGCAGCAACCGTGTGAACAGAATCCGCAGATGGGCGGCTGGCATGCAATCGAGCGCCAGCTCCAGCAGCTCTTGCGTCAATGTGCCCCAGAACACAAACGGCGACTGAACTCCTTGCTTGTCGGCAAAACGCTGGCAAATCGTGGCCTGGTAGCGACCGTCCTCCAGCTCTGCCAAGCAGGCATCAAACAGCGACTGGCGACGCGGCACAAAATCCGGTGCCCCCAGATCGGCCGGCCCACTCTGGAAGGGATGAAAAAACGCCCCCGGCAGCGGCGCAAAGATGGCGGGCCAGCACAGCAAACCGAATAGAGAGTTGACCAACGCGTTCTCCACATAGAACACGGGCGTATCAGCACCATGCCAATGGGCTTGCAGCGCGTACTCCACCGCCATGGGCTGGGCGGGTCGGTCCAGCAGCACATCGCTGCGCAGGGCTGCCACGGCCGGGGCCAGAGTTCGCTGGCGCCCCGTGTGCCCCAGTCCCAGGCTGCGGCTCAGACGCGGCAGCATGCGCGCCACGCGCTGACGCTCCTCCTCACTTTCAGGCGCTGCTTGCGCCTGGCTGGCAAGCGCCAGCGCCTGATCAAAGCACTGCATGCGCTCCAGCACGCGAATATGACGGTGGCGTGCACCCGCATAACGGCTGGCCGTATAGGCCCGAGCCGCCAGGGGCCAGTCCTGCAGCCTCTCGCACACCTGGCCAAGCTTGAGCAAAACCTTGGCCCTGCGCATGTCCAGCCACGGGTTTTCGCTATGACTTTCAATAAGCGCGGACAGCAATTGAGCGGGCTCCACGCCTTCATCCAGAGCCTGACGCCGGGCCGATATCTCCAGATAGAAGTCCAGATCTTCGCGGTGCTGAAATGCACGCGAGTCAGCGTCCAGCACCACCGGCTCGTAGCGGAAAATACCGAGGTCGGCCAGCACGAACTCCGACCAGTCCTGGTAGAGGTTGCCAAAGAACATCAGCCGCAGACGCTCCCCCAGCTCGCCCACCATGACGCGCCATACCGGTTCCACGGCCTCTGGGTGCCAGACGGCATAGGGCCGGGGCTCGGGCTGCATCTCGGCCAGCAACTGCAGCATCTCGGCCTTGCGCATGGAAGAGCACAGCTCAAAGCCAGTCAAGATCTGCAGCAGCTCGGGTTTGGTGTGCAGGCCGAACAGTTCAGCCGCCTCCATGGGCTCGGTGGCACTGAGCCAGCCAAGCTCCAGCAGGGGCGCTGCGGCGTCGACCGTCACCGGAATCTCCTCGTAGGCGAGCTTGCTGGCGCGAAACCAGGGCCCGCGCCGCATCAGCATGCGTACCAGCAGCGCCCTGGAGTTCTGCGGCAGGTGCGCGAAGCCGCCGATGAATTCGGCCTCCTGCTCGCTGAGCAGATCGCCATAGCGCTGCGCCAACCAGTCCAGCGCCTGCTGGAAGTTGTGCAGATAGTAGAAACGGTGCGGCGGAAGAATGGCGGCTTGGGATGCGGTCACGGTGACGCTCACAAAATGCTCGGCGAAAAGACGGCTGGATGCCAACTATGAGACCTGTATTTTCATACAGCCTGAAAATCCCTGCTGACTCCTTCGAACCCAAGATTGCCAATCAGCGGACGAAACGCTTGCTGCTTGAATGCCCGGTGCCAGTAGCACACAATCAATGCTTCATTCAACAAGGAGCTGGCAATGCTGGACTGGAACGAATACCGCAAGGAATTGGCAGGCAGGCTGGGAGAGTTTTCCGAGTTGAGCCCAGGCACCATGGAGGGCTACAAGGCCCTGTCCGGCGCCGGCAAGAAGACCGGTCATCTCGATGCCAAGACACGCGAGCTGATTGCCATTGCCGTGGGTGTGACGACGCGCTGCGACGGCTGCATTGCCGTGCACACCAAGGCCGCCAAGGCCGCAGGGGCCAGCAGGGAGGAAATTGCCGAAGCTCTGGGCGTGGCCGTGGCCTTGAATGCAGGCGCCGCCATGGTCTACTCGGCCCGCGCTCTGGATGCACTGGGCGATTAAGGCTACTCTATAAAGATAGCAGCCAGTGCATGACTGGCTTGCCCTTTACGCCATCTAAAGCACTACCTGCGTGCCCAGCTCCACCACCTGGTTGGCAGGCAGCTTGTAATAAGTGGCGGCGCTGGCCGACTGACGGGACATCCAGCCGAACAGCGCGCAGCGCCAGGCGGAAAGACCGCCCGGCCCATCCACCACCTGCACCCTGGCCACAAAAAAGCTGGTCGTCATGGGGTCGAGGTTCGGCATCTCGCCATCGGCATCCGGGGTGATGCGCTGCAGCGCTGCCGGAATATCGGGCTGCTCGCGAAAGCCGAAATGGATGTCCAGTGCCCACACTCCGTTGCACATGGACTTGAGCTGCAGGCGTTCGCCCTCATGCACATAGGGTATGTTCTCGTTGATCACATGGAGAAACACCGTCTGCTCGTGCATGACCTTGAAATGCTTGAGATTGTGGAACAGCGCATTCGGCACCAGCTTGGGGTCTGAAGTCAGATAGACCGCCGTGCCTGACACCACAGGCACGCCGCTCATGGGCGAGCTCATCAGATCGCTCATGGGAATATCGAGGCGGCGCCTGTGCTCGGCCACCAGCTGGGTACCGTCACGCCAGGTCATCAGCGCGATGAAGATGATGGCGCCCAGGGTCAACGGCAACCAGCCGCCCTGCTCCAGCTTGGTCAGGTTGGAGGCAAAAAAGCCTATCTCCAGCACTGCAAAGCAGGCCAGAGCTGCCAGCGTGACGGCTCTTGCACGGCTGCGTCCCAGATAGACCACAAAGCCCACCAGCATGGTGGTGATCAGCATGGTGCCCGAGACCGCAATACCGTAGGCCGCCGCCAATGCTCCCGAGGACTTGAAGGCCAGCACCAGCGCGATCACGGCCAGCAGCATCAGCCAGTTCACGCTGGGGATATAGATCTGGCCCTGCTCCTGATCGGAGGTGTGCAGCACCCGCACACGCGGCAGATACCCGAGACGGCTGGCCTGCAGCGTCATGGAATAAGCGCCCGAGATGGTCGCCTGAGAGGCAATCACCGTGGCAGCCGTAGCCAGCACCACAAAAATCAGCAGCCAGGATGGCGATGCCAGCAGAAAGAAGGGATTGCTGGCGGCCGCCGCATCGCGCAACAGCAAGGCACCCTGGCCGAAGTAATTGAGCATCAGAGCCGGGAATACCAGCCCATACCAGCCCAAGCGCACAGCCCGGCTGCCGAAGTGCCCCATGTCGGCATAGAGGGCCTCAGCACCTGTCATGGCCAGAAACACGGCCGAGAGCAGAAAGAAGGCCTTGTCCGTGTGCTGCAGGGCGAAGCGAAGCGCATGCAGCGGATTGACGGCCTGCAGCACCATCGGTGTCTGCACAATGCTGGCCACGCCTGCCCAGGCAATGCAGAGAAACCAGACAATGGTGACCGGGCCGAACAGGCGCCCCACCACGCTGGTGCCCTTCATCTGAATGGAGAACAGCCCAATCAGAATGCCTATGGTGATGGGGACGATGAAATGCTCGAACTCCGGCGTGGCGATACTCATGCCCTCCACGGCGGAGAGCACGGAAATGGCCGGCGTGATAATGGCGTCACCATAGAACAGTGCGGCAGCAAACACTCCGGCTGCAACCACAAAGCGCGAGCGCCGCGACTGATCGCCCATCACGCGGTGAGCCAGCGCAGTCAGCGCCAGCACGCCGCCCTCGCCATCGTTATCGTGGCTGAGCACCACCCACACATATTTGATGGCGACGATGACGATCACGGCCCACAGCAGTGCCGAGAGCGCGGCCAGCACATTCTCGGGGCCCACCGTCAGCCCATGAACGCCGGTAAAAGCCTCCTTGAACGCATAGAGCGGACTGGTGCCGATATCGCCGAACACGACGCCCAGCGCAGCCAGTGTCAATGCCGACGGGCTGCTGCCCTGCCCGGCTTTTCCATCCCCCTGAAGCCCATGTTTGCTCTGTGACATAACCATGCTTTTGCAGTGATAGAGACCGCCTCACGCCAGCGAGCCGGCAGCCCAGTATGGCACGCTGGCGGAAATTGGAAAGCCTGGATGGCGCCGGACCGAGCGGTCCTTCTTTATGCAATCTTGATAGCAACAGCTACATTCCATACAAGGGCTTGAGGCCTTAATTCCTAGATTCAAGGCTTCACCACAACCGGCTTGCCCTTCAAGCCCACCTCCCATGAAGCCTGTCGCCATCCTCCAGCACGAAGCATCGCAAGGCCCCGGCATCCTGCTCGACCATCTGCGCCAACAAGACATTGCCCATGTGCTGATAGATCCCTGTGCAGAAGGCGCATCCCCGGCCAATGCGCGCGACTATCGCGGCATCATCGTGCTGGGCAGCAACCATTGCGCCAACGAGCAGCTGCACTGGATCGATGAGGAACGCTGCCTGCTGCAAAGTGCATTGCAGCACGACATCCCCGTGCTAGGACACTGCTTTGGCGCACAAATGCTGGCCCGCGCCATGGGCGCAGGCGTCTGGCGCAACCCCTGTCCGAATATCGGCTGGAGCGAAGTCCGCATCACCCCCAGCGCCCAGCAACTGATGAGCCTGCCAGCGCAAGCCACCATCTTCAACTGGCATTACGACAGCTTTGACATCCCCGCGGCCGCCAGGCGCACCATGTACGGACAGCATTGTTTGAACAAGGGCTTTGTGCATGGCCGGCAATGGGCGTTTCAAGGCCATCTGGAAGTGACCGCAGACAGCGTACGTCAATGGTGCGGCGCGGGCCATGACGAGCTGCTGCAGGCCCAGGGCCCGGCCGTGCAAAGCGAGGCCGAGATCCTGGCCCGACTGCCGCAACACATAGGCCCGCTGCATGCCATGGCACTGCGCACCTACAAGGCATGGACCGATCAGCTGGACAGGCCGGTTACGGTTTCGTGCAACAGCCCCTTGGAAACCCTGAACCGATTTCGCCTCAAGTCCAATGCATACTTGCACATTCAGCTATGAATTTGAAAGCATCAGACTCCAGGAAGACCACGAACAGACGTTTTGTTGCATCTAGCGGACGGTCTCTGGCGAGGCCAGGTCGCTGTCTGGGCCAGAATGGCCTGCAAACTCAATGCACCAAGCTTCATGGACCTCACAACGCTGGAAAACCACCTGGATGCCTCGCCACTGCTGAAGGCGCACAAGCAATACTTCCTGAATCTGGCCCAACCCGCCGTCGCCGTTCGCCTGGGCCCCACCATGGGCGAGCCCCTGCAAAGCCGCTTTGGTGGCCTGCCCGTGGTGCCTGCGGGCTTTGACTGGCCCGAGCATCCGGACGGCCACTACCTGTTTGTCGGACAGATCAACTTTGCCGAGCTCCCCGACGGCCCCGGTCGCCCAGCAGAGCTGCCGCCCAGCGGCCTGCTATCGCTGTTCTACGGCTTTGACGAGGACGACGCCATCTTCTGGCGCGACCAGGACTATCTCAAGGCGTTCTACTGGCCGGATATCAGCGGCATGCGTGAGATCCAGGCTCCCCACCGGTGGGTCACGGGCAGCCGTGCGCTGCATTTTGAAAACGGCGTCGATCTTCCTCGTCACGAGGAGCTGCGCAAGGACTGGCCAGTGGAGTTCGATGAAATCCAGGACTGGCTCCATGGACTTGAAGAAAGCGGCGATCTGCCTCGCGACTATCTGCTGGGCCGCCCCTCCTGGGACAGTCTGGGCTACGACCCCACACCCGAGGCCGAGGAATGCCCCGGCAACTCGCACTGGCGCTCGCTACTGACGCTGCAGTCGCACGAGGAATTCCACTGGTGCTGGCAGGACGGCGCACGGCTCATGGCCTTCATCGAGGATGCCAGGCTGCGCACCAGGGACTTCAGCCACCTGCAGGTGGACTGCGGCTGACGCCAGGTTCAACAGCCACAAACATAAAGAGCAACTCATGCCCACACAGATTCCGCCCGAGATCCTCAAGCACTGGCAAAGCGGTCACAAGATCGAAGCAATCAAACAGCTGCGCGAGCAAGGCGGGCTGGGGCTCAAGGAGGCCAAAGACCTGCTGGAAGCCAGCGACGATCCGGACTTTGTCCAGCATGGTGCAGCAGAACAGACGCAAGCGGTGCAGCAGTTGCGCGAGCAGGTGGAAAAACTGGGCATGAATGATGCCACTTTGCTGCTGGACCAGCTGAATAGGGCCGACACCGCGCCCGGCAGCTCCTTTACCTCCATCAAGACCACCACCACCACCATCAATGGCAAGACCATCACCAACGTCACCGTGAGCGGCGATCATGCAGAAGCCATAGGGGCGTTGATGTCCGGCGAGAACGCAGTGCCCACTGCGACCAGGGCCAAGGTGGAAGACGCCATGGCACGCGGCAACAAGCTCGAAGCCATCAAGCTGCTGCGCGAGGCCACAGGCCTGGGTCTGGCCCAGGCCAAGGACCATATCGATGCGGCCATGGATGGCATTGCGCTGGACTGGCAGATCCTGCAACGGCAATCGGTGCGGGCCAGCGCGCAAACCAGCTCTCAGTCCACGGCAACCGCGCCCGGCGAAGTCCCCCGAGGCCAGGGCGGATTTCTGTGGCTGCTGGTACTGGCACTGGCTGCAACCGGCCTCTGGTATTATTTCAAGACACCCTGAAACCTTTTGCTGCAAAGCGTAAGCAGCTCATATTTCAGGAGCTTCCATGCCGGACTTCAGGGTTGCAACCGGGCCGAGCCGCCGGCTTGCCAGCCGCCGCCTAGCGCCTGGTACAGGGCCACGGCGTTCTCCAGCTGGCTCTGACGCAGGCGCAGCACTTCCTGCTGCACGGCAAACAGATTGCGCTGGGCATCCAGTTCCTCCAGATAACTGGCGTAGCCGGCCTCATAGCGATCCTTGGCAAAGCCCAGGGTACGACCCAGCACTTTTTCGCGTTCCTTGGCATGCTCCCACTGCGCTTGCAGTTGCTGGGAGCTGACCAGAGCTGTTTCCACGTCGCCAAAAGCCTTGATGACCACGCCGCGATAGGCATAGGCCGCCTGATCGCGCTGGGCAGAGGCCGCATCGAACTGGCCCTGCAGGCGACCGCCGTTGAACAGTGGCGCCAGAATGCTGCCGCCCAGCGACCAGACTCGGGCCGGGTTGTAATCCAGCGCGTTGATGAACAGGCTGCCGAAGTTCGCACTCAGGCTCACCTGGGGCAAAAAGGCCGCGCGCTGTGCCGCAAGATTGCTGTCGCTGGCCGCCAACAGCAGCTGGGCCCGCGCAATATCGGGGCGGCGCTCCAGCAAGCCCGACGGCAAGCCAGGTGCAGGCATGGCGGGCAAGCTCATGGACTCGAGCCTAGCATGGTCGCTCAAGGTGGAGCGTGCCAAGCCCTGTGCCTGGTCATCACCGCTGCCGCCCACCAGCTGCATCAGCGCTATGCGCTGGCGCTGCAGCGCCAGAGACAGCTGCTGCACCGATTGCCGCACGCTCTCCAGCTCGGCCAGCGCCTGGCTTTGCTGCAGCCGCGAGATATAACCCACACGCACCTGATCGGTGAGCAGACGCACCGCGTCCTCGCGCGACTTCACCGTGTCCTCGGCCACGGCCAGCTGGGCCTGCAGCGAGCGCAGAGCGATATAGGCCTGCGCCACGGTCGCGGCCACCGTCAGACGTACCGCATCGCGATCCGCCTGGCTGGCCTGCAAGCGCTGATCGGCAGCCCGGCTCAGACTGCCCAGGCGGTCCCAGAGATCCAGCTCCCAACTCGCTTGCAACACGGGCTGGGCCGAGCGCACATGCACCATCTGGCCGGTTCGCGCGCTCAGGCTGCGGTTGGCCGAGCCCGGTGCGCTGAGCGACAGCTGCGGTGCAGCGGCAGAACCCGTCACATCGAGATTCGCGCGTGCCTCCTCCACCCGGGCCATGGCAGTGAGTACATCGTTGTTGCGCGCAAGCGCCAGCTCCACCCAGCGGCTCAGCTGCGCATCACCAAAAGCCTGCCACCAGCCGGCCTGGACAGCATCGGCATCGCTTACGGCCTGATCCGTGCTCCAGCTGGCCGGCACCGCAGGCTGAGCGCTGTCTGGGGCCCGGGTCTGACTGGGCACGCTGCAGCCGGCCATCAGCAATGCAAGCGCCAGGGGCAAGGCACGCACGGTATGAAGGGCGTTCTTCATGGCTTGGCCTGTTCGGATGCGGAAACTGCGGGCGCTTGAGATTTTTGAGCCAAATCGGCCTCAATCGCTTGTGTTGTCTTCGCTGAATGCCCTACTTTTTGTGCAGTATCGAGGCGCACGATGACCGACATGCCGGGGCGCAGGCGCGCGGCATCGGCCTGGCCCTCGTCGATGGCTATCTTGATGGGCAGACGCTGGACGACCTTGGTGAAATTGCCTGTGGCGTTGTCGGCCTTGAGCACGCTGAACTCCGAACCCGTGGCCGGCGCAATCTCCAGCACATGGCCCTTGAGGCGCAAGCCGCCCAACGCATCCACGCTGAAGCTCACGAGCTGGCCGATCTGCACCCGGGCGGTCTGGGTTTCCTTGTAGTTGGCCACCACCCAGTAAGTAGGCGGCACCACATACATCAGTTGCGTACCAGCGGCCACGTACTGGCCCTTGCGTACCGATACCTCGCTGACCTGTCCGTCGCTGGGCGCATGGACCACGGTGTTGTCCAGATTGATCTGGGCCTGGCGCAGCAGCGCCTCGGCCATCTGCACTT
This sequence comes from Comamonas testosteroni, assembly GCF_000761245.1. Lineage (GTDB taxonomy): Bacteria > Pseudomonadota > Gammaproteobacteria > Burkholderiales > Burkholderiaceae_C > Comamonas > Comamonas testosteroni_C. Next base: position 103,235 of record NZ_AWOR01000099.1, on the reverse strand, counting down.
GGGCTTTGAGAGAGTCACGGCCCACGGTCGTGGCCTTGATCTTTTCCTGATTGATCGCGATGTCGGCCTGGGCCTTGGCCACATTGGTCGCGGCCAGACGCGAGGTAGCACGCACCTTGTCGCGTTCGTTCAGAGACACGGAGCCGCGCTCGGCCAGCTCCTGCACACGCTTGAGCTCCGCCTGCGAACGCTGGGCCTCTGCCTCCACGGCAGCCAGACCTGCGCGGCTGGCGCTCAGCGTGGCACGGTTCTGGGCCTGTGTCTGTTCGGAATTGCTCAGCTGGGCCTGGGCATTGGCCAGTTGTGCCTGTGCCTGGGCGACGGCCGCTTCATAGCTGCGGCTGTCGATGCGCACCAGCGGCTGGCCGGCCTTGACCTGCTCGTAATCCTTGACCAGCACCTCGGTCACGTAGCCATTGACCTGCGGTGCCAGCACGGTGACGGCGCCGCGCACATAGGCATTGTCCGTGGTCACCACCGAGCTGTTGAAGGGCCAGAGATTCCAGGCCCGAAGCACGAGCAGCATGCCTGCCAAGGCCACCACCAGCATGATGAGCACGCTGCGCAAAGAAGGCTTGATCTTCTTTGGCGTGGGAGGCAAGGCTGCAGCGGGTGAAGGGGCAGCTGTCGCCGCAGAGGCAGCGGGGGAATGGGGTTGTTGACTGTCGCTCATGCTCAATCTCTTGCTGTTATCGGTTTGAGTTCCTTGCCTTCGGGGCCGGAGCCATCCCGGCCGCCATCAGCGGCCGCAGGGCTGCTGCGGGTGTCCATGTCGATTTCCTGCTCCAGCTCGGCCTCAAGTTCGAGCGCCTGGGCATTGTCCTGAAGGGGGTCACGGCTGGCCAGCACGGCCCGCTCGCGGGTCTCGGCGGCCTGCGCGGCGGCGGCAAGGCGCCGGGCCTGCGCACCTTCGATCACCACGGTCCGCGCCGGACTGGCGGACTCGGTCTGAGCGCCCTCTTCCACATCACCATAGGCATCGGTGGCCGTGGGCTGCACCAGCACCGTGACACGCTGCGATGCATCGGACTCATGAGCGCTTGCTGCCTCAGGCTCTGCAACCGGCGCCACCGAAGGTGCGCGCTGGGGTGTGCCGTCGGTCCCAGCGGCTGCCGCTACCTGGTTGCCGCTTTGCCGTGTCATGGCGCGCACCATGGCGGCAGCCTGGCGCACGCGCGCCGAGGCTCCCAGGCTCCAGAGCAGATACAACAAGGCGATGGCGGCCGTCAACGCAAACACATCGTTATAGGCACGCACATTGGCTTCGCGCCGCACGATTTGCGACAGCTGCAGCGTTCCCTGGTTGGCGCGCATGGCGGGATCAGGCGTAACCTTGCCGTAGATCTGGTTCTGTATCTTGAGCCGTTCGGCCACCACGGGGTCGGTCGGGTCTATCTGCGCCACCAGGGCCACGGAGTAGATCTGTTCACGGTAGGTTTGGTAAGTGCTCAACAAGGCCGAACCCAGCAAACCGCCCATGGCCTGGGTCATGGAAATGGTGACTACGGCGGTGAGCATATGGTTGGCGCCGAACTTCAGGCCCTGGATGATGCCCGTCAGCATCAGCGGGCCCATGAAGACGCCCGAACCCACCGCCAGCAGAAACTGGCTGAAGAAAAAGTCCGAAGGACGATCCACGCTGCTGCGGTGGTGATCGAGAAACGCTGCCACGGCAAACAGCGCAATCGCCACCACAATCTGCTTGCCCATATTGGGAACACCGAAAGTGATAGCAGACAACGAAACACCTATAAGCGTTCCAAGCAGAATTACCATGAACAGTGGCTGCATCTGATCGGATGTCATGCCCAGCGTGCGCATCAGCCCCACCACGCCATAGCTTTGCTCGGCCGTGAGAAAACGCAGCAAGATGGCACCGATCACAAAACGAATCGTCGGCATCTGCGCGAACCAGCGCGTGTGGAACATGGGGTTGGCGCGATGGTGCTCGATGTAAAGCGCTGCGCTGAGCAGCGCGATCGCTGCCACCAGCATCCAGGCCAGCCCCGGCGTATCGAACCACCAACGCGAGTAGCCCTGGACCAGTACGGCAATCAACAGGCCCAGGCCCGGCACCATCAGGCTGAAGGTGACGAAGTCCAGCTTCTCGAAGGTCCTGATGTACAAGCCCGAAGGCAGCTTGAGCAGCACCACGGCGGCAAAGGACATCAGCGCCAGGCCGGCTTCAAACAGATAGAGGTTGTGCCACTCGCTGTTGTAGAGCAGACCCGGCGACAGAATCCAGGCCAGCGGCGTCGCCAGCTGGCCCACGCCCACGCCGATCACCAGCATCTTGAGCACATAGGTGCGTGGTGCAGCCTGCAGCATGTAGAGCGTGCTCAGCGACGAGCAAGTCGCGGCAGCCAGGCCGCTGGCCGCGCGCAGCAGAATCAGGCTGTCATAGCTGCCCAGCAACAGATGCAGCACGCTGAGTGCGGCGTAGCAGCCCAGACCGATCTCGGTGAACAGGCGCATGCCGAACTGCTGGCGGAATTTGTAGACCAGCAGATTGGCCGTCATATTGAACATGACGTAGGCGCCCGTCAGCCAGGCGGCCTCGACCGAGGTCAGCCCGAGCTGTCCCTGAATCGTTGGCAGATTGGCAGTGAACAAGGCATTGCCAAGGCCACCGGTCAGTCCGACCAGGACTGCAATCAGCCCATAGCAGACGCGGACCCAGGGCTCGTGATGGGGCATGGCCGGCGAGCCCGGCAGCGCGGGCTTCTCATGCTCGGCCCAGTCCGGCGGGCGGCGCAGCAGAATGACGGGCCCTTGCGCAATGGCTGGAGGAGCTGAAGCCTGGCTGCTGGAAGGTTTCGGGCCTTCTTGATTGGCTTGAGCCCCAGTGGCCTGTGCTGCAGCTTGACTCATAAACCTCAGGCCTTGATTCCATCCAGAATGATTTGCAGGGCGCGACGTGCCAGTTGTTTGCGCTGGGCAGGCGTTTCGCCGCGCAGGGCACCGCCCAGCATGCCGAACACCAGGGACAGATCCTTGGCATTCAAGGCCTGCTTGCACAGGCCCTTGGCCACCGCACGCTTCATGGGCTCCTCGAACACCAGCCACATCTGCTGGCGCGCATAAATGACTTCTGCGTCGCTCTGGTCCACCGTACGCCAGTAGTCCACCAGCGTGGCGGAGACAGCGATGCGCTCTCCCACCAGAGCCAGCAGCTTGAAAAAGGCCTGGTCGTCGTCGTGCCAGGCGGCTGCGGCGGCCCGGGTCTTCTCGACCGAGCGCTCCAGCAGCGCCAGCATGATGGCGCGACGGTCCGGAAACTGGCGATACAGCGTGGCGCGGCCTACCTGGGCACGCTCGACGATGAGATCCAAGGGAGCGGTCACGCCATGCTCGGCAAACACGGCATCGGCCGCGTCCAGCAACTGGGCGCGGCGTTCGGCGGATGGAGGGCGGGTGGTGGACATGGCGCCAATTATCGGACAGTTTTGTCCGATAAATTGCAGCGCTCGGCGTTTCCCCTGCCCTGGCAAGGGTCGGGAAAGACTGCGCTCAGTCGCGCGGCAGCGCCTGCAGGCTGCGCCGGCTGGTGAACTCGCGCCGTTGTCCAGTCAGGGGATCATCGAAGGCCACGCTGCGCGCCAACAGCTGTAAGGGCCTGGAATAGTCGCCCGGCTCCGGGTCATTGACCACGGGATAGAAGGCATCGCCCCTGAGCGGCAGGCCCAGCGCCGCCATATGCACACGCAGCTGATGGCGCTTGCCCGAAACCGGACTGAGCCGGTAGCGCGCCCAGGTGCTGTTGTGCTCAATGACTTCCATCAGGGTGCGGCTGTTGGGCTCGCCCGCCACCTCATGCATGCGAAAGAAATGCCCGCTCTCCTCCAGGCGGCTCGCGTGCTCGCGCGGAAAGCTCAACTCAGCACGGTACGGCGCCACGGCCTCGTAGACTTTGTGAATGGCCCTGTCCCTGAACAGCCCTTGATAGATGCCGCGTGTGGAGCGCTGCACCGAAAACACCACCAGCCCCGCTGTGTCGCGGTCGATGCGATGAATCGGCGACAGCTCGGGCAGATCGAGCTCGCGCTTGAGTCTGACCAGCAGCGTGTTCTGCAGATACTGGCCAGCCGGCACCACAGGCAGAAAATGTGGCTTGTCGGCGACGAGCAGATGCGCATCGCGATGGATGACTTCCGCCGCAAACGGCATCTCTGGCTCGCCCTCCAATTCGCGATAGTAGTAATAGCGCAGCCCTGGCATGAATGCGGCGTCCGGACCGGCTATGCCCCCCGTTTCGCTGACCACTTGACCGGCAGCCATGCGGCGCAGCCAGCCTGCGCGCCCGACGGCGGGCAGGCGGTCGCACAGGAAGTCGATCAGCAGCCCCCCTCCCTGGGAGGGCAACACCACACAGCTAGGGCTGACGCCATCGCGCACAGGCAGAACCTTGGGATCGTGGGAGTTATGCATGGCGCGGGATTTTAGTGGCTGGCCCGATTGCTGGCGTTCATGGCGTCATGAGCCGCGCCATCGAAGCGGCGCGTCTGCTAAGCAGCTGCTCCATCTAGCACGCCATTGCGCTTGAGCTCGGAGCATCTTGGATGCGCCGACCACAACTGCGACCAGATCAGCGACAGTCTGTGCCCTAGTCAGACAGTGTTGCGACTTCGCGCCGACTAATGCTAATCCGTTCGGATATTGGCTTTGCGAATCGTGTTCTCCAGAACTCTTTTCTCCTGCTCCAGATAGGCCAGGAACTGAGGATGCCCCATGCGCATGGGCTTGAAGCCGGCTTCCGTTAGTTTTCTGGCCATCTCGGGGTCCGCTTGCAGGATCGCGATTTCATCGGCCAGACGCTTGACGATACGGGCATCCGTATGCGCGGGAGCCAGCAAGCCTTGCCAGGCCTCGACTTCCAGATTACGAAGGGCCGACGTCTCCGAAAGGCTTGGCGCTTGAGGCAAGGTGGCCAGACGCTGGCGGGATGTCACGCCCAATGCCTTGACTTTGCCCTCCAGGACAAACGGCTGAGCCAGCGCAACAGGCAGCACGGCAAGGTCGATCTGACCACCTGCAAGCTCGGTCAGCACCTGCGGACCAGACCTGTAGGGAACATGTACCAGATCTATACCGGACATTTGCTGAATGAGCTCCCCCGTCAGATGCAGGCTGGTGCCCACGCCGTCGGTGCCCAGGGTCAGCCGCCCCGGGCTCTGGCGTGCGAGCTGGATGAGCTCGTCGGCAGTGGCGGCAGTCAGGCCCGGGCGGGCGACCAGCGCAAACACCGAAGAGGCCACGGGTGCCACGGGTTTCAACTCATGCAGACCGTCGTAGCGAAACTTGGTCGGCGAGATCATGGGCGCGACCAGCACCGAGCTGGCCACACCGAAGAGCAAGGTGTAGCCATCGGGCCTGGCCTTGATGACACGCTGCGTTGCAATAGTCCCCGATGCGCCGACCATGTTCTCGATGATCACGGGCTGGCCCAGGCGCTCTGCCAGACGCGGCATCACCAGCCTGGCGGCCACATCCACACTGCCTCCGGGCGCGAAGGGAACCACCACCGTCAGTGCCTGGACAGGCCAGGGCTGGGCAGCCGCCTGGCTTGCCAGTGATAGCTGCTGCAGCAGCGGAGCGCCCAGCGCCCAGGCTGCAAACTGTCTGCGTCGTATTTGCATGATGATCTTTCTGCTGGAACTGGAATGGCTCAGCGGGACAGCCAAGGCAGTTGCTCTGCCTGGTAGCGCCATGTCTGGAACACCGTGTTCAAGCGGCCCGGACCTGTGCGTCGTGCAGCGGCATCGGGATACTCGCCAAACCAGGGCAGGATGAACTCCCAGACCACCTCGCCTTGCGGTGTCACTTCAAACAGGCGCCCGGTGGCTGACTCCGTGATGTGCGTGTTGCCGTTCCACAGCCGCTGAGCGCTGCCCATGAAGGCGGTGTAGAAGGCATTGACCATCTCATCCTGATAGCTCCACACGATCTTGGTGGAGACAGGATCTATTTCCAGCACACGCGAGAAAGCCACATGGGCTCCCTGGCGGAAGTTGCCGTTATCAAAGGTCAGGATATGGCCGTTTGCCAGCGGAACTGGGGCATGCTGGTGCGAGACAACCGATGGCGGGATATGCAGCTTCACGCTGCCACTGGCCTTGTCCACGCCAATGATTCCCGAGGTCGTGCGCAGGCTCATGAGCACCGTTCCATCGACAGCAAGCCCAAGGCCGTTGACCAACGGCCAGTGATAGCGGCCAAAACCGGGGTGAATGGGAAAGTGCTCGGGCTCCAGATGCTCCCAGGCCTTCCACTCCCAGACCAATCGACCTGTGCGGTCCACTTCCCGGATCACATCGCCGTACATCACCTCGTCCGGCCCTTGGGAGCTGCCGCCCGGCACGCGTTCTGCAAAGCCCTGGGGCACAGGGGCGCAAGCAGCGTAGAGCAAATGGCCATTGGGCAACCACTGTGCATCATGGTGATGAGCCGGATCTTCATAGCGCCAGACCACCTCCCCGTCGAGTCTGACCTCATAAAAATCGCCGCCGTGCCACATGGACCATGGCGCATAGAGGTCCGGCGATTCACGGTGGTTGCCGTTGTAGCCCAGATTGCCGTTAGGCAGGATGACCGCATGGCGACCGGCGCGCACGGGCAGCTTCCACTCATGAGCCACCTGCCCCTGGATATCTATGAGATAGACATGCCCGTCGGCCGTCTGGGGGGCGATCAATGTGTAGCCGCCGGCGCTCAGAGCGCTGTCATGAGCGATAAGACCTGTGCCGCGTCGGCGTTGGGTGACCTGGTCAACGGTGGTAGCCATGGGGTTCTTTCTGTGTCAGAAGGGATTGATGGCTGCCACTCTAGAAGTTCAAGAGCGTCAGGAATAGCTGTTTGTTTTTTAAGAGGCGTCAGAAAAAAATTTACACTCAGGACATGCCAGCAATTTCTCAGGCTTTTCGATGCTTTGACGAGGTGGCGCGCCGGGGTTCGGTGCGCAAGGCCTCGGCAACGCTGCACCTGACCGCGGCAGCGGTCAACCAGCAGATCCTCAATCTCGAAGCGCAGGTGGGTCAGCCACTGTTCGACCGACTGCCCAGAGGCATGCAGCTGACGGTGGCCGGCGAGATCGTGCTGGCAGCAGTCAGGCGCAGCCAGCGAGACTTTGACAATGCCCTGGCCCAGGTCGAAGACCTGAATGCCTTGCGGCACGGGCATGTCAGCGTGGGAGTGCCGCACGCGACGGCCGAATACCTCGTGCCCCAGGTGATTGCGGCCATGCATCACCGCTATCCCGACATCACCTTCAGCGTGCGTGCCGGCATCGGTGAAGAGCTTCTGCGTCATGTGGCGCAAGGCGAGATCGATGTGGCCTATTGCCTGCGCCGAACGCCTCCTGCCGGTGTCGAGGAGATGCGCTCCTGGGCACAGCCCCTGGGTGTGGTGATGGCTCCGGATCACCCTCTGCGCATGCGGCCGCGACTGCTGCGTCTGCGTGACTGCCTAGCCTATCCGCTGATCATGATGACTCCCGACATGGAGTTGCGCAGCATGCTGGAGCGTCTGGGCGACGGTGCGCTGAGCCGGACCCTGCCGCTGGTGCAAACCAGCAGCATCCCCATGGCCCGGCGCCTGGTGGCAAGCGGCCAGGCACTGGCCTTCATGCTGCCGGACAATGTGGCGGAAGACGTGGCAGCCGAGCGCCTGAGCTGGCGTGCGCTGCACGATGCCGGAGCGCTGCTGCACAGCTGCGCCTATCAGCGCACCGGCTACGCGATGGCGGCGGCCATGGAGATGTTTCTAACCGAGCTGGAACATGCTGCGGACGAGTTGAAGGCAAACTTTGATACTGGTGTTTCCTGGTCCATCGGCAATCTTGCCGTTTGACCGCACTGACACGGTGCGCTGGAGAAGCACAAGCGCCAGAAAGTCGATACTGAAGTCTCTTGCGCAATGGAGCTGCCTTTCTTGATGCGCTGGAGCCATTGCTTCAGACGGTTGCGCCCACAACACCAGGAGGCTTCGAGCTGCTCCACCGTTTCCTCGACCGGTGGCAATTTCTGAACTCATAGCATACGGACCTGCGTGCGTCAGGCAATTGGATGACGAGGCAGTACACCTATGCGTAATAGCATGTGGCAAAAAGGATGCAACCGCTATGGTCGATAACGCCAGCACTTCAGCCTCTGAATCCAATCCTGCACATCCTCGCCTGACGCGCCACTGGCTGCGCTGGGCAGCCAGTGCGATGGCGCTGCTGCTGGCCTTGATTCTGGCTGCGGCACTGCTGATTGCCTTCATGGACTGGAACAAGCTCAGGCCATGGATCAATGAAAAAGTCAGCACGTCCACGGGCCGAGACTTTGCCATCAAGGGTGACCTGCAGCTGCAGTGGACCTGGCCACAGCCTCTCGATACGGGCTGGCGCCACTGGGTGCCCGGCGTGGTGGTACATGCCAGTGACCTGACACTCTCGCAGCCAGAAGGCTGGCTGGTTCATCAAGCACCTGAAAAATCCGATGGCAAGCAGCCGGTATTGCCTGCGGCGCCCAAGGAACTCAACTCCGCTGGCCTGTCCGAGCAAGGCCAGGCAGTGAACGAAAAAAAGACAAGCGTAGATGACGACGACGCCATAGCCGATGCCGGCCGCCAACCGCCCGAACGCGATGCGCGCACCATGATCACCGCAGCAAATGCCACGGCCAGCCTGCGCCTTTGGCCGCTATTGGGCCGGCATGTACAGCTTGACAGCCTGCTTTTGCAGGCCCCCGACCTGGTGCTGGCCCGCAACGACAAGGGCGAGAACAACTGGACTTTCGACAAGCCGGCAAGCAGCGGCCCGAAGTGGAGTTTTGAAATGGGCCAGTTGCGCATCAGCGACGGCGTTCTGGGCTGGTCCGACGCCGTCAAGAACATGGCCGTGCGCGCCCGTATCGACACGCTGCGCAGACCGGTCAGTGCCGATCAGCCTTATGGCGTGCGCTTTGGCCTCGCTGGCTATCTGCACCAAGGCAAGAGCCGCGCGCAAATTCAGGCCCAGGGTCTGGCGGGCCCTGTACTGGATCTGCGCCAGGACAGACTGCGCTTTCCGCTGCGCATTTCAGCCAAGGTCGGCAGCCTGCAAGCATTTGCCGAGGGGATTCTCGACAATCCCAAGACACTGGACGGACTGGACTTTCAAGTTCAGGTGCGCGGCAAGAGCATGGCCGACCTGTTCGAACTCAGCGGCTTGCTGCTGCCCGCCACTCCGCCGTTCGAGACCAACGGCCGTCTGATCGGCAGCCTAGCGCCAGGCAAGGCCGTCTGGCAATACGAAAAGTTTCAGGGCAAGCTAGGTCAGAGTGATTTGAGCGGCGACCTCCAATACCGCTCCGCCCAGCCCCGGCCAAAGCTGACGGCACAGTTGCGCTCCAAACAACTGCGACTGGTGGATCTGGGCCCAGTCATAGGCGCAGCCCCGTCCGGCAGCACCGACAAGCCCCAGCCCGTCAACGGCAAGGTACTGCCGCAAGTTCGGTTCCAGACCGAGAACTGGGACAAGATGGATCTCGACCTGCGCTATGAAAGCAGCCATATCCTGCGGCCCGAAGCTCTGCCCCTGCAAAACCTCAGCGTGCATGCGCTGCTGGACAACGGCAGACTCACTCTCTCGCCGCTGAAGTTCGGCCTTGCCGAAGGCACGCTGAATATCGACGCCAGCGTGGACAGCCACGCCAAGCCAGTTGCTGCCAAACTCAACGCACAGGTGCAGTCGCTCAAGCTCTCCGCTCTGTTTCCCACGATTGAAAAGATGAAGAAAAGCCTGGGCCGGCTCGATGGCGCAGTCGCGCTCACCGGACAAGGCGAGTCACTGGCACAGTGGCTGGGCACAGGCAATGGCTCGCTACGCCTGTTTGTGCGCGACGGCACTTTCAGTTCGCAGCTGCTGGACCTCGCGGGACTGAACGTAGGCTCCATCGTCATCGCCAAGCTGTTTGGCAGCGACAAGGAAGTGCAGCTGCGCTGTGCCGTGGCCGACTTCAATGTGCAACAAGGCATGGCCCGCCCGCGCATGGCCAAGCTGGCCACGACTGAGGCCGTTGTTGAAGCCACGGGCGAGATCAACCTGGCGCAGGAACAGCTCAATCTGCGCATCGTCCCGGAATCGCTGAAGTGGAAGTTCTTCTCACTGCGCACACCGCTTTATGTGCGCGGCAGCTTTGCCAAACCCGATGTCGGCCTGGAGCCAGGACCCTTGGCGGCCCGTGCCGGTGCTGCAGTGGCTGCTGCCGTTTTTGCGCCAGCGGCACTGGCTCTGGTACCACTGACCGTGCCTGCCGCTGACGACGATGTGAACTGCAAGCAGTTGCTGACTCAAGTACGCAGCCGGTAAACGAAGGCAAGGGCAGGCCGCCGATTCTCGACTTCGCGCCGGAGCTCATTCGTATCTGCTTGTCTACGCACGACCAAAATAAGTCATCAACGCACTCGGACTCAGTGACGGCTTCATTGTGGAGCGTCATCAAAAAATGAACGGATGTATCAAATCTCGAATGCCCCGGGCCTAGGAATGAAGCTCAGTACTCTGCACACGTAGCCAATTGAATACCTGCAGGACAATTTGCGAACGCGCCTGCTTCTCCATCCCCGACAACCACCAGGTAGAGCCAGGCAAGCGCGGATATTCCGGAAGTATTTGCAATTGACCACGTGCGAGGCTGGCGTCTACCAATAGACGCGGTAGACAAGCAATACAGCCTCCTTCCAGAACAGCCTCGGTCAAGAGGCGAGCGTCGTCATAAATGGCTCGCTTCCTGAAGCGTGCTAGCGGCCCCAGGAACAGCTGAGCAGTTACGTCACTTGTCAGACTCTCTTCCAGACATATCAAATCCGCATGCAAATGGTGCTGTGTCTGCGGCACTACAGCTAACTTCCGTGCCAGATCGGTGTTCGCTACGAGTACCCATTCATCCTGAAATAGTGGTATTTCCTGCAAGCCAGGCTGCAAAAGAGGCCTGTTTCCGATAGCGATATCGACATCAATTTCGTCGACAAAACGGGCACTCTCATCCACGGACAGCAGCAGACATAGCTCGGGCAGTTGAGCTTGCAGTTCTCGCAATCTTGGCTGCAGCCAGCCATGTAGCAAGGGTGCCGGGCATACCAGCACCACCAATCCCGGATCCAGATAAGTGGCGATTCTTCCAAGGCCACTGCGCAAAACGGTCAGTGTACGTTGAACGCTGCGCAGCAGCACTTCACCTGCGACGGTTAGTTCCACCCCCCGCCCTGCCCGCCGGAACAACGGCTGCATGACCTGCTCTTCTAACTGCTGCACCTGATGGCTGATTGCCGACTGTGTCACATGCAGTTCGTCAGCCGCACGCGAGAAACTGCCATGTCGGGCTGCAGCCTCAAACCCCATTAACAACTTCAGAGAAGGAATGCGATGCTCTGACATATGAGAAAACTTAATACATTTAACAAAATCATATCACTTGTCCTCATACGACACTCCTACCACAATGCCGTCCATTGCAATGCGGTGGCAATTTCCTCGCATTGATTCTTTTGATTGATAAGGATGAGTGATGAGTACACGTCGATATTTCATGCGTAGCTGCGCGTCGGGTGGCGGCACGATGGCGTTGTTGGGTTTGCTTGCAGCGTGTGGCGGAGGTAGTGATAGCGGTCCAGACACAAACCCGGCCACTCCGCCCTTGGACAACGGCAGCACCAGCAATCAGGGCCAGGACTGGCTTATGCCCGACGAGGCCGAAGCACACAAGGCGACATGGATGGCGTATGGCGCCTCGAGCGCGATCTGGACACGTGCGCAAGTACCGCAGGTTCAACTGGCACTGGCGCGTATCGCCAACGCCATTGCAGCCTACGAACCCGTCAACATGCTGGTTCGCCAAAGTGAATTGGAAACTGCGCGGCAGTTGCTTGATCCGCGTGTCACGCTTATTCCCGCCAAACTTGACGATTTATGGATGCGCGACACTGGCCCCGTCTTTGTACGCAAGCCCAATGGCGAGCGAGCGTGTGTGAAATTCAATTTCAATGGCTGGGGGAAAAAACAGCAGTTTGACCATGACGGCCTGGTCGCCGATATGGTAAGTGCCTATGTGAAATTGCCGCTGCTTGCCACACGCCTGGTCCTTGAAGGTGGAGCATTGGAGGTTGACGGCAAGGGAACGGCCATCATCACGGAAAGCTGTGTGCTGAACAGCAATCGCAATCCAGGCTGGAGCAAGGCCGATTGCGAAGCAGAGTTACGCCGTTTGCTGGGTATTCGCAAGGTCATCTGGTTGCCCGGCATCAAGAACAAGGACATCACTGATGCCCACACGGACTTCTATGCTCGCTTTGTACGTCCCGGCGTGGTGGTTGCTCACCGCGACATGAACCCTGACTCCTATGAGTATGCGCTGACCAGGCAGCACCTGGATATCTTGCGAAGTGCCACCGATATCGACAATCAGCCGCTAAAAATCGCCGTTGTTGATGGACCCGGCCAGATTCGCCCGGGAAATAATCCGGACACTTTCGCCGCTGGCTACATCAACTACTATGCAAGCAGCCGCGCCATTTTCTTGCCCGAATTCGGGGATGCGAAAGCTGATTCGATTGCCAAGGAAATATATGCGCAGCTGTACCCAGGACGCGCAGTGATCCAGATCAATATCGACCCTATCGCTGCCGGCGGCGGTGGCATTCATTGCACCACGCAACAGGAAATCATCTAAGACCGGGTGAGCCATATGCAACGACGACATTTCCTGAATGCCGCTATTGGCCTGACAGCCAGCACAGCCGCTGGCATGCATGGATTGCCAGCTCTGGCAGCCGGTAGCTGGCGCATGCCTGACGAAGGGGAGCGCCACTCTGCCACCTGGATGGCCTTTGGCGCCAATGATGATGTGTGGGGCAAACGTCTGAAATCGGGCGCGCAGGCAAACTTGGTACGCATCGCACAAGCGATTGCCAGTGTTGAACCCGTTCACATGCTTGTCAACGAGGAAGACTACGATCTTGCGGCGCGGTTGTGCGGCAATAAGGTCAAGCTGGTGGTGCACCCCATCGACGACCTCTGGATGCGCGACACGGGGCCGGTCTTCGTGAAAGGGGTTGGCGGAGCGTTAGCCGGTGTGAACTTCAATTTCAATGGTTGGGGTGAAAAGCAGGACTACGAGGACGATGCGCTGGTGGCCGGCTTCGTCGCCGGGCGCGCGGGTGTTCCCATTCTTGAAAGCTCCCTCGTTCTGGAAGGGGGCGGTATCGAAGTCGATGGCCGCGGCACGGCCATCATCACGGAAAGCTGCGTTCTCAACGCCAACCGCAACCCTGGCGTAGGCAAGGCGCAATGCGAAAAAGAGCTGCGCCGAGTGCTCGGTATCGAGAAAGTCATCTGGTTGCCAGGTATTGCGGGTCAAGACATTACCGATGGCCATACCGACTTTTATGCCCGCTTCTGCGCTCCTGGCGTGGTGGTGGCCGGTTTCGAAAGCGATTCATCGTCGCCTGAGCATGCGGTCACACGTCGCCATCTCGACATCCTGCGCAAAGCCACGGACGCACGTGGTCTTCCGCTAGCAGTTGTGACCATGCCAGGACCTGACCATGTTCGGCCGCAGTATGAGAACAAGGACTTTGCTGCCGGCTACATCAACTTCTATGTATGCAATGGCGCGGTGCTATGCCCTGAATTTGGTGATGTGCAAGCCGATCGCAACACGAAAGCGATCCTGCGTGAGCAATTTCCCGGACGCGACATCGTGCAACTCAACATTGACGCAATCGCAGCAGGCGGTGGCGGCATTCACTGCACCACACAGCAGCAGCCGGCCTGAAATGTTCAATAGACCTGTCCAGAATGAGAGGCTTCAGGAAAAGCTGACATGAACTGCAGGGTCTCGAACGACAGCAACCGGTTTGCTGCCGCAGCATCCACCGCCGTAAGCAGGCTCTGTTTTTTGCTCAATTGCTGCCGCTGGGCTTTCTGACTGCTTTGGCGCGTCTTGCTGCCCGGCCTCCCGGAGGACTCGCTGTCTCCAGTACCGCAACCAGAAATCTGCTGGACTGCCCATATTGAAAGACTCATGCATGCTTTCAGGCGAGATGGTGCTGGATTGTTCCAGCCATGTTTTGCATGCCAGGGATCGGCGGCAGCCAGAAGGCATACAGCCTCCTGCACTGCCGCAGGTAAGCCCGTCGGCTTCGGTCCCGGTTGCTCTGCAGAATCAGACGTTCTTGAGGCGGAAGACGCTGACCATCCGCGACAGGTCGCTGGTCTGCTGCTGCATGGATTGCGCAGCAGCGGTGGACTCTTCCACCAGGGCCGCATTCTGCTGGGTCACCAGATCCATCTCGGCCACTGCGCGGTTGATCTGCTCGATGCCGCTGGTCTGCTCATGGCTGGCGGCAGTGATCTCACCCATGATGTCCGTCACGCGCTGCACGCTGCTGACGATTTCATCCATGGTCTGGCCAGCCTGGCTGACCTGCGCACTGCCCTCCTCCACCTTGGTGACCGAGGCCTGAATCAGCAGCTTGATTTCCTTGGCTGCTTCTGCGCTGCGGCCGGCCAGGGAGCGCACTTCCGACGCCACGACGGCAAAGCCGCGGCCTTGCTCACCGGCGCGTGCCGCTTCCACGGCGGCGTTCAGCGCCAGGATATTGGTCTGAAAGGCAATGCTGTCGATCACGCCGATGATGTCGGAAATCTTGCGCGATGAGTGGCTGATGGCGCCCATGGTCTCCACCACTTGCGACACCACCATGCCTCCCTTGACAGCCACATCGGAGGCCGACAGCGCCAGCTGATTGGCCTGACTGGCGTTATCGGCATTTTGCTTGACGGTGGAAGTGAGCTGCTCCATGGAGGCAGCGGTCTGCTGCAGGGAACTGGCCTGCTCTTCCGTGCGCGCTGACAGGTCATGGTTGCCCGCTGCAATCTGGCCCGACGCTGTGGCAATGCTGTCCGTGCCCTGACGCACCTGTCCCACCAGCCTGTCCAGGCTGGTATTCATATCGTGCAAGGCCTGCATGAGTTGCCCGGTTTCATCGCTGCTGCTCACATGGATCTGTGCTGTGAGATCACCATCGGCCACGCGGCGGGCCACGCCGACAGCATGCTTGAGCGGAGCAGTGATGCCTTGCGTAAGACGCCATGCGCTGACAGTGCCGATGGCCAGAGCCAGCAAGGCCAGAACCAGGAAGTACGTCTTGCTGTTGCTTTCGATCTGCTCCACCTCCGCCGCCTTGGCATCGAGGCTGGCGCGCTGCAGGTTCAGCAGCTCTCCGAGCAGCTTCAGATATCCCTGGGCGGCGGGCACATAGCTGTTGATGAGCGTGGACTCAGCCTCTTCGGCCATGCCTTCGGCCTTGAGCTGACTGACCTTGTCTCGGCTAGCGAGATAGGTCTTGCGCACCTGCATGATCCTGTCCAGGATCTCGCGCTCCGCAGGTTGGGTGATCAGGGGCTCGATCTGCTTGAGCACATTGGCCGTGCTCTTGGTAGTGGCGGCCGCATCCGCCGCCAGAAACTGCACCAGACTTGCGTCGCTGCTCTTGGCGATGGCCGTGGTGCGAGCCACGGCCACGCTGACATTGCTGTTCCAGTCGCTGATCAGGCGCTCCTTGGTCAGCGGCTCCTGCATCATCTGCTGCGTGGCCTTGCCCACCGAGTGCAGCTGCCAGATGCCGATAACCGTGATCACCACAGCAAATGCCAACACCACTGCGAACCCCAGGCCCAGTCGGGCACCAATGTTCAGCTTGGTCAATCTCATCGCTTCCATCCATTCCATATAAAAGTAAATAGCCGGCAAAGCAGCCACTCCAATACATGAAATGGGGGCCGATCCGGCAAAGCAGCTTGCTGCGTCACTCGCTTAGCGCAAATCGCAACACAATGTAATTAGTATTATCAAGGGATTGCGTCGTTGGATTGAGGTAGCTGGCCAACGACTGCAGAGGCTTTGTAGAAATCACCTCGGCAGCTCACCTCCTCGCATCTGCAAATAGCAAGGCCATTGCTTTCGAGCAGACCACTGGTCGAAATTTCGTCATATGGATGAACCGCGGCCACGACCCGGGAAGGCTGCTGCGTCATTGCATCCTGGAAGTGCGGGCCTCTTTTGCAAACGCAAAAAGGCCTGCGCCACGAGATCGCGCAGGCCTTCTACCCCAAGCCCGATCAACTGGCCAATGTGATGGTCACACTGGTGTCGCCATAGCTCGCAGAGGACTTTGCAAAACCATCCACCACCACACTGGTGAACTTGTTGTGCACGCCTTTGGCGGTCAACACCACAATCTTGTCACCTGCCTTGGGGGTGTAGCCACTGATGAAGCTCACGTTCAAAGTACCGGCCAGCGCAGCGTGGTCGGCCACAGCCAACGTACCTGCAGTGCTGCTGGACAGCGCCAAGTTCAACTCCCCCGACTTCTGGGTGTAAGAGCCGCTCACCTTGAGCTGCTCCCCATTGGTCGCCAAAGTACCACCATCGATGTATATCGCGCCGGTGCCTATCGCGGAGGAAGAGTCCGCACGCAAGGTGCCCGCGGAAACCACGGTGCCGCCACTATATGTATTGGCGCCTGTCAATGCCAGAGTGCCGTTTCCGCGCTTGGTCAGCTTGCCCGCGCCGCTGATGTCGTTGCGCCAACGGTCAAAAGTGCAGAAGCCCGAAGCACAGAAGCCTTCAATGCTGTCGTTCATGGTGACGGTCACATCTGCCTCCAGCCTGCCGTAGCCGCTGGCCGCATCGAACAGGTTCAGCCGTCCAAAGCCTTCTTCATCGTCAAGCACTGGGTAGCCGGAATCGATGGCCGTGGTTTTGAGCACGGCTCGCCGCTGGTCAACCGTCAGATAGGGGAAGCGGGTCTCCAGCAGGGTTTCCATTCCTTTGGGTACAACGGCAGGCTTGCCAGCCTTGGCCTTGTCTTGTGCAAAACCGAATGTCAGCCGCCTGAGATATTCCGCCTTGGTGGTCGCGAAATCCGCAAAGCGGTCTTCGCCGGGCTTGGCCGAGTGCGCAACGATCCAAAGCTCCACGCCGGTATTCACACCCAGTTTGCTTCGCAACTGCGCTTGTGCTTGCTGAAACACGAGCTGACGCTGTGCTTCGGTATAGCTCAGACCTCGATCGCCAGCGCCCTTCAGAAAGGGCATCCATACGGACGAGCCCAGCATGCGCCCGCCCATGACGCCCAGCGCCGAGTGCATGCCCGCACGAATGCGGTTCTCACCAGCCTCAAGCCCGCGCGCCAGGGCTTCATGGAAACGCTGCGGCGCCATATAGGCAATAGCCATTGAATAGCGCACGAATTCGGCCGTATGGCCGCTGGGGAAATCGGAGTCCTGCTGAGCCTTGACCTGTGCCGCAGCGGCATCGTCACCTGCGGCGCGGCGCGACATCAGCTCCGGCAGCACTTTGACGACAGGCAGCCTGCTGTCTGCAGCCGACCAGCGATACGGACGGGCGAATTTGTAAAAGCCTTTGGGCCCATTGTCTGAAGCAATATTGCCGACTGTGGCGTTGTCAACGAACTGAAGCACCGCTCCGAACTCGGGGTTGGTCTGGATATTGGTATCACCCCAGCCTGAGCTGGGATTCTTTGCCAGATCATCCCAGGCCTGGCCCAGCGGCCCCAGCGAGCCGCCCATGACCGTGCGCGTGACCTTGTTGCCGGTGTCGTCCAGCTTGATCTCTTCCTTTTGCGCATCGGTGTAGATCGTTTGCGTGGTCAGCTTGGACGAGTACGCCATATTCTGCAGGAATAGCTCGCTCTTCTTGATCGTTCCCGTGGTCCCTGCAACCGGAGCCTGGCCTGGCGTGCTATTGGTGTTGTCTGCTGTAAGCACATGCCAGACACCGTTCCACGTGGTCAGAGCGAAAGCCTCACACCCCTGCTTTCCGGCGACGTTGGTATCCGGTGTGGTCGCGCCAGGCGCAAAGATGCCAGTGAAATCGGATTTCTTGAAGCCGTTCATCTTTCGCTCGGAAGGCTCCCAGATATCGAGGAAGCCCGAAAGAATGCGCAGCGTGCTGTTGGTGGTGTGATCGGCGTAGCAGGAGTTGTTGCCATTGGCCGTTGCATCATGCCTGCCGGAGTTGAAGACGGTGGCATCTTCGCGGTATCTGGGTACATCGGTGCGCGACACCGGCATGCTGGTCGCCGCTTGCGCTGTGACGTTGATCGTCTCTGTGCCCAGCCCTGCAGGCGGGCCAGGAATCACGTACTCGGCCAGCTGGTCTTGATTGCCACCGTCACCGCCGCCACAGCCAGCCAAAGTCAATATTGTTGCCAGGGCGACGGCACGAAGCACGAATGTTTTCTTGTGTGCGGAAAAATGAACAGGTGTCTGCATACGCAAGCCAATCTCAAAGGGCGGAAAAGCTCGCAATCTTGGTAAGCGATCGTGAATCCGTTATGACATATCAATAAAATGAGATTGCGTTTTCTGTGGCTCCGACTCTCCAATGTGACCGGCTCAGCCCCCTTTGCGCTCAATGGAAATCCCGGCTGTTCAGTCCGACCTCGGCAAACCGCCCCAGCCAGCGGGTCACATTCCTGGCCTTCATCACAACCAGATGGCGAACCGCAGGTTCATCCCCTGTCCGTGCCACAGGCATATCCCCTGCTGATTCCGACGCCTCCAGTTGCGGGGCCGTGCTGCGCTGCCAGATGCCCTCCACGGCCAGCAGGCGCGAGGCCAGCAAAGCAGAGCGCCAACGGGCAAAGGTCTGGCTCCAGACCACCAGGTTGATGACGCCGGTTTCGTCTTCCAGCGTGATGAACAGCGTGCCGTTGGCGGTAGGCGGGCGCTGGCGCACGGTGACGATGCCGCAGGCGCGCACCTTCTGGCCTGGCAGCATCTGACGCAGCTCGGCTGCGGTTTTCAGCCCATGGCGCGCCAGCCTGGGACGCAGCAAGGCCAGCGGGTGGCGGCGCAGGCTCAGCCCGGTGGCGGCATAGTCGAACATGATTTCCTCGCCCTCGGCAGCCTGGGGTAGCTCAAGCCTGGGCTCATGAATGGCGGCCTGCGCAAAAATGGGCGGCAGGCCGACCTGCGCAGCAGCATCCCACATCTGCTGGCGGCGGTGACCGGCCAGACTGCGCAGCGCATCCGCCGCGGCCAGGGCTTCCATGTCCGCCTTGTCCAGCCGGGCCCTGATCGCCAGATCGCTCACGTCCTTCCACGCAGCCTGCGCAGCTTCACCTTCGATTCGCAGCGCTGCGGCCTTGCCCAGCCTGGCAACCCGGTTTAGCCCCAGGCGCACAGCCGGCTGGGGCTGGGCCACGCCGCGCATGGCTTGCAAAGGGGCTTCCAGCGTGCAATGCCAGTGGCTATGGCAGACATCGACCGGCAGCACACGCACGCCATGGCGGCGCGCATCCTGCACCAGCTGGGACGGCGAATAAAAGCCCATGGGCTGGGCATTGAGCAGAGCCTGCAGAAAGATGGCCGGCTCATGGCGCTTGAGCCAGGCGCTGGCATAGGCCAGCAGTGCAAAGCTGTAGGCATGGCTTTCGGGGAAGCCATATTCGCCAAAACCCAGCATCTGCGCAAAGATGGCCTGAGCGAATTTCAGCTTGTAGCCACGCGCCACCATACCGTCGATCAACGGGCGCTCGAACTTGTGTACGCCGCCCTTGCGCTTCCAGGCCGCCATGGAACGGCGCAGCTCATCAGCCTTGCCGGCCGAAAACTTGGCAGCATCGATAGCGATCTGCATCACCTGCTCCTGGAAAATAGGCACGCCCAAAGTGCGCTTGAGCGCATTTTCGAGCTCCGGCTTTTCCAGCTTGAGCGGCAGCTTGCGGCGCGCACGCTCGCGTGCCAGCAGATAGGGATGGACCATGCCGCCCTGAATCGGGCCGGGGCGCACGATGGCAACCTCGACCACCAGATCATAAAAAGTGCGCGGCTGCAGGCGCGGCAACATGCTCATCTGGGCGCGGCTTTCGATCTGGAAAGTGCCCACGGTATCGGCCTGGCAAATCATCTCGTAGGTCGCGGCATCCTCCTGCGGAATCTGGTGCAGCTCCCATGGCTCGCCGCGCCAGCGGGCGCGCTCGTTCAGAGCATTGCGCAGCATGGTGAGCATGCCCAGGGCCAGCACATCGACCTTGAGCAGGCCCACGACATCGAGATCGTCCTTGTCCCACTGGATAACGGAGCGCCTGGCCATCGTGGCAGGCTCCACGGGCACCAGACGCGTGAGCTTGCCCTCGGTCAGCACAAAACCGCCCACATGCTGGCTGAGGTGGCGCGGGCTGTCCTTGAGCTGCCAGGCCAGCTCTATCCACAGGCGCAGCCGATGCGCGCCCACTGCGCAACTCATTTCGCGTGCCAGCACCTCGGCCTCCTGGAGCTTGCGCTGCACCCAGTCTTCGGGCAAAGCTTCGGGCGCCTGGTCCTCCTCTGCCGAATCGGCCACCTCGACAGCCTCGGCATGCGCCTGGGCATGCTCGCTGAACCAGTACTGCCCCTTGGCCAGGGCATCGATCAGATCGGCCGGCAAGCCCAGTGCCTTGCCCACATCGCGCAGCGCGCTGCGGCTGCGCCAGCAGCTGACCACGGCCGTGAGCGCGGCGCGATCGCGCCCATATTTGTCGTAGATGTACTGAATGACCTCTTCGCGCCGCGTATGCTCGAAGTCCACATCGATATCAGGCGGCTCGCCGCGCTCCTTGCTGATAAAGCGCTCGAACAGCAGATTGCCACCATGCGGGTTTACCGCGGTGATGCCCAGGCAGTAGCAGACCGCAGAATTGGCCGCCGAGCCGCGCCCCTGGCAGAGAATGCCGACGCTGCGCGCATAGCGCACGATGTCATGCACGGTGAGAAAGTACATCTCGTACTTCTTGTTCTCGATCAGCGCCAGCTCTTTGTGCAGCTGATCGCGCACTTTCTCGGGAATGCCCTGGGGATAGCGCCCCGCCGCGCCCTCCCAGGTCAGCCAGGCCAGGGTCTGCGTGGCCGTCATGCCGGGCAGCACGCTCTCCTTCGGATAGTGGTAGCGAATCTCGGCAAGGCTGAAGCTGCAACGCCCGGCCAGCTCCAGCGTCGCCTCCAGCATGGCCCTGGGATAGAGCGAAGCCAGCCGCAGACGCGAACGCAGATGCCGCTCGGCATTGGGCTGCAGCGCAAAGCCGCATTCGGCCACGGTGCGCCCCATGCGGATCGCCGTGACCACATCCTGCAGCGGCTTGCGTGAGCGCGCATGCATATGGACATCCCCGCAGGCCAGCAAGCGCAGCCCCAGTGCCGCGCCCGCCTGCTGCAGAGTCTGCAGCCACAGGCTGTCGTCGGGCGCCAGATGCAGCCCCACACCCAGCCAAAGGTTTTCAGCATCAAGATAGCCTGAAACGCTTTTCAGACAATCGATTACAGCTATCAGATCCGATGCATCCAGCTTGCCGCGCTGCGGCAGCAGCAGGCACTCGCAGCCTTGATTCAGCAGCTTCCAGGGGCTGGATTCATCGACCAGATAGTCCCCTTTGTCAGCCCGGCTGCGTGCAGCGGTGATGAATTCACAGAGATTGCCCCAACCCTGCAGATCACGCACCAGCACCACGATCCTGAGCGGGCCCCAGGCGAATTCGCTGCCATGAATCAGATGCAGGCCGCAGTCCCGCGCCGCTTCAAAGGCGCGCACGGCACCGGCTACCGAGCATTCGTCGGTCAGCGCCAGCGCCGCATAGCCCAGGCTTTTGGCCCGGTGCACCAGCTCGGCAGGCGATGAAGCACCGCGCAGGAAACTGAAATGCGAGAGACAGTGCAGCTCGGCATAGGCCAGCGGCCCTCTGGCCATGCCCTGAGCCACGGGACTGGCAGGTATGACGGCAGGCGGCGGCCCTGCGAGGCGCAGAGCGGGAGCGGGCGGCTCGGCCATGATCTGCTCAGCCATACATGCCTTGCGCAAACCAGCTGGCAGGGCTGGCTGTCATGCCCATCAGGTGTTCGCTACGGACGCGCTCGCGGTAAATCCAGACATGTCCGACCACGGCGTTATAGGCCACGAAATAGTCACGCTCGGCGAGGCCGGTCGGCGCGCCGGCCTGGGCATTGGCAGACGCATCCCACCAGCCGGACTCCAGCCTGTAGGGGCCAGCCTTGAGCTGCAGCGGCCCATGCCATTGGGGACGATTGCCCTGCACGGACAAGGCCTGGGGCTGGGGCAGCAGCCAGGGCGGCCACAGGGCTTGCCAGGGGTCGGCACAGTCGGGCTGACGGCCGCGATGCGTGCCTTGCTGCCTGAGCTGCGCTCCTGCTCCAGCCTGGGTAGCGTCTCTTGCAGCAGCCGGATTCTTGCTCTGCAGCAAAGTCGCAGCAGCTTGCCAGCGCTGCATGCGCTCGGGGCGGTGGTCGGCCAGCGGCTGCACCATCTGCACGGCCTCCTCGCCCCAGCGGGCGCTCAGGCGCTCCACCCATTCATGCCAGGCCAGACTGTCCGACGGGCTCTGGCCCTGGGCAGCAGGCAGGCAGCTCAGCGGCTCGGCCGCCCAGGCAACCGTCTCCAGCGCCTGCAACTCCAGCATGTCCACGGGTGCGCGCCACCGCTGCTGGCCCAGGTGCTCACGCAGCAGACGCTGCAAATGTGCCATGCCCTGCGTGGGCTGGGCCGTGCGGATGACAAGCGCTTCCCAGGCCGGCAGCTCCTGGCCGTCGATACGGCGCAGATCATGGTGCCAGCGCAATTGCAGCGCCAGCACCGCATGGTGACGGGCCTGTAGCCAGGACTGCAACGCGCGCAACAGCGGCTGCGCGGCATGGAGCACGGCATCGGCATGGTGGGCCGGATAACCTAGGTCGTGGCGCAACTCGAACTGCTGAGGCGGTTGCAGCCAGTCAAGCGGCTGGGGCAGCAGGCCATAGGCCTCGTCGAGCGCACGCAAGGCCTTGGCTCCAATACGGCGCGACAGCCCCGCGCGCGGCAGTGCGCGCACATCGCCCCAGCACCGGCAGCCCAGGCGCAGCAGCACGGCGCTGTGCTGCTCCAGGGCGCTCAGCGTCCATAGCGGAAGCGCATCGGCATGCAGCGATGGCTCAGGCATGGACAAGGAAACAGGGATGGAGCCGCAAGGCCGACCCTGCTGCAGCCGCAGCCGTGCCAAAGCCTGCCAGGCCGTGCTGCCCTGTCCGCGCAGCGGCTGCAATGCCGCATCGCCGCCCCCGGACTCCGGCAGGCCGGGCACAGCGGCCTGACAGGCCTGGGCAAAAGCACTGTCCAGCCGCGCCAGCAAGACCTCGGTCCCGCCCCAAAGGCGCTGCACCATGCTGGTCTCCATGAGCAAGGCGTCTTCGAGCAAGGCCACACGCGGCGAAAACTCCAGCGCCCACCAGCAGGCACTCTCGGGCACCGGGCTTGACTCGCTCAGGCAGGCCAGAGGCCAGGCTATCCAGTGCTCTGCGCTGCCCATCTCATGCCTCCGTCATCCAAGGCGAGGCCGTGGCAGGAGCGGCGGCTGTCATGCGCCCTTGCATGAGCATGGCAGCCTCCTCGCTCTGGCGCGCATGTCTTTGTGCCTGTGCCTGCAAAACGGGCTGCCAGGCCCACTGTGAAAGCGGGAGCGGTATGGGGCGCTCCAGCAAAGGCCCACGGCGCTTCAGTATCTGTATCTGCAAACCCGGCGCCTGCTGGGCAGCGGAGTCTGCCGTAACTCTCTCCAGTCTCAACCGCAATGCTGCGGGAGAGCTGTGCGGCTCGGCCTGCGACTCCTGCCATAGCCACAGAGGTCGGCCCTGCGAAGCGGCAGCCAGCTGCAAGCGGCGCAGCGTGGATGCGGGAAGCTCGGGCAACCAGGCCAGCACCGCCAGCACATCCCGGCAATGCAGCGCCTGCTCGCAGGCCCAGGCCAGATCCTGGGCACTGCGCCCCGGCTGCACCGCGCACAGCCGCTTTGCGTCAATGCCAGCGGCCTGCAAGGCCGGGGCAAAGGGCAGATAGGGCGGAGCCACCAGCACCAGTTGCCCCATCCGCGCATCCCCGCGCGAAGCCGCATGCTGCCGCACTCCTGCAGCCAGCGCGGGCAGCAGCAAGGCCCACTCCGCATGACAGTGCGCGGGTTGCTGCAGCTGAATCAAGGCGTTGCCGGGCCAGCCGCCACCGGGCAGCTCGCAGTCCAGCGCCGCATGGCCACTGGGCCACACATTCCGGCAGGCACCCAGTTGCCAGTCGGTGCCGCGCCAGACTCCGGGAATCTGTATGGCGGACACATGCGGGCTGCCCGTAGCGTGCAGAACCGGCCGCACGCCCTGATCTGCGCCAGCCTGCTGCCGGACGGGCGCCGTCATGCCTAGCTGTGAGCCAGGACGGGGCAAGGATGTCAAGGGCTGGGTGCGCATGCGAAAACTCTTTGATACTGTACAAATATACAGTTATCCGAATTTCTGCGCAAAACAAAGCCCTAAGGCTGGTAGCAGATGCGGCTGGCCCCTGTTGATTGGACATCACGCGCTATCAAAAATACTTTTTCAGAATGCCGCCAGCAGACGCTGCAAAGCACGCCGCACTGCGACGTGATGCACAAAATCTTGAAGAAATACCTATGTAGCGCCCGTCAACCAAGCGCCTGCGGCTATCAAGCTTGAGGACAGCCGTCCCGGGCGAAGCTCGTTGTCAATGCAGTCAATTCAACGACTGCCTGTCGGCATTCATGGCCGAGCTTCGGCCGGCCTGTGGCATCAACTGGGCACAGGCCTCGCACCATTCGGCCACGGCGACTTCCAGCGTGGAGCCGCCCTCCCCCAGCGTGGGCCAGCGGCGCTGACAGTCGTTCATGATCGCCTGCAGCTGCCACAGGGCTTCGCGGTTGACCAAGGCCAGCTCGCTCATGCCCAGGGCGTCATCCTTGAGGTAGCTCAGCACATCCAGCTGCTGACTGGGGTGGGAGCCCGCTTCGGCCAGCTGTTTCTGCAGTTGTGCAAGACTGGTCTCCACGAGCACCGCCGCCTGTGCATCGGGCATTTGCTGCCAATGCTCGGGAAACTCGCGCCTGAGCTCGCTCCATTTGCGCAGCGCGGCCTCCAGCGCCGCGATGCTGTGCGAGAACTCGGCTTGCAACGGCGCCAGCGGCTTGCCGGGACTGATTTCGTCGTAGAGCAGCGGCAAGATCAGATGCACCAGATCAGCCGGATAGCTCTTGTGGTTCATGCGCAGCATGAGCGACAGGCGCTGGCCCGGCATATCCGTGAATTTTTCGAAGAAGGCCGAGACCACCTCGGCCAGCAGCAGCACCTGCCCCATGGGCGAAATGGCGTTGCCCTTGATGCCGCGCGGATAGCCGGAGCCATCCATGCGCTCATGATGCTCGAGCACGGCGATTTCCACGGCGCGCGAATACAGTTCGGTACTGCGCACCACCAGCATGGCGGTGACGGAATGCGCGACCAGATGTTTGCGCTCCTCGCCGCTCAAGCGATGGTCCGGGTCGGTCCAGACCGGGTCCATATAGAGCATGCCCACATCGTGCAGCAGTGCGGCCGTGGCCAGCGGCACGCACTCGCGCTCGGTCCAACCGTTCTTGAGCGCCAGAAAGATCGCCACCAGAGTCATCTGCAGGCTGTGCTGGTAGAGATCGGTGCGCTGCTCACGCATGACGGTGAGCTTGAAGGCAATGGCCTGGGGCAGCAGCAAGCTCTTGAGCGGTGCCAGCAGACGCTCGACATCGCCGATGGACGCCACCATGCGATGCAGCAGATCGACCTGCTCGCATTGCTGGCGCGCCAAAGCGACCAGGGATGCCACGTCGACCAGATCGCCCGTGACCAGGTTGGCATCGATCGGGTCACGCAGCTTGTGCATGACCAGACGGTCATAGAGACGACTGTCAACACGTGTGCCTTTGTCCACCAGCTTCATGCCCTTATCGGTATAGATTGCATCGCCTGTCATGACCTCCGTATGCTCGGCCATATCGGTGACTGCGCGCAAAAAATGTACATCGGTCTCGTGCCCTTGCGCACCAGCGTTCTCACTCATCAAAGCGCTCTGTTTCTGTCTGCTCAATCAAACTCGATTGTTGCAGATTGCAATAATTCGTGGGTCACAATTAAAGCAAAAACAGCTTACATCGCTTGCCCTATCGACCCCGGCAGCTATTAATTCTGCTGATTCCGCAGAAAAGGCATAAAAAAAGAACCGCCGCAGCGGTTCTTGCCTGGGAGCGCAGCGCCGCTTATTTCAGCAGCGTCACACCCGTCTTGGACTGGATCTCGTCAAAGCTCACGCCATCGGCCAGCTCCACCAGCTTCAGGCCTTCGGGCGTCACGTCCATCACGCCCAGATCGGTGATGATGCGATCCACCACACCGAGACCCGTCAGCGGCAGGGTGCAACTGGGCAGAATCTTCAGGTCGGTCGTGCCGTCCTTTTTCTTGGCCACATGTTCCATGAGCACGATGACGCGCTTGACGCCGGCCACCAGGTCCATGGCCCCGCCCATGCCCTTGACCATCTTGCCGGGAATCATCCAGTTGGCCAGATCGCCTTTTTCGGACACCTGCATGGCGCCCAGAATGGACAGATTGATCTTGCCGCCGCGAATCATGGCAAACGACTGGTCGGAGCCAAAAATGGCCGAGCCGGGAAGCGTGGTCACGGTCTGCTTGCCGGCGTTGATCAGGTCGGCGTCGACCTGGTCTTCGGTCGGGAAGGGGCCGATGCCCAGCATGCCGTTCTCGGACTGCAGCCACACTTCCTTGTCGCCCGTGTGGTTGGCCACCAGCGTGGGAATGCCGATACCGAGGTTGACGTAGAAACCGTCTTCGAGTTCTTTGGCCGCGCGCGCGGCCATCTGGTCTTGGGTCCAGGGCATAAGAGCCTCCTGAATAAATCTTGATTGACGTTATTGGTAATCGCCGGAGTCGATCATGGGCTGCAGGTGCGCAATCACACCATCGAGCAAGTGCAGCAGATCGACGCTCTGGCCGTCTTCGAGCCGTTTGAGGACCATGTCGCGAGCCCCCACCTGGATGCTGGTTTCGCGGTAGCGCACAACGGGGTCGGTTCCCCACTCGTCGCTCACCATCTGCCAGTCCATATCGTCCATTTCGCAGCTCAGCGCGTCCCCCAGCACCACGCCCAGTCCTCGGGCCAGCAAAAGGTTGTCGGCCGATACCAGGCCGCGATCGAGCAACTGCTGCAACTGCGCCAGGCCCGAGCGGTCCATGCTCCAGTCGCTCAGCCCCAGTTCACGGGCCGCGACCTGGCACACCAGCAAGCGTTCGCGCTCCAGTTGCTCCAGCTCCTGCGCAGCCAGCACACGAAAGACCGGTACGTCGGCCTGGGCGGCAGCCTCGGGCGAATAGGACGAATAGGACGCATCCACCATGTTTCAGGCTTCGCGCACGGTGCGCTTTTCGATGCGCTTTTCGGGGTTGGCGTTGTGCACGATGCGGTGCACATAGATGCCGGGCAGATGGATGTCGTCGGGGGCGATCTCGCCCACTTCCACCAGTTCCTCGACCTCAACCACGCAGACCTTGCCGCAGGTGGCTGCCGCAGGGTTGAAGTTGCGCGCCGTCAGGCGGAACTGCAGATTGCCGCTCTTGTCCGCGCGCCATGCCTTGACCAGGGACACATCGGCCACGATGGCGTGCTCCATCACATAGGTCTCGCCATCGAACTCGCGCAGCTCCTTGCCTTCGGCCACCAGCGTGCCCACACCGGTCTTGGTGAAGAAAGCGGGAATGCCCGCACCGCCAGCGCGCATCTTCTCGGCCAGCGTACCCTGGGGCGTGAATTCCAGCTCCAGCTCACCGGCCAGGTACTGGCGCTCGAACTCCTTGTTCTCGCCCACGTAGCTGGAGATCATCTTCTTGACCTGGCGGGTGTCCAGCAGCTTGCCCAGACCAAAGCCGTCCACGCCGGCGTTGTTGGATGCCACCGTGAGGTTCTTGACGCCGCTGGCGCAAACCGCATCGATCAAGGCCTCGGGGATGCCGCACAGGCCGAAGCCGCCAACGGCCATCAATTGTCCGTCGGCCACCACGCCCTGCAGCGCCGCTTCTGCGGATGGGTAGAGCTTTTTCACACATGTCTCCTTGAAATTGGATGCGCTACGATACTACGTACTTGAGTAAGTAGTTTTTCGTAAAGAGCAGTACCATGGTTGTGGATTACCGGCTGGCGTTCGACGCCGCCCCTGTAGGTCTCGTCATCTCGCGCAACCGCATCATGATTGACTGTAATCGGCAATTGTGTGAAATGTTCCATGCCTCGCGCGAAGTACTCATAGGACAGACCTTTCAGGTGCTATACCCCAGCGTTGACGAATACGAGCGACTGGGCGCGCGCATCGCTCCCATCCTGAACACCACAGGCATCTATTCCGACAACCGCATCATGAAGCGCGCCAATGGCGAGGTGTTCTGGTGCCATGTCAGCGGCCGCACGCTGGATCGCAACGACCCCCATGCCTCGGGCATCTGGAGCTTCGAGGACCTCTCGGCCCACCGCCCCGTCAAGGCCGAGCTTACGGGCCGCGAACGCGAAGTGGCGGCACGTCTTCTCGAAGGCATGACCAGCAAGGAAATCGGCAAGGCACTGGCCATCAGTCATCGCACCGTAGAAATCTACCGCGCCCGGCTGATGCGCAAATACGGCGCCTCCACCGCAGCCGATCTGGTGCACAAGCTGGTAGCGGGCTGAGCCGCTGCCACAGCTGAGGCCGGGTAGGTCAACGACCTGATTTGATGGCTCATGCTTGTGCAAACAGGCAGGCTCGCATACGCTTAAAAAGTCACAGTCTCAGCCACTTTGCGAAGTATCTGAACCCGACTTTCCGTCGGCTCAAGGCTCGACCCATATTTCTTCCTATGGCGCTGCTTAGTAATTTCAATAGCACAACACGCCCTTCAGGCCAGCCGCACGCCGATAATTCATCTCAACCAATCGCAAATAGCTATTGAGTTGTATTGATTGATATCAATCATTGATTGATATCTGTTTCCTGGACCTACCGACCTGTCGGATCGTTGAAACGGAGAGCCCCATGACTACTGAATCCAAGTGCCCCTTCCACCAAGGACAGAACAGCGAAACCGCCGCCGCAGGCAACGCCACCAGCAACAAGGACTGGTGGCCCAATCAGCTGCGCGTGGATTTGCTGAGCCAGCACTCCGCCAAAAGCAACCCCTTGGGTGAAGACTTCAACTACGCCCAGGCTTTCCAGAAGCTGGACTATGAAGCCGTCAAGCGCGACCTGCGCGCCCTGATGACCGACTCGCAGGAATGGTGGCCTGCCGACTTCGGCCACTACGGCCCCCAGTTCATCCGCATGGCCTGGCACGCAGCCGGCACCTACCGCATTCAGGACGGTCGCGGCGGCGCGGGCCGCGCCCAGCAGCGCTTTGCCCCGCTCAACAGCTGGCCTGACAACGTCAACATCGACAAGTCGCGCCGCCTGCTGTGGCCGATCAAGCAAAAGTACGGCAACCAGATTTCCTGGGGCGACCTGATGATGCTGTGCGGCAACGTCGCACTGGAAACCATGGGCTTTCGCACCTTCGGCTTCGGCGGCGGTCGCGTGGACACCTGGGAGCCCGATCAGGATGTGTACTGGGGTGCAGAGAAGGAATGGCTGGCACCCACCCAGAACCCGCACAGCCGCTACAGCGGCGAGCGCGACCTCGAGAACCCGCTGGCTGCCGTGCAGATGGGTCTGATCTATGTCAACCCCGAAGGCCCGGACGGCAATGGCGACCCCCTCTCGGCCGCGCACGACATCCGCGACACCTTTGCCCGCATGGCCATGGATGACGAGGAAACCGTGGCGCTGATCGCCGGCGGCCACACCTTTGGCAAGACCCATGGTGCGGGCCCCGCCAGCCATGTGGGCGCCGAGCCCGAAGCCGCCGGCCTGGAAGCCCAGGGCCTGGGCTGGGCCAGCAGCTTCAAGTCCGGCAAGGCAGGAGACGCCATCACCTCGGGCCTGGAAGTGACCTGGACCCAGACTCCTGCACAGTGGAGCAACTTCTTCTTCGAGAACCTGTTCAAGTACGAGTGGGTGCAGGAAAAAAGCCCTGCCGGTGCCATTCAGTGGGTGGCCAAGGACGCGGGCGATGTCATCCCCGACGCACATGGCGGCCCCCACAAAAAGCCCACCATGCTGACCACCGACCTGTCGCTGCGCATGGACCCGGCCTACGAGAAGATCTCGCGCCGCTTCCTCGAAAACCCACAGGCTTTCGCCGAAGCCTTTGCCCGCGCCTGGTTCAAGCTGACCCACCGCGACATGGGCCCGCGTGCACGCTATCTTGGCCCCGAAGTGCCCCGGGAAGAGCTGATCTGGCAAGACCCCATTCCCGCCGTCAAGCATGAACTGGTCAACGACGCCGATGTGGCCGCCCTCAAGGCCAGGCTGCTGGCATCGGGCCTGTCGGTGCAGGAGCTGGTGGCCACGGCCTGGGCCTCGGCCTCCACCTTCCGCGGCTCGGACAAGCGCGGCGGTGCCAACGGCTCCCGCATCCGCCTGGCTCCGCAAAAGGACTGGGCAGCCAACAACCCTGCGCAACTGGCCAAGGTACTGGGCAAGCTCGAGGAAATCCAGCGCGAGTTCAACAAGGCTGCCGACGGCGACAAGCGCATCTCGCTGGCCGATCTGATCGTGCTGGCCGGCGGCGCAGGCGTTGAAAAAGCGGCCGCAGACGCTGGAGTGAAGATCAACGTGCCCTTCACTCCCGGCCGCGGCGACGCCAGCGACGAGCAGACCGATGCCGAATCCTTCGCGCCGCTGGAGCCCAAGGCCGACGGATTCCGAAACCACCTGCAAGGACGTTTCCCGGCACCCGCCGAAGCCCTGCTGATCGACAAGGCCCAGTTGCTGACGCTCACGGCCCCCGAGATGACCGTGCTGATCGGCGGCCTGCGTGCCATCAACATCAACACCGCCGGCAACCACGGCGTGCTGACCCAGACTCCGGGCAAGCTGACGAACGACTTCTTCGTCAACCTGCTGGACATGGGCACACAGTGGCAGCCCCTGGAGGATGGCAACTACGAAGGCGTGGACCGCAAGAGCGGCGCCAAGAAGTGGACCGGCACCCGCGTGGACCTGATCTTCGGCTCCAACGCCGTTCTGCGCGCAGTGGCCGAGGTCTATGCAGAGAAGGGCAACGAGCAGAAGTTCTACCAGGACTTCGTCGCTGCCTGGGTCAAGGTCATGGAACTGGACCGCTTCGACCTGAAGAAGTAACAGGGCGCGCCGGGGTGAAAGCCCCGGCTGCAGGAAAGTCCAAAAAAAAGAGCTGCCAGCGCCTGTCAATCAAGCGCTGGCAGCTCTTTTTTCAGGAGCACTCACATCTCGAGCTCGACCCCTTCCTGCGACAGATCCCAGCCCAGCACAAAGACTTCGTACTGGTTCTGTCCGCTGTCGTCACTCCAGACCTCGGGGCCGAACTCGCTCATATTGCCGTTCAGACTCAGTCCTTCGCGCAGCGCGCTGGAATCGGTCTGCTCGGCCAGCACAAAGCGGCCGTTGCCGGTGCGCAGGGCGACCCGCCCGGAAGACTGCTTGAAGGCGACGACGGTGGCTTGTTCTGACATAAGGACTCCTGCGCCATTGCTGGCTGCTGTTGCTTGCAGCCAAGTCTAATCAGGCCTGGGCAAAGCGAAAGCCCTGCTATTTCGGCCTGTGTGTTCCACCCGTAGGACGATCTCCGTTAGGCTTGCGATATCTCCCCAATCAAGCCCCACAAGCCATGCTTTTCATTCTGTTCAAACTTCTGCACCTTCTGGCCATCATCATCTGGGTGGGCGGCATGTTTTTCGCGCATTTCTTTCTGCGCCCTGCCGTCCAGGGCCTGCAGCCGCCCGAGCGCGTGACGCTGATGCATGGCGTGCTGCAGCGCTTTTTTGCCTGGGTCATGGTGTTGGTGGTCGTCGTGCTGGCCACCGGCATCGGCATGATTGGCAGCATTCACGCCATGGCGGCCCAGGCCGGCGGCCAGTTCAACATGCCGGTCAACTGGATCGTGATGAGCATTCTGGGCCTGGTGATGATGGCCGTGTTCGGCCATATCCGCTTTGCACTGTTCAAGCGCCTGGATGCGGCCGTGCAGCTCAAGGACTGGCCCGCTGGCGGCAAGGCGCTGGAGAGCATCCGCAAATGGGTCTCCTTCAATCTGGCCCTGGGCCTGGTGATCGTGGTCGTGCTGCGCGTTCCGCTCTGAGCCTGCAGCAGTCTTGTGCAAGCCCGGTCTTCATGGCCGGGCTTTTTTTTATGAGTCCGACAAGGCTCTGGTGCATACCAACAATGCGCAAACTGCTTTTGTTTTCATAGCAACCAAAGCAGGAACTGCGCAGTCAGGTCCCGCTCCATTCAAAACCTTGCTGACATTTTTTTGCAGCTGCACAATAATTGCCAGCTCAATCATTGACCAAGCAAATATTGGTGGAGCCATTGCAAAACCAGACCGACCCCATCATCGACCCGCAGGACGAGTCCAGCTTCTTCTACCAGGCAGGGGTCTACGCGCCGGACAAAAGCATTGGCTTTCTCATGCGGCGTGTACTCAGCTCCATCCTGCAGCTGGCCGACGCCCAGCTGGCCGAGCAAGGACTGACCTATGTGCAGTGGCTGCCGCTGTACAAGCTGCTGGTCTGCTCCGACACCAATAGCAGCACGCTGGCCAAGGACCTGGGCATGGACCCGGCTTCGGTGACGCGCGCGCTGGACCGCATCGAGGCCAAGGGACTGCTGCGTCGCGAGCGCTCCACCACCGACCGGCGCGTGGTGCATCTGGTGCTCACCGAGGAAGGGCGCAGCGTCGCCACCCAGGTGCCCAAGGTGCTGACCAAGGTGCTCAACGGCCATCTGCGCGGCTTCAGCCACAGCGAATGCACGCTGATGCTGTCCATGCTGCAGCGCATGCTGGTCAACGGCGATGCGCTGCGCGAGGCCCTGACCCAGGAGCCGGGCAAGCCCCCCATCCAAACGAACGAGGCAGGCCGCGACCCCAGACACTAGGCTGGCCTGCTGCCTGCTTTTTCACCGCCCTATTTCAATAAAAACCACTGGCACTTTTCCATGACCTCTAGACCTTCACGCAAACCCGCCACCGAGTGCGCCCCCGGCCGTTCGCTGCTGGCAACCGCAGCACTGGCCGCCGTGCTCGCGCTGGCAGGCTGTGCCTCGCAAGGGCCGGCGCACCAGCCGCTGGCACGACTGGGCTCGGCCGATGTCGGCCTGAACGACTCCGCCAGCCTCAGCGCTGCGGACGCCACGGCGCTGGCCTCCTCCCAATGGTGGACAGGTCTGGGCGATGCCCAGCTCAATCAGCTCATCGATCAGGCCCTGGCCGGCAGCCCCAGTCTGGCCGCCAGCAACGCCCGCTTTGAAAAAGCCGCAGCCCTGGCCACGGCCAGCAGCACGGCCAGCGATGTGCGCGGCACGCTGAGCGCCGACGCCACACGCCAGCGCTACACGGCCAACGGCATGATTCCCGCCCCCATTGCGGGCAATATCTACAACAGCGGCAACTTACAGGCCGGCCTGTCCTGGTCGCCCGATTTCTTCGGCAAGCATGCCGCAGATCTGCAGGCCGCACTGGGCCAGGCGCGTGCTGCCAAGGCCGACAGCGCCGCCGCCGCCAACCAGCTGGCCGCACAGGTGGCGCGCAGCTATATCGCCCTGGCCCGGCTGATTGCCCAAAAGGAAGTGGCACAGCGCACGCTGGGTCAGCGCCAGTCACTGCTGAACCTGAGCGAGCAGCGCACCAAAGCGGGCCTGGACAGCCAGGTGGAGTTGACCCAGGCCCAGGCCGGCATGCCCGATGCCCAAACCCAGATCGAAATGCTCGGCGAGCAGATCACGCTGGCGCGCCGCACGATTGCCGTGCTCTGCGCCCAGGCGCCCGATGCGCAAAATGCGCTCTCGCCCAGACTGTCGGTGCTGCGCATCCAGCCCGTGCCCCAGGCACTGGGCGCGGATCTGCTGGGCCGCCGCCCCGATGTGGTGGCAGCGCGCTGGCGCGTGGAAGCGGCCACGCAAGGCATTGAATCCGCCAAGGCCGACTTCTACCCCGATGTGAACCTGACGGCCTTCGTGGGCCTGAACGCGCTGGGCCTGGACAATCTGCTGCAGGGCAGCTCGCGCCAGATGGGCATCACGCCTGCGCTGCGCCTGCCTATCTTCGACGGCAAGCGCCTGCGCGCCCAGCTGCGCGGCAAACAGGCCGATCTAGACACTGTCATCGCCCAGTACAACGGCGCCGTGCTCGATGCCGTCAAACAGGCGGGCGACGCCATTGCCTCCGTGCAATCGCTGCAGCGCCAGCAGCAGCTGCAAACCGAGTCGCTATCCAAGGCCGAGCGGGCCTATGACTTTGCCGTGCAGCGCTATCAGGCCGGCCTGGGCAGCCAGATCACCGTGCTCAACACCGAAACCCAGCTCATCAACCAGCGTCGCCTGGCCGTGGACCTGCAGGCACGCGAGTTGGACACCCGTGTGGCCCTGGCCGCAGCCCTGGGCGGCGGCTGGAGCGACGACACCTCGGCCGTTGCTCTGCAATAAACACCGCACTCAACAAAATCAATAGCTTCTATCGCTTTCCTACTAACGAATTCAAGGTGAAAACACCTTCAATTCCTTTATTTACAAGCGTTAGCAGCTCCTCTTTTTCAATAGCGCAAAACCGCTTCACAGATAACAAAGCGCCAACATCATGACCGACACCAAGCCTACTCAGAACGCTCCCCAAGCTCCTGCGGCAGCCACACCCAGCGCCAACCCTGCGGGCCGCCGCAAGGGCCTGACCATCGTGGCGGCCGTCGTCGCCGTGGCCGCCATCGCCTGGGGCGGCTGGCACTGGATGGTGGCCCGCAACTACCAGACCACGGACAACGCCTATGTGGCCGGCAACGTGGTGCAGATCACGCCCCAGGTCGGCGGCACCGTGATCAGCATCGGCGCCGACGATACCGACTATGTCAGGGCCGGCCAATTGCTGGTGCAACTGGACCCTGCCGACTATCTGGTGCAACTGGCCCAGGCCGAGTCGCAACTGGCCCAGACCGCGCGCCAGACTCGCACCCTGTACGCCAACAACGCCCCGCTGGCCGCCCAGGTGGCCCAGCGCGAAGCCGATCTGCTGCGCCTCAAGGCCGATGCCGCCAAGGCCAACGACGATGTGGCGCGCCGCCGCCCGCTTACGGCCACCGGTGCCGTGGGCAAGGAAGAGTTTGACCATGCCAAGGCCCTGGCCACGGCCGCCAGCAACGCCGTGGCGGCCGCAGAAGCCGCTGTGCGCGCGGCCAAGGCCCAGCTGACAGCCGCCGAAGCCCAGACCAAGGGAGCGACGGCCGAGGACTTCCCCGCCGTCATGGCGGCCGCAGCCAAGGTGCGCGAAGCCTATCTGGCCCTGCAGCGCACACGCCTGATCGCGCCCGTGGACGGCTTTGTGGCCAAGCGCGGCGTGCAACTGGGCCAGCGCGTGGCCGCCGGCTCGCCGCTGCTAACAGTGGTCGATCTGCACAAGCTCTGGGTGGACGCCAACTTCAAGGAAAGCCAGCTGGCCGATCTGCGCATGGGCCAGAAGGTGGAGCTGACCGCCGATGTCTACGGCGACAAGACCACGTACGAAGGCAAGGTCGTGGGCCTGGGCGCGGGCACGGGTGCGGCGTTTGCGCTGCTGCCTGCGCAGAACGCCACGGGCAACTGGATCAAGGTGGTGCAGCGCGTTCCCGTGCGCATCAGCCTGGAGCCCGAAGCGCTCAAGCAGCACCCGCTGCGTGTGGGCCTGTCCATGGACGTGAAGGTCGACATCCGCGACAAGGACGGCCAGGCCCTGGCCAGCACGCCGCGCACCGAGCCCGTGGCCCAGACCACGGTCTATGACGGCAGCCTGGCCCAGGCCGAGCAGCGCATCCAGCACATCATCGCGGGCGACAAGCTGCCGGCGCTGACCCAGCTGGCCGATCTGCCCGCCCCGGCCGCACCCGCTCAGCCCGCCCAGCCCGCAGCCCAAGCTGCGCAATAAGACGCGGAATCAGCCATGACTTCCACGACCTCTGACGACCCCGGAGCGGGCGCCTCGCCACCGGCTCCGGCGGCCCGCCCCATGCCGCCTGCCATCGCCCCTCTCAAGGGCGCGCAGCTCGCTCTGGGCACGCTGGCACTATCGCTGGCCACCTTCATGAACGTGCTGGACTCCTCCATCGCCAACGTGGCCATTCCGGCCATCTCCGGCGATGTGGGCGTCAGCCCCAGCCAGGGCACCTGGGTCATCACCAGCTTCGGTGTGGCCAATGCCATCTCCGTGCCGCTGACGGGCTGGCTCACCCAGCGCTTCGGCGCCGTGCGCCTGTTCACCATGAGCGTGCTGCTGTTCGTGCTGACCTCCTGGCTCTGCGGCTTTGCCTCCTCGCTGGAGATGCTGGTGCTGTTCCGTGTGCTGCAAGGCGCCGTGG
Source organism: Comamonas testosteroni (assembly GCF_000761245.1). Lineage (GTDB taxonomy): Bacteria > Pseudomonadota > Gammaproteobacteria > Burkholderiales > Burkholderiaceae_C > Comamonas > Comamonas testosteroni_C. The sequence goes on along the minus strand of NZ_AWOR01000099.1, from coordinate 66,867 downwards.
CCGGCCCCATGATTCCGCTGTCGCAGACCCTGCTGCTGTCCAGCTATCCGCCCGCCAAGGCCGGTGTGGCGCTATCGCTCTGGGGCGTGACCACGCTGGTCGCGCCCGTGGTGGGGCCGCTGCTGGGCGGCTGGATCACGGACAACATTTCCTGGCCCTGGATCTTCTACATCAATGTGCCCGTGGGCCTGCTCTCGGCCCTCATGACCTGGAGCATCTACCGCAACCGCGAAACGCCCACGCGCAAGCTGCCTATCGACACCGTGGGCCTGTCCCTGCTCGTGCTCTGGGTGGCGGCACTGCAGCTGATGCTGGACAAGGGCAAGGAGCTGGACTGGTTTGCCTCCAATGAAATCATCGCCTTTGCGGTGATTGCCGTGGTGGCCTTTGCCGTGTTCGTGGTCTGGGAGCTGACCGACGCCCATCCCGTCGTCGATCTGCGCCTGTTCAAGCGGCGCAACTTTGCGGCCGGCTCGATCGCGCTGTCGATCGCCTATGGCCTGTTCTTCGGCAATGTGGTGCTGCTGCCGCTGTGGCTGCAGCAATGGATGGGCTACACCTCCACCTCGGCCGGCCTGGCCCTGGCCCCGGTGGGCCTGCTGGCCATCCTGCTCACGCCCATGGTGGGCCGCAAGGTCGGTGTCTGGGATCCGCGCAAGATGGCAACCATTGCCTTCATCGTGTTTGCCATGGTGCTGTGGATGCGCTCGCAGTTCACCGTGGAGACCGATTTCGCCCATATCCTGATTCCCACGCTGATTCAGGGCGGCGCAATGGCCTTTTTCTTCATTCCGCTGACCACCATCACGCTGAGCGGGCTGACGCCGGATCGCATTCCTGCCGCAGCAGGCCTGTCCAACTTCGTGCGCATCACGGCGGGCGCCATGGGCACCTCGATTGCCACCACGCTCTGGGAAAGCCGGGCCTCCATGCACCATGCGCATCTGACCGAGCTGCTGGTGCAGGGCCAGGGCACGTTTGCGAGCACGGTCAGAAACCTGCAGGCAGCAGGCATGAGCGCCGAGCAGGCCTATGCCCAGATCAACCGGCTGATCGATCAGCAGGCCTTCACGCGGGCCGCCGACGACATCTTTCTGGCATCGTCCTTCCTGTTCCTGAGCCTGATCGTGCTGATCTGGTTCACCAAGCGCCCGGCCGCTGCCGCAGGAGGCGCCGACGCGGCCGCCGGCGCACACTGATTAACATCAGACCAAATTGGCTGAAAGCGCTTGATGCAAAAGCGCTTTCAGCTATTTTTTTGATAGTTCCTAAGCGCCGTCAGCCTGCTTGTCCAGGCGTCGCATAAACACCTGCAACTCCTTGACGACCTGGGCATCGCCCTTGGCCTGGGCACAGCTCAGCCCTTGCTGCCAGGCGGCTCGCGCCGCCTGCGCATCACCCAGCGCCAGCTCCACCTTGCCCAGCTGCTTCCAGGCGACGGAGTATTCGGCATCCAGTGCCGTGGCCTTGCGCAGATGCTCGCGCGCCACCGCCATCTGCTCGTCGTCGGCATAGGCCTTGCCCAGGGTATAGCGCAGCAGCGCACCGTCCTTGCCGGCCGCCAGCATGCTCTCCAGATTGCGAACCATGGGATTCATGTGTATTTGCTCCTCAGGCAGCGAGTGTCGCATTCACCCCATCGGATCATTGGAATGGCCGCCCCGGCGATACGGCCTCTCGCAAGCCGGCTCTTGCAGCGCGGCAAACCGTCCCAAACTGCAGCAAATGTCTTACTAAGGCGTCCGATCTTGTTTCGCAAACCAAGCCTCTCCACCCCCATCGCCGACTACGAGGACTCGCCTCAGTACTCGAGCGGGCGCTTTCGCAACACACATCCACGTCCGGCCGACGGCCCCAAGCCCGATGCAGGGACGCTCTGGAAGTTCTTCTTCAACAAGCCGGCCGATTCCGAGCCGGGCAAGGCGCTGCCGGTGCTGTCGCTGAGCACGGCCGAGCTGGACCTCGCGCCCGAACGCAGCCTGTATCGCCTGGGCCATTCGACCTTGCTGATGAAGCTGCGCGGCGGCTGGTGGCTGACGGATCCCGTGTTTTCCGAGCGTGCCTCGCCGCTATCGTTTGCCGGCCCCAAGCGCTTTCATGCCCCGCCGATTGCCCTGGACGAGTTGCCGGCCCTGCGCGGCGTGCTGCTCTCGCATGACCACTACGACCACCTGGACCGTGCCAGCATTCGCGTGCTCGCGCCCAAGGTGGGAGTGTTTCTCTGCCCTCTGGGTGTGGGAGACAGACTGGCAGCCTGGGGCGTGCCGGCCGACAAGATCGTGCAGCACGACTGGTGGCAGGGCAGCGAGGTCGACGGCCTGCGTTTCACGGCCACGCCCGCCCAGCATTTCTCGGGACGCAGCCTGCGCGACGGCAACCGCACCCTATGGGCTTCCTGGACCATAGAAGACCGCCAGGCCGACAGGCCGCTGCGCGTCTTCTTCAGCGGCGATGGCGGCTACTTCGACGGCTTTGCCGAAATCGGCAGGCGCTTCGGCCCCTTCGATGTCACATTGATGGAGACCGGTGCCTACGACGCCCACTGGCCCTATGTCCATATGCATCCGGCCCAGACCGTGCAGGCCCACCGGGATCTCGGCGGCCAATGGCTGCTGCCCATACACAACGGCACCTTCAACCTCGCCATGCATGCCTGGTGGGACCCGTTCGAGCAGATCCTGAGTCTGGGCAGACAGCACGGCATAGAGATCGCCACGCCCATGATGGGCGAGCGCCTGGACCTGGGCGCTCCGCATGCGGGCTCGGCCTGGTGGCGCGCCTGCGCCGAGGCCGACAGCAAGGGACTGGACCTGCGCCCGGCGCAACCCTGAAAGCGCTGCCGACATGGCCGACAAACATGGCCGACAATGCGCTCATGGACTTTACGCGCACCCCACACCTTGCCGCCGCTTCTCTGCTCAGCTTGCTGCTCGGCGCCTGCTCCAGCCTTCCTGATGACAGCCAGCCCAAGCCGCTTGCGAGAGCCGACACACCAGACACGGTTTCCCCAAAGCCGGAGCTGACACCTGCCCCGGCGGCATCTCCAAAGCGTCCACAGAGCATGGAATGGCCTGCCTGGATCAATGCAGATTGCACACCTCCCGCCCAGCTCGATCAGCAACCCCGGCCACGCCGTCACACCACGCCTTTCATCAGCGCCCACTGGTTTCCAAACGGGCTGGAAACCACGGTGGTCTTCCGCCTGGAAGTCACGGCTCAGGGTCAGCTCGGCCGTGTGGCCTATCAGCCCGCCGATACCGATCCCCGCATCGTGAAGTCCATCATGCGCTCGCTCGAACGCTGGAAGTTCAAGCCCGGCATGCGCCAGGGCCAGGCCGTGACGGCCTGCTTCGAGCAGCCCTACCAACTGGTGTTTCCACGCCAAGAGGTCGATGTCCCTCGCACGCCCACCATGAACACGGAACCGCAGTGAAAGCGCAAGCTCAATTCCGACGATCTGTGCTCGAAAACCCCAAAATCCATTCATTGCGGTGGTGCAGGCACCCTGCCCACCGCTAGAATCGTCAACGTCAGGAGAGAGTGCCGGCAGCTTGAAGCTGCCTCGCACCGCCGAAGGCGCAGACGCCCCACCCGGTGTCAAAACGCTCAGGCAAAAGGACTGACAAGCGCTGCAAGGTGTGCAAACCTGCAGCGTCCCTTGCTGGAGAGAGATGCAGGCCGTCATTTCGTATGTGCGCTGGCATCCACCGAAGGAGCAAACTGCCCGATGCAATGCGTGCAGTGAATCTCTCAGGTAAAGCGGACAGCAGGGCAAGCCCGCCAAGCATGGCTCAGTCATGCATGGCCACTCATTTGGTTTTGACCACCGGAGCGCTTGCCTGTGACTGCTGCTGCCACTTCTTCCGATCTGCGTTCCACGCCGCTGTTTGCCCTGCACCAGAAGCTGGGTGCCCGCATGGTGCCGTTTGCCGGCTACTCAATGCCCGTGCAATACCCTCAAGGCCTGATGGCCGAGCATCTGCACACGCGCAAGGCCGCCGGCCTGTTCGATGTCTCGCACATGGGCCAGCTGCTGTTGCGCGGCCCCGATGCCGCTGCCGCGCTCGAATCGCTGATGCCCGTCGATGTCATGGACCTGGGCCTGCACAAGCAGCGCTACGGCCTGCTGCTCAATGAGCAAGGCGGCATTCTGGACGATCTGATGTTCGTCAACCGCGGCGATGATCTGTTCCTCATCGTCAACGGTGCCTGCAAAGAGGCCGATATCGTTCATATCAAGAGCAGCATCGCCAGCCGCTGCGAGGTCGTCCCACTGCCCGAGCGCGCCCTGCTGGCCCTGCAAGGCCCGCAAGCCGCTGCGGCGCTCTCGCGTCTGATTCCCGGTGTGACGCAACTGGTCTTCATGACCGGCAATCACTTCGACTGGCAAGGCCATGCGCTCTACATCACGCGCAGCGGCTATACGGGCGAGGACGGTTTTGAAATCTCCCTGCCCGGCGAAGCTGCCGAAGCCTTTGCCGAAGCTCTGCTGGCGCAGCCCGAGGTGGCACCCATCGGTCTGGGCGCGCGCAACTCGCTGCGCCTAGAAGCCGGACTTTGCCTGTACGGCAACGACATAGACACCAGCACCACGCCGGTGGAAGCCGCGCTGAACTGGGCCATGCAGAAGGTGCGCCGCAGCGGCGGCGAGCGCGAGGGCGGTTTTCCCGGTGCGGCCATCGTGCTGGAGCAATTGCAGAACCCTCAGTCGCTGCGCCGCAAGCGCGTGGGTCTGATCGCGCTGGAGCGCATTCCCGTGCGCGAGCCCGCCGTGCTGGAAAACATGGACGGACAGCATATCGGCCACATCACCAGCGGTCTGCTCAGCCCCACGCTCAACCAGCCTGTGGCGCTGGCCTATGTCGAGCCCGACTATGCCGCCATCGATACGGAAATCTTCGCCATGGTGCGCGGCAAGCCCGTGCCCATGAAGGTGGTCGCCACGCCCTTCGTTCCCACCCGCTACTACCGCGGCTAGGTCTGCCGCCGCGCATGAGACGGGCCAGTTTGCCAAACAGCGGCCAGAACACCGCTAAAGTGCGAGCTGGACCTTTCTCAAACAACACCCGATTCCCCTGAATCCCCCATCTGGAGCTTTCCATGAGCATCAAGTATTCCAAAGAACACGAGTGGATCAACGCCGCTGACACCAATGCCGCCATCGTCGGCATCACCGTACACGCACAGGATGCGCTGGGCGATGTGGTGTTTGTGGACCTGCCTACCGTGGGATCCTCCTTCAAGGCCGGCGATGTGGCTGGCGTGGTCGAGTCCGTCAAGGCCGCTGCCGATGTCTACATGCCCGTGACCGGCGAGATCGTCGAAGTCAACGAAGCCCTGCGCGATGACCCGTCGCTCGCCAACAGCGACCCGCTGGCTGCGGGCTGGTTCTTCAAGGTCAAGATGAGCAATGTGGGCGAGCTCGAAGGTCTGATGGAAGAGACCGCCTACAACGATTTCGCCAAGGACAACTAAGCGTATCAACGGCCCTCGCATTGCGAAGGCCGTTTTTGCATGCAGCCATGAGCACCATTCTGTATTTCGACGATCCGGACGTCGGCCTCGCCCGCGAGACCAGTCACCCGGCCTTTGCGCGCATCGCGGCCCAGGACTTCTATTACGACTGCGGTGACGACTTCAGCCCCTTCGGCAACGATGACGGCAGCGACACACTGGCCGCACTTGAAGAGTGGTACCAGGAGCAGACGGACGGCAAGCCCGCCAAGACCCTGCGCTTTCTGCGTCAGCAACTGAGCGACTGGGATCTGCCCGTGCCCCAGGACATGCTGGCTCATGACGAAGCGGCCAAGGCCCAATGGCTGGCCAGCGACGACATGAACCAGAGCTATCTGCGCTCGGTCTGTCGCGCCCACGTGGCCACCGCCTTTGGTCAGCTCAAGATCGCAGGCCGCATCGATGCCGATCTGCACAAGCAGGCCCTGCTTGCGTTGGCCTGCCAGCAATGGCTGAACACGGTGGCACGCAGCAAATATCCCGATTGGGAATATGCCGACCAGGAAAGCGAACGCCTGGCCCTGATGAACACCGCGCTGGAACAGGTCAGCGCTGCTTGAAGCACCGGCTGTATGCCTTCAGGCATACCGCATTCACGCATGCCTGGCATGCAAACCGTCAGTCACAGTATTTGAGAATAGGTCCCTCCCATGCTGATGTCGCCTCCCGCCCCCGTCGCTTCGCTGCAAGCGCTGGAAAACAGCCACGAATTCATCCCCCGTCACATAGGCCCGGACGCCGAGGAGCAGCAAAAAATGCTGGCCGCCATCGGCAAGCCCTCGCTGGACGCCTTGATTCGCGATGTGATGCCCGACTCCATCGCTCGTGCCAGGCCCATGGATCTTCCGCCGCCGATTACCGAAGCCGCCGCGCTGGCCGAACTCAAGGCCATCGCCAGCAAGAACCAGGTTCTGAAGAGCTTTATCGGCCAGGGCTACTACGGCACGCACACGCCGGGCGTCATCCTGCGCAACATCCTCGAAAACCCCGCCTGGTACACGGCCTACACCCCCTACCAGGCCGAGATTTCACAGGGACGCATGGAGGCACTGGTCAACTTCCAGACCATGGTGACCGACCTGACCGGCATGCCGATTGCCAATGCCTCGATGCTGGACGAAGCCACGGCAGCCGCAGAGGCCATGACGCTGGCCAGGCGCTCTGTCAAATCCAGAAGCCATCGCATCGTGCTGGCCGGCGATCTGCACCCGCAAACGATTGAAGTCATCGAGACCCGCGCCCGGCCGATCGGCATCGAAGTGGTGATCGCCAACAGCCAGCAGGAGTGGGAGGCCGCGCTGGCGGGCGACCTGTTTGCAGCCGTCATCCAGTACCCGGCCTCCAGCGGCTGGATCGTGGACTGGAAGGCCGATGTGCAAGCCATTCACGCCAAGCAGGCGGCCGCCATCGTGGCAACCGACCTGCTGGCCCTGACCCTGCTGACACCGCCCGGCCAATGGGATGCCGATATTGTCGTGGGCAACAGCCAGCGCTTCGGCATGCCCATGGGCGCAGGCGGCCCGCACGCAGCTTTCATGGCCTGCCGCGACGAATACAAGCGCAGCCTGCCTGGTCGCCTGGTGGGCGTCAGCGTCGATGCGCATGGCAAGCCCGCCTATCGCCTCGCGCTGCAGACACGTGAGCAGCATATCCGCCGCGAAAAGGCGACGTCCAATATCTGTACGGCCCAGGTCCTGCCGGCCGTGATCGCCAGCATGTATGCCGTCTACCACGGCCCCCAGGGACTGAAGCGCATTGCCCAGCGGGTAGCGCGCCTGACGGCGATCCTGAGCCGGGGCCTGGCCCGGCTGGGCTTCAGCGCCCGTCACCACGACACAGCCTTCGACACACTGAGTCTGCATACCCGGGATGCGACCGATGCCCTGGCGGCTCGTGCCGTATCCCGGGGGGTCAATCTACGCAAGGCCTGGAATGAATATCTCTGCATCAGCCTGGACGAAACCACGACCCGGTCCGATGTCGAGCTGATCTGGAGCATCTTTGCCCAGGAGGGCCAGGCTCTGCCCACCATCGAGGCCATGGACGAGGGCCCGACCTCGCTGATCCCCGAATCCCTGCAGCGCAGCACGACCTATCTGAGCCACCCGGTCTTCAACACCCACCACTCCGAAACCGCTATGCTGCGCTATATCCGCAGCCTCAGCGACAAGGACCTGGCCCTGGACCGCAGCATGATCCCGCTGGGCAGTTGCACCATGAAGCTCAATGCCACCAGCGAGATGATTCCCATCACCTGGCCAGCGTTCGCCGACATCCACCCGTTTGCTCCCGCCAGCCAGCTGCAAGGCTATGCCGAGCTGGACCAGCAGTTGCGCGACTGGCTGTGTCAGGCCACGGGCTACGCGGGCATCAGCCTGCAGCCCAATGCAGGCAGCCAGGGTGAATACGCAGGTCTGCTGGCCATCAAGGCCTTCCATGAATCACGCGGCGAGGCGCACCGCAATATCTGCCTGATTCCCAGCAGCGCCCACGGCACCAACCCGGCCAGCGCGCAAATGGTGGGCCTGCAGGTCGTGGTCACCCAATGCGACGAAAACGGCAACGTGGACATGGCGGATCTGAAGCTGGCCTGTGAGAAGCACAGCGCCAATCTGGCCTGCATCATGATCACCTACCCCAGCACGCACGGCGTGTTCGAGACCGAGGTCAAGGAGCTGTGCCAGCTGGTGCACAGCCATGGCGGCCGCGTCTATGTGGACGGGGCCAATATGAATGCCCTGGTAGGTCTTGCCGCGCCCGGCGAGTTCGGCGGCGATGTCAGCCATCTGAACCTGCACAAGACCTTCTGCATCCCTCACGGCGGTGGCGGCCCGGGCGTCGGTCCCGTGTGCGTGGTCGAAGATCTGGTGCCCTTTCTGCCGGGGCATGCCACTGCAGGCGACGTCCGCCAGGTGGGTGCCGTCAGCGCAGCGCCTCTAGGTAATGCCGCCGTTCTGCCGATCAGCTGGATGTATATCCGCATGATGGGCGAGCCGGGCCTGAAACTGGCGACCGAGACCGCCATACTCAACGCCAACTACATCAGCGTGCGGCTCAAGGACCACTTCCCCACGCTCTACGCGGGCGAGTATGGTCACGTGGCCCATGAATGCATCGTGGATCTGCGCCACTTCAAGGACAGCTGCGGCGTGATGGCCGAGGACGTGGCCAAACGCCTGATCGACTACGGCTTCCATGCACCCACGCTGTCCTTTCCCGTGCCCAACACGCTGATGGTGGAGCCGACCGAGAGTGAAAGCCTGCATGAGCTGGACCGCTTCATCGAGGCCATGATCGCCATCCGCGCCGAGATTGCCGAGGTGGAGGCCGGCAGACTGCCCCGGGATGACAACCCGCTCAAGAACGCCCCCCATACGGCAGAGGCCTTGCTGGCCGCGGACTGGCAACATGGCTACAGCCGCGAAACCGCCGCCTATCCCGTGCCTGCCCTGCGCCGCGCCAAGTATTGGAGCCCCGTGGGCCGCGTGGATAACGTCTATGGTGACCGCAATCTGTTTTGCAGCTGCGTGCCCATGGACGCCTACGAAGACTGATAGCCAAGGTCTCCACCCCAAGCCAGTGCGCTCTGCCGCACTGGCTTTTTTATGCACAATCAATGCTGAACACCTGCCAACCCATCGCTGTTCGCCGGCAGTGAGTGCATTCACACCATCAATGCAATCTGCGTTGCTGCCGCCAAACCGCGCATCGAGTTGCCTCAATACCGGTTGACTGCCCGCCTTTTTCAAGGGCAAGTGCAGGGACCGGCTTACACTGCCGAGGTCTTGCGCCTGTCTCATGAGCTCCTCTGAACCCACTCCCCCACCCTTGCTGCCTGTCATTGATGGCGGCCTGCCTCTGCATGTCCTGCTGGCCCCCGGTGCTGTGCCGCTAGGCCTGAGCGCCAACACCCAGCCATTGGTGCCGGAGGATGAAGACCCGCTGCAGGCCCTGGTGGCGGAGTTGCGCAACTACCAGCACGAGCTGGAGCTGCAAAACGAGGTGCTCAATTACAGCCAGGCCGTGGCCGAGAGCGCATCGGAGCGGTTTGAAACGCTGTTTGCAAGCATTCCGCTGCCGCTGCTGGTGGTGGATGAATACGATATGGTGGTCCAGGCCAATGCCATGGCTCACCGCGCATTTCAGCCCAGCGAAAAAGACCGGTTGCTGATCAACTTCAAGCCCTTTGTGCATGTCAACGACGCACAGCGCGTGACCACAGCCTTCGAGCAGGCCAAAGCGGTGGGGCGCGCCGAGGTACACGAGGTGCTGTTCCAGATCACCGAAGAGTTCGAGCTCTGCGGCGACCTGCATGTGGCCGGCGTGGTCGTGCCCCAGCAAAACGGCCCGGCCACCTGGCAGTATTTGTGTGCCGTTGTCAATCAGGGCCCGCTGCTTGCCGAGCGCAAGGCGCTGCAAGAGCGCAACCAACAGCTTTATGCCAGCGAGAGACGGCTGGAGTCGGTCATCAACTCCGCGCTGGACGCCATCATCTGCGTCGATCAGCACCAGCGCATCACCGTCTTCAACCCCACGGCAGCCGCCCTGTTTCTGTGCTCGCCTCAGGATGCCCTGGGCAGCCCGCTGGAGCGCTTTTTACCCGATGCTGCTCGGGCGCTGGCTTTTTCCTCGCTGACCACACAGGCCGTGCTGGGCGAGATGACGGGTCTGACCCTCTCGGGGCGTGAGATTCCGATGGAAATCAGCGTCTCCTTCGAGCACCACAGCAGCGGCGACACCACCACCATCTTTGCGCGCGACCTGACCAGCCGCAATCGCGCCGAAGCCCAGCGCAATGTGCTGGAGACCCAGCTGCGCGAATCCCACAAGATGCAGGCCGTGGGCACCATGGCCGGCGGGATTGCCCACGACTTCAACAACATCGTGGGCGCAATCCTGGGTAATGTGGAGCTGGCCAAGGCCGATAGCTGCGGCAACCCGGCTGCCATGGAAAGCCTGCGCGAGATCGAAAAAGCCGGTCGCCGCGCCCGAGATCTGGTGCGCCAGATTCTGACCTTCAGCCGCAATGACCTGCCTGAACGCCGTCCGGTTCAGGTGCAGGAAGTCATGTCCGACACGGCTCGCCTGCTGCGCGTGACTCTGCCTCCCTCCATAGAGCTTCAGGTGCAGGAGTCCGGCGACCTGCCGCCGCTGCTGGCCGACCCCACTCAGGTGGAACAGGCGCTGTTCAATCTCTGCAACAACGCCATGCAGGCCATTGGAAGTCAGCGCGGCGTCATCCAGATGCGTGCCATGCGCATTGCTCCCGACAGCTACCAATGCGAGCGCCTGGGTCTGGCCGTGGCCGAATACCTGGTCTTTATGGTGCAGGACTCTGGCCCCGGCATGGACGTCGTGACTCAGAGGCGCATCTTCGAGCCTTTTTTCACCACCAAACCGGTCGGCCAGGGCACAGGCCTGGGGCTCTCGGTCGTGCATGGCGTGATGCGCACCCATGGCGGCGCTGTCGATGTACACAGCGAACTGGGTCAGGGCAGTTGCTTCACGCTGTACTTTCCTCTCAGCGACCCGACTTCCAGCCACTGTGCGCTGCCGCCCATGCGCATGGACAAGCCCGAAGCCCCACCGCCCGAACCGGTCCTGGCCACGCGCGCCAGCCATGTCATGTATGTGGACGACGATCAGGCTCTGGTCTTTCTGTTTCAGCGCCTGCTGCGCCGGCGCGGCTATGAAGTCTCGGGCTTTACCGATCCTCATGAGGCCATGGCTGCTCTGCATGAGGAGCCACAGCGCTTTGACCTCATAGTCACCGACTACAACATGCCCGGCTTCAGCGGTCTGGACCTGCTCAGACAGGCTCTGCAGATCAGCCCGCAACTGCCCGTGGCACTTGCCTCCGGCTATGTGACGGCAGAAATCGAGCAGGCCGCGATTGCCGCCGGAGCCCGAGCCTTGATCCACAAGCCCAACGATGTGCAGGAGTTCTGCGCCACTGTGCATGAACTGCTCAACCCCTGAAACAATCGATAGCTGTTTGAATGAGTGCGTTGAACTGTGTGTATGAAGACGAGTACCTGCTGGTGCTTGACAAGCCCTCTGGCCTGTTGTGCGTGCCCGGTCGCGGCCCCGACAAGCAAGACTGCCTGAGCCTGCGCGCCCTCCAGCATTTCGGCGATGCACTGGTCGTGCACCGCCTCGATCAGGCCACATCGGGTCTGGTCGTCATGGCTCGAAATCCGGCCGTCCAACGCCAGCTCAGCCAGGCCTTTGCCGAGCGCAAGGTCGACAAACGCTATATCGCCGTAGTGGCAGGTGAGTTGCAGGCGCACAGCGAAGCAGCGGATGCCAGGGGCTGGCAACTGATAGACCTGCCGATAGCGGCCGACTGGGAGCGTCGACCGCTGCGTGTCATCGACCACGAAACCGGCAAAAGCAGCCAGACGCTATGGCTGGTGCTGGAGCACACCGAACAGTTGGGAAAGCCTTGCACCCGCGTGCTGCTGAGCCCGCTGACGGGCCGCACCCATCAATTGCGCCTGCATATGGCTGCCATAGGCCACCCCATGCTGGGCGATGCGCTATACGCCAGCGAAGCAGTGGTCAGCGCCAGCCCACGCCTGTTGCTGCATGCTGCAGCACTGGAGCTGGCGCACCCGGTCACCGGTGGACTGCTGCAGCTAAAAAGCGAGCCTCTTTTTTAAGCTCTATCAAATCGGCAGCAGCCGTCAAGCGCTCAACGTTGCCGCGCCGCAACAAAAAACCCTTCAGCACTGCACTGAGGCAGGACAGGAATCTGCACAAAAAGATCGCTGATGCAGACACTTGCAGCACCGTTCAGGCCTGGACTGTGCATAGACATCACAAATGTAGGCTGAGCCATAGCCCTTGCGTACTAGCTGCTATGCACGACATAGCAAAAACCGAAAGCCTGCACCAGCCCCTGCATACCCTGTTGCCTTCGTTGACCACTCGATTAATCTGAGCTTCTTTGCGCGAACTGCTATGGCAGCAATCGCGCTTTTCGAATATCTCTCGAGATTAAGGAAGTCCTTATGAGCATTCCGTTCCGCATGCAAACCGTTGTTGCCGCCCTGGGCCTGGCTGGTGCCGCCCTGGTCTCCACCGCGCATGCACAAATCAAGATCGCCCTGGTCATCCCCACCACCGGTGCGCTGACTCAGTACGGCGACATGGTCAAGGAAGGCGCCACCACCGCCGTTGAAATGGCCAATGCCGCTGGCGGTGTCAATGGCAAGAAGATCGAGCTGGTACCTGTGGACGATGCCTGCGAACCCAAGCAGGGCCCTGTTGCAGCCAACCGCGTGGTCAACAGCAAGATCGGCTATGTGGTCGGCCCCGTCTGCTCGGGTGCCTCGATTGCCGCAGCCCCCATCTACAACAACGAAGGCGTGGTGGTCGTCACTCCTTCTGCGACCTCGCCCGCTCTGACCGACGGCAAGAACTACCACTTCATCTTCCGCACCATTGGCCGTGACGACCAGCAAGGCCCGGCGGCCGCCAAGTTCATTGCCGAGAAGCTCAAGCCCAAAAAGGTTGCCGTGCTGCACGACAAGCAGTCTTACGGCCAGGGCATTGCCTCTTCCGTGCGTGACGACCTGAAGAAGGCCAAGATCGACGTGGCCCTGTTCGAGGGCATCAACGCCGGTGACAGCGACTACTCCGCCGTCATCACCAAGCTCAAGGGCGCAGGCGTGGACTTTGTCTATTACGGCGGCTACCACCCCGAAATGGGTCTGCTGCTGCGTCAGGCTGCCGAGCAAGGTCTGAAGGTCAAGATGATGGGCCCTGAAGGCGTGGGCAACCCCGAAGTCAACGCCATTGCCGGCCCAGCCGTCGAAGGCATGCTGGTGACCCTGCCCGCCGACTTTGCCGCCAACCCCAAGAACGCAGCCGTGGTCAAGGCCTTCCAGGACAAGAAGCGCAATGCCTCGGGTGCCTTCCAGCTGACTTCGTTTGCCGCAACTCAATCGCTGCTGGCCGCCATCAAGGCCGCTGGCGACAACCCCGCCAAGGTGGCGGACTGGATGCACAAATCCACCGGCGTGGACACCGTGCTCGGCCCCGTGTCCTGGAACAAGCAAGGTGACCTGAACTCCTTCGATTTCCAGGTCTTCCAGTGGCACAAGGACGGCAGCAAATCGCTCGCCAAGTAATTCCACCACTCTCTCCGGAGGCAATGGCAGGGGCCATGCCTCCGGATGTTTGTTATCTGGCCCTCGGGCCTTTTCCTGTTTCAAGGGTGGCGTTACATGTCAGACTTTCTCCCCCAGCTGATACAACAGTTATTCAACGGGCTCTCACTCGGAGCCATTTACGCCCTGATCGCCATTGGCTACACCATGGTCTACGGCATCATCGGCATGATCAACTTCGCACACGGTGACATCTACATGATCGGGGCCTATATAGGCCTCGTGACGCTTTCGGCGATTGGCACGCAAAGCGGTCTGCCGGTCTGGGCCATGATCGGCCTGATGCTGGTGGTGGCCGTCTTCGTCACCGGAGTCTATGGCCTGGTCGTCGAACAGGTGGCCTACAAGCCCGTGCGCCAGAGCCCGCGTCTGGTAGCACTGATCTCGGCCATCGGCATGTCCATATTCCTGCAGAACTGGGTGGCCCTGGGCCAGGGCGCGCGCGATATGGCCGTGCCTTCGCTGCTGCCGGGCGCCATCAATTTCCACATGGGAAATTTCGAGGTCTTCATCCCCTATACCCGCGTGCTCATCATCGCGGTGACCGTGGTGCTGATGATTGCGCTGACCATGTACATCAAGCATTCGCGCATGGGCCGTGCCTCGCGCGCCTGTGCTCAGGATATGCACATGGCCAATCTGCTGGGCATCGACACCAACAAGGTCATCTCCTTCACCTTTGTGCTGGGTGCCGTGCTGGCCGCCGTGGGCGGCGTGCTGATTGCGCTGGCCGTGGGCAAGCTCAACCCCTTCATTGGCTTCCTCGCCGGCATCAAGGCCTTCACGGCTGCCGTGCTGGGCGGCATCGGCTCCATCCCCGGCGCCATGCTGGGCGGTGTGATTCTGGGCGTGGCCGAGACCTTTGCCGCAGCCTACATCTCGTCGGAATACAAGGACATCGTGGCCTTCGGCCTGCTGGTGACCATCTTGATGTTCCGCCCCTCGGGCCTGCTGGGCAAACCTGAAGTGGAGAAAGTCTGATGAAGTACAGCTTTTCTGCCGCTTTGCGCGATGCGCTGATCGCCACCGTGATGACGGCCATCGTCGTCACCCCCATCTTCAGCCTGCACCTGGAGCGCGCCGGTGTGCGCACCGTCATCAACCCCAACTGGAGCATGACCGGATGGGCCTGTCTGGCCATCTTCATCGTGCAGATGCTCAAGCCCCTGCTCGCTGGCAAGCTGCCCAAGGTCAATCTGCCGGCCATGCCGCAGATGAAGTCGGGCACACGCAACGTCGTCATCTTCGTGGTGCTGATGATGGCCGCCTCCTGGCCATTCTTCGCTGGCCGCAATGCCGTCGACATCGCGACTCTGGCCATGATTTACGTCATGCTGGGCCTGGGTCTGAACGTGGTGGTCGGCTTTGCCGGCCTGCTGGACCTGGGCTTTGTGGGCTTCTATGCCGTGGGCGCCTACACCTATGCGCTGCTGTTCCACTGGGCTGGCTGGACGTTCTGGGAAGCGCTGCCGCTGGCGGGTGCTGCCTCGGCCCTGTTCGGCTTCGTGCTGGGCTTTCCCGTGCTGCGCCTGCGCGGTGACTATCTGGCCATCGTGACGCTGGGCTTTGGTGAAATCATCCGCCTGCTTCTGACCAATCTGACCAGTTTCACGGGCGGCCCCGACGGCATCTCCAGTATCCCCAAGCCTACGGTGCTGGGCCTGCCCATGACCCGCTCGCCCCTAACCGAGGACGGCACGACCTTTCATCAGTTCTTCGGTCTGGAGTTCAACTCCATGCACATGGTGATCTTCGTCTATCTGATGGCCCTGCTGCTGGCCATGGTGACGCTGTTCATCAGCAACCGCCTGATCCGCATGCCCATAGGCCGCGCCTGGGAAGCGCTGCGCGAGGATGAAATCGCCTGCCGTTCGCTGGGCCTGAACCCCATGAAAATCAAGCTCTCGGCCTTCACGCTGGGCGCAATGTTCGCGGGTTTCGGCGGCGCCTTCTTCGCCGCTCGTCAGGGCATCGTCAATCCCGAGTCCTTCACCTTCATCGAGTCGGCCCTGATTTTGGCCATTGTGGTGCTGGGCGGCATGGGCTCTCAGCTGGGCGTGATCGTGGCTGCCATCATCCTGACCGTGCTGCCCGAGCTGGCACGCGAGTTCTCCGAATACCGCATGCTGATCTTCGGTCTGGTCATGATTTTGATGATGGTCTGGCGCCCCCAGGGCCTGCTGCCCATGAAGCGACACCAAGTGGAGGTGAAGTCATGAAGCTGCACCTGAACGCTATTATTTCAATAACTACAACCACAGGCAGGGCAAGCGCATGAGCGAGTATTTGCTAGAAGTCAAAGACCTGTGCATGCGCTTCGGCGGCCTGCTGGCCGTGGACAACGTGGGCTTTAACGTACGCCCTCAGGAAGTGTTTGCCATCATCGGCCCCAACGGCGCGGGCAAGACCACGGTATTCAACTGCATCAGCGGGTTCTACCAGCCTTCAGGCGGCTCGGTCGTTCTGGAAGGCCAGAGCATTGCAGGCCACAGCAGCCACCAGGTCGCCAACCACGGCGTGGTGCGCACATTCCAGAACGTGCGCCTGTTCAAGAGCATGACGGCGCTGGAAAACCTGCTGGTCGCACAGCACCGCCAATCGCGCGCCACGCTGCTCGGCGGCCTGTTCAACACGCCAGGCTATCGCCGTGCCGAGCAGGAAAAGATCGACAACGCGCTGCAATGGCTGGACGTGATGGGCCTGCGCCAGTTTGCCAACCGCGAGGCCGGCAATCTGGCCTACGGTCACCAGCGCCGGCTGGAGATTGCGCGCTGCATGATCACCAAGCCTCGCGTGCTGATGCTGGACGAGCCCGCCGCCGGCCTGAACCCGCAGGAGAAGAAGGACCTGCAGCATCTGATCGACGATCTGCGCAAACAGTACGGCGTGGCCGTGCTGCTGATCGAGCACGACATGGGCCTGGTCATGGGAGTGTCCGAGCGCATTCTGGTCATGGAATACGGCAAGCCCATCGCCATGGGCCTGCCCGAGGCGATTCGCAATGATGAACGGGTCATCAAGGCCTATCTGGGAGAGGCCTGATGAGCCAGCATATGTTGCAACTGGAGCAGGTCTCCACCCACTACGGCGCGATCTGCGCGGTCAATCATGTCAGCCTGCATGTCGATCAGGGCGAGATCGTCACCCTGATCGGCAGCAATGGTGCAGGCAAGACTTCACTCTTGATGACGGTCTGCGGCAACCCTCGTGCCAGCGGCGGGCGCATTCTGTTCGAGGGCGAGGACATCACCCAGATGTCCACCCATCACATCATGCGCCGCGGCATTGCCATCTCGCCCGAAGGCCGTCGTGTCTTCAAGGACCTGACGGTGACCGAGAACCTGCAGATGGGCGGTTTTTTCCTGAACAAGGCCGAGATCGCCGACGGCGTCGAGCATGTCTTCAAGCTCTTTCCTCGCTTGAAGGAGCGTGCAGCGCAACGCTCGGGCACCATGTCCGGCGGCGAGCAGCAGATGCTGGCCATAGGCCGCGCGCTGATGAGCAAGCCGCGCCTGCTGCTGCTGGACGAACCCACACTGGGCCTGGCGCCGCTCATCATTGCGCAGATCTTCGAGATCATTCAGACCATCCGCGCAGCGGGCGTGACGGTGTTCCTGGTCGAGCAGAACGCCAACCGCGCCCTGCAGATTGCCGACCGAGGCTATGTGCTGGAAACCGGCAAGGTGGTGCTGGAGGACAGCGGTGTCAACCTGCTGAGCAATGACGAGGTGCGCAAGGCCTATCTGGGTCATTGAAGGCTCACTGACCTCATCTGAGGTCATCGCCAGACCCCGCCGGACGCCAGTCTTGCGGGGTCTGCTCTTTTCTGTCTTCAATCACCCGTAAGATGCCCGGCATGACAAAGCATTTAACGATTCTGACCGGTGGCTCTCGCGGCATGGGCCTGTCCATGGGACAGCAGCTGCTGCAACAAGGCCATCAGTTGCTGAGTATTGCCCGCAAGACCAGCGCCGCCCTCGCCTCCAGCGCCAGCACGCCTGCACAGCTATTGCAATGGGAACAGGACCTGGCACAAAGTGCTGCTGCTGCGCAGCGCCTGGCGACCTGGCTGGGCACGATGGATCCCCGTGAATGGGCCAGCATCACCCTGATCAACAATGCAGGCGTCATGCCGCAGATTGCGCCGCTGTCCCAGGTGTCTGCCGCCGATATGATCAATGCCCTGCGCGTGGGTCTTGAAGCGCCCATGGCCCTGACCGGAGCCTTTCTCGGAGCAACCGAGAGCTGGAGGATTCCCCGCAAGGTGCTCAATATCTCCTCGGGCCTGGGCCGCCGCGCCATGGCCTCGCAAGCGAGCTACTGCACTGCCAAGGCCGGCATGGACCAGTTCAGCAGCTGCGTGGCGCTGGAAGAGGCGGCCAAGCCCAACGGCGCACGCATTGTGTCTCTGGCACCCGGCGTCATCGACACCGATATGCAGGTACAACTGCGCAGCCCAGCTTCAACCGACTTCCCTGACGTGGGCCGTTTTGCAGGTCTGCACAGCAACGGGCAGCTGACCTCGGCCGATGACGCCGCAGCCCGCGTGCTGGCCTGGCTGGCACGACCGGACTTCGGCGACCAAGTGGTTGCCGACGTACGCCAGGCTTGAGATCGCACTCAGAGCGGTTGGGCTCCAAAACATGGCTGCAGCCGCCTGATCCAAACCAAGGGCTAAAGGCGCCTGCAGCTGCTGTTGCTGTGAACGACTGGACCAAGCAAATAATCTGGGAGCAGGCGCGGCCTATTCTCGCGCCAAGCCCTGGCAAGTCTTTCATGCGTGGCAGAATGTTTCCACTGGTCTGCAGCAGCCTCTGAGGCTGTGCGCAGAACCACAATCCGCACCCGTGGGCCACATCGGCAGCGACACCCGATCGGTACGCTGCCCCCGTGCTAGCAACGGCAGCAACCCTGTCGTGCAGCGTGTGCAGATGGCGATCATGTCCGTACGGCATGGCTCGCGCTCCCCGGTAAAGACAAATACCCATTGATGGCGGAACCACCGTCCCCGATCATCGAAAAGCCCACCTTCCGTGACTCTGGTTTCCGAGCTCAAGGCTCAGGTACCAGCCGCGACTGCGCCGCCCTTGTTTGCGGGCCAGCGCTCCCCCGTTCGTCTCTGGAGCTTCTTTTTCATGATTCGCCAAATTCTCATCAGCACAGCCGTGATCGCAAGCACGGGCCTGAGCTTTTCAGCCGCTGCACAAGACCCCGCTGCCGACTACCCCAACAAGCCCGTGCGCATGATCGTGCCGTTCCCGCCTGGTGGCGGCACCGACATCCTCTCGCGCGTGATTGCCAACAAGCTCACCGAAGTCAGCAAATGGACCGTGGTGCCCGACAACCGTGCGGGTGCAGGCGGCACCATCGGCATCACCGAAGCAGTCAAAGCGGCGCCCACGGGCTATGACATGGTGATGGGCCAGAAGGACAATGTGGTCCTTGGCCCCTACCTCTACAAGAACCTGCCCTGGAACCCCAGCAAGGATCTGACCCCCGTGGCTCATGTGGCCTACACCCCCATCGTGATCGCCACGGCCACCAACTCGCCGTACAAGACGCTGGCCGACGTGGTGGCTGCAGCCAAGAAGAACCCGTCCAAGATCACCTACGGCTCGCCCGGCAACGGCACCAGCATCCACCTGGCCGGCGTGATGCTGGAAAAGGCCTCGGACATTCATCTGACCCACGTGCCCTACAAGGGCTCCAACCCCGCGATGATGGATGCACTGGCCGGCAATGTGGATCTGCTGGTGTCCTCCGTACCCTCGGCCATAGCCCAGATCAAGGCCGGCAAGCTGCGCGCCATCGCCGTGACCTCGGCAAAGCGCTCGTCCTCGCTGCCAGACACCCCGACACTGGCCGAGTCCGGTCTCAAGGGCTTTGATGTGAGCACCTGGTACGGCCTGTTCATGCCCAAGGGCACGCCCGCAGCCATCGTGACCAAGGTCAATGTCGAAGTGAACAAGCTGCTGGCCACGCCCGAGGTGCGCGACGCCATTCTGACCCAGGGCGCCGAGCCCCAGTCCATGAGCGTGGCCAACTTCGACAAGATGTTCCAGGCCGACTTCAAGCAGTCCAAGCAGGTCGTCGAGTCCTCGGGCGCCAAGATCGAGTGACATCCCGACGCGGCGCGCAGGATTGGCGCCGCCCTGCCCGGCGCGGATAGGCCTGATCTGCATCAATGCGGCCTATGACAGGTTCGTGAATACTTCTCCGGAAACCCCTGAATTTCTGGAGAACATCATGGCATTGCTGGTCTGGGTCCCCGAGCTGGACACCGGGATTGCGGAGATCGACCGGCAGCACCGCCGCATCGTCGATTACATCAACAGGCTTTACGAGTTGCGCAGCTCGCCAGATCGCGAAGGGCTGGGCGATGTCATCGGCGAGATGATCGACTACACCGTCTCGCACTTCGTCTTCGAGGAAAGCCTGATCGAGAGCGCCGGCTATATGTTCGCCGGCCCGCACAAAAAAGTGCACGAGCTGTTCACGCGCCGCGTGATCGAGATGCAGACCCGCTTCGATGCGGGTGAGGATGTGGCCGCCGAACTGCACGGCATGCTCTCGCGCTGGCTGTTCAACCACATCCGCAACGAAGACCATGGCTATGTGGACTCGGCCAAGGTCTATCTGCGCATGATGTCCAAGGAAAGCGGACACGCTGCACAGAAGGAACAACTCAAGGCCGAAGTGCTTCAGGAGCTGGAATTGCAGCGCAAGAAAAAAGGCTGGCTGGCCCGGCTGCTCAATCGCTGAGCACTCTGGCTCACGAGAAAAACGGCTCCCTGAGGAGCCGTTGCTTCGTGGGCCGCCGCCTTACGCTCACTCGCGCACGACCAGCACCGGCACACGCACGGCGCCCAGCACGCGCTGCGTGACGCTGCCCAGCATCAGCTTCTCAAGGCCGCGTCGCCCCTGCGAGCCCATGACGACAAGGTCTGCGCCCACGCTTTCCATGGTGCGCACAATGCCTTCATGCACGGCATGACCCTCACCCACCAGAGTCTTCACGGGCACACCCGCCTCGTCCATGATGGCCTTGACCGCATCCAGAGCGGTGTTGGCTTCAGCGGTGGCCGCGCTCAGATACTGCGACTGGCCATAAGCAAAGTCGGCGCCCACGCCGGTGAAAGGATAGGGATCGACCACATACACCGCCGTCACGGCGCTGCCGAAGACCTTGGAGAGCTCGGCGGCCTTGCGTGCGGCCAGCATGGAGGGCTTGGAGCCGTCGACCGGAACCAGGATGTGATTGAACATGGACATATGTTTCTCCTTCTAGGTTGCAGGCGACACGGAGCCCGGACCAGGGACCCGGGGCAAATGCCGCTCTTGGAATAGCATGCAGTCTGCCTTCATCATGCCTCAGCGTGTTGACATGAATCAACCCTAAAGTTCACACCAATCCATCTGCCTCAGATGCAGACATGGGCCGCCTGGTACTCGTAGCACTTGTCCAGCAGAGTGTCGGACTTGTCGGTGATCGTGATGCGCGTGCCGTCGGGACGCAGCAGGGAGACGTTCTTGAAGGCCGGCTCATGGGGTTTGCTGGGCGCGTCGCGGCGCACGGTCCATTCCTCCTGGACGATGCCGTCCGGCATATCCAGCATCACGACAATCTGCTCGGTATCGTCCGACAGCCGGATGCACTTGGCATCATTGAGCTCGACCACGGCTCCGGCCGGTGCGGCCAGACCATAAGGGCATTCCTCCACCCCGTGAATCGGTACCGAGGCATCGCCGAGGGTAATCTCAAGGCCATTGCGAAAGTAGATCGTGGGCTCCTTGGTGTAGGCCGCCTGCGCCGCACGGTCTTGCGAAGGCTTGCAGGCCGCTACTGTGACAAGAGCGGTCAGCACTGAAATACTAAGGGCGTAAAAGCGATTCATATAAAAAAACACGCCCTGCAGGGCGTGGTGTCGGCCAGCTGTTCTGGCTTGTTGGATGCAGGGAAGGCTCGAAGAGGCGAAAGCTTCGCCGCAACAAGCCTGCATCATGCAGTGTCGAGGGCGTCACTTTGATGCATTGAGCACGTTACAGTTTTGCTCAAATTTTTCGAACAAAGCCGTCCGGCTCCATCAAGCTCAAGCGGCCTGGCACTGCTGCTGCTGGAGCTCGGCACCCTGGAAGTTGCCGCGGCGATAGGTCAGCACCAGCGTGTCGCGCACGCCACTGGGCTCGGCAGGTTGAATCGGCGTGGTCTCATGAATCATGCGCGCATCGTCGAGCAGCATCACGGACCAGGGCTCGGTCAACGTGAAGCGCTGGCCATTGGGGCCGGTCGCCTCGAACACGCGGGTCTCACCCCCTTTGACGCCCTTGCGCCCCACCAGCAGCACGGCGACCAGATCGACGCCGTCGCGGTGCGCGCCTTCGGGCGTGGGCCGTCCGATGCCGTCCGTGGTGTCGATGCGGAACTGGTGCGCCTCGACAAACCAGCGCTCATGCCGCTCGTCGGTGCAAAACACCTGATCGGCCAGCTGACCCAGAGCATTGATCATCTCCAGCCATGCCGCGCTCGTCGTCGTGCTCTCCAGCATGGGCTCGAACATGCGCTGCATGCCGCCATGCAGCGCGTTGTATTCCACGGGCTGCCAGTGGGCACGGTGAGGCACCTGCTGCACCTGATCGCCCTCACTGACAAAGCAGGAATGGCGACGACGGCGATAGCGGCCGCCATCCTTGAGGAAAGCATCGGGCGGCAAACCCTGCCAGTCCGCATCCATGGCATGCAGATCGCTCACGCTAAGGCCCATCCACTGGGCAAAGTCCTCGGGCTGCAGCACGGCATAACCGCGCGTGCGCAAGGACTGGGCTGCCTCGGCAGCGGCAATATAGGGAGGGGAAAACATGATGTGCGCCATAAGGTCGGCAAGCTTACTCCTCGCAGGCCCCGCCGGCTTGTGGCCCGGCATCAAAATTTACGCAAGGCAGCATCAACCAAATTGCATGGATGAAAAAAATGCCTGCATCGCACACAGCAATGCAGGCACAGCGCAAGGCACCGGGACCGCGCACCGGGCCTGCATCACCACGGTGACGAAAGCCAGGCAGTCTGGGGCTTAAACCAGGGGCAGACCCACATAGTTCTCGGCCAGCGAGGTCGAGCCGGCCTCGGAGTGGACGATGTAGTCCAGCTCCGCTTCCTGCACCTTGGTATTGAACTCGCCCTCGCCAGGGAAGTTGTGCAGCATGGAAGTCATCCACCAGGAGAAGCGCTCGGCCTTCCAGACGCGGCGCAGGCACTGCTCGGAGTAGCGGTCGATACCGGCTTCGGACCGCTCCTTGTAGTACTCGACAAAGGCCTGCGACAGATAGCCCACGTCGGAAGCCGCCAGGTTCAGGCCCTTGGCACCGGTGGGAGGCACGATATGCGCGGCGTCGCCTGCCAGGAACATGCGGCCAAAGCGCATGGGCTCGGTCACAAAGCTGCGCAGCGGTGCAATGCTTTTTTCCAGCGAAGGGCCGGTCACCAGATTGGCGCGGGCTTCGGGATCCAGGCGCTTCTTGAGCTCTTCCCAGAACGCCTCATCGCTCCAGTCCTCCACCTTGTCGGTCAGCGGCACCTGCAAATAGTAGCGGCTGCGCGTGGCGCTGCGCTGGCTGCACAGCGCAAAGCCGCGCTCGGTGTTGGCGTAGATCAGCTCATGCGACACGGGCGGCGTATCGGAGAGCAGGCCCAGCCAGCCGAAGGGGTAGACCTTCTCGAAGGTCTTGATCTTGTCCTGAGGGGCGCTGGCGCGGCAGATGCCGTGAAAGCCGTCGCAACCGGCGATGAAGTCGCACTCGATCTCGTGCACCTGACCGTCTTTTTCGTAACGCACCTTGGGCTTGTCACTCTCGAAGTCCACAGGCTGCACATGGCTGGCTTCATAGACCGTGGTCAGGCCTTCCTGGGCGCGCACTTCCATCAGATCGCGGGTGACTTCGGTCTGGCCGTAGACCATCACGCGCTTGCCGCCGGTCAGCTCATGCAGATTGATGCGGTGACGCTTGCCCTTGAACAGCAGCTCGATGCCGTCGTGGGGAAGACCTTCCTCATTCATGCGCTTGTCGGCACCAGCCTGCTTGAGCAGATCCACAGTCACCTGTTCCAGCACCCCGGCGCGGATGCGGCCCAGCACATAGTCGGCGCTGCGCTGCTCGATGATGATGTTGTCGATGCCCGCCTTGTAGAGCAACTGCCCCAGCAGCAGACCTGAGGGACCGGCACCGATGATGGCGACTTGTGTACGCATGATTGTGACTCCTTGTTATGGCTCAAAAACCTGTCAATCGGCGAGCGTGACAACGCCGGTTGCGCTATGGAGCAAAGACTAAGTTTTGTGCTGCATCAAGACAAAGGAGAGAATCGTTGTTTGCGCGATAATCGCACAATGAGAACGATGATCGCGCAAAACAAGAACGGCGGCCCCTTTCATGAATGATCCCGGCTCCCCCTCCATCGCCCCGGCGGACTTCATTGCCGGCCTGGCCAAGGGCCTGGCCGTACTCGAGAGCTTTGACACCGAACGCCAGCGTCTGAATGCCACCATGGCGGCCGATCGCGCAGGCATCACGCGCGCCGCAGCCAGGCGCCACCTGCTCACGCTGGCCTATCTCGGCTATCTGGAGTCCGATGGCAGCTATTTCTGGCTGGCTCCCAAGGTACTGCGCCTGTCGGGCAGCTATCTGGCTTCGGCCCGGCTGCCGCGCATCGTGCAGCCCGTGCTGCACAGACTGGCAGCGCAGACCGGACTGTCCTACTCCTGCGTGGTGCGCGAGGGTCGTGAAGTCGTCATCGTCGCGCGCAGCGCCGTTCATGAAAAAGGCGAGCGTCTGATGGCCCACGGACTGCACCTGGGCACGCGTCTGCCGGCGCACGCCACGTCCACCGGCCGGGTGCTGCTGGCCTCGCTCTCGAGCTCGGAGCTCGACGACTGGCTGGCCACCTATGACCTGCCCAAGCTGACGGCGCACACGGTGTCCGATAAAGATGCGTTGAAGGGCTTGCTCGAAGAGGTGCGCCGCCTCGACTACTGCATGGCGCTCGAAGAGCATGAACTGGCCATTCAGGCCGTGGCCGTGCCGCTGCGCAATATGCGCGGGCGCACCGTGGCAGCGTTGAATGTGGTGACCTCGGCCAAGCGCATGAGCCCGCAAACCATGCAGCAGGAAATACTGCCGCTGCTGCAGGAGGCCGCCAGAACCTTGCGCCCCCAGCTTTGACGCTATCATTTCAGAAGCTTATAACGCACGCTCACATTAGATTTCAGATAGATATATATCTGAAATCGTTATTCAATCAGCACAACAAGCTCCCTTAACAGGAGCTTGAATCGTCAGCGGCAATGCTCCGGTGCAGGCCAGTCGCTCAGATATGACCGCTTTCCACCGAGCAGACCTGCATGCTCAGGCGGCGCAGCAGCTCGGCCGTGCGGCGCATCAGGGGCGTGGACTTCTTTTTGGCGGGCTGCACCAGGCACAAGGTGCTCACAATATGGGGCGACTTGATGGGCACCTCCACCAGCGCAGCGTCCGTGGCATGACTGTGCATGGCGCTATCGGTCAGTGCCGCATAGCCATAGCCGCCGCGCACCAGATCCAGAATGGCGGGCACGCTGGACACCTCCCAGACCACATTGAGCTTGACCTGGGACAGCGTGGCCTGGGCCTCCATCAGCTTGCGGAAAATCTGCCCGTGCTGAGGCATGATCAGCGGGAACTCGGCCAGATGCTCGAACGGGATGCTGGTGCGCCCTGCCAGCGTGCTGGCCGGGCCGATCAGACACAGACGCTCTTCGAGCACGGGCGAGACCTCGATCTGGGGATGGGGCTCGGGCGTGTAGACCAGCCCCAGGTCCATGCGCCCCGAGGTCAGCCACTCCGAGATATTCATGGAAAAACCCTCGACCACCGCCAGCCTGGCCTTGGGCATCTCGCGGCTGAAGCCGTCGATCAGGGGCAGGGTCAGGCGTCGCGCCAGACTCGGCGGCAGGCCCACGGTGATGCGCCCCACGGGCTCGTCGCGCTGACTGCCCAGATCTTCCTTGGCCATGGCCACGCGCTGCATGATGGCGTGACCATGCTCGAGCAGGCGGCGCCCCGCATCGGTCAGCGTCACGCCGCGCCCGGTGCGGATCAGCAAGGTCTCGCGCAACTCGGTTTCAAGGGCCCGCACCTGACGGCTGAGTGCCGGCTGGGCAGTGTCCAGCAGTACCGCAGCCTTGCTGAAGCTCCCCACTTCGGCCACCCGAACAAAGGTCTCTATCTGCTGCAGATTCATGCTCACACCTTTCAAAACAAGCTATGCTATTTTGCTATAGCTGCTAGCCTCAGCTAGACCTAGGTGTTTATGACCCAAGTGACACAATGTAATCAACTGGGCCTGAATATCTAAAAATAACAGCCGACGATATCAACAATGCGTGGTCCACACGCAATTCATCATCGACATCCTTCCAGGGAGACAAAATGACCCATAAGCTCAATATGAGCCGTCGCCAAGCTGCATTCGCACTCGGCGCCATTGCCGCAGCCGTGGCAGCCCCCTCTTTCGCCCAGAGCGACAAGTGGCCCACCAAGTCCTCGCGCATCATCAACCCCTTCCCCGTAGGCGGCGGCCCCGATGGCATCTCGCGCCTGGTGGCCGACAAGCTGGGCCGTGCCTGGGGCCAGCCCGTGGTGGTGGAAAACCGTCCCGGCGGCAACGGCTTCATCGCCATCAACGAATTCAAGCGTGGCGCGACCGACGGCACGGACATGATCCAGTTGGACAACGTCCACATCGCGGCCTACCCCCACCTGTTCAAGAAGCTGCCCTACGACCTGAACAAGGACTTCGACATCCTGATGCCCTTGTTCCGCAACTACTTCTTTGTCTGCGTGCCTGTCAACAGCCCCTACAAGACCATCGGCGATCTGATCGCCGATGCCAAGGCGCATCCCGGCAAGCTGAACTACGGCTCCTGGTCCGTGGGCAACCCCGTGCACCTGGGCTCGGCGCTGCTAGAAAACCAGACCGGCACCAAGATGGAGCACGTGATCTACAAGGAAACCAGCCAGCTGTACCAGGGCGTTGCCAATGGCGAGCTGACCTTTGCCCTGGGCTCTCTGGGCACTGCAGGTCCTCTGGTGCGTGGCGGCAAGCTGCGCTTCCTGGCAGTGGCCGCTCCCAGCCGCATTGCCGGCTTCGAGAACGTGCCCACCGTGTCCGAATCGGGCGGCCCCAAGGATTTCGCAGCCATCGGCTGGAACGCCCTGGCCGTGCGCCCCGGCACCCCTGCCGCCGTGGTCGAGAAGATCCGCACCGACGTCCGTCAGGCGCTGACCGGCCAGGACGTGAAGGAAAAGTTCGCCGCCTTCGGCTACGAGTCCTTCAACCCCACGCCCGCAGAATTCAAGGCCTTCATGGCCTCCGAGAGCAAGCGCTTTGGCGAGGTGATCAAGAAGGCTGGTCTGGCTCTGGACTGATCCAGCCCGCCCATCCGTAAAGAAGCCGCCTCTTGAGGGCGGCTTTTTCATGCGCTGCGGCATCAGGAAAAACGCCCGATGCACAGCACCGGGCGTTTTGCAGAGAAGCGAGCAAGCTTCTTACTGATCGCGGGCCTCGATGGCACGGTTGATGCCCAAGGCAGCCAGCGTGCACAAGGCACCCGACAGCAGATAGATGCCCAGAGCCACCAGTCCGAACTTTGCCGAGACACCCAGGGCCACCAGAGGCGCAAACGCCGCACCGATGAGCCAGGCCATGTCCGTGGACAGGGCCGCGCCGGTGTAACGGTAGCGCGACGAGAAGTTGGAAGTCACCGTGCCCGAGGCCTGGCCGTAGGACAGGCCCAGCAGCACAAAGCCCACCAGGATGAACACATTGTTGCCGGTGCTGCCGCTGCCCAGCAGCCAGGGCGCCAGAAAGCTGAAGATGCCGATCAGGCAGGCCATGGTGCCGAGGGTGTTGCGGCGACCCACACGGTCCGCCAGCCAGCCCGAGAGCATGATGGCCGCGCCTGCCAGCAGCGCCCCTATGATCTGCACCACCAGCACTTCGGTCATGGACTGGTTGGAATACATGGAAATCCAGGACAGCGGGAACACGGTCACCAGGTGGAACAGCGCAAAGCTGGCCAGCGCGGCAAAAGCGCCGATCATCACATTGCGGCCTTCGTTGGCCATGAGACTGGTCACGCTGATGGGCTCCAGCTCACGCTCCTGCAGAAGCTGGGTATAGGACTGGCCCACGACCAGACGCAGGCGGGCAAACAGCGCCACCACGTTGATGGCAAACGCCACGCAGAAGGGGTAGCGCCAGCCATAGCTCATGAACTCGTCGGCCGTCAGGCTGGAGTACAGATAGGCAAACAGCGCCGCCGCAATGATGAAGCCCAGCGGCGCCCCGAGCTGCCCGATCATCGAATACCAGCCGCGCTTGTTCGGCGGCGCCGACATGGCCAGCAGCGAGGGCAAGCCATCCCAGGAGCCCCCGAGCGCCAGGCCCTGGCCGATGCGCAGGATCACCAGCGCCCAGACGGCCTTCATGCCGGCTGTCTCATAGCTGGGCAGGAAGGTCATGCCCACCGTGCACACGCCCAGCAAAAGCAGGGCCAGCGTCAGCTTGGTGGCACGCCCCCAGGCCCGCTGCACGGCCATGGACAGCGCCGTGCCCACGGGGCGGGCCACGAAGGCCAGCGAGAAGATGGCAAACGCGGCCAGCGTGCCATCGAGCTTGGATAGATAGGGAAACAGCAGTGAGGGAAACACCAGCACGCAGGCGATGCCGAACACGAAGAAGTCAAAGTACTCGGAGGAGCGCCCGATGATCACCCCCACGGCAATCTCGCCGGGGGTCACATCCTCGTCGGTATCCGCATAGGCCAAGGTTTCCGAGTTCTCATAGTCTTGCTGAGTAAGACCAACGGACGGGTTCATGCTTGTCATAAAGGTACAACTCCTTGTCTTACTTTTCAGTCCCGGGGACGCTTTCAGTTCTACGCCCAAGCATGTGCAGCTGCAATAGAGTTTTTGCCCTGAGCACTGTCAGACCAGCCCTGTGCAGGAGCCGTTTCTGAGGGCTGATTTGACAATTTCAAGCCCTGTCAGCTCAAAGTTTGCCTACCCGCCAAAGCCGCTAAACCCTTGTCGCATAGCGCATTTCCAATCCCGAGCTGTTGACCTTGGACAAAATGTCCAATGGACAAGTCACTGTTTGGTATTACATTTGCCGAGATCCAGTAATCCGCGTTTACACCTAAGCGCGACTTTGTCACGCCTAAAGCATGTTAAAAATCAAGGAAATCCGTGGGCCCGCGTGGCTCTCAGCGGCCGCTTTGACCGCAACCCTCGCCGGTTGCAGCAAGGCCGTCGTCCTCAACCCAGCTGGCGATGTCGCCAAGCAGCAAGGCGACTTGGTCATTACGGCCACTTTGCTGATGTTGCTCATCATCGTCCCCGTCATCTTTTTGACGCTGCTGTTTGCCTGGAAATACCGCCAGTCCAACACCGAAGCCAAATACGACCCCGAATGGCACCACTCCACTGCGCTGGAGCTGGTGATCTGGACGGTTCCCCTGCTCATCATCATCGCTTTGGGCGCCATTACCTGGATCAGCACCCACAAGCTCGACCCCTATCGTCCTCTGGACCGCATCTCCTCCACCAAGGCTCTGGACCCCAACGTCAAGCCTCTGGAGATCCAGGTCGTGTCTCTGGACTGGAAATGGCTGTTCTTCTACCCCGAGCAAGGCATTGCCACCGTCAACGAAGTGGCTGCCCCGGTGGATCGCCCCATTCACTTCAAGCTGACCTCCACCCACACCATGAACGCGTTCTACGTTCCTGATCTGGCCGGCATGATCTACACCATGCCCGGCATGCAGACCGAGCTGAACGCCGTGATCAACAAGCCCGGTGTCTATGGCGGCAAGTCCTCTCACTACAGCGGCGCTGGTTTTGCGGGCATGACCTTCAAGTTCCACGGTCTGGAAAACGAGCAGTTCGATCAGTGGATTGCCAAGGCCAAGACCGAAGGCAAGGCCCTGACACGCGATGCCTATATCGATCTGGCCAAGCCCAGCGAGCGCAACCCCGTTGAACGCTTCGCCAGCGTGGACGAAGGCCTGTACCACAAGGTCCTCAACCGCTGCGTGGAAGACGGCAAGATGTGCATGAACGAAATGATGGCCATCGACGCTGCCGGCGGCAGGCCACCTGCACACCACAGCAAGACCTCCAGCGTGACCCTGCCCCTGGATGTCTGCACTTCCAAAGACGCTGACCGCGTTGTCGCCCTGCTCGACGAAGTCGCCGCCTCCGGAGCTGTCGCACAGCAATAAGTAGTTCACGGTGCGGATGCGCTCACCGCTCAGCCGCTCCAATACGACAAAAGAGACTCAACATGTCTGAAACAACAACCCCGGCCTCCCACTGGCTGTTGGGCCGTATCACATGGGACCAGATTCCCATGACGCATGAGCCCATCGTGCTCTTGACCTTTATTGCCGTGGTGCTTGGCGGCCTCGTCGTGGTCGGCGGCATCACCAAGTTCCGCCTCTGGGCTCCGCTGTGGAACGACTGGATCACCTCCATCGACCACAAGAAGATCGGCATCATGTACATGATCCTCGGTCTGGTCATGTTCCTGCGCGGCTTTGCCGATGCCGTGATGATGCGTCTGCAGCAGTCCATGGCCTTCGGCGACAACATGGGCTACCTGCCTCCTCACCACTACGACCAGATCTTCACGGCCCACGGCGTGATCATGATCTTCTTCGTGGCGATGCCCTTCGTGACCGGCCTGATGAACTACCTGGTTCCTCTGCAGATCGGCGCACGTGACGTGTCCTTCCCGTTCCTGAACAACTTCAGCTTCTGGATGACCACCGGCGGTGCCGTGCTGGTCATGATCTCCCTGTTCCTGGGCGAGTTCTCCACCTCCGGCTGGCTGGCGCTGTCCAATCTGGGGCACCAAAGTGGCAGCACGGGTCTTGACTACTACATCTGGGGCCTGCAGGTCGCCGGTGTGGGCACGACCTTGTCAGGTATCAACCTGATCGTGACCATCATCAAGATGCGCGCTCCCGGCATGAACCTGATGAAGATGCCCGTCTTCACCTGGACTGCCCTGTGCACCAACGCCCTGATCGTGGCCTCCTTCCCCGTGCTGACCGCAGCCCTGGTGCTGATGTCGCTGGACCGCTACGTCGGCACCAACTTCTTCACGAACGAGCTGGGCGGCAACCCCATGCTGTACGTGAACCTGATCTGGATCTGGGGCCACCCCGAGGTCTACATCCTGATCCTGCCCTGCTTCGGCGTGTTCTCCGAAATCGTGGCAACGTTCAGCCGCAAGCGCCTGTTCGGCTACACCTCGATGGTCTACGCCACCGTGTGTATCACCATCCTGTCCTACCTGGTGTGGCTGCACCACTTCTTCACCATGGGCTCGGGTGCCAGCGTGAATACCTTCTTCGGTATCACCACGATGATCATCTCCATCCCCACGGGCGCGAAGATCTTCAACTGGCTGTTCACCATGTACCGCGGTCGCATCCGCTTCTCGGTGCCCATGCTGTGGACGGTGGGCTTCATGGTCACCTTCGCCATCGGCGGCATGACCGGCGTGCTGCTGGCCGTGCCTCCCGCAGACTTCGTGCTGCACAACTCGCTGTTCCTGATCGCCCACTTCCACAACGTGATCATCGGCGGCGTGGTGTTTGCCGTGTTTGCCGGCATCAACTACTGGTTCCCCAAGGCTTTCGGCTTCCGACTCAACGAGTTCTGGGGCAAGGCTTCGTTCTGGTTCTGGCTGGTCGGCTTCTGGGTTGCCTTCACTCCCCTGTACATCCTGGGTCTGATGGGCGTGACTCGCCGCGCCAACCACTTCGACGATCCCTCGCTGCAGATCTGGTTCATCATCGCTGCCTGCGGTGCTGCCCTGATCGCTGCCGGTATCGGCTGCTTCTTCATCCAGCTGGCCGTGTCCATCTGGAAGCGCGACGAACTGCGTGACGTGACCGGCGACCCATGGGAAGGCCGCACCCTGGAATGGGCCACTTCCTCGCCCCCTCCCCAGTACAACTTCGCCTTCACCCCCGTGGTGCACGACATCGACGCCTGGACCGACATGAAGAAGCATGGCTATCAGCGTCCGCTGAGCGGCTTCGAGCCCATCCACATGCCCGCCAATACCGGCGCCGGCGTGGTGATTGCCGGCCTGTCCACCGTTCTGGGCTTTGCTCTGATCTGGCACATGTGGCCTCTGGTGATCGCTTCGTTCGCCGCGACCATCCTGGCCTCGATCATTCATACCTTCAACTACAAGCGTGACTACTACATCCCTGCGGCCGAAGTGGCCACATCGGAAGAAGCACGTACCAAGCAGCTTGCAGCAGCCCATGTCTAATACACATATCAACGCTGGCGGCACAGCCGCCCTGGCTACTCGCGAGTACCACCTCGCGCACGAGCCTCATCCGGAAAACGGCACCTCGCTGGGCTTCTGGCTCTACCTGATGAGCGACTGCCTGATCTTTGCCGCACTGTTCGCCACCTATGGCGTGCTGGGCCGCAGCTATGCAGGCGGCCCCTCGGGCAAGGACCTGTTCGATCTGTCGCTGGTCGCGGTCAACACGGCCTTCCTGCTGATGTCGTCCATCACCTTCGGCTTTGCCATGCTGCAAAAGCAAAAGAAGAACGTGAACGGCACGCTGCTGTGGCTGGCCGTCACCGGCCTGCTGGGCGCAGCCTTCCTGGCCGTGGAACTCTATGAGTTCCACCACCTGATCCATCAAGGTGCAACGCCTCAGAGCAGCGCCTTCCTGTCGTCCTTCTTCACGCTGGTGGGCACCCACGGTATCCACGTGACCTTCGGTCTGGTCTGGCTGATCACCCTGATGATCCAGATCAAGAAGCACGGCCTGATCAACGAGAATGTGCGCCGTATCAACTGCCTGTCCATGTTCTGGCACTTCTTGGACGTGGTCTGGATCGGTGTGTTCACCTTTGTGTATCTGATGGGGGTGCTGTAAATGAGCGCACACGATATCCACGCCGGTCATGACGATCACCACGATCACGACGACCTGCACGTCACCATGGGCGACTATGTGAAGGGTTTCATCCTGGCCGTCATCCTGACCGCCATCCCCTTCTACCTGGTCATGAACAACATCATCACCGACCGCACCACGGCTGTGGCCGTGCTGGGCCTGTTCGCGGTGATCCAGGTGCTCGTGCACATGGTGTACTTCCTGCACATGAACGGCAAGATCCAGGGCGGCTGGACCATGCTGTCCACCATCTTCACGGTGATCTTCCTGGCGATTGCGATCTCCGGCACGCTTTGGGTCATGTTCCACATGAACACCAACATGATGCCCGGTCATGAAATGCACCAGGCCGCAGGCCATGCAGATCACGCAGGTCACACGGCTCCCGCTGCTGTCACACCTTGACTGACCTCATGAAGAACCAGAGCGCTGCGCGGCAGCGCTCTCCCTTCGCCAAGGCGATGCTCGCGTTTGTGGGCATCGCCTTGTTTTTAGGGTTCATGGCTCTGGGCACCTGGCAGGTGCAGCGCCGCGCCTGGAAGCTCGACCTCATCGAGCGCGTGGAGCAGCGCGTGCACAGCGCCCCCGTGGCTTTGCCCGAGCCTGCTCAATGGCCGCAGATCAATGCGGCCAGCCACGAGTACCTGCCCGTCACGGCGCAAGGCCGATGGCTGGACAGGCAAAGCGTGCTGGCCAAGGCATTGACCGAAGCCGGCGCGGGCTTCTGGCTCATGACGCCGCTGCAGCTGAGCGATGGCACGCAGGTTCTGGTCAACCGCGGCTTCACGCCCGAGAAACTGCGCAGCCAGTGGCTCAAGCAGATTGCCGAAGCCGGGCCATCCGCCGAGACCGTCACCGTCATCGGCCTGATGCGCATGAGCGAGCCCGGCGGCGGCTTTCTGCGCAAGAACGATCCCGCCAACGCCCAGTGGTACTCGCGCGATGTCGCCGCCATCGCCCAGGCCCAGGGCCTGAGCAGGCCCGCCCCCTACTTCATAGACCAGGGCGTTCCTGCCAGCAACCCGGCCTATGCCCGGGCAGAGGCCGGCACCGACGTCTTGCGCCCCGGCATGACGGTCATCCGCTTCCCGAACAGTCATCTGGTCTATGCGCTTACCTGGTATGGGCTGGCCATCATGGTGATCGGAGCGGCCTGGCTGGTACGCCGGCATGACAAGGCGGTTGCCAAAAGCTGATGCCTCCCCCTGAAAAGCGCTCCCCGGAGCGCTTTTTTTTGGCCCCTGCAGACTGCTCCTACATCAGGAATGCATAGCCCCAGAGGCGTCCGTGGCAGGCCTGCTCGGTGACAATTGCGCGGTGAGCCAAATTTCCGATTCCCTGTTTCGCGTACAGCGCCTGACCGAGCGGCAGAACATGCAGCTGCTGATTCAGCTGCGCTGGATTGCCGTGGTCGGCCAGGTCGTCACCATCTCGCTGGTGCACTACGGCTTTCAGATTGCCCTGCCCCTGCTGCCCATGGCGCTGGTGCTGGTGGCCCTGGTGGCCACCAACCTGGCCTATATCTACTGGAGCCAGGGCCTGCACCGCCCCGTGACCTCGCGCAGCGTCTTCTATGCGCTGCTGGCCGATGTGCTGGCCCTGACCATTCAGCTGTACCTGAGCGGCGGTGCCAGCAACCCCTTCATCTATCTGTATCTGCTGCAGGGCATTCTGAGCGCCGTGCTGCTGCCCGCTCATTACACCTGGTGCGTGGTGGCGGCCTCCTTTGTCGGAGTCCTGGGCCTGACCCTGTTTCACCAGCCCCTGCATGTGCAGTTCGCCAGTCAGGAAGGCCTGCCCAGTCTCTACGTCGTGGGCGTGCTCATCAGTTTTGCGCTGACCAGCATCCTGACCATCGTCTTTCTGACCCGCATCGTCGAGAACACGCGTCGCCGCGACAAGCGCATCTCCAATATGCGCCAGCGCGCCAGCGAGGAAGAACATATCGTGCGCCTGGGCCTGCTGGCCACCGGCGCGGCCCACGAGCTGGGCACCCCCATGGCCACCATGTCCGTGATCCTGGGCGACTGGCAGCATATGCCGGCCCTCATGCAGGACGGGGACCTGCGCGAGGACCTGCAGGAAATGCAGCGCCAGCTGCTGCGCTGCAAGTCCATCGTCTCGGGCGTGCTGCTGTCTGCCGGCGAGACCCGGGCCGAAGGCACGGAAAGCACCACCTTTGCGAGCTTTGTGCAAGGCGTGGTCAGCCACTGGCAGGCGCACAACAGCCTGCAGCACTTTGCGCTGCACCAGCAGGGCGTGAAGGACTTCGCCATGCTCTCGGATACTGCATTGCAGCAAATGATTTGCAATTTGCTGGACAATGCCCTCGAAGCCTCGCCCGACTGGGTGGAGCTGACCCTGAGCAGCGATCACGACCAGATACACATCCAGGTGCGCGACCACGGCCCGGGCTTTGATGCCGCCGTGCTGCAGCAGCTGGGCCAGTGCCATGTCTCCACCAAGCAAGAGCGCCCCGGTCGCGGCCTGGGCCTGTTTCTGGTGACCAACGTGGCCCGCGCCCTGGGCGGCCGCGTTCATGCCGGCAATCTGCCGGCTCAGCAAGGCGGAGGTGCTCTGGTGGAGGTCAGCCTGCCCCAGTCCGCTCTCGCGATTTAAGACATTGTGGTTTGCATGGAAGAAGACCGTTTACTGCTGCTGGTTGAAGATGACGCGGCATTTGCACGCACGCTCAAGCGCTCGTTCGAGCGCCGGGGCTACCGCGTGCTGCATGCCACCAGCGGCGAGGAAGTGCAGCTGCTGCTGACCCAGCACCGGCCGCAATATGCGGTCATGGACCTGAAGCTGGCCGGCAATGCGTCGGGCCTGAACTGCGTGCAGATGCTGCATCTGCACAACCCCGATGCGCTCATTGTCGTTCTCACCGGCTACGCCTCCATTGCCACGGCCGTGGAAGCCGTCAAGCTCGGCGCCTGCCACTACCTGGCCAAGCCCTCGAATACCGACGATATCGAAGCCGCCTTCGGGCGGGTCGAGGGCCGCACCGACGTGGAGGTCAGCAGCCAGACCACCTCCATCAAGACGCTGGAATGGGAGCATATCCACGAGACCCTGGCCGAGTCCGGCTTCAACATCTCCGAGGCCGCACGCCGCCTGGGCATGCACCGGCGCACGCTGGCGCGCAAGCTGGAAAAGCGCCAGGTCAAGTGACCGGAGTCAGGCTCAAGTAGCAGTATTGATAGCTGACACCGCTCTTCAGCATTACCTTTCAAATACAAAAGCATCTGAAATCGTTATGCAGAAAGCGATGACAGCTCCTTTTTTCATTATTTTCATTATTCTCATGGCCTCGTCCCAGCGCACCGGCAGGCGCCCATGAAACAGCAACAGCAGCAACAGCAGCAACAGCAGCAACAGCGGCAACCCCGGCTCATAGGAGCCATCGGCCTCGGCCTGCTGGCTCTGTCCTATGCAACGGCCCTGCCCTGGCTCGTGCGCGGCGAAGCCGTGCACCTGGTGCCTTTTCTCTGCGCCCTGATCTTTGGCTGCTGCCTGATCCGTCCCCTAACCATCGCCTTGCAGCGCGCGCCAGGGCCTGCCCGGGCGGCAGCGCTGCTGCTCCTGGCCCTGGTCGCCGCAGCCATCGCCTTCATCGCAGCGGGTGGGCATGGCCAGCGCGTGCTGGCGCATCTGCGAACCCTGCCGCTGTGGCTGCTCAACCACCTCTTCTTTCTGTTCTTTGCCCTGCTGCCGCTGAGCAAGGGCATCATCGCCGCCGCGCTCAATTTCATCAGCATGGTCGCGCGCGGTACCGGAGGCAAGCCTTAGGCAGGCGCCGGATCCAGTACCGTTTTCTCGCGGCAGCCCGACATTCACGACTCCACCACCTATAGTTGCTGCGGAGATGCACATCATGAAAACCCTGGGCCGACTTGTTTTCTCCGCCTTGCTGGCACTGCTTGCCAGCGTGGCCGTGGCGGCGCTTTTTCTGCCGTTTCACAGCATCTTCCTGCCGCCCGACGGGGTCAGCTGCCTCAATGAAGGCATCTCGGGATGCTTGCGTGCGCTGGAGATAAGCCTGCTTGTTTACGGCCCCTTGTTCTCCATCCTCGGCGTTCTGATCGGCACACCGATCTTCATGCTGCTTCTGTACCTGCACGATTGATCAGGCTGCTGTGCCCGGGCATCGACCTGCGGCGCTGCCCTGCGCGCAGCCCGATCGTGGGCCGCAGCACAGAACATCCCGCCAAAGCTTGCCTCCGTTCAGACCGCCCCATGCCGAAAAAGCCGTGGCGGCGGCTGCATCCTCCAGAGCCAGTCCACGGGCACCGATAGGTGAATCATCATTCATAGCTGGCTTCGCTCTACTTGAAGGGAACTCAGACACAAAAGCACCTGAATTGCATGCCGAACAAGCGATAGAAGCTCCTATAAAGAGAGCAAACGCGGACCAGGAGGACAACAAAAAACCGGCAGTGTCTCCACTGCCGGTTTCTGGTCTCAGCGCCCTTCGCGGACGCCGGCAAAAGCCTTCATGGCTTGCCTCAATCAGCCACTGCCTGCTCGGGCTCGGCCTTGGAGGCGTCCTTGGGCTGCTCGGTAATGGTGAGCTTGACATCACCCTTGCCTTCGTTGCCCGCTTCGTCCCAATCCACTTCCAGGCGCCCGCCGTTGGTCAGACGACCGAACAGCAGCTCATCGGCCAGCGAGCGGCGGATGGTGTCCTGGATCAGGCGCTGCATGGGGCGTGCACCCATGAGCGGATCGAAGCCCTTCTTGGCCAGATGCTTGCGCAGCTCGTCGCTGAAGGTGACGTCCACCTTCTTCTCGGCCAGTTGCTGCTCCAGTTGCAGCAGGAACTTGTCGACCACGCGCAAAATGATCTGCTCGTCCAGCGGCTTGAAGCTGACGATGGCATCCAGACGGTTGCGGAACTCGGGCGTGAACAGGCGCTTGATATCGCCCATTTCATCACCGGCCTCACGCGGATTCGTGAAACCGATGGTGGCCTTGTTCATGGTCTCGGCGCCCGCATTCGTGGTCATGATGATGATCACGTTGCGGAAGTCGGCCTTGCGTCCGTTGTTGTCGGTCAGCGTGCCGTGATCCATGACCTGCAGCAGCACGTTGAAGATGTCCGGATGCGCTTTCTCGATTTCGTCGAGCAGCAGCACCGAATGCGGCTTCTTGGTCACGGCCTCGGTCAGCAGACCGCCCTGGTCAAAGCCCACATAGCCGGGAGGCGCGCCAATCAGTCGGCTGACGGCATGACGCTCCATGTACTCGGACATGTCGAAGCGGATCAGGTCCACGCCCAGAATATAGGCCAGCTGCTTGGCGGCTTCCGTCTTGCCGACGCCCGTGGGGCCGGAGAACAGGAAGGAGCCGATCGGCTTGTCCGGCTTGCCCAGACCCGAGCGCGCCATCTTCACGGCGGACGCCAGCACCTCCAGCGCCTTGTCCTGGCCGAAGACCACGCTCTTCAAGTCACGCTCCAGCGTCTGCAGCTTGCTGCGGTCGTCGTTGCTGACGTTGGCCGGCGGAATGCGGGCGATCTTGGCCACGATGGCTTCGATCTCGGCCTTGCCGATGGTCTGCTTGCGCTGAGCTTCGGGGGCAATGCGCTGGGCAGCGCCCGCCTCGTCGATCACGTCGATAGCCTTGTCGGGCAGGTGGCGGTCATTGATGTACTTGGCCGACAGCTCGGCCGCCGCTTGCAGGGCGTCCTGCTCATAGGTGATGCTGTGGTGCTCCTCGAAGCGCGACTTCAGGCCCTTCAAGATGTCCACGGTCTCGGCCACGGTTGGCTCGACCACATCCACCTTCTGGAAACGGCGCGACAGGGCCGCGTCTTTTTCGAAGATGCCACGGTATTCCGTGAACGTGGTCGCACCGATGCAGCGCAGCTGACCGCTGGACAGCGCGGGCTTGAGCAGATTGGACGCATCCAGCGTGCCGCCCGAGGCCGCACCGGCGCCGATCAGCGTGTGGATCTCGTCGATGAACAGGATGGCATGCGGCTTGTCCTTGAGCGACTTGAGCACGCCCTTGAGGCGCTGCTCGAAATCGCCGCGGTACTTGGTGCCGGCCAGCAGCGCGCCCATGTCCAGCGAGTAGACCACGCCTTCCTTGAGCACCTCGGGCACCGTGCCCTCGGTGATGCGCCAGGCCAGACCTTCGGCAATCGCGGTCTTGCCCACGCCGGCCTCGCCCACCAGCAGCGGGTTGTTCTTGCGGCGGCGGCAGAGGATCTGGATGGTGCGCTCGACCTCGTACTCGCGCCCGATCAGCGGATCGATCTTGCCTTCCTTGGCGGCCTGGTTCAGGTTCAGCGTGAACTGCTCCAGCGGCGAGGCCTTTTCATTGCGCTCTCCAGCCGCGCCTTCTTCGCTCTCGGAAGGCGATTCGGCCTTGGCTGGCTCGGGCGGCTCGCCCTTCTTGATGCCGTGGGCGATGTAGTTGACCACGTCCAGGCGCGTCACGCCCTGCTGGTGCAGGTAGTACACGGCATGCGAGTCCTTTTCGCCGAAGATGGCCACGAGCACATTGGCGCCCGTCACCTCCTTCTTGCCATTGCCTGTGGACTGCACATGCATGATGGCGCGCTGAATCACACGCTGGAATCCCAGCGTGGGCTGCGTATCCACCTCTTCGGTGCCGTCCACCTGAGGTGTGTTGTCCTTGATGAAGTTGGACAGCGATGAACGCAGGTCGTCGATATTGGCCGCGCATGCGCGCAGCACTTCAGCTGCACTGGGGTTGTCCAGCAGGGCGAGCAGCAGATGCTCCACGGTGATGAACTCGTGGCGCTGCTGACGGGCCTCGACAAACGCCATGTGCAAGCTGACTTCCAGTTCTTGAGCGATCATGTGCGACTCCTTTCGGCTTGCTTGGTTGACTCTCTGCTAACTAATCTGAGGGCGGACTGCGCTTATTCAACAGGCTCGAATGTGGCCTGCAACGGATGGCCCGCTTTCTGGGCCGCCTGCAATACCTGCTCGACTTTTGTCGCCGCCACATCCTGGCTGTAGACGCCGCAGACACCGCGGCCGTCCAAATGAATCTTGAGCATGATCTGCGTGGCCGATTCGCGGTCCTTGCCGAACAGCTCCTGCAAAACGGCAATCACGAACTCCATGGGCGTGAAGTCGTCGTTGAGCATCACTACCTGATACATGCGTGGCGGCTGCAGCCGCTGGCGGCGCCGTTCAAGCACCAAGGAATCTCCATCGTCAGGCGTTCTGATCGCTGGCGAGACCGGGGGAATTGATGGGAGTTGGGTAGCCATGAAATCCATTCTAGCGAGCCGTTGCAATGTTTTTGCGCTGGCATATGCATAGCATTGTTAGGGATTTCAAGGCGGCTGAAAGCAAAATTGGCAAAACCAAGGGAATTCCATGGAAATCCCTTACCCAGCAAGCGCTCTGCGCTATCAAAAAATCAGGCTCTTATCCGACATTCGAGTGCAAGTAACTCGCAAGGCCAGCCATGCCGTCTATTCATAGACCACTTTGACCTGACCCGCAGCAGCCGAGCCATACCAGGCGGCCAGTGCGGCATCCGACGGATAAAAGCGGCTGCTCTCGCCCAGCGCCAGCTCGCAACTGGCCGATCCGCGCCCATCCCGGCAGATCAGGTCCAGACGCACCTTCACGCCATGGTTGATATTGCCGCTCTCCGTTTCCTCGACCTTGGCCGGGAAC
Organism: Comamonas testosteroni; assembly: GCF_000761245.1. Classification (GTDB taxonomy): domain Bacteria; phylum Pseudomonadota; class Gammaproteobacteria; order Burkholderiales; family Burkholderiaceae_C; genus Comamonas; species Comamonas testosteroni_C. The sequence continues at coordinate 26,487 of NZ_AWOR01000099.1, read as the reverse complement.
TGGCGCAGCAGCGCCGGCACATCGGGCATTCGCTCTCCCACGCTGACCTGCAGATAGCGTGCAAAACGGCAGCGTGCATCGGCCAGACTCCACATCTGCTGCACCTTCATGCGCAAGCCGCCGCTGAAGCGGTCGGGCTGGAGACGGCCCGAAACCACGACAAACTCGTCCTCCTTGAGCACTTCGGCGCAAGCAGCCATGGTTTTTTCGTCGACGGAAGCTTCGATCACTGCCGATTTGTCGTCCAGCGTGAAGATGCTGAGCTTGCCGCGCTGCCCGTTGATGGTGCGCAGACCGCCGATGATGCCGGCCATGGTCTGCGGCTCGCGGCTGTCGCGCATCTCGCCGATCGGGGTGCGTACAAAGCGGCGCACCTCGGCCTCGACCTCGTCGAACAGATGGCCCGTCAGATAAAAGCCGATGGCCGTTTTTTCCAGCGTCAGCTTTTCCTTGACGCCCCAGGGCAGCACATCGGCCATGGGTGGCTCCGCCGTGCTCGAGCCCAGCGCGTCATCGCCCATCATGTCGAACAGACCACCCTGGTCGGCGTTGGCAATCGACGTGGCAGCAAAGCCGAAGGCCGTGTCCAGCGTCGCCATCAGCGAGGCGCGGTTCATGTCTATCGTGTCAAAGGCGCCGCCCTTGATCAAGGCTTCCACCGTGCGCTTGTTGATGCGGCTGCGATCCACGCGCAGGCAGAAGTCGAACAGGCTCTTGAACGGCCCCTTCTCGTGGCCGTTGGGCCCCGTGCCCTCGCCGTTGCGCGCGGCCACTATGGCTTCGATAGCAGCCTGCCCTGTTCCCTTGATGGCTCCAAGGCCATAGCGTATGACCTTGTCGGTCACCGGCTCGAAACGGTGCACGCCGCGGTTCACATCGGGCATCTCGAAAGTGATGCCCATCTTCAGCGCGTCCTCGTACAACACCTTGAGCTTGTCGGTGTTGTCCATTTCCACGGTCATATTGCCGCAGTAGAACTCGGCCGTGTAGTGCACCTTGAGCCAGCCCGTGTGATAGGCCAGCAGGGAATAGGCTGCCGCGTGCGACTTGTTGAAGCCGTAGCCCGCGAACTTCTCCATCAAGTCAAAGACCTCATCGGCCTTTTCCTCGCTCAGTCCGTTCTTGGCTGCGCCTTCGCGGAAGATGCCCCGGTGCTTGACCATCTCCTCGACTTTTTTCTTGCCCATGGCACGGCGCAGCAAGTCGGCGCCACCCAGCGAGTAGCCGCCAAGCACCTGGGCGGTCTGCATCACCTGCTCCTGGTAGACCATGATGCCGTAGGTTTCGGCCAGCACCGACTCGACCAGCGGGTGCGGATACTCCACGACTTCCTGCCCGTGCTTGCGGGCAATGAAGGTGGGAATCAGGTCCATTGGGCCGGGGCGGTAGAGGGCGTTCAGCGCAATCAGGTCTTCCAGGCGCGAGGGCTTGGCCTCCTTGAGCATCTGCTGCATGCCGCGCGATTCAAACTGGAAGACGGCTTCGGTCTTGCCGTCGGAGAACAGCTTGTAGGTCGGGTAGTCGTCCAGCGGAATGTTCTCGAACTGGAAGTTCTCCTGGCCCTTGTGGCGCTTCATGATGAATTCGCGCGCAATCTCCAGGATCGTCAGCGTGGCCAGGCCCAAGAAGTCGAACTTCACCAGGCCCACGGCCTCCACGTCGTCCTTGTCATACATGGCCACGGCCGAGGTACTGCCGGGCTGCTGGTACAGCGGACAGAAGTCGGCCAGCCTGCCCGGCGCAATCACCACGCCGCCGGCGTGCATGCCGATGTTGCGGGTCATGCCTTCCAGGCTCTGCGCCATCTCGATCAGGGTCTTGACGTCCTCCTCGCGCTCGATGCGCTCGGCCAGAATCGGCTCTTCCTTGATGGCGTAGGTGTATTTGTCGCCTTCCTTGGGCGGATTGGGCGGGTACTTGAGCGTGACATGCAGCCCGGGCTTGTTCGGGATCAGCTTGGAGATGCCATCGCAGAAGGTGTAGCTCATGTCCAGCACGCGGCCCACGTCGCGGATGGCCGCCCGCGCGGCCATGGTGCCGAAGGTGGCGATCTGGCTGACGGCATCACGGCCGTAGCGGTCCTTGACATAGTCGATCACGCGGTCGCGGTTCTGCTGGCAGAAGTCCACGTCAAAGTCGGGCATGGACACGCGCTCGGGGTTCAGGAAACGCTCGAACAGCAGGTTGTATTCCAGCGGGTCGAGATCGGTCACCTTGAGCACGTAAGCCACCAGCGAGCCGGCACCCGAGCCACGGCCCGGCCCCACTGGGCAGCCATTGGCCTTGGCCCACTTGATAAAGTCCGACACGATGAGGAAGTAGCCCGGAAAGCCCATCTTCATGATGGTGCCCAGCTCGAACTCCAGCCGCTCCACATAGCGCGAACGCTGGGCGTCGCGCTTGGCCGCATCGGGATAGAGGTGGACCAGACGTTCTTCCAATCCCTGGAACGACTCATGACGAAAGAACTCGTCCATGGTCATGCCATCGGGCACGGGGAAGTTGGGCAGTTGCGGGTTGCCCAGCTCCAGCGTCAGGCTGCAGCGGCGGGCAATTTCCACCGTGTTCTCGATCGCGCTCGGAATGTCGGCAAACAGCTGCTGCATTTGGGCAGCGGTTTTGAAATACTGGTCGCGGGTGAACTTGCGCACCCGCTTGGCATTGCCCAGGATCTCGCCTTCGGCGATGCAGACACGGGCCTCGTGTGCCTCGTAATCATCGGGCTTGGCATACTGAATCGGGTGCGTCGCCACTACCGGGAGATTCAGACGGCTGGCCAGCTTCACGGCCGCCAGCACATGCGACTCGTCATCGGAGCGGCCCGCGCGCTGCAACTCGATATAGAAGCGGTGCGGGAACATGGTGGCCAGGCGCTGGGCAATCTCGGCCGCCCCTTTTTCATCACCACGGGTGAGCGCAATGCCCACGGGGCCGGCTTGCGCACCGGACAGCACGATCAGTCCCTCGCCCAGCTCCTGCAGCCATTCCCACTTGTGCTGCGCCTGATCACGCACCACATTGCGCGTCCAGCCGCGGGCCAGCAGCTCGGCGATATTGTGGTAGCCCTGCTTGCTCTGCACAAGGACGATGATCCGCGAAGGCGGCGCGTCGCCCAGCCCTTCGAGCACGATCTCGGCACCCAGCAGAGGCTTGACGCCCTTGCCGCGACCTTCGCGGTAGAACTTGATGCCGCCAAATAGATTGTTGAAGTCGGTAATGGCCATCGCCACCTGCCCGTCTTCGGCAGCGGCCTTGATCATGGCATTGACGCGGGTGGTTCCGTCGACGACGGAGAATTCGGTGTGCAGGCGCAGATGGACAAACATGGCCGCTATTGTAGGAAGAGCGCTTCGTCCCTGCGGACTCAATGCCTCTAGATTCGCTGTGGCCGTAGCGTAAAGACGCCAGCAACTCGCCAGCGCGATCCGGCGGCCCATTACAATGCGTCGATCCTTTTTCAGGAAGGTCCGGGCCTGGTGGTGTATGGTGTAGGTTTTGCGCCTTGCCGCCAGATGCGACGGGCCTGCCTCCTATTACCGCTAATGATTGTCAGAAAACTGTCCACCATGCCGCGTATTTCACTGACTCTAGTCCCTGCCGTGTTAATCGCCGCCACGCTGGCGGGATGCTCCAGCACCAAGGACGACCCGACGGCCAAGTGGACACCCGAGCGCATCTATACCGAAGCGCGCGATGAATCTTCCTCCGGCGCCTATGACAAGGCCGTGCCGCTGTTTGAAAAGCTCGAAGGCCGTGCTGCCGGCACGCCACTGGCCCAGCAAGCCCAGTTGGAAAAAGCCTATGCCCAGTACAAGGCCGGCGAAAAAGTGCAGGCTCTGGCCACTCTGGACCGTTTCACCAAGCTGCATCCTGCCAGCCCCGCCATGGACTACGCCCTCTACCTCAAGGGCCTGGTCAACTTCAATGACAACCTGGGCATGTTTGGCTGGCTGACCCGCCAGGATCTGTCCGAGCGCGACCAGAAGGCCGCCAAGGATTCGTTTGAGTCCTTCCGCGAACTGGTGACCCGCTTTCCAGACTCCAAGTACTCCGATGATGCCCGCCAGCGCATGCAGTACATCGTGAACTCGCTTGCCCAGTACGAAGTCCATGTCGCCAAGTATTACTACAGCCGAGGCGCCTATGTGGCGGCCATTGCCCGTGCGCAGACTGCCATCAGGGACTACCAGAACGTGCCCTCGGTACGCGAAGCCATGGTGATCCTCGTCAAATCCTATGACGCCCTGGGCATGACTCAGCTGCGTGACGACGCCCAGCGTGTGCTGGAGAGCAGCTATGGCGCCAACGCCGAGCAAAACGTAGAGAGGAAAAAAGAATCCTGGTGGAAGCTCTGGTAAGCAGCGTTTGCCGCCCAAGGGACAAAAGGATGCGTCAAGCGCATCCTTTTTCATTTCTACGCCTCTGAATCCTGCACCGGCGTCTGCTCGCCGTCACGCTTGGCGTGTTGCGCCGCCAACTGCTCCAGCGCCGCCTCGAACTCCGGCTGACTGCCCAGCACGCGCATGGGAGGCAATGCCGACATCAACTCCGCTCCATAGCCCATCGTCATCAAGCGACTGTCGCAGATGACCAGCACGCCACGATCGGCTTCACTACGGATCAGACGTCCGGCCCCTTGCTTGAGGGCCAGGGCCGCTTCGGGCAGCATGTAATCATGAAACGCCCCTCGCCCCACGCTCTCCAGCAGTCGCGAACGGGCTTCGACCAGGGGGTCGTCAGGTGGCGGAAACGGAAGCTTGTCGATCACCACCAGCTGCAGCATGTCGCCGGGCAGGTCCACACCCTCCCAGAAAGTGGCGGAAGCCACCAGAACAGCTCCTCGCCCAGCGACTGCCCCGGCGGCCATAAAGCGCTGAATCAAGGCCAGCTTGGGCGCCTCGCCCTGTACCAGCACATCCAGATCTGCAAACAGGCCCAGGCTGGTGCGCAGCGATGCGCTGATCGCATGCAGGGCCTTGAGTGTGGTGGTCAGCACCAGGGTGCGGCCGCCTATGCGCTGCGCTGCATCCAGCACCAGCTGGGCGACCTGCTGGCTGTGCTGTGCGCTGCCAGCCGCAGCAAAGGGCTGGGGCACATAGACGCCGGCTTGCCGATGGTAGTCAAACGGACTTTCCACCTGTAGCACCTGAGCGCCGCGCAGGCCGCAGGACTCGACAAACCAGCTCAGCTGAGCGTCATTGCCCAATGTGGCCGAGGTGAAAATCCAGGCCTTCTTCCTTGAAGGATCGGACTCCTCGCCCTGGTCCGCGCCGGCATCCTCCAGCGAGCGCCGAAGCAGCCGCTGCTGCATGATGCGGGCAATCGACAGCGGAGACTCCAGCATGCGCAGATACTGCGCACCGACCTCCAGCCAGCGCACGCATTCATCATCTGCAGGTGCTGCAAAGCGTGCCAGTCGCGCGAGCAACTCTGCGCCGCGCTCATACAGGCGCTGCAACTCGGCCCCTGCACCCTCCAGGCTTGAGAGTGGAATCAACAGGGCACGCAGGCTCTGCCCCAGCCGCACCAGTGCCGCACGCCATTTCACCGCATCCAGTCCCTGCGGGGTCACCGCTTGCCACGCAAGCCGCCCTCCGACCGGAGGCTTGCCCGCCTGCAGGCGCAGCTCACGCATGGCCTGCTCCAGCGTGGCACAGAGCACCAGCCAGTCGGCCATGCCGCGTGCATGCTCCTGCGTCAGCCGAAGGGCATCACGTGCGTACCCCACCAACTGCTGACTGGACACAGCCTCTCCGGCAAACTGCACGCCGATATCGTTGAGCTGATGGGCTTCATCGATCACCACCACGCCGGTGTTGGGCAAAAGATGAGCCATGCCGCTGTCGCGCACATCGAGATCGGCAAACAGCAGGTGATGGTTGACCACCACCACATCGGCCTCCAACGCTTGCTGACGCGCCTGGTTGACATGGCAGCCCTGCCAGTGCGGGCAGTCAGAGCCCATGCAATTGTCCTTGGTGGAGCTCACCAAGGGCATCACAGGGGAGCGCTCATCCAGCGCCGTCAGCTCGGCAAGATCACCGGTACGCGTGACCCTGGCCCAGCGCTCGACATCCGCCACGGCGCGCAGCACCTGTGGATCCTGGGGAGCCGTACGGCCCTGGCGCACACGCTCCAGCCGCTCCGTACATAGATAGGAAGAACGCCCCTTGAGTCTGGCCATGCGCAAAGGCAGGCCCAGGCCATGAACCAGGCGCGGAAGATCACGGGCAAACAACTGGTCCTGCAGCGCCTTGGTGGCCGTGGACACAAGCACGCGCTGACCGCTGAGCAAGGCAGGCACCAGATAAGCGTAGGTCTTGCCAACACCCGTGCCTGCCTCCACCACCAGCACCCCGCCCTCCTCTATGGCCTGAACCACTGCCAGCGCCATGCGGGTCTGGCCTGGGCGCGGCGTGAATGCGGGCTCGGCCAGCGAGAGCGCACCTTGCTGCGCAAAAACCTGCGCGACCGCCTCCTGCAAATGAGTCAAAACCGTTTCACCTTCCAACAAGCCAAGTCAGCTCAAGCTCACATAAGATCGCAAATATTCGCCGAAGCCCTGCCTCTGGCCGATAAAATGTAACGTAACGTTAAATCTCGCTCTGCGAGCGCTCTCGCACACACTCATGTCATCCAGCTACCGCATTGAGGCGGCCACCGGCATTCATCGCGGTGACCGAGAATACCAGCAGGACCAGGTTCTGCTCATGGCGCACCCCTATGCCAAGGGCTGCATTCTCGGCGTGGTAGCCGATGGCATGGGCGGGCGCAGCGGCGGGAGAAAGGCATCCGATCAGGTCATGCTGACGGCTCGCCAGCTTTTCGAGCGCTTTGAGCCCGCCAAGGAAGACTGCACACGCATGCTGCGCACCATTGTGCAAGATGCCCACACCGTCATTCGCCTTACCGCCATAGCAGCGGAACAGGAGCCCCACAGCACCATCGCGGCCTTCGTGGTGCTGCCCGACAATCGCTGCCACTTCATGCACTCCGGCGATTCACGGCTCTACCATTTTCGCGGCGCCGCCCTGGTGCACCGCTCGCTCGATCACTCCTATGTACAGGCACTGGTCGACCGCGGCGAGCTCACTGAAACCGAGGCCCAGCGCCACCCACGGTCCAATATCTTGCTGGGCTGCCTGGGAGCCGAGCCGCCGCCGCCCATGAGCCACCACATGATCGAGAAACTGCTGCCGGGCGACAGCCTGATGGCCTGCTCGGACGGCCTGTGGCATTACTTCACCGCACAGGAGCTGGGCACTGTGCTTGACGGACTCTCGCCACGCGAAGCCTCTCAATTCTTGATTGAAAAAGCCAGGCGGCGCGCGGCTGGTGGTGGTGACAACCTCTCGCTGGCGATACTCAAGCTGGATACCTCAGCCGCAGCAGCAAGCGCTTGAAGAGTTCTCGGCCCAGACAAGACATCTTTAAACGCCCTGGAAACGCCCTGGAAACGCGCGCTTGCAGCAATGCTTCCGGCAGCACCCTGCTGTTGAGCACTATCGATCCTCGAATGCATCAGGGAGCAGGTGCTGGCAGCGGCGCTGCAGTCTGACCGCGCTCCTTGGCCTGCTGCAAGGCTCTGGCTTTGTGCTCGGCTGCAGCCTTTAGCTTGGCCTCATGATCTGCCCGGGCCTTGGCTTCACGCTCGGCTCGTCCCTGATCGGCTTGGGCACGGCTTTGCTCGTGGCGGCGCACATAGTCGGCCTGCTTGCTGGCACGCTGCTGAGCCTCGGTCTGGCGCTGGGCCCGCGCCGCCTGCTCGTCAACTGCAGGTTTGGCACCCGAGCCAGCGGGCTGCGGCAAGCTCTTGTCACTCTTATCGCGTTGCTGCGACTTCATGGGCACGGCAGCGTTTTCGGCTTTTTTCTCTTCGATGGCCTGCAGCTTGGCCGCCGCCTTTTCCTTGCGCTCCGTATCGTTGATTTCCAGCTCACGCGCACGCAGCGGCGCATCTTTTTCACGTGCCGCCCTGCGGGCATCGGCCAGACAGCCCTCCACGGCAAACTTCTGGTAGCAGAGCTTTTCGTCAGCCACGCGCTGCTGCTCGATGACGGCGCGCTTGCTGAGAATCTCGTCGCGCTCTGCTTCGCGCTGCTGGTGCAGATGCTGACGCGCCTTCTCGGCCGCCGCCTTCTGAGCCTGCCTGTCGGTCTGCTGTGCCGAATCCGCCTTTACCTGAGCCATGGCCGGCGCACAAGCCAGCCAGACGGCGGCCAGGGGCGCAAGTGCAAAGCCCGCAATGCGGCGGCGGATCAGCTGGGCAAGGATAGTGGGCATCGTCATCAACTCGGAACTCGAAGTACAGGCTGGCATCTTAAAGCCGCGGGCAGTTGCCTGCAGGCGATCAGGTCAAGCTGGTGTCAACCACGCGGCGCTCAAGCGCCAGATACTCCTTGGAGCGCATCTCGTTGAGGCGCGAGACGGTGCGCGGAAACTCGTGGGACAGAGGTCCTTCGGTATAGATCTTCTCGGGCGCCACGGCAGCCGACACAATGAGCTTGACATGGCGATCGTAGAGCACGTCCACCAGCAGCGTGAAGCGCCGCGCGGCCGAAGCCATGTTCACATGCAGCTCGGGCACGTCGGACAGCAAGATGGTGTGAAACTGCGTGGCGATTTCGAGATAGTCGTTCTGCGAGCGTGGGCCGCCACAGAGTTCACGGAAGTCAAACCACACGACGCCGCCGGCACGGCGCTTGGCCGCAATCTTGCGAGTCTCGATCTGCATCACCGGCTCTTCATCATGGGCTTCGGCCAGGCGATCGAAGGTCTCCTTCATCGCAGCATCGGCCTCCGGGCCCAACGGGCAATGATAGAGCTTGGCATCCTCGAGAGTGCGGCGGCGATAGTCGGTGCCGTTGTCCACATTCACCACTTCCATGCGCTCCTTGAGCAGGGCAATCGCAGGCAGGATCCGGTCGCGATGCAAGCCACCGGGATAGAGACCATCAGGCTCGAAGTTGGAGGTCGTCACAAAGCCCACGCCGTTGGCAAACAGCGACTCGAGCAGCTTGTAGAGAATCATGGCATCGGTGATATCGGCGACATGGAACTCGTCAAAACAGATCAGCTTGTACTTCTTGGCGATCTTGGCGCCAAGGGCATCGAGCGGATTCTGCGTGCCTTGCATGAGATGCATCTCGCGGTGCACTTCGCGCATGAATTCGTGAAAGTGCAGGCGCACCTTGCGCTTGAGAGGCACGGCGTTGAAGAAGCACTCCATCAGAAAGCTCTTGCCGCGCCCCACCCCACCGTACATGTAGACGCCCTTGGGCAGACCGGGGTGATTGATCAGTTTCTTGAGAGCATTGGAGCGCTTGCCCTTGTACACGGCCCACTCGTCAGCACAGCGCTGCAACGCATCGACTGCACGCAACTGCGCGGGATCGCTTTTGAAACCCTTGGCGGCCAGTTCCGCCTCGTAGGCTTGTCTTACATTCACCGTCTTGTCTCCAGATGCTCAAAAAACAATAGCTGCTACCGCTTATGCACTAAGCGTTAGCAGCCATCTTGTTCTGAATTCTAAAAGAAACTCAGCCTGCGCGCGGGCACTTCACAGCCATGTCAAAACCTGCGCGCAAGACTGAAAAAAACTTAGAAGTTCAGGGTGCGCTTGTCCACAGCCAGAGCCGCTTCCTTGGTGGATTCGGACAGCGAGGGGTGAGCGTGGCAGATACGGGCGATGTCTTCGCTCGATGCCTTGAACTCCATGGCCACCACGGCTTCGGAAATTAGCTCGGACACCATGGGACCCACCATGTGCACGCCCAGGATCTCGTCAGTCTCGGCATCGGCCAGGAACTTGACCATGCCGGTCGTGTCGCCCAGTGCGCGCGCGCGGCCGTTGGCCAGGAAGGGGAAGGAGCCTGCCTTGTACTTGACGCCTTCAGCCTTGAGCTGCTGTTCGGTGCGGCCCACCCATGCCACTTCGGGGCTGGTGTAGATCACCGAAGGCAGGGTGGCGAAGTTCACATGGCCGTGCTGGCCGGCAATGCGCTCGGCCACGGCCACGGCTTCTTCCTCGGCCTTGTGCGCCAGCATGGGGCCGCGCACCACGTCGCCCACAGCCCACACGTCAGGCAGATTGGTCTTGCACAGATCGTCCACCACGATGGCGCCGCGCTCATCCAGGGCCAGGCCCACGGCTTCGGCGTTCAGGCCGTTGGTGTTGGCGGTACGGCCGATCGAGACGATCAGCTTGTCCACTTCCAGCGTCTGGGCTTCGCCCTTGGCATTGGTGTAGGCAACGGTCACGCCCTTCTTGCCGGACTTGACTTCACCGATCTTCACGCCCAGCTCGATCTTCAGACCTTGCTTGTCGAACGCCTTCTTGGCTTCCTTGGCGATCTGCTCGTCCACCACGGGCAGGAACTTGTCCATGCCTTCGAGCACGGTCACTTCCGTGCCCAGACGGCGCCAGACCGAGCCCATTTCCAGACCGATCACACCGGCACCGATCAGGCCAAGCTTCTTGGGAGCCTTGCCCAGGCTCAGAGCGCCGTCGTTGGACAGGATGTTTTCTTCGTCGAAAGCCACGCCGGGCAGAGCACGGGCGTTGGAGCCAGTGGCCACCACGATCTGCTTGCCGGTGATGACTTCCTCTTCCTTGCCGGCAACCTTGATTTCATAGCCGCCTTCGACAGCCTTGACGAAGGAGCCGCGGCCGTGGAAGAAAGTAACCTTGTTCTTCTTGAACAGGTACAGGATGCCGTCGTTGTTCTGCTTCACGATCGCTTCCTTGCGGGCGATCATTTTGGCCACGTCCATCTCGACCTTGCCGGTGGAGATGCCGTGGTCGGCAAAGTGCAGCTTGGCATGCTCGAAATGCTCGGAAGACTGCAGCAACGCCTTGGAGGGAATGCAGCCCACGTTGGTGCAGGTGCCGCCGGGAGCAGCGCCGCCAGCGGCGTTCTTCCACTCGTCGATACAGGCGACGTTGAAACCCAGTTGTGCAGCGCGGATGGCAGCGATGTAGCCGCCGGGGCCTGCGCCGATCACGACGACGTCAAATTGCTTGCTCATGATTTGAATCTTTTCTCTGTTTAACTCGAAAAAAGCCCACCGCTTTTGGTGGTGGGCTTTGTAGAAGCTCGATCTGCTGAATTACAGATCAAACAGGAGGCGAGAAGGATCTTCCAGCGCGTCCTTCATGGCCACCAGGCTCAGCACGGCTTCGCGGCCGTCGATGATGCGGTGGTCATAGGACATGGCCAGGTAGTTCATGGGACGGATCACGATCTGACCGTTCTCGACCACGGCGCGATCCTTGGTGGCGTGCACGCCCAGAATGGCGGACTGAGGGGGGTTGATGATGGGGGTGGACATCATCGAGCCGAAGGTGCCGCCATTGGAGATGGAGAAGGTACCGCCGGTCATCTCTTCAATGCCCAGCTTGCCTTCCTTGGCCTTCTGACCGAATTCGACAATCTTCTTTTCGATGTCGGCGAAGCTCATCTGGTCTGCATTGCGCAGGATGGGCACCACCAGACCGCGAGGCGAGCTCACAGCGATACCGATGTCGAAGTAGCCGTGGTAGACGATGTCGTTGCCGTCAATGGAGGCGTTCACTGCGGGGAACTTCTTCAGGGCATGCACTGCAGCCTTGACGAAGAAGGACATGAAGCCCAGCTTCACGCCATGTTCCTTGGTGAACTGGTCCTGGAACTTCTTGCGCAGTTCCATCACGGGAGCCATGTTCACTTCGTTGAACGTGGTCAGGATGGCGTTGGTCGCCTGGGATTGCAGCAGACGCTCGGCAATACGGGCGCGCAGACGTGTCATGGGCACGCGCTGCTCGGGACGGTCACCCAGGTTTTCCTTGGTCACGGGAGCCGCAACCTGAGGCAAAGCCGCCTTGGGAGCGCCGGTGGGGATGGCTGCGCCGGCCTTGATGGCACCCAGTGCATCACCCTTGGTCACGCGGCCGTCCTTGCCTGTGCCAGCCACGTTGGCAGCGGACAGGTTGTTGTCGGCCAGGATCTTGGCAGCAGCAGGCATGGCCACGCCGCTCTTGTCGGCGCCGGCAGGAGCGGCGGCCACGGGGGCAGCAGCGGGAGTCGCAGCAGCAGCGGGGGCGGCAGCAGGAGCAGCAGCACCAGCGACGGCTTCGGAGTCGATCTTGGCGATCACTTGCTCGGCCGCCACGGTTGCGCCGTCGCCTTGCAGGATTTCGGTGATCACGCCAGCCGAAGGAGCAGGCACTTCCAGCACGACCTTGTCGGTTTCGATTTCGATGAGGATTTCATCGATGGCCACTGCCTCGCCGACCTTTTTCTTCCAGGTCAGCATGGTGGCTTCAGTGATGGATTCGGACAGCTGGGGGACTTTAACTTCAACGATTGCCATTTTGAATTCTTTCCAAAGATGTTTCTTGTGCCCCCTGTCCTCGGACAGGGGGTGTCGCCTGTATTACTTGGTCAGGACAAAGCCCTTGAGCTTGGCGAATGCGCCTTCCACCAGTGCCTTTTGTTGCTCTTGGTGCAGATGCGCGTAGCCAACGGCGGGCGAAGCGGACGCGGCGCGACCGGAGTAGCCCAGCTTCTGGCCTTCACGCATGTTCTCGTGGATGTTGTGCTGGATGAAGAACCAGGCACCCTGGTTCTGAGGCTCATCCTGGCACCACACGATGTCAGTAGCGTTGGCGTACTTCTTCACTTCGGCTGCGAACGCCTTGTGGGGGAAGGGATACAGCTGCTCGACGCGGATGATGGCGACGTCCTTGGATTCCTTCTCGGCACGCTTCTTGACCAGATCGTAGTACACCTTGCCCGAGCAGGCGATGATGCGCTTGACCTTGGCAGCGTTCTTGACGATGGTTTCGTCCTGCTCGGGGATCACGGTCTGGAAACCACCAGAGGTGAATTCGGACAGAGGCGACGTGGCGTCCTTGTTACGCAGCAGCGACTTGGGAGTCATGATGACCAGCGGCTTGCGCAGGCCACGAACCATCTGGCGACGCAGCACGTGGAAGATCTGGCTGGCCGTTGTGGGCTGCACGATCTGCATATTGGTGTCGGCAGCCAACTGCATGAAGCGCTCCAGACGCGCCGAGCTGTGCTCGGGGCCCTGGCCTTCATAGCCGTGAGGCAGCATCAGTGTCAGGCCGTTGACACGGCCCCACTTCACTTCACCGGATGCGATGAACTGGTCGATCACCACCTGGGCGCCGTTGGCGAAGTCGCCGAACTGGGCTTCCCACACCACCAGGGTGTTGGGATCGTTCGATGCATAGCCGTATTCGAAGCCCAGCACTGCCTCTTCGGACAGGATGGAGTCGATCACGACGAACGGAGCCTGATTCTCTGCAGCGTTCTGCAAGGGAATATATGTGCCCTCGTCCCACTTTTCACGCTTCTGGTCATGAACCACGGCGTGACGGTGCGTGAAGGTGCCGCGACCCGAGTCTTCACCCGACAGACGCACGGGATAGCCCGAAGCGACCAGGGAGCCGAAGGCCATGGTTTCACCCATGCCCCAGTCCACGTTCACATCGCCGCGGCCCATGGCTGCGCGATCGTCGTACACCTTCTTGACCAGAGCATGAGGGTTCACGCTGGCAGGCAAAGTCGTGATCTTCTCGGCCAGGCGCTTCCACTCAGTCAAGGGAATAGCTGTGTCGCCAGCGTCGGTCCAGGTCTTGCCCACGAAGGGGCTCCAGTCCACGGCGTACTTGCTCTTGAAGTTGGTCAGCACCACGTCCTGGGTGTGACGACCTTCGTCCATGGCGGCGCGATAGGCCTTGACCATATCGTCGCCCAGCGTGTCGCCCAGGCCTTGAGTGGCCAGCTTGTCTGCGTACAGCTTGCGCGTGCCGGGGTGGGCAGCGATCTTCTTGTACATCAGAGGCTGTGTCAGTGCAGGTGTGTCCTGCTCGTTGTGACCCAGCTTGCGGAAGCAGATGATATCGACCACCACGTCCTTGGAGAACTCCATACGGAACTCCAGCGCCAGTTGCATGGCCAGGCACACGGCTTCGGGATCATCGCCATTCACGTGCAGCACGGGCGACTCGATCATCTTGACGATGTCGGTGCAATACAGCGTGGAGCGCAGGTCGCGGGGATCAGAGGTGGTGAAACCGATCTGGTTGTTGATGATGATGTGAACCGTACCGCCGGTGGTGTAGCCACGGGTTTCGGACAGCGCCAGGGTTTCCTGGTTCACGCCCTGGCCGGCGAAGGCTGCGTCACCGTGCACCAGCACGGGCAGCACTTGCTTGCCCATGGGGTCGTCGCGACGATCCATGCGCGAGCGCACCGAACCTTCCACCACGGGGTTGACGATTTCCAGGTGCGAGGGGTTGAAGGCCAGCGACAGGTGAACGGGGCCGCCCTTGGCAGACACGTCGGAGCTGAAGCCCTGGTGATACTTCACGTCACCGGCAGGCAGATCTTCGGGAGCGGTGTGGTCGAACTCGGCAAACAGATCCTTGGGCGCCTTGCCCAGGGTGTTGACCAGCACGTTCAGACGGCCACGGTGAGCCATGCCGATCACGACTTCCTGCACGCCCTTGGCGCTGGCGGAGTTGATCAGCTCGTCCATGGCGGCAATGAAGGACTCGCCACCTTCCAGCGAGAAGCGCTTCTGGCCCACATACTTGGTGTGCAGATAGCGCTCCAGGCCTTCGGCAGCGGTCAGGCGGTCCAGGATGCGCTTTTTCTCGTCCGCATTGAAGACGGGCTTGGAGCGGATCGATTCCAGGCGTTGCTGCCACCAGCGCTTTTGATTCTGATTGGTGGCATACATGTACTCGGCGCCCAGGGTGCCGCAGTAGGTTTCGCGCAGAGCATTCATCAGCTCGCGCAGCGTCATGCTTTCCTTGCCGAAGAAGGTGTTGCTGGTGTTGAACACCACTTCCTGGTCGGCGTCGGTGAAGCCGTAGAAGGCAGGCTCCAGCTCGGGAATTTCGGGGCGCTCGGTGCGCTTGAGGGGATCCAGATCGGCCCAGCGCTGACCCACGTTGCGGTAGGCTGCAATCAACTGCTGCACGGCCGTGCGCTTGCGACCCAGTTCGGAGTCAGCGCCGGAAGCCACCACCACCTTGGTGCCACCCTGCTTTGCGCGCTCTGCGAAAGCATTGATCACGGGCAGGTGGGGAACGTCCTTGTTGTCGGTGCCATCCACTGCAGGCACATGCTGCAGGGCATCGAAGTATTCACGCCAGGAATCGGGAACGCTGCCGGGGTTGGCCAGGTAGTTCTCGTACATCTCTTCGACATAGGGCGCATTGCCGCCGAACAGATAGGTGTTGCCTTGATAGGCTTGATAGATCGTTGACTGATCGCTCATATCTCGCTGACCTCCGCTTTCCTTCGGAAAGCATTAGCTGGTTTGTAGAACCTCCCGCGACACGGCTGTACCGATTGGCGGATGCGACTGTGGCTGGGGAAGGGCCTGAAGTTGCGGCAGCCATTGTGCCACTGTTCAAAGTCTTGGTCTTATAAAAGACAAGATGTTTACACCCCTGGGAGTCGCTTACATTGCGGGAACTCCATAAACAAGGATTCGCATGCCGCTTTTGCCGCTTCACAAACGTGCATTCATTCTTCTTTTGATAGCAGTAACCGCCGGATTTGGCTTGGTTCTCGAGGAATATGCCGTTGCCATCTTCTGGGGCGTGGTATTTGCCATCGTCTTCGCCCCCCTGCACCGCAAGCTGCTGATGCGCATGCCCAACAGGCCGACCCTGGCCGCACTGGCAACCTTGCTAATTAGTCTGGTAATGGTCATTTTGCCGCTGTCTCTGATAGGGCTGTCGCTCATCAAGGAGACCTCGGCCATCTATGACCAGGTCAGCAGCGGCAACCTCTCCGCCGGCAGCTATGTGGAGCAAGTCTTCAATGCACTTCCCTCCTGGCTGACGCCATGGATGGAAAAGCTGCACCTGGGCACTCTGGATGAAATCCAGGCCAAGCTCTCCAACATCGCGCTGCAGGCCAGCAAGCTCGCGGCCACCAAGGCCGTGGGGCTGGGACAGAACACCCTGGGCTTTGTCGTGGGCTTCGGCGTCATGCTCTATCTCATCTTCTTTCTGCTGCGTGACGGCAAGGAGCTGGTCGCACGCATCTGGGCTGCCACGCCGCTCGCCGCCGAACACAAGCGCGAGCTGGCCACCAAGTTCATCACCGTCATCCGGGCCACGGTCAAGGGCAATCTGGCCGTCGCTGCGGCTCAGGGTGCGCTGGGGGGCCTGATTTTCTGGATTCTGGGCATTCAGGGCGCGGTACTCTGGGCCGTGGTGATGGCTTTTCTGTCCTTGCTGCCCGCAGTGGGGGCGGGCCTGGTCTGGGGACCGGTTGCGATCTACTTCCTGGCCACAGGCGCCGTCACCAAGGGTTTGATCCTGGCGGCCTATGGCGTGCTGGTCATCGGCCTGGTGGATAACGTGCTGCGTCCCCTGCTGGTCGGCAAGGACACCAAGATGCCTGACTATGTGGTGCTGATCTCCACTCTGGGGGGCATGGCCTTGTTCGGTCTTTCGGGCTTTGTGCTCGGTCCGGCCATTGCCGCCTTGTTCATGGCGGCCTGGGAGCTGTTTGCCACCATGCAGGAGCAGGAAGAGAAGCTGCTGAGTCGGGCAATCGCGCAAAAACGCACAACGGCCGATCCGCAACAGCCTGCAGAAGGCCCTGCCCCCACCGTCGCCCCCCCGCCTATCGAAACACGGAAAAGCGACACAGACTAGGAATTTCCTGTTCAATTCGGCCTGCTGACCGATGGCTTTTCGAGCTGAAAGTTGATAGCTTGAGAGGCGTAGGTTGAAAGCTATCGCCGCCATTGAGAAAAACAAAAACGAAACATAAAACTCAAAGTCGCTCAACGTTACTCAAGAATTAAGGGTTTGTAACTGCTATCAAAAATGAGGGGGGTCGTAAAATTTGCTTTCACATAAGCGTTCATACGAAAAGGTACCCCACAATGGACCAATTCTCCAGACGCCAGTTCATGAAAGTGACTGGTTCGACTCTGGCGGGTTCAAGCTTGGCGCTGATGGGCTTCTCACCCACAGCCGCCCTTGCTGAGGTGCGACAGTACAAACTGTCAGCCACCACCGTAACCCGTCAAACCTGCACCTACTGCTCCGTAGGTTGCGGCATCCTCATGTACGCCCTGGGCGACGGCGGAAAAAACTCCCGCCTGTCCGTGATGCACGTGGAAGGCGACCCGGATCATCCGGTCAATCGCGGCACGCTGTGTCCCAAGGGTGCATCGCTGCTGGACTTCGTCCACAGCCCCAGCCGCCTCAAGTACCCCGAATACCGCGCCCCCGGCTCGTCCGAGTGGAAGCGCATGTCCTGGGACGAGGCACTGAACCGCATCGCCAAGCTGCTCAAGGAAGACCGCGACGCCAATTTCGTTGAAACCAACGAAAAAGGCCAGAAGGTCAACCGCTGGCTGACCACCGGCATGCTGGCCGCTTCGGCCTCCAGCAACGAAGCCGGCTACATCACGCACAAAGTGGCCCGCTCCTGGGGCCTTCTTGCACTCGATAACCAAGCACGTGTCTGACACGGCCCGACGGTGGCAGGTCTTGCCCCGACGTTTGGCCGTGGAGCGATGACGAACCATTGGGTCGACATCAAGAACGCGGACGTTATTTTGATCATGGGCGGTAATGCCGCCGAAGCACACCCCTGCGGCTTCAAGTGGGTGACCGAAGCGAAGGAGCACAACAAGGCTCACTTCATGGTGGTCGATCCGCGCTTCAACCGCTCGGCATCCGTGGCTGACTTCTATGCGCCGATCCGTTCCGGCTCGGACATCGTCTTCCTCGGTGGCGTGATCAATTACCTGCTAACAAACGACAGGATTCACCACGAGTATGTGAAGAACTACACGGACTTCTCATTCATCGTGCGCGAGGACTTTGCGTTCGACGAAGGTATTTTCTCGGGCTACGACCCCGAAAAGCGCACGTACGACAAGGCCTCCTGGGACTATGAGCTCGGTGACGATGGCTTTGTGAAGGTCGATCCCACGCTGGAACACCCTCGCTGCGTCTATCAATGGCTCAAGAAGCACTACGCAGGCTATACCCCCGAGAAGGTGGAATCCATCTGCGGCACACCCAAGGAAAAATTCCTGCACGTGTGCGAGAAGCTTGCTTCGACCGCCGAAGCCGGCCGTGTTGCCACCATCCTGTACGCTCTGGGCTGGACTCAGCACACCACAGGTGCGCAGATTCTGCGTACCGGTGCCATGATCCAGCTGCTGCTGGGCAATATCGGTATCGCTGGCGGCGGCATGAACGCGCTGCGCGGCCACTCCAACATCCAGGGCCTGACGGACCTGGGCATCCTGTCTGCTTCGCTTCCCGGGTACCTGACGCTGCCAAACGAAGCCGAACAGGACTACAACCAGTACATCGCCACCCGCACGCCCAAGCTGCTGCGCCCTGGCCAGATGAATTACTGGTCGAACACGCCCAAGTTCCATGTCAGCCTGATGAAGGCGTGGTGGGGAGCGGCTGCAACTGCTGAAAACAACTGGGCGTTCGACTATCTGCCCAAGCTGGACAAGCAGTACGACATGCTGCAGATCTTCGAGATGATGACGCAGGGCAAGGTCAACGGCTACATCGCTCAAGGCTTCAACCCCTTGGCGGCTCTGGCCAACAGCAACAGCGTGCGCGAAGGTCTCAAGAAGCTGAAGTTCCTGGTCATCATGGATCCGCTGGTCACAGAAACTTCCGAGTTCTGGAAAAACCACGGCGAATTCAACGACGTGGACTCCGCTTCCATCCAGACCGAAGTGTTCCGCCTGCCAACCACCTGCTTCGCCGAAGAAGATGGCGCCGTGGTCAGCTCCTCGCGCGTGCTGCAGTGGCACTGGAAGGCAGCCGAGCCCCCAGGAGAGGCCAAGACCGACATTGCCATCATGTCCGGTCTGCACCTGCGCCTGAAGGCTCTCTATCAGAAGGACGGCGGCAAGTTCTTCGAGCCCATCACCAATCTGTACTGGCCTTATGCCGAAGCCGATCACCCCTCCTCCGAGGAAGTGGCCAAGGAATACAACGGCCGTGCGCTGGTGGATCTGTTCGACCCCAAGGACCCCACCAAGCTCATCCGCAAGGCCGGCGAGCAACTGGCGGGCTTCGGCGAAATGCGCGATGACGGCACCACCCTTGGCGGCTGCTGGATATGGGCTGGCAGCTGGACCTCGTCCGGCAACCAGATGGCGCGCCGCGACAACAGCGACCCGACAGGCATAGGCAACACGCTGAACTGGGCCTGGGCCTGGCCTGCCAACCGCCGTGTGCTGTACAACCGCGCATCCTGCGACCGCCAGGGCAAGCCCTTCAACCCCGAACGCGTGCTGATCAAGTGGAACGGCAAGCAATGGGGCGGTGCGGACGTGCCGGACGTGGCCGTGGGCCTGGATCCCGAGGTGATCAACCCCTTCATCATGAACCCCGAAGGGGTAGCACGCCTGTTTGCCCGCAAGGGTATGGCAGAAGGTCCGTTCCCCACGCATTACGAGGCGTTTGACAACCCGCTGGGCTACAACCCCATGTACCCCAACAACAAGCTGGCCGTCATCAGCCCCGTGATACGCATCCTGGAAACCGCCAAGGGCACCCAGGGCGATCCCAAGGACTACCCGCACGTGGGCACGACCTACCGCCTGACCGAGCACTTCCACTACTGGACCAAGCACGTTCAGCTGAACAACATCGTTCAGCCCGAGCAGTTCGTGGAAATCGGCGAGGCACTGGGCAAGGAACTGGGCATAGAGACCGGCCAGAAGGTCAAGGTTTCGTCCAAGCGCGGTTTCGTGAAGGCGGTTGCCGTGGTGACCAAGCGCATCAAGCCCATGAAGATCGATGGCAAGACCATCCATCATGTGGGTGTGCCTATTCACTGGGGCTTCTCCACGACGGGACGCAAGGGCTATCTGGCGAACAACCTGACAGCCTCCGTGGGTGACGGTAACAGCTTGACCCCTGAATCCAAGACCTTCCTCGTGAAGGTGGAAAAGATCTAAGGAGCCACGCTGATGTCCTCAACCATGTCTCTCGATATCAAACGCCGTTCTGCCACGACGACCCCCGCACCCAGCGCACGCGGTGCGCACGCGGGGGAAGTCGCCAAGCTGATCGACGTCTCCAAATGCATTGGCTGCAAGGCTTGCCAGACCGCCTGCATGGAGTGGAACGACCTTCGCGACGAAATCGGCACAGTTGCCGCAGGCGTCTACGACAACCCGACGGATCTGACGTCGGAGTCGTGGACCGTGATGCGCTTTGCCGAATACGAAAACGAAGCCACAGGCAACCTGGAATGGCTGATCCGCAAGGACGGCTGCATGCACTGCGAAGACCCAGGCTGCCTGAAGGCCTGCCCCTCGCCTGGTGCCATCGTCCAATATGCCAACGGCATCGTGGACTTCCAGCAAGACCAGTGCGTGGGCTGCGGCTACTGCATCACGGGCTGCCCGTTCAACATTCCGCGCATCTCCAAGAAGGACAACAAGGCGTATAAGTGCACCTTGTGTTCGGACCGCGTGGCTGTTGGCCAGGAGCCCGCCTGCGTCAAGACCTGCCCCACCGGCGCCATCCAGTTTGGCACCAAGGAAGCCATGCAGGAGCAAGCGTCCCGCCGTGTCGTGGACCTCAAGGAACGCGGCTACGAAAAGGCAGGTCTCTACGACCCGCAGGGCGTGGGCGGCACGCACGTGATGTACGTGCTGCATCACGCGGACAAGCCTTCGCTGTACAAGGGCCTGCCGGACGATCCATCCATCAGCCCCATGGTGTCGCTGTGGAAGGGTGTAGCCAAGCCTCTGGCCATGGCCGCACTGGGTGCAGCCGCAATCGGCAGCCTGTTCCACTACATCACCAAGGGACCCAACGACGTGTCCAAGGACCTTGAGGATGAAATGGAGCGCAAGGACGCCGAAGCGCTGAACAAGGAGAACGGCAAATGAAACGCAATCCTCGCGACCTCGTGCGCTACAACGCATCGGAGCGCGCCAACCACTGGGTGGTAGGCATTTGCTTCATCTTGCTGGCCCTGTCCGGTCTGGCGTTCTTTCACCCGGCCTTCTTCTGGTTGACCAATCTGTTCGGTGGCGGCCCCTGGACGCGCATCCTGCACCCCTACATCGGGGTTGTCATGGGCGCATTCTTCGTCATCATGGCCTGCCGTTTCGCCAAGCTCAACATCGTTGAGCCGCGCGACATCGAATGGCTCAAGAACGTCAACAAGATGATCGATGGCGACGACCACGACATGCCCGAACAGGGCAAGTACAACGGTGGTCAGAAGCTGTTGTTCTGGGGCCTGGTAATCGGCATGCTGCTGATCGTGATCACCGGCTTTCTGATGTGGCGCGCTTGGTGGACATTGCCGGTCAACGTGGTGCGAGCCGCTTCGGTGGTTCACGCCATCGCTGCCGTGTGGATGATCGGTCTGATCATCATGCACGTGTATGCCGCCATCTGGACCCGGGGCACCATTCGCGCCATGCTTTATGGCACAGTAACGCGAGCCTGGGCCAAGCAACACCACCGCGGCTGGTACCGCAAGATGACGGGTGACAACGACTAAGGTTTTTAGTCCTCTCCCCTAACAACCCAGCCGCCAAGCGTTTTTCGGCGCTCGGCGGCTGATTCATTTGGAAACCCTGTCAATGCAACGCATTCTTCAACCCGGTGAAATCGAAGCACTGGATCACACCAGCTTTCCCCGCATCTTGCTGCCCCAGGTAAGCAGTCTGTTCGCCGAACGCGCTGCACGCCTGCGCCAGCTGGCCAACGGCAATCCCATTGCAGACTATCTGCTGTTTGTGGCCCAGATCATGGACGCACAGCACAAGGCCGTGAGCGCTGTGGAGGTCGAGCCCGCCGATGCCGCCCTGATGGCACGTGCCCAGGAGCATTCCATGCCCCTGCTGCCTGCTGTGGACAACATCGATCCCATCTGGCAGACAGTGCTGGACAATATGCTCGACACGCTGCAAGGCAGCGAGGGCCTACCCGAGCCCCTGCAGCCCCTGCTCAAGGAACTACGCGCGCTCGAACCAGAAATCCGAGAAGACATCGCCAAAAAGCTGCTGCAAAAAGAAGTAGCCGCACGCCATGTGGGCCTGGCTCCTTTCATCATGGCAGCATTGCAGGTGGCTTTCGCCAAGCGTTCGTCCAAACTCAGCCCCAGAGACGTTCCATACACAGACCCCGCCAGCATCTGCCCCGTCTGCGCCAGCGAGCCTGTGGCCAGCGTCATCCGCATTGGCGGCAAAGTGGCCGGTCACCGTTACGCTCATTGCGGCACCTGTGCCTGCGAATGGCATATGGTTCGCATCAAGTGCACGCACTGCGAATCGACCAAGGGCATCCACTACCAGGGCATTGACGGTGCGGGCGAAGAAGTTCTGGCCGAGACCTGCGACGAATGCGGCAGCTACCGCAAGGTCGTGAATCAGGAAAAGAACCCCATGGTCGAGCCCCTCGTCGACGATCTGGCCAGCCTGATGCTGGATCTGCTGATGAGCGAGACCCAGTTTCAGCGCGCCAGCGCCAATCCTCTGTTGTTTGTGGCCGTGGCCGAAGAGCAGCAAGGCGAGGCCGATCACGAGCTGGTGGACCCTGCGGCGTAAACCTGCCGGCTCCAACCGCCACCATAATGAAGGCGGCAGGAACTCCTGCCGCCTTTTTCATTTTTTCGACGACCAGACACACCTTGGCCATGAGCAATACCGCAGCGACCGCCCCTGAAATTTCGCACCCATCTCAGCTTCCCGCCGTGGACAAGGTCTTGCTCGCGATCGAGATGCAGGTGCTGCGCGAGTCCTATGGCCTGGACGCCTGCACCAAAGCAGTACGCGATGTGCTGACGGGGCTGCGCCAGCAGCTCCTTGGTTTTGCCGATCAGCCCGGCCAGAGTGTGCAGGCCGACATCGGCAGCATCGTGCAAGCTGCACAACGCCAGCTTCAAGCCCGGTTTGCGCCACGCCTGCAAGCCGTCTTCAATCTCACCGGCACGGTGCTGCACACCAATCTGGGCCGTGCATTGCTGCCGCAGGCCGCCATCGATGCCGTGGTCCAGGCCATGAGCTCCCCGGCCAATCTGGAATATGACCTTGAGGACGGCAGCCGCGGCGATCGCGACGACCTGGTCGAGTCGCTGATCTGCGAGCTGACCGGCGCCGAAGCCGCGACCGTTGTCAACAACAACGCCGCTGCCGTGCTGCTGGTGCTGTCCACCATGGCCACGGGCCGGGAAGTGGTGGTCTCGCGAGGCGAGCTGGTGGAAATTGGCGGAGCCTTCCGCATCCCCGATGTCATGACCCGTGCCGGCGCCCGGCTGGTCGAAGTCGGCACCACCAACCGCACCCACGAGAAAGACTATGCAGCGGCCATAGGCGAGAACACAGCCGCACTCATGAAGGTGCATTGCAGCAACTACGCCATCACCGGCTTCACCAAGGCGGTAAGCGACGCCGATGTCGCCCGCATTGCGCACGACAGCAATCTGCCCATGATCGTCGACCTGGGCAGCGGCACACTGATCGACATGCGCGACTGGGGCCTGCCCTATGAAGTCACGGTGCGCGAGACGGTCGAGTCCGGCGCCGACATCGTCACCTTCAGCGGCGACAAGCTCCTGGGCGGCCCGCAGGCCGGCATCATCGTCGGCAAGCGGGAGCTGATTGCCCAAATCAAGAAGAACCCGCTCAAGCGCGCGCTGCGCGTGGGCAAGATCACGCTGGCGGCGCTGGAGCCCACGCTGCGCCTGTATCTGAACCCCGAAAGGCTCGCCCAGGAGCTGACCACGCTGCGCCTGTTCACGCGCAAGGCCGCCGACATGCAGGCCCAGGCCGAGCAGTTGCAGCCTCTGCTTCAGCAGGCACTGGGCCAGGACTATGTGGTGGAGACCGCTGCCATGAACAGCCAGATCGGCAGCGGCGCCCTGCCCGTGGAAAATCTGCCCAGCTTCGGCCTCAGGATTTATCCGGCCAGCGGCAAGCAGGCGGGTCGCCAGCTGACCCGGCTCGAAGCGCGCTTTCGTGGCCTGCCCCGGCCGGTGATCGGACGCCTGCATGACGACGCTCTGTGGCTGGATCTGCGCTGCCTAGAAAACCCGGCGCAGGCCCTGTTTGCCGCGCAACTGCCGCAGTTGGCCTGAGCCAGCACCATGGCCCCGCCCCTGGAATTTACATAAAAAACACCTTGCATCGCTTGAGACACAAGCGCCAGCAGCTATCAAGACTATAAGCACACCATGATCATCGGAACCGCAGGCCATATCGACCACGGCAAAACCACGCTGGTGCGTGCGCTCACGGGGGTGGAAACCGATCGCCTCAAGGAAGAGAAAGCCCGCGGCATTTCCATAGAACTCGGTTACGCCTACAGCCCGCTGCCCAACGGCGATGTGCTGGGCATCATCGACGTGCCGGGCCACGAGAAATTCGTCCACA
Organism: Comamonas testosteroni; assembly: GCF_000761245.1. GTDB lineage: Bacteria > Pseudomonadota > Gammaproteobacteria > Burkholderiales > Burkholderiaceae_C > Comamonas > Comamonas testosteroni_C. Next base: position 2,061 of record NZ_AWOR01000099.1, on the reverse strand, counting down.
CCATGGCCGCCGGTGCCGTGGGCATTGATCACGCCCTGCTGGTCGTGGCTGCCGACGACGGCGTCATGCCCCAGACCATAGAGCATCTGGAAATTCTGCAGCTGCTGGGTGTCAGGCGTGGCAGCGTGGCGCTGACCAAGGTCGATCGCGTGCTGCCGCAGCGCATTGCCGACGTGCACCGCGAAATCAACGCCATTCTCGGCGTCACTGCGCTGGCGGGCAGCCCCATCTTCGAGACCAATGCCGCAGAACCCGGCAACGCCGGCGTACAGGCCCTGCGCGAGCATCTGCAAGTGCAGGCCCAGATGATGCAGGCACGTCCCCGGGACGGCCTGTTCCGGCTCGCCGTGGACCGCGTCTTCACGCTGCCGGGCCAGGGCACGGTGGTCACGGGCACGGTCTTCAATGGCCAGGTCCGGGTGGGCGACACGCTGGCGCACTCGGCCAGCGGGCAGGCCGTGCGCGTGCGCAGCATTCATGCGCAGAACCAGAGCAGCGACAGCGGCGTCGCCGGCCAGCGCTGCGCACTGAATCTGGCAGGCATAGGCAAAGACGAGATCGAGCGCGGCGACTGTATCATGGACCCGCGCCTGCTACAAGCCACGGACCGCCTCGATATTCATCTGCACCTGCTCAGCGAAGCGCCCTCGCTCGAGCAATGGACTCCAGTGCATGTGCATCTGGGCACCAAGCGCACCACGGGCCATGTGGCACTGCTGCAGGATCAAGGCATAGAGCCCGGCACCGAAGCCCGCGTGCAACTGGTGCTGGACGCACCGGTCTTCGCCCTGCCCGGCGATCGCCTGATTCTGCGCAACGCCCAGGCCAGCCGCACCATCGCTGGCGGCATGGTGCTCGACCCCTATGCCCCGAGCCGCAAGCGCCGCAGCGCAGAGCGCATGGCCTACCTCGACGCCATGGAGCAGCTCATAGCCCGCAGCGACTTCGGGCCACTGATTGCACAGGCTCCGCACGGCATTGCGCGCTCGCAGCTGGTGCGTCTGAGCGGCCATACCCTCTCAGAGTCCAGCCTTGCCGACACCATCCCGCTGCCCATCGCCGGCGGCGATGCCCTGGTGCTGGGCCTGCAGCGCTGGCAGCAGCTGCAGACCCAGGTCATCGACAGCCTGGCGCGTTTTCACGAAAAATCGCCCGACGAGCCCGGCGTCAACGCGGCCAGACTGCGGCGCATGGCCTTGCCCGGCCTGCAGCAAGGCAGCTACGACGCGCTCTATCAAGGCCTGGTCGATGCCCTGCTCAGCAGCCAGCTGCTAGCCAGCACCGGCGCCTGGCTGCATTTGCCGCAACACAGCGTGCAACTGAGCGCTGCCGAGCAGACGCTGGCCGAAAAACTACTGCCCGCCATCACTGCAGGCCGCTATGACCCGCCCTGGGTGCGCGATCTGGCGCACGACCATGCGGCAGGCGAAGAGCTGGTGCGCCAGCTGCTCAAAAAGCTTTCGCGCCAGGGCCAGCTGTTCCAGGTCGTCAAGGATTTGTTCTATGCACCGGCGCGCATGGATGAGCTCGCCGCCCTGGTTGCCGACATCGCCAGTCGGCACGCCAGGGGGGAAGTGGAAGCCAGCGCATTCCGCGACGCAACTGGTCTGGGCCGCAAGCGCGCCATCCAGATTCTCGAATTCTTCGACCGCACCGGCTACACGCGCCGCGTGCGCGACGCCCATCTGCTGCGCCCTGACGTGCATTGGAATAGCACGCCACGCTGAGCCTGCAAGGAATGCCAGCTGAAATCAGTCCAGGTTCCTTATCCCGCTTGCGCAACAAGCTATCAAATCAGAGTAGAGCGGGATATGCGGCCTTGACGTGCTTTTGTCATCGGATGCCGGATTGCTGGCTACAATCACGGTCCTATCTTCTACAAGAGTGGCAGTCGCCACTCTTGACTCAAAGGAAGGCAATCGTGCCCGGTGGCGCGGCCGGGCTTCAAACCCGGTGAGGGGTGTCAGTCACTCCTGGGTTGGTTCGACTCCAGCTGCTTTCCGCCAGAATTACGGTTTGCAACCGTGAATGGGCGTTGTTGCATAAATCAGCCTCAGGCCA
>NZ_AWOR01000098.1 GCF_000761245.1 Comamonas testosteroni | reverse complement strand
CCAATGTCATCAACCTAAGCTGCAGCCCTGCCCAAGGCAAGCCCCCCGAAGCAGCCAGCCGCCATGGCCGTCGGGCGATGACCAGGCCTCTGCCGCTCAATCAGGCGGTCTAGCTGGGCTGGCGGTGATGTGATCATCGTCTGTTCCGGCTGTCTAGGCGAGATTTCTCGTTCTCCGGACGAGCCTATGCCGACCGCTTGTGGCCAGCTTTTTTGCACGGAGGTTGGGCGGTGGTGTTTCTTCAGCGCGTCGGTTTGTAGCCCTCACAACCTCGGCTGGCTGCGCGTTTGCGTTGGCGCGCAAAGCTACGGCCTGAGCGTACGGCACTGAGGCTTTTAGCCATCAAGGCCAGCACATTGCTCAGCCCCTGAGCACAGTGCCGCACCAGCAGCTCGACCAGGGTATTTTTGAGCCGTGACACGCCTTGGGTGAAGTTGACTTTCCATCGCAGCTTGCGACCTTTGTGGCGCTGTTCGATGACCGGCTGTAGCAGGTGCTGCATCAACAGCGCCAGGTTCTTCAACAGTTGAGCGGCATGAAAGTCCTGCTTTACAGCGGTCACGCTGCGGCCGCTGAAGTTGTCCAGCGTCAGGGTTTGTTTGAGGCGACGGAAATCGGTTTCGATGCCCCAGCGGCGGTGGTAAAGCTCGGCAAACACCTCAGCGGGAAAGGCTTCTCGATCCAGCAGCGAGGTCAGCAATACTTCGCTTTCGCCGTTGGCCAACTCGACCCGGATCAGTCTCAGCTCGATCTGGCTGGCAGGATCAACGCCAGCCTCGGAGCAGAACAGACGTGCTTCAGGATGGTTGGCCACGAAAAGCTGTGTGTCTTCAACTTGGCCAGAGTGTAGAAACGCTTTGACCTGGGCGTTATAGCCACAGGGCAGGCGCATCAGAAAGTGCCGCTGTTGCTGCGCGAACAGCGCGAATAACCAGTGCCCAGGGTAACCACGGTCAAACAGCGTCAGGCTGTCAGCCGGCAGGTGCTCAAGGTGCAGATGGGCACAGTCGCGCTCGCCGACGGTCAGGGGCACGATCAGGCTATGCAAGGTTTGACCGTCAGCGACTTCGTAGAGTGTGGACAAGCGAGCCATGGGAAAGCCAGAGTGACTGCCAAAGAAGGTCGCCATGGTCGACTCCAGGGGTAAATGCACGGTCGAGCCATCCACCGCGAGCACCCTCAGCCCACGCCACTTCTGACGCAGCCCGAAGCAGTCAATTTGTTGCTGCAGGAGGCGATTGAGACTTTCAAATACCTCGGGGTTGAGCTTTTTGCGCGCTTTGCAGAAGGCCTGCGCAGTGACCATTTGCGTCTCAGTCGACGCCTGATTGAGTACGCGATAGAACTGATCGAGTTCGGTTTGCAGGGCCGTGCGCGGCTGATTGAGCAGGAACAGGACGAGGTTCTTGAAGGTGAGCTGGCGTCGGCGGGTAAAGTCTTGAGGATTCTGGCGGTGGGCGGCGATGAAGGCGGGACAATCGAGCGGGCTGGTTATTTTTTGTACAATTTTCAAGCCAGGGTTTGGCTGGCGGTGTCAAGCGATGCGGTATAGGTAGTCAAAAGGGCTTCTCCCATGCACTGATTTGAGCGCTAATTATATGATATTTATGGATAATTTCCAAAGTTGA
>NZ_AWOR01000097.1 GCF_000761245.1 Comamonas testosteroni | reverse complement strand
GCAATCTCGTAGCCTGCATCGGCATGGCGCATCACGCCGGTGGCGGGATCGTTCCAGAGCACGCGGTTCAGGCGGGCCGCAGCCTCGTCCGTGCCGTCGGCCACGATCACAACGCCGGCGTGTTGCGAGTAACCCATGCCCACGCCGCCGCCGTGGTGCAGGCTGACCCAGGTGGCGCCGCCCGCGGTGTTGAGCAGGGCGTTGAGCAGCGGCCAGTCGGAGACCGCATCCGTGCCGTCCTTCATGGCTTCGGTCTCGCGGTTGGGGCTGGCCACCGAGCCGCAGTCCAGGTGGTCGCGGCCGATCACGATGGGCGCCTTGAGTTCGCCGCTCTTGACCATTTCATTGAAGGCCAGGGCCGCCTTGTGGCGCTCGCCCAGACCCAGCCAGCAGATGCGCGACGGCAGGCCCTGGAAGGCAATGCGCTCCCTGGCCATGTCCAGCCAGCGGTGGGTGTGCTTGTTCTCGGGGAACAGCTCCTTGATCTTGGCGTCGGTCTTGTAGATGTCCTCGGGATCGCCCGACAGCGCCACCCAGCGGAACGGGCCCTTGCCTTCGCAGAACAGCGGACGGATGTAGGCTGGCACAAAGCCGGGGAAGTCGAAGGCGTTCTTCACGCCTTCGTCCAGGGCCACCTGGCGGATGTTGTTGCCATAGTCCACCGTGGGGATGCCCATGGCCTGGAAGTCCAGCATGGCCTGCACATGCTGGGCGCAGCCCTGGGCGGCGGCCTTCCTGAGCGTGGGGTGCTGGCCGGGGTCGGCCGCAGCGGCATTCCATTGCTCCACGCTCCAGCCCACGGGCAGGTAGCCGTTGATCAGATCGTGGGCCGAGGTCTGGTCGGTCACGATGTCGGGTCGGATGCCGCCGGCCTTGGCGCGCTTGACCAGCTCGGGCAGAACTTCGGCCGCATTGCCCAGCAGCGCAATGGAGACGGCCTCGCCCTTTTCGGTGTGATGCTTGATCAGGGCCAGCGCGTCGTCGATGTCCTTGGCCTGCTTGTCCACATAGCGGGTGCGCAGGCGGAAGTCGATGCTGCTTTGCTTGCATTCGATGGCCAGCACGCAGGCACCGGCCAGCACGCCGGCCAGCGGCTGCGCGCCGCCCATGCCGCCCAGGCCTGCTGTGAGAATCCACTTGCCGGTCAGGTCGTTGTTGTAGTGCTGGCGACCGGCTTCGACAAAGGTCTCGAACGTGCCCTGCACGATGCCCTGGGCGCCGATGTAGATCCAGCTGCCGGCCGTCATCTGGCCGTACATGAACAGGCCCTTCTGATCGAGCTCGTTGAACTTCTCCCAGTTGGCCCACTTGGGCACCAGATTGGAGTTGGCCAGCAGCACGCGCGGTGCATCGGGGTGGGTCTTGAACACGCCCACGGGCTTGCCCGACTGGATCAGCAGCGATTCGTCGGCCTCGAGCTTCTTGAGCTGGGCCAGGATCTCGTCATAGCACTCCCAGTTGCGGGCTGCCCGGCCGATGCCGCCGTAGACGACCAGGGCCTTGGGGTTCTCGGCCACGTCCGGGTCCAGGTTGTTCTGGATCATGCGATAGGCCGCTTCGGCGAGCCAGTTCTTGCAGTGCAGCTCGCTGCCGCGGGGAGCGCGGATTTCTCGGCTGGCGTCGTAGCGGGGGTCT
>NZ_AWOR01000096.1 GCF_000761245.1 Comamonas testosteroni | reverse complement strand
CGACGAAATCATCGACCTGCACGACCGCATCATTGGCAAACTATTCAACGCCGCCAAGAACAAGCATCAGCAGCAGTTTCAGGCTTCCGGCAAGGCGATCAATGACAAGGTGCGGATGTATGGCCGCATCGGCCAAGCCTTGCTGGAAGCCAAACAGAGCGGCGGCGATCCGTTCGCCGCCATCGAGGCCGTAATGCCGTGGGATACCTTCGCCGCCAGCGTCACGGAGGCGCAAAAGCTCGCGCAGCCGGAGAGCTTCGACTTTCTGCATCGCATCGGTGAAAGCTACGCCACGTTGCGCCGCTACGCGCCGCAGTTCCTGGACGTACTTAAGTTACGGGCGGCACCAGCCGCCAAGGGCGTACTCGATGCCATCGAGGTGCTTCGCGGCATGAACAGCGACAACGCCCGCAAGGTGCCCGCCGACGCGCCGACCGCATTCATCAAGCCACGCTGGGCGAAACTGGTGCTCACGGACGATGGCATTGACCGGCGCTACTACGAGCTGTGCGCCCTGTCAGAGCTAAAGAACGCGCTGCGATCAGGCGATGTCTGGGTGCAGGGTTCGCGCCAGTTCAAGGACTTTGATGAGTACCTGGTGCCGGCCGAGAAGTTCGCTACTCTGAAGCTGGCCAACGAATTGTCGCTGGCAGTGGCCACCGATTGCGATCAGTATTTGCACGACCGACTGGCATTGCTGGAACAGCAGCTTGCCACCGTCAACCGCATGGCGGCGGCCAATGATCTGCCGGATGCCATCATTACCGAGTCCGGCCTGAAGATCACGCCGCTGGACGCGGCGGTGCCGGAGACCGCACAAGCCCTAATCGACCAGTCGGCGATGCTGCTGCCACACGTCAAGATTACCGAACTGCTGATGGAAGTTGATGAGTGGACAGGCTTCACCCGGCATTTCACGCATCTGAAGACCGGCGACACGGCCAAGGACAAAACCTTGCTGCTGACGACGATCCTGGCTGATGGCATCAATCTCGGGCTAACCAAGATGGCCGAGTCCTGCCCAGGCACGACTTACGCCAAGCTGTCGTGGCTGCAAGCCTGGCACATCCGGGATGAAACGTACTCAACGGCGCTGGCCGAACTGGTCAACGCGCAGTTCCGGCAATCCTTTGCCGGAAACTGGGGCGATGGCACCACGTCATCGTCGGATGGCCAAAATTTCAGAACCGGCAGCAAAGCGGAGAGCACCGGGCATATCAACCCGAAGTATGGAAGCAGTCCAGGCCGGACGTTTTATACCCATATCTCCGACCAGTACGCGCCCTTCAGCACCAAGGTAGTCAACGTCGGCGTGCGTGATTCAACCTATGTGCTCGATGGCCTGCTGTACCACGAGTCGGACTTGCGGATCGAGGAGCACTACACCGACACAGCGGGCTTTACCGATCATGTCTTCGGCCTGATGCACCTACTGGGCTTCCGATTCGCGCCACGTATCCGAGACCTGGGCGACACCAAGCTATTCATCCCAAAGGGCGATGCCGCCTATGACGCGCTCAAGCCGATGATTAGCAGCGACCGGCTGAACATCAAGCAGATACGCGCCCATTGGGATGAAATCTTGCGGTTCGCCACTTCGATCAAGCAGGGTACGGTGACGGCCTCGCTGATGTTGCGCAAG
>NZ_AWOR01000095.1 GCF_000761245.1 Comamonas testosteroni | reverse complement strand
TGCAGTCCACGGCGCGTGAACTCTCTTCGCATTAAATCTGGTTAGTTCAATTGCAATCCAGATCCAGCGTCTGGATTGCAGCACCAGGTATCAATGAGGCCCGCACGCGGTGCGCGGCACTAATGCCGGCTCATAGCTTTTTCTAGGACCTATACGTCATGTTGACGGCCATCCTGATTTTCATCTTCACTCTGACGCTGGTTATCTGGCAGCCACGCGGCCTTGGTATTGGCTGGAGCGCCTCGATTGGGGCCGGTATCGCGCTGCTGCTGGGGGTCGTGCACTTAGCCGATATTCCGGTGGTCTGGCATATCGTCTGGAACGCCACGGCGACCTTTGTTGCCGTCATCATCATCAGCCTTTTGCTGGACGAGGCCGGTTTCTTCGAATGGGCCGCATTGCACTTTGCCCGCTGGGGTGGCGGCAGCGGAGTCAAGCTGTTTGCTTTCATCGTGTTGCTGGGGGCCGCCGTTTCGGCCTTGTTCGCCAATGACGGAGCAGCCCTGATTCTCACGCCCATTGTGATGGCCATGCTGATGGCACTGGGCTTTTCTGCGGCAGCAACGCTGGCGTTTGTCATGGCCGCCGGGTTTATTGCCGACACAGCGAGCCTGCCGCTGATCGTCTCCAATCTGGTCAATATCGTCTCCGCCGACTTTTTCAAGATCGGCTTCAACGACTACGCGTCGGTGATGGTGCCGGTCAACATCGCCTCGGTCCTGGCCAGCCTCGGTGTGCTGCTGCTGTTTTTCCGACGCGATATTCCTGCCACCTACGACGTGGGCCAGCTCAAACAGCCGTCGGCTGCGATCAAGGATCTGGCCACCTTCCAGGCTGGCTGGGTCGTGCTGGTCTTGCTGCTGGCCGGCTTCTTCGCGCTGGAGCCTCTGGGCGTCCCTGTCAGTGCTGTTGCCGCCGTGGGGGCTGCGATCTTGCTGGCGGTGGCTGCGCGTGGCCATGTCATCAGCACCAGGAAGGTGCTTCATGGCGCTCCGTGGCAGATCGTGGTGTTCTCGCTGGGGATGTATCTGGTTGTCTATGGGCTGCGCAACGCGGGCCTTACGGATTACATCGCCATGTTGCTGAACCAGTTTGCAGCCGGCGGCGTGTGGACCGCTTCGCTGGGCACAGGCGTGCTGTCTGCGGTGCTGTCTTCCATCATGAACAACATGCCCACAGTCTTGATCGGAGCCTTGTCCATCGATGCTTCCACGGCCAGCGGGGCGGTCAAGGAGGCCATGGTCTACGCCAATGTGATTGGCTGCGATCTGGGTCCCAAGATCACGCCGATTGGTAGCCTGGCCACGCTCCTGTGGCTGCATGTGCTCGCCAAGAAGGGCACAACCATTGGCTGGGGCTACTACCTCAAAGTCGGTGCGGTGCTGACCATGCCTGTGCTGCTCATCACACTTGCAGCGCTGGCCTTGCGGCTCAGCGTGGCGTCTTGAATCTTTGCAACGGGAATCTAGCGCTATGAGCGACATCACGATTTACCACAACCCTGCTTGCGGTACCTCTCGCAATGTTCTGGCCCTGATCCGCAACAGCGGGGAAGAGCCCACGGTCATTGAGTACCTCAAGACACCACCTGATCACGCCACCCTGCTGGGCCTGATCCAAGCCATGGGCATGCCAGTGCGCGATGTGTTGCGCCAAAAAGGTA
>NZ_AWOR01000094.1 GCF_000761245.1 Comamonas testosteroni | reverse complement strand
CTAACCCCCTGTGAAGCCATACGTCTCCAGGCTGCAACATCTCGACCAACTCAACCTGAGTCATTGACGGGTACCGATCATTGCCCACCAGGGTCAGCGCCAGGTCGCCCGGCTTGAAGTTCTGGCACATCAGTACCTTCCTCCCCAGTTATCTTTCTGCGTCCACCGCACCTGGTGCTCGGCGCCGAAGAAATGAACCCACTCGATCAACTCGCCGCACTGCTTCACGGTGAGCTTGCTTGTGCGCTCGTAGATGACGTCGAATCCGTTTCCGTCTACCGCCGGTATCATCTGCGGCTGGTCGCCCGACTCGCGCAGCCAGGCGGCCGTCAGCAACCGCTTCCAGATCAGGACGTCCCACTTCTTCCCGGCGTGCTCGACCTGGGCGGCGATGTCGGCCAGCGCCGCGTGCAGGGCCTTGTTCTGCTCCCCGCTGCGGTCCACTTCGGTGATGGCCAGCTTCTTGGGCTTGGCCAGGTCCAGGCCGGCGATGTAGCCCATGGCCTTGTTGCGGTCTGATTCGTTGCGGATCTGGAGGCTGGTCATGACGGATCCTCCACGTCCCGGCATTCTTCGCAATAGGCAAGACGCCCGGCATGTGTCAGGTAGTAACCCGACACGGTGACCAGGCCCATGCGCTCGCTGCCGAGCTCCAGATAGCCGAACTCTTCCATCTCCACTGCAAGCTTTGACTTGGTCTGGTATGGGAGGCGGTTTTCGACTTCAGCCGCGAACACCTTTTCCAACATGTTGAACACGCTTTTCGCCATACCGCTCATGGCTGCTCTCCCTGGCCCAGGGCGGCGCGATATCCAGAAACCTCCGCAATATCTCGGTCGTACTCGCGGCGCGTAACTGGGTGCATGTCTTCCGGCAGTTGGCCTCCGAACTTCTGGAGCATTTCCCCTTGCAAAGAGTTGGTGCACTCCATCAGCGCATTGCGCAGCTTTGAGATGACCGAAAATATCTCGACCGGCAGGTGCGCCATGAAGTCCAGGGAGCATTCGACAGAAACGGCAGCACCGCAGGAGGTCGCGCTATCGCTAACAATCTGGCGCAGGCGTTCGTTCTCAGCCTTCAGCTCCGCATTCACCTGCTCGTAGGCTTCGTAGCCGGTGCGTAGGCCGGATACTTCGGCGCGGAGACGGTCGCGCTCGGCCAGGAGCGCCTGGGCGATGGAATGGAACTGACGGCGGGATAACTCGCTTTCCATCGCCATACTGAATGGCATTCCGATTGCAGCTCTGGTTATTTCGCTCATGACCGAGCCCCCTTGCGCCCACACCATTTGAGGTAGAAGAACCCACCAAGAAGGATTGGCCACACCAACGAGCCCACGAAGATCAGGGCTGTTAGCTTGAAGCTTGACTTGATTGCGAGCGTCAGCCCGGTGAGCAAGCCGATGTGCATGCATGCCATCATGAAATAGATCTGGGTCATGTCCGTTGCTCCGCTGCTTCCGCGATCAATGCCATGCGCTCAAAGCGCTCAGCAGCCTGGCTGGCGAGATTGGCCATGTCCGACTCATCCACCACCGGCATGCACACGAAACGAATACCGTGCTTGACCATGGTGTTCGCCATCTCAAGGGATTGGCGTAGCTGTGCTGGGTTTGCTCGTTTCATGACGAATGCTCCGCGCCGCGCTGTGCATCGCGCTTGATGTTCATTTTTGCCAGCAGCAACTCGCGGGCTGACTTGCCGTCGGCCGGGATGCCTTGCTGAATGATTTTTGCCTGGACCTGCTGGTCGGCCAGCTCGTTGGCGAGTTCGAAGGCCGTCTTCTGGCTGTCGTGGCCGATCCCGGTGAGGATCTTCCCGTTCAGCGGCTGGCCCTCCTGGGCGCGGCGAATGACCACGGCGTAGTTGTGGTCGAAGCGCTGGCGAAGGCCCTTGTCTTCCTGCTTGGCTGAACGCAGGTCGAAGATTCCGGTCTCGTTGGCAGCGATGCGCACGC
>NZ_AWOR01000093.1 GCF_000761245.1 Comamonas testosteroni | reverse complement strand
CGTATGCGTCCGGGCATCACGTCTTGCGTGATTAAACCGGCTGCCACTTATGCGGAAGCAGCTGCTCGATCTCACTCGCCCGCTGCGTCGGCAGGCGCGTGAGAACATCCTTCAGATAGGCGTACGGGTCATGCCCATTCAGCCGCGCAGACTGGATCAAGCTCATAATCGCCGCCGCCCGTTTCCCGCTGCGTAGCGACCCGGCGAAGAGCCAGTTCTTGCGTCCAAGCGCCCAAGGCCGGATCTGGTTCTCGGCCCAGTTGTTGTCAATGGGGACGGCGCCGTCATCGAGGTAGCGCGACAGCGCTGCCCAGCGTTTCAAGCTGTAATCGAGTGCCCTGCTGATAGCCGAACCTTCGGGCACGAGGTCGCGCTGGGCGATCATCCAGGCATGCAGCCTATCCATCACCGGCATGGCTTTTTCTTGCCGTATTCGGCACCGTAAATCCGGCTCCAGGTCGCGCACTTCGCTTTCGATTTCGTACAGCAACTGGATGTAACCCAGTGCCTGTTCGGCGATCTGGCTCTTGTTGGTGGCGTGCAGTTCGAAGAACTTGCGCCGGGCATGGGCCATGCAGCCGATTTCGGTCACGCCGAGTTCGAAACTCGCCTTGTAACCGCCAAAATCGTCGCAGACCAACTTACCTTTCCAGCCTTGCAGGAAGTTACGAGCATGCTCTCCGGCGCGGCTGGGGCTGAAGTCATAAACAACTGCTGCCACGTCCGAGAACTGGCTGGTGGCGTAGGCCCATACATAGGAACGGTGGGTTTTCTTCGTGCCTGGAGCGAGCATTTGTACGGGCGTTTCGTCCGCGTGCACGACCTGTTGTCCTGTCACCACGTCACGCAGGGCATCGACCAGGGGCTGCAACTGCACGCCCGTCATACCAACCCACTGGGCCAACGTCGAACGTGGAATCGCCAAGCCAGCTCGACCGAAAATCGATTCCTGACGGTAAAGCGGAAGATGATCAGCGAACTTCGCGATCATGACGTGGGCAAGCAAGCCGGCAGTCGGGATGCCCTTGTCGATAACTTGCGCAGGTACTGGCGCCTGGATCAGCGTTTCGCAGTCATCGCATACCCACTTGCCACGAATATGGCGCTCGACGGTAAACACGCCCGGCGTGTAGTCCAGCTTTTCGCTGACATCTTCACCGATACGCTTGAGTGCGCAGCCGCATGGGCAGTGGGTGTTGTCCGGTTCGTGATGGATCAACGTGCGAGGGAACTCTGCCGGCAGAGCCGTGCGCTTGGGCTTTTGCTTTTTCTCGGTCGCAACTGGCGCTATTTGCAGCGCTTGAAGCTCGGCCTCAATCGCTGCGATATCGGTATCGATCAGGTCATCCAACAAGCTGGCCTGCTCAGGATTCATTTGCTCGCTGCGCTTGGCAAACTTCAAACGCTTGAGCTGTGCGATCTCGTGAGTCAGCTTCTCGATCACCGTTTGATCGCGGTTGATCTTCTTGCCCATCGTTTCAACTGTCTTGCTCATGGTCTCAACCGTATGACCCATGGCCACGACTTGCGATAGCAACTGCGCAGCGAATGCACGCAGTTGGTCGGGGGTCATTTGAGCGAGATCGGGCGAGGAAGTCATGCCGTGGATTTTACCAAAGCAAGCCACTCGCAACAGCAAGCCAAGGCATTAATTACGGTTTTTAAAGCAGCGTAATTACACCGCCAGCGCCAACACGCTGCCAAGGCAGGCCGAGTACCAAGGCCTGAAGCTGCTCGGCATCCAACTGCACTTCGCTGCCTTGCCGAACGCCTGGCCAATGGAATCTACCTTGGTTCAAACGACGTGCCGCCAGCCAGACGCCAATCCCATCGTGTACCAGCACTTTCATCCGGGTCGCGCGGCGATTGGCAAATAGATAGGCGCAGTGCGGCTTCGCCGCACCGAACACTGCGACGACCCTGGCCAGCGCCGTTTCAGTGCCGGCGCGCATATCCATGGGCTCGGTGGCGAGCCAGATGGCGTCGATGCGGATCATCGCAACAGGTCTCGAAGGAAAGCGGCGCAGGCAGCAGCGCTATCGGTTGGCCAGTTCACTTTGACGGTGCCGCGCGGGTGCAGAATCTCAACGCTGATATTCGAAGATACGTGCGCCGTTGTTTGTATGGGTAACGGGATGAATGCGGGTTGAAGCGCCGTACTTTTCTGCGCTTGCACCCGAATCCATTTGTGGACGAGGTTTGCGTTGAGGCTATGGCCGAGGGCGACGCTGGCGATTGAAGCGCCGGGTTGGACACACTCTTGAATGACCTGGGCTTTGAAGGATTTGGAATACGAACGGCGTGTTGGCTGCATGAAATACCCGCTTAAAAGGCTAGAACTGGTGCCCACCTAAATTTAAGTGCACACCATGTCCTGGCTTTACGGGGTTGGGTAGATGACTTGGCCGGACGCATACC
>NZ_AWOR01000092.1 GCF_000761245.1 Comamonas testosteroni | reverse complement strand
CCGCTTTGCAACCAGGCCCGCCAGACCAGGGGAGTGCAGCCATGCATAGAACCCTGGGCAAGCAACCCTCAGCAATCTGCACATCAGGCTGATGACGTGCTGAGTACGGTGCTCGTTGATAAAGCAGTACTTCACTCGGGCACCCTGGCCAAGTACCGCACGGCTTTTTTAAGATGTCCCGCTCTTCTTCGATGCGCCGCATCTGACTGCGCAAACGCAGGATCTCGCTCCTGGCTTCGAACAACTCTTGGGACTGCTGCTCGCTCCTGGCTGGAGATACAGCCTTGACCCATTTTTATTCAGGCTATGTGTAGACACCCCTAAACGGACTGCGACTTCAGCCACCGAGAGTCCCTTCTCAATGGCTTGCTTGACCGCTTCTTCCTTGAATTCCGGCGTAAACCTCCGTGCGCTCATGGACCACCTCCCAGGCTCAAAAGATAGGCCGAGGATGCCTACCTGGCTAGGGGCAGTCCACTTGCTCTCCAGCCCGATTCAGGCGACATGCCAAGTAGGCGCGCTTAAAGGTTTTCATGAAGCCGGAATCGGGGACTCAGGGAACTATCTCAGCCTAGTCTGAACAGGGGATGGGTAGATCCAATCAGTGCTATAGGCTAGTTAGTGTCAATTGCAGTCACCGTCACATAAAGGAGATCACATGACGAGCATGCATGCGCACACTGGAAGAAATATGAATGGCCTGAATTCTAAAGTTGCATTGATCACTGGAGCGGGACAAGGTGTGGGACAAGGTATTGCCTATGCATTGGCCGCAGAAGGGGTGAAGATTGCCGTGGTTGGTCGCACGCTCAGCAAATTGGAAGATACTTGTGCGGAAATCCGTCGCCGTGGAGGCCAGGCAGAGGCATTTCTTTGTGACGTCATGGTCAAGCAGGATATTGACCGCTGTGTCGAGCAGGTGGCCAAACACTTCGGTAGTCTCAACATCCTCATCAACAATGCCCAGGTTGTACCGCTAGGCCGTTTGCTGGAGGTCAGTGACGAGGCCTTCACCGAGGGCATCGATTCTGGTCCGCTCGCAACCTTGCGCATGATGCGTGCCTGTTATCCGTATCTGAAGGGTGATGGCGCAATAGTGAATTTCGCCTCCTCTGCGGCGATGCGCTGGGATGCGTCAGGCTATGGCCCCTATGCCGCCGTCAAGGAAGCAATTCGTGCTCTTACACGTGCTGCGGCTTGTGAATGGGGCTCGGACAATATACGTGTCAACACCGTTGCACCGCATGCAATGTCACCGGGCATGGAAGGCTGGATTGCTGCGCAACCTGCCGAGGCAGCAGCATTTTTCAAAACGATTCCGCTTGGTCGTGTAGGCGACTGCGAACGGGATATCGGCCGGGCGATTGTGTTCTTGGTAGGCAGCGACGCGGGCTATTTGACGGGCGCCACTATTCCGCTCGATGGCGGCCAAGCTTACTGGGGCTAAGAGATTTTATAGATCACTGATCTGTTAGCGCATTGCAATGGCGGATAGGTCGGCCTTGTTTGCACCCTAACGCTGCTGCGGAAAGCAACATTTAAGTAGAGGGAATATTTAATGAATCGCTTGGAAAATAAAGTCGCAATCATCACTGGCGGCGCCCGCGGCATGGGTGCGCAGACTTCCCGGCTGTTCGTGCAGGAAGGGGCGAAAGTCATCATCGCGGATGTGCTTGAATCAGAAGGTCAAGCCCTCGCTCGTGAGTTAGGGGACTGCGCGTGCTTCCACCGCCTAGATGTGAGCGACGAGGCCAACTGGCAGGACCTGGTGGAGAAGGCGATGGATCGCTTTGGCCGGATCGATGTACTCGTCAACAACGCCGCTGTGTTGGTATATGGAGCCATTGATGAGTTGTCGAAACGCGACTTCGAGCGGACCGTCTCAGTCAATCTGGTAGGGACATTCCTAGGCATTCGCGCAGTCGCATCAATCATGAAAATGCAGCAGGCGGGAGCCATCGTTAACATCTCGTCCGTCGACGGCTTGCGTGGCGTCAACGCCCTCGCAGCCTATGTTTCTACTAAATGGGGTGTGCGCGGGCTAACCAAGGTCGCAGCTCTTGAGCTCGGCCACCATGGCGTGCGCGTGAACTCGGTCCATCCAGGCGGCGTGGACACCATTATGGGCAACCCTACCGGAGCTCCGCGGGAGGAAATCAATAAGCACTTCCAGAATGTGCCCATGCAACGCGTCGGCAGCCCGGAAGAGATTGCCCGAGCCACCCTATTCCTAGCAAGCGATGAGGCATCTTATTGCAACGGCAGCGAACTGGCTGTCGACGGCGGATTGGCGGCCGGAGCGTACTATCCAGGTTTGCCGGGCGCTCCTCGGTAAGTGCATGTCACATTTCTGCCCCCAGCCAAAATGTGGCTTTGGGGGGCCTTCTGACGCCGCAATCTGGCTGTAGGCATCGCCGAATAACAAGATCGCCCTCCCAGTGCCCCGACACTGCCCGATCCTCTATGCAGGCGGACCACTGACTTTGCAATTTAATCGCCACGATTTGAGCCAGCGCTGTCTGGTGCTGCTGGACGAGCCCTCCGAG
>NZ_AWOR01000091.1 GCF_000761245.1 Comamonas testosteroni | reverse complement strand
GGCTGTTCTTTAAAAATTCATAGAGTCGAAATCAGCGTTGCTGGTGGAAAGCGCAAACCAAGGTTTGTGCACCGTGCCGCCAGCAACTTTTTGATTGCGTCAAAACAGATATTTTGCGAATGCAAATTTATCTAGTAATGACGAATATTCTCTAAGCTGCATCGAAAGATGCAGCCAAAGATATTCACATTACGGCATAACGCGTGAGGTGCAAGACCTCACCAGTCTTTGAAACCAGGCTTTGATTCTCGATGAGAGAGTCCAAAGTTATAGGGTCAAGTGACTAAGAGCATATGGTGGATGCCTTGGCGATGATAGGCGACGAAAGACGTGATAGCCTGCGATAAGCTTCGGGGAGCTGGCAAATAAGCTTTGATCCGGAGATTTCTGAATGGGGGAACCCACCTCGCAAGAGGTATCGTGCACTGAATACATAGGTGCTCGAAGCGAACCTGGAGAACTGAAACATCTAAGTACCCAGAGGAAAAGACATCAACCGAGATTCCGATAGTAGTGGCGAGCGAATTCGGAAGAGCCTTGCAGTGATAGTCGATCAGTTAACAAAACGGCATGGAAAGGCCGACCATAGTGGGTGATAGTCCCGTATGTGAAAACCGATCGGTGGTACTAGGCTGCAGACAAGTAGGGCGGGGCACGAGAAACCCTGTCTGAATATGGGGGGACCATCCTCCAAGGCTAAATACTCATCATCGACCGATAGTGAACCAGTACCGTGAGGGAAAGGCGAAAAGAACCCCGGGAGGGGAGTGAAATAGATCCTGAAACCGTATGCTTACAAAAAGTCGGAGCCCTTAGGGGTGACGGCGTACCTTTTGTATAATGGGTCAGCGACTTACATTCAGTGGCAAGCTTAACCGAATAGGGGAGGCGAAGAGAAATCGAGTCCGAATAGGGCGATTAGTCGCTGGGTGTAGACCCGAAACCAAGTGATCTATCCATGGCCAGGATGAAGGTGCCGTAACAGGTACTGGAGGTCCGAACCCACTAATGTTGCAAAATTAGGGGATGAGCTGTGGATAGGGGTGAAAGGCTAAACAAACTTGGAAATAGCTGGTTCTCTCCGAAAACTATTTAGGTAGTGCCTCAAGTATTACCGTCGGGGGTAGAGCACTGTTTAGGCTAGGGGGTCATGGCGACTTACCAAACCTATGCAAACTCCGAATACCGACGAGTACAGCTTGGGAGACAGAGCACCGGGTGCTAACGTCCGGACTCAAGAGGGAAACAACCCAGACCGCCAGCTAAGGTCCCTAAAACGGGCTAAGTGGGAAACGAAGTGGGAAGGCTAAAACAGTCAGGATGTTGGCTTAGAAGCAGCCATCATTTAAAGAAAGCGTAATAGCTCACTGATCGAGTCGTCCTGCGCGGAAGATGTAACGGGGCTAAGCCAGTTACCGAAGCTGCGGATTTGCAATTTATTGCAAGTGGTAGGAGAGCGTTCTGTAAGCCTGTGAAGGTGTCTGGTAACGGATGCTGGAGGTATCAGAAGTGCGAATGCTGACATGAGTAGCGTTAAAGGGGGTGAAAAGCCCCCTCGCCGTAAGCGCAAGGTTTCCTACGCAACGTTCATCGGCGTAGGGTGAGTCGGCCCCTAAGGCGAGGCAGAGATGCGTAGCTGATGGGAAACAGGTCAATATTCCTGTACCGATCAATAGTGCGATGTGGGGACGGAGAAGGTTAGCTCAGCCAACTGTTGGATATGTTGGTTCAAGCCTGTAGTCGTGCCTGGTAGGCAAATCCGCCAGGCTTAGATGAGGGGTGATAACGAGTCTGCTTGCAGACGAAGTGAGTGATACCCTGCTTCCAGGAAAAGCCACTAAGCTTCAGCTATTGACGACCGTACCGCAAACCGACACTGGTGCGCGAGATGAGTATTCTAAGGCGCTTGAGAGAACTCAGGAGAAGGAACTCGGCAAATTGACACCGTAACTTCGGGAGAAGGTGTACCCCAAGTAAGTGAAGTTGTACAAACGGAGCTCAAAGGGGTTGCAAAAAATTGGTGGCTGCGACTGTTTAATAAAAACACAGCACTCTGCAAACACGAAAGTGGACGTATAGGGTGTGACGCCTGCCCGGTGCTGGAAGATTAAATGATGGGGTGCAAGCTCTTGATTGAAGTCCCAGTAAACGGCGGCCGTAACTATAACGGTCCTAAGGTAGCGAAATTCCTTGTCGGGTAAGTTCCGACCTGCACGAATGGCGTAACGATGGCCACACTGTCTCCTCCTGAGACTCAGCGAAGTTGAAATGTTTGTGATGATGCAATCTCCCCGCGGAAAGACGGAAAGACCCCATGAACCTTTACTGTAGCTTTGTATTGGACTTTGAACGGATCTGTGTAGGATAGGTGGGAGGCTTTGAAGTGCGGTCGCTAGATCGCATGGAGCCAACGTTGAAATACCACCCTGGTGCGTTTGAGGTTCTAACCTGGATCCATTATCTGGATCGGGGACAGTGCATGGTAGGCAGTTTGACTGGGGCGGTCTCCTCCCAAAGCGTAACGGAGGAGTTCGAAGGTACGCTAGTTACGGTCGGACATCGTGACGATAGTGCAATGGCATAAGCGTGCTTAACTGCGAGACTGACAAGTCGAGCAGATGCGAAAGCAGGACATAGTGATCCGGTGGTTCTGTATGGAAGGGCC
>NZ_AWOR01000090.1 GCF_000761245.1 Comamonas testosteroni | reverse complement strand
ATGCTTCAATCTGACAAATGCGGACCGCCGGCGACGGGAGCAGCGTCGGGTTCGGTCGCGGCCTTGGCGCGTGCCCGGAAGCGTTCATAGCAATCCAGCCCGCAGAAGTGCTCGAGATGTTGATGTGGTTCTTTCGCCGCGACATCCCGAAAGACTACGATGTTATGCAACTAAAAAACCCGCGTGAGGCGATTCTTGACAGCGCAACTTTCAAGGCCGGTTGGTGGGTATTGGCGCTGCTGCTGGTTGGCTTTTTCGGGCTGGGACATGTCGGCGTGCCGATCAGCGCTGTAGCGTCGGCCGGAGCGCTGATTCTACTGGGTGTGGCGGCGCGCGGCCATGTGATCTCCACCCGCAAGGTGCTCAAAGAATCGCCTTGGCAGATTGTGATTTTTTCACTTGGCATGTACCTGGTGGTCTACGGCCTGCGCAATCAGGGTCTCACTGATCACATCGCCGGGCTGCTCGATTATTTCGCACAAGGCGGCGTATGGGGCGCCGCTTTCGGGACGGGCATGCTCACCGCGCTGCTCTCGTCGGTGATGAACAACATGCCTACGGTGCTGGTGGGAGCGCTCTCCATTGATGCCACGAGTGCAACCGGTGTGGTCAAGGACGCGATGATCTACGCCAATGTAATCGGCAGTGACCTCGGGCCGAAGATCACCCCCATCGGATCGCTGGCCACCCTGCTCTGGCTGCATGTGCTGGCGCGCAAGGGCATGACGATCACTTGGGGTTATTACTTCAAGGTGGGTGTTGCACTGACTGTCCCTGTACTGGCAGTGACACTAGCAGCGCTTGCACTACGCCTGAGTCTCACGTGATGCGTGTGGTGCTCTGTTCGAAGACATGCAGTATTGATCCGTCCTTGCCATAGGCTCGGAAAATTGCATCTGTAGCACTCAGCAAGAGGGAGCTGACTCCTTTTTTGTTTATCCTATTTTTCCTCAGTTGAAACATCAAAAATGGCGAAAAACTGAGGCATGATAATGGTTTAGCACCATTTTGGAGGATCACCCAATGGTTGAAGAAAAATCTGCACAAACGGCTCTTGTAAAAGCGATCCAGGGAGCTATGGCAGAGCAGCCACAGCCAAACCTGGAGCGATGCAACCTGTGTGCCAGAGCGGTCGCTTTGATTTACAACTGGTGGAGTTGGTACGCACGACTGGCGCATCCGGCCACGCGGTTGAAGGCAATTACCCCATGACCTTTGTTGCTTGCTGGGGTGGCGCGCTTGACTGAGCATTCTACGCGCTTGACTGAGCATTCTAGTAAATCAAGACTTTTGCTCACTTTGAGCCATGCTGCGAGCGATCTGATCAAGTCCATGGTGGCCAATGTTCGCAAAGGTTAGACACTATTCTTGCAACCGCACCACAGTTGACCAAACGAGAGCGGTGGACGGATTTGATACGCTACATCGTGGAAACAATCATCGCCACCAAACCAAAAAACCACATTCAACCAGCGCTGATGCGGTCAAATAGCCCCTAACCGCTCGGCCTCGCAAGGGGCTAACTGAGGAAATTAGGTTCATGCGGTTGAATTTCTTATCCATTTATCCTTCGTACCACGATGTCTCCGTTCTCAGCCATGGGCTGTTCGCGGACCGCAACCAGATCGCGTTCTTTGATTCCGGCTCTTTAATCGGGCTTGCAGACTACCGGCAAACCAGACCCCTCCGGAAGAGAGATGTTACGAAAGTCGGCCCCGGAGCTTTTCTGGCCCGGGGACCTTGGCCCAGAGCAGCAACATGGAGCTGAGGACCACGGTGACGCAGCCGGCTTCCTGGAAAATGACGGCCATAACGGGCGTCAGGTGTCCAAGCATCGCCAGTGTCAGCCCGATAACGTTATAGATGATGGCAAAAAAAATATTGAGCTTTATTCGCCGCAGCACCTTCCGGGACATCTGCACGAATTCGACCAGCCGTGAGAGGTTGCCATCCATTAGTGTTACATCAGCCGCCTCAATGGCGACGTCCGCGCCGGTCCCTCCCATCACGATGCCGACATCAGCAAGCGCCAGGGCAGGCGCGTCGTTGATGCCGTCACCGACCATGGCGACGATCCGCCCGTTGTTTTGCATCTCTTTGACGGCCGCCTGCTTATCCTCCGGCAGAAGATCGGCCCGGAATTCATCCACGCCGATCTGGGACGCTACGGCCTGCGCAATTTTGGCGTTATCGCCGGTCAACATGGTGATTTTGCCCACGCCCAGAGATTTCAGCGCGGCAATCGCATCCACTGTCTCGGCCCTGACTTCATCCGCGATGGCCAGAAGTCCGATGGCTTCGCGGTTTCGCGCGACCAGGATCGCCGTCCTTCCGAGGTTGGATTGGTCCGCCACGGCCCGCTCAATCCGGGCGGGAATGACGATTCCCTGTTCCCTCAGAAAAACATCCCTTCCCACCACGATCTGCTGCCCGGCATAAGACGACACAACACCCTTGCCGATCTCGATTCTGAACTCATCGGGGTCCGGAATCTCAAGCGCTTTTTCACCGGCAAGCGCCATGACCGCTTTTGCCAAAGGATGCTCTGAGTACTTTTCAGCGATGGCGGCCAGCCTAAGCACCTCGTCTTTCGGCACGCCATCGCCGCTGATTACCTCCAGGACTTTCGGGCGGCCCAGGGTGAGGGTGCCGGTTTTGTCAACTACCAGGGAGTCGATCCTGCCTGCGATCTCGAAGAAAATGCCCCCCTTGATGAGTACGGCTCGTCGGGCCATGTTGGCAATGCCGGCGGCCACGGCCGAGGGTGTCGCGATGGCGAAGGCGCATGGGCATGCCACGAGCAGAATGGCGACGGCCACCTTCACATCACCCGAAGTCAGATACCCGATAACCGCCAGGACGAGGACTGTAGGGAGGAACCACACGGTGAAGCGGTCAGCAACCCCCTGGATGGGCGCTTTGGACTCCTGCGCCTCCTCGACCAGGTGAACGATTCTGGCAAGGGTGGTATCCGCGCCGATCTTGGTTGTTCGAATTTCAAGGCGGCCATCCTCATTCAGGGTGCCGGCGAACACCTTGTGGCCCCTGACCTTTTCCACCGGCATGGATTCACCGGTAATGGGGGCTTGATTGACGGCGGCGGCACCCGCGGTCACCACGCCGTCCACCGGAATGCGCTCACCCGGCCGTACGATCACGATATCTCCGTACTGAAGCTCGGCCACGGCAACGGGGACTTCCTCATCGCCGCGCCGCACGTTTGCCATTGGCGGGGTGAGATCTAGCAGGCCGCGGATACTCCGGCGCGTACTGTCAAGCGTGTAAGACTCCAAAGCCCCGACCACGGCCATAATCAGAATGATTACCGCAGCAGGCAAGAACTCCCCGGCAGCTATCGAGACAAAAATCGCCAACGTTACGAAGACGTTGACCGTGATTCTTCGATTTGCGACGTCCCGGAAGCCTGCCCAAAACCGCTGCCATCCGCCGAAAAAGGTTGCGACCAGGGCAAGTCCCGCAGCCAGAGTTCCCGGCCCGATCTGCCAGGGACCCAAGAGCAGCCAAGGCCCGACCTGCCAGCGGCCCAGGAGCCAAGAGGCCAGTGTCAACGCTCCAACTATTACCGGGACAAGCGCAAAGATCAGTATTTCTTGCAAGTTTCGCGAATTATTTGGTCGAGCCATCATGCCTTCCCGTTGTCCTTTGCCGGATTCTCCGGCACATCCTTCCGCTGGTTTTTGCTGTCCTGATTCTCGACAGGGCAGCCGCACCCAGGGCCGCAACCGCTGCTCGCTTTGTTCATGGACTCCTTGAGTATGGCCCAAAGCCCCTTCTTGCCTGATTTTACTTCGCTGTTTTTCTTTTCCATGATGAGTCCTCGTTGAGTTCCTTTTTGCCAAGTTCTTTTCGTTATCCGCCAGCTTGCTGTTCAGCCTCCTCGATAAGGCATAGCCCAAGTTCGAGCATTCTCAGCACGCACGGGTCCACGATGCGGTAGTGAATGTTGTTTCCGCACCGAGCGGCCCTGAGGATGCGTCGGTCGGCAAGGCGTTGTAACTGATTGGAAACAGCCTGGGGTTTCATCCCCACGGCGGCTGCCAGATCTGTCACGCATAACCCTCCCGACCGTGCCAAGGCGTGAAGCAAACGCAGCCGCGTGTCGTTGGCCAGAACCTTGAACAACACCACGACTTCCCCGGCTTCCGCAGAAGTGATCAGATCCCGATCCTGCAGGGATGGCTTGAGGGAACAAGCAGGTAGTTCATTTCTCTTTTCTAAAGCCATCAGGTCTCCTTGATCAATTAAGATTACATGATATTGTGTAATCGTGGAATTTACAACCACATTTTTCGGGCACTCAGGAGCAAGCTACCAATTGGCTTCGAACGGGCTCAGAGCGTCTTTGTCTTTGACTCCGTTTAGTCTTTTCAACATCTGCCGCTGTTTCCGCCAGTCCAGGACGGCGGTGGGCATATTGCCAGAGCCGGACAAGCCCTATGGCAGCACCCACCGCTATGGCGAGGCGGATGTGACGCGGGTGCGGTTCGTGAAATCAGCCCAGCGGCTGGGTTTTTTAGCCTAGATGAAATCGCTGAGCTATTGCGCCTGGATGATGGAACTCATTGCGAGGAAGCCAGCAGCCTGGCCGAGCACAAGCTCCAGGACGTGCGCGCCAAGCTGGCCGACCTGGCGCGCATGGAGGTCGTGCTGTCCCAACTCGTGTGCGCCTGCCATGCACGCCAGGGA
>NZ_AWOR01000089.1 GCF_000761245.1 Comamonas testosteroni | reverse complement strand
GCGCTCTCCCAGCTGAGCTATACCCCCAAAACTCCCTGCAAGACAACCTTTTAATCAGTCGCGTTTTGCAGAGACTCGAATTATAGACAGGTTTTTAGCGATTTTTCAAACGCGCGATAACTTTTTCACGTCCAAGCAATTCCAGCACCGCGTCGACCGAGGGCGTATGGGCTGTGCCCACCGTCAGAACACGTACTGGCATGGCCAGCACAGGCATCTTCACGCCCTGCGCCTTGAGCAACTCCTTGATCGCAGCCGCAATGGCTTCCTTGGTCCATTCCACGCTTTCCACCACGGCCGCAAATGCATCCAGCACGGGGTTGGCCGCCTCGCTCACATGCTTGGCGTAGTCTTCTGCATTGCGCTCCACGCTGTCCACATAGAAGACCTTTGCCCAGTTGGCCAGATCCACCAAGGTCTCGCAACGATCCTTGAACAAGGCCGCAATGCGCACCAGACGGTCGTCGGCATCGATCAGGTTCTCGGCCACACCCGCCTTGATGACAAAGGGCTTGACCAGTTGGGCCAGAACGGCGTCATCCATGGCCTTCAGGTGCTGGGCATTGACCCAGCGCAGCTTGGCTTCGTCAAACTGACCGGCGCTGCGACCCAGATGATCCAGGTTGAACCATTCCAGGAACTGGGCACGACTGAAGATTTCGTCGTCACCGTGGCTCCAGCCCAGGCGGGCCAGATAGTTCACCATGGCATCGGGCAGATAGCCCTCATCACGGTACTGGGTCACGGCCTTGGCACCGTTGCGCTTGCTCATCTTTTCGCCTTGCTCGTTGAGCACGGTGGGCAGGTGAGCAAAGGTAGGCACGACAGCACCCAGCGCTTCAAAAATGTGGATCTGACGCGGTGTGTTGTTCACATGGTCGTCGCCACGAATGACATGGGTGATGTTCATGTCCATGTCGTCCACGCAGACGCAGAAGTTGTAGGTGGGCGTGCCGTCGGGGCGGGCAATCACCAGATCGTCGAGCTCGGAGTTCTGGAACTCGATACGCCCCTTGCACTTGTCGTCCCAGCCCACCACGCCGGTTTGCGGAGTCTTGAAGCGCAGCACGGGCTTCACGCCTTCGGGAATGTGGGGCAGGACCTTGCCTTCCTCGGGGCGCCATGTGCCGTCATAGCGGGGCTTTTCCTTGGCCGCCATCTGCTTTTCACGCAGTGCGTCCAGTTCCTCCATGCTCATGTAGCAGGGGTAGACATAGCCCTTTTCCTGCAGCGTGGCCAGCACCTGCTTGTAGCGATCCATGCGCTGCATCTGGTAGAAAGGACCTTCGTCGTGGTCAAGCTGCAGCCATTCCATGCCTTCCAGGATCACATCCACAGACGCCTGGGTGGAACGCTCCAGATCGGTGTCTTCAATGCGCAGCACGAAGTCGCCGCCATTGGCGCGCGCAAAAGCCCAAGGGTAGAGGGCCGAACGAATATTGCCCAGATGGATGAAGCCTGTGGGCGAAGGGGCAAAGCGGGTGCGAATTTTGTTGGTTGTCATATCAAAAATCCTTGTACGACATTCCCCGTGTCAAGGCTGCGGCGCTTGATACGCACGCAGTCTCGGCCAGAGATGCCGAGCAAGAGCCGCCTCGCAGCGCAGGCATCGTCCTCCTTGAGGGGGAAGGCGCGAAGCGACTCAGGGGGTGTTTCACAGCGTATCCAGCCCGCGAGCCAGATCGACCTTGAGATCCTCCAGATGCTCAAGACCCACGGAAATACGAATCAGACCCTGGCCCACGCCGGCAGCCTGACGCTGGTCTTCGGTCAGACGACCATGCGAGGTGCTGGCCGGATGAGTGATGGTGGTCTTCACATCACCGAGGTTGGCCGTAATCGAGCACAGACGCGTGCTGTCCACCACATGGAAGGCATTGGTACGCAGTTGCTCCGCACCCTCACCCACCACGTCGAACGCCAGCACGGCGCCGCCCATGCCGTTTTGCTGACGCATGGCCAGCTCGTGCTGAGGATGGCTCTTGAGGCCCGGGTAGTAGACACGCGCCACCTTGGGATGGGCTTGCAGCCAGGTGGCAAACTCCAGCGCCGCAGCGCTTTGCGCCTTGACGCGCAAAGCCAGGGTTTCCAGGCCCTTCATCACCGTCCAGGCGTTGTAGGGAGCGATGTTCAGGCCACCGCTGCGCAAGAAAGTGCCCATGACCTTGTCTACGAGGGCAATGGTGCCGCAAACCGCACCGGCCATGACACGGCCCTGGCCGTCGAGGAACTTGGTGCCCGAATGCACGACGAGGTCGGCGCCGAACTTCACGGGCTGCTGCAGCACCGGAGTGGCGAAGCTGTTGTCCACGGCCAGCAACGCGTTGTGAGCGTGCGCCAGCTCGGCCAGTGCGGCGATATCGCAGAGATCGGTCAGCGGGTTGGTGGGCGTCTCGGCAAACAGCATGCGCGTGTTGGGCTTGATGGCCGCCCTCCAGGCTTCAATATCGGTCTGCGAGACAAATGTGGTTTCCACGCCGAAACGTGCCATCTCGGTGCCCAGCAGCTTGATGGTGGAGCCGAACATGGACTGCGAGCAGATCACATGATCGCCTGTCTTGAGCGCCGTCAGCGCCACCAGCAAGATGGCCGACATGCCGGTGGAAGTCGCGACCGCACACTCCGTACCTTCCATGGCCGCCAGACGCTTTTCAAAGCTGGTGACCGTGGGGTTGCCGGTGCGGCTATAGGTGAAGCCCGGCTCTTCATTGGCAAAGCGTCGCGCTGCGGTCGCTGCATCGGGCTGCACAAAGCTGCTGGTCATGTACAGGGCTTCGCAATGCTCGCCCCACTGGCTGCGCTCGACCGCTTCGCGCACGGCCAGAGTTTCAGGATGCAAACCTTCGGGTAATGTCTTGTTGGTCACAATCGTCAAATCCAGATGGTTGGTACTGGTCACGAGTTCACTGCAGACCGCCAATCAGGCCTGCAGGCTTGCTGCTCCACCAGCTCGACCGGCGCGGCACACGCCATGCCGGTCTTTGAATATGCTTTGCTCGCACATCATGGAATTCGAGTCAAATCAACCTCAATCCCTTGATGCGCATATGTCACTAGCTCACTTTTAAAGAGCATACCGACCGCACAGCTCTGCCATTGTCCTCCCGAATGAAAAGGGTTGCCTAAGCAACCCTTTCCGACTCGGTCATTCGCTGCGCTTTAACGCTCAGCTTTCCTGAGCATTCGGCAGGGACAGGCGCGAAGTGTCTTCGCTCTCCTCTTCGCTGCCGCGGTTGCGCCCCTCGTTGAGCGCCGTCACCTCTTCATCGGAAATGTCGCCGGTGATATAGATGCCGTCGAAACAGGAAGCCTCGAAGCCGCTCACTTGGGCATTGATCTTGCCCACGGCCTGCTTCATGGCTTCCACGTCCTGGTAGATCAGCGCGTCGCAGCCGATGACCTGGCGAATTTCCTCGACCGTGCGGCCGTGAGCCACCAGCTCGGAGCGCGTGGGCATGTCAATGCCATACACGTTGGGGTGACGCACTGGGGGCGCAGCGGACGCCAGATACACCTTGTTGGCACCGGCATCGCGCGCCATCTGCACGATTTCCTTGGAGGTGGTTCCGCGCACGATGGAGTCATCGACCAGCAGCACATTGCGGCCCTTGAACTCGCTGCTGATGGCGTTGAGCTTCTGGCGCACCGACTTCTTGCGCGCCCCTTGGCCGGGCATGATGAAGGTACGGCCCACATAGCGGTTCTTCACAAAACCTTCGCGATAGGGCTTGCCCAGCAACTGTGCCAGTTGCATGGCACTGGGGCGGCTCGACTCGGGGATGGGAATCACCGCATCGATTTCATTGGGCGGCACCATGGAGATCACGCGCTTGGCCAGCGTTTCACCCATGTTCAGGCGAGCCTGATAGACCGAGATGCCGTCCATGGTGGAGTCGGGACGTGCCAGATACACATACTCGAACACGCAGGGATTGAGCTGGGTCTTTTCAGCGCATTGCTGGCTTTCGACGCGGCCGTCGTTGTGCACAAAGATCGCTTCGCCGGGAGCGATGTCGCGCTCGAACTGATGGGTCGTACCTTCCAGCGCCACGGACTCGCTGGCCAGCATGATGGTGCCATCATTGCCGCGCCCCATGCACAGCGGACGAATACCGAAGGGATCGCGGAAGGCCAGCAGGCCGTAGCCAGCGATCAGCGCGATCACGGCATAAGAGCCCTTGATACGCTTGTGCACCGCACGCACGGCCTTGAAGATTTCCTCGCTCTGAAGCGGCGCGCCGCTGGAGGCGCGACCGATCTCGTGCGCCAGCACGTTGAGCAGGACTTCGGAGTCGCTTTCGGTGTTGGTGTGGCGATGATCGGTATCCGCCAGTTCGCGGCGCAACTGCTTGGCATTGGTGAGATTGCCGTTGTGCACCATGACGATACCGAAGGGCGCATTCACGTAGAAGGGCTGAGCCTCTTCCTCGCTGGAAGCATTGCCCGCCGTAGGATAACGCACCTGACCCAGGCCCACATCACCGGGCAGAGCACGCATATTGCGGGTGCGGAACACATCCTTCACCATGCCCTTGGCCTTGTGCATGAAGAACTTGCGTTCTTGCTGGGTCACGATGCCGGCTGCATCCTGCCCACGGTGCTGCAACAGCAGCAAAGCGTCATAAATCAGCTGATTCACGGGTGTGGTGCTCACCACACCAACGATTCCACACATAGTTGCGTTCCATCTGTTCGCGAAAGTCGCCCTTCGCCACACTCGCCTGCTTCGCCACCCATTGGCTAGCCTGCGCTTTGATATCCGGCATGGCGGATCACGCCAACACCAAACTCTCGTCGACACTCACTGCGTTTTACAGCAAGCGCCTTAGCCACTTTCAACCCTGAGGTAAATCGCGGCAAAAAACTTCGCGTCAAGAGGCGGCCTTGGGCAGATACTGCCCCCACTCCTGAGGCAGTGCCGGCAGCGCCCAGCCCAGCACCTCGCTCAACCAGGGCGCCAGAGCCGAGTCCTGCCACCACAAGGCCTTGTGCAGCGGCGTGTACTGGATCACCAGAGCCAGCACCAGCAGCAGCAGGCCGCCGCGCAGGACACCGAACAAGGCACCCAAGGTGCGATCCACAGGCCTCAGCCCCACGGCTTCAATCAACTGCTTGGACAGCCAGGAGATCACTCCCCAGGCAAACATGGCCCCCACCAGCAGCAGCACAAAGCCCGCCGCATAACGCAGCTGCATGTCCCAGCCGTCCAGCGGCAGCCATACCGCCACTTCTTGCGCCCAGCTGCGTGCGACCAC
This sequence comes from Comamonas testosteroni, assembly GCF_000761245.1. Taxonomy (GTDB): domain Bacteria; phylum Pseudomonadota; class Gammaproteobacteria; order Burkholderiales; family Burkholderiaceae_C; genus Comamonas; species Comamonas testosteroni_C. Next base: position 253,876 of record NZ_AWOR01000089.1, on the reverse strand, counting down.
AAAGCCCACCACCCAGCCCAGCAGAGACAGGACTTCGTAGACCAGACCGCGCCAGGCCCCAAGCAACAAGGAGCCCAGCACAACGGCCACAAACATCCAGTCCAGCGTGCTCATCAATCCAACTGTTGCCAAAACCCTGGATCAAGCCTTGAACACCGATGCCGGCAGGCCCAGGGCCTTGGCCCTGGCAGCGGCCTTGTCGGCTTCTTCGCGGCTCTTGAAAGGCCCCATGCGAACCCGTGTGCGCTTGCCGTCCTTGGTATCCACGGTCTGGGTAAAGGCTCCGGCACCCAGCTTGCCCTTGATTTCATTGGCCTTGCCGACTTCGGCAAAGGCACCGATCTGAACGATGAAGCGCTCGTTGGAGGCTGCAGCCTCCTTGGGCGCGGCAGGCTCCGAGGTGCTACGCCCCTCCAGCAGTGCACGGGCACGAGCGGCCTCGTCCACTTTGGGCGCCTCCGGCTTGTGCTTGGGCTCGGGTTTGGCTTCCGGCTTCTTAACCTCGGGTTTGGGCTCGGGCTTGGCTTCCGCCTTGGGCTTTTCGGGCTTGGGCTCCGGCTTGCGCTCAGGCTTTACCTCGGGCTTGGGCTCAGGTTTGGGTTGAGGTTTGACTTCTGGTTTGGGCTCGGCCTTGACCTGAGACGCCACTGCAGCGGCTGTGCCGACGGCAGCCGCAGTGACCGCAGCCCCGACCACAGGAGCAGCAGGTGCCACAGTCGCCGTCGCTGGAGTTGCAGGCCTGGCCGAGGGCGCAAGCACTTCCTCGCCATCATCCAAAGAAGCATTGGCAGCAACACGCCCTGACGGCGCGGCCGTCTGGCTCGCCACATGGGTGCCAGGCACGACCTCGGGAGCCGAATTGGCCTGATCGGGAATTTCAATCGGGATATTGACCGGAATGGGACGTGGCTGCGTATCGAACAGCAGCGGGAAGCCCACCACACCGATCAGCACCAGCACGGCCGCCCCGATGAGGCGATGACGTGCGCGGCGGCGCATGGCTTCCACGCTTTCGCCCTGGGCCAGGCGACTGGGGCGCTTGGCTCCGGCCACGGACTCGGCTTCGTCTTTTTTGCCAGGCCAACGGAAATTGAAAAATGCCATGAGTGAGGACTTGTTGAGGCCTGCCACCCGGCAAAAGCCGGAGCGACAGGCCGCTGACTCAGTGAGTCAGGTGTTTGGCGTTCAGACGAGGCGTGCCGTTTTGCAACACTCCGCCCACAGTGAAGAACGATCCAAAGACCACGATTCTATCAGCCGCCTCCGAGGCCGCGACTGCGGCATCCAGAGCCTGCTGGGGATTGGCAAAGGTCTGCATGCTCACATCTTTGCGGATCACGCCCTGGGCCTGCAACTGCTGAAGCTTGGCCTTGAGGTTTTCTGCAGAATCCGCACGCGGCGTGGGCAGATCGGTGAAATACCAGCGATCGACCAGCGGCCCCACCCTGGTGAGCATGGGCTCCCAGTCCTTGTCTGCCATGGCACCGAATATGGCATGCGTGGTCGGGAAGTAGCCCATGGCATCGAGGTTCGCGGTGAGCGCAGCCACCGAATGCGGGTTGTGCGCCACATCCAGCACCAGCGTGGGCTGGCCGGGAACGATCTGGAAGCGGCCGGGAAGCTCCACCATGGACAAGCCCGTGCGCACGGCCTGCGCCGTCACCGGCAGCTTGGCCCGTATGGCCTCATACGCGGCCAGCACGCCGGAGGCGTTCATCAGCTGATTGGCACCGCGCAGCGCCGGATAGGCCAGTCCCGCATAGCGGCGGCCACGGCCGGCCCAGCCCCATTGCTGCTTGTCGCCGTCGTAATTGAAGTCCTTGCCGAAGCGCCAGAGGTCTGCACCGATTTCGGCCGCATGATCGATCACGCTTTGCGGCGGCACCGGGTCGCTGACGATGACGGGACGACCAGCGCGCATGATGCCGGCTTTTTCGCGGCCAATGCTTTCGCGGTCCGGACCCAGCAGCTCCATGTGATCGAGATCGATGCTGGTGATGATGGCGCAGTCGGCATCGATGATGTTGGTGGCATCGAGCCGGCCTCCCAGACCCACCTCCAGAATCGCCACATCCAGTCTGGACAGACTCATGAGGCGCAATATCGCCAGCGTGGTGAACTCGAAGTAAGTGAGTGCAACCTCTTTGCCGTCCTTGACCCTGGCCTGCTCCACTGCCTCGAAATGCGGGATCAGTTCCTCGGCCTTGACGATCTCGCCGCCCACACGGCAGCGCTCTTCAAAGTGAACCAGATGCGGCGAGGTATAGACACCGGGGCGAAAGCCGGACTGCAATGCCACGGCTTCCAGCATGGCGCAGGTCGAACCCTTGCCATTGGTGCCGGCCACTGTGATGACGGGGCAGTCGAATTGCAGGCCCATGCGCTGTGCGACTTCACGCACGCGATCCAGACCCAGGGCAATGTTCTGGGGATGCAGGCGCTCGCAATAAGCCAGCCAAGCATCCAAGGTGGGAAATATGGTGTGCATACTGGGCGCTATTGTCGCCCACTGTCAGAGGCCCTATGGCTGCCGGCACTTGGCAAATGCGTTACATCTGACTCCAACCGTTTCACCGCTAGCGAACACCATGAGCAAGACCACCACCGTCTACGGCATCCCCAATTGCGACACCGTCAAGAAAGCACGCAGCTGGCTCAGTGAGCAAGGCATTACTTACGAATTTCACGACTTCAAGAAGCAAGGCGTTCCCGCCGAGCGCCTGCCACAGTGGATGCAGGCCGTGGGCTGGGAAAAGCTGCTCAACCGCCAGGGAACGACCTGGCGCAAGCTCGATGACGCGACCAAGGCCTCTGCCGTGGATGCGCCCAGTGCCGCCGCCGTGATGCAGGAGCACGCCAGCACCATCAAGCGACCCGTGGTGGAATGGGCCGACGGGAAAATCACCGTCGGCTTCAAGGCCGATGAATGGGATACGATGCAAAATACATAAGCAACCACTCACATTTACACATGGCTTTACCTAGTTTTACGGAGCCGAGCGCTGGTATTTACGCAGATCCCCTAAACTTTTTGGTGATCTGATGCGTTAAAGCTTCAGAGACAGGAGAGATGTAGATGAAAACTCTGGCAGTTTTGACTTTGACCGCCGTGGCAGCCACCGGGGCCTATGCCCAGGAGCGTGGCCGCGTGCTGTCCTCGACCCCCATCACCCAGCAAGTCGCCGTGCCGCAGCAGGTCTGCAGCGACCAGCCGGTGGCGGTCGCTCCTCGCCCCACCGGTGCAGGTGCCGTGGTCGGAGCCATTGCCGGCGGCCTGATCGGCAATGCCATCGGTGGCGGCGGCGGCCGTGCAGCAGCCACGGCCGCCGGCCTGGTCGGCGGTGCCATGCTGGGCAATCAGGCCGAGGCCTCGGGCCCCGTGCAGTACCAGAACATGCGCCAGTGCAGCACGCAGACCTTCTATCAAAACCGTACCGTGGGCTACAACGTGACCTATGAGTACAACGGTCGCAGCTACACCACACAGACCGCCAACCCGCCCGGCCAATGGATTGCGCTGAATGTGCAGCCCGTGGCCAACGACCCGGTCTACAGCAACGACGGCTACTACAGCACCCAGACGCCTCCTCAGGGTGCCTACAGCACCAGCTACCCACAGAACTACGACAGCGGCTATTACGCCCCTCAGCCCGTGGCGCCCACCTACTCGGTAGGCTCGACCTATTCGGCGTCTGACTATGTGGCACCGCTGCTGATCGGCGCCGCCATCGGTGCAGGCGCCTACTACGCCACCCGCCCCAGCCACTACTACCGACCCGGCTACCGTCCGGGCTGGCACGGCGGTCATGGCGGCCACGGCTGGCGCCGCTGATCCGAGTCCATCCGGCCTTGCAGGCCGCCCAGGAGCCCCGTCACGGGGCTCTTGTTTTTCCTGCCTTTGCCAAGCATTCGCGCAGGTGCAAATCCCGTGGCCTAAAATCAATGCTTTTGATCTTCGACCACGCACAGCGTACTTCTTCCATGACCACCGAAACCATCGCAGGCGTCAGCCTCACCACCAAGGCCAATGTTTACTTTGACGGCAAGTGCGTCAGCCACAGTTTCACCCTGGCCGACGGCACCAAGAAGTCGGTGGGCGTGGTGCTGCCTGCAACGCTGACCTTTGGCACCGCAGCCGCAGAAATCATGGAATGCGTGGGCGGCTCCTGCGAATACAAACTCGACGGTAGCGACGAGTGGAAGAAGTCCTCGGCCGGAGAGAGCTTTCAGATCCCCGCGAACTCCAAGTTCGACATTCGCGTGACAGAGGCTTATCACTACATCTGCCATTACGCCTGATCCGCGCCTGGCCCGGCTCCGGGTCAGACCCGAGAATTTCAAGCCTTTTCAGCCCCAATCGCTTACCCATAAAGCGCTTGCAGCTATCATTTTTAAGAGAAATCTCATGGAAACCATTCTGCAACATGTTCCCGTCGGCCAAAAGGTCGGCATCGCCTTCTCCGGCGGCCTGGACACCTCTGCCGCTCTGCGCTGGATGAAGAACAAGGGTGCCCTGCCCTACGCCTACACGGCCAACCTGGGCCAGCCCGACGAAGCCGATTACGACGAAATTCCCCGCAAGGCGATGGAATATGGCGCAGAAAAGGCCCGCCTGATCGACTGCCGCCCCCAGCTGGCCAACGAAGGCATTGCCGCTATCCAGTCCGGCGCCTTCCACATTTCCACCGGCGGCATCACCTACTTCAACACCACCCCCCTGGGCCGTGCCGTGACCGGCACCATGCTGGTGGCGGCCATGAAGGAAGACGACGTCAACATCTGGGGCGACGGTTCGACCTTCAAGGGCAACGACATCGAGCGCTTCTACCGCTACGGCCTGCTCACCAATCCGGCGCTCAAGATCTACAAGCCCTGGCTGGACAGCAACTTCATCGACGAGCTGGGCGGCCGCGCAGAAATGTCGGCCTTCATGACCAAGGAAGGTTTCGGCTACAAGATGTCGGCCGAGAAGGCCTACTCCACCGACTCCAACATGCTGGGCGCCACCCACGAAGCCAAGGATCTGGAATTCCTGAACTCCGGCATCCGCATCGTGAACCCCATCATGGGCGTGGCTTTCTGGAAGCCCGAAGTCGAAGTCAAGGCGGAGGAAGTCTCCATCACCTTCGAAGAAGGCCGCCCCGTGGCCATCAACGGCAAGGAATACACCGATGCCGTGGAAGTCTTCCTGGAGCTGAACCGCATCGGCGGCCGCCACGGCCTGGGCATGAGCGACCAGATCGAAAACCGCATCATCGAAGCCAAGAGCCGCGGCATCTACGAAGCCCCCGGCATGGCCCTGCTGCACATTGCCTATGAGCGCCTGGTGACCGGCATCCACAACGAAGACACCATCGAGCAGTACCGCATCAACGGCCTGCGCCTGGGCCGTCTGCTGTACCAGGGCCGCTGGTTCGACCCCCAGGCCATCATGCTGCGCGAAGCCTCGCAGCGCTGGGTGGCCCGTGCCGTGACCGGCACCGTGACGCTGGAACTGCGCCGCGGCAACGACTACTCCATCCTGAACACCGAGTCGCCCAACCTGACCTACGCTCCCGAGCGCCTGTCCATGGAAAAGGTCGAAGACGCGCCTTTCAGCCCCATCGACCGCATCGGTCAGCTGACCATGCGCAACCTGGACCTGATCGACACCCGCGCCAAGCTGGCCATCTACTCGCAAGCCGGCCTGCTGAGCGTGAGCAGCGCCAACGCTCTGCCACAGCTGGGCAACGACAAGAAGTAATTCGGTCCGCTTGCGCGAAAAGCCGCTGCAGTGCAGCGGCTTTTTTCATACTGTATATGCCTTAATCTCTTTTATATAAAGCGATTGCAGCTATCAATATTTCATTTCAGCGATTGATCTGATGCACTTGCTGCTCCAGTTGCCCCACATAGGCGGCCGTGCTGTTGTCCGACTCCTGGGCGCGCTGCACCAGATGAGCCTCCAGCACATCGAGCCGGGCCATCACCTCTTCCTTGTCCCTGGCGTGCAAGGCTTCCAGCACGCTGCGCAGCTCGGTAAAGCGCGAAGCCTCGGCCTTGTCGGCCAGATCGCGCTGAGCCTGCATCTCCTTGGCGTGGCGACGCGCCTCCAGCAGCACCGAGCCCTGCATCCACAGCACATAGGCGATGAAGAACACGCTCAGCAAGATCGTCAGTGCCAGCATGAGCACGCCCAGCGGCGCCTGGATTTCGGTCACGCCCAGCGAAACTGCAGCAGGCGTGGACAGCGCTGTCCAGTTGAAGGCGGCCAACACGGCAATCAGGGCCACGATGATGGCAATGCAGATGGTGCGAAAGTTCATGCTCTTCTCCTTGTACTCCGAAATGCCTTGTTTTAACCCAAGATCGCATCGGCTTGCGTCAGCAAGCGCCAGAAATGACAAGGCCGCTGTTTCCAGCGGCCTTGTCATCATCATGCGGTCAGATCAGCGGCATTCGCCGGCTCAATTGGTCTCCGACAATTGCTCCAGGATCGCGGGATTCTCCAGGGTGCTGGTGTCCTGGGTAATCGCCTCGCCCTTTGCCAGCGAGCGCAGCAGGCGGCGCATGATCTTGCCGCTGCGGGTCTTGGGCAGGTTGTCGCCGAAGCGAATGTCCTTGGGCTTGGCAATCGGGCCGATCTCCTTGGCCACCCAGTTGCGCAGCTCGGCCGCAATCTGCCTGGCTTCTTCGCCCGTAGGCTTGCCGCGCTTGAGCACCACGAAGGCGCAGATGGCTTCGCCGGTCAGGTCGTCGGGACGGCCGACCACGGCGGCTTCGGCCACCAGATCGGTCTTGGACACCAGGGCTGACTCGATTTCCATGGTGCCCATGCGGTGGCCCGAGACATTGAGCACATCGTCGATACGGCCCGTGATGCGGAAGTAGCCCCGGTCCTCGCTGCGCACGGCTCCGTCGCCGGCCAGGTAGTAGCCCTTGAGCTCGTCGGGGAAGTAGCTCTTCTTGAAGCGCTCGGGGTCGCCCCAGATGGTGCGAATCATCGAAGGCCAGGGCTTTTTCACCACCAGGATGCCGCCTGCGCCATTGGGGATCTCATTGCCGGCCTCGTCGACGATGGCCGCCGTGATTCCGGGCAAAGGCAGGGTGCAGGAGCCGGGCACCAGGGGCGTGGCACCGGGCAGCGGCGTGATCATGTGGCCGCCGTTCTCGGTCTGCCAGAAGGTGTCCACGATGGGGCAGCGCTCGCCGCCCACATGCTTGTGATACCACATCCAGGCCTCGGGGTTGATGGGCTCGCCCACCGAGCCCAGCAGACGCAGGCTGGACAGATTCCAGTTCTTCGGGTGGACGGTGGGGTCGGAGTCCGCGGCCTTGATCAGCGAGCGGATGGCAGTGGGCGCCGTGTAGAAGATGCTGCACTGGTGACGTTCGATCATCTGCCAGAAGCGGCCAGCATTGGGGAAGGTCGGCACGCCTTCGAACACGATCTGCGTGGCACCGGCCGCCAGCGGACCATAGGCCACATAGCTGTGTCCGGTGATCCAGCCGATATCGGCCGTGCACCAGAAGACATCGCTGTCCCTGACATCAAAGGTCCACTCGAAAGTCTGCTTGGCCCACAGCACATAGCCGCCGGTGGCATGCTGCACGCCCTTGGGCTTGCCGGTGGAGCCGCTGGTGTAGAGGATGAAGAGCGGATGCTCGGCATTGACGGGCACGGCCTCGCACTCGGTGGACTGGCCAGCCAGCGCATCGGTAAAGCTGATATCGCGGCCAGCGACCATATTGCAGGCGGTGGCCGTGCGCTCGTAGACCAGCACGCTCTTGACGGCTTCGCAGCCGCCCAGTGCAATCGCGTCATCGACGATGGCCTTGAGCGGCAGCTCCTTGCCTCCGCGCATCTGGTAGTTGGAGGTGACGACCAGGCTGGCACCCACGTCCACAATGCGCTCCTGCACGGCCTTGGCCGAGAAGCCGCCGAACACCACGGAATGCGTGGCGCCGATACGTGCGCAGGCCTGCATGGCCACCACGCCCTCTATGGTCATGGGCATGTAGATCAGCACGCGATCGCCCTTTTGCACGCCACGCGACTTCAGCGCATTGGCGAACTGGCTGACGCGGGCGAGCAACTCTTTGTAAGTGACCTTGGTGACCTCGCCGCCGTCGGCTTCAAAGATGATGGCCGTCTTGTTCTCCACGGGCGTGCCCATGTGCTTGTCCAGGCAGTTGGCGCTGGCGTTGAGTTCGCCATCTGCAAACCACTTGTAGAAAGGCGGGTTGCTCTGATCCAGCACCTGGGTGAAGGGCTTGGTCCACTTCACGTTCTCGCGCGCCAGACGCGCCCAATAGCCTTCATAGTCGCGTTCGGCTTCGTCGCACAAGGCCTGGTACTGCGCCATGCCCGAGATGCGGGCCTTGGCGGCGAAATCCGCTGGGGGCGGGAACACACGGTTTTCCACCAGCACGGATTCGATGGTTGATGTCGAGGCGCTCATCGTTTTGTCTCCTGATGCATAAGCAATGAAATAATTGTGGGTGTACTGTCAAGGCTCGGTCTTACACCCCACTGACTGAAATTGAGAAGCGGCTTTTGCACGCCGTCAAGCCCGTCATTCGCTCCCATTTTTGCAGCAGAAGGCGCCTGCTTGGTGTTGATTTGCTTGCACTTTTCTCAAAACACCTCGGAACAAACCCTTAGAATCGCGCACCTGCTGCTGCAGAGGCCGGGGCCCACGTGGCGGCCTGCTCTCGAAGGCGCAGGCAGTCCGGGATGCGGCCCCAGCAAAACCAGTCTTACAAGATGGCGGCATCCCGTTGCCCACCATCGCATCCAGTCCGCCCCGCATACACATCATGAGCCGCATCCCTTCCGACGAAGCAGGCAACTCCACCCACCACACGCCGCATGGCGGCTACCAGCCCTCTGGCGCATTGCGCCCCTTGCCCTCGCTGATCTTTGCCAGCCGCTGGCTGCAGTTGCCGCTGTACTTAGGTCTGATTGCCGCCCAGGGTGTCTATGTCTGGCACTTTCTGCTGGAACTCTGGCATCTGGTGGAGGCGGTCTTCGGCAATCAGGAAGCCCTGCATGCCCTGATCACCAATATTGGCTACAAAAGCGATGTCCAGATCACCCATCTGAACGAAACCATCATCATGCTGGTGGTACTGGCCCTGATCGATGTGGTCATGATCTCCAACCTGCTGATCATGGTCATCGTGGGCGGCTACGAAACCTTTGTCAGCCGTATGGGTCTGGAATCCCACCCCGACCAGCCCGAGTGGCTGAGCCATGTGAATGCCTCGGTGCTCAAGGTCAAGCTGGCGCTGTCCATCATCGGCATCAGCTCCATCCACCTGCTCAAGAGCTTCATCAATGCCGGCAGCTATGAAGTCCAGGTGCTGATGTGGCAAACCATCATCCATGTGGTCTTCCTGCTCAGCGCCCTGGCCATCGCGCTGACGGACAAGCTCACCCAAAGCGCTCACCACTGAAGCCGCAATCCCCCAAAAAAGCCCCGCATGGTCATCCATGAAGGGGCTTTTTTCATGCCTGCAACGCGCGCAAAGCTCGTCAAAAGCTGACAACCGCCAAAAACAATTCGCCAATCCGGCTTAAGTCCTTATCTATCAAGGACTTGTGCCAACTATTTTTACGTATGCGAATGTTTCAGACGCGCCATTTCCGGCGGATGCGGGCGGCAAAGCTTACAGCTCGATTTGACGCATAAAACCCAATTCGATATATTAAAAAGTCATTTACAACCTGCCGCGCAGGTCGTCACCGCATTGTTGAGATGCGGTTGACTCACTTCCCGGCGGATCGTTGTGTCAATTCAAGAGCGCTTGCCGCTCTTTGGCGCAGCCCCGTCAACCGGGCCGAAACACGGCCCTGATGTAGGGGGCTCTCCCCGGCCGATGTGCCGGGGTTGGCCTGACAAGAAGCCGTGCAGATGCGTGCCAGTCGGTACCTGCTCTGCCAGCCAGCTGCTTCTTCCAATTTGCCAGCTCTTGCGCACACCTGGCTGTGCCATCCGGGCTGAAAACTCGGCGCCATCGCTGCGTCATCTGCATTGCACAGTCCTGTTCACCAGACCGGGCTGGGCTGCGGCATCAGGGCTTTTATTTTGGCTTGTGCGCCAGCGCCCACCGGCATTACCGGTCGTGGGCGCTGGACTGTGTTCCATCCCATCAAAAAGGAGAACGCCACAGTGGCCAAGCAAATCGCTATCGATCATGTCTTCAAGGTCTTCGGCAACGATCCGAAAACCGCGCTCAACCTTGTGAAACAGGGCCGGAGCAAGCAGGAGATCCTCGCCCAGACCGGGCAATCCATCGGCGTGTTCGACGCCGACTTCACCATCGAAGCCGGAGAAATCTTCGTGGTCATGGGCCTGTCGGGCTCGGGCAAGTCCACCCTGGTGCGCATGCTCAATCGCCTGATTGAGCCCACCAGCGGCCGCATTCTGGTCGACGGCCAGGACATCAATGCGCTCAATGACAAGGAACTGCGCGCACTGCGCCGCAAGGACATCTCCATGGTGTTCCAGTCCTTTGCCCTCATGCCCCACCTCACGGTGCTGGACAACACGGCTTTTGGTCTGGAGCTGGCGGGCGTGGACCGCGCCACGCGCCAGCAACAGGCGCAGGATGCCCTGGAGCAGGTGGGCCTGGGTGCCTGGGGCGCCAGCTACCCGGACGAGCTCTCCGGCGGCATGCAGCAGCGCGTAGGCTTGGCCCGCGCGCTGGCGTCCGACCCCTCCATCCTGCTGATGGACGAGGCCTTCTCGGCGCTGGACCCCATCATCCGCACCGAAATGCAGTCCGAGCTCCTGCGCCTGCAGGAAATCAAGCGCCGCACCATCGTCTTCATCTCCCACGATCTGGACGAAGCCATGCGCATTGGCGACCGCATCGCCATCATGAAGGACGGCATGGTCCAGCAGGTCGGCACGCCCGACGAGATTCTGCGCAACCCGGCCAACGACTATGTGCGCACCTTCATTCAGGGCGTGGATGCGGCAGCCGTGTTCAAGGCCTCCGACATCGCCCGGCAGGCGCTGACCGTGATTTCAGAGCACAGCGACCGCGGCTGCCGCGCCGCGCTTCGCCTGCTGGAGGACTCCGACCGCGATTACGCCTATGTGCTCAATGCACGCAAACGCTTTCTGGGCGTGGTCTCGTCGCAGTCGCTGCGCGATGCGCTGCACGGCCACGAGGGAATGCTGGGCCTCAAGCACGCCTTCATCTCCGATGTGCAGCCTATCGCCAGCAGCACGCCGGTGGCCGAGCTGTTCGGCACCGTGGCCACTCCGGCTTACCCGCTGCCTGTAGTGGATGAAGAAGGCAAATACCTGGGCGTTATCAGTCGCACCACCATGCTCAAGTTCCTGGATCGCGCCACCCCACCGGTGCCGCCACCCCAGAAGGAAATTCCGCCCATCAAGCTGGATCAGCACTTCCAGCCCAAGCCCAATACGCAAGCTGCCCAGCACGCAGCGCATTAAAAGAAGGGAGCCGATTTGAACGATAACGCACTGAACAATCCCAACACAGAAACCACCAGCGCGGCTTTTGACGACCCGTGGGCCGCAGCCTCTGCGCCCGCCACCGAGCCGGCCAGCGCCAATGTCACTAGCTCGGCGGCAGATGCCGATCCCTGGGCTGCCTCCTATGCCGATGCGGATGCCGGCTCAAGTACCGATGCCTGGAGCAGCGGAGATGCTGCTAGCCAGGCCAGCAGCACCGACTGGCTCAGCGCCCCCTCGCCCACCGATGTGCCCGAGCATGACGGCGGCATAGGCCAGCTCTGGCACCAGATCACCACCGAAGGCCTGCCCGTGCAGGACTCGATCAACAACGGCCTGACCTGGGTGGTCGATCATTTCCGCCCCTTCTTCCAGGCCGTGCGCACGCCTATCGACGCCACGCTCAACGGCGTGACCGATGTGCTGCAGACCATTCCCATGCCAGCGCTGGTGCTGCTCATCGCCCTGCTGGCCTGGCAGTTTGCTGGCCGCAAGCTGGCCATTGGCTCGGCAGTTTCGCTGCTGATTGTGGCCCTGCTGGGCATCTGGTCCGAAGCCATGGTCACGCTGGCCCTGGTTCTGACCTCGCTGTTCTTCTGCATCGTGATCGGCCTGCCCGTCGGCATCTTGCTGGCCAGCAGCGACCGAGCCCAGCGCTGGACGCGCCCGCTGCTGGACGCCATGCAGACCACGCCGGCCTTCGTCTATCTGGTGCCTGTGGTCATGCTGTTCGGTATCGGCAACGTGCCCGGAGTGATCGTGACGATTGTGTTTGCGCTGCCGCCGCTGATCCGACTGACCAATCTGGGCATCCGCCAGGTACGCCCCGACCTGATCGAGGCCAGCCGTGCCTACGGTGCATCGCCCGCCCAACTGCTGTGGAAGGTGCAGCTGCCGCTGTCCATGCCTTCCATCATGGCGGGCATCAACCAGGCGCTGATGCTGTCGCTGTCCATGGTGGTGATCGCTTCCATGATCGCCGTGGGCGGTCTGGGCCAGATGGTGCTGCGGGGTATCGGCCGTCTGGACATGGGTCTGGCCACCGTCGGCGGCCTGGGCATTGTGCTGTTGGCCATCGTGCTGGACCGCATCACCCAAGCCATGGGCGAGCCCAAGCGCGGCAGTGCCCGCGGGTGGGCCACGGGCCCGGCCGGTCTGGTCATGCGCATGCTGGACAGCAAACGCATTGCGCCGTCCCCCAAGCCTGCGCCGGCCCCCAAGCCCGGCAACGAGGCCGCCAAGCCCGCGACGATCTGAATCAAGAACAAGGAGAACGCATGAATACAGTCAACCACACTGTCAGCATCCGCCATGGACTGGGCCACTGGCTGCTTGCCAGCACGGCGGCAGCCTCCATGGCCTTGTCCATGGTCAGCACCGGCGCCTTTGCCGCCGACGAACTGCCGGGCAAGGGCGTCAAGGTACAGCCGCTCAAGAGCTCAATTGCCGAGGAAAGCTTCCAGACCCAGCTCGTCATGAAGGCTCTGGAAAAGCTGGGCTACGAGGTCCAGCCCATGAAGGAAGTGGAATATCCCACGGCCCATATTGCCCTGGCCAACGGCGACGCCACCTTCATGGCCAATCACTGGAACCCGCTGCACGCGGACTACTACAAGAATGCAGGCGGCGACGCCAAGCTCTACCGCAAGGGCGTGTTCTCGGCCAATGCCGCTCAGGGCTATCTGATCGACAAGAAGACGGCCGATGCGCACAAGATCACGAATCTGGGCCAGCTCAAGAACCCCGAGATCGCCAAGCTCTTCGACACCGACGGTGATGGCAAGGCCGACCTGACGGGCTGCACGCCCGGCTGGGGCTGCGAGGCCATGATCGAGCACCAGCTCGGTGCCTATAAGCTGCGCGACACGGTCACCCACAAGCAGGGCACCTATTCGGCGCTGATGGCCGACACCATCACACGCTACAAGGCGGGCAAGCCGATTCTCTACTACACCTGGACGCCCTACTGGGTGAGCAATGTGCTCAAGCCCGGCAAGGATGTGGTGTGGCTGGAGGTTCCGTTCTCCGCGCTGCCCGGCGAGCAGTCCGGCACTGACACCAAGCTGGCCAACGGCAAGAACTACGGCTTCATTGCCAACAACCAGCAAATCGTGGCCAACAAGGCCTGGGCCGAGCACAACCCTGCGGCAGCCAAGCTGTTTGAAATCATCAAGCTGCCCGTGGGCGACATCAACGCCCAGAACTACATGATGAGCCAGGGCCAGAACAAGGCCTCCGACATCGAGCGTCACACCGACGGCTGGATCAAGGCCCATCAGAAGACTTTCGACAGCTGGATCAGCCAGGCGCTGGCGGCTGCCAAGAAGTCCTGATCCCCATCCCCGAATCACGGCGACCGCTTGCGCGGCCGCCGTTTTTTTATCACCGGGCCACCCCAGGATAAAAACGCCCCTCCTGGAGGGGCAGCGAACCACACGCAGTGGGAAGCGTGGGGTGTCAATTTCAATCGGGCCGCAAGCCCACCCACACCAAGGAGAGACAAGAACAATGAGCAAGTCTGTGCAAACGCCGACCACAACCCGACACACCAGGCGCCAGTTGCTGCTGGGCACGGCCGGCGCCGCAGCGCTGAGTCTGGGTCATACATCGAGCTGGGCGGGCGGGCAGAATGTGCCTGGCGATGCGCTTCCGGGCAAAGGTATCACCGTGCTGCCTGTCAAAAGCGCTCTGGCCGAGGAGAACTTCCAAACGCTGCTGGTGATGAAGGCGCTGCAGCAACTGGGCTACACCGTCAAGCCTTGGGAAGAGCTGGACTACCCGCTGATCCACGTGGCCGTGGCCAATGGCGATGCCAGCTTCATGGCCAACCACTGGAACCCCCACCACGCCGAGTTCTATCAGCAGGCCGGCGGCGACGCCAAGCTCTCGCGCAAGGGCGTGTATGCAGCCGGTGCCGCGCAGGGCTACATGATCGACAAGAAGACGGCCGACAAACACAAGATCACCCATCTCGACCAACTCAAAGATCCCGCACTGGCGGCCCTGTTCGATATCGACGGCGACGGCAAGGCCAATCTGATCGGCCCCAACGCCGGCTGGGGTGGCGAGGCCGTGGTGGCTCACCAGATCAAGGCTTTTGGTCTGGAAAACACCGTCAGCTACACCCAGGGCAACTATCCGGCCCTGATTGCCGACACGCTGGCGCGCTTCAAGGCCGGCAAGCCCGTGCTGTACTACGCGTGGACGCCCTACTGGCTCAGCAATGTGCTGCGCCCCGGCCAGGAAGTGGTGTGGCTGCAGGTGTCGCGCTCCTCCATGCCGGGCGTGCAGGCCGGCACCGACACCAAGCTGCCCAATGGCCGCAACTACGGCTTTCCGCTCAACAACGAGTACATCGTGGCCAACAAGCTCTGGGTCGAGCAGAACCCGGCTGCCGGCAAGCTGTTCGAGATCATGCAGATTCCCATCAACGACATCAGCCGCCAGAACCAGCTGCTGCGCGAAGGGGAGAGCAAGCCCGCCGATATCCACCGTCATGTGGACGCGTGGATCAAGGCCCACCAGAAGACTTTTGGCGCCTGGATTGTCCAGGCCAAGGCTGCGGCCCTGAAATCCTGATTCGACAACGGCGCGCCGAACCGGCTTCGGGCGCCGTTTCCTTCATCAACCCTCTCGCTTTTTTTCATGCCGATTTCGGGGTAGGCACCCAGCACCCAAGGAGTATTCATGCACAGCAAAACGCCCGCACATTCCCCTCTCCCCCCCCTACAGCACCAATACCGCTGTCTGGCTGTCATCGCCTTGCTGAGCTTTGGCGCCGCTGCCGTACAAGCGCAAACGAACTCTCGCGAACTGCCCGGCAAAGGCGTCTCGGTGCAACCGCTCAAGGGTACGGTGGATGAGGAAATGTTCCAGACCCTGCTGGTTGCGCGCGCTCTGGAGAAGCTGGGCTACCGGGTACAGCCCGTCAAGAGTCTGGAAAACGGCACCCAGCATGTGGCCGTGGCCCAGGGCGACGCCACCTTTACCGCCACTCACTGGATGCCACTGCACCGCGCCTTTTATGAGAACAATGGCGCAGACAAGGCCTTCTATCGCGCCGGCACCTATTCGCGCAATGCGGTGCAAGGCTATCTGATCGACAAGGCCACGGCCGAGAAGTACCAAATCACCAGCATCACACAGCTCAAGGACCCCAAGCTGGCAGCGCTGTTCGACACCGATGGCGACGGCAAGGCCGACCTGACGGGCTGCAACCCTGGCTGGGGCTGCGAGCTGGCCATCAACAAACATCTCAAGGGACTGGATCTGGAGTCCAGCATCACCCACAGGCAAGGCAACTACCAGGCCTTGATTGCCGACACCATCACCCGCTACAAAAGCGGCAAGCCCATTCTGTATTACGTCTGGACCCCGTTCTGGGTGAACACCGTGCTGCGCCCGGGCAAGGAGGTCAGCTGGCTGGAGGTACCCAATGTCC
The DNA here is from genome assembly GCF_000761245.1 of Comamonas testosteroni. Classification (GTDB taxonomy): domain Bacteria; phylum Pseudomonadota; class Gammaproteobacteria; order Burkholderiales; family Burkholderiaceae_C; genus Comamonas; species Comamonas testosteroni_C. The sequence goes on along the minus strand of NZ_AWOR01000089.1, from coordinate 237,964 downwards.
CCGGTGCCCAGGGCGAAGACCAGACCCAGCTGCCCAATGGCAAGAACTACGGCTTCAAGCTCAATCAGCAATACATCCTGGCCAACAAGGCCTGGGCCGAGAAAAATCCGGCCGCTGCCAAGCTCTTCGCCGTGATGCAGCTGCCCATCGAGGACATCAACGCCCAGAACATGCGCATGCGCCAGGGCGAGAGCAGCGAGGCCGATGTCGGCCGCCATGTGGACGGCTGGATCAAGGCCCATCAACAGATTTTTGACGGCTGGCTGGAGCAGGCGCTCGCCGCTGCCAAATAAGTATCAAAAACGGCTCCAGCGCTTGATGGCAAAGCGCTGGAAGCTATCAAAAGTTCTTTGAACAGCGGGCCGCTGCCTACCAGTTGGCCTTGGCATTGCGGCAAGCCGCCTGGCTGGACAGGGCGACAAAGCGCTCCACACTCAGCGCCAGCATCTTGCGCCCCTGCCGGGCCAGCACCGGATCGGCCACGGCTCGCTCCACCACCCTGCCCTGCACCTCGGCCAGCATGGCGATGGTGGCGCTGCTGCGAGTGTTCAGATAAGCCTGCTCCAGCAGCACGCTGTCGCCCTCGGGCAGCACGCTGATGATCTGGCCGCTTTCGCACTCCTGAAACCGGGCCGTCTCGCCGTCCAGGCTGTACAGGCCCTGCCAGCGCCCGCTTTCCTGGCTGGGCTTGAGGCCCTCGGATACCGGGCCGGCCTGCTTGACCGCGGTCTGGGTCTGGACCTGCTTCTTGCCCGTGAGACCGGTCCAGGTCTTGTCCCAGGTCTGGGAAACCTTGTCCGTCATGCCGGACAAGCTCGAACAGGCGGTCAAACCCGTCACCACAATGACACTGGCCGCCAGGCGCCACAGCTTGCTCTGCATGAATACCTCTGATTTTCCAAAAGCAGGCACGTTAACAGACAGCGGCATCCTGCAATTGCTGCGGATATCTCGATGCAACAAAGTGTTGCATACATAATCTCGACCATCTCTTGAACCAATGCAGCCATGAGCCAACCCAACGCCCCCATCGTCCACGGCACCGAAGATGTGCTGATTGCCCTGTGCAACTCCGTCTCGCGCGTGCTGCAAGTGGCCACCCAGTGCCCGATCCAGTACTCGGGCATGGTGCAACGCATCACCAAGACCAGTCTCAAACCCGATATCGGCTGCTTTGTGTTGATCGATGGCAGCTTTTCTGCGCTCATCATCATCAACTTCTCGGCCGATGCGGCCATGGAGCTCTACCGCAGCTATCTGCTGTCCATGGGCATGGCCGAGAGCGATCTGGCCAGCTCCTATACCTCGGACGATGTGAGCAACGTCATGGGCGAACTGATGAACCAGGTCGTTGGCGACTTCACCAGCAAAGTGCAGCGCGAGCTGCAGACCCATATCGCGCAAAGCCAGCCCAAGATGATCCGCCTGAACAAGCAAGTCAATCTGAGCGTGGATGCCAACCTCGATGCCCCCGAAGCCCGCCGCGTGACCTTCTACACGGGCAACAACAACATCTTCTATCTGGAAATGGCGGTGGATCACATGGAATTCATCAAGATCAAGGACTTCGAAGCCCAGGAGAAGCCGGACCCCGATCTGGTCATGGCCCAGACCCGTGAAGCCCAGTCGGTTCAGCAGCCGGCGGCCCCAGCCTCCAGCGACACCGACGATCTGCTCAAGTCCCTGGGACTGTAATACAGCGGAGTACCGCGTAGGGCACCATGGCCCAGCATGCTGCCTCCGCCAGAAGAAACACCATGCGCACTTTCGCCTCTGCATTCATGTTCTGCAGTCTGCTGCTGACTGCGCAGGCAACGCTCGCTCAAAAAGCCCGCTGCGTCGATGCCAACGGCACAGGCTATGCCTGCAAAGGCAATGAAGCCATCATGCATGGCCAAAGCATGCACTCCGGCCAGCAGCCGAAGCGCCAGAAGCTCAATCTCGATTCCGCCAGCCCCGGCGAAGAAGGGCGCCATATGTTTGCGCGGCCTTCACGCGGCGGCAGCACGCATGAAAGCATGCAGCAGCGCCTGGAGCAGATGGACGCCGCAGCAGCCGCCGCCCGCTCGGGCCCCGGAGCTGGACCGCGTCCCTAGGCTTTCCATCCGCTTGCAGCAAGCCTGCAGCCTGCGCATCGGCCAACGCGCAGGCTGTCGCCGGCTGACCACAGCCCGGCGAGATCAGCCCTCGCCGGCCTTGGCATCGGCGTCGGGACCCGCCCCCTCCTGCCCCGCCTGCCCTCTCAAAGCCGGTACGACCGGGGCCGCCAGGCACACCAGCACCACTTGCCGCGATCGAATGTCCGCAAGACCGGGCCGAAGCGGCGAGCCTGTCCAGTCTCAGCCGGCTGCCTGCCGACCCCATGCGGGTCGCCCCCTTCCCGGGCCTGGCCGGGCCGAGCCAGGCCGCAACCTATAGGGCAATGCCCTGCGCAACAGGCAAGCAAGCCTCTTCGCCAACCAAAGGCGGCAGCGTGAAGTAAGAAAACCCTGTTCACAGGATAAATACTGTTTGCGCAATAATTTGAATACCAACTATTTGAATGCATCCGCAATGTCCAGCACCGCCTCAGTGTCCAGCCGCCAGCGTCAGCTCATCTTCGTCATGGCCCAGGTCAACAAGCAATGGAGGCGCACGCTGGACAAGGTCCTGGCTCCGCTGGGTCTGACCCAGGCGCTGTGGCTGCCTCTGGTCCATCTGGAGCGCAGCGCGGGAGCCATGCGACAAAAGGATCTGGCCCAGGCGCTGGCGCTGGACAGCTCTTCTGTCGTGCGCCTAATCGACGGTCTGGAGGCCCAGGGCTGGGTGGAGCGCATCGATGATGCAGATCGGCGCGTCAAGCGCATACAGCTCACAGCGGCCGGGCTACTTCAGGTCGAGACCGTCAAAACCATCGTGGCGGATGTCCGCAGCGAAGTCATGCAGGAGCTGGCCCCCGATCTGCTGGATGCCACACTGGATGCACTGGAAACCATGCTGGAAAAGATGGCTGCTCTGGAAGCAAGCGCCAGTGCGGGCTCCCAGCCCGAGAGCTGAACTAGCGCCACACGCAACAGAACCCTCACAGCTAGTTTCGGATTTCACTTGTATGCAAAGTCCCGTCACCCCTGTACGTAAAGCGCCGCTCTGGTTGCTGGTAATGGTCACCATTGCTGGCACCATGGCCATGCATATGTTCATCCCGGCTCTGCCCGATGCAGCTCGCCACTTCGGCGCCAGCAGCGGACAGATGCAGCAAACCATCACCGTCTACATCCTCGGCCTGGCACTGGGTCAGCTGATCTACGGCCCCATGTCGGATGCACTGGGCCGCCGGCCCCTGTTGCTTGTCGGCCTGTGTCTCTACACCGTCGCCAGCCTTGCGGCCTTTCTGGCCCCCAGCGCGAATATGCTGATTGGCGCGCGCCTGATTCAGGCTCTGGGCGGCTGCGCCGGCCTGGCACTGGGCCGCGCCATTGCCCGCGACACTGCGACACCCGAAACCGCCGTAGGCAGTCTGGCCTTGCTCAATCTCATGATGATGATTGGCCCGGGCATCGCCCCCTCCATAGGCTCAGGGCTGGATGCACTGTTCGGCTGGCGCATCATTTTTGCGGTGCTGGCGCTCATGGGGGCGTTAACGGCCATCGGAGTCTGGCGCCTGCTTCCTGAGACCGGTCACCCCACTGGCAAGCTGAACTGGCGCACCGTGCGCAATGACTATAGAACCTTGCTGGGTTCACCCCAGTTTCTGGGCTTCGCCATAGGCGGCGGTAGCGCCACCACATCCATGTACGCCTTTATTGCTGCAGCGCCGTTCATCTTCATCGAGCAGTTGCACACCAGCAAGGCACAGCTTGGCATCTACCTGGGAGTGCTGATGGCCGGCATGGCAGCAGGCAATGCGCTGGCACGCCAACTCATCAAACGCTGGCCCCTGGAGCGACTGATACTGGGCGGTAATATGCTGAGCCTGGGCAGCGCGGCGGCCCTGGTAGTCCTGACACTGCTGCAGCTGATCAACGTACCTGCTGTAGTGACATTGATGCTGCTGTTTACCTTGGGCTCAGGCATGACCAGCCCCGCCGCACTCTCCAAGGCTTTGGGCGTACACAGCGATTTGACGGGGTCAGCCGCCGGAGTCTATGGCTTCACGCAAATGGCCGTGGGCGGTCTGTGCACCTTTGGCGCCAGCCTGGGCGCCAGCCTGGGCGGCAGCCCGGCTCTATCGGCTTTTACAGTGCTGCTGATTGCCTGCATCGTGGGTCAGCTGGGCTTTCGCAGCGCGCTCAAGATGAAACCGGCCTCTAGCGCCTGATGGAGAATCGTAAACAGCTATATATTCAGTAGCAAACAGATTCAAGGAGCACCATGTCATCCATCGCCCAAAGCTGGCAGCGCATCAGCGCCTGGTATGCCCAGAACACACCCAAAGACACTCTGGTCTTGGCCGATGGCGCCAGCGAGGCAGAAATTGCCGAGCTGGAAGCCGCCCTGGGTCAGCGGCTACCGGACGATGTGCGTGAGTCACTGGCCCTGCACAACGGCGCGGCCAATGAGGCCTATCTGCTGTACTTTGGCGAGCTGCTGTCCACACAGCGCATGCTGGAGGTCTGGCAGATGTATGCGGACATGCAAAAGAGCGAAGGCTGGGGGCTTGGCCCGGACTACAACCCTGACTATCTGCAAGGCCCCCTGCGCGCCGTGTACTGGGATGCACTGCGTATTCCACTGACCGACAACTGCGGCGATGGCGCCATGCTGGACCTTGCGCCAGCGGCTGGTGGCCATGCGGGCCAGATCATCGAGTTTGATCACGAGGCAGGCCCCAAGGGCGTGTTTGCACCCAGCTTCTCGGCCTGGCTGGCGCTGCTGGCCGACGAGCTGGAGCAAGGCAAGCATGTCTATATCGAAGACGCAGGCTGCGTGGCACCGCCGGGCACCTGGTGAAAATCGGCGGTCAAGGCCTGCACGGCATCGTCCACGCTCCAGGCTGAATAGCAGTCGGGGTTGAGCCCCGGCATCTGCACGCGCTGCAGCAGCTCGCGCAGACTGTCCTTGACGCGGGCCAGCCGCAGCAGCACCCCGGCTTGCTGCAGCTGACGCGCCAGCTCGCCCAGTGCCTCAATGCCGGTGCTGTCCAGATCAGGGCTTTCCTCCAGACTCAGCACCACGGCATGCACATCTGCAGCTTGCGCCACGCGCGCGCGGATATCGCTCATCACGGCCTCGGCATTGCCAAAGAACAGGCTTTCCTCGGGCCGCAGAATCAGCAGACCCGGCACAGGTTGCGCTTCTGGGTGGCGCTGGCGGTCCACAAAATCATGGCTGCCCACCAGCCGCCCCAGCTCGCTGACATGGGACTGGGCCATGCGCTTGAGCAGCATCACAATGCTGACCACCATAGCCAGCAGCAGGCCATCAAGCACACCCAGCACAATCACGGCAGCAAAAGCTGTGAGCGCCACGGCGCGATCACGCTGCCAGATGAAATAAGGCTGCAGCGTGCGCCAGTTGAGCGAATGCGCCACCGCATGAATGACGATGGCGGCCAGCAAGGGCTCAGGGATTCGCTCCATCCAGGGCAGCAACTGCCACACCAGCACGGCCACCACGGCGCAGGCAATCAGGCCTGCGGCCTTGGTCTGCGCCCCAGCCACCTCATTGGCCGAGCTGGCCGAAAACCCCGCACCCACAGGCAGGCCCTGAAGCAGGGCTGAGGCCATATTGGCGCCACCCAGCGCCAGTAGATCGCGGTTGCTGTTCACCCCATCGCCATGGTGCAGCGCCAGCGAGCGGATGGAGCTGTATGACTCGGCATACAGAATCAAGGCCAGCGCCACAGCCAGCTGCCCCACGCGCAGCCAGTCGGCCCAGTCCAGCTCAGGCAGGGCCAGATGCGCAGCACCCAGTTGCAGCGAACCCACAGGCGCTATGCCCCAGCTCCTGCAAAAGCCCAGTGCATCGAGCGCAATGCCCGCCGCAATCACCAGCAAAGCACCGGGCACGGCCTTCCACCGCGCCAGAAGCCGCAGCGCCAGCAAGGCCACAAGCAGCATGGTCAGGCCATACCAGTTCCAGCGCGGTAGCAGCGCGATCAAGTCCTGGCTGAAATGCAGAAAGTCGCTGTGCGCGGGATGCACGCCCACAGCCAGTGGCAGTTGCTTGACCACAATGGTCAGCGCCAGACCAATGGCAAAGCCGCGCAGCACGGGCTTGGCAATGAATTGCGAGATGCCGCCCAGCCGCAGCAGGCCCGCCAGCACAAACATCACCCCAGCCACCAGCACCATGGCCACACCCATGAGCGCGCGATGATCGGCCGAGACATGCAGCACCGAGCCCGTGGCCGCCAGCAGCACAGCCGCTGAGGATGAGGTCGACGACACAATCGCAAAGCGGCTGGTACCGAGCAGCCCATAGACCAGCAAGCCCGCAAACAGCGCAATCACCCCGGCCTGGGGAGGCGCACCGGCAATGCCAGAATAGGCCACGGCCTCGGGCAGCAGCAGCCCCGCGATAGACAGGCCCGCAATCCAGTCCGCGCCGGCAAGCATCCAGCGCGCAGTCATATAGGCTTGTGCAGATTGCTGGTCACACCTGACCAGCCGGGCAAAAACTGCGCCTTGGGGTTGCGCGCCAGTGCCACAGCCTCGGTCACCAGCGATTCAGGCAGGCCTTGCCCGCCGCTGCTGCGCAGATCGCTTTTGCGAAACAGCGGGCGAAAGAAATCGGCCCAGAGAAATTCGGCATAGGGCGCGGCCTCTTTGGCATAACCACCGGCCTTGCGCACCTCTCCGGCCAGGCTGCGATAGGGGTCGTCCTTGAGTCGTTCAAGCTGCTTGGGAATGGCCGAGAACTCGCAGCGCTCGCCCTTGTAGTTGTACGGATGGGCCCACTGGTGAAACTCCATGAGCCGCCAGAACATACCCATCTCCATGGCGCTGAAGTCCGCCAGCTGCATGACCCAGACCGATGTCACCTGCTCCTGCCACAACGCTTGCCCCAGATGGTGGTGGTCGACGATGTAGTGCAGCCCCTTGGGGCCTTTGACCGCCGGAAACCAGTGGCTGAGCAGCAGCTTGCCCCGCGCCTTGGATTTGAGCCTGGCCCACTCGGCGCGCTTGAGCGCCACCTCCGCCGCGCCCACCGTCATCTGCGTAGGGCGCAGATCGGAAAGCGAAACCTGCTCCAGGTGCTGCTGTGCGCTCATGCCGACTCCCTTGATTGAGATCAGCCATTGTGGGCAGACGCATGGCAAAAGAAAAGAGCCCGGCTTGCGGGCTCTTTTTCAACAACAGTCAGCACTCACCAAACTTCAGAGATTACCCACCATATTCGCAGGCACCACCCACTGGTCAAACTGCTCTGCCGTCACATGGCCGCTGGCAATGGCCGCGTCACGCAGGCTGCTGCCCTCCTTGTGCGCCTTCTTGGCGATATAGGCAGCCTTGTCGTAGCCGATATGTGTGTTGAGCGCCGTCACCAGCATCAGCGAACGACCCACCAGCTCTTCGATGCGCGTGCGGTTGGGCTCAATGCCCACGGCACAGTGATCGTTGAAACTGACCATGCCATCGGCCAGCAGGCGCACGCTTTGCAGAAAGTTGTGCGCCACCATTGGGCGAAACACGTTCAGCTCGAAATTGCCCGAGGCTCCGCCGAAATTGATGGCCACATCGTTGCCGAACACCTGGGCGCAAAGCATGGTCACGGCTTCGGACTGCGTGGGGTTGACCTTGCCCGGCATGATGGACGAACCCGGCTCGTTCTCCGGGATCGAAATTTCGCCCAGGCCGCTGCGTGGCCCGGATGCCAGCCAGCGCACGTCGTTGGCGATTTTCATCAGGCTTGCAGCCAGCGTCTTGAGAGCACCATGCGCATAAACCAAGCCGTCGCAGCTCGCCAGAGACTCGAACTTGTTGGGCGAGGTGACGAACGGGGAGCCCGTCAGTCTGGCCAGTTCCGCCGCCACGCCTTCGGCGTAGCCCTTGGGGGCATTCAGCCCCGTACCCACGGCCGTCCCCCCCAGGGCCAGCTCATACAGATGCGGCAATGCGGCGCGCACATGGGCTTCGCCATGGGCCAGCTGGGCCACCCAGCCGGATATTTCCTGGCCCAGCGTCAGCGGCGTGGCATCCTGCAAATGCGTGCGACCGATCTTGACGATGTCGGCAAAGGCTTCGCTCTTGGCCAGCAGCGTGACACGCAGCTTGGCGATGGCAGGCAGCAGCTTGCGCTCGATGGACGTCACCGCCGCCACATGCATGGCCGTGGGATAGACATCGTTGCTGGACTGGCTTTTGTTCACATCGTCATTCGGGTGCACCAGACGGGCTTCACCGCGCTCGCCGCCCATCAGCTCGCTGGCCCGGTTGGCCAGCACCTCGTTGACGTTCATATTGGTCTGCGTGCCGGAGCCGGTCTGCCAGACCACCAGGGGGAACTCATCGGTGTGCTTGCCCGCGAGCACCTCATCGGCGGCCGAATTGATGGCTCTGGATTTTCTCTCGTCCAGCAGACCCAGCGCCTGGTTGACGCTGGCAGAGGCCTTTTTGACCTGCGCCAGCGCAGCAATGATTTCACGCGGTTGCTGCTCGCCGCTGATGTCAAAATTCTGCAGCGAGCGCTGCGTCTGCGCCCCCCAGAGCTTGTCGGCGGGTACATCGATCAGGCCAAAAGTGTCTTTTTCCTGGCGGGTGACTGTCATGGAATCGCTCCTTGCAATACAACTCGGCGCAGCTGGCTGAAGAAATCTGGCTGCCGTTGGCCGCAAACGGAAGTCGACCCACCGCCAGGCAGGCCACTTCCACAACCGGTCCATGCTAGCTCAGCCCGGCAGGCGGCAAGCACAATCGAGGCAACACCCCTGCGCCGGCAAGGCCAGAAATACATAGTTACATTAAATCAATGTCGGACAAAGAATCCGACCGGCCCTGCAGGCCCGCCACATCAATGTTCACTGATCTTTCCACCCCCATCGCCACCACCGTCATGACATCGAGTTACAGCACGATGATGGTGTGTGTCTCCATCGTCATCGCGGTATTTGCCTCTTTTGTGACGCTGGGTCTGGCCCGTCGCATGCGCATGGCCTCAGGCAGAATCGGACGCATCTGGTGGGCCATCGGCGCCATGGTGATGGGCACGGGGGTCTGGGCCATGCACTTCATCGGCATGCAGGCGTTTGAGCTGCCCATCACCCTGGGCTACAGCGGTGCTCTGACGCTGGCCTCCTGGGTCGCGGCAGTCGCGGCATCGGCACTGGCCTTTGGAGTGGCAACCAGGGTCGAATACCGCTGGCCTCATTTCCTGGGCGCCTCGCTGCTCATGGGCGGCGGCATCTGCGCCATGCACTACCTGGGCATGCTCGCCATCGAGATGTCCATCCCGATTGCCTGGGACTGGCCGCTGGTGGCGACCTCCGCCCTGATCGCAGTACTGGCCTCGGCCACGGCGCTGAATCTGTTTCGCGCGCTGTTTTCGCTCTCCGGCAAGCGGCTGTGGCTGTTCCAGACATTGGCGGCACTGATCATGGGCTTTGCCATCTGCGGCATGCACTACACCGGGATGTCGGCGGCCAGCTTTGCCAGTGGCTCGGTCTGCCTGAGTGCGGAAGCCCTGAGCGGTCCCGAGCTCACCACCATCATCATCATCACCACGGTCATGCTGCTGATCGCGGCGATGTTCAGCACCTTGCTCGATGCGCGCCTGCAAAGCACTGCCTTCAAGCTCAATCAATCGCTGCAGGAAACCAATGCCAAGCTACAGCTGGCCAATACCGAGTTGCGCCAGCGCGCCTTTGCCGACCCGCTGACCAACCTGCCCAACCGCCTGCTGTTTGAAGATCGTCTCATCCACGCCCTGCTGCGCCTGGAGCGCGCCAACCGCTCACGAATCAAGGAGCGGCTGGGAATCTTGTTTGTGGATCTGGACGGATTCAAGCCCATCAATGACTCCTTTGGCCACGCCGCAGGCGATCAGATCCTCATCAGCGCCGCCGAGCGGCTGACTGCGGAAGCCCGCAGCAGCGATACCGTGGCCCGCGTGGGCGGGGATGAATTCCTGGTGCTGCTGGAAGACACCCAGGACGTGGCCGCCTGCATGGCGGTGGCCAACCGAATTCTCAAGGCGCTTAGCCAGCCCTTTCGGCTAGGCAACAAGGAGCTGCAGATCACCTGCTCCATCGGCATCGTGGCATTTCCCGACCATGGTGACCGCGACCACCTGATCGCCAACGCCGATGCCGCCATGTACGCAGCCAAACGCAATGGCGGCAACGGTTTTGCAGTGTTCGAGCCGCATATGGGCAGCGATGCATCCGAGCAACTGGAACTTCAAAACGACCTGCGCCACGCCATTCAGCGCGGTCAGATGGAGCTGCATTACCAGCCCAAGATCGACAGCGAGCGCGGCAACATCATCGGGGTAGAGGCACTGCTGCGCTGGGCCCACCCGGAGCGCGGCATGATTGCGCCCGATATCTTCATCCCCCTGGCCGAGCGCTTCGGCATCATCAACAGCCTGGGCAACTGGGTGATCGAAGAAGCCTGCCGCCAGCTGGCCCTGTGGCGCAACATGGGACTGCAGATGCGGGTGGCGATCAATCTCTCCGTGCACCAGCTGCGCGAAAGCGGCCTGGCAGATCGCATCACCCAGACGCTGCTGCGCCACGATGTACAGGCCAGCCAGCTGCTGTGCGAGATCACCGAATCCGTGGCCATGGAAGACACCCAGGCCACGCAGCGCGCAATCGAGGAATTGCGCGACATCGGCATCTTTCTCTCGATCGACGACTTCGGCACTGGCTACTCCAGCCTCAACTATCTGCGTCAGCTTCCCGCCCAGCAGTTGAAGATCGACCGCAGCTTCATCCGCGACCTGGAAACCGAGGAAGATGCCCGCGCCGTGGTCCACGCCGTCGTGCGCCTAGCCCATGCCCTGGGCCTGCGCGTGGTGGCCGAGGGTGTGGAAACTGCGGGTCAGCGGGACATTCTGATCGACATGCAATGTGACGAGCTTCAGGGCTACTTCTACGCGCGCCCCATGCCGGCGGACAGCCTTCTGGCCTGGGCCAGAGACGATCGCCGAGGCGGCCAGGCCGATTTCTCGGCCTCCATCCTCGGCGCACTGACCGGCTGAACGCCGCACAGCACCCACCAGTCATATATAAGACTGGTGGGTTATGGCTGCAAGAATTGTCGTCTGGGCCGATAATCGATGGGTTTACCGTGCGCGCCCCACGCGTACAGATTGCAACCCCCGAGAAGCTTCACGATGACCACCTCCATCCGCCAGCAGGACCTGATCGATTCGATCGCAGGCGCCCTCCAGTACATCAGTTACTACCACACGCCGGATTTCATCCAGCATCTGGCCCGCGCCTATGAGCGCGAGCAAAGCCCTGCGGCCAAGGATGCGATGGCGCAGATCCTCACAAACTCCAAGATGGCGGCCACCGGCCAGCGCCCCATCTGCCAGGACACCGGCATCGTCAACGTGTTCCTGAAAGTGGGCATGGACGTCAAGTGGGAAGGCTTCACCATGGGGCTGGAAGACGCCATCAACGAAGGCGTACGCCGTGGCTACAACCACCCCGACAACACGCTGCGCGCCTCGGTCGTGGCCGACCCCCACTTCAAGCGCAAGAACACCAAGGACAACACCCCCGCCGTGATCAATGTGCAGATCGTGCCCGGCGACAAGGTGGACGTGACCGTGGCTGCTAAGGGCGGCGGCTCCGAGAACAAGTCCAAGATGATCATGATGAACCCCAGCGACGACCTGGTGGACTGGGTTCTGAAGACCGTCCCCACCATGGGCGCAGGCTGGTGCCCTCCCGGCATGCTGGGCATCGGTATCGGCGGCACGGCTGAAAAGGCTGTTCTGCTGGCCAAGGAAAGCCTGATGGAAGACCTCAACATGTACGAGCTGCAGCAAAAAGCTGCCAGCGGTGCAGAGCTCGACGACGTGGAAAAGCTGCGTCTGGAGCTGTTCGAGAAGATCAATGCCCTGGGCATCGGCGCCCAGGGCCTGGGCGGCCTGACCACGGTGCTGGACGTCAAGATCAACATGTACCCCACGCATGCGGCCTCCAAGCCCGTGGCCATGATTCCCAACTGCGCCGCCACCCGCCACGCCCACTTCGTGATGGACGGCTCCGGCCCCGTGCACCTGGATGCCCCTTCTCTGGACACCTGGCCCAAGATCGACTGGCACCCCGACTACAACAAGTCCAAGAAGGTCGATTTGAACAATCTGACCAAGGAAGAAGTGGCCAGCTGGAAGCCCGGCGACACCCTGCTGCTCAACGGCAAGATGCTGACCGGCCGTGATGCTGCCCACAAGCGCATCCAGGACATGCTGGCCAAGGGCGAAAAGCTGCCCGTGGACTTCACCAACCGCGTGATCTACTACGTCGGCCCCGTGGACCCCGTTCGCGATGAAGTGGTTGGCCCTGCAGGCCCCACCACGGCCACCCGCATGGACAAGTTCACCGACATGATGCTGTCGCAGACCGGCCTGATCTCCATGATCGGCAAGTCCGAGCGCGGCCCTGTCGCCATCGAGGCCATCAAGAAGCACAAGAGCGCTTACCTGATGGCCGTGGGCGGCGCCGCCTACCTGGTCTCCAAGGCCATCAAGCAAGCCAAGGTGGTGGGCTTTGAAGACCTGGGCATGGAAGCCATCTATGAATTCGACGTGGTCGACATGCCTGTCACGGTGGCAGTGGATGCCGGGGGCACCAGCGCCCATATCACCGGCCCCGCCGTCTGGAAGGAAAAGATCGCGACCGGGGAATTCAAGGGCATTGAAGTGGCTGGTGTGTAATCACCCAGCAGGCCCCGCCATAAAAAACCGCCTTCGGGCGGTTTTTTTGTTCCGCAGCTTCGAGAATGAAGTTGCAGTAGGCTGATGGGCCGAATTGGCCTTTTCCCGGGATTTTTCTAGAACCCAATCCAACCCATGCATATCCGAGCAGAACTGCCCACCGATGCCAAGGCCATCGAGCAGGTGACGATCCAGGCCTTCAAGGACGCACCGCATACCGATCACACCGAGCAATTCATCGTGCGCGAGTTGCGCGCAGCCGGGGCTCTTGCCCTGTCCCTTGTCGCAGAGATTGACGAGCAAATCGTCGGGCATGTCGCCATCTCACCCGTCACCATCAGCGACGGCAGCCAGCACTGGTTTGGCCTGGGCCCCATCTCCGTCATTCCCCAAAAACAGCGACAGGGTATTGGCAGTGCGCTAATGCAGGCAGCCATCAGCGCTCTGCAAGCCCAGTCTGCGCAGGGGTGCGTGCTGCTTGGCGAGCCTGACTACTACCGGCGCTTTGGTTTCCGCGCGGTACAGGGCCTGGTGCTGCCCGGAGTGCCTGCCGAGTACTTTCAAGCCCTGTCTTTCGAAGGCCCGCCGCCACAAGGCGAGGTGAGTTACCACAGGGCATTCAACGCCCGGGACTGAGCCTGCCGCAGTTTGACAGTCTGTCGGCTCGGCGGCGAGGCTGCATCGGCTCCCTGCCATTGGCGCAGCAGCGATGGCAAAGCCGATGCGCCGGCTAGAGCGGCCTTGGACATATCGCCCCCATCAGCAAGCACAGCTTTTGGGCTTTACGGCAACGCGATACCTCGTCTTCATTGAAATCAGGGCTTCTTGGTAAATACGAGACACAGATACCAAGCATGCTATTTAAGATATGCGACAGAGTGGGTATTCGTCTGACACCGTCCAGAATGATTTGCATCGCAAGCACAAGGAGTTCAGCATGAGCCATGTCGCAGCAAAGATGGTGACCGGTGCGCTGGTGGCGCTCTGGGGCTTTGCTTCCGCACAGACTCAGCAGCCACCGGCTGCGCCCAAGCCACTGACTTCCCCTGCGACTCAGGTATTGATCCCCCAGGGAGTCTATGCGCAGATCGACACCAGACTGGGGCAGGAAGCTCTTCGCTTGCTGTCGCAGGGTACGCCTCAGCAGCAGCAAGCTGTGCTCGAGCGCGTACGTGCCGCGCCCGAGCGCTTTCAACCGCCCGTGTTCTATGTGCTGTCGCAAACACTGTTCAAGGCAGGTCTGCGGGACGAGGCCGCCTTCTGGTTCTACGCCGGCCAGCTGCGTGCCCGCTTCGACGCCAATCGCTGTGCCGACGTCACTGCCAGGCAAGCGGTCGATGTGATGAATCAGAGTTATGGAGCCCCCATCAATCGCCATCTGTTCCAGGATCTGGACAAGGCTCAGGAGTTGATCGCCAGGGTCGTGGACTGGGATCGCCGCACGCCCCACGCCTACGACCCGCACTGGATCAATCTCCACGGCATGCAGGCGGTTCAGGCCTCCCGGGACCCGCAACTGGCCGCCAGGCTGACGATGGAATCGCTGAGCCTGCCAGCCGCGCAATGGCCTACCCTGGCCGAGCAGACTCGCACCAAGTATCTACAGGGCTTTCAGGAAGCCATCAGCCAGCTCAAAGCCGAGTCAAAATCCAAGTGAAAGATCGCTACCGCCCCTGGTCTCTGTGCCTTATGTAGAAACCGCTTTCGTTTACTCTTTTTGAATACTCTTTCGGCAAGACTCCGCGCAGCCTTGATGGCAGCCCCTATTGGCACATGCCCTGTTTGCTCTACGATGACTCAGACCTCTGCACCCTGAGCCACTGCAATGCCACTCAAAAGGAGTCCTCATGCACAAGCTCTTTGCGCTGTTGACGACCACTGCCCTCGTCGCCTTGCTGACCGCCTGCCTGGTACCCGAGCGCTTCTCCGCCAGCGTGGAAGTGCAAGCCGATGGCAGCTACAGCTACCACTTTGATGGCACGGTGGTCAATGCCATGGCAGTGATGAAGCTCAGAAAACAAGGCGTGCTGAGCGAGAAAGACCATCAGGAGCTGGCGGCGCAAGCGCAGCAACTGAGCCGCGAACCCGAGGTCAGGAAAGCCGTCTACAAAGGCAATGCGCGCTATGCGCTGGAAATTGCCGGCCAGCGAAAGCCCGGTGAAGGCCTGCGATTGCTGGACATGTTCACCGTGCAGACGGACAGAAACGGCGTGATGACGATTGCCGCCAAACCGCTCAAGGACAAGGAAAAGAGAGACTTCGCGCAACTGGGCATCACCATGAACGGCAGCCTGAAGGTCAGCCTGCCCGGCAATGCCGAGGTTCTCTCGCAAAACGCCAGCTCCACGCCCACGCTGGGCCTGGGCGCGTACAGCTGGAAAATCGGCAGCCTGAACGTGCGACCCGAGATCAGGCTGCGCTTCAAGCCATGAAGGCCGTCGCAGTGCTCGGACTTGGCATTTCGGGCGAAGATGCCTGCACAATTTTCTGCGTCTGCCCGCCAAGTCCCTTATGAGCCCAAACCTTCCATCGACAGCCCCGCAACTGCCTTTCTCCCAGGCCTGCGAAAACAACCAGGCCGCTATTTTCGAGGTGCTGAAGTCTGCTTTTCAGCACAGCCGGCATGTGCTGGAGATAGGCTCCGGCACCGGCCAGCACAGCGTGTACTTCGCACCGCGCCTGCCGCAGCTGATCTGGCAGACCAGCGACTTGGCCGGCAGTCATGCAGGTATCCAGGCTTGGCAGGCCGCCCACGAAGCGCCCAATCTGCGTGCTCCGCTGGAGTTCGATCTGGCGACCGATGCCTGGCCCTCAACTACGGATCCATCAGGCTTTGATGCCGTTTTTACCAGCAATACCTGTCATATCGTGGCCTGGCCGCTGGTGCAGCGCATGTTCGAGCTGGTGGGCTCGCACTTGCCCGAAGGCGGCGTGTTTGCCATCTATGGCCCGTTCAACTATGGCGGCCATTTCACCAGCGACAGCAACCGCGCCTTCGACGCCTGGCTGCGCCAGCGTGATGCGCGCAGCGGCCTGCGCGACTTTGAAGCCATCGTGGCCCTGGCCGGTCAGCACGGCCTGCAGCTTGAACTCGATCAGGCCATGCCGGCCAATAACCGCACGCTGGTATTTCACAAACGCTGAACTCTTACACCATGGCCGCCATCTTTGCCTACCAATGCAGCAAATGCGATGAGATTCACGAAGGATCGCCAAGCTTTGCTTTCGATGCCCCTGCCCCCTACAGACGCCTGAGCGAGCAAGAACGCGAGGCATGGGCCGAGCTGAGCGACGAGCTCTGCGTCATCGCCCATCCCGAAGGCACGCAATACTATGTGCGCGCCATTCTGGAAGTGCCGATCCATGGCCTGGACGAGCCCTTTCTCTGGGGCATCTGGGTGTCGGCCAGCGAAGCCAGTTTTCAGCGCTATCTGGACTCCTTCGACAAACCGCCCGAAGACCCTATCTTCTTTGGCTGGCTGTCCAATCTGATTGCGGTCTACCCCACGCAGAAGTCACGCCCGGCCGATGTGCATATCCAGACCGACGGCACACGCCCTCGCGTGGTGCTGCACCGCAGCGATGAGCAAAGCGATGCGCTGGTCGTCGATCAGCATGAAGGCATTTCAATCGCGCGTGCCCAGCAACTGGCCGAGCAATCGCTGCATGGCATTTAAGCCAAGCTAGGCCCAGGCACTGGCTCATCAAGAGCTATCGCTATGCATTGATGAGCAACAAAAAACCGCCAGAGGAAAATCTTCTGGCGGCTTCTGGTCTTTTTTGGATCAGGCGTGAGCGCTTATCCGTTATTCCAGCCGGTCTGGTAGAACTGCTGAATGAAGGACCAGGCCTCGGCCGGATCGTCGGTGTAGCGGAACAGGTTCAGATCCTTGGCTGAAATGGTGCCCTCTTCCACCAGCACATCGAAGTTCAGCACTCGCTTCCAGAACTCCGTGCCGAACAGGATCACGGGCACGGGCTTGCTCTTGTGGGTCTGCACCAGCGTCAGCACCTCAAACAGCTCGTCCATGGTGCCGAAGCCGCCCGGGAAGGCTACCAGCGCCTTGGCACGCATCATGAAATGCATTTTGCGCAGCGCGAAATAGTGGAACTTGAAGCTCAGCCCCGGCGTGATGTAAGGGTTGCCATGCTGTTCATGCGGCAGATAGATGTTCAGCCCCACATTGGGAGCACCTGCATCATGCGCGCCGCGGTTGGCCGCCTCCATGATGCCGGGACCACCGCCCGTGCAGATGTAGAAGCGCTCGCTGGGCGCCTGCTTCATGCCTTCGGTCGCCACGATGCGCGCAAAAGCGCGTGCCGCCTCATAGCGCTCGGCATTGCGCATGCCCCGCTCGGCCAGCGCCATGCGCTGGGTATCGCCGCTGGCCTTGGCTTGCGCAAGCTGCTCGCGCGCCTGCTCCATATCCACAAAGCGTGCGCTGCCGTAGACAACCACCGTGTGCTCGATGCCGCGCTCGATCTGGGTCAGATCTGGCTTGAGCATTTCCAGCTGCATGCGGATGCCACGGGTTTCGCGGCGGAACATGAACTCCGGATCGGCGAATGCAAGGCGGTTGGATTGAGGCTCCAGCTCTTTGCCGTTATGGGCCTGGTTGTGCAGCTCGGCCCAGGCATTGGCCAGATCGGTATCGGACAGGGGTGAAGAAATTTGCATGGACCCTCGGTTCTTAGAATGCTGAGCAGCACGGACTACAGCCATCTCTAAAGATTTCGTAGCGCTGACCGCCCATCCGTCAAGTACTTCAAGCTCAAATGCACCTGTAGTGCAGATGATGCTTGCACTATACGCTCACAAAGCTATAGCCCATGAGAGTATTTCGCCTCTAAACGCTGAAGCAGTTTGCATCAATAGTGGCAAATGGTCTGCCAGCTTAACGGCTGAACCCGATGCTCCAGCTGAGCATACCCATGTAGGTCATGAACAGAGAGCCGACCAGGTGCACGCAGGTCCAGCCCATGGCTGCGATCAGACGCTGCTGCTGCAGCAGGCCGATGACCTCGGCCGAGTAGCTGGAAAACGTGGTCAGAGCACCAAGAAAGCCAGTGATGATGGCCAGTTTCCAGGCCGGATCCAGCTGGGGCATGGCCTGAAACAGCGCGATGAAGACGCCGATCAGATAGCCGCCGATCAGATTGGCGGCAAGAGTGCCCCAGGGCATGCTGGCTCCGGCGCTCAGCCACAGTCCCAACCCCCAGCGCGACAGGGCGCCCAGGCAGGCACCGATGCAGATGGCAACAATATTGAGCATGGCTGCCAATCTAGCGCAAGACGGCGGCCCTGAAAGGCTTGGGCGGCAGGATTTCAGGCTTTATGCGCCACAGGCTTCTCATCGGCCTCGGCGGCCTCTTCTTCGTCCAGGGGTTCGTTGCGCACCAGGTTGCTGAGCGTGGGCGGCACGCTCTCTCCTGCTCGGCGCGAGCGAAACAGCGCCGCGCGCATGAGGAAGATGGTGGTGATGGGCACGGTCACGGCAATGAAGATGGCAATCAGCACCGAGTGCATGACAAAGCCCTGGCCGCTGACGGAAAAGTAGATCCAGGTGGCATGCATGATGAGCCAGCAGCCCATGGTGGCGATGATGGAGGGCGCGTGCACGCGCTCGAAATAGCTTTTGAGCCGCAGCAAGCCCACGGAGCCCATGAGAGCAATCAACGAGCCGCCGAACACCAGGGCCGCCACCAGAATCTGGGCCCACAGCGGCAGATCCACGCCAATGACCTCGGTACTCATTCGATCACCTCGCCGCGCAGCAGGAACTTGGCCATGGCCGTGGAGCCGACGCAGCCGAATAGGGCCACCAGCAAGGCTGCCTCGAAATAGTTGGTGCTGTCATACAGAATGCCCATGACCAGCATGGCCAGCATGCCGTTGAGGTACATGCAGTCCAGCGCCAGCACGCGGTCTTGCGCATGCGGCCCCTTGAGCAGGCGCAACACCGAGCAGCCCATGGCCGCCAGCAGCATGACCAGAGATGCCATCAGCACCCAATAAAACCAGGGGTTCATTCAAAAATCTCCATCAGCAGGCTTTCGTAGCGGGACTTCACAAAGTCGGCCAGCTTCTTGGCATCCTCCACCTCCAGCGCATGCAGCAGCAGCATGGAGCGGTCACGCGAAATCTCGGCCCAGGAAGTGCCAGGCGTCAGGCAGACAATCATGGCCAGCACCGCCAGCCCGTTGGGGTCGCGCAGATCGAGCGGAATATGGACAAAGGCCGCCGGATGCTTGCGCATGCGCGGCAACAACAGAAAACGCACCACGTTGAAGTTGGAGACCGAGGTATCGCAGACCACTCGGAATGCCAGCTTGAGAATGCTCAGCGGATGGCTGACTCGCACCGGCAAGGGGCGCAGGCCGCGCAGCAGCACGGGAATCAACAGGCCCAGGATCAGGCCCAGCAAGATCTGGCCGGCACTGACCGATCGGTTGAGCAGCAGCCACAGCACCAGCAGCGCTATCGACAGCAGCGGTGCCGGGAAGATGGATTTCATGACGGTCTTCATGGGCGGCCCTCCTCTTTCTGAGCCGAGGCTGCGGTCTGAGTAGCGGCATCCTGCGCAGCTTCGCTTTCATCACCAATACCGGGGACGGGCTCTGCCTGCATTTCCAGTGCTGCAGCACGTGCCGCCGCCTCGGGACTCGCGGCCTCCTGAGCCTTCTTTTCCTTGGGCGCAGGTACCGGGGCAAGACCCAAGACGGTACGCACATAGACATCGGGCGAATGCAGTGCATTGGCCGCTCGCTGGGTATAGCGCATCACGTCATCGGCTTTGACCGTCAGCACCATGCAGCACAGCAGCAGCGCAGCGATGGGCAGGCCTTCCGCCACCTTCAGTGATGGCGCGCTTTGCTCCGGATTGGCCCAGAAATGTCGGATGCCGGCGCGCGTGAGAGCCACCAACGCCATCAAGCCGGTGATGATGAGCAAGGCCACCATGCTCCAGCCCAGCGCACCGGCCTCCACGCCACTGGATGTACCCATGCCCAGCGGATTGAGCAAACTGGTCAGCATGGCGAATTTGCCGAGAAAGCCGGACAGTGGCGGCAGGCCCGAGATCAGCAAGGTGCAGGCCATGAAGCTCAGGCCCAGAAAAGCCGCCGCAGCCGGGAAAGCCCGGCCGGTCATGAGCTCTTCATCATCGTCGAGATTGAAGCCTTCGGTGGGCAACAGCTCTGCATTGAGGAACGGCGCTTCATCGTCCTCATAGGGCTCGCCCGCATCGTCATCCACACGCCAGCGGTCCACCACATCGGCAATCAGGAACAGCGCCGCCACGGCCAGCGTGGAGCCCGGCAGGTAATACAGCAGCCCGGCCGTCAGCAGGTTCTGCCCGAAGCCCGTTGCGGCCAGCAGGGTGCCGGACGAAAGAATGGCGGCGAAGCCCGCCAGATGGGTCAGCCGTTGCGAGCCCAGCATGCCTATCGCACCAAAGGCCATGGTCAGCATGCCGCCCACGATCAGCCAGGTGCTTCCAAACAGGGCCGATGCCCCGGCTTCCGAGCTGAACAGCAAGGTCCACAGGCGCAAGATGACATAGACCCCCACCTTGGTCATGAGCGCAAACAAGGCTCCCACCGGCGCAGTCGCCGCGCTGTAGCCTGGCACCAGCCAGAAGTTCAGCGGCCATAGCGCCGCCTTGATCAGAAAGGCCGTTCCCAGCACGCCCGCTGCCGCATGCAGCAGGCCGCGGTCGGCGTCCTGCACCTGCGGAATGGCGCGGGCCAGATCGGCCATATTGAGCGTTCCGGTAATGCCGTAGAGCATGGACACGCCGATCAGGAACAGCGAAGACGCTGCCAGATTGATGGCGATATAGTGAAGACCGGCCTGAATGCGCGTGCTGCCGGAGCCATGCAGCAGCAAACCGTAAGAGGCTGCCAGCATGATCTCGAAGAACACAAACAGATTGAACAGGTCTGCCGTGATGAAGGCACCGCTGAGCCCCATCAACTGCAGCTGGAACAAGGGGTGGAAGTGCACTCCGGCCTTGTGCCAGCGCGCAGCGGAAAACACCAGCGCGGCCAGTGCCACCACATAGGTGACCAGCAGCATCAGGGCAGTCAGCCTGTCCAGCGCCAGCGCGATGCCAAAGGGCGCCGGCCAGTTGCCGGGCATATAGACCGACATGGTGACGGCAGAGCCCGCCTGGTTGGTCCAGCCCAGCAGCAGGACCACGATCACCAGGCTGATCGTGGTGGACAGGATGTTCATGCCCAGCTTCAGGCGCTGGCGCTCCTCGCGCAAAAACAGCATCAGCGCTGCCGTCAGCATGGGCAGCATGATGGGGGCCAGCATCAGGTGCGGCATCAGACGCTCAATCCACCCGCTCATAGCATTTCCTGTTCGGTTCGCGAGTGCGCGCCATCTACATGGTCATTGCCGGAAGCGCCGCGCGATGCCAGCAGCACGACCAGGAACAGCGCCGTCATGGCAAAGCCGATGACGATGGCGGTCAGCACCAGGGCCTGCGGCATGGGGTCTGCATAGTGCGACAAATCGGTGGGCACACCGTTTTGCAGCACCGGCACCTTGTTGATCGACAGGCCCTGACGCCCCATCGAGAAGATGAACAAATTGACGGCATAGGACAGCAGCGCCAGCCCCATGATGACCTGGTAGCTACGCGGGCGCAGCAGCAGCCAGACGCCCGAGCCGGTGAGCACACCGATGGCAATGGCCAGAACGATTTCCATTACATACCTCCCCTTGCCAGTGCTGCAGCTGTGGCAGCCTGCACCTCAGCCTCGGCCTTCTTGGCCTCTTGTTCCTGCTCTTCCAGCAAGCGCGCATGGAAGCGATGTCCGCGCACCGATTGGTGAGCGATCGCTGTCAGGATCAGCATGGTGGATCCCACCACCAGCGCAAACACGCCAATATCGAAGAAGGTGGCACTGGCTAAATGCACATGCCCCACCAACGGCAGCGAAAAGTCAAAGCTGTGGCTGGTCAGGAAAGGGTAGCCAACGGCCACCGAGCCCAGGCCCGTGCCCAGCGCAAACAGCAGACCCGCGGCAATCCAGCGACGTGGATACAGCGGCAGATGCGCCTCCACCCAATGCGTGCCCGAGATGATGTATTGCATCAGCAAGGCGACCGAAAACACCAGCCCCGCCACAAACCCGCCGCCAGGCTGGTTATGGCCGCGCACAAAGATATAGGCAGCCACCAGCGTCGCAAACGGCAGCAGCAGCCGCACCAGCACGGCCGGCACCATCAGGTAGCCCACGGCTGTATCGCTGGCATTGCGCGGGTTGAGCAGGTCGGTCTGCAAATCGCCAGGCACATAACGCTGCTGCTCCGGGATGTCCATGGCCTCACGTGCGGGACGGAAGCGGCGCAGCAACGCATAGATGACGATGGCCACAATGCCCAGCACCACGATTTCGCCAAAGGTGTCAAAGCCGCGGAAGTCCACCAGCATCACATTGACCACATTGGTGCCGCCACCGCCGCCCAGCGCGTTTTCGAGGAAAAAGGTGGAGGTGCTTTCATAGAAAGGCCGGCTCATCATGGCAAACGCCAGCCAGGCCATGCCACCGCCGGCAATCAGCGACAGCACCAGATCGCGCAGGCGGCGTGCCTTGGCCCTGGCATCGGCGCTATCGGCCGTACGCATATTCTTGTCCCGTTTGGGCAGCCAGCGCAGCCCCAGCAGGATCAGCACCGTGGTGGCGACTTCGACCACCAGTTGGGTCAAAGCCAGGTCGGGAGCCGAGAACCAGAGGAAGGTCAGCACCGTGCACAGGCCCGTGCCGCCGAGCATGATCAATGCGGTCATCCGGTGGTACTTGGCTTTCCAGGCCGTGCCCAGCGCACACAGGCAGCCGATTGCCCAGAGCAGGACAAAAGCCGAAGACACGGGCAAAGTGCCGCGATTGCCCAGCTTCATGCCCCATAGCCACATCGGCAATGCTGCAGCCACCAAAGCAACGCAGACCAGCCACAGCATCTGCCACTGCAGGCGGCGCGTGGACAGACTGCGGCGCCCAGCCCGGCCCAGCCAGGTGATGCGGGCCAGTAAATTCTCGAAGATCCTGCGACCGCTGACACGGCCCAGCACGGGCGTGGTGTCGAAGTGCCCGACCGTGCGCTGCCAGCGCAGCATGGTGTAGAGCACGATACCGCCGGCCAGTGCCACCAGGCTCATGATGAGCGGCATATTCCAGCCATGCCAGATGGCCAGACTGTACTGCGGCAAGTCGCCGCCCACGACTGGAGTTGCAGCGACAGCGAGAAAACCGCCCACCGCCCAGGCCGGGAAGATGCCGACGATCAGGCAGGCCAGCACAAGCAATTCCACCGGTACACGCATCCAGTGCGGCGGCTCGTGCGGCTCGTGAGGGAGATCGTTTGCCTTGGGCCCAAAGAAGACATCGAACGTAAAGCGCAGCGAATAGGCCACGCTGAACATTCCCGCCACGGTCGCAACCACGGGCAGCACAGTCTTGACCCAGGGCGCTGCATCCAGGTAGACGGTCTCGGCAAAGAACATTTCCTTGGAAATGAATCCATTGAGCAGCGGCACACCAGCCATGGCAGCACTGGCCACACAGGCCAGCGTGGCCGTGATCGGCATCATGAAGCGCAGACCCGACAGGCGCCGGATGTCACGCGTGCCGCTTTCGTGGTCCACAATGCCCGCCGCCATGAACAGCGAAGCCTTGAAGGTCGCATGGTTCATGATGTGAAAAACTGCGGCCACGGCGGCCAGCTTGCTGTTCAGGCCCAGCAGCAAGGTAATCAGACCCAGGTGCGAGATCGTCGAATACGCGAGCAAACCCTTGAGATCATGCTGGAACATCGCGCAATAGCCGCCAATCAGCAGCGTCATGGCACCGGCGCCGCCGACCATCCAAAACCAGGCATCCGTGTCTGCCAGCACCGGCCACAGCCGCGCCAGCAGAAACACGCCGGCCTTGACCATGGTGGCCGAGTGCAGATAGGCCGACACGGGCGTAGGCGCTGCCATGGCATTGGGCAGCCAGAACTGGAAGGGAAATTGAGCGCTTTTTGTGAGTGCGCCAAGCAAGATCAGCACCAATGCCAGCAGATAAAGGTGGCTGTCGCGAATCTGCTGCCCTGCAGCCAGCACATTGTCGAGGTCATAGCTGCCCACGATATGACCCAGCACCAGCATGCCCACCAGCATGGCCAGCCCGCCCGTGCCCGTGACCGTCAACGCCATGCGCGCGCCCCGGCGTGCATCCTTGCGGTGATACCAGTAGCCGATCAGCAGGAATGAGAAAAGACTGGTGAGCTCCCAGAAAAACACCAGCTGAATGATGTTTCCCGAGAGCACAACCCCCGCCATCGCCCCCATAAAGGCCAGAAAAAACGAGAAAAAGCGCGGTACAGGATCAGTGGGCGACATGTAGTAGCGCGCGTACAGCACCACCAGCGCACCAATGCCGAAAACCAGCATGGAGAACAGCCAGGCAAACCCGTCCATGCGGATCACCAGATTCAGCCCCAGCGCCGGTAGCCAGGAAATCTCCTGCCTGAGCACCGCTCCATCGGCCATTTCCGGGAACAGCATCCCTACCTGAATTGCGCATATCAGCGCAATGACACCCGCGAGTGTTGATTCCGTATTGCGCGCATTCGCAGGCAATAAAGCAGCCAAAAGGCTGCCTGCAAAAGGTAGGAGGATGAGGTATATCAAGGGCATGGGCGGATCATTCTAGAGGTTGGCGTTATTTTTTCCGCTATAAAAACCTGAGCATTTCACAGACTTTAGACCACCGTTCACCTTCAGTTGATGACAGAAAATTCATCAAAACAGCGGGTTGCATGCAGATAAAGAAGTGCTTCCACAACCGCCCTTGCGCGCTGCATCGATGTCATACATCTGCTGCAAACCATTTTTGCCAAACTCAATCAATCTGCCAACCCATGCATGTACGCAGCTATCGTCCCGGAGATGAAATCGCGTTGTGGCAAGTGTTCCACGATGCGGTGCACCAGCTGGCTGCGAACCACTACAGCCAGGAGCAACTGGACGCCTGGGCGCCGCAGCGACCGGACTGGACACAGTGGCGTCAGCGCATTCAGGCGCTCCAGCCCTTTGTCGCCGTTTGCGACAATGATCAAGCCATGGCCTATGCAGATCTGCAAGCCAATGGCTATATCGATCACTTTTTTGTGGCCCCGCAACATGCTCGCCAGGGCGTGGGCCGACGGCTGCTCGCGCATATCGAGCAGACGGCGCGGCAAAACGGCCTGCATGAGCTGAGCGCAGATGTCAGTCTCAATGCCCAGGCTTTCTTCGCACATTTCGGCTTTGAGCTACAGCGCCGGCAAACCCCCGTCATACGTGGCATTGCCCTCAAAAACGCGCGTATGCGAAAAACTCTTTGAACCTGGGCTCAGATCAAACTACCGGCACCTCCCCAACCGATGCAACAAGCATGAACTGGCTCTGGAAACCTGAAACCTCCAATCCGCAGAAATGGCTGATCGTCGTTTTCATGGCGGTGATGATGGGCGCACTCGCCCCCATTTTCTGGCGCAGCTTCATACCCGATGCGCATTGGCAGCTGATCGCGCTGTATCTGGCGCTGGCACTTACGGCAGCCGCCGGCATCTGGCTGCTGCGACTCCATAGGCTCGGACTTTGGCAACCGGCAGGCCCCTGGCTCAGCTACGGCCCCATCAAGCGCTGGCTGATGGCCCTGCTATGCACCGCCTTTATGGCTTTCATGCTCTGGCTCAACCTGGCGGCCACCCTGCCCATGGCCTATACGGCGGTCCTGGGAAGCAATACCAGCATGCAGACCATTGCCGAGAAAAAACGGGGCTCGGGCCGCCACGCCTGCCGCCATCAGCTCAAGCTGCCCGAAGTTGACTACCTGTTTTTCGAGTTCTGCATTGATGAAGATGGCTACGACAGCCTGCCATCTGCCCCATTGCCTGCCTCGCTGTCCATGCGCGAAAGCTACTTTGGCAGGCTTGTGGACAGCATTCGCCTAGCGACCTCACAGCAAAAAGATGAGCACTGACCGCTGTGCCAGAATAAAAAAACATCTGATTGACTATTGAAACCACCCGTAGACAATCGCTTTAAGCTCCTTTTTTTTATTTTCAAGCCGCCATGCAAATTCTTCTGCCGCCACTGATGCTGATTTCCGCAATGGGCTTTGTGCTCAGTGCAATCACACATTTGGCTGCATTTGCAGGGCAGATCGATACGCTTGAAGCACACTTGCCTCAAGATGTCTTGGAGATATTCACAAGCGTCATGACCATCGGGATTTTTGCCGTCTGGCTTCCTGCGGTACTGATTGCTCAGCGCATCAACAACGGCAATCGCCTGCAGTTTTCCTGGAAGAAGGTGCTCGCAGGCTGCCCCGCCTGGATGCGCAACACTGCCTATGCGGTCTTCATTTACGCATTTGCCAACTTTTTTCTCGGCGTTCTGGGCGGCATGGCCGAGCAGCAGCACGGCTTGCGTGTGTTCTCGGGCCACTGGATGATCTTCTACGGCATGGCGTTCTGCATCTTCTTCTCAAGCTGGAACCTGCCTTCCATGCTCAGAACCCGCCACTGCCCGGCCGGGCATGAAGTCGGTCATGGTGATAATTTCTGTCCGGTCTGCGGCTTGCCTGCAGCCCAGGACAGCACGAATTCTTGATAGACCATAGCCCTGGAGGCGCCGCCGGCACGCAAAGCGGCGCATACTGACGACCGCACCATCGCCTCCACCTACCTCTTGCACCATGCCCACTCCTCACTCCCCCATCGGTATTTTTGATAGCGGTGTGGGCGGCCTCAGTGTGCTGCAGGCACTGCGCCATGAGTTGCCGCACGAGCAGTTTGTCTATCTGGCCGACAGCGGCAATGCGCCCTATGGCGATGCACGCGGCGATGCATTTGTGCAGGAGCGCAGTTTGGCCATTGCGAAATACCTGCTGGAGCAGCACGACATCAAGATTCTCGTGGTTGCCTGCAATACCGCCACCGCTGCAGCCGTGGAACTGTTGCGCGAGCGCCTTCCGCAACTGCCCGTCATTGGCGTGGAGCCGGCCATCAAACCAGCCTCTTTTTCCAGTCAGACCCATCATGTGGGCGTGATGGCCACCCGGGGCACCATCTCCAGCCAGCGCGTGGCGCGCCTGGTGTCGGAGCATGGCCAGCGCGCCCAGTTTCACCTCCACGCCTGCGACGGCCTGGCCAGGGCGATCGAGCAAAGCACGGAGCAAGCATTGCCCGAGGATGCAAGCGCCACGGAGATCAGAGCGCTGTGCGCAAAGTACACAAGCGCTTTAGGGAGTTTCGGCCTTAAGACAGGGCAGATGGATACGCTGGTGCTGGGCTGTACCCACTATGTGTTTGTCAAGGACGATTTGCGTGCCCTGCTGGGGCCCGATATTCAGTTCCTGGACACGGGCGCCCCCGTGGCACGCCAGACCCGACGCATGCTGGAGCAGCGCAATCTGCTGGGAGCCGAGACCGATGGATCGCTGCAGCTGGCCCAGGCCGATCAGATTCAGCTCATGACAACCGGCCGCCTGACGGCCATGCAAGCTGCGGCCCAGCGTTGGCTGGATCTGCCCGTCGACTGCAGCCAGGCCGTCAACGTGTGCTCGCCAAGCGCCTTGCCCACCCCTGCCTGATCTGCGCCATCAGTTCCAGAGCAGCTGGCCACCCTGGTCCAGATAGCTGAGGTAAAAGCGCACATCGAACTCCAACTGATGGTAATCAGGCTCCATATGCGCGCATAACTGATAGAAAGCCTTGTCGTGATCCATGATGCGGATATGCGCCAGCTCATGCACGCAGATCATGCGCAAAAAGGCATCTGGCGCCTGCTTGAACATGGCCGCCACATGGATCTCGTGCCGGGCATTGAGCCTGCCGCCGTGCGCAATCGCACGCCGCGTATGCAGACCCAGAGCATTGCGCACCACATGAATCCTGCTGTCGTAGGCCACCTTGTGCAATTGGCCGGCATTGCGCAGATACTGGGCCTTGAGCACATCGACATAGTCATAGAGCGCCCTGTCCGTGCGAACCGCGTGGGCCTGCGGATATTTGCGCAGCAGCCATTCACCGGCCTTGCCCGCGAGCAGCCAGTCGCGCACCTGATTCTGCAGCGATGGCGCGTAGCCCGCGAGATAGGGCAATGCCAGCGGCACAGATGCATTCGCCCCTTCTTCGCCCATGCTGGCGCGCGCAGCCCTGTGCTTGCGCAGCTGCTCGGTCACGGCTCCTGAATACTTGGGTGTAGGAATGGGCTTCATGACAAAAGACAAGCCCTCCGCCACAGTCTCGGGACTGCAGCACAGAGGGCTTTGACGGCGAATGACCGAAGAATCAATGCAGATGGCGCGGGCGACGATTGCCGCCATGACCGGAGGCCGAGCCCCCCGATCCACCACGTGGCGGCTTGCCCAGCTCCAGCGAGCTGACCAGGGCTTCGAAGCGCTGCGAGAACAGCTTGTCGATCTCCTGCACCACGCCGCCGAGTTCGGCGCCATCGAAGTGGCGCTCCATCATGTTGATGACGTCCTGCACCAGCAGATCGCGCTGCACCTGCATGATGGCTGCGGGATTGGGACCGACAAACAGCATCAGGAAGTCATCGCGGCTTTGCGCCTCGGCAGGCGCCTCTTCCTCGTCGAACTCGGTGTCGTAGAAGGTCACCTCGATGGGCGAGCCCTGCTCGGCCAGCTCGTTGAGCCCCATGCACATATCGTCAAGGGCCTGGCGGAAGTCATCATCGCCGCGCACGGTCCAGCACATCTGCAGCAGATGCTCCTTGGCCTCGAACTGGATGCCGGGCTCTTCTTCGTAAAGACTTCCTTCGCCATCCGTCAATGAGCGTGCGCCGGCATAGGCCCACAAGGGACGCAATGCATCTTGCAGCTGCTCATACGTAACGTCAGCACGGAGCAGAACCTGACCGTGGACATGAATTTCAAAAGCAGCGTTGTAACTAGACATCTTTTCTCTCTAGGAGTGCAGACCCCGTCAGCATGACAGAACTGCAAGCCATATTGCATCGAAGCCAGGACTTTTCCAAGCGCCTTGGCCAAGCCTTGACGCCCACAGCCCTACGGCATCGCAGTGGCTGAATTTTCCCACCTTCAGCAAGACTGCGGGCAGCAACGGCTACTCAAGTCACAAATAAAAAAGCCCGCTACACAAGATATAGCAGGCTTTTCAATTCTGGTGCCCCGAACCGGAATCGAACCGGTACGCTTCGTTAAAAGCGGCAGATTTTAAGTCTGCAGTGTCTACCAATTTCACCATCGGGGCCCACTTCACAACCGGCGCCGGGCGCCAGCGAGAAGTATTGCATCAGCCATGCGACCAACGCAATAAAAAAGGGAAGCTTTTGCTTCCCTTTTCAAAATCTGGAGCGGGAAAACGGGTTCGAACCGTCGACCTATACCTTGGCAAGGTATCGCTCTACCAACTGAGCTATTCCCGCATTTCTGAAAAGCTGTTCGCCTTTCAGAGAAGACTCGAATTATAGCCACGATTTTCAGCCTGTTTTCGAAAACCGCGTGGCTTTTTCAGATAGTCCTGCTCAGGCCGGCTGTAAAACAGGTGCGAGCCGGCTCTTGACGATCTGCAGCAGATCGCGCTTTTGCACCTTGTTGGAGGCATTGACGGGCAGGCCCTCGAGCTGCAGGACAAAGCGCGGCACCTTGTAGTTGGCCATATTGGCGCGGCACCAGGCAATGAAGGCCTCCTGGTCCAGTGCCACGCCGTTGCGTGTCACCACGCAGGCACAGCCCACCTCGCCCATGCGCTCGTCGGCCACGCCAACCACGGCAACCTGCGCCACCTCGGGGTGGTTGGACAGCATGCGCTCGATTTCTGCGGGGTAGCAGTTGAAGCCGCCCACGATGAACATATCCTTGAGGCGGTCGGTAATACGCAGATAGCCGCGCTCGTCAAGCACGCCCACATCGCCGGTATGCAACCAGCCATCGGCATCAATGGTTTCTGCCGTGGCCTTTTCATCTTCGAAGTAGCCCTGCATGATGTGATAGCCGCGCAGCAGCACCTCCCCTGCTTCGCCTGGGGCAACGGGCTGTCCTTGCTCGTCCACACAGCGCACCTCGGTCCCCGGCAGGGCCTTGCCACAGGTGTTGGCCACGGTTTCCACATTGTCGGAGGGCTCGCAGAGCGTGGCACAACCACCGCACTCCGTCAGGCCGTAGGCCGTGGTGACATTCATGATGCCCAGCTCCTCACGCATGCGCTTGATGAGAATGGGAGGTACTGTGGAAGCACCGGTCACGGAGGACTTCAGCGAACTCAGATCGAAATTCTTGAGCCCCGGATGCGCCAGCATGGACAGGAACAAGGTAGGGGGTCCGGGCAGGAAGCTGATACGGTCGCTCTCGATGCGATGCAAGATGGCCTGCGCATCAAATACCTGCTCGGGATAAACGGTAGAGCCCTGCAGCAAGGCTGCCACCCAACCAGCCTTGTAGCCAAAGGTGTGAAAGAACGGATTGACGATCAGGTATCGGCTGCCTTCGGTCAAACCCACCACATCCGACCAGGCCTTGAAAGCCAGGATCGTCGGGCGGTGCGCGCACATCACGCCCTTGGGGCGCCCCGTGGTGCCCGAGGTGAACATCAGATCGGCCGTATCGTCGGGCTTGATCCGGGCTTCGCGCTGCTGCTGGGCTTCGGCAGTCGTGCCTTCGGCCCTGGCCATGAACTGCGCCCAGCTCAGGTCTGCACTGGGCAGCACCTTGTCACCGAGCACCACCACCTGCTGCAGTGTGACAGGACGCAGGCCGTTCAGCAGATCCGGGTAGTAGTTGTTCAGGAAGTCGCCCACGCACACCAGTACCCTGGCACGGCTGCGCTCCAGAATATCGGCAGCCTCGGCGCCCTTCATGCGGGTGTTCAGGGGCACCAGCACGCCGCCAGCAGCATGCACACCGCAGGCGGCAACGATCCACTCGCTGAGATTCGGTGCCCACAGAGCCACACGGTCGCCAGCCTGCACACCCAGACTCATCAAGGCACGTGCGGCCAGGCGGCTCAGCTGCTGCAGCTGGGCATAGCTGATGGACTTGCCGTTTTCGACAATCGCCGCGCGACCGGCAAAGCGGCTGACCACGTCAGCGAGCATGCCAGGCAAGGTCAGCGAGGACTCGGGCATCGCGTTCTGGTTGGTATTCGACATAAATTACTCCGGGAATTTGACGCGCAGCTTTTCGCTGGTGGGCACGGATTGACAGGCAAGCGTCCACTTCTTGGACAGGTCCTTGGCATCCAGCACTTCGTTGTGTCGCAGATGTACGCTGCCGTCCTGCACCTGGCACATGCAGGATGCGCACATGCCGGCCTGGCAGGAGTAGGGCACATTGATGCCGGCGCGCAGTCCGGCCTCCAGAATGGTCTCCGTGCCACTGCAGTTGAATTCATATTCCTGGCCGTCCAGACGCAGCTGCACCAGGGCTTGGTCGACAGCGGCCTCCACGGGAGCCGCTGCCTCTTGCATCAGCTGCAGAGTCTCCTCGTCAGGCAGAGAGACAAAGCGCTCCACATGTACCTGCTCGGCAGGCATGCCGGCCTCGATCATCGCGGCCTGTGCGGCATCCATGAAGGGGCCCGGCCCGCAGATAAAGGCCTGGCCTGCATCGGCCACCCAGGGCGTGGCCCAGGCTGCGAGCTGATTCTGCGAAGGCGCGCCTTGCACAGAGTCCAGCCAGTGAATGACCTGCAGGCGATCTGGATACTCGGCCGCCAGCTGCTGCAGGTCCTTCTTGAAGATGACCGAGCGCTCGTCGCGGTTGGCATAGAACAGCACCACGTTGCCCTGATGCTGCTTGAGTACGGTGCGCAGGATGGAGAACACCGGTGTGATTCCGCTGCCACCGGCCAGCAGCAAAAAGTTCTGAGACAGATTCCGGGGCGAGAACAGGCCCGAGGGAGGCATCAGCTCGATGGAATCACCCACCTGAACCCTGTCGCAAACCCAGTTGGAGCCTCGCCCCTTGTCGACGCGCTTGACAGTCACCCGCAAGGCATCGTCGAGCATCGGGGCACTGGACATGGAGTAGCAGCGAGGCACATAACGGCCCTCGATAGGCAGTCGCAGAGTCAGAAACTGGCCGGGACGATAGCTGAATTGCTCAGCCAGATCCTCAGGCACCTCGAACACAATTGACTTGGTATCGTGCGTCTCGTCAATCACCGCGCGCACGCGCAGCGGGTGATACCGCGATGCGGTTGTTGTGGCTTCACTGCTCATTTCTTCTTACCCCTTACTCACTCACTCTTTTTGTGCAACCTTGCACTGGCGCCCCGGCACAAGATCGTCCCCAATCCACGGGGTCAGGAACTGACGCTCTCCACAGCGCTTGCCCGCGGGCACACGGCCTGGGCAGCAGGGGACTCGCCCCCTTGCAGTGCAGCCGCCTTGCCCGCTCGGCGGCCCGAGAACACGCAGTCGGCCAGAGACAGGCCGCTCACATAACGCGAGGAAGCCACACCAATGGCGGTGCGCCCCGCGGCATACAAGCCGGGAATGTCATAGCCGGCGCCGTCAATCACTGCACCGTTGTCCTCGTTGACCTTGAGCCCCCCCAGGCTCAGCACGGCCAGCGGAAACATCTTCTGGCTGATGGAGATATCGATGGCAAACAGCGAGCCTCCCTTGAACTCATGGCGCATGTCCTTGGACTTGCCCAACGGGTCTTCGATCTCACCGCGTGCAGCAGCATTGGCGCGATCGAACTGGTGTTGCAGCACTGCTGCATCCATGCGAAGCTTTTTGGCCAGGTCGGCGACGGATTTGCCCTTGATCGCGACCTTGTACATCAGCGCCAGCGCGGGCATGGACTGGAAGGCCCACAAACCGCCAAACAGGCACTGCCACGCTGCCTGCCTGCGCAGCTTGCCATCAATGATGAGCCAAGCCTCTCCCCCCTGCTTTTCCATCATCTCGTAGCCGAGCTTGGCGCCGTAGACCTGCTCATTGCAAAAGCGCTCGCCTTTGGTGTTGACCACCAGCCCCCTGGGCCAGGCCGAGGGCGGCGTGATGAAGCGCCAGGCCGAGATATTGTTCAGGTCCTGAGCAATCCCTCCCACGGATTGCCCCAGCCGCAGACCAGAGCCATCGCAGCCCGCAGCACCGGTCAGCCAGCCGGGCCTGTAAGCCGGCGCATGCCGCTCCAGCAACTCCGAATTGAAGATATAGCCGCCAGTGGACAGCACCACACCTTTGCGGGCACGGATGTAGCGCTTCTCGCCGATCTCGCTCTCGATCTGCGCAGCTTCACGACGACCCGCCTGGGCACGTGGCGCCTGATACAGACGCCACTTGGCCACCAGCTCATCGAGCTTCTTGTGGCGTTCGGTACGTGGATCGCCTTCGGGCAACACCATCACCTCCACGCCCAATACACGGCCACTGTCCTTCTCGCGCACCAGGCGCTGGACGCGTGCCTGCGTCAATGTGCGGGCTCCGTGTGCCAATGTGGATTTTTGCAGCGCGGCAAAGAAAGTCGCTCCCGACTGCCCCTTGGCCACCACGCGATGACCGCGCGGTGCAGGCTTCTTGAGCAGTTGCGGATTGCCGTAGGCAGGCACCGCTTCGTTGCCCGAGTAGTACAGATACATGCCATCGGCCGGATAGGACGTCTTGTACGCAGGCATGGTCGACGCAAAGGTAGCGCCCTGCTTTTCCAGCCAATTCAGGTTGGCCACGCTGTCGCGGCTGAAGCGCGCCAGAGTCTCGTCACTGACCACACCATTGACCTCATGCCTGAGGTAGGCAGTCATGGCTTCGGGTGAATCCTCGAAGCCGGCTTCCTTCTGGTACCGGGTACCGCCACCGGCATAGACCACACCACCCGACAGCACACTGGCACCGCCGCCGCTGAAGCGTTCGATCACCAGAACTTCGGCCCCCTGCTCGCGCGCCTCAATCGCTGCACTGGCACCGGCCCCCCCCCAGCCGACCACCACCACATCGCTGGCATCGGACCACTGAACCTCATCGGCCGACCCCACATCCAAGACTGCCCCCACAGGATTGATGGTGCTGACATGCTTTTTGAAATTGGACATCTCTGCGCCTCCTGATCAAACCGTCTTGCCCAGCAGATGCGGGTTCTCGAGAGGCAAGGGTTTACCGACCATGTCGGCCACGGCGCGGAAGGCAAAAGTCATGGCCGGCCCCAGGGTGGAGCCAGCGCCGGCGTAGGCCGGCCCCATGACGGAGGCGGAGTTGTTACCCACGCAATACAGCCCCTCGATAATCGTGCCTTGCGTGTCGAGCACACGCCCCTCTCTATCGGTGAGCAGTCCCCCTTTGGTGCCGATCTCTCCGGGCCACAGGCGCATGGCGTAGAACGGACCTTTCTCGATGGGGCCCAGGTTGGGATTCTTGAGACGCGGATCGCCGTAGTAGCGGTCAAACACATTGCCGCCCCGGTCAAATTCCAGGTCCTTGCCAGCTCTGGCGTATTCGGTCATGCGACGCGCACTGTCCTGCAGCCCCGCGGCGTCCACGCCGATCTGGCGCGCTAGATCTTCCAGCGTCTCGCCCTTCCAGTAGACATTGTTCAGCCAGCTCTTGCGCACCTTGCTGTCCGGCACGGCAGAGCCCGGCATCAGCGGCCCCATGGGGTTTTGCGCGCGGAAGCTGGCGTCGAACACAATCCATGCAGGCACGCCGCCATTGCCCTTGGCATGTTCGGCCAGCATGGCCTGCTGGAATTCCGGATAAGGGCCGGACTCGTTGAGGAAGCGCTGCCCCTTGCTGTTGACCACCATGCACCCCGGCAGCGAGCGCTCCACGAAAATGCCGCGAAAGGCCGGCTCCTTGGGAACATCCATGGTGGGCACGCCCCAGGACCAGTCCATCAGCGCCAGCTGTGCGCCCACGGCCTGACCGGCCCGGTGAGCATCACCGGTATTGCCTCCCACTGGGGTTGCCGTCCACTCTGCCTTGGAAGGCTTGCTCAGATACTGGTCACGCATCTCCTGATTGCGCTCAAAACCGCCAGCACCCAACAACACGCCACATCTGGCGTTGATCTGCTGGCGCTGACCATTCCTCTCAACGATGACACCCGTCACGCGGCCCGATGCATCCTGCACCAGCTCCTTGAGGGGAGAGTTGCGCCACATCTCGACGCCGGCCTTGTTGGCCGCAGTCAGCAGGCCTGCCACCAGCGCCTGGCCGCCCGTCATGCGACGATCGCGCCTGGTCTTGTTGCGCCAGGGGTAGTCCAGAAAATACTTGAGCATGATGCCCAGGATGGTGAAGCGCGACTTGAGCTCGCGCGAGAGCATGGAATGCGCCTCGAAGGCACTGATGCTCATGCGACCGAACAACTGATTGCCGGGAGGGCCGGGGCGCATGGTTTCCAGCGCCGCCAGGCCCAGTTTGGCGGCATTGAAGTCCACCGGGTCCATGGTGCGGCCACCGGGCCTGGAGCCTTCGATATGGGGGTAGTAATCCGCATACTTGGCCATGGCGCGATAAGGAATGCCGATCTGGCGCAGATACTCGGCCATCTTGCTCGCGGTTTCCACATAGGCCAGTACGCGGTCGTCCGTCGCCATGCCGCGCACACAGCGCTTCATATAGCCAAATGCGGTCTCCAGATCGTCCTTGATGCCCGCAGGCTTCTGGTCGTAATTGAGTGGAATCCAGATGCCGCCCCCCGACAGGGCCGAAGTACCGCCGAACAGCTCGGTCTTCTCCACCACCAGAGTCTTGAGGCCCTGCTCCTGCGCGCGAATGGCGCCCAACATGGCACCTGCCCCCGACCCCACGACGATCAGGTCATATTCGTGTTCTGCCATACCTTGTCTCCGTCAATCTTTTGTTTTATGGATGGACTGTCGCAAATACACGCTGGCGGCAGCCTCCTATGTGAGAGCGCTGCCCCAGCTTGGCCTGAATTCAATCAGACAAAGGGTTCCTGGTTGGGAATGCCCAGCACATGCGAGCCATAGGCGCGCACATAGGCATCCGTATTGTTCGCAATGTGGGTACGTCCCTGATGGATGTCGCGGAAGATGCGCTCGATGGGGTTGTTCTTGAAGGTACCGCTGGCTGCGCAGGCACGCATCAATTCATTGGCATGAAAGCCCGTCAGCTTGGGAACGTATGACGCCTGAGCACGCTGCAGCAGACGCTCTTCCAGCGTCAGCTGAATACCAGTCTTGGCCGCATCCACAATGCGTGCGTAATTGCGAAACAGAACCACCTTGAGCTGGTCCAGCGCAATCGTGGCTTCGGTCACGGCCGTCTGGGCGTTCACGTCCTCGGCCATCCTGTTGCCATGCTTTCCAACGTGCGACGTCGCACGCTCGGTGAACGACGCGATGGCGCTTTCCAGCGCGCCAAGGCAGGCAGTGGACACCGCACGCTGGAACACATGGGTAAAGGGGATGCGGAACAGCCAGCTGGTGTTCTCCGTGCGACCGGGGCAGCCCACATCGCTGTGGTCGTTGGTGTACTGGATGCGATGTGCCGGGACAAACGCGTTTTCCACCACGATGTCATGACTGCCTGTGCCGCGCAGGCCCAGCACATCCCAGTTGTCCTCAATGCGGTAGTCCGCCTTGGGCACCAGAAAAGTCACATGCTCCAGGCCAGGCGTGCCATCCCGCTTGGGCAGCAGACCGCCGAGAAACAACCAGTCGCAATGCTTGGAGCCGGTGGAAAAGCTCCAGCGGCCGTTGAACCTGAAGCCGCCTTCCACGGGCTCGGCCTTGCCAGTAGGCATATAGGTCGAGGCGATGCGCACGCCATGATCCTTGCCCCACACATCTTGTTGGGCCTGGTCGGGGAAAAGCGCCAACTGCCAGGGGTGAACGCCGACCACCCCGTAAATCCAGGCCGTGGACATGCAGCCCTTGGCCAGCTCCATCTGCACGCTGTAGAACACACGGGGATCCATTTCATAACCACCCCAGCGCCTGGGCTGCAGCACACGGAACAGACCCGCCTCAGCCATCTCCTGAACGGTTTCGTCACTGATCTTTCCTTCGCGATCCGCCTGCTGCGCACGTGCCGCCAGCTTGGGCGCCAGGGCCTTGGCACGCTCGATCACGGCCAGCGCATCAAGGGTGAGGTAGTTATCTGTCATTGTGTTCATTCAGCTCTCCAGTTGCCGCTCCACCGGACGGCTTGTGGTGTGGTGGGCAAGGCTTTTTCGCCTATGACAGAAATGCTCTCACCATGCAATTTTCCGTTCATCGTCCGATCAGACTAACGATGAAGCAGGCGTTTCCGGACTTCCTCAAAGCCTGCTCCCGCACAGCAAAAACACTGGGCCTAGGACAAACACCAAGCCCTGCTTTGCGCTGCTAGTCCATGTGAAGGATTCATAAAAGCCCTGTTCGCAGCACTCTTGCACCAAGGAGACATTCACCCCATGCAAAGCACTGCAGCAACCTTCGACCCCAAAGACTTCCGCCGCGCCCTGGGCACGTTCGGCACCGGGGTCACCATCGTCACCACCCGTGCAGAGAATGGCGAGCCTGTAGGAATCACGGCCAACAGCTTCAACTCGGTTTCGCTGGAGCCGCCCATGGTTCTGTGGAGCCTGGCCAAGAACGCCCGCAGCCTGGCTGTGTTCCAGAACGCTGACACCTGGAATGTGCACATCCTCTCCAATGAGCAAGAAGCCCTGTCGAACCGCTTTGCCCGTGCTGGCGAAGACAAGTTCTCCGGCCTGCCGCTGGACTCCGAGGCAGCTCATGCCCCGCTGCTGCAGGACTGCAGCGCGCGCTTTAGGTGCAAGACCGCTTTTCAGTACGACGGCGGCGACCATGTCATCTTTGTGGGCGAGGTGACCGACTACGACGCCAACCCGCACCCTCCCCTGCTTTACGTGACCGGCGGTTACGCCCTGGCTTCACGCAAGGCCAACGCCGTGGCCAGCGAGCCGGCAGCCGATACCAACACCGCGTATTCCGAGAACCTCATCGGCTATCTGATGGGCCGTGCGCACTTTCAATTCCTGAGCGGCTTGCGCAAGCCCATGGCGGCTTACGGCATGACCGATGCCGATTTCTATGTGCTCTCGCTGCTGAGCATCCAGCAGCCTCAGTCGCCTGCCGAAATTGCGTCTCACATGGCCTACACCGGCACCGACATCGGAGCCGTGGCCCTGCAGTCGCTAATCAGCAAAGACTGGGTGGAAGAAAGCCGCGAGCGAGCCGAGTCGCTGCAGCTCACGCCCCTGGGCAACGAAGCCATCTTGCGTGTGCTGGCCGCAGCCAAAGCCGTGGAAACCGATTTGATAGCGAGCCTTGGCGAGATGGAAGCAGCCACGCTGCGCAATCTGCTCAAGAAAGCCATTGCTGCCACGGACCCCGGCCTGCCCAAGCTCTGGCAAGCCAAGGCCTGAGAGCTCGCGCCATCCCCGTTTCCTCACCCGAAGGCAGGAGACAGCCTTCGCCTACCCACTCCAACCATAAAGAACAGAGATGAGCACTTTTTCCATTCCCGAAGGCAAATATGTGGACATCGGCAATGTGGCCGGCCATCCCCAGCGCGTGCACTTCCACGAACAGGGCTCGGGCGACCCCGTGATCTTTCTGCACGGTGCAGGCACCGGCGCCAGCGGCTACAGCAACTTCAAGGGCAACTACCCCGAGTTTGCGGCGGCCGGCTTTCGCTCCATCGTTCCCGACCTGCTCGGTTATGGCCTCTCGTCCAAGACCGAGGAGCCCAAGCAGTACGACATGGATTTCTTCATCGCCGGCGTCAAAGGTCTGGTGGAGCGGCTAGGCCTGAAAAACATCACCCTGCTGGGCAACTCGCTGGGCGGTGCCGTGGCGCTGGGCTATGCGCTCAAGTACCCCGAGGACGTCAAGAGCCTGATCCTCATGGCACCCGGTGGTGTGGAAGAGTTTGAAGCCTATATGGCCATGCCCGGCATTGCCAATATGTTCAATATCTACAAGTCGGGCAAGACCGGCCCCGAAGCCATGCGCGCCGTGATGAGCATGCAGGTGGTGGACCAGGCCCTGCTGACCGACGAGATCATCAACGAGCGCGCGCCCATTGCCCTGACCCAGACCGAAGCCTCGCGCCAGCGACTGTATATCCCCAATATGACAGAGCAACTGCCCGATCTGAAGTGCAATGTGCTGGGCTTCTGGGGCATGCAGGACGCCTTCAATCCCGTGGGCGGTGCCGACAAGCTGGCCAAGGGCATCAAGAACTGCCGCGTGGTGCTGGTCAACCAGTGCGGCCACTGGGTGCAGGTCGAGCATCGCGAGATGTTCAACCGCACTTGCATCGACTTCATGAAAAACGGTTGAAGCCATGAGTGACAAGCAATTCATCGAACAGCAAGGCCGGCGCCTGTATGACGCGCTGCGCACCGCCAGGACACTGGCACCGCTGACCGACAGCCACCCCGAGATGACGGTGGAGGACGCCTATCACATCTCCCTGCACATGCTGCGCCTGCGCGAAGCATCGGGCGAGCGCGTGATTGGCAAGAAGATCGG
This sequence comes from Comamonas testosteroni, assembly GCF_000761245.1. Classification (GTDB taxonomy): domain Bacteria; phylum Pseudomonadota; class Gammaproteobacteria; order Burkholderiales; family Burkholderiaceae_C; genus Comamonas; species Comamonas testosteroni_C. The sequence goes on along the minus strand of NZ_AWOR01000089.1, from coordinate 198,669 downwards.
CGTGACCTCCAAGCCCGTGCAGGACATGCTGAATGTGCACCAGCCTGACTTCGGTTTTCTGACCGACAGCATGGAGTATGAAGACGGCGCTGCCGTCTCGCTCAAGGCATCCGGCCTGATACAGCCTCGCGCCGAAGGCGAAATTGCCTTCATGCTCAAGAAGGATCTGCAAGGCCCGGGCGTTACCAAGGCAGATGTGCTTGCCGCTACCGAATGGGTCGCGCCCTGCTTCGAGATTGTCGATTCGCGCATCAACGACTGGAAGATCAAGATCCAGGACACCGTGGCTGACAACGCCTCCTGCGGCGTCTTTGTCATCGGCAAACAGCACACAAATCCAGCCTCGCTGGATCTGGCTGCCGCATCCATGCAAATGACCAAGAACGGCCAGCCCGCAGGTTCTGGACTGGGAAGCGCCGTGCAAGGTCACCCGGCCGAAGCCGTGGCCTGGCTGGCCAACACGCTTGGCGCTTTCGGCATTCCCTTCAAGGCCGGCGAGGTGATTCTCTCGGGCTCCCTCGCCCCCTTGGTGCCCGCCGTTGCCGGTGACCACTTCGAGATGGTCATTGAGGGCATGGGCCACTGTTCCATTCAATTCACGGAGTAAGACACCATGACGCAAAAGAAAATCAAGTGCGCACTGATCGGGCCCGGAAATATCGGCACCGACCTGCTCATGAAACTGCAGCGCTCTCCCATTCTGGAGCCTGTGTGGATGGTCGGTATTGACCCTGAATCCGACGGCCTCAAGCGCGCCCGTGAAATGGGCATCAAGACCACGGCCGAGGGCGTGGACGGCCTGCTGCCCTTCGTCAAGGAAGACGGCATCCAGATCGCCTTCGACGCCACCAGCGCCTATGTCCACGCCGAAAACAGCCGCAAGCTCAATGAGCTGGGCGTGCTGATGATCGACCTGACGCCCGCTGCCATCGGCCCCTACTGCGTGCCCAGCGTGAATCTGGCCGAGAAGGTGGCCGAAAAGGCCATGAACGTGAACATGGTCACCTGCGGCGGCCAGGCCACCATCCCCATGGTGGCTGCGGTATCGCGCGTGCAGGCCGTGAGCTACGGAGAGATCGTGGCCACGGTCTCGAGCCGCTCGGTCGGCCCCGGCACGCGAAAGAACATCGACGAGTTCACACGCACCACCTCGGGCGCGGTCGAAAAAATTGGCGGCGCGCAAAAGGGCAAGGCCATCATCGTCATCAACCCCGCCGAGCCGCCGCTGATCATGCGCGACACCATCCACTGCCTGACAGTAGATACGCCCAAGCCTGCCGAGATCGAAGCCTCGGTACACGCCATGATCAAGGAAGTGCAGAAATACGTGCCCGGCTACAAGCTGGTCAACGGCCCCGTGATCGACGGCAACCGCGTCTCCATCTATATGGAAGTCGAAGGTCTGGGCGACTACCTGCCCAAGTACGCGGGCAATCTGGACATCATGACCGCCGCTGCGGCGCGCACGGCCGAGATGTTTGCCGAAGAAATCCTCGCCGGCCGTTTCGAGTTGGCCGAAGCCGCTGTTGCTGTCTGATCCAGGAGAAGAACATGTCCCTCAAAGGTAAGAAGATCACCGTTCACGACATGACACTGCGTGACGGCATGCATCCCAAGCGCCACCAGATGACGCTGGAGCAGATGAAGTCCGTGGCCTGCGGTCTGGACGCCGCCGGCGTTCCGCTGATCGAAGTGACCCACGGCGACGGCCTGGGCGGCAGCTCGGTCAACTACGGCTTCCCCGCCCACACGGACGAGGAATACCTGTCCACCGTCATCCCGCTGATGAAGCAGGCCAAGGTCTCAGCCCTGCTGCTGCCCGGCATCGGCACCGTCGACCACCTGAAGATGGCCCATGAGCTGGGCGTCTCCACCATCCGCGTGGCCACCCATTGCACCGAGGCCGATGTCTCCGAGCAGCACATCGCCATGGCCCGCAAGATGGGCATGGACACCGTGGGCTTTTTGATGATGGCGCATATGAACAGCGCCGAAGGCCTGGTCAAGCAAGCCAAGCTGATGGAAAGCTACGGAGCCAACTGCATCTACATCACCGACTCGGCCGGCTATATGCTGCCCGATGACGTGAAGGAACGCCTGTCCGCCGTGCGCCAGGCCCTGAAGCCCGAGACCGAGCTGGGCTTTCATGGCCACCACAACCTGGCCATGGGCATCGCCAACTCGCTGGCCGCCATCGAAGTCGGAGCCAACCGCATCGATGCCGCTGCCGCGGGTCTGGGCGCCGGTGCCGGCAACACGCCCATGGAAGTGCTGGTCGCCGTTTGTGCGCGCATGGGCATTGAAACCGGCGTGGACGTGTTCAAGATCCAGGATGTGGCCGAAGATCTGGTCGTGCCGCTGATGGACTTTCCCATCCGCATCGACCGCGACGCGCTGACCCTGGGCTATGCCGGCGTGTACGGCAGCTTCCTGCTGTTTGCCAAGCGTGCTGAAGCCAAGTACGGCATCCCGGCACGCGAGCTGCTGCTGGAGCTGGGCCGCCGCGGCATGGTGGGTGGCCAGGAAGACATGATCGAGGATACGGCCCTGACCATGGTGCGTAACCGCAAGCAGGCTGTTGCGGCCTGATACGTCTGACTTCAGGCTCTCTTTGCCACTTTGATCGGGTTCAGCGGCTGCTTGGGGCAGCCGTTGAACCCTTTTTTTGCGGCATCGGCCTGAGCATCAGGCCTCTATCCAGCCAGGCTATCCCCCTGGCAGCAGCTGGGTCCAGGCCAGTCGGCCCGTGCCACATGGAACACCTTTTTCAGAAGCGATAGCGCGCCACGACCTGAGCCGAGCGCGGAGCACCGGGCAGGTTGAGGTTGGGCGAGCTGCCATGACCGGCAACGATATAGCGACGATCCAGCAGATTGTTGAGCTTGAGCTGCACATCCCAGGCACCCATGCGGTAGTAGGCCATGGCGTCCACCGTGGTATAGCCGGGCAGCGTCACGGTGTTCAACGGATCGGCATCGCGTGCGCCCACGTAGTTCAGACCGCCACCCAGACCAAAGCCATGACCCAGAGACTTGGTCAGCCACAGGTTGGCGCTATGGCGCGGAGTCAGCGTGGGACGCTTGCCTTGAATGCCTGGGGTGGGCGAGGCGGTCATTTCACCGTCGAGGAAGGCATAGCCGGCCCAGACCTGCCAGCTAGGCGCAATCTCGCCCGCAAAGGTCAGCTCCAGTCCATTGGTACGCTGCACACCCAGAGGCACCACGGTATTGCTTGTGGGGTCGACGCTCTTGATATTGGTGCGCTCCAGCTTGAACAGCGAAGCCGTGACCGAAGCCTTGCCATCCGGCCGATCCCATTTGACGCCGACTTCCTGGCTGGTCGTTTTCTCCGGTGCCAGTTGCGCATTGTTTGCAGCCAGCGCAAAGGTTTCCCCCGAGGGCTGGAAGGACTTGCTCCAGGAAGCGTAGTAAGACCATACAGACGAGGGCTGATAGACCAGGCCGACGCGCGGACTCCAGGCTGTGTCCGTGCGGCTCAAGTCAGGCTTGCCCGGCTGTCGCTCATGTGTGTCCTGCTGGAAGCGGTCATAGCGCACCCCCGCCAGAGCCTTCCACTGCGGAGTAATGGTGACCATATCCTGCAGATACAAGCTGGCCACCTTGAAGACGCTGTGATTGTCCGCCGCAGGCTTGCCATCGATGCGCGAAGGCAGGATTGGCAGCACCGGATTCAAGAGTGAGACCGTTGCCACATTGGCACGGCTGTAGGACAGCAGATCCTTGCTCTGGCGGCCGAATTCAAAGCCGTACAGCAACTGGTGCTTCATGCCCGCCAGCTCCAGCTTCTGGGTCAGCTCGGTCTGATTGAAAAAGCCGCTTTCGTCGCGCTGCACATTGCCGCGCGTCAGCGATGCCGTCATCGCCTTCTCATTGACCGAGCCCACAAGCGTGTTGCTTCTATCGAGCGAGTAGTCGTAGTAGCGGAAAGCATTTCGCAGCGACAAGCTCTCGCTGATGCGGTGATTCAGAGTCGCACCCAGCGATGCAACCTCGGCACTGCTTACATCGACATCCCTGGCATTGGCTGCGCCGTAATAAGTGCTGGGCGGCACATTGACGGGCCTGCCCTGATATGCGGGAATGCCGAAGTCCGTCAGGCGGCTGTCCTTGAGGTAGTCGGCCTGCAGCAGCACACTGGTGTCGGCACTGGGTTTGATCAGCACCGATGCGGCCAATGCCTTGCGGTCCAGAAACTGCTGGTCGCGATAGCTGTCGGCGCGCTCCACGGCTCCAGTCAGGCGATAAGACACCACACCGTCTTGGGGCGCGCGGGCCAAGTCGAACTCGCCCCGGCGCTGGTTCCAGCGCCCCAGCGTCAGCCCTACTTCGCTGAGATTGACGCCCGGCTTCTTGGTGATGCGATTGATCAGGCCGCCCGACGAACCGCGCCCATAAAGCACTGAGGCCGGGCCCTTGAGCACTTCGATCTGCTCGATATTGGAAAGGTCACGGAAGTACAGCGCGTCATCGCGCAAGCCGTCCACAAACTGATCGGCAATCGCCGAGAAGCCGCGAATGGTGACCTGATCACGCTGACCATCGCCATGAGAGAAGCCCACGCCGGGCACGGCTTTGAGGGCGTCCTGCATGGACTGCGCAACCTGATCGCGCAACAGGCTCTGAGGCACCACATTCACGGTCTGGGGAATATCGCGCAGCGGTGCCTCGATCTTGGTGGCGCTCGTTGCCGTGGGCGGGTTATAGCTGGGGTCAAGCTGGTGGTCGCTGCGAACCTGCACTTCGTCCAGCACCACTTCCGAAGCTTGCTGCGCCCAGGCTGCGCCAGAAAAAGCCAGCCCCAATGCCGCTGCCAGCGGCGAATACCTCAATGCCATAAATGCCTTGTTATACGGAGTTGTAATTCGGCTTGGCGGGTATCGTCCGCAGGGACTACGGCATCAATTGGCTACAACCTGTGTGCTGTGCAAAAGCGTGCGCATGATAATCGAGAATCAGTCTCATTTACCTGTACTTTACAGTACAGAAATCGCCCAGAGATCAAAGTCGGCTAGGCAGCAAGAAGCCGCAGGATTCTAGGTCTGCAGGACTCAATAGCCCGATGCAAAAACCGCGCTCCAGGAGGTCTGGGCACTGGCGAGCACGATGCCGGCGGGCAGCTTGAGCGCAGAGTCCGCCTGCGCCGCCGCCGCGGCACTCTGTGGCAGATTCATGGCGGGTAGGTATAGCGCCAGTGCCGCAGCGGCCAGCGACACTGCGCGAAGTGCATTCATCCAGCGAAAAGAGGTTTTCATGCTTGTCTCCTGTTCAGGCTCTATGGCCTTTCTGGTTTGCAGTATGGCCAGCACGGAAAACGCAACATCGTCCATTTTGATGAGCAGGTATTTACTTAGGTGGCAACCCCAGATCGACGCCCCGTTGGCGCCATCGCATGGCTTTGACTCCTGCCAAGCAGAGTTTCAATAATTTGATAGCTTCCAGCGCTCTTCAGACATAGGTATAAAGCCAATTTGGCTGATATTTCTTGCATTCCTACAGAGCCAGAGACCCATCTGTGAATGGCCGCAAAAAAAGGGCTTTGCCTGCGCAAAGCCCCAACCCTTGAAGAAACTGAAACACCCGCTCTCTGAGGGCGGGCTGCGGCTATTACATGTAGAGAATCACCAGGTCGTTGATGACTGCAGGACGATCCTGGCCGACCACATGGATGTTGAGCTCCATCGTGGTCTGAACACCGCTCTTGACCTGCTCCACCGCCTTGATGCGAGCCCGCGCACGGATCTTGCAACCTGAGGGCACAGGGCTCGGGAAGCGCAGACGATCCGAGCCATAGTTGACCATGTTGTTGAAGTCCACCACCTCGTAGTCCAGCGGAATCCTGAGCTGGCTGGCCAGCACCTGCACCAGGGCGCCATGGGCGATGGTGGTGCCGAACGGGCTTTTCTCGCGCGCCTGCGCGGGATCGGTGTGGATCCAGTAGTCATCGCCCGAGAGCCTGGCGAACTCGTTGATGACTTCCTGGCTCACGGTGAACTCATTGGACCAGGGGCTGTACTCCTCGGACACCAGCGACTTCATGGCCTCGATGTCCTTGACGGAGATCTTGCGCTTGGCAGCGACAGAGTGCTCCACCACGGCAGCCTCGGTCACGGCGTCGGCCTTGATGACGCTCGGGTGGCTGCCCCCATGGGCGGTAAAGCGCAGCAGGGTGACCTCGCCCGGGCGTTCGTCAAACACGGGGCGCACCTCCATGCCCACCTTCAGTGCCTCGGGAGCCACGCCAACCATGGTGGTATTGATGCGCACGCCTTCACGAAGTTCGACCACGGCCAGGGCCTGAGGCATCTCGTCCGTGAACTCGGGCATGGTGGGAATGCGCGCGACGGTGAAGCTGTAGAGCGTGCCCTCGCCCGACACCTTGCTCCACTTCAGGGAGCGCGATCCGCAAGTGGGGCAATGGGTGCGCGGAAAAAACAGCGAATGTCCACGATCGCATTGCTGGATGCGCACTTCGTGGGCCTTGAGACCTTCCCAGTACGGCGCAGAAATTTCCGTGGGATGGGGCAGAGGTTTGTTCCAAGCCATGTTCTTATGCTCCCCGCAGGATCAAGGCGCCCTGCTCGCTCATCACGCCACCGGTTCCGGACACATAGGCCAGATCGTTGCGACCCAGCTGCCTGTCGCCGGCACGCCCCTGAATCTGGTGCACCGCTTCGATCACCTGTGACATACCGCCCGCCGTGCCGGACTGGCCGAAGCTCAGCTGGCCACCATGGGTGTTCATGGGGAAGTTGCCCTTGAAGGTGAAATCGTTGTTGCGCAGAAAGTCCATGCCCTTGCCCTTCTCGCAAAAGCCCGCGTCTTCCAGCGTCAGCATCACGGTGATCGTGTAGCAGTCATAGATCTGCGCCATATGCATGTCTGAGGGACGCATGCCCGCCATCTCGAAAGCCTTGGCAGAGGCCGGACCAATGGGGGTCTGCAGCATGTCGGCCATATAGGTGGGCGACTTGCTGCTCACATGCTCGCCGCAGCCGACGATGCTGACTGGGCGGTGCCTGGTGGTTTTGGCGCGGTCGGCACGGGTGACGATCATGGCGCCGCCGCCTGCAGCCGGCAGCACGATTTCCAGCACATGCAAAGGGTCGGCCACCATGCGCGAATTCAGCACGTCATCGACGGTGATGGGCTGACCATAGAACATGGCGTCGGGGTTGTGGCAGGCGTTGAAGCGCTGGTCCACGCTGATACGCGCCAGAGCGGCCGCATCGTAACCATGGACCGCGCCGTAGCGCTGGGCAATCATGGCATAGCCGGTGTTCTGCGCCATATGGCCATAGGGCAGGTCCATCTCGGCCTCGGGTGCGCCAAAGCGGGTGCTGTGGCCGCCGAAGCGGCTGGCCTTCATGACTTCCTTGATGTGGTCGTCATGTTCGGAGATCGGTGCCATGCGCGACGGCAGCACGCAGACCACGGTGTTGCACAGCCCCAGCTCGATCGCAGCCGCCGCGCGCCAGACCATGGCCACGGAGCTCGCTCCCCCCAGGTCCACGACCTCGGCAAAGTTCAGGCGCACGCCCAGGTACTCGCCGGCCATGGCCGGCACAAAACAGCTGGCTTCATGAAAGTGCGGGGCGCTGGTGATCAGGCCGTCCACCTCGGACAGCTCCATGCCGGCGTCCTCCAGAGCCTGCAGCGTCAGGTCGGCAACCTGCTCCAGATGGAACATGCGCGGCGCCGTTGCGTATTTCTGCGGCTTGTACTGCGCGACGCCAACCAGCGCCGCTTTTCCTTGCAAACCCATATGTCTCCCTTACCAAGAAAGTGTGCATTCATTGTGTAAATGAAGCAGACCGAATCCATCGTCTGTAGAGACTAAAAAGCCGGCCCCGTACATACCCCTAATTCTCCGGGCAAACGTCCATTCGGACGATGTTGCTGAGGCTCCAAATCAAGAACCTGCACCCGTGTTTGCAATACATGCACAGCGTGTACGAATCAACAAGGAGACAACGTGAAAACAGCCGTCGGTATAGGCGCAGCAGCATTGGTGGCCTTTGCCTCAGCGCTTGCCTTTGCGCCCCGCACACCGCCCCCGCTGGCGCCAACCACCATGGGCGTCGAGCGCAGCCATTTCAACACCATCACGCAGGTGGGCGATCGTCTGCTGACAGCCGGTGCACTCGGTGAAATCCTGTACTCGGACGACAAGGGTGCTCACTGGCAGCAGGCACAGCTCAAGGAGCAGCGTCAGGCGCTCATCGTCAGCATGGCTTTTTCTCCCGACAAGAAAACCGGCTTTGCCGTTGGCCACGAAGGCTGGATTCTGCGTACCAAGGACGGCGGCAGCACCTGGGAGGAGGTTGCCTTCTCCAAGGAGAACGGAGAGCCTCTGATGTCGATCGCGCGCCTTCCTTCGGGCGACTGGATCAGCGTCGGTGCCTTCGGTCGTGCCATCGCCTCAAAAGATAACGGTAAGACCTGGGAGCAGTTGCCCCTGCCCTCAGAGGTGGAGGACAAGCACATGAACCGCATTGCCAGCTCCGAAGATGGCAAGCACTGGCTGATCGTGGGCGAGCGCGGTCTGGTCATCAAGTCCGAGGACTCCGGTGCAAGCTGGCAGATCGAGCCCGGGTTCTACAACGGATCTTTCTACAACGCCATGGCTACACGCGACGGCGGCTGGCTGATCTATGGCATGCGCGGCAACGCCTTTGTGCAGGCCGCACCGGGCGCGCAATGGGTCAAGTCGACGATTCAGGCTCCGGTCTCCTTCTTTGGCCATGCCCAGGAAAAGGATGGAACCATCATCCTGGTAGGACAAGGCAGCATGCTCGGCCTGAGCAAGGACGGCGGCAAGAGCTTCAGCCTGCAACGCGCCAAGGGCCGCGCCACCCTGACCGACATTGTGCTTACCGGCGCCGACAGCGGCTGGATGTCCAGCGACGCAGGCCTGCAACCCTTTCCCCCTCCACAACAAGCCAAGGCAGCCGCTCAGGCTGACCCAGGAGCGACAAAATGACTCTGAGCGAACCCACCAGCCGGCTGGACCGGTTTATTGCATCCACGGCGCGCTGGCTGATCTCGTGGAGCAAGTCCATAGTCGTGCTGACGCTGATTGCCACGGCACTGCTGGCTGTCTCGGCCATGCGCACCCACCTGGATCCGGGCTTCAACAAGTTGATTCCCATGCGTCATGAGTACATGACGGCATTTCTCAAGCATGCAGCCACTTTCTCGGGCGCCAACCGCATTCTGGTGAGCGTGGAGTGGAAGGGCCAGCAAGGCGATATCTACAACAAGGAATTCCTCGAAGCACTGCGTGGCGTGACGGATGAGGTCTTCTTCACCCCCGGCGTCAACCGTGGTCAGGTGTATTCGCTGTACACCCCGAATGTGAAGTACATCGAGATCACCGAAGACGGCTATGTGGGCGAGGTGCTGATTCCTTCGCGCTTCGAGGCCAACGAACAAGGCCTGGCCCAGGTACGCTCCAACGTGGCCAAGTCCGGTCAGATCGGCTCTTTGGTCAGTAACGATCTGAAATCCGCCATGGTCCGTGCCGACCTGCTCGAGGTCGACCCAAAGACCGGAGAAAAACTCGACTACCACAAGGTGGCGCAGCGCCTGGAAGAGATCCGCAGCAAGTTCGAAAGCAAGGACATCTCCATCCACATCATTGGTTTTTCCAAGGTGCTGGGTGATGTGATGGACGGCCTGACCACCGTGATGACCTTCTTCGCCATTGCGTTCGTCATCACCGCCATCATGCTGCGCGTGTATACCAAGTCCACCAACCTCACGGTGGTGGGCCTGGCCGTGGCACTGCTGCCCGTGATCTGGCTGCTGGGCATTTTGCCGCTGATCGGCTACGGCATCGACCCCATGTCGATCCTGGTTCCCTTTCTCATCTTCTCCATCGGTGTATCCCATGCCGTGCAGATGACGGGAGCCTGGAAGCATGATGTGCGCGCCGGCCTAAGCTCCAGGCTGGCCGCCGAGAATGCGATTCGCAAGCTGGCCGTTCCCGGAGCTCTGGCGCTGCTGACCAATGCCCTGGGCTTCATGGTCATCATGCTGATCGACATCCCCATCGTGCACGAGTTGGGCTTGACCGCCTGCATGGGCGTGCTGCTGATGATCATCACCAACAAGGTGTTCCTGCCCGCGGTGCTGGCCAATCTGCGCCTGGAAAAAAAGGCCATGCAAGCCCCCTCCACCTCCGCAAACGGCCGTAACCCCATCTGGTGGAAACTGTCGGCACTGGCCGAATCCCGTCCCGCCATGCTGACTCTGGTGGTGTCGCTGCTGCTGCTGGCCGCGGGCACCTACGAGTCGCGCAAGCTGCTGACGGGTGACGTTGGCACGGGCGCTCCCGAGTTGCGCGCCGAGTCGCGCTACAACCGTGATAACGACACCATCATCGGCAGCTATTCCATAGGCATGGACGTTCTGTCCGTCTTCGTCGAAACCTCCAACCTCGACGAAGGCTGCCTTAACTGGCAGGTGATGAACGCCGTGGAGCGCTTTGAATCGCGCATGCGCCGGGTTGACGGCGTGCAATCTGTCTCCACCGTCTCCGGTCTGGCCAAGATCGCGGCCTCCAGCAACAACGAGGGCAACCCTCGCTGGGCGGCGCTGCAGCGCACCGAAGCCGCATTGCGCTCGGGCGCCAAGGCGCTGTCTCCCGATCTGGGCCTGAATACCGAGGGCTGCAAGGTCATCAATCTGCAGGTCTTCCTCAAGGATCACGAAGGCGCCACGCTGACCCATGTCGTCAATGAAGTGCATGATTTCATCGCTGCGGACAAGACACCCAACGTCAAGTTCCTGCTGGCTGGCGGCAACGCCGGCGTGGCGGTCGCGACCAACGAGGCCGTGGAACATGCCGAAGTGCAGATGCTGGGCTCCATCTTCGGCGCCATCACGCTGCTGTGCTGGCTGACCTTCCGCAGCTGGCGTGCCGTGCTGTGCATCGTCGTGCCCCTGGCCATCGTCTCCATACTCTGCAATGCCTTGATGGCCATGCTGGGCATTGGCCTGAAGGTCCCCACGCTGCCCGTAGTGGCCCTGGGCGTGGGTGTGGGCGTGGACTACGGCATCTACCTGTTCGAGAGCATGCAACATGAGCTGCGCGAGCGAGACATCACGCTGCGCGAGGCCTTCTATGAAGCCATGCGCCAGCGTGGCAACGCCGCTATCTTCACGGCGCTGACCATGTCCATAGGTGTGGGAACCTGGGCGTTCTCGGCACTGAAGTTCCAGGCTGACATGGGAATTTTGCTGGCCTTCATGTTCCTGGTGAACATGCTGGGCGCGATCTTCCTGCTGCCTGCCATGGCCTACTGGCTGAATGTGGGTGCGGCGGAAGCCAGGGCGCGCGTCAAGCGCCTGCACCGGCAGCCCAGACCGGCCCATGCGGCGGGCAGCGCAGGCGGCATCAGCCACGCGGGCGGCATTCTCAAACCCGAACCCCAGTCATCCGTGAGCGGCAAAGTGTGATGCAGACTGCAGCAAGCACGCTGGAGCAGGTTCTTCTTGAACATGCTCTGGCCCAGACCCTGACCCGCTACGCCACGGCCTGCGACACACGCAACTGGGACTTGCTGCAGCAGGTGTTCGCACCTGACTGCACCACGGTCTACGGAGGCAGCTACATCTGCGAAGGGGTTGCCAAGGTCCGCCGCATGATCAGCACCCACCTTGACGGCTGCGGCCCCACCCAGCATCTGCTGGGCAATCTGGAAGTCGATGCCGGCGACCCGCAGCGCCCGCTCAGCAGGATTCAGGTGCGAGCCGCGCATCAAGGACTGGGCGAGCGCAGTCATCTGCGCTACGACGCCATCGGTTTCTATGAAGACGAATGGGTAAGGCTGCCCGAAGGCTGGCGCATCCAGAAGCGCAGCATGACCATGCTGCTTGAGATCGGTGAGCGCTCCGTGCTGCAGCCCGCAAGCTGAGCGGCCACACTCCATCAATCAAGCCGCGCGGCCATGCTGCACGGCTTTTTTGTTTCCGGACGACTCAATTGACAGAAGCCCACGTTTCATGGAAATGAACTTCGGGCAAAGTTGACACTTGAAAAAGGCCAGCATCTGCTGGCCTTTTTCATTCCCGCCTAGTCCTATCTACTGCTCGAACTTTACCTTGAGAAACTGCAGCAACTGCTTGCCGGCCAGACTGCGTGCGGTTTCATCGCGTCCGGCGATATAGCCCACCTTGACGCAGTCCCCCAGCGCTTTGCCGCTTTGCACCCGAATCCTGTAGCGCGTCTGGCGATCGGACTGAGCCCCGGCTGGAATCAGCGCCTGGCCGTTGAGGACGGGGAAGTCCTTGTCATTGAACTCTATCGTGCAGCCGGACAGGTAGGGCAGATTCGTCATCTCTCGTGGCTTGTCGCTTTCCCAATCATGGCCGGCCCTGGCATAGACCACAGTACTGACTTCGGAGCCCGCCTCACGCAGGATTTTTTCCTGCTGCGCACAGGCCACCAGATCATTCGATGCATCCTCCCCAGCTCTGAAGCTGAGCAAGGGCGAACCCGTGGTTTTGCGCGACTGCAGCAGCGCATAGCAAGGCCCGTAAAAATCCACATGCAAGGCAAAGGGCTGAATGAAAGGCGCCAGCTTGTCACGAATGCGTGCATCCAGGCTCATGCGTGCCGCAATTCCGCCTTTGGAAAATCCCATCACCCCGATACGCCAGCCATCGATGGCCGGGTGCTTGTTCAAAGCCTTGAGTGCGGCATAGGCATCGGCCACGGCATCGAACTCGGAGGTCCCCATGATCTTGAGCGCATAAGGCATGTCTTCGCTGATGCCACGTGGCTTGAAGTTATCGACCAACAGCGCAGCTATGCCGTTGTCGGCCAGCATCTGGGCCGTTTCGCTCTCGCGCCCGGGAATGGCCCCCGCGCCACCCGGCAGGACAACCATGGCCGGCACCTGCTTCTTCTCGCTGGCCCCCTTGGGCAGGAACAGCTTTCCCATACCCATGGTTGCCTCTGCCTTGGCAGGCTGACTGAGCAGCACATCGAGGTCATACGGGCTGCTGGACTTGAAGCGGATATCACCCTGTGTATCACCATGCAGCTCCGTGGGGGCCATCAAGGGGGCCACCCTGGGCAAAGGAGGCAAAGCATCGAACAGATGCTGTCCTGATGCCGCACTGCTCATCAGGCTCAAGGCTGCTGCTCCCAAAGGAGCTACCCATTTTCCGGTCAGTATTTGCATTCGCTTGCGCCTCTTTCAAACACAAAAGCCCGGAGAGCCGGGCTTTTGTGGTGTTGGCTCGTTGGTGTGGTTCAGAACGAGTACTTGGCGGTAACGGACAGTTGGTCGCGGTCGGCCAGCGGGCGTGCACGCAGGGAATCGGCAGAAGGATTGCCCAGGTAGTTGATGTAGGCCACGTTGATCGAGAAATTGCTCTTGCGAACAAAAGTCGCGCCAATGCTCAACCGGCTGTCGCTCTGGCCGCCGCCGAAGGTGCCGACCAGAGAACGGCCACGCAGTTGCGACTGGTAGCTGATGGGAACGCTCAGATCCCAGCCTTCGAAGATGCCGGGATAGCCCAGCGTCAGGGTCGCACCGGCCACCAGGGAGTTGCGGGTCTTGAAGCTCAGGTTATCGGTAGAGCTGCCATCGGCCACATTGATCACGCGAGAGCCGGAAATTTCGGCAGCCAGGGACATGTCGTCCGCGATACCGGTGCGGCCGATATTGAAGATACCGCCAACGTTGCCCTGCACCACATCGCCACGCACCGCCACACCATTGCCGTTGAGCACAGGCGTACCCTTGCGATAGCTGGCTTCACCAAATGCAGAGAACTTTCCGAAGGTCGTGCTGACCGTCGTTCCCAGCATCTTGATGTCGTCGAAATAGCGGACCTGATAGCCCGTAGGTACGGCACCATTCATGTTCACGACCAGCGAAGGGTTACGGTCGTTGTAGTTCAGGTAGTACAAGCCAACTTCAGTCTCGTCGGTCACGCGATAGCGGCCACCGATACCCCACTGACCCGAGCTGCTGGGACGGATGTCGTTGCCGCGTCGCAGGCCGCGGCAAGTCGCACCGTTGTAGACACCCAGGCAGGAGGCGCCAGGGCCAAGGGCATTGCTGGTGCTGGTGTACATGCCGGGAGCCGGCAGCAATGTTTCATGGAAGCCAAACTGGTAGTGGCCCAGCAGCGAGAGCTTGGGACTGACTTCCAGCGAAGCCGAGATCTGATCTTCCGGCAGAAGGATTTCCTTGACCTCTGCGCCAGGCGAAGCTGCCTTTGCCGCATCACTGGGGCCCTGGGCCGCAGCGATATTGGCAAAGTACATGGACTCGCCCCAGTTCACCACCTGCTTGCCCAGACGCACCGTGGCACGGGTCTCCCCCATGTTGAAGCTGGTGTAGGCGTAGGTATCCAGAAGGCGCGAATAACCGCCACCATAGCGCTTGGCAGCAGAGTTGAACTCGTCCACGGGGCCGGCCGTGCTGATCGGGCCCTTGTTGTCGTTACGCTGGTGGTAAACGTCGTCGTAGAAAGTACTGGCATTGAGCACAAAGCCGCTGTCGCCCTTGGACAGCTTGCTCTCCCAGACTGCGCCCAGACGGTTGGCGGTCAACGCCCCTTTCTTGAAATTGTTGTTGCCATCCGTGCTCAGGACGGGCGACGGGTTGTCCAGTCGCACACCCAGGCCATAGCTCAAGTTCAGACGCCAGTCGAACTTGACGCCATTGCCCAGCTCGACAGTCTCCCCCGCGTGAACAGCCCCCATACCCAGGGACAGCAGCGCCGCCACTGCGATGGGAGTGAGTTTCTTCATATAGTTTTTCATAATGAGTCGCTCGTTGATAAAACTTAGTTGCCCACGTTGCGTGCGGCTTCGGGCGTGAACATGGCAGGGGTCAGATCACCCTTGTTCAGAATGGGTCCCTTGGGACGTTCCTGGAACAAGTTGTAGCCCATGTACCCACCGGAATTGAGGTCGTGATAGAAGGACGTTCCTGCGTGCCAGGCCTTGATATCGGGCGAGTAGTAATAGTTGATGAACGCGTGCTGCCACAGCTGGCCACGTGTGTCATACATATCGGATGCCACGGCCTGACCGGTGTCTTCATCGACAAACAGAACACGCTTGCCATAGACATGGCGGAAGCCTTCCTTGAGCGTGCCTTCCACGGCCCAGACTCTGCGCAGCTCATAGCGCATGAAGTCGGGGTTGGCATGCCCCTGCTTGAGCAGATCGGCGTACTTCACCGTTGGCTGATGGATCTTGTAGTTGTTGGCGGGGATGTACATCTCCTTCTTGCCAACCAGCTTCCAGTTGTAGCGCTCGGGCGAGCCATTGGCCAGGCGATCGGAGTCAATCGTCAGCTTGCCGCCGGTGCCAGGCATGGGCTGGTCAAAGCCGTATTCGGGAACCTGACGCACGCGACGTGTGCCGGGGTCGTAAGACCATGCCAGACGCTTGTCCTTGGCAAAGTTCACAGGTTCAACCGTGTGGGTCACACCACCTTTTTCGCGCTCTGGAGCCAGCACACGAGTGCGGCTATAGGCCATCACACCTTCCACGGGCTTGCCAAGGCTGGAGGGCAGGTTGTCCAAGCTCAGATTGATGTTCTCCTGGCGACCCCAGGCAATGGAGCCATCGGACATCACGTTCGCCATATCGCGAACAATGTTCTCGTTGTAGGCACGTGTGGGCAGCAGGTTGTTCCAGACCACTTCCAGACCGGTCTTGGGAATCGGAAAGTTGATGGCTCCCAGGCTGCCCTTGATGCTGTTGCCGTCGGGATTTACCTCGGATTCCAGCGCGTTCTTCTTGGCAATCGCACAGACTTCATCGGTGTAGCGGAAGTCACGATGACCCTTGTAGACCTGAATCTGCATGGTCTTGGGGTACTTCTTGAACATGGCTTTCTGGCCGTCGCTGAGCTTGTCTCCGTACTTGTCAACGTTCTCAGCAGTGATCACCGCAATCGGCTTCTCATCGGCATAGATGTCCACGGGGTGCTTGCCGCTGGCTTGCACATGAGATACACCAGCGGGGGCGCCTACCCACTTGCCGGTGAACTCAGGGATCGTGCCTTCCTTGTTGCCGGCCTTGATGGCACCCACGCATGTCAATTCCTTGCCCAGCTGTTCTGCCTCGTTCGCCGGCACCTTCGCCCATACCGACGTCGCCACCATCAAACCCACTGCCGCTGCGAGTGGAGTCTTGGCTGTCACAAACTTCATCTCTGTCTCCTAGGTTCTAGAACTTATTTTTGGCGGGTGCTACAAACGAGTTGCATTGCCTCGCATCGCCCCATTGGTTTTGCCGTTTGCAGGCAGTTGCATATTGCGTCAGCAGGTCTGTTCAACCATCGTCTGAGTCGACTACTGACAGACCCTAGCGACCTAGTCCACATGGGTCACATGAAGTGCTTGCTCGAATGAAAAAAACCTGCTGGTGCACGAAGCAGCAGCAGGCCTTGCGATGCCCGGTTTTTTGCGCCATGTGCTGGCATGCGGATACTGGGCTGATGAGATTTTTCCCATCACCCGATGGGACTAGTGGCAAGCCCTGAAAACCCACCTAGAACCCGCGCACGCCCCGCAAGACCCCGCGGGAAGCGGCGGCCTACCTGGACCTACCACTGGCCGGCCACCGGCGTGAAGATGTCCTGCTGGCTGAGCGCCCGCGCGGCGATGCCGGCGAAGCCGTCGCCCGCGATGTAGGAGTCCTCACAGCGCACCAAGCTGTGCTCATCGAAGCCCCAGACGATCAGCAGGCGCGCCTCGAACAGGTAGTACGGGGCGTCGTCGCCCACCGCGTGGCCCATGGCGCGCAGCACCTGCCCGGGGTAGGCGATGCGCAGCGGGCCTTCGGCCGTCACATGGTCGCGGTCGGCGACGAGACGGTCGATGGCGTGCTCGATCTGGTGGCAGTTGGCCGCCACCATGCCGCCGTAGTACCGGGCAATGGCCTCCTTGGAGCGCGGGCTGTCGGGCGCGTCGGGGCCGGAGCTGAAGCTCATGTAGGCCGCATCGGGCGAGACAGTGGCCATCAGCGTCTCGAAGTCACCCAGCGCCTCGGCGCGCATGTGCTCGAGCATCTTGCGTAGGTTGCGCACGGTCTTGGCGTCGTCGCCGGGTTGGGCCAGGCGGGCCTCGATGGCTCGCAGTTGCTTGCGGGGATCGATCTGGTAGGTCATGCGTGGATTCATTGTCGGTAGTGGAAAGAATGGCCGGCGCGCAGGGCGCGGCGCCGCCTACTGGCCCGTGGCCGGCTCTCGGGTTTGATTCAAATAAAGGAGCTGCTTGCGCAAAATACGTATGTATTTCAAATACATTTCGATTTAGATGTCTTGCGCACCAAGCGCAAGCAGCTATGGATATTGATATCCCCCCCTGCGATTGGCAGGGTCTGGAGCACCATCAGGCAGGGGCAGCGGCGCGCGGGCTCACGAACTCTCCAGGCATGGCGCCGGTAAAGCGCCCCTCGAAGAAGGTCGGCAGGCCGTTGACCATGGTCAGTCGCATGGGCGCGGCATCGCGCGTGTAGCGCCAGGTCACGCCGAAGTCGCCGTTGGGCACGTCGAAGCGCTTGTACTCCTCGCGACGCTGGATCTCGGCTAGGTCGAAGACCACGATGTCGGCGCGCAGGCCGGGCCGGATCACGCCGCGGTCGTTCAGGTTGAAGTGCCGGGCGAGCTTGCCGGTCATCACGTGGATGGCCTCCTCAATCGTCACCCGGCCCTCGTCGCGGCAGAACCGGGTCAGCAGCAGGATGTTCTCGCCGCCGCCGCAGAACATCTGGCCGTGGGCCGGCGCGTCCGAGATGTTGCCCACGGTCTGCGGGTGCTTGAGCAGCTCGATGGTCAGGTCCTCCAGCATGGGGAACGGCGCCATGTGCACGGTGGAGCGCACGCCGTTGGCGACGATCCATTCGGCCATGGCATCCGAGGCGTGCAGGCCGCGCTGGTCGGCATAGTCCTGCAGCGTGAGATTGATGGGTCCCATGCCGTTGTCCGAGTTGCGCAGGTGCAGGCGCTGCGGATTGGCCATGGGCGCGTGCGGCCAGACCTTGGTGTCCCAGCTCTCGCGCGCCCGCGCCCGCCAGCGCGGGTCGTTCAGCAGCGCGAGCTTGGCCTCCTCGGTCTCGGCCAACACCACCTCGTGCCAGACGTAGTCGTTGGACTGGGCGAAGATCAGCGAGCGCGTGAGCGACAGGGTGTTGGTCGGCGAGACATGGGCAAAGCCTGGCCAGATGTCGTGACCATCGGCCTGTGCGCGCTCGATCAACGGCTTGAGGATGTCCAGCGCCGGCTTCTGGAACTCCAGCGTGGGAATGCCGCCGGCGATCTGCACGCGCAGCTTCTTGCCCTGCAGCAAACGCGTGATGCGCTCCACGCTGGCCGGCGCCGACATGCGCATGAAGGTATCGACGATAACCTGCAGCGTGCAGCCCGGATGGCGCGCCAGCACGGCCATCAGCGCGTCGAACTCGGCGTCGTCGGCCAGCAGCGTGGGAATCGGCCGGTCCTGCCCGTCATGGTCGAGCAGGTTGGATGACATGCCCAGCGCGCCGGCCTGCATGGCGTCCTCCAGCAGCTCGGCCATGCGCTCTATCTCGACCGGCGTGGCCGCGCGGCTCCAGGCGTCCATGCCCATGGCGGCCAGGCGGATGGCGATGTGGCCGACGAAGGAGCCGTAGTTGGCCGGCATCTTCAGCCGCGTGGTCATGGAGCGCTGGTACTCGGACCACGTGCGCCAGTCCCAGGGCAGGTTCTTCTTGAATGGCCCTTCGGGAATGTCCTCGAAGAAGGAGAAGATCTTGATCATCTCGTGGGCCACCGCGGGGTCATCCGAGATGGGCGCGGCCGAGAAGCCGCAGTTGCCCATCACCACCGTGGTGGCGCCGTAGCCCGGCAGCGGGTCCAGATCCGCCTGCCACCACATGGTGGCGTCGAAGTGGGTGTGGCTCTCGATGAAGCCCGGCGTGACATAGCAGCCCTTGGCGTCGATAACTCGCTCGTCCTCGCGCGACGTCAGCCCGGGCGCCACCTCGACGATGGTCTTGCCCTGCACCCGCACATCGGCCGCAAAGGCGGGCGCGCCGCTGCCGTCCACCACCGTGCCGCCCCGGATCAGAATCGTGTTCATGTGTTCTCCTTGGAATCAATTGCCTGCGTTGCGCGCGGCTTCGGGTGTGTACATGGCCGGCGTCAGCCCCCCGCGGTTCAGCACCGGGCCCTTGGCGCGCTCGTTGACCAGCGCATAGCCCAGATACGAGCCCGCATTGAGGTCGTGGTAGAAGGACGCGCCGGCATGCCAGGCCTTCAGGTCGAAGTCGTAGTAGTAGTTGATGAAGGCGTATTGCCAGAGCTGGCCGCGCATGTCGTACAGGTCGCTGGTCACGGCCTGGCCCGTGTCCTCGTCGGCATACATCACGCGCTTGCCATAGACGTGGCGATAGCCTTCCTTGAGCGTTCCCTCGATCACCCAGACCCGGCGCAACTCGTAGCGCAGGTACTTGGGGTTGGCGTGCCCCGGTGTGAGCAGGTCCTTGTAGGCGATGGCCGGCTGCATCACGCGGTAGGCGTTGGCGGGAATGTACATTTCCTTCTTGCCCAGCAGCTTCCAGTGGTAGCGGTCGGGCGGGCCGTTGAAGAGGCGGTCGGAGTCGGTGGTGAGCTTGCCGCCGGTGCCGGGGGTGGGCATGTCGTAGCCGAAGTCCGGCAGCTGGCGCACGCGGCGCGTGCCGGGGTCGTACATCCAGCCCAAGCGCTTGTTGATGCCGTAGTTGGCAGGCTCCACGGCGATGACGACGCTACCTTTCTCGCGGTCGGGAAGGTGCGTCTTGGTGAAGGCATAGGACGTCACTTCCGGCATGGGCAGGCCCATGTTGGCCGGATCGTTGTATGGCGAGAGGTAGCGCGACTCGTTGCGGCCGTAGACGATGGAGCCGTTGGACAGCACATTGACCACGTCGGCGCTGTTCTCCTCGGTGTAGGCGCGCGTGGGCAGCAAGGTGTTCCACAGCGCCTCCAGGCCCGACTTGGGAAACGGGAAGTTGATCGCGCCCATGCGCCCCTTCACGCCCATCTGGTTGTCGGCCAGCTCGGACTCCAGCGCATTCTTGCGGATGGTGGCGCAGACCTCGTCCGGGTAGCGGAAATCGCGATGCCCCGGGTAGACCGGCATCTGCATGGTCTTGGGGTAGCTCTGGAACATGGCCTGCTGACCCGGGCTGAGCTTGTCGGCGTACTTGTCGACGTTGGCAGCGGTGATGATGAACAGCGGCTTCTCGTCGGCGTAGAGGTCTGCCGGGTGCTCGCCGCTGTGGGGGTTGTGCCGCACGCCGGGTGGCGCGCCCTGCCACTTGCCGGTGAACTGGGGGATCGTGCCCTGCTTGTTGCCGGCCCTGATCGCGCCCACGCAGGTCAGCTCCTTGCCCAGTTGCTCCACTTCGCTCGCCGTGGCCTTGGCATGGGCCGATGCGGACAGCACCAGGCTCGCGGCCACAGCCAGAGAAGTCTTGGTCATCACACGATTCATCTTCTCGCCCTCCTTGGTTCTGGTTTTCCACCATGCCGCACGTTGCCAGCGCGTAGTGCTGCCCGGCTGCCTGCGCCGTCCGCAGACAAGGACATGCTGGAATCAGCACACCCTTTCCCCATCGTCCGAGACGACTAAGGCCTATCCCTGCGTGGCCTATGGCGGCCGAATACGGCGCCTTTTTTTAAGCAAACCCAGGCGTTCGGCCCATGCAGTAGGAGCTGGATCTAGGTTCAACCATCGTCTGAGTCGACTACTGACAGAACCTCGCAACCTAGTCCACATGGGTCACTTGAAGCCGCTTCCCCGAATGAAAAAAACCTGCTGGTGCACGAGGCAGCAGCAGGCTTTCGGAGCGTGATCGGGAAAGTCCTAGGACCACCCAATTCCGTACATCAGGTCAGCAGGTGAGCGCACTCCTTGCGAATCGATGCCTTGAGCATCTTGCCTGCAGGATTACGCGGCAACGGTTCATGCCGCACAACAATCTGATTGGGCACCTTGTAGCCTGCCAGACGCTGAGCCACAAAGTCACGCAAGGCCTCGGGCGTCACCTGACTTCGAGGTTTCTCTACCACCACGGCAACCACCTGCTCGCCCGTTACTTCATGCGGCATGGAGAACACAGCGGCCTCCTCCAATGCCTCATGCTGCAGCAAGCAGGCCTCGACCTCCGCCGCAGCAATCTTTTCACCGCTGCGGTTGATCACGTCCTTGATGCGATCGACGATGGTCAGAAAGCCTTCATCGTCCAGAACGCCTATGTCTCCTGTGTGGAACCAGCCTCCCTGCATGGCTTTGGCGGTGGCCTCCGCATCACCGCAATAGCGCTCCATCAGGGTCACGCCGCGCAGCCAGATTTCGCCAGCTTCTCCGATGGGCAGAGCGCTTCCATCCAGGTCGGCAATACGCACTTCGATGATGGGCGACAGTACGCCGGCACTGCGGGGATGGGCCTCGAACATGAGGCCGGAACTGCCCGCGCAGACACCGTTCGACTCCGTCAGCCCAAAGCCTATGCCCGACATGCGGCCGCTGAACTTGCCCAGCACCTCATCAATAAGACGAGGATGTAAACCGCCGCCGCCAAAGCCCAAACCGGAGAGATTGCCGGAGTACTCGGGGTCTTGGAACAGAGGCAAGCTAATGAGCTGCTGCACCATGCTGGGTGCGCCGCTGAACTGGGTCACTTTTTCCTTGCGAATCAGTTCGACGGCCTTTTCAGGCTCCCAGCGATAAACAAAGATCAGACGGCGGCCATGGCGCAGGCTGACCAGCAGCTGAGCGTGCAGACCGCTGACATGGAACAGCGGCACCGCAGACAGCGTGGTCGGCTGCAGCTGTCGCGCCATGATGGCGGCGATGGCGTCCGGCGATGTCATGGCCGCCACTGCACCGATGAAGTCGATATTGAAGATGCCCTGGCAAACGGCGCGGTGGGTGGATTCCACGCCTTTGGCCCGGCTGGTGGCGCCCGAAGTGAACAGAATCAGCGCAGGCTCATCGGCACTGAGCTGCGGCGACACGAAGCCATCATGACCGCCTGCGGTCAATTCCGACCAGCTGATATCGCCCCCCTCGCCATCCACCACCACCGTCTTGATGGCCGTCTGCGCAATGGCCTGGCTGATGCGTGCATGGCGGTCCGCATCACAGATCAGCATCACCGGCCGGGTGTCCTCCAGATTGGCCATCAGCTCGCTGCTCAGGCCAAAGCTGTTCAAAGGCACCGGCACTGCGCCAAGCAAGGCCGTGGCGGCAAAAGCCACGGCCCATTCGGGACGGTTGCGCATGGCGATCGCCACCCGGTCGCCGGGCTTGATACCGCGCTGCTTTTGCAAACGACTGGCCAGTGCATCGGCTGCCGCAAAGAACCTGTCAAAGGTCCATCGATCCTCGCCATAGACCATGAACTCGGCCGCACCATGAACCCGGCCGGCATCAATTATCTGTGCCAGATTCTCAAAGGCATTGCGATAGGCAGCCACGCTGCGTCCGTCGGACAGCGTGACCTGCTGCACGTCAAAAGGTGCGCCCGGCGAAGTCAGCTGCGCACGAATGTTCCTGATCTTTTCACCCATGGAAACCAAGGCATCGCTCATCTCAGAAACCTTTCAGTTGTGCAAAGCGGTTGCGGTGATAGCTGCCGTCGCCCAGCAGGCGTTGCAAAACGCGTGCCCGCTTGAAGAACAGGCCAATATCCAGCTCATCGGTCACCCCGATGCCGCCATGCAGCTGGATCGCCTCGTTGCACAGCTTCTCGCACAGGTCGGATGCCTTGGCCTTGGCCGCGCTGACCAGCTCGGGCACCTTGGCTTCCAAACCTGAATCAATGGCTTCGAAAGCTGCCAGCACACAGCTCTCCAGCAGCTCAAGCTCCACATACAGACGTGCAGCACGGTGCTGCAATGCCTGGAATGAGCCGATCTGCACATCAAACTGAACGCGCTCCTTCAGATAGCCAACCGTACGATCGAACACCTCACGCAGCAGACCCAGGGACTCTGCGGCCAGGCAGGCCCTGGCTCGGTCCAGCACTTCATCCAGCACCTGAGCAGCAGGCCGGGCCACCAACGCCATATCAGCGCTCAGCTCCACCTTATCGAACTGCACGCAGGCCATGTTGCGGCTGTCAATCATGCTCATGGGTTTGATGCTGACGCCTTGTGCATCCGCTGGCACCAGCCACAAGCCGGGAGCACCTTCGCCGGATGCCGCCAGCACCACAAAGCCATTGGCGCCCACGCCATCCATCACAAAGGCTTTCTCACCGCTCAGGCGCCAGCCCGTGCTGGTCTGCTCGGCTACCGTGCTCAATCTGGCGGAAAGATGCTGGCCGGACTTTTCATCCAGAGCCAGTGCCAGCCTGGCCTGCCCGCTGGCCAGCGGGGGCAGCCACTGCAACTGCTGAGCTTCGGAGCCGACGCGAATCAGCAGCTCAGGTGCGATCACGGCCTGGCTCAGCAGCGGCTGTGCCGACAGGTTTCGGCCGATGGCTTCAAACACGGCGCCCATGCCCAGATAGCCCGCAGCCAACCCGTCATGTGACTCGGGCAGCACCGCCACGGGCCAGCCCATCTCCACCATCTGCTGCCACAGCAGCGTATCAAAGCCTTGTTGCACCTTGTCATCCCGCAGACGGCGCTGCTGGGCCACGGGTGCTTCCTGCGCGAGAAAGGCAACAGCACTGTCCTTGAGCAATTCCTGCTCTTGCGACAAAAGCATGGTCATATTCTTGTCTCCATTTCAATTCTTTATCCTCAGCCTGTACGACCAGCACCGCCCAGCTCAGAGACAGCGGGCAAGGGCCTGGGCAGCCCCGTCGCCCCGCAGCGGGGCTGTCGCCGCACAGCAGCTCAGGGGCTCAGGGGGTCAGGGGGTCAGGGGGTCAGGGCAATTCCAGCACTCGCTTGGCAATGATGTTCAGTTGCACTTCCGAACTTCCGCCTGCAATCGTGTAGCTCTTGGAGCGCAGCCATGCACGACCTATATCGATCTCATCGGCTGTGAAATCATCGCCTGCCTCCCAGCCCAGACCGCGCAGGCCCAGCACCTGCTCCAGCAGTTCGTACTTGGCGACTTCCTGCTCGGTCTGCACCAGCTTCATGATGCTGGAGGGACCAGCAACGTCCTGACGCGCCAGAGCCTTCTCGGTCACCCGACGATGGGTCAGGGCGAAAGACTGTGCATCCATCAGCAGTCCTGCCAGCTTCTCGCGCAGCGCACCATCGCTGATCTGCCCCTGTTCGTCCACCATGTAGGGCAAAGCGGTCCTGAGTGCATCGTGCGACGGCGCGCCACCTTCCGTGAACTTGGACATGGCTGCACGCTCATGCTGGAGCAGCTTTTTGGCCAACGACCAACCTTCGCCTTCCTTGCCCACAAGCTGTCGCACAGGCACCCGTACATCGTCGAAGAAGACCTGACAGAAACTGGACTTGCCGCTGATCAGCTCTATGGGCTTGACCGTGACGCCGGGACTCTTCATGTCGATCAGCAAAAAGCTGATGCCGTCTTGCTTCTTGCCTTCGCTGCTGGTGCGCACCAGCGCATACATCCAGTCGCCCTTGTCTCCGTCCGAGGTCCAGATCTTGCCCCCGTTGACGATATAGGCCTCGCCCTGCTCGTCCGTCACGCGCCTGGCCGAGGTCTTGAGGCTGGCCAGATCCGAGCCGGCATTGGGCTCCGAAAAGCCCTGACACCAGCGCTGCTCGCCGCGCATCATGGGAACCAGATGCTCGAGCTTTTGCTCATGTGTCCCCACCTCCACCAGGACCGGCCCCAGCATCCACACGCCCAGGTTGTACTGGGGCTGACGGCAGCCAAGACGAGCCATCTCCGTCTCCAGGATACGGGCTTGCCTGGGAGAGAGTCCACCGCCGCCGTATTCACACGGCCATGACGGTGCAAACCAGCCACGGTCGCGCATGCGCTCGAACCACAGCTTCTGATCCTCGTTCAGAAACTGCAGCCTGGAGCTGCCCCAGACCATCTCCTCTGAAACAATGGGCCGGCGCATGCTCGCAGGACAGTTCTCCTCCAGCCACTGCGCCACTTCTTGTTTGAATGTTTCCAGTTCCGTCATGGCTTCCTCACCTCAGGCCAACGAGAAATATGCAATCTTGCCTTCACCCGAGGCACGCAGCAGCGTTCCATCCTGGTGAAGCAGGTTCAAATGGGCTATCGTTTCCCCTAGGGCCATCAGGCGATCCACGGGGCTGCGCAGCCTGGGAAAGAGCACGGGCACCAGCTGCGCAGCCGTTGCCCGCCCCACCCGGCTCAGATGTCCGGTCAGCAGTGCAAACTGCTCGGCATGGTGCTCCAGCACCTGCACCAGGCGCTCATGCAGGCCGTAGAAAACGCCCTGGTGCGATGGAAGCACCAAGGTCCCGGCCGGCAGCTCATGCAAACGATGCAGCGAATCGATCCAGAGCTTGAGCGGATTGCCCTCGGGCTCGATGGGGCTGACCATCACATTCGAGGTGATGCGCGGCAGCACCTGATCACCAGCCAGCAAAATGCCGTCTTCCTCGCAATACAGACAGGCATGCTCGGGCGAGTGCCCCTCGCCAAGCACAATGCGCCACCGGCGCTCCCCGATCTGCAGCACCTCACCCGGGCGAATGCGCTGGTAATGGCTGGGTTGCCTCGGCATGAACGGATCCTTGCGCATGGCAGTCAGCATGTCGTGCAGCTCTTCGCTGCTCACCCCGGCCCGCGCATAGAACTCGCGATGCGCCTCGGGCAGAGGATCGGGCGGCGGCCCCATCAGCGAGCGCAGCATCATGAACTCGCCATAGCTCATGAGCAGCGGCACGCCAAAGCGCTCCTGCAACCACCATGCCGCACCCGCATGGTCATAGTGACAGTGGGTGCAGATCACACGGGTCAGCGGCTGGCCGGCCAATTTTTCCGTGAAGATTCTCTCCCACAGCTCGAAGGTGCGGGCAATTCCCAGCCCAGTATCTACCACCGCCCAGCCGTCGCCGTCCCTGAGCAGATAGACATTGATGTGGTCAAGAGCCATGGGCATGGGCATGCGCAGCCACAGCAGACCCGGGACGATCTCCACATGGCTGCCATCGGATGCCGGCGGCGCAAAGGGATAGCGCAGCACATCTGCGGGCTTGGCCCGTACGCGCTCCTGCGCGACGGCGCTATCCACGCAGTGCCTCTTCAAGCGTTGCAGCGGTCAGCGGCACATAGGTCTGCAGCTTGTCATTGCGCACAAACAGCGGGTCGCCAGTCTGAGCGCTGTCATAGCCTTGCTTTTGCAGATCCACCTTGCGCAGCTTGTAGTTGCCGGTCATGTCCGGCGTATCCATCAGGCGCACGAACAGCGGCGCTGCGTAGCGCGGCAGGCGGGATATGGCCAGCTCCCAGAAGGCCCTGGGGTCGAACCCAGCACCCTCATGCATCACCAGGGCGGCCATGCCTGCACGACCGCCATGGCCGGCAACCTGCACGCCATAGACGGTAATCGCATCCAGGCCCTTGAAGTCCCCCAGCGCATCGCCGACCTCCATGGTCGAGACGTTCTCGCTCTTCCAGCGGAAGGTATCGCCGATACGGTCCACAAACCAGCAGTAGCCGTCTTCGTCGCAACGCAGCAGGTCGCCCGATGTCCACCAGACGTCGCCCTGCTCAAAGACATTGCGCAGCAGCTTCTTCTCGGAAGCCTCCTCGCTGGTATAGCCTTCAAAGCGCCCGGCAACCACTCCGGGATACTGGATGACCATGCCGATGGCCTCGCCGGGCTCGTTCACGCCTGCCAATTGCAAAAAGCCGTTTTCATCCCGGATGTAATCGCCTTTTTCCTGGTCGTAGCGAACCAGGCGCAAATTGGTTTTCTCCCAGAACGGAACGCGGCCGCAGGAGCCGATGCGATTGTCCAGGTTGATGGTGTTGGTGTTGGACTCCGTGCCTCCCCAGCCTTCATAGATCTGGAACACAGCGCCAAAACGCGATGTCCATTGCTGCCAGATCTCGGGCGTGAGGCCGGTTCCGGCCATCTTGCGCAAGCTGTGCTCCCGGTCGCTGTCCGTCGCGGGTGCGCTGAGCAGAAAACGACAGATCTCCCCCACATACTGGCAAAAGGTAATGCCATGTGCGCGGATATCACGCCAGAACTCGCTGCGGCTGAACTTGCGGCGCACCACGATGCGCGCTCCTGCAGCCATGGCGGTTGCCGTCAGTGACATGGAAGCCGCACCGTGGTAGAGCGGTAAAAAACAGTAGAAGCAGTCATCCCGGGTGATTTCCCACAGCAGCTGCATGGAGTCCCCCGCCATCAGCCAGCGTGCATGGCTGATGACCGCAGCCTTCGGAAGGCCGGTGGTCCCTGAGGTGAATATGTACTGCGCCGTATCGCCGGCCACCACGCCCTCGCGCCACTCCAGCGGTACGGCCGTGCCGTCCCGGCTCATGGCAAGGGCCTGCAAATCAGAGCCGAACTGCTGCAGAACTCCCACCGCTGCGGGGCGCACCTCATCCGGCCAGTGCCAGTAGCTCAGCTCGGTGTTCAGTCCTTCAGTCTGCGCAAAGCGCTCTGCACACTCCTCGCCCACGATCACATGGCTGGCGTTGGTCACCTCCAGTGCGTGCGTCAGAGGCTTGCCCATCAAATGGGTGTTGATGAAGGCCACCACGGCACCCAGCTTGGCCACACCAAACCAGGCAAAGAAAAAGGCTGGGCGATTTTCGATGGCCATGGCCACCACATCGCCCTTTCTCACCCCCTGCTCATGCAGCGCACGTGCCACTTGATTGGCGCGCTGGTTCAATTGCGCATAGGTGTAGCGCACATCGCCTTCGCTCAGAAAGATGCGCTCGCCGAAATCTCGCGCACAGTCCTCCAGTCGATCAGCCATGGTGTAGGGCGTATCGGCCAGGTACTTGGCCGCAATGGGCGCGCGACGATCCAGCTTGAGCTGGGTCTGCTCGCGCGACACCACAGTCGTGTCGCTCATCACATGTCTCCTTGGTATTTGTTATGTGTGAGATGTCTTCGATCAGCGCTGAGGGCGCGGCATGCCGAGTCCGAACTGGGCAATCAGCTCGCGCTGAATCTCGTTCGTGCCTCCACCGAAGGTGTTGATGGTGCAGGCGCGCAGCTCATACTCCAGCTCACCCATCAGATAGGAAGCGGCCGAGCCACCACGCACCAGAGCGCTGCTGCCCACGATGTCCATCAATCGATGCAGCACCTCGACCATGCCTTCCGAGCCATAGACCTTGGTGGCAGATGCCAGGCTCACGTCCATGGCACCGGCTTCCAGACTGGCCGCGATGCGGAAGTTGGTCAGTCGCATGGCTTCAAGGCGGGCATAGCACTCGGCCAGGCTGCGCCTCACCCAAGCCTGATCGACAGCGCGCCGGCCCTGCTCATCCTTGGCCTTGGCCCACTGCAGCACCTTGACGAAGGGAGCAAACACCTTGTCCGACCAGGCCCCCAGACCCAGGCGCTCGTGGTTGAGCTGGGAAGTGATCAGCTTCCAGCCGCCATTGAGCTCGCCGATCAGACGTGCTGCAGGCACTTCAACATTGTCGAAATACGTGGCCGCCGTGTAATTGCCCACGGTCTGAATCAGCGTGTGCGAAAAGCCCTTGTCCCGGGTATCGACCACCATGATGGAAATACCTTTGTGACGGGCCAGCTCCGGGTCGGTGCGGGCAGCCAGCCACACGTAGTCGGCCGACTCGATGCCTGAAGTCCACAGCTTCTGGCCGTTGACCACAAAGTGCCCGGTCTGCAGATCGCCCTGCAGCTGCGCCTGCGTCTTGAGCATGGCGAGGTCGGAGCCCGCACCGGGCTCGGAGTAACCAATGGCGAAGATGATGTCACCGCTGGCCATGCCCGGCAGAAACTCCTGCTTCTGCGCCTCGGTGCCATGCTCCATCAGCGCGGGTCCGACGGTGCTGATGGTGACGAAAGGCAGTGGAGCCCCGGCGATATTCGCTTCCTCGAAGAAGATCAGCTGCTCGGTGGCCGACAGGCCCTGGCCGCCGAACTCCTTGGGCCAGCCAATCGCCAGCCAGCCATCGCGCCCCATCTTGCGGATCAGCTCGCGGTATTCGTCGCCGCCCTCTGCACCGCGCATGCGGGCCTTGAGCTCGGGCGTCATCAGCGCCTGAAAGTAGTCGCGGCACTTCAGCCGCAGTGCATGCTGCTCAGGAGTCAGGTCAATGAACATGAATGTCTCCTTGCCATCAGGCCTCGTCGCCCAGAATCAGGCCGCTGGTGGGCACGCCTGTACCGGCGGTCACCACCATGTTGTGCACGTCCTTGACCTGGTTGACCGAAGTGCCACGAATCTGACGCACCGCTTCGGCGATGCCGTTCATGCCGTGGATATAGGCCTCGCCCAGCTGACCGCCATGGGTGTTGATGGGCATGGAGCCGCCGCGCGCATGCTCGCCGGCGCGGATGAAATCCTTGGCCTCGCCGCGCTTGACGAAACCGAACTCCTCGAGCTGAGGCAGCACAAAGGGCGAGAAATGGTCGTACAGCACCGCGCTTTGCACATCCTTGGGCGTCAGGCGGCTTTGCTGCCACAGCTGGCTGGCGACATGCCCCATCTCGGGCAGACCGGTGATGTCCTCGCGGTAGAACGAGGTCATGGACTGCTGACCGTCAGAGATACCCTGGGCAGCCGCCTTGATGTAGACCGGCTTGGCCTTCATCTCACGGGCACGGTCGCTCGATGTGATGACCATGGCCACGGCACCGTCGGACTCCTGACAGCAGTCCAGCAGGTGCAGCGGCTCGCAGATCCAGCGGCTGGCCTGGTGCTCCTCCAGTGTGATGGGCTTGCCGTAGAAGAATGCGTTGGGATTGGTGGCTGCGAAGTCGCGCACGGCCACGGCCACACGGCCGAAGTCCTCGCTGGTCGCACCGAAGGCATGCATATAGCGGCGGGCAAACATGCCCACCCAGGATGCCGGTGTGTGAAAGCCGTGGGGCATGTACCAGCCATAGTTCACATTGTCAAAGAATGGCGTGCTGCCAAAGCCATAGCTGCCGGTGCCAAAGCGGTACCAGCTGCGCTCATTCATGGCGCGGTAGACCACGACCGTCTTGGCAATGCCCGTGGCCACGGCCATGGCCGCATGCAGCACGGGGCCGCAGGCCGCGCCACCACCATGCGGAACCTGCGAGAAAAAGCTCACGTTGCGAGCCCCGAGCAGACGGGCGATTTCATACTCGGGAACCTTGTCCACGGAGTACGAGGAAAAGCCGTCCACCTCCTTGGGGTCGATGCCGGCGTCGCTCAGCGCAGCCAGCGTGGCCTCCATGGCCAGACGCAGCTCGGTACGGCCCGAGTTCTTGGAAAATTCTGTTGCACCCAGACCCACAATGGCGGCGCGACCGGAAATATTCATATCGTTCACAGGAATGTCTCCGCTTGTTGTTCTTAGGCCAGGGCCACTTGCACAGTGCCGCTGACGTGAGAGCCCATGGAATTGCTGCCCTTGAGCGTGATCTGAACGCTGCGCGTGGCCTCGTTCTTCTCGGTCACGGAGCCCGTGAACTTCATGGTGTCGCCGGGGTAATTGGGGGCCCCCAGTCGAATCTTCAGATCCATGAGGCGCGCATCGTCGCCAGCCCAGCTCTCGACAAAGCTCTGCACCAGACCGTTGGTGGTCAGGATGTTCATGAAGATATGGGGTGAACCCAGCTCGCGTGCGGCATCGCGGTCATGATGTCCGGGGAAATAGTCACGCGTGGCGATGGCGCCGCCGGCAATCAGCGGCACGGTGATGGGCACGCTGACGGGCTGCAGTTCGTCGCCCACGTTTACCGACTCGAAGCGAATAGATTGGTTTGCCATGTTGTTGTCTCCTTAGCGGTCTTCGGGCAGGTCGTACTTCCAGCCGAGCGTGTCGTTGTCTGCGAGCCACTGGCCCAGCGCTTGCAGGTGCTGCTCGGCGCTGCCGGCCTCGGCAGCCAGTGCACGACACCAGAACATGAAGCGGTGAATGTGATAGGTCACATCCACACCCATGCCGCCATGCACATGCTGTGCAACGCGGCCTACCTTCAGGCCCAGCTCGTTGGACTGGGCACGCACCGCGTGGGCCTGCGGCGTGCAGGGCAGGCCGGCATCCAGACGCCAGACCAGCTGGCTCAGTGCGCTGCGCTGCGCCTGCATGAGGATGTAGCCGTCGGCCATCTGGCCCTGCACCAGCTGGAAAGTCCCGATGGGACGGTCGAACTGCTTGCGCTCGCTCACATACTCCACGGTGCGGCGCAGCTGCTCCTGTGTCACGCCCTGCTGCAGGCTGGCCAGGCAGGCGATTGCCATTTCGCTGACCCAGTCCAGCGCACGGCCGCCCAGCACGGCCAGCACCGGCGTGTTGCGAAAGCTGATGTCTGCCACCGCACAGTAGTCTTCGCGCATGCCGGCCACGCGGCTGACGCCATCGGCCTGCAGACTCACCAGCACCAGCTTGATCTCATCGCCCGCCGCAGCCGCCACCAGAGCCACACGGGCCTGCTGGCCCAGCTGCACGGCTTGCAGCTGGCCTTTGAGTCGCTCACCCTGCAGCTCAAGCGCCGGCCCGCGTGCAGCCACTGCAGCCTGCAGCGAAAGAGCCAGCAACTCGCCCTCCATGGCTGACTGAACGACTGCGTCCTGTCCCTGGGCAAACCTGGCAATCGCGGCAGCAGCGACCTGCTGCTGCCACAGCGGGACCTGCGCCAGCGCACGGCCTTGCTGCTCCAGCACGGCCAGCATCTCGCTCATTCCCAGACCCAGGCCGCCTGCAGCTTCCGGCACCAGGATGCTGTGCAGGCCCGCAGCCACGCACTGCTGCCACAAATCCTGCATGAAAGGCTGGCCCGAGGCATCGTGCTCGCGCAGCTTGTCGTCGGTGCAATAGTCTGCGAACAGACTTTGCGCCATGTCTGCAAATGCACGTTGGTCTTCACTGAGTTGAAAGTCCATGATGGTCTCCTGGCATCAGCCCACGGGACGGAACTGGGCCAGAGTCAGATCACCGTCAAAGGTGTTGAACTCCACCTGCACCTTCTGACCGATCTGCACCTCGCCGGGCTTGACGCCGACCAGTTGGGCAATCACACGCACGCCCTCTTGCAGCTCCACCAGACCGATGGGATTGGGGTGGTCGAAAGGCGGTACTTCGGGGTAGTGCATGACCACGAACGAGTACACCGTTCCCTTGCCGCTGGCCTGCACCGTGTCCCAGTCGAACGAATGGCACTTGGGGCAGACGGGACCGGGTGGATGGTGCAGATCGCCGCAGCTCTTGCAGCGCTGAATCAGGAGCTTGCCTTCCTTCAGGCCTTCCCAGAAGAAACGGTTGTCGTCGCTCACGCCAGGTGCCGGTCGCTTGATCTTCGGGGCGGCAACCTGCGCGGGATCGGCCTTTTGCACATTGGCGGGGCGGAACTTGAAGACGCGGAACATCAACTGGCCGACCTTCTCGTCTTCGCCATTCGCTGCCTTGATCGCGAAGTACTCCATGATCAGGGTGACAAAGTAGCCCGTACCCAGGGCCGTGGTCTTCTCTTCGCTGATGGATTCCAGGCGTGTCGTGTAGTACAGGTCTTCACCCTCGAGCACATCGCGCTCGAAGCTCAGCTCGGAATTCACCGCCACGGTGGAAGGAAAGTCGTGCGCTTCGATCAGCTTCAGAACTTCATAAGGGTTCTCTGTCGTGGAGCCTGGAGGGTAGTTGTTCTGCACCGGCCCCTCCATGCACCAGACCTGCAGCATCGCGGGAGGTGCAATGGTCTTGCCATCCTTGTCGGTCTTTACGGCCACACCCATCAGCTCGCTCCACTGACGAATCATGGGGCTGTTGACCTTGTCCCAGGCATGGACACGCCCGTATTGCTTGCCCACGTATGCGCGGACCTCTGCCATCCAGTCTTGATCGGTCAAGATTGTCTCCTTTGAAATTCAGTGTTTCTGCGGCACGGATTCCGAGTTCGAGGCACTCAGAAATGCGGGGCGCTCGCCGCCGCCGTGCAGCAGCAGATTGGTGCCGCTCATATAGGAAGCGCTCTGCGAGGCCACATACAGGCAGGCGTTGGCAATGTCCTCGGGCTCGGCCAGGCGGCCCGCAGGAATGGTCTGCGCGACCGAGGCGATACCGGCCTCGTCCCCGAAATGCAGATGCGACTGCTCGGTGCGCACCAGGCCGGGGCTGACGGCCACCACGCGCACCTTGGGCGCCCACTCCACGGCCAGAGAACTGACCAGGCTCAGCACCGCCGCCTTGGCCGCGCCGTAGGCTGCCGTACCGGGCGAAGGGCGCAGCGCACTGATGCTGCCGATGCAGACAATCACGCCGCCGCCGTCCTGCTGCTGCATCACGGCATTGGCGGCCTGCGAGGCATGCAGGGTCGAGAAGAGATTCAGGCGCAGCACGCTTTCGTGAAAGCGCGGCGATACCGTGGCGGCATCCACATGGGGAGCGCCGCCGGCGTTGTTGACGAGAACGTCCAGACGACCATGGCGGCGCTGCACCTCATCGATCATGTCCTTGACGGCCTGGGCCTCGCGTACATCGCATGCAATGAAGTCTGCGCTGCTGCCATTGATGCTTGGCAACGCTTCGGGTTGCTGACGGCCGCACACCACCACCGTGGCACCTGCCGCGAGAAACGCCTGGGCAATGCCCTTGCCGATGCCCTTGGTGCCGCCGGTGACCAGCACCACCTTGTCTTGAAAGTTTTTGTTCGTGTCCATGCCTGCCAATTTAGGTTTCGGCACCAGCAGCAGATACGTCCAAAAGGACGATGTTGGTCCATCCCTTGAAAACGACCATCGTCCCTGTTCAACTCCTTGGGAATCCTTATGTCGGCACCGCTTTCCGCTATTGAAAACATGGACACCGCGCAGCCAGAGCTACTGGTTCGGCATCAGGACCATGGCGTGGCAATCGTTCAGCTCAACCGCCCCGAGGCAACGAACGCGCTGAGTCTTTCTCTGCAGGCTGCGCTGTCCAGAACCTTCGCGGAGCTGAGCGCAGACGCCAGCGTGCGCTGCATCGTTCTGACTGGCGGCGACAAGGTGTTTGCGGCAGGCGGGGACATCAAGAGCATGGACTCCTGCGGCCCCATAGAGATCATGAAGCGCCACACGGAGCGCGTCTGGGCCCCCATTGAGAAATGCCCCAAGCCCATCATTGCAGCGGTCTGCGGCTATGCCTTTGGCGGCGGGGCCGAGCTGGCCATGCATTGCGACATCATCATTGCCGGGCAAGGGGCCAGCTTTGCACAGCCCGAGATTCGCATCGGCATCATGCCCGGTATCGGCGGCACCCAGCGGCTGGTGCGCGCCGTGGGCAAGTTCCAGGCCATGCGCATTCTGCTGACGGGCAAACCCGTCAGCGCCGACGAAGCCTATGCCATGGGTCTGGTCAGCCTAGTCTGTGCAGACGATCAGGTAATCCCTGAGGCGCTGAAAATGGCGAAACTGATTGCCAATATGCCCCCACTGGCCGTGGAACAGATCAAGGAAGTGGTGATTGCCGGCATGGACGCATCGCTGGATGCCGCACTGATGCTGGAGCGCAAGGCCAACCAGATCCTGTTTGCGACCCGCGACCAGAAGGAAGGCATGAATGCGTTCATTGAGAAACGCCAGCCGGTGTTCAAGGGGGAGTGAACGCATCAAGCCAGGGCTGCAACATCGCCTTGCTTGAGGCCGGTGCAGCAGCTCGAAGGTCTAAGGCGGCCCTCAGTCATCGCGCATGCAGTCACTGGCAAAGCTTGACCACAAAGGCTGCGACTCCAGATGCGCATGCTTTTGCTTGAGCGCCGAAAAAGGCGAGTCCAGCGTGCCCAGTGCAATGCATATCCAGTCGGCCCAGTCACCGGCCTGCCTGGACCAGAACAGGGATGAGCCGCAGTGCTGGCAAAACTGCCTGTGCACGCAAGCCGACGATGCATAGGACTTGATGTCGCTGTGCCCTGAGACTATGCACAAATCCTTGCGCGGCACGGCGCCATAGCTCGCGAATGCGGAGCCATGGCTTTTGCGGCATTGCCCGCAATGGCAATGCGTCACGGCCCTGGGCGGCGACAGCAGCCTGTAGCCGACTCTTGCACATAAACAGCTTCCCAGATAGCTCTCGGGCACGACTGCGTCTCCAAATCCTTTGACCCAAAACCAGCGGGACTGAGGCCGCGAATGCCTGCCTCTGCCGCTCTGCATGCAGCCCATGACTCGCGCGCTGCGGCACCGCCGTCGGAGCGTATGAGTCCGCCTGTTCACGCCAGCGCCTGAACCGTGGGCCGGGCTGAAGGTCAGACCAGGCCCGAGCCGGTCAATCGCAAGCTCCGGCCCCATGCCGGATCCTGCTCGCGACGGACACGCACTCAGAGCATCATGCCACCGGAGACTTCGATCCGCTGGCCCGTGACCCAGTTGTTGCCCTCGGCCAGCAATGCGGCAACCGCAGCGCCCACATCGTCGGGACGCCCTGCCCGACCCATGGCGGTCAGGCCGCTGATATGGGCATTGAGCTGTGCGTTGTCGCGCACCACGCCGCCACCGAAATCGGTCTCGATCGCGCCGGGTGCGATGGTGTTCACGGCGATGCCGCGTGCGCCCAGCTCCTTGGCCAGATAGCGCGTCATCACTTCGATGCCACCCTTCATCACCGCGTAGGCGGCATAGCCGGGGAGGCTGAAGCGCGCCAGTCCGGACGAGGTATTGACGATGCGTCCGCCGTCCCGGATCAGGGGCAGCAGTTTCTGCGTCAGAAAGAACGTACCCTTGAGGTGGATATCGACGAGCAGATCGAACTGCTCTTCCGTGGTCTCGGCAAACGGCGCCACCAGGCCGATGCCGGCATTGTTCACCAGATAGTCGAACTGCTCGCGCTGCCAGGTGTCGGCCAGCACGCCCCTGACACGGTCGGCAAACGCGGCAAAGCTCTTGCTGTCGCCCACGTCCAGGCGCAGCGCCACGGCGCGGCTGCCCTGTGCCTCGATGCGGGAGACCAGCTCCTGCGCATCGCTTTCGCTGTCCTTGTAAGTGACGATCAGATGAACGCCGAGTTCGGCCAGTTTGAGGGCTTCGCTACGGCCCAGGCCACGGCTAGCGCCGGTGATCAATGCGATACGGGGTGCAGATGCTTGCATGTCGGTCTCATGGAGGATGTCAACAAGCCAGGACTTTAGGTGTTCTCCAACAATGAATAAACAATTAAAAAAAGATCGCACTGTTCACTTTAAAAATACAATAAAGCCATGGACTTCAATGCGCTTCATGTCTTCACCCGCGTTGCCGAGCTCTCCAGCTTCACCCTGGCCGCAGAGCAGCTCGGGCTGACCAAAAGCCGTGTGTCGACCGTGGTGCAGCAGCTGGAAAAGCAGCTCGGAACCCGTCTTCTGCAGCGCACCACGCGGCATGTGCGGCTGAGCGCCGATGGCGAGCAGTTCCTTGAGCGAAGCAAGGAGCTGATGGCCGACCTGGAACAGCTGCAAGCCATGTTCCAGCCCGCCACCAGCGGACTGCGAGGCAGTCTGCGCATCGATATGCCCAACTCTCTGGCCCGGGATGTCGTCCTTCCGAAACTGCCTGAATTCCTCTCGGCCCACCCTTTGCTGGAAGTAGGCATCAGCACCAGAGACCACCGCGTGGATGTGGTGCAGGAAGGCTTTGACTGTGTGGTGCGCATCGGCCCGCTGGCAGATACCGACCTGATCGCCCGCACCATCGGTGCAATGGAGATGTGCAATCTGGCCAGCCCCGCCTATCTGGAGCGCCACGGCACGCCCGCAACCCTGGCCGATCTGTCAGGCCACCGGATCATTCACTATGCAAACCAGCTCGGGCGGCATGGCGCGGGCTGGGAGTATCAGCGCGGCAAGGAAATCGCGCTGCAGCCCATGCGCTGCGCCCTGGTGGTCAACGGCACGGATGCCTACCAGGCAGCCTGTCTTGCCGGCCTGGGCCTGATTCAGGCCCCTGTCCGGGGGGCGCGCCATCTGCTCGATCAGGGCCTGCTGGTCGAGGTCATGCCCGACTTCAAGGCGGCGCCCATGCCGGTGTCCCTGCTGTATCCGCATCGCAGGCATATCGCGCCGCGGGTCACCGCATTCCTGAACTGGATCACCGAGCTGCTGGAGCCCCATCTGGCAGACATGGAGCGCGCTTGATGCCTGGCCACGGGACAAGCGTGTTCGTACGCATAATCCGGCGATGACTTCCATTCGAGCTTCCCGCCCCGACGAAGGGGCACGAGCGATCGAGATCTGGCGCCATGCCGTTGATGCCACACATGACTTTCTGAGTCCGCAGGATCGCGCCGAGATTGACGAGATGGTGTGCGGCTTTCTGCCAAACGCCCCGCTATGGTTCGCTGTCGACGAGCAGGACCATCCCCTGGCCTTCATGCTCATGGACCAGGGCCATATGGAAGCGCTGTTTGTGGACCCCGCCTTCCGGCACCGGGGCCTCGGTGCGGCGCTGGTGCGCCACGGCCTGGCGCTGCATCCCGAGTTGAGCACCGATGTGAACGAGCACAACGCTCAGGCGGTGGGCTTTTACGAACGCCTGGGCTTCAGGCGCACGGGCCGCTCGCCGCTCGACGGGCAAGGCCGCGCCTACCCCATCATCCATCTGAAATACGCCAATCCCTGAACGGCCGGCCTGGCTGGATCAAACGCGTCGATCCGGCCCGATTCGCTGCCTTCAGTGCCTCGTAGCTATATAAACAAGAGCATTTAGCACAAGTCTATTATGTATTTCAGCTATAAAACAATAGAAATCTGAATACAGTAAAGCGCCAGCAGCTTCTGAATTCAGAGCATGACCGGCGTGGGTCGTTGTGACCCTGCAGCGCCGGCGCCATGGCTTGTGCGCCTGCAGGGCAAGCTCGCCATAGACCGAGCAAAGAGATGCGAGATCGGCGCTGCGCCTGCGCAGCAGAATCTGCTTGCCTAGAATCGGCGCCTGTGTCGAAAGAACCGTCATGGCCCACGCCGTGGCCATGAAAGGCTTTCATTCTTGCAACCGACGGTGTTGAAGATGAGCAAGCCTTTCATATCCCTGTGCCCGGAAATCACGCGAGCCAACGCACTGAATCTGGTGGACTGGCTGAGCGACGAGGACGTCGTGCGCCACCTCAGCGATTCGCGCCATGTCTCGCGTCACATAGAGCAGCTCATCGACCGGGTTCAGCTGCCTATACTCACCCATCTCTTCAATCAGGGCGGCCGCTTCTTCATGGCCTACGACCGCGATGACGTGCCCGTGGGCTTTGTGCGTCTGCTCCGGAATGGGCCGGACTGCGAAATCGTGCTGGTCATCGGCAAGCGCGACAACTGGGGGCGCAAGCTCGGCGCCAGCGCCTTGCACGAGGGCATGAAGCTGGCCTTTTTCGACATGCGGGCCGAACGACTGCTTGCCAGGATCCATGCCGACAACACACGCTCGCTCAAGGCCTTTGCGCACAACGGCTTTGTGCTGGAGAACGAAACGCCCGCGCTCAAGTCCTATGCGATGACGGCGCAGCGCTACCTCCAGCGCTTGCGCGCCGGGCTGCCGGGAGCGGCAGACGGCATCTGCATCACCGCCGTGGATCAGGCACGTCTCAGAGACAGGCTCGCGTTGGAATGGGAGTTGCAAGCGGCCGACCTGGAGCATGAAATCGAGCGCGCCACCGTCGTCCATGCGCGACAGGTGCAGCGCAATGTGGTCACGATGAACTCCAGAGCCTTGCTGCGCCTCGATGAGGTGGCCGTCGAAGTGGCCCTGGTCTACCCCGAAGATGCCGATGACAGCGCCGGAAGGTTCTCGGTCTTCTCGGGCGTGGGCACGGCCATTCTGGGCTGTCGGGAAGGAGACCACATCGACTGGCGGATTCTCGATCGCACCTGCCATATCCGGATCGAGAAATTGCTCTACCAACCCGAGGCAGCCGGTCACTTCCATCTGTAAGCCGGCTCAGCCCGGCGGGCACTCATTGCACTGCTTTGAACAGTAAAATCAATAGCATCTCACGCTTTACCTCAATGGGTTTCAGATTCAAATAGTCTTGAAATCCTTTTAAATCAGGCGAAGACAGCTTCCATATCAGGAGCAGTCAAGCGCCTGAATCTCCTCAGACGCCAGCGTGAATATTCTTCTCGCCAAAAAAGGCGCGCATGCTCACCACCTTGCCGGCGCCATTGAAGCGAAAGTGATCGATGGGCGCAACCACGGTCTTGCGGCCCTGGAGCTCGAAACTGACGGTGAAAGCGAAAGCCGCTTCGTCGGCGACCGCGCGCACCTCCTGCGTCAGCTCCACCGCCAAAGGCAGCTTGAGCGAGCTGGCGTAAAACTCACGAATCGCAGCCGTACCGGACTTGGGCTCGGAGCCCACGGGGTCTTCCACCGTGGCGTCATCGGCAAACAGCGCGACGATGCCGTCCAGGTCGCCAGCATTGAGCGCGGCCACATAGCGCTGCACCACGGCGGTCATATGTTCTGGGGTATTCATCTCAAATCTTCCTTCTAGCAAGCGCCGTTGAAAACCGGCAATGCCCAAACGGGGGGCGGTGAACAAAAAAAGCCGCCTTGCGGCGAGGCCGTCGCTCCCCTCCCGCAAAGACAGGGGGAAGGCGCAGGGCCTCCCAGGCAAAGCGCCTCAGGGGATATCAGAACTGCGTCGGACGCATCGCCGCATCAATGCCGCCATCAATGACGATCTGCGCGCCATGCACATAGCTTGCGGCCGGGCTCATCAAAAAGGCGATGACCGACGCCATCTCGGACGGCTCGGCACGGCGGCCCATGGGAGGCACGAACTTGGCAATGGATTCGCCATAGCGCGGATCCTGCAGACCCGCCTGCAGCAAGGGAGTATCGGTTGCGCCGGGGGCTATGGTGTTCAGGCGCACGCCGGCCTCGCCCCAGGCGGCAGCGCGTTTGCGCACAGCCACCGTCAAAGCATTCTTGCTGCCCGAATAGGCCAGATTGCCGCCCTGCTCTCCCGCTTGCTCGACAATGGCGCGGGCCTTGGCTTCCTCACCGGCTTCCAGTGCCGGTGCCAGTGGGTTCTTGTCAAAAGCCAGATGCGCGGAGGCCACGGACGAGATGACGACGACTGCGGGCTGATGGCCCTGTTTCAGCTCTGGCAAAAAGGCATCCATCAGCTCAGTCGCGCCAAAATAATTGACCGAAACCACATTGCCAAGCACCTTGGTCTGCGGTCCCAGGCCGGCGCACAGCACCAGGCCGTCCATGCCCTTGCTGCACTTCGCCAGTACATCGGCAATCGCCTGCTTTCGACCTTCGGCCGTCGAGAGATCGGCAATCACTTCCGCATCGCGTATATCGATGCCTACGATCTGGTGGCCGGCCGCTTCCAGGACCTTGCGCGTAGCGGCACCAATGCCGGTGGCGCAGCCGCTCATCACGATGATGGACATGTCTTGTCTCCTTTTTTCTGGGTGGTGATGGCGCACATCTGAGCCCATCATGAACAACCAGGCTACATGCAAACGGACGATGTAATTCCCCTAGGGAAAATTTACCGTGGCCCTTCCTACACTGGCGCAACATTTGCGCGTGAGGAAATTCAGCCATGTACCCCCATCTCTTCCAGCCCATCACCATCGGCCATATCACCCTGAAGAACCGGATTCTGATGGGCTCCATGCATACCGGGCTGGAGGATCAGGCGCAGGGTTTCGAGAAGCTGGCGCTCTTCTACACCGAACGTGCACGGGAGGGGCTTCAGCTCATCGTCACCGGGGGCTTCGGCGTCAACGAGCAGGCGCTGGGAATGCCCGAGCATGCCGAGCGCTCGACGCTGTGCACGCCAGAGCAGGCGGCCCGGCACCGCCTCATCACTGACGCGGTGCATGCCGAGGGCAGCCATATCCTCATGCAGCTGCTGCATGTGGGTCGTTATGACCACGGCAGCGGCGGCGTCTCGCCCAGCAGCGTGCTCTCCAAGCTCAGCAATCGCAGCTCGCGCGAACTCGGCACAGAGCAGATCGAGCAGATCATTGCCGACTATGTGCGCTGTGCCCGGCTGGCCCGGGAAGCCGGCTATGACGGTGTGGAGGTCATGGGCGGCGAGGGCTATCTGATCAATCAGTTTCTGGCGCCGCTGACCAACTTCCGCACCGATGAGTGGGGCGGCGATGCCGCCGGCCGCAGCCGCTTTGCGCTGCGCATCGTGCAGGGCATACGCGCGGCCGTGCCCGAGAACTTCGTCATCAGCTTTCGCCTGTCCCTGATGGACCTGGTCGAGCATGGCAGCCACTGGAAGGAAGTGCTTGACCTGGCCCGCCAGCTGGAAGCCGCTGGCGTGGACTTGTTCAACACCAGCGTGGGCTGGCATGAAGCGCGCATTCCCACCATTGCCATGATGGTGCCGCGCGCCGCCTTCAGCTGGGCTGCCGAGCAACTCAAGCAGGCAGTCAGCGTTCCCGTGGCGGCCAGCAACCGCATCAACACCCCCGAAGTGGCCGATGACCTGATTGCCCAGGGTCATGCCGACATGGTGGCCATGGCCCGCCCCTTTCTGGCCGACCCGGCCTTTGTGCGCAAGGCGCAGGCAGGCCACAGCCATGCCATCAACACCTGCATTGCCTGCAACCAGTCCTGCTTGGACCGCATCTTCACGCGCCAGCAGGTCAGCTGCCTGGTCAACCCCAGAGCCTGCCGCGAATGGGAATGGCCGCAGGAAAAAGCCGCTGTTCCGCGCAAGATCGCCGTGCTCGGTGCTGGACCTGCCGGACTGGCCTGCGCGCGCGAGGCGGCCGACCGAGGCCACAAGGTGACGCTGTTCGAGCCCGGCATCCGCATCGGCGGCCAGTTCTTTCTGGCGCAGAAAGTACCCGGCAAGCAGGAGCTGGGCGAGACGCTGCGCTACTTCGAGCATGAAATCCAGCGCCTGGGCATAGAGCTGCGGCTCAACACCACACCGGACATCAACACCCTGAGCGGATTTGATCATGTGGTCGTGGCCACGGGAGTGACACCGCGGCGCAGCGGCATCGAGGGCGAGAACAGCTCCAAGGTGGTGGACTATATCGAGGCCTTGCGCAGCCCCCGCTTTGTCGGCGAGCGCGTGGCCATCGTGGGCGCGGGGCCGCTGGGCTTTGACATGGCCGAGCTGCTGGCCCATCACAAGACCGAGGACGGCAGCGTGGCCGCCTTTGACCGCGAATGGGGCATCGATCCAAAGCGCGAGCTGCGCGGCGGCATCAAGGCCAGCGAGAAAGCCGATTCGCCGCGTCAGATCTGGCTGCTTCAGCGCAGCAAGGCGGCCATGGGCAGCAGCCTGCCAACCACCACGGGCTGGATTCGCCGCGCCCGGCTCAAGAACAAAAGCGCACGCATGTTCAACGACGTGGAGTACATCCACATCGACGACAACGGCCTGCACCTGCGCATACGCGGCGAGCTGCGCTGCCTGAGCGTGGACAACATCGTGGTCTGCGCCGGCCAGGAATCACATGACCCCTGGTCATCAAGACTTCAAGCACAAAACATTGCGCACACTGTGATTGGAGGCGCGCGCAATGCTCACAAAATTGATGCAGCGCGCGCCATCGAAGAAGGGGCCGAACTCGGCCGAAAACTATAGGAGACAGCGAAACAAAATGAGCAATCCCCACGCATCAATGCTCGAGCCGGGCCGTATCGGCACCATGGAGCTGAAGAACCGCATCATCATGGCCCCCATGGGCGAGAACTACGGCGGCATCGACGGCATCTGCGGCGAACGCGCCCAGGACTATTACGAAGAGCGTGCCAAGGGCGGCACCGGCCTCATCATCATGGGCACGGCCGCCATCTCCTGGCCCACCGGCACCAGCGAGCCGCACCAGCTGGGCATCTCCGAAGATCACTTCATCCCCGGTCTGGCGGAAGTCACGCGCCGCGTTCACTCGCACGGCGGCAAAGTCGCCATCCAGATCAATCACAGCGGCAAGATCGCGGCCAATGACCGCACCCACGGGCGCGAGATGTGGGTGTCTTCGATTCCGCCCGACGGTCCTGTGGCCGAAGCCATGCGCACCGTCACACCCAAGGAGTTCTCGACCTTTGTGGGCGTTGGCCCCTACCCCGACCGCTACCGCGTGATGGACAAGGCCGATATTGCACAGATGGTGGAATGGTTTGCTGCGGCCGCCCTGCGCGCCAAGCAGGCCAACTTCGATGCTGTGGAAGTGCACTGCGCGCACAACTACATGATCGCCAACTTCCTCTCACCCTTTTTCAACAGCCGTAGCGACGAATACGGCGGCAGCTATGAAAACCGCAGCCGCCTGCTGCGCGAAGTGCTGACTGCCGTGCGCGAGCGCGTAGGCCCAGACTTCCCCATCTGGGTGCGTATTGACGCCGAAGAAATGCACACGCCCGGCGGCATCACCATGGACGAGGCACTCAAGACCGCCAAGCTCTGCGAAGAGCTGGGCGTGGATGCCATCAATGTCTCGGCCTATGCGCGCCTGCCCACAGGCTCGGCCTTCACGGATGCACCGATTCCGCAAAAGCAAAATGCCTACCGCGAATTTGCCACCGGCATCAAAAAGGTGGTCGGCATACCCATCATCTCGGCCGGCCGCTGGGAGCTGGATGCCGCCGCCGCCGCCATCAGCAATGGCGAGATTGACTTTGTGGCCATGGGCCGCAAGCTGCTGGCCGACCCCGACCTGGCCAACAAACTGGAGGCCAACACCGCCCAGAGCGTGCGCCCCTGCATTTATTGCTATGCCTGCGTAAGCGAGATTTTCATCAACAAGGGCATCAAGTGCGCGGTCAACGCACAGACCGGCCACGAGACGAGCAAGAGCATCACCTTTGCCGAAAAGCCCAAGCATGTACTGATCGTCGGCGGCGGCCCTTCGGGCATGGAGGCCGCCCGCGTCGCCGCCCTGCGCGGCCATCGCGTGACGCTGGTCGAGCGCAGCGACCGCCTGGGCGGCACGCTGTTCTTTGCCGCACTGGCCTATCCCGAGAACGGCCGCCTGCTCGACTATCTGGTGCGGCAGATGGATCACCCGAACATCCAGCTGCGCTTGAACACCACGGCCGACGCCGGGCTGCTGGCCGAGCTGCAGCCTGACGAAATTCTGGTGGGCACCGGCGCCAGGCGTGCCGCCTCCGCCATCGAAGGTGCGCAGCAAAGCCATGTCTGGAGCGGCGACGAACTGCGCCGCCTGATGACGGGCGATCGCGCCGAAGAAATTGCCAAGGCCAAGCTGAATCTGGCCGAGCGCGCGCTGTTCAAGGCCGGCGGCATGTTCAAGGTGACAGACAGCACCGCA
Source organism: Comamonas testosteroni (assembly GCF_000761245.1). Classification (GTDB taxonomy): domain Bacteria; phylum Pseudomonadota; class Gammaproteobacteria; order Burkholderiales; family Burkholderiaceae_C; genus Comamonas; species Comamonas testosteroni_C. Next base: position 154,404 of record NZ_AWOR01000089.1, on the reverse strand, counting down.
GCGATCCAGAACCTGTCCAAGCTGTGGATGCCCCTGGGCAAGCGCGTGGTCATCATCGGCGCTGGCCTGGTCGGCCTGGAGCTGGCCGAGTTCCTGCTCGAACGCGGCCGCGAAGTCACCGTACTGGACCCCGGCACCCATCCCGGCACCGAGCTGGCCATCGTGCGCCGCTGGCGCGTGTACGACGCCGTGAAGAGCCACGGCAAGCTGCTGATGCAGTCCAACGTCACGCGCATCGAGCGCAAGGAAGTCGTCTGGACGGACAAAAAGGGCGAGGAATACCGCACGCCTGCCGACTCCGTGGTGCTGGCCATTGGAGCCGAGGCCGACTCCGCCGTCGCCGAGCAGCTGCAATCCCTTACCCAGACTCCCGTGCGCCGCATCGGCGACTGCCAGGACCTGGGCTATATCGAGGGCGCCATGCATTCAGGCCATCAGGCAGGGCGCGAAGTCTGAAGATGCTCCTTGATAGCTGAGACCGCCTGCGAGCCTTGGGCTCGCAGGCGGTTTTCTATTGGAATCACGGTATTGCGGCAGAACCTGGCCCTTTGCCGACTGTCACCATGCGACCAGCCGGAGCGAGGCGCTTCATCTGGCCGGAAGCGGGTCTTCGCAACTGAAGCAAAATTGGTTCGAACCTGCCTTTCACTTTTGTTTCACCAAGGATCAACTGTCCCGATGCCTACGCCTGAGCGCTTCGTTGCGGATGTCCTCCAAAATATCAACAATCGTGCAATTTTTGAACGCTGGGATGATTTGAATCTTCCAGATGGCTGGCTTGTTGCCGGCTGCTTATTTCAGACAGTGTGGAATTTGCAGGCGCAACGGAATCCAGACGATTCCATCAAAGACTACGACCTCTTCTACTTTGATCCATCGAGCACCACTGACAGTGCGGAGCAGAAGGTACAAGCACATGCCGATCGCGTTTTTAGCGACCTGGACATCAAGATTGAAGTGACGAACCAAGCTCGGGTTCACTTGTGGTATGAGTCATATTTCGGTCGTCCCTATGAGGCATTGCGAAGCTCTTGCGAGGGAATAGATCGCTTCCTGATTCCAGCTACCTGCGTGGGCCTTCGTCCAGGCTGCCTCTATGCTCCGAACAGCCTGGAGCTGATCTATGACGGGGTTTTGACACTCAATCCATTGACCCCGCATCGTGAGCTTTTCCAACAAAAGGCCGAGTCTTACCAAGCGCGTTGGCCATGGCTGCGAATCGTCGCTCAGGGCCATCAGCCTCAGAGAACTGATGCACGCTGATGTGTGCGTGCATGTCCGCCTTGGGTCACTCTGGGACCGTGGCCTGCCGGCCAGGAGCAGACCTTAAACTTCAATGCAGGTCGTTCGATTTACCCGCGGTTCGCATTATGAAAAGTCTTTCCTATGTCCCAAAGTGACGCTGCAACAACTGTAGTCGTAAGAGAAGTCCAACCACATGACTTTGAAGCGTGGCTTTCACTTTGGGACGGCTATAACGCTTTCTACGGAAGGGCCGGAGCTACCGAACTGGCAAAGGAAATTACCCAGAAAACCTGGGAGCGATTCTTCAATCCCATCGAGCCGGTATTTGCGCTGGTTGCTGAAGATGCAGGAGAAGTGGTTGGCCTAGCGCATTACATATTTCACCGCAGTACGACGAGACTTGGCCCCGTCTGCTACCTGCAGGATCTTTTCACGGCCCCGACAAGGCGTCAGCTTGGAGTTGGCAAGGCCCTCATCAGCAGCGTCTACAGGCAAGCAATGCTGGCTGGCTCAAATCGTGTCTATTGGCAAACACAATCCACCAATGAAGCCGGCCGTGCGCTCTACGACAAGTTAGCCAAACACAGCGGTTTCATCGTGTATAGCCATGAACTTTAGCCTCTTGCTCCAGATGAACGAATGAGGCCCGTAGATTAATGGCGGCTTTGGACTGAATCGGCGCTCGAGTGCAGCCGCAGCGCTCAACCAGGAGGTCTTGCCCAATGCAGGCCTCTGCATCGACCTGTTCAGGGCATCGCCCACAACGCCCGACCTTGAGATAGACCCAGCCTCACAGACTGTATAAAGAAACAGTAGACTTTGGACTTGATAGCTCCAGGAAAAGTCCAGACATGTCAGCAGAACTCGAACCAGAAGACGTCTCCATCTTCGAAGACCGCCTTTGGCACCACAAGGGCTGGGAAGCCCGCGTCATCAAGAATGAGGACGACGATGGCTGGGCGGTGTCAATGACCCAAGACGGCCAGGCGGAACCCGCTCTGGTCGGCCCATGGACCATGGGGCGCGACAAGAAGAATCCCAAGCCTCTTGACGTGTCGGCCTTCAACACGCTGGTGAAGACTGCCAGCGAAGTGATACGTCGCCATGAGCAGCACCAGGCAGCGCTGTTGCACAAAGCCATCCAGATTGAAGTTCGCGGATCGCGCGTGACGGTGGCTCTCGATATTGAGCCCGATGAGGACAATCCCACGGCGACGCTCACTGCCACCGCCGCTGACGGCAGCGAATTGGCCAAGGTACGAGTCCGACCGGGCCATAGTCTCACCCGTGCTTCTGCACAGCACTGGGCAGACGCAGGCTACCCGCGTGAGAGCGAGGACTGAGCCTCGGAGCAAGCCCCTTGCCCGGAAGCCAGGCGTGCCCCTTTGTGGCAGCTGATGTGCGCCGTAACCGGGCCTGGACTCCGGCTGCTTGTGGAAGCTTGCTTGAGCACCGGAAAAAAGTAATACCGGAGAAATTGGGCACACCATCCGCCAGCATTGCCAGGCATGCCTGAGACTGCGCAGCCCCGGGCAAGGAGTTGCATTGACCCGTTGAAGCCACAGCCACCAGCGGACATTGGACATCTGCACCACATCTTCGGATTGTATGGGTTACTCGAAAATCAGCCAGATGCCCAACCTCGACCTGTTTGATATCCATCTCCAACGTTGGAGCGCGAAGGTGGCCGGTGCCCCCTTCACAACTCATACCAGTGACCTTCTGCCAGTCATCCTTAAAAGGAACTGGGCAGGTCTGCCTGCAATGATCAAGATCACGCGAGACCTTGATGAGCGCATCGGCGGCAGGGTGCTTCAATGGTGGGGTGGCAATGGCGCAGCGCGAGTCTATGCTTGCGACCAAGATACAGGAGCGCTGCTGATGGAGCGCGCAACCGGCTCCAGGCATTTGCTGCACATGGCTAGAGAAGGCGAAGATGATGCAGCGACAAGCTGTGTCTGCCACACCATCGAGCAACTGCATTCAAAGAGATCCTCCGCACCACCTGAAGAACTGCTGCCACTGACGGATTTTTTTAGGTCACTCGCGTTGATGGCGCAGCAGGAAGGCGGCTTGATGGCCGAATGCGCAACGGTGGCAGCCGAGCTGCTGAATGAGCAGCGTGAGCCTGTCGTCCTGCATGGTGATGCACACCATGGCAACATTCTCGACTTCGACAGGCGTGGATGGCTGGCAATAGATCCAAAGCGCGTCACAGGTGAGCGGTACTACGACTACGTTGGCGTGCTGTGCAACCCCGACCTGGAGACTTGCACCGACCCGGAGCGCTTCGCCCGGCAGCTTGCAGTAGTCATCAATGTCACGGGGCTGGAACGTCGGCGTTTACTCAAATGGGTTATGGCTCACGCCGCTTTGTCGGCGGCCTGGTTCCTGGAGGACGCAGAGCGCACCAGGGCCAACAGGCAATTGGCCGTTGCGCATCTTGCCCGACAGGCACTGGGATAAGGCTTCCAGCTCTGCAGCCAAAAGGCCGGCTCTCGGACGGCCGGCCCTCGGGTTCACGCGCCGGACCGAGCGCGCAGCGCCGCTTCGAACCGGGCCAGCTCCTGCTGCAGCGTGCCGCGCTGCCTGAAGCGCAGGCCAGCGCGCTCATACCAGTTCTCGGCGTCCTCCAGATCGCCTTCCTGCAGATGCAGCAGTCCGTGCAGCCAGGCTGCGAGCAGGCCTTCATGCTGCTGCACGGCATCGTGCGCGGCATTCCATTGCCCGGCCCGCATCAGCAACAGAATGGCTTGCAACTGAGCATTGACTTCGCTCATGGCAGAACTCAACCGCGCTCAGGCCAGCAGCGCCTGCTGCACCAGGTGGCTGTCCACATACTGCTCCATGCTCGTGATCCTGCCCTCGTTGAGCCGGTACAGGTGAGCGAAGCTCGCCGTCATCGCCTTGCCCGTCTTGCGGTAGGTTCCCGAATAGACGCCGAAGGCTGCCACACGGTCGCCATCGGCCAGGTAGGTGTGGACCTTGGCGCTGTAGCCGTCCCACTCCGTCGCCAGCCGCTGAAACACGCCCGCGACAATCTGCTGCGGGCCGACATAAGTTCCGGCATAGGGAAAGCCGGCGGCCTCGGTCCATCTGGCATCGGGCGCCAGTGCTGCCAGCAGATTCCTGCCGTTCTCTTCGGACGAACCTTCGTAGGTCGCGCGGATGATATCCAGATTGGTGGTCATGGTGTGCGTCCCGGGCTTCAGCCCCACTTCATCTCACCCATGGCCACCTTGGCGCCGATCTGCAGCGCGGCGGCCAGGCCGGCGTCAGGGTAGCGCTTGTTCATGGCTGCGATCAGCGCGTCGCCATTGGCCGCCCTGGCCAGCTCTTGCTCGAAGGCCAGCAGGTACTCGCGGGTGTAGTTCACGGCCGAAACATCCAGCGCCCCATGGGCACCCAGGTGGCCCGGCACGACCACGGCGGGATTGCGCGCGGCGATGGCTTCCAGGTTCTTTACCCAGGCGGCGCGGGAGGCTGGCGTCGGGCTATCGGCCGTCCACACGTGCAGACCCGAGAAGACCAGCACGCCACCGAAGACCGCATTCAGCGAGGGAACCCACAGGTAGCGGCGGTTCTCCAGTCCTTGTGCCTTGACGATTTCGATGGTGTTGCCCTCCAGCATCAGCGCGGAGCCGTCATAGGCTTCAGGAAAGACGATGTCGGCGAGCTTCTGCGGACCGTTCTCCTTGAGCTGGGGTGCCCAGGTAGCTATCTTCTTTTGCACGTTGGCGCGGATGGCGGCAATGGTGTCGGAGGCGGCCAGCACCCTGGCAGCGGGAAAGGCGGCCTTGATCGGGCCCAGGCTGAAGTAATAGTCCGGGTCGCTCTGGCTGACGTAGATGGTGGTCAGTTGCTTGCCCGATGCCTTGATGGCTTCGGCCACGGCACGGCCATCGGGCAGGGAAAAGCCGCCGTCGATGAGAATGGCCTCCCTGTCGCCCGAGAGCAGCACGGGCGCACGGAAGAAGCCTTTGTCGTCTGCTGGAAAGTGCTTCCATTGCAGCTTGGAATGGCCGGTCACGGCAGCGGCGCAACCAGCCAGGCCTGTGGCGATGCCGGCAGCGGCGGCGGTTTGAACAAAGTCTCGGCGATTCATCATGATGGTTCTCCGGTGAATTTCGGGATGGCGGGGTTGAAAGCGAAAGCCTCAGGCCTTGGCGATTTGCTCGGCAAAGGCCTGCGGATTGGAGTAAGCGGCACTGGAGTTCAGCAATTGGCGCTGGCCACTGGTTTCCAGGATGAAGCTTGGAACGCCACGCGCGCCAAGCTGGCTTTGCAGCGCCTTTGCCCCTTCGATGCGGGCGCGATTGGCAGCCAGCAGTTCGCCATCAGAGCGCAGCAGGCTTGCAGCAGCCTGCTCCAGCCCCAGGGCCTGCAGAACGGCCATCAGCGTGTCCGGTTGCGTGATGTCCTCGCCATTGACGAAGCGGGCATGCTGAATGGCCTCAAGGGCGTCAAGCTCACGCTCTGGAGTGCACAGACTGACAGCGCTCAGCGCCAGGGTGGCCGGGCCGCTGTCGAACAGTTGCTGACGATCCGACAGCACATGGCTGCGGTAGTGCTCGCTAAAGCGCTGGCCCGTCAGGCGCTCGATTCGCTGATCGTTGCCCCAGGCATAGGCTGCAAAGCCATCGTCCATGAGACGTGCACCTGCGCCTGCGAAAAGGCCGCTGGGCAGCAGGCGCAGTTCGACCCCAGGCGCTTTGCCCAGAGCCGCCACCGCTGCTGAGGCACCGTAGCACCAGCCGCACAGGGGGTCGAATACGTAATGCAGGGTCTTGGTCACCGAGGGCTCCATTGCTTCAATACCGTGATCTTAGGAACAAAGCATTGACAGAAAAAGCCTGATCGAATAGATAAACTGTATGTCAATAGCAAACAATTCAGAAGAATCCGTCGCCGGCAAGCTTGCCAATCTCAAGCGCCTGGCCTACTTTGCGGCCGTGGTGGAAACCGGCAGTTTCACGGCGGCCGCGGACCGGCTGGGCATCACCAAGGCCGTGGTCAGCCAGCAGGTCGCAAGGCTGGAGAGCGAATTCCACACGACGCTTCTGACTCGCACCACCCGCAAGGTCGTTGCCACCGACGCAGGCCGGATCTTCTATCAACGCTGCGCATCCATCCTCAAGGAAGCGGGTGATGCTTTCGACGAGCTGGGGGAAGCGGCGGCCGAGCCTTCGGGAACCTTGCGTCTGACCGCCCCGCTGGACTATGGCATTACGGCAGTGGTGCCGGCCATCACGGAGTTCACGCGGCACTATCCCCAATGCAAGGTGGACGCCGTGTTCAGCGACCAGCCACTTGATCTGATGTCGGGGCAGGTCGAGCTGGCAATCCGCGTCGGCTGGCTTTCACACTTGAATGTGCAGGCCCGTCAGATCGGAAGCTTCAGGCAATTGCTGGTTGCCGCTGCCTCATTGCGCCGGCAGGTGACGCAGCTCAAACAGCCGCGGCACATCAGCGAGTTGCCCTTTGTCGCGAACACGGCCTTGCGTGACCCCTGCAACTGGAGCTTCTCGCGCAGCGAGCTGGAGCGTCAGAGCGTGACGGTGCACCCGGTGATCTCGCTCGATGCGACACTGGCCGTGCGCGAAGCCGTGCGTCATGGGGCGGGCTTGTCGGTATTGCCCGACTTCGCCGTGGCCGATGATTTGAAGAACGGCACGCTGATACAGGTGCTGCCCAGGTGGGAACTGCCATCGGGGGGCATTCATGCCGTGTTCCCGACCGCACGATTCCGGCCGGCAAAGGTCAAGGCCTTCGTGGACCTGATGCAGGAGCAGATCCGCTCCAGGGCATGACCACGGCCGGCCACCAGACAGCTGACAGGCGGCTCAGGCGATGGCGATGGCATGCTGAAGCCACTTCGGGCCAGCACCGCTCACGCCATCCGGGCAGCAGCTTGCAGACGTTGCATTTGCGCTTGACCGGGAAAGCAACGGCTCGATTCCTGCTGCTAATCGGCTCAAGCGACATCGTCAACAGGGCATAGAAAAAGGGAGCCAAGCTCCCCTTGTCCTGTGCCAAGCGGTCGCAGCCGCCTGAGCGATGTCATCAGACTCAGAAGTTGGGAGCTTCCACACCTCCGTCCACCCCCAGCACTTTGCCAGTCACCCAGCTCGATGCGGGGCTGGCCAGAAACAGCGCGGCATTGGCAATGTCTTCGGGCTGGCCCATGCGTGCCATGGGTGTGGTTTTTTCCATGCGCTCCTTGCGATCCGGCGTGAGAAACGGTGCCAGTGCATCGGTCATGATGGTGCCGGGCTCGATGGCGTTGATCCGTACCCTGGGGCCGAAGTCCTGCGCCAGGCAGCGCGTCATCTGGTTGAGCGCGGCCTTGGCCGCACCATAGGCGCTGAAGTACTTTTGCGAATAGCGTGCGGCCGTGGACGAGATATTGACCACGGCTCCGCCGCCCGCAGCCTCCATGGCCGCAGCAGCCTTCTGGATCAGCGTGTATGCAGGCACCACATTGAACACCAGCATGTCGCCCACCGCCTTGCCCGCCACCTTGCGCGGGTCGTTGGGGCCGCCACCACCCACATTGTTGATGAGCACATTGATCTTGCCCAGCTCCTCCACGGTACGGACGATGAGCTTGTCCAGATCTTCCTCCTTGTTCACATCGCCCTGCACGGCAATGGCGCGGCGGCCCAGCGCTTCAATTTCGGCCTTGACTGCCTGCAGGTCCGCCTCGGTGCGCGCAAACAGCGCCACATCTGCGCCGGCCTTGGCCAGCGTGACAGCGCATGCACGGCCGATACCCTTGCCCGCGCCAGTCACCACGGCCACCTTCCCCTCCAGCGAAAACTGGCGAAAAATCTCGTTCATGTCTCTTCCTATGATTGCGTTCTGAGCCGCCCATGCTCTGTACGAAACGCTTTCAGGACATCAGCCAAACGGACCATGGGACAAGCCCCATGGTCAGCCTCCGCAGCTTGCGTCGACACGCAAAAGTTGAGCCCCTGAAATGGATAGCACTGCACCACGGCAGAGCCGCGAATCAGGCAAGGTCCAGATCAGAGACTGCGAAGCAAGGGCCCAGGGCGGCCCGCGGCCCCCCCCGCCGCCCCGCCGCCCCGCAGCGAGGCTGCCGTCCCCTTCCGCGAGGCACAGAGGGGGAAGCTGCGCAGCGGCTCAAGGAGTGACTGCTGCCTGCAGCATCTGTGCGAACTGCTCGTTGTACGGCGGCAGCATGCCCCACTCGCGACGCGGGTCGTGACTGCCGGCCTTGTAGGCGGAGCGGGCATGGCTGAACTCGAGAAAACCCTCGCGGCCATGATAGTGGCCCATGCCCGAAGCGCCCACGCCGCCAAACGGTGCATCCTCCAGCGCAGGATGCATGACCACATCATTGATGGAGACGCCGCCGGACAGCGTGTTGTCCAGCACCCAGTTCTGCTCCGTCTCGTCGCTGCCGAAGTAGTACAGCGCCAGCGGGCGCTCACCGGCATTGATCGCGGCCACGGCGTCGCGGATGTTCAGGAAGCTGCGCAGCACCACGGCCGGGCCAAAGATTTCGTGCTGAGAGATTTCGGCTTCGGCTGGCGGGTTGATGACCAGCGCCAGCGGCAGGCGACGGTCTGCTCCGGCTTGCGCGGCACCGACTTCCAGCACGGTCAGACCGCGCGCCTTGGCATCATCGACATAGGCTTTCACACGTGCATGGTGGCGCTCGTTGATCACGGGCGTCATGTCTGCGTTGCCTGTCACCGAGGGATACAGCGCCTGATATTGCGAGGCAATGCCATCGGCCAGCGCCTGCAGGCGGGATTCATGCACCCAGACCACGTCGGGTGACACGCAAAGCTGGCCGGAGTTGAGCGACTTGCCTACGGCGATGCGCTCGGCCGCATTGGCGATGTCGGCGGAGTCGCCCACCAGCACGGGAGACTTGCCACCCAGCTCCAGCGTCACGGGCACCAGGTTCCTGGCGGCGGCAGCCATGATGAGCCTGCCCACGCTGGTGGAGCCCGTAAAGACCAGATGGTTCCAGGGCTGCTCGGCAAATGCCGCGGCCACTTCGGGACCACCCTGCACCACGGCCAGCACCTGAGGATCAAAGCGCTTGGCCACGGCCTCGGCCAGCACCTGGGCCGTACGCGGTGCAATTTCGGAAGGTTTGAGCACGGCCCGGTTGCCCGCCGCGAACGCGCAGGCCAGCGGCGACAGCAAGGTGAACAGAGGTGCATTCCAGGTGCCTATGATGCCGATCACGCCCTTGGGCTGGTACCTGACCCAGGCCGTGGCGCCAAACATGTCAAAGGGTTTGACGCTGGGACGCTCGGAGTCACCCAGCCAGCCCTTGAGGTGATCGCGTGCATGCTTGAGCGAGGACAGCGAGCCAAGAATGTCATTGGCCAGCGAGAACACGGCGGGGCGGCCACCAAAGTCTTCGCCCATGGCCTGGCAAAGCGCCTCCTTGTGCTCCACCAGCATGTCGATGACTTGCTGAATGCGCTGCATGCGCACATCGGCGCTGACCGCAGCCTCCTCGATAAAGGCCTGCTTTTGCATGTCCAGCAGCTGGCGAATGCCGATGGACGAATTTGTCTGGGTCATTTTGTCTCCTCGATACTTCTCTTGAAAGCCATGAACGGAAGGCACATGCTCAGACCTGCGGATTTCGCGGTCGTCGTCCAAAAAGACGATGGCATAACCCTAGGCCCCTCGCACGATGCAGCGCATGCACACCCCTCAAACCCCGCCTCCCGCCGTCAGCTGGCGCACTCATCTCAGCCTCGCCCTTCTGGCGCTGGTCTATATTTTCTCCTTCATTGACCGACAGGTTCTGTCTATTTTGCTGGAGCCCGTCAAACAGGAATTCGGCGCCTCCGACACCGAGATGGGTTTGCTCACGGGGCTGGCCTTCGGTCTGATCTATGCCATGCTGGGTGTGCCTGTGGGGCGTCTGGCCGACACCCGCAACCGCCGCAACATCGTGGCCCTGTGCTGCGGAATCTGGAGCCTTGCCACCGCTGCGTGCGGCATGGCCACGCAGTACTGGCACATGCTGCTGGCCCGCATGAGCGTGGCCGTGGGCGAAGCCGGTGGCATGGCGCCCTCGGTGTCCATAGTCTCGGACCTGTATCCTCCCAAGATGCGTTCGTTTGCCATCAGTCTGTTCATGATGGGCCCCAACCTCGGAACGCTGCTGGGCCTGGTCATCGGCGGCATGGTGGCCCAGCATTACGGCTGGCGCTCCGTGTTTCTCGCCTTCGGCATTCCGGGCGTAATTCTTGCTCTGCTGGTGTATTTCTTTGTCAAGGAACCGGCACGTGGCGCCTATGAAAGCACCAGGCCCGCAGCTCAAGGCAGCGCTCCACGCGAATCAATGTTTCGCCAGGTCAGGCGTTTGCTGGGCATGGCGCCGCTGCGCAATATCTGCATCGCCTGCGGCGTGGCCGGTATTGCAGGTTATGGCTACGGTGTCTGGGCGCCGAGCTTTTTCATGCGCATTCACGGCATGAGCATCTCCCACGCCGGCCTGGTGTTCGGCCTGGCCAGCGGCCTGGGTGCCGTGTTCGGCGCCATGTTCTGCGGCTGGCTCAGCGACAGATTGACCCAGCGCGACTCGCGCTGGCAGCTGCGTCTGGCCGCCATGGGCACCTTCTGCGCCGTGCCTGCAGGCGTCGCCGTGTTTTTCTGGCCCGTGTCCGACTTCTGGACGGTTGCCGGCATCAAGGTCCCCTATGCCATGGCATTTGCCCTGCTGTTCGGCTTTTTTGCGAGCTGGTTTGCCACTCTCTCATACAGCGCCGTCAGCCAGATGGTGACTGCCGCCGAACGCAGCGTTGCCTCGGCACTTCTCAATCTCTTCATGACCTTGCTGGGCGTGGGCCTGGGTCCGCTGGTCACCGGCATCCTGTCGGACTACTTTGCCCAAACCCATGGCTCCGAAGGCCTGCGCTGGGCACTGATGGGCGTGACCTCGCTTCTTGTCATCACTTCGCTTTTCTTCGCGTTGGCCATCCGCTCCTATAAGCAGCGCCTGCAGCAGTTGCAGATGAATGCCGCCTGATCCTCAAAAATTGGAGACTCTCATGAGCCAACCCGTAGTTCTCATCACCGGAGCCAGCCGCGGCATTGGCGCGGCAACCGCCGTCCACTTTGCCATCAAGGGATGGCGCGTGGCCATCACCGCCCGCACGCTGACCGAAGGTGCGCAGATGGCCAACCAGCTGCGCCTGCCCAATGGCCAGCTTCTGTCCGGCAGTCTGGAGTCCACAGCCAAGGCCATTGAGGCCGCAGGGGGCGAGGTATTTGCGCATGTCATGGACCTGATGGACCTCACCAGCCTGGACGAGGCCGCCGACGCTGTGCTGAAGCGCTTTGGCCGTGTCGATCTGCTGATCAACAACGCCGTCTACCAGAACCGCGAGATCAACCACCTGATCCCCGAGATAACGGCCGAGTCGCTGCAGCGCTCCATGCAGGGCAATGTCATCGCCCCTTTCCATCTGGCCCAGCGCCTGCTGCCGGCCATGGCGGCACAAGGCGGCGGCCGCATCATCAATGTGTGCTCGGCTGCGGGCCAGTACAACCCGCCCGTGCCCGCCGACCAGGGCGGCTGGGGCTTTGCCTATGGAGCCTCCAAGGCCGCCATCGCGCGCCTGGCCGGCTGCATCAACACCGAATACAAGCAGCAGAATGTGCGCGCCTTCAGCGTCAACCCCGGCGTGGTGAGCACCGAGGCCGTCAAGGCCACGCTGGGCGAAGACGGCCTGCTGGCTCAGCGCTATGGTGCCTCCACCCCCGAAGAGATTGCTGAGGCACTGTTCTGGCTGGGCACTGAAAAAGACGCTTTTCCACTGGCCAAGAGTTACACCATGATTGACCTGCAACCACTTCACAAAGAGCGCGTGGCTGCGACCGCGTGAGCAACATGTAAGCGTGCGCAAACACCCAACCCAGGGCAAACCCTGTGCGATTTGCGCCAGATCAATGCCGCGCCTTCACTCGTCCAAACAGAGTATGCGCAGCGACGCCACTTGCCAGAAGATTCATCCGTCCAAAACTAAATACGGAGACCTCTGCAATGGCAACCACGAAGGACTACCGCCTCGGTGAATTCACCTACCCACGTGGATGGTTCATGATTTCCGAGGCCAGTGCGCTCGACACCCACAAGCCCGTGGCCGTGCGCTTCTTCGGCCAGGATTTCGCGCTGTACCGTGGCCGCGAAAGCGGCAAGGTCGTGCTGCTGGACGCTTACTGCCCCCATATGAAGACCCATCTGGCAGCGCCCAATGCCACCAGCTATGTGGTGATCGACGGCGGCGGCAGCAATGTGGAAGGCGACGGCATCCGCTGCCCCTACCACGGCTGGCGCTTCGGCGCGGACGGCAAGTGCAACCACATCCCCTATCACGACGGCGCCATTCCGGCCGCGGCCGCGGTCAAGAGCTGGAAGGTGGTCGAGCAGTACGGCGCCATCTGGGTCTGGTTCGATCCCGAAGGCGGCGAGCCCGACTACGATCTGCCCACTTTTGGCGACTGGCATGACGAGACCTATGTCAACGGCCAGTGGGACTACCTGGGCGAGCTGAACCAGCACCCCATGGAGGTCGTGGACAATATTGCCGACTATGGTCACCTCAGCCCCATCCACGGCTCCACCGTGGCGCGCTTCGAGAACGAATTCAAGGGCCACAACGCCATCCAGCGCCAGTGCGGCGGTCACCGCACCCTGGTGGGCGAAGGCGGTGCCAGCAGCGATCTGCACACCGACACCTGGTACCACGGCCCCGCCATCCTGGTCTCCAAGGTCAGCGGCATGTTCAACTCCTTCATGATGATCATGCATACCCCCATCGAGGACGGCAGGATCAAGGTCTGGCACAACCTGCTGGTTAAGACCGCGCATGGCGGCCTGCCCACCAAGGCGGATGAAATCGCGGCCAAACAGTACCAGGACTCCAGCCGCCTGGCCTTTGCCCAGGACTTCGAAGTCTGGTCGCAAAAGGCACCCTGCCTGAACCCGCTGTTCATCCCCAGCGACGGCGCCTTCCTCAAGGCCCGCATCTGGTACAAGCAGTTCTACAACCCGCGCGCCAAGGCTGCCGAATATCTGGACCAGTGCGAAGGCAGGTACATTCCGCGCGGAATGGTGGCCTATACCCAGGAGGCCGAGGAAGCGACAGCCTGATCCCGAGAACCTCCAAGGCAAAAGGCCCATGCACTTGCATGGGCCTTTTTGCTGGAGGAAGGGATCCAATTAAAAAACATAGCTGCCAGCGCTTTATCCAAAAGGAAATTCAATACAAAACATATTGAAATCCTTATTCATAAAGCGCAAGAAGCTACTATTTTTTCAGGTCCTCAAGGTCTGGCGTGCGTCACCTCTGTCAGCATGAAGACATGTTCGCCCCAGCCAAGCTCGCCGTCCTGCGCATGGGCCGAGACATCGAGTGAAGCCGCTGCCGCCTGCGCCTGCTCCACCGAGTCAAACCACCACTCGACCACATGGCGGTAGCCGTAGCCGGAAGGTGGCTGCTCATCGATGGTGTTGCAGACAATGCGGCTGGCCTGGCCCAGAGCAGCGCTTTGCCACTGCGGTGGACAAATCTCCGGCAAGGCCGCAGCACCACGCCAGACGTCGCTGCGCTGCAAAAAGCCGATCAGCATGACTTGCTTTTGCTGCGGCAGGACATCTACGCACAGGCTGCCACGCAACACCTGCTGACGGCATAGCAGCGAGAAATTGCGCACATAGTCGGCAAACACGCGCGGCTCGTCGGGACGCATGACGGCCAGGGTTTCCGGGTCGCACCAGATCGCAGAGCCTGCTTCGCGCTGTGCCAGCACCATGAGGTTGACGCCGTCATAGTCCTTGTTCAGCTCTGCGGCACCTGCCTGCAGATGTCGTGAGCACTGGGCCACGGCCTTGACGCGCTGACCCACGTTGCGGCACAGACGGCCCAGCGCGGAATGCTCGCGCCAGGCCTGCGCGAATTCCTCCGGGCGCAGCGCCGGGTTGCGCCGCGCCAGATAGATCATCTTCCAGACGACGCAAGAATCCTTCTCGCTCACTTCTTCCGCCTTTATGCGGCAACGGCCACGGGTGCGTGGGCCTTGCGATAGGCGCCGGGGTAATGCTGCAGAGCACGGTAAAACGCCCATACCGCCGGCAACAGCGTGCACATCATGATCGCCATGGCATAGCGCAGGCCTTGGCCGGGCGCAACGGCGTTGAGCACATCACTGAGCCAGCCGGCCACGATAGGCCCCACTCCGTTGCCCAGCAGGGCTCCGGCCATCAGCACCATGGCGCTGGCCGTGGCTCGCCGCTCGGTCGGCACGACCAGACTCAGGGCCGCGTAGGTGGCCGGAGCCCACCAGGATGTGAAGAACGAATACATCAACATGCAGGCCATGGACAGCATGAACATGTCCGAGCCCACCAGCAGATAGCCGAAACCCAGCACCATGGCCAGGCTGGTTCCGATCACGGGGATGCGAATCTGCCAGCGCACATCGCTGCGCGCCAGCCGGTCCGTCAACCAGCCAGAGAACAGGCTGCCCGAGACCGAGAGCACAGCGGCCCCTGCAGAAATGGTCCCCGCCTGTTTGAGACTGAGATCGAAACGCCGCGCAAGCAACGCCACATTCCAGGCACCGATCGAGATTCCCGCGATCAGGACACAAGCAGCGCCCACGATTAAAAACCGGGTCACCGGCTCTTTCCATATCAAGGCGACGGCAGATTTGGCCTGCTGCCGGCCGCCGTCCTGTGGGTCGGAGATCACCTGCGGGATGGCCCGAACGGGCTCGCTGATACTCAGGCGCAGCACCAGGGACAGGACCATGATGGCCACACCGATGATGACCATGGTCACACGCCACCCCCACCACTCGGCAAACAACGGCCCCAGAAGCAAGGCCAGCAAGGCGCCCATCGCATTGCCGACACCAAAAACACTCATGGCACGCGAGCGCTCATGGGGCTTGTACAGATCTGCCAGGATGGACATGGACGCAGCGCCGCCACCGGCATCCCCCAATGCGGCACCGGCGCGCGATGCAGTCAGTCCACCCGAACCAGTGGCCAGCGCGCCCAGCGCCGCAACGCTGCCACCAACGCCACGGCACCAGGCAATCAGGCTGCGGCGCTCTTGTCTGTCTGCCAGTCGTCCCAGAGGAATGCCCAGCACTGCGAAAGTCAGCGCAAAACCGAGTCCGGTGATCAGGCCGATCTGCAAGTCCGAGAAGCCGAACTCCTGCTTGATGGGCTGCAGCAGCACAGCCAGGATCTGCCGGTCCATGAAGGTCAGGGCAGACAGGGCCGTCAGCAGCGCCAGCACATACACTCTTGATGAGCTTTGATGATTGTTGTTTGTCATTGTTTTCTTGGTTTTTTGCATCACGTCATGGCTCTCGCCGCTGCTCACGCCTCAGCAGCGTTGCCTACCCTCGGACGCGAGGAGCGCGGGAGCAGGTCTTTGTGCGCGTCTCACACCCTGATGTGCAGCGCCATGCCGCACTGACCCGCAGACGCCTGCAGCACCGCCACGCAGTCGCTCATGGGCAGTCCGGCAACTGCACCATGCTGTTGCTGGTGCTGTTGCTGGTGCTGGTGCTGGTGCTGGTGTTGATGTTCAGAGAGCGGCAGATGGAACTCATACCGTTGTCGTTGCCGAAAATCCATAGCCCGCCCAGCTGGCTGCCCGTCTCGAACACCGCCACATCCAGCCCTTGCTGGCCGAGCACCTTGGCCCATACCACGCCGCTGTTGCCGGCTCCCACGTGGCCACCTTGCTTGCCGTCGATTCATTTTTCATGGACATGCCTCCGCCCTTTTCAATGACGCTTGGACAAACCTCCGGGCCCATCAGACGCAGGCTGAAAAGCAGAGGATGAGATTGCGGCCGCATCCATGTCCAGCTCGATAGCGCCGCCTTGAGCATCGTGGTCATGAGCAGCCGCCCTCACATCGTCCCAACGGACGATTACCTAACCCTCATAGGCCTTGCCTTGCCTTGCCTTGCCTTGCCAGGCCCGCCCTGCTTGCAAGCCGCCATACTCCCTGGCCTCCTTCGCAGAGATCGGGCGCCTCGACCAGGCGCCCCAACCATGCGCCTCGAGCATGCCCATCAGCAGATCGTGTCCACGCCATGCAGATGCCAGCGATATAGTGACCCCGTCATCTTCCATGTCCATACCCCATGCATTTGCGCAAGTTCCGTATCCCGACGTGGCTCATGCTGCTGAGCTTTTGCGTCATGCCTTGCAGCGCGCAGGAAGCTACGGCCTGGGAACAGCAGGTCACAGGCCGCACTTCCATCACCAGGCTGGGCACGATTGACTACGAGGTGGGCTACAGCAGCGCAGGCTTTGACCATTTCTCTTCTGAAATCGTGGCCAGATGGAATGACGAAGGAGCGCAGGAGCAGACGCTGTACGAAGGCATTTACGACCGGCCGCCCGCCAAGGTCTGGGCAAACGGGCCCCATCTTTGCATTGCCATGCAGACCTGCGCGCGCTATTCGGATCGCTGCAGCCAGTATGTGATTGCACACCGCTATGACACGCGGGCCAAGGCCTTTGTGGCGCTGAAGTCAGAGAAGACGGCGCGCCGGATCTGCGCTGCGCCACGCTGAAGATAAAAAAGAAGGAGGCCGGGGCCTCCTTTAAATCCCGTCGTCGGGCGCGACGAACAGGGTATCCTTTGTGCGGTCTGTAACTGCTCTTCCCTCCGGTTCAGGCCTCTATGGCGCTCAACGGTTCATGCTCCGCCGCATAGGCCTTGGCCCAACGGTAATCCGCCTTGCCTGCCGGGCTGCGCTTGACTTCCGGGACCAGATACACGGCACGCGGCAGCTTGTAGCCCGACAGATTGCTGCGGCAGATCTTTTCAAACTCCTGCAGATCGAACTCGTGGCCCTGCTGCACCTGCACCACAGCCACCACCTTGCTGCCCCAGCGCTCGTCAGCAAGGCCCACGACCACCACATCCTGAACCGGCGGGTAGCGGCGCGCGGTTTCCTCCACCTCTTCGGGGTAGACCTTCTCGCCTCCTGTGTTGATGCACTGCGAGCCACGGCCCAGCACCACATATTCACCCGTGGTGTCGATGCGGGCCCTGTCCCCTGTCAACACCCAGCGACTGCCCTCGACCATCACAAAGGTCTCGGCCGTTTTCTTGGGATCTCCGTAATAGCCCAGGGGCATATGACCACGGCGCGAAAGAATGCCCTCCTCCCCTGACTGAGTCAGAATGCGCAGATCTTCGGAGATCACGCTGAGGTCGGGACGCGGCGCGATGCGCATAAAGCCTTCGCCCTCGGGCGTTTTCTCCCCTCCGCCCAAGACACCGGATTCGGAGCTGGCCATGCCGTTGTTGAGCACCAGATGAGGCACCTGCAGCAGCAGCCGCTCCTGCAGATGACGCGAAAACACGGCACCGCCGTTGCCGAAGATCATCAGTGACTTCAGAGGCCAGCGCCCGGGGTTTTTCTCCAGCGCCTGGATGATGGGCAAGGCCATGGCATCGCCAACCACGGCCATCACATTGATCTGGTGATGCTCGATCAGATCCAGCATGTGTACGGGATCAAAGTGCTTGCGATCGTTCACATAGACCGGATGCCCGGAAAACAGGCTGATCAGGGTGGCCCACATGGCTGCGCCATGCATGAGCGGGGCCACCGCCAGATAGGCCAGCGCCGGGCCGTTGGGCACCAGCTGCAGCAGCTCCTCCGGCTTTTCGATGGGAGGTCGGCGAAAGTAATAGCCGCCACCGCCCAAGGCTCCCATGAACAAGGATTTATGCGGCCACATCACGCCCTTGGGCAGCCCCGTGGTGCCGCCGGTGCAGAGCATGAAGATATCGTCTTCGCTGCGCTCGGAGTCCGTGAGCTCCCGTCCACCTTCGGCCAGCACGCGTTCGTAGGGTTGCACTGTCCTGGGCAGGCCATGACGCTCCTCGCCAACCCGCAGCGCCAGGCGCAAAGTGGGCACCAAGGCAATGACTTCCAGCACCGACGCATCGAAGTCCGCGCCATAGACCAGGCCGCGCAGATCCAGGCTGTTGAACAGCCCCTGAAGTTCATCGGCCACATAGCGATAGTTGACGTTGACCGGCACGGCTCCGATCTTGCTGCAGGCGAAAAAGGCCTCCAGATACTCGGCGCAGTTGTAGAGCTGGATGCCGACGTTGTCGCCCCGTCCTATGCCACGCGCACGCAGCGCACTGCCCAGCTGATTGGCTCGCTCATCGAGCTGCTTGAAGCTGAGCTTCTGGCTGCCGCAGCCAAAGGCAATGCGATCCGGCACAGCTTGCACCACCAACTCGAAAATATCGGCCAGATTGAAGGTCCGTGTCATCTCTTGTCTCCGTCTGTCTTCCCGTTCTACGAATCCACTTGTCCCGCAGGTGCTGCAATGCTCGACGACGGTCTGTCCACATTCATCGTCCACTTGAACCTGGTGCAGACCCTTGTGGTTTCGTGGGTGCATGCTCGCAGATAGGCAAGCCACACCCAACAGCACCTACCCTTAAAAATCTGGCGCCAAGGCATTTCCCGAGGCCTGATCGAAAAAATCAGAATCTCAGCGAAAGTTCACTCCATCGCCTTCTTCCAGATCGCCTCAAGCGATCTTTTTCGCAGTCACCATCGATGCATAGGGCTTGATGGTCCAGACATAGATCAGCAGCGCAAGCGCATAAAAGGCGAGCATGCAAACCAGCGCCCAGCGCAGCGATTCACTACCCGCCCGAACGATGAATGCATCGCTGAGCAGACCCACCGCCAGAGGTCCCAGACCACCGCCAACTGCAGTCAGCAGCAGGTTGTAGATGGACAGCGAAGTCGCCAGACGGCTGGAGGCAATCACATTGGTCAGTGCAGCAAACACCGGCGCGGTCCAGAAGCTGGAGAAGATGGCGAACAAGCCGTAGTAGGCAATCGCATGCGGAATCTGCACGCCGGCCAGCGTCCACTGTCCCGCAGAGTCATTCAGATAGAAAGCCAGCCCCAGCGGAATCGAAATCAGCGTACCCAGAACCGGAACGCCAATCTGCCAGCGCACATTCCTCCTTGCCATCAGATCGGTGACCCAGCCGCTGAGCAAAGCCCCAAAAATCGCCCCCGGCCCGCCGATAAATCCCATGATCGCGCCAGCGTCCTTGAGCTCAAGGCCATGGGAGCGCACCAAAAACGCGGTATTCCACATGCCGATCGCATAGCCCGAGAACGCCATCAGCATGCTGGCCAGCCCCAGCCCCACGAACGCCTTGTTGCGCACCAGGGCCGACATCACCTCGCTGAACTTCTCGGTTGCTGCCTGCACCACGGCACGACCTTCCTGCGCGCCGCGCAAGGGCTCACGGCAAGTCAAGCGCAGCATCAAAGCGATCAGAACGCCGGGCACAGACAGCCACAAAAAGGCCGTACGCCAACCATGGTGCTGGGCAATCCAGGCTCCCACGCCCAGACCCACCAGCGATCCCAGATGCGGGCCCAGGCTGAACACGCTCATGGCTCGGCTGCGCTGCTCGGGCGGGTAGACGTCGGCGATCATGGTGGTCGATGCCGCCGTGCTGCCAGCCTCGCCCACAGCCACGCCCACACGAGCGGCCGTCAGGCTCCAAAAGCCCACCGCCATGCCGCAAAAACCCGTGGCAACGCTCCAGCCGGCGCAGCACCAGGCAATCAGGTTGCGGCGGTTGGTACGGTCGGCAAAGCGGCCAAAGGGGACGGCCAGAATGCTGTAGAACAAAGCAAAGGCCAGACCCGTGAGCAGGCCCATGGCGCTGTCCGAAACCCCCATCTCCTGCTTGATGGGCTGAATCAGCACGCCCATGATCTGACGGTCTATCATGCTCACGCCATAGACGAGCAACAGCACCAGCAGCAGATAGTGACGACGCCAGCCCGTCACATTGCTCGCCGGCCTCACCCTGGCCGAAGCAGCTTGCGGCACTCGGTCCGCAGCAGATGCACTCATTTCCTGTCTCCTGAAAAACGTGATCTCCGCCACGTGGATTGAATCGAGCCTTGTATGCCCAGTAAAAAGGACGCGGCACATTGCGGTGTGCCGCGCCAAGTCACTAGGCAAGCAGTTCGCAGAAGGGAAGGTCCTTGTCCACACGGGGCTCGGCAGCCAGCCCCAGAACGCGTTCGCCAATGCTGTTGAGCACCACCTCGTCGGTACCGCCCGCAATGCGCATGCCGGCAGAGCCGAACCACAGGCGCTCCACCATGGCAAAACGCTCGCCAAGTTCGCTGGCGGCCAGCACGCCGCGCTCGCCCAGCAAGTCGATGGCGAAATAGCTGAAGGACTGCAGCGCGGCAGCTGCCACGTTCTTGGCACCGCTCATCTCGGGGCCGGGCTGGCGCCCCTTGCTCAGCGCCGTCAGCGCGCGGCACTGCAGCAGCCATAGCGCCTGCTCCTTCAGATAGAGGTCGGCCCAGCGCTCGCGCAGGCGACCGTCCTGCAGCGCCGGCTTGCCGTCAAATCGATGATCGGCCAGAAGGCCAGCCGTGGTGCGCCACAGCTCGGCCGGCATCACTGCGCCAATGGCCAGGCGCTCTGCCATCAAGCCTGTCAGCGTGACCTTCCAGCCACCGCCCAGCTTGCCCACCATCTGACTATCGGGCACGAACACGTCCTCGAAGAACACCTCGTTGAACTCGGACTCGCCGCCTGCCTGGCGAATCGGGCGCACGGCAATGCCGGGCGAGCGCATATCGAGGAAGAAGGTAGTCAACCCTTCAAACTTGCTCGCCTGCGGATTGGTCCTTGCCAGCACCAGACCAAACTGGGCAAACTGCGCCAGAGAGGTCCAGACCTTCTGGCCATTGACGATCCATCCCTGGCGGCCATCGGTCGCGCGCTCGGCACGTGTGCGCACCATGCCCAGATCGGAGCCGGCACCCGGCTCGCTCAACAGCTGGCACCAAAGGTTCTTTCCACTCAGCGCCGGGGGCACATGCAGGGCCAGCACTTCGGGACTGGCATGTGCCAGCACCGATGGCAGCACCATGCCCAGGCTCACATTGAACATGCCCGTGGGCACTTTGGCCCGCCCCTCCTCCTGGCGCCAGATCAGCTCCTGCATGGGTGTGCCGCCCCGGCCGCCCAGCAACTTGGGCCAGGTAATCGCACCAAAACCCGCTGCCGCCTTCTTGCCCTGCCAGAGCCGGGCGGCTTCCATGCGCTGCTCGGCATTCATGTCACGGCCGAAGTAGTCGTCGGCACTTGCCTTGGGCTCGGCATTGGCTTGCAGCCAGGCGCGGCATTCGGCGCGGAAGGCGGCTTCTTCGGGCGTGTCCCCAAAGTCCATGGACTGGCTGTCGGCCTGGGTCGCGCTCCGTACAGGCGCCGCCGGCGCTGCAGCGAGCAACCGTTTTTGCAACTCGAGCGCCACCTGCTCGCGCCAGGCATGGATACTGCCCAGCTCCACGGCCTGCTGGCGCGCACGGCGGTAGAACAGATGGCAATCCAGCTCCCATGTATAGCCCATGCCGCCGTGGGTGTGCAGGTTTTCCTGCGCGGCATCCGACAGCGCCTGAGTGCTGCTCACGCGTGCTGCGGCGGCTGCGCCGGGCAACTCGGGCGCACCATCAGCCAGAGCCATGTCTGCCGCCAGCGCCCAGGCTCCGTAGTAGCAATGCGCACGGGCCAGCTGGTTGTTGGTGTAGAGATTGGCCAGTTTGTGCTTGATGCCCTGATAGGACCCAATGGGGCGGCCAAAGGCCTTGCGCTCCCTGGCATAGCTGCAGGCCATCTCCAGCGCGGCGTCGGCTGCTCCCAGCTCTTCAAAGGCCAGCATCACGGCAGCACGATTGCGCACGCGTGCCAGCACCTGAGCAGCGCCTCTGGCTCCGTCAAGTTGCTCGGCCGCCGTGCCGTCAAAGCGCAACAAGGCATAGGGCTTGGAAGGATCCAGCGTCTTGAGTTTCTTACGCTGCACCGAGCCATCACACCTGAAGGCCACCAGCACATCCGCCCCTGTCGCATTGCGCGCCAGCGCCACACCCCATTGCGCGGCCATGCCGTCGGCCACCAACGGGCAATCGCCCTTCAAGGTCTTGCCGTCAAACAGGGGCAGACCGTATGGGGGCTCTTGCCCGTGCGTCGGCGCTGCCAGGCAGCCAATGCTTCCACCCGAAACCGGCAGCAACCATTGCCGTCGTTGCGCAGACTGCTCCTGTGTAGATAGCAAGACTGCCTGCACTGCCAGATACATGGTCGATGCCAGAGGCACGGGGCTAAGCTGGCGGCCCACTTCTTCGGCCACCACGCACATTTCCATGGTGCCGAGGCCGATACCGCCACAGTCCTGCGGCAGCATCAGGCTGGTCACACCCAGCTGGGCCATGCCGCTCCATACGTCCTGGGCGTGGTGACCCTCGCCCTCGAGCAAGGCACGCGCCTGCGTCAGCGGCGATTCGCGCGTCAGGAATTTGCGTATCTCGTTGCGCAAGGCGTTCTGGTCGTCACTGAAGTCGAAGTTCATCTTTTTGTCTCCACCCATTCTTCCAAAGCTCAAACCGCCGCGCCGGCGCATGCGCCATCCGGCAGCACGGCTGCCACATTCCACCGCCTTGCTGCGGGTGGCTCCAGGCCCAGCACCAGATCTGCGCCCTTGTCGCCAATCACCACCGATGCAGCATTCGTGTTGCCCGACACCAGATGCGGCATGACCGAGGCATCGATCACGCGCAGACCCTGCACGCCCTTGACCCGGAGGTCGGGCGTGACCACGCTTCGCAGATCGGCTGCATGACCCATGCGGCAGCTGCCGCTGGCGTGGTGGCCCGATCCCATGTACATGGAGATCCAGTCCAGCAGCTCCTCGTCGCTTTGCAGGCCAGGTGCCGGGCGCGTCTGCGTCTCGATCAGGCCGGCCAGCGCGGGCTGGTGGGCAATCCTGCTGGCCATGCGTACTCCATGGAGCAGCGCCTTGCGGTCACGCTCGTCGTGCAGAAAGTTCATGCGAATGCTGGCCAGCTCCTCGGGCTTGCTGCTCCTGAGCCTGAGCTGGCCGCGTGAATAGGGCCGCACCTGATAGGGCGCCATCGTCATGCCGGGGAAGGCTTCGGTGCGGTAGTTCTTGCCGCCCTGCATATACCCCTCGATATCGCCGGTCACAGGCAGGCCGTGAATCTGGATGTCGTTATAGGGCAGGCTGGAGTCACTGCGGAACCATGCGGCAAACTCCGAAGCCGGCATGGCCATGGCACCCTGCCTGGTCAGCAGGTACTGAATGAGCGAAGCGCCAATACCCAGACCGCGCAGTGAGCGGTTGAGGCTGGGCGTTCCAGCCTTCATGCGCCAGGACATGGGGACAATCGCATGGTCCTGCAGATTGGCGCCCACCCCGGGCAGATCCACCTTGACCTCAATTCCCATCTCCTGCAGGTGCGCTACCGGGCCAATGCCTGAAAGCATCAGCAACTGGGGCGATTGCAGGGCCCCTGCACACAGCAGGACTTCCTTGCTGGCGCGAGCTGCGTGGCTTGCGCCAGCCTTGTCCTTCCAGTGCACCGTGCTGGCGCGCAGCCCGTCCAGACCTATGCGGGTGACCAGCACCTGCATGCGCACATCCAGATTGCGCCGCTGCATGGCGGGCTCGATGGCGTTCCTGGCCACCGACGAGCGCTGACCATTCTTGACATTGACCTGAAACAGCCCTGCCCCGTCGGGATGGCCGTTATTGAAATCCTTGCAAGCGGGCATGCCGGCTTGAATGGCGGCCTGCACCATGGCCAGCGATACCGGATGTGGGTTGTGCAGATTGTTGGCCGTCAGTGGCCCGCCGCGCCCGTGCCAGGGCCGGGTGAATTCCTGTTCGCTGCGCTGCTGGTCTTCGGTGCGCACAAAGTAGGGCAGCAACTCCTCATAGCTCCAGCCCGCCGCTCCTTGCTCAGCCCAGCTGTCGAAGTCCGCCCGATCGCCGCGCACATAGATCATGCCGTTGATGGAAGATGAGCCCCCCAGGCGCTTGCCTCGCGGCAGGCTGATGCGGCGCTTGGCTGCGTACTGCTCGGGCTCCGTTTCGTGCCCCCAGGAATAGCGGGAGCTGTTGATCATCTGGCCCCAACCCGAAGGCATGGAAACCAGCAGATCCTTGTGGCTCGCGCCGCCTTCGAGCAGCAGCACCTTGTGCTCGCGGTTCTCGCTCAGCCTTGCCGCCAGAGTGCCACCGGCCGAGCCTGCGCCGATGACGATGTAATCAAAGACTTCATCCATGGCCTGTCTCCATTGATTGTTATTGGATGAGTGACTGTGCCGAGCCGATAGCGGGTGAGCGCGCCCGCCCACCCTTTGGGCTGTGCTCAGGGCCTGGCAGTTTTGCCGTAGAAGGTCTGCCCCCTGGCCGCCATATCGCGCAGCAGCTGCGGTGGGCGCAGTTGCTCGCCGAACAGATCTGCCAGGCGATCGGCCTCAGCCACGAACTGCGCCACTCCAATGCCGTCGATAAAGCAGAACGGGCCGCCTGTGTAGGCCGGAAAGCCCACGCCCAGAATCGAGCCGATGTCGCCGTCGGCCGGAGCCAGCAGCACGCCCTCTTCCATGGCACGCGCTCCTTCGACGGCCTGCACATAGAGAATGCGCTGCTTGAGGTCGTGGGCGCTGGGCTGCAGGTCTTTTAGCGGGTAATGCCCGGCCAGGCCCGGCCAGATGCGCTTGCCGCTTTCATCGTAGTCATAGAAGCCCTTGCCCACCTTGCGGCCCAGGCGGCCCAGCTCGAACAGCTTGCCGATCACCGGCACGGAGCGACCGGGCCTGTACTCCCCTGGGAACTCCTTGGCCTGGGATTCGCCCGCATGCCTGGACAGATCAATCGACAGCTCGTCGGTAATCGCCAGCGGCCCCACGGGCATGCCCGCATGCTTTGCACAGTTCTCTATCAATGCAGGGGCAATGCCTTCGGCCACCATGCCGATGGCGTCATCCACAAACGCGCCGATGAAGCGGCTGGTGAAAAAGCCGCGCCTGTCGTTGACGACAATAGGCGTCTTCTTGAGCTGAGCCACGAAGTCCAGTGCCTGCGCCAGCGTGGCATCCGATGTCTGCTTGCCGCGAATGACTTCCACCAGCGGCATCTTGTCGGCCGGCGAAAAGAAATGCAGACCGATGAAGCGATCGGGCCTATCGCTCGCCTGCGCCAGCAGGCTGATGGGCAGGGCCGAGGTGTTGCTGGCCAGCACGCAGCCGGGCGGCAGCACGGCGTCCAGCTTACGGGTCACTTCGGCCTTGATGGCGCGGTCTTCGAACACGGCTTCGACCACCATATCGGCATCGCGCAGCAGCTCGTAATCGGTGCCGGGCATGATGCGCGCCAGAATGGCGTCGGCCTTCTCACGCGTCTGACGGCCCTTGTCCACCTGCTTGGTCAGCACTTTTTCGGAGTACTGCTTGCCTTTCTCGGCAGCCGCCTGATCCCTGTCGATCAACACTACTTCGATACCGCGCTGCGCTGCCACCAGGGCAATGCCCGCCCCCATCATGCCTGCGCCTATCAAACCCAGCTTGCGGCATTGGAAAGGCTCAAAACCTGCGGGGCGGTGCATGCCCTTCTCGGCCTTGGTCTTGTTCACGAAGAGCGTGCGAATCATGCCGCGCGCCACGGGACTGCGCGACAGCGTGGCCATGTACTTGCTCTCGATGCGCAGGCCCTTGTCGATGGGCAGCTGGCAGCCTTCGTAGATGCAGCTTTGAATGCACAGCGGCGCCGGCATATTGTGAAAGGTCTTGGCCTGCAGCAGGGTGTTGCCCACCACGAAAGCCGGGGTCACGCGCGCATCCAGCGGGCCGCCTCCCGGGATGCGAAAGCCTTTCACATCCCAGGGCTGCACCGCCGTGGGCCTGGCCAGCAGCCAGGCCTTGGCAGCGCCGAGCAACTGCTCGGGAGCCACCACTTCGTCCACCAGACCGGCTTCCCTGGCCTTCACGGCCTGCAGCTGCTTGCCTTCCATCAGAAAGGGCATGGCAGCCAGAATGCCGATCATGCGCGGCAGGCGCTGGGTGCCGCCGGCGCCGGGCAGCAAGCCCACCTGCGCCTCGGGCAGACCGACCATGACCGTGGGTGCATCGGCTGCAATGCGGTGGTGGCAGGCCAGGCAGATTTCATAGCCGCCGCCCAATGCCATGCCGTTGATGGCCGCCACCAGCGGCTTGCCCTGGGTCTCCAGCTTGCGCAGCAGCCTGGACAGCGATGCGCAGGAGGCGAACAGCTCCTCGATGGGCATGTCTGCCATGGCGTCGATGTTGGCCTCCATGCCCATCAGGTCGGCCCCCGCGACAAAGCTGTCCTTGCCCGAGGTGATGATGCCGCCGCGCACCCTGCCGTCGCCTTGCATGCGTGCGATACAGGCCTCCAGGCTGTCCATGAAGGCCTGGTCGATCACATTCATGGTCTTGCCGGGGTAGTCCAGCGTCAGCGTGGCAATGCCGTCCTCATCTACGGCGTAGCGAATGATTTCCGTTGTCATGACTTGTGCTCCCTCACTCACACGCGCTCGATGATCATGGCCGAGCCCATGCCCGCCGCCACGCACAGGCTGATCAGCGCCGTGCGCTTGCCGGTGCGCTCCAGCTCGTCCAGCACCGTGCCCAGAATCATGGCGCCCGTCGCCCCCAGCGGGTGGCCCATGGCAATCGCTCCGCCGTTGACGTTCATGCGCTCATGGGGAATGTTCAGCTCCTCCATCATGGTCAGCACCACCGTGGCAAAGGCCTCGTTGAGCTCCCACAGATCGATGTCCGAAGCCTGCATGCGTGCCCGAGCCAAAGCCTTGTGCGCGGCATGGGCCGGGCCGTCCAGCATCAGGGTTGGCTCGGAGCCTATGCTGGCAAAGGCGCGGATGCGGGCCCTGGGCTTCATGCCCTGCCTGGCACCGGCCTCGGCCGTGCCGATCAGCACGGCAGCCGCACCGTCGACAATGCCCGAGCTGTTGCCTGCATGGTGGTGATGGTGAATTTGTTCGAGCTGCGGATAGCGCTGCAGCGCCACGCTGTCGTAGCCGTACTTCTGGCCCATCTCGGTAAACGCGGGCTTGAGCGCGGCCAGGGACTGCGCTGTGGTCTCGGCTCGAATGGTCTCGTCCTTTTCCAGCAGCGTCATGCCCAGGAAATCCTTGACGGGCACCACCGATTTGTCGAAGTGCCCCTGCGCCCAGGCCGTGGCCGCACGACGATGGCTTTCGGCCGAGTACGCATCCAGATCATGGCGGCTGTGGCCGCGCAGCGATGCCAGCAGATCGGCCGAGATGCCCTGCATCACGAAATAGGTCTTGCTGGCCAGTTGCGGGTCCTGCGCCCAGGCGCCGCCATCGGAGCCCATGGGCACTCGGGACATCATCTCCACGCCGGCACCAATGGTCATATCGGCCTGACCGGCCATTACCTTGGCCGCAGCAAAGCTCACCGCCTCCAGGCCCGAGCCGCAGTAGCGATTGAGCTGCACGCCAGCCACGCTCTGTGCATAGTCGGCCTGCAGCACCGCCATGCGGCCCACATTGCCCCCCTGCTCGCCCACTGGCACCACGCAGCCCATGACCACGTCGTCCACCACCGCCGTATCGAGCCGATTGCGCTCACGCAGCGCCACCAGCGGCTGCGCTGCCAACCACACCGGCGTCACCTCATGCAATGCTCCATCCGGCTTGCCCTTGCCTCGGGGGGTACGGACATGGTCGAAGATCAATGCCTCCATCTGCTTTCCTCACATCACCAGGTTGTTATCGAGTGCTTATTCAGATTGCCATACGGCTTTTGCCCAAACCTACCTGATTCGGACTAGGGGCAGACTATGAGAAGAACCCGTCGGAACCGAACTTGCCGGCGCATGGTTTACGGCTCAGAGCGGCAAAGCAGTTGGTGCCGCCAGAATGGCCGTCGCTTGGGATTGACGCTCTCCCGCTCGACAGTTCTTCAGTCTCATTAATGACCAAGGGCCCTCCCGGCTCGAGCCACCGCAAGGCTGCAGGGCGGGCCGTTGAACTCAGGCCACCAGACCGCCGCCGTTGACCGGCAGCACCTGGCCGTTGACCCACTCAGCCTCGGTCGATGCCAGATAGCTCGCGGCCGCGCCCACATCCTGGGGCGATCCGGCCCGCCCCACGGAAGTGCCCTTCTTGGCAATCCTCTCCGAGCCTTCCCTGTTGTTCATGGTGCCCAGCGACACAGCGTTGGCCGTCACGCCGTGCGGTCCGACCTCGCCCGAGAGATTGCGGATGAAACCGATAGCTGCCGCCTTGGCAGCCCCGTACGCGCACAGCCCCATACCCGTGGCCGTGCGCGCCGCATCGGAGTTGATGACATGTCTTGCTCTCCTTTTTTTATGAAATGTCCAGTGTTGGCCTGGCTTGCCCCCGGACATACTCCAAATGGACGGAGTCAAAACCGGCGGGATCCACAAGATAGAAAAGTCGCAGACAAAAACAGGAGACCGACTTGAGTACAGAGCACCCTTCCCAAGGCCAGAGCCCGGGGCCTTTGAGCGGAATGCGTATCATCGAATTTGCAGGCATAGGCCCTGCCCCTTTTGCCGGCATGATGCTGGCCGATATGGGTGCCGAAGTGATTCTCATCGAGCGCAGCACAGACCATGCAGCGGCATCCCGCTACCCGCGCATGGCGCAGAACCGGGGCAAGAAGTCCATCGCGCTGGACCTCAAGTCCGAGGGCGGACGCGCCGCCGCCTGGAAGCTGATCGAGTCTGCCGACGCGCTCATCGAGGGTTTCAGACCCGGCGTGATGGAGCGCCTGGGCTTCAGCCCCGAGGAAGTCGCCCGCCGCGCGCCCCGCCTGGTCTTTGGCCGCGTCACCGGCTGGGGCCAGACCGGCCCCCTGTCCCAGGCCGCAGGCCATGACATCAACTATGTGGCGCTGACGGGCGTGATGTCCACCTCCATGCGCCCCGGCCAGGCTCCCGTACTGCCGCCCACCATCGTGGGCGATATGGCGGGCGGTGCCATGTTCTTGCTGTTCGGCCTCATGTGCGCCATGCACGAGGCACGTCAATCCGGCAGGGGGCAGGTGGTGGATGCAGCCATGATCGACGGCGTGGCGGCCATGAGCGGCCTGATGCACCAGATGCGCAGCGGCATGGGCTACTGGAAGGACGATCCCGCGCAGAATCACTTTCTCAGCACTTCACCCTTCTACGAAGTGTTCGAGTGCGCAGATGGCAAGCACATCACCCTGGGCGCCATCGAGCCGCAGTTCTATGCCTTGCAGCTGCAAAAGCTGGGCCTGACCGATGTCGATCCCAAGCGCCAGTACCACAACTCCGACTGGCCCGAAGTCAAGGCCCGCGTGGCCGAAATCGTGCGCAGGAAGACGCAGGCACAGTGGTGCGAAGCGCTGGAAGGCAGCGATGCCTGCTTTGCCCCGGTACTGAGTCTGGCCGAGGCACCCGCGCATCCGCACAACGCCCAGCGCAATCTGTTCATCGATCTGGAAGTGGACGGCAGCACCCAGCGCCAGCCCTCACCTGCCCCACGCTTTTCACGCACCCCAGCGCGCAGCCCCACACCGGGAACCAGGATCGGTCAGCACACCGATGCCGTGCTCGCATCCCTGGGCTACGCCAGAGCAGATATTGCGGCACTGCGCGCGAGCAAGGCATGCGCCTGAGCAAGGCATGCTCCCGAGCAACGGTCCGAGATAGCCACTATCAAAATGAAAGCTGCCAGCGCAATACAGCAAGGGAATTCAGATACTTTCAATGCTGATATCTATTGAAATCAAGCGCTTGAAGCTATCAGTTTTGCATAGAGTTTTCTTTGCCGGGCACACGCCGTTGGCCGAGAACCGGGGTGCACGCTTCAACGCAAGGCAAGTCCGGAAGACCCCAGACCCCAGCCCCCTTGCGCCACGCCAGCGAGCCGGGCAAGGGTTTGCGCAGCACTATGCTGGATACGCGCTTGACAAAGCGACCTTGTTACGGCCCGTCATCTTGGCGCTGTACAGCGCTTTGTCAGCCGCACGCAAAATCGTCGGCATATCCAGATCTCTTGCCGGCACCCAGGCTGCACAACCGATGCTGACCGTGATGCTCCCGAATTCACTTCCTGTGTGCGCAATGGCAAGCTGAGCGATCGCCACACGAATATTCTCGGCAATGAGCGCTCCTCCATCCAGAGATGTGTCCGGCAACACCACGATAAATTCCTCACCGCCATAACGTGCCGCGCTGTCTTCTGGGCGCCGGATATTCTCGCCAATGCATTTCGCCACGGTCGCCAGAACAGCATCCCCGGCCTGATGCCCGTAGGTGTCGTTATAGGCCTTGAACCAGTCGATATCCACGAACAGCAGCGAGAAGGCGCTGTGACTTCTTTTGGCCCTGTGCCACTCGTACTCGATGATCTCGTCGAGCTTGCGGCGGTTGTTCAGGCCGGTCAGGCCATCGGTACGCGCCAGCAGCGCCAGTTCGGACTCTGCGCGCATGCGACGTTTGAGCTGCACTCCGAAAGCGAAGGACAGGCCAATGAAAGCCATCGTGAGCGTCCCCATGACAGAGGTAATCAGCAAGGCTCTCTGTCGCCAGACCGCGTAAATATCGGAATGCGCCTTGGCCACCATGATGATGAATGGCAAGCTGGGCAGATTCTTAAAGTAATACGCCCGTTGGGCACCATCAAGGTACGAGGTATCCGAAAAGCTTCCTTCGGGTGCCGACATGAACTGCTGGAACGTGCTTGCATTGCGGATATTGCGCCCGATGACCTTTGCATCGAAGGGCTGCCGCATCATCATGGCTCCATCTTTCCTTATCAAGGCCAGCGATCCGTGTTTACCTAGCGAAAGCGCAGAAAACAGTTTCTGAAAGTACTCCAGCTGAACATCTATCAGCACAATGCCGGCGAAAGAGCCGTCCGCATGGGAAATCCGACGACTCAGAGGAATGCTCAGGGAGCCGCCATGCAGCGTGGATGAATAAGGGTCGCCCACGTAGAGCCCGATGCTTGGGCTCTCTTTGTGCACCTTGAAAAAGTCATGATCCGAGTATTGCCCATTCCCCGAATTCTCGGCCCCTGCATTAAGGGCAATTTTCCCGTCCGCGTCAAGAACCAGGATGGACCCCAGATAGGTCGCGGTCGCAGCCTTGTCGAACAAGGCCGCATTACGCACATGCGGCGAGGCGGCCATCACTTCGGAATCGTTGAGCCCATCGACCACGGCTTGCAACGACAGTGCATAGAGCTCGAAATTCCGAACCACATCGTTTTCAGCAAGAAGGGCAACATTGCGCGATGTCTCTATCGCATGCTCCATTGCATCCAGCCGACTCTGATAGAGGACGATGGTACAGATCACTGTCATCGACAGCGCAATAATCCCCCCTACCAACAGCATTGCATAGGGGGCACGGGAAACGACGTTGCTGTGATCAAAAGCAGGCTTGCGAAATAGTTTCATGTCGTTGCTGTATTTGAGCGAGCCGGTCACATTTCTTCGATGCAGGCATGCAGGGGTGCGATCTTGCGAGACAGCACCGCACACTGGCCCTAGCGCGCCTCATTTTGCCTGTGTTTGCCGCCACGGAGTCGGGCCTGCGCAGCGCCGGGCGGCGGCAGGCCTGCAAGCGCCTGCCTGTCTGCGGGCAACGCCGCATGCAAGCGGATCTCGAGAACGGCTTCGGAGAGATTGGATGGCCCCCTGCAAAGACAGGCCTGCAGGCAAGCCAGCACAGGGCGCCGGTGTCAACCAGCTGAATGCCGTCACAAGCAGAGCAGCGGATGCCCTCGCTGAGGCTTCACGCCAGGCTCGTAGATCGTGGGCTGCCAAAGTCGATGCGCCCCCTCCCGCCGTACAGCGGTGCCGTCAACTCGCGCCACAGCGACGATGATTAACGCGCCATAGCTCTTGCGGCGAAGCACTTACAGCGACTGGAAGGGCGGGAGACGACCCGTTGCTGTCGTTCTAGCTGCCACCGGCAATGTCTGCTGTGCAGCGAAGGCACCGGTTCGTGGACCTCGCGGACAGCTGACTTCTTTGGCGAAGTTCGCCTGTCGAGGTGTCCGCTTCCTGATTCATTCGTGGACTCATGCTAGCGGCCAGAAGCAGACACTCAGAAAGTTCTCTCGATCGGCTGCTTGTGACTGTGGGCTACCACTACGTTAGCGGGACTATCTTGCTTGTCTGTTCATACATTCCAGCGTTGTGAGCCGCCACTACGGGCAGGAATATTCTTCCATGCAATCGCATCGGCGCTCAATTTATTCGACACGAATGCCGGCTTCTTGTGCCACTTTACTCATCCAGGACTGCTCGGCTTTTATCAACGTTGAAAATGCACCGGCATTTGCGCTCGTGACAATAGTTGCACCTCTTTCATCCATACGCAGCTTCATGTCCGGCTCCGCCATCACGTTCACGATTTCTTGCCGGAGTTGCTCTAAGACGGCCAAGGGAGTCCCTTGAGGAGCGGCCACACCGCTCCAGAACTCCATAGGCGGCACACTGCCCCCCTGCTCCCTCATGGTAGGCAAATCTGGCAGGAATGGGGTCCGCTCATCAGACAAGACGCACAAAGCTCGCAACGTACCTTTTTGCACAAAAGGCAGGGCGGAAGACATCACGCAAGGTACAAAGTCCAGGGCGCCCTGCGCGAGAGCGGTAATCGCATCTGGCATCCCCTTGAACGGAATGTGGGTGAACTCCACCCCCATGGATCTGCCGAGCATCGTGACCCACAGATGCTCCAATCCGCCGGTGCCAACGGAGCCGAAGTTCAGCTTGCCTGGGTTCTTTTTGGCAAATGCAATCAGTTCAGAGAAGGTTCTAAACCGTGATTGCGCAGGAACGACAAAAAGTGTTGGCGTCTTGCTGTATTGGGTGACTAGCGCCAAAGACTTCAGCATGTCATAGCGCTTCATGGTGACCTGTGCAGCCATCATGCCCGTATTGATGGAGATCAGCGTGTGCCCATCGGGAGGCGTCATGGCCAGTGCCTGCATGCCGATGACAAAGCTGCCACCGGGCTTGTTGTCCACAATGACAGGCTGCCTGAGCCGATGCTGCAAACTGTTTGCGATCAGGCGTGTGCTGATGTCAGCCGAGCCCCCCGCCTGCAGGGGAACAATGATTTTCAAAGGACGGCTGATAAAGCTGGATTGGGACCAAGCCATGCGAGGGATCGCCTGTACTGCCAATGCCGTGGCGATCAAGGTGCGGCGTCGAATCATTGCCAAGATGCTCTCCTTTCGAAGCTGATCTCGCCAAGCCAGAGAGTTTCTGGCTACTCAAGCGAGAGAATTGCTTGCGATGGGGAGCAGTCTCATCACACCTGCTCAATGAGTCAGTCGGCGATCCGACAAATAGCTTGCGGGCAAACCATAGGCCGCAACCGGCCTTCACTCTGGATCGGCGGCCAGTCGAGCGAGCTGTGCTTGGTTTGTTATGTCGATGCGACCGCGACCGATATCGACCAGTCCCTGACGCTCCAGGCGCTTGAGTTCCACATTGAGACTCTGCCGGGTGATTCCCAGCATGTCAGCCAAATCGGCTTGGGTCATGACGAGAGTGTGAGGGCCGGTGCCTCGAACCTGGGAAAGCAGCACACGGGCCAGACGATTGGGCAGCGCCGTAAGCGTCTGTGCCGCCAAGGCCTGGTATGTATCACGGGCCCTGGCACATAGCAGCCGAATGATCTGGTCGTTCAACTCAGGATGGGCGCGCATTACCTGCCATAGCTGCGCTTGCGGCACGCGCACGATCTCGCATGCTCCGCGTGCCACGGCGTCATGGATCGCCTCGGAATCCTCAAGCACCGGAATCAAACCGAAGACCTGCCCGGGTTCCTGCCGGTTAATGACGTGACGCTTGCCTTGCGAGTTGGTGATGCTCAGCTCCAGCACTCCTTGCGCAGGAATCAACAGGTGCGTCATCTGGCGGCCGCGCCATGTCACGGTGGTTCCATCGGCGACCTGCTCCAGCGTTGCGTGCGCAGCGAGGTGCTGAAGAGTGGCTTCGCCACAGGCGCTCAACCACGATACGTTGGCGAGGGCCTTCTTGATGCGAACCGTTGTTTCCTGCATTACGAACAAACCCTCAATCACTGTGTCGGAGGACAGACTGACTGAGACAGGCCCCGTTCGCATACTGCGCAGACCTTCAACTCAGTGACAGGCATCCCGTGGCCTCAACATTTCCTTCTATCACAGCCTCAACGGCCGTTAGCGCATTAGAGCGCGCAGGCGTTGATCACGTTGTCACCGTACCTGACTGGGTGCAATTATCACTGCACTCCCACTTGCAAAAAGCATCGAGCATCCGCGTTCTCAATGCCTGCAACGAAAACCAATGCGTCACCACTGCTGCGGGACTGACCATTGCCGGCCGCAAACCCCTGTTGGTCATGCAGAACCAGGGACTCTACAACTGCATCAACACATTGCGTGCTGTGTGCATGGATGCCCAGATTCCCTTGGTGTTCCTGGTCGGGCAGTTTGGGCGCGAGTTCAGCAATATCGGCCAGGACCCCAAGCAGTCGCGCCGCACGATGGTCCGCATCATGGAGCCCGTGCTCGATGCTCTGGAAATTCCCTGGAACTGCCTGGACTCCGATGCCGATGTGGATCGGATCGAGAAGGCCTACGAGATCGCACATCAACAGCGAACCGCTTCGGTTGTGCTAGTCGGCGCCCCAATATCCTGGAGATAAATAAAAAATGATGAACGTGCAACAAGCCTGCGGTGTCATTGCCGCGCAGCGTAGCAAGAATTCCCTGGTGATTGCGACCATGGGTGCCATGCGGGCCTTTGATCTTTTGGAGGCCGATTCAAGCCATGTCGACCGTGCTCCCAAGGAGGCCAGACTCAGCTCCGTGCCACTCATGGGAGGTGCGGCAGGACTGGGTCTGGGATTGGCGCTGGCACGGCCGCAGCGCAAGGTGATCGTCGTGGACGGCGATGCCAGCCTGTTGATGGAACTAAGCAGCCTGGTCACGGTTGCCCAGGCTGCTCCGAGCAACCTGCTGCACCTGGTGATCAAGAACGGCACCCAATTCACCGGCCTCGCCAATCTTGACGCGCCAGCCCAAGGCTTCAATTTTGCACAAGCCGCACGCAATGCGGGATACCTCCATGCGTACGTCATCAAGGATGAGGCCACCTGGGAGGCACGCTTCCCGGAAATACAGAGCCTTCAAGGACCGGTCTTTGTTGAACTGATCGTGGAGCCGGCACCCAGCCAGGCCACAGAAGGATTCGAGCAGGCAGAAATGCCAGACTATCAATTCGAACGCATGGGCCTCGAAGCACGGGCCATGCAACAGCTGCTGAATGCCGAGGTGGCGTGATGGCTGAGTCTGAATCCTTCGACTACATCGTTATCGGGGCGGGTTCTGCGGGTGCCGCAGTAGCGCGTCGCCTGGCCGAACGCCCGGACACCAAGGTCCTGCTGCTTGAGGCCGGTGCGCCGCGCCACAACGACTTCTGGGTACGTGTGCCCCTGGGAATCGGCAAGCTTTTGACGAATCCGAAATACGTCTGGCCTTTCCATACCGAGCCGCAGCATCGTCTGGACGGCCAATCGATTTACT
Source organism: Comamonas testosteroni (assembly GCF_000761245.1). GTDB lineage: Bacteria > Pseudomonadota > Gammaproteobacteria > Burkholderiales > Burkholderiaceae_C > Comamonas > Comamonas testosteroni_C. The sequence continues at coordinate 118,642 of NZ_AWOR01000089.1, read as the reverse complement.
GGCCCCGGGGTCGTATGCCTGGCGGCTCAAGCTCGGTCAACGGCATGATCTTCGTACGAGGTGAGCCACGCGAGTTCGACCATTGGCGCGAATTAGGCAACGCTGGCTGGGGCTACGACGATTTGCTCCCCTATTTCCAGCGGCTAGAGTCTTACCGCTTCGGGGACTCCGCTTTAAGAGGACGTGACGGCCCGATCAGCATCACGAACCTGGCGGATGATCCGCACCCTCTTGGAGCAGCTTTTGTGAAGGCTTGCGAGCAGGCTGGAATTCCCCGAACGCCAGACTACAACGGACGTGCGTATGAAGGGGTTTCTTTCCTTCAGCTGAGCACACGTGCCGGTCAACGCTGCAGCACTGCACGCGGCTATCTTGACTCGGATATCCCTGCAGGACTTGAGCTGCGCACGGAATCACAAGCTTTGCGCATTCTGTTCGAGGGGCAGCGTGCCGTAGGTGTGGAATATCTGCAGCGCGGCCAACGCCGGGAGGCTCGTGCGCGCTCGGAGATCATTTTGTCCGCAGGTCCCATCAAATCACCTCAGTTGCTGGAGCTATCGGGTGTTGGGCAGGCCGAGCGTCTCCAGGATCTGGGAGTACCCGTTGTCGCCCACTCCCCAGGCGTCGGAGAGAACCTGATCGACCATCTGCAAGCTCGCATCACTTTTGAGGCCAGCCAGCGCGTCACCCTCAATGAAGTCATTTCAAGCCCCTGGCGCCAAGCGTTGATGGGCGCCCAATACCTGCTCACCCGTCGCGGCATGATGACGTCTCCATCGGCCACGGCCCATGCATTGGCACGTACGGCCCCGGAGCAAAGCCGTCCCATGGTGAAGATCCAGATGCACCATTTGAGCGGAGCAGACCGGTACTCTCGCACCAAGGGGGCAGGGGCGGATTTGTTTCCGGGGTTTGGCATTGGCCTGTTCCAGTTGAGACCTGCCTCGCGCGGCTGGATCCATGCCAAGACGCTCTCGGCCCTGGATGATCCCGCGATGGATCCGTGCTATTTGGAGGCCGCGGAAGATGTGGAGGTCATGCTCTCGGCGCTGCGCCTGGCCCGGAAAGTGGTGGAGCAGCCGTCGCTGGCAGGCTTCGTCAAGCGCGAGACTCGCCCGGGCATTGATGTGCAGTCGGAAGATGCTCTGCTGCAATACATACGCACCTGCGGACAAACCTCCTGGCATCCCATCGGCACTTGCAAGATGGGACCGGACTCCGATCGAAATGCAGTGGTTGACTCTGCTTTGCGAGTGCGCGGAACAGCTGCTTTGCGTGTGGTGGACTCTTCCGTCATGCCAACCATGCCTTCATCCAACACCAATGCGGCATCGATCGCCATTGGTGAAAAGGCTGCCGATCTAATCTGGCAAGACGCGAATCGCTAGCCGTTGCGCCCACAGGAAATCATCATGAAAAAATACTTCTTGCGATTGAGCGCCATGGCATCGCTGTGCTGCATCTCGTTAGCAGCAACCGCACAAGACGATGCAAACTATCCCACACGCCCCATTCGCCTCATTGTTCCGGCTACTGCGGGAGGTGAGCCCGACATTCTGGCCCGCCTTGTTGCCCAGTACATGACGGCAGATCTGGGGCAGCCCATTGTTGTCGACAACAAGGTTGGAGCCGGCGGATTGATCGGCGTGGCCTCGGTTTCTGCAGCCAAACCTGACGGCTACACGATCGGCATCGTGTACCAGACGGTGCTGGCTTTGTCTCCTCATCTGATTGTCAAGAAGCTATTCGATCCACTGACCGACATCGCCGCGATCGGCCTCATCTCCGTTTCTGGAAATGCACTGATGGTTTCGGCGAAATCGCCCATTCGCTCCTACGCGGACCTGGCGGCTCGCGCCAAAGCAACTCCCGGCAAACTGAGCTTCGGATCGTGGGGTGAAGGCAGCGCAGGCCACATTAGCGGTGAAGTGATGAAAAAATCCGCTGGCTTGGACATTCAGCATGTCCCTTACAAGGGGTCCAACGAAGCATTAATGGGAATGCTGGGCGGAGAGATCGCCGCCACTTTTGGCGGCTGGGGCTTGGCTTCTACACAAGCCAAAGCAGGCACAGTCCGGATATTGGCTGTCACATCGCCGCAGCGCTCCCCCATGTTTCCTGAGGCACCGACATTCAAAGAGCTGGGCATCCCATTCGGCCTGAACTCCTGGTACGGACTCGTGGCACCCAAGAACCTGCCCGCCCCCATCCTGAAGCGGCTGGAAGGATCTCTGCAAAAAGCCGTCAATCAACCGGAGGTTGCTGCAAAGCTTCAGGGGATGGGTATGCAATCGCAGTCATCAACCGCCTTGCAGCTACGTGATCGAATACGTACTGACTATGAAATCTGGGGCAAAAAAATCAGCGAAGTCGGCGTTCAACCTCGCTAGCGACCGGCTATCGGCGGCGCTGTGAGATCAGGCCTATCTGGCACGACCCATGCACGAAAGGCCGGTCAGATGCTTTGCGCTGCCCCCTCTTTTCATCCAACAACATGGGTCTTCGGCCTTCTGATGGATACCGGACCAAACCTCAATCGATCGAATATGCATCGCCCTTCATGGCAGCATCAAGGCAAAGAGCCTGACTACCGGTTCTCGCTAGCCAACGAGCGCACGTTCCTGGCGTGGATTCGAACCGCCATGGCACTTTTGGCTGGATCCGTGCTACTGGACCAGGTGTCTGCGCGATTTCCTGGACACTTCTATGTTTCGTATCTTGCAGTCTTTGCAAGCGCAGCCGCTGCAGCAATGTGCGTGCTAGCCTTTCTGCGCTGGAAAGACAACGAAATAGCAATGCGCAATGATCGCCCGTTGCCCTCGCCCATGTTCATCTCATGGATCGCCATCGGATTCATGTTTGCAGCACTTGCAGTGGCAGCCGTCCTGACGAGGCGTCTATGAGAGATGCCGGGCTGCAACCGGAGCGCACGTCCTTGGCGTGGACTAGAACCGCATTGAGCATGTTCGTCACCGCAGCAATATCGCTTAAAAGCGGTTCCGAATCTCACCGGTTGGAGATCGTGACCGCTGGAGCTTGCTTACTAATAGGTGCAGTCTTTGCGTGGGTGACCGGCATGACACGGAACAATGAGATATTGCACACGGCAGCGGTAGTGTCACCCTCTGGCTCTTTAATCGTGGCCCTGGCCGTGGGGTCACTGACAGGCTGCGTGGTCGTGACTGCGGTGCTTGCAAAAAATTTACTATCCATACCCTAGCGATCGAAGAGTGAGCGCGCTCAAAGAGCTTGCCGATCTCCTGCAACGCCCAGCCTTGCTTCCAGCGCGCCCACATCAGAGCTTTCTGGCTATCTGAATAGTAGATTCTGGGTCACTGCTTCATTTGCAACACTCCTGCCGCCTATGCGGTGGTGAGTGTGTTGCAACGACCGGTTGAATCCGTCAGCGATTACGGCTGCTCACACTCACATCACAAATTTTCGCAAACCGCCATATAGAGGTCATCCGAGCTATATGGCGGGGAGCTTCTCAATGGCAGGTTTCTTTACGTAGCTGGCAGTACCCTTCGATAAAAGCTGGAAGTCCGTAGTGACCTTCCATGAAGGCTGTGCGATCCAGCTTCGGACATCAAAATTTTTGATGAATACCGCCCGAGTCAAAGGAGCCTAAAGCTTTGATCAAAGGTCGTCTCAACCTCCAGCTTTTGCTTAAGTAACCGTGCTTTCACATAGAAATCTGCGGTGCGCTGCTGGTCAGCAATGACTGCGGCATCAATATCTTGCCAACGCATGGCTCTGCGCTCAAATTGCAAAGTTGCTGCAGCTACGGGAATGCCAATGATTTTGGCCAGCGATTGTCCATAAGCATCTGCATTTTTGTAAGACCAGATTTGTGCTCTGGCGACACGCTGTTTGAAGTCCTGCAGGGCTTCACGCTTTTCTTTCAGAGCTACATCGGTTGCCGCCAAAAAGCTCAGGCCACTCCACAACCCTCGTCCATTCACCAGTACGCGTGCATGCTGGCTAGTTTCCGCCAAAGCGGTATATGGCTCCCAAGTTGCCCACGCATCCACCGAGCCTTGTGTCAGCGCCAGCTTGGCATCGGCCGGCGGAATGAATTTGAACTGCACGGAGTCCAGTGGCAGCCCTGCAGCATCCAAGGCTTTGAGCGCCACAAAATGTCCGATCGAGCCACGATTCGTGGCAATGCTTTTGCCCTTAAGGTCGTTGACGGATTTGAATGCTGAATCTGGGCGCACCAAAATGGCGGTGCCATAGGCATCAGAGCGCTGTGCGGCAAATGCCCTGGCAGCGCTGCCCGCCGCCAGACTAAACAACAAGGGTGCATCGCCAATAATGCCGAAATCAATGGCCCGGGCATTTAACGCCTCTGCCAAAGGTGCGGCTGCCGGGAACTCACTCCACTTGATGTCATAGGGCAGATCCTTGGTCTCACCTGCCGCATCCAGCAAGGCTTTCAACCCACCTTTTTGATCGCCTGCGCGCAGTTGCACGCGATTGCCTTGCGCACCCACGCTGGAAGCGCCCAACAAGCTGGAACCCGCAAAAACAGCGCCCAGCACTTGATGGAATTGTCTTCTTTGCATAACCGTCCTTGTGATGTCTGAAATACAAGAACCATTGCAGCAGTCAAGTTGCTTCAGGTGAAGCGAGTAATTCGCAGATGCTTATGCGAAAAATGGTGAGATAACTCAGTAGCCTTTGCTTAGATCCACCACATCAAATAGAGCTTGGGAGCGCCGATAACGCTGAAGATTCTCGGCAAACTTGTCCCGGGTAGCAGCCTGCACATCGCCTGCGGCCCAAGAAATATGCGGGGTGAGCCTGACCTTCTCGTGGCTGTAGAGCCAATGGCCTTCTGGCAGAGGTTCAGGCTCGGTCACATCCAGGCTGGCTGCGCCGAGCAGACCTGAATCCAGCGCAACTTTGAGTGCATCTTGGTCAACCAAGCCCCCACGAGCCACATTGATCAGATGCAGGCCCGGCTTGCAATACGCCAATGCATCGGCATTGATCAATCCCCTGCTCGCCGCTGTTAACGGCAAAGCCAACACCGCATGGTCACTGCTAGCGAGCAATTGAGACAGGTCTTTGGCAAAGGATGTTCCATCCTCAGCCAACTGCGCAGATCCTTTTCCATTGCGCAAAGCCTGCACCGTCATCCCAAATGCTTTTGCACGTTGGGCTACCGCCTTGCCTATGGCACCGTAACCCACGATACCCAGTGTTTGCCCTGCAAGCAGCCCCATGGGTTGGGAGATCACCGAAGTCGATTCCCGTTCCCAATCCGCAGCGTTTTTCGCACGGCGCGCATTCAACGCCAAAGACTGCTCCAGCAGTACAGAAAGCACGTAGTCGGCAATAGGGTCAGCCGCCACACCACGTGCACAACTGACTTGAACACCCTCAAACAACCAAGCGGGAAAATAATCGATGCCAACCGAAGCCAGATGCACCCAGCGCAGGCGCCCGGGCCAGCCTGCCGGCTTTTCTTCAGGGGCATCGCGCCAGCCATTACGTGGAGCCGTCAGCAACACATCGGCCTCGTGACAACGCTCCCAGGCCAAATCTTGGCCCGCATCCAGAACCTGCACACCGGTGGATGCGGACAAAACCGCACGACCCAACTGATTAAGCACGGTGAGCTGGCGCAGCGAAGGCGCCAAGGCGGGTGCGTCTGTCATTGCGCCCATGATCAGATCCCCAGGGCCTTGCGCCCCGCGGTAATCCACACGCTATCGTCTTGAGGCGTGTGGATACGACCGCACAGCACATCACGCCAATGGCGCTCCAAGGGGTTATGCCGTGTCAGCCCATGGTTGCTGGTCAGCGACTGGGCCAGCTCTACCGCCCGCACTGCATTATTGGTAGTCACGCTCTTGATCAGCCCTGCCTCGCTCGCGGATGGAAATACACCATCGTCCAGGCCTCTGGCCAGTCCAGCGATCAAGCGCTGATTTGTCAGTAACAGACCTTCTATACGGCCAACGACTTCTTGGGCACGCGGCAAGGTCGCCAAAGAAGCTCCTAAGGAAGACGGCTTGCGGGCATGCAAGAAACCCAGCAACCAATCACGTGCGGCCTCGGCCACCCCCGTATAAAGCGCAGAGATCAGCACGGAAATCTCTGCCTGCGCCTGGGGATCTGCACCAAGCCATTCGGCCGGAAGACGCAAATCCACTGCATTCTCGAAAGGCACCAGCACATCTTCAAACACGACATCATGACTACCACTGGCGCGCAAGCCCAGGTGGTCCCAGGTCTCTTCAATACGTGTACCGGCCAGCCCCGCAGGAACCAGCAAATAGCCGACTCTAGGCTCGGCCTCATCGGTACGCACCCATAGTGCATACCAGCTCAGAATCGGCGCACCTGTTGAGTACAGCTTGCGCCCCGAGACTCGCCACCCCTGCGACGTTTGGCGTGCAATGGTCGCAGGCAGACCTCCACGCGCAGGAGACCCCAACTCAGGCTCCACACGCAAGGCGTTGATCAACGCCCCTTTCTCAGCGGCCTCACGCACTACTTTTTGTGCCAAAGCTTCGGGCCAGCGATTACCCGCGCGCCCCAAACTGCGGTGCTGAGTGAACTGCATGATCAGCACCAGTGCCGTAGCAGGATCGCCCTTGCCAATCACTCCAATCACATCACTGAGCTGCGCCAATGTGGCCCCCTGCCCACCAAGCGAGATGGGTGCGGCCAAGGTCAGCAAGCCCGCTTGATGCAGATCCGAGAAATTCTCAAAAGGAAAGCTCGCATCCCTATCATGCGCGGCCGCACGCTGCGCAAAATCAGCTGACAGAGTGCGCACCAGCTCCGGCAATTTCAATGGCGCGTTCATTGCAGCACCTCCGGCTGCTCACGCACAATAACGGCAGCCAAATCGCGGAAGGTGTGATGAGCACCACCAGGGCCACCAATTTGCGAATGCGTCAATGCAGCAATCTCGTGCGGTATGGGTTGCGGTGTGCCTGCTGCTTCTGCAAGCAACTGTGTGTGGCAAACATTCTCTAGTGCGATATACCACCAAGCCGCAGCTTCGATCGATGGGCCCGCTGTCAAGATACCGTGATTCTTGAGAATCACCGCCTTGCGCTGTCCTAGCACCTTGGCGATGCGTTCGCCCTCATCGGTCTCAAGCACCACCCCGGAGTAATCGTCAAACAGCGCATGATCCTGGTAGAACGCGCATGAATCCTGCGTCAACGGGTCTAGCAGGCGCCCCAAGGTGGACCATGCCTTGCCATAGGTGGAATGGGTGTGCGCCGCAGCCACGATATTGGGACGCGCCTCATGCAGGGCTGCATGAATCGCAAACGCTGCACGATTCAGCGGCCCTTTGCCCACCACAATTTCTCCGGCAGAGTTGACTAGCAATAGATCCGAAACACGAATTTGCGAGAAGTTGATGCCTAATGGATTGACCCAGAAATGGTCACTCCACTCAGGGTCACGGGCCGTAATATGTCCGGCCAGGCCTATATGCAAGCCGTGGCGTGCGAACAATCGAAAAGCAATCGCAAGTTGCTCACGACGATATTGACGTTCTTGCAGGATGCTGCGCTGCGGCGCAGGCTCTTCAAACCAGTCTTGTCGACGGGGGCGGGCGTTAATCTCCAGTCGCTGACTGACCACTGGCTCGGACAAGGCAATAACAGTTGACATGGACAATCCGATTTTTCAAAAAGAGTTTCAAGCCGCCAGGGCTTGCAAGACTGGCGATGAATGGGGAACCGCAACGCTCACCCGTTTGCGGCTTGCAAGCTTGTCCTTCACCAGAGGCAGCAGCTCACGCCCATAGGCCAAGGTATCTGGCAAAGGATCAAAGCCTCGAATCAAGAAGGTGTGAATACCCAAGTCGTAGTACTTGATCAGCGCATCGGCCACTTGCTCGGCCGTGCCCACCAGCGATGTGGTGTTGGAGCGCCCACCTGTTTCGCGGGCAATCGCCGTCCATAGGCGCTCATCCACGCGGTCGCCGTTGGCGGCATCGGCCAACAAACGACGCGCACCCTCGCTTTGCTGTGGGCCACCGCGGGCATAGCTTTGCTCGGAACGCAAGTGCCTTGTAGTTTCAAGAATATGCTGTGCACGATCCCAGGCTTGGGCTTCCGTCGCACCCAGAATAGGTCGGAACGAAATGCTGAAATCGATCTCACGCTTGTTAAGCGCTGCAGCGGCTCTTACACGCTGCACCAGATCACTCGCCTGAGCCAAAGACTCGCCCCACAATGCATAGAGATTGGCATGGCGACCTGCAACCTCCAGCGCAGGTGCTGAAGCTCCGCCAAAATAGATCGGAATATGAGGTTGCTGCAAGGGCTTGACTTCAGACCACACAGCCTTGGCGCGGTAGTAGCGCCCTTCGTGATCAAACGGCTTGTCTTCGCCCCAAACACGGCACAGCAAACCTAGGTACTCATCGGTTCGCGCATAGCGCTCGTCATGACTCAAGAAGTCGCCATCGCGCTGCTGGTCTTCATCGGAGCCGCCCGAGATGATGTGCACCGCAACCCGACCACCGGTGTAGTGATCCAGAGTCGCCAACTGGCGAGCCGCCAACGTAGGTGCGACAAAGCCTGGGCGATGTGCCAGCAGAAAGTTAATATTTTTTGTGGCAGCTGCGGCATAGTTGACCGTCAGCAACGTATCTGGACTGCTGCCGCTGGCTGGCACCAGAATACGGTCAAAACCCGCGTACTCGTGGGCCTGAGCAAATGCACGAACATAAGCGGGATCTATGGCAGGACCGCGTCTGGCAATGATTTCCGATACTTCATGGGGCTGAATCATGCCGATGAACTGAGCGCTCATGTGTATTCCTTGTGAGTTGATCATTGACCTCCACCATAGGTCGAACGCCTGAATCAACCAACGAAGAAAAACGAGTTTTCACATCCGCTTTTCGCATGTAAAGCCTCAGAAACAACTCAGTGAGAGAAGCCCGCAACCACCGTGCGCACGGGCTCGGCATCCATACGGCGTATCAGGGCCTGCAAGCCATCAGCCGCACTAGCAGGCTTGCTGATTTGGGGGGCATCCGCCGTGCGGCACACCAGATCATCTTCACTCCAGCCGGAACTACCAGGCTTGGATTGCGCGCGCAGCCAGCCCTGTCTATCCACCAGAATCTGATACCCGCCCAACTTGCCATCCTCCGCCCCCAGCAAGACGCTCAAAGCGCGGCGCATCTCTGCACTATCGCTTGTGCAATCTATGCCTTGCGTCTCACCCACCGACACAGTCACCATCCGCGGGTCTTCTCTGACCGTGGTGTCCCCGGCAAAGACCAAGCGCACGGTCTGCCCGCGCAAGGCATCCAAGCGTTGACTGCTTGGGCCACGCCCTGCACATCTCACAGCCTCATCTGGCAAAGCCACAGGAAACTCCCAAACGCCTTCACGCTTAAGAGACTGCCCCGCCGCTTGCGCACGAATAAAGCCCAGGACCTTCCAGATCTGCTCATCCGTCATTAGCGCATCGGCAGCAGGCATGGTTGCGGCGCCATGCCTATCTGTCATGCCATGGCGAACACTCCAGAACAGCTCACCCTCAAATCGTCGCCACAAGATGGATCGATTCAAAGTAGGTGGCCATATCACTTGCCTCTCGGCATCCACTCCATCTCCGTCACCCAACGCGCCATGGCAACGCAGGCAATGTGCTTGATAAAGCTGCTGCCCCTGCATCACTGCACTGGCGGTAAAAGGCACGGCGCTGACGTGAAACGCGGTGGGGACGGTGGGCGTCAACAGCAAACGCCATATAGGCCATGGCGTGAACAGAGCGATCAAGATCGCCAAAGCTCCGAGCCCCAGCAGCCTGCGTGGCCTCTTTCGCCACCACAGTGCCACAGCCAAAATCAGCAGCAATGCAGCGATGACCAGCGCAGCCCACACCAGGCGCGCAGCCTGGCCGCGATCGAAAAGCAGCTGCTCTGCCGCCAACCTATGGCTAAAAGGCCAAGAGCTGACCCCCAATATTTCCAGGAAAGCCGCCAGGCCGAGTTGGGCCTGGTGCAAGACCCATAAAAGGGTCTTGACTCCATCATCCGTCATACCAACCTATTCAAGCTCTGCTCGCCATTACCAACTTCTCAAGCTACCAACTTGCATCCAGACCCAGCAGCTTGAGGGCTTCGTGACGCAGCTCCGTCAGTTTTGGATGGCTGCGGTGGCGCGGATATGGCAGATCGTTGTGCAAAACGGCTTTGACCCGTGCCGGTCGATCTGAAAGCACCACGATGCGCTGCGCAAGAAATAGCGCCTCTTCCACATCATGGGTTACCAGCAGCGCAGAGAAGCCTTTGCGCTGCCACAGCTGCACAATTTCCGTCTGCATACCGAGTCTCGTCAAGGAGTCCAGCTTGCCCAGCGGTTCATCGAGTATCAACAACTCAGGATCATTGACCAAGGCCCGTGCCAAAGCCGCACGCTGCGCCATACCGCCAGACAATTGATGCGGGAAAGCCTGCGCAAAATCTTGCAACCCCACCAAAGACAAAGCCTGATCAACCCGTGCGGCATGGGTCTTCTGCAAACCTCTGGCCTGCAGACCTAGCAATACGTTGTCACGCACAGTGCGCCAGGGGAACAGCGTGGGATCTTGAAACACCAGCAAGCGTGAAGGATCTGGATCTTCAATCCGCTGGCTGTTGTGACGTATCTCACCCGTCGTAGGCGTATCCAGGCCAGCCACCAAACGCAGCAGGCTCGATTTGCCACAGCCGCTAGGGCCCAAGAGGGCCACAAACTCGCCAGGAGCGATATCTAAAGAAAAATCATCCAGCACCTGCAAGCGCTTGCTGCCGTCACCAAACCAGTGGTTAACCGCCTCAATTTGCACATGCGCGCCCGCTTGCACCGTGGATGCATCGGCCTGCGTGACTTCTGCAACTCGCCCTACCATTTCACCACTCCTTTTTGCCAGCGCAGCACGCGGTCACGAACCAAAAATAGCAAGCTGATTAGGCCCGAGAACAGCAGTGCCATCACAATCAGCGCCCCATACATGTTGGGATAGGCTGCCCAGCCCTGCGCCCAGGTCAGATACCAACCCAAGCCCGACTTCACTCCCAGCATCTCAGCTGCAACCAAGGTGGAGAACGCCGCGCCCAAACCCATGAACAGGCCCACAAACACCTGAGGCAAGGCAGCAGGTACAGCCACACGCAAGATCAAAAACCACTGCGATGCCCCCATGGTTCGTGCCACGTCATAAAAATTCTTGTTCACACTGGCAATGCCAGACCATGTCAGCACAGCCACAGGGAAACCTGTTCCCAAAGCGATCAAAAACACCGCAGTGGACCAACTGGATGGGAAGAAGAAAAACGAGACAGGAAGCAAAGCCGTGGTAGGGATGGGTCCCAGAACCCGCAGCACAGGGTGAATCCAGTAGCTGGCCTGACGCGACCAACCAATCCATACCCCAACCAGAAAGCCCGTCCACGCACCGCACACAATTCCTGCAGACAACAGCACCAAAGAGTTACCGGTGCTGTCCAGCAGCTTGGCTGCGTCTGTTGTAAAAACTTCGATCAGGCTTTGAGGTGGTGCAAAAAATGGCGTTGGCAATCTGGCCAATTTGGCGGTCACAATTTCCCACACGGTCAAACCTGCGCCCAACGCCACCAACCAAGGCCCCAGTGCCTTAACCCGCTTTGTGACGGGAATACCAATCAAAGGGGTCATCGCCTGCAGTAACGCAACCAGCGCCACAACTGCGGCAGCACATCCAAACTCAGTGGTGTAGGCCCAATCACTAAAGCCGACCTCTGCGTTGGACCAGAGCAAGGTCACTGCAGATAGAACTCCCCATGACACCGCAGCCGACAACCCGACCCACCACAAAGCCTGGCTCGATCTACGTGTTTGCGGCACTGACACCGGAGACTTAACCTCGATAGAGTGCTCAAGCGTTGCAGAAATATTCACTGCACTCATAGCCTTCTCCTCAGGTCAGTACATCCACGTGAACATGGGTCGCAAAGCGAGCTGGATCCGTTGTGGATTTCAGCACCCCAACGGTTTTGAAATCACGTGCGTAGAATTCAATTTCTTGGCGCAATGCCTGGCCCTGCGGATGATGCTTGTGTGTCAATGTAGCCAGCACCGCACGCAAGTCAGCCTCAGACACCTTCGAATAGGCGCTGTAGATACGAGCCGTTTCCGCAGGGTAATTGGCCACAAAATCAGATGCTTCGTTGATTGCTCTGACCAAAGATGCGACCACCGGTTTTTCGTTTCGCACCAGCTTGCCCGTCACCCCCACCACGCAGCAAGTCTTGGTCGCATATTCACCGCTCAAATTGGTCGCCAGCTCCACCAGGCCCTTGGTGCGACGCTCAATGATGGCGAGATTCGGGTCGCCGTCAGCAATTGCGTGGGCTTCACCTTTTTCCACCGCCACACCCAGCATGTCGCCGGGGAACTGCCGCCAGTTCACGTCCTTTTCAGGATCCAGCCCAGCCTTGAGAAGCAAAATCGAGAAGAAGTTCTTACCGGGACTATTCAGGTCTGAAACAGCAATCGTCTTGCCCTTGAGCGCTTTGAGCGTGGTGATACCCGCAGGCTGAAAACCCACCAGGCGCACGCAGCCGCCATGGCTGCTGCCGACCAGCTTGACATCAAAGCCGGACTCCAAAGGCTTGAGCCAGCGATGAATCATGCCCAGGCCACCATCGGCCTTGCCTGTGGCAATGGATTCCAACAGCTGATCGGTAGATCCGCTGAAGTTAATCAGCTCCACATTCAGGCCATGCTTTTCAAAAATGCCGCGTTCTATGGCCACCGGCGCCGGCGAAAGACAAACCGCACCCATATTCCAGGCCAGTTTGAGGTTACGCGCGGGTGGAGCAGCCAGAACCTGGTTTGCCCCCAAGCCCACCAAGCCCAAAGCGCCCGCTGCAGACGCTGTGCGCAAAAATGCACGACGCCCTAAGCCATTACCCTCGCCCAGCTGTGCTGGATCCAATGCCGCCATGACCAATCCCCTTATGTTGCCAAGCTTGCATTGAACCCAAGAGCCCCCCGGTACACCAACGAAGAAAAACAAAGATCCTTATGCGAAAGTATTCGGCCAGCAGGGCCACGCTTCTGCTGCAATCGGCTCAGACTTCACTTTTCGTAAACGAAAGCCATGACGACAAGCCACAACCCTGCAAGACTGCGCCGCTTTCTCGCGCAACTCACCCAGCTAGTCCATGAAGCTCCTGAGGAAACCTTGTTACTGGAGCGCGGCAAGGTGCTGCTGCACAACCTGGTGCAGCACGATGACTGGCTACCAGATGCCTACGCCCAGCCATCACCAGAGCGTTACCAGCAGTACCTGCTGTATGCAGATCCGCTTGAGCGCTTTTCCGTTGTGAGCTTTGTCTGGGGACCCGGTCAAAAAACGCCGGTGCACAACCATACGGTATGGGGTTTGATCGGCTTGCTTCGCGGCGGTGAAAAGTCCCAGGGCTTTGTGCAAAACACTGAAAAGCAATGGCAGCCTCAGGGTGCCGCCCAAGTGCTTTCACTGGGCGACGTGCAAGCCGTTTCTCCCACCATCGGTGATGTGCACCAGGTCAGCAATCTCTTTGAAGACCAAACCTCCATCAGCATCCATGTCTATGGAGCCAATATCGGTGCAGTCCACCGTTCTGTCTTCACAGAAGACGGCAAGGAAAAAGCCTTTATCTCTGGCTACAGCAACACCACGCTGCCCAACATCTGGGACAGATCGCGCGAAACCGAATCGCACGCTGCCACCTCTCATTGATTTCACTGACTTTTCTTTCTCGCGCTCCATGACTCAACCTATTTCCTACACCACGACCGCTCAAGTCCGTGAAGCTTTGCTTGCCAAGCGCGAAATTGCCTTGCTTGATGTGCGCGAAGAAGATCCGTTTGCGCAAGGCCATCCGCTGTTTGCCGCCAACCTTCCACTGGGCCGGCTAGAGTTGGATGCGCGCTGGCGCATTCCCCGCCCCAATACCCAGATCGTGGTCTATGACAACGGTGAAGGGCTTGCTGAAATAGCTGCACAACGTCTGCAAGCCCAAGGCTTTACCCAGGTCAGTCTGCTACAAGGCGGCTTGCAAGGTTGGCGCGATGCAGGCGGCGAAATCTTTATCGACGTCAACGTCCCCAGCAAGTCTTTTGGCGAACTGGTGGAGTCCGAGCGTCACACGCCCTCTTTGCCCGCCCCCGAAGTCAAGGCCTTGCTCGATCAAAAAGCCGATGTCGTGGTGCTGGATGCTCGCCGCTTTGACGAGTACCAAACCATGAACATCCCCGGCAGCAGCAGCGTGCCGGGTGCTGAACTGGTATTGCGCGCCCGTGAACTGGCGCCCAACCCGGCAACACGCATCATCGTGAACTGCGCGGGCCGCACACGCAGCATTATTGGCACCCAGTCGCTCGTCAACGCAGGTCTGCCAAATCCTATCTCCGCTTTGCGCAATGGCACGATTGGCTGGACGCTCGCAGGCCAGACCCTGGAGCATGGTGCAGATCGCCGCGCTCCAGCCACAGTCTCTGCAGAGCACAAGGCTGCAGCTGCCAAGCAAGCCCGCGACGTGGCAGACAAGGCCGGCGTACAACGCGCTGTGCCCAGCGATATTGCCAACTGGCAAAAAGAAGTGGATCGCACCACTTACCTGCTCGATGTCAGAGCCCCCGAGGAATTTACGGCAGGCCATCTCTCTGGCTTTCGCAGCGCGCCCGGTGGTCAACTGGTGCAAGAAACCGATGTCTCTGCACCGGTACGTGGCGCTCGCATCGTGCTGGCTGACGATGATGGCGTGCGTGCCAATATGACGGCCTCCTGGCTGGCCCAGATGGGCTGGAATGTGCATGTGCTTGACGGTCTGAGCAGTGCTGACTTTTCAGACAGCAGCCCGGTGGCGCAAAACCTGCCAGCACCCACCGCACCCGTGACCTGGATAAAGCCCCAAGCATTGGCTGATGCAATTGCCAAAGCACCTAAAGACAGCATTGCTGTGGTGGACCTGACCACCAGCGCCAACCATGTGCGCCGCCATATCCCCGGTGCCTGGTTTGCGCTGCGAACCGACCTCCAACAAGCACTGAGCCGCATTCCCAAGGCCGATCGCTATGTGCTGACCTGCGCCAGCAGCTTGTTGGCCAAATACGCGGTGCAAGAGTTTGCCGAGGCCACCGGCGCAACCGTTGAGGTACTGGAGGGAGGCAACCAGGCTTGGGCCGATACAGGTCTGCCCGTTGAGGCCGGCGAGCAACGCCTTGCCAGCCCCCGCGTCGATCGCTATCGCCGTCCCTATGAAGGCACGGACAACGCCCATGAAGCCATGCAGGCCTATTTGGACTGGGAGTTTGGTCTGGTGGAACAACTGGGCCGCGATGGTACCCATGGTTTCAAAGTGATCTGAACGGTCTCACGTTCACCCACAAAAAAGGCAGCTCGAAAGCTGCCTTTTTCAATCTATACCGAACACTCAAACCACTGCTGCTTCTGGCTGACTCTGCGTTGTTTGCGCCTCTTTCGCCTCTTGAGCCAAGCGCTTGACCGTATTGCGGTTCACAGGCACATCCAGTCCCAGGTTGCCGCGAAAGGTATCTGCCTCATAAGCTTCGCGCCAAATGCCGCGCTGCTTGAGCAAAGGCACAACCAGCTCAACAAAGTCTTTCAGCGATGTATTGGGCAAAGCTTCAAAGAAGTTAAAGCCGTCTGCGCCCTCGTTGTTGAACCAGCGCTCAATTTCATTGGCTACATGCTCGGCCGTCCCGACAAACACCGTCTTTGGCGTAGCGAACCACTGCGCCACCTCACGCAAAGTCCAGTCATTTTCACGCGCAATCTTTTTGATGTGATCGCTGGCGGCCTGCTGGCTGTTGCGTCCAATGTCGCCCAAATCAGGGAAGGGCTCATCCAGCGGGTAGACCGAGAAGTCATGGTCATTGAAAGGCCGGGCCAAAGCAGCCAAGGCATTCTCAATGGGCACGAGGCTCGCTGCAATGCGGTACTTCTCTTGTGCCTCCTCCTCGGTGCGTCCTACGATGGGGCGAATGCCAGGCAAGAGCAGCACCTTGCTCGGGTCACGCCCAAACTTTGCCACCTTGGCTTTTACGTCGCGGTAATAGGCTTGGGCTTGCTCCAGCGAGTCGGCGTGAAAAAAGATCGCATCAGAGCGTGAGGCTGCAAAATTTTTGCCGTCCTCAGAGGCTCCTGCCTGAAAAATCACCGGCTGGCCTTGGCGTGAACGTGCAATATTGAGCGGCCCTTCCACCGAGAAAAACTCACCCTTGTGATCCAAACGGTGTAGCTTCTTCTTGTCAAAGAACTGGCCCGTGGCCTTGTTGCGCACCAGTGCGTCGTCTTCCCACGAGTCCCACAGACCTTGCACCACATCCAGATGTTCGCCCGCCAGGCGGTAGCGCACATCATGAGCATAGTGCTCATTGCGGCTGTAGTTGCGCGCACTGCCGTCCAGCCAGGAAGTCACCACATTCCAGCCCGCACGGCCACCGCTGATATGGTCTAGCGAAGCCAATTGGCGCGCCACCGTAAACGGCTCGCTATAGCTGGCTGTAATGGTGGCGACCAAACCGATATGAGAGGTGGCCCCCGCCAGTGCAGAAAGAATCGTCAGCGGCTCAAAGCGGTTGAGATAGTGTGGACTGGAGCGCTCAGTGATATGCACGCTATCGGCCACAAACAGAAATTCGAAACCTGCTTTTTCTGCCAGCTGTGCCTGCTCTCGATAGAAGCCGAAACTCACGCTGCCATCGGTCAGCGCCGCCTCATGGCGCCAGTCTCCCCAACCCGCCCCCACGCCATGCAGCACAAAACCTGCCTTAAGTTGTCGTTTGCTCATCTTGCATCCCCTCCGTCAGGCTGTACCGCCTAAATATCGATTGAATGTTTTGTCCCACAGCGGCCGCACATCGGCCGAACCTTCCAGCACCCCCATGGACTGGAAGGCTTCGGCTACACGCTGGTGACTTAAAACGGCTTTGTCGCTTACTGCCTGAACACTGCTGTTCTGACTGCGGTTGTTATAGATTTCGACCAAGTCACCCACCGGCACGCGCGTTTGTGCGGACTGGGCCTTGGCGTAGTCCAGAAAGTTGGCATTGCTCCATGCATAGGCTTTTTGCAGGCGCTGCAGCAAATCAGCCAGGGCCGCTTGGCGTTGCACGTCTTGCACCGCCTTGGGATTGGCATAAATCAGGAAATTGCCCGACAGATAACCCACCGCCGTTTTGAGAATGCGTGCACCATGACGTGTGCGGGCCAGTTGGCCGTTGTAGCCATAGATGGCCCAGGCATCGATATCGCCGCGCGCAAAAGCCGACAGCCCATCTGCGGGTGAGAGATTGACGGGCTTGATATCGTCAAAACTCAGCCCAGCCTCCTTGAGCTGTTGATACAGATACAGATGCGAGGTGGTGCCGCGCACATAGCCCACGCGCCTGCCACGCAGATCTGCCACTTTGTAAATGGCCGAGTCTTTTTGCGCCAGCGTGGCCTGGTTGTTCAAGTCTTCGTGATAGACCGCAACCACTTTGACCGAGGCCTTGGCCTTGGCGGCAAACACAGCAGGTATCTCGCTGCCAGAGCCAAAATCCAGCGCATCGGCGTTGATGCTTTCAATGTGCTGCACGCCAGAGTTGAACTCTTTCCACTCAATCTGATATGGCGTTTGCGCCAGGCCTGCGGCCTCCAGCAAAGTTTTGTGACCACCTTTATAGGTGGCCACACGCAAAGTCACACCACGCAGATTGCTTTGCGCATTACCGATGGATGGCAAAGCCGCAGCCAGCGATAAGACTCCAGCGCTTTGCAGCATGCGTCTTCTTGAGGGCCAGAGCGAGGAAGGGGAATATGGTTCCATAAGGCAGTTCACGATGGGGAATCGGCGCTGCCTGAAGTTCAAGGCCAGCGAAATCGTGTCCTGACTCTAGAAGCTGTTTCGTGGTGCGTTAAGGAAGAAAAACAGATATAGATATACCTCATGCAATACCTGCTTAGCAGGTGGCCTCTTGAAAAAACACCCTCTTCGACAACTTTGAGGTGTTAGGCAGGCCTGCATTGAAGGCCCTGATGCAATGACGGCTGTGGGCCATTCAGCAGTCATTGGCATTTCTGAGTCGAACGGCTGTAACCAGCCTGGATCTGTCGTTTGAGGGTGAGCTGAGGCCGTTCGCTCCAGACCCAAAGCAGGCCTCCAACAATTTTCAAAACCCCGGTGAACATGTAGCCACCGGGGTTTCCATCGAAACAGAACGGCACACCAGGTCAGCCGCACAGATTTGACGCCCACTCGCAGTAGTGTGCCGTCAGTCGCCATGATTGCTGCGTCCTGCGCAAATGGCCCGGTCGGTCGTCTATTCCCCCTTGTCGTAGGGCGGGTGCGCAGCACATGGGCTCCATGCGAAGGGGTTCGGGGATGACCGGGGCCATCCACCAGAGCGATCCACTTGTTTTTCAATAGGTACGAGACGCGCCTCCAGGAACAAGGTCAGACCCGAATCTTTTCCGCCTGCGGCCGAGGCGCCCCGGGTAACGTGGATTGCATCGGCCCAAAACAGTCACCCAGCATTTGCATCTTGGCGCTTGCGTCGCCAAGCGATGACCGCCACCGGGCTGCAGGTTCGCTGCGGCAGCGCTCAGCGCAGTCGCATCACGCAAGACAGGCATGCGCCGACCATGTCATTGCGTAGTCTCCGGTAACGACGTCGCCATTCATGTCCACCGTGAAGGTGGCTCCCGGAGGAATACATATGCCGCCGGTGTTCAGGCTCACACCAAGCGCTCCCCATCCGGTGCGGCCTGCACGCAGCGGGACTTTCAGGCCACCGCGATCGATGGGCACCCACAGTCTGTGCTGCCCAAAAAAACGGGCCTGAGCCCGTTTTTCTGTTGACGTCCAACGTTCTTACTTGTTCCCCAGCCAAGCCACGCTGTTGAGGAAGATGCGCACCAGCTCGGTCTGGCGGCGCACCCCCGTCTTGGAGAAGATGGAGCGCAGATGGGCTCGCGCCGTGTTGCGGCGGATGTTGAGCGCTTCGGCAGCCTCTTCCAGCGACAGGCCGTTGGCCAGTTGAATGGCCAGCGAAGTCTCGGCCGGCGTCAGCTGGAACAGCTGCTGAGCCAGCTTCACGGGTGGGTCGGCCTTGCCGCCGGTGTCCCGCACAAAGACGGCAACACTGGGGCGTTGCTTGCCCTCGGTCCACTCGTCGGGAGAAATGCTTTGCACCACCACGCCCCAGTTGAGCTGGCCGGACTGCCGGCTGACCGACATGCCTTCGGTCATGGACAGGCGCGAGACCTGGGTATGCATGAGCGCATCCTTGATCAGGCGCTGCAGCTTGCGGTTGTCGTTGGCGTAGTTGGCCTCCAGCATGCCGCCGGAGATCTTCAGGCCGTCCTGCATGTCCAGAATGCTGGCCGCTGCGGGATTGCACTCCAGCACATTGCCGTTCTGATCGAGGATGACCACCCCCACCATCAGCTGGGCCGTGGCCTTGCTGTAGAGGGAGATGACCTGACGATCCTGGTTCACCGACAGATGCAGGTTCAGCGCGCGCTTGATGTGAGGCAGCATCATGGAGCCAAAGGCACGCTCCTGCTTGTTGAAAGCCGGGGAACCTTCGGGCCGCGTGATGCGCAGACCGTAGACGCAGCTGTCCTTGGTGACGATGTCGGCAGCCATCACGTGAAACACCTGCAGCTGCTTGCACCAGTCGTTGTAGTAGCTTGAAGCTCGCCACTCGGACTCGGGCATCACATCCCCCACGGTCACGATACGGTCGGTAGGCATGCCGCGAAACGGGCTCATGCTGATCTTGGGGCAGTTCGGCATCAGATCGCGGCGGTCGCCTGCGGCCGAGACGATCAGCCCCACATCATCGGCGGAGCCGGGACGCACTATGAGTGAGGCGTAGTTGCCGCCCAGCTGCAGACGCAGAGTCTCCAGAAAAGGCTTCCAGCCTTCCGGGTCCATGGCAGCTTCATAGAGCTGACTGATCAGCGCACTGAACTGCTCGGCACTCACGAAGGGCGCATCGGGCGATACGCGCACGGGGGCAGGGGTGTCGAATATGGGCACATCCTTGATCACGCAAGCGATGGAACTTGGCGTGTAGGTGGAAAAACCCATCTTGGCGAAAGCGCTGTCCATCATGTTCAACTCCTTGGTTGAAGGTTGGTTGCAGACAGATCAGATCAATTCAGCTCAAACAGGCCAGCCGCACCCATGCCGCCGCCAATACACATGCTCACCACCACAAAACGCACACCGCGGCGACGGCCCTCCAGCAGGGCGTGACCAACCAGGCGGGCACCCGACATGCCGAAGGGGTGGCCGATGGAGATCGCGCCGCCGTTGACGTTCAGCCGCTCATCGGGAATGCCGAGTTTGTCGCGGCTGTAGATCACCTGACAGGCAAATGCCTCGTTGATTTCCCACAGGCCGATGTCGCCAACCGTCAGCCCATGCTGCTTGAGCAGCTTGGGGATGGCATAGACGGGACCGATCCCCATTTCATCGGCACGGCAGCCTGCCACGGCCACGCCGCGATAGATGCCCAGAGGCGCAAGGCCTCGACTGCGGGCTTCGTCGGCACTCATCACCACACAGGCGCTGGCGCCGTCGGACAGTTGGGATGCATTGCCGGCCGTGATGAACTGACCTTGCTCCACCCACTGGCCGTTCTTCCATACAGGCTTGAGCTTGGCCAGACTCTCAAGCGTGGTGTCGGCACGGTTGCCCTCGTCGCGGGTCAGCGTGACTTCCTCGCTGCCGGTGACATTGCCTTCCTTGTCAAACAGCTGCTTGACCGTGGTCAGCGGCACGATTTCATCGTCGAACAGACCACGGGCCTGTGCAGCGGCCACGCGCTGCTGGCTGCGCAGCGAGTACTCGTCCTGGGCTTCACGACTGATGCCGTAACGCTGACTGACCAGCTCGGCCGTCTCTATCATCTGGATGTAAGCCGTGGGCTCTGCGGCCAGCACCGCCTTCGATTGGGCGCGGTACGAGTTCTTGTACTTGTTCTGTACCAGGGAGATGGACTCCAGGCCTCCAGCCACAGCGATATTCATCTCGCCGGTCATGACACCCTTGGCAGCCGTGGCAATGCTCATCAGGCCCGATGCGCACATGCGATCGATCACCATGCCGCCCACGGATTCAGGCAGGCCGGCGGTATAGCCGCACAGACGCCCCAGGTTGTAGCCCTGCGTGCCCTGCTGCGCGGCAATGCCCAAAATGACATCATCCACATCCGCACTGGCCACATTCGCCTTGTTGAGCGCCGCGCGAATGACGTGTCCGCCCAGCACGGGGGCTTCGGTGTCGTTGAAGGCACCACGGTAAGCCTTGCCTATGGGGGTACGTGCCGTCGAAACGATGACTGCGTCTTTCATGTCTTTGTCTCCTAACTTTCTTTTCGTCGCGCCCTGGGCAGCTTTTGCTGCCGTATCGAGGTCGGCCGCTCTGTCGGCAGCTCATCCCTCTTCACAAAAAATGCAATCACCCATCGAAGCGGGCGCTTGCACACACTCAATTTTCCCGGATAAAGAACAGCCTGCTGATGGTTTCAACCACACAGCCGGGTTTGTCCTGATTCTTGACCTGTACTGTGATTCGGATCGTGACCTGCACGCCGTCTTCCCCGATCGGCGTCGCGGCCACCACTTCGCCGCTGCCACGCACGAAGCTGTTCACCAGCACCGGAGCCGGAAAACGCACCTTCTCGCAACCATAGTTGACGCCCATCTTCAGCCCCTGATAGCTGACCAACTGAGGCAAAAACAGATTGGCCAGAGACAGCGTCAGATATCCATGGGCCACGCAGGCGCCGAACGGGCCGCTGCCGGCCCGCTCGGGGTCCACATGAATCCATTGCTGATCACCCGTGGCATCGGCAAACTGATTGATGCGCTCCTGCGTGATCTGCATCCATTCGGTCTCGCCCAGCTGACGTCCCACCGATGCCTGCACCGAGGCTGCCGAGTCAAACTGCATCTTGTCTGAGACTGCATTCATGCTCAGGCCCTCTGCGAGCAGACGGACACCACTTCACCCGTCATGTACGAGGAGTAGTCGCTGGCCAGGAAGATCATCACATTGGCGACTTCCCAGGGCTCGGCACCACGGCCAAAGGCCTCCTTCTCGGACAGTTTGGCCAGCAGCTCTTCAGAGGCGGACTTCTTGAGGAAGGCGTGGATGGCGATGGAAGGTGCCACGGCGTTGATGCGGATGCCGAATTCGGCCGCTTCCAGCGCCGAACAGCGTGTGAGGGCCATCACGCCTGCCTTCGCGGCTGCGTAGTGAGCCTGCTCGGTCTGAGCGCGCCAGCCCAGCACCGAGGCGTTGTTGACGATCACGCCCTTGCCGCGCGGTTGCATCAGCTTGAGCGCTGCGCGCGTCATGCGGAAGGTGCCGGTCAACGTGATGTCAATGACCTTGCTCCACTCGTCATCGCCCATGTCGACGACCTTGCAGCTGGTGCCCAGACCCGCGTTATTGATCAGCACATCGATACCGCCCATGGCGCTGTCGGCTTCGGAGATCAGTGCCTGAACCTGCTCTTCCTTGCTCACGTCGCAAAGCTTGCCAAAGACCTGGGTCAAACCCGTGTCCTTTTTGATCTGCTCCACGGCTTCGGCCAGCCGACGCTCATGCACGTCGGAGATGAACAGGGCCTTGCAGCCCTCCTCTGCTGCTCGTTTTGCAGCAGAGAAACCAATACCAGCGCCAGCTGCGGCGGTTACGAGAACTGTCTTGTCTTTGAGCAGACCGTGGGGGGCAACGTAGGGGGGAGCGCTAATCATTTGTCATTCAAAAGGTAGTTACCCTTGATCTTCCGGCTCCCGCTGCGCTGCAGCATCGTCACTTTGGACGATAGGTCATTCCCTAGTGTCGCTGGACCGACATTTCATACGCAAAAAGCGCCGTAAACCTTCGGGGTCAACCCTTGATTTACGGCAGCTTTACATCAACCAATCAGAGTAATCACCTACACAAAGGCGAGCACTCCAAGCCCCTGAAATCAGCGCGGCATACCCAGCGCACGCTCGGCCATGAGGTTCAGCTGAATCTCGTTGGTGCCGGCGTAAATGGTGTCGGCGCGGCTGACCAGCCACAGTTGCTGCAGCGCAGCAAGTGCAGGCTCCTTGAGCACCAGCTCGCCCTGCTCGCCGAGCACCTCCATGGCCAGTTCGCCCAGATCACGGTGCCAGTTGGACCATGCGTATTTGGAGACGGAAGCCACACGGAAGGGCGTGCTCTCATCGCTGGAGCGCAGCGCATGGGCGCGCAGCGTCTGCAGGCCCATATCGGCCTTGGCCAGGCGCTGACGGATCAGCGGGTCGCGGGCCGCGCCGTTGCGCTTGGCCAGGTCGATGATCAGGTCCAGCTCATAGCGGAAATGTGCCTGCTGGCCCAGAGTGGACGCACCGCGCTCGCAGCCCAGCAGGTACATGGCGACCTTCCAGCCGTCACCCACGGGGCCCAGATGCAGCGCGCCTTCGGTGCGTGCGCCGTCAAAGAAAACTTCGTTGAACTCCGAAGTGCCGGTGATCTGGCGAATCGGACGCACCTCCACGCCGGCCTGCTTGATGGGCACCAGCAGCAGCACCATGCCCGCATGGCGGGGGCTGGCAGTGCTCGCTCCAACCTCATCGGTGCGAGCCAGCACAAACACCCATTCGGACTCATGGGCCCAGGAGGTCCAGACCTTCTGACCGTTGATCACCCACTCGCCCGTGGCCGCATCACGATGGGCTTTGGTACGAATGCCCGCCAGGTCGGAGCCCGCTCCCGGCTCGGAGTAGCCCTGAGCCCAATAGTCGGTACCGGCCAGAATACCGGGCAAAAAACGCTGCTGCTGCTCCGGCGTGCCAAAAGCCATCAGCGTGGGGGCGAGCAGGGTCTCGCCGATATGACCGATGCGGCCGGGACCGCCGCAGCGCACATATTCCTCGTGAAAGATGACTTGCTGCGCCAGTGGGGCGTTGCGCCCGCCGTACCGAGTCTCCCAGCCCAGGCCGGTCCAGCCACCCTTGGCCAGCTCCTGCTCCCATTCCTTGGCCAGTTGCGCGTCATAACCTTCGGCGCCCAGACCGCTGGCATGCTTGAGCGGGGCGAACCGCCCTGTCAGATGTTGCGCCATCCATTCACGCACTTCAGCGCGAAAGGCTTCATTGATTTCCGACTCCTGCATCTTCATGCTGCCTCCGTCACGCTCTCATCCAACAAACGCGCAGCCACCAGCTCGCGCCACTGCTCCACTGTGCCCATGCGCTGGCTGGATGCCTGCGCGCGGCGCAAGAACAGATGCGGATCAAACTCCCAGGTAAAGCCCACGCCGCCGTGCAACTGAATGCTTTCGCGCGTGGAAAAGAGAGCAGCCTCCGTTGCATCTGTGCGGGCTTGCGCTGCAAAATATGTCAGATCGCTTTCATTACCAGCGGTATCAGCTATGAAAGCTGCAGCATAGACGGCTGATCTGGCCGTCTCCACCTTCACCAAAATCTGCGCTGCACGGTGCTTGACGCCTTGGAAGCTGCCCACGGCTTTTCCAAACTGCTGACGCTCCTTGGTGTAATCCACCGCCAGATTCAGCGCGCGATCGGCCACACCGACCTGCTCGGCGGCCAAGCTAATCGCCGCCAGATTGCGGGTCTGAGCCCACAGTTTTTTGAGCGCGTCGCCATGCATCAGCACGGCAGCGCCAGTCAATCTCACATTAACGGCCATGACATCGGCACTGCTGCGTGTGGCGTCCACCGTCGTCAGCACCTGCACGCTCAAACCTTCTTCCTTTGCATGCACCTCCAGCAGGCCCAGCGAGCCGCAAGGCAGGGTAGCGGGCAGAAGGAACACATCGGCATGTGCTCCTGATCCCACCTGACTCCACTGACCATTGAGCACCAGCGTGTCGCCTTCAACCGTCACCGTCGCGGCCGCGGGCAGCTCGCCACGCACTGTCATGCCCAACACACAGATCCGGCCAGAGGCCGCCAGGCGCTCCACCACGCCCAGGCCCTGCTCGGTCTGGCTCAACGCTTGCCACAACGGCGTCACTGCGACAACAGCGTCAAAAAACGGCACGCAGGCGAGGTGGTAGCCCATCTGCTCTTGCAGCAGCACCAGCTCGCGCCAGCCCAGCCCCATGCCGCCTGCGGCTTCGGGCAGGGCCACGCTGCACCAGCCCATGTCCAGCACTTCCTGCCACAGGGCACGGTCCAGCCCGCCCTCGGTTTCAGAAACCTTGCGCACCTGCGCCGTGCTGCTTTTTTCCTGCAGAAACACCTCGGCGCTCTCGGCGATCATTTTTTGTTCTTCGTTCAGACTTAAATCCATGATGGCTCGCGTCCTGAGTTCTTCATCGAATGGGAAGGTCGGGCCCCACGGCCCGGCTGTTTCTTGCGCTTAGGTTCCGTAGACCTTCTGAGGAGCCTTGCCCTCGGCGATCAGCTGATCGACAACACCAGACAGCTCGGAAGGCTCCCAGCGCGCCTGCTTGTCATTGATCTTGCCGGTGAACCAGCCGTCGGCCACGGACAGCTCGCCACCCTTGGCTTCAAAGCAGCGGCCCGTCACATGCCTGGACTGGCTGCTGCCCAGCCAGACGACGATGGAGGCCACGTTCATGGGGTCCCACACATCAAAGCCGGATTCGGGCTTCCTGACCATATCGGGCATGGCGCCTTCGGTCATTGAGGTGCGCGCAGCAGGTGCCAGACAGTTGGCAGTGATGCCGTAGCGCGCCAGCTCCGCAGCCTGCACCAGAGTCAGACCGGCGATGCCGGCCTTGGCTGCTGCATAGTTGCTCTGACCGATGGAGCCTTGCAGGCCCGCGCCGGAGCTGGTGTTGATGATGCGCGCATCCACGTCCTTGCCGGCCTTCTTCTGATCGCGCCAGTAGCCGCCAAAGACCTTGGCCATGCAGAAATGTCCGCGCAGATGCACGCGCATGACCATATCCCAGTCCTCTTCGGACAGGCTCAGGAACATGCGGTCACGCAGCACGCCGGCGTTGTTGACGATGACCTGCACATCGCCATAGGCGGCCAGTGCCGCATCGAGAATCGATTGCGCTCCGGCCACGGTGGTGATGTCACCCGTGTTGGCCAGCGCCTTGCCACCAGCGGCCTTGACTTCCTCGGCCACGGCCTGAGCGGCTTCGGCACGGATGTCGTTGATCACCACACTTGCACCTTCTTGCGCGAAGGCCAGCGCATAAGCGCGTCCCAGGCCACCGCCTGCACCGGTGATGACGACGGTTCTCTGGTTGCAAATACCCATTTCTTTCCCCTTTTGCTTGCAATGCAGACAAGCTCATGGCCGTCTGCTTTTTTGAAATTACGCTTTGAAAACCGACAGATCAGGCTGACGATGTGCCCAGGGAACGGCTTGCTCCAGCTGCGCGGCCAGCGCCAACAGGCGCCCTTCGCGGCCAAACGGCGCAGCAAAGTGCGCGCCCACAGGCAAGTTGTCCCTGGTCCAGTGCATGGGCACAGACATGGCGGGCTGGCCTGTCATATTGAAAAGCGCGGTATAGGGCGAAGCCTTGACGGCTTCGCGCGCGAATGAGTCATAAGGCTGGTCCAGCGTCAGCACACCCAACAGCGGTGGCGGCACGGCCATCACGGGGGTAAGAATCAGGTCGTACTTCAGAAAGAAGCGGTCCAGAATCTGGCCGGCCGTATCAAAGTTGGTACGCGCCATCAGCATCTGCTCGGCGGTATAGGACTTGGCCTTTTCCAGATACAGCCAGTCCATCTGCTCTAGCTCATCCTGGCGCACTGCGCGACCGAGCAGCTTTTCGCGCGCACGGATGCTGGCCATCATGCCCACGGATGTCACCACGCCCAGGCCCGAGAACACCTCAGCCACAGGCAACTCCGGCATGTCTTCCACGATTTCATGTCCCAGCGCCAGGCAGGCCTTGATGGCCTTGTCCACCGCAGCCTGGCAGTCCGCATGTACGGGAATGCCAAAGTAGTTTTTGGACCAGACGGCAATCCTGAGCTTCTTGGGTGCCTGCTTGAGGGCGTCCAGATAGCTGCCTTCCACGTCGCGCGGCGGCACGGTGCGCGAGCCGGGCTCACGCCCCTGCGTCAGATCGAGCAGGTGAGCACTGTCGCGCACGCTGCGACTGATGACATGGTTCATGGACAAGCCCATCCAGCCTTCCATATTGGCCGGACCGGCAGGCAGACGGCCACGGCTGGGCTTGAGGCCAAACAGGCCGCAGTGCGAAGCGGGAATGCGGATGGAGCCGCCTCCATCACTGGCATGGGCCACGGGCACAATGCCTGCGGCAACCACCGAGGCCGCACCACCCGAGGAGCCGCCTGTCGTGTGGGCAGCATTCCAGGGGTTGGGCGACTTGCCGTAGAGCAAGGACTCGGTCGTGGGCGTCTGGCCGAACTCGGGCGATGCCGTCTTGCCAAAGATATTGAGACCGGCCGCCTTGTAGCGTGCCACCAGGGTGCTGTCGTACTCTGCCACGGCCCCCTTGAAAAAGCGGCAGCCATTGGTAGTGACCGTTCCCTTCAGATACTGGTTCAGGTCCTTGAGCAGAAAGGGCATGCCCCACATGGGCGCCCTGGCTGTGGCTTCGGCACGCGCAGCGCTGCCCAGCGCCGACATCTGCCTGGCCTGATCACGTGCCAGCTCGTAGTCTTTGATGACCACTGCATTGAGCTTGGGCAAGGCCTCCGTGCGTGCAATCGCCGCTTCCAGCGCTTCCAGCGGCGTGATATCGCCCCGGCGGATCTGTTCTGCCCAGGCATAGCCATCCACCGCAGTCGCCTCATTTTTCTTCTGTGCGGCCATTGTCGGCATGGTCGCGGCTGCGGCCACGGCACCTGCGCCCTGAATAAAGCCGCGACGATCCACACCTTGATTCAAGGTATCCATGGTCTCCATCCTTTTGTTGTTCGGGATTCATGTTCCGAGTGCGGACAGTCAGGCACCCGATGCGGAGCCGGCGCTGGCTGTCGCGTCGTCTTGCATGTCCTTGTCTCCGCTGGCTTTCTGGACGACTTGCCCAGACGCTCATACCTGAAATCCGGGGCGATGCAGGCACTGCGGTGCCTGCATGAGTGCCGTCAGAGACGTTCGATGATGGTGACGTTGGCCTGACCACCACCTTCGCACATGGTCTGCAGCCCATAGCGACCGCCCGTGCGCTCCAGCTCGTGCAGCAGTGTGGTCATGAGCTTTGCGCCCGAGGCTCCTAGCGGATGACCGAGCGCAATCGCGCCGCCGTTGACGTTGGTTTTGCCATGGTCGTAGCCGGTCTCCTTAAGCCAGGCCATGACCACGGAAGCGAAGGCCTCGTTGATCTCGACCAGGTCGATATCGGACATGGTCATGCCAGCCTTCTTGAGCGCATATTCCGTGGCGGGAATCGGAGCAGTCAGGTGCCAGATGGGGTCATCGGCTCGTACGCTCATATGGTGAATGCGGGCGCGTGGCTTGAGGTTGTAGCGCTTGAGAGCGGCTTCAGACACCACCAACACCGCAGCCGCTGCATCGCAGGTGGAGCTGGAGACAGCTGCCGTGATGGAGGGATAGCTGGGGTCCACCGGCTCCAGAGTGGCCATCTTCTCCAGAGTGGAAAGGCGAGCCGTCTCGTCCATCCTGAAATCTCCGAACGGCACGATTTCACGGTCGAAGCGGCCCTCGGCAATCGCATTCAAAGCGCGGTCGTGGCTTTCCTTGGCAAACACTTCCATATCGGCACGACTCACACCCCAGTGATCGGCAATGCGCTGGGCGGCATAGAACTGGTTGACGGGCGCGTTGCCGAAGCGGGCCTGCCAGCCCTTGCTCTCGGCAAACGGCGTGGTAAAGCCCAGGGGCTGACCGGCGAGCATGGCCGAGGAGATGGGAATCGCGGTCATGGTCTGCACGCCACCGGCCAGCACCACATCCTGCGTGCCACTCATCACGGCTTGGGCCGCAAAATGAATGGCTTGCTGGGACGAGCCGCACTGGCGGTCGATCGTGGTGCCGGGAACGTTCATGGGCATACCGGCTGCCAGCCAGGAAGTGCGGGCAATGTCGCCGGCCAGAGAGCCGATGGTGTCCACGCAACCAAAGATCACGTCGTCGTAATCGGCTGCGGGAATGTCGTTGCGCTCGACCAGCGCTTTGATCACATGGGCGCCGAGGTCGGCACCGTGCACGGTGGCAAGAGAGCCCTTGCGCTTTCCGGTAGGAGAGCGCAGCGCATCAACGATATAGGCCTGGGCACTCATACAGCCACCTCTTCAGCAATGTTCTTGATTGCATCTTGCGCAAAGCAGGAGGCACATGAATCGATTTCTCGATCAAAAGTCGATCCGGGACCCACGGGGGCATTCGGACTGCGCAGCAGGCCCTGAGTCAGGCGGGCCGCATGGTATGCCTTGTCACCCCAGGCAGCGTCCAGTACCCAGGCGCGCTTCATGAACATCTGCAGGTCGACTTCCCAGGTGTAACCCATGGCGCCATGCACCTGCAGACTGTTGCGTGCCGCAAACCAGCTCGCTTCACTGCACTGGAGCTTGGCGTGCGAGATACGCACGGCCAGATCGGGTTCGCCGTGCTGCAGCGCATAGAAGGCGCGATAGAGCACGGGTTTGGCAAACTCGATCTTGGTGACGATGTCCGACAGATGGTGCTGCACGGCCTGAAAGCTGCCAATGACCTTGTCGAACTGCTTGCGCTGCGCCACATAGTCCACCGAAAGGTCCAGCATGCGCTGAGCCAGGCCCAGCATCTGGGCAGCTGCGGCGAGTGCACCGCGCTCGCCGGCAGTCTCCCAGACCTTCTGGCCCTGAGTGCCATCGAGCAAACGGGTGGCATCGGATGCCGTCCAGCGTACCCGTGACAGGCGGCGCGAGGAATCAATACTGCTCAGCGCCGTGATCTCGCACTGTGCGGGCCTGATCAGGTGCAGTTCCAGCCCGGTGGCCGTGGCATGGGGCAGCAACAGCACATCGGCCAGTGCGGCATCTGCCACATTGAGGTTGACGGGATGGCCCACGGCCACGCGGCAGCTGCCTTCGGCAATCCTGGGCAGCCAGACACGGCCTTCATGACCTTGCGGCAATGCACTCAACATGCCCACGGCCACATAGGCTGTGTCGGTCAAGGAATCGGGCAGAGCGTAATAGCCCACTTCCTGCAACAGCAGTGCCCAGTCCACATCGGCCATGCCCATGCCGCCATCGGCTTCGGGGGCGGACAGGCCCATCAGGCCTTGTTCTGCAATCTTGGCCCACAGCTCGGGGCAGCGACCGGTCGGGGTTTCCCAGATGTCGCGCAGCAGCTCGGGGGCTGCTTCGGTCATCAGAAAGCGACTGATCGAGTCACGGAATGCGATTTGATCTTCGGTAAAGGTGAAGTCCATGGTTGTCTCCCTGCCGATCAGGATTTGGGCAGGCCCAGCATGCGCTGAGCGATGATGTTGCGCTGGATCTCGTTGCTGCCCGCGTAGATGGGACCGGCCTG
Source organism: Comamonas testosteroni (assembly GCF_000761245.1). Lineage (GTDB taxonomy): Bacteria > Pseudomonadota > Gammaproteobacteria > Burkholderiales > Burkholderiaceae_C > Comamonas > Comamonas testosteroni_C. Next base: position 88,173 of record NZ_AWOR01000089.1, on the reverse strand, counting down.
CGAGAACAGGAAACCTTCCAGCCATTCGTTGGCCTCGGCGTCATCGATGAGCTCGGCACGCGCGCCCAGAATGCGCATCGCGGTTTCGTGAATCATGATGTCCAGCTCGGACCAGACAATCTTGTTGGTGCTGGCTTCGGCGCCAATCTGTGCGCCCTTGTTCAGGCGACCCACAGTGTGATAGGAAGACAGCGTGTATGCCTCCGCCCCCTGCCAGGCACGCAGCACGGCATCGCGGATGGAGTGATCGCGGTCGGCATCGACCTGATTGCGCAGATACAGGTCCACCAGCTTCTGCGCACTGCGCTGATAGCGGGCGGGAGAGCGCAGCAGCAGGCCGCGCTCGAAACCGGCCGTCGCCATCGCCACATGCCATCCCTTGCCTTCTGCACCCAGCAGGTTCTCCACGGGTACTTCGACATCGTCGAAGAAGATTTCGGCAAAGTGCTCACGGCCATTGATGGCACGAATGGGGCGCACGGTGATGCCGGGCGTATTCAAGGGCACCAGTATGTAGCTCAGACCATGATGGCGGCTCGATGTCGGGTCGCTACGGAACAGGCCGAACACCCAGTCGGCGAAGATCGCACGGGTAGACCAGATTTTCTGACCGTTCAGAATGAATTTTTCACCCATGCGAATGGCGCGGCTGCTGATGGCCGCCATGTCCGAGCCAGCGTTGGGCTCGGACCAACCCTGGGCCCACATATCGTCGCAGCGGGCCATACGGGGCAGAAAGCGAGCCTTCTGCTCGGGCGTGCCAAATTCCATCAGCGTGGAGCCCAGCAGCAGAATGCCGTTCTGGTTCACGCGGGATGGAGCATCGACTGCCCAGTACTCTTCTTCAAAGATCAGCCATTCGGTCAGGTCGCAGCCGCTGCCTCCCAGATCCTTGGGCCAAGTCACGGCGCTGTAGCCGGCGTCGGCCAGCTTGGCCTCCCACTGGCGGTGCTGCTCGAATCCCTCTCGGGTGTCATAGCTCTGCAGTCGTTGCGCAGGCACATTGTTCTTGAGCCATTCACGTACCTGAGCACGGAACGCTTTTTGCGCTGGGGTGTATGTCAAATCCATGGTTGTCTCCTCTTCGCGCTAGTGATGCTCAGAATTTGGCGTCGCGCTTTTCCACAAAGGCGCTGCGCGTCTCGGCGGAATCGGGACTCATATAGGCTTGCAGGGTGAACCCCTGCTCCCAGCGGTATTTGTCTTCGAGGTTGCCGTCTTCGATGCCGGTCAGCGCTTCCTTGGCGATGCGGATCATGGCGGGGCTCTTGGAGGCAATCTTGTTGGCGATATCCATGGCGGTGTCGCGCAGCTGCTCGCGGGGAACCACGCGCTCGATGGCCCCCAGACGCAGGGCTTCTGCCGCACCAATCATCTCGCCCGTAAAGAACAGGTAGCGGGTCTTTTGCACGCCGAACATGCGCTGCAGATGGGCGGCACCGCCCATGGCTCCCCGGTCCACCTCGGGCAAGCCGAAAGTGGCGTCTTCGGCGGCGATCACAATGTCCGATGCACCGCAGATGCCGATACCGCCACCCAGCACAAAGCCGTGCACGGCCGCAATCACCGGCACCTTGTTCAGATGCACGGCCTTGAACGTAGCGTAGTTGCCGGCGTTCACGTCGATGATGAGCTTGTCGTTGGTCGCCAGCTCCTTGATGTCCACACCCGCGCAGAAGCCACGGTTTTCGGCACGAATGACGATAACGCGCACGTCAGGGCTTTGACCCAGCGCCTCGATTTCCTTGGCCAGGCCATTCCAGCCAGCGGCATTCAGGGCATTGACGGGAGCACGGTCAATCACCAGCTCTGCCACACCGTTGTCGTGAATATTGGAGTGAAATTGTTGAGTGGACATATCCAGCCTCGTTGGCTTGTTGTTATGCGGGAGTCAATGCGTTCAATGCGTTGCGACGGTCCATGGCCTGGCGGACGATGCCGCCGATCACTTCCTCGCAGCTGTCGAGCTTGCCGATCAGCGCGGCCACCTGGCCGGCTGACATCACCCCTTCTGAAGGGTTGCCATCCACCATGGAGCGCTGCAGCAACATGGGGGCATTGGCGGCCATCACGGTCTGGGCGACGGAAGAAGAGTCTTCGCGCATGGCCTTCATGAAGATGCTCAAGGCCTGGCCCGTGGTCATGCCGGTCTCGGCCTTCCACTGCAACGCCAGACCCAGGGCGATGCGCAAGCGCTTCATGGGGCTGGCTTTTTCCAGCATGGCCAGGTATTCGTTGGGGATCATGCGCTGGGGCATACCGTCGACCAGGTGCGAGATGGCGATCTTTTCCGCATCCTTTGTCGCCAGATAGCGCTGCAAAGTCTCTGCGGGAACCTTGGAGTCGCTGGTCATCAAAAAGCGTGTACCCATGGCAATGCCCGATGCACCGTAGGCCAGCGCAGCCAGCAGGCCGCGGCCGTCATAGAAGCCGCCTGCGGCGACCACCGGGACCTGGACCGCATCCACCACCTGGGGCAGCAGCACCGTGGTGGGCACGCTGCCGGTATGACCGCCCCCTTCACCGCCCTGCACGGTGATGGCATTGGCCCCTATCTCGATCGCCTTCTGGGCGTGCTTCAGGGCTCCCACGGTAGGCATGCAGACGATGCCCGCCTCGCGCAGCCGGCCTATGACCTTCTTGTCCGGGCCACGGCCGTAGCTCACCGCACGCAGCCGGTACTTCACAGCCAGATCCAGCAGTTGCTGGGCGTTGGGCTGGAACATGTGAAAGTTCAGCCCGAAAGGCTGGTCGTCGGTCTCGCGCTTGACGCGCAGGATTTCGGCCTCGATCCTGTCTGCAGCAATGGTGGCTCCGGCCAGAAAGCCGAAGCCGCCAGCATTGGTCGTACCTATCACCAGATCAGCCCCCGCCACATAGCCCATGGCCGTCTGGATGACGGGGTAGCGACACCCCAGCAGGTCGCAAAGAGGAGTGCGCAGACCGCCCATATCGTTCATATTGCTCATGCCCTTGACTCTTCTTTGTTGGCCTTGACCATGGACCTGGCGTCCTGGCCGCCCAGTTGCCCCATACCCATGGTCTGGCTGTGTGCGTGCGCAAAGTGGTGGTAGCCAAAAGCCATGTCCATGGTGGAGCGCAGGCCTTGCAGCTCCTCCGCCTTGTTGACGACCATCTTGGTCAGCGCCAGTCCCAGGCGCGGCTGGGCCGCCATGCGCCGGGCCATGGCATAGACCTGGTCCTCGAGCTCGGCACGCGGCACCACGCGATTGACCATGCCCATCTGATAGGCGCGCTCTGCCGGCATGCGCTCGCCCAGCAGCAGAAATTCCTTGGCGATGCGCGGGTGCAGCTCGTGAGCGTGGGCGAAATACTCCACACCGGGGATGCCCATGCGCACCACGGGATCCTGGAAGAAGGCATCGTCGCTGGCCACGATCAGGTCGCAGACCCAAGCCAGCATCAGGCCGCCAGCCACGCAAGCGCCCTGCACCATGGCAATCATGGGCTTGGGGATGTCGCGCCAGCGGCGGCACATGCCCAGGTACACCTCTTGCTCGCGGGCAAACAGCTGCTCGCCCCCGGGCTTGTTGGTGTGATCCCACCACAGGTGTGCACGGTCAAAGGACTTATTGATGTCACGGCCTGGTGTGCCGATATCGTGACCTGCACTGAAGTGCTTGCCTTCGCCGCGCAGCACGATGACCTTGACGCTATCGTCATCGGTTGCCTTGCGCAATGCTGCATCCAGCGCATAGGTCATCTGCGAGTTCTGCACGTTGTTGAACGTGGGCCGATTCATGGTGACCGTGGCAATGCCGTTGTCCACGCTGTAGAGCACCGGCTCGTCGGTTTCGTAGACGGCCTTGTCTTCGCGTGTCACAAATTCACTGGGTGCATCATCCATATCAGGCTCCCATGGCCGTAGCGCGCAGATTGTGCGGATCGAGCTGGGCCAGCAAGGCCAGTTGCTCGGGCGTTGGATCAGGTGTCACACCCACGTTCTCGGGGACATGGATCGGAAAGCCCGTGGCCTCCTTGACCTGCACAGCCGTCACGCCGGGATGCAGCGACACCAGGCGCAATTGATGACTGGGTCCGCCAAAGTCCATCACGCACAGATTGGTGAAGATGAAGCGAATGTCGGTGGTCTCCTCCAGCGTCCAGCCCTTGGCCAGGCGCGCTGGGTTGTAGCCCACGCTGCCCACGGCATCGACCTCACCCGGGACAAAAACCTTGGTGCTGTGGTTGGGCACAAAGAAGGAGTTGGCGTGGTTGATCGAATTACCGGGGAAGCCGCGCACCCCCAGCATCATGGACTTGGGACGAGCGTAGTCGCCGCCCACCATGGAGATATTGCCCTGGCCAAAGCGGTCCACCTGCACGGGACCCACCATGGCGTGGCGCTTGCCTCCCCATACGTTGTCAAAGATGCGCGAGAAACCCATCCAGCTTTCACGCTTGATCTTGTATTCACCTCGTGGACCTACAGGCACGGGTTCATTGACCACCCAGGCCTCCGAGTCGGTCATGATCAGATCGGTGTTGATGGAACGCATGCACAGCGAAGCCGCCAGACGCGGAACCAGACCAATGCCGGTGGCCAACACCTCACCGTCGTTTTCCCAGGCACGTGCCGCGGCGCAGATGACGCGATCTACCAATGCAATTTCACTCATCTCTGTGCCTCCTCAGAACACGGGCAAGGGCAGGCGCTTGATTGCTTCCATGCCACCCACTTTTTCCAGATATTCCTGCTCCGTGCACTGCACGTATTTCTGCTGGTAGCTGCTCCAGCCGCCCTCCTCCTTGCTGCTGGCCACGTATTCCTTGAAGTGCTTGACATCAAAGCCATACAGAGGTGCGCAGGACGATGGATGAGCACCGCCGGGCAGGTGCACGACGCCCGTGGTTTCAGAGCGCTCCCAGAACACCAGGCGCGCGGCTTGCTCCGACTCGAAGCTGCTGGACTCGACCAGTTCATCGCAGCTCACAAACGTATTGGTTGCGGCTCGGGCAAACAAGTCGTCCATATAGATATCGGGACCGGCAATCTGGCAGACACCGCGAGAGTCCGCGCGATCCACGTGCAGCAGGGCCACATCCAGATTGATGGCGGGCATCGCCACCCACTCCTTGCCGTCGTAGGGCGATTCGATAAGGCGGATGGAGCTGTTGTGCTTGAGCACGTCGGTGCCCAGGCCGACGCGGGTGGGAATGTAGGGAATACGCATGCCTGCAGCCTTCAGGCCCAGCACCATATGACCTTCGTCAATTTCCATGACCTCGATCTCACCACTCTGGCGGGCCTTGCGAAAGTACGGCTCCAGCGGGATGAAGTCCAGCGACACGAAGGCGAAGATCAACTTCTTGACCTTGCCGGCCGCACACAGCATGCCCACATCGGCACCGCCATAGGCCACCACGGTCAGGTCCTTGACGGGGCTGCGCAGCAGCTCGCGCACCAGGGCCATGGGCTTGCGTCGGGGCCCCCAGCCACCAATTCCGATCGTCATGCCGTCCTTGATGGATGCCACAACGTCCTTCGCTGTCATCAATTTATTGGCCATGTCTCCAAGCCTCCTATCAGTTGTTTTCAGGGCGGCCCACGCCGAAGTCGTGCCCCCAGAGGCTTACGGTCGTGAACTCGTGCGTGATGTGGTGATCCCAGTCGATGACGGCACCGCCATAGCCGAACTCCAGGTCGAAGTTGGAGGGCGTCTTCATGTAGAACGAAATCATCTTGTCGTTGGTGTGCTGGCCCAGGGTGGCGGACAGCTTGACCTGGCTCTTTTGCATGCGGTCCATGGCGCGGCCCACCTCTGGCATGTTGTCCACCTCGACCATCACGTGCACGCAACCCGAGGAAGAAGGGAATTCGGCCAGTGCCAGACTGTGGTGACGAGCGTTGGCGCAGTGAAAGAAGTGGATTCGGACTGTGGGGCCGGCATCGCCTGCGGGCTTGAAGTTGTAAATATCCGAGAGGCCAAAGCCCAGCACATTGCGCACAAAGGCCACGGTCTTGTCAAAGTCGGGAGCGGGCAGCACGGTGTGGCCCAGACCATAGTCGCCGGTGATAAAGCGCGACACCCCCTGGGGCGATGCGAAATGGCTGAAGTCGGACTTGAAGCCCCAGACGATCTCATGACGGTTTCCGGACGGATCCATCACGATGGCCAACTCCTGCACATGCCGCTTGGCACACAGTTCGGAGCTACCCATTTCGTAGTGCACATCAGCTGCCTGCAACACCTTGATCGCCTGCTCAAAGGCTTGCTTGTTGGCCACTTCCCAACCGGATGCGGAGTATCTGTCATTGCTGCCAGGCTGAACCTGGAAGCGGAACTGACGCTCATCCATCTTGATCAGCAGATCGCCATCGGCAGTGGTGCTTGGCATCATGCCAAGCACATCACGTGCATAGCTGATCCAGCGATCCAAATCAGAGCTCTCGGCAACAACGTACGCTAGTCCACGTATTTCCATCATGATGTCGGGGCCTCCAACCCAATTCCTTTAGTGATGCTGAGGATTCTGAAGAGGGGAACCTTTGCAAACATCGTCCATTGAGACTAACGATTTACCGCTTCATTACCCAAATTTAATAGCAGCCATACCAGAAACAGCATGCAGTTCAGCGGAATAGACTAGATTGCTTTCAGCCATTTGAAACAGGCCGGTCCGACACCCTTGCGACAGCCGTGAAAACCCGCAGTGCCAAAAAAAACCGCACCCCCAGACGGGAGTGCGGCCAACACGATGAACTCAGTTTCTTGATGGATCAGACGGTCTGCACTTCTTCTGCAGACGCATAGTCGTTGTAGCCTCTGGCACCGGGGGTGTAGAGCGTGTTGCGGTCAAACTTGGCCAGAGGCAGGCCCTGACGCATGCGCTGCACCAGATCGGGGTTGGCGATGAAATGCCGCGCAAAAGATACCGCCAGCCCCTCGCCTGCCTGCAACGCGGCTTCGGCGCTTTGCGCATCAAAGCCGTCGTTGAGAATCAGACTCTCGCCAAAGTTCTCACGAGCGAGCTTGAAGGCGTCGATTGAAGGATCGAACACCGCACGCATCACATGTAGATAGGCAATGCCCAGCTTGGATGCCTGACGCATCAGCTCGGCATGGGTTGCTGCGGAGTTTTCGTCCGTAGTGTCATTGAAGGTGTTGCCGGGATTCAGACGCAGACCCACGCGGTCGATGCCGATTGCATTGCCCATGGCGCTCAGGCATTCCACGGCGAAACGTGAGCGACTGCTGGCGTTGCCACCATATTCGTCGCAACGCCGATTGGTGCTTGAGTGCAGGAACTGCAGACTCAGATAACCGCTGGTGCCATGCAGCTCGACGCCATCAAACCCCGCATCCATGGCGCGCTGTGCGGCTGCAGCATGCTCGGCAATGGCCTTGCGCACTTCTTGCGTCGTCAATGCCTGGGGCAGGTCGAAATCTTGCATGCCTGCGGCATCGGTCCAGATCTTGCCCTGAGCCTGAATAGCGGACGCCGATACGGAACGCACACCGGCGGGTTTGATATGGCTGCTGCCGATACGACCGGAGTGCATGATCTGCAGCACGATGGATCCGCCACGCGCATGCACGGCGTCCGTCACACGGCGCCAGCCGCGCACATGAGCGGCAGTTTCAATGCCGGGCTGACGACAATAGGCTTGACCTGTGACCTCGGGCCAGGCACCTTCAGCCACGATCAGCCCTGCATCAGCGCGCTGGGAATAGTGCTCGGCCATGATGTCGGTGGGCGTGCCATCGGCATCGGCGCGGTTGCGCGTCATGGGGGCCATGACCACGCGATTCTGCAGAGCAATCTTGCCCAGCTGGATGGGCGTGAAAAGCGTTTGACTCATGCCGACTCCTTAGCGCACGCGCATGCGCGGCGCGGGTGTGCCACGGCGCATCGTTTTGAGGAACTGCTCCAGCGGCGCGGGCGCGGACACTTGCGGCAACTCATCCTTGTCTGGACGGCTGGCCCAGAACTCCTTCCAGCTCGGAAACAGCTCGTGGAAAGCGCCATGGTAGGGCTCCCGACCGGGCCAGCGCATCTTCATGTCGCCAATCGGAGGCTTGTTCAGGTCGGTGGCATACCAGTAACAGGGCAGACGGCGACGGAAATACCACTGGCCGTCAATGCGCTCGTAGTCGTCCCAGTACAGCATCTGCATGATGACCCACTCGGCACCGCACTCATGCTCGTTCTTGGAATACACCACGCCAGTGGCATGATCCTTATCCACGAACTCGATGATGTGCTGGCCCAGATGGTGGGAGGTTCCCGTGAACTGGTCACGCAGCGTGCTGTCCTGCCAGGCCATGAAATGCGCCCGCCCCACTTTTTCCTTGCCCACCTTGATATCAGGAGCGAACAGGTTCACATGGGCGTCCATGTCACGCATGTCCAGCGACAGGGAATACTTGCCAGCCAGCTGACGAATCGCATCCAGCGACTCCAGCCTGTCAATACGCTCTTCCAGCGTTTGTGGCCACTGATTCACGGATTCACTCATCTCTTCAGCCTCTTTCTTACAGCGCCGTCACCAGCACCGCGGAACGGCCGCCATCCACGGGCAGGGCGGCACCTGTGACATAGCTGGCTTCGTCGCTGGCCAGAAACAGCACGGCACTGGCCAGCTCGCTGGACTGACCCACGCGCCCCATTGGAATGAGTTTTTCGGTGTTCTTGCGCGAGGCTTCATCGGCCAGCATGCCGGCCGTGGCGGGGGTTTCCACCACGGCGGGGATCACCACATTCACACGGATGCCCGCCGCCGCACCTTCGGCAGCCGCCGCACGCGAGAAGTTGATGATGGCGGCCTTGGCCGCTGAGTAACCCGACATGTAGGGTGTGCCCAGCATGCCGCAGATGGAGCTGATATTGACGATGGAGCCACCCTTGGCGCTCATCAGCTTCAGCGCCGTGCGGGTGCCCCAGAAAGTGCCGTCCACCGAGGTGGAAAAATTGGCATGCCAGTCAGCCGTGGTCATACCGTCGATACCGCCCCACGTGTAGGCCATGGCGTTGTTGACCAGAATGTCCAGGCCGCCATGCTTTTTGGCAGTCTGCTCCAGCGCTCTGACAAACTGGGCTTCGTTGCCCACGTCGGCCACGATGGCCTCGGCACTGCCGCCTGCCGCCTTGATCCTGGCCACGACTTCGTCGAGAGGCTGCTTGCGGCGGCCGCAGATCACAACATTTGCCCCCTCCTGGGCGAAACGCTCAGCCGTTGCGGCACCGATACCGGAGCCACCACCGGTCACAAATGCAATCTTTCCTTCCAGACGCTTGCTCATGCTTGTCTCTCCTTAGAGGAAGGCGCTGCCGCCGTTGACTGCCACGTTCTGACCCGTCACAAAGCCGCTGTCGTCGCTGGCCAGGAACACTGCCACCTTGGCGATGTCTTCTGGCTCAGCCATGCGCCCCATGGGCACGCCGGCAATGATGGCGTCGGCCCATTCCTGGGGAATGCCCTGCATCATGGGCGTGTTGGTGGGACCTGGAACCAATGTGTTCACACGGATCTTCTTGGACGCCAGCTCCTTGGCCATGCCGCGGGTCAAGCCCATCAGGGCCGCTTTGGAAGCACAGTAATGGGCAGGGCCGTCACCGCTGACTGCCGAGGTACTGGAGATATTGACGATGGCACCGCCCTTGCCTTGCTGCATCTGCTTGACGGCGGCGCGGGCGCAGTAGAAAGCGCCGTTCAGGTTCACGCCAATCACGCGCTCCCAGGTCGCATCGGGAATATCGGCAAACTGGTCCACCGAGCCTACGCCGGCGTTGTTCACCAGCACGTCGACAGCGCCCAGCTTTTCGCGGATCTCGACAAACAGCGCATCGACCGCGGCGCTGTCGGCCACGTTGGAGGAACGAGCCAGATGCTTACCAGGCTTGCCTTCCAGGGTCTGCTTGGCAGCTTCTTCATTCAAGTCCACCGCCACCACAGTGGCTCCCTCATCGGCAAAACGCTGTGCAATCGCTCGCCCCATGCCCTGGCCCGCCCCTGTGACCACGGCAACTTTTCCTGCTAAACGCATTCTTGTCTCCTTATTGATTTGCAATCAAAACGTGGAGACAGCGTAAAAAGAAATCAGCCTCAGCCCATCGTCCAACAAGACTAAGCAAATTTGCGCGCATCGCTATTGCTTCAATAGCTTCAAGCGCCATACAGGACTGCATTCCAATGAATTTTTAAAGCTTTTAGTCAGCGGTTTGCAGCCATCCGGCCTCGGCCCGAGCTTCAGATCGCAAGCAACACCTACTAGCCCCCATAGGGAACAAAGCCGCTCTCGTTTTCATTGACCTGGAGCGGTGTAGCCACATAAGGAAAGGCGCGTTGTGGGCAAGCGCCGCGCTCACAGACCTTGCAACCCATGCCGATGGGAGTCGCAGCAGCGGTATTGCGCAAATCCATGCCTTGGGAATACACCAGCCGTGCAGCGTGCTGCAAGTCGCAGCCCAGGCCGATGGAAAAGGTCTTGCCCGGCGCACCCCATCCCGGGCCGGCATGACTGATGGTGCGGGCAATCCATAGGTAGATTCGCCCGTCCGGCATGCTGGCGAGCTGGGGAACGATGCGGCCAGGCTGGGTAAACGCCTCATACACCCCCCACAACGGGCAGGTGCCGCCGGTCTTGGAGAAGTGGAAATGCGTGGCCGACTGGCGCTTGCTGATATTGCCTGCCCGGTCCACGCGAATGAAGAAAAACGGCACACCCGGTGCATCGGCGCGCTGCAAGGTGGAAAGGCGGTGGCAGACGGTCTCGAAGCCCACGCCGAAACGGCTGGCCAGCAGGTCGATGTCATAGCGAAGACTTTCAGCCGCGCGCAAGAATTCGCCATAAGGCAGCACGAATGCCCCAGCCACATAGTTGGCCAGACCCACGCGCACCAGCCGCCGCGTGGCCTCGTCCTGCCAGGGCGCGCCTTGCAGCTCTGCCGCAATCAGTGCATCAAATTCCAGCAGCGCAAGCTGCGTGGCCATCTGAAATGCCTGCTGCATGGGACTGAGCTGCGCTGCCACATACAGGGTACGCGTGGCCGCATCGTAGCGCCTATGGCTGCCGGCCTTCTCTGCACTTCCAGCATGGGCACGCAGAACCATCACCCCATGTTGCGCCTGCAGCCGGTATTGCAGCCAATCCTGCAGATGACCGCCTTGCTCTGCGGCCTGTCGAGCCAGTGCTTCGGCCGCTCGATCAAGCCTATCGAAGTAATTACGGTGGGCAAAAAAGAAGTCACGCACAGCCTCGAATGGCATCTGACGCGAGGGCTGCGTCAGCAGGCCTGCCATTGCCCCTTTGCCATTGACCGCCCCGCCTGCATCCTGCCCGGCACGGCCATCGCCCAGATGGGCGCTCAAGGCCTCCAGCCGCTGCGCATCGGCCAGGTGGCGCTGGTGCATGGCCAGCAGTGTCTGCGCCAGCTGCGGCAGCCTGGCCGCGACCTCACGCAGCTCGGGCAGCGGCACCGCCGCTTCGGGCAGTGGCATGGCAGCCACCGCATCGCGCAGCTGCGCCAGCAGACGGGCCTCCTCATCCTCGGAGAACTGCTGGATATCGACGCCCAGCACCCTGTGAATCTTGAGCAGCACGGCCACCGTCAGCGGGCGCTGATCCTGCTCGATCTGGTTCAGATAGCTGGGTGACAACTCCAGCGCTTGGGCCAGCGCTGCCTGCGTAAGACCACGCTCGGCACGCAGGCTGCGCAAGCGCACGCCCATGAATGTCTTGGCCACTTACTCGCTCCCTATTCCTGACTCCAAAGATTCGCAAAATTTGCAAATACATGCAATCACCTTCACAAGCATTCGCCAATTCAGGTCTATGCACATGAAAAGCAAATGCGTAGATTGCGAAGTATCGCAGACCAGCAAGAGCCTGCACTGCATATCCAAAGGAGACACCCATGAGCACTGTGACCGCCGCAACATCCCCAACCGCCACGCCCCACGCCGCCGCAAGTTTCAAGCCCAAAAAGTCCGTCGCCCTCTCCGGTGTGACCGCAGGCAACACGGCGCTGTGCACCGTGGGAAAGACCGGCAACGACCTGCACTACCGCGGCTACGACATTCTGGACATTGCCGAGGTCTGCGAGTTTGAAGAGATCGCCCATCTGCTGGTACATGGCAAGCTGCCCACACAGGCCGAACTCAAGGCCTACAAAGCCAAGCTCAAGGCTTTGCGCGGCCTGCCCGGCAGCGTAAAGACTGCGCTGGAACAGTTGCCCGCCGCCAGCCATCCCATGGACGTGATGCGCACCGGTGTCTCCGCCCTGGGCTGCGCGCTGCCGGAGAAAGACGACCACAACCTTCCAGGTGCGCGCGATATCGCCGACCGCCTGATGGCCAGCCTGGGCAGCATGTTGCTTTACTGGTACCACTTCAGCAACTCGGGCCGCCGTATCGAGGTCGAAACCGGGGACGACTCCATCGGCGGTCACTTTCTGCATCTGCTGCATGGCGTCAGGCCTTGCGAGAGCTGGGTGCGCGCCATGCATACCTCGCTCAATCTGTATGCCGAGCATGAGTTCAATGCCTCGACCTTTACCGCCCGCGTGGTGGCCGGAACAGGCAGCGATATGTACTCGGCCATTACCGGCGCGATCGGCGCACTGCGTGGCCCCAAGCATGGCGGAGCCAACGAAGTGGCGTTCGAGATCCAGAAGCGCTATGACAACCCTGCCGAAGCCGAGGCCGACATTCGCCGCCGCGTGGATGCCAAGGAGGTCGTGATCGGCTTTGGCCACCCGGTCTATACCGTGAGCGACCCCCGCAATGTGGTCATCAAGGGCGTAGCCAAGAAGCTGTCGGATGAAGCCGGCAGCACCAAGATGTATGACATTGCCGCGCGGCTTGAGTCAGTGATGTGGGAAACCAAGAACATGTTCCCCAATCTCGACTGGTTCAGCGCCGTCAGCTACCACATGATGGGCGTGCCCACTGCCATGTTCACGCCACTGTTCGTGATTGCGCGCACCAGCGGCTGGGCGGCGCACATCATCGAGCAACGCCAGGACAACAAGATCATCCGTCCCAGCGCCAACTACACAGGCCCGGAGGATCTGACGTTCATCCCCATCGACGAACGTCAGTAAATCTCTTCCAAGCGCCATGACCGCCAAGCCCATGCAATCCCATTCACTGTGCATTGCCATCGCCAACAAACTGCGCGAGCGCATTCTGAGCCACCGCTTGCCGCCCGGCTCCGACATCAACGACGGCGCTTTGGCGCAGGAGTTTGGCGTGAGCCGCACCCCTGTGCGCGAAGCCATGAAGCTGCTGTGCCATGAAGGACTGCTGACGGCCCAGCCAAGGCGGGGCATGATGGTCACCCAGCTCACGGCGGCTCAGGTGGCCGAGGCCCAGCAGCTGTGCACCTTGCTTGCACATCATCTTGCGCAGCTACAACGCCAGCAGCCCCGGGGCTGCGCAGAGCTGACCGAGCACTTGCATGCCATCGCACAAGCGAGGCTGCAACTGGCCCTGGGCCCTGGGCCCCGCGCCGCGTACTCCTCTGACGATTTCCGCCCCACTGACCGAGCACCGGCGCACAGCCCTGGCGCTCTGAAAACCGCGAACAGACACCACAATGAGCAAACCCCAACCCCAGCGTTACCGCAAGCCCCTGCCAGGAAGTCAGCTTCACTACTTCGATGCGCAAACTGCTGTGGAAGCCATACGCCCTGGCAGCTGGACCACACTGCCCTATACCAGCCGCGTCCATGCCGAGAACCTGGTACGGCGCAGCGATCCGGCCCACCTGACCGAGTACCTCACGCAAATCATTGAACGCAAGCGCGAATGCGACTTTCCCTGGTTCCCGGCCCGCGTGGTCTGCCATGACATCCTGGGTCAGACGGCTCTCGTCGATCTGGCCGGCCTGCGCGATGCAATTGCCGAGCAAGGCGGCGACCCAGCCGCGGTCAACCCCGTGGTGCCCGTGCAACTGATCGTGGACCATTCGCTAGCCGTGGAGTGCGGCGGCTACGATCCTCAGGCCTTTGAGAAAAACCGCGCCATCGAAGACCGGCGCAATGAAGACCGCTTTCATTTCATCGAGTGGTGCAAACTGGCCTTCAAGAATGTGGAAGTGATTCCGCCTGGCAACGGGATCATGCACCAGATCAATCTGGAGCGTATGAGCCCTGTGATCCATGCTATCGATGGCGAAGCATATCCGGATACTCTGGTTGGCACGGACAGCCACACGCCGCATGTCGATGCACTGGGCGTGATCGCCGTGGGCGTGGGCGGGCTGGAAGCCGAGAACGTGATGCTGGGCCGCGCCTCGTGGATGCGCCTGCCCGAGATCGTTGGAGTGCAGCTCACTGGCAGGCGGCAGCCCGGCATCACTGCCACTGACATCGTGCTGGCTTTGACCCAATTCCTGCGTCAGCAGAAAGTCGTGGGCAGCTATCTGGAGTTCCATGGCGAAGGCGCGCGTAGCCTCTCCATCGGCGACCGCACCACCATCTCGAACATGGCGCCCGAATATGGGGCCACGGCCGCCATGTTTGCGATCGACGAACAGACGATCGACTATCTGCGCCTGACGGGGCGCGAGCCTGCCCAGGTACAGTTGGTCGAGAACTACGCCAAACAGGCAGGTCTGTGGGCCGACAGCCTTGAAAATGCCGAATACGAACGTACGCTGAGCTTTGATCTGTCCAGCGTGGTGCGCAATATGGCCGGCCCTTCCAATCCACACGCCCGTTTGGCAACCAGCGAGCTTGCAGCAAAAGGCATTGCCGGTGAGTGGACACAAACAGAGGGCCAGATGCCCGATGGAGCAGTCATCATTGCCGCCATCACCAGCTGCACCAATACCAGCAACCCGCGCAATGTGATCGCAGCCGGCCTGCTGGCGCGCAACGCGCGCAATCTGGGTCTGGCGCGCAAGCCCTGGGTCAAAACCTCTCTCGCCCCAGGCTCCAGGACCGTGCCCCTGTATCTGGAACAAGCCGGTCTGCTGCAGGACCTGGAAGCGCTGGGCTTTGGCGTGGTGGCCTTTGCCTGCACCACCTGCAACGGCATGAGCGGCGCGCTGGACCCCGTGATTCAACAAGAGATCATCGACCGCGACCTCTACACCACGGCCGTGCTCTCGGGCAATCGCAACTTCGATGGCCGCATCCACCCCTATGCCAAACAGGCCTTTCTCGCCTCGCCTCCGCTGGTCGTGGCCTATGCGATTGCAGGCACCATCCGCTTCGATATCGAGAACGATGTGCTGGGCTTCTTCCAGGGCCGCGAGATCCGCTTGAAGGACATCTGGCCCAGCGACGAGGAGATCGACGCCGTGGCCAAGGCTGCAGTCCAACCCGAGCAGTTCCGTGCGGTCTATGAACCCATGTTTGCCATCCGCGCAGACCAGAGCGAGAAGGTCGAGGCACTGTATGACTGGCGCCCGCAGAGCACCTATATCCGCCGACCGCCGTACTGGGAGGGAGCCCTCGCGGGCGAGCGCAGGCTGCGCGGCATGCGCCCTCTGGCCATACTGCCCGACAACATCACCACCGATCACCTCTCGCCCTCCAACGCCATCCTGATGGACTCGGCCGCAGGCGAGTATCTGCACAAAATGGGTCTGCCCGAGGAGGACTTCAACTCCTATGCCACGCATCGCGGCGACCATCTGACCGCGCAGCGCGCAACCTTCGCCAATCCCAAGCTGTTCAACGAAATGGTGGTGGACGACCTGGGCAAGGTGCGCCAGGGTTCTCTCGCCCGCGTCGAGCCCGAGGGCCGGACCCTGCGCATGTGGGAAGCCATAGAAACCTATATGCAGCGCAAGCAGCCGCTGATCATCATCGCCGGAGCCGACTATGGTCAAGGGTCGAGCCGCGACTGGGCAGCCAAGGGCGTGCGCCTGGCCGGTGTGGAGGCCATCGTGGCCGAAGGCTTCGAGCGTATCCACCGTACCAACCTGATCGGCATGGGGGTGTTGCCGCTGGAGTTCCTGCCCGGCACGAGCCGCCACACACTGGGGTTGAATGGCACTGAGAGCTTTGATGTCATCGGCCAGCGTAGCCCTCAGGCCATGCTTACACTTCATATCCACCGAACGACAGGTGTTTGCACCGAAGTGTCGGTACTGTGTCGCCTCGATACCGCAGAAGAGGTCTCGATTTACGAGGCTGGTGGCGTGCTGCAGCGCTTTGCCCAGGACTTTCTGGCGGACAGCGCCGCAGCCGACTCCACATCAAGGGCTGAACTAGTGAGCTAAGGAGCAGCTATGAGCCAGGCACGCATACTGATTGTCACCCAGCCTCAAAGCCTGGCACGTCATCGCTTGCGTGCCCGGATCAGCGCTTTGGGCCTTGATAGGGAACTGGGCGAGCGCCTGTTCTCTCCAGATCACTGGCACCAGACTTGGTGTGGCCCGTTTGACTCCGGGCAAGAGGCTCTGCTCGCCTTGCTGGCTGCGGGAAATGCCGAGCAAGCAGCGCAACTGAAGACCGTTGAGCTCAGCTTCAACCGTATTCGCGGTGAAAAGGGCGAGCGAATTCACTGGTCTTTCTGTGCCCGCGGACGTCCAGAGCCTTTCAACCGGCTGCTGACCACGCTGCAGACCGAGTTGAAATCCCACGGTTTCAAGGATGGCGGCCATAGACCGCATATCACCATCAGCTACAGAGCACTACATGCCCTGCCCACTTGGCGTATAGATCCCGTTGACTGGCTGATCGATGAGATTCAGCTGGTCGAGCGAACCGGCACAGGCAAGCAGTTACGCTACCAGGTACTGCATCGCTGGCCATTGGCTTCCGACTCTCCGCCTCGTCCCCAACAGCTATGTCTGTTTCACTGATCCAGAGCCCTCGTCCTGCCTGGGCTTTGACAATCTTGTTTGTTTGCCATTCCATGTCTCTTACTTCGCAAATCCGCATTCCTGCTACCTATATGCGCGGAGGCACCAGCAAAGGTGTGTTCTTCAAACTGCAGGATCTGCCCGAAATGGCCCGGCAGCCCGGCCCTGTTCGCGACGCCATCTTTCTGCGCACCCTGGGCAGCCCCGACCCCTATGGCAAGCAGATTGACGGCATGGGCAATGCCTCATCCTCCACCAGCAAGGGCGTGATCCTCTGCCAGAGCGCAAGCGCCGATCACGATGTGGACTATCTGTTCGGCCAGGTTTCCATCGATCAGCCGTTTGTGGACTGGAGCGGCAACTGCGGCAACCTGAGCGCTGCCGTTGGCCCCTGCGCGATCCACATGGGTCTGATTCCGGCCGAGCGCATTCCGCACAACGGCGTGGCTACCATCCGCATCTGGCAGGCCAATATCGGCAAGACCATCATCAACCATGTGCAGATCCGCGATGGTCAAGTGCAGGAAACCGGGGACTTCGAACTTGACGGCGTGACCTTTGCAGCTGCCGAAGTGGCCCTGGAGTTCCTGGATCCCGCCGATGAAGGTGAGGACGGCGGCGCCATGTTTCCCACCGGCAATGTCAGCGACGAGCTGGATGTGCCCGGCGTCGGCCGCTTTTGCGCGACCCTCATCAATGCCGGCATTCCGACCATTTTTCTAGATGCCAGAGAGCTGGGCTACACCGGCTGCGAGCCGCAGGATGCCATCAACAGCGATGGCGTAGCACTGGCCAGATTCGAAGCCATTCGCGCCCATGGTGCACTCAGGATGGGTCTGATCAAGGATCTGGATGAAGCCGCCACACGCCAGCACACGCCCAAGATCGGCTTTGTGGCTCCTGCGCAAAGCTATATTGCCTCAAGCGGCAAAGCGATTGCCGCCCAGGACATCGATCTGGTGGTGCGGGCGCTTTCCATGGGCAAGCTGCACCACGCCATGATGGGCACGGCCGCCGTCGCCATCGGCACGGCTGCCGCCATTCCCGGCACGCTGGTCAATCTGGCGGCGGGCGGCGGCCAGCGCCAGTCCGTACGCTTCGGCCATCCCAGCGGCAGCCTGCGTGTGGGGGCCGAAGCCAGGCTGGAACATGGTCAATGGCAGGTCACAAAGGCCTTGATGAGTCGCAGCGCCCGCATTCTGATGGAGGGCTGGGTACGGGTGCCGGGCGAAGTGCTGCAGGCCTGACACTGCGGGCTCAGGCCCGCGGCCAGGCTCAAGCGCTCAAGGTCACGCTTTCAATCCGGTGGCGGCCTTTGTTCTTGGCCGCATAGAGCTGCCGATCCACGGCTTCGATAAAGCCGGCAGGTCGATCATGCTCTGCCGGCAACACCGTGCCCGTGCCAATGCTCACGGTTACCTGCCTGCCATGGGGCGACAGCGCGTGCACGATGGACTGCTTCTGTATCAGCCGCTGGCAGCGCTCGGCCACTTTTTGCGCGGTTTCTGCATCGGCCTCGGGCAGCAGCACCACAAACTCCTCGCCGCCGTAACGCGCCACCAGGTCACGCTGTCCATCCAGCGCCAGACTCAGGGTCTGGGCAATATCCACCAGACATTTGTCGCCCTGGATATGGCCGTACAAATCGTTGTACTGCTTGAAGAAATCGACATCAAACAACAGCATGGACAGCGGCTTGCCCTCACTGCGCGTGCGCGCCCATTCCTGCTCGAAACTGGTATCGAAGCAGCGTCGGTTGGCAATGCTGGTCAGACCGTCTCTGAAGGAAAGCACCTCCAGCTCCTTCTGCAGACTCAGCAATCTTTCCTCGGTCTTCTTGCGTTCGCTGATGTCGAACATGAATCCGATCAGCGCCTCGGCCTCGCCTTGTTCGTTGCGCACCACATGGACCACATCGCGAATCCAGACATAGCCGTTGTCCTTGGTCAGCGCTCGATAGTCAGCCTCATGGTCCACGCCGGCCTGGGACTGGCTCACGCAGAAATTCACCACATATTCGCGGTCCTCGGGGTGCATGCGCATGGCCCAGTCTTCAACGCTGATCCAGCTTTCACGACTCCAGCCGAGCAAGCTCTCGATCTGCGGGCCTATGTAGGCGAACTTCATGGTCGCCCAGTCGATCTTCCAGGGAATGGCCTTGGTGGACTCCAGCAAGGTTCTATAGACCGTACTCTCGCTCTCCAGCTCGCTCACATCGGACATAAACCGTCTCTCTCCCGATCCCAATCGATAAAACTCCGGCCTGCCTTGTGGTTGGTCCCGGCCTTGCCGCGCCTGCAGTCTTCCAGACCTTGAAAGCCCGAGGCTGGCATGAGATTGTTGCGCCAGATGCCGGATTTCAGGCCAAGCACTCCAGCCATTGGCCGAAATAATACGTATGGCAGCGCAGAACCTCGGCTAGGCCTTCATGCGCCGCCATAGCGTGGCCCGGCTGATGCCGAGAATCTCGCAGGCCTGGCGCTGATCGCCGCCGACCGACTCCAGCACCTCGCGCAATCGTTTCTGTTCGGCAAGGCGACCCGCGTCTCTGAGCTGCGCCTGCCGGGCTGCGACAGGCTCGGCCAGAGCCAGGCCGTCGGCACACTCCGGAAAGACTTCAAGCAAGCGCGCCATATCCAGAAGACCGCCCCGGCCTGAACCCAGATAGTCGCTGCAGGCCAGCAGACGCTCCACCCAGTTGTCCAGTTCACGGACATTGCCGGGCCAGTCATGCGCCGCAGCTCTAGCCAGCAGTGCATCGAGCTGCTGCTCCACTCTGTCATGCAGTGCGCGGGGCAACCCGCTTGCAGCGCTCAGGCGTTGAGCCAGCATGGCGCGGCCCAGTTCCGCAATATCAGTGGCACCACGCATTTGCAGCGAAGGCGTGCTCAGGCGCAGCACCGCCAGCCGGTAGTAGAGATCGCGCCGGAACAGGCCGCGCCCCACCTGATCCGCCAGATCCGCATGGGTGGCGGCAATCACGCGCACATCCACAGGAATCGGCGTGGTGGAACCTACGCGCAATACCTCGCGCTCCTGCAGCACGCGCAGCAGCCGCGATTGCAGCGACAGCGGCATGTCGCCAATTTCATCGAGAAACAGGGTCCCGGTATGCGCAGCCTCTATCAAGCCAGTCTTGCCGCCGCGCCTGGCCCCGGTAAAAGCGCCTTCCTCGTAACCGAAAAGCTCGCTCTCCAGCAGGCTTTCGCTGAGCGCCGCGCAGTTGACCGCCAGAAATGGCTGTTCCGCACGCCGTCCCGCGCTGTGAATGCCTTGCGCCACCAACTCCTTGCCGGTCCCGCTCTCACCCAAAATCAGCACCGTCGCATCGCTGCTCGCGTACTGCCTGGCCAGCAGTCGCACGCGCTGGGCAGCGGGGCTGCTGCCCAGATAGTCCTCAATACGCCAGCGCACGCCGGCAGCTCTTTGCCGCTGATTGGCACGCAGGCTGCGATCGGCCCGCTGGATGACGGCAGGATCGCGGCAGACCAGCAAAGCGCCGGTCACCTGCCCGTTCTCCACAATTGGCGCACGTCGCACCACCAGGGTACGCAAGGCCAGTTGCACCACCTCTTCTCCGCCCTCCTCACCCGCCAGTGCCCGGGCTGTGCCCAGGGTCGGAGCCACCTCGTCCAGCATGCGGCCGTGCAAGGCCTCGACCGGGGCCCCAAGCAAGGCGACCATGCGTGGGTTCAGCGCGCAAATGCGGCCACGCTCGTCCACGGCCGCCACACCGTCCTGCAGCTGATGCAACACGGTTTCCAGCCGTTGATGCCGGTCACGCTCGGCCCGTCGATGCCGGGCCAGCAGCATGGCGTCGCTGAGCGCCTGACGCACCGAAATATCGGAATACAGCAACACGCTGGCCATGCCCGCCTGCTCTGCCAGGTCGGCCACCAGGCCCGGCGCCACCACGGCTCCAACGCCTGACGCCCTGAGTTTCTGCACGCAGGCCGGCGCGTCATGCGGACCTTGATAGGCGATCTGGACCAGACCCAGGCCGAACAGGCTGTCGAACTGTGCCACCACAGGCGACGGCACCTCGAAGTTGACCAGACCCACGCGCGGAGCTTCTTCTGTGGTCTGCAACTTGGCCTGGCGCAGCGCCTGCAGCAAATCCAGGCCACGCACTTCGACCATGGCCAGCGGAATGTCCACGCGTTCTCGAATCCAGGCACCACTGGCACCCGCCCCCACCAGTGCATCGATGGGCTGGCGCAGATTGAGCGCCTGCACCTGGGCCACCGCATCGTCGAAAGAAGCCGAGATATGCGAGAACCTGGCCTCGCCCGACCACAGCTGTGCCAGCCGCTCCAGCACCCGCCCCACACGGTAGCGGCCTACGGTGACGATGTGAGGCAAATGCGGCTGGCCAGCTGTCGGCATCCGTTTGACTCCATCGTTCGATATCGCATATGTTTCATTCATGAAAACGATTATTTCATCATCGAAATAGAACCCATACACCACCGCAGGCAGGCACTCCACAAAACCACAAAAATTCCAATGATTTCAAATACTTAATATGTAAAGGGTTTTCCCTAAATCTGTCTGGCACAGTGCTTGCGGTAACAGCTCATACCAATAGGGATTTGGATCCAGGAGATATCCATGTTTTTGAACCGTCGCAATCTTGTTGTCCAAGCCTTGGCTCTGTCCGTGCTGGCTCCCGCAGGTCTGGTCCAGGCTGCCGACTGGCCCACGCGCCCGATTCGCCTCGTGGTGCCGTTTTCCGCAGGCGGCGCCAATGACCTGATGGCCAGATCGGCAGCCGAAGGCGCTTCCAAGATCCTCGGCCAACCCGTAGTGATCGACAACCGCCCCGGCGCAGGTGGCACCGTGGGTGCCGATATCGTGGCCAAGGCCCAGCCCGATGGCTACACGCTGCTGGTCAGCGCGGCAGGCGTCATCTCCAACAGCATGATCAAGAAGACCATGCCTTTCAAGGACGATGCTCTGCAGCCCGTGGTGATGATAGGACTGACACCTTCGGTGATCGTGGTGCCCAAGAACGCGCCCTATAACAATCTGCGCGACTTCGTCGAAGCCTCGAAGAAGGGCGCAGGCTTCAACTTTGCCACCGCCGGCACGGGCAGCACGCCGCACTTCGTCGCCGAGATGCTGAATGTGAAATACGGTGCCAAGCTGCAGCCCGTGCCCTACAAGAGCGGTTCGGAGAGCACCACGGCCGTGCTGGGCGGCCAGGTCGAAGGCACGTCCGAAGCCAGCATCATTGCGCTGCCGCACATCATTCACGAGGGCAAGTTCAAACCTCTGGCCACGACCTGGACTCAGCGCATCTCGGCCTACCCACAGCTCTCCACCGCCGTCGAGCAAGGCTTTGCCGACCTGCAGATTGCGCATTGGGCCGGCATTCATGCCCCCAAGGGCACGCCATCCGTCATTCTGGACAAGCTGGCAGCCGCCGTGGACAAAGCCATGAAGGAGCCTGCCACCGTCGAGAAGCTCAAGGGCCTGGGCATCGAGCCGGTCGGCGGCACACGTGCGGAGTTCGTGAAGTTTGCCGATGCCGAGCGCAAGCGCTTGGGCGAGATCGTCAAGGCAGCTCAAATGCAGGAAAAGTAAGATTCACAAAAAACATAGCAGCCAGCGCATGCCCCATATACGCTGAAGCCTAAAAATAGTACTGATAGCTGATTCATGATTTCCCGTAGAAACGCCTTGCTCCGCGCCACTGCCTGCGCTGCCGCCACCACCGCCTTGCTGGGCGCTACCTCTGCAGCTCTGGCCCAGGGCTCTGAAGCCTGGCCCACCCGCACCGTCAAGCTCATCGTGCCCTATGCGGCAGGCGGCTATGCCGATACCCGCGCGCGCCTGATTGCCGACTCGCTAGGCAAGGTGCTGGGCCAGCCCGTGATCATCGACAACCGTGGCGGTGCCGGTGGTGTGACGGGCACGGATGCCATCGCCAAGGCCAACGACGGCCACACCTTCGGCTTCGGCTCGCCAGGCCCGCTGGTCACCAACCCCATGCTTATGAAGAAGATGCCTTATGACGCCAAGACGGCGTTCAAGCCCATCATCCTCATCGAACAGGCTCCCCTGTTTCTGACCACCGCTCCCAACCAGCCTTTCAAGAGCGTGCAGCAACTGCTGGCCCATGCCAGAGCTAAGCCCGGCGACCTGACCTATGGCTCCTCAGGCGTGGGCGGAGCCCACCATCTGTCGGGCGAACTGCTGGCCTACCAGACCCAGACCCAGCTGACCCATGTGCCCTACAAGGGCGGCTCGCTGGCAGCCACCGACCTCATGGGCGGCCATCTGGCCATGATGTTCGAGATGGGCTATTCGGCCCTACCTTCCATCAAGGCCAAAAAGATCAATGCCCTGGCCGTCTCCAGCAAGACCCGTCTGGCCGTTCTGCCCGAGGTTCCCACGCTGGACGAAGCCGGGGTCAAGGGCTTTGAGTCGTACAACTGGCTGGGCATGATTGCGCCGGCCGGCACGCCCGACGCCGTGGTGGCCAAGCTCAACCAGGCCGTCAATGAAGCGTTCAAGACCGACAAGTCTCTGCGCCAGATGATCGAAAGCAGCGGCGGCCAGATCATGGGCGGCACGCCTCAGGCCTATGGCAAATACCTGGAAGCCGAGCGCGCCAAGTGGGGGCCGGTGATCAAGAACGCGAATATTTCGCTGGACTAATCCCCCTGAGCCGCTTCGCAGTCTTGGCCGCGAGGCGGATGCTGCCAGGCAGCGCTCTGCCTCGTCAAGGCTGACAGCAGGCTGCGCAGGGCAGATAAGCATCAGAGTCTTTTTTATCAAGAAATCTCATGAACCCCAAACAACAACTCAAAGCCCTGGCCGATGCCCGCCGCGGCGTCATCGTGCCCGGTGCATTCAACGCCATGTCGGCGCGGCTGATCGCCGATCTGGGCTTTGAAGCCATCTATGTGACCGGTGCCGGCGTGACCAATATGTGGTTCGGCATGCCCGACCAGGGTTTTATGGGTCTCAGCGATATCGCCGACCATACGGCCCGCATCCGCGACGCCGTGGAGGTGCCGCTGCTGGTCGATGCCGACACCGGCTTCGGCAATGCCGTCAACACCTACCACGCCGTACGCACACTGGAGCGTGCCGGCGCCGACTGCATTCAGCTCGAGGACCAGGTCAGCCCCAAGCGCTGCGGTCACTTCAATGGCAAGGCCGTGATCGAGACCAGCGAAATGCTTGGCAAGATCAAGGCCGCCGTCGATGCGCGCCGCGACAGCGGCACCCTCATCATGGCCCGTACCGACGCTGCAGCCGTCCACGGCTTCGAAGCAGCCATCGAGCGTGCCCAGAAATTTCAGGAAGCCGGCGCCGACATCCTGTTTGTCGAGGCCGTCACCCAGGCCGAAGAAGTGCGCGCCCTGCCGCAGCGCCTGCAAGCTCCCCAGCTCATGAATATGGTCATCGGCGGCAAGACCCCCATCTTCAACGCCGACGAACTGGGCGAGCTGGGCTATGGCTTTGTGCTCTACGCCAATGCCGCACTGCAAGGCGCTGTGGCCGGCATGCAAAAATGCCTGACCCTGCTGCGTGACGATCACAAGGTCGATGAAGACCCCGCCATCGTCGCACCTTTCCTTGAGCGCCAGCGATTGGTAAATAAGGACTTCTGGGATGGACTGGAGCAAAAGTACCAGTAATCCAGTTTCCGGACCAGCGCCTGAATCGCGTGCAACGTTGATACATCAGGCGCCGCACGCCATGTTTTCAGGCCAGTGTGACCATGGCCGGCAGCATTCACTCCCCTGGCTACGGTCCCGAAGCCGGTTGCGCAGGGAGGCTCTGGGCGCCATCCTCTATTGCAGCATGGCCCCATCCAGCGCCAGCCTGACCTGCATCAAGGCATGCCGAAGCGTTTCGAGCGGCACCGAACCCAAGGCTAGCCGCAGTGCTTGTGGCACTTGCACGCCAGTGGTGAAGGGCTCGGCCGTTGACACGGAAATTCCCACCGCCTGCAGTGCCATCGCGACCTGATCAGCCCTCAGGTCGTCAGGCATGGGGAGCCAGACAAAATACGAATGGGGGCTGCGCACACAAGGCAGCCCCTTGAAGACCTGCGTCACCTGTTTCTGACGCATCTGGGCGTCCTCTCGCTTCTGAGCTTCCAGCCTGGCAACAGTCCCGTCTCTCAGCCAATTCACAACCATGGCGGTCATGACTCCAGGGGTGTTCCAGGTCGTTGCGCGGATAGCTCGTTCTATCCGAGATATCCAGGCTGCCGGTGCAGCCACGAAGCCCACCCGCAAACCCGTGGCGACACTCTTGGAAAAGCCTGAGACATATACCGTGGACTCAGGCAGCAGAGTGGCCATGGGCGGTGGTGCATCCGGAGCGAGAAACGCATACGCGGCATCTTCGATCAGCAACAGGCCATGGCGATGGATCAACGCTGCAAATGCATGACGTCGGCTGATGCTCATCACCCATCCAAGCGGATTATGAAGAGTCGGCATTGCATAGACCGCGCGCACCTTGCGGCGTCGGCACAGCAGCTCCAGCGCATCGAGATCCGGCCCCGAACCAGCTGCCGGAATGGCAATCAGTTCAAACCTCAGCTGTTGCGCCAGCACCTTGAAGCCTGGGTAACTCAAAGCGTCAACAGCCACTACATCGCCAGGTTGCAGCAATGCCATAGCCGTGCTTGCGAGTCCATGCTGCGCCCCATCCACGATAAGCACCTGTTCGGCAGGAACCGTCAGCCGACGGTTCTCAAGGTACAGGGCGATAGCCGCTCGCTCATGGGCCCGGCCTCCGTGCGGCTGATAGCGCAGCAGTGCCTCCAAATCTCCACTGGTGGCAAGTTGACGCAATGCGGAGCGCAGCATCTCGGCTTGACCAGGAAGAGCAGGAGCGTTGAAGTTCAGGTCCAGCATGCCTATCGCAGTGGCATGCTGGTCAATACCGAGGCCACGTGGCAGCGCAGTTTCGCGCACAAAAGTTCCTCGCCCCGTCTCGCCGCTGACCAGGCCCATGGCCTGCAGTTCGGCATAGACACGAGTCGCCGTGACCAGGGCCAGTCCTTCCCGGGATGCCAGCTGCCGGTGGGTGGGCAAGCGTGTGCCCGGTGCAAGCCGGCCTTCGCGAATTTCCGAGGCGAGCTGGTCCACCAGCTGCTTGTATCGGGCAATCGGCATATAGAGCCTGTATCCATGACAATTATTTGAGTGTATTGGACCTCATCTCTAGCATGAGCATTGATACAAGTTCACATCCGGAACATCCCAATGCATATCGCAATCCTGACTTTCGAAGGCTTTAACGAGCTCGATTCACTCATTTCTCTAGGCATACTCAACCGCATCAAGCGACCCGGCTGGCAGGTGTCGATTGCCTGCCCGAGCGCACGCGTCAAGTCAATGAACGGAGTGGTCATAGAAGCCCAGGCCACTCTGGAGGATGCGAGTGCAGCAGATGCGGTCATCGTGGGCAGTGGAATGCATACGCGTGAGGTCGCGCGCAATGCCGACCTCATGTCAAGGCTCAGGCTGGACCCTGCACGGCAGCTGATTGCTGCACAGTGCTCCGGCACGCTGATACTGGCCAGGCTCGGCTTGCTGGATGGCGTGATGGCGTGTACCGACCTGACAACCAGGCCCTGGGTTGAAGAGGCTGGCATTCGCGTGCTGGAGCAGCCCTTCTTCGCAAACGGCAACGTGGCTACCGCTGGAGGCTGCCTGGCAGCGCAATACCTTGCCGCATGGCTTATTGCCCGTGTCGAGGGGATCGAGGCCGCCAGGAGTGCATTGCATTACGTGGCCCCCGTGGGTGAGAAAGATGTCTATATGGCCCGGGCCATCGCCAATATCTCGCCTTACCTGCCTGACTGACTTGCTGCATCAGCTTGCTCGCCGCCGCCAGCAACCGCTTTGAAGCGCCCTGAAAACCTCAGGCGACTCGAATGTGGCCGGTCGTCGATCCAGTAAAGTCTCCGAGCCCGGACTCTTTGCAAATTCCGGATTGTTCGCTTGCACAAAATCGCTGATGTCCTCAGCTCGAGAACACCCAGGCAGTCAAAACGATCCTCATTCTGGCTACTGCGGGCAAAGCACAGCAGGCATGGCTGCATGCATGGCTCTGGCAATGGCTCACGCCGCCTTCCAGCCTTGCAGCATCAAATCCAGCGCCTGCAAGGCCTCATTCAGACGCTCGGGTGGAGCACCCTCCTCGGCAATCCAGAACGCCGCCTCGATCAGGCAGCCGTTGAGCAACCTTGCCAGCGCCGGCGCACTGGCATTCACGATGACGCCTTGGTCTATGAGCTGCTGCAAAAAGCCGGCAATAAAAGCAATGCATTGCTGGTGTTGCTGGCCCTGGTCGGTACCGGTGAGCACAGAGCGTGCATCCTGCAGCACGATGCGACGAATCTCAGCCTCCTGAGCCATGGCCAGGTAGGCCCGGCAATAGGCGAGAAAGCCCTCCCATGGATCGGCATGGGCCCGCAGCACGAGTTCCAGCCGCTGGTCCATTTCTTCATCCATCTGCGCCACCACGGCAGCCAGCAAACCAGGCTTCCCACCAAAGTGGTGATAGAGCGCACCGCGCGTCAGACCTGCCTGCGCGGTCAGCTCGTCCATGGCTGCCTGGGCGTAGCCATGCTCGGCGAAAGCGCTGCGCGCCGCGCTGATCAGCTTGGCCCGCGTGGCTTCGATCATGCTGGCACGACTCTGGCGGACTTGGGTCACTGCGAACTCCCGGCAATATTCACATACAAAGCGTATGCTAATCATACGCGCTACATCCCAAGCTCCTAGAATGTCACTCGCATACACAATGTATGCAAATGAATCTATGCAAGGGTTTCCATGTTGAATGCTTACCGCAAGCTGTTCACGGCGCCGGGCAGCACGGGCTTTGTGCTGGCCGGGCTGCTGGCGCGACTGCCGCTGTCGATGACGGGGATTGGCTTGATCACCATGCTGTCGCAGCAGCGCGGCGCCTACACGCTGGCAGGCATGGTGTCGGCCTGTTTCGCGCTGTCGATTGCCGTTCTGGCACCGCGCATCTCGGCGCTGGTTGACCGTTACGGCCAGTTCAGGGTGCTGCCGTTTGCAGCCGCCAGCAGTGCGCTATCCATGCTGGCCCTGCTAGCCTGTGCCCACTGGCAAGGGCCGGACTGGCTGCTGCTGGTACTGGCCGCTGCCGTCGGCAGCCTGCCCAGCATGCCGGCCATGGTCCGCGCCCGCTGGACAGCAATCTACAGCGGCACACCTCAGTTGCAGACGGCATTTGCGCTGGAAGGCGTGCTCGACGACCTGGCCTTTATCGTCGGCCCGCCGCTGTCGGTGGGCCTCAGCATGCTGCTGTTCCCCGAGGCCGGCCCGCTGGCTGCGGCGCTGTTCCTCATCATCGGCGTAGGCCTGTTTGTGGTGCAACGCCGCACCGAACCACCTGTCAGCCCGCATGCCGACTCGGAAAAAGACAGGGCTTCGTCGATGCTGCGCCAGCCTGTGGTGCGCACGCTGGCACTGTTCATGCTGGCGCAAGGCGTCATCGTGGGCGTGATCGATGTGGCCAGCGTGGCCTTCGCCACAGCTCAGGGCCAGCCCGGCATGGCCAGCGTGGTGCTGTCCTTCTATGCGCTGGGCTCCTGCGCCATGGGCTTGCTGTTTGGCACGCTGCGCCTGCAGATGCCGCTCAGCCGCCAGATCGTCTGGGTCGGGGCATCGGTCGCCATCTCCGCCCTGCCCCTGCTGCTGGCCAGCAATCTGACCGCGCTGACGCTGGCCGTGCTGCTGGCAGGCATTACCTTTGGCCCGACGATTACCGTGGCCATGAGCCTGGTGGAGCAGCAGGTACAGGCCAACCGCCTGACCGAGGGCATGACCTGGCTGCTGACTGGCCTGGCCAGCGGCGTGGCCCTGGGTGCAGCCGCTGC
The DNA here is from genome assembly GCF_000761245.1 of Comamonas testosteroni. Classification (GTDB taxonomy): domain Bacteria; phylum Pseudomonadota; class Gammaproteobacteria; order Burkholderiales; family Burkholderiaceae_C; genus Comamonas; species Comamonas testosteroni_C. The sequence goes on along the minus strand of NZ_AWOR01000089.1, from coordinate 59,502 downwards.
CGGCTGGCTAATCGACCACTGGGGCGCACAGCAATCGTTTGTGCTGACGCTGCTGGCGGGCGGCGCCATGTGGCTGTGGGGCGTGCAGGCCGGACGGCAGGCCGACCGGGCATCCGCACCAGGCATGACCGCCGCCAACATGTGAATCAGCCGCTATCGCTTATTAAGCAATCGACTACCGCTATCTTTTCAAAAGTATATCTGCGTAGGTGCGGCAGCCGGCAAAGCCAGACCAGGTGATCGCGCCAGCGCGATAAAGGCCTGCAGATAGTCGGTGTGCAACTCTGCCTCGCGCGCGCCGAGGTAGATTTGCTTGGCTATCCCCTTGCTGCCCAGCTTCACGGGTACGACGGCCATCTTTTCGGCGTATTCCAGAGCCAGCCAGCGCGGCAGGGCCGCGACACCCCGGCCGCTGGCGACCATCTGCATCATGATGTCGGTGGTCTCTATGGTTTTATGGCGCCTGGGGGCAATGCCTTTGGGCAGCAAAAACTGGGTATAGATGTCGAGCCGGTCTACGGCTACGGGGTAGGTAATCAGCACCTCGCGAGCCAGATCACCGGGCTTGACATAACCGGCCTGGGCCAAGGTGTGATCCACCGCCACGACCAGCACCTGCTCGTAGTCAAAAACGGGTTCAAAGTGCAGACCCGGCTTGAACAACGGATCGGGCGTGACCAGCATGTCGATCTCATAGCCGAACAGCGCACCGATGCCGCCAAACTGGAACTTCTGCTTCACGTCCACATCCACATCGGGCCAGGCGGCCAGATAGGGTGAGACGATTTTCAGCAGCCACTGGTAGCAAGGATGGCATTCCATGCCGATGCGCAAGCTGCCGCGCTCTCCCTGGGCAAATTGCTGCAAGCGCGATTCGGCCAGCTCCAGCTGAGGCAGCACGCGATTGGCCACCGCCAGCAGGTATTGGCCCGCCTGCGTCAGGCGCAGGCTGCGCCCTTCACGCAGCCAGACATCGGTGCCGAGCTGGGCCTCCAGCTTTCTCATGCTGTGGCTCAGGGCGGACTGGGTGACGCACAGCACATCGGCTGCCGCAGTCAAAGAGCCTTGTTTTTCAACCTCTTGCACGATGCCGAGATGGATACGCTCAATCATCTGTGAACACCATTCATGGATATATGAGATATGACCATTTTAATTCATGCATCTACTCCAAGAACATCCAGTCCGCTGACCCGAGCCACTCTGGCCATGGGCCAAAAATCACAAGACTGGATTTCTGCATGACGACTATTCACAACCTGGGCTTTCCTCGCATCGGCGCAAAGCGCGAACTGAAGTTCGCGCTGGAGTCCTACTGGAGAGGCGAGACCTCGCGCGATGCACTCAAGGCGCTGGGCGCCGAGCTGCGCCAACGCCACTGTGCTGCCCAGCAAGAACTGGACTGGGTGCCCGTGGGCGACTCCGCGTTCTGCGAACAGGTACTGGACATGAGCTCTACGCTGGGCAATCTGCCCGAACGGGCGCAAGACTTCGAAGGCTATGCGCTGGACAACTACTTTCGCGCGGCCTGCGGCCGTTCGGCGATCACGACCGAATCCCGCAGTACCGGCCACACCCACTGCTGCGCTGGCGTCGCCGCGGGCGAGATGACCAAATGGTTTGACACCAACTACCACTACATCGTACCCGAGTTCAGCTCGGCCACCGAATTCAAGCTCGATGCATCGCACCTGCTGGAACAACTGGCCGAAGCTAGGGCGCAGGGCATAGCAGCCAAGCCCGTACTCATAGACCCCGTCACTTATCCGGCACTGGGCAAGACCAAGGACGGCACCAGCAAGCTGGAACTGCTGCAACGCCTGCTGCCCGTCTATGCCCAATTGCTGGATGTGCTGGCGATCCAGGGCGTGGAATGGGTGCAGATGAACGAACCCATTCTGGTCACCGAACTCGATGCCGACTGGCAACATGCGTTCAACACCGCCTACCACCACCTCAAGAGCTGCAGGGTCAAGCTGCTGCTGGCGACCTATTTCGGCCAGTTGGCCGAGAACAAGTATCTGGCAGCAAACCTGCCCGTGGCCGGCCTGCACATCGATGCCGTCAATGGTCAGGACGATGTGTAGCAGTTGCTGGGGCTGCTGCCCGCGCACAAGGTGTTGTCCCTGGGCGTGATCAACGGCCGCAATATCTGGAAAACCGATCTGAATGCTGTGCTCGACTGGGTGAAGCCACTGGTCGAGCATCTCTGGATTGCGCCATCCTGCTCCTTGTTGCATGTACCCAGGGATTTGAGCAGCGAGCAAAAGCTCGATGCCGAGATCAAGTCCTGGCTGGCCTATGCGCTGCAAAAGCTCGATGAGCTGCGCGTGCTGGGCAAGGCTTTGCGCCATGGCCGGCACACTGTCGCGGCCGAGCCGGCCGACAACGCTGCAGCTCTGGCTGCACGCCGCACATCGCCTCGCGTCCACAACCCCGCGGTGCAAGCTGCGGCCAGGCAGATCAGCGCCATACTGGCGCCAGCGCCAGAGCAGCTACGAAGCGCGCCCCCCAAGCAAGCCCGCCTGCTCAAGCTGCCAGCCTTCCCGATCACCACCATCGACTCTTTCCCACAGACGGCAGAGATCCGCCAGGCACGCGGCGAATTCAAGGCCGGTCACCTGGATTTCGCCCACTACCAAGGCGCCATGCACGCCGAGATCGAACGCTGCGTGCAAGAGCAGGAGGCTCTTGGGCTGGACGTACAGGTGCATGGCGAGGCCGAATATGACGCACGGTCAGCATCGGTTTTTAATTGCTTTTACGCGCACAAAAACAAAAAGGCCACCCGCAAGGGTGGCCTTTTTGTTGATTTCCCTGGAGAAATCTGGAGGCGCGAACCAGAGTCGAACTGGTCTAACCGGATTTGCAATCCGGGGCATAACCGCTTTGCTATCGCGCCGCTATCACAAAAACCTGGAGCGGGAAAACGGGTTCGAACCGTCGACCTATACCTTGGCAAGGTATCGCTCTACCAACTGAGCTATTCCCGCATTCAAAAAGCTCTCGCCTCTTGATGCGAACCTGTATTGCTACAGGCCCCGAAAACCTGGAGCGGGAAAACGGGTTCGAACCGTCGACCTATACCTTGGCAAGGTATCGCTCTACCAACTGAGCTATTCCCGCATTCAAAAAGCTTTCGCCTTTTGATGCGAACCTGTATTGCTACAGGTTCTGAAACCTGGAGCGGGAAAACGGGTTCGAACCGTCGACCTATACCTTGGCAAGGTATCGCTCTACCAACTGAGCTATTCCCGCATTCAAAAAGCTTTCGCTTTTTGATGCGAACCTGTATTGCTACAGGCTCTGAAAACCTGGAGCGGGAAAACGGGTTCGAACCGTCGACCTATACCTTGGCAAGGTATCGCTCTACCAACTGAGCTATTCCCGCATATCTACCGAAGCCCAACATTGTACAACGTTGTTTGCTGCGATGGATGAATTGTAGCGCAGTTCTGAGCCCTCTCAGAAAAAACGCCACAATTTTCACAAAACAAGCTTAATGCTTGATGGCCGCCTCTACAGGCTTGGCATCGGTCGATGCCACGGCAGCTACAGTTTCCTCAGACAAAGGATCCGGCACACGCTCCAGAGCCACCTTGAGAACCTGATCGATCCACTTCACAGGAACGATTTCCAGACCGCTCTTCACATTATCAGGAATGTCCTGCAAATCCTTGGCATTCTCTTCAGGAATGAGCACAGTCTTGATACCACCACGCAAAGCAGCCAGCAGCTTTTCCTTGAGGCCGCCGATTGCAGTGACTTCACCGCGCAAGGTGATTTCACCAGTCATGGCCACATCAGCGCGCACGGGAATGCCAGTGAGAGCCGAGACAAAAGCTGTCGTCATCGCAGCACCGGCGCTGGGGCCATCCTTGGGTGTAGCGCCGTCAGGCACGTGCACATGGATGTCCTTTTTCTCAAAGGCTTCATCCTTGATGCCTAACAGACGAGCGCGGCTACGCACCACTGTGCGAGCAGCCTCGACCGACTCCTTCATCACATCACCCAGTGAACCTGTACGCGTAATAACACCCTTGCCTGGCATGGTTGCTGCTTCGATGGTCAGCAGATCTCCTCCGACTTCGGTCCAGGCCAAACCCACAACCTGCCCCACCTGATTGGCATGCTCGGCACGGCCATAGCTGAACTTGCGCACGCCCAGATATTCATTGAGGTTGTCGGCATTCACCTCCACCTTGGGCTGAAGCTTGCCAAGTTGCAAGCCCTTGATCACCTTGCGGCAAATCTTGGACAGCTCGCGCTCAAGCGAACGCACGCCCGCTTCGCGAGTGTAGTAGCGCACGATGTCGCGGATCGCGGCTTCGGTCACTTCCAGCTCCCCGTCCTTCACACCGTTGTTGGTGAGTTGCTTGGGCAGCAGGTAGCGCACGGCGATATTGGTCTTTTCGTCTTCGGTATAGCCCGACAGGCGAATCACCTCCATGCGATCCAGCAAGGCCGAAGGAATGTTCATGGAGTTGGAAGTCGCCACAAACATCACGTCGGACAGGTCGAAGTCGACCTCCACGTAGTGATCGCCAAACTTGTTGTTCTGTTCGGGATCCAGCACCTCCAGCAGAGCGCTCGAAGGATCGCCACGGAAGTCCATACCCAGCTTGTCGATTTCGTCCAGCAGGAACAGAGGATTGCGCGTACCAACCTTCTCCAGGCTCTGCAGCACCTTGCCGGGCATGGCGCCGATATAGGTACGACGGTGACCGCGAATTTCCGCCTCATCTCGCATGCCGCCCAGCGCCATACGCACGTACTTGCGACCTGTGGCCTTGGCAATGGACTGTCCGAGCGAGGTCTTGCCCACGCCGGGAGGACCCACCAGGCACAGAATGGGCGCCTTGACCTTGTCCACACGCTGCTGTACAGCAAGATACTCAAGAATGCGGTCCTTGACCTTTTCCAGGCCAAAGTGATCTTCGTTCAGCACTTCCTCGGCATTCGCCAGGTTGTGCTTGATTTTGGTCTTCCGGCTCCAGGGTAGACCAGTCAGCACTTCGATGTAGTTGCGCACCACTGAAGCTTCAGCCGACATGGGCGACATCAGCTTGAGCTTCTTGAGCTCGGCCTCAGCCTTCTTGCGAGCATCGGCAGGCATCTTGGCGAGCTTGATCTTTTTCTCGATCTCCTCGATGTCGGCACCGTCCTCACCTTCGCCCAGCTCCTTTTGAATGGCCTTGACCTGCTCATTCAAATAGAAGTCGCGTTGATTTTTCTCCATCTGGCGCTTGACGCGGCCACGGATGCGCTTGTCGACGTTGAGGATATCGACCTCGCGCTCGAGTTGCTCGAACAGGTTTTCCAGACGCTCCTTGATGTCCACCAGATCCAGCACAGCCTGCTTGCTCTCGAGCTTGAGAGGCAGGTGCGCCGCAATGGTGTCCGTCAGACGACCGGCATCGTCAATGCTGGCGATTGAGGTCAGGATTTCCTGAGGAATTTTCTTGTTGAGTTTGACGTACTGGTCAAACTGCTGGGTCACCGCACGGCGCAACGCTTCGATTTCACTTTGCTCATGGGCATCGCCTTCGGGCTCCACAGGCGTCACAGACGCCGTGAAGTGAGACTCTTCGTCGGCGACCTGCTTGACCAGCGCGCGCTGCTGGCCCTCCACCAGCACCTTCACGGTGCCGTCGGGCAGCTTGAGCATCTGCAAGATGGTGGAGACACAGCCAACATCAAACATGTCTTCCGCTGCAGGCTCATCCTTGGAGGCCGTCTTCTGCGCCACCAGCATGATGCGGCGGTCGCCTTCCATGGCCAGCTCCAGAGCCTTGATGCTCTTGGCACGCCCCACGAACAGCGGAATCACCATATGCGGAAACACCACCACATCGCGCAGCGGCAGCAGTGGCAGGTCCAGCTCGGTAGAAGGCAAAGGGGTTTGTCCAGACATAGGTATCCTCGGTTTCTCAGCGGAAGATGGTCCGCTTACCGGTGTATTTCAACCCCTGGGGGCAAATTGTTTTTGCCGCCGCAGGGGCATTGCCTTTCAGCCACAGGCGACAAAGCGAGCCCATTGGAAGGTCGCCTTGCACACAAGCACAGTATCAGGCCTTTTTGGCCGCTTCGCGGTAAACCAGCAGCGGCTCCTTGCCGTCTTCAATGGTGGCTTCTTCCACCACGACCTTTTCCACATTCTCGGCAGTCGGCAACTCGAACATGGTGCTGATCAGTGCCTGCTCGACGATGGAGCGCAAGCCACGGGCACCGGTCTTGCGAGCCAGGGCCTTGCGGGCGATCGCCTTCAGGGCCGCAGGGCGGATCTCCAACTCCACCCCCTCCATGGCCAGCAGCTTGCTGTACTGCTTGACCAGCGCATTCTTGGGCTCGGTCAGGATCTGCACCAGCGCCTCTTCGCTGAGTTCGGCCAGCGCCGTCACTACGGGCATGCGCCCCACCAGCTCGGGGATGATGCCGAACTTGATCAGATCCTCAGGCTCGATCTCAAGGAACATCTCCGAGATGGAGCGCTGCTTCTTGCTCTTGACGGTAGCGCCAAAGCCTATGCCCGAGGCCTCGGTGCGGTTCTCGATGACTTTTTCCAGTCCCGCGAACGCGCCGCTGCAGATGAACAGGATATTGGTGGTGTCAATCTGCAGAAAGTCCTGGTTGGGATGCTTGCGTCCACCCTGGGGAGGAATGCTGGCCATCGTGCCTTCGATCAGCTTGAGCAGAGCCTGCTGCACGCCCTCACCCGAGACGTCACGCGTGATGCTGGGGTTGTCCGATTTGCGCGAGATCTTGTCGATTTCGTCGATGTAGACAATGCCGCGCTGAGCACGCTCGACGTCGTACTCGCAGCTTTGCAGCAGCTTCTGAATAATGTTCTCGACATCCTCGCCCACATAGCCGGCCTCGGTCAGCGTGGTGGCATCGGCCATCACGAATGGCACATTGAGCTGACGCGCCAACGTTTGAGCCAGCAAGGTCTTGCCCGAACCCGTGGGGCCGATCAGCAAGATATTGCTCTTGCTGAGCTCCACATCGTCCTTGCCTGCCTTGTCCTTGTGGTTCAGGCGCTTGTAGTGGTTGTAGACAGCCACGGCCAGCGTGCGCTTGGCCTGCTCCTGACCGATCACATAGTTGTCGAGATTGGTCTTGATTTCAGCAGGCGTCGGCAGATCGCCGCGGCCTTCCTTGGCGTCGGCGGCAGGCTGTTCGTCGCGAATGATCTCATTGCACAAGTCGATGCACTCGTCGCAGATGAACACGGACGGGCCGGCGATCAGCTTCTTGACCTCGTGCTGGCTTTTGCCGCAGAAGGTGCAATACAAATTCTTTTCGGTGGAAGAGCCTTTTTTATCGGCCATGGGGGCTGTGCCTCGTTACGAAAAAACGAAAATTAATGATAACCAAAGACAAGGCGGCGTAGGCCATCAGGGACAAACGCCGCCGAGCAAGTCCTGAGAGCCAGTCAGCAGCTCCCAGGTTTTTCAGTGCTAGCACCCGCAAGCCCAATCAGACATGAGACTCGGTGCTATGCATTTCAGGAACGCTTACTGATTACCTGGTCAACCAGGCCGTATTCCTTAGCCTCATCGGCGGAAAGGAAATAGTCGCGCTCGGTGTCGTTCTGGATCTTTTCCAGAGGCTGGCCGGTACGCTCGGCAAGAATCTTGTTCAGGCGCTCGCGGGTCTTGATGATTTCGCGGGCATGAATTTCAATCTCGGTCGCCTGACCACGTGCACCGCCCAGAGGCTGGTGAATCATGACCTGGGCATTGGGCAGCGCATAGCGCTTGCCCTTGGCTCCAGCCGACAGCAGGAAAGCCCCCATGCTCGCAGCCATGCCGGTGCACAGTGTCGAGACGTCGGGCTTGATGAAGTTCATGGTGTCGAAAATCGCCATGCCTGCGGTCACACTGCCGCCAGGGGAGTTGATATAGAAGGAAATATCCTTGTCAGGATTTTCGCTTTCCAGGAACAACAACTGAGCCACCACCAGGTTGGCAGTCTGATCGTTAACCTCGCCCACCAGGAAAATCACGCGCTCCTTGAGCAGACGCGAATAAATGTCATAGGAGCGCTCACCGCGACCCGACTGTTCAATGACCATGGGCACCATGCCCAAACCCAATGTATCCAATGCGCTCATGTTTTCTCCAGTGCTATGCGCCTACTGTAGCCGCATTCTGAAAAGAAAATGGGGCTTGCGCGCAAAAGCACAAGCCCCGCAATTCAAGTTATCGGAACTCACCTAGGGCAAGCACCGATAAAGATCCAGCCCTTAGGCCTGACCCATCAGCTCGTCGAAGGAAACGGCCTTATCGGTGACCTTAGCCTTACCCAGGACGAACTCGGTCACGTTGTTTTCGATCACAACGGCTTCTACTTCGGCCAGACGGTTGCGGTCGCCGAAGTACCAGCGCACCACGTCTTCGGGCTTCTCGTAGCTGGAGGCCAGCTCTTCCACGTGAGCCTTGATCTGTTCGGCCGTGGCTTGCAGATTGTTGGTCTTGACCAGCTCGGCCACCACCAGGCCCAGGCGCACACGACGCTCGGCTTGGGGCAGGAAGATGTCTTCAGGGATTTCAGCCTTGGCTGCATCCTTGATGCCGCGCTGTTCCAACTCGGCGCGTGCGCCTTCCAGCAGGCGGCCCACTTCAGCTTGCACGGAAGCCTTGGGCAGATCCAGCTCGGCCACGGACACCAGAGCGTCCATCACGGCTTGCTTGTTGCGGCCTTGAACGCGGAACTTCACTTCGCGCTCCAGGTTCTTCTTGATGTCGTCGCGCAGGGCGTCAACGGAGCCGCCTTCCACGCCCAGAGTCTTCACGAACTCTTCGTTCACCTCGGGCAGGTTGGGAGCTTCCACCTTCTTGACGGTCACCAGGAAGTCGGCAGTCTTGCCGGCCACGTCAGCGCCGTGGTAGTCAGCAGGGAAAGCCAGGGGGAAAGTCTTGGACTCGCCAGCCTTCATGCCGCGGGTTGCGTCTTCGAATTCCTTGAGCATCTGGCCTTCGCCGACCAGGAACTGGAAGTCTTCAGCCTTGCCGCCGGAGAAAGTCTCGCCGTCGATCTTGCCTTCGAAGTCCACGGTCACGCGGTCGCCGTCCACAGCGGCTTCACCGGCAGCGCGCTCGGTGAAGGTGCGACGCTGCTTGCGCAGAATGTCCACGGTCTTGTCGATGGCTGCGTCGTCCACGTTGGTGGACAGCTTTTCCACTTCAGCAGCAGTCAGATCGCCGATCTTGACTTCGGGCATGACTTCGAACACGGCTTCGAATTGCGCTTCGCCTTCGGCAGCGCCTTCCTTCTCGGTGATCTTGGGCTGACCGGCAACGCGCAGATCGGCTTCGTTCACTGCAGCGGCAAAAGCCTCGCCCACCTTGTCGTTCAGCACTTCGTATTGCACGGAGTAGCCATAACGCTGAGCCACGACGCTCATGGGCACCTTGCCTGGACGGAAGCCGTCCATCTTCACGGTGCGCGCCACCTTCTTCAGGCGGGCATCCACTTCGGACTGGATTGCCGACAGGGGCACGCTCAGCGTGATCTTGCGCTCGAGCTTTTCAAGAGTTTCAACGTTAACGGCCATGATTTTTCCTAAGAGGGATGAGGACCGTGCAGATTGCAGAACAACCCGCACCGTGTTGCGCAAAGTCACAGTGCGCGCAAGTCCAGGAATCCCCACGGACATGCGGCACCACAAATTTCCAGAGCCTGCCCCGGTCATTTGCCCGAGCGTCAGGCGTCAGGCATTTGTTCAAATCAGGAACAGGCGAAGCCGACCATTATAACGAGGCGCCGCGCAGGCTCCGTCATCGGCTATCAGGGGTTTGCCTTAAAAGCTGACACCGCGCCTGCAATGCTCGGCGCGGGAAAAGAAAAAGCCCGTAACTGCTTGGGGTTACGGGCTTGAGGCAGCAGAGACCGCCGGTGTCTGGTGCGCGGAGCCGGACTCGAACCGGCACGGTGTTGCCACCGTCAGGACCTAAACCTGGTGCGTCTACCAATTTCGCCACCCGCGCGGTCAGCAATGCGCAAATCTACGCTTACTGAGGTCAAGACGCAGATTCTAGCCGCAAAACCGGCAGTCTTTCGCACAATGCAGGCTCAGGCCGTGTCCTTTCTGATGCGGAATGCCGCTGCATACATGGCAGGCAATGCCAGCAGGGTCAGCACAGTCGCCACGATCAGGCCACCCATGATGGCCACGGCCATGGGCCCCCAGAACACACTGCGCGACAACGGAATCATGGCCAGTACAGCTGCAGCCGCCGTCAGCACGATGGGACGCAGCCTATGCACGGCCGCCTCCACAATCGCATCCCAGGCCGGCACGCCGCGGGCACGCCCGCTTTCGATCTGGTCGATCAGAATCACCGAATTGCGCTGAATCATGCCCATCAAGGCCACGACCCCCAGCAGCGCCACAAAGCCGAAGGGGCGATTCAGCAGCAGCAAGGCCGCCGCCACACCGGGGATGCCCAAGGGGCCGGTGATAAACACCAGCAGCGAACGGCTGACGCTGCGCAGTTGCAGCATGAGCAACGTGAAGGTCAGAAACAGCAGCACCGGGATACCCGCCACGATGGCGCCGGAGCCCTTGGAGCTTTCTTCCACGGCACCAGCGACTTCGATGCGATAGCCTGTGTCGCCTGCAGCATGCCAGCCAGCCTCCATCTTGCGCAACTGCGGCAACAGCTCGTTGGTCAGCGTTGCACCTTGCAGGCCTTCGCGCACATCGCCTTGAACGGTAATCGCAAAGTTGCGCTTTTCGCGCCACATCACGCCCGGCTCCCAGACCATGACGGGTTTGGCAATCTGCGTGAGAGGGATCGACTGCCCGTTTGCCGTGGTGACATAGACAGCCGCGATGTCTGTAATGGCATCGCGCTCCTGCTTGGGCGGGCGCATCACGATATCGATCAGCTTGTCGCCTTCACGGAACTGCCCCACGGTGGTGCCGCTGAAGTTCATGCCCGTGGCTTCGGCGATCGACTGGCTGGTCACCCCCAGAGCACGCGCCTTGTCCTGATCGACCTGCAGGCGGATGACCTTGACGGACTCGTTCCAGTTGTCGTTCACGCCACGCATATCGGCATTGGCCTGCATGAGTGCCTTGACTTCATCAGCGTAGGTTCGCAACTTGGTGGGGTCCGAGCCCATGACACGGAACTGCACCGGGTATTGCACGGGCGGCCCGTTGGGCAGCAGCTTGGAGCGCGCCCGCACCTCGGGGAATTCCTCGGCCATCAGCGCCGGCAACTGCTTGCGGATTTCCTCGCGCGCCTTCAGGTCCTTGGTCACCAGAATGAACTGGGAGACGTTGTTCTGCGGAAAAACCTGGTCCAGCGGCAGATAGAAGCGCGGCGCTCCGGAGCCTATCCATTCGCTGACGGACTCCACACCGTCGAGCTGCAAGAAGCGTTTTTCCACGCGCAGTGTCACTTCCTTGTTGGCCTGCAGGGAAGTGCCCTCGGGGAACCATATATCGACCAGCACTTCGGGACGGCTGGAATCGGGGAAGAACTGCTGCTGCACCTTGCCCATGCCGGCCAGACCCAGCACGAACACCAGCACCGTCGCACCGATCGTCAGCCAGCGGTGCTGCACGCACCAGTTCACCGTGCGGCGGAAGCGGTTGTAGAACGGCGTGTCGAACAGCTCGTGCTCGCCTGCATCGGTGTTGATTCCCGCCTCTTCGGCCGACACCTCACCGGACGCCACCTCGGGCGGCAGCTTGGCCGCATGCGGCGGCTTCTTGAGCAGCAGCAGACCCAGATAGGGCACGAAGTACACAGAGGCGAACCAGCTGAGCACCAGGGCAATCACCGTCACCGCGAAGATGGCGAAGGTGTACTCGCCCGTCATGGATTTGGCCATGCCGATGGGCAGAAAGCCGGCAGCCGTGATCAGCGTGCCGGTCAGCATGGGCTTGGAGGTGATCTCATAGGCAAAGGTGGCGGCGCGGTACTTGTCGTAGCCTTCCTCCATCTTGCGCACCATCATTTCCACGGCAATGATGGCGTCGTCCACCAGCAGGCCCAGCGCAATGATGAGCGAGCCCAGCGACACTTTGTGCAGACCGATATTCCAGTACCACATGGCCAGGAAGGTCGCGGCGAGTACCAGCGGAATGGTGATGCCCACCACCAGTCCGGGGCGCGGGTCGATATACCAGCGCTTCCACAGCGGATGCTGCCCCGGGCGCTTGTGCAGGCCCAGGCTCAGAAAGCTCACGGCAAGCACCACGACCACGGCTTCGACCAGCACTTGGAGAAACTCGCTGACCGAATCCGCCACCGCCTTGGGCTGGTTCTGCATATTGCTCAGCGTCACGCCCACGGGCAGGCTTTTGGCGATGCGCTCCGTGGCCTGCGTCAGCGCCTTGCCCAAGGCAATGATGTCGCCGCCCTTGACCATGGACACCCCCAGGGCCACCGTAGGCTCACCCTGAAAACGCACCATGACATTGGCCGGATCGGCATAGCCACGGTGCACTTCGGCGATATCGCCCAACCTGAACTGCGCTCCTCCCTGGCCGATGATGGGCATGGCACGCAATTGCTCCAGGTCGTTGAACTGCCCCTGCACACGCAACACAATGGTTTCGGCAGGCGTCTGCAAGGTACCGGCCGATGCCACGGCATTTTGCTGGTTGAGCTGATCGAGCACCTGCTTGAGGTTCAGCCCCATCTGGGTGGCGCGGTGCGACAGCTCCACATAGACCTTTTCGTCCTGCACTCCGAACTGCTCGACCTTGGCTACATCAGGCACCTGCAGCAGTTGCTGACGCACATCGTCGGCCAGGGTCTTGAGCTCGGCATAACTGAAGCCCTTTGCCTGCAGCGCATAGATCACACCATAGACATCGCCAAAGTCGTCATTGAAGAACGGCCCCTGCACGCCCTGCGGCAGGGTGTAGCGCATATCCCCGACCTTCTTGCGCACCGTATACCAGAGCTGCGGCACTTCCTTGGGGGGCGAGTAGTCCTTGACCTGAAAGATGACTTGCGACTCGCCGGGCTTGGAGTAGCTGCTGATCTTGTCGGCATAGGGCACCTCCTGCAGCGTGCGCTCGATCTTGTCCGTCACCTGCTGCGCCACCTGCTCGGCTGTCGCGCCAGGCCAGTAGGTACGAATGACCATGGCCCGGAAGGTGAACGGCGGATCCTCGTCCTGCCCCAGCTGGAAAAAGGCCGCAAAGCCCAGCAGCATCAGCACGACGATGAAATAGCGTGTCAGCGCTACATGATCGAGCGCCCAGCGGGAAAGATTGAAATGCGCACCACCGGTCTTTTTGTGTCCAGTGCCGCTCATTTGCCCGCCTCCGCAGCAGCCGCAGGCTGAGACGCTTCAGATTCAGGAGCATTCTGCGCTTTATTTACGTGCGCTTGAGACTGATTTGACTCAGATTTCTGTAGCGGCTTGGCGTATTTATCGCGATACACCGTCACCTTCTGACCCGGGGTCAGCACATGGACGCCCGTGGCCACCACCTGCATTCCGGGTTGCAGACCCGAGGCAATCACCGCCTCGTTGCCGTCGGCGCTGGCAATCTGCACCGGCTGCAGCTTCACCGAGCTGCTGGCCGCGTCATAGAGCCAGACGGCCGTGCCCTGACCGTTGCCACCCTCCTGGCGCAATGCCGTGGTTGGCAGCTTGATGACCTGGCTGCCAACGGCTTCGCGGCTCACGCCCATGCCCTCTGGCATGACCTGCACGGTGGCTCCCAATGCGGGCAGATCCTCTCCCTGCAGAGCGGCCTTGACCACATAGGTGCGTGTGGCCGGATCGGCGCTGGCTGCCACCTCCCGCACCAGGGCCTTGATCACGCGCGACTCATTCGACCAGGGCCTGACCTTCACGCCCTGCCCCGGCTTGATGGCGCTGCGCCGGTCTTCAGGCACACTGAACACCGCATCGCGCGCGCCATCCTGGGCAATCCGCACCACCGGCGTGCCGGCCGCAACCACCTGACCGGGCTCGGCCTCCACGGCGGTGACCACGCCATCGGCATCGGCCAGCAACTGGGTGTAGTTCTCCTGATTGGACTGGCTGGAGAGCTGGGCACGGGCCTGATCGAGCGAGGCCTGGGCCGCCTTCAGATTGGCCTCGTAGCGCTCCATCTCTGCGGCGCTGATGAAGTTCTGGGCTCGCAGCGTGCGAAAACGCTTGGCATTGGCCTCGGCCAGATCGCGCTGCGTGGTGGCCGAGGCCAGCTGGGCGCGCGCGGCATCGGCACTGAGCTGATAGTCACGCGCATCCAGGCGCGCCAGCACCTGTCCGGCCTTGACATGCTGACCCAGCTCAACCTCGCGCCTGATGATCTTGCCCGCCACGCGAAAGCCGAGTCGAGACTCCACACGGGCCCGCACATCGCCCGAATATTCCTGGGCAGATTCGATCTGCCCCTCACCCACGGTCACCAGCTTGACCGCGCGCACCGGCTCAGGCGCAGCCTCCTTCTTGGAGCAGGCCGACAACATGACAGCAGCCGCCACTATGGACAGCGCAGCCAAAGGCACGGCAGGCCGGCGCGGCAAAGACAACATTGCAAAACGACGAGAAGACGAAACAGCCATGGTGTTCTGGGCTTGTAAAAATAGGAAAAGCGCAGCCGCCGAGCAGGCCGCTGCACCAAAGTCAGCGCTGATTGTGCACGCACGTGCGCTTTTGCGCCGTCTTTTTATGGGCTGCCGCAAGCCGGCAAGCCCACCCGGTCCACAATACGGGCGTGAACCATATGCCCCCAGCGAGCTCCGCCGCTAACGCGCCGGCCAGCATCAGCCACTACGAAAATTTCCCTGTCGCCTCCTGGCTGTGCCCGCCACGGCTGCGTGCGCCCATCGCCGCCATCTACCACTTTGCGCGCACCGCCGACGACCTGGCCGACGAGGGCCAGCACAGCGCCGGGCAGCGCCTGGAACAGTTGCAGCAATACGCCGCCGATCTGCAGCAGCTAGGCAGCGCCGGCGAGGCCGCCATGCTGATGCGTACCGCCTGGCCGCATATCTTTGGCCCGCTGGCAGTTCAGGTCCAGGCCCATCGCCTGCCCAAGTCATTGCTGACCGACCTGCTCAGTGCCTTCGAGCAGGATGTGTGCATGACGGCCGCCCAGAGCCGCTACACCGACATGGCCCAGCTGCTGGATTACTGCCGCCGCTCGGCCAACCCGGTCGGCCGCCTGCTGCTGCATCTGTATGGCGTGGTCAACGCCAAGGCACTGATTCAAAGCGACGCCATCTGCACCGCGCTGCAGCTGATCAACTTCTGGCAGGACCTGAGCCAGGACTTGCCACGCCAGCGCCACTACCTGCCCGATGCCGACCTGGCCCGCCACGGCATTGCGCGAAGCGCCATCCGGCCGGACGCAGCGGCATTGACGCCCGAGCTGCAGGCCCTGCTCGGCGAGCTCAACCGCCAGGCCCGCAGCCTCATGAACCATGGCGCGCCTCTGGTGCATCAGTTGCCAGGCCGCACAGGCTGGGAGCTGCGTCTGGTCGTGCAAGGCGGCCTGCGCATGCTGGACAGACTGGACGCCATGCAGGGGCGCAACCTCTATCAGCGCATCAAGCTGGGCAAGCGCGATATGGTCGCCATGCTCTGGCAAGCCGTGCGCATGTGATCGTAAAGATAGCCCCAAACCCCTTATAGGCCTGCGCAAGGCGCTATTGAATTTGAAGTCCGACCAGACACATGCCGCGCATTTCACTGTTGTGTCAGCCAACAACCCGCGTCATGGGACAATGCTCCCCCTATGAATCCGGATCAGTACGTCCAAGATAAAGCCGCCTCTTCGGGCAGCAGCTTCTATTACGCCTTTCTCTTCTTGCCCAAGGAGCGCCGCGCCGCCATCACGGCTTTCTATGCTTTCTGCCGCGAAGTGGATGACGTGGTCGACGAAGTCACAGATCCCGGCGTGGCAGCCACCAAGCTGGCCTGGTGGAAGACCGAGATACACAGGGCATTCACCAGCCAGTCTGCTCATCCCGTGATGCAGGCACTAATGCCCCACGCCAAGACCTATGGCATCGAAGAGCGTCATCTGCAGGCCGTCATCGAAGGCTGCCAGATGGATCTGGATCAGACCCGCTATCTGGACTTTGCCGGTCTGCAGCGCTACTGCCACCTGGTCGCCGGCGTTGTCGGCGAAGTCGCCGCCCGCATCTTCGGCCAGACCGACGAGCGCACCACCGAATACGCCCACACGCTGGGTCAGGCCCTGCAGCTGACCAATATCATCCGCGACGTGGGCGAAGACGCCATGCGCGGCCGCATCTACCTGCCCATCAGCGAGCTGCAGCAGTTCGACGTCAAGGCCCACGAGATCAACAAGCGCGAGTACTCGGACCGTTTCACGGCCCTGATGCGCTTTCAGGCCGAGCGCGCCCACAGCCTGTATGACAAGGCACTGGGCCTGCTGCCCGATGCCGACCGGCACGCACAAAAGCCCGGCCTGATGATGGCGAGCATCTACCGCACCCTGCTGCGTGAAATCGAGTCCGAGAACTTCCAGGTGCTGCACCAGCGCATCAGCCTCACGCCGCTGCGCAAATTCTGGCTGGTCTGGAAGATGCAGGCACTGGGCCGCATGTAAGAGCGCCATGCAAGTTGCCATCATCGGTGGCGGCTGGGCCGGCATGGCTGCCGCAGTACAGCTCTCGCTAAGCGGCCATCAGCCCACGGTTTTTGAAGCCGGCCGCCAGCTCGGTGGTAGGGCCCGCAATCTGGAACTGCCACGCTGCACCATCGCCGACAACGGCCAGCATATTCTGATTGGCGCCTATGCCGAATGCCTGCGGCTCATGCGCGTCGTGGACGTGACGCCGGAGCAAGCCTTGCTGCGCAGGCCACTGGCCATGCGCTACGCCGATGGCGGCGGCCTGTCCTTCCCCAACCTGCCGGCGCCGCTGGACGCACTCGTCGGCATTGCCAGCGCCAGCGGCTGGTCACTGCGCGAACGTGCCGCCCTGCTGGGCCGTGCCCTGCGCTGGCGCGTTCAGGGCTTTCGCTGCGCAGATGCTGCAACTGTTGCCGATATCTGCAGCGGTCTGCCAAAGCGCCTGCTCGATGAATTCATCGAGCCGCTGTGTGTATCGGCGCTCAACCTGCCGGCCGTGCAGGCAAGTGGCAGCATCTTCTTGCGCGTGCTGCATGACGCTCTGTTCGCCGGCACGGGCGGCTCGCACTTTCTGGTGCCGCGCTGCGGCCTGGGCGATCTGTTTCCCGTCCCGGCTGCGCAATGGCTGCAAGACCGAGGCCATGCGGTGCATACGGCCAGCCGCATTCAGGAGCTGAGCCCCCAGGGCCAGCAATGGCTGCTGCGCTGCACAAACCCAGCCATTGCCGCAGAGCTGGAGCAATCGCGCTTTGATGCCGTACTGCTGGCCTGCCCACCTCAGGAAGCCGCTCGCCTGGCCCTGCTGGCTGCCGAAGACCTGCGACTTCCCGCCCGCGACGGCGTGCATTACCAGCACTGGGCACAAAGCGCGCAGGCGCTGGAGCACACGGCCATTGCCACGGTCTATGCACGCAGCAGCCATCGCCTTGCCGCCGGACTGCCCTGGCTGGCACTGCAACCCGGCGAGCAGGCTCCAGCCCAGTTTGTATTTGACCGCGGGCATCTGCAGCCCTCCGATGGCACCCAGCAAGGTCTGATGGCTTTTGTCGTCAGCGACTGCCGCACGGACCGCCAAGCCCTGGAACAGCAGGTGCTGGAGCAAGCCCGTCAGCAACTGGGCTGGCAAGACATTCAAGCTGTACTGACCGTGGTTGAAAAGCGTGCCACATTTGCCTGCCGACCCGGCGTGAAGCGCCCTGGCTTGGAGCTGGGTCATGGCCTCTGGGCTTGCGGCGACTATGTGAGCGGCCCCTACCCTGCGACGCTTGAAGGCGCGGTTCGCTGCGCACTCGCGGCAGCCGAGGAACTGGCCCGCAAGGACCAGGACTGAGCAGCTCTAGCGCAAACCCTATCAGCACAATCCTGATGCCCGGATCGCACTGCCGCAGGCGGTTTGACAGCGATTTGACAGCCACAGTTGCAACCATGGCCGAAGAGGCAATCTCTCAGCCGCCAAAAGCCAAAAAGCAACGGAGACAACATGGCATCCACGTTCGACCATTCCACTCGCGAGATTCTGAGCATCTCGCGCCGCCACCTGCTGACTGGTGCCGGAGCCCTGGCCTGCAGCAGCCTGCTGCCCGGCATGGCCCGTGCAGCCGACGACGGCTGGCCCAGCCGCCCGATCCGCTTTGTCGTGCCGTTTGCACCCGGCGGCAGCTCCGAAATCGTGGCCCGCTCCACCGCCGCCGAGCTGTCCAAGACCATTGGTCAGAACGTTTTCGTGGACAACAAACCCGGTGCCGCAGGCAATATCGCCATGCAGGAAGTGGCTCGCGCCGATGATCAGAGCACGGTCATCCTCGGCCATATCGGCACCCTGGCCGTCAACCCCTATATTTTCGACAAGCTTCCCTGGGACCCGAAAAAGGACTTTGTGCCCGTGAGCCTGCTGGCCAAGGTGCCCAGCCTCTATGTGGTGCACCCCGACCTGCCCGTCAAGAACATTGCCGATCTGGTGGCCTATGCCAAGAAGAACCCCGGCAAGCTCAGCTATGGCTCGGCCGGCAATGGCAGTGCGGGTCATCTGGCATTCGAATATCTAAAGATGACGGCCGACATCTTCATGCTCCATGTGCCTTATCGTGGCACCGGCCCCATGATGACCGACCTGCTCTCGGGCCGTCTTGATGCGGCCTCGGTCGGCGCCGCCGCGCTGCTGCCCTTCATCAAGGCCGGCAAGGTGCGCTGCATCGCCACCGGCTCGACCAAGCGCCTGCCACAGCTGCCCGATGTGCCCACGGTGACCGAGCAGGGCTTTCCCGGCTTCGAGATGACTCAGTGGTACGGCATGCTGGCCCCTTCGAGCCTGCCTCGCGCCCATGTGGAAAAGCTGGCCGCAGAATGCGCCAAGGCCGTCAAGGCACCCGATGCGCTCAAGCGCCTGCAGGGCGACGCCGCCGAACCCATTGGCAGCACGCCAGAGCAGTTTGCCCAGTTCATCAGCATTGAGCAGAACCGCTGGCAAAAAGTGCTCAAACGCGCACAGGTGAAACCGGGTTGAACCCCCAGGCACCTCGCCTTCCCCCTTCTTTTCGGAAGGGGTGGGAGATCCTCATTGCGGGGCTGGCTTGCTCGATGTACTGAGCCGGTCAGCACCTTATGGCACAGCTCGTGGCGCAGCTCAATGACTCTCGATCCACCACTGGATGATGATTTTGGCGATATAGCCCACAAAGCCCACGCCCAGACCCAGGCAAATCACAAAGGTGCCGAACTTGCCTGCCTTGGACTGACGCGCCAGCTGCAGGATGATGAACACCATGAACAAGATAAAGGCGCCCACGCCCCAGGTCAGGAAAAAGTGGGCAATCTGCTCTTCCGTATAACCGAATATCACGACAACCAGGTCCTTACAGCCCTTGCCAGGCCCTGGCCGTGCAGCGCTCAGACGGCAGGCGCTATCGCTTCATCCCTGGCGGAGAATGCAGAAGCATCCACCAGGTCACGATAGGCGTGCCAGCTGGCATGGCCCAGCAGGGGCATCACAACCACCAGCCCCAGCAAATAGCTGCCAAGGCCCAGCAAAGTCAACATCACAATCAGCGCCGCCCACAAGGCCATAGGGCCCGGGTTGGCCAGCACCACGGACCAACTGGTCAGCACGGCCTGGCGCACGGTCACTCGCCTGTCCAGCATCAGCGGCATGGCCACCACGCTGGACGCAAAAATCGGAGCAGCCAGAAAGCTGCCCAAAGCCATCCATTGCACAAACAGTTGACCGTCCTTGGCCAGCACCACATGCGCAATGAAATCCTGCAGGGTCTGCACCCGCACGGGCGACATCACAGTGATCAGCGACGCGGAAATCAGCACCCAGCCAGTGGCCGCCAGCGCCAGCAAGGCGCCGAACCGAACCATGCACCAGTACCCTCCCCGGCCCGTGGCATGGCAACTCTGCCACTGCGTCCAGGTGCGGCGGATCAGACCCCAGTCTGCCACCTCACCGCGCTCGATGGCCCGGCTGATGGCGTAGAGGCTGGTGGCCACCAGCGGCCCCACCACCAGAAAGCCCGACAGGGCGCCTGCCATCAACCAGAAGCGATTGTGCCCCAGGGTCAGGATGGCTGCACCGATCAGGATCAAGGCCAGACCATGCGCCAGACTGATTAACGGAGCGTTAGAGATGTCCTGCAAGGCTCTGGAAAGCCACACCAGAGGCCGGCTCCAGGCAATGGTTCGCACAGGTGCCAGCGGAGGCGGCGTGAGAAGGCAGGCAGACAGGCAGGTAGGCATAGGCGGTCCTTGTTCGCTGACCCGCACTGCTCCCGCTCGTCCCGGTCAACGATCTGCCAGCCCCTGACACAACTGCCAAAGGCTGGCGACTGTGACGTGGGGTTCAGGACCCACGCCAGGCCATGCTACCTGCCCACGGTTGAGCCAGACTGCGTGCATACCCGCATCCATGGCGCCCTGGGCATCGAGCTGCGCATCGTCGCCGATGTGCAGCACATGCTCGGGGGCCACGCCGGCCGCATCCGCTGCGGCCTGGAAAAACCGCGTCTCGGGCTTGGCCATGCCGGCTGCGCTGGCAGACAACGAGGCATGGAAGTGCTCGCCGATGCCCACCACATGCACATTCGCATTGCCATTGGACAGGGCCACCACCGGCCAGCGTTGCGAGAGAAACTGCAAGGCCGGCAATGCATCGTCAAACAGCTCGACCCGCTGGCGAGCGGCAAAGAACTCGTCAAAGGCCGGTTCGGCCAGGGCAGGATCGTCACCGGCGCGGCTCAGCGCCAGCCGGATGGACTCACGGCGCAGGCCGCTGAGGTCGGCTTTCAGATCCGGGCGCAATGCCACGATTTCATGGCGCAGGGCGCGCACCTTGTCCGTATCGCCCAGGTGCTCGGCCGTACCGGGAGCATGCTGCGCGAGCCACTGCAGCAAAACGGCCTCTGCCTTGGCAATCGTGGGCCAGATGGGCCAGAGCGTGTCGTCCAGATCCAGACTGATGGCGCGAATCTGGCCGCTGTGGCGCAGGCGCTGAAGGGTTTCAATGGCAGGGGCTGTGGTGTCTTGGGATTGCATGCCCCAGAGAATAGCGGCCCGGCTAATGCCGCAGAGCGGCTGCGCCTATCCGATTAGCTGACACAATTGCGCCATGCCATCACGCTTTGCGCCCGAACCCCGCTTCCGTCACGATCAATCCGCACGCACCGGCATTCTGCTGTGCAATCTGGGCACGCCGGCCGCACCCACGGCTGCGGCAGTGCGCCCTTATCTGGCGGAGTTTCTCGGTGACGATCGTGTGGTCGAGATTCCCAAGCTCGCCTGGTGGCCGATTCTGCACGGCATCATCCTGCGCACCCGTCCGGCCAAGTCGGCCGCCAAGTACGCCACCGTCTGGCATGAAAAGGACGGATCCCCGCTGCTGCACTGGACCACACGCCAAGCCACCTTGCTGCGCGGCTGGCTGGGCGAGCGGGGCCACAATGTGCTGGTGCTGCCAGCCATGCGCTACGGCACGCCGTCCATTGCGGCCCAGCTGGATGCACTCAAGAAAGACGGCGCGACGCGCATCCTGATCCTGCCGCTGTACCCCCAGTATTCGGGCACAACCACGGCCAGCGTGTTCGACGCCGTCTACGACTGGGCCAGGACCCAGCGCCATATTCCCGAGCTGCGTTTCGTCAACCGCTACCACGACGATGCCGGCTATATCGAAGCGCTGGCACAGCGCATAGAAGCCCACTGGCGCGGCCATGGTCGCGGGGACAAGCTGGTCATGAGCTTTCATGGTGTGCCAGAGCGCACCCTGCATCTGGGCGACCCCTATCACTGCGAATCGCACAAGACGGCACGCCTGCTGGCCGAGCGACTCAAGCTCGGCAACGAGCAGTATCTGGTGACCTTCCAATCGCGCTTTGGCAAGGCCAAATGGCTGGAGCCCTATACCGAGCCCTCGCTGATCGCCATGGCCCAGGCTGGCACCCGGCGCGTCGACGTGGTCTGCCCCGGCTTTACCAGCGACTGCCTGGAGACGCTGGAGGAAATCAAGCAGGAAGCGCGTGAAGCCTTTTTGCATGCGGGCGGCCAGCAGTTCGAGTACATAGACTGCCTCAACGACAGTGCGCCCTGGATCACCGCACTCAGCGATATTGCCCAGCAGCATATGCAAGGCTGGCCCACCGGGCGCGAGGACGATGCAGAGCTCAAGGCCCGCGCCCAGCACGCCAAGGCCGCCGGCGCGCCGCAGTAGGCGGCCATCCAGCGAACTGGCACGGCATATGCTGCCTCCGGTAGCATGCATATTCACGCCCGCTCCATTCGCTATTTCGACATGATTCGCCGCTGCGGCTCCATACGCGAGGCCGCGCGCCATCTGCATGTGGCCTCGTCGGCAGTCAACCGCCAGCTGCTGCAGCTCGAGGATGAAATCGGCAGCCCGCTGTTCGAGCGCCTGAGCTCGGGCCTGCGGCTCACGGCCGCTGGCGAGGTGTTTTCGCGCCATGTGATCACGGTGCTGCAGGACGAGCACCGCCTCAGCACCGAGCTGGAGCTGCTGCGCGGCGTGCGCCGGGGCTCCGTCAGCGTGGCCGCCGTGGAGGGCCTGAACGCCGACCTGATGCCGGCCGTGCTCACGCAGATGCACAGGCGCTACCCCACGATTCAGATTCATGTGCGCACCTGCGGCTCCCAGCACGCGGCACAGGCCGTGATTCAGGGCGACGCGGACGTGGGCATAGGCTTTTCGGTCAAGCGCCACGACAATCTGCGCCAATGCACCATGGGCCGCTTTGCACTGGGTGCCATCGTGCCGCCCAAGCATCCGATTGCCCAACTGGAACGCGTGGACTTTGCGCAATGCGCGGCCTTTCCGCTGATTCTGCCAACGCCCGAACTCTCCATGCACGACTTGCTGCAGCCCTTGCTGGCGCACCACAAGCGTGCATTGCAGGTGTTGCTGGAAACCTCGTCCATCGAGCTGGCCAAGAGTCTTGCCGAACGCGGCGTGGGCATTTTCTTCCAGAGCCGCCTGGGACTGGAGCGCGAGCTGCGCGAAGGCAGGCTGGTCCATGTGCCGCTGGATACCCCCACCACGCTGTACTCCGAACTCGGCGTCTATGTGCGCGCGGGGCGTACCCTGCCATCAGCACTCGACGCCTTCAATCGCATCGCGGCCGATGCCATAGAGAGCCGCGAGGACGAGGAAAGCGTCGCCCTGCGTGAATGGGTGGCCCGCACGCAGACCGCCGCTGCGGCGGCTTCCGCCAGGAGCTGAACCCGCCCTTGCCTATGCCTGCACCGGCATTGTGCGCATCGCTTTTTGCGAATGCACCAATGCCGTGCAGCGCCTTACCCATTAGCGATTAGCGCTCACATTTTTAGATCACCCCGCAGCAAAAGCTGCGCTATCCAGCACGGACTTC
Source organism: Comamonas testosteroni (assembly GCF_000761245.1). GTDB lineage: Bacteria > Pseudomonadota > Gammaproteobacteria > Burkholderiales > Burkholderiaceae_C > Comamonas > Comamonas testosteroni_C. Next base: position 36,039 of record NZ_AWOR01000089.1, on the reverse strand, counting down.
GCTTTCTAAACTGACTCCAGTTCTTCAGTTTCTGGACGCCATTTGTGAGCACCTCTGCCCTCCCCCTCATCGACATCAGCGGCCTGCGCAGCCATGACCCTGTGGATCAGCACCTGGTGGCCGAGCAACTGCGCCAGGCTTGCGAACAGCGCGGCTTCTTCTATATCACCGGCCATGGCATAGACCCGGCGCTGATCAGCAGCCTGTTTGCCGCCAGCCAGCGCTTCTTTGACCTGCCCATGACCGAGAAGCTGGCCGTGGACAAAAAGCTCTCCCGCTGCAATCGCGGCTATGAGCCGCTGCGCGCCCAGACGCTGGAGAGCGGCGCACCGCCCGATCTCAAGGAAAGCTTTTACGCCGGCGCCGAGGTCGCGGCCAACGATGCGCGCGTGCTGGCCGGCCGCTTCAATACCGGCCCCAACCAATGGCCCGAAACCCTGCCCGACTTCCGCGCCGTGATGCAGAACTATTACCAGGCCGCCTACGGTCTGGGCGCGACCATTGTGCGCGGCCTGGCCTTGTCGCTGGGCGTGCAGGTCAGCCACTTCGATGGCTATCTGAAGGAGGCCGCCGCGACCCTGCGCCTGCTGCATTACCCGCCCCAGCCCGCCAACCCTGAACCCGGCGAGAAAGGCTGCGGAGAGCACACGGACTTCGGCGGCGTGACCCTGCTGCTGCAGGACGAGGCCGGCGGCCTGCAGGTCTGGGACAAGGACCTCGGCAGCTGGATCGACGCCCCCCCCGTGCCCGGCGCCTTCGTCGTCAACATCGGCGACCTGTTCGCGCGCTGGACCAACGACCGCTATGTCTCCACCTTGCACCGGGTCATCAATGTCTCGGGTCGCGAACGCTATTCCGTGCCCTTTTTCTTCACGGGCAACCCACTGCACAAGGTGGAATGCATTCCCACCTGCCTGGACGAGGGCGAGCAGCCCAGATACCCGGCTGTCACGGTGGAGCAGCACCAGATCGAATGCTATCGCCGCACCTACGGTTGACGGAGGCCACGATGAAAAGCTCACGCAATATGGTGCTGATCCACGGGGCCTGGCAGGGCAGCTGGGCTTTTGCAGCCTGGACGCCGCTGCTGCAGGCCCGAGGCTGGAAGGTGCTTGCCGTCAATCTGCCGGGCAACGACGCCGCCGCCGAAGACGACAGCTGCGCCAATCTCGACGGCTACACCGCCCATGTGCTGCGCGTGCTGGAGTCGCTGGACGGCCCTGCCGTGGTGGTCGGTCACAGCGGTGGCGGGATGACGGCGTCTCAGGTCGCCCAGGCCGCCCCCGAGCGGGTCAGCGCCCTGGTCTATCTGGCCGGAATGATGCTGCCCAGCGGCATGAGCTATGGCGATGTAATCGCGCAATGCCGCGCTGCCGATCCGGGCTTTGACTACCAGGGCATAGGCCCGCATCTGGCCTGGAACGAGCAGCGCAATGCCAGCAGCGTGCCGCTGGAAGCCGCCATGGCTTTGTTCCTGCATGACTGCCCTCGGACCGCAGCGCTCAAGGCGGCCAGCCGTCTCTGCGTCCAGCCCGAAGCGGGCCGGGCCATGGTGAACCGGCTCAGCGCCGAGCGTTTTGGCAGGGTGCCACGTATCTATGTGGAATGTCGCCAGGACCGCTCCGTGACGCTGCCGCTGCAGCAGCGCATGCAGCAGCTCACGCCGGGCGCCAGGCGCATCAGCCTCGATTGCGGCCATGTGCCCCAGCTGGCCTGCCCTCAGGCCCTGAGCGACGCCTTGCTGCCGGCTTTAGATGAAATCCAATCGAAACCGTTTATGAGCTTACGCATTCCGCTCATCAATGTATAGCAACCAGTTGCCCCGAACTCGCATTCTTCAGGAGTTATTCATGACGTGCCCCACTACCTACTTTAAACGCTCCACCCTTGCCGCCATGCTCGTCGCCTGTGGCGCAGCGGCGCAGGCGGCCGACAAGCTCACGGTACAGCTCGACTGGCTGCCCGGGGGCGACAAGTCCTTTGTCTATGCCGGCGTGCAGCAAGGCTTTTTCAAGGACGAAGGCCTGGACGTGAAGATTGTTCCGGGCCGAGGCTCGGCCGATGCCGTGACCAAGGTGGCCTCGGGCTCTGCCGATGTGGGTTTTGGCGGCATCTCGGCGCTGATGATGGCCGCTGCCGAAGGCAGGATTCCCGTCAAGGCCGTGATGTCGCTGTATTCCAAACAGCCCGATGCGCTGTTCACGCGCGCCGACAGCAAGATCAGGAACCTGAAGGACATGGAAGGCAAGACGGTGGCCATGCCCACCTTCTCCTCGTCGAATGCGCTGTGGCCCATCGTGCTGCAGAAGAACGGCGTGGACGCCAGCAAGATCAAGGTCATCAAGTCGGACCCGGCGACGCTGGCTCCCATGCTGGCCCAGGGCCGCGTGGATGCGACCATCAACTGGGTGACCGTGGCTCCGGCCTTCGGCGCAGTGCTCAAGCAGGCCGGCAAGGAACTGTCGGTCCTGCCCTGGACGCAGTTCGGTCTGGACGGCTATGGCTGGTCCGTCATGGCCAGCGACAAGACCATCAAGGAACGCCCCGAAGTGCTCAAGCGCTATGTGCGGGCACTGGGCAAGTCGCTGGAGTTCTCCATCCAGAACCCGCAAAAGGCGGCCGAGTCGCTGAAGGCCCAGGTGCCCGAAGCCGACACTGCCGTGGTCAAGGCCGAATTTGAAGCCTCCATCCCGCTGCTCAGGAACGAGATCAGCCAGCGCGACGGCCTTGGCAAATTCGAGCCCCGGCTGCTGGCTGCCACCTGGGGCTGGGTGGCCCAGTCCATGAGTTACGACCTCAAGAAGGTCGACCCGGAAACGCTGGTGGATCGCCGCTTTCTGAGCCAGTAAATCCCATGTGAGGGCGGCGCAGCGCCGCCTTCGCGCTCCCGCCCTTGTTCTTTCCTTGATCGCCTGCCATGCAATACGTAATCGATCTGAACGCGGTCACCCAGACCTTTGTCTCCAGCGATGGCAGCCCTGTCACGGCCCTGCAGGGCGTGGACCTCCATCTGCGCCGCCACGAATTCGTCTCGCTGATCGGCCCCTCGGGCTGCGGCAAGTCCACCATATTGCGCCTGATTGCGGGCCTGATCCGCCCCAGCAGCGGCGAGGTACGCATCTTCGATCTGCCCGTGACCGAACCACGCGACGAGATCGGCATGGTGTTCCAGAAGCCCACGCTGCTGCCCTGGCTCTCGGTGCTGGACAACATCACCTTTCCCATGCGCCACAAATACGGCCATGTGGAAATGAAGGAAGAGGCCCGCGCCCAGCAGCTGCTGGAGATGATCGGCCTCAGGGACTTCGGCCACAAGCGGCCCCACGAACTCTCGGGCGGCATGCAGCAGCGCGTCGCGATTGCACGCTCCTTGCTGCATGACCCGGACATCCTGCTGATGGACGAGCCCTTTTCGGCGCTGGACGCACTCACACGCGACGAAATGAGCCTGGAGCTGCTGCGCATCTGGAACGAGCGCCCCAAGACCGTGGTCTTTGTGACCCACTCCATCCAGGAGGCCTTGCTGCTATCCGACCGCATCGTGGTCATGAGCGCCCGCCCGGGCCGTGTGGCCGACATCATTGATGTGCCGCTGGCACGCCCGCGCAGCATGGCCACCCTGGCCGATCCCGTGTTCACCGAAATGGCCAACGAGATTCGTCTCCAGGTCTTCAGCAAACACCCCGCACACGCCTGAAGATCCTCCCGCAGCCCCAAGAGGCCCCCTATGTCTGCCCTCCTACAACGCCATGCTTCGCTGCTGGTTTTCCTCGCTGTCCTGCTGTTCTGGGAGTGTGCCTGCCGCCTGGCGCATATCCCCGAGTACATTTTTCCCGCTCCCAGCCAGATCTGGCGCTCTGCTGCCGAGATGGGGCTGCAGCGCTGGCTGGAGCATGTCACGGCCACCTTGCAGGTCGCGCTCATAGGCTATGCGCTGGCGATCGCGCTGGCCATTCCGCTGGCCATCGCCATCACGCGCTCGCAGCTGCTCTCGAAAATCATCATGCCCTGGCTGGTGGTGATCCAGTCCACCCCCATCGTGGCCGTCGCCCCTATCATCGTCGTCACTCTGGGTGCAGGCCTGCTGCCCCGTGTGGTCATCACCACGCTGATTGCCTTTTTCCCGCTGGTGGTTTCCACAGCCCTGGGCCTGGCTTCGGTGCCGGCAGAGCTGGTGGAGCTTTCGCGCTCGCTGCGCGCCACCACCAGCCGCCAGTACTGGCAGATTCGCATGCCGTTTGCCGTGCCCTATGTGTTTTCGGCCCTCAAGGTCTCCATCACGCTGGCCATCGTGGGCGCCGTGGTCGCCGAGTTTGTGGCTGCAGAAAAAGGCCTGGGCTATCTGATTCTGTTTGCCACCTCCTCCTTCAAGGTACCCGTGGCCTTTGCCGCACTGGCCCTGCTGGTGCTGTGCAGCCTGCTGCTCTATGGTGGCGTGCAGCAGCTGCACAAGCGCCTCTTTCCCTGGAGCCACAGCACTCCAGCCTGATCAACACAAGGACCGCCACCATGACAGACCAGAACTTCCCCCCTCAGGGCCTGACGCCCTCTGCCGAACAAATCCAGCGCAATCTGCGTCGCGCGCAGGGCGTGGCCCAGCGCGCCACCGAGATGGGCCACCACCCCTTCGGCGCCGTGCTGGTGGGCCCCGACCAGGAGAGCGTGCTCATGGAACAGTGCAATATCGACACCGTCAACCACGCGGAATCGACCTTGGCGCGCATGGCGGCCACCAATTACACGGCCGAGTTTCTCTGGAGCTGCACGCTCTACACCAATGTGGAGCCTTGCTGCATGTGCGCCGGTACGGCCTACTGGGCCAATATCGGTCGCATCGTGTTCGGCATGACCGAGCACCGCCTGCTGGAATGCACGGGCAGCCATGGCGAGAACCCGACCATGAGCGTCTCTTCGCGCTATGTCTTCGACCATTGCCAGAAGGCCGTGGAGCTGATCGGCCCGGTACCCGAGATGGAGGCCGAGATCGCCGCCCAGCAGCAAGCCTTCTGGGCGCAGCGCTGAGGACCACGCCAGCAGGAGGCTGCCATGCTGCTCACCCACCCCTCGTCACCCCAGGCCGCGCAGGCCCTGGCCCGCAAGCTCGGCAATGCCGCCTGCTTCATCGCCGGGGGCACGCTGCTGCAGCAGTCATGGGCAGAGCCTCACCTGGCGCCGTCGGCCACGCATTTCATCAATGTGATGCACTGGCCCGAGATGCAGCAGATCAGCCTCGGCCCGCAATATCTGCACATCGGTGCAGGCATGCGGCTGGAGGCCGTCCGCCGTCACCCCTGGGTTCAGCAGCACGCGCCCGTGCTCGTCCAGGCCCTGGATCAGCTAGGGGCCATGGGAATACGCCGCCTGGGAACCCTGGGTGGCAATATAGGCTGGGGCGAAGGCGACTGCTGCCCGGTATTGCTGGCCATGGATGCGCAGGTCGAGTTGACGGACGGCAACCTGCAGTCGCTGGCGCAGACGCTCAAGCTCATGGACCGCCCTCTGATGCTGTCGTTCCTGCTGCCGCGCAGCAATGTGATGGAGCCCCGGCCACTGGTGTTCGAGAAGGTCGGCTATCGCGCGGCATTCGCCCCCGCGCGCCTGCGCATGGCCTTGCGCTGGAGCGATGCACAAAAGCGCCTGAACCTGGACCGCATTGCGGCGGCAGCCCCTGGCATAGGCGTGCACCGCCTGCAAGCCACGGAAAAGCTGTTGAGCTATGCGCAGGAGCTGCAGATCCGTCCCTCCCTCGGCGATATACGCACCACCTGCGAGCAAAGCCTGCCTCCCGATCTGGCCAGGATTGCCAGCCGCCTGATTGCCGGACATTGCGGGCTGCTGGCCTGAGCTGCCATGAAATTCCTCACTCCTCATCACATCCGCGAGCTGGGCCTGGAGACTTTGCCGGTCCGGCCCGATGCCAGGGCCAAGCTCGGCGGCAACCCTGGCTTTCTCACCGACCGAATTCGACCGGGCCAGCTGCGAGGAGCGATTCTCGGCAGCCCCCACCCCCATGCGTGCATTCTGAGCATCGACACCAGCGCGGCCAAAGCGCTTGCGGGCGTCCATGCCGTGGTCACCCATGCCGATATCCCGGGCCTCAAGCACTACGGCCTGCGCAAGGCGGATCGGCCCGTGCTCTGCATCGACAAGGTGCGCCATGTGGGCGACCCGGTCGCCGCCGTCGCGGCCGTGGACATGGAGACGGCGCGCCAGGCTCTGGCGCTGATCCGCGTCGAATACGAACTCCTGCCCCCGGTCTGCGACCCGGTCACCGCCCTTGACGGGACAGCGACCGCCGCCCATCCGGTCCATCAGGACGGTAATCTGCTGCATGCCTGCAGCCACCGCCAGGGCGACCTGTCTGCGGCCCAGGCAAGCACCGTGCACCGGGTGCAGGACCACTATGTGACGCCGCGCCAGATGCATGCCTTTCTCGAGACCGAAGGTGGTGTGGCCGAGCCCGATGGCGCGGGCGGCCTGCAGTTGTTCTTCGGCGGCCACAACCCCGCGCGGGAAAAGCAGGTCATCGCCGACATGCTGGGCCTGCCTCACGACAGGGTTCACGCCGTGGCCACGCCCGTGGGCGGCTCCTACGGCGGCAAGGACGAGCTGACGATTCAACCCATCGCGGCCCTGCTGGCCTGGAGGGCCCAGCGCCCCGTGCGCTTGCACCTGACACGTCCGCAATCGGTGGATCTGGGTGTCAAGCGACACCCCATGCAGATCGAAATGCAGACCGGCTGCGATGCACAGGGACGGCTCACCTACCACCAGGTGCAGATAGTGGCCGACACCGGGGCTTATGCCACGCATGGCCCCGAGGTGCTGGATGCCGCGCTCGAGCATGCCCCCGGCCCCTACCGGTATCTGGCTCTGGACCTCGGCGCCAGGCTGGCCTATACGAACAACGGCATCGCCGGTGCATTTCGCGGCTTCGGTGCCGTGCAGGTGCAATTTGCACTCGAGCAGCAGATGGACAGACTGGCTGCGCTGGTCGGTATGACATCTGACTCGTTTCGCGCCCTCAATCTCGCCGCTCCCGAAGCGCCCGGCCCGCTGGGCCAGCAGGTCGTACCGTTTGACGGTGCCCAGCGCGCACTCGATGTCGCCCGCAAGCACGCGCTGTGGCGCGGGCCGCATCGCTGGGCCAGCGGGGACGGCCGCCATCTGCACGGTGTGGGCCTCACGCTGATCCATCGCAGCGACGGCTTTGGCAAGGGTGGGCCCAGCGACTGCCGCATGGAACTGGCCCTGGCTGCCGACGGTGCGATCGAGCTGCGCTGCGGCTTTACCGAGCTGGGGCAGAACCTGATCGGAACCATCCAGAGCCTGGGCGCGCAGCATCTGGGCTGCGCCGCCGATGCCATCCGGCCGGTGCTGGGCGATACCCGGCTGACGCCCGACTCGGGCCCCGTGGCCGCCTCGCGCGCCACCACGCTGGTATGGCGCGCCTTGCACGAGGCAGCCCGACCCTGGCAGCAAGCCTTGCTCCTGGCCGCAGCAAGACTGCTGCCCGATATCCCTCTGTGCTGCGGCGCATGGGGCCTGGAAAGCGCTGCGGGCCTGTGCCTGAGCTACGTCGATCTGGCAAAGGCACTGGGCAAACAAGCGCCCTGTATCCCCATAGACCTGCGCGCAGAGGACCCGGAGGACAACGCGCATGACACCCACTTCGTCTTCGGAGCCTGCGCCGCCATTGCCCAGGTATGTGTCGACACCTGGAGCGGCATGGTCCAGGTACAGCGGCTGGTGATGTGCTCGGCCCTGGGCCCCGTGGCATCGGCCCAGGGCTATCTGGGCCAGATGGAAGGCGGCGCCCTCATGGGCCTGGCCATGTGCACACAGGAGGAGCTGGCCTGCCTGGACGGCCACTATCAGGCGCGCAATCTCGACGGCTATCTGATCCCCACGCTGGCCGATGCCCCTGATATGCAGGTGCTGGCGATCGAGAACCTTCCCGAGGGCGATCCCATAGGCCCGCGCGGAGCCGGCGAGATCAGCGTCAACCTGGCCCTGCCCGCAGTGGCCAATGCCCTGGCCGCCGCACTGCAGCATCCCATCACCCAACTGCCCATGACCCCGGAGCGCGTGATTGCCCTGCTGGAAGCGGGCGCGGAGCCCTCCACACCATGACGACCCACATCCCTGATCACAGCGGCAAGCCACCCACAGCCAGCGCGAAGGAAGCCTCGTCCTTTGTGCTGCAGCTGAATCTGAACGGCCAGCCGGTCAGCGCCAGCTGCAGCCCCGATACCCGGCTGCTGACCTTGCTGCGCGAGCACTGGCACCTCACCGGGGCCAAGCCTGGCTGCGAAGTGGGACGCTGCGGCGCCTGCATGGTATGGCTCAACGGCGAGCCCGTGAACGCCTGCCTGCTGATGGCCTATCAGATCCAGGGCCAGACCGTGCGCACCATCGAGTCCGTGGCACAGGACAGCGCCAGCGAACCCGTGCGCGAGGCTCTGGCGCGCTGCGGCGGCGTGCAATGCGGCTATTGCACCGCCGGCATGGTCATGAGCATGAGCTGGCTGCACCAGCAGCAACCCCGTCCCACGGTCGCCGAGGCCGAGGCCCAGATGTGCGGAAACCTTTGCCGCTGTACGGGCTATGGCGGTATCCGGCGGGCAGTGCAAGAGCTGTTTCCGGTTGGGCAAAGCGCATGATTTTTCAAAATTAATAGCTGCAATCGCTTACTCACAAGCCGATTCGCCCACTTTTAACCATATCTATCAGAAACCACGCTGTTTGTTCGCCGGTTCATGACCCCAGGCAATAAGCAGACAAGTTTTTCTTGGTTGGCCCTGTCGCGGCAAGGCCGGACAATAGAGGCCCTGGGCATAGCCATGCCCCTGACGAATCGGCTTTGCCGACTCCTGCCATGAAAAACTCTCTGACAAGCTATGCGCTGGTTCTGGGCTTGGGCCTGGGCACCAGCGCCTGGGCGCTCGCAGCCCAGCCCCTGCTCAACCCCGAGCAGCTGCAGCCGCTGCTGCAGCAGGCCGATGTCCGCCTCATCGATATCCGCGACCCCAAAGCCTTCGAGGCCGGCCATATTGCCCAGGCCGCCAACGCTCCCTACGGCAAATGGCGCGGCCCGGCCACCAATCCCGGCGAGCTGCCCGACCAGGCCAAGCTGGTGGCGCTGGTGCAGTCGCTGGGCCTGACGCCAGCCACACACGCCATCGTGATCTCCAGCGGTGCCGATGCCACGGACTTTGGTGCCGCGGCGCGTGTGTACTGGACGCTCAAAAGCCTGGGCCTAAAGGAGCTGTCCATCGTCAACGGCGGCATGAAGGCCTGGGAAAGCGCAGGCAAGCCCTTGGGCAAGACCCAGACGCAGATTGCGCCCAGCAGCTACGCTCCGACTTTTGACGCCAACTGGCTGGCCACCCAGCAGGACGTGGGCAGGCATCTCGACCTCTCCAACGCGGCTCTGGTGGACTCACGCCCCGACGCCTTCTATCTGGGCAAGACCCGTGCGCCCGCCGCCAAGCTCTCGGGCACCCTGCCCGGCGCCCAGCAACTGGATTTCAATCAATGGTTTGTGCCCGGTACCTCACAGTTCGTGGATGCCGCCAAGGCCAGGGAAATCGCTGCCAAGGTCCAGCGCCCGCAAGGCCAGGACATGGTTGCCTTCTGCAACACCGGTCACTGGGCGGCCACCGACTGGTTCGGCCTGTCCGAAATGGCGGGCCTGCCCAATGTGAAGCTGTATGCGGGCTCCATGGTGGACTGGACGCAATCCAAGGACGCGCCGCGCATGGCCAACCAGCCGGGCCGCGCCCAGTCTTTGGCCTATGACGCCCAAAAATGGTGGGAAAAAACTTTTAAATGACTCCCCTGAGTCGCTTCGCGCCTTCCCCAAGGGGACAACAACCTCGCTGCAGGGCGGCCTTTGCTCGTTGTCTCTGATCTGGGTGCATGCCCTTTGCGGAAAGTGCGTCGCAGTCCTGACCCATCAATTCCATAAAAACACATGAAACGACTTCCCATAACGGCCTTGCTGGCCGTTTTCTTTGGCTGGCTGCTGTGGTCGGTCTCGGTGCGTCAGGCGGCGCTGTTCGCCGTGGGCATAGGCCTGGGCGCGGTGCTGGCCGGCAAGCGCTTTGGCTTCACCACGGGCTGGCGCATGCTGGTCGAGGAAAAAGACGGCAGCGGCATCTTTGGCCAGTTGCTGCTGCTGGCGCTGGCTGCAGCCCTGGCCATGCCTTTGCTGGGCCATTTCCCCGAGCTGACGGCTGCTCTGGGCCCCCCCAGCATCAGCCTGCTGGTTGGAGCCTTTGTCTTCGGCCTGTGCATGCAGATCGCCGACGGTTGCGGCAGCGGCACCCTCTACAAGGCAGGCATGGGCATCCCCATGAACACGGCCATACTGCCCTTGTTTGCGATCGGCAGCTTTCTGGGCAGTCTGCACCTGGGCTGGTGGCTGGACCTGGGCAATACAGCACCCGTGGGCCTGGTCACGCAATGGGGCTGGGCTCCAGCGCTGATCGCCACGCTGGTCGCGCTGGCCGTGATCGCGGCAGGCGTGGCCCTGTATGTGAAAAAGGCCAATGCCGCCCTGAACCGCCCGGCCAAGCCGCTGCTGGTGCGCAAATGGCTGGTCGGCGCCGTACTGCTGGCCATCCTGGCCACGCTCAATCTGATCATTGCGGGCCAGCCCTGGGGCGTGGTCTACGGCTTTGGTCTGTGGGCCGCCAAGATCGCCAACGCCACGGGCGCCGTCGATCTGGCCAGCAACTGGTTCTGGAGCCAGCCCGGCAATGCGGCACGCCTGCACGAGACCGTACTGCTGGACGTGACCAGCATCACCAATATCGGCATTCTGGGCGGCGCATTGTGGATTGCCGCCGGCAAGCCCGCGGCTGCCAAGGCACTGACAGGCACGCAATGGGTCGTGGCCCTGGTGGCGGGACTGGTGCTCGGCTATAGCTCGCGCCTGGCTTTCGGCTGCAATGTGGGCGCCATGCTCTCGGGCATCTCCACCGGCTCCATCCACGGCTGGATCTGGGTCCCACTGGCATTTGCGGGCACCATTTTCGGCCTGCGCATCCGCCGCCATTTCGGCTTCTGAGCAAGGAACAACCATGACCTCACCAAGCACCTTGCGCACCGTATTCTGGGCCATGCTGCTCGTCTTTCTGGCCTGGGACGTTCATACATCGCCGGCCATTGACCTGCGCTTCGAAGCGCCGCTGATTGCCGCCGGCTCCGGCCAGGCCGCACAGGGCGGGCATTGCTCCATGCCTGCCGGCAAGTAAGCGCCTCGACCCCACCCGACGCCCTGCCCAAGGAATGGTCAGGGCGTTTTCTTTTGGGGCCTGCTCAGGCCTGGGGCTTTTCGAGCTCGAAGCCGGCTGCCTCCCAGGCCGTCAGGCCACCGGACAATGGCCGGACGTTGTGAAATCCCGCACGCTGCAATTGCCTGGCCACGCGCGCGGCGGAGATCTCGTCGGGGCAGTCGCAATACACGACCAGTCCATGCTCATGCCGCTCGCGCGGCAGCAAGTGCTCGTAGGCCGCCCTGCCCTTGCCCTGATGCTCCAGCCAGGAGCTGGCACCGGGGATATGACCCTGACCGAAGAGCAGGGGTTCGCGCACATCGATCACCGTCGGCGTGATGCCCTGGGCATTGAGCCCCGCCAGTTCCTCGACCGACATGCGCGGCATCTTCAGCGAACGCACCACGCGCTGCCTCTGCCACCATTTGCGCGCCACGAAGACCGCGAACGCCACGCACAGCAGCAGCAGCCCCCATTTGCCCAGCGCCGTCAGCACATCGAGCAGATCCTGCACCGTGGAACTGAACAGCGAGCCCAGAAACACCGCCGAGCCCACCCAGATCAGGGCCCCCAGCGTATCGAACAACACAAAGGTACGCAGCGGCGTGCCCACGACACCGGCCAGCGCGCTGGCAATGGAGGCAAAGCCCGGCACAAACTTGGCCACCAGCAAAGACCTGGCTCCCCAGCGACCATAGACGGACTCGGTCTGACGGATGCAGGCATCGGGCGAGAGCGAAATGCGGCAGATACGTCCCAGCACCCTGTGCCCATAGGCTCTGCCTGCCTGGTACCAGAGCACATCGGCAATCAGCGCTGCGGCCACCGCAATCACAGTGAGCCAGCCCAGGCGTGCCAGGCTGCCGCCCTCCAGCGCTCCGGTCACCACCAGCACCGGATAGGCCGGGATGGGTGCGCCCAGCTGCTCCACCAGCACGTTGAGAAAGACAATGCCGAAGCCGTATTCCCGAATCAGATCCACGACAAAACCCATGACCCACGCTCCTTACCCCGACCAGGGTGAGCCACCGATGCTAGCGAGACGCGAACATCCCCAGTGCTGCGAGGTTGTTGCGCTTCAAGCCTGGTGCAGATGGGACAGAACGGCTTTGAAATGCGGGCTCACATTGAGCGCCGGTGCATGGCCGCAGTCCGGCACTTCCAGCCAGGTCAGCAGGCCCTGGGCACCGGGACCGCGCTGCTGCATTTGCTCGGCCACAGGCTTGAGCACCAGATCGGACTGCTCGCCGCGCAGCAACAGCACGGGCAGTTGCAGCGCGTCATAGTGATCCCAGAGCAGATAGTCGTTGTCATGCTCGGTGAACTGCTCGATCATGCGCGGGTCGTAATGCGGGGTGACGCGGCCGTCGTCGCAACGGCGCGTGCTGGTCTCGGTCAGCTTGCGCCACTCGAAATCGCTGAGCCAGCCATAGGGCTTGTAGGCCGCGCGAAAAAAGCCTTCCAGCTCGGCGACGGTGTCGAACACCGGCGGCCGGCCGGCGTAGCTCCTGATGCGGGCCAGCGCAGCCTCGGCCAGCTCGGGCGCATTGTCGTTGAGCGTGAGCGTGAGAATGCGCTGCCTGAGATCCGGCTCGAACAGGCCGGATGCGCAGACCGTGCCTATCGCACCGCCCATGCTGGTGCCCACCCAGTGCACCTGCTGCAGCGCCAGCGCATCCATCAGTTCGTACGCCAGACGGGCATAAAAGCGCAGCTGATACTCCTCGCGCGGATTGCGACTCCACTGGCTCAGGCCGCGCCCCAGCGTATCCGGACAGATGACGCGATAGCCTTGCGCCACAAGAAACTGCGCCAGTGCATCCATGTCGCGGCCCGTGCGTGCCAGGCCATGCCAGGCGATCACCGTGGCCTTGGTCGGGCCTTGCGGCAGCCAATCCAGGTAATGAATCTCGTAGCCAGCGCAGTTCGCATAGCGGGATGCCGGCACGATGGCCGCAGAAGCGCAGTTGTTGGGCATGGCAGGTTTCAGCATCAAAAAGGCCTCTAGCGCATATGTGATAAGCGCTATCAGCTATCAACTTCGGTAGTCGGCCGGCAGCCGTAGCCGCCGGCCGGTCATGCGTATCAGTCCGGCACGCGGATGGCTCCGGCACTGACCTCAATCCTGTCGGCCGCTGCCGGCGTACCGGCAATCAGCGGCAGATTGGCCGGCTGTATGGCCGGTGCCTGACCCGGGTTGCCGCCACGCGGCACGGTGCGCACCACCTGGCTGGGCGGCAGCGCCTTGCCGCTGGCAAGGTGGTCATACATGGCATCGAGCGCGCGGTTCAGGTAGACATGCAGCGGGATGTAGCGCGTGTCGTAACCCGGCAGCACGGTGGGCAGGCCGATGAAGCTGTCGAAGTGCTGGGCATTTGTAACCTCCACATAGCTGAGCTTGCTGGCAGCGCCTTCCACTTTCCGGTTGAGCGCCACATAGGGCCGCGTCGTGTGGTTCACAGGCAGCAGCGCATCCGCACGGCCATGGACGATGATGGCCGGCTTGCCCTGCAGATTGCCGTTGCGTCTTGTCTCGTCGACACCGGCCTGCAGCGCCCTGGCGGCGCCATCGTTGCCGGTGACGAGATTGCGCAGGCACAGCGCACCCGGCGTGTTCCAGTCGGCCACGCCCGAGTTCATCGAGACGGAGAGGAAGTCACGCGCGGCACCGAACTTGCCCTTGTTGTTGATGAGCTGAACGCCGCTCGATGGCGGCACGCCGTTGCCCGTGGAGAACATGCTGGCCAGCGCCTCAGGGGCCAGCGGCGTCACTGCGCCCGCAGCCGTCGCACCGGCATAGCTGTAGCCGCAGAGGTTGTCCTTCACGCTGGCGCGCGAGAGCGAGTTGGCAAAAGTGACAGACACTGCGGGCGCCACCTCAAAGGCGGCCAGCGAGGCATGCAGCTCGCTGGACTCCGGCTCCCAGCCATAGTCGCGCAGCTTCTGCAAAGCTTCTTCGGCCTGCGCCGCCGTGGTCGTGGCGTTCAGCAAACCGGCAGTCCTGAGTGCCGCGCAGCGGTTGGGCGCAATCGGCAGAGCCGTGCTGGCAAAGCCAGCGGCAAACGCAGCCGCATAGGGCGAGCTGCTGACTGATGCCGCCAGCGAGGCGCAGGATTGATAGAGGTTGGCGTAACTCGTGAAGTCCACCAGCGTCTTGCCCACCACAGGCAGTGCCGTGCCGCCGCGCTGCACGGTCACGCCGGGGCTGGCGGGCAATTCCACCGCAGGCTCGGACACGGCTACGCCGTTGATCAACCCCTGCGAGTCCTGCTCGGCGGCGGCAATCGCCGCGCCGCCGCCGTTGGAGATGCTCGAGGCAATGACGATGGTGTTGCTCGGTTTGAGCGTCCGCAGACGTTCGCCCAGAATGTTGCGGTCCCCATAGCGCTCGTTGAGCACGTAGTAGGCGAACTCCACGGCCTGCAGCGTGGTACGGCCCCAGTCCTTCTCTGGGTTCTGGCCCGAATGCGCATGCTTGAAGGCAAAGCGGTTGGGCATGGCCGTGTTGAAGGCGGCCAGTTCGCCAGCCGTGAGTCCCGCATTGAATGCAGCCTGCTTGTCCGCTGCGGCAGCCGTGCTGCGCGTGCCGTCGATCAGCGGCACAGTGTCGTTCATGAGGTCATGTGGCGCGGCGCCGGTTCCCTTGTCGGAATAAGCCACCGCGCAGCCGCGCTTGAGCCCCCATTCACCCGTAGTGATGGCGCCGTACACGCCGCGCGATCCCGAAGCCGTGGCGGTGATGATGCAGGCCTTCCTTGGGTCAAAGCTGGCCGGTACCTGCACCATGAGCGTGACGTTCTTGCGGCCCGTGCCGTCGTCCGAGAATGCGATGTACTCGATGCCTGCAATCCTGCCTTCGCCGGCCGTCACCCGGCCCTGCGCATCCACATTGGGGCCGTAGAGCGTGCCATAGCCACCCGCAGCAGTCATGTCCAGCATGGCGCGGTAATTGGTGTAGATGGCCAGGCGGCGCAACTCGGCCGCCGTGGGTTGGAGCGCAATGGCAAAGCCCGGTGCTGTGGCCGCAGCCAGGCCGCTCTTGCCCATGCCTGCGGTCAGCAGGTCATCGCTGCTGCCGTCATAGCTCTGTTGCCGCACCGTGCCCAGGTAGCCGGGTTTGGCATTGAGTTCGCCTCCGTCGCCGCCCCCGCAGGCGCTCAGCACGGCAGCCGCCAGCACCGCTAGGGCTGAGGGCGGTAAGGCAATCGCATAGGTCTTCGGCATGGGCTTTGTCTCCTGTCGTAGTGAAAGCAGTCAGAGAAGGGATGCCAGTAAAAGATGTCAGGGTTGGCGCGCCGCAGCCGCGCGCAGCCGGCCAACCACGCCGGTAGGGAAGTAGTAGACCGACAGCACGAACAGCAGACCCAGCCACAGCAGCCAACGGTCCGGCGACAGCAGGGCCGACAGCCATGGCAGGCTGACGGCGGCTTCGCTGCCTAGCCGCAGAAAATCCTGCAGATAGCTTTGCGCGACCAGAAAGATGACGGAGCCGATCACCGCGCCATAAATCGTGCCCATGCCACCGATCACCACGATGAGCAGACAGTCCATCATGATCTCGAACGAGAGCGAGGTATCGGGCCCGTTGTAGCGCAGCCAGACAGCCAGCATGGCACCGGCCACGCAGGCAAACAGGGCCGAGAGCACGCTGGACGTGGTGCGATAGACCACCACGCGGTAGCCAATGGCTTCGGCACGGAATTCGTTCTCGCGAATCGCCTGCAGCACGCGGCCGAACGGCGAATTGACAATGCGCAGCAGCATCAGCACCAGAACCACAGTCACGGCAAACAGCAGGTAGTAGCTGATGATCCTGCCGTCGATGAGAATGCCGAAGATCTCGTTCTCGAAGGGCTCGAAGCTGGGCGACAGCCATGCGGGCATCTTGAAGGTCAGGCCGTCCTCGCCTCCCGTCCAGTCGGACAGCTGCGAAGCCAGGGTCTGAAATGCGGCCGCTACGGCCAGCGTGATCATGGCAAAGAAGATAGCGCGCACACGCAGGGAGAACAGGCCGATGGCCAGGGACAAGAGCAGCGACACCAGCAGCGCCGCACCCCCCCCCAGAGCCAGCGCCCCCCAGCCCGGCCCCAGCTTGCCGGAGGCAATGGCCACGCCATAGGCTCCTATGCCGAAGAACATGGTGTGGGCAAAGCTGACGATTCCGGTATAGCCCAGCAGCAGGTCAAAGCTGGCCACCAGCACCACAAAGATCAGCACCTTGGCCGCCACATTGAGCGCCTTGACGCCGGGAAAGGCGAACGGCGCCACGGCAAGACCGAGGAAGATCGCCAGCAGCATCAGTGCCAGGATGCGACTGCGCGGCAGATCGCCCGAGAGCAAACGGTTGAGCATTCTGTTGTCCTTCAGCGGTTGGCGACCGGATAGATGCCTTGGGGACGCCAGAGCAGGATGGCGACCATCAGCGCGATATTGGAAAACAGCGCCACCTTGGGCACGAGAAAGCCCGTGTAGTTGGCCATCAGCCCCACCAGCAGCGCTCCGATGAGGGCACCACCGGTGCTGCCAAGCCCACCAATGATGATGACGATGAAGATCAGCACATTGACCTGGGCGCCCATCTGCGGGATCACGTTCTGCTGATACAGCCCCCACATCACGCCGCCCAGCCCGGCCAGGGCCGAGCCGGCCACAAACACGCCTATGAACAGGCTGCGCACCCGGTAGCCAAGCGCCTCGACCATCTCGCGATCCTGCACGCCGGCGCGGATCAGCAGGCCGAGCTTGGTGCGTGCCAGCGTCCAGGCCAGCCCTGCAAACACCAACGCGCCCACCAGCACGGCAAACACGCGGTACTTCTCCACGGCCGCATCGCCCAGCAGCCACGCGCCCTTCATGGCATCGGGCAGGGGCAGCGGTATCTGCTGCGGGCCCCAGATGACCTTGATCAGCTCCTCGCCGATGATCATGCCGCCCATGGTGATGAGAATCTGCTTGAGGTGCTGGCCGTAGACCGGGCGCACGATGAAGCGCTCGAAGGCCAGACCCACGGCGCCAGCCACCAGCATCGCCACCAGCATGGCCGCAAAGACGGCGGCCAGATTGCGCCAGAGCTGGTCCGAGCCAGTCCAGTCGCCCATGACGCCAAGCACGCTGGTGGCCACAAAGGCGCCGAGCGCGATAAACACGCCGTGCCCGAAGTTCAGCACATCCATGAGGCCGAACACCAGCGTCAGACCCGAAGCGATGATGAAGACGATCATGCCCATGGCCAAACCTGCAACCGTCAGCGTCAGCCAGGTGCTGGGCGAACCCACCAGCGGCAGCGTCACCAGCGCCAGCAGCGGCACCAGCAACAGCGGCTTGTAATCCATATCCTTAAAGCTCATGCAGGCACTCTCCCATGGCGCGCTGTCGCTTCAAAATACATAGCTACTCGCGCTCTATACATATAGACCAATGGCATTTTTGATGTGTTTTTTCTCATAGCGACAGCCCCAGCAGCCTCTGCTGCAGCTGCGCGTCGGCCGCCAGATCGGCCATGCGGCCCGCGTGGATGACACGGCCGTTGTCCATCACGGCCACGCCGTCGCCCAGGCGTTTTGCGAAGTCGATGTTCTGCTCCACCAGCAAGATGCTCACGCCGCCGGCCTTGAGCTGGGCAAAGGCCTCGATCATGTTGTTGATGATGGCGGGAGCCAGGCCCTTGCTGGGCTCATCCACGATGAGCAGATCGCGCGGCTCGACAATGGCGCGCGCCACGGCCACCATCTGCTTCTGCCCGCCGCTGAGCTTGCCCGCAGGCGCATTCCAGAACTTCTGCACGGCCGGGAACAGCTGGTAGATCCAGTCCAGCCGGGCGGCATCCATCTGGCCCGCATGGGCGGCGGCGCGTGCAGCCAGCAGCAGGTTTTCCTTGACCGTGAGGTCGGCAAAGATGCCCATGTTCTCGGGCACATAGGCGATATTGAGGCGTGCAATGGCCGGCGTGGACAGCTGGGTGATGTCCTTCTGCGCAAACTGGATGCGGCCCTGGCTGGCCTGCCACAGGCCCATGATGGTGCGCAGCGTCGTGGTCTTGCCCGCGCCGTTGCGGCCCAGCAGCATGGTGACCTCGCCGCGCGGCACAGCCAAGTCCACACCGTGGAGGATGTGATAGGCGCCGATATGGGTGTGCACGCCCTGGAGTTTCAACAGCAGCTCGCTCATGGCTGTTCTCCCCTTCCCCCGGACGGGGGAAGGCTGGGATGGGGGGGAGCGTCAGTGCCGCCAACGGCATCCTGGGGCGTCAGCCCCAGGTATGCCTGCTGCACCACGGGCGAGGCGATGACCTCGGCAGGCTTGCCGTCGGCCACCAGCTGTCCATTGGTCAGCACGATGATGCGATCGGCGAGTTCGCGCACCACATCCATCTTGTGCTCCACCAGCAGGATGATCTTGCTGCGGTCTTTCTTGAGTTCACGTATCAGGTCCAGAATCACCGGTGCCTCGTCATGGCTCATGCCCGCCGTGGGCTCGTCGAACATATAGACCTGCGGCTCCAGCGCCATGAGCAGCGCCACCTCGAGCTTGCGCTGGTCGCCATGCGGCAGGCTGGCGACGACGGTGTCGGCACGCTCGGACATGAAGACCCGCTCCAGGATTTGTCGCGCACGCTGCGTGACCGCCCGGTGATCGCTCCAGATGCTCCAGAGGTTCAAGCCGCGGCGATGCGCTCCCGTCATGCTGGCCTGCACCGCCAGCCGCACGTTCTCCTGCACGCTCAGATTCGGAAAGAGATTCGTGAGCTGAAAGGCCCGGCCCAGCCCGGCGCGCGTACGCGCCGATGCGGGCAGGCCGCTCAGATCACGCCCCCCCAGCGTGACCCTGCCGGAACTGGCCTTGAGCTGGCCCGAGATCAGATTGAAATAAGTCGTCTTCCCGGCCCCATTGGGGCCCACGATGGCCGTGAGCGTGCCCGGCTCGAACGAGCAGGTCACAGCGTTCACGGCCACATGGCCACCAAAGCGGATGGTGAGATCTTGCGTTGCCAGAATGCCCATGGAAGCGGATCTTTCCTTCTCGGTTGCGTGCGGTCGCTGCTCAGGGGCAGGTCCCGATCACGTAGTAGTTGCTGCCGGTCTGCTTCAGCGTGGTGGTGTAGAACACATTCCACAGGCCCATGTTCTGGCCCGAGCCGTTGGCATAGGCATAGCCGCCTTGCTGATAGGCGCGGTTGGCCTGTACATGGGCGTAATTGCTGGCCGTGGTGCAAGTGCCCGCAGGATTGCTGCCGGCCAGGGTCGTGCCGCTCACGGCAGAAGAATCGGCACTTTCCGCGCCATTGCCGTCCACGGCCCGCACCGTCCAGCTGTAGCTGGTGGCAGGGCTCAGCGCCGCATCGACATAGCTGGTGGCATAGACCGGCAGTGCGTTGGTCTTGTTGCCGTTGCGATAGACGTTATAGCCCGCAGCGCTGGTCACAGGAGCCCAGTCCAGCTGCATGCTGGTGCTGGTAGCAGCCGACGCCCCCAGCCCCGTGGGAGCGGCCAGGGCTGGCTGGGTCGGGTTGCCTCCGCCACTGCCGCCACCGGTGCCGGAGCCCGCGCCGGATGCAATGCGATCGATCATGGCCTTGATGGCCGTCATCTGCACACCGCTCTTTTGTGCGAAATCATTGCCATACCAGCCAATCCAGTCCCAGCAGGCATTGGGATTGGCCAGCGAACCGCTCTTGCTTGTGCTGCGGTTGTTGTTGTCCACCCGGGTCTGCGGGTACAGCACGATGATGTTGTTGGTATCGGCCCAACGGCTAAAGCCGGTGTTTCTCACGAACTTGTCGCCAATCTTGTCCGTGCTCTGCTGACAGCCGTGCAGCACCACATGCAGCTTGCACTGCGTGCCGCTGGCGCAGCTTTGCGGCACATAGAGCCAGCCGGTGCTGGCCATGCCGGGGTTGGCATTGGTATAGGCCGACTGGTTGAACTCTATGTAGTTGCCAGTGGCCGGAGCATCATTGCGCGGATTGAGCGCACCATAGAAATGCGTGAGTGCGGCCTTGGCGCCGTCATAGCCGCAATTGCTGATATAGGGCGAAGCGCTGCTGCTGCAGGCATTGTTGCCGCTGCTATCGAAGTCGGTGGGCAGCACATGGGCAGCCCCCGAGCGCTTGACATAGGCGATATTGGCCTGCGGCACGCCGTTGTTCAGGTACTGGGTCTGCAGCGCATCGGTGAGGTTCGGGCCCACCGTGTAGTCGCTGGTGCCCGTGAAGATATAGATCTTCTGCGCCGCAATCCGGCTTTTGGCGTCGATGCTGGCAGCGCTGCTGTAACTGTCGATGCTGGACTGCATGGCATTGAGCTGTGCGCTCGTGATGCTGGCGTTGTACATGCAGGCCGTGTAATTGTTCAGGCCCGCGCACATATACGGGCCTGCCGCGAAGATGCCCACCCCCATGAAGCTTGCCGAGTAGGCATTGCCCAGCTGATTGGCCATGAAGCCGCCCGACGACAGGCCCGACACGCTGATCTGGTCGGTGGCAATGTTGTATTGCCCCAGCGGCACGGCCGCCACCGCAGCCAGGTTCACGCCGCCCCATAGCGCCAGCGCGGCAACGCCGCTTCTCCAGGATTGAACTCGCATGCCTTGTCTCCGTGAATCGTTGAAATAGGAATGAGCAATGCCAGCCCTCGTGTTTCCGAGGGTTCATCAATTGAGAGGACGGTTGGGCGCGGGAGGATCTCCCGGCCGGATCAGCGCTGGTTGCGCACGGGAACGTTCATTTCTTCAGGCTTGATCTCGCGCACCAGCTCGGGCACACCCCAGGCCATGGCCGGATCGTTCTTGATCCTGAAGTGGTACATGCTCTGCATGGCCTGGTGATCTTCCTTGCGGAAGGTCATGACGCCCTTGGGTGTATCGAAGCTCATGCCTTCCAGAGCCTTGATCAAGGTGTTGGTCTTGGTGTCGCCGCCAGTCTTCTTGAGTGCCGTGACGATGGCCATGGCGGCCGAGAAACCGCCCGCCGTGAAGAAGTCGGGCGGAGCCTTGAACTGCTTGTAGCTCATGGAGACCATGGCTTCGTTCACCGGGTTCTTGGGAATGCCGAAGTAATAGTAGGTGGCGCCCTCCATGCCCGGCATATTCTTGTAGGCAGCCATGGCGGGCAGTATGTTGCCGCCCGTGGCAATCTCGATGCCGTAGCGCTTGAGGTCCATGTCGACGATCTTGAAGGGGTTGCCGGCACCGGCCCAGACAATCCAGATCACCTTCTTGCCTGGAACATCCTTGAGCCTGTCGATCAGGCGCTGGGCACCGGCCGTGAAATCGGTGGTGGCTGCGGGCAGGTACTCCTCATGCACCAACTTGCCCTTCTTGACCGCTTCCTTGAAGGCCTTGACGCCATCGCGGCCGAAGGCATTGTCCTGGGCCAGTGTCGCAATGGTCACGCCGGGCCTGTCGATGGCCACGGCATTGCTGATCGCATCCTGGCTGGAGTTGCGGCCGGTGCGGAAGATGTACTTGTTCCACTTGTCGCCGGTGATGGAATCGGCCACGGCAGGCTCGACGATCAGGATCTTCTTGTACTCCTCTGCCACGGGCAGCATGGCCAGCGCCACGCCCGACGCGCTGGGACCGACAGCCAGATCGGCCTTGTCGTCCGAATAGGCGGCGGCCAGCAGGCTCTTGCCAAGGTCGGGCTTGCCCTGGTCGTCTTTCTCGATCACCACCAGCTTCTTGCCTGCCACCGTCATGCTGCCGCTCGTGGCGTATTCAAGCCCCATCAACAGCCCGGCCTGCGTCTGCTTGCCATAGGCCTCCAACGGCCCGGTCTTGCTGTAGACATGGGCAATGCGGATTTCAGATTGCGCCAAGGCGCCGGGAACATGAACCACCATGGCCGCCAGAACGGCCGCCTGCAGCAGGCTGCGCTTGTGCATGTGTTGTCTCCTTGAGGATGGATGCGGTGTGTCCGCTTGTCTTTGTATGGTGTGCAGTTAGCAGTCTTCGTGCCAGTCTGGTTTTCCTCTGAGTCTTGTTTCAGCCCGCATCCCGACTGTCCAAAAATCAAACAAAAAATGTCTTAAAAAAAGACACTGCACGATTTCAATACACTGCTTCAGGCCTCGCCTCGGCCGAGGTTCAAGCGCCATGAAAAAAGGATCACCGGGGTGATCCTTTGAGCTTTCATGCGGCATCGCGCTTTCTGTCCAGCTCCAGCAGCCGCACGGCGTTGTCCTTGAGAATGCCAGGCATGACCTCGGGCTTGAAGCCGGCGACCTCGAAGTCCTTCATCCAGCGCTCGGGCGTGATCAGCGGGAAGTCGCTGCCGAACAGCACACGGTCCTTGAGCAAGGTGTTGGCGTACTGCACCAGTTGCTTGGGGAAATACTTGGGGCTCCAGCCCGAAAGATCGATCCAGACATTGGGCTTGTGCAGCGCCACCGAGATCGCCTCGTCCTGCCAGGGAAAGCTGGGATGGGCCATGACGATCTGCATATCGCCGAAATCCACGGCCACGTCGTCCAGCAGCATGGGGTTGCTGTAGGCCAGGCGCAGACCGCCGCCGCACTTCATGCCGCTGCCGATGCCGCTGTGGCCGGTGTGGAAGATGGCGGGCAGCTTGTAGTGATTGATGACCTCGTAGATGGGCCAGGCCATGCGGTCATAGGGATGAAAGCCCTGCACCGTGGGATGGAACTTGAAGCCCTTGACGCCGCATTCGGTGATCAGGCGTTCGGCCTCGCGCGCGCCCATCTTGCCCTTGTGCGGGTCGATGCTGGCGAACGCCACCATCATGTCGCTGTTCTCGCGCGCGGCATCGGCAATCTCTTCGTTGGGAATGCGGCGGCGGCCCAGTTGCGCCTCGCTGTCCACCGTGAACATCACCAGACCGATCTTGCGCTCGCGGTAATAGGCAATGGTTTCGGCGATCGTTGGACGCAGCGAGCTGCCGAAGTATTTGTCGGCCGCTCGGTCGTACTCCTCGCCATAGCTGTCAAAGGGATTGCGGCAGCTGACTTCGGCATGGGTATGAAAGTCGATGGCGATCAGATCTTGATGGTTCATGGGTGGGTCTGCTTTGGGTATTGAGTCAAATCAGCCTCAAGCGCTTGTCACGCCCTCGGCACCTGCTCTCGAAATTGAATAAAGAAATCAATGCTCGATGGATTGGCCATGGCATCGGGGCTGGCCACCTTGGCGGCGTCCGCTCCCAGCAGCAGCTTGCGCACCGGCACCTCCATCTTCTTGCCGGTGAGGGTGCGCGGAATCTCGGCCACTTGCACCACCACATTGGGCACATGGCGTGCCGAAGCCTTGGTCTTGATGGCGTTCTTGATCTGGGCAGTCAGCTCGCCCGTCAATGCCTGGCCTTCGGCCAGGGTCACGAACAGCGGCATGAAGGACGGTCGGCCCAGGTATTCAAGGTCGACCACCAGGCTGTCCTTGACGGCTTCGAGCTCCTCGACGACACGGTAGATCTCTGCCGTGCCCATGCGTATGCCGAAGCGGTTGATGGTGCTGTCCGAGCGCCCGTAGATCACGGCCGTGCCGCGCTCGCTGAACTCGATCCAGTCGCCATGGCGCCAGCAGCCGGCAAACACGTCGAAATAGCTGTCGTGGTAGCGCGCGCCGCTCTCGTCGTTCCAGAAGAACACGGGCATGGAGGGCATGGGCTCGGTAATCACCAGCTCGCCGACTTCGGCAATCACCTTCTGGCCCTGTTCGTTGAAGGCATGGGCGGCCACGCCCAGTTCGCGGCACTGAATCTCGCCCGCGTTGACCGGCAGTATGGGCGCGCAGGCCACAAAGCCCGAGGCGATATCCGTGCCGCCGCTGATCGAGGCCAGCCACAGATCACTTTTGACGTTCTCATAGACCCAGGCATAGGCATCCAGCGGCAGCGGCGAGCCTGTGGAGTTGATGGCACGCAGCTTCTCGAACTGGCGCCCCTTCTTCGGCGAGACACCATCCTTCATGCTCTTGGTGAGGAAGGCCGCACCGCAACCAAAGATACTCACCTGGTATTGGTCGATGAAGTCCCAGAGCGCATCATCATGGGGCGCCGTCGGATTGCCGTCGGACAGCACCACGGTCGCGCCGGCCAGCAGGCTGCCTATCATCAGATTCCAGACAATCCAGCCCGTGCTGCCCAGGAACATGAAGCGATCACCGGGCAACACATCATGCTGCAGGCGATTGGTCTTGAGGTGGGTGAGCACGATGCCGCCATGGCTGTGCACCATGGCCTTGGGCAGGCCGGTGGTTCCCGAGGAGTACACCACCCATAGCGGATGGGAGAACGACAGGCGCTCGAACTGCAGCGGCGCTGCATGACGCGTTGCCTCGTCCCAGCGCATGCAGTCACGCCAGGGCACGGCGGCATGTTCTGCATCGCTGCCGAACAGGGGCCCCGGCACATGAATCACCCGGGCGATATCAGGCAGACCCTGGAGCACCTCGTCCAGCACTTCACGGCGATCGAACTGCCTGCCGGCATAGGTATAGCTGTCGGTCGCGAAAATCAGCTTGGGCGCGATCTGCTGGAAGCGGTCCAGCACCACGGAGACCCCCATCTCCGGCGCGCAGCTGGACCAGATGGCGCCAATGCTGGCACAGGCCAGAAACGCCACCACGGTCTGAGGCACATTGGGCAGATAGGCCACCACGCGATCGCCGGGCCCAATGCCCAGACCGCGCAGACTGGCAGCCAAGGCTCCCACATCGCGCTGCAGTTGCTGCCAGGAGACTTCGACCGGGGTCTGGCCCTCGCAGCGCGCAATGATGGCCGGGCGCTGATCACTGGCCTGGCGAAAGATATGCTCGGCGTAGTTGAGCCGGGTGTCGGGAAACCACTCGGCACCCGGCATCTTGCGGCTGGCCAGCACCTGTGTCGGGTCACCATCGGCCTGGATCTCGAAGTAGTCCCAGATGGAGCGCCAGAAGCCTTCGATATCCGTCGCCGACCATTGCCACAGCGCCTCATAGTCGGGGAAGTCACGGCCACGGCTGTCGCGCAGCCAGCTCATGTAATGCCACAGGCCGCTTTGCTCATGCTGTTGCTGCGTGGGCCTCCACAACTCCTGCCCTTGTACCAATGCCATGCTGTCTCCGGACTTAAATTAGATATTTTTTATAACTATAAAAACAAACCAAGTCCTGCCCACCAAGGGCAATCCCTAGCATGACTCAGAAATTCAGCTTCTCGAGCCGGTCGTAGAGCTTGGCGCGCGATATGCCGAGCGCCCTTGCCACCGCCAGCTTGTTGCCCCCATGGGCCTGCATCGCGGCCCTTATCGCGCGGGCTTCGAGCTCGGCCATTTGCTCGGCAAGCGGTTTGAGCAGATCGCTCGTCGCCGGCACCGCCGCCACAGTCTCCTGGGCCAGGCACAGCCGATGCGGAGCCTGAGGCTCGACCCCAGAGGAGCGCAGCACCTGCGCCAGCAGGCCGGCATCGATGTGCGAGTCATCGCAGCGCATGGCTGCCTGCTCCAGCACATTGCGCAGCTCGCGAATATTGCCGCGCCAGGCTTGTGCGACCAGCAGTTCCAGTGCGCCCTTGCCCAGCTCCGGCGGAACCATGTCGTTGCGCAGCGCCAGGTCCTCGCAGAGCACTTCCACCAGGGCCGGGATATCGCTGCTGCGCTCGCGCAGCGGCGGCACGCGCACGGGCAGCACATGCAGCCGGTAGAACAGGTCCTCACGGAAGCGCCCGTCGCGCACCATCTGCAGCAGATCGCGAGAAGTTGCGGCCACCACGCGTACATCGAAATGCACGATCTGGTTGGAGCCCAGCGGCTCGATCTCGCCCTCCTGCAAGGCCCGCAGCAGCTTGGCCTGCAGACTGGCGGGCATGTCGCCGATTTCGTCGAGAAACAGAGTGCCGCCATCGGCAAGCTTGAACTTGCCATCGCGCGTCTTGCGCTCGGCTCCGGTAAATGCGCCCGGAGCCACGCCGAAGAATTCAGCCTCCAGC
Source organism: Comamonas testosteroni (assembly GCF_000761245.1). Classification (GTDB taxonomy): domain Bacteria; phylum Pseudomonadota; class Gammaproteobacteria; order Burkholderiales; family Burkholderiaceae_C; genus Comamonas; species Comamonas testosteroni_C. The sequence goes on along the minus strand of NZ_AWOR01000089.1, from coordinate 9,840 downwards.
AGCGTTTCGGGAATGGCCGCGATATTGACGCTCACAAAAGGACCGGCAGATCGTGCCGATGCGGCATGGATGGCATGGGCCAGCACCTCCTTGCCGGTACCGGTCTCGCCCAGCAGCAGCACCGGGCTCATGGACTGGGCCGCCCGCCGCGCCTGGCGCTTGACCTCAACCGCAGCCGGGCTGCTGCCCACAAAGCTGGCAAAGCTGTATTTGCTGCGGCGCGAACCCTGTACCGACGCCTGCAAGCTGCGGCTGCGCTGGGCAGCCAGCTCTCGCCTCGCTTCATCGAGATCGCGCTGCAGCATCGCGAACTTGCTGATCAGCGGCTGCAGGGTCGTCTCGGGCTGATCGAACAGCACAATGCCGATGGCGCCGATCACACCTCCTTCGTCGTCGTGCAGCGGCAGGCGACTGACGACAAAGGTCCCGGCACTATTGGTCAGCAGATCGATCAGGACAGGCTTGCCGGTCTCCAGCACACTGCGCATCTGCGTGTTGGGGATGACCTCCTCCACCATATGCCCGAGAAAGTCGCCCACACCGGCCACGCCCAGGCGCGGCAAAAAGCGCTCGTAGCCTTTGTTGACCCAGACAATGCGCCCGCTTCTGTCGACCAGAAACATGCCTTGACTCATTGACGAGAACAGCTGAAACATGGACCGAGCCGCCAATGCATAGATGCCGTCGGCATCGTCGGGCAGCTCGCAAGCGAAATCGTTGGGTAGCAGTTGGCTCATTTCCATCATTGCGCCATGGTAGGGCGACATTGCCCCAAAACCATCGGCACAGACCTCTAGCGGCCCCTCTCACACTATCAATACATGAGCAAGATAGCGCATTCAAACAAATGCTTGAGTCTGCCTCCATAAAAAAATCCCCTGTCCAGCTCACCGAACAGGGGATATGAATGCAACGGGCTCCATGCGTGAAGCACCCGCAGCAGGCTAGGAAACCGGACTCAGGCGGTGCTTGCCTCCCGCTCGTGCTTGGCCTGCGACAGGCGCTTGAGCACGCGGGGAATGATCAGCACAGCCAGCACGATGATGATCAGCGTCAGCGACATGGGGCGCTGCAGGAAGATCCACCAGCTGCCCTCGCCGATCGACACGGCGTTGCGCATCTGGGCTTCGGCCAGGGGGCCGAGGATCATGCCAACCACCACGGGAGCGGTGGGGAAGTCGAAGCGACGCATGATCACTCCCAGCACGCCAATGCCGTAGAGCAGGAACAGATCGAATGCGCTCTGGCGCATGCCGTAGGCACCGACTGTTGCGAAGATCAGGATGCCGGCATACAGCTGGGGACGCGGAATCTTCAGCAGCTTGACCCACAGACCCACCATGGGCAGATTCAGCACCAGCAGCATCACGTTGCCGATGTACAGCGAGGCGATCAGCGCCCAGACCAGGGCCGCCGAGCTGGTAAACAGCTGGGGACCGGGGTTGATGCCGTAGTTCTGGAAAGCACCCAGCAACACGGCCGTGGTGTTGCTGGTGGGAATGCCCAGAGTCAGCAGAGGAATCAGAGCTGCGGTCACGGTCGCATTGTTGGCGGCTTCCGGTCCGGCCACGCCTTCGATGGCGCCCTTGCCGCCGAACTCGGCCTTGTCTTCGCCCTTGGCCAGCTTCTTCTCGGTCGCATAGCTCAGAAAGGTCGGGATCTCGGTGCCGCCTGCAGGAATACAGCCGAACGGTGTGCCCAGCAGCGTGCCGCGCATCCAGGCGGGCCAGGAACGCTTCCAGTCGCGCTTGGTCATGTGCACACGCGTCAGCTTGTTCTGGGACTCCTCGACCTTGCCTTCATACATGGCGGCATACAGCACTTCGGCCACGGCAAACAGCCCCACGGCCACCAGCACGATATCGATGCCATCCAGCAGCTCCATCTTGCCGCCGGTATAGCGCGCCGCACCGGAGATCTGGTCCATGCCGATGCAGCCTGCAGCCAGGCCGACAAACAGCGCCGTCATGCCGCGCAGCGTGCTCTGGCCCAGCACGGCACTCACGGTGGTGAAGGCCAGCACCATGAGCATGAAGTATTCGGGCGGGCCCAGCTTCACGGCGAAGTCGGCCACGTAGGGAGCAAACAGAGTCACCACTACGGTGGCGAAGGTACCCGCGAAGAACGAGCCGATCGCGGCGGTCGCCAGCGCCGCCCCGGCTCGGCCGCTCTTGGCCATCTTGTTGCCCTCCATGGCCGTGACCATGGATGCCGTCTCGCCGGGCGTGTTCAGCAGAATCGATGTGGTCGAGCCTCCATACATGGCGCCGTAGTAAATACCGGCAAAGAAAATCATGGATGCCGTCACATCCACCTTGGCGGTGATGGGCAGCAGCATGGCCACGGCCACGGCCGGGCCGATACCGGGCAGCACACCTACGGCCGTACCCAGGGCACACCCCACCAGAGCCCACAACAGATTGGCGGGCGTGATGGCAGTGGCAAAGCCAGCCATCAAAGCATTGAAAATATCCATTACAGCCACCCCGTCTGAGTCAAGCCTGGCAGATTGATTGCCAGGAACTGAGTAAACATCCAGAAAACGGGCGCTGAAATCAGCAAGCCAGTGATCACATCCTTCAGCCAGGTACCGATTTCAGAGGCCTGAGGCTGATGCGCGGCGCGGCGCAGGCCTTGCACGGCCAAGACATAGCAAATCGTGCAGCTGAAGATAAAGCCGACGGTTCCAATCAAGGCCGCATTCACCAGCAGACCGGCCGAGACCCAGGCAAAGGGCAGGATGTCGGCCTTGGGCTGGCCGCCCGGGTCGGCCGCATGGCGAAAGCCGCCGCTGCGAGCTTCCCAAAGCAGCAGTGCACCGCAAGCGGCCAGCACGATGGCGCACAGCCAGGGCAGAAAGTTGGGGCCGACGCCGCCGTAGCCCGAATCGGAAGGAATCTGCAGCGCGCCGACAGCCAGGCCAACAGCGACCAGCAGCACGCCCGCACCGACAATGGTTTGCGCTCTCTTGGACGGTACGTTGGGGCTCTGCGGCTCGTCGGGGTCTGCATAGGCCGAAACTTGTGCGGCCTCCGCTGCCCGGGCCAGATCTTGGAATGAATCAGACATGATGAATGTGTTTGATTTCAATGGTTTTCGGAACCCGCCAGAGCCGCCTTGCAGCAGCTCCCACGGCATCATGGGGTTGCACAAACCCTGGCTTGCGCCGTCAGGAGCAGACCATCAATCAGTGCGGGGGAGAAACAGCAGCACACAACGCGATCAGGGCTGAAGTCGCCAGCCCTGTGCCATGTCCTGAAAAGGCCGCTGCAGAACGCAGCGGCCTGGAGATCGTCAGATCATGCCGGACTTGGCCATGGTGGCGCGCAGGCTGGCGAACTCGTCGTCCACGAACTTGCCGAAGGCATCGCCGCCCAGCCAGGCAGGTGTCCAGTCGTTCTTCTGCAGCGCTTCGGTCCAGGCCTTGCTCTTGGTGGCTTTCTCGATCTGGGCGACCAGCTCGTCGCGCTGCGCCTTGGAAATGCCGGGAGCGCCATAGACACCGCGCCAGTTGCCGATTTCCACGTTGATGCCCTGCTCCTTGAGCGTGGGAACGCTGGACGCCGCACCCTTGAGGCGCTGGGCCGATGTCACGCCGATGGGCTTCATCTTGCCAGTCGCGATGTATTCGGCAAACTCGCTGAAGCCGCTGCCGCCCACGGTGACGTTGCCACCCAGGATGGCGGAGATGGCCTCGCCACCCCCACGGAAAGCCACGTAGTTGATCTTGGCGGGGTCCACACCCACTTCACGCGCGATCATGGCCGCAGCAATGTGCTCGGTGGAACCACGCGAGCCGCCACCCCACTTGACGGAGCCGGGATCCTTCTTGAGCTGGGCCACCACTTCCGCCATGTTCTTGAAAGGCGAGTTGGCGGGCAGCACAAACACGTTGTATTCGCTGGTCAGGCGTGCCAGAGGCGTGGCCTGGCTCAGATTGACGGGAGGCTTGCCGGTAATGATGCCGCCCAGCATCACGGCGCCCATGACCATCATCGCATTGGGATCACCCTTGCTGCCGTTGACGAACTGGGCCAGGCCGATGGCACCGGCAGCACCACCCTTGTTGTCATAAGTGACGGAAGAAGCCACACCTGCGTCCTGCAAGGCCTTGCCCAGGGCACGGCCTGTCGTGTCCCAGCCGCCACCAGGGTTGGCGGGCAGCATCATCTTGATGGCCGCCGCGGCCTGGGCCGACAGGGGCAAAGCACCGGCCGCCGCCAGGGCTGCCAGAGACTTCAGAAACGTATCACGACGCATGATGTACTCCTTATGTAGTTAGTGGATGCAATCATGGACAGCCTGCCTGTCAAACAGCTGTCCAATCACCTAGGGCTATCCCTTAAGCAACCCTGGTAGTTTCACGACTTGTCTGCGCATTCGCAGCGCAGTGCTATGTTCGGCAACATGCAATTACTGCTTGTTGAAGATGACTCCGCCATGCGCACCACGCTGCAGCGCACCCTGATGCGCCGCGGCCTGAATGTGGATGTGGCGGCCGACGGCCCCAGCGCCCTGGCCCATTGGCAGACCCGCGAACCCGATGCCGTGGTGCTGGACCTGAGCCTGCCTGGTCTCGACGGCCTGCAGGTGCTGGAGCGCGCCCGCGCCCTGGGTCTGCGCACACCGGTGCTGATCCTCACGGCACGTGGCACCGTGGGCGACCGCGTCATGGGACTGAATGCCGGTGCCGACGACTATCTGGCCAAGCCCTTTGACCTCGACGAACTGGAAGCACGCCTGCGCGCCCTGCTGCGCCGCAGCCAGGATAGTTTCACACCCAGATCGGCTTCTGAAACTGTCACCCTGGGCGCATTGCGCTATGAAAAGGAAAGCGGCGCGATCTATCTCGACGACAAGGTTCTGGAGCTGACCCCGCGCGAGCTGTCCATGATGCATGCGCTGCTGGCCCGCCCCGGCCATGCAGTCACCAAGGAGCGGCTGTTCAGCCTGGTCTTCCCCGGCGAGGTCGATGTGCAGTACGAGGCCGTGGAAGTCGTGGCCTACCGGCTGCGCAAAAAGCTGGGCGGCACCGGCGTGCAACTGGTCACGCTGCGCGGACTGGGCTATCTGGTCAAGGCCGAGGCTGCGGCATGACAGCCAGTCCGGCAAGGACGCGGCCCAAGACAGCCTGGTCGCTGCGGCGCCTGCTGCTCACCGGCATTTTGCTGCCCGTGCTGGCGCTGATTGCCCTCAACGCCTGGAGCCTCTATCAGCAAACCCTGGCATCGCTGCACACGGCTTACGACAGAACCCTGCTGGCCTCGGCCAAAAGCATCAGCGAGCAGATCGGCGTTACCGGATACGACGAGCAGGCGCAGCTGCGCGCCATCGTTCCCTATTCGGCACTGGAGATTTTCGAGGCCGATAACCAGAGCCGCATGTTCTACCGCGTCTCCACGCTGGACGGACAGCTGATTTCGGGCTTTGCGGAGCTGCCGGTCTGGACCGGAAGGATTCCGCAGCGCCCGCCTTATGCAGCGCTGGTGGACTTCTATGACGACGAGTTTCGCGGCCACCCCGTGCGCGTGGCCGTGCTGCTGCAGCCGGTTGCCAGTGCCGACGGGCGCGGCATGGCCGTGATCCAGGTGGCCGAGACCCTGGAGCTGCGCGAATCCCTGGCCTTGCAGATTCTGCGCGACACCCTGATTCGTCAGGCCCTGCTGGTGCTGGTCGTCGCCCTCATCGTCATCATCGTCGTGCAGCGCGCCACCCAGCCCATACGCCAGCTCAGCCAGGACCTGCAAGGCCGGGCCCAGGGAGATCTGAGCCCGCTGGCGGCACCCGAGGCCCCGCGCGAAATCCAGCCCCTGCTGGAGGCCACCAACCAGACCATGCAGCGCCTGCAAGGTCTGCTGAGCAACCAGAAGCGCTTTGTGCGCGACGCCTCGCACCAGCTGCGCACGCCGCTGGCGGTGCTCAAGGTTCAGGTGCAGTCGGCCAAGCGCGGCGATATCCCCCCTGCACAGGCCTTTGCCGAGATCGACGACACGGTGGACCGCGCCACCCGCGTCGCCAACCAGATGCTGGCCCTGGCCAAGGTCGAGCAGCTGCGCCAGGAGGACGGCAACCAGAGCAGCGCCATGCTGGCCCAGCTCGACGACATTGTGCGCGACGTGGCGCTGGAGCTATCCCCGCTGATTGCCGATCACGACATGGACTTCGGCATCGAAACCCAGGCCTGCTGCGTGGCCGCCCATGAATGGATGCTGCGCGAGCTGACCCGCAACCTGCTGCACAACGCCATACGCCACACGCCCAGGCACGGGAGTCTGCAAGTCGATGTGCGCGCACACAACGGCATGGCGCAGCTGAGTATCGAAGACAGCGGCAGCGGCATCGACGAGGAACTTGCCCAGCGACTGTTTCAGCCCTTTTCGGCGGGCAACACGCGCAGCGGCTCGGGCCTGGGCCTGGCCATCTGCCAGGAGATCGTTCAAACCCTGGGCGGCCAGATCGAGCTGCGCAATCTGCACGATGGGCTCGGCCGGGTGCGTGGCCTGCAGGCGCTGATTCAGCTGCCCCTGCACAATGGCGATGCCCAGGACATGGATACTGCTCTGACTTGAATCGCCATCCCTTCACGCCGCAAAATACCGATATGAGTGAAACTGAATCCATGCGTCTGGACAAATGGCTGTGGTGCGCGCGGTTCTACAAGACCCGCAGCCTGGCTGTGGAGGAAATTGGCAAGGGCCGGGTCACGGTCAACAACGCCAACGCCAAGGCCTCGCGTGAAATCCGCCTGGGCGACCACATCCACCTGCGTCAGGGCAATGTTCCCAGGGAAGTCATCGTGCGCGGGCTGAGCGGCATGCGCGGCCCTGCCCCCGTGGCCCAGCAGCTCTACGAGGAAACGGCGCAGAGCATTGCCCAGCGAGAACAACTGGCCGAGCAGCGCCGTCTGGCACCCGAGCCCGCCGAAGCACTGGCGGCCCAGCACACCGGCCGCCCCACCAAGCGTGACCGCCGGGATATCGACCGCGTGCAGCGCAGCAGCGGCTGGGGCGACCGCTGGAGCGCTTCCATCGATGACTGAAAACCTTCGCCCATGAAGCGCAGGCGGCTGATCTCCACACTCTCCACCCTGGCAGTTGCGGCAACCGGCGCCTTGAGCTGGTTCTGGCTTCGCCAGCGTGGGAGCAGTACCGAACGTCGATCCGTGATCCGGACGGTCTTCAGCCAGGCGCTGCCGCCACTGAGCGCCCAGCATCTGCAGCTGATACGCCTGCTGCGGGTGCAGTGGATGCCCATAGAGTCGGGGGCGCCCGGCTTCGATCCCGTGCAGCCCTTTGGCGGCGATCTATTCCCCGTCGACACGGCCCAGCAAGTGCTGCGCATTCACAATCCTGCTCTGGTCACCCAGCTTCTGGCCGAGGTCTGCCTTTGGCTGCCGCAGTTTGTGGCAAGCGCCACCTTGGCACCGGGTCGCTATGCCTTGCCACCTGACTTCCCAGGCCAGGCGCCAGACAGCAGCTTCGACTTTCGCCCCGAACATCTGACGCTGCTGCATGCCGCCCTGTGGCGAGAAGTCGGTATCGATGAGCTGCCTGATGTTTTGGCCGAGGAGGAAGACGGCCAGGCGATCTGGCCCTTGCCCTATATCGACGGCAAGCGGCCATATGGCGACCGCAGCTACTACCAGATCGATATGGCCGACATTCTGGGCAAGCCCTATGCCAGGAACGCACAGGGCCAGTACATTTTGCCGCCCCAGAAAGATGAGGCGCTCAGGCAGCTGCATCTGCAAACCCAAGCCGCACTGCAGATCCTGCTCATGCATGGAACGCCCTCGGGGACCCGCAGCTTGACGACATAAGCCGGGACAGGGCCGGGGCAGGGCCGTGGCAAAGTCCACTTTTCATAAAATATGAGCACTTAGCGCTTTATTACAAAGCTTTTCAGGAAACTTTTACCTTGAAAAGCTTTCAAAGCTTGCGCAAGCAGCTCTTATTTGAGTAGCAATCAATCACCCATCAATGATGGCAAGACTCGCTCTTGCACCTGGGCTGCTGGCACTCTTTCCATCTCCCTCGGCCTTCTTCGCGCATGTCCTCCGCTTTTTCAGCACCGCTTTCCTCTTCTTGCTCACAAGTCCCCCGATGGCTGCACCATGCCGGCATCGCAATGCTGGCCATCAGCAGCGTGGCCTGCTCCGCCAAGATGCCTGCGCCCTCGGCAGCGACCAGCCCCGCATCGCTCATCCAGGTCAGCAATCCCACGCGCAGCACCCAGGGCTTTGAGCAATGCCCGCAGTTCTTTGCCAATGGCAAGGCACCCGTGCTCAGCGATCAGCCCAAACTGCGGGCCCTGTGCTATGACGCGTTTGCCGTGCTGCACAGCGGCCAGAGCAAGACTCCCATCTTCGTCGCTCAACGTCTGAACAAGGCCCTGGTCGCCGATGCCGACGAAAAGCGCACCAACAAGTTCTACAGCGACGCCCGCCTGCCCCGCGATGAACGCGCCGAGCTGGACGACTACAAGCGCTCCGGCTACTCACGCGGCCACATGGCTCCCGCTGGCGACATGCCGACCGCACAGGCCATGGCCCAGAGCTTCTCGCTGGCCAATATGGTGCCCCAGTCCATCAAGCAAAACGGCGGCCCCTGGGCCCGCATCGAGAAAGACACGCGCAGCTATGCGCAACGGGCTCAGGGCGATGTCTACATCATCACCGGCCCGGTCTTTGATGCCGGCGCCGCCTCCGTCGGCCACAACCAGGTGCGTGTGCCCAGCTTTCTCTACAAGCTGGTTTACGACGCTCAGAGCCAGCGTGCCTGGGCGCACTGGCAGGCCAATGATGACGCAGCCCGCGTCACCGAACCCATCAGCTACGTGGAGCTGGTGCGCCGCACCGGCATCGAATTCCTGCCCGGCGCTGCGCTGCAAACCTCCGGCAAGCTCCAGCAGGCATCCGCGCCCGCCATGCAACGGCACTGAGTTGCCATATCGCCCATTAAAAAGCCTGCTGGCGCAAGCCAGCAGGCTTTTTATCTTGCTCGGTTTTACTTGCCCGGCTTGAACAGTTCCAGCTCGTGCGCCGTCAGCCAGCGCCATTGGCCAGGCTCCAGCTCTGCGGGCAACTCCATGCCGCCGATTCTTCTGCGGTGCAGACCTTCGACCCGGTTGCTCACAGCCGCAATCATGCGCTTGACCTGGTGATACTTGCCCTCGGTCAGCGTCAGATCCAGCACATGGCTGTCCACCTGCTCGCAGGCCGCTGCCTTGACAGGCTTGGGATCATGGTCGAGAACGACGCCATCCAGCAGCCGCTGTATCTGCTTGGCATCCACCGGATGCTTGCAGGTCACCCGATAAACCTTGGAGACGTGCTTTTTGGGCGACGACATGCGGTGGATGAACTGGCCATCGTCGCTGAGCAGCAGCATGCCCGTCGTATCCTGGTCCAGACGGCCCACTGCCTGAACACCTTGCACCGCCCCTTTGTTGGGTCGTTGACGCAGCGGAGCCGGCAGCAAGGTATAGATGCTGGGATGGGCCGATGGCTTTTGCGAGCACTCGGTGCCGGCAGGCTTGTTCAGCAGCACATAACCCAGCTCGTGATACTCCCACTCCACGCCTTGCACCTTGAAGCGCAGACCTTCGGGATCCACCTGCTGGGTGGAATCCAGGACCTTCTCCCAGTCAGAAGTCTGCGAGTTCCACAGCTCCACCCAGCCTTGCTGCACCAAGCCGGAGCACACGCGGCGAATACCAAAGCCCTGTGAATACAACATGTCCTGCAGCTGCATGCTCATCCTTTCCATGTCCGCTACTGCGCAAGCAATATCAAGAATACCGATTGATCAAATAAAAAACCCCGTAATCTTTCGACTACGG
>NZ_AWOR01000088.1 GCF_000761245.1 Comamonas testosteroni | reverse complement strand
GTTTCGTGTCCGCTGATTGCGTCGTTGCAAGGCGAAACGAGCCTCGCCACGTCGGCAGGGGACCGGCTTGGGCGAGCTATGCCTTAGCGTACGATTTGTTCCGTTTCGTGAGCTGCCCCCAAATACGGTCACATTGCGGCCCAGACCTATTTCTTCTGGCTTGCGTTTGGGTAAATGCTTGGGAAGATCAACCCACTCAGCCAGCTCTCCCAGCTCGTAGGCCAATCGGGGGCCACGCAGCACACGCCAAAGAGGATGGGCGGGGTTTTTGGTCATCAAGCCCGCATAACCGCTATCTGCCTCTAGCTTGGCCCTGAATGCTTCTTCTAGGGGTCGCCTCAGAAAACGGAAAATAAAGCA
>NZ_AWOR01000087.1 GCF_000761245.1 Comamonas testosteroni | reverse complement strand
TGTATTTGATGGCCCGCGCAATCGCCTCTTCCAGGCTCACTGGCCCGGTCAGAGGAGCAACGCCCTTGCCGAGGCTTTGCCGATCGGCCTGGACCTGCGACTGAATTTCTTCTGTCGAGAGCGCCTGACTGCTCAGGTTGGCACAGCCAGTGAGCCAGATGGCAGAGCCTAACAAGGCCGTGAGCCGGACACGGCCACGAAAATTTGTCTCGGACCGGCGGTGAGCAATGGCGTTCATATTCGCAAGGGGATGGTGGCAAAGACGGTTTGACAAGAAGACTGGCCCAGATGGAATCTATGCACCAAACTTCAAAAGGTATGCAAAAGTCTTAATTGTCAGAAAATGTGTTCGCGATGTTACTAATCAAAGGTGACAACCGCAATCACTGAAATCAGGTATTTTTTCTGCCAGAAGCACCATGCTGTCGCACTCATTCTTTGCCCCAATTGGTGCAATGAGCCCCTGGCGGTGACTGGTCAGGCGACTCGCTTGTGATGCAGTGCATAGCTGCCTGGGGCAGCTTCCAGCAGGAGACAGCAAGACACTCCCTCAAGTTCTCCAAGAACCGTTGGCGCAAAGAGTGCTGATTGCTATTAGAGGTTCCAGCACTGATCTATGAATTTCAGATCAGCACCGCTCGCAAGCGCGCTTGCCACGCATTCCCGAGGCATTGGAAGGCGCACAACAACGCCCCAGGCGCATCAAACTGCTTCAGTAAAGCCAGGCAGTTCAATCACAGCAGCTCCATCGTCAAGCTTGAGAGATTCGGACGCCCAATGGAAATCGACCGCAACATCACGGGCGTGACAACTGCAGTCGATGGTGCGGAAATGCCTCATAAGGGCTCCTGAAAACCCCGGCAGTCAACCCTGATCGCCGCCTTGCCTCAGGTCGTCTGCGACCGACTCTACAAAGCTGACGCAGAGCATCAATACCATGAGCGCAAACTGACAAGTAGCCATTTCATGGCATCCTGGCTCAATTGATATTTGCAAACAATATGCTCGCATTGATTGGCGGCACCAGATAGATGTTTACACCTGTCACCCGAGGCTGCCTATGGGCTCTGGCCCTCTGCAAAGGAGCCGCGAGAAGAGCCAAAGCCTGCTCGATGCAGGCGAACGAAGCAAGCTAAGCCAGCCGTCTGCTGGACGAGATCAGTTGCCAGACACTTAAACGCTGCGACCGCCCATGCAGCGACACATCCCACAGCACGCCCACTAGTGAAGCGAGAACACCGCTGCGGCATCAATCTCAAGTGGCCTGGAAAGCAAATACCCTTGAGCGCAATCCACCCCAAGCCTTTGCAGCATATCCAGCTCTTCCGGCCGTTCAACGCCCTCTGCAATCACCAGGCTTCCTATTTCATGTGCGAAGCTGATGAGACCTCTGGCCAGTGCACGCCGTTTCTCATCGGTATCGATAGAGTGAGTAAGACTCATATCCAGCTTGATGATCTCGGGCTCGAGATTGAGGATATGCCGCATGCTGGAATAGCCCGCACCCGCATCGTCAACCGCCAGTTTTGCGCCCCGGCGACGGTAAGGCTCCAGCCCAATGGCAAGAGCTTTGTAATCCTTGACCGCAGCATGTTCTGTAATTTCCAGGACCAGACGGGAGAGATCATCAATGCCATCAAGTAGTTGATGGAATTTGCTGCTAAGCAGCAATTGTGGCGAGCAGTTGACACTTACGCTGCTGTTGGCGGGCAGCCGCTCCAGCGCTGGCAGCACCTTGGATACAGCGCACAGCTCCAGGTCAATGCCCAAACCTGCCTTGTCGGCCACATCGAACCAATAATCCGGCGCATGTCTGGGCTCGACATCAAAACGCGAAAGGCTCTCAAAGCCGCAGATGGCCTTGTCACGCAGACTGCAGATCGGCTGGAAAACCATCCTCGGATCACCGTGCGCCAAAGCGGATCGGACCTCTCCGACCAACCGTGCCTTGACTCGCTCCTCGGCCGCCTGCTCTTCGATACGGTCTGCCAGGATCTCTGCAAATGCGCGCAGCAATTGCATGTCGCGCTCCCCTAGCGTTGGATTCGGGAGGTAGCTGAAGCAGCAAAGCGTCCCATACACATGCCCATCCGTGAGACGGACGGGAACACTCAGATGGGACCCAATTGGAATTGCATGTGTTGCAGAAATGTGCTGAGTAGCCGGCACACGACTTGTGTCCGGAATACATTCCGGCAGCTCGCCATGAACGACCTTCAGGCAGTATCCCTCCTGCATGGGAATGCTCTGGCCTTGATAAAGCGGCCCGCCCGAAACACTGTCCAAATGCTTGAGCACCCGTTCGGCAGCGCCGAAGTGTGAGACAAAGGCGATATCCATTCCCAGGTGCTTGCGAACCGCACGCAGTATGCGATCCACTCCTTCTGCACACACACCTGATCTCATCAAATGATTGAGATGGCGATTCCCGTCAACCTCCAGATCGTTCATCTGCATGCCCCCTCTTACATACAGTCGACTCACACGGCTTTTGTCGATATTTAATCTGGAAAAGCATGCAATGTGAAGCAATGATCATCGATATTCAACAAGTGTCTCAGCAGCGGCCGTGGCAAAAATGTCAATCAATCCACTAGTTTCACCATCCACCTGGATTCCAGCTGTTGCTCCAGGTATGGGTCCTCGGTGAGTTTTTCTGTGTGACGGCTTCGTGGGACGGATTCAACCGGTCGTTGCAACACCATACCTTGCCTCCGGCGCGAGGAATCAGTTCAATCGGAATACGCATCGAGGCAGGATGTGGACGACAGATCGCAGGCTGCATTTATTCGTGTCGAGCAGTCACAATCGAAGACATCGCCCACCTGGACACATTGCCGTGCAGAAATCAAGGCGAATGGGTCAAAGGTCAGGGCATCCAGGACGACAGTACTCACAGCCCTACGCCACGATGCCCAACATGAATTGACTGCATTCAGACTGGCAGCCGCATGGGCCGGCTTTTTGCTCACCAAGTCCTGTGCCTTTTGCTGCCGCTTTGCGGCATATCGCTGCAGTGCTTGAGCTACTGTGCGACAACCTGCACACGACACAGATCAACACCCAGCCGGACGAGAATTCCCCGGCGCTCTGCTTGCAGCGTTTGAGCTGCCACACAAGGCTCAGGCCGTTTCAAGGCTGACGCCTTGACGGGAACACAGGCCCATCCCCCAAGCAGCAACTATTCGCATCTACCCTAAAAACATCCTCTAGTAGTCGTGATTCCAACGCAATCCAAGCGATCCGTCATTCGTCAGGCGAATTCACTGGACTCGCCATCCCGGCAGCTGTACCGTCTTCTTTAGGTTCAGAAACTTGATTGAAGGCCGCCGTCCCCATGAGTAAATCCAAAGAGTCCACAGTCCATCGCATCGTGGATGCAAAGCAGTGGGAACTCAATCGCGAAAAAGAGCGCATCACCTATCCTGCCAACCATGCCGGCCCGATTCAAATGGACTGGCGCAAGCGTGAGAACTACTCGGCCACTGACCTGAACTACCGGGGAAGAAGCAAAACCCCGTAACAGCAACTCGGTCTCCAACCTCCAGACGAACCCCGCCACTGTCAACTGAGCGGGGTTCTGCTTTTCCGGCAAACACCTGGCAGGCCAACGCCAGCACCGCTGGCCTGCCAGAAGACAAGGCCTGGCTCCACCATCATTTCAACTGACCGATCTGCCGAGCTGCAGCCTGCCCGGAGGAAAGCAGCTTCGCTACTCTGACGGGCAAAGCCTTTGGCCAAGCGGCCCGGAAGTTCTCTGGTTGAGTACGCAAGCCTTGATCCAAAGGGCCGTGAGCGCGCTTTGTGGCATCTATGCCAGCAAACACCAGGCGAGCCTGTCGCGACTAGCAACTCGGCAGCGCCCTGTTTAACTTGATGGCAGGGTTCGCTGACCTTGCAGAAAAGAGAGCACAGACCCCGCATATCCCGGTCGTTCACCGGCCTGCTTTACGGTAGCCAGAAGCGTCGCGGCACAAATGCATCAATCATCAAGACTGCCGGCCCCATTGGGCTTCATTTCGGGCTGGCAGCGGGTCGTGGCCGACTCGATGAGGAAAGGCGTGATCCCGCACCGGCCCTGGTTCCAGCTCTGTATGCATACTCCACGGCCCGACACAAGAATCGATACGGAGAGCTGTCCGAACTGTAGGCCGCCAGAGCAATAGCGCCCGTGTCCATGAACGCTCAAGGAGCGCAAACCGCAACTCCTTGGAGTCATGAATATTCCCACCGCGGGAATAAAACAGAAAGCCGCTACAACTTTAATAGCTGTAGCGGCTTATGCATTCTGGTGGGTCCTGCGAGATTCGAACTCGCGACCAACGGATTAAAAGCGGCGTGCTCGCTGTTTGCGCATTCCTGTGACATAGGGAAGATCAAGACGCAGGGCTAGCATGCAGCGCATGGTTTACCGCCCATGTTGGCAAAATCTCCCGCACAAAAAAAGAGCCCCCTCGCACCTGATTTGGGTGTCGAGGGGGCTTTTTTGCGTTTGTTCAGCGAGGCCAAGACTCGGTGATCATTCTCGCATCATTTGCGTGGCCATCAGCTTGTCTTGCCATCCACTGATATTCCGCTGTGCACGCGCCGAGTAGCTCTCCTGCGGTTGTGGCGTACTCATCGACGGCGGCGCGGGAAGCGGCTGCGATACGGGCGGGCACACCGGCGAGTTGCTTGCGCAGGCCGTCAGCAGCAGCGGCAGCAAGACCAGCATCAGCCTGGAGGCTCTCGGCCCGAGCCTGGGCAGATTTGATTGCGTCATCCTTGGTTTTCTCCATGCGTGAATAGGAAGCCAAAGCCGACGCGCCAGCACGCATAGTCTGCTCTGCATGCTCTTTTTTCAGAAGCGATATGCGGGCCTCTGCGCGCTGGGCATTGACCCACCAGCCGCAGGCAAATGACATGGCCAGCAGCACGGCCAGGACCAGGGCCTGGGCGCGGCCGGTCATGCGAGCCCCGCCTCGCACAGTTGCCGCTCAGCAGCACGGCGCCGCACCAGGCCGGGCAACTGCTTGCCGCCGGCGTAGGTCCAGCGGCTCAACTCAGCACAGGCGCCGTCCATGTCGCCAGCATTGGCCTTGCGCACCAGAGTGCTGCGGCAAAAGGCGTCATCCCCCACATTGAAGGCGAAGCTCAGAAACGCCGCGCGCTGGCCGTCCGTCAGAGGTGCACGCACACAGCTCAGGGCGTCAGCATGCTGGGCCAAGTCCTTGTAGAGCATTTCCTCACACTGCTGGCGGGTGTAGGTCTGCCCCATCTTGAGCTCTGGCCCGGTGTGGCCCGTGCAAGCCGTGATGATGCCTACCGGGTCACGGTAAGTGCTGAGCACGGTTCCCTCGTAATGCTGAACCAGAGGAACCGCTAGAGCTGCCGCGCCGGCGCCAACGATAGCTATGAATTTTGCTTTCCAGCTCATCGGCCACCTCCTGCACGAACTGCAGTCCAGAACCCGAGCAGCGCCGTGCCCAGCATGACCACATATGCCACAGGCTTCGCCAGCTTTCCAAGCCAGTTCAGAACCTTGAAGGCCCCGCGCATAGCGGTGAAGAACTCCAGCAGGTCGGACAGCTGCTGCTTAAGCTCATGTAGTTCCTGCCGGGTCTTCCCCAGCTCTCGCT
>NZ_AWOR01000086.1 GCF_000761245.1 Comamonas testosteroni | reverse complement strand
CGGGGAAGGGATCGTTCTTGATCGTGATGAGCTCAACGTCGATGCTCTTCACGGTCTTGTGCACCTTGCGGCGCGGCTTGGCTTGGTCGAATGCGTTCACGACTGAGCCTCCGCATTCACGGCAGCTGCAAAAGCATCCTCAGGCGTCTGCTGCTTCTCGCCACCTTCATCGTCTTCGATGTCACGCTGATCCGGGTTGCCGCCGGTGCTGGGCGTGTCGGGCTTGCCCGCGCGATAGCCCTTCTTGGCCTGTACCAGTTCAGCAGGGGCCAGCAGCTTGATGGAGATCTCGCCTTCGGCGGCCAGGCCGGAGAGCTCACCGAACAGCATGTTGTCCTGCAGCTCTTCGCCGTTGTACGAGATGGTCCACTTGATGGTGACGCTGCCGCCTTCGGAGAGCTCATATTGCAGGTTGGACACCACCACGTCAGTGAAGTCAACGTGGTATTCGTCCAGGCCCCAGTCCTGCGTGAGGCGGTAGCCACGGAACTTCAGGCCCTTGCCGTAGTGGTACAGCAGCGGCAACTGGGGGTGGCGCAGGTTCGGCAGCGGGAAATCCAGGCCGGGGATCTCGTCTTGACCGTCCTTGGCCGCCTTGTTGCAGTAGTGGTGCTCACGCAGGCCTGGCTCAATCACATCCAGCAGCGTGTTCGGTCCAGTCAGCGAGCATGCCAAGTCGATGGCGCGCACCTTTTCTTCGCCGTGAAGCTCGCGGCGGGGATTGGCGTTGGTGATGACGACTGTGGTGGGGTTGGTCAGTTCAAAGGCCATGGAATCCTCTTTTCAATGAAAAGCCTGCTGGGTTAGAGCAGGCTTGCGGTGGTTGCTATTGATTTCGATCAGGCGGTAACTGCCTGCAGTTCGTCGGCCAGCTTGCGGAATCCCAGGGACAGCAGCAGCGCCAGGCGCTTGATGTTGGCCTCGGTGACCTGCACGGCTCCACGCTCGCGGGTGAACTGGATGCCGTGGTGCTCCAGCGTGGCGGCGCTGATCTTGCCCAGGCCTGCTGCCTCCAGCAGTGTGTTGACTTGGCCCAGCGTCATGATCGGGCTGGTGTCAGCTGCTGCTGCGCTGGCCTTGGCCGTGCTGATCGCCTGCTTGGCGTCAATGCCGGCGATGCCTTCCACTGCCTTGTCCTGCACGAGTCCGGCCAGATCGTCGGCCACGGGCGCGGCCAGCGTGCCAGCCTCCTGGGCCTTGGCAATCGCCGTTTGCTCAAACTGCGCCTGTTCTTCGATGCGCTTGCGCTCTGCCTCTGCAGCTTCGCGCTCCAGCTTGGCGGCTTCTTCCTTGCGGATCTGCTCGCGCTGAGCTTCTAGGCGGGCGGCCTCCTGCTGCTTGTGATTGCCAATGCGCAGAGCGGCCAGGGCCTGGAAGTCCTCGGCAGCCTTGGTGCCCACGGTGGCAAAGTCGGCAAACAGGGCAATCCAGTCTCCGTCCTCTTGCATCAGGTGCTTGCGGTTGGCTTCCAGGCGGTCGGCCAGCTGGTTGGCTTCGTGCTTGGCATTGGTCAGGGCCACGGCCACCTTGTCGCGCATGCTGTCCAGCGACTTGAGGCCCTTGATTGCCCCTGCGAAATCAGCAGCAACCTGAGGGAATCGGCAGGGTCGGCCGTCGATTGCTTCCAGGCGCTTCTCCAGTTCACCAATGTGGCAGTCCAGATCCTTCTTGGCATCCGTCACCAGCGAAGTGCGGCGGGCCTCCTTCTCAGCCGTGACCAGCTTTTCGCGGGCCAGCCGCGTGGTGCGCATCAAGTTGGCCAGGTCGTTGGCGGTGCGCGTGAAGGCTTCAACGTCACTGACCTGGGCCAGTGCGCTAGCCACGGCCGCCTTCATGGCGTCTTCGCCAGACTTCAGGGCCTTGCACTCGGCCTCGGCGTCTGCGAATTCCTGGTCGGTGGCTGGCTTGGCTACCATGCCGTCGATGAAAGCACGCACGGCAACGGCCACTTGGTCCAGGTTGGAGACCACGGCCAAGCTGCCCTGCAGCTGCACAGCCACGGCCGGCAGGCTTTCAATCGGCTCAGCCACCACGGCGGCGGGACGCTCGGCATTGGGATCGTAGGCCGCCACATCCTTCTCCAGCTGTTCCCAGCCGGCGATGATCTGGGCGCGCAGCTCAGCGTTCGGCTCATACCAGCAGTGGAGCGCCTCCACTGGCAGGCCTTCGGCGGTCCACTTGCTGGCCATGAACAGGATGCGCTCAGCGCCGGAGACCATGGCCTGCTGTTCCATCTGCACCCTGTAATGCATAGGGAGGTCATCTCCGTGGCATTCGTTCGACAGCAACTCGCGCAGCTCAGCGTTGAGCGTCTTGTGCTCGAAGCCCACATCGTTCATGAAAGTCAGACCGTCGAAGCTGGCCGAGTACTTTCCACGGGTGCCAACGCAGGGCGACAGATCTTCTCCTATGATCTGCTCTCCCAGAGGACGGGCAAGGGCTTCGAATTGGTGCCCATCGTTGAATCGGCGCTGCGTGATCGCATCGACTTCGGGCGTGATGCCCGTGGCCCGTTCCTTGACCAGTTCTGAGCGCTTCTTGTAGGGGCTGCATCCCATCATCGCTGGCGCATCGCTGGCGTTGAGATATTTGCGGCGGTGGGCATTCCATTCCGGGCTGCCCTGGATGAGATTCACGAGTTGCATGGTCATGCTTGCTCCAGTTCTGCCGCGCGGGTATCAAAAATGTCGGTTAGGGTGGCTTGCTGCGACGGGTCAGCAATGACTTCGATCTGGTTGCCCAGGTCGTACAGCTTGTTCAGGTCAGTGCAGGCCTTGATTTCGGCGGCCAGCTTTTCAGGATCAGGCGCCGTGGTGCTGGTGTCAGCCGTCTGCTGACGCTTTGCAACTTCATCGCGCAGTTGCTGCTCTTGCTCTGCGGTGACCTTGTATTTGCTGTTGAGCCAGGCCAGAACATCGGCAAGAGGCTTCCCGGCGGCGATGCCATCCACCCACTTGCTCAGGCCGGCCGCCCAGCGTTCTGCCGCCCATTCAGGCTGAACCACTTCGGCTTGGCCCATGTGGCGCTCGCCCTGGGATGCTGCTGGCGTGTCGGTGGGAATGTCCTGCAGCTCTTCGGCACCGCCCATGCCGCGCAGCAGGTCGGCAGCAGCATCGCGTGCGGCAAACCAGAATGCTCTCCAGGCCATCTGACGATATGGGTAGTTGGTCCATGGCCCATCCTTGCCCCAGAGTCGAGCTGTTTTCGCGTCCTCGATGCTGAAGGTCCGCTCAGTGGGTTTGCGCCCAGGCCTTGTTATCTTGCAGCGGGCACGCCCAGTCTCTCTGACCTTCTCAATGTCGTCCTCATCAATTTGGCATCCGGCGGCCAGCAGCATTGCCTTGCCGGCATCGCCATAGATGGATGGCCTGCCGTTCACTGCGGCAATGCTCTGCAGGGCTTGGAGCGGCTTCATCCCGATCTCATAGCCCCATTGCATGGCAATGAGGCAGTCGCCCGGTTTGCCGCGGTATTGCTTTGGCACCATATCGCTGTCTGCCAAGTACTTTGAGAATTCCAGAGCCTGGTCGAAAGTCTGAGGGCTCAGGTCAAACTGGCCGGCGGGCCGCAGAGCTGTCGATTGCTGAGCGGTGAGAGCGTTGCTCATGGTGGGCCTCACTTCTTTTGTGCTAGGAACTGCTCTCGGGTCAGCTGCTGCACAGCAGACTTGCCGCCTTCCTTTGCAACGTCATCACGGCGCGCGGCCATAAATCGGTCGGCGTCCCAGACGCGGTGCTCTTGCACATAGGAAGAACCGTCCTTGCTGGTGTGACGGACGTAAATTTCATGGGGAGCGGACATGCTCATGAAAACCTCACTTGAGTGATAACGGCGAGAAGGGAGGCAGCGCTGCTGGCCACCCACAAAAGAAAAGCCCGGGCGGTACCGGGCTTGGTGTCTGTTTTGCTCATGGCTTCCTGGCTAGGGCGAAGAAGAGGAGGGCGAGCGCTTCAGTCATGGGGCTGGCCTGTGGCTTTGGCGATGGCTGTGCGCGCTGCACCGATTGCAGTGTTCTCCTTGCAGAAGCAAACAACACCGCCATCATGCTCACAGAAAGGGCCTCCGGCTTGCTCAACGACGTATTCCAAGGCCGCGAGACTTTCTTGAAGAGCCTCCAGCAGCTCCGGCGCGGCGGCTATCAGGCGGGCGTTAGCCGCTCCATCTGGCCCGTGCCCCACAAGAGCTGTTCTTCGTCCGTCGCCAACATAGACAACATAGAAGTAGCCACTGCTTTCCTTCTTGTGAGCGTCGATGTTCTGCTTGCAGATAGCGAGCGCCTCATCATTGCTCAGGCATTTGTCAGCTCCATAGTTCCAAGGCCCCGGGGTGTGCATTGCTTCGCTCATGGTTTCTCCTTAATACATTGAACAGTTACTTCGTCCAGCCAGACGGCTGTCATCCCCGGGCATAGCCACGCGCCGGCGGCGGCACGCTTGAGGTCGGCGGCAGTGGTGGTGATCGGGGCATCTGCCGCCTGTGCGCTGCATCCGGCCAGCCCAGCGCACACGAACAAGGTCAGCAGCACCAGAAACAACAAAGCCCGCGTTGGTGCGGGCTTCTTGCGGCGCGGGAGGCGCTGGAGTTGGATGGGGGAGGGCATCAGGTGGCTCCTTCAGGGTTGGCCCCATCAAACACCTGTTGCACCGCCTTGCCTACAGCAGTCATGCAGGTATCGCAGAGGTCATAGCTGGCGTTATTGCTGGCGACGGCGTGACCATATGCATCCAGACCATTACGGAAGATCTCAACCTTGGCCTCAAGACGCCCATTTGATTGATCCCGCTCATTGCCGCAGCAGTCGCAGATCACGATCGTTCTGGCAGGGATGAGTTTTTTCGCCATGGTTAGAACGCCTCGCATTGATGTTCAGCTTCAGGGGCCAGAGCAGCGCGGATCTGCTCGGGGGACAGCGGCTCTGCCATCTGGGCCAGCACCTGCTGGGCGCAGAACTCGGCAAGGGCAGGGTGCTGGGCTACTCGTTGAGCGGGTGTCATTGAAGGTCCTCCAGGTAGTCGGTGTAGATGGCAAAGGCGTGTAGCTTTGCGAAGTGGTTGGCGATCGCGTCGCGCAGCCGCTGGGCCGCAGGGCTGACCATCAGCTCAGCAAATGCGGCTTGGGTCGCGTCGTCGCTGGCTTCCATGGCCTGATACAGCAGTTCGTCTGCGCTCATGCCGCCGGCGAAGGCGTATTTTTCGAACCAGTCCCCAGGATTGACCACCTTGGCGAACTGTCGAGCCACGATGCCCGGCGCCTGAACGGCAGCCGTTTCGTGCAGAGCATCTGCCTCGGCTTCCTCATCGTTCCAGCGCTCGGCGTCTGCATGAGGGTTTGGAGTGGGGCCGAGGTAGATAGGAGGTCGGGCGTTCATGGTATGGCCCTCCCTATTTCGGCGGCGGCGCGGACGATTGCGCGGCGCACTGCTTCATCCTGTCCTTGCACTATCGTTTCTTCCCTTGCGACGAAGCCTCGCAAGACGCCATCAATCGTGCTGGCGGATGCTTCGCATGGCCCGGTATTCACCAGCATGCAGAAGTGACTTGCCAGCCTCAGCGCGTCGCCATCGTTGGTCAGAGGGTCCCAGTCATCGTCACCGTGCACCCAATCACGGATTGGTGTTGGCGATGGCGGCAGAAGCGTCGTTTTGCGGCCTGTGGCCTTTGCCGCCATTTCCAGCAGCCCTTGATCTGTTTCAGTCATGGCGACATCCAAATAAAAAAGCCACCCTGAGGTGGCAAGCTCACTGCGAAGTGAGGGGGGAGTAGATAGACGGCGCAGCGGTTCGCCAGATGAGGGTCCAGC
>NZ_AWOR01000085.1 GCF_000761245.1 Comamonas testosteroni | reverse complement strand
AGTCTTTGAAAAGCCCAGCCTGGAAGGCCTGCTGCCCGCACAGCGTGCGACGCACGCGCCGCGCATACTGCTGCTGTATGGCTCGGTTCGTGACCGCTCCTATAGCCGACTGCTGACCGAAGAGGCGGCGCGACTACTGCGCAAGATGGGTGCCGAGACCAGGATCTTCGATCCGCGTGGCCTGCCGCAGCCCGATGGTGCCCCCGACGATCACCCGACGGTCAAGCAACTGCGTGAGCTGGCTGTGTGGGCCGAGGGCATGGTCTGGACCTCTCCAGAGCGTCATGGTGCCATGAGCAGCATCCTCAAAGCGCAGATAGACTGGATTCCTTTGTCCGCTGGTGCCGTGCGACCGACGCAAGGCAAGACATTGGCAGTAATGCAAGTCTCGGGTGGCTCGCAGTCCTTCAATGCGGTCAACCAGATGCGGGTGCTAGGTCGCTGGATGCGCATGATGGGGTCGCCTCAGAAAACGGAAAATAAAGCACGCTAAGCCCTTACTTACCCAGATGTTTGACTGTTCGTGGCACTTTCACCATGGCAATTGCAATTGCCCAACCCTTGCAAAATGCCGCACGCCTCTACAGATCGAGAGCCAGAACACTTCTCGCGCAAATCAACCAAGTGCCGTTTTAACTGCAACAGCGCGGACACACGCATTTCCACCTGTTGAATATGGGCCTCCAGCAGCGTGTTGACCTCCCCACAGTCCTGCATCGGGTTGTCTCGCAGACCCAGCAATGCGCGAATCTCGCTCAACGTCATGTCGAGCGAACGGCAATGACGGATGAATTGCAAGCGCTCAATGTGCGCCTCACCGTACAGCCGGAAGTTGCCACCGCTTCGCGCTGGCTTCGGCAGTAGCCCTTCCTTCTCGTAGTAGCGGATGGTCACGACCTCGCACCCAGAGCGCTTGGCGAGGTCGCCAATTCTGATTTCCATGCATCAATCTCCAATTATCACTTGACTCTATAGTGACTATAGAGATTTTAATGGAGGCTGAATAGAAGATTTTCAGGAGTTACTCATGAGCGAATGCGCTTCAAAGGGGTGTGGCTGCACGACTGAGCCGATCATCCAACCCACGGCACCGGCCCCGCTGGCAACCGGATCGGCTCAAGCGGTGTACCGCATCGAGAACATGGATTGCCCGACCGAAGAGGCGCTGATCCGAAGCAAACTGGCCGGTCTGGCGGGGGTGGCGGGTCTTGAATTCAACCTGATGCAACGTACCTTGGCCGTGCGACACGAATTGCCTTCGTTGTCTCCCGTCGAGCAGGCGCTGAAGGCCATCGGCATGCAAGCTGTGCGCATGGATCAGGCGTCGGCCGAGCAGACGACCAAGCTGTCCATTGCCAAGATGGATTGCCCGACCGAAGAGACGTTGATCCGCAACAAGCTCGGCACCGTGGCCGGTGTTGCTGATCTCGATTTCAACCTGATGCAGCGCACGCTGTCGGTACGCCATGCGAACCAGGTTCTGCCAGACGTGCTCGTGGCACTGCAAGCGCTTGGATTCGAGGCGCAGGTCGTGGACACGGCAGAGGTCGCATCTCCATCCGCCGCCCCTGTGACCACGCCGACCAACTGGTGGCCGCTGGGCATCTCCTTGGTCACTGCATCGGCGGCCGAGGCGGTCTACTGGCTCCACAACGGCAATCACTGGTCGGTTGTCGTTCTGGCGCTTGTCGCGGTCTTCACGGGTGGCCTCTCCACCTACAAGAAGGGGTGGATTGCGCTCAAGAACCGTAATCTCAACATGAACGCCCTCATGTCGATTGCGGTCACGGGTGCCATGTTGATCGGCCACTGGCCCGAAGCGGCAATGGTGATGGTACTGTTCGCGCTGGCCGAGGTAATCGAAGCCAAATCGCTGGATCGCGCTCGTAACGCTATCCGTGGCCTGCTCGACCTGACCCCGGAACAGGCCACGGTACAGCAGGCTGACGGCACATGGCGCGAGGTGGGCGCCAAGCAAATCACCATCGGCGCCCGCGTCCGGGTCAAACCAGGTGAGCGCATCGCCCTTGATGGTGAGGTGCTGGAAGGCCGCTCTGCCGTCAACCAAGCCCCGATCACGGGTGAAAGCCTCCCGGTCGAAAAATCCCCCGGTGATTCGGTGTTCGCTGGCACGATCAACGAATCCGGCTCGTTCGAGTACCGCGTCACCGCCTTGGCCAACAACTCCACTTTGGCCCGGATCATTCACGCGGTAGAGGCTGCGCAAGGTAGTCGTGCGCCGACTCAGCGTTTTGTCGATCAGTTCGCCCGCTGGTACACCCCCGTTGTATTCGGCGTTGCCATCGCCGTCGCGTTGTTGCCGCCGCTGTTCATGGGTGCGGCATGGCTCGACTGGATCTACCGTGCATTGGTTCTGCTGGTGGTCGCCTGCCCGTGCGCACTGGTGATCTCTACACCGGTCAGCATCGTCAGCGGCCTGGCCGCCGCCGCCCGCCACGGCATTCTCATCAAAGGTGGCGTCTATCTGGAAGAAGGCCGCAAGCTGCGCTGGCTGGCTCTGGACAAGACCGGCACGATCACGCACGGCAAGCCCGCACAGACCGACTTTGTCACATGGGGCAATGCACTCGCCTCGGACAGCCGCAGCATCGCTGCCAGTCTGGCGGCCCGCTCGGACCATCCTGTATCCAAGGCGGTGGCACAGGCCGCGCAGACGGACGGGGTTGCCTTGCTCGACGTGGCCGAATTCAACGCGCTGCCCGGTCGGGGTGTGCAAGGCCAAATCAACGGTGCGACCTACCATCTGGGCAACCACCGGATGCTCGAAGAGCTGGGGCAGTGCACACCAGAGCTGGAGCAGCGCATCGCTGCGCTGGAAACCGCTGGCAAGACCGTCGTGATGTTGGTAGGCGCAAAGGCGGTACATGCCTTATTCGCCGTAGCGGACACCATCAAGGACAGCAGCAGGACCGCCATCGCCGAGCTGCACGCACTGGGCATCAACACCATGATGCTGACCGGCGACAACCCCCATACGGCACAGGCCATTGCCGCACAAGCCGGAATCGACCGTGCGCAAGGCAACCTACTCCCAGATGACAAATTGCGCGAAGTGGAGCAACTGGCCCGAAGCGGCAAGGTTGGCATGGTCGGTGATGGCATCAACGATGCCCCGGCCTTGGCGCGTGCGGACATCGGCTTTGCAATGGGAGCGGCTGGCACAGATACCGCAATCGAGACCGCCGACGTGGCCCTGATGGACGACAACCTGCGCAAGATTCCGACCTTCGTGCGCCTGTCGCGTGCGACGGCGCAGGTGCTGATGCAAAACATTGTGCTGGCCCTTGGCATCAAGGCAGTATTTCTGGTGCTGACCTTCACGGGTCAAGCGACCATGTGGATGGCGGTGTTTGCTGATATGGGGGCCAGCTTGCTCGTCGTTGGCAATGGCTTGAGGCTGTTGCGCAAATGAGCTGGAAATTCTTTCTCTACGACTGGGGTGGTCTGAACATCGCGTTGTTCCAAGCCATCAACATGAGCACACCTGCAGCGCTGGAACCGCTGGCATCGTTCTTCAACCTTGTGATAGGCAACTACTGGACTGCACCACTGATGCTCTTGGCGATGTGGGGATGGTCAAAGTCGGCACCTGACCCAACGCGGGCCGATGCCATCCGGTACAGACTCAGAGTCTTTAGCGTGGCCTTTGCGTTGGCATTTCTCGTCGCCACCATCTTGAAGCTATGGATCGACTTTCCACGCCCGCCTGCCGTTTTTGGCGACATGGTGCGCGTTATCGGGGGCATCGAACGACACTACAGGCTGCCCAGCGGGCATGCCACCTATGCCGCGCTGGTGGTCGGCGCGCTCTGGCCTTTGATAGGCCGTCGTGGCCGCATCGGCTTGGTGTTGTACGCCGCATTGGTCGGTTGGTCACGCATCGCAGCCGGAATGCACTTTCCTGCCGATGTGCTGGCGGGGTGGGTACTTGGATTGAGTTGCACGGCGCTCGCCGGGTGGCTGATGCCGCTGGCCGTCCCTGTGTGGCAATCGGCTCGCCGCACATCGACTTGGGTCTGGTTCGCAGTGGCCGCCAGTGCTGTCATGACCGATCAGCTCGCAAAGTTCGCCATCACCCGCACGTTTGCCTACGGTGAACAGGTCGAAGTCACGCCCTTCTTCAACTTCGTCCATGTCCTGAATCCCGGCGCGGCATTCAGCTTTCTGGCGAACGCTGGCGGCTGGCAACGTTACTTTTTCATCACGCTGGGCCTGGTCGTTTCTGCTTGGCTGGGACGCATGCTGTGCCAGCAATTGCCCCGTCTCGAAGCGATGGGATACAGCCTGATCCTCGGCGGTGCGCTGGGCAATGTCGCGGATCGTGTGCTGCGTGGACAGGTTGTTGATTTCCTTGACTTCCATTGGCGACTTGCGCACTGGCCCGCCTTCAACCTCGCTGATGTGGCGATAACTATCGGAGCGCTCTGCCTGTTCTTGACGGTTGTACCGAAAAGCAGTAAAGGCACAGAGGCCGAGGTGTCCGGTTAAGCTATACCCTAACCTGATGTCAGATGCTTGGCGCAAAGCACGTCAGAATAGAGTTGTAGTTTGTATTTATTGACACAAGCCGCCAAGGGTAATGGATTTCATCCTGACACTTTTACCTTTGGAGGCACCTTGCAAGGTCAACGCATTGGCTATATCCGCGTCAGCAGCTTCGACCAGAACCCTGATCGGCAACTGGAGCAAATCGAAGTCGGTAAGGTATTCACCGATAAGGCTTCCGGCAAGGACACGCAACGTCCCGAACTTGAAAGGCTGCTGGCCTTTGTGCGCGAGGGCGACACCGTGGTGGTGCACAGCATGGACAGGTTGGCACGCAATCTCGATGACCTGCGCCGCATCGTTCAGGGGCTGACACAACGGGGCGTGCGGATGGAGTTTGTCAAAGAAGGGCTGGCGTTCACCGGCGATGACTCACCGATGGCCAATTTGATGCTGTCGGTCATGGGGGCTTTTGCGGAGTTCGAGCGCGCACTGATCCGCGAACGCCAGCGCGAGGGAATCGTGCTGGCCAAGCAGCGCGGTGCCTACCGGGGACGAAAGAAATCGCTGAACAGCGAACAAATTGCCAAGTTGAAACAGCGAGTCGCGGCAGGCGATCAAAAAACCTTGGTGGCCCGTGACTTCGGCATCAGTCGCGAAACCTTGTACCAGTACCTGCGGGAAGACTGATCATGCCGCGCCGCTCAATCCTGTCCGCCACCGAGCGCGAAAGCCTGCTGGCACTACCAGATGCCAAAGACGAACTGATACGGCACTACACGTTCAACGAAACCGACCTATCGGTGATCCGCCAGCGTCGCGGCGCTGCGAATCGATTGGGCTTCGCCGTGCAGCTTTGCTACTTGCGATTCCCTGGCATCTTCTTGGGCATCGATGAGCCTCCGTTTCCGCCCCTGTTGCGCATGGTGGCCGCACAACTCAAGGTGCCGGTGGAAAGTTGGAACGATTACGGCCAGCGCGAGCAGACGCGGCGGGAGCACTTGGTCGAGCTGCAAACGGTGTTCGGGTTCAAGCCCTTCACCATGAGTCACTACCGGCAAGCCGTGCATACATTGACCGAGCTGGCCTTGCAGACCGATAAAGGGATTGTGCTGGCCAGCACCCTTGTCGAAAACCTGCGGCGGCAGAGCATCATCCTGCCCGCCATGAATGCCATCGAGCGCGCGAGCGCCGAGGCCATCACCCGTGCCAACCGGCGTATTTACGCGGCGTTGACCGATTCTTTGTTATCGCTCCACCGTCAGCGCCTGGACGAACTTCTCAAGCGCAAGGACGGCAGCAAATTGACGTGGCTGGCATGGCTGCGCCAGTCGCCCGTCAAGCCGAACT
>NZ_AWOR01000084.1 GCF_000761245.1 Comamonas testosteroni | reverse complement strand
AGAGAAACCGAATAATTGGGTTGACGGCAGATTCTGGAAGCCTATAATTCGCCCCACTTCCGGCGCAGTCGAAACGGAAAACTCCTTGGTAAACAAAGAGTTACGCAGTTCTCGAGAGCAAGTTGCTTCAGTTCATCGAAGCCAAAAGGAAGTTGAAAAAGAGGTGTTGACAGCAGCGTGTAACGCTGTAGAATTCGCCTCCCGCTTACGAGAGATCGCAAGCGCAAGTGGTTGAAGTTGTTGAAGAAATCTTCGAAAACTTCTGAAAATAACCACTTGACAGCAAATGAGGCTGCTGTAGAATGCGCGCCTCGGTTGAGACGAAAGATCTTAACCAACCGCTCTTTAACAACTGAATCAAGCAATTCGTGTGGGTGCTTGTGGAGTCAGACTGATAGTCAACAAGATTATCAGCATCACAAGTTACTCCGCGAGAAATCAAAGATGTAACCAACGATTGCTGAGCCAAGTTTAGGGTTTCTTAAAAACCCAAAGATGTTTGAACTGAAGAGTTTGATCATGGCTCAGATTGAACGCTGGCGGCAGGCCTAACACATGCAAGTCGAGCGGTAGAGAGAAGCTTGCTTCTCTTGAGAGCGGCGGACGGGTGAGTAATGCCTAGGAATCTGCCTGGTAGTGGGGGATAACGTTCGGAAACGGACGCTAATACCGCATACGTCCTACGGGAGAAAGCAGGGGACCTTCGGGCCTTGCGCTATCAGATGAGCCTAGGTCGGATTAGCTAGTTGGTGAGGTAATGGCTCACCAAGGCGACGATCCGTAACTGGTCTGAGAGGATGATCAGTCACACTGGAACTGAGACACGGTCCAGACTCCTACGGGAGGCAGCAGTGGGGAATATTGGACAATGGGCGAAAGCCTGATCCAGCCATGCCGCGTGTGTGAAGAAGGTCTTCGGATTGTAAAGCACTTTAAGTTGGGAGGAAGGGTTGTAGATTAATACTCTGCAATTTTGACGTTACCGACAGAATAAGCACCGGCTAACTCTGTGCCAGCAGCCGCGGTAATACAGAGGGTGCAAGCGTTAATCGGAATTACTGGGCGTAAAGCGCGCGTAGGTGGTTTGTTAAGTTGGATGTGAAATCCCCGGGCTCAACCTGGGAACTGCATTCAAAACTGACTGACTAGAGTATGGTAGAGGGTGGTGGAATTTCCTGTGTAGCGGTGAAATGCGTAGATATAGGAAGGAACACCAGTGGCGAAGGCGACCACCTGGACTAATACTGACACTGAGGTGCGAAAGCGTGGGGAGCAAACAGGATTAGATACCCTGGTAGTCCACGCCGTAAACGATGTCAACTAGCCGTTGGAAGCCTTGAGCTTTTAGTGGCGCAGCTAACGCATTAAGTTGACCGCCTGGGGAGTACGGCCGCAAGGTTAAAACTCAAATGAATTGACGGGGGCCCGCACAAGCGGTGGAGCATGTGGTTTAATTCGAAGCAACGCGAAGAACCTTACCAGGCCTTGACATCCAATGAACTTTCTAGAGATAGATTGGTGCCTTCGGGAACATTGAGACAGGTGCTGCATGGCTGTCGTCAGCTCGTGTCGTGAGATGTTGGGTTAAGTCCCGTAACGAGCGCAACCCTTGTCCTTAGTTACCAGCACGTAATGGTGGGCACTCTAAGGAGACTGCCGGTGACAAACCGGAGGAAGGTGGGGATGACGTCAAGTCATCATGGCCCTTACGGCCTGGGCTACACACGTGCTACAATGGTCGGTACAGAGGGTTGCCAAGCCGCGAGGTGGAGCTAATCCCATAAAACCGATCGTAGTCCGGATCGCAGTCTGCAACTCGACTGCGTGAAGTCGGAATCGCTAGTAATCGCGAATCAGAATGTCGCGGTGAATACGTTCCCGGGCCTTGTACACACCGCCCGTCACACCATGGGAGTGGGTTGCACCAGAAGTAGCTAGTCTAACCTTCGGGAGGACGGTTACCACGGTGTGATTCATGACTGGGGTGAAGTCGTAACAAGGTAGCCGTAGGGGAACCTGCGGCTGGATCACCTCCTTAATCGACGACATCAGCTGCTCCATAAGCTCCCACACGAATTGCTTGATTCATTGAAGAAGACGAAAGAAGCAGCCCGAAATTGGGTCTGTAGCTCAGTTGGTTAGAGCGCACCCCTGATAAGGGTGAGGTCGGCAGTTCGAATCTGCCCAGACCCACCAATTTTGTGTGGGAAACGCCTGTAGAAATACGGGGCCATAGCTCAGCTGGGAGAGCGCCTGCCTTGCACGCAGGAGGTCAACGGTTCGATCCCGTTTGGCTCCACCACTACTGCTTCTGTTTGTATAAAGCTTAGAAATGAGCATTCCATCGTTGTGATGGTGAATGTTGATTTCTAGTCTTTGACTAGTTCGTTCTTTAAAAATTTGGGTATGTGATAGAAAGATAGACTGAACGTTACTTTCACTGGTAACGGATCAGGCTAAGGTAAAATTTGTGAGTTCTCTTAACTGAGAAATTCGAATTTTCGGCGAATGTCGTCTTCACAGTATAACCAGATTGCTTGGGGTTATATGGTCAAGTGAAGAAGCGCATACGGTGGATGCCTTGGCAGTCAGAGGCGATGAAAGACGTGGTAGCCTGCGAAAAGCTTCGGGGAGTCGGCAAACAGACTTTGATCCGGAGATATCTGAATGGGGGAACCCAGCCATCATAAGATGGTTATCTTGTACTGAATACATAGGTGCAAGAGGCGAACCAGGGGAACTGAAACATCTAAGTACCCTGAGGAAAAGAAATCAACCGAGATTCCCTTAGTAGTGGCGAGCGAACGGGGACTAGCCCTTAAGTGGCTTTGAGATTAGCGGAACGCTCTGGAAAGTGCGGCCATAGTGGGTGATAGCCCTGTACGCGAAAATCTCTTAGTCATGAAATCGAGTAGGACGGAGCACGAGAAACTTTGTCTGAATATGGGGGGACCATCCTCCAAGGCTAAATACTACTGACTGACCGATAGTGAACTAGTACCGTGAGGGAAAGGCGAAAAGAACCCCGGAGAGGGGAGTGAAATAGATCCTGAAACCGTATGCGTACAAGCAGTGGGAGCCCACTTTGTTGGGTGACTGCGTACCTTTTGTATAATGGGTCAGCGACTTATTTTCAGTGGCGAGCTTAACCGAATAGGGGAGGCGTAGCGAAAGCGAGTCTTAATAGGGCGTCTAGTCGCTGGGAATAGACCCGAAACCGGGCGATCTATCCATGGGCAGGTTGAAGGTTGGGTAACACTAACTGGAGGACCGAACCGACTACCGTTGAAAAGTTAGCGGATGACCTGTGGATCGGAGTGAAAGGCTAATCAAGCTCGGAGATAGCTGGTTCTCCTCGAAAGCTATTTAGGTAGCGCCTCATGTATCACTGTAGGGGGTAGAGCACTGTTTCGGCTAGGGGGTCATCCCGACTTACCAAACCGATGCAAACTCCGAATACCTACAAGTGCCGAGCATGGGAGACACACGGCGGGTGCTAACGTCCGTCGTGAAAAGGGAAACAACCCAGACCGTCAGCTAAGGTCCCAAAGTTATGGTTAAGTGGGAAACGATGTGGGAAGGCTTAGACAGCTAGGAGGTTGGCTTAGAAGCAGCCACCCTTTAAAGAAAGCGTAATAGCTCACTAGTCGAGTCGGCCTGCGCGGAAGATGTAACGGGGCTCAAACCATACACCGAAGCTACGGGTATCACGTAAGTGATGCGGTAGAGGAGCGTTCTGTAAGCCTGTGAAGGTGAGTTGAGAAGCTTGCTGGAGGTATCAGAAGTGCGAATGCTGACATGAGTAACGATAATGGGTGTGAAAAACACCCACGCCGAAAGACCAAGGTTTCCTGCGCAACGTTAATCGACGCAGGGTTAGTCGGTCCCTAAGGCGAGGCTGAAAAGCGTAGTCGATGGAAAACAGGTTAATATTCCTGTACTTCTGGTTATTGCGATGGAGGGACGGAGAAGGCTAGGCCAGCTTGGCGTTGGTTGTCCAAGTTTAAGGTGGTAGGCTGGAATCTTAGGTAAATCCGGGATTCTAAGGCCGAGAGCTGATGACGAGTTAACTTTTAGTTAACGAAGTGGTTGATGCCATGCTTCCAAGAAAAGCTTCTAAGCTTCAGGTAACCAGGAACCGTACCCCAAACCGACACAGGTGGTTGGGTAGAGAATACCAAGGCGCTTGAGAGAACTCGGGTGAAGGAACTAGGCAAAATGGCACCGTAACTTCGGGAGAAGGTGCGCCGGTGAGGGTGAAGGACTTGCTCCGTAAGCTCATGCCGGTCGAAGATACCAGGCCGCTGCGACTGTTTATTAAAAACACAGCACTCTGCAAACACGAAAGTGGACGTATAGGGTGTGACGCCTGCCCGGTGCCGGAAGGTTAATTGATGGGGTTAGCTAACGCGAAGCTCTTGATCGAAGCCCCGGTAAACGGCGGCCGTAACTATAACGGTCCTAAGGTAGCGAAATTCCTTGTCGGGTAAGTTCCGACCTGCACGAATGGCGTAACGATGGCGGCGCTGTCTCCACCCGAGACTCAGTGAAATTGAAATCGCTGTGAAGATGCAGTGTATCCGCGGCTAGACGGAAAGACCCCGTGAACCTTTACTATAGCTTTGCACTGGACTTTGAATTTGCTTGTGTAGGATAGGTGGGAGGCTTTGAAGCGTGGACGCCAGTCTGCGTGGAGCCATCCTTGAAATACCACCCTGGCAACTTTGAGGTTCTAACTCAGGTCCGTTATCCGGATCGAGGACAGTGTATGGTGGGTAGTTTGACTGGGGCGGTCTCCTCCTAAAGAGTAACGGAGGAGTACGAAGGTGCGCTCAGACCGGTCGGAAATCGGTCGTAGAGTATAAAGGCAAAAGCGCGCTTGACTGCGAGACAGACACGTCGAGCAGGTACGAAAGTAGGTCATAGTGATCCGGTGGTTCTGTATGGAAGGGCCATCGCTCAACGGATAAAAGGTACTCCGGGGATAACAGGCTGATACCGCCCAAGAGTTCATATCGACGGCGGTGTTTGGCACCTCGATGTCGGCTCATCACATCCTGGGGCTGAAGCCGGTCCCAAGGGTATGGCTGTTCGCCATTTAAAGTGGTACGCGAGCTGGGTTTAGAACGTCGTGAGACAGTTCGGTCCCTATCTGCCGTGGACGTTTGAGATTTGAGAGGGGCTGCTCCTAGTACGAGAGGACCGGAGTGGACGAACCTCTGGTGTTCCGGTTGTCACGCCAGTGGCATTGCCGGGTAGCTATGTTCGGAATAGATAACCGCTGAAAGCATCTAAGCGGGAAACTAGCCTCAAGATGAGATCTCACTGGAACCTTGAGTTCCCTGAAGGGCCGTCGAAGACTACGACGTTGATAGGTTGGGTGTGTAAGCGCTGTGAGGCGTTGAGCTAACCAATACTAATTGCCCGTGAGGCTTGACCATATAACACCCAAGCAATTTGACTACTCTAACGAGCATCAGATTGCGGTGTGTGAAGACGAAAATGAACCGAAAGTTCGACGCTCACAAAACACCGAGATCTATCACGTACCCAATTTGCTGAAGCGAGGCCAACTGGCCGCGACTCAGTACCCGAATTTCTTGACGACCATAGAGCATTGGAACCACCTGATCCCATCCCGAACTCAGCAGTGAAACGATGCATCGCCGATGGTAGTGTGGGGTTTCCCCATGTGAGAGTAGGTCATCGTCAAGATTAAATTCCGAAACCCCAATTGCGAAAGCAGTTGGGGTTTTGTTTTGGGCGCTCGAAAATCTCGATCCAGGCTGATATCCAGCCTTTCTATGCAATGACCCTGCGCATGGATATCATGCGTGCCTCATTCTGAGGCGATATGTGCATGCTGACGTTGTTGAAACTTCTGAAAGATGGTCAGTTCCATTCTGGAGAAGCGCTTGGCGCCGCCTTGGGCGTTAGTCGCAGTGC
>NZ_AWOR01000083.1 GCF_000761245.1 Comamonas testosteroni | reverse complement strand
CGGAGCCAATGCACGACCCAACGCCTGGGCACCGGCAGCGCGCATTTCGATGGGAAGCTACAGTTGAAATACTGGCAGCGCGGCACCCGGCAGTATATGCATCAGAGGTACCCAAGCGCCATGGTCCAAGCCCTGGTCACGATTCAACTGGATAGGCATGCCCACTTGCACGAGATGGTCTGCCACTTCCCGCGCAACTTCAGGGGCGCCCTTCGCAGGGTACTGCAGTGCATAAAGCGGCGCTGGAAAACCGCCAAAGTCATGAATGGTCTCAGGCTGGACACTGCAGCCAACCTGCCGGCTACGAGTGCGCCAGTGCAACGAGACCACGAGAGCAACACGCTCGGCCGCAGAGCCAGAGATGCGGCCCCTTGGGAAATTCAGTACCGTGTGCTTATGGGAATCAAAACTCAGCTCATTCGCATCCCCTCAAATAACGAAGAAAGTTCAGGCAACACAGTTCTCTAGCCGCCAATATTGGGCTTGCAACCGTTCATCACGACCTGTCGCAGCCACGCTAAAGCTGGATCTGTGTCCTTACGCGTGTGCCAAGCTTGCTGATACGCCATCTTCGGCAATTGCAGCTGGCTAGGTGGCGCGAACTGCCGCAGATCTCTGAATGAGCGTGCCGGCCCAACAGCACGGCGAGCTATGGTCAAAACCAGATCGGTTCCCGATAGCAACTCCACTGCTGCGCTCCAATGTGGCAATACAACCGCAATTCGTCTTTTGAGCCCCTTGGCCGCCAGAGCCCTCTCAATTTCATCATTTGCATCATGCCTCAACGCCAACATGACATGAGGGCGCGCCAACCACTCCTCTAGCGACAGTCCACCCTTTTCAGGAACAGTGGCCCTGTCTGCAAGACATATGAAATCTTCTTCAAACAGTGTTTCGACACGGATGTCCTGAGGGATCTCAGGAAAGATGCCTAACGCTAAGTCCAGCTCCCCATCGGCGAGCTGAACCAGCATCGCATCGCGGCTGGCCTGACTAATGGCGAAGTCAAACCCAGGAGCATGTTGGCGGGCATATCGCATCAGATCCGGCATCACCAGACGAGCCGCGTAGTCAGACAGCGAAAGCCGGAACCTTCGCTGTGCATGCAGCGGATCGAACTGCGGTGTCCCTAGCAAGGTATTGAGGTTGGCCAAGGCCTCGGATAAGGGCTGCAGCAGCGCATTGCCTCGGGTCGTCAACTCCAGCTTTCCCTGCTTGCGCACTAGCAATGGGTCGTTGAAGTGCTCTCTCAGCTGAGCCAGTGAATGGCTCACGGCTGGCTGGCTCTTGTGAAGGCGCAGCGCGGCCCGGGTTACATGCTTTTCCGTCAGCAAGGCATGCAGTGCTAGCAGGAGGTTGAGGTCGATTCGGCGCAGTTCATCCATGCAGTGAATAGTACATGTGCGCACAAACGATTTCCATAACTAAATCATATGCGAGACCATTCAGGCATTGGTTTTAGACGCTTGAAGGAGTCGCAGATATGAACAGCAAGATGGCTTTGATGACGGTCGCCTCACTGGGCATGGCCTTGCTGGCAGGAGCTGTCCTGCCCTTTCAGGCGGCCGCAAATGCCAACGTGGGCCGAGCCCTTGGTCACCCTTTCTGGGGCGCAACGACATCGTTGCTGATCAGCCTAGCCGTGATGGTGCCTCTGTTGGTTCTGTCCAAAGCACCCATGCCGAATTTCGCCAATGCGTTTCATGGTCCCTGGTGGCTTTGGATCGGTGGTGTTCTGGGTGCCATTTATGTGGCCAGCGCCACAGCGCTGATTCCCAAGCTGGGTGCAGGCGGCTTTCTGGTTGCTGTGGTCGCAGGGCAGATGGTTGCAGCCGTGCTGGTGGACCACTTCGGTGTGATGGGGTTGGAGCCCAAACCCATCAACTTGATGCGCATCGTGGGCGTGCTCCTGATTCTGGGTGGTGTCCTTCTGATCCAGAGCGGCGGAGCTAAAAAGCAGGTCGCCGAACCAACCCCGGTCACTACCAGCGTGATCCTGTCCTAAACACAAATATTGATTTACCCCCTGGCGCTTCTGCGCTGAACAATCCTCGAAAGGAAATGAAAATGCAAGAAAGCAACGTAAACAAATTGGGTCTGACTGCTGTCGTGGCTGCTGCCGCAATGAGCTTGGCACCTGCTGCTCAAGCCGCGGACTTCGTCAAGCTCCAGTTCAGTGATGGCCGCCCTGATGTGCATGGCCTGGAGAACGTCAACGCCGTTCTGCGAGCCGTGGGTGTTCGCGCCAGCACCGTGGCCATCCCCGACGCAGTCAAGCCTATCCTGAAGGCTTCGCAGACTCGGGCCACCAGCGACGAGGAACAAAAGACGCTGCTGAAGACCTTCGTGCTGAATCGTGCACAGTTGCTGGAGCAGATCCACTTAGCTGGACGCACTCCAGAGGTGGCCCGTGGTGGCCTGCTTGGTACCCGCGAAGGCGACACTGCACCTTACCCCAAGGTCTATGACATGAAGGCTATGACGCCGGACATGCAAACCTGGGCTTTGAACCGCTATGGCCGTCTGCATGTGAACTCCTCTGATGCGGGTCCGGGCATTGATGAAGTCATGACCGTCGTATCTGGTGGCCCCTTCACATGGATGTACATCTTGCCGGATGCAACGGTGGCACGCCTGACCGTAGACCGCATTGCTGAAAACGGCCCCGCAGTGCGCCTGAGCTACCCCGGCATGGGCACTCACGCGGGTTATATGGACCCCAAGGATGGCTTGATCGTGGC
Organism: Comamonas testosteroni; assembly: GCF_000761245.1. Lineage (GTDB taxonomy): Bacteria > Pseudomonadota > Gammaproteobacteria > Burkholderiales > Burkholderiaceae_C > Comamonas > Comamonas testosteroni_C. The sequence goes on along the minus strand of NZ_AWOR01000083.1, from coordinate 5,488 downwards.
CTACGCCCACGGCCCTGAAAGCTTTGTGATTCGCTTTGACGAATCTACGGCGCCTCACGCCGAGCTGCTCAACACTAACCCCTGGGTGGATTTCACTGGCCTTGTGCCCACACTGCGCACGAAGGTCAACTAATTCGACGCCAACCGGGCGCACTGCCAGTCAGACCGGACCCAACCTGGCATTCGCAGCCTCGTTGCTAGTGACATGCCTGCACCTGCGGCCAGGCCTGATCAAGTCGTTGTCCCCTCACGATGGTGAGCTTGATCATATGAGGCGGCTGGGTATTGCCAGCCAGATTGCTAGACAAAAATTTAAGCAGGAATCGCTGGGTAGTCGAGAGGCCACACAGATGACTTGCAGGCTTGCGCAAGCTGTGAATCCGGTTTGAAAAATGTTGGACATCCACGAAGCGTTCCTGAAATTGGCAGCCTCCATCATCTGCCCGCGCTTCGTGGATAGGTGGTGTTAGCAGCACTAAATAAAGGTATCAAAGATCCGTGTTGCTGATGAAAGCACCTGGTTCATATCGTGGCTATGAACGAACTTATAAATAATATGCAAGGTAAATTATTTTACATGGACATAGGTTTTGGAGGATCAATTTTTAGATAGCAGTAGCTATCCTCCGCTTCATCCTCCCATTGATAATGAATCGCAAGCCGAGAATTTTCCTTATCATACGACATACCTTCAACGAAGCACTCACCGGCCATGCGAGGGTATTTTTCCAGCAATGTGGCAATATCTTTCTTCACCCAATCAATAAGCGCCAGATGAATTTTTCTCCAACACGATCCGTATTGTGAATCCTTATCAACAGGCTCAAACCCCATAACGTTAAGACAATATCCGAGAATTTTTACACTATCCATATTCGGACAACTTTTTACTGAACATATTAATAGATTGTGTATCTCCATTAATATTATTCGACCTGCAGCACCTCGGAATGGACTAGAGTTAAGAATTTCATCCCAAATAAGCGTTTTTTGAATTCTTAGTGAGACCTTACGAGGCTTCCTAACTAACGAAGCAGCCTCAATCAAAGAAAATACAAGTTTTGCAATGTCTTGTACAATGTGTTGAGGATAATCAATATTATCCTTAACAGCATCATTTACGACATTAACCATGTCAATAATTAACTCACCCAGCAATCGTAGCTTCCGCTCCAAATCATCGCCGGGCCTCAGGTCATCCAATCTAAGTTCCTTATTGAGATCGGAATAAATCCATGAAATTTTCAGAAACGCCCAATGCAGTGAACTAGCGCTTTCGGTTGGACCACCTCTAACGTGGGTAGAAAATACTTTGAGCAACAGTCGAAAGTATGCATTCCACTGATCAAAGTCCCAAGGGTCTCTCCGAGAATATTCAGGGTTTAATAAGGTTTCTATACTCCTCACTAGTTTTGGCGATTGACACAACGCTGTGGTCACAGGTTGGGTTATACCTTCAAGCCCCGAAGAATAAAAATCATTCTCATGGTACAAAAAAGAATTTCTATTTGCAAGCGCCGCAGTTACGAGATTCTTGGCAATAATTTTTATTTCATCGTTGTATTTCGACTGAGTATGCACAGCATTGAACAGCATGATGATCGACCTCGGAGAGTCCTCGACAACTGCCCTGCAAAATTTCGGACTTCCCATGGCCAAAAGCAGCCTCATCGCATCAGTCTGCATCGCTGTGATTTCACCTTTGTAATCATTGTCGGGCATAGAACACACGATCCTCGACACAGATCTGGATAATTCATCACTAATAATTGCTAGTTCTGTCGAAGATCCTCGCAACAAACACGCTTCCACAGTTCGCGCGAATCTAGCAGAATTCCAGCGATTAAATCTGGCAGGGGAAAAGAAAGCTGCCCAAAGCCAAATAGCCAGAACTATAAAAAAAGCACCACCTAGCAATAATTGCCATGACTCGGGCGTCAGCCACTTCCCTGCAGGCACTCGCGATTGGCTAGCTCGCCAGTAGTCAGTCAGTAGTGCCAAGACACCCACCAAAATGGTTATCAGTACCGATGCCTTCCTCACCGGAATAGCCGCTGTATCAATGCGAAATTTATATCGAAAATCAGCAAATGTCCACACTACCATTGTTAATGCAAGACCACTGATAATTTCTGAAAAACCAAAGTATTTCGGTGAATCTTTATTAAGACGAAAACATTCGAATGAGAATATACTTAGGAACTCAATATTAAAAGGACTACACAATTCCGGGGTCATTTGGGTTTTTTGCGAGTAGAAATCTAAACTTTAAATTCAAATTTAGATTTATATTAAATACAGATAGATAACAAATTATCGGAGATTAGGCCAAATTTTATAATTTTCCAAGACGATTTCAGCCAAGAATTACCGGCTTACCAAGATTCACTGCCGGGAGCTGTGGAAGACCAAGCATGCAGTGGAGATTGCAACGCCCGAATGACTCCCTTGCTTCAATCACACTCGCCCACTCGAACCATCGGCCACATACCATAGGGAAAGGCTAAGGTAAACTACTATCAGCAAATCGCTAGTAAAGCCACTACTTTGGTGGATTTACTGAAACTAAATAGCATCCAAAAATCCAGGGGCGATTCAAGTAAAAACAGGGAATTTAAAACTAGTAAAACGCGTAATTGCGGAGTACTGGCTCACGAAGTAACTGTCCCACCTCCGGAGCAATTTCTACGGAAATTTGCTCAACTAAATCGTTCAATTCAGAACGGAGAAGCTGAAATTCCGCTTCATCCTTACTACTTTGAATGACTTTCCGACTTCCATCAACGGCATCCAACGAACGCAGTACCTGTAAGTTTGCTCCAAGGTAATTTAACCAATTATTAATAGATACAATTAAAGCCCCTTCGTATAATCGTTGATGTCTTAGCTCGCCATTATCCATATTGTAGATTATGGACATAATATTGAAACTGGAAAAATCAATCTCATCATCAGCATCGGCTCTAAGTGTCTTAAGCAAACGAATTGCTTTCTTGCATCCACCGAATGTCAATTCATCTTTATTATTTATATTGTACTGAACTAAAAATGGCATATTGTCATTAAACTCACATTTCTTTTTATCCAGGACCTCCACTGCCCTATCTTTAATATTTTTACTACTTTGATAAGCCGCAGTGTCGTACCACAATGCGGGAACCACATCGACATCTCGTCGCAAAGACCCACCCGTAATGGTGATGCATTTAGAACCTGAATCATCTACCGTTGCAGATGGGTATGCATTCGTTAAATGCTGGGCACACTGCCTACGTAGTTCTATAGTGACATTAACCTTGTTCAAGTTTGAAGGTGAATAAGTTGATGCCAATATACCGGCAGGACTGTAAACCAAGAAATTACTCGGAAAAACCAGAATATCGACATCGCTTGACCGACGCAAATGTACATTTATTGGCAACGAACCTTGAAGTTTTGTCTCTACAGTTTTCCCATACGTTCTATCCAGCCCTTCTTCAACTTGCCTTGATACTCTACCGGCCTCCCCCAAGCTGACGTTTGTGTACTGAGGATCGACCTCCTGCATCGCGCCTAGTGCATATTTCAATGCACTGGTTTTCCCACGCCTCTCATAATCTTCTGTCGCGTAGGAACGGAGGACTTGCTGATTAATGTAATCAGCACTACTCTCCTTGAGCATCTTTTCAAGGCTTACATTTTTACCATCATTCTGTCTACGTGCCTTCATCGCCTTGATGCGAGCTTCGTAATCTTTCTTCATTGCTCAACCTTTGTAATATCCATGATTCCGCTCGTGCGACGTCCGCCGCCATTTACATAGCTTGCGGATGCAGTTTTTAAATCACTTGAAAAGTGCCACTCAGAATAACCGAAATGCGCCTTCAACTCTGGCTCCCCCATCCTTGGTTCATTTCTGTAACTGTACATTAATATTGGTCCAGCATTGTCATTTTTTATAATTGATGCTGCGACACTGTATGAGCGCGATTGGGCGGTTTGAATCTGAACAGATATTTTCTCCCAATGTTGAACAATTGTGATTTTTGCCTCCCAGTTGTATGTGACGTTGCCCTCCTCATCAAACGTCTTCCCGCTACAGGCCCAATCTCCCCCTAACCAAGGTATATTAAAAATCCTCTGAACCCAAGACCATTTCCATGCATGCCGATCAAATAGGTAGTAGCCAATAGCATAAAATAATGTCGAAGTAGCTGGCAATATTAGCTTGCTACCCAATGTTATGCCTTCTGCTGCTGCCAATGCGACAGTTGCAGCAATGGCAGTCGCCAGTAAAGAACTCAGTGCACCGGCAATGATGCCCAAGTACCTCCCCATATCAACCCTACTATGACCAACAACAGAATATTCATGCTTACCAAACATTGCTGCTCTCTAAGTTACTAAGATTCTCTCAAATCAATTTAAAATCAGTTTACTGCTCTAAAAGTCAGTATAACTACCTATGGTTTTTCTCAGCGCTATGTTTAGTTATATTTTTACTCAACTTAACGAGAGCATTGATATTATGCATAGTGCATGAGCTTTCTCACCACAGCTTTGCTAAGAGCCGCTAACGCCACTTCCCATTGAGATCAGCCATAAGCATTTATATTTCTGGCCCTCAAGGCAAGGCAGTCCGTTAGCAAAAAAGTGTGGTGGCAGTTGCAGCCCCTTCCGTCAAAGGAGGCGCACGCACGCTAACTGTGAGCGGTGAAGCAGCGCTCAATGGCATCCTGTGCGTGCTGCAAACAGGCATCCCATGGAAAGATTTTCCTCAGTCCTTCGGTTATGGAAGTGGTATAGCCTGCTGGCGGCGCTTGCGTGCATTGAATGCCAATGACGCCTAGCAGCGTTTGCACCAAGCCACGCTGGTGAGTCTGCGGTAGCATGACCAGATTGATTGGAGCCGAGCCAGCATCGATAGCTGCCCACGGTGCCAGGCACTGGGGTGCCAGGAAGCGGGCCCAAACCCCACGGACAGAGGCAAGCTTGGCACCAAGCGTCACTTCGTCGCAGATGCCAGAGGCATTCCACTGGTGATCCTCGGCAGTGGAATGCCTCTGGCATGACTCCATGATGTTCGAGAAATGCATGGATGCGATTCCAGCCATCACGGGCTGGCATGGACGGGCACGCAAGCGCCCGGTGAAGCTGCTTGCGGACAAAGGCTACGACTACAAGCGCTGCGGCGCCCATCTCAAACGACGAGGCATTGACAACCGGATTGCACGGCGGGGTATCGAGAGCAGCGAAAAGCTAGACAAGCATCGCTGGGTTGTAGAGCGCACACATGAATGGTTTGCAGGATTTGACAAGCTGCGCAACCGCTTTGAAATGTGGCTGGATATCCACGAAGCGTTGCTGAAGCTGGCTGCTGCAATCATCTGTGCATGCATCGTGGACCAGTGGTACTAACCACTCTTAGGAGGGCTCTGTGGCATGGGCTGAAGTAGGCAGCACTTTGTCGGTGTCGATTAACTCACCAAAGACATAGCCCTCCATCGAC
>NZ_AWOR01000082.1 GCF_000761245.1 Comamonas testosteroni | reverse complement strand
ACATCGGGCACGGTGGCCACGCGCTTTTCCAGCGGGAAGGTTTCCCGTGGGATGCCGATGCGTTGGGCGTCACTACGCTGGGCGTCAGTACGCTGGACGTCGGTCGGCGGGTTGGAGGAGGTAGACATCAGGAGTCTCCTGGAGTTTAAAAACTGGTTCCATTCAGGCCGACCCGCTCCCAACCATTCCTACCGCAGGAGGAACTTGCTTGCATGGGCATTGGCACGGCCTGAACGATCTTGAAACTGTGTCGGGCCGCCTCCCGTGAAGCGAATGCCCGCTGCCTTGCAGCACAAATACGTTTTAGCAGCCCGCACCAAAATGGGGCACTCGCATCCATGCTAGCTCAAATGAGGGATGACGCCGAAATCTGAGCGGGCATTTGTGATGCCTCGGCCATGCCGTGTCATGCTTGCGGGGTTCGCAGCCCGCGAGACTACGCAAACGCCCGAAAAATACAAGTCACCCATGTTGCAATATCACACTGTCCCCGTCACAGCCTTTCAACAGAACTGCTCTCTCGTCTGGTGCGACCAGACCATGGATGCGGCCGTCATCGACCCTGGCGGAGATATCGAGCAGATCGAGTGGGAGGTGGAACGCCTGGGCCTGAACCTCAAGGCCATCTGGATCACCCACGCCCATATCGACCACGCGGGCGGCACCAGCGAGCTGGCGGCCAAGTACGAGCTGCCCATCATTGGCCCGCATGAGGGCGACCAGTTCTGGATCGACGGTCTGCCCCAGCAGGGCGCCATGTTCGGCTTTCCCCATTCCGAGCCTTTTGTGCCCTCGCGCTGGCTGCATGACGGCGATACGGTGAGCATCGGCCAGGAAACGCTGAACGTGCGCCACTGCCCTGGTCACACGCCCGGCCATGTGGTCTTCCACTCACCGCAGATCGACCGCGCCTTTGTCGGCGATGTGCTGTTTGCCGGAAGCATAGGCCGCACGGACTTCCCGCAGGGCAATCATCAGCAGCTGATCGACTCCATCGTTCAGCGCCTGTGGCCCATGGGTGACCAGACGATCTTCATCCCCGGACATGGCCCGGAAAGCAGCTTTGGCCGCGAGCGCAAGCTCAACCCCTATGTCAGCGGTACCTGAATCCTGACGGCCGAGGCTTGCGGAATTAGGTCTTCCATAGCAGCATGCGCCTGTCACGCCTTGTGACCTCACATCACTGGAGGGAGTTCGTATGCGCAATTTATGGAAAATTTGCCTGGCTTCAGCCCTGGTCAGCAGCTCATGGGCGAGCCTTGCTCAGACACCGGCAGCGGCGCCTGCCGCACCAGCCGCCAAAACAGCCCCCATGCCCGCCAAGCCGGCGGCAGAACCCGCAGCAAAGGCAGCGCCGGCCCCTGCCGCTGCCCCTGCCGCTGCCAAGGCGGACATGCAGACCTTTGTCTGCAAGGATGGCTCCACCATGAGCGCGGCATCCTCCAAAGGCGCTTGCTCGGGTCGCAAGGGCATTGATCAGCAGGCCACTGCCAAGGCTGCTGCGGGCGCCAAGCCGGCCGCGACCGCCGCACCTGGCGGCGGTGCAGGCAAGGTCTGGGCCAATGAGGACAGCAAGATCTATCACTGCCCCGGCACCCGTTTCTACGGCACGACCAAGAACGGCAAGTACATGAGCGAGGCCGATGCCAAGGCCGCCGGCATGCACGGCGCCAACAACAAGACCTGCAGCTGATCCGCTGCCTGCAAGCATCGCGCTGACCTGCGTTTGCAGGCAGCGCGTTTTTTCATGTAAAACACGCTGAAACGATGGCTCATCAAGCGCAAGCAGCTATCAATTCAAAAGGACAATCGCGGTAATGAACTGGTTGGTCGGACTGGGTATCTTGTTGGTGGCAGCCTTGCTGCTATGGGCTTTTTCGGCGCTGCTCATCAGCATGCTCGCCGGCCTGGCGGTCAGCGCCCTGCTCTGGCAGCCGCTGCGCTGGTGGCGCCGCAGGCAGTTGCTGCGCGAGCTGGAGCAGAACCCGGCCCTCGATATCCAGCAGCAGGCCCCTTGCGCCCTGTTTTATCTGCTGTCCGCAGCCGTGGTTCTGCTGGGATGCGCCGCCGCACTGGCCACCCTGATTCATCTGCCCGATAGCCTTTATTCGCCCGAGCAGCTTTCTCTGATCTGTGGTCTGGTATTTGTCATCAGTCTTGCCACCCTCATCAAGCTCAGCGGCAATCTCGTCAGCCTGGGTGAAGAGGCCGCTGCCGCTGCCGAGATCCGGGCGGCCTGGTCGCTGGCGGCGGGCATTGTGCCCATGCTGTCCGTGGTCACCCTGATTTTCTTCGTACCGCATACGGCGGGCTGGATGGTCTGGCGCGAGCAATGGCGCGGCTATGACAGCACGCGGCTGCGCATCCCCCTGAAGCACAACGATGCCGAGCACCAGCAGGCCTTGTTGCAGTTGGTCCGCCCGATGCTGGAGCAAGGCAGCCGCATCCTGAGTCACCGTGCCCGCTCGCGCAGCGGCGGCAGCTATACCCTCAGCGCCGCGCTGCCCGCACGCTATCGTTTTCATGAGGATGCGCTGGAGGTGCAACTGGCGGGCCTGATGCCGCAGGAGCAGCTCAACATGCATCTGCAGGCCCTGATTTCCGTGGTGGAAGGAGAGGTCAGCAGCCTGCCACTGGCCTATGCCCAATGCCAGCCGTCCCCCGATTGGTTGGGCAGACAGCGCTTTTTCGGACGTGGCCAGCAAGCCATGCAATCGCTGCGCGAATGCGTGCGGACTCGCCAATCCGAGCTGGCGACCGCTCTTCCATTGCTGCGGGGCAATCTGCAGGAGGTGCAAGTGGGCTGGATTCGCTTTCGCCCCTGGCCGGCTCTGCCGCGCTGGCAGGCAGCGGCCTTGCCGAAAGATGAAGATGAGCTGCAGCGGCTCGATACTTTGCGCTAAGAACCACTGAGCGGCAACACATCCAGCCACTGGCCGGGCTCCAGCCCTTCAATCGAGTAAGGCCCCACGGCCATGCGCACCAGCCGCAGCGTGGGGTGCCCGACGGCGGCCGTCATGCGGCGAACCTGGCGGTTCCTGCCCTCGCGGATGACGAGCTCGATCCAGCAGTCGGGAATGTTCTGGCGCACGCGAATCGGCGGGTTGCGCGGCCACATGCTGGGCTGGGGGTCTATCAGGCGGGCCTTGGCGGGCAGGGTCTTGCCGTCGCTCAGCTCCACGCCCTCGCGCAGGCGCTGCAGTGCAGCTTCGTCAGGCATGCCTTCGACCTGCACCCAGTAGGTCTTCTCCATCTTGTGGCGCGGATCGGCAATGCGGGCCTGCAACTGGCCGTCATTGGTCAGCAGCAGCAGGCCTTCGCTGTCGGCATCGAGCCGGCCCGCCACATAGACACCGGGCACATCGATCCAGTCCTTGAGGCCCTGCCACTTGCCCTCGGGCGTGAACTGGCTGAGCACTCCATAGGGCTTGTGAAAGCACAGCAGGCGCGTGACCTCGGGCCGGGGCGCGGGCTGGCGCACCGCAGTGCTGCGGCGCAAGTTGCTGGAGCGATTGGAAGAGAACGGGCGGGGCATGGCAGCGAGCTTAGCAACAAAGACCTGGACTGACATCAAGCATCAAGAAGCCTTGTATCGCTTGCTGGACATAGGAATACAGCTATTAGTATTGAAAATCCGGGAGCGCAGCACCGAGGAGCGGCTGCGGATACACCTCACGCACGCAGTTCAGCCAGGCCTGGGCCGCACGCGACAGATAGCCGGGCCGCCACATCAGCGCCACATCCCAGGGGATCTCGGGCTCCACCAGCGGACGGCTGGCCACGCGCTGCGGGTCATAGCGGGCGATGACATGCTCGAACATCACGGCCACGCCCACCTGAGCTGCGACCAGATGGCCTATGAAATCCCAGTAGCGCGTCTGCAGCTTGACCTGTGGCGTGAAGCCCGCTGCCTCGCATTGCTGCAGCACATGCTCGTGCAGCGCAAAGTCCGAGGTGTAGAGCACAAACGGCAGCTCGCGCAGATCGCTCCAGCGCATGGGTTGGCCCGGGTCTGTCACCTGCTGGGCGGGCAGCACCACGCGCGTCTTCTGGCGCGCCACGGTGTAGCGCTCCAGCGCAGGATCGGGGGCGGAGAACAGGCCCAGCGCCATATCCAGCTTGCCTTCCTGGATCAGCTGGTACTGGGCACGCGCCCCCTGCTCGTTGACCTGCAGGTTCACCCCCGGATAGCGCTGCTGGAACAGCGCGATCACCGGCGCCATGTAATGGCCCGTGGTGGGCATGATGCCCAGCGACAGCTCGCCGCGCGTGATGTGATCCACCTCGGCCACCTGCCGGCGCAGCAGCTGGGCCTGTTCAAGAATCTCCAGTCCGCGGTCATAGACCACCTGGCCGGCATCGGTGAGCTGCACGCCCCGCCCCTCGCGCAGCAGCAAACGGCCACCGAATTCATCTTCCAGCGCCTTGACCATCTTGCTGATGGTGGGCTGGGTCACATGCAGGGTTTCTGCCGCGCGGGTGAAACCGTTCTGACGCACAACCTCGATGAAATAGCGCAGGGCGCGCAAGTCCATGACAATTCCTTTTACGCATGGAAAAAATAAAAATAAGTCATTTTGTGAATATAGGTAAAAACCCTAGAATTTCACCCATGTCACAGATTACGGAAGCTGTAGCCCCTCGCGCCCAGGGCAGCAGCCATTCTCTTGTCCAAACACTCTGGCAACTGCTCAAGGCCGTGCTGCAAGTGTGCCTGCTCAGCGCCATCTGGATTGCCATGGATGTGCTGCGTCAGCATTTCGGCTGGAGCATGCCCGCCGGTCTGATCGGTTTCGGCCTGCTGGCCGTGGGCCTTTTTTCGGGCCTGGTCAAGGCACGCTGGCTGCAAAGCGGCACCAACTGGCTGCTGGCCGAGATGCTGCTGTTCTTCGTGCCCGCCATGCTGGTGGTCACCGAATACCCCGATCTGATCCGCCACCAGGGCTTGCGCATTCTGGCCGTCATCGTGGCCAGCACAGCCTGCGTGATGGCCGTGACCGCGCTGGCAGTCGATCGTGTCTATCGCTTCGAGCTGTGGCTGGCAAGGCGCAAGTCCAGCCGCGATGCCTCGGCCCTGGATGAGGAGTAAGCCATGCTGTCCAATGAAGTCATCGGCCTGCTGTCGCTGCTGGCCACCGTTGCCTGTTACTGGGTCAACAAGCGCCTGTATCGCAAGCATCCCCACCCGTTGCTGATGCCCATAGTTGCCACCCCCATGGTGCTGATCGGCCTGTCGCTGCTGACCCATGTCAGCTACCCGCAGTACATCGCCCAGACACACTGGCTGGTCTGGCTGCTGGGCCCCACCACGGTGGCATTTGCACTGCCGCTGTACGAGAACCGCAAGCTGCTGCGCAAGCACTGGATGTCGATAGCCACCGGCGTGGTCGTGGCCAGCCTGGTCTCCATCTCCACCACCATTGCGTTTGCCGATATGTTCGGCCTGTCCGAGGCGCTGCAAAAAGGCCTGGCCGTGCGCAGCATCACGACACCGTTTGCGATCGAGGCCGAGAAAGTGCTGGGCGGCCCCACCGATCTGGCGGCGCTGTTCGTGCTGCTGACCGGTGTCAGTGCCATGCTGCTGGGCGAGACCGTGCTGCGTGTGCTGCCCCGCATCCGCAGCAAGCTGGCCACGGGCGCCAGCTGGGGCGGAGCCGCCCATGGCAGCGGCGTGGCCCGCGCGCGCCAGGCCGGCGAGGTGCAGGCCGTGATGGCATCGTTGGTGATGATGATTGCCGGTGCCGTCAACGTACTGGCCGCGCCCTGGGTGCGGACACTGTTTTTCTGACCAGCCCTGCGCTACCTGCGCTCAGGGACTGGCTGCGGCAAGCGCTGCCTCAAGCGCGGCCCTCAGCGCACCGGAATGGCAATCGGGCGCAGCGGCGCGGCGTCGCCACCGCGGATCTTGAGCGGCCCCCCGATGAAGGCGAACTCATAGACCTTGTCGCGCGAGAGAGCGTCCAGCGCCACCAGCTCCATGATGGGTATGCCTTGCTGGGCCAGCAGATAGCTGTGCAGCGGCACATAGTCGTCGTCCACTTCTGAGGGGAAAGTCTCCAGGCTCAGGTTGTCGGCGCCGATGATCATGGCGCCCGCATCCTCGGCCAGAAAGCGTGCGGCATCCAGGCCCAGCCCTGGCGGTTTGGCCATATAGGCCTGCGGCTGGTCGTAGAGCTTCATGCGGCCCGTGCGAATCAGCACGACATCGCCCTTTTGCAGCGTCACGTTCTGGCGTGCCAGCGCCTCCCTGAGATCCTGGCGCGTGATCCGGTACTGATCGGGCAGCATGTCCAGACCCTTGGCCGCAGCCACGTCAATCAGCACGCCGCGCGCCACCAGTGGCGGGAATTTCTCAATGCCTGTACGCTGCCAGCCCCGATCGCCCAGGTGCTCGTCGGCGCTGAAGCCGTTCCAGATCCTGCCGCGTATGCCGAAGTGGTTGAGTGCGTCGATGTGCGTGCCCGTATGGCTGTACATGGAGAACGCCGTGCCCGTGTAGCTTCGCGTGGCGTTCATGCTCTTGCCCACGTTCATGGGGTCGTCCACCACGGTGCCGCGTGGCGTGTGCGTCATCCAGAACTGGTAGTGCGGATCGCCGGCGTCCTGCCAGCTCGGCATGCCCACGTAGTACTCGGTGGCGAGGTCATAGACCTCGCCACCTGCGATGCGCTGCAAGATGGCAGCGCGCGAGGCAGGCGTTATCAGGTTCAGGCGGCCGATCTCGTCGCCCGCGCCCCAGGGGCTGCGGCCCACATCCTGGCCGGTACCGGCCGGGAGCGTGTGGCCACCGTGGGCATGGGCCAGGCCGGAGAACGCTGCTGCCATCGCGAGCAACAGGGTGGGCAAGCGCCGGACACGGGCGCGGAAAGAGAAATTCATGAGTGTTTCCTAGGAAGCGGTGCGCCTTTCGGCGCGAGTGAGAAAGTGAGAAGAAATGGCCTAGCCCGCCAGGGCGCGCAGCCGCTCACGCAGCATGTTCAGGGGCTGGGTCTGCAGCGTTGGCAGGCCCGGAGCGATCACGCTGGGAATGCTGCTAAGGCCCAGGCGCTGAGCCAGTGCGTGGTCCTGGCGGACCAGGCTCAAGGCCTCGGCGCTTTCCATGCAGCGTGCAAAAGCATTGCGCTCGAAGCCGGTGTGCGTGGCGATGTCCAGCAGCACCTCGGCGTCGCCTATGTTGCGATGGGCACTCATATGGGCGTGCTGTATGGCATCGAACAGATTCCAGTGGGCCTCGTCGCCTTCCAGGATCTGGGCGGCCTGGCAGGCCAGTGCGCCGGCCAGGCCGCTGGGGTACTCGAAGGTTTCGCGGCGCATGCCTTCGATGTCGATGCGCTGGGTGTCGTCATGCCGTGCGCAGGCCTCCCAGTGCCCGAGAATGGTTTGCTTGGCCTGCTCCATGGAGCCAAACCTGGTCACCATTTCGGCGCGGGAGGCTTGCAGCACAAAGCTGCGCTGACGTACGCGCAGGCCCAGCTCGCGAGCCACCTGGCGCAGGCGCGGCGACATCACATAGCACCAGCCGCAGACCACGTCGTGGAAGAAATCGATGGTGGGAGCAGCCTGCGCTGCCGCGAGCAGGACCGGATCTGAGGCTGGATGGGCTGCGACCTGCGCGGGCAGAGCGCAGGAAAAATCAAGGCATTGCGTCATGCTTGTGTCCTTCATGGCTGATGGACCGCAAGCGTAGGGCGCAGGCCTCGCAGGAGTAAGAGGCGTGCGCTTGAGAGACTCTTAATCCGGCGTCAAGAATCCCCGCCCATGGCCGCAGGCAGCTCTTCGGCCAGAAAGTCCACAAAGGCGCGCACCTTGGGCAGCAGGTGGCGCTGCGTGGGGTAGACCACGTAGACATGGCGCGGCTGCTCGGCCCAGTCTTGCAGAGCCAACGCCTCCAGCTGGCCCCGGGCGATGGCGGGCCGGGCCAGAAAAGACGGCAGTGCACCAATGCCCATGCCAGCCACCAGCAGCTCCCGCAACATCAGGCTGTTGTTGACGCTGGCTCGTGCTTCGCTCGGAACTTGCAGGCCGTCGTCGGCCTGTGCCAGGCTGTAGTTCAGCAGTGCATGGCCACGCAGCGCGGCCACGCTGGCCGGGCGGCCGTGTTGCTGCAAATAGGCCGGCGACGCGCACAGCATCTGCGACAGCGAGGCCAGGCGCCGCGCAATCAGCGAGGAATCCGCCAGTTCGGCGCTCAGGCGTATGGAGATATCGAATCCCTGGCCCACGGCGTCCACCAGCCGGTCTTCCATGGACAGATCGATCTGCAGTTGCGGATGGCGCTGCATAAAGCGCGCCAGCAGCGGCGCCAGCGTGCTCAGCGCAAACGACAGCGGCGCGTTGACTCGCAGCCGCCCCGTCACCTGCTCGGACTGCGCCCGCACCGATTGCTCCAGCATGTCAAAGCCATCCAGCAGCCGGCAGCATTCGGCGTAGTAGGCCCGGCCGGTATCGGTCAGGCTCATGCGGCGCGTGGTGCGCTGGATCAGCACCGCACCCAGCTGGGCTTCCAGCGCGCGCAATTGCTTGCTCAGCGCCGCCGATGAAAGGTCCAGTGCATCGGCTGCCCTGGCAATGCTGCCCAGTTCAACAATGCGCCGAAAGGCGCGCAAAGGGGTGAGCGTATCCATGCAAGAGAAGAGCGAAAAATCTGGGCCGCAGCGTAGCAGCTTTCGCAGCATGGCCGACGCGGCCCGGGCATGCTCTCTCTTCTTCTGAAACGTGGATTGCTCAAGCCCTGCCGCGGGCTCGAGCGGCCCCAAGCATCACGCCAGCGTATAGGCCGTCTTCACCGTGGTGT
>NZ_AWOR01000081.1 GCF_000761245.1 Comamonas testosteroni | reverse complement strand
CGCCGCCGTCAATGACGGTGATCGGGTCGCTTGAGCTGGCTGCGGCCGCTGCTACCAGCAACGGCAGGTAGTGCTCATCTGAGGGATGCGCCCTGCGACTGTGCGGAGCCTCTCGGAAGGCGGCCAATGCAGCCTGATCGTGTTTCAGAACCGACTGACGTGCCCAGAGGACGAACTCGTCCACGTAATCAGCAGACACATTACCGCCAGCTTGGCGAATCTCATACAGGTTGTGTGTGAGACTGCCAGAGCCCACGATGAGCACCCCACGCTCGCGCAGCGGAGCCAATGCACGACCCAACGCCTGGGCATCGGCAGCGCGCATTTCGATGGGAAGTGACAGTTGAAATACTGGGAGCGCGGCACCCGGCAGCATATGCATCAGTGGCACCCAGGCGCCATGGTCCAAGCCCTGGTCAGAATTCAACTGGGTAGGCAGGCCCGCTTGCACGAGATGGTCTGCCACTTCCTGCGCCACTTCAGGAGCACCCTTCGCGGGGTACTGCAGTGCATACAGCGGCGCTGGAAAGCCACCAAAGTCATGAATGGTCTCTGGCTGGACACTGCAGCTAATCTGTAGGTCATGAGTGCGCCAGTGCGGCGAGACCACCAGAACAGCACGCATGTCAGGCAGCGCTTCTATGCGTCGGCCAATTTCGCGCAACAGTGCACCTGCATGGCCGGGCTCCAAGGCAAAGGTAGGAGCTCCGTGCGAAACAAAAAGGCAGGGTAAAGTCATGGCTATCTCCGAAATTCAAAAACAGGCTAAGCGCGGTCAATCCGGGTGGGGGCAATCTGCATGCCCTAGCCTGCGCCGATGTTTGGGCCCGCGCTTGGCTTGAGGCAACGCACGTTCTTCAGACCTCTTACGTCATTGGCTAGCCACTTGACAAAGCCCGAGCCCATGTTGCTTGCGCCCATGGCGGTAATGCTCACGATGAAGCTTTTTCCAAACAATGAGTGGTTTCGGGGGCTGCATTACAGAAGTCCTGAGCAACATGACGTACATGCATTAATTTATTTGTTTATCGTCAGGAGATAAACAACTTAAAACGAGACAGATTGTCTCCCTAATAGAGACAATGCATACACTTCAAGCTATGCGCACTCTCGTCGCGACGGTGCATGTAGGCAGTTGTATCGAGGCCATGGATTCCACCGGTCTTTCCAAGCCCGCTGTCTCGCGACAGGTTGAAGACTTGAAGGCATCGCTAGGTGTGCGGCTGTTACAGCGTACAACGCGCCGTCTCTCCATCACCGATGAAGGGCGCACCTACTACCTGGGCAACAAGGACATCCTGCTGTTAGTTGAGGAGGCGTGGGTGCCCCCGCCCTTACGGCCGCGGGTCACCTAGTTATTAGCCCGCAACTCGCCTCTGAGCGAGTTACATCCCGCACTGCTGTAAGGCCGTTTTCCAGCGCAAATCACAGGCCAGCTTAGACATCGTGTCTGCCCGATCGTGCGGTAGATATGGTGAAGGAAGCCTATAACCTTCCGGTGCTTACTGTCCGCCCAGCCGGTTCGCACCCAATCAGCCGACCGCTCGCCACATACCTGTTGCTGTACGCGTCACCTGCTATCTAGCGCGGCATCGTAAGCAAATGCATCCAATACATCTGGCGCAGCATCATGCGGCCTCATACAGCTATGCATCACATGGTGCTGAGTGGCTATTGCTCCCTTCCAAAGCGACTAAATAGCCGTGGACGAGGACCGTTTCGAGTGGAAATCAACACTCAAAGTCCCAGAGGTAGCAGACGCTCAGGATGAATTTGAGACTCTGAGGGACCCTGAAAGTCTTGGACGTTCTGCGCGCGACCCAACCTAACGAAAAAGTAATTTACGCGTAAGCTTCCAATGATGCGTCATGTGCCTCAAAATTAGCTTTTAGCGGGTCACCATTGCGATCCGTCTTCCTAACCAAGTTTAGAAAGCAAAAATGACAGCTACCAAGAGTTCATACAAAGAATTATTGGCACAACGTGCGGAACTTGAGCAGCAGATAGCTGCTGCCAGAAAAGCAGAGCTCGCTGGAGCAGTGCAGGAAATCCGAAAGCTAATTGACGCGTTTGGACTAACCGAAAGCGACATCTTTTCTGCAACGAAGCACAAGCGGTCAAGCGCTGGATCTCCGGTTGCGCCAAAGTATCGTGACCCAAGCACGGGCCAAACGTGGACTGGGCGTGGTAAGCCCCCGACCTGGATTAAGGACAAGGATCGATCGCTGTTTGAAATTTCATGACTCTGCGACAGTAAAAAGTGGCCACTACGGCCACTTTTATTGTGTGGTGCAAGTGTCACTGTTGATTTCCACGCAAAACAGACCCCACGTAGTGCTAGTGGATGCCCATGGCAGGAAATTAACAGATAGGCCTAGGGACAGATGCTACTCACTACCTAGTCTAGGAACCAGTGTCACTGAGTCTGCTTATCGTAGAGACTGGAGGCCAGTCTGCTACAAAAAAGCAGCTTTTAGGCGGGAGCTACTGAAGATCTGCAACAAGACCCTCATCGGCTAGGCATCATCTCAGAATGATGGAGGCTCTCGGCCACAACCAGCTGCTCTGCATTTTTACGTTGCTCACTGCCTCAATGTATAAAGCCGCCTTCAAGCTTTCAACACTTGAAGGCCGCACTTCGCTAGATCGATCAATGAGCGGCGATAAAACTGAACTTCTACGCTTGACTATCGGCCCGATTCACAGTTGCCTGCCAAGGCCTCACCAATTACGAGCATTGAGCTATCACGACGTAAGGAGTTGCTAGCCACGAGATCCGCCACTACCGCGTTGACGGAATTTCTGAGTGACAAAGTAGTGCTCTTGAACCCTAATCCTCGAGCGATTCCGCTTGCAATCTCGTCGTCTGTGGCCCCTAGGTTCTCTTGAACCAAGCTTAGTACACCTGCAGCAATTTCTTCCGGAGAAATCATTTCTGACTTGCGTAGGTTTAGTGACTGAACCAACTGGCGATCACGCAAAATAGGTGGCCGCTCAGGGTGCATCAAGAATTGCCCTGAACGCTGGATCAATTTCCGGACCGCCGCGAAATCAACCGCCTGCAACACGGCAGCTTCGATTCTGGCGCCAGCTCTCTGTAGTCCCCATGCATTCCTGAGACGTACAACCAACTCGTCAAAGTGCAGCGGCGACTCTATCTCGACAATCTTGGCAACCTGCTCTGCCATGAAACCAACCGGGGTTTCATGAAGTGCATACTCAGCGTGACGCTCTGGTATCGCTTCAACGTAAAGCCCTCGCTCTATCGAGGTATCGGCAGCGTCAACAAGCCCAATCTCTGTTACGTCGTTGCGATCGACTGTGATAATCTCCACGGGAACTGCACGGTGTGCACGTAAGGGACTATCAGCGCGCTCATCTAGTACCTTTTTTGCGGCCTCTACAGCTGCAATGGTTCGCTCTAACTGCTCTTGTGGCCGCTGAAACCAGTCGGTGCTCCAGATCCGGTGAATGATCCATCCATGATCCTCTAGGACCGCTTGTCGTAGACGGTCTCTGTCTCTTGCAGATCGCGCTGATTGATAAGCGGCCCCGTCACATTCAATCCCCATCAGGTAGCGACCTGGCCTCTCAGGGTCTGCAATCGCCAAATCGATGAAGAAGCCAGCAATGCCAACTTGCGGGTGAACCTGATAACCAGCACATCGCAAAGCATCTGCAACCTGTTCCTCAAACACGCTGTCCATCGCTCTTTTAGAAGGCTGGGCCATCGATATACGCCCTGTGCGTGCGTAATGCAGGAAAAGCTTAAACGCGAACACGCCTTTCCCTTTCGCTCGCTCCAAATCAATATCCTCGTCCGTGATGGAGGAGAACACCTCGCATCGACGCTTTGCTCGACTAATCAGAACGTTTAGGCGTCGCTCACCCCCATCCGAGCCCAACGGACCAAACCGCATAGCCATATACCCTTGGGCATTTTTTGCGTAGCCCACGGAGATCATGATCACGTCCCGCTCGTCACCTTGAACGTTTTCAAGATTCTTCACGAAAAAAGGTTCACTGGGATGCGCAAAGAAGAAGCTCTCAGCAACGGGGTTCAAGCGGCGCAGCAACTCCAACTCGTCCTGTATGGCACGCCGTTGAGCAACGGAGAACGTCGCGACTCCGAGAGACAACTCAGGATGCTCAGTGGCATGTTGAAGAATAGCTTTTGCTACCGCCTTCGCTTCGACTGTATTGGTTCCAGTCCCGCCAGAATCAAAAACTCCATCCGGGACGAAGCGAAACTGCAGCCCCATTCCCGCCTCGCTTGTATAGGGGCTTGGAACGATAAACAGCTTGTTTTCATAGAACTGGCTGTTCGACACTGCAATAAGCGATTGGTGCCGGCTCCGATAGTGCCAACGCAACATCCGCTGAGGAAGCCCCCTGGCCACAAAGAGCCCCAAGATGCTTTCGATGTCCGTGACCTGCGTTGTTTCGTCGGCATCCTCTGGCTCTGCGCCGGTCATCTTGGAGAAAAATTTGGTGGGAGGCAGCTGTCGTTCGTCACCCACGACAACTACTTGCTTAGCGCGCGCAATCGCACCGAGTGCATCGACCGGTTGAATCTGACTGGCTTCGTCCATCACAAGCAAATCGAAGGTCTGCTTCCCAGGCACAAGAAACTGCGCAACGGACAAAGGACTCATCATCATTACTGGCTTAATCGCCTGAATGGCGGGGCCTGCGCGCTGCATCAGTTGGCGAATGGGCATGTGCCCCCGCCGCTTGGCCATCTCTCCTCTAAGTACACCAACGGGACCCGCACCACCTTCTCTTGAAGGGATTCCGCGGTGGTGAGCACGAGCGACCTCCACACAAGCAGCCTTTATCCGAGCCCGATCCAATTCAACGAAGCGTCCGACATCTCTCGAATGTAGTGCTCCATCGAAACGGGCGATATCTGGGTTCGCCTCTGTGACTTCTTGCAATTGATCTTCGTAGTAGGCCATCTCCAATGTGGAACGTGCGCTGGCAGCGGGTAACTGACCGTTCGCTAGCTCAAGAACCAACTGAGCCATTCCGGCTTCGGATGCTTTTCGAGCTTGGTGTCTGTAGGCTACCCACTTTGACAACTGTTCTGTATTGGCTAACCAAGATTCGAAAGTCCGGAGTGCATCACTGATCAGGAAGTCATCGCCATCGTCGGTTTTGAAGATGGTGGTGGCATCGGCTTTCAGGACGTGAGCTACCTGAATCAAACGGGCGTGGAGCGCATTTGCCGTTACTTCAGCCTGCGTAGTCAGAACTGCGACCTGGCCGCGATCTTCGATTCTCGCGGCATGCATCCGTGCGGCAGGATGTTGGACCAACCAATCAAACGCATCCTGCAATTCCTGCCACTTGGAATGTCGCCCATGGAAGGCATCTGCAAATGCGCACGACCCCAACTCAGCTGACCGATCCACCGCCTGCGCAACGGCCTGCAATTCCAGGATAAGCGCTACATGCTGTTTGACGGCCTCATTGGAGCCTGGCCTCATTGTGAGCAAACGGCCTAATAACTCGTCAACAGCCACGACGGAGTTCACAATCTGCTGCCATGCCTCTAAGGAAGCGCGATCTGCTGAGACCTCTCCAGCAAAATGCTCCGCAGTTTTTTCATCCAGGGCATCCCACAACGTGGACATGTGTCCCTTCACCTGGGCAATCAGGCGCTTGACAATTTCAGAGCGAATCTTGACGCCTGAGCGGTCAGCCATCTGACTGGCCAGAATGCGTGGCTCGGCTCCCAACCCTCGCAAAGTACGCATCCATTCGACAAGCGCAAGCAGAGATGCTGCTTGGCTTCGTTCTCCTTGCCAATCAGTGCCAAAGGCCGAGCGCCCAAATGCATCGCCACTCCGGACCTTTGCCATAGCTTTTTGCCCCTGCGCTAGCTCATCTAGCAAGGCGATCAAAGCAGGTATCGGCTGATTGGGATCACGCACCAATGACTTCACGAGTGCTTTGGCTTTTCGCCATTCTCCACTTAGGAAGCGGAACACACCAGTCTGGGTAGCAAGCGTCTGCCGAGCTGCGGCTAGGTCCGTATCCCATGCACCATCTAGTACTTTGTTAGACAGTGAAGTGCGAATAGCGGATAGCGATGCGACGGCCTGCACAAGCTCCGCAGCCTGTTCTACGCCCTGTTCCCAGATGGTTGCAATGAACGCCTCTGGACATGCATTCGGAGCCAACGCGACGCGCTCACCGGTGGTAGCCAAACGGGTCAATTCGAACAAGCTGCTTGTAGAGCCCTTTGTACCCAACTCTTTCGCTAACCGCTGAGCTTCAACCTGGAGTTTTGGGAGCAAAGTGCTCAATTCGATGGCTGCTGCGAAGCCTGATTGGTCAAAACCGTTAGGTAACTTGTCCAGCTCGCTTGGCAGACTGCTGCAGGGTACGTCTATCGCGCCCGACTGCAGCCAAGCTTGCATCTCATTTAGCTTTTCTTGTAGCTGTGCTCCTGCGCGAAGTAGGTCAGCGATCTGATCCGGCTGACTCCATACTTCTGACGCCAGGGCCTGCGGAGCCAAAGACGGCGCAGAGGCAACCGTCTGCGCTAGCTGATTCAATGCGCTCACATCGTGGATGAATGAGCTCGGAGCATCGAGTTCAAAGCGAGCAGCCAATGCGGTTAGCTCGTTGTTCCACACCGAGAGGTCCGAATACAGGGTGTGCAGGGACGGTAACAGTCGGTCCAACTCCGTGGGCAAGATGGACTCCAAGCCAACACCCCGCCAAGGATGCTCATCGGGGATACCGATCTCGCATAGTCTCTCTAGCAAATCGCCGAGCAACGCCAACCGCTTGTCGAGGTCATCAGAGCTCCATGTGCGTGCACCTTCCAGCTGGATATGAGTTGGCGGCTGCCCTTGTGCCCGAAGCCGAACCAAATTTCCAATGACCTGGTACGGAGTAAAACCCGACACCCCATGCGATACATGCAAACGTTGTGCATGGCCGTTCAGCAGGTCGCGAAGGTCAGTAAGACTCGCCAACAAAGCGTCCGGAAAACTTCCCTTTGGCGAACCAAGATCCCAAGTGCGACGCAACTCCTCCAGCACAGATCGCTTATTTGCTTTATGGCTGTGCAGCTCAAGGCACGCATCACCTACACCGGCTTGATCCAGTCGACGCTTGACGACCTCCAGCGCGGCCATTTTTTCAGCGACAAAGAGAACCGTCTTTCCATCAGCAATAGCAGAAGCGATAACGTTGGCAATAGTCTGAGATTTCCCGGTTCCAGGTGGGCCTTGTATGACTAGGTTGCGTCCCTGCCGCACGTCGTGAACCGCAAGCGCTTGCGAGCTGTCGCTGTCTACGATATGCAGCATCTCCTTTGGCGGAATATGTGGGTCAATCGATGATTCTTCTGCAACCAAGCTCTCTGCAGCAGCGAAGCCGCCGCCCAACAAGGAACGAACGATTGGCTGATCGGTGAGGCGGGCGTCCTCAGGCCAGTTGCTCGGATCCAAGTCTCTATACATCAAGAACTTGGCAAACGAAAAGAATCCGAGAATGATCTCATCAGATTGAACCGACCATTCCTGCTTGGTCGCAATTGCTGCCGCTACATCGTGCATGTAAGCGGACACATCAAAGTCATCACCGCCCTCAAACACTGGAAGTTTCAGCTTGTGAACCCTGTCTAAATAAGCCTCAAGGGACAGATTGGCTGTTTGGTCCTCGGGTCTGGCTTTGAGTCGGAATCGCTCGCCAGCAGCGCCACGCTCCAGCTCCACAGGCACTAGAACCAAAGGTGCAAATCGAACATTTTCTTTGTTGTTTGGATCTATCCACTTGAGGGTTCCCAGTGCTAAGAACAGAACATTTACGCCCTGTTCTTCCTCTAGTGTGCGTGCGTCGTGATACAGGTCCAATAGACGGGTCTGCAATCCCTTTGTCGATAAGCGCGTCTGCAGTTTAGTGTCGACATGCCGCGCGCGCGGTCCAGTCGAGTCTGCCTCGTCGCTCTCATCTGGCTGGTCCAGCTGAGACAACGGGATTTCGTCTGTTTCCTCTGCTTCTTCCAAAGCTGCATCGGCCTTGGAAACTCGACCGGGGACAAAGGTGAAGGCTTTGGACTCTTGAACTAGAAGTCGATAGACATGAGCAGAAAGTTCGTCGACGATCTCGATATGCTTGGCTGTCTTTGAGCGAGGTATGTTCAGTAGGCGGTTGCGCGCAGACAAATCCAAAAGCTCCGTGCGAGCTCGCTCAAGTTTTTCCTCGATCGACGCTGCACTTTGCAGTATTGAGAAATTCTCGTCCGACATCTACCTCTCCTCCATATTTGCTATCCGTCAATGCTCAAGCAAACAAAGCCAAAGCATGTGATTGCCAAACATTTTGCAACACATGCAGATCGCCAATGACTTGGTCTATTATTTCGAGCCCTAGTGTGCTGCAAGCGATACCGCTCCTCATACTGCGGTCTGTAGCTTGGCCCAAAAGCCGCTCGTGGACAGAATGTTGGATAGCCATTGACGATGGCGAGTGGCTCCAAACACTGCAGATCAGGTGTCGGCGACCTCAGGATGTACGACCACGATCAGTCGCTGCCGGCGCGAAGATCAAACATGCTGTACATCGCATAGCGCGCATGGTGGTCCCGACGCCCCCCCGTTTTCGGTAGCACTGGGCTTTGGAGTCCAGGGATTAATTTAATGGGTTCTACATCAGCCTTTAGGCATAAACCGCCGGGTTCAGTCCGCTGAGGGACTTTTTAGGTAAATCCTCGTTGTATTCCCGGCGCCAAGCCGCGACGATCTGGTGAACCAATGTTCATTCAGGCATTCCTCTCTGGAGCACCCGTTGAACGATTCGATTAGGCGTTCTGGTTGGGCTTGCCAGGCTCGATGAGGAACAACTGCCCCCTGGCGTGGGCCCGGTTCAGCATGGCTCTACCGCAGAACTCCTTGCCGTTGTCAGTTCGTATCGCCTTGTGTAGCCCCCTTGTGATGGCGAGTTGATCCAGGTCGAGCGCAACTGATTGCCACCCATTGCTCGCTCGGCCACGATGGCTACCGCCTCGTGGGTCGCATCATCGACTAACGTCAGGCTCTTGATGCGGCGTCCTTCGGCCGTGCGGTCAAAGACAAAG
>NZ_AWOR01000080.1 GCF_000761245.1 Comamonas testosteroni | reverse complement strand
CGCTGGAGCAGCGCTTTATGTTTGACGGCGCTGCTGCGGTGGATGTGGCACATGCGGCCACGGACGCTGCGGCGGCGGGGGGGGCGGAGCACGCGGTGGATACGGCCAGCGCACTGCGGCATGCACTGACCGCAGAAGCGCAGAGAATGACCGAGGGTTCCTCAGGAGCGCCACAACGCCAGGAAGTGGTGTTTGTGGACAATCGGGTTCAAGACTATCAGCAGTTGATAAGCGGCCTGAAACCGGGCACCGAAGTGGTGGTGCTCGACAGCAGCAAGGACGGCCTGCAGCAGATTGCCGACTATCTCGACGGTCGAAGTGGCATCGATGTCGTACATGTCCTTAGTCACGGCGACACCGGCAAGGTGCAACTGGGCAATCTCTGGCTGGATAGCCAGAACCTGGCCAGCCACAGCCAGGCGCTGGCCAGTCTCGGCAAGGCCCTGAACGCCGATGGCGACATTCTTCTCTACGGCTGCGAGATCGGCGCCGACGGCGCTGGGCGGGATTTCATCGAGTCCCTGGCCAAGAGCACCGGGGCTGACGTGGCTGCTTCTACCAACCTGACCGGTGCGCAGAGCAGGGGTGGGGACTGGGTGCTGGAGACCAGCACCGGTAGCATCGAGGCGGCCTTGCCCTTCGCCCTGGCCGATGTCCGCGATTACGATGGCGTGCTCGGCGCACCCGTCAGCGGTACCACCGACTTTGGTAGCGGCGGCAACGACACTACGCTCGCCAGCGGCCCAGGCAACCTGGGCGTCACGGCGCAGAACGCACGAGGCTCGGGCTGGGACGTGACCGTCACCACCACTACGGCAACCAATATTTCCATCGCAGCGGGGGACCTCTACTTCAATACGGGCGATGGAATCTATTACGCCGACAGCAACTTCGACGGTGAACCGCTGCAGTCCTTCAAGGTGGCCTCCAACAGCGGATCCATTTTCGATTTGAAGAGTGTCGATGTGACGATAGCCTCGCAATCGCTCAGCGATAAGGGGCAGACCACACTCTTAGTAACCGGCTACCGCAATGGCGTGGCCGTCTCGGGTGCCAGTCAGTCCTTCAACATCGCTATCTTTGGTGGTCAGTCGAATCTCGAAACCCTCGATCTGTCCGTCAACAGCAACTTCGTCGGCGTCGACTCTTTCGTCATCACCCGCTCCAGCGGCTTGGGCGTCATCTACCTGGGCATCGACAACATCAATGCGGCCAGCGTCCGTGCCCCGACCCTTGCCCCGAGCATGAGCGCCACCGGCGTCAACCCGACCTTTACCGAGAACGGTACCGCGGTAACTCTGTTCAGCGGCGTCAACGCCGACACCCACGACAGCGGACAGAGCTTCACCGGCGCGCAATTCACCGTCAGCAACGTGGCGGGAACCAGCGAATATCTGACCATTCACGGCGTGAACGTTGCCCTGAGCAACGGCAACAGCGTCTCGCTGGGCAGCGGCTACGGCACGGCAAGCATCAGCGTGAGCGGCGGGCTGGCGACCATCAACCTGAGCGGGGCAACGCTGAGCAATGCCGATATGAGCAGCCTGCTCTCCGGTATGACCTACGGCAACAGCAGCGATAACCCGGGCAGCGCCGCGCGCACCGTCACCCTGACCCAGTTGACCGATTCCGGTACCAGCAACAACACCGTTGCCCCCAATATCAGCAGCGTGGTCGCGGTGGTCCCGGTTAACGATGCGCCGACTCAAATCACGCTCTCTAACACGGTGCTGACGCAATCACAGGGCAGCGCCACCTTGTCGACAACGGATGTGGACTCCACCTCCTTTACCTATAGCCTGGTAAGCGGAAACGGGAGCACCGATAACGCCCTCTTCATGCTGTCTGGCAACATGCTGCAGGCGGTTAACGCCTCGACCATGTCGGCAGGGCCCTATTCCATACGTCTGCGTACCACCGATGACGGCGGTGCCAGCTATGAAAAAGTCGTGACGATGGTCGTTACGGATGATATTGCCCCGACATTTGATCAGGCGCCTACCGCCAGCAACCCCACCGCCGGAGGCTTTACCCTGAGCGGCAGTGTGACCGAAGCCGGCGGCGTCTATTACGTGGTCGTTCCCGATGGCGCCAGCACTCCCACCGTCGCCCAGGTGATCGCCGGGCAAACCGCCAGCGGGGCAACCGCTTTTGCCAGCGGCAGCCAGACGCTCAACAGCGCACCCTACGATTTCAGCCTGACCCTTACCGGCCTTGCCGCCAGCACGATGTACGATGTGTACGTCGTTGCGAGAGACATTGCGGGCAATAGCACGGTAAGCGTCGTCAAAGTGGATGCCACCACCGCCTCAGCAGGCACCGCGCCTTCGCTGGCGGCAACCGGCAGCAGCCCGGTGTTTATCGGCGGCATGGCCGGTTCAGTGGATCTTTTTGCGGGCGTCAGCGCCAACACCAACGACAGTGGCCAGACCTTTAGTGGCTTAACGTTAACAGTGTCGAATGCCTCCGACAGCGGGGAATTTATTAACGTTGCGGGCAACAATATCAGCCTTGCCGCTAACAGCTCAGGTACGCTGGCGGACATCGGCAACTACAGCGTCACCCGCGTGGGGAATACCGTTACCCTGCAACTGAGCGGCATGAGCGCCAGCAATGACCAACTCGCCGGTCTGATAGACGGGTTACGCTACGGCAACAGCAGCGACAGCGTGACGGTAGGGGCGCGAGCAGTAACACTGAGCAGCGTCAGTGACAGCGGCGGCACCAATAACACCACCGGGCTGAACCTCACCTCATCGGTGAACGTGCTGACCAGCAATGCCGCGCTGTATGTCACCTCGGGTAATGACACCGGGGCGGATGCCGCATTTGGCAATTCAATACAGGATGATGTGAACGACGGCGGCGGGTTAAGCCTGCGTGAAGCCCTGTACTGGGCCAACAATACCTTCGGCGTTGACCGCATCGTCTTCCAGACCGACGTCACGCTTGCCAATTCGATTATCGCGCCCACGCAAACCATGCTGATTGACGGCCAGCGCTTTACGCTCAATGGTGGCGGTTACTCCGGCTTCCAGATAGCCACCTCGTCGATCACCTTCGCCATTCAGAACCTGACGCTGACCAATTTCACCACCATGAATAATGAGGTTAGCGGAGGTGTCATTGGCTTCCAGCCGAACCTGACCGGTGCCAACCTGCGCCTTTACAACGTTGATATGTCTAACAATATAGATAATGGCTGGGGTAACGGCATTATCGATATGTTCAACCTGGGAGCCGGGACATTTAACTTCGATTTCGATCGGGTCAATTTCCACGACAATATTCTGTACGGCACCTCCAATGGTGACGCCGTAATCAGGCTCTTTGTCTCTGGCACCATGCAAACGGTGTCCATGTCGATCACCAACACCGCCTTCGTTAACAACAATCAATCGGTTTACACGGACCCGACCGCCATCGGCAACGCCGCGCTTGACCTCATGGGTAACCAGGCCAATCCGGTCAATACCCTTATTGCCCTCAATAACGTGACGATCAGCGGGCAAAAAAACGGGATCATTTTTGATTACTTCAACAACGCCAGAATCTGGAACTTGACGGTACGTAACTCGGTCATTAACGCCACCGACGTGGCCATGGTGATGAATAATTACGGCGGTGGGATAAGCCCCGCTCTCAATGTTATTGGCACTAACAACCTGATTGGCATCAACGTTGCAGGCCAGATCTCCGCCACCGACCCACGCCTGACCGCCAGCGCCACTAACGCCATTAATCAAGGCAGCAAATTTTATGTCACCGGTGATAGCGATATTCGTGGGCTGGATCGCATCCGTCAGGGCACGGTGGATATTGGCGCCTATGAATCGCAGTTTGCTTCAGGCAACGCGCCGCAGGTCGATCTGAACGGCAGTAACAGCGGTGTCGACTATTCGGCAGGCGTCTCCAGCGGGCTGAGTAACGGCGTCGCTATTGCGGATTCGCTGGCGACCCTTTCCCAGACTGACGGCGACAGCCGTATCTGGAGCATGACCCTGGCGTTGAGCGGCGTACAGAACATCGGCAGCGAATCGTTAACCCTGTCGCGGTCCGCCCGCCTGGCTGCGCATGCGGCAGGCATTACGGTGACCAGCGACGGACAAACGCTGACCCTCACTGGCGGTGCAACGGTGGAAGCGTTCCAGACCGTGCTGCGCGCCATTATGTACGTCAACGTGGCGACCACCCCGGCGGGTGGGACCCGTACCATTGCAGTGACGGTAAACGATGATGCCACCAGCACCGCCACCTCCAGCCTGACCATCGCGGCCGGTAGCCCGCCGGTGGTTTCCGCGACGATCCCGGCTCAAAGCATTGCACAGGATGGCAGCCTGAGCTTCACGGTTCCGGCCGGAACCTTTACCGATCCGGATGGCGATACGTTAGCCCTGAGTGCCAGCCTCGCAGACGGATCCGCCCTGCCTGGGTGGTTGACCTTCAATGCGGCGACGGGCACGTTCTCCGGCACACCGGGCAACGGCGATGTGGGAGTGCTGAGTATTAAAATCACCTCCACCGATGCCACCAGCAATACCGTCAGCACGACCTTTAGCCTGACGGTCACCAACGTTAACGATGCGCCGGTGTTGATCCCGAGCGGGCCGTCATTGAACGGGCTGACCGACACTGACATCAACAATGCCGGGCAGGCGGTTTCCAGCCTCATCACTGGCAACGTCAGCGATGTGGACAGCGGCGCGCTGCAAGGGATTGCCATTACCGATCTGAACGCGGGCCTCGGCACCTGGCAGTACAGCGTGGACAACGGCGCCAGCTGGCAGGATGTGGGAGCGGTCTCCGCCGCCAATGCGTTGCTGCTGCGCAGCAGCGACCGGGTGCGCTTCGTTCCCGATGGCATCAACGGCACCACCGCCAACTTCACGTTCAAGGCGTGGGACCAGAGCGGCGCCACTGCCGGCCAGCAGGGCGCCAAGGTAGATGCTTCGAGTGCCGGCGGCACCACGCCGTTCTCCTTGGTCAGCGACACCGCCAGCGTCACCGTTACCGCTGTCAACGATGCGCCGCTGGTCACCAGCAGCGGCGGCAGTGCAGCTTTCGTCGAAGGGGCGAACGTGGCTTCCACGCCGGTGGTAGTCGATAGCGGCCTCACGGTATCGGACAGCGATTCTCCGCTGCTCTACGGCGCCACGGTGAGTATCACCGGCAACTTCCAGTTCTTCGAGGATGTGCTGGACTTCACCAACAATCCGGCCACCATGGGCAACATCGTCGGCAGCTACGACACCAGCACCGGCAGACTGATTCTCTCCTCCGTGGGCGGCGCCAGTGTTGCACAGTGGCAGGCGGCGCTGCGCTCGGTGACCTACCGCAACAGCTCGGACACCCCGAACACCTCCACCCGCAGCGTCAGCTTCAGCGTGCATGATGGCCAGCTCGAGAGTGCCGTGGCCACGCGCACGGTGACCGTGACTGCCGCCAACGACGCCCCGCAGCTCAGCCTGCCGGGTGTTATCAATCTCCTTGAAGATTCCTCCCGCAGCATTACCGGCATTACCATCTCCGACGTCGATGCGGGCTTGGGCAGCGTTCAGGTCACTTTCACGCTCCCTGCCGGCAGCGGCACCCTGAGCGTGGCGGTCAGCGGTACGATCGCAGTTGGCTCGGCGCAGAACAGCGTGATCCTCACCGGTCGGGTCGACGACATCAACGCCTACCTTGCCGGCAACAACCTGACCTATAGGCCGCTGGCGAACTACTACGGCAACGTCACCCTCGACGTCCGCGTGAGTGACCTGGGCAACAGCGGTGGCCCGGCGCAGACCAGCAGCGGCAGCCTGACACTGCACGTCGAAGGGGTGAACGATGTCCCGAACCTCCCCGTGGTGCCGTCGTCCCCAGTGAGCGGCAGCGAGGACGTACCCCTGGTGCTGACCGGCATCAGCTTCAGCGATATCGACGCCGGTTCCGGGCAGGTCGAGGCAAGTTTCAGCGTACTGCCCGGCAAAGGCACCTTCAGCGCGTTGGCGGCAGGCGGCGTGACGCTGACGGGTTCGGGCAGCAACCACCTGGTGCTCAGCGGCACCCTGGCCGATATCAACGCTTTCATCGCCAGCGGTGCGGTGAGCTACCTTTCGGCGGCCAATGCATCGGGCACTGTTACCGTGACGGTCAGGCTCGATGACCTTGGTAATACCGGTATGGGCGGCAACATGTATGCGTCGAGCACCTTCAACCTGGCCATCAGCCCGGTGAACGACGCCCCGGTGAACAGCGTACCGGGAAGCCAGTCGGTGCTTGGTGGCCAGACGCTGTTCTTCAGCGTCGGCAACAGCAACCTGATTTCCGTTTCGGACGTGGATGTAGGCAGTGGAACCATGCGGGTGACACTCACCGCCGTCAACGGGACGATCACTCTGGGCAGCATCACCGGCCTGGCGTTCAGCGTCGGCAGTGGTTCCGCTGACAGCACCGTCACCTTCGATGGAAGTCTCGCCGATATCAACCATGCTCTGGCCGGCATGAGCTTCAGCCCTACGGCCGGCTACAACGGCCCGGCCTCGCTGCAGATCGTCAGCAACGACCTGGGGCAGTCCGGAAGCGGCGGTAACCAGACCGACAGTGACTTCATCCTGATCACGGTGGAGCAGCCCAACCCACGAATCGTCAGTGTCAGCGCCGGCAGCCCGGATGGCAGCTACAAGGTGGGCGACCAGATCCTGGTTTTTGTCCAGTTCGATCAGTCGGTCTTCGTCAATCTCAATGGCGGCGTTCCCAGCCTGTTGCTGGAAACCGGCCTGGTCGATCGCAATGCGATCTATGTGAGTGGCTCGGGCAGCAACACCCTGACTTTCCGGTACACCGTGCAGGCTGGAGACGTCAGCGCCGACCTGGACTTCCAGAGCAGGACTGCCCTGCAGCTCAACGGCTCGGCGCTGGCCAACGCTGACAGCGACCCGGCGATCCTGACGTTGCCGACCGTGGGCAGCGCAGACTCCCTCGGTGGTCGCAGCGATATCGTGATCGATGGCGTAGCGCCCACGGTCACCAGCGTCGGCGTGCCGGCCAACGGCACCTACGTGGCGGGGCAAAACCTCGATTTCACGGTGAATTTCAACGAGAACGTCATCGTCGACAGCAGTGGCGGTACGCCGCGCATCGCTGTGACCCTCGACAGCGGCGGCACCGTCTTTGCGCAGTACGTCAGTGGCAGCGGCACCAGCGCACTGGTGTTCCGCCTGGTGGCGGCCAATGGTCAACTCGATACCAATGGCATCAGCCTTGGCTCGTCCATCCAGGCCAACGGCGGCACCTTGCGCGACGGCGTCGGCAACGTCATCAATGGCCAACTGAACAGCGTGGCAAGCACGTCCGGCGTGCTGGTCGATGCGGTGGTGCCCACGGTCAGCAGCGTCAGTGTGCCGGCTGGTGCTCCCTACAATGCCGGGGATACCCTGGCCTTCGTGGTCAACGCCAGCGAAGCGGTGCTGGTCAATGGGGTTCCGAAGCTGGCCCTGGACATCGGCGGCCACACGGTGTTCGCCGACTTCGTCGCGGGTTCCGGCAGCTCGACGCTGGTGTTCCACTACACCATCCAGGCCGGCGACAACGACGCCGATGGCATCAGCGTGACCGGTCTCTTCGCCAACGGTGCCACCCTGCGCGATGCGGCCGGCAACGGCATGAACCTGACGCTGAACAACGTCGGCTCCACCAGCAGCGTCATCGTGGATACCGTGGCGCCGACGCCCAGCGCCATTGTCACGCTCGACCCTTCCCCGAGCAATGCCGGCAGCGTGCGCTACACCGTGACCTTCAGCGAAGGCGTCAGCGGCGTCGACCTGAACGACTTCACCCTGGTTGGCACCGGCACTGCCGCGGGCAGCCTGAGCGTCCTGCAGCAGATTGACGCGCGCACTTACCAGATCACCGTCAGCGGCGTATCCGGGACCGGAACCCTGGGCCTTAACCTCAACGGCAGCGGTACCGGCATCCTCGACGTGGCGGGCAACCCCCTCAACGCCGGCCTGAGTGGTGCCAGTTACAGCATCGACCGAGTCGCTCCGACCATCACCAGCGTCACCGTGCCCGCAAATGGTACCTATGTGGCCGGGCAGAACCTCGACTTCACCGTGACCCTGGACGAGGACGTACTGCTGACCAGCAACGGTCTGCCTCCGAGCATCGAGGTGAACCTGGGTAATGGTCAGACCGCGCTCGCACTCTTCCAGGGCCAGACCGACAGCCGCACTCTGGCATTCCGTTTGACCATCCAACAGGGCCAGCTCGATACCGACGGCATCACTCTCGGGTCCTCGCTCAACCTCAACGGCGCGGTTCTGCGCGACACGGTGGGCAACGATGCCAATGTGACTCTGAACAACGTGGGCGATACCTCGGGTATCAAGGTTGATGCTGTGGTGCCGGTGGTCAATACCGTGGTGCTGCCGGCGAATGGCAGCTACAAGGCTGGCGATGTATTGAGCTTTAGCGTCAATGCGAGCGAGGGCCTGCAGGTCACTGGTTCGCCCCGCTTGGCACTGGATGTCGGTGGCACCACACGTTACGCCAATCTGGTTCCGGGTGGCAGTAGTTCGACCCTGGTCTTCCAGTACACAGTGCAGGCTGGTGACAATGATGCAAATGGTATCAGCGTCAGTGCCAGTCTCGACCTCAATGCCGGCAGCGTCCATGATGCTGCCGGCAACAACCTGGTTTTGACCCTGAATGGCCTGGGTGCAACGTCTGGCGTGATTGTCGACACCCTGCGCCCAACGGCGACCATTGTCGTGGCGGACACCAGCCTTGCGGTCGGTGAGACCTCGCTGGTGACCATCACCTTCAGCGAAGCGGTGAACGACTTCACCAATGCCGACCTGAGCGTCAGCGGCGGCACCTTGAGCACGGTCAGCAGCAGCGACGGCGGCATCACCTGGACAGCGACGTTCACGCCGACCGCCAGCATCACTGATACCACCAACCTGATCACCCTGGACAATTCCGGGGTCACCGACGCTGCCGGCAATGCCGGCAGCGGCACCACCGATTCGAACAACTACGCCATCGACACCCTACGCCCGACCGCCACCATCACGGTCGCGGATACCGCCCTGGCAGTCGGCGAGACCAGCACTGTCACCATCACCTTCAGCGAAGCGGTGGACGGGTTTGACAACAGCGATCTGAGCGTTAGTGGCGGCACCTTGAGCGCTGTTAGCAGCAGCGACGGCGGCATTACCTGGACTGCGACCTTCACGCCCGCGGTCAACCTGGAGAGCACGGTCAACCGGATCACGCTGAACAATGCAGGAGTGACAGAC
>NZ_AWOR01000079.1 GCF_000761245.1 Comamonas testosteroni | reverse complement strand
AGAAGCACAAATGCTTCTGGCTGATCTCAAAGGGAAGTCGCGTTAGCGGCTTTTATTGCAGCAATACGGCTAGTTTGTTGATGATGCCGAGGCTGTTCTGGTTGACGATATCCATGGGCGTACGCTCGGGGGCGTAATTGAAAGCCTGTTTCAGGTTGTCGCCCGCAGTGGCTGCATTCAGCGGCAGCAGCATTACGTAGGCTTCACCGCCGCGTATCTCCTCGGTGACGTTGACTACCGATCCGTCACGCACGCGCCGCACCAGGCGCTGGGCGGAGGGGGTGCTACTGGGTCGGAAAGAGCGATAGATTCCGTCATTCTCGATCTTGAGGCGGGTCAGCGTGTCGTTGTCGAGGAAGCGCAAGGCCACTGAATGTGAGTTGCCGCGCATCACCTTTTCGTTCCACGTATTGATGTCGGGATTCCGGTCGAGGTTCAAGTGCTTCGGTACGACCACGAGCGCGTTGAACTTGCTCAGGCGTGCAGGGTCGTTACCTGACTGTGGAAAGTTCACGGAGTAGTCCCAAGCCATTACGTGCTCCAAGAAGGAATTCTCACGGGCCGCCACAACCTCGCGCATCGGCTTTTTGGCGTCAACAGGCAATGGCAGTCCTTCATTGCCCATTACTTGGTACTCCGGCCACTGGGATTTCAGGCTCGGCTTCACGAACTTGTCGTCGCCATAGGGTTGAACTACCCAGCGGGCGCCGTAGATCGCCTGATAGGCCCCGAAGTGCTGCACAAACACCAGCGTTGGCGTGTTGCCCTGGTTGAAGATATACACAGGATACCAAGGGGTCTGGATGGCCTTCGCGCTCTGATAGAGCGATAGCGGGTTGATGTTTGGGTTGCTGAAGTTCACTCCCGTCACCCCATCATCCTTCCCCACGGGCAGACCTGTCCAGGTAACCAACTCGGTGCCGCCGTCGGGTGTCCAGCGAAGTGGCATGTAGCCGCCAGGCGCGGTAGACCATGCCTTGCCCTTGGCTGGATCGAGCAAAGTGCCGACCACGTAGTCGTAATAGTCCAAGTCCTGTAAGTTCTTGTACAGTTCGCTTTCTGCCCTGGAGGCGTTGGTTCCGAGCATGGCCTTCTTGTAGCCCGCCAGCACTTCGGGCGTTATGTCTGTTCCTTGCCCAAGTGACAGGGTGACCAGGTCATAGGCCCGCGCCGAAGACTTCAGGAAGAACTGGTGGTAGCGCGCGCTCATCTCGGGCGTGACGTTGCTTACCGAAAGGTTGGCTAGAAAGCGCAGGTATGAGTCGAGCTTGCCAAGCTTCTCCACGGTCAGCATCATTTCCATCAACTGAGGGAAGCTGCCGATGGCTTTGCTCACACCCGGAATGTCCAGTTTGGGGCGCAGTTGGGGAATCACTGCGTCGTAAGGCAGCGTCTCGAAGCCGTTTACGTACATCTTGTCGAAGCGCACTAAGTTACCGTCGGTGCTTGCCCCGGCCTGCGGCGGTTTCTGGGGCTGCCGGGCGCGCAACTTCAGGTCGTCCAGTTCGGCGATGAATTGCAGGTATTCGGAGTTGCCTGGACTGCTTTGCAGGGTTCTCTTGTCATTGGCGACCAGAGGCTCGTTCTCGACCCGCTGGTGCACGCGCTCCAGTACGTCGGCGTCTTTAGCGCTTTTCTTATCGGCCTGGTATTGTTTCCAGTCTGCGTAAGAGGCAAACGCCGAGTCCGGCGGGCCTTCCTGCTTTTCTTTCTTGGGGCCAACGGGTGTGGGCGGCTTCACGCCAGGGTCTTTGGGCAGGCTGCCCAACGGCGGCACTAGCGATGCGCTCTGGTCTTTCAGCATGGTGTTGAGGCTGCTGACCCAGGCCGAGGTGTCTGCTACGCCAGCGGGCCACGATTCGGCGGAAACTTGCACGTTTTGCACAGCCGTGGCCCAGCCATTCTGCTTGTAGTACTGGAATGAGCCTGACGCACCGCCGCCGAAAGCGCCGGTCTGGTATTCGGCCGAGAGGGAGGCACCGTACTGCGACTCGGTGTTGCCGTCGGCGTTGCTGAAGGAGAGTTGACCCTTGCCGATGCCTTGGTTCATTGAGGTAGTTTGAGAGACAAACGAGTCGCCATTGAAGGCGTAGAAGTCGGCGATGGCGCTGACGATTTTGCGGCGCAACTCGGTCATATAGCCGATAGTCTGTGCCTTGATGGCAGCGTCGGCGCACAACTCATGCTGCGCCCGCAGATCGGTAAAGACGGACTCCATGCGAGTGAGCAACTGCATGTTGGCGTAGGGCTCGGTATCGGCCAGCTTGTAACGGTTGACCGCCACGCCCGCGATGTAGGTTTTACCGCCACATGCGCTGGTCGGCGGGCCTTCTGCGACGCTGATGTCGCTGCTTAATTGTGCGTCAGTGAGCTTGGTGCCAATGAGGTAGGGCGTGAGGTTGTCGGCGTCGCTAAAGCCGCTGCTTAGGATGGCGGCGATGTTGTTGGTGTTGGCCGACACCATTTGCACACTGATGGATCCGTCGGATTGAGTGTTCTTCCAGGCGTTGGCTTGGTGGTAGGCGGCAGCAGCCTTGAAGCCCGCGTAGGAGCCGGAGGCCGAACCGTCGATGGTGGTCTGGCTGCTGGTGGAGCTGGCGGTTTTGTTGCTGGTGATTTTCAGCTCGGTTTTTTGCTGCGAGCGGGTGGTGTCCACGCTCAGCCGGTTGTCTTCCTTGAGCCGGCCTAGGTCGAAGATGGGGCGAAGGTTATAGGTGGAGGCGGCGGAGTCGATGCTGGCGCCGACCGACAGCGACTTGATGGTCTCCTGCGTGATGTCCGTGCCCCGGCCTGCGTTCAGCAGGTAGCGCTCGAAGTCCTCCTCGTCCATCGACGCATGCGCTGCCAGCGTGGGGTAGCGCGAGGCATAGGTCGGTGGTGGGGTGTCGCCCTCGCCGCCGCCGCAACTAGCGAGCAAGGCCAAGCAGGCCAGTGCGATGGGCAGCATAGCGGTCTGGATCTTGTTTTTCTGCATACAGTTATTCCCTTTTTTTCATTGCTGCTTGCGCTTTTCAGGAAAAGCGCAAGCAGCCTCTTCCTATAGATGGCCGGGGTTCAGGGCATGTACTGCACTGGAACCGGGTAGCTCAGGTAGTTCTTGACAACCGCTTCGCCGCTGTCTCGGCCCTGGTTGGGGTTGGCTCCTGCGCACCACCTGTCGGAGTTGGCATGTTTCTGACCCTGGGCGGTAACAACGCTACATGCGCTGCTGTCCACAATGGCCGTCTTGTTCGACGGGCAGTTGGCTAGTGCTCCGCTACAGGTCGCGAACTTTTCCTTGATGAGCAAGGTGTAGACGTTGTCCTGCGCGTCGGTGAAACGAACCTTCATGGGATATGAAGGCACGGAGCCGACGCGAAAGCCGACGATTTTGCGGCTGCCGGGCATGGTCACGTCCTGCTTGTCCTTGTTGCAGTTCGGGTCGCTGGCATCTTGGCCAATGGCGCAGACGCCGTACTTCTTAAGCAGTGGTTTGTTTTCGGACACCACGTCGGGGGCACCCAGCAGTACCGAGAAACCGTCGGCGTAGTTGAAGGGTTTGGGGTTCTCTAGCCCTTGCACACCGCCCACGGTGAACACCAGGCCATTGCCCAGTTCGCTCATGAACCCCACTGCGTCATCTACGGAGAATCCGTAGGCGCTCATTCCCAGGTCATCGTGAATCAGCTTGACGTAGGGGTTGATGGTGAGCTTGGGGTCAGCTTGGGCTGCGGACTGCTTGTAGTTGTATTGCAAGTCCTGGATGTACATTGCCTGCACATATGCGTGGTCGCGGCCATGGACAGTGGTAGCGCTCAGCTTGTTGGCAGCTGCACCGCAGCCTTCGTTGTAGGGCACCCAGCCGTAGATGTGCTTGATGGCTTCCCAGTACTTGAATTCAGCCACATGCGCCGGTGGTGTGCTGCCCTGGCAGGTGCCGCTGGCGTACAGGGCCAGGTACTTTTTGTGGTTCTCGGCGAAGAAGTCCTTGACCAGGGTCATGTTGTCCTTCATCGCCTGTGGCGCGGTGCAATCGCCCGGGTACTTCTTGCCGGTGTATTGGGCGATGTTCTCGCTGCCCCAGTCAACACAGGCACCCCACAGATCCTGGATGTTCTGCACGGACTGGCCCCACTGCATCTCGCGCTGCTCCGTGGGGGTACATTGCTTGTCGAGGCATTTCTTCACCGTGAGCACCGGCGGGTTCTTGCCGTCCGGTGGTTGCACGGGAACGTCCTGGTCGGCGACAAGATAGCCGCCGCGTTGGGCAAAGATGTTGTAGCCGCCAGGCAGGCGCAGCTCGCTCATGTTGTAGAGCGGCCAGCCCGAGCCCAGACCATCGAGGAAGCTGCGCAGCGTGCTGCGGAAGTCGCTCAGCTTCTGGGCCGAGCCGCTGTAGCCGATATAGGGATTGCCCCGCACGCCAATGGCCACGGGCATGTAGACGTGATCGACGTAAGAGATGTTGTAGCCCACATTTTCTGGATTGAGCAGCGGCAGAGATTGCCCGCTCACCGTGACGGCATCGCCAAAAGTGTATTCCGACAACTGGGCAAACGCGTCCTCAGGGAACTGCACCTTGCTGGAGTAGGTCGTCAGCTTGCACGTTGTGCCCTGCGCCTGGCAGGCCACGTCGCCTGGGGTGGCCATGGGCTTGTCTTCGTCGTTGCGCAGGCGCTTGTTGCGGTCGGCCAGCAGCACGCGGCCGCCGTTCCACCAGGTGATGTATTGCTTGGGTCCCAGCTCGCTGTACAGCGGCAGCGTGATGGTGACCTCAGAGCCTGGCGCAATGCCCTCGCCGTCGTTGACATAGAGCTTGTAGACCGATTCTGTGGGCAATGTTTCGTTGGTGCGTTGACAGCCTCGCACCCATTCGTTGACTGCGTTGGTGCTGGTGGCCAGCACTGGGTAAATTTGACTTTCAGAATTGTTTCGGATGGTGATCGTCTTGGGGGCAACCAGCACGTCCTGCATTGCATAGTCCTTGCAAACGACAGAACCTGTAGGAGGGGGTGCACTCGCGCTCGGCGGGGTATCGCCGTCGCATGCAGCCAAGGTCAGCGTGAGCAGAAGCACTGCTGCTGCGGACAATGAGCAAAGAGTTGTATCAGGTGGAGGGGGAAAGCGCATCTTAGAGACTCCTCGGAGATGTTTGGTGTTGTGTTGCAGGGAATGGGCCCCCTGCTATTGGCCTTCGGCAACGCGCTCGAAAAGCCCGTGTGCCAAGTCTTCGGCGTAGTACTCGACCTGCATTCGCCCAGAGCCTTCGAGGCTAAATTGCACGGCAGATACTGAACCTGGGGGAGCGTTTTCGCCCTGCAGGTCGAATGCAAAAAGGTTGCCGTCGTAATGGCGGAGGCGATAGCGTGTCTGGGCGGGGCCGAGTACGAGTTCTAGCGCCTTGCTTTCACTATCCAGGGCTACCTGAGCATCGCCGTAATAGGTATTGGCGTAGTGCCCGGCATAGCTGGTCAGGGGAAGGGCAGGTGTAGGCGTTTTAGGCGCTGGCTGACCCGCCAGGCGCCCCAATGGGCGATACATTTCATGCATCTTGGCTTGCATGAGGGTCAGCCAGTCTGTGTTGGGCGCAACATCGCTCACATCGCCCCAGGCTTGCTCTCCAAAGGTCAACGCGATGGCCTCAGCCAGTCCCCGTGGCTGAGCGTTAGTGAGCACTGCGATACCTAATCTGGCTTGGGGCCACAAGATGAAGGTTGTGTGTGCACCCAGTAAAAAGGCTCCGGAGTGGGAAACGCTGGGATGGCCGTGTGGATCAGGTCCTACGTTAAACCCGTAGCCATAAGCTCCACCAGGGCGGGCTGTCATGGCGGCCCGCAGTGCGGAAGGGTTTAAAAGTTGCTGTTCCTGATTCTGTCCCTGTGCCAGCACCAAGGTCATCCAACGGGCCATGTCGATTGCACTAGCGCTGACGCCACCAGCAGGGGACTGCGCATCGGGCTGGCGCGGAGGCCGTTGCACGGCATAACGTGCGGGCTGAGCTCCGTAACTGTCGTAGTTAAGATCGACTTGCACATGACCCCAGGCGCGGTTGGACCGGTTGGCAAAGTCGTCATAGCGAGAGCTAGTTTGGGTCATGCCTAGTGGCAGATATATGGAATGTGCTGACATCGAGGCCCAGTCAAGACCGCGTGCCTGAGCCACCGCTTCGGCTGCAGCCGTTAGGCCAAAATTGGTATATGAGTAGCTGTTGTAAGGGTTGAGAGCTACGTGGCGTAAGCGCTGCAGGATGTCGCTGCGTTGGAAGCCTAGGTCTTCGAGTTGGTCACCCGCATGGTCAGGCAGGCCGCTGCGATGGGCAAACAAATCACCCAAACTAAGGTCGGCGTTGTCCCGTGGCTGTGGATATGCCAAGGTGAAGCTGGGCTGCAAGCGTTGTATGGGGGTGCTCCAGTCCACGCCGGAAGTCATCTGCGATGCCATCACCGTAGCGGCGATGGATTTTGAGACCGAGGCGAGCTGGAATACCGTATCCGCATTCACGGCTTCACTGCCATCCACCTGGCGCAGGCCGAAGCCCTTTGCATACACCGTTTGGCCGTCATGCACCACTGCAACTGCCACGCCTGGTACGCCAGTGCGCTGCATCCATTGCGGCACCAGGATGTTGAGCCGAGAAGTGGCCTGGCTCACTGTGCTGGCATTAGGCGCATCGGTTTCGTTGTTGCCACCGCAGGCCGCGACGGAAACCACTAGCAGTGCAGCGGCAAAGTACCGAGAAAGATAAACTGCTTGCATGGTCAGCCTCCAAACAGTTCGTCCAGCCAGTCCATTGACACGGCAGCGGAATAGGCCAAGTTACCGGTTTGGCAGTGGCCCTCAGCTCCCTCATTGATGGTGAAGATATGCCGTGCGACAGAGCCTCCGACGGCGTGCTGAAAGCGCTCGCACTGGGCCAGAGGCTCCGCCCCTTCGCCGGTGCCAACTAGGGCCAGTGAAGGGCATCGAATGTTGCGTAAGCTAGGGGCATCCACTCGGAAGTCGCGCAGTCGCAGATAGGCTTGGCGGAAACTTGTCTGGCCCAGCCGCACGATCAGGTTACGCATCATCTCGCGCGTCTGTGGGGGAATGGCGCTGTCAGGGATGTGATCGATGTCCTCCAGCCTTATATCCTCGGCCTCAGGCAGCAGGGCTGGGTCGAATCCTACGAATGAGGCCATGTAGGCGTGCAGATCGATGATGGGCGAGTTGGCGATGAGCGCTCGCACGCGGGGCTCGTGTACAGCGATGCGCGTGGCGAAGTAGCCGCCGAAGCTGATGCCCATGAGCGCCACGTGGCGCGGATCGGTTTCGCGGCGTGCCAGCACATAGTCCAGCGCCAAACGGCCCACATGTTCGTATTCTGGGATGAAGGCCATCCCGGAGTTGAAGCGCAGCGTGTCCATCTGCCCCGGACCGGTAAACAGCAGCAGGTTGTAGCCGCGCTCCAGTGCCGCCAGACCATAGGACAGCCAGGTTTCCTCCAGTGTGCCGTCGTAACCGCTGATGAGTAGCAGCGTCTTGCTGGGGCGGCCATGATGTCCATGACCGTCATGCTGGCTCGGTGCTCGGACGTAATACGCTGGCAACTGTGCACCACCGAAGGGGAAATTGACTTCTTCCAACTCTTGCCCACGCATGGCGGCCAGAAAGCATTCGCGGCTCTTGCGGCCCAGGCGCATGTGCTCAGGGTTCTGCACACCACAGTAATACTCGGCAGCGCGATAACTGTTGCAAGCCACCAAGTATTGCTGGCGCGCGCTAACAGCGTGGTTGCGCAGCGCGCGGGCCTGAGCGTCAGCTTCCTGGCGCTGGGCCGCAGCACTGAACTCCGCTACCCAACTGGCCGGAATGCCGTTCTGTATGCGCTGAGCCAACGCCAGACATTCGCCCACAGAAGCACCACCGTACCGTGTCGCCCCCAGTTGGCGTATCAACTGATAGTCCATCTCGGCATTGGCAAAGCCCACCACGCGAGTGCTGCCGCGCTCCATCGCAGCGGCAAGCCGAGGCTGTGTGAATGCAGGCGGGGTCAGGCTGGCGGCGACAGCGGCCATGAAGTGACGGCGATGCGGCTGGTAGGTGCGTGGGTCTTGCATGGCGGGTTCCGATTTACTCTGTTCCTGATAGCGGGCTTTTTTGTTTGGACGCACGCGAGCGGCTACATGTGTCAAAGCTTAGGGGGGCGGCAGTCTGCATTGCTCCTCGTGCTGAACGCCGGCGTCCCAAAGTTGAGCAAATGCGTCCGACAGGACAACTCGTCCGTAGAATCCGATCACATGTCATCCTCGCTGCCCGCGCTCTGTGTGATTGATCACCGCCATTCCGACGACGTAGAGCCTGCGCTGCGTCGAGAAGCATGGCGCGAGGTTGCACACTGGCAGGTAGAGTTCATACCCTCGCCGGACGTGCCGTTGAACGCCGACATGCATATGTTGCGTAGCAGCAGTGCAATCTTTGGTAGCACGCGTTCGTCGGCCTATGACATGCGTACTGGCTTTCATCGGGCCGAACCTCTGGAAGAGCTTGTGGTGATCTCGTTGATCGAGGCAGGGGATCTGCGCCTGAACGCTGCGCCTGGCGAGCCCCAGCACATGGAGACGGGGTCGCTGGGTCTTTTCATGCCGCGTTTGAAAGGACATTACCGCTGGAGTCACAATGCTCGGCAGGCTTTCATTGACCTGCCGAGGCGAGAGGTACTCGCCGCGATGGGCAAGGAGCCAGGAAACTTTGACTTGTCGCACAGCGCGTTGGCCCCTATGGTGAGTAGTCAGCTTGCCCACCTGGCACGATTGGCACGTCGTCCTGGACAGGTGGACACCGTGGAGCAGGCTGGTCTGTTGGATGTCACGCGATCCCTGACTCTGCTGGCTCTTCGCAATCTGGGTCGGGAAGGCGAGCATCCTAGTACGCCTGATCCACATGGTTCTTTGCAAGATCACTTGCATCGGGGCCGACACGCGGCGGCCATGCAATTCATGCAACGAGAAGCGCATCGCCACGACCTGGACGCTGCGGCCATCGCAAATGGCACGGGCTGTTCGCGTACGCGACTGTACGAGGCATTTGCCTTTCAAGATCAAACAGTGATGGGTGAGTTGCGCGAGATCCGTTTGCAACTCGCGAGGGAGTTGTTGGAGCAAACTCAACGACTGAACGTGGGCGCGCTTGCATGGCGTTGCGGTTTTGCGAGTGCACCGAACTTTGCCAAGCTCTTCCGAGCACGCTTTGGTTTGTCTCCGAGCGAATGGTATCGGCGAACATGAGCGGACATTGCGGGTTGAGTGGCGGCGGAAGTTCTTGTCTGCTTCTCCAACCTTGCTGCTTTGCTGTTGCCCTATGCTGTCCATTTCTCGTCCCTCTTCCTCGTCCCTAGGCAGCCTTCATTTGGACTCCACAGTCCCAGAGCCTGGTACCAAGGCAGATGTCTTTATTGGTTTAATTGCGTGGCTGATGCCAGTCGATAGCGAGGGGAGCTTATCGAGAAGGTTCTGTTGCTTCTATCCACTGATGTGTAGGGTTGACACTCCGAGTTGTCACAGAATAAATAAGTAACCCAAGGGAAATTGGTGTGTTGGATTTAGCTGTTCAAGAAGACATTCACCGCTTGTGGGATGAACTCACTGACTTTGATGTAGGCCAGACTGATGCGGCCGCACAACATTTGCAAGAGCGGTTGTGCAAGATGGTGGGAGCCTGGAACTCGACTTGGGGTGGTGCTACCCGCCTTGACTCGAACTCAAATAACGTTGATCCGCTACAAGGATGGCGCGTCGCAGTCACTCGACTGCTCTATCCCTTCGAGGCGCCATCTGAAGATGGTCCGTTCAAGGAACTGCAAAGGCGCTGGAACAGTCGTGAGATGGATATTTCCTTCTTACAGCCGATGCTCGGTATTGGTCAATTTCGCACCTATGGTCATCGACGTGATCTGCCGCCGGAGTGGTTTGATGGACCGGTTTACCAGATATTCAGCGCCCGCTATGGAACGGTGGATTCTCTGTGGGTAGGCTTCCCACTTAATGAAGATGCAGAGTCGCATTTCGGTTTCTACTCTCGCAAAGTGTTTATCGACCGAGACTACGAACTGCTGGCCTATGCGCTTCGTGGCATCAAGTGGTTTCACCGTCAACTCATGCTCACCAGTGGACCGTTGGTGGCTAAATCGCCCTTAACTCCTACCGAGCGTAAGGTACTTCGGCTGTTGCTGACCAAAGCTTCGGAGCGAGTCATTGCTGAGCACCTTGGCTTGGCCAACTCCACTGCACATCAGCATATTGTCTGTGTGTATCGTAAATTCGCAGTGCGAAGTCGCGCCGAATTGATGAGTTTGTGGCTAGGCCGCCCATGCCGATAGCTGAAAGGAAGCCGCTGGACCAGCCTACGCAGAAGTTTATCTAACCCTCAACTAATGATGTTCAATATGTAGTCGCATAATTATTGGTCATGGCTCAGTCATAGTCGTCCGAGTATCGCGACTGCGCAATAAAAGCCGCTAACGCGACTTCCTTTTGAGATCAGCCAGAAGCATTTGTGCTTCT
>NZ_AWOR01000078.1 GCF_000761245.1 Comamonas testosteroni | reverse complement strand
GATTTCTCGGCTGGCGTCGTAGCGGGGGTCTTGCTTGGCTGCGCTGATGATGGCGTCGTTGGCGTTCATGGTCGTATCCTTCAAGAATGGATGGGAGGATTCAGCCGGCTTGCACGGCGTAAGTGGTAGCGGCAAAGCTCTTGCCTGCGTCCGTGGGCGCAGCTTGAACCTGGCTGGGGTAGATCATCTGGCTGGGCACGTTCATGCTTTTCCTGGCCAGCGGGTAGTAGACGAGCGAGGTGACGATCAGGCTCACGATCCACGAGATGTCGGCCCCGTTCATGGCCTTGGCCAGCGGGCCCACATACATGGCCTGGTTGATAAAGGGAATCTGCACCGCAACGCCCATCACATAGCAGGACAGAGCCGTCCAGTTGTAGGCGCCATAGCGGCCCTGGCTGTCATAGAGCGCCGGGATGTCCACTTTTTCCTTGGAAACCAGGTAGTAGTCCACCAGATTGACGGCGCTCCAGGGAACGAACACGGTGAGCAGCAGCAGCACGAAGTTCTTGAACGTGGCCAGGAAGTTGGAGCTGGCCAGCAGGGCCACCAGCACCGTCACCAGCACAAAGCCCAGGATGTAGAGCAGACGCGATGTCGCAGTGAACTGCTTTTTGCGGTTGAAGGCGCTGACCGTTGTCAGCACGGTCATGAAGCCGCCATAGGCGTTGAGGCAGTTCACGGTGAGCTTGCCGGTCACGATGACCAGATAGATCACCACCGCCAGCGGGCCTGCCAGCTGGCCCATGAAGCCGACCTGGTTCTTGATGAAGTTGGCACCCAGGGCGGCTACCAGCACGCCGAAGGTCATGGCCAGCTGCGAGCTGATGACGCTGCCGCTGAAGGTGGTCCAGAAGGTGGCTGCCGTCGAGGTCCTGGTGGGCAGGTAGCGCGAATAGTCGGCCACATAGGGGGCAAACGTCATCTGCCAGCCTGCCGACAAGGCCATGGCGGTCAGAAAGCTGGCCCAGGTGAAAGGCTTCTGGCCGAATGCCGAGGCCACCTCGAACTGGTGGCACAGCTGCCAGGCCAGATAGCCAAAGCCCAGAATGCCGACCACGGTGGAGATGCGCCCCACCACATGGATGAGCCGGT
The DNA here is from genome assembly GCF_000761245.1 of Comamonas testosteroni. GTDB lineage: Bacteria > Pseudomonadota > Gammaproteobacteria > Burkholderiales > Burkholderiaceae_C > Comamonas > Comamonas testosteroni_C. The sequence continues at coordinate 397,584 of NZ_AWOR01000078.1, read as the reverse complement.
AGCCCACCACGGCGACCAGGGCCGTGAGCGCGCCGAAGATGATGATGCCGATCGCAGGGCTGTGAAAGCCGAACATCAGATTGATGGCCTGGCCCGAGAGCACGGTGCCCGTGGCGGCAAAGCCCACATACATCAGGATCACCAGCACCAGCGGCAGGGCTGCGCCCTTGACGCCGAACTGCACGCGGCTGGAGATCATCTGGGGCAGCCCCAGGCGCGGCCCCTGGGCCGAGTGCAGCGCCATGACGACGCCGCCGAGAATATTGCCGATCAAGAGACCGATGATGGCGGTCATGGCTTCGGCACCGAACACCACGGCCAGGGCGCCGTCGACTACCGCCGTGATCTGCATGTTGGCACCGAACCAGAGGGTGAACTGGCTGGAGGGCGTGCCGTGGCGCTCGCTCTCCGGAACCATGTCGATGGTTCTGGTCTCGATGGCGCCAGAGGAACCCAGCGTTGCTGTATCAATACTCATGAAATTGCTCCGTCAATCCCTCTGGATGTCTCTTATATGTCCGAACAACTTTCAGTAATTTCCACTAAGTTGTCTAGACGAATTTTGTGATTTACTCCCACCAACGTCAATCATCTAGACAGCTTTTCTGATCCAAACAAACCCTATGTCGCGAACTGATACCACCGCCGCCGTACCTGCGTTCCAGCGCATCAAAGACCATGTGCTGCAGCAGATCCACAGTGGCGTATGGCAGGAAGGCCAGGCCATCCCCAGCGAAGCCGCCCTGGTCAAGCAGTTCAATGTGGCGCGCATGACCGTCAACCGCGCGCTGCGCGAGCTCAGCGACGAAAAGACGCTGACGCGTGTCCAGGGCTCGGGCACTTTCGTGGCTCAGCAGAAATACCAGGCCACCCTGGTGGAGCTGCGCAATATCGCCGACGAGATCGCGGCCCGCGGCCACCGGCATCGCGGAGAGCTGCAGCGGCTCGAGCGCAGCAAGGTCGATGCCGCCCTGCTGCGCCAGTTCGAGCTGAGCGCCGCCCCCCATCTGTTTCACTCCGTGGTCGTGCACTTCGAAAACGATGTCCCCATCCAGGTCGAAGACCGTTATGTGAACCCGGCCGTGGCTCCCGACTATCTGAGCCAGGACTTTGCGAGTCAGACGCCGAATGCCTATCTGGTGCGCGTGGCACCGCTGCAGGGAGTGAGCTTCTCCATCGAGGCGAGCATGCCCACGCCCGAGGTGGCGGAGCTTTTGCGCATGGAGGTCGCCGAACCCTGTCTGGTGCTGCGCCGCAGAACCCGCTCCCAGGGACAGGTGGCCTCGGTGTCGGCTCTGTGGCACCCGGCATCCCGCTACCAGTTCGCCGGTAGTTTCTGACCCACCCCGCTCCTGGCCAGCACCCCGGCAAGCGCTGCCGAAGCGCCGCGCCGCCACCGCGAGGACCGCTCTTGTCCGATACTGGCGGCGCGACGGCATGGCGCTGGCTCAGGCCGCGTTGCTCGGAAAAATGCTCTGCAGCACCTCGGGCCAGACAGTTTCCAGCGCCCACAGGCGCATGATTTCGATATCGGGCGCCAGGTAGCGGTCCTTGTCCAGATAGGGCACCTGGCTGCGGATCAGCGCGTACTGCTCCTCGATCAGCGGCGAGCTCTTGAGACGGCGGTCGAAGTCCATGCCCTGGACTGCGGCCATGGCCTCCACGCCCACGATCACCGCCGTGTTCCTTGCCATTTCGGCCAGGCGACGCGCACCATAGGTGGCCATGGAGACATGGTCTTCCTGGTTGGCCGAGGTGGGCAGGCTGGTCACGCTGCTCGGGTGCGCCAGACACTGGTTTTCGGCCGCCAGGGCGGCCGCCGTGACCTGGGCGATCATGAAGCCCGAGTTGACGCCGCTGTCCTCGATCAGGAAGGCCGGCAGGCGCGACAGTCCGGTGTCCAGCAGCAAGGCCATGCGACGCTCCGAGATGGCGCCGATTTCAGCGATCGCCAGCGCCATGATGTCAGCTGCGAAAGCCACGGGTTCGGCGTGAAAGTTGCCGCCCGAAATCACGTCTCCGTTGTCGAACACCAGAGGATTGTCCGAGGCTGCATTGGCTTCGATGACCAGCACGCGCGCAGCATGGCTGAGGTTGTCCAGGCAGGCACCCATGACCTGCGGCACGCAGCGGATGGAGTAGGGATCCTGCACGCGCCCGCAATTGGGGTGGGAAGGATCGATGGCGCTGCCGTCCAGCAGGGAACGCACGGCGGCCGCCACGGCAATCTGCCCCTGCTGGCCCCTGGCCTCGTGGATGCGCGCATCGAAGGGCTTGATCGAGCCCTGTATGGCTTCCAGCGTCAGGCAGCCGGCGACCAGACCTGCGGCCAGCACACTTTCGGCCTGGAACAGGCCGGCCAGCGCCAGCGAGGTGGAGACCTGGGTTCCATTGAGCAGTGCCAGCCCCTCCTTGGGGCCCAGCACAAAGGGCTCCAGGCCGATGTGTTTCATGGCTTCACGGCCAGAGACCAGCTTGCCGCCCACCCTGGCCTGCCCCTCGCCGATCAGCACGCAGGCCAGGTGCGACAGCGGCGCCAGGTCGCCCGAAGCCCCCACCGACCCCTTGGAGGGAATCACAGGCAGGACATCGGCATTGGCCAGAGCCAGCAGCGCGTCCACCAGTGCCGTGCGGGATCCCGAATGCCCGCGGGCCAGGCTCACGGCCTTGGTGGCCAGAACCAGGCGCACCACATGGTCCGGCAGCGGATCACCGGTGCCCACGCTGTGCGAAAGCACCAGATTGCGCTGCAGCTCGGCCAGACGCTCATGCGCGATCTTGGTCGAAGCCAGCTTGCCGAAGCCGGTGTTGATGCCGTAGACCACCTGGTCTTCATCGACGATGTGCTGCACATGCGCCTCGGCCTTGCGCATGGCGACATAGGCGGTCTGCGCCATGCTGAGCTGCACTCCGCCGTCCTGGATGCGGCGCAGCTGAGCCAGCGTGAGCTCGCCGGGATGCAGTTCCAGTTCGGAGTTCGAGTGCTCTTGGGTGGTGGTAGTGTTCATGGCTATACCTGTCTATACAGTCAAGAGAAACAAAAACGTACTGAGAGATTCAAGGGCCGGCCGGGATCAGCCGCCGTGCACTGAATCGGTTCGGAAACGGCTACCGAGTCGGTAGCGCATGCCTGGATGCACGCAATGCACCCAGGTGATCGGGACGCCGCGCAACCAGGTGCGGCGCGTGAGCATCAGGCAAGGCTGGTCGAGGGCCATCTGCAGCAGCCGGGCCTGCTCGGCAGTCGGCAAGATTGCATCGACCACATGTTCGATCTGGTCGTACTGCACATTGCGCACCAGATAGACCGAGGGCTGTACGGCTGAGAAGTCCTGGTCCATGAAGTCGGGGACCAGGCGGGGGTTCACATAGCGGTCTTCGATCTGGACCGGCAGCTCGTTTTCGAAGTGCACGCCGTGCAGGTGAAAGACCGAGGCGCCGACCGCCAGATCCAGCGCAGCGGCGACTTCGGGCGATGCGGACTCGCGGCGCATATCGAGCAGCTCGAAGCGATGATCGTGGCCGCGCTGGGTGATCTCTTCACCGATATTGGCGATGCGCAGCAGAGTCGATTGCGGCTTTTCCTCGGCCACGAAGGAGCCGACCCCCGCCACACGCACGATCACGCCCTGCTCGGCCAGCTCGCGCAGCGCACGGTTCACCGTCATGCGCGCCACGCCGAACTCGTTGACCAGCTCCTGCTCTGAAGGTACGCGCGCACCGGCCGCCAGCGAGCCATCGCCGATCTTGCGCAGCACATGGTCCTTGACCTGCTGATACAACGCAAGCGGCATCAGGGCGGCAGGAGCCGTCTTGCGCTGGGCAGGGTCTCGGGCATTCATGATGCAGGCCTCAGTGAGCAGCCGCAGCCAGTGACTCGGCGCGAATCTCTTCCGTCAACCGGGCCTTGAGCTCCATGAACTCGGGCGAGGTCTTGACGGTGTAGTGGCGCGGGTGCGGCAGATGGACCGGAATGTCTGCCTTGATGCGGCCCGGACGCGCGCTGAACACGGCCACGCGATTGGCCATGAAGATGGCTTCATCGATATCGTGGGTCACGAACATCACCGTCTTGCGCTCGGCCTCCCAGATGCCCAGCAGCAATTCCTGCATCAGAACCCGGGTCTGGTTGTCCAGCGCACCGAAGGGCTCGTCCATGAGCAGGATCTTGGGATCGTTGGCCAGCGCACGCGCGATCGCCGTGCGTTGCTGCATGCCTCCAGACAGCTGCTTGGGATAGTGATTCTCGAACCCGCGCAGACCCACCTTGGCAATGAAGTAGTCGCTGCGCTCTTTCTGGACGGCTTCGCTCACGCCTTTCTCGCGCAGTCCGAAGCGGATGTTCTGCGCCACGGTCAGCCAGGGGAACAAGGTGTAGCTTTGAAACACCATGCCGCGGTCGGCGCCGGGCTCCTGCACCAGCTTCCCGTCCAGCAGCACCTGCCCCGTCGTCGGGAAATCCAGACCCGCAACAATGCGCAGCATCGTCGATTTGCCGCAGCCCGAGGGCCCCAGAATGGTCACGAAATCGTTCTCCCGGACCTCGAAATCCACCGGAAGCAGCGCCTGGGTGCTGACGCCCTTGTGGCTGGTGAAGGTGCGCGAAACGCCTTGAATGGACAGCTGGTTCATCACAGGGAACTCCACTCGAACATGCGACGGTTGACGGTTTTGAAGATGAAATCCGACACCAGACCGATGAGCCCGATGATGATGATGCCGAAGATGATCTGTCCAGTATTGAGCAGCGCCTGACTGTCGGTGATCATGTGCCCGATGCCCGAGGACGAGCCAATCAGCTCGGCAACGATGACGTAGGTCCAGGCCCAGCCCAGCACCAGGCGCAGGGTTTCAGCGATGCCAGGAGCGGCACCGGGAATCAGCACCCGCTTGACGATGCCGGTATTGCTGGCGCCCAGTGTGTAGGCGGCCTCCACCAGGTCCTTGCGCGCACCGCCCACGGTCACGGCCACCATGAGGGTGATCTGGAACACCGAGCCGATGAAGATGACCAGCAGCTTCTGGGCTTCGCCCACACCGGCCCAGAGGATCAGCAGCGGAATGAAGGCCGAGGCGGGCAGGTAGCGGCAGAACGAGACAAAGGGCTCGAAAAACGCCTCCACAGGCTTCCAGGCCCCCATGGCAATGCCCAGCGGCACGGCCACGATGCTGGCCAGGATGAAGCCCCCCATGACGCGCCATACGGTCATGCCGATGTCATGGTGAAAGTCGAACTCCGTGAACAGCAAAATGCCTTCGCGCAGCATCGTCAGCGGACTGGCGAGAAAGGTCGGAGACACCAGTCCGCCAAAGGTGACGGCGGACCAGACCAGTACAAACAGCACGAAGAAGCCCGTGCCGAGCAGCCACTTGGCCTTGGGGCTGACAGGCTCCAGAGGGGCCATGTAGCGCCGGCGAGCCGGCCGAACGGAAGGCGATGCCACCTGAACCGATGCGGGCGATGCTGACTTGATAGAAGGTGATACCGCTTCCATGTGCAACCTCTTCGCGCTTACTTGATGAAGCTTGCGTCGTACATGACGCCGTAGTTCTCAGGAATGCTGCGAATCACGCCGGCTTCCTTGAGGATGGCCGCAGACTCCTTCATGAAAGGCAGCAGGTCGTTGGCAAAGAATTTCTGATTGGCCTCCTTGTCCGACCATTTCAGAAAGGCTGCCGACTTGCCGAACTGTTCACCGCTTTGCTTGACGGCCGCGCCCATGATTTCGTAGCTCTTTTCCTTGTCGGCATTGATCATGGCGATGGCATCGAAATAGGACTGGGTCAGCGCCTTGGCGGCTGCCGTGTTGGCCTTGAGCCACTTGGGATCGCAGCCCACGGTGTCCATCACCATCGGGTAGTCGATGGTGGTGGCCAGAATCTTGCCGGCGCTGGGGTTGGCGCGCACCGTGGACAGGTAGGGCTCATAGGTCATGGCCGCATCGTTCTGCCCGGAGACAAAGGCCTGGGCCGCAGGCTGGGGCTCCAGCGACACGGTCTTGATGTCCTTCATCGTCATGCCGTTCTTGTTCAGCATCCAGGCCAGACCAAAGTAGGGAGCCGTACCCGGTGCGCTGACGGCGACGGTCTTGCCTTTCAGGTCAGCAAAGTTCTTGACGTCGTTGCGCACGGCAATGCCGTCGGCGCCATAGGACTTGTCCATCTGGAAGATCTGTACGATCGGCACACCATTGGTGTTCCAGGCCACATGCGTCTCCACGGTGGTGGCGGCACATTGCACGGCACCCGAGGCCAGCGCCAGATGCCGGTCCTTCTGGGGAATCATCTTGATTTCGACATTGAGGCCGTTCTTCTTGAAGATCCCGGCCTTGTCCGCGAGCGTCAGTGGCGCGAAGCCGGTCCATCCCGACATGCCCAGGACGATCTTGGTCTCCTGAGCCGCTGCATGTTGTGCAGCAGACACCAGAACGGTTGCGGCTAATGCCAATTGCCAGATTGGAACGCGACGTGTCGATTTCATGGGACTTTCCTCGGTCGATGCCAGAGCAGTTCGGTTGTTGATGCGGACTTCAAGCCTTGCACGACAGTGCAGGCAGCGAAGTTTGCGGTTGCTGATTGAACATGTATATACAGGCTTACCCGAGCGCCATAGCTGCCGGATTTCTCAGCTGTATAGACATGCATCAACAATCCACAAGAGCAAGCTATGTGCCAACTCGCTCGCCCAGGGGGCCGCCTCCGCCGGCTCCTGGGGACGCGCACCAAAACGGCATCCGGGTTGCGCTAGTCGGGTGCAATCACGCTTTTCGCCACGGTCAGAAATGGTGCAATCAGCGCCGAGGCATTGCTCCTGGGCACCGACAGCACCACGGCCTGCTTGGCGACGCGGCCCTTGATTCTTTTGCAGACCAGTCGCTTGCCGTCGTGGGTTCTGTCGACCACCGGCCGCGTGGTCAGAACACTGACGCCATGCCCGTTGGCGACCATGGAGCGGACAAGCTCTATTGACGCCAGTTCATAGTTCACCATGGGAACCACCCCTGCCTCGCGAAACAGCGAGAGGAAGTACTCTCGGCTCTGCGGCAGGTTGATCAGCAGCAACGGCGACTGGGCCAGCTCCGCCAGGCTCACGCTGGGCGCCGCAGACAGGGCATGCCTGGCGGGCAACAAGGCATAGGGCGGCAGCGCGGCAACCGGGTGCATGGTCAGCAAAGGGCGGGCCAGGCCCAGGTCATATTGCAGCGCGGCATGGATTTCCCCGCGCTCCACTTGCCGCGTCAGCGAGGCGATGTCACCCTCGACCAGCTCGATGTCGATGGACGGGTGGCGCTTGTGCATCTGGGTGAGCAACTGCGGAATCCACAGCGCGCCCAGCGTGCTCAGAAAGCCCAGCCTCAGCGTGCCGGAAACCGCCTGCTTGCGTGGCTCCTGAAGCAGTTGCGCCGCCTCCAGCAAGCTCAGGGCCTCCCGGCTTCTGGCCAGCCCTGCCGCGGTCAGGTCCAGCCCGACGGCATGTTTGCGCACAAACAGCTTCTCGCCCCATTGGGCTTCGAGGTCGGCAATCGCCTTGGAGATGGAGGGCTGCGAAACATTGATGGCCAACGCCGCCCTGGCCGTGCTGCCGTGGCGTGCGGCGGCGACAAAATATTCGAGCTGGCGCAGATTTATCTGAATCAATTTTTTGAATCCAGTGAATGGGAAATGAATATTTTCCATTGATTCATGTTTTGGGCAGCATGCAGACATCGCTTCAGATCAACAGCGGAGCTCCCATGCTTGCATCAACCGAAAAATCTGCCTCCCGTCCGCTGGACGGCATCCGCATCCTGGACTTCACCCGGGTTCTGGCGGGCCCCATGTCCACGGCCTTGCTGGCCGATCTGGGCGCGCAAGTCGTGAAGGTGGAGCCGCCCCAGGGCGATGACTACCGCGCCATCGGCCCCATGAAGAATGGGCAAAGCGCCTTGTTCACAGTCATGAATCGCAACAAGCAAAGCCTGGTGCTGGACCTCAAGCATGCGGAGGCGGTCGCCGTGGTGCATGAGCTGGCCCGGCAGGTCGACGTGGTGGTCGAGAACTTCAGGCCGGGTGTGGCCGAGCGGCTGGGCATCGGCCCCGAAACACTGCGCGCCCTCAATCCCCGGCTGGTGTATGTCAGCGTCTCCGGCTTTGGCCAGACCGGCCCTCTGGCACACCGTCCGGCCTACGACATCATTGTTCAGGCCATGAGCGGCCTGATGGAGGCCACGGGCGATCCTCATGGCGCTCCCACGCTGGTCGGCGAAGCGGTCAGCGATGTGGTTGCCGGCCTGTTTGCCTCCTGGGCGACACTGGCGGCCCTGCTGCAGGCGCAGAGAACCGGAGTCGGCCAGCATGTCGATGTCGCCATGTTCGACACCACGCTGAGCTTTCTGGCGACATCGATGTCACGCTATCTGTTCACCGGCCAGCCTGCCCGGCGCGTGGGCAACCGGCATCCGCTCTCGGCGCCTTTTGGCGTCTACAGGGCACGTGACGGCCATTACGCCCTGGCCGTGCTCAACAAGAAGCTGTTCGACGCCACTGCGGCCGCGATGGAGCTGCCCGAGCTGGCCAGCGACCCGCGTTTTGCCAGCGACGAAGCCCGCTCGGCCAACGAGCCCGCCTTGCGCGCCGCGCTGGAGGGCTGGAGCACGCAGCACGACGTGGCCCAGGTGGTCGCGCGGCTGGAGAGCGCAGGCGTTCCCGCAGCCCCCATCTGGAATATCGAGCAGGCCCTGAACTCCGAGCAGATCCGCTCGCGTGGCCTGCTCTGCGAGGTCGAGGACGAACGCCTTCCGGGCCTGCAGCTGCCGACACAGCCCGTGCATTTCAATGGCGCTCTGCCCAATCGAGCACAACGCGCACCGGCCCTGGGCGAGCACACGGAGCTGCTGCTGCAAAGCTGGCTGGGCCGCAGCACGGACGCCATTGCCGCCTTGCGCGAAGCAGGTGCTTTGGGTTGATTTTGATAGCAAGAAACAAGGAGAGATCGCCATGTCATTGATTCGTCTGGGCGCGACCGAAGAAGATCAGGCCGTTGCCGATGCCGTTGCACGCTTTGCCGAAGAAGCCCTGGCACCTGTGGCCCAGGCCATGGACGAGGAAGCCTTTTCCGCCACGCGCCATGTGCCCGGCCTGTCCGCGCTGGGCGTGATGGGCATGAATCTGCCGGAACGCTTCGGTGGGCCGGGCGTCACACCCACCGCCATGCTGATGTCGCTGGTCGCCATCTCACGCGCCTGCGCCGCGACCTCGTCCATGATCGGTGCTCACTATCTGGGCACGGATGCCGTTCTCATCGGCGGTGACGAGACGCAGCGCGAACAATGGCTGCCGCGCTGCGCCAGCGGGGAATGGCTGGCGGCCTTCGCACTGACGGAGCCGCGTGGCGGCTCCCACCCTGCAGACATGCGTACCCGGGCCGTGCGCGACGGCGACGACTATCTGATCACCGGCGTCAAGCACTTCATCTCGAATGCGGCAGAGGCCCGCTTCATGGTGGTGTTCGCCAAGACGGATGCGGAGGCTGCAGCACGCGGGGTCAGCGCCTTCATCGTGCCGCGCGAGCTGCCCGGCATTCAGATATCGTCGCCCGAAAAGCTCATGGGCATCCGCGGCGGTCATGCCTTTGAAGTGTCGCTGGACGGTGTCCGTGTTCCGGCCGCCAACCGTCTCGGCGCCGAAGGCACCGGCTTCAAGACCGCCATGAAAGTGCTGGACAACAGCCGCCTGGACGTGGCGGCGACCTCTCTGGGCATTGCCGAGGCCGCGCTCAAGGCGGCAGCCGACTGGGCCAACCAGCGCCTGGTGGGCGGCGAGCCCATCGCCAGCAAGCAGGGCATCCAGTTCAAGCTCGCCGACATGAAGCTGCGCCTGGAAGCCGCCTGGGCGCTGACCATGCAGGCCCTGGCGCTGCGCCAGCAGGGCCAGCCCTTTACCCAGCAGTCGGCCATGGCCAAGCTGTTCGCCTCGGAGATGGTGGGCTTCGTGACCGACGAGGCGCTGCAGATCCATGGCGGCTATGGCTATACCCGCGAAATGCCGCTTGAGCGCTATGTGCGCGACGCCCGCATTCTGCGCATCTACGAAGGCTCTTCCGAGATTCAGCGCACCATCATTGCGCGTGCCGTACTGAGCACCTAGGGACCACAGCGGCACCCACGCGGATTTGCTGGTGTAATCCACTGCATGGACAAACACTCTTCGATGTCGCTGCACGGGAAAATTCTCACCGAGATTGAACAGAACATTCTCAGTGGCCGCTGGCCGCCCGGCTATCGCATCCCGTCGGAGATGGAGCTGACCGTCCATTACCAATGCTCGCGCATGACGGTGAGCAAGGTGCTCAACAAGCTGGCAGAGGCCGGTCTGCTGGTGCGCAAGCGCAAGGCGGGAAGCTTTGTGACGCGCCCGCAAACCAGCTCTGCCGTGCTGGAGATTCCCGATCTGCGCCAGGTGGTGCTGGGCATGGGGCAGGAATATTCGAGCAGGCTGCTCGGTCGCACGCAGCGGCGCAGCACGCGCGAGGACATGGAGGCCATGCGCATGACGCAGCCGGCCTCCATCGTCCATGTGCTGTGCCTGCACATGGCGGGATCACGGCCGTTCTGCATCGAAGACCGCCTGATCAATCTCGAATCCGTGCCGGACGCCGAGCACGAGTCGTTCACCGAACACAGCCCCAGCTCCTGGATGGTCAACCATGTGCCCTGGAGCTCGGCCGAACACCGCATTCGCGCCGAGGCAGCCAGCGAGGAAACCGCCGGTCTGCTGGAGATCAAGCCCGGCTTTCCCTGCCTGGTGATCGACCGCCGAACCTGGACCGGGCAGCTGCCCATCACCTTTGTGCGCCTGACCTATCCCGCCGATCTCTACGAGCTGGATGCGCATTTTTCGCCCTCCACCATAGGGCAGGCTGGCTGATTGCGCATAACCCGGCCCGGGCAGCGCGCCGGGGCGCGGCGCACAATAGGGCCAGTTCTGATGCTTGCATCTGAGGTCAAATCAGCCTCAAACCCATTTCCAGCAAGCACTACCAGCTATCGATTCAAGAGTATCCGGTGTCTTCCGCGCAATCCATTCTGCAAGCCGTTTTTGGCTACGAGCAATTCCGTGGCCCCCAGCAGGCCATCGTCTCGCATGTCATCAACGGCGGCGATGCGCTGGTGCTCATGCCCACGGGCGGCGGCAAATCGCTGTGCTATCAGGTTCCGGCCATTGCGCGCCAGCAGCTCGGCCATGGCGTGACGATCGTGGTCTCGCCGCTGATCGCGCTCATGCACGACCAGGTCGGTGCGCTGCATGAGGCCGGCATCAGCGCCGCCTATCTGAACTCCACCCTCAGCTACGACGAGACGCAGGAGGTGGAGCTGCGCCTGCAAAGCGGCGACATCACCCTGCTCTACGCCGCTCCCGAGCGGCTGAACACGCCACGTTTCCTGGGTCTGCTCGACGACCTGCACGCCCAGGGCAAGCTGTCGCTGTTCGCCATCGACGAAGCGCATTGCGTGAGCCAATGGGGACACGACTTCCGCCCCGAATACCGCGCGCTGAGCGTGCTGCACCAGCGCTATGCCGAGGTGCCGCGCATCGCGCTGACGGCCACGGCCGATGCGCTAACGCGCGCCGACATCATCGAGCGCCTGCAGCTGGAAGCGGCCCAGCACTTCATCAGCAGTTTCGACCGCCCGAACATCCGCTACAAGATCGCCGAGAAAAAGGACGTCAGCAACCAGCTGCTGCGCTTTATCGAGCGCGAGCACGAGGGCGAAGCCGGCGTGGTCTATTGCCAGTCGCGCAAGCGTGTCGAGGAGCTGGCCCAGACCCTGGTGCAAAACGGCATCAATGCCCTGCCCTACCACGCAGGCCTGCCCCAGGAAATGCGCCAGAACCATCAGGACCGTTTTCTGCGCGAAGAAGGCGTGGTGATGTGCGCCACGATTGCCTTTGGCATGGGCATCAACAAGCCCGATGTGCGCTTTGTGGCCCATGTGGACATGCCCAAGAACATCGAGGGCTACTACCAGGAAACCGGCCGTGCAGGCCGCGACGGCCTGCCCGCCGATGCCTGGATGGCCTACGGTCTCAGCGACGTGGTCAACCAGCGCCGCATGATCGACGAAAGCCCGGCCGAGGAGCAGTTCAAGCAGGTGATGCGCGGCAAGCTCGATGCCCTGCTCGGTCTGGCCGAGGCCACGGACTGCCGCCGTGTGCGCCTGCTGGCCTATTTTGGCGAGCAGTATGGACAGGAGCCGAGCCTGGATGGCAAGCCACTGCAGGCCGTTGCCCGCACCCATTGCGGCAACTGCGACAACTGCCTGGAGCCCCCGGCGCTGTGGGACGGCACGGATGCGGCACGCAAGCTGCTGTCCACCATCTTCCGCGTGCACGAGGCCAGCGGCCTGACCTATGGTGCGGGCCACATCATGGACGTGCTGCGCGGCAAGGTGACGGACAAGGTCACGCAGTACGGCCATGACAAGGTGTCCACCTTCGGCATCGGCAAGGACTACTCGGAGCCGCAATTGCGCGCCGTGATGCGCCAGTTGCTGGCCACGGGATCCCTGGGCCTGCACAAGGTGGTGAGCGAGAACAGCGGCCATGTGTTTGACACCTTGTGTCTGGCCGCGGGCTCGCGTGCCGTGCTCAAGGGCGAGGTGCAGGTGCAGCTGCGCGAGGCCGTGGCCGCATCGCGCAGCAAGAAGCAGAGCAAGAAGTCCGCTGCCAATGCGGCGGCGGTCAATCTGGGCCCCGACGCACAGGTGCGCTTCATCAACCTCAAGGCCTGGCGCGCCGAAGTGGCCAAGTCTCACAATCTGCCGGCCTATGTGATCTTCCACGACGCCACGCTGGCATCGATTGCCGAACTCAATCCCCAGAGCCTGCAGGAGCTGCAGGGCGTGAGCGGCATGGGCACCAAGAAGCTCGACGCCTATGGAGTCGAGGTGCTGCGCGTGGTGGCCCTGGGCTGATAGCCCCGCCGCAGCGGCCCCGGCGCCGCCCGGACAGCCCCTGGCGACCCGGACCCGGGCCTTGTGAATACAGCCAGGCGCGCCGCAGCAGCAGCGGGGGAGCTGCTGCGCCTGTTTCAACGCCTTTGATGCCGCCGGAAACCGGCCGACAGGGACCTCTCCACAATTCCCACACAAATGCTCGACAGCCCGGAAATATTGCAAACGCACACTGCTGCCGCATACCGTTGACCGAATCCATTTTTGCGGAGCGCTTTCTGCTGTGATCAATACTGCCCAATTGCTGGCTGACGAAGCCAAATACTGCTCGTTTGGCGACACCGTCCACTACGTCAATCCTCCCAAGATCTTCACGGGCTGCGAAGGCAGCTATATGTACGACGATGCCGGCACGTCCTACCTCGATCTGCAGATGTGGTATTCGGCCGTCAACTTCGGCTACAAGAACAAGCGTCTTGAGGCCAAGATGATCGAGCAACTGCAGGAGCTGCCCCAGGTGGCCAGCCAGTATCTGCACCCCACCAAGATCGAACTGGCCAAGTTCATTGCCGAAGATGCCAAGCGCAAATGGGGCAATGACGGCCGCGTGCACTTCAACGTGGGCGGCGCGCAAGCCATCGAGGACTCGCTGAAGGTCGTGCGCAACGCCAGCGGCGGCAAGAGCCTGATGTTCGCGTTCGAAGGCGGCTACCACGGCCGTACGCTGGGCGCCTCCTCGATCACCTCCAGCTACCGCTATCGCCGCCGTTTCGGCCACTTCAGCGACCGCGCGCAGTTCATCCCCTTCCCCTACCCCTTCCGCCGCCCCAAGGGCATGACGGCAGAGGAGTACGCGGAATCCATCGTGGCCGACTTCCGTCGTAAGTTCGAAAACGAATACCACGCGGTCTGGGACCCCAAGACCAACCAGTGCGAATACGCAGCCTTCTACATCGAGCCCATTCAGGGCACCGGCGGTTACGTGATCCCGCCTGCCAACTTCTTTACCGGCCTGAAGAAGGTACTGGACGACCACGGCGTACTGCTGGTGGTCGATGAAATCCAGATGGGCTTCTGGCGTACCGGCAAGCTGTGGTCGGTGGAAAACTTCGGCATCCAGCCCGATGTGCTGGTGTTTGCCAAGGCTCTGACCAATGGTCTGAATGCGCTGTCCGGCCTGTGGGCTCGCGAAGAGCTGATCAACCCCACGGTGTTCCCGCCCGGCTCCACCCACTCCACCTTTGCCTCCAACCCGCTGGGTACGGCCCTGGGCCTGGAAGTCATGAAGATGACCCACGAGATGGACTTCGGCCGTCAGGTGCGCGAATCGGGTGCCTACTTCCTCGAAGGCCTCAAGGAGCTGCAAAAGCGCCACAAGGAAATCGGCGATGTGGACGGTCTGGGCCTGGCGCTGCGTGCCGAAATCTGCACCGAGGACGGCTTCACGCCCAACAAGGCGCTGCTGGACAAGATGGTGGACATCGGCCTCGAAGGCGGCCTGGAATACCAGGGCCAGAAGCGCGGCCTGGTGCTGGACGTGGGCGGCTACTACAAGAACGTGATCACCTTCGCGCCTTCGCTGATGATTTCGCGCAGCGAGATCGACGAAGCCATGGTGCTGCTGGATCAGTTGCTGACCAAGGCTAAAAAGGCGTAACCCCCTGAGCGGCTTCGCCTAGGCGGCCCCGCCGCTTCCCCCTCTCTCTTCGGGAGGGGGACGACAGCCTCACTGTGCGGCGGCGGGGGCCGCCCAGGTCTTGCTCGCTGTCTCTTGCTTGGGTTGTGCCAGTTTTCTGCGCTGCAGACACACTCAGGCGCCATCAAAACCGACTACAAAAAGGCGAAATGGCGACGGAAAATTTCCGCAACCAGCTCGAACCCCGTGGCTTGCTGCAGCAGTTCACCAACCATCCTCCAGAAGGCTTTGCCTTGCTGAAGGACTGGCCGGCGCCAGCATTCACTGCCCCCTTCGATTTGCTGACCACCGCAGATGACGCGCTCAAGGCGCGTCTTTTGTCGTGGCCGGGCGGCCGCTGGCTGAGTTCCAAGCTCAGGCTGACCACGGACTTCATCGGCACCACCGTCAGCGAATATGCGCCGCTGCCGCGCGCCGTGGATGCCGCGACGCTGGCCCGGCAGCTGCGCGCCATGGCCGGGCGCACCCTGCTCACCATCGTCAAGGATTTGCCCCAGGCATCGCCCTTGCTAAGCGAGGAAGACAACTGCTTTGCGCAGGAGTTGGCTGACGCGCTTTCGGAGCAAGGGTTCATTGCCCTTGAAGGCCAGGCCCTGGCCTATGTGCCCATCAGCTTTGCCAGTGCGGACGAGTATCTGGCCGGCTTGTCCAAGAACCGCCGCAGCAGCCTCAGGCGCAAGCTCAAGAGCCGCGCCGGGCTGGACATCCGCCGCCTGTCGACCGGCTCCGCCTTTGCCGAAGAGAGCCGGATCGACGCCTACTACGCCTTGTTCGAGGCGGTGTATGCGCAAAGCGAGATCCATTTCGACAAGCTCTCGCGCGCCTTCCTGGCCGGCCTGCTGCGCGATGCGGACAATGGCGGCATCGTGTTCGAGTATCGGGATCGGCAAAGCGATGCGCTGCTGGGCTGGAATCTTTGCTTCGAGCATGACGGCAGGCTGATCGACAAATACATAGGCCTGTCCTACCCGGCAGCGCGCGAGGCCAATCTCTATTTCGTGAGCTGGATGGTCAATCTCGAATACGCACTGGAGCGGGGTCTGTCCCACTATGTGGCGGGCTGGACCGACCCCGAGGTCAAGGCCCAGCTGGGTGCCAGCTTCACCATGACGCAGCATCTGGTCTTCATCCGCAACCCCTTGCTGCGCGCGTTGGGGCGGCGCTTTTCCGGCCTGTTTGAAAGCGATCGCCAGTGGAGTGACAAGGCATGATGCAACAAACACCTGTGGTGTTGGATGTCGACGGATCGGTTGGCCCGCTGGCCCAGGAAAAGCGCTTGCCGCTCGCAGATTGGCAGGAGCTGGTGCGCTTTGGCTGCGGCCTGCGCAGCTTCAGGCGCTTCAGCCAGGCCATGCAGGAGCAACTGCCCGCGCAGCACGGCACCGTGCTCATGGGCAGCGGCGACTTTCACCATCTGAGCTGGCCGCTGATCGAGCGCTGCATTGCCGACAAGGGCTTCAGCGCCAAGCATCCGCTGCGCGTGGTGGTGCTGGACAACCACCCGGACAATATGCGCTTTCCCTGGGGCGTTCACTGCGGCTCCTGGGTGCGGCGCGTGGCCATGCACCCGGCCGTATCGCAGGTCCATGTGGCAGGCATTACCTCGCAGGACATAGGCTCGGGCCACGCCTGGGAAAACTATCTGCGGCCGCTGCGCGCCGGCAAGCTCACCTACTGGAGCTGCGGCGTGGACACCGGCTGGGCCAGGCGCCTGGGCGCGGGCAAGGCATTTCGCAGCTTTGCCGATATCTCCGAGCTGGTGCAGGCGCTGTCCAGCCATCTGGGTGACTGGCCGCAGGACACGTATCTGAGCATAGACAAGGATGTGTTCGCCGCCGAAGTCGTGCGCACCAACTGGGACCAGGGCCGGATGCTGGAAGAGCAGGCCGTGCAGCTGATCGATGCGCTGCGTGGACAGATCACGGGCAGCGACATCACGGGCGACGTCTCCTCGTGGCACTATGGCACCTGGTGGAAACGACTGATGAGCGCGGGCGACGGCCAGGACACACAGATTGACGCCGCGACGCTGGCCGGCTGGCAGGCCGGGCAACATGCATTGAACCAGCGGCTGATACAGCGCATCGCGCTCAGCAGCACGAGTTAGAGCGATTTCACCGACCACTTTTCAACACATCGCTTCAAGGAGCTGACATGCTGGACCGGTTGACCGAAAAATTGCTGCAAAAGGCATTTGCACCTCTGGTCAAAACGGGAAGGCTCGAAGTCATCACCCCTTCAGGCAAGGCGCTGATCTTCGGCGACGGCGGCCAGCCCCAGGCGCGCCTGCGCCTTGCCGACAGACGCGCCATCCTTGCGCTGCTGCGCGACCCAGACCTCAACTTCGGCGAGCTGTTCATGCAGCAGCGCCTCCTGGTCGAGCAAGGCACGGTCTACGACGTGCTGGAGCTGGTGCTGCGCGGTGCCAGGCATGTGCCCGTCAGTGCCACGGTACGCATGCTCGATGCCTGGCGCATGAAGCTGCGGCCCTTGCTGCAGAACAATCTGCGCGGCAGATCACGTGCCAACGTGGCGCATCACTACGATCTGGACGACCGGCTCTATCAGCTGTTTCTCGACAGCGAGCGCCAGTACTCCTGCGCCTATTTCGAGCAGGGCAACGAAGACCTCGAAGCGGCACAGCTGGCCAAGAAGCGACATATCGCCGCCAAGCTGCTGATCGAGCCGGGCCAGCGCGTGCTCGACATCGGCTGCGGCTGGGGTGGTCTCTCGCGCTATCTGGCCGAGGTGGCCGGCGCCGACCATGTCACCGGCATCACGCTGTCCACGGAGCAGCTGGCCGGCGCGCAGTCCAGGGCCTCGCAGTCCATCCATGGCCAGCGGCTGGAGTACCGGCTGGAGGACTACCGCGACATGAATCGCGAAGCACATGGGACCTTCGAGCGCATCGTCTCTGTCGGCATGTTCGAGCATGTGGGCACGCAATTCCATGACGCCTTCTTCCGCAAATGCCACGAGCTGCTCAGCGAGGACGGCGTGATGCTGCTGCACTTCATCGGCAACAGCGATGTGCCCGACTTCAACAATCCCTGGATAGAGCGCTACATCTTTCCCGGCGGTCATATTCCGTCGATGTCGGAGTTCACGCCGGCCATCGAGCGCGCGGGCCTGGTGATCTGCGACATCGAGGTGCTGCGCCTGCACTATGCCCAGACCCTGCGCCTGTGGCGCGAGCGTTTCATGGCGCGCCGTGCCGAAGCCGCAGCCCTGTATGACGAGCGCTTTTGCCGCATGTGGGAGTTCTATCTGTCCATGTCGGAAACCGCGTTCCGCTATCAGGACATCGCCATCTTCCAGGTTCAGCTGGCGCGCAGGCAGGACGCCGTGCCGCTGACGCGCGACTATGTGCACCAGCGCGAAGGGGCGCTCAAAAGCCGGGAAGCGGGCCTGGGCCTGACCGCGCCGGCCATGGCTGGCGCTACCAATATCAAAGCATCTATCGCTTGACTGCCATTGATTTCAGCATCAATAAGGCTTGATATCGTTTTATATCAAGCGCAAGAAGCTATCTTTTCTACAACCATCAGGCACGCTGAGCTGCAGACCGGAGGTGGCTCGCCAGTTGGGCAAACCGTGCTTCATCCAGCCACGGGCTGTTGCTGATGGCCAGCAGGCGCTGCGCCCAGTCGCGCGCCTGGCCGACCATGTCGCCCCGCGCAGCACCCAGCACATGGTCGTAGCGTCCATAGTCGGGCAGCACATGGACAAAGGGCAGGGACAGACCCCAGCCACCGCCCCAGTGCGCGCGCAGCACGGCGTCCCTGGCCTGCTGGCTGGGCATGCGCAACAGGATCACCGGCCACACCCCCTGCGCCCCGGGCACGGCATCCTGCACAACTTCCAGTCCGCTGGCCTGCAGCTGCGCGATGCGCAGGCCGGCCTGCCCGGAGGTCTGTTGCTGAAATGCCGCCAGCCGCCGCAATGCCTTGGCACCCACGCTCTGGCGCCAGCGCCCCAGACGGTGCTGGGGAATGAGATCGTCGAAGTCATCGCCTGCGGCCTCCACCCAGTCACCGCGGGACAGTGATTGCTCCAGCGGCTTGCCATAGGCCATACGTAGCCCGCAGGGCCGGTAGAGCATGGCGTAGCCCAGCAGCTCGATGCTGCGGCGCAGCTCCCACCACGGGCTCAAGCGCGTGGCCGCGCCGGCGGCGCGCAGCGCAGCACGCATGGAGGGCTCGCGCGCCATCAGCACGCCGCCTTCAAAGGTGCTCAGTCCCTTGCCGACGGCCAGGCTGAAAAAGCCGATATCGCCCTTGAGGCCCACCGAGGCTGCGTCGCTGCGCGCCCCCAGGGCCTGGGCAGCATCCTCGATCACATAGGCGCCCACGGCACGCGCGCATTGCAAGGCGGCGTCCACATCGGCCACACGCCCACACAGATGCGTGGGCAGCACGGCCAGCGTGCGGTCGCTGCACAGCTGCTGCAGGCAGACAGGGTCCATGTCCAGCGCATCGACGCGCAGATCGCACAGGCGCAGCTGCAGCCCGCACTGCGCAATCGCCAGCGCCACCAGCGGACAGGTATAGGCCGGTGCAACGACCTCGCTGCGCTGCGGACTGAGGGCCTTGAGGCTGCGCAATGCCACCATCAGGGCCGAGGTGCCCGAGCATTCGAGCTGCACCGCCTCCACGCCCAGCCAGGCTGCCAACTGCCCAGCCAGGCTGCCGCCACCCGAGGGCCAGAGATCGCCGAGCTTCAGTGGCAGGCCGGCCGTTGGCGGCACGGTGGGCTGGCGCATCTCAGGCGGCCTGCTCTGCCTCTGGCTTCTCGCTCACGGCCAGGCACATGATGCCGGCCACGATGAACAGACAGCCAATGATCTGAGGCCAGCCAATGGGCTCGTTGAACAGCCAGTACGAGATCGCCAGCACCGAGATGATCTCCAGATGCGAGGCGGCAAATGCCGGGCCGATGGGAGCGTGCTTGAGCAGGCTCATCCAGGTGAAAAAGGCCCCGATGTAACCCACGAAGGCACCATAGATCCAGGGCTGGCTGAACACGCGCAGCAGCCAGCCGGTCGAGAACTCCAGCGGCAAAGCGGAATCACCAGCCTGCTTGAAGCTGAGCTGCGCCAGCGTGTCAAAGGCCATGAGTACCAGAAAGCCGACAATGTAAAAACGCTTCATAGCCGACGGCCCTCAGTGCAATCCAACGATGGCCACGCCTATGGACACCAGCACGATGCCGGCCACGCGCATGGGCGCGAGCTTTTCGCGAAACAGCACCCGGCCCAGAATCATGATGGCGACGATGTTGATGGAGCCCAGCAGCACCCCGTCCGACAGAGGCACCAGCGACAGAAACGCCAGCCAGACCAGGAACTCGGCCACATAGCAGGTAATGCCCACCCACAGCCAGGGCCTGGCCAGCATGAAGCGCCAGCGCTCCGTGCCATTGCGATGCCCCGGCTCGCTGGCCGCCGCCTTGAAAGCCAGCTGTCCGCCACTGTCCACCAGCACATTGAGTATCCACAGCGTCACCACCAGGGGCGAGAGATCACTACCCATTCGCACCCCTGGCAGGCGCCGCCGAGCTGGCGATGCGCGCGATGAATTCGTTGAGCTTGGCGATCACGGTGCGGCGCTCGCGGTCGATGGTGATCATGTGATAGCAATTGTCCAGCAGCACCAGGTCGACATGGGCGTTGACCGCGCCGCGCTGGATATCGTGGGCATTGCTGACCGAGGAAATATCGTCTTCCCGGGCATGCATGACCAGACAGGGCGAACGCAGCTGCGCCAGTCTGGCCTGCACATTCGCGGACAGGGCACGCAGCTCGATGACGCTCCACCAGGGATTGCCGGGCAGGCCTGCGGCAGAGCTGTCGCCGCTGTTCATCTGCTCGACCACGCGCGCGCGCAAGGCCTCGTCCTTGATGCCGTAGGGCGGTGCCTCCATGAAGACGCTGTTGCGGCCGATGCCCAGCAGGCGGAACAGCGGCAGCAGGAACGCCAGCTTGGTATAGGCCGGAATGCTCCAGCCGTCATAGCGGAAGGTGGTGGACAGCGCGCAGACGCCGGCCACCTTGTCGGGATGGCGCTCGGCCACGGCCAGCGACAGCAGCGCCCCCATGGACAGACCGCCGACCACCACATGGTCCACATGCAGTGAAAAGCGCTGCAGACCCGACTCCACACTTGCCAGCCAGTCCGTCCAGCGGGCTGCCACCAGGTCTTCCATGCTGCCGCAATGCCCTGCCAGCTGCACCCCGTAGACCGTGAAGCCCTGCTTGTTCAGCCCTTTTGCGAGCAAGCGCATCTCGGCCGGCGTGCCGGTCAGGCCATGAATCAGCAGCACGCCCGTGCGGGCATTGCGGCCCTCGCCAGGCATGACGAACTCATGCGGCGTCACGCACAGCTGCTGCAAATCCGGCTGCAGCAGCAGCCCCAATCCATCGGCGGCATTCATGCAGTCTGCTCCATGCCGAGCACGACCTGCTCCAGCAGCTGGGTGGCCTGCGCAAAATGCTCGAAGCGCGCATGGGCAATCCCCTGGCTCTCGCAATAGTCGATGAGCTTGTACTTGGCCAGCACGAAATCCGCCTTGCCGGAAACGCAGAAGTCCGACGTGCTGTCGCCGATATAGAGCACCCGCCCGTGCACGGCCTGCTGCTCGGCCAGGCGTTCGCACTTGCAGTTGCCGCTGGCCCGTGTGCAGCGATTGCTGGCCCAGGGCGAATCCAGTCGCCAGCTGCGCTCTCCCGTCTGCACCAGGTGATTGGCGATGACTTCCAGATCCCCGAGACCATGGCGTGCGAGCACATGGCGAATCGCATAGTCAATGCCGTCGCTGACGACCTGCACCTTGATGCCATGCAGCCTGGCCTCGGCCACGAAGCCGGCAAAGTGCTCGTCGATCTCTATGCCGTCCAGATGCTTTTGCAGTTCGGCCTCGCTCATGTCCAGCAAGGCCACCTGCCCCTTCATGCATTCGCGCGAGCCGATATCCCCACGCTCCCAAGCGTCTTCCAGGTCCTGCCAGCCCAGCTTGCCAAAGCGGTTGAGCAGGGTATCGGTCACGTCCAGCAGGCTGATGGTGCCGTCGAAATCGCTTTGCACCATCCAGCCGGTCGAAGCTGTACCTGCCGGCGACGAGAAAATCTGAATGCGCTTATTCATGGAAACTGACCCTCACGTTCTGACCGACCTTGACATTGGCGGGCGGCTGGTCAAACGCCAGCACGCATTCCACAACTCTTACCGGGCCACGCTGCGCGTCGTCCTGCAGCCGGGCCGTGCCGTAGACGGGACTGATGCGCAGCACGGTCGCAGCGGGAAGCTCCTGCCGGGCAGCGCTGCCGTCTGCGTCAGCGGCCACCTGGGCTTTCATGCCTTCGCGAATCGCCGTCACATAGCTTTCGTTGACTTCGGCCCGCACGATCAGAGGGCGCTTGGGCAGCAGCACCGCCACCGGGCTGCCGCTTTGCAGCATGCTGCCGCTCTGGGCCAGCAGGCGCACCACTACGGCGGCCTCGGGCGCACGCAGCTCGTGGCGCTGCGCCAGGGCGCGCAGCTGCTCGGCCTTGCGCTTGGCGACCGTGACTTCCGCAGCCGCAATATCCACTTCGGACTGCGCGTCACGCAGGGCCTGCACGGCTTCGTCCACGCTCTGCAGGTCCGCCGCACCCTGTTTGGCAGCGACCTGCCAGCGCGTCAGCGTGGCCTTGAGCGCGGGCAGGCGATCCTGGCGCATCTTGAGTTTGGTCTGTGCCAGCTGCAGCTCGGACTCCGCCACCGCCAGATCGGCGCGCGCTGCGTCGTCCGCGAGACGCAGCACCAGCTGGCCTTTCTGTACGCTCTGGCCTTCCTTGACCAGCAATTGCTGCACCACGCCCGATGCGGCCGACGAGAGGTCGAGCAGACCGCCTTCTACATCGATCTTGCCCCGTGCAACGGCTACCTGGCTTTGAGGCTTGATCTGGGCTGCAGCCGGCGTGATCACGGAGGCTGCGTCCTGAGACGGAGAGCACCCGCCCAGCATCAGCACGGCAGCCGCCAGCAGCGGCGCGCCCGACACAATGCTGAGACGAAATGGGCTTGGGTTCATGTTTATTCCTTGATGGGGCTGTTCTGGCGCCAGTCGCTGCGAATGGCGCCGTCTTCCATGCCCAGCACACGATCGGCGTGGCGCACCAGACGCGGGTCATGGCTGACGCAGAGCACCGTGGTGCCGTGCGTGCGCGCTGCGCGGTGCAGCAAGTCAATGACGCGCTGGCCGCTCTCGGCATCCAGCGCACTGGTGGGCTCGTCGGCGAACAGCAGACGGGGCTGCTTGGCCATGGCACGTGCGATGGCCACACGCTGCTTCTCGCCGCCCGACAGCTGGGCCGGGCGCATATGACTGCGGTGCGAGAGCCCCACTTCATCGAGCGCCTCCTTGGCTCGGCGCAATGTCTCGGCGCTTCTGAGCCCCATATAGCCCAGCGGCAGCTGCACCTGCTCCAGTGCCGTCAAGGCCGGAAACAGATTGAAGCCCTGGAAGACGAAGCCCGTATGGCGCAGACGAAATTTCTCCAGCGCTGCCGTGCTGAGCTTGGCCAGATCCTCGCCCAGTGCCAGTGCGTGGCCGGCATCGGGCTTCTGCAGACCCGACATCAGGGACAGCAGCGTGCTTTTGCCGCAGCCCGAAGGGCCGGAGATCAGGCTCAACTCTCCCGCATAGAGGCTGACGGACAGTCCTTGCAGCACATGCACCTGGACGATGCCCGACACAAAGGATTTGTCGAGGCGCACAGCCTCGAGGCTGGGCACAGCATCCTTGGCTGCAGCAGGTGTTTTGACGCGTTCCATGGTCTCGGCTTGCATGTTTCAGGCCTTAACGCAACAGGGTTGCCGGGTCAGCACGCAGCAGGCTGCGCATGGCGCCCAGACCCGACAGCAGCGACAGCACGGCCACCAGAAAGCCGCACGCGAGTACCGCGGACAGGTTGAGGGCCACAGGGACGCGATAGGTGGATGCAATGCTGAGCAGCACCGCGCTGGCCAGTGCCGCCAGCACAAAGCCCAGGCCGCCGATCCAGCAGGCCTGCTCGACCACCACGCGGCCCAGGGCTGCCCGGCTCACGCCCAGGGCGTTGAGCACCGCATACTCGCGGGCAGACCCCGCCACCACCGCCTTGAGCGACTGGCTGGTCACGATGGCGCCCACCAGGCAGACGATGACGGCCATGAAGAGCACGCCGGCACCCGCTCCGGTATCGAGCATCCAGTAACGCTGCGAGCGGCGCGCAAAGGCATCCGCCGTCCAGACCTCGTACGGGCCGAAGCTGCTGCTGGACTGGCTCAATCTCGCCTGTGCCTCGCCTGCCTTGGCTCCTTGCCTGAGGCGCGCCACGAAATAGGTGCTGCCATGCTCGGCACTGGTTTCTGCAATTTCGCGGGCCGTGCTGAGCGAGGCAATCACGTTGACGCCGCCCAGCCCGCGCAAGCCGTCGACGGCCGCCACGATCTTGACCGCATGGTTGTTGACCCAGGCCGTGCTGCCTTCCTGCGCGCCCAGAGTCCCCAGGTCCGCCCGGTCCACAATCACGGCACCGGGCTCGCGCAGCAGCTGCCGCTGCCAGGAGGTGAGCACCTTGGTGAACATCATGGAGTTGTCCGCAGTGCTGACGCCCGAGAGATAGACCGAGACTCCGCCCCCGGTCGCGCCCTGGGCACCGGCGCGCGCGCGCCAGTCACCATCGACCCAGACATAGGATTCCACGGCCGCCACATCGGGATCCATGCGCAGACGCATCTCCACATCGCTGCCGATATTGCGCCCGAAGTTCACGCTTTGCGTACCCGGATAGCCCACCCAGAGATCCGCCGAAGAAGCCGTCACGTAGATCGCGGCAGAGCCGAAGATGCCCAGCACCAAGGCGGCCTGCATGGCCAGCAGAACGCCCGAAAAGCCCACGGCGAACACCGAGGGGACGAAGCGCCTCCACTCATAGATCAGCGTCTTGCGCGCCAGGGCAATCATGGCTGGACCTCTGTGGTCCGGGTAACAAGCGCAGCATCGACAGGCGCAGCACCCACAGCCTTGTAGAGAGCCACATAGGCCAGCGCCTCGGCAGCCCTGGCGGTTGCCAGCTCGCTCTGGTTTTGCAGGCTGGCGCGGGCGCTATCGATGCCCGCAAGCTCGCTGGACAGGCCCAGTTGCTGGCGCACTGCCTGGGCCTTCTCGCGCCCGGCATGGATCTGTCTCTCGGACTGCAGCTGCTGCTGCCTTTGCTGCTGGGCGGCAACCGCTGCCAGGGCGGTTTCAGCCTCGGCAATGCCATTGAGCACGGTCTGGCGGTATGCCTTGATGCTGGCCTGCAGCGCCAACTCCTTGCCGTCTGCCACGGCACGGCGGCGCCCCCAGTCAAAGAGCGGAATATCGATCTGCGGACCGACCATGGGGATGGAGTCCGAAGTCGTGCGGTGATTGCGCGTCAGGTTGTATGCGTACAACAAGGATCCCGTCAGGGTCAGTCGCGGATAGAGCGCCGCGCGTGACACACCGACCTCGGCCGCGGCCTGCTCCACTGCGGCCTCGGCGCTTTGAATATCGGGGCGGCTGCGCAGCAGGTCTGCCGGCAGCACGGCAAGCGCCTGCATTGCGGGCAACGCGGCATCCGTCCCGGGCTGCAGCCACTGCGGCTCGGCACGCTCGCGTCCCAGCAGGGCAGCCAGCGCATGGGCGGCGCGCGCCTGGGCTTCGTTCAAGGTGAACAGCTGAGACTGTGCGGTGCGCAGCTGCAACTTTTGCTGCTCCAGAGACTGGGCATCTGTCAGCCTCTGCTCATGCCGAATCTGCAAGAGCTGCAACTGTCGCTGTGCCTGCTGCAATTGCCTCTCGGCCAAGCTGCGCTGCACCTGGGCCAGCCGGATATCGAGATAACGGTGCACCACATCGGCCACCAGCGCCACCCGCGCTGCATGCAGCTGGGCTTGCGCATCCAGCACGCCGGCCGTGCCTGCGCGGCGCGCCGCTTCGGAGTCACCAAACAGGCCCAGGTCCCAGCTCACATCAATGCTGGCATGAAAGTAAGTATCAACTGCTGCAATATCCTGCAGGGTCCGCGCTCCGGTGCTGACCGTGGGGCGAAAAGCCGCATCGGCCGTACCGGCCAGCAAACGCTGCTGACGCAGACGCAGCACAGCCTGAGCCACATCAAGGTTCTGGGACAGCGCCTCATCCACCAGCGCATTCAGCGCGGGGTCATTCCAGGCGCGCCACCAGTGGGCCAATGCCGCAGGGTCCGACTTTTGAGCCGACTCCTGCTGCTGCCACTGAGGTGGCGTGGTCCGGTCCAGCTTGACTGCCTCGGGCGCAGCACAGCCTGCCAGCAACGACAAGGCACACAGACACAGACTGCCCATGCGAAGACGCGAGACGTGAGAAGGAAATATCACAGCGCAGTTGGCTCAAGCTATAGATGTCACCCGGGAACCTGCAGAAAGCGGAAACAGCTTTCCATGCTCGCCATTGGACGGCAGCAAGCTTTCGCCAGATTGCAGGGTTTATGTAGGAATTATGGAGAACCGTAGCCATTCGGCTATTGCAGCGGCAACGCACATAATGTGCAGATAACAAGTTTCAGGGAGTCCAGCAGATGCATGACTTTGCTGCACACAAAACCATGACTACTTTTGCTCAACCTGCTTCCACGCCCATGGTGCTTGTGGTCGAAGACGAACCCGGAATTGCGGGCGTTCTCAGCGCCTATCTGGAGCGCGACGGCATGCGCATTCGCATGGCGCAAGACGGCGAGGAAGCCCTGCAGAGCTTTCGCCAGCTGCGCCCGGACCTGGTGCTGCTAGACATTCATCTGCCCAAGGTCGATGGAGTGGATGTGCTGCGCATGATTCGCAATGACAGCGATGTCCCCGTCATCATGGTGACGGCCCTGGCAGACGATGTGGACAAGCTGCTGGCACTGCGCCTGGGAGCGGACGACTATGTGGTCAAGCCTTTCAACCCTCCCGAGGTGGTGGCCCGGGTGCGTGCCGTGCTGCGCCGCACCCAGGCCAAGCCTGCGCCGGTGGCCGCCCCCATACGCGTCGGACCGATAGAGATCGACGTGGAAGCTCACAGTGCTGCCGTCTATGACGATGCGGGCCAGGCCGTGCCCCTGGCACTGACGCTCACGGAATTCCGTCTGCTGGCCTGCCTGGCGGCCCAGCCACGCCGCTGCTTTTCACGTGCCTACCTGATTGAGAACTGCCTGCCGGAAAGCGATGCGCTGGAGCGGGTGATCGACTCCCACCTCTCCAAACTGCGCCGCAAGCTGCAACTGGCCGGCCAGGACGGGCTGATCGAAACCGTGCGCGGTATTGGCTATCGTCTATGGCCCTGGGACTGAACCGCATCTGGGTCCGCTTTGGTCTGTGGATCACGGCTGCCGTGCTGCTGGCCATTGCCTCCCTGGCGATTGGCGTGCTGGCGTTTTCCGAACTGCAGTACCGCGAGTTCTACCGCCACCTGCCAGGCCCCGTCAGAACCGAGCTGGAAGCGCTGAAGTCCCAGGATCTGGAAGACAGCCCCAGAGCCCTTCAGATCTACTCCGAGTACTGGGAAGGCGACCGCCTGTTTGGCGAGAAATGGTCGCTGGTCATCGGCCTGGCTGTCAGCCTGCCTTTCGGCATGGCCGTGGGCTTCTGGATTTCGCGACGCATCACCAGCCCGCTGGCCTCCATGGTGGAGGTGGCTGCGCGCGTGGAACGTGGCGATCTGGCCTCCAGAGCCGTCAAAGGCAACGCCCATGGCGAGATGGCCGAGATGATCGACGCCTTCAACGGCATGGTCGATTCGCTGGAGACTCTGGAAGCGGAGCGCCTCGCCACGGCCGCCTCCATCTCCCACGAGCTGCGCACCCCTTTGACGGTGTTGCAGGCTCGCCTGCACGCGATCTGCGACGGCGTCATCGACTCCAGCCAGGCCGAGATGAGGACGCTGCTGGCCCAGGTCGAGCATCTGGGACGGCTGGTCGGCGATCTGCACACCCTGTCCATGGCCGACGCAGGACAGCTGTCCCTGCGCAAGGAACGCATAGACCTTGCTGCACTGGTCAGCGATGTCGTCGAGGACCTGCACCCGCAGCTGCAAAAGCTGGACATGGCGCTGTCACTGGATCTGCCAATGCAGGACGGCGATGGCAGCACCGACATCAAAGCCGACGTCGATCGCTTGCGCCAGATCACCACCAACCTCATCAGCAACGTGCTGCGTCATGCCAGCAGCGGCCACTGGCTGAGCATCCGGGTGCATACGACCTCCGACCACCAGAACCAGTCATGGGTGACCCTGGAAGTGGGCGATGCGGGGCCCGGCCTTGCTGACGAAGTTCAGGCCCACCCCTTCCAGCGCTTTGTCCAGACTCCCGGCAAGCGTCGCAGAGAAGGCTCGGGTCTGGGCCTGTCCATCGTCAAGGCACTGGTGACTTCACAGGGCGGGACCGTCAGCGCCGGCGTGTCCGAGCGTGGCGGTGCCCTGTTTACGGTGCGCTTTCCCCGTCTCTGACACCGGACTCTGCGTTCAGCCCCGGATAGAGATCGGCCATGATCTGCTGCAGGCTTTGCGAGAGCAGCTCCATCATGGCGACTCTCTGCGCATCGGTAGCCGCCCCTGCGGCATGTGCTTCGCGCAGCTGCGCCCAGAGTGCAGCCCATCGCGCGGCATGGGTCTGCACCGCGCCCTGGGTCAGCTCACTCCATTGACTGGGCGCAGCAGGGCTGGTGTAGCGACCGCGACCACGGCCGAAATGCGAGATCAGCAGGTACTTGAGCAATACCTGACTCACTGCGGCGTTCAGATAGTCGGTCGAGAGTTGAAAGCTCTGCTGCTCCTGGTCGAACATCTTGTTCGCCCCCCAGGCCGCTCCCCCAAAGGTGAGCGCCCCCAACAGCGCGCCCACCAGGGCGCCGGCACCCAGCGTCAAACCTCCTGCCATCAGATCGGCCCCCAGTCCTGTGGCCGCACCGGCAGTCAACGCCCCCCACAAGCTGGCCGCCTGTGCATCCACGGGCGTTGTGATCTGAAGCTGGCTGCGCAATTGCTCCTGAATCTGACTGGCCGCCTGACCGTCGAGTCCATGAATCTCGAGCAAGCGCTGGGTGGCCTGCACATCGGCCTGACGCAAAGCCTGCAGCAGCCGCTGCACAGCCGCCCTGGCTTGCGTTCCGAGCCGCTCTTCACCCTCTGCCGATTTGCCCAGTTTGGTGGTGAGCTGGCTCAGGCTTTGCCAGGCACGTGCCAGCAGCCTGCCTTGCTCGGGATCGAGCTTTTCATGCAGCCCCGCCGTCGCCAGCAACTGCTCTGCCATGACCGCCAGGCTCGCCTGCTCTCGCTGCTGCTGCTGCCCGGCCCGCTGCTCCAGCAGACGCTGATAGGCGGGCTGTTTGGAGCCAGGCAACAGCGGCGCAATGCTCTGCATCATCCTGCGCTCATGCCACCAGCTGCGCGTGAAGGCGTCCAGCACCAGCACATCGCGCACCACACTGTGAAAGCTCTGCGTCGCCTGCTGCCAGCGCCGCAAATCCTCCTGCGTCTGCTCTGCCGTGGTGTCGCTGCCGATCTGGTTGAGCAGCACGATGACCGGCTTGTTCAGCCAGGCCAGTATGTTCATCTCGGCGCTCCAGTAGCCGGCATCGGCCGGGTCTTCTGCCGCGTTGACGAGGTAGAGCATCACATCCGCATGATCGCGCGCAGCAAGCAAGGCACGCTGGCTCAGGTAAAAAGGCCTATCGCGCCAGCGGTCCCAGACATTGCTGAGAAACCAGCCCAGCGGATTGCCCTGCAGCCGCAGGCGCTCATAAAGCCGCACGGAGTCGCCGAAACCCGGCGTATCCCAAAGCCACAGCTCATCGCCCTGCTGCGTTTTCTGAAGCAGATAGCGCTGCGACTGCGTGGTCACATGGGCTGCGTCGTCAATCTCGCCGACGTCGTCGGCCATCAGCGTACGGGTCAGCGTAGTCTTGCCGATATTGGTGTGCGACAAAAGACACCACTGAATGCTGTTGTCAATCGGGACCAGCTCATTGTTCTCACTCATCATCACACTCCTGCGCCGGGCACCAGGGTCGGGTTCAGGCCCGTGCCACGCACGAATTCCCGCCACAGCTGCTCGCGCTCCTGCACTCGCGCCGGGGCACCGCTGTTGCGCGCACGAAAATCCGCCGCCCATAGCCACACATCTGTCTGCGCACCCCAGCGGTTCAATACCTGCGCCAGCAGCACGCCATGAATTTCCGCCTCCGGCGTGGCAGCCAGATTGAGCAGCAGCACCTGCTGTGCGTCAACAACCGAGGCGTCCGGCAAGGGCGAGCCATAGGCCAGCACAGGCAGCAGCTCAAGCTGCGCACCAGCGCCGTAGCTCTGCGCCACGTGGTTGCGCAGGGCGGCCTCGCGCTCGGGCGTGATGTCCAGGCTGTAGGGCTGCACCAGCAGCGCCGTTGCGCGTCCCGCCCAGTCACGCTGCAGCTTCTGGAAATAGGGCTGCTGCAGCGGCAAGGCCAGATGCTGGCTCAACCACCAGACCCTGGCTGCCTGCCACAGCGCCAGCAGCAGGCGCGGCGCCACCACCATCAAGCCCAGCAGCCAGCTGTAGAGCTGCACCCAGCGTGGCCCCGCATCTGCGGCATCACCGGCCGACCAGCCCTGCAGCGCCTGGATCTGCGCCAGACTCCACGGTGCCAGGCCCAGCAGATGCTGCACCGGCGCAAACAGCATGTTCAGACAGGTCTGCACGGCAGACGGCGAGAGGAAAGTGCTCTCCCAGCCCACTTGATAAGCCTTGGTGAGACCGGTGAGCCATAGCGATGCCAGCGCTCCCAGCGCCAGCATTGCAGCCCCCAGATGCAGGCACATGAGCCATTGCGCATGGCGTGGTCGCTGGTTGACCTGCCACCAGTTGCGCTCGAAGTTCAGCGCCATCTTGCGCAGCCCCGTGCCGCGCGAAACACTCCACTTCCTTGCCTGCAGCTTCTGCAGCCAGCCGCTAGGCGCTGCCGCGGCGCCCTGACCCTGTTCGGGCTCCAGCGGTGCAATCACCGTCTTCTTGCGCCGCACCAGACTGCGCAGCCAGGTCAGCAGCAACAGCACATAGACCAGCAAGTTCCACAGAACGATACCGATCAGGGAGGCAGAGAGCAGGTCCACACGATGCGGGTCGGTGATCGCATGCCCCGCAAAGCCCAGCGCAGATGCCGCAGCCATCACCACCAGCACCATCCAGCGCGAAATGCCGGCGCGCTGCCGGGCCATCGCCCGTATGTCGGCAGGCAGCTGCGCTGCAGCGATCACGCGTTGCGCCCGCTCTTGCAGAAAGCCTTCGAACGCCGCGCGGCCGCCACCCTTGACCTTGCCCTGGGCGTGCAGGCACTCCTGCGTGATGGCAGTGCAGCGCTCGGCCGTGGGCAGCGCCTCGTGCGGAGCTGCGGTTTCCAGAGCATGAGCAAAGACAATATCGCGGGCTGAGCTGGCTTTCATGTCGCTATTGTGTTTCAGAGCAGGAGCAGGTTGCCGCCAATATCAAAACAATAGCTGTCAGCGCTTTCATCTTGAGCGCTGCGTTCCTTTCTGTGCTGATTCCATCCGGACTTGCCTGCAAGCGCCTTGAGCCCGCCGTGTGCTATGAATGCAGCTTCGCTGCACCACACACCAAGGAGACAAGCCATGACCCAGAACCCCCAGGCCATGCCCGATGCGCAAGGCTTCTTCGGCCCCTATGGCGGCCAGCTCGTGCCGCCCGAGCTCAAGCAATGCATGGACGAGATTGCCGCAGCCTATGAAGAGATCGTCAAGCGCCAGGATTTCCAGGACGAGCTGGCCGCGCTGTTTGCCGACTATGTGGGCCGACCCAGCCCCATCTTTCACGCCAGGCGTCTGTCCGATCAACTTGGCGGCGCGCAGATCCATCTCAAGCGCGAAGATCTGAATCACACGGGAGCGCACAAGATCAACCACTGCCTGGGTGAGGCGCTGCTGGCCAAGTTCATGGGCAAGAAAAAAGTCATTGCCGAGACCGGCGCCGGCCAGCATGGCGTGGCCCTGGCCACGGCCTGTGCACTGGTGGGCATTCCCTGCGAGATTCACATGGGCCAGGTGGATATCGAGAAGGAACACCCCAACGTCACCAAGATGCGCATTCTGGGCTGCAATCTGGTGCCCGTGACGCGCGGCGCAGCCACGCTGAAGGAGGCCGTGGACAGCGCCTTCGAGGTTTATCTGCAAGACCCCGTCAACACCATTTACGCGATTGGCTCGGTGGTCGGACCGCACCCCTTTCCCATGATGGTGCGGGACTTCCAGTCCATCGTCGGTCGTGAGGCACGCGAACAGTTCCAGAGCCGGCATGGCAAGCTGCCCGACCATGTGGCAGCCTGCGTCGGCGGGGGAAGCAATGCCATGGGCATCTTCACGGCCTTCCTGGGTGACGAGTCCGTGCATCTGGTGGGCGTGGAGCCTGCCGGTGAGGGCGTGGACAAGCCCGGCCGCCATGCCGCCACGCTGTCGGTTGGCAAGCCCGGCGAGATTCACGGCATGAAATGCTATGTGCTGGAGAACGCCGACGGCACACCGGCCGCCGTGCACAGCATTGCCTCGGGCCTGGACTACCCGGGCGTGGGTCCGCAGCACAGCTATCTCAAGGATATAGGCCGCGTGGACTACCAGTCCGTGGACGACAAGGAGTGCCTGAATGCCTTCATGACGCTGTCGCGTGTGGAGGGCATCATCCCGGCTCTGGAAAGTGCACACGCCGTGGCCTGGGCCATGCGCGAGGCGCCCAGACTCGGCAAGGACCAGCATATTCTGGTCAATCTCTCGGGCCGCGGCGACAAGGATGCCGATTACGTCGCCAGGAAGCTGGGGCTGTAACAGCCTCATCCCGCACAGGGCTGCCGCCCCGGCAGCCCTGTGCTTCGGAGCGTGAACACGCTCTGAGGGCACGGTCACACAACCGTCATCAACAACCGCAAGCATGAGGCGATCTCCATCCATGCCTGAACCCATGTCCCATACCCACCACCCCGTCTTTGCTCTTACCTTGCTTGCCGCCTTTGCCCTGAGCGCCTGTGGCGGCGGAGACGGCCCGGCACCAGCGCCTGCGCCGCAATTTCTGACGCTGGACGGCAAGCAGCCCCAGGTCATCGCCCACCGCGGCTATTCGGGGCTGTACCCCGAGCAGACACAGATGGCGTATGAGAAAGCCATTGATGCCGGTGCCGACATGATCGAGCTGGACATGCACCTGAGCCGCGACTGCCAGTTGGTGGCACGCCACAACGCCTGGCTCAGCGACAGCACCAATATCGCCGAGGTCGCCAAGATCAATGCCTATGTGGCGGGCCGCAAGCGCAACACGCTCGGCGTGATGGTCAACGTGAAGTACCCGGCCATTGCCGCCAACGGCCCCGCGCAGTACCTGAGCGACCGCATCGACCCGAACAATCAGAAGTCGGTGCTGCAGGCTCTGGTGGTCGATGGCGAGGACCACACCGGCGACTGGTCCATCTCGGACTTCACCCTGCATGAGCTGCGCACGCTGTTTGGCGGCACGACGTTGGACAACCGCGCCGATCGCCCCACCGAATGGAATGGCAAGCTGCCACTGATCAGCGCACAGGATGTGATCGATATCGCGCTGGCCAAGGGCAAGGCGGCAGGCCGCACGATTGCCGTC
The DNA here is from genome assembly GCF_000761245.1 of Comamonas testosteroni. GTDB lineage: Bacteria > Pseudomonadota > Gammaproteobacteria > Burkholderiales > Burkholderiaceae_C > Comamonas > Comamonas testosteroni_C. Next base: position 364,283 of record NZ_AWOR01000078.1, on the reverse strand, counting down.
TACGCCGAGACCAAGAATCCTTACTGGAACAACCAGCAGGCCATTGCCAACAGCTGCGGCACGGGCGAGCACCCGTTCGAAGATGCCGTGATGGCGCTGCTGGACAGAAACAACCTCAACCGCAAGGAAGCGCCCATCTACATCCAGAGCTTCGACCCCGACAGCCTGAAGTATCTGCGCAAGGCGGGCATGCGGGCCAAGGGGGTGCAGCTGATTGACGGCAACGACTACAACTTCAGGGACGGCTCCGTAGGCTATATCACCGCCGACGAATGGACCTTCATCAGCGGCCGCCCCTATAGCTGGACTCTGGCCGGCGATGCGCGCACCTTCGCGGTCATGCAGACGCCGGCAGGTCTGGCCGAGATCAAGACCTATGCCGACGGCATCGGCCCCTGGAAACCCCAGGTGCTGGCCCACTCCGTCGCTCCCTACAAGGACGGCGCAGGCCTCAAGGACGTCAACACGCTCAAGGACACCGGCCTGATCGCCAATGCGCACAAGGCCGGCCTGGTGGTGCACAGCTTCACCTTCCGCAGCGAAGCCAGCCGGCTCGCGGGCATCTTCAAGGGCGACCCGCTGCAGGAATATCTGGCCTACTACCGCCTGGGCATTGACGGCGTTTTCACCGACTTCACAGCCGATGGCGTGAAGGCCCGCGATGCCTATATTGCCGAGCTGAAAAAGCAATAGTCCAGGCTCGTTGCCGGCACGGCCAGCTGCAGCGGACTGCCAGGGATCACAGGCCTTGTGATCTGTGGCACCAAGCCGTCCCGGCCTCAGATCCGGCTTGTGCCTCAGCGCAGGCCGCCGATATAGCGTGCCGAGGTACGCAGTATCTCGGCAGCCTTGGCGGTGACGGAGCCATCGCTCTGCGCGGTCTCGGCAGGCGCTGCATGCCGGGGCTTGTCGCCGCTCCAGCTGTCGTGCAGACGCCGGGCCAGGCGCGCCAGCTCCTCGTCCTGTTGCTCTCGCGCATGCTCCAGCGCAAAAGCCACCATGGCCTGTGCATAGGCCTGGTTGCAGGCCATCCATTCGGTATCGGTCACCCGGCCCGTCTTGCGGCGCAACACCACATGCAGATGTGCAGCCACCGCCACTCGTTCGCTGTCCTCCATACACCGCTCCTGTCTTTGATGGACCACTAGTGCTGACGCTCCAGATGCAGGCTGATATCCAGGCCCTCCATTTCCTGCACGGCATCCACCCGCAACGGCATCAGCAGACGGATCAGCACCAGCACCCCGGCCGTGGCTGCGCCGCTGTAGGCAGCCACCGCGGCCACCGCAATCAGCTGATTCAGCACCGTGGCGCCTGGGCCGGCAATCAGGGGGTCGGCAAACACCGCCGTGAGGATGGAGCCGGCAATGCCTCCCACGCCATGCACGCCGAAGACATCGAGCGAGTCGTCGGCCCCCAGCCTGCGCTTGAGCCAGGTTGCGCCCCAGAAACAGACGGCGCCCGCAATCAGGCCTATCCACACCGCACTTCCCACCTGCACAAAACCAGCGGCAGGAGTGATGGCGACCAAACCGCCCACCATGCCCGAGAGCAGGCCCAGCAAGGTCGGAGCGCCGCGAACCAGCCACTCCACCACCATCCATGCCAGCCCGGCGGCCGAGGCCGCCACCAGCGTGACCACAAAGGCCAGAGCTGCACGCCCGTCGGCGGACAGGGCTGATCCGGCATTGAAGCCGAACCAGCCGAACAGCAGCAGCGCCGTGCCCATGGCCGTCCAGCCCAGGCTGTGCGGCTCGAATGGCTCGGTGCCATAGCCACGCCTGCGCCCCATCATGAAGGCACAGACCAGTGCCGCCACGCCCGCGTTCACATGCACCACGGCACCACCGGCAAAGTCCAGTGCGCCCAGCTGGTTCAGCCAGCCGCCGCTCTCCCACACCCAGTGCGCCACCGGAGCGTAGACCACCACGCTCCACAACGCGGCAAACACCAGCAGGGCCGCAAAGCGCATGCGCTCGACCACGGCCCCCACGATCAGCGAGGTGGTGATGATGGCGAATGCGGTCTGGAACAGGGCATAGGCTGCTTCTGGCAAATGCGGCGCCAGATGGCTGACCGAGATCACGCTGCGCCGGCCGTCGAAGTGCAGCGAGGCAAACCAGGCGCGTCCCAGATTGCCTAGCCAGGGAGAATCGGCGGTGAACGCGAGCGAGTAGCCCAGGCCGAACCAGGTCAGGGTCACCACACAGGCCACTGCGAACACGGCCACCATGGTGTTGACCACATTCTTGCGCCGCACCAGCCCCGCATAGAACAGGGCGATGCCCGGCAAGGTCATCAGCAAGACCAGCGCCGACGCGACCATGACCCAACCCGTATCTGCCTTGTCGATGGCAGTCAATGGCACCATTTCCATGCACTCCCCCCTGCTTGTTTGCTTTGACAAAGAAGGAAGCAGGTTCCATGCCAGCGCCATGTTGATCTGTCGATGCTTCATGATGGATAGCAGCGTGCTCTGACCCATCAAGGCCTTTGCGCCTGTTTCGTGAGAACCACGACGGGCAGCTTGTGCTCAAGCCTGAGCCCGTTATGCTCGACAAGGTCCATCGTTGCTGCACTGATTCATGACCTGGCTGCTGCTGACTCTTCATGTATTGCTGATTGCCGGCTTCGGCCTGCGCATCCTGTTGCGCCGGGACATGCGGCCCGACGTGCGGCTGGCCTGGCTCATGGTCATCGTGCTGCTGCCCTATGTGAGCTGCCTGCTGTACTACCTGTTTGGCGAGGTGGCCCTGGGCCGCGTACCAGGCCGCAGAAGACTCAATGTGCGCGAGTTCTGCCAGTCCCGGAGCAGCGCCGCGACTGATGCCGGCCGCAGCCCGCAGGCACTGCCGGCCATTCCCGATCAATGGCTGCCGGCCTTCCGCTATGCCTCGTCCATCAACGGCTTTGTGCCGCTGCCCGGCCACAGGGCCGAGCTGATGCGCGATGGCGCACATGCCCGTGCGCAGATGCTGGCCGACATGGATGCCGCGCACCACGAGATCAATGTGCTGTACTACATCTGGCTCGACGACAGGACCGGCACCGATATGGCCCATGCCCTGATGCGTGCCGCGCAGCGCGGCGTGACCTGCCGTGCCATGGTCGACGGACTGGGATCGCGCGCACTGACGCGCTCGCCACTGTGGCAGCAGATGCAGCAGGCCGGCGTGCACCTGGCCATTGCCCTGCCCATCAGCAATCTGCTCAAGGTGATGCTGACCAGCCGCATCGACCTGCGCAACCACCGCAAGATCACGCTCATAGACGGCAGGATCAACTATTGCGGCAGCCAGAACTGCGCCGACGAGGGCTTTCACATCAAGGCTCGCTATGCCCCCTGGGTGGACATCATGCTGCGCCTTCAGGGCCCCGTGGCCACGCAGATGCAGCAGGCTTTTGCCAGCGACTGGGCGCAGTCCGATGCGAGCCTTGAACCACCGGCAACCGAGGCCGAGGCCGGCGCTGCCGCTGACGACGGCTTCCATGCCGTTGCGATTGCCGAGGGGCCGACGGAAAGAGCACGCTCAACACCCCAGCTGGTTGCCAGCCTGCTGGCCTGTGCGCAGCGCGAGGTCGTGATCTCCACCCCCTACTTCGTGCCCGACAGCACGGTGCTCGATGCCTTGTGCGCCGCCGCGCTGCGCCAGGTGCAGGTCACGCTGATCCTGCCCGCCCGCAATGACTCCTGGATAGTCGGCGCCGTCAGTCGCAGCCACTACTGGCGGCTGCTGAGCGCCGGCGTCCATATCCACGAATTCCGCCCCGGCCTGCTGCATGCCAAGACCCTGTGCCTGGACGGCTCGGTCAGCCTGATCGGCTCAACGAATCTGGATCTGCGCAGCTTTGACCTGAACTTCGAGAACAATGTGCTGCTGCACGACGAAGCCACCACCGAGGCCATCCGTCAGCGCCAGCAAAGCTATCTGCGCGACTCCGATGCGGTGACGCTGGAACAAGTGCGTGCCACCCGCTGGTGGAAACGCATCTGGGACAACCTGCTGGGCGCCCTGAGCCCGCTGCTGTAGACCCTGGTGCCCAAGCTTTGGGCACGCTCCCCTCCCGCGCACCACACGCGTGCACACAGGCTGCCGATCTCGCACCAGGACGGACAGCCACCCCGATTTCATGCATGAAAGTCAGGGCTGACCCTCTTCGAAATTACGGAAATCTGCAGGAATACCCTCTGCTGGCACGCCTTTCGCTTGCCTACATTCTTGTATGCAAGTTGCAACCAACTTGCATACAAGATTCCACAACTTGCGAAAGACGACTATGCGCCGCTTTGTCAGATCACTGTTCGGACAGGTGGTGATCGCACTCATACTGGGTGTGCTCGCCGGACTGCTGGCCCCTGAATGGGCCGTGAAACTCAAACCCCTGGGCGATGGCTTCATCAAGCTCATCAAGATGATCATTCCCATACTGGTGTTCTGCGTGGTCGTGCACGGCATTGCCGGCGCGGGCGACCTCAAGCGCGTCGGTCGCGTGGGCGTCAAGGCCCTGATCTATTTCGAGGTGCTGACCACCATCGCCCTGGGCATGGGCCTGGTGCTGGCCTTTGTCTTCGAGCCCGGCGTGGGCATGAACGTGGACACCAGCAAGCTCGACGCCTCGGCCATGGCGGCCTACGCCAGCAATGCCGACAAGCTGACCAGCGGCGGCACGGTGGACTTTCTCATGAAGCTCATTCCCACCACCGTGGTGGAGGCCTTCGCCAAGGGCGACGTGCTGCAGGTGCTGCTGTTCGCCGTACTGTTCGGCTGCGCGCTGACCATGCTGGGCGAGCGCGGCAAGCCCGTCTCCGAGCTGGTGGACACCTTGTCCATGGCCCTGTTCAAGGTCATGGGCATCATCATCAAGCTGGCACCGCTGGGCGTTCTGGGCGCCATCTCCTTCACCGTGGGCCAGTACGGCATAGGCTCGCTCAAGCAGCTAGGCATGCTGGTGGCGCTGTTCTACGTCTCGGTGCTGCTCTTCGTGTTCGTGGTGCTGGGCCTGGTGATGCGCCTGTCGGGCTTCAGCCTGATCAAGCTGCTGCGCTATCTGCGCGAGGAGCTGACCATCGTCTTCGCGACCACCTCCTCCGACAGCGTGCTGCCCCAGATCATGGCCAAGCTGCGCAACATGGGTGTGCGCGACTCCACCGTGGGCCTGGTGATTCCCACCGGCTACTCGTTCAACCTGGACGCGTTCTCCATCTACATCACGCTGGCTGCGGTCTTCATCGCCCAGGCCACCAACACCCCGATCAGCATGTCCGACCTGCTGACCATTCTGGCCATCGCACTGGTGACTTCCAAGGGCGCGCACGGCGTACCGGGCTCGGCCATCGTGGTGCTGGCCGCCACCCTGCATGCCATCCCCGCCATCCCTGCGATCGGCCTGGTGCTGGTGCTGTCGGTGGACTGGTTCATGGGCATTGCACGCGCTCTGGGCAATCTGATCGGCAACTGCGTGGCCACCGTGGCCATCGCCGCCTGGGAAGGCGACATCGACCGCGAACGTGCCCATGCGGTACTTGACGGCAAGGCCGAGCCCCGGATCGAGGACGAAGAGCCTGCATCTGCTATGGTGCCGCCTGTCATCGTCCCCATCCCTCACTCCAGCCACTGAACCAAGCAATGACTCCTGCCTCTCCACAGCACATCGCGGAACGCGTCGTCGAAGCCATCCTGGCCCAGAAACTGGCACCCGGCGAACGGCTGGGAGAGCAGGAGCTGGCCAACAACTTCGACGTCAGCCGCACCGTGGTGCGCGAAGCGCTGATGCAGCTGCAGGCGCGTGGCTTTGTCCAGGTCCAGGCCCGCAGGGGCTGGTATGTGGTCCAGCCCTCAGCCGCCGAGGCCATGGATGCGTTCTCCGCCCGCCGGATCATCGAAACCGGCATATTGCAGGAGGCCGGCAAGCCGCTGCAGCGCGTCATCACCAGGCTGCGCCGCCATATCGCCCAGGAGCAGAAAGCCATTGCCGGTGCGGACAGCGCCACGCGCGCCTTCCTGCTTGCGGATTTTCATGTCTGCCTGGCCGAACAGATGGGTCACCGGCTGCTGGCCGACACGCTACGCGATCTGACGGCACGCACCACCCTGGCTGCCACGCTCTACCAGTCCACGCACAGCGCCAGCCAGTCCTGCGCCGAGCACGAACGCATCGTGGCCGCCCTGGAGCGCGGCGACACCGAGGGTGCCAAGGCGCTGCTGCTGGAACATATAGGCACGGTGGAGCGCTCGCTGGAAATCCGCGCGGCCGAGGCCGAAGAGCCCGGCGACCGACTGCGTGCCACGCTCGCCCCCGTGCTCAAGCAACGCCTCTGAGCAACGCTCTCCAAACCAAAAAGCCAGGGGCAACCCTGGCTTTTTTCATTCGCAAAGCATGCCCGTGAAGCGGGTTCAGCCCAGATTCGGCGCCAGATAGCGGCGCAGCTCCTCGACATCCATGCCACGTCGCTGAGCCATATCGACCAGCTGGTCTTCGCCGATCTGGCCCACGTTGAAGTAGCTGGCCTCGGGGTTGCCGATGTAGAAGCCGCTCACGCTGGATGCCGGGTTCATGGCCAGGCTCTCGGTCAGCGTCATGCCGATTTCATCGGCCTGCAGCGTCTTGAACAGATCGATCTTGGCCGTGTGATCGGGGCAGGCAGGGTAGCCGGGCGCGGGGCGAATGCCCTGGTAGGCCTCCTTGATGAGTTCCTCGTTGCTCAGGCTCTCGTCTTCGGCATAGCCCCACAGATCCTTGCGCACGCGCTGGTGCAGGCATTCGGCAAAGGCTTCTGCCAGGCGGTCAGCCAGGGCCTTGAACATAATGCCGCTGTAGTCGTCCAGCGCAGCTTCAAATTCCTTGTCCTTCTTTTCGGCGCCGATACCGGCGGTCACGGCAAACAGGCCGGCATAGTCGGCAATGCCCGACTCCTTGGTGGCCACAAAATCGGCCAGGCAGCGGCTGGGGCGCATCACGGGCCGGCCATCCGGGCCGTCCACGGCCTGTTTTTCGGTCTGCTGACGCATGCCGTACCAGGTGGTCAGCACCTGGCTGCGCGATTCGTCGGTGTAGAACACGATGTCGTCGTCCACGCGATTGGCCGGGAACAGGCCCATCACGCCATTGGCCTGCAGCCAGCGGCCGTCGATGATCTTCTGCAGCATGAGCTTGGCATCGGCAAGCACCTTGCGCGCTTCCACGCCCACGACCTCATCGTCGAGGATGGCCGGGTACGGCCCCGCCAGATCCCAGGTCTGGAAGAACGGGCCCCAGTCGATGTACTGGGCGATTTCTGCCAGGTCGAAGTTCTTGAAGACGCGGCGGCCCAAGGTGCGCGGCACCACGGGGGCATGACTCACCACGGCAGCATTGGCACGGGCCTGCTCCAGCGTCCACAGCGGCGTCTTCTTCTTGTTGGCATGCTGGGTGCGCACCTTGTCATAGTCGACGCTCAGCTCGTCCAGATAGGCCTGCTTGCCTTCGCCCAGCAGGCTCTGCGCCACGCTGACCGAGCGCGAGGCGTCGGGCACATAGACCACGGGGCCGTCGTACTTGGGCGCAATCTTCACGGCCGTATGCACGCGCGAGCAGGTCGCGCCGCCGATCAGCAGCGGAATCTTCTTGATGCGGAAGTAATCGTCCTTGTCCATCTCGCCGGCCACATACTGCATCTCTTCGAGGCTGGGAGTAATCAGGCCCGACAGGCCGATGATGTCCGCGCCCTCGGCCTTGGCACGTGCCAGGATCTCGTGGCAGGGCACCATCACGCCCATGTTGATGACTTCGAAGTTGTTGCACTGCAGGACCACGGTGACGATGTTCTTGCCGATGTCGTGCACGTCGCCCTTGACGGTGGCGATGACGATCTTGCCCTTGCTGGTCACGTCCAGGCCCGCCGCCTCCTGCTGACGCTTCTCTTCCTCGATATAGGGCACCAGGTGGGCCACGGCCTGCTTCATCACGCGCGCGGACTTGACCACCTGGGGCAGGAACATCTTGCCGGCGCCGAACAGGTCGCCGACGATATTCATGCCGTCCATGAGCGGGCCTTCGATCACGTGCAGCGGGCGGCCGCCGCCCCGCACCACGATCTGCTGGTAGGCCTCTTCGGTGTCTTCGGTAATGAAGTCGGTGATGCCGTGCACCAAGGCGTGCGACAGACGCTCGCCCACGGTCTTCGGTGCCTCGGGCGTGCCGCGCCACTCGAGCTTCTTGCTGTCGTCCTTGGCCGCGCCCTTGGCGCTGTCGGCGATCTCCAGCAGACGCTCGGCCGCATCGGGGCGGCGGTTGAGCACCACGTCCTCCACGCGCTCGCGCAGCTGGGGCTCCAGGTCGTCGTACACACCGACCATGCCGGCATTGACGATGCCCATGTCCATGCCAGCCCCAATCGCGTGATAGAGGAACACGGTGTGGATGGCCTCGCGCACGGGGTCGTTGCCGCGGAAGGAGAAACTCACGTTGGAGACGCCGCCCGAGACCTTGGCACCGGGCAGGTTCTGCTTGATCCAGCGCACGGCCTCGATGAAATCGACGCCGTAGTTGTTGTGCTCTTCGATGCCGGTGGCCACGGCAAAGATATTGGGGTCGAAGATGATGTCCTCGGGCGGGAAGCCCACTTCGTCGACCAGAATCCGGTAGGCGCGTTCGCAGATCTCGATCTTGCGCGCAAAGGTGTCGGCCTGGCCTTTTTCGTCAAACGCCATCACCACGGCGGCAGCGCCATAGCGCTTGACCAGCTTGGCGTGCTTCTTGAACTCCTCGACGCCCTCCTTCATGGAGATCGAGTTGACGATGCCCTTGCCCTGCAGGCAGCGCAGGCCGGCTTCGATCACGTCCCACTTGGAGCTGTCCACCATCACCGGCACCTTGGCGATATCGGGCTCGGAAGCAATCAGGTTCAGAAAACGCACCATGGCGGCCTTGCTGTCCAGCATGGCCTCGTCCATGTTCACATCGATCACCTGGGCGCCGTTTTCCACCTGCTGGCGCGCCACGGCCAGCGCTTCCTCGTACTGCTCATTCAGGATCAGGCGCGCAAAGGCCTTGGAGCCGGTGACGTTGGTGCGCTCGCCCACATTGACGAACAGCGTCTCATCGCCGATGAAGACGGGCTCCAGGCCCGACAGGCGCATGGGAGGAATGGCAGTGGAAGGGATAGCAGCGGACATCAGCTCACCTGTGTGAAAACCAGAAACAGAATCGAAAACAGGTGAGCGCCGTTGGGAGTGCAGGCAGATCGCCAACCGGATCTGCGACCCCGAGCCTGACGGGTCAAACATCTCAGGGATGACCTGCTGCAGCGCTCCTCGGGGTGAAGCCCGTCATTCTACGGCGAGGGCGGGCAATCAGGGCTTCAAGGCGCTTTGCCCCGCGGCTGTGCAGGCGAGCTCTTTGCGGATGGCTATAGCAGATTCGACTTTCCACACCCCAAAAACAGGAGCAGGGCAAAAGGTAATTTCGCAAAACACGAATGCACCCATCTCATTTCAAGCATATTCCCGACATGGTGCACATCCGCAAGGAATGGCGCGCACAGCTTTCCTGCTCTCAGGCAGCCCGGCACCGACGGGTCCGCTTGCCATGAGTGGACAAGCACCTACAGCCCCTATCTTTGAGTCTTTGGCACCATCGACAGCAAATGTCTGGTCCATGTGCTCAGCCGTGCACCGCCGATTGCCAGCCATGACCGGGCAGGCCATTCGGCCGTTGCATGGAACCACCCAGGAGATCTTCATGAACGTGACCTTCGGCGCGTACTACACCCTCATCATGGCCGTGCTTGTGCTCATGCTTGGCAAGCTCATGACAAGACATATCCGCTTTCTGCGCGACTTCAATATTCCCGAGCCCGTCTCCGGCGGCCTGGTCGTGGCGGCCATCATCTTCATGCTGCATCAGACCACGGGACTGGCAATGAGCTTCGAGGGCAGCCTGCAGTCGGCGTTCATGCTGGTGTTCTTCTCGTCCATCGGCCTGAGCGCGAACTTCGCCAAGCTGCGTGAGGGCGGCTCGGCGCTGTTCCTCTTCCTGGGCGTGATTGCCGTCTTCATCATGATGCAGAACATCGTGGGCGTGAGTCTGGCCACCGTGCTGGGACTGGATCCGCTGATCGGCCTGGTCGCGGGCTCCATCACGCTGGTGGGCGGCCACGGCACCGCCGGAGCCTGGGGCTCGGTGCTGGAAAACCAATACGGTCTCACGGGAGCCACCACCCTGGGCATTGCCTGCGCCACTTTCGGTCTGGTCATCGGCGGCCTGGTGGGCGGCCCGCTGGCCAAGCGGCTGATCACACGCCATCAACTGGCCCAGCCGCTGACCGAGTCCGAGCAGCTGCGCGCCGATGCGCCCACCGTGAGCGAAGGCAGCGAGGTCGCCAACTTCGAGTCGCCCAACAAGGCTCCGCGCCTGATCACGGCCGATGCGGCGGTGGAGACACTGGCCCTCTTCGCGGGCTGCCTGGCCTTTGCCGAATTCATGACCGGCCTGACCATGGGAACGGTCATCCAGCTGCCTACCTTTGTCTGGGCGCTGGGCGGCGGCGTGGTCATCCGCAACGTGCTGGACTATATGTTCGGCTTCAAGGTCTTTGACCGTGCCATCGACGTCTTCGGCAATGCCGCGCTGTCCATCTATCTGGCCATCGCGCTGCTGTCGCTCAAGCTGTGGGAGCTGACCGACCTGGCCGGCCCGCTGATGGTCATCTTGGCCGCGCAAGCCATTGTCATGACGCTGTATGCGGCGTTCGTGACCTTCCGCATCATGGGCAAGAACTATGACGCCGCCGTGCTGGCCGCCGGCCACTGCGGCTTCGGCATGGGAGCCACGCCCACGGCCGTTGCCAATATGCAGGCCATCACCAACCAGTACGGCCCGTCGCACAAGGCCTTTCTGATCGTGCCCCTGGTCGGCGCCTTCTTCATCGACATCATCAACGCCTTTGTGCTGCAGGCCATGCTCAGCATTCTTCGCTGACCGCTGCATCAGGCCCCAAAAAGAAAGCGTGTTCCGGTAGAAGGGAACACGCTTTTTTCATGGTTGCTTGCGCCTTCAGCGCAAGCGTCAGAGGCTTGTGCGGCTCAAATCATGCAGCCACGGCCTGGGCCGAAGCCGGCAGGCCGAAGAGGCGGTCAAAGGCCCAGTTGAAGGCAAAGGTGTAGACCATGAAGAACACCAGCAGACCGGCTTCCATCACTGCGGCTTCCCACAGCGAGATGCTGAACCACCAGGCCATCAGCGGGATCAGCATGGCGGCGATGCCGCCTTCGAAACCGATGGCATGCACCACGCGGCGCATCAGGGAACGGCCCTTGACGCTCTGGCGCGATTCCCATTTTTCGAACAGGTGGTTGAAGCTCAGATTCCAGCAGATCGCGATCACCGAGGCGGCCACCGCCATGACGCCGGAGTCGCTGGCCTTCTGGCCGATGGCCATGAAGATCAAGCTGGAGACGATGATGGCGATGAGTTCGTACAGACCCACGTAGAGGATGCGACGCTTGGGGCCTTGCAGGCCCGTAACCTTGGAGGGGGCCGCAAAGGCGGCGGTATTTTTGAGAGATGCGGCAGAGGAGGAAGCGGATGCCATCGCTGAGGCTTGTTGAGACATGGGCTGCAGTGTATGTTCTGGAAATTGAAGATAAAAGTCAGTTCCTTTCAATTTTTCTGACAGATCGACACCATGCCCTTTAGCGCCGACCAGGTCCCGCTGTTTCTTGCCGTGCTCGATGCCGGCTCCTTCTCGGCGGCTGCACGCAAGCTCGGGCGTGTGCCCTCGGCCGTCAGCATGGCCATCGCCCAGCTGGAGGCCGAGCTGGACCTGCAGTTGTTCGACCGCAGCGGGCGCGAGCCCGTGCCCAGTGCCGCCGCCCGCGCGCTCGAGCCGCAGGCGCGCCTGCTGGCCGAGCAGTTGCAGTTGCTGAACTGGCAGGCGCAGGCGCTGCATGCTGGTCTGGAGGAAAGGCTGACGCTGGCCATCGCCCCCGAGCTGCTGGCCACGCACTGGAGCGAACCGCTGAACCGGCTGGTGCACGAGTTTCCCGCGCTGCCGATCGAGGTGCTGGCAGCTCCCCAGGCAGATGCGCTGGAGCTTTTGCATGCGGGTCGCGCCCATCTGGCCCTGGTATTCGAGCGACCCGCCATGGACGGACGCGAGGGCTTCCAGGAAATGGGCCGCGAGACGCTGGTGGCCGTGATGTCGCCGCAGTTCGAGCTCTGGCAGCAGGCGCTGGCCGAGCATGAGCAGGGCCGCACCACACGGCCGCAGCTCACGGTGGAGCAGTTGGCCGCCACGCGTCAGGTGCTGGTAGCCAGCCGCGACCCGCAGCAGACCGATCCGCGCTTTGTGTTTGCGCGCCAGCTCTGGCGCACGGACAGCCACCAGGCAGCGCTGTCGCTGATAGGTGCAGGTCTGGCCTGGGGCTGGCTGCCCAAGGGCCTGGTGGAGTCGCATATCGGCAGCGGCGCACTGATGGAAATTCCCGTGCTCAACATCAGCAACGGCACGACCTTGTTCGTGGACTGGGTCTGGTCCAAGGAGCGTGCCCAGGGTCTGGCAGCCAGGCGCTTTGTGCAACTGCTGCGCGAGCGCTGAGCTTGCATGGGCTTGCCTCCAACATCCGGCCTTGTAGCCAAAAACGCTTAAGGAGCAGAATGTACAAGCGCCAGCCGCTAGTCATTCCATAGCGAATCAATTTGCACTGCACAGGAGTTTCAATACATGCCCCGTCAGCCCGCCAAAGCCGCCCCCGCCACATCGCCTGCAGCGACCACCGAACCGGACCGCCAGCCGGCACGCAAACGCCTGCCGTTTCCGACCAGCGCATCGGTCAAGGCCGCCAAGACGGCCAAGTCATCCGCCCCGCAGCCAGCCCCCATCAAAAAACCTGCAGCCAAAACCTTGAGCAAGGCTTCGGCGAAGGCACCGGAGCTTCCCGCGCCCGCCGCTGCCCATGTCTACCCCTTCGAGACCAAGGACAAGGCGCTGCGCAAGCTATGGCAGCCCTGGCAACCGGGCCAGCCACGCGACAGTCGTTTGACCACCGGGCACCCTCGGCCCGCAGTGGATCTGCAAAAGTTCGACCCGGCCGCCAAGCCCTTCTCCAGCGACAAGGGCAAGCAATATGACAAGGACAGCGTGAGCCAGCTGGCCGAGGCACTGGACGGGCTGCAGAATGTTTTCTATGCCGACCGGCGTTTCAAGCTGCTGGTCATCCTGCAGGGCATGGATGCCGCAGGCAAGGACGGCACGCTGCGTGCGGTCTTCGGCCGCATGTCGCCGCTGGGCGTGCGCACCGTGGGCTGGAAGGCGCCCAGCGAGATCGAGAAAGCGCATGACTATCTGTGGCGCATTCACCAGCAACTGCCGGGTGCGGGCGAGATCGTGCTCTTCAACCGCAGCCAGTACGAGGATGTGCTGGTGCCCGTGGTCAACGGCTGGCTCACGCCCGAGCAGCAGACCCAGCGCTATGCGCAGATCAACGACTTCGAGCGCATGCTCAGCGAGACCGGCACGGTGATCGTCAAGTTCATGCTGCACATCAGCAAGGACGAACAGCGCGAGCGGCTGCAGCAGCGCCTGGACGACCCCTGCAAGCACTGGAAATTCGACGAGAACGACCTCAAGGTGCGCGCCCAGTGGGACGACTACCAGCAGGCCTACGGCCAGCTGCTGGGCGCCACGCACACGCCCTGGGCGCCCTGGACCATCGTGCCCGCCGACTCCAAGACCCACCGCAATCTGATGGTAGCCACTGTGCTGCGCGAGGTGCTGGGCAATCTGGAGCTCAAATATCCGCCCGGCGCACCAGCGCTCGATCACATCAAGGTCCGCTGACGCGGCCAGCGCCCGCAGCCATCAGCGCTCGTGCTTCGCTCTTAAAAACAGAGCTGCTAACGCATGCAAGTAATTAATTTCAGATTCAAAAGTATCTGAAATCATTTATCAACAAGCGCTAGAAGCTCCTGTTTTTGAAGACCTCAGGACGGATCAGCTCAGAGCGGATCAGAACTGCCAGCCCAGTGCGCCCAGGCCGTCGAACTCCATCTCGAAGCGATCACCGGCCTGAAGCGGCATGCAGCCGCACCAGGTTCCTGTCGTCACCACGGTGCCGGCAGGCACAGTGCCGTATTCGCGTGCCACATGCTGCAGCCAGTCCACGAGCAGCCAGGCCGGATCGCCCAGGCTGTGCGTGCCGGTAAAGCGCTGCGGCGGGCCGCCGTTCACGGCCACCGTGCACAACTGCCGAGCCCAGTCGCGGCCGGCGATGACGGAAGCGCTCTGCCACTCGCCCAGCGCCAGTCCGCCATGGCATTGGCCGTCGGCCAGCAAGGCCAGGGCCGGGGCCTTGAGGCCGTCGCGCCAGCGCACATCCACCCATTCCACGGCCACGCAGGCGGCATCCACCAGCGCCAGCGCGCTGTCGTAATCGAGGACTGCGGCCTGCTCGGCGCTCACATCCCGGCCTATGCGCAGGGCGATCTCGGCCTCGGCACAGCGCAGATTGAAGACGGTGTCGGGCGCCGGCACCGGGTTCAATCCCTGGCGAATGCCGTCCTCGGGCAGCGGCACATGCAGCAGCGCGGCGTTGCGGCCCGGGCCGCCGGACTTCCAGTAGCGCGGCGCGCGATCGGCGGGCCACCAGTTCCAGGTGCGCGCCAACGCGCTTTGCACGGCGCGGGCATCGGTGGCATCGCGCATCAGCGCTGCCACGTCGGCGCCCAGGGCCTGGGCCGTGCCCAGTTTGCGCGACCACCACAGCGCATCGGCCGTGGCATAGCTGTCCTCGGGCAAATCGGGCCACAACGTCTTCCAGTCGGGCAGCACCTCTTCCTGCGTCTGCAGCTCGGGAGCCAGCCCTATGGGCGGGGTATTGGCAAACGGTGCCGGGCCGCACCAGCCGCTTTTGCAATCATTGTTTTCAGACATGACGGCAATCATGGCAAATTTCCTGCCTCCATGTCACCAATTCAGTGCTTGGCCCACATCCAGAGCGGCTTTCGGATGGTTATGCACAAAATGCATAGCATCTCAAGCAAGAAGCCTTGGACAGGAAAATTCGGCGCGCGCACACTGTGAATCCCGGACAGCAAGGGCTTACAACGACCTTGCTCCACTCAGTCAACCAGGCCTACATCATGCAAGCCAAAGACTCTTCAGCGCTGTCCACAGCGCATGCTCTGCCCTCCTACCTCAACCCCGATCACCTCGGTCCCTGGGGCATTTATCTGCAACAGGTCGACCGTGTCACCCCCTATCTGGGCTCGCTGGCCCGCTGGGTGGAAACGCTCAAGCGTCCCAAGCGCATCCTGATCGTCGATGTCCCCATCGAGATGGATGACGGCCGTATCGCCCACTTCGAGGGCTACCGCGTGCAGCACAACCTGAGCCGCGGTCCCGGCAAGGGCGGCGTGCGCTTCCACCAGGATGTGACGCTGTCCGAAGTGATGGCACTGTCGGCCTGGATGAGCATCAAGAATGCAGCCGTGAACGTGCCCTACGGCGGCGCCAAGGGCGGCATCCGTGTCGACCCGCGAAAGCTGTCCAAGGCCGAGCTGGAGCGCCTGACACGTCGCTATACCAGCGAAATCGGTCTGCTGATCGGCCCCACCAAGGACATTCCGGCTCCTGACGTGAACACCAACGGTCAGGTCATGGCCTGGATGATGGACACCTACTCCATGAACACGGGCGCCACGGCCACCGGCGTGGTCACGGGCAAGCCCGTGGACCTGGGCGGATCGCTGGGTCGCGTCGAGGCCACGGGCCGCGGCGTGTTCACCGTGGGCGTGGAAGCCGCCAAGCTCACCGGCCTGAATGTGCAGGGCGCACGCGTGGCCGTGCAGGGCTTTGGCAATGTGGGCGGCACTGCGGGCAAGCTGTTTGCCGATGCCGGAGCCAAGGTCGTGGCCGTGCAGGACCATACGGGCACCATTCAGAACGCCAATGGCCTGGATGTGACGGCATTGCTGGAGCATGTGGGCAATACCGGCGGTGTGGGTGGCTTTGCCGGTGGCGAGGCCATGGATGCAGCCGCCTTCTGGGGCGTGGATTGCGACATCCTGATCCCCGCGGCACTGGAAGGCCAGATCACCGAGGAAAACGCCGGCCAGATCAAGGCCAAGCTGGTGATCGAAGGTGCCAACGGCCCCACCACTCCTGAGGCTGACGACATCCTCAGCGAAAAAGGCGTGCTGGTTCTGCCCGACGTGATTGCGAATGCCGGCGGCGTGACCGTGAGCTACTTCGAGTGGGTGCAGGATTTCTCCAGCTTCTTCTGGACCGAAGACGAAATCAACGCCCGTCTGGTGCGCATCATGCAGGAAGCCTTTGCCGGCGTCTGGGCCGTGGCCCAGGAGCACAAGGTGACACTGCGCACCGCCACCTTCATCGTGGCCTGCAAGCGCATTCTCCACGCCCGCGAGGCACGCGGCCTGTATCCATAAACCCCCTGAGGCGGAGGCGCTACGCGCGCCTTCTCCCTGGCCGGGCGCCCCTGGCCGGGCGCCCCTGGCCGGACGCCCCTAGCCGGGAACCCCTCTCTCTACGCGCTTCGCGCCAAGGGAGGGGGACGCTGGCTTCGCCGGGGCGGCCCGGCCGCGAGGCCGTCTCTTGCTCGGCATCTCTTTGTTGGGATGTGCCTTTTTTAGCGCGAGCACAACGAAAAAAGCCTTCTGTTTCCAGAAGGCTTTTTTATTGGTTGCGCGAGAAGGATTTGAACCTCCGACCTTTGGGTTATGAGCCCAACGAGCTACCAGACTGCTCCATCGCGCGGTAATTTGTTTCTCAACAGCAGTTGCTGTGTCGATGGCGCAATTGTAGCCTAAATCGGCCTGTCATGCGGAGCAGTTATATAAAAACGCGCTTTTTATGGTTACTGGCTCTGAGATTTGTCGCCAGCTCCCTATGGGCAGCAGCAATTGCCGCCCATGCCAGTCGGTATAGTTGCCGCCCATGGCCAAAGAGAAAACCACTTTCACCTGCAACGCCTGTGGCGGCACCAGCCCGCGCTGGCTGGGCAAATGCCCGGGCTGCGGCGCCTGGAACACACTGGTCGAGACCGTGGCCGACTCCGCCTCGGGCGGCAAGAACCGCCTGAGCCAGCCTCAGGGCTATGCAGGTCTGGCCAATGCCCAGCCCGTCACCCCGCTGTCGGCCATCGAAGCCCAGGATGTGGCGCGCACGCCCAGCGGCATCGAGGAGCTGGACCGCGTGCTGGGCGGCGGCGTGGTCGAAGGTGGCGTGGTGCTGATTGGCGGAGACCCCGGAATAGGTAAGTCCACACTTCTTTTGCAAGCCATGGATGCATTGCATCGCATCGGCCTGCCCACGCTCTATGTGACGGGCGAGGAAAGCGGCGCCCAGGTGGCCCTGCGCTCGCGCCGGCTGGGGCTGGACAACAGCCAGGTCAATGTACTGGCCGAGATCCAGCTCGAGAAAATCCTGGCCACCGTGGAGGCCACCCAGCCCGCCGTGGTGGTGATCGACTCGATCCAGACGGTGTATTCGGACCAGCTCTCCTCAGCTCCGGGGTCCGTGGCCCAGGTACGCGAATGCGCGGCCCATCTGACGCGCGCGGCCAAGACCACGGGCATCACCATCATTTTGGTGGGCCATGTCACCAAGGACGGCGCTCTGGCCGGCCCGCGCGTGCTCGAGCACATGGTGGACACGGTGCTCTACTTCGAAGGCGACACGCACAGCAACTTCCGCCTGGTGCGCGCCATCAAGAACCGCTTCGGTGCCGTCAACGAGATCGGCGTCTTCGCGATGACGGAAAAAGGCCTCAAGGGCGTGACCAACCCCAGCGCCATCTTTCTGAGCCAGCACAGCGAGCCCGTGCCCGGCAGCTGCGTGCTGGTGACGCTGGAGGGCACGCGCCCCATGCTGGTGGAAATCCAGGCCCTGGTGGACCAGGGCGGCCCGGCCGCACGCCGCCTCTCGGTCGGCCTGGACCGCGACCGGCTGGCCATGCTGCTGGCCGTGCTCAACCGCCATGCGGGCGTGGCCTGCGCCGACCAGGATGTCTTCGTCAATGCCGTGGGCGGCGTGCGCATCAATGAGCCTGCGGCCGACCTGGCTGTGATGTTGGCAATCACTTCCAGCCTTCGCGGCAAATCGCTGCCCAAGGGCTTTATTGCGTTTGGCGAGGTCGGTCTGGCCGGTGAGGTGCGCCCCGCACCGCGCGGCCAGGAGCGCCTTAAGGAGGCGGCAAAGTTGGGATTCACTATCGCCGTGGTTCCCAAGGCCAATGCACCCAAGAAACCCATCGCTGGACTGACCATCCATGCCGTGGAGCGCGTGGATGAAGCCATCAACATCGTGCGTGGCATTGGCTGATGTATTTTGATAGCTGCTTATGCTTGTAAATCATTGCTTTGAGCTAATAAATTATCTGAAATCATTTATTCATATGCGAGTACAGCTACTGTTTTTGAAAACCCCTTGATCACAGCAGCCTGTACGGGCATACGCACTGCCCGCACACTCGAACCCATACCCTCGTAAGACAATAAGCCCATGAATTTGCGCAATATTTTGGTTCCCCTGGGCTTGATCGTGCTGGTGATCGCGGCCTACAACTCTGCGGGCTGGCCCGGCGTGGCGGCCGTGGCAGGCGGCATCATCATGTGGGTGCTGCTGCACTTCACGCGCCTGATGTCCATCATGAAGAAGGCGTCGGACCGGCCTATCGGCTATGTAGGCAGCGCCGTGATGCTCAATGCCAAGCTCAAGCCCAAGGCTCCGCTGGTCCATGTGGTGGCCATGACCCGCTCCCTGGGCCAGCGTCTGTCCGAAGAGGGCCAGAGTCCCGAGATCTACCGCTGGACCGACGGCTCGCAGTCCCATGTGACCTGCGAGTTTGTCTCTGGCCGTCTCATGAAGTGGGAGCTGCAGCGTCCCGAGCAAAAGGAAGACCCAGCGGCGGCTGACGCACAAGCAACAGACCGGACATCGGAGCCGACCTCCCTCTAAAATGGCGACTTCAGGAGACAAGCGCTGCCGCCGACCCGGCAGCAGCGCCCGCCGAACACACAACCCATAGAGGATGGTTTTATGAGCCCTGTTGTTCCCTCGATGTCCGACCGCGACGGCAAGATCTGGATGGATGGCCAGTTGGTGGAATGGCGCGACGCCAAGATCCACGTGCTGACCCACACGCTGCACTATGGCTGCGGCGCCTTTGAAGGCGTGCGCGCCTATGAAACCGCACAGGGCACGGCCATCTTCCGCCTTGAAGAGCACACCAAGCGCCTGTTCAACAGTGCCAAGATCCTGCGCATGCAGATCCCGTTCCGCCAGGAACAGGTCAATCAGGCCCAGGTCGAGGTGGTCAAGGCCAACGGTCTCAAATCCTGCTATCTGCGCCCGCTGACCTGGATCGGCGACCGCAAGCTGGGTGTCTCGCCCAAGGGCAACACCATCCACCTGATGGTGGCTGCCTGGGCCTGGGGCGCCTATCTGGGCGAGGAAGGCATGCAGCGCGGCATCCGCACCAAGATTTCCAGCTTCACCCGCCACCATGTGAACATCACCATGAGCCAGGCCAAGGCGGTGAGCAACTACACCAACTCCATCATGGCCAATACCGAGGCTCTGGACGACGGCTACGACGAGGCCATCCTGCTGGACGCCTCGGGCTTTGTCTCCGAAGGATCGGGCGAGAACATCTTTGTGATCAAGGACGGCGTGGTCTACACCCCCGACCTGTCTGCAGGCGCACTCAACGGCATCACCCGCAACACCGTGCTGCACATCTGCAAGGACCTGGGCCTGGAAGTGGTGCAAAAGCGCATCACCCGCGATGAGCTGTATATCTCGGACGAGCTGTTCTTCACCGGCACCGCCGCAGAAGTCACGCCCATCCGCGAAGTGGACCGCGTGCAGATCGGCGAAGGCCGCCGCGGCCCGATTACCGAGAAAATCCAGGCGGCCTACTTTGACATCGTCAACGGCCGCAACCCCAAATACGCACACTGGCTCACCTTGGTATAAATCACCCCCTGAGCGGCTTTGCCGCTTCCCCCTCGGGGGACAGCACCGTCGCTGCGGGACGGCCCTTGCTCGGTGCTTCTGATCTCAATTGCGCCAGTATTTCCGGCCATGCTTCATTATTGAAAACACGAAAGACACGAGAAATGACCACGAATGCCGTCGTCGAACTGGCCGCCAAAGACCTGAACGCCCAGGGTGGTGTGTTCTGCCCCAGCCCCAAGGCCGACATGAAGCTGTGGAACAGCCACCCCAAGGTCTATCTGGACGTGGCCAAGACCGGCGATGCCAAATGCCCTTATTGCGGCACGACCTACCGCCTCAAGGCCGGTGAGGTGTTTGCTGGCGGGCATTGATTCCCAAAACCCCAAGGCATCTGGTCGCTCCAGCGAACGACCAGATGCTTTTTCATTTGCGAGCCACGATCGCGAGTTATGCGCATTCTTCACTTTGTTACCGGAGGCTTCTCCGGTGCCACCCAGGTCGCCGTAGACCTGAGTCTGGCCGCACTGCGCACACCCGGCTATGAAGTTGTGCTGGTGCTGCGCCGCAAACCCAGCACGGATGAACGCAAGATTGACGCACTGCGCCAGCAAGGTCTTCAGGTCATCGTGGTGTCCAACTGGCTGCATGCGCTCACCGTCTGGGAGCTGCGCAAGATCATTCGCGGGTTCAAGCCGGATGCCATGTTCGCTCATGGTTTCAGCGACCATATCTGGGGCCGGCGCGCGGCGGCGGCCGAGGGAGTGGCGCATGTCTTTCATGTGGAACACAACTCGCGCGAGCGCTACACACCGCGTCGTCTGCGCCAGGCCCTGGCGCTGGAGCCGTTCACCCAGGCCCATATCGGCGTCTCCGAAGGCGTCAGGACCAGCCTGGTCGAGAGGGGTTTCCCGGCCGAGAAATGCATTGCCATCTGCAACGGCATCGACCTGACGCGCTTTCCCCAGGAGGCCATGCCCTCGCTCTGGCAAGAGCGCGAACCGGCGATTTACATGGCCTCACGCTTTGCGCGCCAGAAGGATCACGACACGCTGATCAGGGCCATGGCCGCTCTCAGGCAACGCGGCCTGACGCCCACACTCTATCTGGCCGGCGCAGGCAAGAGTTCACTCAGGGCCAGAGCCGAGCGGCTGGTGGCCGAGCTCGGACTTGAGCAGCAGGTTCGCTTCCTGGGCAATGTCTCGGACCTGCCCCAGCGACTGTCCAGAACGCAGATCTTTGTTCTGGCGACACATTGGGAAGGCATGCCTCTGGCTCTTGTGGAAGGCATGGCCGCAGGCTGCGCCTGTGTCGTCTCCGATGTGATCGGCGCCCGGGAAGTCGTCACCCCCGAGGTGAACGGCCTGCGGGTTCAGGAGTCAGACCCCGACTCCATGGCGGATGCACTGCAACGACTGCTCCAGGACCCAGCCCTGGCCCAGCGCCTGGGCGCAGCGGCGCGTGCTCAGGCCCTCGGCCACTATGGACGAGAGCAGATGTGGGGCCAATATCAAAGGCTGCTGCCGCTCAAGGCTTGAGCACCGCCGATACCTGGGGTTTTGCCGCCCGGAGATTGCCCCAGTTCAATGCCAGCTTCATCTTGAATTTGCGCAATTTCTGCAGGCGGCTCGTCGGTGCTGCCTGCTGGGCCCAGATGCTGCTGACCTCACTGGTATCGTCCAGAGCAATGACCGAGGGATAGACCCCGTAAACGCGCAAGTCGTTTTCAAACCAGAAGCGGATATCCACATCCACCGGCCTGTCGAAGGGAACACGTGCCTTCAGCATCTTGCGGGCACCGGAGCGGCTGATGACATAGCCGGCAGCAAAGCTGGGCACCCGCTGATAGGAGATCAGCTGCAAGGCCCCCGCGACCAGCGGACCTTGGTTGGCTATCTTTTCCGGCTCACGCCCGTAGAGCTTGATCATGTCCCAGCTGCCATCGGCGGGCAGGGCCTCGATCGCCGCCAGCGCCTGCGGCAATTGCGGCAGAAGCCGCACATCATCCTCGAAGACCACCATGGCTGGCGCATCGCTATCCAGCAGCTGCTGCCATGACCTCAGATGACTGGCATAGCAGCCCTTCTCTCCGTTGCTCAGGGGCTTGAAGTAGCGGCCATGGCTTTGCGGCGCACAGAAGAGCCGTTTTTGCTCGGCCTCGGACAGATCCGCCCACCACACGGCAGGCAAACGCGACGCCGTCAACCCCATTTGCGCGAACTGGGCCGTCATGCGCTCGCGACGCTCAGCGTCCTTGGACAAATTGATAAAGACAATGGGTAATGACGACATACACTTCTGCACCGAACACAAGACCTGCAGTGTAGGTTGAAGCCCGCTGCCTCGCAGAAGAACCCGATTACAACTATGAATGTGCCTACACCCGTCACCCCTCAACCCGGCCAGCCCGGCAAGCGGGTGGCTGCACTTGCTCATGCCCTGGATGCCGCCTGCTTTGCATTCTTTGCACTGAGTCTTTGCGTTCCCTCTGGCTACTCTTACGGATCCACGGCCCTGGCTCTTTTGGCGCTGGTCGGCTCCGTCGCCGCTCGCCCCAAAGGCCCTGCCCGCCGTGAAACCTTGGTGCTGGTGGGGCTGATGCTGGTGCTGGGACTGCTCTGGAGCCTGTCCTTCGATCGCTGGTTCTCGGCGGCAGGCTGGGGCTACGGCGCGAAATATGCCCTGGCCGCTCTGAGCCTCTGGTATCTGAGCAAATCGGGTGTCCGGCTCTCGGCCATTGTCTGGGGCCTGGCCCTGGGCTGCGCAGGCGCCCTGGCCATTGCCGTATACCAGGCCGGCGTGCTCAAGATGCCGCGTGTAACCGGCTTTACCAATGCCATCCAGTATGGCGGCATCGCCATGTACCTGGGTTTTGCCACCTTGTCGCTGGCCGTGCTGGGCCGCTGGAGCAAGGCCCAGGCCGCTGCCCTGGGCCTGCTGGGTGCATGCGGTGTCTTTGCGTCCTTTCTTTCCGACTCCCGAGGCTCCTGGGTGGTGATCCCGCTGCTGATCGCGGCCATCTGGCTGATGGCCTGGCTCAATGGCTACAAGCGTCTGGCCAGCATGGCTGCGGCAGCAATGCTCATGCTAGGGCTGATCGTGGCAGTGCCGGCCTACCAGAAGCTGGAACAACGCAGTGCCGAAGCCGCCCGGGAAGTCTCACAGTATCTGCAGGATCCCCAGAAATATGCGATGACCTCGGTCGGCCAGCGCCTGGAGCAATGGCGGCTTGCGATTCATTTAATCGAGCAACGCCCCTTCAGTGGCTGGGGACTGGCCGGCTACCCTGCGGCCAAGAAGCAGATGGTCGATCAAGGCCTGGCCCATCCCTCGGTCATGGAGTATGGGCATGCGCACAACGAAATCCTGGACATGTGGGTCAAGCGCGGGCTACCGGGTCTGATCCTGCTGCTGGCGTTCTATGCCGTGCCTGCCGCCATTTTCTGGCCCACGCCGCGCCGCCTGGCGCTTGCCGATGCGGCTCAGCGCCCCAGGCTGCTGGCTCTGCGTGCAGCAGCCACCCTGCTGCCGCTGGCCTACTTCGGCTTTGGCTGGACCCAGGTATTCTTCGCTCACAACAGCGGAAACATGTTCTACATCTTCAGCCTGGCCGTGCTCTGGGGCGGTATCTGCAGACTGGAAGCCAGGGCTCCCGCAGCGGCTCA
This sequence comes from Comamonas testosteroni, assembly GCF_000761245.1. Taxonomy (GTDB): domain Bacteria; phylum Pseudomonadota; class Gammaproteobacteria; order Burkholderiales; family Burkholderiaceae_C; genus Comamonas; species Comamonas testosteroni_C. Next base: position 340,661 of record NZ_AWOR01000078.1, on the reverse strand, counting down.
GTCCTGAGCCCTGCCCGGCAAACCCAGGGCCAGAGCTCCCAGAGCCCCCTGGCCCAGGGCAAAGACACCATACAAGAGCCCAACCCCGACCGCTAGTACCGCAGGCACTCCGAAGGGAGCCAGAGCTGCCACTGCAGCGGCTTCACGGGTGCCCCAGCCACCCACACTTACAGGCAGCGCAGCCATCAGAAACACAGGGGCGATGACAAAGGCCCATACGGCCAGCGGCAAATGCAGGCCCAGAGCCATGGCCCCACAGGCCAGTGCACCAGCAGACAGCAATTGCACCAATGCCGAGGATGCTGCTTGCACCCACAGTTGCAGCAGAAAGTTCGGGCTGCTTGCTGCCATGCGCACAGGCTCCAGCCATGCACCAGGCAACTTGAGCCAGTTGCTGCGCAAGCCCTGCAAAGCGACCCAAGGCAGCAGCAACCACAGCACGATGACGACAAGCAGCAGCGTGACAAAGATCGCGGTATCCATGTGCACCCAGGGGGCCAGCGTGGAAGCGCAAGCCACCGCACCCAGACCGCCGATCGCGCACAGCATCCACAGGCCGCTGACACGATCCAGAATCACCGACAGATTGCTGGCAGCCTTGGCCTGCCCGGTCTTCTGCAGCGCAATTGCACGATAGACATCGCCGCCCACGACAGCGCCCGGCAGCAGCACATTCAGGCCAATCGCCTGAAAATACCAGCGCATGCCTGAGGCCAGCGACATCTCGGCCCCAAGCCATTGGGCCATGGCACGCCAGCGCCATGCCGACACCGCATTGGAGGCAAAGGAAACCCCCAAGCCCCCCAGAAGCCACCAGGGGTTGGCCTGCTGCAGCCGGCCCCAGAGCTGGACCGGATTCGCGAGATAGACAACGGCGGCCAGCAAAGCGATGCCCATCAGGGCCCGGACAAACGCCTTACGCGCCTTGCTCACAGGAGCGCGGTCTCGGTTTTCGCGGCCTTGTCTGCAGGCTTGTATTCGACAGCGCCGTAATCCTTGGCGTGGTACTGCAGGCCGCTGCCCGACTCGTAATAGATACGCGTCAGCAGCTCGCCGATCAGGCCCGCCGCGATGAACTGCATGCCCATGAGCACCAGCATGACCCCTGCCATCAACAGGGGGCGGCCGCCAATCGCTTCACCCATGATCTTCTGCGCCAGCAGCCACAGCAGAATCAGCACGCCAGGCGTAGCCATCCACAGCCCCATGCCGCCGAAGGCATGCAGGGGACGCTGGCGAAAGCGCATGAAAAAGACAATGAAGATCAGATCCAGGATCACCCGGAAAGTGCGATCTATGCCGTATTTGGAGACACCGCGCGTGCGTGCATGGTGACGCACCGGAATCTCCGTGATGCGCGCACCGGCATCACGCGCCAGTGAGGGGATGAAACGGTGCATCTCGCCATACAGGCGGATGCGGTCGATGATTTCGCGGCGATAGGCCTTCAATGCACAGCCATAGTCGTGCAGCTGCACATTGGTGAATTTGGAAATCAGGCGGTTGGCCAGCACCGAAGGCAGGCGGCGCGACAGCGCCTTGTCCTGGCGATTCTTGCGCCAGCCCGAGATCATGTCCACATCGGGGTCGTTTTCCAGGCGCTCCAGCAGCAGCGGAATATCGCCGGGTTCGTTTTGCAGGTCGGCATCCAGCGTGACCACATAACGGCCACGCACCCGGTCAAAACCGGCTTGCAGGGCACTGGACTGGCCGTAGTTGCGCACCAGACAGACGGCGCGCACCCAGGGATGCTGTTCGGCCAGCTCGCGCAGACGCTTGGCACTGCCATCCGTCGAGCCATCGTCCACTGCAATCAGCTCGTAACTCAGTGCCTGGGTGCGCATGGCCTCGTCAATGCGGGCCACCAGATCGGGCAGATTATCGAACTCGTTATATACAGGAACAACGATGGAGACTTCGGGGTTTGAATCGTGCACGGACGTCATGCTGAATGCTTGGGGATAACAGTCACCTATACTAACTGAATACCCCATGTGCCATTTGCGCCAAGCCCATTGTTTGGCCTGCAAAGCCAAGCGCAATCGTAAGTGCGTACTATCAAAAAATGTGCACTCGCCAAATCCTATGGCATCAAACTCCTCGACTTCTATTCGCCCCGACTGGCAACAAGCCCTGTATGCCAAGCCATGGATATGGCTGGCTCTTTTAATTTGTGCCCATATCGTGTCCCGTATCAGCATTTCTGCGGGCATGAAATGGGATGAGTCCGAACAGATTCTCTGGGCCCAGCAATTGCAGCTGGGCTATGGCCCGCAGCCGCCTCTGTATACCTGGATGCAATGGGCGGCCTGCCAGATTCTCGGCCCTTCGGTGCTGGCTCTGGCTCTGCTCAAACATTTGCTGATTGCCCTGACCTATTGCCTGGCATGGCTGGCTGGCCGGCAGTTGTTGGGGCAGAAAGGGGCCTGGTGGGTTGCCGCAGGTCTGCTGCTGATGCCCCCCTTCGGCTGGGACTCGCTGCGCGACCAGACCCATACGGTGATGGTGACGGCAATGACCATGGGTCTATGGTGGGCTGTGCTGCGCCAGGTGCAAAGGCCGCAAGCCATCAATTTTGTTCTGATCGGCCTCTTCTGCGGTCTGGGCATGCTGTCCAAATACAGCTATGCCATGCTCATTGGCGCCTTGTTCCTGGCCTCCATGACGGTGGCACAGGTGCGTCGCGCCATCTTCGCCAAGGGCTGGTGGCTGGCTCCGCTGGTGGGCTTGCTGGTGTTTGCGCCCCATGGCTTCTGGCTGGCTTCGCACTGGGGCATGGCAACCACCGAAACCGTGCAGAAGATGTCAATCTCCACCGAGGCCTCGCATCTGAAGGGTCTGGGCAATCTGCTCAAGGCCCTGCTTGCGACCTTGGGCCTGTGGCTGATTGCCGTTCTGCTCAGCTACCGCTCCAGACTCTGGAGAACAGGCTGCAATGCGTCTTTGCCGGCCCAGGTCTGGGCCCGGCCTTTGCTGCGCAACTACCTGCTCATCATTGCCATCTGCCTGCTGGCCATGGTGCTGGCAGCCGATGTCACGGACTTCAAGCAGCGATGGATGCTGCCTCTGACGGCCATTGCACCCTTGGCCCTCTATGTCTGGCGTCCGACGCTTCTGGAGCAAGGCGTGGGCCGGATGTTCACCACCTTCGTCGTCGTCTTTGCGCTGATCTTTCTGATCATGGCAACACTGCGCCCCTGGCAGGGTGGTCGCAAGAACGATCCCGACGAGCTCAACCATCCGGTCAAGGCGCTGGCCCAGGAACTGCGCAAGGCCGGTTACGACGGCAAGGGAGTCATCGTGGGCTCGGACCATATGATGGCGGCCATGCTGCATTCGCAGTTCCCACAAACCTACGCCCTGGGCTGCTCTGATGGCGCACAGCTGAGGCAGTGCCTGTCTCAGGCCGACGCCGATACCGCAGGCGGTCTGCTATTGATTACACGCGCCGACAAGCCCGTCGAGGGCTGGTGGACCGGCATCTTCACCACGCAGACAAAAACCGCGGTGCAGACACTGAGCATGCCTTTCGAGAAAATGCCTGCCAGCGCAACACCTGCGCAATACCAATATCTCTGGATTGCCCCATGAATCCCGTTCTGATCACCGGCTGTGCCGGCTTTATCGGCATGCATTGCGCCAAGCGACTGCTTGAGCAAGGCGTGCCCGTGGTTGGCATCGACAACCTCAACAACTACTACGACGTGGCACTCAAGCATGCCCGCCTCGCCGAGTTGCGTCCGCATGCCCACTTCCGCTTTGTGGAGCTCGATGTGGCGGACCGGCAAGGCATGGCCGACCTGTTTGCCCAAGTGGCTCCCGCCAAGGTGCTTCATCTGGCCGCGCAGGCCGGTGTTCGCTACTCCATCGATCAGCCCGACGACTACACCGACTCGAATCTGCTGGGCTTTGGCAATATCTTGCAAGGATGCCGCAAGCACCAGGTCGGGCATCTGGTCTATGCCAGCAGTTCCAGCGTCTATGGCGGCAACACCAAGATGCCGTTTGCCGAAAGCGACGCGGTGGACCACCCCATCAGCTACTACGCAGCCACCAAGAAGGCCAATGAGCTGATGGCTCATACCTATTCGCACCTGTACGGCATACCCACCACAGGCCTGCGCTTCTTCACGGTGTACGGTCCCTGGGGCCGCCCCGACATGGCCTTGTTCAAGTTCACCAGGGCCATACTGGCGGGCGAGCGCATCGATGTTTATGGCGAAGGCAAGCTGATGCGCGACTTCACCTATATCGACGATATTGTCGAAGGCATCATGCGCGTGCTGGACAAGCCTGCCACGCCCGACGCCAGCTATGACAGCCAGAACCCCAACCCTGGCACCAGCACCGCGCCCTATCGCATCTTCAATATCGGCAACAACGCGCCCACCGTGCTGATGGACTACATCGCGGCACTGGAGGGCTCCCTGAAAATTACCGCCCGCAAGCAAATGCTGCCCATACAGCCCGGGGACATGCACAGCACCTCGGCCGACACGCGTGCCCTGCAAGCCTGGGTCGGCTTCTCGCCATCCATGCCCGTGGTCACGGGTGTGCAGCATTTTGTGGATTGGTATCGCTCTTTTTATCGCGTATGAAAGTTACTGTCTTTGGTACCGGCTATGTCGGTCTTGTGCAAGGCGCCGTGCTGGCCGACGTAGGCCACCAGGTGCTTTGCGTGGATGTGGATGAGAGGAAAGTCGCGGCACTCAAGGCCGGCCAGATCCCCATCCATGAACCTGGCCTCGATGCACTCGTCATCAACAACCAGCAGCTGGGCCGTTTGCAGTTCACCACCAATGCCGCCGAAGGCGTGGCACACAGCGAGTTGATCTTTCTGGCCGTGGGCACACCACCCGATGAAGACGGCAGCGCCGACCTGCAATATGTGCTGGCCGTTGCCCGCACCATTGCCAAGCACATGGACGGCCCGCGTATCGTCATCAACAAATCGACCGTGCCCGTGGGCACGGCGGACAAGGTCTCGGCCGTGATCGCCGAAGGCCTTGCACAACGCAATGTGCAATACCCGTTCGACGTGGTGTCCAATCCGGAGTTTCTCAAGGAAGGCGCGGCCGTGGGCGACTGCCAGCGCCCGGACCGCATCATCATCGGCACCGGCAACCCGGCTTCCGAAGCCAAGCTGCGCGAGCTCTACGCCCCCTTCAACCGCAATCGCGACAAGATCGTGATGATGGATGTCCGAAGCGCCGAGCTGACCAAATATGCAGCCAATGCCATGCTGGCGACCAAGATCAGCTTCATGAACGAGATTGCCAACTTGGCGGAAAAGCTGGGAGCCAATGTGGAGGCCGTGCGCCGTGGCATTGGCAGCGACCCGCGCATCGGCTACCACTTCATCTACCCGGGCGTGGGCTATGGCGGCAGCTGCTTTCCCAAGGATGTGAAGGCGCTGATACACACTGCCAGGGAGGTCGAGTTCGAGCCTCTGCTGCTCAATGCCGTAGAGGACCGCAACCATGCCCAGCGCAATGTGCTGTTCGAGCGCATCAGCGCCTTCTACAACGGCCAGCTGGAGGGAAAGACCATCGCCGTCTGGGGCCTGGCGTTCAAGCCCAATACCGACGATATGCGCGAAGCGCCCAGCCGCAATCTGCTGGAGTCGCTCTGGAGCGCCGGTGCCAAGGTGAAAGCCTACGACCCCGTTGCCATGAAGGAAGCCCGCCGCATCTACGGCGAGCGTGCCGACCTGGAGCTGGTGGATAGCCCCCTGGCTGCCGCGCAGGATGCAGACAGTCTGGCCATCGTGACCGAATGGCAGATCTTCCGTGCGCCGGACTTCGACCTGCTGGCTGCAACACTGCACGACAGAATGATTTTTGACGGCCGCAACCTCTACGAGCCTGCCCTGCCTGCCAGCCATGGCCTGGGCTATGTCTCCATAGGCCGTCCCGCCCAGCAGCCGCGCTGATACAAAAAAGCCCCGCGGGCCGAAACCTGCGGGGCTTTTTTCTTGGACTGCGGCTCAGGCCAATGGCAAGCTGATCACGAAACTCGCACCGCTACGGCCGTCGTTGCGTGCTTCACAGTACACCGTACCACCATGTCGCTCGGCGATCGAACGCACCAGCGACAGGCCCAGGCCCACACCACCGGATCGCTCGCTGGCCCCAGGCAGGCGATAGAATTTCTCGAAGATACGCTCGCGCTGCGCCTTGGGAACTCCAGGGCCGTGATCCTCGACACGGATCAATGCCATGCCGTCCTGCTTGGACAGGGACAGCGTGATCTCGCCCTCGCTGTAGCGGCGCGCATTCTCCAGCAGATTGCGCACTGCCCGGCGCAGCAGTTTCGCGATCCCCTGCACCTCAAGCGGGCCATCGGTCTGCATCTCCAGATCGGCATCGATGCGCGCACATTCCTCGGCTGCCAGGCCGATCAGATCGACCGACTCCACCGTGCCCACATCGACCTCGCTGGAGTCCAGCCGGCTGGCCAGCAGAATCTCGTCGACCAGTTGGTCAAGCTCGCCAATATTGCGCTGGATCTCGGCCTTGGCGCGTGCACTGGCCGGATCGTCCCCCATGAACTCCAGGCCCATGCGGATGCGCGTCAACGGCGAACGCAGCTCATGCGAGGCATTGGCCAACAGAGATTTGTGAGACGTCATCAAGGTTTCGATGCGCGCTGCAGCAGCGTTGAACTGGTGCGCCAGATCCGCCACCTCATCGTGACCATGCTCGGGGACACGCACCGACAGATCGCCCTCACCGAAGCGCTTGACACCGCGCTGCAGGTTTTCCAGTCGCTTGAGCAGACGGCGAATGATGGGAAATACGCCCACCACCACCGCCACGCCGACCAGGCCCAGCATCCACAGAAAGCCGAACGGGGGCCGCAGCCAGAAGGCGACGGCACCATCACGCGGGGGAGGGCGACCCTCACGCCACTCGCGCGGCGCCATCCATAGCTCATAGACCTGCCCGTCCCGGGCGGCAATTTCAAAGCGCACGCCATCTACGGGCGAACCGGAGATGCGGTTGCCACGCCCCTCCACCAGAACCTCCCCCTCGGGGCCTTTGAGCACCATCTCGCGCGAAGGAGGCGTGGTGCTGTTCTGGGCGCGCTGCTCTTCGGCAATATTCCAGGCCCAGGCCACGCACAGCGTGAGCACGGCCACGCCGACCACCACCGCCAGCCAGATGCGCAGATACAGGCGCTGGGAGAAAGCATGCAGCAGCTTCATCAGTCTTGTTGCTTGGCAAAAACGTAGCCCACACCACGCACGGTGAGAATGCGCTTGGGAGCCTTGGGGTCGGCCTCGATCGCGGCACGGATGCGGCCCATGTGCACGTCGATGGAGCGGTCGAACGCCTCCAGTTCGCGGCCGCGCACGGCTTCCATGATCTGATCGCGCGTCAGAACGCGACCGGCGCGCTCGGCCAGTGCCACCAGCAGGTCGAACTGGTAGGAGGTGAGGTCGGCCTGCTGCTCGCCCACCGACACGGTGCGGGCATCGCGATCGATTTCCAGACTACCGAAGCGCATGACGGCATTGGCGGGGGCCGCCTGGCTCTCGCTGCCTTTGCGACGCAGGATGGCGCGAATGCGGGCCAGCAGCTCACGCGGCTCGAAAGGCTTGGGCAGATAGTCGTCGGCGCCCAGTTCCAGACCGATGATGCGGTCCATGGGGTCGCCCTTGGCGGTCAGCATCAGCACGGGAACCTGTGCTGGAGTACCAGGCATGGAGCGTATTCGCCGGCAGACTTCAAGCCCGTCCATGTCGGGCAGCATCAGGTCCAGGATCACCAGGTCGGGCAGCTCGACCGAGCCGCCATCGCTGGGCTGCAGCTGTTCCAGGCCGCTCTTGCCGTCAGCCATATGGGTCACTTCCAGGCCGTTATTACCCAGGTAGTCGCTCACCATTTGCGCCAGGCGAACGTCGTCCTCAATCATCAGAAGTTGGTGCGTGCTCATAGGGGGCAGTGTAGTCATGCTCGCGCCTCGGTATTTCTTCAAGACGCCATGCTGCAGCACGCAGGTGACCTGCTCTTGTCTGGTGCGTAAAGTTGGGTAAACGCCGAGCCGCTCAAAAACAATAGCTGTCAGTACTTACCCATCAAGCGTCAGAGCCAATTTTCACTCTGGATGCCAGGAAAATCAGCAACAGCACGGGGAAGCCCATCAGCGCCGTGGTGTGGAAGAACGCCTCGTAACCATAAGCATCGACAAACACCCCCGAGAAGCCCGCCAGCCACTTGGGGGCCAGCAGCATCATGGAGCTGAACAGCGCATATTGCGTGGCCGAGTACTGCACATTGGTCAGGCCCGATAGATAGGCGATAAAGGCCGCCGAGGCGATCCCCCCGGCGAGATTGTCGGCACTGACCACCCAGACCAGCGCCGAGACATCGTGGCCGCGTGTGGCCAGCCAGGCAAACAGCATATTGGTGCCTGCCGACAGCACGGCGCCCAGCATCAGCACACGCATCACGCCCCAACGCACGGCCATGGTGCCGCCCACAAAGCCACCCAGCAGCGTCATGATGACGCCGAACACCTTGGTCACGGCAGCCACCTCTTCCTTGGTGTAGCCCATGTCCACATAGAACGGGTTGGCCATGATGCCCATGACCACGTCGCTCACGCGATACAGGCCGATCAGCGCCAGCAGCAGCAGCGCCTGCCACCGGTAGCGGCCGATGAAGTCGGCAAACGGTGCAATCAACGCGCCATTGATCCATTCGGCGGCATTGCGCGCCGGTGCGATGGGACGGGTTTCAGGCTCGGGCGAGAACAGCACCGTGACCATGCCCACCAGCATGCTCGCCGCCATGGCCGTATAGGCCACATGCCAGGCCTGCACCATATAGCCCTGCACATCCCCTTGCACCTGCGCCGCCACCCACAGCACGCCGGCGCCGGCCCAGATCATGGCCAGGCGATAGCCGGTCTGGTAGGTGGCCGCCAGGGCTGCCTGGTCGTCGACCTTGGCAGACTCGATGCGATAGGCATCCAGCGCAATATCCTGCGTGGCCGAGCCGAAAGCCACCAGCAGCGCGCACCACACCAGCGGCTGCAGGGACTGCTTGGGGTCCATGAACGACATGCCGAGCAGGCCCGCCACGATCAGCAGCTGCGAAAACAACAGCCAGCTGCGGCGCCGCCCCAGCATGCGCGTCAGCGCCGGCAGGGGCAGGCGATCCACCAGCGGAGACCACACCCATTTGAAGGCATAGGCCAGACCCACCCAGCTCAGGAATCCTATCGTCGTGCGATCGATATCGGCCTCGCGCAGCCAGAAGCTCAAGGTGCCAAGCACCAGCAGCAGCGGCAGGCCGGCCGAGAAACCCAGGGCCAGCATGCGCAAGCTGGTGGGCTGGGCATAGACCTTGAAGGCCTGGCTCCAGCTGCGCTTGGGCTTGATGACGACATCTGCGGAAGTGGGGCTGGTGCTTGTTTGGGACGACTCGGTCATGGTCTGGTTCTTTGAGGCAGAGGGCATTATCGGTTGCCCGCGCCAGTCGCCGGGCGCTACCATTACCGCGACCACCGTCTCTTTCTGTAAGCAGGATTGCCCCATGAGCCGTGACACCGCATCTCCGCGCCCTGTGCTTGACCAGGCACAGACCTCGGTGCGCAGCTACAGCGGCGAGCATCAGGAACATGCCCATGACTACGCCCAGATTCTGTTTGCGCTGCAGGGACGCATGGAGCTGGAGGTGGCCGGCAGACCCAGCTTTGTCGACAGCGCCTGCGGCATGGTCATCCCCGCAGGTGCCGACCATGGCTATCTGGCCACACCGCAAACCCAGGTACTGGTGATCGATGCGCCCATGGCCCAGGGGCTGGACAAGCTGCGCCGCTTTGCCGTGCCCCCGGCGCTGCGCTTTCCGCAATCGAGCCTGTCGGCCGCTGCGCAGATGGCGCTGGTGCTGCAGGCTCCCACCTTGCTGCAGCGGCGCGGCCTGGATCTGCTGCGGCTGCAGCAGCAGGTTCAGGCCGCTTTGCATGAGAGCTGGCCCACGGCCAGGCTGGCGGGCCTGATGCACCTGAGCGTGGCTCAGTTCCATGCCCGTTTTGTGGAGCTGACGGACCGCACCCCGCAGGACTGGCTGCGCGGCCTGCGCCTGGACGCTGCCGTGCTGCAGCTCAAGCAGGGGACCGCACTTGAAGCGACCGCGCTGCGCTGCGGCTACGCCTCGGCCAGCGCCCTGGCCTATGCATTGCGGCGCGAGCGCGGCGTGACGTCGCGCCAGCTGCGTCAGCCGCGCTGAGCCGCCCCCTCACTTCAAGCGTTTCTCGACAGATGCGCGGCCCGGGCCCGCGCATGATGGCTCACTCATGTCTATCACTTCTGCTATCTCTTGCTCATCGTCCCGAAGAGCCTTGGGTCCTGTCGGCCTGGTACTGGCCGCCGCCATGCTCTGGGGCACCACTGGCACGGCACAGCATTTCGCGCCCGCACAGCTCTCGCCCTACTGGGTAGGCGGCCTGCGCATGGTCATGGCCGCGCTGTTCTTTGTCGCACTGGCGATGGTGCTGGACCGAGGCCACGCGCACCAACCCATGCGCTGGGCGCGTATCGTGTTCTGCGGCCTCTGCATGGCTATCTACAACCTCAGCTTCTTTGCCGGCGTCAAGGCCAGCGGCGTGGCCCTGGGTACGGCGTTGGCCATAGGCAGCGGCCCCATCTGGGCCGGTCTGATGCAGGCCGTGGTGCAAAAGCGCATGCCCAGCCCTCAATGGTGGCTTGGCACCTGCACCGGCGTGGGCGGAGGCATTGTCATGGCACTGGCTGCCACCGACAGACAGCATCTGCCATGGGCGGGCATGGCCCTGTGCCTGCTGGCCGGTCTGTCCTATGCCGCCTACGCCCTGGTCAACCAGGCGCTGGTGCTTCAGGCGCGTGTGGCCACGGTCAATGCCTGGGTGTTTGCCTGCGCAGCCCTGCTGTCGCTGCCCGTTTCGGCCTGGCTGGGCGGGCCGCTGCAGATCAGCGCCGACGGCTGGGCCGTAGTGATCTATCTGGGCATGGTCGCCACGGGGCTTGCCTATCTGCTGTTCTCCGTGGGCCTGCGCGGCATGTCTGCCGCGACCGGCGTGGCACTGAGCAAGGCCGAGCCGATCACCGCTTTTGCACTGTCTTTGCTGGTGGTCGGCGAGCGCCCCGCCTGGTGGTCCGTGATCGGTCTGCTCGGCGTGATCGGAGGCCTGTGGCTGGTGGTGCAGGCAGAGCGCAAGACTGCAGAAAACGTCTGACCCGAGGCAGACTGCAGCTCGCATAGACTTGGCGCTCATGTACGCCCTAATCTCATCCCTGCGCCTGCCCGCCACCCGCAACTGCCTGCTGCCCGCACTGGCCTGCGCTGCGCTGATGCACGCGCCAGCGCAGGCTCAGGTGGAGGTCGGCAAGGCATCGGTCATGCGCCAGCTGGTGCCGGCCGAGACGCTGGAAAACTCTGCAACCCAGCAGTACCAGGAGCTGCTGCAAAAAGCCAAGGCTCAGGGTGCGCTGGCAGACGCCGGCAACCCGCAGCTGCAACGCCTGCGCGGCATTGCCCAGCGCCTCATTCCCTATGCCGCGCAGTGGAACCCGCGCGCCGGCCAGTGGCGCTGGGAGGTCAATCTCATAGGCAGCAAGCAGATCAACGCGTTCTGCATGCCCGGCGGCAAGATCGCCTTCTACACCGGCATCATCGACCAGCTCAAGCTGACGGACGACGAGATCGCCATGATCATGGGCCACGAGATGGCCCATGCCCTGCGCGAGCATTCGCGCGAGCAGCTGGCCAAGAATCAGGCCACCAGCATAGGCATATCGCTGGGCGCGCAATTGCTGGGTCTGGGCGATATCGGCAATGCCGCGGCACGCCTGGGCGGCCAGTTGCTCAGCCTCAAGTTCAGCCGCAACGACGAAAGCGATGCCGATCTGGTCGGACTGGAGCTCGCGGCCCGCGCCGGCTTCAACCCGCAGGCCGCCGTGAGCCTGTGGCGAAAGATGGGCCAGGCCACGGGCGAAGGCGGCATAGGCTTTCTCTCCACGCATCCGACGGGCCCCGATCGCATACGTCAGCTGGAGGGGAACGTGCCGCGCGTCATGGGCTTGTACGAGCAGGCACGCAGGCGCTGAGCACAGGTGACAAGGCGGTTGAAAACCCGCTTTGCGTCAGCCATGACGCGCTCTATATTGGCCTGTGACGAGCGCACAGCCACAGGAGTGATCGCATGCAGGCCCTGGACACCCATGACGTCTTCAACCAGTTCGATGAGCTGACCGACATCGATCTGCTGCAGGTCGATGCGGCCTTGCAGGAAGTGCTGCAGCGCCAGCAGGCCCAGGGCTTTGTGCCAGCGCTGAGCCGCTTTGCGCAACAGCTTGGCAAGAAGCACCGCTGGGAGCAGGCCGAACTCGCCAACCGTCATACGCCCGAGCTGCAGCGCTTTGACGCACGCGGGCGTGTGCTCGATGCCGTGGAATTCCATCCCAGCTGGCATCGCCTCATGCAGCTGTATCGCGAGCAAGGTCTGATCTCCTTGCCCTTTGAGAGCCCGAGCCGCGGTCGCTGGAGCGCCTGGGCCGCAGGCTTTTACCTGCACGGCCAGGTGGAGCAAGGCACTCTATGCCCAGCCACCATGACCACGGCGGCCATCCCTGTGCTGCAAAAAGAGCCCCAGCTCTGGAGCCAGTTGCAAGCCCAGTTGTTCAGCCACGAGTACGACGCGCGCGACCTGCCCTTGAGCCAGAAAAAATCCATCTGGATAGGCATGGGGATGACGGAGAAACAGGGCGGCTCGGACGTGCGCGCCAACACCACGGTGGCCCATCCCGTGCATGAGGGTGGCCGCGGCGGTGAGTATCTGCTGCGCGGCCACAAATGGTTTTTCTCGGCCCCCATGTGCGACGCCCATCTGGTGGTGGCGCGCATGGCCACGGCCAGCGGCGAACTCGGCGGCCACGCCTGCTTTTTCGTGCCGCGCTGGCGCCCCGATGGCAGCAAGAACCCGGTGCGTGTGCAGCGCCTCAAGGACAAGGTCGGCAACCGCAGCAACTCCAGCTCGGAAGTGGAGCTGCAGGACGCCTGGGGCATTCTCATGGGCGAGGAAGGGCGCGGCATTCCCACCATCATCGAGATGGCCAGCTACACGCGACTGAACTGCGTGTTGGGCAGTGCGGCCATTGTGCGCAGCGCCACCGTGCAGTCGATTGCCTATGCGCGTCAGCGATCGGCCTTTGGCAAACATCTCGCGGATCAGCCGCTGATGGCCACCGTGCTCGCGGACCTGGCACTCGAAAGCGAAGCCTCCATGCAGCTCGCCATGCATCTGGCGCTGGCCTATGAGCTGGAGGCCGAAGGCGATCTGCTGGCTCGCGCCTGGAAGCGCATCATGACTCCGGCCGCCAAGTTCTGGGTCTGCAAGCGCTCGGTGGAGATCACGGGCGAAGCCATGGAGGTCTTTGGCGGAAATGGCTATGTGCAGGACAGCATCGTCGCGCGCCTGTTCCGCGAGGCGCCCGTCAACTCCATCTGGGAAGGCTCGGGCAATGTGATGTGCCTCGATGTGCTGCGCGCCATGGGCCGCGAGCCCGAAGCCGCGCGCCTGCTGTTGCAAGATCTCAGCGAAATGGCTGCCGACCAGCCCCTGCTGACGGCGATGGCGCAATCGCTGGCCCAACGCCTATCTGCAGCCCCCGATGCACTGGAGCCGCAAGCCCGCCGACTGGTGCAGGACTTGTGTCTGCTGGCCCAGGCCTGCCTGATGCACAGGCACGCGCCCCCCCCCATGGCCAATGGCTTCATCCACACCCGCCTGGGCGCGCAGGACGGGGCCATGGTGGTCGGAGCGTTCGACCCGGCTGGGCTCGACATTGCGGCCATACTTGAGCGCGCCCTGCCCGCCTGAATCCGCTCAGGCGGCGACCAGCGCTTTCAGTTGCCTGAAACTTTGCGGCAAGCTCTTGCCGCTGGTGTCCAAGACATGATCGGCCTTGGAATAAAAGGCTGATCGGCCGTCCAGAATCCGGCGCAAATCATCCATGGCCTCGGGGTTGGCCGCCATGGGCCGCGTGTCGCCCTGGGCCACGACACGGCTCATATGCTCATCGGGCTGGGCCTGCAGCCAGACCGTGGTGCAGTGACTAAGCAGTTCGTTGAAGGTTGCGGGGTCTGACACGATGCCGCCCGGGGTGGCAATCACCACATCGCTGTAGATCTGCACGGCCTCTTCCAGCGCGCGGCGCTCGTAACGACGATAGGCGCCAGCTCCATAGAGGTCATAAATCTCGCGCACGCTGCAGCCCGCCACTCGTTCGATCTCCTGGTTCAGCTCGAGAAACGGCACATTCAACTGCTCGGCCAGCATGCGCCCCAGCGTGGACTTGCCCGCGCCGCGCAGGCCTATCAGGGCAATGCGCGAAGCCCGGTGCGGATCGCCGATGGGTGCGGTACCCAGAATCTCTCCGGCGGCCAGTCGCACGCGCTTCAAGTCGGCTTCGCTGCGGCCTTCCAGCAGCTCGCGCAGCAACAGCCATTCAGCACTGCCAGTCGTCACATCGCCCAGCAACTCGGCCATGCTGCACTGAAGTGCATTTGCAATCTGCTGCAGCACCAGGATGGAGACATTGCCCGTGCCGTATTCGAGATTGGCCAGATGCCGCTCCGACACCACGGCGGCAGAGGCCAGCCCACGGCGCGTGAGACCGCGGCGCGCACGCAGATTGCGCACCCTCTCGCCCAAGGCCTGCAGCAGCGGGCTTTTGCCCGCCTCATCCCCTTCCGCAACCAGCGCGGATGCCATGTCTAACTGATCCATAAAGCTCCTCAGAGGCCGTGAATGATAAACAGTCGGGGTTAACGCGAATCATGCAATATATTGCTTGACACTGCATTGTCTCGTATTTATCTTTTGATTGCACGCACAATATTGCATGTTTCGCCGAAGATTTGATGCTGATCAGAACAGCACTTCAGGAGACCCCCATGACTGAGTTACTGGCCAACCATATTGCTGGCCGCTGGCAAACCGGCAGCGGCCGGGGCAGTTTGTTACTCGACCCGGTACTGGGGGTCGAGCTGGTGCGTGTCGATGCCACAGGGCTTGATCTGGGCGCAGCCTTTGCCTTTGCACGCGACACCGGCGGCAAGGCCTTGCGCGCCCTGAGCTACGCCCGGCGCGCCACCCTGCTGGCCGAGATTGCCGCCGTGCTGCAAAGCCGGCGCGACACGTATTACGAGATCTCCACCGCCAACAGCGGCACTGTAAGAAACGATACCGCCGTCGATGTGGACGGCGGCATCTACACCCTGAACCAATACGCCAGATGGGGCGCAGCGCTGGGCGATGCCAGACATCTGAGCGACGGCGAAGCCGTGGCGCTGGCCAAGGACGGCGTTTTCCTGTCACGGCATATCCAGGTTCCGACACGTGGCGTGGCGCTGTTCATCAACGCATTCAACTTCCCGGCCTGGGGGCTGTGGGAAAAAGCGGCTCCAGCCCTGCTCTCGGGCGTTCCCATCATCGTCAAGCCGGCCACGGCCACCGCCTGGCTGACCCAGCGCATGGTCAAGGATGTGATCGATGCCGGCATATTGCCGCCGGGGGCGCTGTCCATCGTCTGCGGCAGTGCCGCCGGATTGCTGGATCGGCTGCAGCCCATGGATGTGGTCTCCTTCACAGGATCTGCGGACACGGCTGCGACC
Organism: Comamonas testosteroni; assembly: GCF_000761245.1. GTDB lineage: Bacteria > Pseudomonadota > Gammaproteobacteria > Burkholderiales > Burkholderiaceae_C > Comamonas > Comamonas testosteroni_C. Next base: position 324,999 of record NZ_AWOR01000078.1, on the reverse strand, counting down.
ATCCGCTCCCACGCGGCCATTACCCGCCATTCAGTGCGCAGCAATATCGAGGCCGACAGCGTGAACTGCGCGCTGCTGCTGCCCGGCCATGGCCCCGACAGCGAAGCCACCGCCTTGCTGGCGCGTGAAGTGGTGCGCGAAATGACGGTCAAATCTGGCCAGAAATGCACGGCCATACGCCGCGTGCTGGTACCGCAAGCTCTGTACGACGGTGTGGCCCAGGCCATCGGTGCACAACTGGCCAAAATCACCGTAGGCAACCCGCGCAACGAGGCTGTGCGCATGGGATCTCTGGTCAGCCGCGAACAATACGACAGCGTGCAGCAGGGCCTGGGCTGCTTGCTTGAACACACCACGGCCCTGCATGACGGCCGGCGCAACGCGCTGATCGATGTCGATCCGGAGATTGCCGCCTGCGCCCAGCCCGTGCTGCTGGGGACGCAGGACCCCGATGGCAGTGCGCTCGTGCATGACATGGAAGTCTTTGGCCCCGTGGCCACTCTCATGCCCTACCGTGACCTGGCCCATGGCCTGGCACTTGCACATCGCGGACAGGGCTCGCTGGTCTGCTCGATCTACGGCGATGACGACAAGGCACTGGCCGCAGCCGCCACCGATCTCGCAGCCAGCCACGGCCGTGTGCATGTGGTCACCCCCGCTGTCGCCAAGCTGCATACCGGGCACGGCAATGTCATGCCCCAGTCACTGCATGGCGGTCCGGGCCGCGCCGGCGGCGGCGGCGAACTCGGCGGCCTGCGGGCACTGGATTTCTATCATCGCAAAAGCGCCATACAAGCTGCACCGCAGGTTCTGCAGGCACTGGCCGAAACGACGGGAGCATGAGCCATGACCGACTTCAGCCAAGCCTTCAACTTTGCCCAGCATCTGTTCGATCTCAACCAGGCGCGCGGTGACAAGAACGCCTACACCGATGACCAGGGCACCCTCAGCTATGCGCAGTTGCAGGAGCAGGCCCGCCGCCTGGCGCATGGCCTGCTCGCTGCCGGCATCCATCGCGAGGAGCGCGTGCTGCTGGTCATGCACGATATGCGCGAGTGGGTGATCTCCTTTCTGGGAGCCATGTACGCAGGCGTGGTGCCGGTGGCGGTGAATACCTTGCTCACGGCCGCCGACTACGCCTATATGCTCGAGCATTGCCGTGCGCAGGCGATTTTCACCAATGGCGCGCTGGTGCCCGTGGTGCAGCAGGCCCTGGAGCAGGCGCAGCACGAGGTCAACCATATCTGGGTCGCCAGGCCCGATGAAGCACCGCAAGGCCTGCCACCGGCCTTCGAGCCGCTGCAGCCTTGGCTGCAGCAACAAACGCCGCTGGCCCATGCCGCCAGAACCATGGGCGACGACCCCGGCTTCTGGCTGTATTCCTCGGGCTCCACCGGCAAGCCCAAGGGAGCGGTGCATACCCACGCCAACCCCTACTGGACGGCCGAGCTGTATGGCAAGCCGGTGCTGGGCCTGAGCGAAAGCGATGTCTGCTTTTCCGCCGCCAAGCTTTACTTCGCCTACGGTCTTGGCAACGCCCTGACATTCCCCCTGAGCGTGGGCGCCAGCGTGGTGCTGATGGCCGAGCGCCCCACGCCGGAAGCCACCTTCAGGCGCTGGACCGAACACCAGCCCACGGTGTTTTTCGGCGCGCCGACGGGCTTTGCAGGCATGCTGGCTCACCCCGCCTTGCCGCCGCGCGAGCAGGTCAGCCTGCGCATGTGCTCCTCGGCCGGCGAAGCCCTGCCGGCCGAGATTGCCCAGCGCTTCAAGACCCACTTCGGCGCCGATATCGTGGACGGCATCGGTTCCACCGAAATGCTGCACATCTTCATCTCCAACCGCCCGGACGACATACGCTACGGCAGCACGGGAAAGCCTGTACCAGGCTATGTGGTGGAGTTGCGTGGCGAGGACGGCCAGCCCGTGGCCGATGGCGAGATTGGCGACCTCTACATCAAAGGCCCGAGCGCCGCCCTGATGTACTGGGCCAACCGTGACAAGACACGCGACACCTTCCAGGGCGTCTGGCTCAAGAGCGGCGACAAATATGTGCGCGATGCCGAGGGCTACTACACCTATGCAGGCCGCAGCGACGACATGCTCAAGGTCAGCGGCATCTATGTCTCGCCCTTCGAGGTCGAATCCACGCTGCAGCAGCACCCTGCGGTACTGGAGGCTGCCGTGATCGGCGTGACCGACGAACAGGGCCTGACCAAGACCAAATCCTATGTGGTGTGCAAGCCCGGACAGCGCGCCAGCGAGGCCGAGCTCAAGGCCTTTGTGAAGAATCGGCTGGCCGCCTACAAATACCCGCGCTTCATTGAATTTGTCGATGAGCTGCCAAAGACCGCGACTGGAAAGATTCAACGCTTTCGTTTGCGTGAGCTGGAATCCAAGCCACGCTAATTGCTTATCGCAAGGTTGCAAGAAGCTATCAAAACAGTAGTCACAAACTAGGGCAATCGCTGGTATTGCTTTAAACCTAAAGTTGTTAGAGTGCGCTCGTGCATCAGTGCCAACCCCAGCACCACAGCCAGTCATAACCGTTGATCTAAAAGTAAGCCGGCATTCGTCCATCAACCAGCAGGAGACAAGCATGAGCAAGCAATGGGCTATATGGAGCGCAATCGCACTGGCTGCCGCCGCAAGCGGCAGCAGCGCCATGGCGCAGGAGAAGATCAAGGTCGGCTTCATGCTGCCTTTCAGCGGCACTTATGCCGCCCTGGGCGTGGCGATCGAGAACGGCTTTCGCATGCAGGTAGCCGAGCAAGGCGGCAAGCTGGGCGGACGCGAGATCGAATACTTCAAGGTCGACGACGAGTCAGATCCCGCCAAGGCCACGGACAACGTCAACCGCCTCATCAAGCGCGACAAGGTCGACGTGATCGTTGGCACCGTGCACTCCGGCGTGGCCATGGCCATGGCCAAGGCTGCCAAGGAAAGCGGCACTGTGCTCATCGTGCCCAATGCAGGAGCCGATGCAGTCACCGGCCCCATGTGCGCGCCCAATATCTTCCGCAGCTCCTTCAGCAACTGGCAGACGGCCTACCCCATGGGCTTGGTAGCCGCCAAGGAGGGCAAGAAGACGGCCATGACCATCACCTGGAAATACGCGGCCGGTGAAGAAGCGGTGAACGGCATGAAGGAAGGCTTTGAGAAGAGCGGCGGCAAAGTCACAAAACAGCTGACGCTGCCCTTTCCCAACGTGGAATTTCAGGCCTTGCTGACCGAAATTGCAGCCGCCAAGCCCGACGCCGTTTTCTCGTTCTTCGCTGGCGCAGGTGCCGTGAAATTCGTCAAGGACTATCACGCCTCGGGCCTGTCCAAGACCATTCCGCTCTACGGACCGGGTTTTCTGACCGACGGCACGCTGGACGCTCAGGGCGAGGCCGCCCAGGGCATGCTGACCACGCTGCACTATGCCGACGAACTGGGCACGGCGCGCGATCAGGCCTTCCGCACCAACTACGCCAAGAACTACAAGCTGCAGCCCGATGTCTATGCCGTGCAAGGCTATGACGCCGCGCAGATGCTGGCCGTGGGCCTGAAGGCCGCCGGTGGCGACATCGGCAAGAAGGATGTCTTCCGCACCGCCATCGAAAAAGCCACGATTGCCAGCCCGCGCGGCGACTTCACCCTGAGCAAGGCGCACAACCCCGTGCAGGACATCTATCTGCGCAAGGTTGACGGCAAGGAGAACAAGAAGATCAGCGTGGCAGTGAAGGCTCTGGCTGACCCTGCCCGCGGCTGCCGCATGTAATAGACGCGGGCCCTACCGCCCTGGATACGTCGCTGCTCTGCGCTTGCCGCACCTTCGGTGCCGGCCCAGGCAGAGCGCCTCGTCTCCAGCGCGAATCGACGATTCGCCGGACTGTATGCCCCGCTTTGCAGCCTCCTGCTTCAACAAGGATTGCCGTGGATCTCGCCACTTTTCTGGTGCAGTGCCTGAACTCTGTTCAGTACGGACTGCTTCTGTTTCTGCTGGCCTCTGGCCTGACGCTGATCTTCGGCATCATGGGGGTGATCAACCTCGCCCATGGCAGCTTCTACATGATCGGTGCCTATGTGGCGTTCTCGCTCGCACCGTACCTGGGCCAGCATTTCATCGTCATGCTGCTGGTCGGCGTGGTGCTGGCCGTGGTGCTGGGCTATTTTCTCGAATGGGCATTCTTCAGCTTTCTCTACGAACGCGATCACCTGCAGCAGGTGCTGATGACCTATGGCCTGATTCTGGTGTTTGAAGGCCTGCGCGCCATCCTCGTGGGCAACGATGTGCATGGCGTGGAAAAGCCTGCCTGGCTGGCTGGCAGCTTCCCTCTGATGGGCATGATGCAGTACCCCTGGTACAACGTGTTTGCAGCCGCTGCCTGCCTGCTGGTGGCGCTGCTGATGTACTACACCGTCAACCGCACGCGCTTAGGCATGATGATTCGCGCCGGCGCCAGCAATCGCGACATGGTGCGCGGCCTGGGCATCAACATCAAGCGCCTGTACCGCATCGTCTTTGCCGTGGGCGTGGCCCTGGCGGCCCTGGCCGGCATGATCGCGGCTCCCATGAGTTCGGTCTACCCCAACATGGGCTCCAGCGTACTCATCATCTGCTTTGTGGTGGTGGTCATCGGCGGCATAGGCTCGATTACCGGCGCGCTGATTGCCTCGCTGCTGGTGGGCTTTGTGGATACCTTCGGCAAGGTGTTCTTTCAGGAGCTCAGCGGCATGAGCATCTATCTGCTGATGGCCGTGATCCTGGTATGGCGCCCAGAAGGCCTGATGGGAAAGAGATGATGAAGCTCCCCCCTGAGTCGCTTCGCGCCTTCCCCCTCTTTCCCTACGCGGGAGGCGGGCAACACCTTCGCTGCGGGACGGCCCTTGCTCGGTGTCTCCTGCTTGGCACACGCCAGTTTTACAAGCAGTGTCAAGGATCACTGATATGAGCGACACCTCCTATACGCCGCTGCCGCAATCCAACCAGGCTTATGCAGAGGCTCCGGCCGTCACCAGCCAGAGCCGCCCCATTCGCGCAAAAAGCGTGTGGGTAGCTGTGGTGCTGCCGCTGGCCGCCGCAGCGCTGCTGGCGGCCGCACAGCCCTTCTGGTCGGCCTATCTCTCCGATCTGGTCGTCAAGATCATGATCCTGTCCATCTTTGCACTCAGTCTTCACATTCTGGTGGGCGGCGCTGGGCTGGTCAGCCTGGGCCATGCGGCCTACTTCGGCCTCGGCGCCTACGCGGCCGTGAAGGCCGCCGGCCAGGACGGCAGCAACTTTCTCGTCATGCTGGGCGCCGCCGTCGGTGTCTCGGGCCTGTATGCGTTGGTGGTCGGCGCCCTGAGTCTGCGCACCAAGGGCGTGTACTTCATCATGGTCACGCTGGCGTTCGCGCAACTGGCGTTTTTTGTCGTACACGACGTGGGCTACTTTGGCGGCAGCGACGGCATCTACCTGATGCAGCGACCGGCCATTGGAGCACTGGACATGGAGAGCTCCTCCACGCAGTACTACGTGGTGCTGGTCGCGCTGGTGCTGGTCTACGCTTTCATCGCCATGCTGCGTCACTCTCGCTTCGGCCATGCACTGGCCGGTATCCGGGTCAACGAGCAACGCATGCGCGCTGCCGGCTTCACCACCTATGGCTACAAGCTCGCAGGCTTTGTGATTGCCGGTGCGCTGGCGGGGCTGGCGGGCTTTTTGCTGGCCGCACGCGATGCCGTGGTCAACCCCGAGCTGCTGGCCTGGCACCACTCCGGCGAGGTACTGCTGATGCTGATTCTGGGCGGCGTGGGTTCGCTGCGCGGTGCCGTGCTGGGCACCATCACCTTTGTGCTGCTCAAGGAGTTGCTGAGCACCCACGCCATCGTGGGCAATGCCGCGGACCACTGGCAGCTGACGCTGGGCCTTGCCATCATCGCGCTGGTCGCGCTGCTGCCCAAGGGGCTGGTAGGCATCAACGACAAATGGCAGAAGAAGGCAGCAGCGCAGACGGATAAATCGCCAGCAGCTATCGAGCAAGGAGCAGACCGTGGTTGATACAGGCAATGCTCCCAAGATGTCGGTGCGCGGCCTGACGCGGCGCTTTGGCGGGCTGGTGGCAGTGAACAATGTGGACCTGGATCTGCACCAGGGCGAGGTCCATGCCGTCATCGGCACCAACGGCGCAGGCAAGTCCACGCTGATCAACATGCTCTCGGGCGAGATAGCGGCCAGCAGCGGCAGCATTGCGCTTGAAGGACGGGACGTCACGCAGATGCCGCAGCCGCAGCGCGCCAAGGCCGGCATCGGGCGCAGCTATCAGCGCACCACCATCTTCCCCGAGTTCACAGTGCTGGAGAACTGTCGCCTCACGGCACAGGCCCAGGCGCTGCCCAGACCCTGGCGCATCTGGGAATCGGCCCAGCATTGCACGGCCAGCATGTTGCGGGCGAAATCTGCACTGAATCGCGCCGGTCTTGCGCAGCATGCCGAGCGCATTGCCGGCAGCCTGAGCCACGGCGCCAAGCGCCAGCTGGAGGTCGCCATGTGTCTGGCCACAGCACCACGCGTGCTGCTGCTGGACGAACCTCTGGCAGGCATGGGCGCCGAAGAGACAGAACGCATGCTGGAGCTGCTGCAGGAGCTCAAATCCGCGCATGCCGTGCTGCTGGTGGAGCACGATATGGATGCCGTTTTCCGCATCGCCGATCGCATCACCGTCATGGTCAACGGCAGCGTGGTGGCCACAGGTACGCCCGATCAGATTCGCAACGACCCAGTGGTGCGCACCGCCTATCTAGGAGAGCAAGAGCATGCTTGAAACAAGGCATCCCCTGAGCGGCTCTGCCGCTTCCCCCTCTCTCGCTGCGCGGGAGGGGGACGGCACCATCGCTGCGGGGCGGCCCTTGCTTGGTGCCTCTGGCACAGGCACGCGCCCACTTTCCGGGGCTTCGAACCTTGCCATGTTCAGCCTGCAAGAGGTGCACAGCTTTTACGGCGACAGCCATATCCTGCACGGCATCTCCCTGGAGTTGCCCCAGGGCAAGGCCGTGGCCCTGTTGGGCCGCAACGGCATGGGCAAGACCACGCTGATCCGCACGCTGATGGGCTATGTGACGGCGCGCTCGGGCAGGGTGTTTGCCGATGGCAAGGAAGTGACGAATTCCGCCCCCGAACGAATGGCACGTCTTGGCATTGGCTATGTCCCAGAAGGTCGCGGCGTATTCCCCAATCTCTCCGTCAAGGAAAACCTCTTGATGAGCGCCAGAGCCGGCCTGGACGGCAGCCGGGGCTGGACCTACGAGCGCGTGCTTGAAACCTTTCCTCGCCTCAAGGAACGTCTGTCCAACGGCGGCGACCAGCTCTCGGGCGGCGAGCAGCAGATGGTCTCCATAGGCCGCGCGCTCATGACCAACCCGCGCCTCATGATTCTCGACGAAGCCACCGAGGGTCTGGCCCCGCTGGTGGTGGCCGAGATCTGGCGCGTGATTGCCCAGATTCGGGAAACCGGCATCTCCACGCTGATCGTGGACCGCGACTACAAGAAGGTGCTGGCGCATACCGACTATGCGGCGGTGATGGAAAAAGGGCGACTTGCCTTGCAGGCTGAGTCTGCGGATCTATTGCGGCAGCCGGAGAGGTTGTCGGCGTTGTTGGGGGTTTGACTCTCGTCTTGTTTCGATAGCTGTTCAGGTCTGATAGATAAGCATTTGAGACCTGCTCTGTTTGATGTTTGGAGTGACACTGGATACCTGATTTATGGACAGAGGCCGGGACTCGCCCCGGCTGGCGACCTACTTTCTAGCGCGCTAGAAAGTAGGCAAAGAGCGCTATCCGATTGCCTGTGTCCCTGCGCTTCGCTCCGGGTAAACCTGCGTCACACAATTCAGCCTACGGTGCCGCCCAACTCGCTGCGCGGCATGCCGCTGCGCTCAGACAAACGGCGGCAAGTCAGTTCACAAAGCAATGCTGTCCTGCGGCAGCATTGCCCGCAGCCTGAACCGCGTGTCGCAGGCACAGCCAGACGGGAGGGAGCGGACAGCCTGCAAGACTTGTGGCGAAATCAGGCTCAAGCGCTTATATGAATTGCGGTGGCAGCTATCAAATCTATCTCGGAGCTATCCTGTCTCCGGTATTGCCCCTTGTGCCCACGCCTGCGACGGCAGCCTCTTATGGCGCGCGGCTGCACCGTAGAGTGCAGACGCATCGTCATCACTTTTACGGCAATGTGTTTGAACGAAGAGCGAAGCTCGAAGTGAGTTTTGCCGTACAGCCACAAGAGGTTGTCGGCGCAGGTTGCCCACAGGCGAAGCCGGAGGGACGTGGGCAGTAGGGGCCTGCTCTTTGCCTACTTTCTTGCGAAGAAAGTAGGTCGCCAGCCGAGGCGAAACCCGGCCTATATCCTCAAAACAAAGCGGTCTCGCAAACCAAAACCTACTGAACCCCGCCCAGCGAAGCCGCATCCAGCCGCACATTCTTCGCCGCCTCTGGCGGCAGGATAGCCATCGTCAGGCTGCAGTTGCAGGTCAGCTTGCCCTCCTCATCGCGCAGCTCCACCGCCCAGACATGCGTGGTGCGCCCCAGATGCGTGGGCCGCGCCGTGGCCGTAATCCAGCTGCCCTTGCGGCCTGCGCGCACATGGCTGGCGTTCACGCTCAGGCCCACGCAGCGGTAGCCTTCGGGAATGCTGCAGGCCGCGGCCATCGACCCCAGCGTCTCGGCCAGCACCACGCTGACACCGCCGTGCAAAATGCCGTAGGGCTGGCAGGTGCGTTCATCCACATGGATGCGGGCGCGCACATAGTCGTCGCCGTATTCGGTGAACTCAATGCCCAGATGGGAAATTGCAGTGTTTGCGCTGCCTGCGTTCAGCGCTTTCAGATCGAGCTCTCGGGTCCAGATCGCCATACCAGTCCTTGTGGTGCATGAAAAAAGGACGCTCTTTGCAGAGCGTCCTTCGATGCTAAGGACTTGGAGCAGCCAACGCCAGCACCAAGCGGACTAGTACACGGCGAGCAGTTCACCAGCTACCAGATCAGAGACACCAAGCAAGGGCCTAGGCGGCCCCACCGCCCAGCAGCAATGGTGTCGTCCCCTTGAGGGAAGCCGCAAAGCGGCTCAGGGGGTAACTCAGCCCCGCATATCGCCCTTGTCCATGAAGCGCTGATGCCAGGACAGCGCCTCAGTCAGGATGTGCGGCGTGTGCTGCGCACCCTGCTGGCGCGAGCGGTCGAAATAATCCTGCAGCTGGGCGCGATAGTCCGGATGGGCACACTTGTCGATGATGACTTGCGCACGCTGCTTGGGCGACAGGCCGCGCAGATCGGCCAGACCCTGCTCGGTGACGATGATCTGGGTGTCATGCTCGGTGTGGTCCACATGCGAGCACATGGGCACGATGCAGCTGATCTTGCCGTCCTTGGCCACCGAAGGCGTGACGAAGAAGGACAGATAGCCGTTACGTGCAAAGTCGCCCGAGCCGCCGATGCCGTTCATCATGCCCGTGCCCATGACATGGGTGGAGTTGATGTTGCCGTAGATGTCGGCCTCGATCATCGAGTTCATGGCGATGATGCCCAGGCGGCGCACCAGCTCGGGGTGGTTGGAGATTTCCTGCGGGCGCAGGATGATGCGCTCGCGGTAGAAGTCGATGTTGTCCTCGAAATCCTTGTAGGCCGCAGCAGACAGCGAGATGGAGGTGGCCGAGGCCTTGCTCATCTTGCCCGCGCGCAGCAGATCCAGCATGCCGTCCTGCAGCACTTCGGTAAAGCCCAGCAGGTTCTCGAACGGGCCGGTCAGCAGGCCGGCCAGCACGGCATTGGCCACATTGCCCACGCCCGACTGGATGGGCAGCATCTCCTTGGGCAGGCGGCCCATCTTCATCTCGTGGGCCAGGAAGTCGATGATGTAGCCAGCGATCTTCTGAGAGTTTTCGTCTGGAGTGGCAAACACATTGTCGCGGTCGCCCTTGTGGGTCTCGACCACGGCGACGACCTTGGCGGGGTCCACCTTCAGGTAGGCATCGCCGATGCGGTCGTCGGCATGCGTCATGTTGATGGGCATGCGGCGCGGTGGGATGGCCGTGCCGTAGTAGATGTCGTGCATGCCCTCCATCCGGGCGGGCGGCTTGGTGTTGACTTCCAGAATCACCTTGTCGGCGATCTCCAGCCAGGTCTTGTTGTTGCCCACGGCCGTGGACGGGATCAGCAGGCCGTCGGCGGTCACGCCCAGCACCTCGATCACGGCGACATTCATGTGGCCCAGAAAGCCGAACCAGGCATGCTGCGCCACGTGGGACAGGTGCATGTCGATGAAGTCGATCTCACCAGAGTTCACGGCCTTGCGCGCAATGGGATCGGTGTTGAAAGGCAGGCGCTGGCCCAGAGCATGGGCTTCGGCCATCACGCCGTCGCACTCGGCGGCGGTGGACGCGCCGGTCCAGACATTGATCTTGTAGGGCTTGCCCTGGGCATGCTCGGCCTTGGCGCGGGCCGCAATGGCCTGGGGCAATGCCTTGGGGTAACCGGCTCCGGTAAAGCCGCTCATGCCGACATTGACACCGTGGGGAATCAGGGCGGCTGCCTCTTCGGCCGTCATGACGCGCGAGAGGAATTCTGGGTAACGTACGCGATCTGCGATGGACATTGCATGCTCCAACTAAAAAAAACCGCCCGGGTAGGGCGGCATATCTCCAGCGAGAAATGTTACCAGCGCGGAACATTAATACCGGGATTCTCGGCAAAGGCCCCGCGCTGCTGTCAGGGGAATGTTCCCCCGATTACATGTTGGCACTCACTTGGCCTGTACCTTGGTTTCAGATTGGCGCTCGCCCATGGCCAGCAACGCATACAGGATGATGGCGCCAAAGGTGGCACAGCCGATGCCGCCCAGCGCGAATTCGCCGAACCTCAGCGTGAATTCTCCGGTGCCCAGAATCAGGGTGATGGCAGCCACGATCAGATTCTTGGTGTCGGAAAAGTCCACCTTGTTGTCCACCCAGATCTTGGCGCCGGCAATGGCGATCAGGCCGAACACCACGATGGAGACACCGCCCATGACGGGCAGGGGAATGGCCTGGATCAGCGCACCGAACTTGGGCGAGAAGCCCAGCAGCACGGCCAGCAGGGCCGCCACAAAGAACACGGCCGTGGAGTAGATGCGGGTCGCCGCCATCACGCCGATGTTTTCGGCATAGGTGGTCACGCCCGTGCCGCCTGCTGCGCCGGAGACCATGGTGGCCACGCCGTCACCGATGAAGGCACGGCCCATGTACTGGTCCAGGTTCTTGCCCGTCATGGCCGTCACGGCCTTGATATGGCCCAGGTTCTCGGCCACCAAAATGATGACCACGGGCACGATCAGCAGCATGGCGTTGCTGGTGAACACCGGCGCATGGAAGCTGGGAATGCCGAACCAGGCGGCATTGAGCACGCCGCTCAGATCCACGGGCTTGCCCCAGCCCAGGCCGTTGGTGAAGACGGCGTAGAGCACACTGGCAATGATCAGGCCGATCAGAATCAGCAGGCGCTGCAGCATGCCGCGCGTGAACACGGCCACCAGCGCAACAGACACGAAGGTCAGCGCCTGCATCCAGGATTCGAAGTTGTTGGACGCCATGTTCTTGATGGGAATCGAGGCCAGGTTCAGGCCGATGATGGCCACCACGGCGCCCGTCACCACGGGCGGCATGAAGCGCTCGATCCAGGCCGTGCCCACCATCTGCACCAGCAGGCCGACCAGCATGTAGACAAAGCCGCAGGCAATGATGCCGCCCAGCGCCACGCCGATATTGGCGTTGGCAGGGCCCTGGCTGGCCACATAGCCGGTGGCGATGTTGACCACGCCGATGAAGGCAAAGGAAGAGCCCAGATAGCTGGGCACCTTGCCGCCGGTGATGAGAAAGAAGATCAGCGTGCCGATGCCGCTCATCAACACCGCCAGATTGGGATCGAACCCCATGAGAATGGGGGCCAGCACGGTGGAGCCAAACATGGCGATCACGTGCTGGATACCCATCAAACCGGTCTGCGTCCAGGGCAGTCGCTCATCGGGGCCGATGACGCCACCGCCCTGCAAGACATCGGACGATCGCTCCGTCCATTGAAACATTCCCATCCCATCGCTCCTTGGAGATATCAAAAACGGAGCAGATTATGGCAAGCAGTGCTTGCCCGCTGGGGTCGTGCAAGCACTGGTAAACCGGGGACTGTGGTCTCTCGCACACGCGGGAAAACGGCTGCACAAGGGCAAACTATCAAATACATAGCTTGCAGCGCAATACCGTCAATGAATTAATCAATAAACAGATCTACAGTTGTTTATCAGCAAGCGCTAGCAGCTATCAAATTCATTGCTTCTGCTGCAACGCACGTGCAATGCGGTCGCGTTTGACCGTGGGCTTGGGCACCTTGAACGGGAACCACATGCGCACATCCTCCTCCAGCCCGATGCCGTGCATGAAGTTGTAGATGGCCTTCTTGAGCGCCGCGCCCAGTGCGTCGTGATCGACGCCCGTGGGGTCGATGAAGGGGCGGTCGTTCTTGGCAAAGTTGCCCTCTGGCAGCGGCGGCAGCTCGATGCCGTATTCCTCGGGGTTGAGGCCTACGGGCGAATGCACGGTGCAGCTGAAGCGGTGAAAGAAGCCGCTTTGAATGCAGCCGTTGAGAAACAGCTGGCGCACATACTCGAGCGCGTCCACCGTGTCCTGCACGGTCTGCGTGGGAAAGCCGTACATCAGATAGGCATGGACCAGAATGCCGGCCTCCGAGAAGGCCTTGGTCACGCGTGCCACCTGGTCCACGGTCACGCCTTTTTTCATCAGCGCCAGCAGCCGGTCGGATGCCACTTCCAGACCGCCGGAGATGGCGATGCAGCCGCTGTCGGCCATCAGCTCGGCCAGCTCGGGCGTGAAGGTCTTCTCAAAGCGCACATTGCCCCACCAGGAGATGCCGGCGTTGCGCGCAATCAGCTCCTGCGACAAAGCCTTGAGCGCCTTGGGCGGCGCGGCTTCGTCCACAAAGTGAAAGCCGGTCTGGCCGGTCTCGGCGACGATGGCCTCGATGCGGTCGGCCAGCACGGCGGCGCTGGCGCCCTCGTAGCGGCCGATATAGTCCAGGCTCACGTCGCAGAAGCTGCACTTCTTCCAGTAGCAGCCATGAGCCACGGTGAGCTTGTTCCAGCGCCCGTCGCTCCACAGACGGTGCATGGGGTTGAGCATGTCCAGCAGCGACAGGTATCTGTCCAGCGGCAGGCCGTCCCAGGTGGGCGTGCCGACGTCGGCAAACGCGATGTCGGACTCCATCATGTTCACGTACTGCACCTTGCCATCGTCGCCGCGCACAAAGGTGCGCACCAGACGCGATCTGCCACGCTCGCCGCGCAGATGCTCGAGCAGCGCCAGCAGCGGGCGTTCGCCCGCATCCAGCGTCACGAAGTCGAAATAGTCGAAGACGCGCGGCTCGGCCAGCTCGCGCAGCTCGGTGTTGACAAAGCCGCCGCCCAGCACGGTGGCAATCTGCGGAAAGCGCCGCTTGATGGTCTGGGCAATGCGAAACGCTGCATAGGCCGAGCCCGGGAACGGCACGGACAGCAGCACCACCGTGGGCTGGTGGCGCTCGACAGCCTCCAGCGTCAGGCGCTCCAGCACCTCGTCCACCAGATTGGGCTCTGCCGCCAGCGCACCGGCCAGCGGATCGAAGCTGGGCTGGCTGCCGGCCAGCGACTCGGCATAGCGCACGAACTCGAAGCGCTCGTCCACGGCATCGCGCAGCACATCGGCCAGATCGTTGAGGTACAGCGTGGCCAGATGCTTGGCCTTGTCCTGCAGGCCCAGGGCGCCGAAAGCCCAGCCCAGCGGATCGCCGCCCTCTTCGTCCTCATACACATCGAGCGTGGCAAAGCGCGGGCCTTCGGGCAGAAAGTGGCGCCCCGCGATGCGGTGGGCCAGCGTGGAGTCTCGCCCCTGCAAAAACGCAATCGTGGGTGCAATCGTGGCCAGATAGCGCTCCTGCTGCGAGGCAAAGGACTGCACGGCAGGCGTGTGCTGCCTCGCAGGCAGGCTCTGGACGCGCTCGGCCACGGCGCGCAGACCATCGGGCGAGAGCAGCTGCAGCACCAGGGCCAGTGCCAGGTCTTCCTGCATGGCGGTGATGCCGCGCGAGCGCAGAAAGCCGGTCAGATAGGCCGTGGAGGGGTAGGGGGTGTTGAGCTGCGTCATCGGCGGAATGACGGCCAGCACGCGGGTGGGCAAAGCGGACATGGGGTGCGGGTCGCCGGCATGCGCCGTTGACGGTGTAGACAGGCCCCGATTATCGGTTTGACCGCGCATCCGTGCTGCACAGGTGACATCTGCGGGGGCCACCACCAATGACTTGCACGGACTGCAGCGCTAGGCTGAGGCCATGTCCTGTGCCTCCCACAACACCGCCCCCTATATTCCCCAGATCCGGTTGTATCAGAACTGGTTGCGTGAGACGCGCGGCCTGAGCTTCGCCGACTATGACGCGCTGTGGCGCTGGTCGACCAGCGATCTCGATGCCTTCTGGCAAAGCATCTGGGATTACTTCGACCTGCAGTCGCCCACGCCGCACAGTGCCGTGCTGGCCAGCAACATCATGCCCGGCGCGCAGTGGTTCCCGGGCGCGCAGGTGAACTATGTGCAGCAGGTGCTGCGCCATGTCCAGCCGGCCCATGCCGCCGGCATGCCGGCCGTCATCAGCCGCAACGAGCAGGGCCTGCAGCGCGAGCTGAGCTGGCCCGAGCTGCAGCGCCAGGTGGCGGCCCTGGCCCTGCATCTGCGTGCCCAGGGCGTCGCCAAGGGCGACCGCGTCGCGGCCTATCTGCCCAATATTCCCGAGGCCATCGTCGCCTTTCTGGCTTGCGCCAGCCTGGGCGCCATCTGGAGCATCTGCGCACCCGACATGGGCACCCATGCCGTGCTCGACCGCTTGAAGCAGATAGCGCCCAAGGCGCTGATCGCCGTGGACGGCGTGCACTACGCAGGCAAGGACATAGACCGCCGCGAGGTCCTGCAGGAGCTGCGCCAAGGCCTGCCCAGCGTGCTGCATGTGGTGCTGGTGCCCAATCTGAATCCATCCATAAAGATAGCTGACACCGCAGACTACACCAGCGTTACAGCGAGAAATGATGCGGATACCGCTGCCTTTGAGCCCGAATGGCTGGCGTTCGACCATCCGCTGTGGATCGTCTACTCCAGCGGCACCACGGGCCTGCCCAAGCCCATAGTCCACGGCCATGGCGGCATGGTGCTGGTAGCCCTGCAGCTCAAGGGGCTGCACAACGACATCGGCTGCAGCTACGAGCCCAACAGCTGGGGCGAGCGCTATCACTGGTACAGCTCCACGGGCTGGGTGATGTGGAATGCCCAGGTCTCGGGCCTGCTGGGCGGCACGAGCTGCGTGATCTTCGACGGCAGCCCTGGCGGCAGCAAGGACAAGCCCGACTGGGGCACGCTGTGGCGCTTCGCGGCCGAGACCGGCGTGACCAGCTTTGGCTCGGGCGCGGCGTTCTATGCCAACTGCATGAAGGCCGGTCTTGAGCTGTCCAGTTGCGGCGACCTGTCGCGCATACGCGGGTTGGGCAGCACGGGCTCGCCGCTGTCTGCCGAGGTGCAGCAGTGGGGCACGGATCAGTTCCGCAAGATCCGGCAGATGAGCGATGCAGGGCCGTCCCAGGCCGATAAGACCCCCTTGGGTGAGCTTGGGGGCGACATCTGGTGGAACAACCTCTCGGGCGGCACCGACTTCGCGGGGGCCTTCATCGGCGGCAACCGCGATCTGCCCCTGGTGCCCGGCGTCATGCAGTGCCGCCAGCTGGGCGCGGCCGTCGAGGCCTGGAGCGAAGAGGGCCAGCCCGTGATGGACGAGGTCGGCGAGCTGGTCTGCACCCAGCCCATTCCCTCCATGCCACTGTTTCTGTGGGGGGACACGGACGGGACAAGATACCTCTCCAGCTATTTCGACATGTATCCCGCCGGTCATGGCCGCCAACCCGGCGGCGGCGACGGCCCGGCTGAGATGGGGCCGGTCTGGCGTCATGGCGACTGGATCAAGCTGCTTGGTGAGGGCGGCTGCATCATCTACGGCCGCAGCGATGCGACCATCAACCGCCACGGCCTGCGCATGGGCACCAGCGAGATCTACAGCGCCGTAGAAGCCCTGCCCGAGGTGCTGGACAGCATGGTGGTGGACCTCGAATATCTGGGCAAAGACAGCTATATGCCGCTGTTTGTGGCCCTGCGGCCGGGCGTGGAACTCGATGCGGCGCTGCGCGAGCGCATCAACATGGCCATCCGCTCGGCGCTGTCGCCGCGCTTTGTGCCCGACGATATCTTTGCCGTGGCCGAGATTCCGCGCACGCTCAGCGGCAAGAAGCAGGAGCTGCCTATCAAGAAGCTGCTGCTGGGCCAGCCCCTGGCCAAGGTGGTCAACAAGGACGCCATGGCCAACCCCGGCTGCCTGGACTGGTACGAGGGCTTTGCCAGGAAATATCTGGCCAAAGCAGAGACGATGGCCTAGCGCCCGGTAAACAAAGGCTGGCGCTTCTCGCGCCAGGCCTTGCCGCCTTCCTGCAGGTCCGTCGACTCGATCGTCGCCTGCACAGCAGCGTCAATACAGGCCCTGTCATGCACGCCGCGGGCAATGGCGTTGAGGTGTTTCTTCATGCCCAGCAGCGCCAGCGGCGCCATGCCGGACAGCGTGGTCTGCAGCTGCACAACGCGCTCGCAGATATCGGCGCCGTCCACCAGATCGGTCAGAAAGCCGCAGTCCTTCATGGCCTGGGCCTGCAGCTTCTCGCAGCTCAGGAACAGGCGCTTGGCCGTATCCAGGCCCAGCCGGGTCACATAGCGCTCCAGGCCCGAGCGGTAAAAATGCAGGCCCAGCCGCGCGGCAGGCATGAACATCTGGCTGTTGGCCCCGCCGACACGGAAGTCGCAGGCCAGCGCCATATCGGTGGCGCCACCGAACACGCCGCCCTGAATCGCGGCAAGGGTAACGGGACGGCAGTTTTCGATGGCGTCCACCATTTCGCCGAAGGAACTGCCCTCGTTCTGGCTGTTGGCAATCTCGCCAATGTCGTAGCCGCTGCAGAAATGCTTGCCTACCGCCTGCAGCGTCAGCACCAGCACCGCAGGGCTGGCGTTGACCTCATCGATCTGGCGGCGCAGCACGATCAGGTCTTCGGGCAGCAGTTTGTTGGCAACTTCGGGGCGGCGCAAGGTGATGCTGGCACAGGCGCCCTGGATCAAAAGCTCTGGAGACATGACTGTATTTTCATCCAGACCAGCACAAACAGAGGCCTCTGAGGTGCATCAAGTGTTGCAGTGCAAACACTCGGTGACCATATCTTTTGCCGGTAGGCAGGTACACTTTGTCGTCCTCATAGAGCACCTGATGTGCGCTGATCCCATCCATGTCTGTTGAATCGACCGGCGCCGAGCGCCCCAGCTTTGACCTCAAGAGCGCACAACTGCCGGTGCTTTCCGTGGTACTTCGCAGCACCGACATGCAGGCGCTGGCCCAGGATCTGGCACGTCGTCTGGCCGACGACCCCGACTTCTTCGACAACGACCCCGTGCTGATCGACCTCAGCCAGGTGCGCGAAGCAGAGGAAGAAATCGACTTCCCGGCCCTGATCGAGGCCCTGCGCAACCACCGCACAGTGCCCGTTGCCGTGCGCAGCGGCAGCGAGGCCCAGATGGAAGCAGCCAAGGCCCTGGGTCTGAGTGCAGCCCCCGATGCCATGCCGACGCGCCGCGCCGAGCCACAAATCCAAGAAATCATTCGCGAAGTGGAGGTCGAGGTGCCTGCTCCGCTGGCCGATGCCGTCATCGTGGATCGGCCGCTGCGCTCGGGCCAACGCGTCTACGCCAAAGGCACCGACATTGTGGTGCTGGACATGGTCAGCTATGGTGCCGAAGTGATTGCAGACGGCAACGTCCATGTCTATGCGCCTCTGCGCGGCCGCGCCGTGGCCGGAGCCAGCGGCAACACCAGTGCCAGGATTTTTAGCACTTGCATGGAGGCGCAACTGCTTTCCATCGCAGGTATCTACCGCACAATTGAAACCGATCTCCCCAAAGAAGTCGCCGGCAAAGCAGCCAAGGTGCGCCTGGAGGGAGAAAGCATCGTTATCGAGCCGGTATGAGAGACACACCGGACACCCTATCAACCTGCCCCATTTGTCTTAAAGGAATCGTGCAAACATGGCCAAAATCGTCGTCGTGACCTCTGGCAAAGGCGGTGTCGGCAAGACCACCACCAGCGCCAGCTTCGCATCCGGCCTCGCACTGCGCGGCCACAAGACCGCAGTGATTGACTTCGATGTGGGTCTGCGCAATCTCGATCTGATCATGGGCTGCGAACGCCGCGTGGTCTATGACCTCATCAATGTCATCCAGGGCGAAGCCAATCTGAACCAGGCCCTGATCAAGGACAAGCAGTGCGAGAACCTGTTCGTGCTGGCCGCCTCGCAGACCCGAGACAAGGAAGCCCTCACGCAGGAAGGCGTGAAGAAGGTGCTGGACGATCTGTCCGCCATGGACTTCGAGTTCATCATCTGCGACTCGCCCGCCGGCATTGAAAGCGGTGCACTGATGGCCATGCACTATGCCGAAGAGGCCCTGGTGGTGACCAACCCCGAAGTCTCGTCAGTGCGTGACTCCGACCGT
Source organism: Comamonas testosteroni (assembly GCF_000761245.1). GTDB lineage: Bacteria > Pseudomonadota > Gammaproteobacteria > Burkholderiales > Burkholderiaceae_C > Comamonas > Comamonas testosteroni_C. The sequence continues at coordinate 306,340 of NZ_AWOR01000078.1, read as the reverse complement.
ATTTTGGGCATGCTCAGCTCCAAGACGGAGCGTGCAGCCAAGGGCGAGCGCATCAAGGAGCATCTGCTGATCACGCGCTACAACCCCAATCGCGTGGAAGACGGCCAGATGCTGTCGCTGGAGGACATCCAGGACATTCTGCGCATCGAGCTGATCGGCGTGATCCCCGAATCCGAAACCGTGCTCCAGGCCTCCAACCAGGGCATTCCGGCCGTGCACATGCAGGGCACGGATGTGGCCGAGGCCTATCAGGATGTGGTGGCACGCTTTCTGGGCGAAGAAAAACCCATGCGCTTTACCGAAGCCGTCAAACCCGGTTTCTTCAAGCGCATGTTTGGCGGGAGGTAAGCCTTATGTCCATGTTGTCGTTTCTGCTCGGAGAAAAGAAGAAGTCCGCTTCGGTCGCCAAGGAGCGTCTGCAGATCATTCTCGCGCGCGAGCGCGTGGGCGGCGAAAGCGGCAAGCCCGACTATCTTCCTGCGCTACAAAAAGAGCTGATGGCCGTGATTTCCAAGTATGTGGACATCAACCCCAATGACATCAAGGTACAGCTGGAGCGCCAGGAAAACCTTGAGGTTCTGGAAGTCAAGATCGAGTTGCCGGACGCCGCACGCGGCTGAAGTCGACTCACTCTTTCAGGCGTATAGCGCTTGATGGATAAGAAATGGGCCTGAAAAGGCCCATTTTTCATTGCGGTGTCGCCCTGCGCGCCCCGCAGTGCGAACGCGCGGAGTCGTGTCTCATTCGCGCACCGGCTCCCGCATGGTCACCAGCTCCTCGGCCACAGTCGGGTGTATGCCTATGGTCGAATCGAACTGCTGCTTGGTCGCGCCGCATTGCAGCGCCACGGCAAAGCCCTGCATGAGCTCGCCCGCGCCTTCGCCCACCATATGCACGCCGCGCACCCGCTGGTCGGCCTTGGAGACGATGAGCTTGAGGAAGACATTCTCGGGCTCGGCCCCCATGCGGTTGGTCAGCGGCCTGAAGCCGGACTGGAAAACCTGCACCGCGCCGAAGCGCTCGCGCGCCACCTCCTCTGACAGGCCCACGGTGCCCACCTGCGGATGGGAAAACACCGCCGTCGGCACCAGCTCGTAGTCGGGAGCGCTCTTGCCGCCCTGGCCGAACAGATGATGGGCGAGCACTGTCCCCTCCGCCAGCGCCACGGGTGTCAGAGCCATGCGATCGACCACATCGCCCACGGCATGGATGGAGGGCACGTTGCTGCAGAAATGCTGATCCACCTCGATGGCGCCCTTGTCGTTGACCTTGACACCCGCAGCCTCCAGCCCCAGGCCTTCGATCAGGGGCACACGACCCGTGGCATACATCACGCAGTCCACGACCAGTTGCTCGCCGCTCTTGAGCTGCAGATGCAGGCCGTCCGCCTGCTTGTCGATGGCCTGAACTTCATCCTCCCAACGGAAGTTCACCCCCAGCTGGGCCATCTCCTGGCCCAGATGCAGACCCAGGTCTGCATCAAAACCGCGCAGCAGCTGCTGGCGGCGGTGCAGCAGGGTCGTCTCGGCGCCCAGACCGTTGAAGATGGAGGCGAACTCCACGGCGATATAGCCTCCGCCCACGACCACCACCCGCCTGGGCAGATGCGGCAGATGGAAGGCCTCGTCAGAGTTGATGGCATGCTCCACACCTGGAATATCGGGCAGGCTGGGCGTTCCGCCCGTTGCAATCAGGATATGGCGGGCGTGGATGGTCTGGCCGTTCACCAGCACGCTATGCGGCCCCAAGAGCGCCGCACGGCCGTGGATAAGGGTAATGCCTGCGCCGGTCAGCATGCGGCCGTAGACACCGTTCAGGCGCTCGATTTCGCGGTCCTTGTTGGCAATCAGCGTGGGCCAGTCAAAGCGCGGCTGCTCCAGCTGCCAGCCAAAGCCCCGGGCCTCCTCGGCCAGCTGGCTGAAGTGCGCGGCATGGCTGAGCAGCTTCTTGGGGATGCAGCCCACGTTGACGCAGGTACCACCCAATTGGGCAGCTTCCACCACAGCCACACGGGCCCCCAGAGCGGCAGCCACACGGCTGGCGCGCACGCCGCCCGAGCCACCGCCTATGACCAGAAAGTCGTAATCAAAGTCTTGTTGCTGCATGTTCTGTCTCGCTGTTTGGGAAGTTCAAAGCAGATGCTTGCTGCTTTGAACTCTACAAGACAAGACTGCCGCAGGTGGTTTAACGCAGCGTTAAACCACCTGCACGACCCAGTTTGATTGGCGGGCGGCTCAGAACGGTTTGTCGCCCACGACCGTGGCGCGGTGCATGCGGCGCACGGCCGGGAAGTAGTCCTGAATCGCGTAATGCTGGGTGGAGCGGTTGTCCCACATGGCGATGGTGTTGGGCTCCCAGTGCAGGCGCATCTGGTATTCCAGAATCGCGGGCTGGCGCAGCAGATAGTTCATCAGATCCTGTTGCTGGGCATGAATTTCGTTGGCCGAACGGAAGCTGTCGAATTTCGAGCTGAAGTTGGCGAAATGCGTGACGAAGGTCTCGTTGACATACAGAATCTTCTGGCCGCTTTCGGGGTGGGTGCGCACCACCGGATGCACCACGGGCGGGTATTTGCCGCGGGCCTGGGCCTGCTGCGCGGGCGTCATGCGCGCGCCGAACGAGGGCAGGATGTCATGCACGGCGTACAGGCCGGCGATCTGCTGCTTGCGCGTCTCGGGCAGCTGCTCATAGGCCTGCTCCATATTAATCCAGACCGTGTCGCCGCCGACCTCGGGGCATTCCACGCAGCGCAGCACCGAGGCCATGGAAGGCGTCTCGCGCCAGGAGACATCGGTGTGATAGACGTTCTCGGTGCCTGGGATCTTGCTGTTGCCGCCCAGCAGCACCAGCTCGGCATGGTCGGAGTGATGTGGAAACACCGGATGCAGCTCCAGCTCGCCGAAGCGGCGCGCAAACGCCACATGCTGGGCAGGCGTGATGTTCTGCCCGCGAAACACCAGCACCTTGTGCGCCACCAGCGCCTGACGCAGCTCTCGCGCCTGCTCCTCACTCACGGGCTGGCGCAGGTCTATGCCCGAAACCTCCACGCCGATGGCGGGGGAGATGCGCTTGAGTTCGATACCCGTGCTGCTTGCCGCGCCCACCTTGAGCTGGGTATGGGCCGGCCTGTCTTCGCAATCGATCATGATGTGTCTCCAAAGCGTTGCAACCACTGTCCTGCGGCCTGACACAGCAGGCCTGGGGGCAATCTAGGGCGGGCCTTGGAGATCGGTATCGTTCAAGCCGACTAGGTAGGGTTCCCAGTCGGCAGCCGGCTTTACCTGACGAAGCCGTGGGCGTGCATATGGCCCGAGTGGTAGAGCAGCGGTGCGCGGTCGGTATGGTGCTCGCAGCGATCCACCTCGCCAATGAAGAGCAGATGATCGCCCTCTTCATGCTGGCGCAGATTGCGGCATTCGAAGACGGCGCTGCAGCCCTCCAGCAGCGGCACGCCATGCTCGGAGTCATGATGCGGCGTATGGCTGAAACGGTCCGCACCCTTGCGCGCAAACAGCTCGGCCAGCGGCTTTTGCGAAGCCGCCAGCACATGAATCGCGTAATGCGTGCAGTGACGGAACACGGGCAGCGAGTTGGCCTTCAGACCCAGGCTCCATAGCACCAGCGAGGGCGCCAGCGACAATGCGTTGAAGGAGCTGACCGTGGAGCCCACCGCATGGCCCTCTGCACTGCGCGCCGTGATGATGGTCACGCCGGTGGCAAATTGCCCCAGCGCATCGCGAAATTCGCGCTGCGAGAAAGGCAAGGCCGAACGCAAGACGGAGGTAGGCAAGGCGGAGTTCACGAAATTCAGAGCTCAAGTCAGCGACCACAACGGTGCGCCACGGTTCAAGATCAGCAGATCCAAAGAGCATCTGCAGGACTTGATCAATTATCAACTTGAACCTTGCCGGTCACAATCCGTAAGGGCTTAAGGCCAGAATCATCAATTTTGATAGCGTCTTGCGCAGGAATACAAGGCCTGCAGGCCAAAATCTTCATCAATACCGGGTCTGAGCTGCCAGCAGTCCTTGACCGGCCTGCTGCGCCAGCCAGCCGCCGACCTTGGCCTTGCTGCAGCGCTGCAGCTGCATCAGCAGCTCATGCTCTGGCCAGGGCAAGGCATGGCGCTCGCACAGGTCCTGCTGCATGCGGGCCAGCAGGGCCGCCGCCATCTCGGCATCGGCCAGCGCCCGGTGGGCACGGCCCGTGGAGGGCAGTTGCAGATAGCGCGCCAGATTGCCCAGGCTGTGGCTGGGCGCCTGCGGGTAGATGCGGCGCGACAGCAGCACGGTGCAGGCAAACAGCTGGGGTGCGGCTTCGCCCGCCAGCGCCAGCTCGGCCTGCCAGAACTTGCTGTCGAACGATGCGTTGTGGGCCACCATGGGCGCAGCACCCACAAAGCGGGCCGCATCGCGCATCACCTCGGCGGCGGGCGGCGCCGTGCGCAGCATGGCATTGGTGATGCCTGTGAGTTCGGTGATGAAGGGCGAGACCCAAGCCCCGGTCTGCATCAGGCTCTGGAAGCGGTCCACCACGCGGCCCTGCTCCAGCAGCACGATGGCCACCTCGGTGGCCCTGGCGCCCTGGGCGGGCGTCATGCCCGTGGTTTCAAAGTCGATGACGGCAATCGCAGCACTCATGACTGCATTGTGCCGTGGCCGGCGCCTCAGTCCGTGCCCAGCTCGTCTTCGCCGGGCAGGCCCAGACTTTGCACCACATGCTCGAGGATGCGAAACAGCTGCTCGCTCTCGGCGCTGCCAAGCTGCTCCTCGATCTCGGTGTAGATGGTCTCGAAGTGCGGCACGATCTGCGCCACCATCTCCTGGCCGGCAGGCGTGAGGGCGAACTCTGAGCCCCTCAGATCGGCCACATGGCGGCCGCGCTTGATGAGCAGGCGCCCTTCCAGTGTCTTGAGCAGGCGCGAGAGGCTGGGCATGCTGATGAAGGTCAGCTGCGACAGCTCCATGGGACGCAGGCGCTTGTCGGCCACCCACATGATGCGCAGCACGCGCCATTGCTGCTCGGTCAGGCCGTGCGCACGCAGCGAGGGGCGAAAGCGCACCATGACCGCCTCGCGGGCCTTGAGCAAAGCCATGGGCAATGAGCGCGCAAAGGAACGTGAGGTTTCAAGGGCTGGAGTGATGTCGTGCTGGGTCATGGCATGGACGAGTTGCTGGCGTGATTGTATGTAAGAGCCTCACGCAGCGATACCGTCAATCCGGGCAAAAGTGTCGCCCATCCAGGCCCTGCGGCCTGCTGCCCGTCTCAGGCCGATGCAATCCGCGCGCCGCGCAGCATCTCGTCGGCGCGCTCGCCCCAGAACCTGAAGTCCAGCGCCGGGCGCTCGCCGCTCATCAGCGCCGCCATGGCCTTGCCCGAACCCGCACCATGTGTCCAGCCCAGGGTGCCATGCCCGGCATTGACCCAGATGCCTCTTGCCTGCGTGGCCCCGATGCAGGGAATATTGCTGGGCGTGGCGGGCCGCAAACCGCACCAGAACTGCGGATCGCCGCCCTGCTCGGGCAGCCGCGTGTCGCAGACGCCGGGCATCAGCTCCTCCACGCGCCTGACCAGCATCTCGCAACGCGCTGTGGCCGTTGGCGTGTCCAGACTCAGATCGAAGCCACCGAGCTCTATGGTGCCGGCCACACGCAGGCGGTTGCCCAAACGACTCATGGCGACCTTGCGGCTGTCGTCGATGGTGGAGACCATGGGGGCTTTTTCAGGCTGCAGCAGCGGCAAGGTAGCGCTATAGCCCTTGCCCGGATAGATGGGAACCTTCACGCCCAGAGGCTTGAGCAGCAGCGGCGTGTATGAACCGCAGGCGACCACCACGGCGTCCGCGCTCAGCATGCGTGGGGCGCCATCGCTGCAGTCGCGAATCTGCACCCGGGCAGGCTTGCCCCGGCGCGCCGGCTGCAGGCTCAGGATGTCGTGGCCGTAGAGGAACTGCACACCGGCCTGGGCACAGAGATCGGCCAGCTTTTCGGTGAACAGACGCGCATCACCGGACTCATCGGTGGCGGTGAACGTGCCACCCGCAATCTGCGCCGCATAGGGCGTGAATGCGGGCTCGATGGCAAGCAGCTCGTCGCGGCTGACCAGACGGCGCTGCACGCCGTATTGCCGCATCAGCTCCACGCCTTCGGCGGCTTCGGCAAACGCCTGCCGGCTGCTGTAGAAATGGGCAATGCCGCGCTCCAGCCGCTCGAACTCGATACCGGTCTTCTGGACCATGTCCTTGAGCGCCACATGGCTGTAGGCGCCCAGCGCCACGATCTGCTGCACATTGCGCGCAAAGGCGCGGTCATTGCACTGGGCCAGGAACTGCAGGCACCAGCGCCATTGCGCGCTGTCGAGCCGGGGCCGCAGCAGCAGCGGAGCCTCTTTGTCGAACATCCATTTCAGCGCCTTCCAGGGCGCCTGGCGATTGGCCCAGGGCTCGCAGTAGCTGACCGAGATCTGGCCGCCATTGGCATAGCTGGTCTCCAGGGCCGGACCGCTCTGGCGGTCCACCACGGTGACTTGGTGACCGCGCTCGCGCAGATGCCAGGCGGTGCTGATGCCGATGATGCCGGCGCCCAGGACGATGATGTTCATGCGGCCAGTGTCTGCACTCTTGCGGGCGAACAAAAGCAGCATTAAATTTTCAGCAGTTTCATCAGAAAGGCTAATGAAATTGCCATGAGCTCCTGGGACCCTGTTGCGCTTGAATGCCTGGCCGCCATCGTGGAAGAAGGCGGCTTCGAGCGCGCGGCGCAAAAGCTGCACATCACCCAGTCGGCCGTGTCCCAGCGCCTGCGCGCGCTGGAGGCTCAGGTGGGCTCGGTGCTGGTGGAGCGCACGCGCCCCGTCAAGCCCACCAGCGCCGGTCGGCTGCTGCTCAAGCATGCCAAACAGCTACGCCTGCTGCGCGCCGATCTCGCGCATGAGCTGCAGGAGCTGGCACCGCAGACCGGACAGAGTCTGGCCGGAGAAATCGTCTCCATCGCCATCAATGCCGACAGCATTGCCACCTGGGCCATGACGGCTCTGGACGAGCTGGTAAAGAGCGGCCTGCCGCTGGAGGTGGTGGTCGACGACCAGGACTTCACGCAGGAGCTGCTGCGTTCGGGCCAGGTCATGGGCTGCGTCACCACGCTGAGTCAGGCCATGCGCGGCTGCGCCGTGCAGCCCCTGGGCGCCATGCGCTATGTGGCCGTGGCCTCTAGCGAGTTTGCGCAGCAAAGACTGCCGCAGGGGCTGACGCGCAAGAACTTCAACCAGCTGCCCTATCTGTCCTTCAACCGCAAGGACGATATGCAGGCCGAGTTCGTGGCGCGTTGCCTGGGTCTGCGCAATGTGTCGCTGCAGCATCAGATTCTGCTGCCCAGCTGCGAGGCGCAGGTGCGTGCCGTGCGTGCCGGCTGGGGCGTGGGCGTGCTGCCGCAGCTGCTGGTGCAGCCCGCGCTGGATGCCGGCGAGATGATCGACGTGGCAGCAGGCCATGTGCTGTCCATCGCGCTGTTCTGGCATTGCTGGAATCTGGAGTCACGCGTGCTGGCCCGTGTCAGCCAGGCCTTGCTCGGCAAGGCCCGGCAACTGCTGCAAGCATGATTGATGCAGCCAAGAAAAAAGGCCGTGCTTTGCAGCGCGGCCTTGAGAGCTTGAAGTCAAACGGAGGTACTTTGGTTTTTGTAGCTGTGGACGCTCATCTATCTTTGATTTGAAACTGATTTATGCCTGATACGTATGTAGATAAAGCACAAGCAGCTATGAAAATCAGCGAATCAGCAGCACGGGGATGGTGCAGCCCGCCAGCACCTGCGAGCTGACCGAGCCCATGACCAGACGACCCAGCGCACCGTGACCGTGCGTGCCCATGGCGATCAGGTCGAACTTGCCGTCCTGGGCAGCATGGATGATGGTGTCGGCAATGGGGCCGACCTTGGAGATGCTTTGCGCCTCGACGCCACGCCCCTTCAGGAACTCCAGCACGGGCTGCAGGATCTTGGCGGATTCTTCGTCGTAGTACTGCTCCACCACTTCCTTGCCCAGCGCAGCGCGTGCACGAGGCGGCAGCAGCGGCTGCACGGTGATGATGGTGTACTCGTGGCCCGTGCCCAGCATCTCCTGATGCGAGGTCAGATAGGCCAGCATTTTCTGGGTGTAGGCACTTCCGTCCACAGCGAGCAAGATCTTCATACCAAATTCTCCTTGTTGATGTCTCAAGCCTAAGGGCTGGGGACAGTCAGCATCTTGACTTGGCTCAAGTCAATTGTCGATGCTGGCAGAAAGTCATCCTGCTCTCCCTTGCGGGCATAACCAAGAGGGTTGGCCACCACACGGCATTGCCATTCGCTGCCGTCCTCGCGCTGGCCGCGTGCGATGTAGTCGCTGGCGCAATGCAGATGACCGTGCAGCCAGAGCTGGGCATGGGGCAGAAAGTCGTCCATCACATTGCAGAAACCGGCCGTGCCGGGCACCAGCCCGTAGCGCGGATCGGCACTGCGCAGGCTGGGCGCAAAGTGGGTCACGGCCACCGTGGGCCCGTCAAAAGGCTGCTGCAGCGCGGCGCGCAGCCAGTCCTGGCAGAGCAGGCTTTCCTCGCGCATGGGCGCGGCCAGAAACGGCTCGCCCTGGCGACTGCCGCCGGTCTTTTGCAGATAGAAATTGGCGGCGCGAAAGGCCTTCTCGCGCAGCTTGTGCAGGCGCGTGGCATCGCTCACGCCTTCATGCATGGCCATGGCGTCGAAGTCGCTCCACAGCGTGGTGCCGATGAAACGCACCCCGTCCATGACCACGGTTTCACGGTCGAGCCAGATCAGGCCCAGCCTGTCGCACACACGCCGCAGGCGCAGCCGAGCCTCATCGAAGTCCTGCATGTCGTACTCGTGATTGCCGGGCACGAACAGCACGGGCGCGGGCCAGGCCGCGTATTGCGGCAGCGGCGAAAAACGCTCCAGCCCGAAGTTCTCGCCATCGACCTGGGTGCTGCTCTGATAGGAGCCGATGTCGCCGGCCAGCACCAGCACATCGGCGCCCGCGGCAGGCTGGGCCACGAATTGGGGGTGGACTTCGAGGTGCAGGTCGGACAGCAGCTGGATCTTCATGTGGCTAGTTTAGTCAACCATGGTGAGTGACCTGGGCCGAACCGTTGGCAAAAGTGATCTCGGCCGAACGCGTCAGCGTTTTCAGCAGCCAGTCATAGGCCTGCGGGTGCGGGCCGCGCCGACGCCACAGTGCATCCACATGCACGGGCGTGACATCGAACGGCAGATCGCGCAGCTCCAGCTGCTCGCTCATGCCGGTCACGGGCACAAAATGGCGCGGCAAGATGGTCAGCAGATCGGAGTTGATCACCACGCGCGCCGCGGTGAAGAACTGGTTGACGGTGAGCACCACTTCGCGCGAGCGCCCCAGCGAGGCCAGGGCCTCGTCGATGAAGCCGAAGGAGCGGCCCGAGAAGCTGACCAGCATATGGCGTGCCGCGCAATAGTTGTCCAGCGTCAACGGCACATGCGCCAGCGGATGGCCCTTGCGCATCACACACAGGTACTCGCCCTCATACAGGCGGCGGCTGTCAAAGGCCACCAGACCGCCGGCCTGCGCACGCGCCGTCAGATCGGCCAGTACGGCGGGGAAATAGCCCACGGCCATGTCGGCCTCGCCATCGTCGAGCAAGTGCCTTGGATCGCGCGTGGTCAGCGGCAGCAGACGTATGCCCAGGCCCGGTGCCTCGCGCGCCAGAATCGGGTACAGCGGTGGAATCAGCGTGGCGGCCGTGGCATCGGCCATGGCGATCACGAATGTGGTGGCGGCCGTCTCGGGGTCGAACTCATCGGGAGCAAGTGCACCTTCCAGATGCTGCAGGGCCTCGCGTATCACCGGCCACAGGGCCTGGGCGCGCGGCGTGGGCTCCACGCCCTGCCCCTGGCGCACCAGCAGCTCGTCGCCCAGGACCTCGCGCAGCCGACGCATGGCATTGCTGACCGCCGGCTGAGTGATGCTGAGCTTGTGCGCCGCGCGCGTGAGGCTGCGCTCGGACATGACCTCATCGAAGACGCGCAGCAGGTTGAGATCCAGAGAACGAAAGTTCAAAGACATGGCATCACCCAATACATCACTGCTGTGAATGCTACAGATTCAAAATATAAATTTGAACACACCTAGGGTAATCCCTATAGTTACACCTATTCCCCGGGCAATTCGCCAAAAGCGTGGGTCAAAGGGTTAACTGCCATGAGCAACTTTATTTACAACTCCTACTGTGTCGAGCACCCTGGTGTGGTGCGTATCTATCAAGCCAGCGATGAACGCATGGCCTCCATTGCCGCCGAACATGAAGCGCAATCCCAGTCCAGGTCGTCCTGGATGGTGCTGGCCGTGGTGCTGGCAGCCCTGGCCGCCGGCGTCTTCCAGGCCACCGAGACCTGGAGCGACGGTCATATGATGGCCGCCTGGATGGTTCTGTGGGCCATGGCTTTCGCCAGCATCGCCCTGTTCTCCCAGCCTGCCCGCCGCGCCATCAATCTGGTGCGCACCGGCTACCGCGCCTGGGTCAAGAGCCGCCAGCAAGCCGCTGCCGATGAACGCGTCTGGAACGCTGCGCTGCAAGATGCCCGCCTGATGGCTGATCTGGCCCGTGCCATGGATCGCCAGAGCCGCTGAGCTCCGCGCCTCTCCGAAGAAAGCCGCTGCCCACAAGGCCAGCGGCTTTTTGCATGGGGGAATAGAGTCAAACAAGCCTCTATCTCAGATTCAGAAAGCGCTTACAGCTACAAAAATAAAAGCAAACAAAAAGCCCTGCTGAAAAAAATCAGCAGGGCTTTTTTAATGTGCACAGTCTCAGTCAGGGACACCGCGCAAGGGCCGCACCGCCGCGCTGGTGTCGTCCCCCTCCCATAGCGCGAAGTGCGTAGAGAGAGGGGGAAGCCGCGCAGCGGCTCAAGGGGGGAATCAAGCGCTCAAGCGCTTTTCCAGCTCAGCCTTGGTGTCCAGCATGGACTTGGGCAGGTTGTATGCCAGCTTGTCGAAATGCTCGCCGTGCAGCTGCATTTCCTCGGCCCAGGCTGCCTTGTCGATATTGGTCACGCTGTCGAACTGAGCTTCATCGAAGTCCAGACCGTTCCAGTTGATTTCGGCGTACTGGGGAGCAATACCGAAAGCGGTTTCCTGACCCTGAGCCTGGCCTTCCAGGCGGTCGATCATCCACTTCAGCACGCGCATGTTTTCGCCGTAGCCGGGCCAGACGAACTTGCCTTCGGCGTTCTTGCGGAACCAGTTGGTGGTGAAGATCTTGGGCAGGGTTGCGCCCTGGCCTTCGATCTTGGCGCCCAGATCCAGCCAGTGCTGGAAATAGTCGCTCATGTTGTAGCCGGCGAAAGGCAGCATGGCGAAGGGATCGCGACGCACCACGCCTTGCGCGCCAAAGGCGGCGGCAGTAGTTTCGGAGCCCATGGTCGCAGCCATGTACACGCCTTCGGTCCAGTCACGCGCTTCGGTCACCAAAGGCACGGTGGTGGAGCGGCGGCCGCCGAAGATCATGGCATCGATCTTCACACCGGCAGGATCGTCCCAGGCTTCGTCCAGCGCGGGGTTGTTGGTGGCAGCCACGGTGAAGCGGGCATTGGGGTGAGCGGCCTTGGCACCGGTTTCCTTGGCGATCTGGGGCGTCCAGTCCTTGCCTTGCCAGTCGATCAGGTGATCGGGCAGCTTGCCCTGATCCTTTTCCATGCCTTCCCACCACACGTCGCCGTCATCGGTCAGTGCGACGTTGGTGAAGATCACGTTCTTGTCCAGGCTCAACATGCAGTTCGGGTTCGTGAGCATATTGGTGCCGGGAGCCACGCCGAAGTAACCGGCTTCGGGGTTGATGGCACGCAGCGAGCCGTCGGCCTGGGGCTTGATCCAGGCGATGTCGTCGCCGATGGTCGTGACCTTCCAGCCGTCGAAGGCCTTGGGCGGCACCAGCATGGAGAAATTGGTCTTGCCGCAGGCCGAGGGGAAGGCCGCAGCCACGTGGTACTTCTTGCCTTCGGGGTTGGTGACGCCCAGGATCAGCATGTGCTCGGCCAGCCAGCCCTGGTCGCGACCCATGGTGGAGGCGATACGCAGTGCAAAGCACTTCTTGCCCAGCAGCGCGTTGCCGCCGTAGCCCGAGCCGTAGGACCAGATTTCGCGGGTTTCGGGATAGTGGACGATGTACTTGGTCTTGCTGCAAGGCCAGGTGGTCTCGTCCTTCTGGCCCGCGGCCAGAGGTGCGCCGATGGTGTGCACGCAGGGCACGAACTCGCCGCTGGTGCCGATCACGTCATACACGGCCTTGCCCATGCGGGTCATGATCTTCATGTTGACGGCCACATAGGGGCTGTCGGAGAGTTCGATACCCACGTGGGCGATGGGCGAACCCAGCGGGCCCATGGAGAAGGGCACCACGTACATGGTGCGGCCAGCCATGCAGCCGTCGAACAGCGGGTTCAGCGTGGCGCGCATTTCCGCAGGTTCCATCCAGTTGTTGGTGGGGCCTGCGTCTTCCTTCTTGGCCGAGCAGATATAGGTGCGGTCTTCCACGCGGGCCACGTCCGAAGGATCGGTCCAGGCCAGGAAGGAGCCTGGGCGCTTGGCCAGGGGCTTGAAGGTGCCGGCGTCCACCAGCTGCTGGCACAGCGCGTCATATTCGGCTTGCGAGCCGTCGCACCAGTGGATCTGGGCGGGCTTGCACAGCGCAGCCATTTCGGCAACCCAGGCAATGAGCTTGGGGTTCTTGACGTAGTCGGGAGCCTGGATGTTCAGGCTTTGCACAGCGGCGTTCATGGGGGAAGTCCTTCAATTAAAAAACCAATTTTTCAAAGAAGCATCCTCTGCAGTCCGTGCCGGCTGCGTCTTTGAAAAAAGGCTTTTGAAGGTGTCTCGCTTGCTTTCCCTAGCGCTTGTTGGCGCCTGAAATCCGTCTGAAATAGTCAAAACAACCTTGTTTTGAATAGCAGCGGGAGATCGATTTTAGGGAGGAGCCTTGAATTTGTCAGCAAATCACTGGCAATATCTATGCATTCTGCGCATCACAATATGCATGCAACACTCATTCATAACCTGCGCAGACGTAAAAAAACCCCGCGTCGCGGGGTTGGGCTCGAGAAGGTTGGAATGCCTAGGCCATGTTCACGGCGATAAAGGCCAGCAGGAACATCATCACGGCGCCAGCGGCGGGAATGATGATGGGAATATAGGGCACAACGGCTTCGGCCGCATCCTGTGCCTCGTGGTTCACTGCGGAATCATCTGACATGTGATCAATGCTCCTCCTGAAAGCAGGCGGTGAAACAAGCAAGCTCTGCAGCCATTCTAGGCACAGCCCTGGCGACATGGCTCAGGGAAAGCCATAGCAGCTCTTGGCGCTCAGACCCGCCTCTCATGCGCCGCCAATGGCGAACAGCACTTCTTCAATGTCGACCATGCGCAGATAAGTTCGCACTCGGAGTGCAGCAGCATATGCTGGGCTTGCGGACGACCCGGCGCCGATTGCGAAATCGATGTGCACCGTTCCGCGTCAGATCGCAGCGCCGAAGTTCCTCGCTGAAAGGATGGCTTCTATGGTTAGCGCTTCTTTCTTGTTCTGGCTGATCCTGCTGATGCTGTTGATTGGCCTGGGGACGGCGTCGATCCGGATTTTTCGCGAGTATGAGCGCGGCGTGGTCTTCACGCTGGGGCGCTTCTGGAAGGTCAAGGGGCCGGGACTGATCTTCATCATTCCCGCCATTCAGCAGGTGGTACGGGTGGATCTGCGCACCGTGGTCCTGGAGGTCCCGGCGCAGGATGTGATCTCGCGCGACAACGTCTCGGTCAAGGTCAATGCCGTGATCTATCTGCGCGTGGTGGATGCGGAAAAGGCGGTGATCCAGGTGGTCAACTATCTGGAAGCGACCAGTCAGCTCGCGCAAACCATGCTGCGCTCCGTACTGGGCAAGCATCAGCTCGACGAAATGCTGGCAGAGCGCGAATCGCTGAACCTGGACATCCAGCAGGCGCTGGATGCTCAAACCGACACCTGGGGCATCAAGGTCTCGAACGTGGAGATCAAGCAGGTCGATCTGACCGAATCCATGATCCGGGCGATCGCGCGCCAGGCCGAGGCCGAGCGCGAACGCCGCGCCAAGGTGATTCATGCCGAGGGTGAATTGCAGGCATCTGAAAAACTGTTCCAGGCAGCCAAGGTGCTGGCGCAGGAGCCTCAGGCCATCTTGCTGCGCTATCTGGAGACGCTGACCGTGATCGGCGCAGACAAGAACACGACCGTGGTATTTCCCTTGCCCATGGATCTGGTGGCGCCGCTCTTGAAGAAAGCAGCATCCTTGCCGGCCTGAACCCCGCCGCCGGCCCCACTTTCACACCAGGGCTGCCTCCATGCCTGCGGCCCGCAAGGCCATCAGCACCTGCTCCACATGGGGCTGGTTGCGGGTCTGCAGCACAAATTCGATTTCAACGTTCTGTGCGGCCAACATGGTGAAGGCACGCTGATGGTGCACTTCCTCGATATTGGCACCGGCACCGGCCACGGTGGCGGTGATCTGGGCCAGCACGCCGGGCACGTCGCGCGCGCTGACGCGGATGCGCGCCAGACGCCCGGAGCGCACCATGCCGCGCTCGATGATGGCGGCCAGCAACAGCGGATCGATATTGCCGCCCGACAGCACCAGCCCCACCTTCTTGCCCTTGAAACGCTCAGGATTGCGCAGCAGCGCCGCCAGGCCTGCCGCACCCGCGCCTTCGACCAGCGTCTTCTCGATCTCCAGCAGCATGAGCACGGCCTGCTCGATATCCCCTTCGTCCACCAGCAGCAAGTCATCCACGCAGCGCTGCACCACCTCCTGGGTGATGACGCCGGGCTGGGTCACGGCAATGCCCTCGGCAATCGTCGATGTACCCATGGGCAGATCGGTGTGGCGCAGCGCGTTGACCATGGAAGGAAAGCGCAGAGTCTGCACACCCACGATTTCGATCTCGGGCTTGATGGCCTTGGCCGCCGTGGCAATGCCCGCAATCAGGCCTCCGCCGCCAATGGCAATGACCAGCACATCCAGATCGGGCTGGGCCTGCAAAATCTCCAGCGCCAGCGTGCCCTGACCGGCGGCGATCGCCTCGTCGTCATAGGGATGGACAAAGGTCAGCTGCTGCTCCTGCGCCAGCTGATAGGCATGGGCACGCGCCTCGGCCAGGGTATCGCCATGCAGCACCACCTCGGCACCGAAGCCGCGCGTGCGCTCCACCTTCACGCCAGGCGTGAAGCGCGGCATGACGATGACGGCACGCAGGCCCAGACGTTGCGCGTGATAGGCCACGCCCTGGGCGTGGTTGCCCGCACTCATGGCGACCACGCCGCGTGCGCGCTCGGCATCGCTGAGCATGAGCAGCTTGTTGAGCGCGCCACGCTCCTTGAAGGATGCCGTGAACTGCAGGTTCTCGAACTTGAGATAGACCTGCGCCCCCGTGATCTGCGAGAGCGTGCGTGATTCCACAAAAGGAGTTTGAAGGACGGCGCCATTCAGGCGCACAGCGGCGGCTTGGATATCTGCAAAGGTCAGCATGGTGAAGCCATTTTGCAAGCAGCCCATCACCCCGCGCCGGTGCTGGGTTTGCGAATCAGCGGCTTCTGGCCCACTCGCTCTGCAATTGATAGCTTCAATCCTTTTATTTGAAAAGGCCTGTTGGCAAAAAAAGCTGGATTTCAGCGTCATGCTGCGATGGACGAACCGCTAAGGATTTCCCTTAGTTATCGCAAAACATGCAACATAGTGCCTAAAACAGCGTGCATTTTTTTGAGTCATCTGCATAATTGTGCCTACACCCAGTCAATAACTGCACTATCTTTCATCTCAGCAGGAGCCGAGCATGCAGCAGCAAACCGTCGTCGATTACCGCACCGACCCCAGCCAGTACCGGCACTGGTCGTTTGAAGTGGATGGCAATATCGCCCGGCTCAAGCTGGACATTGCCGAGGACGGCGGCATACGCCCCGGCTACAAGCTCAAGCTCAACAGCTATGACCTGGGCGTGGATGTGGAACTGCACGATGCGCTCAACCGCATCCGCTTCGAACACCCGCAGGTACGCTCCGTCATCGTCACCAGCGGCAAGGAACGCATCTTCTGCTCGGGCGCGAACATCTTCATGCTCGGTGTCTCGTCCCACGCCTGGAAGGTGAACTTCTGCAAGTTCACCAACGAGACGCGCAACGGCATGGAGGACAGCTCCCGGCACGACGGACTCAAGTTCGTTGCCGCCGTCAACGGCGCCTGCGCAGGCGGCGGCTACGAGCTGGCTCTGGCCTGCGATGACATCGTGCTGATTGACGACCGCTCCTCCTCGGTATCGCTGCCCGAGGTTCCGCTGCTGGGCGTGCTGCCCGGCACGGGCGGGCTGACGCGCGTGACCGACAAGCGCCATGTGCGCCACGACCTGGCCGACATCTTCTGCACCAGCGTGGAAGGCGTGCGCGGCCAGCGTGCCGTGGACTGGCGACTGGTGGATGCGATCGCCAAGCCCGCGCAGTTTGCCGAGGTGGTGCAGCAACGTGCCGCCGCACTGGGCCAGAGCAGCCCGCGCCCGGCTTCGGCCCAGGGCATACAGCTTGCCAGACTGCAGCGCGAGCAAAGCCCGGACGGCTTGCACTATCGCCACGTCAGCGTGCAGATCGATCGCAGCAAGCGCAGCGCCACCATCACGGTCAAGGCCCCCAGGGGTGAACAGCCCGGCAGCCTTGAAGCCATAGAAAGCGCAGGCGCCGCCTGGTGGCCGCTGGCCATGGGCCGCGAGCTCGACGACGCCATCCTGCACCTGCGCACCAACGAGCTCGATGTGGGCACCTGGATTCTCAAGACCGAGGGCGATGCGCGCGCCGTACTGGCCGCAGGCCAGGCCCTGGTGGCACACCGCGATCACTGGCTGGTGCAGCAAACCACAGGCCTGCTGCGCCGTACCTTTGCACGCCTTGATGTCTCGTCGCGCTCGCTGTTCGCACTGATCGAGCCGGGCTCCTGCTTTGCCGGCATGCTGGCCGAGCTGGTCTTCTGCGCCGATCGCGCCTATATGCTGGTGCTGCCCGACGAGCCCGAGCGCGAGCCCGTCATCGAGCTCGATGCCTTCAACTTCGGCCTGCTGCCGCTGGTCAACGATCAAAGCCGTCTGCAGCGACGCTTCTACGAGGAGTCCGGGCCGCTTGAGGCCGCGCGCGCTGCCGTGGGCAAGCCGCTCAACGGCGATGCGGCGCAGCAGCTCGGGCTGGTCACCGCCGCGCTTGACGATATCGACTGGGAAGACGAGATCCGCATCGCCATGGAAGAGCGCGCTGCGATGTCGCCCGATGCACTCACGGGCCTGGAAGCCAATCTGCGTTTTGCCAGCCAGGAAAACATGGTCACGCGCATCTTCGGGCGCCTGTCCGCCTGGCAGAACTGGATCTTCAACCGCCCCAACGCGGTCGGAGAAAAAGGGGCTTTGAAGCTTTACGGCACCGGACAGAAAGCCGGCTTCGATTTCAACCGGGTATGAGCAACCTCCCCCTGAGCGGCTGCGCCGCTTCATGAATCGGCAAAACATCACAGGAGACATCCCATGAGCAGCATCGACTACAGCCAAAAAATCCCCAACAACGTGGACCTCAGCGGCGACCGCACGCTGCAGCGCGCCCTGGAGAGCTGGCAGCCCAGCTTCATCCGCTGGTGGGACGACGTGGGCCCCGAAGGATCGACCAACCACGAGGTCTATCTGCGCACTGCGGTGAGCGTGGATCCGCAGGGCTGGGCGCAGTTCGGCTACGTCAAGATGCGTGACTATCGCTGGGGCATCTTCCTGAACCCGGCGGATCAGGAACGCAGCATTCATTTTGGCGATCACAAGGGCGAGAAAGCCTGGCAGGACGTCCCCGGCGAGCACCGCGCCAACCTGCGCCGCATCATCGTCACGCAAGGCGATACCGAGCCCGCATCGGTGGAGCAGCAGCGCCACCTGGGCCTGACCGCGCCGTCCATGTACGACCTGCGCAATCTGTTCCAGGTCAATGTGGAAGAAGGCCGCCATCTCTGGGCCATGGTCTACCTGCTGCACAAGCATTTCGGACGTGACGGACGCGAGGAAGCCGAGGCACTGCTGGAGCGCCAGAGCGGTGACGAAAACAACCCGCGCATTCTGGGCGCATTCAATGAAAAAACGCCGGACTGGCTGGCGTTCTTCATGTTCACCTACTTCACCGACAGAGACGGAAAATTCCAGCTCGCAGCGCTGGCCGAATCCGCGTTCGACCCGCTGGCGCGCACCACCAAATTCATGCTGACCGAAGAGGCCCACCACATGTTTGTCGGCGAGTCCGGCGTCTCGCGCGTGCTGGCCCGCACCTGCCAGGCCATGAACGAGCTCAAGACCGACGATGTGAACAAGCTGCGCAACGCGGGCGTCATCGATCTGCCCACGATCCAGCGCTATCTGAACTTCCACTACAGCGTGACCATCGACCTGTTCGGCGCCGATCAGTCGAGCAATGCCGCCACCTTCTACAGCTCGGGCCTCAAGGGCCGCTACGAAGAGGGCAAGCGCGAGGACGACCACAAGCTGCACGACCAGAACTACAAGGTGCTGGAAGTGGTGGACGGCAAATTGCAGGAGAAGGAAGTGCCCATGCTCAACGCCTTGAACGAGGTGCTGCGCGACGACTACATCAAGGACAGCAATGCCGGTGTGGGCCGCTGGAACAAGGTGATGGAAAAGGCCGGCATCGACTTTCGCCTGACGGTGCCGCACAAGGCCTTCAACCGGCAGATCGGCGCGCTGGCAGGCGTGCGCGTCAGCCCCGACGGCCGCCCCGTGAGCGAGCAGGAATGGCTGGCCAGAAAGAACGAGTGGCTGGCCACCGACGAGGACCGCAACTTTGTCGCATCGCTGATGAAGCCATGCCTGGAGCCGGGCAAGTTTGCCGGCTGGATTGCGCCCCCCGTCATGGGCATCAATCGCCAGCCCGTGGACTTCGAGTACGTGAAGTTTGGGTGACCCCTGAGCCGCTACGCGGCTTCCCCAAGGGGACGGTGCCTTCGCCGCGAGGCGGCTCTTGCTCGGCACCTCTCACTTGGTGCAGTGCCAGTTTTAGGCCATGCCAGTCTGGAGAAAGAAATGAGCACCATCACGCTGATTGAAAACGGCATCCTGAAGCAGCATCTGATCGACCCGGAAATCTGCATCCGCTGCAACACCTGCGAGGCGACCTGCCCCGTGGATGCCATCACGCATGACGACAACAACTACGTGGTCATGGCGGACAAGTGCAACGGCTGCATGGACTGCATCTCGCCCTGCCCTACCGGCTCCATCGACAACTGGCGGCTGGTGGCAGCCAGCAAGCCCTACAGCGTGGCCGAGCAGCTGGGCTGGGAGAGCCTGCCCGAAGAGCTTGGCGCCGATGTGCTGGCCGCCGCGCAGACGGCCGAGAATGCTGGCGATGTGCAGGATCTGAGCCAGGCCCAGGCCGTGATCGCGGCTGCTGCGGGCCTGCCCGAAGGAGGCGCTGCGCAAGTCTTTCGCGCAGCCAGCTATGGCGCCACCACGCCGCCCTGGTCTGCCGCCCATGCCTACACCAACCTGCATGGTCCCAAGGCTGCGGTGACGGCCACGGTGGTGGGCAATCTGAACTGCACGGAAGCCGGCTTCGACAACGAAACCCACCATATCGTGCTGGACTTCGGTGCCATGCCTTTCCCGGTGCTCGAAGGCCAGTCGCTGGGCATTGTTCCGCCCGGTGTGGACGCGGGCGGCAAGCCCCATGTGGCACGCCAGTACTCGATTGCCAGCGCCCGCAACGGCGAGCGCCCCGGCTACAACAATCTGGCCTTGACCGTGAAACGCGTGGTCGAGGATCACCAGGGTCAGCCCGTGCGCGGCGTGGCCAGCAACTATCTCTGCGATCTGCAGGTGGGTGACAAGGTGCAGGTCATAGGCCCGTTCGGCAGCAGCTTTCTCATGCCCAACCACCCGCGTTCTCACATCGTGATGATCTGTACCGGCACGGGCAGCGCGCCCATGCGCGCGATGACGGAATGGCGCCGTCGCCTGCGCAAGAGCGGCAAGTTCGACAGCGGCAAACTGCTGCTGTTCTTCGGTGCGCGCACGCCTCAGGAGCTGCCTTATTTCGGCCCCCTGCAAAACCTGCCCAAGGATTTCATCGACATCAACTTCGCCTTCTCGCGCGTGGCCGGCCAGCCCAGGCGCTATGTGCAGGACGCCATGCGCGAGCGCTCGGCCGACCTCATGGAGCTGCTGCGCGACGACAACACGCACATCTATGTCTGCGGTCTCAAAAGCATGGAGGACGGCGTGGTACTGGCCCTGCGCGACGTGGCCCAGCAAGCAGGCCTGGGCTGGGAGGAGCTGGGCGCAAGACTCAAGCGCGAAGGACGTCTGCACCTGGAAACCTACTGACGCCTCAAGCCCTCGCGAACCCTGTGGGCGACAGACAGGATTCGCGCATCAACGCAGCGGCTGCATGTCATGCCCTTGACAGCGCAGCCCCTGCCAGCGCCCTACAGTGCAGCACACCACAACCCACGAAAGACATGGCATGAATGCACGGGCGAAATTTCTGCGCATGCAAGACAGCACGCGTGAAGACTGGCAGTTGATCGGCGGAGAATTTGCACACTTCACCAGCGGTCTGCCCGACAGGGTGATGGCCCACCTGAAGCTGCTGGAGGGCGACTATGGCGGCTTTCCGGTGGACCGCTATACGCACTCCCTGCAAACCGCCACGCGCGCGCTGCGCGACGGCCGCGACGAGGAGTATGTGGTGTGCGCGCTGCTGCACGACATTGGCGATACCCTGGGGTCCTTCAACCACCCCGACATTGCCGCCGCGATTCTCCAGCCCTTTGTGAGCGAGGCCAACCACTGGATGGTCCAGCATCACGGCATCTTCCAGGGCCACTATTTCTTCCATCACATCGGCATGGACAGGGACATGCGCGAGCAGTTCCACGAGCACCCGCACTACCAGCGCACGGCCGAGTTCTGCGAGCTCTATGACAACCCGGCCTTCGATCCCCGGGCCGAGACCTTGCCGCTTGGCGAGTTCGAGCCCATGCTGCGCCGCCTGATGGCCAGCCCCAAGCAAAGCATCTACAAGCAGGCAATGGCGCGCTGAGAACCAGGAATCGATTGTCTTCAGGACTTACGCAAACAAGGATGCACAACGGCATTTCTGTTGACCAAGCCCATGCCTAATCCGAATTTGCGTAAGTCGTGGCCTGCTCGCTATCGATCGATGAGCAGCTAGCGCTTTTTCTTCCTGGATATCAGGTGCATTTGTTGCTGATATCGTTGCATGACAAGCGCTGCATGCTCCTGATTTCACCTCAGCATTTCAGGCATCTGGTGCCTGCGCGTCCTCGGCCTGACTGCGGGCCAGGCGTTCGCTCTTCCAGTACACATCGTCGCCGCCGTCGATGCGGTTGAGCACGCGAGCCAGCACGAACAGCAGATCGGACAGGCGATTCAGATACTGGCGCGCAGCGGCTCGCATGGTCTCGGCCTGCTCCAGCGCCACCACCTGGCGCTCTGCACGGCGCGCCACGGTGCGGCACACATGGGCCTGCGCAGCAGCGCGCGTGCCGGCCGGCAATATGAACTCCTGAAGACGCGGCAGCTGCGCGTTGTAGTGGGCCAGCGCGTTGTCGAGCTGCAGCAGTGCATCGTCCTTGAGCAGCTCATAGCCCGGCATGGACAGCTCGCCGCCCAGGTTGAACAGCTGGTGCTGGATGTCGATCAGCAGGTCGCGCACCTCCTGGGGCATTGGCTCGCACAGCAGCAGGCCGATATGCGAATTCAGCTCATCCACATCGCCCATGGCATGCGGGCGGCCGCTGTTCTTGGAAACGCGGGTGTTGTCTCCCAGGCCGGTGGTTCCGTCATCTCCGGTGCGGGTGGCAATTTGCGTGAGGCGGTTGCCCATGGGTCATCCCTTGTCAAAGCTGCGAATTTTTCGGGGCCGGCACGGCCCGCAGATACGGCCGCCATTGTGCGTTACAGCCCGCAGGCAAATGTAGTCTGAGGCAACAGCAGGCAAAAATGCTGGCCCTTTGCCGCCTCACAGGGTGCAATGCACTCCTGTTATCGCATAGAGAAGGAATGCCATTCATGAACAAGAAGAATCTGCTCAATTGCAAGGTCTCGTCATTCGAAGTCGTCAGCGTGGTGCTGTTTTCTGCGCTCACCCTGGGCGGGGGCATGGCTTTTGCGCAAACCGGCGTCGGCAACAACAAGGAGCCTGCGCGCATCGTGCAGTCGGGCTCCGCCACCGGCGTGCAGCAGGCCCCCACCGCCAAGAACAGCGTGCAAGCGGCCTTCGAACGTGCCGACGCCAATCGCGACGGTCAGCTCAGTGCGCAGGAAGCGCGCCAGCTGCCTGTCATCTCCCAGCGCTTCGAAGAGATCGACAGCGACCGCAACGGCCAGCTGTCACGCGCCGAATTCGACAAGGGCGCTCAGCAGTACTGAGGCCTTGTCGCGACGCTTTCCTGATCACGCCGCAGCGCTGATTTCCTCCTGCGGCAAGGCGAACTCGGCACCGGCATAGTCCAGGTGAATCTCGAACTCGCGACGCAGCAGGCGCTGCGCCCAGTCTTCGACCAGGCTGCGCTGCGCAGCACTGACCCGGCTCCCCATTTCCAGCCGCACCAGGCTCGGCTCCTCGAGGCCAAAGGCACGATAGCCACCCAGCGGCAGCAGGCCCCGTGCATGGTCCTCGACGGCGCGAAGCAAGGCCTCGCCGGAATCGCAGATCGCCGACGCCACAAACACTTCGGGGTCACGTTCCACCCAGTTCAGCACATTGCCGATCTGCGCCACGTCATGCGCCCGGCAGGCCTGCGTGACGCCGGGGCGGCCGCCATCGATCATGGCAAACACAATGTCCAGGTCCGTCTGCTCGACCATTGCCGAGACACAGGTGCGGGCCCAGCCCGGGCGATGCTGGTGACCGCAGAACTGGGTGACGAGCTGCCCCTCAAAACCGGCACGCCTGAGACCGTCCGCATAGGCCGCGCGGCCACGCAGACCCGGCGGCACCTTCTCGCCCGAGAAATGCCCCACCTTGCCCGTCTTGCTCCACTGGCCGGCCAGCACGCCGGCGAGAAATGCCGACTGCTCCTGCAGCACCTCGTAACGCGCCACATTGGGTGCCGCCCAGCTGCCTTGCGTGACCGCAAAAGCCTGCTCGGGCCAGCGCTCGGCCAGGATCTGCACCGGACCGTCACCCTGACCGCCATGCGCAAGAATCAGCGCATAGCGGCCGCCGCACAATGCGGACATTTCGGCGGCGCGCTGCTGCGCCGACTGGCCGGCCACCCAGAGCACATCGACCTCGTGGCCGGCATCTCTTGCCTTATGGGCTCCGCGCAGCCCCGACTCATTGAAACTGCCCTGTCCTTCGGGGCCAAACAGCACCACGGCATAGCGCGGCTTACGGGGTGAATACAGGTTGTCGGTGCTCATCGTTGTCTCTTTTGCTTAAAGTTTTGCGCCTGTCTTTTTCGCGATATCGCCCCAGGCCAGATGCTGGTCTGCAATCAGCTGGGTGAAGGCCTTGGATTCCATATCCCGGGTCACGAATCCCTGGGCCTGCAGCGTCTGTGCAAACTCGGGACGCGCGCTGATCTGCCGCACCGCGCTGGCGATTCTTTCGGCCAGCGCCCCGGGCAGGCCGGCGGGAGCCGAAATGCCGACGAAGTTTTCGGAGACCAGTTGTGCCAGCCCCAGTTCGGCCACGCTGGGCACCGCCGGTGCCTGCGCTACGCGGCGTGGCGATGTCAGCGCCAGCAGCTTGAGCCGGCCCTGCTTGTGCAGCGCGATGTTCTGCGGCAAGGCGTCGATCGCCAGCTTGATATGGCCGCTGAGCAGATCCGCACGCATGGGACCGGCGCCGCGATAAGGCACGTGCTCCATGGACAGCTTGAGCGTCTGCGCAAACTGCTCGCCCACCAGATGCCCCACCGAGGCAGCGCCGCCGCTGCCAAAGGCGACGGGAGCAGGCTGCTCCTTGATCCAGCTCACCAGCTCGCTCAGGCTGTTGGCGGGCACCGAGGGATGCACGGCAAACACCGTGGGCACGGCGCCGATATAGGCCAGGTGTTCGAAGCTGCGCAAGGGGTCGTAGCCAGGGCTTTGCAGCAGCGATGGTGCTATCGACAGCGCCGCAGAATTGGATACCAGCAGCGTGTAGCCGTCATTGGCGCTGTGCGCCACGATTTGCGCACCAATCGACGAGCCCGCGCCTGGCTTGTTGTCTATGACCACGCTCTGGCCCAGCTTCTCAGCCAGCGCGGGAGCCAGCACCCGCGCCACGATATCGCTGGAGCCGCCGGGCGGGAAGGTCACGACCAGCTTGATGGGCCGCGCCGGCCAGGCCTGCGTCTGCGCCGCACGCACATGCCATGCAGCGCCCAGCATGCCTGCCGCCGACACCCCGGCCAGCCCCTGTATGAATGATCTGCGACCCGTATCGCGCATAGCTCCGCCCTCCGAACTGCTTTTGGTTTGAAGCGAGCTCTGCAGCGCACGCCATGAGGCTTGCCAATATAGGCACACCAGGAGCAAACCCTAAACACTGATTTCTCATTAGCTAGGGCGGAACTTATCTATGCGCTCGCGGCAGACGGCGGCGCCACGACGAAACCGCGAGCTCTGCCAGCTCCAATGGGCATGCGCCAGCGTGCCGATTGCGACCTTGAGCGGCACGGCCTAGTACCCAATACGTACACGCCCGGATCGGGCCAGGTGGTATTCTTTTTCTCCTCTGGAGACCCCGATGAACGCACCTGTTGCCCACACCTCGCTGCAGCCCGATTTCGTGCAGCGCCCCATCCCCGAAGAATTTCTGCTGGCTCTGCAAACACGTTTCGGCGGCCAGTGCTCCACGGCGCTGGCCGTGCGCGAGCAGCACGGCCGCGACGAAGGCGCGATTTCCGCGCCCCCTCCGGCAGCCGTGGTGTTTGCCGAATCCACCCAGGACGTGCAGGATGCCGTCAGGCTCTGCGACCAGTACAGCGTGCCCGTGATTGCCTACGGCGCAGGATCGTCGCTGGAGGGCCATCTGCTGGCCGTGCAAGGCGGCATCACCATTGACGTCAGCCGCATGAATCGCGTGCTCTCGGTCAACACCGAAGACCTGACCATCACCGTGCAACCCGGCATCACGCGCAAGGCATTGAACGAGGCCATCAAGGACACCGGCTTCTTCTTTCCCATCGACCCCGGAGCCGACGCTTCGATTGGCGGCATGACCTCGACCCGTGCCAGCGGCACCAATGCCGTGCGCTACGGCACCATGCGCGAGAACGTGCTGGCCCTGGAGGTGGTGACGGCCAATGGCGAAGTGGTGCGCACAGGCAACCGCGCCAAGAAGAGCGCCGCCGGCTACGACCTGACCCGCCTGCTGGTGGGCAGCGAAGGCACGCTGGGCATCTTCACCGAGATCACGCTGCGCATCTATCCGCTGCCCGAAGCGGTGAGCGCAGCCATCTGCTCTTTTTCCAGCATCGAGAACGCCGTGCACACGGTGATCCAGACCATCCAGATGGGCATTCCCATCGCCCGCGTGGAACTGATCGATGTGAATTCAGTGCGCATGGTCAATGCCTACAGCAAGCTGTCCCTGCGTGAAGAGCCCATGCTGCTGATGGAGTTCCACGGCTCGCCCACGGGCGTGAAGGAACAGGCCGAGATGGTTCAGGACATTGCCCATGAATTCGGCGGCAATGCCTTTGAATGGGCCGAGCGCCCCGAAGACCGTACGCGTCTGTTCACCGCGCGCCACAACGCCTATTTCGCGGCCGTCTCCAGCGTGCCCGGCTGCCGCTGCATCACCACCGATGCCTGCGTGCCCATCAGCCGCCTGGCCGATGCGCTGCTGGAATGCGTGACCGAGGCTGATGCCAGCGGCATCCCCTACTTCCTGGTCGGCCACGTGGGCGACGGCAACTTCCACTTCGGCTATCTGATCGACCCCGACAACGACGCCCAGCGCCAGCAGGCCGAGCAACTCAACCACACGCTGGTGGCACGCGCGATTGCGCTGGGCGGCACCTGCACGGGCGAGCACGGCATCGGCATCCACAAGCAGGGCTTTTTGCTGGAGGAAGCCGGCGTTGGCGCGGTGCAGATGATGCGCGCCATCAAGCAGGCTCTGGACCCCAAGAACATCCTGAACCCGGGCAAGATCTTTGAGCTGCAGTAAGCAGCGCTCGAGGCGCTTGCTGAAGACGCGCCGACCATGAAAAAAGGGCCTGCAGTTGCAGGCCCTTTTCTCGTTTCGGATCGGCGCTTTACTTGCCGACCTTGAGCTGACCGCCGCGACCCAGGCCGCCCTTGACTTCCTGCGCCTTGTAGTTGCGCAGCGAGATCACCATGTTGTTGTAGGCATCCATGAAGGCAGCGACCGTGGCCTTGCCTTCGGGTGAGCGCGAGAAGCCGCCCAGACCACCACCCACGCCACCGCCGAACGCGCCCATGGCAGCGCCGAAATTGGTGGCTGTGGAGTTGCCTTCGGAGATGGAGATCTGCACGCCCGAGCGGATGTCGAACATGCTCAGCGTCACCACCGAAGCCTTGCTCTGCATGGCGCCGCCGATCAGCGTACCCACATTGCCGAACAGACCGCCCACGCCCGCGGCCAGCTGACCGGTTGCATCGTTGTCGATGATGATGGAAGGCTCCATGTAGTAGTCGGCAGCCACGCGCTGGCCCTTTTGCTGCTTGGAGCCGGCGCGGAATTCACCCGAGTTGCGCTGCTTGTCGGTGATCGCCGACATCTTGCTTTCGGTACGGTTGTTGCCGATGGAGGTGATCACAAAGCAGTTGGACTGCTGCACGGCCAGACGGATCAGGGGCTCGATGGTCGTGATCTTGGTGGCAGCGCCAAAGCTGGCATACCAATCCTTGCCGCGACCGTCATCCACGGCCAGGGTGCCCAGGGGGGCATCGCAACGCTCGAGCGTAGAGTTCGCATTCACGCTGGTTGCGCCGCCCGCTGCGCCGGTGGCAGCCGTGGGAGCCGTACCCGTGGAGATGGTACCGCCGCCAGGGGTCACGCAGCCGCCCAGTGCCAGGGCCGATGCGATGGCTGCCAGACGCAGCGTTGTCTTCTTGGACATAGTGTGATGCTTTCTAAAAAATGAAAAATGCTGCGGCGCTCACAGCGCCTCAGCGGTAATACCAACCCGACGAACCCCACACCATGTAGTAGGGCGCGCCCACATACCAGCCGTTCCAGGACTTGCGCTCGTCCTCGATGGCCTGATAGCGTGCATGTGCATTCTGTTTGGCGGCCTGTGCCTGGGGCAGCAGGCGCTTGGCTTCCTTGAAGCCCTTGGCGGCAGCACGCGACAGCCAAGCCTCGGCCTCGGCGGGATCCGGGCCCATTTCTTCAAAGCCCAGCAGATACAGACGACCCAACGCAAACTGGGCCTGACCGTTACCGGCATCGCCGGCCTTGCGCATCCACTCGATGGCCTGATAGCTGTTGCGCTCCACGCCATCGCCGCGCAGATAGCGCAGCCCCAGGTCGTAGGCTGCGCGAGGATCGGCTTCGGCTTTTTGCACCAGTGCCGCCAGGCGGCGCTCCGCCTCGGGATTGACGGGCTCGCCACGGAAAGTCGCGACATTGCGCGGCAGCTCGGAGCAGTTGTTGCCTTCGCACAGGCGCACGGTGGGCGAAGCAGGTGCCAACTGCTCCTGCGGTGTCTGTACCGCGCATGCTGTCAATACAAGAGCCGCCAATGAAAAGGTGGGGGCAAGCAGGCGCATGGATGTCTCCTCTGAATTCTCAGCCGCTGAAAGCCGAAAAGTATACATAAGCAAAAATCGGTAATTTTTACGACGAGTTGACAACACGCATACCCTACCAAAGAGGGGTATCCCGAACAAAATGCAAAATCCCGACAAGGCCTTGTCTGCGCTGCGGTGTCCTGGAGCCTGTGTATGACGGATACATTTCAAAACTCATGACAAAAAAATGGCTTGCCTCGACCTGGCCTCTGCCTGCATTGCTCGTCTGGTTGCTCGCCTGGGTGATCTTTGCGGCTCTGGCGCGCCTGCTGCCCTGGTGGCTGGCCCTGCTGGTCGCCGGCAGCTTCAGCACGGCGGCCAGCCTCTACGGGCCCAACTGGTGGCGCAGGCTCATCATTGCGGCCGGGTTTCCGCTGTCGTTTCTGGTGCTCGGCGCCAGCCAGTTGCCCGCCTGGGGCTGGCTGCTGCCTCTGGCCTTGCTGCTGCTGATCTACCCGCTCAATGCCTGGCGTGATGCCCCGGTCTTTCCAACGCCGTTGAATGCGCTCAAAGGGCTGGCAGAGGTCGTGCAGTTGCCGGGGCAAGCGCTGGTGCTGGACGCCGGCTGCGGCATGGGCGATGGCTTGCGCGCGCTGCGCAGCGCACTGCCGCAGGCCCGCCTCAATGGTCTGGAATGGAGCTGGCCACTGGCGATTGCCAGCGCCCTGCGCTGCCCCTGGGCACGCGTGCGGCGTGGCGATATCTGGCTGGCCGACTGGAGCGGCTATCAGTTGGTCTATCTGTTCCAGCGGCCCGAAAGCATGGGCCGCGCCGCTGTCAAGGCGGCCACCGAGATGCGGCCCGGCAGCTGGCTGGTGAGCCTGGATTTCCAACTGCCCGGCGTGGAAGCGACGGCATGCCTGCAAGGCAATAGCCGCCACCAGGTATGGATCTACGCCATGCCTCTGGATGGCGCAGAACGCAGCTGAGACGCTTTATTTGGCTGCGCCGCTGGCCTTGCTCACGTAGAGAGCAACGGCAGCGATATCGGCTTCGCTCATTGTGGCCTTGAAGGAGGGCATGGAGCCGATGCCGTCCTTCAGAGCGCGCGCCACGCGGGCCGCATCGGGCTGCAACTCGTCCAGCACCGGGCCTATGGCACCTTCGGCGCCGGCGTCCTTGAGGGTATGACACACCGCGCAGGCAGGGACTGCAGCAGTGGTGAACAGCTCTTTGCCGCGCGCCATCTGGGCAGCCTGATCGGCATGAGCGGCAGTGCCCGCAAAGGCGGTCAACAACAGGGCGGCGAGGGTGTGGTTTGTCTTCATCATTGTTCTTGGAGAAATGCGATGCATCGGGGTTGGATCCCATACCCTGCGTCCCTTCTTCCGGCACGGGGCATGGGCAGTGATTGCGACGCTCAGGCCACGGTGACCGTCACGGCGTGGTCGGCCCAGCTGGTGTTGTTGTAGCCGCTTTGGTTTTCACCGCGCGTCTCGGGCTGCACATTGCCCTTGACGTCGGTGGCGCGGCTGGCCAGCTGGTAAGTGCCCTTGGGCAGCTGGGCCGGGAGCACGAACTGGCGCCAGGCGTACTTGCCCATGTCGGGGCCTACCAGACGAGCCTGCTTCCAGCTCTTGCCGCCGTCGATGGAGACCTCCACCCCCTTGACTGCGTTCATGCCGCCGAAGGCCACGCCCTGAATCTGCACCAGGCCGGAGGCCTGGTTGCCGTCTTCGGGGATGGGGCTGTTGATCCAGGACTTGACGCTCATCTCCTGCACCGAAGGCTGGCTGGGATCGCCCTTGCTGCCCGGAGGCGAGATGCGGTAGCCATGGGACATGATGTGCGCTTCGCTTTCCTTGACGGTAAAGGCCAGCTGCTTGATGTACTTGATGTTGTTCACGCCGGTGTAGCCGGGCACGATCAGACGCAGCGGGCCGCCATGGGCCAAAGGCACGGGCTCGCCGTTCATCTCCCAGGCCAGCAGCGCGTCCTCCATGGCCGACAGGGGCACGGAGCGCTCCACCAGCACGCTCTTGGGATCGAGGCCTGCGGGCAGCACCTCTCCGCCCGTTCCCGTCATGTAGACCATGCCGTCGGCCACGCCGCCCAGGGCCTTGACTACTTCACGCACGGGCACACCGCTCCAGACCACGCAACCAGCAGCACCCACCGTCCATTGCGTACCGCTGGGCTTGGAGGGGAAGAAGGCGCGGCCGTTGCCAGAGCATTGCAGCACCATGGTCACGGTCTCCAGACCCATGGTCTTGAGTTCACGCACGCTCAGCTGTCTGGGCTTTTTCACACCATCGATCTGCACCGCCCATGCATCGCGGTCGGCCACGATGGCCTCCGGCGGCGTCCGCAGGTTGTTGCGCACATAGAGCTGGCTGGTGGGCGTGACCACGCCGGCGCCAAACGCGCTGCGCTTGGTCTCGATGGTGGTGGAACTGTGCACGATCACTGCATCGGCATTCTTGAAGCCGGCATAGCCGGGCAAAGGCTTGGCGGCGGGCGCAGCCGCCTGTGCCATGGCCTGGCTCTGGAAGCTGGCCAGACCGGCCGCAGCCAGCGCACCGGCGCTGCCCGCGAGCAGGCGACGACGCGGCAGGGATGTGGGTTGTTGCATGGTGTCTCCTTGGTAATTGTGGTGAATGCTCAGCGCGAAAAATCCGGTTCAGCCATCGGCTTTCTCAGGGGCTCCCAGAGCGCGTGATGCCACGGCCAGAGCCTGTTTCTTCTGTGCGATCAGCACCAGCGGGCGGCCTTCGCGCGAGCGCACCACCTGCCAGTAGCTGTTGGCCCACCAGCCCTGGCCGTCGGCAATCCGCTGGGGCTGCTCGAAGGCCAGCACGGTGACGATGCCGCCTTTTTCAAAAAAAGTGGTCAGGTGATAGGCGCGAGTGCCGTCGATATCGCAGGGCCGCATGAGCTGGGTATAGCCAGGCAGCTTCTGCTCGGCAGGCCAGTCCATATGCCTGGCAATCTCGGCCTCCGGGATGAACTGGCCACGCAGCGTGCGTTCGTAGTACTCATGCTCGATGGCCGAGCGCACCATCTGCGGCGGGCGCAGGCTCAGCACGCTGCCCGCAGCGATGCTGCCGACTATCACGGCTGCACACAGCGCATGCAGGCCACGACGGGCGTACCAGGGCGTGTGGCGCAGCAAATGGGTCGGCGGCTCGCCAGGCTCGAAAGCCAGCGCCAGCTCGGCACGGGCACGCAGGTCGAAATCGGTGTCTTCGGGGCGGTCTTGGTGTTTCATGGTGCGCGCTTTCTCAGCGGTATCACGCCGGCAGCTGCGGAAGATTCGGTGGTGGCCCCCGCGGGACGGCGCGCAGGCTCCTGCAGTGCCGTCTTGAGCGCATCACGGGCCCGCGCCAGGCGAGAGAGCACAGTGCCCGGAGCAATATCCAGCGCCTCGGCCATCTGGGCCGTGGGCATGTCGTCAAAGTAGTAAAGCACCAGCACTTCACGATGGATCGGGGCAATGCGGCTCAGCGCCTTGACCACGTCCAGCTGCGCATCGAGTGCATCGTGATGATTCACGCCCTGCTCGCAGGCTTCATCCAGAGACTCGGTCTGCGATTGCACAGGATCGAAGTGCCTGAAGGCATGACGGCGCATGATCTGGAACAGCCAGGCCCTGGCCATGCTCTGGTCGCGCAGCTGGTGGCGAAAGCGCCAGGCGCTGGTGAAGCAATCCTGCACCACATCCTCGGCCGTGGCACGCGAGCCCGTCAGTGCCCAGGCGCTGCGCAGCAAAAAGCGGTAATGCTCGCGCACCCACTGGTTGTAGCGCGACTCGGCAGAGAAGATCATGGTGATAGAGAGCGCAGGCCTGCTGCTTTCATTCCATGCCGCAGCAAATATTTTCTGGAGCCACCCGGCAAGTAGAGATAGGGCTTGCGGCCCTTTTCAATCAATCGCTGGCAGCCATGACTTTGGTGTGCATGCCAAAGAACTGCGCAGGCGGCATGCCCACCGTGCGGCGCACCATGGCGCTGAAGGCGCTGGGACTGTAGTCCAGCTCGGCCGCAATGCGCTGAATCGGCCAGTTGCGCGCCGCCAGGCTGACGGCATGGGCCAGCACCACCTGCTGGCGCCACTGGGTAAAACTGCATTCCAGCTGCTGGCGAAACAGTCGCGCCACGGTGCGCGGGCTGGCCCCGGTATCGCGCGCCCAGTCTTCCAGCGTCTCGTTGCGCGTCGGGTCGGCCAGCACGGCCTCGCAGAGCTGGCGCAAGCGCTTGTCCTGGGGCAGGTTCACACCCAGCTGCACGGCACTGGCGCGGCGCAGCTCGTCGAGCAGCAGCTGGCTCAGATGGTGCTCGCGCGCCCTGTCCTGCTCGCACAGCTGCAGGCAGTCATCGGGCAGCGTGGGCAGCTCGCGCACCACGGCGCGCAGCAGATCCGAGGCGTTGAGCACCCGGCACTGGCGCCAGGCCGCCTCTTCCTCGGGGCTGACATCGGGGCCGCAATGCCCATCGGGCTGGAAGAAATAAAGCGTACGCAGATCGGCGCTTTCCACCATGGTCACGGCATGCTCCATGCCCGGCGGCACCCACAGCACGCGGGACGGCGGCACGATGTAGGTGCCCTGGGCCACCGTCAGGCGTATGGTGCCCGTGGTGGAGATGGCCAGCTGCCCCCAGGGATGACGGTGCGGCCGGACCTGGGTATCGGCCTCCAGCCAGCGGCATTTGGCCCGCACCGGGCGCTGCGCCGTGGGGATGTAGAGATGGGGTGTCAGCGTCTCCACATAGGCGCTGGCCTTGCCTGCGCGCAGGGGCTCGGGGTCGTGGAGGCTGGACATGATGGTTTGGCTGGCTTGCGATAGCAATTGGCAGACTATCGCATACAAGACGCAGGCCGTCTGCCTAAGATGCGACTTATGAACCGCCCTGCCTCCACAACATCTCAGAACCAGGCGCCAGAGACACTGCGCAGTGACGCGCGCACCATCGGCCTCATCGGCCTGGCCCATGGCTCGTCGCACTTTTTCCATCTGCTGCTGCCGCCGCTGTTCCCCTGGCTGATCAAGGACTTCGGCTACAGCTATGCCGAGCTCAGCGTCATGGTCTCGCTGTTCTTCATTGTCTCGGGCACCGGCCAGGCACTGGCCGGCTTTGCGGTGGACCGCTTTGGCGCACGTCCGATTCTGTTTGCCGCCCTCGGCAGCTTTGTGGTGGCAGGCCTGATTGCCAGCTCGGCCCAGGGCTACAGCATGCTGCTGGCTGCCTCCTTCTTTGCGGGCCTGGGCAATGCGCCCTTCCACCCCGTGGACTTCACCATCCTCAACAAGCGCGTGTCGCAGCAGCGCATAGGCCATGCGTTCTCGGTGCATGGCCTGTCCGGCAATCTAGGCTGGGCACTGGCGCCGCTGTTCATGGCGGGCATCACCACGGCCACAGGCTCCTGGCGTCTGGCCTGCCTGGGCGGCGCCCTCTGCGCAGCCGTGGTGCTGGCCATCATGGTCTTCAACCGCGATGCGCTCGATGATCGTGCCGAATCCGCCGGTGCTGGCGCCAAGCCGGCCACCGCCGCCATTGCCGCACCTCAGGAACACCCCATGGCCTTCATGAGGCTGCCATCGGTGTGGCTGTGCTTTTCCTTCTTCTTCTGGAGCACCTGCGCGCTCAGCGCCATCCAGAGCTTTGCCAGCCCGGCCCTGCAATCCATGTACGGCCTGCCGCTTTCCGTGACGGCTCTGATCGTCACCGGCTATATGCTGTGCGGCGCTGCCGGCATGGTCGTGGGCGGCTTTCTGGTCGGCCGCGTGCAGCGGCTGGAGAAGGTGATCTCCATCTGCATGCTGGGCTCGGGCCTGTTGCTGTTTGTCGTCGGCACGGGCTGGCTGCCCGGCATGGTGGCGGTGGTCGTGGCTTCTGTCGCCGGTCTGGGCACAGGCCTGGCCGGCCCCTCGCGCGACATGCTGATCAAGCGCGCCGCCCCCCCCGGCGCCACGGGTCGTGTCTACGGCACCGTGTATTCCGGCCTGGATCTGGGCTTTTGCCTGGCCGCGCCGGTCTTCGGCTACATGCTGGACCACCAGATGACCAACGCCGTGTTCTACGGCTCGGCGATTGCGCTGGTGCTGTCGGTGGTCTCGGCCGTCATCGTCGGCGACGGTGTGAGCAAAAAGACCAAATCACATCTGGCAGCTGCCTGAGCAACAGGCGCAACCCACCAAGCCCTGCCCGCGCAAGCTGCAGGGCTTTTTTTCGGCGCGAGAGATCAAGTTATCCTGGTATTTATCCCTAGGCCGGCAGCCCGGAGGCCGCAAACACGGCTGCTAAGCTGATTTCCCTGAGCGGTGCATCACGCCGCCTTTTCTTGCCGTGGCCCCTATCCGGGAACGGTCCGCCCCCTAAGGAGAATTTCTATGCGTTGGAACACGCCCTCTGCCCCTTTGCTGCGCGCCCTGCCCCTGGCCCTGGCCCTGGTGCTGGCCTTCGGCTCTGCCCAGGCTGCCCCTCAAGCCGATCTGCTGGAGCATGCGAAAAAGGAGCAGCAGCCCTATCTGGATACGCTGCGCGATCTGGTGCATATCGAGTCCGGCAGCAAGGATGTGGCGGGCGTGAAGAAGATTGCCGAGTACATCGCCGGCAAGCTGCGCGCGCAGGGCGGCAAGGTCGAGGTGATCGAGCCCAGCGACATCTACCGCCTCGATGACACGCCCGAGAAAGTCGGCCCCATGGTGCATGCCGAATTCAAGGGCAAGGGCAGCAGCCGCATCATGCTGATCGCGCACATGGACACCGTCTATCTGCCCGGCATGATCAAGGACCAGCCCTTTCGCATCGACGGCGACAAGGCCTATGGCCTGGGCATCGCCGACGACAAGCAGGGCGTGGCCCTGATCATGCATATCGTGCCCCTGCTCAAGAAGCTGGGCATCGAGGACTACGGCACGCTCACGGTGCTGATCAACGGCGACGAGGAAATCAGCTCGCCCGGCGCACGCAGCACCATCACCCGCCTGGGGGCCGAGCAGGACGCCGTGTTCAGCTTTGAAGGCGGCGGCACCGACGGCAGCCTGCGCCTGGCCACCAGCGGCATCGGCGCCGCCTACCTCAAGGTCACCGGCAAGGCATCGCATGCGGGCGCCAAGCCCGAGGACGGCGTGAATGCGCTGTACGAGCTCTCGCATCAGCTGCTGCAGATGAAAGATCTGTCCCAGCCCCAGGACGGCCTCAAGCTCAACTGGACGGTGTCCAAGGCCGGTACCAACCGCAATGTGATCCCCGCCGAGGCCACGGCCCAGGCCGATGCCCGCGCGCTGCGCGTGGCCGATTTCACGGCGCTGGAAAAAGCCATGCAGGACAAGATCGGCAACAAGCTGCTCCCTGCCAGCAAGGTGGAGCTGAAGTTCGAGGTGCGCCGCCCGCCGCTGGAGGCCAATGCCACGGCGCGCAAGCTGGCCGCCCATGCCCAGGGCATTTATGAGCAGGAGCTGAAGCAGCCCATGAAGATCATGGACAAGGCCACGGGCGGCGGCACGGATGCGGCTTTCGCGGCCCTCAAGGCCAAGGGCGGCGTGATCGAGGGCTTTGGCCTGTCGGGCTATGGCGCGCATTCCAACGATGCCGAATACGTGCACATCAACACCATCGCACCGCGCCTGTATCTGGCTGCGCGCATGATCCAGGACCTGTCGCGCGGACAGATCAAGTAAGTGTTTTTGATAGCTGCTTTCGCTTGATCAGCATCGATTTCCGTATAGAAACGATCTACAAATCAACAGGAGCTTGCGATGCAAGCTCCTGTTTTTTTTGAACTACAGGCATGTCCACCGCGCCTGATCCGGACCGGCCTCGCCCGCATTTCCAAGGTTCTGTCGCCTAGCCAACAGACCGCTGACACACGAGTGTCTACATTCATCGAATCAACGATGAAGGAGAGTCGCCCGTGAGCCAAGAGCCCTTGAACATCCCCAGCGTGCAGCATCTGGTCAGCCCCGAGGAATGGCAGTTGCGCGTGGATCTGGCCGCCTGCTACCGGCTGGTGGCTCTGTACGGCTGGAGCGATCTGGTCTTCACCCACATCAGCGCGCGGCTGCCGGGCGCCGGGCATCACTTCCTCATCAACCCCTACGGGCTGATGTTTGACGAGATCACGGCCTCCTCGCTGATCAAGGTGGACCTGGGCTGCAACAAGCTCATGGACTCGCCTTTCCCCGTGAACCCGGCCGGCTTCGTCATCCACAGCGCCGTGCATGAGGCGCGCGCCGACGCGCAATGCGTGATCCATACCCACACGCGCGCCGGCGTGGCCGTGGCGGCCCAGAAGAACGGCCTGCTGCCCATCAGCCAGCAAAGCACCTTTGTCCTGGGGTCCCTGGCCTATCACGTCTACGAAGGCGTGGCCTTTCGCGAGGACGAGAAGCCGCGTCTGCTGGCCGACATGGGCGAGGCCAACTTCCTCATGCTGCGCAACCACGGCCTGCTGACCTGCGGCCCCACGATTGCCGATGCCTTTTTGTCCATGTACGTCTTCGAGTCCGCCTGCCAGATCCAGATCGCGGCCCAGTCCGGCGGCACCGAACTCACCGAGGTCGACCCGCAGATTCTGCAGGGCATCGCCCATGCCATGAAAGTGCAGACCGGCGGAATGGGCGGCCAGTTTGCCTGGCCCGCACTACTGCGCAAGCTCGACAGAATCGACGCCGGCTACTGCAGCTGAGCACTGCATTCATCTCCCGCCCCTCCAAAAAAAAGAGCATCCCGTGGATGCTCTTTTCGCTTGCTCCGGCCAAAGAATCAGACTTCGCCGCGCAGCTTTTCGATGATGCCGTTGAGCTCGTCAAGCGAGCCGAACTGGATGGCGATCTCGCCCATTTCCTGCTGCTTGCCGTGGCGACGCACGGTCTTCTTGATGCGCACCTCGACATCGGCGGTGAGCAGGTCGGACAGCTCTTCCTCGATGCGTTTCACGTCGCGCGACTTGCCATCTTTCTTGGCCTTCTGGCGCGTCAGATTGAACTCGGCACCGATCTTCTTGACCAGCGACTCGGCCTCGCGCACCGACATCTTCTTGGCCGCGATCTGGTTGCCTGCCGTGATCTGGGTGGCTCGGTCCAGCGTCAGCAGCGCCCGCGCATGGCCCATGTCGATATCGCCGGCCATCAGCATGGTCTGCACGGGCTCGGCCAGATTCAGCAGACGCAGCAGATTGGTGGCGGCGCTGCGCGAGCGGCCCACGGCCTGAGCGGTCTGCTCGTGGGTCAGGCCGAACTCCTTGACCAGGCGGGCCAGACCCTGCGCCTCTTCCAGCGGGTTCAGGTCTTCGCGCTGAATGTTCTCGATCAGTGCCATGGCCGCAGCGGCTTCGTCGGGCACTTCGCGCACCAGCACCGGCACCTCGGACAGACCCGCGATATGCGCAGCACGGAAGCGCCGCTCGCCGGCAATGATTTCGTACTTGCCGGCGTTGTCGCCCCTGGAGAGCTGGCGCACCAGGATCGGCTGCATGATGCCCTGGGCCTTGATGCTCTCGGCAAGCTCGTACAAGGCGCCTTCGTCCATGCGGGTGCGCGGCTGGTACTGGCCGGCCACCATCACATTGAGTGCCAGGGTGCTCGGCAGATTGGCCTGAGACCCGCTCGCAGCGGTCTGCTCTGCTTCACTGACCTTGGGGCCCAGCAGGGCTTCCAGACCACGTCCCAGGCCCTTGGGTTTCTTAGTCACCATTGCTGAATTCTTTCTTTAAAGGGAGAGCAACAGCTCATGCCCGGCTTCCCACAGTCCCAGTCCGCTGGCCGTGTTGATATGGCCTGCGGCACCCACATTCACGAAGCGGCTGCCCCAGCCCTGTGCCATGGTCTGTGCGCGTGCTACAGAGCAGTTGGGGTCGTTCTCGCTGCCCACCAGTATCGACGGGAAGGGCAGTTGTTGCAGCAGCACGGGCGACCAGCCTGGCAAGACGCCGCGCAGGCTTTCTTGCTCCGTGTCGCCGGGGGCTACCAGCAACGCACCGCGCACCTTGGCTTTCGCGACTTGAGAATGCGCCGCCCACCAGGCCACCAGCACGCAGCCCAGGCTGTGCGCCACCAGGGTGACGGGAGCCGGAGCGTCGAGCACGGTTTCCTGCAGGCGGATGCTCCAGTCACCGCGCAGCGGATGCTGCCAGCTATGCTGCTCCAGCCGCTGGTAGCCGTACTGGCTCTGCCACAGACTTTGCCAGTGGCCGGGGTCGGAGTTCTGCCAGCCGGGCAGCAGCCAGACATGATGCGGGTTCAGTGCTTCAGAGGTCATGACCGTTGGTGATGGCTGGACAGGAGACGAGGAGCTGTTTCACGTGAAACACTCACATTTTCTTGATGCGGCGCACCATCTCTTCGGCGAACTCGACAAAGGCCTTGCTGCCCTTGGCCGAGGCGTCGAACACCACGCCCGGCAGACCGTAGCTGGGGGCTTCGGCCAGGCGCACATTGCGTGGAATCACGGTATCGAACACCTTGTCGCCGAAGTGCTCCTTGAGCTGGTCGCTGACCTGCTGCTGCAGCGTGGTGCGCGGATCGAACATCACGCGCAGCAGACCGATGATCTGCAGGTCGGGATTCATGTTGGCATGCACCTGCTTGATGGTGTTGACCAGATCGGTCAGGCCTTCCAGTGCAAAGTACTCGCACTGCATGGGAACGATCACGCCATGCGCCGAGCACAGACCGTTCAGGGTCAGCATGGACAGGGAGGGCGGGCAGTCGATCAGCACGAAGTCGTAGTCGGCGGCCACGGCCTGCAGAGCGGTCTTGAGACGCTCGTTGCGGCGCTCCAGCGAGACCAGCTCGATCTCGGCACCCGACAGCTCGCGGTTGGCGCCCAGCACGTCATAGCCGACCTGCTCGGACTTCTGGGCCACTTCCTTGACGCTGGCGTTTTCCAGCAGCACGTCGTAGACCGTCAACTCCAGCGCGCGCTTGTCCACGCCGGAGCCCATGGTGGCATTGCCCTGGGGGTCCAGGTCGATCAGCAACACACGCTGGCCGACCTTGGCCAGACCTGCGGCAAGATTGACCGTGGTCGTGGTCTTGCCCACTCCACCCTTTTGATTGGCAACGCAGAAAATTTTGGCCATTGAACTTCTCTTTTAGTTGGCGGCCAGCTTGAGGCCAAAACCGATCAGAAACACACCGGCTGTTTTTTCCAGCCACTTCACCACGGCCGGGTTGGCACGCAAGCGCTCGGCCAGCAACGTGGTCAGCGTCACCACGATGACGCTGTAGATAAAGGTAATTGCCGCCACCGTGGCAGCCATCACGCCAAAGGTGATGGCGCCCTGATGTCGGGCCGGATCCACGAACATGGGGAAGAAAGCCATGTAGAACACAATGGCCTTGGGGTTCATCAGGGTGATCAGGGCACCCTGGCGGAAATACTGGCGTGGCTGGATTTCAATGGCCGGCGCATCGCCGGGCCTGGCCGTGAGCAGCTTATAGCCCAGCCAGGCCAGATAGGCCGCCCCCACCCACTGCACGGCATGGAAGGCCGCCGGGTAGGCGGCCAGCACCGCCGCCACACCTGCCACAGCCAGCCACATCAGCACCTGGTCGGCTGCCATCACACCCAGGCAGCATGCAAGGCCCGCTCTCCATCCGCCCTTGCCCGTGGAGGTAATCAAGGCCAGATTGCCTGGTCCAGGGATCAGCAAGAAAACGGTAACGGCGGCTGCAAAAGCGCCGTAATCAGAGATGCCAAACATTCAAACCCTGCGCGATGGAAAACAGCAAGTTTATGCGAGGGCCATGACCGGCGCATCTGCATTGCACAGATGTTGCCTGACACAGTATGTAAAAAGGCACTTTGTTCCCCTTGGAAACAAAGTGCCTCGACCAAGCTTTACCGCTCAAGAAGCCAGCTTCAACCAGATGACGCAGCGCTCGGCGTCCAGGCCGGGCACGGCCAAAGGTTCCACGTGGAACACCTTCACATCGGCAGGCAGCGCAGCAATTTCCTCATCGGGGTGCTTGCCCTTCATGGCAAACCAGATTCCATCCTCGGCCAGAGCCTTGCGCGACCAGGTGGTGAAGTCCACCAAGGATGCAAAGGCGCGGCAGCTGATGACCGGATAGCGGATCTTGAGGTTTTCCACCCGGTCATGAATACCGTGCAGATTGGGCAGACGTAAGGCTGCAGCCACCTGCTGGATGAAGGCGGCCTTCTTGCCCACGGTATCCACGCAGTTCACATCGATCTGCGGGCAGCAGATGGCAAACACCACACCGGGCAGACCACCGCCGGAGCCCACGTCCAGCAGCGGCA
Organism: Comamonas testosteroni; assembly: GCF_000761245.1. Lineage (GTDB taxonomy): Bacteria > Pseudomonadota > Gammaproteobacteria > Burkholderiales > Burkholderiaceae_C > Comamonas > Comamonas testosteroni_C. The sequence goes on along the minus strand of NZ_AWOR01000078.1, from coordinate 266,300 downwards.
GGCGCTTGCCCTCTTGCACCGGCAGGCGGCTCACATGCCGAAGCAAGGCGGGCACGGCGGCCAGGCTGTCGAGCAGGTGATGCGTCAGCATCTCCTGGGGATCACGCACCGACGTCAGGTTGTAGACCTTGTTCCACTTCTGCAGCAGATCCATGAAGGACATCAGCAGATCGATCTGGGCCGGGGCCAGTTCCAGCTTCAGCGCCTGAACGCCCTGCTCCAGCTGGGTACGCAAAACTTGGCTCATGCGGAAGCCTCTTCGTTCTGAGTGGCAAAGCCCTTGAAGCCGCCTTTTTTCAGATGCACCATGAGCAGCGAGATGGCTGCCGGCGTCACTCCCGAAATACGCGAGGCCTGCCCCAGGGTTTCGGGCCTGTGCTTTTGCAGTTTCTGGCGCACCTCGAAGGAGAGCGCCGCCACCTGCATGTAGTCGAAGTCCAGTGGCAGACGCAGACGCTCGAAATGCGCGGCTCGCTCCACCTCGTCCTTCTGGCGGTCGATATAGCCAGAGTACTTGGCGGCGATCTCCACCTGCTCGATCACCGGGGCGCTGAGCTCACCCAGAGCCTCGGGCTGCACATCGGCACTGGCGTACTTGCCCTGGTTCATGCCCATGAGCTTGTCGTAGTCCACACCGGGACGGCGCAGCAGGTCGAACAGGTTGTATTCGCGCTCCATGGCCTTGCCCAGCACGCGCTCGGACTCTTCTGCAGCAACGACACGCGGGTTCACCCAGGTGGATTTGAGGCGCTCTGTTTCACGTGAAACAGCATCGCGCTTGCGGCTGAACGAGTCCCAGCGCGCATCGTCGACCAGCCCCATCTGGCGGCCCGCTTCAGTCAGGCGCATATCGGCATTGTCTTCACGCAACTGCAGGCGGAATTCGGCGCGGCTGGTGAACATGCGGTAGGGCTCGGTCACGCCCTTGGTGATCAGATCGTCGACCAGCACGCCCAGATAGGCCTCGTCGCGACGCGGCATCCAGGGGCCTTCGCCACGGCACTGCAGCGCTGCATTCAGGCCCGCGAACAGGCCCTGGGCGGCCGCCTCTTCATAGCCGGTCGTGCCATTGATCTGGCCCGCAAAGAACAGACCCTGGATCTGCTTGGTCTCAAAGCTGCTCTTGAGCGAGCGCGGATCGAAGTAGTCGTACTCGATGGCATAGCCGGGACGCAGGATATGGGCGTTCTCCAGTCCCTTCATGCTGCGCACCAGTTCGTACTGGATGTCGAAGGGCAGGCTGGTGGAGATGCCGTTGGGGTAGAACTCGTGCGTGGTCAGGCCTTCGGGCTCCAGAAAGATCTGATGGCTTTCCTTGTCCGCGAAGCGGTTGATCTTGTCTTCCACGCTGGGGCAGTAACGCGGACCCACACCCTCGATCTTGCCGGTGAACATGGGACTGCGGTCAAAGCCGCTGCGGATGATCTCGTGCGTGCGCGCATTGGTGTGCGTGATCCAGCAAGGCATCTGGCGGGGATGCATGGCACGGTTGCCCATGAAGCTGAATACGGGCACTTCACCCTCGTTCACGCCGCCGGGCATGCCGTCGCCGGGCTGCTCCTCGCACTGGCTGAAGTCGATGCTGCGGCCGTCGATGCGCGGGGGCGTGCCGGTCTTCAGGCGCCCCTGCGGCAGCTTGAGCTCCTTCAGGCGCGCCGACAGGCTCACGGCCGGAGGATCGCCCGCACGGCCTGCGGCATAGTTGTTCAGGCCCACGTGGATCTTGCCGTCGAGGAAGGTACCCGCGGTCAGCACCACGGTGCGGCTGCGGAACTTGAGCCCCACCTGGGTGACGGCACCGACCACGCGGTCGCCCTCCACCATCAGATCATCCACGGCCTGCTGGAAGAGCCATAGATTGGGCTGGTTTTCCAGCATCTCGCGAATCGCGGCCTTGTACAGAATGCGGTCGGCCTGGGCGCGCGTGGCACGCACGGCCGGTCCCTTGGAGCTGTTCAGAATGCGGAACTGGATGCCGCCCTTGTCGGTCGCCAGGGCCATGGCACCGCCCAGGGCATCGACCTCCTTGACCAGGTGGCCCTTGCCGATGCCGCCGATGCTGGGGTTGCAGCTCATCTGCCCCAGGGTTTCGATATTGTGGGTCAGCAGCAATGTCTTGCTGCCCATGCGCGCAGCGGCCAACGCAGCCTCGGTGCCGGCGTGGCCGCCACCGACCACGATCACGTCAAATTCCTGTGGGTACAACATATTTCTGCTCCGGGCCAAGCCCGGCCCTTGCCCCTGCACGAAGCAACCATGCCTCGGCTCTCATGGCAGGCGGACATGTTTTCGCGCCATGTCCAGCCCTGCGGGGAACCTGCAATTTTCCCACCATTGGCGCAACAATGCCTTGCCAGGGGGGTTTCACGTGAAACATGGCAGCCAGAGCTACGGCCTAGATGTTTGCCCTGATCGCCCTGCCTACGCATGAAAAGTGCAATCGCTCTGTGCTGCAATGCCTGCATGCAAATCCTCATTTTTGCGGGCAGCACCCGCCAAGACTCATACAACCGCAAGCTGGCCAAGGTAGCCGCCTCCATCGCCCGGCAGCAAGGCGCAGAGCCCAGCCTGCTGGAGCTGTCGGACTACGACATCCCCCTCTACAACGCCGACCTCGAAGCGCAGGGAACTCCAGCCGATGTCATTCGCCTCAAGCAGGCCATGCACAGCCATGCTGCCTGGATTGTCTGCAGCCCCGAGTACAACGGCAGCTACCCGGCCCTGCTCAAGAACGCGATCGACTGGGCCTCCAGCCCGGTCAAGGGCGATGCGCAGTGGTCCGATGGCGTCCTGCCGTTTCGCAACAAGGTCGTCGGCATGGCCAGTGCCTCGCCTGGCGGTCTTGGAGGCCTGAGAGCGCAGTCTCACCTCGCTGCGCTGCTATTGAACCTGGAATGCTGGGTGGCACCGCGCAGCCACGCCGTGAGCCAGGCGGGCGAGGCTTTCGACGCCCAGGGTCATCTGGTGCGCGCCCAGAACCAGCAAGGCATGGAGGCACTGGTGCAGCAGGTGCTGTGGGCTGCAGGGCGCCTGGGCTGAACAATCCCCCACGGATACGGACTACTTGCTGTCGGCTGCATATGCATGTGACATCCAACCGGTTTAGCATGGGCGCTTGTCTTTTCATTGCATAGAGAGCCACTCATCATGAAGCTTTACTACAGCCCCGGCGCCTGCTCCCTGTCTCCGCACATCGTGCTGCATGAAGCAGACCTGCAGCATGAAACTGTGATGGTCAGCACCAAGAGCCACAAGCTCCAGGACGGAACGGATTACTACGGCATCAATCCTCTGGGCTATGTGCCCTTTCTGGTGCTGGACAACGGCGACACCTTGCACGAAGGTCCCGCCATTGTTCAATACCTGGCCGACCTGGCCCCCGAGAAGAACCTGGCGCCCGCCAACGGCACGGTGGCCCGCTACCACCTGCAGGAATGGCTGAACTTCATCAGCACCGAGGTGCACAAGGGCTTCGGCCCCTTGTTCAATCCTGCAACGCCAGAGGACTACAAGCCCCTGGCACGCGCCGGCGTGCTCAAGCGCCTGACCTGGGTCAACGAGCAGCTCGCCAACAAGACCTATCTGATGGGCGACCAGTTCACCGTGGCCGATGCCTACTTCTTCACGGTCACGGGCTGGGCCCAGTTTGTGGGCCTGGACATCTCCGAGCTCGAGAACATCCAGGCCTACCGCGAGCGCATTCTGGCGCGTCCCGCCGTGCAGGCCGCCATGAAGGCAGAAGGCTTGCTGAAGTAAGTTTTTTGGCACCCATGCAAACTCAAAAGCTCGGTACCCACCGAGCTTTTTTCATCTGGAGTTCTGCATGACCTCATTGTTCGACCCGATTGAAGCGGGCAGCCTACGCCTGCCCAACCGCATTGCCATGGCACCGCTGACGCGCAACCGCGCTCCCGACGCGGTACCCACGCCGCTGATGCAGACCTACTATGTCCAGCGCGCCTCTGCCGGCCTGCTGATCAGCGAAGGCACGGCCATCAGCCACCAGGGACAGGGCTATGCCGACGTACCCGGCCTGTACGGCCAAGAGCAGCTGCAGGCCTGGAAGAAAGTCACCGATGCCGTGCATGCCAAGGGCGGGCGCATCGTCACCCAGCTCTGGCATGTGGGCCGCATCTCTCACACCGTGCTGCAGCCCGACCTGCAGGCGCCGGTCGCGCCCTCGGCGCTGACGGCCCGCTCCAAGACTTTTGTGATCGACCGCGAGACGGGACAAGGTCAGTTTGTCGCCACCTCGGCGCCGCGTGCACTCGAGCAGCAGGAGCTGCCGGAGATTGTTCACAGCTTCGCCACCGCCGCGCGCGAGGCTGTGCAGTCGGCTGGCTTCGATGGCGTGGAGCTGCATGCAGCCAACGGCTATCTGCTCGATCAGTTCCTCAAGACCGGCACCAACCAGCGCAGCGACGACTACGGCGGCAGCATCGAAAACCGGGCCCGCCTGGTGCTGGAATGCGTGCGCGCTGTGGCCGATGCCATCGGTGCCGGCAAGGTCGGCATCCGCATCTCTCCGGTCACGCCCGCCAACGACATCGTGGACGAAAACCCGCAGGCACTGTTTGAATATCTGGTGCGCCAGCTCGCGCCACTGGGCCTGTCCTATATCCACGTGATCGAAGGCGCAACCGGCGGCCCGCGCGAACTCGCGGATCGCCCCTTCGACTATCAGGCACTCAAGCAGGCCTATCGCTCTGCGGGCGGCAAGGGTGCCTGGATGGTCAACAACGGCTATGACCGCGAGCTGGCCATGCGTGCCGTGGAAAGCGGCTATGCCGATGTCGTGGCCTTCGGCAAGGCCTATATCTCCAACCCCGATCTGGTGCACCGCCTGCGCGACGACCTGCCGCTCAATGCCTGGAAAAGCGAACGCTTCTACGGCGGTGGGGCCGACGGCTATATCGACTACCCTGCACTCGCCAGCCAGTAAGCGCGATCGGGCTGCAGGCCCTGTCGCCGCCTGTGCCAGCAGCTGTTGAACGAAAGAAAAAAGCCCGGTGCAGCGCAGCAACCGGGCTTTTTTGTGGGCGTGCTCCGCCTGAGGATCAGGCCTGTTCGAGCAACTGCTGCTTCTTGCCCGGCAAAGCCGCCTGGGCAGAGGCCAGCGCCGCAGGCGCCATGCCGGGATGGGCGGCAGCCCTGGGGCTGCGCTGGGCGGCATGCAGCGCGCCGCCGGCCAGCTTGAACTGGCTGACCAGCTGTGCCAGTCGCGCCGCCTGCTCGCGCAGCGATTCTGCGGCGGCGGCAGACTCTTCCACCAGAGCCGCATTCTGCTGGGTCATGCGGTCGATATCGCCCACGGCCTGGTTGACCTGGCTGATGCCCAGCGACTGCTCGCTGGACGCGGCCGTGATCTCGCCGATGATGTCGCCCACGCGCTGAGCGCTGTCCACGGTCTCCTGCATGGCCTTGCCTGCGCTCTCCACCTGGCGCGCGCCCACATCCACGGTCTGCACGCTGGTGCTGATCAGCGACTTGATCTCGTTGGCGGCCTGGGCCGAACGCTGGGCCAGGCTGCGCACCTCGGCCGCCACCACGGCAAAACCACGTCCCTGCTCGCCGGCTCGGGCCGCTTCCACAGCGGCATTCAGCGCCAGGATATTGGTCTGGAAAGCAATGGAATCAATCAGGCCGATGATGTCGCCGATCTTGCGGCTGGAGGCCGAAATCTCCTGCATGCTGTTGACGGCCTGGCCGACGATCTGGCCGCCCTGCACGGCCGTCGAAGAGGCCGAGGCCGCCAGCTGGTTGGCCAGCTGCGAAGACGATGCGGTCTGCTGCACCGTGGCCGTCAGCTGAGCCAGCGACGCGACGGTTTCCTGCAGATTGCTGGCAGTCTGTTCGGTGCGGGCCGACAGATCCTGATTGCCCGTGGCAATTTCCTGGCTGGCCGTGGCGATATTGCCGCTGGCATCGCGCACCTGGGCCACCGTGGTGCCCAGCGACTGCTGCATCTGGTCCAGCGCACGCTGCAGATCCGTCAGCTCATCCTTGCCGCTGACCTCGGCCTTGTGCGACAGATCGCCGCCGGCAATCGTCAGTGCCATCTGGCGGGCCAATTCAAGCGGACGGCAGATGGACAGCATGTTCAGCAAAGTCAGCGGAATCACCACCACCAGCGCCAGGATCACGGCCACCACAAACATCCAGCGTGTCTGGTCGGCTACGTCGCGCTCGGCCGCAGCCAGTGCGTCGGCCTGCTCGCGCAGCAGCTTGTCCAGCTGCGCCAGCAGCTTGTCGGCCTCCATGACTTCGGCCAGGGCCTTGCCGCTCATGCGGTTGGCTGTGGTGGCCGAGTCATAGCCGCCGGCTTCCAGCTGGCGCGCAACGGGCTCAAACAGCTTGCGATAGCTGTCGAGGTGGCCAATGATGCTCTTGGTCAGCTGCGCATCCTGCGCGTTCTGGTCGGTCACGAACTTGCCCAGCGTCGCCTTGGACTTGTCGATGTTCATGACCCATTGCTGATAGGCCTTGCGCACCTCTTCGGGCTTTTCGTACTGGATGACCATGTCCTTCTCGCTGGAACGGATGCCGCCCAGCTCGGTGCGCAGCTGCGCCATATGGCCCGATTTGACAAAGGCGTTGCTCAGAAACTCCTGGCTCATGTCCTGGATGCGGAACATGCCCAACATCCCGGCGCCCCCCAGCAGGCCCAGCAACACCATCACCACACCAATGGCGCCCATCATGCGCGTGCGGATGGTGAAGCCCCGCATCATTTCCAACAGACTCATGAATCTCTCTCCACTTTGAACGACTGGCATTGTCGGGCCAGAACTTGCAAATTGTTTCAGATTGTCACCGACACCGAAAAAACCCGTGACTGCGATGTCCAAGCCATGGCGATGTGCAATATGACAAGTTCTTATCGGCAGTCTTTGCGGCTTATCAACCCTGCCGGCTTCATGTCTTGTCAAAGGCTTGACCTTGCCATGATGTTAGGGTTAACCATTCAAGACATGGAGTCCGCCAGCCCGGTCGACTCACTTTCTGAAGGAGCCATCCATGCAACAAGTTTTTGAAGTTCAAGGCATGACCTGCGGCCACTGCGAACGCGCCGTCACCAATGCCATCCAGGGCGTCGATGCCCAGGCGCAGATCAAGATCGACCGCGCCGCCAACCGAGTGGAAGTCGAAAGCGGCGCCAGCCGCGAGGCCGTGGCAGCCGCCATTGCCGAAGAAGGCTACAAGGTAGCCTGAGCGCAGCCTCTTGCACCGCGCCAGCACCTCATGCAAGCCGTCAAAAGGCCGCTGGCGCGTTTTTTCAGGATCGTCCATGTCCAACCACCCATCGACACAAAAAATCGCTCAGAACTGGCCTGTCGTCATCGGCGAGGCCGCGCGCCGCGCCGGGGTTTCTGCGCGCATGGTGCGTCACTACGAGTCACTGGGCCTGCTGCCACCCGTGCACCGTACCGACAGCGGCTATCGCCAGTACACCGAAGCCGATGTGCATGCGCTACGCTTCATCCGCCGCGGGCGCGATCTGGGCTTTTCCATGGACGAGATCGCCACCCTGCTCGGCCTGTGGCAGGACCAGGCCCGTGCCAGCAGCCAGGTCAAGGCCATCGCGCAAAAGCACATCGCCACTCTGACCGAGCGCATCGCTGCCATGCAGTCCATGCAGCGCACGCTGCAGACTCTGGTGCATTGCTGCCATGGAGATGACAGGCCTGACTGCCCCATCCTCGACGACCTGGCCAGCGCGGACACCGACCTGACGCCGACCCATCATGAACCCAGGGCTCCCACTCCGAGAGGCCGGAGCAGGACAGCGGCCTGAGGCGGCTCATGGGTTTCACGTGAAACCATCGCCCCCCACGCAGGGCAGCGTCAACAATGAGACATGTTGCACTGCAGCAAATACTGCAGAATACTCTGTGCGATGAATGCGGTTGCTCTCATTCATCTTTTCAAATCATTCAAGCACAAGCATTGCCGACGCGATGCAGGAGACAAACCATGAGCACCAGAGACATCTTCGTTGTCAGCGCCGCGCGCACGGCCATCGGCACTTTTGGCGGCAGCCTCAAGGACGTTCCCAACGCCCAGCTGGCCACCACCGTGGTCAAGGCCGCCATTGCGCGTGCCGGCATCGCTGCCGACACCGTGGGTCATGTGGTGATGGGCAACGTCATCCCCACCGACACGCGCGACGCCTACCTGTCCCGTGTGGCGGCGGTGGATGCCGGCTGCTCCATCGAAACCCCTGCCTACAACGTCAACCGCCTGTGCGGCTCTGGCCTGCAGGCCATCGTCTCGGCAGCGCAATCGATTGCGCTGGGTGACTGCGAAGTGGCCATTGGGGCCGGCTCCGAATCCATGAGCCGCGGCCCCTACTTCGACATGTCCGCGCGCTGGGGCGCACGCATGGGCGATGCCAAGAGCATCGACTACATGCTGGGCATCCTGCACGATCCCTGGCAAAAGATGCACATGGGCATCACTGCTGAAAACGTGGCCGAGCGCTACAAGATCAGCCGCGTGATGCAGGACGAGCTGGCCGTCATCAGCCAGCAGCGCGCCGCTGCAGCCATCGAGGCCGGCCGCTTCAAGGAGCAGATCGTTCCCGTGGAAATTGCCAGCCGCAAGGGCGTGGTGCTGTTCGACACCGACGAACATGTGCGCGCCGCCACCACGCTGGACACCCTGGCCGGCATGAAGCCCGCGTTCAAGAAGGAAGGCGGCACGGTCACCGCCGGCAACGCCTCCGGCATCAACGATGGCGCGGCTGCCGTGCTGATGATGAGCGAGCAGGCGCTGAAGTCTTCCGGCGCCAAGCCCATTGCCCGCCTGGTCGGCTACGCCCACGCCGGCGTCGATCCCGCATACATGGGCATCGGCCCGGTCCCCGCCACGCAGAAGGTGCTGGCACGCACCGGTCTGAAGATCGAACAGATGGACGTGATCGAAGCCAACGAAGCCTTCGCCGCCCAGGCCTGCGCCGTGATTCAGGAGCTGGCTCTGGACCCTGCCAAGGTCAATCCCAACGGCTCCGGCATCTCCCTGGGCCACCCCGTGGGTGCGACCGGCGCCATCATCACCACCAAGGCGCTGTATGAGCTGCAGCGCACCGGCGGCCGCTATGCGCTGGTGACCATGTGCATCGGCGGCGGCCAGGGTATTGCCGCGATTTTCGAGCGCGTCTGATACCGCGTTTCCGGGCACCTGAAACGCCCATGAAAAAGGCCTGCCAGAGACATCTGGCAGGCCTTTTTTGATAGCTTCTTGCGCTTGCTAGCCATTGATTTCAGCATCAATGAATACTGAAATCCTTGATTGACAGGCGTAAGCAGCTACATCATCAATAGCGTCAGAACGGTGCCTCTTCCGGGGCCGTATCGGCGGGCGCCGTGGCCGGGCCGGTGAACGTGCCCTGGCCGCGCCCCTGTGCCAAACGCACGGGCAGGGTCTCGGCCGCAGGTGCCGACGCCAGCGATGCCGGCAGGCCGTCGCCCAGACCCGTACGCCCTTCCCCGCCCAGCGCCTCGATCAGATCGGGAATCAGGCGCGACAGCTCGCCCGTGGCAATCGTCACATCGGTATCGAAACCGCCGTCGTCCTGGGACTGGCCGTCCATCACCGCATCGAGCAGCGCGATCTTCTTGATCTGCAGACCTTCGCTGAGCACAAAGCTCACGCGATCGTCCCAGGTCATGGCCAGCTTGGTCGGCAGCTTGCCATGCTCGATGTGCTGGCGCACCTCGTCGATATCGAGCGGGTGGCGCGCATAGCGCACCACGGCCTTGGACTCATCGGCGGCCTTGAGCTCGCACTCGCGGTCGATGGAAAAACCAGCGGGAGGCTCCTGTGTCATCAGCCAGTGCGCCATGGCGGCCTGCGGACTGGTCTGCGTGTCCAGCAACGCCACCGCAAAGCCTGGCAGGCCTTCGACCAGCAGCGTCACGATCTCGTCGGCACGGCCTTGTGCACTGGTATCGAGCACCAGCGTGCGCGCCTGCGCATCGATCCAGACCCACATGCTGCCTTGCTTGGTGAAGGCCATGGGCAGCAGGTCCAGCTTGGCCTCGTCCTTGAGCTCCTTCTTTTCCTTCTTGCCGGGCTTGCGACCCTCCGTCTTTTCGATGTGCTCGGCCTTCTCGTTGACCTTGCGGTTGAGCACGCTGGCCGGCAGCATCTTGGACTCGCTCATGAAGCGCATCACCCACTGGCCGGCCACGCTTTCCGCCAGCGGGCCATGCGGCTCGCCGCGCGGCGGCACCCAGCCCACGGAACGCTCCTGGGTCGCGCCGCACTCCTCAAACACCGTCTTTTGCAGCGCATCTTCCAGCAGCTGCAGATCGCCCTGCCAGCTCTCGGCAATGCGATAAACAATCATGTTCTTGAACATCAAAAACCTTTGCTAAACCTTCAATCGTCGCCAGCTCCTGCAGCTGGATCTCGCGGAAAAAAATCGGCCGCCAACGCAGCCCATGCATGCATTGTTGCGCAGTCGGAGCCACTCAAACTTATCAAATCTTTACAGAGCGGCTGCAAAACCTCACGTCTCAGAAACATGGGGGGCCCACACTTCAGTCATCCGCTACCGAATGCCCATTCAGGAGCAAGACCAGGCGGCCACTTCTTCCACTTCAACCGAAAAGGAAACAGACATGACCCGCTTTCGCCAGACATTGACCGGCGCCGCTGTTGCAACCGCCCTGCTCGCCTCGCTGAGCCTGCCCAGCTTTGCCCAGACTCCCGCCCCTGCAGAGCAACCCGCAGCAGCTCAAAAAGCGCCCGAGCCGCATCAGCACCAGCGTGGTGACAAGCGCGGCGACCGCATGGAGCATATGAAGCAGCGCATGGAAAAACTCAAGGCCGATCTGAAGCTGACGCCTGCGCAGCAAGCGGCCTGGACCACCTACACCCAGGCCATGAAGCCCGGTGAACGCCCTGCCCCCGGCGACCGCGAAGCCTTTGCCAAGCTGACCACGCCCGAGCGCATCGACAAGATGCGTGAAATGCGCGGCAAGCGCATGGCCGAGATGGACCGCCGTGCCGAAGCCACCAAGGCCTTCTACGCCCAGCTCAATGCCGAGCAGAAAAAGACCTTCGATGCGGCCACCCTGCACATGCATCACCAGCGCGGTGAGCGCCATCACGGCCACCATGGCGGCAAACCCGGCCAGGAGCGTCCCGCAGCTCCTGCCCCTGCGGCAAAGTAAGCCGAGCTCAATCGCCTTCTCCATAAAAGCCCCCGGTCGTCATGACCGGGGGCTTTTTTCATTTCGATATCAATTGGCTGACTACCAACGCAAGCGCTTGCCGACAGAACATCTATTCACAAGCTTCTAGATTCATATCCACAGAGGGAGCGAAATCCAGGCATTACCCAAGCATCGATGTCGCGACCAGATTCACAACATTTAGACGGCAATTGACATGAAAAAACTGCAATTGACAACAAATCTTGTAGTCTCGACGCTGATCAGCCTTGCAAGCCCCATGCTTCATGCACAGGCTGCGCAATCATCGACAACAGCTATCTATCTGCAGTACGGCTCTGCAGAGCACGGCACCGACAGCTGGACGGGCGGCGTCATGCTCCCCTGGAACTGGAGCTACGCCCTCGGCTCCGGACGGATGACGGGTTACTGGGATCTCTCTGTCAGCCGCTGGTCGGCCGACTATCAGGGCGGCAATCGTTCAACCTGGGTTCTGGGAGCACAACCCACATTACGCTGGCGCCCCTCTCAAGGTCAGTCTCCCTGGTTCCTGCAAGCCGGCCTGGGCGTGAGCTATGCCACCAACCACCGCTACATCACCGATCACAAGGAATTCTCGACCCGCTACAACTTTGCCAGCCATATCGGCGTCGGCTACCTGTTTGGCGAGCAACTGAAAAACGAGATCAGTCTGCGCTTCGAGCACCAGTCCAACGCAGGCATCAAGCGCCCCAATCCGGGAGAGAACTTTCTTCAGCTGCGATACGCACGCCACTTCTGAATTCCCGGGCCAGCGCTATCCGACTCGACCAGGCCGCCCAACGGGCGGCTTTTTTCATGCTTTGCAGCAGCGGCACGGCCTGTGAATAAACATGGTGATAAAAGACATGGAAATTTTCAGTTTTCCACAGCCTGGCGGTCTTCTGGAAAGTTGTTCCCAAAACCAGGACATCGGCAGCCCATGCAAGGGCACAGACTTTGGGAAGGTGTAAGTTGTTGATTTCCAATGAACTTAATTACTTATCAACAATTAAGTGGACTACTTACTATTACTACTAAGTAAAAAGATAAGACTAGAAATAACAACTTTGGTCGAAGTTTACACAGCAATCGGAGAGGACCTGGATAAAAAAACCGGCCGATCAGATCAGGTTCAGGAGGTTCTTGCTTCACCACACCTCTGACATCCGATGTGCTCAAGCATGCTCGCATCACTTGTTCACTATAAAAAACATAGCTAACTATGCTTATATAGCAATGCATTTGGCAGATTTAATGCTTACCAAGGAAGAAATGAATTTCTGTGGATAACAAGATGCCAACTCTTGGGTTTTCCACAAAAATCAAGAGATCGGCGAAGTTGTTCATGAATGGAGGACAGCAGCGACCCTGGTTTGTCTCCATGTTTGTCATCAAGCAAGAGACTTGATTTGTCTTGTTTTTTTGAAGTTATCAACAGCAGATGCCAAGTCTTACTACTACGACTATATTTTTATAAGACTTCTAAAGAACAACTGAAGGCAAACTCGCGGACAGGGGCTGATCGAAGCTGGAACTGCGCGTGTTCAGCTGCTTCAATCCCTTTGTTTCAGAGGGAAGTTCAGAAAAAAAGCCCTTGGTGAAAATTGACGCGCCAGATCTCGAAAAATTGGCGTAAGATGCGCCTCCTCAAAGATCCGAGCTGGGGATAAATTCCAGTGGCCGGGACGATGAAGCGCTTGTTATCCACAGAATGTTATAAACAGCTGGGGGAAACTTGCCATGCATGCACGCCGCCCATGCCGGCGGCTGATGGCTTGTTATTCATTCAAAAAAATTCAATGATTCGTAGATCATTGTTTTCAAAGGATTTTTTGACTTTTGACTCCTGCATGGAGTCCGAATCAAGACTGGGCCGGATGCGGTTGGCACCCGGGCAGGCGCAAAGACATTGCAGCAGGCGCCAAGACCCAAGCTGGCCGCCCGCCATGGAGACCGTCCAAGAGGAAAGGGCCGGATCGCAGGCGTATCGGGTATCGGGTACACGCGTGATGCATGGGGATGGACTTGCCGCGCAGTGTGTCGAATCGCTGCAGATGCCGCTCGCAGTGCCGGGCAAGTGTTAGAAAAATTACAAATGCGACTCGGGCGAGCAGGGCGGTGCCAGCCTGGCTGGAAACCGCCAGGCCGCAGATGTCCAGGACGCGTTTCGCGCAGGATCTCAAGCCCCTCGGACAGGGCGCTTTTGCAGCGTGAAGGGCGGCAGGCCCTTGATGAGCAATTGGCCGTAGCTGGTGCCCGTCAGGCGGCGGTCATAGCAGTACACATGGGCCTGGTCTTCCTCGGTCCGGATGGCACGGCCTACCCACTGGGCCAGGCGAATGGCCGTGGCCGGCACCACCAGCTCGTTGAAGGGGTTGCGGCCGCTGCTGCGCAGCCATTCGGCTCTGGCCTCGCCAACGGGGTCATCGGGCGGTGCAAAAGGCAGCTTGGTGATGAACAGGGACTCGCACAGCGCTCCGGGCAGGTCCAGTCCTTCGCCAAAGGACTGCATGCCGAAGATGATGGAGGGCTCACCCATCGCCACGGCCTCACGATGGCGTGCCAGCAGTGTCTGGCGGGGCAGGGCGGTCTGCACCAGCACCTGGTTGCGCATGCTGGTGGAAAGCGCATCCACGGCCTGGCGCATCTGCTCGCGGGATGTGAACAGAACCAGTGCGCCGGCCTCTATGCGGCTCAGATCGTTCAGCAGGGCCTCGACCATCTCCTCGGTAAAGCGGGCGGCTTCGCGCGGGTCTGAGACCGTTTCACGGGCCACCAGCGTGCCCTGGCGCGCATAGTCGAAGGGACTTGGCACTTCCAGCGTGGTGACAGAGGCGTCATTGGCCAGCCCCGCCTCACGCAAAAAGAAGTCGAAATGGCCGCAGCTGGTCAGCGTGGCTGAGGTCAGCACCGCACCGCGCACCTGCGACCACAGGTGCTGGCGTAGGGTGGAGCCGGGCTGTATGGGGCTGGCATGGGCCTTGACCACGATGAACTCGCCGTCCATCTCCAGCGTGAACCACTTGGCATGGGGCACCGTCTTGCCGTCGCCATCGCTCTCGTTGTTTTGCAGCAGCAATTGCGTGGTGTTGAAAATGGCTTCCAGCCTGGGCGCCAGGGCGCCTACCTGCGCATAGACGGTGGACAGGCGCTGTGCTTGCTCGGGTTGTTCCTTGATTTCGGCACGCAGAGCCTTGGAGACGGCACGCAGCGCATCCAGAAAGCCGTCGGCATGGTGCGCAATCTGTCCCAAAGGCTCCAGAAGGGCCTCTGGCAGCATTCCACGGGGTGCCCGTACCCTGGCTGGCCCATAGCTGTCTTTTTGCGATTTGAGAGTCTCTCCGTAGTGCTCCATGACAAGTCGCGCCAGCTCCTGCATCTGCTGGCGTAGCTGACCCGCATGCTTGGGCACGTCGGCCAGTTCCTCGACTTCGGCGACCTGGTTCACGCGCAGCGCACGGCTTGCCAGCTTGTCGATCCAGCCCAGGCGGCTCAGATCCATCTCGCCGGCAAACTGGTCCAGAGCCGTGGAAGGCAGGTGGTGGGCTTCATCGAGCACCAGCAGGCAATTGTCCAGCTCGGGCAGCAGCTTGGAGCCTAGCGAAGAAAGCAGCAAATCATGATTGGCGACAATGACTTGCGCCGCCACCAGGTCTTTGCGGCGCTCGTAATAGACACAGTTGCCGAAGGCCGGGCAGTGCTTTCCGGTGCATGAAGAGGACTCGGCAGCCACGGGGCTCCAGGCCTCGGCCTCCGGCGGGGTTTCCAGCGAGTCGCGGTCACCGTTCCAGGCCTGCGTGGCCAGCGCATCGGCCATGGATTTGTAGAACTGCATGCGGGCCTGCAGTTCATGCTGAGGACGGCTGAACTTGGTCTGGCCCTGCTCATCGCCAAACAGGTCGTCCATCTCGTCCTGTGCTTCCCCCGTGCTGGCCAGACGTTCCAGCTTGAGTTTGCAGACAAAGCGGCCACGCCCCTTGGCCAGGGCGAATTTGAAAGGCTGATCCAGCTTTTGCGCCAGGGCCGGCAAATCCTTGTTCACCAGCTGTTCCTGCAGCGCCACCGTGGCTGTGGAGATCAGCACGCGCGTGCCGCGCGACAGCGCCATGCGAATGGCCGGAATGCTGTAGGCCAGCGATTTCCCGACTCCGGTTCCAGCCTGCACGACAGCGATGGCCCGACGCGGTTCCGGCTCGTCTTCATCGATTTTTCCGAGCTGGGCCTGACTCAGCGTTTGCGCGATCTGGGCCGCCATTTTTCGCTGCCCATCACGACTGCGAAATCCCGGCATGGCCCCGACCACGGCATCAAAGGAATTCAGGGCCTCTTCAGCCCACTTTTTTTCATGCATTTCAGCGTTTTTCGAGACGCAAAGGCGCTGTGCTTTGGCGTTTTATAAGTATTCGTACAGAGATATGTATCAAATAAGATTGAATTTCTTATGCAATACAGCATACAAATCAGGGGAGTCTGTATGTTCTACAGCTGTATCCGAGGGAGCCTGCGGGTAGAACTTTTCCACTGCTTGTATGTGACTTGTTCATTGTAGTTGTGGATTGAGCCGGGCGTAGTTACCAAGAAACTTATCCACAGAAGGAGTCCAAAATATGCCTGTACATATCCTGGAGACAACCATGTATCAATCCCTGTGGATATAGTTGTTAAATTTTTATGAATAAATAGATTTTTCTAGATTTTGACTTTTCTGCAATTTTGCAGAAATGGCATGGTTTTCAAGTGCTGTGGGTAAGGTTGTTCATGGCTTTCTTCGCTCTTGCCAGTGGTGAAAATGCAAATTTATCCACAAGTTTGATGAAGGCCAGTTGGGGGCAGCTGCAGGCGCAAGATTACCCACCGGCAGTGCTCGTCTCGCTGCTTTGTATGCAAGAGTGCCTGTTTCTGTTGAAATCTGGAGGCAAAGGGGGAAGAGGGTGAAATTTATCCACCGCGTGGATAACTTCAAAGCTCACCTTTTGATAGTAGATATTCATTGACTATCAAAGGTTTGATTGTGTTTTCCCTGAAATTCAGAGACAAGGCGTGCTTTGGCCTTTGACCATGAAATGATGATGCTTTTGGTACTCATGTATGAAAAAATACATGAGAAATGCCTGTTTTTTGAGCAAATTGCAAAGGGTATGCATGAGTTGCCTGAAAAATGGGCAATGCAGCCTGTCTGAAGGCTGATTTCCTGGTGTCAGGCCATCAGCGGGGCCTGACCTGCTCTGCGGCCCCGTTCCAGTCCGTGCCCGGTCTTACCAAACCGTAATGCGTGTGTCATCCACGCAGCTGGGGGCTGTTCCTAGCATGGTGGCATCACTGCAAGTGAGGCCGCGGACCAGCTCGTCACTTGCCAGTCATGGAAAAGGGTGAACGATGAACAAAAGCCTTGTGGGACTGCCGGGAGCGGCACATTTACCAAACTGGACATGGGCAAGACTGCCGGTGGTGGCTGCGGCCATTGCCGTGGCGGGTCTGTTGGGTGGCTGCGATGCCTCCAAGGCCACCGAGGAAGCGAAGAAGCCGCTTGCGCAACTGCCCAAAGGCTTTATTCAGGTCAAGCCAGAATCCGTGAAGATGCTGGAGATCGCGCCCGTGGCCGATCCGCAAGGGGTGCAGATGGCCTGGGCTCCTGCGCATGTGGCGTTTGTCGAGGATCGTGTGGCTTCGGTCGCAGTGCCGCTATCGGCGCGTGTCGTGGCTGTCAATGCGCATGTGGGCGATATGGTCAAGGCCGGTGATTTGCTGGCGACGCTGGTCAGCCCCGATGCACTGCGCACCCGCTATGACGTGGCTGCGGCCAAGACCGCACACGACGTGGCTGTGGTGGAAGCCCAGCGCCAGCAGACCATGGTGGACAAGGGCGTGGGCGTGGAAGTCGATCTGCGTGCCGCACAGGCCAAACTGCGTGAAACCTCGCAGGAGCTTGGCCGTGCACAGGGCACGGCAGCGCTGCTGGGCTCCGGTGGCGGCGATCGGATCGAGCTGCGCGCACCGCGCGCCGGCATCGTGGCCGAGCGCAAGGCCGTGGTGGGTACTGCTGCTGAGCCGGGAGCGGCGCTGTTCATGATTGGCGACCCCCAGGCCATGAATGTGGTCGCAGAGGTATTCGAGTCCGATCTGCCCGGCATTCGTCTGGGCAGTTCCGTACAGGTCGAGGTACCGCAGCTGCCCAAGCCGATCAAGGGCACGGTCCGTCATCTGGGGGCCACCCTGGACAAGGAGTCGCGCCGCGCTGCCGTGGTGGTGGAGCTGAGCGAACAGAACCCGGTGCTGCGTCCCGGCATGCAGGCCAAGGTGGGCGTGCAGTTGTCGAATCTGCAGGAGATGCTGATTCCCGTCACTGCCGTGCTCATCAAGGATGAGAGCCGCAGCGTGGTCTATGTGCAGCATGAGAACAACCAGTTCGAGGCACGCGTGGTGACACTGGGGCGTCCATCGCGCGGCATGGTGCCGGTGATCAGCGGCCTCAAGGTCGGTGAGAAGATTGTGGTGCGTGGTGGTCTGCTGCTCGACGGCGCGGCCAGTCAGCTGCTGTAGTCCCGGCAGGAGCCTGAACCATGCTGAGTTCATTTATTTCATTTGTGGTGCATCGTCGGCTGCTGGCGGTGTGCGCCACGCTGGCGATTGCTGTCTACGGCGTCTACGCCTATCTGCAGACCGCCATCGAAGCCTATCCCGACGTGACCAATGTGCAGGTCGGGGTGATCACCCAGGCGCCAGGCCTGGCTCCCGAAGAGGTGGAGCGCCAGATCACCCAGCCGCTGGAGCGCGAGCTCAACGGCACGCCGGGTCTGATATCACTGCGCTCGGAGAGCTATTTCGGTCTCTCCATGATCAACCTGGTCTTCAACGACGACGCGAAAAGCTTTACGGCGCGCGCCGAGGTGTCGCAGCGTTTGCCGCAGGCGGATCTGCCCAGTGGCGTGACGCCTGAAATGGCGCCCGACTACACGCCGCTGGGCAAGATCTTCTACTACCGGCTGCAGAGCGACAGACACAATCTGGCGCAGCTGCGCACCGAGCAGGAATGGCATGTGGTGCGCGTGCTCAAGCAGGTGCAGGGCGTGGCCGACGTGGTCAGCATTGGCGGCTTCGTCAAGGAGTTCCACGTTGAAGTCGACCCTGAGAAGCTCTACAGCCTGGGCCTGTCGCTGGACGATGTGAGCGATGCGCTGTCCAAGTCCAACCGCAACGTGGGTGGTGGCCTGATGCGCCGTGGCGAGCAGTCCTTCATCATTCGCGGTATCGGTCTGCTGCGCAATCCGCAGGAGATTCAGGATGTGGTCGTAGCCATGCGTGGCAAGGCTCCCGTGACCATCGGCGACGTGGCGCGTGTCGCGCAGTCGCATACGCCGCGCCAGGGCTCGGTGGGCATGGACGACCAGGATGATGTGGTGCAGGGCATTGTGCTGCTCAAGCGCGGCGCCAACCCCTCCATCGTGCTCGATGACATTCATGCCAAGGTCGATGAGCTCAACAGCGGCGGCCTGCCCGAAGGCATGCACATGGTCACCAACTATGACCGCTCCGATCTGGTGGGCCACACGCTCAAGACCGTGCAGCACAACCTGCTGTTTGGTGCCACGCTGATCGTGGCCGTGCTGTGGCTGTTCCTGCGCAGCCTGCGTGGCTCGCTGATCGTGGCCACGGTGATTCCGCTGTCGCTGCTGGTGGCCTTTATCGGCCTGCACTGGCTGGGCATGCCTGCCAATCTGATCTCCATGGGCGCCATCGACTTTGGCATCATGGTGGACGGTGCCGTGGTGCTGGCCGAGAACATCATCCGCAACGCACGCCAGCGAAAGCCGCAGACGGCCAATGACATGCGCCACATCATTGTGGATTCGGCCGTTGCCGTGGCCAAGCCCACGCTGTTCGCCATGGCCATCGTGATTGCGGCGCTGATCCCTGTGTTCTCGCTGCAGAGCATCGAGGGCCGCATCTTCCGCCCGCTGGCCATGACCTACAGCTTTGCCCTGCTGGGTGCGCTGGTGTTCGCCATGGGTCTGGTGCCAGCGCTGTGCGCCTTGCTGCTCAAGCCCAAGCATGTGATGGTGGAAGAGCCCAAGATCTTCGACCGTGCGCACCACGGCTACCAGCACTGGATCGCCAAGGTGCTGGGCGCAGCCAAGCGCCGCACTGCGGTGATCGCCGTGTTCGTGAGCGTGCTGGTGGTGGCCGGGGTTTCAGCCAAATGGCTGGGCACCGAGTTCCTGCCCGAGCTCGATGAGGGCGACGCCTATGTGCTGGTGCAGATGCCGGCTTCCATCTCGCTGGAAAAAGGCCAGGAAGTTCTGCGTGATGTGCGCCTGCGCCTCAAGGTCTTCCCCGAGGTGATCACCGTCACCACTGAGCAGGGACGTCCCGAATCGGGAACCGACAACGAGACGCTCAATCTGGCCAAGGTGCTGGTGCGCCTCAAGCCCCATGGCGAATGGCGCAAGGGCCTGACCAAGCCCGCGCTGATCGAGGAAATGCGGGCGACGCTGGGTGAGATTCCCGGCGTGGCCTTCAACTTCGCTCAGCCCATTCGCGACAGCGTGGAAGAGTCCACCTCAGGCGCGCGCGGCCAGGTGGTGCTCAAGCTGTTCGGCCCCGATATTCCCACCCTGCGCAGCATTCTTCAGCAGACCAAATCGCTGGTGAAGGGCATCGACGGAGTGGTCGATCTGGATCTGTACCGCGATGCCCCGGCACCCCAGGTGCATGTGCAGTTCGATCGCCAGGCGCTGGCGCGCCAGGGCATTGCCATGGAGGACGCGCAAAAGACGCTGGAAGTGGCCCTGGCCGGCAATGTGGCCACCACTTTGTGGGAGGGTGAATTCCCCGTGCCGGTACGCGTGCGCCTGCCCTATGTGGACCGCATGGACGAGGAGCGCATTCGCAACATCGCCATACCGCTGCCCGATGGTGGCTCGGTCCCTCTGGGCTCGGTCGGTACGGTCAGCATGAAGGTCGGCAACTCCTCCATCTTCCGCGAAGGCAATGCACGCTACATGGCGCTGAAGTTCAACGTGGAAGGCCGCGATATCGGCTCGGTGGTGAAGGACACGCTGGCCACCTTCAAGCAGAACGTGAAGCTGCCCGAAGGCTACCAGGCCGTGTGGGGCGGCGAGTGGGAGAACCAGCAGCGTGCGGCTGCACGCCTGAAGGTGGTGGTGCCGCTGTCGCTGGTCATCGTCTACGCCCTGCTGTTTGGTGCGCTGGGCCAGGCCCGCAGCGCCGGCATCATCTTGCTGTGCGCGCCGTTTGCCATGGTGGGCGGCATTGCGGCCCTGCATCTGGCGCATATCGAGCTGTCCATCAGCGCGGCCATCGGCTTTATCGCCTTGCTGGGCCAGGTGGCTTTGGCGGGGTTGCTGGTGGTCTCTGCGGTCGAGGATTTGCGCCGCCAGGGCATGCCCTTGATGCAGGCGCTGATCGAAGGTGCAGCCGAGCGCATGCGCTCCATCATTTTGGTGGCTTTGCTGGCGCTGCTGGGCCTGCTGCCCATGGCTCTGTCTACCGGCGTGGGTAGCGAAACCCAGCGCCCCTTTGCCTCGGTCATCGTCGGCGGCATGGTGGTGCTGCCACTGGTGGCACTGGTGCTGCTACCCGTGCTGTATGCCTTGCTGGGCCCCAAGAACATGTTGACGCAGGAAGAACGTGATGAAAGCGCTCAAGATGAATAAGTGGCACTCTCTGGCCATGGCCGCTGCACTGTGCTGCGGCGCTTTCAGCGGCATAGGCCATGCTGGCGAGACTATGGATGCAGCCGTACAGAGCAATGCTGCAGCGGGCCGTATGGCGGCCCCTGCGCAGCCTGTGACCCTGCAGGAATATCTGCGCATCGTCGTGCAGAACCAGCCCAATCTGGCGGCTGATCGCATGCAGCTGGATCTGGCAAAGGCAGACAGCAAAACGGCTGCCACCATACCCAATCCCGCCATGCACTACTCCAGCAAGCGCGGAGAAAAGGAATGGGGTGTGGAGCAGGCCATCCCCATCTTCGGCCAGCGTGGCATGCGCATCGAGAACGCCAGGTTGGGCGAGAAGGCCGCTGCGGCCAATGCCGATGTCGCAGTCGCCGTCACCATGAGCGATGCAGCCCATGCCTTCAACGACCTGCTGGTGGCACAGCAGCGCTATCAGGTGTGGTTGGCTGCCCGTGATGAACTGGAGAAGGCAGGCAACATCGTCAAGGGCCAGATCGAAGCAGGCACGCGCAGCCGCTATGACGGCGCGCGCCTTAACCTGCAACAGGCCCAGATGAGCATGCAAGTCAGCAAGGCTCAGGCCGCCTTGCGGGATGCCGCATCACGCGTGGCCAGCATTGCGGCCTTGCCGCAATGGCAGGTGCGTGTGGAAGGCAGCCTGCAGGCCACTGACATTCGCAAGGCAGCCAGCTACGAGCAGCTGTGGAGCCAGGCGCAGACCCAGTTGCCGAGTCTGCGTGCCGCGCAGGCCGAGCTCGACAGGTCGCGCCAGAAAATCAAGCTGGAGCAGCGTGAAGCATTGCCCACGCCATCCTTTGGTCTGGCCCGCATTCGCAACAGCGTGGATGGCAGTTTCAACCAGGTGGGCGTGAGCGTGGAGATCCCGCTTTTCGACCGTCGCCAGGGCCCTATCGAGCGCGCCAAGGTCGAGGCCGATCAGGCCGAGCTGCGCCGTGATGCGGTCGTGCTTGCCGCTCAGTCCGAGCTGCAGCGTGCCCTGCAGCAGCTGTCGCTGCGCCGAACGGCCGTGCGCGACTACGAGAAGGAAGGGCTGGCGCAGATTGCGCCGCTGCACCAGATGGCACAAGACGCCTACAAGCTGGGCAAGGGCACGATCCTGGAGCTGATCGATGCGCTGGGCTCGATTACCGAGCACAGGCTGGAGCATCTGGAGCTGGTCAAGGACATGCTGGATGCCGAGTGGGAAGTGCGTCAGGCCAGCGGCGATCTGCCACAGGTGCAGCCTTGAGCGAGGCGAGGGAGATGGCACAAGCCCCTGTACCACCTCCTGATGCCGCTGCGTCTCCGGCTGCGAAGGTGGAGGCAACGGCTTATAGTGTCTGTCCACCAACGGCCAGAGACAGACTCAGCATGTACCGCTACCTCATCATCGAAGACGATGCGCTCAACGCGCGTTACATCGCTGAAGGGTTGCGCCAGCAAGGCGCGCATGTCAGCGTCTGCGGTGACGGCGTGCAAGGCATTGCACAGGCCGTTGGTGAGAACTGGGATGTCATCATCCTCGACCGCATGTTGCCCAATGGCTTTGACGGGCTGCAGATTCTGCAGACACTTCGCTCCATGGGCAAGCAGACGCCGGTACTGGTGCTCAGTGCCTTGTCTGCCACGGATGAGAGAGTGCGCGGGCTCAAGGCCGGCTGCGATGACTATCTGACCAAGCCCTTTGCATTTTCCGAGCTATCGGCAAGGCTCGAAGCCCTGGTGCGCCGCGCCCAGATCCCGGCTCCCACGCGCGAGATGCAGGTGGCCGATCTGCGCGTCAACCTGATTTCGCGCAGCGCCGAGCGCGCCGGCCAACCGCTTTCGCTGCAGCCGCGCGAGTTCCGCCTGCTGGCGTTTCTCATGCAGCACGCGCACCAGATCGTCACGCGCACCATGCTGCTGGAGTCGGTCTGGGATTACCGCTTCGATCCGCAGACCAATGTGATCGACGTGCACATCAGCCGCCTGCGCAGCAAGGTGGACAAAGGCTTTGCCACGCCTCTCATCCATACCGTGCGCGGTGTGGGCTACAGCCTTTCGGACCAGCCGCAAGACCTGCCCGAGGTGGTCTGATGATGCGCTCCAGACCATGGAGTTCGCTGGCCTTCAGACTGGCACTCAGCTATGGCGGCCTCATGGTTCTGACCATGGCCATCGTGCTGGCCGTCTTCTATGTGCAGACCGTGGGCGTGGTGCGGGTGCGGCTCGACAAGCAGGCCGAAAACCATGTGCGCAGACTGACCGAGCACTCGGCCAAGTACGGCCCCGGAGCGCTGGAAAGCGAAATACTGCAGACCATTCGTGACGGTGTGAATACCGACACGGAAATCGTCATTCTCATGAACCCGCAAGGCGAGACCATTGTCAGCAATGCCGAGGTCTATCCTCCGCGCAAGCTCAGCATCATGGGCGTGCGCGAGCTGACCGTGAAGCGCAACGGGCGGCTGATGGTGGGCCGGGTTGCCGTGGTCGAAATGCCCAATGGCAATTTGCTGGCTGTGGGCAGCGACATGCAGTTGCAGCGCGACATGGAGGAGCTGTTCGGTCAGGCCAGCTTGCTGGCGGCCGTCGCGGCCTGCATCATGGCCCTGATCGGTGCCATGGTCTTCAGGCGTGTGGTGGATGAGCGCGCGGCGGCCATTCGCAACACCATGTCGCGCGTTGCGGCGGGCGATTTGCGCCAGCGCATTCCGGTCGATCAGCGCGGTGATGAATTCACGCTGCTCAACCGCGATATCAACGCCATGCTCGATCGGCTCGAGCAGCTGATGGAAGGCATACGCCATGTCTCCAACAGCATCGCACACAACCTCAGAACGCCGCTGACGCGCATCCTGCTGCGCCTGCGCAACGCGCAGCAGGCCAGCCCCGAAATGCAGTCCGCCACGCTGGCGCTGGTGGCCGAAGAAGTCGCTGAACTGGGTGTGGTGTTCGAGAAGCTTTTGCAGATTGCCGAAGTGGAAAGCGGAGCCAGTCGCAAGAGCTTTGCGCCGGTTGACCTGCAGGCCTTGCTGGTTGATGTGGTGGACTTCTACGAGCCGCTGGTGGAAGACGCCGGCGGCATTCTCAGGCTGGATGTACAGCAAGGTGTGCAGGCCCTGGGCGATGGCGACCTGCTGGCCAGCGCTGTCTCCAATCTTGTCGATAATGCTATTAAATACGGAGCATCACCCGACGATATCCACGGGGCTGACGTGCTGCTGCGCGCCGCGCCAGCGCAGGAGCACGGCAGCGATGGCGTCTGGGGTGTGGAGATCACCGTGCAGGACCAGGGACCGGGCGCAGATCCTCAGACCCTGGAGAAAATGACCACCCGTTTCTATCGCGCAGAATCGGATCGCCCAGGCTACGGACTGGGCCTTGCCAGCGTGCTGGCCATTGTCCAGCTGCATGGCGGCAAGCTCAGTTTTCACAACGCCCATCCAGGCATGGTGGCGCGAATCTGGCTGCCTGCCGTGGCCGATGTCTGAAGCGCTGCTGCGACGCTTTCAGATCTGCGAAAGCGCCTTGTTGCCGTAGGCACAGAAGCCCGGTTTGGGTCCCTTCTTGGGATGCAGTCTGCAGGTTTCCGGGCGCTTTTCATAGACCGTGCAACGGCGTGTGTTCTTGTCCAGAAAATTGCAGTCTCCGCCTGCTCGGCGGGCCATGGTGAAGATCTCGTGCTTGGGGTTGAAGTGGTCGATCAGGCGCATCTTCAGCAGCCGCTTGGCGATCAGCTTGGGCTCGATGTTTTCGACCTCGAACGGGTCCACCAGCTCCAGGCGCACCAGATCCGGCAGGCGTACCTCCAGCGGCATGGTGCAGCAATTGGCCGCGCAGCTGTCACACATGCCGGCCTTGTACTTGCTCCAGGTTTCCAGGCGGTCGACGTCAACAATGCGGATGGAGGATTTCATTTCGGGTGGGGCACTTCTGGGAGAAGCGCGATGCTGCCATGAGATGTCGATGTCTGCCTTGCGCCATTGCTATGAGCAGACCCGGTTCATGGGATTGAGCCGGCTGCGCAGCAGCCTACACTGCACAGGCACATCACCATCCATGGGAGAACGATTTTGGCAAGCCAAACCACGCTTTACTACGCAGCTGGCACCTGCGCGCAGGCCGTACTGATTGCGCTTTATGAGGCCGATGCCCAGTTCACGCTCAAGACGCTGAGCTTTGCCGACAACGAGCAGCGCAGCCCCGAATACCTGAGCATCAACCCCAAGGGCCGAGTGCCCGCGCTGGCCACGGAACGCGGAGTGCTGACCGAAACTCCCGCGCTGCTGCTGTACGTGGCGCAGACCCATCCGCAGGCAAGGCTGGCGCCGCTGGATGACCCTTTTGCGCTGGCGCAGATGCAGGAGTTCAATGCCTATCTGGCATCGACCGCGCACATTGCCCACGCCCACCGTCCGCGTGCCTCGCGCTGGGCCGACGACGAGGCCGCCCAGGCCGCCATGCGCGCCAAGGTGCCGCAGAACATGCGCGAATGCTTTGCCGTGATCGAGCAGCACTATCTGGGCGACAAGACCTGGGTGATGGGCGAGCAGTTCACCGTGGCCGACGGTTATCTCTACACCGTGGCGGGCTGGCTCAAGGGCGACGGCGTGGACATTGCCGAATTCCCGCGCGTGGCAGCCCATTTCGAGCGCGTGAAGGCCAGGGCTTCGGTGCAGAGGCTGCAATAGAAAAGGCCCTTTGAGCCGCTAACGCCACTCCCTCAGAAACCAGCCAGAAGCATTCATGCTTCTGGCCTTCATGGCAAGACAGCTCGTTAGCAAAGAATTGTGGCTGAGCCACCCGCAGAATGCGGGTCGGCTTGAACTTTTCAGGTCGGCTTACTGGTTGCCTGTTCCTTTAACCAACCGTCGTGCAGCCATTTCTCGGTTTTGCGATGGCCGGGGAACGTGATCCACACAATGTCACGCTCGAATACCATGGGCCGTTCATCGGCTCCGACGATGACCCAGAACCAGCGGCCGTCAGCTTGGTTACGCGCCTTCATTTTCATGCCGGTGAGCGTCACTGTTTCGCCACGACCATTGCGCACGATACGGATGGGTTCGTCGTGTGGCTTGATCCAACTAATCTTCATGCGCGGGATCAGATCGGGTGCAGCCTCGCGCAGAAAGTCACGGGCGATCTGCTCGCTGCGTTCGCTTGAGGGCAGGGGCTTGCCCACTAAATCCAGGGACATGTTGGCAAAACCCTTGAGCGTGCCGTCCGCTGCAACGACCGTGCTGAAGTGCTCGCCCTCTGAGCCGGAGTTACTAGCATCGCGGCGTTCATAGCGGGTCAGAACTGCCTTTTCTTCATCGACTGTCACATTTCGCTGACGGACTTGAGCATGAGTGTCAGGCACGAACTTCGAGATGGTTCTTTGGGATGAGTTCATGGTGGTTTTCTCCGGACCAGATGGGAGCGACTGTGCAAAGGTCGCAGCGCAAGCGCCAAGCAACAGCGTTGCAGGCACGACAGCAGCAAGGAAACGAGACATGGATGGACTCCTCAGTAGAAAGGGACATGGAAGCTCAGTTTGTAGGGGGCAGCACCGCGATGGCATCGACCTCCACCAGCACGTCGGGATGGAATAGTTCGGCTACTCCGATCAAGGCGCTGGCCGGAGGCAGACTTTCATCAATGAACCGGTCGCGCACCTGGCGAATCACGGGTAACTGATCCGCATGGAAGTCCCGCACATAAATGGAGATGCGCGCTAGATTGCGAGCCGTGGCGCCTGCAGCCATCAAAGTGGCATTCAGGTTCTCGAAGGCCAGTACCAACTGCGCCTCCATTCCAGCTGGCACCTTGCCTTCAGTTGACAGAGGAACATGCCCTGACAGATACATAGTTCTGCCGCCACCGACGATGACTGCCTGGGAAATACCAGGAATCAAGGTGCCAGTGGGATTGACGGAACGAAGCAAGGTGCTGCTAGTGGTTGAATCCGTCGTCATGTATTGCGTCTTTTCAATGGGAGTGAATGGGGAAGCCATGGCGCTGGCAGAGCACAGCAGCGCAGTCGACACGACTGCATGAGAGCTAAACAACTTCATAGCAAGCCAGCCTCCGAAGAAGAGGGGCGCGAAAGCTGTGGCAGTCCATCTACAACGGCTGTGGCAAACAACAACGCGGCGGCAGGGGGGAGCATCAGAGCGAGCCACCCCCAAGGAGCAAGAGCATGTGCCGCCAACGGAGCGAGGCTGGCGCCAGCGAACAGTGCAAAGCTGTAGATCGACATGGCCCGCGCACGGCTGGCGGGTACTGCCCGAGATGCCAGCGTGCCGATCAGTCCAGGGATGGCCAGAGCAACTCCGGCCGACAACAGGACGCTGGCAACAACCAGTCCACCGAAATGTCCCAGCGCGCCAGCCAGCA
Organism: Comamonas testosteroni; assembly: GCF_000761245.1. Lineage (GTDB taxonomy): Bacteria > Pseudomonadota > Gammaproteobacteria > Burkholderiales > Burkholderiaceae_C > Comamonas > Comamonas testosteroni_C. The sequence continues at coordinate 239,038 of NZ_AWOR01000078.1, read as the reverse complement.
GGCCTAGCGCTGCTGTGACCAAACCGGTGCGCGCGGTGGCGACGGTGCCGATGCGACGAATCAAACTGGCCGTCGCCAGGCTGAGCAGCAAAGGAGGCAATCCAGCCAGACGCAAGGTTTGAAGATCAGTCTCGGCCATCGCCATGGCCTGCGCTCCGGCATGGAAGGTGACGAACGCAAACAGCACCGTTAGCGCGGTCAGCCAGACGCCCGCTAGTTTGGAATGCTGGGTCGCGAGTGGTGCGGGCATGGCGTTGCCCTCGGGGGCTTGTGCCTCAGGAGGCAGTACCATCGCGAGCCCAGTGGACAGCAGCACACTTGCGACTGCGACGGCCAGCATGAGGGTCGGCAAGCCCAAGCCTGCGGACTGTGCTGCCAGAAATTGCGCCAATGGAGCCGCCGCCAGGAAAGCGAAGCTTAGTAGCGAGATGCCCCATGGGCGCCTTGCGGGAGACAAGACTTCCGCTACGAGTGCCAGAGCGGCGGGCGGAAAAGCCGATGCCACCAGCCCTTGCAGTGCCCGAGCGACCAGCAACATGCCGAAATTGCTCGCGGCAGCCACCGCAACGCTCGCCAGGGCCGTTGCACATAGGCTCGCGAGCATGATGCGGCGGCGGCCATGGCGATCCGACAGGCGGCCCAGCAGCAAGAAACCAGCGGCATAGGCAAAGCCGAACGAGCTACCCGTCCAACTGGCCAGTCCCGGCGTCACTTGCCAGTGATCCGCGAGATCGCTCACCAAAGGCAGCGTCACGTAGAGCTGTCCCACGACAAGCAATGCCGCAGCCATCAAGATCGGCATCAGTAAAAATTCTCGCACATTCATAATATAAACCTTACGTCAGGTGCAGATTTAAGATGAAAAGGAGCGATGAACTCCCTCCTGCATTAACGGTGCTTTCGAGCCTCATCAATCAGCGACTGCATTCGCTTGATATTGCTCTCCAGGTCACGCTCAAAGTCCTGCAGTTCCCCCAGTTTGCTGCGCGTTGCTATCAGTTGTGCCTCCAAGATTTTCAGCACCTGCTCCTTGCCTTTGATACCGCTGGCATCCTCGAAGTACAGGTCGATGACTTGGCCGATCTCATCCAAGGTCAAGCCCAGCTTTTTCAAAGCGGCGATCTTCTCCAGGCGCTGCACGGCTTGCTCGTCGTAGTACCGATAACCTACACCTTCACGCTCTGCCGGGCGCAGCAAGCCAATCCGCTCGTAGTAGTGGATGGTGCGATGGCTGACGTCGGCACGTTGGGCAAGCTCACCGATTTGTAGTAAGTTAGAAGACATTAAATAGAAACCTGACGTTAGGTGTAGATTGAATCATAGTAAAACAATTGCATGACGTCAACCTTGCGTAAACGCAGCTGGAATACCTCGCATCACGAGCCTGCTATGGCTCTAGATGTTGGTTCCCGGACGAGTGGATCGTTAAGCCAAGCGTCTGTAGCTGCTCAGCCGTAAGGCGCCAAAAGCGGTCATGGCGACATTGCCTCATTTATTTCGATCACCATGCACTGACCAGCGGGACTGAACTTGCGCGATGCTGCTTTTGACGGACTGCTTTGCCCGGATTGGAACTTCTGGTTTGGGACGGTAGCGCCTATTCACGAGCCACGATAGCGGACATCTGGCAATCCCTCGGGTGGCACTGACGGCTGTTGTCGGCTACTCAGCTGCAACCCGTCGTTGGGCAGTCGCCAGCGTCAATGCTCGGATGGCTGTTATGGAGCGGTGACCGATAGGTCGGGATGAAACCATGAGCTGCGGCAATCGCTGCTCAGCAGTCATTAATTGCAACATGACGAGCGGCATCGACGGGGCATGAAGCACGTCCCAGCAATGAGGGGGCAATAAAAAAGGCTACCGATTGGTAGCCTTTTTTCGCACAAGAGGTTGATATAGCAAAACTCTTAGGAAGAGGATTTTGATAATTGTCTCAATAGATGCTTCTCAAAATCTCAGCTTATGGGGCTCGCTACAAACAAATCAAACGTCGATATTCCCCGCCCGCAGGGCGTTGTCTTCGATGAAGTTGCGGCGCGGTTCGACCTCGTCGCCCATGAGCATGGTGAAGACGCGGTCGGCTTCGATGGCGTCGCCGATCTTGACCTGCAGCAGGCTGCGGACGTTGGGGTCCATGGTGGTTTCCCACAGCTGCTCGGGGTTCATTTCGCCCAGACCCTTGTAGCGCTGGCGGCCCGTGGTGCGCTCGGCTTCGGAGATCAGCCAGGCCATGGCCTGACGGAAGTCGCCGACCTTTTCGGTCTTCGCCTTCTCGCCTTCGCCGCGCGTGACCTTGGCGCCTTCGCTCAGCAGGCCGACGAAGTTCTGCGCTTCATCGGAAAGGGCCGCGTAGTCATGGCTGCGCACGAACTCCTGGGTCAGGATGGAGCTCTTGATATTGCCGTGGTGATGGCGGCTGATGCGCAGGATGGGGTGCTCGCTGTTGGGGTCGATCTCGGCCGTCACATCGGCGGGCACGCCGGTGGTGGTCAGCTCGCGCAGCTTGGCTTCCAGAATCGGCGCGCACTCCTGGGCTTCTTCAATGGTGTCGAGCTTGATCTGCACGCCGTCAGCAATGGCGCGCAGGGCTTCGGCATCCATGAAGTTGGACAGGCGCTCGATGACGGTTTCGGCGGCCAGATGCATGTTGGCCAGCTTGGCCAGCTCTTCGCCTTCGACGGTGCGCGGATTGTCGCCGCCGGTGGTCACGCTGGCATGGTTCAGCGCGATCTTGAGCAGGTATTTGTTGAGGGCCGGGCCGTCCTTGAGGTAGAGCTCTTCCTTGCCGTTCTTGACCTTGTACAGCGGCGGCTGGGCGATGTAGATATGGCCGCGCTCGACCAGGTCGGGCATCTGGCGGTAGAAGAAGGTCAGCAGCAGGGTACGGATGTGGGCGCCGTCCACGTCCGCGTCGGTCATGATGATGATGCGGTGGTAGCGCAGCTTGTCGGGGTTGTAGTCGTCGCTGCTGCTCTTGCCCGAGTCTTCGCTGACTTTGCCGATGCCGGTGCCCAGGGCCGTGATCAGGGTGATGATTTCCTGGCTGGACAGCAGCTTTTCGTAGCGGGCCTTTTCCACGTTCAGGATCTTGCCGCGCAGCGGCAGGATGGCCTGGAACTTGCGATCGCGACCCTGCTTGGCGGAGCCGCCGGCGGAGTCACCCTCGACGATGTAGATTTCGCACAGCGCAGGATCTTTTTCCTGGCAATCGGCCAGCTTGCCGGGCAGGCCCATGCCGTCGAGCACGCCCTTGCGGCGCGTCATTTCGCGGGCCTTGCGGGCGGCTTCGCGGGCGCGGGCGGCTTCCACAATCTTGTTGCAGAGAATCTTGGCGTCGTTGGGCTTTTCTTCGAGGAACTCGGCGAGCAGCTTGCCGACGATGTCTTCCACGGGCGCACGGACTTCGGAGCTGACCAGCTTGTCCTTGGTCTGGCTGGAGAACTTGGGCTCGGGCACCTTCACGCTGAGCACGCAGCACAGGCCTTCGCGCATGTCGTCGCCGGTGACTTCGACCTTGGCCTTCTTGGCCAGTTCGTTGTCGGCGATGTATTTGCCGATGACGCGGGTCATGGCGGCGCGCAGGCCGGTCAGGTGGGTGCCGCCGTCACGCTGGGGAATGTTGTTGGTGAAGCACAGCACCTGCTCGGCATAACTGTCGTTCCACTGCATGGCGACTTCGACGCCGATTTCGGTGCCGGGAATGCCACCATAGGTCTCTGCCGGGCGTGTGCCTTCGGCGTAGAAGGTGGTGGGGTGCAGGACCTTCTTGGTGCCGTTGATGAATTCCACAAAGCCCTTGACGCCGCCGGCGCCCGAGAAGTCGTCTTCCTTGCCGTCGCGTTCGTCCTTGAGGCGAATGCGCACGCCGTTGTTCAGGAAGGACAGCTCGCGCAGGCGCTTGGCCAGGATTTCATAGCGGAACTCGAAGTTCTCCTTGAAGATTTCCTGGTCGGGCAGAAAGTGCACCTTGGTGCCGCGCTTGTCGCTGGGGCCGACCACGCGCATGGGCGAGACTTCGGTGCCGTCCACGACTTCGATCAGGCGGTTTTGCACAAAGCCGCGCGAGAAGTCGATTTCATGGCGCACGCCGTCGCGGCTGACGGTGAGCTTGAGCCAGATGGACAGCGCGTTCACGCAGGACACGCCCACGCCGTGCAGACCGCCCGAGACCTTGTAGCTGTTTTGGTTGAACTTGCCGCCGGCGTGCAGCTCGGTCAGGGCGATTTCGGCAGCCGAGCGCTTGGGCTCGTGCTTGTCGTCCATCTTCACGCGCGTGGGAATGCCGCGGCCGTTGTCGATCACGGACAGCGAGCCGTCGGCGTGGATGGTGACCAGAATGTCGTCGCAGTAGCCGGCCAGCGCTTCGTCGATGGAGTTGTCCACGACCTCGAAGACCAGGTGGTGCAGACCGGTGCCGTCCGAGGTGTCACCGATGTACATGCCTGGGCGCTTGCGCACGGCTTCCAGGCCTTCCAGGATCTGGATTGCGCCTTCGCCATAGCCGCCTGCATCTGCGGCGGTCTGGGTGTCTGGCTTGTTCTCTTCGGTCATGAAATTACCTTGCTGCTACAAGATCAGGAGCTGTTGGCGCCTGATCTGCATAACTTTCAAATGAATACTTGCCTGAAATCATTACAGGACGAGCGGTAGCTGCTCCTGTTATTTCAGGCAATGAAATGGCTGGCTGCGTTCGGTCCACTCAGATGCGCATGGGCATCACGACGTACTTGAAGCTTTCGTTCTCGGGGATGGTGACCAGCGCCGAGCTGTTGCCGTCCTGCAGATCGATCTTGACCATGTCCTGGCTCATGTTGGTGAGCACATCGATCAGGTAGGTCACGTTGAAGCCGATCTCGATGGTGTCGCCACCGTAGTCGATGTCGAGCTCGTCCATGGCCTCTTCCTGCTCGGCGTTGTTGGACGCCACGCGCAGCGTGCCGGGCTCGACCGACAGGCGCACGCCCTTGAACTTGTCGCTGGTCATGATGGCCGTGCGCTGCAGCGATGCCAGCAGCGGGGCGCGGCCCAGGGTCACGCTGTTGGTGTGGTTGCGCGGGATGACGCGGTTGTAGTCGGGGAACTTGCCCTCGACCAGCTTGGTCACGAACTCCATGCCGCCAAAGGTGAACTTGGCCTGGTTGTTGGCGAACTGCATCTCGATGACGGGCTGGTTCTCGCCGCTGGCGTCCGACAGCAGGCGCTGCAGCTCCAGCACGGTCTTGCGCGGCAGAATCACTTCCTGCTTGATGGGCACTTCCACATCCAGCGTGGCGCTGGCCCAGGCCAGGCGGTGGCCGTCGGTGGCCACCAGGCTCAGGGTGTTGCCTTCGGCGACGAACAGAATGCCGTTGAGGTAGTAGCGGATGTCCTGCACGGCCATGGCAAAGGAGACCTGGCCCAGCAGGTCCTTGAGCACCTTCTGCGGCACGCTGAAAGCGGGGCCGAAGGCGGCCGATTCCTGCACCAGCGGGAAGTCTTCGGCGGGCAGGGTCTGCAGCGTGAAGCGGCTCTTGCCGCCTTTCAGAATCATCTTGGACTGCTGCGTCTCCAGGCTCACGGTCTGGTCGCCGGGCATGGTCTTCAGGATGTCGATCAGCTTGCGGGCACCGATGGTGGTGGTGAAGTCGCCGGCGTCGCCGCCCAGCTCGGCCGTGGTGCGGATCTGGATTTCCAGGTCGCTGGTTGTCAGCTGCAGTGCATTGCCGGTCTTCTTGATCAGCACATTGGCCAGAATGGGCAGCGTGTGGCGGCGCTCGACAATGCCGGCCACCGATTGCAGGACCGCGAGAACTTTGTCTTGTGTGGCTTTCAGGACGATCATGTCAACCTCAGTGATTTAAGTGCGCATTTGTTTTGACGCGGCGGCATCCGCAGGGCAGGGCGGACGCTCCCTCATGCCGCGTGAATTCCCCATTTTGCCCTGTGTGAGTGACATTCATGGGGGAGTTTTCATCAACCCTTGAGCGTTTGTTCCAGCACATGCAGCTGCTGGTTCAACTCGGTGTTGGTCTGGCGCTCGCCCGCGATCTTGCGTACGGCGTGCAGCACCGTGGTGTGGTCGCGGCCGCCAAACAGCTCGCCGATCTCGGGCAGGCTTTTTTGCGTCAGCTCCTTGGCCAGGTACATGGCAATCTGGCGCGGCCGGGCAATGCTGGCCGGGCGCTTCTTGCTGTACATGTCGGCCACCTTGATCTTGTAGTAGTCAGCCACCGTCTTCTGGATGTTTTCCACAGAAATCTGGCGGTTCTGAATACTGAGCAGATCGCGCAGCGCCTCGCGGGCCAGCTGAATCGACACTTCCTTCTGGTTGAAGCGCGAATAGGCCAGGATCTTGCGCAGCGCGCCTTCGAGCTCACGCACGTTGGAGCGCACGTTCTTGGCCACGAAGAAGGCAACTTCCTCGGGCATGTCGGCGTTCTCGGCGCGGGCCTTGTTGATCAGAATCGCCACGCGCATTTCCAGCTCGGGCGGCTCGATGGCCACCGTCAGGCCCGAGTCGAAACGCGAGACCAGGCGCTCGTGGATATTGGCCAGACCCTTGGGATAGGTGTCGGACGTCATCACGATATGGCTCTTCTTGGCCAGCAGGGCCTCGAAGGCATTGAAGAACTCTTCCTGCGTACGGTCCTTGTTGGCGAAGAACTGCACATCGTCGATCAGCAGCAGGTCGAGCGAGTGGTAGCGTTCCTTGAACTCGTCGAAGGTGCGGCGCTGGTAGGCCTTGACCACATCCGAGACGAATTGCTCCGCGTGGATGTAGAGAATCTTGGCGTCGGGCTTGTCCTTGAGCAGCTGGTTACCCACAGCATGCACCAGGTGGGTCTTACCGAGGCCGACACCGCCGTAGATGAACAGCGGGTTGTAGAGGTGACCGGGCGAGCCTGCCACATGCATGGCGGCCGAGCGCGCCATACGGTTGGCCGTACCTTCGACCAGCGTCTCGAAGGTGAGGGCCGGGTTCAACCGGGTGCGGAAAACCGGTGCGCTGGCCTCTTCGCTGGTGACGGTGGGCACAGCGACATTGTGCGTCTGCGGCGTAGCCTGTTGTGTCGACGACGGAGGTCGCACATAAGTACGCACAACGCTTTCGCGCTGAGCGAGTGCTAACTCAAGAGTGACGGGCTGGCCGTAGAGCGACTCCAGCATGGCCGAGATGCGGCCCGCATACTGGGCACGGATCCAGTCCAGCTTGAAGCGGTTGGCCACATAGACGGTGACCTTGGAAAAATCTTCTGCAACGAGTGCCGTCAGCGGCTTGATCCAGGTGTTGAATTGCTGCTCTGGCAGCTCCTGACCCAGTTGCTCAACGCAGACCTGCCACAGGGCCTGGCCTGCATCATTGGTTGGTTCCTCTGTCATTGTCAAAAGTCTAATTGTGGATAGGAGGAACAGTTGCGGGGTTGGTATTGTAGCTTTTGCGGAAGTTATCCACAAAATATCAGAAGGCTGTCCCCGACTCCGGTGCGTTATAGGCTGCACATCCTAATAGATTGGCAGGCTGCTGTTTGTAAAGAATCTCTGGGCCACGCAGGTGCTTGACGGGATACCCCGTGAGTCCTTAGCAAATTCAAGGGTCATTGCATCAAAGGCACAACGCTGTGATAATCCCCGGTTTCCCTGAATGTGTTCAGGGTGATATGAGCCGGGCGCCTTTTTTGTGCGCGCGCGCCCAGTTGCTTTAGGAGCTGTGGCGGGTGCTTTGTTCCGTTTGTTGCCTTCTGGCCCGATGACATGCACGGCATGTGAAAAAATATCGGGTTTGGCGGTGACAGTGTGCGGCGCAAAACCGGAATGGTCGGGCGCGAACATGGCGCCTTGCCGACGCAAATACTGAACCTTCTCAAGGAACCAACATGAAACGTACTTACCAACCTTCCAAGATCCGCCGCGCCCGTACCCACGGTTTCCTGGTCCGCATGAAGACCAAGGGTGGCCGTGCCGTGATCAACGCACGTCGCGCCAAGGGCCGCAAGCGTCTGGCCGTCTAAGGCCGGCGTTGGCTAGCGGTCTGCTCATTCGCTGCGCTGAAGGCCTCTGAACGGAGGCTCTCTTATGCAAAGGCTGAAAACGCGTCCGCAATTCCAGGCCACCATGTCCGCGGGCACGATTGCCCGTACCCCGCACTTCGCCCTGCATCGCATGGAGCTGGTGGCAGAGGTTCCCGACATGGTTGCCAACCCCAGGACAGGGCCCGGATCGAACGATCCGCAGGCCCTGTTTGGCATTGGTGCCGTGCGCAAGCAGGCCTGGCTGGGTGCCATGGTGCCCAAGCGCTGGGCACGCCGCTCAGTCACGCGCCACACCATCAAGCGCCAGATCTATGCGGTGTCCTCGGATTACGAAGACGCCCTGCTGTGTGCTTCCTATGTGGTGCGCCTGCGCTCGGGGTTTGACCGTAAGCAATTCGTCAGTGCAACTTCTGATCAGCTCAAGGCAGCAGTCCGCAAGGAACTGCAACAGCTTTTTGCGACCGGGGCGCGCCGCCTGACGCAGGCCCGTCAGGCCGCTGAGGCGGAGGTGGAATTGAAGAAAATTTCACCCCAAGCCATTGATGGTAAAACGCAAGAAGCTACTGATTCAATAGCTAATCAGCCGGAGAACCAGCCATGATGCAGCGACTGCTCATGGCTGTAGTGCGTGGCTACAGGCTGCTGCTCAGTCCCTGGCTGGGCTCGGCCTGTCGCTTCGAGCCGACCTGCTCGGCCTATTCCCTTCAAGCGCTGGAGCAACACGGCGCTGCGGTAGGCTCTTATCTGACGGTGCGCCGGCTGGCGCGTTGTCATCCGTGGTGTGACGGAGGGCATGATCCCGTGCCACAGCAAAAGCCCAGGCTGTTTTCCTTTCTGGACGATGCCTCGGACTCTTCCGCGACCACCCAACCTTCCTCACCTAAGAAGTCTTCATGAACGATATTCGCCGCACCATACTGTGGGTGATATTTGGCTTTTCCATGGTTTTGCTCTGGGACAAGTGGCAAATCCATAACGGCAAAAAGCCCACCTTCTTCCCATCGCCGCAGACGGTCAGCGCGCCTGCTGCGGCTGATGTCAAGCCTGCTGACGTCAGCGTGCCCCAGCCCGCAGCAGCAGCTTCTGCCGGCGATGTGCCCGGTGCTGCCAATGCCGCGGCTCAGCCTGCAGCAGCCGTGACGCCCCGTCAGGACGTGATCGTGGGCAGCGATGTGATGCGCCTGACCTTCGACAGCGAAGGCGGCACGCTAAAAGCTTCCGAGCTGCTCAAGTACTCCGACACCACGGATGACAAGAAGCTCATGCAGGTGTTCGAGGAAAACGCCAAGCGTGTGTATCTGGGTCAGACCGGCCTGATCGGCGGCAACTTCCCCACGCACAAGACTCCCATGACCGTGATGCCCGGCGAGCGCGAGCTCAAGGACGGTCAGGACAGCGTGCAAGTGCGCTTCGAGTCTGCCGACCAGGGTGGCGTGAAGCTGATCAAGACCTTCACGCTCAAGCGCGGCTCCTATGCCGTCGATGTGCAGCACGATGTGGTCAACACCGGCTCGACCGCCGTGAACCCCCAGCTGTACATGCAACTGGTGCGCGACGGCAACAAGCCCGAGCATGAGTCCAGCTTCTATTCCACCTTCACCGGCCCGGCCGTCTATACCGAAGCCAAGAAGTACCACAAGGTCGAGTTCAAGGACATCGAAAGCGGCAAGGCCGAGGTCGACAAGGCCTCTCCCAATGGCTTTGTGGCCATGGTGCAGCATTACTTCGCCAGCGCCTGGCTGCTGGCCGACGGTATCCAGCGCGACAACTTCGTGCGCAAGGTGGGCGACAACCTCTATGCCGTGGGCATGATCACGCCCGTGGGCACAGTGGAACCTGGTCAGACCAAGACCGTGAGCTCGCGCCTGTTCTCCGGTCCTCAGATCGAGCCCATGCTGGAAAAGCTCTCGCCCGGTCTGGAACTGGTCAAGGACTATGGCTGGCTGACGATTCTGGCCAAGCCGCTGTACTGGCTGCTGTCCGAGCTGCACAAGTTCATCGGCAACTGGGGCTGGTCCATCGTGGCCCTGGTGGTGCTGCTGAAGATCGCCTTCTACTGGCTCAACGCCAAGGCTTACTCCTCGATGGCCAAGATGAAGGCCATCAACCCCCGCATTCAGGAAATGCGCGAGCGTCTGAAGGACAAGCCCCAGCAGATGCAGCAGGAGATGATGCGCATCTACCGCGAGGAGAAGGTCAACCCCATGGGCGGCTGTCTGCCCATCGTCATTCAGATCCCTGTCTTCATGGCTCTGTACTGGGTGCTGCAGTCCAGCGTGGAAATTCGCAACGCGCCCTGGATTGGCTGGATTCACGACCTTTCGGTGCCGGATCCCTTCTTTATCCTGCCGCTGCTGATGACTCTGTCCTCGCTGCTGCAGACCGCCCTGAACCCCGCTCCTCCTGACCCCATGCAGGCCAAGATGATGTGGATCATGCCGCTGATGTTCAGCGTGATGTTCTTCTTCTTCCCCTCGGGTCTGGTGCTGTACTGGCTGACGAACAACATTCTGTCGATCGCTCAGCAGTGGATCATCAACAAGCGCATGGGCGTGCCGCCTCAGTTCAACCTGCCCAAGTTCGGCAAGGCTGCCGAAGGCAAGTAAGCACGGCGCCAGCGCCAACAAGAACGCCACCTGAAAAGGTGGCGTTTTTTTATGCCCGCTCGAACAAGGCGGCGGGCCTGCCTGCGGCCTTACTTGCCGATGCAAAAGCTGGAGAAGATCACCCCCAGCAGGTCGTCTGAGCTGAATTCGCCAGTAATCGAGTTCAGCGACAGCTGGGCCAGGCGCAGCTCCTCGGCCAGCAGATCCAGATGGGCGGATTGCGCCGCCAGCTGCGCGTCGGCCATCTCCAGATGGGCATCCACGGCCTGCAGGGCCTCCACATGGCGGGCGCGGGCCAGGTACAGGCCTTCAGGGGCGGATTGCCAGCCCGCCACTTCCAGCAGCCGCTTGCGCAGCGCATCCAGGCCGTCACCGGTACGGGCAGACAGGGCGATCTGCTCGGCATTGAGCTGGGCGGTGTGACGGGCCTGCACGTCGGCGGCCGCCATATCGGTCTTGTTCCAGACATGGATGACCGGCACCTGCGCGGGCAACCTGTCCTGCAGGGTGCGGGCGATATCGGCATCGTCGGCAGCATAGTCAGCCTGTTCCACGCGGGTCAGATCGTGCAGGAAGAGCACGGCATCGGCTGCTGCAATCTCGTCCCAGGCGCGTGCAATGCCGATGCGCTCCACTTCGTCATCGCTGTCACGCAGGCCAGCGGTGTCGATCACATGCAGGGGCACGCCCTCGATCTGAATCGTCTGCTGCACCTTGTCGCGCGTGGTTCCGGCAATCGGGGTGACGATGGCCAGCTCGGCCCCTGCCAGCGCATTGAGCAGCGAGCTTTTGCCCGCATTGGGCTGGCCGGCAATCACCACCTTGATGCCTTCGCGCAGCAGCGCGCCCTGGTGGGCGCGTGCCAGCACGGCAGTGACCTGGGCGCGCAGGCGCTCGAGTTGACCAAAGGCATCGGCCTTCTGCAGAAAGTCGATTTCCTCCTCGGGGAAGTCCAGCGTGGCTTCCACCAGCATGCGCAGATGCACCAGGGCATCGCGCAGCACATGGATTTCCTGCGAGAACGCGCCGGACAGTGAACGGCTGGCACTGCGCGCGGCCGCTTCGGTGCTGGCATCGATGAGGTCGGCAATCGCCTCGGCCTGGGCCAGGTCGATCTTGTCGTTGAGAAAGGCGCGCTCGGTGAACTCGCCGGGCTGGGCCAGGCGCAGCCCAGTCAGCACCGGCTTGCCATCTTCATTGGCGCTCTGTGCTGCTTCCAGGCAGCGCGCCAGCAGCAGCTGTAGCACCACGGGGCCGCCGTGGGCCTGCAGCTCCAGCACATCCTCGCCCGTGTAGCTGTGCGGGCCGGGAAAGTAGATGGCCAGGCCATGGTCAATGGGCGCACCGTGCGCGTCCCTGAAGGGCAGATAAGTCGCTTCGCGCGGTTTCAGCGCCTTGCCGCAAAGCGTCCGGACCAGTGCAGCAATGCCTTTGCCGGAGACCCGAACAATGCCCACGGCACCACGCCCCGGAGCGGTGGCGATGGCGGCAATCGGGTCGTTGTGGCGGGGAAGCATGGGCGGACTTTCGGTCGAGAAGAGAAGCCGCAAATCATAGCCTTGCGGGTTAAGTCCTTGGAAATCAACGGTGAGCGCTGCTCGGGCGGCTATTTAACAGCAGAAGCGTTTCATACAATCGTCACAAATCTGTCACGAAAAATGAATATGTCTTCCTTTGCAATGAGACTGGGCTCTCTACTAGCCTGGATATTGCTTTTTTCACCTCCGTTTCTAATTCGCTCATATGGAAAAGAGGTGGGCTACACGTTGTTGGCCGCGCTGTTCTTCTATCCTTTGGCGCTGTCCCGAAAGTCTCTGGCGATCTGTATTCCACTTCTGATTTTTATCGGCGCTGCGAATATTTTTCATGCCCAGTTTTTGGGAAACATGATCGATGAGTTTTCCCTAGCCACGCTGTGGCGCACTGAGGCGCATGAGGCCGCCGAGTTCCTGAGCTCGATCAATCGTCAGATGATTCTTGTCGTGCTGTGCTGGCTGGTGGCAAGTTTCGGATGTGGCTACTTCCTCTTTAAAAACTGCACGAATGGAACAGCTCCATTTCAGAAATGGGAGAAAAGAATACTGCTGGGCATAGGATTGCTCTGGACCAGCTTTTTTGCCTTTGGCGTGACCCAGCAGTTCACCGTCAATGACTATGTGCATAAACTGCGTCATATCTATCCCATGCATATGGCCAAGGCTGCGGTGCGTTATGGAGATCTGGAAAAAGAGGTTTTCTATCAGCCGACATTGCCTGCCAGGCCAAGTGCATCTCAGGCGAACACCTTGGTGGTGGTTATTGGTGAGAGCGCCAGCAGCCATCGCTGGTCACTATTGGGCTATGAGGGAGACGATACCAATCAGTCACTGAGGCAGGTTTCCGGTTTGCGTACCTACAAGGTCATGGCTCATGGCTTCAATACCGCAAAGGCGCTGCCCTTTATTTTGACCGGGCAGTCTGCTTTCGACAGCCAGAGAAATGCCTCGCCTTCGTTCCTAGATTTGGCTCGGCATGCCGGCTACAAGACCTTTGTCTTTTCCAACTCCAGATTCAATGACAAGAGCGAGGATATGTACTCGCAGATATTGCGTCGCTCTGCGGATGTCTATGCCAAGGTGGGCAATGGGGCACATGACGAAGTGATGACGACTTGGCTGGAGAAGTCGCTGGCGGATGATGCGTCACATAAGCTGGTGGTTCTTCATACCTATGGCAGTCATCCCGCTATCTCCCAGCGCTACCCTCGTTCCCGCTACGAGGGCGCAGATGCATACGATAACTCGATTCGCTATACCTCGGACCTGCTGGCCGACTGGATTCGCATGGTGGATGAGGCGTCTGATGCGCCCAGCGCGCTGCTTTACGTCTCTGATCATGGCCTTGGAGTTCCTCCTTGTGTGGACAGCCCTCGCCAGGGCAATGATCAGTCAGTGCTGGAGGTTCCACTGGCATATTGGGCGAACGAGGCAATGAGGAGTCTCCAAGGGAGTGAAGAGGTGGCGATCTCTGAAGGTCCTCTGGAACACAGCACGACTCTGGCGCCCGAGATATTGATTGCAGCCCAGGGATACGACGTCCGCACGGCGATGCCGCATTTGCAGGACAGCCGCAAGCTGCATTTCGATGGTGTGGCTTATGCCGAGCTCTATCGCGACGATGCCTGCACGCCCTGAAGTGCAAAGTCTCATATGTTATGCATTGTTGGCATAATGTTATGATTTTGTTTGCATTGTTATTGAACGGTCATGGCTGTTTGACCTTAAACGCCGAGCTGCACCCCCTCTTTTTTTGATAGCGCTCGGCCTACAATCCAAAATCCGATTTCATCGTCCGCAGGAGCGCAGGGGCCGGGCCGTGTGTTCATAGAGAGTCCTTACTGCGGATGACTTACTTTGCGAGCTGGAGACCGCTGATGTCCGACACCAAGCCCATTACCTCGATTGATAAACGTGCGTTGCTGCGTCAGGCGGCACTGGAGTATCACGAGTTCCCCAAGCCCGGCAAGGTGGCCATCACGGCAACCAAGCCCATGGCCAATCAGCATGATCTGGCCCTGGCCTACTCGCCCGGCGTGGCTGCGCCCTGCGAGGAAATCGTCAAGGACCCCGCTGCGGCCTTCAAATACACCAGCCGCGGCAACCTGGTGGGCGTGATCTCCAACGGCACGGCGGTGCTGGGCCTGGGCGACATCGGTGCGCTGGCTTCCAAGCCCGTGATGGAGGGCAAGGGCGTGCTGTTCAAGAAGTTCGCCGGCGTCGATGTGTTCGACATCGAGATCGACGAGAAGGACCCGCAAAAGCTGGTCGACGTGATTGCTGCGCTGGAGCCCACCTTCGGTGCCATCAACCTCGAAGACATCAAGGCGCCCGAGTGCTTCTTCGTGGAGCGTGAGCTGCGCAAGCGCATGAACATTCCCGTCTTCCACGACGACCAGCACGGCACGGCCATCACCGTGGCTGCGGCCATGGTCAATGCGCTCAAGGTCGCCGGCAAGAAGATCGAAGAGGTCAAGCTGGTGGCTTCGGGCGCTGGCGCCGCGGCTCTGGCCTGCCTGAACCTGCTGCTGGAAGTGGGCCTGAAGCGCGAGAACGTGTTCGTGACCGACATCGCTGGCGTGGTCTATGAGGGCCGTACCGAGCTGATGGATCCGGACAAGGCGCTGTTTGCCCAGAAGACCGAGCTGCGCACGCTGGGTGAGGTGATCGAGGGCGCCGACGCCTTCCTGGGCCTGTCCGCCGGCAACGTGCTCAAGCAGGACATGGTCAAGAAGATGGCGGCCAGGCCCATCATCTTCGCGCTGGCCAACCCCAACCCGGAAATCATTCCTGAAGATGTGAAGGCGGTGCGCGACGACGCCATCATCGCCACGGGCCGCACGGACTACCCCAACCAGGTCAACAACGTCCTGTGCTTCCCCTACATCTTCCGTGGTGCGCTGGACTGCGGTGCGACCACCATCACCACCTCCATGGAGATCGCCTGCGTGCACGCGATTGCCGCGCTGGCCCAGGCCGAGCAGTCTGAAGAAGTGGCAGCCGCCTATGTGGGCGAGGTGCTGAGCTTCGGCCCCGAGTACCTGATTCCCAAGCCCTTCGATCCGCGCCTGATGCTGATCGTGGCACCCGCCGTGGCCCAGGCTGCGGCCGAAGCCGGTGTGGCCAAGCGCCCCATCCAGGACATGGATGCCTACCGCGAGCACCTGAAGACCTTTGTCTACGCCTCCGGCACCATGATGAAGCCCATCGTGCATGCCGCCAAGAAGGCCACCAAGAAGCGCGTGGCCTATGCCGAGGGTGAGGAAGAGCGCATCCTGCGTGCGGCCCAGATCGTGGTCGACGAACGCATTGCCCGCCCGACACTGATCGGCCGTCCAGCCATCATTGCCCAGCGCATCGAGAAGTTCGGTCTGCGCATGAAGGAAGGCGCCGACTACGACGTGGTCAACGTCGAGCATGACGAGCGCTACCGCGACTTCTGGCAGAGCTATCACCGCATGACGGAGCGCAAGGGCATCACCGCTCCCATCGCCAAGATCGAAATGCGCCGCCGCCTGACGCTGATCGGCTCCATGTTGCTGCACAAGGGCGAGGTCGACGGCCTGATCTGTGGCACCTGGAACAACACCAATGTGCACCTGAACTACATCGATCAGGTCATCGGCAAGCGCAGCGGTGTGGCCACCTATGCCTGCATGAACGGCCTGCTGCTGCCCGAGCGCCAGGTGTTCCTGGTCGACACCCACGTCAACTACGACCCCACGGCCGAGCAACTCGCCGAGATCACCATCATGGCTGCCGAGGAAATGATGCGCTTCGGTATCAAGCCCAAGGCTGCGCTGCTGAGCCACTCCAACTTTGGCTCCAGCAACCAGCCCAGCGCCGTCAAGATGCGCCAGACCCTGGAGCTGCTGCGCGAGCAGGCTCCCTGGCTGGAAGTGGATGGCGAAATGCATGGCGATGTGGCTCTGGACGGCAAGGCCCGCGCCAAGCTCATGCCCAACAGCACGCTGCTCGGTGATGCCAACCTGCTGGTGTCGCCCAACATCGATGCCGCCAATATCAGCTACAACCTGCTCAAGCAGGCTGCCGGCGGCGGCATTGCGGTGGGCCCGGTGCTGCTGGGTGCGGCCAAGCCCGTGCATGTGCTGACTCCCAGCACCACGGTGCGCCGTATCGTGAACATGACGGCGCTGACCGTGGCCGACGCCAACGTCAGCCGTTAATTACGCGGCAAAAAAAGCCCGCCGTGCATGGAGCACGGCGGGCTTTTTTGTACCTGAAGCGGGGCCTACCAGGTGCGGCTGACGCCTGCGTCCACCGTGCCAAATATCTCCACGCCGCCGGAGCTGCTGGAGCTGGAGGAGGCCGGCATGGTGCCGGAGCAGGCCGTCAGCGCCAGCGTGGCGGCTGCTGCGGCCAGGGTGAGCCATTTGCGCATCTGCATTTCCTTGACCGCATCCATTGCGGCTTATGGCCCATGGTAGCGGGCCGAAGATCCCCTGTCGTAACAGCTTGTTATGCCTGAGATTGGTATGAAACCAATTCACGATAAGCATTGACAGCTATCAAATTTGATCAGGTCTCCAGATACAGCTCGGCCAGTCGCTCACGCGCAGCACCATCTATACCCAGCACCTGGGTCAGATAGCGGTCCACGCTGCCATGCTGGGCGCGCACCACATCGACCGAGGCCATCAGGTAGGACGGCTGCACGCGCCACAGCGCATCCAGAGCCTCTTCGGACAGCTGGCCGTACATCTGGGCGGGGCGTCTGAAGTATTGATTCGTCAGCAGATAGTCTTCCATGATCTGCTCATCGTCCACACCCAGGGCTGTCAGCAGCAGGGCAGCGGCCCAACCCGTGCGGTCCTTGCCGGCCGTGCAGTGAAAGACCAGTGGCGCATCGCTGAGCTGCAGCAGCGCGAGGAACTGTGCAAAGCGATTGCCGTACACGTTCACAAAGCTGCGGTAGGTGTCATGCATCAGCTCCTCTGTGTCGCGGCTGCTGAGGTGGCGGCCCTGCTCCATCATGGACTGGGCGCGCTGCACTACCGTGGGTTCGACGATCAGGGCATGGCGTTCGATCCTGGGCCAGTCATAGGAGAGATGCGCGCTTTCACCTTCGCCGCGAAAGTCTGCGCTGCGGTGGATGCCCAGCTTTTGCAGTTGTTCCAGGTCCTGCTGCGTCAAATGCGCCAGATGGGCGGAGCGGTACAGCTTGCCCCATTGCAGGTGGCGGCCGTCCAGGCCCCGATATCCGCCCAGATCACGGAAATTGGAGGCTCCCGAGAGGGAGACTTGGCGCGCTGGGCGCTCCGTCAGCAGGTCGTGGTTCAGTTGCATATCACTGCTTATAGCGGATTGCAAAGACCCGTCCATGTCATCCGTGTTACCCGGGGGCGGCGCATGCATCGTCGGCCCCGACGAAAGCGCCACCAGCCTTGGACATGAATGAGGTGCCGAGCTTCTGTGGATGGCTCCGGGCGGCTCCTGCCGGGGCGGAGCGGCCCAAGGAGCCGCCCAGTGAGCAGCCAGGCGGCAGTGCCTCTGCCCTCAGTGGCTGGTCATGCTGCCGCGCAGCATGTGCTTGAGCAGCTTGCCGGTCGCGGTGCGTGGCAGTGTGTCACGGACTTCGAAGATGCGCGGAATCTTGTAGCGAGCCAGCCTGGTCTCCATGAACTGGCGCAGATCGTCATGGTCCGGCGTCTTGCCGGGCTTCAGGGTCAGCACTGCCACCACGGTCTCGCCCCATTCGGGATGAGGGCGGCCGATGACGGCCACGTCCTGCACGTTGGGGTGGGTGCAGAGCACGTCTTCCACTTCCTTGGAGTAGACGTTCTCGCCGCCGGTAACGATCATGTCCTTGAGTCTGTCCACGATGTAGAGATAGCCGTCCTCGTCCACGCGCGCCAGGTCGCCGCTGCGATACCAGCCCTGCTCGTCCAGCACGGCGGCCGTGGCCTCGGGGTTGTCCAGATAGCCTTGCATCATGGCCGCAGAGCGCAGGCAGATCTCGCCCACTTGGCCGGGGCCGCACAGGCCGCCGTCCTGACGGCGCACTTCCAGTTCAACGCCGGGTATGGCGCAGCGACCTATGGAGCCTGCCTTGGCCACGGCCTCTTCGGGGTAGAGCACGGTACCCAGAGGGCCTGATTCGGTCATGCCATAGACCTGCATGAAGCGGTCGCTGCGATAGGCCTGAGCCAGCTTGCGTGCCATGTCCGCGCCCAGCGGGCCACCGCCGTAGGCCCACAATCGCATGGCGCTGAAGTCGTAGCTGGCCACATCGGGCACCACGGACAGCGGTGCCAGAAAGGCAATCGGTGCGCCAAAGGTGAAGCTGATGCGTTCCTGCGCCAGCGTTTCCAGAAACTCCCTGGGCGCATATTCACGCATCAGCACGGCGGTGCCGCCCATGAGCAAGGTGCCCAAAAACCAGTTGTTCAGCGGCGACGAGTGCCATATGGGCATGGCGATCAGCGTGCGCTCCGTGGGAGCCAGCGAGGTGGCCGCCGCTGCACACAGGGCGGCGTGGAAGACATTGGCATGGCTGTGCAGGCAGCCCTTGGGCTGGCCCGTGGTGCCGGAGGTGTAGAGAATCTCGGCCAGCGCGTGTGGCGCAGGTCGGCCATGCGCGTCGCCGCAGGGCGCAGCCTGCGCCAGCAGCTCATCGAAGCAGTCCAGGCCTTCGGCGGCAGAAGCTGTGCTCAGCCACTGCATGTCGGCCAGCGGCTGTGGTTCGGCCTGGATAGCGGTGATCAGCGAAGCGCGCGCACCATCCACAAGGCACAGTCGAGCACCCGAGTGGCGCAGTATGTAGCTCACTTCCGGGGCCTGCAGCTTGTGGTTGATGGGCACGACGACCGCGCCCAGCCGCCAGGCGCCAAGCAGCGCAAACACGAAGCCCGGGGTGTTGAAGCACAGCAGGCCTACCTTGTCGCCCTGGCGCACGCCTTGCTCATAGAGCACGGTGGCGGCTCGGCGGCCGGCCAGCGCCAGCGCGGCATAGCTCCAGTCCTGGCCGTCGGCGCGCAGCGCCAGTTTTTCGGGGCGCGTACGTGCCTGCTGGTCGAGCAGGGAAATGAAATTCATCATTGCTGGTGTCCTCCTCAGCCAGTCCAGGCATTGCGCAGCAGGGCGGCTGGGTCGCTGCTGGCGCAGGCAACACCTGCCACCGGGCCCCAGTCCGGGTCGAAGCGGCTGCCGAGGAAGGCCGAGGCACTGTCGCTGCCCGCATGCTGCAGCATCAGTGTGGCTTGCACCGTGACGGCCAGGCGCTGGGTGAAGCGGCGAGCCTCGCGCTCCAGCTCCTGAGGGGGCAGGGTGACGGCCTGGCGCAGCTTGTCCACCTGCGCACGCAGCACGGCCTCCTCGGAGCCGACTTCACGCAGATGGTCCAGCAGCAGATGGGCGTCGTCCGGGTTGCGGGCAATGGCGCGCAGCACATCCAGGCACATGACGTTGCCCGACCCTTCCCAGATGGAGTTGACGGGTGCTTCGCGGAACAAGCGCCCCATGGGGCCGGTCTCCACATAGCCGTTGCCGCCGAAGACTTCCATGGCTTCGCCCGTGTAGCCTACGGCACGCTTGCAGTTCCAGAACTTGGCAGCTGGCGTGACGATGCGGCGCCAGGCCTGATCCAGAGGGTCTTCGGAGCCAAAGCGTGCGGCCAGATCCATGGCCAGCCAGGTGGCGGCTTCGGATTCCAACGCCATATCGGCCAGCAGGCCGGTCATCACCGGCTGCTCTGCAAGGGGCAGGCCGAA
Source organism: Comamonas testosteroni (assembly GCF_000761245.1). Classification (GTDB taxonomy): domain Bacteria; phylum Pseudomonadota; class Gammaproteobacteria; order Burkholderiales; family Burkholderiaceae_C; genus Comamonas; species Comamonas testosteroni_C. The sequence continues at coordinate 219,158 of NZ_AWOR01000078.1, read as the reverse complement.
GGCATGGCGGTTGCGCGTGTAGTGCAGGGCCTGCACCAGGGCCTGGCGCATGAAGCCTGCACTGGACAGCGCACAGTCCAGGCGGGTGTAGGTGGCCATTTCGATGATGGTGGAAATGCCGCGGCCTTCCTGGCCTATGAGCACGCCCCAGGCGTTGTCGAACTCCACTTCGCTGCTGCTGTTGGAGCGGTTGCCCACCTTGTCCTTGAGGCGCTGGATATGAATGGCGTTCTTGCTGCCGTCGGGCCGCCAGCGCGGCACGAAAAAGCAGGTGGGGCCGCGCTCCTCGGTCTTGGCCAGCACCAGATGCCCATCGCACATGGGGGCCGAGAAGAACCACTTGTGGCCGGTGATCAGGTATTCTTCGCCCCAGGGGCCGCTGCTGCCCGATGGGTTCAGGGCCACGGCGCGCGTGGTGTTGCTGCGCACATCGCTGCCGCCCTGACGCTCCGTCATGCCCATGCCCACGGTGATGGCGCGCTTGCTCTCGGCGCGAATGTCGCGCGCGTCGTAGTCGGTGGATTCCAGCAGCGGCCCCAGCGCCGCATTGAGCTGGGGGTTGATGCGCACCAGCGGAATGCTGGCCTTGGTCATGGTCGTCGGGCAGGTAGAGCCGGACTCGATCTGGCTGTGCATGAACAGCGATGCGCCATAGGCGGCCCAGGCCGTCTGCCGCTTGTCGGTGAAGGGCAGGTTGGAGATGCCGTTGCGCCGTGCAATCGTCATCATCTGGTGCCATGCGGGGTGAAAGCGCACCTGGTCGATACGGTCGCCTGCGGGCGAATGCGTGTGCAGCTCGGGCTCGAAGTGGTTGGCTTCTTCTGCGGCACGCAGCGTGGCTTCGGCGCCATATTCCGCGCCCTGGCGTTGCAGCTCCGGGTCGCGCCACTGTGCGCCGCCGCGAGTCACGGCACGCTGCAGCACCGGGTCGCTGGTGTAGACGTTGTAGTCCTTGAGTTCCGGGGCCTGGTTATGGGGATGGATGCCAGTCATGATGTCTCTTCCTTGCTATGTGGCCCTGCCCGCAGCAGTGCGCAGGGCTTTGTGATTTCTATGTCATGCGCAACGGGCGGTCAGGGCCCGCCAGGGTGCGGGTTCAGGAGGGCCGCTTCATCTTGCAGCTGGTGTCCAGGCTGGCCGCCTGCGCGGAAACCATGCTGACGGGCTTCCATCCCAGGCCCGTTCCTTCCTGGTCATGCACCACGGTCTTGTCGTCCACTTTTTCCCAGCTCAGCACATGGATGGGTTGCTGGGCCTGGTGGTCGCTCTTGCGCATTTCCACGGGGCCGTTGATGCCCTCGAAGCGCATGCCCGACATCCTGGCCGCGACGGCGGCAGGTTCCACGGACTTTGCCTCGCGCATGGCCTGGGCCAGCATCAGCATGGCGTTGTGGCCCAGGCCGTTGATGAAGTCCTCGTTGAACTGGCGCTTGAAGCCCGGCAGCAGCGGGCTGCTCATCAGCGGCTCGGAGTTGGGGCTGAAGGCCGAGATCAGCTTGACCCGGCCCTGCCCTGCCGCACCCATGGCGCTGGGCACCCCGAAGTTGTTGCCGTTGAGGGTGTAGAAGTCCGTGCTCAAGCCAGCTTCGCGTGCGGCGCGCACGATCAGTGCCAGATCGGCACCGAAGTCCGCAGTGATGACGGCATCGGCCCCGGATTGCTTGATCTTGGCGATATAGGGGGCGTAATCCTTGACCTGGCCCAGCGGGTGGAAGTCATCGCCCACGATCTTCAGGTCGGGGCGCTTGGCCGCCAGCATGCTGCGTGCGGCGCGCGAGACTTCCTGGCCGTAGGCATAGTTGGGGTTGAGCAGAAAGACCTGCTTCACCTGCTTTTGCCCGGCCAGGTAAGAGGTCAGCGCGGCCACCTTCATGTCCGAATTCGCATCGGTGCGAAAGTGCCAGTAGCTGCACCTGGCATTGGTCATCTGTGGTGCCTGGGCCGCATAGTTCAGGTAGATGATTTCCTTGCCGGGGTTGCGGCTGTTGTGCTTTTCGATGGCCTCCTGCAGTGCCAGGCCCACGGCCGAGGAGCTGGCACCCTGCACCACATAGCGGATGTTCTGTCCGATGATGGAGTTGAGCTGGCTCAGCGCCTCCTGTGCGGAGAGGCGGTTGTCGAATGGCACGACCTCGAACTTCACAGCACCGGCCCAGCTTTGCTCGTTGGCAAGCCTGGCGCTGTACTGGAAGCTCTTGAGCACATTCAGGCCCAGCCCCGCCATGGGCCCGCTCATGGCATCCAGCGAGGCAATCTTCACCACCGTGGCCGGCTGCGCGTGAACGAGTGATGCGCAGGCCAGAGCCACTGCCGCCAGGGGAGTGGAAATACGAGGGTGCATGCTTGTCTCCGTCCTCTCATAAGAATTTTTTATTCACCAGGCCGCAATGCACAATGGCATCGAAGTACCTGTCAAAAATTCTAGGAAACCGTGCAAAAAAGGTGTTCGGATTTGGCCAGCATGAAACCACGCACTCCTTCGACCGCGACAGCAGGGCGTCGCCGCCCTTTGCAGTCCCGTGCGCGGCAGACGTTTCAGTCCCTGCAGGACGCCTTTGTTCGGCTTTTGCTTGAGCGCAGTTACGCGGAAATCACCGTGCGCGAGATCGTCCTGGTGGCGGGCACCGGGCTGGGCAGCTTCTACGAGTACTTCTCGGGCAAGGAAGACCTGGCCAAGGTTTGCCTGCATCTGCGCTCCAAGTCACTGCTGCTGGGCATTCGCGGCGTGACCGCAAGCCATTCGGGCCAGCCGCTGATGCAGATTGCCGAGGCGGTGATCGAGTCGCAGTTGCAGGCGCACCGTGAGCGGGCAGATGAATGGGGTGCCCACTATCTGCTGGAGCGCCACTACTCCACTTCCGAGGCCTACCGCAAGATGTTCGAACGCTTTGTGGATGCCTGGGCCGCAGCCATAGAGCAGGCCGTCGATCTGCCCCCGGACTACCCGGTGCGCGATGCTGCACGGGTGAGCCAGTGCATTCTGTACGGCCTGTTCAATCACAGCTATCTGGCCGCCGATGCACTGCCGGATCTGGACTTGCTGCGCCAGCGTGCCAACACGGCCATATCCGGCTATCTGAACGCCTTGCGCTGCCTGAAATGAAAAAGACCGCCAGCGGCAAGCCGTGGCGGTCCTGGTTGGTCATCGCGGCAAGGCTGGCGATCAGCTCACATGCTTGCCCACAATGCCGGCCAGCTCGAACATGCTGATCTGCTCCTTGCCGAACACCGGCTTGAGCTTGGCGTCGGCGTTGATGGCGCGCTTGTCCTTGGCGTCCTGCAGGCCGTTGGCCTTGATGTAGTCCCAGAGCTTCTTGATCACGTCGGGGCGCGAGGTGGGCTCGCTGCCGATCACGGCGGCCAGGTCGGCGCTGGGTTTGAGCGTGGCGCTCACGGTGCGGGGCTTTTTCACCGCAGCGGTCTTGGTCGCTGTCTTGGCGGCGGTCTTCTTGGCTGCCGTGCCTGTTTTCTTGGCGGCAGCCGTCGTGGTTTTGGCCGCCGCTGCGCCAGCCGTCTTGCGTGCCGGGTATTTGCTTTCGCGCTGCTCGAACTCGAAGTTCACCTTGCCTGCAGCACCATCCCAGACCAGGAAGGCCTTGAAGTTGCGGCGCGTGCGGTTGGAGACGAACTTCTCCAGCAGATCGGTCTTGCCGGTCTGCAGCAGCTTGCTCATCTGCTCGCGCTCGATGGGCTGCTGCAAAATGATCTGGCCGCTCTTGAAGTCGCAGCTGGGCGTGGTCTGGGCCAGCGTGGGCACGGCCTTGGAGCAGACATAGTTGGCACCATGCTCGAAGACGGGCGAGCCGCACTTGGGGCAGGGGCCCAGGCTTTGCTGGTGGGCAAAGTCCACGATCTCGCCCGTGTCCTCAGAGTCCTTGTCGTCGCCGAAGTCGAATTCCAGCTTGAAGTTGCTGTTTTCCTCATCACGCACGATGGCGACCTCGGCCACAAACGGCCAGCCGGCCTTGGAGCGGAAGCCTTCCAGCGGGCCGATGCGGCGCTCGCGCAGCAGTTGCTCGGCTTCGGCCGTCTCGAAGGTGCGGCCGGCCGGCGACTTGGTGAACGAGAAGCCGCAGCCTTCGCTGGCGCCATTGGCGCCCGTGCAGGCGTAGCGGCGGTAGTTTTCCTTGACTACGCCGCCGCAGTTGGGGCAGGGCGTGGAGAGCGTCGCGTAGTCACCGGGAATGGTGTCGCGGTCGTATTCCTTGGCCTTCTTGACCAGCTTCTCGGTCATGGCCTGGATCTGCTGCATGAAGGCTTCGCGTGAGAGCTGGCCTTTTTCCATCTGCGACAGCTTGAATTCCCATTCGCCGGTCAGATCGGCGCGGCACAGCTCCTCGACTTCCAGACCGCGCAGCAGCGTCATCAACTGGAAGGCCTTGGCCGTGGGGATGAGCTCGCGGCCTTCGCGCAGCATGTACTTTTCCGTCAGCAGGCCTTCGATGATGGCCGCGCGCGTGGCTGGCGTGCCCAGGCCTTTTTCCTGCATGGCTTCGCGCAGCTCATCGTCGTCGATCTGCTTGCCGGCGCTTTCCATGGCTCCCAGCAGCGTGGCTTCGGAGTAGCGTGCCGGCGGCTTGGTCTTGAGGCTCTTGACATCGGCGTGGTGGGTGCGCGGCTGCTCGCCGGGTTGCACGGCCACCAGGGGCTGGCCCTTGTCGCCTTCCTTGGCGTCCTCCACCTCGTTGGCGGCTTCCTTGCCGTAGATGGCCAGCCAACCCGGCTTGACCAGCACCTTGCCCTCGGTCTTGAAGCTGTGCTGCTCCACCTTGCTGATGCGCGTGGTGACCTGATATTCGGCGCTGGGGAAGAACACCGCCATGAAGCGGCGCACGACCAGGTCGTACAGCTTCTGCTCGGCTTCCGACAGGCCGGAAGGGGCCTGCGTGGTCGGGATGATGGCAAAGTGATCCGACACCTTGCTGTTGTCGAAAACGCGCTTGGTGGGGCGGATGTAGTTGTCGTTGATGGCCTGCTGGGCAAAGGGCGCCAGATGGCGCATGCCGCTGGTGGCCAGCATGTCGAAGGTCTGGCGTGCCACGGGCAGATAGTCCTCGGGCAGGGCGCGCGAGTCGGTACGCGGGTAGGTCAGGGCCTTGTGACGTTCGTACAGGCTTTGCGCCAGCGCCAGCGTGGTCTTGGCCGAGAAGCCGAACTTGCCGTTGGCCTCGCGCTGCAGGCTGGTCAGGTCGAACAGCAGGGGCGATGCCTGGGTGGTGGGCTTGCTCTCTTCCGTCACATGGGCCGGCTTGCCCTGCACGGCAGCGGCAATCACTTCGGCATCGGCCTTGTTCCACAGGCGGTCGGCCTTGGCCTCGGCATCGTCCGACTTCTTCCACTGCGGGTTGAACCACTTGCCCAGGTACTGGCCGGCCTGGGCGTCGAAAGCGCCGTGCACTTCCCAGTAGTCGCGGCTGACGAATTTGCGGATCTTTTCCTCGCGCTCCACCACCAGGGACAGGGTGGGCGTCTGCACGCGGCCCACGGTGGTCAGGAAGAAGCCGCCGTCGCGTGAGTTGAAGGCCGTCATGGCGCGCGTGCCGTTGATGCCCACCAGCCAGTCGGCTTCGGAGCGGCTGCGCGCGGCGCTGGCCAGGCCCTGCATCTGCTGGTCGCTGCGCAGGTTGTTGAAGCCGTCGCGAATCGCCTGCGGCGTCATGGATTGCAGCCACAGGCGCTTGACGGGTTTGCCCAGGCCGCCCTTGGCACCGCCTGCGTATTGCTCGATCAGGCGGAAGATCAGCTCACCCTCGCGGCCCGCGTCACAGGCATTGATGAGTTCGGTCACATCCTTGCGCTTGGCCTGCTTGACCACGGCGTTCAGGCGGGTCTTGGTCTTGTCCACGGGCTTGAGATCAAAGCGCGGGGGAATGACCGGCAGATTGGCAAAACTCCATTTGCCGCGCTTGACGTCGAATTCTTCGGGCGCCTGAATCTCCACCAGGTGGCCGACCGCACTGGTCACCACATAGCTGTCGGATTCGAAATAGTCATCGTGTTTTTCGAACTTGCCTGCCACCGGGGTCAGCGCACGGACGATGTCCTGTGCGACAGAAGGCTTCTCTGCAATCACCAGGGTTTTAGTCATTGTGTGTTCTCGTCGTCATTAACCACCTGAACCCGAATCAAAACTCAGGCTCATACAATTCGCTTCTCACGCGCGCGCATGCGCACATGTGTGCATATTCAAAGTATCAGAGAAAACATGCCCCGCACATCACTGGCCTCTTCAACGGGCCGCCGTATCCAGACCCGGCGCTCCGGCGTTCATGGCAAAGGCGTTTTCGCCGCGCAGGATATTGCGCAAGGCGAAACCCTTATTGAGTACGTGGGCGAAGTGATTGACTGGCAGGAGGCGCAGGATCGTCATCCGCATGATCCCAGCCAGCCCAATCACACTTTTTACTTTCAGGTCGACGATGAGCGGGTGATAGACGCCACGCACAAGGGCAACTCCTCGCGCTGGATCAACCACAGCTGCGCGCCCAACTGCTATACCGACGAGATCGACGGTCGCGTCTATATCGTGGCGCTGCGCAATATTGCAGCGGGCGAAGAACTGAACTACGACTATGGCCTGATGGTGGAGGAGCGCTATACGGCCAAGCTCAAGGCGGAATATGCCTGCTACTGCGGCGCTGCGAACTGCCGAGGCACCATGCTGGCGCCGAAAAGGGGCTGGAAGCCTCCGATGCCTGCAGGCACCGCCTGAGCGGCTGCGCCGCTTCCCCCTCTCTGCTTCGCGGAGGGGGACGACAGCCTTGCTGCGGGGCGGCCCTTGCTTGCTGTCTCTGGTTTCAGGGCGCGCCGGTTTTGGAGTGCGCTGACGGTTTTTAGATTTGGATAGATAAAAAATGACTCAGCCGATTCACTGGAATGCCGAAGCCTTGTGGGAAGCCATTGCACCGCAGTTGCCGGGCTTTACGGTCGAGGTGCTGCCGACCATCGACTCCTCAAATACCGAGCTCATGCGTCGCGCGCGAGACGGGCTGACGGAGCCGGTGCTGTTGATTGCCGAGCAGCAGACCCAGGGCCGAGGCCGCCTGGGCCGCAACTGGGTCAGCGGCGTCGGTGATTCGCTGATGTTCTCGCTGGGCCTGCCGCTGGCACCGCGCGACTGGTCGGGGCTGTCATTGGCGGTGGGCGTGAGTGTGGCCGAGAGCCTGCAGCCCCAGCTTCCCACAGCGGGAGCTGCGCCCAAGATCGGCATCAAATGGCCCAACGATCTGTGGCTGGAGGGCGACCGCAAGCTGGCCGGCATTCTGATCGAGACCGCCAGCTTTGTCGGCGGCCAGCAGCACGATATGACGGCGCCGCGTTATGTGGTGATCGGTATCGGCATCAATGTGCGTCCGCGTCCCGGTGACGGCATGCGCACGGCCCCGGCCTGCCTGCAGGAGCTCGATGCCGCACTGGATGCGCCCACGGCCCTGGCCTGCATATTGCCAAACCTGGTGGCCGAGGTGCAGAGCTTTGCCCGGCATGGCTTTGCTCCGCTGATGCAGCGTTTCGCCCAGCGCGATCTGCTGGCTGGACGCGAGGTGAATCTGAGCGACGGCACGAGCGGCATGGCTCAGGGTGTGGCTGCCGATGGCGGCTTTCTGGTGCGCACCGCGACCGGGCTGCAAGCCGTGACCAGTTCCGAAATCAGCGTGCGTCCGGCTGGCAGCCCGCTGCAGGCTTGAAATGAAGCACCTCCTGAGGCGCTTTGCGCCTTCCTCCTCTCTCTACGCGCTGCGCGCTAGGGGGAGAAGGACGCAGCCCTCGCTGCGGGGCGGCGGGGCCGCCCAGGCCCTTGCTCGGCTGCCCGCGAGCGGCTGCAGCCCATGGATAACTGATGTGAGAAACCTATGCTGAGAATCGTTTTCCTGCTCTTGCTGCTGGGCAACGCGGGTTACTACATGTGGAGCCACGGCTATCTGGCCGGCATGGGGCTGGCGCCGGAGTTGCAGTCCGAGCCGCAGCGCCTTCAGGAGCAGATCAGGCCGGATGCCCTGGTGCTGCAGCAGCCCGACGCGGTGCAAGCTCCGGCCGATGAACCTGCAAAGACTGCGGAGCCCGAAGCGCCTGCGGTGGACGACAGTGCGCCGCCCGCTGCTCCCGAAAGCAAGTCGGATGGCAAGCCCGAAGCTGCAGCCGCCGCGGCCAGGGAAATCAAGGACGCCAAGGACGCCAAGGACACAAAGGATGCCAAGACCGCCATCAAGGAGCCCGAGGCCTGCTATCAGGCCAACGGCATCGAGGAGGCGCAGGCCGACAGCATTCGGCGTGCGCTGGCGGGCAGGCCCAAAGGCGACTGGGAACTCGTGGCCAATCACCAGGGCGGGCGCTGGATGGTCTATATGGGCAAGTTTCCCGATGCCGAATTCATGGACCGCAAGCGTGGCGAGCTGCGCCTGATGAATATCGACTTCGACCGCGCAGGCGGCAGCTTCGAGCCCGGTCTGTCGCTGGGGCGTTTCTCGACGGAAGAGGCCGCCCAGCGCCAGCTGGCCACGTTTGCGCGCCAGGGCGTGCGCACCGCGCGCGTGGTGCAGGAGCGCCCCGATGTGACGACCTATGCGCTGCGTCTGCCCAAGGCCACGCCGAGCATGCGCAACGAAGTGGCGGCGCTTGCTGGCAAGAACCTGGTGCCCAAGGCCTTGCAGGCCTGTGCCAAGTAATTTTCGTAGCTACTATCGCAAGAAAGGCCTGCATTTGCAGGCCTTTTGTATTGGAAAACCAGTTGCGACAAGCGCAACAAGCTCCTATTTTAGTCCAGATGAATATTGGCGACAGCGGCCAGCTTCTTCATCTTGGCCACTTCGCTGGCGATCTGCTTGGTGAAGTCGGCGCTCGATGTGCCCGAGGGGTACAGGCCTTGAGCAGCCATGCGCTGCTTGACGGCGGGATCCTTGAGTGCGGCAATGATGGCTTTTTGCACACGTTCCACTTGTGCGGCGGGCGTGTTCTTGGGAGCCACCAGGCCGAACCAGGATGGCTCGTTCAGATCGGGGTGACCGGCCTGCGCATAGGTCTGCACATCGGGCAGCACGTCCAGGCGTTCATGCCAGGACACGGCCAGGGCGCGCACCTTGCCGGACTTGATATGGGGCAGGGACGAGTTCACCTGGTCGAAGTACACGGGAACCTGGTTGCCCAGCACGTCGTTGATGGCCGGAGCCGAGCCGCGGTAGGGGATGTGGTGCATTTCGGTGCCCGTGCTCTTGAGGAACTGGGCGCCCCACATATGGCCGATGGTGCCGTTGCCGGGGGTGGCATAGGACACCTTGCCGGGGTTGGCCTTGAGGTAGGCCACAAACTCGGCAAAAGTCTTCACGGGGATCAGCTTGGGGTTGATCACCAGCACGCCGGGAGCCTTGACGATCTCGGTCACGCCCACGAAGTCGTTGATCGCGTCGTAAGGCAGCTTCTTGAACACGGCGGGGTTCACGCCATGGGTGGACAGGGTGGCAATACCGAAAGTCACGCCATCGGTGGCGCGAGCCACTTCGGCCATGCCGATGGAGCCGCCGGCGCCTGCCTTGTTTTCAATCACCACGGCCTGGCCGCCCAGCAGCTTGATCAGCACGTCCTGCATATTGCGGGGCACCATGTCGGTAGGGCCGCCAGCGGGGAAGGGCACGACGATGCGCAGAGGACGCGATGTGTCCTGCGCCATGGTCATGCCGGAGAAAGAAGAAGCGGCTGCGGCAGCAGCGGCGGTGTAGATGAATTGACGTCGTTGCATCAAAAAGCTCCCAGGATCCAGTGATTCCAAATTGTTGTCTTGCAGAGCACAAATAGCGACTCTTCAGGCAACCGATGATCGAATTGATTCTAGGGTAAGCGAGAACTTGCTAAATACGCAGTTTCCGATATCCGCATCGGGGCAAATGGGCGCAAAGCCAAGCCTGGTGCGGTTTCTCAGTCTAGGCAGGCACCGAATTGGTGCATTTCGAGCTTGCGCTTCACTGCTGTCCGGGCATAGCCCTGAAGCGCACGGTAAACAGCGCCCCTGGCGGGGCATGACCGGGCCTGGCTTCTTGCAGCAGCACTTGCGCTCCATGCTGACGGGCGATTTCCATGACGATGGGCAGGCCCAGACCGGAGCCGTCGGCTTCGGAGCCCAGCGCCCGGTAGAAGGGCTGGAAGATCAGTTCGCGCTCGGCCAGCGGCACGCCGGGGCCCGAGTCCTCGACCTGCAGCAGCAGAATCTGGCCGAAATGATCGGCCTGCACGCGCACGGTGACCACGCCTGGCTGTTCGCTGGTCGATGGCGTGTAGTTGATGGCGTTGTCCACCAGATTGCGCACCAGCTCGGCGAGCAACGTGGCATTGCCGTTGAGCCAGACACCGGGCGTGCTGGCGCTGGCGCCCTCGTAGCCCAGGTCGATGTGCTTGTCCATGGCGCGCGGCAGGCAGTCCTGCACCACGTCGGTGACGATGCGCACGAGGTTGCTGCCCTGCATGGCGGGCACGGCGCTCTCGGCCCGTGCCAGTGCCAGCAACTGGTTGACAGTATGGGTGGCACGCATGCTTGAGCGGCCGATCTGCGCCAGCGAGCGCTTCAGATCTTCGGTGTTCGTGCCCTCGCGCTGGGCCAGGTCGGCCTGCATGCGCAGCCCCGCCAGCGGGGTCTTGAGCTGGTGGGCGGCGTCGGCCAGAAAGCGCTTTTGCGTGGCGATGGAGTCATGCAGCCGCTGCAGCAGATCGTTGACCGAATCGACCAGCGGCACCACCTCCAGCGGCACATCCTTGTGGTTGATGGGCGAGAGATCCTCGGGCTTGCGCGCGCGGATGCGCTCTTCGAGCCGGTGCAGCGGCTTGATGCCGCGTGCCAGCGCCAGCCACACCAGCAGGGCGGCCAGCGGCAGGATGACGAACTGCGGCAGCATCACGCCCTTGATGATTTCCGTGGCCAGCACGCTGCGCTTTTCGCGTGTTTCCGCGACCTGCACCAGAGCGCTGGGCTCGCCGGGCAGCGGCATGCGCACCCAGATATAGGCCACGCGCAGGTCAATGCCCTTGTATTCCTCATCGCGCAGCAGCACCGTGCCGGTGGGCGGGTCCTCGTCGACGGCGGGCGGGCGGGGCAGGTCGCGCTCGCCCGCCAGATATTCGCCCCTGGTGCCGCTGACCTGGAAGAACACCGTGTCCGATTCATCGGCGCGCAGGATCTCGCTGGCCGACTGCGGCAGATTGAACTGCACCTTGCCGCGTTGCACGATGACCAGCTGGGCCAGGGCCTGGGCGTTGTACTCCAGCGCGCGGTCGAAGGGCTTGTTGGCCAGACCCTGGGCCACCAGCCAGGTCAGCGCCAGGCTCACGGGCCAGAGCAGAAGCAGCGGCGTGAGCATCCAGTCGAGGATCTCGCCAAAGAGGGATCGCTGCTCACGCTGAAAAATTTTCATGCTTGTAAAACTGGCGTATTCCAACTCAGGGATGGCCAGCAAGGGCCGCCCCGCAGCAAAGGCCATCGTCCCCCTCGGGGGGAAGCGGCGGGGCCGCCTAGGCGCAGCCGCTCAGGGGGGGGCTATCTTTTCCAGGCAGTAACCGAGGCCACGTACGGTGGCGATGCGGATCGGGCCTTTCTCGATTTTCTTGCGCAGGCGGTGGATATAGACCTCGATGGCGTTGTTGCTCACCTCTTCGCCCCATTCGCACAGGCGCTCCACCAGCTGGTCCTTGCTGACCAGGCGGCCCGCGCGCTGCAGCAGCACCTCCAGCAGGCCCAGCTCGCGCGCCGACAGCTCCACCATCTTGCCGTCGATGGTGGCGACCCGGCCGGTCTGGTCATAGACCAGCGGGCCGTGCTTGATGGTGGAGCTGGCGCCGCCCATGCCGCGGCGCGTGAGGGCGCGCACGCGCGCTTCCAGCTCGGACAGCGCAAACGGCTTGGCCATGTAGTCGTCAGCACCATAGTCCAGGCCCTGTACGCGCTCTTCGATCGAATCGGCGGCCGTGAGAATCAGTACCGGAAGCGCATCGCCGCGCCCACGCAGGCGCTTGAGCACTTCCAGACCGTGCACCTTTGGCAGGCCCAGATCGAGAATCAGCAAATCGAATTCGCTGCTGGTCAGCAAGGCGGTATCGGCCTCGCTGCCATTGGCCACATGGCTGACGACGGCGCCCGAGCTGCGCAGCGTGCGCAGCAGGCCGTCTGCCAGCACCTGGTCGTCTTCGGCAATCAGTATGCGCATGTGTGTCTCCTGCTTGTTATGTGTGCCTGTTTGCACTTTTGCTGCCATTGTAGGGATGGCTCATGGCCGTTCAGGGCAATTCTCGACAGCCGCTTACAGGCGTCGAATCTCAGTAGCCTTCTGCATAGGCTTCCAGGCCCAGCGCGACCACGGTGGCCACATCCGTGCCTACGGCTTCGCGAAATTCGGCCTCTGCCTGGCTTACGGCGTCGTGAAAAGCCTGCAGCCAGGCCAGACCCGCATCGGTGAAGCGCACGCGTCTGGCGCGCGCATCATGCGGGTCGGCCTCGCGCGTGACCAGGCCCCAGGCTTCGCACTGCGTCACCAGATCGGCCATGGCCTGCTTGGTCATGCCGGCCTTGTCGGCCAGATCGGTGAGCCGGTCGCCAGCCAGCGACAGATGGCGCGTGATGTGGATATGGGCTGCCCCCACCTTGTCGCGCGCCGCCAGATTGGATAACGCCAGCGGCACCTCCACTGCACGCGCCATGAGCTGCAGCACGCGCGCATCGAAGCGGCGCATGGCATGGCCGAGCAAACGGCCCAGATGGGTCTGGCGCCAGGCATCGGCGGGTGGGGTGACGGGGGCGATTTCTGACATGGATAAATGGTAAGGCAAACTGACTAAATAGTTAAATAAATTTTCAGTATCAGCCTCTAAACTACTGTTCAAGCATCCAGCCTGAATACAAAAACAGGGCTGGTCACAGACAGTCATTCACCTACTTCGGAGCCTGATATGAACGCCATCGCCAAGACCAACGACGCCAACAGCGAAAAAGCCAAAGCCCTGGCTGCAGCCCTGGCCCAGATCGAAAAGCAGTTCGGCAAGGGCACCATCATGAAGCTCGGTGAAGGTGAGGCCATCGAAGACATTCAGGTCGTCTCCACCGGCTCTCTGGGTCTGGATATCGCGCTGGGCGTAGGCGGTCTGCCGCGCGGCCGCGTGATCGAAATCTACGGCCCCGAATCCTCGGGCAAGACCACGCTGACGCTGCAGGTCATTGCCGAGATGCAAAAGCAGGGCGGCACCTGCGCCTTTATCGACGCCGAACATGCGCTGGACACCAGCTACGCCCAGAAGCTGGGCGTGAGCCTCAGCGACGTGCTGATCAGCCAGCCCGACACCGGTGAGCAGGCACTGGAGATCTGCGACAGTCTGGTGCGCTCGGGAGCCGTGGACCTGATCGTCATCGACTCGGTGGCCGCATTGACGCCCAAGGCCGAAATCGAAGGCGAGATGGGCGACGCCCTGCCCGGCCTGCAGGCCCGCCTGATGAGCCAGGCCCTGCGCAAGCTGACGGCGACCATCAAGAAGACCAACTGCATGGTCATCTTCATCAACCAGATCCGCATGAAGATCGGCGTGATGTTCGGCTCGCCCGAGACCACCACCGGCGGCAATGCGCTGAAGTTCTATGCCTCCGTGCGTCTGGATATCCGCCGCACCGGCACCATCAAGAAGGGCGACGAGGCCATCGGCAACGAAACCAAGGTCAAGGTCGTGAAGAACAAGGTCTCGCCCCCCTTCAAGACGGCAGAGTTCGACATTCTGTTTGGTGAAGGCATCAGCCGCGAAGGCGAGATTCTGGACATGGGCGTGAACGCCAAGATTCTGGAAAAGAGCGGTGCCTGGTATGCCTACAACGGCGAAAAAATCGGCCAGGGCCGTGACAACTCGCGTGAGTTCCTGCGCGAGAACCCCGCGCTGGCCATCGAAATCGAAAACAAGGTGCGCGATAGCCTGGGCATCAAGCTGCTGCCTGTGGACGGTGCTGCGGCTGCCGAAGCCAAGCCTGCCAAGGGTGGCAAGGGCAAGGTGGACAAGGACGGAGTGATTGAAGGTTGATTCTTCCCCTGAAGGCGCTATGCGCCTTTCGCGAAAGGGGACGACATCCTCGCAGCGGTGCGGCCCTTGCTTGATGTCCCTGGCTTGGTGAACGCCAGTGTTTGAGTGCGGGCCTCATTGCTCAAAAGGTTTGCCATCTTTGCGCAGGTTCGTCCTGCGCCTTTTTGTTTCTGGAGATGCGTCGTGAGCTTTGCCAAGCTTTCACTCAAAGGCCGAGCCCTGAAGCTGCTGGGGCAGCGCGAGCATTCGCGGCTGGAGTTGCAGCGCAAGCTGGCTCCATATGTGGAAGAGGGTGATGACCTGCGGGCCATTCTCGATGAGCTGGAAAAGCGCGGCTTCATCAGCGTGCAGCGGGTGGTGGATTCCGTCATTCACAGCAAGTCCAGCCGCTTTGGCACGGCGCGGCTGGTGCAGGAGTTGCGCAGCAAAGGGCTGGACGATGAAGTGGTGCGCAACGCGAGCGAGCAACTGCGCGATACCGAGCTGGAACGCGCCCGCGAGCTGTGGCGCAAGCGCTTTGGTACGCCGCCTGCCGATATCAAGGAAAAGGCCAAACAGCTGCGTTTCATGGCGTCGCGGGGCTTTTCTTCTGCCGTGGCATCGCGGGTTTTGCGCGAGGCTCCATACTCGGCGTTCGACGAAAGTGATGACGCGGGCTGAGAACTGCACGCAGCCCGCGACCGTTAGACTCCGTGACGAAAAGGACAATGCATGCCCTCAACTGCTTCGAATCCGGATACTCCGTCCGCCTTGCGCGTCGGCCTGAGCGCTGGCAAATCCCTGCTGGGTGGCTTGATGCTCGGCATTGCGCTGGCTCTGGTGTTGGGCTGCACCTCGGCCGCTTTCTACTTCCTGCGTCTGGACGGGCCGGGCATGCCTGCGGCGGCCCATGCAGGTGGCGCGGGGGCTCTCATCGCCCTGCTGTTTTCGCCGTCGCTGGTGGTGGCGCTGCTGCTGGTGTTCATCATCCCGGCCTATGTGATGGTGGGTCTGCAGATCGGGCGCGCCCGCGCCACT
The DNA here is from genome assembly GCF_000761245.1 of Comamonas testosteroni. Lineage (GTDB taxonomy): Bacteria > Pseudomonadota > Gammaproteobacteria > Burkholderiales > Burkholderiaceae_C > Comamonas > Comamonas testosteroni_C. The sequence goes on along the minus strand of NZ_AWOR01000078.1, from coordinate 204,110 downwards.
GGCAAGCTGGTGGCACGTTATGGACAGGGCTTGTCGCAGCGGTTGGCCGAGATGCTGGCGCAGCGCATCGAGTCCATGCCCCGTGCGCACAAGGCGCTGCACAAAACCGCCGACCTGCTGAACATGAGCACGGCCATGGAGCATCTGAAACCCTGGATTGGCGATGGCCGGGCGGTGCAATGGGTGGTGCGCACGGTGCTCAATCGCCTGCCGCTGTCCGAGTTGATGGACGAATGGGGCCAGACGCGTGCCGAGTGGGGTGAGCAAGCCAGCCGGGGAGACCCGGCGCTGCGTGCCTTTCTGGGCGAAAAGATTCAGAGCCTGCTGCAGGAGATGGCCGAGCCGTCGTGGACGCTGCTGTGGATTGTGATGGCCGTGCATGCGGTGGTATTGGGCCTTGGCATCTGGCTGACCTGAGGCCTATGCCGGCGCAGGCGTGCGCGTTGCCCACCAGCAGACCAGCGAACCCAGCGTTACCAGTGCCACGCCTTGCCAAAAGCTCCAGCCCGGCAGCACCTGCAGCAGTGCACTGGCCATCAGCGCCGAGAGCACCGGTGTGAAATAGGACGCTGCAGCCAGCAGGGCCAGCTTGCCATGCTGGATGCCGTGCTCCCAGCAGCTGTAGCCCAGTGCCGTGAGCGCCCCGACCAGCAAGAGCTGGCCAGTGGTCAGCCAGCTCCAGAGCATGGGCTGTGGCTCGCCCAGCATCAGCCACTTGAGCCACAGCGCGATGGCAGTCCAGGTCACGAACAGACCCACGGCGTTGAAGCCTGAGCCATAGCGGCGCGCCAGCAGCGAGTAGGCCGGCCAGAGCAGGGCGGCAGCAAAACCCATTCCATAGGCCAGCGGGTTGCCCAGCACATGGCTCCACATGACCGGCAGGCTGAAGCTGTCGCCGCCCAGCACGCGCGCCAGACCCCACAGGCAGATCAGCACGCCTGGCCACAGCCACCAGCGAGCCGCCTGCTGGCCGCACAGCACGGCCAGCACGATGGTGAGGCTGGGCCAGAGATAGTTGATGAGCCCGATTTCCATGGCCTGGCTGCGGTCGTGGGCCAGGCCCACGGCTACGGACAGGCAAATTTCATAGACCACAAACAGCAGGCCGCAGCCCCAGAGATAGGCCGGGTGCATGCTGCGCCAGCGTGCCAGCTCGCGCCAGCCTTTGCGCCCGCGTGCTGCGGCAACGCAGATGGCGGCCATGGTGTAGAGGCAGGCCGCGCCGCCGACGGCACCCAGCGGCTCTGCCACGGCACGCATCAGGCCCACGGTGCAGCTCCAGCAGAGCACGGCCAGCAGGCCGATAAGCGTGGCACGCCGGGCGGCGGCTTCAGTGGGGTTCATGGGGAGGCGCTTTTAAAACAGGAGCTTTGTGCGCAATGTAGGCAATGATTTGATGCATTTTCTGCATTGAATTCATTGACTGGAGGGCGCTGTAAGCTATTGATTTTATTGTTTGTTCGGGGCGGGGCCAAGTGCTGATCATCGGCGCAAAGTCAAAAAAAAACGGCCCTTCGGGCCGTTTCAGCACTGGCTGGGCGCGCTCACAGGCCCAGCATGATCTGCAGGTTCTGCACGGCAGCGCCGCTGGCACCCTTGCCCAGATTGTCCAGGCGCGCGATCAGCACGGCCTGGCGGTATTGCTCGTTGGCAAACACGCGCAGCTCCAGCTTGTTGGTATTGGCCAGGGTGTCGGCGGCCAGCTTGTTGTCGTCCGTGGGCGGCAGCACGCTGACCCAGTTGGCGCTGGTATTGGTTCGGGCGTAGTGGCTGGCCAGCGCGTCGTGCAGGTCGGCGGCCTTGGGTGCGCCGGGCAGCAGATCCAGGTGCAGCGGCAGCTGCACCAGCATGCCCTGGGCAAAGTTGCTCACGGCGGGGATGAACACGGGGCGGCGGGTCATGCCGGTGTAGTGCAGGATTTCGGGAATGTGCTTGTGCGACAGGCCCAGGGCGTAGGCCTCGTAAGGTGCGGCATCGCCGCCTTCATAGGCTTCGATCATGGTGCGGCCGCCGCCGGTGTAGCCGGACACGGAAGGCAGGCTCACGGGGTAGTCGGCGGGAATCAGGCCCGCAGCCACCAGCGGCGCCAGCAGGGCGATGGCGCCCGTGGCGTAGCAGCCGGGGTTGGAGACGCGGGTGGCGCTCTTCACGGCGTCGAGCTGCCCGGCGCGCAGTTCGGGGAAGCCATAGACCCAGCCTGCGGCCGTGCGGTGGGCGGTGGAGGCGTCGATGATCTTGATGGCGCGGCCGGTTTCTGCGGTGATGGAGTCCACCATGGCTGCTGTTTCGCGGGCTGCATCGTCGTGCAGGCAGAGGATGACCAGATCCACACCGGCAATCAGAGAGCGTTTGGCGGCCGGGTCCTTGCGCAGTGCGGGGTCGATGCTGACCAGTTCCACACCTGCGAAATCGACCAGACGATCACGGATCTGCAGACCCGTGGTTCCTGCTTCTCCGTCAATAAAGACTTTTGCCATTGCATTTTCTCCTGCACCGGCGCGCGCATTTCTTGGTTTATATGCCGCTGCCTGCGGCACCATTGCCGCTTTACGAACGGTGATTGTCCTTGAATCTCGTCAGGGATGTGCACTGCCTGACTTTTAGGCAAGTCTCGCGCGAATGGCCCAGTAGACGTAGCAGCTATTAGCGGTTGTCAGCACATTGCCAGCCGCTGCCTCAAGGCCTTTAACTCGTATATAAGACATAAGAAAGTTGCGGGAAGAAAAGATATCGTGTAGGAATAATTTCCCTAAAGAATTCAAGGCATTGCAGCTGTTTCCGGAACACGACAAAGTTGCGCGAAATTGTGGATTTTGCGCATGTTCAGGTGTCGTTTTGCGCGGTGCAGCATGGTACATTCCTGCTCGCCATGTCATATGAACCCGATGGCCAGGCTCCCCCGAGTCGGTGGCAAGCGGGTATTTCCCCTCAGTTCAGAGAGACAAAGTCATGAAGATTCATGAATACCAAGGCAAGGAAATCTTGCGCCAATTTGGTGTGCCCGTTCCCCGTGGCATTCCTGCGTTTACCGTGCAAGAGGCTGTTGAAGCAGCCCAGAAGCTGGGTGGACCCGTGTGGGTGGTGAAGGCCCAGATCCACGCTGGTGGCCGCGGCAAGGGCGGCGGCGTGAAGGTTGCCAAGTCCATCGAGGACGTGCAAAAGCTGTCCGAGCAGATCCTGGGCATGCAGCTGGTGACTCACCAGACCGGCCCCGAAGGCCAGAAGGTTCGCCGCCTGTACATCGAAGACGGCGCCGACATCAAGAACGAGCTGTATGTGTCGCTGGTGACTGACCGCGCCACACAGAAGGTTGCCCTGATCGCTTCCAGCGAAGGCGGCATGGACATCGAGGAAGTGGCTCACTCCACTCCCGAAAAGATCATCACCGAGATGATCGACCCCCTGACCGGCATCACCGAAGCGCAATCGCGCAAGGTGGCAGCTGCCATCGGTCTTGAAGGCAAGTCCGTGGACCAGGCCGTGGATCTGTTCGCCAAGATCTACAAGTGCTACATGGACACCGACGCGTCGCTGGTGGAAATCAACCCCCTGAACTGCGACTCCAAGGGCGACCTGATGGCCCTGGACGCCAAGTTCAACTTTGATCCCAACGCGCTGTTCCGTCACCCCGAAATCGTGGCTTTCCGCGATCTGGACGAAGAAGACGCTGCCGAAATCGAAGCCTCCAAGTTCGATCTGGCCTACATCTCCCTGGACGGCAACATCGGCTGCCTGGTGAACGGCGCCGGTCTGGCCATGGCCACCATGGACACCATCAAGCTGTTCGGCGGCGAACCTGCCAACTTCCTGGACGTGGGCGGCGGCGCTACGGCCGAGAAGGTGACAGAAGCCTTCAAGATCATGCTCAAGAACCCTGAAGTCAAGGGTATTTTGGTCAATATCTTCGGCGGCATCATGAAGTGCGACACCATCGCCAACGGCGTGGTCACCGCCTGCAAGGCCGTGAACCTGAGCGTGCCTCTGGTCGTGCGCATGAAGGGCACCAACGAAGAGCTGGGCAAGCAAATCCTCAAGGATTCCGGTCTGCCCATCATCGCTGCTGACACCATGGCTGAAGCAGCGACCAAGATCGTCGCTGCCGTTAAGTAATACGCCCCGGAGATAGAAACATGTCGATCTTTATCAACAAAGACACCAAGGTCATCACCCAGGGCATTACTGGCAAGACCGGTCAGTTCCACACTGAAAAGTGCCAGGAATACGCGAACGGCAAGAACTGCTTCGTGGCAGGCGTGAACCCCAAGAAGGCTGGCGAAAAGATTTTCGACATCCCAATCTTTGGTTCCGTCAAGGACGCCGCCAAGGAAACCGGCGCGACCGTGTCCGTGATCTACGTGCCCCCCGCAGGCGCAGCTGCTGCCATCTGGGAAGCGGTTGAAGCCGACCTGGACTTGGCCATCTGCATCACCGAAGGCATCCCCGTTCGCGACATGCTGGAAGTGCGCAACAAGATGAAGGCCAAGGAAGCTGCCGGCGGCAAGAAGACTCTGCTGCTGGGCCCCAACTGCCCCGGTCTGATCACGCCTGACGAAATCAAGATCGGCATCATGCCCGGTCACATCCACAAGAAGGGCCGCGTGGGCGTGGTGTCCCGCTCCGGTACGCTGACTTACGAAGCCGTGGCTCAGCTGAGCGAACTGGGCATTGGCCAGTCCTCCGCCGTCGGTATCGGTGGCGACCCCATCAACGGTCTGAAGCACATCGACGTGATGCGCGCTTTCAACGACGATCCCGACACCGATGCCGTGATCATGATCGGTGAAATCGGCGGTCCCGACGAAGCCGAAGCTGCCCAGTGGTGCAAGGCCAACATGAAGAAGCCTATCGTGGGCTTCATCGCCGGCGTGACTGCGCCTCCCGGCAAGCGCATGGGCCACGCAGGTGCCCTGATCTCCGGCGGTGCCGACACGGCTGACGCCAAGCTGGCCATCATGGAAGAGTGCGGCTTCACCATCACCCGCAACCCTTCCGAAATGGGTCGCCTGCTGCAAGGCCTGCTGAAGAAGTAAGCCCGTGCAAAAGTTCGTGATACAGCGTTGAATTTACGCAGTATTACGAACTGGCAAGATGGGCTTCGAGCCCTACACTGCCTCCACTCTTAAAAGAAAGCGCCGCGCAATGCGGCGCTTTCATATTCAAAACAGTGGAGTCATCATGGAAATGCTCAATAGCGCCGATTTCTGGATCGGCCTGGTGAAGATCATCTGGATCAACATCATCCTCTCCGGCGACAACGCCGTGGTCATCGCACTGGCCGCGCGCTCTCTTCCCCCTGAACAACAAAAGAAAGCCATCATGTTCGGCTCCGGCGCCGCCGTGGTGCTGCGTATCGTGCTGACCGTGGTGGCTGCCAAGCTGCTGGAGCTCTCCTTCCTGCAGGTCGTGGGCGGCTGTCTGCTGCTGTGGATCGGCTATCAGCTGCTGACTGGCGACGAAGACGGCGAAGGCGAGTCCAAGGGCCATGGCTCCATGATGACCGCCATCCGTACCATCCTGATCGCCGACCTGGTGATGAGCCTGGACAACGTGATTGCCGTGGCTGCCACCGCCCAGGGCAATATGGTGCTGCTGATCCTGGGTCTGGCTATTTCCATTCCCCTGGTGATCTTCGGCTCCACGCTGATGATCAAGCTCATGGAACGCTTCCCCGTCATCGTCACGCTGGGCGCGGCGCTGATCGGTTGGGTGGGCGGCGAGACCATCGTCAACGACAACCTGCTGCATGGCTACACCATGGCTCACCCCTGGCTGCACTATGTCGCTGCTGCAGCGGGCGCCGTGCTGGTGGTCGGACTGGGCAAGTTCATGCAGGCACGCTCTACCAAGAAGGAAGTCGCCGCGGCCTGATCGCCCCGGAAGTCTTTCCCCAAAAAACGCACCGTGCTTTCACGGTGCGTTTTTTTTTGGGCTGCAGCGCGGATGACAAACTGTGTGAACATGGCTTCCAACCTTCGTGTAACCCCAGGCTTGTTAGCCTTGTCGCCATGCAGATATCGGAACTTGCCAGCCTGTCGGGTGTGTCCGTGCACGCCATTCGCCACTATGAGAGTCTGGGCCTGATTGCCGCCGCCCGGCGCCCCTCCGGCTACCGCGAGTTCGATGACAGCGTGATCCGCGAGTTGCGATTCATCTCCATGTCGCGGCAATGTGGCTTCTCCCTGGCGCAGATCGCTGAAGTGCTGCCGGCCTATCGTCGCAAGACCCTGACGGCGGCCCAGATGATTGCCAGGCTTGAGGAGCGCATTGCCGAGCTGGATGCGGAGATTGCCCAGCGGCGCGCACTGCGCAAGCACCTGGTTTCACATATCGCATGGTTTGGCGAGCGCGAGCCGCAGCCAGCCTCGAAGCCAGGATTTCCGCGTGTTCGTGCGCGCGGCAGTGACGAGGCCGGTTCATCCGGTCGGAGCAGGAGGAAGTGATGACACCACAGAACGAGAATTTCGCCCGTGACGTACAGGCCCTGGTGCTTTCCATGCCGGTGGCGCAGCTGCTGCAACTGCGCTTTGAGCGCATAGAGCCAGGCGAGGTCGATCTCTGCCTGCCCTATCAGGAAAGCCTGAGTTTCAGGCCCGGCCAGTTGCAGGCAACGCCGGTCTTTGCCATCGCGGACTTCGCCGCCGTATCGGCCGCGGGGACGCTGCTGCCGACTGGCTGGCTCAATGCCACGATCGACTGCAGCATCAAATATCTGGCTCCTGCCGATGGCGAGACATTGCTGGCCCGTGGCCGCGTCATCCAGACCAGCAAGCTGCTGACGGTTGTCAGGGCGGATGTGTTTTCTCGCAAGGCGGGCCGGGAGCTGCTGTGCGCCACCATGCTGGCCACGGCGCGGAACCTGGCGCCTGCACAGTAGGGGGTCTTTCGGTGCTGTAGCGCCTGAATGGTGGATGCGGGATGCTATCGCGATTGATTTTTCTCTATAGCGAGCCTGTAACCGACCGAGTCGGCGCCTTCAAGGCAAACTACAGCCCATCATGAAGACCCAGTACTACACCGCTTCCAGCCTGGATGGCTTTCTCGCCACCGAAGACGACTCTCTGGACTGGCTGTTTCCCCTGGGCAGCCTGACGCAGTCCAGCTATCCGGGCTTTATTGCGCAGGTCGGCGCGCTGGCCATGGGCTCGGCCACCTATGAATGGATGGTCCGCAACGCCGATGCCGTGAAGCAGGAGACTGGCGCGGCCTGGCCTTATGCGCAGCCTGCCTGGGTTTTCTCCAGCCGTCAGCTGCCGTTGATAGAAGGCGCCGATGTGCGCTTTGTCAGCGGCGATGTGCGGCCCGTGCTGGCAAACATGAGAGCTGCAGCAGGCGACAAGAACATCTGGATTGTGGGCGGCGGTGATCTGGCGGGGCAGTTCCATGACGCGGGCCTGCTGGACGAGGTGATTGTGCAGGTCGGCTCGGCCACTCTGGGCCGTGGCAAGCCTTTGTTTCCGCGCCGCGTGCTGAGCCCCGTGCTGCAGCTGCAGTCCGTGCAGCAGATGGGCACGGGCATGGCGGAGCTGCGCTACACCGTGTGCAAGACGCAGCTGCCTGGGAATTAACGGCTGTTTTTGGCAGGCCAGAGCACCGAGGCAATCGCCACCACCATCAGGCAGACGGCGGTCCAGTCCTGCCAATGCAAGACCTCGCCCAGCCACCAGGCGCCCACAAAAACGCCGAGCACCGGAATCATCATCACGCTCAGCGTGGAGGCCACGGGAGGCAGGCTGCGAGCCAGATAGAACCACACGGCCTGGGCAAAGCCCAGCACCAGGATGCCATTGAAAGCAATGGCCGCCAGCGCGCTTTGGTCGGGCATATGCCATTGTTTTCGCTCGAAAGCAAAGGCCAGTACAGTCAGCACCACGGTGGTGATGGCCACCATCCACAGCGACAGCGTCATCAGCGGCACGGGCGCCTCGGTGCGGCGCAGCAGCTGCGTGCCCCAGGCCCAGCCGGCAGCAGCAATCAGCATCAGCATCACGCCCAGGGGCTTGCTGCCCAGAGCGCCAACCTCATGCCACAGCAGCAGCAGCACGCCGGCAAAGGCCGCTCCCACGCCTGCCCAGGCGCGCGCGCCCAGCCTGTCCTTGAAGAACAGACTGCCGAACACGGCCGAGAAGATGGGCATGGTGTAGCCCAGAATCGCCGCGCGCCCGCTGGACAGCGTGGGGATGGCGATGATGATCAGGCAGTGCCAGAGCACCATATTGAACAGCGTGAGCTTGGCCAGCTGGCCCCAGTAGCTGCGCGGTATGGCCAGCGGCAAGCCCCTGCCGACGACAAAGAGGGCCAGAATGGGCAGGCCTATCCACATGCTGACCATGCGAAAGCTCAGGGGCGGGAAATGCTGCACGCCGAGCTTCATCACCGGCCAGTTCAGGCCCCAGACGATGGTGAGCAAGACGAGAAGAACGAGCTGTTTGGGCGTGAACGAAGGCATGGGGCTGGATTATCTCCCCCCGAAATGATTTTCTCCCCCTGTGGCGCTTCGCGCCTTCCCCCTCTCTCTACGCGCTGTGCGCTATGGGAGGGAGACGACAGCCTCGCTGCGGGGCGGCGGGGCCGCCTAGGCCCTTGCTCGCTGTCTCTCTGCTGGTGTGTGCCAAGTTTGACGTCTTGCTGCAAAACCTGTGGCAAGGCTTGGAAGGGGCGAGCAATTAAAATCACGCTTTATGACTTTTATCGACATGCTGCGCGACGCGTCCACGCGCAATGACTCCATGCTGTGCGTGGGTCTGGACCCTGAACCCAGCCGTTTTCCGGGCGCCATGCAGGGCGATGCGTCCAAGATCTACGACTTCTGCGCAGCCATCGTCGATGCCACCCATGATCTGGTCAACAGCTTCAAGCCCCAGATCGCCTACTTTGCCGCCCACCGCGCCGAAGACCAGCTCGAGAAGCTGATGGAGCACATGCGTCGCGTGGCACCCCATGTGCCCGTGATTCTGGATGCCAAGCGTGGCGATATCGGCTCCACCGCCGAGCAATACGCCAAGGAAGCCTTCGAGCGCTATGGTGCCGATGCCGTGACGCTTTCGCCCTTCATGGGTTTCGACTCCATCACGCCCTATCTCAAGTACGAGGGCAAGGGGGCCTTTTTGTTGTGCCGTACCTCCAACCCCGGCGGTGACGACCTGCAGGCCCAGGTCCTGGCCGATGTGCCCGGCAACCCCCATATGTTCGAGCATGTGGCCAAGTTGGCCCAGGGTCCCTGGAACACCAACGGCCAGCTGGGCCTGGTGGTTGGGGCGACCCGTCCCAACGAGATCGAGCGCGTGCGTGCCGTGGCCCCCACGTTGCCGCTGCTGATTCCCGGCGTGGGTGCACAGGGCGGCGATGCCGTGGCGACCGTCAAGGCCGCCCGCATCGGCGGCGGGCCCATCATCATCAACTCCTCGCGCGCCATTCTGTACGCAGGGCAGGGCGATGACTTTGCCAAGGCCGCACGCGAAGCCGCCATCGCTACGCGCGCCACGCTGCAGGCTGCAGCCCAGAGCTGAGCCAGGGTAGGCATCTGGCCATGCAAAGCAAATGGCTGGAAGACTTCCTGCTTCTGGCTCAGGAGCGCAGCTTCACCCGTGCGGCAGAGCTGCGCCATGTCACCCATCCTGCCTTCGGCCGGCGCATTCGCGCGCTGGAGGAATGGGCTGGAACGCCGCTGATCGAAGCAGGTGGCGGGCCGGTTCGTCTCACCCCGGCCGGTGAAGCCTTTCGCGACACCGCCGAGCAGATGGTGCGCACGCTGGCCCAGTCGCATGACGAGCTGCAGGCCGTGGCCGGCCGGCAGGCCCATGTGATCACGCTGGCCACGGGGCGTACCCTGGCGCGCACCATCGTGGCCGACTGGCTGGCGCGCTACGGCAGCGTGCTGCAGACGGCGCAGATGCGCATCGTTACCCGCACACTCGACGAAACCGTGCACATGCTGCAGCGCGGCGAGGTCAGCTTTGCCCTGCTCTATCACCATGCAGCCATTGCCGTGCGGCTGGATGGCCGTCAGTTCAGCTATCTGACGGTGATGAGCGACAAGCTGGTGCCCGTGGCGCGTGCCGATGCCGAAGGCAAGCCCTTGTTTGCACTGGCGCAGGCTCTGCTGCCCGGTGCCAGTCCTGTGCCTTATCTGGCTTTCTCGCACAGCATGGCGCTGGGGCGGCTGGCTGAAGACCATCTTGCCAGCCATCCGTTGTGGCCGCGTCTGCGCCGCTGCATCGAATGCGATTCGGCGGATGCCAATTACGAGTACGTGCTCAAAGGTCTGGGTGTGGCCTGGATGCCCTGGTCCATGGTGCAGCGCGACTGCCAGGACGGTCGTCTGGCGCTGGCCGGGGACGGCAGCCTGGACGTGCATTTCGATGTGCGGCTTTATCGGCCCAAACGCCGCTTGAGCACCGCTGCAGAGCAGTTCTGGACCGATATCACTGGCCAGTAAATGAGCAGTCACTCCTTTTTTGCCTGCGACCAGACCTGAAGCTGGAAAAACAACAGCTGGTATCGGACTCCTGGCGGCATTGCTCCCCTCGATTTGCTCAAAAACGCATTGATGTGCTGAAATGGCACGGAAATGTGCCAGATCGGCACTGAAAGGTTTTCTCTGTATTCGGACAATTGCCTCATACAGATTCGGAATAGTTTCATGCAGAACACAAACATCCTCCGCCGTACCGCCATCGCTGCGGGCCTGCTGCTGGGCGCTGCCGCGGCAGTGCCTGCCATCGCCGCCGACAACTATCCCAGCAAGGCCATCACCATGGTCGTGGGCTACCCGGCCGGTGGCAGCACCGACCTGGTGGGTCGTCTGGTGGCCGACGGCCTGGCCAAGCAGCTGGGCCAGCCCGTGGTGGTGGAAAACCTGGGTGGTGCCGGTGGCGCCATCGGTGCGCAAAAAGTGGCCAAGGCCCCTGCCGACGGTTACACCATCATGGTGGGTGCCAACAATGAGCTGGCCATTGCCAGGCTCATCAACAAGGCCGTGAAGTACAACATTGGCGACTTCACTCCCATCGGTCTGGTGGGTTCCCAGCCCATGGTGCTGGTCGCATCGCACAAGGCTGGCGTGAAGAACGCGGCCGAGTTCGTGAGCCTGGTGTCCAAGAACCCCGACAAGTTCAGCTATGGCAGCTCCGGCGTGGGCACGGCGCTGCATCTGGCCGGCGAGCTGGTCAAGGAGCAGGGCAAGCTGCAGATGACCCATGTGCCCTACAAGGGCGTGGCTCCGCTGACCACCGACCTGGTGGGCAACAACATCGAGTTCGGCGTGTTCGTGCTGTCCTCGGGCCTGCCGCATATCAAGGCCGGCAAGGTTGTGGCCCTGGGTACGACCGAAGCCAAGCGCTCGGCTATCACCCCCGATATTCCTGCCCTGTCCGAGCTGCCCCAGTTCAAGAACGTGGACATCAACAGCTGGTTTGCGCTGATGGCCCCCAAGGGCCTGCCCGCCCCCATCGCCGCCAAGCTGAAGAAGGCGCTGGAAGAAACCATGGCTTCGCCCGAGTTCCGCAAGAAGATGGAAGAGACCGGCAACGTGGTGGCCGATCCCAAGGTGGATGCCGGCAAGTACATCAACACCGAAATTGCCAAGTACGCAAAGATTGTGCAGTTCGCGCATATCGAGAACTGATCTTGCTTGGGCTGATGGTGACCTGAGGTCGCCTAGGTTTGAAAACGGCTTGTGCCTCCGGGGCGCAGGCCGTTTTTGCGTTTGGGCTTTTGCGGTGTCGTGCCTGATTTGTTGACAGGGGTCGGGTCTCGCCCCGGCGGGCGAACTGAAGGCAATGTGAAGAAATTGGCTTCTGACGCTTATCTAGATTGCAGCAGCAGCTATCAATTTTCAAAGAAGCTATCTGGTATTGCCCCTTGTGCCCACGCAGGTTGCCCGCAGCGTAGCGGAGGGACGTGGGCAGTAGGGGTTGTGTTCTTTGCCTACTTTCTGGCATGCCAGAAAGTAGGTCGGCTGGCGGGCCGAACCCCGCCCTCTGAGCGCCAATCAAGCAAGCCGTAATAATCGAATCAAATCGGCATCAAGCGCAGTCCTAAAAAGCGCAACCAGCTCTCAATTCTGAGTCGCCAGCTGGCACCGCGCAGGCGAAACCGCCCCCACATTCACCCTCTGCGCGGCCAGCGCCGCATCCAGCGTTTCCCCGAGCAGCAGATTGCGCGCCAGCAGGCTGTAGCCGGCGGCGCTCTGGATGCCATAGCCGCCCTGGGCGGCAACCCAGAAAAAGCCCGGAACGGGCGTGGGCGAGGCATCCCAGCCGATCACCAGCTCGCCATCGGCGACAAAGCTGCGCAGACCGGCCCAGGTATGCGAGGGGCGGCGGATTTGCAGCGTGGTGGCTTCCTCTATGTGATAGATGCCGGTCGCAATGTCCAGCTCCTCTGGCACTACATCGTGCGGTGCCACGGGGTCTGCATTGGCCGGCGAGCCCAGCAGTTGGCCGGCGTCGGGCTTGATGTACCAGTTTTCATCGGCGCTGATGATGGCGGGCCAGTGCATGGTATCCATGCCTTCGGGGGCCGGGAAGGTGAAGGCGCTGCGGCGCTTGGGCGTGATGCCGATGGGAGCCGCGCCCACCATGGCGGCCACGACATCCACCCAGGCCCCGGCGGCGTTGACGATGACCTTGGCACGAAGGCTCAGTCCCTGGGGCAGGGCGATATGCCAGCAGTCGTTGACCCGTGTGATGGCCTGGACCTCGGCGTTGCACCACAGGTCGCCGCCGCGCTGGCGCAGGCCCCGGATATAGCCCTGGTGCAGACCGTGCACATCGATGTCGCGTGCGCCGGTGTCCAGAAAGCCGTCTACCAGCACCTCGGTGTCGAGCACGGGAACCAGGGCCTTGAGCTGTGCTGCGCTCAGGCGCTGGGCATCCGGGGAGTGAACCTGGGCCTCGGCGTAGGCGGCATCCACCAGATCCCTCTGATCGGCCGTGCCCACATAGAGCACGCCGCGTGGCGTGAGGATGGGGGCTTCGGCAAAACCGGCCGGTGGCGCATCGTAGAAGGCACGACTGGCGCGGGTCAGGGCCTGCACCTGGGCGGGGCCGTAGTGCTCTTCAAACAGAGCGGCCGAGCGGCCGGTGGTGTGATAGCCGGGCTGGGATTCGCGCTCCAGCACCAGCACGGAAGGCGGAGTATCGCCACCCGACTGTGCCAATTGCCAGGCGGCGGAGGCTCCGGCCATGCCTGCGCCCACGATGACGAAATCCCAGACATCTTTCTGCATTGCTTCTCTCCTCGGTGTAGCCGGTCATGGCCTTGCATGGCTGGCTGTGCTTGGTCAGTCCTGGCTTGTGGTCGATTTGGCTTTGGATTTGGCGGGAGCCTTGTCCAGATAGGGCTTGAGGTAGCGGCCCGTCACGCTGGTCGGGTTGGCCGCAACTTCCTCTGGCGTGCCCTGGGCTACAACCTGGCCGCCGCCCGAGCCGCCCTCTGGGCCCATGTCGATCAGCCAGTCGGCGGTCTTGATGACGTCGAGGTTGTGCTCGATCACGACGATGGTGTTGCCTGCATCGCGCAGCTGGTGCAGCACTTTCAGGAGCAGGGCAATGTCGGCGAAGTGCAGGCCGGTGGTGGGCTCGTCGAGGATGTAGAGGGTGCGGCCGGTGTCGCGCTTGGACAGCTCCTGCGCGAGTTTGACGCGCTGGGCTTCGCCCCCCGACAGCGTGGTCGCGCTCTGGCCCAGGCGGATATAGGACAGACCCACGTCCAGCAGGGTCTGCAGCTTGCGCGCAATGCTGGGCACGTCCTTGAAGAAGGCATGAGCGTCTTCGACCGTCATCTCCAGAATCTGCGAGATGTTCCGGCCCTTCCACTGCACTTCCAGCGTCTCGCGGTTGTAGCGCTGGCCGTGGCAGAGGTCGCAGGGCACGTAGACATCGGGCAGAAAATGCATTTCCACCTTGACCACGCCGTCGCCCTGGCAGGCTTCGCAGCGGCCGCCTGAGACGTTGAACGAGAAACGCCCGGGGCCGTAGCCGCGCTCCTTGGCGGTATTGGTTTCGGCCATCAGCTCGCGGATCGGCGTGAACAGGCCGGTATAGGTTGCGGGGTTGCTGCGCGGCGTGCGGCCGATGGGTGACTGGTCGACGTTGATGACCTTGTCGAAATAGTCGATGCCCGCGATGTCGTCATGCGCCGCCGGCTCGGTGCCTGCGCGGTGTATCTGGCGTGCCGCTTCGGCATACAGCGTGTCGTTGACCAGGGTGGACTTGCCCGAACCGGAGACACCGGTCACGCAGGTGAACAGGCCGACGGGGAAGTCCACCGTCACGTTCCTGAGGTTGTGGCCGCGCGCGCCTTGCACGGTCAGCGCCTGCAGGTCGGTGCGCGCCTTGCTCGCGGACTCCCGCTTCTTGGCGGCAGTAACGGGAAAGCGCGATGTGCTCTGGGCGGCCTCGGCTTCACTTTCCTTGCGCAGCACGGGCAGCCAGGCGGTGCGGTGCCTGGGAACAGGAATGCTTTGTACGCCGCTCAGATAGCGGCCTGTGGGCGAATCGGGGCTGGCCTTGATGTCTTCGTAGCTGCCCTGGGCCATGATGCGGCCGCCATGCACGCCGGCGCCCGGGCCCATGTCGATGATCTGGTCGGCCGCCCGCATCATGTCTTCGTCATGCTCGACCACGATCACGCTGTTGCCGATATCGCGCAGATGCTCGAGTGTCGCAATCAGCTTGTCGTTGTCGCGCTGGTGCAGGCCGATGGAGGGCTCGTCCAGCACATACATCACGCCTGTCAGGCCCGAGCCGATCTGGGACGCCAGGCGAATGCGCTGGGCTTCGCCGCCCGAGAGCGTGTCGGCGCTGCGATCCAGGCTCAGGTAGGACAGGCCAACATCGTTGAGAAACAGCAGGCGCGAGGCGATCTCGCGCACGATCTTGTCCGCAATCTCTGCCTTGGCGCCGGTCATGCTCAGCTGCTTGAACCAGCCCAGCGCATCGGCCAGCGTGGCATGACTGACTTCATAGATGGAGCGGGCCTGCTCGCCATCGCCCACGCGCACAAAGCGTGCTTCGCGGCGCAGGCGCGTGCCTTCACATTCGGGGCATTTGCGAATGCTGCGCAGCTTGGCCAGATCGTCGCGCACGACCTGGGATTCGGTCTCGCGAAAGCGGCGCTGAATATTGGGAATGATGCCTTCGAACGGGTGCGACTTGATAAAGGCTTCGCCCTTGCGCTCGCCGCTCTCGAAAACATAGTTGAACTCCATGGACTCGTCGCCCGAGCCAAAGAGAATCACGTCGCGCACCTTCTCGGGCAGCTCCTCGAACGCCGTCTCGGTGCTCACGCCATAGTGTTTGGCCACGCTCTCCAGCATGGAGAAGTAGTAATTGTTGCGCTTGTCCCAGCCCTTGATGGCGCCGCTGGCCAGGCTCAGCGACGGGAAGGGAACGACGCGGTCGGGGTCGAAGGCTTCGCTGTTGCCCAGGCCGTCGCAGGCCTGGCAGGCCCCCATCGGGGAGTTGAAGGAGAACAGGCGTGGCTCCAGCTCGGGCAGGGAGTAGTCGCAAAGGGGGCAGGCGAACTTGGCGCTGAACAGGTGCTCCTTGCCTCCGTCCATCTCCAGCGCGATGACGCGGCCGCCGGCATCGGCACCGCCGGCGCGCAAGGCGGCCTCGAAGCTCTCGGCCAGGCGCTGCTTGACGTCTTCGCGCACCTTGACGCGGTCTATCACCACGTCGACGTTGTGGCGCTCGTTCTTCTCCAGCTTGGGCAGGGACTGGGCATCGTAGATCTGCCCGTCGACACGAAAGCGCACATAGCCCTGGGCCTGCAGCTGCACGAAAAGCTCGGCGAACTCGCCTTTTTTCTCGCGCGCCAGGGGGCCGAGGATCATCAGCCTGGTGTCCTCGGGCAGTTGCAGCACGCTGTCCACCATCTGGCTGATGGTCTGGGCCTGCAGCGGCAGATTGTGGTCGGGGCAGAACGGCGTGCCGGCACGGGCGTAGAGCAGGCGCAGATAGTCGTTGATCTCGGTCACCGTGCCCACGGTGGAGCGCGGGTTGTGGCTGGTGGCCTTTTGCTCGATCGAAATGGCGGGCGACAGGCCCTCGATCAGATCAACGTCGGGTTTGTCCAGGCGGCCCAGAAACTGGCGTGCATAGGCCGAGAGACTCTCCACATAGCGACGCTGGCCTTCGGCGTACAAGGTGTCGAAGGCCAGGCTGGACTTGCCCGAGCCCGACAGACCGGTGATCACCACCAGCTGGTTGCGGGGAATGTCCAGGTCGATGTTCTTGAGGTTGTGCGTGCGTGCGCCGCGAATGGCGATGCGTGTCTGCGCCAGAGAACGGCCAAGATAGAGGCTGTCATCGTGGACTTCAGATGGCGAATCAGGCTTCAGGGACACGGGCGCTCCAGACGGGGAAAACTCTCCATGATAGTCAGACGGGCTTGCGCGTGACTAGATGATCCAGGTTCACGGACAATCTACGGTTTTATTTCCTCTCTTTTGCCCGGCAGTGATTTAGTTAACCTGGGCATAAGACTTTGACTCTTGGCAAAATCTGAGCGTGAAAAAAATCAATACCTCCCCCAGCGCGGGCACGCAGGGCACGGACAAATCCTCCACCACCATGACCTCCCAGGAACGCCGCTCCAGCGGCGCCCTGGCGCTGATCTTTGCGCTGCGCATGCTGGGCCTGTTCCTGGTGCTGCCCGTCTTCATGCTGGAGGCACGCAAATATCCGGGGGGTGACGATCCGGCCATGATCGGCCTGGCCATGGGCCTGTATGGCCTGACCCAGGCCCTGTTCCAGCTGCCCATCGGTCTGGCCTCCGACCGTATCGGCCGCAAGCCGGTCATCGTCGCCGGCCTGCTGGTGTTTGCGGCGGGCAGCCTGATTGCGGCCATGGCCGACTCGCTGACCGGCCTGATGGCGGGGCGTGCCATTCAGGGCGCAGGCGCCGTGTCTGCCGCGGTCACGGCCCTGCTGGCCGATCTGACGCGCGATGGCGTACGTACCAAGGCCATGGCTCTGGTGGGCGGCAGCATCGGTCTGATGTTTGCACTGGCACTGGTGCTGGCACCGCTGCTCAACGCCTGGATCGGGCTGTCCGGCATCTTCGGCCTGACCTGCGCGCTGGCGCTGGCCGGCATTGCCGTGGTTTTGTGGGTGGTGCCGCCCGAGCCCAGGCAGCATGCCAATGCGCCCAAGGGCCGGTTCAGCGAGCTGCTGGGCCAGTCCGATCTGCTGCGCCTGAACTTCGGCGTCTTCATTCTGCATACCGTGCAGATGTCCATGTGGGTTGCCGTGCCGGCCATGCTGGTACAGGCCGGCCTGGCCAAGGAGCAGCATTGGCACATCTATCTGCCGGCCGTGCTGCTGTCCTTTGTGGCCATGGGCCTGCTGTTTTCCATGGAGCGCAAGGGCAGGCTGCGCACGGCCTTGCTGGGGGCCATCGGTTTGGTACTGGTAGTGCAGATCGGTCTGGGCATGCTGGCCGCCAGCGGCACCATTCCGACGGTCTGGTGCATGGCACTGCTGATGTTTCTGTTTTTCTGCGGCTTCAATGCTCTTGAAGCCACCCAGCCAAGTCTGGTCTCGCGCATGGCGCCGGCGCCGCTGCGCGGTGCGGCCTTGGGGGCCTACAACACGCTGCAGTCGCTGGGGCTGTTTGCCGGCGGCGCTGTCGGTGGTGCAGTCGCCAAATTTGCGGGCGTGCCGGGTTTGTTCATCATGACGGCGGTGCTGGTTGCCCTGTGGCTGGTCGTGACCTGGCCGCTGCGCCCGGTGGGCCGTCACTGACTTACAGCAACCCCCCCTGAGGCGCTGTGCGCCTAGGCGGCCCCGCCTTCCCCCTCTCTGTTACGCGGAGGGGGACGCAGCCCTCGCAGCGGGGCTGCCCTTGCCCGGCTGCTCGCGCGCAGTGGCCCCCTTTCCTGCTGGGGCACCATGTATCGCCGTGATGGGATATAGGGCAATCCCGTGCTCTTCATGGCTGGCTTGGGGCAGAATACGAGGTTCATTGGTTCGGGACCTTTCTTGACTGCCCGGGCCACTTTTTGAAAAGGTATCTCTATGGCATCCGTCAACAAAGTCATCATCGTCGGCAATCTGGGTCGTGACCCCGAAATGCGCACCTTCCCCAGCGGCGATCAGGTGGCCAATGTGACCATCGCCACCACAGACCGCTGGCGCGACAAGAACACTGGCGAAAACCGCGAAGCCACCGAATGGCACCGCGTGGTCTTCAACGGCAAACTGGCCGAAATCGTGGGTCAGTACCTGCGTAAAGGCAGCCAGGTCTATGTGGAAGGCAGCCTGCGCACCCGCAAGTGGACCGACCAGGCCTCCGGCCAGGAACGCTACGCCACCGAAATCCGTGCCGATGCGATGCAGATGCTGGGCAGCCGCCAGGGTGGTGGTCAGCAGCAAGGCGGCTACGGCAGCGACGATGGCTATGGCGAAAGCAGCTATCAGGCGCCCGGCCGTCCGGCTCCCGCGCCCATGCAGCAGCGCCCCGCACCAGCGGCCCCCATGCAGCAGCGTTCTGCTCCTGCACCCATGGCTCCTCCTCCCCAGCGCGCAGCTTCGGGGTTTGACGACATGGATGACGACATCCCGTTCTAAACCACGGACAGGTGGCTGCCGCCACTTTGCAAAGATTTGCAAAAAAGCCCGCGCTTTCAACGAGCGCGGGCTTTTCTTATATGGCGACTTGATAGATTGCAGGTGCGATTCCAAAGATGCTGCAGACGAATGACAGCAAGGTTGAAAATTTCAATCGAATAGCTGGCTTCATCGAATTAGTGAAATAAGATGCAGCATGCAAGCGCGTTTCATCCAGTTACGATTGATGATTGAGCGCTGAGTCACACACTCAAGTGGGAGTGGTCCTAGCCAGTGCAGCCAAGCGAGACTTGGCGTTTCCTCAGGAGCTTCGAGCATGCCGACTTTGGTCATCTCAATCGACGGCGCAGTCATCAAGGAAGTACAGCTCACCAAGGAGCGCACGACCTTGGGTCGTCGTCCTTACAACGACATCGTGATCGAGAATCTGGCGGTCAGCGGTGAGCATGCCGTGCTCACCATCTCTGGCGGCAAGGTCAGCATTGAAGACCTGCGCAGCACCAATGGCACCTATGTCAACGGTCGCGCCATCCAGAGGCAGGACCTGTTCAACGGCGACCTGCTGGATATTGGCCGCTACAAAATCCGCTTTCTCGATACCGTGATTGCTGATACGAATACGCCATCTGCCCAAGGCGGCAAAAAGGCGCTGGCGCATATTTCCGAAGAGGCAGACAGCGGCTACGCCAAACTTGCCAGCCCCTCAGGATTTGGTGAAATCTCCAGCTTCAGCTCCACCATCCAGGGCTCGCTCGCCGCGCTGCCTGAGCGCCACGCCGTGATTCGCATGCTCACCGGCAGCCTGGCCGGCAGGGAAATACCTCTCTTCAAGGTCGTCACCACCCTGGGCAAGCCCGGCGTGGCCATCGCCTCCATCACCCAAAAACCTCATGGCTTTGTGCTCACCCAACTGGAGGGCGCAAGCGAAGACCTCAAGCTCAATGGCCAGGTGGTGGGCCCTCTGTCTGTGCCACTGCTCAATGGCGACACGGTGGACCTGGCGGGAAGCACCATGCGCTTCGTCGTGGAGTGACTGGCCGGCTTCGGCTTGACTTGTGCCAAGAGCCTGACAAATTTGTCATTACTTGTGACGAGAACGCCAAAACTGTTACTCAAACTCGCTTGAATGTTGCCAAACGTGTCGTCTGTTGCGGGCTCTGCCTCTGTCAAATTGTTGGCATGCAGCTTGCTTGATACCTTGGGTCTCATCCAACTAGGGAGTTTGAAATGAAGCGTTCCATTCAAAAGGGTTTCACCCTGATCGAACTGATGATCGTTGTGGCGATCATCGGTATTCTGGCTGCCGTGGCTTTGCCTGCTTATCAGGATTACACGGCAAAATCGCAAGTTACTGCAGCTTTGGCAGAAATTACGCCAGCGAAGACAAACATTGAAGCAAAGTATGCTGAAGGTCTGACTACGGCTATCGCTTCTGCAAACGACGCTACAACAGCTAAATCTGTTGGCCTAACCAATAATGTCACTTCTCGTTGCAGCGGCATTACTATTGCCGCTGCTACTGATGGCGCTGCCTCTGTTGCTTGCGCACTCAAGGGTGCTTCTGTATTGGGTACAACACCTACTGTGACATGGACTCGTGCGGCTGATGCTGCTGGTGTTGCTGGTGTTTGGACTTGCTCAACAAGTGCGAAGCAAAAATACTCTCCTAAAGAGTGCGCTGGTACGACCTAATATTCCTCTGGATTTTAAAAAAAGAGCCTTCGGGCTCTTTTTTTATTCGTAGTAGAGAAGGGAGCATTTAATGAATGAAAAATTCATGAATGGTGGATTATATTTAATATGCCCTATATGGGTTACTTTTTTTTATCTGGTAAATGATACTTTATTGCCATCACTTAGTTGGCATGACTCTCAAAGAATTGGTCAAATTGTATTGATAATATATGCTATTTTTTTTGGTGTTATTTTTAAATTATTTGAAATAAAGACAAAACAATTTTACTTTTTACTTGGATTTTTAATATTGGGGGTTATTTCTTCTTCTCAAGCAAATTTGACAATATGGTCATTTACGGAGATGGCCATGATCCTGGGTTGCTATGGGTTTGGTTTATTCATATATAGAATATTTTGTTCTAACAATAATATTGAAAAACTTTCCTTTTTTATATTGTTTTTAACAACTTCTTCTTTGATTTTATATTTTGTAATTGCTTATATTTCATCCCTTTATTTGAGGCTTGACTTTGATGCGTGGGGGTTTATCAAGGGATTTACAAATCCAAGATTTTTTGGTCAGTTTTGTACTTTGGTAATTCCGATTTTGATTGCCCCAGTTTTGATGAGAAGCAAATGGGATAAAGCTTTTTATATTCTGGTTTGCATGGTTGCATTTATGGCCATAGCATCAGGAACTCGTGGAACTTTTCTTGGAGTTGGGTCTGTTGCTGCTCTCTATCTTTTCCTGAATTCGGTATGTAGAAAATTCTCATTAATGATAGTGAAAATTTTCCTAACTGCATTTTTTATGCAATTGTTTTTTATAGATTTTTTGCCAAAGTATTTAAATATTTTTGTTGAAAATAATGCCTTGGAGAGGAAGGTAATTGGTTTGTCAGCGAGAGATTTTCTTTGGTTGCAAGCAGTGGAGATGATCGCAGATAAACCATTTTTTGGTTTTGGGCCAATGCACTTTGCAAATATTCAAAAAGCAATTGCGAGCCATCCGCATCAATTATTTTTGCAAATTTTCTCAGAATGGGGAATTATTTTCGGATTATTGTTTATTATTGCTTTTGTTAAGGTCGTCAATCTAATAATAGTGGAAATAAAATATTCGTATATTAATAAGAGTGAAGAATCAAAAATAATATATATTTGTTTGGCTGCCTCAATTTTTGCATCTCTAGTGCAGAGTATGGTAGATGGAGTTTTCGTAATGCCGTATACGCAAATATTATTTGTCTATATGGCTGCATGGATTTCATCTATGCATTGTAGGAATATTGAGATATTGAATACTAAGACTTTATCCTGGAGAGGGGGAATATTAAGCTTAATACTTATATGTTCCGTATGTATATTGATTTATTCATTTTTTCCAGGAAGTCATACACATATAGATGCTACGAGAGATAAATATTTGTCTAATTTTGGGTTTTTAAAGCCTCGTTTCTGGTTAAATGGTGAAATCTAAATCCATTGCGCTCAATCAGATTTCCCTCCCCGCTTCTCCAATACCCTGACTCCGTCCATCACCATCTCTTTATCCACCGCCTTGCACATATCGTAGATAGTCAGCAATCCGACCTGCACGGCGGTCAGGGCTTCCATTTCCACGCCGGTCTGGCCTTTTAGCTCGACAGTTGCGGTGCAACGGATGGAATTGGATTCCGGCTCCAGCTCGAACTCCACGGCGACGCGGGTCAGAGCCAGGGGGTGGCAAAGCGGGATGAGGTCGCTGGTCTTTTTGGCGGCCATGATGGCGGCGATGCGGGCCACGCCCAGCACGTCGCCTTTTTTGGCCGTGCCGGCCTGCACAATGGCCAGGGTCTCGGGCTTCATGTTGATGCGGCCTTCGGCGACGGCGATGCGGTGGGTGCTGGGCTTGGCACCGACGTCCACCATATGGGCCTGGCCCTGGGCGTCGAAGTGGGTAAGAGAGGACATGGCGGTTCTTTCCGGCAGCAGATGGGTTCGGCTCTGCGGCTCAATCAAGGTTGGATGGGTGGTGGGTGGTGGGTGGCGGCTATACCTGGGCATCACAGGCGGGCATCTCGCCGCATCCATCAATCAAGGCATCATAGTGGGGTGTTGAACGGTCGGCATATGGAAGATCCGTATGTCGGCAATGCTGTGATTGCCATGCCATTTTTGATGCCAAAACTGCGTACAGTTCATATTCTAAAAACGCTGACAGCTTCTGTTTTGATAGCTATTCAGGCCGTATCCCCACTGGCTTCCTCTGCGCAGGCGGCGGGCTTGCCGACCCTGGGCGACGGTGCATCGTCGCTGACCACGGGCGAGGAGCGGCGTCTGGGCGATTCCATCGTCCGAGAGCTTTACCGCGATCCCGACTATCTGGACGATCCGGTGCTGCAGGAGTATGTGGAAGGCATCTGGCTGCATCTGCAGGATGCGGCGCGCAAGAATGGCGAGCTGTCGCCCGAGTTGGAGGAGCGCTTTGCCTGGACGCTGCTCCTGGGCAAGGATCGCCAGGTCAATGCGTTTGCGTTGCCCGGCGGCTATATGGGCGTCTATCTGGGACTGATCGGTGTGGTCAGCAGCGGCGATGAGCTGGCATCGGTCATTGCCCATGAAACCAGCCACATCACCCAGCGCCATATTGCCCGCATGATGGCTCAGCAGGGCAAGCAGACGCCGCTGATGCTGGCTTCCATGCTGCTGGGTGCCCTGGCGGCCACGCGCAGTCCCGATGCAGCCATGGCCATCATGATGGGCGGCCCGGCGGCCGTGATGCAAAACCAGTTGAACTTTTCGCGCGCCATGGAGAGCGAGGCGGACCGCATGGGTTACAGCCTGATGTCTCCTGCCGGTTTTGCTCCCCAGGGCTTTGTGAGCATGTTCGGCAAGCTGCAGCAGGCCAGCCGGCTCAATGACAACGGCAGCTGGCCCTATCTGCGCAGCCACCCCTTGACCACCCAGCGTATCGCGGACATGGATTCGCGCATTCCGCCCGGCAAGCGTGCGGCGGAGCCTGTGCCGACGCTGGAGCATGTGATGATGTCGGCCCGCGCACGGGTGATTTCCAACCCCGGTGTCGAGGTGCGTCGTCAGTGGGCCACGCTGCCGCGTTCCGGCAGTTTTTCCAGCCTGGGCCAATTCGAGCAGGTCGCTCAGCTCTATGCGGCCACGCTTAGTGCCATGTATCTGCGCGACTGGCCGCTGGCGCGCGAGATGGCGCAGCGGCTGCTCGCGGCGACGGCGGGCAATGCGCCAGCGAATATTCAAGCCAAATGGCTGAATGCTGAGCTCGAATTCAAGGCCGACAACCCGCAGGGGGCCTTGGCGGCCTTGCCCTTGCAGTCGGTGATGGCTCCCCAGGCAGCAGCCCCCAAGGTGACGGCCAGCGGCAATCTGGCCGGGCCGCGCGAGGCCGGGCCACGTGAGGCCGGGCCCAGCCTGGCCACGATTGACGTGGTGGAGCGGGTTGCACCGCGCAGGCCAGAGCTGTTGCTCAAGACGGAAATCCTGCTCAGGCTCAACCAGGCTGGCTCCATGGCCGGCCCCTTGCAGACCTGGGTGACGGACCATCCCCGCGATGGCTCTGCCTGGCAGACGCTGGCGCGCGTATGGCGCAGCCAGGGTCAGGAAATGCGAGCCCTGAGGGCCGAAGCAGAGGCCCAGGTGGCGCACTATGACTACGCGGCAGCGGTGGATCGCTTCAAGGCGGCGCAGGATCTGGCCCGCAAGGCCGGTGCCGGTGCCGATTACTTCGAGGCGTCCATCATCGACACGCGTTTGCGTGCCGTGGAAGAGTTACTCCGGGAACAGCTGCGCGACAAGGCGATCAATAAGTAGGCCCAGCACCGAGTAGATCAGCGCTCCCAGCATGGCGGCCCAGAAGCCCGTGACATGGAAGCCGCCGAGGATGCCGGAGGCCATCCAGAACATCAGGCCGTTGACCACCAGCAGGAACAGACCCACGGTGATGATGGTCACGGGCAGCGTCAGTATCACCAGGATGGGGCGAATGATGGTGTTGAGCAGGCCGATGACCAGGGCCGCAATCATGGCCGAGCCGAAGCTCTGTACCTGAACGCCGCTGTAGACATAGGCGACTGCGAGAAGAGCCGCCGCGCAAAGAAGCCATTTGACGAGGATTTTCATGCTGGCCAGCATAGCAGCAGGCTGTGTCTGCGGTCATCGCGGCACATCATAAAAAAAGCCTTGCGAGGCTTTGGCCGCGCAAGGCTTATTCAGAGAGAGCTTGAAGCTCTTAAATCGAGAGCGATTCCTCGATCACAAAACCCATCATGGCGGCAATCGCCGCCATGGTGCCGGGCAGATTCCAGCGGCCGCCGGTGGCGCCTGTCTTGGCGTTGGCCTTGACGGGAGCGGCTTGCACGACCTCCTGCTTGGGGCGGCGGGCGTCGATGATCTGCGCTGCGCCATGTTCCTGCTGCAGCTCGGTGACCAGCTCGGTCAGCGGGCCCTTGGCCAGCACGGCGGTGACCTTGCCTCCTGTCGTCGCCATCACGGGCATCAGCGCCGCAAACAGCTTCTCTGCCCATTTGCCGCGCCAGTTCTCGCGAGCGCGATGGCTGACCCATTTGCTCACACGGTGGGTCATGCGCGGAGCACAGGCCACCAGCAACCAGTGGGAGGAAGCCGCCTGGCTCGATCCCGCCAGTGCCTCGAGCATAGGCTGGGCGTATGTGGCGTCATCCACGTAAACAATGATGGGATTCAAAGTGCGTCCTAACTGGAACGAAGGTTGAAGAATGCGGCACATCTGTAGGAATGCGCCGACTTGTTTCTATTGTGAGTCGTGAAGGCTGCGGTCAGTTCCCGCATTCCTTCACGAATTGCTGGAATTGCTGGGTTTTCCAGATTTAGTGGGCTGCAACCGCAGGGCGGCGGCTGGCAATGAACTTGCCCAGGGCCAGAACCAGCAATGCGCCGCCGATATGGGCTGCCCAGTACAGGGTCTTGGAGATCTCGGCCAGACCTTGTGCATCGGTCGTGCCCAGCTTGGGCATCCACAGCCACTTATCGGTGTTCACGAACACGGGGTCGGTCACGAACATGCCGCCCGCAATCCAGCCCAGCAGCATGCCGCCGGCCACGATGATCATGGGGAAGCGCTCCATCAGCTTGATGACCAGCTGCGAGCCCCAGACGATGATGGGCACGGAAATCAGCAGACCCAGCACGATCAGCAGCATCTGGTGGTCGCCCGAGCTCTGGGCTGCGCCGGCGATGGCGATCACGTTGTCCACGGACATCACCAAGTCGGCCACGATGATGGTCTTGATGGCGGCAAACAGCTTGTCGCTGCCTTCGATGTTGTCGTGACCTTCGTCATCGGGAGCAATCAGCTTGATACCGATCCAGATCAGCAGTATGGCGCCCACGACCTTCAGGAATGGCAGCTGCAGCAGCACCATGGCAAAGGCGATCAGGATGATTCGCAGGATGATGGCGCCGGCAGTACCGTAGATGATGCCCTTGCGGCGTTGCTCGGGGGGCAGCTTGCGGCAGGCCAGTGCGATCACGACCGCATTGTCGCCGCCGAGCAGGATGTCGATGATGATGATTTGGCCCAGCGCAATCCAGAAGGGCGTGTGGGTCAGAAAGTCCAGATCCATGTGATTTTTCCTCGTTGTGGAATGCCGCCGGTGCAGTCTGCATAGGTTTGGCACTTGACGCCAGCGGGTGAAGACCAAGGTGACGTAAGTCGAAGCGCAAACCCGCGCGAGGAATCGTGCAGGGGCAGACACTTTGATTGACCGTCATCGGCCTATCAAAGGTCTTGCTCGATTGCAGCCTGGCTGCAAACCGCATGGCCGGAAGCTTGCGCTTCGTATTGACGACCATCCGCTCATGACGCAAAGCATGCGCCCGATAAGCTACTCCCCTTCGAAGCTGCGCATTTCAACACAGCAGGCATGGGATTTCAAGTTTCAAATCC
Organism: Comamonas testosteroni; assembly: GCF_000761245.1. GTDB lineage: Bacteria > Pseudomonadota > Gammaproteobacteria > Burkholderiales > Burkholderiaceae_C > Comamonas > Comamonas testosteroni_C. The sequence continues at coordinate 177,920 of NZ_AWOR01000078.1, read as the reverse complement.
CATCTAGTTCACAGGTTTTATATTGAGCAACCGTCTTGCAGCGCCTTTGCACAAAGCACAGGCAGCTACCAAAAACGAAGCAACCTTGCTGACGCAGGCCTCATGGCAGCGGCTTATGATGCCTGCTCCATGACTGCTATTCACATCACCGACATCGAAGCTGCCATCAATTACTGGCGAGGCCGCGCTCCATCGCCCGACGGCGTGCTGCTGGCACCCGAGCTCAAGGCTCTGGCCGAGGTGTATGCGCTGATGATTTATGCCTGCGAGTCCGAGGTGGCGGTGGAGGGCTTCCCGTCACATGCCATGGCTGCCTGGCTGGCCTGGTTCGACACCATGCCCGATACGCCTTGCATTGCCATCTGCTCCACCAGTCAGGGCGACGAGAAATGCAAGGGCTGCGGCCGCAGTTTCGACGAGGTGCAGCACTGGACGGCCATGGAGCCTGCCGAGAAGCGGGTCGTATGGCGTCGCATCACGGTCGAGGGCGATTCCTGGCGCTTCAACCGCTATGCGGAGCGCGCCGTGGAGCGTAAACACACCCCCTGAGGCGCTACACGCCCAGGCGGCCCCGCGCCTTCCCCGTCTCTCGCTTAGCGGGATGGGGACGATGCCATCGCTGCGGGGCGGCCCTTGCTCGGCACCCCCGCGTCAATGCCCTGTCTCAGGTCTGTGCCTTACTTCCAGCGCGTGGGCTCGACAAACACCGTGCCCAGATTGCTGGACAGCGTGAGCTGGCCTTCCTGTATCGTGGCCTGCAGCTGCATGCTGCGCTCGGCCAGCGAACCCAGTTGCTGGGCCACTTCCGAGTCGATGTAATGCACTTCCAGCTTGCTTTGGCGGGCCAGCTTGCCTTCCAGACCCTTCCACCAGACATGGGCGGCGTGGTTGAAGGGGTAGACCAGCATATGGTCCGACTTGTTGCAGGCCTTGGTGATGGGCTTTTCGTCGGGCTGGCCGACTTCGATCCACAGGCGCTTGTGGCCGGTGTAATCGGTGATGTGCACGTCCGGATCGTCGGGGTCGGACAAACCAATGCCAAAGCCCAGCGTGCCGTCACCATTGCACAGGTCTTGCAGCTTCCAGGCGTTCAGCGCCAAGGCCACCAGGCGCACCATCATGCGGTCATCTGTTTCGCTGGGATGGCGCGCCAGTGTGAGATTGTGGTCGGCGTAGTAGTTGTGGTCGATGTCGGCAATCGACAGATTGGCTTTGAAGATGGTGGACTTGATGGCCATGGCGGTGCTGCCCGCAGGCAGTCCTTTTGAAAACTATCAAAAACAAGAGCTGCCAGCGCCAATCAACGTTGGCTTTGGCAGCTCTTTGATGCTGAAAAGCTTGAGTATCAAGCGCTAGCAGCTATCCTTTTTGCGGATCAAACTTGCGGATCAAACGCGCTTGGCCAGCTCGGCAGCCTTGCCGATGTAGGAAGCAGGCGTCATGGCCAGCAGGCGGTCCTTGTCGGCCTGGGGAATTTCCAGACCGTTGATCAGGCGGTGCAGGTCTTCGGCCAGCACGGTCTTGCCGCGCGTGACTTCCTTGAGCTTTTCGTAGGCGCCTTGTACGCCATAACGGCGCATCACGGTCTGGATGGGCTCGGCCAGCACTTCCCAGGCGTGGTTCAGGTCGTCCTGCAGGCGCTCTTCGTTGAGCTCGAGCTTGTTCAGACCGGTCATCAGCGAGGCGTAGGCCAGCGTGGTGTAGCCGAAGGCCACGCCGATGTTGCGCAGCACGGTGGAGTCGGTCAGGTCACGCTGCCAGCGGCTGATGGGCAGCTTCTCGGCCAGATGCTTGAGCATGGCGTTGGCCATGCCCAGATTGCCTTCGCAGTTCTCGAAGTCGATGGGGTTGACCTTGTGGGGCATGGTGGACGAGCCGATCTCGCCGGCCTTCAGGCGCTGCTTGAAGAAGCCCAGGGACACATAGCCCCAGATGTCGCGCGACAGGTCGATCAGGATGGTGTTGGTGCGAGCCATGGCATCGAACAGCTCGGCCATGTAGTCATGGGGCTCGATCTGGATGGAGTAGGGCTGGAAGCTGATGCCCAGACCCTTGGGCTCGGCCGATTCCACCACGTTCTGGCTGAAGGCTTCCCAGTCGAACTCGGGCCAGGCCGAGAGGTGGGCGTTGTAGTTGCCCACGGCGCCGTTCATCTTGCCCAGGATCTTCACGCCGGCGATGTTGGCAGCGGCCTTTTGCAGGCGCACGACCACATTGGCCAGCTCCTTGCCCACGGTGGTGGGAGAGGCGGTCTGGCCGTGCGTGCGGCTGAGCATGGGCACTTCGGCGTAGAGGTGGGCCATCTCGCGCAGCTTGGCGATGATGCCGTCGATGGCGGGCAGCAGCACGGTGTCGCGGCCGACGCGGATCTGCAGCGCGTGGCTGGTGTTGTTGATGTCTTCGCTGGTGCAGGCAAAGTGCACGAACTCGGCCGCCTTCTGCAACTCGGCGCGACCGTCGAACTTGGACTTGATCCAGTACTCCACGGCCTTCACGTCGTGGTTGGTGGTCTTCTCGATGGCCTTGATGGCGTCTGCATCGGCTTCAGAGAAGTTGGCGACCAGCGCGTGCAGATAGTCACGCGATTCGGCCGACAGCGCGGGGAATTCGGCAAAGCCGGCATCCGACAGCGCGATGAACCAGGTCACCTCGACCTGAACACGGCGGTGCATATAGCCGTATTCGCTCATGATGGGGCGCAGTGCGGACAGCTTGGCGGCGTAGCGGCCGTCCAAGGGAGAGATGGCGGTGAGGGAGGACAGGTTCATGGTGGCGCAATTGTAGGTGCGCTGCATCAGTCGCACGCAGCGCTGGGTTGCTCGGCGGCCGTGGCTGGCATGCATGCAAGAGCTTTGCGGCGGCAGCCGTGCCGTCATGCCAGCGCATAGAATCATTGCACCGGCCCGTCGCCGGTGACTCGTGTCATGGAACCGCTGCTATGAAACTAATAGGCTCCACCACCAGCCCCTTTGTGCGCAAAGTCCGCGTCGTGCTGGCCGAAAAGAAGCTGGACTATCAATTCGTCGAAGAGAACCCCTGGGAGGAAGCGCTTTCACCCGGTACGGGCAATCCTCTGGGCAAGGTGCCGCGTCTGGTGATGGACGGCACGGAGGCCATGTTCGACTCGCGCGTCATCGTCGAATATCTGGACACACTTTCACCGGTCGGCAAGCTGATTCCGGGCACGGGCCGCGAGCGCGCCGAGGTCAAGACCTGGGAGGCCCTGGCCGACGGCATGCTGGACGCTGCTGTTCTGGTGCGGCTGGAGGCCACCTGGCCCGGCCGCAGCGCCGAGCAGCGCAGCCAGGCCTGGATGGATCGCCAGATGGGCAAGGTCCGGGCCGCGCTCAAGGTCATGTCGCAGGGATTGGGCGAGAAGCCGTTTTGCTGCGGTGGCACGCATCTGACGCTGGCCGATATCAGCGTCGGCTGTGCCCTGGCCTGGCTGGATTTCCGCTTTCCCGAGATGGACTGGCGCGCCGAGCATCCGAATCTGGCCGCCTTGCTGGCCAAGCTGGCGGCGCGCCCCAGCTTTTTGAACACAGTGCCCCACTGAGTGGCTGCATGCCGTCAAAGAAAAAGGCCACTCGGAAGTGGCCTTTTTTGGGGGCATAAAAAAGCTGCGAAGCATCCCGAAACGAATTAAGAGAGGGAGGGAGGAGAAGCGCTCCGGGGATTGTTCAATGGGCGTACCCAAGGGCTTCGCAACTGGAAATTGGTGAATGCAGACCTGTCAGTTCATTGCACTTGACTATCAGATAAGACACTGTTGCAGAAGTTCCAGTCCCCGTGGGTTTCATTTTTGTAACAATTTGGCAATGCCTGTAGGCAAATCTTGATGGATGCTGCCAGCGCCTTGAAAAGCGGGTGCTCACCAATCTCCAGTCCCTTGGAGCAGCTAGCTGCCTTGCGTTGAAGCGACAGGCCCGAACACCGCAGTCCAGAGCTTGAGTACCGCTTCGCGCTGGGCTTGGGCCTGCTCTGGCTCCAGCTGTCCGGAGCGCTCATCCAGTCTTGCCACGTGTTGCAGGCGACGCAGCTCGCGGTAGGCCTTGGCTGCTTCATAGCCCACGGCCTTGGGCAGCAGGCCCGCGTCTTCGGCGCGCTGCAGCAAGGCGATATTGCCCACGTTGGCAATCAGCTCGCGGTGTGCACCGGATTCGGCCAGCACCAGGTACTGCACGGCAAATTCCACATCCACCATGCCGCCGGGGCTGTGCTTGACGTCAAACAGGCCGCCGCGTACCGGGTGGGCGCCACGCACCCGCTCACGCATGGTTTCAATCTCGTTGCGCAGCGCCGCGGCATCGCGCGGCGCGGTGATGACGGCTTCGCGCACCGCATCAAAGCGCTGATGCAGGTGCAGATCGGTCGCGGGCCCGCCAGCAGGCGAGGGAAAGTCGCGGCTGCCCAGTACAAAGCGGGCACGCGTCATGGCCTGGTGTTCCCAGGTCCAGGCAGTGTTGCTGCCGCGCTGCTGCTGGTAATTGGCATAGGACTCGAAGCTGGTCACCAGCAGACCGGAGTTGCCGTTGGGGCGCAGCGCGGTGTCGATCTCGAACAGATCGCCTTCACCGGTCTTGACGGTCAGCCAGTTGATGAGCTTGCGCACATAGGCCGCGTAGACCTCGGGCGCGCGGTCATCGTCGTCATCGAAGACGAAGACGATGTCCAGATCGCTGCCGTAGCCCAGTTCCTTGCCGCCCAGCTTGCCGTAGCCCACGATGCCGAAACGTGGCGTATCGCGATGGCGGCTCTTGAGCCGGCTCCAGCACCATTGGGCCGTGATGCGCAGCACGCTGTCGGCCAGGGCGCTGAGGTCGTCGGCCACTTGCTCTACGGTAATGCGGCCTTCGATATCGCGCGCCAGCGTGCGGAAGACTTCGGCATGGTGGGCGCGGCGCAGCAGATTGAGCAGGGTCTCGTCGTCGTCCTCTCCCGTGGACTGCAGGGCTGCCAGGCGCATGGCCAGCTCGTGCTCGAAGTCTGCTGCGACAAAGCGCTCCTTGAGGATGGCGTCGCTGGCCAGCTCATCGATCACTCCGGGGTGTTGCTGCAGGTAACGTGCTGGCCAGCGTGCCGCTCCCAAAAGATGTAGCAATCTCTCGTGAACTGCCGGGCGTTCCAGCAGCAATGCGAGGTAGCTTTCACGGCGCAGCAGGGGCTCCAGCCACTGCAGAAAGCGTTTGGCGGCTTCTTCGCTGGACTGACCGCTTTCCACCCATTGCGAGGTGCGCTCCACCAGCCTGAACAAACGGGCCCGCGTCTCGTCGCGCAGGCCGTTGATGCGGCTATTGCTGCGCCAGTCGGCGACCTGCCCGGCCAGCGAGGGGGGCAGGGCCTCGATCAGGTCTTCGATGTCTCTGGGCGTGGGCGGTCCGCCTGCCGCTGCCTTGGCGGCATTGCAGTGACCGTTGCTGCATTGCTGGGAGTCACCGCCGAGCAAGGTGTCGAACTCCTGCGCCACCAGTTCGCGGTGCTCGTCGAGCTGGTGCAGAAAGCCGCAGGCATCGTCATAGCCCAGGGTGCGCGCAATCCACAGCAGATCATCGTCGCGTGTGGGCAGCACATGGGTCTGCTGATCGTCCAGATACTGGATGCGGTGCTCCACCTGGCGCAAGAAGATGTAGGCGCGGCTCAGCGCATCGGCAATCTCGGCGCTCATCAGATTGGCCTGCACCAGGCGCTGCAGCGCTTCCAGCGTGGGTCGACGGCGCAGCTCGGGGAACTGGCCGCCGCGCACCACCTGCAGCAGCTGCACGATGAATTCGATCTCGCGGATACCGCCGCGCGAGAGCTTGACGTCGTTGGCGCGCTCGGGATGGCCCGCACTGCGCTTGGAGGCGTGGTCGCGGATCTGGCGGTGCAGGCTGCGCAGCGAGTCGAACACCGCATAGTCCAGATAGCGGCGGAACACAAAGGGCAGCACCACGCCGCGCAGGGCCTGGACGTTGGGGGTCTGGATATCGGCCAGCGGCGCCACGATGCGGCTCTTGAGCCAGGCAAAGCGCTCCCACTCCCGGCCGTGAATCTGCAGATACTCCTCCAGCGAGGACAGCGAGACGGCGGGGGCGCCGGAATTGCCGTTGGGTCGCAGGGCCAGGTCGACGCGAAAGACAAAGCCGTGCTCGGTGGTGTCGCCGATCAGGCTGAAGATGCCCTTGACGGCACGGCCGAAGTACTCGTGGTTGGAAATCACGCCGCGCCCGTCGGCCTGGCCCCGGGTGTCGCCGTCATGTTCGTAGACGTAGATCAGGTCGATGTCGCTGGAGACATTGAGCTCGCGGGCACCTAGCTTGCCCATGCCTATGACCCAGAACTGGACTTCCTGACCTGTCGGCCCCTGAGGCGCGCCGTGCCGGGCATCCAGTTCGGTACGTACCTGGGTGCAGGCACGATCCAGGGCCAGCTCGGCCAGCTCGGTGACGGCCTTGGTCACCACGCCAAGAGCAGCGCCTTGCTCGCAGTCCAGCACGATGATGCGCTCCATCACCAGCTGGCGCAGCACGCGCAGCGCGGCGGAGAGATCCAGGCCGCGCGAGTGCAGCGTGCCCAGGGCCTGCTCCATCAGGGACCGGTCGGGGGCTCCCGGCGGCAAGGCGTCAAACCAGTTCTCGTAACGGCGGTGAAGACGCTGCACAAAGCGCGAGTACAGGGCCGGGGAAGGAACGTTGAGGGCGTTTTCTGCCATTGCTTGCTCTGGGGACTGCATGCGGACCGTAAAAAATGATGTCAGGCAGGCAGGTAATCAGCTCGGCAACGTGTGGTTACCGAAACGCGCACGGGGCGCCGGTCATAATTCCTGCCATTGCTAGGCCACCGATGATCGAACCGAAACCACTCCCAACTCGCCAAATTCATAGGCTGGCCAGCTTGGCACGGTGGTCTCTCGGACTGGTCCTTGGCCTGTGGCTGCTGCTGGCCACCGTGTGGGGGGTGCTCCATTTCTGGATTGTGCCGCGAATCGAACAGTGGCGCCCCGAGCTGGAATCCCTGGCCTCACGCACCCTGGGTGTACCGGTTTCCATTGGCCGGCTGCATGCGTACCGATCGGGTCTGGTGCCGACTTTCGAGCTGGGCGACGTGGTCCTGCATGACCCTGCGAACAAGAGTGAGGCCTTGCTGCTGCCCAAGGTGGTGGTGGCGGTCTCCGCCCATTCGCTGATGACCCTGGGCGTCGAGCAGATATATCTGGAAGGGCCGGATCTGACGGTGCGCCGCGATGCCGACGGCCAGATCTTTGTGGCCGGCATTGCCGTGTCATCCGATCCGGGGCAGGGGGGCGACTCCGACTGGATCTTCTCCCAGCCCGAAATCGCCATCCGCAGCGGCAAGCTGCAGTGGGTGGACGAGCTGCGCAATGCCGCGCCCTTGCAACTGCAGGATGTGGATCTGGTGCTGCGCAACAAGCGCTGGCATCACTCCCTGCGGCTGGATGCCACGCCGCCGCAGGCCTGGGGCCAGCGCTTTACGGTCATGGGCAACTTCAAGGAGCCGTTGCTGTCGGTGCATGAAGGGCGTCTGGAGCGCTGGAGCGGACAGGCCTATCTGGACTTCACGCATATCGACCTGTCCCATCTGGGCCAGTATCTGGGTCCGCAGGACTGGAAGCTGCAGCAGGGCAAGGGCTCGGTCAGGGCCTGGCTGGATGTGGAGCACGGCCAGCCCGTGGGGGGGGTGGCCGATGTCGCGGTACAGGCGCTGCAACTTCAATGGCGGGACAGACCTGAGCCCCTGGCCCTGCAGGCCTTGCGGGGGCGCCTGCGGGCCAAGAACCAGAACGGTTACCAGTTTTCCGTCCAGGGATTGCAGTTCACGGCCGATGACGGCCTGAACTGGCCCAGAGGCGATTTCAGCCTGCGCTATGTGCCGACCGGCGCTTCCGAGCAGGGCAGCCAGGGCGAGCATGGCGATGTTCAGGCCGATGGCATCGACCTGGCCATTGCGGCGCAGGTGCTGCAGCGTCTGCCCCTGCCGCAGTCCGTGCAGACCCAGCTCAAAGCGCTTGCGCCGGCGGGACAGCTGAGTGATCTCAAGCTGTCGTGGCGCGGACCTCTGCAGCAGCTGGCGCAGTACAAGGCTTCGGGGCGGTTCGAGCAGCTGGGATTGCGCTCCCAGGCTTCGCAGGAGGGCCCCCACAGCATAGGCATTCCAGGCGTGCGTGGCTTGAGCGGCAAGTTCAGCCTGGACCAGGACAGCGGCGAGGCCACGCTGACCAAGGCGCCGGCCGCCAATCAGGCCATGCTGAGCTTTCCCGGCGTGTTTGAAGACCCCGACATCCCGTTCGACCAGTTCGACAGCCTGGTGCGTTGGCAACTGCTGGACAAGGGCCAGTCCATCAAGGTGCAGGTGCCCCGGCTGCGTTTCGCCAATGAGGACACGGCTGGCCAGGCACAGGCCAGCTGGCAGTCCGGTGCAGGGACCAAGGAGCAGCCGCGCTTTCCGGGGCTGCTGGATCTGCAGGGGCAGCTCAGCCGCGCCAAGGGGGAGCGCATTTACCGCTATCTGCCCCAGGACCTGGGCAGCGATGCGCTGCGCTATGTGCGCGAGGCCATCACCACGGGTCAGGCCAGCGCGGTGAACTTCCGCGTCAAGGGCGAGCTCGAGCATGTGCCGTTTGAAAAGCCGGGCAAGGGCGAGTTCCACATCAGCGCCCAGGTGCAGGGCGTGAACTACCAGTTCGTGCCTGGCTATCTGCTCGGGCCCGGCGAAAAGCCCTGGCCGCCGCTGACCCGGCTGTCGGGCGAGCTGGTGTTCGAGCGCAACTCCATGCAGGTGCGCAAGGCCAAGGGCTTTCTGGGGCATACCGCCATCGTGGTTGATGAAGCACAGGCCGGAGTGGCCGACTGGAACCTGACCGAGGTGGAGGTCAACGCCAAGGCTCATGGCGCCCTGGGCGATATGCTGAACCTGGTTCAAGGCTCTGCCCTGTCTGCGCTGACTGCCCATGTGCTCGATAGCAGCAAGGCCACGGGCAATGCCAGGCTCAGCCTCAGGCTGAATCTGCCCACGATGCATATGGAGCGCAGCAAGGTACAGGGTGAAGTGGCGCTGGCGGGCAATACGCTGCAGCTGATGCCCGAGGTGCCCGCGCTCAGCCAGTTGCGCGGCAATGTGCAGTTTTCGGAGACCGGCTTTCAGCTCTCGGGTGTGCAGGCCAAAGCGCTGGGCGGTGATGTGCGCATAGAGGGCGGCATGAAGCCTGGCGCCGATGCCGCCACGGCTCCGGTGCAAGTGCGTGTGGACGGTATTGCCACCGCCCAGGGCCTGCGAGATGCCAAGGAGATGAGCGAACTGGCAGCCCTGGGCAAGCATCTGCAAGGCCAGGCCCGTTATGGCTTGCAGATCAAGGTGCTGCACAGCGTGCCAGAAATCAGTCTGCAGTCCGACCTGCAGGGCATGGCGGTCATGTTGCCAGCTCCCTTGGGCAAGGCGGCCGACAGCTCCCTGGCCTTGCGTGTCAACCGCACAGTGCCAGCCGTGGCCAAGCCGCTGACCGATCAGTTCAGCGTGCAATGGGGCAATCAGGCCGCAGCCTTGCTGGAGCGCGATATCAGTGGGGCGCAGGCTCGCATCACACGCGGCAGCCTGGAGCTGGTGGAGGCGGGCAAGGCGGAAGCCGCTTTGCCGCCTGCGGGCCTGCAGGCCAGGGTGCAGCTGCCGGTGCTTGATCTGGATGCCTGGAGTCGTTTGTGGCCCGATGGCACAGGGGGCGCTGCCGATGGTCCCGGTACCGAGGAAGAGAGCTGGCGCCAGTTTGTGCCGCAGCAGTTGACGCTCAAGGCGCGCGAGGTCAAGCTCCATGGCCGCTCGCTCAATGATGTGTCCCTGCAGCTCAGCCATGCCAACAAGGTCTGGACCAACCAGATCCAGTCACGCGAGCTGGCGGGGCGTGTGGAGTATCGCGAGTCATCTGCGCAGGAGCCGGGCGGCCTTGTCATCGCCAAGCTCTCGCGTCTGAGCATTCCCGACGGCCCGGACGAAGGGCTGGATGCTGCTGCGGAACAGACCGGCAATGTGCGCGAGTTACCGGCCTTGCAGGTCAGTGTGGACGACTTTCAGCTGGGCAAGCGTTCGCTGGGCAAGCTGGATGTGGTGGCGCGCAATCAAGGGCTGTCCGCCGGCGCGGGGCAGCGCGAATGGCAGCTGTCGCGCTTCAATATCAGCACGCCCGAGGCGACGTTGACGGCCCAGGGTTCCTGGGGACTGCGCTCCAGTGACAAAAAGCACCCGGGTCAGACCCAGCTGCAGTTCCAGCTCAACCTGCGCGATGTGGGCAAGCTGCTCAATCGCTTTGACATGCCTGGCGTGGTTGCCAATGGACAGGGTCAGCTGCAGGGTGAAATCAGCTGGACAGGAGCGCCCGTGACGCCGGAGTTCAAGACCATGTCCGGCGCCGTGCATCTGGAGGTGCAAAAAGGCCAGTTCCTCAAGGCCGATCCGGGACTGGCCAAGCTGCTGGGCGTGCTCAGCCTGCAGTCCTTGCCCAGGCGGCTGACGCTGGACTTCCGCGACGTGTTCCGCAACGGCTTCTCGTTCGACTTCATGCGCGGCGATGTCACCATAGAGCGCGGCATAGCCAAGACGAATAACATGCAGATGAAGGGCGTGAACGCGGCCGTGCTGATGGAGGGCTTTGCCGATATCGACAAGGAAACTCAGGACCTGCATGTGGTGGTGGTGCCGGAGATCAACGCCCTGTCCGCCTCCCTGGTTGCGACGGCCATCAACCCCGTGGTGGGGCTGAGCAGCTTTCTGGCCCAGATGATTTTGCGTGGCCCGCTGATTGCGGCCACGACCAAGGAGTTCCATATCCACGGCAGCTGGGAAGACCCGCAGGTGACCGAGCTGCCCAGGCGCAGCGTGCCCAAGGCCGGTGCCGACGGCGTCGGAAAGCAGCCCGCTGCCGCTCCAGGCTCACAGGAGAAGCCATGAAGATTGCCGCTCTACAAATGGTCTCGGGTCAGGATGTCGCCGCCAATCTGGCCAAGGCGCGCAGCCTGATGCAGCAGGCCGCCGCCCTGGGCGCGGAGCTGGTGGTGCTGCCCGAGTATTTCTGTGCCATGGGTGCCAGGGACACCGACAAGCTGGCCTACCGTGAGGTTTTTGGCCAGGGGCCGATCCAGGACTTCATGGCCGCTGCCGCCAGGCAGCTGCAGCTGTGGGTGGTGGCCGGCACGCTGCCGCTGCAGGCCGCTGACGACAGCCACGTGCTCAACACCAGTCTGGTCTATTCACCCGAGGGCGAATGCGTGGCCCGCTACGACAAGATCCACCTGTTTCAGTTCGACAACGGGCGCGAGAGCTATACCGAGGCCGCCGTGGTGCAGGCGGGCAGCCAGCCCGTGGTCTGCGACATACAGGCCAGAGATGGCGTGAGCTGGCGCCTGGGCCTGAGTGTCTGTTATGACCTTCGCTTTCCCGAGCTGTACCGCGCGCTCAGCGCACAGGGGGCCGATCTGCTACTGGTGCCAAGTGCCTTCACCTACACCACGGGCCAGGCGCACTGGGAGGTGTTGCTGCGGGCGCGGGCGATAGAGAACCTGGCCTATGTGCTGGCACCGGGCCAGGGCGGCGTGCATGAAAACGGTCGTCGCACCTGGGGCCACAGTCTGCTGATCGATCCCTGGGGCGAGGTGCAGGGCCTGCAGGCCAGCGGCGCCGGCGTGGTGGCGGGAGAGCTCAATCGTGACCGCTTGCTGCAAGTGCGCCAGCAATTGCCGGCCTTGAGCCATCGTGTGCTGTGACTGATCCGCTGAATACCGCTCTTGACGAGCTGCCCGAGGACCATCCTGCCCATTGGCCCTGGCGGCGCTGGCGCATGGCCTGGAAGCGCTGGTCGCTATGGACCTTGCTGGTGGCACTGGTGGTCAGCATGCTGGTCACCATGGTCTGGCTGGCCGGGCGCTATGAAGCATCGCAGGTGCAGGAAAAGCTGGAGCGCGATACCGCCAATGCCGTTGGCGATATCCGTGCAGCGCTGGGGCGCAATCTGCAGGACCTGCTGGCGCTGAGCGCCTACAGCGGCAAGCATTCGACCTGGCGTGAGCATGCTACCGAGCTGCTGCAGCAGCGCCGTGACCTGATGCGCATCGAGTGGCGGGGCGAAAACATGCGCCTCATCGAGCATGCAGAGACGCCTTATCGCACCCTGCTGGTCGAAGACGAAAGCCATTTGCCAGAGCTGCATTCGGGCGAGGCACTGACCTGTACCCAGGCCAGACGCGTCAACGGGCCATCCTACTCGCCCAGCCGCTTCCAGCTGCTGGGCGAGGGCCTGGGCACGGAGACCATGCAGGTCTGCATGCCGCTGACGGAGAACGGCCATGTGGTGGGCTATGTGCTGGGCACCTACAGCCTGCAAGGCATTCTCATGGCCCAGGTGGGCAAGTCGCTGCCGCGCACCCAGGAGGTTTCGTTCACCGAGCCGGACGGCACGCGTCTGGCCATGGTGGGGGCCGCCTGGCGCGGCTCGCGCATGTTCACGGCCCAGCAGCTGCTGGATTTGCCCGGCAACACCCTGGTGCTGCGCATGGACAGCTGGCATCACGCGCCCAGCGTCTTTCCGAATGTGATGACGGCGCTGGTGACTGGCATGTCGATCGCGCTGGTGACCGTGGTGGTGGTGCTGGTGCGCGACAACCGTCGCCGCCTGCGAGCGGAGCGCGATCTGGGCGATGCGCTGGCCTTTCGCAAGGCCATGGAAGACTCCCTGGTCACGGGCATGCGTGCACGTGATCTCCAGGGCCGCATCACCTATGTGAACCCGGCCTTTTGCAACATGGTGGGCTTCAGTGCGCAGGAGCTGCTGGGCCTCAATGTGGCGCCTTACTGGCCGCCCGAGCTGGCCCAGGAATATGTGAGCCGGCGCGATCAGCGCCTTGCCGGCTTGCTGCCCACACCGCGCCAGGGCCACGAGAGCGTGTTCATGCGCAAGGACGGCTCGCGCTTTCCGGTGCTGATTTTCGAGGCACCGCTGATCACCGCCCAGGGCCAGCACACGGGCTGGATGAGCGCCTTCATCGACATCAGCGAGCAGCGCCGCATGGAGGAGATGTCGCGTGCCTCCCATGAGCGCCTGCAGGCCACGGCACGCCTGGCGACCGTGGGCGAGATGGCCTCCATGCTCAGCCATGAGCTGACACAGCCGCTGGCCGCCATTTCCAGCTATGCCACGGGCTCGCTCAATCTGCTGGAGCATGAGCCGGCTGACCCTCAGGCCCCGTATCTCAAGGACTTGCGCATGGCTCTGGGGCGCATCAATTTTCAGGCCGAGCGCGCGGGCAAGGTCATCAAGAGCGTGCGCGATTTCGTGCGCCGGCGCGACAAGTCCAGAGAGGCGGTGCAGCCCGTGGAGCTGATCGATGCCGTCATGCCTCTGGTCTATCTGCAGGCGCACAAGCTCAATGCACATGTGCAGCTGGAGCTGGAGCCCGATCTGCCGTGGGTGCTGTGCGATGTCACCATGGTCGAGCAGGTTCTGCTCAATCTGGCGCGCAACGGCATGCAGGCCATGGACCTGCCCGAGCTCAAGGAGAGGGTGTTGACCGTGGCTGTCAGGCGCAGTTCTGACGGTAATAACGCGCGTTGGGTAGAATTTTCCATCATGGACTGCGGCGCCGGCATTTCTGCGGAAGTCGCCGAGCAGCTGTTCACCCCCTTCTTCACCACGCGCACCGAAGGCATGGGCCTGGGCCTGAGCCTGTGCCGCACGGTGGTGGAGCAACATGGTGGTCACCTTGATTACCGCCCGCACCTCCCGCAGGGCACGGAGTTTGTCTTCACGCTTCCGGCCCACAGGGAACCCAGAGAGAACTAGGCTTCATGGAACCTGTAACCGACGCTACCGTCTACGTTGTGGACGACGATGCCGATGTCCGAGAGGCATTGGCATGGCTGCTGCGTTCGCGCCGATTGCTGAGCGAGTGCTATCGCAACGCCGAAGAATTCGAGCAGGCCGTGCTGCAGACCAGCCCCGTGACGCGCCGGCCCTGCTGCCTGCTGCTCGACATGCGCATGACGGGCATGAGCGGCCTGTCGCTGTTCAACCGCATGCTGGAGCGCGGCCAGATCGAGGCCATGCCCGTGATCTTTCTGACCGGACATGCCGATGTTCCGACGGCCGTGGATACGGTCAAGCGCGGTGCCTTCGATTTTTGCGAGAAACCGTTTTCCGACAACGCGCTGGTGGACCGGGTGGAGCAGGCTCTGGCGCTGTCTGCCGAGCATCTGGCCGCCTTGCAGGCGCGCGAACAGGTGCGCAGCCGCTTGGACGAGCTGACCGATCGGGAAAAAGACGTGATGAAGCTGGTGGTCGAGGGCGTACCGAACAAGTTGATTGCCGATCAGCTCGATATCAGCGTGCGCACCGTGGAAGTGCACCGGGCGCGTGTCTTCGACAAGATGCAGGTCAAGTCGGCCGTCGAGCTGGCCAATCTGCTGCGCAACGCCTGAGAGCAAGCCTGCGCGACATGAAAAAAGCCCCGCTTTGCGGGGCTTTTTTCTGGCTGCTGCCTGTCTTACTGAGGAGCGCGCTCACCCACGAAGATTTCCACGCGGCGATTGCGCGCACGGCCTTCGTTGGTGGCATTGGAGGCCACGGGCTGGTGCGAGCCCATGCCCTGCACCTGGATGCGGGCACCGTTGACGCCGCGCGATGTCAGATAGTTGCGGGTGCTCTCGGCACGCTGCAGCGACAGAGGGTTGTTGATGGCATCGGAGCCTGTGCTGTCGGTGTGACCGATGATGCGCACTTCTGCGTTGGGGTTGTTGCGCAGACCTTCGGCAAAGCGATCGAGGATGGGGGCGAAGTTGCCCTTGATGTCGGCGCGGCCGGTGTCAAAGGAAATATCGCTGGGGATGTCCAGCTTGAGCTGGTTGTCCGCGGTCTGTGTCACGCCCACGCCTGTGCCTTGGGTCGCGGCTTCCATTTCACGCTTTTGCTTCTCGAGGTTTTGCGACCAGATATAGGTGCCCAGTGCACCTACGCCAGCGCCGATCAGGGCGCCCGTGCCGGCGTTGTGGCCGGTCAGTGCACCGATGGCAGCGCCGCCCAGCGCGCCCACGCCTGCGCCGGTGGCGGTGCGACGCGTGGTGTCCGACATGCCGCCGGTATTGGCACAGCCGGTGATCAACAATGCAGAGGCCAGAGCGGCCGTCACAGCCATTTGCTTGCGCATAGAAAACTCCTTAGTTTGATAAACGACCCGGAGGGTCTTGCAAACCAGCTTCGCGTAAAAGCTGCAAGGCCACGAGCGTACTTCCAAGAGAAGGCAAAAAAAGTAGGACGCGGGCCAGCGAGCGGTTTCTGATGCAAAAGATTGTCACATCCAGCCCGCGCTGCAGTGGCTGCAGCGCCATGGGCTAAGCTCGATTAGAGCGATCTTGTTCGGGGTCTGCAAGCACTTCTTTGTGCGGTGCCGGCTCTACCGGGGCCGGCAACTCACCCTTTTTTCGACCCGAGAACATGGTCCACCACACAATAGCGACCAAAATGGCCAATGCCAGCAGTGCTTCAAGCAAAATCAGACCCATGAATTTCCATCTCCTGCGCCGTTTTTCACTGGCGCTGATTGTAGGAACCCTGGTGGCCTGCACCACCACCAAGCAACAAAACGACCCGGCACCGGTGCCCGAGATGGCTCCGCATGGCGGGCCGGCTTCCGCAGCCAAGCCGCCGTTCACCGCCAATGTACCGACAAAAAGCCGCTGGGTGGCGGTGGACTGGGGCGAGCTGCCGGGCGTGCCCCAGGATTCTCTGAACGAGGCCTGGAATGCCTGGATCAAGAACTGCGAGCGTCCCAGCACCGTGTTTGCCAATCTGTGCGGAGAGGTGCGCCGCCTGAGCATTGCCTCGGAAGACGAGCAGCGCAGCTGGATGATGAACACGCTGCAGCCCTATCGCATCGAAGCGACCACGGGCAGCCCCGACGGCATGCTGACCGCCTACTACGAGCCCCTGTACGAGGCGCGCCGTGTGCAGGGCAACGGCTTCAATGTGCCCATCTATCAGGTCCCGCAGGGCTTTGGCAAGCGCAAGCCCTGGTTCACGCGCCAGCAGATCGACACCAACTCCGAAGCGCAGGCCGCCCTGGCCGGCCGTGCCATTGCCTGGCTGCGCGACCCGGTGGACATGCTGGTGCTGCATATCCAGGGCTCGGGCCGGCTGATGCTGACCGAGGCCGACGGTCGCCAGCGCATGATCCGCGTGGCCTATGCCGGCACCAACGATCAGCCCTACAAGAGCGTGGGCCGCTGGCTGCTCGACCAGAACCTGGTGCGCGATGCCACCTGGCCCGGCATCAGCGCCTGGATTGCCGCCAATCCCTCGCGTGTCAACGAGATGCTGTGGAGCAATCCGCGCTATGTGTTCTTCCGCGAGGAGGCGCTCAATGACTTCGATGCCCAGTTCGGCCCCAAGGGTGCGCAGGGCGTGGCGCTGACGCCGGGCCGCTCCATTGCCGTGGACCGCAACAGCATCCCCTACGGCACGCCGGTCTGGCTGTCCACGCCAGGCCCCACGGTATCGCTCAACCGCCTGGTGTTTGCGCAGGATACGGGCAGCGCCATTCTGGGCGCCGTGCGCGCCGACTATTTCATGGGCTGGGGGGCCGAGGCCGGCGATGTGGCGGGCCGCATCAAGCAGCCGCTCAAGCTCTGGGCCTTCTGGCCCAAGGCATTGGCCGGATCGGCACCGCATCTGCGCTGATGCGAAAAAACAGGAGCTGCAAGCGCTTGTCAGTCAACGAATTTCAATAGATAACTATCTGAAATCATTGCACTGAAAGCGCTAGCAGCTCTCTTTTAGAGAGCGTCGGTGAAGTAACGCTGCACCACGGGCGGCTCCTTGCCCTTGTGAAAGCTCAGCTTGCGGTCGCGCAGCGCCACATCGGCGGTCGTCACGCGCTCGAAGCGGCGCAGGTGCTCGGTCCAGGACTCGTCGGTGATCTGCTCCACGAAGCGCTCGGGCTGGCTCATGCTGTGCAGCAGGCTCCAGGACAGCGCGCCCTGGCGCAGGCGGCTGCGCCGGCTCAGCTGCATCAGGTCGCGGAAGGCGCCGGCCCTGGCCGGATCGATCAGGTACTCGATGGTCACCACCACTCGGCCGGCCTCGGGCGGCAGCGCGGCCGTCGGCGGCGTGAAGGCGCGCGAAGGGCTGAGGTCTTCCTCGATGTCGCGGTCCGGGTTCAGGCGCTGCACGATCAGCAGGGCCGTCAGCCCGCTGACGGCGGCCACGGCCATGCTGATCTGCACCGTGCCCAGGCTGGCGATCTTGCCCCAGATGGCGGCGCCGATGGCCGTGCTGCCCATGATGGACATCTGGTAGATGGACATGCCGCGTGCCCGCACCCAGTTGGGCAGGGCCATCTGCGCGGCCACGCCCAGCGTGTTGGCCGTGGCCAGCAGGGCCAGGCCCGAGAGCATCATGCCCGGCACGGCCACGGCGATATGGGGGGCGAAGGCCACGGTCAGCGTGGCCAGGCTTTGCGCGGCCACGCCGGCCAGCACCGTGCGCTCGCCCGACAGCATCTGGCGTATGCGCGGCAGAAGCATGGCGCCCAGGATGGCGCCCGCGCCCATGGACGCCAGCAGCAGCGTGAAGGTGCCGGCACTGCCGCTGCTGGCCGTGCCGTGGTCCAGGCGCTGGGCCGTCAGCGGCAGCAGCGCCATGATGGCGGCGGCCTGCAGAAAGTAGCAGACGGTGCGCAGCAGCACGGCATGCATGCGCGGCGACTCCTGGATGAACTGCAGGCCCACCCGCATGGCCGAGCCCAGGCGCTCGCGGCCCAGCGGGTTGGCGGGCTGCTGGCGCTTCCAGCGCAGCAGCACAAAGCCCGAGACGATGGACAGCACGGCGTTGAGCACGAACACCCAGGCGCTGCCCAGGCTGGCAATGAGGGCCCCTGCCACCAGCGGGCCGATGATGCGCGAGGCATTCATGGCCACGCCGTTGAGGGCCATCGCAAAAGGCAGGTGGTGCTTGGGCACCAGCTCGGGGATCAGCGCCGAGAACACCGGCCAGCGCATGGCCAGGCCGATGCCGTTGGCAAACACCAGGGCCAGCAGCAGATAGGGCGTCAGCTGGCCCGAGAGCACGGCCAGGCACAGCAGCAGGGCCACGGCCGCCACCCAGAACTGGGTGACGATGAAATAGCGGCGCCGGTCCAGGATGTCGGCCAGCGCGCCGCTGGGCAGGGCCAGCAGCATGACCGGCATGGTGGAGGCCGACTGCACCAGCGCCACCAGCACGGGCGAGGTGGTCAGCGATGTCATCAGCCAGGCGGCCGCCACATCGTTCATCCACATGCAGATATTGGCCGTCATCCAGATCATCCACAGCATGCGGAAGGTGGGCGTGGCCAGCGGTGTCCAGACGCCCGGGGCTGCGGCCGGCGGCGCGCCGCCGTCATGCATGGCCGAGGGATCTTCCAGCAGCTTGCCTGCAGGGACCTGGCCGGAGTCTGAAATTATTGGATATTGGGAAGCGCGTGCTGCGGAGTCATCGTGGGCCATGGTGCACGATTCTGTAGCAGGAAAGTTGTGCTGACAAATACGTAGTTCCTCACAGCACCAAGCTGCGGCGGCCACCTGTCGCAGTGGTGACGAGTGCTCTTGATCAGTGAGCTTGCAGCGCATGCCAGTCATCGATTTCAATGCCAATACGGCAGGTATTTCCCATGAATCAAGCGGTAGGCGCTTCACTTTTGAAGTGTGCTGACCAGGCTCAGGCATGCGTCAGCGTGCTGGGCAGCGGCAGCGCGCTGCTGGACTTCACTTCGCCCAGCGAGAAAATCGTGTGCACGTCTTTGACGTTGGGCAGGCGCAGCAGCACATTGCGCACAAAGCCGGAAAAGCTCTCCAGATCCCTGGCCACGACCTGCAGCTCGAAGGTGCCCGCGCCGCTGATGTAGTGGCAGGAGGTGACCTCGGGCAGCAGGCGAATGGCTTCTTCCATGCGCAGCGTGATGTCGGCCGTGTTCTGTGCGGCATCCACGCGCACAAAGGCCAGCACGCCCAGGCCCAGCTTGTGGCGGTCCAGCGTGGCGTGGTAGCCGGTGATATAGCCCGACTCCTCCAGCGCGCGCACGCGCCGCCAGCAGGGCGCGGCGGACAGGCCTACGCGCTGGGCCAGCTCGGCATTGGTGAGGCGGCCGTCCATTTGCAGCTCATTCAGGATGGCCCAGTCGAAGCGATCAAGTTGGTTCATGGTTCGCAATTTACAGCAAGATTCTTTCAAAAACTAGGTTAATCCCGGCAATAAAAAGAAAGCTCTATTCGGGGTGTTTTCCGTAAACTTTGCTCAAACAACTCGCGTTCCATGCCTCTGGCGCAGGAATGCCCAAAGCAATATGCTGCTCTGGTAGCCAACAGCTGCCACGGGTGGTCACCCACATGGAGACAAGCCATGAATGCCCCTTTGCCCGATGAAGTCCGTCGTGCCCTGGAGTCTGTGACTCTGGACGACAAATATTCCCTGGCCCGCGGCCGCGCCTTTATGAGCGGCGTGCAGGCCCTGGTCCGCCTGCCCATGCTGCAGCGGCTGCGCGATGCGCAGGCCGGGCTCAATACCGCGGGCTTCATCAGCGGCTATCGCGGCTCGCCCCTGGGCACCTACGACCAGTCGCTGTGGGCCGCCAAAAAGCATATGGAGGCGAATCACATCGTCTTTCAGCCCGGCGTGAACGAAGAGCTGGGCGCCACGGCCGTCTGGGGCACGCAGCAGCTCGATCTCTATCCCGAAACCAAGAAGTTCGACGGTGTCTTCGGCATCTGGTATGGCAAGGGTCCGGGCGTGGACCGCTGCTCCGACGTGTTCAAGCATGCCAATATGGCGGGCACGGCCAAGCATGGCGGCGTGATTGCGATCGCAGGCGACGACCACATCAGCAAATCCTCCACGGCCGCGCACCAGAGCGACCACATCTTCAAGGCCTGCGGCACGCCGGTGTTCTTTCCCAGCAATGTGCAGGACATCCTGGACATGGGCCTGCATGCCTTTGCCATGAGCCGTTTCTCGGGCCTGTGGTCGGGCATGAAGACGATCCAGGAGGTGGTGGAGTCCTCCTCCTCGGTGCTGGTGGACCCGGATCGCGTCAACATCATCCTGCCCGAAGACTTTCAGATGCCGGACGGCGGCCTGCATATCCGCTGGCCCGATCCGCCGCTGGAGCAGGAAGCGCGGCTGATGAACTACAAGTGGTATGCGGCCCTGGCCTATGTGCGCGCCAACAAGCTCAACCACAACGTGATCGAAGGGCCGAGCGACCGCTTCGGCATCATCGCCAGCGGCAAGGCCTATAACGACACGCGCCAGGCCATGGCCGATCTGGGGCTGGACGAGGACACCTGCCACCAGTTGGGCATCAGGCTGCACAAGGTGAATGTGGTCTGGCCGCTGGAGGCCACCATCACGCGCGATTTCGCGCGCGGCCTGCAGGAGATTCTGGTGGTCGAGGAAAAGCGCCAGGTCATCGAATACCAGATCAAGGAAGAGCTCTACAACTGGCGCGACGACGTGCGCCCCAATGTGGTGGGCAAGTTCAGCGACGAGCATGGCGGCGAATGGTCGCTGCCCAATCCCAGCACCGACTGGCTGCTGCGCCCCACGGCCGATCTGACCCCCGCCATCATTGCGCGCGCCATTGCCCAGCGCCTGAAGAAGCTGGGCGTGCCCGAACATGTGCAAACGCGCATGCAGCAGCGTCTGGCCGTGCTCGACGCCCGCGAAGCGGCGATCAAGGCGGCCAAGGAGGTCTCCACGGGCGATCGCACACCCTGGTTCTGCAGCGGCTGCCCGCACAACACCTCGACGCGCGTGCCCGAAGGCTCGCGCGCCGTGGCCGGCATCGGCTGCCACTACATGACCACCTGGATGCCCGACCGCCGCACCAGCACCTTCACGCAAATGGGCGGCGAGGGCGTGACCTGGGTGGGCCAGGCGCCTTTCACCACAGAGGCCCATGTCTTCGCCAATCTGGGCGACGGCACCTATTTCCACAGCGGGCTGCTGGCCATTCGCCAGAGCATCGCGGCCGGCACCAACATCACCTACAAGGTGCTCTACAACGACGCCGTGGCCATGACGGGCGGCCAGCGCGTGGGCGAGCGGCCCGAAGGCCATTCGGTGCTGCAGATCATGAACAGCCTGCTCTCCGAGGGCGTGCAGAAACTGGTCATCGTCACCGACGAGCCCGAGAAATACGATGGCGTGAAGCTGGGCGAGGGCGTGACCGTGCACCATCGCGACGAGCTGGACGCGATCCAGCGCCAGTTTCGCGAGCTCAAGGGCTGCACGGCCATCATCTACGACCAGACCTGCGCCACCGAAAAGCGCCGCCGCCGCAAACGCGGCCTGCTTTCCACGCCCGACAAGACCGTGGTCATCAACGAGCTGGTCTGCGAGGGCTGCGGCGACTGCTCGGTGCAGTCCAACTGCCTGTCGGTGGAGCCCGTGGAGACCGAGTTCGGCCGCAAGCGCCGCATCAACCAGAACAGCTGCAACAAGGACTATTCCTGCGTCAAGGGCTTTTGCCCCAGCTTCGTCACCGTCGAGGGCGGTCAGCTCAAGAAGCCCAAGCAGGACAAGAAGGGCAGCCTGGAAGCCCTGCCCATTATTCCCGAGCCCGTCCTGCCCGTGGCCGAGCAGGCCTGGGGCATCGTGGTGGCCGGTGTCGGCGGCACGGGCGTGATCACCATCGGCTCACTGCTGGGCATGGCCGCGCACCTGGAGGGCAAGGGCGTGGTCACCCAGGATGCGGCCGGTCTGGCGCAAAAAGGCGGCTCCACCTGGAGCCATATCCAGATCGCCAACCGCGCCGATGCCATCTACACCACCAAGGTGGACATGGCCAAGGCCGATCTGGTCATCGGCTGCGACCCCATCGTGGCGGCCACGCCCACCACCTTGTCGGTGATGCAGCCGGGGCGCACCTATGTGGCGCTCAACAGCCACGCCGCGCCCACGGCCAGCTTTGTGGGCAACCCCGACTGGCAGTCGCCTGCCGCACGCTGCGCCACGGCGCTGGCCGAGGCCGTGGGTCATGGCGCCCTGGGAAGCTTCGACGCCGAGAAGGCTTCCACGGCCTTGCTGGGCGACAGCATCTACGCCAACCCCATGATGCTGGGCTACGCCTGGCAAAAGGGCAAGGTGCCGCTGAGCCATGCCTCGCTGATGCGCGCCATGGAGCTCAACGGCGTGCAGGTGGCGCGCAACCAGGAGGCCTTTGAATGGGGCCGCCGCTGCGCCCACGATCTGGAGGCAGTGCGCGCTCTGTATCAGGCATCGCAGGTGATCCAGTTCGTCAAGAAGCCGTCGCTAGCGGAAATGCTGGACAAGCGTGTGGAGTTCCTCACGGCCTACCAGAACGCGGCCTATGCCCAGCAGTACCGCGACTTCGTGGCCAAGGTGCACGCGGCGGAAGAGTCGCTGGCCCAGGGCACGCGCCTGTCCCAGGCCGTGGCGCGCTATCTGTTCAAGCTGATGGCGTACAAGGACGAGTACGAGGTGGCGCGTCTGCACACCGATGCGGCGTTCACCCAGAAGATCAGCGACATGTTCGAGGGCGACTACAAGCTCGTGCATCACCTGGCGCCCCCCGGTTTTGCCAAGAAGGACGAGCAGGGTCATCTGCTCAAAAAGTCCTATGGCCCCTGGATGCGCAAGGCCATGGGCTGGCTGGCCGGCATGAAGGGACTGCGCGGCACGGCGCTCGATCCCTTCGGCCGCACCGAGGAACGCCGCACCGAGCGCGCCCTGATCGTCGAATACCGCCAGTGCATCGACACCGTGCTGACGGGCCTGACGGCCGAAAAGCTGGCGCTGGCCGTGGAGATCGCCTCCATCCCCGAAGACATTCGAGGCTACGGCCATGTGAAGGAGCACCATCTGGCGGCCGCGCGCATCAAGTGGCAGTCGTTGATGGCTCGCTGGAATGGCTCGGCTGCACCCGCTGCGCCAGCGCTCAAGCTGATGGCAGTGAACTAATTGCGCCGAGGTGCATCACAACAAGGCCGGGGTAACCCGGCCTTTGTATTCATGGCCAGAGGCGTGACGCTGGAGGTACTATCTAATTGATAGCTTCCAGCACTTGTATTGACTGACATTTAAATATAAAACAGTCAGAAAACCATACAGGAAATGCGCTGATAGCTATGCTTTTTGCAGGTGTTGTTGATGTGGGAAGGGAGGTCCGCATCACATCAGGGAATGCCTGTGCTGCGCGGCTGCCCATGCCAATCTTGGGCACAAGCCAGCCGAATACAATGTCCCGCTGACCTGGCGAGATCGCGCAAGTGCGCGCCTGCCGGGACCTATTCCTGACAAATTCACTCTTTCGGAGTCTTTTTCGTGTTCATTTCTTCTGCTTTCGCCCAGACCGCTCCTGCCGCCGCTGCTGAAGGCGGCTTCATGGGTTCGCTCACCGGCATGCTGCCTCTGGTGCTGATGTTCGTGGTGCTGTACTTCGTGATGATTCGTCCCCAGATGAAGCGTCAGAAGGAACACCGCTCCATGATCGACGCGCTGGCCAAGGGTGATGAAGTGGCTACCGCCGGCGGCATCATCGGCACCGTGACCCGTATGGCCGAGCAATTCATCTACATCGAAGTGGCCTCCGGCGTGGAAGTCCAGATCCAGCGCTCCGCTGTGGTGCAAGTGCTGCCCAAGGGCACGGCCAAGTAAGCCTGTCTGCTGTGGATTTTGAGGGGTACGGCGCTCGACCAGAGTGCGCGTACCCGTTGTGCGTTGCTGTAAAACAAAGAGCGCGATCATGAACCGATACCCGGTCTGGAAGTACGCGATCATCGTGATCGCGCTGCTGGTGGGGGTGCTCTACACCCTGCCCAATTTCTTTGGTGAAGCGCCTGCCGTGCAGGTGTCCTCGGCCAAGTCCACCGTCAAGGTGGACAACGCGGTGCTGCAAAAGGTGGAATCTGCCTTGAGCGCGGCCAGCGTCAAAGCCACCTCAATGTCGCTGGAAGGCACTTCGGTGCGCGCCCGCTTCGATACGCCTGATGAGCAGCTCAAGGCCAAGGACGTCATCCAGAAGGCTCTGGTTGCCGACCCCGCCGACCCCTCCTACATCGTGGCGCTGAACCTGGTGTCGCGCTCGCCCGACTGGCTGACGGCCATCGGCGCCAAGCCCATGTATCTGGGCCTGGACCTGCGCGGCGGCGTGCACTTCATGCTGCAGGTGGACATGGCAGCGGCCCTGACCAAGAAGGCCGAGAGCTATGCGGGCGATCTGCGCTCTTCGATGCGCGACAAGAACATCCGTCACGGCGGTGTCAGCCGCGACGGCAACAACGTCACCATCCGCGTGCGCGACGAAGCCACGCTGACGGCGGCGCGCAATCTGATTGCGGACCAGTTCCCCGATCTGGCGGCCACTTCCTCGCCCGATGGCACTGGCTTCAAGCTGGTGGCCTCGATCAAGCCCGAGG
Organism: Comamonas testosteroni; assembly: GCF_000761245.1. GTDB lineage: Bacteria > Pseudomonadota > Gammaproteobacteria > Burkholderiales > Burkholderiaceae_C > Comamonas > Comamonas testosteroni_C. Next base: position 153,479 of record NZ_AWOR01000078.1, on the reverse strand, counting down.
CCCTGCGCAAGGTGCAGGAGCAGGCGCTCAAGCAGAACATCGTCACGCTGCATAACCGTATCAACGAACTCGGCGTGGCCGAGCCTGTGATCCAGCAGCAGGGCCTGGACCGCATCGTGGTGCAGCTGCCCGGCGTGCAGGACACGGCCAAGGCCAAGGACATTCTGGGCCGTACCGCCACGCTGGAAGTGCGCATGGTGGATGAGTCCGCCGAAGCGCGTGCTGCCGAGATGGGCTCCGGCCCCGTGCCTTTTGGCTCCGAGAAATACCTGGACCGCAACGGCCAGAGCATCATCGTGCAAAAGCAGGTGACGCTGACCGGCGAGAACCTGACGGATGCCCAGCCCGGTTTTGACAGCCAGACCCAGGAGCCCACCGTCAACCTGACGCTGGACGCCAAGGGCGCGCGCATCTTCAAGGATGTGACGCGCGAGAACGTGGGCAAGCGCATGGCCATCATCTTGTTCGAAAAGGGCAAGGGCGAAGTGGTGACGGCTCCCGTGATCCGTGGCGAAATCGGCGGCGGCCGCGTGCAGATCTCAGGTCGCATGACCACGGCTGAAGCCAACGACACCTCGCTGCTGCTGCGCGCCGGTTCGCTGGCCGCGCCCATGGAGATCATCGAGGAATACACCATCGGCCCAAGCCTTGGCGCCGACAACATCGACCGAGGTATCCACTCCGTGGTCTGGGGCATGGTGGCTGTGGCTGCCTTCATGTGTGTCTATTACATGCTGTTCGGCGTGATCTCCACGATCTCTCTGGGCATCAACGTATTGCTGCTGCTGGCCATTTTGTCCATGCTGCAGGCCACGCTGACCCTGCCCGGCATTGCCGCCATGGCGCTGGCGCTGGGTGTGGCCATCGACTCGAACGTGCTGATCAACGAGCGCATTCGCGAAGAGCTGCGTGCCGGTGCCTCGCCCCAGGCGGCGATTCATGCCGGCTACGAACATGCCTGGCACACCATTCTGGACTCGAACGTGACCACCCTGATTGTGGGCCTGGCACTGCTGGCCTTTGGCTCTGGTGTGGTGCGCGGCTTTGCCGTGGTGCACTGCATCGGCATTCTGACCAGCATGTTCTCGGCGGTGTTCTTCTCGCGTGGTCTGGTCAATCTCTGGTACGGCGGTCGCAAGAAGCTCAAGAGCCTCGCCATCGGCCAGGTCTGGAAGCCTGAAGGTGAGGGTCACCGTTCCGTGGCCGGTCGCGGCGGCAACAACTAAGGAGGAAGATCATGGAGTTCTTCCGCATCAAAAAAGACATTCCGTTCATGAAGTACGCGTTGGTCTTCAACGCGATTTCCTTCATCACCTTTGCGCTGGCCGTTTTTTTCCTGTTCTCGCGCGGCCTGCATCTGTCCGTGGAGTTCACGGGCGGTACGGTCATGGAAGTGGCCTACACCCAGCCTGCCGACATCGGCAAGGTGCGTGAAACCGTTTCCAAGCTCGGCTATGCCGATGTGATCGTGCAGAATTTCGGTACATCCAAGGATGTGATGATTCGTCTGCCCGTGCAAAAGGGTGTGACGACTGCTCAACAAAGTGAGCGGGTGATCACGGCGCTGAAGGCCGAGGATGCCGAGGTCACGCTGCGCCGCACCGAGTTTGTCGGCCCGCAGGTGGGCGATGAGCTGATGCACAACGGCCTGATGGCGCTGGGCATGGTGGTGCTGGGCATCATCATCTATCTGGCCTTCCGCTTCGAGTGGAAGTTCGGTGTGGCGGCCATCATTGCCAACTTGCACGACGTGATCATCATCCTGGGCTTCTTTGCCTTCTTCCAGTGGGAGTTCTCGCTCTCCGTGCTGGCAGGCGTGCTGGCCGTGCTGGGCTACTCGGTCAATGAGTCCGTGGTGATCTTCGACCGTATCCGAGAGGCCTTCCGCAAGTTCCGCAAGCTCAGCACCCACGAGGTGATCGACCACGCCATCACGTCGACCATGAGCCGGACCATCATCACTCACGCCTCGACCGAAGCCATGGTGCTGTCCATGTTCTTCTTTGGCGGCCCCAGCCTGCATTACTTTGCGCTGGCGCTGACGATCGGTATCTTGTTCGGTATCTACTCTTCGGTGTTCGTGGCGGCTGCCATTGCCATGTGGCTGGGCGTCAAGCGCGAAGATCTGGTCAAGGCTCCAACCAAGTCCGGGTCGCAAGATCCCAACGATCCCAACTCGGGAGCCGTGGTCTGAAGCTTTGACCATTGCGGCGGGTGCATAACTGCTTCTGCCGCCATTACACTTACGGAATGGCTCTCTCGCAGTCTTCCTCCACCGCGCCTGCGGCCCCGCAACAGCTGGGCTGGCAGGCGCGCTTGCGTTGGGTCCATGGCATTTGTCAGGGCCTGCCCAAGGTCGCTCAGCAACTGGATGAATTCCTCTCCAACCAGAGCAGTGCCGTCTCCACCGCCAAGGAGATGCAGGAGTGGCGCGAGGCCTGGGTTGGCTTTCAGCAGAACAAGGACGCGTGGTTGCAGGCAGGCGCTCAGGCGCTGCAGCAGGCTGCGCGCAAGCCGCCCTCTGGTAGTACGGAGAGCAACTCGTCGGGCTCGGCTCCGCTGACCTTCGAGCTGCTCAGCGACGAGGTCGTCGAAAACAAGATTCTTGCCTCTCGCATGGCCCTGGCCATGGGAGAGACGCTGCAGCCCGGCTTCGAGGCCATGCGCCTGCGTATCCAGGCACTGGAGGGGCATGAGCTGGCTTCCCAGGACATGTTCCGTGTCGAGACCATCTGCCTGCATCTGGTCGAGCAATGGCTGGCCAGCGGCATGGAGCGCAAGCATTTGCTCAGGGCCGTGGAGCCCCTGCAAAATGCGCTGGCGCCGCTGATGGAGTCCGAATACAGCATCCTGCACAAGCTGCTGGATGCCAAGGGAGTGAGCAAGGCCCAGGATGCTCCGTTGCGCGTGCGACGTACCGAGGGCGGCCCGTCCACCGGTGCCATGCATCTGGGCGCCAGCAGTGGCTATGGCAATGCGTCCGATGCGGGTTGGACCAACTCTGCCATGCAGTACATGTCGGCCGGCATGGCAGCCGGCCTGGGCGCCGGGCCTGGGATGGCTCCGGGAATTGTCCTGCCGCCAGGCGCCAGCGCCGGCCTGGGCATGCTGGCGCGGGCGCGACATCGCGCGCTGGATGCCATGAATCAGCTGCGCCAGGTGCTCAGCCAGCCTGCGGTCGGCATTCCAGGTCTGATGCCTGGCGCGCCTGTCGTTGCCATGCCTCCGGCGTCTGCCGCTTTGGCGCAGGCGCTGCAGGAGCAGCAGCATCTGATGGCGGCCGAGCTGCAGGCCCAGTATCCGGCTGGGGCCGGCTCGGCCATGGGCATGCCTGCCATGGACTACAGCCAGGCAGCGATCGGCCAGCTGGTCAATCTGGTGCGCGAGCGCTCGGCTGACTGGAAGCAAAAGGCGGAGACCAAGAGCGAGAAGGCGACCATCGAGGTGGTGGCGCTGATGTTCCAGAGCATTCTTTCGGAAGACCGGCTGCCGCCGTCCATTCGCGTGTGGTTCGCGCGCTTGCAGGTCCCCGTTTTGCGCGTGGCCCTGGCCGAGCCGCAGTTCTTCAGCGATCTCAGCCACCCGGCACGCAAGCTGATCGACCGCATGGGCTCCTGCGTCATGGGCTTTGATGCCAGCAGCATCAACGGCAATGCGCTGGAGACCGAGATTCGCCGTGTGGTTCAGGTGATAGAGCAGTACCCTGAAACCGGGCAGAAGGTCTTCGCCCTGGTGCTGCGCGAGTTCGAGGAATTCCTCACCAGGCACTTTGCCCAGGATCGGTCCACGGCCAAGATCACCAGCGTGGCTCAGCAGGTGGAGCAAAAGGAGACGCTGGCCATCCAATACACCATAGAGCTGCGCAACATGCTCACCGATATGCCGGTGCGCGAAGAGGTGCGAGACTTTCTCTTCAAATCCTGGGCCGATGTGCTGGCCATGGCCACCGTGCGCTATGGCGCCAAGGATGCGCGGGCCATGCGCTTCAAGCAGGCGGCCAGCGAGCTGGTCTGGTCGGCCAGCGCCAAGCCGTTGCGTCAGGAGCGTGCGCGTGTCATCCAGGGCTTGCCGACCTTGCTGCAGACCTTGCGTGAAGGACTGGAGCTGGTGAGCGTGACGGGCGATGCACAGTCGACCGCGATCAAGGTGTTGACCGATACGCTGGCACAGGCCTTCATGTCCAAGACGGCAGCCATTCCGACCGAGCGTATCGAGGCCATGGCCAAGCGCCTGGCGGAGCTGGAAAAATACATCAGCGAGGACGGCAAGCTCGACGATATGCCGCTGTCCAGCGAGAGCATAGAGCTGATGCTGGGCGTGGATGCGGGCGATCTGAACGTCATTGCCAACACGGACAGCCCTGTGGAGCCCGCCATGCTGGAGTGGGCTCAGTCCCTGGAAAGCGGCCGCTGGTTCACGCTGGACCACAACGGTGCCCGTGTGCAGGTGCAATATGTCTGGCATAGCCGTCGCAAGCATCTGCATTTGTTCGCCTCGCTGGATGGACATTGCTATCTGCTGCAGGCGCAGCGCATGGCCACCTATCTGCAGGCCGGCTTGCTCGCGGTGCATGATGCCGAAGCGCTGACGGTGCGCGCCACGCGCGATGCACTGCAGAAAATTCAGGCGAATCCGGAAAGACTGGCCTAAGCACCTGAGGTGCTTTGCATCCTTCACCTTTCTCTATTCGCTGCGCCAGGGAAGGGGAGCGAAACCTGCGGCGCGCAGCGGCCCTGGCTTGGCGCCGTTTTGTCGGGATATACCGGTTTTGGGGCGTCTCAGCTTTGAGTAAGTCGCTGGTAGAGACCGCCAGGCAGGCGCGCGACCAGACCGTCGAGCTCCAGCTCCATCAGCTGCGCCTGCAAATGGGCGGCATCCCAGCCCGTGCGATCGCTCAAGGACTCCAGTGTCATGGGGTCATGGCCCAGCGCCTGCAGCAACGGGCTCTCGGGTGTCGGTGCTTTATTTTTGATAGCTTCTTGCGCTTGCTCGGCTTTGGTTGGCACGAGCTTCAGTCCTTGAAGCTCTTCGAGCACATTGTCAGCGGTTTCCACCAGCTTGGCCCCCTGGCGTATCAGCGCATGGCAGCCCTTGGCCTGCGGCGCGTGGATGGAGCCGGGAATGGCAAAGACTTCACGTCCCTGCTCGTTGGCCAGACGGGCCGTGATGAGCGAGCCAGACTGCAAGGCGGCTTCCACCACCAGGGTGCCTTGCGACAGGCCGGAGATGATGCGGTTGCGCTGAGGGAAATGCCGGGGCAGGGGCTCGCTGCCTAGCGGGTATTCGCTGATGACCAGCCCATGGAGCGCAATTTGCTGCGCCAGTTTGGCGTGCGCGCGCGGATATACCTGATCGAGTCCGGTGCCGACGACGGCAATGGTGCAGGGGTTAGGGCCTGAGCGGGCCTGGAGTGCTCCCTCATGGGCTGCTGCATCGATGCCGCGTGCCAGACCTGAGACTATGCACAGGCCTTGCTCGGCCAGTGCCTGCGCCATGCTGCGCGCATTGATGACGCCCTGGGCGGATGGATTGCGGCTGCCCACCATGGCCAGGGTGGCGGGATAGGGGAACCAGGGCCGGGTAGATGCCAGCAGTGTCGCTGGACCTTGGACAAACAGCAGCAGGGGCGGATCTTCGGTCTGCAGCAGGCAGTCCGGATATTGAGAGTTGCCCAGATGGATCAGGGTGTGCAAGGTACCCGGTGCGGGCGAGGCCAGCCATCGAGCCAGGGCGGTGCAATGCTTTTCCCAGTCAGCCGGGAGCTCTGTCAGAGCCTTGATCTGAGCCTGGGTGGCGCATTCAGCCCATGTTGACAGCGGCAGCTGCCAGACCGCGTCTGCACTGCCGGCGCTGGCCAGCAGGCGGCGTGCCGTGGTGCGTCCAAGACCCGGTGTCAGCAGCAGGCGCAGCCAGGCCAGAGCTTCGGCATCAGGTAGGGCATGGTGCGCATCTTGTGAAGGGGGCGACACCATGCTCATGCTCCATTCAGGGCAGGGGGGACTGCAGGCCATCGCCCACATTCACTCCGCGCTGGGCCGTGGTGATGAGCGCGTAGGAAACCCGGTCAAACACCTTGAAGACCATGGCATAGCCATTGGCCTCATCGGGCAGCTTCACCCGGTCACGGCTGGGACTGGTCTTGTCCACGATGACATTGCCCTTGCTGACGAGTTCTAGCACCGTACCGACGTCCATGCCGTCCCGAGCCCCCCTGTTGATGGCAATGACCTGGTTCTGAGCCGCGTTGTAGCCCACCGAGTCGCCGTAGATGGAGACCACGGCGGCATCCACCGCATTGCGCGGGGCATGGGGCACATAGCTCAGATACTGCTGCTCGGGCGAGGGCAGCAGACGGTCGCCGGCGCGGATTTCGTTCTTGGAGCGGATGATGTCCACCGTGCCGGGCGCCGTCTGTGCGGGCTGACCGGGCTCGGATTCCAGCAAGGTCTCGCCACGTGCCACGGTGGCACTGCCCAGGTACTTGGCTTCGTAGCCCAGGATTTCCCCGGTGACGGGATCCTTGAGGGGCGTGGCATCGCGGAAGATGCGGTAGCTCGCGGGCTGGCCCTTGCCGGTGGTGATCAGCGCGCCGCCGGAGTTGCGCACATAGGCGCGATCGCCATTGGCCATGAGCACGCGCTTGTCCTGGGTGGCGATGATGCGCGGCGCCTGTGTCAGGGCCTGGCTGTCCACCACCAGCGGCTCGGCCAGGAAGGGCTCGATCAGATGCGGCGGTAGCGTGGGCAGGGCCAGGTCGTTGAGTGACGATTCACGCGTTTGCGGCGACAGACGCACTACCTCGGAGTCGCCGTTGGGGGCAGTGGTCGACAGGCGGGCATAGCCGTTGCTGCGCACCAGATACAGCACCTGGCCGGGGTAGATCAGATGAGGGTTGGCGATGCTGGAGAGGTTCATGCCCCAGAGTTCGGGCCAGCGCCAGGGCTGGCGCAGATACAGGCCCGAGATGCCCCATAGCGTGTCGCCACGCTTGACGGTGTATTGCGCGGGAGCGTTGGGCGCCAGTTCGTTCTCGGGGATGCCTTGCTGAGCGACTTGCTGTGCGGTGGAGCGCTGGGTGGCGGTCACAGGATAGCTTTGGGCATGGACCGAAGTCAGGGCTGCAAGCAATGTGGCTCCAATGCTCAAGGCGCGTGCAGTGGCAAATGCGGTCATGAAATTCCTTCTGGCGGGATTCGTTTGCTGCAGCGTCCCTCGCGTCGCCGCACTGTGGCCGATCTTGGCATAGCCAGCCAACAAGTCTTACAAATGTGCCGAAATTCTCGATGCAAGGCCTCGATAGATCAATGTTTATTGAGGGCGTGACAAGCGTTTGGCGTCAAATGTTGGGACAATAACGACAGATTTACCAAGACACCATGGCCATTCTTCCCATCCTCTGCTATCCCGATCCCCGTCTTCACAAGGTCGCCAAGCCCGTGGCGCAGGTGGATGAGCGCATCCAGACTCTGGTGAAAGACATGCTCGAGACCATGTATGACGCCCAGGGCATCGGATTGGCCGCGACGCAGATCGATGTGCATGAGCGCGTCATCGTGATCGACGTGTCCGAGAAGCGCAACGAGCCCATGGCGTTGATCAACCCCGAGATTCTCTGGGCCAGCGAAGAAAAGCAGCTGGGCGAGGAAGGCTGCCTGTCCGTGCCCGGCATCTACGATGGCGTGGAGCGCTCCATTGCCGTCAAGGTCAAGGCCCTGGATGAGAACGGCAACAGCCGTGAGATCGACGCCGAAGGCATGCTGGCCATCTGTATCCAGCACGAGATGGATCACCTGCTGGGCAAGGTGTTTGTCGAGTACCTCTCGCCGCTGAAGCGCAATCGCATCAAGACCAAGCTGGTCAAGGCCCAGAAGCAAGCCCTGAGGGCCTGATCGGAGTCCCATGGTCCTGCCCCGCCTGCAAACACTGTTGACTGCCAGTCTGTTGACCTTGGGTTTGGCGGGTTGCATGGTGCCCCAGTGGCAAAAGCCCGGCATGCCTCAGGCCGAGGTGGAAAAAGGCATGGGCAAACCCACCCTGGTCGTGCCTCTGCCCGACGGCGGCCAGCGCCTGGTCTATAGCCAGCAGCCGGCTGGTCAGCAGGTCTATCACATGGATTTCGATGCCCAGCACAAGCTGGTACGTGTGGAGCAGGTGCTGAATACGGCACATTTTTTCGCGCTGCGCAACGGCGTTGACACCCGTGACGATGTCTACCGCGTGTTTGGTCCGCCCGCCATAGTCGAGAGGGTCTACAGCTTCAAAGGTGACATCTGGACCTACCGTTTTCTGGACAATACCTTTGCTCGGCGTGCCCATGTGCACATAGACCCGCAAGGTGTGGTTCAGAAGGTCATGTTCACCGATGAGAGCATGTACCTCAGAGAGCCGCACCGTTGAAGACCTGGCAGCCGGCGGCTGCCTTTTTAATTTGTGAGTCCCATGAAAGTCATTTTTGCCGGCACGCCCGAATTTGCGCGCGTGGCCCTGGAGAGTCTGCTGGCTGCAGGTTTTGAAGTCCCGCTGGTGCTGACGCAGCCGGATCGCCCCGCCGGGCGCGGCATGAAGCTGCAAGCCTCTCCCGTCAAGCAGTGCGCTTTGGAGCATGGCATTGCCGTGGCCCAGCCGCTGAGCCTGCGTCTGGACGGCAAATATCCCGAAGACGCCGCTGCCGCCAAGGCCGCTATCGATGCCGCTCAGGCCGATGTGATGGTGGTGGCAGCCTATGGCCTGATCCTGCCCCAATGGGTGCTCGATACGCCGCGCCTGGGCTGCTTGAACATTCACGCCAGCCTGCTGCCGCGCTGGCGCGGTGCAGCGCCGATTCATCGCGCCATCGAGGCTGGCGACGCCGAAACCGGCGTCACCATCATGCAGATGGATGCCGGCCTGGATACCGGCGATATGTGCGTGATCGAGCGTCTACCGATTGCTGCCCACGACACCACGGCCAGTCTGCACGACAAGCTGGCCACGCTGGGCGGCCGCCTGATTGTGCAAGCGCTGGAAATGGCGGCCTGCGGAGGTCTCAATCGCACGCCACAGCCTGCCGACGGAGTGACCTATGCACACAAGATCGAGAAGGCCGAGAGCCTGATCGACTGGAGCGAAAGCGCCGACGTCATTGCGCGGCGCCTGCGTGCCTTCAACCCCTTCCCCGGCGGTGCCACCAGCCTGGGCGGCGAAGCCATCAAGGTCTGGGAAGCAGAGGCCCAGCAAGGCAGCGGCGCGCCCGGCTGCGTGCTGTCAGCCGATGCCCGGGGCGTGCGCGTAGCCTGTGGTAGCGGCGTGCTCAATATGACGCTGCTGCAGCGCGCGGGTGGCAAACGCCTGGCTGCAGGCGATTTTCTGCGTGGTTTCGAGCTGCCCGCAGGCGCGCAACTGGGCGAGGGTGCTGGCGAGGTATGACGGATATGGTGCTCACGCTGGGTCAGCGTGCGAAATCGATAGTCAGGGATCCGTTCTTCTGGGTCGGCTCCAAAGAGATGGGCGGCACCGCTCTGGGCATTGCCGCCTGGGGTCTGGTGACCGGCGTGGCCATGGTCAAAAGCGGTCTGTCCGTACCCCTGGCGCTGCTCATGGGTTTGACTGTCTATGCGGGCAGTGCCCAGTTGGCCGTGCTGCCGCTGATGGCCGTGGGAGCTCCGCTGTGGGTGGTCTGGTTCACCGCCATCTGCGTGAACCTGCGTTTTGTGATCCTGTCCAGCATGTGGCGCAGCTATTTCGCCAACCTGAGTCTGCGTCACCGTCTGGCGGTCGCCTATTTCAGCGGCGATGTGATTTTCGTGAACTTCATGCGCCGCTACCCGGAGGCCAGGCCGCAGCCCGAGCAACTGCCCTATTTCTGGGGTGCGGCGCTGACCAACTGGCTGGCCTGGCAGATCCCGTCCACGCTGGGCATTTTCCTGGCCGACCAGATTCCTCTGTCCTGGGGGCTGGGCTTTGCCGGCGTGCTGGCATTGTTGGGCGTGCTGCTGTCCATGCTCAAGGACCGCGCAACCTGGGTGGCCTCCATCGTGGCCTGTACGGCAGCCGTGGCGGCTTTTGCGCTGCCGCTCAAGCTCAATATCCTGGTGGCGATCGCCGCCGCCGTGGCCGCAGGCCTGACGGCCGAGCAGCTGCAAAAGCAGGCCAGCCGGCTGCCTGCGGTGAAGGATGAGGAGAAGCGGTCATGATGAGCAGTTTCTGGGTCATCGTTGCCTGCATCGGTCTGGCCCTCATCACGCTGATCACGCGTGCTTTCTTCATGATCCCCGAGCGTGAACTGCCGCTGCCCAGCTGGCTCAAGCGCGGGCTCAAATACGCGCCGTTGGCGGCCCTGGCGGCGGTGATTGCGCCCGAGATCGTGATGAGCAATGGTCAGCTGATAGGCAGTCTGGTCGATGCGCGACTGCCTGCGCTGGCTGCTTCGGTGGTGTATTTTTTTTACAAGCGCAGCATTCTTGGCACCATTGCTCTGGGCATGGCGATTTATCTGCCGCTGCATATCGGTCTGGGCTGGTAGCCTCAAGACCAGACAGAACAGGAGCTGCGTGCTCCTGTTTTCATATGGGCTATCGATAAAAAGGCTTGAAACCCAGTTACAGAGCGCGCGAGATGCTCCTGTTTTTGAGTCGAGTAAGCGTGTAAAAGCGATGCCTGAAAGAGGTGATCGCCCTAGAATGCAGGCAGATTTTTTGTTTTCCAACCTTTGTATGGGCGACTTTCGGAGTCGCTTTTTTGCTGCATGAACATCATCCGCTTCTCCGATCTGTGCGCCCAGGGCAAGGCCCAGGGGCAACGTGTTTTCATCCGTGCCGACCTGAACGTGCCCTTGAACGACGCCGGTGAAATCACCGAAGACACGCGTGTGCGCGCTTCCGTGCCGGCCATCGAAATGGCCTTGAAGGCCGGCGCTGCGGTGATGGTCACCAGCCACCTGGGTCGCCCCACCGAAGGCGAATTCAAGCCTGAGGACTCTCTGGCTCCCGTGGCCAAGCGCCTGTCCGAGCTGCTGGGCCGCGATGTGCCCCTGGTGGCCAACTGGGTGGACGGCGTGCAGGTCGCGCCCGGCCAGGTCGTACTGCTGGAAAACTGCCGCGTCAACGTGGGCGAGAAGAAGAACAAGCCCGAGCTGGCCCAGAAGCTGGCCAAGCTCTGCGACATCTTCGTGAACGATGCCTTCGGCACCGCTCACCGTGCCGAAGGCACGACCTACGGCATCGCCGAATATGCCCCCATCGCCTGCGCCGGCCCGCTGCTGTCGGCGGAGATCGACGCGCTGAACAAGGCCCTGGCTGCGCCCGCCCGTCCCCTGGCCGCCATCGTGGCCGGCTCCAAGGTGTCCACCAAGCTGACCATCCTCAAGAGCCTGGCCGACAAGGTGGACCAGCTCATCGTGGGCGGCGGCATTGCCAACACCTTCATGCTGGCTGCCGGCCTGAAGATCGGCAAGAGCCTGGCCGAGCCCGATCTGGTGGCCGATGCCAAGGCCGTGATCGACGCCATGGCTGCCCGTGGCGCCAATGTGCCCGTGCCCACCGACGTGGTCACCGCCAAGACCTTTGCTGCCGACGCCGTGGCCACCGTCAAGAAAGCCTCCGAAGTGGCGGACGACGACATGATTCTGGACATCGGCCCGGAAACCGCAGCCCTGCTGGCCGAGCAGCTCAAAAAGGCCGGCACCATCGTCTGGAACGGCCCCGTGGGTGTGTTCGAGTTCGACCAGTTTGCCAATGGCACCAAGGTCATCGCCCAGGCGATTGCCCAGTCCCCCGCCTTCAGCATTGCCGGTGGTGGCGACACCCTGGCCGCCATTGCCAAGTACGGCATTGAAAAGGACGTGGGCTACATCTCCACCGGCGGCGGTGCCTTCCTGGAAGTGCTGGAAGGCAAGAAGCTGCCCGCCTTCGAGATCCTGGAAAAGCGCGCCAACGGCTGATTTCCTTGAGAAATGACGCTAACCCAAGTGGGAAGAGCGATGTAAGCTATCAAAAAAGGATCGACTAGTCGATCCTTTTTTGTTGGAGCAGATCAGAATGCAGACATCTGGAGTGTGCAAAAGTAACTCAGCGGCGCAAGTGATTGGCGGGACTGTCGGAGTCGCTTAGCATTCAGCCTGCGTTGATGGCGAGCCATTGCGCGCTATGAATTTCTTTTACCCTGAGCGGCCGGGATGTGTATCCGGATTTGTCCACCCGGATGACATGCGGCGTTCGCGTTCTACCCACTGCTTATGTTCGCTTCAACACCTCAGGATTTGTCGGCGCTGATCCAGGCGATGACGACCTCGGTTGCTACCGATACCGCTCAAAACGTGCTCAGTGCCGCTCAATGGGAGTTGTTGGCGCCGTATCTGCAGCCGATCAATCTGGCGGCCAGCGAGGTGTTGTTTGCCGAAGGGGCGCTGGACCGCAATCTGTACCTGGTGGAGTACGGCTCGCTGAGTGTCCATTACCAGGATTCGAAAGAAAGAATCCGCTTGGCTTTGGTGGGACCGGGGGCGCTTGTGGGGGAAGGGGCCTTCTTCGCCCATCGACCACGCAAGGCCACGGTTCAGGCTGCAGCGCCCAGCCGTCTATGGTGTCTGACTGCGCTGCGTTATTCCGAAATCGCCAACCGCCAGCCTGCTCTGGCGCTGGCGCTGTTGACCATGGCAGGCCAGGTGCTGGCCCGCCGCGCAGGGGACAGTCGCCGCCGGGTGGCCAGCACCTGAGTGAAGATTTTTTGTGTTTCGACCGGGCTTGGCGCTTGATCCACGTCGGACAAAGGCTAATATTTCGGTAAATGTCACGAGCTGCTCCAGACCTGGAGGCAGAATGTGTCTTGTTGTAAATACTGCTTGTTCGAGTGTGCTCATGTCCCTGTTCCGATGGTTTTCTCGCGGGCCTCGCCGAGAAGGTAGCACGCAAGCACCGCGCCACGAGGATGATCCTGTAGCGCGTCAGCCGCAGCGCCGTGAGCGCTCTGCCAGACGCGAGCAGTTGTACGTCATCGTGCGCGAAGCCATGGTCAGGGTCGGCATTCTTTCGGCCGGATACAAATTCAAGGTGCTCTCGCTGGACAGCGTTGGCCAGCGCTTTGTAGTGATGGTGGATCTGGCTCCTGCATACGCTGCGGATGCTCAGCAGCAAAGACGTATCGAGGCAATGATTGCCGAGCTCGCCAGAACCCGTATGGATGCAGGGGTTCACGCTGTTTACTGGCGCGTGAATGGGCAGCTTCAAAGCACTGCTAGCCCTGATTTTGTGCAGACGCAGTTTGACGGGGCTGTACCCCAGATGAAGGCGCCACGCCATGCTTCGGTGGCGACACATTCAGGCCGTTCTTTCGAGCCCATTGACGCGCAGGAAATGGATGCGTTCAAGCAGGCCGTGGCCATGGCTGCTGTATCGCCTGCGAGTGTGCGCCAATCACGCCAGGCGCCATTGCTGGGCCCTGGTTCTGGCCATGAGGAAGGCGGCGAATTTGCCGTCTCCGGACTGGGCTCCCTGGGCACGACGCAGTACGGAGAGCTGCGCTGATCCAGGGCTGCCGCTGGGCTGCTCAGTGCCCGGCAAAGTCAACCAGAGTGAACAGGGGCAGCCCGCTGTCCTTGAGGTGCTTGGAGCCGCCCAGTTCCGGCAGGTCCACAATCGCTGCGCCTTCCACCACGGTAGCACCCAGCTTTTCCAGCAGTTTCTTGCCGGCCATCATGGTGCCGCCGGTGGCGATCAAATCATCAATCAGCAACACACGGTCGCCGGACTTGACGGCATCGGTGTGCAGTTCCACGGTAGCGCTGCCGTATTCGAGCTCATAGGTTTCCTCCACCGTGGTGAAGGGCAGCTTGCCTTTTTTGCGGATGGGCACAAAGCCGACGTTGAGCTCGTGAGCGATCACTGCACCCAGAATAAATCCGCGCGCATCCAGGCCGGCCACCACGTCAGGGCGCAGCTTGGGGTCCATGTAACGGTGAACAAAGGCATCGGTCATGATGCGAAAGACCTTGGGATCTTGCAGCAGGGGTGTGATGTCGCGAAATTGCACGCCCGGCGCAGGCCAGTCCGGCACGGTGCGGATATGGTCGCGCAGATAGTCGTTGACGCTGGTGGAAGCTTGCATGGGGCCGCCTGAGTTCTTGAATGCTCGCCAGTGTATGGGCTCAGGCCTGAAATGCGGGCCAAAGGGATGTTGCCCGCTGCCCGGCAAGCATGGGCTGGCTAAAATCCGGGCATGAATTCTGATGCTGCCAATTCGCGTCTGATCGACGCACCGCGAGCTTTGAGCCTGGCCCGCGAGGCCCTGGATATAGAGGCCGCTGCCCTGCGTGCGATGTCGGCGCGCCTCAATGGTGCATTCACGGCGGTGGTTCAGCGCATTTTGCAGCTGCCGGGCCGTGTGGTGGTCATGGGCATGGGCAAAAGCGGGCATGTGGGCCGAAAGGTGGCCGCGACGCTCGCGTCCACAGGGACCCCCTCCTTTTTCGTGCACCCCGCAGAAGCCAGTCATGGAGATCTGGGCATGCTGACGCAGGACGACCTGGTGCTGGCCCTGTCCAATAGCGGCGAGACCGATGAGCTGACCGGCGTGCTGCCCGCCATCAAGCGCATGGGCGTGCCCTTGGTGGCCGTGACCGGTGGTCTGCAATCGACACTGGCCAAGCATGCAGACTGGGTGCTGGACACCCATGTCGACAAGGAAGCCTGCCCCTTGAACCTGGCACCCACTGCCAGCACCACGGCTCAGCTGGCCATGGGAGATGCGCTGGCCGTGGCCTTGCTCGATGCGCGGGGCTTTGGTGCCGAGGATTTTGCTCGCTCGCATCCCGGAGGAGCTCTGGGTCGACGCCTGCTGACCCATGTGCGCGATGTGATGCGTCGTGGTGTCGATGTGCCCCAGGTTGTCCAGGATGTGAGTAGCGTGGACCTGATGCGCGAAATGAGTGCCAAGGGCCTGGGCTGCTCCGCTGTGGTCAACGCATCCGGTGAGCTGGTGGGGATCTTTACCGATGGTGATTTGCGCCGCTGTGTGGAAGCAGGCGTGGATCTGCGCAGCCGCACGGCGCAGGACGTCATGCATGCCAGGCCTATGACGATCAAGCCTGATCTGCTGGCGGTTGCTGCGGCACGCATGATGGAAGAACATGGCATTACCGCAGTGTTGGTGGCCGATGACAACCAGCTCCTGCAGGGTGTGGTGCATATTCGCGATCTGATGCGTGCCAAGGTGATTTGATGAACCGACCTGCTCTGACACCCCGCCAGCAATGGGACCCACAGCTGTTGCTCAAGGCCCAGGGAATTCGTGTGGCCTTCTTCGATGTGGATGGCGTCCTGACCGACGGCGGCCTTTACTTCTCGGGCGAGGGTGAGGTCCTCAAGCGATTCCATACGCTGGATGGTCATGGCCTGAAAATGTTGCAAAAGGCCGGCATCACGCCGGCCGTGGTGACGGGGCGAGACTCCGCGCCGCTGCGTTTGCGCTTGAAGCAACTGGGCATTGAACATGCGCGCTTTGGCACGGAGGACAAAGTGCCGGCTGCCGAGTCCATCCTGGCTGAACTGGGTCTGCAATGGCCGCAGGCCGCCGCCATGGGAGACGACTGGCCCGATCTTCCCGTCATGCGTCGCAGCCACTTTTCCTGCGCACCCGCCAATGCCCATGACGAGGCATTGCATGTGGCGGACTGGGTCAGTGCCAAGAATGGCGGAGAGGGGGCGGTGCGGCAGTTCTGCGATCTGCTCCTGGCCGCCAATGGTGCTTATGCGGCGCTGCTTTCGGGGTATGGCTCATGAGTGGGCAATGGCGCCGTGTGGGCGACAAGGCCTCGATGTACCTCCCCGTGCTCATCATGGGCCTGCTGGCACTGGGCACCTGGTGGCTGGTGCGCAATGCTCCCAAGCCGATTGTCAGTGGCGCGGAGAAGGCCGTGCGGCACGATCCGGACTATTTCCTCAAAGACTTCGTCATCAAGAATTTCGAAGCATCGGGCCGCCTCAAAAATCGGCTGAATGGCACGACAGGTGAGCACTTTCCCGATACCGATACGCTGGAAGTCTACGACGCACGCATGCTGAGCTTCACGCCTGATGGACGCAAGACTGTGGGTAGCTCCAACCGGGCATTGAGCAATGGCGATGGCTCGGAAATCCAGATGTTCGGCCAGGCCGTCATTCAGCGCGAGCCGCTACCTGCAACTGCAACCCAGAAGGCTTTGCCTGTCATGCGGCTGGAGAGCGAATTCCTGCAAATCTGGCCCAATGACGAGCGCGTCAGCACCAACAAGTCTGTGGTCATGATCCGTGGCAATGACAGATTTACAGGTGACAGCATGCAGTACGCGCACCTTGATCAGATTCTGCAGATGCAGGGACGGGTCAAAGGCGTCATCCAGCCTAGCCAGAAGCCATAAGCCATGGCAGGACATGGGGCCGGACTCGTCTACATCACCGGTGCCTCCAGCGGCATAGGTCAGGCCCTGGCCTGGCACTACTACCAGCTGGGCTGGTCGATCGCCTTGGTGGCAAGACGCACCACAGTCATGGAGCAGTGGGCGCAGTCCATGCGAATGGATGCATCCCGCTACGCCGTTTATGGCGCGGATGTCACGGACATCGACAGCATCTGCGGTGCTGCGAAGGCCTGTCTTGAGCGCCAGGGCCTGCCCGATGTTGTTATAGCCAACGCGGGTGTCAGCTGGGGCGTGGATACCTCCTTGCGCGAGGATCTTGAGGTCATGCAGCAGGTGCTGGCCAGCAACACCATGGGGCTGGCTGCAAGCTTCCAGCCGTTTATTGCTCCCATGGTGCGACGCGGCTCCGGGCGTCTGGTGGGTATTTGCAGTGTGGCCGGTATTCGCGGCTTGCCCGGCCATGCCGCATATTCGGCCAGTAAAGCGGCAGCTATTGCTTACTGTGAGAGTCTGCGCGTTGAGTTGCAGAAATCCGGGGTCTCTGTGACCAGTTTATTGCCTGGCTATGTGGACACTCCGTTGACGAAGAATAATCCGTATGCCATGCCTTTTCTGCTCTCGCCCGAGGAGTTCGCAAGGCGTGCCTTTCGGGTTATCGAGCGCAAAGCCAGATATGCGATTATTCCCTGGCAGATGAGGATTGTCGGCAGCGTAATGCGGATGCTGCCTGCTTATCTATGGGATAGATTGACTCTGGGGAAAACCAGAAAGCCCAGACATCTAAAAAAGGATTGAGTGGAAGACATTGGGAAAATGACTATGCATTTGAATGTCTTCAAAAATAAATAAAGGCACGTTATCGTGCCTTTATTGCTGAGCTGCTAAAGGAAGCTCATTCGCCGTGGTTATTGCCACCACCGTAGCCGCCGCGACCACCGTGGCGTGGGCCTGAGCCATAGGGGCTGCGGAAGCCGCCTTCGCCGCGACCACCACCGCCATAGCCGCCGCCGCTATCACCGCGACCATAGCCGCCACCTTCACTGCGGCCACCGTAACCGCCATCGCGATTACCGCCGCCAAAACCGCCTTCATTGCGGAAGCCGCCTCCATAACCGCCGGTGCGAGGGGGGCGAGGTTCCATGGGGCGTGCCTCATTCACGACGAGGCTGCGACCCCCGAGGGGCTGACCATTCATGCCTTGAATGGCAGCTTGTGCTTCTGCTTCGCTGGCCATTTCCACAAAACCAAAGCCTTTGGAGCGGCCGGTGTCTCGTTCCATCATGACGCGTGCACTTGCTACGGCTCCAAACTGGCCGAACGCCTGCTCAAGATCGTTGTCACGCACACCATAGGGAAGGTTGCCGACATACAGCTTATTGCCCATTAATAACTCCTAGCTCCTCAATGCTTCAAGGGCGCGATCGAATTCAGGGTGGCCGTCGCATATTCATGGGAAAACATGCAAAGAAATCCTGAACACCTATTCGCTTGTGAACGGGAAATGCCCCGAGAAAGGAATTATGACGGAGAACAAGGAAAAAAATAAATGCTCGAAAACCGCGTTGCTAACGTTTAGCAACAAAAAAAGGATCCGAAGATCCTTTTTTTGTTATTGGCAATAACTGATTAGTAGCTATTGCGACGACCGTAGCCGCCGCCATCGCCGCGGCCGCCGCCGAAGCCGCCGCCATCGCCACGGCCACCGCCGAAGCCGCCGCCTTCACGGCCGCCACCGAAGCCACCGCCAAAGCCGCCGGAACGGGGAGGACGGGGCTCCATGGGACGTGCTTCGTTCACGACCAGGTCACGGCCGCCACGGTTTTGGCCGTGCAGGCCTTGGATAGCGGCTTGTGCTTCGGCATCGCTGCCCATTTCCACAAAGCCAAAGCCCTTGGAACGGCCGGTGTCGCGCTCCATCATCACCTTGGCGCTGTTCACAGTGCCGAATTCGCTGAAGCTGTCTTGCAGATCTTGGTCGCGGAAGGAATAAGGCAGATTGCCTACGTAAAGCTTGTTGCCCATGCTGGACTCCTGAAAAAACTTGAAAACGCGATGGAGCCCTAGGGAGTCAGCCTTGGATGACAACATTAGAGACGCTAACGCACTTGCCCCGTCCAGAAATTGCTTTCCAGACAAAGACTCAAGCATTATGAGTCACAAGAGAAGCCGTAGTATTACGAAAAGATCAAATTTCGTGCTTGTAACAACATTGTCCTGATGGGAGTTACCCTGAAATACAAAATTTTGAATATCCAAATACGCAGATGCCTTACAGGGTTAAGCATGTAGAATGACGGCTACTTTCTTTGGGGAGTAGGCCGTTCGGCAGTCATCTGCCGGATGCATGCGTCAACAGACTTGGGTCCTCGTGATCTATGGCGCATGCGGCACAGCGTGCAATGCGTGGTGCGACCGGTCGAGACCATTGATTACGTACCGAGAAAACCTATGAAGAGATAGGCCGGAGTCGGTGCGTGATCAATGCGTTCTGGCAACTCCGGCCGTCTATCCCCATCATGGAAGCCTTTCTCATATCCACCTCCATCGTCGCCCTGGCCGAGATGGGGGACAAGACCCAACTGCTGTCATTGGTACTGGCAGCCAAGTTCCGCAAACCCCTGCCCATCGTGGCCGGCATTTTTGTCGCGACGCTGGTCAACCATGCTCTGGCCGGCGCCGTGGGCAACTGGATCACCACGATGCTAGGTCCCGACGTGCTGCGCTGGATCTTGGGGATTTCATTCATCCTCATGGCGGGCTGGATGCTGATTCCCGACAAGTTAGACGATGACGATACCGGCAATGGCGCCGGGCGTTGGGGTGTATTTGGTACGACGCTGATGCTGTTCTTCCTGGCCGAGATGGGGGACAAGACCCAACTGGCCACGGTGGGTCTGGCCGCCAAGTACCCTCTGTCGTATTACTGGGTGGTGGCAGGCACCACGCTGGGCATGATGCTGGCCAATGCGCCGGTGGTGTGGTTTGGCGAGAAGATCACCAAGAAGCTGCCGATCAAGACGATTCACCGTGTGTGCGCCGTGATCTTCCTGGTGCTGGGTGTGGCGGCGCTCCTGACCAAGGTGTGAAACTACCAAAAGCATAGCTATTTGAACAAGGCTCAAAAGGCTTGGACAGCCTTGACAGGCTCCTTTTGAGTTCGGTGCAATGAATGCAGTACACTGTATTTTTCACGCGCCGATTTGCCAAAGCTTGCGGGCGCTTTATAAATCCAGCTAAAGACCCGTCCGCGAAGTGACAGTACACCGACCCGGCCTCGTTTTTAGCGATGCCGGGTTTTTTCATATGTCCTTCATCGCGACACCTCAGTTCATGCATTTTGATGAGCCGCTGCCCTTGCAAAGCGGTGGCTCCATCGCCGACTACGACCTTGCCTTCGAGACCTATGGCCAGCTCAATGCCGACAAGAGCAATGCCATCGTGGTCTGTCATGCGCTCAATGCCTCCCACCATGTAGCCGGCAGCTACGAGGGCCAGCCCAAGAGCGAAGGCTGGTGGGACAACATGATCGGCCCGGGCAAGCCCGTCGATACTGACAAATTCTTTGTCATCGGCATCAACAATCTGGGCTCCTGCTTCGGCTCCACCGGCCCCATGCACACCAACTCGGCTACGGGCAAGCCCTATGGTGCGGATTTTCCCGTGGTGACGGTGGAGGACTGGGTGGATGCGCAGGCCCGCCTGCTGGACCGCCTGGGCATCGGGAGGCTCGCCGCCGTGCTGGGCGGCAGCCTGGGCGGCATGCAGGCCCTGTCCTGGTCGCTGCGCTATCCCGAGCGCATGCGCCATGCCGTGGTGGTGGCCAGCGCGCCGAATCTGAACGCCGAGAACATCGCCTTCAACGAGGTGGCGCGTCGCGCCATCGTCACCGACCCGGATTTCAACGGCGGCCATTTCTACGAGCATGGCGTGGTGCCCGCGCGCGGCCTGCGCATCGCGCGCATGATCGGTCACATCACCTATCTGAGCGATGACGTGATGAACCAGAAGTTCGGCCGCACTCTCAGGGCCCCCACGCTGCCCGCTGCACATGGTTCGCTGCCCCCAGAGGGGGCTGACCCGACTCGGGGCGGCCCAGCGTCGGATCGGCGCGATTACCTGTACAGCACACAGGATGTGGAGTTCCAGATCGAGAGCTATCTGCGCTACCAGGGCGAGAAGTTCAGCGGCTACTTTGACGCAAACACCTATCTGCTCATCACCCGCGCCCTGGACTATTTCGATCCGGCCCGCTCCCATGATGGCGATCTGACCCGGGCGCTGGCCGTGGCCAAGGCCAGGTTCTTGCTGGTGAGCTTCACGACGGACTGGCGCTTTGCCCCGGCGCGCAGCCGAGAGATCGTCAAGTCGCTGCTGGAGAACAACCGCGACGTCAGCTATGCCGAGATCGACGCCCCCCATGGCCATGATGCGTTTTTGCTTGATGACCCACGCTATATGGGCGTGATGCGCTCCTATTTTGAAGGCATTGCCAAAGAACTGAACACCGCCGAGCGCGCAGGAGACACCGCATGACCGAGTTGACCACCATGAAAGCCATTGCCCAGTTGGTGCCCAAGGGCGCACGCGTGCTGGACCTGGGTTGCGGCGACGGCGCGCTGCTCGAGCACCTGGTGCGAGAGCGCGGATGTACGGGCTATGGCGTAGAGCTGGACGACGCCAATGTACTGGCCTGCACGCGCCGCGGCGTGAACGTGCTGCAGCTCAATCTGGAGGACGGACTGGCCATCTTCGGCGACAACAGCTTCGATGTGGTGCTGCAGATCGACACGTTGCAGCATTTGCGCAATGCCGAGGTGATGCTGCAGGAGACGGCCCGCATCGGCAAGCAAGGCGTGGTTGCCTTTCCCAACTTTGCACATTGGCAAAATCGCTTCTCCGTGCTGCGCGGGCGCATGCCGGTCACGCGTCGCCTGCCCTATCAGTGGTATGACACACCGAATATCCGGGTGGGCACCTACAAGGACTTCGAGGTGCTGGCCACCAAGAACCGCTTGCGCATTCGCGACTCCTTCGGTCTGCAAAACGGTCAGGTGGTGAGAAGCTTGCCCAATCTGTTGGCGACAACGGCCGTGTTCCACTTCGAGCATGCCTGATTGCTGCTATTGAAACTGTAGCTAATTGCGATTCATGGACAATGAATTGGATATTGATTCACATTGAATTCATTGTCTGATAAGAGTCGGCAGCTCTTAAATTTGAGAGGGTGGCACTCCTGAGGCAAAGCGGTGCTACTGCTGCCGCCGCAAAGCAAAAATGTAAGCATCTGATTCATAATCAACCGCTTATTTCTTTTTGATCTGAATCAATGCACCGAAGCTTCGGCCGGTGCGCGCCTTGCCATGCGTTTTAGTTCCCGTCTCATTTTTTGCTCGGCTGCGCCTGCAGCCTTGTTTGTTTTGGCGCTGCTCAGCAGCCAGTGGGGGCTGACTCGCACACAGTCCGATTTCAACGACTACCTGAGGAACAACCAGGCCGTGGTGGCGCAGTTGCAGGAGCTGTATGCCCAGGGTCTGCAATCGGGCCAGGCACTGCGCAATATCGTGATGGATCCGTCGGACGGGCAGGCCGTGCAGAACCTGGGCAATGCCCGTCGGGCCTATGACGCGGCCTATGACGATCTGAGCCGGCGCGTGCAGGGCACGGCCATGGAAGTCGCCGTCAAGAGCTTGCAGGCCTTGCGCCAGGCCCAGTCCGAAGCGCAGGACCAGATCGTGACTCTGGCGGCCGAGGACTATGACACCGCTGCCGCCGCGCTCAAGACCCGGGAAACCCCGGCTTGGCGCAAGCTGCGCGAAGCCGTGCTGCAACAGCTCAAGGCGGCCCGCGATGCGGCCGAGGCATCGCATGCGGCCACTCGTGCCAGCGCCCAGCGCATGCAGCTGTGGTCGGGTCTGCTGGCCCTGCTGGCCGTGGCCATCTCGGCCGCGCTGCTCTGGGTGATGGTGCGCACGCTGCGCAGCGAGCTGGGCGGAGACCCTGCCGATGCGCGCAAGGCGTTGCGCCGTGTGGCGGATGGAGATCTCAGCAATACCGGTCACAACATGGCGGCACGGGGCCTGATGGCCGATCTGCAAACCATGCGCGGTGCGCTGCGCGAACTGGTTCAGCGCGTGCACGGCGCATCGGTGCAGATGCAACATGCATCCAGCGAGATTGCCCAGGGCAATGCCGACCTGTCTGCCCGCACCGAAAGCCAGGCCAGCGCGCTGGAGGAAACGGCGGCCAGCATGGAGCAGCTCAACGCCACCGTGCGCCAGAACGCCGACAGTGCCCAGACGGCCAATCAGTTGGCGCAGAACGCCTCGCAAGTGGCCCGGCAGGGCGGTGCCGTGGTGGCGCGCGTTGTACAGACCATGCAGGACATCAACACCAGCAGCTCGCGCATTGCCGACATCATCGGCGTCATAGACGCCATCGCCTTCCAGACCAATATCCTGGCACTGAACGCGGCCGTGGAGGCTGCACGCGCCGGTGAACAGGGCCGAGGCTTTGCGGTGGTGGCCAGCGAGGTGCGCGCCCTGGCGGGGCGCAGCGCCGATGCGGCCAAGGAAATCAAGACGTTGATCACTGCCAGCGTGGAACGCGTGGCAGACGGCAGTGCGCTGGCCGACCAGGCAGGCCACACCATGGACGAGATCGTCACTGCCATTCACCGCGTGACGGACATCATGGGCGAGATCAGCTCAGCGAGTAACGAGCAGAGCGCAGGTGTGGCCCAGGTCGGCGAGGCTGTCATGCAGATGGACCAGGCCACGCAGCAAAACGCTGCCCTGGTGGAGGAAAGCGCAGCCGCTGCCGAGGGGCTGCGCCAACAGGCCGAAAGCCTGCTGAAAGAGGTTTCCCGCTTCCAATTGGAGCGCGGGGCGCTGGCATTGCACTAAACCCTGATCCGCCATGTCAATGCCTGCAGCACAGGCACAGGCACCGGCATTGGCGCACAATCACGGGCATGGCGCGAGCCCGTCATGGCTCGTAGCCCCGTCACTGAAGGAGCCGACCATGAACGCACGTACTCCCACCAATCTGCTGCAGCCACAGGATGCGCTGCAGCACATCACCGAGCAGTGGGACCAGAGCATCGTCCCCGAGCTGACGAACTACATCACCATCCCTGCCAAGTCGCCCATGTTTGCCCCCGACTGGGAGCAGCAAGGCCACATCGCCACCGTACTGCGCAACGCTGCGGCCTGGGTGGAAGCGCAAAAAGTGGCGGGGCTGAAGCTGGAAGTGATTCAGCAGCCGGGTCGCACGCCGGTCATCTTCTTCGAGGTGGAAGGCACGGCCGAGAAGGCCTCGACCAGCCCCACGGTGCTGATGTACGGCCACCTCGACAAGCAGCCCGAGTTCGAAGGCTGGCGCAGCGATCTGGGCCCCTGGACGCCCAAATACGAGGACGGCAAGCTCTATGGCCGTGGTGGAGCCGATGACGGCTATGCGGTCTATGCCAGCGTGGCGGCGATTCAGGAGCTCAAGCGCCAGAACGTGCCTCACCCCCGCATTGTGGCCATCATCGAGACCTGCGAGGAAAGCGGCTCGGCCGATCTGCTGCCTTATGTGGACGCCTTGCGCCCGCGTCTGGGCGATGTGGGCCTGGTGATCTGTCTGGACAGCGGCGCCGGCAACTACGACCAGCTGTGGCTGACCACCAGCCTGCGCGGCATGGCCAGCGGCACGCTCAAGGTGCAGATCCTCACCGAGGGCGTGCACTCGGGCGATGCCTCGGGTGTGGTGCCCTCGTCCTTTCGCATCATGCGACAGGTGCTGGATCGTCTCGAGGACAGCAAGAACGGCCGCGTGCTGCCGCAGAGCTTTCACTGCGAGGTGCCGGTCGAGCGCATGGCGCAGATCCGCGCCACGGCAGACATACTGGGCGAGGATGCCTATGCGCGCTTTCCCTGGGCGCATTACGACTGCGGTGGCTCGGCCCGTGTGTCCCTGCCCACGACCACCGATCCCGTCCAGGCTCTGGTGCGCCGCACCTGGGAGCCCACGCTGAGCGTGACCGGTGTGGAGGGCATGCCCAATCTGCAAAATGCCGGCAATGTGCTGCGCCCTTACACGGCCTTCAAGCTCAGCCTGCGCCTGCCGCCGCTGGTCGATGCCGCAGCCTGCGTGCAGGAGATGAAGGCCCTGCTGGAGGACAACGCGCCCTATGAGGCCAAGGTGACCTGGGAAGGCCTGTCCAGCTCCAGCGGCTGGAATGCGCCGGGCATGGACGGCTGGTTCGAGAATGCGCTCAATGCCGCCAGCCAGGCCCACTTTGGCGCCGGTTGCGGCTATATCGGTCAAGGCGGCACGATTCCGCTGATGAACATGCTGAGCAAGGGCTTTCCCAAGGCGCAGATGATGGTCTGCGGCGTGCTCGGCCCCAAGAGCAATGCCCACGGTCCCAACGAGTTCCTCCATGTGCCCTATGCCAAGAAGCTCACGGCTTCGGTGGCCGAGGTGATCGCCGCCATGGCCCGCCATCAGACGGAGCCGGCGCAGGCCTGACGGAAGCATCGAGAAGACAGCCGCTGGCGCTTGTACCCAAAGCGTCTGGCGCTATCGTCCTTGATGGCACCATGGCCGGTTTCCGTGGTCGGACCGGGGACTGCCACGGTTGACGCGCGCTGGTGGCGGCTGCATCCTGCAAGCTCTTGCCAGCCTGAAGAGATCGTGCATGACGCCCACCGATTCCACTACCCATCCGCCCCGGCTGCTGCATATGGCCGCATCGGACGCCACCCAGCTTGCGCTGCGCGACTGGCCGCTGGCGCCGGGCGTCAAGCCCCGTGCCCAGGTGCTGCTGGTTCATGGCCTGGGCGAGCACAGCGGCCGCTATGCCGCGCTGGCGCAGCGGCTCAACAACCTCGGCTTTGCGGTGCGGGCCTATGACCAGTACGGCCACGGCCTGTCGGGCGGACCCCAGGGCGGCCTGACCAGCGATATGCGCTTGCTCGACGATCTGGCGGTGGTGCTGGATGCCACGCGTGCCGCCATGCCCAAGCATCAGCCTCTGGTGCTGCTGGGCCATAGCCTGGGTGGGCTGGTGGCTGCAGATTTTGTCGCTTCGGGCCTGCGTCATGTGGATGGGCTGGTGCTGTCCTCTCCGGCGCTGGCCCTGCATCTTTCGGCGGTGCAAAAGGCGCTGGTGGCGAGCTTGCCCAGACTGCTGCCCAATCTGCGCGTGGCCAATGGCGTGCAGTCCGCCCATCTCTCGCATGATCCCGAAGTGGCGCTGGCCTATGACGCCGATGCGCTGCAGCACCGGCGCATCAGCGCCCGGCTGGCGCGCTATATGGCCGAGGGCGGCCGCCATGTGCTGTCCAAGGCGCCGGCCTGGTGCGTGCCCACGCTGCTGCTATGGGCGGGCGAGGACAAGCTGGTCAACCCGGCCGGCAGCGCCGCCTTTGCCGCCCAGGCGCCACGCGATCTGGTGCAGTCCCAGTGCTTTGAGACGGCCTATCACGAGATCTTCAACGAGAGCCCTGAACTTGCCGCGCCAGTATTTGCGCGGCTCGAGCAGTGGCTGGACCAGCGCTTTCCTGCGGCTTAAAGATCACAGCAGGGGCGGTGGCTGCTTGCGGCCTTTTTCCACCGGGTTGGCACGCAGCTTTTCCGCAGGGTAGGGGCGCAGAAACTCCTTGGCCTTGTTCACCTTGGCATTGAGCCAGGCGTCGTATGCGCCTTCGTTGAGGATGGCGGGCATGGCCTTGTCGTTGCCGGGCTGGCCGTAGCGGTTCATCAGCGCATGGGCATTGGCATTGATGGTGATGAGGGCGTAGCTGACGATGACCTCGCCGTCCTCACCGACCCAGCGCGCCCAGACGCCGGCGGCGCCCATGGGCTGGTTGTCCACGCGGGTGATGCGGGTGGGCAGAGGCTTGCCGGGGCGCAGGTCGTCGACCTGAAAGGCCTGCATGGGCACGATGCAGCGCTGGCCTGCCAGCCAGGCATCGCGAAACGCCGTTCCCGTGGTCAGATTGTCTATTTTTGCGGTCACCAGCTTGAGCGCGCGCAGGCGGCCGTCAGACGCGGATTTGACCCAGTGCGGCACCAGGCCGAAGCTGGCGGGCACCAGCACTCGCTCCACTGGCAGCGCGGGTGCTCCTTCTTCGGGAGCTGCAAACGTACGTCCCAAAAGCGCTGCAGAGGATTCTGCAGCTGCATTGATGATGATGAGACCCATGCGCCGCGGGGTCAGTACAGCCTCGGGCAGAGACTCGGGAGCCTCCACGCGAAAGTTCGACAGATAAAACTCGGGCTTGGCCAGAGAGAGGTGACAGCTGCTCATTGATTTACTCCAGGGCCAGCAGGGAAAGGGTGGCAACAGATGCCGTTTCGGCGCGCAGCACGCGGGAGCCGAGGCTGGCAGGCTTCCAGCCCTGCTCCAGCGCCCAGTCTTCTTCTTGTGCGGTCAGTCCGCCTTCAGGGCCGTGCAGCACCCAGACGGCATGCGCATTGCCCGCAGCGGTGCGCAGCGGCTGATTGCCCTCGCGCAGCGACAGCACCAGACGCGCTGCATCGGCCGCAGGCGCCTGCTTGCTGCGCAGCCAGTCGGCCAGCGACAGTGGGGCATGAATCACGGGTACCTGGTTGCGCCCGCATTGCTCGCAGGCCGAGACGGCAATCGATTGCCAGCGCTCGATCTTCTTGTCGGCGCGCTCGCCCTTGAGCTTGAGCACGCTGCGAGCCGCCATCACGGGCTGGATGCTGGCAACGCCCAGCTCGGTGGCTTTTTCCACCAGCCAGTCCATGCGCTCGTTGGCGGGCATGCCCACCACCAGATGCACGGCACGTGCGGCTTCGCGTTCGGCGGGGCTGTGGCTGTCCACGCGCACGCCTACATCGCTGCGGCCCATGCGGGTGATGGTTGCCTGGAACTCGCCGCCGGTAAAACCGTTGCCGGTCTGGCCCTCAAACAGGGTGATGATGTCGCCGGGCTGGTGGCGCAGCACCTGTACATGGCGGGTGGCACCTGCAGGCAGGTCCAGCTCGTCGCCGATGTGCAGTGGAATAGGGCAGTGATAGCGCGGCATAGGGGAAATTGATATTTGTTACTTGTGGTTAGAGCTGCTTCGCAGCCTTTAAAACTGGCGCACTCTAATCAGGGGCACCGCGCAAGGGCCGCCCCGCCGCGCCGGTGCCGTCCCCCTCCGCGAAGCGAGAGAGAGGGGGAAGCCGCAAGCGGCTCAGGGGGGTGTATCTACATTCTTCCGTAGGCGTAACCGACCTGCGTCTGGATACCCTCGATCTCGTCGATCAATTTGAGGAACGGGCCCAGCGCGCGGTAGCGGTTGCAGGTGGAGCGGATGTAGTGGATGAAACGAGGTGCATCGGCCAGATACTTGGGCTTGCCGTCGCGCAGCGTCAGGCGCGCAAAGATACCCGCAACCTTGAGGTGGCGCTGCAGACCCATCCATTCAACCCCACGGTAGAACTCGCCGAAGTCATCACCCCAGCCGCTGGCGCTGTTGGCGCCCACCAGACCGGCCTTGCGGGCCTTTTCCCAGTAACGGATGGTGATGTCGATGATGAAGTCCTCTTCCCAGCTGATGAAGGCATCTCGCAGCAGGCTGGCGATGTCATAGGTGATGGGGCCGTAGACGGCATCCTGGAAGTCCAGCACGCCCAGCGGCGCGCCGCTGGACACAGGTTGCATCAGGTTGCGCATCATGAAGTCACGGTGCACATAGACGCTGGGGGCTTGCAGATTGTGGGCGACGATCTGATCGAAGGTCTTGCCGAGCAGGGCCTGCTGCTTGTCGTCCAGCGTGAACTGGCGGTGCTTGGCGATGTACCAGTCGGGAAACAGCTGCAACTCGCGGCGCAGCAGGGCTTCGTCATAGAGAGGCAAGCTGCCGGTATTGCCGGCCTTGGAGGCCAGTTGCCAGTCCAGCAGCACCTCGATGGCCGAGCGGTACCAGGCTTCGGCATCCTGGGGTTTTTCGGGGTTCAGGGCCTCGATGACGGTCTGGCCGCCCAGGTCGCTCAGCAGCATGAAGCCGTGACCGGCGTCCCAGTCCAGAATCTGCGGCACGCACAGGCCGGCTTGGTTCATCAGGCTCTGAACCTTGGCAAAAGGCGCGCAGTCTTCCTTGTCGGGCGGCGCGTCCATGACGATCAGGCTGCTGCCATCGCTGCGATCCAGGCGCAGATAGCGGCGAAAGCTCGCATCGGCCGAAGCGGGGCGCAGGGTTGCGGGAAGCAGCTGGTGCTTTTGAGCCAGCGGTGCCAGCCAGGCGTCGAACGCGGCGTGGCGGGCAGAATCTGCCCAGGCAACGCCAACTGTGGGGGTGATAGGAGCGGTCATGGATAATCGGATTTTACAAACCGATGCCGCCGCATCTGTGGACAGTGGTGCTAGGCTCTCGGTTTTCTGTTGACGTGTGCCTGGGCACGCGCGCTTTTGACGTTCAAGATCATCGTGCAATCCCCATCCCATCCGCGAGATTTCCTACCTGCCTGCCCTGCCCGCTCGACGCGTGCGGGGGCTGCTCGGCCGGTGATTCGTCCTCTGGCATGGGCTGTGGCACTGGCATGGGCGGGTGCTGGCATGCAGGCCTATGCCCAGTCGGCTGAAACGACAGCATCGTCCTCCTCCAACGTTGCGGGCGAGTTGCCCGCGCTGCAACTCAAGTCAAGCAGTCTGTTGCAGGAGAGCTATCCTCAGGAAGTGCGCGACCAGCAGCCCATCTATATCAAGGGTGACAGCCTGTCCGGCCAGCCCGATATCAAGGCCTCGGTCCATGGCGAGGCCGAGCTGCGCCGCGGCGACACCATGATCCGGGCGGACAAACTCGACTATGCGGTGCCGGACGACAGGATCAACGCCGTGGGCTCGGTCCACATCAACCAGGCAGGCAATGTCTACGAGGGCTCGACGCTGGACCTGCAGATGGATGCCTTCAAGGGCCAGTTCGACAATGCCAACTATCGCTTTCTGGCCACGGGCGGCCATGGCGAGTCCTCGCGCGTGGACTTTATCGACAAGGATCGTTCGGTCGTCCATGACGCCACCTACACCACCTGCCAGCGTGATGACGAGGCCAGCTGGGAGCCGGCTTGGGTGCTTGAGGCCAAGACCATTCATCTGGACATGGCCGAAGAGGTGGGGGTGGCCGAGGGTGCGTCCCTGAAGTTCAAGGGCGTGACTGTCTTGCCCGTGCCGCGCATGAGCTTTCCGCTCTCGGACAAGCGCAAATCGGGCCTGCTGCCGCCCATGATAGGCATGGACAAGCTCGGCGGCATCGAGTACTCGCAGCCCTATTACTGGAATATCGCTCCCAATCGCGATATGACCATCACGCCCACGCTGATGACCAAGCGCGGCGTGAACCTGACGGGGCAGTTCCGCTATCTGGAGCCCAGCTACTCGGGCGAGACCTATGCCAGCTACATGCCGGGCGACAATCTGCGCAACCGGGATCGTTGGGGCTATTCCTGGCAGCATCGAACGAACTTCGACACGCCGATTGGCGGTCTGGGGCTGAACCTCAACCTGAACCGCGTCAGCGACGGTGACTACTGGCGTGACTTCCGCCTGGCGCCCGTGGCGTTGCGCCAGCGCCTGCTGCCCAGCACGGCCAATCTGAGCTGGGCCAAGGGCGATGGGGTGCTGAGCCTCAATGTGCTGCGCTATCAGGTGCAGCAGGATGTGACTTCGCCGATTGCGCCGCCCTACAGCATGGTGCCGCAGCTGCAGTACCGCTATACGCCGCTGGATCTGCCGCATGGGCTGGATTTCTCCGTGGTGGCCGACACCACGCGCTTCGAGCTGATTCGCCCCATCACGGGTCAGGTGGGCAACAACGGCCAGCGCAGCTATGCCCAGGCGCAGCTGAGCCGGCCATTCCTGTCGCCCGGTGCCTTCATCACGCCCAAGCTGATGCTGCATACGGCCATGTATCAGACCGATCAGCTAATGAGCAACGGCAGCAAGAGCGCCAACCGCACTCTGCCCACCTTCAGCCTGGACAGCGGCCTGATCTTCGAGCGCGACACCTCGTGGTTCGGCAAGAGTCTGCTGCAGACCTTCGAGCCACGGGCCTTCTATACCTATACGCCTTATCGCGACCAGAGCATGCTGCCGCTCTATGACACGGGGCGCAGCGACTTCAACTTCGCGAGTATTTTTTCCGAGAACGACTATGTCGGTCAGGACCGCATTGCCGACAACCATCTGGTGACCCTGGGCGCGACTTCGCGCTTCATCGACCCCGAAAGCGGCGCCGAGAAGCTCAAGTTCGCTGTGGCCCAGCGCGTGCGCCTGTCCGATCAGCGCGTGCTGCTGCCCGGAGAGGTGGCCGCCACCAGCAAGCTTTCCGACATCTTGCTGGGCGCGGCCTTCAACTGGACCGACAAGTGGTCTCTGGAAGGCACGACCCAGTACAACAAGGACTTGAACCGCACGGTCCGTACCACGGCCACGGCGCGTTACAGCCCGGGCAACTATCGAACCTTCAACATCGGCTACCGCACGCAGCTGGATACGGTCACCAAGAAGCCGTCCAGCGAGCTGGTGGATGTGGGCTGGCAATGGCCCATCAACGACCTCTGGGGTGACAAGGGCAAGGATCTGGGCGCTGGTCGCGGTCAGGGCGGCGGCCGCTGGTATGCCGTGGGCCGCCTCAACTACTCTATCAAGGACAACAAGCTGGTGGATACCGTGGTCGGCTTCGAATACGACGGTTGCTGCTGGATTGGCCGAGTGGTGCTGGAGCGTCTGCAAAGCTCGGTCATCCAGTCCAATCTGCGTCTGCTGTTCCAGATGGAGTTCGTGGGCTTCTCGCGCCTGAGCTTTGGTGCCGACCCCACCACCAGTCTCAAGCAGAATGTGCCGCGCTACCAATATTTGCGTGAGGCGGTGACTCCGCCCAGCCGCTTTACCAATTACGATTAATCAAGGCTTTTTTCATGCGTTTTTTCTCCAAGACATCCAATGCATGTGCTGTTGCCGTGGCACTGGCTGTAATGGCTGCCGGTGTGCAGGCCCAGGGCCTGAAGAGCCCCGGCAGCAAGGCCAAGGCCGGTAGTGACTCCTCCGTCTCGCGCGCATTGGAGGCCACGGCACAGCCCTCGGGGCGCCAGGCTCCGGCAGCCGCGCAGGGAGTTCGCTCGGCCGACTACATCGTGGCCGTGGTCAATTCCGAGCCCATCACCAATAACGAAGTGCGTGCGCGCATGGAGCGCGTGGCGCAGAACCTGACCGAGCAGGGCGGTCAGCTACCCTCCCAGAGCGAGCTGGCCCGTCAGGTTCTGGAGCGCCTGATTGTCGAGCGCGTGCAGTTGCAGGAAGCCAAGGACACGGGCATCAACATTGACAACATGACGGTCGATCAGGCCGTGGCCAATGTGGCGCGCCAGAACAATACCGACAAGGCCGGTCTGCTGTCGCGCCTGAAGGCCGAAGGGATTTCCGAAGCGCAGTTCCGTTCGGAGATCCGCAACCAGATGCTGATGCAGCGCGTGCGCGAGCGTGATGTGGATGGCCGCGTCAAGGTCACGGAAGCCGACATCGATCGCTATCTCAAAGAGCAGAAGCGCCCCGGAGATGCGGCGGCGGGTGCTGCGGCCAATCTGGGCCATATCCTGATCACCGTGCCGGAAAATGCCAGCCCTGCCGTGGTGGCGGAGCGCGAAGCCAAGGCCAAGCAGGCGGCAGAAGCGGCGCGCAAGAACCCCGACTTCATCGCTGCCGTGCGTGAGTTCTCGGATGTGCCCAATGGCCAGGGTGGCGGCGCCATGGGCATGCGCCCCATGAGCGATTACCCCGAGCTGTTTTCTCAGCAGGTGGGCAATGCGGCAGTAGGCGCCATCGTCGGTCCGTTTCGTTCGGGCGCTGGTTTCCACGTGCTCAAGGTGCTGGAAAAATCTCAGGCAGGAGCACCTGTATACATCACGCAGAACCATGCACGCCATATTCTGCTGACCGTAGGCAATGGCATGACCGAAGCGCAGGCGGCCAAGCGTCTGGAGGACTACAAGCGTCGCGTGGAATCCGGTCAGGCCACCTTCCAGCAACTGGCGCAGGAGTTCTCCAAGGACGGCAGCGCGCGCAATGGCGGTGATCTGGGCTGGTCCTCGCCCGGCCAGTTCGTGCCCGAGTTCGAACGCGTGCTCGACAACCTGCAGCCGGGCCAGGTCAGCAACCCCGTGGTGTCGCGTTTCGGCGTGCACCTGATCCAGCTGATCGAGCGCCGCCAGGAAAAGCTCACCGAACGCGAGCAGCGCGAGATGGTGCGCAACGTGGTGCGCGAGCGCAAGGCCGAGCAGGACTACGAAACCTGGCTCAAGGAGCTGCGTGGCAAGGCCTTTGTGGAATACCGCGAGCCACCCCAATAAGCCCATTCAATCCGCTTGAAGTGCCCGGTAATGTCATCATTGCGCACCGGGCATCGGAGCTCCCCCCATTCCAAGCGGTGCCCTGGCACCGCTTTCGCATTCATGAAACATATTCCCCGCAAGCGCTTTGGCCAGAACTTTCTGACCGACGGCGCCATCATTGACAACATCGTCCAGGCCATTGATCCCAAGGCGGGCGAACCCATGGTCGAGATCGGCCCTGGTCTGATGGCGCTGTCGCAGCCCCTGGTCGAGCGCCTGGGCAAGCTCACCGTGATCGAGCTGGACCGCGACCTGGCGGCCCGTCTGCGTCTGCGCGACGATCTCGACGTGGTCGAGTCCGATGTGCTCAAGGTGGACTTCCGTGCACTGGCCGCACGTCTGGGTGTGGCCAAGCTGCGCGTGGTCGGCAACCTGCCCTACAACATCTCCAGCCCCATTCTTTTCCATCTGCTGGAGCAGGTGGATGTGGTGCAGGATCAGCACTTCATGCTGCAAAAGGAAGTCATCGACCGCATGGTGGCCGATGCCGGCACCTCGGCCTACGGCCGTCTGTCGGTGATGCTGCAGTGGCGCTACGCCATGGAAGATGTGCTGTTCGTGCCGCCTGGCAGCTTCAATCCGCCTCCCAAGGTGGACAGCGCCGTGGTGCGCATGATTCCGCGCGAGCAGCCTGCGGATCTCGATCCCAAGCTGCTGGAAGAGCTGGTGCAGGTCGCTTTCAGCCAGCGCCGCAAGATCTTGCGTAACACCCTTGGCAAGTGGCTGGAAGCCAAGGGCTTTGCAGGCGAGTTCGATCTGCAGCGCCGCGCGGAAGAAGTGCCGGTCGCCGAATTCGAAGCCCTGGCGGCACAGCTTTCCTGAATTGAGATAAGAATGCTTCAATCGCTTGCTGAGTAAGTGATTGAAGCTACTGATTTGATAGTTCAGTCAATGGCCTGCAGCGCATCGCCCAGTACGTTGATCAGCCGCTCGATCTCGGCCTGCTCGCTGATGAAGGGCGGTGCCAGCTGAATCGTGTCGCCGCCGTAGCGCACATAAAAGCCAGCCTCCCAGCATTTCATGGCGATCTCGTAAGGGCGCCTGGCGGGCTCGCCGGGCAGGGGCGCAATCGTGAGGCCTGCCGCCAGGCCGATATTGCGGATGTCCAGCACATGCCTGACGCTCTTGAGGCTGTGCACGGCCTGCTCGAAGAAGGGGGCCAGCGCGCGCACGCGGCCCGGGCCGTCTTCGCGCTCCAGCAGATCCAGTGCCGCAATGCCTGCCGCGCAGGCCACGGGATGGGCCGAATAGGTGTAGCCGTGGGCAAATTCCAGCATGTACTGTGGCCCGCCGGCCGCCATGAACTGGTCGTAGATGGCAGGCGAGACCACGCAGGCTCCCAGCGGCTGGGCGCCGTTGCTGACCTGCTTGGCGATATTCATGATGTCCGGCGTCACGCCAAAGGCCTCGGCCGCCGTCATCGCGCCGAGGCGGCCAAAGCCCGTGATGACCTCGTCGAAGATCAGCAGGATGTCGTGCTGGGTGCAGATCTCGCGTAAACGCTGCAGATAGCCGGCGGGCGGAATCACCACCCCGCCCGAGCCTGACATGGGCTCCACGATCACGGCGGCGATATTGCTGGCGTCATGCAGGGCGATCAGATCGAGCAGCCGGTCTGCCAGGGCGCGTCCGTCGGTCTGGGGCTGGCCCTTGAAGAACGAACCAGGTGGTGGCTGGGTGTGCGGCAGATGGTCGGCCTCGATCCCTTGGCCGAACATCTTGCGGTTGCCCCCCATGCCGCCCACCGAGATACCGCCGAAGTTCACGCCGTGATAGCCCTTTTCGCGCCCGATCAGCCGGGTCTTGCTGCCCTGGCCCCTGGCGCGCCAGTAGGCGCGCGCCATCTTCAGCGAGGTGTCGGCCGCTTCCGAGCCCGAGCCGGTGAAGAACACATGCTCAAGTCCCTGGGGCATCAGTGCCACGATGCGGTTGGCCAGCGCGAACGAAGCCGGGTGGCCGAACTGGAAGGCGGGAGCGTAATCGAGCTGCAGCGCGGCCTGTCCAATGGCCTCGGCGATCTCGCGGCGGCCATGGCCCAGCCCCGAGCACCACAGGCCCGAGAGGCCGTCGAAAATGCGCCGGCCATCGGCATCGCTGTAGTAGGCGCCCTGTGCGCCGGTGATGATGCGGGGCCTGGCCTTGAAGTTGCGATTGCCGGTAAACGGCATCCAGTGGGCGCTCAGCCATTGCTCGTCGTGGCGGTTGAGGTCTGCGGATGTCTGGCGGTCTGCAAGCTGCATGGGAACTCCTTGGATTCCCGGCCATTGTTGGCCTTGAGCCCGGTTTGGCAAATAGCCGCAAACCCATGGGCGCGAGGCTGAATTGGCATGCTCTGCATGACTTATCCACAGGATCCTCTGGTGTTGGAGGGCTGGGCTCGAATGGTTTTCTGGCGCAAGTGATCAGAAAATCAGACAGAGCCTGGAATATTCAAGATTTGCCAATGGCTTATGCAATGGTTTATGCAAAGGCTTGTACACATGATTTCTACAGATCGTGAAGATGGCCGTTGCAGTCGCCCAGCGTGGCCAGGGAGCGCAGCAGCCATTGCGCAAAAGTGGTGGGGTGGTCGACGGTCATAGGCGGCTCTCAGGCGCTCAGCGCTTGTCCCGCAATCGCTTGCTGCTCACGTTTTTTCAGGCGGCGCTCCCAGACTTTTTCATGGAAGAAGAAGGCAAAGGCCTGGACCGTGGGCTCCAGCAGGCTCAGCGTCAGCGAGGCAATCAGATTGCCGGTCACGGCATAGGCGACGCAGGCGGCCACGGTGATGTGGATCACGTAGTAGCTGGCAGTCTTGGTCAGCGTGAGCTGGTTTCGGCGCAATGTCTTTATCAAGCGTGTCATCTGTTTCTCCCTGAACGATGAATGAATGGTAGGGAGGGAGGCGATGAATTTCCAATTGAGAATCATTACTATTGCGATAGTGCCTACAGGCTGCTGCGAGATGAGCGGCTTGCTAAGCTGTGTGCTGGGTTTTGATTGAAATTGGCCGTCATTCCTTGCCTGATAAGCGTTGACAGCTATTGATTTGAGAGTTTTTGATGCCGGAGTCGATGCCAATCCAGCTGCGCGTGCTGGGCGTGGATGATGTGGATGCCTTGTTGCGCATACAGGAGCATTGCTATGGCGCGGACTTTGCCGAGCCGCGCGAGGTGTTCGTGCGCCGTTTGCGCACCGCCGGGCATTGTTCCTGGGCGGCCGAGCAAGGGGGCGAGCTGGTGGCCTATCTGGCAGCCTACTGGTCGCGCCCCGGGGCCATCACGCCGCTCAACGGCGACTTTGCCGAATATGACGACGCCAGCGTGCTCTATCTGCACGATATGGCCGTGTCCGAGGCTGCCGCCGGCCAGGGCCTGGCCGGACGCATGGTCCAGGCCCTGAAGGCCCAGGCCAGAGCGCGCGGCGTGCAGCGCACGGCACTGGTTTCGGTGCAGGGCTCACGGCTTTACTGGGAGCGTCAAGGCTATGCGGTCCAACCCGTGACAAATGCTGTGCAGCAACAACATTTGGACAGTTATGGCGAGGGCGCGCTCTATATGGTGGGATTTATCTGACACATCGTCGGGTTGGGACAAGGATAATGCCGGCCATGCCCAATCGCTGGAAACCCAATGTGACTGTCTCGGCCATCATCGAACGCGATGGCCGTTTTTTGCTGGTGGAAGAACAAACGGCGGATGGACTGCGTCTGAACACGCCGGCCGGTCATCTCGACCCTTCCGAAAGCCCTGTCGATGCCTGTGTGCGCGAGGTCATGGAAGAGACGGCCTACAGCTTCACGCCCACGGCCCTGGTCGGCATCTACATGAACCGCTTTGTGCGCACGCGCACGGGCTCGGACATCACCTATCTGCGCTTTGCCTTCACGGGCGATCTGGGCATGCACCATGCCCAGCGCCATCTGGACGACGGCATCGTGCGCAGCGTCTGGCTCTCGCTCGACGAGCTCAAGGCCACCGAGCATCTGCACCGCAGCCCCATCGTGTTGGAGTCGGTGGGCGATTATCTGGCCGGCCAGCGCTATGACATAGGCCTCATCCATGCCGATGCCAGCATCTACAAGGTGCCGCAGCTGACGCGCCCGGTACCTGAAGAGGCCGGTGCCACGCTGGACGATGTGCTGGTGCAGATTCACTGATTTCTGCGACGACTTACGCCAAATGGGCTCAGGCAAGACGACTGCCTCATGAGGCAGGCCGTCATTGCATTTTTGCTTGCGTGAGTCCTATCTGCATTCGGCAGTTGTGACTGGCATGCAGGCCGGGGCTGTGCACAATGCCCGGTATGTCTGTAGCCAGCCTGATCCGACTCATGACACTGTCCGCCCTGTGGGGCGGCAGTTTTTTATTCATGCGCGTGGCCGTACCCCATCTGGGGGCCGTGCCCACGGCCTTGGGGCGCGGCCTGTTTTCGGCGCTGGGCCTTGGCGCGGCGTTGTTTGCCATGGGCTACCGGCCCAGGCCGGGACGCTATCTGTGGCCCTTGCTGGGGCTGGGTGCCATCAATTCCGGCATCCCCTTTCTCATGTACGCGCTGGCGGCCCAGGTGCTGCCATCGGGCTATAGCGCCATCTTCAATGCCGCCACGCCACTGGTTGCTACCGTGGTGGGGGCGCTGGTGTTTGCCGAGGCGATCACGCCCGCGCGCGTGGCTGCCGTGGTGCTGGGGATTGGCGGCGTGGCGGTGCTGGCCCAGGCCGGGCCGCTGGATCTCAGCACAGCCGTGCTGGGCGGTATGGCGGCCTGTTTTGTGGCCACGGTCTGCTATGCGTTTTCCAGCTATCTGACGCTCAGGCTGGCGGGGGCCAATGCGTCCGTGGACACGCGTGCTGCCGTTTTCATCAGCCAGCTGGGCGCGCTGATGGTGCTGACGCCGGCGCTGCTCATCGACATGGCGCTGGAGCCCGGCATGCTGGCCAGGCTGCAGGCCGCGCCGCTGCTGGCATGGGGCAATGTGGCGCTGCTGGGCCTGCTGAGCACGGCTCTGGCCTATGTGCTGTATTTCCGGCTGATTGCCGATGAGGGGCCGCAAAAGGCGCTGACCGTGACCTTCATCGTGCCCGTGTTTGCCGTGCTCTGGGGCTGGGCCCTGCTCGATGAGTCCTTGACTGCAGCTCATGCCATGGGGGGCGGGCTGATTGCGCTGTCGCTCTGGCTGGTGCTGCGTCCCAAGGCGGATTGAGCCGGCGCGAGCGGCCTTCGCTTCACCAGGCTGCGGGCAGGCGCAGCTGCAAAAGCTCCAGAAAGGACTGCGCCGCATGCGGCAGCGTGCGGCCGGCCAGGGTCTGCACCTCGATATCGCGCAGATCCATGCCGCGGTCGCTGAGCGCCACGGCCACGAGCGCGCCTGTGGCCACCATGTCGCGGGCGGCGATTTCGCTGGCCACGGCGACTGCTGCGCCCTGGGCCGCAAAGTTCAGCAGCGTCTTGCCGTG
This sequence comes from Comamonas testosteroni, assembly GCF_000761245.1. Taxonomy (GTDB): domain Bacteria; phylum Pseudomonadota; class Gammaproteobacteria; order Burkholderiales; family Burkholderiaceae_C; genus Comamonas; species Comamonas testosteroni_C. The sequence continues at coordinate 115,287 of NZ_AWOR01000078.1, read as the reverse complement.
ATTGCTCTCCAGGGCCGGTGCCAGCATCAGTCCCTGGCGGCTGCAGGCTGCGTCCAGCAACTGGCGCACGGCGGTGCTGGGCGGCGTCAGTGCCAGCGGATAGCGCACCAGCCTGGCCAGTGCCACGCTACGCTCCTGCGCCAGCTCATGGCCGGATGCCACCAGCGCCAGCACGGGCGCGGCCACGCGGCAGGCGACTGCGATGCCGGGCTCGGGGGCCCGGCTGAAACACAGGCCTATGTCGGCGATGCCGGTGCGCACGGCACCGGAAACCTCGTGCGTGGGAAGCACCGTCACCTCGAAGACGATGCCGCTGTGCTCGCGCTGGAAGGCCGCGCACAGGCGCGGCAGGAATTCGCTGGCGAAGGCATCGGAGCTGGCAATGCGCACCTTGCCGCTGCGCAGGCCCTGCAGGGCCTTGATCTCGTCCAGCGCGCGCTCGGCGTCCAGCCCCGCGCGGCGCGCATGATCGGCCAGGATCTCGCCGGCGGCGTTGAGCACCATGCCGCGCGGGTGGCGCTCGAACAGCGGCGTGCCCAGCCGTGCCTCCAGCGCCGCGATCTGGCGGCTGATGGCCGAGGCCGCCACATGCAGCCTTGCCGAAGCCTCGCTCAGCGAGCCGCATTGCGCGACTTCGTGAAAGTAGCGCAGCGCGGTGTCTTGCAGCAGCAGATGGCGGGACTCGGGCATGGCAGGCGGTGGAGGTAGAGCGCCATTGTGCCCGGTTTGCTGTTTTGGCAACGATGGCTTGCAAATTTGCCGATAGCGGCAAATGCCTCGGCTTTTTAAGATGTCCCGTTCGATGGTTGCCGGGCAGCGGCGACCCCTTTCGAACAAGCTGCCATTTCACCGGGAGTTGCCATGCGGGCACGGTTTACTGTTTCAACGACGCGCCGCCAGTGGCTTCAGGCTGCTGCGGCCGTGGCCGGCGGCTTGCTGGCCTTGCCGGCCCTGGCCCAGGGCGAGGCCGCCTGGCCCGGCCGACCGGTGCGGGTGATCGTGCCGTTTCCGGCCAGCGGTGCCACCGATCTGGTGGCACGCGTGATCGCGCAGCGCGTATCGCAGGAGCTGGGCCAGCAGCTGGTCATCGACAACCGGCCCGGCGCCGGCGGCACCATAGGCACGGCCGAGGCCGCCAAGGCGGCGGCCGACGGTTACACCCTGCTGTTCACCACCAGCAGCACGCATGCGATTTCGCCGCATCTGATGCCCAGGCTGGCCTACAAGGCGGACAAGGACTTCAGTCCCATCGCGCATACGGCGGACGCGGCCAGCGTGCTGCTGGTCACGCCCTCGCTGCCGGTCAAGAGCGTGCAGGAGCTGATCGCCTATGCCAAGGCCAACCCCGGCAAGCTCAACTACGCCACCAGCGGCAACGGCACCATCGTGCACCTGAACACCGCCGCCTTTGCCGCGCAGGCCGGCATACAGCTCGCCCATGTGCCCTACAAGGGCACGGCCCAGTCGATCACCGATCTGGCGGCAGGCCAGGTGCATCTGCTGTTCGACTCCATTCCCACGGGCATGCCCCATGTGGCCAGCGGCCGCTTGCGCGCCCTGGCCGTGACCGGCGACAGGCGCAGCACGCTGGCTCCGAATCTGCCCACGGTGGCCGAATCGGGCCTGCCGGGCTATTCCTCGGTCACCTGGTTCGGCCTCTACGGCCCGGCCGGCATGAAGCCCGAGCTGGTCGGCAGGATCAACCAGGCCTTCAACCGCGCCATCCAGAATCCCGAGGTGATCGCCAGCCTGGCCAAGCAGGGCGTGGAGCCCGCCAAGCCGCAGACGCCAGGGCAGTTCGCCGCCATGGTGCAGGCCGACAGCGCGCGTTGGGCCAAGGTCATCAGGGACAACCACATTACTTTGGAATAAAACACCCCCTGAGTCGCTTCGCCTGGGCGGCCCCGCGCCTTCCCCCTGACCGGGCGTCCTCTCTCGCTGCGCGGGAGGGGGCCACGCCCTCGCTGCAGGGCGGCCCTTGCTCGGCATGCGCCGTTGGAGGTGCCAGTCTTATGCGCAGCGCACTTGAATCACTGATCGGACTTAGATATGACCAACCTCGTCAAGGACTGGACGCTTCCCTATGCCTCGCACCGCTCGCCGGTGCTGGGGCGCAACGTGGTCAGCACCTCGCAGCCGCTGGCCGCGCAGGCCGGCCTTTCCATGCTGCAGGCCGGCGGCAACGCCGTGGATGCGGCGCTGGCCGCGGCGATGACGCTCACGGTGGTCGAGCCCACGGGCTGCGGCATCGGCAGCGACGGCTTTGCCATCGTCTGGGACGGCAAGGAGCTGCATGGCCTCAACGCCTCGGGCCGCTCGCCTGCGGGCTGGACGCCCGACTACTTTGCCCAGCTGGGCGGCATACCGGAGAAGGGCTGGAATGCCGTGACCGTGCCCGGCGCCGTCTCGGCCTGGGTGGCTCTGTCCAAGCGCTTCGGCAAGCTGCCCTTCGCGCAGGTGGCCCGGCCTGCGATCGACTATGCGCGCAACGGTTTCGCGGTCTCGCCCACCATTGCCACGCTGTGGGAGCTGGGTGGCAAGAAGCTGGGCGACCAGCCCGGCTTTGCCGAGTGCTTTCTGCCTGGCGGCCGTGCGCCCCGGGCCGGTGAGGTGTTCAGGAGCGACGCCCATGCGCGCACGCTGGAGGAGATTGCCGAGACCCTGGGCGAGTCCTTTTACCGCGGCGCGCTGGCGCAAAAGATGGCCGCGCATGCGCGGGCCTGCGGCGGCGTGATGAGCGAGGAAGATCTGGCCGCGCACCAGGCCGACTGGGTGGGCACGGTGTCGCAGAAGTTCGGCGACTCGGTGATCCACGAGATCCCGCCCAACGGCCAGGGCATTGCGGCGCTGATGGCGCTGGGCATGCTCGACGAGCTGGGTGCGGGTGGCGATCCGATCGGATCGCAGCCGCTGGACGGCGTGGACAGCGTGCACCTGCAGATCGAGGCCATGAAGCTGGCTTTTGCCGACCTGCACCAGTACAACGCCGACCTGGACCACATGCGCGTCACTCCCGCCCAGCTTCTGGATCGTGGCTATCTGCGCGAGCGCGCCCAGCTCATAGACCGCGAGCAGGCCAGTGCACCCACCTACGGCGCGCCCCGGCCCGGCGGCACGGTCTATCTGGCCGCGGCCGATGCCAGCGGCATGATGGTCTCCTTCATTCAGTCCAACTACATGGGCTTCGGCTCGGGCGTGGTCGTGCCGGGCACGGGCATCAGCCTGCAGAACCGCGGCCACGGCTTTACCACCGAGGCCGGTCATGCCAACCAGGTCGGCCCGCACAAGCGCCCCTCGCACACCATCATTCCGGCCTTTGCCATGCATGCCGACGGCACGCCGCAAATGGCGTTCGGAGTCATGGGCGGCCCCATGCAGAGCCAGGGCCATCTGCAGATGGCCCTGCGCGTGCTGCGCTACGGCCAGAACCCGCAGGCTGCGGCCGATGCGCCGCGCTGGCGCGTGACCGGCGGCAAGGGCGTGGCCGTGGAGCCGTCCTTCGATGCCGGCGTCGTCGAACAGCTGCGCGCACGCGGCCATGAGGTCAGCGTGGAGGCCGGCCATGGCGTGTTCGCCTTTGGCGGCGCCCAGCTGGTGCTGCGCGACGGCGAGCATTACATTGCGGGCTCCGATCCGCGCAAGGACGGGTGCGCGGTGGGGTATTGAGGTCCCCCCTGAGCCGCTGCGCGGCTTCCCCCAGAGGGGGACGACGGCCTCGCTGCGGGGCGGCCCTTGCTTGCCGTCCCTGGCTTGAGCTCTGCCTGTTTTGGCTGCGTTGTCACAAAAGCTGCGCGTTCTGCGTCTAAGGCTTGGTGCCTGTCACACTGGGTGGCTGGCCCGGCCTATTTGCAGGAGACATCACGTGAGCCCCACTTCCCACGCTGCGCCGTCCGCCGATGCGGGACTGCAGGAATTCGAGCGCCATCGCCCGCGCCTGTTCGGGCTGGCCTATCGCATGCTGGGCCAGCGGGCCGAGGCCGAGGATCTGGTTCAGGATGTCTGGCTGCGCTGGCAGGACAGCGAGCGCGCCGCGATTGCCCTGCCCGAGGCCTGGTTGGTGACCACGGCCACGCGGCTGGCCATAGACCGGCTGCGGCGCCTGCGCGTGGAGCGCGAGCACTATGCGGGCTTCTGGCTGCCCGAGCCGCTGGTCCAGCCCTGGAGCGAGGCCGCTCCCTCGGCCGAGGAGCTGCTGGAGCAGGCACACGATGTCTCCACGGCGCTGCTGTTCGTGCTGGAGCAACTGACGCCCGAGGAGCGCGCGGCCTTTTTGCTGCGTGAGGTCTTCGATGCCGACTACGCCGAAGTGGCCCAGGCGCTGGGCCGCAGCGAGGCCGCCTGCCGCCAGCTGGTGCATCGTGCGCGTGCCCATGTGAAGGCCGGACGGCCGCGATTCGAGGCGCCCGCACAGGCCCATGCCGAGCTGCTGCGCCGCTTTGCCCAGGCTGCGCGGGGCGGCGATCTGGCGCAGATCCAGGCGCTCTTCGCGCCCGACGCCGCGCTGATCAGCGACGGCGGCGGCAAGGTGGCATCCTTTGGCCGCGTGCTGGAGACCGGGCGTCGCCTGGCGCTGCTGTATTTCGCCACGGCCCGGCGCCTGCGCCGCGACGGGCAGGATCAGACCCTGCATCTGGCGCGTGTCAACGGCCTGCCGGGTCTGGTGCGCTGCGTGGACGGCCAGGTGGAGTCGGTGCAGACGCTGCTGGTCGAGGACGGACTGATCCGGCGCATCTACACACTGCGCAATCCGGACAAGCTGACCCGCGTGCTTGTGCCGGGTGCCTGATTGCCTGATGGGCGACGTCCGTCGCAGAAGGCGAGAAAACAATAGCTGTTACCGCATGTCAATCAACAGATTCAGATAGTTTTATTGCTGAGTTTGTTTTGTGACAAGCGATAGAAGCTATGTTTATTGATAGTCCAGTGATAAATGGCGGCACCTGTCACAAACCGAGCTGCTGCCGCGTCTAAGAGGTATGGGCCGGCCGCAGGGGCGGGCCTGCAATGCCTCAAGGAGTATTCACATGGCCGACATCGCCAATCCTATTGCCATCCCCACGCCGCGCCTGGACTTCCGTGCGCTGGCCCCCGAGCTCTACAAGGCGCAGGCCGGCCTCAACGCCCAGATCGCGCGCTCCAGCCTCGGTGTGCAGCTGCTGGAGCTGGTCTATTTGCGCGTCTCGCAGATCAACGGCTGCGCCTTCTGCGTGGACATGCATGTGCGCGAGCTGCTGTCGCGCGGTGAGGATCTGCAGCGCATCAACAGCGTGGTGGTCTGGCGCGAGGTGGACTTCTTCGAGATGCGCGAGCGTGCCGCGCTGAACTGGGCCGAGCGCTGCACCCAGCTGAGCCAGGCCCATCCCGGGCAGCAGGACTTCGAGGCCCTGCGCCCCTACTTCAGCGAGCGCGAGATCGTGGAGCTCAGCTACGCCATCGGCTGCATCAATGTCTGGAACCGTCTGTGCGTGGGCTTTGCGGCACCGGTGGAGAAAAAGGCCATCACCGTCTGAGCTGCTGCTGCACGGCTTACCCGTGGCACGGCGCCCGTTGCACGGCGCCCTCTCTCGCTGCGCGGGAGGGGGACGACGGCCTCGCTGCGGGGCGGTGCGGCCGGCGAGGTGCGGCCAGCGAGGCCCTTGCTCACCGCCCTGACCTGGATTGCGCCCAATTCACGCGTTATGCCATCGGTGCGAGCGGGCTTGTGCTCTCAGATCGTGAACACGATCTCAGTTCTGGGTGATCTTGCGCTCCTTGACCACCTTGCCCCATTGCTCGTATTCCTTCTTCATGAAGGCCGCGAACTCGGTGCGCGTCGTGGGCTGGGGCGTCAGGCCGTGGACCTTGAGCGCCTCGGCCACGCCGGGGTCCTTGAGCACCTTGACGATCTCCTGGTTCCAGCGGTCCAGCACCGGCGTGGGGGTCTTGCCGGGGGCGACGAAGGCATACCAGTTCAGTGCCTCGAAGCCGGGGAAGCCCGCTTCGGCCACGGTGGGGATATTGGGCATGTAGGCGGGGCGCGTCAGGCCCGTGGTGGCCAGCGGAATCAGCTTGCCGCTCTCGACATGCGGCAGGGCCGTCGGGGGCGCGGCGAAGTAGGAGGTGACGCGCTCGCCCAGCAGGTCCTGCAGGGCCGGCGCGCCGCCCTTGTAGGGCACGTGCACCATCTCCACGCCGGCGCGCTGGTTGAACAGCTCGCCCGCCAGGTGCGAGGCCGAGCCCGCGCCGGTGGAGGCATAGTCCACGCTGCCGGGGCTCTTCTTGGCCTTGGCCACGAACTCGGCCAGGTTCTTCACGCCCGCGCCCTTGTGCACCACCAGCACATTGGGGAAGTTCACGCCGCCCGAGATGGGTGCCAGATCGGTGAAGGGGTTGTAGCCCACCTTCATGATGTGGGGCGCAATCGTCAGCGGGCCGATGGAGCCGAACAGCAGCACCGAGCCGTCGGCCGGGGCCTTGGCCACGAACTGGTGGGCGATATTGCCGCCCGCGCCGCCCTTGTTGTCCACCACCACGGTCTGGCCGATGTTCTCGCCCAGCTTCTTGGCAATCATGCGCGCCGCCGCGTCGGCGGCGCCGCCTGCGGCAAAGCCCACGACCAGCGTCACGGGCTTGTTGGGCAGCCAGTCGGGGGCGGCCTGTGCCGCCGAGCCCAGGCTCAGCAGGCAGGCGGCCACGGCCGTGGCGCGCAGGAAATGGCGTTTGTTCATCATGGGATGTCTCCTTGGTCGGAAAGGAATGCCGGTATCCCGGCTGATTTTTTTTGAAAGCAGGCACGGCGGGCGTGCCTGTCATGGGGCTTCGCTCAATCAGCGCCCAGGCCGATGGGGCTGGGCTCGCGCTTTTCGGTGTTGTGGCGCAGCAGCGCAGCCGTGCGGAACACGCCGTGGGCAAACTTGCCGTAGGGCAGGGTGGCAAACAGCGCGATCACGGCGCCCAGGTGCAGGCACAGCAGCAGTGCCAGAGCTGGCGTGGCGCGGCCCAGCCATAGCGCCAGACCGCTGGCGGCCACGAGGAACAGCAGGGCGATGAAGCCGAGGTCCATGGGCTTTTGCTTGGCGTCGCCATGCAGCGGATGGCGGGCGCGGTTCAGCATCCAGAGGCCGGCCGTGCCAATCATCAGGCTCACGCCGCCCAGGGCGCCCAGAATCTTGGGCAGGCTGGGCAGCTCGTAAGGCGCGGGCAGATCGAAGACATAGTGATAGACCGTGGCCAGGCCCGTGGCTGCAAAGCACAGCATGAAGCCGTAGAAGGTCAGGTGGTGGAAGCGGCGGCGCTTGAGCGTGTACTCATCGTCCTCGTTGTGACAGCCGTCACCGTGGCCGCCGTCCAGGTATTTCAGGCGCAGCACGTCCTGCGTGGCTTCGGCAGCGGCCGGGCCGCTGACATCCACATTGCTGGTGGCAGGCTTCACGTCCTGCCAGAAGCGGCGCACGCCCATGAACAGCGCGAACACCACGAACAGGAACACCGGCGCAAAGATGCCGACCAGCAGATTGTGCGGAAACAGGTTGTAGAAGTTGTTGCCCAGATTTCCATTCCACAGCTGGCCAATGCCGCCTTGCGCCGCGACGGCCAGCGCCAGGAACAGGAACAGGCCGGCGACCAGTGCCAGGGACAGGGTCAGGCCGTTCTTCTGGTACAGCTTGCCCATGGCGGGCGGCCAGGCATAGTCGGCATAGGTCTGGCCGCGCACCTCGGCCATGGCCTTGGGGATGTTGATGCCGAATTCGTGCGGCGGTGCGTACTGGCAGGCGTGCAGGCAGGCGCCGCAGTTGTGGCAGAGATTGGCCAGGTAATGCACATCGGCCTTGCCGAACTCAAGACGGCGCGTCATGGCCGGGAATACGGCGCAGAAACCTTCGCAATAGCGGCAGGCATTGCAGATCTGCATCACACGCGCCACTTCGCCTTCGGCAGCGGTTTCCGTTGGGGCAGGGAGGATGGGGATGACCTTGCCGGTGGCCAGGGTCCGGGCTTCCTTGCCCAGTTCTTGCAGGGATTGGATGCTCATGATTCAGACCTCGTCCTTTACGGCGCCATGGATAGCGGGTTTGCCAGCAGCCGCCAGCGCGGCATTGCGCCCGGCAATGCGGCCAAAGGCCGTGCCGATCGACATGCCCACACCGGCCGTGTAGCCCTTGCCCAGTACATTGCCGGCCATCATTTCGCCGGCCACGAACAGGTTGCGGCTGGGCTGGTCCTTGAAGCGCACGGCAGCCGTATCGTCCACCTTCAGGCCCAGATAGGTGAAGGTCACGCCGGGGCGCAGCGCATAGCCGTAGTAGGGGCCGGTATCGAGCGGGCGCGCCCAGTGCGTCTTGGCCGGGGCCAGACCTTCGGTGTGGCAGTCGTCCAGCGCGGTATGGTCGAAATGGCCGACCTTGCAGCTGCCGTTGTAGGCATCGAGCGTGGCCATGAAGGTGTCCACGTCCAGACCCAGCTTTTGCGCCAGCTCGGGCAGGGAGTCGGCCTTCACGCCGGGGAACACCGGCGGCATGAAGCGGCCTATGGCCTTGCTGTCGATGATGGAGTAGGCGATCTGGCCGGGCTGCTGGGCCACCAGACGACCCCAGATCGCATAGCGCTTGGGCCAGAAGTCCTCGCCCTCGTCATAAAAGCGCTGGGCATCGCGGTTCACCACCACGCCCAGCGAGACGCAGTCGATGCGCGTGCAGATGCCGCCGTCGTACAGCGGGGCGCGGGCATCGATGGCCACCATGTGCGCCTGCGTGGGATCGCCCAAGCCGTCGGCCTGCTGCACTTCCAGCATGTGCTTGAGCAGCACGCCCTGGTTGAAGGCCGTGCCGCGGATGATGAAGTTGTCGGCCGGCCATTCGCCGCGCTCGTTCTGGCCCCAGGCCTCGCGCAGCCATTCGCGGTTGGACTCGAAGCCGCCCGCCGCCAGCACGCAGCTTTTGGCCGTGATGCGCTGGCTTCCGTCCTTGGTCTTGACCCATGCAGCCTGGAACCGGCCGTTCTCGATTTCGAGCTTGTCCACGGGCGACTCGTAGCGGATTTCCACGCCCAGCTTTTCGGCGCTGCGGAAATAGGCATTCACCAGCGCCTTGCCGCCGCCCATGAAAAAGGCATTGGTGCGCGCCACATGCAGCGCGCCCGACAGCGGCGGCTGGAAGTGCACGCCATGCCTGCGCATCCAGTTGCGGCAGGTCGAGGAGGCGCGGATCACCATGCGCGCCAGATGCTCGTTGGTGATGCCGCCCGTGACCTTGAGCAAGTCCTGCCAGTACTCTTCTTCGGGATAGGCCTCGACCAGCACGTCCTGGGGAGCGTCGTGCATGCAGCGCAGATTGCGGGTGTGGCCGGAGTTGCCGCCGCGCCAGGCGCGCGGAGCGGATTCAAGCAGCAGCACGCGGCTGCCGGCTTCGCGTGCCATCAGCGCGGCGCACAGGGCGGCATTGCCACCACCGATGACGAGTACATCGGTGTCAAAGGCTTCAGTTTTCATGATGGGCTGCCACGGGGCGATGCCTGCAGCGGTTCAACGTGGGTGGATGTCCTCTGTCATTTCCGCTGCCGGAGCGCGGTTGACAGGGTCAGATTGGAGTTGAACGCCACTGTAGTGAGCACCGCCTCACCCGTGCAGCGGGGTTGGGGGATGGGGGTATCACCAATCGTGATGGATTGGTTGTGCCGCGGGCGCAAGCCGGCGCGATGCGGTCATGCGCCACGGACTGCGGCCCGGCGGCAGGCGCTAGGGCCGCTGCGCTGCAGCCCCGGTGGCCGGGACGGCCGGCCTCAATGCACGGTGATGAGCGCGTTGAAGAGCAGCACCATGATCAGGCCCACCACGGCCACGATGGACTGCACGACCGAGATGGTCTTGGTGGCTTCGCCCATGGTCATGCCGAAGGATTCCTTGACCATCCAGAAGCCGGCGTGGTTGGCATAGTTGAAGAACAGCGAGCCGCAGCCGATGGACAGGGCCAGCAGGGGCAGGTTCAGGCTGGGGTCGGCCCCCGCCAGCGGCGCGAGCAGGCCGGCAGCGCCCACGATGCCCACGGTGGCGCTGCCGGTGGAGACGGACAGCAGCATGGCGATCAGCCAGCCCAGGATCAGCGGCGGGAAGGCGAACTGCTGGGTCAGATGGACGATGGCATCACCGACCTTGGCACTGGTCAGCATCTGCTGGAAGGCGCCGCCGCCGGCAATGATCATGATGATGGAGGCAATCGGCTTGAGGCTCTTGCCCAGCGCGTCGCGCAGCTTTTCGGTGTCGCCGCCACGGGCCATGACCAGGGCCACGATGGCGAACAGCACGCCCAGCAGCATGGCGATCAGGGGATTGCCCAGGAAGCTGGCCACATGCATGGCTGCCGCGTCCTTGGGCAGCAGCATTTCGGCGACGGCATGGATCAGCATCAGAATGGCGGGCAGCAGGGCCGCCAGCACGCCCAGGGCGATGCTGGGCTGCGGGCCGGCAGCGGCTTTCTCGGTGATGGTGAACTGGTCGAGCAAGGCCTGGTCGGGCTTGGTGCTCATGCGCGGGGCGATGAACGCGCCATAGAGCGGGCCGCCGAGAACCATGGCCGGAATGGCGGCCAGAAAGCCGTACAGCATGGTCGGGCCGACCGTGGTCTTGAGGGTGGCGATGGCGGTCAGGGGGCCGGGGTGGGGCGGAACCATGCCGTGCATGGCCGCCAGTGCCGAGATCACGGGCACGCCGACGTAGACATAGGCCGAGCCCTTGAAGCGGGCCTGGCCCTCCAGCTTGCGCGCCACGCTGAAGATCAGCGGCAGCATGACCACCAGGCCGACTTCGAAGAACATCGGGATGCCGACGATGAAGGCCACCAGGGTCATGGCCCAGGGGATCATGCGATCGGAGGAGTGCCTGAGAATGGCTTCGGCGATCTGCTCGGTGATGCCCGCATCGGCCAGGATCTTGCCCAGCATGGCGCCCAGCGCGATCACGACGCCTACGGCGCCCAGCGTTTTGCCCGCGCCGTTGGTCAGCTGCTTGACGATGGCCTCCGGATCCATGCCGGTGGCAAAGCCGACGCCGACCGAGACGATGAGCAGGGCCAGCAGCGGGTGCAGCTTGATGCGCGAAACAATCAAGGCGACCAGCACCAACACGCTGACCAGGGCGGTCAGCAGCAGCTGAATATCTAGAGATGTCATAAATGAACCTTGGTTTTGGCTGGCTGTCCTGAAGCGCACTTCACATCCAGCACGAGGCAAGGCTCATATTAAAAAAGCGCACTCGCACCCGCTGTAGGCTGGCGCCGTCGGCGTGGTGCAAGTTGGATGTCGAGATGCGGCCCAGGGGGCGCAACAGCAATGTTGTAATGAAGATCTAGGTTTGCCATGAGGTATGAGCTTCACATGGCAACAAAGTTGCTGTGGAAATTACGTAAGGCCTGAGCCCTGATGTCCCGGCATCGCCTATGGCCGGCCAGCTTCGCATTCATCCTCTGCCCGGAAGATGAGGACTCAGTCCGTCAGCGATGCTCCCCGCCAGACTCCGGAATGCACCAGTTGCCTGGCGCAGTCCATCAGCACCACACGTGCCGCCAGGGCAGCGGGCGAGAGCTCGTCGTCCGACAGGCTGCACAGCGCGGCCTTGCGCCGCACCGAGTCATCGGCGATTTGCGACCACTGGAAGCGCTCGGCCGCATCACGGTACATGCCCACGGCCGACCAGGGCTGGACCGTGGCGCCCATGCCGGCAGCGACCGCTTCCATCAGCAGGGACAGCGAGTCGATTTCCATGGCCATCTGCGACTGGAAACCGGCGCTGGTGAACGAGGCCATGATGGAGCTGCGCAGGCCGTGGCTGCCCGAGGGCAGGATCAGAGGCACTTGCTGCAGCTGCTCCAGGCTGATGGGCACTTCATGCTGGATCTGCGGCGCCACCGGTTGCTGGCGCGACTGAATCAGAAACAGCTGCTCTTCGAGCAGCGGCATCACGCTCCATCGCCGGGCGCTCTGAGTATCGAAAAGGATAGCCAGATCCAGCTGTCTGGCGTTGAGAAGACTGGTCAGATGCCCCGAGAGGGCTGACACCATGTGCAGCCTCACATCGGGGTAGCGCTCGCGCATGGCTCGCATCAGCGGCAGGCCCAGCACATTGGCAATCGTGGGGGACAGGCCCATGCTGACGGCACCCGACAGCCGCGCCTGCTGGGCAGCGTGAATGGCCTGCTGGGCATGGCGCAGGGTCAGCTGGGCCTGGTGGAAAAAGGCCTGGCCGGCCTCGGTGGGGATGACTCCGCGTGGTGTGCGCTGCAAAAGCCGGGTCGAGAGTTCTGACTCCAGGCGGCTGATCTGCTGGCTCAGCGCCGACTGCACCATGTCCAGATCCAGCGCCGCCCGGCTCATGGAGCCCAGTTCAACAATTCGTACAAAGTAGCGCAGCTGGCGCAGTTCCATGGCAAATCCTCACGCCCGCAGCAGTTGACGGGCGCTGGGATAATCGCATACCTATGAGCAACAAGCAGCGTGTCGTGGTGGGTTTGTCAGGCGGTGTGGATTCCGCCGTCACCGCCTATCTCCTCAAACAGCAGGGCCACGAGGTCGTCGGCATCTTCATGAAGAACTGGGAAGATGACGATGACAGCGAGTACTGCTCGTCGAATATCGACTTTGTCGATGCGGCGGCCGTGGCCGACGTGATCGGCATCGAGATCGAGCATGTGAACTTTGCCGCCGACTACAAGGACCGCGTGTTCGCCGAGTTTCTGCGCGAGTACCAGGCCGGTCGCACGCCCAACCCGGACGTGCTGTGCAATGCGGAGATCAAGTTCAAGGCTTTCCTCGACCACGCCATGCGCCTGGGAGCTGAGAAGATTGCCACCGGGCACTATGCGCGCGTGCGTCAGAACCCCTCCACCCAGCTGTTCGAGCTGCTCAAGGGCCTGGACAACAGCAAGGACCAGAGCTATTTTCTGCACCGCCTGAACCAGGCTCAGCTGTCCAAGGCCTTGTTTCCCGTGGGCGAGCTGCACAAGACCGAGGTGCGCCGCATTGCCGAAGAAATCGGTCTGCCCAATGCCAAGAAGAAGGATTCCACCGGTATCTGTTTTATCGGCGAGCGTCCGTTCCGCGACTTCCTGAACCGCTACATCAGCAAGGAGCCGGGTCTCATCCTGGACGATCGCAACCGCAAGCTGGGCAAGCATGTGGGCCTGTCCTTCTACACGCTGGGACAGCGCTCGGGCCTGGGCATTGGCGGTGTGAAGGAAAAGGGTGCAGCCCGTGGCGCGGGCGACCATGCGCCGTGGTTTGTGGCACGTAAGGAGCTGGACAAGAATATTTTGCGCGTGGTGCAGGGCCATGATCATCCGCTGCTTCAGTCGCATGCGCTGTTGGCCGATCAGGTCAGCTGGGTGGCCGGCCATGCCCCGGCAGAGGGCAAGGCCTACGGCTCCAAGACCCGCTACCGTCAGCCCGATTCGCCGGCACTGATTTCCCAGGCCACGGAGGCCGGCTTCCGTCTGGACTTTCCAGAAGCGCAATGGGCGGTCACGCCGGGTCAGTCCGCCGTGCTCTATGACGGCGATGTCTGCCTGGGCGGCGGCATCATTGCGCAGGTCGATCCTGCGGCAGCTAGGTAAGCGCTAGGTAATCACTAGTAATCGCGGTTTTCATCAAACCACTGCTGGGCCTGCTCATCCGTCAGCTTCAGGGCCAGTGCCGCAGGCAGTTGTGCCAGTTGCTGCACGGCCAGCCCCAGGTCTTCACGTTCGCTGGTTTCAATGCCCTTGACCGTGTTGAAGCGGGCGGCAAAGGCCGTCAGTGCAGCTTGCACTTGGCCAAGGCTGCTGGCTGCGCCAATTTCTTGTTCAGCCAGCTCATAAGCTGCATGCGCAATCCTGGCACGGGCTGCGGGCCAGCCCGCAAACGGCCGCCCATATTCCTTGGTCCACCATTGAGGCTTGCGCAACTGGCTGACGGATGTGTAGTCAGCCCAGGGCCGTGCCTTGGCGCGGTCCTTGAGTTGCTGGCGCAGGTGTTTGCCAGTGGCTTCTTCCACGTTGTAGGCGATGAAGAAGTCCAGCTCCGGCCAGGTTTGCAGCGCAGGCAGTCCCGACAGATGGCGCATAAAACGCAGTGATAGCGCCTTGAGCTGCGTACATGATGAAAGCTGGTCCAGATCTCTGTGGTTACCCCACAGGGAAAGCGAGTCCAGCTTCGAGAACTGCAGCAGATTTTGCAGCGAAATGGGTTGCTTTCCCGCTCCATTGCGCAGCTCCAGCGTGCTGACCTGTTTCAGGCTGCCCATGTCGGGCAGCTGGAAGGCCTCGTCGGCCGGGTTCTTGCTGGTGGCCGGGCTCAAACTCAGGCTTTCAGGCAGGCCTGCGGTGACGGTGATTTGCTCCAGATTGCCATGCAGATGAAGGCGCATGCCCTGCTGCGGCAGTTTCAGGTGGATGTGGCCCTGATTGCCCGCTTGCAGATGAATGCTCAGCTCGCGAATCTGTGACTGGCTGGCGTCGATATGTACATCCTGCTGCAGCTGTGGGTACCAGCTGAAGTTTTCGACAGCACGCAGCTGCGCCCATGTGAAAAAGCCGCTGTCATTGCCCGTGTAGTAGAAGCTGCGCGGCCAGGGCGAGCCAGCGGGCGTGGCAAAGGGGTCAAAGCAGGACCAGAGCACGCAGGCGTCGACAGGCAGCCACAGGTCCGCTGTTTTCAACAGCTTCCTGGGGCCAAGGGTCAGGCTGCCCTGTCCGGGGCTGGTTTTGAGTCTGTGCGGCGCGTCAGGCGTCAGCTTAAGGGTGAAGACGCCGTCTTCATGCGGTGTTCCGTCGATAAGCAGGGGCATGCAGAAAGCTTAGCGCAGTTACCAGATGCTCTGGGGAGACGGCACGGAGCTCTGTACTTCGGTGTGGCGTTGCACCTTGCCGAACAGTGGCAGGCTGGCCCGCAGCTCGGTGCGGCCGGGGTGGGACTGTATGACCAGGGTGCCTTGCAGGCGCTCCAGTCGCGCCAGCATGCTGCGCATGCCCACGCCCATGCTGTTGATCTGTGTGCTATCCAAATCAAAGCCTGTGCCGTTGTCCTCGATCTGCAGCTGCAACTCCCTGGAGTCGGGAATCTCCAGCCGAACCTGGACTTGGCTGGCGCGGCTGTGCTTGATGACATTGGTCAATGCCTCTTCCAGCACGCGGGTCAGCGTCAGGCACTGAATGGGGCTGGGCGCGTGAGTCCAGTAGGCGGGCAGACACCATTTCACCTGAATGTCCAGCTCCTCGAACAGCCGTGCAAAGCGGTGGCGCAGCGGCGCAATCCATTGCGTGGGTGTCTCGGGGACCTGGATGGCCGCGCTGGTGCCGGTATCAATCATCTGACGCAGGTCGTCACGCATGAGCTTGAGCATGGACAGCACCTGGGCATTGGGCAGCGGGGCGCTGCTTTGCTCGACCAGCGCAATGGAGCGCACCAGGGAGCCGCCCAGACCGTCGTGCAGATCCTGGGAAATGCGCAGACGCTCCTGCAGGCGGGAGTGGCTCAGGGCCAGGTGGTGCTCGCGCTCCAGGGTCTGGCTCAGGTCGTCGCAGGCCTGGGTGACGGTGAGGCTGAGTTCGTGGTTGAAGTGCTCGATGCGGCGCATATTCCGCACGATCTGTCGCCCCAGCAACCACGCGATCACCAGCATGCTCAGCAAGGTGGTGTAGGGGGTCAGCGTCAGATTGTGATCCAGGGCCTTGGTCAGCAGCAGCAGGTCGTGCACGCCGATGCCCAGGTACAGCACGAAGCAGAGGCTGAAAGCGATGTGGGCCGGCGTGCGCGTCTGCAGCGCACGCAGCGGAAACAGCAGGCAGACTAAAGCGCAAAGACAGAACATCAGCAGCCAGATGGCCTTGCTCAGCGCCATCTGGGCGTCCGGCACGGCGAGGGCGAACACGGCGCACAGGCTGCACAGGCCGGTCAGCGCACGCTCCAGACGGATAAGGCTTAATTCGGCAAAACGCAGGGCAAAAATGCAGAAAGTGTAGGTAAAGGCAATGAAAACCAGCAGATTTCCCTTGGCAAAGGCCGGCGTGCTGCTGAAGGGCCAGGGATCAGTCATGACCATAAAGCAGAGCATCACTGCCCAGCACATCAGATTGAGTGCGTACCAGCCATAGAGTTTTTGATTGCGGTTGTGGAGCCAGGCAAACGAAAACAGCAGGCATAGCACCAGGCTGACCGTGATGCAGACCATATAAATGGTGCGTAGGCTCCAGGTGGCCTGTTCCGTCCATTGCTTGAGCTCGGCTGGATGGCCTATGCGCAGCCGCCCCAGGCCTGGCGTCTGGTTGCTGAGTCCGTGGACGCGCACCCAGATGCTGTTGCCCTGTTCCTTGAGCAGCGCCTTGGGAAGCCGCCAGTAGCGTGGCATGTTCCAGCTGCGACTCAGCGGCTCCACCAGCGATTGATCGCGCCAGATCAGTTCTGAATTCACGAACACCTCGCCCGCCATCACGATATTGACGACGGCCAGCGCCACGGGCTGATCGCGCCCGCAGGGGCTCTCCCAATCGATGCGGTACCAGGCTGCACCGTCATAGCCGGGCCAGCGTTGACTCCAGTCATCCAGCCCCGGCACATCCACCCATTGCAGCGAGGCCGCATCGGGAGGAGGCCCCTCGGGCAGTGCCTTGGCCGATTGGCGGGCCACAATGCGCGGTTCACAGAGCAGGTCCTGAGGCCTGAGCTCCTGTGCCCAGGCCACGCCGCAACTCCAGCCAATGACGAGCGCAAATATCAGGCGGAGCATGAGAGCCGACCGCTTGACCATTCAGCTCAGCAAACCGCGTGCCCGGGCCTCGCTGACCGCCTTGGTGCGCGAAGGCACGGCCAGCTTGCGGTAAATGTTTTTCACATGGCATTCCACGGTGTAGCGGGAGAGAAAGAGCGACTCTGCGATCTCCCGGTTGGTCATGCCGTCTGCGACCAGCTTGAGGATCTGGATTTCGCGGACGCTGAGTATGGCTTCAGGCGGCACCTCCTTGTGCGCTTCCGTGGGCTGGGAAGGCTGCAACTCGGCAATGATGCGCCGTGCAATGAAAGGGTCGATGGGGGCGCCACCACGCAGCACACTGCGTATGGACAGGGTGACTTCCAGGTCGTCGCGCTCCTTGAGCACATAGCCGTTGGCCCCGGCACGCAGCGCCGACAGAATGGCGTCCTCGGTGCTCCAGGCGGAGATGACCAGAATGCCCATGCCGGGGTCGGCGGCGCGCAACTGGCTGATCAGCTCTATGCCGCTGCCGTCGGGCAAGCCCAGATCCACCAGTGCCATGGCGACCGGATGCTCCGCCAGCTGGGCACGTGCCTGCCCCAGGGTGGCAGCAAAGATGAGAGCATCATCCGCATATCCGAGGCCATGCAAAATGCTCTCCAGCCGATTGCGGATCAACGGCTCATCCTCCACCACGATCAAGGGGCTGGGGAGAATGGACTCTGTAGGGAGGGAAAAAGTCTCTGCCATATTGTGTGAGGTGCCGCTGGTTTTCGTGTCCCACTGTTACCGAGATCAAGTCGCTTGGCTATCACTGAAAACTGGTAATTTGAGGGGTCTGTGGTGTCTGTCCCGGGGCGCAAGCGAACTCCGTGGCCTGCAATTCCCATGACGTCAGAAGCAATACGCCGACAGCGGCTCCAAGAGGCAGTTGGCTAAACTTCCCTGCATTGATCACGCCTGGCTTTGCAATGCCGGGCGTTTGTCCGTTCAAGGTGCAACGGACAGAGAACTCAGGAATATTTTCCATGGATGCCATGCTCGGTGCCGATTTCTGGATCGGCTTGTTCAAGATCGTCTGGATCAACATCATTCTCTCGGGTGACAACGCGGTGGTCATTGCTCTGGCCGCACGTGGCCTGCCGCCGCAGCAGCAGAAAAAAGCGGTGCTGCTCGGCTCCGGTGCCGCTGTGGTGTTGCGTATTGCCCTGACGGTGGTGGCTGCCAAGCTGATGCAGCTGCCATTCGTTGAGGTGATCGGTGGCCTGCTGCTGCTGTGGATTGGCGTGGGCCTGCTCAAGGCAGAAGATGAAGAGGAGAACTCCGCCAGCGTGGTCAGGCAGGGCATGATGGCTGCCGTTCGCACCATTTTGCTCGCCGATCTGGTAATGAGTCTGGACAATGTGATCGCCGTGGCTGCGGCAGCGGGCGGCGATATGCTGCTGCTGATTCTGGGCCTGGCCATCAGCATTCCGCTGGTCATCTTTGGCTCCACGCTGATGATCAAGCTGATGGAGCGTTTTCCGGTCATCGTCACTCTGGGCGCGGCACTGATTGGCTGGGTGGCCGGCGAAACCATCACCAGCGACCATGTGCTCGAAGGTTTTGTACGGATCAATCCCTGGGCGCATTACGCAGCGGCTGCCTGCGGCGCCATGCTGGTGATTGCAATGGGCAAGTGGATGCAGCTCAAGGCTGGCGCTCAGGGCCGCACTGCCTGAGTCTAGGGTTGCTGAAAGCAAAAATGCCCGCATTCAAGGCGGGCATTTTGTGCTGTGTGCGCCGCAGCAGCCGACCTACAGGAATGAGTAAAAGCAGCGGAAGGGAATCTTGCGCTCTGCCCAGAAGTCCGCAGTATCGCGGAACACGTCCAGCAACTGCTCGCGCACTTCCTTGTCGAACTTGGGAGTGGTCGGAATCTGGTCGAGCACCACCACAAAACCGGGTTGCGGGCCGGATTTGTTGATCGGGTCGGTCATGCAGTCATACAGCGCATCCCAGTTCTTGCCAAAGTGTGCCGGCAGGTAGAACTGGGTGGACAGCAGCTCGAAGACATCGGCCTTGGTCTGGGCATGGGCCAGATTGGCATAGAGGAAATGGGAGCCCAGTGCCTCTGCTGCTGCCTGAAGATCAGGAATGCGATAGGCGCGGATGGATTGCACGATGTTCGGGCGAACATTGCGCAACGGTGTTTCCGAGGGCTTACGAAGTGGCGTGTCCATCTCCGTGATTCTTTCTAAAAACATCAAAACTGGTGGCAGAGTCGGTACTGACAGCGCTGTAGGCTGTCTGCGCAAACCGCCGCTGCGGAATTCAAGAGGTCAAAAGCCGCTGTATGGCGGGCCTGGAGGGCGGCGTCTTTTAACTTCATTGGACGATTTGCTGAAAGCTGTTGTAGTGGTCGCCCGTATAGAAGCAAGCATCGGGCACCTGGGGCTGCAAGCCGCCACAGACTATGCGCCGCGCACCCCGGTTTTTCGCGCCTGGCGTGCGCACGGTGTATTCGCGGTAATAGCCTCTGGCCTGGCGCGGAAGTATGCGCTCACGGTTGCCGAACACCGTGCCGTCCTTGTCGCTGGAGAACGGACCGCCTTGGAGGATTCGACCATAGGTGGTGCGGCCTTCGCGCGGCAGTTCGGCCAGGCTCACGGTCTCAAAGCCGGGAACGGTGGCACCGACTTCGGGCGCTTTTCGCGCCAAAGCCGCAGGGGATGCCAGCGCAAAAGCGGCACCCAGCATCAACGCTAAACCCGTCTGATATACCTTGGCTGCAGCGGCCTTGAGCATTCACTAAACCTTTCAGAATCTCAGGTAATGCCTGAAATTTCGACCCGTAAGTGTGACGGATAGGCCTCGAAAATGCAAGTTGCGCCTATTTTTTGTGCAGCCTGGCGAGCGGTTTTCGACGACAAAAAAGCCCTGGCGGCATGGCCGGGCAGGGCTTGGGCAGGGGCGTGGCAACGTTTATTCGCCGTGGGCAGCGATTTCAGCCTCCACCTCGCGGTGCTTGGCCGTGATCGTGGCCGAAGGAGCTTTGTCCAGCAGGCTGACCACTATGATTGCGATAGCGGACAACGTAAACCCGGGAACGATTTCATAGAGCTTGAACCACTGGTAGTGCTGCCAGACCAGAACCGTGACCGCTCCCACGACCATGCCGGCCAGCGCGCCGTTGCGCGTCATGCGGCCCCAGAGCAGCGAGATCAGCACCAGCGGGCCGAAGGCGGCGCCAAAACCGGCCCAGGCATTGCTGACCATGCCCAGCACCTTGGCCTTGGGGTCCTGCGCAATGAGGATGGCGATCACGGCAATGGCAAACACCATGGCGCGGCCGAACCAGACCAGCTGCTTCTGGCTGGCGTTCCTGTGCAGAAAGGTCTTGTAGATATCTTGCGTGAGGGCGCTGGAGCAGACCAGCAACTGGCAGGACAGAGTACTCATCACGGCCGCCAGCACGGCAGCCAGCAGCACGCCGCTGATCCAGGGGTTGAACAGCAGCTTTGCGACTTCCAGGAACACCAGCTCGTGGTTGCCATTGACGTTTGCCGCAATCTCGGGGCGGCTGGCAAAGAAGGCAATGCCGAAGAAGCCCACGGCCACGGCGCCGCCCAGGCACAGCACCATCCAGGTCATGCCGATGCGGCGCGCGTTGGGAATGGTCTTGATCGACTCCGCTGCCATGAAGCGCACCAGAATATGCGGCTGGCCGAAGTAGCCCAGACCCCAGGCCAGCAAAGAGATGATGGCAATCGCCCCCTGGCCCTTGAACATGTCGAAGGCGCCGCTGCGGGCGGTTTCGATGATCGCCGCGCTGGCACCCACGCCGCCGTCGGCATAGATCACCATCAGGGGCGCCATGACCAGCGCGGTGATCATCAGCGAGGCCTGAATCGTGTCGGTCCAGCTCACGGCCAGAAAGCCGCCTATGAACACATAGGCCATGGTGGCCACGGCCCCCACCCATAGCGCGGTCTGGTAGTCCATGCCGAACATGGACTCGAACAGACGGGCACCAGCGACCACGCCGGAGGCGCAGTAGACGGTGAAGAACACCAGGATCACCAGCGCCGTGACGATGCGCAGCAGGCTGCTGCCATCCTCGAAGCGGTTGGTGAAGTAATCGGGCAATGTCAGCGCATTGCCCACCTTCTCGGTATAGACACGCAGGCGTGCCGCGACAAAGCGCCAGTTGAGCCAGGCACCGATGCACAGGCCGATGGCAATCCACGAGGCCGACAGGCCGGTGGCAAACACGGCGCCGGGCAGGCCCATGAGCAGCCAGCCGCTCATGTCCGATGCCCCGGCCGACAGGGCCGTGACCACCGAGCCCAGACTGCGCCCGCCCAGAATGTAGTCGGACAGGTTGGACGTGGCTTTGTATCCCGCCCAGCCTATGAGCAGCATGCCCAGCAGGTAGATGGCAAAGGTGACTATGGTTGGCGTATTGGCGGTCATGTCGGCTCCGGGTCGGCGCAGCGCTGTCGGCATGTGGGTTTCATGCCCGGCGAAAACAAATCCGCCAGCGGCCTCCTGGTGGGAGACCTGCTGGCGGGTGTCGGTGCGCAATTGGACCAGTTATTCGACAGCCCAGTGGGGCATGTGGCTGAAAACTGCGCTACTGGCTGTCCTGCGGCCCATTCAGCGGTGCCGCTGGCGGCAGCGGTGTGCCTATATCGCTCCAGCTTGACGGCGCGGGGGGTCTGGCCGGAGCCGGCATCATCTCGCCGGGAGCCAGCCCGGGGCTGCTGTCCAGATCGGGCGGCTGGGCGCTGCTGTCGGCAGGCGCCGGCTGGGCGGCGGTCGAGGGCGGTGCTGCGGGCGTGCTCTCTATGATGTCGACCTCGCTGCCATTGCTCCTGTTGGGTGCTGTATGAGCGGGAGCTGTCGGCGTTGTGCGATCTGGATCGTTGCCCTCAGCTGCGGGCCCGCTCCATTCCTGAAGCTTGTCGCGCAGGCGGCCCACCATATCGCTCCACCAGTGGCTGGTGTTGGGCTCGGTGAACCGGGCCTTTGCATTGAGCAGCGGGCTGCGCAGGGCGCGCGACATGAAGTCGCCCACCATGGGCAGGGCGCTGCGTGAACCCTGGCCCCACTGGTCGCTCCTGAGCGTGATGCGCGCATCGTTGAAGCCGGCCCAGGCACCGGCCACGATCTGCGGGTGCATGAGGATGAACCAGCCGTCGGCATTGCCCTGGGTGGTGCCGGTCTTGCCGGCCACATCGGCGCGAATGCCGTATTGCTTGCGAATCGCGCGGCCCGTGCCCTTGTCAATCACGGCGCGCATCATCTCCAGCAGACCGTAGTTCTCTTCCTCGTCCCAGACCTGATCGGGTTTGGGCGGGGTGAATTCGGCCAGCAGCTCGCCGTCGGCATTCTCGATACGGGTGACCAGCTGGGGCGGAATATAGCGGCCGGAGTTGGCAATGCTGCCGTAGGCGTTGACCATTTCCAGCAGCGTGACGGGGCTGGAGCCCAGCGCCAGCGAAGGCACGGGCTCCAGTGGGCTCTGGCGCACGCCCAGACCGCGGGCCAGCTTGATGACGCGGTCCATGCCCACTTCCTGGCCGAGCTCTGCAGTGATGGTGTTCTTGGAATAGGCCAGCGCATCGCTGAGTTTCATGGGCACGCCCGTGGGCTCGACGGCATCGCTGGGGCGCCATACCTCGCCGCCGGGCAGCTGGATTTCCACGGCCTCGTCCTTGCGCGTGTCGTCAGGCTTGGCGCCGCGCTGCAGGGCTGCGCCATAGACAAAGGGCTTGAAGGTGGAGCCGGGCTGGCGACGCGCCTGGGCCACATGGTCAAACGCATCCTGGGCATAGTCGCGGCTGCCCACCCAGGCCAGTACGGCCGAGGTGCGCGGGTCTATGGCCAGAAAGCCGGCCTGCACGCGGGTCTTGTCCTCGCGCAGCTGCCTCATGAAGGCCTTGTCGGCCAGCAGCTTCTTGAGCGCCTCTTCCTCGCTGATGTCGGAAGGCTTGCCACTTCTGGCGAGCTTGCGGAAGGCGTCCGTCTCGCGCAACAGCTGCAGCACCAGCGCGTTCTCGGCGCTCCAGCCGTCGCGGTGGCTCCAGTTGCTGTTGGCAATGCCCTGCAGCGTTTGCATCTGGCGGTTCACGGCCTGCTGCGCCCAGCTCTGCAGGCGCGAGTCCAGCGTGGTGCGTACGATCAGGCCGTCCGTATAGATGTTGTAGTCGTGCTTGTCGGCCCAGGCGATCAGCCATTTGCGCAACTGCTGGGAAAAATGCGGCGCCATGCCCGTGGGCTCCTCCTGGCGCTCGAAGTCCAGACGCATGGGGCGTTTCTTGAGGCGCTCGAACTCATCGTCCTTGAGTTCGCCGCGCTTGACCATCTGGCTCAGCACGGTGTTGCGCCGGGCAATGGCGCGGTCGGGGTTGATCACTGGGTTGTAGTAGGCATTGCCCTTGAGCATGCCCACCAGCGTGGCGCTTTCCAGCACCGTGAGCTTGGCCGCAGGTTTGTCGAAATAGGTACGCGCCGCCATCTCTATGCCATAGGCGTTGTAGAGAAAGGGCACGGTGTTCAGATAGGTTTCGAGAATCTCGTCCTTGGTGTAGAGCGCCTCGATCTTGAAGGCCGTGATCGCCTCCTTGAGCTTGCGGTTCACATTGCGGGCGCGGCCGATTTCCGTGGGGTAGAGATTGCGCGCCAGCTGCTGGGTGATGGTGGAGCCGCCCTGGGGATTGCCGCCCAGCGTATGGATGACCGACCCCACGGTGCGCGTGAAGTCCATGCCATGGTGCTCATAGAAGCGGTGGTCTTCGGTGGCCACGAGTGCCTTGATCACAGCAGGCGAAATCTGCTCCAGCGGCACCCACTGGCGGTTGCTGCGCTTGAACTCGCCGATCAGCTTGCCGTCGGCGCTCAGAATCTGCGCGGGCTGCTCGAGCTTGGCCTTGCGGATATCGCTGATGCTGGGCGTGAACGGAACCAGCACCAGCACATAGACGACAAACAGCGCCGGCAAGGCCGCGGCAAACCACAGCCATTCACGCCGCGTCGGCCAGCGACGCCACCAGGGCAGGGCCGCAATGCGCTGGCCCAGAGTGCTGGCACGAGCGCGCGTCCACGCAGCCGTGGCCTGAGCCACCCATTTTTCTTTCAATTCGTTCAAGGACAAACGCACGTTGCAAGGCAGCCCGCCAAGGGCCGCAAGAAGGCAAGACTGCGAAGAATGCCCAAAAAACAGGCGCTCTGCTTGCGGGGATCGGTTTTTCTATGGTCGCAGCCCCGGTATTGTCTCCGTGGCGTGGCGGTGCAGGCTTGTTTCCAGTGGTGAGATGTTTTGCCGACTGCCTTAAGCTTGGGGCTTCACTTTGGCGGGAGATCAGCATGGCAAACAGCGTTTATGACTTTGAAGCCACCGACATCCAGGGACGCAGCGTTCCTCTGTCGCAGTACCAGGGCAAGGTATTGCTGATCGTGAATACCGCCAGTGCCTGCGGCTTCACGCCCCAGTACAAGGGGCTGCAGGCACTGCACGAGCAATATGCGGACCGGGGCCTGGTGGTGCTGGGCTTTCCCTGCAACCAGTTCGGTGCCCAGGAAAAAGGCTCGGATGACGAGATCGCGAGCTTTTGCGAGCTGAACTTCGGCGTCAGCTTCCCGCTCATGCACAAGATCGAGGTCAACGGCGATGGCGCGCATCCGCTGTACCGCTGGCTCACCTCCGAAGCGCCGGGCGTGCTGGGCACCAAGTCCATCAAATGGAATTTCACCAAATTCCTGGTGGGCCGCGACGGACAGGTGATACGCCGCTATGCGCCCCAGGACAAGCCCGAGAAGTTGGCCGGCGATATCCAGGCGGCTCTGGGTTGATGGACTTGCAATCCATAGCTGCCAGCGCTTGCTGGATCAACGCTGCAGCCGTTTTTGGTGCTTAGTCCTCGGACAGGGCGCTGAAGGATTGGGCCAGATGGTCGAGCAGCGCGCGCACGGCGGGCAACTGCCCGCGGCGCGAGGCGTAGACGGCGTGGATGATTTCGGGCCGCGGCTGCCAGCCCGGCAACACCTGCACCAGTGTGCCGCTGCGCAGCTCTTCGCGCACAAACATATTGGGCAGCTGCACCACGCCGGCACCCAGCACGGCCGCGTCGCGTAGCGCCAGCATGGACTGCGTCACCAGCCTTGGCTGGTGTCTGACCTCGGCGCGCACGGCGTCGGGGCCGTGCAGCACCCAGCGGTGGGTTTCCTGCACGCCGCCCATATCCAGGCTGGGCCAGGCCGACAGATCCATGGGCCCGCCGGGCGGGCCCAGGCGCTGCAGCAGCTCGGGTGCGGCCACCAGGCATTGGCGGCGCTCGGCCAGCGTGCGCAGCACCAGATCGCTGTCCTGCAGCGGCGGCGGGCGCACGCGCAGGGCCAGATCCAGTCCTTCGCCGACCACGTCCACGCGCCGGTTGGTCTCGTCCACCTGCAACTCCACGCGCGGGTACTGGCGCATGAACTCGCCCAGCATGCGGCCCACGCGCGAGGCCAGCAAGGCCACGGGGCAGCTCATGCGCACCTTGCCGCAGGGCTCGGAATGCACCAGCGCCACGGACTCTTCGGCGGCCTCTGCCTCGGTCAGCATGGCGCGGCAGTGCTGGTAGTAGCGCTTGCCCACCTCGGTCACGGCAAAGCTGCGTGTGGAACGCAGCAGCAATTGCGCGCCCAGGCGCTCCTCGAGCAGTGCCACGCGGCGGCTGAGCTTGGACTTGGGCAGCCCCAGGGCGCGGCCTGCGGGCGCGAATCCACCATGCTCCACCACCTGGGCGAAGTAGTACAGCTCGTTGAGGTCTGGCAGTTTCATCGTTTTAAAAATAGAACTCTGAGACTGAATATTGTGGACTACTCAAGTCATCGTTCCAAATTCATACTTCTCCCATGTTCAACACCTGCAGCGACCAACGGGACTGCAGGCCTGTCGCAAGGAGAAATGCCATGCTCAAGAAAATCCTGGGTGTCTACGAAGCCCCCCGTCCCCACTGGGTGGGCAATGGCTTTCCCGTGCGTTCGCTGTTCAGCTATGGCGACCACGGCAAGGCCCTGAGCCCTTTCTTGCTGCTCGATCACGCCGGTCCCCAGAGCTTCACGCCCACCACGGCGCGGCGCGGCGTGGGCACGCACCCGCACCGGGGCTTCGAGACCGTGACCATCGTCTATGAGGGTGAGGTGGCCCACCGCGACTCCACAGGTGCCGGCGGCACCATCGGCCCCGGCGATGTGCAGTGGATGACGGCTGCCTCGGGCATCCTGCACGAGGAGTACCACTCCGAAGCCTTTGCCAAGAGCGGCGGGCCGCTGGAGATGGTGCAGCTGTGGGTCAACCTGCCGGCCAGGGACAAGATGTCCGCCCCCGGCTACCAGACCTTGCTGAATGCCGACATCCCGCAGGTCGCGTTGCCGGACGGCGCGGGTCATCTGCGTGTCATTGCCGGTGACTATCTTGGCAGCAAGGGGCCCGCCTATCGCGGCCCGGCGAGGACCTTCACGCCCATCGATGTCTGGGATGTGCGGCTGAACGCCGGAGCAGCCACCGAGCTGCAGGCCCGGGCCGGCCGCACGCTGGCGCTGGTGGTGCTGCACGGCACGCTGCTGGTCAACGGACAGGAGATTGCCCGCGCCGGACAGCTGGTGCATATGGATCGCGCTGCGGACAGCGTGCATCTGGAAGCCAACAGCGACGTCACGCTGCTGTGGCTGTCAGGCGAGCCGATTGACGAGCCGGTGGTCGGCTACGGCCCCTTCGTCATGAACAGCGACGAGGAAATCCAGCAGGCGCTGGAGGACTTCCGCAGCGGCCAGTTCGGCCGCATTCCGGCAGCCGAGCGCCATGCGCCCACGGCCGTGCCGAACCACTGAGCCCTCAGTGCCACCGTATCCCCGGCCCTACAGCGATGCGACCGGGGAGCGAAACCTCCCCCTTCGTTCCCAACTCCAAGGAGACTTCCATGAGCATCCAGACCGCAGCCATCCCCGCCAATTTCAACGGCGCCAAGCCTGTGATCGATCCGGACAACGTGGCCATGTTGCTGATCGACCACCAGAGCGGCCTGTTCCAGACCGTGCAGGACATGCCGTTCACCACGCTGCGCCGTCTGGCCAGCACGCTGGCCAAGATCGCTTCGCTGGCCAAGATCCCCGTGATCACCACAGCCTCCGTGCCTCAGGGCCCCAATGGTCCGCTGATTCCCGAAATCCACCAGAACGCACCTCACGCCACCTACGTGGCACGTAAGGGTGAGATCAACGCCTGGGACAACGAAGACTTCGTCAAGGCCGTCAAGGCCACGGGCAAGAAGCAGCTCATCATCGCCGGCACCATCACCAGCGTCTGCATGGCTTTTCCCTCCATCGCCGCCGTGGCCGATGGCTACCAGGTGTTTGCTGTCATCGATGCGTCGGGCACCTACTCCAAGATGGCCGAGGAAATCACTCTGGCCCGCATGCTGCAGGCCGGTGTGGTGCCCATAGACACCGCGGCCGTGGCCTCGGAGCTGCAAAAGACCTGGAACCGCGAAGACGCGGCCGAATGGGCACAGGCCTATACCGGCATCTTCCCCAACTACCAGCTGCTGATCGAAAGCTACGCCAAGGCGCAGGAAGTGGTACAGAACCACGAAGTGCTGGATTCCCTGCGCGTTTGATTTTCCTCACCCCCTCCACTACCTCTGAAGGAGATCGTCATGAGCAACAAGCCCTATATCCGCCTCGACAAAGACAATGCCGCCGTGCTGCTGGTGGACCACCAGACCGGCCTGCTGTCCCTGGTGCGCGATATCGACCCCGACAAGTTCAAGAACAATGTGCTGGCCCTGGCCGACATGGCCGAGTACTTCAAACTGCCCACGATTCTGACCACCAGCTTCGAGACCGGCCCCAACGGACCTCTGGTGCCCGAGCTCAAGCAGAAGTTTCCCAGCGCTCCCTATATCGCCCGTCCCGGCCAGATCAATGCCTGGGACAACGAGGACTTCGTCAAGGCCGTCAAGGCCACGGGCAAGAAGCAGCTCATCGTGGCCGGCGTGGTGACCGAAGTCTGCGTGGCCTTCCCCGTGCTGTCGGCCCTGGCTGAAGGCTTCGAGGTGTTCGTCATCACCGATGCCTCGGGCACCTTCAACAGCATGACCCAGCAGGCCGCCTGGAGCCGCATGGAGCAGGCCGGCGCCCAGCTCATGACCTGGTTCGGCGCGGCCTGCGAGCTGCACCGCGACTGGCGCAACGACATCGAGGGGCTGGGGACTCTGTTCTCCAACCACATCCCCGACTATCGCAACCTGATCAACAGCTACACCACGCTGACCGCCGGCAAGTAAGTCTTGCGGCTTCAGACCAAAGCCCGCAGCTTTTGCAGCCTGCGGGCTTTTTGCGGTCGTTTTATTGGATTTGATAGCTGCAGACGCTTGATGGGTAAGCGTTCAAGCCTGTTTTTGCTTCAAGTCTGGCAGGCAGCTTGCGCCGTTTTGATCCGCGTCATGCATGGGCTCGGCCTGAGCAAAGTTCTGGCTGTAGGCGATGCCCCAGTTGCGCATGGCAATCAGCACCGGCTGCAGGCTGCGGCCCAGCTCGGTCAGCGCATAGTCCACGCGCGGCGGCACCTCTGCATACACCGTGCGCTCGACGATGCCGGCTTCTTCCAGCTCGCGCAGCTGCAGTGTCAGCATGCGCTGCGTGATGCCTGGGATGGCACGGCTCAGCTCGCCAAAGCGCTTTTTGCCATGCAGCAACTGGAACAGGATGATGGGTTTCCAGGTGCCGCCCATGACCGACAGCGTCACCTCCACGGCGCAGCCGCTCTTGCTGTTCAATCGTTTCATGGGCACCTCGCTGCGGTTCTGGACTGCAAGCATCGTAGCGCCAGCAAGCACTCATCCATTACTTACATTTTTAATACTACCCAACAAATATGTTGGTACTGGTGGCTGGCGTGCATTGACGGCACCATGCAAAGCATCTGTTTCACCCCCTTGAGGAGCACTCCATGAAAGTCATGCAACTGGCCGCGCCCGGCGGTTTCGAAAACCTGAAGCTTGTCGACCTGCCCGTGCCCGCGGCGCCTGCTGCGGGCGAGATCCAGGTGCGCATTCACGCCAGCTCGCTTAACTACCACGACCTGGGCGTGGTGCGCCGCCCCGGCGCGGCGGCCGACGGCCGCATCCCCATGGCCGACGGCGCTGGCCTGGTCACGGCCGTGGGCGCAGGCGTGACGGAATTTGCCGTGGGCGATGCCGTCGTCTCCACCTTCTTCCCGCAATGGCTGTCGGGTCGCCATGTGCCGTCCGACTTCCAGCTTGTGCCCGGCGACGGCGTGGACGGCTTTGCACGCGAGTTCGTCAACCTGCCCACCACCAGCTTTACCCATGCTCCCAAGGGCTGGAGCCATGCCGAGGCCGCTACGTTGACCACGGCCGGCCTCACGGCCTGGCGTGCGCTGGTGGTGGACGGGCATCTCAAGGCCGGCGACACCGTGCTGGTGCTGGGCACGGGCGGCGTCTCCATCTTTGCGCTGCAGATGGCCAAGAGCATGGGCGCCACCGTCATCGCCACCACCTCCAGCGCGGCCAAAGCCGAGCAGCTCAAGGCATTGGGGGCCGATCTGGTGATCAACTACAAGGACCAGCCCGAATGGGGCGACGCCGTGCTGGCCGCCACCGGCGGTCGCGGAGCCGACATCGTGGTCGAGGTCGGCGGCCCCGGCACCTTGCCCCAGTCCATTCGCGCCTGCGCCGTGGGCGGCCATATCGCGCTGATCGGCGTGCTCACCGGCTTTGCGGGCGCTGTGCCCACAGTGGAGATGATGCGCAAGCAGCAAACCCTCAAGGGCCTTATCGTCGGCAGCCGCGAGCAGCAGCAGGACATGGTGCGCGCACTGGAGAACTTCGGCTGGAAGCCCGTGATCGACAGCCGCTATTCGCTGGAGCAGATGGTGGCGGCCTTCGAGCACCAGGCGGCAGGCAGGCATTTCGGCAAGATCTGCCTCGAATATTGATGGCTGATGGCGCTTTGTGCGTCTTGGCTTGAGACCGATGGGCATGTGGTTCTTGTTGGGCCGCATGCCTTATTTGCTTTCAGAGGGCGGGTCTCGGCCCTCCAGCCGACTTACTTTCTTGCTTGTGACGGAAGGCCGCCCCCAAGAAAGTAAGCAAAGAACACAGCCCCTGCTGCCCACGTCCCCTTCGCTGCGCTACGGGGCAACCTGTGCCGTCAAGCTCTTGGGGCTGTGCGGCCCAACTCACTTCGCGGCAAGCAGCTGCGTTCAAACAAACGGCCGCAAGTCAGAGCAAGAAGCTGCTGCACTCTGCGGTGCAGCAGCCAGCCCAAGAGCTTGCCGTCGCAGGCGTGGGCAAAAAGGGGCGATACCGAATGCGGACAGCCAGATAGCTTCTTTGTGAAATTGATAGCTGCTACCGCAATCCAGGTAAGGGCTAGAAGCCAATTTCGTCAAAACTCTCGCATGCCGTCCGCACCCGCATTCACCCGTGTGTCTGCGCCTGCGGCACGCGGTTCGGGCTGCGGGCATTGGCACCGCAGAGTGCCAATGCTTTGTCTTCAAATTTGCGGCAACCTGTCTGAGCGGCGCGCGTAGCGCAAAGCGAGTTTTGCCGCACCGCAGACCGAATGGTGTGGCGCAGGTTTGCCCGCAGCGAAGCGCAGGGACGCAGACAGTCGGGTCACGTTCTTTGGTTACTTTCGTGCGTGAACACGAAAGTAACTCGCCAGCCGGGGCGAAATCCCGGCTCCTATCCTCATCGACACAGCAAACGCTGTTTTGATAGCTGCCGGCAATTGATGAGATTGAGCTAGAGCCTGATTTGGCTTGAATTCTGTTTTTTGACGATACAGAGAAAAAACCGCCCATTCCGAATATCAGCTCGCAGCCGATACCCGAAATAAACCCAAGCCTGCATTGAAGCCAACGTGAGCGACAGCTTTAATCGGTTCTGCAAGATTCAGAAAGGCTTCATCGGATATAAACACCCCCATTCTTGAAACAAGAAGATACAAGTAAGAGGTGGAGACAATGGCGGTATTAATTCCCGCGCTTGGAAGCTGCGCGGGGCGTATGACCAGCGGTGAAAAACGGTTGGCAGAGCGTTTGCAGCAAAAACTCGAAGAGGATTATTTGCTGTGGTGGGATGTGCCAATTGGCCCCAAGCAGACGCGACCCGATTTTGTGGTGGTGCATCCGCGCCGGGGTGCGCTGATTCTGGAAACCAAGGACTGGCATCTGGAAACCATTCGCAAGGCTACGCGCGAATATTTCGAGATTCTCGACAGCAGCAGCGGCCAGCCCAAGGTGGTGATGAGCCCGCTGCAGCAGGCGCGTCATTGTGCGATTCAGGTCATCAATGCACTGGAGCGCGATCCGCAACTGGTGCAGGGCGATGGCGATCACAAAGGCAAGTTGGCTTTTCCCTGGGGCCACGGCGTGGTCTTCACGCGCATCACGCGTAAGCAGTTCGATGCTGCGGGTTTGGGCGATGCGCTGCCCGGCCATCTGGTCATCTGTCAGGACGAAATGGTCGAAGCCGTGGACGCAGAAGCCTTCCAGCAGCGACTTTGGGATATGTTCCCGCACAGCTTTGGCCGCGCCATCAGCCTGCCGCAGCTCGACCGCATTCGCTGGATTCTGTTTCCCGAAGTGCGCGTGCCCCAGCAGCAAAAACTGTTTGGCGATGATGCAGCTCAGGACGAGGATGAGCTGCCCGACATCATGCGCGTCATGGATCTGCAGCAGGAGCAGCTGGCACGCAGCCTGGGTGACGGCCACCGAGTCATCCATGGCGTGGCGGGCTCGGGCAAGACCATGATCCTCGGCTACCGCGCCGAGCATCTGGCCCAGACCCAGGGGCCGGGCAGCAAGCCGATCCTCGTGCTCTGCTACAACGAGCCGTTGGGCGTGAAGCTGGCGGCAAGCATGGAGACCAAAGGCCTGCAGGATCGCGTCCATGTGCGCCATTTCCACAAATGGTGCCGCGAGCAACTGGTGACTTACAACCTGCTTCCGGAAGATGCCAACAAATGGCCGGTGGGCAAGGCCATGGAAGAGTTTGTGCAGCGCGTCATCAAGGGCCTGGACGACAAACATATTCCCGCAGGCCAGTACCACGCTGTGTTGATCGACGAAGGCCATGACTTTGCGCCCGAATGGCTGAAGCTCGTCACGCAGATGGTGGACCCGAGCACCAACAGCCTGCTGTTGCTCTACGACGATGCGCAAAGCATTTACGACCGCGGCCAGAAGCGTAACTTCAGCCTCAAAAGCGTGGGCATACAGGCTTCGGGCCGCACCACCATTCTCAAGATCAACTACCGCAACACGCGCCAGATCCTGCAACTGGCACACCGGGTGGCCGGCGACATGCTCACACCCGAGGATGCCAAGGACGAAGACGGCATTCCCCTGCTCAAACCACTGAGCTGCGGCCGCGAAGGCCCCGAGCCCATCGTCATCGACCTGCCCACCTTGCCCGAGCGCGCTGCCCGTGTGGCCGAGCTGCTGGCCGACCAGCATGCGCAAGGCCATGCCTGGGGTGAAATGGCGGTGCTCTGCCGCCACAAGGATGAACTATGGATGTGTTCAGACGCTTTGCGCCGCAAAGGTTTGCCGCACATGGTGCGCGAGCGCTCTGGCCAGTTCAAGCCTGCAGAAGATTCCATCAAGCTTATGACCATGCACGCGAGCAAGGGGCTGGAGTGGCCGGTGGTGGCAGTAGTGACTTCGGATGATGAGCGCCGCGCCAAGGATGTCGAGAAGGATGGGGCGTTGGAGGCCAGGTTGGCTTATGTGGCTGGTACTAGAGCCACAAAAAAAATAATGATCACTTTATCAATTTAATATTCAATGAATCCACAAATATCGTCAGTTCCATCCGTATATAAAATTAATGAAACTTTCACACCGAGAAGAGCTGAAGTTAATTTAAAAACATATATCCCACGGTTAGAGTTGGAAAAATCTCTATTGAGGTCAGTTTGCGGAACACTCCATACGCTTATTTGCGGAGAAAGCGGCAGTGGAAAGTCGTGGCTCTATAAGAAAGTCTTGCATCAGAATGAAATAGAATTTGTTGTCGCGAATTGCGCTTTAGCTCAAAGGTTTAATGGAGTTGTTGGTGCTATTTGTAATGCAATTAATCCAGATGGATCATTTGTAAACAGTTCATATGAGCAAGTAAAAAAAGCTAGTGTTGGAATTTCAGGGTTTGGCGGTGGGCTGGAAAAAAAGACAGTTATATTTTTCAAGGTGGTGATTACTTTCTAAATATTCTTAAGGGTCTAAGCGAGAGAAACAAAGGTCGTCAGAGTGTTATAGTTCTTGATAATCTGGAGACTATATTTGATAATTCTGAATATATGTCCGAACTCGCTGATTTGGTCATCTTGCTTGATGACGAAAAGTATGCGGCATGCAATATAAAATTTGTTATTGTTGGAACTCCTACAGGAGTTCTTGAATATTTTGTAAAAACAAAGAATTTGGAATCGGTGTCAAATAGAATTGAGGAAATCCCTAAGGTTTCTGGTTTTAATTTGCCGATGATTTCAACTTTGACTTCAAATGGCTTTAATAATATTCTTAATCTTAAAATAAACAATGGTGAAATAGACGAAATTTCTGAGCATGTATTTAGGGTTACTTTGGGTTTGGCGCAGAGAGTTCAGGAATATTTGTTGAAATTAGCATTCCAAATTACAGATAATAAATTTTATTATTCTGAGCTGCTACATAAATCGGATCTTGATTGGCTCAAATCTGCGTTTAGGAAAAATTACACTACGATTGAATCTCATCTGGATGATGGGTTAAAAAAATATTCTCTTAATAATCATGTTGTATTTTGTATAGGTGAGATAAAAATTCATCAATTTAGCGCGGAAGATATTTTTGCATTAATTGAAGAGAAATTTGAATTCGTCACTGGATCTAAAGATATGGTATATGATATTTTGAAAAAGATGACGGAGGGAGATTCTCCTATTCTTAGAAAAAATCCTAAGACTTATCATTTTAGAATTGTTGATTCTAGATACCTTATGTGTATCAGAACAATGATGTATGTAAATGGAAATAATGGATTTGTTGAGAAGAAAAATTTTACTTTCTAAGTGCTTTTTCTGAGAAAAATTCATCTGTAATAAGAGTTATATTGCTAGAGGGTGGGTCTCGGCCCGCCAGCCGACTTACTTTCTTGCTTGTGACGGAATGCCGCCCCCAAGAAAGTAAGCAAAGAACACAGCCCCTGCTACCCACGTCCCCTTCGCTTCGCTACGGGGCAACCTGCGCCGTCAAGCTCTTGGGGCTGTGCGGCCCAACTCACTTCGCGGCAAGCCGCTACGTTTAAACAAACGGCCGCAAGTCAGAGCAAGAAGCTGCTGCTCTCTGCGGTGCAGCAGCCAGCCCAAGAGCTTGCCGTCGCAGGCGTGGGCAAAAGGGGCGATACCGATTGCGGACAGCCAGATAGCTTCTTTGCGTAATTGATAGCTGCTACCGCAATCCAGGTAAGCGCTAGAAGCCAATTTCGTCAAAACTCTCGCAGGCCGTCCGCACCCACATTCACCCGTGTGTCTGCGCCTGCGGCACGCGGTTCGGGCTGCGGGCAACGCTGCCGCAGGACAGCGTTGCATCGTGCTCTGGCCTGCCGCCGTTTGTCTGAGCGAAGCGGCTTAGCCGCGCAGCGAGTTGGGCGGCAGAGCAGACCGAATGGTGTGACGCAGGTTTGCCCGCAGCGAAGCGCAGGGACGCAGACAGTCGGGCCACGTTCTTTGGTTACTTTCGTGCGTGAACACGAAAGTAACTCGCCTGCCGGGGCGAGACCCGGCTTCTGTCGCTAGAAAGAATAGCTATAGCCGCAAGCTAGGCAAGCCCCAAAAGCTCAATCCTCAGCCCCCAACACCACCCGTGCCGTCAGAGCCGTCCTCCCCGGCGACGACTCAATCCCCAACAGTCCGCCGACCCGCGCAATGCGCACTGCCATGGAGCGCATGCCCACGCCCAGGCCCGATGCCTCCACGGCCTGCACATCAAAGCCTACGCCGTCATCCTCGATCTCCAGCAGCAGCTCCTGGGCTTGGGGTTGCAGCAGGGACAGGCGCACATGGCGGGCCTGGCTGTGCTTGATGACGTTGGTCAGCGCCTCTTCGATCAGCCGGGTCAGCGCCAGGTATTGCAGCGCGTTGGGCGGCTGGCTCCAGCTTTGCGGAAACTGCCAGTCGCAGCGCACACCCAGGGCCTCGAACAGGTCGTTGAAGCGGCGCCGCAAGGGGGCCAGCCATTCCTGTGGAGTGGCTGGTACGCGCACCTGGGCCGAGGCGTTGCTGTCTATGCTCTGGCGCAGATCGTTGCGGATGAGCTTGAGCATGGACAGCACCTGGGGCCGGGTCAGGGCTTCGCTGCCCTGCTCGACGGAAGCAATCATGTGGACCAGCTCGCCGCCCAGGCCGTCGTGCAGATCGTGGGTCAGGCGCAGACGCTCCTGCAGGCGCGCGTTGGAGAGCTTCTGGGCCTCCAGCTCGGCCCGCAGATGCTCGGTTTTTTTCTGCTCGGTGATATCGAAGGTGAAGCCGATCAGCGCTGTGGGCTGGCCCTGTTCGTCGCACAGCACGTGCACGACTTCCTTGACCCAGACAAAGCGGTTGTCGCTGGTCAGCGCCCGGTACTCGGCCTCGTGATCCACACCTGCCAGGCACAGCTCCACGCAGCGCGAGACGGTTTGCTCGCGCTCGTCGGGGTGAATGCGTTCGGCCCAGTCGTTCACGGTCTCCCAGCTCTCGGGGCTCCAGCCCAGCAGGTCGGCGATCTGCGGGCCGATATAGCTGTATTTCTTCGTGGTCCAGTCAATCTTGAACGGAATCGCCAGGGTGGATTCCAGCAGCGTCTGGTAGAGGCCGTTGTCCGTGTCGGGTTCAAGGGTGCGCAGGCGGGGGCGGGCTTCAAGCATGGGACGCTCCTGTCAGATCGAGAAGAGGGTGGGTGGTGGGCAGCTCGTTCCAGAACCAGTAGAAATAGCCGCCTTCGGTCTGCAGCAGGGTCTGGGTTTTGACGCTGGAGCGTTCTATCCCGCGCCAGCAGGCCAGGGCCGAGTTGCGGTTGCCGTGCAGATCCAGGCAAGTCTGCCCTGGCAGATTGGGCCGGGGCGGCACATACAAGGCCATGCCGCGCGGCAGCCAGAGGTCGGCCAGACAAATCTTCTGCTGCTGTGGCCAGTACTTTCCCACCGAAATCACCAGCGGCAGGTGCGGGTCGATGGAGGTGAAGACATGCGGGAAATCGTGATGCTCGAGGTCGGTACAGACCTTGCCCAGCAGGCGGTAGCCGGTTCCTTCATAGGGCGAGCGGTGCCCGGCAAACATGCCGTACTCATAGTCGACCAGCGAAAGATGTGATTGGGGGCTGGTGATGCGAACTCCCTGGCCCGGCTCAATCAGCGTCATGCCGAACGCCGCTGCAGTTTGATGCGTGACTGCAATGGCTTCGTACTCGACCTGATCGGCCTGGAACTCCAGTCTGGTCTGATTGCCGTACTTGGGGTCGGGGTGGGTGGTGGTCGCAGAAAGGACGCGGTATGCGTTGCCGATGACGGCCGTGGGATCACTGGTGGCAGGCTCAAGCAGCTTCAAGCCTGTGGGCGGCTCTGCGCAATAGTGCGGGAACCCGTGGATATTGCAGAAAAACGGTGTCTGCGACAGATCGATCGACGTCGGCGCATCTTCTTTGATGAACAGCACGGGATCAAAAAACTCTTGCGCCATTGCCTGTCACTTCACGGTGATTGATAGCAGATATCGCTGCCCTGAGCGGCGGTACGGCACCTGCAGTCATGGGTTGTTTGATATGTCAGCCGGTGATGCAGTCTAAATCAAGGCTGTTACAAAGACCCGGGGGCGCAGGCGCTGCGGGCCAGGGCGCCTGAGGGTGTCAGTGGCCGTCACGGCAAAGTGCGCATTATTTTGATAGCTGCCAGCGCTTGATACATAAGCGATGCAGCCATGAGAGCTTCTACTTCACGAGCACCGATTCGCCAATCGCGAAGAACTGCCCGCCCGCCACATAGTGCAGGGTACGCAGCTCGGCAGGCGCGGAGCTGAACTCCCAGTGTCCATTGCGGAACACGCGCTCGTCGGCCCAGGCAGCCACGACTTCGGCGATGAACAGGTCATAGCTTTGCTGGTTATGCGGCTCGGGGATCAGCTTGCAGACCAGCCAGGCGGCGCAGCCAGCCACAAGCGGTATATCGAAGCCCGGCGCATCGAACAGTTGCACGCCATGCTTGGCGAGTTTGTGGGTTTCGGTCGCGGCGCTGTCCGTGCCTATGCCCACCGTCAGGGCGGCCTGGGGCACGGTGGGCAACTGCAGGGCGAAGAAGCCGCTGCCCTCGACCAGCGCACGCGTGCGCGTGGCCTTGTCGAGCACCACGCTGATCTTGGGCGGCGCGAAATCGAGCGCGCAGGCCCAGGCCGCGCTCATGGCATTGCGCTCGCCCGCATGCTGGGCCGAGACGATGACCGTGGGGCCGTGATTGAGCAGGCGGTAGGACTTGTCCAGGGGAACCGGGGTGAAATGGTCTGGCAGCATGGTGGGCTGAATATGGGTGACAGAAGAGGACGGCAAGCTCCCGTTACGATGGCTTGCCGATTTCCCATCTTCGCCCGAAACAGGGCTTTTCCAGG
The DNA here is from genome assembly GCF_000761245.1 of Comamonas testosteroni. Classification (GTDB taxonomy): domain Bacteria; phylum Pseudomonadota; class Gammaproteobacteria; order Burkholderiales; family Burkholderiaceae_C; genus Comamonas; species Comamonas testosteroni_C. The sequence continues at coordinate 77,927 of NZ_AWOR01000078.1, read as the reverse complement.
AGACAACCATGTTTAGCCACATCATGCTGGGTGTAAATGATCTGGAGTCCAGCAAGCGCTTTTACGACGCGCTGCTGGGTCAGCTGGGCATTGCGCCCGGCGTTGCCAACAAGAATCGCTTCTTCTACCGCAGCCCCACGGGCGTGTTTGCCATCTCCACGCCCATCAACGGCGAGTCGGCCAGTTCGGGCAATGGCGCGACCACGGGCTTTCTGGCCCAGTCCACCGACCAGGTGAACGCGGCCCATGCGGCGGGCCTGGCAGCGGGTGGTGTGTCGATCGAGGATGCGCCGGGCTGGCGCGGCGACTCCATGTATCTGGCCTATCTGCGCGACCCCGACGGCAACAAGATCTGTCTGGCCTATCGCCCCGCGAAGGCCTGATCCAGGTTGACTGAACCAGGGCCGTGCAAGCGGCCTTTTTTGTCTTCAGAAGTGGGACTCAAAAACAGGAGCTGTCTTCGCTTTCCGGGCAAGGTCTTGAGCCCCGATTGGCAACAGGGATCGCGGTCATGCCCGACCTGCAAGCGGTGATGCTGCGTCGGCTTCCGGTGCAAAACCGGTGCAGGCGGCACAATGGCTGCTTTGCAGCGCGGGCGTATGTCCGGGGCCTGCACCACATTCAGTAGTTTTTTCATGACCAACACCACCACTCCTGCCGAAGACCATCTGTGCGACGCCTGTGCCGGAATTCAGCGCAACTGGCGCAAAGCCCCCGGCCATGCCGAACTGATGCAGCGCGGCAACCGCAAGGAGGAGCGCGGCTCGAGCACGGCGACGGTGACCCGTTATGTCTGCGAGCGCTGCGGCACGGTGTGGGACTACGAGAACAACAAGCAGGACCAGCGCAAGGGCTGGTCCGTGGTCGGCAGAATTTAACCCCCTCAGGCGCTGCGCGCCTTGTCCCGGCGGGGGATGACAGCCTCGCTGCGGGGCGGCTGGGCCGCCTAGGCCCTTGCTGGCTGCCTCTTTCCTGAGCCAGCGTCGGTTTTTGAAGTTTCGGCGTCTTCGGACGCCGTTTGTTTTTTTGAAGGAGGCTGCGTGCAATCAGCAAGCAACGAGTGGTTTGACGAGGCGTATTACCAGCGCTTTTACTTTGACAAGAAGACCAGCGTGATCGATCCCGAGCACGCGCGGCGGCTGGGTGCGTTTGTCTGCTCGTATCTTGCGTATCTGCGCGTGCCCGTGCAGCGGGTGCTTGATGTGGGCTGCGGCATAGGCCTGTGGCGCGAGGCGGTGCAAAAGCACTTTCCGGGCGTGCAGTATCAGGGCGTGGAGTTCAGTCCCTATCTGTGCGAGCGCTATGGCTGGGAGCAGGGCTCGGTCGTGAATTGGCAGCCCAAAGATGGCCAGCCTTTCGATCTGGTGATCTGCCAGGGCGTGCTGCCCTATCTGAGCCCGGCCGATCTGAAAAAGGCGCTGACCAATCTGGGCCGGCTGTCGCGCGGCGGGCTCTACATCGAGGCTGTGGCACGCGAGGATTACGAGCGCGACATCATTGACGAAGAGCTGACCGACCCGCGCCTGTATCGCCACCGTGCCGAGCTGTACCGCCGCGGCCTGCAGCCTCACTTCAAGGAGCTGGGCGGCGGCGTATGGCTGAGCCGTCAGGCGGATATGCCGCTGTTCGAACTGGAGTGCGTTGGGGGCTGAAACCTCTTGTTCTTGGTGATTTCGGGGCCTGCACCTATATTGCGGGGCTTGCGAACTCACAAGGATATGCAGATGCCTCATTGCTGGATCAAACGCTGCGGAGTCTGGACCGTTGCCATGGCTGGCGCAGCCCTGTTGCTGGCCTGCTCGGATTCCAAAACCGAGGGCGCCGCACCCCCGGCGCAGGCTCCGGCCGCAGCACCGGCCCCTGCGCCTGCACAGCCTGCCGCCCAGGCCAAGCGTGTGATCGACCAGTTGTTCAGCACCGAAACCATAGGCATGAATCTGGCCTATGTGCAAAAGATTGCCGGCCCGGCCATGCGCTCGGAATTCCACCGCCACCAGTTCCGCACCGATGGCTGCGATATCACCCTGGTCAGCGATGAGGCCGACAAGGTGATCGAGTCTGTCGAGATCGATATCGCGCCCAGCTGCAATCTCTCGCTCAAGAGCGTGCTGAACGTGTCCGAGGGTCAGCCCGACATCAAGCTCGGCGATCTGACCTTTGGCGGCTTCGAGCCTCTGCTGGACAGCCGCTATTACGCCGACTGCCTGACGCTGTGCGGCAATGCCGCCGACCCCGTGGTCTATCTGGAGGCCAAGGGCTCGCGTCTGACCAACTTCATCAATTACTCGGTGCAGGCCCCCATGGTTGACGGCAAGGTGCTGGATGCGACGGCCGCCTGGCGCGATGCCATGGTCAAGGCAGAGTCCGAGGACTATGTGCTGGACACGCGCTTCAACTGCGAGCCAGATCGCTTCAGGAACGTGATTTCCGCCGGACTCAAGAATGCCAGGCCCACGGTGTTCAGTTTTGGCCGTGGTCCGACCTTCGAGCAGGGCGACTGCGACTAAGCGGCGCTCCTGCAGCATCAGCACTGGATTTGGCAAAGGCAGGACAATCCGGGCATCTGTCCGAACCCGCTGGTGTCCGTCTTGCCCGCTTCCACGCCTTTGTCCCCCGCCGCTCTGACCCCGCAGAAAACCGTTGCCTCCACGCTGCCCCCGCATGCCGTCTCGCGCTTGCGTCAGGCGCGGCTGGCGCGTAGCACGCGGCCGTTTCTGGCGCGCGGCGGCCCCAAGGGCGAGCGCTGCGAAGGCTGCCGTTTGCGTCCATCCCACTGTATGTGCGCGCTGCGCCCCGAGCTGGCCACGCGCGCGGCCTTCTGCCTGCTGATGCATGATGCCGAGCCGCTCAAGCCCAGCAACACGGGCTGGCTGATTGCCGATGTGGTGCAGGACACCCATGCCTTCGGCTGGTCGCGCACCGAGGTGGACCCGCAGCTGGAGGCCTTGCTGGCCGATCCGCAATGGCAGCCCTATGTGGTGTTTCCCGGCGAATATGCCGAGCCTGCCGATCGTGTGGTGGAGACGCTGGACGGCGGCGACAGCCGCGCGCTGCAGCCCGGCAGGCGCCCGCTGTTCATACTGCTGGATGCGACCTGGGCCGAGGCGCGCAAGATGTTTCGCAAAAGCCCGTATCTCGATGGCTTTCCCGTGCTCAGTCTGCACCCGGATCTGATCTCTCGCTATCAGTTGCGCAGATCCAAGCGCGACGACCATTTCTGCACCAGCGAGGTGGCGGCCCTGTGTCTGGAACTGGTGGGCGATGTCGGCGATATGCAGGCCGGCCGCGTGCTGGAGAGCTATCTGGGCGTGTTCACCGAACGCTATCTGCGGGCCAAGCACCAGCAGCCGGTCGATGAGGCCAGCGGTGCCCACCAGCGCCTGCGTGAACTGATGGGGACGCCCCCCGCCAAACGCGACGCATGAAGCGCCGTGCAGGCATAAGCATTCCACTCAAAGCAATAAGCGAACACGGACAATCGGGCCAGGGCCTCATGAGTGCATGAGGTGTGTGCCGGATCGGGTGGGTGATGAGCGCCGATGACCAGGGGTCTCGGCGCTTTTGTTTTTCTGGAGTGGGTGATGGACAAGTCGTTGAAATGGGTTGGGCTGGCAGCAGCGCTGGTATGCGCGGGTTCGGCCATGGCTGCGGGCAAGACTGAAGCGGCGAGCTCCACTATCGGTGCCAATATCGACACGGCCGTGGATCTGTCCGCATCGCCCACGCTGCAGCGCTGGCAGGCCGGCGGCACCGTGGTGCTGGGCGTGCGCGAAGCCGCTGTCCCCATGTCCTACGCGATCGGTGCCAACGAGAAGTTCGTCGGCTATCACATGGACCTCTGCGAGCGCGTGGTGCATGCGATTGCGCCCAAGGCCCAGATCAAGTACATGGTGCTGACGCCGCAGAACACCATGCCGCTGATCAACAACGGCACGGCCGATTTCAATTGCGCCAGCATGACCAACAACCTCACGCGCCAGAAGCAGGTGGCGTTTGGCTTGACCACCTATGTCAGCGAGGTGCGCATGGCCGTGCGTGCCGACTCGGGCATCACCTCCTTCAAGCAGCTGCAGGGGCGCAATGTGGGCGCCATCACTGGCACGACGGCGGTGCAGATTCTGCGCAAGTACGCCAGCGACAACGAGCTGAACTTCAAGACGCTGATGAGCAAGGACCAGTTCGAGAGCTTTCTGATGCTGGAGTCGGGCCGCGTCGATGCCTTTGTGCTGGACGACAACATGCTGGCCGGCGTGATCGGCCAGAGCAAGAATCCCAAGGGCTACAAGATCGTAGGCGAGGTGATTGGTGCCGAGCCGATTGCCATCCAGTTCAGCAAGAACGACCCGCAGATCAAGAAGGCCGTGGACGGCGCCATTTTGCAGATGATCCGTTCGGGCGAGCTGCACAAGCTCTACAACAAATGGTTCATGCAGCCCATTGCGCCCAAGAACGTGAACTTGAACCTGCCCATGGGCGAGGTGCTCAAGAAGCAGCTGGCCGTGCCCAACGACACGCCGCTGGAGCAGTTCGTATTGCCCCAATAAAGCGGAAAAGTCACATCAGCCGATAGACTGCAAGGCAAACCGCAAGGGGAGTGTTTGCCGTGCTGGAGTACCTGGTCTATCCGCTGATTGCGCTGCTGTTCGTGGCGGTCTTCACGCGCGAGGTGATTGCGCCCGCCTCGCGCAATCTTTGCGACCGGCGCTGGCTGATCTACAGCAGCGCCCTGGGCGCGCTGACACTGGCCTGCACGCTGGCGCTGGGCTGGTTGCTGGAAGACCGGATTCGCCAGCATGCGCTTTTCGATGTGGGGGCACGCTGGAACCCGCTGCTGGTGGGGCTGCTGAGCTTTTTCATCACCAGCTTTGTCTTTTACTGGTGGCACCGCGCCACCCACGCCTCGGATCTGCTGTGGCGCGTGTTCCACCAGCTGCATCACAGCGCGCGTCGCATCGAGGTGCTGACCTCGTTCTACGCCCACCCGCTGGACTCCTGCGCTGCCATGCTGCTGAGCGTGATCTCCAGCTACTGGGTGCTGGGCGCCAGCCCGGCAGCGGCAGCCGTGGCCCTGGGGCTGACGGCGGCCTTCGATCTGTTCACCCATGCCGACATACGCACGCCGCGCTGGCTCGGCTATGTGCTTCAGCGCCCGGAAATGCATACCGTGCACCACCAGCATGGCCACCATGCGCAGAACTACGGCCTGCCGCTGTGGGACATGCTGTTCGGCACCTGGACCAACCCCGCCGAGCGCGCGCAGAAGCTGGGCTTCGACGAGGACAAGTCCGAACGCGTGGCCGAGATGCTGCTGTGGCGCGATGTTCATCAGAGCGCACCCGCCTGCGGGCGCCGAAAGTCATCCTGAAGCTTCGAATTTGATAGCTGATGGTGCCGATGGGTGGAGCGCGGCCTGCTGTTTTTGTTCTTAATTGTTAACGCGGCTTGCCAAGACCCTGCCAGAGCTCGGCAAGCTCCGTCCCCTGCTTGGGCCGGTGGCAAAAATCTGTTCAAATTGCTCTGGTCTGTTCACCTGTCAACAGACGCCAAGCCGTCTGGCTGCGGGCATTCATAACATTCTGTGGCCTCACCACCGGTGAGATGCAACAGACAAATCGCCTGCCAGGTTCCGGCACCCCCGAGCGTGTTTCCATGCGCTCTGCGACCCCCGGGTCGCTGCAAAGAGCTGTTACTGCCTCTTTGCTCAAATTCTGAATACTGCTTCAGCCATGTCTCATGCGTGGCTGTAATCGTTTGTCTGCAAGCCCGGCCTGTGCCTGGGCGAAAGGAAAGGTGTCCGGTTTTGGTGGAGTCGGCGTTCAAGCTGCGCTACAACCCAGCGCTTGATGGATTGAGAGGCATAGCCATTGTGCTGGTGCTGCTCTCGCACGCACATGCCCCGATGTTCGACGGCGCCTTCTTCGGCGTCGATCTGTTCTTCGTGCTCAGTGGCTTTTTGATCACCTCCTTGCTGCTGATGGAGTATCGGCAGCATGGCAAGCTCGATTACTGGCGCTTTTACCGCCGCCGCTTCTTCCGGCTCATGCCTGCGCTGGCGCTTTTCCTGCTCGCGTACTGCTTGTTCGCCCCCTTTATCTGGCCAGACCTTACGGATATCTATTCGGACGCCCTGGTCTCCATCCTCTACCTGGCCGATTACGGCATTGCCTTCTTCGACAGTCCGGACACGCTGCTGCATATGTGGTCGCTGTCGGTGGAGGAGCATTTCTATCTGATCTGGCCGCCGCTGCTGGTGCTGCTGCTGCGCAAGGCCACGCCGGGCCGAGTCTGGGCGCCGCTTGCGGCGCTGTGGCTGCTGAGCACGCTGTGGCGCATCTTCTGGGTGGTGCAGGGCCAGCAGTTCTACGAAATCTTTTTCCGCTTCGATACGCGGGCCTCGGGTCTGCTGGCCGGCGCCTTGCTGGCGGCGCTGATGATGGAGCGTCCCCAATGGATAGAGCGTCTGCAGTCGCTGCGCGCCTACACCATGTGGCTTGTACTGGCCGTGCCCTTGATCATGGAGCTGGAGTGGGACAACCAGCACGCCATGGTCTGGGGCATCACGGTGGTGGAGTGCGCCGCCCTGGTCGTGCTGCTGGCCGTGCAAAAGCCCGCGGGACTGGTCTATGAAATGCTGACGGCACCGCTGCTCATCAAGCTGGGCCAGCTGTCCTACGGCATCTACCTCTGGCATTACCCGGTGGTGCGCTATCTGCGTGCCGATTACTCCTGGCCCGTGACCGTGGTCGCAGGCCTGCTGATCTCTACCGCGCTGTCGGCCCTGTCGTTCTACACGGTAGAGCGCTGGGCCATGCGCCACCGCGACCTGGGGGCGGGCAAAAAGCCCGCGCGCCAGCCTCAGGCGCGCCAGGAACCCGCGCTGCGCGAAGCTACGCGCGGCTCGTGATCGCTCTAAAAGCCTGACCCAGGCTGTGCCAGATACTCGGCCTCTTCGGCGGTGCTGGTGCGGCCCAGAATGCTGTTGCGGTGAGGGAAGCGGCAAAAGCGTTCTATCACCACCTGATGGCGATGGGCGTAGTCCAGCGTTCCGGCCAGATATTCGCGCAGCTCGGCGTCCGTGGCGTTCTGCAGCAAAGCCTCGAAGGCGGCCACGCTGCGTTGCTGCATGGCCGGGTCTTCGGCATGCTCCAGCGGCAGATACATAAAGACCCGGGCCACCTCGGGCAGTAGCCGCTCGCTGCCGGAGTCCACCGCCTGCAAAGCCAGTGCCAGGGCCTGTGCGTCACCTGCAAAGCTCTTTGGGGTGTTGCGGTGGATATTGCGCGTGAACTGGTCCAGCAGGATCACCAATGCCAGCTGCTGCCATGGACCCAGGGTTGCCCAGTGCTGCAGGGCACCGCCCAGAGCGGCCTCTACAGCAGTGCCAAAGCGCTGGCGCAGCTCCTCGTCGAAGGCCGCAGATTTGGTGAACCACTGCGCTTTGTGCTTGAGGGCATCGGCATTGCCGGGCCTGGCGCTGCCGAACCACAGGCTGAGAATCTGGTCGGGCAGGCTGGTGTCCTGGGCGGCGGCTGTCAGTGCCTCATGGCTGACGGGAAGGGAATTTGCAGTCATGCAAATCATTGTGCATGCACCGCCGCTAGCGTTGACAGTCAACCCTGGATGGCGTCGGACGTTAGATAACAGTCTTTTACCTGCAGATTGCGTCAGATAGGGAACTGCGAACACCCATCGAGACTCTGTGGAATAGCAGGCTCAGAGACAATGGATTGCTCAAAAACCATAGCTGACAGCGTTGGTTTATCAAGCGTTTGCATGGGTTTTGAATCAGGTTTTACGGAGTTCGGTGGTCGTGATGAATCGGCGCGCATGGTTGGCAGTGACAGTGTTGGGATTGGGAATGGCTGCCACGGGCTGCTCGGGCAAGTCCGTGCCCAGCAGCGTGAGTGTGAGCCAGCAGAAGCTGCAGGAGATGCTGGCCAGGCGTTTCCCCAGGCAGTTTCCCGTGGCGGGTTTGCTGCAGCTGGACCTGAAGGCGCCGCAGCTGAGCATGCTGCCCGAGCGCAATATGCTCAACGCCGTGATCCCGGCCGAGCTCAGCGGCAAGGTGCTCAAGGAGCAGTACAGCGGCCTGCTCAATGTCGATTTCGCGCTGCGCTATGAGCCCACCGACCGCACCTTGCGCGCCTACCAGATCAAGGTCAACCAGCTCAGCATGGACGGGCTGTCGCCCGCGCTCAGCGATATGCTGGGCACTTATGCCACGGCCTTGGCCGAGCAGGCCATGGGCCAGGTGGTGCTCTATCAGCTGCAGGACCAGGATCTGGCCCTGGTCGATGCGCTGGCCATGGAGCCTGGCGCCATTACCGTCACCGCCCAGGGGCTGACCGTGGCCCTGGTGCAAAAAGCCGGCCCGGGCAGCAAGCGCTGAGCTGCCAGGCGACAAAAAAAGCCCGCAGGCATTTGCCTGGCGGGCTTTTTTTGCGGGGCCGTGCGGCGCTCAGCGGGACTTGGCAATGGGCTCCAGGCCGGTGTCACGAATCGTCTTGGCGGCGGCGGGCGAGGTGTAGTACTTGAGCAGTTGCTCCAGCCCCTGCGGGTTGGTGGAGGTACTGGCCGTGCCGGCCGAGAAGATGGTGTAGTGCTGCACCGAATCGGGCAGGGTGCCGACATAGCTGATGCCCTCGATGGGCAGCAGCTCGCTGACCTGCTGCAGGCCGATTTCGGCCTCTCCCCGCGCCACGATGGTGCCCACGCGTTCGGTCACGATCTTCCTGCTCTTGGGCATGACCTGGTCGTGAATGCCCAGCTTCTTGAGCATCTGGGTTTCGTAATAGGTGCCGCTGGCGCTGGCCGAGTAGGCAATGCTCTTGGCGTTGAGCAGCACCTGGCGCAGCTTGTCCTCGCTGCTGATGTCGGGGATGGGGGAGCCCTTCTTCACGGCCACGCCCACGGCAGAGCGCACTAGGTCGATCTGGGTGCCGCTGCGCACCAGGCCCTTGGCGGCCAGATCGTCGAGCGCACCGCGCGCCAAGATCACCACATCGGCCTTCTCGCCCTTGCTCAGTCGGTTGGGAATGGAGGTGGGCGAGGAGCCCATGGACGAGCCATAGGCCGACTCCACCGCCAGGCCGGTCTGGGCTGTGAACTGCGGTGCCAGCAGCTTGTGCGCTGCGGTGAAGCCGCCCGAGGTCATGAGGCGCACAGGCTCCTTAGGCGTGCTGCCCGGTTGCTGGGCGCAGCCTGCAGCCAGGGCCACGGCGCTGATCAGCAGGGCTCGGCGGACGGTGAAAAGGGGAAACGGCTTCATCAATGTCTCTCTGTATTGGGCTGGTCTGGATAGGCCTTGAACCCTTTTTGAATCAACGCAGGCAGCTACGGTTGTCATAGCTTGTACGGCTTGGCGGATTGTGAAAAGCTGCGGTCTTTGAGTCCAATACCGTTTGCGTCTGGACTTGATACGAAAATCGTCCTATGGATTTGCGCCGTCTGACCTGTTTTCTGGCTGTGGCCGAGGAGCTGAATTTCAGCCGTGCGGCCCAGCGTTTGCATATGAGCCAGCCCCCGCTGAGCCAGCAGATCCGTCTGCTGGAGCAGGAGATGGGGGCGCAGTTGTTCGAACGCTCGCGCCGCGCCGTGGCGCTGACGCCGGCAGGACTGCTGCTGCAGGACAAGGCGCGGCAGATCGTGGAGCTGCACCAGCAGGCGGGCGAGCTGGTGCGCATGGCAGCCCATGGACTGGCCGGGCGGCTGCGCATCGCCTTCACGGCATCGGTGCCGCTGTTTGACGAGTTCTCGGCCATGCTGCGCGACTTTCGCAGCCGCCACCCGCAGGTGGAGCTGGACCTGCAGCATATGACCACGGGCGAGCAGATCGCGGCGCTGACGGCAGGGCAGATCGACATCGGCTTCATGCGGCCTTCGCCGACCTTCCGCATCCCTGTGCCGATACGCGAGCAGACACTGTGGCGCGATGAGCTGAGGCTGGCCCTGCCCGTGGCGCATGCCGCCTCGGCGGCGAACGAGCCACTGGCACTGAGCAGCCTGGCCGATCAGCCCTTTGTGCTGCATCCGGCCGTGCTGGGTGGCGGTCTGCACGAACATATTCTGGCGCTGTGCAGCGAGGCCGGCTTTGTGCCGCGCATCGCCCAGCCGGCGCGCGAGACCTCGACCATGATGGCGCTGGTGGCCGCCGGCCTGGGGCTGTCCATCGTGCCCAGCGTCTATGAGCGCATCTGCCCGCCCGGCGTGGTGCTGCAGCCGCTGGCCGATGCTGCGCGCCACTCGCGCATTGCGCTGGTCAGCATGCAGCAGGCGCCATCACCCTGCGTGCAGATGTTCTGGCAGTTGCTGCGCTAGGGCGGCCTTCGCCGGCATCAGTCCGCGCGAATATCGGCGGCTCGGATGACTTCGCCGAGTTCACGGGTTTCGGCCTGGATAAAGCTGCCGAACTGTGCCGGTGTTCCTCCCAGGGGCGTGGCGCCCATATCGGCCAGCGTCTGGGTGACCGCCGGCGTGGTCAGCGCCTTGTTCAGCGCCGCGTTCAGCGTCTGGATCACGGCCTCGGGCGTTCCCTTGGGGGCCACCAGGCCCCACCACACGGTGGCTTGCACATCCACGCCCAGGGAGCGCGCAGTCGGCACCTGGGGCAGCAGGCGTGAGCCATTTTTGTTGAGCACCGCCAAGGCGCGCAGGCTGCCGCTGTTCACATGGCCTGCGACTTCCAGCGGGTTGATGGCCATGAAGTCCAGGCGCCCGCCCAGCAGATCCGTCACGGCGGTGGAGCCCCCTTTGTAGGGGACGTGGACGCCCTTGAACTGCCCGGCTTTTTCCAGCAAGGCACTCGCCATATGGCCCGAGCTGCCCACGCCTGCCGTGCCATAGGACAGGGCGCCGGGCTTGGTCTTGCCCGCCGTGATGAGCTCGGCCAGGCTTTTGTACGGTGACTTGGCATTGACCACGACCACCAGCGGCGCCTCGCCGATGCGCCCCACCGGAACCAGATCGGTCGCGGGGTCGAAGCTGAGCTTGGAGTACAGCGCCTTGTTGGTGGTCAGCGTGTTCGAGGCCGTCAGCAGCGTATAGCCATTGGGCGCGGAGCGTGCCACGGCCGCCATGCCGATATTGGTGCCGCCTCCGGGCTTGTTTTCGACCACCATGGACTGGCCCAGAAACTCCGCCATGGGCGTGGTGACCAGCCTGGTCACGATGTCCACGCCTCCAGCCGGTGAATACGGCACGACGACCGTCACGGCGCGCTCCGGAAAGCCTGCGGCAATGGCCGCGCCGCCTGCCAGCATCAGCCCTGCACCCAGCGCGGCTGCCAGGCCCAGGGCTCGCCGCCGGCTTGGCAAAGCGCAGGCAGGCGTCTTTGCGTCGGCGAAGAAGGAATCGGGCTTGCAAGCTAGCTGATGCATGTGATGTCTCCGTGGTTCAATTTTTGTCAAACACCCAATATCACCGCCTCAGGCACAGGCTTCGATGAGGGAATCTGCGTACCCGCATCTGGCCATCGCAGCCATCGGCAGCGCTGCCTGCAAGGCCGCATGACAACCGTTAGGATGCTCGGAAGCTCTGCGGCGTGGCTTGCCAGGCCACGCCGCCAGCCCCTTGCGGGGCCGCAGAGATTGCCAACACGCTCCGAAGGAAACCCATGACGCAACCCCAAGTCCTCGCCGATTTTTCCGTGACCCGCAAGTGGCCCGCGCAGCACCCCGAGCGCATCCAGCTGTACTCGCTGCCCACACCCAATGGCGTGAAGGTGTCGATTGCGCTTGAGGAGATGCAGCTGCCCTACGAGGCGCACCTGGTCAGCTTCCAGACCAATGACCAGCTCACGCCAGAGTTTGTCGGCACCTTCCCCAACAACAAGATTCCCGCCATCATCGACCCGCAAGGCCCGGGCGCAAAGCCGCTGGCGCTGTTCGAGTCGGCGGCCATCCTGATCTATCTGGCCGAGAAGAGCGGCAGCCCGCTGCTGCCCGCCGACCCCGCAGCGCGCTACGAGACGCTGCAGTGGCTGATGTTCCAGATGGGCGGCGTGGGCCCCATGTTCGGCCAGGTCGGCTTCTTCCACAAGTTCGCGGGCAAGGACTTCGAGGACAAGCGCCCGCGTGACCGCTATGTCAATGAATCGAAGCGCCTGCTGGGCGTGCTGGAGCAGCGCATGCAGGGCCGCGAGTGGATCATGGGCGAGCAGATCACCATTGCCGACATCGCCATCTGGCCCTGGGTGCGCAATATGGTCGACGAGAACGGCTACAACGCCGCCGAGCTGGTGGGCTGGAGCGGGTTTCCCGAGCTGCAGCGCGTGCTCAAGGCTTTCGTGGCCCGCCCGGCGACGCAAAAAGGCCTGAACGTTCCGCCGCGCGGCTGAGCGTCCATCGGGCGCTGCAGGCTTGCCGTTGTTGCAAAAGCGGCAAGTACTGTCCCAGCGGTGATGTCTTTCAAACCCGTGGGCCGGCCTTATCTTCGAGACTTCAGGCCCTGCAGCTGGCAGCGGCCTCTCAAGAGGAGAATTCCATGACCACGAATCGTCCCCCCATTCTGGAAAGCGCCCCGCTGGGGCCGCGCTGGCCCTGCCTGGATCCGTTTCTGTTCTGCGCTCACCACGATGACAGCTATCCGGCCAGCAACGGCGAAATGGGCGTGCAGGCCGTGGAGTTCGAGGGCCGCGAGATGGGCAGCGACTTCAGCGCGCGGAATGGCTTTTCGATGTACCACGGCGAGCCGATTCCGGGCTTCCCGGGCCACCCGCATCGCGGCTTCGAGACCGTGACCCTGGTGCGCAAGGGCCGCATCGACCATGCGGACTCGCTGGGTGCTGCAGCGCGCTTCGGCGGCGGTGATGTGCAGTGGCTCACGGCCGGCAAAGGCATCCAGCACTCGGAGATGTTTCCGCTGCTGAGCAGCGACAAGCCCAATCCGCTGGAGCTGTTCCAGATCTGGCTGAACCTGCCTGCGAGGAACAAGATGGTGGAGCCCCACTTCACCATGTTCTGGAACGAGCAGATTCCGCGCCTGAGCTTCAGCGATGCGGCGGGCCGCAAAACCACTGTCACCGTGGTGGCCGGAGCCCTGGACGGCGCGGACCCGGCCTTGCCGCCACCGCCCGAGTCCTGGGCTTCCCAGGCCGACAGCGACGTGGCCATCTGGACGCTGGAGCTGGAGCCCGGTGCCCGCTGGACCATGCCGAAGGCCGCAGGCCCAGAAACCCATCGCATGCTCTACTTCTTTGTGGGCAAGAGCATGACCGTGGGGGGCGAAACCGTGAACGGCCATCTGGCCATGCATGTCGACGCTCAACGCGATCTGGAGCTGGTCAACACCGGCGATGTCAGCGCAGAGCTGGTGCTGCTGCAGGGCAAGCCGATTGGCGAGAAGGTCGCGCAGTACGGTCCCTTTGTGATGAACACCCAGGAGGAGATCATGCAGGCCATGCAGGACTATCGCCGCACCCAGTTCGGCGGCTGGCCCTGGAAGGACAACGACCCGGTGCATGGCGCCGAGAACCGTCGCTTTGCGCGCTACCCGGGCTCGGACATCGACGAGCAGCCGCCACTGGCCTGATAAGGCCAGGCTCAAGGGGCGAAGCTGGCGGCCTCCGGCATGCGCCCCAGCTCCCCGAGTACCTTGAGCGTGACCGCCATGCCGGTGTTGCCCGCAGGCACGCCGGCATAGACGGCGGTCTGCAGCAGCACCTCGCGAATGGTGTCCAGGTCCAGCGGCGCGGCCTCGCTGTCGGCCGGGTCGGCCTGCAGTCCCGTGCGTATGTGCAGCTCGAACTCCTCCCAGCGCCCCATGGCGGCCGTGATGGCCAGCACCATGATGCGGCGCGTGCGGCGCTCCAGGCCCGGGCGGCTCCAGATGCCGTCCCAGGCATAGGCGGTGATCATGCGCTGGAACTCCACATTGAGCACATTCGCGTTCTCCACGGACCGCTGCACCCAGGCATCGCCGAGCACGCGGCGGCGATTGGCCAGGCCGCGCTGCAGGCTGTCGGTGGCTTCAGGGACAGAGGTGGGCGTGTTCTGCATTGACGGGGCTTTCTTCAAGGGTGGCTGCCGCACGGCTGGCCAGAAGGGCCAGGCATTCGCGCTGCGAAGCCTGTACGGCCTGCTGCGGGTCGCAGGCCAGGGACAACGCGCGCCGCAGTGCGGGCAGTTGTTCGGGGGTGAGCTCGGCAGTGGTGCGGCTGGCGGCCCATTGCACGAGCAGCTCCTGCAGCTCGCGCTGCTGCTCCAGCGCCAGGGGGGCGAGCTGCTCCACGGCGGCCAGGGCTTCATGTTTGCCGGTGAAGGGCGCCAGCGCATGCACGCATGCCTCAGAAAACACCAGGCCCCGCAAGCCGGCCACATGCTCCAGCATGCGCTGCGGGTGGACCTGCAGCGTCTGTGCGGCCTGGCGCAGTGCGGTGGCCGCGCCATGAGCATGGCGCCACAGATCGGGCCAGTGGGCGACCTCCGCCTGCCATTCACCCAGTGCGCGCTCGTGGGCCTGGGTCATGCAGCTCAGCAGCAGGGCGGCCAGCGGCGGCACGGCCTGGGTCTGGGCCACGGCCTGCATGCAGTGCACGGGATTGCGCTTGTGCGGCATGGCGCTGGAAGTGCTGCCGCGCGCGGCCTCGCTGATCTCTGCGACCTCGTACTGCGACATCAGCGACCAGTCGCGCGCCAGCTTGGACAGGCTGCCGCAGCACACAGCCACTTCCATGGCCAGGCGCATCCAGCTGTCGCGCTGCGTATGCCAGCTGTGGCCGCAGGCCTCGAGGCCCAGGTGCCGCGCCAGCGCCCGCTCCACCGCCAGCCTGCGCGTGCCCAGGGTTGCGCCATTGCCCACGGCGCCGCCCAGCTGCACGCATAAGGCCTGGGGCGCCAGCTGCGCGAGCTGGTCGATGCTGCGTTGCAGCGCCGCAGCCGACTGTGCGCATTTGAGGCCGAAGCTCGTGATCTGTGCGGGTTGCAGCAGGCTGCGCGCCAGCATGGGCGTGGCCGCATGCCGTGCGGCCAGCTCCAGCAGTGCTGCGACCAGTGCCTTCAGCTCGGCCAGCAGTGCCTGCAGCGCCTGCTGGGTGAGCAAGGCGCTGGCCGTGTCCACGGCATCCTGTGTGGTCGCGCCCCAGTGCAGCCAGGGCAGGCCCTGGGGGGCATGCGCCTGCAGCCACTGCTGCAGCGGCTTGACCAGGGCCAGGCCCAGCGCACCGCTGGCGCGAGCTTGCTCGGCAATGCGGTCGCGGTCCAGGGGCGCCTGCGCGCAGGCGCTGGCAATGGCCTGGGCCGCAGGCTCCGGAATCAGTCCGCAATCGGCTTGTGCCCGGGCCAGGCCGGACTCGAAGCGCAGCAGTGCCTGCAGCCACTGCGCATCGGAAAACCAGGCGCCGCCGCCGGCCGGGCCCAGATAGTCGTTCACCAGAGTCATGTTGCTCGCGCCGGCCTCAGGCCGTGGCTCCCGATGCCTTGATCACTGCCGCCCACTTGCTGCTTTCCTGGCGGATGCGGGCTGCGTACTGTTTGCTGTCGCCCAGCAGCGGCACGGCCCCTTCCACCTCCAGGCGCGACTGGAAGCTGCTGGAGGCCGCCACCTTGAGGATGTCGCGACCCAGCGCGCCGACGGTCTCCTGCGTCGTGCCCTTGGGGGCCAGCACGCCATAGGTCAAAGAGCTCTCGAAATCCGCCAGGGCCGGCACACCGGACTCTGCCACCGTAGGCACATCGGGCAGCTGGCGCTGGCGCTTGGCGCCGGTCACGGCCAGGGCGCGCAGCTTGCCGGCCTTCACCAGGGCCATGGCCGCCGGGATCACGCCGAAGCTGAAGTCCACATTGCCGCCGACCAGATCGGTCAGCGATGGTGCGGTGCCCTTGTACGGCACGTGGATGGCCTTGGCGCCAAGGGCATGGGCGAACATCTCGCCCGTGAGGTGGCCACCCGTGCCCGAGCCGCTGGAAGCGTAGTTGAGCTCGCCGCTGCGGCGGCGCAGCAGCTCGGCCAGCTGGGCCACGTTCCGGGCGGGGGACGCAGCCGGCACCACCAGCAGCAAGGCCGAGGAAGCGAACATGGCTACCGGCTGCAGATCGGTGGAGGCATTGAACTTGAGGCCCGGATAGAGCGAGGGATTGATGGACACCGTGCCTGTATGGCCGAGCAGGAAGATGCTGCCGTCGGCGGCAGCGCGCACCACCATCTCCGTGCCCAGATTGCCGCCCGCGCCGGCCTTGTTCTCCACGATCATGCCGTAGCCCAGGGAGTCGTTGAGTCCGTACGCCATCTGCCGCGCAAGCACATCGTTGCCGCCACCGGGCGCAAAAGGCACGACGATGCGCGTGCTGCGACGCTGGGCCCAGGCGGGCAGGGCGGCGGCCATGCCGGCAGCTGCGATGGACAGCCAGTGGCGGCGGCTGAGGAAATCGGACTCGCGCATTTTTTGTCTCCTTGTCAGTTCGTTGTCCGCAGTGTGGTCCAGGCCGGCGCTGGAAAACAGGGCTTGCGGCTGGCATTTGTTTGAAGAAAATGTGTGAAATGGATGTCAAGTACATACACAATTTCTTGCGCGTCGTGCAGACCGGCTCCATGTCCGAAGCCGCGCGCCAGCTCGACCTCAGCCCTTCGGCCATCGCCCAGCAGATGCGCGTGCTTGAAACCGGGCTGGGCGCTGCCCTGCTGGTGCGCCATGGCCGCAGCGTGCGCGCCACCGCGGCCGGCGAGCGCCTGTTCGAGCGCGGGCAACGGCTGCTGCAGGACTTCGACGGTCTGCGGGAATGGGTGCAGGGCGATGCCGATGGCGGCGAGCTGCGCCTGGGCACGGTGAACACGGCACTGCACGGTTTTCTGCCCGCCGTCCTGCAGGCCTTCGTGGCCCGCCACGAGCAGGTGCGCATCAGCGTGCGTGCGGGGCTCACGCCTGAGCTGTACACCGCCCTGGTGCAGTCCGAGCTCGACGTGCTGATCTGTCTCAAGCCCTCCTTCGATCTGCCTAAGACCGTCTGCTGGGCCGAGCTGCGCGACGAACCCCTGGTCGTGCTGTGCCACCGCGAGGACGCACATCAGGACCCGCTGGCGCTGCTGCGCAGCCGCCCCCTGGTGCGCTATGACCGCGCGCTGGCCGGCGGGCGCCTGGCTGACCGCTACCTCAAGGCCCAGGGCATAGTCCCCGTGGAGCGCATGGAACTCAACTCGGTGCTGGCCGTGGCCATGATGGTCGACCAGGGCCTGGGCGTAGGCCTGGTGCCCGACATCGGCAGCGTACTGGCTCAGGGGCGCGAGGTGTGCGCGCTGGCGTTGCCGCACGGGAGCGCGGGCAGCGGGTCTGGCGGCACGGGCGACCGCGCCCCGGACGCACGCAAGGTCGGCCTGCTGTGGCTCAACACCTCGGCCCGTGCGCGCTGGGCGCGCAGCCTGCTCGACTGCGCGCGGCAATGTCTAGAGTGACACCCGCTCAGCCGAACTCTCCAGCGAGGAAGTCCACCACGGCGCGCACGCGCGGTGCCAGGGATCTGCCGCGCGGATACAGCAGATAGAAGCGGTCGTCCTCGCTGCGCTCCTGGAACTGCGGCAGCAGCGGCACCAGGGTTCCGCGCTCCAGGTCGGCAGCGATGTGGAAGTGGGCCAACCGCACGACGCCGTGCCCCAGCAATGCCAGGCTGCGCAACAGCTCGCCTTGGTTGGCGCCGATGTGGCTGGGGATGTCTATGGTCTTGAGTCCGCCTTCCTCGTGGAAGGTCCAGCGGTTCCACTGCGTGCGTATGGTGAAGTTCAGGCAGCGGTGCTGCAGCAGGTCCTCGGGTTGCTCGGGATGGCCAAAGCGCTCGAGATACTGCGGCGCCGCGGCTATCACCCAGGGCCTGAGCATCAGAGGGCGGCCGATCAGCGTCTGCTCCGTAGGCCTGCCGCTGTGGATGGCGACGTCTATGCCCTGGCGTACGAAGTCGCCGCGCTCCGTGCCCAGGACGAAGTCCAGATGCAGGCGCGGGTGCCGCTCCAGCAGCAGGTGCAGGCGCGGCGCCACCAGGTACTTGGCCGTGGTCAGCGCCGTATGGATGCGCACTGTGCCCGAGATTTCGGCATCGGCCACGCGCACACAGGCCTCGGCCTGCTCCATGGCCTGCACCACGCGCTGGCTGGCGATGCGAAAGCGCTCGCCTTCCTGGGTCAGGCGTATGGCTGCGGCAATCCGCTCGAACAGCCGCACGCCAAGTCGTGCCTCCATGCGCGCGATGAGCTTGCTTACCGCCGAAGGCGACAGCCCAAGCCTTCGGCCGGCACCGGAAAAACTGCCTTCCTCGATCACGCACAGGAATACCGTCATCTCGCCGAACTGGTCCATCTAAGGTCTTCGCCCCCTGTGAAATTGATTCACATGCGCTGTGCGCGCGCATGCGTTGTCTCTTGAAAAACGACTGTACAGAATGGTCTCAGCCCCCGGCTCTGGGGGAACAACGGAGACAAGCGCAATGAATGACAGCAAGATCCTGCGCATAGGCGCAGGAGCCGCCTGGTGGGGCGACCGCATCGAGCCCGCGGCGCTCAACGCCGAGCATGGCCGGCTCGACTACCTGTGCTTCGAGACCATGGCCGAGGCCACGGTCAGTGCCGCGCAGGTCAGGGCCAGACGGGACCCGTCCTTCCCGGGCTACGACACCTATCTCGACGACCGCATGCGCGCCGTGCTGCTTGCCTGCATGCGCCAGGGCACGCGCATCATCTCCAACCAGGGGTGGATCAACCCGCAGGGCGCGGCCCGGCGCATTGTCGAGCTGCTGCGCGAGCTTGACATCACCGGCGTCAAAGTGGCGGCCGTGGGCGGCAGCCTGATCACCGACCGCGTGCTGTCGCTGGCCCCCACCATTTTGGAGACCGGCGCGCCCACGCAGAGCATTGCCCACTCGCTGATCTCGGCCGAAGCCTATCTCGGGGCCGGCCCCATCGTCGACGCTCTGGCTGAAGGCGCGCAGATCGTGGTCACGGGACGCGTGGCCGACCCTTCGCTGTTCCTGGCGCCCATGGTGCATGAGTTCGGCTGGGACCTGCTGGATCACGAGCGCGTGGGAGCCGGCAGCGCGATAGGCCATCTGATGGAGTGCGGAGCCCAGGTCACCGGGGGGTATTTTGCGGACCCCGGCCTCAAGGACGTGCCCGAGCCCTGGAACCTGGCCTTTCCCATCGCCGAGGTCGATGCCGAAGGCGGCGTGACCCTGTCCAAGGTGGACGGCACGGGCGGCATGATCAGCCTGCAGACAGTCAAGGAGCAGATGCTCTACGAGGTGCACGACCCGGCAAACTACATCACGCCCGATGTGGTGGTCGACTTCACGCAGGCCCGCATCGAGCAGCTGGCGCCAGACCGCGTGCGCGTGACGGGTCTCACGGGCAAGCCGCGCACGCCCACGCTCAAGGTCTCCATGGGATGCACGGAGGGCTTCATCGGCGAGGACATGTTCTTCTACGCCGGCCCTGGCGCGCTGCGCCGCGCCCAGCTGGCCAGGCGCATCCTGGAGGAGCGCCTGCGCATCGTGAAGCTCGATGCCGAAGAGGTGCGCATCGACTTCCTGGGTCTGAATGCCGTGCATGGCGCTGCCACGCCGGCGGATGCGCCCGAGCCCTATGAAGTGGCCGTGCGCGTGGCGGCACGCACCCGTTCGCGCGAGGAGGCGGCGAAAGTGGGGCGCGAAGTGGACGGCATGGCGGTCTCGGGAATTGCCCACACCGGCAAGCGCGTGCCGCACCAGGAGCGCACGCGCGAGGTGATAGGCGTGTGGTCCGCTCTGGTGCCGCGCGAGCAGGTGACGGCGCATATCGACTACTTCACGAGCTGAGCAGGGGAGCAAAACATGCAGGACATGAACCAGGACATCCGGGTGCCGCTGGAGCAGGTGGCGCATACGCGCTCGGGCGACAAGGGCAATACCTCCAACATCGCCGTTTTTGCCTACGAGCCCGAGCTCTATGCGCTGCTCAAGCAGCAGCTGAGCGCCGAACGCTTCAAGGCCTTTCATGGCCGGGCCATCACCGGCGAGGTGCTGCGCTACGAGGCCGATAACCTGCACGCGCTGAACTTCGTGGCGCACGGTGCGCTGGGCGGCGGCGTCTCGCGCAGCCTGTCGGTGGACAACTACGGCAAGGCACTGTCGGCGGCCATCCTGGGCTTCGAGCTGCTCGTGCCAGCAGCGCTGGTGCCGCTGCTGCGCCGCCGTGCGCCGGGCTGAGCCGGCACGGGCATCCGCCGCATATTCCAAAACACGACTTACGCAAAACAGGTTGAGGCCAGACGAGTGCCTCAAGTGGCCGGCCGTTGTTGCATTCTTGTTTGCGTAGGTACTGCAAAAAACACCACCAGGAGACACCGCAATGACCTCGCATCTGTTTCGCGCCCTGGCTGCCGCCGCGCTGGCCATGGCGGCCTGCACGGCTGTTGCCTTCGCGCAGGCCCCGGCCTATCCCGCCAAGCCCGTGCGCATCATCGTGCCCTATCCGGCAGGAGGCACCACGGACATCATCGCGCGCCTGGCGGCGGCCCAGCTGTCCGAGCGGCTGCGCCAGCCCTTTGTCGTCGAGAACCGGGCCGGCGCCAGCGGAGCCATAGGCTCGGTAGCCGTGGCCCAGGCCGCCGCTGACGGCTATACCCTGGTCATGGGAACGGCCAGCTCGCACGGCATCAACTCGGCGCTGCAGAAAAACCTGCCCTATGACGCCGTCAAGGACTTCGCGCCGGTCACCGTGGTGGCCAGTACGCCCAACATCATCGTGGTCAATCCCAGCGTCCCCGCGCGCACCCTGGGCGAGTTGCTGGCGCTGGCCAAGGCCAGGCCCGGGCAGATCAACTTCGGCTCGACCAGCCCCGGCGGCTCTCCGCACATGAGCGCCGAGCTGCTCAAGATGATGGCCAGCGTGGACATGACCCATGTGCCTTACAAGGGCGCATCGCCCATGCTCACCGATCTCATGGGTGGGCAGATACAGGCCGGCTTCGACAACCTGCCGTCCACCATCGCCTTCGTGCGCAGCGGCAAGCTGCGGGCGCTGGCCGTGACCACGGCACAGCGCTGGCCCGGGGCGGCAGACATTCCCACCGTCGCCGAAAGCGTGCCCGGCTACGAGGTCTCGGGCTGGTTCGGCCTGCTGGCGCCGGCGGGAACGCCCAAGGCGGTGCTCGACACGCTGCAGACCGCAGTCGCCCAGGCCGTGCGCGACCCCGAGGTGACCCGGCAACTGCGCGGCCTGGGCGCCGAGCCCGTGGCCAGCAGGCCCGAGGCCTTCGCGCAGCAGATCCGCGCCGACGTGGACAAATGGCGCGGCGTGGTTAAGGCCACGGGCGTGACACTGGAATAGCCCGAGTCGCCGACAATGGCAGCTTTGCGCGGTGCCTGACTCGGGTTCAGGCACCGCCCCACTCGAAATCCATCGTCATGAACATCACCAAAGACACTGCCGTCACCATCAACTACAAGATTCACGAGCTGCTTGCGGGCGGCGTGGCCGTCAAACTGCTGGACAAGGGCGATGTGGCCTATCTGCACGGCGGCTATGACAACATCTTCGCCAAGGTCGAAGCCGCTCTGGACGGCAAGCAAAAAGGCGATGTCGTGACTGTGGACCTGGCCGTGGCGGACGCCTTCGGCGAGCGCGACGAAAGCCTCCAGCGCACCATTCCCAAGGGCGAGTTCCCTGCGGGCGTGAAGGTGGGCGGCCAGCTGCGCGGCACCAACGACCAGGGCCTGCCCCAGATCTACAACGTGGTGAAGATCAAGGGCCCCGTGGTCCTGCTGGACGGCAACCACCCTCTGGCCGGTTTTGCGCTGCGCTTCAGCGCGGTGGTCAACGAGGTGCGTGAGGCCTCCGAAGAAGAAATCGCCCACAAGCATGTGCACGGCGGTCACGGCCACCACCACTAAAAACATAGCTGCAAGCGCATGCTAATAAAGGATTTCAGCGTTATTTAATGCTGAAATCCTTTATCTGAAAGCGCAAGAAGCTATCAAAAAAGGCCCCCGGATTTCTGTTCCGGGGGCCTTTTGTTCGCTTGGGACTGATCGCTCAGGCGGTCAGGCGATCCAGCGCTTCGCGGTACTTGGCCGCCGTCCTGTCGATCACTTCCTTGGGCAGGCGGGGCGCGGGAGCCTTCTTGTCCCAGGCCTTGCCGTTGACCTGCGCCTGCTCCAGCCAGTCGCGCACGAACTGCTTGTCGTAGCTGGGCGGGTTCTCGCCCTTGGCCAGCGCGTCCTCGTAGCCTTCCACAGGCCAGTAGCGCGAGCTGTCGGGGGTCAGCACCTCGTCCATCAGCACCAGGGTGCCGTCTTCGGTCAGGCCGAACTCGAACTTGGTGTCGGCAATGATCATGCCCTTGGTCAGCGCGATCTCGGCCGCTTCCTTGTAGATGCGGATGGCGGTGTCGCGGATCTGGGCAGCGAGTTGCTCGCCCACCATTTCCACGGTGCGCTCGTAGGTGATGTTCTCGTCGTGGTCACCCATTTCGGCCTTGGCCGCGGGGGTGTAGATGGGCTCGGGCAGCTTGGCGGCATTGGTCAGGCCGGCGGGCAGCTTCACGCCGCAGACCGATTGCGATTCCTGATATTCCTTCCAGCCGCTGCCGGCCAGATAGCCGCGCACCACGGCCTCGATCAGCACGGGCTTGAGGCGCTTGACCAGCATGGAGCGGCCCTCGACCTGCTTGACTTCCTCGGGCTTGACCACGGACTCGGGCGCTTCGCCGGTCAGGTGGTTGGGGCAGATATGGCCCAGCTTGTCGAACCAGAACAGCGCCATCTGCGTCAGCAGCACGCCCTTGCCGGGGATGGGCTCGCCCATGATCACGTCAAAGGCAGACAGGCGGTCGGAGGCCACCATCAGGATGCGGTCATCGCCCACGGCGTAGTTGTCGCGGACCTTGCCACGCGCGAGCAAGGGCAGCGAGGCAATGTTGGAGGTATGCAGGGCGGAGGGCTGGGTGGTCATGGTCGAGATAGGGGCTGTCAGGCAATTCAGGCGTGCAGTCGGTCAGCAGGCGCCTGAAAGCCCAAGGGGCTGCCAGCGTCGCAGGCCCGAGAGGCGGCTGCGTAAAAACGCGATTTTAATGGCGCAGGCAGGGGTTTGGACGGTCACGGTCTTTGCCAGTGCGCGCCTGCTGCGATCGAGGCCCTGGGGCATGCAGGCGTATCCCTTGCATGCGGGTCAAAGCCACTCATTGTGGCGGCAAAACCGGCTGTCATCAAACCGTCAAACAAGGCCCCTGGCGAGCCTGCGCTATCACGGTCTTTTCGTTGCCTTTGGCGTGGGGCGGGCGCATAGTGGGTTCACAGCAAAGACGAATGCGCATTCCGAACTGCCAGGCTGCGGCACAGCCATCAGGCGCTGTGAAACCGCAGTGATTTCACCGAGAGCTAAGGAGTGTTTTGTTATGAATTTGACGATTAGCGGGCATCACCTGGAGGTCACTCCCTCGCTGCGCAGCTATGTCATGGCCAAGCTGGAACGCATTCTCAGGCACTTCGATCAGGTTGTGGACGTGAAGGTACTGCTCACAGTCCACAAGCAAAAGGAAAAAGACAAACGACAGCGCGCCGGTTGCACGGTGCGCGTCAAAGGGCAAGACTTGTTCGTGGAGACGCAGCATTTCGACCTCTATGCCGCCGTGGATGCCCTGGCCGACAAACTCGACCGTGTGGTGATGCGCTACAAGACTCGTCAGCAAGGCCCGCGTGCCACAGCCAAGCGACTGGACTCCGGGGGCTTGCAGCTGGCGCAGGTGTCAGGTTGATGAAAGCGAGGCGCAAACCTAGCTTTTGCGCCGGTTTGTTGCAGGGCTGTCGCCTTGTTACAACGCTAAAAGCGCCGCCCTACGGGGCGGTTTTTGATGGTGATCAGGGTTTCCCCACGGTTTTCAGCGCTGCGGTGCATAATTGTTGATCACACCATGAATCGCCTAGCTTCTATCCTTCCCGCCGCTCAAGTGCTTGTGAGCGTTGATGTCACCAGCAAGAAACGCGCTTTCGAGGAAGCGGGTTTGCTCTTTGAGAGCTTGCATGGTCTGTCCCGTGCCCTGATCACCGATAGCCTGTTCGCACGCGAACGCCTGGGCTCCACCGGTCTGGGGCATGGAGTTGCCATTCCCCATGGCCGCATCAAGGGCCTGACGGCTCCCATGGCGGCCGTGTTCCAGCTGGCCAGCCCCATCGGCTTCGATGCGCCCGATGAGCAGCCGGTCGGCCTGCTGATCTTCCTGTTGGTGCCCGAGGCCGCGACGCAAAAGCACCTGGAAATTCTCTCCGAGATCGCCGAGCTGCTCAGCGACAGCCAGTTGCGCGAGCGCCTGAAGTCGTCCACCGATGCGCAGCAGCTGCACGGCATGATCGACAGCTGGCAGTCCTCCATCACCTCCCAGGCCTGAGTCCTGGCCCTTCTCTTTGACTGACAGGGCCTTGCCATGAGACCCAGCGCCATCAGTGCCGACGTACTGTTCGAGGCATTTCGCAACTCCAGCCTGCGCTGGCAGTGGATAGCGGGGCTGGGCGCCTCCGAGCGCCGCTTCGACGAAATGGCCGTGCGCTCGGCGCGCTCGGGTGCCGATCTGGTGGGCTATCTCAACTACATCCACCCCTACCGGCTGCAGGTGCTGGGCGAGCGTGAAATCGCTTACCTGACCAATGCCACCTCCCAGGACTGCCTGCGCCGCATCGCCCGCATCGTCACGCTGGAGCCGCCGGTGCTGGTGCTGGCCGACGGGCAGGACGCGCCTGACGAGCTGATCTCCATGTGCGAGCGCGCGCATATCCCGCTGTTCTCCACCAAGGAGCAGTCGGCCTTCGTCATCGACGTGCTGCGTGCCTATCTGTCCAAGCATTTCGCCGATCGCATCACCATGCACGGCGTGTTCATGGATATTTTGGGCATGGGGGTGCTGATCACGGGCGAATCGGGTCTGGGCAAGAGCGAACTGGGGCTGGAGCTGGTCACGCGCGGCAATGGCCTGGTGGCCGACGATGCGGTGGACCTGTATCGCATCAACCAGACCACGGTCGAAGGCAAATGCCCCGAGCTGCTGCAGAACCTGCTTGAGGTGCGCGGCATTGGCCTGCTCGATATTCGCGCCATCTTTGGCGAGACGGCCGTGCGACGCAAGATGCGGCTCAAGCTCATCGTGCATCTGGTGCGCAAGGAAACCATGGAGCGCGAATACGAACGCCTGCCCGCCGAGCCGCTGACTCAGGATGTGCTGGGCGTGCCCGTGCGCAAGGTCGTGATCCAGGTGGTGGCGGGCCGAAACATCGCCGTGCTGGTGGAAGCTGCGGTGCGCAATGCCATTTTGCAGCTGCGCGGCATCGACACCTACCAGGAATTCGTGATGCGCCACCGCCGCGCCATGGAAAGCGGCGAGTCGTTCTAGACCAGCTGCAGCCTGCCGGGCTGCGAGGCCGGAAAGATCTGCTGCAGCTGCGATGCGTTCAAGCCGTACATGCGGGCAAACAGGCCGCCGAGCAGGGAGCGGTATTCGTTGAGCACGGGGTAGTCGCGGTTCTGAAACAGCGCTTTTTCGGTGACTTCGATCTGCTCGCCCAGCACCTTGCCGCCGGCCTGGGCCGAAAGGCCGCCGCCGAGAAACCAGTAAGCCGTGCCATGGCCGTGATCCGTGCCCTTGTTGCCGTTTTCGCGAAAAGTGCGGCCGAACTCGCTGATCACTGCCACCACGGTATGGCGCCAGGCCTCGGCTCCCATGGACTCGGCGAACGTCGCCAGGCCCTGGCTCAGATCGCTGAGCCGGTTGGCCAGATTGCCGCTGGCGGCGCCCTGGTTGACATGGGTGTCCCAGCCTCCGATATCGACAAAGCCCAGGTCGAACTGCTCGCGCATCAGGTGCGCCATGCGCTGGGCTACCAGGCTGAAACCCTTGGCACTGATGGCATTGCGCCCGGCCTGGTCCATTTCCTCTTGCATGCTGCGCTGCACGGCACGCTGCACCGCAAAGCCTTCGCGCACCGGGACTTCCAGGCTCGAGCCCTGGTACATGGAGGCAATGATCTGGCTGCGCTGCTCGTCCACGGCCGTCTTGCGCACGGATGCCAGCGCCATGTTCGCCACCTGGGCGCTGCCGCGCAGACATAGCGGCAGCTGGGCGGTAAACGCCATGGGACTGAGGCTGAGCCGGCTCTGGCTGTCGGCCTGCAGCACCCGGGTCAGCCGGTTCAGAAAGCCGCTTTGATAGCTTTTCACTCCTTCCTGGGGCTGGCCCAGCTCGATCGAGTCCTGGGTTTCGAAATGGCTGCGCGAGAGGTCGTTGCTGCCCGCAAACGGAACAAAACAGGCCTGACCCTGTTCGTACAGCGGCAGCAGACTGCTTTGCAGCGCGGGATGCAGTCCCCATTGAGGGTTCAGGGCCAGGGCCCCGTCGGCCGATCCCGGGCGCGCTATGGCGATGCTGGGCCTGGCCTGATAGTAGAAGTCGCTATGGGTTGGCACCAGCAGGCTGTTGCTGTCGTAGGCGCCGCGCAGGAAGACCAGCAGAAAACGGGGCGAGCCGCTTTGCAAGGGCGCGGCCAGACCTTGGCCCAGTTGGCACAACAGCGGCAGGGCCGCGCCGAGGCTGAGAAATTGACGTCTTTGCATGGCCGCCCTCCTTAGCGATACATCATTTCGGGGGCGGAGAGGAAAAAGCTGTTCCAGTCCGCTGGGTTCCTGGCCTGGGCCAGTGCGGCGCGGGTGGCGGCACTCAGTGCCGGCAGGCGAGCCTGGACGCTGCTGCGCTTGTCCAGTTCGGGATACGGCGGCTTCTCCAGAGGCTGCTGCGGGCTGTTGCGGAACAGCAGCGCGCCGCGGCTGCCAATCTGCCTTGCCACATCGAAACGGGCATTCATCTGGCCGGAGCTGGACCAGTCCGACTGGGCCAGAGGGTAGCCGTCAGGAGTTTCGTGGCCGTACAGCGGCTGGCCCAATTGATTGAGCCAGTTCTGTACCGGGGACACATCGCTGGCCACGCGCTGGTCGTAGGCCAGGCGTGTGGCGCCCAGCACATAGTGGACCGGGTCCTTGAAGCCCTGGCCGAATTGCTGAGCCTGAGGGTCGCTCAGCAGGGCCGCCAGCGTGGCGGCAATATCACCATGGCTGCGCTCGAAGGCCAGTGCCACGTGGTCGACCACGGCAGGGGGCGGCTTGTCGCCGAGAAAATAGACGGACAGCTTGCGCGCTATGAACTGTGCGGTGACTGGCGAAGCCACTATGCGGTCTATCGCCTCGTTGACCTGGGCCAGGCCGCTTTTTTCCAGCGGCTTGCCGAGCAAGACCTGGGGGGTGTAGTCGTGGCGGTTGGGGTTGAATTCAAAGAAGCCATGGCGCACATAGTCACCCTGGCGTTCGGGGCGCAGCTTGGGCGGCGGGGCATCGGCTTCCCGGATGCTGAAGCCCACACCGGTCAGCACATGGGCCATGGCCTGCACGTCGGCCTGGGTGTAGCCGCTGCCCACGCCCATGGTGTGCAGCTCCAGCAGTTCGCGCGCGTAGTTTTCGTTGATGCGCCCGGCGGCATTGCTGGCATTGTCCAGATACAGCAGCATGGCCGGATGGCGCATGCTGGCAGTCAGCAGCTCGCGGAACTTGCCCAACGCATGGGGTCGAATGGCGCGCTCCTCATAGTCAGCCACCCACATGCGTACATCGCCCTTGCGGGTACTGACGTTGAAGTGGTTCATCCAGAACCAGGTCATCTGCTCTTGCAACTGGTGAGGCGAGTAGAGCGCGCGCCAGATCTGGCGTTTCTGGGCTTCGGCGCCCAGCTGATTGAGCTGGCGCTGCAGCTCGCCGCGCAGTTTCGCGGCTTCCTCGGGATCCTGGCTGTTGCGAATGGCCAGACGCTGCTCGGCAATCTCGCGCTGGATCTGCATCATGGGCTTCTGGCTGATGCCCAGGGCATCGATGTGCTGCTGCACCTCGGCAGGCATGGGCTCGGATGACGGGCTGAGCTGGGCTGCCAGCCAGCGCTTCAGGCCCTGCTGCTGCAGCCGGGCCGCATCATGGTCGGTTGCGCCCCAGGTGACCCGGTCCAGCCATTGCTGGCTTTGCAGCGCGCTGGGCTTGTCGGGCAGGGCGCTGCTGCTCAGCGTCTGCAGCATCTCGGGGCTGGGGCGGCCCGATGAGGGAGCCAGCGGTGCGCAGGCGGTCAGGGCGACAGCAGCCAGGCTGAGCAGGGTCTTGGTGGGTGAAAAGTGCAGCAGCCGCATGAACCAGACCTCCTCAAACACGGGAATGACTGCAGCATAAGCAGTCCGGCTCGATATTGGTTTGAGGTCTGATGGAACTATGTAAAGAAGTCCTCTCCAAATGTAAAAAGGGCAAGACATCTGCATGTCCTGCCCCCTGGGTTTACGGCCGCGTCCTTACTTGGCGGCGCGTGTGGCGCACTCGGCGCACTGGCCATAGAGCGCCATGGAGTGATCCTGGATCACCCAGCCCTTTTCCTTGGCGATCAGGTTCTGGCGCTTCTCGATCTCGGCGTCATAGAACTCCTCGACCTTGCCGCAGCTGGTACAGACGAAGTGATCGTGGTGCTGGCCTTCGTTGAGCTCATAGACGGCTTTGCCGCTTTCGAAGTTGCTGCGGATCAGGATGCCGGCCTGCTCGAACTGGGTCAGCACGCGGTAAACGGTGGCCAGGCCAATATCCGAGCGCTCGTCCAGCAGCACGCGGAACACGTCTTCGGCCGTCATGTGGCGCTGGGCACCCTTCTGGAAGATTTCCAGGATTTTCAGACGCGGCAAAGTGGCTTTGAGGCCCGTGCTTTTGAGTTCATCAATATTTTTCATGTCGGCTCTCTTGGTGGACTACGGGCACATGGAAGGCTGGAATCACTTGTTGGAAGAAGCTTTACACGCGGATAAAGGGAATCTCCAAGTGCCTCCGGGGCCTGCCGCTACAATGAACCCGATCATATCCCTATGCCATTACCCATGCATGTTCAAGCCCGTAGCCGCTCAGGTCTGGCCCTGACGTTGGCAATCGCAGCGGCACTGGCCGGCTGCAACAGTATCGATGGCGCCGCGCACCGTGTCGCCAATGCCGTCACTCCCTATAAGGTCGATGTCGTGCAGGGCAACTTCGTGTCCAAGGAGCAGGTCGAGGCCTTGCAGCCCGGCATGAGTCGTCAGCAGATTCGCGACATCCTGGGCACACCCCTCGTGACCAGCGTGTTCCACGGCGATCGCTGGGAATACGTGTTCACCATCAATCGCCCCGGTGTGGAGTCGCAAATCCGCAAGCTCACCGTCTTCTTCAATGGCGATGCCTTTGCGCGCGCCGAAGGTGACGAGATGCCTTCCGAGTCCGATTTCGTGGCCAGCCTCAAGGGCATGAAGGGCACGCCCAAGGTTCCGCAGCTGGAAGCCAGTGAAGCCCAGCTGGCCAAATACCCCGCACGCAATAACACCGAAGCCGAGCAGGCTGCGGCCAATCTGCCGCCCGCCGCCACCAGCTATCCATCGCTGGAATCGCGTTAAGCATCACAACAGGTTGTTCCCCGCTTGCACAAAGCGGTGGATGCTCTCTTTTTATGACGGCGTGGATGCGATCCTGCCGTCTTTCATTTGATCGAGTGATAGCGTCATGACCGCATCCGCCACCCATTCCTCCACCCCTCAGCGCGTTGCCGTGGCGGGTGCCTCCGGCCGCATGGGCCATATGCTGATCGAAGCGATTTTGAACAGCAGCGACTGCGTGTTGGCTGCGGCACTGGACCGCGCCGACAGCCCTTCCATCGGCACCGATCCTTCTGCATTCCTGGGCAAGCCCAGCGGGCTGAAGATCGAAAGCGATGTGCGCGCAGCCCTGTCCAAGGCCGACTGCCTGATCGACTTCACGCGCCCCGAAGGCACGATGGAGCACCTGGCCGTTGCGGCCGATCTGGGCGTGGGCGTGGTCATCGGCACCACGGGCTTCTCGGATGAGCAAAAGACGCAGATCGCCGAGTTTGCCCAAAGAACTTCCATCGTTTTCTCCCCCAACATGAGCGTGGGCGTGAACGTGACCTTCAAGCTGCTGGAGATGGCGGCCAAGGCCTTGCAGCAAGGCGGCTACGACATCGAGATCGTCGAGGCCCACCACAAGCACAAGGTCGACGCACCCTCGGGTACGGCCCTGAAGATGGGCGAGGTGATTGCCGAAGCCCAGGGCACCAAGCTGGCCGACCGAGCCGTGTATGAACGCTTTGGCCACACCGGCGAGCGCAAGGCAGACACCATTGGCTTTGCCACCGTGCGCGGCGGCGATATCGTTGGCGACCACACCGTGCTGTTTGCAGGTACGGGCGAACGCATCGAGATCTCGCACAAGTCCAGCAGCCGTGCAGGCTATGCCAACGGCAGTCTGCGTGCCGTGGGCTATCTGGCCGACAAAAAGACCGGCCAGTACGATATGTACGATGTGCTGAAGCTGCGCTGACCGCGCAATTTGCAAAGGGGCCGTGACGGCCCCTTGCTGTTTCTGGGAGCGAGGTGAGAGATGTCTGCAGGAATGTGGCAATGGCTGGCAGAGGGCGATGCGGTCACATGGGCCACGGCGGCCTTGATGCTGCTGATGTCAGTGCTCAGCTGGGTGGTCATCCTCTACAAGCTCTGGTTTATGGCCGTAGCGCGCCGCAGCGTGCCGCAGGCCGTGGCTGCGTTCTGGCAGATGCCCAATCTGGTCCAGGCTATGGCGCAGGTCAAGGCGCTGGATAGACAGGGGCTGGTGCAGGCCATGGCCGATGCTGTGGGGCAGGGCGGAATGGCTGCGCAAGGCTCTCTGGCACAAAGCGCGGCGCAGGGGCAGCGGCTTTTGCGCAGCCTGCGTGAGGCTCTGGGCCAGGCGTCCGTCCAGCTCCAGTGGGGTCAGACCTTGCTCGCCACCATTGGTGCAACGGCACCGTTTGTGGGTCTGTTGGGTACGGTCTGGGGCATTCACCATGCGCTCGGAACGCTGGCGGGCAGCGGTCAGGTCGATATCGCTCAGCTTGCTGGGCCTGTGGGTGAAGCCCTGGTCATGACGGCCGCCGGTCTGGCCGTCGCTTTGCCTGCTGTGCTGGCCTATAACCTGCTGGGGCGTTCGGCCAGCCAGCTGGAGGCTGTGCTGGAGGGGTTTGCCCATGATCTGCATGCCCAGTTCGGAGTGGATGCTTCATAAAGGATGGCGTCATGGCATTCGGTCGCATGAGCCGCCGTCAGGGGGCGGAAACTCCGATCAGCACCATCAATGTCACGCCGCTGGTGGATGTGATGCTGGTGCTGGTGGTGATCTTCATTCTGGCTGCTCCCATGCTGGCAGCCACCTTGCGAGTGCAACTGCCCAAGGCGCAGGCAGTAGTGCAGCAGGCTGCCGTGAGCAAGAGCGATGCCTTGATGGTTGAGGTCAGCCCAGCCGGCGAAATCTGGATTCAAGGGGCCGTGACGGATGATGCGGCAGTGCAGCAGCAACTGGAAGAGCTGGGGCGGCGCAATCCTCAGGCAGAGGTGCAGCTGCGCGCCGACACCAGCGTTCCCTACGGTCGCGTGGTACAGGTCATGGGCTGGGCCCACGCAGCAGGACTGACGCGCATCGGCTTTGTGGCCGAGCCTGAATCGAAGGCTGGCATTAACTGACGGGCCAAGGCGTAAGAACGCTTACTTTTTGCAAATCACCGGGCAGCATTTTTTGCTTTGGCTCAAGGGCAAAGCTCGTAGAACCTACCCTTGTTGCTATCTCTTTCAAATCAGGGCGAAGCTGCCTCCACAATGGTCAAAGCCCCTGTCCTTTGCTGGCGTAACAAGCCCCGATGGGCAGAACAAGGTTCTGGCGTTACGATGTTTTCGCCTGCCTTTATGGCACCCCTACAGATTTCGCCGCAGCGGTTGCGGCATTTGGTGACTAGGAGGATTTGCATGCAAGTACAGGTTCATGCCGACGATTCCATCCAGGGTGGAGAGTCTCTGGCTCAATGGGCGCAGGAGGAGATCAATGCCAAGCTGGCCCGCCTGAAGGAGTATGTGGTGCGTGTGGAGGTCTTCCTCACGGGCGTTGATGCCCTCAAGACCACTGGCGGCCCAGGCAAACGCTGTGTGCTCGAGACCCGGGCCACAGGTCGCCCCCCCATTGCAGTGAATGCGGAAGCCGAAAAGGTCAAGGAGGCCTTCAGCGCAGCGATTGAAAAGCTCAAGCGCGCGGTGGAAACCGATCTTGGCAAGCTCAAGGACAAAAATCTGCGTGAAAGCGTACGCGGCGTGGATGATCCCAGTGACGAGAATGCCGCAGTGGCTTGAATATGAAGTGTTCTTGGCTTCCTGCCCTTTGAATACAGGCGTAGCAAGTTATTAAGACCATATCAACCAAAAAGGGCATGTTCATGGCGAACATGCCCTTTTACATTGTCGATAAAGAGTGTGCTTATGCGGCGGTCAATGCGCCGGCCTGGGTCAGCTTGTCGGCGACCAGCAGCTTTTTCATTTCGGCCCGGCTCATGATGCCCAGCTCTTCCGCCACTACGGCAATCTGCTTGCCGTTGGCAATCGCGGTCTTGGCAATCTTGGCGGCCTTTTCGTAGCCGATCAGAGGGTTCAGCGCCGTCACCAGCGTCACCGACTCGGCAATGCGGGAATCCAGCAGCGCTTCATTGGCCACAATGCCTTCCACGCAGTTGACTTGCAGCGTCTTGCATGCGCTGCTCAGGTGGCTCAGGCTTTTGTGCAGAGCCCAGGCCATCAGCGGCTCGAAGGCGTTGAGCTGCAACTGGCCGGCTTCCACGGCCATGGTGATGGCGGCATCGTTGCCTATCACTTCAAAGCAGACCTGGTTCATTACCTCGGGAATCACGGGGTTCACCTTGCCGGGCATGATGGACGAGCCGGCCTGGCGCGCCGGCAGCTTGATGTCTGCCACACCTGCTTGAGGGCCCGAGGAGAGCAAGCGCAGGTCATTGCTGATCTTGGATAGCTTGACTGCAACACGCTTCAAGATGCCGGAAATGTCGGCAAAGGCGCCGGTATCTCCCGTGGCGGCGATCAGATCGCCGGCTTTGACGACGGGGACGCCCGAAATCTCAGCCAGGGCCTTGGTCACGGCGTCGGCGTAGCCTACGGGTGCGTTGATACCGGTGCCGATGGCCGTGCCACCCATGTTCACTTCGGTCATCAGATAGGCGGACTCGCGCAGACGCTTTTCATCGTCGGCGATCATGGCTGCAAAAGCGGAAAACTCCTGGCCCAAAGTCATGGGCACGGCATCTTGTAATTGTGTGCGGCCGATTTTCAGGATATGGGCGAATTCGCCGGCCTTTGATTCGAAGGCCGAGCGCAGCTCGGCCAGGGCGATCAGCAGCTTCTGGATGCCAGCGTAGGTGGCAAGCTTGACGGCTGTGGGGTAGGCGTCGTTGGTGGACTGCGAAGCATTGACATGATCGTTGGGGTGGATCACGTCGTAAGTGCCTTTGGGCAATCCCAGGTGCTCGAGTGCACGGTTGGCGATCACCTCATTGGCGTTCATATTCGTGGAGGTGCCAGCGCCGCCCTGGATCACATCGACTACAAACTGCTCGTGCAGCTGGCCGGAAATCAGATCATCACAGGCTTGGGAGATGGCGGTGGCTTGTTTGAGATTGATGGCGCCAAACTGCAGATTGGCCTGGGCCGCGGCCTTTTTGACAAAGGCAAACGCGCGGATCAGCTCGGGCATGTGCGCGACCGAGTGACCGGTGATGGGGAAGTTTTCCACTGCGCGTGCGGAATGAACGCCCCAGTACGCGTCGGGAGGGATGGTTTTGATGCCAATGAAGTCATGTTCTTGACGCATTGATCGGCTTTCTTTGCAAAGTTGAGTTGGGCAGGACGTGGCAACGCCCCGGACGAAAAGCGGCGGTCGCATTCTCGTGGCCAGGGCGTTGGCTCGATTATGAAAGCTTGGCATGCATGAGTCCAAACGTTTCATGCATAACGTCCGGATTGCCTTCTCTTGAAGAGAGTGCATTGCCGCCAAAAGCTTTTAAAAGCCTTCAAAAATTGCAAAGATGCTTCTATTTTTCTTGTTGAAAAATTCAATTCGCACCAATTTGGTGCGAATTGAATAAGCGCCGGCAGGATTATCTGGAGGCGCGCAGGCTGACGCCAGCCAGTGAGGGAGAGTGCAGCGCCTTCAGAGGCGAGGCCACGGGCTTGCCAAAACGGCGTGGCTGGCCGTTGACTAGTTCCGCATCAGTGGCCGCCTCCGCCTCCCATTGCTGCTGGGCCTGTTGCATCTCTTCGGTGGTGCGGGCCACAAAGTTCCACCACAGCAAGATGGCCTCATCCATGGGTTCGCCCCCGATGATGATGAGGCGGCTGCCAGGTGTGCATTCCAGCTGCACTTCCCGCGTGCCCACAGGCAGATAAATCAGCTCCTGCGAGGGCAGAACCTGGCCTTCGACCTTCACCTCGCCTGACAGGCTCATCACCGCATGTTCGAAGTCGACGCGCAGCGGCATGGTGGCACACGCTTGGCCTGCTGTGCCGCAGGCCAGAAGGTCCACGGCCATCAGCGGGGAGTGGACTTCTGCGGGGGCCGCCAGACCGAGGGCTTCACCGGCCAGCACGGTCACGGCAAAGTCGCCGATCTCGGTCCTGGGCAGGTCGGGATAATGCTGGAAGCGGGGCGCAGTATCGCGATGGCTGTCGGGCAAGGCAATCCACAACTGTGCTGCATGCACGCCCAGTGTCTGGGCTTCTTCGGAGTGGGCAATGCCGCGGCCGGCCGTCATCAGATTGACCTGGCCGGGGCGGATGATCTGCTCGCTGCCCAGGCTGTCGCGGTGCAGTACCTCGCCCTCGATCATCCAGGTGAAAGTCTGCAGGCCGATATGAGGGTGGGGCCCGACCTGCATGCCGGGTGGAGGGGGGACGGCCGGACCGGCGTGGTCGAGGAAGCACCAGGCCCCTACTTTGCGCAGCGCGGCTTGAGGAATGGCACGGTGGATGGGGATGCCGCCGACATCGGCTATACGGGTGGGTAGACGTTGTAAGTTCTTTGATTCACTCATGACAAATCCTGACGGCGAAGAGATTCGAGTGTCAGGGATATGCGGTATTCGCGCAATCAGACGGCAGAATGCAGCAACGCCTTGCACGCAGTTACATCACTGTGAGGATTCAGCCAATAGGCTGACAAGGACTCCGCCAGGAGTCGGCTAAGTTAAAGGCGTAGGCCGCTAGCAGTGGCTTTCACGTGGCGCAATTCGTGCGCGGCGACCTAACAACTGCAGGAGGAATAAACATGAACGAACACAGCACTCAAGGCAACCAGATCTCGGCAGTCGAGATCCAGCTGTATCCCGAGCACTTTGCCGCTCGCGTCACAGGCAAGGTGGAGCATCGTGTCGGAGATGGTCCGTCCGAGCAGATTCCCATGGGCATAGAGATGAAGGTCGATACCGCCATCGCCAGCTATGTGCTGTCCTGGGTCGACCCCGAGGACCAGCAGCCCGAAACCGCATCGCTGGCCAAACGTGAGTTCGAACACTATGTGGAAGTCGGTGCGCTGGAGGTGACGGTGTAATCAAGTTACACGCAACAGCGACCAAAGCCCTGCAGGTGACTGCAGGGCTTTTTTTATCGCCGGGCAGTCCCCAAGATGAAAAGCGTCGCTACCGGAGGAAGCGAGCACCACGCAGTGTGGGCGTGAGGTGTCTTTTTCAAGCCTGTGCGGCTTCGGTCAAGGCGGTGGGGATGGAAACCTTGCCTTCCAGCAGTTTGTGCACGGGGCAGGCATTGGCAATCTGCAGCAGGCGCTGGCGCTGCTCGTCGTCCAGCTCGCCATGCAGGGTGATGCTGCGCGTGATCTGGTTGGCATCCGCGGGCTTGCCATCGGGGTTGAGTTGCAGATCCACATCGACATGGCTTAGCGGCCACTGCTTGCGACCCGCGTACATATGCAGGGTGATGGCCGTGCAGGCTCCCAGGGCCGAGAGCATGAGCTGCATGGGGTTGGGCGCGGTGTCGGCGCCGCCATCATTCACGGGTTCATCGGCATGCCAGACATGGCCTTGGGCATCGGTCAGAGTGATGCGATACGGGGCGGGGCTGCTTTGTGCGTGTGCGCTGTGAATCATTCGCTGCTTCTCCATAAAACCTGGGCCACTTTAAGCGCTGCCTGCAATCCTTGCAGTCATATCCGTTATCAGGTCAAGGCGGCTTGGCCAGCAAGCATGACTGCAAAAGCATTTACGGGGTTTCTGGCAAGCGAAAAAAGCAATATGCCGGCTGTTTATCGGTATTTGGATTCGGGGCGAATTTCTACCGCAGAATTCCGCAATGACCCGATTTCAAAGAAAAATCGGGCAATACCAGAGCGGATTAGGTCACTGCAAGCGGGCTTGCAGATGATTCATCAAACCGAGAGTGGGAGAGCAGGCATTGAATTCGATACGTGGTGTTCACCAAAAAGGTGATTCTTCCGAGTGGAAAATCCCTCCGTTCTGGCAAAAGCTCAATAGCTTTTTTCTGTTTCCTCTGCAGACAGAGCCTTTGCTCTATGCATTGCTGTTGTCGGCATGCAGTTATGGCTTGATGTTCGGGTGGATTGGAATCTTGTTTGTGGGTCTGGGCTTGATGCTGGCAGTCAGCCGTTATGCATTCAAGGTTTCGGCACTCGCATCTCGTGGAATTACCCATAGCTCCGATTTCCGTTCCAGTCAGGTCGATGAGGACTGGAAATGGCTGCCCTGGAAATTTTTCGGGGTACTCGTCGTTTTCGGGATATTTGTGGGCTTTATGGCGACCCGCAGCCTTACCTTGGGCGTGGTTGCCAATCTGCTGGTGGCTTTCCTGATTCCTGCCACCTGGATGGTGCTGATCAATACCAATAGCCTGAGCTCGGCCGTTAATCCGTTCGAGCTGCTGGCGACGATTTTCGGTATCGGCAAGTCCTATCTGCTGCTGTGCTTTTTCCTGTTTCTGCTGCAGCAGGGCTCGCCCATGGTCCTGGCGATGCTGCTCAAGGTTGCGGCACCTGGATTGGTACTTCCCCTGGTGAGCTTTGTGATGATTTATTTCACCTGGGTGATGGCGGCCATGATCGGCTATGTCATGTACCAGCATCATGCAGCTCTGGATATCGATCCCGTGCAGGCGCCCGAGGGGCCTGCGACCGTGCAGATCGACCCTGCGGACCTGGAGGCCAGGCGTCGCGATGCGCTGGTGGCCAGGCTGGTGCAGGACAACAAGATGGATGAGGCCGTGAACCAGGCGCGCGAATGGCAGCGGCAGGACTATGAGAGCCTGCCCGATTGCCGCCGTTACTTCCGGGTGCTCAAGCTGACCGAACGCGCGGATGCCCTGGCGGAGCTGGGCCAGCGTTTCATTCCCATGCTGCTCGCCCAGCAGCGCGCCAGCGAGGCCCTGGAAGCCTGGGTGAGCTGCGTCAAGCGCAAGCCGGACTTCAAGCCCGACTCGGCCCAGCTCAGTTACGAGTTGGCACAGCAGGCCTGGAAGGCCGGCAAGCCCAGGTATGTGCTGATACTGGCCAAGGATTTTGAAAAGCGCTTTGCCGGCAGCACCCTGATCCCGCCCATGCTGGAGTTGATGGTGCGCGCCTACAAGCAGGGCGTGGAGCAGCCCTTGCAGGGGGTGGCCGTTTACATGCGCATGAAGCAGCTCTTTCCCGAGCACGAGAGCACCAAGGAGGCGCAGTGGGTGCTGCGTAATGAGCTGCAG
Source organism: Comamonas testosteroni (assembly GCF_000761245.1). Taxonomy (GTDB): domain Bacteria; phylum Pseudomonadota; class Gammaproteobacteria; order Burkholderiales; family Burkholderiaceae_C; genus Comamonas; species Comamonas testosteroni_C. The sequence goes on along the minus strand of NZ_AWOR01000078.1, from coordinate 40,314 downwards.
GAGCTTGAGGCCAAGACCTGAGCGTGGCTCGACGCTGGCTAGCGCTGTTGTGCCAGCCAGCGCGTGAGAGCTTCCTCGGGTGCCGATTGCTGCAGCAGGGGCAGCCAGGCTTTGGCTTCCTGCACACGTCCGGCCTGGGCCAGGCCGTTGACCAGCAGCAGCAAGCTTGCCGGCCATTGGGGATGGTCTGCCAGCTTGTGCAGGGAGCGGCATAGTTTTTCGGCCTCGGGCAGGGCTCCCAGGCGCACGAAGCTGCGCACCAGGCCATGCATGGTGTCGGCGCTCATGCGCATTCCAGGCTGTGCGCGCTGCTGATAGCTGCGATAGCTGGCCAGTTGCAGCTGGCGTTCGGCGTCCGTGGTGGCCGGCAGCTTGAAGATACGTCGCGCCGCAGCATGAAAGTCCTCGCTGGCGGGCTGATGGCGAGAGCTTTCAAACCAGGCCCGCAGAATGGTCAGGTCCGAGGGGGCCAGACGTGCCGCTTCGCGCCAGGCCGGAGCAGCACGGTCAAATGCCAGCGCATCGGTATGGCGCTGGGCTCGGGCCACGGCCTCGGCCAGCGGCCGGGCGGCGGCCCGGGCCTGCTCTTCTTCGTTGACCGGCGCCGCGACGGTCTGCAGACGCATATGGCTCCACATCAGCAGGGCGCCCATCAGCAGACCGCCAAAGTGGGCCATATAGGCCACCTGCTTGCCACCCAGCAGATGCTGCAGCAGCTCCACGCCCATCCAGACCGGCAGCATGATCAGGGCTGGCCAGCTTGCGTAGTTGAAGTAGAACAGCAGCATGTAGAAGAAGCGGATGCGCCGCATGCGGTACATCACCGCATACATGGCCATGAGGGCCGAAATCGCACCCGATGCCCCCAGGCCGTAACCGCCCGTGCCGGCATAGAACATCAGCGCGAACAGCGAGGCGCCGATGCCGCCGATCACATAAAAGGCCAGATAGGTGAAGGCCCCCAAAGCCAGCTCCAGGGTGAAGCCGAACAGGAACAGAAACACCATATTGCCCAGCAGATGACTGGTGCTGCCATGCAGAAAGATGGAGGTGAAGGCCTGCAGGGGCTGCCAGCCGGCGCCATTCTCATAGCTCATGGACCAGCGCTCTGTGAAGCTGCCGCGCGGCTCATGGGGCGCGAAGGCGGCACGTGCAGCCAGCCACTGCGCATGGCGCGGGTGGCTGGCGGTAATGACCTGGCCGTCCAGCAGGCGCTGACGGAATTTCTTTTCCTGCCACAGCAGCGCATAGAGCTGGGCATAGGCCTTGTGCTGATAGAGCTTTCGCACGGCCTGCAGCGTGTGCTGGTCAAAACGCTTGCTGCCCTGGGCGGATTGCTCCTCCAGATAGGCCAGGAATGGTGGCAGCTCCAGCGTTGGCAAAGCGGTCTGGGCATATTGCCGGGCCGCTTTTTCCACGGCATGTTCCTCGGGCGCCTGCCAGCCCCAGAAGATCACGCAGTTGATGATGATGAGCAGCACCGTCATCCAGGGCGGTGAGCGCCAGGAAGGCTTGTTCTCAAGAGGAATCGCAATAAACATGGCGGCCTTGTCCGAGGAAGTGGCAGCGCTTCATGCTCTTGGGCGTGGGTGGCGGCTGCGTGTTACAAATGTATCCGAGACATGCTCCGGCCGACTCCGGTCTTGCGGGGCGAAAAAAAGCCAGCATGGCGTCCCATGCTGGCTTTTTGATAGCTGTCAGCGCTTATCTGGTAAGCGTTTGAGCTTGTTTTGGCATGTAATCGTGAAGATTACTTGGCCACCACGCGCACCATTTCCAGGCACTTGTTGGAATAGCCCCACTCGTTGTCATACCAGGAAACGACCTTCACAAAGGTCTTGTCCAGGGCGATACCGGCTTCGGCATCGAACACGGAGGTGCAGGTCTCGCCGCGGAAGTCGGTGGCGACGACCTTGTCTTCGGTGTAACCCAGCACGCCCTTCAGGGCGCCTTGGGACTGGGCCTTCATTTCGGCGCAGATTTCTTCGTAGGTGGCTTCGCTGTTCAGCTCCACGGTCAGGTCGACCACTGACACGTCAGACGTAGGCACGCGGAAGGACATGCCGGTCAGCTTCTTGTTCAGCTCGGGGATCACAACGCCCACGGCCTTGGCAGCGCCAGTGCTGGAGGGGATGATGTTTTCCAGAATGCCGCGGCCGCCGCGCCAGTCCTTGTTGGAAGGGCCGTCCACGGTCTTTTGCGTGGCAGTCGCTGCGTGCACGGTGGTCATCAGGCCGCGCTTGATGCCCCACTTGTCGTTGAGCACCTTGGCCACGGGAGCCAGGCAGTTGGTGGTGCACGAAGCATTGGAGATGATGGCTTCGCCCTTGTAGGTGCCGTGGTTCACGCCGAACACGAACATGGGAGTGTCGTCCTTGGAAGGAGCGGACAGGATGACCTTCTTGGCACCGGCGTCGATGTGCTTCTGGGCGGTTTCCTTGGTCAGGAACAGGCCGGTGGACTCGATCACGATGTCGGCGCCGACTTCGTTCCACTTCAGGTTGGCGGGATCGCGCTCTTGGGTCAGGCGGATCTTCTTGCCGTTGACGACCAGGGTGTTGCCTTCGACAGAAACTTCACCGTCGAAACGACCGTGCACGCTGTCGTACTTCAGCATGTAAGCCAGGTAGTCAGGCTCCAGCAGGTCGTTGATGCCGACGATTTCGATGTCGGAGAAGTTTTGCACTGCGGAGCGCAGCACGTTGCGGCCAATGCGGCCGAAGCCGTTGATACCAACCTTGATCGTCATAGTTGCCTCGTAGATAGTGAGTAATGAAAAACCGGAGCGGATTGTGCCCGGACTCGGCACCCTGGGGCCTGGTCCGGATGGCTGAGGACTGCGGGTGCGCAAGCTTCAGCCGGAAAAAAGGGGCACGAGGCCCCTTTTTCGCTTACTTGCCAGCGTTCTGCAGGGCCACCTGCACGGTGTCGGCCACATTCTCGGCGGTGAAGCCGAAGTGCTTGAACAGCACGCCTGCGGGAGCGGATTCGCCGTAGGTGTCGATGCCGACCACGGCGGCGCAGCCGTACTTCCACCAGAAGTCGGTCACGCCCATCTCCACTGCAATGCGGGGCAGGCCGGCGGGCAGCACGGCCTTCTTGTACTTCACATCCTGCTTGTCGAAGGTCGTTGTGCTGGGCATGGAAACCACGCGCACGGCGATCTTGCGTTCGGCCAGCTGCTTCTGGGCAGCCAGAGCCAGCTGCACTTCGGAGCCGGTGGCGATGATCACGGCCTGGGCCTTCTTGCCCTTCAGGCCCACATCCTTGGGCTCGGAGAGCACGTAGGCGCCGCAGGCGATGTCGTCCAGAGCGTCTTCGCTCTTGGGCGAGTAAGCCAGGTTCTGGCGGCTCAGCAGCATGGCTGTGGGCTTGTTCTTCTGGCTCAGGGCCACGGTCCAGGCCACTGCGGTCTCGGTGGTGTCGGCGGGGCGCCACACGTCCAGACCGGGGATCAGGCGCAGGGAGGCTGCGTGTTCGATGGACTGGTGGGTGGGGCCGTCTTCGCCCAGGCCGATGGAGTCGTGCGTGAAGACGTGGATCACGCGCTGCTTCATCAGCGCTGCCATGCGGATGGCGTTGCGGCTGTAGTCGGAGAAGGTCAGGAAGGTGCCGCCGTAGGGGATGAAGCCGCCGTGCAGCGCCACACCGTTCATGATGGCGGCCATGCCGAACTCGCGCACACCGTAGTTGATGTGGCGGCCGATCTGGCCTTCTTCGGTCTTGACCACGGCACCCTTGTCGTCCACGCGGAAAGAGGGCGTGGACTTGGTGTTGGTCAGGTTGGAGCCGGTCAGGTCGGCAGAGCCGCCCAGCAGCTCGGGCAGAGCGGCTGTCAGGCCTTCCAGAGCCAGCTGGCTGGCCTTGCGGCTGGCCACGGTGGCACCGGCGTCATGGGCGTCGGAGGCGATCTTGGCGGCGATTTCACCGAAGTTGGCGGGCAGATCGCCAGCCATGCGGCGGGTGAACTCGGCGGCTTGCTCGGGGAAGGCGGCTGTGTAGGCGGCGAACTTTTCGTTCCAGGCGGCTTCGGCCTTGGTGCCCAGATCCTTGGCGTTCCAGTCAGTGTAGACGTCGGCAGGGATCTCGAAGGGGCCGTAAGTCCAGCCCAGAGCCGCGCGGGTCAGTGCAATTTCTTCGGCGCCCAGAGGTTCGCCGTGGGCCTTGGCCGTGTCCTGACGGTTGGGCGAGCCCTTGCCGATATGGGTCTTGCAGCAGATCAGCGTGGGCTTGTCGGCGCTCTTCTTGGCAGCGGCGATGGCCTTGTCCAGGGCGTCCACATTGTGGCCGTCCACGGCGCGGATCACGTTCCAGCCGTAGGCTTCGAAGCGCTCGGGCGTGTTGTCGATGAACCAGGGGGTCACCTTGCCGTCGATGGAAATGCCGTTGTCGTCGTACAGGGCGATCAGCTTGTTCAGCTTCCAGGCACCGGCCAGGGCAGCGGCTTCATGCGAGATGCCTTCCATCAGGCAGCCATCGCCCAGGAACACATAGGTGTGGTGGTCGACGATCTCGTGCTTGTCCTTGTTGAACTCGGCAGCCAGCAGCTTTTCAGCCAGTGCAAAGCCCACGGCATTGGTGATGCCCTGGCCCAGAGGGCCGGTGGTGGTTTCCACGCCGACAGTGATGCCCACTTCGGGGTGGCCGGCAGTCTTGCTGTGCAGCTGACGGAAGTTCTTCAGCTCTTCGATGGGCAGGTCGTAGCCGCTCAGGTGCAGCAGCGCATAGATCAGCATGGAGCCGTGACCGTTCGACAGAATGAAGCGGTCGCGGTTGGCCCAGTGAGGGTTCACGGGGTTGTGCTGGAGGTGGCGGCTCCACAGCGCTACGGCCATGTCGGCCATGCCCATGGGGGCACCGGGGTGGCCGGAATTGGCTTGTTGAACGGCATCCATTGCGAGTGCACGGATTGCATTCGCCATATTTTGAGTGTTGGCCATCAGGGCGCTCCGAAAAGGAGGGGTAATTCTGCTAAGCCCATCATTTTAATGGAGGCCCAATTTTCGCAGGCGGGATGCGGGTCAATGCTCTACAGTGCAACCCCAGAAACAGGTGTCTTGCGCACCTCAAACCGTGTTGAAAAGCTGATTGCAATGACTGTAGAAAACGCTGCTTCCCTCCTGGTGCAACCCCCTGCAATGCTGCTGGCCGCAGGCCGGGGCGAGCGCATGAGGCCGCTGACCGATGTCACGCCCAAGCCGCTGCTCAGGGTACAGGGCGTGCCGCTGTTGCAGCTGCACATGCAGGCGCTGCTGGCTGCCGGTGTGCCGCGGGCCGTCATCAATACCGGCTGGCTGGGGGCGCAGATTCCCGCGTATTTCGGCGATGAATTCGTGCCGCAGCCCGATGCGGGCGCGAGCGCGAAGCTGTTGCTTTCCTATTCGGCGGAGCCCGAAAAAGCCTTTGAAACCGCTGGCGGCATCAGTCGCGCCCTGCCTCAGCTGGACCGGGTTTTCTGGCTGGCCGCAGGCGATGTCTATGCGCCGGATTTCAGCTTTGCGGGGAAGGCTTCCCAGGCGTTTGCGCAAAGCGATGAACTGGCCCACCTGTGGCTGGTGCCCAATCCTGCACACAATCCGCGCGGCGACTTTGGCCTGAGCGAGGACGGCAGGGCGTTGGATCTGCCTGCCGACGATGAGCGACCACGCTATACCTACAGCACGATTGCGCTGTTGAAAGCCGAGCTGTTTGCATCACCGTGGTTCGATGTGCAGCCCGGAAACCCCGAAGGCCTGCGCGCACCGCTGGCACCGCTGCTGCGCAGCGCCATGCAGGCAGGCCGGGTGGGTGCCTCGCTCTACACCGGTCGCTGGGTCGATGTGGGAACGCCCGAGCGACTGGCCCAGCTCAATCAGGGTTGAGGCATGAGCGCACGCAGCATCGCCTGGCAAGGCTCGCACATCATCCACGCCTGCACTGCGCAGGCTGGATGGGGCCAGTTGCTGCTGCTGGATAGCGATGGCGGCTTGCATGGCTTGAACCTGCCAAGCGGCCGGAGCCAGCAACTGGCGCAGCTGGATTTGCCAGAGCCGACACTGCCTACGCCACACTGGCCGCACGGCTTCAAAGTGCATTGCGCGCTCAGTGGCGACTGCGCGGTGATTGCCGATGATGGCGGCACGTTTGGCGTGTTGGTGAACTTGCGTACGGGCGAGCCTGACGTACAGCTTTTTGGGGGCGACTACCACCCCAGAACCGTGCCTTTTTCCATCGCCTTTATCCAGCATCGGGGCCGTGACGTGCTGATTCACCGCACGCAGTGGAACCGGCTCGATGCCTTGGATTGCGCGACGGGCGAGAACCTGACCGAGCGCGACGGGCTGGCGTTCAAGCAGCCGCACTATCTGGACTATTTTCATGGCCGTCTTCTGCCTAGCCCTTCGCAGCAATGGTTGCTGGACGACGGCTGGGTTTGGGCGCCCGTGGGCATTCCCGCCGTGTGGTCGCTGCCCGCCTGGCTGGATGGCAACCGCTGGGAGTCCGAGGACGGTCCCTCGCGCAAGCGGCTGGCCCAGGGCGAGGGCTGGGAGCAGCCCTGTGTGTGGCTGGATGACTCGCGCGTCGCCATCTGGAACGTCGGCAACTGGGATGACGATGGCTTTGGCGACTGTCTGCATGCGCCTGGCGTGGTGATCTTCGATATCCATGCGCCTGTGCCCGAGGAAGGTCATGGCGGACAGCTCTGGCCCATGCCCGGCTTGCCGCGCGCCCGGCATATGCACTGCGTGAATGGCCGGTTGCTGGTGGTGGGAGAAGGGCAGAGCTGGCTGTGGAATGTGCCAACCCGCGAGCTGCTTTGCCGCTGGCCGGATTTCGCGCCCCAAGGCTGGCACGCGCAGCGTGGCGAGTTGATCGAGTGGTCGGCGCAGCAGATCAAAACACTTACTCCATAAACTGCCTTAGAACTCAATCCAGTAAAGCGCTCCAGGCTATGAGTTGAGGAGCTTCTCTGTGGATTGCACGAATGCTTGCCATGGCAAGCGTCTGCTATGCTTTTTACTTTTCTGACTGGCGCAACCGGATGCAAATCCACAGTTCCTCTTGTGGCCGTCATCGGGTGAGTGCATGCAAATCGTTTTCTTCATGGCTCTGGTGGGGCTGGCCGCGTTCTGTCAGAACCTCACGGGCTTCGCGTTCGGGTTGATCTTTGTGGGCGTCGCAGGCGCCACGGGCCTGATGAATATTGCCGATGCGGCCAATGTGGCCTGTCTGCTGTCCATCATCAACGGCGTCAGCTATATGCGCGCCTATCGCTTCGAGCCGGACTGGGTCATGCTCAAGCCCATGCTCATCAGCAGCGTGCTGGGCGTGGTCGGCGGGGTGCTGCTGCTGCACTGGCTCAGCGGCAATACGCTCAACGGCCTGCGCATGCTGCTGGGCCTGGTGATCGTGCTGTGCGCCATGTTGCTGCTGATGCAGAAGAAGGCGTTGGAGCAGCCTTCAGGCCCTGTATCGATGTGGGTGGCCGGCGTGTCGTCGGGGCTGCTCGGCGGTTTGTTTGCCACGCCCGGCCCGCCCATGGTCTATCACCTCTACCGCCAGCCGCTGGATCGCATGCTGGTGCGCCACTGCCTGTTTGCCATGTTTGTCTCCTGCTCGTTGCTGCGCGCTGCCATGGTGGCTGTGGAGGGACAGCTGAACTGGGCGGTCATGGGCTGGACGGCGCTGGCCTTTCCTGTCGTCACGGGCGTGACCTGGTGGAGTGCCAGACATCCGCCCGCCTGGCCCAAGAGGCTGGTGGAATGGCTGGTCTGCGGCCTGCTGATCCTGTCGGGCGCAAGCCTGCTCTGGTCGGGTTGGCGCGCGAGTCAGCCCGAGGCCCTGGTGCCCGGTGACGCGACGGCGCTGCTGACGGTCCCGCTTTGGGCGGGCACGCAGACGGGGCTGTGTCGAAATAGCTGACATCCGCAGATGTAAGCTGATGTACAGATGCCCGGCCAGCATTACGATATGCCCATGACTTCTGTATATGCCCAACGCCGCGCACGCTTGGCCGCCCAGTTGGGCGACGGCGGTGTCGCCATCATCCCCACGGCTCCCGAGCTGCATCGCAACCGCGATACCGAGTATCTGTATCGCCACGACAGCTACTTCTACTACCTCACGGGCTTTAGCGAGCCCAATGCCTGTCTGGTGCTGACCAGCGACGGCAAGAGCGTGCTGTTTTGCCAGCCCAAGGATCTGGAGCGCGAGGTCTGGACCGGCTATCGCCTCGGCCCCGAGGCGGCCAAGGCCAGGCTGGGCATGGATCAGGCCTTCTCCAGCGACGAGATCGATGCCCGCCTGCCGCGCCTGCTGGAAAACCGCGAGCGTGTCTGGTTCCCCTTCGCCACCCACAAGGGCCTGGCCGAACAGGTCGAAGGCTGGCTCAGCCAGGTGCGCGCCCGCTCGCGCTTTGGCGTGATCTGCCCCACGCAGCAGGGCGATGCCTGTGCGCTGCTGGACGAGATGCGTCTGGTCAAGGACCTGCACGAGCAGGACATCATGCGCCGCGCCGCGCAGATCAGCGCCCAGGCCCATGTGCGCGCCATGCAGCGCTCGGCCCGCATGATCCGCAATGGCGAGGAGGTGCGCGAATACCACCTGGACGCCGAGCTGCTGCACGAGTTCCGCCAGCATGGCTCGCAATACGTGGCCTACGGCTCCATCGTGGCTGCCGGTGCCAATGCCTGCGTGCTGCACTATCAGGCCGACAAGGCGCCGGTGCGCGCGGGCGAGCTGGTGCTCATCGACGCAGGCTGCGAACTGGATGGCTATGCCAGCGACATCACGCGTACCTTCCCGGCCGACGGCAAGTTCAGCGGGGCGCAGCGTGCGCTGTACGAGCTGGTGCTGGCCAGCCAGGAGGCTGCAGTCGCCGTCACCAGGGCCGGCAAGCGCTTCAACGACCCGCATGACGCCACTGTTGCCGTGCTGGCTCAGGGCATGCTGGACCTGGGACTGCTGGACCGTACCAAGTACGGCACGGCCGAGGATGTGATCGAGTCGCGTGCCTACTTCCAGTTCTACATGCACCGAACCGGCCACTGGCTGGGCATGGATGTGCATGACTGCGGCAGCTATGTGGAGCCCAGCGAGCTGGGCGTGGTCAGCGAGCGCAAGGACCCGATCTCGGGCGAAACCATTGCCAATCGCCCCAGCCGTATCCTGCGCCCCGGCATGGTCACGACGATAGAGCCGGGCATCTATGTGCGACCGGCGCCCGGTGTGCCCGAGCAGTTCCACAACATCGGTATCCGCATCGAGGACGATGCCATCGTCACCGAGACTGGCTGCGAGCTCATCACGCGCGGCGTGCCCGTCAAGGTCGACGAGATCGAAGCGTTGATGCGTGACTGAGAGGTTTGAACCAGAGCTCAGCATGCCGCAGACCTTCAACCACCTGTCCCACGGCGCTGCGGCCAGGCCTTTGCCTGCCGCGCGCATGGGCTTGCTGCTGTGGTTGCTGGGTCTGCCGGGTGTGGTGGCGCTGGCCTGGACGGTGCCGCCGGCCTGGCTGAGCTTTCTGAGCGGAGGCGGTCTGGAGATCGCGGGCAGCTGGGCGGTGACGGCGGGGCTGAGCGCCCTGCTGGCGCTGAGCGTGGGGTTCGGGATCCGGCTGGGCCCGAAGCTGGGGCTGAGCGCGCCCTTGATTCATGCCCTGGCCGAGGGGCGCGTGCCCTGGCGCGGCATTCGTGTGCTGAGCCTGCCCGGCGTGGCGGGTGGCGTGATCGGCGCGGCCTGGCTGGTGACGCTGGCCGTGGTCTGGCCCGAGAGCATGCCTTTTGTGGACCCGGTCTACGGCCTGCCGCTATGGCCCAAGCTGCTCTACGGCGCGATCACCGAAGAGCTGCTGCTGAGGCTGGGCATGCTCACGGGCGTGATGTGGCTGCTGTGGACGCTCTTCGGCAGTCCCAGGCAGCGCCCGGACTGGCGGCTGGGCTGGTCGGCCATCGCACTGGCCGCCCTGTTGTCCGGCTGCATTCCGGTGTTTCTGAACTGGGGCGTGCTCGGCGAGCTGTCGGCGCCTGTCGTGCTGCAGCTGCTGATGTGCGAGAGCGTCTATGGCCTGCTGGCAGGAATCATGTTCTGGCGCTACGGACTCGAGGCCGCCATGCTCACGCATGTGGTGACCTATCTGCTCTCGCACGGCCTGATCTGAGGCCCGGACATTTGAACCTGCCGGGCAAAACTGTTTCGACGCGCTCATTGATGCGCTGCACAAGGCTTGTCGGTTCCTGCGCGAGTTTCCCTCTTATGCTTCTGAATCAGTAGCTGTAAGCGCTTGAAATATCAACATTTCAAGCATTATTTATGCTGATATCAAGGATGAGTAGGCGCAAGCAGCTACTGTTTTTTCTGTTCTGCGACGCGTTTGCCTGGTGTCGCATCGCTGTGCAAGATGCAGTCATGTAACCGCATTCGTGCCAGAATTGAAACCCGATTACATTCCATCGCGAGAGAGACATTTCATGCAAGTGAGTCGTGCTACCAAGATCGTCGCCACACTGGGCCCCGCTTCCAGCGATCCCCAACTGCTTGAACAAATGGTGCGCGAAGGCGTGAACGTCGTGCGCCTGAACTTCAGCCATGGCAAGGCGCAGGACCATATCGACCGTGCCACCATGGTGCGCGAAGCCGCCCAGCGTGCAGGCCGCGAAGTGGCCATCATGGCCGACCTGCAGGGTCCCAAGATCCGAGTCGGCAAGTTTGCCGAGGGCAAGGTCATGCTCGAGCCCGGCGAGCGCTTTGTGCTCGACGCATCGCGCACCGAACCCGGCGACATCAACGGCGTGGGCCTTGACTACAAGGAGCTGCCCCGCGATGTGAAGGCTGGCGACGTGCTGCTGCTCAACGACGGCCTGATCGTGCTGACCGTGGACGCCGTGCGCGGCGAAGAGGTGCACACCATCGTCAAGCTGGGTGGCGAGCTGTCCAACAACAAGGGCATCAACAAGCAAGGTGGCGGCCTGACGGCTCCCGCACTGACCGCCAAGGACATGGAAGACATCAAGACCGCGATGTCCTTCCAGGCCGACTACGTGGCCGTGAGCTTCCCCAAGAACGCCACCGACATGGAAATGGCACGCCAGCTGTGCAATGTGGCCGCTGCCCAGTACGGCCACAGGCCCGGCCTGATCGCCAAGATCGAGCGCGCCGAAGCCATTCCTCGCCTGGAAGAGATTCTCAAGGTCTCCGACGGCATCATGGTTGCCCGTGGCGATCTGGCCGTGGAAGTGGGCAATGCCGCCGTGCCCGCGCTGCAAAAGAAGATGATCCGCATGGCGCGCGACATGGACAAGGTGGTGATCACCGCGACCCAGATGATGGAGTCCATGATCACCAACCCCGTGCCCACCCGTGCCGAAGTGAGCGACGTGGCCAATGCCGTGCTGGACGGCACCGATGCCGTGATGCTGAGCGCCGAAACCGCTGCCGGCAAATACCCGCTGGAGACTGTGCGTGAAATGGCCGCCATCTGCGCCGCTGCGGAAGCGGCCGAAGACCGCGTCAAGGATGCCGATTTCAGCAACAGCCAGTTCAAGCGTACCGACCAGGCCATCGCCATCGGCGCGCTGTTCACCGCGCATCACCTGGGTGCCAAGGCCATCGTGGCGCTGACGGACTCCGGCTCGACTGCTCTGTGGATGAGCCGTCATCGCATCCATATCCCCATCTACGCCCTGACGCCCAAGCTGGCCACGCAGCGCAAGATGGCGCTGTATCGCAACGTGCGTCCTTTGCTGATGGATACCAGCGCCGAGCGTGACATGGCGCTGGACCAGGCCAAGGGCCATCTGCTGGCCCGCGGTATCGTGCAGTCCGGCGATGTCTATGCCATCACCTGCGGCGAGCCCATGGGCCAGCCCGGTGGTACCAATATGCTCAAGATCTGCCGGGTGGAATGAGCCCCCTGAGCGGCTATGCCGCTTCCCCCCAAGGGGGAGGGCATCTTCGCTGCGAGGCGGCTCTTGCTCGATGCCTCTGACTTGAAGCATGCCTCATCAAAAAAGCTGCCAGCGCTTTATGCATAAGCGCTGGCAGCTTTTTTTTAGCGTGTCTCAGCCGATCTGGGGTTGCAGCCGGCGCTTGAGCTGCTGGCGGCGCTGCATCTGCCTGAGCTGCAGGGCGCTGCGCCAGACCAGCACGGCGCTGGCGGCGCCGACCAGCATGCCGGCCAGAACGTCCGAAGGGAAATGCACGCCCAGCACTACGCGGCTCAGTGCCACGCTGGTGGCGAGAAGCCATGCGACAACAACCAGCCAGCGCTGGTGTCTGCCCACACCCAGGTTGATGGCCTGAGCCAAGGCAAAGGCGCCGGCGGCGTGCATGCTGGGAAAGCTGGCGCTGGCACCATGTGCTATCCACTGCATGCCCATGCCCAGTTGCGCAGGTCTGGGCATGGGCAGGCCCCAGCGAATCAGACGGCAGGCCACCCAGGCACATGCCATGGACAGCAAGGCCAGTTGCAGGCTGCGCCGCCAGCCCTTGCCAAGCGCCAGCATGGCGGCAATCACGGGCAGGGCGCACAGGCCGGGCAACCAGTTGGAGGCAAAGCGCGAGGCCTGAATCCACCACAGCGGGCTCTGGGTGTTGGCATTCAGAAAGTGAAATACGGGGGCATCGAAGAGCAGCATGAATGACCTTTGCGTGTGCGCAGCGTTCAGTCCTGGGCAAGCAGCTCGTCGGGAGACAGGGCCGCATCCGCAGGCAGCTGGTGCGCCAGGCGACGGGTGGTGAACAGATCGCACAAGCCACTGGCCGCCCAGCAAAGCCAGGCAGTCCACAGCGTATGACTCATGAAGTGGGCGCCGCGCATCTGCTGCGCCAGGCCCAGGGCAAAACCGGCAACCAGAGCCGCCGCAAGCCACAGGCGCGCGGCACGCGGCAGATCGTGGCGCAGCGCAAAGTAGCCGCTGATGAAGGCAAAGCCCGCCGAGGCGTGGCCGGCTGGAAAGCAGTGGCCGCCGCCACCGTCTGTCACTCCCCACGCCCAATGCGAGACATAGTGGCCCACGCCACCAAAATCGCTGAGATCCCAAGGGCAGCTGGTGACACTGATGCGCTTCATCAGCGCCATGATGATGAGCGAGACCAGTGCACCCACCACCAGTTGTATCCGGCGTGGGTAAGGCACTTTTCGCATCCAGCCGATGGGCCACCAGATCATCAGGCTCAGTCCCATCACGACGATCCAGGCCAGTTTGCGCGCACCTTCATGGGCAATGTTGACCATGAACCAGTCGTTTTGCAGGGCAAAGCCCTGGCTGCTGCCAAACCAGTGCGCCATGGGCATGTCCAGGCCGCTCATGTCCCAGGCCAATACGCAGGCCAGGGCGACGACGGTCCAGCTCAGCAGGGCTGGAGCGGAGGCTTGGCGAAGAGGAGGGAGGGGGAGCGAGTGGGCGGACAACTTCATGGCCGCCACGATAGAAAGCGCTTCTTAACAAGCGCTTAAGGTCTTGCTCAGCCCTGGGCCGTCCATGCGCTGCGCAGGCGTTTGAGATGCGGGACGACGCGCAGATGGCGGCGGCGGCGCAGCCGCGAGGCGATATGCCAGACGATGAGGGCGCCGCTGATGCCTACCAGCGCGCCGGCCATCAGATCGGAGGCAAAGTGCACTCCCAGATGGACGCGGCTCCAGGCAATGCCGATGGCGGCCAACCAGGCCAGCCAGACCAGCGGCTTGCGATGGCGGGTCGTTCCCAGGCTGATGGCCATGGCCAGGGCAAAGGCACCGCTGGCATGCAGGCTGGGGAAGCCCGCACGTCCGCCATGCTGAATCCAAAGCGTGCCCAGATTGAGCTGGAACGGGCGCGGCGCCGGGAAGCCCCAGCGTATGAGTCTGGCGATCAGCCAGGCCGTGGCCATGGACAGCAGCAGCATCAGCATGGTGCGGCGTGTTGCCGGTGAGCCGAACACCAGGGCGCCGAGAACCAGCATGCCGCTGAGATTGGGCAACCAGGCCGAGAGCGAACGAGCCAGCTGGATACTGAACCAGTGCGTTTGGGCATCGGCATTGAACAGCGCAAACAGAAACGGATCGAAGAAGAACATGAAGGCGCTGCGGCAGATTGCGGCAATGAAAGGTGGCCGATATTAAGGCGAAATCCGCTCTTGCGGATGTCAAGCCCATGCCGGGGCAGGGGAAGCGGGCCCTGGTGCTGACCGGGCAGTTGAGCGGATTCGGCATTGGCCCGCACAATGCGGTCATGCGAATTCTGGTGGTCGAAGACAACGAAGGCATTGCGGCAGGGCTGCGAGCCAATCTCATGCAGCGCGGCTATGCGGTGGATGTGTGCGCCAGCGTGGCTGAGGCCTGGCATGCCCTGAGCACCGAGCGCTTCGATGCCGTGCTGCTGGATCTGGGTCTGCCCGATGGAGATGGCAGCGAGGTGGTGCGTCGCCTGCGCCTGCAGACCGGTCGGCCAGGCGTGCCGCAACTGCCCGACCCGGCCACGCCGGTGCTGATTCTCACGGCTCGCGATCAGGTGCAGGACCGGGTCGCGGGGCTCAATCTGGGCGCCGATGACTACCTGGTCAAGCCCTTTGACATGGACGAGCTGGAGGCCCGTTTGCGCGCGATGATGCGCCGCGCGGCCGGTCAGGCATCGCCGGTGATCCGCCATGCGGATCTGGAGGTGGACCCGGCCGCCCGCACCATCCGGCAGGCGGGGCAGAAGGTGGAGGTTTCGCCACGCGAATTTGCCGTGCTCTGGGCCTTGCTGCTGGCGCGCGGACGCGTGCTGTCGCGCCCTCAGATCGAGGAGCATCTCTACAGCTGGGGCGATACGGTGGAGAGCAATGCCGTGGAGGTCTATGTCCACCATCTGCGCAAGAAGCTGGGCCAGAAGATCATCGTGACCATGCGCGGCGTGGGCTACTTCATGCCGCAGGAGCAGGAATGAAGGCGATGCCGCAGACCGGTCAGCGCCGCAGCTCGCTGCAGCTGAATCTGCTGGCCTGGGTGCTGGGGGGGCTGGTGCTGGTCTGGTGCAGCTTCGTCATCTGGGGCTACCAGACCGGGGTGCACGAAGCCGATGAGCTGACCGACGGGCACCTGGCCGGAGTGGCTGCGCTGGCCTTGAACTGGCATGTGCAGGACGATGTGCCGGCCGCAGAGACTACGGCTGTCCAGCCGCCCGCAGGCCTGCACGCCCACGACTATCAGGAGTCGCTGAGCGTGGTGCTCTGGAATGCGCAAGGCCTGCTGATCTCGCGCACCGGACAGGCGCCTTTGCCGGACTTCGGCATCGAGCAGGGCTTTGCCACGATTGGCGCGGATGAACGCCAGGCCTGGCGCAGCTACACGCAGTGGAGCCATGACAGGAGCGCCAAGGTCACGGTGATGATTGACCTGGCAGAGCGCGACAGTCTGGCCGACGACATCGCCATGCAGATGATAGAGCCGGGCTTTTGGCTGCTTCCCGTGATCGTGGTTGCGCTGGGTGTGGCCATGCGCCGCGGCATGCGCCCGCTCAACCAGCTCACGCAGCGCGTGGAGGCGCTGGATCTGAGTCGTGACCAGCGCCTGTCCGACGCCCATGTGCCGCGCGAGCTCGCGCCCATGGTCAGCTCCATCAACACCTTGCTCGACCGCCAGCAGCAGGCGCTGGAGCGCGAGCGCAACCTGGCCAACGAAGTGGCCCATGAGCTGCGCACGCCGCTGGCATCCATCGCTTTGCAGGCCCAGGCACTGAAGTCGGGGGTGCAGACCGATACTGCTGTCATGCAGGCCGCGCTGCAACGCATCGGTCAGGACGCCCTGCATGCCGGCCATGTGCTCGATCAGTTGCTGACCCTGGCCAGAGCCGGACGCGGCATGCTGGATGCGCCTTTGCAGGCCGTGAACTGGGCCGATGTGGTGCGCGATGTGGCGGCGGCACAGGCTCAGCATGCCTGGCAGCGAGAGGACATGATCTCCGTGGACGCCCCGCAGGAGCTGCCTGTGCGCGGCAATGCGCTGCTGCTCGATTCGGCCCTTCGCAATCTGGTGGAAAACGCCGTGCGCCACACGCCGTGCGGCACACAGATTGAGGTGCAGGCCGGTCTCGACTCGACCCAGGCGCTGGCTTGGGTGCAGGTCTGCGATGACGGCAGGCGCGATGCCGCGCCGGTCCATGTGCCGCCCGTGGACAGTCTGCATCTGGGCCATGAAATCGTCAGCCGTGTCATGCAGGCCCATGGCGGGCGCTTCATCGTGGCCGAGGCACCGCAAGGCTTCACCACCTGCTATCGCATGGAAATACCGCTAGCCGGTTAAAATACCCGGTTACTAAGCGGTTACGAAGCGTGGCCGCTGGTCTTTCCCCGGGCCACAGCTGTCGTGCGGCGCACTGCAGTAATTCATCGCCGGGGGCGTTGCCTCTCAAAACTTTGAACGGAACCCACCATGCCTTTGATCTCGATGCGCGAAATGCTGGACCATGCTGCTGAAAACGGCTATGGCATCCCCGCCTTCAACGTGAACAACCTGGAGCAGGTCCAGGCCGTGATGTCGGCGGCTGACGAAGTCGGCGCGCCCGTGATCCTGCAGGCCAGCGCCGGTGCCCGCAAGTACGCCGGTGAGCCCTTCATCAAGCACCTGATCCAGGCGGCTGCCGAGATGTATCCCCACATCCCCCTGGTGATGCACCAGGACCATGGCACCACGCCTGAAGTCTGCCAGGGCGCGCTGAACCTGGGCTTTGGCTCGGTGATGATGGACGGCTCGCTGATGAGCGACGGCAAGACGCCTTCGTCCTTCGACTACAACGTGGACGTGACCCAGAAGGTGGTGGCCATGGCCCACCAGATCGGCGCCACCGTGGAAGGCGAGCTGGGCTGCCTGGGCAACCTCGAAACCGGCGAAGCCGGCGAAGAAGACGGCATCGGTGCCGAAGGCAAGCTGGACCACAGCCAGATGCTGACCGATCCCGAGGAAGCCGCCGTGTTCGTCAAGGCCACCCAGCTGGACGCACTGGCGATCGCCATCGGCACCAGCCACGGCGCCTACAAGTTCAGCCGCAAGCCCACAGGAGACATCCTGGCGATCTCCCGCGTCAAGGAAATCCACGCCCGCATCCCCAACACCCACCTGGTGATGCATGGCTCCTCTTCCGTGCCTCAAGAGCTGCTGGCCATCATCAACCAGTACGGCGGCAAGATGAAGGAAACCTACGGCGTGCCCGTGGAAGAGATCCAGGAAGCCATCAAGTACGGCGTGCGCAAGATCAACATCGACACCGACATCCGTCTGGCGATGACCGGCGCGGTGCGCAAGTTCCTGGCCGAGAACCCCGACAAGTTCGACGCCCGCGAATGGCTCAAGCCTGCCCGTGAAGCGGCCAAGCAAGTCTGCAAGGCCCGCTACATCGAGTTCGGCTGCGAAGGCCAGGGCGGCAAGATCAAGGGCTACAGCCTGGAGCAAATGGCCAAGAAGTACGCCGCCGGCGATCTGGCCCAGCTGATCAAGTAAACTCAAGTTTGATAGCTGTCAGCGCTTTACCCTTAAGCGCGGAAGGCTGAAAACGCTCAAAGCCCGCAGCCTTGCCTCTGCGGGCTTTTTTCATGCGCTCGCTGACCGCTGTTACCCAAGTGACCCGGCTTGTTTCCTAGGGTTACTACAGTATCGAACGACCGTGCTTTTTATCACAATGGCCGGATCAGACGATAAGACACGGAGACTGAAGAATGAGTGAGCGTCCTTGGCTGAATGCATATCCAGAGGGAGTTCCTGCGGACATTGACGCGTCCCAGTATCCATCGCTGGTGGCCTTGATGGAGGAGGCGTTTGCCAAGCATGCCGACAAGGTGGCCTATTCCTTCATGGGCAAGGAACTGAGCTTCGCCGAGGTCGATGCGCAGAGCAAGCTCTTTGCCGCCTATCTGCAAAGCCTGGGACTGCAGCGAGGCGACCGCGTGGCGCTGATGATGCCCAATATTCCTCAGTATCCGGTGGCCGTGGCCGGGGTGCTGCGTGCCGGCTTTGTGCTGGTCAACGTCAACCCGCTCTACACGGCGCGCGAGCTCGAGCACCAGCTCAAGGACTCGGGCGCCAAGGCCATCGTCATCATCGAGAACTTCGCCAAGACCCTGCAGGACGGCATGCATGGCAGCGCCGTGCAGCACATCGTGCTTTGCGCCATGGGCGACGAGCTGGGGCTTTTGAAGGGCATGCTGGTCAATTACGTGGTGCGCTCGGTCAAGAAGCTGGTGCCCCCCTTCAGCCTGCCCGGCGCCGTGCGCTTCAAGGACGCACTGGCCAAGGGGCGCAGCGCGACCTTGAACGCGCCGGTGCTCAAGGCCGACGACATGGCGCTGCTGCAGTACACGGGCGGCACCACGGGCGTGAGCAAGGGGGCCGTGCTGCTTCACCGCAACATCATCGCCAATGTGCTGCAGTCCGAAGCCTGGAACGAGCCCGCGATGAAGAAGGTGCCGGCAGGCGAGCAGCCCACCAGCATCTGCGCGCTGCCGCTCTATCACATCTTCGCGTTCACGGTGAACATGATGCTGGCCATGCGCACCGGCGGCAAAACCGTGCTGATCCCCAATCCGCGCGATCTCAAGGCCACGCTCAAGGAGCTGTCCAGGCACCGTTTCCACAGCTTTCCGGCCGTGAATACCTTGTTCAACGGACTGGCCAACCATCCCGATTTCGGCACCGTGGACTGGAGTCACCTCAAGGTCTCGGTGGGCGGCGGCATGGCCGTGCAAAGCGCCGTGGCCGAGCTGTGGCTGAAAAAGACCGGCTGCCCCATCTGCGAGGGCTACGGCCTCTCGGAGACCAGTCCCTCGGTGACCTGCAATCCGGTCACGGCCACGGCCTACTCGGGCACCATCGGCGTGCCCCTGCCCAGCACCTATGTGAAGCTGGTCGGCAGCGACGGCCAGGACGTGAACGAGCCCGGTCTGCCCGGCGAAGTCGCCGTGCTGGGCCCGCAGGTCATGGCCGGTTACTGGCAGCGCCCCGACGAGACCGCCAAGGTCATGACGGCCGATGGCTACTTCCTCACAGGCGACATCGGCACCATGGATGAGCGCGGCTTTGTGAAGATCGTGGACCGCAAGAAAGACATGGTCATCGTCAGCGGCTTCAACGTCTACCCCAACGAGGTCGAGGACGTGGTCTCCAACTGCCCCGGCGTGCTCGAGTGCGCGGTGGTCGGTGTGCCCGACGAAAAGTCCGGCGAAGCCATCAAGCTCGTCGTCGTCAAGAAAGACCCGGCATTGACCGAGCAGGCCATTCGCGACTACTGCCACGCCAATCTGACAGGCTACAAGCGTCCGCGCCACATCGTCTTTCGCACCGATCTGCCCAAGACTCCCGTGGGCAAGATCCTGCGCAGGGAGCTGCGCGACGCCTGAGAGTTTTCATCTTGTCCTTCAAGGCGAGTTCACAGGAGCGCTTGGCGCTCCTTTTTTTGCGCCTTTTTTTAGCTCGCTGCCTGTGCGAGTCAGGGCGAGGCGTCATCCCCAAACCGGTCTCCACCGCGCCGACAAGGAAATGTGCTTGTTGATATCGGGTAAGTCTTCTTATAATTGTTTCGCCAAATGAACCTGGTTTTATTAGTAAAACAAAAAGCAGATCGCTTTTTGTGTTCACCAACGGTTTCAGGAGAGACATATGAGCGAGATCGCACAAGACAACAGCGCCCGTACTTGGGATCGCCCCGAGGGCTCCAGCTTTGAAGACTGGATGAACACACGCGTTGCGCGCTTTGCCACGCGCAAGTACGACTTCGATGCCCTGAAGTTCCAGGCCGACTTCGACCCCAAATACCGCCGCGGCCAGATGCGTTACATCGGCACGGGCGGCACGGGCGTGGCTTCCGACAGCAACACCATTCCGTCGGAAAACTTCACCTTCTCCACCATGGTGATTCCTGCCGGCCATGAAGGCCCTTCGCATCTGCACACCGATGTGGAAGAAGTGTTCTTCGTGATGCGCGGCAAGCTCAAGCTGGTGCTGGAAAAGGACGGCGAGCGTTTCGAGACCATCCTGACCGATCGCGATGTGGTTTCGGTGCCGCCCGGTGTGTACCGCGAAGAGATCAATGTCGGTGATGAAGATGCGCTGATGTGCGTGATGCTGGGCGCCAAAAAGCCCGTCACCCCGACCTATCCGCCCGAGCATCCTCTGGCCAAGATCAAGCGCTGAGCTTGGCCATGCACGAGGATTTGCTGTCGCTGAAACTGCAGCTGCTGCAGACCGGTTTTCCCGAGCGGCTGGTGAAGCTTCCGCAGAATGCCCAGCTCGCCTGGCGCGAGGCAGGCGACGCGAGCTCCGACTTTGCGGTGGTGCTGCTGCATGGCATCAGCTCCGGGGCTGCATCCTGGCTGGATGTGGCGCTGCAGCTGGCTGACAAAGTGCGTGTCCTGGCCTGGGATGCACCCGGTTATGGCCTGTCGACGCCGCTGGCGTCGGCCGCGCCTGCCGATGCCGACTATGCGGGGGCGCTGGCGCAGTCGCTGCTCGTGCTGGGCGTGCGGCGCTGCATTCTGGTCGGGCACTCGCTGGGCGCCCTGATGGCAGCCAGGCTTGCTGCCATGGCCGCGCCGGGACTGGTCGAGCAATTGGTGCTCATCAGTCCGGCAGGCGGCTACGGCGGCCCAGCCAAGGCCGAGCAGCAAGCCAAGGTGCGCGAGGGAAGGCTGGCGGCTCTGGCCGACAAAGGCGTCGCCGGTCTGGCGGCCGTCATCGACCAGCGCCTAGTGTCTTCCGAGGCGCCTGAAGCCGTGCGTGCCTGGGTGCGCTGGAATACGGCGCGCATGCAGCCGCAGGGCTATGCGCAGGCGGTCGAGCTGCTGTGCGGCAGCGATCTGGCACAGGCGCAGGGCAGGCTTGGCATGCCGGTCGAGGTGTGGGTCGGCGAGCACGATGTGGTGACCACACCTGCAGCTTGCAAGTCCTGGTCCGAACTGCTGGGCGCGCACTACGGTACGCTTGCGGCTGCCGGTCATGCTTCACCCGTGGAACAACCAATGGAGGTTGCGCATAGGCTGGCATCTTTGTTGAACCAAAGCTACTGCCCCAATACCAGCTGATTGCTATGAGCGAAACCCCTGAGATTTCAACCAACGAACAAGATCGTTACACCGTGCCCGCTCTGGACCGAGGACTGCGCCTGCTGGCCTGCTTTGGCCCGGCGCAACCGGTCTGGAGTGCGCCCGAGCTGGCGCGCAAGCTCGAGCTGCCGCGCTCCACGGTGTTTCGCATGTTGACCACGCTTGAAAACTCGGGGTATCTGCAGCGCAGCGGAACCGAATACCGGCTCGGTCTGGCCGTGCTGCGTCTGGGTTATGACTATCTGTCCACCCAGCCGCTGGCGCAACTGGCCGAGCCTGTGCTGCAGGCCTTGTGTGATGAGCTGGGCATGACCAGCAATCTTGCATTGCGCGACGGCACTTCCGTGGTCTATGTGGCGCGCGTCACTCCGTCCGGAGCATTCCAGGGCGCGGTGCGCGTGGGCTCGCGTCTGCCGGCGCATGCGACGGTGCTCGGGCGGGCCCTGCTGCATGACATGGACGGCGCGCAGCTGCGCTCGGTGTTTGGCGGCGAGGAACTGCCCCAGTTCTCCGAAAGCACGCCGCGCAATGTCGACGAGTTGCTGGGCCTGCTGGCCGAGGATCGCGAGCGCGGCTATGCCATGGGCGAAGGCTTTTACGAGCCTGGTGTTTCCAGTATTGCAGCGCCGGTGCGCGCCGCAGACGGGCGGGTGGTAGCGGGACTGGCCATGGCCATTCCTTTTACCGAGCTGGGGCCCGAAAAAACCCAGCTCTGGGTGCAGAAGGTGCAGCAGGCGGCAGAGACTCTGTCCGCCCATTTGCTCCAGCAGCACCCGGACCATTTGCGCTGACCCAGATCTCGCCGGGCCAGCGCATTTTTCAGGAGGCTAGAGATGAAAAATATTGCTTTGATTGGCTGCGGCGCGATTGGCTCCAGTGTTCTGGAGCTGTTGAGCGGAGATACCCGGCTGCAGGTTGGCTGGGTGCTGGTTCCCGAGATCACGCAAGCCGTGCGCGAGACGGCTGCCCGCCTGGCGCCACAGGCGCAGCTGCTGCAGGCATTGCCCAGCGATGCGGTGCCGGATCTGCTGGTGGAATGCGCAGGCCATGCAGCCATCGAGGAGCATGTGCTGCCGGCGCTGGCGCGCGGCATTCCTGCGGTCATCGCATCCATAGGCGCTTTGAGCGCACCGGGCATGGCCGAGCGCGTACAGGCTGCGGCCGAGGCCGGCAAGACGCAGGCCCAACTGTTGTCGGGCGCCATCGGCGGCATTGATGCCCTGGCTGCGGCGCGCGTGGGCGGCCTGGATACGGTGCTCTACACAGGGCGCAAGCCGCCCAAGGCCTGGAGCGGCACCCCGGCCGAGCAGGTCTGCGATCTGGACAGCCTGACCGAGGCCTTCTGCATCTTCGAGGGCTCGGCGCGCGAGGCCGCGCAGCTCTATCCCAAGAATGCAAATGTGGCGGCCACCTTGTCGCTGGCCGGACTGGGGCTGGACAAGACCATGGTGCGTCTGTTTGCCGATCCTGGCGTTCAGGAGAACGTGCACCAGGTCGAGGCACGAGGCGCCTTCGGTGCCATGGAGCTGACCATGCGCGGCAAGCCGCTGGCGGCCAATCCCAAGACTTCGGCGCTGACGGTCTACAGCGTCGTGCGCTCGGTACTCAACAACGTGGCGCCGCTGGCCATCTGAGCGGGCTTCAGGCCATGGGCGCCATGCGCGCCACCGGCCCTGGCACCTCTCTTGCTTGTTTTTGCCACCTGCACGCAGACCTTTCCCACTTCAGCATGGTGTCACGCCTGTGCGAATCTTTCCTTGCGCATCATCAAACAGGGTGCGCATCGAGCATTGGCCGGCTTGACATCTCTACCCTCTGGAACCCTCATGCAACGCTCCGACTTTCTCAAATCCTGCCTGGCGCTGGCCAGTGTCCTGGCCCTGCCCGTCGCCCATGCAGCGACTGCCACTGAGCAGCTTTCTGCTGCGCAGTTCACCGTCATTGCGCCTTTCCCTGCCGGCGGCCCTGTGGACATCCTGGCGCGCATTCTGGCGACCGGCCTGACCGAGCATTACAAGCAGGCCGCCATCGTCGACAACCGCCCCGGCGCCAGCGGCAATATCGGCATCGATATGGTCAAGCGCGCCAAGCCCGACGGCCATACGCTGCTGGTCGTGCCGCAGGGCAATCTGACCATCAACCCTACGCTGATGCCCAAGCTGCCCTACAGCGTCTTCGGCGACTTCGTGCCCGTGGCTTCCATGGGGCGCACGGCCAATGTCATTGCAGTCAATCCGCAACTGCCGGCCAAGTCGGTGCAGGAGCTGGTGGCGCTGTCCAAGGCCAAGCCCAACTCCATCAGCTACGCCTCGCCCGGCGTGGGCTCCAGCCTGCATCTGGCCGGCGAGCTGTTCAAGGACAAGTCGGGCGCGGACATCATGCATGTGGCCTACAAAGGCTCGACCCAGGGCGTGACCGATGTGCTGGGCGGCACCATCCCCATGATCGTGGCCAATCTGCCCACCGTGCTGCCCCATCTGCAGTCGGGCAAGCTGCGCGCGCTGGCCGTGACCGACGGTTCGCGCTCGGGCTTTTTGCCCAATGTGCCGACCCTGGCCGAAGCCGGCGTGCCGGGGATTGCCATTTCCTCCTGGTATGGCGTGCTGGCTCCCAAGAACACGCCTGCAGAGGTGGTCAAGCAGCTGGGCGAGGATATCGACAAGATTCTGAAGACCCCGGCAGCACTGAACCAGCTCAAGGCACAGGGCATGACGCCCTGGGTGGTCAAGGGCGAGGCCTTCGGTGAGCTGATCCGCAAGGAAACCGGGCTCTGGGCGCCCATCATCAAAAGTCATGAGATCGAGGCGCAATAAGCCCTCGTGCTCTAATCGCGCCTCTTGCGCATCCCACAAAAGCGGCCCGGTGCCGCTTTTGTGCTTTCACCAGGGCAGCGCGGCCCATGTTCCGGAGTATCCCCATCCATGACGCTTGCCATTCTCAGCGCTCTTGCCGAAGAACAACACGGCCTGGTCGACGCCATGCAGGACATGCAATGCCTGCGCCATGCCGGACGCGACTTCTGGCTGGGCCGCCTGCACGGTCATGAGGTGGTGTGCGCGCTGTCGGGCATCGGCAAGGTGGCCGCTGCCACCACCACCGCCGCGCTGATCGAGCGCTTTGGCGTGCGCGGCATTCTGTTCACCGGCGTGGCCGGCGGCATCGGTGCGGGCGTGAACGTGGGCGATGTGGTGATCGCGCGGACTTTCCTGCAGCATGACATGGATGCCTCGCCGATCTTTGCGCGCTGGCAGTTGCCCGGCTACGGCTGCAGCACCCTGGCTTGCGACGAGGCGGCGACGGACAGGCTGGTGCAGGCTGCCGACTCGGCGGTTCGCTCCGGTATCGTGGCTTCGTATGCTTCGGCCCGCGTCCATGAGGGCCTGATTGCCAGCGGCGATCAGTTTGTCAGCTCGCGCCAGGCCAGCGCACAGCTCAGAGCCGATCTGGAGGCCGCCGGCCATGCCGTGCTGGCCGTGGAGATGGAGGGAGCCGCCGTGGCCCAGACTTGCCTGGATTACGGCACGCCGTTTGCCGCGATGCGAACCATCTCGGACCGGGCGGACGACAGCGCCCATGTGGATTTTTCGGATTTCGTGCGCACGGTGGCAAGCCGCTACGCGCAACGTGTGGTGCTGGACTTTCTGCGCCAGACGCCCGTGAAGAAACAGGCTGTTTGCTAATCTTTTGATAGCTATAAGCGATTGATAAATATGATTTTTAAGGTGTTTTAAGCCTGAGTTTATTCATTGGTAAGCGCTATAAGCTATTGATATTGATGACTTCTGATCCGGCCTGCCGATAGTTGCAGGTCGGATACCTTTTGTTGCCTCGTTTTCCTTTTAACCGCGCTTGTCGCGGTTTTTTTACGCCCGTGTGTCGCTACGGGTGGGAGCTACGGGTTTCTCCGGGTATTGACTCAAAAGAAGGCTCACTAAACTGCAGTCCTGTTTCAAGAAAAAAGTGTCATTTCATATTTGAAACAAACAAGGTTTAAGATGACCCTCAACACCATGCCTTCCACCGGTCAGCTCGCTGGGCGCCGGATCCTTGTGACCGGCGCTGCCCGCGGCCTGGGTTTCGCTTTTGCGCAGACGCTGTGCCAGCAGGGTGCACAGCTCGTCATGGCTGATCTGCGCGCTGAACTGCTGAGCGACGCCGTTGCTAAGCTGCGCGCCATGGGCTTCGAGGCTCACGGCATCGCCTTTGATGCGAGCAACCCGGCTTCCATAGAGCAGTGCGCACAGCAGGCTGTGCAGACCCTGGGTGGTCTGGACGGCCTGGTCAACAACGCGGCCGTGACGGACTCCGGCGGCAAGGGCATGGACGACATCGCCCTGGACAAGTGGGACCAGGTGATGAACGTCAATGTGCGCGGCGTCTGGCTGATGACCCGTGCCTGCCGTGCGGGGCTCAAGGACAGCGGGCGCGGCGCCATCGTCAATCTGGCTTCCGACACCGCCATGTGGGGCGCGCCCAACCTGATGGCCTATGTGGCGAGCAAGGGCGCCGTGATGGCCATGACGCGTTCCATGGCTCGCGAGCTGGGCGCGGATGCCATCACCATCAATGCCGTGGCGCCGGGCCTGGTGCTGGTCGAGGCCACCGAGTACGTGCCCGAGCACCGTCATCGCCTCTACATCGACCAGCGCGCGCTGCAGCGCGAGCAGGGGCCCGAGGATGTCTCGGGTGCCGTGTCCTATCTGCTGTCCGACGGTGCGCGCTTTGTGACGGGGCAGGTCCTGCCCGTCAACGGCGGCTTCGTCATGAATTGAAAAATGAAGAGCCCCATGAGTCGCTTCGCGCCTTCCCGTTGCACGGCGCCCCCCAAAGGGGGACGACACCCTCGGTGCGGGGCGGCCCTTCCTCGGTGTCCCCGGCTTCTGGCCACGCCTGCAACAAATTGAGGAGTTGGAGATGTCAGGTTCTTCCCCATCCGAGAACGCGATCGACAGCGTCGTCGACGGCGGCTCCGAAAAGTACATGGTGCCCGCGCTGGAGCGCGGTCTGCGCCTGCTGCAGGAGTTCGGCCGCGACAACGCCACGCTGGGCGCGCCCGAGCTGGCACGTCGCCTGCAGCTGCCGCGCGCCACGGTGTTTCGCATGCTCAACACGCTGGAGAGCATGGGCTTCTTACAGCGCGCCGAGGGCGGCAACGACTACCGGCTGGGCCTGTCCGTGCTGCGTCTGGGCTTCGAGTTCCTGTCCTCCATGGACCTGACCGAGCTGGGCCAGCCCGTGATCGCGCGGCTGTGCGATGAAATCCGCTTCCCCTGCAACATCGTGGTGCGCGACGGCCGCTCCATCGTCTATGTGGCCAAGGTCACGCCGCCGACGCCGCTGACCAGCTCGGTGCGCGTTGGCACGCGGCTGCCTGCCCACGCCACGCTGCTGGGTCGCATCCTGCTGGCCGACCTCTCGCTGCCCGAGCTGCGTGCCCTCTATCCCGAAGAGCACCTGGAAGGCCATTCGCCCAATACGCCCAGGACCGTGATCGAGCTGTTCGACCTGGTCCAGTCCGATCGCGAGCGCGGTCATGTGGCCGGTGCCGGTTTCTACGAAAGCTCGATCTCCACCATCGCTGCGCCCGTGCGCGACCACAGCGGCCGCGTCATCGCCGCCCTGGGTGTGACCCTGGCCTCGGCCCAGATCGACCCCGGTCGCCAGACGGAGCTGGTGCCGCGCGTGTGCGCGGCGGCCGACGAACTGTCCGAGCTGCTCAACTACCGGCCGCAGTCCAGCGCGCAGGTTCTGTCCATCACTTCAAGGCGCGCAGGAGGCGGCCATGCATGATTTCAAACTCGACGCCACGGCCATCGTCACCGGCGGCTCTTCCGGCATAGGCCTGGCCACCGTGGAGCTGCTGCTGGCCCAGGGCGCACGCGTGTCCCTGTGCGGCCGCAATCCCGAGCGCCTGGAGCAGGCCGTCAAGCAGCTGCTCGAGCGCCACCCCGAGGCCCGCGAGCGCCTGTTCGCACAGGCCTGCGACGTGCTCGATGCCGGGCAGGTGCAGCAGTTCGCGCGTGCCAGCGAAGCGGCTCTCGGCCCGGCTTCCATCCTCATCAACAACGCCGGTCAGGGCCGTGTCTCCACCTTCGAGAACACCAGCGACGAAGCCTGGACCGAGGAGCTGCACCTGAAGTTCTTCTCGGTGCTGCATCCCACGCGCGCCTTTCTGCCCCAGCTCGAGCGCGGCGAAGGCTCGGCCATCGTCTGCGTGAACTCGCTGCTGGCCTCCCAGCCCGAGCCGCATATGGTGGCGACCTCGGCGGCGCGCGCTGGTCTCAAGAATCTGGTGCGCTCCATGGCCACCGAGTTCGCGCCCAAGGGCGTGCGCGTCAACGGCATCCTGGTCGGCCTGATCGAGTCCGGCCAGTGGCGCCGCCGCTTCGATGCCCGCGAGGACCGCAGCCAGAGCTGGGAGCAGTGGAGCGCCGAGCTGGCCCGCAAGAAGTCCATCCCGCTGGGCCGCCTGGGCTCGCCCGCCGAAGCTGCGCGCGCCATCTTTTATCTCGCCACGCCCCTGTCTTCATACACGACCGGCAGCCATATCGATGTTTCCGGAGGCCTCTCGAGACATGCGTAGCACCCCCTGCGCGGCTTACGCCGCTTCCCCCTCTCTCGCTTCGCGGATGGGACACGGGCGGGGTCGCCTGGGCCCTTGCCAGGCGTTCCGTGCATGAGGCGCGCCGGCCTCGACCACTCACAAATTCAGACCAGAACATGACATCCACCGCAAACCAAATCACCGTCGGCGCCGTCGTTGCCGAATTCCTCGAGCATTGCGACGTGAAGGCCGCCTTCGGGGTGATCTCCATCCACAACATGCCCATCCTCGACGCGATGTTTGCACGCGGCAAGGTGCGCTTCGTGATGGCGCGCGGCGAGGCCGGCGCCGGCAATATGGCCGACGCCTGCGCACGCTCCACATCCAGCCTGGGCGTGTGCATCACCAGCACCGGCCCGGCCTCCGGCAACATCGCCGGCAGCCTGGTGGAAGCCTATACGGCCGGCACGCCGCTCTTGCATATCACGGGCCAGATCGAGACCCAGTACCTGGACAAGAAGCTGTCGTACATCCACGAGGCGCCGGACCAGCTGACCATGCTGAAGTCCGTCTCCAAGGCCGCTTTCCGCGTGCTGAGCGCCGAGACCTGCCTGTCCACGCTCAAGGCTGCGGTGCAGACCGCGCTGACCGCCCCCACGGGCCCGGTCAGCGTGGAGATCCCCATCGACATCCAGCAGGCGCTGATTGCCATGCCCGCTGACCTGTCGCCGCTGCCGGTGGCCGTGCTGGCACCCAGCGAGGCCGCGCTCGACGCACTGGCCGAGCAGTTGGCCAAGGCCAGGCGCCCGCTGCTGTGGCTGGGCGGTGGTGCCCGCCATGCCGGCGCTGCCGTGCAGCGCCTGAAGGCCCTGGGCTTCGGCATCGTGAGCACCGGCCAGGGCCGCGGCATCGTGCCCGAGGACGACCCGGCCTCCCTGGGCGCCTACAACATCCAGAAGCCCGTCGAGGCCTTCTACCAGCGCTGCGACGCCATGCTGGCCGTGGGCACGCGCCTGCGCAGCAACGAGACGCTGAAGTATGAACTCAAGCTGCCGCGCCCGCTGCTGCGCATCGATGTGGACGCCGCCCAGCAAGGCCGCTGCTATATGGATGACGGCTTTGTCTGCGGCGACTCGGCCCTGGCCCTGAACGGCCTGGCCGACCGCCTGGAAGCGCGCGGCTACAAGGCTGATCCCGAGCTGCTCGCCGATCTGCGCCAGGTGCATGACGAGGTCGTGGCCACCATGCGCGACGGCCTGGGCCCCTACAGCGCCCTGGTGCAACAGCTGCAGCAGGTCGTGGGCCGCAATTTCAACTGGGTGCGTGACGTGACCGTCTCCAACAGCACCTGGGGCAACCGCGAGCTGCGCTTCTTCAAGCCCAACGCCGGCGTGCACGCCACAGGCGGCGGCATCGGCATGGGCATGCCCATGGCCATCGGTGCTGCCATCGGTGCGGCCGAAAGCGGCTCGGGCCGCAAGACGCTGGGCCTGGCCGGTGACGGCGGCTTCATCCTGAACCTGGGCGAGCTCGCCACCCTGGTGCAGGAGGAGTGCGACACCATGATCGTGCTGATGAACGACCAGCGCTATGGCGTGATCCAGAACATCCAGGACGCCTCCTACGGCGGTCGCCGCTGCTACGTGGAGCTGCACACGCCCGACTACGCCCAGCTGTGCGCCTCCATCAAGCTGCCCCATGCCCGCATCAGCCATCTCGACGAGCTGCCTGCGGTGCTCGAAGGCGCCTGGGGCAAGAAGGGCCCCTTCCTGCTCGAGATCGACATGCGCGCCATCGGCAGCTTCAAGACCACGTTCTCGGGCCCGCCGGTGAACAAGCTGGACCAGATCCCGGCCACCACCAAGGCTCAGTGAGGAGTTTCACCATGTCCAAGCTAGAACTGCTGCCCATCAATATCGCCGGCGAATGGCGTCTTGGCGGCGGCGACGAATCCGCCACGCTCTACCCCGCGACCGGCGAGGTGGTGGGCCGCCTGCGCGCCCCCAGCCTGGCCGATGTGAACGAGGCCATCGAGAAGGCCGACCATGCCTTCCGCACCAGCGGCTGGGCCCAGAAGAAGCCCCATGAGCGCGCCGCCGTGCTGCACCGCGTGGCCCAGCTGATCCGCGAACGTGCCGAGCCTCTGGCCCAGCTGCAGCGCCTCGATAACGGCAAGCCCATCAGCGAGACGCGTGCCCTGGTGGCCAGCGCCGCCGGCACCTTCCAGTTCTTCGCCGCGGCCTGCGAGACCATGGAGGAAACCATCACGCCCTCGCGTGGCGACTTCATGACCATGAGCGTCTATGAGCCCATGGGTGTGGTCGCGGCCATCACGCCGTGGAACTCGCCCATTGCCAGCGAGGCGCAAAAGCTCGCTCCCGCGCTGGCCGCCGGCAATGCCGTGGTCGTCAAGCCCGCCGAAGCCACGCCGCTCCTGGCGCTGGAACTGGCCCGGATCTGCGAGGAAGCGGGTGTTCCGAAGGGCATCGTCAGCGTGCTGCCCGGCCGCGGCTCGGTGATCGGCGACGCCATCACCAAGCACCCGCTGGTCAAGCGCGTGTCGTTCACGGGCGGCACCTCCACCGGCAAGCACATCGCCCGCATCGCGGCCGACAAGATGATGCCCGTCTCGCTGGAGCTGGGCGGCAAGTCGGCCACCATGGTGCTGGAGGACGCCGACCTCGACCACGCCGTCAACGGCGTGCTCTACGGCATCTTCAGCTCCTCGGGCGAATCCTGCATCGCGGGCTCGCGCCTATTCGTGGCGAGGAAGCTCTACGGCGACTTCATGGAGCGCCTCACGGCCAAGGCCGCCGCCTTACGCGTGGGTGACCCGGCCGACGAGCGCACCCAGATGGGCCCGCTGATCACCGCCAAGCACCGCGAATCCATCGAGAGCTATGTGCAGCTGGGCCTGTCCGAAGGCGGTCAGCTGCGCACCGGCGGCCACCGCCCCGAGGGCGCGCTGTACGAGCGCGGCTACTACTACCGCCCGACCATCCTCGAAGGCGTGACCAACAACGACCAGATCTGCCGGCAGGAGATCTTTGGCCCCGTGCTCGTGGCCATGCCCTTCGATGACGAAGAGGCCTTGCTCGAGCAGGCCAACGACAGCGTCTACGCGCTGGCCGCCGGCATCTGGACGCGCGACTACAAGGCTGCATGGCGCATAGGCCGCGCCGTGCAGGCCGGCACCGTGTGGATCAACACCTACAAGCAGTTCTCCATCTCCACGCCCTTCGGCGGCTGGCGCGACAGCGGCCTGGGCCGTGAAAAAGGCCGTCTGGGCATACAGCAGTACATGGAGCAGAAAAGCCTGTACTGGGGCCTGAACGCCAACCCCCTGGGCTGGGCAAATTAAGGAAAGATCATGAGCGTACTGGGCATTGACGAAATCAGCTACGGCGCCGACGACCTGGCGGCCTGCCGCCAGTTCTTCCTCGACTGGGGCCTGAGCCTGGCCGACGAGCAGGCCGATCGGCTGGTGTTCGAGACACTGAACGGCTGCCGCGTGATCGTGGCCGCCACCAACCACCCCGATCTGCCGCCCGCCATCGAACCCGGCCCCACGCTGCGCGAGGTGGTCTGGGGTGTGGAAAGCGAAGCCGACCTGGCGCTCTACGAAGGCCGTATTGCACAGCTGCCGGGCTTTGTGAAGCAGGGTGGCCCGAACGGCGGACGTATCGGCTGCACCGACCCCAACGGCCTGGCTGTGCGCCTGCAGATCACGCAAAAGCGCGAGGTGCAGATGCAAAGCGCCGAGTACAACACCTGGGACCGCAAGGGCCGCATCAACCAGGCCAGCCCGGCCTATGAGCGAGCCCAGCCCATCGAGGTCGGCCATGTGGTGTTCTTCGTCAAGGATGTGCAGGCCTGCGAGCGCTTCTATGTGGAGAACTTCGGCTTTGCGGCCTCGGACCGCTATCCCGAGCGCGGCGCCTTCCTGCGCACCGCGCCCGATGGCGGTCACCACGACATCTTCCTGCTGCAGCGCCCCGACAAGCATGCGGGCCTGAACCATGTGGCCTTCACCGTGCGCGACATCCACGAGGTCTTCGGCGGCGGCATGCATATCTCGCGCTGCGGCTGGGACACCCAGCTCGGCCCGGGTCGCCACCCCGTGTCCTCGGCCTATTTCTGGTACTTCAAGAACCCGGCCGGCGCGCTGGTCGAGTACTACGCCGACGAGGACCAGCTGACTGCCGACTGGCAGCCTCGCGAGTTCGAGCCCGGCCCGACGGTGTTCGCCGAATGGGCCATCGACGGCGGCCTGGACGGCAACACCCGGCGCCAGAAGGGCGTGGGCGCTGCCGACGGCAAGTTCCTGACCGACAAGAAATGAAACACCCTCTGAGTCGCTTCGCGCCTTCCCCCTCTCTCGCTTCGCGGGAGGGGGACAACACCCTCGCTGCGGGGCGGTGCGGCCGGCTCAGGCCCTTGCTCGGTGTCTCTGATGTGAGCGAATTCTCCAGATCCTCTGGCTGGCTAGAGGCTTAACCACAACCCCACGGGCTATTTCATGAAAAACATTCGTCGCCAGGTAGTTATCGCTGCTGCATTGCTGGCTGCAGCCCAGATGTCCGGTTCCGCGCTGGCGCAAGCCTATCCGAGCAAGCCCATCACCATCGTCGTGGCCTATCCGGCTGGCGGCGACACCGATGCCATGGCGCGCCTGTATGCCGAGAAGCTGGGCCAGCGACTGGGGCAGCCCGTGGTGGTGGACAACCGACCCGGTGCCAGCGGCACCATCGGCACCGTGCATGTGGCCAAGGCCGCACCCGACGGCTACACCTTGCTGCTGGCGCCCAATACCTTTGCCATCGCGCAGTTCGTGCTCAAGACCAACGCGGGTTCGAGCTACGACGTGCTCGGCGGCTTCACGCCCATCGTGCAGACCAGCGTGCAGCCCATGTTCGTGGCCGCCAGCCAGGGCTCGGGCATCAAGGACATCAAGGCCCTGGCGAGCCAGGGCAAGCGCGACGGCCTGACCTACGCGAGCCCCGGCAGCGGCTCGCCCATGCACATCCTGGGCGAGATGTTCAACAAGGCCGCAGGCACCAAGCTGTCCCACATTCCCTACAAGGGCGTGGCGCCCGCAGTCAACGACCTGATTGGCGGCCATGTGCCCACGACCTTCATGACCTGGGGTCCCATCGCGCCCTACGCAGGCGGCAAGGTCAACGTGCTGGCCGTGGCCGATGCCCAGCGCAGCCCGCTGGCCCCGAATGTGCCCACGCTGGCCGAGCAGGGCGTCAAGGATGTGGAAGTGTCGGCCTGGCAAGGCCTGTTCGGCCCCAAGGGCATGAAGCCCGAGACCGTCAAGCTGCTGAACACCCATCTCAATGAGATTCTGAGGATGCCGGACGTGGTTGCCAAGATGGCGGCCTTCGGCGCCCTGCCTGCGGGCGGCGAGCCGGCACGTCTGGAAAAGACCAATGCTGCCGACTACAACCGCTTCGGCAAGCTCATCAAGGACCTGGATATCCGGGCCGACTAAATGACCACCCCCCTGAGTCGCTTTGCGCCTTCCCGTTGCACGGCGCCCCCAAGGGGGATGACCCCCTCGGGGCGCCGCGGCCGGCCCAGAGCCTTCCTCGGTGTCCCTGAGGTCGGGCCGCGCCAGTTTCACGCGATACGGGTGGCACGCAGCGCTCAGGGCAATGAAACCGAACCACGATTCAAGACAGTTTTCGAAGGAGAGAACCATGGCCGCTGATCGATATCTCGAGCCGCATCAGGCGCGCGAGCGCGCCTCCACCCTGTTTGAGGACCTGCTGGGCGACTCCATTGAGCGCGCCTTCGGCGAGGGCGTGCAGACGTTGCCCGAGCTGGTGGCCTACATCAACCGCAGCGGCCCCGCCGGCGAGAACGGCGAGCCCTGGACCGAAGACAGTTTTCAGGCGCTGATGGCCCGTCTGGGCTATTGAGACAGAACAGGACAGGAGTACCCCATGAACGTACAAACCATCACCATCGATCCGGTGGACCGTCTGCTCAATACGGGTCTGAAGAACCTCTGGTATGCGGTCTGCCCTTCGGATTTCGTCAAGACCGAGCCGGTCTCGCTGCGCCGCTTCGGCCGCAAGATCGCGCTGTGGCGCGATGCTGCCGGTCAGGTCCATGCGCTGGAAGACCATTGCCCGCATCGCGGCGCGCCGCTGTCCCAGGGTGTGATCCTGGGCGACCGCCTGGCCTGCCCCTATCACGGCGTGGAAGTGCGCTGCGACGGCACGGTGACCAAGGTGCCCGGCAGCCCCGGCTGCAAGCTCGAAGGCTCGCGCGCCGCGCTGGCCTTCCACGTGCGCGAGATGCACGGCGCGATCTTCCTCTACAACAGCGACAAGCATGTGGACGAGGCGCCCGAGTTCAGCCTGCCCGAGGAGCTGAGCTCGCCCGAGTACTCGAACTTCCTGTGCTATGCCGAGTGGCGCAGCGACTACCGCTACGCGCTGGACAACGTCATGGACCCCATGCACGGCACCTTTTTGCACAAGCAGTCGCACTCCATGGCCGAGGGTGACAGCAAGGCCAGCTTCCAGGTGCGTGACACCGATCACGGCTTTGTGTTCGAGAAGGTCGGCCAGCGCGGCGTGAACTTCGACTGGACCGAATACGGCGAAACCGGCGCGCAGTGGATGCGCCTGGAGATTCCCTATCCCAAGACCGGCGGCCCCGGCGGCAACTTCGCCATCGTGGCCTGCGTCACGCCCATCAGCGCCGATCTGTGCGCCGTGTTCTTCTGGCGCGCGCGCAAGGTGCAGGGCTGGATGCGCGACACCTGGCGCTTCCTCTATCGCAACCGCCTCGAGGCACGCCACTGGGCCGTGCTGGAGCAGGACCGCATCATGATGGAGCAGATGGAAGCCGACGCCAACGAGCGCGAGAACCTCTACCAGCATGACATCGGCCTGGTGCGCCTGCGCCGCCACCTGCGTCGTCAGGCCCAGGAACAGATCGACGAAGGCATCGCATCATGAGCAACAGCTTGCAGGCCTTTGTGCACACGCTGCGCTTCGAGGCCCAGGACACCATCAGCGTGGAGCTGCGCCCGGTCGATGGCGGCGAGTTCCCGGCCTTCACGGCCGGCTCCCACATCGATCTGCACCTGCCCAACGGGCTGGTGCGCAGCTACTCCCTGTCCAACGACAGCAGCGAGCGCCACCGCTACGTGGTCGGCGTGCTGCGCGACCGCGCCAGCCGCGGCGGCTCGCGCTGCGTGCACGAGTCGCTGCGCGTGGGCATGCCCATCACCATCTCCGAGCCGCGCAACCACTTCGCGCTCGACGAGACGGCGACGCATTCGGTGCTGGTGGCCGGCGGCATAGGCATCACGCCCATGCTGTGCATGGCACGCCGGCTCAAGGCCCAGGGACACTCGTTCGAGATGCTGTACTTTGCGCGCGAGCGCAAGAGTGCGGCCTTTCTGGCCGAGCTGCAGGCCCTGGGCATGCCACTGCATCTGCACTTCGATGCCGAGGCGGGCGGGCCGCCCGACCTGCGGGCATTGCTGGCGCAGCGCGCCCCTGAGGCGGGCCTGCACCACTATTCCTGCGGCCCGACGCCCATGCTCGATGCCTTCGAGAAGTTCTGCGCCGAGCTCGGCCATGCCAACGCCCATATCGAGCGCTTCACGCCCGTGGAGGTCAAGGCATCGTCCGATGCGCGCAGCAACTACACGGTGGAGCTCAAGCGCAGCGGCCGCTTCATCGAGATCACGCCCGACAAGTCCCTGCTGGACACGCTGCTGGACGCCGGTGTCGATGTGGACCACAGCTGCTGCGAAGGCGTCTGCGGCTCCTGCGAGACCCGCGTGCTGGAAGGTGTGCCCGACCACCGCGACTCGGTGCTCAGCCCCAAGGAGCGCGCCGGCAACAAGGTCATGATGGTCTGCGTCTCCGGCTGCAAGAGCGAGCGGCTGGTCCTGGATATATGACACCCCCTGAGTCGCCTCGCGCCTTCCCCCTCTCTATATCCGCTTTGCGGCAGAGGGGGACGACACCCTCGGTGCGGGGCTGCGCGGCCGGCCGGGCCCTTCCTCGGCGTCCCTTAGTTGGACCATGCTGAATTGACGAGTGAGGCCCTGGGCTAGCAACTGAAGACAACCCACCACCCCTAGAGGAGACAAACCATGAAATCCATCCATACGCCGGCCCTCGGCGTGGCGCTAGCCTGCCTGGCGTCTTTGCCCGGTGCCGCTTCGGCACAGTCCAAGGTCGAGCTTTTCGGCGTCGTCGACGTCGGCGTGGCCCATCTGGGCGGCTCGGGCGCTTCCAAGACCGGCCTTTCCACAGGCGGCGCCAATATCAGCCGCCTGGGCTTTCGCGGCACCGAGGATCTGGGCGGTGGCCTGAAGGCGGGCTTCTGGCTCGAGGCCGGCCTGGACGTGGACAGCGGCGCCGGCAAGGCCGCGGGCGGCGGCCTGAGCTTCAACCGCCGCTCCACCGTCAGCCTGATGGGCAACTGGGGCGAGGTGCGCCTGGGGCGCGATGACTCGGCCACTTTTCTGAATACGCTGATCTTCGATCCCTTCCTGACCAACGGCGTCGGCGGCACGGGTGCCTTCACCATGCTGGGCATTCCGGGCGTGCCCTCGACCGGCGGTGCGCCCATACAGATCAGCAATGCGGTGAGCTATTTCCTGCCCCAGAACCTGGGCGGCTTCTACGGCCAGGCTCAGCTGGCATTCGGCGAGCAGCCCAGCGGTGCGCCCAACAAGCGCGAGGGCGACTACCGCGGCCTGCGCCTGGGCTACCGCCAGGGGGCATTCAACGGCGCGCTGGCCACGGGCCGGCTCTACGGCAACACCAGCGACACCAATCTGACGGCGAACAATGTGGGCCTGTCTTACGACTTCGGCGTGGCCAAGCCCATGCTGCTGTGGGCCTCGGAAAAGCGCGGCGGCACCAAGATCACGGCCGTGCAGCTGGGCGTGACCGCTCCGTTGGGCAATGGCGAGGCCCGTGCCTCCTTCGGCCACTACAACCTGTCCGGCAGCAATGCCGACTGGAACAAGATCAGCGTGGGCTATGGCTACAACCTCTCCAAGCGCACCCAGGTCTACGGCACCTATGCCTTCCTGAAGAACAAGGGCTCGGCGGCGAAGTCCATCGGCGTGCAGGGGCTGAGCGCTCCCGGCACCACGCCGGGCGGCAACTCCAACGGCCTGGAACTGGGCATCCGCCACTTCTTCTGATCCTGACCCGTCGGGCCGGCCTTGGCCGGCCCCGGGGTTTCGGCGGCAGCACGGCTGCCGTACCGCGCGCCCGCCAGGACGTGCGCCCTGGCGGGGCCGGCGGGTGCCGGTCCCGGCTTTTCTCTCTTTCAACGCTAGCCGGACTCCTGTCATGAAAGACTCACGCTCGTTGCGCTGGTGGGGCGTGGTCACGCTGTTCGTGATCGTCGCCATTTCCTACGTGGATCGGATCAATATCTCGGTCCTCATCACCGACCGCGACTTCCTGTCGCACATCGGCCTCACGCCTGACGACCGAACGCGTCAGGGCCTGCTGGCCACGGCCTTCATGGTCGGCTACGGTGTTTCGTCCTTTGTGCTCACGCCGTTCTGCGCGGCACTGTTCGGCGTGCGACGCAGCCTGTTCGCGGGCCTGCTGCTGTGGGGTGTGGTGACATTTCTGTCGCCGGCCATGAACAGCTACGGCCTGTTGCTGGCATCGCGCATTCTGCTGGGCGTGTCGGAGGGGCCGCTGTTCTCGCTGGCCGGCAGCTACATCAAGGCGCATTTCGAGAGCCGCGAGAACGGCAAGCCCAACTCCCTGGTCAATATGGGCACCGGACTCGGTCTCGCGGTGGGCTATCCCTTTGTCGGCTACCTGGTTGTAGGCCACAACTGGGAGACCTCGTTCCATGTGCTGGGCCTCATCAACGTGCTGCTGGGCGTTCCGCTGGTCTGGGCCTTTGTGCGCATGCCCAAGGTGGAGACCGGCATGCCCAAGCCCCAGTCGCTGGGCGAGGCCGTGGGTCAGGTCGGCCAGATCGTGCGCGGTGCCATGCACACGCGCTATCTGTGGCTGATCACCATTCTCACGGCGGCCTTTCTGTCCTATCTCTGGGGCAGCAGCAACTGGCTGCCCGCCTATCTCAAGGAGTCGCGCGGCTTTTCCATGCGTGAGATGGGCTGGCTGGCTTCGCTGCCGCAATACGCGAGCGTGGCGGCGGTCTTCGTGGGCGGCATGATCATCGACCGCATCGCGCGCCGCCAGGTGCCGCTGATCTTTGTCTTCGGCAGCATGGGCGTGGCGATTGCCGTGTGGCTGGCCATCCATATGGAAGACCGCTATGCGGCGGCCTATTGCCTGATTGCCGCCAACTTCTGCTGGGGGCTGATGAGTCCGGCCATTCCCAGCACCGTGCAGTACTGCGCGCGGCCCGAGCATGTGGCCAGCGCCTATGGCGTGGTCAACGGCGCTGGCAGCCTGGTCGCGGGCTTCATGCCGGCGATCATGGGCGCGGTGATAGGCGCGCTGTCGGCCCGCGGCGGCGTGGGTGCGGGATTCTTCGCGGGCTTTGCAGCGCTGATAGGCACGCAGGTGATCGTGATGCTGTGCGGCATCGTGCTCTGGGTGCGCGAGCGCAATGCCGAGGCGCAGTCATCGTGATGCGAATATGAAAAAAGGAGCGCCTGGCGCTCCTTTTTTATGGGTTTCAGCATCTTTGGAGTCTGAGATTACCGTCTGTCAGGCGCAAGCAGCTCCTTTTTTGATGGCAAACGCCCTGAGTCTGGCGCGGCGCATCTGAGCAGACACCGAGCATGGGCTGCCCCGGCAAAGGTGTCGTCCCTCTAGGGGGGAAGGCGCCTGGCGCCACAGGGGGTCTATTTCAGCCAGCCGCGTTTGCGAAAGTACAGCATGGGGCCGACGGCGCTCAGAATCATCAGGGCGACCACGTAGCCGTAGCCGAATTCCCATTCCAGCTCGGGCATGAACTTGAAGTTCATGCCGTAGACGCTGGCGATCAGCGTGGGCGGCAGCAGGGCCACGCTGGCCACCGAGAAGATCTTGATGATCTTGTTCTGGTTGATGTTGATGAAGCCGACCGTGGCATCCATCAGGAAGTTGATCTTGTCGAATAAAAAGGCCGTGTGACTGTCCAGCGACTCGATGTCGCGCAGAATCTGGCGTGCCTCCTCGAACTGCTCGGCGTTGAGCATCTTGGAGCGCATCAGAAAGCTCACGGCGCGGCGCGTGTCCATGACGTTGCGGCGGATGCGGCCGTTCAAGTCTTCCTGGCGGGCGATTGCGCCCAGCACTTCCTTGGCCATCTCGTCGGTCACATCGCCGGACAGCACCATTTTGCTGGCTTTTTCCAGGTCGTCGTAGATGCGCTCCAGCGTGTCGGCAGAGTACTCGGCGTCGGCGTCAAACAGCTTGAGCAGAACGTCCTTGGCATCGTCGATCAAGCCGGGCGCACGGCGCGCTCGCATGCGCAGCAGGCGAAAGACCGGCACATCCTCGTCGTGGATGGAGAACAGCACGCCATGGCTGCGCAGCGCTGCGTTGTGTTGGTTGACGATGAAGGCCACGCGCACCGAGCGGGGGTCTTCGTCGTCGTCGATCAGAAAGTCGCTGCGGATATGCAGCTCGCCGTTGTCTTCTTCGTAAAAACGTGCAGATTCCTCGATGTCGTCGTCCATCGCATCCTCAGGGATGGATAGTTCATAGTGCTGCTTGATCCAGCGCTTTTCTTCGAGGGTTGGCGATTCCAGATCGACCCAGACGGGGCGAAAGCGTTCAAGGTCTGCCAGGGACTCGATTTCTTCCTGAACGAGTCGGCCATTGGCTAGCGTAAAGATGTTGAGCATCAGCTCACTCCCGGTTGTTCTTGAGGTTCTGCAGGGATCAGGGCGCTTTCAACCCCCGCAGTCTTCACCGGGAGCTGAAAGCTACCAACTAGGGTAGGTTTCCACGGATGTCTTTCAAGAATTCGAAGCCAGTGATTATGCTACGTTGCACTGCAGCATGTCGCGTGCGGCAAAGTTGGGAGAGTGGGTTAGCGGGGCTTGTCGCCCGCCTGTCACAGCCCCTTGGTAAACGCGTCGGCCTGCACCAGGTCGGCCCAGGCGCCTGCCTTGGCCTGCGGCGCACGCAGCAGATAGTTGGGGTCGTAGGTCACCACCGTGGGTACGCCCGCAATGTGGTGCGGCTCGGCCCGCAGCCGGCCCAGCGCATCATGGCGGCCCAGCACGGCGCGTGCACTGGCCAGGCCCAGAACCAGCACGCAGTCCGGGCGCAGCTCGCGCAGCAGAGCTTCCAGGGCGGGTTGCAGTGCCTGGGCATGACTGAGGTCGGCATCGGGCGGCGCGCGGTGCAGTGCGGCGCTGAAGACGCGCGGTTTTTCCTGCAGTCCGAGGGCGCGCAGCATATTGTCGAGCAGCTTGGCGGCATCGCCCTGCAGCGCCGTCTGGGCGCTGTCGGCCGCAGGCCTTTGCGCCGGGCTCAGCAAGGGCGGGTTGGCGGCAGGCTCCAGCAGGATCAGCCAGCCGCCTTGCTCAGCGCTTTGCACATGCTGCGGCGCATGGGGGTAGACCAGTTGGGCGGGGCTGATGGTCCAGCCCAGGCCTGGCTCGCCGGCCGGGCCTGCGGCGGGTTGCTGTACAAACTGGCGCGGCTCGTGCGCCCGGTGGCCGGACAGGTTCTGGGGCGGTGGGCTGGCGGGCCTGGCGGTCTGGGCGGGTGGCTGGGCCTGTGCCGGCGCTGCCTCGGCTGCGGGTGCGGCAGCCTGGG
>NZ_AWOR01000077.1 GCF_000761245.1 Comamonas testosteroni | reverse complement strand
ATACCCTAACATGGCGTCAGACCATCCGGCGCGAAAGCGTCAGAATAGAGTCGCCTTCAGAATTGATTGACACGCACCGTCAAGAGTCATAGATTTCTTCCTGACACATTCCCCTCAGGAGGACCCTTTGCACGGTCAGCGCATCGGCTACGTCCGCGTCAGCAGCTTCGACCAGAACCCGGAACGCCAGCTTGAGCATGTGCCGGTGGACAGGCTGTTCACCGACAAGGCATCGGGCAAGGACACCCAGCGCCCCGAGCTAGAACGGTTGCTCGCCTTCGTGCGCGAGGGCGACACGGTGGTGGTGCACAGCATGGACCGCCTGGCGCGCAACCTCGACGACCTGCGCCGTCTAGTGCAGAAGCTCACCCAGCGCGGCGTGCGCATCGAATTCGTCAAGGAAAGCCTGACCTTCACCGGCGAGGACTCGCCGATGGCGAACCTGATGCTGTCGGTGATGGGCGCGTTCGCCGAGTTCGAGCGCGCCCTTATCCGCGAGCGGCAGCGCGAAGGCATCGCGCTCGCCAAGCAGCGCGGGGCCTACCGGGGCCGCAAGAAGGCGCTGTCGCCGGAGCGGGTGGCCGAGCTGCGCCGGCGGGCCGCCGCCGGCGAGCAGAAAGCCAAGCTCGCCCGCGAATTCGGCATCAGCCGCGAAACCCTGTACCAATACCTGAGAACGGATGACTGACCATGCCGCGCCGCAGCTTGCTGACGCCCGCCGAGCGCACCGGCCTGCTTGCCTTTCCGACCACTGACGACGACCTCATCCGGCATTACACCTTCTCCGAACCCGACCTGTCAGTGATCCGCCAACGGCGCGGCAACCACAACCGGCTCGGTTTCGCGGTGCAGTTGTGCTACCTGCGCTATCCCGGCTTCGCCCTGCCGACCGACGCGGAACCGCCCGCATCCCTGCTGAATATCGTCGGCCGCCAGTTGCGCATCGCGCCGGACATCTGGCCGCAGTACGCGCAGCGGCCGGAAACCCGGCGCGAGCACCTGCTGGAATTGCAGGCGTGGCTGAAGCTGACGCCGTTCGCGGCCGCCGACTACCGGCGCTTCGTCCACCAGCTCGCCGAGCTGGCCCAGCAGACCGACCGGGGTATCGTGCTGGCCGAGGCGCTGGTCGAGCTGCTGCGGCAGCAACGTATCATCCTGCCGGCCATCGATGTCATCGAGCGTGTATGTAGCGAGGCGCTCACGCGCGGTACGCGCCAGGTGTACGCGGCGCTGACCGCGCCGCTGGCCGATCACCATCGCCGTGCGCTCGACGGTCTGCTGGCGATCCGCGAGGGCACCAAGGGCAGCGGGCTAATCTGGCTGCGCCAGCCGCCCGGCCCGCCCAAGCCCAAGCATGTGCTGGCCCACCTGGAGCGGCTGAAGACCCTCCGTGACCTGGCGTTGCCGGATGGGCTGGAGCACACCGTCCACCAAAACCGCCTGCTGAAGCTCGCCCGCGAAGGAGGACAGATGACGGCCCAGCACCTGCGCGACCTGGAGCCGAGCCGCCGCTATGCGACCCTGTCCGCGGTGATCCTCGATACCCGCGCCACCCTGATCGACGAGATCATCGACCTGCACGACCGTTTCATGGGCGCGCTGTTCAGCAAGGCCAAGCGCAACCACGCCGACCGCTTCCAGCAGTCCGGCAAGGCGATCAACGACAAGGTGCGGCTCTACTCGCGCATCGGCCGCGCCCTGCTGGAAGCCAAGCAGTCGGGCGGCGATCCGTTCGCCGCCATCGAGGCCATCATCCCGTGGGAGGTGTTCACCGAGAGCATCACCGAGGCCGAGCTGCTGGCCCAGCCGGAAGGTTTCGACTTCCTCGCGCTGGTCGGCGACGGCTTCAACCAGCTCCGGCGCTACACGCCGGCCCTGCTGGAAGCGCTGACCATGAAGGCCGCGCCGGCGGCACGCGAGCTGCTCGCCGCCGTCGATGTGCTCAAAGGGATGAACGAGCGCCAGGCGCGCAAAGTGCCGGACGATGCGCCCACGTCGTTCGTGCGCAAGCGCTGGGAAAGCCTGGTGCGCAACGAAGACGGGTTGGATCGGCGCTTCTACGAGCTGTGCGTGCTGTCCGAGCTGAAAAACTCGCTGCGCTCCGGCGACATCTGGGTGCAGGGCTCGCGCCAGTTCAAGGACTTCGAGGACTACCTGTTGCCGCCACCGCGTTTCGCCGCGCAGCGCGATCAGCGGGAATTGGGCCTGGCCGTCGAAACCGACTGCGAGCGCTTCCTGGAGGCGCGCCTCACGGTGCTGCAAGAGCAACTGGCGACGGTGGAGCGGCTGGCCGCCGCCAACGAGCTGCCCGACGCCGCCATCACCAGTACCGGCCGGCTCAGGATTTCGCCGCTGGACAACGGCGTGCCCGACGAGGCCGAGGCGCTGATGCAACAGGCGTACAGCCCGCTGCCGCACCTGAAGATCACCGAGCTGCTGCTGGAAGTCGATGGCTGGACGGGGTTCAGCCGCCACTTCAAGCACCTCAAGAGCGACGCGGCGGCCGAAGATCAACACCTGCTGCTGACGACCATCCTGGCCGACGCCATCAACCTGGGGCTCTCCAAGATGGCCGAATCCTGCCCGGGCGTGACCTATGCCAAGCTGACCTGGTTGCAGGCGTGGCACATCCGCGACGAGACCTATTCGGCCGGGCTGGCCGAGCTGGTCAACGCGCAGTTCCGTCAGCCGTTCGCCGCCTATTGGGGCGATGGCACCACGTCGTCGTCGGACGGCCAGAACTTCAAGGCCGGCGGTCGGGGCCACGCCGCCGGCCAGGTGAACCTGAAGTACGGCCAGGAACCGGGCGTGCAGTTCTACACCCACATTTCGGACCAGTACGCGCCGTTCCACACCAAGGTCATCAACGCCACGGTGCGCGACGCCACCCACGTCCTGGACGGACTGCTGTACCACGAATCCGACCTGCGCATCGAGGAGCATTACACCGACACGGCCGGCTTCACCGATCACCTGTTCGCGCTGATGCACCTGCTGGGCTTCCGCTTTGCGCCGCGCATCCGCGACCTGACCGACAAGCGCCTGTACATCCACGGCGACGCCAAGCAGTACCCGACGCTCGCCGGCCTGATCGGCGGCAGCGTCAACGTGAAGCACATTCG
Organism: Comamonas testosteroni; assembly: GCF_000761245.1. Taxonomy (GTDB): domain Bacteria; phylum Pseudomonadota; class Gammaproteobacteria; order Burkholderiales; family Burkholderiaceae_C; genus Comamonas; species Comamonas testosteroni_C. The sequence continues at coordinate 7,438 of NZ_AWOR01000077.1, read as the reverse complement.
CGCCCATTGGGACGAAATCCTGCGCCTGGCCGCCTCGATCAAGCAGGGCACGGTGACGGCCTCGCTGATGCTCAGGAAGCTCGGCAGCTACCCGCGACAGAACGGCTTGGCCGTGGCCTTGCGCGAGCTTGGGCGAATCGAGCGCACGCTGTTCGCGCTCGACTGGATGCAGAACGTCGAGCTGCGCCGCCGCGTGCAGATCGGTTTGAACAAGGGGGAGGCCAAGAACGCGCTGGCCCGCGCCGTGTTCCTGAACCGGCTCGGCGAAATCCGCGACCGCAGTTTCGAGAACCAGCGCTACCGCGCCAGCGGCCTCAACCTGGTGGTGGCGGCGATCGTCCTGTGGAACACCGTCTACCTGGAGCGGGCCATCCAGGGGCTGCGGGACTCGGGCAAGGACATCGACGAGAGACTGCTGCCACATCTCTCGCCGCTGGGCTGGGAGCACATCAACCTGACCGGCGACTACATCTGGCGGCAGAACAAACACGTCGAGCAGGGCAAGTTCCGGCCGCTGCGATTGATCGAGCAGGCACCGCTAGCAACGTCTTCGTAAGGTCTATCAACTGTGGAGCTACTGATCTTGATTCTGAAAACGACCGGACTGTTCATCGCAACAGCGCTTGCCGAGATCGTCGGCTGCTTTCTGCCTTACCTGTGGCTGCGCAAAGGGGGGCCAATGTGGCTGCTGATTCCGGCAGCGATGAGCTTGGCGCTCTTCGTTTGGCTGCTCACGTTACACCCAGCCGCCAGTGGCCGCGTTTACGCCGCCTATGGCGGCGTTTATGTGGCTACCGCGCTGGTTTGGCTTCGGGTCGTGGATGGCGTGAAGCTGTCCGCGCTGGATTGGACGGGGGCTGGAGTCGCGCTACTGGGCATGTCAATCATTGTGCTGGGCTGGCACGACAAGGCATAGCGTACGATTTTTTCCGTTTCGTGAGCTGACCCCTATTTGAGTGGCTCAGGCAGCACGCGTACCGCAATGTCCGGCACTATAAGCACAACGTGCGCAACTTCGTACTGTGGCAATCTCACCTCAACGGCAAAGCGCTAGAGCGCAATGGTGACTTGCTGGTGCCATTGGCAGGCAATGAGGTGTGGCACATCGCCAAGAGCGTGTCCAAGTGGACATGGCATAAGTTTGACCTGGCTGCGAGTGATGCACGGTTTAGCCAATTACAGGCACATCGCAGCAAACAGGGAAACCTTGCTCGTTGGGGGAACAACGAAGACAAGCAGGCCAGCGCACGATTACCCAGCAAGCAGCCCTGCACATCTCAGAGGTTCGTGCAGAGAACGCCAAGCTAGCGAAAGAAATGGCGGCGCTGCAAGCTGCACATGCGCAAGAGCTGAAACACTCCAGCGATCATGCTACACAGCAGGCAGAGCGTGCAGCCCGTGCTGAGGGGAGGTTGGCCGCTTTTGAGGAAGCTGCTCAAAAGGCTGAAAAGCTGTCACAAAGCGATTCCAAAGGTGCCCCAAAGGCACGATAGACCACTCATTTTTCTTGCTTTTCAAGCCATGCAGCACCTGCTGCATGCGCCTCTTCTTCGGTAGAAAATCGTTCATCAAGGGCACAGTAAATGTTGCCTTTCTTGGTGTTGACTTTCCAACTTTTGGCATCCCACGTCTGACAGACCGCGAAGGCAAAAAACTGCCCTGTGGCTTTCATTTCATCGTAGGCCGCTTGTAGCTCAGGACGTATCGGCGGAATTTTGTAGTAGCCGCCTCTCATTTGGCAGATTTTGAGGCCATCAGCGCATCACCACGTGCTTTCCATTCGGCCCGTTTTTCTGCAGGCGTGTTGGCATTAGCAAGGCTCACCAAAGCGCCCAAAAGTTCGCCCTTGTCCATCGTTGGAATGCCCGTCTTGGTGTCCACCAATCCAGCCAAAATCAAAAGCCCTGCAGACTGGTATAGCTCGTGATCTCGTGCCTTGCGCAGTAGGGCTTTTTCCGCATTCATGATGCGAGCTACATCGGCACGGGCTTTCTGTGCCCGCTCTGCCGCCTTTTCGGCCCTAATCAGAGCGTTGAGTTTGCGAGCCTCATCGGCACTAAGTGTGCCTTTTTCAGCCAGCATCAGCATGAGCCGCTGTTGGTCATTCGGAGCTTTTAGGCCACGAATATATGCCAGCCGCTCATTGAGCCATTTGTCTTGCGTCATCGGTGCTACTCCCTTTGGTCGTGATGCACCATTCTATGCAAATGGTGACAGCGCGTGTGCATGCGTTGTATGCTTCCTTCCATAGAAGGCGCGCTTAGTTGTTTCTCCTAAAGGAGAAACGCGCGTCAGGGGCAAGCCCCCGAACCCAAGCGCCTAAAGGCGCGAATACATTAAAGGCATCAGCGTGGCGATTGGACGATTGAGCATGAAGGTCGGCAAGAAGGGCAAAGCCGCACCTCATGCCGCCTACATCGTCCGTGAAGGGCAGTACGCCAAACGCTTAGAGCGTGGCGAGAAGCTGGAAGCCACAGAGGCAGGCAATATGCCTGCATGGGCCAAGGCCCAGCCGCAGCAGTTTTGGCGTGCTGCAGACGTATTCGAGCGGGTCAATGGCACCGCCTACCGAGAGATGGAAATCGCCTTGCCGCGTGAGCTAGAGCCAACGCAGCGGGCCGAGTTGGTGCGTGCGTTTGTGCGCCAAGAAATCGGAGAGCATCACGCCTACCAATGGGCTATTCACACACCCAATGCTGCTGATGGTGGAGAGCAGCCACACGTTCACTTGATGTTTTCTGAGCGTCAGTGTGATGGCATCGACCGCGATCCTGACCAATACTTCAAGCGTTACAACGCAAAGGCACCAGAAAAAGGCGGTGCTCGCAAGGGTTATGGCCCAAGCGCTGGCAAGACCTTGACCGCCGCTGAGCGTGCTGCTGAACTCAAAGCGCTGCGCGAACGCTGGCAGGTTCTTTGTAATGAGTACCTAGAAATGGCTGGTCACGGTCAGCGCATAGACATGCGCAGCTATGCCGAGCGCGGTATTAAGCTTGCACCAGAACGCAAGCAGTTGCCCAGCGAATGGCGTGGGCAGGGAAAGGCCAAGGTGATAGAGCTGCGAGCAGCTCGCAGGGATGCATTCAAGGCACACCGTGAACTCGCTAATGTGGTGCCCAACGTCAAGGCAGAGATCATCAGCTTGGAAGCGGAGCGTCAGAAACGGGCGCAGGCCGCACAAAATCCCCAAGGCCCCGATCCGCGCAGCCGCTACCACCCGGACAACATCGCCGCCATGAAGGCGCAAGAGCAGGCCGCCGATCAGCAAGCGCAAGCCGAGCTGGCGCAAAAACAGGCCCAGCGCACGCAGCGCATAGAGGCCGAAAAATCCGCTAGAGCAGCCAAACGCACCGTGCAGGCACCTTCCCCTGCCCCGACCCCTGTTCGCCTGCCTGTGGCCCGTTTAGACCCCGCAGAGGCCGAAAAACAGCGCCTGTCTCGGATGACCAGCGCCGAGCTGGCCGAGGAAATTCGCCGGCGGCAATTGCCCAGCGTGGATAGCCTGATCGAGCAAGACCGCATGGTCATGGAGTCCACGGCCAAGCGCCGAGAACTGAACAAGCAGCAAGAAGCCGCCAAAGCCTTTGTGCGCAAGGCCGAGCAGGCGGTGCATGCATGGCGTGAGAAGCACCCTCTCAAGGTCAAGATGCATGACGCTGGGATGTTTCGCAGTGCTGAGCTGCTGCAGCTAGAGCAGCAGGCCGAACAAGGCCAGCAAGCGCTGCAGACGCTGCAAGCCAAGTCGCGGGCAGTGTCTGAGCAGGATCAGCAGCTACGCAGGCAGGCCCGCAGCCGTGTCATCGTGGCTCAAAGTGACGACCGGGACGAGCTGGATAAGCTGGAGCAGTTGCGCCAGGACAAGGCTCGCCAGGAGCTTGCGGCCGCGGTCGCCAAGCGTGAGCTGGAGGCTGTACCCAAGGACTTCCGCAGCATGGCCGCAAGCCGCGAAGCCAAGGCGTTTGGGTGGAGTGACAGGGGCGGCAAGTGGCAGGCCACGCCTGAACCACTCAAGCAATTGATCGACAGCTACAACGCATCACCCAAGGAGGTTCGCGTCGCCGTCCTTGCACGCCTCACCACTGACAAGGTAAGCAGCCAGCAGCTACGCAAGCTGCTGGACACACAGAAGGCAAACTACCGCGAAAACGATCAAGGCATGAGCCGCTAGCAGCGATAGCTCACGGTAAAATCGATGCTTATCGAGGGCAAAGTTTTAGTGCTCTATCCTTTCTTTACTGGGCGGCGGATCAACACAACAACCAGCGTCACGACCGTCAGCGGTACGACGAAGCTGAGCATGACGCCCGAGAATGCTGACAGCGCATCGTGCTGCTGCGCGGCCATGATCAAGTAAGCCACGTATGCGACGTAGTAGCCCAGAAAGACCCCGCCTTCCCAGCGAGCGATCTCGCGACCAGTCATGAACACGGGGAGGCAGGCAAACGCCACTGCCACCATGACCCAGATGTCAAAGGCCAGCAGCGATGGAGCCATGTCCAACCCCAGCTCACCCGACACTAGGCCCGAGACACCCAGGCAGCCCAGAATGTTGAAGGTATTGCTTCCCACCACATTGCCCACTGCGATGTCCCGTTCGCCCTTGATGACTGCGGCGATGCTGGTGGCAACCTCGGGCATGCTGGTACCTGCGGCAACGATGGTCAGCCCAATGATCAGGTCGCTCACACCCATGGCCTTGGCGAAACTCACCGATGCTTGCACTAGGTACTCGGAGCCGAACACTAACGCAGCTAGGCCAGCGGCAATCAGTAGCAACTGCACCGACAACCGATCGTCCCAGGCGCCGGGGGCAGAGGGTTTGATCTCAGCCGCGTATTCGTCCTTGGCGAGCTGGGTTTCGCGCCGTGACTGCACGATCAGGAACACTGTGTAAGACACCAGCAGCACGAAGAGAAAACCGCCATCGAAAAACGAAAGTTGACCGTCCAACCCCAAGGCGAGCAAGAGAAAACATGCACCGATCATGATCGGTACCTCCTGGCGGATCAGCTGAATGTTGACCACCAGCGGTGCAATCAACGCGCTGATGCCAAGTATGAACAGAACGTTGAGTATGTTGCTGCCCACCACGTTGCCAATCGCAATGTCGGTTTTCCCATCGAGCACGGCCCCTACGCTGACTGCAACTTCGGGTGCGCTTGTGCCGAGCGCAACGATCGTCAGTCCCACGACCAGCGGACTGATGCCAAACGACAGGGCCAGCTTGGAAGAGCCCCGCACCAACAAGCTGGCACCCATGACCAGCAAGAAGAGCCCGCCGAGAAATAAAAGGATGTTCATGACTGAGCACTGTAGCTAAGAACCAAGTGGCACAGCTTACCAGGCGCGTACCTTTATCGAGCCTCCATGCATGCCATAGCTTGCCATAAGTCCCGTCTATAGAGTGAATCGACCCGCGTTTTCTAGAGCGATTTGAGAGCTGAATAGACATGCGGAGTAGCCGCTGCGCAATGACTGCTTAGGGCATCGGTGTCATTAGCGTTGTTAAGTTAAACGACTGCAGTCACCTTCAGACTTCGACTTGGACTGCTTATCGACAGCAACAAAAAAGGCGCTCAAAGCGCCTTTTTTGCGTCTGGTGCTACCATGTGAGCTACATGTATCTCAAAAGGAGTTGATGCCATGTCTGTATCTCTTCGCCTACCCCCAGAACTTAACCAGCGTCTGAGCCACTTGGCTGAGCAAACAGGCCGCTCTAAGACCTTCTACATGCTCGAAGCCATCAAGCAACACTTGGATGACCTTGAAGACGTTTATTTGGCAGAGCGTGAGCTTGAAGCGGTGCGTGCCGGTAAATCCAAGGCCGTGCCCTTGGAAGACGTTATGAAGCAGTATGGCTTGGCAGATTGAGCTGTCCGAAGGTGCTGTCAAAAACCTCAAGCAGCTCGACCACCAGCACGCCCGACGCATCCTGAGCTTTTTGCACGGTCGCGTGGCGCAACTTGATGACCCGCGCAGCATTGGCGAGGCACTCAAAGTGCTCCAAGCTGGGGGAGCTTTGGAAGTACCGCGTGGGGGACTTCCGCATCATTGCCGACATTGAGGACGGTGTGATGCGGGTTTTGGTATTGAAGGTGGGCAATCGACGCGAGGTTTATCGCTGATTTTTCCTGCTTATCAAGCTATAAATTTTGTAGTCCCAAATTGGGACTACAAAAACTGTATCTAGGTGTTTGATCCCAGGTTTTGATGGTGCAATCTTTTCTCTTGAATGGAAGGAAGCACTATGTGCCAGGTTCTGCACGGGAACGCCACAACGACAGAGGCAGTCCGTCGAGCAATACAAAATAGTCAAGAGAGCCTGAGAGCGCTTTCTGCGCGCTATGGCATCAATCAGAAGACGGTGGCGAAGTGGAAGAAACGGGCCTCGGTCACCGATCTGCCAACAGGACCGAGACGGTCCCGCTCCACTGTTTTATCCATTGAGGATGAGGCGGCGATAGTCGCCTTTCGCAGGCATACCTTGCTGCCCCTAGACGACTGCCTTTATGCACTGCAACCGACCATCCCGCATCTAACGCGCTCCTCACTGCATCGATGTCTGCAACGTCATAGCATCTCGCGGTTGCCAGAGGTTGGGGGCGACAAGCCTGTCAAGAAGAAGTTCAAGAGCTACCCGATCGGCTACTTCCACGTCGACATTGCCGAGGTGCAAACAGCCCAAGGCAAGCTCTATCTGTTTGTGGCGATTGACCGAACCTCCAAGTTCGCGTTTACCGAACTCCATGCCAAGGCCGGCAAGATGATTGCTGCCCAGTTCCTGCGCAATCTGATCAAGGCAGTGCCGTACACCCTCCATACAGTACTGACCGATAACGGCATCCAGTTCACGAACCGTGCATGCGATCGGTACGCTGGCGATCACATTTTTGGACGTGTCTGCACTGAGCATGGCATTGAACATCGCCTCACCAAGATCAAACATCCTTGGACTAACGGGCAGGTTGAGCGAATGAACCGGACCATCAAAGAAGCTACCGTCAAACGTTTCCATTACGAGGATCACGAACAGCTTCGCCAGCATCTTGCTGACTTCATCAATGCCTACAACTTCGGTCGCAGGCTCAAGACGCTCAAAGGCTTGACCCCATATGAATTCATTTGCAAGCAGTGGACATCCGAGCCCAAACGCTTCAGGATTGATCCGATCCATCAAATGCCGGGACTAAACACCTAGTTGGGCGTATTTGACGAGCTAAATTTTTAACCCCCCCCTAAAAAAATCGGCGTGATTTCATAAAATCACGCCGATTTTTAGATCGGTAGGCGTGCAGCAGAATTGCTCAAGCACACTCCTCGTGCCTAATCGACACGATGTTTAGCACTGAATCTATTGCGTACCGAAGTAAAAAAGCGCCCTTGTAGGCGCTTTTTATTTGTTCTTTTTGGGGTCGTCTCAGAAAACGGAAAATAAAGC
>NZ_AWOR01000076.1 GCF_000761245.1 Comamonas testosteroni | reverse complement strand
CGCTGGAGCAGCGCTTTATGTTTGACGGCGCAGCAGCGGTGGATGTGGCGCATGCGGCTACAGATGCTGCGGCACCTGCGGCCGCAGAGCATATGGTGGACACGGAAACTGCGCTGCGACATGCGCTGACCGCGGAAGCGCAGAGAGCGACCGAGGCTTCGCCGGCGACTACACAGCGCCAGGAAGTGGTGTTTGTTGACAGCAATGTCAGGAATTACCAGCAGCTCGTCAGTGGCCTGAAACCGGGCACCGAAGTCGTGGTGCTGGATGCGAACAAGGACGGGCTGCAGCAGATTGCTGACTACCTCGACGGTCGCAGCGGCATCGATGCCATTCACATCCTTAGTCACGGCGATGTAGGCAAGATCCAGCTGGGTAACGACTGGCTGGACGGTGGCGATATGGCTGCTCGTAGCGAGTTGCTCGACGCAATTGGCCAATCTCTCGCCAAGGATGGCGACATCCTGGTTTACGGCTGCCGAGTGGGGGCCGATGGGGTGGGTAATGAGTTCGTCCAGGCTCTGGCCAATGCAACAGGGGCCGATGTCGCCGCTTCGGACGACATGACCGGCGCGGCCGTATTGGGCGGCGATTGGACCCTGGAGCGGAACCTGGGCACTGTCGAAACCAGCGCGTTGCTTGGCCTGGAGACCTACAACGGGCTGCTGGCGACGCCTGCGGACCAGAATTTCGACGCTCTTCCTCTTGCGGGCCAGGGGAGCAACAGCGTCACGATTGGCGGGGTCACCTACTTCAACAACGACAGCATTCCCATTTCGATCGTCAATGACGGTTTCATCGCGGGCGGCGCAGACCATGTCCTGGCCTACCGGAGCACTGGCCCCAACACCTCCACGGAAGTCGGATTCAAGACCCAGGATAGTTCGGAGTTCAAGCTCAACAGCTTTGTCGTGGACCGCGGTTTTGGTGGCGACAATACGTTCTCCATCAAGGGCTATCGCAATGGTGTGCTGATCGATACCAAAGTCGTCGATGTGTCATCGGGCACCGCGACCTTCAATGTCAGCGCAGACAGCAAGTGGGAATACATCGACGAGGTCAGGATCACCGGGGCCGACCTTGACGTCGATATCGATGACATCAATTTCAGCGACGCCGTCATCCCCGATACCACGCCGCCAACGGTGACGTCCGTCAGTTCCAGTACGGCCAATGGCACTTACAAAGCGGGTGACGTGATCTCCGTCACCGTGACCTTCAGCGAGGTGGTCACGGTCACCGGTACGCCCCAGCTCACCCTGGAAACTGGCGCCATCGATCGGGTCATCAACTACAGCAGCGGTTCCGGGACCAGCACCCTGACCTTCAACTACACCGTACAGGCGGGTGATACCAACGCCGACCTGGACTACCTCAGCACCGGCGCCCTGGCCCTCAACGGCGGCAGCATTCGTGATGCCGCGGCCAACAATGCCACCCTGACCCTGGCGTCACCGGGCACCGCCGGTTCGCTGGGTGCCAACAAGAGCATCGTGATCGACTCGGCGCCAAGCATCAGCAACGTCAACGGCGACAGCGTTGCCTGGGCTGGAGTTGGCAACACGGTCACGCTGGATTCGGGTAGCAATGCTGTATTCAGCGATATCGAGAAGGGCGCGCTCAATAGCGGCAACGGCAACTGGGCGGGCGGGAGCCTGACCGTGCAGCGCTCGGGCACAGCGGTTTCCGCGGATACCTTCGGCTTCGACACCACGGGTGCATTGTTCACCGTCAGCGGCAGCAACTTGCAGTCGGGTGGCCAGACCTTCGCCACCTTCACCTCCACCGGCGGCGTGCTGACGATCACCTTCACCAGCAGCGGCACCGCCGCCACGACCGCGCTAATCAACAACGTGGCGCAGCGCGTCACCTACCGCAGCGATACGCCGGCTGGCGACGCCACCGTCCGATTCACCCTGAGCGATGGCACCTCCAGCGCCACCGCCAATACCACGGTCACCAGCGACACCATCTACATCACCAACACCACCGACACCGCCACGATCAACGCGAGTGACGGCGTGAGCATCAGCGAAGCCGTGGCGATTGCCGCTGCGGACGCCACGGGCAGCCAGACGCTGATCTTCGGCAGCAACTTCAACACCACCGTATCGCTGGCCGGCAGCCTGTCCATCAACGAAAGCCTGACCCTCAACGCCGATTCGGCCTCGGGTCTGACCATCAGTGGCGGCAACACCATCACCCTGGGTGGTGGCACCACGCTGGACTTCACCAACTCCACCGGCAGCGTCACCATCGGCGCCACGCTCGGCGGCAGCGGGTCGCTGAGCAAGGCTGGCGGCGGCACGCTGATCCTGTCGAGCGTCAGCAACGAGGCCAACATGTCGGGTGGCATTACCGTCACTGGCGGCACCTTGCAGGTCCAGAGCGACGATCACCTGTCCTCCGGCACGCTGACGCTCAACGGCGGCACGCTGACCAACAACGCCTCCGCGATGACCATCGACAACGCCATCGTGCTGGGCGCGGCGGGCGGTACCTTCAATATCGGTGGGGGCGCCGGTGCTACCACGGTCGTGCTGTCCGGCACGATCTCGGGCAGCGGTAGCCTGACCAAGAACGGCCAGGCCATCCTGGAGCTGAGCGGCAACAACACCTACACCGGTGCCACCAACGTGACTGGCACCCTGATCGCGAGCCACGCCAACGCGCTTGGCACTACCGCCGGCTCCACCACGGTCGCCAACGGCGCCACCGTTCGCCTTGGCGGCGGGCTCACAGTCGCCGAGTCGTTCAACATCACCGGCAGCGGCAAGACGGTGGCCGCCACCAACTACGGCGCATTGCACTTGGGTAGCGGCAGCACCACCGTAAGCGGCACGGTGACGCTGACGGGCGCTGCCGACATCAGCGCAGTCTCCGGCAGCACGCTGACCATCAGCGGTGCCATGAGCGGCGCCTTCGCGCTGAACAAGACCGACGCCGGCACGCTTGTCCTGTCCAACAGCGGCAACGAGGCCGGGCTCACCGCCGGCACCACCATCACCTTCGGCACGCTGTCGATCGCCAACGATGACTACCTGAGTGCCGGCACCATCACGCTGAATGGCGGCACCCTGGCCATCACTGGCGCCACCACGGTCGACAACGCCATCGCGCTGACCGCTGCTTCGACCATCTCCAACAGTGCCAGCGCCACCCTGAGCGGCGTTCTCAGCGGCAGCGGCACCTTGACCAAGTCCGGTGCCAGCACGCTGACCCTGTCCGGCAGCAACACCCATAGTGGCGCGGTGAACCTCACTGCCGGCGGCCTGACCTTGAGTGGCGGCTCGGCGCTGGGCAACACCAGCGCGGTGACGCAGTCGGCCAGCACCGTACTGACCATCTCCACTGCCGAGACCATCGGCTCGCTGGCGGGCACCGGCAGCGTGGTACTCAACGCCGGGCTGACCACCGGCAGTGACAACACCAGCACCACCTATTCCGGCGTGATTTCGGGCACTTCCGGCTTTACCAAGGCCGGCAGCGGCACGCAGACGCTGACCGGCAACAACACCTACACCGGTACCACCAACGTGTCGGCGGGCGGGCTGACGCTCAACCGCGCTGGCGGCGCGCTTGACGACAATACCTCGGTGGCGGTGGCAGCCGGCGCGACCCTGACCGTCTCGGCCGACGAGACCATCGACGCCTTGTCCGGCGCCGGTACGGTGGCCCTCGGCGCCTCCGCGCTGACGGTCGGCATCAATGGCACCAGCAGCACCTTCTCCGGCGCGGTCACCGGTTCCGGCACCCTGGTGCTGGATGGCGGCGGCACCTTCACTCTATCCGGTACCAACAGCGGACAGAGCTGGGGATTGCAGGTATTGAGCGGCGGTACGGTTGCGATCGCCGGCGACGCCAACCTGGGCAGCGGAACCGTGCAACTGAACGACGGCACGCTGTCGGTCACCAGCACCGGGACCATCGACAACGCCATCACGCTGGGCGCAAGCGCCGGCCGCGTCTCGGTGGATTCCGGCCTGGCCCTCCGCCTGAGCGGTGCGATCGGCGGCGCTGGTGCCCTGACCAAGACCGGCAGCGGCACGCTGACCCTGTCGGGCGGCAACAACTACTCGGGCACCACCACCGTCTCGTCCGGCACGCTGTCCGTGGCGGGCGACGGCAACCTCGGCGCCGGTACGGTCGTGCTGGCGGCCGGCTCGACCCTGCAGGTGACCGGCGCTACCACCATCGACAATGCGTTCAACCTCGGTGGTGCGGCCACATTCCAGGCCGATGCGGCAGTGACCGTTTCCGGCGCAATCGGGGGCAGTGGCAGTCTCACCAAAGCGGGTGCGGGCACGCTCACGCTGAGTTCCGCCAGCAGCAACTATTCGGGCGGCACCACACTGGCCGCCGGCACTGTGTCGGTTCGGACCAGCGCCGCGCTCGGCGGTGGCACCATCACCTTCAATGGTGGCGCGCTGGATGTCAGTACAACCACAGCACTGGCCTTCTCCAACGCCGTGAACATGGCCACGGCCGGCAGCATCAGCTTCATGGAGGACGCCGAAGCCACCTTCAGCGGCGCCTTCAGCGGCAGCGGCGGGCTCACCGTGACGGGCGTTGCGGGCGGTTCCCGCGAGGTACTGACGCTGAGCAACAGCGGCAATTCGACCATATGGAGCGGCACGATGACGGCGAACGACGCGACCCTCCAGGTCGCCGCCGACAGCATGCTGAGTTCGGGCTCGATCACCATCAACGACGGCAGCGTACTGCTGACCACCGCCACCACCGCCATCGACAACGACGTAGCCATCGGCGGCGCGGGTATCCTTTATTCCAACTCCGGCGCACTGGTGCTGTCTGGCGTGCTGTCGGGCTCGGGGGCGCTGACTACTGGCGGCACTGTTGGCACCAGCGTCACGTTGGCCGGTAGCAACACCCACAACGGTAGCGTCACGGTCGCCGCCGGCAAGCTGATCCTCAGCGGTGGTTCGGCCGTCAGCGACAGCTCGGCGGTCACCGTCAGCAACGCCAGCACGCTCGAGCTGGCGTCCAACGAGACCATCGGCTCGCTGGCCGGCACCGCCGGTACCATCCTGACGCTCGGCAGCAACACCCTGACCACAGGCGGCAACAACAGCAGCACCTTTTTTGCCGGCGCGATCGGCGGTACCGGCAGCCTGATCAAGACCGGCAGCGGTACCCAGACGCTGTCGGGCTCCAATACCTTCACCGGCGGGGTCCAGGTGTCGGCCGGCGGCCTGACGGCCAGCGGCGGCGCGGCCATCTCCAACAGCGCCAGCGTCAACGTGGATTCGGGCGCCACCTTCAACCTGTCGGCGAACGAGACCATCGGCGCGCTGTCCGGCGCCGGCACGGTGCAACTGGGCAGCAGCACGCTGTCCACCGGCGGCAGCAACCTCAGCACCACCTTCAGCGGTGCCATCAACGGCAGCGGCAACCTGATCAAGAATGGCACCGGCACCCTCACTCTGAGCGGCAGCAACGGCTATACCGGTACTACCACGGTGGGAGGTGGTGGCACGCTGAGCATTACCGACGCCGGCAATATCAGCGCCAATACGCTGGGGCTGAATAACGGCGGCACCCTTGAAGTCGCCGGCAGCAACGTCACGCTGACCAATACCATCGTGCTCGATACCGGTGGTGGCAGGATCAGCAACGCTCATGGGCTGACGCTTTCCGGCGTACTGACGAACACCAATTCGTTTACCAAGCTGGGCGCCGGTACGTTGACGCTGACCGGTACCTCCAACTACGCAGGCGCGACCAATGTCAACGCCGGCACCCTGTTGGTGAATGGCGCGCTGGTCGGTACGTCCAGCCTGACGGTGGCTGCAGGTGCCACGCTTGGTGGCAGCGGCAGCATCTTTGCCAACAGCTCCACCAACACCTTGAGCGTGCAGAGCGGCGGCGTCCTGTCGCCGGGCAACAGTGCCGGCACCCTGACGGTGAACGGCAACCTGCAAATGAACGCGGGCAGCGTCCTGGCGGTCGAGATCAATGGCACTACGGCCGGTACCCAGTACGACCAGGTGGTGGTCAACGGCACAGCGGACATTTCCGGCGCCACCCTGGCCGTGACCCATGGCTACACGCCAGGCCTCGGCGATACCTATACCCTGATCGACAACAATCTCAGCGACGGCGTGACCGGTAACTTCAGTGGCCTCGCCGAAGGCGCCACCCTCACCGCCGGCGGCAACAGCACCGAACTGACCGTCAGCTACGTCGGCGGCACCGGCAACGACTTCACCCTGACCGCGCCGACCAACAGCGCGCCGGTGGTGACTGACCTCGACGGCGACAGCACGCCCTATACCGCCGGCACCACGGTGGTGCTCGACGCCGGCGGCAACGCTGTGGTCAGCGACGCCCAAGACGACCTGGCGAACTGGAACGGCGGCAGCCTGGTTGTGCAGCGGTATACCGGCGGCAGCGCCGACCCGAGCGCCAACGACCTGTTCGGTTTCGACCTGAGCACCGCCGCCTTCAGCGTCAGCGGCACCACATTCAGCGGCGATCTGCAGTTCGCTGGCCTCACCTTCGCGACCTACAACTACGTCGGCGGCGTGCTGACCATCACCTTCACCGGCAGCAGCCTTCCGGCGTCCACCGGGCTGGTGCAGGACGTGGTACGCCACATCAACTACAACAACGCCACGCCCTACGGCGACGCGAACATCCGTTTCGCGCTCACCGATAGCCTGGGCGGCACAGTCAACAGCGACGTGACGCTCACGTGCGACACCATCTACGTCGACCAGAGCAATGACGATGCCGGCGGCGACGCAGCCGACGGCTTCAGCCTGCGCGAAGCGCTGGCGCGTGGTGCGGCCCAGGGCGGCGCCGATACGATCCGCGTGATACTGGCCGACAACAGCACTATCACCCTCGGCAGCGGCGTCATTAGCGGCGCCGGCGATACTCTTGACCTCGACGGCGCCAACGGCCTCACCATCACCGGCAGCACGATCACGCTGGGCGGCGCCTTCACCCTGAACAACGGCCTGACCGACACCGCCACGATCGCCAGCACGCTGGCCGGCAGCGCCACGCTGACCAAGACCGGCGCTGGCACGCTGACGCTGACCAGCACCGGCAACGAGGCCGGCTACTCGGGCGCTATCGCACTCAATGGCGGTACCCTGGCGGTCGGCAACGACGACGCGCTCGGCAGTGGCGCGCTGCAGTTCGACGGCGGCACCTTCGACGTCACCGCCGGCGGCGTCACAGTCGACAACGCCATGGCCTTCGGCAGTGGTGGCGGCACGCTCAATGCCAACGTCGACTGGACCGCCTCGGGCGTGTTCTCCGGCAATGGCACACTGAGCAAGACCGGCATCTTCGGCACCCTGACGCTGAGCGGCGCCAGCGCGCACACCGGCACCACCACGCTGGGCGAGGGGATCCTGGCGGTCGGCGGCGACAGCAACCTCGGCAGCGGCCTGGTGAGCGTCTACGGCGGCACCTTCTCGGTGAATACCACCGGCCAGACCATCGACAACGCGTTCGATATCACCAGCCGATCGGGCGCCATCGAGCTCGGCTTCGGCATCGAGGCCACGCTGTCTGGCCTGATCACCGGCACCGGCGACTTCTTCAAGAGCGGCAGCGGCACGCTCAACCTGACCAACACTGGCAATAGCAGCAGCAACTGGACCTTCGGCCAGATCAACGGCACGACGGTGGTGACCTCGGCCGACCAGATTGGTGGCGGTATCCTCAAACTCGCCGGCGGCACGCTGGCGGTCAATACCAACAGCACCTTCACGCTCAACCGCACGACCCAGGTAATCAGCACGGTCGCGCTCGACGCCACCGGCAGCGGCACCGGCGTGGTGATCAGCCTCGGCGGCGCGATGAGCGGCAGCGGTGCGTTCAGCCTCAATGCCGGCGACAGCCAGATCTACCTGAGCAACGCCAGCAACCTGACCGGCCCGCTGACCCTGTCCTCGACCGGCAGCACTGGCCTGGTGGCCGCGATCGGCAGCGGCACCCTGGGCAGTGGCACGATCAACTTGACCGCAGGCTCCACGCTCGGCGTGGCCGGCAGCAGCCGTACCTTCAGCAACGACATCGTGCTGCAGGGCGACGCCACGCTGCGCACCGGCTCCCCGGCCACGGGCGCCGACAACATCACCTTCAGCGGCGTCATCAGCGAAAGCGGCGGTGCGCGCAACCTGACCGTGAACGGCTACTCGGTCGCCGGCAACCACACCGACCTGGTCCTGGCCGGCAACAACACCTACACCGGCACGACCACGCTGGTCGGCGGCACCCTGAAGGTGGCGTCCGACGCCAACCTCGGCGGCGGCGACCTGGTGCTTGCCGGCGGCACGCTGGCCATCGGCGGCGCTACCACCATCGACAACAACGTGAACGTGTCGGGTGGGGCAACCATCCGGACGGATGCGGCGACCACCCTGTCCGGCGTGATTTCCGGCGGCGCCACGCTGACCAAGAGCGGCAGCGAGACCCTGACGCTGACCGGTACCGAGACCCACAACGGCACCACCCATGTTTCCGCCGGTACCCTGGCGGTCAATGGCAGCACGGCCGGCGCTACCACCGTGGGCAGCGGTGCCACCCTGGCCGGTATCGGAACGCTGGGCGGTGCGGTGACGGTGCAGAGCGGCGGTACGCTTGCCCCGGGCGGCAACGCAGCGGGCATCCTCACCATCAATGGCCCCCTCAGCATGGCGGCCGGCAGCACCCTGGCGCTGCAGATCAATGGCCTGGTCGCGGGCTCCGGCCATGACCAGATCGTGGTGAACGGAGCGGTGGACGTGAGCGGTGCCACCCTGGCCGTCACCCATGGCTACGCGCCGGGGGAGGGCGACGCCTGCACCATCATCGACAACGATCTCGCCGATGGCGTGACCGGCAACTTCAGTGGTCTCCCCGAAGACGGCATCCAGGCGTCTGCTGGCAACGGCACCGTACTGACCGCCAGCTACATCGGCGGCACCGGCAACGACGTCACCCTGACCGCACCCATCTTCCCGCGGGTGACCGGCGTCACGTCCAGCAACGGCAACGGCCAGTACGGTATCGGCGATGCCATCACCATCACGGTGACCTTCGACGCCAATGTCAGCGTGACCGGTACCCCCCAGCTGCTGCTGGAGACCGGTACCACCGACCGGACCCTCAACTACGTTTCCGGTTCGGGCAGCAATACCCTGACCTTCAGCTACACGGTGCAGGCGGGTGACGTTGCGGCCGATCTCGACTATGCCGCCACCACGGCGCTGACCCTCAACGGCGGCACTATCAAGGGCGCTGCCAGCCAGGATGCCATCCTCACCCTGGCCGCCCCCGGCGCCGCCGGTTCCCTGGGGGCCAACAAGGCCCTGGTGGTCGATGGCGTGAGGCCGTCCGCCAGCATCTCGCTCAGCGACAGCAGCCTGACGGTGGGTGAGTCCGCCACGGTGACCATCACCTTCAGCGAGGCGGTGACCGGTTTCAGCCTGGCCGACCTGACGGCCGGCAACGGTACCCTGAGCAACCTGACCACCAGCGACAACATCCATTGGACTGCGACCCTGACGCCGAACGCCGGCAATACCAGCAACGGCAACTACGTCCTTCTGGACAACAGTCTCTACACCGATGCCTCGGGCAACACCGGTGCCGGCGTGGCCCTGTCCAACCTTTACGCCGTCGACACCCTGCGACCTACGGCCACCATCGTCGTAGCGGATACCGCCCTGGCAGTCGGCGAGACCAGCACTGTCACCATCACCTTCAGCGAAGCGATCACTGGCCTGACCACCGCCGACTTCACGGTGGCCAGTGGCACACTGAGCAACCTCAGCTCCAGCGATGGTGGCATCACCTGGACCGCTACCCTGACCCCCACTGCCAACAGCGTGAGCGCGGGCAACCTGATCACCCTGGACGCAACCGGCTACACCGACGCGGCAGGCAACTCCGGGGCGAATACCACCACCTCCAATGCCTACGCCATCGACACCCTGCGCCCGACTGCCACCATCATGGTCGCGGATACCGCCCTGGCAGTCGGCGAGACCAGCACCGTCACCATCACCTTCAGCGAAGCGGTGAACGACTTCACCAATGCCGACCTGAGCGTCAGCGGCGGCACCTTGAGCACGGTCAGCAGCAGCGACGGCGGCGTCACCTGGACGGCGACCTTCACGCCCACGGCCAACCAGGAGAGCACGGTCAACCTGATCACGCTGAACAACGCCGGAGTGACAGACAAGGCGGGCAATGCCGGAGTGGGCAGCACGGGGTCCAACGCCTACGCCATCGACACCCTGCGCCCGACCGCCACCATCACGGTCGCGGATACCGCCCTGGCAGTCGGCGAGACCAGCACCGTCACCATCACCTTCAGCGAAGCGGTGAACGACTTCACCAATGCCGACCTGAGCGTCAGCGGCGGCACCTTGAGCGCTGTTAGCAGCAGCGACGGCGGTATCACCTGGACGGCGACGTTCACGCCGACCGCCAACATCACGGCCACCAGCAACCTGATCACGCTGAACAATGCAGGAGTGACAGACAAGGCAGGCAATGCGGGAGTGGGCAGCACCGACTCGAACAACTACGCCATCGACACCCTGCGCCCGACCGCCACCATCACGGTCGCGGATACCGCCCTGGCAGTTGGCGAGACCAGCACTGTCACCATCACCTTTAGCGAAGCGGTGACGGGGCTGGATATTGGTGACTTCACTGTGGCCAATGGTGTACTGAGTAACCTCAGCAGCAGCGATGGCGGTATCACCTGGACGGCGATACTGACACCGACGGCCAGCGTTACCGATACCACCAATGTGATTGCGCTGGACAACACCGGCTATGTGGATGCAGC
>NZ_AWOR01000075.1 GCF_000761245.1 Comamonas testosteroni | reverse complement strand
TGCGCCATGCCGATGCAGGCTACGAGATTGCCGTGGAAGCGTCCAAGCGCCATGGTCTCAACCTGCCGATGGTCCGCTGAGAGCATTTTGCTCATATTCAGAGTTATCACTTTCCCGTGCAATGTAGTGAGCTGAGCTGGACCTCGTCTCCTTGCTTCGGCACAGAACTATCAGTGCATTGCTTTTTCGCAACCTTGCTTATCAAACGTTAGAGGATCCTATGAGTTCGCCAATCTACATGCACTATCTGAATCATCTCGACGTTCAGGCTCTTGAGATGACTGACGCGGAAATCGTCGCGGCAGTGGAGCAGGGTTTGATCGCACAGGGACGCGGTGAGACCACCATCGAACCACGCATGCATCTGGTTCCAGAGAAAGACTACCCGGGTCACTTCAATGTCCTGCGCGGCTACATCAGACCTCTTGGCATTGCTGGGGTTAAGGTGGTTGGCGATTTCTACCGCAACTATGAAGTGAACCTACCTTCTGAATTGGCGCTTCTGAATCTGTTCGATCCCAAGACTGGCGTGCCCGTGGCCACCATAGACGCATCGGATTTGACCGACATGCGCACTGGAGCCATTACGGCGCTAGGTGCAAAGTACTTGGCCCGTAAGCACTCCAAGATTCTTGGCCATGTAGGGGCGCGTGGCACTTCATACTGGAATGTGCGCCTGTTGGACTCCATCTTCAACTTCGAAGAGATCCGTGTACATTCTCGTCGTCCTGAAAGCCGGAACTCCTTTGCGGAACGTCTGGAGCGGGATCTGGGCAAGAAGATCACGGTGACCGAGGATTGGGAGTCCTGTGTGCGCGATGCCGATATCGTCGTAGAAGCCTCTCGCCTGGACAAACCCACGCCTATGCTCAAGACCGAATGGATCAAGAAAGGTGCCTGCGTTATCCCCTACGGCACGATGAGCGCCGTTGAGTTGTCGCTCACCGACATCATGGACAAGATGGTGATGGATGACTGGGGTCAGGCCAAGGCCGGCCCACTGGGGGCGCTACGCGCGCATGTGGACAGCGGCCGTTTGAGCGAAAAGAACCTGCATGCCGAACTCGGCCAGATCGTAGCTGGCCTTAAACCAGGCCGCGAAAGCGATGACGAGACTAATCTGTTCTGGCATCGTGGGCTATCGCTATCTGATATCGCTCTTGGTCATTCCATGCTGGAGAAGGCTCGCGCGCGTGGCCTGGGTCAGCAGTTGCGCTTCCGCTGAGCGCCAGGAGAAGGATATGACGCTAATTGCCAATGCGCGCATGTACTCCGTAGGAGAACAGGCCGCAGCCGACTGGAAGCAGTTGATGGCCTGGGTGCTAAAGCAGGCGCAACTAGAGTGGGATGTGATCGACTACCCCGCACCAGCGCCGCTATCAGAACTGTGGGCGCGTTCCGATCTGGGTCTAGTCATGATGTGCGGCTTGCCGTTTTCTATGCATGATCATCGCCCTGAAATCATTGCTGCACCAGTACCTGTGGCCGATCGCTACGGCCGGCGGCCGGTGTACTTCACCGATATTGTGATCCGGGCGGACAGCCAATGGCAAACATTAGAAGACAGCTTCGGCGGCATATTGGGATTCACGCTTGAGGACTCCATGTCGGGCGGTGTAGCTCTGCGCCACCATCTGGCGCCACTTAGGGCCCAACGTGGCAGCCGGTTGTATCGGAAGGCTGAAGGCGGACTGGTGAATGCTCGTGGTGTCATTGATGCGCTCATTGCTGGACGCATCGACGTAGGACCACTCGACAGTTACTACCACGAATTGCTGCAAAGCTACGAGCCCGACTATGCCAGCCAGGTCCGCACCATTGCAACCACGCAGGCTTTTCCCATTCCACCACTGATCGCTACTGCTGAGTTGAATCCTGAACAGCTTAAACGCCTGCAGGCAGCACTATCCTCCACGGCAAGTGCCCCAGAAGTGGCTGGGCTCATGAAGCGCTTGCTCATCACTGGATTTACTGTGCCGTTGGCAAGCGATTACGACTCCCTTGCTACGTTGGCCCGCCAACCACTGCCCCATTTCGAGGACATCTGATGAACATACTACGCCGACATCTTCTTACCATGGCCACCTTCGCAGTTGCCTTGGGGGCTACGCTAGAAGCGTATGCATCTGGCTATCCCGAAAGGCCTATTCGCATCGTTGTTCCCTTTGCTCCAGGAGGTCCTGCCGATGTTTTGGCGCGCCTTATCGGACAGGAAATTAATAGCCCGCTTGGGCAGCCGCTCATTGTGGACAACAAGGCGGGAGCAGCGGGCAATATAGGCGTTTCGCAAATCGCAAAGGCGACACCTGACGGCTATAACATCGGTGTGGTTCCCATAGGCAACGTGGCTGTTAACCCAGCACTATATTCAAGTCTGCCTTACAAACCATCCGAGTTAATCCCGATCGTCATGCTGGGGTCCGTGGAAAACGTGTTGGTGGTGAACAGCGCAGTAGCAGCGCGAACAGTAAAAGAATTGCAAGCACTCGCTGCTGCCAAACCTACGGCGGTGAGTTTCTCTTCCGCAGGCGCTGGCAGTCAAGCGCATCTGGCAGGTGAACTGCTTGCACAGGAGTTGCATGTGCAACTCACACATATACCGTACAAAGGGTTGGGCCCTGCACTCAACGATGTGGTGAGTGGTCAAGTCACCATGATGTTCGGACCACTTTCTGCAGTACAACCCTTCGTGAAGAGCGGCAAACTCAAAGCCATTGGCGTGGCCACACCCCAGCGTTCAAAGTCTTGGCCCGAATTACCAACATTGGCGGAACAAGGGCTAGCACAATTTGAAGCAGTGTCCTGGTATGCGCTGATGGCACCTGCGGGTACACCTAAGGCCGTTATCGATCGCTTGAATGTCGAAGTAAACAAAGCGCTTACACAGAACAGTGTGCGGCAACGGGTACGGAGTCTGGGCTTTGAACCAGGAGGCGGAACGCCTCAGGAACTGAGTGCCAACATTGATCGTGAATCCATACGTTGGACCTCATTAGTTCGCCAGAAGGGCCTAACGGTAGATTAAATCGTACTATGCATCCACTTTTCCAGCCCTGTGAAGTGGACTTACCGTTCGGCATGGTAGACATGCCTAGTCTATCTTTTTGAGCCTAGGAGGCAGTCCAAAGATAGACCGGGTATGTCTACCCACCTGGGTGGCAGTCCAGTATGACGATACGGATTGCTCATGCATGAAGCATTGAGGCCGACTGCAACGCCAAGACAACAGGTAGTCCAGCCTGAGTCAGATGTGACATTCACTTCATCACCGAGAGCACCAAGGCCCCAAACTGTGCGGCCGTTGCTGACAGCGGGCGGCCTTTGCGTGTGATCAGGTAAATGGGCGGGACCCGGATAGGCATCTCCAGCGAAAGTGCTCTCAGATTGCCCAGTCGGCCGTAGTGCTCCGCCAACGATGCTGGCATGACTGCCACCATGTCGGAAACCTCCAGCAATGCGGTGGTCACCACCGTAGAAGCCGTCTCTGTAGTGTTCATCAGTGTGGTGATACCCGCCTCGTGAATAGCTTGGTCAAAACGCGTCCGCTGCGGCGATCCCACTGGCTGAACCACCCAGTGCGCAGCCACCAGATCCGCCAGCCCCAGACTACTGCGTTTGAGCAGCGGATGGCCGTTGCGGACTACAGCCACCAAAGCCTCTTCCAGCAATGCCTGGAAGACATAGTCCGAGTGAGCATGCATACTGGTGAGACGCCCAAACACCAGATCTACCTCCGCACGCTCAAGCTGCTGGATGATCACATTGCTGATGTCCACCGTCACGCTCACGCTCACCTGCGGATGACGGCGCTTGTATTCCACTAGTGCCGGTGCCACCAATTGCGGCACAGCTCCCGGTACACAGCCAATGCGCACACTGCCCTGCAGGCCCGATTGCAAGGCCGCGATCTCCTCCCTCGCCACACTAAAGTCATTCAACACTGTGCGCGCATAGCGCACCAGCACCTCGCCGGCGGCCGTAGCCGCCATCCCACGCGGATGACGCTCGAACAAGGTCACGCCCAAGGCATCTTCAGCCTGCTGCAGCAGCTTAGTGGCCGCCGGCTGGCTCATTCCCAAGGAACTGGCGGCGCGGCCTAAATTGCGCTCGATACCCAGTAAGCGAATGAGCAACAACTGCCGCATCCGCAAACGCAGAAACAAAGAAGTGTCGGACAGGGACATGACACGGGCGATACATATACAAAAACATATGCATTATCGACAAAATTCGATTGGATTGGAATGAACGTAAACCGTAACCTCTCAGGCGAAAACACAGGAGACAAAACGATGAAAGCTCTTTCCAGCATCCTAGCTGCGGCACTGAGCCTCAGCCTGCCGTCCCAGGCGCCGGCACAGTCAACCAATGGCTACCCCGCCAAGCCGGTACGCATCTTGGTCGGATCACCTCCAGGCGGCGGCACCGACATCTTGGCTCGTCTGGTAGCCGAAAAGCTGGGGGCAGACCTAAGGCAGTCCTTTATCGTGGAAAACCGCCCGGGCGCCTCCAACACCATCGCCGCCGATATCACCGCACGCGCCGAAAAGGATGGACTCACATTGTTGCTAGCCACCACCACGGCCCAGGCAATTGCCCCGCACCTCCTTAAGCTCAAGTTCGATCCGCTCAAGGACCTCCAGCCCATCGGCATGGTGGCCACCGTACCCAACGTACTGGTGGTCCCGACAAATTCGCCCTACAAGAGCCCTCAGGAACTAGCCGAGGCCCTGCGTAGCAAGCCAGGCCAGCTCAAGTACGCATCCTCCGGAGTGGGCAGCACCCAGCATGTGGGCGGCGCCGCATTCGCGCTCGCCACAAAGAGTCAAGCCATCCACGTGCCCTACAAGGGCAGTTCGCAGGCCCACATGGACTTACTCGGTGGCCAGCTCGATTTCATGTTCGACACCCTGACGTCAGCCTTGGGACAGATCCGGGCCACCAAGCTCAAGCCGCTCGCCGTGAGTTCGCCGCAGCGCTCGAGCAATCTTCCCAACGTCCCAACACTTGACGAACTGGGCATCCACGGTGCGAACGTCACCACATGGTACGCGCTCTATACAACAGGCGGCACACCAGAACCGGTCGTGACCAAACTAAACGCTGCACTGAACAAGGTTCTGGCATCGCCAGACTCGCAGGCACGCATCAAAGCCCTCGGCGGCACGGCCGACGCCACCAGCGTCAGCGATTTCGCCAAGTTCAACAAAGAAGAGTTCGACCGTTACGGCAAGCTAGTTGCCAGCACCGGACTCAAGGCCGAATGACCAAAGAGGAAGCAATTTCCATGACCGCACCATCCACCTTCCGTCTACCCACCCTCGCCGTCCTGCTAGGAGATCCTGCAGGCATCGGCCCAGAAATGGCGGCCAAGCTACTAGCACGCGACGAAAACCGCGAACGTGCGCAACTGCTTATTGTCGGCGACCGCATTATCTGGGATGACGCCCAGCGCATCGCGAACGTGCAAGTTCCCACAGTTACAGTGTCCTCGCTGGACGACATCACCTTCGAAGCAGGCCATGTGTCGCTGCTGGACCTCGATGTGCTGCAAGGCCAGTTACCGGAACGCGGCGTCTGCAGCGAAGCCGCGGGTCGCGCTACCTTCCTCGCCATGGAAAAGGCCATCGACCTGTGCCGCGAAGACATCTGCCATGGCATTTTGTTCGCGCCCTTCAACAAGCATTCTCTACGGCTCGGCGGCCTGCAGGCCGAAGATGAGCTGCGCCACATGCAGGAACGCTTCGGGGTGGAAGACTTCGTGTGCGAATTCAACATCGCAGAGCGCCTGTGGACATCACGCGTCACGTCCCATGTTCCCATCCGCGAAGTCGCACAGCACATCAGTCGTGAAGGTGTGGTGGCAGCGGTGCGCATTATCGATCATGCCTTAAAACAGGCTGGCGTGGAAACACCGCGCATCGCCGTCTGCGGCCTCAATCCGCACGCAGGCGATGGTGGATCCATCGGGAGCGAAGAGATCGACACCATCGCGCCCGCCATCGGCGATGCCAGGACGGCCGGCATGCATGCACTCGGCCCATTTCCCTCGGACACCGTGTTCATCGCTGCTCGCCGTGGCGACTTCGATGCAGTGGTCTGCATGTACCACGATCAAGGCCAGATCGCCATGAAACTCATGGGCTTTGATCAAGGGGTGACATCGCATGGCGGGCTGCCCGTGCCCGTAGCCACGTCGGCCAGTGGCAGCGCCTTCGACATCGCCGGCCAAGGCAAGGCCAACGTGCATGGACTTCAGCGCGCATTTGACCTGTGCACACGCATGGCTAGCCATGGGCGTGAAAAGCTCGTCGTCGCCTGAGCGCACTCCACCATCAAGAATAGGAGCGTCTATGCGCATTGCATTTTTGGGAACAGGCCTCATGGGGGCGCACCAAGTACGCCGCCTGCTTGGCGCGGGCCACCAGGTCACCGTCTGGAACCGTAGCCGGGACAAGGCGCTAGCGTTGAAAACGGATGGCGCCGTCGTCTCCCCCACGCCAGCCCAAGCCGTTGTGCACGCCGACGCTGTCTTCACCATGCTAGAAAACGGCGGTGTTCTGGAGCAGGTGCTTTTTGAGGACGGTGTCGCTAGTGCCCTACAGCAAACCAGCGCTGGCGCGGTGGTGGTGGACACCAGCTCCATCAAACCCGCAGAGGCGCGTGCGCATGCCAGCCGACTCCAGGCTATGGGCATTCGGCATCTGGACGCACCGGTTTCTGGTGGTGTGGAGGCTGCCGAAAACGGCAGGCTCGCCATCATGGTGGGCGGTGATGCGCAGGAC
The DNA here is from genome assembly GCF_000761245.1 of Comamonas testosteroni. Lineage (GTDB taxonomy): Bacteria > Pseudomonadota > Gammaproteobacteria > Burkholderiales > Burkholderiaceae_C > Comamonas > Comamonas testosteroni_C. The sequence goes on along the minus strand of NZ_AWOR01000075.1, from coordinate 5,165 downwards.
TTCGCGCAGATGCAGCACGTCCTTCAAGCCATGGGCCGCGCCACGCATGTGGGCCCCCACGGCGCGGGGCAAATCGCAAAGCTAGCCAATCAAATGATTGTGGCGGTGAATATCGCAGCCGTGGCCGAGGCGCTTCAACTGGCTGCAGCGGGCGGCGCCGATGCCGCCAAGGTGCGCGACGCGATCCGTGGCGGGTTCGCAGAAAGCCGCGTACTCGACCTGCATGGGCAACGCATGGTGGACGGTGACTTCACCACTCGTGCCCGCGCAACCATGCAGCTGAAAGACCTACGCAATGCGCTTGAAGTTGCTGATGCGTGTGCCTTTACTGCGCCCACCACGCAAGCCGTCACTCACTTGTTTGAAGCGCTTGTCGAACGCGAAGGCGAGGTCGACCACAGCGGTCTATGGCTTCAGATTCAGCATCTGAACGCCGACCACCATCCCAGCAGAGAAGCCGCCTGACGCACAGCCCTCCAACACTCATCACCCTACGAAAATGACTGACTCCCCAAAAAAACTGCGCAGCCGCGCCTGGTTCGAGCGCCAGGACAAAATGGGTTTCTACTACCGCTCCTGGCTCAAGAACAGCGGCATTCCACAGGACCAGTTCGACGGCAGGCCTGTCATTGGCATCTGTAATACCTGGTCGGAGCTGACCCCCTGCAACTCACACTTCCGCGAGATCGCGGAGCATGTGCGCCGGGGTGTACTCGATGCAGGCGGCTTTCCGCTGGAGTTCCCCGTACTTTCGCTGGGCGAGACCATGATGCGTCCTACCGCCATGCTGTATCGCAATCTCGCCTCCATGGATGTGGAAGAGGCCGTTCGCGCCAACCCGCTCGACGGCGTGGTACTGCTCATGGGCTGCGACAAGACAACTCCGGCGCTGCTCATGGGCGCGGCAAGCGTCAATCTGCCAACTATCGGCGTCTCCGGCGGACCGATGCTACGCGGCTACTATGAAGGTCGCATGGTTGGATCGGGCACCAACACGATCTCTATGAGCGAGCAACTGCGGGCAGGAAGCATCACGCTCGACCAGTTCCACGAAGCAGAGGCCGCGATGAATCGATCGCACGGCCACTGCATGACCATGGGCACTGCATCCACCATGGCTTGCCTGGTGGAAGCGCTGGGCGTAGGCATGCCCGGCAATGCTGCAATTCCAGCTGTGGATGCACGTCGCAACGTGCTCGCACGCGAAGCTGGGCGGCGCATTGTGACCATGGTGCACGAAGACGTCACGCTCGACCGACTTCTCACGCGCGAAGCCTTCGAGAACGCTATCCGCACCACAGCTGCTATTGGCGGATCGACCAATGCCGTCGTGCACCTGCTGGCACTGGCGCGGCGCGTGGGCGTCCCGCTCACGCTCGACGACTGGGATTACCTGGGTCGAGATGTGCACTGCCTCGTGAACCTCATGCCCTCGGGTCAGTATCTGATGGAGGATTTCTTCGAAGCGGGGGGTCTGCCCGCCGTGCTACAGCAACTGCACCAGCGTGGTCTGCTGCATGGCGACGCACCCACAGCTAACGGCAAGACCCAAGCTGAGAACATAGGGAACGCCACAAACTGGCGCCCCGAAGTCATCCACTCACTGGACGAGCCTTTCAAGAGCGACGCTGGCATGGCCGTGCTCAGGGGGAATCTCGCGCCCAACGGGGCCATCATCAAGCCATCGGCGGCATCACCTCACCTGCTTCGACATACGGGCCGGGCAGTGGTGTTCCCCTCCATCGAAGACCTGCACGCGCGCATCAACGATGAATCGCTGGAGATCGACGAAAACAGCATCATGGTGCTGCAAAACTGCGGCCCCAAGGGATACCCCGGCATGGCCGAGGTAGGCAATATGCCTCTTCCGCCGAAGCTGCTTCGCAAGGGCATAACCGACCTGATCCGCATATCCGATGCGCGTATGTCAGGCACAGCCTATGGCACTGTGGTGCTCCATGTTTCTCCAGAAGCATCCATTGGCGGACCGCTGGCCCTGGTGCACACCGGCGACCTAGTGCGACTCGACGTGCCGGAGCGCGCGCTGGAGCTGCTCGTGGATGAAGACGAGCTCGCCCGTCGCCGCGCTGCGTGGAAGGCCCCTGAGCCCCACGCCGACCGCGGCTATGTGAAGCTGTATCTGGATCACGTCACCCAGGCGCACGAGGGTGCCGATCTGGACTTCCTGGTGGGTTGCAGCGGAGCGCGAGTGCCTCGCGACAACCACTGATCTCAGCCCAACAGATGCACCCTCACCACAAAGTCTGTACCAAGGCCGCACAGGAGACAGGCCTTGCTCGAGTACACCAACGCGCCGCCATCGCACCGGCGCCCTCTCTAGGCAGGCGTCGCACCACAAGCCTTGGCTACCGCCCTGCCCTCCACTGCACAAGACAACCCCAGCAAACCAATGAGCTACGTGGTAGGCGGGAGGCCGTACTGCATAACAACGCCATGCATATCTACCGGCTGAACACATTATTGAATTGAAAGGACTCCGTCGTGCAACACAAACTCAAGGCCGCCATCATCGGCAGCGGCAATATCGGCACTGATCTAATGATCAAGATCCTGCGCCACGGCAAAAACATCGAGATGGGCGCCATGGTCGGCATCGATCCCAACTCCGACGGTCTCGCGCGTGCCTCTCGCATGGGCGTGGCCACCACCCACGAAGGCGTGCAAGGCCTCACGCGCATGCCCGAGTTTGCAGAGATCGACTTTGTGTTCGATGCCACCAGCGCCGGCGCACATGTGAAGAATGATGCCTTCTTGCGCAGTCTCAAGCCCAGCATCCGCATGATCGACCTGACGCCGGCGGCCATCGGCCCGTATTGCATTCCTGTGGTCAACGGCGACATGCATCTGGACGCGCCGAATGTGAACATGGTCACCTGCGGCGGCCAGGCCACCATCCCCATGGTGGCCGCAGTCTCTCGTGTGGCCAAGGTGCACTACGGCGAAATCATTGCCTCGATTGCTAGCAAGAGTGCCGGCCCCGGCACCCGCGCCAACATCGACGAGTTCACCGAAACCACGTCCAAGGCGATCGAGGTCGTGGGCGGCGCCACCAAGGGCAAGGCCATCATCATCATGAACCCGGCCGAGCCGCCCCTGATCATGCGCGACACGGTCTACACCCTGAGCGAGTTGGCCGACGAGGCAGCGATTGCCGAGTCGGTGGAGCGCATGGCTGCCGCTGTTCAGTCCTACGTCCCGGGCTACCGTTTGAAGCAGAAGGTGCAGTTCGACCGTATCGACACCCCGATCCGCATCCCCGGCGTAGGCGATGCCCTCACGGGCCTGAAAACCTCGATCTTTCTGGAGGTCGAGGGTGCGGCCCACTATCTGCCCGCTTACGCCGGCAACCTGGACATCATGACCAGCGCCGGCCTGCGCACCGCCGAGCATATGGCCGAGCGCATGCTGGCGACGCTCGCCGTGGCCGCCTGAGGAGACGACACACCATGACGCAAACCAAGAAAATCTACATCTCCGACGTGACCCTGCGCGACGGCAGCCACGCCATTCGTCACCAGTACAGCGTGGAGCAGGCCAGGCAGATCGCTCAGGCCCTGGATGAGGCCCGGGTCGACTCGATCGAGGTCGCCCACGGCGACGGCCTGCAAGGCTCCAGCTTCAACTACGGCTTTGGTGCCCATACCGACCTGGAGTGGATAGAGGCCGTGGCCAGCGTGGTCAAGCACGCCAAGATCACCACCTTGCTGCTGCCGGGCATTGGCACCGTCCACGACCTCAAGGCCGCCTACGAAGCCGGTGTACGCGTGGTGCGGGTGGCGACCCACTGCACCGAAGCCGACGTGTCCAAACAGCATATTGAATATGCGCGTCATCTGGGCATGGAAGCCGTGGGCTTTCTGATGATGAGCCATATGACCTCGCCCAAGACGCTGGCTGAACAGGCCAAGCTGATGGAGAGCTATGGCGCTACATGCTGCTATGTCGTGGACTCCGGCGGTGCGCTGGGCATGAACGATGTGCGCGATCGCTTCAAGGCCTTCAAGGACATCCTCAAGCCGGAAACCCAGACCGGCATGCATGCCCACCACAACCTGAGCCTGGGCGTGGCCAACTCCATCGTGGCGGTGGAAGAGGGCTGCGACCGCGTGGATGCAAGCCTGGCCGGCATGGGCGCGGGCGCCGGCAATGCTCCGCTGGAAGTGTTCATCGCAGCCGCAGAGCGCCTGGGCTGGAACCACGGCACGGATCTCTACAAGCTCATGGATGCGGCCGACGACATCGTGCGCCCGCTGCAAGACCGTCCGGTACGCGTGGACCGCGAGACGCTGGCCTTGGGCTATGCCGGGGTTTACAGCTCGTTCCTGCGTCACGCTGAAGTGGCTGCCACCAAATACGGACTCAAGGCCGTGGACATCCTTGTGGAGTTGGGCAAGCGCCGCATGGTCGGGGGACAGGAAGACATGATCGTAGATGTGGCCTTGGATCTGTTAAAGCGATTGCCTACATCTTCTGCCGCCCAAGCCGTTCCAGTACATAGTGGTTCGGCCGGATCACAGAATTAATTTTGATTGACGACATGGTCGATTAGGAGAGGTCCTAAGTAGGCCAAACAACACAGACATCGCTAACTAAAAGGGCGAACACCTAGTTTGACGCCCCCTTTCAGACATCGAGACAACCTCGATGCCTGAAAGCCTAACGAAATAGCGGTCGTTGAGGTTCGCACAAACCATGCCCTCACGAGGATACCGCCCAGTGATTCATTTACCCTTCACCAGCGCAAGCCAGCAACACCTTGCAGAAGGTGTTCGAAGGCAAGGTCTTTCACACGATGATCAATGCGACCCGCTATTAACTCAACGGCCGTATAGAACCGCCAAGATACATGACTAAGAGCTAGCAAAAAGAGCTCACTCCATAAGTTCAAACGCTCGCTGCGCCCTCCTGCGTAGAACAAGCAGAAGGCCCTTGATCGAAGGGTTCACGCAGTCAACAAGAACTTGCTCAAGACTTTGAAGACATTGCCTTACGGTCAGAGCACCTCCTGCTTCAAATCCCCCACATCACGCACTTATTGCGCGGAGATATCGCATGCCAACAAATTTCCCCCAACCTCCCCAACGCATAGGCATTCCGCGGGAAACATTCCCGTTGGAAAAGCGCGTGGCCACCGTGCCCGATGT
>NZ_AWOR01000074.1 GCF_000761245.1 Comamonas testosteroni | reverse complement strand
GCGCATCTATTGCTTTCGGTGGCATGTGGCCTTCTGACATGAAGGGTCAGCAGAACCAACCTGTGCGAGTCTTTCTGGTCGATGAAGACAGGCACATCAGGAACGTGATCGCGCAGGAGCTTATGCGTGACCCGCGCACTCTTCTGGTAGGGCAGGCTTCCAGCTACAAAGAGGCTCGTAAGAACGTCTTTTTGGAAGAGTTCGATGTGCTCCTCATCGACCTGTCTATTGGCGAAGGTCAAGGAGCCGAGTTGCTGGAATCGATCCAAATAAAGAGGCCTGAAGTGCTATGCATCGCAATTTCTGCAAGTGAAAACGACGATGCGGCCATGGATGCTCTTAAGAGAGGCGCTGTTGGATATCTGGTGAAGAATTCATGGTTTGGAAGCTATTTACAGGCTGTGCTGGAAGTAGCCAATGGTGGGGCGGCGATATCTCCCAGGGTGGCGAAAAAAATCATTCCTAAAATATTCAATGCAGCTATGCATGGGGAAAACATTTTCACGCATAAAAAATTTGAATCGCTAACTGAAAGAGAAGTAGATATACTGAAATTGATAGCTCAAGGAAAAAGCACTCAAGAGGTTGCGTCCTACTTGGAAATCAGCCCATTGACTGTGGCAACACATGTGAAAAATATTTACGGAAAAATGCAGGTCAGAACCAGAGCACAAGCTGTCAGATATGCGATGCTGACAGGTATCATTTAAACTCTCTTTTTGTCTGAATTTTATGTTGGGGATAAATGGAATTTTTCTTGCAGATATTCTTTGATTGAGTATTTTTATAAGGAAATTTGTTAGTAAGGTTGCAGACGATTTTTACCTGAATGCTTTCAATTGCGCAGCCCCGGCTTGGTAATATTCAAAAGCTTTCGCTACCTCGTTATGGACGAGGATTTAGGTGGTATAGACCATAGTGTTTGGATACCACTCGACAATAGTCACTGCAGCCTGTGCATGGGCCAATTGCCAGTGCTCCTTTGAGGTGCTGCCGGGATGGTCTGGCAATTCAATGTGCCGGTCCGCAGCCCGGATAGCAAACCAGAGCTCGCTACTCCAACCATTGTTAAGCGGTGGCTTATGAAGTGCCGGTGAAGTAATCACGATCACCTTCTTACCAGCCGCCCGGGCGTAGCCAACCTCAACCAGAGTTCCGTAGGCTTCCAGATCTTCGAGATAGGCCACAACTACATCAGCCCGTGAAATCCCTTGGAGCGCTCCACGGTATGCAGCGTTCTGGGCTCTATCAGGCGAGCATGAAGTCACTCCATGCATGTACCCGTGGTCGCTGCCTCTGGCCTTCCAGGGACCGGAGTACATGAACCTTGTGCGCGTTCCGTGAAAGACCATCTCTTGCGGTGGTGCGATCAGTACGTCAGCTTCTGAGCTTTCCGTTTCTAAATCACCGAGGGCATTGGATTTGGAAACATCAAAGATTCGCCAGCAAGAAAAATCGCCACCTGGCTTCTTATGGTCTGCAGGCCCTCCCATCCTGCCCGCCATGTAGACGAGGGGGAGTGCGAGATTGACTTGGTGGACTGCTTTTCTAGCCTGTAACCAATTTTCGATATCCGCCTCGAACCAGCCAATGCTTCTATTGCTCATCGGCGTTGGGTGAGGAAACCTGTCCTGCCGCATGAGCTTGTAGAGCATCGATTTTGATAACGCTGTCCGAGTCAACACCTCATCCATAGCGATGACATGTTTAGTGACACGTGACGCGCTCTCCCCAGACATATGGCCTCTTGAACTCGGGTGTTAGGTGCATGCACCGCAGTTGATCTATGCAATAAATATTATTTTCTGATAGCCATGCTCAATGTAGGAGGCACTCTAACACGGAAGTAGAGTAAGAACGATTTGTATTTATTGAAATGCTTGTTGATCACATCCTCACCCCGCAGTGAAGCGCGGCGCGATAGCTCCTGGCCCGAGAGTGAGATAAAGTGAGTGACCGAGGCTTTTTCTCTATGAGAAAAGAACATCAGATCAGCCTGAAGCGGTCACCAGCGAGAATGCCTCCAAGGACTGCTTATGGCGACCGTTTCTGGCCGTGAGCCGCCAGTGATTTAAAGAAGCCCTCGACCCAAAAGGTCAATGGCTTACACGCTTTAGTCACCCTTTGAGCGCAATATGCTCTCCAGACGAGCGCGCATCCAGCGATGCCATGGACTGCTCAGGTGCCGGTGCTGAAAATACACATTCAGTGTGTATGACGGCACCTCAAAAGGTGCTTTGAAGATCGCAATCGCTGCCGATGCCTCCAACTGCAGTGCCGCCAGGCGGGGCAGCGTGATGAGCAAATCTGAATTTGCCACGATAAAAGGCGCGGCCATGACACTGGGCAGCTCTATCGCAATCTCGCGAGTCCACCCGCCCTTGCTCAAAGCTGAGTCTATGACGCCTTTCTCCTCCTGCCAGGGTTTCACGACCACATGGCGTTCCGACAGATATTGCGCCATGGAAAGCCTCTTGCCGATGCGAGGATGACCTCTGCGTGCAACGACGACATAGGCATCGGTATGTCCCTGCAAGACCTCCACGCCTTCTTGCGCGGGGCTGAATTCGTCGGAAAAACCCATGACGAAATGGGCTCCTTCTTGCACCAGGTCGCTGTAGGCATCCCGATGACGCGAATGGACCACTCGCAGGCGTACATGAGGAGCATCATGCTCGATCCTGGAGATCAACGCAGGCATTAAAGCAAAGGTGGTGAAGTCGGTCGCAGCGAAAGTGAAGGACTGAGTGCTGCTGCCAGGCGCAAAGGCTGCCGGGTCGCCCAGCTGGTCCGAAAGCGTATGCAGTGCCAGCGTAATTCCCTCCGCCATCTCGGTGGCTCGCGGTGTGGGCTGCATGCTGCTGCCTGTGCGAAAAAACAGCTCATCACCTAATCCCTCCCGCAGTCGGGCTAGGGCATGGCTGCACGCAGAAGGGCTGATGGCCAGCTCATCGGCTGCCGCAACGACACTGCGGTAGCGAAACAGGGCATCAAAGACCAGCAGCAGATTGAGATCGAGACGGCGCAAAGAGGAGTGCATGATATGCAGTATGCAATGAAAACAATGCACTATATGCAGTGCTCATTCCAATTAGCATCATGAAATTGATGACTTATGCGCCTTGAAATGACCTCTGCCATGACACCAGATCTCACGTGCCGCTATGCCCAACCAGAAGACGCCGATCGCTGCTATGCCATTGAAGCCGGTGCCTATGAGGGTGATGAAGCCGCCACGCTTGCCAAGATCACCAAACGTATTCGTGAATATCCGCATGGTTTCCTGATTATGGAACACGATGGACAGATCATTGGCTTCATCAACAGTGGCTGCGCCTACGAGGTGCGCATGTCTGACGAGGAGTTCAAGGAGCTGGTCGGGCATGACGCTGCCGCATCTAACGTGGTCATCATGTCCGTGGTGATCGATCCGGCTTTCCAAGGCCGCGGCTACGCCACCACCATGATGCATGCCTTTGTCGAGCAGGTGCGCGCCGAGGACAAGAAAGCCATCCACCTGATGTGCAAGGAGCGACATGTGGGGCTGTACTCTCGCCTGGGATTCCAGTACCAGCGCCCTTCGGACTCAGACCACGGTGGCATGGCCTGGCACGAAATGGTCATGGCCCTGTGAACTGCACGAACTTCGAAGGCTCAAGGCTCTGGCCAATGACTGTTTCTTCTGACGATCCAAGACTGTCGCTGATCGACCCGATGCGGTTTCTCACGATGAACTGGAAACCATAGCTTCGAAATTCTCCAAGGCTTAATCTTGGTTAATTCGAACGCAGCAGCGTTGCCAGCCGTTGCTCGATCCATAAGGCCGTATCGCCCAGCGCTTCACCTTGCAAACTGAGCATACGCACGGCTAGCGGCGGAAGCTGCAATTCCGGGCAGTCCAGTGCCACGATGCGGGGCTCTATATCGGGTGCTTGCGCGATATTGCGCGGCAGAATTCCCCAGCCTATGCCGTCGGCCAGCATGTCAGCAAGCACGTAGAAGCTCTCCGAGCGCCAGATGCTCGGACTGATCACGAGGTCTTCAACACCCTCGATGTGCATCACCAACTGCCGGTAAGAGGCAAGGTCCTCGCGCTTGATTCCATTGCACTTGGCCAACTCATGGTCACGCGATACGAACACCATCTGCGGCACTCCGGCCACATAGTGTTGAGCAAACTGAGCGCCTGCCGGGCCTCGGTCAAACTGAAAGGCAAGCTCCGCACGACCAGATTGCACTTGGCGTGCGACTTCGGCCGCCGTGCCATTGAGCAGGGTCAACTCCAGAGCCGGGAAATGTTGAGCCAACTCCTGCAGCAGCCTCGCAATCGGTGGATAGGGCAGAGCCTCGTCAATGGCCACGCAAAGCTTGGCAGTTTGGCCATGTGACAGCTTGCGAGCGCGCAGGTCTAGCGCCTGGGCCTGATTGAGCAGGGCCCGTGCCTCCAGCAAGATGACTTCGCCAGCCTGCGTGAGTCGTACCGATCGGCCTATACGTTGAAACAACTCCAGCCCGAGATCCGCTTCCAGCAGTCCCATGGCCATGCTCACTGAAGATTGAGTACGGCCCTGGCGCCGAGCGGCTTGAGTCATGGAGCCACAGTCCGCCACGGCGACGAATTGGCTCAAACGTTCGAGTGTCCATTCCATTGATCAATTTTAATGATTGATCTGAACTTTTCTCAAATAAGAAATTGATCGATCATTGGCAATATGGTCGCTTCAAGCAGCCTCTCAAACAATTGAACGAAAGAATCCATGACGACATCCCTTCAGCTAAGACCATTGGAGCGCGACGATTTGCGCTTTGTGCACCACCTGGATAACAACGCCAGCATCATGCGGTATTGGTTTGAAGAGCCTTATGCGACCTTTGATGAACTGACCAGCCTCTACGACTCACACGTTCACGACCAAACTGAACGTCGCTTTGTAGTCGAGCACGAAGGGGCTCGAGGGGGGTTGGTTGAGTTGGTGGAAATCGACCTGGTACATCGCCGAGCGGAGTTTCAGATCATTGTTGCTCCTGATCAGCAGGGTAAGGGGATTGCTACTCGTGCTACTCGTCTGGCGCTTGACTATGGCTTCAAGGTTCTAAATCTGCACAAGATCTTTTTGCATGTGGACAAGGAGAATGCCAAGGCTATCCATGTCTATACGAAGCTTGGCTTTCAGCCGGAAGGTGAGCTGGTCGATGAGTTTTTTGCCAACGGCCAATATCGAAGCGTGTTGCGTATGTACATGCTGCAGAAGAGCTACCTGAATAAGGCCTAGATCCAGGCGAGCAACTGACTTCTGCCGACATTCGTCCAGGGCTCTTCTTTGGTAACTTCAGGGTTCCGTGCTGTGTTCAACGTACAGTGACTCGAGGCGTTGTTGCATAAATCGCGCTCTACTGTCGGGTAGCCTCGAGCGATGAGTCAGTCTCTGCATTCCAAGTCCCGCTATCGCACAAACAACTGCTGCGCTCAAAGCGCGAGGCTCCCTGACTTTCTGGTTGGACAAGGGCATGTCATGGTTTGCCGCAATCAGCGGCAAACGCGGGCGTAGCCCGCAGTTCTCGGATGCAGCTATCCAGTTCTGCCTGACCATCAAGAACCTGTTTGGCTTGGCCTTGCGACAGACCATCGGCTTTGTGCAATCGCTGCTGGCGTTGTCTGAGCTGCCGCGGCCTGTTCCGGACTTCAGCACGCTGTGCCGCAGACAACGCAGTCTGGATGTGCAAGTGGCGTGTCGACCCAGCTCGGGCGGGCTGGAATTGCTGCTTGACTCCACAGGGACCAAATTCCTGGGTGAGGGCGAATGGAAGTGCAAAAAGCATGGCGCGGAACGTCGACGTCAATGGCGCAAGCTGCACATCGGCATTGATGCCCAGACGCTGCCATCATCGCCTCCGTGAAAGACTGCCCGGATGCGCAAAGGCGCTGCCTTTGCGCACCGCAATGCGGCGATTGCCGCATGCAGGCGCTTTGGATGCAAGTGATGGAAGAGTTGGAGTGGCTATCACCAGCGCAGCCTGGTGGAGACGAAGATGCACTGCATTAAACGCCTGGGCGAGCAGGGTAAGCTTCAAACCGATTTACCAGGCCTACGCTCTCGAATCCCTATTCATGTACTTCCGAACTCTGATGGCGTTGCAACGTCCCGAACGAAGTCCGCCACCACCGCAGCGGCCTCTTGCGGAATGGCTTGCAGCAGGCAGTGTGGAGCATCAAACGCTTGAACTCTTATCTTCCGAAAACACTGCTCTGCATCAGCCACGGAAGACTGTGGCACCAGACGGTCACGTATCCCTTTCAAGTAGAGAACCGGAGCATCAATTGCTTTGGCATGTGCTCGCGCATCTACGGATACCACCGCTCTCAGCCTTGAACGTAGAACCGCCGTTTGAACCTTGGCCAAGGCGGACCGCAGCATAACTCGCAGACCCGGCGTCGCAAACCGGCCCAGAAGCATCAGGTTCAGTACTGGAGTCGGGGGAAGCGGAACCGGCATGGTCGCCAGGCCGCTGAGCCAGCGAAGCCCCGGCCTTGGATTGCGAACGAACGAGCAACACAGAACAACGCCCACAACACGCTCCGGGTATGCCGCTGCCAGCGAAATGGCAATAGGTCCTGAGAAAGACTCTCCCAACAAGACCAAGCGGCCATTGGGCGGCAAGGCCGATGTGGCAAGTTCCGTTAGATCGGTATAGGTCTGTGGCGGACCAGAAGTTGGATAGCTCACCACGACGATGGGCGTCGTCTTACCCAATGCGGCAACGAAAGGTGCGAAAAGCTCACCCGTACCATCCATTCCAGGAAGGAGAACAAGGGCAACAGGCCCTACCTCGGCAAGAGAAGGCAACTGCAAATCAGAGAATCCTGCTGAAAGGCTGCTCATGGCCGGGGGCGGTAGTTGCAATCCGATCCATTACAGCACTTTGAACAGTCTAATTTAACGGTCAAAGGAACGTGTTCCAGTGTGGCTGGAATAGGGCCGTTTCGGCTTGTGGGGAGGACGGATGTGCCTTGCGGGTCGTGTGCACGGGACCGGGAAATCGGACTAAGGCCGCTCCTCGTTCAAGGCCCGGATGGATGCCGGCTTAGACTGAGGAGCGACCTCGGGACAAGACCTTTTGGCTACGGTAAGCTTTCACCGAAACCAGCGATCGATCAAAGGAAAGTACGCTTCTGGCCGGACTGCTGAAGTTGCAGATCGACCCAGTGCAGGAAATCGAATGCTCGCGAGAACAGAAGTTTTGCAACATTCACCAACGCTCAAAACTGCGATCTTTCTGATTCCAGGCACTTTCGAGGACGCGGCCGCACACAACTGCATCGCACGTCAGCACTTACGCAGGCAACGCGTTTACAAACCTGGTTCGCCATTGCCGTGCCAGCTGCCTTCCCGCTCTTTCGCTTTACACATATGCCCACACGCCTTCATGCCATCTGCTCTGACATCACAAAGCTTCATGTGGGAGCGATTGTCAATGCAGCAAATTCGTCTCTGCTTGGCGGAGGTGGCGTCGAAGGTGCAATCCATCGTGCGGCAGGTCCAGACCTTGTGCATGAATGTCGGCTGCTCGGAGGCTGCAAGACTGGCAGTGCAAAGGTGACCCAGGCTTATCGCCTATCTGCCCGCTACATCATTCACACCGTCGGACCTGTATGGAGAGGAGGGGAAAGCGGGGAAGCGGAGCTGCTCGCTGGCTGCTATCGTCGATGCATAGAGTTGGCGGAGGAGAAGTCCGTTACCTCGATTGCTTTCCCGAGCATCAGCACCGGCATATACGGGTACCCGATCGAGCTGGCTGCGCAAGTGGCTGTCAGGACTGTCCAGGAAAGCCTGTCGGAACATTCGCCAATTGAAGATATTGTCTTTTGTTGCTTCGCACCTGCCGACTTGCTTCAATATGAATTGATTCTGAATCGACTTGCTCCATCCGAGTCTGAGTAGTACTTGAGCCTGGAGTCCAGTTCTCATGATCGTTCCTCGACTGCAGTGGGAGCGTGAAAAGCTGATCATTGCTGCATAGCCAACCCAGAAGACACCCAGGAACCCATTTATGCATGACTGGCAGGGACCAGGCCAAGCATGGTCCACTCACACTCGTGATTGCTGCTAGTCCATTTGCTCGTCCAGGTTCAGCAGGGTAGCGGCCAGCACCTGGGTGCCGGCCAGAACCTGACCCGGTGAGGCCCATTCCACTGCGCTATGGCTGCGTCCATCAAGACACGGGATGAAGATCATCCCCGACAGTCCGGTCTGAGCCAGGTACATGGCATCGTGGCCGGCACCGCTCGGCATGCGTCGACAGCCCAGACCCAGGCGCTGGGCGGATTGCTCCACGGCAGCAGCAATCAGCGGCGCGCAGGCAACGGGGTCCACATGGGTGCGAGGCTCCACGCGCCAATTCACGCCCAATCGCCCGATAGCCGGGCCGCAGCGCCGCGCCAGAATTTCCCAGAACTCCTGCAGCAGGGGGGCATGGTTGCTTCGCACCTCCAGCGTCAGGTCCACCTGGCCAGGCACCGTGTTGCTGGCGTTGGGGGAGACGTTCATGCGACCTACCGTGGCAACCACGTAGTGAGGTGTGCTGCGGCTCCACTGCAGCGCCAGGCGCTGGGCCTGGCGGATCACTATTGCTGCAGCAACGAGAGCATCGCTACGTTCATTCATGGGAGTGGTGCCCGCATGATCGGGCCGACCGTCGAAGAACAGCTGAGCGCGGCGTATGCCAACGATGTCGGTCACGGCACCTATGTCCAGGTCTTCGCGCTCCAGCACAGGCCCTTGTTCGATGTGCAGCTCCACAAAGGCAGCAAAGCCGTCCTGTCGGCGATCGGCCTCGGCCAGAGCTTCGGGGCGGGCACCCAGGCGCTGCAGGGCCTGGCCCAGGGTGTCGCCCTGGTCGTCGCGGGCGGCCAGCATGTCGGCGCTGAGTTGGCCGGCCATGGCGCGGCTGCCCACACAGGAGATGCCGTAGTCACTGGGCTCTTCGCTGAGGAAGTCTATGACCTCGAAGGGGTGCTTCAGCGTGATGTCCGCGTCCTGCAGGGCATGGGCCACTTCCAGGCCTGCCAGCACACCCAGAATGCCGTCGAAGCGTCCTCCGGCATTCACCGTATCTGTGTGCGAGCCCGTGGCCAGGGGCTTCAGGTCATCGCGCCAGCCGGGACGGCGGCCGATGAGGTTGCCTGCGGCATCCAGGCGCACCTGCAGGCCCGCGGCTTCGAAAGCTTCGCGCAGCCAAACGCGTGCGGCCTGGTATTCCGCGCTGAAGGCGCGGCGGGTCCAGGGCATATCGGCCCGGGTGAATTGGGCAAGCTCTTCGAGGCGGCGCCACAGGCGGTCTCCGTTGATCGGTGGCAGAGCCGGGGAAAGAAGGGGGGAGCAAGTAGAAGCGTTCTGCATGGAGTAATCTTCGCCCGAGATTTACCACTAAGGAATCTTTTGAAGTTTATGCAAGGTATTAGTGAAACTTTGGCTAATGCCCCTGGTTTGATGCTGCTGAGGAGTTTTTGCCTGGTCGTTCAGGAGGGCAGCTTTTCGCAGGCGGCGGAGCTGTTGCAGTTGTCCCAGCCGGCGGTCAGCCTGCAAGTGCGTCAACTGGAACGCCATCTCGGCACACGCCTCATAGAACGCGTGGGGCGGCGTGCTGTTCCGACGGCCGCCGGGAAGGCATTGCTGGAGCAACTGCCCGCCGTGAGCGTGGCGCTGGAGGGCCTGGCCCATGCGCTGGGTGTGCATGCGCGCGAGGTGAATGGGCAGGTTCGTATAGGTACGGGCCTGACCGTGTGTCTCTATCTTCTGCCTGCCGTGTTGCGCCAGATACGGGCCAGCCATCCGGGCATCGACATCGTGGTGGTCACGGGCAATACCGAGGAGTGCGTAAAGCGCGTGGAGGACAATAGTCTGGATCTTGCCCTGGTCACCTTGCCGGTAAATCGCCGCGCCTTGCTGGCCACCCCCGTGCTGCACGATGAGCTGGTGGCCGTAGCTCGCCCGGAGATGCTGATGGCGGGTGATGCGGTTGCTGCGCCAGAGCTTAGATCCCTGCCTCTGCTTGCCTTGCAGAAATCAGCCAGCACGCGCGGGGTGGTCGATGCCTGGCTGCGCCGTGCCGGTGAACTGCCGCATCCTCAGATGGAGCTTGACAGCGTCGAAGCGCTCAAGGAGATGGCGGCCATAGGCCTAGGTTATGCCGTGATTCCGCGCATGGCCATGCAGGGTCGAGGCGCTCGCGATGACCTGGTCTCACGCCCGCTGACACCTGGATTGCAGCGAACACTGGCGATGGTGTTGCGAAAGGACAAGCCATTGAGCCGTTCCTTGTCGATGGTTTGCCAGAATATTCAGGCACATTGTGCAGCCTGGATGCAGCGACCAGAGGTTTGAAAATAGTTTGATCGAATCTATCCTTGCTGCGCCAGTACTGATGTCTGCCATCGGTGAGGCAGGAACTCACTGCCTTTTGCATCGGGGCCATCAATTGATGCATGCTGACTCTTCTGCTGCCAGGTCTCCCGCGTGGGCAATCGCTTCTGGCCGAAAGCAGCGGCGGCACATGACCTTGAGCTGACCTCCGTCTGAGCAACTGAAGGCTCAATGCCATTGAGTTTGCAGCCGCATGAGTGAGGTATGTGCAAGGGATTGGTCTCCCATTCCTTTTCGCTTCTATGGCTAAAACGGCAGAAGGCGCTATGGCCCCGAGCAAGATGGCGACCTTGAAACGGTCTGTGTAGCCATGCAGTACTGTGAGTACGATCATGAAGACCAGACCGGCAATTCACCATGAGGATGTCAGCAGACGACGGGTTAGCTGAATTGGCAGCCATTGCCTTGCGAGCGTCTCGATGAATGGCATCATCACTAGCCCGACCATGAACTGAATACCTGCACGGTAACTGGCCATCGGGTTTGAGTCTGGGCACCGGCCCTATGGACCAGATAGCAAGAAGGATCTAGATAATCTGTCCGCAGAACATCACGGTTGCTCCGCCAATAACAAATATCCACCTGGGCGCAGCCAGTAGTCCAGTCGGTGCTTCAAGGCACATCAACCGAGTAAGTCAAGCAGCAATGAATCCCTTGTAGCACATGTTTTGCAAACGCCGGGAGGCTGCTGCCAGTCAGTCTACGATGCTCGTGGTCAGGGCCTTCCGGCCATAGGATTCCGCCTTCAAGCCTGTTGTTGCCCTGAACCCTCAAGAACTTCCGAATGAACACTTTCTCCTTTCGCGCAGCCTGTATCGTCACAAAGGACCCGGAGGACTTCTGCCACCTTGTCGGCTTTGCCGACAAGAAGCACGGCACCGAACATTACCTGATGCTCCAACGCTCCTTCGAAGAGGATGAAGATGAGCAGGATGAAGAACTGGGCATGGATACCTACCATGTCGAATGGTGTGGGCAGCAGAGACCTCGCTATGGCGGCATTGAGCGGTTTGTGCTGAAGCGTACCGGTGCGGAGCTCACGTTCAAACGCGAGGCGGAGGAGGACATGGATGAGCCGAAGCAAATGTCCATCGCCTTTGATCTTTCAGCAGGCGAGTACGAGGAACTGAAGGTCGCCTTGATGAATATCTTTGCCGGGGAGAGCTGCCTTGAAATGACCGACGGCCAGGCCATCGGTGCCGCATAGGCATGCAGAACGCGGGCCCTTCGGTTTGGGTGCGTCACCAAGGGCAGGACGGATGCTGCGCAGCCGTGCTGTTCATTGTGCCTATTGGTCCGGCTGGCTTTGGGCCACCATGAGCGTGCGGCCGCGCCTTTAGTGAATGAAAGCAGTTTGAAATTCCGCTGCCAGCCGGCAGACGGCCGTCTCAGAACGATCTTCGAATCTGCGGAAACCCGAGTGCTTCAGTAACAAGGAGTTTCAATGGAAGCTGCTATGCAGCATCCAGCATTGGCAATAGTTGCTGTAGGCAACTCATTGCGGCATCTCCGTCGACAACCCACATTTGGGCCAACGGCTCGGCATCTTCTACCGAGAGGTATGCCATGGTCCAACCGGAGAAAAGGCGACTCGTTATGCCTCTTGCCTCGTGCTGCGCAGTGAAATTGGTATGGCGATTGTCCAGGGATATCTTTTTGGCCAGTGCAATCACCTGCTGCTGAGGGCCCTCCATGTATTGAACGAAGCGCTGACCGTCAAAAATCAAGATTCCTGTGATCCCATGGGCCTCATTGAAGCGGCGTGAGACTCTGGTGATATCTGCGACACAGCTCGTACTGGCGTCACTGGCGATTTCACTGTGATAAAGAAAACATCCGAGCAGGTGTTTCAAGATTGCCTCTTACTTTCAGCGCTGCAAAGGTGCGGTCGGTGCCGGTGTCGTGATCGTCTCAAGCCAGGTATCCAGAACCTATTCCTTGCAGACAGAGTTGCAGTAGTGATCAACGGGCCGACTGCTCGTCATCGGGCGACATGTGCCAACGAGACAGGTCCAGATTTACGGTGGCGCAATGCGAAGTAAGCTCCATAAAAAAGGGCACAAGTCTGCTGCTGCAATTCATTTGCGAGGGATGCCTGCTCTTGTGCTGCTCTTTTGGAAAGATACCAGCGCCAAGTCCATCAGCAGAACCATCGACATGCCCAGGGCCAGCACAGCCACCACCATCGGCAGTCCAAGTGCGCTAAGCACATACCTTCCCGAAGGAATTGCAAGACGATTCTCCGTCGTGCAAATGAATTCGGCCGCACTCATGCCTGTGTAGTGCATGGCACAAACGGCAAGGGCCATGATCGCCGCAGCAAGCAGGCGCATGCTTGTCTGTTCGGTATGAAATGCCAGCCACAGCGCGGCAGTTGCAGCCACGAGAGCAATAAGCACAGACACGGCGATTCGCTCATAGTTCCACTCCAGGTGGCCTCCAAAGCGCATGCCATACATGCCTAGGTAGTGCATGACAACGGCGCCCAGCCCAAGCATTGATCCGGCCAAAAGCAAGCGACCAATGCTGTGCGGGTTGCGAGCCACGATATGAAAAGCCAGAGCCGAGATTGCCACCGCGGCAATGAGCGACACGCCGGTCTCCCATATCGAGTAGCCGGTCCCAAGGTCCATGCGCAGCGCAAGCATGGCAATGAAATGCATCGACCATACGCCAATGCCGCCAAGAGCAATCCCTGTGCTGCCGAGGCTCATCAGATAGCTCTGACGGTCATCAACCTTCGGTTCAAGTCGCTTGGCGGAGATCAGCGCAATGAAGGCGCCAATCATTGAAATCGCGTACGACAGTACAACCAATTCCATGCTGTAGCTGGTGCTGACCATTGCATCCATGAGCCTCTCCTAGTTGCCGAACAAGAGGAATCCAGAATTTGCAAATTGACTTGTATCAAATTAATTCAAAGCTATCAAGATGATTCGATGAGTCATAACTGATTCGATGCTAGTCAGATACATCAGATCTGATCTCTATTCAAAATTTGAGACAAGTCAAAGAGTATGTAAGCACGTGATACGAGCAAGCGCTCAAGGAGCGATCGCACGGGTGCCCAAGGCGTACCGGCTTCACTCAATCTGGGCGGTATCTCGTTTCGTCAGGCCATTGATCACAGAAGGCACATATGAGAGTGAACGCACCGGTAACTCAGCGGGAGTACAGCTTTGATGAGCACGCGA
>NZ_AWOR01000073.1 GCF_000761245.1 Comamonas testosteroni | reverse complement strand
TCTGCTCTACCGACTGAGCTACCGGGCCTTTTTCTTCGGCACCCTTGAGTGCTGAAGCCACGATTATAGGCACACTTTTCGAGCCCAAATCGAAAACTGAGATTTTTTTGGAAATTATCCGCGGCGATTGCGTCCGAGATCCACGCCCAGCTGACGCAGCTTGCGGTACAGATGGGTGCGCTCAAGGCCGGTCTTCTCGGCCACGCGCGTCATGGAGCCGCCTTCGCGGGCCAGGTGGAATTCGAAATAGGCTTTTTCAAAGCCGTCGCGCGCCTCGCGCAAGGGACGGTCAAGATCGAAGCCCTGGTGCGAATTGGGCAGATTGTCTTCCGCCGCCTGGGCCGTGATGCTGACCACGGCCGATGGAGCCGTGCCGTTGCTGGCATGCGATGCGGTTTCCGATCCCTGGCTGGCCGTGCTGCGCGCCAGCCCCTGCTCCACCGCCTTGAGCAGTTTTTGCATGGTGATGGGCTTTTCGAGGAATGACAGTGCACCGATGCGCGTTGCCTCGACGGCCGTTTCGATGGTCGCATGACCGCTCATCATGATGACGGGCATGGTGAGCTGACCGGCCGTCGCCCACTCCTTGAGCAGGGTGACGCCGTCGGTGTCCGGCATCCAGATGTCCAGCAGCACCAGATCGTAGTTGTTGGTCGCCCTGGATACGCGTGCCTGCGTGGCGTTCTCCGCCACGTCCACACTATGACCTTCGTCGTTGAGGATTTCCGACAACAAATCCCGGATCCCCAGTTCGTCGTCGACCACTAGTATGTTTGCCATGTGTCTAAAGCCTGTTGCTATGCCTTGTGCGAAACGGGATCAGCCGCCCCCGCACGGTCGTTAGGTACAAATGATAGCGACACTCTCGCGCCTTGCACTACCCCGTCTTCCTCTCGATTACCCAGGTCCACTCTTGCGCCATGCTCGTCGGCGATTTTTTTGACCACAGCCAAGCCCAGGCCGGTGCCGCGGGACTTGGTGGTCACATAGGGCTCGAAGGCTCTTTGAAGAATATTGGGAGCAAAACCTGTGCCACTGTCGCTGATGCTCAGGCGCACACGCTGGGCCGTGTCCATCCAGCGGGTTTCGATGGTGACGGATCCTGGAGTCTGCCCTGTTTCCTGCGCTCTTTGCGCCGTGGAATCTTGCGCATTTTGCAAAAGATTGTGGATGACCTGACGCAATTGCTGGCTATCGCCCTGAATCAACGGGCAGGCTTCGTCAAGCGATGCCTCCACACGCACCGACGCATTCTCTTCACCATAGAGCTGCAGCACCTCCGCGACCAGTGCATTCAGATCCAGCGCTTGCAGATTAGCAGCCGGCAAACGTGCGTATTCGCGAAACTCATCGACCAGACGCTTCATGGCCCCCACCTGATCGACGATAGTCTTCACGGATTTGGCCAGCAGCGCCTGCTCCGCAGGCTGCAGCTTGTCGGTCAGCTTCATGGCCAGACGTTCGGCAGACAGCTGAATCGGCGTCAGCGGATTCTTGATCTCATGCGCCACGCGGCGCGCCACCTCGCCCCAGGCCTGTGCACGCTGGGCCGAGACGATTTCCGAGATATCGTCAAACACCAGCAGACGCTGGTCCTCGGGCAGCTCCGCACCTCGCATGACCAGGCTGGTGGTGTTGTGCACCACATCGCCGTTGCCATTGCCGGCATCCAGCTCATAGACCTGCTGCCAGCGGTCCCGCCCCTGCTGGGCCGAAGCATCGCCCAGGAAAATCTC
This sequence comes from Comamonas testosteroni, assembly GCF_000761245.1. GTDB lineage: Bacteria > Pseudomonadota > Gammaproteobacteria > Burkholderiales > Burkholderiaceae_C > Comamonas > Comamonas testosteroni_C. The sequence goes on along the minus strand of NZ_AWOR01000073.1, from coordinate 15,937 downwards.
GAACTGCTCCTGCACTACGCGCGCAAAGTCCTGCAGGCCCGAGACATCGCGCAGGCGCTTGCCCTGGAATACCGCCATGGGCGCACGCAGAATGCGTGTCGCGCCAGGGTTGCTGAGCACGATGCGTCCGGCGCGATCGAGCACGATGACGCCCGAGGTGAGGTTGTCCAGAATGGTCTGCAGATTGCTGCGCGCCGCGTCGAGCTGCAGCAGATTGCGGTTGGCGTCCGAGCGTGCGTCGGCCAGTTGCTGGGTCATGACGGCAAAGGAGCGCGTCAGCCCGCCAATCTCGTCCTTGCTCTGCAGCGCGGGCTTGGGGCGCAGATCGCCACGCGCCACATCGCGCATGCCCTGGGCCAGCAGCAGCAGCGGCTTGGCCAGCTGGTTGCCCAGTACCACGGCCAGCACCACAGCGCCGAACACGGCCAGAAACAGCGCCAGCGTCAGAGTGCCGATATACATGCGCTGCAATCCACCGCGAGCAAGTGCTCGCTCCTGGTACTCGCGATTGGCCTCCTGCACGGCCAGGGCATTGCTGACCAGGGCTTGCGGCAGGGGAATCGTGGCCTGCAGATAACGCGCTTCTTCGAGCAGATTCACGGCCGAGCTTGGCACCAGTGCCAGTGTGCGCACCTTGGCGTTGGCCGCAGCCTGATCGGCAGGTACATCGCCGACATCATCCAGACCTTCGATGCTGGCCACGGCACGCTGACCGCCCTGCTCCTTCAAGCTTCGCAGCAGCTGGGTGTTGGGTCGCTCCGGCGCCAGGCTGAACTGAGACTGACCGGCACTGGCAATGGCCTTGCCCGATGCATTCCAGAGCACCACATCGGAGGCACCGATCTGATCGCGGATACGCTCGAGCATTAGCGCCGCCCCTGCATCCGAAGTCTGAGAGAGCTGAAGGCCTGCCGTGCGCGTGTTGTTGGCCATGTCATTGGCCACGGTGTCCAGCGTGGCACTGGCCAGGCTCACGCCGGCGGACAGCGCCCCTTCGACCTTGACGTCGAACCAGCTCTCGATGGAGCGTGAGACGAACTGGTAGGACACCACATAGATCAACAAGCCCGGCAGCAAACCCACCAAGGTGAAGATGCCCGCCAGCTTGAGCAGCAGCTTGCTGCCAAAACGCCCGCGCCTGAGCCGCAGAGCCAGGCGCAAACCGCCCCAGAACAGCACCAGCAGCAGCAATCCGGCCACCACCACATTGGCGGCAAACAGCCAGTTGTAGTTGCGCTCGTAGGCCAGCCGGTTATTCGTGGCCAGGGTCAGCAGGAACAGCAGCAAAACCCCCACCACCACCATAAGCGCCACGCCCGTGCCCACGGCCCAGCGCGTGGCGCGCGACCAGCGTGTGGCAGAGGAGCCGCTGGCTTCGCCATCCGGGAGCTTGATGTCAGCCATCAGGGAGCGGCCTCCAGCGTCTGCGTGCGCGACATCTGCAGATTCCAGCCCGAGCGCCCCAGCGCCCCAATCTGTAAAGGTCTGGGCAGGGACGACAGATCTACGCGAAAGCGCAGTTGCACCGAGACGCCGGAGGTGGAGCTTAGCTGGCCGGACTCCAGAATCTTCCAGCGGTAAATGCGTTGAATGGCTGCGATGGCATCCTCTAGTTGCTCATAGGACTGGCCCAGCGCCAGTCCGGTGCCGCTGCCGCCGGTGAAGGCGGAATTGGAGATATGCAAACGCCAGCGCTTGGTCAGCGGCTGGTGCGTAATGCGGTAATAGCGGGTGGCGACACCCAATTGCTGATCGGACCAGTACCAGCGCTCGCGCTGCACCTGAGCCTCGGCAATGAAATACATGGGAATGCCCTGACGCAGGGCATCTTCCACCTGGCCGGGCAACTCGAACTGCAGATTGGCCGAGAGAAACACTCCCTCGTCGGTACGCGTGACCTGCATGGAGCTGATATCCGGCGGCACGGTATCGGCCCGGGCCAGCACGAAAACCAGGGACAGCGCCAGCACCAGCGAAGCTGCGCGGGCCGCACGCCACAAGGCCCCCGCTACAGCGTTAGCGCAATTTTTCCAGCAGAGCGTAAAAAAAGCCGTCGTGGTCACCCAGGAGATTGTCTGCCACGGAATCGTGTTTGGCAGCTTTGCCGGGAATTAAATGACCCGGAGCAGGCAAGCTGGCCGCCGTAGTGTTGCGTGCAAGAAACGCTTGCATCTGGGCATCGCCCTCGGCCTTGAAGACCGAGCAGGTGCAATAGACCATGCGGCCACCGGGCTGCAGCAGCGGCCACAGGGTATCGAGCAGCCTGGACTGGATGTCTGCCAGCTGGGCCACATCGCTCTCACGGCGCAGCCAGCGCACATCGGGCTGGCGACGCACAATGCCCGATGCCGTGCAAGGCGCATCGAGCAAGATCGCATCGAAGGGTTGACCGCCACACTGCGATTCGAACCACGCCTGGGGCGCGGACGCATCGGCCACCAGCACTTTGGCCTTCAGGCCCAGGCGTGACAGGGTTTCATCGATGCGGCGAGCCCGCTCGGGGTCGATCTCCAGGGCCGTGACTTCGATGCTGCCGGGCGCAGCGCGCTCAAGCAGATGAGCGGTCTTGCCGCCGGGCGCCGCACAGGCATCCAGCACGCGCAGCGGGCGCCCCTGGGGCTGGGACAAGCCAGCCAGCAGCAGTGGGGCCGCGGCCTGCGCTGCACCGTCCTGCACCGAGGCCCAGCCCTCTTCAAAATGCGGCAGCTCCTGCACGGGCACGGCCTGCTCCAGCTGCAGACCACACTCGGCGACAGCTGTCGCCTTCAGGTTCATCGCCTGCAGCGCATTCAGATACTGGGCTGCAGTGCTTTTCTGGGCATTGACGCGCAGCGTCATGGGCGGCTGGGCATTGTTGGCCGACAGAATGGCCTGCCAATCCTGGGGATGGTCTTTCCTGAGCCGGGCAATCCACCAGGCAGGGTGATTCCAGACGGCCACGGGATCGTTGTCGGTGGCGCTCACCAGGGCATCGCGCTCGCGCAGAAAGCGGCGCAGGCAGGCATTGATGAAGCCGGACTGCGCGCGTGCCGCACCGTTCTTGGCGGCTTCCACCGCCTGGTTGACCAGGGTGAAGGGCGGATAAGGGGCTTGCGCCTCATCCCAGGCCAGAGCCAGCGCTGTGCTCAGCAGGGCACTGACCTTGGGCGCCGGTGCGCGCGGCGCCAGCTGCCTTTGCAGCGCCTGGGCACGCCCCAGATTGCGCAGCACCTGGAACAGCAAGGCCTGCACTCCCGGACGCAAGCGCTGCGGCACCTGTGCCAGCACAGCCTTGCTGGACTGGCCACCCAGGATGCCGTGCAAGGCCTTGGCCACTGCATCCAGCTGTTGCCACAGGGCAGGAGCGTTGGGCACGGCAGCACCAGCAGCGGCGTTCTTGGGTTGGGAAGGCTTGGAAGTCATGAAGGGCAGACCTGAAAAACTTGTAAAACTGACGCAGACAGGAAGGCACAGCAGGCATGTCCAGCGACAAGCGCCATGCTGGGTCCGAACTTGCGCAAGTCGTGTCTTGATCAATGAAAAACGCTCCCGTCTGCACAAGGCAGAGCGGGAGCGCGGTGCATCAGCAGCGAACCGCAGCCGTTGCCGGCTGCGGCCCAGAGCCATGCTTAGTTGGCAGAGGCGTCGCCAGCAGGTGCTTCGACGTCATCAGCCAGCACGCCGGCCAGCTCGGCTTCTTCGGCTTCGGCGATGGCGCGACGCTCGGCATCGTCCATTTCGTCCTTGGCCTTGCGAGCCTGGTGATAGGCCAGACCGGTACCGGCGGGGATCAGACGACCCACGATCACGTTTTCCTTCAGGCCACGCAGTTCGTCGCGCTTGCCCATGATGGCAGCTTCGGTCAGAACACGGGTGGTTTCCTGGAAGGAAGCCGCAGAGATGAACGAGTCGGTCGACAGCGAAGCCTTGGTAATACCCAGCAGCACGTTGGAGTACGTGGCAGGCAGCTTGCCTTCCTTCTGCATCTGTTCGTTGGTGTTGAGCACCTCGGAACGCTCGACCTGTTCACCCTGGATGTAGGTGGTATCGCCAGAGTTCTCGATGATCACGCGACGCAGCATCTGACGCACGATCACTTCGATGTGCTTGTCGTTGATCTTCACACCCTGCAGGCGGTAAACGTCCTGCACCTCGTCCACGATGTAGCGCGACAGCTCTTCGATACCCAGCAGACGCAGGATGTCTTGAGGATCGGCAGGACCGTCAACGATGGACTCGCCCTTGTTCACCACCTGGCCTTCGTGGACCAGAATGTTGCGCTCCTTGGGCACCAGCTCTTCCCAGACCTTGCCTTCCAGATCGGTGATCTGCAGGCGGATCTTGCCCTTGGTTTCCTTGCCGAAGGACACGGTACCGGTCATCTCGGCCAGAGTGCCCTTGTCCTTGGGCGTACGGGCTTCGAACAGTTCGGCCACACGTGGCAGACCACCGGTAATGTCGCGGGTCTTCTGACCTTCCACAGGGATACGGGCCAGCACTTCGCCGGGGCCCACGTCCTGGCCGTCGCGCACCTGGATCAGGGCGCCGACCTGGAAGCCGATCGTCACGGCATGGTCGGTACCAGGGATCTTGACTTCCTGGTTGTTGGCGTCGATCAGCTTGACCTGGGGACGCACCACCTTGGCAGAGCCACGACGCTTGGGGTCGATCACCACCAGAGTGGACAGACCGGTCACTTCGTCGACCTGCTTGGCAACCGTCAGACCTTCTTCCACATTCTCGAAACGCACTTGACCGGCGTATTCGGTAATGATGGGTCGGGTCAGCGGATCCCAGTTCGCCAGGATCTTGCCGGCCTTGATGGCTTCGTCGGGCTTGATGGTCAGCACGGCGCCGTAAGGCACCTTGTGACGCTCGCGCTCGCGGCCGTTTTCGCTGATCACGATCTCGCCGGAACGCGAAATCACCACCAGCTCGCCCTTGGTGTTGGACACATAGCGCATCGTGCTGTTGAAGCCGATCACGCCATTGGACTTGGCTTCCACGCTCGAGGCGATGGCAGCGCGCGAAGCGGCACCACCGATGTGGAAGGTACGCATGGTCAGCTGCGTGCCGGGTTCACCGATGGACTGGGCTGCGATCACACCCACGGCTTCGCCGAGGTTGATCAGGCCGCCACGACCCAGGTCGCGACCGTAGCAGGTGGCGCACAGGCCGAAACGGGTTTCGCAGGTCAGAGCCGTACGCACCTTGATTTCGTCCACGCCCTGGGCTTCCAGCTCTTCGATGGTGTCTTCGTCGAGCAGGGTACCGGCAGGCACCAGCACAGCACGGGTTTCGGGGTGCAGCACTTCTTCGGCGGTCGAACGGCCCAGCACGCGGTCGCGCAGGGATTCGATCACTTCACCGCCTTCGACGATGGCGCGCATCAGATAGCCGTTGGAGGTACCGCAATCCTGTTCGTTCACGACCAGATCCTGCGTCACGTCCACCAGACGACGAGTCAGGTAACCGGAGTTAGCCGTCTTCAGCGCCGTGTCGGCCAGACCTTTACGGGCACCGTGGGTCGAGATGAAGTACTGCAGCACGTTGAGGCCTTCGCGGAAGTTCGCGGTGATAGGCGTCTCAATGATGGAGCCGTCAGGCTTGGCCATCAGACCACGCATACCGGCCAGCTGACGAATCTGCGCTGCGGAGCCGCGGGCGCCGGAGTCGGCCATCATGTAAATCGCGTTGAACGATTCCTGATCGACTTCGTTGCCGTGACGGTCGGTGGTCTTCTGGACCTTGAGCTGGTCCATCATCACCTTGGACACGTCGTCACCGGCCTTGCCCCAGATGTCCACCACCTTGTTGTAGCGCTCGCCGGAGGTCACCAGACCCGAGACGTACTGCTGCTCGATTTCCTTCACTTCGGACTCTGCGCGGGCCAGGATGTCGGCCTTTTGCGGAGGCACCAGCATGTCGTCGATGGAGATCGAGATACCGGCGTGCGTGGACAGACGGAAACCGTTTTGCAGCAGCTTGTCAGCAAACACGACCGTGGCCTTCAGACCGCACTTGCGGAAGGAGGCGTTGATCAGCTTGGAGATTTCCTTCTTCTTCAGCGCCTTGTTCATGTTGCTGAAAGCCAGGCCCTTGGGCAGGATTTCAGACAGCAGGGCACGGCCCACGGTGGTTTCCACGAGCGAGGTCACGGGCTCGAATTCGCCGGTGTCCTTGTTCTTGTTCCACTCGGTCAGGCGCACGCTGATCTTGGCGTGCAGTTCGGTCTCGCCGGCATCCAGAGCGCGTTGCAGCTCCATCAGGTCGGCAAACACCATGCCTTCGCCCTTGCCGTTGATCTTTTCACGCGTGGCGTGATACAGACCCAGCACCACGTCCTGGGAAGGAACGATGGAGGGTTCGCCCGAAGCGGGGAACAGCACGTTGTTCGAGGCCAGCATCAGCACGCGGGCTTCCATCTGCGCTTCCACAGACAGGGGCACATGAACGGCCATCTGGTCACCGTCGAAGTCGGCGTTGAAGGCCGCGCAGACCAGCGGGTGCAGTTGCAGGGCCTTGCCTTCGATCAGGATGGGCTCGAAAGCCTGGATACCCAGACGGTGCAGCGTAGGCGCACGGTTGAGCATGATGGGGTGTTCCTTGATGACTTCTTCAAGGATGTCCCACACCACGGGCGTACCGGCTTCCACTTCCTTCTTGGCAGCCTTGATGGTCGTGGCGATGCCGCGCTGCTCGAGCTGCGCGAAGATGAAGGGCTTGAACAGCTCCAGCGCCATCAGCTTGGGCAGACCGCACTGGTGCAGCTTGAGGTAAGGACCCACGGTAATCACGGAACGACCGGAGTAGTCCACGCGCTTGCCCAGCAAGTTCTGACGGAAACGACCGCTCTTGCCCTTGATCATGTCGGCCAGCGACTTCAGGGCACGCTTGTTGGCGCCCGTCATGGCCTTGCCGCGACGGCCGTTGTCCAGCAGCGAGTCCACCGCTTCCTGCAGCATGCGCTTTTCATTGCGAGCAATGATTTCAGGAGCCTTCAGCTCCAGCAGGCGGCGCAGACGCGAGTTGCGGTTGATGACGCGGCGGTACAGGTCGTTCAGGTCGGAAGTGGCGAAACGGCCACCGTCCAGAGGCACCAGAGGACGCAGATCGGGAGGCAGCACGGGCAGCACTTCCATCACCATCCACTCGGGCTTGATGCCGGACTTCTTGAACGCTTCCAGCAACTTCAGGCGCTTGGCGTTCTTCTTGACCTTGACTTCGGAGCCGGTCAGATCGTTGCGCAGGCGCTCGATCTCGACGTCGATGTCGATGCCTTCGAGCAGGTCCTTGATGCCTTCAGCGCCCATCTTGGCGGTGAACTCATCGTAGCCGTACTCGAGTTGTTTGGCGTCGTAGTCGTCCTCGGTCATGATGCTGAACTTCTTCAGCGGAGTCATGCCGGGGTCGGTCACCACATAGGCTTCGAAGTACAGCACGCGCTCGATGTCGCGCAGCGTCATGTCCAGCACCAGGCCCAGGCGCGAAGGCAGGGACTTCAGGAACCAGATGTGAGCGCAAGGCGCGGCCAGGTCGATGTGACCCATGCGTTCGCGACGCACCTTGGTCTGTGTGACTTCAACGCCGCACTTCTCGCAGATCACACCGCGGTGCTTGAGGCGCTTGTACTTGCCGCACAGGCATTCGTAGTCCTTGATCGGGCCAAAGATCTTGGCGCAGAACAGACCATCACGCTCGGGCTTGAAAGTACGGTAGTTGATCGTTTCAGGCTTCTTCACTTCACCGAAAGACCAGGAACGGATCTTCTCGGGCGAGGCCAGGCCGATCTTGATGGCATCGAAATGCTCATCAGGCGTAAATTGCTTGAACAGGTCGAGTAGCGATTTCATGTAACTCTTTCCTTTTCGTCAAAAATCATTGCAGCCACCGCTGGATTTGCCTTGGTTTCAGCAACGAACCAAGCGCAAATCCTTTGTATTAAAGCGGTTGCAGCTCTCTGTTTAATAGTGCTTAAGAACGTTCGAGCTCGATGTCCAAGCCCAGAGAGCGGATTTCCTTGACCAGCACGTTGAACGATTCGGGCATGCCCGCTTCGATCGAGTGCTCGCCCTTGACGATGGACTCGTACACCTTGGTACGACCGACCACGTCGTCGGACTTCACAGTCAGCATTTCCTGCAGCACATAGGCGGCGCCGTAAGCTTCCAGCGCCCACACTTCCATTTCACCGAAACGCTGACCACCGAACTGGGCCTTACCGCCCAGAGGCTGTTGCGTCACCAGCGAGTAAGGACCGGTGGAGCGGGCATGCATCTTGTCGTCAACCAAGTGGTGCAGCTTCAGGTAGTGCATATAGCCCACGGTGGTCGGACGCTCGAAGCGCTCGCCGGTGCGGCCGTCATACAGATAAGCCTGAGTGCGTGTCTCGGTCAGACCCTTGGCGGCAGCGATGTCGTCAGGGTAGGCCAGCTTCAGCATGTCCTTGATTTCGGCTTCGGAAGCACCGTCGAACACCGGCGTTGCGAATGGCACGCCCGTGGTCAGCTCCTTGGCCATGGACATGACTTCGCCGTCGTCCAGCTGAGACAGCTCTTCCTTGCGACCGCTGCGGTTGTAGATCTCTTCCAGGAAGGCACGCACTTCAGCAGCACGGGCTTCCTTTTGCAGCATGTCGCCGATGCGCTGGCCCAGACCCTTGCCGGCCCAGCCCAAGTGCACTTCCAGCACCTGACCGATGTTCATACGCGAAGGCACGCCCAGCGGGTTCAGCACGATGTCGGCGGTGGAGCCATCAGCCAGGAAAGGCATGTCTTCCACAGGAGTGATCTTGGAGACCACACCCTTGTTGCCGTGACGGCCGGCCATCTTGTCGCCGGGCTGCAGACGACGCTTGACGGCCAGGTAGACCTTGACCATCTTCAGCACGCCGGCAGGCAGCTCGTCGCCCTGGGTGAGCTTCTTGCGCTTTTCCTCGAACGCCAGGTCGAAGGTGTGACGCTGCTGCTCGATGGAGTTCTTGATGGACTCCAGCTGAGCGGCCACTTCATCTTCGGCAGGGCGAATGTCGAACCAGTGGAACTTCTCCACGCCGTCCAGATAGGCCTTGTCGATCTTGGCGCCCTTGGACAGTTTCTGAGGACCACCGTTGGCCACGCGGCCGGTCAGCAGCTTCTCGATACGGTCGAACGCGTCGGCTTCCACAATGCGCAGCTGATCGTTCAGGTCCAGGCGGAAGCGCTTGAGTTCATCGTCGATGATCTGCTGGGCGCGCTTGTCGCGCTGGATGCCTTCACGCGTGAACACCTGCACGTCGATCACGGTGCCTTGCGAGCCCTGATCCACACGCAAGGAAGTGTCCTTCACGTCGGAAGCCTTCTCGCCGAAGATGGCGCGCAGCAGCTTCTCTTCAGGCGTCAGCGTGGTCTCGCCCTTGGGCGTGACCTTGCCCACCAGCACATCGCCGGGTTGCACTTCGGCGCCCACGTAGATGATGCCGGACTCGTCCAGGCGGTTCAGTTGCTGCTCGGACAGGTTGGGGATGTCGCGTGTGATTTCTTCGGCACCCAGCTTGGTGTCGCGAGCCATCACCACCAGCTCTTCGATGTGGATCGAGGTGTAGCGATCGTCAGCCACGATGCGCTCGTTGATCATCACCGAGTCTTCGTAGTTGTAGCCGTTCCAGGGCATGAACGCGATCAGCATGTTCTGGCCGATGGCGATTTCGCCCAGGTCGGTCGAAGCGCCGTCCGCCAGCACATCACCCTTGGCCAGCTTGTCGCCACGGCTGACGATGGGGCGCTGGTGGATGTTGGTGTTCTGGTTGGAACGCTGGTACTTGATCAGGTTGTAGATGTCCACGCCGACTTCACCGGCCACGGCTTCGTCGTCGTTCACACGGATCACGATGCGGGTGGCGTCGACATAGTCCACGATACCGCCGCGCTTGGCGGTGACCACGGTGCCGGAGTCCACGGCGGCAACGCGCTCGATGCCGGTACCGACCATGGGCTTTTCAGGACGCAGCACGGGCACGGCCTGACGCGACATGTTGGCGCCCATCAAGGCACGGTTCGCATCGTCGTGTTCCAGGAAGGGAATCAGCGAGGCGGCCACGGACACGATCTGCGCAGGCGACACGTCCATGTACTGCACGCGCTCGGCCGACACCAGGGTCGATTCACCGGCTTCACGGGCCGACACCAGCTCGCCCACCAGATTGCCTGCGGCATCCAGATCGGCGTTGGCCTGGGCGATCACGTACTTGCCTTCTTCGATGGCCGACAGGTAGTCGATGTCCATCGTCACCTTGCCGTCCACCACGCGACGGTACGGGGTTTCGATGAAACCGTACTCGTTGAGGCGGGCGTACAGAGCCAGCGAGTTGATCAGACCGATGTTGGGGCCTTCAGGCGTTTCGATAGGGCAGACGCGACCGTAGTGGGTCACGTGCACGTCACGCACTTCAAAGCCGGCACGTTCGCGAGTCAGACCGCCTGGGCCCAGGGCGGAAACACGACGCTTGTGCGTGATTTCTGCCAGAGGGTTGGTCTGGTCCATGAACTGCGACAGCTGCGAGGCACCGAAGAACTCCTTCAGAGCCGCAGAGATGGGCTTGGAGTTGATCAGGTCGTGAGGCATCAGAGGCTCTTGCTCGGCCTGACCCAGACGTTCCTTCACAGCCTTTTCGATACGAGCCAGACCGGTGCGGTACTGGTTTTCGGCCAGTTCGCCCACGCAACGCACGCGGCGGTTGCCCAGGTGGTCAATGTCGTCGACTTCGCCACGGCCATTGCGCAGGTCCACCAGGATCTTGACCACAGCCAGGATGTCTTCGTTGGACAGCACCATCGGACCGGTCGCGCCTTCGCGGCCGATCTTGGCGTTGAACTTCATACGGCCCACGCGCGACAGATCATAGGTGTCGGCGTTGTAGAACAGGCGCTGGAACAGGGCCTGCACGGCGTCCTCGGTAGGAGGCTCGCCAGGACGCATCATGCGGTAGATGGCAACGCGGGCAGCGAACTCGTCCACGGTTTCATCGGTGCGCAGGGTCTGCGAGATGTAGGCGCCTTGGTCCAGTTCGTTGGTGTAGATGCACTGAACGTCCTGCACACCGGCGCTGCGCAGCTTCTTGAGCAGGGCTTCGGTCAGCTCTTCGTTGGCCTTGGCGATGATTTCGCCGGTATCGGGATCAACGATGTTCTTGGCCAGCACACGACCCAGCAGGAAGTCTTCAGGCACGCTGACGAACTTGGTGCCGGACTGCTCCAGCTCGCGGGTGTGGCGAGCGGTGATGCGCTTGTCCTTGGCGACCACAACCTTGCCGGACTTGTCGGTGATGTCGAAACGCGCAACTTCGCCCTTCAGGCGATCGGCCACGAATTCCATCTGGGCACCACTGTCCATCAGGCGGAAGTTGTCGTTCACGAAGAACGTTGCCAGGATGGTCTCGGGCGTCATGCCGATGGCCTTCAGCAGGATCGACACAGGCATCTTGCGGCGACGGTCGACGCGGAAGTACAGCAGATCCTTGGGGTCGAACTCGAAGTCCAGCCAGGAGCCGCGGTAAGGAATGATGCGAGCCGAGAACAGCAGCTTGCCCGAGCTATGGGTCTTGCCCTTGTCATGCTCGAAGAACACGCCAGGCGAACGGTGCAGCTGAGACACGATCACGCGCTCGGTACCGTTGATGATGAACGAACCCTTGTCGGTCATCAGGGGCACTTCGCCCATGTAGACCTCTTGTTCCTTCACTTCCTTGACCACCTTGGACTGAGCCGTGGAGGACTCGCGGTCATAGATGATCAGTTGAACCTTGGCGCGGACAGCGGAGGCGAAGGTCAGACCACGGGTCTGGCATTCACGCACGTCGAAAGCGGGCTTGGCGAGGTTGTACTCGACAAACTTCATCTCCACAAAACCATTGTGGGAGACGATGGGGAAGGCGGAATTGAAGGCCGCTTGCAGGCCATCAATGGTACGTTTTTTGGGGGCTACATCTGCCTGCAGGAATGCTGTATAGGCATCTTTTTGCATCTGCAGCAGATAAGGCACTTCGAGCACGCTATCGCGGCTCCCGAAGCTTTTGCGGATTCGCTTGCGTTCGGTATAAGAATAGGCCATGAGATCTCCGGGCAAAGACATGAGTCCTGGGTCTGCGACGACTGCCCCACAGGGTTCTCCTGCGGGCTTGGCGGTTGGCCACTACCAACCATGGCTGACGGCGATGCGTTGCACATCGCCCGAACCAAGGCATCTTCTGCTGTCGGATTGTCAGAAGACACTAAAAAGCAGACTCCCTAGGAAACCTGCTTTCTGGTGTGTTCTTTCAGCGCGTTCCACAAGCGCCAAAGGCTGGAGACCCTTTTACGAGTCTCCAGCCCTTGATTTCACTGAATTACTTCAGTTCAGCCTTAGCACCGGCTTCAACCAGCTTCTTCACAGCGGCTTCAGCGTCAGCCTTGGGAGCTGCTTCCTTCACGGTCTTGGGAGCGCCGTCGACCAGATCCTTGGCTTCCTTCAGACCCAGGCCGGTGATTTCGCGCACAGCCTTAATCACGGACACCTTGTTAGCGCCAGCTTCGGTCAGAACGACGTTGAACTCGGTCTTTTCTTCAACGGCAGCAGCGCCACCAGCAGCGCCGCCAGCAGCGGGAGCAGCCATAGCAGCGGCGGACACGCCAAACTTCTCTTCAATAGCCTTGACCAGGTCGTTCAGTTCCAGAACAGTCATGCTGTCCAGGGCGGTCAGGAATGCGTCTTTATCGAATGCCATTTTGATTTCCTAAAATTGGTTGGTTTTGCCGAGCACTCAGGCTGCGGCTGTTTCTGTTGCCGCTTCGGCAGAGCCTTCGCCCTTCTTGGCCGCCAGAGCGCCCAGCACAACGGCTGTACGCGAGATAGGCGACATGAGCAAGCCGCACACTTGTGCGAGCAGTACTTCCTTGGAGGGGATGTTTGCCAGTTGCTTAACGCCGTCGATGTCCAGGGCCTTGCCTCCGAACGCACCACCACGAATCACCAACTTGTCGTTGGTCTTCGCGAAGTCGGCCACCACCTTGGCGGCAGCCACTGCGTCTTCAGAGAAGCCATAGATCAGGGGACCAGTCATCTGGTCAGCCACCACGTCAAACGCGCTACCGGCAACAGCACGGCGGGCCAGGGTGTTCTTCAACACGCTCAGGCTCACACCCTTGCTGCGAGCATCGGCACGCAGTTTGGTCATGTCGGCGACCGTGATGCCACGGTATTCCGCGATCACAAGCGTTTGAGCTTTAGCGGCGAGGCTGGTCACTTCGTTGATGACCGCTTCTTTCTCACTGCGATTAAGACTCAAGGTCTACTCCTTCAAATGCATATGCAAGGCAAGCCCTGCATACACGCTCTTGTTGCAGCGACCAACTGTTTAGGAAAAATTTCCATCTGCAGCGGGATCGCCATCTGCGTTGGCCTTCGTGATTAAGTGATCAAATCACACCAACGGTCTTGGATGACCTGCAGGAGCAACAACTCCCGCAGCCCACCACACCAGATGAGCAAAGCTCATCTGACGATTTCTAGCAATTACGCCGAGATGGATTGTGTATCGACGCGAACGCCCACACCCATGGTCGACGAAACAGCCACCTTGCGCAGGTACAGACCCTTGCTGGAAGCAGGCTTGGCCTTGTTCAGTGCATCGATCAGAGCAGCCAGGTTACCCTGCAGCTTGTCGGCATCGAACGAACGGCGACCGATCGTGCCGTGCACGATACCAGCCTTGTCCACGCGGAACTGCACTTGACCAGCCTTGGCGTTCTTCACGGCCGTAGCGACGTCAGGAGTCACGGTGCCAACCTTGGGGTTGGGCATCAGGCCGCGGGGGCCCAGGATCTGACCCAGCTGGCCCACAACGCGCATAGCGTCGGGAGCAGCGATCACCACGTCGAAGGGCATGTCGCCGGCCTTGACTTGAGCAGCCAGGTCGTCCATACCGACCACGTCAGCGCCGGCGGCCTTAGCTTCTTCAGCCTTGGCGCCTTGTGCGAACACAGCCACGCGAGCAGTCTTGCCGGTACCGTGAGGCAGCACCACGGCGCCACGCACCACTTGGTCCGACTTCTTGGCATCCACGCCCAGTTGCACGGCCACGTCGATGGATTCATCGAACTTGGCAGTTGCAGCTTCCTTCACCAGCGCCACGGCGTCAGCGAAAGAGTACAGCTTGTTGGAATCAACCTTGCCCTGGAGAGCTTTTTGCTTCTTGGTCAACTTGGCCATTTACACACCCTCCACGATCACGCCCATCGAACGGGCAGAACCAGCCAGCGTACGCACAGCAGCGTCAACGTCAGCGGCGTTCATGTCCTTCAGCTTGGTCTTGGCGATTTCTTCCAGCTGAGCACGTGTGATCTTGCCAACCTTGTTCTTCAGAGGATTGGAAGAGCCCTTGTCCAGCTTCACAGCCTTCTTGATCAGAACGGTTGCGGGAGGAGTCTTGATGACGAACGTGAAGCTCTTGTCAGCAAAAGCCGTGATCACCACGGGCAGAGGCAGGCCGGGCTCGACACCTTGGGTCTGGGCGTTGAACGCCTTGCAGAATTCCATGATGTTGAGGCCGCGCTGACCCAGCGCAGGACCAATGGGAGGAGAAGGATTGGCCTTACCAGCTGGCACTTGCAGCTTGATGAAGCCGACGATTTTTTTCGCCATGTTGAGCTCCTTACGGGTATAGCGCCATTTGCAAGGTCTGCAAACAGCTCCCCGAGGTTGCTGACTCTACAAAAAAGCTTCGCATCGAGTCAAAAAATGCGAAGCCCTAGATTCTATTGCGAATCTCAAGTTTTCTCAACTTGAGAGAATTCCAATTCCACAGGAGTCGCGCGGCCAAAGATGGTGACCGAGACGCGCAGACGGTTCTTTTCGTAGTTGACTTCCTCGACGGAGCCATTGAAGTCTGCGAACGGACCTTCCTTGACACGCACCATTTCACCGACCATGAACTCGACCTTGTGGCGGGGCTTTTCAGTGCCCTCCTGCATCTGATCGACGATCTTGCGAACTTCTTCTTCAGAAATGGGGGCAGGACGATTCTTGGCACCGCCAACGAAACCCGTCACCTTGCTGGTGTGCTTCACCAGGTGCCAGGTATCGTCATCCATCACCATTTCGACGAACACATAACCTGGGAACAGACGACGCTCTGTGGTGCGACGAGTGCCGTTGCGCATTTCCACAACTTCTTCGGAAGGCACCAGGATGCGGCCAAACTTGGACTGCATGTCCGAGCGGGCAATACGCTCCGCAATATTGCGCTCGACAGCCTTCTCCATACCCGAATAGGCATGGACGATATACCAGCGCAGATCGGGATTGGCGGGTCCCGCTGCTCCACCATTCACATCTGTTTCGACTGCATCAGCCATTACTTCCTCCAGCCCAAAATCAAGTCGTACAAGACCCATTCAAGCGTCTTATCGGTGAACCACAAGAACAAGGCCATCACCACCACAAACGCAAAGACATACAGTGTCATCTGCATGGTTTCTTTGCGGGTGGGCCAGACCACCTTCTTCACCTCACGCCAAGCATCACGAGCAAAGCCAATGAAGCGCTTGCCCAGCTCAGAAATCAGAAACACGCCAGCAGCCAGCACCAGGCCGACAATCAGAGTCGCCCACTGCACCAACGCACCTTGCTTGCTCAACAGATAAAAGCCAGCAATAGAAGCAACAACTAAAGCCGCAACAGCGGCTAATTTTGCTTTGTCAGCAGCAGAGCTGACTGTTTCAACCTGAGTAGTGGCCATATTTTGTTTCAAATGCACAAAAATGTGCAATTTCAAGACACAAAAGCCCGCCAAAGGCGGGCTCTTGTTGATTCCACCATTAAGAGGTGGCAGGGGCAGTAGGAATCGAACCTACAACCTTCGGTTTTGGAGACCGACGCTCTGCCAATTGAGCTATACCCCTACAAATCAATTATGCAATGATCGTGGCAACCACACCGGCGCCCA
>NZ_AWOR01000072.1 GCF_000761245.1 Comamonas testosteroni | reverse complement strand
TCGAGGCCGGCTCTTTGGTGGTCAGCGATGCAGGGAGCAATATTGGTGAGATCGTCTCCCAGGCGCGCAGCGTTGCGGACTTCATTGCCGAGATCAGCAAGGCCACGCGAGAGCAAAGCGAGGAGATCAGCCAGGTCGGGAAGTCGGTGGCGGACATGGACTATCTGACGCAGCAGAACGCGCAGCTGGTGACCCAGGGGGCGCAGGCGTCCAGCAGCATGCAATGGCAGGTGAAGAATCTCGTGGAAGCGATTGGCGTGTTTCGGTGAGCGGCCACACCAGCGAGCAATCCTGACGACTGCTTCTGGCCGGTGGGCGACCGTCTCGCAGCGACCCCAAGAGGACTGCTAAGGTACTAGTGACTCCAAGCGGAGCTTGGGTTCTTCATAGACCGAGTCCTCGGCGGGATAGCGCAGGCCTGAAATGCCACGAGCTTTCGCGCTTGCCCATACGACGCTTTCGCCAGCAGGCAATGTGTCAGGTTGCGAAGAGTAGATAGGATCTTTGAAGGCGGTCGTTGCTGGCACGAACGTCCAGCCTTGCTTGCGAAAAGCCGAAACGATATCAGGCAAGGTTGCCGCATTGATCTCATTGGTGTGCAGCAGCATCACATGCACAGGGCTTCGACCAAATAATTGCTTGGCCAGGCCCTCATAGTAAGTAGCCCGGTCAAGCAAGTGTTCAACGTAGGCCATCTTGACCCGCACAGCCTTGTCGTGTGAACCAGCTTGTAGAAGCGAGGAATAGATCTGGTTGTAGTACCAATCGCTGGCATCAATGGAGACTGGAGCCGGCCTATATCCATTTGATTTCATCCAGGACCGGATGCCGTCACGCTTTTCCACCGTGTTGCCTTCTTTAAGGTAAGGAAAACGAAGCATCGGCACCCAAGTCGGAATGTGACGCAGAGCTGCATCGGCCTTTTTCACGTCCACTATGAATTCGCTCAGTGTCGTCTCGACGGATGCAAGACTGCGGTGTGTCGCCGTATGGTTGCCTACTGCATGACCTGCTTTGGCCCAATCCATGATGAGCCCCATCCCTGGATCACCGCCTATGCGAATGAGCGAGGGGAATACCATCGCTGTGATGCCAGAGTCTTTGAGGCTGGAAATGATCTGCTGATTCCAAACTTGCGCTTGGACCTGCTTGTCGGGGTTCAGACCATCGTCAAAGGTCAAACTCAACGTCTGGGCAAAGCCCAGGGATGAAAAAAGCAGAACGGCCAGCGATGCAATAGCGCGAAGAATGGTTGACATGAGAGCCTATGAAACACGCATGCAGTGAACCTGCAAGTCGTTGACTGAGAATCGACCCATTGCAGACGTCCGAAGATGTCCGCTGGTTGTCCCTAGGCGTTATCACTGCCAGAGCGCACAAAAGAATACCGACGAATGTCCGTCCTCAACCTCCATCCTCTGCCTTCCCAATAGGCGTGGGCAGAATGGTTCTCGTGGAGAACATCAATGTGACTCTTATGAATGCCGAGTCTTTCAAGTCCTTCCAAGCAGCCCTCGACCAAGCTGGAAGCAATGCCGCGTTTTCGGTGTGCAGGCAAGACTACAAGGTGCTGCAAGTAGCCGCGACGACCATCATGGCCGGCCATGATGCATCCAACGATATGGTCGCCTTCTAACGCAACGAAGCTCAAGCCTGGGTTGCGCAACAAGTAGCGCTGAGTAGCTTCCCGTGAATCGGCATCCCGAAAAGTAACCCCATCTGTTTTCTTCATCATTGCCGTGACGCTGTCGTAGTCCCCAATGCTCATTGGTCGGATAGATACCTGATCCACGGTGCTAGGGCAGTCGGGTGTTCTCACTGCTGTCTCCAATTTCTGGCCGTCCAAAGGCGAGAGCACATTCTGCTTGAAACGTTGATTGCTTGTGGCCGAGAGCCGCTGTCTCTGTTCGACCCTGAGCAGTCGGTAGGATGCCTCAATTACATACCGCTATGGCAGACGGCTTCAATGTTGTAGCCATCAAGGTCAAGAACAAACGCCGCGTAATACCTGGAGTGATACTTGGTCCGGTATCCAGGCCCGCCATTACAGACCGCGCCTGAAGTTATAGCGGTGCGGTAGAACCTTTACACAGATTCAATGCTCAATGCAGTGAATGCAATATGCACTCCTGGAACTGATGGCTCGCCTTCTGAAGTCCAGAAATCACCACAAGGGTCATCGTGATGGTCAATCGTCGGTACTCCAAAGCTCGCGGAAGTGCTGGAGACCGTCTTACCTATACACCCTAGTTCGGCAAGAACTGCATCATAAAAGTGGCGGCTTCTGCTCAGGTCTGAAACATTAATTCCTATGTGATTGAGCATCTAAGCATCCTCATAAAGCTATTAGCTAATTGACTTTCTATAGCTAAGCCATGTCCGCTTCTGGCCGGACTACGGCAGTCGCAGATCGACCCTTAGCAGACGTTAGCTGCTTTCTCACTCCAAGTATCGCTATACAAAATCTGATGCCATTTCGCCTGGGTACGCTCGATACAAAAGGTGTTCACGTAACGGGTGCCCCGTAGGCAAGGACGGGTGTTCAAATGTTCGAGGCTCTCGCTTCATTCCTAGGCGCTGCATAACGCGTTCGGAGGGGGTGTTAGTCAGTGTTGTAAAGGAAACTACTTCAGGCAGGGCTAACTTATCAAATGCAAAGGAGAGTGCTGCGCTGGCCGCCTCTGTTGCAAAACCATTTCCCCATGCTGCTCTGTCAAGGCGCCAAGCAATTTCAACGCATGGAGTAAACGGCAGTTCATCCGTAGGCTTGTGCAATCCGGTAAAGCCAATGAATTTGGCCGTCGTTTTTTCCTCCACAGCCCAGACCCCCCAACCTTGCTGCTCGATGAGGCCACGACAGTACCTCGCCAAGTCATTACTCTGCTCAACAGTAAGTGTTGCGGGGAAAAAGCGCATGCTCTCCACGTCTGCATTGATGCTCGCAAATAGAGGGTAGTCAGAGTCTTGCCATTGCCTAAGACGCAATCGCTTGGTCTCTATTTCCTGAATGCGCATCACTGATTCCTTCGCGTCAACGTGTCTATTGCCATATTTTCAACATGTGCGAGTGCTCCTGGCCGATAGACGACCGTCTCAGAACGTCCCCAAGCGGCCAAAGACTTCAGCCACTTAATATGAGCGAAGAGATATACCCCATGCGTCATTTTGCTTGACCACAATCCATAGGTTGGTGTGACGACTCAGTTCTTCATCGGTGTCTGAGCGTCGGGTGTAAGTGACGAGGAAATGGACTTTGTTCTGGCTGCTCAGAACCGGTACCTTCGATTCGTATCGAGTAGATGACCAGCCAGTGCTTTTTAGCCGATGGAAAAAATCGGAAGGATGCTGATTAGGAGCACTCCAAATCAGGGTATCAGCCCCTGAAATCATCACATGCGGAAAATGAAGTTGTGCATCCATGCCTGCCAAATCCAGTGCATTGAATGCTGCGGTAAATTGGTCTAGGCAGCGCGATGCTTCTTCAAGTGCCTCTGGGTCAATGGAGCTGTCGTCCGTTCTGCTAACAAAGGAAAGAAAGCTGCGCATAACCTGTCTCGGGCCACTGTTTAAAGTAGGCCATGTTAAGGGCAGCAATCATCGCGCGCATGTGTCCCACTCCGAAAGGCCACTTCTGGCCGGTTGGTGCCGCCGCTGTTCAGCCCTAAGCAGACGCGGATGAGCACTGGAGCCCTTGCATCCAATCAACAAAGAACACCAGCCTCTGATTGAAAACGTTGTTCGTTGCCGAGGGCGTTTTCGCATGTTCAAGAAAGAACTCTATTTGTTCGGCCATTTCGGGAAACCGGCCCGAGAAAAATTTGGCGTATTCCTCCAGAGATTCAGGCCATAGACGGTCTGCCTCAAGGCGCAGGACGTTGGTTGCGCGAACCAGTTTTTTTGCAGCCTCTTTTTTCAGCCGTCTCGTTGCGTCTTCGTCATGTGCCAGAGAGATACGCGTCACGTAGTCACGAAGAACCTGAACATAGTCTCCATTGACCGCTTTCGCAACTGTGGGTGAGGGCTGAAATGCCTGAAACCGAAGTGCCAGATCTGAGCCATAAATACAGCGGCACTCATGCTTGAGCCAATAGCCCCAGCTATACAAATTGGCCGGGTTCAGTACATCCTCAAGCACACCTAGATCCAAATCGACCTTGGTGACTTCAGGATGGCCGGCTTCCAGATTGGAGCGGACACGCTCAAGAGATTCAGTCTCTTGTGAGGAAAGCGGCCTGGACAGCACCAACGTCAAATCCAAGTCTGACTTTCCAGGTTGGGCCATAGCTCTGGGCACGCTGCCGTACAGATACAGGCTGTCAAGGAGTGCCCCGAGTTCCTGCAATACACTGTCACGCGCATCGTCAATCAGGTTGATGAACTCCGGTTGTAGAGGTCTGACTGGGAGAGCTTTGATGAAGGTGGGAGCGGTGTCACGACAGCTTTTCATCGGGTCAAGAATAGCGCAGTGGTTCACTCTGGTGCCGCCTGGGCGGCTGCAGCCAACGACAAAGTGCTGCTTGCAGCTGTCGTCAATGGTCGACGCAATCGATGATTTCTTCCGTGAAGTGACCGGCACCGAGAGGGTGGGCGGAGTTCGACATCTTTTCGGACAGTGCGGATCGCTTGCGCGCATGTCACTGACACGCCTGCGTGCTCGCCCTGTAAAGCTCAGCCCATGAATGTCTGCCTCTGGGATCCGGGCACGGCCGACTGCTTGGAAGAACAGAAGCTTTGCAACGGTCACCATCGCTCAAAACTGCGATTTTTCTGTTGCAAGCCCTTTCAGGGGCGAGGCCGCACACGGCGGCATCTCCTCAATAGCGCGAAGCAGCGAGAAATCGGCAACTCTCGGACTTCGGCGGAGGCCTCATAATGCGCAACCATGCAAGCGCTGCGTAACTCCCTGTCACTGACCCGCCTGGTTCTGGCGTGGTTCATGCTGACGTTGAGTATTGCAATGGCTTCGCCCATAGTGCATCCAAAAGCCATCGAGGTGGTCTGTACCTCAAGTGGCAGCATGCAGGTGATCATGCTCGATGAGGATGGCCAGGCCGCGCCAGGGCTGCATCATTCGTTGGACTGTCCCTTGTGTCTGACCATCACGGCCCCGCCGACCTATTCATCACCGCATCTTGAGCAGCCGCAGCCGCTGGGCTTGGCGCTACAGCCTGTAGTTTCGGCGCGCATTGCCGCGCTGGTGGGGGCACCTTTGCCCCCGCGAGGGCCGCCAACGCTCGTGTAAGTCCACTGTGCCGCCAATCGATGGCGGATACAGCCTATCGCCGTCGGGCCCAGTCCTGCACGGCCGATTTCACTTGCACGCAGATAGTTCATGACCCATCCTTTTTATGGCGCGATGCCCAATGGCAACGCGAGTTCTCTTTCGCTCGCCTTCTTTCAACGCAACAGCGTGGCCCTGGCTGTGGCCCATCTGTCATTGGCTGTTCCTCTGGCAGTGGCGAGCTCTGCCAGTTGGGCGCAAACTGACGTCACCCTGGACACGGTTACCGTACGTTCATCGGGAGACACTCCTTTGGAGCGCTCAGTGGGCACAGGCAGCCGACTCGACCTCAATGCACGCGACACTCCGGCCAGTGTCGAGGTGACCACGCGCGAGCAACTGCAAGCTCGCGGCGACACTTCTGTGGTTGACGCAATCACGCGATCTACCGGCATCACCAGTCTGGGACATCCGGGCAACAGTGGCAGCGCGCTCTCGGCACGAGGCTTTACAGACTCCACCTCGGTCATGCGTCTATACGACGGTACGCGCCAATACGGCGGCGTCGGTGTGAGTTTTCCTTTCGACACCTGGTCTATCGACCGCATAGAAGTGCTGCGCGGACCCGCATCCGTGATCTACGGTGACGGCGCTATTGGTGGCGTAGTCAACGTGATCCCCAAAAAGCCCACGCGTGGGCCTGTTCAAAATGAAGTCCAGGCCACGGTGGGAACCAAAGGCAAACGTGCATTGGCCTTTGGCAGCGGAGGCGCGATCAATGAGCAATGGTCCTATCGACTCGATGTCAGTGGCGACCAATCGGATGGCTGGGTGGATCGTGGCGATTCCAGCAATCGGACGATCTCCGGCGCTCTGCGCTGGGATGTGACACCTGACTTCAACTTGCAACTCTCGCACGCACAGGGCCGGCAAAAGCCGATGCGTTACTTCGGTACACCGCTGATCAACGGAGTACAAGACCCGGCGATCCGAGAGCGCAACTACAACGTTGCCGACAGCCGCATTCAGTTCAAGGATCGCTGGACCGAACTGGCTGCTCAGTGGGCACCCGGCAGCAATATCGTCGTACGAAGCAAGCTCTATCACATTGGCAGCGACCGCTATTGGCGCAATGCTGAAGCGTACCGGTACAACGCCACTACGGGATTGATTGACCGCTCTGACAACACCGAGATCGGTCACGACCAGACGCAGACAGGCAACACCACGGATGTGACCTTCCATGGCAGCTTGCTCGGACGTCCAAATCAGCTCTCCCTGGGCTTCGACGTGAACCGCGCATCGCTTCAGCACACGAATAACACTTACACCGGCAGCTCCGGTCCGGTCGATCCCTATAACCCCGTCCCGGGCTACTACAGCAGCTCCGTACCCTTCATTGCCCGCTATCAAAACAAGGCCGAGCAATATGCGCTGTTTGCAGAGGATCGGTTTGAACTGACGGATCGCTGGTCTGTCGTGGCGGGCACTCGCTTCGACCACGCGGACCTATCGCGCCAGGATCTGGTGGCGGGCAATCAGGCTTTCAAACGCAGCTACTCCAACACCGGTTGGCGACTTGGTTCGGTCTACAAGCTAAGTCCTCAACTGTCCCTGTATGCGCAGGCATCCAAGGCCGCAGATCCAGTGAGCGGCCTTCTGATGTTGTCAGCGGCTAATTCCGCCTTCGACGTATCGAGCGGCAAACAGTTTGAGGTCGGTATCAAGCAATCCTTCTGGGACGGCAAGGGTGACTGGACGCTTGCAGCGTATTCCATCACCAAAAACAACTTATTGACGCGAGACCCTGCAAACCCCGCTTTGCGCATACAGGTTGGCGAACGCTCCTCCAGGGGCATCGAGGGCACCTTATCGATGCAAGTCAGCAAGGCCGTGCAGATTGACGCCAACTTTGCGCTGCTCAAGGCTCGCTATGACGATTTCAGCGAATCCGTGGGCGGCATCGCTGTTTCACGCAATGGCAATATTCCCACCGACGTGCCGCAGCGTGTCGCCAATGTCTGGGTGAGCTGGAAAGTCGTGCCTGACTGGACGCTGTCCGGCGGCCTTCGCCATGTGGGCAAGCGCTATGCAGACAATGCGAATACCTTGAAACTGCCTGCCTACACCACGACAGACCTGGCGCTGCAATGGAAGGCAAGCAAGGCCACCACGTTCACGCTGCGCGGCTTCAACATCTTCGACAAGCACTATTTCACGACCTCCTACTACACCAACACGCAGTGGTTCGTCGGGGAAGGGCGGCGTGTTGAGCTGACACTGAATCATCGTTTCTGAACGGGCCGCCGATGTGGACTTCTGCCCATGCCAAACGGCTTGTGTTTCTGGTGCATCGATGGACCGGAGTGGGAGCATGTGTGCTGATGGCGCTCTGGCTCTTCAGCGGAGTGGTGATGCTCTTTGTCGGCTACCCCAAACTGCAGCCGGTCGAGCGCCTGCAGGCATTGCCTTCCCTGAACTCTGACCAGAGCTATCTTCTGCCTGTTGAGGCAGCTCTGAAGCAAAGCCAGTCTGCTGACAAGGTGCAGCAGATCATGCTCACTACTATTGCGGGTCGCCCCAGCTACCGGCTCAGGGAAGCAGACGGCACGCTGCGGGTGGTTGATGCCGGCACGGGCGTTGTTGTGCCACCGCCCGACGACGCAGCGGCCTTGCGCAGCGCCCAGGTGTTCCTGTCCGGAGCAAATGGAGTGCTGCAAGGTCGCACGCAAGACGATCGCTGGACACATTCCGCCTCGCTCGATCCCCATCGGCCTCTCATCAAGGTCCTGATGGACGATTCCGCATCAAGCCTGTTGTACATCTCATCGACCACCGCCGAGGTGGTCATGGATGTAACGCGCCATCAACGCTACTGGAACTACGTGGGTGCCTGGCTTCACTGGGTGTACATGCTGCGTGAAGGCTCCAAGGACCCTGTGTGGAGCTGGCTGGTCATCGGACTTTCGGCATTGGGAACCGTCTCCGCCATTGCCGGTGCCTTGGTGGGTATCTGGCGATGGCGCTTCAGCGGTCGCTACAAATCTGGAGCCAGGACCCCGTATCGGGAGTTCCAGATGCGCTGGCATCACATCACCGGCCTCGTATTTGGAGTGATGATGATCTGCTGGATCTTCAGCGGCCTGATGTCCATGAATCCGCTGGGGATCTTCAGCCCGCAAGGACCTCGTCCCGATCTGCGTGCCTACCAGCATGCAAGTCCAGGAAGCAATCCCTTCAGGCTCACCACGCACGAAGCGTTGACACTGCTCGGTGCCGAGGGATTTGACACACGCGAGGTCGAATGGAAAGTACTGGATGGGCAGCCCTACCTGCTGGCCTTCAATGGACTAGGGCAGACCCGCGTCCTGTCCGCAAGTCTTTCTGCACCCCAGGTAGAGAGGGGACTTGCCCGCTCGAGACTAGAACAGGCGGCGAAGAAGTTGTTTCCTTTTGCCATTCGCTCGACCACGTTGCTGAACGAGTACGACGCCTATTATTACCGTCGGGGTGAGGCCTCGATGTATTCAGCAGCGGCGCGTGATCTGCCCGTGCTTCGGATGCAATTTGAAGATCCGGGAAACACTATCGTCTACATCAGCCCGGACTCAGGTGATGTTGTGCTGAGTCTGGACCAAAGGCAGCGTACAGGGCGGTGGCTGTTCAATTTCCTGCACAGTTGGGATCTGCCGCGGATGCTGCACCACGCTTGGCCGCGTGATGCTATCCTCGTTTTGCTGAGCATTGGTGCGTTGGCTCTGGCACTGACCGGCATCGTGCTGGGATACAGGCGACTGAAGCTGTTCATCGGGCACAGGCGTCGATTTTGATCTTAGGGATGGTGCAGTCGAAGAGCGTCGCCTTCATGCCAGGGCCTTGGCTGCTCCTTCGATTGCCCACGCACTGAAGCCAGCCGAGGCTGGTTACCCCTCAAGCCCAACCTTCATGCGGTGCGCCGCGAGCCGCCACAGAGATAGCCAATCAGCATCTCCACGATGGCCTGCTCGGTCTTCTGGATAGGGTGGGGCGTTCCGGGGGGAATGACCGCGGCATGAATCAATGACTCCATGGTCCGCAACACCATCCAGGTGGCGAGATTCAGATCTTCCTGGACGACCTCATCCCGGTGCTCCTCCAGCAGCTGACGAATGCGGCAATGAATGCTTTGATCGGCCGCGCTCTGATCCGATGGTGCATCAAAGAACGGAAACTCTTTCTCCAGCACCTGGTGCAGCTCGGGAGCAACCTGATGCGCCGCCAGCCATGCATGCACGATGGCTGCCAGCCGCTGCAGCAATCCTGGCGACGTCGTACCCGCCAGAACGGTTTCCATGGCGGTGTGCATCTCTACCGCGTGGCGTTCATGCAGGGCCGTGATCAGGGAATCCTTGTTGGGGAAGTACTGGTAGACGGAACCGACGCTGACCCCGGCGCGCTCGGCAACCAGATTGGTGTTGGTTCCCGCATAGCCGCGTTCGCTCAAAACGCGAGCCGTAGCTTCAAGAATTGCATCCACCAAGGCCCGTGAGCGGTTCTGGCGAGGGATTCGTCGTGGTTGGGGCAGGGTCGGCATAGGTCTGTCCGAACGCGAGTTTTCAATGTGAGCAATGGCTCATATTCTTTCACATATCGAGCAAATGCTCATATTTGGAGTGATCGATGTCCATTCGTTCTCATGAGGCGGTGGCCGCGGCGGCCTGTCAGCCGCCCTCAGTCAATGTATTTATCAAGCTGCTGCCTGTCACACAGGCGGTGTTCGCTGTATTTCCGATCGTCGGGGCGCAGTCTGCGGCGGCCTTGCGATTCTGGGCATGGTCCGGAATCTTTGTCGCCTCATCCCTGCAGGTCTTCTTGCCCCAAGGAGTGCGCCATGCATGAAATCGACCACAAGCCTCGTACAGCAAGAGCCCTGGGAGTCGTGCAGGCAGTTCACTCCATCACGCCACACATGCGACGAATCACTGTGGGCGGCGAGGAGATCGCAAAATTTCTTCAAGTGGAAGGAGTCGATGAGCCTGCCGCCTGGGTCAAAGTCTTTCTTCCCTCTGGTGAGGGGCGTGCCTACACGATACGAAGTGTCGACTTCAAGGCCGGAACGCTGGATCTGGACTTTGTTCTGCATGGAGAAGGATCAGGTTCCGGACCTGCCTCTGAGTGGGCATATCGGGCTTTGATTGGCGAGCACATCCCAATCGCAGGGCCTCGCAGCGGCGGTTTCCTGCTCCCCGACAATACGCAATGGGTCATGCTGGCAGGCGATGCAACCGCTTTGCCCGGCATCCAGAGCATTGCCAGCCGTTTGCCTGCCAGCATCAATGCCAAGGTCTATGTGGAAGTGCTGTCGCCAAGTGAGCATCAGCCTATCGACAGCCTGGCCAGGCTGCGCGTCCAGTGGATCAATGCCCAGCCGGAACCGGGCCTGAGCCTGTGCCAGGCACTGCTGCATCGCCCCTTGCCGACAGGGCCTGGCTACATCTGGATCGCGGGAGAGTCTGCGGCCATCCGTACCTTGAAGCATCATTACTTTCAAGAGCGAGAACTGCCCAGGCACGGTGTGAGCGCGAAGGGATACTGGAAGTCCGGGGCGGCCGATCACCGGGAAGCATGATGTGTCTCTCGAGTACCTGCTGTCAGCGGGGCTGATGACAGGTAGCCGCGCGCACATCACAGATGTGCATCCGACAGCCTGCGAATACTGTCTGTCGGTTGTCTGCTGCTGGCGCCGAAGGCCGCCGCTTGCAGTCGAGCCAGGCTGGGCATTGGCGGTATTGCTAGCTGGTGCGTTTCCGGGGCCGCTCCATCGCATCGCTGGATGGCGTAAATCCAAGTTTCGAAAAAAACGCTGGCGCTTGAGAGCGAGAGGCTCGCAGCATCCAGCTGATGCCTTCGTCGTCGCTCACAATCTCCTCGACCAGGCTTCTACCAATTCCCTTGCCTCTCCATTCCGGAGCCACCACAACCATCGATAGATAGCCATTGGACAGTCCGTCCGTGATTGCGCGCGCAAACCCGACCACCTGGTCCTGCGAGACGGCCACGACCACTCGTTGAGATGCTGAGACAAGGCGCTCAAGAAATTGGCGGTCCGGGATGCGATGAGACCATCCATTGCTTGTCAGCAGCTGAAATGCGCTGCCCAGATCGGCAGCTGAAAACCTGCGAATATGTGATGGGTGGACTTCCATGCCTGAGCATTCTTTCAAGGGAGAATTTTTGACCCTAGCAGGGCCAGGGCATGGTGTATTTCAGTCATTCAACGACAGTGCAAGGCCTTAACAGCAAACAGGATTGCCAGTGGCAGTATTCGACTGGCGATGATGCTTGCCCTGAAGAGCTTTCTTCAGACCCACAGGGAAGAGGGCTGGTCCTTCAGGCAGATCGAGTTCGGCCAGGTCAAACCATCTGGCGGTGCATTGCGTTCCACTGTCTTCATGAAAATCAATGCTGCTGCGGTTTTCAAAATTTGTGATGCTGAACAGCACATCGCAAATGAACAGCACTTCGTGGCCAGGCTCCCCTTCATGGGTATAGATGTTCTCCATCACGAGTGGAGTCCCCACTATTTCAACGTCAACGCCCAGCTCCTCCTTGAACTCACGTATCAGCGCTGATTGCCAGTGCTCGCCGAATTCGATACTGCCTCCCAGGGGGCGAACACCTTTCAGATGGCCCTGGTCGTCCAATACCTCGACAGCCAACAACTTGCCTTCTCGCCAGTGAAGTCCAAGCGCCTTGACTTTTATGGATGCGGCAGGCCTCCACCTGGTTGTGAACATGCTTTGTCCCTGAATAAGCCGAATTTGCTTGCGTGCATTGTGCATGCCTGAACGAAGGACTGCTTCTGGCCGGACTCAATCGGTCACGACCAGCAGACTGGTCGGCAGCTACCGGCACCGGCGGTCGATTCAAATGGAATACGCGGCCGCCTGCAAAGGGCTGGAACCCGATGTGGACCGCACCGCGCTCTCTTGGCTGCTCGGCAGATCAAGCAGCAATTTTGTCTGGCTGCAGTGTGCTTTCAATCGGTATATCCGGATAGCCCACACCAGACACATGCACCCGATCGCGCCCGGCATTCTTTGCTTGGTAGAGGAGCTGATCCGCTTCCTTGAGGGCCCGCTCAAATTGAAAAGCCTGGGTGACCGATGAAAGCCCAAAGCTCATGGTCATTCTGGAGCCTGATGGAAGAATGTCATTGCTTGAGCCGATATCGCGCTGGATTTGCCGGGCAATGGCTTCGGCATCCTTCAGAGCAATGTTCGTCAGCAAAATCACAAACTCTTCACCGCCAAATCGGGCAACAAGGTCGTGTTCTCGCATATTGCTTTGCAAAATCGCCGAGACAAGCTGCAGCACCTTGTCGCCACGCTCGTGGCCCCAGGCGTCGTTGATGCGTTTGAAGTGATCTATGTCGCAGGCGAGCACAGCCATGGGATAGAGCCTCAGGTCGTCCAGACGCTTCTGGGCATATTCCTGAAAGGAGCGGCGATTCAGTATCTGCGTCAAAGCATCAAAGTCACGTTCCATGCGCAGCTTGACAACCGTTTCCTTCACGGCAATCGCGGTCATCACCACGGTGAAGAGCAGCGAGAAGTTCAGAATGCTCAGCAGCGTCAAGATCCAATAGGGTGAGCTTGGCAGGGAACGGAGGTCGGAATATCCCAGCAACCAGATCAGGGCGGGTCGAGTGAAGGTGTAGGCGGTGAAAAGGATGCTCAGCCAGAGCAGCGATTGATCGAGCCAGTCAAATGAGTTTCTCTTCGAGCGGACCTGCAAGATCGGGAGCAGTAGAACAAGGCCGGAACCAACACTGAAAGAACACACGCGAGCCCAGACATTCGGCTCGACCCGGCTGAATTGGTAGAGAGCAGCCAGGGTGACTATGGCGATGAGCAATGCTGCATGCGGTTGGGTGGATACACGCCAGCGCTCTGCCCAGCTTCTGGCAAGACACCACGCACTCAGCAGGTAGAAGCTGCCAATGAGTAGGGCATAGCGATTGAGTTCTTCGAGAGGGAGCAGGCTTTGCGCCCCGAGAGGCAGTGCTGTGAGTGAATAGGCGCAAGCTTGCCAAAGGAGAAAGCGCTGAGATCGTTGGACAAGCCAGGCAACGATCAATATGGCAGCCAGAACCAGTATCGCCAGCGACGGCGTCAGAACCAAGATGAAGTCATTGTTCGAGAACATCTGACCAGAGCCTCCTCGATCAAAGATCGAAACGGAGCAGCATTGCCTGTTCCTGGATTGCAAAGCGACAATCAGCAGCCAGCATTCATACATCCTGGCGTGTGATCTCACAAGTCTTTGCCGTGACTTGTGTCTGATCTATGTCACCCGGATTCGAATGTGAGCAAACCGGCAAGTCCGCTCGGGCGATGCCGGCGTTCGAGCCCCTGTCCTTGGAGTCGTCGGCTGCCCTGCGGCTTTGGAAGATGTTTTGATGGTGTGAACAGTCCAGCCAGCATCATGCATGCCGCCAAAGAAAAAGCCCGCGTCATTGCGGGCAGGCCTTTGTTGCGCAACAAGTCAAGGGCGCAAGTTGACGGTCTTCGAATATCTGTCAAGGTGCTCCAGCAGACGCTCGTAGAGCTCATCTGTCGCCATCGAGTTCAAGACCTCCGCCTTGACCTCTTCGGCGCGTTGGTTGAAGTTGTGCTGCAGATTGCTTTTTTTGTTGTCATCCAGCGTATCGATCAGGGCAATGAGAAGTGCCTCTTGCGCCATGATCTGGCATTTCATCATCCTCAGCTGGGCGCTTTGATTGCCTAGGAACTCCATCCAACCCTTCCTCTTGCATGATGTATGTCAAGTTTGAGGAATTATGGTGACTGTAGCTGTCGCGGAAATTTCACCTCCCCCGTTCTCTGAGCCACAGAAAGTGCCCGGAAGTGTGCAATTGATGCACAGAGGTCGTAATGTGGCTTCATTCCTGAATCTGAACCTAAGGCTAGTTGTTTGGGCGATCGGGGCTTTGCTCTTCACGACACCTCCTGAAGCTGATGGCGCTTGCTGCGCCCAACCGAGTGCCTGGTGATTTGTAGCCGGGCAGGGTCATCAAAAGACTGTGGCTAGTTTCCGTTGGCGTTGGCGTTTGCTGTCATCGACAGAGCTGCCGATGGGTCTTCACCGACTATTCGAGTCTGCCAGGCTGAATCTCCAGATCCTCCGGCCCAGGACAGGCGGCCGGCAGCAAGGCGGGGCTATCTCCATCAAGACAGCAGTTGCTTGGGGTGCGGGCGGATGGCATGGAAAAATACCGGGGTTGGTCTATCTACGAGGTTGTGATGCCGTTGTTTCACACCACTGTGTTGACTGGTCTGGCGATGCTGGCCTTTGCCGGCAACTCGCTGCTGTGCCGCCTTGCGCTCCAATCCCACTCCATTGATGCCGCGAGCTTCACGGCAGTGCGCCTGGCTTCGGGTGCGGCAATGCTGGCGCTGGTCGTGAGCCTGAAACGCGCTCCCTCTACTGGGGCTGGCAGCTGGACGTCGGCGGGGTTGCTGTTCGCTTATGCGGCGTTGTTTTCTTTCGCCTATGGGAGTTTGTCGGCCGGTGTCGGTGCCTTGCTGCTTTTCGGCGCGGTGCAGGCAACGATGGTGGGAGTGGGCCTTTGTCGCGGCGATAGACTCGCACCCCGGCAATGGGGCGGATTGGCGCTGGCTTTCGGCGGCCTGGTAGTGTTGCTGCGACCCGGACTCTCGGCTCCGCCCCTGGGGGCAGCTTTGCTCATGCTCCTGGCAGGGGTTGCATGGGGGCTGTATTCCTTGCTCGGCAAGGGCGCGACCGATCCGGTTGGCGTGACGGCAGGCAATTTTTTACGGACGGTACCGCTTTCGCTGCTGATGCTCGTGCTGGTGCAGGGGCAAGCCTCATTGAGCACGGCAGGATTGATGTATGCGCTGTGCTCCGGGATGCTGACCTCCGGGTTGGGCTACGTCGCATGGTATGCGGCGCTACCGCAGCTCAAGGCGGGGGCTGCTGCATCCATACAGCTGAGCGTCCCCTTGCTGGCCGCCATCGGTGCCGTTTCCCTGTTGGGAGAGCCCTGGACCATGCGGCTGACTCTGGCTGGTGCCGCCATACTGGGCGGTATCTCATTGGTTGTGGTGACCCGGTCGGGCAGCAGGCCTGCTGTGGCAAAAGAGTAGTTGCGCAATCTTTTTCCGAGCGCGTTTCAGGAGCAAGGGGAGCAGTGCTTCCGGCATCTTTGCACTGCTGCGAATATTACGAGTTTGAATGCAGGAGCTGGTCGATGTACAAGCTCCCATGCGCGAGCCTGATGCTGTGCCGAAGAACATCGCTTTACACGGGTATCCGTCGACAGGAATAGGCTGTCAGTGCCACTTGTAGAAAGGGCTGCCATGAAAGAGCTAATTGCATTGACTGCGTTTGCCTTGATATTGACCGGATGCGTGATGCATAGGCCGGTCAATGGGCAAGGAATGGATCCAGGTTCCCGCCCGGTCGAGAAAAATGCGGATCAGGATCTTCGAAACAACGATATTCAACAGCGGGATCGCTCGATCGATTTTGAAAACGACTTGGACCGGGATCACTTTCGTGATCGCGGAAACGAAGGCCATGAAAATCAAGGCAGCCTGTGGCCGTGGCCGGGCTCCGGATTGAGCGGCGGGCGCACCTATCCGGGAGGCCAAAGCTGGGGCTATTAGCGCAGCGTCACTCCTCAACCATCACGCATTGCTGCATTGCTGCATTGCTGCATTGCTGCATTGCTGCATTGCTGCAGTGCCGCAGCGCTGCTATTGGGCAACCGGGCACGCATGCCTGAGCGGGTGAACTCATTGCGCAGTGCCTTTGCTGGGCGGGGCGGGGCGGGGCACAGCTGCCATCCCCCATAGCTGCGGAGACCTGGCAGAAGCTGCAAAAGCAGGCCTGTTTGCATGCATTCCTCGGATGCGGCCGGCGCACCTTCGCCAGGTGCGCAGACGTTGTGGAGCATGTCAAAAGAAAACTCCTCGAGATGTCGGCAGTGGCTTGCACAAAGCCGGGCTTACATATTGAAAACCCGAGCGATGTGGGTACGTCTAGACTTCGCACATGAAGAAACTGTTTGGAGTCTCTGCGCTCGTCTTGCTTTTGTCGGGTTGCTACGCGGCAGGCCCT
The DNA here is from genome assembly GCF_000761245.1 of Comamonas testosteroni. GTDB lineage: Bacteria > Pseudomonadota > Gammaproteobacteria > Burkholderiales > Burkholderiaceae_C > Comamonas > Comamonas testosteroni_C. The sequence goes on along the minus strand of NZ_AWOR01000072.1, from coordinate 2,669 downwards.
GGATACAGCTACGGGTATAGCGATACCTACATCTATCAGCCTTATGGCGGCTCCTACTACTACGGGCGTCCTGCATATAGGCCCGGGTACTACCACCATCATCACGCGCACCGTCCACCGCATTACAGGCCGCATCCAGGGCACGGAGGGCATGGAAATCACCGTCCACCGCATGGAGGCCATCGCCCGGGTGGCGGTCATGGGCACGGCCATCGCTGAATGACAGACCTCGGCTGGCGCGGTCGAGCGAAGGCAGAGCACCAGATAACGTCGCGGTTTGCCAGATAAGGGGGCAGCGAGCCAGTGCGTCCAAGCTGATGCAAAACGTCGCGCCACCTGGTGCGACTGCATGCGCCAACGACACGAATTCCACGTCGAGTCGTTCACTGCCGCCAGTTCAGGACCATTCCCACACAGAGGTGCCAGCGAGGGTGGCCGCTGCCGCGTGTGCCTCAAGCGCAAGGACATATGAGAGCCCGCACCAGAGGGCTGGCCGTGGTTGGGCGGCTGCCTGGTTAGAGGTTGCCGCCCGAAATCTCGATCAGGCTGCCTGTGGTGTATGGCGACTCGTCCGAGATGAGCCATACGATTGCATTGGCAACCTCCAGAGCCGTTCCTCCGCGCTTCATGGGAACGCCAGCCGCCAGGCGCTGAACCCGGTCCGGCTGCCCCCCGCTGGCATGAATATCCGTTTCAATGAGACCGGGGCGGACAGCGTTGACGCGGATGCCTTCCGCAGCCACTTCCTTGGCCAGTCCCAGAGTCATCACATCCACAGCACCCTTGGACGCCGCGTAGTCGATGTACTGGTGTGGCGCGCCAAGTCTTGCAGCAATGCTGGACACATTCACGATGGCTCCACCGTGGCCGCCACTGGCAGTGCTCATGCGAAGCACCGCTTCGCGAGCGCAGAGAAAAGCGCCTATGGTGTTGATGCGAAACATTCGCTCAAGGCGCTGCGAACTGAACTCGGCCAGCGTCTGTGCCGTGTCCACAATACCTGCGTTGTTGACCAAGGCGTCCAGGCGCCCGAACTGCACATCTGCCACGGCAAAAAGACGGCGAATCTGCTCTTCGCAGCCCATATCCGCCTGAATGGCCATGGCGTGCCTGCCCATTTCCGTTATTTGCGAGACAACCGCATCGGCTGCCGTCTGGTCTGTATTGAAGCTGAGCAGTACATCCCAGCCTGCTGCTGCTGCTTGCAGGGCGGTGGCAGCACCAATGCCTCGGCTGCCTCCGGTGATGAGCACAACTTTGTTTTTCATGGGGCTCCTGGGTGATCCATTTGATTCTGCTGCGAGTCTCGTCCCCAGCTTCACGGTTCTCAATTCATCTTATCGCTGCTCTTTCACTTCGGCCTAGGCTTGATCTGGCCCGGTGCTCATGCTTTTGTATCTCAAGGCAACAAAAAACCACCTGTCCAGGTGGCTGAAAACCAATCGCAAGGCTGGATTCAAGAGACAGGGCTACCAATGTCGGTAGTTGTGGCGCATGCGCAGCAGTCTCTCCTCCTCCTGCTTCTTTTCCATGTCTGTGGGTTCTTGCGGATCTAGTTGAGGGGGGGCAGGGAAATCCTTGTCCATGGAGAACAGCTCCTTGGTGGTTTCCCAGAACTTCTGGATTGGCGGGGGAATACGGCTATCTGGCATATAGACCTCCAGTCCTGGATGACGAATCAAGATCGATCGCCAAAGGTCACAGTACTCTTTTTAATAACCTTGAAGCCCTATCCAATAAGTAAAACGTCAGCTTTGGTGCATAAGCAGAACGGGTGCGAATGCCAGAAAAAACCGCAATGACCCCTTTCCATCGGCTCTGACAAGGCTTCCGGCTGATGGCGCTTGACGCTCACGTTCGGCGCTTCAGGTGTCATGCGCTGTCCGAGACCGGCGAGCAGATGCGGCTAGCATGCAAGGCTCAACAGTGGAGCAGCTATGGAAAAGTACCGATTCAATGTGTTTGGCGACATCCTGGCCATAGAGCGCAGCAACTCGGGATGGCGCTGCTTTGCGGTTGGCCTTGATGGAAAGCTTGGCCCGGTGGATCTGGCCGTCCCTCCCGAGATCACTTATGAGGAGCTGCCTCAATACCTCTACGACATCTACCATGAGAGCGCGGCATTGTCAGATGGCGACATCTTCGAGATATCCTGAGTCTCACCGAATGCTGCTCGCAGCTTGTCAGAGATCGATGGTGCTGCTACCCACTATGTCCATGACTCATTCGCCAATCTGTTTGGCACCGACTTCATCACTGCAAGGAGATGGCCGACATGACTCTTCAGAAGAACCCGCTCAAAGAACCGGAGCCCAAGCCGGATCCGATTGATCCGCCCAATGATCAACCGCCTGCAGAGCTGCCGGGCGATCCGATAGAGCAGCCCAATGTGTAGCGGCTAAAGCCCGCGAAGTGCAAGCTGTCTTCATTGCGGGCGAGCATCCGAAGTGGGACCATGACTGTATCGAAGCACTCAAGGAGAGCGACGATGTCTACTCTCATGATTCAACTGATTGGTCTGCAACTGGTCGTCTTGCTGGTGGCCTGGGTCATTTACGAGGTCAGAGACGATTGGACGTAAAAAACCGGCTGCAGCAAGCCTCTGCCGCTGGATCAAGTCACTTGCTGGTGATCGTGGGGGCGTTGTTGCATAAATCAGCCTCAGGCCA
>NZ_AWOR01000071.1 GCF_000761245.1 Comamonas testosteroni | reverse complement strand
CCTGGATGCCCGAGGTGGACCAGGCGGGAAAGGCCGCAGCGGCCGCAGCGATGGCGGCGTGCACATCGGCGGCATTGCCCTGGGCGTACTCACCGATCACATCGGACAGGTCGCTGGGGTTGGTGTTGGAGGAGTAGCTGTCAGCAGCCGTCCATTGGCCGTTGATGAGGTTGTCGTAGCGGGACATGAGGTGCTCCGTAAGAAAAAGAAGGGGCGAAGAGAGCGTCGTACAAATCAGGGCACGGCCCAGGCCAGAGATGCCGAGCAAGGGCAGCCCCGCAGCGATGGCGTCGTTCCCCTGGGGGGAAGGCGCGCAGCGCCACAGGGGGGAGGCATTACCTCACCATGCAAGGCCGTTTGTTGTCGAACCTCCAGCCAGGGATCAGGTGTTGCATGGCGATGGCGTCATCGCGCGCGCCCAGGCCATGCTCCAGGTACAGAACATTGGCGCGCTTGAGCGCCTCGCGGTCCACGGTCACGCCCAGGCCAGGGGTCTTGGGCACCTCCACAAAACCGCCCCTGATCTGCAGGGGTTGCTGCGTGAGGTACTGGCCGTCCTGCCAGATCCAGTGCGTGTCGATGGCCGTGACCTTGCCGGGCACCGCGGCGGCCACATGGGTGAACATGGCCAGCGAGATGTCGAAGTGGTTGTTGGAGTGCGAGCCCCAGGTCAGGCCCCAGTCGCGGCAGGTCTGGCCCACGCGCACCGAGCCGGCCATGGTCCAGAAATGGGGGTCGGCCAGGGGAATGTCCACGGACTGCAGCGACAGGGCGTGCACCATCTGGCGCCAGTCGGTGGCAACCATATTGGTGGCCGTGGGCAGGCCGGTGGCGCGGCGAAATTCAGCCATGACTTCTCGGCCCGAGAAACCGCCTTCGGCGCCGCAGGGGTCTTCGGCATAGGCCAGCACGCCGCGCATATCGCGCATCAGGCGCACGGCATCCTTGAGCAGCCAGCCCCCGTTGGGGTCCAGGGTGACGCGGGCATCGGGGAAACGTTTGGCCAGCGCGGTCACGGCCTCGACTTCCTGCTCGCCGGCCAGCACGCCGCCCTTGAGCTTGAAGTCGTTGAAGCCGTAGCGTGCGTAGGCCGCTTCGGCCTGGCGCACGATGGCCTCGGGCGTCATGGCCGTCATGTGGCGCACCTGGCTCCAGTCGTCCGTGCCCAGCTTGTCCTCGCCGGGCTTGACGTAGTCCAGGCCGGTCTTGTCCGAGGGGCCGACAAAGAACAGATAGCCCAGCATTTCCACGCGATCGCGCTGCTGGCCTTCGCCCAGCAGCGCGGCCACGGGCACGCCCAGGTGCTGGCCCAGCAGATCCAGCAGTGCGGATTCGATGGCAGTCACGGCGTGCACACCGATACGCAGGTCAAAGGTCTGCAGGCCGCGGCCGCCGGTATCGCGCCCTTCCAGGGATTTCTGCAGCTCTTGCAGCAGTTGCAGGTGCTGGCCGACAGAGCGGCCGATCAGCACGTGCCTGCTGTCCTCCAGAGCCTGTCGAATGCCTTCCCCTCCCGGCACCTCGCCCACCCCGGTACGACCCGCACTGTCGTGCACTAGCACGATGTTACGCGTGAAGTAGGGCGCGTGGGCGCCGCTGAGGTTCATGAGCATGCCGTCGCGGCCGGCGACGGGGATGACTTCAATGGCGGTGATGGTCGGGGTAGTGGACATGGAAAAGCTCTTCAACAGACTCGGAGGGAAAGGAAAATCATTGCGCGGCGGACCAGGGCACCTCGACCGCGGGACGGCCCGTGGCGATGAACTGCTGCAGGTTGTGCAGCACCAGATCGGCCATGGCGCGGCGGGTTTCGTGGGTGCCGCTGGCGATGTGGGGGGCCAGCACCACGTTGTCCAGGGCCAGCAGCGTCGGCAGGGGACGGGGCTCGTCCTCGAACACGTCAAGCCCGGCACCGGCGATGCGCTTGCTCTCCAGGGCATCGGCCAGGGCGGCTTCGTCGACCACGCTGCCGCGCGCCACATTGACCAGAAAGCCCTGCGGGCCCAGGGCCGCCAGCACTTCGGCGTTCACCAGGTGACGCGTGCCTTCACCGCCGGCAGCGGTGATGACCAGGATGTCGGCCCAGCGCGCCAGCTCCAGCAGCGAGGGCTGATACTGGTGAGGCGAGCCTTCGACGGGACGGCGGTTGTGGTAGGCCACTTCCATGTCGAAACCCGAGGCGCGGCGCGCCACGGTGCTGCCGATGCGGCCCATGCCGAAGATGCCCAGACGCTTGCCGCTGGCGCGGGTGCGGACGCCGAAGCGGCCCTGGCTCCAGCCTCCGCGGCGCACGAAGCGGTCGGACTCGCTGAGGCCGCGCGTGACATCCAGCAGCAGCGCAAAAGCCAGATCGGCCACGCAATCGTCGAGCACGCCTGGCGTATAGCCCACACGCGCGCCCCGGCGCAGCAAAGCGTCCTTGTCCAATGCGTCGAAGCCCACGCCGAAGCTGCTCACGAACTTGAGATGGGGCAGTGCATCGACCACGCGCGCGGGCAGGCCCATGGCGGCCGAGGTGACCGCATATTCGAACCGGCCGCCATGCTCGGCAAGAAAGCGCTCGGGATCGGGCTGATCGCAGAGGATGCTCACGTCGTAGGCTTGGGCCAGTTCGGCATCAAGCTGGGTCAGCGGCATCTTGCCGTATTGAAGAACGCGTGGTCGGATGGTCGCCATGCCTTGGGATCCTTGGAACTTGCGGGAACTGAAAGCCCCCGGTGAAAAGGGCCTGCGTGGTGGCAGGCCTGCCGAGCTGACCAGAGGCCAGCCCGTTGTTTTATCTCAGTTGTCTGTGGTGCTCGATGTGGAACAAAGCGTCTGGAACCGGCATGACCAACGGCGAGAGACACCGAGCAAGGGCCTACGCCGGCCGCGCCGCCCCTCCGCGAGGGTGTCGCCGGTTGCCCAGACGCCCCCCTCCCGTAGCGAGAGAGGGCGCCGTGCACACGGGGGAAGGTGCGAAGCGACTCAGGGGGTGTTTCATATCAATCCGCTGTGATCTTGCGGGTCTGGATCAGCTGCTTCCAGCGCTCGTTCTCCTGGGCCTGAAAGCGCGTGAATTCCTCGGGTGTGTTGCCCACGATTTCCAGCCCCTGCTCCACAAAGCGCTTGCGGATATCGGGCTGCTGCACGGCGGCAATGGCGGCCTTGGCCAGTCTGGCCTTGACATCGGCCGGCAAGCCCTTGGGAGCGGCCATGCCTTGCCAGGAGTAGACCTCGGCACCCTTGACGCCGGACTCGGCCAGTGTGGGCACATCGGGCAGCACGGGTGAGCGCTGGCTGCCGGTCACGGCAATGGCGCGCAGCTTGCCGCTGCGCAGATGGGACAGCACGGCGTTGACGTTCTGGAACGAGAAATCCACCTGGCCACCCAGCAGATCGGTGATCGCCGGTGCTCCGCCCTTGTAAGGCACATGCACGGCTTCGGTACCCGTTTGCTGCCAGAACAGCTCGGCCGACAGATGGTCCGAGGAGCCGTTGCCGGAGCTGGCAAAGCTGATCTTGCCGGGATTGGCCTTGAGCGCGGCAATCACTTCGCTCACGCTGCGGGCCTTTTGCGTCGGGCTGGCAACGAGCACATTGGGAGCCTGCACGGGAATGGTGATGTAGTCGAAATCCTTGCCGGCGTCATAGGGCACGTTCCTGACCATATGCGGGGTCACCACAAAGGGGCCCAGCGATGCCACCAGCAAGGTGTAGCCGTCGGCGGCTGCGCGCTTGACGGCTCCCGCACCAATGGTGCCCGTGGCGCCAGGACGGTTTTCCACGACAAAGGGCTTGCCCAGTTGCTCGCCCATGCTCAGGGCCAGGGCCCGCGCCACGGTGTCGGTGGAGCCGCCGGCCGGAAAGGGCACGATGATGTTGACGGGCTTGTCGGGAAAGCTGCCGGCCGCCTGGACGGCCAGTGCCAGGGTGGCGCCCAGCGTGATCAGTATCTTTTTCATGCTTTGTCTCCTGAAGACGCGGGGCCCGATTCTTGGCCTGGCCCCTGCATCGGGTCTTACTGGGGGCCGAGCTTGTCGATCAGGACCTTGAGCTCCTCCATCTCGGCAGGCTTGAGGTCGGTCAGGGGAGCGCGCACGGGACCGGCATCGTGGCCGACCAGCTTGGCGCCGGCCTTGATGATGCTCACGCCATAGCCTTCGACACGGTTGCGGATCTTCAGATAGGGCATGAAGAATTCCTTGAGCAGCTTGTGCTGCGTGGCCTGGTCATCGGTGCGCACGGCCTCGTAGAACTGCATCGCCGTCCTGGGAATGAAGTTGAAGACGGCAGAGGAATACACGGGGGTGCCCAGAGCCTTGTAGGCGGCCGCATAGACCTCGGCCGTGGGCAGTCCGCCCAGGTAGGCGAAGCGGTCACCCATCTTCATGAAGATGGAGGACATGGTCTCGATATTGCCCAGGCCGTCCTTGAAGCCCACCAGGTTGGGGCAGCGCTCGGCCAGGATGGCCAGGGATTCGGGCGTGAAGCGGGAGCGGTCGCGGTTGTAGACGATGACGCCGAAATCCACGCTCTTGCAGACCTGCTCCACATGGGCGATCAGGCCTTCCTGGCCGGCTTCGGTCAGGTAATGAGGCATCAGCAAAATGCCGTGGGCGCCCAGTCGTTCGGCCTCTTGCGCATGGGCAATGGCGGTGCGGGTGGGACCGCCGGCGCCGGCGATGATGGGCACCTTGCCGCGGCAGGTATCCACGGCGGTCTTGATGATCTGGCCGTATTCCTCGCCATGCAGCGAGAAGTATTCGCCCGTGCCACCGGCGGCGAACAGGGCACTGGCGCCGTAGGGAGCCAGCCATTCAAGGCGTGCGGCATAACCCTTGGCATTGAAGTTGCCCTGGGCATCGAAGTCCGTCACGGGGAAGGACAGCAGGCCGGAACTCATCACGTCTTTGAGGTCTTGGGGTGTCATGGTAATCCTTGAAAAGAGGAGAGCAAAAAAGATCTGGCAGCTCAATCCAGCTGCAGTTGGGCGGCTTGCACCACGGTGCGCCAGCGCGCGCGCTCGGCGTTGAAGAATTTGTCGGTTTCGGCGGGCGTCATCGTGACGACCTCGGCACCCTGGCCGGTCAGCCGGGAGCGGACCTCGGTGGAGCGGATGGCTGCGAGCAGCACCTGGTTCACACGCTGCACCACGGCGTCAGGCGTCTTGGCGGGCAGCACCACGCCCTGCCAGGTGCCCGAGGCAAAACCCTGTGCGCCCTGTTCCGCCAGCGTCGGCACATCGGCAATCAGGGGCATGCGGGTGTTCTTGGAAATGCCCAGCAGCTTGAGCTTGCCGCTTTGCACATGCGGATAGGTGGCCAGCATGCCGTTCATCAGCACCTGAGTCTGGCCTGCCACCGTGTCCTGCACCGACTGCACACCGCCCTTGTAGGGCACATACACCCATTTGGCGCCGGTGATGCGGGCCAGCTCCACGCCGGCCAGATGGGGGGCACTGCCCGATGCGGTGACGGCAAAGTTCAGGTCCTGCTTCTTGGACAGCTCCACCAGTTCCTTGAGATTGCTGGCCTGGACGGAGGGGTGCACCACCAGCATATGGGGCGAATAGGCCAGCATGGCCGCACCGCGCAGCGCCTTGGAAGGGTCGAAGCTGAGCTTGGTATAGATCGAGGGAGAGATGGCCAGTGCGCCGAGATCGCAGAGCAACCAGGTATAGCCATCGGCCGGCGCCCGGGCGACGAATTCAGCGCCCAGATTGCCATTGGCGCCAGGCTTGTTGTCGATCACCACGGTCTGCTTGAGCTCCTGGGAAATCAGTTGCCCGATGGAGCGCGCAATGATGTCGGAGCTGCCGCCGGGCGGATAGGGCACGACCAGACGGATGGGCTTGCTGGGCCAGGCATCGGCAGCCAGCAATGTGGACGACAGCAAACCGCCGGCCGCCAGGGCCAGCAGAGAGCGCAGAAAGTGCGTGCGTCGGACCATGGTGAAATGTCTCCTTGTTGTGGTCAGTCATCATACAACTAGGTTTTTTTGAACACCAAGACATTTTTTCTAAGGGTAAGCACGGATCGCAGCCGTTTACCAGGCCTCAGCTTGCGTCACTTTCACTCATTGAATACGCCTAAAGCTCAATATTTAAAGGAGCTTCAAGCTATCATTTTTGAAATATCAACAAGTATTCAGCGCAGCCGGGACACCACGGCCACCACCACGGCCACCACATGCCGCCGGCAGCCCCGCCGGTTGCTGCGGTCGGCCTCTTCCATCAAGCGCCGGCCCGGGCCAGGGTACCGGGCTCAGGGCTCAGGGCTCAGACTCAGACGCTGGGCCAGGCGCAAACGCTCCCGCGAGTTGGTCAGATGGATGCGCATGGCGGCACGGGCCGAATCGGCGTCCTGGCGCACGATGGCGGCATAGATCTCCTCGTGCTCGCGGTTCACCCGGCGCAGATAGTCGGGATCGCGCGCCGGCGTATGCATGGAGGCAATGCGATTGCGCGGAATCAGCAGCGTTCCGAAGTGCTGCAGGATGTCCTGGAAATACCGGTTGCCTGTGGCCTGCGCGATGCTCAGGTGAAAGGCCAGATCATGCTCGACGGTGTCGTGCCCCAGGGCGAAATGATGCTCGAACGCCTGCAGAGCCTCGCTCATGACCTGCAGATGGGCCTCGCTGCGGCGCTGGGCAGCCAGACCGGCAGCCTCGGTTTCCAGACTGATGCGCAGCTCCAGCACGGCCAGCACATCGACGGACTCGCTGAGCTCGCGTGCGCTGAGCATGGGGCTTGCGCTCTGGCGCGCGGGCAGCACAAACGTGCCTATGCCATGTCGGGTCTCGACCAGCCCCGCCGCCTGCAATTTGGACAGCGCCTCGCGCACCACGGTGCGGCTGACGTCATAGCTGCGCACGAGTTCGGACTCGGTAGGCAGCTTGTCCCCCTCATGCAGCAGGCCCTGGCGGATCTTGTGCTCGAACTCCTCGGACAACAGATTCGCCAGACTGCGGCTGCCCTTGCTGGTCTTGCTGCGCAGCGCGTACCCCTCCGTCAGCGGCAAAGACGGGGTTGATTGGGGTAATTCCGATGTCTGAGTACTCATGAGCCTGATGATAATGGCTTTCAGTTGTACGACAACATACCACATCGCAGCACTGTTTCCACTCCGGCCGGAGCTTCTTCACCGCATCCGTCATCTCAAGATGAGCACCTTTCACCAGATCCGCCACATCCGCATCACGCCGATTGCCTTCCGCGATCCGCCGTTGCTCAACGCCGCCGGCATTCACGAGCCCTGGGCGCTGCGCTCCATCATCGAGATCGAGACCGCCTCGGGCCTGGTCGGCATCAACGAGAGCTATGGCGACCAGCCCATGCTGGATGCCCTGGCCAAGGCCGCACCGGCTCTGCTCGGGCTCTCGCCCTGGGCGCTCAATGAAATGGAGGCCCGCGTCGCCGCCGTGGTCACTCCGCCCAAACTCACGGCTTCGGAATTTCTGGGCCAGCAGGTCTCGCTGGCCCCTGGCACCCATGTCTCCAAGACCGTGGCCAAGGTGGTCAGCGCCTTCGAAGTCGCGATGCTGGACCTGCAGGGCCAGATGGCCCGGGCACCCATCGTCGACCTGCTGGGCGGACCCGCACGCGACCGCGTGCCCTACTCGGCCTATCTGTTCTACAAATACGCCGAGCATGTGGGCCAGCCCTATACACCCGACGCCTGGGGCGAAGCCCTGACGCCGGCCCAGCTGGTGGCCCAGGCCCGGCGCATGATCGACCAGTACGGCTTCCAGAGCATCAAGCTCAAGGCCGGCACGCTGGCGCCCGAGCAGGAGGCCGCCGGCATCCTGGCACTGGCCGAGGCCTTCCCAGGCACACCTCTGCGCATCGACCCGAATGGCAACTGGACCGTGGAAACCAGCCTGAAGATCGTGCAGCAGTTGCGCGGCGTGCTTGAGTACTACGAGGACCCTGCCCCGGGCCTGGACGGTATGGCCGCCGTGGCTCGCGAGTGCGACGTGCCCCTGGCCACGAATATGGTGGTGACGGACTTTGCCGAGTTCCGCCGCAACGCCGACATGGGCTGCCCCGTGAAGATCGTGCTCAGCGACCACCATTACTGGGGCGGCCTGCGCGCCACACAGCGCCTGTCCACGCTGTGCCGCACCTTCGACCTGGGTCTGTCCATGCACAGCAACTCCCACCTGGGCGTGAGCCTGGTGGCCATGACTCATCTGTGCGCCAGCGTACCCCTGCTGACCTATGCCTGCGACACCCACTATCCCTGGCAGGACGAGGAAGTCGTCGAGGGCGGGCGCCTGCAGTTCGAGCAGGGCAGCCTGCGTGTGCCCACCACGCCCGGCCTGGGCGTGACCCTGGACCGCGAAGCCCTGGCACGCCTGCATGACAACTATCTGCATTGCGGTATCCGCAACCGCGACGACCTGGGCCAGATGCGCAAATACGACCCGGAATTCACCGGCAAGCAACCGCGCTTCTGAATTCCCGCCCCTGCACAAAACAGACCGCACAGAGCAAACATTCAGCCCAAGCCGAGCTGGTCCGATCGCACCCCTTTACACAGCGCAAAAAGACGCTTTTCAACCGGAGACAACCACCATGCAACGCCGCACCCTGCTTCAATCCACCCTCGCCGCCAGCGCCCTGCTGCTGGGCGCATCCCTTGTCGCCGCACCGGCCCTGGCACAGGGCAACTGGCCCACGGGCAAGCCCATTACCTATCTGGTGCCGTTCCCCCCTGGCGGCAATACCGACACCCTGGCGCGCGTGATTGCGCAGCCGCTGAGCAAGGCCCTGGGCACGCCCGTGGTCATCGAGAACAAGGGCGGCGCCGGCGGCAGCGTGGGCTCGGCGCTGGCGGCACGCGCCCCGGCCGACGGCTACACCATTCTGGGCGGCACCATCAGCTCGCACGCCATCAATGTCAGCCTGTACTCCAAGCTGGACTATGACCCCGTCAAGTCCTTCACTCCCGTCGCCATGCTCGGCTCCGGCCCTCTGGTGCTGGTGGTGCCTGCCTCCAGCCCCTACAAGACTCTGGCCGACGTGCTGGCCGGCAGCAAGGCCAAGGCCTCGTCGGGCGGCCTGACCTCGGCCTCTCCGGGCAACGGCACCTCCAACCACATGGCGCTGGAGTTGCTGGCCTACCAGACCGGAGTGAAGTTCACCCATGTGCCCTACAAGGGCAGCGGTCCTGCCGTGCAGGATGTCATGGGCGGACAGGTGGACATGATGTTCGACACTGCTCTGGTCGTCGGCCCGCACATCCAGTCCGGCAAGCTGCGCCCCATCGCCGTGAGCAGCTCCAAGCGCCTGGAATCACTGCCCGATGTACCCACGATTGCCGAGGCCGGCGAGAAGGGTTTCGACATGGGCTCTTGGCAGGCCGTTTTCGCCCCTGCGGGAACGCCCAAGCCCATCGTGGACCGCCTGCATGCCGAAATCCTGAAGATCGTCGCCACCCCCGAAGTCCAGGCACGCCTCAAGAACTTCGGCATGCTGCCGTCGAACATGACGACCGTCGAACTGGCCGACTATCAGAAGGCCGAGGTGAGCAAGTGGGCCAAGGTGATCAAGTCTGCTGGAATAAAGGCTGAATAACCCCCTGAGGCGCTTCGCGCCTTCCCCGTTGCACGGCGCCCCTTCTCGCTTCGCGGAGGGGGAGGCGGCTCTTGCTCGGCGTTCCTGAGTTGGGACGTGAAGTTTGCGAGGGCTGCACTCCGATTGCGACAGGCACCTAGAAAATTGAGACATTGCCATGAGTACCCCACTTCCGCTTTCCATCAGCATGCATCCGGCCGACAACGTGGCCATCGTGGCCAATGACGGGGGGTTGCCTGCGGGCACGGTGATGCCCGGGGGGCTGGTGCTGATCGACAAGGTGCCGCAGGCGCACAAGGTGGCGCTGGTGGACATTCCCGAAGGCGGCGCGGTGCGCCGCTACAACGTGATCATCGGCTATGCGCTCAAGCCCATTGCCGCCGGCAGCTGGGTGCACGAGCGCTTGCTGCAGATGCCCGAGGCTCGCTCGCTTGAGGGCCTGCCCATCGCCACCGTCAAGCCGCCCGTGCTGGAGCCGCTTGAAGGCTATACCTTCGAGGGCTACCGCAATGCGGACGGCACGGTGGGCACGCGCAACATCCTGGCCATCACCACCACGGTGCAATGCGTGGCCGGAGTACTGGACTTTGCGGTGCGCCGCATCAAGTCCGAGCTGCTGCCCCGATACCCCCGTGTTGACGACGTGGTGGGCCTGGAGCACAGCTATGGCTGCGGCGTGGCCATCGATGCCGTGGGAGCCGAGATCCCGCAGCGCACGCTGCGCAACATCAGCCGCAATCCCAACTTCGGCGGCGAGGTCATGGTGGTCAGCCTGGGGTGCGAGAAGCTGCAGCCCGAACGCCTGCTGCCGCCGGGCAGCTTTCCCATCGTCGATGAGCGTGAGCCCGAGCTGGACGTGGTCTGCCTGCAGGACGAAGCCCATGTGGGCTTTATGTCCATGATCGACTCCATCATGCGCCAGGCCGAGCAGCATCTGCGCCGCCTCGACGCCCGCCGCCGCGAGACCGTGCCCGCCAGCGCCCTGGTGGTGGGCGTGCAATGCGGGGGCAGCGACGCCTTCAGCGGCGTCACGGCCAACCCGGCCGTGGGCTTTTGCACCGACTTGCTGGTGCGCGCGGGCGCCACCGTGATGTTCAGCGAGGTGACCGAGGTGCGCGACGGCATCGACCAGCTCACCTCGCGCGCCGCAAGCCCCGAAGTGGCCGAAGCCATGATCGAGGAAATGGCCTGGTACGACGCCTATCTCGACAAGGGCCGCGTGGACCGCAGCGCCAACACCACGCCGGGCAATAAAAAGGGCGGATTGTCGAACATCGTCGAGAAGGCCATGGGCTCCATCATCAAGAGCGGTACGGCCCCCATCACCGGCGTGCTGTCGCCGGGTCAGCGCCTGGCCGATCGCGACATCGGTCAGGGTCTGGTCTATGCGGCCACGCCGGCCAGCGACTTCATCTGCGGCACGCTGCAGCTGGCAGCGGGAATGAACCTGCATGTCTTCACCACGGGCCGCGGCACGCCCTACGGTCTGGCACAGGTGCCGGTGATCAAGGTGGCCACGCGCAGCGACCTGGCGCGACGCTGGCACGATCTGATGGATATCAACGCCGGACGCATTGCCGACGGCGAGGCAACGATCGAAGACATAGGCTGGGAGATGTTCAGGCTGATGCTCGATGTCGCCAGCGGTCGCAAAAAGACCTGGGCCGAGCATTGGCAGTTGCACAACGCGCTGGTGCTGTTCAACCCGGCTCCGGTGACCTGAATCCGTACGGCGCACACACCTCGAGAGCGCTCTCGAATCCAGAGCGCTTTGCGAAGCCACCATCCGGGCTCAGACAGAATCACCGGAAACGCTGCCATATGGCGGCGTTTCTGGTTTGCGCATGCTCCGTCAGGCCTGCATGGAACCCGTCTTCAGATAGCGCTGGTGCCAGGCATAAGCCTGATCGAGCAAATGTGGCGTGTGCTTGCCCGGTGCGTCGCGCAGCGCGCGCTCCAGATACTCGCTCATCGCCACCTTGTAGTCGGGGTGCACGCATTTCTCGATGATCAAACGTGCGCGCTGCACCGGAGCCAGGCCGCGCAGATCGGCCAGCCCCTGCTCGGTCACGATGACCTGCACGTCGTGCTCGGTGTGATCGACATGGGAGACCATGGGCACGATGCAGCTGATCTTGCCGTCCTTGGCCGTGGATGGCGTCATGAAGATCGACAGATAGGCGTTGCGTGCAAAGTCGCCGCTGCCGCCAATGCCGTTCATGATGGACGAGCCCATGACATGCGTGCTGTTGACGTTGCCGTACATATCGGCCTCGATCAGCGCGTTCATCGAGATCAAACCCATGCGGCGGATCAACTCCGGGTGGTTCGATATCTCCTGCGGGCGCAGCATGATGCGCTGGCGGTAGTAGTCGATGTTGGCCAGAAAGCGCTCCATGGCCGCCGGGCTCAGTGCCAGCGAGGTGGTCGATGCGGTATCGAGCTTGCCTGACTCCAGCATGTCCAGCATGCCGTCCTGCAGCACTTCGGTATAGGCGTTCAGGTGGTCGAACGGGCCGTTGTTCAAACCCGCCAGCACGGCGTTGGCGATATTGCCAACGCCCGACTGCAGCGGTAGCAACTCGGGTGGCAGGCGGCCAGCGCTCACCTCGTGCTGCAAAAAGTCGATGATGTTCTCGGCAATGTGCATGGAGCCTTCATCGGGTGCCGTGAACGCTGCCAGCCTGTCACGCTGGACCGTTGGCACCACGGCAATCACCTTGCTCAGATCGCAATGCAGATAGGGCTCACCAATGCGGTCGAACGGGTGCTCCATGGGTATGGGCTTGCGCTTTGGCGGCACTGCCGCGCCGTAGTAGATATCGTGCATGCCCTCGAGCTCGGCGGGCTGGGCGCTGTTGACTTCGAGAATGATCTTGTCGGCCTGCTCCAGCCAGGTCTTGTTGTTGCCCACCGAAGTCGACGGAATCAGGCGACCGTCGGGCAGGATGCCCGCCACTTCGATCACCGCCACGTCAAGATGACCGAGGAAGCCGAACCACACATGCTGCGCCACATGGGACAGATGGATGTCCACATACTGCATGCGCCCCTCGTTGATCTCTTTGCGCACCGTGGGATCACTCTGGTAGGGCAGGCGGCGCTCGATGCCACGCACCTTGGCCAATGCCCCGTCAAGCTCGGCCGAAGTCGAAGCCCCCGTCCACAGGCTGATGCGGAAATTGCCGCCGTTGGCGTTCTGCGCTTCGATGCGGCGTGCCAATGCCTGGGGCACGGCCTTGGGTGCGCCTGCGGGAGTGAAGCCGCTCATGCCCAGCGTCATGCCTGATTGAATCAGGCCGGCGGCCTGGTCCGCCGTCATGATGCGTTCGCGCAAGACAGGGCAAAGCACGCGATCTGCAGGAGATGCGGTGGAAAAGGAAGTCTGCATGTAATGTGTCTCGTCTTGCCAGCCTTCTTGAAGAGGGATGGTATTTTTTGTAGTTGAGGAGTTGCATTTTGACTGGTGCAAACCCGGATTGAACTACGACACACAGAGGGTCGCCAAGCGTAGTTGACTAGAGAAAACCCCGATGCGCTTTCTTTAAAGAAGCCGGCGAAATTGGATTCACAACTCAAAAAAGTGAGCATCCATCGCACAACGGATAAAGGATGAAAACTTGAAACCGCTGAAATTAATCACCATGGCAGAGTTGCCAGAATGCAGGCGGAAATTACAAAATATTCGCCTGTACTCACTGCCAGCAGACATAGGCTGACAAAACCACCATGGTTCAGCAACCAGAATTAGACACATGGCTTTTGATACCTCCGGCTGGCAGCACAAGCTGCGACGCCTCGTCCACCCCCTGCAACCGCTGATCGACTCCGTACAACTTTGGCTGCAGGCCGACGGTCTGCGCATGAGTGCCGCCATGTCTTTCTACGGCATGCTGAGCCTGGCACCACTGCTGCTGGCTGTCGTGGGGCTGCTGGGCTGGTGGCTGGATCGCAGCTATGTGGAAAGCACCTTGATCAGCCAGATACAGAGCGTGGTCGGGGAACGCGCGGCACAGGTCGTCAAGAGTGCGCTGGCCAGCGCCCAGAACGCCAATCAGGGATCGCTCGCGTCCGTGCTCGGTCTGATGATGATGCTCTCGGGCGCCACGGGCGTGTTTGTGGAGCTGCAGGCTTCACTGGACAAGCTCTGGTCTATGGGCGAAGAGTCGCGCCCGCAGGAAAACAAGCCCTGGTGGAGCATGGCCATCTCACGTCTGTGGGGGTTGAGCTATGTCGTGGGCCTGGGCTTTTTGCTGCTGGTGTCCATGGTGCTTTCAACCGCCATCCAGATGATCACCAAATGGGCCAATGACGAGTTGCAGCTTGTGCCGCTGGGCCCGCTGATGGGGCTGATCAACGAGGGTCTGTCCTTCGGCATTGCGGTGCTGCTGTTCTGGGGTCTGATGCGCATGGGTAGCGGCATCAAACCCGCCACCAAATACCTGCTGCTGGGCTCGCTGACGGGAGCAGCCCTGTTCACCATCGGCAAACAGGCCCTGGCCTGGTATCTGTCCACTGCCGCCGTGGTATCGGCCTATGGTGCAGCCGGCTCGCTGGTGGTCGTGCTGATGTGGTTTTATTTCACCTCGGCCATCCTGCTGTTCTCGGCGGCCACCGCCAAGGCCTGCAGCAAGTCCAAGGTCCAACTGGGCATCCCGTTTGTCTCGCGCAAAACGTCCAGCGCCACACTCATGGATGTGCAGCGTCTTCCCGAAAATGCAGGGGAGAACATATGAGGCGGCCGAGATCGACTGCCATACCTGCGCTCACAACCATCTGCCTCATGTCGAAAATGTAAAAAGGCCTGCTGATGCAGGCCTTTTGCTCGGGGCAAGGTGGAATTACTTTTCTACAAACGCACGCTCAATGACAAAGTCGCCGGGCGTGGTGGTGTTGCCTTCCTTGAAGCCGCGCTTTTCCAGCAGTTCCTTGAGTTCGGACAGCATGGCGGGGCTGCCGCACAGCATGACGCGATCGGTCTCGGGATTCAGATCGGGCAGACCCAGGTTTTGCGGGAAGGTGCCGTTGTTGATCTGGGCCGAGATACGGCCCTGATTGCGGAAGGGCTCGCGTGTCACCGTGGGGTAGTAATGCAGCTTGCCCTTGACGATATCGCCGAGGAATTCATGCTCGGGCAATTCCTTCTCGAACAGCTCCTGATAGGCCAGCTCCTGCACCTGACGCACGCCATGCACCACGACCACATTGTCGAAACGCTCATACGTCTCGGGGTCTCGCGCCACGGCCAGCCAGGGAGCCAGGCCGGTGCCCGTGCCGATCAGATACAGATTCTTGCCTGGCAGCAGATAGTCGATCAGCAGCGTGCCTGTGGGCTTCTTGCCCACGATGATGGTGTCACCCACCTGGATGTTCTGCAGCTTGGAGGTCAAAGGGCCTTCGGGTACCTTGATGGACAGGAACTCCAGATGCTCTTCGTAGTTGGGGCTGGCGATGGAGTAGGCGCGCAGCAGGTTTTTGCCATCCACCTTCAGGCCGATCATGGTGAAGTGGCCGTTGGAAAAGCGCAGCGATGTGTCGCGGGTGGTGGTGAAGGAGAAAAGACGGTCGGTCCAGTGGTGGACGGACAGCACGCGTTCTTCAAGAAAAGCACTCATGATTCGTCTGAAATAAAAACTCGAAGCAGAAAACCTGCGCGGCAAATGCTGGGCGGTGGCGGGGCACTGCAGGTCAGAGCTGCTAGCGCGTTGGCTGCCGGTTGCCAAGCGGGACAAGACCTATATTGTCCGGCAATTGCACAGAAACGGGTGAATCACACATGAATGTCTTGAGATCGAATAGTGATAAGCAGAATGAAGCGTTCAGATACCGCCCGATCGCCGAAAAACTGTCTCACCCATCTTGACTCATGGAAAACGCTGCTCTAGGATCATTTCCCACGCGCTTTGAACAAGCGCTTTATTTGTCTATATAAATGCTCAAATTGAGCATTAATGATTGCGGCGACCCAGTATCTCAGACCATGGTCGCCCACCTAGCACCAAGGAGAATGACAATGCAGCTGCGCTGGTCCCTGCCCCTGCTGACACTGGCCGCCCTGCCCGCCTGGGCACAGGGCGTGATCAAGATTGGCGAAATCAACAGCTACAAGGCTCAACCCGCGTTTCTGGAGCCCTACAAGAAGGGCATGGAACTGGCGGTGGAGCAGGTCAATGCCGCAGGCGGCATTGCCGGCAAGAAGCTGCAGCTCATCGTGCGCGACGACAACGCCACCCCGGGCGATGCCGTGCGTGCCGCCGAAGAGCTCTACACGCGTGAAAAAATCGATGTGCTCACGGGCAGCTTTCTCTCGCATGTGGGTCTGGCACTGACCGATTACGCCAAGCAGAAAAAGCGCTTCTTCCTCGCCTCCGAGCCGCTGACTGACAAGATCGTCTGGGCCGACGGCAATCACTACACCTACCGTCTGCGCGGCTCCACCTATATGCAGACCGCCATGCTGGTGGAGGAAGCGCTCAAGCTCAATAAGAAGCGCTGGGCCATCGTCTACCCCAACTACGAATACGGTCAGTCTGCGATTGCCACCTTCAAGACGCTGATGAAAGCCAGGCAGCCCGACATCGAGTTTGTGGCTGAGCAGGCACCGGCGCTTGGCAAGATCGACGCCGGCTCCGTCGTGCAGGCACTCGCTGATGCCAAGCCCGACGCCATCTTCAACGTGCTGTTTGCCACCGACCTCGGCAAGTTCGTGCGCGAGGGCAATACACGCGGCCTTTTCAAGGGCCGCGAAGTCGTGGGCCTGCTGACGGCCGAGCCCGAATACCTGGACCCGCTCAAGAAGGAAGCGCCTATCGGCTGGACCGTGACCGGCTACCCCTGGTATTCCATCAACACCCCCGAGCATGCCGCCTTCCTCAAGGCCTACCAGGCCAGGTTCAAGGACTACCCGCGCCTGGGCACCATCGTGGGCTACAACGCCATCCAGTCGATTGCTGCGGGTCTGCGCAAGACCAAGGGCGACCCCGACACCGAAAAGCTGATTGCGGCATTCAAGGGCCTGGAAGTCGCCACGCCTTTCGGCCCTATCACCTACCGCGCCCAGGACAACCAGTCCACGATGGGTGCCTATGTGGGCAAGACCGCCTATGACGAAAAACTCAAGCGCGGCGTGCTGGTCAACTACCGCTATGCCGACGGCAAGCACTACCAGCCCACGGACGAGGAAGTGAAGAAGCTGCGCCCCGCGACAGCGAACTGATTTCGCTTCAGCGAAAATGTCGGGCCACCTGCATTCACGCAGGTGGCTTTTCTTATTCACCCACACTATGTCGAGCTTCAGGAGCTACGCAGCATGAGTGCATCCGGCCTGCTGGCCCAGCTGCTCAACGGACTGGCCAGCGCATCGTCGCTGTTTCTGGTTTCGGTCGGGCTGTCGCTGATCTTTGGTGTCACCCGCACCATCAACTTCGCCCATGGCTCGTTCTATATGCTGGGCGCCTTCATCGCCTACAGCAGCGTGGACTGGCTCTCGCCCCATATTGGCTTCTGGCCCGCGCTGCTGGTGGCTCCGCTGGCCTGCGGCGCGCTCGGGGCACTGACCGAGACACTGCTGTTGCGCCGCATCTACAAGGCACCCGAGCTGTTCCAGCTGCTGGCCACTTTTGCGCTGGTACTGGTCATCAAGGACGCAGCGCTGTGGCTGTGGGGCCCCGAGGAACTGTTCGGCCCGCGTGCGCAGGGCCTCGAAGGCTCGGTGGAGATTCTGGGCCGTCAGTTCCCTACCTACGATCTTTTTTTGATAGCTGTCGGCCCATGCGTGCTCTTGGGTTTGACGCTTTTATTGACCAAGACTCGCTTTGGCACCCTGGTGCGTGCCGCCACGCAGGACCGCGAAATGGTGGGCGCTCTGGGCGTCAACCAGGCCTGGCTGTTCACCGCCGTGTTCGCACTGGGCACGCTGCTGGCAGGCCTGGGCGGCGCGCTGCAACTGCCGCGCGAGCCCGCGAGCCTGGAGATGGACATACTCACCATCGGCGCCGCGTTTGTGGTGGTCGTGGTCGGTGGCATGGGCAGCATACCGGGCGCCTTCATTGCCGCGTTGCTGGTGGCAGAGCTCAAGGCCGTCTGTATCTGGCTGGGCGTGCAGGAGATCGCGGGTCTTGAGCTGTCGTTCTCCAAGCTCACGCTGGTGGTGGAGTTCCTGGTCATGGCCGTGGTGCTGATCTGGCGACCCTGGGGCCTGCTGGGCAAGCCACAGGCGCTGGCACGCAGCGCTGGCGAGCCCGAGCAACCGCTGCGTCCTGCTGGCCGTGGAGCAACTGCCGCATGGCTGGGCCTGCTGGCCCTGATGGTGCTGCTGCCTCTGATGGCAAGCGGCGCCGAAGGCGGCAGCTACGCCACCGTGCTGTTGGCCGACATCTTTGTCGCCGCACTGTTCGCGAGCAGTCTGCACTTCATACTCGGGCCCGGCGGCATGCACTCCTTCGGTCATGCGGCCTACTTTGGCCTCGGTGCCTACGGTGCGGCACTGCTGGTGCGTACGCTGGATCTGCCCATGGAGGCCGCGCTGCTGCTCGGACCCCTGGCCGCCGCTGCTGGCGCCCTGCTCTATGGCTGGTTCTGCGTGCGGCTGTCAGGCGTCTATCTGACCATGCTGACACTGGCGTTTGCGCAGATCAGCTGGGCCATCGTCTTTCAGTGGGATGACTTCACCGGCGGCAGCAACGGCGTGACCGGCGTGTGGCCGCCAGATTGGCAAATTACATGGGCCTCGCAGGGTGCGGCGTTTTACTGGCT
This sequence comes from Comamonas testosteroni, assembly GCF_000761245.1. Lineage (GTDB taxonomy): Bacteria > Pseudomonadota > Gammaproteobacteria > Burkholderiales > Burkholderiaceae_C > Comamonas > Comamonas testosteroni_C. The sequence goes on along the minus strand of NZ_AWOR01000071.1, from coordinate 2,322 downwards.
GGCTCTAGGCGTCTGTGCGCTGGGCATCTATCTGCTGCGCCGCCTGCTGTTTTCGCCTCTGGGCTACGCGCTGCGCGCATCGCGCGACTCGGCGCTACGGGCAGATGCGATCGGCATCGACGTGCGCCGCATTCAGTGGACGGCGTTCGTGATCGCCGGTCTGTTTGCCGGTCTGGCCGGAGCGCTGTTTGCCTTCAGCAAGGGCGGCGTGGCACCTGACGCCATGTCGGTCACCAAGTCGGTGGACGCGCTGGTCATGGTGCTGCTGGGCGGCGTGCAGACGCTGGCCGGCCCCGTAGTGGGTGCAGCGGCCTTCACCTGGCTGCACGACACCGTGGCACGCAACACCGAATACTGGCGCGCGCTGATGGGGGCGACCATGCTAGTGCTGGTGCTGCTGGCACCGCAGGGAATTGCAGGCTATGTGCAAGTTTTGTGGGCACGAGCGGCTATTAGAAACAAAGCAAAGGCCGCATCATGAGCCTGCTGCAAGTACAGAACCTCAGCAAGGCCTTTGGCGGCGTGAAAGCCGTGCAGAGCGTCTCATTCGACCTGCGGGCGGGCGAGTTGCTGGCCCTGATTGGCCCCAACGGCGCGGGCAAGAGCACTACCTTCAACATGGTCGGTGGCCAGTTGCCGCCCGATAGCGGCCAGGTGCTGCTGAACGGCCAGCCCATCACGGGCCTGCCGCCGCGCGCCATCTGGCGCAAGGGTGTGGGGCGCACCTTCCAGATTGCACAGACTTTTGCCTCGCTCAGCGTGGTGGAAAACGTGCAGATGGCCCTGCTCTCGGCCGACCGCAAAATCTTCAGCTGGTGGCCACGTGCCGCCAGCCACCGCCGTGCCGATGCCCTGACTCTGCTGGAGCAGGTGGACATGGCCGCCCAAGCCGATCGCCCGTGCAGCGCTCTGGCCTATGGCGATGTAAAACGAGCGGAGTTGGCCATGGCGCTGGCCCATGACCCGCAATTGCTGCTCATGGACGAACCCACGGCCGGCATGGCCCCGGGCGAGCGTGTGGCCCTGATGCAGCTGACGCGCCGGATTGCGCTGCAGCGCCGCATGGGCGTGCTGTTTACCGAGCACAGCATGGATGTGGTTTTCGGTCAGGCCGACCGAGTGGCCGTGCTGGTGCGCGGCCAGTTGCTGGCCGAAGGCAGTCCGCAGGCCATTCGCGACGATGCGCGCGTGCAGCAGGCCTATCTGGGCACAGGTCTGGTTCTGGAAAAGCAATGAAATGCCTCCTGAGACGCAAAGCGCCTCCCCCCTCACTGGTGCTGCGCACCCGAGGGGAGCGACACCCACGCTGCGAGGCGGCTCTTGCTCGGTGTCACTCATCAAAATCGGGCCCGTGTCACCCACAGCGAACGACGCTCGCCACACCGGATTCTTGCCATGCAAAAAAATAGCAGCCAGCGCTTGATGGACAGGGACCAGAGCCCGAAATTGCTTGAAGTCCAGGACCTCAACGCCTGGTATGGCGCGGCCCACATCCTGCATGAGGTATCGCTGAACGTGGGGCGCGGCGAGGTCGTGGCGCTGATGGGGCGCAACGGCGCGGGCAAGTCCACCACGCTCAAAAGCATTGCTGCCCTGGTGCCGCGCCGCGAAGGCAGTATCCGCTTCATGGGAGAGGCGCTGGAGAAAAAGGCTTCGCACCAGATCGCGCAGCGCGGCCTGGGCTATGTGCCCGAGGACCGCCGCATCTTTACCGAACTGACGGTGCTGGAAAACCTCGAGGTCGGCAAGCAAAAGCCACGCCGCTGGCCCGATGGCCAGGCCGTGCCGCACTGGACGCCCGAAAAACTGTTTGCGCTTTTCCCCAACCTGGGCGAGATGCCCGAGCGCCTTGGCGGGCGCATGAGCGGTGGCGAGCAGCAGATGCTTAGCGTGGCCCGCACGCTGATGGGCCAGCCCTGTCTGGTGCTGCTGGACGAGCCCTCCGAGGGGGTTGCTCCGCTGATCGTCGAGCAGATGGCGCGCACGATTCTGGAGCTCAAGGCTCAGGGCATTGGCATCTTGCTCAGCGAGCAGAACCTGCCGTTTGCCGAGGTCGTGGCCGACCGGGCCTATGTGCTGGAAAAAGGCCAGATCGTGCACGCGGCCAGCATGGCCGAGCTGGCGTGCGACAAGGCGGCACGCCAGCAATATCTGGGCGTTTGAAGGCCGAGGTTCAGCGCGTTGGCAGCAAGGGCGTCAGCGCGCGCAGCCGGCTGGAGCGCAACAGGCTGCTCGGCAGCAGATAGCGGCCGCCCAGAATCGGCAGATCCACCTCGGTAAATACCACCTCAAGATCCGCACCGCTTTGCAACCAGGCCCGCC
>NZ_AWOR01000070.1 GCF_000761245.1 Comamonas testosteroni | reverse complement strand
TGAGCGCTGTGTTGTATTGCTTCCAGTTGGTAATGCGGTAGCGGGATTTGGACTGCGGGGATTGACTCATCATCCGAGGCTACCTGACCCTAGTCGGCGATTTGTGCAACAACGCCTAGTGTTTTAAAAATGAGTTTAAAAATATTTTGGCGGTTCTAATAAGCATTTCTTTGTCTCCATAAACTCTTTCCATGATTGCTAAGCCTCTCGTAAATGTTATTACGACACGAGCTGCATCTGAAGGGCTTGCACTTGTGTATTTGGAAATATTATTTTCCTGAAAAAAATTCTCAAGAAGCTGGTTAAGTGAATCCAATAATGACTTCAGTTCATCCCTGATTTGTGATTTTTCAATGCTTCCATCCGCTGCTGTTTTAGTAGTCAAACAGCCTCGTGCTGGAGATCCAATAGTCATATTGTTTATTAACAATAGAAAATATTTTTCAAGAGATCCTGGTATATCACTGCCTGTTAAACATTCGCGCGTTGATTTTATTAGGTTGTTTGAGTAAACATTAAAAGACAAAATGAAAATTGAGTCCTTATCTCCGTATGAATTATAAAGTGACCCTCTTTGTACTCCAGATGCCTCTGCAATATCTTTCATAGTCGTTGCTTCAAAACCATTTCTCCAGAATAGATCCAACGATGTATGAAGCAGTCTAGATTCATCGAATTGCCGTACTCCAGCCATACCAACCTCCAGGAATCATGCAATTAGTGAAAACCATTGTTTTACACGCGTGTCAAACTTGACACAATTGTCAAACATTGGGCAGCCCGTACTTTGAAGCTGCTTGCAACAGCCCCAAAGTGTTTTCCCGTAACCAAAGGAGATGATATGCAAAACATGAACCTTGACAAAGAGGCCCTCGCTTCCCTTGTTGCCGTAGTAGGTACTACATACGTTCAGGGCGGCATTACGCGCACTGTACTAGAGCGTACTGAATACCCTGAAAACTACACGATCAACTTCAACCTGATCGAAGTTCCCAATGGTTGCAGCGCCAACCCTCACACACACCCAGGGCTTGAAATCACTTATGTGCTCGATGGCGAGTTCGATCTTGTCACTGAGGGTAAGCCTGATCGACGTTTCAAAAAAGGAATGTCATACATGGTTGCTGACAGTGAAGTTCATTTCGCCCGTGTAGTTAGTGATATTCCGATGAAGCTTCTTTGCGTATTTATCAACGAAAAAAATAAACCTGTTGCAAAAGTAATGGGTGCTGCAGAAAAGCGATAAACGTAAATGAATGCTATCAATCTTCTTTGATAGCATTTTAAAATTTCACTCGACAAAATAGCATGACTACTGAATATACTAAGTTCAAACCCTATACGCGTCAGTCTATTAAAGATTCGCCCCAATGGTCATTGCTCTCTATTGAGCAAAAGGACTGGATTGATGTCGTTTCGCGTGTTATGCCTTTTAGAGTGAATCAATATATTTTAGATGAGTTGATCGACTGGAATAATATACCTAACGATCCGATTTATAGGCTTACATTTCCTCATCAGGATATGCTCAAGCATGATGAGTATGCTGAATTATATGATTTTATAAAAAATAAGGATGAGGACAACGCGAACAGACTCGTGCAAAAAATTCGCATGAGAATGAATCCCCATCCTGCAGGTCAAATGACACACAATGTCCCATCCGTGAATGGGAAACCCTTAAATGGGATTCAACACAAATACCGAGAAACTGTTCTTTTCTTCCCTAAAGCAGGACAGTCCTGTCATGCCTATTGCACATTCTGCTTCCGATGGCCTCAGTTCGTAGGAATGGAAGAGCTAAAGTTTGATGCACATGATGCCTCCGAACTATATGAATATCTAAAAATTCATAAAGATGTGACAGATGTTCTGATAACCGGGGGCGACCCAATGGTTATGAACTCAAGAGCATTAGAAGCTTACATTGACACACTTCTGTCGCCAGAACTAGAGCACATTCATAATATTAGAATCGGGACAAAATCAGTTTCATACTGGCCGCAGAGATACGTTTCAGATAAGGATTCAGATGATTTAATGCGTCTCTTTGAGAAAGTTGTGAAGGCCGGAAAGAACTTGTCCATTATGGGGCATTACAATCATCCACGAGAAATAAAGACTGATATAGCGCAAAAAGCGGTTCGCCGCATTACATCTACTGGAGCAACGTTACGGATTCAAGCCCCTGTAATTAAGCACATTAATGAAAACCCAAATGATTGGGCTGAATTATGGACTACTGGGGTCAGACTTGGTGCAGTACCTTATTACATGTTCGTGGAACGTGATACAGGCCCAAGTCATTATTTTGAGATGCCACTTTGCAAAGCTTATGAAATTTTTCAGCAGGCTTACAAACAGATTTCAGGTTTGGCGAGGACAGTCCGTGGCCCATCAATGAGTGCACATCCTGGTAAGGTTGTTATTGATGGGATTACTGAAATTGCAGGCGAAAAGGTATTTGCGTTGCAGTTTCTACAGGCAAGAAATGCAAATAATGTTCGCAAGCCTTTTTATGCAAAATTTGATGAAAATGCCACTTGGTTCGACCAATTAGTTCCGGCATTCGGTCAAAAGAAATTTTTCTTCGAGGAAGATACTTCTACTTCTACTTCTACTTCTACTTTTACTTTTACGACGAATGAGCGAAAAATAATAAATTTATTTAACGAAGTTGAAGTTCAAAGTTAATTTGAAAAAATGTATTAATAATATGTACGAAGTGTACGCATTGCGATATGCAACCCATGATGCGAGAAGTGCGTCAGAAAATTTCATTTTTGATGATTTTCATGATGACGAGAATATGCCTCTTGATTTTTATTCATGGGTAATAAAAAAAGATAAATCAATAATTCTGGTTGATACTGGTTTCGATCAAGAAACGGCAAAAAAGCGAGGAAGGCACTATTTTGGATCGCCAACTGTAATGCTTTCAGACCTTGGTATTTCACCAGAAGAAGTCACTGACATAGTTATTACACACATGCACTATGATCATTGCGGGAATATTAAGGATTTCCCTAATGCGAAGTTCCATATTCAAGATGCCGAAATGGAATACTGTACTGGAAGATGCATGTGTCATGCTTCATTGAGGAAGCCATTTGAGCAAAAGGATGTAATTGAAGCAATCAAATGCCTCTTTGAGGATCGGTTAATTTTTCATAAAGGGGATTACACCCTTTGTACAGGAGTCAATGTACATCTTGTTGGCGGCCATACTAGAGGGCTTCAAATTGTTGAAGTTTTAACCTCTAGAGGGAATTTGGTTCTTGCGAGTGATGCTGCTCATTATTGGAAAAATATTGTCTATAAAAGTCCATTTCCAATAGTATTGGATGTTGGAGACATGCTTGATGCTCATATAAAGATAGAGAGTTTAGTTGGAAATAAAAATAGGATAATTCCTGGTCATGATCCATTAGTAAATAAATTTTTTCCAAAAAATATTAAAAATCAAAACATTTTAAATCTTCACGAAGAACCAATTTTGGAGGTTGAGTTATGATCAGTATTTCTATAATTGGATGCGGTCCTCGTGGGCTTAGTATTCTTGAGAAACTATCGAGTGTTCTTAAAAATCACCCAGCAAATTTTCAAATTAACATCATTGATCCGGGTAAGCCCGGTGAAGGTTCTCATCCTTCAAATCAACCAAGCCATCTAGTTACAAATACTGTTTCCTCTCAGGTCGGTATTTTTGATGTGGCTTCAGAATTCGCAAAAGGAGCAGGAGAATCACTTACTTCTTGGGCTATTTATTCTGGATATAAAAAGGTTGATGAAATATATTGTAAAACAACAAATAAGACGGCTGTTCCTATCACAGATGTTGATCACCTACCAAGAAGTTTGCTTGGTGAATACTTGTCTTGGGGATATTCAAAGATAGTTGATTCATTTCCTGAAAATGTAACTATTGTAGAACATAGGAAGGTAGCTGTTGATATTGATCAGCTAAGTCAATCGAATCTAAGGATCAGATTTGATGATGAATCAAATATCGAAACGAACTATATATTCTTGACAATTGGACATGGTACAAGGAAAAATACTAGTGCTGATTATGAGTTCTTGAATTTCGCAAATAATCAGTTAAACAAAAACTCGAATTTAGCGTACTTCAACTCTCCATACCCTGTCAAAAAGCTAGATGTAATAGATAAGAGTTCTATCGTTGCCATACAGGGGCTAGGATTAACTGCGTACGATGTTATATCGCAATTAACTATTGGTAGAGGTGGTAAATTCCAAGAAAAGCCCGATTCTAAAGAACTGATATATATCCCTTCTGGCTTAGAGCCAAAGTTGATACTTCAATCAAGAAACTGCTTACCATTTTCCTCTAGAGGGATTAATCAGAAGGGTATAGCAGGGAAGCATGTTGCAAAGTTTTTCACCCCAGACGCTGTTAGAGGAATTATTCAAAGAAAAGGAAGGTGTGGAAAGATAAATTTTGAAAATGATATTCTAACATTAATAAAAAAAGAAATGTCTTATGCATTTAGGCTATGCTCTGATATTAATATAGACATCAATAAATTTGAGCCTACAACTGATGAGTTGGAAATTATAGAAAATACACTATATCCATTGAAAGGGAAGACGTTCAATGGGTTTGATGATTTTCGATGCTACTTTATTTCTTCAGTCAGAAATGATCTTGATGAGGCCGAGAAGGGTAACTTGACTAGCGGCATCAAAGCCGCAACTGATGTGTTGCGTGACGTCCGAGAAGCGTTGAGAATATCGGTAGAGTTCTCGCAACTTGAGCCTGAGTCACACGAATCATACATCAATGACTTTGTATCGGTAACAAATAGAATATCTTTCGGTCCTCCTAAAAGAAGGAATTACGAATTACTTGCTCTTTTTGATGCAGGCTTAATTAATCTCGCAGGTGGTCCAAATTCAAAAATTTTCTGTAATAGGAGTGATGGTTCATTTGAAATTTCATCAAACTTCGGAGATCAATCTCACATTTCAAAGGCTGATGTCTTAATAATATCCAGGCTCGACCCGTATTCTCCAATTACAGATTCTTCAACTCTTAGTAAAAATATCTACGAAAAGGGAATTATCAGAGAATACAAAAATGAGTTTTATCACCCATCGGGCCTAGAAATTGATAGAAACTGTCGTGTTATTGGTAAAGACGGAATTTCTCAATCAAATATTTGGGCGATTGGATATATTGTGGAAGGACAGCATTTTTACACACATGCTTTGCCACGCCCAGGAATGAATTCGAGATTCACAGATGACGCCAAAAATGCTATCTCCTCTCTGAATGAAATGATAAGTCAGAAGCAGCAGGGTAATGAGCTTGTGAATTTATACGAAGAGGCATAATCTTCTTAATTTTCTCACATTAAAGGTGGTGCGAATGGCTAATGCTACGACGTATGCTTCAGAGAAGCCGATCACAACTGCAATCTTACTTTCCCTGGCCGCAGCAATTGCATTGGGTATGACAAGATTCTCATATGGTATGCTTCTGCCGCCAATGCGGAAAGATTTAGATTGGACATATTTTGTAGCTGGATCGATGAATACCGCCAATGCTATTGGTTATTTCATCGGTGCCATCACAGCACCATACTTTCTAAAGAGGTTTGGCGTAGCTAAGGGGGTAATTTTATCGTCTTTAACTGCGAGTTGCTTGATGTTTATAGCTGGCAATATTATTGGAACTGAAATTCTATTGGTTCAAAGACTATTAGCTGGAATATCAAGCTCATATATATTCATTTCTGGTGGTATTTTGGCAGCAAGACTTGGATCGCAACATCCCGATAAATCAGGATTTTTGCTTGGCATCTATTACGGAGGAACTGGTATAGGTATAGCAGTCTCTGCCCTTGTTGTTCCAGAAATTCAGATGCTTACATCTAGCTATGAACTAAAGCACTCTTGGCAATATTCGTGGATTTTCTTAGGTGTATTGTGCTTAATCTCTTCTATTCTAATTATTATTCCTGCAAATAAAGTTGGTGATATTGTTGGAACTAGTTCTAAAACGAATAAATTCAAGTTTTCAGATTTTAGGTTCTCATTATTTGGATATATGTTATTTGGAGCTGGCTATATTGGCTACATGACCTTCGTGATTGCTCTACTCAAGGAGCAAGGAGTATCATCTTCAAATATTACTCTATTCTATTCATTACTCGGTCTTTCTGTGATTGCATCATCTAGAGTTTGGTCCCCAATGTTAGATAAGTTTAGGGGAGGGCAATCCCTCGCTATTCTAAACTTTCTTCTCTCATTATTTTGCTTGCTCCCAGTTTTGTCATTAAACATGTCGGCAGTCCTCTTCTCTGGTATCGGATTCGGCGGCATCTTCTTATCCGTAGTCGCGTCAACTACTGCACTTGTTAAGCATAATTTGCCGCAATCTGCGTGGTCATCTGGAATTAGTGCTTTTACAGCTGCGTTTGCAGCTGGGCAAATCGTGGGACCTACTCTTGTTGGTTGGATTTCTGATGGCCCAGGCGGTTTGGAACGAGGGTTATTAATATCAGCAATTCTTCTCCTCTTAGCATCGATTATTTCTTTTCCCCAGAAGGAGTTGAAATTATGAAAAATCAGTCCTATACCATGCTCTACAGCCTCTCTGATAATTTTCTTAGAATCTGGTATTTTATTTATAATGGATGATCTTTTGGTCATCGCCAAAAGTTAATCTATTAACTCGTTAATTTTAATTGAAGTGGGAGTATAAATTATGTCCAATGTAATTGGAGGCTGCCTTTGTGGAAAGATAAATTACTCAATATCCTCCACATTAAAGAACTTGTTAATTTGCCATTGCGACCACTGCAAGAAGATATCCGGATCTGCGTTTTCATTAAACTTTATCGTGAAAGAGGAAGACATAAAGCTAGATGGTGAACCTAAGGTGTATACCGACGCTGGCGATAGCGGGAATCCTGTTTATCGAAGCTTCTGTTCTGACTGTGGTTCACCTCTTTTTGCAAGAATTAATTCTGCACCCAATAGGGTCGTGCTGAAGGCTGGAACGTTGTCAGATATAACGGCATATAAACCTGTTGCTGAAATTTATTGCTCAAAGTCGTTGAACTGGTTACCAGAGATGCCTGGCACTGCAAAAAAAGAGACGGCTTAGAGCGGCTAACACCACTGGTCCACGAAGCGTGCACAGATGATTGCAGCGGCCAGTTTCAGCAATGCGTCGTGGACATCTAACGGCCTTTCATAGCGGATGCTCAGCCTGCCAAAGCTTGCAAACCATCCGTGTGTTCTCTCCACGACCCAGCGATGCTTGCCCAACCTTTCGCTGCTTACGATGCCTTGCCTGGCAAACCAATAAAGCTATCTACTGCGCCAAATGAGCCCTCAAACCCGAGGTCAGACCTTGGCTGCAGCGGCGACGGCGTTGAGCGTCAAGAACTCCGTGGGCGAACTGCAGGGCGCTGCCCAGGCGCTGGGCAGCGGCGATCCCTCCAAGACTGCCTCCATTTCCGTCAGCCTGGGCTCCAGCAAAAGCCAGAGCAACACGGCACAAACCAGCGACGGCGCACGTGGCAGCACCGTCAAGGCCGGCGGCAATGTCAACATCCTTGCCCAAGGGGCGGGGGCGGACAGCTCCATTCTGGTTCGCGGATCGGATATCACTGCCGGCCAGGACGCCACCTTGGCCGCAGAAGGCGATATCCGTCTGAGAATATGGCCAGCCGCAGCCGCAGCCGCAGCCGCAGCCGCAGCCGCAGCCGCAGCCGCAGCCGCAGCCGCAGCCGCAGCTCCAGCTCCAGCTCCAGCTCCGGCTGCATCGGCGTGAGCGTGGGGCGTTGCTGCATGAGCCAGTCCATCAAGCCCTGCTACCGAACCACCAACTGGAAACAGTACAACGCAGCCCTTAAAGCCCGTGGTTCGTTGATGGTTTGGCTGGATAAGCGCATGGCTTGGTTTGCCGCAGCCAGCGACAAACGCGGGCGCAGCCCGAAGTTCTCGGATGCAGCGGTTCAGTTTTAAGAGGTGCCATGCCCATCACCCCCCCCCCGAAAGAACGCCCGTGTGCGCAAAGGCTGTGCCCTTGTGTACCGCAATGCGGTGGTCGCCGCATGCCGGCGTTTGGGTCGAAGGATATGGAAAGTGTGGAGCGATTACCACCGACGAAGCGTGGTGGAGATCAAAATGAATTGCATCAAACGGCTGGGCGAGGGGTCATGTCCAGAACCTTTGAATGCCAAGTCAATGAGCTGCATATCAGTGCAGCGATCTTGAATCGATTCACTGAACTGGGCCGCCCGCAAATGGTGGCTGTGGCATAGCCACGTCTGGGGTCATGGGAAGTTTGGCCCGGCACTGATTTATGCAACAGCGACGTTTTATACCGTGCTCACCGAAACTCAAAGTGTTCTCTGTGCAGTTGCCAGGAATCCGCTGGAAGCGATTGCTTGAGGGCCAGCTCCAATTGCTTGCCCATGGCTGCAGGGCCACAGAACCACACTCGCAATGGCTTGTTGGCCTGATAACGTTGAAGCACCTCTTTGGGCGTCCAGCGATGGCCGTCGGCAAAGATATCCAGATGCACATCGGGATGAAGCGCCGCAGCCTCTTCCAGAGCGCGAGCAAGAGGGTCAGCCGCATGCTGACAGGCGTATTGCAGCCAGGCCTGTGGGGCATGGCCGTCATGGTGTAGTTGGCCTAGCCACGATAGAAAGGGAGTCGCGCCAACGCCGGCGCCAACCCATACGTGCACGGCACCATCGTCGTGATCCGGAGGCACAAAGCGGCCATAAGGACCGTCCAGCTCCACAACGATGCCGGGCTGCAGACGCTCGGGCAGGCTACGAGTCCAGTCGCCCAGTTGTTTGATGTGAAAACGCACGACATGATCTTGCTGGTCCGCATCGGACAGCGTGAACGGGTGCGCCTCTTGCTCCCCTGCCAGGCGCAAAAAGGCGAATTGCCCCGCAGCATGGCCTGGCCAGGAATCATCCATACGACATTGCACCTCCAGCACATCGCCGAGCTGCATGCATGACAGTACGGTGCCCGCATGGGGATAGCGCGACCGCAGGTCACGCACCAGTTGCGTCACGGCGGCGACGACGCCGAGGGCCATTGTCAACGCCAGCAGCCAGCCGCCCACACCACTCCAATACCCAGGAGGAGTCAGCACGATGCCATGGAACACCAGTATCAGATATGCCAGAGGCATGAATCGATGAAACCAGTACCAGCGCTTGTAGGGAACTGCGCGACGAGCCAGCGTAATGACCAGCATCAGGATCAATGCATAAAAGGTCCATTCGCCCAAGGTTTTGGCATAGGGCTTTAGGAGGCTGACCCACTCGGGCGCAGGCACCTTGGCCAGCCTGCCAGTGCTGCCAATGGCCGTCGTGATGAGCGGCTTGGACTGCTTGGCCAGCCAATGCGCCAAGCTCAACGCAATGGCAATGATGCCCAGCCACTTATGCAAACGGTAGGCCTTATCCATGCCACCCAAAGGCGACTCCACCCACCGAGGGCGCAAGGCAAGGGCCATGATGGCAGTCATGGCTCCCAAAGCCAAAATACCGGTAAGCAGCATGCCTTCCTGCCGCATCACCCACAGCAGATCACCAGGTGGTGACGGTGAGAGCCAAAAAGCCTCCACTGCCCAAATCACAAAGAAAGAAGCAAGGACAAGAAGAATGGAACGGCGCAAGACAGCACTCCAGTTTGCTCGACGGCCGACAAAACCAGAGTGCATACGCAGACTCACGTAGTAGCTCTGGATGGTTCACCGCAGGCGACTTCAGCACATTCGAGCTTGTTCAATACTGATCAAGGTAAGGCTAGCATGGTGCTGGACAGACGTTCTACATTCCCAACAGATTCGCAGAGCATTGTTGCGGTATGTCTAGAAACGATAAGGATTACCTCTGGCTGCGCGATAAAGCCAAGGCCGCTGTGGGGAGCGTGCCATGAGCAAGACTCCATCGCAGCACGCGCCAGCATCGGGGCCTTGCTGGTCTTGACCGGCTACAAGGTGAGTGCCAATGCCATCAAGGCCAAGGCCGCCAGCTACATGCGCCGCTGAGAGGCCGATATCAAGCAGTACGAGGCCGGCAGCAACATCAGCTTGCAAACAGCCAAGCTCAATGCCGATGTGGCGATCCAGGGCAATGCCGTTCGCCTGGATGCGGCCGGCCTCACGACTTCGGCACAGCGTGTGGCCAGCGCCTGGAGCATGGTGTCGGCTTTGGCTGGAATCTCTGGTGGCGTCAGCTGGGGCTACAGCGGATCGCTGGATCAGTGAAGAAGCTCTGCGAGCGACCCATAGTGGACTCGGACTGCGCTGACGACGTCCAATAAAAAACCCGCCTTGGCGGGTTCTTGAGTCAACAGTTGCCTTTCTTGGCCTGTCCAGGGGGGCAGCCATGTGGATGGGGCTTCCTGTATCCATCGTCGTAGTAGCCACCTGGGTAGACGACACAGCCGCTCAACAGCAATGCAGCGGTGATCATTGACAGCACTTTTTTCACGTGGGTTCCTTTTTATCCATTGTTTGTGACCGAAGCGCTCCTAGAGGCCATGAGAAGGGTTGTCTAGTTTTCAAAGAGCCAGCTGTGTCGCTCCGTCGCGGACACCATTAGCCCCGCACTGCTGATTGCTAGTCACGATGCCCCAGGATGATCAGAACCACACCACTGAGAAGCAGCAAGATAGCCAAAGCTATCCACAGTTCAAGGTACGCAATACTGCCCTGTGCATCTAAAACGAATCCAGCTGCACTCGAAAGTGCGGCACTGACTACCAGCAACGGTCCAAATTTGCTGCGCAGCATGTTTTCATTTCTCTATCAATGAGCCGGATAAGTGCGGTCGGTCTTGGCATCTCAGTAGTGATTGATTGCGGGTGGCTGGTATCTCTAATACCTACTCACTCAGTCATGCTCTATTTTCTGCGATGACTGAGGACTATTTGAGCCGGTTCCAATGGCTTTGTTACCGAAGGTAGAGCATGATTGGGGCGACTCAGAGGCTTGCTTGAACGATTGCTTCAACGTGTCGTAACACTGAGCTCAAGGGCACTTCTGGCATTGCGCTGTCTTTAATTTCAAAAAGGCATCGTATGGCCATGTTGCGCGGATTTCGGCCTGCCAAGGCCCTGTGCTGGACCGGTTGGGGTTTAGTTGCTGCAGGGTTGGCAGCGTGTGGCGGCGGTGGCGGCGGCGATAGCACCCCACAGCAAGGCACGCTCAAGCTGGCGGTTACCGACGCTCCGGCGTGTGGCTACGACCATATCACCAGCAGCGCGTGCTGGATGAAAAGCAAGAGCTGGACATCAGTATCGCCAGGCTGGACGAGTTCATTCAGCGCAATGCCCTGTTTCGCCAACCGGGGAGCGATGAGCAGTCCCGCATGCGCCGCCAGCTCGACGTAATGCGCGAGTACGCAGTGATCCTGGGCGAGCACATCTCTGCTTTCCAAGCCTACTGGTCTGCTGCGGGCAATGAGCTTGCGGCTTCCTCAATAGCCTTCGACCAACGGCATTTGCGTCCCATCGACCGCACCACATTGCTGATGAGCAGTCCGCATTAGCCAATCCATAGCAGTGACAGACCTGCTCCTGTCACCATAGAGGCTAGTCCCAGACTGACTCGTGTTCCATATTTGCTCCCGCCGACGGCGAACGCCAGTACGGATTTGGCGATTGCGCTGGAAGCAAGAATCACAACCAACCCCCACTGAGCGGTGGACAGAGGCAAACTACCTGACGCAAAAAGCTGCCCTAAGCTAGCAGCAGCGGCATGCAGTTCGGCCAAAGCTGCAAATGCCGCCGCGACCAGTACGCCAGTGCTGCCAAAGACATGCTGGAGCCATGCACCCAAAACTAACATCAGCGCAATGGTGCCGGCAATGAGCAATGCAGTTGAAAGCTTGAATACCCGTTCGGTCTCAAATTCAGTTTGCGTGGCAGTTTTTTGTCGATTCAGCAATCCTGTGGCAGCAGCCAACACAAGGCAGAGAGTTGCAACGAGTAGAGGGAGTGCCATAGACAGCATCAGAGTTATGGATGTTGTCGAGAGAATCGCTATGAACAGGCATAGCGAGGCCAACTGAGCCAGCATTGCACTGCCGAAGGCTTGCGCTTGCTGATGTTCGTCTGACTTGGCCAAGTTGCCAAGGCTGGCGATAGCCGCAGTAGATGACACAAACCCAGAAAAGAATCCGGTAACAGGCAGTCCCCAATGTGGCCCGAGCACTCGAGTAAGTATGTGTCCAAGCATACCGACAGCCATGAACAGCACAACCACTTTCCAAAGGGCTGCGAGGCTTAGTACACCCCATGGATCTACAGGCGCTTGCGGCAAAAGTGGCATCACGATCAGCGCTGCAGCGCCCAGCAGAAGGCCATCCCTCAATTCATTCTCTCTGAGTAACTCACGACTCCAGCGTTGTATGGGACCTTTTGAATGCACCAGCAAGGCGCAAAGAATGCCCAGAGCTGCAGTCAAGGTGGGGCTCTTGTGCGATAGGGCGCCCAGAGTTAATGAGAAAAGTAGAGTTACTTCACTGGTCAAGCCTGGGTCATTGGGGGCTGAGTGCCAGTAGGCGGCAACGGTTAGTGCACCGACCAACAGAAGTACAACGGCAAAGGGCAGCACGCCTAACCACCAGGCGGCGCAGCCAAGCAACGCTGCTATGGCATGGGTACGAGTTCCAGCGATGCTTTCTTGTTCTTTCCCGCGACGCTCGCTAACGAGACCGATAAGCAGACCGCAGCCTAAGGAGACTACCCAATGATCGACACCAGCCCAACTCAGCTGCATAAGTCTCAACCCCTCGATCTGAGTAAGGCTCCTTTGCTTGAGAGAGCTGCAGCCTTAGCTACTGCTACACAGCATAGTCGAGCATGAGACGACGTTGCAAGCAGGAAGAGTTGGCTCCTAAAACGCACAGGAGCCAAGGCCGTGCGCTCCCTTAGTAGCCTTCAACCAAGGGCATTTCCATCCCATCGACTGCAATCATCACACCCGTGGTGTTGAGGTCGATTTCAATTGGGACACCCCACATCTCATTGGGCTTGCCGAAGGAGTTGACGATGTTGAACTGCCGCAGCTCTTCCGGCGGCATCTTGATCAGCTTGGGGTAGGCGTTGTTGTGAGCCTTCCAGTGCCTCAGGAAGGTTTGGCAAACACGCTTGTGGACTGTGTGGATCGGAGATTCATCGGTCATGGCCGGATTGTCTCAGAGCAGGGCGCGGCTCTGGGGCGTATGACTGGGAGCGGCCAGAGGCAGTCGTCCGGCGCGTGGCCGCGAGCGATCTGTCGCCGAACGGCAGACTTGATGGGGCAGCGCCACAAACCTGAGGTACCCGTTAGCAGTCGTTCGCGTCGGCCAGCAATCGACCCGTTGCTGTCGTTCGAGCTGATACCGGCAATGTCTGCTGTGCAGCGATTGCCGCTGCTCGTAGCCGCAACGCTTCCTAACGGTCACCACCCCATACCAGCCATCCGAGCATCGACGCGGGCGACTACCCAATGACGGGTTTCAGGTGTGCAACGGACAGCGACTATCAAGTGCTGGCAGGTAGGTCGCTGGATGTCCGCTGTAACGTCGTGAGAACAGGAGCTCGCGACCCATTTCCGTCATTCACCCACTCAAAATAGATTGCGAAAAGCAGTCACTTGCCCGATGACTCTGTCGCTGGAATAGCCGACTTCCTAGTGACTCACTTTCAATACATTGATTAACGCCTTGAGTCCCGCAGACACTTGGCGTTGACTGGGGTAGTAGAGATAGAGTCCATCGTACTGCCCGCTCCAATCATCGAGGCAGCGAATCAGCGCGCCGCTTTCAAGATGGTGAGCTACTCGGTTCTCCAACACATAAGCTAGGCCGCAAGCCTGCAAAGCCGCCTCTACCATCAGCTCCTGACCATCCAGCGTCAGTGGGCCATCAACCTCAACCTCCAGCACTTCGCCCCCTTGATCAAATCGCCAGTTGAGGATGGCGCCACTGGGAAAGCGATAGCGAATGCAGTCGTGCTGCTTCAAGTCGGCGGGTGTCAGCGGTAGCTGGCGGCCTTTCAGATAGTCCGGCGACCCTACCACGGCAAAACGGAAGTTGGACTTGATACGCACCGCGACCATTTCTTGCATCAGGCGCTCGCCAAAGCGGATGCCGGCATCAAAACCTTCTTCCACGATGTCTATCAATCGGTCGGTCGCCACGATGTCCAGCCGCAAACCGGGGTTCTTTGCCAGCAGCGGGCCCATCACCCCGTGCAGCACAAAAGGGGCAATCGAGTTGGGAAGGTTGATTCGCACCGTACCAAAAGGGGTATCGCGAAAGGCGTTGAGCCCGTCCAAGGCTTGTCCTATCTGGCTGAACGCCGGCTTCAGATCGTTGAGAAAGCGTTCCCCCGCGTCGGTCAAAGCAACGCTGCGGGTGGTGCGGTGAAACAGGCGCACGCCGACCCGCAGTTCCAGTTTGCGGATGGCATGGCTCACGGCCGAAGGCGCAATGCCTCGCTCGACTGCCGCCTTGCTGAAACTGCGCAGCTGAGCCACGGCCAGAAAGATAGTCAACTCGGCGAGTTCAGATCCTTGCATTCATATATCTCATTCACAAACGTGATCAATATTGTGCTCTTTATTTGATGAGTTGATTTCTCCAAAATCAGGACTCCCAAGCCAAGCTGCAGCCCGGACAGGCTTAACCCTGACTGTCGGTTGCAAAGCAACCCTCCTTACCTTGATTTAGAGATCTTCCATGACAAATACTTCCACCATGCGCGCCCTGAT
Source organism: Comamonas testosteroni (assembly GCF_000761245.1). Lineage (GTDB taxonomy): Bacteria > Pseudomonadota > Gammaproteobacteria > Burkholderiales > Burkholderiaceae_C > Comamonas > Comamonas testosteroni_C. The sequence goes on along the minus strand of NZ_AWOR01000070.1, from coordinate 9,371 downwards.
TCTTGACGACTACGAGACCGCGCAATTTCGCTCAACTCGAATCGACAAGCCCATCGCAGGCCCTGGCGAGGTTCTCGTACGTATCCAGGCCTCTGGCGTTAACCCCATCGATTACAAGATTCGCACCGGTCAAGCGCCCTATGCCATGCCGGAGCTGCCTGCGGTGCTGGGCACTGACTTGGCTGGTGTGGTCGAAGCGATGGGTGAAGGCGTCACCGACTTCGCGGTCGGCGATGAAGTTTATGGATTGACTGGCGGAGTACGCGGCCTGCAAGGCTCGCTGGCCGAGTTTGCTGCCGTGGATGCCCGCCTGCTGGCACCAAAGCCCAAGAACCTGTCGATGCGCGAAGCAGCTGCTCTGCCGCTAGTGGCACTAACCGCATGGGAGGGCTTAGTGGATTGCGCCAAGGTACGAGCTGGACAGAAGGTGTTGGTACAGGGGGGGGCCGGAGGCGTCGGACATTTGGTGGTTCAGCTTGCATTGGTCCATGGTGCTGAGGTCTATGCAACAGTGCGCGGTAAAGGTGCGGAAACCGTACGCCTTCTGGGCGCTACGCCTATCGATATCACTACTACGTCGGTGTCCGACTATGTCGCCGAACACACCGGCGGCAAAGGCTTTGACATTATTTACGACACCATCGGCGGTTCCGCACTCGACTCTGCGTTTGAGGCCATTGCCCATTACGGCCACATCGCCAGCTGCGCCGCGTTTGGAGAGCATTCGCTGGCCACGGGCTCGCTGCGCTGCTCGATCCTGTCGGGAATCTTCGTGCTTCTGCCAATGCTCACGGGTGAGCGCCGAGCACACCACGGCGAAGTCCTGCGGAAATTGACCAAGCTCGTGGAGGCAGGCCGCGTCGCAGCCATCGTCGATGCGCGTCGCTTTAATCTCGAGAGCGCCATGGCCGCGCATGCTCTGGTCGAGCAAGGTGGCGCCCAGGTAAAGGTCGTAATCGACGTGGAGGCTTAGGCACCATGAAACACATCGTCCGCTTCCACGCGCTCGGTAGACCCGATGTCTTGCAATTCCTAAAGAGCACGACAACACAGCGCTGGGTGTGAACGACGTGTGCATCCGTTCAGGGCCACAGGCATGATTAATTGAGGCCATATGCGCCGAGGACACGGTGGAGATGCCGTCAGCGTCATCAAGACTACGGATCTGGCCTCTACGGTATGGCCGTAATGCCAGCCCGTTTCGTCGCGCTCAAGCAATAGGCGCTGAGCCTCTAACAGGCGGGCAAGCGCTTCATTCTTTAATGCCTATACATGTGTTGTATAGAAGTGGTCTTCAGCGCGTCACTCGAAAGCAGCCAATCGTAATGGGCTGCTTCTGGACGTGAGCTCCATTTCACTCGTGACCCCGAAAGCAGTCACTGGATGTTTTAACGTTCAAATTGATCGTCTGCTTTGGGGGCTCATGGCCGACCGCGCACTCCCGGCCAAAAGCAGCCTCAAGAGCCATAGAGTGAAGTGTCTGCTCTAGGCGACATTAGATCTAGGAGGCTGGGCGAACGCCCCGTTGTCTGGCGTTGTTCTGCATTCGGTGTCTCATGGCGCGCGCTTGTGATCTCTCGTGCGAACTGATGCGGCTGTCTTCAACTCATTCCACAGGGCTTGACCGGCATTCGTAAGTGAAGTGTCCCGTCGCCTGACTAGCGCAATAGTTCGATGAATGGCGGGATCTTCTAGAGGGATACAAATGTTGTTCTGCGTTAGAGCGCCCATGAGGCTGGGAATGACAGCGATGAAATCGCCCTGTTCCAGATAACCAATCATCGATGAGAGTTGGTCAACTTCATGAAACCAGGGCAAAGGTATGCGCTCTGACTGGAGGATGGGGTCGATTTGCCTGCGCGATGATCCATTGGGGTTGAAGCTAACCACCCTGTGCTGCGACAACTCGCGCCAACTAATCGATTTGCGTCGGGCGAGCTTGTGCTTTCGGGAGCAGACGAGCATGTAGCGGTCCTGGCCGATCTCCTCACTCACCAACTCGGAAGTTGGGCCTGAAATTGTAGTCAAGCCGAATTCGACTTCGCGCATCAGCACTGCATCTAGCACCTGAACGCCATTGCCGTCCCGTAGGGCAACTTGGATGTTTGGGAACGATGCATGAACGCTGGCGAGGGCCTGCGGAAACAACGTGTGTGAGAGAGACGCGAAACAAGCAACCACGATCTTGCCTTCCAGACCCGATACAAGGCGATGCGTGTCTTCCATACACGCATCCAGCGATTCCAAAAGGGTGGATAGGCGTGCATGGAATTTCACTCCAACGGGCGTTAGTGCCACTGTCCGAGTCGTGCGATCAAGAAGTCTGCCGCCTAATGCGTCCTCCAACTTGGCGATCCTTCGGCTAAGGGCGGACGGTGTGATGGCCAGTGCATCTGCGGTGCGAGTGAACTGCCCAAGCTCTGCCAATAGCGCGAATGCGCGCAGGTCTTCTAAATCTGCATTAATTCTCATAACTCAATAATAGGTCACTTCTTTTCAATTGACGCACTAATTCTCACGAATGAAGATAGAACACTTCCAACACGTGTGATTGGTTTGCATGAGAAATGAGTCAGTACAGCTCAAACTGGTTCGAAGCTTTTTTGTTGGCGGAAAAGTGCATGCACTGAACGATCTGCCTATACAGAAGCGACGTATCGCAATGGGTGCTTCACCAAGGAACGTTGATCCGAACGGCGACCACATGGCTGGACAAATGTATGTGCAGCACTTTGCTCTCAGCCAACCCACTTCGCCTTTGCCAGTACTCATGTGGCATGGTGGAGGAATGACCGGCAGCCACTGGGAAAGCACTCCCGATGGTCGCCCAGGATGGTTATGGCGTTTCCTCCAACAAGGCTACGACGTTTTTGTGTCGGATGCAGTTGAGCGAGGGCGCTCTTCATGGGCGATGTTCCCAGAAATCTTTAGCGAGCCGCCCTTGTTTCGTTCAAGAAACGAAGGTTGGCACATGTTCAGACTGGGGCCTGTTGGTGGATATGCCACTGATGCCAGCAAACGTGTCGCATTTCCGAACTCACAGTTTCCGACGGATGCCTTTAATGAGTTCTCCAAGCAATGGGTGCCGCGATGGGCGGGGCACGAGGAACTGACGCTGGCAGCGTACAGCGAGCTGATTGAACGCGTTGGCCCCTGCATCGTTGTCGCACACAGTCAAGGAGGAGGCTTCGCAGTCGCGGTTGCACAGAAGCACCCCGATTTGGTGAAAGCCGTTGTAGTCATCGAACCAGCGGGGATGCCTGCTTTCAACGGATTCCCGTCTTGTCCACATTTGGCGCTATGGGGTGACCACATCGAAGGACATCCAGTCTGGCCGGGGTATCGAGCACTAGCAGATCGCTACTGGGAAGCAGCCAACCGCGAAGGTTTCACCTTTGATTGCATTGATCTACCCAACATGGGGATTTCCGGCAATTCTCATTTCCCAATGTCTGATCGCAACAGCGACCAAGTTTCTGAACTCATTTTTCAATGGCTTGCGACCATGAGGCTTTCTAACTAATCAACAAAGGAGACAACTATGAATTCTCGTTTCGACCATCTGCGCAGAGCTCTGCTGCTCTTAGCTGTCGGATCTGGTCTGGGATTTTCTGCTTATGCTCAAGATAAGTACCCCGTGCGACCAATCAAGCTGGTGATCCCGTATGCGCCAGGAGGCTCCCTGGATCCCATTGGCCGAGTTCTTGCAGATGAAATGGCCAAGAAGCTAGGTCAACCCGTCGTGGTCGACAACGTTCCAGGTGCAAATGGTATGTTGGGTGCATCCAAGGTACTCTCGTCGTCTGCAGACGGCTATACGCTCTTGCTTGGTATCACGTCGAATGTAACGTTGGCACCTCTGGTAACGCCGAATGCCAAGTACAAAAGTTCTGACTTCGACGCGCTAAATATGGTTGGCACCAGTGGTTTGGTGCTCGTGACCCGTCCGGATCTTCCCGTCAAATCGCTTAGTGACTTGATCAAATTGGCAAAAGGCAAACCTGGCACATTGAGCTACGGTGTGCCAGGTGCAGGGTCTCTTTACCACTTGGCGATGGAGATCTTCAATCTAAAGACCGGCGCGAATATCACGTTGATTCCTTACAAGGGCGCAGGTCAAGCGAGTGTTGACGTGATTGGTGGACAGCTGGATATGGCGCTTCTCGGATTGCCCGCAATGTTGGGTTTTATTGAGTCCAACAAGATGAAGGCACTTGCTGTGATGAGCAAGAGCCGTGATATTGGAAACAAGAATATTCCGGCCGCATCGGAGACTCCAGGCCTTATGGATTTGGACTACAGCATTTGGACTGGGGTTTTTGCCCCGAAGGGAACGCCTGTCCACATCAAGACCAAACTGCACAGCACAATTAACCAGATACTGGCGAACCCTTCTATCGCTGCTCAGTACGAAAAGATGGGGGTTGAGGTTGCCAAACCCCAAAGCATGGAGGCATTCAGCAAGTTCATTGAGAACGACACCGCAAAACTTCAGCGCGAAGTGAAAGCTACCAACTTAAAGCTTGAGTGATTAGCGCCTGAGGGGCTCACGTGGAGTGCTCTAAGGTTGTTTCGAGCACTCCATTGACGCCACTGAATGTGTGACCGAACTGCATGTAGCAGTCGTTCATTTCCGAAATAGGAAAGGCCGCTTAGGGTCGTCATGAACCCGTCACGGCGCGCAGAAGCTGTCCTTCGTGCCTGTATGCGGTGAACTGCGCAATCGGGCGCCGGTTCCAAGGGGAAAGCGGCCTTTCAGGACTGACGGCGTTCACCGGCTGACGTCGGCAATTGCCTCCGTTCAGGCACTGGATCCTGAATGACTCAGATCAGCCTGAAGCCGACTTCTGTTTCCTAGGTCGTCTTTGCAGCTGCTCGTCGCCGCATCGCAATCTATCGGTCACTGACTCATAGCAGCCATCAGAGCAGTGATGCCGACGATTGCCCAATGCCGGGTTTCAGGTGTGCAGCGGACAGCTACCATCAAGTGGAGGGAGCTAGGTCACTGGATGTCCGCTGTCACATCGAACGAGCAGGAGCTTGCGACCCATTGCAGCCTTTCGCAGGCTGTCGCCCTAGGTCTGCTTTGCAGCGATTGCTGCCGATCCTAGACGAGACTTCGACGACTGCTTTGGGGCCAGAAGCTGACGCCTATTCAAGGGCAGTATCGGAGACAGTAGCTGACACTCGACAGCGATGCGGAATTACTCCTCGTCGTGCATGGCGTTATTTGCACCGTCCTATGTTGAAGTGGAAGCTAGGCAATCGTCCATGCCCACGGATTGATGGGCTATCTCACTACCTTCCGTGTGATCTTCTGAGTGGGCAAGAAAAGTCATCATTAAAACGCATAGCTGACCGCAATGTGTGCATTGGCGTTGATGGACTCTGATGGAGATACTTTTCAGGCGAGCCTCACCCCGCTGTTTTAGCAAATTTGGCAGTGTGGCTCTAAATAAAAAGCTTGTTAATACAGCGCTATAGATGCGCGCATAACAAAGCTCCAGAGACAACCCGTTCCTGATAAGGACCTGTATGAAAGACATTCGCAAGACGATGGACGAAGGTTCCATGACGTCATTTCAATGGCTGGCCGTCAGCATATGCATTTTGCTCATCATGCTCGATGGCTTCGATGTGCTCGTGATGGCCTTTACTGCGTCATCGGTTGCGGCCGAATGGAAGCTCAATGGCGCTCAGCTGGGCGTTTTGTTCAGTGCCGGGCTGATTGGTATGGCCATTGGATCGCTGTTCGTCGCTCCCATAGCCGATAGACGCGGTCGCCAGCCTGTCATCGTGCTGTGCCTCGTTGTGGTTTCGGTTGGGATGCTGATGTCAGCCATGGCTCGAAGCTATATCGAGCTGGCAGCCCTGCGGGCCATCACCGGCGTCGGCATCGGCGGCATGCTGGCGAGCGTGGGGGTCATCACTTCCGAGTTTTCGTCCCAGAAGTGGCGCAGCACTGCGATTGCGCTGCAAGCCACCGGCTATCCCATTGGTGCGACTTTGGGGGGGCTCATGGCTGCCTGGCTGCTGACACATTACGGTTGGCGCTCGGTCTTCGTTTTTGGCGGCCTGACGACAGCTCTGATGCTTCCCATTGTTTTGTGGCGTTTGCCCGAGTCGGTGGACTTTTTGCTTAGCCGCCGTCCGGCTGGCGCGTTGGAGAAGCTCAATCGTTTGATGGCGTTTATGGGTCATGCTTCGCTGTCGCAATTGCCGGCTCCGACTGCTGGCGATTCCGTTCAAGGCAACACTGTGGCAGCACTGTTCAAAAATGGCTTGGCACGTCCCACTTTGATGCTGTGGGCTGGCTTTTTCCTGCTCATGTTCAGTGTTTATTTTTCGCTGAGTTGGACGCCAAAGCTGCTGGTGCAGGCGGGGTTGTCGGCTCAGCAGGGTGTGACGGGTGGCGTATTGCTCAACCTGGGGGGCATCGCCGGCGGTAGCTTGTTTGGTCTGCTTGCCGTGAAGGCGAAGTTGCGCAATCTGGCGATTGGCAGCCTGCTGCTCAATGCGCTGTTTACAGCCTTGTTCGGCCTGGCTTCGACCAGCCTTGCGTGGGCATTTGCTGCTGCAGTCGGTGTAGGTATTTTCCTGTTTGCATCGATGGCTGGCCTCTATGGCCTGGTGCCTGCCACCTATCCCGCTCAGGTCCGCGCCACCGGCATGGGCTGGGCCATCGGTATTGGTCGCATTGGCGCCATTGTGGCGCCAACCATGGCGGGGCTGCTGCTGGATGGCGGCTGGCAGCCTGCCTCGCTCTACTACGTCTTCGCTTTGCCTCTGGTTGTCGCTGCGCTGGCTGTTTTTGCCACGGGCGCGGGCCGAGTCGCGGTTCTTCGGGGTTCGGTGGCTGCGGCGCACTGATTTCCCAAGCATGTATTTCCCCACTGTATTGATAACGACCCAGTTATGTTTTTGCTGAACACTTGGTATGTCGCCTGCAAGGCCGATGAAATCCCACAAGACAAGCCCTTGGGCCGCACCATCTGCAATGAGCGCATGGCTTTTTACCGAGGCCCGCAGGGTGTTGCTGCCGTTGAAGACTTTTGCCCTCATCGCGGTGCACCTCTATCGCTAGGTTTTGTTTGTGAAGGAAAGCTGATCTGTGGCTACCATGGACTGGAGATGGGCTGCGAGGGCAAGACCATCGCCATGCCCGGCCAACGCGTCCGCGGGTTTCCGGAAATCCGCAGCTTTCCTGTCGCGGAGCGCTATGGCTTTGTTTGGGTCTGGCCGGGCAACAAGCTGGAGGCCGATCCCAAGCTGATTCCCGAGCTGCACTGGGCTGACAATCCGCAATGGGCCTACGGCGGTGGTTACTACCACATCAAGGCCAGTCATTTGCTCATGATCGACAACCTCATGGATCTGACGCACGAGACCTATGTGCATGCCAGCTCCATCGGGCAAAAGGAAATCGACGAGACGCCTTGCACGACCAAGGTCGAGGGCGATCATGTCACCACCAGCCGCTTCATGGAAGGCTTGCCTGAGGCGCCTCCTTTCTGGCGCATGGCATTGCGCGGCAACGGCCTGCCCGATGACCAGCCTGTGGACCGTTGGCAGATATGCCATTTCGAGCCGCCCAGCCATGTGATGATCGAGGTGGGCGTGGCTCTGGCCGGGCATGGCGGTCATGGTGCACCGGCAGACAAAAAGGTTTCGTCCATCGTTGTGGACTTTATTACCCCGGAAACCGAAACCACTCACCATTATTTCTGGGGTATGGCCCGCCAGTTCAAGCCACAGGATGCGGCTTTGACGGCCTCTATCCGTGAGGGGCAGGGCAAGGTCTTCAGCGAGGACACCGAGGTGCTGGAGCTGCAGCAGGAAAACTTGATTCGCTGGCCTGACCGCAAATTGCTGCTGCTCAACATTGATGCAGGTGGTGTTCAGTCCCGCCGCGTCATTGAGCGCTTGCTGGCGCGTGAGCGTGCGGAGGCTGCATGACCGTCGGCAGTTCTTTGCAGGTTCGAGTCGCGAGGCGCACTCTAGAGGCACAGGACATCTGTGGCCTTGAGCTGGTGGCTATCGATGGCGGTACCTTGCCGTCTTTTGCGGCTGGATCACATATAGACGTGTACCTTCCCGGCGGAATCGTTCGTCAATATTCGCTGTGCAACGATCCTTCGGAAAGTCATCGTTACCAGATCGCCGTGTTGCGCGATCCAGCCTCACGTGGTGGTTCATCGGCTGTGCACGAAACTGTGGCCGAAGGCGATGTGCTGCAGATCAGCGCGCCTCGAAATCATTTCGCGCTGGAACCTGATGCGCCGCACCACTTGCTCCTAGCCGGCGGCATAGGCGTGACGCCCATCCTGTGCATGGCGGAGCGACTTTCAGTACTTGGCGCATCCTTTCGCATGCACTACGCAGGTCGTTCCAGGCAGCGCATGGCTTTTCAGCAGCGTATTGCGGCCTCTGCCTTCGCTGATCGGGTGCAACTGCACTTTGACGATGGCAATGCTTCGCAGCGCTTGAACATAGAAGCCGTGCTTGCCGACGCTGCGCCGGACACGCATCTCTACGTTTGTGGTCCTCAGGGCTTTATCGACGCAGTGCTGGAAGTTGCGCGCCAGCAGCGCTGGAGCGAGAAGCGATTGCATTGGGAGTTCTTTGCGGCCGCCAATGCGGGCCCGCGCGGCGAAGACACTGCTTTCGAGGTGCAGCTCGCGAGCTCGGGACGAGTCGTTCCTGTCGCTGCGGGGCAGAGTGTGACGCAGGCGTTGCTGGAGGCGGGCGTGGAGGTCATGGTTTCATGTGAGCAGGGGGTCTGCGGAACCTGCCTGACTCGGGTTCTGTCGGGGCAGGTTGACCACCGAGATGCCTACTTGACGGATGAGGAACAAGCGGCTAACGATCAGTTCACCCCCTGCTGCTCAAGGGCTCACTGTGAACGACTGGTACTGGATCTTTGAGTCCGCAGGGACGTTTTTATGGCATTGAACAAACCTTATCTTGATGTGCCTGGGACCACGGTGTTTGACGCCGAGCAGTCCCGCAAGGGCTATTGGCTCAACCAGTTCTGCATGAGTCTGATGAAGGCTGAGAACCGTGAGCGCTTTCGCGCCAACGAGCGTGCCTATCTCGACGAGTGGGCGATGACCGAGGAGCAGAAGCAGTCCGTGCTGGCGCGCGACCTCAATCGCTGCATCGCACTGGGCGGGAATATTTACTTCCTGGTGAAGATAGGCGCCACCGACGGCATCAGCGTACAGAACATGGTGTCGACTATGACGGGTATGAGCGAAGAAGACTACCGTCAGATGATGCTTTCGGGTGGGCGCGGCATAGAGGGCAACAGATTCCTCCATGAAACAGGGAGGCAAGCTTGATGGCACGCATCACCGCATCCGTTTTCACCT
>NZ_AWOR01000069.1 GCF_000761245.1 Comamonas testosteroni | reverse complement strand
CCATGCAGGCCGTGAAGTCGAAGGCATCAAAGATTTCTGCCGGACTTGCGAAGAAGCCGAAGCACATCAACTGGATGACGCGCGGGCCCCGGATGAAAGTCACCGCGCGATCAGTTGCGGACACACACCACCAGCCTTCGTCATAAGCGTCTTGCACTGCCAACTGGAAGTCGCCAACACAGCCGAAATAGATGTCGATATCGTTGATTTCGCGGCCAGTGAAAGCGCTTGTGAGTGCGCCGCCAGCGATGATCCCGCGCTCAGGCTGGAACGAATCGGCTGCCGCCATGATCTTGGCCAGCTCGGCCCGGTGCTTGGTGGCCGGTGAAATGTGCATTTCCATGGTTGCTCCTTGTGAAAAAAGAAAAGCGCCCTCGGATGAAGACGCTTTTGTTTTTGGCCCTGGTATCGCCCAGGGCAGGCGAGTGTTTTGATTAGATGGTGAGTGACTACATAGAGCCTCCGTGTTGTCCCCGGCGCGTTGTGGCCGCGCTGGTTGAGCCGGTTGAGTAGTGCATTTGCACTTCGCCATCAAGGTGACAGATGCTGCGGAATCGAACCGCGCAAGATTTACGCCGGCATCCGTTTGCAACCAGATGCCTGCAACACTTCGATATGAAGCCCACCCTGAGCCATTTGAGGGGAACTGCATCTGTCATCTTGATGGCCCCGCTTAGCCCTGCGGGGGAAGGCACATGCAGGCCGCATGCTGGCAAAGAGCACATTTCGGTCACCTCAAATACCTTTGTTAGAACGGATGCGACGCAATGAAGAACCTCAAATCGAAGATCCGAGCGGCCTTGAGGAGCCAACTTTCATAAGCAGCAGCTGGGGTCTTCTTGACTTCTCCACGAGCTGTTCTGCTTTCAGCGATCCACCCGCCGTGATGACGTCGTATCCGTGGTGGGTCACTCCACTTGGTGGTCGCTTCGCGCAGCGTCATACCTACGAACTGCTCCCACCATTCAGGCTGTGGCTGTTGGGCTTTTGATTTCTTAAATGGCCAGATCATGTGGACCTCCTTCAAACCACAGCACCCTCTAAGAAGATGCTCTGGTTTGTCCCGTATTGCGTGACGGTTGGCACTGCAGGATCTCCCAGCCGCTGCAGGCTTCCACCCCCGGCCTCAGAGAGACGCAGACCTCGGCGGCTGCTCAGCTACGGGATTCCTTCGCTGCTCTCGTCATTGGCTTGACCGCTGGCACTTTTGCGTTACTGCTTTGTGCTGCGATGGGTGTATTGCACCATTCGGTGTCATGCATGTCAATACCATTTGGTGTCATTGATGCGAAAATTTTTTGATTTCGACGTTGTGCGTCTGTTGATGGTTTCTACAGCAGGAGTTTTTAGCTGTGCATGGCTTCGATTTGTCGCATGTGATCTCGCACCTCTGTCACCACTGAAAGGGTGTAACCACGAGGCCCGTCATGCGTCATGACCGCCCATGCAGGGTTATGGGAGCGATAGGAATAGAGCGCGTGGGTAAAGTCATCCATGACTTTTTTGCAGAAAATATTCCCTGGCTCAATCTTCTGACCAAGTGCAGACAGAACTGACATAACGTCCATGAAAAATCGCTTTTGCCATGGTTCGGCTATAAAACGGCTTCCGTTCTTGTGCACAACCATGAGCTTTCCAATTCCCATCCAGTCAATCATGAGCGACATGTCTTCCGTCGCGTAAAGAACCCTAGCAAACATCACTTCTCCTAAAGCTTTGCGCCCATCCATATGGCGCGGCCTTGAACGGCGGTTTCTGTTGCACCATCCAGAACAATGTCATCGTGGTCAGGGTTATCTGACCTGGCAATCCAACCGTCCTCGGTCTTGAAAAACCGTTTGACCATCATTTCGCCATCCCAGCTGAAGGCGTAGATGTGGCCAGCTCTTGGCTCTCGGTCTGCTTTGTTGATCAGCAGCACAGCACCATCCTTGATGGTCGGCTCCATGCTGGCACCTTTGACGCTCACCACGGCCGCATTGGCTGGGCTCACTCCAGCATTGCGCAGGAAGTCGCGGCGGAACTGCAATGTTCCAGCTTCTTCAACAATTTCGACGACGCGGCCAGGTCCGGCTCCCAGTTCCACGGCCAGCAAGCTGACGCTCACAAAGTCGGAGGACTCTTCATCGCCATCGAGCGAGTACTTCGGCAGATCCAGCTTTTCCTCAATCTCACGGGCAAGCTCGGCCCCGATGTCGCGGGACCCCTGAAGCCGGTTGCTCCAGAAGCTGGACGATCTGCCGAGCAGGTTGACCAGGTCAGAGGGAGACCCCGTGTCTGGGTTCTTTCGGCTCACCCAGCCACGGCGGACACAAAGTGCATTCAGGTTGTGTTTTCGGATCTCAGATAAAGACGACATGCCCCGAATAGACATCATGAATGACACCATTTGGTATTGACACTGAATTGCACCATGTGGTGCAATGAGGCATGAACCTCAAAAAATACCTTATGGCGTTGTCGCCAACCGAACGCGGTGAGTTCGCTCGTCGCTGTGGAACGACCATCGGGCATCTCTCGAATGTCATGAATGGATACAAGCCTTGCTCTCCTGAGCTTGCCGTCGCGATCGAGCGCGAATCCAACGGCGACATCCGAGGCGAGGGACTTACCCAAAAGCTCGACTGGGCCTACATCCGCTCCAGTGCTGCGCACCTGACCGCAGAGCAGGCCGCCCCCGCGGGACAAGAGGCCGCGTGATGCCGTCAGAACGGGACGTCCATCCCTTCGAACGGTTTGTCCGAGCTTTCCCATGCGTGCATGGATACGTCCACGCGACTCGATGTCTGAGCGAATTTGAGCTCGTTGATGGACACCGAAAAGCTCCAGTCCTTGGGCGCGAACTTCTGCAGAGCTTCTGCAATCGCGTTTTCCAAATCTTCCACCGACACATTTTTCAAGGATGACGACATGAACCGCTCCGTTATTTTTGGCCTGAGCCAAGTTGCTGAAATTTATGGCCGCGCTCCGTTGTCTCCGGACGCCGCCACTCTGTACCGCCAAGCCACTGGAATTGAGGATGACCGCAAGTTCCTGGAACGCCTGGCTGAACTGGTGAAGGTTAGCAAGACATTCCCGGTGCCCGCTGACTTCAGGGTTGCTGATGAAGGTGAAGTTCATGTCTGAAGTTTCTGACAGCGCACATGAAAGGTCACGCAAGGCGTATGCAAGCGTTCTGCAAGGGATGAAAGAGGTTCGGCAGACGGCGATAGCGGCTGCAATGGGGATCTCCGAATCCACAGTAAGCCGGATCAAAAACGAGGACCTGGAAGGGTGCATCCAGTTTCTGTACCACGCTGGCTGGAAGCTGGTTCCCCAGGACTACCAATGCGTTCCAGAGGTCCAGGCCCGCGCATGGCTGGACTCGCATCGCCGCGAAGTGCAGCGCATGAGCGAGACGGAACAACTTTGGCCGGAGGTTTGACATGAGCTGGTCCGCACTTGCATGGGCAGTCCGCCAGAAGCTGCCGAGCACCCAGAAGCTGGTGCTGCTGATGCTGGCCGAGCGCCACAACGGAGACAGTGGCCAGTGCAACCCCAGCCACGACCTGCTGGCCGAGGACTGCGGCCTTTCCCGCCGCTCCGTGGTCGACCAGATCGGCAAGCTGGAAGAGGCCGGCTACCTGCGTGTCCTGCATCGGGCCCGTGGCAACGCAAAGTTGCCCAACCAGTACGTGCTGAACCTGCATTTCGGCGTGCCGGAGAAGGTCAAAAACATCCCCGATGACCCGTTTTTGGTAGTGAACGACGTTCACATGGGTAGTGAACCATTTGCACAAGGGGTAGTGAACGACGTTCACAAGGGTAGTGAACGTGCTGCACATAAACCAGGAATAGAACCAGGAATAGAACCAAATACTAAAAAAATACCAAAAAGCCGCGCTGCAAAACCTGAGGTTGAAAAACCTGAAGGTGTGACCGACACAACCTGGTCTGACTGGCTTGCTCATCGCAAAGCCAAGCGCGCACCGGTGACGCAAACCGCCCTGGACAACATCGCCTCAGAAGCCGCGAAGGCTTCGTACACCCTGGAAGACGCGCTCAAGACCTGCTGTGCCCGTGGCTGGCAGGGATTCTGCGCCGACTGGGTGCAGCCCCGCCATCAAGCCCAGCCCCAGGCACCGCGCCAGCTGCAGTCCTTTGCCGAGCGGGACCGTGAAGAGCAGATGCAGCGCTGGGAGCGCGCCACAGGACGGGTGCACCCAGACCGCCAGCAGCACATGCCGCGCAACGTCATCGACATCACGCCCCGCGGCGAAACGATGTTTTTGGAGTCCTGACCATGACGACAGAAGCTCTCAGCAGCATCCAGTGGCTCTTCGGAAAGCTCGGCGCGGCATACGGTGCAGCGTGGGACCGGAGTCTTGGCGCCACCCCCATCGAAGACGTGCAAGCCGAGTGGAACAAGCGCCTGTTGGGCTTCACCGCCGGCGATATCCGCTACGCGCTGGACCATCTGCCGTCCTCAAAACCGCCAAACGTCTTCGAGTTCCGGGACCTGTGCCGGGCCTCACCGAAGAAGCAAGTGCCGCTGCTCGAGCAGACACCGGCGAACCCTCAGCGAGTGGCCGAACTGGCAAAGCAAGTGCGCGAGTCCTTCGGCACAGAGACGAAGAAGGACCCCAAAGCCTGGGCCCACAAGCTGCAGAAGCGCCACGAGTCCGGCGAAAAGCTGGGCGCCCACCAGATCCGAGCCTACCGAGAAGCGCTGGGCCTCGCTGGCCGCCAGCCCTGGCAGTAAATCAATCAAAAGCAGGAGCAACGAATCATGATCACACTTACCCTTCCGTACCCTGTGAGTGCCAATCGCTACTGGCAAACCCGCGTCATCAAGCCCAAGGGCGGCAAGTTCTACCAGGCCATGACCTACGTCAGCGCCGAAGCCAAGGCGTTTAAGGATCTGGTGCACAAGCTGGCCATGGCCGCCGGTGTTAGAGCCCCCATCACTGGCCGAGTGGCCATCAGCTACACGCTGCACCCCCATTGCCCTCAGGACGCGCTTCGCCGTGCAAAGCGTGACCCTGTCGGCTGGGAAGACACCGTGCAATGCATGGACCTGGACAACGCCCAGAAGGTTCTGTTGGACAGCCTCAAGGGCGTTGTGATCGATGACGACAAGTGGGTGCGCAAGATCTCGGCAGAGCGTGGTGCACCGGTCACGGGCGGAAAGCTGGTGGTGACCATCACCCCGATTTCCCCAGTCCCTGTCATGACCACGCAAGAGCAGGGGGACTTGCTGGGGGCTCTGGTATGAGCCGCCTCGTCATCACCAAAGGCCAGGACGGGAAGCTGTGCGGCATGGACCCAGCAGGGCAGCGGGCCTATGCCCGGTTCCGGGCGGCGGTGGTGAGCATGCAGCCCGGCGACACCATGGCGTTCACCTTCCGCATGCCCCGCAACCCCAAACACCATGCGTTCTTCTTCAAAAAGCTGCAGATGCTGCTCGAGCGCACCGAAGCCTTCACAGAGCTGGACAAGCTCCGGGCCTGGCTGACGATGGGCGCAGGCTATGCAGACTTCGTGCCCGGCTTGGACGGCAAGCCCAACGCCATCCCGCGCAGCCTTGACTTCGACAGCATGGACGAAACCGAGTTCACGGAGCTGCACAGAGCCACAGACGAGTTCCTGTGGGGGCAGCACGCGCAATCAATCCTCTGGCCAGCATTGACGCCTGAACAGCGCTGGAAGTGTATGGAATCGTTCATGGAAGGGTTTCGACGTTGAAATTCAATGGTACCAGCGCCACAGCATCACATTGCGCTATTGAAATGGGAGCGTTTGTGGCGTGGGAGAACACAGCAGATGCCCGCGACTTCGCGCGCGCGCACGCATTTGGGAGGGGCAGCCATGATCGTTGAAGCCAAGCATGTGGACTGGTGGAGAGTGGTCACTGACCTGAACCGCAGCGGCTGGAGTATGGGCAGGCTCTCTGGTCGCATGGGAAAGCACAAGAGCTGGTTCGCGGCGCTGCGCAACACGCCGGGCACGCAACCCAAGTTCATGGACGGTCTGTCGCTGCTCTGCATCTGGTGTGAGGTGATGGGCAAGGGCTGGGAGGATGTGCCCACGGAGCGTCCCACGTTCAGCGCGCATCAGATTCGTTCGGGAACTTGACCCGCCAACACCTTGACACTGCGCGGTATTTCAAGGAGTACCGCAATGGCTACTGGTTCCACCCGCGCAGCATCCATCAAAACCCCCGGCGTTCAGACACCCGAGACACCGGAAGTTAACGAAGACCACGCATTCATGCCTGAGGGCGGTGCGCCAGTCGAAGACCCCGACTCCGCCGACCCAGCTGCCGCCGCGCCTGCCTTCGAGATGCCCGCCGACCTGGCCGCCTTCATCAAGGCCGAGATTGCCAAGGGCGTGGCAGCAGGCATGGCTGCCTTGCGCCCAGCTGCCGCCGCGCCTTCTGCTCGCGCCGAGCTTCCCTCTCATGCCGAAGCCATGAAGCAGGTGAAGAAGAACGGCGGCCGAGCCATTCTCTCTACCGAAGGCTATGTCTGCCCTCTGCCTGCTGATGTCGCCGTGCAGCGCGACGCCAACGGCTTTGCGAAGAGCTGACCATGTGCGGCGGCCTTGTTGGAAAAGCCCTGGATATCGTTGGCATCAACCCAGCCTCAGCGGCTGAGTCTTCTGCCAAGCGAGCCCAGGCAGACGCAGAAGCTCGTGCACAACAGCAAACGGCGCAAGCTGAGCAGAAGGCAGCCACGGCCGCCAATGCTCAGACGCAGATGGCGCGCCGTGCTCTGCGTGAAAACTCTCTCCTGAGCAGTGACTCTGCTCGCACCACTTTGGGGGTCTGATGCCCGTAGACGTCCAGAAAATCAAGCAGCGCCACACCGGCCTGGAAGCTGAAAAGCAGCTCAGCGTTGGCACATGGCGCGAGTGCTACCAGTGGACCAACCCGGCCCGCGGGGATGGCCTGGACAGCGTGATCATCTCCGCCACCGATGCGCAGAGCCAGAAGGCGCGCATCTTCGACAGCACGGCGCCCGAGTCCTTGAAGGTGGGTGTATCCACTCTGATGGGCGGCATGGTGCCTGCTAACAGCCGCTGGTTCGACATGGACGTGGGCCACGAGTCCGACGAGGAACGCGCCTGGCTGGACACTATGGCCAGGTTCATGTGGGAGAACATCCACGCGGCCAACTTCGACAGCGAGGCATTCGACAGTCTGCTCGACGCCTTCACCGCTGGCTGGTTCGTGATGTACATGGACGAGGCAGAAGAGGGCGGCTTCTACTTCGAGTCCTGGCCCATTGGTCAGTGCTGCATCGCTTCCAGCCGCGCCGCCGGCATCGTTGACACCGTGTACCGCCAGTTTGAGATGACCATCTCGCAGCTGGTGGCCGAGTACGGCCTCGACAACATCTCGGAGAGCTCCCGCGAGAAGTACCAGACCAACAAGCTGGACGAGAAGGTGTGCGTGCTGCTGGCCATCGAGCCGCGCGAGGTCTACGCCGTGGGCGCGCGTTTCGGAAAGAACATGCCTTTCTCGGCCTGCCATCTCGAATTCAACAGCAACCATGTGCTGCGCGAGGGTGGCTATCAAGAGTTCCCGTGCATGGTGCCGCGCTGGTACCGCCTGCCGAACTCTCCCTATGCAACGGGACCCGTCGCTGATGCGCTGCCCACCATCAAGACTCTGAACGAGGTGTTCAAGTGGGTTCTGATGGGCATGGAGTCCACCCAGGCTCCCATGCTGATCGCCGAAGACGATGGCGTCCTGAACCCGCGCAACATCAAGATGGGCCCGCGCAAGATCATCGTGGCCAACAGCGTGGAGAGCGTGAAGCCTCTGATTACTGGTGCAAACCCAGACGCAGGGGCTATCGCCGTTGAAGGCATGCAGGCCACGGTGCGCAAGATCCTGATGGCCGACCAGCTGCCCCCCGTTGAAGGCCAGGCCAAGACAGCCTACGAATGGCAGGTTCGCGTGCAGACACTGCGCCAGATGATGGGCCCCATGTTCGGCCGCTTCCAAGCCGAGTTCCTGCAGCCGCTCATCGAGCGCGCATTCGGCATCGTGTGGCGCGCCAACATCCGTAGCCGCTTCGCCCTAGTGGGCCAGCCTCCCCAGTCGCTGCTGAACCGCTCGTTCACCGTGCGCTACCTCTCCCCCCTAGCCCGCGCCCAGAAGCTTGAGGACGTCAGCGCCATGGACGTTTACGAGGCAGACCTGGCCAACAAGGCCCAGGCACTGCAAGACCCAGCCATCCTCGATGTCTACGACTGGGAAGAAGCCGCGCGCGAGAAGGCCCAACTTCGCGGCATCAAGCAAACCCTCATCCGCGATGCCCGCATGGTGATGCAGATGCGCCAGCAGCGGCAGGAAGCCAAAGCACAGGCCCAGCAGCAGGCCATGGCCGCACAAGGTCAGGCCGAGATGCAGGGCGCGATGGCTCAACGAGTAGCGAGGGCAGCATGAGCCAGGATGACGAACGACAGCGGCTGGATGGCCTGTACCACGACATCTTTGAGAAAGACCGACGCGGCCAGGCGATTTTCGAAGACCTCTACAAGCGCTTCGCCGCCAGCGCGAAGGTGCACTGCGAGGGCGGCATCGACGCCGTGCTGCAGACCTACCGCGATGCCGCACGGCGCGAGGTCGTCGAGTACATCGTGACTCGAGTCAACCGTGTGGCCGGCATTGATGACAGTCCAGGCGACGAAACGTAAGCAACCACCAACCCCAGCCCGCGCACAGCGGGCTTTATCACTTGAAGGAGAGCACTATGTCTGAAGCTGCAACCACCACCACAGCCGCCCCCGCACCTGCATCTGGTGCAGCACCCGCCCCGGCCGCAGCTGAATCCCTGTTGAGCGCGTCTGCTGGAGCGCCTGCACCGGCCCCGAGTGCTGCCGCGCCTGCTGCTGGTGGCGCCGACGATTTGTCCTGGCTGCCCGAGAAGCATCGCGTCAATGGCGCGGATGGTCAGATCGACATGGCGGCCAGCGCCAAGAAGCTGGGCGAAGCCTATGGCGCGCTGTCTCAGAAGCTGGGCCAGCCACCTGCAGTGCCAGCCAATGCAAGCGAGTACTCCTTCGACATCCCTGACCAGTTCAAGGATGTGGCCATGGATGAAACCATGTCCGCCGCCTTTCGTGAGCGAGCACACAAGGCTGGACTGTCGGTCGAGCAGTATCAATTCGTCATGGGAGAGTACTTCTCTCTGGTGCCGGAAATGCTCAACGGTGCGGCCCAGAAGACAGCAGACCAAGCTCGTTCTGCTCTGCAGCAAGTGTGGGGGACTGAATCCGAATACACCGCTGGAGTGAGCGCGGCTCAGCGCGCTATGCATGGTTTGCCTTCCGGTCTGGCCGAAGAAGCCGTGCAGGCTGGCCTGGGAACGAACCCAGCCTTTATCAAGATCATGGCCGCGCTGGGCAAGGAGATGCGTGAAGATCGCCCACCCCGCACCGGCACAGCATCGCCTGCTGCAAACGTGGATAGCCTCATGGCCTCCGAGGCATACCGCGACCGCAAGCACCCCCAGCATGCCGCTGTGAGCGCACAGGTTCGCCAGTACTTCGAACAGCAGAACCCCTAATCGTTCGGGATTTGAGACTTAACGCCGCTTGACACTTCGGGCCAACACAGGCCCGCCGTGGCAAGCGGACACCCTGCAACAGCCCGAGCAGAAGGCAAGCAAGCCGGCCGATCTGCCGTATTGCAGGCCCAGGCAACTGGACACCCTGAATGGCTGACACGTTCATTCAACTGGAGTATCCAAATGCCCACCATTCCTCAGTGGTTCGTGACTCAGTGGGATCGCACGATCCGTCATGAAGTCGCTCAAAAAGATTCCCGCCTTTCCGTCGCTGCTACTTCGCGCGGCACCATCGAAGGCGAAGCGTTCACTATCAACAAGCTGGGCGATGACGGCTCTCTGCTCGAAGAGAACACCGTGCGCCACGGCGACACCAACTGGTCGGTAGCCGATCACACCGCGCGTGTGGTGAACATGGCCGACTTCTATGAAGCTCTGCCTCTGGACCGTAACGACATCCCCAAGATGCTCGTGAACCCGGTTACCGGCGGCAACTACATGCAGAACCTGACGGCCAAGCGCAATCGCCGCCTGGACGACATCATCTATCGCGCTCTGCGCGGCACCCAGCTGCTCAAGGACGGCTCCAGCATCGTTCTGCCTACCAACCAGAAGATTGCTGCTGGCGGCGCCGGCTTCACCAAGGCCAAGCTGATCCAGGCGCGAAAGATTTTCCGCCGCAACGAAGCTGACAACCACAACGGTGAAGTTCTCAACATCACCTACAACGACGAGATGCTCGAAGACATCCTGAGCGACACCACGCTCACGTCTGCCGACTTCTTGGCCGTGAAGATGCTGCAGGAAGGCGATGTATCCCGTCGCTGGATGGGCTTCAACTGGATCCCCTACAACAACCTCGAGTTGATCGGTGGCGTCTATTACGCCGTCGCATGGTGCAATTCCGGCGTTCACTGGGGTGAAGGCTACATGGAAGGCAACGTCACCCGTCGCGGCGACAAGAAGGATGCCTGGCAGGTGTCCCTGGGCGCGTCTTACGGTGCAGGCCGCGAAGACGAAAAGAAGGTGGTCGAGATCGCCTTCCAGTGATCGGCCTGAACGAATAGGAGAACCAGACCATGGCTGAAATCAATTCCCGTCAGGCTGCGCTGATCGCTGCGAACAGCAAGGCTCTGTCCAACTCGGTGGGCAAGAAGCGCACGCTCATCATCACCAGCCCGGCCACGGCAGCCTGGGCCCAGAACGACACCATTGCCAGCGGCATTCGCATCCAGAAGGGTGCGCGCTTCCTGGCTTCGTCCAAGGGCTCTATGGCCGCGATGGGCGCTGGCGTCACGCTGAGCGTCGGCATCCGCGACTTTGCGACAAAGGCTGTGATCAATGCGGCCGGCATCGCATCGGCGGTGGATGTAGCGGCTGCTGGCCGTGTTGACCTGAACAACGGCGCACTGGTGGCTGCTGGCGTCGAGTACGTCGCGCCGCAGGACGTCGAGGTCTACGCCACTCTGGGTGGTGCAGCTCCCACTGCGAACGCTCAGTTCCGCCTGGAGATTGACCACATCACGTACGACTGACCACGGGCCGGGCCCTGGTTCGATGTGAAACAGCGGGGGCCGTGTGCCCCCGTTTTGCTTTGAGAGGATGCAATGGCCACCAACATCGAAATCTGCACGAATGCGCTGCTCCTGCTGGGAGACTCGGCCATTGCGTCATTGACAGAGAACACAGACCGCGCACGTCGCTGCGCAAACATCTACCCACAGGCAAAGCGCGATGTGCTGCGTGCCCACCCTTGGAACTGCCTTGTGCGCCGGGTGCAGCTGGCACCTTTGGCCCAAGCGCCAGCCTTTGGCTGGAATCAACAGTTCGCTGTGCCTGGTGATTTTCTGCGCCTGCTGGATGTGAGCGTGAACAGGTGCCAGGTGGACTTCGAATATGAAGACCGCAAGATCCTGGCCAATGCCACTGTCCTGAATGTCCGGTATCTAGCTGACCTGCCAGAAAGCGCCTGGGATGCGAACCTAACGGACATCATGATCAAGCGCATGGTCAAGGATCTGGCATACCCGATTACCAAGAGCACCAGCCTTGCACAGCTGAAGGCTCAGGAATTCGAGGTGGCCTGGAAGCGCGCCAAGTCGGTGGACGGGCAGGAGAACCCGCCGGAGGAATTCTCCAGCAACAGTCCATTTCTGGAGGCCAGACTCTAATGCCGCGACTGCAACTCATCACCACGAACTTCACGGCCGGCGTGCTCAGCCCACGTTTGCGAGGCCGTGCAGACATCGACAAGTTCAACAGCAGCATGAAGGTGGGCGACAACATGATTGTGGTGCGCCATGGTGGCGCCACGATCAGGCCGCCTCTGGCCTTCCTGGGTGGGGCAGGCAACCAAGCCCAGGCCGTCCGGCTGATCCCCTTCATCTTCACCCGTGACAGCTCCTACATGCTGGAGTTCGGACATCTGTACATGAGGGTTTGGAAGGGAGACGCACTCGTTCTTGACGGTGGCAGCCCATACACGATAGCCACGCCATACACAGCAGACCAGATTGCACAGATCGATGTGGCCCAGAGCATGGACACCATGATCATCTGTCACCCGGCACACCCTCCAAGGCGTCTGCTGCGGTATTCAGACAACCGCTGGACTCTTGGAGATGTGCCATTTAATCCTGGCGCCCTCGGCGAAATTGGCCACCGCGCGGCTGTGACCATGACCATCAGCGACCCGACAGTCGGGGCAGGCAGGACGCTGACAGCAGGCGGCGCGTTCTTCCTGGCTTCCGATGTTGGCCGCACCATTACCTGGGCGGGAGGTACGGCGACTATCACGGCGGTGGGAAGCAGCACCAGCGCAACGGCCACTGTCGATGTTGCCTTCTCTGCCTCATCAGCAGCGGCCAACACCTGGATTCTTGAGGGCACACCACAGACCACCATCACTCCAGCGACCGGAGCAAAGGATCTGCCCATAGGCTCCCAGGTGGCGCTGCCGCTGGGCGCGGATGGGTGGCGCTCTGAGGACGTTGGCAAGTGGGTTGAGCTCAGCGGCGGCTCGGTAAAGATCATCAGCATTGACAGCCCCACGGTGGCACAGGCAATCATCATGACCGTGCTGACCAACGATCTGGCCGTGCCCGCAGACGCCTGGATTCTGCGCGGCTCCATCTGGAACCAGTTCGACGGCTACCCCGCGACCTGCACATTCCACGAGCAGCGTCTGTGGTTCGCCAACACCGCGCGCTATCCGCAGTCCCTCTGGGGCAGCATGTCGGGGCTGTACTTCAACTTCACCCCTGGCACCAACGATGACTCGGCGGTGTACAAGACCGTCAGCAGCAACGAACGCAACCCCATCCTGTTCCTGCACAGCGGAGCGTCACTGCTGGTGCTGACTGCGGATGCTGAGTTCGAAGGCAAGGGCGGTGTGGAGAAGCCCATCACCCAGACAAACATGCAGCTGCCCATGATCACGCGCTGGGGTAGCGCTCCTGTGCGTCCTGTGCAGATTGGCACTGAGGTTCTGTACATGCAAGGTGGTGCGCGCGTGCTGCGCCGCATGTTCCCGCTTACTGCCGGCGGCTTTGACTCGAGCGAAGCAAGCATCTTTAGCGAGCAGATTTTCCGGCCTGGCATCGTGGGCATGACCTACCAGAAGGTGCCAGAGTCGATTCTGTTCCTGATTCTCGAAGACGGATCAGCGCTGGCTATGACCTACTCGAGCGAGCAGAACGTCTATGCGTGCACGCCCCTGCACACCGATGGCTTCATTGAAAGCATCGCCACCGTGCCTGTGGGCGCGGAAGACCGTACCTATGCTGTAGTGCGCCGAGAGGTCAATGGCAATACGGTTCGCTACATCGAGCGCCTGGACTGGGGCAGCGCGTGGGTGGACAGCGATCAAGTGCTGGGGCCGCATGATTGCCGAGCCGTACTGACAGATCCTGTCTCCAAAGCCACATGGACAGGCCTCGGCCACCTGGAAGGCAAGACGGTTTCGGTCCTGGCTGATGACATCGTGCAGCGAGACCTGACGGTATCGGGCGGAGCGATAACACTGACCAGGAACGCCAAAAAGGTATCCGTGGGGCTTCCATACACCGCGACGATTCAGCTGGAAGCGCCAGAAGTTGGCACGGGCACCGGCACGGCCCAGGGGCAAGCCACCAGCATGCACAGCATTCAGCTCAGGTTGCTGGCCAGCGTGGGAGGCACCGTGCAGTCAGGCAACAACCCGGCCGAGGATCTGCCATACAGAAAGCTAGACACGCTGGTCCTGGATCGCCCAGTCCCTGCTTTCACGGGGCTGCAGGAGGTTTCGGTAAGTGGTTGGGACAAAGAGTCCTTGCTCACAATCAAGCAGGACCAGCCTTACCCGTTCTTCCTCCTGGCCGTGATTCGCGGCATCACCATCAACGCGGGGTGACCATGGGAATTCGACAAGCAACCCTTGATGACCTGCCAGTCCTGATCAATCTGGGCGAGCTCATGCATGCGGAGAGCCCGCGCTTCAGCCGCATCACCTTTTCACCTGCGCGCCTTGGCCACACGCTGGCCGCCCTGGTTCAGTCCCCCATGGGCTTTGTCTGGGTGACGGAGACAGAGGCAGGCGAGGTGGTCGGCGGTCTGATGGCAACAGCGTTCCAGCACTGGGCCAGCGATGACCTGATGACCACGGACCTTGCTCTATTCCTGGCGCCAGAGCATCGCGGCGGCACTGCAGCTGCGCGCCTGACCCGCAAGTACCACCAGTGGGCCCGCGACCTGGGCGCCAAGCTGATCCAGCAGGGCGTGACCACAGGCGTGCATACCGATCAAACCGTCCAGCTGCTCGAGCGGCTGGGCATGAAGCGCTGCGGCGTAATTCTGGAGGCGTAAGCATGTGCACAGGACTTGAGTTTTTGGCAACCGCAGCGAGCACTGCATCGAGTGCAGCGGCGGCGGTAGGGGGCTGGGGCACGGTTGCCGGGGCGGCCGGCACTCTTTTCAGCGGCATCAGCCAGTATCAGGCGCGCTCGGATGCGGCTGTGGCCGCTGGCCAGCAGGCCGGGTACACAGCCGCCACTGCCGAACAGCAGGCCGACCTGATCCGGCGCCAGGGCCGGCGCGAGATTGGAGCAGCGCGGGCAGCCATTGCCGGAAACAACACGGCGCTGGATGAGTTCAGCCTGATCAACACCCGAGAGATTGCTCGTGCTGCTGAGCAGGATGCACAGATGACCATCCTCAGCGGGCGCCGCGAATCCGATTCACTGGCCCAGCAGGCAAAGGGCTATGCCAAGTCGGCCGGCAACTCCCTTGCCGGCTCTCTGCTTTCTGCTGGCGGTCAGGCGTACACAGGCTGGAAGGGCACGCAGCAAGTCACGCTGCCCGGCAATGATGCTGCCAGCCAGTTCTATTTCGGCGGCAAGAGTGGAATGGGGGACTGAGATATGGCACGCATACCAGCAGGGGAAGAGTTTGGTCAGCTGGCGGCACGGCCGCAGCGTGCGCCTGAGGTGGTGCCTGGCGCAAATGGCGAGGCCATCGGGCAGGCCGTGGCCGGCTTTGGTCAGGACCTGCAGCGGATCGATCAGCAGCAGCTGCGTGAGCGCAAGCAGTTGCAGGAGGCAGCAGACCGGGCCAATGCCGACACGATCATGCAGCGGGCCATGTCCTCTCTGGATGAAGCCAGCGATGCCATGGGCGTGGGCATCAAGGGTGGTCAGATCGCCAAGGACCAGGCCGCTCAGCAGTGGCAGCAGCAGTCCACGGACCTGATCAGCGGCGTGATGGGCAACGTGCCTGAGGCGCTGCGCGGTCAGGTTCAGGCCAGGCTGGACAGCCGAGCATCGCACCTTGGTCGTGGTGTTGGCAGGGCCGTGATGGAGCGTGACCAGTCAGACGTGCGCGCCGGCCTGGACCAGACACTGGAAACCGCCGGCCGCATGTACCTGCGCAATCCGCAAGAGGCCAACAACATGGTGGCCACTGCCTTCGAGCAGCAAGGCCCATTCAGCGGACTGGATGCCCAGCAGCTCGGCCGCATGCAGCAGAACTGGCGGGAGGCCACCCGGTTCAATAAGGCTGCCACGATGGTGCAGGACGCACGCAACAACAACGGCAGCCTGGATCAGGTGACCAAGGCGCTGGGCAGCGAAGAGTTTGCAGACTTGACGCCAGAGCGCCGGCTGCAGCTGTCCACCCAGATTGAAGGCTTCAAGACGAGCAATATCCAGCGCGCAGAGGCTGCCCGGGCCCGGGCAGAAGCTCAGGCCCGGGCACAGTTGGACCGAGCGCAGGCCGCGTACACCGCCGCCCAGGGCCTGGTCATGACCGGCAAAGCGCTCAGCCATGACTATGTGACGCAGTTATCCCAGACCGTTGCCGGCACACCGTTCGCAAAGGCTGTCCCGGAACTGGTGCGCCAGGCGCCGGAAATGAGCGCCTTCGGCACCCAGCCACTGGCAGTGCAACAACAGATCTTGCAACAGACCAGGGCGAAGCTGAACCAGACCGGCACCAGCCCAGAAATCGAAAAGAACGTAAACCGTATGGATTCGGTCTTCCAGCAGTCGGTAAAGGACTACCGTGAAGAGCCGCTACTGGCCGCCCAAGAGCGTGGCGTGCTCCCTTCCATCACAGCACTGGATACCTCAAGCATCGCTTCAATGATGCAGGGATTGGTAAAGCGTGCGGAGCAAGCATTTGTTGTCAGTGGTGTGGTTGGCCAGCCGGTGTCACCTTTGATGAGGACGGAGGTTGAGCAATTCAGCCGACTAGTTCAAGCACTTCCAGTAGAACAAAAGTCGTCTGCATTGGCTCAGGTTGCCAGCACCGTAGGCCCGGCCATGGCCTCGGCTCTTGGCCGCCAGATGGCGCCCAAGGATCAGGCGCTCGGAATCTCTCTTGGCATGGCCGGGAGCACGACTACTCAGGGACGCTACACCAGCGAGCTGGTCCTGCGCGGCTCGCAGGCTCTCAAGGACAAGGCGATCAAGGAGGACAACGCTGCAATCACAGGCGTTCGCGCGCGCATCGCCAGCGAGTACGGCAATGCTGTGTCAGGCCAGGCCCGGGAAACGCTGATCGATGCCGCACTGATGATCTATTACGGCAAGCAAGCAGAAGGCGGTGGCGCCATCTCCATCCCCGGCGCTGTGGCGCTTGCCTCTGGTGGCGTTGCGGAGCGCAATGGCCGTAAGTTCGTGCTGCCCTATGGTGTGCCGGCGAACGAATTCGAAAAGAAGCTGCAGCAGCTGAACAGCGGCGCCGTGGCCGGGCAGCTGCCTGACGGTCAGGTCTATGTCGGTCAGACACCCATGTCTGCTGACGATTTCGTCAAGAACCTGCCAAAGGCCGCGCTGATCACTAGTGGCAATGGCCGCTACACCGTGCAGGCCGGCGGCGGCCTGGTCACCAACAGCCGCGGCCAACCCGTGTTTGTGGAGGTCAAGTAATGTCGCTTCTCGATGCATACCAGGAAGACTTCAACATCCAGGCAACGGATTTGTCCCAGCGCCCGGGCCAAGCGCCCAGGCAGGCGCCACGCTTCAGCCTGTGGGGCACGATAAGTGCTGCACCGAGGGGATTGGCTGCAGGCGCCACGGATGTGGCCGGCTCGACGGCTGATGTGCTTGGAGCCTTTGGCCAGGTGCTGGCCACTACCGAGGGCAGCGCAGGCGGAATGTTCTCCACCCAGTCAGATGATGAGCGGCGCCAGTCCCAGGACGCCACGCGCAAGCTGCTCGAGCAGGGGCCGGACTATATGTCCCCCGCCGGGCGCGTGGTCCGCGATGCTGGGCGCTCGATGCTGCCGGACCCGCTGACCACCCATGCAGCAGAGGTTGCTGTGTCAGAACTGTTCCGTGTGGGTGGCAAGGCCGTGGGCGCGATGCTGGTGACGGGCAACCCGCTTGCAGGCGCCGTCATCTCAGGTACGGAAGAGGGCTTCACCCAGTCCGACCGCCTGGCTATGGAAGGCGTGGACGTTGGCACCCGCACGGCAGTCGGAGGCGTGACGGCGGCAGTGCAGGCAGCGACCTTTGCGCTGCCGGTGGCAGGCAAGACGGTTGGCCAGACGGTGGGGCTGGCATTGGGCGGCGGCCCGGTGGCCTACATCGGGCAGCAGGCGGCCGTGCGCGAGATCCTGCAGCGGGCCGATTATTCGAAGCTGGCCGATCAGTACGATCCCTTTGACCCGGTGGGCCTGACCCTCTCCACACTGCTGCCGCTGGGCTTTGGCGCCATGGCCATGCGCAGCGCCCGGGTGCGAGGTGCTGCAGCAGCCGAGGCGGCCCGCGCCGGCGAAGCGCCGCCTTCTGCACGCACGCAGGTTGCCGAGGCGGTGCAGGGCATGGGCCGGGTGTCTGATGACGTGGTGGATGCCGCCCGGGTGCTGCAGATCCGCGAGGCGGTTGATAGCTGGAACCTGGGCCGGGCCGGCGACATCGAGGCCGCGAATGCACACCTGAACGCCATGGCCCGGGCTGCCGACCAGCTGAGCCTCGGCACGCGCGCCAGCGTGACAGACCTGCTGCCAGTCGAAGTACTGCGCAGCACCAGGGTGATGGACGACATGATTGCCCGCATGGAGAGCCAGCGCATCGAGCTGCTGGCCGATGCAGCAGGCCGGGCAGACCCCGGGGCGGTGCGCGAGATGCGCCTTGAGTTGGACAGCCTGCGCGCCCAGGTGCCGGATACATCCCTGCCGGCGGTCAATGTGCTGGCCCGCGACCTGCAGAAGGCCGAAGGCATCAGCTTCAAGAAGGCCAAGGCCCAGGCGCAGCGCCAGTTGAATGACCTGCGCGACGAGTACTCGGCCCGCATTGCGCGCATTGAAGGCGCCCTGGACCAGAACGCGGCAGCCCAGCAGTCCTTCGACGCTCTGAACGTGCTCGACCGCCAGCTCAATGTGATCCGCGCAGACCGCGCCTCCATCGATGCGCCGCCCACTGCCCGCAACCCGATTGCAGAAGCTGCTGGAATGGTGGCAGAGCAGGGCAGTGCTGGCCGTGCCGCGCGTGCACCAGAGCAGGCAGCAGCCCCGGCCGCACGCGCCGAAGCAGCACCGGCCCGGGCAGAGCTAGCCGCACCAGGCCGGCAAGAGCCGACAGCCGGCGGCATGCAGGCAGAAAACGAGATTGCAGGGCTGGAGGCCAGGGCGGCCGACATTGAAGCCTTGGCACCGGACATGCCGATCAGGCTGGAGGGGATGGATGCGCCAGAGCCGCTATCCCAGCTGATGGCCCGCTTGCGTCAGGAGATGGCCGACGAGCTGCAGGATGTGCCACTGCTGCAGGTGGCGGCTGAATGCGCGATCAGGACGCAATGATGCTCAGCACGCCAAGGCCCACGCCCACCACCACAAAGCCGCCCATGATGAGCAGGTACTGCTTGAGTGCGAACAGGGCATGCCGCCAGCTACCGCTCATGGCCCAGATGGCCAGGGGTACGACAGACACCAGGGCCGCAAGCGCGCCCAGGAATTTGATGGTCCAGAGAAAGGTTTCCATATGGCTATGAAGCCGCAGTGTATCGCGGCAGTTTCCCAGGCCGCCGGCCGGAAGCTGACCCCATCGGAAATTCAGGGCATTGAGGACAGGCTGTCTGCCGCCATGCGCAGGCTGGCCCGTGACGATCCTCAAGGCTGGATGGCCAAGCCCTACGATCAGCAGGTCCTGGAAGGCTCGCAGCTGGCCATGCAGGAGATGCAGGCCGAGGCACGGCGCAAGCTACAGAACGCCAAGCGCCAGATAGTGGCCACTGCCGCCACAGAGCAGCGCGTGAAGGACCTGCAGACCAACCTGAGCTCGGGCCGCAGCAATGCCCTGGTGGAGGACATCAACAACACCAACCTGTATGCGGATGGCATCAAGCGCCAGGCCATGTCCCAACTGATGGATTTGGTGGAGGCCACGGCCAGCCGGCAAGACGCCAGCCTGGGCCGACGCGCACTGATGTTCCTCTTCGATGCCCAGAACCCGCAGATGACCAGCGACCTGATTGCCGAGATCTTTGCCAAGGGCCAGGGCAACACTGGCAACCAGCTGGCACAGGCCGGCGCCAAGGCTTGGCTGGGAACCATCGAGAACTTGCGCCAGCGCTTCAATGCCGCCGGCGGCGATGTAGGGCGGCTGGACTATGGCTACATGCCTCAGGCCCATGACTCTGCACGGGTGCGCGCCGCCGGAATGGACGAGTGGGCCGGCAAGACTCTGCCCCTGCTTGACCGCAGCCGCTACCTGCGCGCAGATGGCAGCCGCATGAATGATGGCGAAGTGCTGGACTTCCTGCGCTCGGCCTGGGGAACAATCTCCACGGACGGTCTCAACAAGCTGGTGCCCGGCCAGTTCCAGGGAAGCGGAGCGCGCGCCAACAACCGTGCTGACTCTCGGCAGATCCACTTCGCAGACGGGCAGGCCTATCTGTCCTACAACGAGCAATTCGGCATGGGCACCATGTACGACGCCATGCGAGGGCATGTGGGCGGCATGGCCCGCGATATTGGGCTGGTGGAGCGATACGGCCCCAACCCGAATGCCCAGTTCAAGCTGCAGAACGATTTGGCCAAGCAGGCAGACGGTGGGCTCAAGCGGGTGGCTGGCAATTTCCCGCAGGCCTATTGGGACATCGTCACCGGTGTGACAGGCTCGCCGGAGAGTGCCCGGCTTGCGCAGGTAAGCCAGGACATTCGCAACATTCAGACGGCTGGCAAGCTGGCCGGCGCGGTGATCTCCAGCATCACCGATCTGGGCACCATCATCACGACCACCGGCTACAACAAGCTTCCGTATTGGGACCTGCTGCGCAACACGGCGCGGGCCGGATCGGCAGAGGCCAAGGAGTTCGCGAATACCCACGGCATGATCGCCGAGTCCATGATGAGCGACCTAAACCGCTTCGCCGGCGAGAACATCCGCCATAACTGGAGCGGCGCGCTGGCCAACAGCACCATGAAGCTGTCGTTCATGAACTGGTGGACGGACACCCTGCGCCGAGGCTTCAGCATGACCATGATGCAGGGGCTGGGCCGGCTGTCAGAAACGCGCTGGGGCGACCTGACCGAATGGGACCGATCACACCTGGGGCGCAAGGGGATCACCGAGGCCGACTGGGATGTGGTCAACCAGGCGCAGCTGACCGACTATCGCGGCGCCAAGATGTTGACGCCCGAATCCATTGCAGCCGGCGGCAACCCACGCGCCAATGAGGTGACGGGCAAGATTCTGGGCTTCATCACCGATGAGAGCGAATATGCGGTGATGAACCCAGATCTGGCCACCAAGGCGATCCAGACATGGGGCGGCAAGCAGTCCGGCACCGGCCTGGGTGAGTTGGCACGACTGGTGATGCAGTTCAAAAGTTTCCCCATTGCCATGATCACCCGGCACTGGCGCCGCATGTTGGAAGGCGATCGAGGCTTGGACGGCGCACCGCTGGCTGCCAACCGTCTGGCCTATGCCTCGGGCATGGCTCTGACCAGCGTTGCCCTGGGCGCCATCGCATTTCAGACCAAGCAGATCATCGCCGGCAAGGACCCGGTAGACATGACTAAGCCGAAGTTCTGGACACGAGCGGCTGCGCAGGGCGGCGGCCTGGGCTTTGTGGGCGACATCCTGTTGGGCGACACCACGGAAGACCGCAGCCCACTGGACACCACGGGCCGGGCGCTGCTGGGCCCATCCTTCGGCAGCCTGTCGGAACTGGTGGAGCTGACCAAAGGAAACTATGACGAATGGGCGGCCGACAAGGAAACGCACGTTGGTGCGGAGGCGCTGCGATTTGCCAGATCCCATCTGCCTTATGTGAATCTTTGGTACGCCCGTGCTGCAATGGATCACGCTTTCATGCAGGATGTGCAGGAGAACCTGAGCCCGGGCTATATGGGCCGAATCCGGCAGAAGGCCTACAAGGACTGGGAGCAGGGATTCTGGTGGGAGCCTGGAGAAACGGCGCCTTCGCGCGCACCAAACTTTGAAGCTATCGGAGGTCGATGATGCGGCAGGATCAATTTGAGGCGCTGCAAAAGCGCAGTGAAGAGCTGGTGGACAGGTTCCTCGAGGAAAGCGACCCACAGGCATGGCCCGGCGCAGGCGTGCCGGTGTCGGCCATGGACAAGCAGACGCGCGGCGATCTGTACTGGGTGAAGAAGAATGCGGTGGCCACCTTGGCCTGTGCCCAGCGCATCGTTGGGTTGGTGGGCCAGATTCGCCAGCGCACCTCGAACCCGGAGAGCCCAGAAGACCCAGCGGCCGTGACCGCTGGCGAAGATTCGCTGGACGACGAGGTTGTGGCCGCCGAAGCGGAAGCAGCTAGGCTGATGAATCAGGTGCTGCAGTCTGTCAAGAAAGAACAGTTCGACAAGCGTGTCCATGGCAAGTCGTGAAATCAGCTTCCCGGCCTTCTATGTGATGTGGGGCCGGCATCGCGGCTGGGATGTGCCGCCCGTGCACATGCGCGTGTGCAACTGGCTGCAAGAGGGCTGGAGCTTGGGCGTGCTGCGCGCACACCGTGGCTTTTCCAAGTCAACCATCCTGGCCGTATACAACGCCTGGCGCTATTACCGCGACCCGGCTTATCGCATCCTGCACCAGTCGGAGGCTGACGGCACAGCGGAGAAAACCAGCCGCGACACACAGAACGTGCTGCGCAACCACCCTTTGACCCGGGGCATGTTCCGTGACGGCGGTGTGCGCGAATGGTGGGTGGAGGGCGCGACCGACCCACGGAACGCCAGCATGTCGGCCCGGGGCATCCTGTCCAACGTGACCAGCGCCCGCGCGGACGAGTGCCAGAACGATGACGTTGAAGTCCCCCGGAACATCCAGACGCCAGAGGCGCGCGAGAAGATGCGATACCGCCTGGGCGAGCAGGTGCACATCTTGGTGCCCGGTGGTCGACAGCTGTACATCGGCACCCCGCACACCCACGACAGCCTCTACGACGAGATCGAATCTATGGGCGCCAGCTGTTTGACCATCCCCATGTTCGGCCATGAGCATCGGATCGAGGACGCCAAGCGCGCAGCCTACGATTTGCCATTCGTGCCGGAATACGTGTTCTCCGGAATCGGAAAGCAATGCCGCCTGCTTGTGGCTGGCCGGGATTACCAGATGCAGGGCCAGCGGATGGTGTTCGCTGCAGCGCCTGGCGGGCTTGTCGACTGCTATGCCGGTGTGGCGTGGCCAGAGCGCTTTGATGGTGAAGAGTTGGAGAAGCGCCGCAAGAAGACCCGCACCATCAACGAATGGGACAGCCAGTACCAGCTGCATAGCAGGCCTGTGCACGAGGTGCGCCTGGACCCAGCCAAGATGCAGGGCTATGACTGCGAGCCGCGTTTTGTCACGCAGAACCGTGTTTTGACCATGTGGCTGGGAGCGGTGCAGATCGTGTCCTGCTCGGCGCGATGGGACCCCAGCAGCGGCAAGACCAACAGCGATACCTCAGGCTTTGCATTCAACCTGCAGGACGCGGCGGGCCGGCACTATTGGCATCGCTCGGAGAAGCTTGAAGGCGAGATAGCCTCCACCAGCGAGGACGGTCGGCGCATCACCGGCGGCCAGGTCATGCAACTGTGCGACCTGATTGAGAAATACCGCATACCTCAGGTGACCGTGGAGACCAACGGTATCGGCGGCTTTGCACCCAGCTTCTTACGCATGGCCCTCAAACAGCGGCGTTTGCGCTGCGGCATCGTGGAAGAGCAGAGCGTGGCCAACAAGAACGCCCGGATTCTGGAAGCCATGGAACCGCTGCTTACCAGCGGCATGCTCTGGGCCCATGTCTCTGTGATCGACGGCGATGCATGGGACGAGATGAAGGACTGGAACCCTGCTGTGAAGCAGCAACCAGATGACCTGATCGATGCCGAAGCAGGCGCTATCACGGCAACGCCTGTGCGCATTGGCAAATCGTTCGGGAATGCAGACCCGCACCAAAACGACGATTGGCGCCCATCAACGGGCGTATTTGAAGCAGCGCTCGAGCCCTGAGCGGCTTCAGCCAGTGGGGCCGCTCTCACGCAGAGAGGCCCCTAAATGCCGGTCGAACAACAGACCCCATTCAATGAATACACAGGCAACGGTGTCACCACCGTTTTCGCCTTTCAGTTCCAGGTCCTTATTGCGACTGACCTTGCCGTTTTTGTGGATGGAGCAATCAAGGCGAACGGAACCGACTACACGATTACAGGCGTAGGCAGCCAACAGGGTGGACAGGTCACTTTCTCAGCAGCACCTGCATCCGGCGCAGATGTACTGCTTGCCCGTGAGATGGTTTTTGCTCGCGACACCGATTACCAGACCAACGGGGACCTGCGCGAGGCCGTTTTGGACCGCGACTTTGACCGCATCTGGCTGGTGCTGCAAGGCATCGCGTCGTCTGTCGGTACAGCGCTACGCCTCCCGTTCCCGGAGCAAGCCGCAGCATTGCCTAGCTTCATCTCCCGTCGCGACCGAATACTGGGCTTCAACTCAGTTACCGGTGTTCCTGAAATGACAAGCTTCACCATGACGCAAGTAGCAAGCGCAATTGCTGCTGCGTATGGAACAGGAAGCACGCTAGATGCTCTTACGTTTCTGCAAGCAGGTTTTGGAGCAGTACCCAGGACAGCACAAGATAAGAGTCGAGAACTTCGCACCCCGCAAGACTATGGGGCAATAGCAAATGGACTATCCGATGACACAGATGCGTTGAATAAAGCTTTTGTTGGGCCGGTAACTCTTACTAAAGGTATTTATTTAGGAAATCCATTTGCAGTATCAAGACTATTCCTTAAAGGAATTGACGCTGAAATAAAGAAGCTTGATTCCTCTGGGAATATCATATCTCTTGATAGCGCAGACAATAGCTGCATCACCGACATACGTATTCGTGCCAACAAGGGTGGAAATGCTGATGCAAGCGGCCATCATATAGCTGTTGCGGACGGAAAAGAGATGTCTTTCAGCAATATAGACATCCTTGGTGCAGAAGGAAAGGGTGCAGGGTTATTATTTTATCCAAATGCCATACCTTTCCAAGAAAGGATAATTGTCACAAATATTCGAGGATCAT
>NZ_AWOR01000068.1 GCF_000761245.1 Comamonas testosteroni | reverse complement strand
AATACCGGAAACCCATAAAAAGAGAGCGCTAGGCGCTCTCTTTTTATTTTTCAATAGCCGGCCTGGTGCAATTCAATAAGGTGCAGCCTGCCCATGCACAAACACGCGCAGCTCCCCGTTCTGGAAAGGGGTCCACTGCTCGTTCTGTGTCAGAGGGGCGGTGACGATGATGGCCACCTTGTCCTGAGGGGTGGTTTCGCGGGAGAAATCCACGCTGAGATCTTCGTCGGACAGCTGCGCCTGGGTGAAGGGGTGTCTACGCTCGATATAGCAGAGGTGGGTCGTGGCATGAGCCCAGAGCGCTTCGCCGTTGGAGAGCAGGAAGTTGAACGTACCGTGCGGTGCGATCTTGGCGGCCAGCTCGCGCAAGGTGTGGGTCAGCTCTTCGATGCTGGGAACGCCGGCATGGGACTTCCACAGCTCCTGCATGATCCAGCAGAAGGCCTGCTCGCTGTCCGTGTTGCCAATGGGCTGGAAGTGGGCATGCAGCTTGGGGGCGAAGTTCTTGAGGTCGCCGTTGTGCGCGAAGACCCAGTTGCGTCCCCAGAGTTCGCGCACGAAGGGGTGGCAGTTCTGCAGGCTGACCACGCCCTGGGTGGCCTTGCGGATATGGGCGATGACGTTGGTGCTCTTGATCGGGTATTCGCGGATGAGCTTGGCGATCTGGGAGTCGACGGCGCGTTCGTGATCAACGAAGTGGCGCAGGCCCTTGTCTTCGAAGAAGGCGATGCCCCAGCCGTCGGTGTGGTCGCCGGTGTTGCCTGCGCGCTGTGTGAAGCCTGAGAAGCTAAAGCGCACATCGGTGGGCGTGTTGCAGTTCATTCCAAGCAGCTGGCACATGGCTTCGTCATATCTTTCAAGCAAAAAAGCTTTATAGCCCAAGAATCTATGGACGATCTCGTCAATGATGGTGCTGTATGGCAGAGATCGTCAACCGCTCTTGGGCCCGCATGAAAAAAGCAGCCGAAGCTGCTTTGCGCAAGAGGGTAGCTGCGGCCTATTCGCGGTCCAGCCAGAGCTTGCCGCCGGTGGCCCAGTCGTGGCGCTTGATGTCGGTGATGATGATGTCCACCGATTCGGGCGAGCCGCCCAGCACTTCAACGCTGACGCGGGTGATTTCTTCGACCAGCTTGCGCTTTTGTTCGACGGTACGGCCTTCCATCATTTCGACATGGTAGGTGGGCATGTGCAGGTTTCCTTGCTGGCTTGGGTTGG
This sequence comes from Comamonas testosteroni, assembly GCF_000761245.1. GTDB lineage: Bacteria > Pseudomonadota > Gammaproteobacteria > Burkholderiales > Burkholderiaceae_C > Comamonas > Comamonas testosteroni_C. The sequence goes on along the minus strand of NZ_AWOR01000068.1, from coordinate 520,341 downwards.
GAAAAGAGGCCCATCATAAGGCCGGGCGGGTCAAGAGCCGCGTCCCGGGACGGCCCCGGCTGCGTGCGGGCCGGTCAGCTTTGCTCCGACCAGAGCTTGCCGCCGGTGGCCCAGTTGTGGCGCGGCACGTCGGTGATGATGATGTCCACGGACTCGGGGGCGCTGCCCAGCACCTCGGTGGTCACGCGGGTGATTTCTTCGGCCAGCTTGCGCTTTTGTTCAACGCTGCGGCCTTCAAACAGTTCAATGCGATAGGTGGGCATCAAGGTCTCCTGGCTGTGGTGGAATGCCCGAGCTGCAAGGCGGTGAGCGCAGGATCAGGCAGGGGTGGAATCGTTGTCGAGCGGCCGCGCACAGGCGGGGCAGATGCACGCCTTGCCGCGTGCGTCTGCGGGCAGCCGCTCCAGCGCCTCCCGGGAAACCGGGGTCTGCATGCACCAGCAGCTGTGCGGCGGCAGGCCGGCGCTGATGGCGCATTGGTTGGGCTGGCCGCACAGAGGGCAGCGGCTGGCGTCTATGAGGGGATCGATGGGCATGGCAGCAGTGTAGAAGCCATACCGCACTGCTAGTGGCGAGGCCAAGAAAAATGCACTCGATGTACTGACATGGAGTGCATTTTGATAGCTGCCTGCGACCTTGAATCAATAAATTCAGGTAGAAACACCTTTCAAATCCATTGATATCAAGCGATGGACGCTCCTTATTCAGGAGCAGCCTTGTCCGGCCATCAGGCGCCGGCCTTGACCTTCAGGCGCCAGGCGTGCAGCAGAGGCTCGGTGTAGCCGGAAGGCTGTTCCTTGCCCTTGAACACCAGATCCAGAGCGGCCTGGTAAGCCGCGCCATCGGGGTTGGCCACCAGGCTCTTGTAGGCGGCGTCGCCGGCGTTTTGCTCGTCCACGATCTTGGCCATGCGGGCATAGCTGTCGCGCACCATGGCTTCGGTGACGATGCCGTGTTGCAGCCAGTTGGCGATGTGCTGGCTGGAGATGCGCAGCGTGGCGCGGTCTTCCATCAGGCCCACGTTGTGGATGTCGGGCACCTTGGAGCAGCCCACGCCCTGGTCGATCCAGCGCACCACATAGCCCAGGATGCCTTGCACGTTGTTGTCCACTTCCTGCTGCTTTTCGGCATCGCTCCAGTTGGGGTTGGTGGACACGGGCACTTGCAGGATGGCGTTCAGCAGCTCGTCGCACTCGGCGTCGGCGTTGGGGCTTTCCAGGCCCTTTTGCACGTCGGCCACATTGATCTGGTGATAGTGCAGGGCGTGCAGGGTGGCGCCGGTGGGCGAGGGCACCCAGGCGGTGTTGGCACCGGCCTTGGGCTGGGCAATCTTCTGCTCCAGCATGGCCTTCATCAGGTCGGGCATGGCCCACATGCCCTTGCCGATCTGGGCGCGGCCGCGCAGGCCCATGTTCAGGCCGACCAGCACATTGTTCTTTTCATAGGCGGGCAGCCAGGCGCAGGTCTTCATGTCGGCCTTGCGGACCATGGGGCCGGCATACATGGCGGTGTGCATTTCATCGCCGGTGCGGTCCAGGAAGCCGGTGTTGATGAAGGCCACGCGTGCGGGTGCAGCAGCGATAGCGGCCTTCAGGTTGACCGAAGTGCGACGCTCTTCGTCCATGATGCCGAGCTTGACGGTGTTCTCGGGCAGGCCCAGAACCTTTTCAACGCGGCCGAACAGTTCGTTCGCGAAAGCGGCTTCGGCGGGGCCGTGCATCTTGGGCTTGACGATGTAGACGCTGCCTGTGCGGCTGTTGCGGATGCCGTTGGCGCCGCCCTTCAGGTCGTGAATGGCGATGGCGGTAGTCACCAGCGCATCCATGATGCCTTCGGGGATTTCCTTGTGCTCGGGGCCCCACAGCACGGCGGGGTTGGTCATCAGGTGACCCACGTTGCGCACGAACATCAGCGAGCGGCCGTGCAGCTTCACGCTCTGGCCGTCGGCGCCGGTGTATTCGCGGTCGGGGTTCAGGCCACGGGTCACGATCTTGCCGCCCTTTTCAAAGGACTCGGTCAGGGTGCCCTTCAAAATGCCCAGCCAGTTGGCGTAGCCGGCGACCTTGTCTTCGGCATCCACGGCGGCCACGGAGTCTTCCAGATCCAGAATCGTCGACAGAGCCGCTTCGACCACCACGTCGGCCACGCCGGCAGCATCGGTGCTGCCGATGGGGGTGGACTTGTTGACGATGATGTCGATGTGGATGCCGTTGTTCTTGAGCAGCACCGATTTGGGCGCCGCAGCATCGCCCTGGTAGCCGATGAACTTGGCTTCGTCCTTCAGACCGGTCTTGCTGCCGTCTTTCAGTGACACGACCAGCTTGCCGCCTTCGACGGCGTAGCCGGTGGAGTCCTTGTGCGAGCCCGAGGCCAGGGGCACGGCCTGATCCAGGAAGTTGCGTGCGAACTCGATGACCTTGGCGCCGCGCACGGGGTTGTAGCCCTTGCCCTTCTCAGCGCCGCCTTCTTCGCTGATGGCGTCCGTGCCATACAGCGCGTCGTACAGCGAACCCCAGCGGGCGTTGGCGGCGTTCAGCGCGTAGCGGGCGTTCAGAATGGGCACCACCAGCTGGGGGCCGGCCTGGATGGCCAGCTCGGCATCGACGTTCTCGGTCGTTGCCTTGGCGTCCTTGGGGGACTCGACCAGATAGCCGATGGTCGTCAGAAACTTGCGGTAGGCCACCATGTCGGCGATGGGGCCGGGGTTGGCCTTGTGCCAGGTATCGAGCTGCGTCTGCAGGCGATCGCGCTCGGCCAGCAGGGCTGCGTTCTTGGGGGCCAGATCGGCCACGATGGCGTCGAAGCCCTTCCAGTAGGTGTCCTGGTCCACGCCCGTGCCAGGCAGCACTTGCGTGTTCACAAAGTTGTACAGCTCGGTGGCGACTTGCAGGCCGTGGACTTGGGTGCGATCAGTCATTGGAAACCTCTGGTTGTGATGTCTCTGGATTCAGGAGTCGTTGCCCATCACGGGCAGCATGTGTGGAGACTGTATTTGAATTTTTTGAGTACATAAATAGCCTAAATAGTTCAAAACTCATGATGTTTTTATATGGAGTTGCTGGAATTTATGCGTTTTACGCACCAAAGGCGCCAGAGTTCGTCAGTTCTGACCGGTGTGCACGGCGGCTTCGGCGGTGACCGGGCTCAGCAATGGCTTGCAGAGACTGGAAGAGGCGGTGCCAGGTCTCTCCCGAAGCAATAGCTTCAATCGCTTGCCGGGCCTGAGCTTGCGGCAGATTGGACGGTGTTCTCACGTACCTGATCCTTGGTATTGAAGTAAGTGCCTGCAATCAAATGACAAGGCTTTGTCTGTCATAAGTCGATATCCGCGCTCAGAAATGATTTGTTAATCTTGAAACAAATTGAGCGTCTCCCGATATCGGCCAGCCAATCTTTACCAAGGAGCTCCTGATGGCGAATCTGAACGAAAGCCTGCAAGATCTGATGACCCTGGATGGGGCCATGTGCGCGGCAGTGGTGGATTACAACAGCGGCATGCTGCTGGGCAGCATAGGTTCCGGCGTGGACCTGGAGCTGGCCGCAGCCGGCAATACCGAAGTGGTGCGCGCCAAGATGAAGACCATGAAGTCCCTGGGTCTGAACGACAGCATCGAAGACATTCTGATCACCCTGGGCAAGCAGTATCACATCCTGCGCCCGGCCGAGAAGATCAACGGCATCTTCATCTACTACGTGCTGGACAACGGCCGTGCCAACCTGGCCCTGGCCAGGCGCAAGGTCTCGGATGTGGAGTCCAAGTTCGTGATGTGATTGAGCAGGACTGAAACGCGCAACGGGCCTGTGGGCCCGTTCTTGTTTTGTGGCCGCGCCGGCCTTGGTCAGGCGGCGATCAGCGGTGCGCGGAACTGGTAGCCCACTTTCTGTTGGGACTGCAGTGGCACGGCCACGGGCGTTGCCTTTTCGATGCGGCGGCGCAGGCGATAGATGGTGGCGTGCAGGTTGTTGTCGGACTCGGCGGCGCTGGTATGGGGCAGCAGGCTGCGGATATGGTCGCGGCTGACGGTTTCGCCCTGGGCCTGCAAAAAGCACTCCATCAGCATCAGGTCGGTGGCGCCCAGCTCCACGCTCTGGCCGTCGGGGGCGGTCAGCAGGCTGCGGCGGCTGTCCAGCTTCCAGGCCGTGGCCGTGCGGGCCGTAGTCATGATGCGCCGGTGCACGGCGCGTACGGCCAGCTCCACCTGCTCGAAGCTCACGGGCTTGGTCAGATACATATCTGCACCGGCGTTGATGACCTCGGCAAACACTTCGGGTCCCAGGCGCCCCGAGACAATCAGCACGCCTGCCTGGCTGCGCTTGCGGATGATGCGCAGCAGCTCGGTGCCGGCAACCCCCGGCAGCATCAGGTCCAGTACATAGAAATCAAAGCGATAGGGTGCGTCGTCGGCCAGCAGGTCGCTGCTGTCGCTGTATGCCGTGACTTCCACGCCCTGGCTGCGCAGATGCTGGGCCAGGAATTCGCAGTACTCGGTGTCGTCGTCGACCAGGGCAAGAGTGGCAGGCAGCATGGGCGGCGGACCTCATTCGGCAAGACCTTGGGGAATGACCAGGCGCATGATCGTGCCATGCGGGCTGTGCGGCAGAGCTTGTACTGTACCTTGGTGCAACTGCAGGACCGAGCGCACGATGAACAGGCCCAGGCCTGCGCCCGGGCGGCTATGGCTGTGGTTGCCGCGCGAGCCTTTTTCGAACAGATGCGGGAGCAGTTCCTCGGAAATGCCGGGGCCCTGATCCATGACTTCCAGAATCAGCGCCAGCGGCTCGTCGGACTCGGAGATGCGCAGCTGCACCCGGGTATCTGCGGGCGCATAGGCCAGGGCGTTGTTGAGCAGGTTGCGAAGCGTCAGCCGCATCAGCGCCGGATGCAGTTGTACGGTGCGTGCCGTGGTCAGCCATTGCACATCGATGCGCGGGCGCAGGTCGGCCGCAATATCGTGCAGCACCAGCTTGATCAACGTCGGCAGATCGGTCTCGCTGGAGGCGCCGGCCTTGCCGCCCGCGGCCAAAATCGTGCCGGCGGTCAGGGTGTTGTCCAGTGTGCCTATCACCTGCTGCAGCACATGCTCGGCGCGCAGCAAGGCCCTGGCGGCGGGCGCGGCATCGGCCAGATGCAGATCTTCGATGGCCTTGAGCGTGGCCTGCATGGCAGCCGAGGCATTGTTCAGCGGCTGGCGGATTTCATGGGAGAGCAGCTGCAGCATCTCGTTGTGTTCGCTCAGCATGGCCGTGCGCCAGTCCAGCAGCGTGCGCAGCCTGTCGAGCTCGCCCGCGTCCTGGCGGCTGCTGCGCAGTTGCTCGTGCAGGGCCTGCAGCTGCTCGCGCTGGCGTGCAATGACTTCGCCACGTGCATATTCGCGCCCTATGTCACTGAGCTGCATCAGCACCTCGTGCCGGCCCTGGTCATCGGCTGCGCCGGGCATGAGCTGTATGCGGCGGTGCTGCTGCGAGCCGGAGCCACCAGGCCGTGTGTCGTCATATTCCTGGTGCAAGCCCCGGGCTGCGGCGGTAAAGCGCTGGCCGTGGACTTGCCAGATGCGGGCAGGCAGCAGAGCCTGCAGCGGCTGGCCGATGGGGCTTGCGTCCTCGGGCACATCCAGCCATTGGCACCAGGCGGGAGTGGCCATGAGCAGCAGCCCTTCGGCACTCCAGAGTGCACAGCCCTGGCCGGAGCGGCCCAGCAGATCGGCCAGATGGGCGGCAGAAACGGGTGAAAAGCTCATGACGGCAGGCGGCAGCGGATTTGTAAATGTGTTTTGCAAATCATAGGTTTAACGCCTGGCTCTGCCCACCAGCTCATGGCGCTGGCGAATAAGCGATATTCCTGCCTCAGGGAAAACGGTAAATTTTGATATAAACATATATAAACATCAAAGATTCACTGACAACTTGTGACTTCTGAGTAAGATATATCGCAATAAAGTCACTTGCGAGACAGGCATGTGGCGCTGATTGATGACTTTTATAGTGATAGCAGTCAGCGCTCTTGTTTAAAGAACTTTCGATAAAAACATTTGAGAAATCAAGACTGCTTGTGCGGTATGTGCTCTTGTATTAATAGTGCACGCTACCGCAGCAGGAGACAACACGGACCAGACAGGAGCAGTGGTCATGGACAAACTCAAGGCATTTGAGTCTTTTGTATCGGTAGCGACCAGGGGCAGCTTGACGGCTGCCGCCAAGGCCGAAGGTGTGGCGCCCGCCATCATGGGGCGCCGTCTGGACGCTCTGGAAGAGCATCTGGGCGTCAAGCTCATGGTGCGCACCACGCGCCGCATCTCGCTGACCCATGAAGGCAGCGCCTTCCTTGAGGATTGCCAGCGCCTGCTCTCTGATGTGTGCAATGCCGAGGCCAGCGTGTCGGCCGGCGGTGTCAAGGCCACGGGCCATCTGCGCATCACGGCGCCTGCCGGTTTCGGGCGCCGCCATGTGGCGCCGCTGGTGCCGCGTTTTCGCGACCTGCATCCTGATGTCACCATTTCGCTGAACCTCAGCGACCGCGTGGTCGATCTGGCGGGCGAGGGCTTCGATTGCGCGGTGCGCGTGGGGGATCTGCCGGACTCGGCCCTGGTCAGCGTGCGCATTGCCGACAACCGCCGCCTGTGTGTGGCCACGCCCGGCTATCTGGAGCGCCGCGGCACGCCCAAGCATCCCAGCGAGCTGACCCAGCATGACTGCCTGACGCTGTCGTCCGATGCCTCGCAAACGCGGGGCTGGGCCTTCCGCATCCCGCATCCCGAAAGCGGCACCAGCGAGGTCGTGCACTTCAAGCCGGGCGGCCCGCTGGACTGCTCCGATGGTCAGGTGCTGCACGACTGGTGCCTGGGCGGCTGGGGCATTGCCTGGCGCAGCACCTGGGAGGTGGAGGCCGAGATCGCCGCGGGTCGCCTCGTGCCCGTGCTGGAAGAGTTTGCCGCACCTCCCAACGGTATCTTCGTGGTCTTCCCCCAGCGCAAGCACATGCCGCTGCGTGTGCGCATGTGGATCGACTACCTCAAGCACCACTACAACCAGCCGGACTTCTTTCGTCTTGGCGTGGATATCTGAGCGGGCTTGAAACGGTAGACAATGGACCGGCCGCCGTGGCCTCATGTGGGCCGCTGAATCCGTCCTTTTTTCTACTGTGAAGCCATGACCTTTGAAGCTGTTCTTGCCAGCGCCCATCTGCTGGCGATCCTGACCCTGGTGGTGTTTCTGACCAGCCAGGCCGCCCTGTGCCGTGTGGAGTGGATGAATGCCGCCGTGGTGCAGCGCCTGGCCAGGCTGGACATGATTTACGGCATTGCCGCCATCGTCCTGCTGCTGACCGGTATTGCGCGCCTGCTCTGGGGCGTCAAGGGCATGGGGGCCTATACGGCCTCGCCGCTGTTCCACCTCAAGATGACGCTGTTTGTCATCGCCTTTTTGCTCTCGCTCAAGCCCACGCTGACCTTCCGCCGCTGGAAGAAGACGCTGGATGCGAGCGGCCAGTTGCCGGCGCCCGAGGAGGTCAGGCAGACGCGCAAATGGGTGATGTGGCAGGGCCATGTGGTGCCGGTGATTGCCGTGGTTGCCATCTTCTGGGCGCGCGGCATGTAGGCTGCGCCAGGCAATGAGAATGGCCGCCGCCAAGCGGCCTTTTTTACGCCTCTCGCGTCAGAAGCTGCCGCGCAGCTTCAGCATCACATTGCGTGGATTGCCATAGTGGCAGCGGTTGATCAGGTTGCCGATCGAGGTGCAGTAGCGCTTGTCGAACATATTGCTGAAGTTCAGCGAGGCCTGCCACTGCGTGTTGATCAGGTTGCGCACATAACTGCTCCGCACGGCACGCCCGGGCGCCGTGATGTCCACCGTGCCGATCCTGCGGTAGGACGAGCTCCGGGTGTTCCGGTCGCCGCTGAACGCACTCCTGGCGCCAGGCAACTGGCAACTGGTAGGTGGTAGGTGGTAGGTGGTAGGTGGTAGGTGGTCCAGAGGCGCAACATGTGCTCGGGCGGGCAGGTATTGAAGCCCAGAGCCTGGTTGTTGATGTCGCGCTCGTAGGTGTCGCCGGCAAACAGGCCCCAGCCGCGGCTGAGCTCGCCGCTGAACGTGGGCAAGGTCTGCATTCTGGTTTTAGGCGAGATTGATTGCCATTTGCGCAATGACTGCGTACGGCCGGCGATACATGCGGATATATCTCCGCAGCCTGTGAACCGGCCCTGGAACAAGGGTGTGGCGCCAGCGATTCGGCAGGACTTGAATCCGGCACGTAAAATCCTGCGATGCTCTCCGTCAAACAGGAATTGCTCGCAGCCCTGGCTGCTGAGCTCGAAACACTCTCGCCCGGCGCCGGCGCACGCGCTGCGTTTGAAAACCCCAAAGTGGCAGCCCATGGCGATTTCGCCTGCACGGCGGCCATGCAGCTGGCCAAGCCTCTGAAGGCCAACCCGCGCGCCCTGGGCGAGCAGCTCAAGACCGCGCTGGAGGCTACCACCGCCTTCCAGCAGTGGGTGGATGCGATCGAGATCGCAGGCCCGGGCTTTCTCAACATCCGCCTCAAGCCTGCTGCCAAGCAGGAGGTGGTGCGCGAAGTGCTGGCGCAGGCCCAGAAGTTCGGCTACCAGGCCGATCGCGGCGAGAACATCCTGGTCGAGTTCGTCTCCGCCAACCCCACCGGCCCTCTGCATGTGGGCCATGGCCGCCAGGCGGCGATCGGCGATGCCATCAGCAACCTCTATTCCTCCCAGGGCTGGAAGGTTCACCGCGAGTTCTATTACAACGACGCGGGCGTGCAGATCGACACCCTGACCAAGAGCACCCAGCTGCGCGCCAAGGGCTTCAAGCCCGGTGACGAATGCTGGCCCACCGACAGCGAAAACCCGCTGGCCAAGAACTTCTACAACGGCGACTACATTGCCGACATCGCCAAGGCCTTCCTGAACAAGGAAACCATCAAGGCCGATGACCGCGAGTTCACGGCCAACGGCGATGTCGAGGATTACGACAATATTCGCCAGTTCGCCGTGGCCTATCTGCGCAACGAGCAGGACAAGGACCTGCAGGCCTTCAACCTCAAGTTCGACGAGTACTACCTGGAGTCCAGCCTCTATGAAAACGGTCATGTCGAGGAGACGGTCAACCGCCTGATTGCCAACGGCAAGACCTATGAGCAGGACGGCGCGCTGTGGCTCAGGTCTACCGACTACGGCGACGACAAAGACCGCGTGATGCGCAAGAAGGACGGCGGCTACACCTACTTTGTGCCCGATGTGGCCTATCACATCCAGAAGTTCAAGCGCGGCTTCACCAAGGTGGTGAACATTCAGGGCACGGACCACCACGGCACCATTGCCCGTGTGCGCGCCGGCCTGCAGGCTGCCGATGTGGGCATTCCCGAGGGCTACCCCGACTACGTGCTGCACACCATGGTGCGCGTGGTGCGCAACGGCGAAGAGGTCAAGATCAGCAAGCGTGCCGGCTCCTACGTCACGCTGCGCGATCTGATCGAGTGGACCAGCAAGGACGCCGTGCGCTTCTTCCTGCTCTCGCGCAAGCCGGACACCGAATACACCTTCGACGTGGATCTGGCCGTGGCCCAGAACAACGACAACCCCGTGTACTACGTGCAATACGCCCATGCGCGCATCCAGTCCGTGCTGCGTGCCTGGCAGGAGGCTGGTGGTGCAGGCCTGGCGGCACTCAAGGATGTGGACCTGTCCGCTCTGGAAGGCCCGCAGGCCCAGGCCCTGATGCTGCTGCTGGCCAAGTACCCCGAGATGCTGACTGCTGCTGCCGAAGGCAATGCACCGCACGACGTGACCTTCTACCTGCGCGATCTGGCCTCCAGCTATCACAGCTACTACGACGCTGAGCGTATCTTGGTGGACGACGAAAAGGTCAAGCTCGCACGTCTGGCCCTGGTCGCTGCCACGGCCCAGGTGTTGCACAATGGTCTGGCGGTGCTGGGTGTGAGCGCACCCGAGCGCATGTAATCCCAGTTTCCTGTCCATCGGTCGCCTTGCCGGCCTTGCCTGTCAGGCGTCGATGGATCTGAGAATGGAATAACTGAAGCAGAAAGCGTTAAGCGACTGATATGAAGAACCAGCAACGCGGTGGAACCATCCTGGGGCTTATCTTTGGCATGGTCATCGGTCTGGCTGCGGCTTTGGCCGTGGCCATCTATGTGACCAAGGTGCCGGTGCCTTTCCTCAACAAGGGTGGAAACAACACTCAGCGCGATGCGGCTGAGGCCGAGCGCAACAAGAACTGGGACCCCAACGCACCACTGCAGAGCCGCCAGCCTGCACCGCCCCCAGTGACACCACCAGTTCCTCCGAGCGACGTGACGGTGTCGCCGCCCACGCCTGCGGTACAACCTACTGCAACCGGCGGAGTCACCACGCCGCCGCCCTCTACGCCGGAGAAGCCTGCCAAGCCTGCATCGGGTGATCCGCTGGGTGATCTGGTCAAGGAGCGCGCCGCTGCCGCTGACAAGGCAGACAAGGCGCGTGCAGACAAGGAAAAGGCGGCCGCGCAGAGTGCATCGTCCTCGGACTCTGCATTCAACTACTTTGTGCAGGCCGGTGCTTTCCGCGGCCAGAGCGAAGCGGAAGCGCAGCGTGCCAAGCTGGCCATGCTGGGCTGGGAGTCGCGCATCAGCGAGCGTGAGCAGAACGGCATCACCGTTTTCCGCGTGCGCGTGGGGCCGTTCAGCAAGCGTGACGATGCCGAGCAGCTCAAGGGCAAGCTCGATGGTGCGGGCGTGGACTCGACTCTGGTGCGCGCGGCCAGATAGCAAGGCCCTTGAGGCGCTGAGCGCCTTCCCCTTGAAAAAAAAAGGGGGGCACCTTAGCGGCGAGGCGGCCCTTGCTTGAGGTCTCAGGCTCGTGCCATTGGTAGTTTTGACAAAGCTGAACTTTTTTGGGCCTGTTGGCTCTGATACTGCAGACCTGATACAGGAGTTTGTTTAGATGAAACGTCGCGAATTCTCTCTGGCTGCCTCGGCAGCTGCTGCCGGTGCCCTGAGTCTGGGTGCCTCCTCCAGCTGGGCCCAGGGCGCTGCGCCCAAAGAAGGCAAGGACTACATCAAGCTGGGCAAGCCCGCCAGCGTGAGCGCGCCGGCCGGCAAGGTCGAGGTGGTCGAGTTCTTCTGGTACAGCTGCCCGCATTGCAATGCCTTCGAGCCCCAGTTCGAAGCCTGGGCAAAGGGCCAGCCTGCCGATGTGGTGGTGCGCCGCGTGCCCGTGGCTTTCAATGCCTCTTTCGTGCCCCAGCAAAAGCTGTACTACGCTCTGGAGGGCATGAACCTGCTGCCCCAGCTGCACGCCAAGGTGTTCCGTACCATTCACGTGGATCGCAATCTGCTCAAGACCGATGACGCCATCTTTGACTGGGTCGGCAAGCAGGGCGTGGATCTGGCCAAGTTCAAGGAGGTCTACAACTCCTTCACCGTGGCCAATCAGGCGCGCAAGGCCGCTCAGCTGCAAAACGAATATGACGTGGAAGGCGTGCCCGCCATGGGTGTGGCCGGCCGCTACTACACAGACGGCACCAAGGCCGGCAATATGGAGAATGTGCTGCGCGTGGTCAATGCGCTGGTCGCCTCCAGCCGCAAGGCCTGAGATCAGGCAGCAGACGCCAGTGACGTTTGACGCCCAACGAGCCCGCCGTCGTGCGGGCTTTTTTGTGGGTGTTTTTTACGCAAGTTGCAAAAAGGGAATGACTACAATGGATGCAAGAAACGTGCCTTCCATGAAAAAAACACTCCTACCTCTTGCGCTGGCCTGCGCCCTGGCAGCAGCGACCGGCATTGTCCATGCCGAAAAGGCCGACAGCGCCAAGCCCATGAATATCGAGGCGGATGCGTTGCGTCATGACGAGCTGCAGCAGACCAGCGTCTTCACCGGCAATGTGGTGATGACCAAGGGCACCATCGTGCTGCGCGGCGCCCAGCTTGATGTGCGGCAGGACGCCGAGGGCTATCAGTACGGGGTGATCAAGGCCGAGGCCGGCAAGCGAGCGTTCTTCCGTCAGAAGCGCGACACCGTGGCCGGCCAGCCCGAAGAGTTCATCGAAGGCGAAGGCGAAGTCATCGAGTACGACGGCAAGGCCGATATCGTCAAGTTCATCCGCCGCGGGGAGATGCGCCGCTACCGTGGCGGCCAGCTCAGCGACCAGGTCACGGGCTCCATCATCGTCTACAACAACATCACCGACGTCTATACCGTCGATGGTCAGAAGACCAGCGGTGGCCTGCCCAGCTCCTCCGTGGGCCAGGGCGGTCGCGTGCGCGCCATCATGGCGCCCAAGGACGGAACGCCAGGAGCCCAGCCCAAGCCCGCCACACCTGCCACCCAGCTGCGCCCGAGCATGACGCTGGGCGGCGAGAAAGCCGACGAGAAGAAATGAGCGAGCCGACTTTCTCCAGCAGCCGCAGCGGCGAGTCCGACAGCCGTCTGGAGGCCAAGCATCTGGCCAAGTCCTACGGCAGCCGCAAGGTGGTCAAGGATGTGTCCCTGTCCGTGCAAAAAGGCGAGGTGGTCGGTCTGCTCGGCCCCAACGGTGCGGGCAAGACCACGTCGTTCTACATGATCGTGGGCCTGGTGCGCAGCGACGGCGGCGAGATCTTCATCGACGGCCAGCCGGTGGGCGGCATGCCGATTCACCAGCGTTCGCGTCTGGGCCTGTCCTATCTGCCCCAGGAAGCCTCCATCTTTCGCAAGCTCAGTGTGGAAGACAATGTGCGTGCCGTGCTGGAGCTGCAAAAAGACGAGCAGGGCAAGACGCTGACGCGCGACGAGATCGAAAAGCGCCTCACCGGCCTGCTGCAGGAGCTGCGCGTCGAGCATCTGCGCCAGTCGCCTGCGCTGGCGCTGTCCGGCGGTGAGCGCCGTCGCGTGGAAATCGCGCGTGCCCTGGCCACGCAGCCGCGCTTTATCCTGCTTGACGAGCCGTTTGCCGGTATCGACCCGATTGCGGTGATCGAGATCCAGCGCATCATCGGCTTCCTCAAGGAGCGCGGCATCGGCGTGCTGATTACCGACCACAATGTGCGCGAGACGCTGGGCATCTGCGACCACGCCTTCATCATCAGCGACGGCCATGTGCTGGCCGAAGGCACGCCCGAGGAGATCGTGGAGAACGCCGATGTGCGCCGCGTCTATCTGGGCGAACATTTCAGGATGTGATGTCCCCTACGCTCCCTCACTTTGTGTGGTCGCGGCCCCCAGAAGGGACCCTGACCGGCTGCGCCGAGGTTTGCCTTGGGGCGGCCCGGCGGCAAACCCATGGCACTGCGCGCGTTTGCAATGATTGTCTGGGAGCCGCGCCTCGATGAAGCCAGGTCTCTCGCTACGCGTTTCGCAGCATTTATCGCTGACGCCGCAGCTGCAGCAATCCATTCAGCTGCTGCAGCTCTCCACTCTGGAGCTGGCACAGGAAGTCGAGCAGATGCTGGTCGACAACCCTTTTCTGGAGCGTGCGGGCGATGAGGCCGAAACCGCGGGAGATGCTCCTGAAAATGCAGCTACTAGCGCCGGTGAATACAGCACTTCAGATGGTATTCGTGCTGAGAATGAATCATTGCAAGCGCAACAAGCTACTGAAACGGTAGCTGAGGCATCAAGCCCCGAAACCCCTGAAACGCTGAACTGGGAGGCCGACGGCATGGACGGCCAGGACGGGGAGTGGGGCGGCGAGTCCAGCAGCGAGTGGGATGCGCCGTCGGCCAGCAGCTCCACGCGCAACCGTGATGGCGATGACGAGACCGATGCCATCGATCTGGCGTGCGAGCACCAGAGCCTGACCGACTTTCTCCATCGTCAGGCGCTGAGCCTGCATCTGGGCGCGGCGGACACGGCGGCGCTGCGCTTTCTCATCGAGTCGCTCAGCGACGACGGCTATCTCGAGGATTCCCTGCAGGAGCTGGCGCAGAGCCTGGCCGGCGACGATCTGGAAGAGCGCGAGGAGCTGGAGCAGCACTTTGTCATTGCTCTGAAGCTGCTGCAAAGCCTGGAGCCCGTGGGCGTGGGGGCGCGTGATCTGGCCGAGTGCCTGCAGCTGCAGCTGCGCGACCTGATCCGCACCGCAGAGGACGAGGGTACGACCGAGGCGCATATGAATCGGTTGCTGCTGGCGCAATCCATCTGCGCGCAGCCCATGGATCTGCTGGCGCGGCGTGATCTGCGCAAGCTCACCAGCCTGTGCGGCGCACGCGAGGAGCAACTGCGCGAAGCCATGGCCCTGATCGCCAGGCTGGAGCCGCGTCCGGGGCGCCGCTTTGTCGACGTGGAGCGCCATATCGTGATACCCGATGTCATCGTGCGCCCGATGCGTGCCGGCTCGGGTCGGGCAGACTTTTCCGTGCAGCTCAACCCCGAGGTCATGCCGCGTCTGCGCGTGCACGACATCTATGCCGGCGTGCTGCGTCGCCACAAGAACAGCGACGGTCATGCGGCGCTGCAGCAGCAGCTGCAGGAGGCGCGCTGGTTCATCAAGAACATCCAGCAGCGCTTCGACACCATCTTGCGCGTCTCCGAAGCCATCGTGGAGCGGCAGAAGAACTTCTTTGTGCATGGCGAGCTGGCCATGCGACCTCTGGTGCTGCGCGATATCGCCGACACGCTGGGTCTGCACGAGTCCACCATCAGCCGCGTGACCACGGCCAAGTACATGGCCACGCCCCAAGGCACCTTCGAGCTCAAGTATTTCTTCGGCTCGGGCCTGGGGACGGAAACCGGCGGCAGTGCCTCCAGCACGGCCGTGCGTGCGCTGATCAAGCAGTTTGTCGATGCCGAAGATGCCAAAAAGCCGCTGTCGGACGCCAAGCTGGCCGATATGCTCAAAGAGCAGGGCATTGAGTGTGCGCGCCGCACCGTCGCCAAATACCGCGAGCAGCTCAAGATACCGACGACCACGCTGCGCAAGGCGCTGTAGGGCACCGCAGAAACAAGAAAGCCGCTGATGCATCGCACAGCGGCTTTCTTGTTCTGTATTTAGGGCGGGAGCCTTGATAAGGCATTCCTCAAGTAAGGGGCAGCGAGCAAGAGCCGCCCTTGCGGCGATGCTGCCGTCCCCCTTGGGGGCGCCCGGCCAGGGGAAGGCGCGTAGCGCCTCAGGGGGTTATCAAGAAACCAGCCACCAGATAAACCAGACCAGCACGCCAATCATCAGTCCGAACTTGAGGACCTTGTAGAAGGTTGGATTCCAGTCGCGGAAGGCGCGGCGGTACTTGCCGGCATAGAAGGAAATCTTGAACAGCTTGCTGATCATGCCGCGCGGATCGCCTTCGTTATTGGGCGAGCTGGCAGCGGCCACTACGTTCTTGCCCAGCCAGTGGTTGAGCCACTGGGCAAAGCCATTGGTCATGGGGCGTTCCACGTCGCAGAACAGCACGATGCGGTTGCCTTCCGAGCGGTTCTCGGCCCAGTGCATATAGGTCTCGTCGAAGATCACGCCTTCGCCCTCGCGCCAGCTGTAAGGCTTGCCGTCGACCTCGATCATGCAGCGGTCGTCATTGGGCGCCAGCACGGCCAGGTGGTAGCGCAGCGAGCCCGCATAGGGGTCGCGGTGCAGGTTGAGCTTGGCGCCGGGCGGCAGCTCGGCAAACATGGCGGCCTTGACGCTGGGAATCGACTTCACCAGGGCCGTGGTCTTGGGGCACAGTTCCATGGCCGAAGGGTGGGCGTCGCCGTACCACTTGAGGTAGAAGCGCTTCCAGCCGGTCTTGAAGAAGGAGTTGAAGCCTGCGTCGTCGTTGTTGGCGGCGGCCTTGATCTGCATGTTCTTTTGCAGATTGACGGCTTCCTCGCGGATTTCGCGCCAGTTGGCCTGCAGCGGCGCCAGCTCGGGGAAGGTGCTGGTGGGCAGATAGGGCGTGCGCGGCACCTTGCTGAACATCAGCATGAAGACGTTGAACGGCGCTGTGAACGTGGAGTGGTCAAACAATTGCTTGACCACCTTGTGGCGCACCTTGCCGCGCAGATGCATGTACAGCCCGCAGCCAAAGAAGAGCAGTACCAGTGCCAGAACGATAATTTTTGCCATAAGGAGCAATTTTACCGGGGGCACCCCGGCTGCCACCATGGGGGCAGGTCAAACAGAACCGGGGTAGGGGAATATCAAAAGCAATAGCTGCCGGCGCTTGATGGCCAAGCGCAGCAGCCCGCTTGTTAAATGCTCAAGGCAGTGCTCAAGGCAGAGCCAGGACGGCGCAGTTACACAGATCCGCGCTCTCGAAGGCCGTTATGTCGCCCGCTTTGAGCCCCGGCACGGGGAACAGGCGCACCGTCAGCGGCTTGTTGAGGCGAAAAGCCATGGTGCCCGTATCGCGCATGACGGCAGCGATCTGCTCGGCGCTGCTGTCGCCCGGCACGGGCACGGTATCGAGGCCGATGCCGCAGACGCTGCTGTAGGTCAGAAGGGCGCGGATATCGAACTCCTCGTCGAGGCTGGCCTGGGCCAGGCCCTCGTCCTCGGTGACTGCCAGCATCAGGCCGCTGAAGCCGATCTGCGTGACGCCACTGACCGATTTGAACACCCGTGTCAGCAGCGCCGAGGCTTCCACCGTGCCGCTGGCGCCGAAATGGGGCACGCCCAGCAGTTGGTAGACATCGACCATGGAGGCGCAGGACTTGGACGGCGCGGCTGAGGTGTCCATGCCTGCGATATGCCAGCCCTCGGCCAGCGTCACGCCGTCGGCGCAGCGCTGGATGGCGCTGGCATGCTCGTTCAGGGTCTGGCTCAGGCGCTCGAATGCGAGCCTGAACCACGCCGCATGATCGAGCTGCAGGCGCTGCTGCTGCAGCGCCTGCAGTTCAGCCACCATGAGGTCTGGCGTTTCCAGTCCCAGCACCAGGGCGCCATGGTGCTGGCCGCAGTGGTAGCTGGCCGGAAAGTAGGGAATGCCGGGCGCGCAGTTGAAGTTGACCGTGAAGTTGAAATTGCCTTCGCCGCGCGGCGTGGTGCGTGCAATTTCTTGAATCGCCTGCACGCTGCTGGCCAGCAAGCCGGTCTGCACAAAGCCATGTTCATCCAGATCGATATTCACGCAGGCGTTGCACAGGTCGCCATAGGCGGCAATGAGCTGCGGCAGCAGGGCCACTTCCTGCGCATTGCGCGCTTCGCCCACGGCAAAGCGGATGCGGCGTTTGCCGGTGTTGATGGCCTTGAGCGTTTCGGCAATGCGCTGCAGGCCGGCGAGGGCACCGTCTATGCCGCGGACGTCCAGGTATTCACCAAACGGGTTGCTCACGATGCGGATGGACTGCACCTGGTAGCCCCGGGCCTCGATGGCATCGGCCACGGCATCGCATTGCTGCTTGGCCTGTGTCAGGCCGGCTTGCCACTGTGCCTCATCGGCGTTCAGGTTGACAAAGGCGGTGACGGTGCGCACGCGCACCAGCGGGTTGAAGCTGATATTCATAGCAGTATCCGTAGGCAGGAGAATGGCTGGCGGCCATTTTGCATCTGAATATGCCGATCACAGCAGGCGCGTGCCCAGCGGCACCTCCTTGTCGGGCACGCACAGGGCCACGGCTCCCGTGGCATCGTGAAAACCGGTCACAAGACATTCGCTCATCAAGGGCCCAATCTGTTTTTTCGGAAAGTTGACCACGGCCACCACCAGCCGTCCTATCAGCTCCTCGGGCTGGTAGTGGGCGGTGATCTGTGCGCTGGACTTGCGCTGGCCCAGCTCGGGACCCAGGTCCAGCAGCAGCTTGTAGGCGGGTTTGCGGGCCTCGGCAAAGACCTCGGCCTGCAGCACGCGGCCCACGCGCAGTTCCACCTTCATAAAGTCGTTCCAGCTGATCTCTTCCATGTCGTCATTGCTCCTTGGCCTGGCATCATGCCTTGGGCCCTGCGTGCATCTGTAGAGCAACGCTTGTCGTGCGCGGGCACCGGAAAAGGCCTAGCGCGTATGCTTATGCCTTGTAAAGCGCACAACAGGCTCCCGTGAGCGTCCGGCACCTGCGCCGTTGCTGGCGCGCAATGATTTCTATGAACCAACTGCATTTGTTTCTGCCCTGCGCCGCCGGCGTCGAGGGCTTTCTGGCCGACGAGGTCCACGCCATCACCGGCGCCACCGGGCAGGATCTGCTCGTGGGCCGGGGCGGCGTCATGCTGCGCGGCATGTGGCGCGATGCCATGTTGCTCAATCTGCACAGCCGTCTGGCCCAGCGCGTGCTGATCGAGCTGTCGCACACCATGTACCGCAGCGAGAACGATCTGTACCGTGCCGCCAGCGAGGTGGCCTGGGAGATCTGGTTCACGCCCAAGGAAACCTTCAAGATCGAAGTCACGGCCCAGCACAGCCCGCTGACCAGCCTGAACTTTGCGGCGCTCAAGGTCAAGGACGCGATTGCCGACCGTTTTCGCGCCAAGCGCAACGGCGTGCGTCCCAGCGTGGAGACCCATCACCCCGATGTGCGCGTGCATCTGCACCTGACGACCGACGGTGCCACCCTCTATATCGACACCTCGGGCGAGGCGCTGTTCAAGCGCGGCTGGCGCGAGGACAAGGGCGATGCCCCGCTCAAGGAAACCCTGGCTGCGGCCATGATTGCGGCCTCGGGCTGGAACCCGCATGGCGACAATCCCCAGCCGCTGTACGATCCCTGCTGCGGCAGCGGTACCCTGGTGATCGAGGCCGCGCAGATCGCGCGCAGGATTCCGGCCGGCATTCTGCGTCGCTTTGCGTTCGAGAAGCTCGTGCCGTTTCAGCGCCATGTATGGGAAGCCATGCTGGATGAGGCCGAGAGCCAGATCCTGCCTGAATCGCCGGTGGGCATTTACGGCTCGGACATCGCCTTCCGCATGGTGGACTTTGCCCAGCGCAATGCCGAGCGTGCGGGGGTGTCCGATACCATCAGCCTGCGCGGCGGTGATGCCTTGCAGCGCATGCCGCCCAGCGAGCAACCCGGCATGATGCTGCTGAACCCGCCCTATGGCGAGCGTATCGCGGCCGCCGGCAGCGCAGGCCGCAATGCGGCCGAGCGCATGGGCCAGGTCGAACGCGCAGGCCGTGAAACCGCGCAGACCGAGGACGGCGGCGAATTCTTCAGTCAGCTGGCCAGCCACTGGAAGAAGAACTATAGCGGCTGGAGCGCCTGGATGCTGACGCCCGACCTCAAGCTGCCCAGCAAGATGCGCCTCAAGGAGTCGCGCCGTACGCCCATGTGGAACGGCCCCATCGAGTGCCGTCTGTTCTGCTTCGACATGGTCAAGGGCTCGACCAAGCCACGCAAGGCCGCAGAAGGCGATGCACAGCAATGAAGATCGCTCCCCTGCGCTGGCCGGCCTGCAACGCCGGCTACGACGGCCCTTTGCCGCGCCCCATGATTCTGGACACCAATGTGGTGCTGGACATGCTGATCTTTGACGACCCGGATATCCCCGCCATCCGCGAGCTGGTCGCCCGTGGCGAGGTGCGCTGGATTGCCGACGAAGCCCAGCGCATCGAGCTAGGTCGCGTGCTGCACTACAGCCAGATTGCGCCGCGCGTCAGCTACTACGGCAAGACGCCCGAAGGCGTGATGGCCGCTTTTGATGCCGCCGTCGAATATGTGTCCGCCGCACCCAAGATCCGCTTTACCTGCACCGATCCCGACGACCAGCATTTCCTCGATCTGGCCAGCCAGCACAAGGCCTTGCTGGTCAGCAAGGACAGGGCCGTGCTCAAGCAGCGCAAGCGCGTGGCAACGCACTATGGCGCGACGGTTGGCAATGTGGTGGTGATGGAAGAGGAGCGGCTGGCAGCCTAGTGTGGCGCGGCCAGGCGTGCTCCCCGGTATCGACTGGCAGCGCTCCTTGGCGCGCCGCTGTGCCAAACAGGCTCTTGCACCTGTTCTTGCCTTCGTTACCTGGCCGCCGATTCAGTCGAAAAACTGCATGCCTGCATAAGGCTGCAAGCGGCATTGCGCCAAGTGGCTTTCCAGCGAGCCGACATGGGCTTCGAGCTGGTGGCCGTCCGGGTCCAGAAAGTAGAAGGAATCGCCTTCGCTGCGGTTGCTCTTCCACTCCCGGACACCGCATGACCTGGCATGCTCCACAAAGTGCGCGAAGTCCTGCTGAGCAAGGGTGAATGCGTAGTGGGTGTAGTCAGAGGCGTGGGCCTGGTTTCGCTGTTCGTCTGACGACAGGCACAGCCACAGATCGCCGAGTGCCAGATAGGCACCCTGGTCCCACTGAGCGCGAAGGCGCAAGCCCAGCACGCGCACATAGAAGTCCACGCTCAGCGGCAGATCCGCGACGGCAAGCGTGAGGTGATTCAGCCCTGAAAGCATGATGGATGTGGCGGCAATGGCACAAGCCGTCCAGTGTGCCATTGCCGTGCATCAGCTCAGCCTGGACAGCCAGGGCAGACCGTCGGTATGGCTGCATCCATCGGCAAACCGGGTGTTGCTCCTGGCATGGCCCAAGTCTTTGCGGGCCCGCAAGAGCGCCGCGCCGCCGGTGTCGCGCCCCGGGGCCTCCTTGGACTCATGGCGCCGATGCGCCAGGTCTGGCCGGCATCGAGATCGCCGAGCGATTCGACCCCGCCCGGCCCATCAATCGGTGCATTGCTCAGCTCTCGTCCTGCCATGGACAAGCCGCTTTGTGACGCTGCAGGCCGGGGCGAACGAGATGCCGGCTCATGGTTGTGGCGGCCGAACCACCCATGGCTGGCCCGGATTTGCCCATGCGGATTAGGATTCATGCCGCAGGGACGACCTTGCCGGGTGATGCGATGCATGGCCTGAATTCCTGCCGGGACGGCCTGGCCATTCGATCTTCAAAGAGGTTTTCTATGGCTTGGGTTTATCTGCTGGTGGCCGGCGTTCTGGAAGTGGTCTGGGCTTTCACCATGAAGCAGTCCCATGGCTTCACCAACCTCAAATACAGCGCCATCACCATCGTGGCCATGATCGCCAGCTTTGGCCTGCTGTCGGTGGCCATGCGCACGCTGCCCCTGGGCACTGCGTATACGATCTGGACCGGTATCGGTGCCGTGGGTGCATTCCTGGTGGGCGTCACGGTGCTGGGCGAGCAGCTCAGCGCCATGCGCGTGGGAGCGGCTGTCCTGATCGTCAGCGGTCTGGTGCTGATGAAGCTGTCAGCGGAGTGAATGCCCGGGCTTCGTCCCGGCCAGCGCTGCAGTTCCATGCGGAGGTCGTACCGGATCACCTGGCGTGAAAAGCCGGCATTCTGGCGAGGCACGCAGTATGGCGACGGGGGACGAGCGCGTGGGGTGAAGCGCATGGCGCGACAATATCGGGATGACATCCTCCACGACGCCCCTGCATCCCAGCGCAGCTTCGGTCCGCAAGGCCCAGCCCAAACTGACCACGCTGGACAAGACCCGCATTGACGACACACGCATCAAGATCGTGCGCCCGCTGCTGACCCCGGCACTGCTGGAAGAGTGGCTGCCCGTGACTGAAGAGGCGCAGCAACTGGTCGAATCCAGCCGTGCCGCCATCTCGCGCGTGCTGCATGGCCAGGATGACCGGCTGGTGGTGGTGGTCGGACCTTGCTCCATCCACGATCACGATCAGGCCATGGATTACGCGCGCCAGCTCAAGGTCCAGGCCGATGCGCTCAAGGACGATCTGCTGATCGTGATGCGGGTCTACTTCGAGAAGCCGCGCACCACCGTGGGCTGGAAGGGCTATATCAATGACCCGTACCGCGACGGCAGCTTTGCCGTCAACGAAGGGCTGGAGCTGGCGCGCCGCCTGCTGCTCGATGTGCTGGCGCTGGGCCTGCCCGCCGGCACCGAATTCCTGGACCTGCTGTCGCCGCAGTTCATCAGCGACCTGGTCAGCTGGGGCGCGATTGGCGCGCGCACCACGGAGAGCCAGAGCCATCGCCAGCTGGCCAGCGGTCTGAGTTGCCCCGTGGGCTTCAAGAACGGCACCGACGG
Organism: Comamonas testosteroni; assembly: GCF_000761245.1. Classification (GTDB taxonomy): domain Bacteria; phylum Pseudomonadota; class Gammaproteobacteria; order Burkholderiales; family Burkholderiaceae_C; genus Comamonas; species Comamonas testosteroni_C. The sequence continues at coordinate 498,464 of NZ_AWOR01000068.1, read as the reverse complement.
CGGCGTGAAGGTGGCCAGCGATGCCATTTTGGCCGCCCAGTCATCCCATGCTTTCATGGGCATGACCAAGATGGGCCAGAGTGCGATCTTCGAGACACGCGGCAATCAGGACTGCCACATCATCTTGCGCGGCGGCAAGGCTCCCAACTACGACGCGGCCCATGTTCAGGCAGCATGCGAAGTGCTGGAAAAAGCGGGCCTGCATCCGCAGGTGATGATCGATTTCTCGCATGCCAACAGCAGCAAGCAACATCGCCGCCAGATCGATGTATCGGCAGATGTGGCCCAGCAGATTGCCGGGGGCGACACACGCATCACCGGCGTGATGATCGAAAGCCATATTCACGAAGGCCGTCAGGACATTGTCGAAGGGCAGGAGCTGCAATACGGTGTCTCGCTCACCGATGCCTGCATTAGCATGGAGCAGACGACTCCGGTGCTGGAGCAACTGGCAGCCGCCGTGCGCACGCGTCGCCTCAAGGCGGCCTGACGCCGGGCAAACGAAGCCAGATGAACAAGAGGCGCCGAGGCGCCTCTTGTTCTTTTCAAAGGGTCGTTCTTTTGGACATTGGGCGGGCCGCCCGTGTCTTCAAAGCTCCAGCGTCAGCTTGAGCATGTCCTTGTGCTGTACGCCGCGCTCCCAGAGCGGGGTGGTGTAGTTCTGCAAAAAGAAGTCGCGCTCGATATCGGTGACGCGAAACCCCAGGCGTTGATAGAACAGCAACTGGTCGCCAAAGCTGCCCGTTCCCACATCCAGCTGCTGCACGCCGCGTTCGCGCATCTCGCGGACGGCTCGCTGCAGCAGGGCCGAGCCTATGCCCTTGCTCTGCCAGGCCGTGGACACGGCCATGTTCATCAGTTCCCATCGGTGAAGGCCGTCGCCATCGGGGATCAGCACGCATACGCCGATCAGGGCGCCGAGGCCGCTGGGCGTGAACTGTTCCGTCTGGCGCGCTCCGAAGCAGGTGGAGCCGGGCAGATAGCGCTTGACGCGCTCGCGTGAGGGGTCGGCCAGCAGCAGCAGATGCCAGGGGGCTTCTGCTGGGTTCATGGTGGTGATATGCCAGGAGTCGGTCGTGCCGGGGCCGGCCAGTGTGGAGCTCATATGCGCACTCCCTTGCGGCGCAAGGCGGGCGCTGCATATCGGCCGGGCTGGATGTCGGCATTCACTCGATGGGACGAAAGCCCGTCCATCTGCTGCAAACCACAATCTCGCGCCATTTCCACTTTCCACCTGCGGGAGTTGTGAACCCGCCACAAATATTGTCAACAGGCCATAGCGTAGCAGTCGGAGGGCAAATTCGGTGACGTACTGGTGAAAAGTACAGCGTTCTGCGGCAATTTTGATGCAGGAGTCCCGCAAACATTGATCTGCACAGGCCTTGCAACTGCGTGAGCGAGCACTTCAGGGCAGTGCACTGACGAGCCTGACGTTCTTTGCGCAGGACGGGCTTTGCAAAAATGGAGATAGTGGTTTATACTTAGCCTCAAGGGTTAACCCTTAAGGTCTAACCCGCGAATGACAGTACATGAGATGCGTGCTGTCCATCGCTTGAAGTGCATCTCTTGATTTCATAGAAAGCTCATCATGCGCCAAGCTATCAACTCCCTGATCGAATTCATCCAAGAAGCTCGCGAGTTCCATCTGGATCTGGCCAACCAGTAATCACGCACTGGTTCGAGAAACAGCCGCCGCTCAAGGCGGCTTTTTTTCGTCCCGAAAGAGGTGATCACGCCGCCAGCAGGCCTTGCTTCTCGATGAAGGCCACGACCTCGTCCAGGCCGTCCAGTGTCTTGAGGTTGGTCATCACAAAAGGCTTGAGCCCCTTGGGCGTGGTGCGCTGCTTGATGGTGTCGCTGCGCATGATGTCCAGATTGGCGCCCACATGGGGGGCCAGATCGGTCTTGTTGATGACGAAGAGATCGCTCTTGGTGATGCCGGGACCGCCCTTGCGCGGAATCTTCTCGCCTGCTGCAACGTCGATCACGTAGATGGTCAGATCCGACAGCTCGGGACTAAAGGTGGCTGCCAGGTTGTCGCCGCCCGATTCGATGAAGACGATATCGGCATCGGGGAAGTCCTTGAGCATGCGGTCAATGGCTTCCAGGTTGATGGAAGCGTCCTCGCGAATCGCCGTGTGCGGGCAGCCGCCGGTTTCCACACCCATGATGCGCTCGGCGGGCAGGGCGCCACTGATGGTCAGCAGGCGCTGGTCCTCTTTGGTGTAGATGTCGTTGGTGATGGCGACCAGGTCCCATTTGCCGCGCATGGCCTTGCAGAGCATCTCCAGAATCGTGGTCTTGCCCGAGCCCACGGGCCCGCCTATGCCCACGCGCAGCGGCGGCAGCTTCTTGGTGCGGTTGGGGATATGGTGCAGTGCGGTCGACATGGTGAGTTCTTTCGGGAATGAGAGGGTTGCGATCAGCGGGCCTTGCCGTAGGCACGCTCCACCTTGGCAATGCGCAGCTCGAAATGCTGGTACCAGGTGGTGTGGCCTTTTTCCTGGGCGATCTGGTGCTCGGCGTTGTGCTTCCATTGACGGATGGCTTCCTCGCTTTCCCAGTAAGACACGGTGATGCCGAAGCCCTGGGCGTCTCGGGTGCTTTCAGCGCCCAGATAGCCTGCTTGCTGGCCGGCCAGCTCAACCATGCGGTCGGCCATCTCGCCATAGCCCTGGTCCGCCTGGGTGCGCAGGGAGGTGAAGATGGCGGCGTAGTACGGTGGCTGGGGTGTGGCGGCAAATAATGCAGACATGGCGGATGAAGGTTCAGCTACGGAAAAGTCGAGAATACTGGTGTTCATGCTGGGCCGAGAGAATGGCCAGCATGGGCGAAAAAGCCTGTCTTGCGTTGTCCGGCAACGCCAGTGCGTATTCGACGGCTGCGGGAATCTCGGAAGTCAGTCGCGCCAGAATGCGCTGGCCGGCGCTCTGGCCCAGGGGGACCGCCTTGATGGCGGCTTGAACCATGTTCTCTGCCCAGCCAAAGGCATAGGCCAGCAGTGCATCGCGCGGCGTGGCGCCGGTGCAATGGGCCGCAAACGAGAAGGCGATGGGGTAGCTGGCATCCTGCGCGGCCAGCCAGCGGATGGGAGTGAGCAGGGTTGTGTCATCGGCGTAGCGGTTTTTCAGCCACTCGGTCAGTGAGCGGCCCATCTGCTCGGTCTGCAGGCGCAACTCGCTGGTTTCGCGCGTGACTCTTACCCACTGGTTGAGGCTGGCAATGCGCGCCAGATCCGCGCTTTTCCAGGCCGGCATGGCCTGCGCAATCACCGCCATGTCCCCGCGTGACTGGGTCAGATGCAGCTGCTGAACCAGCCAGCCGGCGGCCTCTGCCTCCGTTGTGACCAGCGCTGCATTGATGGCCGCTTCTAGCCCTTCAGAATAGGAAAAACCGCCGATGGGCAGCGCCGGTGAGGCCAGCCACATCAGCTGCAGAAAGCTCTGCGCGCCAAGAGCCAGCAGTGGCTCAGTGGGCGTGGTCATGCGAGTGTCCATGGCCGTGATGATGGTGGCTGTGGCCGTCATTGGTCACATGGCCGCCATAGGCGCCTCCTTCGGGCTCGAAAGGCAGATCGGTTTCGACTACCGTCATATGCATGCTGCGCAGCATATCGGCCAGCACATGGTCGGGTTCGATCTTCAAATGGTCGGGTTGCAGCTCGATCGGCACATGGCGGTTGCCCAGATGGTAGGCCGCGCGCATCAGGTCAAACGGCGTGCCATGCTCGGCGCAGGCCGTGATGTGCAGCACTTTTTGCGGTGCGGCCAGCACGCGGATCAGGCTGCCGTCTTCGGCCACCAGCACGTCGCCGCCGCGCACGGCCTGGCCGCGTGGCAAAAAGACGGCCAGCTCGCGACCCTGGCTGTCGGTGGCGGCAAAGCGGCTCTTCTGACGCACATCCCAGTCCAGTTCCACGGACGCTGCGCGTTTGAGGATGACGGCGGAAAGGCCCTGGCCCTGGAGCAGCAGTTTGTTGGCAGTCAGCATGGTGAATTCACAATGAAATAAAAGGCCTGAGCCAGGTTGGCGCGCATGTTGCATGTGCTGCGCATCTCAGTGATTTTGATGGCTCGAGCAAGATGACAACTCTTTTGGAAACTTCGGCAGAAATGGCAGCTCCGACCTCTTTGCATGATGCGCCTGCTGACTGGCAGGGCTGTGGCGCAGCCTATGTGGCGGTGTATGGCACTTTGCGTGCCGGCGGCATCAACGATATTGCCAGGCTCCAGCCGGGCATCGCCTGTGTCGGCAGGGCCCTGCTGACCGGCACTTTGCATGACCTGGGCTGGTACCCTGGCCTGAGGCTGCAAGGCTCGCAGACCGTGCTGGCCGAGGTCTACCCCATGGACGCAGCGCTGGAGCGGGCCATGGATCGCATCGAAGGCCTGTGGCCCGAAGACCTGGGCGAATACGCCAAGCGCATTCTGACCCTGCCCGTGATGCTGACCCAGGGCGGTCAGCAGTCCATCACTGTGCTGGTGTACGAGGCCTTGCCCGCCACCGTGAGCGCTGCGCCGCAGCTCGCCGTCAGTGACTGGCTGGCCTGGTTTGAGGGCAAGGGCATGCAGCATCCGGATTCGGAGTTTCAGCTCAACACCGCTCAGAACAGAAAGTAGCGCTGTGCCATGGGCAGGCTGACCGCGGGCTCGCAGGTCAGCAGATCGCCATTGGCGCGCACAGCATAGGTCTGGGCGTCCACCTCCATATGCGGCGCCAGATCGTTGTGGATCATGTGCTGCTTCTTCACCTTGCGTATGCCCTTGACCGCCGACAGGGTCTTGTGCAGCCCGAAGCGCTGGCCGATGCCGGCGACAAGACCTGCCTGGGAGACAAAGGTCAGAGAAGTTCTGGCAACCGCACCGCCAAAGCTTGCAAACATGGGGCGGTAATGCACGGGCTGAGGCGTGGGAATGGAGGCGTTCGGATCGCCCATGGCCGCCATGGCGATGCTGCCGCCCTTGAGGATGCAAAACGGCTTGACGCCAAAGAAGGCGGGCTTCCAGATCACGATATCGGCCCACTTGCCCACCTCAATGCTGCCCACCTCGTGGCTGATGCCGTGGGCAATCGCGGGATTGATGGTGTATTTGGCGATATAGCGTTTGACGCGGAAGTTGTCGTTGCGCGCGCCGTCGCCGCTCAGGGCGCCGCGCTGCAGCTTCATCTTGTGCGCGGTCTGCCAGGTGCGCAGTATGACCTCGCCCACGCGGCCCATGGCCTGGCTGTCGGAGCTGAACATGCTGATGGCGCCGATGTCGTGCAGGATGTCCTCGGCCGCAATCGTTTCCTTGCGGATGCGGCTTTCGGCAAAGGCCAGGTCTTCGGCAATGCCCGCGTCCAGGTGGTGGCAGACCATGAGCATGTCCACATGCTCGTCCAGCGTGTTGATGGTGTAGGGGCGCGTGGGGTTGGTGGAGCTGGGCAGCACATTGGCCTCGCCCACCACTTTCAGAATGTCGGGCGCATGGCCGCCACCCGCACCTTCGGTGTGGAAGGTGTGAATGGTGCGGCCCTTGAAGGCGGCCACGGTGTCCTCCACAAAGCCGGATTCATTCAGGGTGTCGGTGTGGATGGCGACCTGGGTGTCGGTCTCCTCGGCCACATCCAGGCAGTTGCTGATTGCTGCCGGCGTGCTGCCCCAGTCCTCGTGCAGCTTGAGGCCGATGGCGCCGGCGCTGATCTGCTCGTGCAGGCCGCCAGGCAGGCTGGCATTGCCCTTGCCCAGAAAACCCAGATTCATGGGGAAGGCATCGGCCGCCTGCAGCATGCGCTCCATATGCCAGGGGCCTGGCGTGCAGGTGGTGGCGAAGGTGCCCGTGGCCGGGCCGGTGCCGCCGCCGATCATGGTGGTCACGCCGCTGGTCAGTGCTTCTTCGATCTGCTGCGGGGCAATGAAATGGATATGGGTGTCGATGCCGCCTGCGGTGACGATATTGCCTTCGCAGGAGATGATTTCCGTGCCAGGGCCGATGATGATGCTCACGCCCGGCTGGGTGTCTGGGTTGCCGGCCTTGCCGATGGCCACGATGCGGCCGTCTTTGAGGCCGATGTCGGCCTTGACGATGCCCCAGTGGTCCAGGATCAGTGCGTTGGTCAGCACGGTATCGACCGCGCCACCTCCGTCAGGCCCCGTTCCCGTCCCGTCGCGTGTGCGCTGGCTTTGCGCCATGCCGTCGCGGATGGTCTTGCCGCCGCCGAACTTCACTTCCTCCCCATAGCCGCCGGCAGCCAGGGTGTAGTCTTTCTCGACCTCGACAATGAGTTCGGTATCGGCCAGGCGCAGGCGGTCGCCCACGGTGGGGCCAAAGGTTTCTGCGTAGGCTCGTCGGTCCATGGTGGCCATTGAGGAATCTCCGATTCAGGTATTCAGCGCAGAGACTGCTGCTGGGCTGCCGGTGGCAGGACGGCGGGGTTTGTGGCGAGCAGGTCGCGCAAGGTGCCCAGTGCCAGGGCCAGTAGCAGTGCGGCGCAGCAGCGGTAGGTGAAGCGGCTCCAGTGCGCGGCAGCGCGGCGGAAAAGCCGATCCACCAAGGCTGCGCAGACAAAGCACCAGAGCAGGGATGAAGTCATGAATCCCGCGAAGAACAGCCCGTAGTCGCTGGCGCCGGGCTGGCTCACTCCCACCGCCCCCAGGGCGCTGCCCATGGCGGCCCAGTAGGCAAGGTTCTGCGGGTTGCTCAGCGACAGCGCCATGCCGCGGCGCAGGGCCTGTTTCTGCGTGGCGGCTGCGCTGGCCGAGGCATCGAGCCGGTGCTCGGCACGCGCGGCCTGCCAGCTGTCCCAGGACAGCCAGAGCAGGTAGGCGGTGCCTGCCAGGCCAATCGGCCAGCGCAGGGCATCGATCTGCATGACCAGGCCAATGCCGGCCAGGCCCAGCAAGGCCCAGCTCGCGTCGCCCACGAGGGAGCCCAGCTGCACCGCCAGCGCAGGGCGATAGCCGCCGCGCACACCTTGGCGCACGGTTTCTGCAAACACCGCGCCGGGCGCAGCATTGAACACCAGGCCCAGCACAAAAGCAGAAGCAAACAGCATCAGCATGGCCGGTCAGTCCCTGGCAGCTGAGGGCAATGCACCCTGGACCAGGCCGCGAAAGCCAAAGATCTGGCGCTCGCCGCCGATCTCGACCAGCTCCACCGTGCGCTGCTGGCCCGGCTCAAAGCGCACGGCCATGCCGCTGGCAATATTCAGGCGCATGCCGTGGGCGGCAGCGCGGTCGAAATCCAGGGCCGCATTGGTTTCGGCGAAGTGGTAGTGCGAGCCAACCTGAATCGGCCGGTCGCTGGCATTCTTCACTACCAGCGTGAGCGTGCTGCGGCCGGGGTTGAGTGCATGGCTGCCCTCGTCAAGAATCAGTTCACCGGGGATCATCTATCGTCTCCTTGCGCAAAGGCCCTGTGCTGCGCTGTGCCGGGGTGTTTCATTCACGCCAGTTTCGTCAGCATGAAAGCGCCGAGCGCGGCGGTAGCCGCACCGCCGAACCTAGCCGTCCATTGGTGGCGCTGCATGAGGGCATGACCGAGCACCATGCCGGCGATATGCAGTGAGGCCGAGCCCAGCGCAATGCCCACGAGTGCGCCGACGGCAGCCAGGCCGCTGTCTCCGGCCAGCTCAAAGCCGTGCGCTGCGCCGTGGAAGAAGGCAAACACTGCAGCCAGTGCGGCGGCGACGCCCCAGGGCATTTTTTGCTGAACCAGCACCAGCAGGCCCAGCACCAGCACGGATGCGGCAATCATGGGCTCCACGCCCGGCACCCACAGGCCGGCAAAGCCGGCCACGGCGCCTGCCACCAGCAGGGCCACAAAGGCCGCAGGTGCACGCCAGGCCGTGCGCAGGTCGGGCATGGTCAGCGCGCTCCAGGCGCCCACAGCCAGCATGGCGGCCAGATGGTCTGCACCGGTAAACGGGTGGGCAAAGGCATGACCCAGGCTGTCGAGAAAGTGGTGATGACCGCCTGCATCGGCGCCCATATGGGCGAGGGCGGACAGGGGCAGTGCAGCCGCCGCAGCGGCTGTGGTGGCAAGGAGCTTATTGAATTTCATTGCTGTCTGCGCTTGATGGGTAAGGGGTTGATGGCTAAAAGGCTTGAAGTTTCTGGATGCTGCTTCAGGCGATGGGCTCGTGCACGGTGACCAGCTTGGTGCCATCGGGGAAGGTGGCCTCGATCTGGATGTCGGGAATCATCTCGGGGATGCCCTCCATCACATCGGCGCGGGTCAGCACGCTGCGGCCTTCGCTCATCAGCTGGGCCACGGTCCTGCCATCGCGTGCACCCTCCATCACAAAGGCGCTGATCAGCGCCACGGCCTCGGGGTAGTTGAGCTTGAGGCCGCGGGCCATGCGCCGCTCGGCCAGCAGGGCAGCAGTGAAGATCAGCAGCTTGTCTTTTTCGCGCGGTGTCAGTTCCATCGTCTTCAATCCCTCAGTCAGCTCGCGCAGCCGGTGGCACCGGCAGAGCGCGTAATGTGGGTTTTCATGCTCTTTTATGTAGCAAGTGCTATGCCAATGGCAAGCCCTTGTTGCAGGTGGATGAAGCCTGGGTTGTTGTGACTCGGCACTTTGTTGGTGCATAAGAATTGAATATATGCACCATCGTGTTCCGGGGATGCCGCGGCGGACACTTCTTGGTGCATTGCGGGGCTATGGCGGTGCAGTGTGTGGCACGGACCTTGCTTTTCTGGTGCATGTATCAAGGACTGTTGAACAGGAAAGGCATGCCGCTTTTGCGGGCTGCCGCAAGACAGGGTTTGTTGACCTGTGGGTGTGCGGCCCTTTGTACGGGCGCGGTGTGGGCGAGGGCGGGTCAGGACGGTGACAAGACATTGCCCGAGGTGCAGGTGAGCGCCATGGTCAAGGGACAGGCACTGGATGAGGCGCAACGCGCGTTTTCCGTCACCGAGTTCAGGCGCGACGAGATTCGCGAGCAGCCCAGACAGGAAGTGGAGTCGCTGTGGAGTCTGGTGCCCGGCATGCATGTCAATCACTACCAGCTCAGCGGTGTGGCCAATGCGCTGGTGTTGCGCGGCTTTGGCGGCGGAGGCCATGGCGGCGATGTGGCGGCCACACTGGACGGGATCCCGCTCAACGAAGCCATGTCGCATGCCGATGGCTATTTCGATCTCAATGTGGTGGTGCCGCTGGAGCTGGATCAGCTCAATGTCTATCGCGGTCCCGTGTCGGTGCTGCAGGGCAATTACAACCGCGCCGGATTGCTGGAGCTGCGCACGCGGCGCAGCGGCAGTTATACGGAGCTGGATGTCAGTGCCGGTTCGCACGGCATGTTCGATGCACAGGCCGCTCTCGGGCGCGGGCTGGAGGGGGGCGATCAGCTCAATCTGGCGGCCCAGCATTCGCGCGGTGACGGAGCGCGGCCCGCCTCGCGTCATGAGCGCAGCACCATCAGCGGTACCTGGAAGCACCATGTGCATGAAAAGCTCGATATCTCGCTGTCCGGCCGCTGGCACGAGGCGCGTGGCGACTCGCCCGGCTACCTGACCGAAGCGCAATGGCGAGAGAATCCTCAGGGCAAGGACAGCCGTGTGGTGGGCGATGGTGCCGACAAGCACTTTGGCACGCTGCGTCTGGATGCGCAGTACGCACTGGATGCCGATACCCGGCTGCTGGGCTTTGTCTACGGCACGCAGCAGGATTTTGTGCGCTGGTTCACCCGCCCGCGCAGCGCCACCTGGATGCAGCGCGAGGAGCGCTATGACCGCAGCGTGCTGGGAGCGGGGCTGAATGTCGGCGGCAAGTCCCGCCTGGCGGCGCGCGAGCTGAACTGGATGCTTGGTCTGGAGCAGGTGCGTGAGTCCACCGACTATGGCTACTGGGATGGATTGCTCGACCGCCGGCGCACAGGTCCTGCATTGAATGATCGCAATACGCGGCTCGACAACACGGCGATCTACGGCCAGGCTGGCTGGCAGCCAACGGCCTGGTTGCAGACCACGGCGGCCCTGCGCTGGGACCACTTTGACGGCCGCTGCCGTCTGCTGGGGGCGGAGGCCGGTGGCGATGAATGCAATCGCATGCAGGGCCGCAGCCATGCCAGCCCCAAGCTGGGGGCACTGGTGCAGCTCAATGCCAGGACAGCCGTGCGGGCCAGCTGGTCGCAAGGCTTTGCGCTGCCCAGCGACTTTGCCAAATACGCGCTGCGCAACAGCGATCTGCATGCCAATATCTTTCGCCAGAGCGAGCTGGGTGTGGAGTGGAAGCCATCGGCCCATTGGCTGATCGATGCCTCGCTCTACCGCATCGGCTCCAGCCATGAAATACGCAACACGGCCCCCGGCGAGTATGAAAACCTGGGAGCGACCGTGCGCAAGGGCGTCGAGCTGCAACTGCACTGGCTGCCCAGCCGTCACTGGCATGTGGAATGGGCCTATGGCCACAATCGCTCCGAAGTCACGCAGAACGCGAACGCCGCACTGCTGGGCCGGCGCGTGGTGGCCGTGCCCGAGTACACCAGCACCTTGCATGCGCGCTGGATGCCGCGCAGCGATGTCTCCGTGCATGGATTGCTGCGCCATGTGGGCCGCGCGCCCATCAACACCGGCAATACCGAATGGGCAGGCAGCTATCGCTGGCTGGATCTGGGCCTGCAATACCGTCTGCCCGCCAACATCGCGCGCAACGCCCGCCTGAGCCTGTGGCTGCGCAATGCCGCCAACACCCGCTATGCCAGTACCACCACCATGATTGCCGGCCAGCGTCTGGTCGCGCCCGGCGCGCCGCGCAGCGTGCAGCTGGGCCTGCAGTTTTCCTTATGATTTTTCGGAGCCTCCATGTCTGTTTGCAGGACACGTCACCACATCATCGCGCGCATTCTGTGCACCACGGCCGCTGCCTGGCTGCTCTGCGCGCATCCGGCTTCTGCCCATAACGTCTGGCTGGAGCCCGACGCGCAGGGCGGCTATGTCATGCAGTTTGGCGGTCATGAAGGCAGGACAGAAGCCTTCGACCCGGCCAAGCTGCAGCGTGTGCATGCCTACGACCTGCGCGGCCGTGAAGTGCCCAGCGCCGTACAGAATGTGCAGGGCGGCATCCGCATCAGGCCCGATGCCAGGGCTGCCCTGATCGCGGTGGAGCTCGATAACGGCTACTTCAGCAGTACGGGTGCCGAGGGCGCCATGTTGCCTTTGCCCATGGACCAGAACCCCGGTGCGGTGCGCGGCGTGCATGCGCGCAAGTTCCACAAGACCGTGGTGCAGTGGGGCGCTGTCACGCAAAAGCCGCTGGGCCAGATGTTCGAGGTGGTGCCGCTTCAGGGACAGTCTCCCCATGCCGGGCAGCCGCTCAAGCTGCAGGTGTTGCTGCATGGCAAGCCGCAGCCCGGCGTCAGGCTGTCCTGGGGAGAGAGCGGCTCTCCCACGGTGACGGACGCGCAAGGGCAGGCGACCATGACGCCGGCTGTCGGCAGCAATACGCTGCAGGCCATACTGCGCCAGCCGGTGCAGGGCGATCCCATGACAACCGAGAACAGCTACGAGTATCTGCTGCGCTTTGCCGTGCATTGATGAAGCCGCGTTCCGTCAGTTCAAGATCCGTTTCACAGCCTGCTGCCATGACCGATTCCACGCCTGTTGCCCGCCGCTCCCGAGAGCAGATTCTGCAAGCCATCCGCGAGGCTGCGATTGCGGAGTTCAGCAGCCATGGTTTCAAGGGCGCATCCACGCAGGCGATCGCGGAAAGAGCGGGCCTGACCAAGCCCCAGCTGCATTACTACATCGAGAGCAAACAGGCCTTGTATGACGAACTGCTCTATGCGCTGCTGGAGGCCTGGTCGGCGGCATTTGCGTTCGATCCTGCACTGGACGATCCGGCGCAGATCATCGGCAACTATGTGCGGCGCAAGCTGGACTATGCGCTGGACAATCCGGCCCTGTCGCGCATCTTCACCAACGAGGTGCTGGGTGGTGGCTTGCGTCTGCATCAATACTGGCCTGTCGCGCTGAGCTCCACGGCGCAGAAGGTGAATCTGATCAACGCCTGGATCGCGCAGGGCCGCATGCGCAGCCTCGATGCGCGCGTGCTGCTGATGCAGATCTGGGGCATGACCCAGCACTATGCGGACTATGCGGTGCAGGCCAGGGTCATGTTGGAGTGCGCCGACGACCAGCCGCTGGATCGCGAGCATATCGCCCGGGAGCTCACCACTTCCGTGCTGTTGAGCTGTGGTCTGGCACCAATTTGAAGATGCTCTGCGCAAGCCTGGTGCAGGTGGCCGGGCGGCAGGCGGGTAGCTCTCCCTGGCGTGTTTTGGCACACCGTTTGCTTAGATTTGACCAGTCGATCAAATCGGATGGTCAATCATGCAGAACATTGCCCCGGATACTCTGGAAACGCCCGTAGAACAAGGCTTTGAGCTGGTATTGCTGCGTCAGGGATTGCGCTTGCCGGTGGAGCCCGGAGAGCGCATCACCGATGTGCTGCAACTGGCCGGTGTGGCCATAGAGACGGTGTGCGAGCAAGGCATTTGCGGAACTTGCGTCACTCGCTGGACGGCCGGTGATCCCGAGCACCATGACCGCTGCCTGACCGATGAGGAGCGCAGCACGCATGTGGCTTTGTGCTGCGCACGCAATCGCGGCGCAGCTCTGAGCCTGGATCTTTGAAGGGCCGACATGCGAGTGCTTGTGATCTTTTCCCATCCTGTGGAAACCAGCTATCAGGCCGCATTGCATGCCGAGGTGGTACAGCAGTTGCGCGGCGCCGGGCATGAGGTCGATGACTGCGACCTGTATGCGGAAGGGTTCAATCCCGTGATGTCCCGCGAGGAACGCCTGGGCTATCACGAGGTGCCGCAGAACCGGCTGCCGGTGCAGCGCTATGTGGATCGCCTGCTGTGGGCCGAGGCGGTGGTCTTCTGCTTTCCGACCTGGTGCTTTGGTTTGCCGGCCATGCTCAAGGGGTTCTTCGATCGCGTGCTGATGCCCGGTGTGGCCTTCGACATCAGCGATCCGCAGAACGTCAAACCGGCGCTGACCCATCTCAAGCGCATTGCGGCGGTAGTGACTTACGGGCGCCCGCGCTGGACCGCGCTGTTCATGGGGGATCCACCGCGCAAATGCATCACGCGCTATCTGCGCATCCTCACGGGCGGCAAGGCGCGTATCGACTATCACGCCTGCTACCACATGAACGTGGCAACGCCATCTCGGCTGCAGTCCTTCAAGGCCCATGTCGGCCGGGCCATGCGCCGCTTTGCCTAGGAGAGCTCTCCATGTCCTCACATCTGACACTCTGCAATGCACGGCTGCCGCACTGGTTGCTCGCGGCCCTGGGGCAGCGCAGCGAGATGCCGCTGTCGCGCCTGGAAATCGCCAACGGGCGCATTGCGGCCATAGCCGCCGAAGCCCCGGGACTGCCGCGCAGCTTCAGCTCCCAGGTCTGGGATCTGCAAGGAGCGCTGGTGCTGCCGACCATGGTGGACGCGCATCTGCATCTGGACAAGGCGTTCACGCTGGAGCGCATGGGACCGGTGAAGCCGGGCCTGCTGGCAGCGATAGAGGCGATGATGGTGGACAAGCAGAACTGGACGGCAGCCGATGTGCGCCACCGTGCGAGTCAGGGCCTGCAATGGGCCTATGAAGCCGGTGTTTCGCATGCACGCAGCCATTGCGACTGGTGGGAGCCGGACTCGGTGCCCGTGGCCTGGGAAGTGCTGCGCGAGCTGGCGCAGGAATGGGCGGGGCGTGTGCTGCTCGAGCGCGTCAGCCTGATTCCCCTGCATCTGTATGAGGAACGCGGTGTGGCGATGCGTCTGGCCAAGCAGGTGGCGCTCAGTGGCGCGGGGGCCTTACTCGGCGGCTTTGTCCATTCCACCAACTGGAGCCCGCAGGCCTTGCGCAATCTGCTTGAGGCCGCGCAGCAGCACGGCCTGGACGTGGACCTGCATGTGGATGAGGAACTCAACCCCGCAGCCCAGGGGCTAGCCACCACGGCCGCGCTGCTCAAGGAACTGCGTTTCGAAGGCCGTGTGGTCTGCGGCCATACCTGCGCGCTGGCGGCACAACCGCTGGAGCAGGCGCTGCGCACGCTGGATGCGGTGGTCAGCACTCCCATCACCATGGTCAGCTTGCCGGTGACGAACCTGCTGCTGCAGGACGCGCAAACCGGTGTCACGCCGCGGCAGCGAGGTCTGACGCTGGTCAAGGAGGCAAGGGCGCGCGGCATACCGCTGATGATCTCCAGCGACAACGTGCAGGACCCTTTCTGCCCGCTGGGCAGTTTCGATCCGCTGGAGGCGCTGAGTACCGCAGTGGCGGCCGCGCAGCTGACTTCGGCCTTTGACGAGTGGAGCGACAGCGTCTGTCGCCGCGATTGGCTGGGTCACGGTGTCGGCCGCCTGCCGCTGCAGCCAGGCGCGACAGCCGATCTGGTGATCCTTCCTCAGTCCAGCGTCAGCGGCTTTCCATCCCGTAGCCACCGCCGTGTGGTGATGCGCGAGGGGCGCGTCAGCAACGGAGAGCCGCTGGCTGCCTGGTTCACACCCTGCATTGAACGGAGCGTTGCATGAGTACAGATACCACAGGCATTGCCCAGCCCCTGGCACGCTATGCGGCCTGGCGGCGGGCGGGCGATCTGGTGTTCCTGTCGGGCGTGATCGCCGTTGACCCGGGTGCCAATCGCATCGTGCGTGGCTATGCCGACATTCCTGCTGAAGCGGCGGCGCTGATCGGGCGTACCGGTGAATTCAGCACCGACATCAAGGAGGGCCCGATCCTGGCACAGAGCTGGTGGGTGCTGGACCGCATTCGCCAGACGGTGGAGGCCGCCGGCGGCCAGATGTCGGATGTCTTCAAGCTGGTGCAGTACTTCCGCAATCTGGACCAGTTCCCGCAATACAGCCGTGTACGCAAGCTGTTTTTTCCTGCCGAATCACCGGCTTCCACGGTGGTCGAGGTGACGGGCATGTTGCCCACGCCGGACATTCTGATCGAGGTGGAGGCCACGGCCTATCTGCCCTTGCGTTGACCCATTCATCACTCACCCCGGAGAACCCATGCTGCACGGATACACCCCTGCCGACCGCTTTCTGCCCTATCTGAGCTGGACCGAGGTTGCGGCCCTGCCAGACAAGGCCAATACCGTGATCGTGCTGCCTGTGGGCGCCATGGAGCAGCATGGACCGCATCTGCCTTGCTCGGTGGACGCAACGATTGCGGCAGGCGTGGTTGGCGCCGCCATGGCGCAGCTGCCCCCTGCCGTGCCTGCATTCGCCATGGCCCCCATCGTTTATGGCAAGTCGGAGGAGCATCTGCACTTTCCAGGCACGGTGACCTTGAGCGGCGAAACCCTGCTGGCCACGATCAATGAAATCGGCGAGTCGGTATATCGCGCAGGCTTTCGCAAGCTGCTGTTCGTCAACGGCCACGGCGGCCAGCCACAGGTGCTGGAGATCGCGGCGCGCGAGCTGCGCCTGCGCCATGGCGACTTCATCGTGGTGCCGAGCTTTACCTGGCGCGTGCCGCATGTCGCAGGCCAGTACCTGTCGAACCTCGAGAAAAAGCTGGCCATGCATGCAGGTCATGCCGAGACCGCGCTGATGCTGGCGCTGGCACCGCAGACCGTGCACATGGAGCGGGCCGTCATCAACTACCCACCCGTGTTCCCCTCCAGCCTACTGTCGCCCGACGGCCGTCCCGCCTGCGCCTGGACTGCCAGGGATTTCGGGCCCAGCGGAGTCATAGGAGACCCGACCCCCGCAACCGCGGAGCAGGGGCAGGAGATCCTGCAATCCCTGGCCCGCAGCTGGGCCGCCGCCATTGCCGAGCTGCATGAGCTGCAATGGGCCAGCCGCGACGAAGCCACCTGGGGCCGAGCCCAGCATCAGGGGCATGTGGAGCCTGCCCTGGCCTGACGCCTTTCCACGCCTTGCCTGTTTCAAACCTTCGGAGAACCGCCATGATGAAGACTGCCAAATTCCTCAAACCCCTGACCTGCGCGGCCATGCTGGCCTGCGGTCTGAGCGGCCTCGGCCATGCCGAGGAAAAATTCGTCTACATGACCAACTGGTATGCCCAGGCCGAGCATGGCGGCTTCTACCAGGCCGTGGCCACGGGGCTGTACAAAAAGCACGGCCTCGATGTCAGCATCAAGATGGGCGGTCCCCAGGTCAATATCACGCAGATGATGGCCGCCGGTCAGGCCGACTGTGTCATGGGCTCCAGCGATCTGCAGATGGTGCAGATGCGCGAGGGCGGCGTTCCCGTGACCACGGTGGCAGCAGTGTTCCAGAAAGATCCACAGGTGCTGATCGCTCACGAGGACGTGAAGCGGTTCGAGGACCTCAAGGGAAAGACCATTCTGATCGCCGCCTCCGCGCAGCGCGGCTACTGGCCCTGGCTCAAGGCTAAATATGGTTTCACCGACTCCCAGACCCGGCCCTATACCTTCAATATCCAGCCGTTCCTGGTGGACAAAAATTCGGCCCAGCAAGGCTATCTGACTTCCGAGCCCTTTGCGATTCAGAAGGCCGGCGTCAAGGCGAATACGCTGATGTTCAGCGATCAGGGCTTCCCGGCCTATGCCACCACCATCTCCTGCATGGACAAGACGGTCAAGGAGCGCAGCAAGGCGGTGCAGGCCTTTGTCACCGCCTCCATGGAAGGCTGGAGGAGCTATCTTGCCGATCCCGCGCCGGCCAATGCCCTGATCAAGAAAGACAACCCCAACATGACCGACGAACAGCTGGCCTACAGCGTGGGCAAGCTCAAGGAAATGAATATGGTCTCCGGCGGAGATGCCGCCAAGCTGGGCATTGGCGTGATGACCGATGCGCGGGTCAAGGCCAGCTACGACTTCCTGGTCAGCGCCAAGCTGATCGATCCGGCCAAGGTCAAGCAGGCAGATGCCTACAACCTGAGCCTGATTCAAAACATCAAGGTCCTGCCCTGATGGCATGGGCTGGCAGCGTCAGCGAAAGGCGACTATGAGCGGCTCTGAAATTCCCGCAGCAGCAATTCCCGCAGTGGAGGTGTTGTCTGCAGAGAAAACCTATCCCGGCGGAACGCAGGCGTTGCTGCCCGTCGATCTGCGCATCGAAGAGGGTGAGTTCGTGACCTTGCTCGGCCCCTCGGGCTGCGGCAAGAGCACCTTGCTCAAGATGGTTGCGGGTCTGCTCGATCCCAGCGACGGCAGACTGCTGCTTTGGCGCAAGCCGGTGCCGCAGCTGCATGCTGGCGGCAAGAAGATGGCGTTTGTCTTTCAGCAGCCCACGCTCATGCCCTGGTCCAGCGTGCATACCAATGTGCGGCTGCCGCTGGATCTGGCTGGCGTGCCGCGCGCCGAGGCCGATGCGCGCGTCACAGAGGCACTGCAACTGGTGGGCCTGGCACGCTTTGCCAAAGCCCTGCCGCGCGAATTGTCCGGAGGCATGCAGATGCGCGTCTCGATTGCCCGCGGCCTGGTGACCGAGCCAGATCTGCTGCTGATGGATGAGCCCTTCGGCGCGCTCGACGAGATCACGCGTCACAAGCTGGACGCGGAGTTGCTGGAGCTTTGGAGCAAGAAGAAGCTGACGGTGATCTTTGTCACCCACTCCATCCACGAAGCCGTCTTTCTGTCCAGCAGGGTGGTGATGATGGCGGCCAGACCGGGACGGGTGGTGGAGGAGTTTCGCATCGATGCCCCCTATCCGCGGCCTGCCGATTTCATGCTCGGCCCCGAGTTCGCCCGCCATGCGCAGCAGTTGCAATCGAGCCTGCTGCGCGCCAGTGCCATTGTGGAGGAGAGTCTGTCATGAGCGCCTTGTCCGCTTCCATTCCCGATGATGCGGCCAGGGCCGCCGACAGCAGGTCTGCCGCGACCGGCGCGCGTGCGGTGGCTGCCGTCAAGTCCGGCAAGGCGGCCACCCCCTGGCTGCTGCAGCCCAAGGTGCAGCGTGTGCTTTTGCCGGCGCTGGTGGGCCTTGTGTTGCTGCTGGTCTGGCAGGCTCTGGTGACGGGGCTGGAGTTGCCGCCTTATCTGGTGCCTTCGCCGCTGCTGATGCTGCAGACCCTGATGACGGACTGGGCGGCACTCGGTCTGTCCCTGTGGGTCACCGTCAAGATCACCTTGCTGGCCTTTGCCCTGGCCACCGTGGCGGGCGTGCTGATCAGCTTTGTATTCGTGCAGAGCAAGCTGATCGAGACGGCCTTGTTTCCCTATGCCGTGCTGCTGCAGGTGACGCCTATCGTGGCCGTGGCTCCGCTGATCATCATCTGGGTCAAGGACCCGGTGCTGTCCATGGTGATCTGTGCGGCGCTGGTGGCGCTGTTTCCCATCATCAGCAACACCACGCTGGGCCTGCGCAGTGTGGAGCCGGATCTGCTGGCCTACTTCAAGCTCAACCGGGCCACGCGCCTGCAGGTGCTGATGCGCTTGCGCATTCCCAGTGCCTTGCCCTATTTCTTCGGAGGGCTGCGCATCTCCAGCGGCCTGGCGTTGATAGGTGCCGTGGTGGCCGAGTTCGTGGCCGGAACCGGCGGGCAGGGGGCGGGTCTTGCCTACCAGATCCTGCAAGCGGGCTTTCAGCTCAACATCCCGCGCATGTTCGCTGCGCTGCTGCTGATTTCGCTGACCGGCGTGGCGCTGTTCGTGCTCATGGCCTGGTGCACACGCCGGGCGCTGGGCGGCTGGCATGCCAGCGAATCCGGTAGCGACTAGCGCTGCCCCCTTTCTTCATTTCTGCTCCCGTCATGCCTGCACTGCGCGGCATATGGGCCGACTCATGCCTTGCATTTTTGCGACACGACCATGAACACCAATCCGATTGCCGAGAACAGCAGCCAGCTGGCCAGCGCCTTGCCTGCGCTGGACTGGATCACCGACTCCCTGAAAGTGTCGCGCCTGTCCCAGGATTTTTCCTGGTTCAGTCCGGTTCTGAAGCAGGCCCTGCACGGCAAGCGCGGCGACATTGCCGTGCGCCCGCGCACCGAGGCCGAGATTGCCCAGGTTGTGGCCCATTGCGCGCGTCGGGGCGTTCCCATCACGCTGCGCGGCAGCGGCACCGGCAATTACGGCCAGAGCACGCCGCTGCACGGGGGCCTGATCCTGGATCTGAGCGGCTACAACAGCCTGTGCTGGGTGCGCGGCAGTGTGGGCCGGGCACAGGCCGGCATACGTCTGGCGGACTTCGATCAGCTGGCGCGCGAGCAGGGGCAGGAGCTGCGCTGGCTGCCGTCCACCTATCGCAGCGCCACCCTGGGCGGACTGTTCGGCGGAGGCTTCGGCGGCGCCGGCTCCATCACCTACGGGCCGCTCGCCTCTGCGGGCAATGTGCTGGCTGCGCGCGTGATGACGGTGGAGGCCGAGCCCCGCATTCTGGAACTGCGCGGTGCCGACGCCATGCGTCTGCACCATACCTATGGCACGACCGGCATCGTGCTCGAGCTCGAAGTGGCGCTGGCAGATGCTACGAACTGGACGGAATGCATTGCCACGTTCACGGGTTTTGACGAGGCGCTGGGCTTTGCGCAGCAGCTGGGCAATGCTCCTGGCATCCGCAAGAAGGAGCTGAGCCTGATGGCGGCTCCGGTGCCGGCCTATTTCACCAGTCTGGCCGAGCATCTGCCCCCGGGCTGCCACGCGGTCATTGCGCTGGTGGCACCCGAAGCCGAGGAGGCCATGCAGTTATTGCTGGAGCGTCAGGGAGGCACCCTCAGCTACTGCGAGCGCGGGCGCTGGTCTGCACAGCCGGCTGCGGGCTACAAATCGCTGATCGAGTATTGCTGGAACCATACGACCTTGCATGCGCTGAAGCTGGACCGGGAGCTGACCTATCTGCAGACCGGCTACAGCCCCGCAAGGTTTGGCGAGCAGCTCAAGGCCTTGCGCAGCGAGCTCGGTGACGAGGTCCTGTTCCATCTGGAGTTTCTGCGCACCAAGGAGGGACAGTTCAACTGCAGCGGGCTGGAGCTGGTGCGCTTCAGCTCCGCTGAGCGGCTCAACGCGATCATGGACATCTATCGCAAGCATGGCGTGCAGATCAACAATCCGCATGTCTACGTGGTGGAAGACGGCAAGGCCAACAACCAGCTCGATCCTGCGCTGTTGCAGACCAAGGCCGATCTCGATCCCCTGAATCTGCTCAATCCCGGAAAGCTGCGCAGCGCGGCGCTGCCGGCCTGCATTCGGGCCGACTGAGGCGGTCATGCACTTCAATAGTGCCTGGGGCCCGGTGCGGTCTGCATCTGGTGCATGGGGCACTGCAATGGTGCTTGCCGACGGCCGTTGCTGAGCGCAGGAAGACGCGTTCGGGCCGCATCTGACCCAAAAGAGGCAGCGGCGCCGATTCCGGCAGCTTTCAGGCCGTGGCGCGGGGGGGCTGGCACGGTAATTGCACTTCAGGTTCTGCGGTCAATGTGACCGAACAAAACCTCCTGGGAGTGCTGAAATGAATCGTCGCGGAACCCTCACAACACTGGCTGCATCCATGGCTCTGGGCCTGGGTTTGACTTCTCAGGTGCTGGCTGCAGACACCATCAAGGTGGGCGTGTTGCACAGTCTCTCGGGCACCATGGCCATCTCCGAGACCGTGCTCAAGGACACGGTGCTGATGGCCATCGACGACATCAATGCCAAGGGCGGCGTGATGGGCAAGAAGCTGGAGCCCGTGGTGGTGGATCCTGCCTCCAACTGGCCGCTGTTTGCCGAAAAGGCCAAGCAGCTGATCACCCAGGACAAGGTGGCCGTGGTCTTCGGCTGCTGGACCAGTGTGTCGCGCAAGTCCGTGCTGCCGGTGTTCGAGCAAAACAACGGCCTGCTGTTCTACCCCGTGCAGTACGAGGGCGAGGAACTCTCCAAGAACGTCTTCTACACCGGTGCAGCGCCCAACCAGCAGGCGATTCCCGCTGTCGAATACCTGATGAGCAAGGAAGGCGGCGGTGCCAAGCGCTTTGTGCTGCTGGGCACGGACTATGTGTACCCACGCACCACCAACAAGATTCTGCGTGCCTTCCTCAAGTCCAAGGGCGTCAAGGATTCCGACATCATGGAAACCTACACCCCCTTCGGCCACAGCGACTACCAGACCATCGTGGCCGATGTGAAGAAGTTCTCCACCGGTGGCAAGACCGCCGTGATCTCCACCATCAACGGTGACTCCAACGTGCCCTTCTACAAGGAGCTGGGCAATGCCGGCCTCAAGGCCAAGGATGTACCGGTCGTGGCCTTCAGCGTGGGTGAGGAAGAGCTGCGCGGCGTGGACACCAAGCCTCTGGTCGGCCACCTGGCGGCATGGAACTACTTCATGAGCGTGAAGAACCCGACCAACACGGCCTTCATCAAGCAATGGGGCGATTACGCCAAGGCCAAGAACATCGCCGGCCACAAGGACAAGCCGCTGACCAACGACCCGATGGAAGCAACCTGGGTCGGCATCCACATGTGGAAGCAGGCCGTGGAGAAAGCCAAGAGCACGGATACCGACAAGGTGATTGCCGCCATGGCCGGCCAGACCTTTGCTGCACCCAGCGGCTTCACGCTGAAGATGGATGAGAAGAATCACCATCTGCACAAGCCTGTGATGGTTGGCGAGATCAAGGCCGACGGCCAGTTCAGCGTGGTCTGGAAGACCAAGGGTCCGGTCAAGGCCCAGCCCTGGAGCCCGTATATCGAAGGTAACGACAAGAAGAAGGACGAGCCCAACGGCAAGAGCTCCTGATTCGCTCCCTCGGGCTGGAGAGGTCTGGTGGGCTTTCCAGTCCTGAAAAGATAGCTTGTTGCGCTTTATTGACAAGGGTTGAAGCGCTAAAACTCTGAAATTTCTATGAACATACTGCGCAAGTCATGGAGGCTGGCATTGGCCGCCGGGCTGGGCTCCTTGCTGAGCTTTGCCAGTCACGCGCTGACGACCGAGCAGGCTTATGCCATGGCGGCGGCAGACGACTCCGAGCAACGCGTGCTGGCCATCAATCAGGCCGTGCTGGCACCCGATGCGCAGAGCGACGGCGGTCGCCTCTCGGCCTATCTCAAGGCGCTGTCCGACGACGAGGTGCGCGTGTCCCAGGGCCGGGCCTATGTGGTCAGCGGCGATGCAGTCAGCGATGCGGCGACCGGCGAAGCCGTCAAGCTCCCGGCCGATGCCGAGGAGGTCGTCAGCAACAACTATCTGCGCTCCGTCATCGACACGGCCCAGGCCGCGCTGGCGCTGGGCAGCGGCGATGTGCAGGAGCGCCGCAAGGCGGCCGAGCAGCTGGCCTCCGAGCCTGATGCAGGGCAGCTTCCCCTGATCGAAAAAGCACTGGCCACTGAACAGGACGGACAGGTCAGAGCCCTGCTGGAGCGCAGTCTGGCTGCCAGCTTGCTGGGCAGCGACGACGTGCAGCAGCGTCTGAAGGCGGTGGAGCAGCTGTCGCGCCAGCAGACGCCGGAGACGCAGCTGCTGTTGAACCAGCGTCTTTCCGAAGAGTCCGACCCCGGCGTGCAAAAAGCCATCAAGGCCGCGCTGGCCGGCATTGCCGAAGGCCTGGCCTGGGGCGACAGGCTGGGGGCGATTTTCAGCGGCATCAGCCTGGGCTCCGTGCTGTTGCTGGCGGCGCTGGGTCTGGCGATCACCTACGGCTTGATGGGTGTCATCAATATGGCGCATGGCGAGCTGATCATGATCGGTGCCTATGCCACCTATCTGGTGCAGGTCGCATTCCAGCGCTGGCTGCCCGAGGCCTGGTTTGGCTGGTATCTGGTGGTGGCCGTTCCCGTGGCCTTTCTTGCCTCGGCGCTGGTGGGCGCGGTGCTGGAGCGCGGCGTGATCCGCTTTCTCTACGGCCGTCCGCTGGAGACCCTGCTGGCCACCTTCGGCATCAGCCTGGTGCTGCAGCAAACCGTGCGCAGCATTTTCGGAGCGCAGAACGTGGGCGTGGAAAACCCCGTCTGGATGAGCGGAGGCATTGCGCTGCTGCCCAATCTCACGCTGCCCTACAACCGCATCGCCATCATCGTCTTTGCATTCGCCGTGCTGGCGGGCGTGGCCTTCATGATCGCCAGAACGCGGCTGGGCCTGTTCGTGCGCGGTGTGACGCAAAACCGCGCCATGGCTTCCTGTGTAGGGGTCAATACGGCACGCACCGACACCTATGCGTTTGCGCTGGGCTCCGGTATCGCCGGTCTTGCCGGCTGCGCCCTGAGCCAGATCGGCAATGTGGGCCCTGACCTGGGGCAGAACTACATCGTGGACAGTTTCCTGGTGGTGGTGCTGGGCGGTGTGGGACAACTGGCGGGCACCGTCTATGCGGCTCTGGGTCTGGGCGTGCTCAGCAAGCTGCTGGAAGGCTGGACCGGGGCCGTGCTGGCCAAGATCGCCGTGCTGCTGTTCATCGTGGTCTTTATTCAAAAGCGTCCGCAAGGCATCTTTGCCTTGAAGGGCCGCAGTGCGGAAACATGAAACACCCCCTGAGTCGCTTCGCGCCTTCCCCCGCTCTCGCATTGCTGCGCGCTGCGGGCAGGGGACGACACCCTCGCTGCGGGGCGGCCCTTGCTCGGTGTCTCGTACCTGGGCCGCGCCAGTTGCGCAGGCCATGTGCCTTGCTCCACATGAGGGAAAACTGACATGACAACCCAATCCATACCCATCGAACTGCCCAAGCCCGCGCCGCTGCTATCCGCCAAGGGCTGGACGGTGTTTCTCATCGCGCTGATCCTGGTCTGCGCCGTGGCTCCCGCACTCAATCTGTGGGTGCCCGAGGACAGTGCGCTGCACCTGTCCGACTACATGCTCGGCCTGCTGGGCAAGTTCATGTGCTATGCCATCTGCGCACTGGCCATTGATCTGATCTGGGGCTATACCGGCATCCTGAGTCTGGGTCACGGCCTGTTCTTCGCACTGGGCGGCTATGTGATGGGCATGTATCTGATGCGCGAGGCCGCAGGCCCCGACGCCTTGCCAGCCTTCATGGGTTTTCTGGACTGGAAGGAGCTGCCCTGGCATTGGGCGCTGTCGGGCAGCTTTGCCGCCACCGTGCTGCTGGTGTTGCTGGTGCCGGGCCTGATCGGCGGGCTGTTCGGCTACTTCGCCTTTCGCTCGCGCATCAAGGGCGTGTATTTCTCCATCATCACCCAGGCCCTGACCTACGCCGCCATGCTGCTGTTCTTCCGCAACGAGACCGGCTTTGGCGGCAACAACGGGTTCACGGGCTTCAGGACCTTGCTCGGCTATTCGGTCAATTCGCAGGCCATGCATGTGCTGCTGTTCGCGCTGTCGGGGCTGGCGTTGCTGGGCTGCTTTCTGTTCTCGCGCTGGCTGATACGAAGCAAGTATGGCCGCGTGCTGCAGGCCGTGCGCGATGCCGAGTCGCGCACCATGTTCTGCGGCTACAACCCGCTGCCCTACAAGCTGTCGATCTGGGTCATCTCGGCCATGATGTGCGGCCTGGCAGGCGCGCTGTATGTGCCCCAGGTGGGCATCATCAACCCCAGCGAGATGAGCGTGGGCAATTCCATCGAAATGGCGGTGTGGACGGCCGTGGGCGGACGTGCCTCGCTGGTCGGCCCCATCATCGGCGCGTTTGCCGTCAATGGCGGCAAGAGCTGGCTCACCGTGGCTGCACCCGAGTACTGGCTGTACGTGCTGGGAGCGCTGTTCATCGTCGTGACGCTGTTCATGCCGGGAGGACTGATTCGGCTGCCGCAGCAGCTTCGCCAGTGGCGTGAGAAGCGCAAAGCCCAGGTCCGGGTGCCGTTGAATCAGGCTGCAGCCACAGGTGTCAAAACAGCTGCCGATCCGGCTTCTGCCGATGCCCTCGAAGGAGTGCGCGCATGACCCCCGATCTGATGCAGGAAGGCGAGCAGCGCCTGACCTCCTACCAGCAGCGCGAAGCCGCGCTGCGCACCGAATCCGGCGGACGCAACGCCAGTCTGGCGCGCCCCGTGATTGCCGGCGAAGTGGATGTGACCCACGGCCGCATCCTCTATCTCGAGGACGTGCATGTGAGCTTCGACGGCTTCAAGGCCATCAACGGTCTGAGTCTCGATATCGCGCCCGGCGAGCTGCGCTGCATCATCGGACCCAATGGCGCTGGCAAGACCACGATGATGGACATCATCACCGGCAAGACCCGGCCCGACAGCGGCACGGTGTTCTTCGGCTCGACCATCGACCTGCTGCGCTACAAGGAGCCCGAGATCGCCGCCATGGGCATAGGCCGCAAGTTCCAGAAGCCCACGGTGTTCGAGCAGCTCAGCGTGTTCGAGAACCTGGAGCTGGCGCTCAAGACCCACAAGGGCATTGCCTCCTCCATGCTGTTCAAGCTCAGCGGCGCGCAGAAGGACCGCATTGCCGAGGTGTTGCACACCATTCATCTGGCGGCCAGCGTCACGCGCCAGGCGGGCCTGCTCAGTCACGGCCAGAAGCAGTGGCTGGAGATCGGCATGCTGCTGGTGCAGGAGCCCAGACTGCTGCTGCTCGACGAGCCCGTGGCCGGCATGACCGACGAGGAAACCGTGCGCACAGCCGAGCTGTTTCTGACGCTCAAGGGCAAGCATTCGCTGATGGTGGTCGAGCACGACATGAGCTTTATCGACACCATCAGCGAGAAGGTCACGGTGCTTTGCGATGGCTCGGTGCTGGCCGAGGGAACGCTGGCCCAGGTGCAGGCCGACGAGCGCGTGATCGAGGTGTACCTTGGGAGGTAACCCCCTGAGGCACTTTGCCTGGGCGGCCCCGCGCCTTCCCCCTCTCTCGCTTCGCGGGAGGGGGACGACACCGTCGCTGCGGGGCGGCCCTTGCTCGGCGTCCGCCGATGGGCCGCGCCGGTTTTGTGCGCCATGTTTATCGAAGCAGGCTATTGAAAAAAGATAGCTGCTTGCGCCTGCTGTGTAAGCGTTAGAGGTCAAAAATGCTTAAAGTTCAGAACCTGCATCAGTATTACGGCGGCTCGCACATCCTGCGGGACGTGAATTTCACGGCCGAGATCGGCAAGGTCACGGTGCTGCTGGGCCGCAACGGCGTGGGCAAGACCACCTTGCTCAAGAGCCTGATGGGGCTGGTGCCGATCAGAAGCGGCGGCATTGAATGGCAGGGCCGCGATATCGCGCGCAGGACGCCGTACGAGCGTGCGCGCAGCGGCATCGGCTATGTGCCCCAGGGGCGGGAAATCTTCTCGCGGCTGTCGGTGGAAGACAATCTGCGCATGGGCCTGTCCTATTGCTCGGCAGGCACCCGGATTCCGGGCGAACTGTACGAGCTGTTCCCAGTGCTTAAGCAGATGCTGCACCGCCGTGGCGGCGATCTCTCGGGCGGGCAGCAGCAGCAGCTGGCCATTGCGCGCGCGCTGGCGCCGCAGCCCAAGATCCTGATCCTCGACGAGCCCACCGAGGGCATACAGCCCAGCATCATCAAGGACATCGGCCGCGTGATCCGCATGCTGGCCAATCGCGGCGACATGGCCATCTTGCTGTGCGAGCAGTACTACGACTTTGCCGAGGAGCTGGCCGACCACTATGTGGTGATGGAGCGCGGCGAGGTGATTGCATCGGGCCCGGGCAGCGAGATGCAGGAAAAAAACGTGCGCTCGCTGGTGGCTATCTGAGCCTTGCGCGCATAAAAAAAGGTGCCGCAAGCGGCACCCCAAAGCCTCAGGCCATGCCCGGAGGACAACTCATTTCGTCAATACGCTGCGCCGTGCGCGGCCAGCACCGGATTGCCCTGTATGGCAGTGCTGGCGCGGCCGTCGGCACCCAGGGGCACTTCGCCCACCAGCGTGGTGCGGTAGAGCTGGCGATCGAACTCCAGCGCAAAGATATCCTGTGGCGCCACATGGGCCGTGGCGCGGTTGTCCCAGAAGGCCAGCGAGCCGGGCTCCCACTTGAAGCGCACGGTGAATTCGCTGCTCACGGCATGCTCCCAGAGCAGCTCCAGCAGCACGCGCGATTCGCGGGTCTTGAGCTCCACGATGGACTTGAGAAAGCCGGGGCTGATGTAGAGCACTTTCTCGCCGGTCTCGGGATGAATGGTGACCAGCGGGTGTTCGCTGATCAGAGTGTTGTCGCGCACCAGATCCAGATATTCCTGCGACGCCGTGGCGCCTTGCGGGGCGCTGAAGCGGTGCTCGCCGCGCAGGGTCTGCAAAAAGGCCTGCAGCGGTCTGGAGAGCGCTTCGTAGGCGGCTGCCAGATTGGTCCATTGCGTGTCGCCACCAAAGGGCGGAATCGTCACGCCGCGCAGAATCGATGCGGCCGGCGGGTTGTGGGCGGCCGTCACATCGGCATGCCAGCCGGTCCAGGGGCGCTGTTCGGCCTGGCCGCTGTGACGGTTGGCCTTGCGGTGCTTGGCAATCGAATACAGCTCGGGAAAGCCTTCGACATGACCGAAGACGGGATGGCCAGGCGTGAGCTCGCCAAACTGGCGCGAAAAGGCAATCTGCTGCTCATGGCTGAGGTGCTGGTCGCGAAAGAAGACCACTTTCCAGCGCAGCAGGGCCGAGCGGATGGTATGCACCTCGGCGGCACTCAAGGCCTGCTTCAGATTGACGCCGCTGATCAGCGCACCGATATGCGCCGACTGCGGTGCGATGCGGATATGTGGAGTGATGTGGTTGGCAGAGCTCAGACGCTGGTCCAGATGCTGCAGCGGAGCGTGGGGCAGGGGCATGTTCATGGTTTTTTTCCGGGTGAGAGCGGAGCTTCAGCGGGCCTGGGCAATACGGGAGGTGCCGGCCGGCAGCAGGCCCAGCTCGGAGAGAAGCGCATGGCTGCGTTCGACCTAGGCATTCAGTGCGCGAGCCGTGTCCTGCGGGCCGAGGAAGATGGGCTCCCATTGGTTCATCCTCACAAAGTCCCTCCATTCCCGGGTTTCGGAAACCTTGCGCAAGGCGTTCACCCAGTAGGCCTGTTGCGCGGCACTGGCACCGGGTGCCGTCATCACGCCCTGAAACGAGTCGCTGACATAGTCGATGCCCTGTTCCTTCCAGGTGGGGGACTGGGCGAACAGGCCCTCAAGCCGTTGATCGGCCGCAATCGCCAGCACGCGCACGCGGCCCGACTGCAGATAGGGCAGCAGGTTCGGCGTGGTGGCCGAGACCACATCGAGATGCCCTCCTGCCAGCGCCACCATGGATTCTGCGGAGGACTTGTAGGGAACGATGCGCAGCTTCTGGATATTCACGCCGCCCTGCTGCAGGGGCTTAGCCACGCCCAGATGGATGTGATTGCCCAGCGTGGTGGCGATGCCTATGGAGTATTTCTCGGGGTCCTGGCGCAACTGAGCGATCAGGTCCTGGGCGTTGCGCAGCGGCGAATCCGCGCGCACGACCACCGTGGTGAACTCGCGCAGCAAGGTCACCAGCGGCGTGCCTTTTTGCAGGTGTGCGGGCAGGGCGTTCTGCGCCAGGCTGTTGCCGTAGCTGGTGCTCAGCGTCATCAGCGTGTGGGCGTCGCCAGGGTGGCGGTGCAGACTCTCCAGCGCGGCGATCGCATGCGCGCCGGACTTGTTGCTGACCACGAACTGCGGTGCATGGCCATCGCGTGCCAGCAGCTCGGTGAGCTTGCGTGCCGCCTGATCCAGCGCCGCGCCGGCACCGCTGGGGACAATGAATTCCGTGGCTTTGCCGGGCTTCCAGGCCGATGCCGCTGCACTGCCGGATTGCGCGGCAGCAGGGCCTGTTGTCAGTGCGCAGCACAGCACCGCCATCGATGTCAGCCATGGGGCCAGAGTGCGATGCAGGCGGGAATGAGTTACGGTACTGGCCGACATGAATGCTCCTGAAATCAATCGCCATGCGCTTTGCGGGCTGGCGTGCTGAAGACTGTAGAAGCGCGGCAGCCTCGCAACAACGAATGAATTTTCATGAGTTAGTAAGCAAAAGAGCTGAGCTACCCGGGCCTGAGCGGCAGGCCTGCTTGAAGAGGCAAGAACGAAAATGACCTGGCATGCGCAACTGGCGCTGAACTATTCCCTGCAGGCCGGCAAGACCTCGGTGCATTTCACGCACGATGGTCCGCTGCGCATCCTCAAAAGTCTCTATCCCGAGGGGCCAGCCATCTGCCACAACGTGCTGGTGCACCCGCCGGGCGGGCTGGTGGGCGGCGATGTGCTGGACATTGATGTCCATGTCGCAGAAGGTGCGCATGCGCTGGTCACCACGCCCGGTGCCACGCGCTTTTACAAAAGCAACGGCAAGCAGGCCATGCAGCGCACGCGGTTGCGTCTGGACCCCGGTGCGAGGCTGGAGTGGCTGCCGCTGGAGGCGATCGCGTACAACGCCTGCGATGCCGTCAACCACCTGGAGTTCGAGCTTGCCGAAGACGCGCAGCTGCTGACCTGGGATGTGACGGCACTGGGCCTGCCGCTGGCGGACCAGCCCTATGCGTGCGGCAGCTTCGAGCAGCACATCGAATGGCCGGGCCGTTTTCTGGAGCGCGGCGTGGTCAACGCGCAGGATGAGCTGCTGCTCAATGGCGATCTGGGGCTGGCCGGGCATCGCTGCCTGGGCAGTCTGATCTTTGCCAGCGGCTCAGCCCTGGCGCGCCATCAGCGCGAAGCCTTGCTGGAAGGCACGCAGGAGCTGCTTGCAAAGGCCGCCCCGGCGGTGTTGAGCGGGGTCACTGCTCCCAATGAAAACATGCTGGTTCTGCGCTGTGCATCACCTGTGGTTGAGCCTGTGATGATGCTGTGGAAAACCGTGTGGAGTTTCTGGAGAGAAGAACTCTGGGGCCTGCAGGGCGGCACGCCGAGAATCTGGTCCATGTGAGCCAGTGCCGGCCCGATCTGCGACTGTCGTATCCCGGCATCCCCATAGGCTTGGCGCTGTGGCAGGGCCGGGTTTCAAGGCGCCGATCGGCCGGTGCACCGGGCCAGCTCGGACCGGCTCCAGTCCAGTCGCTCGCGCACGCGGGCACAGGCGGCACTGCCGGCTTGCGGGTCGCGTTCCATGCAGCGCTCCTCGATCATGGCCAGGCTGGCGCGCGTGTATCGGTATTGCTCCTGCGAGCAACTGCGCGTGCCGGCCTCGGCGCGTGTTCCGCCTTGCGCGCGCGTGCCGGGCGGCACGGCCGTCCAGCCGCGGTGGTGCCAGGGCGAGAAGGAGGAAGAAGGCGTGATCTCTATGCCGTCAACGCGTCCGGAGAGGTCGGGAAATGTGGACAGCATGGCGGCGGCCACCAGGGCCGGGTCGGTCATGCGTCCCAGCGCCGTATCGCAGTCCATGACATCGGGATTCAGGCCCGGCGGCAACAGCCTCAGCACGCCATAGATGCGGGTGGCATCGGTCTCCAGCTCCTTGACGCTGCGCCCGTTGCTGCCCGGCACCAGGCCCATGCCGAGCAGTTGGTACTGCGTGTCGCGCAAGGCGGTATCGGGGCCGGCATGGATCTCGAGCACGCCCGAGGACCGGCCTGCGAACATCAGCAGCCTGAAGGCATCAGTGGAGAACAGCGCCTGCACCTCCAGATGGCAGCGGGCCGGGGCAGCGGGGCGCAGCAGGCTTGGCAATTCCTTGGCGGCGTCGCCGTGGACCAGCATTGCCGTGCGCGGCAGCATCTGCACGGCTATCCGTGCCTTGCCCAGGCTCACGGTGGCCGCCACGCTGGCGTCGATGGCGGCCACCGTGGAAAATTGCGCCAGGGCCTTGAAGCCGGGCTGCATCACGGACAGTCTGTCGTTGCCGACCACGCCGCCTGTGGCGATCTCCAGGCGCCCGTTCACGAAGCGGTAGTAGCTGGGCACTTCGTCGGTCTCGGTATAGCTGCCGTGGCGCGTGGAGACGCGGTAGCGGATCTCGCGCCCGCCGATCTCCATGAAAGGGCGCAGCGTCTGCACCAGGGCATTGCGCGTGGCGGCATCGTCCTGGCGCAGCGTGATCTCCACGCGTGTGGAGCCATAGCCGAGCAGCTTGTCAAACGCATGGCGCATGACGGCCTGGTTCGGGAAGGTGATGACGGCCCCCACCATGCCTGCCATGGCCGCCACGCCGCCCAGCACCAGCGGCCAGCTGGAGTGCGCGTCGGAGGGGGTGCGGGTCACGGCGCTCCAGATGGCTTGCACGCCATGACTCAGCCAGGTGGTGGCCACGAAGGCAATGAGCGCTGCAGTCGGCGCCCACACAAGAATCAGCAGTATTTGCAACAGGCCCATATGGGCGGTGATTCTAGGCAGATGCCATGCATGGCCTGGCGGCAGCGGCCGGGGCTACAGCGCCAGAACGATTCTGGACTCCTGCGTCCTGGCGCGCGAGCAGCAGCTCATCATCTTGGTACAGGCCGCGCGCTCGGTGCGGGTCAGCACCATGTCACGATGATCGATATCGCCTTCCAGCACCGGCACCTCGCAGGAGCCGCACAGGCCTTCGCGGCAGTCGCACTCGATATCGATATTGGCGCTGCGCAGTGCATCGAGAAGGGTCTCATCGTTGCGCACCTGCAGCGTGATGCCGGATTCGCGCAACTCGACTTCAAAGCCGTGCTCCTTGTCCGGGTCGAGGGCTCCCAGGGTGCTGGAGAAATGCTCCACGCGCAGGCTGTCCTCTGGCCAGTGACGGCTGGCCTCAGCCAGCCCGTCGAGCATGCGCTGCGGACCGCAGGCATAGATCTGTGCGCCGGGCCTGACCTCGGCCAGCAGCGCCTGGTAGTCGGCTCGCCGGCCTTCCGCGCCCACATAGATCTGCAGACGCTCGCCATGCCGTGCCTGCAATGCATCCAGGAGCGCCATGCGCTCGCGCTGGCTGCAGCTGTAGTGAATTTCATAGGGGATGCCCAAGGCCTGGGCGCGCGCCGCCATGGCCGCAACCGGCGTGATGCCTATGCCGCCGGCGACGAGAATCAGCTGCTGCGCGCCTTCGTCGAGCTTGAAGTGGTTGCGCGGGCCGCGCATCTGCACCTTCATGCCGGCCTGCAGCACGCCATGCACCCAGGCCGAGCCGCCACGGCTGTGCTCCTCGCGCAGCACGGCGATCTCGTAGGTGTCCGCTTGCTGCGGATCGCCGCATAGCGAGTACTGGCGCGAGATGCCGGTGTCGCCGCAGTGCAGGTCGATATGCGAGCCCGGCGTCCAGCGCGGCAGCTCGCGCCCGTCGGGAGCCTTGAGGCGCACGCGCAGCACGTCCTGCGCAATCAGCTCGGTGCTTTGCACCAGCATGCTGCGGCTGACGCCGCCTTGCGAGGATTCGCCGATGCGCACGGGCTGCTGCTCGGCCAGCACGGCGGGATTGGCGCGCTCGGGATTGCGGCTCACATCCCACTGCACCCACAGGTGTTCGGGGCCTCGGAACGAGGTGTTGGGCACATAGGTGAAGCGTTGCTCGGCCAGCTGCATATGGGGCAGGCGGCGTGTGAACTCCTCGAGGAAGATCTGCATTTCCATGCGCGCCAGATTCTTGCCCATGCACTGGTGGGAGCCATAGCCGAAGGTCAGGTGATCGCTGGCATTGTCGCGGTGTATGTCGAACAGGTCGGCATCGACAAAATGCTGCTCGTCGTGGTTGGCCGAAGAGGTGACGATGAGCAGCTTGCTGCCGGCCGGAATGGCCTGGCCGCCGATCACCACGTCCTTGGTGGCCAGGCGCCGCCAGGCGGCCACCGAGCCGTTGTGGCGCAGGCATTCCTCCACAGCATTGGGGATCAGCGAGGGATTGGCGCAGATCTCCTGCCAGACCCTGGGGTGCTGCAGCAGCAGCTTGACGGCATTGGCCGTGGCGTTGGCCGTGGTCTCGTGCGCGGCGACCAGGCCGGCCATCATCATCGAGTGCAGATAGGAGTCGGTGACGACCTCGGGCAGCTCTTTTTGCTTGCGAATGCCGTATTGCATCCAGCCTTCGGCGTCGGGATCTGCACGCATCTTGTCGAGAATCCGGCCTGCGTGCTGCCAGAAATTGCCCACGGCATGGGCCACGGCCACCTGCTCTTCGGCCCGTGGGCGTCCCCAGGTGTTGACGGTGTGGGCAATGCTGTACTGGCGCAGCGTGTCCATATCGTCCGCAGGTACGCCCAGGAAATGCATGGCCACGGTGAGCGGCACCTCCCACAGCATCTGATCGACCAGATCGGCGCGGCCGTCGTCGATGAAGCGGTCCACATATTCGCGGGCCAGCTGGCGCACCATGGGCTCGTGGTGCTTGAGCTCTTCGGGCGTGAAGGGCTGCATCAACGCGCGGCGGCGCGGCATGTGAGCGGGCTCGTCCTCGTTGACCAGAGTGCGGTTCAGCGCAAAGCCGTAGCTGGCGAGCACGGCATTGGCTTCATCGCCCGTGGGCGTGATCTTCTCCAGCGCAATCGAGGGGCTGAAGGTCAGGTTGTCGCGAAAGATGGCCTTGATGTCGTCGAAGCGCGTGACCACCCAGTAGCCCAGCTGCGGGCTGTAGAACACCGGCTCCTGCTCGCGCGCCCAGCGCACATATTCGGGCGGGTCCTGCTGGTAGCCGTCGGCAAAGGGATCGAAGCCGGCGGCACCGTGGCTGATGGGGCAGCCCGTAGGGCCACTGTGGCCGGTGGGCTTGCCGAACTGGCTGTGATCGATGGGGCAACGGCTGGGGGTGGAAATGGTCATGGCTATCTCATGGGGGTGGCAGGTGGATGGGGCAACCATCTATAGGACATGCAAAGGCGGCCTGCCGCCAGCCTCTGCGCTTGCAAAGCTTGCGCTACGAAAGTAGTTCCTGGTCTGCAAAACTGGCGCGCTCGCAAAAGAGAGACAGCGAGCAAGAGCCGCCCCGCAGCGAGGCTCCCCCATTGGGGGAAGGCGCGAAGCGACTCAAGGTGGCAGTCTCAGTCCAGCGTGATGTTCAGATCCTTGATCAGCTTTTGCCAGCGTGCGCTTTCGCTGTGGATCAGCGCCTGGAACTGCTCGGGCGTGTTGCCCACGGGCTCCACGCCAAAGTCGATGAGCTTTTGCTTGACGGCAGGCTCGTTGATGGCGGCAACCACCTGCTTGTTCAGCGCCGTGACGACGTTGGCCGGTGTCTTGGCGGGGGCCACCATGCCGACCAGGGCCGCAGCCTGCACGCCGGGCAGACCCAGCTCGGCAAAGGTGGGCACATCGGGCAGCTGGGGCAGGCGCGTGGCATTGGCCACGGCCAGGGGGCGCACCTTGCCGCCCTTGATGAAGCCGGCACCAGCGGCCAGGTCCACCATCATCACGGGAATCTGACCGCCCGCCACATCTGCCAGCGCCGGAGCCGCACCGCGATAAGGCGCATGGGCGAGCTTGAGGCCGGCCTCGGACTTCAGCAGTTCCATGGCCAGGTGATGGGGGCTGCCCGCGCCGGCGGAGCCGTAGTTCACGCCCTCGGCGCTGGCCTTGGCGGCGGCAATGAACTCCTTGGCGGTCTTGGCCTTTTCGGCGGGGCCGGCCACCAGAATCATGGGAAAGCGGCCCATGAGCGTGACGGGCAAGAGGTCCTTGCCGGGGTTGTAGCTCAGGCTCTTGTAGAGCACCGGGTTGAAGATCAGCGTGCCGTTGTCGGCCGACAGAACGGTATAGCCGTCGGCCGGTGCGCGCGCGGTCTCCGAGGCACCGATGGCCGTGTTGCCGCCCGGGCGGTTGTCCACGACGATGGGTTGATGGGCCTGGGCACCCCAGGCCTGGCCTATGGTGCGGGCCAGGAAGTCCGAGCCGCCGCCTGCGGCGTAGGGAACGATCCAGCGCACGCTCTTGCTGGGGAACTTGTCCTGGGCCATGACGGCTCCAGGGGCTGCGGCCAGCCAGAGCATGCTGGTGGCCAGAACCGAGGCGGTGAAGAGGCGTTTTTTCATTGAGGGTGTCTCCTGGGCTGTGGTGTTGTTTGCCTGCGGGTTAACCAAGCTTCACTCCGCCTGCGGTTCCGCTTTAATACGGAAATTATTTTGCGTAATTTTTATACGCATAGCGTAAATATGCTTCAAGGGATTACCCGAGAGCCAGCACGAGACATGCGTGAAAATGTCTTCAACGGCTTACGAGACAGGCGCAACCAGCTATGAAAATCGAGAAGAAGACTTTGGCTATGGCGAAGCGGCAAGCAGCCAGCCCTGCAGCAAGAGTGGCGTCGCAGAATGCCCGGCTAGAGCCGGATCAGCGTCGCCAGCGTGTGCAGGCAGCAGAGACCTGTCTGGCCGTGCTCAAGGCGCTGGCCGGTCTGGGCGGGCGTGCCAGTCTCACGGCCATCGGTGCTGCCGTCGATGAAAGTCCGGCCAAGGTGCACCGCTATCTGGCCAGTCTCATGGCCGAAGGTTTGGTGGAGCAGGACCGTGGCGGCACCCAGTACGCGCTCGGACGCGAGGCCATCCATATCGGCCTGGCTGCGATGCGCCAGAACGATCCTGTGCGCATGTCCGAGCCCGCTTTGCAGCATCTGCGCGAGTCCTTGCAGGTCACGAGTTTTGTCGCGGTCATGGGCAATATGGGGCCCACCATCGTGCGGTTCGAAGAGCCCAGCCTGCCCATTACCGTCAATGTGCGTGTGGGCTCGGTCATGTCCATGCTGTGGTCGGCCACGGGGCGGGCATTCTTTGCCTTCATGGAGCCGCAGCCCGAGGTCGAGGCGCTGCTGGCGCGTGAGCTGGAGGCAGCCAGCCCCGAGCATCGCCGTCTGCTGCATGCCAGCAAGCCTCTGGAGCAGCTGCGCAGCGAGATTCGCGCAGCCGGCTGCGCAGCGATCCGGGACCTGAATCTGCCCGGCATCAGCGCCGTTGCTGCACCTTTGTTTGACTACCACGGCCATGTGGTGGCCGTGCTCTGCGCGCTCGGGGCCAGCGGCGGCTTCGACCCCGATCCGCAGGGCCGCATTGCCCAGGCTGTATGCCAAGAGGCACGCGCCATCAGCGCTTCGCTGGGCTACCGAGTCTAGGTCTGTGATCAGGCCCCGGTCAGTGCAGCCGGGGCTCCGAGGCGCTGGGACAGCTGACGCGCCTGGGCCTGCAGCTTGCGGGCCGGCAGACCGGAGGGGTCCAGCGTCAGCGTGACCGAAGGGCCGATGGCGGCAATCGCCAGCACCAAGTGGCCGAAGCCGTCGAACACCGGCACCGCCAGCGCGCTTACGCCTGAGAGCAATTGGTTCTCGACCACGCTCAGGTGGTTGCTGCGAATGGCGTCCAGCTCCTTGGCAAACGCCGGCTCGTCCAGGCTGTGGCCTTCGGCCTGCAGCAGCGGTGCGATACGGGCTGGGTCGCCAAAGGCAGCAAAAATCTTGCCCGTGGCGGTATGGCGCAAGGAGGCCGGCGTGCCGTGGCGCATGGCCACATAGACATGGGTCGGGCCTTCCTCGACGCGGATGATGGTCGGCCCCTGGCCGCTCCAAATGGAAACCGACACGGTGTAGCCCACCTCTTGCGCCAGGGCGGGCAAATCAGCAATCGCCATGCGCACAGGGTCGGCCTGCTGCAGGCTGATGAGCCCCATCTGAATGGCCAGCGGCCCCAGGCCGTAATGGCCGCTGACGCGATCTTGCTCCATCAGGCCCAGCTTGCAAAAGCTCACCAGATAGGGGTGGGCCTTGGCCGCCGTCATCTCGGCCTCGCGTGCCAGATCCTTGAGCGCCATGCGCCGGCCCGTGCGCGCCAGCACCTTGAGCAACTGGCCGCCGACCTCCACGCTCTGTATGCCGCGCGGTGCGCGCGTGGGCTCGTCGTCACTGGATTCAAGCATCAAACGGGCGTCGGTCAAAGAAGAGTTGGCGTGAGGCATGACGGCATTGTGACGGCGGAAAAGCGGCTGGAAGTCCTGCAGGGTTTTTCACTATGACAAATCGATTGTGCAATGTTGAATTTATATCTAGCATTCAGAAATTCGATAAAGATGAATGCATTTGTTTAAAACAAAGAGATTGCAACGATGAGCACCAAGACCTTTGCCTCCGCCGCCGACCTTGAAGTCAAGAAGGTGAGCTTCGACAAGCTCTCCGAACATGCCTATGCCTACACGGCCGAGGGCGACCCCAACACCGGCATCATCATTGGCGACGATGCCGTGATGGTCATCGACACCCAGGCCACGCCCGTCATGGCCGAGGACGTGATCCGCCGCATTCGCGAGGTCACGGACAAGCCCATCAAATACGTCACGCTGTCGCATTACCACGCGGTGCGCGTGCTGGGTGCCTCGGCCTACGGCGCCGAGCACATCATTGCCAGCCAGGACACCTACGACCTCATCGTCGAGCGCGGCGAGCAGGACAAGGCCAGCGAGATCGGCCGCTTTCCGCGCCTGTTCCAGAACGTCGAGAGCGTGCCCGATGGCATGACCTGGCCGACCATGACCTTCACCGGCAAGATGACGCTGTGGCTGGGCAAGCTCGAGGTGCAGATCCTGCAGCTGGGCCGCGGCCACACCAAGGGCGATACCGTGGTCTGGCTGCCACAGGAGAAGGTGCTGTTCAGCGGCGATCTGGTCGAGTTCGATGCCACGCCCTACGCCGGCGACGCCTATTTCCAGGACTGGCCGCAGACGCTGGATGCCATCGCCGCGCTTCAGCCCGAAAAGCTGGTGCCCGGCCGCGGTGCGGCGCTGCAGAACGCAGCCGAAGTGCAGGCCGGCCTGGCAGGCACGCGCAATTTCATCAGCGACCTGTGGGCCGAGGTCAAGGCCGGCGCCGATGCGCGTCAGGACCTGCGCAAGGTCTACGAGGCAGCCTTTGCCAAGCTGCAGCCCAAATACGGCCATTGGGTGATCTTCAACCACTGCATGCCGTTCGACGTGACGCGCGCCTATGACGAGGCATCCGGCCATGCCGACCCGCGCATCTGGACCGCCGAGCGCGACCGCGAGATGTGGCTGGCGCTGGAAGGCTAGTCATCCCCGGGCCGCCCGGCTGGCAGTCTCCAGCACCTAGCGCGGCGGTCTGCGGCGAAGCTATCTAATACAGGAGCTGCTTGCGCTTTTGCATAAAGGAATTCAAGTTGAAAAGATATTGAATTCCATGACTGACAGGCGGTAGTAGCTATCAAAAATACAGAGTTTGAATCCGGCCGCAAAGAGCCGGAGGGGTGGCTTTTGCCCCAAAGAACAGATCCACGCTTTTCAAGGTTTGCGCACCGATGAACGCCATGTCCACCCCAGCCATTGCTCCTGAGGCCCTGCGCGGCAGCGCCGCCGACATTCAGTCCATCCAGATTCCCTATCGGCGGCATGCGGATCAGGATGCCGATGTGCCGGCTCGCCACCCCGTGGTCGTCGTCGGCGCAGGGCCCGTGGGCCTGTCTCTGGCCATCGATCTGGCGCAGCGCGGCCAGCCGGTGGTGGTGCTCGACAACGACTGCAAGCTGTCCACCGGCTCGCGCGCCATCTGCTTTTCCAAGCGCACGCTGGAGATCTGGGACCGCCTGGGCGTGGGCCAGCCCATGGTGGACAAGGGCGTGTCCTGGAATCTGGGCAAGGTGTTTGCCAGGGATCAGTCGCTCTACCAGTTCGACCTGCTGCCCGAAGCTGGTCACGAGCGCCCGGCCTTCATCAATCTGCAGCAGTACTACGCCGAAGCCTATCTGGTCGAGCGCGCACTGCAGCTGCCGCTGATCGACCTGCGCTGGCACAACAAGGTCACGGCGCTGGTGCCGCGCGACGACGGTGCCCTGGTGAGCGTGGAAACGCCCGAGGGCGAGTACCGGATCGATGCCCAGTGGGTGCTGGCCTGCGACGGATCGCGCTCGCCCTTGCGCGGCCTGCTGGGCCAGGAAAGCCATGGCCGCATCTTCCGCGACCGGTTTCTGATTGCCGATGTGAAGATGCATGCGGATTTCCCGACCGAGCGCTGGTTCTGGTTCGATCCGCCGTTTCATCCGGGCCAGAGCGTGCTGCTGCACCGCCAGCCCGACGATGTCTGGCGCATCGACTTCCAGCTGGGCTGGGAGGCCGATCCCGAGGAGGAGAAAAAGCCCGAGAACATCCTTCCGCGCATCCGCGCACTGCTGGGCAAGGACGCGCACTTCGAGCTCGAATGGGCCAGTGTCTACACCTTTGCCTGCCTGCGCATGGACCGCTTCGTCCACGGCCGCGTGGTCTTTGCGGGCGACAGCGCGCATGGCGTCTCGCCCTTCGGCGCACGCGGCGCCAACAGCGGCGTGCAGGATGCCGAGAACCTGGCCTGGAAGCTCGACCGCGTGCTGCGCGGTCAGGCCGATTCTGCGCTGATCGCGACCTACGGCGCCGAGCGCGAATACGCGGCCGACGAGAACATCCGCAACTCCACACGCGCCACCGACTTCATCACGCCCAAGAGCGAGATCAGCCGGCTGTTTCGTGATGCGGCACTGGAGCTGGCGCGCGAGCATGAGTTTGCGCGTCGCATCGTCAACAGCGGGCGCCTGTCGGTGCCGGCCACGCTGCAGCATTCGCCGCTCAACACGCCGGACGGCGAGGTCTTCGAAGGCTCCCAAATGCCCGGTGCCGTGCTCAGCGACGCGCCCATGCGCCGCCCCGGTGACAGCCAGACCACATGGCTGCTGCGCGCCCTGGGCACGGACTTCACGCTGCTGCATTTCGGCCCCACGCCGGCCTGGGCACGCGAGCTTGGCGGTGTGCTCAATCTCTCGATAGCCGCCGAGGGCGATGCCGGGGCCGCGCAAGCCGATCTGCTGGATGTGCAGGGTCTGGCCGCACAGCGCCTCGATGCGCGCCCCGGCACCTGCTATCTGCTGCGCCCCGACCAGCATGTCTGCGCGCGCTGGCGCCGTCCTGACGAGGCTGGCGTGCGTGCTGCGCTGCTGCAAGCCAGCGGCGCCTTGCAATGAAACACCCCAGAGGATTCCCTTTTTTTCAGGAGACCGCCATGCTGCTGTCCACTCACCCGAATCTGCAGGCCTGCGACGATTTCTATGAAGCCCTGATCGCCACGCATCAGGGCCTGGAAACCGCGCAAAGCCATGCCCTCAATGCCCGCCTGGTGCTGCTGCTGGCCAATCACATCGGCCATCAAGAGACCTTGCTGCATGCGCTCGAACTGGCCCGCGCCAGCGCAGGATTCGCTCCTGCCGGTGCAGACCCGGCCGAGCGCGGCGCCGTGACACCGGTTGCCCCGGTACACGCTGCCGTTTGAGATGCAGCGCGCCGCCGGCCTGGCGGCAGCTGCGCCATCCCCTAAAGGCCCCGTCACCAAAATCTATTCAAGGGGCCATGAATCAAGGAGACAAGGATGATGCAACGCAAACAGTTTCTGGCCGCACTGGCCTGCTCGACGCTGGCCTGGGCGGCAGGGCCGGCCGCCATGGCGCAGGAAAAGCCCCTGGAATGGGTCATAGGCTACGCCGCAGGCGGGGGCTCCGACGTGGTGGCCCGCGTGATTGCAGAGGCCATGGGCCGCAATCTGGAGCGCCCCATCGTCATCAACAACAAGCCCGGCGCGGGAACCAATATCGCAGCCGAGTACAGCGCGCGCTCGCATGACTTTGGCAACCTGATGTTCACGGCCGACTTCGCCACGCTGGCTGCCAACCCCTTTCTGTTCCGCAAGCTCAACTACAACGCCGAAAAAGACTTCAAGCC
The DNA here is from genome assembly GCF_000761245.1 of Comamonas testosteroni. Lineage (GTDB taxonomy): Bacteria > Pseudomonadota > Gammaproteobacteria > Burkholderiales > Burkholderiaceae_C > Comamonas > Comamonas testosteroni_C. The sequence goes on along the minus strand of NZ_AWOR01000068.1, from coordinate 458,107 downwards.
CGTGGGCATGCTGGTGCGCTTTCCCATGCTGCTGGTGGTCAACAACGATGTGCCGGTCAGCAATCTGAGCGAGTTCGTCGCCTGGGCCAAGCAGCAAAAGAGCGGTGTGAGCTGGGGATCGGCCGGCCTGGGCAGCCCTCATCATCTGGTTGGCGAGCTGTTTCGCGAGGAAGCCGGTCTGGGCAATATGACCCATGTTCCCTATCGCGGGGCCGCGCCCGCAGTGCAGGATGTGATCGGCGGCCAGATTCCCGCCATGTGGGCCGACAGCGCCACCATCATTCCCTTCCTCGGCGAGAAAAAGCTCAAGGCCATAGGCGTGGCCAGCCCGGCCCGCATCGATGTGCTGCCCAAGGTCGCTACCTTGCAGGAGCAAGGCCTCAAGGGCTTCGAGGGCTATGCCTGGCAGGGCATCGTCGTGCCCAAGGGCAGCTCGGCCGAGGTGGTCAGGAAGTTCAGCCAGTCGCTGCAGTTTGCGTTGGCCGACACGCGCACCAAGGCTCGTCTGGCGGCCATGGGGGTCGAGCCCATGCCCGGCAGCTCCGAGCAGATGGAGAAATTTGTCAGCAACGAGCGCAGCAAATGGGGCCGTGTGATCACGGCCAACAACATCAAGCTCGATTGAGCACCGGGCTCAGTGGGCCGCAGCCCGGATGACAGACAGGCCCGGGCGCTGCGGGATATGCGTTTTTGCAGATGCATCGCCGTGCCAGCCGTGGCAGACTGCGGCCCATGTCCGAGCCCACACTTCTCGTTGCCGACGATCACCCGCTGTTTCGCGCGGCGCTGATCCAGGTGCTGCACGACCGCTTTCCGCAATTCCGCATTGTGGAGGCGGCCAGCGCCCAGACTCTGGGCGCTGCGATGCAGGAGCATCCCGAGATCGAGCTGGTGCTGCTGGACCTGGCCATGCCCGGCGCGCGTGGCTTCTCGTCCCTGCTGCATCTGCGCGGCGAATATGCGCAGGTGCCGGTGATCATCATCTCGTCCAATGACGACCCTCGCATCATCCGTCGCGCCCAGCAGTTCGGGGCTGCAGGCTTTATCTCCAAGTCTGCGGCTGCAGACGATATGAGTGCCGCCATTGACGAGGTGCTGAGTGGCGATATCAGCTTTCCCTCCATGGTGGCCGAGCGCTCGGAGGCCGATGCGGCCCTGGCCGCTCGTCTGGCCCAGCTCACGCCCCAGCAGTTTCGCGTGCTGCTGTGCATTGCCGACGGGCTGCTCAACAAGCAGATCGCGCACGAGTTGGGCCTGGCCGAAAACACCGTCAAGGTGCATGTGACGGCAATTCTCAAGAAGCTCGAATGCTATTCGCGCACCCAGGCCGCTGTGCTGGTCAAGAGCCTGGAAAACGATCACGAAGTTTGACTGCCATGCCGTCTCAGCGATCCGCTTTTTTGATAGCTGTCTGTGCTTGATGCATAGGACTTTCTGCCGATTTGGTCGGGATTTTTCGCTGCGTCGGTGGAATCTGCTGGCTCACAAATGGGTGAAGAACTTCGGTGCAGCGTCCCAGCGCTCATGCATGCCATCGACATAGGTGACGGGAATGCGTGACAGCTCTTGCTCCGACACACCTTCCAGGCAACCGATATTGATGCCGTACATCTGGCCCATCGGCGTATCGTTGCCAACGCCAAAGACGCGGATGCCGCAGCGCCTGCAGAAGAAATGCTGGTTCTTTTGCGAGCCAAACACATAGAGGGTGAGCTCCTTCTCGCCCGTAATGAGACGGAAATTTTCGGGGCTGGCGATGGCGGGCCAGAACCGGCTGCGCCTGCAGATGGAGCAGTTGCAGCGATAGCTGGGCTGGCTCAGATCCAGGCCGGCTTCAATCTGAACCCGGCCGCAATGGCAGCTGGCGCGATAGGACTTCAGCATCTGGCGATCCCCCTGTGTTGAGACGGGCCGCCATCGGCATGTCAGCCCTGCTCGAAGCTTAGATAGTTCAGATGCACCTGGCTACGCCAGACCACACACCATGCATTGATGTCGCTGCCATGGGAGAAAAATATCTCCCAGCGATGATCGACCTCGTCCTGAAAACCCTGTCTCGCCGCATTGATGAAGCGATGGCAATGGCCTTGGAGCGGGCCTTCGACATCTTGTGCATCGATCAGCCAGAGGAAATCCCCTTGCCAGCCGGCGTCGCACGATACTTCATGCAAGGACTTCAGACGCAGTCTGCTGACCACATCGGGCCAATGAGCAAGATCGATTCGGCAGCGCACAGCCAGGCGGTCGTCAATGCCGCTGCCTCCGGCGTAAAAGCCCAGCGCATAGTGCAAGTCTTCCTCTGCGGGCGCAAAGCCAATCAGATTGGCAATGAGTGACATGGGCTTGTCCACGCACATGTCTTGGCTGCTGCGTCGATGAGCCAGGCTGTCGTAGTCGCGCATGTCTTCTGCAGCCGTCTAGGCAAGAGCAGGCATGCACAGGTGCGTCTCCTCATGCGGCATGCGTTCGTCCTCCCAGGGAGGAGAGCACGGCGGGAGCGATCAGCCTGTGCATGGGTTTGACGGGCAGCATGTAGAGGCGGCCCAGTGCGTTCTTGACATGCACGACGGTGGTGATGGTGATGACGGTGTCCGGGGAGCTGATGTCGCTCTTGCGGTGAATGCTGAGCACGACCTTCAGATGCTTGTCGTCGTCGCCGATCAGGGCTTCATCAAAGGTGTTCTCGAACACCGTGAAGATACCGACCCTGTCGCCGGGGCCGTAGCTGGCTGCTGGTTTTCCAGGCATCAGGGCCGACAAGGTGCCCAGGTTCTTGAGCCCCGCCAGACCGCCGATCAGATTGCGCGCACGCATGCAGATTTCAATCCAGCGCGGGGTTTTGCGCGCGGCAAGAATGAAGTGGTCCAGTGCAGACAGGCCTGTGGCGTCCGAGACGATGCTCCAGGAGTCGTGAAAGCTGGAGCCGGCCACTCGCTGTGCGATGCGGCTGCCGGGCGGAACGGAGGATTCAACGGGATGATGGTGCATGCTGTCTCTGTCAGGGTTGAGCGGCCCGCGTGCCTGAAAGCCGCAGAGGCTGTTGCAGCATATCGAAGAATTCGCCACTGGGCTTGTGCAGTCGTGGCGTGCAGACCGGCGCTGGTTCTGAATTCATGGCGAGCGTGCGATGCCCTGAAAACGCCGCAGCTGGAAATGACTTTGGTCTTCAGGCGCTGCCGCCTTCTCGTCCGCGCAGAAAAGTCTGGCTCATCAGCGCCCGCAGCGCCGGCGGTCTGACCGGCTTGGCCAGAAAGCCCCAGCCGCGTTCGGCAGCCTGGCGGCGCAGGGTGCTGTCGCCTTCGGCGGTCAGCAGGATGGCTGGAGGCTGCCGGCCCCAGCGCTCGCAAAGCTGGGTATAGACATCGGGGCCGTAGAGCTGGCCCAGATGCACATCGAGCAGCACCAGTTGCGGTGCATTGCCGGGCGCTGCATAGGCCAGGGCTTCGGGTGCATTGGCGGCCAGCGGCACATCGCAGCCCCAGCGCTCGAGCAGGGCGCAGGTGGCGTCGCGGGTGGCGGGATCGTCCTCCACATACCAGACGGTGCCGCCCTGCAGCGGGCTGTCCACGCGGGCGCTGGGAGAAGGCTCCTGGGAGACCGGTGTCAATGCTGCAGCCTGGCCCAGTGGAACCTTGACCCAGAAGACGCTGCCCTTGCCCAGGGTGGAGCGCAGGCCGATCTCATGGTCCAGCAATCTGCCCAGGCGCTCCACAATGGCCAGGCCCAGGCCGGTGCCGCGGTCGTCGGCATGGCCTTCGTCGAGGCGGCGGAACTCCTCGAAGATTTCCTTTTGCAGGCTCTCGGGAATGCCCGGTCCCTGGTCATGCACCTCGATGCGCACCTGGTCGCCCTGGCGGCGACAGCCCACGACGATACGGCCCTTGCGCGTGTAGCGGATGGCGTTGGAGACGAAGTTCTGCAGTATGCGACGCAGCAGGGCCTCGTCGCTGCGCACGATCAGCCGGCTGGGCATGCAGTGCAGGCTCAAGCCCTCGTTTTCGGCCTGCAGCGCAAAATTGTTGTGCACCACTTCCAGCAAGGAACTGAGCGCGAAATCGCGCACGCGGACTTCGAGCTGGCCCGATTCCATGCGCGAGATATCGAGCAGGCTGGTGAGGATGGCGTCCTGAGAGGCCAGTGCCTTGTCCACCCGCTGGGCCAGCTGGCGGCCCGCATCATCGTGCAGATAGGTGGGCAGCAGGCTGGTGAAGATGCGCGCCGCATTCAGCGGCTGCAGCAGGTCATGCACGGCCGAGGCGACAAAGCGGGTCTTGTAGCGGTTGGCGCGCTCGGCCTCCTGTTTGGCCTGGGCCAGGTCCCGGGTGCGATCGGCAATGCGCTTCTCCAGCGTATCGGCCAGGTTGCGCAGCTCGCGTGCCGTGTTCTTATAGCTGGTGATGTCGGCATAGCTGGTGACAAAGCCGCCGTCGGGCAGGGGGTTGCCGCGAATCTCCAGCACCGTGCCGTCGCCCTTGGCGCTTTCGTGCAGATGAGGGCTGCCGCTGCGCAGATGCTGGAGCCGGCGCTGGATCGCGGGCTCCACATCGCCCTTGCCCAGCAGGCCGCGCTTGGCGTTGTGGCGTATCAGCGCTTCGATAGGCTGGCCCACATGCATCAGCTCGGGCGGGTAGCGGAACAGCTCCACATAACGCGAGTTCCAGGCCACCAGCCGCAGCTGCGGGTCCACCACCACCACGCCTTGCGGCAGATGCTGCAGGCTGCGCGAAAGTCCGGTGTCGGCCTGCTTGGCGGCCTGGACAATGCCGTCCTGCGCGGTGCGCAACTCCTGCGCATGCTGGTGCAGAACGGTCTCCAGCTCCTTGCGGCTGCGCTGGCGCAGGGCTGCCAGGCGCTGGCGCTGTCGGATGTAGAGCACCAGCAGCGATGCGGCCAGCCACAGGCCGCCGGCGGCCACTGCCGCCCAGTGGCTGGCTGTCTGGCTATGGACGATGTCGTGCAGCAGGTGCAACTGCCATTGGCTTTCAGGCAGTTCCATGCGCAGCCAGAGCATGGGGTCGACCAGCGGAGGCTGGCTGAAATGGGCCAGCATGCCGATGCCAGCAGGCTGCCGGCTGGTGCGATAGCCGAGCGGAATCAGGGCCTGGCCCGCGTATTGATGGGTGTCCCGCACTACCTGCTGGTCGCTGCTGGACAGCGGCTCTAGCAGGCGGTAGCGCCATTCGTCGCGGTTGGAGAGAAAGACCACGCCATGCTCGTCCGAGGCGAAGACGATGTCGGGCGACTGGCTCCATTCGCCTTCGAGCTCCTGGAACAGGATCTTGATGACGATGAGCCCGAGCACCGAGCCGCCATCGTCATGAATGGCCTGGGAGAGAAAGTAGCCTGGCAGTCCCGTGGTCATGCCTATGCCGTAGAAGCGGCCGCTGCCCCGGCTCAGCGCCTGGGTCACATAGGGTCGAAAGCTGTAGTCCTCGCCCACGTTGCTGTGCGAGTCGCGCCAGTTGCTGGCGGCCAGGGCCTTGCCGGTTTTGTCGATGAGGGTCAGCGTGGAAGCCTGGCTGGCGCCGTTGGCCTGCTCCAGCTTGTGGTTGAGCCTGTCTACCTCGGCGGCGCTGAGTGGATGGCTGAGCGCGCTCTTGAGCTCGGCATCGAGCGCCAGCACCTCGGGCAGGGTGCGGTAGCGATCCACGCGCTGCACCATGGCCTGGGCGTAGAGCGTGAGCTGGCGCTGCACGCTCTCGCTTTCATCGTGCAAAGAGGTCTGCAGCGCGACGCGACTGGCCGCCCACATGCTCAGCAGCATGCCGCTGAGCACGATGACAAGGGTCAAAAACAGTCGGTTTCGGGCAAGGTTTCGCGCAAGACGCATGACGAGGTCGGGTGATCAAGGAGCCCAGTGTGGCTCTGGAGCAGGTTCAGCGCGGATTTTGACGCCTAGGGATTTCCCTGAGTTGGTGCATGCTCTCCCTAGGAGCGCATCCCGACCTAATACCAATGGGTTATCGGCACAAAAAGGGCGCGGGAGTACAAACGGCAGCAATTCGGCGCACCACGGTGGTGCGCCCGCAATCTTGGAGATGCAGCGTGCACACTCTGCCCACCGAATCTGCTCCGCGCGAGCACTTGCCGTTCTACCGTCAGCTCTACTTCCAGGTGGTGTTCGCCATCATCGTGGGCGTGCTGCTGGGGCATTTCGAGCCCGCCTATGGCGAGGCCATGAAGCCCTTTGGCGATGCCTTCATCAAGCTCATCAAGATGATCATCGCGCCGGTGATCTTCCTGACCATCGTCACCGGCATCGCCAGCATGACGCACCTGAGCGCCGTGGGTCGCGTGTTCGGCAAGGCCATGGCGTATTTCCTGACCTTCTCCACACTGGCGCTGGTCGTGGGCCTGATCGTGGCCAATGTGATGCAGCCCGGCGCCGGTATGCACATCAACCCCGCCGATCTGGACCAGACGGCCGTCAAGGGCTATGTGGCCAAGTCGCACGAGATGACGCTGACCGGCTTTGTGATGGACATCATCCCCAAGACGCTGATCAGTCCGTTCGTGGGCGACAACATCCTGCAGGTGCTGCTGGTGGCCGTGCTGTTCGGCGTGTCCCTGGCCATGGTCGGCGAGGCCGGCAAGCCCGTGCTGAACTTCTTTGAAGCCCTGACCAAGCCCGTGTTCAAGCTGGTCAACATCGTGATGAAGTTCGCTCCCATCGGCGCGTTTGGCGCCATGGCCTTCACCATCGGCAAGTTCGGCCTGGGCTCGCTGGTCAACCTGGCCGAGCTGGTGCTGACCTTCTACATCACCTCGGCCCTGTTCGTGCTGGTGATCCTGGGTGCGGTGGCGCGCTTTTGCGGCTTCTCCGTGCTCAAGCTGATCAAGTACCTCAAGGACGAGTTGCTGCTGGTGCTGGGCACATCGTCTTCCGAATCGGCTCTGCCTTCGCTGATGCACAAGATGGAAAAAGCCGGCTGCAGCAAGTCCGTCGTCGGTCTGGTCGTGCCCACCGGTTACTCCTTCAACCTGGACGGCACCAATATCTACATGACGCTGGCTGCGCTGTTCATTGCCCAGGCGACCGATACCCATCTGACCCTGGGCCACCAGATCGCTTTGCTGCTGGTTGCCATGCTGTCGTCCAAGGGCGCGGCGGGTGTGACGGGGGCTGGTTTCATCACCCTGGCAGCGACCCTGGCCGTGGTGCCCGAGGTGCCCGTGGCCGGCATGGCTCTGATTCTGGGTGTGGACCGCTTCATGTCCGAATGCCGTTCGCTGACCAACTTCATCGGTAACGCCGTCGCCACCGTGGTGGTCTCCAAGTGGGAAAACGCGCTGGACCACGAAAAGCTGGATGCGGCTCTGGCAGGCAAGGACGAAAACGAGGCAGTGTCCGCTCACGCCTGAGAGAGCACAGGCCTCATGCCAAAAAGCCCCGACCATCAGGTCGGGGCTTTTTTCATGGGCTTCAGGCTTGAAGCACAGTCAGGGAAAGCGCTGGTAGCTATTGCTTTTATGGCATTCAGGCGGAGAGCGGGGTCGCCGCCAGCAGGTCATGGGCCGCCAGCACGCGCAGGGTGTCACGCCCCAGGCTCTTGCTGCGGGGTAGAAAGCGCACCCAGCTCAGTTTGTTGACGGTGCGCTCCAGTACCTGCCGGGCCTCAGCGGGAAGCTGCTGTACAAACTGCTGCCAGGCTTGTCGGGCCTGTCCCAGCGCACCTGCCTGCTGCAGAAACAGCGCCGTGGATTGGGCATAGTTGAGGGCATCGCGCGCCATGCAGACGGCTTGCGGCAAATGGGCAGCAGGGTCGTCTTCAAAGTCGATGAAGCCTATGACCCCGTCGGCGCAGACCACCATATTGCGCGCCACGGCCTGGCTCAGCACCTCGCCGCAGGCATGTGCCTGCTGTATGGCCTCCAGGCCTTTTTGCCAGAGCTCCAGCGTGGGCTGCGCGCCCCGGGCAATCGCTTCTTCGATGGCATTGCTCAGCGATGGAGCCTCTTCTCCCGGGCGGCCCAGATGGCGCATCACAAAGGCCTGCTCGTGCGTGGCCAGCACCTGCGGCACGCGCAGGCCCTTGGCCATGAAGCTGCGCAGGCGGCGCACTTCGGTTTGCAGGGACTCGGTCCCTCCGGGGTTGGGCACGGGCTGCAGCACGGCGGCCCTGAACAGCTTGGCCAGCGTGCTCAGCAGCCAGTAGTTGAGGGCCGGGTTGCCTTTGTTGGCGCGCTTGACCCAAAGGGTTTCATGCGCCAGGTCATAGCGCATGATGCTGTGAGGCTGGTCCAGATGCTCGCGCAGAAATGCCTGGTAATCGATGGCGTTCTGCGCAGGGGGCATCTGCTCTTGGGCGGAAATATCCTGAGATGGCACGGCGTGGGGTCTGTCGGGCGCGAGGCTCTGGCTTCTCAGGTCCAGATGCCGTTGCGCTGGGGAAAAGCCTGCGATTGTGCCGCGTTGTCGGCACTGCCTGCAGCAGAGGGGCGCAATACGGGCTCGTGCAGCGGCTGAAAGCTCTGTGCCGTGGCCAGCGGCCAGTAGTTCTGGAAGACCTTGTGCTGGCGCTCCAGGTTCTTGAGCAGGCAGCCTGGCTCCACGCGCAGTATCAGGTTGGACAGCAGGCTGACCTGGGTGTCGTCCAGCCGGCGCACGATATGGTGGGCCGTGATCTCGTTGGGATGCCTGAGGCCGGCGGCCTGAACCAGCTCCTGCAGCGCATGCAAGGTGTTCTTGTGGAAGTTGGCCACGCGCGTGGCCTTGTCGGGCACGACCAGCGCCTGCTGGCGCACGGCGTCTTGCGTGGTGACGCCCGTGGGGCAGGTGCCGGTGTGGCAGCTCTGGGCCTGGATGCAGCCCAGCGCCATCATGAAGCCGCGCCCCGAATTGCACCAGTCGGCACCCAGGGCCATCATGCGGGCAATGTCGAAGGCCGTGATGACCTTGCCGGCCGCGCCGATCTTGATGCGCTGGCGCAGGTTCACTCCCAGCAGCGTGTTGTGCACCAGCAGCAGGCCCTCCTGCAGCGGCACGCCCACATGGTCGACAAACTCCACAGGCGCAGCGCCCGTGCCGCCTTCGGCGCCATCGACGACGATGAAGTCGGGCGTGATATTGGTTTCCAGCATGGCCTTGACCATGGCAAACCATTCCCAGGGATGACCGACGCAGAACTTGAAGCCCGTGGGCTTGCCGCCTGAAAGACGGCGCAGCCTGGCGATGAACTGCATCAGCTCCACAGGGGTGGAGAATGCGCTGTGGCTGGACGGCGAAATGCAGTCTACGCCAATGGGTATACCGCGCGCTGCTGCAATTTCGGGAGTGACCTTGGCTCCGGGCAGCATGCCGCCATGGCCGGGTTTGGCGCCTTGGCTGAGCTTGATCTCTATCATCTTGACCTGCGGGTCGGTGGCGTTGGCGATGAATTTCTCTTCGCTGAACGTGCCGTCCGCATTGCGGCAGCCGAAGTAGCCCGAAGCCACCTCCCAGATCAGATCGCCGCCATGCATGCGGTGGTACTGGCTGATCGAGCCTTCGCCCGTGTCGTGGATGAAGCCGCCCATCTTCGCGCCCTGGTTCAGCGCCTGGATGGCGTTGCCCGACAACGCGCCAAAGCTCATGGCCGAGATATTGAAGACGCTGGCGTGATAGGGGCGGGTGCAGGGATCCACTCCTTCAGCTGGCTGCTCCTGCGTGCCGCCAATCCACAGGCGGAAGTCATGCGAGCTGAGCTTGGTGGGTTGCAGGGAGTGGTTGACCCACTCATAGCCCTGCTGACTCACGTCGAGCTGGGTGCCGAACGGCCGGTTGTCGACCTGGCCCTTGGCACGCTGATAGACCAGCGAGCGCTGGGCGCGCGAGAAAGGCTGGGCCTCGGTATCGCCTTCGATGAAGTACTGGCGAATCTCGGGACGGATGAATTCAAAGATGAAGCGCAAATGTCCCATGACGGGATAGTTGCGCAAAATGGCATGCTGCTTTTGCAGCAGATCCCAGATGCCCAGCAGCACCAGCAGGGTCGACGCAATCAACCATCCAAGCCCCCTGTCTGCTGTCGTCAGCGTGTAGAGCGAGATGCCCAGTACGACCACCGAGATGGCTAGCGCGCTATAGCGCAGAGGCAGACTGTTGAAGAAGCGATGCACTGCAGATACTCCCATGGCAGGGTGTGTTGATGGTGGCCCGCTAAAATTCAGCCTGTACGGGAGCATCCTGCCCCCAGCTCCATCTCCCGGCCCTGCACTTCGATAGTGATGAAACGGTCCGGGCCATCATAAAAGCCTTTCCCTATGCAAGAACAAGCACCTAACTCCGCAGCAGAAGACTCGGCCCTCGCCGACATTCCCGAGGGCGCACTGAGCAACGATCAGCTCGAAGAGCTGGATGCGCTGCTCGATGAGCTGCGCACCCGCGGCGACGAAATTCCCCAGTGGGAATTCTGTGACGGTTTCCTGACCGCTCTGGTCTGCACGCGCCGCCCCATCGCCGCAGCTGAATACATGCCCATGTTGCTGGGCGATGGCGAAGCCCTGCAAGTGGCCGAAGGCCAGCCCCTGCCCAAGCTGGAAGTCTTCAAGGACGAGGCCCAGCAGGCACGTTTCATGGAGCTGTTCGAGCTGCGCCTGGCCGAAGTGCGCGAGCAGCTCGATGCCGACATCAAGTCCCTGGCCGACGACGCCGCCTTCCAGCCCGAAGCACTGGACACGCGTGGCGCCATCGCCATCCTGCCCGAAGCCGAGCAGGCCGAGTTGGCCGGCGAAGAAGTGCCCTCGTTCTCGCAAGTGTGGGCGTTGGGCTTCATGTTTGTGGTGGAGAACTGGGCCGACGAATGGGCCGCACCACGCGACAAGGAAGCAGCTCAGTTGCTGGATGCGGCCATGGAGTTCATCGTCAACCTGACCGAAGACGACACGGACGAGCCGGCTCTGAATCTGTACGACGAAGCCGGCCCCGCCTCGACCAGCCAGGAGCGTGTGGACGCCTTTGGCGAAGCCATCTGGGCCGTGTATGACCTGTACCGCCTGTGGAAGAGCATGGGCCCCCGCCAGGAAACCATCGTCAAGGGCGAGCAGCCCGGCCGCAATGACCCCTGCCCCTGCGGTAGCGGCAAGAAGTTCAAGAAGTGCCACGGGGCCTGACCAGAGCCACCGCTTGAGGCTCTTTGAGCTTTCCCGCCAAGGGGCAGGAGCACCGCCGCAAGGCGGTCTTTGCTTGCTGCCTCCGAGTTAGGGGTAGCTGTGTTGCAGAGCCCTCTACCAAGGAGCCTCGGTTGTCGGGGGGCTCAAACTAAATAAAGTCCGCGTGACATTTGCGCAGGCATTGGCGTGTAGTGTGAGTTAGTGGGATAGATGACGCATTTAGGTGAGCGCATACGCGCCCGGCGACAGGCGCTGGGTTTGAGTCAGGGACGCTTGGCGCAGATGGCGGATGTCACTGCATCCGCCATCTCTCAAATCGAGTCGGGAGCCATTCGCACTCTCAAGAATGACACGCTGGCAAGACTGGCCATCGCCCTGCAGACCACGGCGCTGGAATTGATGGCAGGTCTGCATTCAGAGACCGCATCGCTGCCCAGCGATGAGCAGCGTTTGCTCGACTGCTATAGAAAACTGCAGCCGCCGTTGCAGGACATTGCTCTCAAACTGATTAAAGCTCTGCAATGATTTCCGAATCACTTTATTGAGCGATTCCTTTTGTTTCAGAAAGGCCTGCTATCTGCAGGCCTTTTTGTTTTTCATTCAAAACCAAGGGTTAACCCGATTATTGAATGTAGGAGGAAATCCAATAGCCTGTAGGAAATGAATGAAGATTGCGTAGATTGAACCGGAAGCCACACGTGAGGGATTAGTCGGGAAAATTACAGATGATCTCTTTCGGCTTGTGAAGTGATTGTTTTTATTGGATTTTTTGGTCCGGGAGTGCTTGCTTACTCGAGGGGTGAAATTGCTGAGAGCTATGCAGCATATTTGTTGATAGCTATTTCAAATATTTCAAGATGTTTCTTGCTTCGTAAGATGGACTCCGCGGTGGTCGAAAACAGCCACAGCGATCTACAAACCTGATTGTTGAAGGAGCTAGTCATGAAAGACCAAATCATCAAATTCTGGCGTGATGAAGAAGGTGCAACGGCGATTGAGTATGCGCTGATCGCTGGCCTGATTGCTGTTGGGTTGGCGTTGGCGCTGACTAATCTGGGCAAGGAGTTGTCAGACTTTTTCGGACGCATTGGAACGAAACTGAAGGGAATCACCATCGCATAAAGCAATGTGGGGATATCTTTTCATATTGTTCTTGGTTGCCTCTGGGATCTTCGATCTCAGACATAGGATGGTTCCCAACTGGTTGATTTTCTGTGGTTTGATAACATCAATTTTCATTTTTGTTTTTGACCCTGAAAATCAACCAGTTGGGGTAAGTTGGATCAATGGTCTGATTTCTTCGGTTTCGATATTTTTATTTTTTCTATTCTTTTATTTTATGGGCCTCATGGGGGCGGGAGATGTGAAATTTTCTGCGGCTCTGGGAGCCTGGGTCGGCTGGGAGTTGCTGCTTTTGATCTGGGCTCTGAGTTGTGCGTTTGCACTGGCTCATGGCTTGATTGCCCGAAGTGATCTGAGATATTTATTTTTCCCTGCAATAAAGTTGGAGGATGGCTCAACTGATAGGGGAAAGCGGTTTATCCCCTATGTGACTTATCTGTCGCTGGCAACAGTCATCGTTTTGGTGATGATCAAATAGCGTAAGCAGAAAGGAGGGGGTATGTACTTGAGAAATCAAAAAGGTGCTGTGGCAATTGAATTTGCACTCCTCTTCCCTATTTTTTTCTTGATTTTCTATGCCATAGTTACCTATGGATTGATTTTTACTGCTCAGCAGACTTTGACGTTGGCTGCAGCAGAAGGTGCTAGAGCCGCAGTGCGATATCCGGCTCAGGTTCCTGCCAACACCTCTTTAATCAGTGCGCGTAAGAGCGCCGCCTGTGCGATGACCAATGGCGCTTTGGAATGGTTGAGAAACATGGGTACCGGCTTGGGGGGAACCTCGTGCATGGACAGCCCGACGGGTGATGCGGCCGGTATCTATGTCTCATCAGGCGATTGCACGGGGGGCGCTGTGGGGGCTGGAATCTCCTGCATCAATGTTCGCATTAATTACAACTATGCAGCTTCACCGTTGATTCCAAAGTTGTTGGGACCCGTGCTGAGCCTGCCGACTCCAGACATATTGAGGGGCGGTGCAGTAGCTCAAGTAAGTCTGCTGGATTGATGAATTGAAAAGCTCTGTCAACGATGCAGGGCAATAAGAGGGGTGGTTATGGTGAATGTCGCAAAGATCGCGGTCGGGGTTCTGCTGGCGGTGGCATTGGCTCTGGGCATTTATGGGTGGATGCTCGCCAAAACACCACAAGCATCAGACCCTCAGGCTCAAAACTCATCCAGCGACGTCAAGTCCAGTGCCAATGTGAGTGTGGTGATGGCAGCGCAGGCCATTCCAGCGGGACAGGCGCTCAAGGTCGAGGATCTGCAGATCTCGCAGTTGCCGGCCATCCCCGATGGCGCCTATAGCGACATTCAGGCAGCTGTTGGCTCCGTACCAGCGGTGGACATACCCAAGGGCGCCCCCGTGCTGCAAGGGCAAATGGTGACCGGACTGGCGCTCAAGTTGTCGGAGGGTGAGCGTGCGGTGGCTGTCAAGGTCGATGAAAGCATTGGCGCTGGTAATCGCATCAAGCCAGGCGACTTTGTTGATGTGTTCTTTGCGCTGCGCCGCGATGGCAATGAAATCGATCAGAGCCAGGCGCGTTTGCTGCTTTCGCGCAAGCGCGTGCTGGCCTATGGCGCGGCATCGGTGGAGGCGCTGACCTCGACGGACAAAGCCGATGGCAAGCAGGCCAATGGCTCCGACAGTGCGCGCACGGCTGTGCTTGCTGTGCCGGTGGCCGAGGTCAGTCAGTTGCTGCTGGGCGGCTCCAATGGCAGCCTGCTGCTGGCACTGCGCAATCCCACGGATATGACCGAGCCGGATAGCGAGAAGTTTGCTCCGCTGCCTGGGGTATTGGCCGTCGCCATGACCAAGGGATCTGTTGCAACTCGGCTGGAAGGTGCTGACGCAGCGCAGGCCGGCGTGGCCATGAGCAGCCTGGCCGGCTCCGCAGGCACTTCGGCAGCGCGCACGACTGCAGTCAGGCCCATGACCGCTGGTGTCGCCAACCCTGCCGTGCCGCGCACGCGCACCGCATCTGCAGATCCTTCCCTGCCCGTTGAATTCGTGCGTGGCGCCAACTCCCAAACCGTGCGGTACTGAGCTATGAATAACAAGACTTTTTGGATCTCGCCCCGTACCCCGTCAATGAAGCCGCTGTATCTGCTTTGCGGCCTATCCTTGGGTGCCGTCACTGTCCCGGCCCTTGCGCAGCAAGTGCCCAATGCAGGCGAAAGCAGAGCGCAGCAAGCGACAGCAGCCAGAGAAATCAAGCTGGTGATGGGGGCGCAGCATGAGCTGGACCTGCCCGGCGGTGTGGAGCGCATTGCCATCGGCGACGACACGATCGCCGCTGTGCATATCAAGCGTGCGGGCAAGGGGGCTGCCGCCAAGATCTTGCTGAGCCCGCTCAAGCCCGGCAACACATCGTTCATGGTCTGGCCACGCGGTGAAGCGCAGGCGCAGAGCTATATGCTCAATGTGCAGCAACGGGTGGATCTGCGCACGGCCAAGGCCTCCAGCCTGATAGAGCAGCAGTTTGCCGGCGAGCTGGCGAATGCTCAGTCCGCCGACAAGGCCAAGACCGTCGATCTCTCCAGCGTCCAGCTCAAGAGCAATGTGGTGCAGGTCGATGTCAAGGTGGTCGAGTTCAACAAGACCCAGATGAAGAAGGTCGGCCTCAATCTGTTCAGCACGTCCCCCAATAGCTCGGGCTTCAGCTTTGGCATTTTTGGACGTGGTTCTTATGGCATCAGCGGGGGGAGTTCCACGACGGGCGCAACCGCCAATCCCTTGACTCAGGCCTTCAACTTGCTGATGCAGTTCGACAAGGCCGGCATAGGTGTCAATATCGGCATGCTCGAAGGCAATAATCTGGCGCGGGTGCTGGCGGCTCCGACCCTGGTGGCCTTGTCCGGCCAAAGCGCCAACTTTCTGTCGGGCGGCGAAGTGCCGGTTCCCGTGCCTGCGGGCACGGGCATGGTGGCCATCCAGTACAAGCCGTATGGCATAGGCCTGACGGTGTCCCCCACGGTGCTGTCCAACGATCGCATCGTGCTCAAGGTGGCGCCGGAAGCCAGCGAACTAGACTACGCCAACACCATTGTTCTGAACAGTGCGACCGTGCCCTCGATTACGACCCGCCGTGCCGATACCACGGTGGAGTTGGGCGACGGCGAAAGCTTTGTGATTGGCGGCCTGGTCAGCCGCAACACCACTTCGGGCACCGACAAGGTTCCTTTGCTGGGCGATATCCCGATTCTCGGTGTGCTGTTCAAGCGTCAGGAGTTTCAGCAAAAGGAGAGCGAGCTGGCGATTGTGGTGACGCCACGCCTTGTCAAACCGCTGGCTCGCGATGTGAATGTGGAGCCGCTGCTGCCCGGGCGCACCGAGCAGCGTGACCCTGCGGTATGGGGTCCATGGGTGGCGGGTGGCCTGTCGTCCAGCGTGGCGCCGGGCTTCTCACGCTGACTGCCAGAGTCGAGACATGAATATGCGCATGGATTCATCCCAGCTCAATACCGCGCAGCCAGGGGCTGTGCGTGGCAATCCACGCGTGGTGCTGGTGACGCAGTCTTCGTCACACGCTTTCTGGCTGGCAGGTGCTTTGGGCAGCGATGCGGAAGTGATACCGGTGGCAGGCGACCTGGCAACGCTTCACGCTGCGATTTCGGCGCCAGGGCTTGGCGTGGCGGTGGTGGATTTCTCGGCTCCCATGACGGAGGCTGCCATCGCCCTGGTCAGCGATCTGCGTGCCGCATTCCCCGGTGTGGTGATCATGGGATCCGGCTCTGCAGCCGAGCCCACTTCAATGCGTGCGGCCCTGCGCTGTGGCGTGGCTGAATTCATTGACTGGGATGCGACCGAAGCCGAGGCCAATGCGGCCATCAGGCATCAGGTGCATGCACGCAATCTGCAGCCTGCCGCAGTGGCACTTGCGCCAGAGACCAAAGGTTTTGCCCTGCCTTTGTTGGGGGCCCGTGTCGGTATGGGAGTAACCACGCTGGCGGTGCATCTGGCCGTGATGTTTCAGGAAATGCATGGCCAGGGCGTGGGCAGTGTCAAAAACAAAAAGCAGCCAGTTCGGCCCTTCGGCGCTAGCCAGTTACCGCAGGAGGAGGCTGCGAATGCAGCTTTGCTGGATCTGGGTTTGCCAGCGCGCGATGGTTTGCTGTATCTGGGCATCGCCGGTGACTTCAGCTTTGTGGATGCGGTTCAGAACATGCGCCGTCTGGATGCGACGTTGATCAACTCGGCGTTTGCCAAGCACCCTACTGGCGCTGTGACTTTGGCCTGGCCATCCGACCTGGGCTTGCTGCGCGATGTCAGCCCTGCTGCAGCAGCAGGGGTAGTCAGCACGCTCAAGAGCTTGCTCGGCGTCCAGGTGATCGATATGGGCGGCATGGTGCAGGCGGATTTTCTGGCGCCTTTGCTGCGCGAAAGCGGTCAGGGATGGGTGGTTTGTGACCAGTCGCTGGGCGGCATTGTGTCTACGGCGCAGATGCTCAAGGAACTCGATGCCAAGGGTGTGGAACGCAGCACCCTCAAGCTGGTTCTCAACCGCTTCAATGCCCAAGCTGGGCTGCCCGTCAAAGAGGTCGCGCAGCGCCTTGGCCTGGAGCTGCTGCACGTGATCCCGGACCGATCCACGGCTTTGCTCAGTGCCGCCAGCTGCGGTCAACTGTTGTCTCAAGCGCAGCGCGGCGATCCCTATGTAACCTGCATCAGAAGCATGGTACGTGTCTTGCAGGGTGAAGCAATGATGGCTGACAAGGCTGCGGCGGTACCAGTGGCGGGCGTTTTGGGTCAATGGGCCAAGCGATTGAGGAGAGGCGAATGAGCATGGACATTGTTTTCGCCGAAAAAAGCAGTCATTTTTCGGACTCCAAGCAGCTGTTGCTGATCAAGAACGTCGCACACGAGCATTTGCTGACGCGTGTGGAGGAGCTCGGAGCGGTGTTTGCGAAATGGTCGGCCAGCCGTGTGCGCCAGTTTGTACATCAGGAGCTCGAGCAGTTTGTGCGCCAGCAGCGCTTTCCCGTCAACGACGAGGAGGTGCAATGGATTGCGCAGGCCTTGAACAAGGAGCTGTCGGGGCTGGGGCCGCTTGACGATCTGATGGCCGACCCGGAGGTTGAGGACATTCTGATCAACGGCTATCAGCGCGTCTTTGTCTCGCGCAAGGGCATTTTGCAGCAGGAGGCGCTGCACTTCACCGACAACGCTCATGTGCTACGCATCGTGCGCCGCATCATCTCCCCGCTGGGCCGCCGCCTTGATGAATCCACGCCCATGGTCGATGCGCGCTTGCCGGACGGCGGGCGTATCAATGTAGTGATAGAGCCGCTGTCGCTGGACGGGCCGGCGGTGTCGATACGCAAGTTTCGCAATGATCCGCTGCGGGTTCAGGATCTGGTCGATTTCGGCACCATGGACGAAGGTATGGCCCGCCTGCTGGAGCTGGCGGTGCGTGAGCGCTGCAATATTCTCATCAGCGGCGGCACCAGCTGCGGCAAGACCTCCATGCTCAATGCGATTGCAGGCTTCATCCCCGGCAATGAGCGGGTGGTGACGATTGAAGATACGGCCGAGCTGACGCTGCCTCACCCGCATGTGGTGCGCATGGAAAGCCGCCCCGGTGGCTTTGAGGGGGCGGGAGTGGTCTCCATTCGGGACCTGCTGCGCAACAGCCTGCGCATGCGGCCCGATCGCATCGTGGTGGGCGAGGTGCGCGGCGCGGAAGTGCTCGAGATGCTGCAGGCCATGAACACCGGTCACGACGGCTCCATGGCCACCATCCACGCCAGCTCTCCACGTGAGTGCCTGCACCGCATGGAGATGCTCGCGGGCTTTGCGGGCTTTCAGGGCAGCGAGGTCAGCCTGCGCCGCCAGATTGCCAATGCGCTTGATTTCATCGTGCAGATCAGCCGCCTGCCCAATGGCAAGCGGCGCATCACCTCGATTACCGAAGTCACGGGCATCATCGACAGCGTGATTGCCACCCAGGAGCTCTATCGTCACGAGCTGCTGCCGCAACCCGACGGTGAGGACCTGGAGCGCTGGACCACGCTGGGCATGGTGCCGCATACGCCCAAGCTGGCGCGCTATCGCGCGGTGCTGCAGCATGCGGGAAATAATGGCGGCAACCTTGCGGGGCTGCGTCATGGCTAGCAATGCATTCTTACTCATGAGCCTGGCGCTGCTGATCGCTGCAGCGGCCATGGCGCTGTGGATGCTTGTCAGCCGGCAGCAGAAGACGCACCGTATGACCAGGCATCTGGAGCAGAGTCTGGAAAAAAGCGCGGCGGCGGCGGCCGGATTTACCGCCAAGGATGCAGCGGCATCAGCTTTTGATAGTTCTGTGGCAGATGCGGTGCTGGGCAAGGAGAAGAAGGCAGGCTGGCCGGTTCCCGCTATTTTGCTGGGTACGGCCAGCGCCCGGCTTTTCTATGGTGGTCTGGCCTTGATTGTCGCGACGTTTCTGGCCATAGCCTTTGGCGCTGGCTGGCTCGCTGGTGGTGCAGTGCTGGTGGTGCTCGGGATTGGCTTCTTCTTTCTGCTCTATGCGCGTGCGCTTAAGTACCGCGCCAGGCTCACGCAGCAGTTGCCCGGCTTTCTTGACAACACGGTGCGCTTGGTGACGATTGGCAATTCCGTTCAGGCGGCCTTCCAGATGGCAGCGGCAACCACCAAAGACCCTTTGCAGTCGGTCATGGAAAAAGCCGCCAGTCTGGCCCGCGCAGGCATGGAACTGGAGAATGCGGTGGCTCATGTGGCCAGGCAGACCAGGCTGGACGAGCTGCATTTGCTGGCAGCCATCTTGCGCATCAGTGTGCGCTATGGCGGCCGAGTCGATCTGCTGCTGGAGCGCGTGGCCCACTTTATGCGCGACCGCGAGCAGGCCGAGCAGGACTTGTCTGCCATGACGGCTGAAACACGCATGTCGGCCTGGGTGTTGAGTCTGCTGCCGGTAGCGGTGTGCTGTCTGATCATTGCAGTCAACGCTGGCTATTTTCTGAACATGTGGAATGACGCCAGTGGTCGCAACATCATCTGGGTTGCGGCAGCGTTGCAGGTCTTTGGCGTGCTGCTGCTCTACCGCATGGCCAAGCTCGACGAGGGGGCCGACTGATGGAGACATCCCGTGTTTTGCTGATGCTGAGCATTGCGCTGCTTGCTGTGGCTGCATTGATCGGTGCTGCTGTGATTGCCTATGCGCATCAGCGCCGAGAGCGCAGCAGCCGGGTGGTCCAGGATGCACTGAGTCGCAGCGGCGCAGCAGCGGCGGGCGCGGTGGCTGTACCTGCCAGACCTGCAGATCTGCTGCGTTCGCTCAATGGCGATGGCGAGCTGCCTGCACACTGGCTCAATACCTCGTTTGGCAAGGCATTGGTTGCGCAGGAAGACCGCATTCTGCTGAGCAAATGCGGCTGGGGATCGACTCGCGCGCAGCTGCAATATCTGATAGCGCGCTGCGTGGTTTCCATCATGTTCGCGCTGCTTGCGTTCTTTGTTTTTTCGGGCAGCAAGCAATTTCTGCTTTATTTGTTTGCCGCCTTCACCATAGGTTTTCTGCTTCCCAAATGGGTGTTGCGCAGCGTGGCACGCCGCCGCAGGGCCAGCGTTGCCCGCGAACTGCCCTTGCTCGTCGATCTGCTGGGCTTGCTGCAAGGCACGGGCATGAGTCTGGATCAGACCCTGCAGGTGATCGGCTCTGACTTCGGCAATGTCATGCCCGTGCTCTCGAAGGAAATACAGCTGGCCAGCCAGCAATACAGCCGGGGCAGCACACGTGAGCGTTCCTTTGGGCGTATGAGCGAGATCTACCAGAACGAGAACCTGGCCAATCTGACATCGCTGATGATTCAGATCGACAAATACGGCGGAGCAGTCCAGGAGCCGCTGCGCATTTTTGGCGAGCGGCTGCGTGAGCAGCGCAAGGCCAAGATGAAGGAGATGATAGGAAAGATCTCGGTCAAGATGACAGGTGTCATGGTCGTGACGCTGCTGCCGGCCCTGATCATCATTACAGCCGGACCGGGATTCCTGGCCGTGATCCGGGCATTGGGAGGGATGACGATATGAGAAACAACAAGCAATACATGATGTTGCCTCTGGCGGTTGCTGCGATGGCCATGCTGTCGGGCTGCTCCAGCATGGGCAATCTGCTGGGGCAGAACCAGCCCGTGCTGTCGCCGGCGGCCAAGGCCGCAGCGGATATGCCGCTCGAAAAGGAGGCGGTGGTCGACACGCAGGACACCTACCTCTCTCTGGTCAAGCAGATGCAGTCCAAGTCGCTCTGGTATGCCTCCATCGCGCACCTGGACGCACTGGACAAGCAATGGGGCGCTTCCAGCGATTCGCGGCTGCTGCGTGCAGATGCATTGCGTCAGGTGGGGCAGCTCAGTGCGGCCATCCCCATCTACCAGGGCCTGCTGGGCAGCGCCAAGGATGGTGCCGCACGCTATGGCCTGGGCCGTGTGGCCGCAGAGCAGGGCGACTTTCGCAGTGCCGCGCAGCAGATGGAGCAGGCGCGCATGAGCAACCCTGTGGATTCGCGCCTGTTGACCGATCTGGGCTATGCCTATCTGCGTGCGCATGATCTGAACGCGGCGCGCATTCCGCTGATGCAGGCGGCGCAGCTCAACCCCGAAGATGCACAGGCCAACGTCAATCTGAGCCTGTTCATGATGGTCAGCGGCCATAGCGCACAGGCCGAGGAATTCATGCGCCAGCGCAAGCTGGACGCACAGACCCGGCAACTGGTCAAGGAGCAGGCCGGGGAGTGGTTGAGGGCTGCAAGCCTGGCAGCAGCAAAGCCTGCCGCGGCTGCGACGGCAAAGGTCGTCAACCTCTCCCGTCCGGAAGTGAAGACCGCCCCCGAGGCCGTAGCCAGCTCCGGGAAATCTGCCGAAGTGCTGGAGCCTGCGGCAGTGCAGGAGGTACCCCCCACAAAAAAGCCCGCACCGGAGCCTGAAGCCGCAAAGGCTCCGGTAGTGGCAGTCAAGGCATCGGATTCTGTGCCGTCTCGTTCCCATGTGCCCCAGACCCTGTTACCACTGCCCCAAGCTCAGCCCATGGTGGCGCGGAGTGTGGAGCGGGCGCCCAGCGGTGGTCAGTGGATGGTCTCTGGCGGTAGCTTTGATGCAGGAAGGCCGCGTCACCCCGGTCAGGGGGCGAGCCAGTTTGTGCCGGCGGCTCCGCGGGCCTATGCCTATGCGCCACCTGTGCCTGTGCAGGCAATGGCTGCTCCTGTCGATGTAGCGGCTAGCGCACCATTGGAAAGGATTCCAGAGTCAAAGCAGTCTGAAGTAGCCATAGATAAAGCGCAACAAGCTCCTGCATCGATAGCGAAAGTGGCGCCACCGCTGGAGGCGGCCGTGGCGACGGCTTCTCAGTCCGCGAAGCAGGAGACGCCCAAGCCTGCACAGCCTCTGCTTACCGAGGCGATGCCCGCAAAACTGCAGCAGACGCAGCCGGCACCGGCTTCGCAAGCTGAGCCTGCGGTGCAGCCCGTGATCGCGCGCCAGCCTGTGCGCCCGACAAGATCGATGCCGGAGGCTGCAGTGGTGATGGCTGCAGCACATCCTGCCGCAGTGCGTCAGAGCGGTGAATCCGGTGGCAGACAGGCGGTACAAGCCATGCTGCCCCAGCGCGCGGCGGCGGGCGGCTTGTTTTTCGAGACGCCCGATGAAGATGCCGGCAGCAAGCCTGCAGCTTCTGCCAAGAAGAGTGCACCCGAGCGTGCCTGGCCCTGAACCTTCAAGGAGTCCCCATGAATACGCAGACAGCATTCACCCAACGGGCCCGCGCATTCACCCTGGCGTTGATGGCACTGGGAGCGGCCTCGGTCGCCATGGCGCAGGCCGGCAGCAGTACCGGCTCCGGTACGGGAGTGACCAATATGAGTGCGCCCCGAAGTGCGGCAGTGATGCCCGCAGCAACAGCTCAGGCAGCAGTGACGCAGACTCCGGCTCCCGGCAATGCCTCCCTGACGCCACCGGCAAGCAATCGGGTGGGCGACGCCACCAGCTATCTGCTGGCGCTGCAGGCCAGCGGCCAGTATGCATCGCGCAATGCCTATCCCGTGACAAGCGATGTGGCACAGCGTACCTATCAGCGCTATCTCGAGAGTTTTACCTACAAGATTCCGGAGAGCTCTGAAACACAGGTGGGTAGTACAACCAGCGGCGGCCGTTAGGCGGCCTCAGAGGCGCTCTGCATGCAGTCTTTTGCCAAAGGCCTGGGCCCTACTCCCATGCGTCGCCAATCGGGCTCCGTGGCGACGCTGGGGGCGCTATGGCTGATGATTGCCGTGATCTGCCTGGCGACCATCGATATCGGCAATGTGTTCTGGCAGAAGCGCGAGCTGCAGAAGATGGCGGATCTGGCGGCGCTGGCGGGGGCCAGTGGCACACCTCGCAGCGGAGCGTGTCAGTCGGTGGCGGCAGATAGCATTCCAAGAAACGGTGGCATTCCATCGGAATTGGTGAGCACTGCGGAGGGGCGTTGGGAAGTCAGAACCGGATTGACGTCAGAGCAGTATTTCGTAGCAGGACAGGGGCCGTTGAATGCCTGCAAGGTGCAAGTGGCCAGAGTGGTCCCCTACTTGTTTCTTTTCGGGGCGGACTTGGATGCGGGGGGGCGACGAGTAACGGCGTCTGCCACGGCTTTTCGCGCTCCCCGTCTCGCGCGACTTTCCGTACGGTCTACCTTGCTAGAGCTGGATACGACAAAGTCGGACTTGCTGGACGCCGTGATTGGAGGAATGCTGGGAGGCAGCATCAAGCTGGGTGCCGTTGGTTGGAAGGGCATCGCGGGGGCCGATATCAATCTGCTCAAATTTCTGGACGCCTTGAAAATTCGTGGCTCGCTGAATGTGGGTAGTTACGATGAAGTCGTCAACGCGAAGGTGTCTCTTGGCAACTTCATGTTGGCCATGGCCGATGTCTTACCCCAGCAAGGAAATGCCGCGGCGATAACGGCCTTGAAAGTATTGGCCGCCGGAGTCGGGCAGATCCAATTGGCATTGGCAGATGTTTTGAAACTGGGAACGGGCCTGGGAGCAGAGGCATTGCGTACGGACCTGAACGTACTGGACATGGTCACCTTGCTGGCCCAGTTTGCCAATAGCAAAAGTGCGGCGAAGGTCGGCGTCAATCTAGATCTGGGACTGGTTCATACGGGTGTGAATCTCAAAGTCATAGAGCCGGCGCAGAGTGCGATTGGAGATCCTGACAGAGATGTCATCCAGGCCAAGACATCCCAAATAGACCTCGTGGTTGGATTGGGCCTGAACTTGCTGCTGGTGGGTGTGAATCTTTCCCTGGATGTGAAGCTGGCCCAGGGTGGTGCCCGTGTCACGGGTTATCAGTGCAGCAGTGCGGGAAAGTCTTTGACTGTCCTTGGGCAGACCGGAGTGGGAACCGTTGCGCTGAAGGGTGAGGCGACTCTGTTGCTTTCGTTGATCAAAATTCCAGTCGTGATCTCACTACCCTTGCTGTCGCCGCCCCAACAGTTGCTGTTCAATAGTCCGCCGCCGCCTAGGCTGGATAAGCCTGCAGTCTGGTTGAGCATGGTGCAAACCAATTTGGTGGGAGCCTTGTTCACTGCGCTGGAAAGTCAGCTCGGTCCACTTGGTACGCTGCTGGCGGCAGTTCTGTCCCCACTGACGTATGCGCTCGACTTGATACTGAACTTGCTGTTGAGCCTTTTGGGTTTGAGCCTTGCGCAAACAGATATCGGGGCTCAACTCAATTGCGACACCAATGTGGAGCTTGTTTACTGAGCGGGCATCAGCCGTCTTGCCAAGTCTTGTAGAGCTAGATAGGTGGTGATCTCGCGGATTTTCTGGCGAGAGCCATGGAGTGCAAGTTGCTGAGTATGGGACGTATCCGCGGTGCTCCACCCCACCCACACCGTCCCCACAGGCTTTTCTGCAGAGCCTCCGCTCGGGCCGGCAACCCCCGTCACGGCAATGCTGACCTGGGCGCGTGAGTGACGGAGGGCGCCCTCGGCCATGGCGCGCACGACTTCTTCGCTGACAGCGCCGTGCTTGGCGATCAGCTCGGCGGGCACGCCCAGCATCTCGGTCTTGGCTTCGTTGGAGTAGGTCACGAAGCCACGCTCGAACCACTGGCTGGAGCCAGCCAGATCGGTGCAGGCTGCGGCAATCATGCCGCCGGTGCAGCTTTCGGCGGTGGCCAGCATCCAGCCTTTTTCGGTCAGTCTGGCGGCCAGTTGTCGCACCAGTTCTTCGATGCTGCTTGCTTGTGTGCTCATCGTCTCCTCCATGGCTTGCACCGTCAGAAGAAATGTCGCCAAAGGGCGACCACCAGCAGGGTGCAGAAGGCGGCTACCAGGTCATCCCACATGATTCCCCAGCCGCCGCGCGGGCCGAAGCCTTTGAACAGGCGGTCGGCCCATTTGACGGGCTGGGGCTTGACGGCATCAAAAAAGCGGAACAGCGCAAAGCAGGTGAGCTGACCCCAGAAGCCCATGGGCATGCACAGCCACAGAACAATCCACATGGCGACCACTTCGTCCCAGACGATATGGCCGGGGTCGGCCACGCGCATATGCTTTGCGGTGACGGTGCAGGCCCACCAGCCTACGGGAATGCTGGCGGCAATCAGCCAGCCTATCTGTGCCGGGCTCAGCCACAGTGCCAGCACCAGATAGGCCAGCCAGGCCCACAGGCTGCCCACCGTGCCGGGGGCGACGCGGGGCAGGCCGGAGCCAAAGCCCAGAGCAATCAAATGGGCCGGATGCTGCAGCATGAACCCCACGCTGGGGTGGGCGATTCCCGGCGCACTCATGTCGGGACGTGCTTTGTTATTGATAGCTGCTTGCGCAATATCCACATGCGCTGTGGCGCCGTTTGATAGATCATCCGTCATGGCGTGATGATACGCGCTGCCTTATTGCAGACCGGTGATGGGCTGGTTTTCGGGGAAGCGGATCTGGTGTGTGGCCTGGAACTGGGTCGTGCTGCGGGCGGCCAGATTCTGCTCCCAGGCAACCATGCCGTTTTGCGCATTCCAGCTGGTGGTGGCGGGCTGCGGGCTGTACTGCGACTGCACCTTGATCTGCTCATTGCGCGAAACAGGGGCCGAGTCCAGCACCTGCAGCGCGATGGGCTGGTTGTGGCGGTTTTCCACGGCGTAGTTGCGCATGATGCTGCGCTCGGTCTTGCTGCTGGCCCAGCCGCCGCTGCCGGTATGGCTTTGCGCAGGCAGGCGGCGCACCACTACGTTGTCATCGCGACCAAAAGACAGGCCTTGTGCCAGCGCCTGGGCGTTGCCAAAGTCCAGTCTGCCATTGCCAACCAGCGCCTCGTCCCGGAACAGAGCTACCGGGCCCGCCGGCCAGATGCCTGGCGGAGCCTGCAACGTGGCAATCAGATAGGCCGCCTCTTCCATGGCCGGAGCGGTGCGGGTCAGCAAGCTGGTGGCCAGATTTTCCTGACCTAGCGACAGCGTGATGCGCTCGGCGCTGGAGGTCACGCTGATCTTGTACGGCACGATGAATTGCGTGCTGTAGGCCGTGTTGATGCTGGAGACATCGAGCGCCGGCAAGTCCGGTGCCGCTGCCTCTTCGCGCATCGCCCTGGCTCCGCCGCGCGCCATCATGGCGACAGGGGCCGGTGCCGGTGCGGCGGGGGGCAGTGGCTGAGCGATATCCACCGTCCAGGGGCGTGGCATGACCCCCTGGGTGCTGCGGCCGGGCTGTCCGGTGGACAGGCGCAGGCGCACATTGCTCCAGTCCTCGCCACTGGCCTGCACGACCAGAGCCTGGCGCTCCAGTTGCACCTGCTGCTTGGCGGTGTTCAGCTGAGCGCGGTAGCTGGGCTGCCAGCTGGGGCCGCGCACCTGGTAGCTCAGGCGCACATTGGCCGCGCGCGGGCTGGCCAGCTGCACGCTGACTTTCATGACCTGAGACTGCTCGGAGCCCGTGCGGTCTCGCTCCTGGCGCAGGGGCTGCAGCTGTGCCAGCAGATCCTGCTTCTGGCGCTGAATCTGGTGAGCACGCAGGCTGTTGTCGCGGCTGGTCTGGCGCAGGGCCTGGCTGGTGCCGGCGATCTGAGCGGGGTTGATTCTGGCTTCGTCGCCGGGCTTGCTCATGCCCTGCAGAAAGTCGCCCACCAGCTTGGCTGCACTTTCTTCGGCATCGATGTTCGCCAACTGATCCTCAAGGGCCCGAATCTGCTGGTCCAGCGGGCTGGTGCATTCCTTGGCAGCCACCTGCCTGGACTGCATCAGGGTCTTGATCTCACCCACGCGCACGCCTTCGTCGCCGCTGATCTGCAGGCTCTGCGTATCTACGCTGGCGGGCAGGCATTCAAAGCTGAGCAGACGGGTCTGGGCTTCGATGCGTGCCTCGCGCTGTACGGCGGCGATGCCGGGATAGAGCGTGACGTCGGTGATGGGCGCGCGATTGCCGGAGACACTGAGGCTGCTGGCGTCGGCCAGGGCGAGCACGGGCAAAGCAGCTGCGACACAGACCATGGACACAGGCAGAAGACGGCTTGAATGCATTGGCAGCTCTTGTGGGCAGTGGACAGGGCTTGAGCTTAACTCAGGGCTCTTTGCGAGCTCCCTGTCAGGTGCCTGTTGCCTCCTGCCCGCGTGCTCGGCTTTCAGCTGCCGAAGTGGTCGAAGGACTTCCAGCGGTTTTGCAGCAGCGCGCCGTCCGTACCGATCACGCGCAGGCCCGGCTCGGCATCAATGCGGCCTATGCGATGCACTGGTGTGCCGCTGGCAGCGCCTGCTGCCAGCACGTCGGCATGCCGGGCTGCGGGGGCGGTAAAGCACAGCTCGTAGTCGTCGCCGCCAGCCAGCGTGCATTGCTGCTGCAGTTTTGAATCCAGTTGCCATGCATTGCCGCACGCGTAGGCGGCAGCAGCCATCAAGGGCGTGGTGCAGCGGCTGTCTACCGTGGCACCGACGCTGGACAGCTCCAGGATATGGCCGAGGTCGCCGAGCAGGCCGTCGCTGACATCCAGCGCGCTGCTGGCAAGGCCGCGTAGCGCCAGGCCCAGGGCCACGCGCGGCGTCGGTGCTTCCAGCCTATGGCGGGCCTGCAGAAGCAGCTCGGCAGGCAATTGCACGCGGCCCAGCATGGCCTCCAGTGCCAGGCGTGCATCGCCCAGAGTGCCGCTGACCCAGATCTCATCGCCGGCCCTGGCGCCGCTGCGCAGCAAGGCCTGGCCGGCAGGGACTTCGCCGAACACGGTGATGCAGATATTGAGCGGGCCGCCCGTGGTGTCGCCGCCGATCAGCTCGCATTCATGGGCATCGGCCAGGGTCAGCAGGCCGGCCGCAAATTCGCTGATCCAGTCTTCGTCGGCAGCGGGCAGGGACAGGGCCAGCGTGAACGCCAGAGGCCTGGCACCGCTGGCGGCCAGATCGCTGAGGTTGACGGCCAGAGCCTTGTGGCCCAGCAGGCGCGGGTTCACATCGGCAAAGAAGTGGCGGCCCTCGACCAGCATGTCGCTGGAGATGGCCAGTTGCATGCCGGGGGCCGGGGCCAGCAGCGCGCAGTCGTCGCCCACGCCAAGGGCGGCGCGACGCACGGGGCGCTGGAAATAGCGCCGGATCAGATCGAATTCACCCATAAGGTCTCTGGCCGCCCGCGATGCTGCGGCCTGCTGGGCCGCTGGTCGGCGGCGGTTAAAGGTCAAGGCCAGAAAAAGCTCAGCGGCCTGCGCCAGAAACGCTGGCGTATGGCCTTGTAGATGCGCGAGCGATCCACGCCGCTGACGTTGTGGGCACGCAGGGCGACACGGAAAGCCAGGTAGAAGCTCACCCCCACATTCAGCGCCGCATTGAAGGGCAGCATGGCCACGGCCCACCACAGCAGATCGTCATGCAGCACCTCCCAGCCCAGCGATGCCACGGCCACGCCGATCTGGCCCGTGGACAGGGTGACGTGGCGCACTTCCAGTCCCAGGCCGAAGAAGGCCGCAAATGCAGGCACCAGGCCCAGCATGAAACCCAGCGAGATATTGGACGCGAGGCTGGAGACATTCTTGCGCAAAAAGCTTGCCCAGCGATCCGCGCGGCCGGTGCCCAGAAAGCGTGTGATGCGCGGGTTGTAGCGAATCACCGAATCGATATTGCGCAGCACAAACCAGTTCTCCGCACCGCCGGCAATCAGGCTGCTGACAAACAGCAGCACGCCGGTAAAGGCGGCGAAGAGCACGGACGGCCCCAGCAGACTCAGCGAGTCCAGCACCTGGCGCGCATGCGGGGTGCTGAGCGCCTGATGACCGACAAGATAGGCATAGCCCAGCGACAGCAGCAACGCCCCGGGGAAGACGATGAGCACGTTGCCCAGAATGGCAGCCACCTGGGAGCGCACCAGATGGGCGACTTCATCGACGAACTCCTGGATGGATCCATCACTTTGGATGTCCTTGAGCTTGGCAGCCATGGCCGGCGCCGTCATGGCCGGCTGCTTGGTGGCCACCGTGAAGTGCAGCATCTGGATCAGCACAAAGCTGATGGCGTAGTTGAAGCCCGCAGCCAGTCCCGACCAGAAGACGGACAGGCCCAGCGCATACAGTGCGAACTTGGCCAGCGTGGTGAAGGCCATCACAAAGCCGCCGCCCGCGGCCTTGGCCACCATCTTGCGGTATTCGCTGCCGTCGCGGGTGATGTAGTGCTCGCCGGTTTCGGCGCTGCGCTCGGCCACCTTGGCTGCCAGCAGCGATGAGTTGGTGGACATCAGCGCACGCACGCTGCGCCGCTCTATGCCCACGGCCACGAGGTTGGAGAGCAGCTCGGACGTCTCGTAGGCACGGTCTTCTGCCAGCAGGCAATCGAGCAGGCGGCGAATGCGCAGAATGCGCGCACGCACCTGGCGCAGGCGGAAGATCAAACCGACGGAAATGCCTTCGGCCTCGACGTAGGAGTAGACCGAGGACACGGCGGCGCGGCAGGCCTCGAGCCGCTCGCGCAACTGCGCTGCAGCGGCGTCGCGCCTGTCGGTGGTGCGCAGCGGCAGCATGACCTCCACGCGCAGGTTTTCCACATCGTGGATCAGCGCATGAAACGGCTTTTCCTCGCGTGCCTGCTCGCTCATGCGCAGGCGCAGCTCGGGGGCAAACCCCGTGGAGAGAATCTGGCCCGCGCAATAGGTGATGGCGTCAAGCAGGTTGCGCTCCCAGAAGCTCACGCCTTCATCCTGTTGCTGCGGGGTCAGCAAGGTGGTGATGCGGGCCATGAGATGGCTGTCCAGCGCATGCAGCCAGCGGGCGTCGAAACGCTCGGGAAAGACCAGCATGAACAGCTCGGAGGCATCCTCGGTCTCGGGCGTGCTGGGCAGCAGCTTGTAGCGCAGGCGCTCGGCCACTTCGCTGGCCATGGCCGTGCGCGGGGCAAAGCCGAAATCTGCCAGCAGGGCGGTGATGTCCACCGTCTCCATCAGCGTCTGGCTCCAGCGGCGCAGCCGGGCCAGAGCTTCGGGGTCGGCCTCGAAGGCCTCGACGATCTGTTTCACGCGCTGCACGGCGCCTTCGACAGAGGGTTCGGCTGCGCGTATCCATTCGGCCAGATGGATCAGCCACAGATGGCGTTGCGCAAGGCCTGCGCCGGGATCCAGGGACGCCAGCAGGCCGGGCAGGTCAAGAGTGCTTTTCTTCATGCAAATGTGGGGTGGCTGCCTTAGTGCAGAACGCGCTTCTCGGGCATGGGCATGGGGTCCCCGGACTCATTCATCTGCAGCACGAAGAGCGGAATCTCGCATTCGAAGGTCTCGCCCTCGTGATTCACGCAGAGATAGCTGCCGCGCATGGTGCCCGTGGGCGTGCGCAGCTGGCAGCCGCTGCTGTACTCGAAGGATTCACCGGGCTGCAGCAGCGGCTGTCGGCCCACCACGCCCAGGCCCTTGACCTCTTCGACATGGCCCAACTCGTTGGTGATGATCCAGTGCCGCGCAATCAGCTGCGCCGGCACCTCACCCGTGTTGGTGACGGTAATGGTGTAGGAAAACACATAGACGCCGGCGGCCGGGGCGGATTGCTCGGGCAGGTAGGCGGGCTGGACTTGGACCAGAAACTCATTCATCGGCATGAGCTAATGGTAACTGCGACAATTGCAATCCATGAGCCCCACCTACCGTATTGCCCCCTCCATCCTGTCAGCCGACTTCGCCCGTCTGGGTGAAGAAGTGCGTAATGTCATTGCGGCCGGCGCCGATTGGATCCACTTTGACGTGATGGACAACCATTACGTCCCCAATCTGACCTTCGGCCCCATGATCTGTCAGGCTTTGAAGCCCCATTCGGTCACACCCGATGGCAAGCCCGTGCCCATCGACGTGCATCTGATGGTGCAGCCCGTGGACGATCTCGCCACTGCTTTTGCCAAGGCAGGTGCGGACTACATCAGCTTTCACCCCGATGCGTCGCAACATGTGCATCGCAGCATCCAGAACATCAAAAGCCATGGCTGCAAGGCCGGCCTGGTATTCAATCCCGCCGCGCCACTGGACGTGCTGGACTGGGTGATCGAGGACATCGACCTGATCCTCTTGATGAGCGTGAACCCCGGCTTCGGCGGCCAGAGCTTTATTGATAGCACGCTGCGCAAGGTGGAAGCCGCTCGCAAGCGAATTGAAGCCAGTGGCAAGGATATCCGCCTGGAAGTGGACGGCGGCATCAAGGAAGCCAATATCCGCGCCGTGGCCGATGCCGGTGCCGACACCTTTGTGGCTGGCAGCGCCATCTTCGGCAAGCCGGATTACAAGGCTGTCATCGACACCATGCGCAAGAATCTGGCCTGACTCCCGCTTAAGGCGCTGCGCCCGCGGCTCCTTTGCACAGAGGCGGCGAGGCCGCCCAGGTCTGGCTTCCTGCCCTGGCTTCGGCTGCGCTCGATACACGAGCGCGGCTTTTGGAGTCGGGGTATGAAAGTTTTAGTGTTTTTTGGCTGCAAGCCCAATATGAATAAGCGCATGCAGCTATTTAATTGATAGTTGTATGAAGCTGAATCTGCCTGCTCCCGCCGCCGCTCTGGAACTGGATGCCGTCATGGTCGACCTCGACGGCACCATGGTGAACACGCTGGGCGACTTTGCCGAAGCGCTCAACCGCATGCTGGCCGATCTGCAACTGCCTGCCATAGCGCCGCAAATCATCGAGAACATGGTGGGCAAGGGCAGCGAGCATCTGATCCGCTGCGTGCTGGCGCATGTGGAGGCACCGAACATCGATGCCCTGTATCCCCAGGCCTGGCAGCGTTATGAGCACCATTACCTGGCCATCAACGGCCAGTTTGCCGATGTCTATCCGGGCGTGGCCGAAGGTCTGCAGGCACTCCAGTCCCTGGGGCTGCGCATGGCCTGCCTGACCAACAAGCCGTTGTCTTTTGCCCAGCCGCTGCTGGCCGCCAAGGGGCTGGACGGCTTTTTCGACTGCGTGTTCGGTGGCGACTCCTTCCCGCGCAAAAAGCCCGACCCCATGCCGTTGGTCGAGACCTGCAAGGCTCTGGGCAGCGAGCCCGCGCGCACGCTGATGGTGGGTGACTCCAGCAACGATGCCCAGGCCGCCCATGCCGCAGGCTGCCCGGTGGTGCTGATGACCTACGGCTACAACCACGGCCAGCCCATCACGGCTGTCAAGGCCAGGGCGCATCTGGATTCGCTGGCGCAGCTTGTTGCGTGATGCTGTGTTTTTGTCCGCATATCTGGCATGAAAGAGTGCGGATAAGCATATTTGCTAGAGTCGGTCGCTTTGTCTGAATCCATGCCGGCTCCTGCATCACTGTGCGGTCGGCAGAGAACAAAGGGGGACTCGCGCCACATGCACGGACTGCACCTGACTGCCGACCTTTACCAATGCACAGGCCATGAGCGCTTCATGCTCGATGCCGACGCCATCGCCGGGCTTTGCCGCGAACAGACTGCGGCCTCGGGGCTGACCTTGGTGGATGACACCTGGGTGAAGTTTCCGCCCTATGAAGGCCAGCCCGGCGGGGTGACGGGTACGGTGTTGCTGGCGGAGTCCCATCTGGCCATACATACCTGGCCCGAGACGGGCAGTGTCACCATCGACGTCTATGTGTGCAATTTTTCTGCCGACAACTCGGGCAAGGCCCGCCGTCTGATGGAAGGCGTGATTGGCGCTTTCGCGCCCCAAAAGGTGTTGCGCCAGCAATTGATGCGCGGCGACATCGGCATGGCGCAGCCGGCAGACCATGGCGTGGACCCTGCACCCGTGTCCGAATCCGGCTGGGTCACGGAGCAGCTCACGCCCCATGCCCGTTTTGGCTATCGCGCCACGGCGCTGCAGACGCAGCAGACCCCGTATCAGAGGCTGGAGCTGTTGCAGACGCCGCAGTTCGGCAAGGTGCTGCGTCTGGATGATTGCTTCATGACCTCCGAGGGCGAGGAGTTTTTCTATCACGAGGCCCTGGTGCACCCGGCCGCCATGGCCCACCCCGCGCCGCGCAAGGCCTTGATTCTGGGTGGGGGAGATGGCGGGGCCGCCGAGGAGCTGCTCAAGCACCCGAGCATCGAGCACGTGGTGCTGGCTGAGCTGGACGAGGCCGTGGTGCAGTTCTCGCGCCAGCATCTGCAAGCCGTGCATCGCGGTGCGCTCGATGATGACCGTGTTGAGGTCCGCATAGGCGACGGTCTGGCCTTGATGGAGGCAACCGATGAGCGCTTCGATCTGGCACTCATGGATTTGACCGACCCTGACACGCCTGCCAGCGCCCTGTATGCGCCGGCCTCGCTGGCACGCATGAAGCGCGTGCTGGCGCCGGGCGGCGCGCTGGTGCTGCATCTGGGCAGCCCTGTCTTTCACGGCGCGCAGGTGGCCGAGCTGGTGCGCAGCCTGCGTCAGCAGTTTGCCGTGGTGCGCTGCTACGGCCTCTATATTCCGCTTTACGGCGCTTACTGGGGGCTGGCCGTGGCATCCGATGAGCTCGATCCGCTGGAGCTGAAGGCGCCGCAACTGGCCGAACGCCTCAAGCAGCGCAAGGTGCGGGATCTGCAGTACTACAACGAGCAGGTGCACGGCGCGCTGTTTGCGCTGCCCAACTATTATCGCGAGCTGCTCAAGTGAGTCAGCCTGCCTCGCCCAGCAGCGCTTTCTTGAGCTGCTGATCGGCGGGCTTGGGACCCAGCCAGATGCCCAGCAGGGCGTTGAAGAATTCGGGCTCCTTGAAGGCCTCGCCCTGTGGCTGGCCCTTGACGGTCACGATGGCGCCCTGGCCGGGCAGCCAGTCCACCATGAAGTTCTCGCCTGCAAGCAGCTTTTTGTGCTGGGTGAAGATCTCGCTCATGCGCATCACCCCCGGTATCAGCTTGGAGAAGGCGGCCCGCTCCATGTTGTCTTCCATGCCGCGTGAGAACAGCTTTCCCAGCTCGGCCGAGTCGATATCGCGCAGCATGGTCACGCTGATGCGCTTGGGCCCGGGCAGGGCGGCGATTTCCTGCAGGCTGCGCGCAGGCTTTTCCAGGTACAGGCCGGCGGTATAGACCTTGAACACGGCCTTGTAGCGGGTGCCTGCGCCGTTGAGTTCCAGCGTCCTGCCCTGGGACTGCAGGCTGGGGGCATAGATGACACCGTGAAGTTTCACGGGCTCGGAGGGCATGCCTTGTGCCTGAGCGGCCTGGCAGGCAAGAGCGGCTGCCAGCAGCAAGGCAGGCATTAAACGGGCACTGGGCATGGCTGTCTCCTCGTGATTTCCGGTCGAGCAGTTCTGGCGACCGCTTCGCTTGCACGCCGTGGGCAAGCGTTCCGGTAAAAACGGTATGTTTGTTTTTGTCCGCGATGGCTGCAATCAGGTCTGTCCCCAGCAAAGGGGGGCGTTGCACGGCATCGGAGCGCTATTGCTTGTGCGGCGGCGCTATGCGCTACACTGTCCGCATCATGTTCATTCATCGCACGTTCAATGCAGGTTGTGGAGACCGGGGAGCCTGGCCCTGGCGTAAGCCTGCACATCTGAACTGCTGAAGCACCCGGCACGAGCCCGGCGTGCACCCCGCGGCCCCATGCGTTGCATACTTCGGGCCAATTGGAATGAACCGGCGCACCCTCTCTTCAAACGCGTCATCTGCCCTGTAATCAATCCGTGCAGATGCACCATGCGCCATGACTCCCGGAGCTTCTCCCGTGATCACGGAACTGGAATTCAAATCGCTTGCGGCCCAAGGCTATAACCGCATCCCGCTGTTGATCGAGGCCTTTGCCGACCTCGAAACCCCGCTGTCCCTCTATCTGAAGCTCGCCCATGCCAATGGCGACGGCAAGTACAGCTTCTTGCTGGAATCCGTGGTCGGCGGCGAGCGCTTCGGCCGCTACAGCTTCATCGGCCTGCCGGCACGCAGCTTTGTGCGCGCCTCGGGCTTCGGCGACCAGGCCAGGACCGAGGTTGTGACCGATGGCAAGGTGGTGGAGACAGCCGGTGGCAATCCGCTGGACTTCATCGCGGCCTATCAGCAGCGCTTCAAGGTTGCCGTCACGCCCGGCATGCCGCGCTTTTGTGGCGGCCTGGCCGGCTATTTCGGCTATGACGCCGTGCGCTACATCGAGAAAAAGCTTGAAGGCAGCTGCCCGCCCGACAGCCTGGGCACGCCCGACATCATGCTGCTGCAGTGCGAAGAGGTGGCCGTCATCGACAACCTCTCGGGCAAGCTCTACCTCATCGTCTATGCCAACCCCGGCGAGGCCGAAGCCTATACCCGCGCCAAGAAGCGCCTGCGCCAGCTCAAGGACCAGCTGCGCTATTCCGTCAGCGCGCCGCAGATTCGTGCCGGCGAGAGCTATCCCGCAGAGCGCAGCTTCGACAAGCAGGACTATCTGGACGCCGTGCAAAAGGCCAAGGAGCTGATTGCGGCGGGCGACTTCATGCAGGTGCAGGTAGGCCAGCGCATTCACAAGCGTTTCACGGCCTCGCCGCTGTCGCTGTACCGCGCGCTGCGCTCGCTCAACCCCAGCCCCTATATGTACTTCTACCATTTCGGAGATTTCCATGTGGTGGGGGCTAGCCCGGAGATTCTGGTGCGCCAGGAGCGCACTCCCGATGGCCAGAAGGTCACGATTCGCCCTCTGGCCGGCACCCGTCCGCGCGGCAATACGGTGGAGGCCGACAAGGCCACCGAGCAGGAGCTGATCGCCGACCCCAAGGAGCGTGCCGAGCATGTGATGCTGATCGATCTGGCGCGCAACGATATCGGCCGCATTGCCAGGACCGGCAGCGTCAAGGTGACCGAAGCCTTTGCCGTAGAGCGCTACAGCCATGTCATGCATATCGTGAGCAACGTGGAAGGCATCTTGCAGGACGGCATGGACAATATGGATGTCTTCAAGGCCACCTTCCCTGCAGGCACGCTGACGGGCGCTCCCAAGGTGCATGCCATGGAAGTCATCGACCGGCTCGAGCCCAGCAAGCGCGGCATCTATGGCGGTGCCTGCGGCTATCTGAGCTTTGCCGGCGACATGGATCTGGCGATCGCGATCCGTACCGGCGTCATCAAGGACAACGTGCTCTATGTGCAGGCCGCTGCCGGTGTGGTGGCCGACTCCGTGCCCGAGCTGGAGTGGAGAGAGACCGAGCACAAGGCCCGCGCCTTGCTGCGCGCCGCAGAACTCGTTGAGGAAGGTCTGGAATGAGCCAAGCCATCGATCTGGTGCAGCACTGCACCACCATGGAAGATGTGCGCCGCAATGTGAATGCGCTCGACGATGTGCTGGTGCCGCTGCTGGTCACGCGCATCGGCTATATGCAGCAGGCGGCGCGCATCAAGGGCGATGCGAGCCAGGTGCGCGATGAGGCGCGCATCGAAGCCATCGTCAGCCGAGTGCGTGAGCGCACGGCGCAGGAGGGCGGCCAGCCCGATGTGATGGAGGCCGTCTATCGCGCGCTGATGGAAGCCTGCATCGCCTACGAACACCAGGAATTTGCGCGCCTGCGTGAACCCAAAGAAATTGCAGGGGAGTAAGACCATGAAACTGCTGATGGTCGATAACTACGACAGCTTTACCTACAACATCGTCCAGTACTTTGGCGAGCTGGGCGCCGAGGTGACCGTGGTGCGCAACGACGAAACCACGGTGGCCGAAGTCGAGGCGCTGATCGCGCGCGAAGGCATCGAGCGGCTGGTGATCTCACCCGGCCCCTGCTCGCCCAACGAGGCGGGCATCTCGGTGGCGGCGATCCAGCATTTCGCGGGCAAGCTGCCGATTTTGGGCGTCTGCCTGGGCCACCAGAGCATTGGCGCGGCCTTTGGCGGCGACATCATCCGGGCGGGCCAGCAGATGCATGGCAAGACCAGCGTGATCAGCACCGACCAGAAGGGCGTGTTTGCCGACCTGCCCAGGCAGTTCACGGTCAACCGCTATCACTCTCTGGTCATTGACAAGAACACGCTGCCCGGATGCCTTGAAATCACGGCGACCAGCGAAGATGGTGAAATCCAGGGGGTGCGCCACCGCGAACTGGCCATCGAGGGCGTGCAGTTCCACCCCGAGAGCATTCTGACCGAGCATGGTCATGCCATGCTGAAGAACTTTCTTGACCAGAAATAACAGCCGATTTATTGATAGCTGCCAGCGCTTGTCACTGCTTGATTTCAGAATGAAAACAATAGGAAATCGATTGCTGATAAGCGCAGGCAGCTCTCAAAAACATAGAGAGATATTGCAATGATCACTCCCCAGGAAGCGCTGCAGCGAACCATCGAGCATCGTGAAATCTTCCATGACGAAATGCTGCACCTGATGCGCATGATCATGCGCGGCGAGCTCTCGCCCGTGATGACGGCCTCCATCATCACCGGCCTGCGCGTGAAGAAGGAAACCATTGGCGAGATCTCGGCTGCGGCCGAGGTGATGCGCGAGTTCTCCAACAAGGTGAACGTGCACGACAAGAGGAATCTGGTCGATATCGTCGGCACCGGCGGCGACGGCGCCAACACCTTCAATATCTCCACCTGCTCGACCTTTGTGATTGCGGCGACGGGCGGCAAGGTCAGCAAGCATGGCGGGCGCAGCGTCAGCAGCAAGTCGGGCAGCGCCGATGCCATGGAGGCGCTGGGCGTCAACATCAACCTCAACGCCGCGCAGATCGCCGATTGCATACGCGATGTGGGCATAGGCTTCATGTTTGCGCCCAACCATCATCCGGCCATGAAGAATGTGGCCCCCGTGCGCAAGGAGCTGGGCGTGCGCACCATCTTCAACATCCTGGGCCCGCTCACCAACCCGGCATCCGCACCCAATATCCTGATGGGCGTGTTCCACGAAGACCTGGTCGGCATCCAGGTGCGTGCCCTGCAGCGCCTGGGGGCCGAGCATGCGCTGGTCGTCTACGGCCGCGACGGCCTGGATGAAATCAGTCTGGGTGCGGGCACGCTGGT
This sequence comes from Comamonas testosteroni, assembly GCF_000761245.1. Taxonomy (GTDB): domain Bacteria; phylum Pseudomonadota; class Gammaproteobacteria; order Burkholderiales; family Burkholderiaceae_C; genus Comamonas; species Comamonas testosteroni_C. The sequence continues at coordinate 420,585 of NZ_AWOR01000068.1, read as the reverse complement.
CGGCGAGCTCAAGGACGGCGTGGTGCGCGAGTATGAAGTCCACCCCGAGGACTTTGGTCTGCGCATGGCGGGCACGCGCTCGCTCAAGGTCGACAATCCCGAGGAGTCCAAAGCCATGCTGATGGGCGTGCTCCAGGGGGAGGCAGGGCCGGCACGCGATATCGTCTGTCTCAACTCCGGTGCCGCCCTCTATGCCGCCAATGTGGCAGGCTCGATCGAAGAGGGCCTGGAGCGTGCGCAACAGGCCATCGACAGCGGCGCGGCACTGGCCAAGCTCCAGGAGCTGGTGGCCTATTCGCAAAAGCTCGGCCAGGCAGCTGCATGAGCCTGCTCGACGCGCCCATCTGGAGTGATGCCGGCACCTGGATCGTGCTGGGCATCTCCCTGCTGTTCATCGTGGTGGGCATAGGCATGCACCGCGTCATCGTGAAGGTCTTGCGCGGCCCAGCGGATGCCGCCACCAACAAGGAAAACCATGTCTGACATTCTCAAGAAAATCTGCGACGTCAAGGTCCAGGAAGTTGCTGCCGCCAAGAAGGCCGTGCCGTTTGCCGAGATGCGCCGCGATGCGGAAAGCCGTGTCTCCACGCGCGATTTCGTGGGTGCCATCCGTGCCAAGATCGCCAAGGGACAGGCCGGCGTGATCGCCGAAGTCAAGAAGGCCAGCCCCAGCAAAGGCGTGATCCGCCCCGACTTCGATCCTGCCGATATCGCCCAGAGCTATATGGTGGGCGACGGCAAGATCAGTGCGGCCTGCCTGTCGGTGCTGACCGATCGTCAGTTCTTTCAGGGGCAGCCCGACTATCTCAAGCAGGCCCGCGCGAGCACGCTGCTGCCGGTGCTGCGCAAGGACTTCATGGTCGACCCCTATCAGATCTACGAATCGCGGGTGATGGGCGCTGACTGCGTGCTCTTGATCGCCGCCTGCCTGGACGATGCGCAGATGGCCGAGATGGAGCAGATTGCGCACAGCCTGGACATGGATGTGCTGGTGGAAGTGCATGACGCCGAGGAGCTGCAGCGCGCTCTCAAGCTCGGGACGCCGCTGGTGGGCATCAACAACCGAAATCTGCGCAGCTTCGAGGTCGATATTCAGACCACGATTGCGCTCAAGAAGGATGTGCCCGCCGACCGCCTGCTGGTGACCGAGTCCGGCATCCTGAGCCGCGACGATGTGAAGACCATGCGTGAGGCCGGCATTGACGCCTTCCTAGTGGGAGAGGCCTTTATGCGTGCCCGCGAGCCGGGCGAGGCCCTGGCCCAGCTGTTTCAATAGAGGGTTGGCTGAGGTGCAGGTTCAGCGCAGAACCTGCACATCGGCATCCAGAAAATAACCGGCACCACGCTTGGTCTTGAGCAGCGTGGGCGCGCGGCTCGATGCTTCGACCTTACGGCGCAAGCGCAGCATCTGCACATCAATGGCACGGTCAAAGACATCATCTTCGGCCTGCGTCAGATCCATGATCTGCTCACGGCTCATGATTTGCCTGGGACGTTTGAGCAGGGCCAGCAGCAGCGCGAACTCGCTCTTTGTGAGCCCCACCTCATGCCCGGCAGCGCTGATGAGGCTGCGCGAGCGCAGCCTCAACTCCCAGTCGGCAAACTTGAAGCCCTGTGGACTCAAGGTGAACGCAGGGCGGGCGCAGGAAAAGAAGGCCTGCGCGGCAGAGGCTTGTGAGTGACTGGCAGAAGATGTGTGCATGAATAACTCCTTGTGAGCCTGAGCCGCCAGGTGGTCAGCTATGTTGGAGTCGATTCTTTGCAAAATGTCAGAATGTGTCACTCACTGAAATCAGGTATTTTGAGCCTCGAAATAGGTGAGAACCCTTGAGGAAATCATTCGAGGTGGCCGTGGAAGTTGAGAAAATCCACGTATGAACTTCACTAGCCAGAGCATGAGTGCTAACACCGCCGCGCCTACCCAGTTGATGAGTGCAGATCCACAGGACTGGCCTGTCTCGTCAGACTGGCAAGCCGTTGTCGACTCTTTCTTTGCAGGGAGCACAGGTCAGAAGCTGCTGCAGTTTTTGCAGCAAAGACTGGATGCCGGCGCCGTGATCTTCCCGCCCAAGCCCCTGCGGGCCCTGGAATTGACACCCGCCGAGGAGGTGCGTGTCGTGATCCTGGGGCAGGACCCCTATCATGGTCGTGGGCAGGCCGAGGGGCTGGCATTTTCTGTTGCTCCCGGGGTGCGCGTGCCGCCATCGCTGCAAAACATCTTCAAGGAAATGCAACGCGAGCTGGGCACGCCGTTTCCGGCTTTTCCCCAGCCCGGCGGCAGCTTGGTGAGCTGGGCCCAGCATGGCGTGCTGCTGCTCAACACCAGCCTGACGGTGGAAGAAGGGCAGGCCGCAAGCCATGCCAAAAAAGGCTGGGAAGAGCTGACCGATGCCATCATCCGACATGTCGCCGAGCAGGGGCGGCCCACGGTCTTCATGCTCTGGGGCTCGCACGCCCAGTCCAAGCGTGTGTTCATTCCTCAGGATCGTGGCCATCTGGTGCTGATGAGCAACCACCCTTCACCGCTATCGGCTCTGAGGCCTCCCGTGCCCTTTATCGGTAACGGACACTTCGGCAAGGCCAGGGAGTTCAAGCTCAGACACGGCTATTGAGATGGCCAGATTGGGCTGTCTCAGCGCTTTTCCCGGATTCCCAGCCAGACGCCCGTCAGGCCGCTGAGCGTCACCACCGCCATGCCGATCAGCGATGTGCTGTCGGGAAGCTGTCCGAAAAACAGCCAGCCCATCAGCATGGCAAAGCCGATCTGGCTGTAGAGGAAAGGCGCCACGGTTGCGGGCGTGGCGTGGGTGTATGCCTGCAGCAGCATCAGGTGGCCGATGCCGCTGCAAAGGCCCATCACAGTTGCCGCTGCGTAGATCTGCCACTGATCGATGGGCTGCCATACAAAGCCTATGAGAGGAGTGGTCAGCAGCAAGGGCAGCCAGGTCGAGTAAAGCTGGGTGGTCGGAGGTGAATCCAGGCGCGACAGGCGACTTCCGAGGACCTGGTAGGTGGTGCCCGATACCAGCAGACCAACCGGCCACAGGGCGGCCAGGCCCAAGGGCTGTCCATCGTTTTCCGGTCGGACGATGGCAATCACGGCCAGCAGACCGATCACCAGCAGCGCCCAGCGGGCAGGACTGACCTGTTCCTTGAAGAAGAGTGCCGATGCGACCACGATGAACAGCGGGGCCGCAGACCAGATGGCCGTGAAATTAGCCAGGGGCATGTTCTGTATGCAGAAAAAGGCGCAGACCGTGGTCAACAGCCCCGAGATTGCTCGCAGAAGCTGAAACTTCAGGTTCCGGGTTTTCAGTGCCGACAGGCCATGCCGGGGCAAAACCAGTACGCAGGTGACAAAGGCCTGGGCCATGAAGCGCAGCCACAGCACCATGAGCACCGGAAGCAGCTTGCCGGTGAATTTGGTGGCGCTATCCAGAACGGCAAACAGTGCACAGGCGAATATGGTGAGCAGAACACCGCGGATGGCAGACTGCGCTGACGGGGAAAGTGTGGGAGAGAGCCAGCGGGGGAGCATGTCCGTAGCGATTTGCGACAAAGAAGCGAGGAATTCTAGGGGGATGACGCGTCCGGCCTGCGTTGCGTCGCCCAGAAAAATGCCCGCACTGTCGGGTGCGGGCATGGGATGGGATGGGAGGTGAAGGCTTACCAGGGCATGGCGTTACGAATACGCGCAATTTTCTCGGCCTGCTCGGGCGAGGACTCTTTGGCGGTGCGCAGCGCCTGCCGGATGAAGACAAACAGCAGCAGCAGGAAACCGGTGCCCACGGCCGCACCAATGGCCAGCATGGACTTCTTGGGCTTGATGGAGCGCTCGGGCAGGGTCGGCATCTGGATCACGTCGTCGTTGTCCAGGCCTGCGAGGCGACGCTCCATGTCCAGAATCCCCTTCTGGCGGTTGCTGTTGGCGGCCAGCAGTTCGCCATAGAGGCGGCTGGTGGCTTCGCTGACGCTTTTCCCGGAGGAGATATTGGCAGAGGTGTCATGCTCGAGCTTGAGCGACTCCTCCAGGCGCGTCTTCTCGGAAGCCAGCTGCATTTCCAGCTGTTTTTTCTCCATTCCGCGTGGCTTGCTCAGGGGAAACAAGGTGTCCAGCAGCGTTTGGTTGAGCTTTTGAGCCGCTTCAGGCGATTGGGCCTGCGTTGCAATATTCAGCAGCTTGTCCTGCTTGCCGACATTGACGGTGATGCGCTTGCTGAGCTTTTTATAGATTTCTTCGGTGGTCAGACCATCGTCCAGGCCCGCCACGGGAGCTATCTGGTGCAGCACGTCTGCAGACATGGCCAGGCTGGCGGCCATGGGGGCGGTAAAGCTGGAGCCGGCACGCTCCACCTGAACCGATGAGCTGCTTTCGTAGGTCTTGGGAATCACAAAGCCGATTCCATAGGCGGCAATGCCCGCTAATAGCGGACCGAAAATCAGAATCTTCCAGTTTTCCGCGAGAGTGACCAACAGATCCAGCAGATCCAACTCTTCATCTTGTGGGGTTTGAACTTCCATTGATTTTTCTAAATGACTAAATAAATAAGCACTTTGACAAAACGATGAAATCTACCACTAAGAAAAGATTGGACCCAGTGTTTCTGTAACTCCTTATGCCTGGAGCCGGCAAAGCGGCTCCAATATGTTGCAGATCAGCGCTGGCGCTCCAGCAGCATGGAGTCGCCATAGCTAAAGAAGCGGTAGTGCTGGGCAATCGCATGCTGGTACATGGCCATGATGTGCTCGTAGCCAGCAAAGGCGCTGACCAGCATCATCAGCGTGCTTTTGGGCAGATGGAAGTTGGTGATCAGCATGTCGACCACCTGGTACTGAAAGCCCGGGGTGATGAAGATGCAGGTGTCGCCGGTGATATTGCCGTACTTGGCCCAGGACTCCAGCGTGCGCACCGTGGTGGTGCCGACGGCAATGATGCGGCCGCCGCGCTGGCGGCAGCGCTCCATGGCGGCCAAGGTGGGCAGGGGAATGTCGTACCACTCGCTGTGCATGATGTGGTCGGCAAGGTTTTCGGTCTTGACGGGCTGGAAGGTGCCTGCACCCACATGCAGGGTGACGCTGGCGCGCTCCACGCCCTTGGCCTGCAGGGCGGCAAGCACGGTTTCGTCGAAATGCAGGGCGGCGGTCGGTGCGGCTACGGCGCCTGGGTGGGCTGCGAACACGGTCTGGTAGCGCTCGCTGTCTTCCTTTTCATCCGGGTCGTGGTCGGCGTTTTGCTGGCGCTCGATATAGGGTGGCAGCGGCAGGTGGCCGAACTGCTCCAGCAACTCATAGGGCGACTCGCCCTGGTTGCCCTTGAAGGAAAGCTGGAATAGCGGCCCGTTCTCGTCCGGCCAGCGGCCCAGCAGCGTGGCTTCGAAACCACCGTTTTTGAGGCCACCGCAAAGATGGATCTTGGCTCCGGGCAAGGGCTTCTTGCTCACGCGCATATGTGCCACAACCTCGTTGTTCTGCAGCACGCGCTCGACCAGCAGTTCGATCTTGCCGCCGCTGGCCTTTTCACCGAAGACGCGTGCCTTGATGACCTTGGTGTCGTTGAAGACCAGCAGGTCGCCGGGCTGCAGCAGATCGGGCAGTTCGCGGAAGATGCGGTCGGTGGCTGGGAGGCTGCGGCCGTCAAGCAGGCGCGAGGCGCTGCGAACGGCGGTGGGATGCTGGGCAATCAGGGATTCGGGCAGGTCGAAGTCGAAATCGCTGAGTGTGAATTCACGGGTGCAGGAAGACATGCGGTGCTTGAGGGCCGTACGAGGCCCGTTCCAAGTTCAATCAAACAAGTGGGCGATTGTCGCAAATCGCCATTAGGGCTGCCGGCTTCAGGGCTGAGCAGCAGCTGGGTTCCAGAGTTCGTTGAGATTCCTGAAGGGCCATTCGGCAGGGTCTTCGCGCCCGACGATGCTGTCGTTGGCATGGGGACAAGCCAGGTCGAGAATCTCGGGCGTTATGCGGCGCTGCTGGCTGAGGCAGTAAAAGCGCCGCACTTTCGGGGTCAGCAGACAGGCTGGCGAGACATCCAGCACCACGGCAAGATGCTGCGACTGAAGTCGCACCAGCGAGCCCAGCGGGTAGATGCCCACCGTCTGGACAAACTGCTCGAAGATGGCTTTGTCGAAATGATGGGGCGCCCATTGCGCCATGCGCTGCAGCGCGATGGCCGGGTGCCAGCCTTGCTTGTAGGGGCGATCCGAGGTGATTGCGTCATAGACGTCGCAGACGGCCGTCATGCGCGCCATCAGACTGATGTCGTCCTGCTTCAGTCCGTCGGGGTAGCCCGTGCCGTCGACTTTTTCGTGGTGATGCAGACAGGCGTCGGTAACGGTGTCGTCCAGCCCCTGAGGCAACAGGAGTTCGTAGCCCCAGCGAGGGTGGGATTTCATGATGATCCACTCCTCGGCATCCAGCGGCCCAGGCTTGTTGAGAACCTCGAGAGGCACTTTGCTCTTGCCGATGTCGTGCAGCAGGCCCGCGATACCGGCCAGATGCACCTGGTGTTCGTCCAGGCCCATGCGGTGCGCCAGCCCGATCATCAGGGCACACACCGCGATGCTGTGCATATAGGAGTAGTTGTCCGCAGTCTTCAGGCGTGCCAGGCTGATCAAGGCATGGGGGTTGCGCTTGATCGACTCGGCCATCTCGTCGACCAGCAGGCTTGAGGCAGGCAGGTCCAGCGGACGGCCCAGGCGAACGTCGTTGAACATGGTCTTGAGCACATCACGTGCCTGCCCGATGATTTGATGGGCCTGCTGCAACTCCACGCTGGTTCTGGTCAGCCGTGCCGGTGAGCACGGCACAGCGTCGTCAACTGGCGACTCGGAGACCTCTGCGGGCGTGATGTCGGGGGCAATGTCGGCCCCCCTGCTGGTGTCTATCCACACCTGGCGGATGGTGGTGGCAAGCAGACGCTCCAGGTCCCTGGGCTGATCGAGCAGGAGGCGGGGACGCAAAAAGGGATGCTCCATCCAAGAGCCGCAGAACTCGTGCACAAACATTCCCGGGCGAAGGTGCTCGACATCAACTCGCTTCAACATGAATTTCTACGGAAACACAAAGTAACAAGTTGAGGATGGTAGCGATTTTGACGTTGTTGCGCTGGAGGCAGTTGTTTGCAAACCTGAATATGCTGTATATACATACATTGCTTTCCTGGTCGCGGGGAGTGTAGTCAAGGAGTCTCAGTTGTCTGTGTCAAAAAAGCCTGTTGCCGAGCCGAAGTCTGCTGCCAAGCGCGCTGCCGCTCGCGAAAAAAAGGCAGGCACGGATCTGGATGCCGCTCCCAAAAAGACGCTCAGCCCTGCGCAGCAGGCCTTGCAGAAGATGGGGCTGACGCGCGATATCGATCTGGCTTTGCATCTGCCGCTGCGCTATGAGGACGAAACCCGCATCGTGCCGCTGAAGAACGCGCGCGATGGCGAGACGGTGCAGATCGAAGCCACGGTCACGCACAGCGAGGTGCAACTGCGCCCGCGGCGCATGCTCAAGGTCACCGTGGATGACGGCAGCAGCACCTGTGTGCTGACCTTCTTCAGCTTCTATCCCTCGCAGCAAAAAACCATGGCCCCGGGCGCGCGCCTGCGCATCCGCGGCGAGGTCAAGGGCGGCTTCTGGGGGCGGCAGATGATGCACCCCGCATTCCGGGTGGCGGGCGGAGAGCTGCCCACGGCGCTGACACCGGTCTATCCCGCCAGCGCCAGCCTGCCTCAGGCCTATCTGCGCCGCGCCATCGGCTCGGCGCTGCTGCGCGCAGACCTGTCCGAGACCCTGCCTCCAGGGCAGTCACCTCCCATTGCGCAGTTCTATGGTCAGAACGGGCTTCAACCATCATGTGACTTGCGCAATGCGCTCACTTTTTTGCATCACCCAACGCCCGATGTGGCGCTCGTCACGCTGGAAGACCATTCCCATCCGGCCTGGCAAAGGCTCAAGGCCGAAGAGCTGCTGGCTCAGCAGCTGTCCCAGTATGAAGCCAAGCGCGAGCGTGCCCGCTTGCGAGCGCCCGTGCTCAGGCCGCAGGCCGGCATGGCGGATTTGACGCAGCAGTTTCTCGCGCAGCTGCCGTTTGGCCTGACGGGCGCGCAGCAGCGCGTGGTGGGCGAGATTCGGACCGATATGGAGCGCCGCATTCCCATGCACCGTTTGCTGCAGGGCGATGTGGGCTCGGGCAAGACGGTGGTGGCGGCCTTGTCTGCCGTGGCCTGTATCGAGGCTGGCTGGCAATGCGCGTTGATGGCTCCGACCGAGATTCTGGCCGAGCAGCATTTTGGCAAGCTGGTCGGCTGGCTGGAGCCGATTCTGGCGCCGCTGGGCAAAAAGGTCGCCTGGCTGGCCGGTGCCCAGAAAAAGAAGGAGCGCGCTGCGATGCTGGCGCTGGTGGAGAGCGGCGAGGCGGCGCTGGTCGTGGGCACCCATGCCGTGATTCAGGAGCAGGTGCAGTTCAAGAACCTGGCCCTGGCCGTGATCGACGAGCAGCACCGCTTTGGCGTGGCCCAGCGTCTGGCGCTGCGGCAAAAGCTAGCGGCCACGGGCATGGAGCCGCATCTGCTGATGATGAGCGCCACGCCCATTCCACGCACGCTGGCCATGAGCTATTACGCCGACCTTGATGTCTCCACCATCGACGAGCTGCCGCCCGGGCGCACGCCCATCGTCACCAAGCTGATCTCGGACAGCCGCAAGGACGAGGTGATCGAGCGCATCGGTGCCCAGGTTGCCAGCGGGCGCCAGGTCTACTGGGTCTGCCCGCTGATCGAGGAGAGCGAAGCGCTGGATCTGTCGAATGCCACGGCCACCCATGAATATTTGAGCGAAATGCTGCCCGGTGTCATGGTGGGCCTGCTGCACTCGCGCATGCCCACGGCCGAGAAAAAGGCCGTGATGGAGCTGTTTTCGGCCGGGGTCATGGGCGTGCTGGTGTCCACCACGGTGATCGAGGTGGGAGTGGATGTGCCCAATGCCTCGCTGATGGTCATCGAACACTCGGAGCGCTTCGGCCTGTCGCAGCTGCACCAGCTGCGCGGCCGCGTGGGGCGCGGTGCTGCGGCTTCGGCCTGCGTGCTGCTGTATTCGGTCAATGACAACGGGCGCCTGTCCGATACCGGCAAGGAGCGCCTGCGTGCCATGGCCGAGACCAATGACGGCTTCGAGATAGCGAGGCGGGATCTGGAGATTCGCGGACCGGGCGAGTTTCTCGGCGCCCGGCAGTCCGGCGCCCCCATGTTGCGCTTTGCCGATCTGGAGCAGGATGTGCTGCTGCTGGACTGGGCGCGCGAGCTGGCACCGCTTATGCTTGAGCAGTTTCCTGCGCTGGCGGCACGCCATGTCAGCCGCTGGCTGGGTGGCAAGGCCGAGTATCTGAAGGCCTGAAGTACCGAAAATTGCGTTTGTAGACGTAAATAGTTACGTTTTTGCAGGAATATATGTAATCTTTTGCCTTGGTAATATGTGATTGAATGCAAAAACAGGATGAATCAATGCTGTTATTGATAATCCGAAAGATCCACTCTCTATGACTCTTACCGAATTGAAGTACATCGTGGCCGTTGCGCGGGAGAAGCACTTTGGCCGCGCCGCCGAAGCCTGCTATGTGTCCCAGCCTACGCTGTCCGTGGCGATCAAGAAGCTGGAGGAAGAGCTGGATGTCAAGATTTTCGAGCGCAGTGCCGGCGAAGTCTCGGTGACCTCGCTGGGCGAGGAGATCGTGCGCCAGGCGCAAAGCGTGCTGGAGCAGGCCAACGAGATCAAGGAAATCGCCAAGCGTGGCAAGGACCCGCTGTCCGGCGTTCTGACCCTGGGTGTGATCTACACCATCGGCCCCTATCTGCTGCCCGATCTGGTGCGCAACTCCATCAATATGACGCCGCAGATGCCGCTGATGCTGCAGGAGAACTTCACCGTCAAGCTGCTGGAGATGCTGCGCACGGGCGAGATCGACTGCGCCATCATGGCCGAGCCCTTCCCGGATACCGGTCTGGCACTGGCGCCGCTGTACGACGAGCCCTTCATGGCCGCCGTGCCCAGCACCCACCCGCTGGCGCAGAAGAAAAGCCTGTCCACGACGGATCTCAAGAACGAGACCATGCTGCTGCTGGGTGCGGGTCACTGCTTCCGCGACCATGTGCTCGAGGTCTGCCCCGAATTCGCGCGCTATGCCAGCAACTCCGAAGGCATTCGCCGCACGTTCGAAGGCTCCTCGTTGGAAACCATCAAATACATGGTGGCCGCCGGCATGGGCGTGACCCTGGTGCCACGACTGTCCGTGCCCGAGGATGCGCTGGCTCCCATTGAGCGCCGTCGCCGCGCCGATGAGCCTCATATTCGCTATCTTCCGATTCATGAGGAAGACGGCATTGCGCCGCCCACCCGCCGTGTGGTGCTGGCCTGGCGGCGCAGCTTCACGCGCTATGAGGCAATTGCCGCACTGCGCAATGCCGTCTACGCCTGCCCGCTGCCGGGAGTGCAGCGCCTGTCGCAGTAAGCGTGGCTTTGGCGGCCCGAAGAGGGCGGGAATCTGGATTCGTTAAACCTGAAAGGTGAGTGCATGACCAAGCAAGGCAAGGACAAATCGCAGAAACAAAAGTCGGACGCCGCGCCGCAGGTGCCCGCAGGCATCCACATAGGCATCAGCGACGAGGATCGCGCCGCCATCGCCAAGGGGCTGTCGGCGCTGCTGGCCGACACCTATACGCTGTACCTGACCACGCACAACTTCCACTGGAATGTCACGGGGCCCATGTTCAACACGCTGCACACCATGTTCATGACGCAGTACACCGAGCTGTGGAATGCCGTCGATCCCGTGGCTGAGCGCATCCGCGCACTGGGCCACCATGCACCCGGCTCCTATGCCCAGTTCGGCAAGCTCACCAGCCTGCCCGATGCACCGGCGCAGCCGCCCAAGGCCCTGGAGATGGTGCGCATCCTGGTGCAGGGCCACGAGGCCGTGGCGCGCACGGCCCGCCAGCTGTTTCCCCGTGCCGACAAGGCCGGCGACGAGCCTACGGCCGATCTGCTGACCCAGCGCCTGGCCGTGCACGAGCAGACTGCCTGGATGCTGCGCTCCCTGCTCGAGGAGTGAGCCGCACCCAGGCCGTCGTTCGCGCGGACTCCCCAAGCCCTGACGGGCCCGCCTCCCGAGGCCCGTCAGGGCTTTTTCGCTTTTGCTCCTGAAAGGAATGCCTGTGTTTTCTGCGGCGACTCCCGTGCTCCTGCTGGTGCAGTGGGTGGACAGCCATGCCATCTGGGTGCTGCTGCTGTTGCTGCTGCTCACGGCCGGCATGCTGCGCTGGCGTGCGCAGGGCCGGGCCGCATGGCTGTGGCAGGACCGCCACGCGAATTTCAGGCCGAATGGCGGCCGGCTGCTGGCACTGGCGGCACTGGCGGCTGTGTTTCTGGCTCTGCTGAGCGTCGGCGTGCAGCAGTCCCAGTCGGTGCAGCCGCCTCAGGGGCTGATGGCCCTGGACCTGAAGCTGCAGCGCGCGGTGAGCGCGGCCCTGCCGCCCATGCTGCAGCCTTTGGTGCAGGCATGGACTCTGCTCGGGGATTTGCGCGTCATGGGGTTGCTGAGCCTGGCCGTAGGCCTGTGGCTGCTGTGGCGGCGCCAGGGCCTGCAGCTGATGGGCTGGGTGGTGGCCGTGGCTGGCACGGGACTGTGGGTGCGCTTCATCAAGGCGGCCATGCAGCGTGCGCGTCCGCTGGACGGACTGGTGCATGAGGCCGGCTTCAGCTTTCCCAGCGGCCATAGCGCGGGCACGGCCGCGATTTTCGGCATGCTGGCCTGGCTGGCCGCGCGTCGCCTGCCGCCGCGATGGCGGGCTGGGGTGTTTGCGGCGGCAGCGCTGCTGGCCCTGAGCACGGGCTTGAGCCGCGTGCTGCTGTCCGTGCACCATGCCAGCGATGTGCTGGCGGGCCTGTGCCTGGGCCTGGGCTGGACGGCTCTGGTGCTCTGGTTGACAGACCGTGTCGAGCATGGGGGCGGCGCCCTCGGGCCGCCGCAGGCCGAGGCACAATTGCCGCTGCGCTGACCGTGGCCTGGGGGCCCGGTCGTGATCTCCTGCCTTCCGGAACCCCTCTCATGTCCGCCTCCATTCCTGCTTCGCCGCGCTCCAAGCTGTCGCTGTATCTGGATCTGATCCGCTTCAACCGTCCCGCGGGCTGGCTGGTGCTGGTCTGGCCCACACTGGTGGCACTGTGGGTGGCCGGACAGGGCTTTCCGGGCTGGCATCTGCTTATCGTCTTTGTGCTGGGCACGGTGCTGATGCGCAGCGCGGGCTGCACCATCAACGATATTGCCGACCGCGACTTCGACAAACATGTGAAGCGCACCACCCAGCGCCCCGTCACCAGCGGCCAGATCTCGGTCAGGGAGGCCGCCATGGTCGGCCTGGTGCTCACGCTGGTGGCCTTCGGTCTGGTGCTGTCCACCCGCTGGGAGGCCGTGGCCTGGTCGGTGCCTGCCGTGCTGTTCACGATTCTCTATCCCTTCACCAAGCGCTTTTTTGCCATGCCTCAGGCCTTTCTGGGCATTGCCTTCAATTTCGGCATCGTGATTGCGTTTGCGGCGGTGACCGGTGAGGTCAGTGCCACGGCCTGGACGCTGTGGCTGGCCAATATGTTTCTGGTGCTGGCCTATGACACCGAATACGCCATGGTGGACCGCGATGACGATCTCAAGATCGGCATGAAGACCTCGGCCATCACCCTGGGCCGTTTCGATGTCACGGCCATCATGCTGTTCTTTGCCCTGTGCTGGGGTCTGATCGCCTGGGTGCTGGCTCCTTATCGGCTGGGCTGGCCCTTCTGGCTGGGCATGGGCGTGGCGGCGGCCCAGATCTTGTGGCATTTCAGCCTGATCAAGGACCGCACGCGCGAAGGCTGTTTTGTCGCCTTCAGCAAGAGTCACTGGATCGGCGCTGCGATCTTTGCAGGCGTGGCGCTAGGGTTTGCGTTGAAATAGTCTTGTTTTAATAGCTGAAAGCGCTTGACTGATAAGCGATAGAGGCTTGAATGGCTCAAAAAAACCGGCCGAGGCCGGTTTTCTTTATTTGCCGAACTCGGCGGCCAGCTCCTGTGCGCGGATCTGGGCCTTGCGCATGGCCTCGATGAAATGCTCGGGCAGCTTTTGCTCCTGCATATGCGTGATGGCAGCATAGGTGGTGCCGCCCTTGCTGGTCACGCGCTGGCGCAGCACCTCGGCGCTCTCGCTGGAGCGTGCCGCCAGTTCCGAGCCGCCCGCAAACGTGGCCACGGCCAGCTTGTAGCTTTGCTCGGCGCTGAGGCCCATGTCGACGCCCGCCTGAGTCATGGCTTCGAGGAACAGGAATACATAGGCCGGGCCGGAGCCGGAGATGGCCGTCACGGCATCCAGATGCGCTTCCTGGTCCACCCAGGTGAGTTCGCCGGTGCTGCCGATCACGGTCTCGATCAGGGCCTTGTCCTGGGCATCGACCTCGGGGCGGGCGAACAGGCCCGTCATGCCCTTGCCTACCAGGGCCGGGGTATTGGGCATGGCGCGCACGATGCGCTGGGTGCCGGTCCAGGCCGCAATGCTGTCGGTGGTGATGCCGGCAGCCACGCTCAGGTGCAGGGCCTTGCGGGTATGGGCGGCAACGGGAGCGGCCGCTTCCTTGAAGCTCTGGGGCTTGACGGCCCAGACCACCAGCTGGGCGCTTTGCAGGGCCTCGGTGGCGGCGGGCAGGGCGTCGATGCCGAAGCTGGTCTTGATCGCAGCGCGCGTGGCTTCAAAAGGCTCGACCACGGTGATGCTGCTGGCCGGAGCACCCTGGCGGATCAGGCCGCCGATGATGGCGCTGGCCATGTTGCCGCCGCCGATAAAGGCGATGGGAGGGAAGGCGGAGGTCGAGTGGTCGGTCTGGCTCATGATGGTTCGATTCGCTTTGCAATGCAGCAAGTGGGCAAGCCTGTCTTCGGATTCCAGGCGTACAGCGCACTATAAACCCGCGCCGCAGCGGCCGCGCTCTTCGCTCAAGGCGATGAACTGGGTGACTTCGGCGGGATTGAAGTTGTTGTCGCTGACCAGCAGCAGCACGCGTCGGCCATCGGGCAGCGGCGGCCCCCAGCTCATGCCCTCCAGGTTGTCCACGGATCGCAGGCCTGCATCGGCCAGGTCCAGCAGCAATTCCTTGTCCGCAGACCGGTAGTTGCCCGGCAGGAGCCGGGCCTGGTCCAGCGTATCGCTGCTTGCGTCGGCACGGGTGCTGATGCGGTAGATGCGGGCGCCGAAGCGTAGCGGCGGCGCAAAGAAGCGCTCCAGCACCAGCAGATGCTCGGCGTCGTCGGCCAGCACGGCGCTGACGCCGTTGATGGCGCCGCGTTGCAGCCACAGGTCGGCAGGCAGGGCATCGGGCTGGTAGGCCAGCTGGCGCATCGGCTGCTGCGTGCCCATGTCATAGGCGGTGATGCGCACCGGGCCGCCTGCTCGGCCGGCTGCGGGCAGGGGCCCGTCTTGCCTGAGCGCCGCCTCCATGGCCAGCCAGAGCGTGCGGCCATCCTGGCTCAGCGCCAGACCTTCGAGCGTGAAGTTGCTGCGCGGCCCCTCGGACTTGCTGGCCGGCAGGCGCAGCTCGGGCGGCAGCGGCCATTCGCGCTGCCAGCGCCCGTCCGTGCCTGATTGCAGCAGTTGCGGGCCGAATCCGCGTGCGAAGTCGCCCTCGCTGCTCCACAGCAGGGATTGTCCTCCTGGCAGCACGCGCAGGGCTTCCGCATCGGGCGTCGCGATGCCGGGCAGGGGCTGGCGGTGACTGGGATAGGGAGCCTGGGCGGGGCTGAGCAGCGGCCGCGCATCGTGCAGCCTGACCTGATGCAGGCCGCCGGCGTCGTAGTCGATGCGCGCCGTGTAAAAGCGCGCCGGTCCATGGGCTAAGCGGTCGTCGCTGACCAGGTAGTACAGATTGCTGCCCGCGTCGTAGTCGATCGATGACAGACCGCCCACAGCCGTGCCGGCAAACAGCTTGTCATGCTGCCAGCGGATTTCCCCAAGCAGTGACCAGGGCCGGGCCTGGGATGTGCTGCAGATGCGATGTGGTGCGAGCGGCGCCGTCGTGCAGGCAGCCAGACTGGCGCAGATCAACGAGAGGCCCCAAAGCTGGAGCTGTCGCGGATTGTTCACATTTGTGCCTTGTATTTTTCGCCGATCGCTTTCTAAGATGCCAGTGGTTCTGTGCCGCGCGGGGCTGCACGGACGACGCCATCGGAAATAGGGAGCAATCATGGCATCCAATGTCAAAAAATGGTCGGCGGAGTTTCTGGGTACTTTCTGGTTGACCTTTGGCGGTTGCGGCAGCGCGGTGCTGGCAGCGGCCTTTCCCGAAGTGGGCATCGGCCTGCTGGGCGTGTCCTTTGCCTTCGGCCTGACGGTGCTGACGGGCGCTTACGCCTTCGGCCCCGTCTCCGGCGGCCACTTCAATCCGGCGGTCTCCGTCGGTCTGGCAGTGGCGGGGCGTTTTCGCTTTGCCGAGCTGCCTGGCTACATCATTGCCCAGGTACTGGGTGCCATTGTGGCGGCCGCCACGCTGTATTTCATTGCCAGTGGCAAGGCCGGCGCACAGGTGGCCGATCTGGCCACCAACGGCTATGGCGAGCACTCGCCGGGCAAGTTCAATATGGCGGCGGCGCTGGTGACCGAGGTGGTGCTGACCGCCGTGTTTCTGCTGGTGATCCTGGGCTCCACCACCAAGAAGGCCGCCGTGGGCTTTGCGGGCATGAGCATCGGTCTGTGCCTGACGCTGATCCATCTGATCTCCATCCCCGTGACCAATACCTCGGTCAACCCCGCCCGAAGCACCGGTCCGGCGCTGTTCGGTCCGGCCATCGCGCTGGAGCAGCTGTGGCTGTTCTGGCTGGCTCCCATCGTGGGCGCCATCATCGGTGCCGTGATTCACAAGGCGCTGCTGGGTGACGAAGACTGAGTGTTGAACGCGGCCGTTGCCGAAACAAAAAAGGGATGCATTGGCATCCCTTTTTTGATGGTTTTTGCCGGACGGTGCGGCTTTACTGCGCCGTGGTCTGGCGTACGGCCTGTTCCCAGCGCTGCATCAGCTCGTCGGCGCGCCCCTTGCCCAGCGTGGGCAGGAAGCGGCGCTCGGCCTTCCACAATGCCGACAGCTCCTCGGTGCTCTGATAGACGCCGCTGGACAGGCCGGCCAGATAGGCCGCGCCCAGGGCCGTGGTTTCCACGCAGGCCGGACGTACCACGGGAATACCCAGCAGATCGGCCTGGAACTGCATCAGCAGATTGTTCACGCAGGCGCCGCCGTCCACGCGCAGCTCGCTGACCGGCGTGCCGCCCGTGGCCACGGCGTCGCGGCTCATGGCGCCGAGCAGGGCCGCACTCTGGTAGGCAATGGATTCCAGGGCCGCGCGGGCGATATGGGCCATTGTCGTGCCGCGCGTCAGGCCGGTGATGGTGCCGCGCGCGTCGGGCTTCCAGTAGGGGGCGCCCAGGCCCGTAAAGGCCGGCACCAGCATCACGCCTCCGCTGTCGGGCACGCTTTCGGCCAGTTGCTGGACCTGGCCGCTGTGCTCGATGGCCTGCAGGCCGTCGCGCAGCCACTGCACCACGGCACCGCCGACGAAGACGCTGCCTTCCAGTGCAAACTGGGGCTGGCGGCTCACCTGGGCGGCCGATGTGGTCAGCAGGCCGTTGCTCGAGGTCTGGAAGCTGCTGCCCGTATGCATGAGCATGAAGCAACCCGTGCCATAGGTGTTCTTGGCCATGCCCGCGTCGAAGCATGCCTGGCCGAACAGTGCGCTTTGCTGGTCGCCGGCCACGCCGCCGATATTGATGGAGCCGCCCAGCACCTCGTCAGCCGTCTGGCCGAAATCGGCAGCCGAGGGCAGGACCTCGGGCATCAGACACGCAGGAATGTCCAGCAGGGCCAGCAGATCGGCATCCCACTGGTTGCTGTGCACATTGAAGAGCATGGTGCGGCTGGCGTTGCTCACGTCGGTGACATGGCGCTTGCCGCCCGTCAGCTGCCAGATCAGCCAGCAATCCACCGTGCCGAAGGCCAGCTCGCCGGCCTGCGCTGCGGCGCGTGCGCCGGGCACGTTGTCCAGCAGCCACTTGAGCTTGGTGCCTGAAAAATAGGCATCGATGCGCAGGCCGGTTTTTTGCAGAATGGCGTCGCTGTGACCGGCTTCGCGCAGTTGCACGCAGGTGGGTTCGGCGCGGCGGTCCTGCCAGACGATGCCGTGGTGAATGGGGGCGCCGGTCTTGCGGTTCCAGACGATGGTGGTTTCGCGCTGGTTGGTAATACCCACCGAGCGGATGTCGGCCGCCTTGAGGCCCGCCTTGGCCAGCGCCTCTTTGGCGGTGCTCAGCTGGGTGCGCCAGATCTCGCGCGGGTCATGCTCTACCCAGCCCGGTTGCGGATAGATCTGCGGTAGCTCCAGCTGGGCCGATGCCACGATGCGGCCTTGTGTGTCGAAGACGATGGAGCGGGAGCTGGAGGTGCCCTGGTCCAGGGCGAGCAGATAGGTTGTCATGGGTTGTCCGTGATTCAGAGGGGGAGCACAAAGCGCGCCATTTCGGCCTGTTCGCTCCAGCCCTGGCTGGAATAAAAGCCGCGCACATAGGAAGGGCGCTCGCGGTTGTTGACCAGCCAGATGCGCAGGCAGCGGCGCTCGCGCGCAGCCTGTGTGGCCGCATCCAGCAACTGCTGGCCCAGGCCGGCTCCGCGCGCCGCTTCGGCGACAAACAGCTCGCTTACATAGGCCTCCCAGCCCTGCTGCACGGCGACCGGCAGCCAGTGCACGGCACAGTAGCCGTGAATGCGGTGCTGGCCGTCTTGCGCCACCAGCATTAAAGAGCGCTCCGGCCCGGTCTGCAACTCGTCCAGCAGCGCCTGCACGGCCTCGGTGTTCTGGGCGGCGGAATGGGTTTCATAGGCCTTGAACCAGCCTATGTCGTGCAGCAACTCGGCAATGCCTGCTGCATCCTCGGGGAGTGCGGGGCGGATCAGATAGGGGGCAGCGTTCATTGGGCGATGGTGCATTGCACCTCGGCATCGCGCAACAGGGCATCGAAGGGGGCGGAGGGCGGCACGTCGGTGAACAGGCGGTCGATCTGGTTCAGGCGTGCCAGCTCCACCATGGCCTGGCGGCTGAACTTGCTGTGATCGGCCGCCAGCCAGACTTCGCGCGACTGGCCGATGATGGTCTGGGCCACCTTGACCTCGCGCAGGTCGAAGTCGCGCAGGCTGCCGTCGGATTCGATGGCCGAGATGCCGATCACGGCAATGTCGACCTTGAACTGGCGCATGAAGTCCACGGCAGCCTCGCCCACGATGCCGCGGTCGCGGGTGCGCACCACGCCGCCCGCCACAATGACCTCGCAATCGGCGTTGCTGCTGAGGATGGCGGCGACATTGAGATTGTTGGTGATGACGCGCAGCCCCTTGTGCTGCAGCAGGGCCTGGGCCACCGCTTCGGTGGTGGTGCCGATGTTGAGAATCAGCGAGCAGCCGTTGGGAATGGCCTCGGCGATGGCGCGTGCAATGCGCATCTTGCCTTCGGCGTGCAATACCTGGCGCTGGGTATGGGCCAGATTCTCCACGGTGGCGCTGGGCACGCGCACGCCGCCATGAAAGCGCACCAGCAATCCGGCATCGGCCAGCTTCTGGATGTCGCGGCGCACGGTCTGCAGCGTGACCCCGAGGATTTCGGCCAGTTGCTCCACCGAGGTGGATTGGCGGGCGCGGACTTCTTCGACAAGCTGCAACTGGCGGGGATTGCTGTTCATGACTGGTGACTGGTTATATAGGTGCTATTGGCGCATGGACGCGCTGCAGGCGAAGAGCTCTACAGGGGAGAGCGCCAGCCGCAGCGTGCAGTGCAGGGATTGTGAGCGAATCCAAACGAACCTCTAATAGGGTGATTTTCTATGGAATTGCCCGGTAAAAAACAAAAATGAATCCGCGCCGAGTCTGAAGTCTGACAGCAAGCTGCGGTTATATGTCATCGTGGCGAGTTGTTGCAGCAGTAACAATTGGCGTGGCAAGAAGAATGCAGTTCATGCTTTGAGTGTGTGCAAGCGCGTCGATTGCCGATGTGGCAGCCAGGCCGGAGCGGCGCCGGGTCGGCGGTTTAGGCTTAAATCGCGCAAAAACGAATCGATATTTGGGATTTGCAATGCACTAAAAGCGAAAAAGAGCGAAAATATTCGATCTGAAATTTGTTCTTTGCTGTGCGCGTCTCATCGCTGGATGAGGGCGGCGCGGCGATCACCGCAGAAGTCGTTCCATGAACCAGTCCACTCAACCCTTGGCTACAACGCGTGCACAACTGCTGGAGCGCCTGGCGCAGACCGAAAGCTTCGATCTGGCCATCGTGGGCGGCGGTGCCACGGGGCTGGGCGTGGCGGTGGATGCGGCGGCACGCGGCTTCAAGGTCGTGCTGCTGGAGTCGCTGGACTTCGCCAAGGGCACCTCCTCGCGTGCCACCAAGCTGGTGCACGGCGGCGTGCGCTATCTGGCGCAGGGCAATATCTCCCTGGTGCGCGAAGCACTGCATGAGCGCACGACCCTGTTGCACAACGCACCGCATCTGGCCCAGCCTCTGGCCTTTGTGATGCCCTCGTACAAGCTGCTGGATACGCCGTTCTACGGCATCGGCCTCAAGATGTACGACGCGCTGGCCGGCAAGGCCGGCTTGGGGGCGACCGAATTCCTCTCCAGCGCCAAGACTGTGAAATACCTGCCGACCGTGCAGCAAAAAGGTCTCAAGGGCGGGGTCAAGTACTGGGATGGCCAGTTTGACGATGCGCGTCTGGCGCTGGCGCTGGCGCGTACCGCGGCGGCCAAGGGCGCTTTGCTGATCAATTACTGCCCGGCAGAGAAGCTGATCTATGAAAACCACCAGATTGCCGGCCTGATCTGCCGCGATGCGGAATCGGGTCGCAACTTCACCGTGCGCGCCAAGTGCGTGGTCAATGCCACGGGGCCCTGGGTGGATCTGTTCCGCCAGCAGGATGCCGAGGCCCAAGGCAAGCCCGTCAAGCCCATGGTGGCGCCCAGCCAGGGCGTGCACGTGGTGGTGGACCGCGAGTTCCTGCCCACGGATCATGCGCTGCTGATCCCCAAGACCGCCGATGGCCGCGTGCTGTTTGCCGTGCCGTGGCTGGGTAAGGTCATTCTGGGAACCACCGACACGCCGCGTCACGACCTGGCGCGCGAGCCCCTGCCTTTCCCTGAGGAGCTGGACTTCATTCTCGGCGAGGCCGGCAAGTATCTGAATCGCCAGCCCACGCTGGCCGATGTGCGCAGCATGTGGGTGGGCCTGCGCCCGCTGGTCAAGCCGCAGGACGATGATGGCGAGAACACCAAGAAGATCAGCCGCGAGCACACGGTGATGTCCAGCAAGACGGGTCTGGTGACCGTCACCGGCGGCAAATGGACGACTTACCGGGCCATGTCCGAGGATGTGCTGGCCGAATGCTTCCAGATCGGTCGTCTGCCCAGCCGCCCAGCCGGCGTGACCGTGAACCTGCCCCTGGTCGGTGCGCCGCCCGAAGCCGCAGTCACGCACAGCATGAATCAGAGCCAGGGCCTGCACTCCTACGGCACGGATGCCGCCGCCGTGGCGGCGTTGCCGGGGGCGCAGAACTGGCTGATGGACGGTCTTTCCGAGGCCATGGTGCGCTTTGCCGCGCGCTTCGAGTACGCGCGAACCGTCGAGGACATGCTGGCGCGTCGCAGCCGTCTGCTCTTTCTCGATGCCCGCAAGGCGGCCGAGATTGCGCCCCGCGTTGCAGCCATCCTGACCGAGGAGCTGGGGCAGGATGTGCAGCTCAACGATTTCCTGGCTCTGACTCGCCAATATCTGCCCGCTCAGGGCTGATCTGCGCGGCCGCTCTGCGCGGGGCGTGGCGTGCGGGCAACAGGCTGCGGCCCGCAGGCCTCTTGAAAATGTGAGCTGGATGCGCTTGCTATCTATTGATTTCAAATGGTTTTCTATTTGAAATCAATGTACTGCAAGCGCTGTGCGCTATTGTTTTAGTTGCAAGTGCGAGATGCCTGTCCGCCAGGCTTTGCGCCAGTGAAATCAGTGCGGGTATTGCAGGCTAACAGCTTGACGCACAAGGGATTTCCTGCGACAATCTCATGCTTCACGTTTAAAAGCGTGGAACTTTCTGCCCAGCGGGAAGCCTTCCGGAATGGTCCGGAAGGTGGACGACGGGCCCAAGACTGACCGGCTGCTTGATCAGCCCTTGAGAAGACTCTGGGGCTGTCGAGCGTTGCTGGAGCAAGTTGGGAATATTGAAATGATCCAAACAGAATCTCGGTTAGAGGTTGCCGACAACACCGGCGCGAAGTCTGTTCAGTGCATTAAGGTGCTGGGCGGTTCTCATCGTCGCTACGCAAGTGTTGGCGACATCATCAAGGTGAGCGTCAAGGAAGCAGCTCCTCGTGGTCGCGTCAAAAAAGGCGAGATCTACAGTGCTGTGGTTGTGCGCACCGCCAAGGGCATCCGTCGTGCAGACGGTTCGCTCGTGAAGTTCGACGGCAATGCCGCCGTGCTGCTGAACGCCAAGCTGGAGCCCATCGGCACCCGCATCTTTGGCCCCGTGACTCGTGAACTGCGTACCGAAAAGTTCATGAAGATCGTGTCGCTGGCCCCTGAAGTTCTCTAAAGGAATAGCACCATGAACAAGATTCGCAAGGGCGACGAAGTTATCGTGCTGACCGGCCGTGACAAGGGCAAGCGTGGCGTGGTTTCTCTGCGCAAGGATGACTCCCACGTGATCGTGGACGGTATCAACCTGGTCAAGAAGCACACCAAGCCTAACCCCATGAAGGGCACCACCGGCGGTATCGTGGAAAAGGCCATGCCTATCCACCAATCCAACGTGGCTATCTTCAATGCAGCGACCGGCAAGGCCGATCGCGTGGGCATCAAGGTGAACGCCGACGGCACACGTGTTCGCGTGTTCAAGTCCAATGGCGCTGAAATCGCCGCCTAAGGAGTAACACATGGCACGACTGCAAAAACTCTATCGCGAAAAGATCGCGGCTGAACTGAAAGAAAAGTTCGGCTACACCTCCGCTATGGAAGTGCCCCGTCTGACCAAGATCACTCTGAACATGGGTGTGAGCGAAGCCGTGGCCGACAAGAAGGTGATGGACAACGCCGTGGCTGACCTGACCAAGATTGCTGGTCAGAAGCCTGTGGTGACCAAGGCCAAGAAGGCTATCGCTGGTTTCAAGATCCGCGAAGGCCAAGCTATCGGCTGCATGGTGACCCTGCGTGGCGTTCAGATGTACGAATTCCTGGACCGTTTCGTGACCGTGGCTCTGCCCCGCGTGCGTGACTTCCGTGGTATCTCGGGTCGTTCGTTCGACGGTCGCGGCAACTACAACGTTGGCGTCAAAGAACAAATCATCTTCCCCGAAATCGAGTACGACAAGGTGGACGCTCTGCGTGGTCTGAACATCAGCATCACGACAACAGCGAAGAACGACGAAGAGTGCAAGGCACTGCTCGCCGCTTTCAAATTCCCCTTCAAGAACTGAGGTGGCGCATGGCTAAAGTAGCAATGATTCAGCGCGAACTGAAGCGCGAAAAGCTGGCAGCCAAGTATGCTGCCAAGTATGCAGAACTCAAGGCAATCGCCGGCGACGTGAAGCGTTCCGACGAAGAGCGCGACGCCGCTCGCCTGGGTCTGCAGAAGCTGCCCCGTAACTCGAACCCCACTCGCCAGCGTAACCGTTGCGAGATCACTGGCCGTCCTCGCGGTACCTTCCGCCAATTCGGTCTGGGTCGCGCTAAGGTGCGTGAATTGGCCTTTGCTGGCGACATCCCCGGTGTCACCAAGGCCAGCTGGTAAGCAAGCAGGAGAGATTAAACATGAGCATGAGTGATCCCATCGCTGACTTGCTGACCCGCATCCGCAATGCACAAATGGTCTCCAAGGCCACTGTGTCGGCTCCTTCCTCCAAGGTCAAGGTTGCCATCGCACAAGTGCTGAAGGAAGAAGGCTATATCGACGGCTTCGAAGTGAAGTCCGAAGGTGGCAAGTCCGAACTCGAAATTACCCTGAAGTACTACGCCGGTCGCCCTGTGATCGAACGTATCGAACGTGTGAGCCGTCCCGGCCTGCGCGTGTACAAGGGTCGTCACGCAATCCCTCAGGTCCAGAACGGCCTGGGTGTGGCCATCGTCACTACTCCCAAGGGCGTGATGACTGATCGCAAAGCACGTGCTGCCGGTATCGGCGGTGAAGTGCTGTGCTATGTGGCCTAACGGACATTAAGGAGAAATACTGAAATGTCTCGCGTAGCAAAAGCTATTGTGACCATCCCCGCAGGTGTGGATGTGTCCATCAACGCTGAAACCATCAAGGTCAAGGGCAAGGGCGGCGATCTGTCGCTGTCTTTGAACGGCCTGGTGAACATCGGCAACAACGACGGCAAGCTGTCCTTTGCTCCCGCCAACGACTCCCGTGAAGCTGACGCTCTGGCCGGTACCATCCGCCAGCTGGTCAACAACATGGTCAAGGGCGTGACTGAAGGCTTCGAGAAGAAGCTGACGCTGATTGGCGTGGGCTACAAGGCCGCTGCACAAGGTTCCAAGCTGAACCTGGCTGTGGGCTTCTCGCACCCCGTCAACTTCGAGATGCCTGCCGGCATCACTGTCGCTACCCCCACTCCGACTGAAATCGTGATCAAGGGTGCTGACCGTCAAGTGGTCGGTCAATTGGCTGCTGAGATCCGTGCCGTTCGTCCTCCCGAGCCTTACAAGGGCAAGGGCATTCGCTATGCGAATGAGAAGGTCGTGATCAAAGAGACCAAGAAGAAGTAAGGAGCTGCATGATGTTGAACAAGAAAGAGCAGCGTCTGCGCCGTGCCCGTCAGACTCGCATCCGCATTGCCCAGCAAGGCGTTGCCCGTCTGAGCGTGAACCGCACCAATCTCCATATCTACGCCTCCGTGGTTTCGGAAGACGGCACTACCGTGCTGGCTTCGGCCTCCACTGCAGAAGTCGAAGTGCGTTCGCAACTCGGCGCCGCTGGCAAGGGTGGCAACGTGGCCGCCGCCACGCTGATCGGCAAGCGCATTGCTGAGAAGGCTAAGGCTGCTGGCGTTGAGAAAGTGGCTTTCGACCGCGCCGGTTTTGCATACCACGGCCGCGTGAAGGCTTTGGCAGAAGCCGCTCGCGAAGCGGGCCTGCAGTTCTAAGCGGAGCGGATACAAATGGCTAAATTTTCCCCCAAAGTGCAAGACGAAGGTCGTGACGACGGTCTGCGCGAAAAAATGATCGCGGTCAACCGCGTCACCAAGGTTGTGAAGGGTGGTCGTATTCTCGGCTTCGCTGCACTGACCGTGGTTGGCGATGGTGACGGTCGCGTTGGCATGGGTAAGGGCAAGTCCAAGGAAGTGCCTGCTGCCGTGCAAAAAGCGATGGAAGAATGCCGTCGCAACCTGATGAAGGTTGCACTGAAGAGCGGCACCATTCACCACTCGGTGAAGGGCCATCACGGCGCCGCCAAGGTCGAGTTGCACCCAGCTCCCAAGGGTACCGGCATCATTGCTGGCGGCCCTATGCGCGCTGTTTTTGAAGTGGTGGGTATCACCGACATCGTGGCCAAGAGCCATGGTTCGTCGAACCCCTACAACATGGTTCGCGCAACTTTCGACGCTTTGAAGAACTCCACGACCCCTGCGAACGTGGCAGCAAAGCGCGGCAAGTCGGTCGAAGACATCTTCACCGCCTGATCGGAGTCCAGCACATGACAACACAACAAACTGTCAAGATTCAGCTGGTTCGTAGCCCCATCGGCACCAAAGAGTCGCACCGTGCGACTGTGCGTGGCCTGGGTCTGCGCAAGCTGAACAGCGTCAGCGAACTGCAGGACACTCCTGAAGTGCGCGGCATGATTAACAAGATCGCCTACTTGGTGAAGGTTCTCTGAAAGGATTGATGATGGAACTCAATAGCATCAAGCCTGCAGACGGCGCCAAGCACGCCAAGCGTCGCGTGGGTCGCGGTATCGGTTCTGGTCTGGGTAAGACCGCCGGTCGCGGTCACAAGGGTCAGAAGTCGCGTTCGGGTGGCTACCACAAGGTGGGCTTCGAAGGCGGTCAAATGCCTCTGCAGCGTCGCCTGCCCAAGCGTGGCTTCAAGTCGCATCTGCTGAAGTTCAATGCAGAAGTGACCCTGTCCGAGCTGGATAAGCTCGGCCTGGCCGAAGTCGATCTGGCTGCTCTGAAGCAAGCCGGTCTGGTTGGCTCTATCGCTAAGGTGGTGAAGATCATCAAGAGCGGTGAACTGACTAAGGCTGTCAAGCTCAATGGTATCGGCGCTACCGCCGGTGCCAAGGCTGCCATCGAAGCTGCCGGTGGCAGCATCGCCTGATTAAAGTTCTGAAAGAAGACATCCGTGGCTACTAGCGCAGCTCAAATTGCAAAGACTGGAAAATTCGGCGACCTGCGTCGTCGTCTGGTTTTTCTGTTGCTTGCGCTGGTCGTATACCGCATCGGGGCGCATATCCCCGTTCCGGGCATCGATCCAGCGCAGCTGCAGCAGCTGTTCTCTGGCCAGCAGGGCGGCATTCTCAATCTGTTCAACATGTTCTCGGGTGGAGCGCTCTCGCGCTTCACAGTGTTCGCACTGGGGATCATGCCGTACATCTCGGCATCGATCATCATGCAGCTCATGACCTACGTGGTCCCGACATTCGAGCAGATGAAAAAGGAAGGTGAAGCGGGTCGTCGCAAGATTACCCAGTACACCCGCTACGGCACTCTGGGCCTGGCGCTGTTTCAGTCCTTGGGAATTGCTGTTGCCCTGGAAAGCTCCGCAGGCTTGGTTCTGAACCCTGGTTTTGGCTTCCGCATGACTGCGGTGGTTAGTCTCACGGCCGGTACCCTGTTCCTGATGTGGCTCGGTGAACAGATCACTGAACGTGGTCTGGGCAACGGTATCTCGATACTGATCTTTGGCGGTATCGCCGCAGGCCTGCCGAGCTCTATCGGCGGTCTGCTGGAACTGGTGCGCACCGGTGCCATGAGCATTCTGGCGGCAATCTTCATTGTTCTCGTTGTGGCAGCCGTGACGTATTTCGTCGTGTATGTCGAACGAGGTCAACGCAAGATCTTGGTGAATTACGCACGCCGACAAGTCGGCAACAAGGTGTACGGTGGTCAGTCTTCGCACTTGCCACTGAAGCTGAACATGGCAGGTGTGATTCCTCCCATCTTCGCTTCGTCGATCATCTTGCTGCCCGCTACGGTGGTGAATTGGTTCAGTGCAGGAGAATCCATGCGCTGGCTGAAGGATATTGCGAGCACGTTGACCCCTGGTCAGCCAATCTATGTCATCCTTTATGCTGCCGCGATCATTTTCTTCTGCTTCTTCTATACGGCCCTGGTTTTCAACAGCCGGGAAACTGCCGACAACCTGAAGAAGAGTGGCGCTTTCATCCCCGGGATTCGTCCTGGCGAACAGACAGCCCGCTACATTGACAAGATTCTGGTTCGCCTGACCCTGGCTGGCGCGATCTACATTACCTTCGTGTGCTTGTTGCCCGAATTCCTGATCCTGAAGTACAACGTTCCGTTCTACTTCGGTGGTACATCGTTGCTGATCATCGTGGTCGTGACAATGGACTTCATGGCTCAAGTGCAGAACTACGTGATGTCGCAGCAATACGAGTCGCTCCTGAAAAAAGCGAACTTTAAGGCTGGTATTTGATGACAAGGCTGCCCAAGGGGGCAGCCTGCCAAAAGTTAGTAGACGCCCATCGATCTATCGCGGGCATTGTTTCCCGGTCGATAGGCCGATAGTGGATGGAAAGTTTTAGGAGAAAAGAATGAGAGTTTCGGCTTCGGTCAAGAAAATCTGCCGTAACTGCAAGATCATCCGCCGCAAAGGTGTTGTGCGCGTGATCTGCACTGACCAGCGCCACAAGCAGCGCCAAGGTTGATTGAAAGCATTAGAGGACTAATATGGCACGTATTGCTGGCATTAACATCCCGCCGCACAAGCATGCTGAAATCGGCCTGACTGCCATCTTCGGCATCGGTCGCACTACAGCTCGCAAAATCTGCGAAGCATGCGGTATCGAATATTCCAAGAAGGTCAAGGACCTGACGGACGCTGATCTGGAAAAGATCCGTGACTTCCTGAATCCCATGACTCTGGAAGGTGATCTGCGTCGCGAAACCACCATGAACATCAAGCGTTTGATGGACATCGGTTGCTATCGCGGTTTCCGTCATCGTCGCGGCCTGCCCATGCGCGGTCAACGTACCCGCACGAACGCTCGTACTCGCAAGGGTCCGCGCAAGGGTGCAGCGGCTCTGAAGAAATAAGAGATTGAAAGATCATTATGGCTAAGTCTCCCGCAAACAACGCAGCTGCTCGCGTTCGCAAGAAGGTCCGTAAGAATATTTCTGACGGTATCGCGCACGTGCACGCTTCGTTCAACAACACGATCATCACCATCACCGACCGTCAAGGCAACGCTCTGTCGTGGGCTTCGTCGGGTGGCCAGGGCTTCAAGGGTTCGCGTAAGTCGACTCCCTTTGCTGCTCAGGTTGCTTCGGAAGTGGCCGGTCGTGCTGCTATCGAACAGGGCATCAAGAACCTGGAAGTCGAAATCAAGGGTCCCGGTCCTGGCCGTGAATCCTCGGTTCGCGCCCTGGGTGCTCTGGGTATCCGTATCACTTCCATCTCGGACGTGACTCCGGTTCCCCACAACGGCTGCCGCCCTCAAAAGCGCCGTCGTATCTAATTTTTTATCAAGCCCACCGCCGCCCAGGTGCATTTGCATCGCGGGCGGCTCCCGTGTTTGCGCACGGTAGATGACACAAAGGAAATCAAGTGGCACGCTATATTGGCCCCAAGGCAAAACTCTCCCGCCGCGAAGGCACCGATCTGTTCCTGAAGAGCGCACGTCGCTCCATCGCAGACAAGGCAAAGTTCGACACCAAGCCTGGTCAGCATGGCCGCACTTCCGGTCAGCGCACTTCCGACTACGGTCTGCAACTGCGCGAAAAGCAGAAGGTCAAGCGCATGTACGGCGTGCTGGAGAAGCAATTCCGCCGCTACTTCGAAGCTGCTGACCGCAAGCGTGGCAACACTGGTGCCAACCTGCTGTCGCTGCTGGAATCGCGTCTGGACAACGTGGTGTACCGCATGGGCTTCGGCTCCACTCGCGCTGAAGCACGTCAGCTGGTGTCGCACAAGGCTATCACTGTGAACGGCCAGTCCGTGAACATTCCTTCCTTCTCCGTGAAGGAAGGCGACGTGGTTGCTCTGCGTGAAAAGTCCAAGAAGCAAGCTCGCGTGGTCGAGGCTCTGCAACTGGCTGCTCAAGTGGGCTTCCCCGCATGGGTTGAAGTGTCTGCTGACAAGGCAGAAGGTACTTTCAAGAAGTCTCCTGACCGCGATGAATTCGCAGCTGACATCAACGAATCCCTGATCGTTGAGTTGTACTCGCGTTAATCTTTAGCAGCGACATTTCTGTAAACCGTCCCCACGGCGCGAGGCATCGCGCCGTGGGTGCTTCACCAGCCTTACCGGTGTAACGAGCCGAGGGTATTGAGAGGAAGTCTGCATGCAAACGAATTTGCTGAAGCCCAAGACAATCAATGTCGAGCAACTTGGTCACAACCGTGCCAAGGTTGTTCTGGAGCCGTTTGAGCGTGGCTACGGTCATACGCTGGGCAATGCCCTGCGCCGTGTTCTGCTCTCCTCCATGGTGGGTTACGCAGCGACGGAAGTGACGATTGCTGGAGTGCTGCATGAGTACTCCTCCATCGACGGTGTCCAGGAAGATGTGACCAACATCCTGCTGAACCTCAAGGGTGTGGTGTTCAAGCTGCACAATCGTGACGAAGTCACCCTGAGCCTGCGCAAGGATGGCGAAGGTGTTGTCACTGCCCGTGACATTCAGACCCCCCACGACGTAGAAATCGTCAACCCTGATCATGTGATCGCCCATCTGTCGCAAGGCGGCAAGCTGGACATGCAGATCAAGGTGGAAAAGGGCCGCGGCTATGTGCCCGGCAACGTGCGCCGCTACGGTGACGAATCGACCAAGTCGATCGGCCGTATCGTGCTCGACGCTTCGTTCTCGCCCGTCAAGCGCGTGAGCTACGCTGTCGAATCCGCACGTGTGGAACAGCGTACCGATCTTGACAAGCTGGTTCTGGAAATCGAAACCAACGGTGCCATCACCGCTGAAGACGCAGTGCGCGCATCCGCCAAGATCCTGGTGGAGCAGCTGGCAGTGTTTGCCCAGCTCGACGGTGGCGATATCGCCAGCGTGTTCGACGCTCCTGCCGGTGGCCGCGGTGCTGCCACCTCGTTCGATCCCATCCTGCTGCGTCCCGTGGACGAGCTCGAGCTCACCGTGCGTTCTGCCAACTGCCTCAAGGCAGAGAACATTTACTACATCGGTGACCTCATCCAGCGTACCGAAAACGAGCTGCTCAAGACTCCCAACCTGGGTCGTAAGTCGCTCAACGAGATCAAGGAAGTTCTGGCTTCCCGCGGTCTGACGCTGGGCATGAAGCTCGAGAACTGGCCACCAGCTGGCCTGGAAAAGCGTTAATCGCTACAATAGAGGACTTTGCTGAAATCGTTCGGTTTTGGCAAAGTCCAAGTGCCTCGGGCAGTACCTGATACGGCTGCCTGATTTAATTTAGAAAAGATCTCCGGATAAAAACGGGGAGCAAAGGAAAAGCACCATGCGTCACGGCAACGGCCTCCGCAAACTGAACCGCACTTCTGCACACCGCAAGGCAATGCTGCAGAACATGATGAACTCGCTGATCGAGCACGAAGCTATCAAGACCACGGTCCCCAAGGCCAAGGAACTGCGTCGCGTCATCGAGCCCATGATCACTCTGGCCAAGGTTGACACCGTGGCTAACCGCCGTCTGGCTTTTGACCGTCTGCGCGACCGCGACAGCGTGACCAAGCTGTTCAACGTGCTGGGTCCCCGCAACGCTCAGCGTCCCGGCGGCTACACACGTATCCTGAAGATGGGCTTCCGCGTGGGCGACAACGCTCCCATGGCCTATGTGGAACTGGTTGAGCGCGCTGAAGAAGCCGCTGCAGCAGCTGAATAAGCCAGAGCGGGCTGCAAAGCCTGCTATAATTTGGAAATACCGCGCGATGGAGCAGTCTGGTAGCTCGTTGGGCTCATAACCCAAAGGTCGGAGGTTCAAATCCTTCTCGCGCAACCAAATTGAAAAAGGTCACGACAATGTCGTGACCTTTTTTTTGTCCATTTTCTCCATAGGTCAGAAGGCTGCGCCCACCTCGGCTCGTCATACCCCTGGCTGTGTGCCTGAGCGACGGCGCAGATGCTCGCGTACCCGGTTGGCAATCACCTGGGCGATCTCCGGGCTCAGCACCTCGCTGATGTGCAGTACCTCGGTGTAATGCAGATAGAGCAGGCCGCGCAAGGTCTTGAATGCCGTCTCATGCGCGGACCCGCAGATGCCGGCATCGTTGGCCAGCACGCGCTCCACGGCACCGGGCTCGAGCAGCCGGATCTTGCAGATAGCTGCCTGATGCAGGATCTCCCGGTCTATTTCCTCAAGGCGGCTTTCCCATTCATCGGGCAAGAATCGATTCGCTGGCATGTAGGGTGGCTCTCCTGCTCAATCCATGGACATCTGTCCCAGACTCGAATGCTGGCATACCCCGGCTCTGGCCGTCGGTTTTGCTTCTACAAGTCTTGATGCTTATCAAATGTCGATAAGGTGAACGTCGGCCTGGGGTCGAGGCCGTGCGGCACTGCATCATGATGCCAGTCTGCGACCTGACCACCAATGCCCGTCCGTGTCTCCTGGATTTCTCCGAGCTGAGGTATGGTGTCTCGATGCGCTGCAGGTAAAGAAAAGGACTTGTATGTTCGAGAAAATCGTCTCGATGTTCCGCTACCTCAAATCGGCCGTGCCGTTTCGGCTGGTGCCTGCACTGATTGCCACCCTGGTGCTGATCGGTCTGCTGCTGACGCCGGTGCCGGCTGGGCTGGATGCCAAGGCATGGCAGCTGGTGGCCATCTTTCTGACGACCATCGTGGCGATCATTCTCAAGGTCATGCCCATAGGTGTGATGGCTCTGATGGCGATTGTCATCGTGTCGCTGTCTCAGGTGACCTCCAGTTCCTCCAAGGGTGCGATCACGGATGCGTTGAGCAGCTTTGCGAACCCCTTGATCTGGCTGATCGTGGTGGCTGTTCTGATCTCGCGCGGCCTCAAGAAAACGGGGCTCGGCAACCGCATCGGGTTGCTGTTCATTGCGCTGATGGGCAAGCGCACCATAGGCATAGGTTACGGACTTGCGATCTGTGAGCTGGTGCTGGCCCCGTTCACGCCCAGCAACACGGCACGCGGCGGCGGTATCGTGCATCCGATCATGAAGTCCATTGCCAACGCCTTCGAATCGGACCCGGCCAAGGGAACCCAGGGCAAGGTCGGGACCTATCTGGCGCTGGTCAACTACCATTCCAATCCGATCACTTCGGCCATGTTCCTGACCGCAACCGCGCCTAATCCGTTAGTCGTGGACCTGGTCGCCAAGGCCACGGGCCAGTCCCTGCATCTGAGCTGGACAAGCTGGGCGCTGTACATGCTGCTGCCGGGCTTGCTGTGTCTGCTGCTGATGCCGCTGGCGGTCTATCTGCTGTCGCCACCCGAGCTCAAGGCCACGCCCAATGCCGTGGAGTACGCGCGTGCCGAGATGGCCCGTATGGGCCCGCTGTCAGGCAAGGAGCGGGTGATGCTCGGGACCTTCGGCATGATGCTGTTGCTGTGGGCGAATGTGCCGCAGATGCTGTTCGGCCCGGCTTTCACGCTGGACCCGACCGTGGTGGCTTTTCTGGGTCTGTTCACCCTGATCATCACGGGGACCATCGACTGGGATGATGTGTTGTCCGAGAAAAGCGCCTGGGACACCCTGATCTGGTTCGGTGCCCTGGTGATGCTGGCCGAGCAGCTCAACAGGCTAGGGGTGGTCGCCTGGTTTGCCGAGGGCCTGAAGAATGCCATCGTCGCCAGCGGCCTGGACTGGCTGCCCGTGGCCGCTATTCTGGTGGGCGTCTTCGTCTTCTCGCACTATCTGTTTGCCAGCACCACTGCCCATATCAGCGCCATGATGCTGGCCTTTCTGACCGTGGGCGCGCAACTGATCCCAGCCGATTACGTCGTCCCCTTCATGCTGATGATGACGGCCGGTTCAGCCATCATGATGACGCTGACGCACTACGCGACCGGAACATCGCCCATCATCTTCGGCAGCGGCTATGTGACTCTGGGTGTCTGGTGGCGCGTAGGTGCTGCCATGTGCGTGCTGGAACTGCTGATCTTCGCTGTCGTCGGAGCTGCCTGGTGGAAGCTGCTGGGGCTGTGGTGAGCTGCGGCGTCAGGTGGCGGTATGCAGGGGCTCGCCCAGGGACAGCATGAGTCGGTTGGCCCAATTGAAGAAAGCCGTGCCGTGAAGCGCATCGGAGATGGCGGCGTCGTCCAGGCCGGCTGCACGCAGCGCATCGATATGACTGGACTCCAGTGCGGGCGGCGTCTGCGTCAAGGCCACGGCGGCGGCAACGATGGCATTCCAGCGAGGGCCCAGGTCGGTGCCCGGACCTTCATCGAGCAGGCGCTGCACATCGGCAGTGCGATGCGAGAAATGCGTGGCAAAGCGCGCATGTACCGAAGCGCAGTAGATGCAGCCGTTGGTGCGTGAGGTTGCAGCTGCTGCCAGTTCACGCTCGGCGCGCGGCAGGCCGGCATCGGGGTTGTAGAAGATGTCCTTGTCGGTGCGTGTGCGTGCTCCCAGCGTGTCTGGGTCGCGCGCCAGCAGCCGGAAATAGGGTGAATGCGCGCGCGCCGCATCCACCAGTCCCGCATAGTGGCGCTCGCTCAGCTCGCTCTCCTGCAGCGGAGCTATCCATGGCTGCCAGTCGAGCTGCTCCTGGGTGAAGATCTGGACAGAGGTGTTGTGCGTAGTGGTCATGGCTGGGCTTGCAGGGCGATGGTGGACGATGCCGTGGTGATTGCAGCTCGTGCGCCGAGCACGCGCAGCCCCGCCACGAGGCGGATCTGGAAGGACAGGAAAGAGGCGAGCTGGGACAGGATGACGATATCGGTCTCGCTCCAGCCGGCCTGCTGCAGCGCCTGCAAAGCCCGGGCACTCGCATCGCGTGGGTGGTAGGCCAGCAGATGGGCATGGGCCAGTGCGGCGCTCAGGCGCGGGCCTAGCAAAGCCGCATGAGCCGGGTCCACGGCGTAGCTGGGGCCGCTTTGGTCCTCGCGGCTCAAGGGGCCGGCCGGATAAATCCCGTAGGGGCCGTGCGGGCCGCTGCCGGCCTGCAGGCTGGCAGCGCGCCCGTGCACCACTTCCGAGCTCACGGCGTCGGCCAGATCGGCATTCTCGGCCGCCAGGGCGCGTGTGTAGAAGGCCGTGCTGCGTGGCTCGCCATGCAGGCCTGCCGTGAAGGCGGCCAGCGTCAGGCGCTCGCGCAGCGAGACGGCTCCCGCAACGGGCTCGGCGGGGGTGAACAGTGCGGCAAAGCTTTGCTGGGCCTGGGTGCGAGCCTCGCTGCGGTGGCGGCGCACCTGATCCAGCGCGCTGCCGGCAGTGATATCGGCGAGATGGTCGATCACATCTTCGGGAAAGCGGGTCTGGGCGGTAATGCTCATGGTCATGCGGCTTGAAGCAGCCCGGTCCGGGCAAGGGGGTGGGAAGAGCTGGCGGGGGGATCATTGCGGCGCCAGCCCAGGGCTGGTGCCACGACGGACGCAGTCAGCTCGATGGAGCGCAGAATGGCCAGGAGCGGAGGATCGATGGAGTGCACTTGGAACACGATGTCGGTGGCTTGCGCCAGCGCCGTGTCGGCTTTGAGCGAGGCGATCACGTCCTCGGGCGTGCCCACATGTACGTCGTAGGCTTCAATGAGCTGCTGCAGCGGCGCCTGTGGGTCGACGCGCGTTGCCCATTGCGTGGAGGAGGTTGAGGCCAGGGCCGCATGGCGCAGGGCCGAGCGACGCAGGCCGGCCTCGGCCCATTGCAGTGCCTGAGAGCGCTTGTCGGATACCAGCAGGGTGCGCGAAGCCAGGATGCGCGGTGTGCGACCTGCGGGCAGGGCCGCGAGATAAGCGTCGATGATGGGGTTCTGTATCTCGGACAGAGTGGCCTGAGGCCGGCCTTCGGGTCGGGGCTGGGTGCGCGAGAGCATCAACCCGTCCCCGTTGGCGCCGGCGCGAGCCCCGCCCTCGACCGAGAACGTGGCTTGCCAGACGCGCTCCAGCAACTGCGGGGCTGCGGGGTACAGGCGCACGCCGCCTGCCAGCTCGCGCCCGGCCCAGGCATCCCGCAGCACGGCGAAGTTGCGCGCGAAGACCGCGCCGCGCTCGCTGCCCGCGACGCCGAAGGCCTCGAAGGACTCTGCCGTGCCGCCCGTGCCCAGACCCACTTCGAGCCGGCCGCCCGACAGCAGGTCCAGCACGGCCGCGTCCTCGGCCACGCGCAGCGCGTTTTCCAGCGGCAGCGTGACCACGCCCGTGCCCAGGCGGATGCGCCGCGTGCGGGCCGCCACATGCGAGAGAAAGACAAAAGGTGAGGGCAGGCCGCCCTCGCTTTCGTGGAAATGGTGCTGGGCGATCCATGCCGAGTCGAAGCCCTGGGCTTCGGCATGGGCGATCTGCTCGGTAACCAGGCGGTAGCGTTCGCCGGCCGGTACCTCATCGAGCAGGCGGCTGAAGAAGCCCAGGCGAGGGTGATGAAGATTGTCAGGCGGGGTGAGGGACAAAATCGATGCTCCTTTTGCCGGGAATGGCGTCCATGAGTTCGCGCGTGTAGTCGCTGGTGGGGCGTAGGAACACGTCCTCGACGCTGCCCGCGTCCACCACCTTGCCTGCGCGCAGCACCGACACCGTGTCGGCGATCTGGCGCACCACGGC
This sequence comes from Comamonas testosteroni, assembly GCF_000761245.1. GTDB lineage: Bacteria > Pseudomonadota > Gammaproteobacteria > Burkholderiales > Burkholderiaceae_C > Comamonas > Comamonas testosteroni_C. Next base: position 385,642 of record NZ_AWOR01000068.1, on the reverse strand, counting down.
AAGGTCGTGCGAGATGAAGAGATAGCTCAGGCCCAGGTCCTGCTGCAACTGCGCGAGCAGGGCGAGGATCTGGGCCTGCACGGTCACGTCCAATGCCGAGACGGCTTCGTCCAGCACCACCACTTCCGGTTGCAGCACCAGGGCGCGTGCAATCGCTACGCGCTGGCGCTGGCCGCCCGAGAGCGCATGCGGGCGCCGTTCGAGCACGGCGGCCGGCAGGCCCACGCGTTCCAGCATGTCAAGCACGCGTTGGCGGCGCTCCTGAGCCGGTAGCGGCTCGAAGTTGAGCAGCGGCTCCTCGATGATGTCGAAGACACGCTGGCGCGGATCCAGCGAGCTGAACGGGTTCTGATAGACCAGCTGGACCTTGCGCCGCAACTGGCGCAGGGCCTCGCCGCGCAGGCCCGTGAGTTCGGTGCCGGCGATGCGGATGCGACCCGATGTGGGACGTCCCAGGCCCACGATGTCGCGTATGGTCGTGGTCTTGCCCGAGCCCGACTCGCCGACGATGGCATGCGTGGAGCCCCGGCGCAGGCGCAGCGACAAGCCGTCCACGGCGCGGAAAACGCCGCGCCCGCGGCCGGGGGCATGGAAATCGTGTACCAGGTCCTCGACCTCGATGGCCCAATCTTCGGTAGCGGCCGCCGCCGCCGCCGCTGGCGCAGTGCGACGGGGCGCAGGCGTGAGCGAGGGCGCGTCGGACAGCAAGCGGCGCGTATAGGCGCTTTGTGGATTGCGCAGAAGCTCCAGTGTCGGGCCTTGCTCCTGAATGCGACCTCCCTGCATGACGATGAGGCGATGAGCGCGGTCTGCGGCCACGCCCAGGTCGTGGGTGACCAGCAGCACTGCGGTGCCGGTTTCGCGGCGCAGCTCGTCGATCAGATCCAGGATGCGCCGCTGCACCGTGACGTCCAGCGCGCTGGTGGGTTCGTCGGCGATGATCAGCGCAGGTCGCAGCGCGATGGCGATGGCGATCAGCACGCGCTGGCGCATGCCGCCCGACAGCTCGTGCGGATACTGGCGCGCCCGCAGGGCGGGCTGGGACAGGCCCACGCGGGTCAGCAGGTCGATCACGCGCGCCTCGATGGCAGCGCGGTCGCGCAGGCCGTGAATGCGCAGGACTTCACCGACCTGGTTGCCCACGGTGCGCACGGGGTTGAGCGAGGTGGTTGGATCCTGGGGCACCAGGCTGAGCACGCGGCCGCGAATGCTGTTCCAGCGCGCGGCACTCCAGTCCGAGACCTCGGTGCCCTGCAGCCGGATGCTGCCTTGCTCGCGGCGGCCGTTGTCGGCCAGCAGGCCGATCACGGCCTGGGCCGTGGTGGTCTTGCCCGATCCCGATTCGCCGACCAGGGCCACGACCTCGCCCGGTGCCACGGAAAACGACAGGCCGTGGACCACGCGCTGTTCCTGGCCGCCGTGGTCACGGTAGGCGATAACCAGGTCCTGGACTTCGAGCAGCGGGGCGGCAGCAGCGGCAGGGATTGCCGTGGATGGGCGGTCTTGCAGCAGGGCGCTCATGCCGGCCTCCGCGCGAATGAGGCGCCGATGCGGTTGGCGGCCAGCACCACGGCCACCACGACCAGGCCTGGCGCCGTGGTCAGCCACCATGCGGTGGCGATGTAGTTGCGCCCTTCGGCGATCAGCAGACCCCATTCGGGCGTGGGCGGTGGCGCTCCGTAGCCCAGAAAGCCCAGCGTGGAAATCGACAGGATGGCCGAGCCGAACTGCAGTGCGGCCAGGGCCACCACCGAAGTCAGCGAATTGGGCAGCACATGGCGCCACAGCACGGCGGCAAAGCGTCCGCCGCTGCCGAAGGCCGCCTCCACATAGTCAGAGCGCCGCACGCGAACCACTTCGGAGCGCACCAGGCGCGCGAAGCCGGCCACGGATGCCACCCCCACGGCGATGGCCGCATTGATGGTGCCAAAGCCCAGCAAGATGATGATGGTCAGCGACAGCAGCAGCGAGGGCACGGCCAGCAGCACGTCGACCAGGCGCATCAGCGCGTCATCGACGCGGCCGCCCGTGGCTCCGGCCAGCAGGCCGATCAACGTGCCCGCCACCAGGCCCACCGCCACGGCCAGGAAAGCGCCAGACAGTGAGTGCACGGAGCCATGCACCACACGGGCCCAGAGATCACGCCCCAGCGCATCCGTGCCCAGCCAGTGCGTGAGGCCGGGCGCCAGCAGTTGCTGGCCGGCCTGGCCGACGACGGGATTCTGATGGGCAAACCAGCCTGGAACCAGTGCCCACAGTGCGGCCGTGGCAATCACCAGCCAGGCCAGGGCCAGCGTGGGCGATAGGCGCCTGAGCGTTTGCAGATCGATCAGGACGGGGCGCAGGCTTTTTGCGGCCGGTGCCGGCGGGGGCCCAAGCTTGGGCGCTGCGGACGACGCGACGCTGGAAGCCAGGGGCTTGGGAATGATGGTCGAGACGGCGGTGTTCATGCCCGGTTCTCCACAGAATGACGCAAACGAGGATCGAGCAGCGGGTAGAGCAGGTCCACGGCGAGGTTGATGAGCACGAAGGTGGCGGCCGAGACCACGACCACGGCCTGGAGCACGGCCGTGTCCTGGTTGCCCACGGCCTGCTGGGTCAGCGTGCCCAGGCCGTTGAGGCCGAACACGGCCTCGGTGACCACGGCACCGGCCAGCAGCTCGCCGAACAGCACGCCGGCGATCGTCAAGGTCGGCAGCAGGGCATTGCGCGTCACATGGTGTAGCAGCACCCAGGCGCGAGAAGCACCCTTGGCGCGGGCTACGGCCACGAAAGGCTGGGCCAGCACGGTGTCGATATTGCGCAGCAGGATCTGGGCCAGCGGCGCCGAAATCGGGACGGCCAGCGTCAGCGTGGGCAGGACCAGGCCCTCCCAGGGGCCGGGATTGATGACGGGAATCCAGCCCAGACGGAAGGACAGCACCTGGATCAGCATGATGCCCAGCCAGAAAACGGGCACGGAGACGAAGACCGAGGGCAGGGCTTGCAGGGCATTGCGCAGCCAGGCCAGAGGCGCGAGGCTGGCCGCCGCCGCAAGCGCTATGGCCAGCAGCGCCGCCGTGGAAAAGCCCAGGCCTGCCAGGCGCAGCGTGGGCGGCAGACTGGTGGCCAGTCCCTGGCTCACGGGCACGCCGGCTTGCAAGGAGTAGCCGAAATGGCCCGTGAGGAACTGCCCCAGGGTGTGCAGGTATTGCTGCCAGACAGGCTGATCAGCCCCATAGGCGGCGCGGATGTCGGCGATCTCCTGCGGGCCCAGGCCCAGCTCGGGGTTCAGGAACTTGATCAGCACGGCATCGCCTGGCAGCAGTTGCAGCAGGATGAAGGAGGCGGTGAATGCCGCCCACAGCACCAGGGCGGCCTGCGCGATGCGGCCAAGCAGATAGCGGCGAGGCATGGGCGATTCCTTTGTCAGCGCTTGACCAGCCAGGTGCTGTAGAAGCTGGGGCGGCCCACGGCCTCGAAGCCCACTTCACGCACCCAGGTCGCACCCGCGAAGGCCTGGGGCTCCTCGAAGATCGGGATCACATAGGCCTGGTCGATCAGATAGTTCTGCACCTCGCCGGTCAGCGCCAGGCGCCGGTTGGCATCGGTCTCGGCAGCGATGGCATCGAACAGGTGGTTGAGCTTGCTGTCCTCGAAGGACTTGACCTTCTGGCTCACACCGCCTTTTTGCAGCAGCACATTGCGATTGCTCGGGTAGTAATTGCTCTTGATCACGTCAGGATCGGCGCGGCCCACCATGCCCGGCAGCACGCCGGTCTTGTCGGGGTCCAGTGTGTCCACCGTGCGACTGCCCGAGTCTCCGGCCAGCACATTGAGCTTGATGCCCAGCCTGGCCCATTGCTGGGCCACCAGCTGCAAGGTCTCCTTGTTCTGCGGCTGGGGCAGGGATTCGTAGGTCGAGAGCACGAAGTCCTGGCCGTTCTTCTGGCGCAAGCCGTTGGCGCCCAGGCTCCAGCCGGCCTCGTCGAGCAATTGCCTGGCCCTGGCCTCGTCAAAGACCAGCTTGGCCGACAGGTCTACATAGCCAGCTGCCGTGGAGGCGATCACCGAACGTGCCTGCGGGTAGCGCGGCGAGAACAGGGTTTCCACGATCTCCTTGGTATTGGTGCCATGCAGCAGGGCCTGACGCACCTTGAGGTCGGCCACCAGGGCGTTGTCGGGGCGGATGGCGATGCTGTTGTTCACGCCGCGCGTGGACGGCGCGTAGATGGTGAACTTCTGTTGCTCCACGCGCTTTTCGTCATAGGCCTGGACCTGGCGGATGAAACCGGCCTGGCCGGCCAGCAGCGCGCCTATGCGCACGCTGTCCTCGGGCGTGACGATGAACTTGACTTCATCCAGGCGTGCGCGGCCCTGGTGGGCCAGCTTGGCCGGACCCCAGCTGTAGTCCTGGCGCGCCTTGAGCACCAGCTCCTTGCCCAGGGTCTCGCTGGCCACTACGAAGGGGCCCGAACCTATGATGCGCGTGGCATCGCCAAGCTCCTCGAACGGACGATCCAGCGTGGCCGGCGAGACCAGGCCCGAGCCGATCACCGAAGTGCCCTGGAGAAAGCCCGGCGAGGGCTTTTTGAAGAAGAACTTCACGGTCAGCGGATCGACGACTTCGCTGCGCTCATAGTTGTTGATGACCTCGGAAACCGGCTGCTTGAGCGCCTTGTTGCCCAGACCGTAGGTGTCGAAGTTGCGCGCCACGGCGGCCGCGTCCAGCGGCGATCCGTCCGAGAAGCTCACACCGGAGCGCAGCTTGAAGCTGTACTCGGTGGCATCGGCGTTCACGGTCCAGGACTCGGCGATCCAGGGCTGGATCTCCAGCGTCTCGGGGTCTTGGTAGGTCAGCTTGTCCGTGATCTGGTTGAGCACGCCGCCGTTGGGATAAAAGCCCCCGGCAGGCGGATAGAGATTGGTATGTGCCTGCTGTTCCAGGTAGACCAGGGTGCCGCCCTGAGTCGGCTTGGCCGATGCATCGGCCTGGGCCGTGCCGGATTGCCTGGAGCAGCCAGCCAGCAGCATGCTGCCCGTCAGCACTGCCACTGCGGCCCATAGAGCGCGGCGTTTGGCCGACTTGTTCACTGGCTGTTTTATCGACGGATCCGTCTGCGAAGGGAAAAACACGTTCATACCTCGTCGCCACATGGCGTTGAAAACTCAGGTTCCGGACGCATTGCCGCAGCGGCTGACCGGATTCATGGTTCTCATGCTATCGACGCCAAATATTCGTGTTCATATATTGAGTAGCATCGTTATTCGAAAAACAACTAAGAGGCGCGAGCCTGCATATTTGCTAAGCGCATAAGCGCAGACGAATTCCTTTGTTGGTCCGGCGTGCCGCTCTCACAACAATGGCCTGGCATTCCTTTATCGAAAGCCCGCTCATGAGTCATCTCAACGAATATCTTTCCGAAAAACGCGCGGCCGTGCTGGCACGCAGTGCCGCCATTGCGGCGGGCACGGCCCAGGCCGCCAGACTCAAGGCCAGCGTGCGTGCCGAGGGGCGCAGCGGAGTGCGCCGTCTGCGCATCCGCGAGCACCAGGTCATCAGCGACAGCCCACCCGACTTCGCGGGATACAACCTGGGGCCGAGCTCGCCTGAGCTGCAGCTGGGCGTGCTGGGCACCTGCGTGACCCATATCTTTCTGATCCAGGCGGCGGAGCGCCAGGTGCCGCTGGAGAGCCTGGAGGTCGAGGTCACGGGCGTCATAGACCCGCGCGGCGGCAAGCCCGGCCACGAGACGACGCCGATCTGGCCGCACGAGATCGGCTATACCGTGCATATCGATTCGCCGGCCAGCCGCGCCGAGATCGATGCGCTGTTCGAGGCCGTGGAGAGAACCTGCCCCATCCTGAACCTGCTGCGCAACCCCCAGTCCATCCGCGCCGAGGTGCGCCATACCGACTCCAGCGCGCCCGAGCGCCTGGCGGCCTGAGAACCTTTTGGAAAGACTTTTGCATGAGCTTGCCACTCGACCATATCGTCATCGCGGTCCAGGACCTGGAGCGCACGATTGCCGACTACCAGTCCCTGGGTTTCAATGTGCTGCGCGGCGGCGAGCACCCGGGCCGCTCCACGCACAACGCCCTGGTGGTTTTTGCCGACGGGGCCTATTTCGAACTCATTGCCTGGCGTGCCGCAGCGCCCGAGGAGCGCTGGTGGCAGCAGTTGCAGCAGCACGGCGAGGGCCTAGTCGACTTCGCGCTGCTGCCCACTGAGACTGGCGCCGTGGTGGCGGCGGCCCAGGCGCGCGGCCTGGGCTATGAAGCCCCTTATGAGGGCGGGCGTCTGCGTCCCGATGGAGAGCAGCTACGCTGGCGCAATGCACGCCCTCCAAGCCCGGACCTGCCGTTTCTGTGTGGCGACCTGACGCCGCGTGCCCTGCGCGTGCCTGAAGGCCAGGCCCGCGTGCATCCCAATGGCGCAACCGGCGTGGCCCGCTTGGATGTGGTGGTGAAGGATCTGCAGGCCAGCCTGGCGCGCTGGCGGGCATTGCTCGGCGATGCAGTGAGCGTCGGCCCGCTGAGGGTCTCGGCCGACGGCAGCACGCAGCAGGTGTCGCTGGGTCTGGGCTCCACCGAGCTGGTGCTGGCCGCTCCCGTCCAGGCGCAGGGCCCTCTGGCCCAAAGACTGGCCACGCGCGGCGAAGGCCCTTATGCGGTCGTGCTGTCGGTGCCGCAGCAGGCATCAGCAGGGGCACTTGACGAGGTCGCCACCCACGGGGTGCGCCTTGAGCTGGCACAGCATTCCGGGATCGAGGTGGAAACCGCCGCCGCCTAGGTCCAATAACAGGGGCGCTAGAATAGCGCCCCTGCTGACACCCATGCCCACTTCGGTGGGCGTTTTCGTTGCGGCCGCGGCAGCCTTTGCGGGCCGGCGCGGTGCAGCGCTGCCTTTCATGACCACAGCTAAAACGCCTGCCACTCTGGGCATCGATTTCGGAACGTCCAACTCTGCCGCTGCCTATCGCCTGCCTGGCAAGACCGCCGCTTTGCTGCCCCTGGAAGGGGCGGCCACCGGCATGCCCACGGCGCTGTTCTTCAATACCGAAGAGCACAGCACGCATTTCGGCCGCGATGCCATGCAGCAGTATCTGGCAGGCGAGGAAGGGCGTCTGATGCGTTCCCTCAAAAGCCTGCTGGGCAGCAGCCTTTTGCTGGAAAAGACTGCGGTGCACGAGCAGCTTGTCAGCTACCAGGACATCATCGCGATCTTTCTCAAGCGCGTGGCCGACCAGGCGCGCCAGGCGCTGGACGGACGTCTTCCCGAGCGTGTGGTGCTGGGGCGTCCCGTGCATTTTGTCGACGAGCACCCGCAGCGAGACCGTCAGGCGCAGGATGCGCTGGCCGCTGCGGCGCGCGCCGCCGGCCTGGGAGAAGTCAGCTTCCAGCTGGAGCCGATTGCGGCGGCACTGGATTACGAACAGCGCCTGAGCGAGGAGCAACTGGTGCTGGTGGTCGATATCGGCGGTGGCACCTCGGACTTCACGGTGGTGCGTTTGGGCCCGCAACAGGCAGGACATGCAGACCGCACCCAGGACATTCTTGCCACCACCGGCGTGCATATCGGAGGCACGGATTTCGACCATCGCCTCAATGTGGCCCAGGTCATGCCGCTGCTGGGCTACAAGCACATCGGCCCCAGCGGGCGTGAGGTACCCAGCAGCGTGTTCTTCGATCTCTCCACCTGGCATCTGATCCAGTGGCTGTACACGGCCAAGGCCCTGGCTTCGGCACGCGGTCTCAAGAGCGATTACAGCGATCCGCAACTGCACCAGCGCCTGATGAAGGTGCTGGATTGGCGTGAAGGCCATAGGCTGGCCGATGCGGTGGAGCAGGCCAAGATTGCGGCTTCGCAAAGCCATGCGGCCTCGGTCATAGCTCTGGACTGGCTGGAGCAAGACCTGCCGGCGGCCATCTCCCCGGAGGTTCTGCAGGAGCAGTTGCAGGCCTTGCTGCTGCAGGTCGTTGAATGTGCGCAGGACTGTGTGCGCCAGGCCGGCGTGGCGGCACCAGACGCCATCTATCTGACCGGCGGCTCGTCGGCCCTGCGAACCCTGCGCGATGCGCTGCGCGTTGCTTTCCCCGATGTGCCTCAGGTCGAAGGCGACCTGTTCGGCGGCGTGGCCACCGGTCTGGCCTATGCCTGAGCCTGAAGCCGCCTGAGCCGCTACGTGGCTTCCCCCAAGGGGGGCGGCAGCGGTGCGTCGGAGCGGTCCTTGCCAGGCGTCTCCGGTTTGTACCGCGCCCGGTTCAAGTGCTTATTCTTCTTCGGCGGCTCGCTTGAGCTCCAGCGCACGGTCGTAGAGCGTGTTGCGGCTGGCGCCCGTGATTTCGGCGGCCAGCTTCACTGCCGTCTTGGTCGGCAACTCGGCCAGCAGCAGCTTGAGCACACGCTCGGCCTCGCCTGACTCCTGCTGCACCGTCACGGGGTGCAGCACGATGGCGAACTCGCCCTTGACTCGCTGTGGCGAGGCCTGCAGCCAGGCTGCCAGCTCGTGGGCCGGCATGCTCGCGATATCTTCAAACTGCTTGGTGATTTCGCGCGCCAGCGTGACGCGACGCTCGCCCAGCAAGGCCAGTGCCTGGGCCAGCTCGATGATGCGGTGCGGGGCTTCGAGCAGCACGGTGCAACGCGGCTGGTCGGCCAGTTTTTGCACGGCGGCCAGCCGTTCGGCATTCTTGGTGGGCAAGAAGCCGGCAAACACAAAACCGCTTTCGCCCTGTGCCGGCGTGACGGCACCGGCCACGCTGATGGCCGATGTCACGCTGCTGGCGCCGGGCAGCGGAATGCTGCGCAGGCCCACGGCCTGCAGCGCCGCGCACAGACGCGCGCCCGGGTCGCTGACGCCGGGTGTGCCTGCATCGCTGACATAGGCGACGCGCTGGCCTTGCTGCAGGCGCTCGATCACCTGCTGGGCGGCTTCTGCCTCGTTGTGCTGATGCACGGCCAGCAACTGGTTGCCGGGGCGGTCCAGCCCGTAACTGCGCAGCAGGCCCTGGGTGTGGCGCGTGTCTTCGCAGGCGATGCAGTCCACGATCTGCAGCACATGCAGCGAGCGCAGGCTGATGTCGGCCAGATTGCCAATCGGCGTCGCCACCACATACAGGGCTGCCTGCGGATAATGCTGGGAAGCGGCCGCGTCATGTGCGGCAGTCAGTGCAGAGGCGAAAGAGGTAGTCAATGGATTTCCTTGGAAAGCGGCCCAAGCCGGCGCAAAGCACAACCGCACGCGGGCAGCAGGCCGAGGATGCCGCGTTGGCCCATTTGCTGGCGCGGGGCCTGAAGCTTGTCGAGCGCAATTATCGGACGCAGGGCCGTGGTGGCGGCGAAATCGACCTGATCCTGCGTGACCGCGACGGGTCTTTGGTGTTCGTCGAAGTCCGCAGCCGCAACACCGAGCGCTTCGGCGGTGCCGCCGGCAGCATCGGCCGCCTCAAGCAGCAGCGCATCGTGCTGGCCGCCAGGCACTATCTGATGAGGCTTGCGGCAGCGCCGCCATGCCGCTTTGATGTGGTGCTGGTCGACAGCTGCGGGAACCAGATGCGCATAGAGTGGCTCCAAGCGGCATTCGAGGCGCTTTAGTCGCCGCGTCATAGTTGTGCGCAACACTGATGCGCAAATAACGGTTTGCTACCAAAGAGATAACAGGTGGCGGGTATCATCGGGCCTCCATGCTAGAGCAACGAATTCAACAGCATTTCATCGACAGTGCCGACCTGAAGTACCAGGCCGCCCAGGCGCTGAGCCAACCTATTGCTTCCGCCGTACAGGCCATGCTGGCCTGCGTGACGGGCGGCGGCAAGGTGTTGGCCTGCGGTACGGGTGTTTCGGCCAGCGATGCCCAGTTATTTGCCTCCCTGTGCGTGACAGGGTTCGAGCGCGATCGTCCCGAGCTGGCGGCCGTGGCCCTGACTTCCGATGGCGGCCTGCTGGGCAGCGTGGGAGCCACGGGCTCGGGCGGCAATGCCAGCCAGTACCTGGCGCGTCAGGTGCGGGCGCTGGGGCAGCCCGGCGATCTGCTGCTGCTCATGTCGGTGACCGGCAACGACACGGCCGTGCTGGAGGCCCTGGAAGCCGCCCACGAGCGCGACATGATGGCCGTGGTCTTGACAGGCCGCACCGGCGGCAATCTGGCCACCGCCGTGCGCGAGACCGATGTACTGATCTGCGTGCCCCATGACCGTGCGGCGCGCGTGCGCGAAACCCATACCTTGATCCTGCACTGTCTGGCCGACGGTGTGGACTCTCAACTGCTTGGTGACCAGGAGATGCCTTTATGAAGTTGAAGTGGACCCGTGTTGCATGTGCGGCCCTGACCGTTGCCGCTCTGGGCGGTGCCTTGAGCGGTTGCGTGGCTCTGGTGGGTGGCGGTGCCGCTGTGGCGGGCATGTCGGCAGTGGACAGGCGCACCACCGGCACTCAGGTTGAGGACCAGGGCATAGAACTGCGTGCCGGCAATCGCATCAGCGAGGTGATGGGCGACAAGGCCCGCGTCAGCGCCACCAGCTACAACCGTGTAGTGCTGCTGACCGGCCAGGCAGGCAATGCGACGGACAAGGCGACCATCGAGAAGCTGGTGCGCGAACAATCCACCGTGCGCCAGGTCTACAACGAGATCGAGGTCGTGCCTTTCACGGCCACTCTGGGTCAGCGCTCCCAGGATTCTCTGATCACGACCAAGGTCAAGGCCAGTCTGGTCAACGCCAAGGACATTTCATCCTCGGCCATCAAGGTCGTGACCGAGAACAACGTGGTCTATCTGATGGGCATAGTCACGCCGCGCGAATCCAAGCGGGCTGCCGAGATTGCCCGTGGCGTCAACGATGTGAGCAAGGTTGTGCGCCTGTTTGAGGTCATCTCCGAAGATGAGCTGGCTGCTGCAACATCCAAGGCCGCCCCTGTGGTCGAGGATCGCTCCAGCATGAACTGAGGCGAACTGACGGTCACAAAAAAAGCCGGACTCGAGTCCGGCTTTTTTCATGGCGCAGCGGCTCAGCGCAAGCGCTGAATCAGGCTGGAGGTATCCCAGCGATTGCCACCCATGGCCTGTACATCGGCATAGAACTGGTCCACCAGCGCGGTGACGGGAAGGCGCGCGCCATTGCGCTGGGCCTCGGCCAGCACCAGCCCCAGATCCTTGCGCATCCAGTCCACGGCAAAGCCGAAGTCGAACTTTCCCACGGCCATGGTCTTGCCGCGATTGTCCATCTGCCAGCTCTGGGCGGCCCCCTTGCCGATCACGTCGAGGACCTTCTCCACATCCAGGTCGGCACGCAGACCAAAGGCAATGGCTTCGGACAGGCCCTGAACCACACTGGCCACGCAGATCTGATTGACCATCTTGGTCAGCTGTCCGTTGCCGCATGCTCCCATATAGGTAAAGGCGCGCGAGAAGGCGTCAGCCACCGGGGCAACCTGATCGAATACATCCTGATCGCCGCCGCACATGACGGTGAGCTGGCCGTTGACTGCCCCGGCCTGGCCGCCCGATACCGGGGCATCGATAAAGTGCAGGCCGCGTTTGCGTGCTTCGGCATACAGCTCGCGTGCCACCTGGGCCGAGGCCGTGGTGTGATCGACAAAGACGGCGCCAGGCTCCATGCCCGCAAAGGCGCCGTCGTCACCCAGCACAATGGAGCGCAGGTCGTCATCATTGCCCACGCAGGAGAAGACCATGCGTGCGCCCTTGACGGCTTCACGGGGCGTGGCCGCATGGCTGCCGCCGGGGAATTCCTCGGTCCAGGCCTCGGCCTTGGCCGCCGTGCGGTTGTAGACCGTGACCTGGTGGCCAGCCGCAGCCAGGTGCCCGGCCATGGGATAGCCCATGACACCCAGGCCCAGAAAGGCCACAGGAGTGGAAGCGCAAGCAGCGTAGCTGCGGGAGGCGATGGTGGCGGTGCTCATGAAATCCTCTAAGACTTGGTGCGAAACAGTTCGATCATGGTAGCGCCGGAGTGCATGGCCGTGGCTGACAGCAGGGGGCAGGGCGGCCCGCCACCCAGCAAAAACCGCGCTCCTCCTGTGGGAAGAGATGCCAGCGCCTTGGGCTTAGACGATGGTCAGGTGTTCGGTGCCGGCCGCCAGATCCAGCGTCCGGGCGCGCTGGCTGTTGAGCTTGATCTGTAGACGCAGGTCGTTGACCGAGTCTGCATTGCGCAGCGCATCTTCGTAGGTGATGAGATTGGACTCGAACAGGTCGAACAGCGCCTGGTCGAAGGTCTGCATGCCGATATTGCGGCTTTTCTTCATGATCTCCTTGATCTCGACGACCTCGCCCTTGAAGATCAGGTCGGCGATCAGCGGCGAGTTGAGCATCACCTCGATGGCGGCTACACGGCCCTTGCTGTCCTGCTTGGGGATCAGGCGCTGGGAAATGATGGCCCGCAGGTTCAGCGAAACGTCCATCAGCAACTGCGGACGGCGTTCTTCGGGGAAGAAGTTGACGATGCGGTCCAGCGCCTGGTTGGCGCTGTTGGCGTGCAGTGTGGCCAGACACAGATGCCCCGTTTCAGAGAACGCAATCGCATGCTCCATGGTTTCGCGGTCGCGGATTTCGCCCATCAAAATCACGTCGGGCGCCTGGCGCAGCGTGTTCTTGAGTGCCGCTTCCCAGCTGTCCGTATCCAGCCCCACCTCGCGTTGCGTGACTACGCAGTTCTTGTGCGGATGAACGAATTCCACGGGGTCTTCCACCGTGATGATGTGGCCGAAGGAGTTCTCATTGCGCCAGTCCACCATGGCAGCCAGCGTGGTGGACTTGCCCGAGCCCGTCGCGCCGACCAGGATGCACAGGCCGCGCTTGGTCATGGTCACTTCCTTGAGCACCTGCGGCACGCCCAGGCCGTCAATCGTGGGCAGGGTGGTGGGAATGGTACGCAGCACCATGCCGACCTTGCCCTGCTGCATGAAGGCATTGACACGGAAGCGCCCCACGCCGGCCGGCGAGATGGCGAAGTTGCACTCCTTGGTGTGCTCGAAGTCCGCCACCTGCCTGTCGTTCATGATGGAGCGCGCCAGGGCCAGCGTATGCAGCTGGCTCAGCGGCTGGGGCGAAACCTTGGTGACTTTGCCGTCGATCTTGATGGCGGGCGGAAACTCCGCCGTGATGAACAGGTCGCTGCCGTTGCGGCTGACCATGAGCTTGAGCAGATCGTTGATGAATTTACTGGCCTGATCGCGTTCCATGATCACTCCTTGTCCAGCGGCCAACAGCAAGGGCCACTCTAAAAAACTGGCGCGGCCCAAGCGAGAGACAGCCAGCAAGGGCCGCCCCGCAGCAAAGGCTGTCGTCCCCCTGGGGGGAAGCGGCAAAGCCGCTCAGGGGGGAAGCATTATCCCGGGAAATTCTCGGGAATCTTCGCCTTGCTGCGCGCTTCGGCCGGGCTGATGAGGTTGCGGCGCACCAGATCGGTCAGGTTCTGGTCCAGGGTCTGCATGCCCATGTTCTGGCTGGTCTGGATGGTGGAGTACATCTGTGCCACCTTGGCCTCGCGGATCAGGTTGCGGATGGCGGGCGTGCCCAGCATGATCTCGTGCGCTGCCACACGGCCCTGGCCGTCCTTGGTCTTGCAAAGCGTCTGTGAGATCACGGCCTGCAGCGACTCGGAGAGCATGGCGCGCACCATTTCCTTTTCATCGGCCGGGAACACGTCGATGATACGGTCGATGGTCTTGGCCGCCGACGAGGTGTGCAGCGTGCCGAACACCAGGTGGCCGGTTTCGGCCGCCGTCATGGCCAGGCGGATGGTTTCCAGGTCGCGCATTTCGCCAACCAGAATCGCGTCCGGATCTTCACGCAGCGCGGACTTCAGCGCTGCCGCGAACGACAGCGTCATGGGGCCGACTTCGCGCTGGTTGATCAGGCATTTCTTGGACTCATGCACGAATTCGATGGGGTCTTCCACCGTCAGGATATGGCCGTACTCGGTCTCGTTGAGGTAGTTGACCATGGCCGCCAGCGTGGTGGACTTGCCCGAGCCCGTGGGGCCGGTCACCAGCACCAGGCCGCGCGGCTTCAGGGCCAGGTCGGCAAAGATCTTGGGGGCGTTGAGCTGCTCCAGCGTGAGGATCTTGCTGGGAATGGTACGGAAGACGGCCGCCGCGCCGCGGTTCTGATTGAAGGCGTTGACACGAAAACGGGCCAGGCCTTCGATCTCGAACGAAAAGTCCACTTCGAGAAATTCTTCGTACTGCTTGCGCTGGGCATCGCTCATGATGTCGTAGACCATGGCGTGCACGGTCTTGTGGTCCAGCGGATCGATGTTGATGCGACGCACATCGCCGTGGACGCGAATCATGGGTGGCAGTCCTGCCGACAAATGCAAGTCCGAAGCCTTGTTCTTGACACTGAATGCCAGCAATTGCGTGATATCCACGGAGATCCCTCTCTGGTTTGATACTCTGGCGCCAATTATGACGACGATTGAAAACAATCTGGGGCAGATTCATGCCCGCATCGCAGCCGCTTGCGCCAGTGCAAGCCGGCCCGTGACATCGGTGCAGCTGCTGGCCGTTGCCAAGACTTTTGGCGCGGATGCGGTGCGCGAGGCCGTGCTGGCCGGCCAGCGCAGCTTCGGCGAGAACTATATCCAGGAGGCCGTGGAGAAAATTGCCGCGGTGCGCGCCATGCAGCTGGCGGGCGGCGAGGCGCTGCAATGGCATTGCATAGGCCCCATCCAGAGCAACAAGACGCGGCTGGTGGCCGAGAATTTCGACTGGGCTCAGACCGTGGACCGGCTCAAGATCGCCGAGCGCCTTTCGGCCCAGCGTCCGCAGGGCATGGCACGGCTCAATGTCTGCATCCAGGTCAATGTGGATGGCGGCGCCACCAAGTCCGGCGTCATGGCCGAGCAAGCCCTGGAGCTGGCCGAAGCCATGGTGAAACTGCCCAATCTGCAGCTGCGCGGCATCATGAGCATTCCTGACGACACTCCTGATTTCGAAGCGCAGTGCGAAGTCCACAAAAGGGCTGCGTCCATCTTCTATGCCATAAAGTCCAGCGCTCTCGCGGGGCTGGAACATTTCGACACGCTGTCCATGGGCATGACCGGCGATCTGGAGGCCGCCGTGGCAGCGGGCAGCACCATGGTGCGCGTGGGCAGCGGGGTATTTGGAAGGCGTACCTACGGTACGCCCACCCCCTGAGCCGCGTAGCGGCTTCCCCCTCTCTATCTCTCTCTCTACGCGCTGCGCGCTAGGGGAGGGGGACGACACCCTCGGTGCGGGGCGGCCCTTCCTTGGTGTCTCTGAGTTGGTCCGCGCCGGTATCAGACCGCTGAGGCCATGCCATACCGCACAGGAGATTGTGCTCAAGGCCGTTTCATTTGGCACTCGGTCGGCAGCTCGACCTGCTGCGCTGAATAGATGGCATCGGTTCTGAAGCCGTAGTTCGTGCCTTCCCAGCCGGTCTTGACCAGCTTGTCGTCCACGGGGGCGATGGTGTTGACGACCTGGGGCAGCAGCAGCTGATGGTCCTTGCCGCGCATCTTGACGGGCCCGAAGACGGTGTCCATGGACATGTCTTCCATGGCCTTGGCAATTTTCACGGGCTCGGTGGACTGGGCCTTGGCCATGGCAGCGGCCAGCATGCGCGGCACAAGGTCCATGCGCGGGGCCAGAAAGTCCTGGTTCATCCTGGCCTTGTACTCCCTGGCGCGGGCGTCGGCCTGGGCGCGGTCGGCCATGCCGGGGTGCCATTCCGCCACCCAGGTCACCTGGCCTGTCCTGGCCTGGGAAATGGAGGTCACGGTGCCCGGAAAGCCGCCTGCGCTATGGTTGAAGTAGCGCAGGTTGTAGCCCGAATCACCTGCGGACTTGAGCAGCAGAGCCAGATCCTGGCCCCAGTTGCCGGTGATGACGGAATCGGTTCCGGCTTCCTTGATCTTGGCCACATAGGGGGCAAAGTCCTTGATGCGGCCCATGGGGTGCAGGGTCTCGCCCACGAACTGTACGTCTGGCCTTGCCTTGCCGACCATGCTGCGCCCGAAGCTGGCCCATTGCTTGCCGTGGGCATAGTCCTGGTTGAGCAGAAAGACCTTGCGGATCTCGGGCTGGGTCTTGATGTAGTTGGCAATGGCCTGCATGCGCATGGCCGTGTTGGCATCGAACATGAAATGCCAGAAGCTGCAGGACTTGCCGGTCAGCTCGGGATCGATGGAGCTGTGGTTGAGTATCAGCACCTCCTTGCCCGGGTTGCGCTGGTTGTAGCGCGATGCCGCCTGCACCAGGGCCGTGACCACCGAGGAGCCCGAGCCCCCCGTCACCACCACGCGTGCGCCCTGGTCAATGGCGGCCTGCAGCGCGCTCTGGCTCTCCTGGGCCGAGAGCTTGCTGTCGAACTGCAGCAGCTGGAATTTCGCGCCGTTGTAGAGGCCGCCCTTGGCGTTCACGTCATCGACGGCATAGAGCACATGGTTGCGCATGACCTCTCCCACATTGGCAAACGGGCCGGAGAGCGGGTCGATGAATGCGATCTTGAACGGCTCTGCCGTCTGGGCGGATACGCTGCCGGCGCAAAGACCGGCGGCCAGCGCAATGGCTGAGAAGCGAACGGACATGGTTTTGTCTCCAGGGAGTTGGAATGGCGCCTTGGCCTCTGGGGCTCTCAGCTGGCGTTGTTGCTGGTGGAGGAAGCGCTCTTGCGGCGCCTGGGGGGCGAAGGGTCTTGCGGCGGCGGCGCAGTGCGGCTCGCGCGCTTGCGTGGTGCAGGAGCAGGAGCAGGTGCAGGTGCAGGTGCAGGATTGCGCAGGCCCAGCACGCGCGAGGCCAGATCGGTCAGTTCGACCACCATCTCGGCCGGCCCCAGCTTGCCGCCGGGCTGGTACCAGTTGTAGAGAAAGCCCGGCAGACTGCAGGCCGCCTGGGCCGTGATGCGGGTGTCGCGGAAATCGAAATGCCCGCTGGCGCGGCCTTCGTCGAGCAGGGCGCAGAACTGTTTGTAGAACTGCTGGGCCACATTGCGCGAGGCCTTGAGATAGGCGGGACTAAAGGCCTGCGGCTCGCGGTAGGGGAAAAAGCCCGCCGGGTAGTGCGCAATGGTGGCGGCGATCAGGCGCTGCAGGCCGTCCACGGCTTTTTCATGCGCGGGGCGCGGGTCGTCGGACGCAAAGTCCAGCACCGTGAAGCAGGCCTCGGTCGGAGCCCAGCACAGGGTCTCGAAGATTTCCTGCTTGTTGCGGAAGTAGTAGTAGACAAAGGGCTTGGTCACGCCCAGCGCCTGCACGATCTGCTCGATGGTGGTGTTGGCATAGCCATAGCGGTCGAACAGGGCTTCGGCGGCCTTGAGAATGCGCTCGCGCTTCTCGTCGGAGCCTGCCGTGGGCAGGCGCTGGCGGCCGCGCGGCGCCACGGGGGCGGCCGGCTTTCTGGCGGTCTTTCTGGATGGGGCGGACATGAGGGTTTGCGCGTGTCGCATTCGTTATACCGATGGGTAGCATTGTTCTACCGGCAGGTATACATTGACAAGACGCCGAGCAGCAGATTGCCCTAAGGCAATCCCTGAGAACGCCCGCAAAGTGGCGCCGCTGTTCGGTCTATACGAGACACCCAGGAGACAACCATGGCTGAATCCGAGACCCTCATCCCCCTGCATGAGGCCTTGCGCCGCAACGCGCGCAACCACCCCGAGCGCGATGCCTACATCTGGTACGGCCAGCACATCAGCTGGCGCCAGATGGATGAGGCCAGCGATGCCGTGGCCGCCCATCTGCAGCAGCTGGGCGTTAAGCAGGGCGAGCCCGTCGCCCTGTTCATGAACAACTGCCCGCAGTACATCGTTGCGCATTACGCGGTGCAGAAGATCGGAGCCATCGTGTGCCCCTGCGGGCCGCTGAACAAGGAGCACGAGCTCGAATACCAGCTCAACGATCTGCAGGCCCGGATCATCATCGCGGCCGATGTGCTGCTGCCCGTGGTGGACAAGGTGCGCAGCAGCACGGCACTTGGGCATGTGCTGGCCGTGCGCTACGGCGACTGGCTTCCCGCAGCGCCCACGCTGTCCCTGCCTGCCGAGCTGCAGGCCCCCGTGCAGCAGCTGCCCGCCGATGTGACGTCGTTCTGGGATCTCATGCACAGCGGCGCCAGGCCTTCCCATGTCGAGGTGGACATGGATGAGGTGGCGCTGATGACCTATACCTCCGGCACCACGGGCCTGCCCAAGGGCGCCATGCTGAGCTTCGGCGCGGCCGCGTACAAGACGGCCGGCGCGTCCCAGGTGACCGGGGTCAGCGCCGAGGATGTCCTGCTGGCCGTGGCGCCGCTCTATCACATTGCCGGCATGTCCATGGGCGTGAACATGCCTGTGCATTCGGGGGCGACCTGCGTGCTGCTGCATCGCTTCGATCCGCTGGCTGTGGCGCAGGCGCTGGAGCGCTATCGCGTCAGCTGGTGGTACAGCATCGCGCCCATGAATGTGGCGCTGATGCAGGTGCCTGGCGTGGAGAAGATGGATTTCAGCGCGCTGCGCCGCAACACCGTCACCAGCTTCGGCATCACCTATACCGAGGATCTGGCGCAGAAATGGCGTCAGTTCGCGCCCAACGCCATCTCCAGCGAGGCGGCCTACGGCCTCTCGGAAACCCACACCATGGATACCTTCATGCCCGGCGATGCCATCCGCTGGGGCACGCATGGCAAGCCCTCGCCGGGCAACGAGATCCGGGTGATAGATCCGGAGACCGGCGCGCCGCTGGCGGCAGGTGAGGTGGGCGAAATCATCATTCGCGGCCCGGGCAACTTCAAGGGCTACTGGAACAAGCCCGAGGCCACGGCCAAGACCCTCAAGAACGGCTGGGTGCATACCGGCGACATGGGCAAGTTCGATGCGGACGGCTATCTGACCTTCATCGGCCGTTTCAAGGAAATGATCAAGGTCTCGGGCTACAGCGTCTTCCCCGAGGAGGTGGAGACAATTTTGATCAAGCATCCCGCCATTGCCCAGGCGGCCGTGATCGGCGTTGCCGACGCCCAGAAAGGCGAGGTCGTGCGCGCCTTCATCGTGCGCAAGCCCGGGCAAAGCCTGGAGGCGGACGGGCTGCTGGCCTGGAGCAAGGAAAACATGGCCAGCTACAAGGCTCCGCGCGAGGTGCGCTTCATCGATGCCTTGCCGGCCACCGGCGCTGGCAAGGTATTGCGCCGCCTGCTCAGGGACATCCCCTGAATCTTTGCGCCAAAAGCGGGTGAACCCCTTGGTTGGTGAGTGCTAGAAGCTATTCAAACGAGAGTCCTATGTTCAAGAAAGTCCTGATCGCCAACCGCGGTGAAATCGCCCTGCGCATCATCCGAGCGCTGCAGGAGCTGGGCATTGCCAGCCTGGCGGTGTACGCCGCCGATGATGCACAGGCCCCGCATGTGCAGGCCGCAGACGAGGCGCAGGCACTGGGCGCCAGCGGCCCGGCAGCCTATCTCGATGGCGCGCATCTGCTGCGTATCGCGCAGCAGCATGGTTGTGATGCGCTGCACCCGGGCTATGGTTTTCTCAGCGAGAACGCGGACTTTGCGCGCGCCTGTGCGGCAGCCGGGCTGCGCTTTATCGGCCCGACGCCCGAGCAGTTGGCGCTGCTTGGCGACAAGGCCAGGGCCCGTGCGCTGGCGCAGCAATGCGGCGTGCCCCTGATGCCCGGCAGCACCGAGGCCGTGACGCTGGAGCAGGCCCAGCAGTTCTTTGCGCGCCAGCAGGCCGACGGGGCCAGCGGCATCATGATCAAGGCCATCGGCGGTGGCGGCGGGCGCGGCATGCGTGCGGTCACCGAGGAGGGCGATGTGGCGGCCGCCTACCAGCGCTGCCGCAGCGAGGCCCAGGCAGCGTTCGGCGTGGACGGCGTCTATGTCGAGCGGCTGATGAGCGGCGCGCGCCATATCGAGATTCAGTTGCTGGGCGACGGCAGCGAATGGCCCATGGCGCTGGGCGAGCGCGAATGCACGCTGCAGCGGCGCTTCCAGAAGCTGGTGGAGATTGCGCCCAGCCCCAGCCTGACGCAGCCGCTGCGCGAGCGCATCACCGAGGATGCGCTGCGCATGGCAGCCAGGCTGCGCTACGAGAGCCTGGGCACGTTCGAGTTTCTGGTCGATCTGCAGTCCGAGTCTCTGCCCTATGTCTTCATCGAGGCCAACCCGCGTCTGCAGGTGGAGCACACGATTACCGAAGAGGTCTTTGGCGTCGATCTGGTGCAGGCCCAGATCCGCATTGCGGCGGGCGAGCATTTCGCCGATCTGGGCCTGAACGTGAATGCCCCGCCCCGGCCGCGCGGCTATGCCATGCAGTGGCGCATCAATGCCGAAACACTCGATGCCCAGGGCCACTCCCGCCCCGGCAGCGGCCGCATTGGCGAGCTGCAGTGGCCGCAAGGGCCGGGCATACGCCTGGACAGCCATGCGCAGCAGGGTGTCAGCCCGTCGCCCCATTACGACACCTTGCTGGCCAAGCTCGTCGTGCACAGCAACGCGCCGCATTTCGAGGATGTGCTGCGCCGTTCCCGGCGTGCGCTGGCCGACTGCCGCATCGCGGGCCTGGCCACCAATCTGCCGCTGCTGCAGGCCCTGGCGCAGCGGCCCGAGATGCTGGATCAGACCGTGCACACGCGCTGGCTCGAAGAGGTCTTGCCGCAACTGCTGGATGCTGCGAAAGAGATAGCTTCAAGCGCAAGCTATTCAACGAACTCAGATACTTTTGATTCTGAAATCAAGGTGTATCAAGCGCAGCAAGCTCCTGAAAATGCTGTGCTGGCGCCCATGCCGGCCAGGGTTGTGCAATGGTCCGTGGCAGCGGGCGAGACGGTGGCCAAGGGCGCCGAGCTGGGCATTCTTGAAGCCATGAAGATGCAGCATGTGCTGCTGGCGCAGGCCGCAGGCCATGTCCAGCAACTGCTGGCAGAGCCCGGCAGCTATGTGGCGCAGGACCAGGCCTTGCTGGTGCTCGCGCCCGTGCAGGGCGAGGCGGCGCATGCCGAGGTGCAGGCGCAGCTGCAGGACCCCGACCACATCCGGGATGATCTGCAGCGCGTCAAGGAGCGCCATGGCTTCACGCTCGATGCGGCGCGACCAGGCGCCATGGCCAGGCGCCATGCCCAGGGCAGCCGCAGCGCGCGCGAGAACATTGCCGATCTTTGCGATGCAGGCAGCTTCATCGAATACGGAGCGCTGGCGATTGCCGCGCAGACGCGCAGGCGCAGCCTCGACGATCTGGTGGCCAACACACCGGCCGACGGCATGGTCACGGGCATGGGCTCCATCAATGCCGCGCAGTTTGGTGCAGAGCGGTCGCGCGCCGTGGTCATGTCCTATGACGCCACGGTGCTGGCCGGCACCCAGGGGGCGCGCAATCACGCCAAGACCGACCGCATGCTGGGCATTGCGCTGCAGCAGAAGCTGCCCGTGGTGCTGTTTGCCGAAGGCGGTGGCGGCCGGCCCGGCGATACCGATACACCCGTGGTCGCGGGCCTGCATGTGCATACCTTCGCGGCCTATGCGGCGCTGTCGGGTCAGGTGCCGGTGGTGGGCATCACCCATGGGCGCTGCTTTGCGGGTAATGCCGCGTTGCTGGGTTGCAGCGATGTGATCATCGCCACGCGCAGCAGCAATATCGGCATGGGCGGACCGGCCATGATCGAGGGCGGCGGCCTGGGTGTCTTCAGGCCCGAAGAAGTCGGTCCCGCCAGCGTGCAGCACGCGAATGGAGTGATCGACATCCTGGTCGACGACGAGGCCCAGGCCGTGGCCGCGGCCAGGCACTATCTGTCCTTCTTCCAGGGGCGCATCGACCAATGGTCCGAGCCCGATCAGCGCCTGCTGCGCCAGGTCGTGCCCGAGAACCGCCTGCGCGCCTACGACACCCGCGCCGCCATGGCCGGGCTGGTGGACGAGGGCAGTCTGCTGATGCTGAGAGCTGGCTTCGGCGCCGGCATCCACACTGCGCTGGCGCGCATCGAGGGCCGGCCCGTGGGGCTGATGGCCAACAACCCGGGCCATCTGGGCGGCGCCATCGATGCCGACGCGGCCGACAAGGCGGCGCGCTTCATGCAGCTGTGCAATGCCCACGGCATCGCCATCGTCAGCCTGGTCGACACGCCCGGCTTCATGGTGGGGCCGGAGATCGAGAAAACCGCCCAGGTGCGCCATGTCAGCCGGCTGTTCGTCATGGCGGCCAAGCTGCGCGTCCCATACTTCAGCGTGGTGCTGCGCAAAGGCTATGGCCTGGGCGCCATGGGCATGACGGCGGGCAGCTTTCATGCGCCCATCTTCAATGTGGCCTGGCCCACGGGCGAGTTCGGCGCCATGGGTCTGGAGGGCGCGGTGCGGCTGGGCTTTCGCAAGGAGCTCGAAGCCCTGCCCGAGGGGGCTGAGCGCGATGCGCTGTTTCAAAAGCTGCTGGCCCAGCAATACGCGCATGGCGAGGCCATGCACATGGCTGCAACGCTGGAAGTCGATGCCGTCATCGACCCTGCGGAGACCCGCGCCTGGCTGGTGCGCGGCCTGGCCGGTGCGCGCCTGCGCGAGGGTGAAGGCCGCTTCGTGGACACATGGTAAACGCTGATGGAGATTACGCATTTGCAGCGTTTAATCGGCCGGAATCTTCGACGTACAAAGCGCTTGTAGCTCATGTTTTTGATATGAGCTGCATACGCAAAACCATATTCCGGCTCATGCTAAGCTGAATGTCTTGCACCAGCGCCCCGGCGGCCAAACGGCTGCTCCGGGGTGTTTTTGATTGCCCAGTATTTGCGATTGGAGATATCCCATGCCCGGACTTTTGCCCGACGTCGATCCCGATGGCCTGCTTGAATTCTCGGTGGTCTACACCGATAGAGCGCTCAACCACATGTCCAAGAAGTTCGTGGGTGTGATGCAGGACATCCTGGGCATGCTCAAGGATGTCTATCACGCCAACACGGCCGTGCTGATTCCCGGCAGCGGCACCTTCGGCATGGAAGCCGTTGCGCGCCAGTTCGCCAACCGCGAGCGGGTGCTGATCGTGCGCAACGGCTGGTTCAGCTACCGCTGGACGCAGATCTTCGATGCCGATGCGGGCCTGGGCGGCGGCTCCGTGGTCTGCAAGGCGCGCAAGCAAGGCGAGGGCAGCCAGGACCCCTGGGCACCATGCCCGGCAGCCGATGTGGCCGAGACCATTCGCGTGGAGCGCCCAAAGGTGGTGTTTGCCCCGCATGTGGAGACGGCCAGCGGCATCATGCTGCCCGACGAATACCTGCGCACCGTTGCCGACGCTGCGCACGAGGTCGGCGCGCTGTTCGTGCTGGACTGCGTGGCCTCCGGCGCCATGTGGGTCGATATGGAGAAAACCGGCGTGGACGTGCTGATCTCGGCACCGCAAAAGGGCTGGAGCAGCTCGCCTTGCTGCGCCATGGTCATGCTCTCGGCGCGCGCCCGCGAGGCCATAGAGCACACGCAAAGCTCCAGCTTCTCCTGCGACCTGAAGAAATGGATGCAGATTGCCGAGGGCTATGAAAAAGGCCAGCACGCCTATCACACCACCATGCCCACCGATGCGCTGCTGCGCCTGCGCGACGTGATGCTGGAGACGCGCGAGTACGGCTTTGCCAAGGTGCGCGAAGAGCAGATGGAGCTGGGGCGCAAGGTGCGCGAGCTGCTGCAGTCACGCGGCTTTCCCAGCGTGGCCGCCGAGGGCTACAAGGCTCCCGGTGTGGTCGTGAGCTACACCACGGATGCGGAAATCCAGAGCGGCCGCGCCTTTCTCAAGGTCGGCCTGCAGACCGCCTCGGGCGTGCCGCTGCAATGCGATGAAGGCCCGGACTTCAAGACCTTCCGCATCGGCCTGTTCGGCCTGGACAAATGGCATGACTCGGATCGCTCCGTGGCGCATCTGTCCAAGGCGCTCGACGATATCGGCATTGCCCGGACCTGAGCCAAGGTGGCCGGCAGTATTGCTGCCGTGACATTTTTTCGACCCGACTTCGTACTAAAGTCGGGTTTTGTTTATTCAGCGCATCCGATATGAAAAAAGCAATCTCCGTGATCGGTCTTGTATGGGCCATGGGTGCTGGCGCAGTGGTTCATGCTGCGCCGGTCACCACCGCCAGCGGGCTGATCTATGAAAGTCAGGTCGAAGGCAGCGGCCCCAGTCCCAAGGCGACGGATACCGTCAAGGTGCATTACCGCGGCTACTTCCCCGATACCGGCAAGGAGTTCGACAGCTCCTATGCCCGCAAGCAGCCCATCGAGTTCCCGCTCAATGGCGTGATCCCCTGCTGGACCGAGGGCGTGCAGAAGATGAAGGTTGGCGGCAAGGCCAAGTTCACCTGCCCGCCAGCCATTGCCTACGGCTCACGCGGCGCGGGCCGCGCCGTGCCTCCCAATGCCACGCTGAACTTCGATGTGGAGCTGCTGGGCATCCAGGGCCGTTGATCAAGGCCTGTCGATCTCAAGCCGCTTGGCCAGGCGCTGCAGATTGGCACGATCGAGCTGCAGCTCGCGCGCTGCGGCGGCCCAGCTGCCCTGGTGGCGGGCCAGGCTGGAGCTGACCAGCTGGCGTTCATAGGCGCTGACGGCGGCGCGCAGGCCGGCCTCGGGCGCAGCCGTCGGTGTGGCCGGATCCATGGACGCTGGGGCCTGTTCGGTGGCTGGCGCCTCGGCCCGCTCCCAGAGATCGGCCAGCCCCAGCGTCACGATGCGCAGCCTGGAGCCGGCGCGGCTGGCGCTGCCGTCATGGCGGCTCAGGGCCCTGAGCACGGCGCGGCTGATGCAGTGCTCGAGCTCGCGCACATTGCCGGGCCAGCTGCGATTGAGCAAGGCCGCCTGTGCGGCCGCATCCAGGCGCAGACCGCCTAGCCTGAGCCTGGAGCGGTTCTCCTCGAGGAAATAGCCCGCCAGCTGCAGCACGTCGCTGTCGCGCTCGCGCAGCGGCGGCACATTGAGCGGATAGACATTGAGGCGGTGATAGAAGTCCGCGCGCATGCGCCCGGCACCGACTTCGGCTGCCAGGTCGCGGTTGGTGGCGGCGATCACGCGCACATCCACATGGTGCTCCCGGTCCGAGCCCAGGCGCTGCAGCTGGCCGCTTTGCAGCACGCGCAGCAGCTTGGCCTGCACGGGCAGCGAGAGTTCGCCGACCTCGTCGAGGAACAGCGTGCCCTGGTGCGCCTGCTCGAACTTGCCGCTGCGCTCGCTCAGCGCTCCTGTGAAGGCCCCGCGCACATGGCCGAACAGCTCGCTCTCGACCAGGTTGTCGGGCAGGGCCGCGCAGTTGATGCTGATCATGGGCTTGCCGGCACGGCCCGACTGCGCATGCACGGCCTGCGCCACCAGCTCCTTGCCAGTGCCGGTCTCGCCGGTGATGAGCACGCAAAGATCGCTGGCTGAGACCAGGGAAATGTCTTTTTGCAGCTGGCGCATGACGGGGCTTGCGCCCTGCAGTCCGCGCTCCTGCGGCGCGGCTGCTCTGGCAGAGCCGGTGGCGCCGCGCGCGAGCTGGGACAGCTGGTGCACGCGCTCGGCCGTGGCCACGGTGGCCGCAGCCAGATTGCTGAAGGCCTGCAGCATGGCCAGCGCCGCAGGGTCGGCAAAGCGCCCCGGCTCCAGTGCATCCAGCGTCAGCAGGCCCCAGGGCATGCCGCCCAGCTGCAGCACGCAGCCCATGCAGTCATGCACATGCAGCTCGCTGATGGCCTGGCCCTTGTGCGCCACCAGCCCGTCATAGGGATCGGGCAGGGGGCTGTCGGGTTCGAAGCGCATGGCCTGGCCGGCGGCCAGCAACTGGGCAAAGCGCGGGTGCTCGGCCAGACGGAAACGTCGGCCAAGCGTATCGGGCATCAGGCCGTCGATCGCCATGGGGCGCAGCCATTCACCTTCCAGCTTCAGCAGGGCCACGGCATCGGCGGGCAGCAGGTTGCGCAGTGCGGCCAGCAGACGGCGCAGGCGTTCGCGCTCGGACAGGTCCTGGGCCAGATCGGCGATCAGCGGGCTGACGGCGTTGAGAATGTGGGATGTTGTCATAACGACAGCGTTATGCGTCAAAAAGACATCAATTGAGCAATGTCATATTGACTCATATTTTTGCAAGCCATTGTTTTGCAGTGGTCTTGATGCTGGCATGCCGTTTGCATTTATCTGTTCAAGCCTTGCAGCTGGCAAGGCAGCAACCAGGAGATTTGCATGCTTACCGAACGTCAACGCGAGATCGTCAAGGCCACCGTGCCGCTGCTGGAAACCGGCGGCGAGGCGCTGATCACGCATTTCTACCAGACCATGCTGGGCGAGTACCCCGAGGTGCGCCCGCTGTTCAACCAGGCTCACCAGCAAAGCGGTGCCCAGCCACGCGCTCTGGCCCACAGCGTGCTGATGTATGCCAAGAACATCGACCGCCTGGAAAACCTGGGCAATCTGCCCGCCCAGATCATCAACAAGCATGTGGCGCTGCAGGTGCAGGCCGAGCATTACCCCATCGTCGGCACCTGCCTGCTGCGCGCCATTCGCGAGGTGCTGGGCGCCGAGATCGCCACGGACGAGGTGATCGCTGCCTGGGCGGCGGCCTATCAGCAACTGGCCGATATCCTGATCGCGGCCGAGCGCAGCGCCTACGATCAGACGGCGGCGGCCGAAGGCGGCTGGCGCGGTGCGCGCGCCTTCAAGCTGGTGCAAAAGCAGGCCGAATCGGCCGAGATCACCTCGTTCTACCTGGAGCCGGCGGACGGCGGCGCGGTGATCGCCCATCAGCCCGGCCAGTACATCGGTCTGCGCGTGGTGGTCGACGGCCTGGAGCAGCGCCGCAACTATTCGCTGTCGGCGCCTGCCAACGGCAAGAGCTATCGCATCAGCGTCAAGCGCGAGGCCGGCGGCAAGGTCTCCAACCATCTGCACGACCAACTGCAAGTGGGCGATACGCTGGAGCTGTTCCCGCCTGCCGGCCACTTCACCTTGCAGGCCAACGCCAAGCCCCTGGTGCTGATCAGCGGCGGTGTGGGCATCACGCCCACGCTGCCTATGCTGCAGGCCGCGCTGCCCACGGGCCGCGAGATCACCTTCATCCACTGCGCGCGCGATCGCGGCGTGCACGCCTTTCGCGAGAAGATCGATGCGCTGGCCAGCAGCCATGAGCAGCTCACGCGCCGCTATTGCTACGACCAGGCGGATGCGGGCGATGAAGTCGATGCCCAGGGCCTGCTGAGCACCGAGCGACTGGCCCAGTGGCTGCCCGAGTCGCGCGATGCCGATGTCTACTTCCTGGGCCCGCGCGGCTTCATGCGCAGCGTCAAGCAGTCGCTGCGCGAGCTGGGCGTGCCCGAGGCCCAGGTGCATTACGAGTTCTTCGGCCCGGCCGAAGCTCTGGCCTGACGTTATCGCACCCCCTGAGCGGTTTTGCCTCGGCCCTTGCTAGGCGTCCCTCGTTTTGGGCGCGCCGGTTTTGAGCGCTGTGATCTGCAAACAAATGGATGCTCATGAAAAAAGAGCTGCCTGCGCTTGGTATTGCTGAGTTTCAGTGCATAAAGTATCTGAAACCATTGCAGAACCAGCGCGAGCAGCTCTTTTTATTGAGACGGCGATTGGGCTCATTGCTCTTTGAACTGGGCGAATGCCCAGTGAGAGGCATCGAGCAAGGGCCGCCCAGGCGCAAAGCGCCTCAGGCGGTCAACGGTAGTACGCTTCGACCGTGCCCTTGAGCTTGATCAGCAGGGGCTTGCCCTTGCGGTCCAGGGTCTTGCCGGCGGGCACCTTGACCCAGCCTTCGCTGACGCAGTATTCCTCGACGTCAAAGCGGTCCTTGCCGTTGAAGCGGATGCCGATGTCGTGCTCGAACACGGCAGCCACATGGTGGGGGCTGCGAGGGTCAACGGACAGATGGTCGGGCAGTTCGGGGCGGGTGGCTTCGGTCATGATTTCTCGAGAGTCAGGCAATACAAGAGCGCTATTTTCGGTGCAATTGCAAAAGCCTGCCGCCTGTTGCCGCAATGGTGCAGCGCAGGCCATGCGCGGCCATCGGGGCCGCAGGCATAGGCGAGCCGGCCCGACTCGCCTATGCTTGCGCCATGCTCACCGAAGAACAACGCCTGTCCCTGCAGCGCGCCAAGCGGCTGCCGCTGATTTTGCTGCTGCTGGTGACGGCCGGCTTCATCGCCACGGCGCTGGCGGGCTCGCGCTGGGGGCTGGAGGGCCAGGCCGTGCCGCTGTGGCTGGTGTGCCTGCGTGCCATCTGCGAGGCCGCCATGGTGGGGGCGCTGGCCGACTGGTTTGCGGTCTCGGCGCTGTTCCGCCACATTCCGCTGCCGCTGGTGGGGCGGCACACGGCCATCATTCCGCGCAACAAGGACCGCATAGGGCGCAACCTGGCCACTTTCGTGCGCGACAAGTTTCTCGACGCGCCTTCGCTGGTGGCGCTGATCGAGCGCAACAACCCGGCCCAGGCGCTGGCCGACTGGCTGACGGCTCCCGCCAACAGCCAACTGCTGGGCAGACAGGTGGCGCGGCTGGCACTGGCCGCGCTGGAGATGGTGCAGGACAAGCAGGTCGAGAAGTTTCTGACCCAGTCGCTCAAGGCCGTGATGCAGCATGTGGATCTGTCGCGCGCGGCCGCTTCGCTGCTGTCGGGGCTGACGGCGGGCGGGCGTCACCAGGAGGTGCTCGACGATGTGCTGGCGCGCATCAGCCGCGTGCTGCGCCAGGAGCAGACCCATGTGATGATCGCGCAGACCATCGTGGTCTGGCTCAAGCGCGAGCACCCGATCAAGGAAAAAATGCTGCCCACCGACTGGCTCAGTGACAAGGGCGCCAGCGTGATTGCCAGCGCTCTCGACAGCCTGCTGCAGGATGTGGCCCAGAACCCCGGCCACCGTTTGCGCCAGGCCTTCGACAACTCGATACAGCGCCTGATCGATGGTCTGCAGAACGACCCGGCCTACGCCGAGCGTGTGGAAAAGCTGCGCAACTATCTGCTGCACGACGAGAAGCTGGCTGTCTACCTGCGCGAGCT
This sequence comes from Comamonas testosteroni, assembly GCF_000761245.1. Classification (GTDB taxonomy): domain Bacteria; phylum Pseudomonadota; class Gammaproteobacteria; order Burkholderiales; family Burkholderiaceae_C; genus Comamonas; species Comamonas testosteroni_C. Next base: position 356,714 of record NZ_AWOR01000068.1, on the reverse strand, counting down.
GTGGGCCGGCTGGCGCGCCAGGCTGGAGCGTGATCTGGCCGACGAGAATTCGGCCATGGCGCGGCGCGCCGCCGTGATGGGGCGCTGGCTGGGCCAGGCTCTGGCGCATGACGAGGCACTGCGCGAGTCCATGAACGAGCGCCTCAAGCGCTGGGCGACGACGCTGGCGCCCGATGTCTCGCAGTTCATCGCCCGCCATATTGCCGACACGGTGCAGCGCTGGGATGCCGAGCAGCTGGCCACGCTGATCGAGGCGCATATCGGCAAGGATCTTCAGTACATACGCATCAACGGCACGCTGGTGGGCGGGGCCATCGGTTTGCTGCTGTTTCTCATCTCGCATGCTGCGGCCCTGTGGCGCAGCCTGCTGGCCTGGCTGGGCTAAAGCCCTTTCACGGCGCAGTAGCGCATTCCGATGCCGGGCGACGCTGGTTCTGGCCTGGTCAAAGTACTTAACAGTAAAAATTCTTTCGAATGCTTGCTGTTTATGTTTAAAATGAGAACCATTCGCAACAAGAAGACCTTGCGGTAATCTTTGACTCAGCCAGGCATGCCCATTGAATGGCCGCATGCCGCCATGCCCCGCTGCATGGTGTAGCCAGGGACGATCTCATGCGCAGATCGTGATTGCCTTCTTCATCACTCCAACAGCGCGAATGCTTCGCTGACCGGCACCTGCTTTCCGTGGCCCTGGCCATGGGGCGCAGCCGTGCCTGGTCGATGTGCATCTTTTTCCAAACTCATCATGCAAATTCATGCAGCCGCTGCTGCAGGCTTCGCCACGGCCTGCGCCTCTTCGTCTTCCCGTCCTCTGTCCACCGCCCGCCGGCCACTGCGTCCCATGCTGGGCATGGCGCTGGCGGCGGCCGGCCTGCTGACCCAGGGGCTGACGGCGGCTCAGGAGAAATCTCTGGAGACCGTGGTGGTGACGGCCTCGGGCTTCGAGCAGGAGATCAAGGATGCGCCCGCATCGATTTCCGTCATCACGCGCGAAGAGCTCGAAAAAGGCAGCTACAACAATCTGCATGATGCGCTGCGCGACGTGCCCGGCGTGAATCTGGTGCCTTCGGACAACAATTCCAACGACATCAGCCTGCGTGGCATGGGCGTGAACTACACCCTGATCCTGGTGGATGGCAAGCGCACCAACACGCGCGAAACCCAGGCCAACGGCTCCACCGGCACCGACCAGAGCTGGGTGCCGCCGCTGGAGGCGATAGAGCGCATCGAGGTGGTGCGCGGCCCCATGTCCTCGCTCTACGGCTCGGACGCCATGGGCGGCGTGATCAACATCATCACACGCAAGGTGGCCAAGGAGTGGATGGGCTCCATCCGCACCGAGGCCACGCTGCAGGAGCGCTCTTCCTCGGGCAATATCTACCAGAGCAATTTCTATCTGTCCGGCCCCATACAGACCGATCTGCTGGGCCTGAGCATCTACGGCAACTACAACAAGCGCGGCGAGGACAACATCCTCAACGGCTACAACGACTATGACAACCGCGCGCTCAACGTCAAGCTGGCGCTGACGCCCAACAAGGACCACGACATCATTGCCGAGCTGGGCACGGGCAAGCAGCACTACACCTCGACGCCGGGCAAGACGCTGGCGGCCACGGCTGCACTCAGCGACCGCCAATTCGAGCGTGACAACTTCTCGCTGCAGCACAAGGGACGCTGGGGCTGGGCATCTTCGGACACCTATCTGCAGCAGGAGAAGACGCGCAATCTGTCGCGCGACATGACCATCAAGAACACGGTCTTCAACAGCAGCTGGGTGGCGCCGCTGGGGGCCAGCCATCTGATGACCACGGGCGTGAGCTACAACGAGCAGGACCTGACGGACACCACCACCAACACCTTGCCCAATGCCAGCCGCACCAGCATCAACCGCAGCCAGTGGGCCGTGTTTGCCGAGGACGAGTGGCGCCTTCACAAGGACTTCGCACTGACCGGCGGCCTGCGCTACGACCATGACAGCCAGGCCGGCGGCCAGGTCAGCCCGCGCCTGTATGGCGTGTGGAATCCGGCGGCGCAATGGACGGTCAAGGGCGGCGTCTCCACGGGCTTTCGCGCCCCGTCGCTGCGCCAGACCGTGGGTGACTGGGGCCAGAGCAGCCGTGGCGGCAATATCTACGGCAACCCCGACCTGAAGCCCGAGACCTCGCTGACCAAGGAAATCGGCGTGCTCTACGACAGCGGCGCCGGCACCACGGCAGGGCTGACGGTGTTCGACAACGAGTTCGAGGACAAGATCACCCGCGTGGCCTGCCCCAGCTGCGGCCCGCTCAACAGCTCGGGCCGCGTGCCCACCACGAACATCAATGTGGACAACGCCATCACGCGCGGCGTGGAGGCCACGCTGGGCACCCAGCTGAGCAAGACGCTGCGCCTGAAGACCAACTACACCTTCACCAAGTCCGAGCAAAAGAGCGGCCAGTTTGCCGGCCTGCCGCTGAACCAGTTGCCGCGCCATCTGTTCAATGTCTCGCTGGACTGGAGCCCCACGGCCCAGCTCAACGGCTGGCTCAAGGCGTCCTACCGCGGCGAGGAAAGCGCGCCCACGGGCGGGGCATCCTCGGGCAGCTTCACCCAGAAGAGCTACACCATGCTGGACCTGGGCGGCTCCTACAAGCTCAACAAGACCGTCACGCTGTACGCGGGCATCTACAACCTGCTGGACAAGCAGGTCATCTATGACGGCGTCAATTACGACACCGTGCTCGACGGCCGCCGCTACTGGCTGGGCATGAACGTCAAGTTCTGATTGTCGCCATCGCAGCCGTTGCCGGGATGAGCGGCAACTGGCTGCCGACTTTTCTTCCGTTTTGCTTTTCAAGGTTCTTCATGCAACAACCGAACAGCCGCCGCGCCGCCACTCTGGCACTGCTGATGATGGCCGGCTCCGCCTGGGCGCAAACGCAGGCGGCCCGGCCGTCTGCGGCCCAGCCCGCCCGCATGCAGGTCGAGCATGCCCGGGGCGTGACCGAGCTGCTCCTGGTTCCTCAGCGCGTGGTGGTGTACGACCTGGCTTCGCTTGACACCATGCAGGCGCTCAAGCTGCCGGTGACGGGAGTGCCCAGGGTTCATTTCCCCGCCTATCTGGCCGGCTACGCCGATGCCCGCTACCAGGTGGCGGGATCGCTGTTTGAGCCCGAATACGAGGCGCTGAGCCGCATCCGTCCCGATCTGATCGTGGTGGCCGGCCGCTCGGCCAGCAAGTACGAAGCGCTGAGCCGTATCGCGCCCACGCTGGATCTGAGCACCTCGGGCAAGGACTTGCTCGGCGATATGCAGCGCAATGTGACCGCACTGGCAAGCCTCTGGGGCAAGCAGGCGCAGGGCGCGCAGCTCATGCAGCAGGTGCGCAGCGAAGTCGAGGCCACCCGCGCCGTCGCGGCCCGGGCTGCACCGGGCCTGCTGGTGCTGGCCGTCAACCAAAACATGAGCGCCCAGACGCCGGGCTCGCGCTTCGGTCTGCTGCATGACGTGCTGGGCATCAAGCCAGCCCTGCCCGCAGACCCGGCACAGGCGCGCGGCATTGCGCTGAAGATGGACGATATCGCCAGGATCGACCCCGAATGGCTGTTCGTGATCGACCGCAATGCGGGCACGGGCAGCACCAGGGACAAGGACGGCCAGCCGGTCCTGCCGTCGCGGGTGCTGTTCGACAACGACATCATCAAGAGCACGCGTGCGGGCCGCAAGCAGCAGCTGGTGTTCGTCGATCCGCAGCTCTGGTATTTGCTGGGCAGCAGCGGCCCCCAGGCCATGCAGGCCAATGCGCAGCAGATCCGCACCGCACTCGAGCGCCAGTCTCCGTGAGAGACAGAAAATTTAATAGCTGCTTTCGCCAATGAGTAAAGGGTTTCAATGCATAAAAGCATTGAAACCCTTTATTTTCATGCGCTGAATGCTATTAAAAAATATCAGGCGTCGGGCGCGGAAGGCTCGGGCGGCAGCAGCTGCTTGCCAATCAGCTGCCAGGCCTTGGCGGCATCGGTCTGGCCGGCAAACAGATGGCAGCTGGCGGCCGTCATGGCGATGCGGCCGTTCTCGGGCTCCAGGTCAAAGGCCAGCTCGCATTGCGCAGCAGCGTTGGCCCACATGACCAGCGCGCTCCTGTTCTCTTCCTTTTGCAAGGCGTGGGCCTCGGCCATCCAGGCCTGTGCCAGGCGAAAGGCGGCTTCGGGCTCGCTCATATCGGCCTTGTGCGCCAGATAGAACTCCTTGCCGGCGGCCTGCCAGAACGCGCGGGCCTGCTCGAAGTCCTGCGTGGCAATCTTCTGGGCCTGCTGCACCAGCGCGTTGCCGGCCTGCAGATGGGCCTGATAGGTGGATGCGTCTTGATCTTGGGACATGGCGCTTATTGTCCTCATTGCCTGGCCCCGAGGAGCGCGACAGCGCGCATCTCCCCTGAACGGCCCCGGGACATTGCCGCTGCCTGCCAGCGGCTTGTCGCTAGTAGCGGAAGTCCAGCTGGCGCGGCCCCTTGCCGATCTCTGCCGCCTGGGTCTGGCTGCTGCCTTCCCTGGTGGTGGCGGTGATCTTGTAGCTGCCGGCGGGCAGCTGGATCAGGCAGACCGGGCCGTTGGCCGTGAAGCGGCTGCTGTCCTTGCCGGAGCTGACCTCGACCGCCACATTGGCCAGGTAGGCACCGTCCTTTTGCGCAAACAGCAGCGACAGCGGGTAGTCCTTCATCGCGGCGCGCATGAGCGTGGATTCGTCCTCGCCGATGCCGCCACAGCTGTAGCGCAGGGCGCCGGCCTGCTGCATATCGGGAATCCGGCCCTGAGCCAGAGCGGGCAGGCCAAGAGCAGCACTGGCGGCCAAGGCCAGGCAGGCCGCATGTCTCAAGCAATGCATGGTGTTTCCTTTCAGCGATACACGGCCGGCCATCTTGCGGCCTGGACGCGCAGCTCCGTGTCATCCCCGCGCGGTGCTGCTTGTGGGCATCCCCGGCATTTACGCCCGGTTGCCTCCGGAAACAGGTGCCCGGGCTTGCGCGTCCTGGCCTGCAGGCAGGCTCAGCCCGATGCTGGTGACGGGGTGGTCGGAGTGCGCAAACGCCTGTCCGCCATGCATGCGTGCAATGGCGGCCACGATGGACAGGCCCAGGCCGTGGTTGCGATCGGCCTGGCTGCGCGCTGCGTCCGAGCGGTAGAAACGGTCAAACAGCCTGGGCAGGTGCTCGGGCGCAATGGCCTGGCCCTGGTTGTGCACCGCCAGCGTGACCTGGCCGGCCTGCGGCATGCTGATCTGTATCTCTATGCAGCTGCCCGGCGTGGCATAGCGGGTGGCATTGCCCAGCAGATTGGACAGCGCCCGGCGCAGCAATCGCGCATCGACCTGGGCCTGAGCATCGCCCTGCACCCGCACCTGCAGACCGGCCTCCTGCAGCGCGGCTTCGTGGTACTCCACCACTTCGTCCGCGAGGCTGGCCAGGCTGGCCACCTGAATGCGGTGCGCGCTCTCGCCGCGATCGGCGTGAGAGAGAAAAAGCATGTCCGCCACGATGCCGGCCATGCGCTGCAGATCCTCCAGGTTGGAGGCCAGGATGTCGCGCAGCTCGCCCGCATCGCGGGGCTTGCGCAGCGCCAGCTCGCAGCTGCTGATGAGCGTGGTCAGCGGGGTGTTGAGCTCATGGGCCACATCGGCGTTGAAGGCCTCCATCTGGCGGTAGGCCACGGCCAGCCGCTCCAGTAGCGCGTTGAACTGGGCAATCAGCGGACGCAGCTCCTGGGGCTGGTTGCTGTCGTCAAGTCTGGTCTGCCAGTCGTGTGTGAGATCCTTTGCGCCCAGTTGCCGGGTCTGCTCCACCAGCGAATGCAGAGGCGCCAGCCCGCGCCGCACCAGCCAGGCGCTGGTGAGGGAGACCAGCAGCGAGCTGCTCACGGCTGCCAGAGCCAGAATCCAGGCCAGCTGGCGCAGCAGGGCATCGTCGGGACGGCGGTCCAGCAGCAGCAGGACCTGCAGGGTTTGAGGCATTTGCTCGGCAGAGCTGGCAGGCAGTTCCACGCTAAAGCTGCGGCTTGTGCTGTGGCGGTCGTCCAGCGGGCGATTCAGTTTTTCAAAGAACAGCTGGCCGCTTTGTTGCGTGACGCGTATCGACATGTCCTCATGCCCGGTGAGAAAGTCGGACAGCATGTGCTGCATGGCGCCCGGGGAGTGGCTATCCCGGTCTTGCTGAAGCAAGTGCGTCACTGTGGTCTGTTTCTGCTCCAGGCTTTCCTGCTGGCGCAGTGTCAAGGCGAGCAGACTGCCCCAATACACGGCCACGCAGACCAGACCCAGCCCCAGCATGGTTTGCAGGGCCAGCGCACGCGACAGGCGTTTGCCCAGATGGGGAATGGATGGGGTCATGGGTTTTCCTTGGGATCAGGTTCTGCCGCATAGCGCTGCTATGCTGCAACGGCCTTGTATTCAGGAGATATTTTGTGAGCTTGAGCAATTCAAAAATGGCGGGCTACCGCTTTTTGGCAGAAATGTATGACGATGCGTATTACCCCGGCGCACTGGTAAAAAAAGGAGCAGACATTCTGGTGGAACTGTGCCAGCAGATTGAGGCGAAAAAGCCTGCCAGTCTGGAGCAGCTTTATGCGCTGACCCTGGTGGCGACGGAGCGCTTCAATGACTTGCAGCAAGAATTTGATGAGCAGGGTAGCGAGATTGAAACAGTGGCTCGGGGTTGCATTGGCAGCGATTTTCTGGCGATTGCCCATGCCTACGGTTTTTATGATGCCGACCGTGAAGAGTTGATCACCGAGCGTGACTGGTAAGTTCTAGCCATCCTCGCGAAGCTCCAGCACATAGCCCATGCCGCGCACCGTGTGCAGCAGGGGCAGCTCGAACGGAGCGTCGAGCTTGAGGCGCAGGCGGCGCACGGCGACCTCGACGACATTGGTTTCGCTGTCGAAGTTCATGTCCCAGACCTGGGATGCCAGCTCGGTGCGTGACAGCACTTCGCCCTGGCGCCGCAACAGCAGACTCAGCAGATTGAATTCCTTGGCCGTCAGGTCCAGCCGCTGGCCCGCACGCGTGGCGCGGTGACGCAGCAGATCCAGCTCCAGATCGGCCATGCGCAGCACCGTGGCTTCGGGCGTGGCCTGAGCCTGCAGGCCGCGGCGCAGCAGTGCATGAATGCGGGCCACCAGCTCTGAAAATGCAAAAGGCTTGACCAGATAGTCATCGGCGCCGGCCTGCAGTCCTTTGACGCGGTCTTCCACCTGGGCGCGGGCCGTGAGCATGAGCACTGGCGTCTGGCGGGACTGACGCAGAGCCGCCAGCACGGCCAGGCCGTCTATGCCGGGCAGCATTCCGTCCAGAATGATGAGATCGTAGGGCTGCTCGGTGGCAAGATGCAGGCCGTCAATGCCGTTGTGCGCGGCATCGACCACAAAGCCTTCCTCGCCCAGGCCTTTTTGCAGGTACTCGGCGAGTTTGGTTTCGTCCTCGATGACTAGAAGCTTCATGCGCAGATTGTCGAGCAAGTCGGTCGTTTGCAAAGATGACAAATTTGTCATCTTGAGGTCAGAACCCTGTGGGGGCTATGAGGCTAGATTTGCTCCGCTTGCACAAGACTGCCAATGGAAGGGCAGGCATGCCGGCGGAGCATCACCATGACATTCATCACCAAGGCGGCCGCTGCGTTGCTGGGCAGCGGTTTGGGCCTTTTCGTGCCTTGTGCCTGGGCGCAACAAGCTGCGCCGGCAACAGCAACAGCAACAGCGCCAATCAGCCTACAGGCCGCACTGACGCTGGCCATGGAGCACAACCCCAGTCTGCGAGCTGCAGCGCAGGCCCTGGCGGCCAGCGAGGGGGCATTGGTCCAAAGTCGCGCCAGACCCAATCCCGAGCTGGCCTATTCGCAGGAAGACACGCGCCGCGAAACCCGCTCCATGACGCTGCAGTGGAACCAGTCCATAGAGATCGGCGGCAAGCGCGAGGCCCGCATGAAGGCGGCCGAGCATGGCCGCGAACTGGTCAGGGCCGAGCTGCAAGCCGCGCAGGCCGCTCTGCGTGCCGATGTGCGCACGGCATTTGCCAATGTGCTGGCCGGCCAGCAACGCGTGCAGCTGCATCAGAAGACGCTGGAGATTGCCAGCAGTGCCCGAGATGCTGCGGCCAAGCGTGTGCTGGCAGGCAAGGTGGCGCCGCTCGAGGAAACCAAGGCTCGCGTGGCCGAGAGCAGTGCCGAGCTGGCGCTGGCGCAAGCGCGCTCCGGTCTGCGTGTGGCACGTCAGCAGCTGGCGGCGCTGTGGGGAGCGCAGCCTGCGGCATTTGGCAGCGCGGTGGGGGAGCTGGCGCAACTGCCGGTGCTGCCCGATGAAAGTTTGATGCTGGAAAAGCTGGAGCATTCACCGCAGATGCTGCGCGCGCAGCAGGCCGTTTTTCAAGCCAGGTCCGTAGCCGAGCTCGAGCGTGCCAAGCGCCTGCCTGACCCCAGCGTGAGTCTGGGCATGAAGCGTGCGCAGGAAGTGGGACGCAATCAGCTGGTGGTGGGTATCTCGGTGCCGCTGCCGATTCTGGACAGCAACCGCGGCAATCAGCTGCAGGCGCTGCGTCTGGCAGACAAGGCCGAGGACGAGCTGTTGGCCACGCGCCAGCAAATGTACGCACAGTTGCAGCAGCAACGCGAGCAGCTGCAGACCAGCCGGGCCCAGGCCGAGCAACTGGCGCAGCAGGTCCTGCCGGCGGCCCAGTCCGCCTACGAAGTTGCTGCCAAGGGCTTTGCCATGGGCAAGTTCAGCTACCTGGAAGTGCTGGACGCCCAGCGCACGCTGGCCGAGGCGCGCAGCCTCTATCTGGAGCAGCTGGTGGCAACCCATCAGGCGGCTGCCGACATCACCCGCCAACTGGGCGATGTGCCCGGTCTTGAGTAAGAACAAGCACATATCATGAATTCCACATCCCCTAAGCCACGCCGCACGGCGATTGCCATCGCCATCATTCTGGCGCTGGGTGCGGCCGCTGCTGCAGCCATTGTCTACGGTACGCAGCCAGCGGCTGCAAACGCGGAAGGCCATGCCCACGGAGCTGCAGAAAAGAGTCATGCCCATGAAGAAAAGAGTGGGCATGAGCATGACGAAAAAGAGGGGCATGACCATGGCAGCGAGCCTGGGCATGAACAGGCAGCAAGCACCGGAAAAACCGCAGTCAAGCCCGAATCCGCTCATGCCGATGATGAGGATGAAGGCCTGCTCAAACTCGATGCCGAGCGTGCCAGGGCTGCGGGCGTGGCGCTGGCCGAGGCCGGCCCGGCGTTGATAGCCAGCATGCTGCAGTTGCCGGGTGAGATTCGTTTCAACGAGGACAGGACGGCCCATGTGGTGCCGCGGGTGGCGGGCGTGGCGGAGAGTGTGGCGGCTAATCTGGGGCAGGTGGTAAAGAAGGGCCAGTTGCTGGCCACCCTGACCAGCCCTGCGGTATCCGAGCAGCGCAGCGAGCTGATGGCCGCGCAAAAGCGCCTCGCACTGGCGCGCACCACCTATCAGCGCGAGAAGCAGTTGTGGCAGGAAAAGATCTCGGCCGAGCAGGATTATCTGCAGGCCCAGCAGGTGCTGCGCGAGGCCGAGATCGCGTCCGCCAATGCGCAGCAGAAGCTGGCTGCGATCGGTGCTGGCTCAGGCTCTGCCGGGGCGCTGAACCGCTTCGAGCTGCGCACGCCCTTCGATGGGGTGGTGGTGGAAAAGCATCTCTCCGTGGGCGAGGCCGTGCAGGACAGCACGGCCGTGTTCACCATCTCCGATCTGCGTTCGGTCTGGGCCGAAATGAAGGTGGCCGCTGGCGACCTGCCCTTTGTGCGCGTGGGCGAACAGGCCACTGTGCATGCGACGGCCTTTGAATCGAGAGCCACGGGGACGGTGGCCTATGTGGGCGCCTTGATCGGGCAGGAAACCCGCACGGCACCGGCACGCATCACCCTGGACAACCCGGATGGTATCTGGCGCCCGGGCCTCTTCGTGAATGTGGAACTGACGGCATCCGGCCAGAAGGCGGCGGTGACGGTGGCCAGTGCGGCCATCCAGAAGATCGACGGCGACAAGCCCGTGGTGTTTGTGCCGGTGGACGGCGGCTTCAAGGCGCAGGCCCTGAAATTGGGCAAGACCGATGGCCGGAACACCGAAGTGCTGCAGGGCCTGAGTACAGGCCAGCGCTATGTGAAGGACGGGGCCTTCGTGCTGAAGTCCGAGCTGGGCAAGGCCACGGCCGAGCATGTGCATTAAATGGAACCCCCTGAGGCGCGGCGCGCCTTCCCCCAAGGGACGACCCCCTCGCCTGGGCGGCCCCGCTGCGAGGCGGCCCTTGCTCGGTGTCCCTCTGTCAGGTCGCAAATGAGCGCGGGCCCTGAATCCTGTTTTGGAGTTTGAATGTTTGAGCGCATCATCCGCTTTGCCATTGCCCAGCGCTGGCTGGTCATGCTGGCCACGCTTGCCCTGGTGGGCCTGGGTATCTACAACTACCAGCGCCTGCCCATCGATGCCGTGCCCGACATCACCAATGTGCAGGTGCAGATCAATACGTCGGCGCCCGGCTATTCGCCGCTGGAGACCGAGCAGCGCGTCACCTTCCCCATCGAGACCGTGATGGCCGGCCTGCCGGGCCTGGAGCAGACCCGTTCGCTGTCGCGCTACGGCCTGTCCCAGGTGACCGTGGTGTTCAAGGACGGCACGGACATCTACTTTGCGCGCCAGTTGGTTAACGAGCGCATGCAGCAGGCGCGCGACGCCCTGCCGGCCGGCGTCGCGCCTGCGCTGGGGCCTATTTCCACGGGGCTGGGCGAGATCTATCTGTGGACCGTGGAGGCCGATGACGGCACCACCAAGCCAGACGGCACGCCCTATACGCCCATGGATCTGCGCGAGATCCAGGACTGGGTCATCAAGCCCCAGTTGCGCAATGTGGCGGGCGTGACCGAGATCAACTCCATTGGCGGCTTCGCCAAGGAATATCTGGTGGCACCGCAGCCGCAAAAGCTGGCTGCCTATGGTTTCACGCTGGCCGATATCGTCACGGCGCTGGAGCGCAACAACGCCAATGTGGGGGCCGGCTATATCGAACGCCAGGGTGAGCAGTATCTGATCCGCGCACCGGGGCAGGTGGGGGGCATTGCCGATATTCGCGAAGTCATCGTGGGCTCGGCGCAAGGCCAGCCGATTCGTGTGCGCGATCTGGCCGATGTGGGCCTGGGCCGTGAGCTGCGTACGGGGGCAGCCACGGACAACGGTCGCGAAGTGGTGCTGGGTACGGTGTTCATGCTGATTGGCGAGAACAGCCGCGCAGTGGCGCAGGCGGTGCATGAGCGCATGCAGGTGATCAACAAAAGTCTGCCGCCCGGCGTGAAGGCCGTGACGGTGTACGACCGCACCAATCTGGTGGACAAGGCCATTGCCACGGTCAAGAAGAACCTGATCGAAGGTGCGGCGCTGGTCGTGGCGATCCTGTTCCTGTTCCTGGGCAATCTGCGGGCAGCGCTAATCACGGCGCTCATCATTCCGCTGTCCATGCTGTTCACCTTCACGGGCATGGTGCAGATGCGCGTCAGCGCAAATCTGATGAGCCTTGGGGCGCTGGACTTCGGCATCATCATTGACGGCGCGGTGGTGATCGTGGAGAACTGCGTGCGCCGTCTGGCCCATGCGCAGGCGGCAGCAGGCCGATCGTTGACCCGCAGCGAACGTTTCGAAGAAGTGTTTGCGGCAGCCAAGGAGGCTCGGCGTCCGTTGTTGTTCGGTCAGCTCATCATCATGGTGGTCTATCTGCCCATTTTTGCGCTCACCGGTGTGGAAGGAAAGATGTTTCACCCCATGGCGCTGACGGTGGTGATCGCGCTGCTGGGGGCCATGCTGCTGTCTATCACCTTCATCCCTGCCGCGATCGCACTGTTCATGGGCGACAAGGTGGCCGAGAAGGAAAACCGTCTGATGGAGTGGGCGCGCCGTGCCTATGCGCCAGTGCTGGACAAGGTCATGCATGCACCAGCAGTGGTGTTGACGGCGGCCAGCGTCATCGTCGCCCTGAGTCTGTTGCTGGCCACGCGCATGGGCAGTGAGTTTGCGCCCAATCTCAATGAAGGCGACTTTGCGATTCAGGCGCTGCGCATACCGGGCACCAGCCTTACGCAGTCGGTGCAGATGCAGATGCAGATCGAGAGCGAGCTCAAAAAGCAGTTCCCTGAAATCGAGCGCGTGTTTGCGCGCACCGGCACGGCAGAGATCGCCTCCGACCCCATGCCGCCTAATATTTCGGACGGCTACATCATGCTCAAACCGCGTGAGCAATGGCCCGATCCGGCACGCTCGCGTGACGATCTGCTGGCTGCCGTACAAGAGACTGTAGAAAAGATTCCGGGCAGCAACTACGAGTTCTCGCAGCCGATACAGCTGCGCTTCAATGAGCTGATCTCGGGCGTGCGCAGCGATGTGGCCGTCAAGATCTTCGGCGATGACATGGCTCAGCTGGAAAAGTCCGCACAGGCCGTGGCTGCCATGCTGCAAAAGATTCCTGGTGCCTCCGAGGTCAAGGTCGAGCAGACCACGGGCCTGCCCATGCTCACGGTACAGATCGACCGCGAAAAAGCCTCGCGTTACGGTCTGAACATGGGCGATGTGCAAGATGCCATCAGCACGGCATTCGGCGGGCGTGAAGCCGGCACGGTATTCGAGGGAGATCGACGTTTTGCCATCCAGGTCCGCCTGCCAGAGGCGATGCGCAGCGATGTGGACAGCATAGGCCGCCTGCCGATTGCGCTGCCGCGCGGCGGCGACGGGCGTCTGGGCTTTGTGCCGCTGTCATCGGTGGCGACGGTGGAGTTGGCACCGGGGCCCAACCAGGTCAGCCGCGAGGACGGCAAGCGCCGCATCGTTGTCAGCGCCAACGTACGCGGGCGCGATATCGGCTCCTTCGTGGCGCAGGCTCAGCAGGAACTCGAAGGCGTTGCGTTGCCTGCAGGTTACTGGACACGCTGGGGCGGAACCTTCGAGAACCTCGAGTCGGCCCGCCAGCGCCTGATGATCGTGGTGCCCGTGGCACTGGCGCTGGTGTTCACGCTGTTGTTTGCCATGTTCGGCAATGTACGCGACGGTCTCATCGTCTTCACCGGCATTCCGTTTGCATTGACGGGCGGGATCGCGGCGCTGTGGCTGCGCGGAATTCCGCTGTCCATTTCGGCGGCCATCGGCTTTATCGCACTCTGCGGCGTGGCCGTGCTCAACGGCCTGGTCATGATTGCCTATATCCGTTCGCTGCGCGAGCAGGGCATGAGCGTTGAACAGGCCGTCACCGAAGGGGCGCTCACGCGTCTGCGTCCCGTGCTGATGACGGCTCTGGTGGCATCGCTGGGCTTTGTGCCCATGGCGATTGCCACGGGAACGGGGGCAGAGGTGCAAAGGCCGCTGGCCACGGTGGTGATTGGCGGCATTCTTTCGTCCACGGTGCTGACGCTGCTGGTGCTTCCGCTGCTGTACAGACTCGGTTACCAGAAGCGCGAGTAGCCGTGCAAGCGCCAGCGTTCTGACTGGCGTTTCGATGTTTTCTGCACAGGGCCGATGCGAATGCATCGGCCCTTTTTGCATGGCGCTTCGTGCCGAGCAAGGCTCGCGAATCTTGAGCGCTGGCCCGATGCGAAGAAACGTACTGAAACACGAACGTCATCGGGATGACACGAGCTTTTCCTAGATTCTTGCCGGTCGAAACCTGTCGACATCCAAGCGAAAGACTCCATGCAAAACAAGCGTTTGATCAAGGCGCTGGCGCTCGTCTGCCTGACGGCCGCCACGCTGGCCGCCTGTGGTGGCAGCGATGACAGCCCGCCTGCCCCGACGACCCCCACCAATCCCACGACCCCCACCGAGCCGGCCAAGCCGGAGATGCGCTGTGCTCCCTGAGCGCGGTGACAGACAAGGCTTCACCATGATTTCGCGACGCAACCTTCTGCAGGCCGGCAAGAACGCCGCCTTTTCCGCTGCCGCACTGGCCGCCTTTCCTCCGAGCATCCGCCGTGCGCTGGCCATTCCTGCCAATAACGTCACGGGCACCGTCATGGACGTGCAGCATGTGGTGATCCTGATGCAGGAAAACCGTTCCTTCGACCAGTACTTCGGCACGCTCAAAGGGGTGCGCGGCTTTGGCGACCGGATGACGATTCCCGTGCCCAACGGCCGCAAGGTCTGGCAGCAGGAGCGTACCAACGGTACGGTCATCACGCCCTACCATCTGGACGGGACGGCCAACAATGCGCAGCGCGTTTCCGGCACCCCCCATTCCTGGCTGGACAGTCAGCAGGCCTGGGACAACGGCCGCATGTCGCGCTGGCCCGTGGCCAAGACGGACACCTCCATGGGCTATTTCAAGGAGCAGGAGCTGCCCTACCAGTTCGCGCTGGCCAATGCCTTCACGATCTGCGATGCCTACCACTGCGCCATGCACACCGGCACCGACGCCAATCGGTCATTCCACATGACAGGCACCAACGGTGCCATACCGCAGAACGTGGCGTTCGTGAATAACGAGTGGGATGCCATCAACGGCGTGCCCAGCGATGCCAACACCGGCTACACATGGAAGACCTATGCCGAGCGGCTGCAGGAAGCCGGGGTGAGCTGGATCAGCTACCAGAACATGCCCGACGAGTGGGGCGACAACATGCTGGGGGCGTTCCAGAACTTTCGCCGAGCGAATCTGGCCTCCGGCTTTCCGGTCTCCAGCGGCGGCGCACCCAATGCGCCGTATACCAACACCGGCCAGGCCTTGCCCTACCACGCCTATGATGCGGCCAGCGACAACGCAGCCAACCCGCTGTACAAAGGCGTTGCCAACACCTTGCCCGGCAACAAGCCAGAGGAATACCTGGACGCCTTCAAGCGCGATATCCGCGAAGGCAAGCTGCCGCAGGTGTCCTGGGTCAATGCACCGTCCATCTATTGCGAACACCCCGGCCCATCCAGCCCTGTGCAGGGCGCCTGGTTTCTGCAGGAGGTGCTGGACGCGCTGACGGCCAATCCCGATGTCTGGAGCAAGACCGTGCTGCTGGTCAACTTCGACGAGAACGATGGCTACTTCGACCATATGCCTTCTCCCTCGGCGCCATCGCAGAACGCCGACAAGACCTATGCAGGCAAGACCACGCTGCCGCAAGCCGATCTGCAGGCCGAGTACTTCACGCATGGCGCACCGGCAGGCAGCCGCAGCCAGCCCGCCCCCGATGGCCGTGTCTACGGTCCCGGGCCGCGCGTTCCGCTGTATGTGATCTCGCCCTGGAGCCGTGGCGGCTGGGTCAACTCGCAGGTGTTCGACCATACGTCGGTGCTGCGTTTTCTGGAGGCCCGCTTCGGCGTGAAGGAGCCCAATATCAGCCCGTTCCGCCGTGCGGTATGTGGAGATCTTCTGAGCACCTTCAACTTCAAGACGCCGAACAACGAGGCACTGCCCGTGCTGGCCGGGCGGTCCACACGCGATGTCGCCGACCAGCTGCGCGCCGATCAGCAAAAGCTGCCCGCGGTGCCGGTGCCGCGCGATATGCAACTGCCTTTGCAGGCAGGCGGTACGCGTCCGTCGCGGGCCTTGCCCTACGAGCTACACACCAGTGCGCGCTGTCAGGCCAACAGCCAGGTGGAGCTGGTGTTTGCCAACACCGGTACGCAGGCGGCAGTCTTCCATGTCTATGACCGCTACAAGCTCGATCGCACGCCGCGCCGCTATATGGTGGAAGCGGGCAAGACTCTGTCCGATACCTGGGATGCCGTGCGTGATAATTTCGGCAAGTACGACCTCTGGGTGCTGGGCCCCAACGGTTTTCACCGCCACTTCAAGGGCGACCTGAATCGCCTGGGCAGTACACAGGCCGCCCCCGAGGTGCGTGTGTGTTACGACATCACCAATGGCAATGTCTACGTGGATCTGATGAACAAGGGCGCTCAGTCTGCGGTGTTCACCGTCACACCCATGGCCTATCTGAGCGACGGTCCATGGACGGTTAGTGTTGCCGCCGCCGCCAGCGCCGAGAGGCATTGGGAGCTGAAGGCCAGCGGCCAGTGGTATGACTTTGCCGTAACCTGCAGCAGCGATCCAGCGTACTACCGGCGCTTTGCCGGTCGCGTGGAAACTGGTCAGCACACGATCAGCGACCCTGCCATGGGCGAGGTATAGCGACCATGCTGCGCCTTTGCGGACCTGTCTGGCATGCACCATTGGCCCTAATATGGCGGTCTTGTATGACGATGGATGCCAGCCATGACTTTCTCCGCACTGCGCGACCTTGTTGACGACCTGCGTCATGCCCGGCCCGCGCTATGGGCCGGGCGCAGCGAAGGGGCTCGGTCCACACACTCCATAGACGCAGCTCAGGTTCAGCAGGCTGTACAGCGTTTTGAACGTTTTGCACCCTTGCTGGCGCGGCTGTTTCCAGAGCTGCAGGCGTCTGGCGGGCGTATTGAGTCGGCGCTGCTGCACGTGCCGCAGATGCAGCAGGCTTTGCAGCTGCCCGAGCAACTGGGCCGGCTCTGGCTCAAGGCCGATCACAGCCTGCCAGTGGCGGGCTCCATCAAGGCGCGCGGTGGCGTGCATGAGGTGCTGGAGTATGCGGAGCAGATCGCTTTGCAGCATGGCCTGCTGGCCGACGGCGACTATCTGCAACTGGCCTGCGATGCTGCGCGTGCGATGTTCGCCAGGTACCAGGTGGCGGTAGGCTCCACGGGCAATCTGGGCCTGTCGATTGGCGTCATGGCTTCGGGTCTGGGCTTCAAGGCGACGGTCCATATGTCTGCTGATGCCAAGGAGTGGAAAAAGCAGCGCCTGCGCGCCCGTGGCGTGCAGGTGGTGGAGCATACCGGCGACTATGCCCAGGCCGTTGCTGCAGGCCGCGCGCTGGCCGACCAGGATGCGCATTGTCACTTTGTGGATGACGAGCATTCGCTTTCGCTGCTGCTTGGCTATGCGGCGGCGGCTCCGCACTTGGTCGCGCAACTTGCAGACAACAAGATTGCCGTGGATGAAACGCATCCTTTGTTTGTCTATATTCCCTGCGGCGTAGGGGGCGCGCCCGGCGGCGTGGCGCTGGGTCTGCAGCAGGCATTCGGGCCGCATGTGCATTGTTTTTTTGCCGAGCCTGTGCAGTCGCCCTGTTTCATGGTGGAGATGCTGGCCGGTGCTGCAGCGCTGCCTGGTCTGGACGCCCATCCTTCGGTCTATGAGCTGGGCCTGAACAACCAGACCGAGGCTGATGGTCTGGCAGTGCCGCGTGCATCGGAGCTGGCTGCCGACGTGGTGCGAGGCTTTCTCGGCGGAGTTTTCACGGTGGAGGACGAAACCCTGTTTCGCCATCTGTGCCTGCTGCAGGATAGAGAGGGGCTGCAGATCGAGCCATCGGCCGCAGCGGGCTTTGGCGGTCCGCGCGCCTTGTTGGAGAGTGCTGCGGGTCAGGATTATCTGCAGCGCCAGAAGCTGCTGCCGCACATGGCAAACGCCACACATATTGTCTGGACTACGGGCGGCCTGTTTGTCCCCGACGAGGAGTACGCGAGGTTTCTGGCGCGTGGACGCGATCTGCTGAACTGAGCGTCTTGCCTGGGCTACTTGGGTCTTGGCGCCGTGCCCGCTTCACTCATCAGCATCAGCAGGCTGCGGTTGAAGTCCTCCACCACCAGCAGGCGGCCCGCATGATCGAGGCCCATGCCCGTGGGGCGGCCGCCGGGACGCAGTCCGGGCCTGGCGTCCCAGTTGCTCAGCCATTGAATGGGCTTGCCAGAGGGGCGGCCCTTGCCGTCGCGCGCAAAGCCCACGAGGCGTTGACCGTCTGCGCGCTGGCCGTGCCAGGCCACCAGCAATTGCCCGCCAAATGCGCTGCCCGCAGGCGTGGCCAGCATTTGCAGCGGAGCCACATGGGCGGGCCAGAGCATATGCGGCGCCTCGGTCTTGCTGCAGTCAAAGCGCTTTTCATAGCCCTGTGCGTTCTGGCGTGCGCCTGTACAGTAAGGCCAGCCGTAGTCGGCACCCGCGCGCAGCAGGTTGAGCTCTTCTGGCGGCTGTTTGGGGTCGCGGTAGTCGATGTTGTTTTCGCCTTGCCAGACGGTGCCTGCCGCAGGGCCGTCGGGCATTACGGCTAGCGCCATGGAGTTGCGCAGACCGCTGGCAAAGGGTTTGAATTCCTTGACGGGTTGCTTGCCAGCCTGCAGCACCATGCGCCAGACGGCAGCGCGCGGCATGGCCGTGGCGCGTTCGGGGCAGGGCACGGGTTGCTTCTGGTCTTCACCCCGGCAGGCATCGGTGGCCGAGCCCATATTGACGTAGAGGCTGCCGTCCGGCGCAAACGCCAGCTCCTTGAGCAGGTGCGCACCGTCGGCCGGAAGGCCGCTGGCCAGCATCTCGGGCTGAGGTGTCTGTCCGAGTGCAGGCACCGCAGCGCGCCATATCTTGTCGGCCTCGCCGATATAGATTTTGCCGTCCGGCCCGCGCGCCATTCCCGAAGGATAGTTGAGCTTGCTCAGCAACACTCTGGCTTCGACGGCCCTGGCCGTGGTGTTGGCATTGGCTGCAGTGGCGGCGTCGGGCGGCAGCCGCAGCTCGATCAGCTGGCCCACCTGGGGCATCCAGTTGCCCATGTCCAGCACCCAGATACGGCCCGGCTCAATCTCCAATGCGCGGCGCGGAAAGCGCAGGCCATGGGCATCGTCGGCTATCAGCCCTACGCAGGTGCCTGGGGGACTGGTGATGGCCAGGCGCGGATAGATACCGCATTTGCCAGTGGAGGCATAGCCGCGCGCATGCGCACCTGGGCTGGCAGCCATGAGCAGCAGCGCAGACAGACTCAGAATCAACCGGTATTTGCGCTGCATGGCTCTCCTGGAGGTTAAAAGCGCGGCAGATCTGGATGGGCAATCTGTCCGCCGCGCACCAGCATCTTGCCGTACTCGGCGCAGCGGTTGAGCGTGGGAATCACCTTGCCGGGGTTGAGCAGCGATTGCGGATCAAACGCTGCCTTGAGTGCGAACATCTGGGCGTTCTCGGCCGTTGTGAACTGGGTGCACATGCTGTTGAGCTTTTCCACACCTACACCATGCTCGCCCGTCACCGTGCCACCCATGGCGACGCTGGTTTCCAGAATGTCGGCGCCGAACAGCTCGCAGCGGTGCAGTTCGTCGGGGTTGTTGGCATCGAACAGGATCAAGGGGTGCAGATTGCCGTCTCCTGCATGGAACACATTGGCGCAGCGCAACTGGTATTTCTTCTCCATCTCCTGAATCGCCAGCAGGATGTCGGCCAGACGCTTGCGGGGAATGGTGGAGTCCATGCACATGTAATCGGGGCTGATGCGGCCGCTGGCGGGGAAGGCGTTCTTGCGTCCGCTCCAGAAACGCAGACGCTCTTCCTCGCTTTCGCTGACGGTGATGGCCGTGGCGCCGGCGTGGCGCAGAACCTCGCTCATGCGGGCGATCTCTTCCTCCACCTCCTCGGGCGTGCCGTCGCTTTCGCACAGCAAGATGGCTTCGGCCGTGAGGTCGTAGCCGGCGCGCACAAAGTCTTCCACGGCGGCCGTCATGGGCTTGTCCATCATTTCCAGCCCGGCCGGAATGATGCCGGCCGCGATCACCGCGGCCACTGCGTCGCCGGCTTTGCGCACATCGTCGAAGCTGGCCATGATGCAGCGCGCCAGCTGGGGCTTGGGCACGAGCTTGACCGTGACCTCGGTCACCACGGCCAGCATGCCTTCGCTGCCTATCATGATGGCCAGCAGGTCCAGACCGGGGGTGTCGAGTGCATCCGAGCCGAACTCGACGGGCTCGCCTTCGATGCTGAAGCCTTTGACCTTGAGCACGTTGTGTACCGTGAGCCCGTACTTGAGGCAGTGCACGCCACCCGAGTTCTCGGCCACATTGCCGCCGATGGTGCAGGCGATCTGGCTGCTGGGGTCGGGTGCATAGTACAGACCGTAGGGGGCAGCGGCTTCGCTGATGGCGAGGTTGCGCACGCCGCACTGCACCAGGGCTGTACGGCTGTAGGCATCGACCTTGAGGATTTTGTTGAATTTGGCCAGCGACAGCGTCACGCCCATGGGGTGAGGCATGGCGCCGCCCGAAAGCCCCGTCCCGGCGCCACGTGCAATGACAGGGGCACCTATGGCGTGACAGGCCTTGAGCACGGCCTGCACCTGTGCATAAGTCTCGGGCAGGCAGACCAGCAGCGGGCGCTGGCGGTAGGCCGTCAGTCCGTCGCACTCATAGGGCGTGGTGTCTTCGCTCTGATAGAGCAGGGCATGCGCCGGCACATGGGGGCGCAGAGCCTCCACCACCTCTGCCTGGCGCCGAGCACGCTCGGACTGCTCGGGCGGGTGATGCGCGGCGTTGGCAGCTGCGCTGGAGGTGGCGACGAGATCGGTAAAAGTGCTGGCGGACGTCATGCCTGCAAATGTAGGGGATGCGCCCGCGCATTGGTGTGAGCTTTATTGCAAAGCTGCTTGAAATGCTTTGAGACGATGATGATATTTGCTCTTGAAGCGATAGCTATTGACGATTGATGAATAAGACCTGGAGTTGATTTATTCCCTGAAATGGCCGCTTGCATCAATCATGGTCAACCCCACATAGCTGGAGCCGGTGCGAGGCGGTGTGAAGCGCAGATGCATGGTGCCGTAGCGAATCTCGCCCATGGCGTCGAGGGCGGTCAGCAGGCCCGCTCGACTGCTTGTGGGCGCAGCCTTACGCAGCGCATCCAGCAGGGTTCGGGTGTTGAGAAAGACTTCCAGGCCCAGATAGGAGGCAGGCGGCATGCCGCCGTGGCCGAGGAGCTGCTGGTAGTCCTTGATAGCCGAAACCGCGCCCTTCCAGGGACTGGGCACCAGGGTGGTGAAGGCAATGCCGCGCGTATGAGGGCCCAGCCCTTGCACCACAGCACGGTTGGCCTGGGCGGCCAGGTTGTAGAAAGGCGCCATGACATGAGCCTGTCTGCCCATGGTGATCAGACCTATGGTGGCAGAGGCGCCCGCCAGCACGATGACGCCTTGGAGATCGGGCAGGGCGGCCAGTTGCCTGGCCAGATCCGGGGTGTTGCTGCCCGATGCTTCCACTGCCAGCGTGATGACGGGTTTGAGGTCCTTGGCGGCAAAGGCGGTCAGGGCAATCTGCAGGCTGTCTTTGCCGAAGCCGTCGTTTTGGTGAACGATGGCGATCCGCCGCAGACCTATGGTCTGCATCTGCTGCAGCATGGCCGCGATTTCAGCCTGGGTGCTGGCGCGCAGTGGATAGATGAAACGGCCCGGCTGCTGGCGCATGCTGCCGGCTCCGGCAATCACGCCCACCAGGGCCGTCTGGCCTTGCTGAACCTCGGGGTGCATGGCTGTGCAACTGGCCGTGCCCCAGCAGTTGAGAAGGGCCAGGGCTCCTTCCTGGATCAGTTGGCGTGCATTGCTGGCGGCGCGCTGTGGCTCGTAGCCATCATCGAGCACCTTGAGTGTCAAAGGCTTGCCGCCCAGGCCTCCCTGCTTGTTGAATGCCTCCACCTGCGCCTGCATGATGCTCAGGCCTTCCTTGCCGGCCTCGGCCTGCGAGCCTGACAGCGGCAAGCTGGCTCCTATGGTGAGGTTGTTCTCCTGCGCATGCAGGGTCAGGCTGGCGGTGATTCCGGCGGCCAGTAGCCAGGCGCAGCGCAATGGGGTTTGCATGGGTCTCCTCCTCGTTGTTGTGAGTCCATGGTGGGAGGGCTGCAACAAGGGTGGGAGAGGGCAACTGTGGCTATGTCGGCTGGGGGCGACGTTATGGTGTTTTGACCCGCTTATGAGATACGGGCTTGATCTGCATCGCCCCATGGCCTTGCGTCGTCATCTGCTTTCCAGTATCCACAGGCGCTTGCTGGCGCGGGTCATGGCGACGTAGAGCATGTTGCGTTGTGGGTCACTCGCATTGGGCGAGAAGTGCCTGGGATTGACGAAGGGTACGGCCACATACTCGTATTCATGGCCTTTGCTGCGTTCTACCGTGAGCAGTTGCAAGCTGGGTTTTTCATGGCGCTGATGCTGCGCGATGCTCGACTGGACCATGAGGCTGAGGCGGCCAAGGAATTCATCGACGGAAAGCCCGGTGCAGATGCGCGACAGCGCTTGCAGGCTGGCCAGGCACTGGCGCAGTTCTTCCTGGCTGATGGGGGCCTGGGCAAAGAACTGTCGCAACAGAGGGTGCTGGAGCAACTGCCCCGCATCGGCGCACTGGTCGGCGGGCAGGGCCAGCAACCGGGCGCAGGGGGAGTCTGGTGCGATGTAGGCGGCGAGGAAGCGGCGCATGGCGGCTTGCTGTCCCATGAGTTCGGCGGCAATGCGCAGCGTGTCGGACTCCGGCGGGGCGTCACCCAGTGCAGTCATGTCGAACAGGCCGTTGGCCAGCAGATCCCGGTCGGGCGGGCTGGCATTGCGCACATAGCGCATCAGACCTTCGGCAGCGCTGTTCAGAATGCCTTGTGAGAGCAGCGCACCGCCGCTGCAACCCTGCATGACCCACAGCATGGCCAGCACCAGTGCGATTTCGCGGCGCTGGTAGAAGCGCTGCATGCCTTTGCAGGCATAGTGCACGCCCTCGTGTGCGAACAGCCATTCGAGTAGCACCGAATCTTCGGGCGAATGCAGGATGACGCGCAGCACGGCCGGCGGGTCCTGCGGTTTGCGGGGCAGGCGGGCCACGACGGCATGAATATCCAGCAATTGCCGTGCGCAGTCCTCATCATCGCCCTGGCGATGTTCGAACCAGGCCGAGGCGTTGCGGTAATGGGCGTCGAACTCCGTGCCGAAGAGCTGGTTGAGTTCCTGGCAGATGACGGGGCCGAAGCGATAGGTCGTGTTGAGCGTGGCCTGGGCGGTGCCCGCGGGCAGCTCCTGCAGGATGCGCTGGGCGCTGTCGCCAAAGATGGAGGAGGCGCCCGGCAGGATGTGCTGGTTGAAGTCGCCGACACCGATGAAGCGCCCGTTGCCGCGCGCCAGATGGCGCAGCACCAGCAGAGCGGCCTCATCCAGATCCTGCAGTTCGTCGAACAGCACGGCTTCGAAGCGACCCTGCAGCAGCGGGAAGCCGGCATCGAAGTCCAGTGCTGCCAGCTGGCAGGCCAGCGCGTAGGTGCAGTCGCCGGGCGCATAGAACAGCGGCTCCTGGGTGGGGCCTGCGCGCAGCCGCTCATAGCTGCGCAGCAGCCGGTACAGGCCGTAGTCCAGAGCGCTGTCGCGGCAATATGCCAGCGCACCGAGGCCGCTGTTGTCGATGTCGAGTTCCAGCATGCACTGCTTGGCCTGGGCCTCAAAGGCGAGGAAGGCGCTGATGTCCAGAGGCCGTGCGAAGTAGTCCGCCAGCTCGGGTATGTCGAGCTCGGCATGCCGCTCGGCCTCTTGCGACAGCGCTTCATGCGCCTGCTGGATGAGCAGGTTCTTTTCCAGGCCGGAGGAGAGCCTGGGGACAGGGTCGCCCTGCTCTTCGAGCAGGCGGCCGCAAAAATGCTCCAGAGTGAGCAGATGCAGGCCTTCCAGGCGCACAGCAGAGAGCCGGTCCAGGCGCGTCTGAATGGCCTTGATACCGGCCTCCGAGTAGGCCAGCATCAGCACGTTGCGCGCGCCCTGGGTGCGGATCAGGTCGGCGGCCTTGATGGCCAGCGTGGTCGTCTTGCCCGTGCCGGCCAGGGCGCGGATGAGCAGCGAAGACGCTTCGCTGTTGAGTGCCTGGTTCTGGTCAAGGCCGGGGTAAAGCCTGGGCTGCAGGTTCATGCCGTGAGTGCTCCATCTTCGTTGTCTACCGAGCAGCCCGTGTAACGACCTGCTCGCCAGGCCAGGGGCGGCGAGCAAGAGCTGCGCCGCCGCTAAGCTGCCAGATTGCAGCTCAGCCCATGGCCTTGCGCAGCCACTCTGCGAAGGCCGCGCATTCCCAGCGGTCCATGATGCCGGTCTTCCAGCACAGATAGTGTGCGTGAGGGCTGGGAGCATCGACATCGAACAGGCGCACCAGCGTACCGTTTTCCAGCCAGGGGGCGCCGAGCTTGTGGCGTACCAGGGCAATGCCCATGCTGGCCGATGCGGCGTCGCACATCAGGCCGATGTCGTTGAACTGCGAGCCTTCGTTGGGCTCGGCCATGTCGAGGCCGGTCGCGGCGAACCAGGTGCGCCAGGGCTCCAGCGGGCTGCGCAGCAGCGGCATGCCTTCCAGATCGTCCGGGCGCTCGAACGGGCCATGTTCGCGGATGAAGCTGGGCGAGGCCAGCGGTGTGACCGTGTCGCGGGCCAGTTCGATGTGCTCCACATCGGCATAGTGGCCGGCGCCGAAGCGAACCATCAGATCGGCATCCTCGCCGATCACATCCAGCAGCGGAATCGACACCTGCAGCGCAATGTCGATCTCGGGGTAGGCCTCGGTGAATTGGCGCAGGCGCGGGATCAGGATCACGCGCGCAAAGGTGGGGGTGACGGCCAGCTTCAGGCGTCTGCGCCCAGGCGATGCCGAGGCTCCTGGAAAGCGTTGCAAGGCGCCCAGGCCTTCACGTACATGGGCCAGATAGGAGCTGCCGTCCGTGGTCAGCGAGAAATCCGTTCGGCCAAACAGGCGAGCCCCCAGAATCTGCTCAAGCTGCTTGACCCGGTGGCTGACTGCACTGGGCGTTACACACAGCTCCTCCGCCGTCAACGTGACCGAGCGCAGCCGCGCCAGAGCCTCGAAGGTGAGCAGGCACTGTATCGGCGGAATCCGCCTGGCCGTAATGCTGTTCAAGGCGCCGGGGCTGCGGGTCATATGATCAATCCCAAGCCCAGGGATTTAGCGGAACACCACGGTCTTGTGACCGTTGAGAATGACGCGGCGCTCGCTATGCCATTTCACGGCGCGGGCCAGAACCTGGCTCTCTGTGTCGCGGCCGCGGGCCGTAAGGTCTTCCACGGTGTCGGTATGGTCGGCACGTGCCACGTCCTGCTCGATGATCGGGCCTTCGTCGAGGTCGGCCGTCACATAGTGGGCGGTGGCTCCGATCAGCTTCACGCCGCGGTCATGCGCCTGGTAGTAGGGCTTGGCGCCCTTGAAGCTGGGCAGGAAGCTGTGGTGGATATTGATGGCGCGGCCGGACAATTTTTTGCACAGGTCGTTGGACAGCACCTGCATGTAGCGCGCCAGCACCACCAGCTCGGCGCCTTCTTCCTCAATGATCTCGTACTGGCGCTCTTCGGCCTGGGCCTTGGTCGCGGCAGTCACGGGAATGTGATGGAAGGGGATGTTGTAGCTGGCCGCCAGCTGATAGAACTCGCGGTGGTTGCTGATGATGGCCTTGATCTCGATAGGCAGCAGGCCCGACTTCCAGCGGAACAGCAGGTCGTTGAGGCAGTGGCCTTCCTTGCTGACCATGATGACGGTCTTGATGCGCTCGGCTTTGGAGTGCAAACTCCACTGCATTTGATATTGATCAGCTAATTCGGCAACGGATGCCTTTAAGGAGGCGGCGTCTTTGCCATCGCAGGCAAACTGCACGCGCATGAAGAACAGACCGGTTACCGGGTCGTTGTACTGCGCTGCTTCTTCAATATTGCCGCCTTGCTCAAGCAAGAATCCGGAAACGGCATGCACCAGGCCCAGTCGGTCTGGGCAGGATAAAGTCAAAATATAGGCTTGGGTCATAGCTCGGCAATTGTCGCAGCAAGGCGAGGACCCTGCGGACAAAGGAAATTCATGAAAAGCGAGGAGGGGCATTCTCCGCTCACACCCCGGGTGATTGTCACCCTCTATCTGTGTGCGGGGATGCTGTGGTTGGGGGCGCAGGCTGGCGTGCTCGGCTATTTTGATGTATCGCTGAATCGACAGTCGCTGCGTTGGCAGATAGGCCTGTTCATTGTTTGGTTGCTGGCGACAGCGCTGGTTGCACTTTGGTTTATGCAGCGAAAGACGCGTGCCGACCAGCGTGGCCGGGAGACGGCGCAGGAGCTGGAGTTGGTGGTGCGTCACGCACCGGCCGGCATGGCTCGCGTGCATGTGGGCGGGGCAGAGATTGTCTGGGCCAATGCCAAGCTGGCGGGCTGGCTGGGCCGCAGCGTGGAGTCTCTGCGCGGTCAGGACTTTCGCGTTCTTGTGCCGGTGAATGACCAGGACGAAGTTGCTCTGCAACTGCAGCGCCTGCTGGACGGCAGCACTGATTACTTCCAGGTGCTGCGCCAATGCGTGCATGCCGGCACCGGCAACGTCACGCCCGTGCTGTGCACAACCAGCCGCGTGGCGGCATCGGGCGTGGACGGGCCGGTGGCCCTGGTCTGCGTGTTGCAGGATCTCAGCGAGATGGTGAGTGCGCGCAATGCGATGGTGCGCAGCGAGACCATGTTGCGCCTGGCGCTGGAGGGCAGCGGCAATGGCGTGTGGGAATGGGATGCGCAGGAGCAGCGGCTGAATTTCTCCACGGGCATGAGCGCCTTGCTGCGCTACCAGGGCCAGGATCTGGCTCGCGAGTTCGATTTCCAGCAGCGCCTGCACCCCGAGGATGCCGCAGCTGCGCGTGCCCAGGCCCAGCAGGCGCTGGAGCAGGGCAGCATGCTGGTGCTGACGGCACGTCTGCTGTGCTTTGACGGTCTGTATCGCTGGTTTCGCGCACGCGGCCAAGCCTACAAGGATGAGAGCGGACGCCTGATACGGATCTCGGGCCTGCTCTCCGACCAGACTGCGAGTCGTGAGGCCGATGAGCGCAGCCGCCTTGCTTCCACTGTGGTGGACAACACCATCGAGGGCGTGGTGGTAACCGACGCAAACAGCCGCATTCTCTCGGTGAACCAGGCGTTCACGCGGCTGCTGGGCTTTTCCGAGCAGGAGATGCTGGGCAAGACGCCGCGCATGTTCAAGTCCGGCCGGCATGACAAGGCCTTCTACGACGCCATGTGGGCCAGCATGCACGCCACGGGCCACTGGCAGGGCGAAATCTGGAACAGGCGAAAGAACGGGGAGATCTTTCCCGAGCGCATGTCGCTGAGCGCGGTCAAGGATGCCAACGACAAGGTGACGCATTACGTCTGCATGTTCACCGACATCTCGGCCGAGAAGGCGCGCGAGCAGCAGCTGGAGTTTCTGGCCCATCGCGACATCCTGACCGGCTTGCCGAACCGCGCGCAGTTCACGCGAATGCTGGGCGAGACAGTAGCGCTGAGCCAGGGCAGCAAGCGCAGCATGGCGGTCTTGCTGTTCAACATCGACCGCTTCAAGGACGTGAACGACAGCTACGGCCATTCCATCGGCGACGAGGTGCTCAGGCATGTGGCGGTGCAGA
This sequence comes from Comamonas testosteroni, assembly GCF_000761245.1. Classification (GTDB taxonomy): domain Bacteria; phylum Pseudomonadota; class Gammaproteobacteria; order Burkholderiales; family Burkholderiaceae_C; genus Comamonas; species Comamonas testosteroni_C. The sequence goes on along the minus strand of NZ_AWOR01000068.1, from coordinate 329,471 downwards.
TGCAGGGCGCTTTGCGGCACGGCGACATCATCGGCCGCCTGGCGGGAGATGAAATCTGCGTGGTGGCCCAGTCGATATGCGGCCGCAACAGTGCGGTGGAGGTGGCCGAGCGCCTGATGGCCGCAGCCGGCCAGCCCTGGACCACGCCAGACGGGCTGTCTGTTGTGGTGAGTGTCAGTGCCGGTATCTGTCTGTACCCCGACCATGCGCTGACGGCCGACGATCTGCTGCAGGGTGCCCATGCGGCGGTGTATGGAGCCAAGGCCAGGGGCTCCAATGCCTGGTGCTTCTTCCATGAAAACATGACCCAGGCCGCGCGCGAGCGCCTGGCCATGGAGGCGCGTCTGCGCCGTGCGCTGGACCTCGGTCACATGCGCTTGCATTACCAGCCGCAGATCGATCTGGCGACGGGGCGCCTGGTGGGGGCGGAAGCTCTGGTGCGCTGGCTGGATCCCGAGGACGGCCTGATCTCTCCGGCCCGCTTCATCACCGTGGCAGAGAACTCGGGCGTCATCGGTCCGCTGGGCCTGTGGGTGCTGGGCGAGGCCTGCCGTCAGGGCCAGCAATGGCGTGCTGCGGGTCTGCCCGATCTGACGATTGCGGTCAATGTCTCGCTGCATCAGTTTTTGCTGACCGATATTGCCGGTGCCACGGCCGATGCGCTCAACAAGTCGGGTTTCCCGGCCAGCTTGCTGGAGCTGGAAATCACCGAAAGTGCACTGGCCGAAAAGCCCGAAGAGGCGTTGGCCGTGCTCAACCGCCTGCGCGAACTGGGCCTGCGCCTGGCCATTGATGACTTTGGCACCGGCTATTCCTCACTGGCGCACCTCAAGCGTTTTCCGCTCGATCTGCTCAAGATCGACCAGGGCTTTATCCGCGACATTCCGCACAGCGCGGACGATATGACCATCAGCAGCTCGGTCATTGCCCTGGGTCATGCCATGGGTCTGAAGGTCCTGGCCGAAGGCGTGGAAACACAGGAGCAGCTGACGTTCTTGCAGCAAAAAGGCTGTGACTACTTTCAGGGCTATTTCTGCAGCCGGCCCTTGCCGGCCGAAGACTTCACGCGCCTGCTGGAAAAGACGCGTGAGGGGCAGCCGCTGGTGGCTGTCGCAACCGCGGACTGAGGATCACCAGCGCTGCATCAGCCCGTCAAGGCTTGGGCGCTGGTTTGTTTTTCCATTGTTCGCGCAGTTGCTGGCATTGGTCCTCGGAGGCATTGCCTTCCAGCGTCAGCTGTTTGTCTGCCTTCATCGTGATAGCAGTCTGCGCTTTATCAGATTGGGCTATCGCCACTTTTTGCTTGAACTCTGCTGGCAGCCAGGTCGGCACGCCGATATCGCTGCGCACATGGCCGCGGCCCGCTACCAGCAGCACGCTTTTGCCGGGCTTGCCCAGCTCACGTACGGCTGTTTCAGACACTCTGGCCATGGATTCGTCACGGGCCAGCTGAATTCGGGCCATGGGCGCGAACTGCGATTCGGGCAGCAGGCCGCAGTGACCATCCTTGATGGCATCGAGCTGCAGCTGCCAGCCCGCAGCCGGCAGGTGTGCGTCGTAGCGGGACTCGCCCATGGCCTGCTTCATCCGGGTGCGCGGCAGATTGCCGCCGAGCACGGGCACGCCGGCTTTCACGGCAGCCATCACCACCGGGCCATAGTCCTGCCAGGGCCAGCCGCCCGGGCCGCCGCCCTGAGCCCATTGCAGAGCGGTTTTCACCTCCTCATCGTTGGCTGATGCGGGCAGGCTCCGGGTGCTGCCGCCTGCAGGGGCCATCTCGACCACCAGGGCCGCTAGCCGGCCCTGTGCTGCCAGGTGGCGCACGGTAGCTGCCTCCCACTGGTGATGGGCGATCTGGTCATGCTGCTCGCCGAGCAGGATGACCGGTGTTCCGACCCACTGCCCCAGTGTCTGCTGCCATTCTGTGTCGGAGGTCAACTGAGCGCTTTGATGGGCACAGCCGCCCAGCAGCAGGACGCCGGCAACAGCCGTCAGGGCCAAAGGATTGAAACGCTGGTGCGGCCGCGCCGCAGAAATGAAAGTCCACATATGAGCTGATTGCATTCGTCTAAGACGGGGCATGGCTTCGTAGCTGTAGATTTCGTACCGGCTTTGCCCACCGAGTTTTGCCGCGATACTGCGGGGCATTGCCCCTGTCGCGCGTCCATTGTCGTGCCTTGCCGGATTCCCGTGCACATGTCCGTATTGCTTCCCCCCGCGTTTCTGGCCCGTGTGGCCGCCACCCTGCTGTTGGCCTGGCTGGCTGCCCAGCTCTGTCTGATGCTGCATACGCCGCTGCCCTGGATGCTGGGTCCGCTGATTTCCGTCTCCCTGCTATCGATTGGCGGAGCTCCCACCCAGAGCTGGGCCAGGCTGCGCGATCTGGGGCAGTGGACGATAGGCGGAGCACTGGGCCTGTATTTCACGCCTGCCGTGACCGAGCTGGTGGCTGGCCTGTGGTGGGCGATTGCGCTGGCCATTGCCTGGGCCTTGCTGCTGGGCTGGGCCTTCGGGCGCTGGCTGTATCGCGTGCAGGCCGCCTCCATGCTGGCGCAGCCGGACATGGACAAAGAGCGCTTGCGCGCCACGACCTATTTCTCGGGCGCGATAGGCGCGGCCTCGGAGATGACTCTGCTGGCAGAGCGCGAGCATGCGCGCACCGATCTGGTGGCTGCGGCGCACAGCCTGAGGCTGGTGATCGTGACGGTGAGCATTCCTTTTGCCCTGCAATGGGCAGGATTGCAGGGCGATCCTAGCCTGACGCTGCCCAGCGTGCGCACCGTGCAATGGTCCGGCTTTGCCTGGCTGGTGCTGACCACTGGCGCGGGGGCATTGCTGATGCTCAAGCTCAGGCGCGCCAATCCCTGGTTTCTTGGCGCGCTGGCAGTATCCATGGGCTTGACCATGGCAGGCCTGGAGCTGTCGGCCGTGCCGCAATGGCTGATGAATGCCGCCCAGCTGGTGATCGGCGTCAGCCTGGGAGTGCGTTTTCGACGTGAATTCCTGCACACGGCTCCGCGCTGGCTGGGCATGGTGGCGCTGGGTACCGTGGGCTTGATGGCAGTCTGCGCCGGTTTTGCCTGGCTGCTGCACTGGGGCACAGGCCTGCCCTGGGTGACCTTGCTGCTGGGTACATCGCCGGGAGGCATTACCGAGATGGCCATCACCGCCAAGGTGCTGCAACTGGGCGTTCCCGTGGTCACGGCCTTCCAGGTCTGCCGGCTGATTGCCGTACTGCTGCTGGTGGCGCCGCTGTACCGGTGGCTGAACAAAGCACTGCCGGGGGCGAGGCCGTGATCCGCATTGGGCGAAATCCCTGGAAGCCGGTCCTGATCATCAGCGCCTGCGTCGGCTTTGCGATGGGCGGACTTTTGATGTGGATGGCCTGGGAGCACAACCCCCAGTGCGAGATTCACTGCGCAGAGCAGGGCATTGACTGGGGCTACTGGCAGGCGCTGGGGGCGGGAGGGTGGCTACTTGGCTTTCTTGGCGGCATGCTGACTGCCTGGGTGTTGCTGCTGTTGTGCAGAAAGTCATAGCGGCTCGCGCTTTTCTGACATGCGCTAAAGCATGTCCCCAGACATGAAAAAAGCCACTCTTTCGAGTGGCTTTTGCAAGGTGTTCAGTGAATGATGACCGGCTGCTGGGCCAGGCCCGTGTAGGTGTCGAGAATTTCCTCCACCTCTTCCTCGGTGGGGGCGTCCTGCTGCCAGGCAAGGATCTGCTTCTGGAACATTTCGGCCCAGGAGCCATCCAGATACACCTCCTTGCCCGAGCGCTTGTCCACGATCTCGAAGCCGTGGCGCGGCAGTTGATGGGGTTGCTGGATCTCGGCCTTGGCTTTGCCTGCCGGAGCGTCTGCTTCCATATCGGGACGCAGATGGAGCACCGCAAAGGATTCAGAGTCGTAAAGCATTTGCATGGTGTTCCCCCTTTCACTTCCGTTATGAGCATGCCTGCCATGGATATGGCGACAGGGTGCCGCATTTCAAGGTGGAAATGCCTGCTCTTGGCACTTGAGCACAGTATTCCATGGATTTGACATGGTTGTGGGCAACCGGTTTTCCCAAGCTGTAGTAGGCAAGTCCTTGAGCGCTGCGACAGCGTTCAGCCCGAGCCGGTGCAGGTTGCAGGCCTTGGCTGGAATGTAAGTGAGCGCTTTCGATGCGGTGGCCTTGGGGTTTACGCCAGGAGGCGACACTGCGGGCTATTGCGGGGCGGGCTGGTATTTCTTGAGCTGCAGATCGACAAAGTCATCCTGCCCCTGGCTGAGCTTGATGCGCACGGGCAGGTATTGCATGGCCGGAGCCAGCCACACCGAGCCGCGCTGGTCGCTGCTGCTTTTGCCGGGCAGCTTGTCCAGGCGCAGCGCCATGACGCTTCCAAACGGCAGCTCCAGCGCCTCGCTGGCACCCACGCGGAACTGCCAACGCACCGCCGAGCGTGCGCTGCTGGTAGTCAGCTCTATTAGTGTGCCTGGCGGGTATTTTTCGGGGGCGGCGGCCATCAGGGCCGAGAGCTGCAGAAAGACGCTGAGGCGGTCCTGCACGCCATCGCCAATGGCCGCATCGGTCTGGCCGCCGCTGTAGTGCGCCTTGCCGCTGGCCACGTCAAAGGCGGCGGACTGAGTTTTGCGCCCTTTGTCGCTGAAGTTGAGCGGCTGCAGGCCCTTGGGGGTAATCAGCCCCTCGCTGGTTTGGGCGCGCTCGCCCAGCAAGAACATGCTGATCGATTGCCTGGCCTGGTAATACTGGCCGTCATGCTGCCACTGCAGTTGGGCGTTGGCCGAGTATTGAAAACCCTTGACCTGACCCGAGGCGTTGAACTCCAGCGTGGCGGAGTTGGGCAATGTGACGGGCAGCACAGAGCTAGGCGGCAGCGGCGCGCTGCCTGCGGGCGTGACATGGATGGGGCGGGCCGTGTCGGCACCATTGGCTTCGGGAGGCTCGGCCATGGGCTCGGAAGCCGGCTCTGCTGCAGCAGTGGGCTGCTCTTTATTGGCGGGTGCTTCTGTTTCAGGAGCGCCTTGCGTTTGTGGCTCCTGGTCTGGAGGTGGATTTGGTATGGAATCCTGTGCGTCCGGTACGGGAACGGGCACGGGAGCAGGAGCCGGCTTGCGGGGTGCAGTCTGGGGCGTCGGTGCTGGTGGCACAGCCGGTTTGGGGGCGGCAGGCGGTGGCGGGGTAGGAGAGGGCGCCTGCAGCATGCGCGTCTCCATGACGATCTGGGCGTCGGCAGGCCTGTCTGGGGGGCTCGGCTCTGGCAGACCCCAGAGCAACAGCCCATGGGCTGCCAACACCAAGCCGGTGATGGGCAGCAGAGTCTTGTGTGCCTGGCTTGCCTGAGGGGAGCGGCCCATGAGCGTGATTCGGAGATTGCGGGTTTCAGTGGTTGGGATCGGCGCGCCAGCCCAGATCGCTGGAAAGCTGGCGGGCGGCTGCCTGCAGCGGCGCGTCTATTGCACCACCATAGTCCGGGTCGAAAGTCGCGAGCGAGCCCAGGGTCATCAGCCCCAGCACGATATGGCCGGACGCGTCGAAGACCGGCACGCAAAAAGCCACGATGCCCGGCAGCACGGTGTCGACCACGCGGGCCGTACCGCGCTCGCGCACTTCGGCCAGTATGGCCGCCACGGCTTCCTCGGTCTGGGGCAGGTCTTGGCGCCGGGCTTTGCGCGCACGCTCGATTTCGGGCTCCAGCAATGCGGCAGTCGCCTCGCGCGGCAGCCAGGCGCCGAAGCAGCGCCCCGTGGCCGATGCCAGCATGGGCATGACGTCGCCTAGGCGCAGGTTGGCGGTGACGGACTGCGCCGATTCCTCCCAATGCACGATGGTCGGGCCATGATTGCCCCAGACAGCGATGGCCAGCGTGTGATTAAGGGACTCAAGCAGTGCCGGGATGCGTTCACGTGCCAGGCGCACCGGGTCTAGACGGGCCAGCGAGGCTAGGCCGATCTTCAGCGCCGCAGGGCCCAGGTCGTAGCGCGAATTGCGTTCGTCCTGGGTTACCAGTCCGATGCGCTGAAAGCTCACCAGATAGCGGTGAGCCTTGGCGGCACTCATGCCGGCGGCGGCGGCGACATCCTTGAGCATCAGCGGTCCGCTGGCCTGTGCCAGCGCCTCGACGAGGGAGAAACCCACTTCGACCGACTGAATCCCTGCGCGTTCCTTTTCCATTGCAATAGAATCGTATTTTGTTTAGTTAAATCAATTTAACCAATCGTAATTTTGGCTAGCGTTGTCAGGCATTGTGCCAGCACCGCTGCCGTGAGCAGAGGGACAGAGAATGAAACTGGCAACCTACAAGGATGGCTCGCGTGACGGGCAACTGGTCGTGGTCTCGCGTGACCTGAGCCAGGCCTGCTATGCCACCGGCATTGCCAATCGCATGCAGCAGGTGCTGGATGACTGGAGCTATATGGCCCCCCAGCTGCAGGATCTGTCGCACGAACTCAATCATGGCAAGGCCCGCCACGCGTTTCCCTTTGATCCCCAACGCTGCATGGCACCGCTGCCGCGAGCTTATCAGTGGGCCGATGGCTCGGCCTATATCAACCATGTGGAGCTGGTACGTAAGGCGCGCAATGCCGAGGTGCCGGCCAACTTCTACACCGACCCGCTGATGTACCAGGGCGGCAGCGATGATTTCATCGGCCCCTGCGACGATGTGATCGTCCCCAACACGGCCATGGGCATAGACTTTGAGGCCGAGATCGCCGTCGTCACCGGCGACGTGCCCATGGGCACGGATGCCAGGGATGCACTGGACGGCATCCGTCTCGTCATGCTGGCCAATGACGTGAGCCTGCGCAATCTGATACCTGGCGAACTGGCCAAGGGCTTCGGATTCTTCCAGAGCAAGCCCGCCACGGCCTTCAGTCCCGTGGCTGTGACACTGGACGAGCTGGGCGATGCCTGGAAGAGCGGCCGTCTGCATCTGACGCTGCAGAGCACCTGGAACGGCCGCAAGGTCGGCATGTGCGATGCGGGCGAGGAGATGACTTTTCACTTCGGCCAGCTGATCGCCCATATCGCCAAGACCCGCAATGTACGCGCCGGCTCCATTGTGGGCAGCGGCACGGTGAGCAACAAGGGCGTGGAGACCGGCAGCGGCAAGAACAAGCGCATGGAATGGCCCAAGGGCTATAGCTGCATCGCTGAAAAGCGCTGCATAGAGACCATTCAGGATGGCGCGCCCAAGACCGAGTTCATGCAGTTCGGCGACACCATCCGCATCGAGATGAAGGGCAAGGACGGCCAGAGCATTTTCGGTGCCATCGACCAGAACATTGCGCCGCCCGGAGGCAGCAAGGATGACTTGCCCGAAGCTCAGCCTGTCGATAGCTCTGAAGACTAAGCCCTCGTTGTAGCCGCCATGCCCATGCCAAGTCTTAATCTCTCGCGCTGGATTTTGCCTCTGAAGGCCGTGCCGGCCATGGCGCTCGCTTTGTTGACGGGCCTGTCCATGGCGGCAGAGCCTGCCGCCGAATCTGCTGCCAGTTGCCCGCCGCCGTTCAGCCTGCCAACGCCCGCTGAAGTGCAGGCCATGGCCCCCCATATGCAGGACAGAGGCCTGCTCTGGCGCGTGCAGGACGGCGAGCGCACCAGCTGGCTTTACGGCACTTTGCATGTAGGCAAGCGGGAGTGGATCTTGCCCGGCCGCACCATCGTGCGCTCCATGTATGGGGCGGACCTGCTGGCGCTGGAGCTTGATGTGCTGAATCCGCAGGTCATGCAGCAGTTGATCGAAGGCTTCCAGGCCCGTGTCGACGCCCCTGCGCTGCCCGCAGAGCTGGAAGCCCGGCTGGCGCAGCAGCGAAAGCAGGCCTGTGCCGAGCATCTGAGCACACAACGCCCGGACGCTCAGCTGCTGGGACTGGTCAGCCAACTGGGCCGCAAGCAGGGGCTGGTGGCCGAGTTTGGCGCCGATCTGCTGCTGGCAGGCATGGCCCATGCATTGCACAAGCCCGTGCTGGGGCTGGAGTCGGCGCAGACCCAGCTCGAGGAGCTGCTTTCCGACGACCCTGCGGAGGTCCAGGAAAGCGTGCGCGACGGGCTGGACCAGCTTGATGACCCCAAGGCTCCGGAAATCCTGCAGCAGCTGGCGAATATCTGGGCCAGCGGCAATGAAAAACAGCTGGAGAACTATGCCGACTGGTGCGACTGCATCAAGACCGAGCGTGATCGGCTCAAGTACGCGCGCCTCATGGATGGACGCAATCCGGGTATGGCAGATGGCATTGTTCGTCAGCTCCAGCAGGGCAAGACCGTGTTTGCTGCCGTGGGTGCGCTGCACATGGTCGGGCCTAAGGGCCTGCCTGAGCTGCTGCGTCAGAAAGGCTATCAGGTCGAGCGCGTGAGCTTCAAACCGCCATCCATACAAAAATCGGAGTCAAAGCCGATTCAAGCCGAATAGAGACAAGCGCAGGCAGCTATCAATTAATAGAAAAGGCAGCCTGGCGGGGTCTAAAAATCATTCCACAACCCCCTACATCACCCTCAAGGAGACAAACGATGGATCGTCGTCAATTCCTGGCTGCCGTGGCAGCCAGCTCGGCTGCTGCCGCATCCCCCTTCGCCATGGCGCAGGACTGGCCCGCCAACCCTGTGCGCTGGGTAGTGCCCTACCCACCCGGAGGCGGTACCGATGTGCTGGCCCGCACCGTGGCCGAGTCCATGCGCAAGACGCTGAACCAGACCATCGTGGTGGACAACCGTCCCGGCGCCTCGACGAATATCGGCGGCCAGCTCGTCGCCTCGGCCAAGCCCGATGGCTACACCATCATGTCGGCCGACAACGCCATCCTGGCGTTCAATGAGCACCTGTTCAGCAAGCTGCCCTTCAGCCCCGACAAGGATTTCACCTATGTGGGCGGCATCAGCCGCTTCCCCATGGCGCTGGTGGTCAACCCCGCGTTCGAAGCCAAGGATTTCAAGGAATTCCTGGCCTATGCCAAGGCCAACCCCGGCAAGCTCAACTACGCCTCGCCCGGCAATGGCTCGCCCCACCATCTGGCCATGGAGCTGTTCAAGAACCGCACCGGCACGAGTTTGACCCATATCCCTTACAAGGGCGCTGCGCCCGCCCTGGCCGATGTGATGGGTGGCCAGGTGCCCTGCATGTTCCTGGATTTGGCATCGGGCCTGCCGGTGATTCAGTCCGGCAAGGTGCGGGCTCTGGCCATAGGCACGGCCAAGCGCGTGCCCAATCTGCCCAATGTTCCCACGCTGGCCGAGCTGGGTCTCAAGGATTCCGAGGTCTATGCCTTCCAGGGCATTCTGGCTCCCAAGGGATTGCCGCCAGCCATCGTGCAGCGTCTCAATGCAGACCTGCAAAAAGCCCTCAAGGACCCCGACGTGGTCAAGCGCATGGCTGACTTCGGCATGGAAGCCCTGCCCGGTACGCCCGAGCAGTTCCACCAGTTGGCTCGCACCGAAGCCAAACGCTGGGGCGAGGTGATCAAGGTCGCTGGCGTGAAGCTGGACTGATCGTCCCGTCCCTGGACTTCGCGAGGTCATGGCGCATGGCGTGAGCCGTTCAGCAGACCTCGTCCGTCGCACAGCAACAGCCCTGCAATCTTGCGTTGCAGGGCTGTTTTCAATAGGGGAGTATGCCGGGCAGCAACTGGCGGTTCAGGCGCTCGCGCCACCATTGCTGTGCGCGGCCACGCGCATCGCTGCGCCAGGCCAGCCAGAAGGTCTCGGGCGGGCGTGGCTCCTCCACCGGCAGTTCCACCAGCATCCCCGTTTCCAGCTCCACGCGCACGCAGGCGCGCGGCAGGAAGCCAAGGCCCAGGCCTGCAATCTGGCATTGGATTTTGGCCTGCATATCGGGCACGGTGATCCGGCGCTGGCCCGCCAACAGACCCACGGTGCGGTCGGTTAGCGAACGCGCGCCGTCGCCAACTACTATGGCCGTGTGCTCCAGCAGATCGCTGCGCGCCAGCGGTCGACCCAGGCGGGCAAGCGGGTGGCTGGCTGTCACGCAGAACACAAAGTCGAGCTGGCCCACGGCCACCGCCTTGTAGCCGCCGCCGGCCGGGCCTTCGCCCGCAGCCACCACCAGGTCGGCCCGGCCTTCGCGCAGGGCTTCCCAGGTACCGGTCAGGGTCTCGCTGCCGATGCGCAGGCGCGTGCCGCTGTTCAAGGCTTCGAAAGCCTGGATTTCGGGGCCGAACGCACTGGTGGGAATCAGTGAGTCGTGGACCAGGCGAATTTCGGTTTCAAACCCCGTAGCAACCTGGTGCAGCCGGGACTCGAGTTGGCGCGCTGCCGCCAGCAGCCAGCGCCCTTCCTTGAGCAGTTCCTCACCTGCAGGCGTGAGGCTGACGCGCGGGCCGTTGCGCATGAAAAGGTTCAGGCCCAGTTGCTCTTCCAGTTTGGATACGGCATAGGAAATGGTCGATGGCACTTTGTGCAGGCGTTCGGCCGCGCTGGCGAAAGAACCATAGCGCGCGATGGCATCCACGAGTTCAATGGCTTCCAGAGAGAGTTTGAGCATGGTGGGGTGTGTAAAAACTAATCATCGAAATTTTCGATGATTAAAGCATTTTTCTTTCAATATTTGACCTTTGTTGGCCGCCGATACTTCATCCATCGCAACACGAAACGCAGCGAAAAAAGGCAAGAAGGCCTGCAGCAGGAAGTGTGAAATTGATCGATTTTTTTGGAGATGAAAATGCTTGAAGTTCGCCAATCCAACCACCGCGGTCGCGCCAACCATGGCTGGCTGCAATCGCGTCATACCTTCTCCTTCGGCCACTACCGTGATCTGAACCAGCAAGGCTTCTCGGACCTGCTGGTTATCAACGATGACCAGGTGTCCCCCGGCCAGGGTTTCGGCACCCACGGCCACCGCGACATGGAAATCTTCTCCTACGTGCTGGACGGCGCTCTGGAGCACAAGGACTCCATGGGCACGGGCTCGGTGATCCGCCCCGGCGACGTGCAGATGATGAGCGCCGGCACCGGCGTGCAGCACAGCGAGTTCAACCATTCGGCCCAGGACCCCGTGCACTTTCTGCAGATCTGGATCGTTCCAGGCGAACGCGGTGCTTCTCCCCGTTACCAGCAGGTCCATGTGGGCGATGCCGACAAGCGCGGTCGCCTGCGTCTGATCATCGCCCCCGAAGGCCAGGACGGCACGCTGGCCGTGCGCCAGGACGCGCGGGTCTATGCAGGCCTGTTCGACGGCGAAGAGTCTGCCGAACTCGATGTGGGGCCAGAGCGCCACGTCTATGTGCATGTGGCCCGCGGCAGCCTGAATGTCAACGGCGAGCGCCTGTCCGAAGGCGACGGCGCCCGCATCCGCAACGCCGGTGCCTTGCGCTTCGATCAGGGCGAAGGCGCGGAGGTGCTGGTGTTTGACCTGCGCCCCCGCGAACTTCCCGCCTTGTAAGCAGCGGTTTTCATCCTGTTTTCTTGTTTCCCCTGCAGCCTCTCGCTCACCTTTTACCCAGGAGTTTCGCCATGACCAACACCAATGTATCCATCGCCCGTCCCGTCGCTGTCGCCAAGCCCGGTGCCAAGCTGCTCAACCCCCATGACCACACACTGATCATGATCGACTTCCAGTCGCAGATGGCTTTTGCCACGCACTCCATCGATCCCGTGCAGCTGCGCTCCAATGCCGCCCTGGTCGCTTCGGCTGCCGCCGGTTTCGGTGCCTCCACCATCCTGACCACCGTTGCCGAAAAAAGCTTCTCCGGTCCCATGTTCGAGGAAGTGACTGCGCCATTCCCTGGTCAGGCCCTGCTGGACCGCACTTCCATGAACACTTGGGAAGACGAGGCAGTCATTAAGAAGGTCAACGAGATCGGCAAGCCCCGCATCGTGCTGGCCGGCCTGTGGACCAGCGTATGCATCGTCGGACCGGCCCTGTCGGCTTTGGACCAGGGTTTTGAGGTCTTTGTGATCGCTGATGCCTGTGGCGACATTTCGACAGAAGCGCACAACCGCGCCATGGAGCGCATGGTCCAGGCCGGTGCCCAGCCCATCACCTCGCTGCAATACCTGCTGGAAATGCAGCGCGATTGGGCCCGCACTGAGACCTATGACATGACCACGGGCATCGCCAAGAAGCTGGGTGGCGGCTACGGCATCGGCATCACCTACGCCAAGACCATGTTCGGCGCCCACGAAGGCTGAAAAGAGCACATCATCTTTCTGCAGCGCAGACCGATCTCGCACCTGCGGCTCTCGCCGTACCCATGTACGGCTGCGGTCCTCCATGCGACTTCGGTCTGCTCGCCAAGAAATCTGGCGCACTCTTCGCGCCGCTGAACCAATGGAGACCTCCATGACCCAGCCCTCCACCCCCGATCTGATCCTGTTCAACGGCCGTTTCACCACGCTGGACCGCAGCAAGCCCACGGCCACGGCCGTGGCTGTAAGCCGGGGGCGCTTCAGCGCCGTTGGCAGCGACCGCGAGGTCCTGCCCCTGGCAGGCCTGCAGACCCAACGCATCGATCTGGGCGGACGCAGCGCGCTGCCGGGTCTGATCGACAACCACCTGCATCTGATCCGTGGTGGCCTGAACTTCAACATGGAGCTGCGCTGGGACGGCGTCAAGAGCCTGGCCGATGCCATGGCCATGCTCAAGGCCCAGGTGGACGTGACGCCCGCGCCCCAGTGGGTGCGGGTGGTCGGCGGCTTCAGCGAGCACCAGTTTGTGGAAAAGCGCCTGCCCACGCTGGCCGAGCTGAACGCCGTGGCGCCCGACACTCCGGTCTTCATCCTGCATCTCTACGACCGTGCCCTGCTTAACGCCGCCGCCCTGCGCGCCGTGGGCTACACCAAGGACACGCCTGAGCCGTCCGGCGGCCAGATCCTGCGTGACAGCGCCGGCAATCCCACGGGCCTGCTGCTGGCCAAGCCCAATGCGTTCATCCTCTATGCCACGCTGGCCAAGGGCCCCAAACTTCCGCGCGACTACCAGCTCAATTCCACGCGCCACTTCATGCGCGAACTCAACCGCCTGGGCGTGACCGGCGCCATCGACGCGGGCGGCGGCATGCAGAACTATCCCGACGACTACGATGTGATCCAGGAGCTGGCCGATGCCGACCAGCTCACCATCCGCCTGGCCTACAACCTGTTCACGCAAAAGCCCAAGGAAGAGAAGGACGACTTTCTGCGCTGGACCGCCACCTCGCAGTACAAGCAGGGCACGGACTACTTCCGCCACAACGGCGCAGGCGAGATGCTGGTGTTCTCGGCCGCCGACTTCGAGGACTTCCGCCAGCCCCAGCCCGAACTGGCGCCCGGCATGGAAGGCGAGCTCGAAGAGGTGGTGCGCATCCTGGCCCAGAACCGCTGGCCCTGGCGCATGCACGCCACCTACGACGAGACCATCGACCGCGCGCTCAACGTGTTCGAGAAGGTCAATGAAGACACGCCCCTGGCCGGCCTGAACTGGTTCTTCGACCACGCAGAAACCATTTCCGAGAAGTCCATAGACCGCATCGCAGCCCTGGGCGGCGGCGTGGCCGTGCAGCACCGCATGGCATACCAGGGCGAGTACTTCGTCGAACGCTATGGCGCCGCTGCGGCCGAAGCCACGCCCCCCGTCAAGCGCATGCTGGAGAAAGGCGTCAACGTGTCCGCCGGCACCGATGCCACCCGTGTTGCCAGCTACAACCCCTGGGTCTCCCTGTCCTGGCTCATCACGGGAAAGACCGTGGGCGGCCTGCAGCTCACGCCCCAGCGCAACTGCCTGAGCCGTGACCAGGCGCTGCGCATGTGGACCGAAAACGTGACCTGGTTCAGCAACGAACAGGGCAAGAAAGGCCGCATCCAGGTGGGCCAGCTGGCCGACCTCATCGTGCCTGACCGCGATTTCTTTGCCTGCCCCGAATCCGACATTGCCGATACCTCGGCCCTGCTCACCGTGGTGGGCGGCAAGGTGGTCTACGGTGCCGGCGCCTTTGCCGACTTCGACGAATCGGCCCCGCCCCTGGCCATGCCCGACTGGTCCCCCGTGCGCACCTTCAAGGGATACGGCGCCTGGGGAGTGCAGGAAAGCGCGCCGCTGCAGTCCGTGATGCGCAACGCCGCTGCCAGCTGTGCCTGCGCCAGCAACTGCAATCTGCACGGGCATGCCCATGCTACGGCCTGGAGCAGCAAGCTGCCCGTGGCCGATCTCAAGGGCTTCTGGGGCGCGCTGGGCTGCGCCTGCTGGGCGGTGTGACATGGGTGAGGCGCTGCATGCCGCAGCGACCGCACCCTGGGTGCAGTCGCTGGCCCTGCTGTGCCTGTGTGCGGCCTATCTGCAGGGTGGCTGGCACAAGGCGCGGGATTTTCGCGGGGCGGTGGCCGAGGTGAAGACCCTGGGCCTCATCCCGGCCGCACCCATCGCAGCCGCCGTCCTGGTGCTGCAGCTAGCGGCCTCGGCCTTGATCCTCACGGGCTGGTACCGCTGGCTGGGGGCGCTGGCTGGGGGCGCTGGCCCTCGCAGGTTTCACGGTGCTGGCGGCCTTGCTGGCCGACCGTTTCTGGGCAGTGCCGCAGGCTGAGCGCCAGCGTGCTGCCAACGTATTTTTTGAACACTGGGGCCTGGTTGGCGGCATGTTGCTCGTCGCCTGGCACGATCTTGGAGGCTCCCATGCCGGATAACCAGAAAACCGCCTCGGGCAGCTTTGCGCCCCTGGCCATCCCCGTTTTTGCAGTGCTGTGGGCCGCCACGGTGCTGGGCAATATCGGCAGCTTCATGCGCGATGTGGCCAGCGCCTGGATGGTGACCGAGCTCTCGTCCAGCCCCACGGCCGTCGCGCTGATTCAGACGGCGGCCACGCTGCCCGTCTTCCTGCTGGCCATCCCGGCCGGCGTGCTGTCCGACATCCTGGACCGCCGCCGTTTCCTTATCGGGGTGCAGGTGCTGCTGGGAGCCGTGAGCGGCACACTGCTGGTGCTGGCCCAGACCAACACCCTCACGGTGGAATACCTGGTGGCCCTGACCTTTGTAGGCGGCATTGGCGCCGCCCTCATGGGCCCGACCTGGCAGTCCATCGTGCCCGAGCTCGTGCCGCGCAGCGAACTCAAGAGCGCAGTGGCGCTGAACTCCCTGGGCATCAACATCGCCCGAGCCATCGGTCCGGCCGCCGGCGGCCTGCTGCTGGCCAGCTTTGGCGCCGCCGCGGCCTACGGCCTTGATGTGCTGAGCTATGTGTTCGTGATCGCCGCCCTCATCTGGTGGAAACGTCCCAAGGCCGAGGCCTCGGCGCTCAACGAGCAGTTCTTCGGCGCCTTCCGGGCAGGTGTACGCTATGCCCGTGCCAGCCGCGAGCTGCATGTGGTGTTGCTGCGCGCCGCCGTGTTCTTCCTGTTCGCCAGCTCGGTCTGGGCTCTGCTGCCCCTGGTGGCGCGGCGCATGCTGGGTGGCACGGCCGGTTTCTATGGCGTGATGCTGGGCGCTGTGGGCGCCGGTGCCATTCTGGGCGCCGTGCTGCTGCCCAAGCTGCGCAAGCGTCTCGATACCGACGGTCTGGTGTTGCTGGCTTCTGTCGTTACGGCCTTGGTCATGGGCATGCTGACCCTGGCGCCGCCCCAGTGGGCTGCCGTGGCGCTGATGCTGGGGCTGGGCCTGGGCTGGATTGTTGCGCTGACCACGCTCAACGGCGTGGCCCAGGCGGTGCTGCCCAACTGGGTGCGCGGCCGGGGTCTTGCCATCTACCTGATGGTATTCAACGGCGCCATGGCCCTGGGCAGTCTGGGCTGGGGCCTGATTGCTGGCCAGCTGGGCCTGTCGGTCACGCTGCTGCTCGGTGCCCTGGGCCTGGGAGTAGTGTCTCTGGTCTTCCACCGCGTCAAGCTGCCTGCTGGCGAAGCTGATCTGCAACCGTCCAACCACTGGCCCGAGCCCCTGCTGGCAGAACCCGTGGCCCACGATCGTGGCCCGGTCATGATTCAGATCGAATACCGCATTGCCCACGAAGATCTGACCGCCTTTTTCCAGGCTATGCAGCAAGTGGCCCAGGAGCGCCGTCGCGATGGGGCTTATGCCTGGGGCGTGGCTGAACACACCGGCGAGCCCGGCCGGGTGATCGAGTGGTTTCTGGTTGAGTCCTGGGCCGAGCACCTGCGCCAGCATGGTCGCGTGTCCAAGGCCGACGCCGATCTGCAGGCCGCCGCTTTGCGCTACCACCAGGGGCCGGACAAGCCAGTGGTTCACCATTTCCTGGCCCTGGATGCGCGCAGCGCCCAGCAGGGATCTGGCTCCCCCGCCCACTGAGCGGCGCTGGAGTCGGCATTCATCGCTGATGGGGCAGGCGATGAATGCCTCCCGGTTTATTTTTCGAGGGCCCAGGGCTGAGGCCGGTGCGTCACTTACTTGACGGGCTTGGTGGCGCGCACGGCCACGACCTCGATTTCCACATACCAGGCCGGGTTGGCCAGGGCTGCAATCTGGAAGGCTGAACGCGCGGGCAGGTTGGGTTGGGCAGCCGTGCCAAAGAACTGGGTGTAGCCGCGCATGAAGCCGGCAAAGTCCATCTTGTTGCCCTTGGCGGGATCGGCCACCAGGAAGACCTGCATTTTCACCACATCGCTCATGCCGAGATTCATGCTCTTGAGTTGCTCTTCCAGGCCCTTGAGGATGGCGACGGTCTGGCCCTCGGTGTCGCCGCCATAGGCAGCAGGATCAGTGGCGGGCTTGGATTTGTCCACCACTGGCGGCACCTTGCCCGAGAGGTAGACGGTGCGGGCATCGGTGGGGATTTCCACGGCTGCGGCGATGGGGAAGGTCGAGCCCGGTGTCCTGTAACGCAGGACATCGCCGCTGCCGGAGGTGGTGGCTGCGCAGCCGGTGAGCAGGACTGCAGTGCCCAGCAGGGCGGCGGTGGTGGCGGTCTTTAAGATGGATGGAACGTTCATGTGATCTCCTGAATGGATTTATGGGGTGACGCGAAAGGGTTTGACGTCGGCGGCAGACAGCTTGTCCGGGTACTGATTGCCGAAGTTGCTGCGCACATAGTTCACGACGTCGGCAATCTGCTCATCGGACAGCTTGCTGGCAAAGGACGGCATGCCGTGCAGGCCGTTCATGACGACCGAGGCCGGGTAGGCAGCGGCTGCCAGCTTGGGGTTGGAGGCCAGCGCAGGGTAGAAGCCCGCGCCCTTGGCACCTTCGCCCTTGACCATGTGGCATCCCTGGCAGATGGCCTGGTACAGGGTCTCTCCGCCGCTCTGACTGAAGCGTGGGCGGACCGCAGAGAAGTTCTGCATCAGCGCCTGGGTATCGGTGGGCGAGATGGAAAGAACGGCGGCAGACTGCAGCGTTTGCAGGTTTTTCACATCCTGGGTTTTCATGCCCTGTGATTGGGCCAGGACGGCGCCGCAGAGACCCAGGGCCAGGGCGCAAGCGGCGCAAAGACGGTGCAATGTGTGCATGGTGAAGTTCCTTGTGGCGGACATGGGCGATCAGAGGCTGGAGGCCTTGGCGTGCAGACGCTGGATGGCGTCCAGCGAGGACAGCACGGCACCTTCCTGCCAGGCGGGGATGTACGAGACATGCTCGCCCGCGAGCACCAGGCGACCATCGATCTGGGCCAGATCCTTGTAGTGCTGCTCGCGCAGCGCATCGGTCCAGTTGCCGAAGCAGCCGTTGATCCAGGGCATGCGATGCCAGGCCACCGACACACCGTTGAGGAACTCCTGCTTGTACTGCGGATGGATCTGCGCGCCGTACTCCAGCGCAAGACGAACGCGCTCGGCCGGCTTGAGCGAGGAGAAGCGGTAGCTGTTGGAGTTCTCGAATGCATAGGCGCCCAGCAGCACGGCGGGGCCGCGGCTCATATAGCCGGTGGAGGGGTAGGAGATCTGCTGGATCGGCAGATCGGTGTAGCTGATGCCGCCGTAGATGCGCTCATCCTCTTCCCAGAAGCGGCGCTTGAACTCCAGTCCGACCTTCATGGAGCTACCGTAGGGCACGGCAGCAATCGCGTTCTGCATGGCGCTGCCGGCCTGCACTTCGATCTGGCTCAGGATGGACAGCGGAATCGTGCACACGCACCAGTCGGCGCGGGCCTGCAGCGTGGCGCCGGGCTTGAGGGCGTCCACATAGTCCACGGTTACGCCCTTGTCGTTCTGGGCGATCCTGGTGACTTTGGCGTTGTAGCGGATGGCAGAGCCCAGATCGCGTGCCATGGCCTGGGCCAGCATGTCCATGCCGCCTTCGGGCTGGAAGATGGCGCTGTGGAATTCGTAGATATTGCCCACACCCATCTGGCGCCACAAATTGGATTCGAGCAGCTCGTGCAGGCCCATGGGCGTCGAAGGTTTGGCCAGCGCCATCATGCCGCCGCCGGGGTCGATGTCGTAGCCACGGAAATCGCTGACCGCATTGCTGGCGCGGTAGCGGTACTCCTTGTCCAGCACGCCCCAGGCCTTGAGGCTCTCCAGCAGGCGTTCCTTGTCTTCCCGGCTGACGCTCTGGTCCAATGCGCCCTGATTGGTAGCCTTTGACAGCAGCTCGGCCACATGGCCGTAGACATCGGTCTGCACATGGCGAAAGCGCTGAGGCTTGCCGGCCAGGGCCTTGCTGTTGTGCAGATATGCGTTGTAGTTGACCTGGTTGAAGGCTTCGAGCTTGATGCCGAAGCGCTTGTAGTAATCCAGCATCGCATGGTGGTGGTAGGGCACACGCCAGGGGCCGGGGTTGAAGTAGTTGCCCTTGGCAAAGCCCACTTTCTGGCGCGTGCCGTCGAGTTCGCTGAATTCATCGCCGCCGCGCAGCGTCCAGCAGCGGCCTCCGGCGCGGCTCTGGTATTCAAGCAACTGCACCTTGTAGCCGGCCGCACGCAACTCGTGGGCTGCCACCATGCCTGCCAGGCCAGCGCCCAGCACCAGAACCGATGCACCAGGTCTGGCGTTGCCGAGCTTGACCGGACCGCTGTAATGCGATTGGGCGGCATATCCCAGTGAACTCATGGCTTGATACATGGCACTGCCGCCCGCGACCTTTCCGATCATCGAGAGCAGTTGTCTGCGACTGACATGCTTGCTTGGCTCTGGCATCTGAAATCCCTTTGCTGTTGTGTATTCCGCTGTCCATCCGGGGCTGCGGGGCAAGGGTTTTCAGCAAGAGCTGTGCCAGGGCAAGGGGCTCAAGGCATTAGTTCAATGAAATCAGTTACTTGTTATGTAATTCAGATCAATCTGCATTCAATCCTCTTAACTCGTATGGTGCATGCTCACTAATTTGAAGCATCAATCGCCAAATTGGTGCAGCGGAGTCACACAATAAGCTGCAAAAAAAGCGTATCGGCTGTGACAGCGGATACGCCTTGAGAGTGGGAGCGGAACTACGGACCCGCCGGGCTCAGAGCTCGCTGGGAGGCTCGCTGGCCTTACTGACCATGACACGATTGCGTCCACCTCGCTTGGCTGCGTAGAGCATGGCATCGGCCTGCTGGAAGACGGCCTTGATATCGGGAGCACTGTCGGGCCAGTGGGCCACGCCCAGCGAGATCGTGATATGGCCCACTGGCGGTATCTCCATCTTCTCGACCAGATGACGCAGACGCTCGGCGGCATGGGCGGCGGCCTCCAGCCCCGTGCCGGGCAGCAGCAGCAGAAACTCCTCTCCACCCACTCGACAGGGCAGGTCATCGACACGCGAGACCTCGCGCATGGTGCGTGCGAGCTGTCTGAGGACCTCGTCGCCTGTATCGTGGCCAAAGCCGTCGTTGATATGCTTGAAGTGATCGATGTCGATGGCAATCACCGAGAACGGCAGCGCTTGCGTCTGAAAGGCGCTGATAGCTGCCTCCAGATGACGGCGATTGCCCAGGCCTGTCAGCGGATCTGTGTTCACATCCTCGCGCAGCTTGGTGATATTGCGTTGCAGCAGGCCCAGGCCCTTGAGCATGGCTTTCTTGAGTTCGTGGGACTCGAAGTACCAGGACTTGACGGCCTGGATGTTCTGCGCCGTCTCGGGCTTGTCCATATCGTGAGCGCCGTTGGCGAGCTGGCGCAGTGGGCTGGCAATGCGGCGCGCGCTCCACCAGATGACCACCAGCATCAGCAGGGCGATGGGCAGGGTCTTGTAGAGCACGGAGCGCATCAGCTTGTTGAGCGGGGCCAGCGTGGCCGCCTTGGGACGCTGGGCCACAATGCCCCAGCCCGAGGCGTGGATGACGGCATAGCCGGCCAGCATTTCCACGCCCTTGCTGTTGACGACCGGCGCCGTTCCCGACTCGCCCCGGATCACGGCGTTGATGACATCGTTGTTGATCACCTGATCTCCGATACGCTGGTTGTCGGGGTGATAGATGATGTGCTTGTTCCTGTCCACCACATAGACATAGGTGCCATCCTGGTAGAAGTGCGAGCCCAGCAGGGTGTCGAGGATGCTGTCTTCCTTGAGGTAGATGCTGCCGCCTACCGCTCCCAGGAATTCGCCCTGAGGGTCGAAAATGGGCTGCGAGACAAAGACGATGTAGTTGCCGGCCGTGGACATATAGGGCTGGCTGATGACGGGCCCGCGAGTGCTCAATGTCTGTGTCACTCCGGCGCTTTGCAGCGTCTTGCCCTTGATCTGCAGGGTTTCGGGCGATGTCGCCAGCACATAGCCCGTGGGGTCGATGATGGTGACGGAGTTGAAGCTCTTGGTTTGCAGGCGCAGACGTGTGGCCTCCCTGGCCAGATAGTCCACGTCGTCCATGTGCGCGCCCATCAGATTGGCGCTGTATTCCAGCTGCTGCAGGGCGGATTGCAGAAAATCATCCGTGCTCTGCGCCAGCTTGGTCGCATAGGCATGGTGACCTTCGAGCGTGTTGTCTATCAGCTGCTGGCGCTGCACCAGATAGCCGGCATAGAAGGTGTTGAGAAACGGGATCAGCGCGCTGCAGATGGTCAGGACCAGAATCAGGCGGCGCAGGTCAAGTCGGGTCGGTGCCAGGCGGCGTTGCCAGGGGAGAGATTTCTTCACAGATGATGTCGCGAGAGCAGGGCGGCTCTGCGCTGTACCTGTGTGCTCTGACAGGCTCAGACCCCGGCCGCATATTCATTGAGTGTCTGCATTATGGTTGCTCGAGCCGTGGCCCTGCTCATGGTCAACCACAATGCAGCCGCATCAGGCTGACAACTCCTTGAACTTTTCCACCTGTACCGCGCAGTCGTAGAAGCAGGGCGCTCGGCCAATATCGGTGAGCTGCTGATGCGTCAGCTCGTTCACATTCGTGCCGTTGGCTCCCTGCTTGCGCCACCAGATGCCCAGGCCCACCACCACGCCGGCGCGAGCGCGGCCGTTGACGGCGGCGTGGCAGACATGCTCGCCGCGCTGGTTGAAGACGCGCAGCTGGTCACCGTCGGCAATGCCGCGCGCAGTTGCGTCATCGGGGTGCATCTCCAGCAGCGGACGCTCTTCCATGCGGGCCAGACTGGCCACATTGGCAAAGCTGCTGTTGAGAAAGTTGCGTGCGGGTGGCGAGATCATGGCCAGCGGGTAGGCCGTCGTGGGCGGCTCGTAATTGGGCAGGTAGTCGGGCAGGGTGTTGATGCCCAGCCGCGCCAGGGCGGGGTTGTCGAATTCGCATTTGCCCGATGGCGTGGCAAAGCCGCCTTCGGCAAACGGAGCATCGGGCAGCGGGATATGGGCAAAGCCCTGTTGCAGCAGCTCTTCAAAATCAATAGCTGTGTCCGAGACTGCTGTGCGGCATAGAGTTTCATCAGACTCAGAAAAATATGCTGCCGCAAAAGCGGAGTCCAGCCTGGACATATGCATGGCCAGATCACGAAAGATCTGCGCGTTGCTGCGCGCCTGACCTTGGGGCTCGATCGCGGGGCGATTCAGCAGCACATCGGTATGGCCGTAGCTGCCGTGGATGTCCCAATGCTCGAGCTGCGTGGTGGCGGGCAGCACATAGTCGGCATGGTCTGCGGTGTCGGTCAAGAAATGCTCAAGCACCACGGTGAACAGATCTTCGCGCGCAAAGCCCGCGGCCACCTTGGTTGACTCTGGCGCCACTGCCAAGGGATTGCTGTTGTAGACCACGACGGCTTCCACCTTGGGGCCGAAGCTGGTATCACCCTCATGCAGCAGCACATCGCCAATCTGGCTCATGTTCAGGGTGCGTGGGCGACGCTCACCCAGCAACTGCGGCATCTGAAGAGAGGCCCGCTTGAAGGGCGAGACCCCCGAGGCGGATAGCAGCAGGCCGCCCGCGCGGTGGCGCCAGGCACCGACAAGAGCCGGCAAGCAGGCCACGGCGCGCACGGCATTGCCGCCGCCGCGCACTCGCTGCATACCGTAATTGAGGCGAATGGCCGCTGGTCTGGTCGTGCCGTAATCACGTGCCAGGGACTGAATCTGTTCCACGCTCAGGCCACAGACACTGGCGGCGCGCTCGGGCGGCCATTGCAATGCTCTGGCCTTGAGTGCGTCCCAGCCCTGGGTGTGTTGGGCGATGTAGTCATGGTCCAGCCAGTCATGCACGATCAGCTCGTGCATCAGCGCCAGAGCCAGTGCCGCATCGGTGCCGGGCAGCAGTTGCAGGTGCTCCTGGCATTTGTCGGCAGTCTCACTCTTGCGCGGGTCTATGCAGATCAGCTTGGCGCCCTGGCGCTTGGCTTCCTGCGCATAGCGCCAGAAATGAAGATTGCTGGCAATGCTGTTGCTGCCCCAGATCAGGATCAGCTTGCTTTCGGCAAAGAACTCCACGCGCATGCCCAGTTTGCCGCCATAGGTGGCAGTCAGCGCCTCGCTGCCGGCACTGGCGCAGATGGTGCGATCCAGCAGGCTGGAGCCCAACTGGTGAAAAAAGCGCCGGTCCATGCTTTCACTCTGCACCAGTCCCATGGTGCCGGCATAGCTGTAGGGCAGTATGGCTTCAGGCGCGCGCTGGGCAATGCCGTGCAGGCGCTGGGAAATATCGCTCAGCGCTTCGTCCCAGCTCACGGGGGTGAACTGGCCGCTGCCTTTGGGGCCGCTGCGCTTGAGAGGCTGCAGCACTCGCCCGGCGTGGTAGGTGCGCTCGGTGTACTTGCTGACCTTGGCGCAGAGCACGCCGCCCGTGTGAGCGTGTTCTGCATTGCCTTGCACCTTGGTGGCGGTGCCATCGACCACCGTGGTGACCAGGGCGCAGGTGTCCGGGCAGTCATGCGGGCAGGCGCCGCGTACTTGAACGATATGAGGCATGTCGTGGGCTCGAAAATTCTGGGCCGGTTTGCGGCTGAAGACCGTTTTGTGGGCCTATTATGCGGCGCGCATCCATGCCAAAAAACCTGAGATGCAAGACCCCAGAAACGGGCCGATCCAGCCCGTAGCAATGAGTAGCCCGTAGAAAGAGATCGAGAGCAATGCAGGACAAGCGAGTGGAGTGGAATCGTCGTCAATTCATGACTGCTGGTGCAGCTGTGGCAGCCGGGAGTTGGACCGGCGCCAGTCATGCCCAGGATTCGAGCGGACCCATTGTGCTTGGGCAGTCCTGTGCACTGAGCGGCCCTTCGGCGCAGCTGGGTATGCAGTTTGTGCAGGGCGCCAAGCTGTACTTCGATCAGCTCAACGCCCAGGGCGGCATTGGCCGCCGCCAGGTGGAGCTGCGCACGCTGGACGATGGCTATGAGCCAGAGCGTTGCGTGGCCAATACCCAGAAATTCATTGCCGACGATGTAATGGCCTTGTTCGGCTATCTGGGCACTCCCACCAGCATGGCCGCACTGCCTTTGCTGCAGAAAGCCAAGCTGCCGCTGATTGCTCCACTGACGGGGGGCGCCGGCCTGCGCGACCCCAAGCTGGCGCAGACGGTCTTCAATCTGCGTGCCTCCTATGCCGATGAAACCGCTCTCATGGTCAGACAACTGGTTTCTTTGGGCCTCAAGAAGATCGCGGTGTTTCACCAGAACGACGCCTATGGCCAGTCAGGTCTCGAGGGGGTGATGCAGGCGCTGCAAGGCCATGGCCTCAAACCCGTGGGTGCCGCGACGGTGGAGCGAAATTCCCAGGATGTGGCCAAGGCCGTCAAGACTCTGGTGCCGCTGGGTGCCGATGTGATAGTGCAGGTCGGCACCTATGCGGCCAGCGCTGCCTTTGTGCGAGCGGCACGCCAGGCAGGCTATGGCGGTCAGTTCTACAACGTGTCGTTCGTGGGCACTTCTGCACTGGCGCAGGCCCTTGGCAAGGAGGCCGAGGGCGTCGTGGTCACCCAGGTCGTGCCCTCGCCTTTCAAGACCTCGCATCCCCTGGCGCGTGAGTTTCAGGCTGCACTGCAAAAAAGCGGTGCTTCGCTGCAGCCCGATTACTCCAGCATGGAAGGCTATCTGGCTGCCCGTGTCGTGAGCGAAGCGCTGAAATCAGCCTCTGCCGCAGGTCGTCTGCAGCGCGATGGCCTGGTGGCGGCGCTGGAGGCCATGAATGGCCAGCAGGTTGCGGGCTTTCCTATCGCATTTCGTGCACAGGCGGGCAAGCCCCGTTTTGTGGAGCTGTCCATGCTCACGGGCGACGGAAAGGTCCGGGTGTGAGGCTTTGAGGTGCACAGGGCGCAAGCTCTCTCGCTTTGGGCCATCATGGCATCTTTGCCATTGATGACCCCAAGGAGAGAGCGCATGGCCCTGCTGCCCGAACTTCAAGCAAGCGCCCCTGACATTGCCGCGCTGCGTCGCGATATCCACGCCCACCCCGAGCTGTGTTTCGAGGAAATACGGACCTCGGATCTGGTCGCGGCGAAGCTGGAGCAATGGGGCATAGCAATCCATCGCGGTCTGGGCAAGACCGGTGTGGTGGGCATCATCCAAGGTCGTGACGGCGGCAGCAGCGGCCGAGCCATCGGCCTGCGTGCCGATATGGATGCCCTGCCTATGCAGGAGTTCAACACCTTTGACCATGCCAGCCGCCATGCGGGCAAGATGCATGCTTGCGGTCATGACGGCCACACGGCCATGCTGCTGGCGGCGGCGCAATATCTGGCCGCACATCGCGACAGCTTCGAAGGTACGGTCTACACCATCTTCCAGCCTGCCGAGGAGGGCGGTGGCGGTGCTCGCGAGATGGTCAACGACGGACTGTTCAAGCAGTTCCCCATGCAGGCCGTGTTTGGCATGCACAACTGGCCGGGCATGAAGGCTGGCACCATGGCCGTGGGTGCGGGGCCCGCCATGGCATCCAGCAACGAATTCAGGATCGTGGTGCGCGGCAAGGGCGGCCACGCGGCCATGCCGCATATGGTGGTGGACCCGGTACCCGTGGCGGCCCAGCTCATCATGGCTTTCCAGACCATCGTCAGTCGTAACGTCAAGCCCATTGAGGCGGGTGTGGTGTCGGTCACCATGGTTCATGCCGGCGAGGCTACCAACGTCGTGCCGGACAGCGTGGAGCTGCAGGGCACGGTGCGTACCTTCACGCTGGAGGTGCTGGACCTCATCGAGCAGCGCATGCAGCAGATCAGCGAGGCTGTCTGTGCGGCGCATGGCACGCAATGCTCGTTCGAGTTCGTGCGCAACTACCCACCCACCATCAACACGGCCCCCGAGGCCGAATTTGCCCAGGCCGTGATGCGCGAGATTCTGGGCGATGCTGGTGTGGTGCCTCAAGAGCCATCCATGGGGGCCGAGGACTTCGCCTTCATGCTGCTGGAAAAGCCCGGTGCCTACTGCTTTATCGCCAACGGCGACGGTGATCATCGCGCCCTCGGGCATGGCGGCGGTCCCTGCACCTTGCACAACCCCAGCTACGACTTCAACGATGCGCTGATTCCGCTGGGCGCGACCTTCTGGGTCAAGCTGGCCCAGCGTTGGCTGCACCAGCCTACGTGCGGCTGAAGGCTTGGGCCCGCCGTTGCGGGCTGGGTGGAAGATTTCTTTCACGCCAGACTTCGGGCGGGCAGCCAAAGAGCGTGCTGAACCAGCGTGTGAAGGCACTGTGGCTGTTGTAGCCCAGCATGGAGGCGATCTGGCCCACAGGGTAGTCAGGGTTGCGCACATAGCGCTGCGCAAGATCTGAGCGAACCTCCTGCAGCAGGTCGGTAAAGCTCAGGCCTTCACCGTCAAGCTCGCGCTGCAGGGTCCGTACGCTGCGCCCCAGACCCTGGGCCACGCAGATGCAGGTGGCATTGCCCGAGGGCAGCATGAGGTAGATGGCCTTGCGCACCTGCTGAGCGATCGAGGCCTGACGGCCTTGCTGCGTGGTGTCCACCATGGTCTTGGCATAGCGCACCAGAACCGGGTCGGCCAAGGGGTTGGGTGCATCCAGGTCCTCGGTGCGAAACACAATGCCGTTGAAGTCCGCATCAAACTCCACGCGGCAACGAAACATCTGCTTGTGCAGGCTGGTGTCGCTGGGCGCGGGGTGGCTGAAGCAGACCCGCAGCGGGCGCCATTGCTCATGCAGCAGCAGATTGCAGGTGCGAAACAGCACGCCGATTGCCAGCTCCATGGATTGCGGAAGCGCCTCCGGCAGGGTGAACTCTTCGCGCAGCACCACGACGCCATTGGCGTCGTCCATATGAATCACCAGCGACTCATTGAGCATGTGCACATGCTCGATCAGCGTACTCAGCACCTTGCGCAAGGTGGGTTGGTGCAGCAACAAAAGGCTGACGACACCGAAGTTCGAGACCTGCCGCGATTGCGCCATGCGAAGGCCGAAGTTTTCGCAACCCGTGATGCTTGCAGCTTCTTCCAGCAAGCGCCCGGCCGTCAGCGCATCGATCAGCTGATCCTGCTCGCGCACCACGGCGGGTCGCAGCCCCGCACGACGCAATGCTGCGTCGGGGTCTCCACCCAGCTCGCTGAAGAGTTCCGAGAAATTTGTCAGAGATGCCGCGCGCACAAAAGTGACCATGACTGCTCCATGCATAGAGGCGTGGAAATTCTGGCATGAGATGCATAAGGTGCGGCATGAAATGCACAACCTATGTGACACAGGTTTTCTACAGTGGACTTACCGGACGGCAGAGACCTGCAACAAGCCCGGGTTCAAAAAAGGTAGGAGACAGCTATGCAGATAAACCCTCTGACCTGTGCCATAGGCGCGGAGTTGGTCGATGTGCAACTGGCGGATGCGCTGCGCGATGATGGGCTTTTCGCAGAGATCAAGACGGCCTTGCTCAAGCACAAGGTGCTGTTCTTGCGTCGCCAGAGTATCAGTCGCGCCGAGCATGTTGGTTTTGCCCGGCGTTTTGGCGAGCTGGAGGATCACCCGGTGGTCGGCAGCGATCCCGATCATCCCGGCCTGGTGCAGATCTACAAGACGCCGGACAAGCCGCTGGACCGGTATGAAAACTCCTGGCATTGCGATGCCACCTGGCGCGAGGTGCCGCCCATGGGTTGCGTTCTGCGCTGCGTTGAATGTCCGCCGGTTGGCGGCGACACCATGTGGGCCAATATGGCGCTGGCTTACGAGATGCTTCCATCGCATATCAAGGACGTGATAGCTCCGCTGCGGGCACGCCACAGCATTGAGTGCACCTTTGGTGCCGCCATGCCTGCGCACAAGCGTCTGGCCCTCAAGGCGCAGTTTCCGGATGCGGAGCATCCTGTCGTGCGCACACATCCGGAAACCGGCGAGAAAGTCCTGTTCGTCAGCGGCTTCACCACGCATTTCACGAACTTCCACACGCCTGCCAATGTGCGTGTGGGCCAGGACTTCACCCAGGGCTCATCCAGTCTGCTGCAGTTCTTGATCAGCCAGGCCGCGATCCCCGAGTACCAGGTCCGCTGGCGCTGGGAGCCCGGCAGCATCGCCATCTGGGACAACCGCGCGACACAGCATTACGCGGTGATGGATTACCCGCCAAGCCATCGAAAGATGGAGCGTGCTGGAATCATTGGAACACCGACTTTTTGAGCATCGGCAGAGACGCCCGTGGCAAGGCGCAGGACCTGGCCGTGCCGTGCGATGCAAGCACAGCTGTACCCAAGGATCAAAGTGCGGGAATGGCTTTCATATAACAACGGAGACACCATCATGAATTTTCTCGACGGTCACCTGGTTGCCGAAAATCAGCAGCCTCTCATCATCACTGCAGCTCCTTATGCGCCTTCGTGGCTGCCGGAGGACTTCCCTGGCGAAATTCCCGTCACGATGGAGGAGCAGATTCAAAAAGCCGTGGACTGCTACAACGCCGGTGCCCAGGTGCTGCACCTGCATGTGCGTGAGCTCGACGGTCGCGGCAGCAAGCGGCTTTCCAAGTTCAACGAGCTGATTGCCGGCGTGCGTGCCCGCGTCCCGGACATGATCATCCAGGTGGGTGGGTCGATCAGCTTTGCACCCGAAACCGATGGCGCGGCCGCCAAATGGCTGTCTGACGATACCCGCCACATGTTGGCCGAGCTGGACCCCAAGCCCGATCAGGTGACGGTGACCATCAATACCTCGCAGATGAACATTCTGGAGCAGTTCGATGCGCGGGATATCCAGGGCACTTCGATGGAGGACCCAGCGGTGTTCAATGCCTACAAGGAAATGACCGTGCCTGCACAGCCGGGCTGGGCCGAAGAACATATACGCCGCCTGAGTGCGGCGGGCATTCAGAGTGCCTTCCAGTGCTACAACATCAACAGCTTCGAGTCGGTTGAGCGGCTGATGCGTCGCGGCATATACAAAGGTCCGCTGGTGCTGAACTGGGTGGCCATCGGCGGCGGCATGGACCAGCCAAGCGTCTACAGCCTGGCCAATTTTGTGCGCGCCGTGCCAGACGGTGCGGTGCTCACGGTGGAGGCCTCGGTGCTGAACGTGCTGCCCATCAATCTCATGGGCATTGCCATGGGCCTGCATGTGCGCTGCGGCACCGAAGACAATCTATGGAATCAGACCCGAACCCGAAAAATGGGCACGGTGGAGCAGATCGAGCAGTTGGTGCGCATTGCCAAGGAATGCAGCCGCCCCATTGCCACGCCTGCACAGGCGCGCGAAATCTGCCAGATCGGGGTGTTCTACGACACCGTGGAGGAGAGCCTGACAAGGAACGGCTTTGCTCCGAATCGCAACGGTGCTCAGCAGGGTTTTCTGCGCAAAGTCGCCTGAGGTCAAAGGATCGCACGATGCAACGCATTCCAGTCCTGTTGTCCATTGCTCTGGCTGCAGCTTTGCCAACTGGCAGCGCCTTCGCTTTCACCGACAAGCCCGTCAAGCTCATTGTTCCAGCCCCGCCCGGCGGCACGATCGATGTGTTTGCACGAATCATCAGCGATCAGCTGGCGCATGAGCTCAAACAGCCTGTGATTGTGGAAAACCGCCCCGGTGCCGGCGGTGCCATGGCGGTGAAATACATGCTGTCCCAGCCCTCAGACGGCAATACCCTGCTAGTGACGGTGACCAATATCCTGACCGAGGTTCCGCATGTGCTCAAGGGGGGCTTTGATGCCATGAAGGATGTCAAACCCGTCTCGCAGATGGCACGCTCCGTCATGGTCTTCATTGCTTCGCCCCAGTTTCCGGCCAAGGATGCCAAGGAGGCTATTGCCTATATCAAGGCCCATCCGGGTCAGCTGTCCTTTGCCTCCTACAGCCAGGGGACGGCATCGCAGTACGCCGGAGTGATACTGAATCAGAAGGCTGGCCTGGACATGCAGCATGTGCCGTTTCCAGGCTCTGCACCGGCACTGGCACAAATCATGGGCAATCAGATTCCGCTGATGTTCGACGGCTCCGTGACCACCAAACCGCTGGTTCCCAGCGGCAAGGTCAAGCTGCTGGCCGTTGCTTACAAGAGCCGCTTGTCCGATTTTCCCAATGTGCCGACGATGGGCGAGCTCGGTTATCCGGAACTTGATTTCAGCAACTGGGCCGGCGTCTTTGCCTCGGCAAAGACGCCGCAGCCGTTGCTGGAGAAGATCAATGCCACGCTGCAAAAGGTCAACGCCAGCCAGGCGGTGCAGGCGCGCTATCTGTCCACCGGCTTCGAGCCCATCAAGCAGGAGCGCACGCTGGAGCAGCTGTCTACCGATCTGCAGTCCGAATACCAGCGCAATGGCGAGATCGTCAGGAATTTCGGTATCAAGCTGAACTGAGTCGGCTCGTCAAACGTTCCGGGCATGTCTGCGACTGAGGATGCCCGGACTTTTGCTTTGCAGCGCTTGCTGCACCTTGCTGTGAACAATAGAGACAGGAGTATTTCATGACTCAGGCCATTCGCTTTTACGAGACTGGCGGTCCAGAAGTTCTGCGACTGGAAAACGTTGCCGTGGGAGACCCCGGCCCAGGCCAGGCGCGTGTGCGGCATAGCTATATCGCGCTCAACTTCATCGATGTGTACTTCCGCTCCGGGCGTTACCCGCTGGCCTTGCCCAACGGACTGGGCTCGGATGCCGTCGGGGTGGTCGAGGCCGTCGGAACGGGTGTGACGGATATCCGGGTGGGTGACCGCGTTGGCTATCTGATCGGTCCGCAAGGCGCTTATGCACAGGCACGTGTGATGCCTGCAGAAGTGCTGATTCCGCTGCCCGACGGAATTTCAGACCGTACTGCAGCCACGCTCATGATGAAAGGCATGACGGCCCAGTATCTGTTCCGTCAGGTCTATCCGCTGCAGGGCGGTGAAACCATTCTCTACCACGCAGCTGCCGGAGGCGTCGGTCTGATTGCCTGTCAGTGGGCCCGCGCCATGGGGGTCAACATGATTGGTACGGTCAGCACGGATGAGAAGGCCGAACTGGCCAGGGCGAACGGATGCGCGCACACCATCGTGACTTCGCGCGAAAGCATCGTCGAGCGAGTGAAGGAAATCACGGCAGGCAAGGGCGTTCCCGTGGTTTATGACTCGGTAGGCAAGGACACACTGATGGACTCGCTCGATTGCCTGCAGCCGCGTGGCTCGCTGGTCAGCAACGGAACCTCTTCCGGCTCCGTGGTGGTGGACTCATCGCTGCTGGCCGCCAAAGGCTCGATCTGGATGACCCGGCCGGCCATGATGCATTACATCCAGCCCCGCTCACATATGCTGGAGATGGCTGCAGAGCTGTTCGAGCATGTGCTGGCAGGGCGCATTGTGAGCGAGCCGCAGCAGGAGTTTGCATTGGCCGAGGCGGCACAAGCCCATCGCGCATTGGAGGCGCGCAAGACCGTGGGGGCAACGGTACTCGTGCCATGAGCTGCTGGGTGCAAATGTCGGGCGCGTAAAGCCATTGCGAGGATCTGTGCCGGCACCTATTCCAAGGTGCCGGCTTTTTTCTGCCTGACATTGGTCATGTGGCAGGGCGACATTCCTAGGGATTTCACCTTGGGAACATGGCACCAAATAAGCAATGAATGGCATCAACTGCACAAGAGCTGCAGCCTTCCTTTTCTAGAGTGATTTCGCGGATCAAGACCGCAAATTCATAACGAAAAGGAGACATGACATGCCACGTATTTCACGCTATATCTGGAGTCTTTTTGCCTTGTCCGCCAGTAGTCTGGCCGGCGCTCAGTCATCCGTGACGCTGTTTGGTGTCATGGATGCGGGCGTCAGCCGTTACATGGTGCGCAGCAATTCCTGGGATGGCTCTGGTCGCACGGCCAGCCAAGGTATCTGGGCGCTGTCACCATCGGGCAATCTGGCCAGCCGCCTGGGTGTTCGTGCCGTTGAAGATCTGGGTGCTGGAATGTCTGCCAGTATGTGGCTGGAAGCGCCTGTGACCAACGACACGGGCGGCGGCGCGCTGAACTTTGGGCGACGCTCCACCGTCAGCCTGGCGGGCAATTGGGGCGAGCTGCGCCTTGGGCGCGATCACACGCCTTCGTTTCTGAATGACTGGGCTTTTGATCCCTATTCCGTCAACGGTGTGGGCGTCAATTTGCTGGCGGTGGTCAGCAGCAACCTGGCCATCAACCGTGCACTGAGTACGCAGACCAGCGGCACGCTGCCTGAGCGCTTGCTGGGAAACGGTTTGTCGGCAGGCACGGACAATTATCTGCGCGCGAACAACTCCATCGGCTACCACCTGCCGACAGGGCTGGGCGGACTTTATGGCCAGCTGATGTATGCCTTCCCGGAAAATGATGCCAGGCGCGGCCGCTATGCGGGAGGCCGCATAGGCTGGGCCAGCGGCCCCACCGATATTGCGCTGGGCTATGGCGAAAGCATGCTGGGCACTTTCAACGGCCGCAAGGAAACCATCAAGTCCCTGAACCTGGGAGGTTCGTACAACTTCGGGCCGGTCCGCGTGTTGGGCGAGTGGTCGCAGGTGCGCAATGCGCGCAGCGATGTGCGGGCCACAGACCGCTATGACGGGCTTCTGGCTGGTGTGCAAATCCCTGTCGGACTGCATCAGCTCAGGGCGTCGGTGGCCAGGGTGCAATTCAAAAATGGGCAGGGAACTGGCGACGCCTCGGTGAACAAGCTGGCCTTGGGTTATGTGCATAACCTCTCCAAACGTACGGCGCTCTACACCACGGTGTCACGTATCAGCGTGAGCAATGGACACAACAATCCTGCGGTGATGGGTGTGACGCCGCTGGCCGTCAGCAGCCCGGTCATCATGCCGCAACCGGCCTACAGCAACAGCCCTGGCATGCAGCCACGCAGCGCATTGGGCTTTGATGCGGGTCTGCGCATGATGTTCTGAAGGCACTCCGTTGCTACTGCCGTAAGGCGAATCGCGAAGGGGCGGATCTGAGAGAGCGTGTGCCGCAAAGGGCTGCTTGCTTGCCGACGTCGCAGTACTTTGTGAAATAAAAAGAACGGTCGTTCTAATTTAGCGGATTTTTGGCTACACTGGCCTCGATTACTAAAGCGCAGGAGACCTTTCATGTCCGATCTGAACGCCCGGTTTGAAGAGACCGTCAAGAATTCCACCTCGCTCGGCGAGCGTCCCGACAACGCCACCTTGCTCAAGATTTATGCCTTGTACAAGCAAGCGACCGAGGGTGACAACGAAGCCAAGAAGCCCAGCTTCACCGACATGGTGGCTCGTGCCAAGTGGGATGCGTGGGCCAAGCTGGAAGGCACTACGCTGGATGAGGCCAAGCAGCAGTACATCGATCTCATCGAGTCGCTGCGCTGATCTGCGCCAGCCCTGATTGCCGACAAGGCTCCGGGTTCCGGGGCCTTGTCGTTTCAATTCAGACCACATCACACTGCGCCAAGGACGGGGAGCTGGAAACTGGCGCGCCCCGAGGCTAGGCACACCGAGGAAGGGTCGCCCCGCCCCGAAGGTGTCGTCCCCCTTGGGGGAAGCGGCAGGGCTGCTCAGGGGGTGTCAGTACTTGTTCGAGAAATTGGCGCTGATGCGCCGACGCAAATATTCCGCCCCTGTGATGGGCGGATATTTTTTGGCCGGCCCTTCGATCACCGCATCCTCATTGGCCTGGCAGAAGAAGGCCAGGCTGTAGCGGGCTCCCTGGTATTCATGGGGCTGAGGGTTGCGCACGCGGTGGAAGTTACTGGGCAACTGGTCGTCGCTCCAGCGCATCAGCATGTCGCCGATATTGCAGGTGATGACGCCATCCACGGGCTTCACGGGGGTCCATTGCTGGGCCTCGGCCTCCTTGCCGGGAAGCACCTGCAGCCCGCCCTGGCCGGCGCGCTGGAACAACAGCGTCAGGCAGTCGAAGTCCGTATGTGCGCCTGCGCGCCACAGGCCGATTTCGTCCTTGAGTGCCGGGTCCACGGCAAAGTAATGCAGCATGCGCAGCGTGCTCTGGTAGCTGGGCACAGCGGGGTCATGTGCGCGGGTGAAGAACTCCTCATCAAAGCCCAGCTTGTAGGCAAAGCAGGACAGCAGTTGCATGCCTACCTGCCAGCATTGATGCTCAAAGGCCAGCGTGGCCTGCTTGAAGCCGGGCAGCTCCTGCTCGCTGGGCCACAGACCCTGCATGCGCGGGCGCGTGACCTGATAGGACTCTTTCTGGTCGGGGGTGCGCGTGGAAGGGCGAATTTGCGCCTTGTGCTCCCAGCCTGCATTGCGCGATAGCGGCCATTGCGCCTTGGTTTCGGGTGGCAAGCCAAATAGCTGTTCTGCCCTGCCGAATGCGGCGTCGATATCGGCCTGGGCAATGTCGTGGCCGGAAACCTGGAAGAAGCCGATTTCCATCGAAGCGCTCCAGATCTGCTCGGCAATCTCCTGCTTGCGCTGCTCGAAGTCGCTGATGTCGATGACGCGAACTTCGCGCGCTGAAGTT
Source organism: Comamonas testosteroni (assembly GCF_000761245.1). GTDB lineage: Bacteria > Pseudomonadota > Gammaproteobacteria > Burkholderiales > Burkholderiaceae_C > Comamonas > Comamonas testosteroni_C. The sequence continues at coordinate 295,439 of NZ_AWOR01000068.1, read as the reverse complement.
TCTGCGCCTTGCCCGCCCATGCGGGCTTCCTTGTCCAGTTCGCCAAGGCTGTAAGAGTGGCTGGTCACGGTCTGCATAAGAATTTCTCTTGCGATGACTTCAGACACCGGCGTTGCCAGTGATGCTTGAGGCTGCGGGGCATCTGAAGTGTGGATACCAGGCGTGGCTGCTTGCCGCGCCCACTTCAAGAGCAATGACCCGCGAAGCTGCTGACCGGGGGACGGTCAGAGCACCGTGCTGAACGCTTCTACTCTTGATTTGAGTGCAGCAAACAGCGTGCCAGCCATTTACCCGGGCGCTGGCACTCTTGGTTTTGGTGCATGGCTTCAATCTGGTGCATTGCCGTGCATGAATCCATGCATCCATCCCCTTTGCATGCACTTTGTTGATACCTGGCAAGGCGCAACCCAAAGCAGGCACGCCAATTGCTAGAAGGTTGAACGAGTAGAAGCGTTCAGCCTGCATCCGCGTGCAGTGCCCGGAAATTGCTCAAGTCCTGTCAGCAGCGGCAGCTGCTGGCGTTCCTGTCGCCAGAGACCTGAGAGTTCCACCATGCTACGTCGCCATTTCCTTGCTGCCCTGCCTCTTTGCGGCGCACCCTGGGTTCATGCCCAGGGCAAGTCGCTGACTCCGCTGAAATTCACGCTGGATTTCCGCGTCAACGGCCAGACGGCGCCGTTCTTTCTGGCTCAGCAAAACGGCTACTACCGCGATGAGGGGCTGGATGTGAGTCTGGACGTAGGGTCGGGCTCGGTGGCTTCGATTACTCGTATCGCCAGCGGTGCCTACCAGCTCGGACTGGGCGATATCAGTTCGCTGATTGAGTTCAATGCGCAGAACGCCGGCACACCTCGCGTGCAGGCCGTCTACCAGTACTACAACCGCGCGCCCTTTGTGATCATCGGGCGCAAGGACAGAGGCATCACTTCGGATTTTGCAAGTCTCAAGGGCAAGAAGGTGGCTGCAGCGGCAGTGGAGTCCACGCGCCGAGCCTGGCCCATGGTTGCGCGGCACAAGAATCTGCCTGCCGATCTGTTTGCCTGGTCGACGACGGAATTCTCGGCACGTGACAACGTCATGGTGCGTGGCGATGTGGATGCCGCCACCTATTTCCATGAGTCGGCGGTATCGCTGTTTACGCGCCTCAAGCCCGAGGAACTCTCCATACTGCGCTACAGCGATGCAGGCGTTCATCTGTATGGCAATGCGATCCTTGCGTCCAGCCAACTGATCGCCGAGAAGCCGCAGGTGGTGGCCGCTTTCCTGCGTGCCACCAACCGTGCGATTGTGGAATGCCTTGCCAACCCAGCTGCAGGCATTGCTGCCGTGCGCCAGCGCGAGCCGATTCTCGATGAGAAGCTGGAGCTGGAGCGCTGGTCCATCACCGCACAGTACGTAGCCGCAGCAGATACGAAAAGCCATGGGCTGGGCGACTTCAGCAAGCGCTTGCTGGAGCAGCAGTTGGACAGTGTGGTGCAGACCTTTGCGCTCAAGACCACGCCATCTGCCGATGCGCTGTTCAACAGCAGCATGCTGCCCGCCAAGTCGGCGCGCATGCTCAAGGCCTGAGGAGGGTTGGCCCATGTCCTTACCTCAAGCACAGGCCTTGAATGACACGGATGGCTGCTATTTGCGTGAAGCCATTGCGCTAGCGGATACGGCGCGCGAGCGCGGTAACCGGCCGTTCGGTGCGCTGATCGTGGCTGCCGACGGGCGCGTTCTGGCCGAGGCCAGCAATGCCAACGGCGAGAGCGGCGATTGCACGGCCCATGCCGAGCTGTCCGCGATCCGCCTGGCCAGTCCCTTGCATTCACGCGATGAACTGGCTGGCGCCACGCTGTACTCGTCTGCCGAGCCCTGCGTCATGTGTGCCGGCGCGATCTTCTGGTCCGCCATCGGCCGAGTGGTCTATGGCATCGATGCCGAGCGGCTGCGCGTGTTCCGCGGCGAGCGGCTCGACCAGAAAGATGCCGAGCTGTCCTGCCGCGATGTGTTCCAGGCCGCTTCGCACGCCATCGAATGCATAGGGCCGGCCTTGATCGAAGAGGCCAGCAGCTCGCACCAGGGCGCCTGGAAGGTCTGAGCGCCGACATGAATCCAACCGCAACTCGTTGACATAGAGAGAGGGAAGCCACCATGCAAACCAAGCGCCTGTTCCTGCAATCCGTTCTGGCCCTGGGCAGCTTCGCCAGCGCCACGGCAGCCTTTGCCGCCACGCCCATCAAATTCCAGCTCGACTGGCGTTTCGAAGGGCCAGCGGCGCTGTTTCTGCAGCCTGTCGCCAAGGGCTATTTCCAGGCCGCAGGGCTGAATGTGACGGTGGATGCCGGCAGCGGCTCCGGCGGCGCCATCCAGCGCGTGGCATCGGGCTCCTACGACATGGGCTTTGCCGATCTGGCCGCGCTCATGGAGTTTCATGCCAACAACCCCGATGTCAAAGACAAGCCCGTGGCCGTGATGATGGTCTACAACAACACGCCGGCCTCGGTCATGGCGCTCAAGAAGAGCGCCATCGCCAAGCCCGCGGACCTGACGGGCAAGAAGCTGGGAGCGCCGGTCTTTGATGCAGGCCGACGCGGCTTTCCGCTGTTTGCCAAGGCCAACAAGGTCGGCGATGTGCAATGGACCACCATGGACCCTCCGCTGCGCGAGACCATGCTGGTACGCGGCGATATCGATGCCATCACGGGCTTTACCTTTACTTCGCTGCTGAACCTGGAAGCGCGTGGCGTGAAGGCGGCCGATGTGGCGGTCATGCCGTTTGCCGACAACGGCGTCAAGCTCTATGGCAACGCCATCATCGCAAGCGCCAAGCTGGTGCGCGAGAACCCCGAAGCCGTGCGCGCCTTCCTCAAGGCCTTCAGCAAGGGCGCCAAGGAAGTCATGGCCAACCCCGGTGCTGCCATTGCCTATGTGAAGGAGCGCGACGGCATCGTCAACACCGCTCTGGAAAGCCGCCGTTTGCAGCTGGCGATCGACACGGTGATCAACACCGCCGATGCGCGCGGCGAAGGCTTTGGCCAGGTCAGCCCCACACGCATGGCGCTGATGGCCTCCCAGATCTCGGACGTCTATGCGACCAAGACACGCGTGAATCCCGAGACGCTCTGGAACGGCCGCTTCCTGCCGCCCGTCGCGGATCTCGACGTTTTTCCCAAGAAGTAATTACTCATTGATTGATAGCTGGACGCGCTTGTGTGACAAGCGCTACAGCCTGTTTTTATGAAGTCATCAGATACAGAAGCTGTCCGGCCATTTGTCGAATTCAAAGACGTCTGGCTGGCCTATAACGAAGAGCTGCTGCAGGCCAACCACTTTGCGGTGGAGGCCATCAACCTCACGGTGCAGCGCGGCGAGTTCATCGCCATCGTCGGTCCGTCGGGCTGTGGCAAGTCCACTTTCATGAAGCTCACCACGGGCCTGAAGATGCCGTCCATGGGGCGTATCACGGTCGATGGCCAGCGCGTGACAGGGCCGCTCAAGATCTCGGGCATGGCGTTCCAGTCCTCCTCGCTGCTGCCCTGGCGCACCACGCTGGACAATGTGCTGCTGCCGCTGGAGATCGTGGAGCCGCACCGTTCGCAGTTCAAGCAAAAGCGCAAGGAATACGAGGCGCGTGCCATTGAGCTGCTGGGCAAGGTCGGACTCGCCGGTTATGAGCGCAAATTCCCCTGGCAGCTGTCCGGCGGCATGCAGCAGCGCGCCAGCATCTGCCGCGCCCTGATTCACGAGCCTCAGATGTTGCTGCTCGACGAGCCCTTTGGCGCGCTCGATGCCTTCACCCGCGAAGAGCTGTGGTGCATCTTGCGCGACCTTCAGGCTGAGCAGAAGTTCAATGTGATCCTGGTCACCCATGATCTGCGCGAGAGCGTGTTCCTGGCCGATACCGTCTATGTGATGAGCAAAAGCCCGGGCCGCTTCGTGGTGCGCCGCGACATCGATCTGCCGCGCCCGCGTGATCTGGAGGTCACCTACACACCCGAGTTCTCGGACATCGTCTACGAGCTGCGCGGCCATATCGGTGCCCTGCGCAAAAGCGGCTCCGACACCGGTGCAGCCATTCCTCAATAAGGCGCACCATGAAACATCAAAAAACCGCTGAGCGCTGGGCTCCCTGGCTGCTGTTGCTGCTGATCGTCCTGCTCTGGCAGATCATCTGTTCGGGTTTCGGCGTTTCGGAATTCATCTTCCCCAGCCCCTGGGCCATAGGCCATCAGCTCTATGAGTTCGCGGGCACGATTGCCATGCATGCCTGGCGCACCTATTGGGTGACGATGGCAGGCTTTGCCCTGGCGATCGTGGTGGGCGTGCTGCTGGGGTTTCTGATCGGATCCTCGCGTCTTGCCTATGCGGCGTTCTACCCGCTGATGACGGCGTTCAACGCACTGCCCAAGGCAGCATTCGTGCCGATTTTGGTGGTCTGGTTCGGCATCGGCGCGGGGCCTGCCATTCTCACGGCCTTTCTGATCAGCTTTTTCCCCATCATGGTCAATATCGCCACGGGTCTGGCCACGCTGGAGCCCGAACTGGAGGATGTGCTGCGCGTGCTGGGGGCCAAGCGCTGGGACGTGCTGATCAAGGTCGGCCTGCCGCGCTCCCTGCCGTATTTCTATGGCTCGCTCAAGGTCGCGATCACGCTGGCCTTCGTTGGCACCACGGTCAGCGAGATGACGGCTGCCAACGAGGGTATCGGCTATCTGCTGGTCTCCGCAGGATCTTCCATGCAGATGGGGCTGGCCTTTGCGGGGCTGATCGTGGTGGGGGCCATGGCCATGGTGATGTACGAACTGTTCAATCTGCTGGAAAAGCACACCACGGGCTGGGCACGTCGCGGCTCTCAGGGCGAGTGATGCACTGTTTCTGAGCGCTGTCAACGCAGCACCTGAACACGAAAATGGCCAGCCGGATCATTGATCCGGCTGGCCATTTTGTGCTTCGCAGTCAATGCCTAGCCGGCCTTGCGGCAGCTGGCAAATGCATCCAGCGGCTGGTTGTAGGTCGGCGAGATGACATCCATCAGACCCATGACCGTATGGAACAGGTTGTCATGCGAGAGCGGCTGATCCAGTGCCTTGCTCAGGCAGCCCTGATTCAAGCCGGTGCGAGCACCCAGCGTTCCCAGCCAGGCAATCATGGGCACATGCTTTTGATCATCGGGTGCCATGGCATAGGGCATGCCATGCAGATAGACACCGAGCTCGCCCAGCGACTCGCCGTGGTCGGACATGTAGAACATGCCGGTTTCGAACTGGCTTTGCTGGGTCTTGAGCCAGTCTATGGTCTGGGCCAGGAAATGGTCGGTATAGCGAATGGAGTTGTCGTAGACATTGACCACGCTTTGCTGCGAGCAGCTGGACAGGGCATTGGTGGCGCACTCGGGCGTGAAGGCCTTGAGGTCTGGGGTGGAGCGCTTGAAGTACTCGGGGCCATGACTGCCCATCTGGTGCATGACCAGCACCAGACCCTTGGCGCGGCGTGCGGGGTCCAGCTTGGCGATGCGCTCGTCCAGGCCGCTGAGCAGCAGCGCGTCCAGGCATTCGCCATCCTGGGTGCACAAGGCCTTGCCAGCAGGCGTGTTCACGCTGTCGGCGGTGTCGGCCATGGGGATGCGCTTGCACACGCCTTTGCAGCCGGCCTGGTTGTCCACCCAAAGCACGGCCAGGCCGGCAGCCTGCAGCACGTCGAGAAGGTTGTCATGCTCGACCTTGGAGGCGTAAAAGCCTTCACGGCCGAGGTTGGAGAACATGCAGGGCACCGATTCGCGGGTGCTGGTGCCGCAGGAGCGGGCGTTGCGCCAGCTCAGCACATCGCGCTTGGCCAACTCGGGGTTGGTATCGCGTTCATAACCGTTGAGGCTGAAGTTCTTTGAGCGTGCCGTCTCGCCCACCACCAGCACCAGCAGCGGCGGTTTCTGGGCTGCCGCATAGCTGGCTCCCAGAGCTGCGCCCCCCGTGATACTGACAAAGGGTCTGGGCTTGTTGAGTATGGGGTCCAGCGCCACCGAAGCCGCCGAGAGCACGGGGTTGATGGGGTTGATCATGTAGCGCAGCCAAAGATTGTTGCGCACCACGGGGGCCAGATCGCGGTACGAAACGGCCAGCGATGCGGCTATCAGGGCGATGCCGCCCAGCAGCAGCAAGGCGGTGCGCAGCACATTGCGCCAGGCGCTGTTGGCGCGTTTGAGCGGGGTTTTCCACAGCCAGATGGCAGGCATTATGGCGATGATCAACACCTCGCCCAGCAGCTTGATGTTGAACAAGTCCGAGCTTTCGCGCGCATCGGTCTGCAGGATGTTGTGAATCATGCCCTTGTCCATCACGGTGCCGTAGCTGACCATGAAGTACTGGGAACTGGCTGCCACCAGCAGCAGCGCAACCCAGAACGGCTTGGTAAAGCGCGGCCAGGCAAACAAAGAGGTCAGCAGAAGGCTGGCGCCCAGCACCAGCGGCACAACCCGCAGGGCAAGCAGGGCCAGACTGCCGTGATAGCCGTCCAGGGAAGGCAGGCGCAGCCACAGGGCCCAGTTGGCCGTCAGTGTCAGCCAGATGGCCAGGGCCAGAGCGATGAACTGAGGCGTGCGAGGTTGAAAAAGCCCCTTGAAAAATGGGGCAGAAACGGAGTCTTGGGTAGCCACGGTAGACGGCAAAAAAATAGGTATCGGAGAAGTCTGGCGGGACTTTCTTAAAAACCGCTGAAGCCTCCTACATGGTTAACCCTTGTAAAAAATTGTTTTATGTCAATTTTAAATATTTATTGGCACTGAGTCGCTGTTTTTGCCGCTTCTCCCCATTGGGCGCATAGCCGTCGCTTGCGTTCTTCAGCAGGCAGAGCCGACAGATCGCGCATCTGCGCATAGAAGCTGAGCCAGGTGTCTCGCGTGGGCGGGCCGTCGCCGCTCAGCCGCAGCCACCAACTAGTCATGGCGGGAACCCAGTCGTCATAGGCGGCCAGGGCGCCGAAACTGGCGTTATTGGCCTGGGCCACCCATTCATCGGTCTGGGTCAGGCGCCGGTCATACTGCTCGCGCAGAGCGATGCTGGTCAGCAGGGGCTCGTCAGTGGCAATCCATTGCGTTCTGAGCTGCGTATAAGTGGCACGGAATTCGTCAAATACTTTGCTTTTGATGGCTTCCAGCGCTTTGGCATCAAAGGGTTCAGTATTTTTCTGTTCATAAATCTGTTGCAGGCGCTGTCGGGTCTTGCGCGTCAGCTGCTGCCATAGCTCGCGCCGCTGCAGGCTCTGCTGCCAGCGTTGTTGCGTGGCGGCGCTGGCATGGCTGTGCAGCCACAAAGGTGTGGCCATGCGCTCCACCGTGGAGGCAAAGGATTCGTTGAAGGCCGTGTCGTTCTTCACATACAGCAGCTGATGGGCCAGTTCGTGGAACAGCAGGCCGGCAAAGTCGCCCTCCTGCCAGGAGGTGAAGGTGCTGAGCAAGGGGTCGCCGCCCAGCCAGTTCAGATAGCCCAGCGTGGAGTAGGCCGGCACGCCATAGATGCTGGTTTCCAACCCCTGGGACTGAAGCGTTAGTGCCTGCGCCTGTGCGTCGCTCTTGCTGAAGTAGCCCCGGTAGGCAATGCATCCGGTGATGGGGAAGCACCATTGGTGCATCTCCAGGCTGTAGGCTGGGGCTGCCACCACGTTCCAGACCGCAAACGGACGTTGCAGCTGGGCGTAGCGGGTGTAGCTGGCGTTGTCGGGCAAAGCCAGCTCCCGGCTGGCGAAGCGGCGAATCTGTTGCGCGGTCTGCAGGCGCTGACGCAGTGCTGCGGAGGTGGTGTCTTCGGCGAGCCATTCATCAATGGGCCGTGCGGCCTGAAGAATCTGCATCTGTCCCTTGAAACCTTGCCAGTAATAGCCGGCGCTGCTGCAGCCCGTCAGGCCTGCAATTGCGGCACTAATTCCCAGCAAAGCCCTCAGGCTGACTACACTCATCCTTTTTCTCATTGCGCTTGTCCGCCTGTCTGGTTTCGCTTCATGGATTTTCTAACGCTCGCCATCATTGTCACCACCGTGCTCTACGTGCTCAAGAAGCAGGAGCAGCGTCAGCACACCCAGCTTCTGGCCCAGCATCTGGCACGCTTTCAGATCGAGAAGCTCATGGCCAACCTGATGGAGGGATATTTGCGTGTCATCGGCGAGAAGGATGCGCAGAGGCGTGAACAGATCTGGCCCGTGCTGGCCAATACAGAGAGCAGTCTGGTGAGCCAGTTTCAGCGCTTTGCGGAAGAGTTCGCCACCTTGCCGGCCGAGCAGACACGTGCCAGCACCCTGCCGCTGGCGTTGCCCTACATGACCCGGGTTCTGCCCTTGGCCACCATGGATGTGCGCGAGACCATGAAGCTGCACGCCCAGGCGCTGGCGGCTGCCCGCGTGGGCGATGCGGCCGACGAAGAAGAGCGCAAGCGCCGAGCCTTCACCATGACGGCCGAGCTGATGCTGATGCAACACACCTGTCACTGGTTCTGCCGCAGCCGTACCGTTGCCTCCATGCGCTTGCTGGCGCGTCACAAGACGGCTTATGAGCAAGTGTTGCAGTCGATAGCCCCCGGCACTCTCAAAGCCTATGAAAAGCTGGTGAAGGCCAGCAGCTGAGGTCTTGTCGGACCCAGGGCCGTTTGGGGTTTGGAGAAGTTTCCCGTCTTGACCCTGCCATAGTCGATGTGAACAATGTTTTTCATGAAAAACCTGTTGAGCACATTGGAGCCGCTGCTAGCAAGACTTCCTGTGACGGCATCGGTAGAACTTCCATCGGGCGAGCGCATCGGGTCTGAACGCAGTGCGGTTCAACTCATTTTCCGCTCCCCCAAGGCCCTGGCTGCGCTGCTGGACGGCCAGATCGGCTCGATCGGCTCGGCCATCGTCGAAGGCTGGGTGGAGGTCAAGGGCAGCTCCCGAGACATCATGGCTGCTGCTGCCGGGCTGCTACGCGGCGATCCGGTCAGCCATACACCCTCGTGGTTGGGGCAGACGGTTTCCAAGGCCAGATCGCTGGCCATGCACACGCTGACGCGTGATGCCGAGCAGATTCAGTTTCATTACGATCTTTCCGATGACTTCTACGCGCTGTGGCTGGATCCGCGCCGCGTCTATTCCTGTGCCTACTACAAGGAGCAGAGCATGAGTCTGGCCCAGGCTCAGGAGGCCAAGCTCGATCACATCTGCAAAAAGCTCAAGTTCCAGCCTGGCGAGCGCTTCTGGGACATCGGTTCCGGCTGGGGCGGGCTGATCTTCTGGGCGGCCGAGCATTACGGTGTTCAGGCCCATGGCATCACGCTGTCGCGCAACCAGTTCGAGCATGTGCAGCGCCTGATCGCCGAGAAGGGTCTGCAGGGCAAGGTCCAGGTCGAGCTGCGCGACTACCGGCAAATGGGTGATGTGGAGCCGTTCGACAAGATCGGCTCGGTCGGCATGTTCGAGCACGTGGGCAGCGCCAATCTGCAGGAATACTTCGAAACCATTTATTCCATGCTCAGGCCTGGCGGTCTGGCATTGGTCCATGGCATCACGGCGGGCGGCGTCAGCAATGTGGAGCTGGGCGCCGGCATGGGCGAGTTCATCAACCGTTACATCTTTCCCGGGGGCGAACTCATGCATGTCAGCCGCGTGCTGCATGACCTGGCTGCCAGCGGGCTGGAGATGGTGGACACCGAGAACTTGCGCCCGCACTATGCACGCACGCTCTGGGCCTGGTCGGACACGCTGGAGAGCCGGCTGGGCGAGGCCCAGGCCATTTTGCAGGCCCAGTATGATGAGGAAAAAGCCGCCAAGGCGCTGCGCGCCTACCGCCTCTATCTGGCCGGATCGGCCATGGGCTTCGAGCATGGCTGGATTGCGCTGCATCAGATGCTTTGCTGCAAACCCGATGGCGATCTGCACAGCGGCGCGATGACCGGTGCGCAGAGCGGCTATCCTTTCAACCGCGAATACATCTACCGCTGAAGGAACCGCTCCATGCCCTACAAATTCAAATCGCGTGCCACGGCAGATCTCATCATGCTGGACGCCAATGGCCGCAAGCTGCTGGAAATCATCGGCAAGTCGCCCGACGAGGTACACGGCATCATCACTGTGGAGCAGATTCCGGCCGCCATTGCCGCGCTGGAAGCGGCTGCCGCAGAGGAGGCCGCCAGGCGCAAGCAGCCGGAAGACGACGCGCAGGACGAGGATGCCGCGCCTGCGAGCCAGGACAGCGTGGCCCTGGGTCAACGCATCGTGCCTTTTGTCGACATGCTCAGGCGCAGTGCTGCCGATGGCAAGGAAGTGACCTGGTAAGTCCAGTCGCCTTCTGGCCGCCCCAACAAAAAAGCCTGCATATGCAGGCTTTTTTGTTTCGACGAGCTCGCGCCCTATCAGTCGGCGTAGATGCCGGCGGCCTTGATGACCTTGCCCCACTTGGCGATTTCAGACTCCACAAACTTCTTGTGGCCGGCAGGGCTGGTACGGTCGTCCGTGGCAATCACGGCTCCCAGGGCTTCCTGGCGCTTGATGAACTCAGGATCCTTGAGCGAAGCCTTCATGGCTTCGTTGATCTTTTGCACCACATCGGCAGGCGTGCCCTTGGGGGCGTACAGACCGTGCCAGATGGTTACGTTGAAGTCCTTCAGACCCAGGGATTGCAGCGTGGGCAGGTCCTTGAGTGCAGGCGTGGTCAGCGGCTTGGCAGTGGTCACGGCATAGGCCTGAACCTTCTTGGCGGCAATCTGCGAAGTGGTGTTGGTGGTCTGGTCGCACAACAGGTCCACCTGGTTGCCCATCAGGTCGGCAATCGCAGGAGCAGCACCCTTGTAGGGTACAGGCGTCATGTCCTGCTGCAGCGAGGCCTGGAACATCAAGCCGCACAGGTGCGAGGCCGAGCCCACGCCGGCATTGGCCAGATTCACCTTGCCCTGGTTCTTGCTGACCCAGTCCTTGACTTCGGCGAAGTTCTTGGCGGGCAGGGTGGGGCGGCCGATCAGTGTCATGGGCACATCGTTGATGATGCCGGCGTACTCAAAGTCGTTGAGCACGTTGAAGGACAGCTTGCGGTACAGCGTCGGGATGGTGGACATGCCGATATGCGTCAGCAGCAGCGTGTAGCCGTCATTGCGTGCACGTGCGGCCTTGGCCGTGCCAATCGTGCTGCCGGCACCGTCTGCGTTGTCGATGACGATGGTGGCGTTGTTGAGCTGCTTGCGCATGGATTCGGCCAGGTCGCGTGCCACTTTGTCGGTGGGGCCGCCTGCCGTGAAAGGCACGATGATCGTGATCGTCTTGCCAGCGGCAGGGTAGCTGTCAGCATGGCTGCTGATGGCAGCGGTGGCGGCCAGAGCAATGGTGGCGATCTTGAAAATAGTTTTCACAGTGTCTCCCTAAAAATAATGTGCAAGCAGACCAGGACGGTTGGCTTGTCGTGACGTAAAGCCGGATTCTAGGTAGCGCTAATCTGTGGGGTTTTTGTTATTTTCTAAGTGTTATCCCTCGATGGAGCGGGCGATCACATTGCATTTGCGTTAAAGCAAACCGATGACGTGTCGCAAATTGGCGACACGGGCGGCGGAGTTTGCATCCAGCCGTAGCCGCCGCGCAAAAGCCTGGCGACGGCGGAGCCGGTTGTCAGCCGCTCTGCGAAGCGTCATTGGTAGGAGCGCGCGTCCTCGATCACCTTGCCGTCGTTGGGCAGGCTGCCGGGAGCTACCATCTGCACTTCGCCGCGCAGCTTGGTGACCTCGCGCAAGGCGTCGATCACCTGCAGGGCAAAGCCCGGCGCGGTTTCCGTGGTTTCAACCAGCAGCTGCATCTGGTCGTTGGCCATCTCGCCCGTCACCACCAGTCTGGCCCTGGCGATCTGCGGAAAGCGCTTGACGACCTCGGCCACCTGTTTGGCATGCACAAACATGCCGCGAACCTTGGTGGTCTGGTCGGCGCGGCCCATCCAGCCCTTGATGCGGGCATTGGTGCGGCCCGTGGGGCAGGTTCCGGGCAGATAGGCCGAGAGGTCGCCCGTACCGAATCGGATCAGCGGATAGTCGGGGTTGAGCGTGGTGATGACCAACTCGCCCACCTCGCCCTCGGTCACGGGGTCACCGGTGCCCGGGCGCACGATCTCCACGATCACACCTTCGTCCAGCACCAAGCCTTCGCGGGCGCTGGTTTCATAGGCAATCAGGCCCAGATCGGCCGTGCCATAGCTCTGGTAGGCATCGATGCCATGTTCGCGCATCCATTGGCTGAGCGAGGGCGGGAAGGCTTCGCCGCTGACCATGGCCTTGGTCAGACTGGGCAGCGTCACGCCCATCTCCTGGGCCTTTTCCACAATGATTTTCAGAAAGCTGGGCGTGCCCACATAGGCGGCAGGCCGCAGATCGGCCATGGCCTGTACCTGCTGCTCGGTCTGGCCCGTGCCGCCTGCAAACACCGTGCAACCCAGTGCCTGGGCTCCGGTTTCCATCATCGAGCCAGCGGGCACGAAGTGATAGCTGAAGCAGTTGTGCACCAGCTCGCCAGCCTTGAAGCCCGCGGCGTACATGGAGCGGGCCATGCGCCAGTAATCGGGGCGACGGCTTTCGGGTTCGTAGATGGGGCCGGGGCTTGCAAACAGCCTGGGCATGTCGTGGCCCAGGCCAATGGCATTGAAGCCTCCGAAGATCTGGCGCGGGCGCAGCGCGGCCTGGCGTTCCAGCAGTTCGCTCTTACGGGTGACGGGCAGTTGGGCCAGAGCGGTGCGGCTGGTGATGCCTTGCGCATCCACCCCCTTGAGAATCTCGGCAAACGCAGCGGACTTTTGCTGCGCATGGTCAATTTGCCGGGGCAACTGGGCCATGAGATCCGCCTCGCGCTGCGCGGGGCTGCGGGTTTCCAGGGCATCGTAGAAAGCACTCATGACAAATCCTGTAGAGAAAATTCAAGCGGTAAGGGGTAGCCTTTGAAACTGGCGAAATCCATGGAAGAGGCAACGAGCAAGAGCCTGGGCGGCCCCGCCGCCTCGCAGCGAAGTTTCCGTCCCCCTCAGAGGGAGGCGGCGAAGCCGCTCAGGGGTAGTTTTCATGCCAGCCAGCGCTTGCGGCGCTTGTAGCTCTTCACGTCCTTGAAACTCTTGCGCTCACCGCCGCCCACGCCCAGGTAGAACTCCTTGACGTCCTCGTTGCTGGCCAGATCCTTGGCGGAACCGTCCATGACGATGCGCCCGCTCTCCATGATGTAGCCGTAGTCAGCGTACTTGAGCGCCATATTGGTGTTCTGCTCGGCCAGAAGGAAGGTGACTTTTTCCTTGCTGTTGAGGTCTTTGACGATGTGGAACACCTCGTCCACGATCTGCGGTGCCAGGCCCATGGAAGGCTCGTCGAGCAGCACCATGCGCGGGTTGCTCATCAGCGCGCGGCCGATGGCACACATCTGTTGCTCGCCGCCCGAGGTGTAGGCCGCCTGGCTGGTGCGCCGGGTCTTGAGGCGCGGGAAGTAGTTGTAGACCTTCTCGAGATTGGCGGCAATCTCGCCCTTGTCGGTGCGCGTGTAGCTGCCGGTGAGCAGGTTCTCTTCGATCGTCAGGTGGGCAAAGCAGTGGCGCCCTTCCATGACCTGGACCACGCCGCGTTTGACGAGTTCGGCGGGCGAGAGGTTGGCGATCTGCTCGCCCTCCAGCGTGATGCCGCCCTTGGTGACTTCACCGCGCTCACCCTTGAGCAGATTGGAGATGGCCCGCAGCGTGGTGGTCTTGCCCGCACCATTGCCGCCCAGCAGGGCCACGATGCTCTGGTGCGGCACTTGCAGTGAGACGCCCTTGAGCACCAGGATCACATGGTTGTAGATGACCTCGATGCCATTGACTTCCACCAGCGGCGTGGCCTGCGGGGAAGTGGAAACTGTGTGCGCTTTATCGGTCATGCGGTCACCTGGTAACTCAAAATGTATAGCTATATACGCTTTATGGGTAAGCGTTTGAGGCTGTTTTCATGTAAATCCCGGTGCGGCGGGGCGAGCCTTGATTGGAGACATCAGGCAAGGGCCGATGCCGGTCGCGTCGCCCCGCAGCGGGGATATCGTCCCCCTCAGGCGCTCAGCGCCAAAGAGGAGGAGGGCGCGAGGTGCCTCAGGGCGTGCAGGTTCTTACCTTGACGTTCTTTTCCTTGGCGTACTTGTCCGCGAACTCCTTGTAGAGCGGATCGACCATGGACTTGTCGGCCTGGTACCAGTCGGAGGTGACCTTGAACTTGGCGCCGTCCCAGGTGGCAATACGCGCCCAGTCGGCACCCAGGTGGTTTTCGCAGCTGGTCTTGAAGGGGCGGATGATCTTGCCGAAGCCCAGCTCGTTCAGGCGTTCCTGCGTCATGTTCAGGTTCTCCAGGCCCCAGCGCACCTGCTCGGGTGTCATGGCCTTGCCCTTGCCGAACTTCTCCTGTGCGGTGCGGATGGCTTCGACCTGCAGCATGGAGATCACCATGCCGCGGGTATGTGCCAGTTGGCCCAGCTCCTTGGCATCCTTGGCCGTACCCTGACCCTTGTCGTAGAGCATGGACTTGATGTCGCCATGCACCTTGTCGCTCTCGGCCGTGTTGTGGATGGTCACCGTGTTGTAGCCCTTGGCGCCGGCACCGATGTCCTTGACGTCATGGTCGGAGCCGCCCCACCACACGGCATACATCTTCTCGCGTGGGTAGCCCGTGGCCTGTGCCTCACGCACGGCCGTAGGAGTCATCACGCCGGCCGACCACAGCAGCACATAGTCGGGTCGGTTCTGGCGGATCTGCAGCCAGGTGGATTTTTGCTCCACGCCGGGGGCGGTCACGGGCAGCTTGATCAGCTCGAAACCTTCCTTGGCGGCGCGCTTTTCCAGCAGCGGAATTGGCTCCTTGCCATAAGGCGAGTCGTGATAGACCAGTGCGATCTTCTTGCCCTTGAGGCTGCCTTTTTCCTTCTTCAGAATGTCCTGCACGATGGAGTCGGCGGCTGTCCAGTAGTTGCCCAGCAGCGGGAAGTTCCACTCGAAGACCTTGCCGTCCACGGACTGGGACAGACCATAGCCCGGGGTGACCACCGGCACCTTGTCGCCAGGAGCCTTGTCGGTCACGGCAAAGGTGATGCCGGTGGACTGGGTGTCAAAGCCGGAGGCGCCGCCGTCCTTGTTCTTCAGACGCTCGTAGCATTCCACGCCCTTGGCCGTGTCATAGGCGGTTTCGCATTCCTCGAATTTGATCTTCACACCGTTGACGCCACCCTTGGCATTGACCAGCTTGAGGTAATCTTGCTTGCCGTCTGCCCATGGAATACCCAGGGGCGCGAACTGGCCGGTGCGGTAGACCAGCAGCGGCACAAACTGTTCCTGCGCCTGCGCGGCCGGCGAAGCCATCAAACCACCCATGCCGGCTGCCACGGTGGCGGCGGCAATCGCAATCTTCTTGAACATCATCAACTGTCTCCTTGGGTTGTATGGGACGGGGTCCCGGACAGGCACTCTGTGGTGTCTTGATTAATAAGGGCTAGGGCTCACGCATTGGAAACTGTCTTTGGATTTGGCAACAGCCATCTCAGAGACATCGAGCAAGGGCCGCCCCGCAGCGAGGATGTCGTCCTCCTCCCGCGAAGCGAGAGAGGAGGAAGGCGCGCAGCGACTCAGGAGGTGTTTCATATCAATGCGGGAATGGCCAGACACGCAGTTTCTGACGGGCCGTGGCCCAGAGCTTGGCCAATCCGTGGGGTTCCACAATCAGGAAGAACACGATGAGCGCACCAAAAATCATGTGCTCGAGATAGGTGGCGGTGGCCGTGGACAGCGGCAGGTCCAGCCAGTGGGGTACCTGGTTGAGCAGCAGCGGCAGCAGCACGAAGAAGGCGGCGCCGAAGATGCTGCCCACGACAGAGCCCAGGCCGCCGATGATGATCATGAACAGCAACTGCAGCGAACGATCGAGGCTGAAGGCAGCGGGTTCCCAGGCACCCAGGTGGACAAAGCCCCATAGCGCGCCGGCCACGCCGACGATGAAGCTGCTCACGGCAAAGGCCGAGAGCTTGGCGTAGGTGGGGCGGATGCCGATCACTGCAGCTGCCACGTCCATGTCGCGCATGGCCATCCATTCACGGCCGACCGAGCTGCGCACCAGATTCTTGGCGGCCAGTCCGAGCAGACACAGGATTGCCAGGCAGAGCAGGTATTTCTCCATGGGCGTGTCGATGGCCCAGCCCAGAATGGCCAGCGGCTTGGCGCTGACGGAGCCGGAAGAGGAGTTGTTTGTCACCCAGGCCGCGCGGGTCGCCAGCCAGTCCACAAAGAACTGGGCGGCCAGCGTGGCCACGGCCAGATACAGGCCGCGAATGCGCAGGCTGGGCAGTCCGAACACCACGCCGAACACCATGGCCACCACGCCGCCGCCGATCAGCGCCACCAGCAAGGGCATGCCTTCAATGCGGGCCTGCAGGTTGTAGGCCGCATAGGCACCCACGGCCATGAAGGCGGCCGTGCCCAGCGAAATCTGGCCGCAGTAGCCGACGAGGATGTTGAGACCCAGCGCTGCCAGCGACATGATGACAAAGGGAATCAGAATCGCCTGAAAGGTGTAGTCGCTGGCAATGAAGGGAATGGCCAGGAAGGCAAAGGCCAGCACCAACAGGATGACCCAGCGGTCCTGCGCGACGCCGAAGATCTGCTGGTCTGCCGCGTAGCTGGTCTTGAACTGGCCGTTTTCACGATAAAACATATTCTTGTTCTCCCCGTTCAGACGCGGTCAATGATCTTGTCGCCGAACAGACCTTGGGGCCGTACCAGCAGGAAGCAAAGGGCCAGACCATAGGCAAACCAGGTCTCGATGCCGCCGCCCACCATGGGGCCGATATAGACTTCGGAGAGCTTTTCGCCCACGCCGATGATCAGGCCGCCGATGATGGCGCCAGGCAGCGAGGTCAGGCCGCCCAGAATCACCACGGGCAAAGCCTTCAGGGCCACCAGCGACAGCGAATACTGAACGCCCAGCTTGCTGCCCCAGATGATGCCGACGACCAAAGCCACGCCGCCGGCCACCGACCAGACAATGACCCAGATGCGCGACAGCGGAATGCCGATGGACTGCGCGGCCTGGTGATCGTCGGCCACCGCACGCAGGGCGCGCCCGGTCTTGGTTTTCTGAAAGAAGATGCTCAGGCAGATCACCAGAATGGCGGCGATGCAGGCCGCATACAGGTCTTCCAGGCTGATCATCACGCCGCCCTGAAACAGGTTGTCCATGATGAAGACGGGGTCCTTGGGCATACCGACGTCAATCTTGTAGACCTCGCTGCCGAAGACCATGGGGCCTAGGCCGTCGAGCAGATAGGCAATGCCCAGCGTGGCCATCAGCAAGGTGATGGGCTCCTGATTGACCAGATGGCGCAGGGCCAGCCGCTCTATCACCCAGGCCACGATCACCATCAGCGTCAGAGTGACGACGATGGCCAGCAGGTTGCCGACGATGCCGGGCTCCATGCCCAGCCAGCCGGGAATCCACTGCGAAAAGCGCGCCATGGCCAGGGCCGAAAACAGCACCATGGCACCTTGCGCAAAGTTGAAGACGCCCGAGGCCTTGAAGATCAGCACAAAGCCGATGGCGATCAGTGCGTACAGCGTGCCCACCATGAGGCCGCCGAACAATGTCTCTAAGAAAAATCCCATGACTGCTCCTTCAGTGGCCTGCGCCCAGGTAGGCGCGGATCACGTCTTCGTTGTTGCGTACTTCATCGGGAGCGCCGTCGCCGATCTTCTTGCCGTAGTCCAGCACCACGACACGGTCGCTGATGTCCATGACTACGCCCATATCGTGCTCGATGAGCACTATGGTGGTGCCGAACTCTTCGTTCACATCGAGGATGAAGCGGCACATGTCCTGCTTTTCTTCCACGTTCATGCCGGCCATGGGCTCGTCCAGCAGCAGCACCTGCGGCTCCATGGCCAGGGCCCGTCCCAGGTCCACGCGCTTTTGCAGGCCGTAGGGAAGCTGGCCCACAGGAGTCTTGCGATAGGCCTGGATTTCGAGAAAGTCGATGATGTGCTCGACGAACTCGCGGTGCTGCATTTCCTCGCGCTGCGCAGGGCCGATGCGCAGGGCCTGCATGAGGATGTTGCTCCTGATCTTGAGGTTGCGGCCGGTCATGATGTTGTCGATCACGCTCATGCCCTTGAACAGCGCCAGGTTCTGAAAGGTGCGTGCGACACCCATCTCGGCCACCTGGCGGCTGTTCATATGACTGAAGGTCTGGCCGCGAAAGGTGATGGAGCCTTCGGACGGTGTATAGACGCCGTTGATGCAGTTGAGCATGGAGCTCTTGCCAGCACCGTTGGGGCCGATGATGGAGCGGATTTCGTGCTCTTTGACATTGAACGAGATATCGGTCAAGGCCTTGACGCCGCCGAAACGCAGACTGATGTTCTTGATGTCCAGGATCACGTCGCCGCTGATTCTTGTATTCATGAAAATTCCTCTCAGGCGGCAGCCTTGGCAGAAGCCGGGTGGAGCTTGGCTTCAACGATGGTCAGCGTGGCGCTGACGCTGCCCGTGCGGCCGTCCTCGAACTTCACCAGGGTCTCGATGAACTGCTGCTGCTTGCCGGTGTAGAGAGCCTCCACCAGCACGCCGTACTTGTCGGCGATGAAGTTGCGGCGCACCTTGCGCGTGCGGGTCAGCTCGTCGTCATCGGGGTCCAGCTCCTTGTGCAGCACCAGAAAGCGCGCCACCTGGGTGTCGGCCATGCCGGGCTCGCTGGCCAGATCGGCGTTGACCTTGTCTATGCAGTCGGCCACCAGCTCCAGCACCTTGGCCTTGCTGGCCAGGTCCACATAGCCACCGTACGGAAGGCCCTGGCGCTCGGCCCAGTTGCCCACGGCCTCGTAGTCAATGTTGATGAAGGCGCAGACCTCGTCCTTGCCATGACCAAAGCACACGGCTTCCTTGATATGCGGGAAGAACTTGAGCTTGTTTTCTATGTAGTTGGGCGCGAACATGGCGCCGCGGCTGGTCTTGCCCACATCTTTGGCGCGATCGATGATGCGCAACTGGCCGTTGGCGTCGATCACCCCGGCATCGCCGGTGTGGAAATAGCCGCTGGCATCAATCACCTCGGCCGTGGCGTCGGGGCGCTTGTAGTACTCCTTGAGCACGGACACGCCCTTGACCAGTACCTCGCCGTTGTCGGCAATCTTGAGCTCAATGCCCGGTGCGGCCTGGCCCACGCTGGAGAGTTCCACCTGGCGGTCGCGCTGCAGGCAGACATAGGCGCAGGTTTCGGTTTGACCGTACAGCTGCTTGAGGTTGATGCCGATGGAGCGGAAGAAGCGAAACAGCTCGGGGCCGATGGCAGCGCCTGCCGTATAGGCCACGCGGATGCGCGACAGGCCCAGTGCATTGCGCAGCGGCCCGTAGATGAACAAGCTGCCCAACTGGTATTTGAGGCGATCCACGGCACCGACGTTCTTGCCGTCCAGAATGTCAGAGCCGACGCGACGTGCCACCTCCATGGCCTTGGCATACATCCATTGCTTGAGCGGCGACGCATCTTCCATGCGGATGGAAACCGAGGTCAGCATGCCCTCGAATATGCGCGGTGGAGCAAAGTAGTAGCTGGGGCCGATCTCGCGCAGGTCGATGGCGATGGTCGAGGCAGATTCCGGGCAGTTGATGGTGAAGCCTGCCACCAGCCATTGCGCAAACGAGAACAGATGGTCTCCCACCCAGGCCGGGGGCAGGTAGCAGATCACATTGTCCGTGGCATTCAGGCTGTCGGTCTGGACGCCGCCGCGGGCCGATTCGCCAAAGCTGGCATGGGTCTGGCACACCCCCTTGGGCTTGCCCGTGGTACCCGAGGTGTAGAGGATGACCGAGACATCGTCGGGCGAGATGGCCTGGACCATGGCCTCATAGGCTCCCGCGTGCTGAGCATCCCATTCCTTGCCCTTGGCCAGCAGCTCCTCGGTGCTGATGAGGCCGGGTTGATCATATTTGCGCAGGCCGCGCGGATCGTCATAGATGATGTGACGAATGCCTGGAACGCTTTCGCGAACTTCCAGCAGCTTGTCCACCTGCTCCTGGTTCTCGGCGAAGGCAAACGCGATCTCCGCGTCCTCCATCACAAAGCGCATCTCGGCGGCCACGGCATCCTGGTACAGCGGAATGGGCACTGCGCCACAGGCCTGAACAGCCAGAAAGCCCATGTAGACATGGGGCCGGTTATCGCTGATGAACGCCAGGTTCTTGCCACTTTGAAGCCCCAGCGCGCGCAGGCCGCAGGCCATGTGGCGTACGGTTTGTGCGGCTTCGCGCCAGCTCCAGGTTTGCCAGATGCCATACTCTTTCTCGCGCAGGGCGGGCGCATCGGGGCGTTCTGTCGCGTGCTTGAGCAGCAGTTGCGGGAACGTGGTTGTCATGCCTGATCCTCTTGGTTGGGGTTGGTGCCGCCGCGGCTACCCTTCACGAAAGTCTTGCAGACATGCTATGAGCGACTTTGACGTCAGGATGTCTGTTTGACGACAATTTGAGGGAAAGCCTGCATAGTGAAAATCCGCTGTAACAAATGCTGCTGAAAATGGCTCATTTGCTGCCTCGTGGAAATCCCGCTGTTGCGCCAGCGCGGCTTTGGCAATGCTTCTGGGCATGAGTCAAGAACTGTCCCTGCATCAAAGGCGGCGCAAGCCTTTGAGCTCAGAACTCGATGGCATTCCCTGGTGGCCCGTTCTGTTGCCCATAGAGCGTGAAAACGTGGCACGCGTGCTGCTCGTCGGCGATGCCGAGCCGGGCGACTATGTCTGCCGCACCGGTCGCCCGCCTACCTACTGGTTTGGCGTAGTTGACGGTCTGCTCAAGATGAACACCGAAAGCGCCGACGGAGTCAGCATGACGCTGGCCGGTCTGCCGCCTGGTGGCTGGTTTGGCGAGGGAACGGTCATCAAGCGCGAGCCCTATCGCTACAACGTGCAGGCCATCCGCAGGACCGTTGTGGGCGGCCTGCCCATAGACATGTTCCACTGGCTGCTTGATCACTCCATAGGCTTCAATCGTTTTGTAATGAATCAGCTCAACGAGCGCCTAGGCCAGTTCATCGCGGCGCGCGAGATCGACCGCATGAGCAACCCCGATCTGCGCGTGGCGCGCACTCTGGCCGCTTTGTTCAACCCCTTGCTCTATCCCGGCGTGGGGCAGATTCTGCGCATCACTCAGCAGGAGCTGGCCAATCTGGTAGGCCTGTCACGTCAGCGTGTGAACGAGGCCTTGTCCGTGCTGCAGCGCGAGCGTGTGATCCAGATCGAGTATGGCGGCCTGCGCGTACTGGACCTAGAGGCATTGCGGCATGGAGAGTTCTGCGCGTCGCGCAAGGCGCTTGCCTGAGAGACGCCCTATAACCTAGCTCCGCGCTGGAATTGTGGATAACTCTCGCCTCGCGTCCGCGCGTCGCGAGACAATTACGCCCAAATGTCAGTCAAACCTCCTAAAGAGTCCGGCGCCCCTGGTGCTGGCAATTCCTCAGCGCCCTCTGATTCCTCGTCGGCGCGCCCTGTTTTGCGTGCACCGGCCAAGCCAGCCAAGGCGGAGAATCCCGCGGCAGCCCGTGGCTCCCGGCCCGCAGGCGGCTCCGATCGCGGCCCGCGCGGCGAAGGCCCGCGTGGCGAGCGTGGCGCACGCCCTCAGCGTGAGCGCGACGAGCGTCCCCGCGCTTCCGGCTTTGGTCGCCCCGATGGCGGCCGTCCTGCTCGTGACGACGGCGAACGCCGCGGCGGCTTCTCGCAGCGCGATGAGCGCCGTCCCCGCGCTGATCGCGATGACCGCTTTGCCGAAGGCGGCGAGCGTCGCTTTGGCGGCGGTGATCGAGGTTTCCGCCCCTATGGCGAGTCGCGTGATGGTGATCGCGGTGGCGAGCGCCGCGAGTTCCGTCCACGTGACGACCGCCGTGATGAGCGTCCTCAAGGCGGCCGTGACTTTGGTGACCGTCCACGTTCTTCCGGTTTTGGCCGTCCCGACCAGGGCCGCTTTGAGCGCTCCGAAGGCGGAGAGCGTCGTGAATTCCGTCCTCGTGACGACCGCCGTGATGACCGTCCTCAAGGCGGCCGTGACTTTGGTGACCGCCCACGTTCGTCCGGTTTTGGCCGTCCCGACCAGGGCCGCTTTGAGCGCTCCGAAGGCGGAGAGCGTCGTGAATTCCGTCCTCGTGACGACCGCCGTGATGACCGTCCTCAAGGCGGCCGTGACTTTGGTGACCGCCCACGTTCGTCCGGTTTTGGCCGTCCCGACCAGGGCCGCTTTGAGCGCTCCGAAGGCGGAGAGCGTCGTGAATTCCGTCCTCGTGACGACCGCCGTGATGACCGTCCTCAAGGCGGCCGTGACTTTGGTGACCGCCCACGTTCGTCCGGTTTTGGCCGTCCCGACCAGGGCCGCTTTGAGCGTTCCGAAGGTGGCGAGCGCCGTGAATTCCGTCCACGCGACGACGAACGTCGTGGCGGCGATCGCTTTGAAGGCCGCCGCGATGAGCGTCCTCAAGGTCGTGACTTTGGTGACCGTCCGCAAAACCGTGGTTTTGGTCGCCCAGACCGCTCCGAAGGCGGCGAACGCCGCGAATACCAGCCCCGTGATGGCGAGCGCCGTGGTGGCGATCGCCCGCAAGGCCGCGACTTTGGTGATCGTCCGCAGAGCCGTGGCTACGGTGACCGTCCCGAAGGCCGCTCCTTTGATCGTGGTGACCGCCGCAACGACGAGCGCCGTGGCGAACGCCGCGACGACCGTGGTGGCGAGCCTGAAAAGCGTCATATCCCCGGCTCGTTTGTGTCGGAGGCCACACGCCGCCCCACCACTGGCATTCGCACCTACCGGCCCGCTGCCGATGGCTCGGACCGTGCGATTCCCGTCAAGCGTGCGCCTGAAGTGGAGGCGCGCCAGGACGATCGCCCCGGAGCGATTCGCATCAACAAGCGCATTGCCGACATGGGCCTGTGCTCGCGTCGCGAAGCCGATGAGTGGGTGGAAAACGGCTGGGTCAAGGTCAACGGCGAAGTCGCAACCATGGGCCAGAACGTGGTGCCCGGCGACAGGATCGAGATCGACCAGAAGGCTCAGGACCGTCAGGACCAGCAGGTCACCATCCTGCTGAACAAGCCCATGGGCTATGTCAGCGGTCAGGCCGAGGACGGCCATGAGCCCGCCGTGGTGCTGATCACCAACGAGAACCGCTGGAACGAAGACCGCAGCAAGACGCGCTTCAACTTCAGCCAGCTCAAGGGCCTGGCTCCCTGCGGCCGTCTGGACATCGACTCCGTGGGTCTGCTGGTGCTGACGCAGGACGGCCGCGTGGCACGCCAGATCATTGGCGAGGACTCGGAAGTCGACAAGGAATACCTGGTGCGTGTGACCTTCGGCGATCGCGATGTGGATGTGCAGTCCGTCTTCCCCGAGGAAAAGCTGGCTCTGCTGCGCCACGGCCTGTCGCTGGATGAGCAGCCGCTCAAGCCGGCCCAGGTGGACTGGCAGAACCCCGAGCAGCTGCGCTTTGTGCTGACCGAAGGCAAGAAGCGCCAGATTCGTCGCATGTGCGAGCAGGTCGGCCTCAAGGTCGTGGGCCTCAAGCGCATCCGCATTGGCGGTGTGACCCTGGGCAATCTGCCCACCGGCCAATGGCGCTATCTGGCTGCGCATGAAAGCTTTTGATACCCCCTGAGCGGCCTCGCCGCTTCGCCCAAGGGGGCGGGCAGTTTCGCCGCAATGCGGCTTTTGCTCGCTGCCCCTCGGGTAGGGGTGATGCCATTTTCTAAGTAAAAATGGTATCCATCCCTTTGCTGATAAGCGCAAGCAGCTATTCTTTTTGAATCGGCGCTTGCGCTTTTTTCTTGCCCGAATAGCCCTTGAAATATCAGGGGCTGGCCCTAGCTATGACTGCGAATCGCCTTGAGAGGATCTCCGGGCGGCTTTTGACTTCAGTTTTTCGCTCACAAAGACATGACAAAGCAAACCCATTCCTTCCAGGCCGAAGTGGCCCAGCTGCTGCACCTGGTCACGCATTCGCTGTATTCCAACCAGGAAATCTTCCTGCGCGAGCTGATCTCCAATGCTTCGGATGCTTGCGACAAGCTGCGCTTTGAAGCGCTGGGCGACGCCAGCCTCTACGGCGATCAGCCCGAGCTGGAAGTGCGCGTTTCCTTTGACAAGGCTGCCCGCACGCTGACTATCACCGATACCGGCATCGGCATGAGCGAGCAGGAAGCCATCGACAATCTGGGCACGATTGCCAAGAGCGGCACCAAGGCTTTCATGGAAAAGCTCAGCGGCGACCAGAAGGCGGACTCGCAACTGATCGGCCAGTTTGGCGTGGGCTTTTATTCGGGCTTCATCGTGGCCGACAAGATCACCGTGGAGACCCGCCGCGCCGGTGCTCCGGCATCGGCCGGCGTGCGCTGGATCAGCGGCGGCACGGGCGACTTCGAGATCGAGCAGATCGAACGCGCACAGCGCGGCACCAGCATCACCCTGCTCCTGCGTGACGACGCCGAGGAGTTTCTCAACGGCTACAAGCTCAAGCAGGTCATCTCCAAATACTCCGACCACATCAGCCTGCCCATCCTGATGGAAAAGGAAGAGTGGAAGGAAGGCGAGAACGATCAGCCCGGCGAAATGGTCAAGACCGGCGAATGGGAAACCGTGAACAAGGCCAGCGCCCTGTGGACCCGCGCCAAGAAGGACATCACGGAAGAGCAGTACAAGGAGTTCTACAAGGCCATCAGCCATGACTTCGAGGACCCGCTGACCTGGAGCCACAACCGCGTCGAAGGCAATACCGAGTACACGCAGCTGCTATACATCCCCGCCAAGGCCCCGTTCGACCTGTACCAGCGTGACAAGCACGCCGGCATCAAGCTCTATGTGAAGCGCGTCTTCATCATGGACGATGCCGAGGCGCTGATGCCCCAGTACCTGCGTTTTGTGAAGGGCGTGATCGACTCTGCCGACCTGCCGCTGAACGTGAGCCGCGAGCTGCTGCAGGAAAGCCGCGATGTGCGCCTGATCCGCGACGGCTCGGCCAAGCGCGTGCTGTCGATGCTGGAGGATCTGGCACGGCACGACAAGCACGAAGCCGCGACAGAGGCTGCCGATGGCGTGCAGGATGTCGTCAGCGAAGAGGACAAGGCCAAGGAAGGCAAGTTCACGCAGTTCTACAACGAGTTCGGCGCCGTGCTCAAGGAAGGCCTGGGCGAGGACTTCGGCAACAAGGAGCGCATTGCCAAGCTGCTGCGTTTCGCCAGCACCACTCATGAAGGCCTGAACACTTCGTTTGCCGATTACAAGGCACGCATGAAGGAAGGTCAGGACGCGATCTACTACATCACGGCCGACACACTGGCGGCGGCCAGGAACAGTCCTCAGCTCGAAGTGTTCAAGAAAAAGGGCATCGAAGTCCTGCTGATGACCGATCGCGTGGACGAGTGGGCGCTCAACTATCTGCACGACTTTGACGGCACGCCGCTGCAGTCCGTGGCCAAGGGCGCTGTGGATCTGGGCAAGCTGCAGAACGAGGAAGAGAAGAAAGCCGCCGAGGAAGCCGCCGAAGCCTTCAAGCCCGTGCTGGCCAAGCTCAAGGAAGCCCTCAAGGACCGTGCCGAAGACGTGCGCGCCACCAGCCGCCTGGTCGACTCGCCCGCCTGTCTGGTTGTCAGTGACGGCGGCATGAGCCTGCAACTGGCTCGCTTGCTCAAGCAGGCCGGCCAGGCCGCGCCCGAGTCCAAGCCGGTGCTGGAAGTGAACCCCGATCACGCCCTGGTCAAGAAGCTGGACGGCTCCGTCCACTTCAACGATCTGGCCCAGATCCTGTTCGACCAGGCCGTGCTGGCTGAGGGCGGCATGCCCGAAGACCCGGCTGCTTATGTCAAGCGTGTGAACGCGCTGCTGGCCTGATCGGTTCGGTCTCCCCGATAGAAATCCCCGCAGAGTGGTGGCTCTGCGGGGATTTTTTATGATTTCTGGCTGTATCGCTTATGAGTATGGCGCCACCAGCTATCAAAATTGATTAGCTGCGTGAACGTGCAAGCAGGCTGCGATCCCAGAGCACCATGGCCAGAGTGAGCAGGCCCAGCAGGCCGCCCATGAGACTGGTACCGGTCCAGCCATGTGCCAGCCAGGCCCATGAGCCCAGTGCCGAGCCGAGGGAGGCGCCGAGAAAGTACGTGGTCATATAGACGGCATTGATGCGCGAGCGGGCCTCGGGAGCCAATGCATAGACCACGTTCTGGTTGCTGATGTGCAGCGCCTGCAAGGCGCCGTCGACCACCAGCAGGCCAAGCAGAAACCACCAGATGCTGCTGCCGCCCAGCCACAGGCACAGCCAGCCCAGCAGCATCAGAATGGCGCCGGCCAGTGTGGCGGACTGCTCCAGTCCCTTGTCGGCCATGCGTCCTGCCACATTGGCCATCAGCGCGCCGGCAATGCCCACGATGCCGATCAGGCCGATCATCAGATCCGAGAGTTCAAAGCCCGGCCCAGCCAGCAGCAGCGCCATGGTGGAGAACAGCACGCTCACGGTGGCAAAGCCGGTGCCGCCGATCAGCGCGCGGCTGCGCAGGCGCGGATGGCGGCGCAGCAAATCGCCCAGGGACTTCATGACTTCGCCATAGCTGACGGGAGCGGCAGGTGCTGCCCTGGGCAGGGCCCGTGCCAGCAGCACAGCCATGAAGGCGGTGCTGATGGCCCCCACCCAGTAGACGGTGCTCCAGCCGCCCAGGTCGGACAGAATCCCCGCCACGCTGCGCGAAGCCAGAATGCCGATCAGCAGGCCGCTCATGACCAGGCCGACGGCACGTCCGCTGGCGCCGGGGGCGGCAAAGGTGGCGGCCATGGGCACCAGCACCTGGGCGGCCACTGAGAACACGCCGGCCATCAGGGTGCCGGCGGCGAGCAGCGCGAAGCTGCCAGCCAGGCCGCTGATGCCCGACAGCAGCATGCCGCAGGCGGCCAGCAGCATCAGGGTCAAAATCAGGCGGCGGCGCTCCAGCATATCGCCCAGCGGCACCAGAAACAGCAGTCCCAGGCCGTAGGAGACCTGGGCCATGGTCACGGTGCTGGAGGCCTGGGCATCGCTGATCTGCAGATGCTGGACCATGGAGTTGAGCAAGGGCTGGTTGAAATAATTGGCTCCGGCGCACAGACCGCAGGCCGTGGCCATGAGCAGCAGGGTGGTTCTGGAGAGGACGGTGGTGGCCGCTGGTGTTGTGGTTTTCATGAGGCGCTCAGGTGCAGGGGTCAGGCGGAAATGGCGGCTTTGGCGCCCATCGCCATGGGCAGGGCCGCCGTGGCCTCCACCTCGATCAGCATGCCGGGCAGGGCAAGCTTGGGCACGGGAATCAGCGTGCAGGCCGGAAAGCGCGGCCGCCTGTCGCCGGGCTCACCGCTGCCCCAATGCTGTCTCACGGCACTTTGCCAGTGTTCGAAGCGCTCCAGTGAGTGATCGACGATGAGCACGGTGAGCTTGAGGACATGGCCCATGTCCGCGCCACCGGCGGCCAAGGCGGTCTTGATATTGGCCAGAGCCTGCGCAGCTTGCTGGGCAAAGTTGTCTGGCAGCTCGGCCAGGGCGTTTTCTCCGCCCTGGCCCGAGACGAAGAGCCAGCGCAGCGGCTCCTGGACGGTAACCACATGGGTGTAGCCATTGGGTATGCTGTCATAGAGGCCGGCGGGCTGCAGATGGCGCAGTTGCGGGGCAGGGGCTTGGGCAATGAAACTGGGCTTGGCGTCCATTAAGGTCTTTCAGGCAAGGCTGGTCCGGCAGGGCCCGTCAGCGGCAGGCCTTTGTTCCGGAAGCTGCTGGAATTGTTCAACCTCAACTAAGCTTGAGGTCAAGGGGTTTGTATGACCACACAGGATTGCGGTCATGGCTGGCCAGGCAGGGACAACGGGAAAGCAGCGGGGGATGACTGTGCAGTGTGAAGAGACTGGCGAGATGAATGGATGTGGCAACGGCCTGGTGGCCGAGGCTGAAGGAATGCCGGATCTCAGTGTGGGAGAGGTCGCCAGCCGTAGCGGGGTGGCGGTATCGGCCCTGCATTTCTATGAGAAGCAGGGCCTGATCGCGAGTGCGCGCACGGCCGGCAATCAGCGCCGCTATGCGCGAGCGGTGTTGAGGCGGGTGGCGGTGATCAAGGTGGCTCAGCGCATGGGTGTACCTCTGGCCGAGATAGCGCAGGCACTGGCCCATCTGCCGGCCAACCGCGTGCCCGGCAAGGCTGACTGGAGTCGCCTGTCCTTGCATTGGCAGGCCCAACTCGATGCACGCATTGCCATACTGACCCAGCTCAGGGATCAGCTCGACTCCTGCATAGGCTGCGGCTGCCTGTCTCTGCAGGCCTGCCCGCTGCGCAACGACCATGACTGTCTGGCGGCGCAGGGGGCCGGCCCGCATTTCAGATAGCTGGCTTACTGGCGCGGCACGGGCAGCACGCGGGCCCGTACGCTGATGACGCCCAGCAGTGCCGACAGCAGGCCCAAGCAGGCACAGAAGGCTATCAATGCGCCCGTCAGCCCGATATGGTCGGACAGCCAGCCCATGCCCAGGATGGGGACGATGGTGCCTACATAGCCGACGACCAGATAGGTGGACAGCAGGCCTGTGCGGTTGACGGGCTTGGATACCTTGTTGACCACGGCCATGCCCGACAGATTGCACAGTGCATGACCGCAGGACATGCTCAGCACACTCAGAGCGAACAGCCATGGCGAGCCGGCAAACAGATTGAGAACCAGCAGGACATTGGTCGCCGCCAGGGCGAAGAAGCCGATGATGATCAGTCGCTTGGTGGGGTAGGGCCGGGCGATCAGCTGAATGCCGGCCGACAGAAACAGGATGACGCCGATGGACAGGCCCGAGACTGCAGGTCCATGCCAGGGCAGCATCTGGGCCATGAAGCTGGGGGCCATGGCGGCAAACAGGCTGAACATGCCGAAGGCGGAAAACGCCGCCATGCAACCCAGCGCATAGTGATAGAGAAAAGGCTTGCGCGGCTGGGAGATGCTGGGAAGGACATCTTTCAGCGTCAGGCCGGGCGCGCTGTGGACGGGTGCACTGGTCGCCGGAAGCTGGATCTTGAACAGCGCATGGATGCCCAGAAAGCTCAGTGCGATGGGCGGCAGATAGCTGCTGACCAGGGGGAATGGCACCCATTGCGCCATCAGGCCGCCAACCACGGGCCCGAGGCCGAAGCCGAAGGCAATCGTCAGGCTGGTGGTCGCAGCCGCACGCTGCAGGTCGCCCTTGTTGTTGAGCTGGGTCATGCCTATCGAGGCCGATGTGGTGATCAGGCCCGAGGCCAGGCCGATGATGAAGCGGGAGGCGCCCAGGCTCCAGGCATTCCAGGACAGGGCCGAGCCGATGACGCCTACGGTCATCACCATCAGTCCCAGGCGCAGCACTTTGAGAAAACCGAAGAGGTTGGTCAGACGGCCCAGGAACAGCAGGCTGATCAAGGCGCCCAGCATATAGGTCACGAAAATCTGCGTGATATGGCTGGGCTGCAGCCCCCAGGCCTGCTGGTAGAGCGGGTAGAGCGGGCTGGCAAGCGCCGTTCCCATGACGCCGACGCACATGGAAAAGCACACCCAGGCATAGGGACTCAGACGGGATTGCATTGGGAAAGCGTTGGTGAGGCAGTCATCCGCATGTCCGGTGCGGGCAAGTCGGCTTGACCTAGAATTATTAAAAATGACTATTTGGTCAATTTTATGAATTCTAGAAAAGGATTTCAGCGCATGGTGGATGGCGCGACGGCTGCCCCTTGTGCAGACCCGGATATCGGCACGCAGGCAAAGCGTCAGCGGCGCACGCGTGGCCCTAGTCTCGACAAGACAGCGCAGACACGTCAGCAGATTGCGGAGGCCGCGCTGGCCGAGTTCGTGGAGTGCGGCGTGGCCCGCAGCACCATGGAGCGCATTGCATGCCGCGCGCAGGTGGCCAAGGGCACGCTGTATCTCTACTACCCATCCAAGGATGAGCTGCTGCGGGGCGTGGTGGAGCACGCGCTGCGGCATTCGGCCGTCTACCAGCCGCTCAGGCGCCGAAAGGGCGAGACGGTGCGTGCCTTGCTGCGCCGCAGTTTGCTGCCGACGCTGGAGGCGGTGGACAGCAGCGAGCGCGGCATGCTGGCACGTCTGGTGCTCAGCGAGGCACGGCATGCGCCTGAGCTGGCCAGACTGTACAAAGAGCTGGCTTTTGATGCCTGGCAGAACTATGTGCAGGACTTGCTGGCGCTGGCCGTGAAAGAGGGGGAGCTCAAGACCCGTTCGGTCAGCCGCAGTGCCCAGTTGCTGGCCAGCCCGTTCTGGATGGCGCTGGTGCACAACAACCTGCTGGCCTCCGAGGGCTCGCAGAAGCTGGCCCTCAAGCCACTGGTCGAGCTACTGCTTGATAACCTTTTTGCGGGCGCGGCGGGTGACAATGCGACTGTTCAACGTCAGTGAGATGAATTCCATGCCAGTCACCATCAAGCCCGGTCATCACAGAATCCTGAGCACGGTCTGGGCCGCCGCTATGGTGCTGGCCTTACCCGCCTGCGGCTCCGTAGGAGCTGGCGTGGGCGTCGGGATTCCGGTGGGGCCGTTTTCGGTGGGCGTGGGCCTTGGCAGCGGCGGTCTCAGCGCAGGCGTCGGCACGGGCGTCGGGCCTGTCGGTGTGGGCGTAGGCGTCAATCAGCGCGGGCAGGTACTGGGCAGTGCCGGTGTGGGCGCGTCCACCGGCGTGGGCGGTGCCAGCGTGGGCGTCGGGGTGGGGTCCTCCACCGTGCTGCATGACCCCAATCGCCCGCAGGCACCAGAGGCGCAGCCCGAGCCGCCGCCGGCCCCCGCACAGAGCGGCGATGCCGTGCAATGGCGCGATGCACGTGGGCAGCTCGTGCCCGAATGCCGTTTGCAGGGGCGCTGCTAGCGCTTTGCAGGCATGGACCGCCCTAGGCGTAGAGCGGCTCCTGCTGCATGGCTTCGATCTGTTCGTTCAGCATGCCCACCTGGCCCTGCCAGTAGTCGGTGCTGCCGAACCAGGGGAAGTTGATGGCAAAGATCGGGTCCTGCCAGCGGCGCGCCAGCCAGGCGCTGTAATGCAGCAGGCGCAGGGTGCGCAGCGGCTCGATCAGTGCCAGCTCGCGCCGGTCGAAGCTGCGGAACTGTTCATAGCCTTCGAGCAGGGCCGACAGCTGCTGCGTCTGCTGACCCCGGTCGCCCGAGAGCAGCATCCACAGATCCTGCACGGCAGGACCGCTGCGCGCGTCGTCCAGATCGACGAAATGCGGGCCGCCATGGCCTTCGTCGTCCAGCGGCGTCCAGAGAATGTTTCCCGGGTGGCAGTCGCCATGCAGGCGAATCTGTGTCGCAGAATGCAGGGCAAAGTGTCCTGCGGCACTTAGCCCATCAACAGACGGTGCTATCAATGAAAGAGCTTTGTCGCAAGCATGCTGCCAGCGGCTGCGCACTTCGAGCGCGACGACCTCATGTTCGAGCAGATAGTGCATGGATTCGTAGCCGAAGCTTTTCAGGTTCAGCGCCGGACGATGCGCAAAGGGCCGGGCGGCACCCACGGTGTGGATGCGGGCTAGAAAACGGCCTGTCCATTCCAGCACCTCCCAGTCGTCCAGCTCGGGGCGGCGCCCACCGCGCCAGGGGCTGATGCTGAACAGAAAGCCCGCATGTTCATGCACAGTCTGTCCTTGCAGCACCAGTGGTGCAACCACGGGAACTTCCCCGTCCGCCAACTCCTGGGAGAAGGCGTGCTCTTCCTCGATCTGGGTGCGGCTCCAGCGGCCGGGGCGGTAGAACTTGGCGACAACCCTGTCGCCCTCGTCCTGGTGGGCCAGATAGACGCGGTTTTCATAGGAGCTCAGCGCCGTCAGCCGTCCGTCCGGCACAAGGCCCGTGCTGCACAGCGCATCGATCACGCAATCCGGCGTGAGGTCCGCATAGGGGTGAGAGGGGTCTTGTGTATCGCTCATTCCTGCATTGTCAGGCCCAAACAGGTCAGTCCGGGTCGGACGGGGTTGCGCATACGCCGACAAGATTGCTTTTGATTTGATAGCAATATCCATCGGACAGGACTGGCCTGGTGGCCTGAAAATTGGGAAAAACTGTCTTGGTGCTGTGCATGCGGCCGAAGCTGGCACACTGCCCGCATGCAAGACAGCGAAGCACTTTCACAGCCCTGCGAGGACCGGGATTTTGCAGAGTGGCATCAAGGCTGCCCCTGGTGCGCCGTCTGGGTGGTGATGCTGCAAGGCCCTGACCTGGAGTCCTTGCTGCAGCAGGCCAGATCCAGACTCGGTGATGCCCTGCTGCCGCGCCATGCGCGCCAGCCACATATCACGCTGGCCTATAGGGGGCTGTGCCGGGGAGGGGATGAGCATGCGGCGCGGGAATATGACCGGCTGGCGTTGAGCGCTGATGTCGCCATGCTGCAAGGCCTGCGGCTTGGCCCTTTTGCCGTGCAAGTCGCGGGGGTTGGCAGCTTCACCACCGTGCCCTATCTGGGTGTCGGCCGGGGGCAGGAATGCCTGCAGCGCCTGCATACGGCGCTGGTGCCCGTGGAGCCCGCGCCGGGCTGGCGCTATGTACCCCATGTGACCCTGGGCCACTATGCGAGACGGCTGCCGCTGCGAGAGGCTGTGGACAAGTTGCTGGCAATGATCCAGGACTTGCCGGTCTTCGAGGTAAGGCAGCTGGCGCTGGCCCGCTATGCGGCGGCCGATATTGCCGGGCCGCTGACGCTTGAAGGCGTCTTCGAACTGGACACCGGGCGCTACGCTGCAGCGCCCGGTGCCCTGTGGCCTGAGCCGCTTTAGGCGATGGTCAGCGTCACGCCGATATTGCCGCGCGTGGCGTTGGAGTAGGGGCAGACCTTGTGAGCGGCGTCCACCAGTTGCTGGGCCGCAGCCTTGTCCATGCCGGGCAGGCTGATCTTCATGCGTACGGCGATGCCGAACACTTCGCCCACGGGGCCCAGATCGACTTCTGCGTCTACTGACAGGTCGGCAGGCAGGGTGATCTTCTGGCGAGCGGCCACGGCTTTCATGGCACCGATAAAGCAGGCGGAGTAACCGGCGGCAAACAGCTGCTCAGGGTTGGTGCCCTTGCCGGCGCCGCCGGGCGAGCTGAGCTGGATGTCCAAGCGGCCATCATCGGTGCGCGAAGCGCCTTCGCGGCCGCCGGTTGTGTGGGCGTGGGCGGTGTAGAGAACTTTGTCGAGCTGGGCCATGGTGTCTTCCTTTGCGAGATTGCCCGGCAGTGCGGGCGGGTGGAGGAAATCGTCACCCCGGTATCAGCCGGAGTGGCTGCGGCGCGGTGCCAGCCGTGCGCGCAGTGTGCTGAGCTGGCCCGTAAGAGCCTGCAGTTCGGGCAGGGTGCACTGGGTGCTCTGAAGCACGCAGGCAGGTATTTTCTCGGCCTCGGCGCGCAGTGCCCGGCCGGTATCCGTGAGGGCGATGCGCACGCGGCGCTCGTCCTGTGCATCGCGCTGGCGTGCCAGCAGGCCTGCGCTCTCCAGTCGCTTGAGCAAGGGCGTCAGCGTGCCTGAATCCAGGTAAAGACGCTCGCCCAGTTCCGAGACCGTGAGCTGGTCGCCTTCCCAGAGCACCAGCATGACCAGGTACTGAGGGTAAGTCAGGCCTATGGCATCCAGCAAGGGCTTATAGAGCTTGGTCATGGCCAGCGATGCCGAGTACAGCGCAAAGCAGACCTGATTGTCCAGGCGCAGCAGCTCGGAGCTGTCGGGGAAGAGGTTGTCATCGGATCGCATGGGTTGAATTATTGCAGACAATTAAATTGCGTGCAATTTAATTTGCAAGCCGCCAATACGAAAGAGGTAGTAGAGAGGTATGGAGCAATGCAAACAGGCTCCGTGTACGGAGCCTGTCGCGGCTGAAACTGTCCCGTGCCTGGCGGGCGCGTTCTTAACGGGCGCGTGCTCAGCGGGCAGTCAGCGCATCGGCCAAGGCCTGGTACATGGGCAGGCTGGTCGGATCTATGCCTGCATTGCCCGCAATCGGGTGGGAGGCATAGCGCACCACTACCATCTGGGCCTTGGGGTCGATATAGATGGCCTGACCGTGAATGCCGCGCGCCATATAGGCCCCGTTGGGGTTGTGCGAGACCCACCACATATTGCGATACGACCAGCCGGGCAGAGTGGCATAACCGGCCTTCACAAACTTGGCAGGGTCGGCGCCGCGGCGGATGTCCTGGACCACGGCCCTGGGCAGCACCTGCTGGCCGCTGGCGGCGCGGCCTTCGTTGCGCATCAGCTCGCCGAAGCGGGCCAGGTCGCGCAGCGTGGTGTTGAGCCCGCCGCCGCCCGATTCCGTGCCTATGCGATCCACCATGAAGTAGGCGTCCTGCTCGGCTCCGATGCGGCTCCAGATGCGCTCGGACAGCAGCTGGGCCAGAGGCTTGCCGCTGGCGCGGCGCACGATCCAGGCCAGGACTTCGGCGTTGACTGTCTTGTAGGCAAAGCCCTGGTCATGCTCGCCCTCTTTTTGCAGGGTCTGCAGAAATTCGTAGAAGCTCCTGGGCCCGGCATAGTCCTTGCCCTGGGGCATCATGCCGCCGGCGCGGGCGTAGTCCCAGACCTCTGCCTTGGGATCGGCGTAGTTCTCGGAGTACTTCACGCCGATCGTCATGTCCATCACCTGGCGCACCGTGGCGTCGCCATAGGCGGTGTTCTTCATCTCGGGCAGATAGTCGGTCACCGGTGCTTCGGGCTTGATGACGCCCTCGTGGGCCAGCAGGGCGGCCAGGGTGCCGACAAAGGACTTGGTGACCGACATGGCCAGGTGCGGGCGCTGCGGCTCCAGTGCGCCCAGATATTTTTCATAGATCACGCGGCCCTTGTGCATGACCAGGATGCCGTCGGTGTAGTTGCGATCCAGCGCCTGGGCAAAGGTCAGCTCCTCGCCCGTGCCCATGACCTTGAAGCGAACTTGTTCGATGTCGACCGGAGTCGAGCGCAGTGCGCTGGGCGCGCCAGGGCCGCGCCAGACATTGGCTGTGGGCGTGATTTCGCGGATATGCGAGAAGGTCCAGCGATTGCGTGGAAAGGTGTTGCCCAGGGGGTTGTCGAAGGTGATGAGCTTGTCGGCAGCGGGCGGAAAGCCCTGCATCCACCCCATGGCCTGCACGCTGGTGCTGGCCGGGTCGGGCAATGCGGGAGCGGCAGCTTGTGCATGGACTACAGAAACCATAGCTGTCAGCGCAAGTGGCACAAGCGTTTTGTGCGTAAAAGACTTCAAACTCATCATCACCTCTTGGACTTTGGATTAACGACCGGTAAAACGGGCTGGGCGTTTCTCGACGAAGGAGCGCACGCCTTCGGCGGCGTCCTCGCTATTGGCCAGGCGCTGCTGCACGGGGATGAAATCGGCCACGGCGGCGGCCTGGCCCAGCTCTATGGCCTTGAGGACATTGAGGCGTGTGGCCACCACGGCCTGCGGCGCCTGGGCGGCAATGCGCTCGGCAATGCGAAAAGCCTCGTCCAGTTCCTGGCCCGCAGGCACCACTTTTTGCACAAAGTTGCAGCGCAGGGCTTCGGCCGCATCGAACGCGTCGCCGGTCAGCAGATGCAGCATGGCATTGCCCACGCCGGCGCGCTCGGGCATGCGCAGCGTGGCGCCGCCCGTGGGCATGATGCAGCGCTGTACTTCCATCTGTGCAAAGCGGCTGCTGTCGGCAGCGACGACGATATCGGCGCCCAGCATCAGCTCTATGCCGACGGTAAAGCAGATGCCCTTGACGGCGGCCACCATGGGCTTGGTGCGGCGGCGGTAGCCGGGCAGGCCATAGTCATGAGGCTCCACGAGGCCGGCAGGGATGGCTTTCTGGCCAGTCTTCATGAATTCGGCGATGACGGGCAGATCCAGTCCCGCCGTGAAATGTTCGCCAAAAGCATGGAGCAGGCCCACGCGCAGCTCTGGCTCGTCGTCGAGCCGGGTGTAGGCCTCTGCCAGTTGCTGGAACATGGCCGGCGTCCAGCCATTGCGCTTGGCCGGGCGGTTGATGCCGATCAGCAGCACATGGCCGCGGACTTCACAAGAAATACAGCCCTCGGGCGGAGGGTTGGGAATGTCGATTTGCATGGTGAATCTCCTGCGCAAAACAATAGACCGCAGCGGTTTCCGCAGCAGTCGCATACAGGACGAGTCATCGCTTGCAGAGCTAGGTGTTAACGCCAGCGCCTTGCACGCAGCTATGCTTTGGGCGTGATCCCACGAATTGGAAAAAAGATGCCAGAAGCGCCGCACCGTCAACTGTTCAGAGACTACCCGCTGGATGGCGCGCTGCTGCGTTTCCACCCGGAAAGCGGCACCAGCATCCGCATTGAAAACGCTGAAACCCGGCATCTGCAGCGCGTGGCACCCCGGGTGGCCATGTTTGGCATTACCAATAAATGCAATCTGAGCTGTGACTTCTGCTCACGCGATGTGCAGCGCGAGAGCGCATGGACGGTCGATTCCGCCGCGCAGGTGCTGCAAGACCTGAGCGCAGCCGGTGTGTTGGAGGTTGCGTTTGGCGGCGGCGAGCCTTTTGTCTTTCGCGGCTTTGCCGATCTGGTTCAGCAGCTGCATGAAACCACGCCGCTGGCGCTGAATGTCACCACCAATGGACTGCTGATTCGCCCAGGCAGCTTTGCGGCGTATGCGGGCCGCTTGGGGCAGGTGCGCATCTCTCTTTATGACGACCCGCGCTGGCGCGATACGGCGCAGGTTTTGTCCAGCTATGGGCAAAGATGGGGCGCTAATCTGCTGGTCGATGCGGCAGTGCTGACTATGCTGCCCAGTCTGCTGGGGGAGTTGGCGGCACTGGGTTGCCACGATGTGTCGCTGCTCTCGTATATCGGTGCCGATATGCGCAGGCATTTGACGGCTGAGGGGCGGCTGCAACTGGCGGCCATGGTGCAGGATGCTCCGCTGCCTTGCCGCCTTTCTGTGTGCTTTGGCGATACCGTTCCATTGCCTCGCTTGTTTGATGGAGCGGACGGTAGCGGGGACTGCGGCGCGGGCGTGGATTTTGTGTCCATCACTCCTGATCAGCGCATGCAGGGTTGCTCGTTCCACGATGGCGGCCTGCCCGCGCGCAATGCGCAGGAGATTCTGGCGGGCTGGCAGCATCAGCGCTCGCGTCTGGCCCAGCCCAGTTTGCGTCATGGCTGTGCGGGCCGCAAACGGGCTGGCGTGCCGCAAACGCAGCGCGCCCATGCCGCGGCGCCATCCATACGGGTGTGGCAGGCGTTTTCGGGCAATAACAGTGGCGAATGTGTGATGGTGGCCAAGTTCGACACCATTAGCGATGCCAACAGCTATCTGGCGCAGCTGCTGCCAGCCTGGAGGCCGGAAGCAGACTATGCACCTGAATGGCAGCAGCTCTTTCAGGCGCAGGCCGTGGCCGGGCCGGGGCTGGCCTATGGCGAGATGCCGCGCGATTTGCTGGCCATTGGCCGATCGGTGCTGGCAATGGGCTACGGTCTGGAAGACCAGTTCCCCGAGCTGCGGGCGCTGGCCTGGAAGCAGGGTGCAGCGTCGATGTCCGGTGGCATACACAGCCATGAGGTGACGCTGTTGGCGGCAGTGCGCACCGCCGGTGCAGCTGAAGCCCTCAAGCTCGCTGCAGTCGAGTGGGCTGATGAATTCCAGGCCCGGCCGTTTGTTTATGGCGATACGCTGCTGCTGGCCATGGGCCTGATGGGGCAAGAGGGCGAGCTGGAGGCTTGCAAGCGCAAGCTGGAATCTTTGGCTGATGGGCGCCCTCTGGCCGTTGAAGTGCACTCTGATATTGTCAGCAGCGAGAACATGCTGGAGGTGATGAAGCGGCTCGGTGCGCAAATTCATCAGACGCCGAGGCTGGTGCTGCAGTTCTGGGATGGTGACCCTGCGGTGGCGCAGAAGAAAGCAGCGCATTTTGCCCAGATGGTGACCGAGGCCGAAGTGACTGTGGCTGCAGATTGTGTGCTGATCTCAGGCCTGAGTCGGCGCAAGCGGCTTGCGGTGCTCGCGTATCGCCAGGGGGCGACGGTCGGGGCCTTGGATACTGCTGAGCTGCAGGTGAGCGCGCGGTTGGTGCTGCCTGAGCTGCCCAGACAAAAAGGCAAGCGTGCGATACAGCCACCCATCGACATTGAGCTATTGCAGGATGAGCTGCGGCTAAGCCTTTGGCCCGGTGAGCAGTTGCAGGTGGCGCAGGGCTACCGAGGCGCAGCCCAGGTGCGCGTGACCAGCACCCAGCCTGAGCGGGTGCTGGAGACCTTAAAGCAAGCGGCGCAAAGACTGGGCGCAACAACCCATTTCTGGGTCAGCGAGCCTCAGGCTCTGGCGATGGCTGTGCGTCGGCTGCTGGCAGAGGTTCGGGAGTAGTGCGAGTGGGCCTTGCTGGCCCTCGCTTCCTGACCGAGCCAGCGACCGTAGATCAGTAGGTGTAGACGCCCTGGCCGGTCTTGCGGCCCAGACGGCCGGCGGCCACCATTTCGCGCAGCAGGAAGCAGGGGCGGTACTTGCTGTCGCCGAATTCCTTGAGGTAGACCTCCATCACGGCCAGGCAGACGTCCAGACCGATCATGTCGGCCAGGGCCAGCGGGCCAATGGGCTGGTTGCAGCCCAGCTTCATGCCGGCGTCGATGTCCTCGGCCGAGGCCGTGCCTTCGCTGAGCACCTGGAAGGCCTCGTTGATCATGGGCACCAGAATGCGGTTGACCACAAAGCCGGGAGCGTTCTTGACGGTGATGGGCGATTTGCCCAGTTTTTCCGACAGGGCCTTGACGGCATCGTGGGTGGCGTCGCTGGTCTGCAGGCCGCGGATGATCTCCACCAGGGCCATCATGGGCACGGGGTTGAAGAAATGCATGCCGATGAACTTGTCGGCACGCTGGGTGGCGGCCGCCAGCTGGGTGATGGAGATGGACGAGGTGTTGGTGGCAACGATCACGTCCTGTGCCAGCAGGGTATCGAGCTGCTTGAGGATCTTGACCTTGAGCTCGTAATTCTCGGTGGCGGCTTCGATCACCAACTGGGCTGACTTCAGATCGTCGTAGCTGGTCGAGGTCTTGATGCGTGCCAGCGCTGCGCTCTTGTCGGCTTCGCTGATCTTTTCCTTCTTGATCAGGCGGTCCAGGCTGCCGGCCACGGTGGCCAGCCCTTTTTGCACGGCAGCGTCGGAGATGTCCACCATCACCACGTCGATGCCCGACACGGCGCAAGCCTGCGCGATGCCGTTGCCCATGGTGCCGGCGCCAATGATGCCTACGGTTTGGATTGCCATCTTTTTTGTCTCCATTCAGATAAGTGCGGTTGAACGGGAAAATGTTATCCCGGTTCTGACCGGGTTTGACCCTAGTCGGGCATGGTTGGCGTGTTAAGAGTCATCACGATGACAGTATTTTTTCTGCACGACCGTGTTTTTCCGCGTTTCGCCGCTGCTGACCTCTGGTCAGAATTTGCGGCAAAAGGAGTGCGGACATGCGTGACTATCTGGTAGTGGGAGGCGGCTCCGCTGGTGCGGTGCTGGCAGCCAGGCTCAGCGAGAACCCGCAGGTCAGCGTGACCTTGCTGGAGGCGGGTGGCGAAGACAAAAGCGTGCTGATCCACTGCCCAGCGGGGCTGGCGCTGATGGCCAAGCAGAAAAACTTCAACTGGGCCATGAGCACGGTGCCGCAGGCCGGCCTCAATGGTCGGCGGGGCTACCAGCCGCGCGGCAAGGTGCTGGGCGGCTCCAGCTCCATCAATGCCATGATCTATCTGCGTGGCCAGCCTGCGGACTACGAATATTGGAGCGCTCAGGGTAATCCGGGCTGGGGCTGGAGCGATGTTCTGCCCTATTTTCTGAAGGCCGAATGCAATACGCGCGGCGCAGATGTGCTGCATGGCGCAAGCGGCCCTTTGCATGTCTGTGATCTCTGCGACCCGAATCCGTTGGCGCAGGCCTTTGTGCGCGCAGGCGTGCAGGCCGGTCATGCGCACAATCTGGACTTCAACGGCACAGCTCAGGAAGGCGTGGGTCTGTATCAGGTCACGCACCACAAGGGCGAGCGCTGCAGTGCGACCAAGGCTTATCTGATGCCGGTGCGCGGCAGTCGGTCCAATCTGGAAATCATCACCGGTGCCCAGGTGCGGCGGATCCTGATGGACGGGCGCAAGGCTGTCGGCGTGGAATATGTGCAGGGGGGTCATGCCAGGCAGCTGCTCTGCCGGCGCGAGGTCCTGCTCTGTGCCGGCGCCCTGCAGTCGCCGCAGCTGCTGATGCTCTCGGGCATAGGGCCGGGGGAGCATCTGCAGCAGCTGGGCATCGATGTCGTCCACCACCTGCCGGGAGTGGGCGAGCATCTGCACGACCATCCCGATGTGGTGCAGGTGGTCGATGGCCCGCAGATCAAGGACAGCTTCGGTATTTCGCTTGCCGGTCTCAGGAATGTCTGGCAGGGCATGAGCCGCTGGCGCCATGAGCGCCGGGGCTTGCTGACCAGCAATTTTGCCGAGGCGGGCGGTTTTATCCGCAGCCGGCCGCAGGAGGCGGTGCCCGATCTGCAGCTGCATTTTGTGGTGGGCAAGCTGGTCGACCATGGACGCAAGACGCTGCTGGGTCATGGCTATTCCTGCCATGTCTGCCTGCTGCAGCCAAGGAGTCGGGGCAGCGTGAAGCTCGCCTCTGCCGATGCGGGCACCATGCCTCTCATAGACCCGGCCTTCTTTGCCGAGGCCGAGGACATGCAGCGCATGGTGCGCGGCGTACGCCGCATGCGCGAAATTCTCGGGCAGCCTGCGCTGGCCCGCTTCGAGGGCCGGGAGCTGGAGTATTCGGCAGGGGCGCGCAGCGACGAGGAGATCGAGCAGTTCATCCGCCGTTACGCCGACACCATCTATCACCCCGTGGGCAGCTGCCGCATGGGGCCAGGCGCGCAGGATGTGGTCGATGCCCGCTTGCTGGTGCATGGTGTGCAGGGGCTGCGTGTGGTCGATGCCTCGGTCATGCCGCGCATCGTGAGCGGCAATACGAATGCGCCGACCATCATGATTGCAGAGAAGGCGGCAGATCTGATCAAGGCCGCGTACTGACTCAGGCCAGCGGAGCCAAGTCGGAGGGGGCATGATCCTCGCCGGGCGGAGGCGTCAGAGTGGTGCATTCCATCCTTCCCCGGCCCTGATTCTTGGCTTGTTGCAGGGCGGCTCCGGCATGGCTGGCCAGCTCGTTGAGGCTCAGGCTCTTCCAGGCTGAGGGGACCAGGGCACAACCCGCGCTGAAGTCCAGATCCATCTGAAGTTCGTACTGTGCGCCGATCTGGAATGCGGACTGGATGCGAGTCAGCAGCGACCTGACACCCAATTGGTCGGCGTGCATCAGCAGGCAAAAGGATTCACCCTGCCATCTGGCCACGACCTCGTCACCGCGCATCTGCTTGCGCAGAGTGCGTGACATTAGCTGCAGCGCTGCGTCTCCGGCCTGATAGCCATGGCGGCTGTTGACCCGGGAAAAGTGATCCATGTCGATCAGAATCAAGGCCAGCGGCAGGCCTTCGCGTCGAGCTCTGTTCAGCATGAAGCGGGCCTGGTTCTTGATGGCCTGGCGCAGCGGCAGGCCGGTCAGGCTGTCTTCTGGTGCGTTTGCGGATCGCTGGCGGACTTCTTCGTCACGGCAGGCCATCAGGATCGATACAAAAAAAATGGCGGACCCTATGGGGATCAGCCACGAAAGCAGCATATGTGGGCTGGGCTCCTCCGCAAAGCTTTGCAGCCACGGAGCGTACAAGGTGAAGTAGCCGCGTATGACCAGAATGCCTGCGACGCAAAGGCCTGCGCCCAATAGCAGATAACGCCAGGCCGCGGCCGAGTTGGTTTGCGGCGATAAGCTCAGGCAGACCAGAGCGACAAGGCTCAAGCCGTAGCTGATATTGAACCAAGCCAACCGGTAGGGTTTGCTCTCGATCAGAACCAGCACGCCCGCAAGTGTCAGCAGGCACAGCAAGGCCAGGGAGCGGGTGAGTATCTTGTTGCGAGGTCCAAGCCAACCCTTGAGTGCTTTATGCAGCTGCCACAGTGCACCGGTTGCAGCAGCGGCACTGGATATCGACAGCAGCGCATTCCATGCGAAGGGGAGCACATGCCCGGCGCAGAAGACGAGCAACCAGGCCAGCCCCTGCAAAAGCAGGAATTGCTGAGCATTTCTGGTCGCCCGGCTCATTTGCTGACCCATAAACCATGGCAGTGCAAAAGCGACCGTCATCAAATTGACGGCCACCATCAATGTCATGGAAAACTGGTCGGCCTCCGGCATGGCTGGATTTACTGGAAGGCCACTTCGTCAAAGCTGCGCAGCTTGCGGCTGTGCAGGCGGTCGGAGCCGCCTTCGCGCAGTATGTCGACAGCACGCATGCCGATGCGCAGGTGCTGGTCTACACGCTCTCGATAGAAATGGTTGGCCATGCCTGGCAGCTTGATCTCCCCGTGCAGCGGCTTGTCGCTCACGCACAGCAAAGTGCCATAGGGCACGCGGAAGCGGAAGCCGTTGGCGGCAATGGTGGCCGACTCCATATCCAGTGCTACGGCTCGGCTCTGGCTGAAGCGGCGCTGGGGCAGGTTGTCGGGAAGCAGTTCCCAGTTGCGGTTGTCGGTGCTGGCTACGGTGCCGGTGCGCATGATGCGCTTGAGATCGGCACGCTCCATCTGCGTCACGTCGGCCACGGCCTGCTGCAGCGCGACCTGGATTTCGGCCAGCGCAGGAATCGGCACCCATAGAGGAAGCTCTTCGTCCAGCACATGGTCTTCACGCACATAGGCGTGGGCCAGCACATAGTCGCCCAGTTGCTGGCTGTTGCGCAGGCCCGCGCAGTGGCCAAGCATCATCCAGGCATGAGGGCGCAGCACGGCGATGTGGTCGGTGATGGTCTTGGCATTGGCCGGGCCCACTCCGATATTGACCATGGTGATGCCGCTATTGTCTGCGCGCACCAGGTGGTACCCCGGCATCTGCGGCAGGCGCGGCGGCGCCGTTCCGAGCTCGTCGACGGCTTCCGCGGGCAGGCCGGCGCGGCGGGTCACCACATTGCCCGGTTCGACAAAGGCAATGTATTCGCTGTCCTCCTTGGCCATCTCGGCGTGGCCCAGGCGGATGAACTCGTCGATATAGAACTGGTAGTTGGTGAACAGCACGAAGTTCTGAAACCAGTCGGGGGCCGTGCCTGTGTAGTGGCGCAGGCGATGCAGCGAGTAATCCACGCGCGGGGCGGTGAACAGCGACAGAGGCAGGGCCTCGCCTGCCGCCGCGCGCCAGGTGCCGTTGGCGATGCCATCGTCCATGGATTCCAGGTCGGGCAGATCGAACACATCGCGCATCAGCATGCGGCGCTCTGGCGAGAGCGAGCCTTCGATATGGTCGTTGTCGGCGAACGAGAAATGAATCGGGATGGGCTTGTCGCTGAGGCCTACTTCGATGGGGACCTGGTGGTGGAGGATCAGCAGGCGCAGTTGCTCGCCGAAGTAGCTGGAAAACAGGTCGGGCCGGGTCAGCGTGGCCTCGTAGGTGCCTGGGCCTTCCACAAAGCCGTAGGTCAGCTTGGTATCGGCTTGCGCCACCGTGGTGGTCTTGATACGTACAAACGGGTAGTAGGCATGAATGGGCGCGGCCGGAGTTTCACCCGCCACGAAACGCTGCATGGCAGCTCGCAGATGGTCGATTTGCTCGCGGTACAGCTGCTGCACATGGGCCAATGCCTGAGGGGCATCCGTATGAAACATGCTGCTGCTTTTATGAGAGGGTGTCGGTGTATTTGAGGCCATGCACTATTGTCTTTGTAGCAGTTGACAGTGTTGCGACATCCATGCCGAAGCCTGCTCGGCAGGTAATGGCGCTGACACGAGAAACCCTTGCATCATGGCACAGCCCATCTCTCTCAGAAGTTGCAGCTGTTCAGTGCTTTCCACACCCTCGGCCAGAACCTCCAGATGCAGGCTCTGGCCCATCTGCACAATGGCATTGACAATGGCCGCTGCATCCGGGTTGTGGGGCAGATCGGCCACGAACGAACGGTCGATCTTGAGCCGGTCTATGGGGTGCTTGCGCAGATAGGCAAGAGACGAGTAGCCGGTACCGAAATCGTCGATCGCCAGTCCCACGCCCAGTGCCTTGAGGGCATGCAGAATCTGCTGCATCTGGTTGCCCGAGAGCATCAGCGTGGTTTCTGTGACCTCGATGTGCAGATAGCTGGCGTCAAGCCCCGTCTCGGCCAGTGCCTGTGCCACTTCCTTGACGACATCACGCTGGCGGAATTCCTGCGCCGACAGGTTGACTGCCACCGGGACAGGGGGAAATCCCTGCTGCTGCCAGGCACGGGCCTGGCGACAGGCCTGATAGAGCACCCAGCGGTCCACTGCTGCGATCAGCCCCCGGTTTTCGGCAAAGCCGATGAACTCGTCGGGCGAGACCAGGCCACGGTGCGGGTGCTTCCAGCGCACCAGGGCCTCGAAGCCTGAAAGCTCGCCCGTCTGCATGAGGGTCTGCGGCTGGTAATGCAGCTCGAACTCACCGCGTTCCACAGCGTTGCGCAGCATTTGCTCCTGCATCAGCATGCGTGTGGCCCTGCTTTCGAGCGCAGGAGTGTAGAACTGGGAGAAGCTGCGGCCGCGACTCTTGGCCATCTGCATGGCGGCCTCGGCATTGCTCAGCAGGGACGCCGGACATTTCCCGTCCTTGGGATACATGGCGATGCCGACACTCACGGAAATCACCAGTTGAGTGCCTTCGATCAGGTAAGGGGCTTCTGCCGTGGCCCGAAGTCGCGTCAGCAGGGCCTCCGTCTCCAGCAGGCCGGGGTTGTCAGGCAGCACGACCACAAAGTCGTCGCTGCCGGTGCGGGCCACGATGTC
The DNA here is from genome assembly GCF_000761245.1 of Comamonas testosteroni. Taxonomy (GTDB): domain Bacteria; phylum Pseudomonadota; class Gammaproteobacteria; order Burkholderiales; family Burkholderiaceae_C; genus Comamonas; species Comamonas testosteroni_C. The sequence goes on along the minus strand of NZ_AWOR01000068.1, from coordinate 250,615 downwards.
CTGAGCACCTACAGTGCTTCGCAGCCGCTTTGCAAGCTCGCACAGCAGCAGATCCCCTGCCTGATGGCTGAGCGAATCATTCACCGCCTTGAATTGGTCCAGGTCCAGCGACAGCACCGCCAGTCGTGACTCCTCGCCGGCAGCCCTGGCGATGGCGTCGGCCAGCAAATGGTTGAGACGTGCTCGGTTGGGCAGATGCGTCAGCAGGTCATGCTGGGTCAGATAGTCCATGCGCTGCTGGGTCTGAAGGCTTGCGGTCAGGTCGCGCAGCAGGACGATGCGATGCCGGTCTTTTCCACCGGGCATGGTGGAAGCTTCTATCTCCACCGGTATGAGCTGGCCGTTTTTGTGAATGATCACGGACTCGAGGCGATCTTCTCGCTCGCTGCGCATGTTCTGCAGCGCCCGCAGGCGCGCTTCAGGTGCCACGTAATCGAGAACCGGTGTGCCGCGCAGCTCGCCAAGCGAGTAGCCAACCAGCCGTGCAAGTGCGTCATTGCCGTCCGTGATGATTCCGTCACGATGCAGCACGATGGCCTCGGTGGTGATGGCTGCGAATTTGCGCATGCGCTCTTCGCTGTCGCGTATCTGCTGTGTCGCCAGATGGTGGTGGCTGACATCGGTCATCAGCGCCACAACGCCCTTGAGTACGCCTTTTTCCTCATGAGGGCGCAGCACTGCCTCGATGTGTTGCAGCCGGCCAGTTTCGTTTTCGACCTGGCGGGTATAGCGCAGCGTCTGAGTGTTGTCGACGGCCACGGAGTCCAGATAAGGCTCGATCTGTGTCCAGACCGGCTCGCCCACGATGTCGCGCACATCCATGCCCACGATGCTTTGCATGGTGTGACCAAAGTGCTCTGCATAGCGCGCGTTGGCAAAGCGACAGGCGCGTGTGTCGGCATCAAAATAAGCCAGCATTGCGGGTGCTGTATCGGCCACCAGTCGAAGAATGGCGTCCTCATCCCTCGTTTGCTGTGCTGTCAACGTATCAGGCATGCGCCTCCCTTTTTTCTGGGAGTATTTATATAGGAATCAGGTCAGCCTCGACCATGACATGTCCATCACGATAAGGGATTGTGAATTGCTTTTCAGACAACTTGCAAAGACTATTGATGTATCAGAACACTTGGTGATATAGAGGCTCAGGAACCAGAACATGCTCAAATCCGACCTCTCAAGCTCTTCAAAATGGCTGCAGCCGCACAATCTGCTGCGTCTATCCGTGGTGGTGGCACTGCTCACCATCGTTCTCAAGACCCTGGCCTGGTGGCTGACCGGCTCGGTAGGCCTGCTGTCCGATGCGCTGGAGTCTTTTGTGAATCTGGCCGGTGCCATGTTCGCGCTGACCATGGTGACCGTGGCCAAGCGGCCGGCGGACACCGAGCACCCTTACGGGCATTACAAGGCCGAGTACTTCTCGGCCGGTTTCGAGGGCGTGCTGGTCATAGGCGCCAGCCTGGCGATTGCCTGGGCGGCGCTGTCGCGGCTGTGGAGCCCACAACCACTGGAGCAGTTGAGCTGGGGCCTGATGCTGTCGCTGCTCAGCACGGTCTTCAACGGGCTGCTGGCCTGGGTCATGCTGCGCTCTTCACGCAAATATCGCTCCATGGCACTGGAGGGCGATGCGCGGCACCTGCTGACTGATGTTTGGACTTCGGTGGGCGTGGTGGTGGGGCTGTTGGCCGCCGCCTTGACGGGTTGGCTGTGGATGGATGCACTGGTGGCTCTGGCAGTGGCTGTGCATATCTGCGTGCAGGGTGTGCAACTGGTCTGGCAGTCCTCGCAAGGACTGATGGATCAGGCGCTGGATGCGCCGCAGCGTCTGAAGATTGACACTTTGCTGGATGGCTATGCCAAGCGCAACGAGGGTGTGAGCTTTGACAATATCTCCAGCCGCCAGGCGGGGGAGCGCAGCTTTGTGGATTTCCACATGCATGTTCCCGGCCAGTGGAGCGTGCAGCGAGCGGCACAATTGCGCTCGGAGATTGAAGTCGCGCTGCTGGAGGCCATTCCCGGCCTCTATGCCCGTATCGAGCTGCTGCCCATGGGCATGAACACGGTCAGCGAAGTGGCTGACGGAGAGCAGGGTGGCGCAGCACAAGGCACGGCCAAGGAAGGTTTAAGTACATGATGAGTGTGATTCAGCGCGTCAAGCAGGCGCGCGTGGAGGTTGGTGGTCGTATTACGGGCCAGATCGACCAGGGCTTGCTGGCGCTGGTCTGTGCCGAGCGCGGCGATACCGAGGCCGAGGCCGACAAGTTGCTGGCCAAGATGCTGAAGCTGCGCATCTTCAGCGACGAGGCCGGCAAGATGAACAAAAGCCTGCAGGACGTTGGCGGAGGGCTGCTGGTGGTCAGCCAGTTCACGCTGGCGGCCGACACCAGGGGCGGCAATCGCCCCAGCTTCACTGCAGCTGCCGAGCCTGGCGAAGGTCGGCGCCTCTACGACTACTTTGTGGACCAGGCCAGGGTGGCCCATCCTCAGGTGCAGACCGGCGAGTTCGCCGCCGACATGCAGGTGCATCTGGTCAATGACGGTCCCGTGACCATCCCCATGCGTATGGAGCCTCAGGTATAGGCGAAGCCAAGCCTGAGACCACATTCATCACCCCGATTCCTACAAAAGCTGTCCATGAAGAAATCCTGCAAGCCCTCTTTGCCGATCATCGCTGCGAGCCTGACCTTGAGTCTGGTTGCAGGCGTCAGCCTGCCTGTTCAGGCGCAGACCCTGAAGAAACCCGCGCTGGACGCATTGATTGCATCGTCCGCCAAGACCTCTCCCGCTTCCTTCAAGGTATTTGCGCAACAGGCTGCCAGGACAGAGCCGGGTGTGGCTGCAGCGGTACAGCGCTACATGCTCGGTCAGTCTCTGTCGGACGGCGAGCTGGCAGATATCGCCCGATTGCTGGGGGTGTACAACCGCGTGACACAAGAGACGGCGGTGCTGGAGAGCCTGCAGCGCATGGTGGCGCTGCCCACGGTGCGCGATCCCAAGGTGCCCCCGCATGAGAGCCCGGCCATCCTGGACTTCGGCAAGCTCGTTGCATCCATGGCCACCGAATTCGGGCTGCACTTTCGCAATGTGGATAACCGCATCTTTGAAGTGACGCTGCCAGCCAATGCGGCCAGCCGCGCGAGCGAGGCAACCGAGTTCGGCATTCTGACCCATGCCGATGTGGTGCCGGTGGTGGCTGCCGAGTGGGTGCTGGACGGCAGGCAGATCAACCCTTTTCAGGTCACCCGTGTGGGCGAACGGCTTTATGGGCGCGGCACGATTGACGACAAGGGATCTATCGCCACCGTGCTGTATGCGATGAAGGCGGTCAAGGACAGCGGTCTGCCGCTGTCGCGCAGCATTCGCCTGATGATAGAGACCACCGAGGAAACCGGCGGCGATGCCATGAAGTACTACCAGGCCAAGACCGCGCTGCCTCAGTACAACATCGTGCTGGACAGCAAGTACCCGGCCGTGGTCGCTGAAAAGGGCACGGGCGCGCTCAAGGCCTTGTTTGCGGATGTGGCTGTGAATGCCGCCAGGCCTGCCATCACTGCCATGAGCGGCGCCGCCTCGGCCAACTCTATTGCGCAGACGGCCTCCGCCACCGTCTCCGCCACCGATGCGGCTGCGCTGGATCAGATTGCGCAGCGGCTGTCTCAGGAAAAGGACGAGTTTGTGCGCCAGCACGAGGCGCAGGGCAAGTTCGCCATCGACGTGCAGCGCGCAGAGGGCCAGGTCACGGTCAAGGTCACTGGAGCGTCGGCCCACGGCTCTCGTCCTGAAGAAGGGGTCAATCCCGTGCCGCGCCTGGCGCTGTTTCTGCAGCAAAGCCTGATGCCGGAGCAGGGCGCGGCGCTGCTGCAGCCCAATCAGTACAGTCAGGCGGTACGCTATATCAATGGAGTGTTCGGCCTGGACTATCTGGGCCGGCAGCTGGGCATTGCCTATGCCGATGATTTCATGGGGCCGCTGACGCTGTCGCCCAACCTCATCAAGTCTGCTGACGGCAAGCTGGAGGTGACAGCCAATGCGCGCATGCCGCGGGGCAAGACGCCCGAGCAGCTGCGCGCCGAGGTGGAGCAGGGCATTGCCCGCTGGAGCGATGCGGCCAAGGTTCCTGTGACCGTGCAGTACACCCAGGGCAACTGGATGGCCCGCGATCCCAAGGGCGCGTGGCTGAGCACCCTGCTCAATATCTTTGGCGACACCACGGGGCTGGACGCCAAGCCCGTGGCCACCGCCGGCAGCACCACGGCCAAGCTCATGCCCAACGCCATCAACTTTGGCCCGGCCATGCCCGGCAAGAAATACACGGCCCACAATGCGCTGGAGTATCAGGAGCTGCCGGATCTGCGCACAGACATGCAGATGTTCACCGAGATGCTGGTGCGCATCGGCAACCTGCAGCAGATGCAATGACGCGCTGAAGGCAAGGCGCAGCCCCGATGGCGGGGCTGGCGCTGCTTACTGCATCACGTTCATGACGGCCAGCGTCATGGTTTCCACGCCGGTCTTGAACGTGGGTTCGGGTTCTGGGGCGAAGAAGGGTGAGTGATTGAAGGGCAGCGGCTTGCCGCCGGGCTGGCTGGCCTCGGCCACCTTCTTGGGGTCGTACACGCCCAGGGTGTAGAACATGGATGGCACACCCTGATTGATGAAGTCCGAGAAATCTTCGCTGGCCGTGATGGGTGAGATGGGGATCACATTGCGGTCGCCGAGTGCGGCCTTGAACAGCTTGACCGTGCGGCCTACCAGTGCCGCGTCATTGACCACGGCATCCGAGCCCTTGACCAGCTTGACCTCGGGTGCAGGAGCGCCCGACATGGCGGCTTCGGCCTTGGCCGTGCGCTCAATGCCTTCGTGCATTTTTGTGCGCACCTCGCTCTTGTAGCTGCGGATTGTTCCGAGCAGCCGCGCCTGGTCGGGAATGATATTGCCCGCGCTGCCCGAGTTGAAGGCGCCCACGGTGACCACGCCGAACTCCATGGGATCTTTTTCGCGGCTGATCACGCCTTGCACGTCCACCACAAAGCGCGAGGCCATGAGCACGGGGTCTATGCCTTTGTCGGGCATGGAGCCATGGCTGCCGCGGCCGTGAAACGTGATGTCCAGCGAGTCCGAGTTGGAGGTCGCCGCCCCGGCCACATAGCCCACCGTGCCATAGGGCATGGAGCCGGTGTGCAGCGCAAAGGCGTAGTCGGGCTTGCCGAACTTCTGGAACAGGCCGTCGGCCAGCATGGCCTTGGCACCGGTCACGGTTTCCTCGGAGGGCTGGGCCACGAACATCAGCGTTCCCTTCCATTGGTTCTTCAGGCCCAGCAGCGCCTGGGCCGTGCCCAGCCAGCTGGTCATGTGCATGTCATGGCCGCAGCTATGGGCGACAAAGCTCTCCTTGCCGTTGTACTGGGCCTTGGCCTTGCTTGCATAGGGCAGGCCGGTTTTTTCCTCCATGGGCAGGGCGTCCAGCTCGGTGCGCACCATGACGGTGGGGCCCGCGCCATTGCGATAGATGGCGACCAGGCCGGTCTTGCCGATGCCTTCGGTGACCTCAAAGCCCAGCTTGCGCATCTCGGCCGCCAGCTTGGCGGCGGTGCGCGTTTCCTGGAAGCCCAGCTCGGGGTTGGCATGCAGGTCTTCGTAGATGCCGCGCATCTGCGGATACATCTGGGCGATCAGCTGCTGCAGCTGGGGCTTGAGCGGCTGGGGGTCCAGCTCCGCGGCCTGGGCCGAGCCCAGAGTGAAGGCCAGCGTGGCGACGGCGCAGAACTTGCGGGTAAGGCTAGGGTGCATATGGGGTCTGTGGTTGGCATCAAACAGAGGCGGCCATTGAAGACCGCGCTTTCAGACTAGGAGCATGTCCGGCCCGGAATGAAGAGGGGCAACCCGCAAATGGCACCGTGAATAGCGATGGCACAAGGCTTTTCCTGCGCAGGCCCGGGATAATCCGCTCCCATGAATACCTCCACCAGCGCCGCCCAGGCCTCTGATTCCACCGCTTTCTCGGCGCTGCCCCTGTCCCCAGAAATGCTGGCCAACCTCCAGCAGCTCGGCTATGCGCAGATGACGCCCATCCAGGCCGCCAGCCTGCCGCTGACTCTGCAGGGCAAGGACTTGATCGCCCAGGCCAGCACCGGCAGCGGCAAGACGGCTGCCTTCGGCCTGCCCATGGTCGATCGCCTGAACCCGCGCTGGTTTGCCGTCCAGGCCCTGGTGCTGTGCCCCACGCGGGAGCTGGCCGACCAGGTCGCCACCGAGATCCGCCGCCTGGCGCGCGCGCAGGACAATATCAAGGTCGTCACCGTCTATGGTGGCGTGCCCTCGCGCAACCAGATCGCCTCGCTGGAAAACGGCGCGCACATCGTCGTTGGCACACCCGGGCGCGTGATGGATCTGATGGAGCGCGGCAAGCTCGACATCGGCAACCTCAAGACCCTGGTGCTGGACGAGGCCGATCGCATGCTGGACATGGGCTTTCTCGGCGACATCGAAACCGTGGTGCGCCAATGTCCGGCGGATCGTCAGACCCTGCTGTTCTCGGCCACCTACCCTGAAGGCATTGCCTCGCTGGCCCAGCGTTTCATGCGTGACCCGCAGACCGTGAAGGTGGCTGCGCAACATAGCTCCAACAAAATCGAGCAGCGCTGGTACGAAGTCGGTGCCCGCGAGAAGGTGGCGACCGTGGCCAAGCTGCTGGCCCACTTCCGCCCCGAATCGACGATTGCTTTCTGCAACACCAAGCAGCAATGCCGTGACGTGGTCAATGCGCTGCAGGCCGAAGGTTTCAGTGCGCTGGCGCTGTTTGGCGAGCTGGAGCAGCGCGAGCGCGACGAAGTACTGGTGCAGTTTGCCAACAAGAGCTGCAGCGTGCTGGTCGCCACCGATGTGGCGGCGCGCGGCCTGGATATTGCCGATCTGTCGGCCGTGATCAATGTGGACGTGACGCCGGATTCCGAAGTGCATATCCACCGCATCGGCCGCACGGGCCGCGGCGATGCCGAAGGGCTGGCGCTGAATCTGGTGTCCATGGACGAGATGGGCAGCGTGGGCAAGATCGAGCAGCTGCAAGGCCGGGCTTCGCAGTTCTTCCCCGTGGACGAGCTCACGCCCGCCGCCGGTGGCGAGCTGCTGCCGCCCATGATGACCATCCAGATCATCGGCGGGCGCAAGGAAAAGATCCGCGCCGGCGACGTGATGGGCGCCATGTGCGCCGACTTCGGCTACAGCCGCGACCAGATCGGCAAGATCAGCGTCAACGACTTTTCCACCTATGTGGCAGTGGATCGCAAGATCGCCTCGGCGGCCTGCGCCAGGCTCAATGCAGGCAAGGTCAAGGGCAAGACCGTGAAGGCGCGGCTGCTCTAAGCATCAGCCATCCGGTTGATCTCCAGCGCCTGTTCACAAAGCGCGGGATGCTCGCAAAAAAGCCTTCTCGGTGACGAGAAGGCTTTTTGCTTTGGAACGGCACTTCAGCCCTTGGCGAAGAACAGTCCTGCCATCACCAGCCCGGTGGCCACAATGCCCCAGCGCAGGACATGGGGCGCGATCTTGCGCGCCACGCGGGCCCCCAGATAGCCGCCCAGGGTGGCGGCCGCCATCATGACGAGGGCCAGCCTCCACTCCACAATGCCGCCCACGGCGTAGATCACCACGGCAATCGCCGTCAGCAGGGCCGAGACCAGGTTCTTCATGCCGTTCATGGCGTTGAGCGAGGTCTGGCCCAGCAGGCCGAACAAGGCCAGCAGCAAAATGCCCAGGCCGCCGTTGAAGTAGCCGCCATAGATGGCCACGATCAGCATGCCTGCAGCGGCCTTGGCCGCCGATGGGGTGGCGTGAGCGGCATTCTTGCCCGCAGCCCAGGCGCGCAGCTGCGGGCCGAAGGCGAACATGGCGGTGGCGGCCAGCAGCAGCCAGGGCACGACCTTGCGGAAGGTGGCGTCGGGCGTGAACAGCAGCAGCGCCGCACCCGCAGAGCCGCCGATCAGGGACAGCGCCACCACCTGTTTCATGGACAGGCCCGGCGGGGACTGCATATCGTCCTTGAAGCCCCAGGCGCCCGCCATATAGCCCGGCAGCAGGGCCACGGTGCCCGTGGCATTGGCAATCACGGGCGGCACGCCGGTGAAGACCAGCGCGGGAAGGGTCAGAAAGCTGCCGCCGCCGGCGACCGCGTTGAGCGCGCCGGCCGTGAAAGCTGCGGCCAGCAAAAGGGCGAGGTGGCCCAGGTTCTCCATGTTCTTGTCTCCTGATTTTCTCTGTCGGCTTTGCGCCTTGTTGTCGGCGTCGATCTTAGGCGATGGCCTGTGTCGCCTCTTTTTCTTCTTCTGTCGTGGTTAATTATTTTTGGAAATAAAAGAATGTGAAAACAGTATTTTGAGGAATAAGTGATTGTTTTGACAATCAACTCCTTAGTTAAGGAGTTTTGCCGTGAATCTGCCCCGTTTCCTCTCCCGCACCGTTTGGGCCTTGCTGGCCGCAAGCGGTGTATCGGGCGCAGCCATGGCCCAGCAGCCGGAGTTTCCGGCGCGCTCCGTCAAGCTGGTGGTGGCCAACGGTCCGGGCAGCGCTCCGGATCTGCTGGCCCGTCAGGTGGGCCAACTGGTGGGCAGGGACTGGAAGCAGGCCATCGTGGTGGAAAACAAGGGCGCGGCCGGCGGTGTCTCGGCCGTGGACTCCGTGGTCAAGGCCCAGCCCGATGGCTACACCTTGCTGGTGGGCGGCGACAGCGCCATCACCATCATGCCCAATGTGCAGCGCAATCTTCCCTATGACGTCAAGAACGATCTGGTGCCGGTGACCAAGCTGGGCCAGTCCGACTTTGTTCTGGTGGCCAATCCCAGGAAGGGCTTCAAGACCTTGCAGGACTTTGTGGCCTACGCCAAATCCCACCCGGGCAAGATCAACTACGCCTCCTCGGGCACGGGCGGCGCCCAGCACCTGGCCATGGAGCAGTTCAAGCAGCGCGCAGGCTTTTTCGCAACGCATATTCCCTATCGCGGCGGTCCCCAGGGCCTGCAGGATGTGCTGGCCGGCCAGGTCGATGTGATGCTGATTGCGATCGCTCCGGCGCTGACCCAGATCCAGAGCGGCAAGCTCACGGCACTGGCCGTCTCCGGCCTGCAGCGTCACGCGCTGCTGCCCCAGGTGCAGACCCTGGCCGAGAGCTACAAGGGCTTTGAGGCCGGCGCCTGGTTCGGCCTGTTCGCACCCAAGGGCACGCCGGCTGCCGTGGTCCAGACCATCGCCCAGGACACCGACAAGGCGCTCAAGGACCCCGAGCTGCGCAAGAGCCTGCTGCAGCAGGGCATCACTCCCGTGGGCGAAGGTCCGCAGGTCTTTGTCAAACAGATCAAGACCGAAGATGTGCGCGTGGCTCAATTGGTGCGCCGCATCGGTCTGAGCGTCGAGTAAACAGCGTTACGCCCCAGTAAAAAAGCGGCCGAGTGCCGCTTTTTTTGTTTGCTGCTTGCCTGTAGGGCAGGGTCAGAAGCGGTAACGCAGGCCGATCGAGATTTCGCTGGCCGTCAGTTTGGCGTGCATCTGCTCGTCCTGCAGGCCGCGGACATTGGCGAAGTTGTTGGCGCCGCTCTTGGTCTTGCCCATGTCGACATAGCGCCAGCCCAGGTCGATGCTGACCTTGGGTGCGGGCGTATAGGTGACGCCAAAGCCCACGGCGTAGGCCAGATTGTTCTGGGACGCACTGAAATACTGGCGGCCAGGGTTGCCTTGCCAGCCGCTGGACTGCAGGTGCGCCAGGCCAAGGCCCGCAGTGCCGTACAGCGAGAACTGATTGTTCAGCGGGAAATCCTTGTACGCATTGACCATCAGACGCTGTGAGCGGATCTGGTGGTGGTTGAAGCTGGTGGGGAAACGAGTGGATCCGCTGGTGAACTCATTGTTCTTGGGTATGGTGTACTCGGCTTCTACACGCCAGTTCGACGGGAGCTGATAACCCAGGGCCAGAGAGGCGCCGGTGGCGGTATTCGACTCGTCGCCAGGCACGAACTGGCCCAGGCCGGGGCGGGCGCTGGAGTCCATGTCGTGGGCTTCGTAGCGGGCGGAGTTGATGCGCAGTGCGCCGTAGTAATTGTCGGCGGCAAAGGCGCTGCCGGTGGCAGCCAGAATCAGCAAAGGGATGATGCGTTGGGTTTTCACAGAGAGTCCTTGGCCCGATGACTTCAGCAGGTGCCACACCCTGGCCAGGATGGCCCGTGTTAGGCAGATGCTTCATGCAGGGACGGACTCAACTGTAGAAAAGCGCCGGCTGGGCGTCCATGCGGTAGGCTACGCAGCTACCTCGGTAGAACTACCGAGTGCTGTCCTTGACCGGAGTTGCGATGGCTTACTGAGCGTACGGATCCTCGTAACCCATCTCCTTCATGATGTCGGTCTCGTAGGCCTCCATCTCCTCGGCGTCTTCCTCGCTGGTCTCATGGTCCCAGCCCTGGGCATGGAGCGTGCCATGCACCAGCAGATGGGCGTAATGCTCTTCCAGCGTCTTGTTCTGCTCCTGGGCCTCGCGCTCCACCACGGGGGCGCAGAGCACCAGGTCGGCCATCACGCTAGGCTCCTGCTGATAGTCGAAGGTCAGCACATTGGTCGCGTAGTCCTTCTGGCGGTACTCGCGGTTGAGCTTGCGGCCTTCCTCGGCATCGACGATGCGCACCGTGATCTCGGCATCCACGGCCAGGGCATGGCGGATCCAGCGCGTGACGCGGCTGCGGCTCAGCAGTTCGCGGTGGGCGGCGGCCTCGGTGCTGGGGCCGAATTGCAGCGATAGTTGCAGTTGATTCAAGGTCATTTTGGCTTTTAGCCCTTATGAAACAAGCGCCAGTAGCTATTGATTTTGATTAAAGCTCGTCGGCCGTGGGCAGCGAGCGGGCTGTGCGCGGGCTGCTGGTGCGGTGCTTGGGCGCCGAAGTGCCTTCGGACACGCGCCCGCGTGCATCGTAGGCGTCCACGATGCGAGCCACCAGAGGGTGGCGCACCACGTCGGCGCTGGTGAAGTGGTTGATGGAGATGCCCTTGACACGCCTGAGCACGCGCTCGGCATCGACAAGTCCGCTGGGCGCTCCCTTGGGCAGGTCGACCTGGCTCACGTCGCCCGTGACCACGGCCTTGGCGCCGAAGCCGATGCGGGTCAGAAACATCTTCATCTGCTCGGGCGTGGTGTTCTGCGCCTCATCCAGGATCACGAAGGCGTTGTTCAGCGTGCGTCCGCGCATGAAGGCCAGCGGCGCGATCTCCAGCGCATTGCGCTCGAAGGCCTTCTGCACCTTCTCGTAGCCCATCAGATCGTACAGCGCGTCGTACAGCGGGCGCAGGTAGGGGTCCACCTTCTGCGTCAGGTCGCCGGGCAGAAAGCCCAGGCGTTCGCCGGCTTCCACGGCGGGCCGGGTCAGCACGATGCGCTGCACGGCGCTGCGCTCCAGCGCATCCACGGCGCAGGCCACGGCCAGATAGGTCTTGCCCGTGCCGGCCGGGCCGATGCCGAAGCTGATGTCGTGGTTGGCGATGTTTTCCAGATACAGCGCCTGGTTGGGCGTGCGGGCACGCAGATCGGCGCGGCGCGTGGTCAGCTGCGGTGCCGTCAGATTGGCCTCCAGCATCTCGACATCGCCGGCCAGCATGAGCTGAAGCGTATCCTCGGCAATCACGTAGTCGGCGATCTCATAGAGAGCCTGCAGCAGCTCCAGCGCTTCATTGGCCTTGGCCTTGGGGCCGTCGATCTTGAACTGCTCGTGACGGTGAGCGATCTTGACGCCCAGCGCGACTTCGATGGTGCGCAGATGCGCATCCGCCGGGCCGCAGATATGGGTCAGGCGCGTATTGTTATGGGGAGTGAAGGTGTGGCGCAGGATCACGCGGATAATTTCTCAAAAGAATCGCCGCACGGTGCGGCAAAGGATTTCAATGATAGGCAAATTGACTGGAACGCTGCTGGAAAAAAACCCGCCCGAAGTCCTGGTGGACTGCGCCGGCGTGGGCTATGAGGTGCAGGTGCCCATGAGCACCTTCTACAACCTGCCCGCCAACGGCGCCAAGGTGGCCCTGCTGACCCATTTCGTGGTACGGGAAGACGCCCAGCTGCTGTTCGGCTTCGGTACTGCCCGCGAGCGTCAGACTTTCCGCGAACTCATCAAGATCACCGGCATAGGACCGCGCATGGCATTGGCCGTGCTCAGCGGCATGAGCATCGATGATCTCGCGGACGCGGTATCGCAGCAGCAAGCAGGGCGATTGGTCAAGGTACCCGGCATCGGCAAGAAAACCGCCGAGCGTCTGCTGCTGGAGCTCAAGGGCAAGATCGGCGCGGATACCGGCGCTCAGTCGCTGTTTGCCAATAACAACGAGCAAAACGATATCCAGCAGGCACTGATGGCGCTGGGCTACTCCGATAAGGAAGCTTCGGCCGCCCTCAAGAAACTCCCACCCGATGTAGGGGTGAGCGAGGGCATTAAGCTCGCGCTCAAGGCTTTGACCAAATAGCTTCGCTGGCCTTGTGCCAGCCCGATCGTGAACTGCAGGAGAACACGATATGCATGGGTGGAAACAGGGCAGACGCATTCCCTCCCGGTGCGCAAGCCTGGTGCTGGTGGTACTGACGGCTTGCGGCGGCGGCGGTGGAGGCAGTGTTCCGGACCCCGGTCCCGGCCCTGGCGGAGGGGGCGGGGGCGGAGGTGGCAATGGTGCGATCATTGGCGGCTCGCCAGAGATCACTCCCCCTTCGGGTCCGCCCATGGCCAATGTGCTGGATTCACTGATCGTGCCTGCTGCCCAGGCTGCGGCGGCGACCAGAAGCGTGACGGTGGCATCCGTGGCGGTGCGGCCCAAGGCCGTCAGCCTGGCGTTGCCGCAGTGGAGCGACGCACCTTCGCCGGTCATGCCCATGCCCGGCCTGCCCATGCAGATCGGAGCGCCGCGCGAGCTGTCTTCGCTGCAGTCCGCAGGCGATATGGCGCGCACGCTGCACTGGTCCCAGACCCCGGAGGGCGCTCAGGTGGCAGCGATCAGCATCACCTCGGCCGGTGCCCATGGCCTGCGGCTGGGCCTGGTGGTCGATGCCATGCCCGATGCCGCCGAACTCAGGCTGTACCGCAAGGATCGCAGCAAGACCGGGTTCGAGACCACGGGCCAGGCCATCAACGAGGCCATTGCACGCAACCGCCGCGTCGACGGCGACACCCGGGCGGCCGGCATCTGGTGGACCCCCGATCTGGGAGCCGATGAGGTCACGCTGGAGATTGCACTGCCTGCGGGATTGCCGACATCGCAGCTGCGCATTGCCATTCCCACGCTCACCCATGCCTATGTCAACCTGGCCCTGCCCACGGAGCTGGAGCTGCGCGATAGCCTCGTGCCCAGAAATGTGGGAGATGCCGCGGGTTGCGAGCTCGATGCCAGCTGCGCCGATCAGTACGCCACCGAGCGCAATGCCGTGGCGCGCATGACCTATGTGGGCTCCGACAACCGCTACTACTACTGCACAGGCTCCCTGCTGAACAACACACGGCGCGATTACACGCCGTATTTCCTGTCGGCCAATCACTGCATCTCGACCCAGGCATCGGCCACCTCGCTGCGCACGGACTGGTTCTTCCGTTCGGCCGGCTGCAACAGCTTCGAGCCCAATGCCCAGACCACGGCGCTGCAGCGCGGTGCCACCTTGCTGTATGCGACGGCGGCGCACGATGCCACGCTGATGCGGCTCAATGATGCAGCGCCCGCCGGTGCGACGCTGGCCGGCTGGGATGCGAGAGGAACGGCAGTGACGGGGACGGCCATCTACGGCCTGCATCACCCGCAGGGCGATTTGCTCAAATACAGCGAAGGGCAGGTGCAGAGCTACCGAAACTGCAGCTTGAGCGCCGGCAGCATCACCTGCAACCCAGGCAATGCCCAGAGCGATTTCGTGAACGTCGGCTGGAGCAAGGGCGTGACCGAAGGCGGCAGCAGCGGCTCGGCCATGTTTGCGGGCGGTCGCGTCGTGGGCACGTTGTCCGGCGGCAGCAGCTCGTGCACGGTCAGCGGCGGCTCCGACGTCTACAGCCGCTTCGACCGGACCTTCAGCAGCCAGATCGGGAACTGGCTGGCACAGTGATGGAGGGCCGGGCCGGGCCGGGCCGGGCTATTTCCCCTGCAGCTGCCTGACGGCTGCCTTGGTCTGCTCCACATGGGCCAGCGGGTCGCTGCTGACGAGGGCGAACTTCACCTTGCCGTCCTGGCCCACCACATAGGAGATGCGGTCGGCCATGGCCGGGTTGGCGGCAGCCCCTGCGTCATAGGCCCTGATGGTGACGGCCCGAGGGTCCGAGGCCACGGCAAACTGGTCGCGGCAGGCTTCGATGGAAAAGCGCTTGAGGGTGTCGATATCGTCATGCGACATGCCAACCACCGTGGCTTTCATGGCAGCGAACTGGGGCGTGGCTTCGGCAAAGGCATGGGCTTCCAGCGTGCAGCCCTGGGTGAAGGCCTTGGGGAAGAAATACAGCACCACCGGCCCTTTCTTGAGCGCCTCGGCCATATCGAAGTCAAAGGCCTTGCCGGCCACGGCGGCGGGCGTCTTGAAGCTCGGGGCCGCATCGCCGGGCTTGAGCGCGGCCTGGGCCGAGACGGACAGGCAAAACAGGGCGGCCGTGCAGGCCAGGGTGTGAATACGCATGAAAAAGCTCCTGAGGTCTTTGCCGCCATTGTGCGCAAAGCCCGGGGCCGAGCGTCCAGCCGGCTGTGCTGCAACTGTGGGATTTTGTTCGCCCCTGTATTTTTAATCAGTGCTTCGGCCGAGCTTGGGGCACAATTGCCGCCATGACGATTCATGTGGACGAATTTGCGGCCAGCCCCGCACCTGCACGCAAGGCCAAAAGCGCGGCCGCCGACCCCGAGGCGGTTGCGCCGCGCATGGTCTCGGCCGGGCATTCGTCCCAGGGCGAAGAGGCGCTGGAACGCGCTCTGCGCCCCAAGCAGCTCGACGAATATGTGGGCCAGGCCAAGGCGCGCGAGCAGCTCGAGATCTTTATCGGCGCGGCCAAGAAGCGCAGCGAGGCCCTCGATCATGTGCTGCTGTTCGGCCCGCCGGGCCTGGGCAAGACCACGCTGTCCCACATCATCGCGGCCGAGCTGGGCGTGAACCTGCGCCAGACCAGCGGCCCGGTGCTGGAAAAACCCAAGGATCTGGCGGCGCTGCTCACCAATCTCGAGCCCAACGATGTGCTGTTCATCGACGAGATTCACCGCCTGAGTCCGGTGGTCGAGGAAATCCTCTATCCGGCACTGGAGGACTATCAGATCGACATCATGATCGGTGAAGGACCGGCCGCACGCTCCATCAAGCTTGACCTGCAGCCCTTCACGCTGGTGGGCGCGACCACGCGCGCCGGCATGCTCACCAACCCGCTGCGCGATCGCTTCGGCATCGTGGCGCGGCTGGAGTTCTACAGCTCAGAGGAGCTCTCGCGCATCGTCAAGCGCAGCGCAGGCTTGCTCAATGCGCCGATTGACGAGGAAGGCTGCTTCGAGATTGCTCGCCGCTCGCGCGGCACGCCGCGCATTGCCAACCGCCTGCTGCGCCGCGTGCGCGACTATGCCGATGTCAAGGGCGACGGCCGCATCACGCGCGAGATCGCCGACAAGGCGCTGGCCATGCTCGATGTGGACCCTCAGGGCTTTGACATCATGGACCGCAAGCTGCTCGAGGCCGTGGTGCATCGCTTCGATGGCGGCCCGGTCGGTCTCGACAATATCGCCGCCAGCATTGGCGAGGAGTCGGGCACCATCGAGGATGTGATCGAGCCCTATCTGATCCAGCAGGGCTTTTTGCAGCGTACGCCGCGCGGGCGCATGGCCACGCAGGCCGCCTATCGCCATCTGGGCCTGCAGGCTCCCGCAGACGATACGGCCGCGTAGGCAAGGCAACGACGCAAAAATCGGCTCGCCCCAAGCGAGAGACGGCCAGTAGGGGCCGCCCAGGCGAGGGCGTCGTCCCCCTCCGGGGGCGACGTGCAACGGGAAGCCGCAAAGCGGCTCAGGGGGGTCAATTATTCTGCGGTCCGGCGTTCCAGAAGGCCTGCAGCACGCCGGGCAAGGCTTCGATCTGCGTGACCACCTGGTCCAGCTCCTCGGCATGCACGGCCGTGGCGAACAGCTCGGCCTCGATTTCGGTGTTGTGCGGCGGGATCTCGTGCTTTTCGACTGCGCGTACCGGGTAGTTGGCCGCCTCCAGCAGCTCCTGCATGCCCTCGCGCACATCGGCCTGGGCTTGCTGGCCGCAGATCACATAGACATAGTAGGTGGCCTCGCTGGCATGCTCGGCCACAGGGTGGCGGTTGATGTAGTTGACCACGGGGCGCAGCAAGGTGTTGCTGGCCAGCACGAACAAGGTGGCAATGCCGGCCTCGGGCAGCAGACCCGCGCCCGCACAGGCGCCCACGGCGGCCGAGCCCCACAGCGTGGCGGCGGTGTTCAGTCCCGTGATGTTGGCGCCTTCCTTCATGATGGCGCCGGCGCCCAGAAAGCCCACGCCCGAAACCACATAGGAGATGACGCGCGTGGCGCCGTCCGCTCCCGAGACGCGCATGGCCAGGTCGACGAACACGGCCGCGCCCACGGCGACCAGAGTATTGGTGCGCAGGCCCGCCGTGCGCTGGCGTATCTGGCGCTCAAGGCCGATGATGCTGCCGCAGACAAAGGCCACGACAAGGCACAGCACTGTGTTCAGCGTGGCGAGCAGATTGAAGTTCTGTAGGGATTGCATGAAGTTCCGATTGTTATTGGTTATGGATCGGTGTCTGGGTTCATGAAGCATGCGACCCGGGCTGGCGCGCCTGCCCCGCAGGGCAGACGCGAAGCGGTCGGGAGCTTACCAGCCGTACTTGCGGATATAGACGCGCTTGAGCAGCGTCGTCAGCACAGCATAGGCCAGCAATATGACGATGAGCCAGGGGAAATAGCCGAGCGGCAGGGCTTGCAGCTTGAAATTCTCGGCCAGCGGGCCCATGGGCAGGAAGATGCCTATGGCCATGATGGCCGCCGTGGTGGCCAGCAAGGGCCAGGAGGCACGGCTTTGCACAAAGGCAATCCTGGGCGTGCGGATCATGTGCACGATCAGCGTCTGCGTCAGCAGCCCCACCACGAACCAGCCCGACTGGAACAGGCTTTGGTCTGCGGCCGTGCTGGCATGGAAGACGAACCACATCAGCGCGAAGGTGAGCACGTCGAACAGCGAGCTGATGGGGCCGAAGAAGAGCATGAAGCGACCCAGGTCCTGAGGGTTCCAGCGCAGCGGCCGCGCGACCATTTCCTCGTCCACGTGGTCGAAGGGAATGGCGATCTGCGACAGGTCGTAGAGCAGGTTCTGCATCAGCAGCTGCATGGGCAGCATGGGCAGAAAGGGGATGAAGGCCGAGGCAATCAGCACCGAGAACACGTTGCCGAAGTTGGAGCTGGCCGTCATGCGGATGTACTTGAGCATATTGCTGAAGGTGCGGCGTCCTTCGAGTACGCCCTGCTCCAGCACCATCAGGCTTTTCTCCAGCAAGATGATGTCGGCTGCTTCGCGGGCGATGTCCACGCCACTGTCGACGCTGATGCCGATATCGGCAGCGCGAAGCGCGGGCGCGTCATTGATGCCGTCGCCCATGAAGCCCGTGACATGGCCGTTGGCGCGCAGCGCACGCACGATGCGTTCCTTGTGCAGCGGCGTCAGGCGGGCGAACAGCAGGTGTGACTCCACCGTGCGGCGCAGCTGCTCCTCATCCATGGCTTCGATGTCGTTGCCGACAATCGCCTCGTCCACCTGCAGGCCCACGTCGCGGCAGACCTTGCGTGCCACCAGCTCGTTGTCGCCCGTCAGCACCTTGACCGTCACCCCATGCTGCAGCAGCGCAGCAATGGCGGCCTGGGTGGATTCCTTGGGCGGGTCGAGAAAGGCCACATAGCCGATCAGGGTCAGTCCGGACTCGTCGGCGATGCCGTAGGTGTTCTTGTCGGGCGGCACTTCCTTCATGGCCACGGCCACCACGCGCAGCCCCTCGCTGTTCAGGCCTTCGGTGACGGCGCGCACCTGCTCGCGGCGTTGCGGCGTCAGGGTCTGCACGGTCTCGCCGTCTGGCCCGCTGTCCCGGATATGCGTGCAGGCCTGCAGGATCTCCTCGACCGCGCCCTTGCAGATCAGCTCATGGTGGTGGTCGCGCTCGGCCACCACCACGGACATGCGCCGGCGCTGGAAGTCGAACGGAATCTCGTCGACCTTGCGGTAGTCCTCGTTGACATGCAGCCGCGTGTTCAGCTCCACATGCTCGAGCACGGCACGGTCCAGCAGGTTCTTGAGCCCGGTCTGGTAGTAGCTGTTGAGGTAGGCGAACTGCAGCACCTCGTTACTGGGGCGGCCCTGCACATCGGTGTGGCGCTCCAGCGCGATGCGGTCCTGGGTCAGCGTGCCGGTCTTGTCGGTGCACAGCACGTCCATGGCACCGAAGTTCTGGATCGCGTCCAGGCGCTTGACCATCACCTTTTGGCGCGACAGCACCACGGCGCCCTTGGCCAGCGTGGAGGTGACGATCATGGGCAGCATCTCGGGCGTCAGGCCCACGGCCACCGACAGCGCGAACAAAAAGGCCTCGGCCCAGTCGCCCTTGGTGTAGCCGTTGATGAACAGCACCACGGGCACCATCACGGCCGCAAAGCGGATCAGCAGCCAGCTGACGCTGTTCACGCCCTGCTCGAAGGCGGTGGCCGTGCGGTCCTGATGCGTGATGCGCGCCGCCAGCGTGCCGAAATAGGTCTGGTTGCCCGTGGCGACGACCACGGCCATAGCCGAGCCAGAGACCACATTGGTTCCCATGAAGAGCAGGTTGCCGGCTTCCAGCAACTGGCCTGACTGCAGCGCGGCGAGGGTGCGCGCATCCTTTTCCACGGGCAGCGATTCGCCGGTCATGGCTGCCTGGCTCACGAACAGGTCCTTGGCGGAGAGCAGGCGGCAGTCGGCCGGGATCATGTCGCCGGCCGACAGGGCCACGATGTCTCCGGGCACCAGCTCGCGCATGGGCAGCTCGGACAGCGAGGTGTCATGGCCGCCGCCGCTGTCGCGAAAGTCTGCGGCCGGTGCATCGGGTCTGCGGCGCACGGTGACGCGGTTGCTGACCAGGGCCTGCAGGCGCGCGGCGGCGCGCCGGGAGCGCCCCTCCTGGACAAAGCGCAGCAGCGTGGACAGCAGCACCATGCTGGCGATGACGATGGTGGCTTTTTCGTCCTCGGTGACATAGGAGACCACGGCCAGCAGCGTCAGCAGCAGGTTGAAGGGGTTGCGGTAGCAATGCCACAGGTGCTGCCATGCGGGCAGCGGCTTTTCATGCGCGACCTCGTTGGGCCCATGGCGCAGCTGGCGCTGCTGGACCTGCTCGGGGCTCAGGCCCCGGCTCGATGTCTCCAGCTGCTGCAGCAGCGCAGACACGGGGCTGCAGGCGGCGGATTGCAGGGCCTGTACCTGTGCCGGTGGCACGGTGACGGCGGTGGAGGGGCCGCCAGCGGGCATCGGCCGACGCCCGAAGAGGCCGGCCAGGCGGTGGCTGTGCAAAAAGGCCCGGAACAGGTTTTTGAGGGTTCGCATCACGGCCTCCTGTCAGTGCAAAGTCTTGCTGGAGGTGCCCAATCGCGTCCAGGGCTGCTGCGCCTGGCTGGCGCGCAACTGGTTGTCGATGCGGCTGCGCTGATCGCGGGTCAGCAGCGACAGCGCATCGGCGCGCTGGCGGATGCTGAGATTGGCCATGGCGCTGGCCATGAGGGGCGCTCCATGGCGGTCGACCAGGTGGCGCAGCACGTCGGTGCGGCGCTCTGTCAGTGCCGAGATCACGGCATGGGTCAGGCCATGGTGGCGGGTGGTGTCATTGAGGCGGGGGGCGGGGCTGCGTTGCAGCACGCGCAGCCAGGAGAGGCGTTGCATGGGCATACTCCTTGGGGTGGCCCGGGAGCTGCCCGCCGCTGCTACTGCATCAGGCGTCCAGCCCCGGGACGGGGTTCCAGTCCCTGCGCGCAGCCATCAGGGTCACACGCAGGCCAATGGCTTGACAGCGCGCCGTACGGGGCGCGCTGCAAGATCGACTAGGGTCGGGATCCATACGTGTTCCTTGGTTAAAAGTGAATGAAATACGGGCTGGAGCCGGTCCGCGATGGGGCGGCTCAGCGCACGTTGCGGCTGCTCAGAAAGCTGCGGATGCGATGCGTAGGCCAACTGGTCAGTGCATCGAGCTCCAGCGTCTGTTCCAGCGCTTGCGGCAAGGCTGCCGGTGCGGCGGGCGCTGCCTGGCGGGGCGTGGCGCGGGCGCGCAGCAGCAGAGGGCGCAGCTGGTGCAGAGAGTGGGTCAGGCGGTTGCTCATGGCGTTCTCCTCATCGGTTGAGGGAGCGGGCCAGGCGGCAGCGCGGCACAAACGTTTTGGCGCGGCCATGAACCGACGGGAAGCCGGAGCGGATGGCGGCGCGAAAACTCAGTGATGAGCAGAGCTTGCGAGCTTGAGGGCTCTACCCGTGCTGCGCACGGCGGGCCGCCCCGAACGTCGGGAAGCCAAACAGCAAGTTGCGAGGGGCGCGGGGCAATGGATGCGGGGCGGTCGATGACGACTCCCGATCCGGGGGAGTCTGTCAGTCGGCCAGCTTCGCAGCCATTGCGGCGTGCGATAAATCACTGGTTGAACTGGCACTGTCCACGTGGGGACTCCTGAAATTGCGATCTCTCGATTATCGGCCCAGACCGGGCCCAGGGTCAACCCTAGGTGGCTTTCAGTTGCAATTGTGCCGGGGCCTGGCGGGTTGCAGGCTCGGCCCATTGGCGCACACAGCCCCAGACGATCAGGGCCTGCGCGGCGTAATAGCTGCCGAGCACGCTCACCGACGACCAGGGCAGTGGCTGCACAAAACGGTTGATGGCCAGGATGGAGTCGCTGAGCATGAAAAAGCTGGCGCCCAGGGCGGTCAGCAGTGCGGCGCGGCTGCGCAGTTGACGATAGCGTCCCCAGGCCTGGGCCGCCATCAGGGCGATGACACCGACATAGGCGGCCACGGGCAGACGCAGGGCGGCGGGCAGGCCATGGGTCCAGAGAAAGACATACATGGCGGCGCCGATCGCAGCCACCAGCAGCAGTGCGCTGCGGTCGGCAAACCAGGCCACATCAAGCCTGAACAGCGCAACGTAGCAGACATGGGCCAATAAAAAGCTGACCAGGCCGGGAATGAACAGACTGGTTGGCAGCTGTCCGTCCAGCATCAGGAAGACATCGCCGAACATGGAAAAAACAATAGCTGCCAGCAGCAGATGGATATGACTTTTAGGCAGGTTTTGTATTGTTTTTAAGGTCTGGCTTGCGCAAGAAGCTATGCATACGAGAGCGAAAACCATGGTGGCAGGCTTGAACAGCCAATGCCATGGCTGCAGACCGAGCGCCGCTGTGGCCGTGGCCAGTGCACCGCTTTGCAGCATCAGCGCCAGCCACAGGCTGATGCGTCCCTGCATGGCTGCGCCCAGAGCCCATTGCCCGGTGAGCAGCACGCCGAACCAGATCAGATTGGTGGCCAGCGGCGACTGATCGGCATGCCAGAGAAAGACCGAAGTGCCCGCAACCAGCGCCGCAAACTGCAGGCCGGCAAACCAGCGCAGCGCAGCGCTCATGGGAGGCGAATAGATGATGCGGTGCTCGTCCAGATCGAAGGCGGGCTTGGGAAAGCGCTGCGCCACATCGGCCGGGCGCCAGCCCGGCGGCTTGAACCAGACACGGACTTTGTCCATCCAGCTGCGTGCGTGCCAGCTGTCATGGGCCAGCTGGCGGTAGACGCTGAAGTTGGCCCACAGCGGGTCCCAGCTCTTGAGCAGGCCGCGCGTGCCGTAGACGCAGGGCTCCTCGTCATCCTCGGTCTTGTAAGTGCCGAAGAGCCGGTCCCAGACGATGAGAATGCCGCCGTAGTTGCGGTCCAGATAGCGCTCGTTGACGGCATGGTGCACGCGGTGATTGCTGGGCGCGCAGAACCAGCGGTCGAACCAACCCAGCTTCTTGACCTGCTCGGTATGCACCCAGAACTGGTAGAGCAGATCGATCAGCCCGACCACGGCAAACACCAGTGGCGGCACGCCGGCCAGGGCCATGGGCAGATAGAAGATCCAGCCCAGCAGCGCGCCGGAGCTGGTCTGGCGCAGCGCGGTGGAGAGGTTGTAGGCCTGGCTTTGGTGGTGCACGGCATGGGCGGCCCAGAGCACGCCCACTTCATGGCCCATGCGGTGCAGCCAGTAGTAGCACAGATCGTAGAACAGCAGGGCCAGCAGCCAGCCCGGCAGGCTGAGCCAGAAGGCATCGGCCTCGATCAGCGCCACATGGCTGGCCACGACGGTGTAGATGCCCAGCGTCAGCAGCTTGGTGAAGACGGCGCTGGTCTGGCTCAGCACGCCCAGGTTCAGCGAGCTGATGGCATCGGCCAGCGCATAGGCATTGCGCCCGCGCCTGAGGCTGATGGCCCATTCCACGGCAATCAATGCAAAAAAGACCGGCGTGGCCAGAACGATGACTTGGCTGGGGGAGAGCATGGTCATCGATTGTGGGCAGGGCGCGGCGTGCGACGCCTCGCATCTTCCCTAGTTGCGGCTCTTGGCGCAGGCTCTCACAACCGTATGCCGCGCTTGTGGATTAACGCACCCCAGCGCCTGTTCTCCACGGCGATAAGCTCGGTGAAGCGTGCCGCATCCAGCGCCAGGATTTCCGCATCGGTGGCTGTCAGCCGCGCGCGCACTTCAGGCATCGCCAGCGCGCGCTGGAATTGCTGGCTCAGCCACTCGACCACCGGCACGGGCGTCTTCGCCGGTGCGGCAATGCCGTACCAGGACTGCACCAGGATATCGGGGTAGCCGGCCTGTGCGATGGTGGGTACCTCGGGCAGCGAGCGCGTGCGCCCTGCGGCGTTGACAGCCAGAGCCCGTACCTTGCCGGACTGGATCAGCGGCAGCACCAGGCTCTGCGAGATTAGCGCGAACTGCAGCAGGCCGGAGCCCAGGTCCAGCAGCGCCGGTGGCTGGCCCTTGTAGCTCACGTTGGTCAAGCGGATGCCGGTGCGCTCGAAGAACAGTTCCTGCGCCAGGTGGATGGAGCTGCCGGTGCCGGGGTTGGCTGCGTTGAACTCGCCCGGTCTGGCGGCAGCCAGTGCGACGAACTCCTTCAGCGTCCTGGCGGGCACCGTGTCGTGCACCACGAACACCGTCGGCGGCGCGGCCAAGCCGCACACCCCCACGAAGTCCCTGCTGCGCGCCTTCATCTCGGGCATCAGGTGCTCGCCCACCGCGAGGATCGGCGCTACGCCCAGCAGTGTGTAGCCGTCGGCCGGGGCCCTGGCCACCGCATCCAGGCCGATGCGGCCATCGGCACCGGGACGGTTCTCGATCACGATGCGTTGCGGCAGCGCGTCGGAAAGCGGGTCGCAGACGGCGCGCAGCACCACGTCGACGACGCCGCCTGCGGGATAGGGCACCACGATGCGGATGGGTCGATCGGGGTAGCCGTCCGGGCTCGGCGCGGTGCCTGCGCGGGCCATGCCGGGCACCAGGCCGGCCAGCAGCAGACGAAGGTGGAATTGCCGACGGTTCATGCTTGTATCTCCGGTTCTAGGCGATGTAACCCGCCATTGATTGCAGGGCCTGGCGTGTCTCGGCCTCCAGGCGGTCCATCACGGCGGCCACGGGTTCGATTCCGCGCAGCCAGTGCACGCTCTGCCCCGCGGCCTCGTACATCAGCGGCCCGATCTGGTGCTGTTCCACCGCTGCCAGCAGATCGCCGGTGAGAGCCTGCTGGTAGGGCATGGACAGTGGCTCGGGTGCGCCGGGCTGTGCCCAGGCGTCGCTGAACGCGCTGCGCAGCACGCGGCAGGGCTTGCCGCTGTGGGCGCGCGTGATCACCGTGTCTTCGCTGTCGGCCGCGATCAGCTTCTTTGCCAGCGCCTGCGGCATCTCGTGCTCGCGCGTGCCCAGCCATAGCGTGCCCAGCCAGGCACCCTGCGCGCCCAAGGCCAGCGAGGCCGCCACCTGCGCCCCGGTGCCGATGCCGCCTGCCGCGATGACGGGCCGGCCCTCGGCTGCAGCCACTATCTGCGGCACCAGCGTGAAGGTGCCGATGGGCCCTGTGTGGCCGCCCGCGTCATAGCCCTGGGCCACCAGGATGTCGGCCCCGGCTGCGATCGCCTTCTGAGCATGGCGCACGCTGCCGACCAGGGCGATGGTGTGCAGGCCGCGCGCCTTGATGCGTGCCAGCGCCTCCACCGGCGTGCCGACGCCGGCGGCAAAGACCTCGATATCGCTGCCCGCAATGGCGTCCACCTGCTCCTCGAACAGGCTCTGCGAGCGCACGTACTGCGAGAAGAAGTTGCCTTCGGTGGCCGGCGGCACGTCGTATTGCTTGAACAGGCCCTGCACGAAATCCCTGTGCCCCTGCGGCAGCGCGGCAGCCACGGCTACGCGGTCGTCGTGTTCGGGCAGGCCGGTGGGCAGCAGCAAGTCCACGCCCACCGGGTGTTCGGGGCACAGTTCGCGCAGCTGGCGCAGCTTCTTCTGCAGCTCATGCGGGCCGTCACGCGCGGCGGCATAGACGCCCAGTCCGCCGGCCTGTGAGATCGCGGCGGCCACTTCGATGCGGTGGGCCAGACCAAAGATGGGCAGGCGTATGCCCAGTCGGCGGCAGAGGTCGTTGGTCAGTGCATTGCTCATGTCCACAGCTCCGGCTCCATGTCCAGGCATGGGTGCTGCGGCAGCGCTGCGGCGCGGCGCAGCACATGGCGGCCGATCAGCGTCTTGTGAATCTCGCTGGTACCTTCGCCGATCTGGTTCATCTTGGCGTCGCGCAGGAAGCGCTCCAGCGGGAAGGCCTTGAGGTAGCCGTTGCCACCCAGCAGTTGCAGGCAGTCGACCACGATGCGCATGCACAGGTCGGTGGCATGCAGCTTGGCGATCGATGCATGGATGGCCACGTCGGCATCGCCTGCGTCGTAGCGCTGCGCGGTGCTGTAGACCAGACAGCGTGCGGCCTCGATCTGGGCCGCCATCTCGGCCACCATCCACTGGATGCCCTGGTGCGCACCCACCGGCTGCCCGAAGACATGGCGCTGGTTGGCGTACTGGGCGGCAATCTGCAGCGCGCCTGCGGCGCGACCCAGCGCGATCGCAGCGTGGCCGATGCGTGCGCGCAGCAATGTGTCCTGTGCCAGCGCCATGCCTTCGCCTTCCTTGCCGAGCAGATGCTCCGGCGCGATGTGCACGTCGTCGAAGCTGACCAGCGCGATCGGCACGCCGTACCAGCCCAGCTTGGGAATCACCGGCGATACCGTGATGCCGGGCGTGTCGCGCGGAACGACGAAGGCGCTCAGTCCGCGGCCGCCGCCGGGTCCGTCGGCCTGGCGCGCCACCACCACGAACATGTCGGCTACGTTGGCGCGCGTGATGAATTTCTTCTGGCCATTGAGCGTCCAGCCGCCCTGCGGCGCCGGCGCATAGTGCGCCCCCAGCCGTGCCACGTCGCTGCCTGCGCCGGGCTCGGTCAGTGCAAAGGCCGACTGTCGCGCGCCGCTGGCCAGGTCGGGGATCAGCGCGCTGCGCAGCGCCTGGCTGCCGCCGGCCACGATGGGGCGCGAGGACAGGTCGGTGCCTGTGACCAGCGAAGCGGCCGTCGAACACACAGACGCTACTTCCTCGATGATGCGCACGCGCAGCATCATCGACGCCTCGCTGCCGCCGTGAACGCGCGGGAATGCGGTGGCGACGATGCCTTCGCGACACAACAGCCGGAAGGTGTCCCAGGCGAAGACGTCCTGCTGCGCCACGCGGTCGGCGTCCGGACCGATGCGCTCGGCCACCAGCGTTTTCACGCGCTCAAGCAGTGCGGTTTCATCGGGCGACAGGTGCACGAGCGGGTGATGGGATTCGGGAATCAACATGGGGTCTCCTTTGCCTCAGATTTGCCTCAGATGACGCCAGCCTCGCGCAGGCTGGCCAGTTCGGCGGCCGGCAATCCCAGCTCGCCCTGGTAGAACGCTTCGTTGTCCTGCCCCAGTGCACCGCCGGCGTGGCGGATGCTGCCGGGCGATCGGACAAAGCGCGGAACGACATTTGCCATGCGCACGCTGCCGAAGTCCCGGTCGGGCACGTCGCAAAGAGCCTGGCGAGCGCGCATGTGCGGATCGGCCTCGATCTGGTCGATGCCGTAGACAGGGGCGATGGTGCCCTGCGCCGCTTCGAAGGCGGCCAGCACCGTCGCCAGCGGATGTGCTGCGCACCAGGCTGCGAAGATGCCGTTCAACTCCTGGGCATGCCGCACACGGTCGCGGTTGCTGGCGAAGCATGGCTCGTCTATCAGCTCAGGCCGGCCTATGGCGCGGCAGTTGTTGGCAAACATGGCATTGGTGCTGCCCGACAGCGATACCCATTGCCCGTCGGCAGTGCGGTAGACCGCGGCCGGTGCAGAGTACTGATTGGCATTGCCCGAGCGCTGATACACGGTGCCTAGCTGCTCGTGCTGGATGGGCAGGAACTCGAGCAGCTTGAGCGTGGCCTCGGTGAGCGACAGGTCGATTTCCTCGCCCGGGGCCTGCGGGTGGCAGGCGCGGCGCCACAGCGCAGCCAGCACGCCTACCGCGCCGAACAGTCCGCCGACGTTGTCGGCCAGTGGATAGCCGGAGTGCATGGGCGCTCCCTGGGCGTCGCCGCTGATGTAGGTCAGGCCGCCCATGGCTTCGAACACGCGTGCAAAGCCCGGCCGGTCGCGGTAGGGGCCGCTCTGGCCGAAGCCCGTGGTGCGCAGTATCACGAGGCTGGGCTGGGCCTGCCACAAGGCCTCTTTGGTCAGGCCCCAGCGGTCCAGCGTGCCGGGGCGGAAGTTCTCGATCAGCACATCGAACTGAGGCAGCATGCGCAGCAGCAGTGCGGCGCCCTCGGCCTTGCGCAGGTCGAGGGTGACCAAGCGTTTGCCGCGGTTGGTCACTTTCCACCACAGAGGCTTGCCGTCCTTGTGTGGTGGAAAGTCGCGCATACCGTCGCCTGCGCCGGGCAGCTCAGCCTTGACGACGCTGGCGCCGTAGTCGGCCAGGAGGGCCGCAGCCGAGGGTGCGGCAATGATGGTGGCGATGTCCAGGACGCGCAGTCCGGTGAGAGGTCCGTTCATGGTGTGCATGTCTCCTGAAGGTCAATGTAGGAAACCGCTAGCCGCGAGCCAACCAGAAATATGAGAATCAGATATCTCGCTTTCAGATGGATGCATAAGTTGCCATGACCCACGCCACCGAAGCTCTGGAGTTGCTGACACTGAAGTCGCTGAGGACGCTGGCCGCCGTGATCCAGGGCGGCAGCCTGACACGAGCGGCCGTCGAGCGTGGACTGGCGCAGTCGGCCGTGAGTCGGCAGATCGCTGAACTGGAGCGCGCGCTGGGCGGCGCGCTCTTCTACCGCACGGGACGCGGCGTCAAGCCCACGGCACTGGCCGAGCAGATGCTGCCGCGCGTTTCGGCTTTGCTGTCCGAGGCCGAGGCGCTGGTGCGCCTGGGCAAGGAGCTGACCGGTGTGCCCAGCGGCCTGGTTACGCTGGGTCTGGTGCCGGGTGTGGCCGGCTTCGTGGCAGCGGCGCTGTATGGCGAGGTGGCGCAGCGCTTCCCCGAGATCCGGCTGCGCGTCATAGAGGGCTATAGCGGAGACATGGAGGTGGCGCTGAGCCAGGGCCGCATCGACATGGCGATCCTGAACCGCTACCGTGCCAGGGGCAGCAACAGCTACCGCAAGCTGGCCGATGCGCAGATCTGCGTGGTGGGGCGCCAGAGTGTGCTGCAGCGCATGCTGGCACCGGCGGATACGGCCCTGCCGGTCAGCATGGCCCTGCAGACGCTCGAGCGCCTGCCGCTGGTGTTGCCGGTGCCTCCCAACGCCATCCGCAACCTGCTCGATGAGCAGACAGGCCGGCAGGGGCTGCGCATGAACGTGATCCTGGAGGGTAGCTCCTCGGTGATCCTCAAGAGCATGCTCGCTCGGCACGACTGCGCCACGCTGCTGCCGCGCCATGCCGTCAGCGAGGAGCTGGCCTGTGGCAGCCTCGCAGCCATTCCGCTGGCGGAGCGGGTGTTTGGTCAGCATGTGGTGCTGGCTACCAGCAGTCAGCGTCCTTTCACTCTGGCAGGCAAGGCGGTGGCGGCCCTGGTAGCCGAGACCGCTGGCGCATTGATGGCCCGACAGGCAGTGCTTTGAGGCCGTGGATCAGAGGTTTTCAGGGGTAAGCATCGATTGCTAAGTAGTTTTATTTATGAGATTTCGCGAGAAGCGAGCCGATAATTTCGCCCATCTCCCCGGTCGGCAAGCTGTCTTGACCCGCCGGCCTGCACGGGCACTCCGCCGTCCGCATGCTGCGACAAGGTGCCTGTTACCTACTGCTGCCTGTACATGTCCATACCACGCCGCTCTCTTGTCGCGACCGCCGCCCTGATGGCTGCGGCCGGTTTTTCCTCTCCCGTTTTTGCCGCCGCCGATGCCTGGCCCGCCACCAAGCCCATTACGTTGATCGTGCCGTTCAGCGCCGGTGGCAATGTGGACACCACGGCACGCCTGATCGGCCAGAAGCTGGGCGAGCGCCTGCACCAGTCCATCGTGGTGGACAACGTGCCCGGCGCGGGCGGCGTGCTCGGGGTGAGCAAGGCCGTCAAGGCACCGGCCGACGGCTACACCCTGCTCATGGGCTTTGACGGCCCCATCAGCATTGCCCAGCTGGTGAATTCCGCCGTCAAGTACGACGCCGAAAAGGATCTGACACCCGTGGGGCTGACCACCATCGCCCCCGTGGTCGCCGTGGCCCGCCCCGGCCTGCCGGCACACAATCTGAACGAGCTGATTGCACTGGCGCGTTCCAAGCCCGGATCGCTGACCTACGCCACTTCGGGCGTGGGCACCATGCTGCATCTAGCCATGGAAATGCTGCAGGAGCGCGCCAAGATCAAGCTGGTGCATGTGCCCTACCGCGGCGGTGCCCAGATCACCAGCGACGTGATGGGCGCTCAGGTCGATGTGGGCATGCTCACCACCGTGAGCGCCGTGCCCATGATCCAGCAAAAAAAGCTCGAAGGTCTGGGCGTGACATCGGCCAAGCGCATCGATGCGATCCACAACGTGCCCACCTTTGGCGAGACGGCCGAACTCAAGGGCTTTGACCTCAACACCTGGACGGGTCTGTTCGTGCCCGCCAAGACACCTCAGGCCGTGGTCACGCGCCTGGCCACCGAGCTCGATGCCGTGCTCAAGATGCCCGATGTGCGCAAGCGCCTGGAAGACGGCGGCGCCACGCCCGGCTCCGGCACCCAGGCCAGCTTCGTCCAGTTCCTGAAGAAGGAAAAAGCCGGCTATGCCCAGATCGTGAAGTCGGCCAACATCCAGGCGGAATAAGCCATGGCCGCGCCTTTGAACCCGGTGCATGCCGAGATCCATCCGCCCGTGCTGCCCGAAGTGGCTGCTGTAGCGGCCGAGATGCTGGCCCTGCGCCATGATCTGCACGCCCATCCCGAGCTGGCCTACGAAGAGCACCGCACCGGCGATATCGTGGCCGCCAGACTGGCCGAATGGGGCTACGAGGTCCATCGTGGCCTGGGCGACACCGGCGTGGTGGGGACGCTGCGCTGTGGTGACCATGCCCATGGCAAGCACATCGGCAAACGTCTTGGCCTGCGCGCCGATATGGATGCGCTGCCTATCCGTGAAACCACGGGTCTGCCCTATGCTAGCCGTCACGACGGCAAGATGCATGCCTGCGGCCACGACGGACACACGGCCACGCTGCTGGCCGCAGCCAGGGTGCTGGCCGGGCGCAAGGATCAGCTCCAGGGCACGCTCAATCTGATCTTTCAGCCCGCCGAGGAAGGCCATGGCGGCGCGCAGAAGATGGTGGAGCAGGGCCTGTTCGAGCTGTTTCCCTGCGATGCACTCTATGCCTTTCACAACGAGCCCGGCTACCCGGCCGGGCAGTTCGGCTTTCGCTCGGGCGTGATGTATTCCAGCTCGGACACGGCCATCATCACCATCCGCGGCAAGGGCGGCCATGGCGCCATGCCCCATGTGGCCGTGGACCCGATCGTTGTGGCTTCGCATCTGGTGCTGGCGCTGCAGACCATACGCTCGCGCGAGATCGACCCCAACGACATGGCGGTGGTCACCATCGGTGCCATCCATGCGGGCGATGCGCCCAATGTGATTCCCGAAACCTGCGAGCTGCGCGTGACCATCCGCGCGCGCTGCCCCGAGGTGCGCCAGCAGTTGCGCGAGCGCATCACGGCCATGGCCCATGCCCAGGCCGCCGTGCACCGCGCCACGGCCGAGGTGGACTACAAATGGCGTTATCCGCCCGTCATGAACGATAAGGCCGCGACGGATTTTGCGGTGGAGGTGGCGCGTGCATTTCCAGGCGAGCAATGGCTGATTCCCGATCTGCAGCCACTGCAGGCCAGCGACGACTTCGCCATCATGCTCAACCAGGTTCCGGGCAACTATTTCATCGTCGGCAACGGCATGGGCGAGGGCGGCTGCATGGTGCATAACGCGGCCTATGACTTCAACGACAACCTGCTGCCCGTCACTGCCTCGTACTGGGTGAAGCTGGCCGAGAGCTATCTGCATCGCGACTGAGTTTTGTATGAGTGAAATTGCATCCGTGGCCGACCTTTGCGGCCAGAACCTGCCCGGCTTCGATGCCACGACCGACTACTGGCAAGCCACCGTCACCGAGGCCGAGCTGAGCCAGTCGCCGCTGCCGCCCTATGCGAAGAGCTACCCGGCCAGATTGCCCGACGGCCGCTATCTGCTGCTGCCGCTGCGCGGCATGCCCACGGCCGATGGCTCGGCTCCGGACCGCTGCGTGGCCTCTCTGATTGCCAATCAGGCATCGATGCAGGTGGTGGAGGAGCTGGCGCTGCACATGGCGCAAGCCGCCGGGGCGCATGACTTCGATGCGGTCATCGGCCTGCCCACGCTGGGCCTGGCCTTTGCGCCGCTGGTGGCGCGCCACCTGGGTCACAGCCGCTATGTGCCGCTGGGCTATTCGCGCAAATACTGGTATCGCGACGAGCTCAGCGAGCCCGTCAGCTCCATCACCACGCCGGGCAAGGGCAAGCTGCTCTATGTCGACCCGAATCAGCTGGGCCTGATTGCCGGAAAGCGCGTGCTGGTGGTCGACGATGCCGTGAGTTCGGGCACGACCATGGTGTCGGGCCTCAAGCTGCTCGAGCGCTGCGGTGCCCACGTGGCCGCCATTGCCGTGGCCATGCGCCAGGGCATGCAGTGGCAGCAGAAATTGGTGCGTGCCGATGGCAGTGCCATCCCTGTGGTTGCGGCCTACGACTGCCCACGCATGGAGCGCCGCGCCGACGGCTGGTGGCCTGAAAGCCTGTAAAAAAGAGAGCTGTTAGCGCCTTTCAGGCATGAAGTTCAGGCTGTTTATGCCTTGAAATCATTGTGTGAAATGCGTTGTAAGCTATTATTTATGTAGCAATCGAAGCCCGAGGCAAGAAGAGCTCGGGGCAAGATCGCATCAGGTCAGCGCGCCGCGCCCGTCAACGGTGAAGATGCGCTCGACCACGCCCTTGAGCCGGCCGCCGCGCACGCCGATCAGGTGGTCGTGCAGATTGACCGTAGGGTCGCAGTGGCCGGGGATCAGCCACAGGCTCTCGCCCAGCGCTGGCAGCCAGCCGCTGTGGTTGCCGGCCTCGGCATCGGGGTGCAGCACGCCATGCTCGTCGCCGCCATTGGCAAAGCGCAGCGCGTTTTCGGGCGCCAGCGCATGCAGTCTGGGCAGGCCGGAGTCTATGGCATGGGCCTTGTGGCCAGCGTCGCAGACGGCATGGTCGCCGCTGAGCGACATGACCTGGGTCTTGACGTAGAGCGCATGCTCGAACAGGGGCTGGGCCGCGTCGCGCTGGTTGGCGGCGTAGTCGGCGTCCATGAAGAGGAAGGAGCCGGGCTGGATTTCGCCATAGATGCCGCTGGCGGCTTCGTTGACCATGGTTCCCGTGCCCGCACCCGTGATCAGCGGGATGGCCAGGCCGGCGCGGTCGAACTCGTGGCGCGTGCGGTTGACGAGCTTGAGCACCTGGTCGATGGCTGCCTTGCGCACTTCGGCGCTGCGCAGATGCTGGGCTCCGCCGTGATAAGCCTGCAGGCCAGCAAAGCGCAGCGTGGGCTGGGCGGCAATGGCCTGTGCCAGGACCAGGGCGGCTTCGCCGGGCTCTGCGCCGCAGCGGTTCTGGCCTACATTGATCTCCACCAGCACGTCCATGGCCGAATCGCCTGCCTGCGCATCCTGCAGGGCCCGTGCCAGGCGGGTGATGCCTTCCTCGCAATCCACGGCCAGGGCCAGTCGTCCGCCCTGGGCATTCAGTGCCTTGGCCAGAGCCGCCACGCGCGCCAGCTTCGGCAGGGCAATGACTTCGTTGCTGATGAAGATATTGGTGATGCCGCCCTGGGCCAGTGCCTCGGCCTCGCTGACTTTTTGCACGCAGTGACCGCAGGCACCGGCATGCTCGAGCAGATGGGCGATATGAGCGCTTTTGTGCAGCTTGGCATGCGGGCGCCAGAGCACGCCATGCTGCTGGGCAAAGCGGGCCATGCGCTCGATATTGCGGTCCATGGCGTCCAGGTCGATGACCAGCGCGGGCGTGTCTATGCGTTTGACGGCCTGGCCGACAAGGGTCTGCAAATGCTCAGGAATGTGCTTCATCTCGGCTGCCTTGCTGAAGGTGTGCGGTATCTGCCCAGCCTACCAAAGACAGGCCGTCAGGCGTCCAGAGCAGGCGATTGATGGCGCAGTTGCTCAGCTCCCAGGTGCGTGGCGTCTGGAAGTCCTGGCGCGTGGCCAGGCGGTAGAGCACATCCATCACACCGCCATGGGCGACCAGCACGATCTGCTCGCCCTCATGCTGGCGTGCAATCCGGTCCACGGTGGCAAAGATGCGTTCGCGCAAGGCCTGCAGCGAGTCGCCCCCTCCGGGCGGGGCATAGGCCGGGTTGCGCGTGCGCCATAGCTGGGCGTCCTCGGGCTGGGTGGCTTCCACATCCTTGAAGGTGCGGCCCTGAAAATCGCCGAAGCAGCGCTCGCGCAGGCCGGTGGTGGTGTGCAGAGGTGCACCGGATCTCTGGGCAATCGCCTGCGCCGTGACATGGGCACGCTGCAGGTCGCTGCTGTAGATGGCGGCAATGCTCTCGTCGGCCAGCGCCTGGGCCGCCTGCTCGGCCTGCCACAGGCCGGTGTCGTTCAAGGGGATATCCAGATGCCCCTGGATGCGTCCATCGACATTCCAGGTTGTCTCTCCGTGCCGGATGGCAATGATGCGCGTGGCGTGCATGTCTTGGCTCGTTCAGCGTGGGTTGTTTTATTGAACAGTCATTGTCTTGCAAACAAAGTGTGCCTGTACCCCGGTCTGTTGTTACAGACCTTTTAAGACTCGGCCTTCGTCCGTCAGGCACAGCGGGCCATGGTGCGCGAATCACCAGCTTGCACAGCCCCAGCCTGGCAGGGCGCACCTGGGGCATGGACGGCAGCGCTCTGCTCGGGGGGCGTGATGATGGCGGTGCAAGGCGCTGCTTTTTCCTGGGCAAATGTTGCTGCAGCCAAGAAAAAAGGCCTGCAACCACGGTTGCAAGCCTTTGGGCATTGCAGCACTTGCGCTTCAAGCGCCGGCCGCCATGTCTTTCGGTGTCAGATCAGTGACTTGGCATTGTCCAGCACAAAGTCGCAGGCCTTTTCCTTGAGGTTGCTCTTGACCTTGTCCAGGCTGAAGCTCTTGCCGTCGGCGCCCGTGACCATGCCCATCAGGCCGTTCTGGTAGCCCTGGTCCTTGGGCTCTTCCTTCTGGCCCAGGCCCAGCTTGCCCAGCAGCTGATTCTTGACCTGGGCGGCCTTGTCGGCGTTCAGGTAGTTGTTCTTCATGCAGTAGGTGAGGACACCGGCGGCATTGCTGGCCGTGCCGGAGCTCAGGTTGCCCAGGCCCAGGGCCGACAGTGCCGAAGAGCCGCCGGAGCCGCCGAGCATGCCGCCCAGGCCCGAGGCGCTGGAGCTGCTCTCGGCTGCGCCGCCGCTCAGCTGGCCGCGCAAGGCGTCGCCGAGGCCGCTGGCATAGGCGCTGAAGGAGCCCGCGGCCACTGTGGCGCAAAGCAGGGTGGAGAGAGCAAGTTTCTTCATGACAGT
This sequence comes from Comamonas testosteroni, assembly GCF_000761245.1. Taxonomy (GTDB): domain Bacteria; phylum Pseudomonadota; class Gammaproteobacteria; order Burkholderiales; family Burkholderiaceae_C; genus Comamonas; species Comamonas testosteroni_C. The sequence goes on along the minus strand of NZ_AWOR01000068.1, from coordinate 216,409 downwards.
CATCCTTTTCATGGCGAGGGCCCAGGCAGGAGGACCCGGTTCAAGCCGAGCTGCACGTTAGCACGCGCCAGGCCCGACAACTGTTGAAGATTGCAAATCAACGTGCCGGCGCCACGGTGGCCGGCGCCATGGTGGCCGGTGCTGCTGGCGCAACCGATGCGGCGGGCTGTGCAGGTGTTGCCGGCGTGCCGCTGGCAGGCTGGGCCCCCGGCGGCTGGATGACGGTGCGCACATTGCGCTGGCCCTGCGGCGGCTTGGGAAAGCCCGTCAGCGCCGCATCGAACAAAATGCCGAATATGGCCGGGTCGTCGGTCCATACATCCTGGCGCTGGGCCGAGGTTTCGTAGACGATCTGCTGGGTCTTGATATCGCGCATGACGATGCTCACGGCGCGGTAATACTCCAGCGGCGGCTCGTTGAACATCATGCCGCCGCCAAAGCCCCAGCCAAAGCCGCGGCCGTAGCTCATGCCCCAGCCCCAGCGCGGGCCCCAGTAGGGGTCGTAGTAGGGCCAGCTGGCCCAGTCGCGCGCATAGCGGGCCATGGCGCTGATCTGCACCACCAGGCTGGCGTGCGAGTCGTCGCGCGTCAGGCCGACGCGGGCCAGCGCATGCTGGGCCTGGGCTTCCACGGCCGCGAAGTTCACCTGGCCTTGTTGAGAGGGCAGGGTCTCCAGCCGGTAGGTGGCCGGCACGGGGATGGTGCTCAGTGCGGAAAAGCTCTGCACCGTGCTGTTGACCTCGCGCACCGTGCTGCAGCCGGCCAGCAGAGCCGTCGCAGTCAGGGCCGCAAGGCCGATCCAGCGTAAGGAGGTTTTGCGCAGGTTCATGATGATTTCTCTGAAAACGACAAAGGCCCATCGAATGGGCCTTTGATTGGACTACAGGGTCCGGTTTTAGTTCAAAAGTCCGCTCAGGACAGTTGTACCACTTGCACTCCGCCGGGCAGGGCGGCCATGGTTGGCAGCTCTTCATGGTCAAAGGCCATGTCTCCGTTGGGATCGGCAATGCCGGTGGCCTTGGCGTTCCTGAAGTCGTGCAGCTGGGGGTCCATCATGTGGGTGGTCACGATGTTGCCCATGGCGCGGAACATGCTCTCGATGCGGCCGGGGAACTTCTTGTCCCACTCGCGCAGCATATTGCCCACGGCCACGCGCTGCAGGCCGTCCTGGCTGCCGCAGAGGTTGCAGGGAATGATGGGGAAGTTCTGGTACTGGGCCCAGCGTGTCGTGTCCTTCTCGGGCACATAGCACAGCGGGCGGATCACCACATGCTTGCCGTCGTCGCTGACCAGCTTGGGCGGCATGCCCTTCATGCGGCCGCCGTAGAACATGTTGAGCATCATGGTCTGCACGATGTCGTCGCGGTGATGGCCCAGGGCCACCTTGGTGCAGCCCAGCTGGTCGGCCACCTTGTACAGGATGGCGCGGCGCAGGCGCGAGCACAGACCGCAGGTGGTCTTGCCTTCGGGCACGACGCGCTTGACGACGCTGTAGGTGTCCTGGTTCTCGATGTGGTAGTCCACGCCGATGCTCTGGAAGTACTCGGGCAGCACATGCTCGGGGAAGCCGGGCTGCTTCTGGTCCAGGTTCACGGCCACGATGTCGAACTTCACGGGTGCACGCTTTTGCAGCTTGCGCAGGATGTCGAGCAGGGTGTAGCTGTCCTTGCCGCCGGACATGCAGACCATGACACGATCGCCTTCCTCGATCATGTTGTAGTCGAGGATGGCCTTGCCCACTTCGCGGCACAGGCGCTTTTCGAGCTTGATCTGTTCGCGCTCGATCTTGATCTTGCCGGGCTTGGCGGCTTCTTCGCCGTTGGCGCTCTCTGCGGCCGCAGCATCGGCGGCTTCTGCCTCTTCGGCAATCCAGGGGTTGTCGTTTACTGCATTCATGGGGTTCACCATTGTCCGGTTTCGATGCGAATGGCTACTTCGCAGTCGTCAAAAATTTCCAGCTTCGCAATTTTCACACGCACGCCGCGCACGCCGGGCAGCTGCAGCAGGCGCTGGGCCAGCTTGCCGATCAGGCTCTCAAGCAGGTTCACATGCTCGGAGGTGCACTCGTCGATGATGATCTGGCGCACCTTGCGGTAGTCCAGCACATGGAGGATGTCGTCATCGCGCGGAGCCAGGGGCTGGGGGCCGAGGTTGAGTTCGGCGTCGACCTGGATCGGCTGGGGCTCTTGTTTCTCATGCGCAAGAATCCCGAGGCTGGCGTCAAAGCGCAGGCCGGTGAGCGTGAGAATTTGTTGTCCGGAAGTGGAAGTCATGGGAAAAGTTGCGGCCTCGGCGGGCTCACATCATCGAAAAATCGCGCTCGAAGCGCTGTAAATGTTGGCCGCCGTCCACCAGCATGGTGGTGCCCGTCATGGAGCGGTTTTCCAGTGCGAAGCACACGGCGGCGGCAATGTCCTCGGGCGAGGAGGAGCGTCCCAGCGGGCTCATGGCGTGCAGGGCCTCGAACTTTTCCTGACTCAGCATATGGCTGGTCAGCGTCAGGCCCGGCGCCACGCCCACCACGCGCACGCGTGGAGCCAGTGCCAGGGCCAGCATGGTGTTGGCGGCTTCCAGAGCCGCCTTGGAGAGGGTGTAGCTCAGGAAATCGGGGTTCTGGTTCCAGAGCTTTTGGTCCAGCACATTGACCACGGCGCCCTGTGCCGACTCTTCGCCTGCCGCCACGCGCTCCTGCACATGGGCGTGCAGAGCCTGGGACAGCAATATGGGCGCACCCGTGTTGCTGCGCAGATGCGCTTCCAGTGCCACATAGCTGAAGCTCTGGGCATCGTCATGCTCGAACAGCGAGGCGTTATTGACCACAGCGTCGATGCGGCCAAAGCGCTCCACCACACGTGGCACCAGCGAGCGCACCGACTCCTCGTCAAAGAAGTCCGCGTCAAAAGCCGCGCTGTCCCCCGACAACTGCGCGCAGGAAGCCACGGTCTGCATGGCTTGCTCGTGGGAGTCGCGATAGTGCACAGCCACTTGCCAGCCCGCGCGGGCCAGGGCCAGGGCCATGTCACGTCCAAGGCGACGGGCGGAACCGGTCACCAATACTGTGCGTGGTCGGGCGGGTGAGGACATTCGTGGAAAATGCGGGTTGTGACGACAGAACCCTCAAGTTTAACGAGCGCCTTGCAATCCCGCATTGCCAAGGAGATTGCCGCCGTGGGCGGCTGGTTGCCTTTCGACCGTTTCATGGAGCTGGCGCTCTATGCGCCGGGCCTGGGCTATTACGCCAATGAAACGGCCAAGTTTGGCGCCATGCCGGAGTCGGGCAGCGACTTTGTGACGGCGCCGGAGATTTCGCCTATTTTTGGTCAGCTGGTGGCGTCCCAGTTACGGGAAGCGCTACAAAAAACGAATACCCGCGAGATCTGGGAATTCGGCGCCGGCACCGGCGCACTGGCGCTGCAGATCCTTGACGAGCTGGCGGCTCTGGGCGATTTGCCTGAGCGCTACACCATCGTCGATCTCTCGGGCACGCTGCGCGCGCGCCAGAAGCTGGCGCTGGCCAAGTACGAGCATCTGGTGCGCTGGGTCGATGCACTGCCAAACGCCATGGAAGGCGTGATCATCGGCAACGAGGTGCTGGACGCCATGCCGGTGCAGCTGCTGCAGCGCACCCAGGGCCAATGGCATGAGCGCGGCGTGGTGCTCGCAGCTGAGGGGGATGAGGCGGCCTTTGCCTGGGAAGACCGAGCAACCGAGCTGCGTCCGCCTGTGGATATCGGCGGCCCGCATGACTTTCTGACCGAAATCCACCGCCAGGGCGAGGCGTTTATCCACACCCTGGGCGAGCGCCTGACTCGCGGTGCCGCTTTTTTCATCGATTACGGCTTTGGTGAGGGCGAGTACTACCACGAGCAGCGCCATATGGGGACCCTGGTCTGCCACTACCAGCATCAGGTGGACAACGACCCTCTGGCGCTGGTCGGCCTCAAGGACATCACGGCCCACGTCAATTTCACGGGCACGGCCGTGGCGGCCCAGGATGCGGGCTTCGACGTGCTGGGCTATACCAATCAGGCGCACTTTCTCATCAACTGCGGACTTGCGCCCAAGCTCGATGCGGCCGGCATCAAGGCCCGCTCCATGGCCTCCAAGCTGGTCATGGAGCACGAGATGGGCGAGCTGTTCAAGGTCGTTGCCCTGTCCAAGGGCGTGGAGCCCTGGACGCCGCAGGGCTTTGTGCAGGGCGACCGCACGCACCGGCTATAGCGGCTGTAGCGGCTATAGCGTCTGCGTGTCTGGCGCGTTTACTGCTTTTCCAGTCTGGCGGCCTGGATGATGCTGCCCCAGTGCTTGTACTCGGTGCGCGTGAAGTCGCGGAACGCGCTTGAGCCGAGCAGGCGAGGCTCGCCACCCAGGGCCGCGACCCTGGCCTTGAACTCGGGGCTGCTGGCCACCTTGAGCGTGGCCGCTTCCAGGCGCTGGACCACGGCGCGCGGCGTTCCCTTGGGCGCCAGCACGCCGTTCCAGGTGGCAGTGACAAAGGACGGAAAGCCGCTTTCCTTCATGGTCGGGACCTGGGGCAACATCGGCAGGCGCTCGGCCGAGGTCACGGCCAGCGCCTTGAGCTTGCCGCCCTGGATGAAGGGCAGCGCCGGCGTGATGTTCTCGAAGATGAAATCAATCTGGCCGCCGATCAGATCGGTCAGTGCCGGAGCGCTGCCCTTGTAGGGCGCGTGAACCAGGTCCAGTTTGGCGGCGCTCTTGAGCAGCTCACCCGACAGATGCACGGTGGAGCCCATGCCCGGCGAGCCATAGCTCATCCCGGCGCGGCGCTCGCGCGCGTAGCTCACCAGCTCGGCCACCGATTTGACCGGCGTTTTCGACTCGTTGACCACCAGCACATTGGGAATCGAGGTCACCAGAGCCACGTACTCGAAGTCGTCCAGGCTTTTCTCGCTGAGATTGCGGTACAGGCTGGGATTGATGGCCTGCGTGCCCGCCGTGCCGAACAGCAGGGTGTAGCCGTCATTGGCGGCGGCTGCGACGCGGCTGGCACCGATGGCACCGTTGGCTCCGGGGACGTTCTCCACCACGACCGGCTGGCCCAGCGCCTCGGCCAGACCCTGGCCGACCAGGCGCGCCACGACATCGGTATTGCCGCCGGGCGAGAAGGGCACGACCAGCTTGAGTGGGCGATTGGGGAAGCTGTCGGCGGCTGCCGGCAGGGCCAGGCAGGCGCCGAGCAGCGCTGCGCTCAGAAGAATCTGTTTGCGTGAGAAGGTCAGGGGCACGGTATGTCTCGTTGTTTGTAGTTGGCGGGCCGTGACGGCAGACGCAAGGGCCCGGTCCCTGCATGGCGCAGGGCTTGGACATCATGGGCAGAGGGGGGAGTTGAGGTCAATCAATCTTTGGGAAGCATGTCATGCATAAACGGAATGGCTGTCTGCCAGCATGGGCGCTCAGGCCGTCAGCACGGCAGGCCTCTATACTTGCGGCCTCATGATTCGCTGGTTGATCGTCATTTTTCTGGCCCTGTTGCTCGTCAACGGGCTGCACGGCTGGCTGCAGCGCATAGGGCTGGGGCGCTTGCCTGGCGACTTCCGCTTTCGCCTGTTCGGCAAGGAGTTCTTCCTGCCGGTGGCCAGCACGGTGCTGCTCAGTGTGGTGGCCGCGCTGATTGCCCGCTTTGTGAAGCTCTGAGGTCGTAGACACGTTCTGAGGCTGGCCGACTTGAATCTGCAGGCTTTGGCTGCACATACGGGCCTGAGCCCGAGCAGTGCCTGCTGGCACTGTCAGGCATTGCCAAAGAAAGTACGACTTACGCGAGCGGGTTCAGGCAAGGCGACTGTCTCTGGAGACGGGCCGTTGTCGCATTCCTGTTTGCGTAAAACCTAGAAAGGTTGCCCCTGTGTCCGAATCCCTGCACTACGTCTGTCCTCATTGCCACACCACCAATCGCATCGCCAAAGAGCAACTGGGCAATCAGCCTGACTGCGGCAGCTGCCACCAGGCTCTGGTGACGGGCGAGCCCGTGGCACTGGACAACGACAGCTTTGCCCGGCACACCGGGCGCAGCCAAGTGCCGGTGGTCGTGGATTTCTGGGCCCCCTGGTGCGGCCCCTGCCGCATGATGGCGCCCGCCTTTGCCCAGGCGGCGCAGCAGCTGGCGGGGCAGGCGCAACTGGCCAAGCTCGATACCGAGGCTTACCCGCAGGCCGCAGCACCCTTGGGCATCCGCAGCATTCCGACCATGGTGATCTTCAGGGAAGGCAAGGAGCTGGCCCGCATCTCCGGGGCACTGCCGGCCTCGGAGATCGTGCGATGGGTGCGCTCGGTGATCTGAGCGGTGGTTTCGCGGGAGCCGGGCCTGCTCACCCGGCCCCGGCTCGGGGCCGGTCAGGCTCTCAGGCGGCGATGTCCAGCACCACGCGGCCTTCGATCTTGCCTTCGTGCATGCGGGCAAAGATGTCGTTGATGTTTTCCAGCTTGTCGGTGGATACGGTGGCCTTGACCTTGCCCTGAGCAGCAAAGTCCAGCGACTCCTGCAGATCCAGGCGCGTGCCGACGATGGAGCCGCGTACCGTGATGCCCTTGAGCACCATGGAGAAGATCGGCAGCGGAAAATCGCCAGGTGGCAGGCCGTTGAGCGAAATCGTGCCGCCGCGGCGCACCATGCCCAGCGCCTGCTCGAAAGCCTTGGGCGACACGGCGGTGACCAGCACGCCATGGGCGCCTTCAATCTCTCTTTGCAGATAGGCCGCCGGATCGGTGGTCTTTGCGTTGACAGTGACGGTGGCGCCCAGCTGACGCGCCAGAGCGAGCTTGCTGTCATCGATGTCGACGGCCGCGACGTTGAAGCCCATGGCCTTGGCATATTGCACGGCCATATGGCCCAGGCCGCCGATGCCAGAAATCACCACCCAGTCGCCGGGCTTGGCATCGGTGACTTTCAGCCCCTTGTACACCGTGACCCCGGCGCAGAGCACGGGAGCGACGTCGATAAAGCTCACGTTGGACGGCAGATGGCCCACATAGTTGGGATCGGCCAGTGCGTAGTCGGCAAAGCCGCCGTTGACCGAATAGCCGGTATTGGTCTGAGATTCGCACAAGGTTTCCCAGCCGCCGATGCAGTGGCGGCAGAAGCCGCAGGCGCTGTGCAGCCAGGGCACGCCCACGCGATCGCCTTCCTTGACATGCTTGACGTTCTTGCCCACCGCAGCCACATAGCCCACGCCCTCGTGGCCGGGAATGAAGGGCGGATGAGGCTTGACAGGCCAGTCGCCTTCGGCCGCATGCAGATCGGTGTGGCAGACGCCGGAAGCCGCGATCTTGACCAGGATCTGATCATCTGCCGGTCGGGGCACCGGCATTTCTTCAATCGTGAGCGGTTTCCCGAAGGAACGCACCACGGCGGCTTTCATGGTCTGGGGTAAGGACATCAGAGCACCTCCTTGAAGTAGAAGGCAAGGCCCAGACCTGTAGGCCGGACACTTGCCCGTCAAAGAACCATGTCGGTATGACATGGGTGTTGCACGCAGGTTGGGTGACCCGGTGCCATGGCCTTGACGGGGCTAACCGCCGCAGCCTGTTCATACTGTGCAATGGCTGCAGCATACATTCTTTGACCCAGCTCAAGACGGGTCCATCCGGGCCCGGTATCGGGATGCAGTCGCTGGCGCACATTCGAAAGGCCGGCTAAAGACCGGCCCGGTTCCTGGCGCATCAGCTGGTGCCAGCTGGCTAGGCGCCGCCTTCCAGATAGGCGGCAATCGCCTGCTCGCGAGCCTTGCTCACTGCGTCGCCAATGGCCTTGCCCTTGAGGCCGCGCTGCGCTGCGGCCTGGGCAACGGGAGCGGTTTCCACGTCAAGTGCCGCCTTCAGGGCACTGCCCAGGCGCGGGCGCTGCGGGTAGGCCGCCTCTTCAAAACCCAGCCGGCCGCGCGCGTCGCACTCGCAGGCCTGCAAGGCTTCCTCGAAGCGCTGGGGCTTGCGTATGGCATCGCAGCGCTCCAGCAGGCGCAGCAGGGCGGCGGCGTTGAGTTCGTGGCTGCGATGGATGTTGCCATGCTCGCGCGCCACGACCTCGGCCAGCTCCTTGCAGTCGTTGGGCACGCGCCAGCGCTCGCAGACCTGCAGCAGCAGGCGGGCGCTGCGCTGTTCGTGGCCGATATGGCGGGGCAGCACATCGGCCGGCGTGGTGCCTTTGCCGAAGTCATGGCACAGGCAGGCAAAGCGCACGGACAGCGGTGCCTGCAAGCGGGCCGACATGTCCAGCACCATCATGGCATGCACGCCGCAATCGATCTCGGGGTGGTATTCGGCGCGCTGGGGCACGCCCCAGAGCTTGTCGAGCTCGGGCAGCAGCCGGGCCAGAGCTCCGCATTCGCGCAGGATGCTGAACATGCGCGAGGGCTGGGCCTCCATCAGGCCGCGGCTGATTTCCTGCCACACACGCTCGGGCACCAGGGCATCGACCTCGCCGGCCGCCACCATCTCGTGCATGAGTTCCATGGTCTCGGGCGCGACGGAAAAATCGGTGAAGCGCGCCGCAAAGCGGGCCAGACGCAGAATGCGTACCGGGTCTTCGCGGAAGGCATCGGTCACATGGCGCAGCACGCGATCCTTCAGATCCTGCTGGCCGCGATAGGGGTCCACCAGGTCTTCGAGGTCGCCGTTGCCTGTCCAGTCCGCAGGAGCGGCGATGGAGTTGATGGTGAGATCGCGCCGCGCCAGATCTTCTTCCAGCGTCACATCGGCGGCGGTGTGGACCACAAAACCGCGATAGCCCATGCCGTTCTTGCGCTCGGTGCGTGCCAGCGCATATTCCTCATGGGTCTGGGGGTGCAGAAACACCGGAAAGTCGCGTCCCACGGGCACGAAGCCGCGCGCGCTCATCTGCTCCGGCGTGGCGCCAACCACCACCCAGTCCGTATCGTTGACGGGCAGGCCCAGCAATGCATCGCGCACCGCACCGCCTACCTTGAAAACCTTGAATTCACTCATGCTGCAATGGTAGTGGCTGCGGTGCGGCCTGCAGATACCGCAATCGCGGGATTGCGGACTCAGCGCTGCTGGCGATAAGGCTCTTCGAACTGCAGAAAGTCCTGCTCGGCCAAAGCGGCCTGAATCCATTCCTGGGTGGCGGGCAGCTGGGTGATGCGCTGCACATAGGCGCGTACCGGGGCAGAGGTCGGCAGGCCGTAGCTGTTGATGCGCATGCACACCGGTGCAAAAAAGGCATCGGCAATGCTGAACTGGTCAAACAGCATGGGGCCGCTGGCGGCGCTCAGCAGCGGGGTCCAGAGTTCTTCGAGCTGCTGGACATCGCTGCGCAGATCGGCATGCTCGGCCCAGAGCCTGGCGCCGGTCTCCTGCAGCTGGGCTTCGATATTCATGGGGCAGAAGCTGCGCAGCGCACCGAAGCCGCTGTGCATCTGCGCCACCAGGCTGCGCGCGCGGGCGCGCTGGGCCACGGTCTGCGGCCACAGATGCTTGTCGGGAAAGCGCTCGGCCAGGTATTCGCAGATGGCCAGGCTGTCCCAGATGATCAGCCCTTCATCGACCAGCAGTGGCACCTTGCCGGTGGGGGCGAGTGCCAGCGCCTGCAGCTTGAAGCTGGAGTCGGGCGCAAAGCTGTCAAAGCGCAGTGTGAGCTCTTCGAAGCTGATGCCGCTTTGGCGCATCAGCACCCAGGGCCGCATGGACCAGGACGAGTAATTCTTGTTGCCGATATAGAGCTTCATGGCGGACTCCTGTGTGGTTTGCCGAGCAGCTTATCAAGCTTGGGGCGGGCGGTCTGTGTGTGGATTCCACAGTCCTGCACGGGGCGCTGCGGCTGATGATGTAATTGCACCACTATGGCAAATACTTCCACTTCTTCTGCAAACCTGGCCGCGCATGTGGCAGGGGCTGGTCACCACAAGGGCGCTCTGGTGCTGTTCTCGGGCGGCCAGGACTCGACCACCTGCCTGGCTCAGGCCCTGGCCATGTTCGAGCGCGTGGAGACGCTGGGCTTTGACTACGGCCAGCGCCACAGCGTGGAGATGCAGGTGCGCGCAGGCGTGCGCGAGCAGCTGGCTGAGCGCTTTGCCCAGTGGGCGCCGCGTCTGGGCGAGGACCATGTGCTGTCGCTCGATGTGCTCAAGCAGATCGGCGGCTCGTCCCTGACCGAGGATGTGGCTTTTGCCATGCAGGCCGACGGCCTGCCCAACACCTTTGTGCCGGGCCGCAACCTGCTGTTCCTGACGCTGGCCGGCGCGCTGGCCTATCGCCGCGGGCTGACGGTGATCGTCACCGGCGTCTGCGAGACCGATTACTCGGGCTACCCCGATTGCCGCGACGACACCATGAAGGCCCAGCAACTGGCGCTGAACCTGGGGCTGGAGCGCCGCATGCGCATCGACACGCCGCTGATGTGGCTGGACAAGGCCCAGACCTGGCAACTGGCGCACGACCTGGGTGGCGACGCATTGGTCGAGCTGATTCGCACCGAGACCCATACCTGCTACCAGGGCACGCGCGATGTGCTGCACGACTGGGGCTATGGCTGCGGCAGCTGCCCGGCCTGCGAGCTGCGTGCATCGGGCTGGAAGAACTGGCGCGCTAGCCAGTCGGCTTGAAACTGATAGCTTCTTGCGCTTGATGAAAAAGGACTTCAGGCTGATAAAGCGCTGAAGTCCTTTTATTTAATGCGGAAAATGCTCCTTAATAAGGAGCATTTTTTTGGTGAATCCGATTCAGGCGCTGGGCCGCGTGGCGATCTGCCCGGCCTGAATCTGCGCCGTCATCTGGCTCAGCCAGGTCTGGCTTTCCGGGCGCTCGAACAGAAAGTCCCAGATCGCATCGTGCTGGCGCGGTGTCAGGCTGAGCGCGCCATGGCGGCGCATATGGGCTTGCAGCCGCTGCAACTCTGCCGCAGTCAGCGGCAGCTGCATCACGGTCAGCGGAGGGCGCGCTCGGTAGCGACGCTGGGGAATGTTCTTGCGGGGACGATTCATGTCAAAGCGATACAAAGGTTTGGAGCGTGTTCACGCCCCTAGACGGGCCAGACCACGCCGTTGTCGTTGAGGATGGCGTCCAGCGGCAGGTCATGGGCCTCGGGCTGGAAGTCATCGACATAGCCATTGGTATAGCCCAGGCCCACGGTGAACGGGCTCGGGCTCAGCTCGGCCAGCGTGCGGTCATAGAAGCCGCCGCCATAGCCCAGGCGGTAGCCGCCGGCGGCATAACCTACGCAGGGGACAAACAGCAGCGTGGGCACCAGCAGTTCGGTATCCTTGGGCTTGGGAATGCCATAGGCGTCCTCCTCCATCGGGCAACCGGGGTACCAGGCATGAAAACTCAGCGTCTTGCGCTGTTTGTCTATCACTGGCAGCCCGATTCTGCGCCTTTGTGGAGTACCCTGTAGCTCGCCATCTTCCTTCCAGCGATGCAGGGCTGGCAGCGGGTCGAACTCTCCCTTGATGGGCCAGTAGGCACCAATCACGGTATCGGGCCGCTCCATCAGCCAAAAGCGCATCACCTGCTGCAGCGCATCGGCGCGTTGCAGGCGATCTGGAAGGTTGAGGCGCAGTTCAATCAACTTGCGGCGTAACGCTGCTTTGTCCATCGGATAATTTCCTCCATGCACTGGCTGAAGATTTTGACACCGCTTTGTGCGGCTTCCCTGCTGACTGTAGCTGCTCCGTTTGCGCAGGCACAGAACCCGGGCGATGCCGTGTTGCTGGACATGCAAAAAGCATTCCGCAGCCGCAATCAGACGGCGCTGACCCAGCTCCTGCCTCAGGCTGCCGGACACCCCCTCGAACCTTGGGCCGCTTACTGGGAACTCAAGAACCGCCTGGAAACCGCGTCGCCCGATGAAATCCAGGGCTTTCTGAACCGCTATGCCGGCACCTACCAGGAAGACCGTTTGCGCAACGACTGGCTGCTGCTGCTGGGCAAGCAGCGCGACTGGAACACCTTCAGTCAGGTCTATCCCAAGTTCCGCATGCGCGACGACAAGTCCGTCACCTGCTACGCCCTGCTGGCCGACGCCTTGCAAGGCCGGGGCGCGCCCAATGTGGGCCAGCAGGTGCGCGATCTGTGGATGGCGCAAAAAGATGCCGATGACGGCTGCACCACGGCCGCCGGCCAGCTGTATGCGAACAAGCTGATCACCGACGCCGATGTCTGGCGCCGTGCCCGTGTGGCCACCGAAAGCAATCGCCAGAAGGCGGCCCGTGATGCGGTCGCCATAGTCGCTCCCGAAGCGGCCGACCAGGTGGCGCAGGTGTTTGCCTCGCCCGCCAAATACCTGGCAGGCCAGAGCAAGGCACGCGGGCGCGAACGCAAGGAGCTGGCCCTGCTGGCCCTGATCCGCATGGCGGCCAGCGACCCCGATGCGGCAGCCACGCAGATCGACGGCGGCTGGGGCGCCCAGCTCAACGGCGAGGAGCGCAACTGGGCCTGGGCCGTGGCCGGCAAGCAGGCCGCCTTCAAGCTCTCGCCCGATGCCAATAGCTATTTCGGCAAGGTGCGCCGCAACGAGGACCTGAGCGACGACCTGCTGGGCTGGAAGGCCCGTGCCGCGTTGCGCGCTGGCGACTGGAAGGCCGTGCGCCGAGCCATCGATGCCATGGGGCCGGAGCGCACCGACCCGACCTGGGCCTACTGGAAAGCCAAGGCCATGCTGGCCGGCCGCCCCAATGCTGAGGAAAAGGCCGAAGCCCGGCAACTGCTGGAGGACACGGCCGGCAGCCACAGCTTCTATGAACAGCTGGCGCTGGAGGAAATCGGCCAGCGCATCACCGTGCCGCCCGCGCCCGCACCGTTGACGGCGCAGGAAAAGGCGGCGGCGCGCAGCAACCCCGGCCTGAGCCGCAGCCTGTATGCGATTGGCATGGGCCTGCGCAGCGAAGGCGTGCGCGAGTGGAACTACTCCACCAATCTGCACCAGCCGGGAGGCATGGAAGATCGCGAACTGTATGCGGCCGCCGATCTGGCCTGCGAGCGCCAGGTCTGGGATCGCTGCATCAACACCAGCGAGCGCACCAAGACCTTTGCCGACTGGAAGCAGCGCTTTCCCATGCCCTATCACGACACGGTGCTGGCCAAGTCGCGCAATATCGGACTGGACCCGGCCTATGTCTACGGCCTGATCCGTCAGGAGAGCCGCTTCATCATGGATGCCCGCTCGGGCGTGGGCGCTTCGGGGCTGATGCAGGTGATGCCGGCCACGGCACGCTGGACGGCCAGGAAGATCGGCATGACGGGCTTCACTCCCGACATGATCAACGACCGCGACACCAATATCACCATCGGCACCTCCTATCTCAAGCTGGCGCTGGATGACTTCGAGGGTTCGATGGCACTGGCTGCCGCTGGTTACAACGCCGGCCCGGGCCGCCCGCGCAACTGGCGCAACGGCCCCACGCTGGATGCCGCCATCTGGGCCGAAAACGTGCCCTTCAGCGAGACCCGCGACTATGTGAAGAAGGTGCTCTCCAACACCACCAACTATGCGGCGCTGATCACCGGCCAGCCTCAGTCGCTCAAAAGCCGTCTGGGCACCATAGGCCCGCGCCCGGCCAATGATCCCGAGACCATGAAGGACTTGCCATAAGCAGGTGTCTCGATGAGCTGATCGCTCATTTAATGATAGTGAAGAGCGCTCTACCCGAAAGGTGTAGAGCGCTTTTTTTATTGAACTCTTCAAGTGCTCAGACAAGACCCGCGCCGAGGCGCGCGTGAAATAGCATGCAAAGTCCCTTGTAGGTAAATAACCTACAAACAGATGGCGAATGAGACTGGTTTGCGTTTACAAAAGTACATAATTGCAACCGTCAGAGCCCATAACGTCACATACAACCTCGGCTTTGTCTCCCTTTAGCTGCCTGCCAGCTGTCCAGAAGGCCCATCGGGCCGCCGCTTCCTACCCGTATCTGTGAACCACCTGCCCGAGGCAGGCCGAGGAGTCATCATGTCCAACGCAGCTCTCAGCCGTGCCCGCCACATTCGCTGGCAACCCCGTCTACTGGCCCTGGCCGCCGCCGCCGCATGCGCCGGCAATGCTTTTGCACAAGCCAAGGAGTCCACCATGGAGGAGGTAGTGGTCTCTGCCTCCGGCTTCGAGCAGGAGCTGAAAAATGCTCCGGCCTCCATCTCCGTCGTGACGCGCCAGGAGCTTGAGACCAAGAACTTCCGCGATCTGGCCGAAGCTCTGCAGGGCGTGGAAGGCATTGATGTGATGGGCGGCACCGGCAAGACCGGCGGTCTCGATATCAGCATCCGTGGCATGCCCAGCGACTACACGCTGATCCTGATCGACGGGCGCCGCCAGAACGTGGCGGGCGACGTCACGCCCAACGGCTTTGGTGCGGCGCTGACCAGCTTCATGCCGCCCATGTCGGCCATCGAGCGTATCGAAGTCATTCGCGGCCCCATGTCCACGCTCTACGGCTCGGACGCCATGGGCGGCGTGATCAACATCATCACGCGCAAGGTCAGCAAGGAGTGGGGCGGCGAAGTCAGCGTGGGCGCCGGCATTCCGCAAGACAGCGAATGGGGCAACCAGTACAGGAGCAGCTTCTACATCAACGGCCCCATCAAGCAGGACCTGCTGGGCCTGGCCGTGCGTGGCAGCACCTTCAACCGAGATGCCTCGGACTGGGTGCTGGCCCCTGGCGCCGCACAGCCCGCCGGTTCACGCAACCCCGCGCCGGCGCAAAGCCGCCAGCACAGCCTGGGTGCCAAGCTGACGCTGACGCCCAACCGCTATCACGATATCTGGCTGGACGTGGACCAGGGCCGCACCTGGTACAACAACGAGGATGGCCGTCTGGGCAATCGCGATGCGGTTGCCAAGCCTGGTTCGCAGCCCGGTTATCGCGATGCGCTGCGTTTCAACCGCGATCAGGTCAGCATCGGTCATACCAGCCGTCTGGGCTTTGGCACGCTGGAAAGCAGCCTGATGCATACCGAAACCGAGACCATTGGCCGCACCATCCCCGGCGCGTCGGTGCCCAAGGGCGACCCGCGTGCTGGCGCCGATCGCGAGCTGAAGACCACCAATCTGGTGCTGGACAGCAAGCTGGTGGCGCCTGTGGGCGATGCCCATATGCTGACCGTAGGCGGCCAGTTCTGGGATGCCAAGCTCAAGGACGGGCTGCTGCCGCAAAGCCACAAGCAGACCATGTGGTCGCTGTTCGTGGAAGACGAATGGCGTCTGCGCCAGGGCCTGACGGCCACGCTGGGCGGCCGCTATGACCACCATGACGCCTTTGGCGGCCAGTTCAGCCCGCGTGCCTATCTGGTCTGGGATGCGACGACGAACTGGACCTTCAAGGGCGGCGTGAGCCAGGGCTTCAAGGCGCCGCGTCTGAATCAGCTGATCGACGGTGTCAGCGGCATTAGCGGCCAGGGCCAGAACATCAATATCGGCAACCCCAACCTCAAGCCCGAGACCAGCACCAATGTGGAGCTGTCGGCCCTGTTCGACAACAAGGCAGGCTGGACCAGCGCGGCCACGTTCTTCCACAACGATGTCAAGGACAAGATTGCCTCGGGCGGCTCCTGCACCACGGCGGCCATCTCCAGCTGCACCTACAACCCCACGGCCGATTACTCCATCAATGTGGACAAGGCCAAGACCTGGGGTCTGGAGCTGAGCAGCCGCGCCCAGCTGGCCAAGGACTGGGCGGTCAAGGCCGGCTACACCTGGACCAACAGCGAGGTGATCGAAGGAGGCCGCAAGAACGGTCAGCTGGCCAACACCGCCAAGCATATTGCCAGCGCCCAGCTGGACTGGACCCCGAGCAGCCAGTGGCGTCTGTGGGCACGCGGCGAGTACCGCAGCAAGAGCCCGCGCTTCAGCGGCTCCTACGACAATCTGAGCACTGCCAACAAGGCCGTGTTCGATGCCGTGGGCGATATCAAGGGCTATGCGCTGTTCCATCTGGGCGGCAGCTATCAGGTCAACAAGAGCCTGAGCCTGAACGCCAGCATCTTCAATCTGTTCGACAAGGATTTCCGCAAGTACCAGCAGGTGAGCGTCAACGGCACGCCGACCTGGGTGAACAGCTATTTCCAGGGCGGCTCCTCGGTGTCGGGCGTGACGCAGGCCGGCCGCACCTTCTGGATCACGGCGAACATGAAGTTCTGAGGCTGAGCGCTTCAGCCGCGGCATGAGCTTCTGAATCAGGAGCTGTCAGCGCAGTTCACTCATCGGTTTCAAACTGTTTTAGGTCTGAAATCAATGAGGAAAAAGCGCAGGCAGCTCCTGTTTTCATATCCCTGATTATTGTTTACACTTCTTTACAAGTGCCGGTTCTGCACATGGCAGACCCATACCGAGTGAGGGAGAAAGTCGCAATGTCAGCAGCAAGAGGCCGCGTGCTTATCGCCACGCTGGGGCTGGTCTGGGTCGGTGCCCTGATGGCGCAGCCCGTCTACAAATGGGTGGATGCGCAGGGGCAGACGCATTACGGATCGCAACTGCCGCCGCAGCAGGCGGATGCGTCGCAGGTCAAGGTCTCGCCCAATGGCAGCTCGGGCGCGGGCGCGGGGCGCTTTGGCGAGGGAGCCGAGGCACGCAATCCCGACGGCACCAGGAAGCTGCCCAAGGGCGCTCAGGAAATGGCCGATGGTCTGGCCCAGGGCCTGAGAAAGGTCGACGGCAAGGAGGTGGCGCTGAACTGCGCGCTGGCAGTCGACAACATTCGCAGCCAGATCGAGACCATGCTGGAAAACGGCCAGAAAAACCTCAGGGGCGGCTATATCACCCAGGCCCAGTACGACAGCTCGGCGGGCAACTTCGTGAAGCTGCGCTCGCAGGCCACGGTCAGCGACTGCAAGGCCGCCACGGGACGCTCGCGCGATATGTACCAGTGCATGAGCAGCATGCACAACCATCTGGTCGGCTGCGCCGAGAAGCACCGGCCCTGAGCGTTCCAGCGGGCCTCAGGTCTCGGCCCACATGCGCAGCAGGTTGTGATAGTGGCCGGTCAGGCTGACGGTCTCCTCGGTTTCGCCGAGTTTTCCGCGCAGGCCGGTGATGGCCTGATCCATCTCGAACAGCATGGCCCGGCGTGCATCGTCACGCACCATGCTCTGGGCCCAGAAGAAGGAGCAGACCCGCTCGCCGCGCGTGACGGGCTCGACCCGGTGCAGGCTGGTGGAGGGGTAGAGGATGAGATCGCCTGCAGGCAGCTTGACCTCGTGCGTGCCGTAGGTGTCGACCACGACCAGCTCGCCGCCCTCGTAGTCCTCGGGCTCGCAGAGAAACAGCGTGCAGGACACATCGGTGCGCAGCCACTGCTCGGAGCCCGCGACGCGGCGTGCCGCGCCGTCCACATGCAGGCCGTAGGTCTCGCTGTCGCTGTAGCGGTTGAACAGCGGCGGCATGGTGCGCGCGGGCAAGGCAGCGCTGAAGAACAGCGGGCTGGCTTCCAGCGCCTGCAAGATGATGCTGCCCTGTTCCCGCGCCACGGGCGAGTGCTCGGGCAGCTGCCGGTTGCGCTTGACCTGGGCGCCCTGGCTGCCCACGGTGGCGCGGCCGTCGACCCAGTCGGCGGCATCGATGGCGGCACGCATGCTGGCGACCTGCTCGCGGCTCAGGACATTGGGGATGTGCAGCATCATTTTTTGAATTTCCTCGGACGGGAAAGCCCCGCAGGCGCGGGGCTGAAAGCGTAAACATAAGGCGTAGCCTTCAAGCTGGCATGGCCCAAGCCAGAGACATCAAGCAAGGGCCGCCCCGCAGCGAAGATGTCGTCCCCCTCCGGCGCTCAGCGCCAGAGAGGGGGAAGCGACGCAGTCGCGCAGGGGGTGTTCCCTCTTAAAACTTGAAGTTTGCCGTCAGACGGGCCGAGCGTGCAATGCCGGGGAAGTAGCGGTAGCCGCTCTTGTTGATGGCCGCCACATAGTCCTTGTCGAACAGATTGAAGACATTGAGCTGGATGTCCAGATTCTTGTTCACGCGGTAGCTGGCCATGGCGTCAAACACCCAGTAGGAGTCTGTGTGGTTGGGCGTGCCCACGGCACCGTCGGTGCCGCGCTTGAGGCCGCCCGCATAGCGCGCGCCGCCGCCAATCGTCAGGCCGAAGGGCAGCTGATAGGTGCTCCACAGGCTGAAGGCATTCTTGGGCGTATAGGTCAGGCCGTTGCTGGCGTCGGCTGCCACCAGGGCGCCGGTGTCGACTTTGGTGTTCTGCACGGTGTAGCCCGCGCTCACGCCCCAGGCCTTGTTGATCTGGCCGATCACGCCCAGCTCCAGGCCCTGCACGATCTTCTTGCCGGTCTGGCCCACGGTGCCGTCGGAGTTGGTGACGATCTCATTGGTGACCTCGGTGCGGAACAGCGCGCCGCTGAGCATCAGGTTCTTTTCCGCCAGCTCCCATTTGCTGCCCAGCTCCAGCGTCTTGGCCTTTTGCGGGTCCATATTGGGGTTGGCGGCATTGTTCACGGCGGCCGACAGTGCAAAGTTGCTGCCGCCCGGCGGCTGCTGCGAGAGCGCGTAGTTCAGGTAGACGCTGCCATTGGGCGCGGGCTTGTAGAGCACGCCGGCCTTCCAGCTCAGCAAGGTGCCGGACTTGCTCAGGCCGTCCGATGTGGTGGGCACCACGGTGCCCACGGGGTTGCTGCCGCAGGGCTGGGTGGTCGATGTGGCCGTGCAGGCCGCCATGGCGTTGTACGAGGTCTTGTAGCGGTCCAGGCGCAGGCCCAGGTTGGCCTGCCACTGGTCGTTGAACTTCAGCGTGTCGAAGGCATACAGCGCCACGGTGTCGGTCTTGCCCTTGCTGTCGGCGCCGTTGCGCTGGTAGTCGGGCAGCAAGATGCTGGAGTCCGGGTTGTAGACGCTGACCGCGGGCACCGTGCCCTTGGTGGCCAGGCCGTAATTGGTCTGTTCCTCGCGTGTCAGCTCCAGCCCCAGGCTCAGATCATGCTGCACGCTGCCGGCGACAAGGCTGGTGCTCAGATTGGTCTGGTTGGTCAGGATGCGGTTGACCTGATCCTTGGTATTGATGTTGCGCGACATGGTCCAGGTGGACGGGTCGTTGGCATTGGGCGTGATCAGCTGGGTGCTGCCTGCCATGAAGGCGGTCAGCAGATAGTCCTGCTTGGTCTCGCCCCAGCGCGTGGTGTTGCGCAGCTTGGTGGTGGCGGAGAAGTCATGCCCCACCTTCAGCGTGGCCATGGTGGCCGTCACATCGTCGTGATCGGAAGCCGTGCCGTAGAAGTTCTTGCTGTTGACGCGCGCCGCGCCGCTCAGATAGCCGCGCTTGGCGGGGTCCGGCGAGGTGTAGCCGGGCAGGCCCATGGTCAGCACGCCGCCGTCGGGCACATTGCTCTGCTTGATGTGCAGCAGGTTCACGAACACGCGGGTGGGCGAGTTCAGGCCGAAGGCAAACGAGGGCGCAATGCCCCAGCGGTTGTTCTCGATGCCGTTGCGGCCCGCCACATTGGCGTCCTGTGCCATGGCATTCAGGCGCACGGCCGTGCCGGTCTCGGCATTGATGACGCGATTCAGGTCGATGCTGGCGCGCTTGTAGCTGGCCGAGCCCAGGCCCAGGGAGCCGCCGAAGCTGTTGTTCAGATTGGCCTGCTTGCTCACCAGGTTGATGGCACCCGTGGGCGCGCTGCGGCCGTAGTCCGTGCCGGCCGGGCCCTTGGTGACCTCGACCTGGTCGATATTGAACATATCGCGCGAGATCGAGCCGATGTCGCGCACGCCGTCCACATAGATGCTGCTGGAGCTGTCGAAGCCACGCATATAGACGGCATCGCCCGTGCTGGTGTTGCCGTTCTCGCCCGCGTAGAAGGTGCCGGCGCCGGGCACATTGCGCAGCGCCTCGGTCAGCGTGGTCGCGCCTTGCTCCTGCAGCAGCTGCTCCTTGATGATGTTGACGGTCTGCGTGGTGTTGACCAGCGGCTGGGTGAACTTGGGCGAGGACAGCTGGCCGGGCGTGTAGCCGGTGTCGGCGTTGCCTTCCACCTTGACTTCCTTGAGCGTGGTTTCGGCGGACTGGGCCTGTGCCGGCAGTGCCAGCGTGGCACCGGCCAGCACGGTGGCGCAGGCGAGCAGACCGGCGGAGGAGGGCAAGCGGCCCGCAGAATGCTTGCGGCTTTGGATATAGATGTTGGATTGAGCCATGTTGAAAGGACTGGGAGTGAAGACAGTTGGCTGGCTGGTACGGGCTGTCTGCACTTGTGATGCGACCGCGGACGAGGGTGGCGTCCGGGCGAAGTCCTGGCTGGCTAAAGCGTACTCGGGTACGAATGCAGCAGATGATAATGATTCTTAATAAAACTTTGCGAAAGTTTACGGAGAATCATGTCTGACGTTGTTGCATGGCAACATGGTCGGGATAGGCGGGCGCTCGCTTCACTTCGAATATGAGAGCGTCTATCGCCCTTCATATCTGCATTTCAAAGCGATAGAGCATTGAAATCACCGAACAACATGCGCTGCCTGCTTCTTTTTTGAGAGTCTTTATGGTCGCGTAGCCTGGGCGCTGTCCCTGGCCTGCAGCAGCAGCTCGTGCAGCAAGCCCTGCTGGGCTTGGGGAAAGTCGCTGAGCAGCTCGGTGGCTATCTGCTCGCGCCGGTGTCTGAGCTGATCGAACAGCTGCTGTCCCTGGGCGCTGAGCTGCAGGCAGCGCACGCGCTTGTCGGCTTCGCTGGCCGAGCGCTCCAGCCAGCCCTTGTCCTGCAACTGGGCCAGGGTGCGCGCCATCTGGGCCTTGTCGGTGTGGCTGTGCTCGACCAGCTCCTTTTGCGTGATGCCGGGGTGGCGACCGGTGTGCATGAGGATGCGGAATTCGTTGAAGGTCAGCCCCGGTTGTACCGCTTCAAGCGACTCAAGCAGGCGCGCGCGAAACAGGTGCAGCAGATCGTGCAGCACCTCGAACACTTCGGCAGCGATGGATGAACTCATGGTGGGAAAGGTTGTTTGTTGACTTAGTCAACTTATTAATGGATATTTCGTGGACTTTATCAACTTAATGAAAATCATGTCCAACACCGAGACAGTGTCCATCATGCAGCGTGTACGCCACGAATTCCGCTCACGCCATGTGCAGTTGCTGGCGCGCGAGCAGCTCAGCCCCGGCTTTATCCGCCTGACCGTGGGCGGCCCCGGCCTGGCAGGCTTTGTCAGCGCGGGCTTTGACGACCATACCAAGCTCATCCTGCCCCAGGCCGGGATGGACAGGCCCAATCTGCCGCAGATGGTCGACGGTCGCCCCCATATCGACGGCGAGCGCCCCACCATGCGCGACTACACGCCTCTGAACTATGACGCCGCCCGCAACACGCTGCAGCTGGAGTTCGCCGAGCATGGCTCGGGCCCGGCCGTGGAATGGGCGCGCACGGCACCCATTGGTCAGTGGCTGGGTCTGGCCGGCCCGCGCGGCAGCCTGGTCGTGCCCGCCGATCTGGACTGGCATGTGCTGCTGGGCGATGAAAGCGCCATGCCCGCCATGGAGCGCCGTCTGGCGGAACTGCCGGCCGGCAGCCGCGCCATCGTGCGGGTGCAGATCGCCAATCCGGCAGACCAGCGCCGCTGGAGCAGTGCTGCGCAGCTGGATCTGCAGTGGGTGCCGTCCCTGGCCGCTGCCGTCGATGCCCTGGAGCTGCCCGAAGGCGAGGGCTTTGTCTGGGCGGCTGGCGAGAATCGTGCCATGGCCGATCTGCGCAAGCGCATTCTGGCCAAGCCCGGTGCCAATCCCAAGCGCATGCGGATTGCGTCCTACTGGAAGCAGGGCGAGGCCGCTCACCACGAGGAACTGAGCGCGAATGACTGAAGAGGGAAGCCGGCCTTCGCGATCCGCAGCAATACGGCGTCGCAAGCTGCACAAGCGCCACACGCCCCTGGTGTTTGCCTTCTACATGGCGCTGATCATGGCGTTCTTCATGTGCTGCATCATCGTGGCTGCCAACGGCGGCCTGGGCGCAGGCTACGGGTGGCGGGTGCTCAAGGCCTATGCGCTGGCCATGCCTTCGGCCTTTGCATGCGTGGTGCTGGTGCGTCCGCTGGTCATGCGGCTGGTTGCCGCCACAGTGCAGCCCTGAGCGTGCCTTATTGATTGAGCAGGACGGGGGCGCCGGTCGCATCGCGCTGCAGCTCGGCCGCGCCGCTGGCAACCAGGCCTGCGATCAGGCTGTCCAGCCATTGCTGTTCCGTTTGTTCACCAAAGTAGCTTTGGTGCAGGATGCCGAAATAGGGGGTGGCATGAATCCAGCGCTGCAGATCCTGCACTTTGATGCTTTGCCACTCCAGCAGCTTGTATTTGAGCAGCACCTTGGCGGCATAGCTGGCATGGCGCTGCGGCGCCTGGACAAAGCCGGCCAGCCGCTTGCGGGCAATGCCCAGAGCCGCCTGCACATCGCCAAACAAGCCGCCGTGTCCGGGCACGACAAGGCGGGGCTCCAGGCGCTCGATCACGTCCAGGGTCGCGGCGACCTCGTCAAAGGCGGCAATGCCTTCGATCTCGGGGAAGACCACGCCAAAGCCGTTTTCCCATAGCGCATCGGCAGAGATCAGGATGCGGCTGTCGGGCTCGAACAGAATCACCGAATGCGGATCATGGCCGGGGGCTGCATGGATCTGCCAGTCGCGGCCCGACAGGCGTACCGTGCTGCCTGGCTGCAGCAGTCCCGTGATGGCAAAGCGCGGGCATTCCTGGCCCGTGGGGGCGTAGCTGAGGGCGGCTTCCTCCCAGCGGCGTACCTGCTCGGCCTGGCCCGGTGCGATGAAGGTCTGCACCTGTGGATAAGCCAGCTGCAGTGCGGCATTGCCGCCGCAATGGTCGCTGTGCAGATGGGTGTTGAGAATGCGCGCCAGCGGCTGACCTGCCAGCGTGCTTTCGATCAGCGCCAGTGTTTGCGCGCTATGCGTGACATAGCCGGTGTCGATGACGGCAGCGCCTTCGGCATCGCCGGCCTGCGCGGCAAAGACGATGTTGTTGGCCGACAGCCAGCCGCGCTCCAGCACGGTCATGCCGGGCGGCAGTGGGACATGCATTGCCGGGGATGCATTCATCGGGCTGGTCTCCTGTGCGGTGCTTTGTGTTTTGCTCAAGCCTAGCAGGCCGCTCATCGTGCAGCTGTCGCGCGGGCGGGCTGCTCGGTGCTGCTCAGTGCTGCTCAGTGCTGCTCAGTGCTGCTCAGTGCTGCTCAGTGCGACTCGGCCGAAGACAGGATGTTGCGGCGAATCACCACGGGCTTGCCGCCAAAGCGCTGCTTGGACAGCCAGTGAGCCAGGGCCGAATCGAGATGCGTGGCGTGGCCGGGAAACCAGTCCGCCAGGGCTTTGGTCAGATCGCGGCAAAGGGCGACATTGCCTTCGGCGAGCTTGACGCGGACTTCTGCCACGGACTTGAGCACGGCCGCATGCTCGTCGATATGGCAGTCGCGCGGAGGGAAGGCGGTACTCAGCATCCACTGGTCCTCTTCGGCAAAGTGGTGCTGCAGATGGGTCTGCATGGCTTGCAGCAGACTGGGCAGCTCGCTGTCTTCGGCGGTTTGCAGCAGGGCAATCAGCTTGACGAATTCCTCGTGCAGCTCGTCCATGGGCCCGTGGCCCATGAGCAGATGGTCTCCCCAGACCAGGGTGGCGGTGTGGCTCATGGCAATGTCTTCTTGTGAATGCTGCGGCGTGTGCGCAGTTTGTCTCTGAAGACCATTATGCAAGCCGTATCGGTGGGCAGGCATCCTCCAAAAGAGGGGGCGGTCTGCCGTGCGGGCAAAGAAAAAGCCTCTTGAACCGAAATTCAAGAGGCTTTGTCTGGTGCGCGATACATGGATCGAACATGTGACCCCTGCCGTGTGAAGGCAGTGCTCTACCGCTGAGCTAATCGCGCTTTAACTGGTGGGTGATACATGGATCGAACATGTGACCCCTGCCGTGTGAAGGCAGTGCTCTACCGCTGAGCTAATCACCCGAAGACCGCAATTCTAGCAGCAACTTTGGAAGTCTTCGGGAAAACTCGTAAATTTTCTGAAAAAACTCAGTTCGACCGCAGCTCGCGCCGCAGGATCTTGCCCACATTGGTCTTGGGCAGCTCGTCGCGGAACTCGATATAGCGTGGTCGCTTGTAGCCTGTCAGTTGCTCCTGGCAGTAGCGCATGACCCGGTCTTCCGTCAGCGAGGGGTCGCTGCGCACCACATAGACCTTGATCGATTCGCCCTGCTGATCGTCCTTGACGCCCACGGCTGCGCATTCGAGCACGCCGGGGCACATGGAGATGACGTTTTCCAGCTCGTTCGGATAGACGTTGAAGCCGCTGACCACCATCATGTCCTTCTTGCGGTCGATGATGCGGGTGTATCCCTCGTCGTCCAGCACACCGATATCGCCGGTGCGCATATAGCCATCGGCCGTGAAGGCCTTGGCGGTCTCTGCAGGCTGGTTGTAGTAGCTGTGCATGACGTTGGGCCCCTTGATGCACAGCTCTCCCGCCTGGCCGTTGGGCAGGTTGCGGCCTTCATCGTCCTTGATGGCGACCGAGATGCTGGGCAGAGGCAGGCCTATGGTGCCGGTGAACTCCTTGTTGGTGACGGGATTGTTCGTGCCTATGGCGCAGGTCTCGCTCATGCCCCAGCCTTCAATCATGGCGCAGCCCGTGGCCTGCTGCCACTGGCGCGCCGTGCCTTCGGACGCCGCCATGCCGCCGGCCTGGGAGATGAACAACTGAGAGAAATCGAGCTGGCGGAACTCCGGGTTGTTGAGCAGCGCATTGAACAAGGTGTTCACGGCAGGCAGCACATGGAAGGGCCGCTTCTTGAGCACCTTCACAAATTTCGGGATATCGCGTGGGTTGGGGATCAGACTGAGGCTGCCGCCCAGTCGCATGGCGAACAGACTCACGGTGAGCGCGAAGATGTGATAGAGCGGCAAGGCCGCCACGATATGGGTTTCATTGGCCTTGACCCTGCCTTCCAGCGCAGGGGTGAACCAGGTATGGGCCTGCAGCGTGGCGGCGACGATATTGCGATGGGTCAGTACTGCCCCCTTGGACAGGCCTGTTGTGCCGCCCGTGTATTGCAGAAAGGCAATCGAGTCCAGCGTGGCCGTGCTGGGGATGAGCTTGCGTCCAGCGCCCTCGGCTAGGGCCTTGCTGAACTGGGTGACCTGGCGCGGCTGGCTGCCGGCGCCTGAATCCGAACCAAGGGGCAGGTCAAAGGCCGGCACCATCTTGGCCAGGTGGCGCACGGCAAAGGTGATCCAGCTGCCGTACAGGCCACCGAGCAGATCGCCCATGCTGGTCAGGCAGATATGGCGGATATGGCTGCGCTCCAGCACCTGGGCCAGGGTGTGGGCAAAGTTCTCCAGGATGATAATGGCCGTGGCACCCGAGTCCTTGAGCTGATGCTCGAGCTCGCGCGCGGTGTAGAGCGGGTTGACGTTGACGCAGGTAAAGCCTGCGCGCAGCACGCCGGCCATGCTGACGGCGAACTGCGGCACATTGGGCAGCATGATGGCTACGCGTGCCCCTGGCTCCAGGCCCAGGCCCTGCAGCCAGGCCCCCATCTGTGCGGATAGCTTCTCCAGCTCAGCATAGCTCATCCAGCGGTCCATGCAGACGGAAAACGGCCGCTGCGCATGCTGGGAAAAGGCTTCTTCGAGCAGATGTACCAGCGAGCGGTACTGCTCGGGCTGTACATCGTGCGGCACATTGGGCGGATAGTTCTTGAACCAGGGAGCGGCAGCGTCCATAGAAGAGGTACCTTGCAGAAGCCGCTCGTCGTCCAGGGAAGCGGGCGGCGGGTTGAACAAAGAAAGCCAGCGTGCAAAAACTGCGCTGCGGCTGATTCTGCGGATGCGCTCTGTCAGGGTCTACGGGGGCTTGTCCTAGGCGCTGAGCGGCATGCTTGCTACGCTAGTGCTTGGAGGTGCAGGCTTTGAATACTTGGTTCTGGCGCGCAGTGGTGATGGGCAGCTGGCTGGCGCTGCTGCTCTGGTGCGGCTATTGGTGGCCGCGCTCGGTCGCGACGGCCTTGGCCGGCGCAGCCCTGATTGCGGGCGGTGCCGGACTGCAGCTGGGCACGCAGATGCTGATGATGCGCATGGTGCTGCGCCGCCGCGGTGTGCCGCTGCCATCCGCCATGATTGCGCTGCGCGCCTGGCTGTCGGAGTGGCGCTGGGCCTGGCGGTTGTTTGGCTGGCAGATTCCTTTTGGCGAACATGCCGAGCCAGATGGAGTGCCTGTGGATCGCGAGGGCAAGCAGGTGCAAGGGCCAGTGCAAGGGCAGGTGCAAGGGCAGGTGGGCGTGGTGCTGGTGCACGGCTATTTCTGCAACCGTGGCGTGTGGACCGTCTGGCTGCGCAGGCTTAAGTCGCGCGGCATTGCCTGCATGGCCATGACGCTGGAGCCCGCGCATGGCAGCCCTGTCGACGCCATGGTGGACGATCTCGACAGATGCGTGAAAGCCATGGTCCAGCAAACCGGCTGTGCCCCTCTTCTGGTTGCGCACAGCATGGGCGGTCTGGTGGTGCGGGCCTGGCTCAAGCGGCTTGATGCCGGTGAGAGCGCGCGCCATGCGGCCCATGTGGTCACCGTGGCCACGCCGCATGGCGGCGCCTGGCTGGCGCGGTTTGCGCAGCGCCTGCCGGCCGTGGAGATGCGCGAGGGCAGCGACTGGCTGCAGCGGCTGGGGCCGCCGCCCGAGGATGTGTCATTCAGCTGCTGGTGCAGCAGCAGCGACAACATCGTCTTTCCGCCCGATCTGGCTGTCCTGCCGAATGCGCAGCGCCATCAGGTCGACGATGCAGCGCATATGCAGCTGCTGTTTGATGCGCGGGTCTGGCAGCACTGCCTGCAGCTGCACGCGCAACTGCAGGAGCGACTGCAGCAGCGGTATCAGGCCGCCGAGGCAGGTGCCTCGGCAGCCGATGCCGGGGCACGGGCCTGCGGATCCTGAATCAGGTGGATGTCGGTGGCGGAGACCAGGGCGATCTTCTGCTCGGCGCAGCGCTGCAGCAGCCCGAACAGCAGGTCGCTGCGCGTGCTGTAGACATTGCGCGAGCTCGAGACATGGCCGAAGCTGGTGATGTTGACCACGCTGCCATTGATGGAGTCCACATACATTGAAGGGGCCGGGGTGCTCAGCACGGCCTCATGCTCGGCATAAAGGCCCAGCAGTACCTCGCGCAGCTTGACGATATCGGTGTTCAGCGGCACCGAGAACGCGATCGAGATGCGGCCCAGCGCGCCATCCATGGTCAGGTTCTGCACGGACTTGGTGATGAACTCCGAGTTGGGCACGATGACGGTGGATTTGTCATCGGTCTGGATCTCGGTGGCGCGCACGCTGATGCGGCGGATGTCGCCGACCTGATCGCCGATGCGCACGCGGTCGCCCAGCTTCACGGGGCGCTCGGCCAGCAGAATCAGGCCCGAGACAAAGTTCTGCGTGATGGCCTGCAGGCCGAAGCCGATGCCGACGGACAAGGCGCTGGCCAGCAAAGCCACTTTTTCGAAGCCTATGCCCAGGGCCGCCAGCGTCCACAGGCCGGACAGCAAAATGCCGGTGTAGCGGGCCACGGTGCTGATGGAGTTGCGTGCGCCGATGTCCAGCTCGGTCTTGGGCAGAAAGGTCTCCACCAGCCAGTGCTGCAAGGCACCAAACAGCGTCAGTCCCGCCACCAGCACCAGCAGGCCGCGCAAAATCGTCATGGGACGCAGGAAGGAGTCGCCCACGGGCAGGCCGTTGGTCAGCGTATCGGCCAGCACGATCAGGCTGCTGGAGTTGCCAAAGGGCGCGATCAGCGCCATCAGCCCCAGCAGCAACAGACAGACACGCGTGAAGGCCGACAGCAGCACGCCGACCTGCTCCAGACGCGAGGGCTTGAGCCCCGTGCCGGCAGCGAAGCCCTGGCCGATACGGCTCTCGCTGGAGCACAGCCAGGTAAAGAGGTCGTCGGCAAACTTCATCAGCAGCGAGGTGGCCAGAACCACCACCGTGATCCAGACCATTTGCGTGGCCGCGAAGACCGAAAAGTTCAGATAGCCGATCAGCGCCGCGATCAGTGCGGCCAGCACCGTCAGATGCCCACCCAGCCAGGCCAGCATCAGCCAGCGGCTGGTGGTCGCAGGTCGGTAATCGTCACCATGGTGGGCGGCTTTCTCGCGCTCGGCCAGTTGCTGGCGCTTGCGCTGCTTGTTGATGACCATCAGCACCGACATGATGAGCACGGCATAGATCAGTGCAATCAGTCCGTCCAGGGCCACGCTGCTGACGGCGCTGGTGCGTGCGGCAATGTCCACCGCGTTGAGCATCATGGAAAACCAGGTCAGACCGGCGGCTCCCCAGGCAAAGCGTGTGAGCGCAGGGGCGGCAATGTCGTCGATGTTGAGCAGTCGCCAGGTCGGACGCTTTGGCACCAGCAGGCAGGCGCTGACGGAGAGGAAGAAGGCCGCGACAAATGAGGATTGAATCCAGGCATCGGCCACGGTCTGCAGGCGCGGTGCAATCGCGTCTATGGAGCGCAGGCTCTCGATGAATATCAGACTGGCCAGGCCGGGTAGGGCCGTGCCCACTACCAGCATCCAGACGGCCAGACCCGTGCGGCGCAGCCGCCCGTTGGGCGCGCGTTCGGAGGCCGCAAATTTTCGGCCCGCATAGCGCAGGCCGATGCGCAGCGGAAACATCACAAACAGCGCCAGGGCAATGCCGGTCAGCGTGGCCGACCAGCCATGCTCGGCTATGGCTGCTGCAAAGCTGGCCTGGCCCTGGCGTGCAAGGGCTGCAATGCGTTGCAGGTCGGTCGGCAGATGCTCGGCAAACTGCTTCCACAGCGAAGGCGACAGCGGGGACGCCACCTTGCGGGCGATCTGCGCGTTGAACTGCTGGGTACGGATTTTCTCGATGCTGTCCGTGGTCTGCTTGGCCTCCATGGACAACAGCTTGCCGCGCTTGAGCGCAGAGTCCAGCTCGCTGTGCTGCTGCGCCAGATCCTTGCGCTGCAGGCTCAGTTCGGGGGACTCCTCACTGCCTTCGGCTACCGGCCCCAGCTGGGCAATGCGGGCATCGATCTGCTTGAGCAGCGGCTCCAGCGCAGTGACGGCATTGTCGGCATCGCGTTTGGACTGCAGGGCTTTTTCGGACAGGGCCTGCAGCGTTTCGGAGGTGTCGGCATCGTCCAGCGACTGGCGTACCTTGTCCAGTGTGTTCGATGCCTGTTGAATCTGGGCGATGGAGGTGGTCTGGATATCGCCATTGGCAGGCAGCTCGGCCGCGACGGCCAGACCTATGCAAAGTTGGAGCGCTAAAAGCCAGCGCAGCAGGTGGTTGCAGCGGTAATGCATTGTGAAGAAGTGAGTGGGCGGCAGTTTGCCTCTGGCGCTCACTATAGGTGCAATGCAGCGGGCAGGGTTTCAGGGCGCAGCCGGGCCAAGCAGGGCTTGCAGCCCCGGTATTGCGCATCGAATGCTATGGGAAATGGAGCTGTATGCGCTTTGCTGAAAAGGGATGGAGCCGAATTTCCGTCTGAAAATTCGGCGCGTGACCTCGCGCTTGCCAGGGCGCGTGCCGGTATACATCCGCTGACTAAATCAGCTGCTCGCCGGGCAGCAACTCCTTGGCGCCAATGGTGGGCAACTGACGCAGCTGCTCATACAGAGGCGCAAAATCGGTATCGGCCAGGTTCAGCAGGTGGGGCATGTCGTCGATCACGAAATAGGTCTGCTGATAGGTGTCGATCTTGTAGAGCGTGCGCATGGTGCGCTCCAGCTGCAGCGGCAGACGATGCGGCAGCGGGCTGTTGACGCTGTACTCCAACTCACCCACGGAGCTGAGAATGCCTGCGCCATAGGCGCGCACGCCGCCGCTCTCACGGATCAGACCGAATTCCACCGTATACCAGTACAGGCGCGACAGCATCTCGCAGGCACCGAGCTCGGCGGCCTTGAGGCCGCCCTGTCCGTAGGCCTGGATGAAATCGGCCATGACGGGGTTGAACAGCAGCGGCACATGGCCGAAGAGGTCGTGAAAGATGTCGGGCTCGACGATGTATTCGAACTCCTCGGGCTTGCGTATCCAGTCCGTGACCGGAAATTTGCGCTGGGCCAGCAGCGAGAAGAACGGTACCTCGGGGATCAGACCCGGAACGCCGACGATCTCCCAGCCCGTGGCCTTGAACAGTCGCTCGTTGATTTCCTCGAAGCGCGGAATGCGCTCCTTGGCGCCCAGCGACGGCAGGGCGTCGATGAAATGCTGGCTGGCGCGGCCCGGCAGCAGCGCGGATTGGCGCTCGTAGAGGCGGTGGTAGGTGTCATGCTCGGCCTCGGTGTAGGCGGCATAGTCCTGCGTGCAGGTGTAGTCTGCATGGGCACGCGTGTAGTCGCCGCGTGGCGGACGATCGGACTGACCATAGACGACGGGGGCCACGCCGATGCCGCCGGTCATGGCGGTGCTGTTCTGGATGCTGTTCATAAGGCACTCCCTGAGATGAGGGGTCGCGAAGGCTGCGGCCAGAGCTCGTGGCCGGGGCGCAGCAGGGAAAAGGAGAAGAGAGCCGGAAGCTGGCTCAGTGCATCTGTATCTGGGCGCGCTTGACGAGCTGTCCGTAGCGCGCATGCTCGGCCTGCACCAGACGGGCAAAGTCCTGCAGACGCAGGTCGTCGCGCACCACGCCCATGGCGTCGAAGTACTGCTGTATATCGGGCCTTTGCAGCGTCTGGGCAAAAGCGTCCGACCAGCGTCTGGCCTGGCTGTCCGTGATGCCGGCAGTGGCAAAGATGCCGAACCAGGTGCTCAGATTCATGCCCTTGATGCTGTCGTCCAGACTGGGCACCTCCGGCAGAGCCGGCAGCGGCGAGCGCCAAGTCACGCCAATCGCCTTGAGTCTGCCGGCGCGCAGATGGGGCAGGGCCGAGGCGATGTTGTCGAACATCAGGTCGGCCGTGCCCTCGAGCAGTGCCGACAGAGCCGGCCTGGCCCCGCCGAACGGCAGATGCTGCAGCGGCACCTGGGTCAGCGACTGGAACCACTGGCCCGCGATATGGCCGATGCTGCCGTTGCCCGCCGAGGCATAGCGCAGGGGCTGCCGGTGCTTGGACATGAAGCGCAGCAGATCTTCGGGCGTGTAGATGCGCCACTGCATGGCCAGCTCGCTGCGCATGACCAGCACATGCGGCATGCGGGCCACGAGTGTCAGCGGCTGAAAGTCGCGCAGCGGATCGTAGGGCAACTGAGGATTGAGCCAGGGCAAGATGGCATGGGTGGCCACGGCGCCCATCAGCAGCATGGGCTCGCGCGCTCCCGCCCTGGCCACCATGGCTGCGCCCGTGGCTCCCCCCTCGCCCGCGACATTGAGCACATTGATGTTGCCCAGGGCCGTGGTTTCCTGCGTCAGCTTGCGTGCTGCACGGTCCAGCGGGCCGCCCGCTGTATAGGGCACGACCAGGGAGAGCTCGTTGCGGCTGCGGCTGGAATTTGACGGCAGGATGCTGGAATCCCTGGCCGCATGCGCGCTGCTCGCGATCAGGGTAGTCGCGGAGGCCACTGCCAGCGACAGGGCCTGGCGACGGGAGAGCACGGGCGCGTCCAGCCTCGGTGCTCTGCAGTCCTCGGGGGCTGTAGCGGGGGGCTGATGGGGGCGCGACACTTGATCCTTCCGGGCGTTGAAGCTGGCTGCGCCGACTCACGCCAAGCGTGGATGCGGCAGTGCAGCATGACGGAAAGTATAGGGACGGAAACCGATCGCCACATGGTCCGTTTGACGGAGTGGTAACCATTGGTATCTTTTTGAGGCAAGTCGTAGCACCAGAGCCCGGGCCGGCCACGCTGCAAGCGAGCGCAAGTGGCAGGTGGTGGCCGGGGTGGCGCATGATCGGCTCCGGAAGCGGCTCAGGTCTTGAGCACGCCGCGGCGCATCTGGTCGAGTTCCATGGTCTCGAACAAGGCCTTGAAATTGCCCTCGCCAAAGCCGCTATTGCCCTTGCGCTGGATGAACTCGAAGAAGATGGGGCCCAGCTGGTTTTCGCTGAAGATCTGCAGCAGCAGCTCGCCGGGCTGGCCGTCCACCAGGATATTGCGCGCCATCAGCTCGGGAACGGGTTCCTGCAGGTCCGGGATGCGCTTGGGCAGCAGCTCGTAATAGGTCTCGCTGGTGTTGAGCAGCTTGATGCCGTTCATCTGCAGACCGTCCACGGTGTCATAGAGATTGGTCGAGCCCAGCGCGATGTGCTGTATGCCTTCGCCGTGGTACATGTCCAGATATTCCTGGATCTGGCCGGCCTTGTCGTTGCCTTCCTCGTTGATGGGAATGCGGATCTTGCCGCAGGGGCTGGTCATGGCCTTGCTCTTGACGCCTGTGGCCTGGCCTTCGATGTCAAAGTAGCGGATCTCGCGGAAGTTGAAGATGCGCTCGTAGAACTCGGCCAGCTCGGCCATGCGGCCGCGATAGACGTTGTTGGTCAGGTGGTCGATATAGGTCAGGCCCAGGCCCTCGGGGTGCAGATCGGCACCGGGCAGGGGCTCGAAGTCCACGTCGAAGAAGCTGATATTGCCCAGGTCCCCGTCCTTGGCGCCATTCTTGCCGCGCCATTTGTCGATGAAATAGATCAGGGAGTCGCCAATGCCCTTGATGGCGGGAATGCTCAGTTCACCAGGGGCGGCCTGCTGGGCATAGCCCCAGGCACCCAGCGAGGTGGCGCGCTCATAGGCGTACTTGGCGTCATTGACGCGCACGGCGATGGCACAGACGCTGGGGCCGTGCAGACGCGCGAAGCGCTGGGCAAAGCTGTCGGGCTCTGCATTGATGATGAAGTTGATCTCGCCCTGGCGATACAGGGTCACGTTCTTGCGGCGGTGCTTGGCGATGGCCTGAAAGCCCATGCGCTCGAACAGCTGACCCATGGCCACGGGATCGGGGGCGGCGTATTCGACGAATTCGAAGCCGTCCGTTCCCATGGGGTTGTCCCAGGTCTGGAATGGGCTGGCGTTGCTTTGGGTCAGTGGGGCGTTCATGGCAGAGGTCTCCATCGGGAAGGGGCACAACACATGAAGAACAGGTGTCGACGATGGATGCACTGTAGGACAGGGCGCAGACAAGCTTCATGCAAAAATGCCTTGGCTGCAAACAGCTTGATGCATGAAAATTGCATAAAAAATCGATTTCATGCAATTTAAATGGTTATCAAGGGTTAACCATTAATAAAAACTGCGCTTTTTTTATAATCTGCCGCCATGAGTCCCATGCACACCATCGACAAACTGGATAAGGCGATTTTGCGCCGATTGCAGGCCAATGGCCGAGAAACTTATGACGTCATCGGGGAGCAGGTTGGCCTGTCGCCCAGTGCCGTGCTGCGCCGTGTCAAGCGTCTGGAGGAAAACGGTGTCATCGACCGCTATGTGGCTCTGGTGCAGCCCGAGACTGTGGGCCTGGGGCTGACTGCCTATATCAATGTGCGTCTGGAAAAATACACCGAAACCAGCAAGCGCAACCCCATGGATGTGTTCCGCGCCAGCGTGCAGACCTGGCCCGAGGTGGTGGAGTGCGTCTCCCTCACAGGCGAGATGGACTATCTGCTGCGGGTGGTGGTGGCAGACATGCAGCATTACAGTCGATTCATCATGGATACCCTGCTCAAACACCCCAGCGTGCAGGATTGCAAAACCAGCTTTGTCATGGACCGGGTCAAGGTCACGACGGCCGTGCCGCTGTAGACCTTCAGGGGAGTCCTTCATACGGACCATGACCTAGCCGGAAGCAGGGGCTAAGGTGTTGAATTAGCGGAAAATCCTTACAGAATTGTTGCAATGCAACATGCGGCTTGTGAAACCTCGGGTTTTTACCTATATTTCAAGCTATGAACCTCCCCAAAGACTGGTTGAAATCGCCCTGGCAGGCCGGCTCCGGCTGGCTGCGAGACATGGGCAAGTCCCATGGCGCCGAGCGTCGCTCGCCGTCCTTGGTTCCCATCCGTTCGCTAAGTCCGCGCCATCGCGACCGCATCATCAAGCATCTGCTCAAGCTGGATGCGCGGGACCGCTATCTGCGCTTTGGCTATGCGGCCAACGACGAGCAGGTGCGCCGCTATGTCGAGCAGCTCGATTTCGATCGCGACGATATCTTCGGCATCTTCAACCGCCGCCTGGAATTGATCTCCATGGCGCATCTGGCCTTTGCCGGCCATCCCGAACATGAGAAATGCGCGGAATTCGGCGTCTCCGTGCTCAAGAGTGCACGCGGCAAGGGGCTGGGTGCACGTCTGTTTGCGCGTGCAGTGCTGCACGCGCGCAGCAAGAACGTGAGCATGATGTTCATCCATGCGCTGTCCGAGAACACGGCCATGCTCAAGATTGCGCGCAATGCGGGCGCCACCGTCAAGCGAGACGGCTCGGAATCCGAAGCCTATCTGGAGCTGCCGCCTGCCGACTTCGAGACCCATGTCAGCGACCTGGTGACCGAGCATCTGGGCGAGATGGACTATCAGCTCAAGAAGCAGGCCGTCAATTTCTGGACTTTCCTGGCCGGTGTGCAGGAAGTGCGCAAGGGTGTGCAGGAAGGCCGCCATAAATCAGGCGAGTAAGTCGGTTTGTGAAGCTGGAGAGCCCGCAGCCCAATAAAGACAAGCACAAGCAGCTATCAAAATGGCTTTGACTAAGCGCGCTCTGTGACAGCCGCTCATGGCTTTTGTGAGCTAGCAAGCCGTCTGTCAACACAATCCGTTATTCTTGGGGACTTGTTTGACTACCGCACGTCCTGCACTCCAAGACAGTGTCTGACCCCCATCCTGCGCGCCTTCCCGAGAAGGAAGACAAGCGAAGCTTCCTGCAAAAGGTGGCTGAGTTCATCCATCCGGCACCGGAATCTGCCGATGAACTGATCGAAACCCTGGCCGAAGCCGAAGACAACCAGGTCATCGGCACTGAGTCCCGCGTCATGCTGGAGCGCGTGATCCGCATGGCCGACATGAGCGCCGGGGAAGTCATGGTGGCTGCGCCACGCATGGATCTCATCAATATCGACGCTCCGTACGAAGAAATCCTGCACCAGGTCCTCACCACGGCGCATTCGCGCTTTCCGGTCTACCAGGGCGAACGCGAGAACATCATTGGCATTCTCATGGCCAAGGACTTGCTCAAGCTGCAGCGCTCTCCCACCCTGAATATCCGCGCTCTGGTGCGCCCGGCGGTCTTTGTGCCCGAGAGCAAGGGCCTCAACGATCTGCTGCGCGAGTTCCGTGCCAATCGCAACCATCTGGCAGTGGTCATCGACGAGTTTGGCCGTGTAGCCGGCCTGGTGACGATTGAGGATGTGCTGGAAGAGATCGTCGGCGAGATCGAGGATGAGTTCGACATCCCCGAGGACGAGGGCGATATCTTTGCCCTGGCCGACAACAGCTATCGCGTCGCGGGCGATGCCAGCATCGAGCATGTGAGCGAGGAGTTCGAGACCTCGCTGCATGCCAGCGACCCCGATGCCGAGTTCGACACGATTGGTGGATTGATCGCCCACGAGATCGGTCATATGCCCAAGCGCGGCGAGCAGATTCACCTGGGCGGGCTGGAGTTCACCGTGCTTCACACCAAGGGCGGCGCGGTGCGCTGGTTCAAGGTGGTGCGCGATCCTTCGCCGGACAGCCTTGTTCGCAACTGATCGCGATTGGCGCAAATCCGGGTCAGGCCTGGTGTGATGTCGGTGGAAATACCGGTCGCGCCTCTTGGTTTGCGCAAGGCCTGCCGATACCTCGTATGCTTGAATTCACCCAACCACCCGGTTGGGTGTTTTGTTGGTACCCGTTGATTTCTATGACCACCACTGCCTCTTCCGTTCAGACCGTTGCTGTCAGGCCCCAAGGCTGGATGCGCTGGCTTTTGCTGGTGATTGCCGGCAGTCTGCAAGCGCTTTCCCTGGCCTGGCCATGGGCTCGTGGCCAGGGCGACGGCTGGTTGAGCCTGGCCGGTGGCTATGGTCGTCCGCTGTGGTGGCTGCAGATTCTGTCGCTGGCGGTGCTGGTTCATGCGCTGCTGGCTGCCCGCTGCGCCGCTCAGGCGGCAGGCCGGGCCTGGTTGTTTGGCACGGCATGGCTTGTGGCCACCTTCTGGTGGCTGTTTATCTCCATGCACACCTATGGCGGGTTGGCGGCGCCGCTGGCCGTAGCTGCCGTGCTGGCGCTGGCGGGCTTTCTGGGGGGCTATTACGCCGCGGCTGCATGGTGCTTCAAGCGTTTGGCAAAGACGCCGGATGCATTGTCAGCGATGGTCTTTGCTGCACTATGGACGCTGGCCGAGCTGGCGCGCGGCTGGTTGTGGACCGGTTTTCCCTGGGGCGCCGGCGGCTATGCCCATGTGGAAGGCCCGCTGGCCGTGCTGCCGCGCTGGATTGGCGTCTACGGCACGGGGTTTGTGGCGGCCTGGGCGGCGGCCTGGATGGCGCTGCTGGTCTGGCGCATGCAGACCAGGTCGGCGGTGCTGAAATTCAAGCCGGCCCTTGCATCTGCGGTGGCCCTGGGTCTGGTCTGGGGCGGGTTGTGGTGGTCGCGTGATGCCGCCATTGAAGCTCCTGGTCAGCAGCCCGGCATGAGCGTGGAGCTGCTGCAGGGCAATATTCCTCAGGATGAAAAGTTTGAACTGGGATCGGGCGTGGTGGTGGCGCTGCGCTGGTATGCCCAGCAGCTGCATGACGCAAGGGCCCAGCTGGTAGTGGCGCCCGAGACCGCGATTCCGCTGCTGCCTCAGCAGCTTCCCGAGGGCTATCTGGACTTTGTGCGCGCACCTTTTGTCGCCAAGGACTCCAGCCGTGCGGCGCTGGTGGGGCTTCCGCTGGGCAACTGGGATCAGGGCTTTACCAATACGGTCGAAGGCTGGCTGCCGGGGCAGACCCAGGCCTATCAGTACGACAAGCACCATCTGGTGCCGTTTGGTGAATTCATTCCGCCCATGTTCCGCTGGTTCACCGAACTCATGAATATTCCGCTGGGCGACTTCAATCGCGGCGCACTGGGTCAGCCTTCCATGAGCTGGGCAGGCGAGCGCCTGTCGCCCAATATCTGTTACGAGGACTTGTTTGGCGAAGAGCTTGCGGCCCATTTCGGCAATGCGGCGACGGCACCCACGGTGCTCGTCAATCTGAGCAATATCGGCTGGTTTGGCGACTCCGTGGCCATCGATCAGCATCTGTCCATCAGCCGCATGCGCGCGCTGGAGTTCGAGCGCCCCATGTTGCGCGCAACGAACACAGGAGCCACAGTGATGATTGATCACAGGGGACAAGTGGTGAAAGCACTGGCGCCTTTCGAGCGCGCGGTGTTGCAGGGCCGGGTTCAGGGACGCGACGGGCTGACGCCTTATGCGCGCTGGGTGCATGCTTTGGGTCTGTTGCCCCTGACGCTGTTGTGCCTGGCGGTGTGCGCCCTGGCCAGTATCACCTTGAGAAAGACCGAGGAAGGCGTAGTGTCCCGCACGGAATAAGCCACATCGGCATCAGCGGCTGTGGCATTTGTGGCAGAGTCTTGGGCCTGAAAACGGGTATTGTGTCCCGGGTAGGTCTGCGAGCCTTGATAATCCCCGGTTGTACCGCCCGCAGTGGGCGCGGGTCCCGTCACCCAAAATACACAGTAACAGGTAGCTTGCACAGGCTGCCGCGGAGCAATTGAGAGAATGGCTGAATCTTTTTCCTACGAACAACTGATCGCGTCCGGCGAAGGCAAGCTGTTTGGTGCCGATAGCGGACGTCTGCCCCTGCCTCCCATGTTGATGTTCGATCGCATCACACATATCTCCGAGGACGGCGGTGCCCACGGTCTGGGCAAGATTGTTGCGGAACTGGACGTCAAGCCCGACCTGTGGTTCTTTGATTGCCACTTCCGTGGCGACCCCGTCATGCCCGGTTGCCTGGGCCTGGACGCCATGTGGCAGCTGATCGGCTTTTACCTGACCTGGCTGCGCTTGCCGGGTCGCGGTCGCGCCCTGGGGGCCGGTGAAGTCAAGTTCACGGGTGAAGTAGGTCCCGATGTCAAACTCGTGACATATGAAATTGATATCAAGCGAGTGATCAAGCGCAAGCTGAACATGGCCATCGGCGACGCACGCCTGCTGGCCGACGGTAAGGAAATTTACGTGGCCAATGACCTGCGCGTGGGTCTGTTCCTGCGTGAAGGTGATGCCAAGGGAACGGCAGCATGAGCAAGAAGCGGGTAGTGATCACCGGCGCGGGCATTGTCTCGTGCATCGGCAATGACCTGGCAACGGTGGAGGCCTCGCTGCGCGAGGGCAAAAGCGGAATCAAGGCCATGCCCCAGTTCACGGAGCTGGGCATGCGCTCGCAGGTGGCAGGTATTCCCGAGATCGATGTCGAGGCGCGCATCGACCGCAAGCAGTTGCGCTTCATGGGTGATGCTGCGGCTTATTCGCAGATCGCCCTCGAAGACGCGATCAAGCAAGCCGGTCTCACGCCCGAACAGGTGAGCAACCCGCGCACCGGTCTGATCATGGGCTCGGGCGGCGGCTCGCCGGCCAATCAGATCGAGGCAGCCGATACGCTGCGTGAAAAAGGCATCCGCCGCGTTGGCCCTTACCAGGTCACACGCTGCATGAGCTCCACGGTGTCGGCTTGCCTGGCAACCAACTTCAAGGTCAAGGGCATCAACTACTCCATCACCTCGGCATGCTCCACCTCGGCCCACTGTATCGGTGCTGCGGCTCAGCAGATCGCCTGGGGCATGCAGGATGTGATGTTTGCCGGCGGCGGCGAAGAGCTGTCCTGGGGCATGTCGCTGCTGTTCGACGGCATGGGTGCCATGTCCAGCAAGTACAACGAGACGCCAGAGAAGGCCTCGCGTGCCTACGACGCCAACCGCGACGGCTTTGTGATCGCCGGCGGTGGTGGTGCCGTGGTGCTGGAAAGCCTGGATCATGCGCTGGCGCGCGGCGCCAACATCCTGGCCGAAGTGGTGGGCTTTGGCGCCACCAGCGACGGTGAGGACATGGTCGCCCCTTCGGGCGACGGCGCCATCGCCTGCATGAAGCAGGCCATGGAAACCGTGGATGCGCCCATCGACTACATCAACACCCACGGCACATCGACCCCCGTGGGCGATATGCAGGAAGTTCGTGCCATGCGCGAGCTGTTCGGCGACCAGGTGCCCGCATTCTCGTCCACTAAGTCGCTGACCGGCCACTCGCTGGGCGCGACCGGTGTGCAGGAGGCGATTTACTGCCTGATCATGCTGAACAAGGGCTTTATCGCAGGGTCCGTGAACGTGGACACACCCGATCCGCTGCTGGGCGATATGCCTCTGGTCACCCAGACCCGCGATGCCGAACTCAAGACCGTGCTGTCCAACAGCTTTGGCTTTGGCGGCACCAATGCCTCCCTGGTGCTCAAGCGCTGGGAAGGGCAGTAAGCGCCGGAGTCCTGGATCGCGAGCCCGCTTGGCCTTGAGGTAAGCGGGCTTTTTTCTGTCATCGACTACCGTCTCCCCCATGAAGATCGCAATTCTTGACCGTGATGGCACCCTGAACCAGTGGGGAGCTCAAGGTTTCATTGGCCGGCCCGATGAATGGGTAGCAGTTCCCAGCGCGCTGGAGGCAGTTTCACGCCTGAACCGTGCCGGCTGGCATGTGGTGGTCGCCACCAATCAGCCTGGGCTGGGTCGCGGGCTGTTCGATGTGATCGAGCTCAACGCAGTGCACGCCAAGATGCACCGGGAAATGGCAGCCGTCGGCGCGCGGGTGGAGGCAGTGTTTTTTTGTCCGCACGCTCCTGATGAAGACTGCCAGTGCCGCAAACCAGGCGTAGCGCTGTTCGAGCAGATTGCCGATCGCTACGGTGCGGAAGGCCATGAAATCTGGGCCATTGGCAGCGGTGTCGAGCATTTGCAGGCGGGCAAGGCTCTGGGCGCTCATCTGGTGTTCGTGGAGTCCACCGCCAGGCCCGAGTGCAGCAGTGATGCCGTCCTGCCTGAAGGCAGCGAGCGCTATCCAGATCTGGCGGCCGTGGTGAATATGCTGTTGCCGCTGGGCGGGGATGAGGATGCTCAATCCCTGGATTCGGCGCCTGCCCCGCATTGAGCTCGGGTTTCAGGTCAAAATAGACTCAACTGCTTGAAAGAGTAGCGCAAGCTGCTATGTTTCTTGTTGATAACTGTGCCAAATCAATGGGCCAGGCTTCAGGTCTGTGCTCACGTCATTCGATTGCTGTCATGCCCCTGATTCGCTCCGTCCTCCACATGTTGTGGATGGCTATTACCGTCATTCCCTACACTTTCGCGGTGCTGCTGGCCAAGTGGACCAGCGGTTCGTCGACCAAGGCATACCGCGCTGCCCGCGCCTGGCTCAAGCTCTCGGTGGACAGCGCCCGCGTGATCATGGGGGTCCGGTATCAGGTGCAGG
This sequence comes from Comamonas testosteroni, assembly GCF_000761245.1. Lineage (GTDB taxonomy): Bacteria > Pseudomonadota > Gammaproteobacteria > Burkholderiales > Burkholderiaceae_C > Comamonas > Comamonas testosteroni_C. The sequence continues at coordinate 176,127 of NZ_AWOR01000068.1, read as the reverse complement.
GCATGGAGAACCTGCCTGCGGACCCGAATCAGGGGGTGGTGCTGCTGGTCAAGCACCAGTCCACCTACGAGACCTTTCTCATGCCTGCCATCATGCCGCGCCCGCTGGCCTATGTGTTCAAGAAGGAGCTGCTGAAGGTGCCATTCTTCGGTTGGTCCATCGGTGCACTGGACATGATCCACATCGACCGAGCCCAGCGCTCGCGCGCCTTTCACAAGGTGGTGGAGCAAGGCAAGCGCCTGCTCGATCAAGGCATCTGGGTCATCATGTTTCCCGAGGGTACACGTGTGAATCGCGGAGAAGTGGGCGAGTACAAGACCGGCGCCACCCGTCTGGCCATCATGACGGGTGCGCCCGTGGTACCCATCGCTGTTACCTCGGCCAAGTGCTGGCCGCGCAAGGCCTTCATCAAAAAGCCCGGTGTGGTGGAGGTTTCCATAGGAAAGCCCATTTCTTCGGTCGGCCGCAAGCATGACGAGCTGATGGTCGAGGTCGAGGCCTGGATCGAGTCCGAAATGCAGCGCCTGGACCCCGAGGCCTACCGCAAATAAGGCAAAACTGCCCATGTCCACAGGCGATAGCTTGCAGCAAGCTTGGCAATGGCTGGTGCCGCCTGCGGTGGGGGATGGGCAGGGTGGGTTAGTGCCGCGCAAGCGCCGGCGCAGTGGCCCTGAAGCGATTGAACGGCGTTTGGATCAATCCGAGCTGGAATTTGAGAATAGTCAGCCTGTAGCGCCCGTCAGTATTTCGGTGGGTGCTATTGATTCTGAAGAGGATGAGCTGCCTGCAGAGCCCGCACTTCTGGTACATCCGGAAGCCAGCCACAGCGCCCGCTTGCAAGGGTGTGAGGTGGCTTATCTGCTGCGCCGTTCGGCGCGCCGCAGCATCGGCTTCAGCGTAGGGCAGCAAGGGCTTGAAGTCACCGCTCCGCAATGGGTGGCCATGCGCGAGATCGAATCAGCGTTGCAGACCAAGGCCGGCTGGATTGTGCGCAAGCTGCAGGAAGCCGGACAGCGACAGCAGATCAAGCAGGAGGCGCGCATTCTCTGGCAGGATGGAGGCGTGCTTGACTACCTGGGGCAGCCCATGAATTTGCGGCTGACCGGGGATGCGCCACAACTGCTGCGTACCCGCCAGACGCATAGAGAGCAGGGGATCGATGGCTCGCAAAGCCTGCACCTTCCCCTGCCGCCGCAGGCACCGGCAGCTCAGGTGCGCGCAACCGTTCAGGCCTGGATCCTGCGGGAGGCGCGCAGCTATTTCACGGCCCGCATGCTGCACTTTGCCGCACTCATGGGCGTGCGCTGGAATGCGCTGCGCCTGACAAGTGCCAGCACGCGCTGGGGCAGTGCCAACAGCAGCGGGATTATTCGTCTGAACTGGCGGTTGATGCAGCACAGCCCGCAAATCATCGACTATGTGGTGGTGCATGAGCTCGCCCATCTGCATCATATGGATCACAGCCCGCAGTTCTGGGCTGTGGTGGCTCAGGTGCTGCCCGACTGGAAGCACTTGCGCAGAGCCTTGAGAGACAGGCCTCTGCCGGTTTGGGAATAGCGGCAATGACCGAGACGAGGAATGAAATGAGCAATACAACCCAAATCCAACCCGCTGCCGGCTATGCCGGCGATGTGCCGGCGGAACTGGCCTGGCAATGGCTGCAGGCTGGCGAGGCCGTTCTGGTCGATGTGCGCACCGATGCCGAGCGCGAGTGGGTGGGCAAGGTGCCAGGCGCTGTTGCCGTGGCCTGGAAGCAGTGGCCCGGCATGGCCGTCAACCAGAACTTTGACGCCGAACTGCGAGCAGCAGTACCCGAGGGCAAGAAAGTGGTGCTTCTGTGCCGCAGCGGAGTGCGTTCCGTTGCGGCCGCCCAGCGTGCTGCGGGCCTGGGAGTCGAGGCCTACAACATTCTTGAAGGTTTTGAGGGCGACGTTGACGCCAACGGCCAACGAGGCCAGTTGGGTGGCTGGCGCAAGCGCGGCCTGCCCTGGCATCAGTAATGCGCAGGGCTTGATCGGTAGCTTCTAGATCGAGCGATAGCCGTTGGGGTTGCGGCTTTGCCAGCGCCATGTGTCGGCGCACATGGTGTCCAGATCATGCTCGGCTTGCCAGCCAAGGGTTTTCAGGGCGTGATCAGGGTTGGCGTAATAGCTTGGCAGATCGCCGGGGCGTCGCTCGGTAATGGCGTATGGAATGGCCTTGCCGCAGGCCTTCTCGAAGGCGTGCAGAACGTCGAGCACGCTAAAGCCCTTGCCGGTGCCCAAGTTGAAGGTCATGACACCAGACGCAAGCTTTTCCAGGGCCTTGACATGTCCGCTGGCGAGATCCACGACGTGAAGATAGTCGCGCACTCCCGTGCCATCCGGTGTGTTGTAGTCGCCGCCAAAAATCTGCAGCTTGTCGCGCCTTCCCACTGCAACCTGTGCGATGTAGGGTAGAAGGTTATTGGGAATATCTGCCGGGTCTTCGCCAATCAGGCCGCTGGGATGTGCTCCGATGGGGTTGAAATAGCGCAGAACGGCCATGCTCCATTTGGAGTCCGAGTGCGCCAGGTCGGCGAGGATTTCTTCTGCCATGAGCTTGGTCCGCCCATAGGGATTCATCGCCGCCGTGGGGTGTTTTTCGTCATAGGGCAGGTATTGGGGCGTCCCGTAGACGGTGGCGGACGAGCTGAAGACAAGCTTGTGTATCGCCAGACTTTGCATCGCCCGCAGTAAAACAAGGGTTCCGTTGACATTGTTGTCGTAGTAGTCAACTGGCTGTGCGGATGACTCGCCCACGGCCTTCTTGCCAGCCAAATGCACGACGCTGTCAATGCCATGCTCCCGCAATGCCTGCTCAAGTGCAGCTTGATCGCGTACATCGCCATTGATCACGGCAATGGTGCGTCCAGTGATTTGCTCCACGCGGCGGATGGCTTCAGGATGGCTGTTGCTGAAGTTGTCGAAAATCACGACTTCATGGCCTTTGCCTAGCAGTTCAATGGCGGTATGGCTGCCGATATAGCCGGCGCCGCCTGTGAGCAGAGTTTTCATAAGCTGCAGTCTAGCTTTGTCACGAATAAAAAAAGCGCTCTTCCGAGCGCTTTTATGCCTGACCGTATATGCAGGGCCGTATTTACAGCGCCGGGATGCGCAGCTTCTGGCCGGGATAGATCCTGTCCGGGTTGCTGAGCATGGGCTTGTTGGCTTCAAAAATCACGTTGTACTTGTTGGCGTCGCCATAGTACTTCTTGGAGATGGCCGACAGGGTGTCACCGCGCACCACATCGTGGTACTGGGCTTCTGGCTCGGGGTTGGTGACCGTCATCAGGTTGTCCACGGACTGGACATTGGCCACATTGCCGCAGCACAGCGTCACTTTTTCCTTGATGGCCTGAGTGGGGGCGGTCCCGTTGACCGTCACCTTGCCTTGAGAGCCATCGAACTGAACCTGCAGGTCGGATACGCCAAGATTCTGAGTGTTGACATAGCTGGCGATCGCTTGAGCCGCCTTGGCATTCAAGTCTTCGGCCGGTGCAGCAGCATGTGCGTCACTGCCGCCAAACAGTTTTTCTCCGGCTTCCTTGATGAAACTGAACAGACCCATGGTTTCGACTCCTCAAAATTAGTGGAAGAAGGCGGTTCACTTTAACGGGAAATCGAAATGAATCCTTGCAGGATATGGACTGAGCGCTTTCTTTGACAATTTCCTGCCCGCTTGTAATGAATGTGACAAACGGCTGTCTGACGAAGAGAAAAGTGCTGATAATCCGCCGCATGACATTTTTGGCCATAGACATTGGCAACACCCGTTTGAAGTGGGCCATGTATGAAGATCATCGCCCGGGTGCTGCCTTGCTGGCCCATGGAGCGGAGTTCCTGGAGCATATTGAGCGCTTGGCAGATGGTGCCTGGGCAGGCTTGCCGGCTCCTGAGCGCATGCTGGGCTGCGTGGTTGCCGGTGAGACGGCAAGGCGCAGGGTGCACGAGCAGATCGAACTCATGCTGGGATGGAATCTCGAGCCTCAATGGGTAGTTCCGTCTATTGCAGAAGCCGGCGTGACCAATGGCTATGACCATCCTTCCAGGCTGGGGGCGGACCGATGGGTGGCCATGATTGGTGCACGTCACCACATGTTGCAATTGGGCGAGGCCCGGCCTTTGATCACGGTTATGGTGGGCACCGCAGTGACGGTCGACGCCATGGATGCGCAAGGCCGATTTCTGGGCGGCCTGATCATTCCCGGGCATGGCATCATGCTCAGGGCCCTGGAAGGCGGCACTGCGGGTCTGCACGTGCCGACCGGTGAAGTCAGGTGCTTTCCCAAGAACACCAGCGATGCGCTGACCAGCGGCGGAACCTATGCCATTGCGGGTGCGGTGGAGCGCATGTACCAGCACCTGGCCGAACACTGCGGCGCAGAGCCGATGTGCATCATGGCGGGCGGCGCCGGCTGGAAAATGTCTCCGAGCATGACCAGGCCTTTTGAGCTGATCAACAACCTGATTTTTGATGGCCTGCTGGTGATGGCTGAAAAGCGTTGGGGCTGAGTGCACAGGCTTGATGGCCATGGGTTGGGTCTTATCGCTATCACTGAAATTTAGAGGCATCTCTCTATGATTTTTGTAACCGGCGGTGCAGGCTTTATCGGCGCCAACTTTGTTCTCGACTGGCTGGCATATGTGAACGAGCCTGTGGTCAATATCGACAAACTGACCTATGCAGGCAATCTGGAGAATCTGGCCAGCTTGAAGGGCGATGCCCGCCATGTTTTCGTGCAGGCCGATATCGGCGACAATGCACAACTGGCGCAATTGCTGGCGCAGCACCAGCCTCGCGCCGTGGTGAACTTGGCGGCCGAGTCGCATGTGGACCGCTCCATTCATGGTCCCGAGGATTTCATACAGACCAATGTGGTGGGCACTTTCCGCCTGCTGGAGGCAGTGCGTGCCTATTGGAATGGTCTGGAGGACGAGGCCAAGTCCGGCTTCCGTTTTCTGCATGTCTCCACCGACGAGGTCTATGGCACGCTGGCGCCCACGGACCCTGCGTTTACCGAAGAGCACAATTACGAGCCCAACAGCCCGTACTCGGCCAGCAAGGCTGCTTCGGACCATCTGGTGCGTGCCTGGCATCACACCTACGGCCTGCCGGTGCTGACGACCAACTGCAGCAACAATTACGGCCCGCTGCATTTCCCGGAAAAGCTCATCCCGCTGGTCATTGTCAATGCGCTGGCAGGCAAGCCGCTGCCCATCTACGGCGACGGCATGCAGGTGCGTGACTGGCTGTATGTGCGCGACCATTGCAGCGCCATCCGCCGTGTGCTGGAGGCCGGCCAACTGGGCGAGACCTATAACGTGGGCGGCTGGAACGAGAAGGCCAATATCGACATCGTCAAGACCGTGTGCAGCTTGCTCGACGAGCTGCGCCCGCGCGCCGATGGCAAGGCCTATGCCGAGCAGATCACCTATGTGATCGACCGTCCCGGCCATGATCGCCGCTATGCGATCGATGCGCGCAAGCTCGAGCGTGAGCTGGGCTGGAAGCCGGCCGAGACCTTCGAGACAGGCATTCGCAAGACCGTGCAGTGGTATCTGGCCAACCCCGAGTGGGTGGCCAATGTGCAATCGGGCGCATACCGCGACTGGGTGCAAAAGCAGTACACCGCAGAGGCTTCGGCATGAAGCTGCTCTTGCTGGGCAAGAACGGTCAGGTCGGCTGGGAGCTGCAGCGAAGCCTCGCCCCTTTGGGCGAGGTGATTGCGCTGGATCGCCAGAGCGTGAATGTGGATGGAAATGGTCTGTGCGGTGATATCGGCGATCTGCAGACGCTGGCGCAGACCATTCGCAGCGTGCGCCCAGATGTGATCGTCAATGCCGCAGCGCATACGGCAGTGGACAAGGCCGAGAGCGAGCCAGATCTGGCTTGGCACCTGAATGCCGAAGCCCCTGAAGTCATGGCGCAGGAGGCTAAAAGCCTGGGCGCCTTGCTGGTGCACTACAGCACCGACTATGTCTTCGACGGCTTTGGCAGTGCGGCGCGCAAGGAGGGCGATGCGACCGGGGCGCTATCGGTCTACGGTCGCACCAAGCTGGAGGGCGAGCAGCGAATTGCTGCCACGAATTGCCGCCACCTGATTTTTCGCACCAGCTGGGTCTATGCAGCACGTGGCGGCAACTTTGCCAAGACCATGTTGCGCCTGGCGCAGGAGCGTGAGGCGCTCAGCGTGATCAACGATCAATGGGGAGCACCGACCGGCGCCGATCTGATTGCCGATGTCACGGCCCATGCCGTGCGCCATGTGAGCGCTCATGAAGGCGATGGCGGTCTCTACCATCTGGTCGCGGCAGGAGAGACCAACTGGCATGCCTATGCCTGCCATGTGATCGAGCGCGCCCAAAGCCTGCGTCCGGATCTGGACTGGAAGGTGCAAAGCATTGCTGCCGTGTCGACCACGGCTTTCCCGACACCGGCGGCGCGGCCCTTGAACTCGCGCCTGGATACACAGAAGCTGCAAGCGGTCATGCAACTGCATTTGCCGGCATGGCAGCAAGGCGTGGAGCGCATGCTGCGCGAGATTCTGTAATCTTCCAATAATTCGCTTCAAGTGCTTATCCGTAAAGCGTTTGAAGCTATCCATTGATTCATCATGACGACACAGCGCAAAGGCATCATTCTGGCTGGCGGCTCCGGCACCCGTCTGCACCCCGCCACCCTGGCCATCAGCAAACAGCTGCTGCCGATCTACGACAAGCCCATGATCTACTACCCGCTGAGCACGCTGATGCTGGCGGGCATCCGGGACATCTTGATCATCAGCACGCCGCAGGATACGCCGCGCTTTCAGCAATTGTTGGGTGATGGGCTGCAATGGGGGCTTGAGCTTGAATATGCGGTGCAGCCTAGCCCTGATGGTTTGGCGCAGGCCTTTTTGATTGCCGAGTCTTTCCTGAGTGGGGCCTCTTGCGCGTTGGTGCTTGGAGACAATATTTTCCACGGCCATGATCTGCAGACCTTGGTCAAAGTTGCCAATCAGAGCCAGGATGGGGCGACGGTGTTTGCCTATCATGTGCAGGATCCCAGCCGCTACGGGGTGGTGGAATTTGACCAGCAGGGGCAGGTGCTCTCGATAGAGGAAAAACCGGTCGAGCCAAAATCCAATTACGCAGTGACGGGGCTGTATTTCTACGATTCGCAAGTGGTCGAGATTGCAAAGACTCTCAAGCCTTCTGGCAGAGGCGAGCTGGAAATCACAGACATCAATCGTATTTATCTCGAAAGAGGTCAGCTCAATGTGAAGCTGATGGGGCGAGGCTATGCCTGGCTCGACACTGGCACCCATGACAGTCTGCTGGAGGCAGGTCAATTCATTGCAACCCTTGAGCAGCGTCAGGGGTTGAAGGTTGCGTGCCCGGAAGAAATCGCATTTCGTGCTGGCTGGATTGACGCCACGCAGCTCGCCGAGCTGGCAAGGCCGTTGCTCAAGAACGGCTATGGACGGTATCTGATGCAATGTCTGGAGGCTGGAGCGCGATGAAGGTGGTTCCGACTGCGATCCCCGAGATCAAGCTGTTCAAACCCACGATTCATCGGGATGGGCGGGGACTTTTCGTGGAAAGCTTTCGCCAGGATCTCTTCAACCAGGCGACGGGCACGAACTACGAGTTCGTTCAGGACAACCACAGCCGCAGCAGCAAGGGCGTGCTGCGCGGGCTGCACTACCAACTGCCGCCCCATGCCCAGGGCAAGCTGGTGCGTGTGATTTCGGGTGCGGTGTTTGATGTGGCGGTGGATATTCGCCGCAGCTCGCCCACTTTTGGTCAATGGGTGGGAGCGGAGCTGAGTGCCGAGAATCACCACCAGCTCTGGATTCCGCCGGGCTTTGCCCATGGCTTCGTGGTGCTCAGTGACACAGCAGACCTTGTGTACAAGACCACGGCCTATTACGCGCCGGAGTCCGATCGGGGCCTGCTCTGGAGCGACCCTGACATAGCTATTGCATGGCCACAGCTCGATATCGCTTTTTCCTTGTCCGAAAAGGATCTGCATCAGCCTGCATTCAAGCAGGCCGAACTGTTCGATTAGTTCTTTCTTGATTCGGCCATCTGCAGAAATGGCTGAATCAGCTGCGCATCGCGCCGCTCTCGCAGGCAGTACAGGTATTCGGGAAGGCTGGGAACCTCGCCTTCCAGGTCTAGAACGACGAGGTCCGGGTGGGCCGATGCTTCGTGCCGCGCAAAAATGCTGATGCCCATCTGGCGTATCACGGCTTCGCGTATGGATTCGCGGCTGGCAATTTCCAGAATCCGGTGCGGGCTGACCTGAGCGGCTTCCAGCATCTGCTCGGTCATCTGCCGGGTCATGGAGCCGCGCTCGCGCAGGATCAGCGTGTTCTTTGCCAGATCCTTGATGGCTACGGACTTCTGCCCGGCCAGCGCATGCTGCCGGTTCACGACCAGGGCCAGCGGGTCGCGCCCCAGCTCCAGGCGCAGCAGGCGCGGGTCGGTGTCCAGGTGCGAAGAGGTGGCCAGGTCCACCTGATACTCGGCCAGCGCCTGAATCATCTGGCGCGAATTGCCGTTGACGATGCTCACCTCCACCAGCGCATAGTGCTGCTGATAGCGCCTGACGATGTCCAGCACATAGTAGGGCGCTGTTGCGCCTATGCGCAGCTGGCCCTGGTTGACATGGCCTGACTGGCGCAGCGCCGATTCGATCTGGGCCGACTGCAGCAGCAGCTTCTCTATTTCCGGCAGCAGCTTCAGGCCCGCATCGGTGATGGCCAGCCTTCCGCTCTGGCGCGTGAACAGCTCGACCTCATACAGCTCCTCCAAGGCCTTGATCTGCGCTGTGACCGTGGGCTGGCTCAGCCCCAGCTGGCGCGCTGCCTGCGTGATGCTGCCGAGGCGGGCGACCCAGAAAAAGGATTTGAGCTGTGTGGCAAACATGACAAGGTCTTCAAGAAAGCGGTACCCGGATTTCACCATGAACGCTGCGAGCAGCAATGTGGATGAGTTGCTTTGATTTCAATAGCTTCTTGCGCATATATGCGAAGGTTTGTAGATGATTTTTTATATAAATATGAGACGGGTAAAGCGCAATATGCTTTTGATTCAATAGCATCTCGATGGCGAACGCTGACGCGGCGCGCTGACTACAAAGTTTGCTGATGACATCCTTGGCAGATTTCAGTTCTATGACACCAGCGTTTCACAGTGAGTTTCTACAGTTCCCTCATGCCGCAAATGATCGCGTTGGTCGGGCGGCAACGATCAATCCAAGGGACTGTCATCCATGCGCCACGCTTTTGCACCCGCCACTCGCCGCTTTACCTCGATCGCCTTTGCCACGGTTGCCACGGCCTTGCTGGGCCTGGCTTCCGCCGCCCACGCCAGGACCGATCTGCTCGTGTATTCGGCCCTGGAGGCCGACCAGATCAAGGCCTACAAGGCGGCTTTTGAAAAAGCCCATCCCGACATCGAGCTGAAGTTTGTGCGCGACAGCACGGGCATCATCACTGCGCGCCTGCTGGCCGAAAAAGCCAATCCCCAGGCCGATGTGATCTGGGGTGTGGCCGCCACATCGCTGATGCTGCTGGACAAGCAAGGCATGCTGCAGCCCTATGCGCCCAGGAACCTGGCCAAGGTGCGCTCCACCATGCGCGATGCGGCAGCCACGCCGACCTGGGTGGGCATGGATCTGTGGTCGTCCGCCGTCTGCTTCAACACTGTGGAAGGCGAAAAACGCAAGCTGCCCACGCCTGCCAGCTGGGCCGACCTGACCAGGCCCGAATTCAAGGGCGCGATCACCATGCCCCACCCCGCGTCCAGCGGCACCGGCTATCTGATGGTGGCCGCCTGGCTGCAGATGATGGGCGAGGACAAGGGCTGGGCCTACATGGATGCGCTGCACCAGAACATCGGCGTCTACACGCACAGTGGCTCCAAGCCCTGCCGCCAGGCCGGCGCGGGCGAGTTTCCCGTGGGTCTGAGCTTTGAGTATCGGGCCAACAAGACCAAGAAGGACGGGGCGCCCATAAACATCGTCTTCCCCAGGGAAGGCCTGGGCTGGGATGTGGAGGCCACGGCCATTCTGAAGGCCAGCAAAAAGCAGGAGGCTGCCAAGGCCCTGGCCGACTGGGCGGTGACGCCCGATGCCAACAAGCTCTACGCCGCCAACTTCGCCGTACTGGCATTGCCTGAAGCCCAGGAAAAACACGAATTCATTCCGGCTGACCTGGAAAAGCGCCTGGCCAGAAACGACTTCAACTGGGCCGCGGTCAATCGCGATCGCATTCTTTCCGAATGGAGCCGTCGCTACGAAGCCAAGGCGGAGAAAAAGTAATCACCCCCCTGAGGCGCTTTGCCTAGACGGCTGCGCGCCTTCCCCCTCTCTGGCGCTACGCGCCGGAGGGGGACTGCAGCCTCGCTGCGGGGCGGCCCTTGCTCGCTGTCACTGGCGACAGGGGGGCACATGCAGCAGGGTGGCATTTCGAGCGATACAGATCGGAACTGCCTTCGGATTGTTTGCACGTTGAAAGAGATACATGCTGCGCATTGACCATATCGCCAAGCGGTACAAAGACACCCCGGTGCTGCGCGACATTGACCTGTTGGTGGAGGGCGGCGAGTTCGTCAGCCTGCTGGGCCCTTCGGGCTGCGGCAAGACCACGCTGCTGCGCATTCTGTGCGGCATCGAGCAGGCCGACGCGGGCCGCATTCTGTTTCAGGGCGAGGACATCACGCGCTGGCCTGCCGCGCGCAGGGGCTTTGGCGTGGTGTTCCAGAGCTACGCATTGTTTCCTAATCTGACGGCGGCCCAGAATGTGGCGTTTGGTCTCAAGGGCCAGCCTGCGGCGCAGGTGCAGGCCCGGGTGCAGGAGATGCTGGCTCTGGTAGGCCTGGGCGCGCAGGCGCAGCGCTATCCGGCGCAATTGTCGGGTGGCCAGCAGCAGCGCATTGCGCTGGCCCGCGCACTGGCGCCGCGCCCGCGTCTGCTGTTGCTGGACGAGCCGCTGTCCGCGCTGGATGCCCAGGTGCGCACCGAGCTGCGCAGCGAAATCCGCCAGTTGCAGCGTCAGCTGGGCATTGCCTGCGTGATGGTCACGCACGACCAGGAAGAGGCGCTGTCCATGGCCGACCGCGTGGTGCTGATGCACCAGGGGCGTATCGAGCAGCAGGGCTCGCCCGAGCAGCTCTACGCCAAGCCGGTCAGTCACTTTGCGGCCGGTTTTGTGGGGCGCATGAATTTGCTGCCCGCCGTGGCCGAGTCGGGCGATGCGGTGCGCGTGGGCGAGGGGCGGCTTGAATGCTGCACTGCCGGCTTTGAGGCCGGTGATGCCTTGCTGGTGGGCGTGAGGCCCGAAAGCGTGGTGCTGCACCCGGCCCAGCCGGCAGCACTGCCCAATCTGTTCCGGGCGCGGGTGGTCGAGACCTCGTTCCTGGGCTCGCTGGTGTTGGTGCGCGTGTTCAGCCCCACGCTGCAATGCCAGATCGATGTGCAATGGCCGCTGCGCCATGACGCGCGCCTGCCCGACTGGCTGCAGGGTGAGGTGCTGATAGAGTTGCCGGCGGCTGCGCTGCAGTCGCTGGCAGCGCCCGAGATTGTGCGAAAGGCGGCATGAGCATGGATGCCTCTTCTTCTGCGCTGCCCGTGCGGAGCTATGCGCCCGCAGCGGCATCACGCCAGCAGCAAGGCACCGGCCCTGTGGCGCCACGGCAAACGCGCTTTTTTCATTGGGAAAAGCTGTGGCTGGGCCTGTCGGTGCTGGGCCTGCTGGGCGCGCTGCTGGTGGCCATTGCACTGCCCGTGGGAGCGCTGCTGGGCCGCAGCTTTGTGTCGGCCGATGGCCAGTTCTCGGGCCTGGCCCAGTACCTCGCCTATGCGCAAACGCCGGGCGTAGGCCAGTCGCTGTTCAACAGCCTGTGGCTGTCGGCCATCAGCAGCACCTTGTGTGTGGCCCTGGCCTATGGCTATGCCTATGGCGTGATGCGCAGCTGCATGCCGCTGGCCCGGTTCTTTCGCGCCATTGCCCTGGTGCCTCTGCTGGCGCCGTCGCTGCTCATGGCCATCAGCCTGATCTATCTTTTTGGCGCCCAGGGTCTGCTCAAGAGCTGGTTGGCGGGCGGCACGGCCTACGGCCCGTTTGGCATTATCCTTGGCTCGGTGCTGTGGACGTTTCCGCATGCGCTGATGATTCTGTGCACCACGCTGGCCTCGGGCGATGCACGCCTGTATGAGGCCGCCGCCACGCTGGGCGCAGGCCGCTGGCGCAGCTTCTGCCAGGTCACACTGCCAGCCAGCCGTTATGGACTGATGATTGCCTGGATCGTGGTGTTCGTCCTGGTGGTCACCGACTTTGGCGTGCCCAAGGTGATTGGCGGCAACACGCAGATGCTGGCCACCGATATCTACAAGCAGGTGATTGGCCAGCAAAACCTGTCCATGGGAGCCGTGGTGGCCATGCTGCTGCTGGTGCCAGCGGGCCTGGCCTTTGCCGCCGAGCGCCATTTGCGTGCCCGGCAGGCCGCAGCCATGAGCGTGCGGGCCGTGCCTCTGGTGCCGCAGCCCTGTGCGTCGCTTGACCGTGCGCTGCTGGTGTATTGCAGCCTGATGGCTTTGGCGCTGCTGGCGGTGATGGGAGTGGCCGTGCTGGCATCCCTGGTCAGCTTCTGGCCCTACAACCTCACGCTGACCCTCAGGAACTACCGGTTCGACCTGATGGATGGCGGCGGCTGGGCCAGTTACGCCAACTCGCTGACCATGGCCGTGGCCACGGCGGCAACCGGCGCGCTGCTGAGCTTTCTGAGCGCCTATCTGGTGGCCAAGCCCACGAGCTGGGGCCGCGTGCGCCAGTGGTTGCACGCAGTGGCCACTCTGCCCATGGCGGTGCCGGGGCTGGCGCTGGGTCTGGGCTATATCCTGTTCTTCAATTCGGGCAGCAATCCACTGCACTTTCTGTACGGGTCCATGGGCATTCTGGTGCTGTGCTCGGTGGCGCATTTCTTCTCGGTGGCGCACATCACCCAGCTCACCGCCTTGCAGCAGCTGGACGCCGAATACGAACGCGTGGCCGATTCCATGGGCGTGCCGTTCTGGACGCTGCTGTGGCGCGTGCACCTGCCTGTGTGCCTGCCTGCGGTGATGCAGGTGGCGGGCTACTTCTTCGTGAATGCGATGACCACGGTGTCGGCAGTGGTCTTCTTGTACTCGCCCGAAACCACACTGGCCTCGGTGGCCGTGCTGGCCATGGATGACGCGGGCGATACCGCTCCCGCTGCCGCCATGGCCACGCTGATCTTTGCAACCGCAGCCGCCGGTCGCCTGCTGATTGCGCTGCTGGATGCCTGGCTGCAGCGGCGTACCCAGCACTGGCGCCAGCGCTGAGGACTTTCTCCACGTCACTTGATTCTCCGAACGTCTCTCGCTGCATCGCCTTGGCGCTGCGGCAGGGACTTGGCTTGTCTGCTTTTTCTGTAACGCTATGAAAAACTACGATCTGATCGTCGTCGGCGCCGGCATTGTCGGCCTGGCCCATGCCTATACCGCGGCCACGCGCGGTCGCTCCGTGCTGGTGATAGAGCGCGACGGCGCCTGCCTGGGCGCCTCGATTCGCAACTTCGGCTTTGTCACCATCACGGGCCAGCGCGCCGGTGCCCATTGGCGGCGCGCCATGCGCTCACGCGATGTCTGGGCCGAGATTGCGCCCAAGGCCGGTATCGGTGTCCTTCATTCCGGCCTGTGGCTGACGGCGCGCCGTCCTGCTGCCGCAGCAGTGCTTGAAGCCTTTATGCACACCGAAATGGGCGCAGGTTGTGAGCTGCTGACGCCCTCCCAGGCCGCGGCGCGCCATCCGGCGCTGCGCACCGACGGGCTGCAATCCGTGCTCTACAGCCCGCATGAGCTGCGCGTGGAGTCACGCACAGCCATCCCGCAACTGGCCCTGTGGCTGCAGCAGACGCTTGGAGTGGATTTCGCCTATAGCGAAAGCGTGACGGAAGTGGCAACGCCGCGCGTCACCACCTCGCGAGGTATTTACCATGCCGAACGTGTGGTGGTCTGCAACAACGCCGATCCAGGCGGGCTGTTCGCCAGCGAATGGACTGACAACAAAGTGCAGCTATGCCAGTTGCAGATGTTGCGCGTCAAGCCGCAAGCGGGCTTCAAGCTCGAAGGCTCGGTCATGGGGGATCTGAGCCTGGTGCGCTACGAGGGCTATAGCGCGCTGCCCGAAGCCGCAGCACTGCGCGCTCAGCTGGAGCTTGAGGAGGCGCAATGCCTGAAGCACGGCATCCACCTGATTGCCGTGCAAAGCGCCGACGGCTCGCTCGTGGTGGGCGATTCGCACCACTACGGCAGCGCACCCCAGCCTTTTGCCAGCGAAGCCGTCGACCAGCTCATGCTGCGCCATATGCACGAGGCGCTGCATATCGACAAGGCCCAGGTTGTGGAGCGCTGGACGGGCATCTACCCCTCCAGTGCCGAAGCCCCTTGTTTTGTCAAAGCGCCCGATGCCGCGACACGCGTGGTGGCGGTGACCAGCGGCTCGGGCGCGAGCACGGCGTTTGGTCTGGCCGAGGAAGTCTGGGGAAATTGGTAGTCATCCCCTGAGCTGCTCCGCCTTGGCGGCCCCACCTGGGCGGCTCCACCTAGGCGGCCCCACCTTGGCGGCTCCACCGTTTCTCCCTCTCTCGCTACGCGGGAGGGGGACGGCACCATCGCTGCGGGGCGGGGCGACCGGCTCAGGCCCTTGCTCGGTGTCCCAGGCCGGTATGGCAGGCGATCACTGCTGCACAAACAGCGGTGCAATCAGCATGACGAGCACGATTGCGGCCAGCACGGCAAACATGATCTTGACCCAGCTGTATGGCCGCTCGCCCGCAATCTGGCCGGTATAGCCATTGGCCACGATCTGGTAGTTCTTGCTGCCATAGGTGTAGCCGACCAGCCAGACCGGCACCAGCGTGTGCTTGAAGCTGCGGCCCGAGTATTGGCGCTGGACCTGCAGATTGCGTTGCGTGTCGCCCGGCACCTCACGCGAGCACATGCTGCGCAGCTGGCTGTCCATGTCTTCCTCGTTGATCCTGGCGGCCTTGGAGAGGTCCACCTGGTAGCGCTCCACCGTCCAGCCGCGCACGAACTCCGGGCTGTAGGGCTTGAGGTCGGTGGTGGTCGGGAAGGGCTCCACCTGGCGCAGTAGATGGGCTTGCACGCCCACGGTGCCGGGCACCAGCTCATCGTCGAAGAAATGCTCCAAGCTGCCCGATGCCGGCTCCCAGCGCACATGCTGGACCTGGCGGGTCTGCAGATTGCCGTTGCCGTCGCGATAGGACTCGGTGGTGTAGTAGTAATAGCCGGCCTCTGCCCACCACTGTGCGCTGGCATGGGCGTCAAAGGTCCAATAGGGCAGATAGATGCCGTGCAGCGTGTCCGTCAGCGCGGCGCTCTTGAGCTTGCTGGGCGCAAACCAGCGGCTGCCATACCACTGACGGATCTTGTCGCGAATCTGGCCGTCGCTGATCTTGAACGGAAGAATGCTCTGCGGCGTGATGGCGTCGCTGCGCTCCTCATGGGCGACGATGGCCGGCGAGCCGCAGAAGTCGCAGCGCTGGGCCACGTGCTTGCCGAGAAATACCGAGATGGCGCGGCAGTTCTGGCACTGCACCTCGTAGCGCTCGTCCGAGCCCCAGCCGCGACCGCTGGCCGGGTTGCGCAAGGCCTCGGCCAGATCCTGCTCCACCACGGTGCGTCCCAGCTCGGGCTGCGTCTGCTCGCTCCAGGGAACGACGGTGCCGCAGTAAGGGCATTTGAGCGACTGGGCCTTGGCATTCCACTCCAGATTGCCGCCGCATTCGGGGCAGACATGCCGGCCCACCATGGAGGTGGGCGCCGTCTCGGAGACAGGGGTAAATGCAGATCCGGAAGAGCGAGAGGAAGAAGCGGGTGTGGCCACGGCAAAAACGGGTTCAGGCGGCAGCAGCGGCGGGATGGGTTTCGTAGAAGGTCACGCAGTTGCCGTCCTCGTCGAGAAGACTGAATTCCTGGGTACCCCAAGGCTGCTGGCGCAGACCGCCGTTGGGGTGAACCGCATTCTCGGTCAGACACTGTGCATGCAAGGCGGTAATTCCCGCCACCTGGATACGGCAGCTGGTCTGCCTGGGAATCTCCGGGTTCTGGCAGGCCCAGAAGTGCAGCTCCAGCCCACCCAGCGAGACGATGGCGTACTCACCGGGCTGGGCGTGGACGGTTCTGGCGCCCAGCACGCGGGCGTAGAAAGCCACGGTGCGCGCCATGTCCAGGGATGCCAGCACCGGAGTGGTGCTGATGAAAACCGGTTTGTGTTCATTCATGACGTGCACCCGATGCCATGGGTTGCGGATCAGCCGCGCAGAAATTCGTCCAGCGCAGCCTGGGCGATGCGCCACTGGCTGCCGATCTGGCGGGCCTTGAGGTTGCCGGCCTGGATTTCGGCCAGCACATCTGCCTCGGCCACGCCCAGCACCTGGGCCGCCTGGGCGGGGGTCAGCACCTGCAGACCGGCGGCGGCCGGGGCGGCAGGCGTCTGGGCGGCTTGCGCTGCGGCCGGCGAAAAGGGGTCTGCCACCGCAGCGGCCGGGGCGCCTGCAGCGCCGCCGCCCTGCATGCCCTTCATCATTTCCTGGGCCATGCCAAAGCCCATGGCCATGGTGGCCGGAATGGTGGCTGCGGCAGCGCCTTCGCCGCCGTTGGCCATGGCCTGGCCCATCTGGTATTTCACATAGTCGTTGAGGTTGCCGATGGCGCCCATGCTGGAGCGCTTGTCGATGGCCTGCTCCACCTCGGGCGGCACGGAAACGTTTTCCAGCAGGAAACTGGTGATTTCCAGGCCGTATTTCTCGCTGACGGCCGGGTTGATGAGCTGCAGCAGTGCGTCGCCCAGCTCGCTGTAGCGCTGGGCCACATCGAGTGCCGGCACCTGGGCCTTGGCCAGGGCCTCGGAGAAGATGCTGACGATGCGCGAGCGCATGGTGTCGGCAAACTCGTCGATGCGGAAGTTCTGGTCCGTGCCCGCCACTTCCTTGAGGAACAGGGCGGCGTTGGTGATGCGGAAGTCATAGGTACCGAAGGCGCGCAGACGGATCACGCCAAAGTCCTTGTCGCGCATCATGATGGGGTTGGAGGTGCCCCATTTGTTGCCCGTGAACAAGCGCGTGTTGATGTAGTAGACATCGCACTTGAAGGGAGAGTTGAAGCCGTACTTCCAGCCGCGCAGTGTGGACAGAACCGGGATGTTCTGCGTGGTCAGCAGATGGCGGCCCGGGTTGAACAGGTCTGCAAACTGGCCTTCGGAGACGAACTGCACCTGCTGCGACTCGCGCACGATGAGCTGGGCGCCGTTCTTGATTTCCTTGTCTTCATCGGGCCAGCGATACGACAGCGTGTCGCGCGAATCATCGGTCCATTCGATGATTTCGATCAGTTGCTTGGTGATGATTTTCATGAAATCCATGACGTACTCCGAAAGAGGATGACGGGAAAGGAATCATTCTAGGAGGCAAACCGCAGCAGCCGGTTCCGGGATGCATGGCAGTTGCGCGGAAATTGTTAAAAAGTGAGCGTACTGCGCCCGCTATCCGATAGTTTCAGAGTCGATTGATGCTGAATCTGCCTATTCATGGGTGGTAAGCGCTAGCATTTTGTTTTTCACATTTTGAAATCGCCGGCTGGAGCCCTTTCGTGAAAATGCCCGCTGTGGGGCCGCGCAGACAGACTACGTCCGCGATCAGTGGCACAGACTTAGAATCTACCGCTTATGCGGTCGATACCGCCCAGAACACCTCTTAATGAAGATGCCGCCCGCAATCGCCAGTGATTGCTGACGCGCGAACGTATACAAGTCATGCTGACCTTCCAACAAATCATTCTGAAACTGCAGTCCTACTGGGCCGAACAGGGCTGTGCATTGCTCCAGCCCTATGACATGGAAGTCGGCGCCGGTACCTCGCACACCGCAACCTTTCTGCGCGCCATCGGCCCCGAGCCCTGGAAGGCAGCCTATGTTCAGCCCAGCCGCCGCCCCAAGGACGGCCGCTATGGCGAGAACCCCAACCGCCTGCAGCACTACTACCAGTTCCAGGTTGTTCTGAAGCCAGCACCCGACAACATCCTCGAGCTGTATCTGGGCTCGCTCGAAGCCCTGGGCTTCGATCTGAAGAAGAACGACATCCGCTTTGTCGAGGACGACTGGGAAAACCCCACGCTGGGCGCCTGGGGTCTGGGCTGGGAAGTCTGGCTCAACGGCATGGAAGTGACCCAGTTCACGTATTTCCAGCAGGTCGCCGGCATCGACTGCAAGCCTGCCACCGGCGAGATCACCTACGGCCTGGAACGTCTGGCCATGTATCTGCAGGGCAAGGAGTCGGTATACGACCTGGTCTATACCGACGGCCTGTCCTATGGCGATGTGTTCCACCAGAACGAGGTGGAGCAGTCCACTTACAACTTCGAGCATTCGAATGCCGAGTTCCTGTTCAGCGCCTTTGCTGCCCACGAAGGCACGGCCAATCAGCTGATCGACGCCCAGCTGGCGCTGCCCGCCTATGAGCAGGTGCTCAAGGCTGCCCACACTTTCAACCTGCTGGACGCCCGTGGTGCCATCTCGGTGACCGAGCGCGCTGCCTATATCGGCCGTATCCGCAACCTGGCCCGCGCCGTGGGCAAGAGCTATCTGGACAGCCGCGCACGTCTGGGCTTCCCCATGGCGCCCAAGGCCCATGCCGACGAGGTGCTGGCCGAGCTGGCCAAGGCCGCAGAGCAGGCAGCGAAGAAGGCCGCTTGAGCCTGCCTGAGCCGCTTTCACGCTACCACCGTCCCATATTCCAAAATTTCAGCAGCCAGCCTTGATCTAGCAAGCGCTGGCAGCTATCAAGATCATCATGAACGCATCGAATCTACTGGTTGAACTGTTTGTCGAAGAGCTGCCGCCCAAGGCGCTGCAAAAGCTGGGTGACGCTTTTGCCGCCGTCATCTTCGAGCAGCTCAAGGCCCAGGGACTGCTGGCATCGACCGAGTCGCGCCTGACCGCCTACGCGTCGCCCCGCCGTCTGGCCGTGCACATCACCGAAGTGCTGCCTCAGGCCGAAGACAAGGCTGTCTCGCAAAAGCTGATGCCTGTCTCCGTGGCGCTGGATGCCGAGGGCAAGCCCACGGCTGCACTGCTGAAAAAGCTGGCGGCCCTGGGGGCCGACGAATCCGCCGTGGCCGCTCTGAAGCGCCAGGGCGAAGGCAAGGCCGAAGCCCTGTTCTACGAATCCACTGCCAAGGGCGTGCTGCTGACCGATGGCGTGCAAAAGGCGCTGGACGAAGCACTGGCCAAGCTGCCCATCCCCAAGGTCATGCGCTACCAGTTGCAGGACGGCTGGACCAGCGTGCACTTTGTGCGCCCGGCCCACGGTCTGGTCGTGCTGCATGGCACCCAGGTGCTGATCGGCGTGAAGGCCCTGGGACTGACGGCCGGTGCCGCCACGCATGGCCACCGCTTTGAAGCCGCTGTGGACCCCGTGGTCATCCAGAATGCCGACAGCTATGCCGAGCAACTGCGTGAACAGGGCGCAGTGATCGCCAGCTTTACCGAGCGCCGTGCCGATATCGCCCGCCAGCTGCAGGCGGCTGCCGAACGCATTGGCGGCGACGTGCGCCCCATCGACGACCCGGCCCTGCTGGACGAGGTGACAGCCCTGGTCGAGCGCCCCAATGTGCTGGTCTGCGAATTCGAGAAGGAATTCCTGGCCGTGCCTCAGGAATGCCTGATTCTGACCATGAAGGCCAATCAGAAGTACTTCCCGCTGCTGGACACCAATGGAAAGCTGACCCATCAGTTCCTGATCGTCAGCAACATCCAGCCTCAGGACGCTTCGGCCGTGGTCGGCGGCAACGAACGTGTGGTGCGCCCCCGTCTGGCCGACGCCAAGTTCTTCTTCGACCAGGACCGCAAAAAGACCCTGGCCAGCCGCGTAGAGCAGCTGGACAAGGTGGTCTATCACAACAAGCTGGGCACGCAGGGCGAGCGCATTGCCCGCGTACGCGCCATCGCCAAGAGCATTGCCCAGCAACTGGGCAACTCCGAGCTGGGACGTCTGGCTGATCAGGCCGCCATGCTGGCCAAGACCGATCTGGTCACCGACATGGTGGGCGAGTTCCCCGAGCTGCAGGGCATCATGGGCCGCTACTACGCCCAGAACGACGGCCTGGATGTGGCTGTGGCCGATGCCATCGAAGACCACTACAAGCCCCGCTTTGCCGGCGACGAACTGCCGCGCGGCGATGTCGGCGTGATCGTGGCCCTGGCCGACAAGCTCGAAACCCTGGTCGGCATGTTCGGTATCGGCAATCTGCCTACCGGGGACCGCGACCCCTTCGCCCTGCGCCGCCATGCGCTGGGTGTGATCCGCATGCTGGTCGAAAAGGATCTGGAGCTGGATCTGGAAACCCTGCTGGTCAGTACCTTGCCTGCCTTTGGTGACAAGATCCAGGACGCCACGCCTCAACTGGTCGAATTCATCTACGACCGCCTGGCCAATATGTTCCGCGAACAAGGCTACAGCGCCCAGGAGGTGGAGGCCGTGCTGGCCCTGCAGCCCCAGCGCCTGTCCGACGTGCAAAAACGCCTGGAAGCGGTGCGCGCCTTTGCGGCGCTGCCCGAAGCTCCGGCCCTGGCCGCGGCCAACAAGCGTGTCGAGAATATTCTTAAGAAATCAGAGATATCTCAGTATTCCGATGTCAAGAGAGAGCTTCTTGTTGAGGAGTCTGAAATTAATCTATTTCAGGCGATTGATAGATGTGAGCCTGAGGTGATTGGTAAATTCAAAGAAGGTGAATACGACCAAAGCTTGGTGGTGCTATCTTCATTGCGTCCTTTTGTTGATGATTTCTTTGAAAATGTAATGGTTAATTCTGACGATGAGGATCAGAAAAATAACAGAATTTTTCTACTTCGGAAATTATATGTACTGATGAATAAGGTAGCGAGAATTTCAGTTCTATAATTTGAGCGGGATATTTGCTTTGATGATAAAGATCAAAGCAAATATTTTTTATGAATAAAATTATTCTTAGAAATTTTATTGTTCTTAATATTGAAAGACTGCTCACTATTGGCGCCGGAGTCTTTGTTAGCGGTATTTTGGCCAGAAGTTTAGGAACAGATCTTTTTGGCTCATTTCAGTATGCGTTATCGATAGTGGCCATTTTTATGGCCATATCTTTTTTCTGCGGAGCAGAAGTAATCGTACCGAGAATCGTTGAGTGTAACGATAACTTTTTAGAAAATATAATAATCGCAACAGCTTTCTGGATAAGACTTCTTTTTGGAATAATTGCCTTTATCGCATTTATGGTTTTCTGGAGAGAAAGAGTTGGTATAAATTATTTTGCTGTTTTAGGGATTCCAATATTATTTAAAGAAGCTTTTTCTATCGCAATAGCTTGGTTCCAAGCTAAATCAAAAAATTCTACGTACTCTACTCTAATAATAATATCAAATTGTATAAAGATATCCGTCATTGGATTTCTCTATTTTTTTGATGTTTACGATTACAAGTATTACTTGACAGTATTGATGCTTGATGGATTTTTGGTTTACGGTTTTATATTTTTATTTTTTCTAAAAATAAACAAGTTTTCAATTTTTATATTTGATAAAAAAATTGCCGTCGAATTGCTAAAAAAATCCTTCCCTTTTGGACTTGCTGTGCTTTCGATGTACGCCTTTAAGAAGATAGATCGGGTTTTTATTGAGAATTATATTGGGACTCAAGAATTCTCATTCTATTCTGCTGCGGCAATGATTTATGATAATCTGATGGTACTAGGGTCAATATCAATTATTGTTCTGGCCCCGAAATTGATATATTCTCAAAGTAATGTGAATTTGCTATATAGAAATTTTTTTAAAATTACTTTGTTTGTGATTGCGTTGTATGGGATTATTGTTGTATTTGTTTTTTTTCTTTCGGAGAGTGTTGTTCGCATAATTTTTGGATCAAATTATGTTGCGGCCGTGCCTTATATTTATGTGTTCATGGCGCCTTTGCTGCTGTGTTTTTTGGATGAATGCATAAACGTTGTTTTTAACAAGATGAAGAACGGGTGGGTTGTTTTCCTAAAGTGGGGAGTTTCTTTGCTGGTTTCAATATTGTTCCTTACTTTTGAAGGAGAAAGATATGGGGCTTTTGCCGGCCCGATATCAATGATTTTGGGATATATGTCATGCCTATTGATAGGAATTTATTTCTTGATTAGGATTAGATTTTATAAATTGCAGTAAATTTATGAATAATAAAATTGTGGATGTCTCTATTGTTGTTTCAACGTGGCGTAGGCATGAGATTTTGAAAATGGTTCTGCAAGCTCTGTTGAATCAATCTCATGCAACCAATATTACATATGAAATATTGGTGGTTGACAGCTATAGCGGTCTTGAGACCATGACTGTTATTGATGAAATTTCGAGTGAAAAAGTAAGATATCTAAATATTCTTGAGAACTCAATCAGTTCGAAAAGGAACTTTGGAATAAATAATTCGTTTGGAAAATATATTGCATTTCTTGATGATGATTGCGTTCCAGAGGCTGAATGGCTTAGGAATTTTTTCTCATTTGCTGAGGAGCATGCAAACGAAAAAGTTTTGTTATGTGGTGGTGTGTATTTTGATGAAGATCTAGTCGCCAGAAGTAACTATTATCGATATAGAAATGGGCGGCATTTTAAATCAGATAAAGGGACTGTGCTTTCATATAAAAATATCGTAACAATGAATATGTTTGTCAGAAGAGATCTTCTTTTGGATGAAGGAGTTTATTTTGATGATTCATTTAAGGGGTATGGGTATGAAGATATTGATTTTGGTTTGCAATTATCCAATAAGGGGATTGGTCTGATCACTTGTGATTCAGATATATTGCATCTTGAGCTAAAGGGGAGTTTGAGGAAATTTTGTAAGAAATTTTACCATTGCTCAAAAGATGGGATGAGGGTCTTTTATGGAAAGAATAAAATAGACGCTTCGTTGGGGGAAACATCCTTGTTGGAAAGTGAGTCTGCAAACATCAAGATTAGAATAATGCTTGGCGTGCTTGATTCCTATATTCCTAAGCTGGTTTTGAAATTCTGCGAATTGACAGATGGTTTGAGTTATTGCTACGTTGAAAACTTATATAAATTGGTCTTGGCTGCAGCCTATAGGGATGGAAAAAGGAATAGATATAAAAATATCTTAAATACTACGAATGTTAATAAAACAGGATGGTATGACTAAGTTATTTTTTGGAGCTGTATTTTTTTTATCATTTTACCGGATTAGTGTTTTTTATTATTTTGCATATATTTCTATATTTATTAATTTTTCATATTTGTTATTTTTATTTTCTTCTATTTCTAAGGCGAGTAAATTTATTTACTGTGCTAAATGGGAGAATGTTTTAATACTGTTTTTATTTTTCTATTCTCTTGTTGTTGATATTCTGTATGGGGCTGATTTTGATTCAATGTCGCTCTCTATAAGAATATTTTTTATGGTTTTTGTTTCTATTTTTTCTGCGTTTTTTATTGTTGAGGAGTATATAAAGAATGATGTGAAGAAATTGATATGGATTTTGAAGTTCTCATTTTTCGTTCAGTTGTTTTTTTGGATTGCTACCTATATTTCTGTAGATTTCAAGGTCGCGGTTTACAATATTATTGGGGCAAGTGATTCGGTTAACCTGTGGCCTCAAAATATTGAGAGTCGTGGTTTTGGATTATCTAATGAAATAAATTTCACATCGCCTTCAGTTTCTGTTTTTATTAGCTTGATCCTCATTGGGTTGAATTCGCCTATTGTCTTGCTAAATGCTGTAACACAGCTTGTGAATTCTAATTTGGTCGCCGTGGCTGCTATTTTGGGATTCGTAGGAGCCAAGATTAAAGTCATCAATAAAATTATTTTGGCTATAGCTTCGTTGGGGTTGGTTTTCTATTTTGGGGTTAAATATATCCCAAGATTTTCTGACGAGATAGAGTCGGGTGGGATTCGAACAGTTCAAATATTAATTGAAAATCATCTGAATTTTCACAATAATGGATTTTGGGAATGGCTGTTTGGTGCTGGTACAAAGGTTTATGGCGAGGAGTCTGGATCTGATATTGGATGGGTTATTTTAATAAATTATTATGGAGTGATATCAATTTTTCTAGTGCTTTTCTTGTTGATAGCACTTTCAATGAGAGCTTTTAAAAATCGCATTCATCAATTTCTATGGCTGACTTTTGGATTGATTTTGAATACAAAGGGTTTGGTTATTGGGGCAAATGCATACATTTTTATGACATTTGTTTTTATTTTCATAAGATACAATCATGAAATGAAAGGTGATTCCCATGAAATTCGATAAGAAAATTCTTTGTATAACAGGTGGAACTGGATCGTTCGGAAATGCTGTTCTAAACAGATTTTTGAAGTCGGATATTTCTGAGATAAGAATATTTAGTCGCGATGAGAAAAAGCAGGATGACATGCGAAAACGCTATGGAAATCCTAAGATTAAGTTTTATATAGGTGATGTGCGTGACGCACGTAGTGTTGAACAGGTCATGCGCGGAGTAGACTATGTATTCCATGCTGCGGCGCTGAAGCAGGTACCGTCTTGCGAGTTCCATCCCATGCAGGCGGTGCGCACCAATGTACTTGGGACCGAGAATGTGCTGGAGGCCGCCATTCAGGCCGGTGTCAAGCGCGTGGTCTGCCTTAGCACGGACAAAGCCGTCTATCCCATTAATGCCATGGGGATCAGCAAGGCAATGATGGAAAAGGTGATGGTCGCAGCCAGTCGCAATCTCGAGGGTTCGGGCACTGTGATCTGTGGAACGCGCTACGGCAACGTGATGGCATCGCGTGGCTCGGTGATCCCGCTGTTTGTTCAGCAGGTGATGTCAGGGCAAGCCATCACGATCACGGACCCCGCCATGACGCGTTTCATGATGACACTTGCAGATGCAGTGGATTTGGTGCTGTATGCCTTTGAGCACGGCAATAACGGCGATATCTTTGTGCAAAAGGCACCTGCAGCGACGATCGAGACGCTTGCCCATGCGGTGACGGGCTTGATGGGCAAGCCCGAACACCCGGTGAATGTGATCGGTACACGCCATGGGGAGAAGCTGTACGAAGCCCTGCTCAGTCGCGAGGAAATGGCCTGCGCGGAAGACATGGGAGATTATTTCCGCGTGCCTGCCGACAGCCGTGATTTGAACTATGGGAAATATGTGGATCAGGGGCAGCAGCGTCTGACCCAGACGGCTCATGGTGAGGACTACAACTCTCACAATACGCTGCGCCTGGATGTGGCAGGCATGCAGAAGCTGCTGCTTAAGCTGGAGGGAATGCGACGTATTTCTAATGGCGAGCTGATCGATGTTGAGGAGCACTGAAGCATGAAAAAGGTTCTGATCACCGGCGTTAACGGCTTTGTGGGCAAGAACCTGCAACTGCACCTAGCTGAGCGCAAGGATGTGCAGGTTCTGGGCTTTACGCGTGAGAGTGATGTGGCTCAACTGCCCGGTTTGCTGAAGGAGGTGGATTTCGTGTTCCACCTGGCGGGCGTCAATCGACCGAAAGACCCGCATGAGTTCGCTACCGGCAACGCCGAAATGACGCAAATCTTGTGCCGAGCTGTGGGTGCGGTGGCTGAGGAAACAGGGCGAAAGATCCCCGTGGTGTGCACCTCTTCCACCCAGGCGGCGCTTGATAACCCCTATGGGCAGAGCAAGCGCACGGCCGAGGATGCGCTATTTGCTCTGCAGCGCTCGGCCGGCGTGCCGGTGCATGTTTTCCGTTTGCCCAATGTCTTCGGCAAATGGTGCAAGCCCAACTACAACTCTGCCGTGGCGACGTTCTGCCACAACATAGCGCGCGATCTACCCATTCAGGTGAATGATCCAGCGGTGTCATTGACTCTTGTCTACGTGGACGATGTCGTTGAGCGCTTCATGCAGCTCATGGATGGTGCGGATGCCATGGTCGATTCCGATGGTTTTGCCGCCGTGACGCCGCAATACACGACGACTGTGGGTCAGCTCGCAGCCCAGATCCAGGCCTTCAAGGACAGCCGTGGCACGCTGATGACCGAGCGTGTGGGGACTGGCTTGGTGCGGGCGTTGTATGCCACGTACGTGAGCTATTTGCCTGTGGAGGCTTTCACCTATGCCGTGCCCCAGCATGGGGACCCGCGAGGTGTGTTCGTAGAAATGCTCAAGACGCCGGATTGCGGCCAGTTTTCCTTTTTTACCGCACACCCGGGCATTACGCGGGGCGGGCACTACCACCACACGAAGACCGAAAAATTCCTCGTGATCAAAGGGCAGGCGCGTTTCAAGTTCCGCCATATGCAGACAGGCCAAGCCCATGAGCTTGTCACCAGCGGTGACAAGGCCGAGATTGTTGAAACGGTGCCAGGCTGGACGCACGACATTACCAATATCGGCGCTGACGAGATGATTGTCATGCTCTGGGCAAACGAGGTATTCGACCGTGCTAGGCCGGATACCTTTGCGTGCCTGCTGTAACCAGCTTCGCTGAGCGCCCGGTGATCTCGGGCGTCAGATCCCCTTCTTTCCAGATCCCAAATGAAAAAACTCAAAGTCATGACCGTGGTCGGTACCCGGCCTGAAATCATTCGTCTTTCCCGCGTGTTGGCTCGCCTAGACGAGAATTGCGAGCACGTTGTGGTGCACACGGGTCAAAACTACGACTACGAGCTCAACCAGATCTTCTTTGACGACCTGGGCATTCGCAAACCGGACCACTTCCTGAACGCTGCGGGTGGCAGCGCTGCAGAGACCATCGGCAAGATCATTGCTGCCATGGATGCTGTGTTGATTGCCGAGCAGCCCGAGGCGCTGCTGGTACTGGGTGATACCAACAGTTGCTTGTCGGTAATCCCGGCCAAGCGACGTAAGATCCCGATCTTCCACATGGAAGCGGGCAACCGCTGCTTCGACCAGCGTGTTCCCGAGGAGACCAATCGCCGCATCGTGGATCACACGGCCGACATCAATCTCACCTACAGCAGCATTGCGCGTGAGTATCTGCTGCGCGAAGGCCTGCCACCGGATCAGGTGATCAAGACTGGCAGCCCGATGTTCGAGGTGCTGACGCATTACCGCGAGCGTATCGATGCCTCCGATGTGTTGCAGCGGCTGGGACTGCAGCCAGCCGACTTCTTTGTGGTCAGTGCGCACCGTGAGGAAAACATTGAATCCGACCGCAATTTCGGCAAGCTGGTGCAGGTGCTCAACAAGGTAGCCGAAGTCTATGGCCTGCCTGTTATTGTTTCCACTCATCCGCGCACACAAAAGCGGGTGGAGGCCATGGGGGCGCAGTTCCATCCCCTGGTTCAATTGCTCAAGCCGTTGGGATTCACCGATTACAACAAGCTGCAGTTGTCTGCGCGAGCGGTGCTTTCCGACAGCGGAACCATCAATGAGGAGTCGTCCATTTTGAACTTCCCGGCCCTGAACCTGCGCGAGGCTCATGAGCGTCCGGAAGGTATGGAGGAAGCGGCTGTGATGATGGTTGGCCTCGAAGAGCAGCGGGTGCTGCAGGGGCTTGCGATTTTGCAGAACCAACCGCGGGGCAACGAGCGGCTGTTGCGCCAAGTGTCCGACTACAGCATGCCGAACGTGAGTGACAAGGTAGTCCGTATCATTCACAGCTACACCGATTATGTGAATCGAGTGGTGTGGAAGAAATACTGAGACTGGTTGTGAAGAATGAAAATAGCCTTGATCGCTGACACCTTTCCTCCCTTGCGGAATTCCGGGGCAGTGCAGCTAAGGGACTTATCGCGTGAATTTGTTGCTCAAGGCCATCAATTGACGGTAATTCTTCCATCGTGGGAGATCAAGGAGGACTTTCTTCTTGAGGAGATGGAAGGTTTTCAGGTCTTGAGGCTGAAGTCCCCCAAAACCAAGGACGTCAATTACGCGAGAAGAACCTTGTCAGAATTCCTGATGCCATTTTTTATGAAAAGGGGCTATAAAAAGTCCCCTTTGCGTCACGAAAAATGGGATGGTGTTGCTTGGTATGCTCCTTCCATATTTCATGCGCCTTTTGTCAATGACTTGAAGAAAGGCAGTGATTGCAAAGGTTATCTGATAATAAGAGATATCTTCCCTGAGTGGGCTGTTGATATGGGCTTGATGGGAAGGGGGCTTATTTACCGTTTCTTTAGTGCAGTGGCCCGCTATCAATATTCTGTGGCCGATATCATCGGCGTTCAAACTCCTGGGAATCTCTCATATTTTGAGGATTGGCAGAAGAACAAGGGAAAGAAATTGGTGGTGCTTCAGAACTGGCTTGCGGATACAAAGCCAGGTAGTTGCTCGATATCGATAAATAGGACGACTCTGGTCGGGCGAAAGATATTTGTGTATGCGGGAAATATGGGCGTCGCTCAGGGCATGGACATCCTGATAGATCTCGCAGAAAAGCTTAAAGATCGACGCGATATTGGATTTTTGTTTGTTGGTCGTGGTAGCGAGGCCAAAAGGCTGGCTGAGGAGTCTCGCAAAAGGTCTTTGGATAACATGGAATTCAAGGATGAGATTCATCCTGATGAGATTCCTGCACTTTATGAGCAATGCTTCGTAGGTATTGTTTCTTTGGATCAGAGACATAAATCACATAACATTCCCGGGAAATTTCTTTCTTATATGCAAAGCGGCATTCCCGTTCTGGCAAACATAAACCCTGGCAATGATCTTGCGGAGCTCATCAGGAGCGAAGGTGTTGGTGTGGCTTGCGAGAGCGCTGACATCTTGGATCTGGAGCGAAAGGCTAATGCTTTGATCAATTCTGTCGAGACGGATGCCGATTTCCGGAAAAGATGCAGAGCTGTATATGAAAAAATGTTTTCGCCTTCGCAAGCTGTGAGACAAATCGTTCAGGAACTAGAAAGATAATAATGTCGGTACGAGTTTTCTCTGGAGATTTGATGGGCTCATTGATAGATGAGGCTAGATCCAATCCCAGAAGGCGAAAGCATAAGAACCTGCATGCTGACTACCAGGAGGCATGCCAGCGGTTCTTCAATGCGATTGAGCCCGATAGCTATCTAAGGCCTCACTGCCACGGCCCCTACCAGGGGGCAGAAACTCTTATTGCCATCAAGGGTTTGCTGGCTTTCATAGTTTTTGGGAGCAAAGGGGAAGTGCAGGCTGTTCACCTATTCGGCGCAGGAAATCACGCAGAGGAGCAGGGCGTGGCAGTGGGGGTCGAGGTTCAGCCGGGGCAATGGCACACAGTCATTTCACTTGAAAGCGGCTCTATATTGCTTGAAATGAAGGGGGGCCCCTTCGATCCGGAGGCTCCTAAGTATTTCGCTTCCTGGGCCCCCGAGGAAATGACTCAAGAAGGTCAGATTTACCTGGGGGCCTTGAAGAAGCTTGTGTCACTTCCTGGGTAGCCATCTGAAGAATGCCAGCTTTCGATAGAACATCAAATAGCATAACGAGCTGAATATGAAAGACGCAGCAGTCAATAGTTTGCTTTGATAGGTCAGGACTGCCAATGTGCAGGGGATTGCTGCATAGATCCAGAGAAAAGGGGCAGTTAACCCGTTTTGCATAGGCTTTGAAAAATTGGAGAATATTTTTCGTGCCCAGCGTTTGTTGGCCAAAGAGTGCAGGTGAAAGAAGTCCGGCTCAGTTGGACTATAGCCTTCTCGGAGAGATCTTCGCAAAATGCTAAAACCTACTTCAATAATAGGGTAGGAGCAAATCAGCAGGCTGGTCCATGGGGAAACCGAATGATTGCGCTCTGGAAGAAGCACGGCAATCCATGCCAGTGTAAACCCAAGAAAATATGCACCCCCGTCGCCCAGAAATATCTTCCCCTTTGGCCAGTTGACAAAAAAGAAACCTGCAACAGCGCCAGCAATAATCAAGCAGGTAAAGGCAAGAGGGATATCTCCTACTAGCCTTGCAATGATACCGAAGGCAGCAAGAATAATCATTGCAGTGCCTGCGGTCAGGCCGTTCAGTCCATCGATGATGTTGATGGAGTTGGCAACTCCGCCAACAGCGATGGCAGTGAAGATGACCGAGATGATGGTAAAGCCCAGTAAGAAGTCAAGGCCTGGAATATCGACATGGGTGAGTGATGTTCCTGTAATACCCCAGCCCAGGACGCCAGAGGCCATGGTGGCCAGAAGACGGATTTTTACCGATACCTTTTTGGTCAAATCTTCCAAAAGGCCAAAAATGAAAGCAGGTATTCCAGCCATGAGGATGGCACCAAGAATCATTCTCTTCTCCGCCGCAGCTGCACCATGGCTCGAGGCCGCGAAACCTGCAAAGACGCCTATGGCAATACCGATGCCGCCAATTCTTGGCGTCGGGGTGGTGTGAACCTTCTGTACCCCACTACTAGAGTCCATGGAAAAGCTTCCATGCCATTTTTGGGTGGTAACCAGCAACACGCAGGTGATAAACGAAGCCAAACCTGCAAGGAACGCGTCATACCTGAATAACTCTTGAACAGAGAAAATAATCGAATTCATGGAGTGAGTGGACGTGGAATTGTTTTATATCGTGGGAGGCTGACTCGGGGAAGTTGGCATCTTGCTCGTCTCCAAGAGCATTTGCGGCACAATGCAGCCCATCTGACTTGAACATTGTCCCACGGGACAGAGCCTTGATCTATGACCACCATTGACCCCACCACCCAGATCGCCCCCCGCGACAAAGCTGAAATCCTGGCGCAAGCGCTGCCCTATATCCGCAAGTTCCATGGCAAGACCATGGTCATCAAGTATGGCGGGAACGCCATGACCGATCCTGCCTTGCAGGCCGATTTTGCGGAAGATGTGGTGTTGCTCAAGCTGGTGGGGATTAACCCTGTGGTGGTTCATGGTGGTGGACCTCAGATCGAGGCGGCGCTGGGCCGTCTTGGCAAGAAAGGTGAATTCATTCAGGGCATGCGTGTCACGGATGAGGAAACCATGGAAGTGGTGGAGTGGGTGCTGGCTGGCGAGGTTCAGCAGGACATCGTGGGTCTGATCCATCAGGCGGGTGGCAAGGCCGTGGGCCTGACGGGGCGTGATGGCGGCTTGATTCGCGCCAAGAAGCTCAAGATGCTGGACAACAAGGATCCGAGCATCGAGCACGATGTGGGTCAGGTGGGTGATATCGTTGCAATCGATCCCAGCGTGGTGAAGGCGCTGCAGGACGATGCGTTCATTCCGGTGATCAGCCCTATCGGTTTTGGTGAAGAGAACGAAAGTTACAACATCAACGCCGACGTGGTTGCAAGCAAACTCGCAACAGTGTTGCAAGCTGAAAAGCTGGTGCTTTTAACCAACACTCCAGGTGTGCTGGACAAGGCCGGCAATCTGCTGACTGACCTGACGGCGCGCGAGATTGATGCGCTGTTTGCCGACGGTACGATTTCCGGTGGCATGCTGCCCAAGATTTCGGGCGCTCTGGATGCTGCCAAGGCGGGTGTGAATGCGGTGCACATCATCGATGGACGCGTACCGCATTCCATGCTGCTGGAAATTTTGACGGACCAGGCGTATGGCACGATGATTCGCAGCCATTGATGAGTCTGTCTGGCCCTGACATGTGGTTGCTCTTGTCGAGTGACTTTTCACATATGGCGTTAACATCGCCGCAGGGCTTTCCCGGGTGGAGTCGCGCTCTAGACTCCGCCGCAAGCCGCCTTTGGGCGGCTTTTGTTTTTGAGCGAGGTAGGACTTTATGCGTTTGCTTCTGGTGGAAGATGATGTGATGGTGGCCAGCGGTATCAAGCTGGGTCTTTCCGATGCCGGTTATGCGGTGGACTGGGTGGGCAGTGCCGAGCGTGCGCTGGAAGTGCTGGCCCAGGAAGCGTTTGATGTGGCGGTGATCGATATCGGCCTGCCGGGCATCAACGGCCTGGAGCTGACGCGTCGCCTGCGCAGCAGCGATGTGGAAAGCAAGGCCATGCCGGTGTTGATTCTCACAGCGCGCGATGCGCTGCAGGACCGGGTGCAGGGCCTGGACTGGGGCGCTGACGACTATATGGTCAAGCCTTTCGAGCTGCCCGAGTTGCTGGCGCGCCTGCGTGCGCTGATGCGCCGCTCCCAGGCAGCCACTTCGGCTGTCCTGAACTTTGGCTGCATTGAGCTGGATACGGCGGGCCGTCGCGCCGGCGCACGCCAGCTGCCGCAGGAGGGCGAAACTGAAGGCAAGCTGCTGCCCATCGACCTGGGGCCACGTGAATGGACGGTGCTGGAGTATCTGCTGCTCAATGCCCCCAAACCCGCCAGCAAGGAAAAGCTGCTGCAGGCCCTGACCGGTTGGGACCGTGAAATCACGCCGAATGCCGTGGAAGTTTATGTGTCCCGCCTGCGCAGCAAACTGGAGCCGCATGGCGTGGCCCTACGCTCCATTCGCGGTTTCGGTTATCGGCTGGAGTTGATGCCTGAATCCGTTTGATTCCCTATTTGATAGCTGTCAGCGATTGATTGATATGGAGTTTGGTTATTTATATATCTGAACTGGTTATTAATAAAGCGCTTGCAGCTATAAAAATTGAATACTCCGAGTTCTCATTAAATAAGTATTAATGACCGCCAATCTGCGTTTTCGGCTGCTGGTTCTGCTTTTGGTGCCGCTGATGCTTTTGGCGGCCATGGGTGGCTGGTTCAGCTACAGCGCCGCGGATGAGGCCTCCACCCAGCATGACCAGCGTTTGTTGCGCTTGCTGCCGGCCCTGGCCGATTCGGTGCTCGCGCCCTCGATTGCGGACGGCACGCCGCCGCTCGTGTCGCTGACGCCAAGCGTCGAAGACTTTTTGCGCAATCAGGGCGATGAAGCAGGCTATGCCGTGGGCGATCTGCAAGGCAATGTTGTGGCAGGCGATACCTGGATCAGCTTCGATGTGCCGGCGACCGGCACGGCGGAATTCCATAGCCAGGAGCACGACGGTGTGACCTATCGCGTTGCCGTGCTCAAGGCCGAAACCTATGGCGCCGGCGAGATGGTCGTCATGCTGGCCGACAGCAGCGATGTGCGCCAGCAATGGGTGCGACAGCTGCTGATGCATGTTTTGCTGCCCAATCTGCTGCTGATTGCGGGTGCGGCCGTGGCCATTTACTGGTCGGTGAGCCGGGCCTTCAAGCCGCTGCACAAGCTGACGCAGGCGGTGGAGCGCCGCTCGCCGCGCGATCTGAGCCCGATCGACGAGCAGACCTCGCCAGCCGAGGTGCGGCCTCTGGTGCGCTCGCTCAATCGCCTGTTCTCCCTGGTCAATGCCCAGGCCGAAGGCCAGCGCCGTTTCGTCGCCGATGCAGCCCACCAGCTGCGCACGCCGCTGGCGGCCTTGCAGACTCAGGTGGAGGCCTGGGCCTTGAGCGGACAGGAGGCCAGGCGTCTGGCCAAGCGTACGGGTGAGCAGGCGCAGGTCGTGCTCACGGTGGAGCAGATTGAGCAGCTGCGCGATGCAACCCGGCGCACCTCCCAGCTGGCGCGTCAACTGCTGGCCCTGTCGCGTGCCGATGCGCGCAATGCCGAGGTGCAGCCACTGCAGGAGGTGGATCTCAAGGAGCTTTGCGAGAGCATGCTCGAGACCTTTATCGATCGTGCCTCGATCAAGCATCTTGACTTTGGTCTCGAAGTCGAGCCTGCATCGGTCTGGGGCCATAGCTGGTTGCTGCGCGAACTGGTTTCCAATCTGGTGGAAAACGCCATCAAGTACACGCCCAGGGGCGGCAGCGTCACCTTGCGCTGCGGTCTGCGCCCCCGGCCCGTGGGCACGGACGATGCCACCTTGCTGCAGATGGCGGGTGTGCGGCAATGGGCTTTTGTCGAGGTTGACGATGACGGGCCCGGCGTGCCCGAGGAAGAGCGCAGCCAGATTACCCAGCGTTTCTACCGCGCCCAGGGGGTGATTGAAGAAGGAACCGGTCTGGGCCTGGCAATTGCCGATGAAATAACGCAATTGCATCAAGGTGTACTGAGTTTTTCAGATGGAAGTTTCGGTAAAGGCCTATTAGTAAGACTTGAAATTCCGGTTCAATCAGTTTCAGAAGGCAGTCATGAGGTATCTGAAGCTCTCAAAGGTTAATTTCTCGGTTACGCTTGCGTGTTGGTGAGAGCGGGGGTGAAAGTTTGGGGTGGAGACCGCAAGCCTGCTGTGTATTAAGGTTGGTTTGACGCACCTGACACCTACCGGTAAGGATAGTCGTGTGCTTAACAGTGCAACTGGCTGTGAGAAAATTGCTAATAAATACTGAGTCGCCTATGTCTGAGTCTGAAGTCCTGTCGCCTGTTTCCAATATTGAAAATCCCGCGGAGGACAGTCCTGCCGCTCCCGCCATGGCTCCTGCGCGCAAGCGCCCCAAGCCCGGCGAACGCCGCGAGCAAATCCTGCAGGCATTGGCCTCCATGCTGGAAAAGCCCGGTGCCGACCGTATTACCACGGCGGCCCTGGCTGCCCATCTGAGCGTGAGCGAGGCGGCTCTGTACCGTCATTTCGCCAGCAAGGCCCAGATGTTCGAAGGCCTGATCGAGTTCATCGAGCAGTCCGTCTTCACGCTGGTGCAGCAGATCGTGGGCCGCGATGTGCCCGAGGCTGCACATGACCCGATCACGAGTGTGCGCAATGCCAACCGCGTGGTGGCATTGCTGCTGCAGTTTGGCGAAAAAAACCCCGGCATGGTGCGCGTGATGGTCGGCGACGCCATTGTTTTCGAGCACGAGCGTCTGCAGACCCGCATGAACCAGTTCTTTGACCGCATCGAGTCCACCTTGCGCCAATGCCTGCGCCCTGCCGCTGGCGCCATGGGCTCTGCTGCACCGACGGCCGAAGCATCGGTCGCGGCCAGTGTGCTGACCTCGTTTGCGCTGGGGCGTCTGCAGCGCTATGCCCGCTCGGGCTTCCGCCGCCTGCCCACCGAACACCTGGATGCCAGCCTGGCCATGATGGTCGTGGTCTGAGTCGCTCGCCCGAGCACTCTTTGAGAAACGCCGCAGTCTCAGGACTGGCGGCGTTTTTTATTGTGTATCAAGCCACCTGAGTCGGCAAAAGTTCTGGCAGGGAAGGCTAAGTATTTACCCTTGATGGATTCAAAAGCGGTCTGAAACTGTGCAAAATAGAACGAACGTTCGTTTTATTGAGAGTTTCATGGCTTCGTCTCCCGTTTCCCGTTCTTCCACTTCTCCCGCTGCCAGGGATGCGACGCATAGGGCCGGCCGTTCGGGGCAGCGCGGGGAGGCTGGGACTGCGAAGACTAGCGCAAAGTCTCGCAAGCTGCACGCTCAGGCGCAAGATGCGGTTAGCCCCAGGAAGGCCGTTGAGGCTGCGGCCGCCCGGTCTGCGGGCCGCTCGCTCGCCAAAGGTCAGCAGACCAAGGCCACGATTGTCGAGGCCGCGCTCAATCTGGCAACCCATATCGGGCTGGAAGGCCTGTCCATTGGCGCGATTGCCGAGCTCACGGGGATGAGCAAATCGGGCGTGTTTGCCCATTTTGGCTCGCGCGAGGAATTGCAGATTTCCGTGGTGCACGAGTACCACGACCGTTTCGAGCAGGAAGTCTTCTACCCCGCCATCGAGGCGCCGCGCGGCATTCCGCGTCTGCGCGAGCTGTTTGGCAACTGGATGAAGCGCACTTCCATGGAGATCGATTCCGGCTGCATCTATATCAGCGGAGCGGTGGAGTTCGACGACCGCACGGGTCCGGTGCGCGATGCACTGGCCGAGTCCGTCAGCACCTGGCTGGCCGCCATGCGCCGCACCATTGTGCAAAGCCAGGAATGCGGCGATCTGCGTGCCGACGCCGACGCCAGCCAGTTGCTGTTTGAAATTCACGGCCTGATTCTGGCCTTGCACTACGAGGCCCGCTTTTTGCACAGCGAAGGCTCGATAGAGCGGGCCCATGCAGGCTTCAACAATATTCTGGCGCGCTATGCCAGCGAGCCGACGGCCGCCTGAGGCCGCCTGCAATCCGCGTCAGTTCATAACCCAAAAGCAAACCGTTCAACGCGCAACCATCACAGGAGACGACAAATGCCCAGCTACAACCCGCCACTGCGTGACATGCAATTCCTCATGCACGAGGTCTTCAAGGTCACCGAGACCTACCAGCAGATTCCCAAGTACGCGGAGGTCGATGCCGACACCATCAACGCGGTGGTCGAGGAGGCGGGAAAGTTTGCGGCCAATGTCGCGTTTCCCCTGAATATCTCCGGCGATGAAGAGGGCTGCACGCTGAACAAGGAGACCCACGAGGTCACCACGCCCAAGGGCTTCAAGCAGGCGTACGCGCAGTTCATCGAAGGCGGCTGGCCAGCTCTGTCCTGCGATCCGGAGTATGGCGGCCAGGGCCTGCCCTTCGTGCTCAATTCGGCGCTGTATGAAATGCTCAACAGCGCCAATCAGGCCTGGACCATGTATCCCGGTCTGTCGCATGGCGCCTATGAGGCCCTGCATGCCTACGGCACGCCGGAGCAGAAGAAGACCTATCTGGGCAAGCTGACCAGCGGCGAGTGGACCGGCACCATGTGCCTGACCGAGCCGCATTGCGGCACAGACCTGGGCCTGCTGCGCACCAAGGCCGAGCCGCTGGCGGACGGCAGCTACAAGATCACCGGCAACAAGATCTTCATCTCGGCCGGCGAGCATGACTTCACCAGCAACATCGTGCACCTGGTGCTGGCGCGTCTGCCCGATGCGCCCGTCGGCTCCAAGGGCATCAGCCTGTTCGTCGTGCCCAAGTTCAAGGTGAAGGCCGATGGCTCGCTGGGCGAGCGCAACCCGATTTTCTGCGGTGCGCTGGAGCACAAGATGGGCATTCACGGCAATGCCACGGCCCAGATCAATATCGACGGCGCCGTCGGCACCCTGGTGGGCGAGCCCAACAAGGGTCTGCAGGCCATGTTCGTGATGATGAACGCGGCCCGTCTGGGCGTGGGCAACCAGTCGCTGGGACTGACCGAAGTGGCCTACCAGAATGCACTGGCCTATGCCAAGGACCGCCTGCAGATGCGCAGCCTGTCGGGCGTGAAGGCCAAGGACAAGCCGGCTGACCCCATCATTGTCCACCCCGATGTGCGCCGCATGCTGCTCACGGCCAAGGCCTATGCAGAAGGCGGTCGTGCGCTGTCCACCTTCTGCGGCCTGCTGCTGGACAAGGAGCTGCACCACCCCGACGAGAAGGTGCGCAAGGACAGCGGCGAGCTGGTGGCGTTGCTGACGCCCATCGTCAAGGCCTTCATCACCGACAACGGCTGGACGGCGACGGCCCTGAGCCAGCAGGTCTTCGGCGGCCACGGCTTCATCAAGGAATGGGGCATGGAGCAGTTTGTGCGCGATGCGCGCATCAACATGATCTATGAAGGCACGAACGGCATCCAGGCGCTGGATCTGCTGGGTCGCAAGATCCTGGGCAACCAGGGTGCGACGCTCAAGAAGTTCGGCAAGCTGATCGCCCAACTGGTGGAAGAAGAAGGCGTCAACGAGAAGATGAGCGAGTTCATCACGCCCATTGCCATGCTGGGCGAGCAGATGACCAAGTTCACCACCGAGATCGGCTTCAAGGGCATGCAGAACCCCGACGAAGTCGGCGCAGCCGCCGTGGACTATCTGCGCGTGGCCGGCCATCTGGTCTTCGGCTACCTGTTTGCCCGCATGGCCCAGGTGGCGCTGCGCGAGATCGCGGCCGGCAATGCGGACCCCTTCTACCTGGGCAAGCTGCAGACCGCGCGCTTTTACTTCGCCAAGCTGTTCCCCGAGACGGCGACGCTGATGCGCACCGCTCGCGCAGGCAGCCAGTCGCTGATGGACAGCGACGCGGCCCTGGCCTGATGTTCCGCAGGCGCATGCTGTATTGCTATTGAAAGAGTAGCTGCATGCGCCTATTCATCCCTTGTTTTGAATATAAAGGACTCGGAAATGAAGAAGATAAAAGCGGTAGCAGCTCTTGTATTGGTAGCGGGCAGCATGTCGGCTGCCTGGGCGCAGATGTCGCCCGTAGGCACCTGGCGCAGCATGGATGAAAAGGAAAACACGCCCAAGGCGCAGGTGAAGATCACCGAGGCCGGCGGCGTGGTCACGGGCAAGGTCGAGGCCCTGCTGCGCAAGGGCGCCGATCCGAATGCGCTGTGTACCGAGTGCAAGGACGAGCTCAAGGACAAGCCCGTGGTGGGCATGACGCTGATCAGCGGTGTCAAAAAGGCCGAAGGCAAGGAAGTCTGGGAAGGCGGCAAGATTCTCGATCCCGAAAACGGCAAGACCTATACCGTGCGCCTGACGCCCGTCGATGACGGCCAGAAGCTGGAGGTGCGTGGCTCCATCGGTCCCTTCTGGCGTACCCAGACCTGGATTCGCGTCCAGTAAATCTCAAGACAAAAACAGCCAGCGCCTCAGCCCATGCTTTGTCCGTGGCAAGGCCGCTGGCCCTTAATGGAACATAGCTCATGTCCCGATTCAATGTGAAAAAAGTCGCCGTGCTGGGCGCGGGCGTGATGGGTGCGCAGATCGCCGCCCATCTGGTCAACGTCAAGGTGCCGGTCATTTTGTTTGACCTGCCAGCCAAGGAAGGCTCCAAGAGCGGCATTGCAGAGCGCGCCATTGCCAACCTGAAGAAGCTCAAGCCTTCGCCGATCGGCGTGGCCGATGATGTGGAGCTGATTCAGCCGGCCAACTACGAAGAGCATATGAAGCTGCTCAAGGGCTGCGATCTGGTGATCGAGGCCATTGCCGAGCGCATGGACTGGAAGCTGGACCTGTATCACAAGATCGCCCCGTTCGTCGCCAAGCATGCGCTGCTGGCGTCCAACACTTCTGGCCTGTCGATCACCAAGCTGTCCGAGGCCTTGCCCGACGCCATCAAGCCGCGCTTTTGCGGCATCCACTTCTTCAACCCGCCGCGCTATATGCAGCTGGTGGAGCTGATCAACACGCCCACCACGCAGGCCCAGGTGCTGGACCAGCTCGAAGCCTTTGTCACCAGCACCCTGGGCAAGGGCGTGGTGCGCGCGCACGACACTCCCAACTTCATTGCCAACCGCATCGGCATCGCCGGCATGCTGTCCACGATGAAGGAGGTCGAGAACTTCGGCCTGTCCTTCGACGTGGTGGACGATCTCACGGGCAAGAAGCTGGGCCGTGCCTCCTCGGGCACCTTCCGCACTGCCGATGTGGTGGGCCTGGACACCATGGCCCATGTCGTCAAGACGCTGCAGGACAATCTGAGCCTGGAGACCGACCCCTTCTACGCAAGCTTCGGCACGCCGCCCGTGCTGGCCAAGCTGATCGAGCTGGGCAACCTGGGCCAGAAGACCAAGAAGGGCTTCTACAAGAAGGTCGGCCGCGACATCTTCCAGTTCGAGCTCGACAGCGAGGACTACATTCCCGCAGGCGGCAAGGCCGATGAGGTCTACGGCCGCATGCTCAAAAAGCCCGCTGCAGAGCGCCTGAAGCTGCTGCGCAATGCCGAGGGCAAGGAGGGCCAGTTCCTCTGGGCCATTTTGCGCAACAGCTTCCACTATGCCGCCGTGCATCTGCAATCCATTGCCGATTGCGCACGCGATGTGGACCAGGCCATGCGCTGGGGCTTCGGCATGAAGCAGGGTCCGTTCGAGCTGTGGCAGGAAGCCGGCTGGCTGGAAGTGGCCAAGATGGTGCAAGAGGACATCGACGCCGGCAAGGCGCTGTGCAAGGCGCCGCTGCCTCAATGGGTCTTCGAAGGTCCGGTGGCCGAGGCCGGCGGAGTGCACACGGGAAATGGCTCGTGGAGCCCTGCGCAGAACCAATTCGTGCCGCGCCGTGTGCTGCCCGTGTACGAGCGCCAGCTGTTCCCTGAAAAGCTGCTGGGTGAAACCGATCTGCCCGACTGGCAGACGGCAGGCACGACGATTGCCGAAACCAGGGCACTGCGCACCTGGACGCTGGACGAGGATGACAGCCCCTCCGGTAAGCGGGTCTTGATCGCCAGCATCAAGAACAAGATGCACGCCATCAGCCCCGAAGTCATGGAAGGTCTGATGGAGGCGGTGGATACGGCCGAGAGCGACTTCGATGGCATGGTCATCTGGTCCGGCGATGCGCCCTTCAGCGTGGGCGCCGATCTGGAGGCCACCATGCCTGCCTTTGTGATCGGTGGAGCGGACGCCATCGAGAGCATCGAGCAGGAGCTGCAGAACCTGATGCTGCGCCTGCGTTATGCACAGGTGCCCGTGGTGTCAGCCATTCACGGGCTGGCGCTGGGCGGTGGTTGCGAGATGGCGGTGTATTCGGCACGCCGCGTGGCCCATATGGAAAGCTATATCGGCCTGGTGGAAGTCGGCGTGGGCCTGGTGCCCGGCGCCGGTGGCCTGACCTATATCGCGCGCCGCGCTGCCGAAAATGCCGCTACCAGCACCGGCAAGGATTTGCTGCCCTTCCTGACCGAAGGCTTCACGGCCGCAGCCATGGCCAAGGTGGGAACCAGCGCACTGGAGTCGCGCAAGCTCGGCTATCTGCTGGACAGCGACATCGTCGTGGCCCACAAGGACGAGGTGCTGTTTGTTGCCATCAACGAGGCCAAGGCCATGGCAGCCGGCGGCTGGCGTGCGCCGCACAAGCGCAGCTTCCCCGTGGCGGGCCGCAGCGGCCAGGCCACGATCAAGGGCTCGCTCGTCAATATGCGCGACGGCGGTTTCATCAGCGAGTTCGACCAGCATATTGCCGGCCTGATCGCCAATGTGGTCTGCGGCGGCGATGTCGATGCCGGAACGCTGGTGGATGAGGCCTATCTGATGAGCCTGGAGCGCAAGGCTTTCTGCCATCTGATTGCTCACCCCAAGACCCATGAACGCATTCTCGGAATGCTCAACACTGGCAAACCGGTACGCAACTAAGGCGAAGCGAGGAGAAACAAAAATGAAGCAAGTACAAGACGCCTATATCGTTGCTGCCACGCGCACGCCCATCGGGCGCTCGCACAAGGGCTTTTTCCGCAACTACCGTCCCGACGATCTGCTGGCCACCACGCTCAAGGCGGCGCTGGCCCAGGTGCCCGGCCTGGACCCCAGGGCGATCGAGGACATCGTCTGCGGCTGCGCGATTCCCGAAGCCCAGCAGGGCCTGAATGTGGCGCGTATCGGTGCCGTGCTGGCAGGGCTGCCCACCAGCATCGGCGGCATCACCGTCAACCGCTTCTGCGCCTCTGGCCTGTCGGCTGTGGCCATGGCGGCAGACCGTATCCGCGTCGGTGAAGCCGATGTGATGATTGCCGCCGGTGTGGAGAGCATGAGCATGGTGCCCATGATGGGCAATGCGCCCAGCCTCTCGCCCAGCATCTTCGAGCGCGATGGCGATGTCGGCATTGCCTACGGCATGGGCCTGACGGCAGAGAAGGTGGCCCAGCAATGGAAGGTCTCGCGCGAGGCGCAGGATGCGTTTGCACTCGAATCGCACCGCCGCGCGATCGCCGCGCAGCAGGCAGGCGAGTTTGCCGCCGAGATCACGCCGATCGAAGTCACCGACCGCACGCTGAACATTGCCACGGGTGAAACTGTGACCAGCACGCGCACCGTGAGTCTGGACGAAGGCCCGCGCCCCGATACCAGCCTCGAAGGCCTGGCCAAGCTGCGCACCGTGTTTGCGGCGCGCGGCTCGGTCACTGCGGGCAATAGCTCGCAGACCAGCGACGGCGCGGGCGCGCTGATCATTGCCAGCGGCGATGCCGTCAAGCGCTTCGGCCTGACGCCGCTGGCGCGCTTTGTCAGCTATGCCAGCAAGGGCGTGCCGCCCGCCATCATGGGCATTGGCCCTATCGAGGCCATTCCCGCTGCGCTGCGCTACGCGGGTCTCAAGCAGGACGATATCGACTGGTACGAGCTCAACGAGGCCTTTGCGGCCCAGTCCCTGGCCGTCATCAACACCCTGGGTCTGGACCAGAGCAAGGTCAACCCCATGGGCGGCGCGATTGCACTGGGCCATCCCCTGGGGGCGACCGGAGCCATCCGTGCCGCCACCGTGGTGCATGCGCTGCAACGCAAGCAGCTCAAGTACGGCATGGTGACCATGTGCGTGGGCATGGGTCAGGGCGCGGCAGGCATCTTCGAGCGCGTCTGAACGCTGCGACCATGCAGACCAACCCGTCGCAAGCCTCTGGGCAAGTTCCGGTGCAAGCCGCCGTGCAATGGACGGAGTTGGCCTTGCCCATCTCCGTGGGCTCGGCCCATCTGGTGCTGCGCCAGTGTCAGCCCAGGGCGGCAGCGCCGCTGGCCCAGGTGGTGGTGGCGGGCGCCATGGGCGTGCAGCAAAGCTACTACCAGGCTTTTGCCCGCTGGCTGGCGGAGCAGGGCTATGGCGTCACCACCTTCGACTACCGCGGTCATGGCCTCTCGCTGCAGGTGCCGCTGCGCGATGCCAGGGCCGACCTGCTGGACTGGGCCAAGGACTGCGAGCTGGTGGCCGCGCAGCTCAAGCAGCAGTTTCCCCAGCAGCCACTGATCTGGATTGGTCATAGCGTGGGTTCGCAACTGCCGGGCCTGGCCTCCATCCCCTTGCCCATCAACGGCTTGTTGTCCGTGGGCAGCGGCAGCGGCTACTGGCGCGACAACGCGGCGCCCACCAGGCGCATGATCGGGCTGTTCTGGTGGGGTGTCGCTCCGCTGGTCACGGCTTTGTACGGCGCTTTTCCGGGGCGCAAGCTGGGCATCGTGGGCGATCTGCCGGCAGGCGTGATCTGGCAGTGGCGTCGCTGGTGCCTGAATCCTCTGTACGCCATGGGGGTGGAGGGGCGCTGGGCCGCCGAGGCCTATGCAGCAGCCCACTACCCCTTGCATGCGCTGTATTTCGAGGACGACGAAATGATGTCGCTGGCCAGCGTGCAGTCGCTGGTGGACTGGTACAAAAGTGCGCCCAGCACGCTGGAGCGAGTGGACCCGGGGCTGGCTCCGGCCGGACGCATAGGCCATCTGGGGTATTTCAAGGAAGAGATGCGCGAGCTACTGTGGCAGCCCCTGTTGCCTTTGCTGCAGAGCTGGCGCGCCGGTGATCGCGGCCCAGGCAAACCCTTGTTCGGGCCGCATGAGTCACCTGTTTGACGGCTTTCATTACCGCCCTTGGGCAACACTGCCAATCATGAGCACAGACCTCCACCCCTTTGATCGTGCCGTAGCGCTGACCGCTACGGGCGTGCCCAATCAGTACCAGGGAGCGGCCTCGCCCGACTACTGGAATATGGTCGGTCCTTATGGCGGCATCACGGCGGCCAGCCTGGTGCAGGCCATTCAGCAACACCCGCAGTGCCTGGGCGATCCGCTGTCCATCACCGTCAACTATGCGGCTGCCGTGGGGCCGGGTGCTTTCGAGATCGACGCCAACCCGGTGCGTACCAACCGCTCCACCCAGCACTGGCTGCTGACGATCACCCAGCCCGATGCCCAGGGCCAGCCGCAGATCGTGACCACGGCCACGGCCGTGACCGCGGTACGCCGTCAGACCTGGAGCGTCAGCGATATGCCCATGCCCGAGGTCCGGGCTGCCGCCGAGGTGGAGCGTGTGCCGCCGCTGTTCAAGGCCTCCGAGTGGCTGACCCGCTATGAGATGCGATTTGTGGACGGAATCCTGCCGCGTGAAGAGGACGGTGCCGAGCGCGACAGTCTGACGCGACTGTGGGTGAGAGACAATCCGCCGCGTCCGCTGGATTTCGCGTCGCTGGCTGCGGTCTCCGACGTGTTCTTTCCGCGGGCGTGGCTGCGCCGCTCCAGGCGCGTGCCCGCGGGTACGGTGTCCATCACGGTCTACTTCCATGCCGGACGCGAGGAACTTGCTGCGGCAGGCGACGGATTGCTGCTGGCGCAGGCGCGCGGGCAGGAGTTTCGCAACGGATTTTTTGACCAGACGGCCCAGCTGTGGAGCCAGTCCGGCCAGATGCTGGCGACCAGCCACCAGATTGTTTACTACAAGGAATAGCGCGCCGAAACCGGCAAGCTGTTCACATCATTCACAAGGCAAGACCATGAGCAATACCCAGGATAGCCAGGACATCCTGGTGCACACCGAAGAGGGCGTGTGCACCATCACCTTCAACCGTGCGGCAAAGAAGAACTCCTTCACCGAGGCCATGTACACCCAGATGGCGGATGCATTGGCCGCCGCCAAGGTGGACGCAGGCGTGCGCGTGGTGGTGTTTCAGGGCGACATCGCCATCTTCAGCGCAGGCAACGATATTGCGGACTTCCTGAAGCAGGCCTCAACCCCTGGTGCCATGGGGGCCGATGCGCCCGTGTGGCGTTTTTTGCAGGAAGTCTCGGCCTGTCCCAAGCCGCTGATTGCTGCCGTCTGTGGTCCGGCCGTGGGCATTGGCACCACGCTGCTGCTGCACTGCGATCTGGTCTATGCCGGCGATAACGCCGCATTCTCGCTGCCCTTCATCAACCTGGGCGTATGCCCCGAAGCCGCGTCCAGCCTGCTTCTGCCCCAGATGCTGGGTTATCACCGCGCCGCCGAGGCCCTGCTGCTGGGCGAGCCCTTCATGGCAGAAGCCGCGCTGGAGGTGGGCCTGATCAACCGCGTGGTGCCGCCCAGCGAATGCAATGCCGTGGCACAGGCCCAGGCCAGAAAGCTGGCGCGCAAGCCCCTGTCCTCGCTGATCGAGACCAAGCGCCTGATGAAGGGCGGCCAGGCCAAGGCAGTGGGCGAGCGTATCGTGGAAGAGGGCGCGGTCTTCGCCCGCATGCTGCGCGAGCCCGCGGCCAAGGAAGCACTGACGGCCTTCATGGAAAAACGCCACCCT
Organism: Comamonas testosteroni; assembly: GCF_000761245.1. GTDB lineage: Bacteria > Pseudomonadota > Gammaproteobacteria > Burkholderiales > Burkholderiaceae_C > Comamonas > Comamonas testosteroni_C. The sequence goes on along the minus strand of NZ_AWOR01000068.1, from coordinate 131,358 downwards.
GACTTCAGCCAGTGCTGAAGTCAGACATTGAGGCAGCAAGCTGAGCGCAGCGATGGGGGTGTTTCTACCCAAGGCGCCACCCGGATTTCGGCATGTGCCGAATCCAGGCCAGCTTCGCCGGCTTGCGGCCGTGCCGAACTGAAAATCGCCCCTTGTCGGGCGATTTTTCTTTGACCTCTTTTCAGGGTTGCCTATGACATCCAGGTTTGTACCGTCCCGTAATTCAGCGCAGGAAATTGCCGAGTCCGTGCAGTTCGAGCCTGAGTTCATCTCCGGCTTGCGCGAGATCTTTGAAACGCGCGTGGCCTTCAACCAGACGATCGGTCTGAAGATCGGCGAGATCACACCCACGCTGGTGCAGGGGCATATCGCCATGCGCCCCGATCTGATCGGACATTCGGCCTACCAGCGCATTCATGGCGGCGTGATCAGCGCCGGCCTGGACTCCATGGGCGGGCTGGCGGTGATGGCGGCCATTGCGGCCAAGCATATGGACGATACGCCCGCGCAAAGACTGCATCGGTTTTCCCGGCTGGGCACAATCGATCTGCGTGTGGACTACATGCGCCCCGGCATCGGCAAGGAATTTCTGCTCAACGCCAGAGTGCTGCGCCTTGGCTCGCGGGTGGCGAACACTCAGATGGAGTTTCTGTCGGTGGATGGCGAGCTGCTCTCGACCGGCACCGCGGCCTATATCGTCTCTTGACGATCTCTGAAACGAGAGCGTAAAGCGCCTGCGAAATATGGACTGGCAGCAAAATGTGCTTCAAAGACGGGCAAGTGAACGCTTGCCCGGATGCTGCCAAATCTTTCATTGTGTGAGATCAGGCAATGCATGCAAGTAACTGAAACTTGTGAAAGCTTTGCTTACCGTTATTGCGAGATAAGGGCAAATGTTGCCGCTTATGCTGCATAGGATGGCGCTTTCTGACTAGGAGATTCCTGCCATGGCTGTGCAAAACCCGTTCTTCGGCAAACGTGAAAACGATAGCTTTCCTCCACGCAATTCCGTCACCGGGCTTTCGACAGCGAATAGTGCTGCGACATCTGGCGCCAGCTCTCTGAGTAACGCGGGCCTTGGCACGGCGTCATCCAGCACCATGCGTGCGGCTGCGACTGCAGCTCCCACCGCGCCTGCTGCGGAGGAAAACGGAGGCAGCAAGCTGACCGTCGGTCCGAACATCAAGCTCAAGGGCGTGGAAATCACGGACTGCGACACCTTGGTAGTGGAGGGAACGGTTGAGGCGACCATGAACTCCCGTGTCATCAAGATTGCCGAACAGGGTGCTTTTCATGGCACAGCCGAGATCGATATTGCAGAAATCCACGGCAAGTTCGACGGCACTCTCACGGTGCGCGAAAAGCTGGTGATCTATGGTTCCGGCAAGGTCAGTGGCACGATCCGCTATGGCAAGGTGGTGATCGAAGAGGGCGGCGAGCTGACGGGGCAGATCGAAGCGGGAACCCGTTCCGGCGCCAGCAGTTCCAGCAATGCCTCTGCTTCAGCCTGGAGCAAGAGCAGTGCCGGCAGCAGCGCCAGCAGCCAGGTGACCGGTGTGGCCAGCAGCAGTGAAACGACGGGTAGCGCTGCAGTCGCCTGAATCTCTGCGCACAGCCCATGAAAAAAGCGACCTTCAGAGGTCGCTTTTTTATGTCTGAACAATGTCAGCTCTTGGCGGCAGCAGCCTGAGCCTGGATTTTCTCGCGCCAGGCGCGTGTCTGCTCGGTGTCAGGCAGAGACTGGGGCTTGCCGGTGGCGTCTATGGCCACATAGGTCAGGCGGGCCTCGGTCACTTTGACATATTTGCCCTGGTCGGAAAAGCGCTCGGCAAAGACTTGCACATCCACGGCGACCGAGGTACGACCCACATGCTGCACGCCGGCATAAAAGGACAGAATGTCGCCCACGCGCACGGGTTGCTTGAAGATGAATTCGTTGACGGCCACGGTCACCATGCGGGTGTGGCTGATGCGCTGGGGCAGCACCGAGCCGGCCAGATCCACCTGAGCCATGACCCAGCCACCGAAGATGTCGCCATTGGCATTGACATCGGCAGGCATGGGCACGACTTTGAGAACCAGTTCCTTGTCGGCGGGCAGGGCAACGCTGGGAAGGTCGGGCGAACGGGGGGGCATGGAAATCTGTGACACGAATGGAAAGATTGAATTGTCCCTCAACATCGGGTTTCTACCATGTTGGCGAGGAAAAGCCACTAACGACGGTTCGGGCAAGTAAGTAGGGAGTAACTATGGGACGGTGTTTGTGGTGGATCTGTGGATGCCTGAGTGTCGTGCTGGCGGCCTGCAACAGCCATCCGGTAAAAGCCCCAGTATCGGGCAGAGACGATATGGCATCTGCAACGTCACTCAAGTCGCTTGTACAGGCCGTGCAGCCCTCCTGCCATCCCGAGCCCTTGACCGGCGCGGCAGCGCTGGCCGGGCCTTTCACTGCAATGACTCCCAGGCAGGCCTTGCAGGCCGGTGCGCTGAATGCGCGTGTCTGCTGGGCTGGCGGGCTGCGCACCATAGAGTCGGTCGGCGAGCAGCGCGATTGCATGGTTTTGCTGCATGCCGAGTTCAGCGAGCAGGGCTTTCTGTCCTGGCCGCGCGAGGCAAGCTTCTTCAAGGCCTGCGGTGCAGGTCCGTATGACAGACAGTTGCTACAGCCCTTCACCCTGGTCTGGGTGAGCGCAAAAGTGACGGGACAGGCAGAATTCGTGGGTACCCAGATTCCCGTCATCGAAATAGACGCCCTCTACCGCGGCTCCGACTGCCTGCAGGGCGACACAGCCCCACAATGCGTTCACAGTTACCTGCAACCCCAGAAGAAGCCGCAGTAGCGGCAAACCAGTCAGACGGCGCCACGCTGCGTCGCCTCATTCCCTATATCTGGAGCTATAAATGGCATGCGCTGGCGGCGCTGGCATTCATGATCTGCGCCAAGCTGGCCAATGTGGGCGTGCCCATCTTGCTCAAGCACTTGGTCGATGCGCTGGATATCAAGCCCGGGCAGGCGCAGGCCGTGCTGGTGGTCCCCATGGGGCTGCTGGCGGCCTATGGATTGCTGCGCTTTTCCTCCACCATGTTCACCGAGCTGCGGGACCTGGTCTTTTCCAAGGCCACGCAAGGGGCATCGCGCTCTATTGCGCTGTCTACCTTCGAGCATCTGCATGCACTGAGCCTGCGCTTTCATCTGGAGCGCCAGACCGGCGGCATGACGCGCGACATCGAGCGCGGCGTGCGCAGCACCGAGTCGCTGATCTCGTATTCGCTCTACTCCATCTTGCCCACGCTGATTGAGATGGCGCTGGTGCTGGGCATTCTGGCCGTGCGTTTCGACATCTGGTTTGCCGTCATCACGCTGGCAGCGCTGGTGTTCTATATCGGCTTCACGGTCACAGTGACGGAGTGGCGCACACGCTTCAGAAAAGAGGCCAATGCGCAGGAGTCGGCGGCCCATACCAAGGCCATTGACTCGTTGCTGAACTATGAGACCGTCAAGTACTTCAACAACGAGCAGTTCGAGTCAGCGCGCTACGACGAGAACCTCGAGAACCTGCGTCGCGTGCGGCTCAAGAGCCAGACCACGCTGTCCATGCTCAACTGCGGCCAGCAGCTCATCATCGGAGCGGCGCTGGTGGCCATTCTGTGGCGTGCCACGCAGGGCGTGGTCGACGGCAGGCTGACGCTGGGCGATCTGGTCATGATCAATGCCTTCATGATTCAGCTCTACATTCCGCTGAATTTCCTGGGCGTGATCTACCGCGAGATCAAGCAGAGCCTGACCGACCTGAACCGCATGTTCACGCTCATGGACAAGGAGCGAGAAGTGGCTGATGCGCCCGGTGCCCAGCCCTTGCAGATTGACAATCCGCCGCCTGAAGTGCGCTTTGAAAACGTGCAGTTCGCCTACGATAGCGCGCGGCCCATATTGCATGACGTGAGCTTCACCATTCCTGCGGGCAAGACCGTGGCCGTGGTCGGTCCCTCGGGTTCGGGCAAGAGCACGCTGGCACGTCTGCTGTTTCGCTTCTACGACGTGCAGGGCGGCCATGTGCGCATTGCCGGGCAGGACATCCGCACGGTGACCCAGAGCAGCGTACGTCACTGCGTGGGCATCGTTCCGCAAGATACGGTGCTGTTCAACGACACGGTGGCCTACAACATTGCCTATGGGCAACCGGGCGCCACGCAGGAGCAGGTGGTTGCAGCGGCCAAGGCTGCACGCATCCATGACTTCATCGAGCGCACGCCGCAGGGCTATGCCACGCGGGTGGGCGAGCGCGGCCTCAAGCTCTCGGGCGGTGAAAAGCAGCGTGTGGCGATTGCGCGCACCCTGCTCAAGAACCCGCCGATCCTGATCTTCGACGAAGCAACTTCGGCACTGGACAGCGCCAACGAGCGCGCCATCCAGAACGAGCTGCGCAGCGCGGCGCAGGGCAAGACCTCACTGGTCATTGCCCACCGCCTGTCCACCGTGGTCGAAGCGCATGAAATCCTGGTCATGGACAGCGGCCGCATCATCGAGCGCGGCACCCACGAGGAGCTGCTGGCCGCCGGCGGGCGCTACTCCAGCATGTGGAATATGCAGCTCAACCAGGCGGAGTCTGCGGAGATTCCCGCCTGAGTGCGGCCACTTTTAGCCAGACTTCTCACAGGCCACCTTAGGGTGGCTTTTTTTGCGCCTGCATTGCTTGTATGTATACATGTTGTTAGGTGTTTACCCTTGAATTTGCAATTAAATAGCTGTTATTTGATTTTTATGTATACATTTCTTCCGTCTACCAAGAACTAAATACCCGCGAGACATGCCACCCTCCATTGCCCCCGCTGCTGCAGCGGAAGAAAACCATTCCCAGGTCGTGAAGGCGCAGCTGCAGCTGCGCGAAATGATTCTTGCCGGCGAGATGGCTGCCGGAGAGCGCATCTCCGAGCTGGTGCTGGCTGAGCGTCTGGGCATCTCCCGCACCCCCATACGCGCAGCGCTGATGCGGCTTGAGCAGGAGGGCATGCTGGAAGCCACGGCTGGCGGGCGCGGCTACAAGGTGCGCGTGCTGTCCGAAGCCGATGTGTCGGACGCCATCGAGCTGCGCGGGACGCTGGAAGGTCTGGCGGCGCGCATGGCGGCCGAGCGCGGTGTGGATGAAGCCCTGCTGGCGCGAGCCGCGCGCTGTCTGGATGCCATCGACCGTGTGCTGGATGCCCAGAACTGGGGCGACGAAGCGTTTTCCGCCTATGTGGCCTTGAACTCCGAATTTCACGACATCCTGCTGGAGATGTCGGGCAGCAGCTTCATGCAGCGCGAGCTGGAGCGGGTCAAGCGCCTGCCCTTTGCCTCCCCCTCTGGCTTTGTGGTGGCCGACTCCGAGTCGCCGCGCGCGCTTCGCAGCCTGATCCTGGCGCAGGAGCAGCACCGCGAAGTGATTGACGCCATCGAGCACCGCGAAGGCGCGCGTGCCGAGGCGTTGATGAAAGAGCACTCGCGCATTGCGCGGCGCAATCTGCGCGAAGCCATGCGCTCGCCCGAGACCACACGCGTACCCGGTGCGCAACTGATTCGCGCCAGCCGCTGATGCCCGGTCCGTGGCGCAGCAGGCGGTGCCCGGACCCGACCCCGACCCCGACCCCGACCCCGACCCCGACCGATAAATACAAGGAGACACCCATGATGAGCAAGCAAGCACAGCCCACCTATCCTCGCAACACCTGGTATGTAGCTGCCACTGCGGCCGAAGTCACGGACAAGCCGCTGGGGCGCCAGATCTGCGGTGAGCGCATGGTTTTCTATCGTGCACTGGAGGGCAAGATGGCTGCCGTCGAGGACTTCTGCCCGCATCGCGGCGCACCGCTGTCGCTGGGCCGCGTCTGCGAAGGCAAGCTGGTCTGCGGCTATCACGGGCTGGAGATGGGCTGCGACGGCAAGACGGTTGCCATGCCCGGTCAGCGCGTGCGCGGCTTTCCTGCCATCAAGAGCTACCCGGTGGAAGAGCGTTACGGCTTTGTCTGGGTCTGGCCGGGTGACAAGGATGAGGCCGATGCAGCGCTGATCCCGGATCTGCCATGGCATGACAACCCCGAGTGGGCCTATGACGGCGGCCTGTTCCACATCAAGGCCGACTATCGCCTGATGATCGACAACCTCATGGACCTGACCCATGAGACCTATGTGCATGCCAGCAGCATCGGCCAAGCGGAGATCGACGAGACGCCCTGCAAGACCGAGGTCATCGGCGACAGCGAGGTGGTCACCAGCCGCTTCATGGAGAACATCGAGGCGCCTCCGTTCTGGAAGATGGCATTGCGCAGCAATGGTCTGGCCGATGAAGTGCCTGTGGACCGCTGGCAGGTCTGCCGCTTCACCCCTCCCAGCCATGTGCTGATCGAGGTCGGTGTGGCACATGCCGGCAAGGGCGGCTATGACGCCGCGGACGAGCACAAGGTCTACAGCATGGTGGTGGACTTCATCACTCCAGAGACCGATGGCAGCATGTGGTACTTCTGGGGCATGGCGCGCAAGTTCAATCCTGGCGATGCATCGGTGACGGCGGCCATCAAGCAGGGCCAGCACAAGATCTTCAGTGAAGACCTGGAGATGCTGGAGCTGCAGCAGCGCAATCTTGAGGACTATCCTCAGCGTCAGCTGCTCAAGCTCAATATCGATGCCGGCGGCGTGCAGTCGCGCAAGATCATCGAGCGCCTGATCGACCAGGAGAAAAACGAGTCGGGCGTTGCGGCGCTGGCTTGAGCGGCTGCAGGCAGGGGCAGATCATGTCTGTAGATGGAGTAATCTTGCAGCTCCTCGAATCGGAGTCAGCGATGTCCATCGGCAGCGCTGCCCTTGCTACGCTGCTGCATGGAATCGCCCACCACACCCAACCCGCTTTCCCTGGATCTCTACGACCAGCCAGGTCATCTGATTCGACGAGCCCAGCAGATTGCTGCGCTGCTGTTTCGAGAAGTGCTGGGCCCCGATGTGACGCCGGTTCAGTACGCCATCCTGCGCATGCTGCAAGAGTCTCCCGGCATCGATCAGGTGACGCTGGCGCGTCTTGTCGCACTGGACAACTCGACCACGGCCGATATCGCTGCGCGGCTGGAAAGCAAGGGCTGGATTCATCGCGAGCTGCTGCCAAGGCGTCAGCGCCGCTTGAGTCTGAGCACCGAGGGCGAAGCCATGCTGGCCGCATTTGTGCCCAATGTCTACGAGCTACAGCAGCGCATGCTCTCCGCGCTGGAGCCCGAGGAGCAGGCGGAGTTCAAGCGTCTGCTGCGCAAGTTCGTGCAGTTGCACGACAGCGCTGAAACCGGCGAGCAAGCGGCGATCAACGGCTAGCAGCTCGTTCTGGCGCGGCGTCTTCACCACGATCACGCCGGCCAGCGCCGGCAGTGAACCGGCACGACTAGGGAATCCACTTGTGCTGGATCAAGAGTTCATTCAGTAAACTGAATGTGATTCAGTATGCTGAATGAATGATAAAAAACAAGGAGACAACGATGGAACAGGATTTGCGCGCGCATCTGGACCAGCGGCCCATGACGACCTTCCAATGGTCGGTCATCGCGGTATGCATGGCCCTGAACATGATCGATGGTTTTGACGTGCTGGTGATGGCTTTCACGGCTTCGGCGGTGTCGGCGCACTGGAAGCTCAGCGGCTCGGAGCTGGGCTTTTTGCTCAGTGCCGGGCTTTTCGGCATGGCGGCCGGTTCGCTGCTGCTGGCGCCCATGGCCGACAAGCTGGGGCGCCGTCCCCTGATCCTGCTGTGCCTGGCCGTGTCCGGGCTGGGCATGCTGGCGTCGGCCTGGAGCCAGACGCCCACGCAGCTTGCGGTGCTGCGCGTGATCACGGGCCTGGGCGTGGGGGGCATTCTGGCTTGCAGCAATGTGATTGCCAGCGAATATGCCTCGCTGCGCTGGCGCAGTCTGGCCGTCACGCTGCAATCGACCGGCTATGCGCTGGGCGCGACCATCGGCGGCAGCATTGCGGTCTGGCTGCTGGCCCACCATGGCTGGCGTTCCGTCTTCATGTTCGGCGGCTTTTCCACGCTGGCGGTGCTGGTTCTGGCCTGGTTTGTCTTGCCGGAGTCAATGGACTTTTTGCTGGTCAAGCGGCCCGCCAATGCGCTGCAGCGTCTCAATGCACTGATCCACAAGATGGGCCTGCCCGCACTGGGCTCCCTGCCTCAGTCCGTGGTCGCAGGCAGCGGTGAAAGCAAGCGCATGGGTCCTTTGCAGCTGCTGTCTCCCCAACTGCTGCGCCCCACCTTGCTGGTCTGGCTGTCCTTCTTCTCGGTGATGTTCGGCTTTTATTTCGTGATGAGCTGGACGCCCAAGCTGCTGGCAGCCTCGGGCCTGACGCCCGAGCAGGGCGTGACCACGGGCGTGCTGCTGAGCCTGGGCGGCATTCTGGGCGCGACCTTGCTGGGTCTGCTGGCGGCGCGCTTTGCGATTCACCGTGCGCTGGCGGTCTTCATGCTGGTGACGGCAGTGCTGCTGTGCTTTCTGGTGGGCAGCTCCGGTGCGCTGTGGATGTCGTACACGCTGGCCTTCCTGATCGGCGTGTTTGTGAATGCCTGCGTGGCCGGCCTCTATGCGATTGCGCCGGTGGTCTACGGCAGCGATGTGCGCGCCACCGGTGTGGGCTGGGGCATCGGCATCGGCCGCATCGGTGCAATTGTGTCGCCGCTGGTGGCCGGCGGCCTGCTGGATGCGGCCTGGTCGCCCGATCAGCTGTACCTGGGTTATGGCATGGCGTTTGTCCTGGCTGCCGTCATCGTGTCCCTGCACCGCATTGCCGGCCCGCAGGCCGCGCACAGGCGCACCGCGTCCGAAACAGTGGCCGCTCATTGAGCAGGGAGACTTCGATGAACCAGATTTCTCAAACCATGAGCGCAGCCATGCCGGCCTTTGCGCTGGATCAATGGTATGTGGCAGGCTTTGCCTGGGAGCTCAAGGACCAGCCGGTGGCGCGCACCTTGCTGGGTCAGCCGGTGGTGCTGTTTCGCACGCAAGATGGCCGCGTTGCGGCGCTTGAGGATCGCTGCTGCCACCGCGAGTTGCCGCTGTCCTGCGGCACGGTGGAAGCTGCGGGTCTGCGTTGTGGCTACCATGGTCTGCTCTTCAGCCATGAGGGGCAGTGCCTCGAAATACCGGGCCAGGAACGGATTCCAGCCAAGGCCTGCGTGAAATCCTTCGATCTGCGCGAGCGCGACCAGATTCTCTGGATCTGGATGGGCGCGACGCCGGATTCCGTGCCGGGCACGGAGCCGCCGGCCTATGCCGTGCACAGCGACCCGCAATATCGTTTTGGCGGCGGCGTCTACCACTACGACGCTCCGTATCAGCTGATTCACGACAATCTGCTGGATCTGAGCCATCTGGGCTATGTGCACCTCAAGACCATCGGCGGCAACGCCCGCGTGCATATGAACGCGGATCTCAAGGTCAGCCAGGACGGGGACAGCGTGAAGGTGGTGCGCTGGATGCCGGATTCGGACCCTCCACCTACTTATGCACAGGCCTGGCCTTTTCAGGGCCGCATCGATCGCTGGCAGGAAGTGGAGTTCCACCCCTCGCATGTGCGTATCTGGACCGGTGCCATGGATGCCGGCCAGGACAGGCTGGACAACCCGGCGCGCGAAGGATTTCATATGCGCGGCTTTCACGGCGTGACGCCGGAGACGGAGACCAGCGCGCATTACTTCTGGACGATCGCGACCAATCCGCATCCGCAGATGCTGGACACGACACAGCTGGTGATCGATCAGACGGCGGCCACCTTTGAGGAAGACAAGGTGGTCATCGAAGCCCAGTTCCGCAACCAGCAACGCTTTGGTTCACGCTCCGTGGTGGATATCCACGTGGATGTGGGGCCCAACCGTGCGCGGCGCGTGATCGAGCGTTTGCGCCAGGCCGGCGCGCAAGCCTCAAAGGCGCAGGCCTAGCGACGCACAAGCAAAAGAGAAGTACCCGAGATGAAGACTGAAACCACGTTCGAGGTGCGCATTGCGCACAAGCAGGAGCAGGCGGCTGGCATCTGCAGCCTGGAGTTGCGGGCTCTGGAAGGCAGCAGCCTGGCGCCGTTCAGTGCGGGTGCGCACATCGATGTGCACCTGCCCGGAGGGCTGGTGCGCCAGTACTCGCTGAGCAACGATCCGGCAGAGCTGGATCGCTATGTGATTGCCGTGCTGCGCGAGCCCGCTTCGCGCGGTGGCTCGGCGGCCGTGCACGAGCAGCTGCAGGCCGGCCAGCAGATCACCATCAGCCTGCCGCGCAACCATTTCGAGCTGCATGCGCCGGCCCGCAAGCACCTGCTGCTGGCAGGCGGCATAGGCATCACGCCGATTCTGGCGATGGCGCGCAAGCTGGCGAGCGACGGTGCGGATTTCGCACTGCACTACTGCGGCCGCTCGCGCGAGCGCATGGCGTTTGCCCAGGCCATCGAGGCGGCGCAATGGGCTGACAAGGCGCAGATCCATGTGGATGACGTGAATGGAAAGTCGTCGCTGGGATTGAGCGAATTGCTGCAGCAAAGAGAGCAGGGGCAGCATCTGTATGTGTGCGGGCCCAAGGGCTTCATGGACGCCGTGCTCGACACGGCGCGAGCGGCGGGCTGGCCTGCCGAGCAGCTGCACTACGAGTTCTTTGCCGCCGAAGTGGAGCACCGCGACGACGACGAGAGCTTCGAGGTGGAAGTCGCCAGCAGCGGCCAGGTGGTGCGCGTCACGCCGGCGCAGACCGTGGTGCAGGCGCTGGAGTCCATCGGCGTCTGCGTGCAGACCTCGTGCGAGCAGGGCGTCTGCGGCACCTGCCTGACGCGCGTCATCTCGGGTCAGCCCGATCACCGCGATATGTATCTGACGGAAGACGAGCAGGCAGCCAACGACCAGTTCCTGCCCTGCTGCTCGCGCGCCAGGTCGGGTCGCCTGGTGCTGGATCTGTGAGCAGCGGATCGGGCAGGCTTTGACCATGCGCGGGCAGGGCTGGCGCAGCCTGCTCAAAATAGGCGTTTTCCATGAAAGCGCCGCGTTCCCGCCATGAAGCCTGCCCTGCTAGTTCTGAACCTCCAGGTCCCCGCCCATCTGCAGCAGATGGAGCAGACCTTTGCCGACTTTGATGTGATCTATGCGCCCGAGGTCGATCAGGCCGAGGCCGCAATCGCCGCCCACGGCGCACGCGTGCAATGCGTGTGCACGATTGGTGCGACGGGCCTGTCGGCCGCGCAGATGCAGCGCATGCCGCGGCTGTCGCTGGTCTGCGCCATGGGCGCGGGCTACGAGAACATCGACGTGGCCTATGCGAAGGCGCACGGGATTGCCGTCGGCAACGGCGTGGGGACGAACGACGACTGCGTGGCCGACCACGCCATGGGTCTGCTGATCGCCGCGGTGCGCGGCCTCGTCAAGCTGGACAAGGCCACGCGTGCCGGCATCTGGCGCTCGGCCCTGCCGCTGCCGGCCAATGTCTCGGGCAAGCGCCTGGGCATCGTGGGACTGGGCCAGATCGGCGCCAAGATCGCCAGGCGCGCGGCCGCGTTCGACATGCCCGTCGGCTATCACAACCGCAAGCCGCGCGAGGGAGTCGAGCACCAGTACTTCGACGATCTGCTGGCGCTGGCCACCTGGGCCGATGTGCTGTTGGTGGCCACGCCGGGAGGCACTGGCACCCGCCATCTGATCAATGCCGAGGTGCTCGATGCGCTGGGCGAAAAAGGCGTGCTGGTGAATATCGCGCGCGGCTCGGTGGTCGATACCACAGCGCTGGCCGACGCCGTGCGCACAGGCCGTCTGGCCGGTGCCGGGCTGGATGTCTACGAAAGCGAGCCGCAGCCGCCGCAGGAACTCATCGATCTGGACGCCGTGGTGCTGACGCCCCATGTGGGCGGCTGGTCGCCCGAGGCGGTGCAGAACTCGGTGGATCGCTTCATCGCCAATATGCGCTGCCATCTGGATGGCAAGCCCTTGGTTTCGCCCATTTGAGTGCTATTGAATTGAAAGCTGCTTGCGCTTGATATTGTTGTATTTCAATACGATATAGCATTGAAAATCCCTTATATCAAGCGCTTGTAGCTTTGATATTCATAGCAAAAAAATCCCCACCACGGCAAGCCGTGCGGGGATTTTTACTATCTGCGGCGCCATGAAACTGGCGCGGACCAAACCAGTGACACCAAGCAAGGGCCGCCCCGCAGCGAGGGTGTCGTCCCCCTCCCGAAGAGAGAGGGGGAAGCCGCGGGGCCGCCTAGGCGTAGCGGCTCAGGGGGAGCTTATTTCTGGCTGGCAGCAATGGCCTTTTCGGCCTTGTCGACCAGCGGTGCGCCGATCTGGCTCTTCCACTTGTCGTAGACGGGGCGCGTGGCCTTGACAAAGGCTTCGCGCTCGGCCGCGTTAGGCGTGGTCACGGTCACGCCCAGGCCGGCCAGGTCCTTGAGCAAGGGCTTGTCGGCCTCGATCAGGCCCTTGCGTGCAATGGCGATTTCTTCCTTGGCGGCATCCAGCGCGGCCTGCTTGACGATGGCCTGGTCGGCAGGCGTCCAGCTGGCCCACACGTCCTTGTTGACGACGAAGATCAGCGGGTCGTTCATATAGCCCCACATGGTCAGATGCTTCTGGCCCACCGATTGCAGCTTGGCCGCCATGTACACGCCGATGGGGTTCTCCTGGCCGTCCACGGCGCCGCTGGCCATGGCGGGCTGGGCATCGGCCCAGCTCATCTGCGTGGGGTTGGCACCCAGTGCCGTGAAAGTGTCCAGGAACAGGGGCGAGCCCACGACGCGGATCTTCATGCCCTTGAGGTCGGCAGGCGTCTTGATGGCGTGCTTGGAGTTGGAGATTTCGCGGTAGCCGTTCTCACCCCAGGCCAGAGGCACCACACCGCCTTTTTCCAGGGTCTTGAAGATTTCCTGGCCCACTTCGCCCTGGGTCACGGCATCCACGGCCTTGAAGTTGGGGAAGAGAAAGGGCATGGAGAACAGGTTCAGCGACTTGACCTGGGGCGACCAGTTGATGGTCGAGCCCACCGCCATGTCGATCACGCCCTGGCGCAGCGCGGAGAACTCGCGCGTCTGGTCGCCCTGGACCAGCGAGGTGCCGGGGTAGAGCTTGATGTTGATGCGGCCCTGGGTGCGCTCGCGCACCTTGTCGGCCCACAACTCGCCGCCCTTGCCCCAGGGGAAGGCCGTGCCCAGCACCAGGGACATGCGGTATTCGCTCTTGTACTTGGTCTGTGCCATGGCCATGGGCGATGCAAAGGCCAAAGCGGCGGCCGTGGCCACGGCGGATGCGAGGAAGGTACGAAGTTTCATTTGGTTTGTCTCCCTTTTAGAAACGAAAAAATGCTTTGCTTGTTGGATGCATTGCACATGGAATAAGCACGGCCCATTTCAGCGGACACCGCGCAAGGGCCGAAGCTGGCCGCGCCGCCCCGCAGCGCTGGTGTCGTCCCCCTCCCGCGAAGCGAGAGAGGGGGGAAGTGGTGGGGCCGCCTAGGCATAGCCGCTCAGGAGATCAATAGCCAAGTCTGGCGGGCAGCCAGAGCGCCAGCTGCGGGAAGGCAATGACCAGAATCATCACGGCGAACATCGACAGCAGCATCCAGCCCACCCAGCGCACAGTGGACTCCATGCGCACGCCTGCAATGCGGCAGCTGACCATCAGGTTCACGGCCAGCGGCGGCGTGAACTGGCCCAGTGCCACCTTGAGCGTGAGGATCACGCCAAACCAGACGGGATCCCACTGGTAGTGATTCATGATGGGCAGCAGCAGCGGCACAAAGATCAGGAAGATCGAGATGCCGTCCAGGAACATGCCCACGGTGATCAGCAGCAGGATCAGCAGGCCCAGCACGCCGTATTCGCCGAGACCGGAATTCACGATGGCATTGGCCACCGGATCGATCACGCCCAGGGTGGACAGCGAGAAGGCAAAAATGCCGGCCAGCGACACCACCAGCAGGATCACGGCCGACAGCTCGCCCGCTTCGCGCAGAATCGGGAACAGGTCGCGCACGCCGATGGTGCGGTGAATCACCATGCCGACGAACAGCCCGTAGAACACGGCGACCACGGCGGCTTCGGTGGGGGTGAACCAGCCCATGCGCATGCCGCCCAGGATCAGCACCGGAGCGGCCAGGCCCCAGGAGGCCTCGCGCAGGCTCTTCCAGAACGGCGGGCGGGGCATGGAGGCTTCGAGCGCACCCATCTTGTGCTTGCGCGACATCCACACGGCGGGAATGATGAGCGCGATACCCGCCAGCACGCCGGGAATCATGCCGGCCGCGAACAGGGCGGGCACCGAAGCGCCGGGCACCAGTACCGAGTAGATGATGAAGGCCACCGAAGGCGGAATCAGGATGTCCGTCGCTGCGGCCGCTCCGACCACACTGGCCGAGAAGCTCTTGGGGTAGCCCGCGCGGCTCATGGCGGCAATCATCACGCCGCCCACGGCCGCCGCATTGGCCGGCCCGGAGCCGGAGATGCCGCCCAGGAACATGGCCACGGCGATCGCCACCAGTGGCAGCATGCCGGGGCCGCGGCCCACGATGGACACGGCAAAGTTCACCAGGCGCAGGGCAACGCCCGAGCGATCGAAGATGGAGCCCACCAGCACGAACATGGGAATGGCCAGCAGCGGATATTTGCCCAGCCCGGCATAGAAGTTCTGCGGCACGGCCAGCAGGCCGAACCACTGCGTATCGGCATTGGCAAGAGCAATCGCCGCCGCCCCGGCCAGGCCGAGGGCCGCGCCTATGGGCACGCCAATGAACATCAGGCCCAGAAAGGCCACGAACAGCAAGGTGGCGATCATGCGATCTCCTTGCTGTGGTCTTTTTCCACGGGCTCGTCAGGGAAGGCGCCGGGCCTGCCCTGGCGGATGAACAGGCCGATGGCGCGCACGGTGATCAGTGCCGAGACCACGGGCAGCCAGATCGAATACCACCACTGGGGCAGGCCGATGCCGGGCGAGGTTTCCTCGAAACGGAAGTCGTCCCAGACCACGCGCACGCTGAGCACGGCAATGATGGCAAACAGCAGCGCCACCATCAGCGAGCCGAACCGGGCCAGAGCCTTGCGGCGCTGGACGGAGCCGCTGTCCGAGAAAAACTCGATGCGGATATGCTGATTGCGGGCCACGGCGGCAGAGCCTGCGACCAGGGCCAGCAAAATCATCAGAAAGACGGAAATTTCCTCGGTCCAGGCGAAGGAGGAGTTGGTGAAGTAGCGCACCAGCACATTGGCAAACGTGATCAGGGCCAGAGCGGCCATGATGATCACGGTCAGCCAGTCTTCAATGCGCAGGGAGCGAGGCTCGTCCGGGCGCGCGCCGGCATCGGCTGCACCATCGGTCTCGGGAGGAGTGGAGGACATGAACGCGGAAAGTCAGAAAAACACACAGGAGTCAGGGCAGCTCGCCTGAATGGCGTGATCCGCGCGCACTCGATGAGAATGCCCTTATGTTCACGACTTACGCAAAACGGGTTCAGGCAAGACGATTGCCTCAGGAGGCAGGCCGTTGTTGCATTCTTGTTTGCGTAAGTCCTTATGTTGTTCCTTGACCTTCACGGCGTTGTGCGCCGGGATGGCTTGGAGCGAGTAGACACACCGGATAGATGTGAACAAATATTATCAAGGTATCTATGTCGCAGGGCTTACGTCCGGCGACAGGCATTACCCTAGGATCTGGCGACCAAGGCATGGCTCATCGTCGAGTCTGTGATTTGTCCCGTTTACTAGCCAACAAGGATTACCTCCGTTGCACAGCTTTGGTGCAGGGCAGCGGATAATGAGAGTCTATGGAAACCAAATGGCTTGAAGATTTTGTCAGCCTTGCTGAAACCCGCAGTTTCAGCCGCTCGGCCCAGCTGCGCCACGTTACGCAGCCTGCGTTCTCGCGCCGTATCCAGGCGCTGGAGGCCTGGGCGGGAACCGATCTGGTCGACAGAAGCTCGTATCCGACGCGCCTGACGCCAGCGGGCAAGACCATGTACGAGCAGGCGCTGGAGATACTGCAGTCCTTGCAGAGCACCCGAACCATGTTGCGTGCCCACGTCAGTGCGGGCAAGGGCATGGTGGGCTTTGCCGTTCCGCATACCTTGGCGTTCACATTCTTCCCGAACTGGGTTTCGGCCGTGCACGAGAAGTTCGGCCCCTTCCGCAGCCGTCTGTTCGCCCTCAATGTGCATGATGCGGTGATGCGCCTCGTGGAAGGCGGCTGCGATCTGCTGATCGCCTACTACCACTCTTCCCAGCCCTTCCAGCTGGACCCTTCGCGCTATGAGATGGTGAGCCTGGGGCATGAGGTGCTGGCTCCCTACTCCAAGCCGGACGAGAACGGCAATCCCATCTTCGTCCTGCCCGGCCGCCAGGGTCAGCCGCTGCCATATCTGGGCTATGCCGCTGGTGCCTATCTGGGTCGGGTGACGGAGCTGATCCTCAAGGAGGCGGCCGAGGCCGTGCATCTGGAGCGTGTCTATGAAACCGATATGGCCGAAGGCCTCAAGGCCATGGCGCTGGAAGGTCATGGCGTGGCTTTTCTGCCCTACAGCGCAGTACGCGGCGATCTGGAGTCCGGTCGACTGGTGCGTGCAGTGCCGGAAGGCGTGACCGGTTTTCAGATGGACATGGAAGTGCGGGCCTATCGGGAAAAACCCACGGGCGATGCCCCTCAGGGAGGAGCTGCCGCGCTCTGGAACTTCCTCAAGGAGCAGGGCGAGATTGCGGGTGGCGAGGTCAAGGCTGTGTAACCTGATCGAGTGTTGCTTTTCTTCCAAAAGGGCCAGTTGGCCCTTTTTTTGCTTGTGTGACCTGCTTGTCGTGATTTCAGGCGTTTTACTGGTGAAAACCCTAATGTTATGCATCGGGTTAATACTGAATATGCAAGTTGCGCATAAGGATTTTTGCCATCGGCATTGGCTTGTGAAATCACGAAAGCATTAGAGTTCGCAGCTTGCACAAAAAGAGGTGCTGCTTTGCAACACAAGAATGAGGCGGTAAGTAGGTGGTTGCCTTCCTGAATTACCTACGGGAAAAGTCTTAGAAATGATTGCATTTCAGCCATCTTCATGACTGCACAATGTGTGCAGTACATTTGTTAACGCAACCTGTCCACCCTCACAAAGGGCGATGCGTTAAGGAGTGGCAAGCGTTTTTGGTCCTCACCAATAGGAGATCCGTATGAAGAAGCATTTGTTGGCCATCGCCGTAACCGCACTGGCAACTGGCACCGTGTTTGCCCAGGCCAATGACACCTTGGCCAAGATCAAGTCCAGCGGCAGCGTCACTCTGGGCGTGCGTGAATCGTCCGGCCTGGGCTATACGCTGGGCAATGGCAAATATGTAGGCTTCCATACCGAAATGGGTGAGCGCATTCTCAAGGACATCCAGAAGCAACTGGGCCTGACAGCGCTGGAAGTGAAGTACCAGCCCGTGACCTCGCAAAACCGTATTCCTCTGGTGCAGAACGGCACCGTGGACATCGAGTGCGGCTCCACCACCAACAACACGGCTCGCCAAAAGGATGCAGCCTTCGCCTTCACCACCTATGTGGAAGAAGTGCGTATTGCCACCCGTGCCAACTCCGGCATCACCGGCATCAAGGATCTGAACGGCAAGACCATCGTGACCACGACGGGTACGACTTCCGTGCAGACCCTGCGCAAGAACAAGCGCGCTGACGGCCTGACCTTCAAGGAAGTCATGGGCAAGGACCACGCCGACAGCTTCCTGATGCTGGAAACCGGCCGCGCCGATGCCTTCATCATGGACGGCTCCATCCTGGCCGCCAATATTTCCAAGTCCAAGTCTCCCAGCGAGTACAAGATCGTGGGTGAAGTGCTGTCGGTGGAACCCATTGCCTGCATGATGCGCAAGGACGATCCCGCCTTCAAGAAGGCTGTGGACGAATCCATCGTGCGTCAGATCAAGGATGGTTCTCTGACCAAGCTGTACGACAAGTGGTTCCTGCAGCCCATTCCTCCCAACAACGTGAAGGTGGGTCTGCCACTGTCGGCAGCGACCAAGGATGCGTGGGCTCACCCCAACGACAAGCCCATGGAAGCTTACGAAGTCAAGTAATCCCGCCTATAGGTGTACCGCCCCTTCTGCCAAGCGGTTAGAAGGGGCTTTTTTGTTGCGAGGGCCGGTGTGAGCGTTTGCCCTCATAAACCAAGAATGAAAGAGGTGCTCGTATGAGTTGGGATTGGCAGGTGTTCTGTCAGGACACCATTACCCAAGAGGTCGGGCAGAGTTGTTTTGGCAAGAACGGTGACATCACCTATCTGGATTGGATGATGTCTGCCTGGGGCTGGACCGTGTCGGTGGCATTGCTGTCGCTGGTCATCGCTCTGGTGTTGGGCGCAGCCATCGGTACCTTGCGTACCTTGCCTGATCGTCCGTGGATAGTGCGCCTGGGCAATGCCTGGGTGGAGTTGTTCCGCAATATTCCGTTGCTGGTCCAGGTGTTCATCTGGTACCACGTGGTTCCGGCCATCTTCCCTGCAATGAAGTCCCTGCCGGGCTTTGTGCTGGTGGTGTTTGCGATCGGTTTCTTCACCTCTGCCCGTATCGCCGAGCAGGTGCGCTCCGGTATTCAGGCTCTGCCGCGGGGCCAGCGGTACGCAGGCATGGCCGTGGGGTTCACGACCTTCCAGACCTACCGCTATGTGCTGTTGCCGATGGCGTTTCGCATCATCATTCCGCCGCTGACCAGCGAGGCCATGAACGTGTTCAAGAACTCGTCCGTGGCGTTTGCCGTGTCCGTGGCCGAGTTGACCATGTTCGCCATGCAGGCCCAGGAAGAGACTGCACGCGGCGTCGAAATTTATATGGCTGTGACAGGTCTGTATGTGATTTCTGCCTTCATCATCAACCGCATCATGGCCTTCATCGAGAAGCGTTCTCGCGTGCCCGGCCTGATTGCAGCCAGCGGTGGAGGCCACTGATATGAATCTCAACCTCGACTGGTCGTTTTTCTCGTGGGACCTGTTCAGCAACTTTGTGCTGAAGGGGCTGTATTTCAGCGTGTCCCTGACCGTGATCGCCACGCTGGGCGGCATCTTCTTCGGCACCTTGCTGGCGCTGATGCGCCTGTCGGGCAAGAAGTGGCTGGACCTGCCTGCCACCATCTATGTCAACGGCATGCGCTCCATCCCGCTGGTGATGGTGATTCTGTGGTTCTTCCTGCTGATGCCCATGCTTATCGGCAAGCCCATCGGTGCGGAGACTTCGGCCATCATCACCTTTGTGGCGTTCGAAGCCGCATATTTCTCTGAAATCATGCGCGCCGGCATTCAGTCCATTCCACGTGGACAGGTGTTTGCCGGCCAGGCGCTGGGCATGACCTATGGTCAGAACATGCGTCTGGTGGTGCTGCCTCAGGCCTTCCGCAACATGCTGCCCGTGCTGCTGACCCAGACCATCATCCTGTTTCAGGATACCTCGCTGGTCTATGCGATCGGTGCCTACGACATGCTCAAGGGCTTCGAAATTGCCGGCAAGAACTTCGGCCGACCCATCGAATCCTATCTGGCGGCTGCCGTGACCTATTTTGTGATCTGCTTTGCACTGTCTTGGTTCGTCAAGCGTCTGCACAAGAAGATCGCCATTATTCGATGAAACACCCCCTGAGTCGCTTTGCGCCCTCCCCCCTCAAGGGGGACGACGGCCTCGGCTGCGGGGCGGCCCTTGCTGGCCGTCCCTGGCCTGACCGAGCCCGTTGCAGGCGCTGCGATGGATCACTGACAAAAGTCGGAGTGAAAAATGATTGAACTCAAGAACGTTTCCAAGTGGTACGGCAGCTTTCAGGTGCTGTCCGATTGCTCCACCAATATCAACAAGGGCGAGGTGGTGGTGGTGTGCGGCCCTTCGGGCTCCGGCAAGTCCACGCTGATCAAGACCATCAATGCACTGGAGCCTTTCCAGAAGGGCGAGATCTTTGTGGACGGCACGGCAGTGCACGATCCCAAGACCAATCTGCCCAAGCTGCGCAGCCGCGTGGGCATGGTGTTCCAGCACTTTGAGCTGTTCCCCCACCTGTCGGTGACGGAGAACCTGACCATCGCACAGATGAAGGTGCTGGGCCGCAGTGCTGCCGACGCCAAGACCCGTGGCCTCAAGATGCTGGACCGTGTGGGCCTGACCGCTCACAAGGACAAGTTCCCCGGCCAGCTCTCCGGTGGTCAGCAGCAGCGCGTGGCCATTGCGCGCGCTCTGTCGATGGATCCCATCGTCATGCTGTTTGACGAACCCACTTCGGCGCTGGATCCTGAAATGGTCGGCGAAGTGCTGGACGTGATGATGGGCCTGGCCCATGAAGGCATGACCATGATGTGCGTGACCCACGAAATGGGATTTGCGCGCAAGGTGGCCAGCCGTGTGATCTTCATGGACGTGGGCGGCAAGATTCTGGAAGACTGCAGCAAGGACGAGTTCTTCGGTCATCCCGAAAACCGCCAGCCGCGTACCAAGGAATTCCTCAACAAGATCCTGCAGCATTGATGCTGCTGCCCTCTGGGCCCAAGGCGCTCCTCGTGAGCGCCTTTTTTCATGGTTCGGCCATGAGGGTTTGAATAAAAGATGAGCTTACATCGCTTGTCAATCAACAAATATGGATATGAAAGTATTCAGATTTATTGGCTCGTGAGCGATGACAGCTCCTGTTTTCTAGCATGAGCTTGCCTGCATCAGACAGCGGCTGGCCGGTGCGCGCTAGTCGAGCTGCACGCCGGTTTCCTTGACCAGCTGGCTCCAGTCGTCCAGGTCCTGGCGCAGGGTCTGGGTGAATTGCTGAGGCGTGGTCAGCGGCAGGTCCGAGAAGTTGAGCTCGCGCATGCGCTGAATCAGGGCCGGGTCGCGCAGCGCGCGCAGCACCTGTTCGTTGAGCCGCGCGACGATGGCCGGCGGGGTCTTGGCCGGCGCGAAGATGCCGTACCACGAGTAGTTCTTGAATGGGTAGCCGGCCTCGGCCATGGAGGGCACCTCGGGCAGGGACGGCAGCCGCTGCGTGCTGTGCGCCAGCGCCTTCACGCGGCCGGCCTTGACCAGTTCCACGGTGGTGGCGGTGTCGCCGAAGCCCGCATCCACCTGCCCGCCCATGATGTCCTGCACGCAGGGGCCGGAGCCCTTGTAGGGAACGTGGGTCATGGTGATCCCGGCCTGCTTCTTCAGGCTTTCCATGGTCAGGTGGCCGCCCGAGCCCAGGCCCCAGGAGCAGTAGTTGAGCGTGTCGGGATGGGCCTTGGCATAGCTCACGAATTCCTGCAGCGTGTTGACGGGCAGGTCCTTTCTGACCAGCAGCAGATTGCCGGCGCGCCCGATCTGTGCGATGGGGGCGAAGTCCCTGAGCGGGTCGTAGGGCAGCTTGCGGTAGAGGCTGGGGTTGACCGCCATGGTGGCCGCGTAGGTGAACAGCAGGCGGTAGCCGTCGGCCGGGCCCTTGGCCACGGATTCGACGCCGATGATGCCGTTGGCGCCGGGGCGGTTGTCCACCACGAAGGGCTGCTTCAAGGCCTTGCCCAGCGCGTCGGCGAACAGGCGGGCAATGGTGTCGGTGCCGCCGGCGGCCGCCGTGGGCACGACCAGGGTCACGGGCCGGCTGGGGTAGCCGGCGGCGCCTTGTGCATTGGCGGTGCCGCAGGTGGCGGAGGCCAGCGCTGCGGCGAGGGCCAGGCAGCGGCGCAGGTGGTGCGGTTGAGGGTGCATGGATGTCTCCTGGATGGCGGGCGTGCTAGCGGATGCCGAAGCGGCCCTGCGTGCCTTGCTCGATCATGTCGGCGCTGACCTTGTAGAGATTGCGCGATACGTAGCTGGCGACCTGGGCCGCGCGCTCGCGCAGCCAGGCTGCCTTGAGGGCACGCGCCTGGATGAGTTCGGGCGCGTCGCCATGGGCGGTGGCCAGCAGGTCGACGACGTGCAGGGCCAGCTGCCACTGGCCGGCGTCGGCCAGGGCCCGGGCGCTGGCGATGACGGCGGGCTTGTCGGTGATGGCCCGGGCCACGGCGGCGCCCACGGCCTCGGGCGGCTCGGGGTGCAGGGTGGTGGGATTGCGGTCCCACCAGCCGTTTTCCGAGCGGTAGATGTCGCGCACGATGTAGCTGGGGTCGCCATAGGTGGGCTTCATCCAGGGCACGCCGAACAGCTCCTCGGGGTAGTGCATCCGGGCCAGCACCTGCTGCTCGCCCAGGCCCTGGTTCATGAGGCTGACCACTTCGGCGCGCAGCCAGCGCAGCGCGCGGGCCGTGTGGGTGAGCACCTTCTGCACTTCGGCCTCGCCCTCGATCACGGGGCCGAATTCGCGCACGGCGATGCGCGGATCGAGCGCGGCCAGGGCTTCGAGCGTGCCGGCCCAGCGCACGGTGTCGCGCAGCGTGCGAAACGGAGTTCCGATGTTGGGAATGGAGTCCAGCAGCGCCGCGCCGCCGTAGATCACGCGCTGCGCGGGGCTCCACAGGGCGATGGCGTCGTCGGTCTCGGACGGAGCCCACAGCAGTTCGATGCGCTGCTCGCCGCTGCCTATGACCAGGCGCTGGTCAAAGGTTTCGGTGGGCTCGTGCATGGCCAGCCGGCGCTCGAAGAAGCCGGGCGAGCGGTTGAACTGCACTTCGGCCATGCGGTGCTGCAGGGCCTGCGTCTCGCGGTAGCGTGCGTGGCGGCGCAGCACGTTGCGGTGGGCGATGAGGCGAGGCGCGGGCTCGCCCCGCTGGCGTGCATGCTCCAGCCACTGGGACACGCCGGCGTTGTAGCCGATGTGGCCATGGCTGTAGCACAGCGCATGCACGGGGGCGTCGCTGAGCGCGCGCAGGCTGTCGATCATGCCCTGGGTGACGGAGCCGCCGGGGCCGGCGTCCACGACCACCAGGCCAGCGTCCGTCTCGGCCACGAAGGACTGGCCCTGGCCGCGCAGTATGTGCAGGCCCGGGGCCACGGTTTCGCTGCCCGTGCCCACGAGCAGGAAGGGCTTGTCGTCGTCTTTGCTGTCCATGTCAGGTCTCCTGTTCATCGTTCAGGCGCTGCAGCGGCGGCAGTGCGTAGCGCCCGTTCAGCATGTCGGTGCGCGGCAGATAGGCGCGCAGGCAGAGGTAGAAGCGGCCTTCGGGCGCGGGCAGCCAGTTGGCGCGCGCGGCTTCACTGTGCGGCGCGGCGTGCTGTATGTGCAGGCTCAGGCCGCCGTCGGCGTCGCGGCGCAGGCCGGTGCTGCGGTCGCCTATGGCGTAGCGGTCCAGCGGGTTGTCCACCAGCATGTAGCTGCGCGCGTCGTACAGGGTGATGGACCAGAACGCGTCCACGGGCGGCAGGGCCCCGGGCGCAAAGCGCAGGCGGTAGCGCGCGCCGCCATCCAGGGGCTGGCCCCGGGCATCGGTTCAGGCCATGGGGTAGACGGCTTCGCGCCCGTCCAGCATGCCTATGTACTTGAGCGCCACCTGGGCGCGGGTGATGTAGTCGTCGCCGAAGCTGTCCATCACCAGCGGCGGCACGATCCAGCCTGAGGCCTGGCTCGCGCCGGACTGTGCGCTGCGCAGCTGCGGCAGCACGGCGTCCAGCGCCTGCTGCAGGACCAGGGTCTGGTCCTCGTTCGGCCCGGTGCAGCCGCTGCCCAGGCCCACGGCCGCAAAGCGCTCCACCAGTTTGCGCTGCGCAGCGGGCGGCGGATTCTCCCGCAGCGCGGCGTTGACCTGGGCGGCGAAGTGGGCGGCCGTGGCCGGGGCCTGCGGGTCGCAGTCCGGCGCAAAGGCCCGGGGCGCGGGCGCGACTGCCGCCTGCCCGGCCTGCCAGTCGGCCAGCGGGGCCACGCTGAAGCCGTCCTGCAGCGCATGCACGATCGCCAGGTCCCGGGGGCCGTCCACGAGGATGCGGCCAATGATCCATAGCCAGCGCGTGGGCGCCTGGATGTGGGCGCCGGGCGCATCGAAGCCCGCGGGCAGCGCGCCGCTCCAGTCCGGCGGCGTGACCAGGAAGGAGCGCGCCTGGGTGCCGGTCAGGCGCGGGCCTATGTGGGCGAAGGGATTGGTGTAGAAGTCCAGCAGGCCCAGCACGTAGTAACGCCCCGCGGTGTCGGGCACGTCGATGACAAGCGGTCCGGCGCCCAGGTCCAGCCAGGCATTGGTGTAGAGCGTGTCGTTGTTGGGGGTGACCACGCGGCTGGTGCCGGCGCGCAGCAGCTGGCGCGCGTGGGTGAAGAGGTTGCACCAGCGCATGCCTTCGGGCGCGGCATGGCCCGCCTCGGTGCGCCGGGGCGAGGTGGCCGCGCGCATGCGGCGCATCTCGTACAGCGGGTAGGCCCAGGTCACGGCCTGCTCGGCCAGGGCCTGCAGTTCGGCGGCCGTTGCGGTGGCGGTCATGGCGGTCATGCGTGCACCGCCTGTGCCTGCAGGGCGGGAATGCGCCAGCTCTGCACGCCGTCGCGCGGGTAGTACATGCGCAGTATCAGGTAGAAGCGCCCGGCGGGCGAGGGCAGCCAGTTGGCCGCATTGGCGGGGCGCTCGTGGCCGATCTGTATCTCCAGGCTGCCGTCGGCGCCGAACTGGAGCCCGGGCGTGCGGTCGCCGATGGCGTGGCGGCGGATGTCGTTGGGGTAGAGAAAGCGGTCGCTGTCATACAGCGTCACGGACCAGAAGGCATCGGCCGGCGGCAGGTCGCCCGCTTCGAAGCGCATCACATAGCGCTGCTGGCCGTTGAGTGGCTCGAGGCCGGCGTCGTAATGCGAGGCGCAGTAGATGGCCTCGGTGGTGGCCAGCGCGCCCAGGCCCAGGTAGGCGGTGCGGGCGCGGATCAGGAAGTGGCTGCCGTAGCGGCCGGTATTGGTCGTCATGGTCCACGGCCGGGGACGGCGGTTGCTGCCCATGGCCGCCACGGTCTGCACGCCGTCGGCAAAGCCTTCGATGAGGCCGGCGCGCGTGGGCTCGTCCAGCGCCTCCCAGGAAAAAGGCACGCCGGGCACCAGGCCGGCCTGGCCCAACCAGGCGACCAGGCCGCGGTCCTCGATGCGGCCTGGCGCCTCGGCCAGCGCCTGGCAGAGATTGGTGAAAAAGCGCGGCGCTACCTGCTGCGCGGGCTCGCCGTTCTCGAAGGCGGCGGCCATGGCGTCCACGGGCTCGCCGCACCAGTGCGCGATGGCGGCGGGGCGTCCCTGAGGCACGGTGCCGGGCGCGGGCTCCAGACGTATCTCCGACTGCAGCGCGCGTGCCGCGGGCCAGTCGCGCTCGTCGCCCGCGAGGATGCGGCCTATCAGCCAGACAAGGTGGGAGGGGCAGTGCACCGCGCGCAGATGGGACATCGATGCCGGCACCTGGCCACCGGGGCCGAGCAGGAGCACGGTCTCGCCTTCGGGATTGCAGTTGCGCGGACCCAGGTTCTCGAAGTTCTCGGTATAGGCGTCGTACAGCGGCAGCACGAAGTAGCGCCCCGTATGGCGGGCCGAGGACGGAATGGTCAGCAGCATGGGGCCGCCTTCCAGGTTCAGCCAGGCCATGGAATACAGCAGGTCGTTGGCCGGAGTGACCACGTCGCGGTCCTCGTGGGTGGAAGGGCGCGGCGCATGGTGCAGCGTATTCATGGGAGCGCGCACATCCGAGCCGGCCGAGCTGCCGGGGCGCAGCCGTGCCTGCTCGGCGGTCTGCAGGGCGCAGGTGCGGTAGGTCTCGGTGAGCGGGTAGCCGTAGACGAAGGCGGCCTGGCCTATGGAGCGGGCCAGGGCCTGGCGCGTCTGCAGCAGGGGCGTGGTGGACTGGGGCATGGAATCTACCTTTGCAAAAGGAACAGGAAGGCGTTCGGGGAAAGAGTGCGGGGCTTCAGTTCGGCTGCACGCCGGTGGACTGGGTCAGCGCAATGGCGACTGGCAGGTAGGACTGGTAGTCGCTGGCGGCCTGGGCGGGCGTGTTGCCTATGGGGTCGGCCCCCATTTCCTTCAGGCGGCGCAGCATCTCGGGCTGTCGGATCACCACGGCCACCTCGCGGCCGATGAGCTCGACGATGGCGTCGGGCGTCTTGGCCGGAGCCATCAGCGAGGTGGGCGCCATGAAGATGTAGACGTCGTCCTTGAAGCCCTGTTCGGCAAAGGTGGGCACGTCGGGCAGGGCGGTCGCGCGGCTGGTGCCGGGCACGGCCAGGGCGCGCAGCCGACCGGACTCGATATAGGGCTTGAGCGCGGAGATGGAGGCCGAGGTCATCTGGATCATGCCGCTGATGAGGTCGGAGACCATGGGGCTTTCGCCCTTGTAGGCGGCGTGCAGCACCTTGACGCCGTACTTGCGCTCCATGAAAGCCTGTATCTGGTGCGGCTGCGTGCCCGCGCCCCAGGAGCCCATGGCGTAGTCGCCGGGCGCCTTGCGCACCAGCTCGATCAGCTCGGCAAAGGTCTTGGCAGGCACGGAAGAGTGCACGGCCATGACGGTGCGCTGGCCGGCCACGTCCGAGACCATGCGCAGGTCGGTGCGCGGGTCGTAGGGCAGCTTCTTGTACAGCACCAGGTTGGCGGCGATGGGGCCGGGCACGGTCAGCAGCAGGGTGTAGCCGTCGGCAGCGCTCTTGGCCACGTAGTCCGTGCCAATGATGCCGCCCGCGCCGCTGCGATTTTCCACGATGACGGGTTGGCCCAGGCGCTTGGACAGGCCGTCGCCCAGGGTGCGCGCGAGGATGTCGGAGGAGCCGCCTGCCGCGAACTGCACGATGATGCGCACGGGCCGGCTGGGGTAGCCGCCCTGGGCGCGTGCGGCGGCCGGAGCCAGGGCGAATGCGGGAGCGAGTGCGGGAGCCAGGCCCGCCAGATGCAGCAGGCAGCTGCGCCGGGACAGGCCTGTGTAGCCGGTGGTGGAGCCGGCTGCGCAGCTGCCTGCAGGCAGGCCCTGCATGGCGCCGTCGTTGTGGCCGCCAGCGGCCGGGGCATGGGTGTGATGGGTCTTCATGCGAATCCTTGGGTTGGGGCAGAGGACATGCGGGCCGGGTCCGTGCAGCGGTCGGCGCCTATCACCAGCGCATCGACCGCCACGCAGCCGCCCTGCTCCCGGGGCAGGGCGATCAGCGGGTTGATCTCGGCGCTGGACAGGGTGTCGCCGCAGCGCTGGGCAAAGTCGGCCAGGGCCACCAGCGCATCGGCCAGCGCCTGCAGGTCCGCAGGCGGCTTGCCGCGCGCGCCGGCCAGGATGGGGAAGGTGCGCAGCTCCTGCACCATGGCCAGGGCATCGCCCCGGGTGATGGGCAGTGCGCGCAGCGACACGTCGCGCAGGATTTCGACGTGGATGCCGCCCAGGCCGAACATCAGCACCGGGCCGAACACCGGATCGCGGTGCACGCCCGCAATGCATTCGACGCCGCCGTGCACCATGCGGGCGGCCAGCGCTCCGTCCAGCTGCGCTCCGGGTCGTGCCTGGCGCGCACTGGCGAGAATGCGCTCGAAGGCGGCGCTCGCATCCACGGCCGTGCGCAGGTTCAGCGCCACGCCGCCGACCTCGGACTTGTGCGCGATGTCGGCGCTGGCCACCTTCAGCGCAATGGTGCCGCCCAGGGCCTGCACGGCCTGCGCCGCCTGCTGCTGGGTGCGCACCAGCTGGTGGGGCACCACGGGCATGCCGGCCTTGGCCAGCAGCTCCATGCTGCGGGCTTCGGACAGGCTGCCCGCAGGCAGCTGCAGTGCAGCCTGGGCCGGGGAAGCCGGCGGCAGCGGCGCATCGGCCAGCGAGGCCAGGGCGCCTATGCAGCGTATGGCCGCGCTGGGGTCCGAGAACACCAGGCAGCCCAGGGCTTCCATCTCGGCGCGGCGTGCGTCGGAGCACAGCGTGCAGATGGCCAGCAGCGTGTCGGGGTGGGCGGCGCGCAGCTTTTCCACCAGGGAGCGCAGCGCGGCCCAGAACGCGTCGGACAGGCCGCCTGCGGCGAAAAAGCCCAGCCAGCTCGCGAAGTTCCGATCCTGCATCATCAGCTCGGCGCTGCGCTCGAGCAGCGTGACGTCGTTGGTGACCTGGCCCGTGATGTCCACGGGGTTGCGCGGCGCGGCAAACGGCACCCATTCGAGCAACTGGCGCTGGGCGGCCTCGGACAGGGGCTGCACGTCGAGACCGGCGGCGCTGGCGTCGTCGGCCATCATGGCGCCCACGCCGCCCGAGACGGTGAGAAGTCCCAGGGATCGGTTGCGCGGAATCGGCGCGATGGAGGCGCTGGCTGCCAGCGCGAAGAAGTCGCTGATGGTGTGTGCACGCAGCACGCCGTACTGGCGGAACACGGCGTCATAGACGGCATCGTTGCCGGCCAGCGATGCCGTATGCGAGGCGGCCGCAGCCGCGCCCAGCTCGCTGGTGCCCACCTTGAACATGATCACGGGCTTGCCGCGCTCGCGCGCCAGCGCCAGGGCCGCGCGCAGGCGCTCGCCGTCGCGGCAGCCCTCCATGTAGGCCATGATGACATCGGTCTGCGGATCGCGAGCCAGCCAGGCCAGGCCGTCGGCCAGCTGCACGTCGGCTTCGTTGCCCGTGGTCGCCCACAGGGACAGGCCCAGACCGCGCTCGCGCGCCATGCTGTAGGCATAGGCTCCGAAGGCCCCGGACTGGCTGATCAGGCCTATGCGCCCGGGCTTGACGCGGCCCGCATTGGGGGCGGGCGAGAAGGTGGCATAGGTCTGGTGGCCGGGGCGCATGAAGCCCAGGCAGTTGGGGCCTATGAGGCGTATGCCGGCAGCGCGGGCGCGTTCCTGCAGGGCCTGCTGGGCGGCTGCGCCTTCGGCGCCGGTTTCGGCAAAGCCCGACGAGAACAGCACCATGGAGCGCACGCGGGCCGCGGCCGCGTCCTCAAGCACCGCGGCCACATGGGCCTGGGGCACGGCCACGATGGCCAGGTCCACGGGCTCGGGGATGTCGGTCAGCCGCGCGTGGGCGGGCAGGCCCTGCACCGTGGCCGAGCGCGGGTTCACGGCATGCAGCCGGCCCGTGTAGCCAAAGCGCAGCAGGTAGTCGAGCGCAATGCCTCCTATGCGCTGCGGCGAGTCGGTGGCGCCGACGACGGCGATGGAGCGTGGCGAGAACAGGGCGTCCAGCCCGGCGAAATCGAAGTCCATTGATGGCTGCATGAAGTTCCTCTGTCAGAAGTTGTGGCGCACGCCCAGTGCCTGCGAATGCACGCTGTTGCCGCTGTCGGCCACCACGGGAACGTTGGCGATGGATACCGAGGAGCCGCCCCCGTTGCTCAGTTGCAGCCAGCGCGCGTACAGCGTGGTGCGCTTGCTCAGGTGGTAGTCGTAGCCCAGGGTCCAGGCGGTCTGGCGGCGTTCGGAGCCGTCGACCTTGCGGCGTGCCACCGACAGCAGCACCTTGGACGTGAAGGTCGCACTCCACTCCGTGCCCAGCTGCAGGAGGCGGGCGTCGCCCGTACCGGCCTGGTTGATGCTGCCGCGGCTGTAGCTGCCGCTCAGGCGCAGCGCAGGCATGGCCTCCCAGCTGGCCACCAGCGTCTGGTAGCGGCTGGTGCGCGGCGTGGCCACGGGCGCTGCCGCGCTGCCTTCTGTGGAGTTCTGGACGCTGTAGGCCACGAAGAAGGGCTTCTGCCTCCAGCCCACGGTGGCGCCGTAGAGCCGGGCGTTGTTGCTGTTGGGCGAGGGCACCTCGCCGAAGGAGTAGGCCAGGTCCAGCACCCAGGGCTGGCCCTCGGGAAGGCGGTAGCGCACGAGATTGCTGCCGCGCGCGGCAAAGGCCTTCAGGCGGGGCTGGCCGTCGGTGCTATAGCCGAGGTTGGTGGGAGAGAACAGTGAATTCATGCCGAATGGATCGGCGCGGAACAGGGCGCTGAACATGGGCGTGTACATGCGGCCCATATCGATGTGGCCCCAGGGCGCGCTCAGGCCGACGAAGGACTGGCGGGTGAAGGCCAGGGAAGGGCCGGGAATGGTGCCCATGCCGGTGTCCGGAGTGACGCCGGCCTCGAGCATGAAATGGGCGCGCCAGCCGCCACCCAGTTCCTCGGAGCCGCGAAAGCCTATGCGCGAGGCGGCGCTGCCGCCGTCTTCCAGGCGTGTCAGCCGTGTGGCCCCCGATCGGGCACTGTTGAGATGGACGTCCATGACGCCGAAGATCTCCACGCTGCTCTGGGCCCAGGCGGCACTGCCGACTATGGCCCAGCCTGCGGCGGCCAGCCATTGTTTGTGCTTCACGATATGTCTCCTGTGTTTGTGCTTTTGCACGGGCGCACAGCCTTGCGTTGCGGTGTGACTGCTACTATCCGAACCAGTGCGGTTGGCACTCTGTCAACGCTTTGACAATTGGCGGCACTCGAGCCCGGGACTAACCCGGAGCCTGTTTTTCCGCGCACACAGATCCATGCCTCGCAAACACCACCCTGAAGCCGATTCCGTGGCGCTGATACGGCGAGCCCTGAGGCTGTGCCCGCTGATGAGGCACTGGCCGGATGACGTGCTGGACGAAGTGGTGGCCGTGGCGCGGCTGAGGCGCTATGACAAGCGAACGCCCCTCATGGTCGGCGAGCGATCGCGCCGCGAGGTGCTGGTGGTGGCTTCGGGGCGTCTGGCGGTGGAGGGCGTGGATGCGGCGGGCGTGCGCTTCGTGCTGTCCCTGCACGGCCCCGGAGAGATCTTGAGCCTGGTGCGCATGCTGGGCAACACCCGCTTCGTCTATCACTTCGTGGTGCAGGAGGGCACGGTGCTCGTGCACCTGCCGGGCGGGGCGTTCATGGCCGTGCTGGATGCGCATCCGGCGCTGTGGCGCGATGTCTGCATGCTGGTGCTGGAGCGCCTGCACGAGCAGATTGCCACCCAGCAGCGCCGCGCTCTGGGCCATACCGCCAACCATGTGGCCGATGCGCTGGTGCGGCTGGCGCTGATCCACGGCAAGCCCATCGAAGGCGGCCAGGCCGTGAGCCTGCGCATCTCGCAGGGCGATCTGGCGGCCATGGTGGCGGTCTCGCGCCAGACCGTGAACAAGGAGCTGCGCACGCTGGAGCAGATGGGCGTGATCAATGCGGCCTACGGGCGCGTGACCATCCACGACCTTGAAGCCCTGCGCCAGGCAGCCGGCGGCTGATCTGCCTGCGGCGCGTGCTGTGTCAGCCTCAGCGCAGTGCCGCTTGCGGCGCGGGGCGCATCAGCGTGCTCTGGCCGAACAGGCTTTGCACCAGATCGACCACCAGCTCCGCCGTCTGGTTGCGCAGGTCCAGCGCCGGGTTGAGCTCCACAATGTCCAGCGAGGCAAGACGGCCGGTGTCGGCAATCATTTCCATGCACAGCTGGGCCTCGCGGTAGGTGGGGCCGCCGCGTACCGGCGTGCCGGTGCCGGGAGCAATGTCAGGATCGAGAAAGTCCACATCAAAGCTCAGATGCAGGTGGATGTCCCTGTCGTTGCGTCCCAGCAAGGTGAGCAGTGCCCGGCGCATCACTTCACGCATGCCCAGCTCGTCAATGGCCCGCATGTCGTAGACCTCCAGCCCCAGCTCTCGGATCATGTGCTTTTCGCTCTCGTCCACGCTGCGCAGGCCGATCTGACAGAACGATGAGGCGGGCAGGGCGGGAGTCGTGCCCGACAGCGAGGCCAGCTCCGTCGGCCCCAGTCCGCAGAGGCTTGACACCGGCATGCCGTGCAGATTGCCCGTGGGCGAGCTTTCGGGGGTGTTGCAATCCGAGTGAGCGTCCAGCCAGAGCACGCGCAGCTGCTTGCCCGTGGCGCGGCAATGGCGGGCCACGGCGCTGATGGAGCCCGTTGCAAGCGTATGGTCACCACCCAGCAGTATGGGTAGCCGGTTTTGCTGCAGCACCTGCAGTACCGCGTCATGGGCGATCCGGTTCCAGCTCAGGCATTCGGCCAGATTGCGCAGGCCCTGGGCGTCGCGCGCGCCACGCGGGTTGGCGGGGCCGCTCAGATTGCCCAGATCGCTGACCTGCACGCCCAGCCGTTCAAGGGCTGGAGCGAGCTGGGCCACACGCAGGGCATCGGGCCCCATGGCTGCGCCAAGGCGTGAGGCACCGATATCGGTGGGCAGACCGATCAGTGTGGATGATGTGTATGCCATGAGCCGCTCCGCTTCAGGCCGTCTTACGGGCCGCAAGATTGATGATCTGGGGATTCGATGCCTGTCTCACCATGGCAAACAGGTCCTTGGGGTCGGCGAGCTCCGGCACCAGCTCGATCTGGGACAGCAGGCCCGCGCCTTGCGCCAGGCTATGCATGGTGCGCAGCGCCGAGTAGTCCTCCAGTGCGAAGCCCACGGAGTCGAACAAGGTGATCTGGTCGGCCGATGTCCGGCCCGGCGCCAGCTTTTGCAGCACGCGCCACAGCTCGGTCACGGCAAAGTCGGCAGGCATTTGCTGCAGCTCGCCCTCGATGCGCGTCTGCGGCTCGTACTCGACAAAGACCTGTGCACGTTGCAGGGCGCTGGCATCGAACTCTGTCTTGCCGGGGCAATCTCCGCCCACGGCATTGATATGCATGCCGGGCTCCAGCAAATGCCCGGGGATGATGGTGGCGTGGGTCTTGTCGGCGGTGACGGTGGTCACGATGTCCGTGCCGGCCACTGCGTCCCGCACGCTGGTGCAGACGATGGCCGTGGCGCAAAAGCCGGGCAGGAACGGCTGCAGGTTGCGCAGCAGCTTTTGCGAGGCTGCAGGGTCGATGTCGAACAGGCGCAGCTCGCGCACGCCCAGCAGCTCCATGAAGGCCAGGGCCTGAAATTCACTTTGCGAGCCATTGCCTATCAGCGCCATGCTGCGGTTGCCGGTGCGCGCCAGATGACGCGCGGCCATGGCGGATGTGGCAGCGGTGCGCAAGGCCGTGGTCAGCGTCAGCTCGCTGACAAAGCGCGGCATGCCGGTGGCGACATCGGCCAGCGCGCCGAAGGCCATCACCGTGGGCAGGCCCAGGCGCGGATTGTGCGGGTGGCCGTTGACGTATTTGAAGGCGTAGTCCCGCGCATCGGCCACCGGCATCAGCTCGATCACGCCGCTGGCGGAATGGGCGGCCGTACGCGCGCTTTTGTCGAAGTCCTGCCAGCGGCCGAAGTCGGCCTCCAGGGCTTGGCTGATCAGGCGCAGCACCTGGGTGATGCCGATGCGCGCGACCAGCCGGGCTGCATCGCTGGCGCTGAGAAAGTCGGTGCGCAAAGGTGTGCCGGCCAGAGCTTGAGGAACAGACATAAGACCTCCTCCTTGGCCTCATTTTTGAGGATTTCTGCGCCAAACGCCAGAGAAATGCCGCTCGGATGAAGCCTGGGCCCTGCCCGCACCCGCCATGGTCCGCATGCGCACGCGCGTGGCTGCAGGACTGTCGTCAGGGAAGATGGGACAATATCGGCCATGACTCAGCAGACCATCACGATTACCCGCCCCGATGACTGGCACTTGCATGTGCGCGATGGCGATGCCATGCGCTGCGTGGTGCCGCACACTGCCCGCCAGATGGGCCGTGCCATCATCATGCCCAACCTCAAGCCCCCGGTCACCACGGCGGAGATGGCAGCGGACTACCGCGCCCGCATTCTGTCGGCCGTGCCCGCAGGCAGCCGGTTCCAGCCGCTGATGACGCTGTATCTGACGGACAACCTGGGTCCCGAGGAAATCGTGCATGCCAAGGCAGCCGGCGTGGTGGCCTGCAAGCTCTACCCCGCAGGTGCCACGACCAATTCCGACCACGGCGTGACCGATCTGCGCAAGATCTACCCGACGCTGGAGGCCATGCAGCGCGAAGGCCTGGTGCTGCTGGTGCACGGTGAAGTGACCGATCAGAGCATCGACCTGTTCGACCGCGAAGCCGTGTTCATCGAGCAGCAGCTCAAGCCTCTGCGCAAGGATTTCCCCGAGCTCAAGATCGTCATGGAGCATGTGACGACCAAGGAAGCCGCCGAGTACGTGGCCGCAGCCGATGATTTCCTGGCAGCGACCATCACGCCCCAGCATCTGCTGTTCAACCGCAATGCCATCTTCCTGGGCGGCGTGCGCCCGCACTTCTATTGCCTGCCGGTGCTGAAGCGCGAAACCCATCGCCTGGCGCTGGTGCAGGCCGCCACCAGCGGCAGCCGCAAGTTCTTCCTGGGCACGGACAGCGCTCCTCACGCCGCGCACCTGAAGGAAGCCGCGACCGGCTGCGCCGGCTGCTACAGCGCCCACGCCGCCATCGAGATGTATGCCGAGGTGTTTGACGGCGTCGGCGCCCTGGACAAGCTCGAAGCCTTTGCCTCCTTCAACGGCGCCGATTTCTACGGCCTGCCCCGCAACACCGACACCATCACCCTGGTCAAGGAAAGCTGGACGCCGCCCGTGAGCTTTGCATACGGCGAAGGTGCGCAGCTCAAGCCGCTGCGCTTTGGCGAAGCCCTGCCCTGGAAGATGCTGGATTAAAAACAGTAGCTGCAAGCGCCTGTGTTCAATTGAATTGAAGGTGTTTTCGTTCTGAAATTTAGAAGGGAGTTGCGCAAGCTGCTCCTTTTTTAATTTGGCTTTGCGCAAGGCCTCGGTTAGGCTTGGCCAAACAGCGCTCAGGAGATTGCATGCCCAACGATGTCCAGCCCAGGATTGCCTTGCTGATCGATGCGGACAACGCGCCCGCGGAGATGATTGACGAGATATTGACCGAGCTGTCCACCTTCGGCCTGATCAATATCCGCCGTGCCTATGGCAACTGGACCAAGGCCGGTCTGCATGGCTGGCAGAGCAAGCTGCTCGAATATGCCGTGCGGCCCATGCAGCAGTTCGATTACTCCAAGGGCAAGAACGCGACCGACATGGCCATGACGGTGGATGCCATGGAGCTGCTCTATACCGAAAAGCCCGATGCCTTCGGCATCGTCTCCTCGGACGCCGACTTCACGCCGCTGGTCATGCATCTGCGCGCCAAGGGCGCTGCCGTCTACGGATTCGGTGCGGAGCAGACACCCAAGGCTTTCGTCAACGCCTGCTCGCGCTTTCTGTATTTCGATGCGCTCAAGGAGCTGGGCGACGGCATTGTCAGCCGCAGTGAACGCCGCGAGTTGGAAGAATATGCGGGGGAAGCGTTGCCGCAGTCATCTGCCAGCCTTGTCGCGGCTGTGACGGCCGTGCCTGCCATCCTTGAAAAAGCACCAAGCTCTGCGGAGCCGGCGACTCCGGCGCCGGTGCCGACCAATTTGCTGCGCCAGAACACCAAGCTGCTGGCGATGTTGCGGGATGCGGTGAAGGCTACCCAAGATGAAGCCGGGTGGGCGTTGGTGGGTAAGCTGGGCACGCATATCGGCAACAAGCTGTCTTTTGATGCGCGCAACTATGGCTACCCTTCCTTGAGCAAGCTGCTGGCGGCAATTCAGGCATTTGAATTCCGCGATGAAGGCACTTCGCGAGTCGCCGTGCGCGACAAGCGCCTGAAGAAAGCAGCGTCGCCCCAGAGCATCTCGGCCGCAATGCCACCGCCAAAATAGCGGCATGGAATGCATGAATCCGCTGCGCACCGCATGTCCGGGCCTATCGAGCGCCAGTGATGCCGAGGCATTTTTGGCGATCGACTGGTCACGCCCCTGGCTCAGCTGCCTGGCCTCTGCCGGGCGGTCGATGGCGGAGCGCATTGCGAAAGGGATGCCTGTGTACCTAGCGCTCAATGACAGGCTGCCCCCGGCCCTGAGCGATCATGGCTGGCACTTTTTGCCGCAAGAGGCATTGCCTGCCGGTCAGGCCTATGAGGCATTCATCCACAGCCGGCGCAGCATTCCCACGCGCGACAATCTGCATGACTTCTTCAACGGCCTGATCTGGCTGCACTGGCCGCTGCTCAAGCAGCGGCTCAACGCGCTGCAGGCGGCCGAGATAGCGCGCCAGGGTGTGGGAGCGCAGCGCGGGCGCCTGCGCGACTCGATCACGGTGCTGGACGAAAACGGCGGCCTGCTGCTGGCGCCGCAGGCCCTGTGCGATGCGCTGCGCGACAAGCGCTGGCAGGAACTGTTCGTGGGCCGGCGTGCGCTGTGGCAGCAGGCGCGCCTCCTTCCCATAGGCCATGCACTGCTGGAAAAGCTGGTCCAGCCGCGCAAGGCCATCACCGCACATGTGATCTGCGTGCCGCTGGAGCAGGCGCCGCGCCTGACATCGCTGGCCGAGGCCGACGGCTGGCTGGACGATCAGTTGAGGACCCAGTCTTGCAATCTGGCCAGCAAGCCCTATCTACCAATTCCCATATTGGGAATCCCGGACTGGTGCCTGCAAAACCAGAACTTTTCCTTCTATGATGACTCTCTAGTTTTCCGAGCCCCACGTACCGCACAAACAACACAACAACGGGTACTGCCAGAAAGAGAACTGGCTTGATGCGCATTCGTCCTGCACAGGCGGTGCCTCAGGGGTTCTGGCCATTTTGTCCCCTGTGTGGAGTACACCCTCGATGAAACGTATTGCCTTATTTCTATTGACCAATATCGCCGTGGTGGCGGTATTGGGCATTGTCGCCAGCTTGCTGGGCGTCAACCGCTACCTCACTGCCAACGGCCTCAACCTGGGCGCCCTGCTGGGCTTTGCCTTCATCATGGGCTTTGGCGGCGCCATCATCTCGCTGCTGATCTCCAAACCCATGGCCAAGTGGACGTCGGGCGTGCAGGTCATCAACGAGCCGCGCAACGCCGATGAGGCCTGGATCGTCAACACCGTGCGCGGCTTTGCCGAGAAGGCCGGCATCGGCATGCCCGAAGTCGGCATCTATGAGGGCGAGCCCAACGCCTTTGCGACCGGCGCCTTCAAGAACTCGGCCCTGGTGGCGGTGTCCACAGGGCTGCTTGAAGGCATGACGCGCGAAGAGGTCGAGGCCGTGATCGGTCACGAAGTGGCCCACATCGCCAATGGCGACATGGTGACCATGACGCTGATCCAGGGCGTGATGAACACCTTTGTGGTCTTCCTCTCGCGCGTGATCGGCTATGCGGTCGACTCCTTCCTGCGCCGCAACGACGAGCAAAGCTCGGGCCCCGGCATCGGCTACATGATCACCACCGTGGTGCTGGATATCTTGCTGGGCTTTGTCGCCGCCATGATCGTGGCCTGGTTCTCGCGCCAGCGTGAGTTCCGCGCCGACGCGGGCGCCGCGCAGCTCATGGGTCGCAAGCAGCCCATGATGAATGCGCTGGCCCGTCTGGGCGGCATGCATCCGGGCGAGCTGCCCAAGAGCGTGGCGGCCATGGGCATTGCCGGCGGCATCGGCCAGCTGTTCTCCACCCACCCGCCCATCGAGCAGCGCATTGCTGCACTGCAAAACGCCCGTTAAGCGTACACATGTGTAAACGGCAGTAGCCGGTCTTTACCGCTGCTTCACAAGCCCCTGTCAACAACTGGCAGGGGCTTTTGCGTTGTAAGAGCATATACATGTCCCCCGGACTTTCAGGAGTTGTGATGTCCTTCATCTCTCAAACCATGACCCGCCGACTGCTGCCGGTCTTGCTGCTGGGTGGCTCGGCCGCCCTGCTTACGGGCTGCGTGGTGGCCCCGGCCTATCCGGCTTATGGAGGCGAGGTGGTCGCGGGCGACGTCTATGCACCCATGGCCCCGCCTCCCCTGATCAACGAGGTGATCCCGGTGGCTCCCTCGCCGGCCTATGTCTGGATCGGCGGCTCCTGGGGCTGGGGCGGCGGACGCTACAACTGGCGTCCCGGTCGCTGGGCCATGCCGCCACGTCCCGGCTACGGCTGGCATGAAGGGGGCTGGAACCATGGCCCTGGAGGCTGGCATCATGGCGGTGGCCATTGGGGGCCGCGCCGCTGAGGGCGTCCGCTAGGTGACAAGAGATGGCATAAGCCCGCTAGGCGGGCCATGCCGGCATCGCTAGAGTCGGATGCAGGAGGTTTGCCGTGAATCCTGCTCTTGTCACCCGCCGCGAAGGCGCTGTTCTCGTTCTCTCCAACAACAACCAGGCCGCGCGCAATGCGCTGTCGCCCGAGTATTACCACGCGGTCATGGAAGCGCTGCGTGCGGCCGGCACCGATGCCTCGGTGGCCGCTGTGATCCTCACGGGCGAGGGCGGTCATTTCTGCGCTGGCGGCGATCTGAACCAGCTGGCGACGCGGCGCGAGATGCCGCTGGCCGAGCGCCGTCTCAGGCTCGAGGATCTCAACCATCTGATGCGTGCCATACGCGACTGCCCCAAGCCCGTGATCGCGGCGGTGGAGGGTGCTGCCGCGGGTGCGGGCCTGTCTCTGGCCATGGCTTGCGACATGCTGGTGGCGGCAAGGTCTGCGGTTTTCTCGGTGGCCTATGTAAAGGTCGGCCTCACCCCCGACGGTGGCGCGACGTCGTTTCTGGCCGAGTTCATGTCCCGTCAGTTGCTGACCGAGCTCTGCATGACGGGTGAGCGCATCAGCGGCGAGCGCATGCATGCGTATGGCTGCATCAACCGTTTGACGGAGCCGGGCCAGGCCTTGGCCCAAGCGCTGGAGCTGGCGCGGCAGCTGGCCCAGGGGCCGGAGGTGGCGACCGCGCGTATCAAGGCACTGTGCCGCGTGGCCCACAGCCACAGCCTGGAGCAGCAGCTGGCGCTGGAGGCTGACTACATGGTCGAGGCCCAGGGCAGCGAGGAGTCCCGCGAAGGCATTGCGGCCTTTCTGGAAAAGCGTGCGCCCGACTTCGTCAGGCTGCGCGGAGCCTGACAGGTCGTATCCGACGGCCTAGCGAACCGTGTAGTTGAGCTGGAACATCACGCCGGCATTGCCCAGCACATTGATCTGGGCTCCCCAGTTCCGATTGAAGTCATAGCCCACGGCCGGAATGGCCGTGATGCCCCAGCCATGCCGGTTGTTGAACGGGATCTTCTTGTTGTACGGAAACTTGTAGCCGTGAATGATGCCGCCCGTGACCTTGAAGAAAAGGCCTGGCACGCTGTCAAACGGTCTGAAGCGCCAGCCGTAGTAGGCGTACTGGCTGGGCTGGCCAAATGAATTCTTGAAATAGGCAAAGCCTGCGATATGGCGTTCGTCCAGCTCCTTCTCGGCCTGGATCAGCCAGACATAGGCATGCTTTTGTTCGTCGGGCTCGAAATCGTTTTCCTTTTTGGCATCGGAGAAATGCCAGTCCAGGGGGGCGTAGCCAAACATCCAGCCCGACAGCGCAGAGGGCTTGTCGGCGGTAGTTGAATCGCTAGTTTGTGCGCTGGCGCTGGTGGCAGCCAGCCAGCAGGCCAGTCCCAGGGTTAAAGAGGCAGGTGCGAGTCGCAGAGGTTTCATGGTGACGCTTGGCGTGCGATGAAGCCCCCAGCGTACCGATGCCAAGCCTGGCGCAATGTCAGTCAGCGTCCCAAAACCTGTAGGGCCATGACGTCTGGCATGGAAGTACCCATCAAAGGCAGCCAGCAGCAGGGCTGGCATGCCTGAGAGTGGGTGCAGCGTGGCTGTCTGCCTCGCTTACAGGGCGCCGCCCGAGCCGCGCGCGCCCGATGAGGGCACCTCGACGCCGAGAATCGCCGCAGCCACGGCCTCGCCGACCTTGATGCCGTCCACACCGGCCGACAGAATGCCGCCCGCATAGCTGGCACCTTCGCCTGCCGGGTACAGGCCGCGCGTGTTGTCGCTCTGGAAGTCGGCGCCGCGACCGATCTTGACCGGGGACGAGGTGCGGGTTTCCACACCGGTCAGCACGGCATCCTTCATGTCGTAGCCGCGAATCTTTTTGCCAAAGGCGGGCAGGGCCTCGCGCATGGCTTCGATCGCATAGGCGGGCAGGGCCTGGTGCAGATCGCCGAGGCTGATGCCGGGCTTGTAGGAGGGCTGAACTTCGCCAAATTCGGTGGATGGCTTGCCAGTCACAAAGTCGCCCACGAGCTGGCCGGGCGCACTGTAGTTCTGGCCGCCGAGCACATAGGCTTTGGACTCCAGCTGGCGCTGCAGCACAATGCCGGAGAGCGGGTGATGCTCGCCTTTTTGCAGCTTTTCGACGCCGAAGGTCTTGCCGTCGAAGGCCCAGGCAAAGCTCTCGGCGTCTTGCGGGTAGTCTTCGGGGCTGATGGCGCAGACCATGCCGGCATTGGCATTGCGCTCGGCGCGCGAATACTGGCTCATGCCGTTGGTGACGACGCGCCCGGGTTCGCTGGTCGCGGCCACCACGGTGCCGCCCGGGCACATGCAAAAGCTATAGACGGCGCGGCCGTTTTTGGCATGGTGCACCAGCTTATAGTCGGCAGCGCCCAGCAGCGGGTGGCCGGCATCCTTGCCCCAGCGGGCGCGGTCGATCACGCTTTGCGGATGCTCGATGCGAAAGCCCACGGAGAAGGGCTTGGCCTCCATGGCCACGCCGCGCTCGTAGAACATGGCAAAAGTGTCGCGCGAGCTGTGGCCCAGCGCCATCACGGCATGATGGGTGGGCAGCGCATAGCTTTGGCCTGTGGCCTGGTCGAGCACCTGCAGGCCGACCAGCTGGCGCTGGCCGTCGACCTCTTCGATCTGCACATCGGTCACGCGCTGCTCGAAGCGGATTTCGCCGCCCAGGCGCACGATTTCCTCGCGAATGCCTTCGACCAGCTTGACCAGCTTGAAAGTTCCGATATGGGGGTGAGCCGCGTAGAGAATTTCGGGCGGAGCACCATAGGTCACGAACTCGGTCAGCACCTTGCGGCCCAGATGGCGCGGGTCCTTGATCTGGCTATAGAGCTTGCCGTCGGAGAAGGTGCCGGCGCCGCCTTCGCCGTACTGCACATTGGACTCGGGCGTCAGCTCGCGCTTGCGCCACAGGCGCCAGGTGTCCTTGGTGCGCTCGCGCACGGTCTTGCCGCGCTCCAGCACGATGGGCTTGAAGCCCATCTGGGCCAGCACCAGTCCGGCAAACATGCCGCAGGGGCCAAAGCCCACGACCACGGGGCGCTCGTCCAGATCCGCCGGGGCCTGGCCCACGGGTTTCCAGCTCATGTCGGGCGTGGGATTGACATGGGGATGGTCGGCAAACTGCGTCAGCAGCGCAGCTTCCTGGCCTTCGTCGGCCAGCGTGATATCGACAATGTAGACGGCCAGCAGTTCCGCCTTGCGCGCATCGAAGCTGCGCTTGTGCACATGCAGCTTGGCAATGGCGGAGGATGGAATGCCCAGACGCTCGGCCGCGAGCTGCGTGAGCTTGTCCGTGGGCTGATATTCGGTGTGGTTCTCGGGGTGGTATTCAACCGCCGAGAGAGGGAGTTTGAGTTCTGCGATCCGGATCATGGCTTGTACCTATCAAGCAAGGGTCTGGATGGTACGGCAAAGACCTGATGACCGCGCGACAAGGCCATGGTGACCTCGAGCTTTGTTGTGCTTATCGATTCTAAAAAGATAGCTTCTTGCGCTTGTTCCATCTCATGTTTTCATATAAATGAATACGAAGTTACTATGTAGCAAGAGAAGTAAGCTATGCATTTGATAGTTATGTGCTGATGGCCTTTTGTTATTTGTAGAGCAGTTGCGGCAGCCACAGACCGATCTGCGGCCAGATGTAGAGCAGCACGATGGCCAGGATTTGTATGCCCATGAAGGGCATCATGCCCAGGAAGATCTGGTTGAGCGTCACCGAAGGCGGTGCCACTCCCTTGAGGTAGAAGGCAGACATGGCCACGGGTGGCGAGAGGAAGGCCGTCTGCAGATTCAGCGCCACCAGCAGGCCGAAGAACAGCGGGTCAACGCCAAAGTGGTTGAGCAGGGGAATGAAGATGGGCATGAAGATGACGATGATCTCGGTCCACTCCAGCGGCCAGCCCAGCAGAAAGATCACGACCTGGGAGAGGATCATGAACTCGATCTTGCTGAGGTTCATGGACAGCACCCAGCGCTCTATGAGCTCCTGCCCGCCCAGCAACGCAAAGGCGGCGGAGAAAATGGCCGAGCCCACAAACAGCCAGCAGACCATGGCCGAGGTCTTGGCGGTCAGGTACACGGACTCCTTGACGACATTGAGACTCAGGCGCTTGTAGGCAGCGGCAAGCACAAAGCCGCCCAAGGCGCCCATGGCAGCCGCTTCGGTCGGCGTGGCCAGGCCAAAGACAATGGAGCCGAGTACGGTCAGGATCAGCACTACCAGCGGAAAGAACGAGCCCAGCAGCATCTTGAAGATTTCCAGCCGCGCAAAACTCAGAAACAGGTAGAACAGTGCGGTGCAAGCCCCCAGCATTGCAAAGCCAATCCACCACCAGGTGGGGGCTGGCTGGGTTTCAGCCTGGCTGGCAGCAGGCACGCCCGGTGCGTTGCTGCCTGTTTCAGGCTCTGCCAGCGCCGTTGCTGCCACTGTGCTGGAGGACTCCGAGCCGGGCGGCTCCTGCAGCCCTCCTTCGGTTGGTGGTTCCTGCAAGCCACCTTCTATGGGCGGCTCGGTCAGGCCTGTGCCGGAGCTCGAGGAGCTGCCGCTTTCCATGCCTATGGGCTGGATCTCGAACTGTTCCTGCACCTTCGGCGTTGTCACTGCCTGCCAGCTGCTGGCAGCCAGCAGCAGGAACAGCATTCCGGGCAGAACCACCACGGCCAGCTGGCGCAGCAGGTAGCCCGTGGGTACCTGTGCATTGCGCTGGCCTTTGAGTGCGGCCAGCAGGCGCATGGGGGCGTATTGCTGAGCGGTGGCGGGCAGCTCGCGCGTCAGGGGCGGTAGAGCTACCTGGCGCTCGGCGGCTGACAGCGGTGGTGCCCAGGCCGGCTTGATCTTGGCCATGAGAATCACGTAGCCCACGTACAGGCCGGCAAGCATCAGGCCAGGGAAGAAAGCGCCGGCATACAACTGGACGACGGAAACGCCTGCTGTCGCGCCATAGAGAATCAGCAGCACCGAAGGCGGTATCAAGATGCCAAGGCAGCCACCCGCCGTGATGGCCCCTGCCGCCATGGACGTGCTGTAGCCGGCACGCAGCATGGTGGGCAGTGCCAGCAGGCCCATGAGCGTGACCACGGCGCCCACAATGCCGGTGGCGGTGGCAAACACGGTGCAGGTCACCAGCGTGGCCACAGCAAGCGAGCCCGGCACGCGGGCCATGGC
This sequence comes from Comamonas testosteroni, assembly GCF_000761245.1. Taxonomy (GTDB): domain Bacteria; phylum Pseudomonadota; class Gammaproteobacteria; order Burkholderiales; family Burkholderiaceae_C; genus Comamonas; species Comamonas testosteroni_C. The sequence goes on along the minus strand of NZ_AWOR01000068.1, from coordinate 88,471 downwards.
CAGGTGCATGCTTTTGAACAGCTTTTCGATCAGGTTGGCGCGCTCGACCAGATAGCCCATGAAGACGAAAAGGGGGATGGCGATGAGCACGTCATTGGTCATGCTCTTGTAGGCTGACTGAACCATCAAATCCAGTGTGCGTGTGGTATCGCGCTCATAGGCCAGCCAGGTGAAGATCATGCCCATGCCCATCAGCGTGAAGGCCGTGGGAAAGCCCAGCATGATGGCGACCACCACCAGCGAAAGCATCAGCAGGCCCAGATGGCCGTTGGTGATGTTTTCTACGCCCAGCAGCAGCACGATGGCCGAGAGCACGACCAGGGCCATGATGGAAAAGCCGAACCACAGTTCCTTGCGCATCTTCATGCTTTTCCCTCCTGCACCATTTCCTTGAGCTTTTCCACATCCACTTCTTCCACGTCTGCGCTGCGGCGGGGCCATTGGCCGTCGCGCAGGCACAGCATGCAGCGGGCGATCTCAGCAAGGCCCTGAAGCAGCAGCACGCCACCGGCCAGCGGAATCATGAATTTGAATGGATACAGCGGCAACGGATGGGCAGAGAAGGTCTGCTCGCGAATGTCCAGCGATTCGCGGGCATAGGTCCATCCGGCCCATGTCAGGGCCAGCACGCCAGGCAGAAAGAACAGGATGTACAGGCACAGATCAACGGCAGCCTGCGCACGCGGGCTGAAGAAGCCGTAGAGGACATCGCCGCGCACATGGCCGTTCTTGGACAGGGTGTAGGCGCCGGCCAGCATGAACATGGTGCCGTAGAGCATGATCTGTGCATCCAGCACCCAGGCGTGAGGTTTGTTCAGTGCATAGCGGGAGAACACCTCCCAGCTGATCAGCATTGTCAGCAGCACCACGGCCCAGGCCGCCACCTTGCCGATAAAGGTCGAGAACGCATCGACAGCAAGCAGAATTTTTTGCATGGCAGTCTCCGCTGCGTGAGGCAGCGAGGTGCGAAGAGGAGATGCCCGCCTGCCGGGGCGGGACTACGGGAGGCAGGCGCAGCCCCTTCTGGGCTGCGCCGTGCCGCAATCAACTGCGCTTTTGCGCGAAATAGTGGTTCCAGGCCATCTTGAAGTCGAGGTCGGTATCGTTTTGCCAGCGCCCGCTGCGCTGGGCAAACGTGCGCATGGAGTCCATCACCCGCTTGAACATGGGGTTCTCGGCGGCCTTCTTGGATGTCACCTTGTCCCAGGCGGCCAATTGGGCGCGCAGGATGGCGTCGGGTGTCTTGTAGAACTTCACGCCTTGCTTGGACTGCATCTCTGCATAGTCCTTGGCATAGCGGTCGGTGGCCTTCCAGCTCATGTCGGCGCTGGCGGCCTGGGTGGCGTACTCGATGATGGACTTGATCTCGGCCGGCAGGGCGTTGAACTTGGTCTTGTTGAACAGCACCTCGAACTGCTCACTCGACTGGTGAAAGCTTTGCAGCATGCAGTTCTTGGTCACATCCGGAAAGCCCAGCACGCGGTCGCTGGATGCATTGTTGAACTCGGCGGCATCCAGCAGGCCGCGATCCAGGGCTGGAACGATCTCACCGGCAGGCAGCGGGTTCACTGCCAGACCCATCTCCGTAAACACATCCACGGCAAGGCCGACGGTGCGGAATTTCAGTCCCTTGAGGTCCTCCACCTTGGCCACGGGTTTCTTGAACCAGCCCAGCGGCTGGGTCGGCATGGGGCCGTAGAGTTTGGAGACCACGTCCATTTTCAGGCCGCCGTAGATTTCGTCCAGCAACTCCTTGCCTCCGCCATAGTTGTGCCAGGCCAGCACCATATTGGCATCCATGCCAAAGGCCGGCCCGGACCCCCACAGCGCTACGGCCTGGCTTTTGCCATACCAGTACGCAATCACGCCGTGCCCGCCATCCAGCGTGCCTTTGGATACCGCATCCAGCAACTGGAACGCAGGCACCACGGAGCCGGCAGGCAGCACCTCGATCTTGAGGCGGTTGCCGGTCATGTCGTTGACTTTCTTCGCGAAGTCCTGGGCAAACTCGTGAAAAATATCCTTGGCTGGCCAGGTACTCTGAAAGCGCCAGGACGTGGTCTGGGCCGTGCTTATCATGGGCACGGACATGGCGGAAGCAGCCACCGCGGCACCTTTGAGTAGGTTGCGGCGGCCGGTTTTCTGGGTCTCCTGTGTCATCTACTTCATCTCCTCATGGTGGTTATCCTGGCCTTCCGCCAGTGCATGCATCTTTGAAGCGAGTGACAGGCCGGCGCAGAGGGTTAACACCAGACTTGATGGGCGGATGGCGGCTTGAAGTCTTGATTTTTTCTTAGTGAAATCAAACGATTACGCCCGAAGTTAAAGTGGTGATTGCTATGGATTGGTGAGTGTTTGGCAGTGTCGGAGATCTGCCGGTTTAGGGTAATTTGGGGGGGCGCTGCGTGGATGTATCGTTGCGGTAAAGCTCGCAAGGCAAGCGCCTGAATGCCTGGCCGTGCACTAGCATGCAGTCAGTCTGACTTGATGCCCAAGCTCCATGTCCCATTCATCCTCCGACTCTTTCCCACCGCTTACCCGCAGGCATTGGCTGCAGCATTCCGGTGCTGTACTGGGGGCGCTGCCCGTCATTCCCCTGCTCGGCTGCGCAGCTCCCGCTGCGCAGTCGGTGAGGAGCGGGGGGCAAGCCGCTGCGCCATGGCTCAGCGGTGGTACCAAGGCCATCACCGCTGCCGTGCGCGGCATCAATCCGTTTGCCGGTGCCGGGCTGGCGGGTAGTTGCCGCCTGAGCTGCGAGGCCACCATAGGCCCCTGCCATACGCTGTCGCCCGAGCGCATGGATATCAGCGATGGCTGGAATGGCCTGCCGTTGCATATGCAGATTCGCGTGGTCAACGAGCGCTGCGAGCCGGTGGCGGGCACGATTGTGGAGATCTGGCATACCAATCACACGGGCGGTTACTCCGGCCAGATTCACCGCATGTGCAACAACGATGCCGCCGATGTGAACAAGCAGTTCTTTCGCGGCTATCAGCGCACCGACGGCAATGGCGTGGCGCGCTTCGACAGCTGCTACCCCGGCTGGTATCGAGGCCGTGCCGTGCATGTGCACTTCCGCATTCTGCAAGGCAGCTACGACCCGGCGGACAGCGCTGCATCGTGGCTGACCAGCCAGCTGTTGTTCAGCGATGCGCTCAACAGCGAAATCTTTGCGCAGGCGCCGCTCTACAAGGACAAGGGCCAGCCCGATACCCGCCTGGATGTGGACAACGTGGTCGGGCAGGAGCCGGACAAGACACCTTATGTCTTCGATGTGCAGAACCTGGCAGGGGTGATGCTGGCATCGAAGACCGTGGTGGTGCGTAGCGACAGTGCCGACAAGCTCTGCCAGGTCAAGGGCTCCATGCCGCCAGGCGGCCCAGGTGGGCCTGGAGGTCCGGGGCGGCCCGGCGGCATGCGGCCGCCGCGCCCGGGCATGATGCCGCCACCTCCGCCCGGCACCTGAACCAGGCTTCAGATCACCAGTCTGGAGTAACCGATTCCGGCCGCTTTTTCCACGCGGATCTGCGCCGGAATACGCTCCTTGAGCGCTTCCACATGGCTGATGACGCCAATCATCTTGCCGCTGGCATTGAGTGCATCGAGCGCGGCGAGGGCCATCTCCAGCGTGTCGCCGTCCAGCGTGCCGAAGCCTTCGTCCAGGAATAGCGAATCGATCGAGGTCTTGCTGCTGACCAGATCGGACAGTGCCAGTGCCAGTGCCAGGCTGACGAGAAAGGCCTCGCCGCCGGAGAGCGTGCGCGTGTCGCGCGCCACATCGCCCTGCCAGCCGTCCACGATGTCCAGCTCCAGCTCGCCCGTGGGCTTGCGCCGCAGCAGATAGCGACCGTGCAGGCGCTCCAGGTGCCGGTTGGCCAGATGCAGCAGATGGTCCAGCGTCAGCCCCTGTGCAAATTTGCGGAACTTGTCGCCCCTGGCGGAGCCGATCAGACCGTCCAGCCGCTGCCACAGGTCGCAGTCTTTTTCCTGCTCGGCAATCTGGGCCAGCAAGGCTTGCTGGCCAGCGCGGCGGTCATCGTCATCTTTGAGGCGGGCGCGGTGGGCGCCCAGTTGCTCGGCCTGCTGGGCTCGCTCGGCTTCCAGCTGGGTAATCTGCTCGGTAATGGTTTCGGGTGCTTCATCGCTGAGCGCCTGTGTCTGCAGTGTGGTCAGGCGCCGGCTGGCGTCTGCCTGCAAGGCGGCTGCGCGTTGTGCCGCGCCCTGAAGCTGGTTGCTCAGTGCCTGCAGACCTTGCTGTTCGGCATCGGACAGCAGAGCTGCGGTGTACTGCGCTTCGTCGGAGAACGGACTGGCCTGCAGCGCCTGCTGCCATTCGACCAGGGTCTGCTGCGTCGATTGCTGCAGCTGCTCGAGCGTGGCTTGTGCCTGGCTTTCCTGACCTTGCAGCGTGGCCAGTTGCTGCGCAGTCTGCTCGAGCAGAACTCTGCAGTCCTGCAGCGTGGCGGCGGGTGGTGCTGTACAGGCGGTGGCGTCGGCGGGCAGATCGGGCAGGGCCAGGCTGCGTTGCAGCCAGTGCTCGGCATCCTCTGCGGCTTGTTCGACCTGGCGTTGCAGCAGGTCGATCTGCTGGGTCAGCTCCTGCATTGCCTGTTGCTGGCGCTGCCATTGCTGCCATTCCTGCTGGCGTGCAGCCAGCCACTCTGCGGTGTCCGCGCTGTCGGGCAATGCGTAGCCTGCCGTCTGCAGAGCAAGCTGCAAGCGATTTTGCAGGTCGCCGGCCTGCTGTATCAAGGCTTGCAGTGCCTGGTCGGTCTGCTGCTGCTGCGTCAGATTGTTCTGCAGAGCCTGCTGGGTACTGGCCTGTGCATGCTCGATCTGCTGTTGGTGTTGCACAGCCGCCTGGCAGGCGTCCTTGGCCTGTTGCAGCTGGCGTTCGGCAGTTTCGGCATCGGCCAGGCTCTGCTGCAACTGTGCAATCTGCTGCCCGGCTTCAGCGCAAGCGGTGCGCAGTGCATCGGGCTGTTGCCATGCCGCCTCATCCAGCGGCACTGCGCTCTGTGCGCGCAGGTCAGCCCAGCGTGCCAGCCATTTCTCAATCTGCTGGGCAATGACCTGGTGCTGCTCCTGCTGCTGGTGCCGCTGACCCTGGGCAGTGGCCAGCGCGGTGTTCAGCTGCTCGCCCAGGCGCTGCAGTGACTCTAGTTCGCTGTGTGCTTGCTGCAGCGCAGCGGCAGTGGCAGATACATCCAGCGTGGCGTACTCGGTGATGGCAGGGTGCTCGTGCGATCCGCACAGCGGGCAGGCATCGCCGGGCTGCAGCGCGGCGCGGTGCTCTTGCAGGCTTTGGATGAGGCGCTCCTGGTCAAGCAGGGCTTGCTTGTCGGCCACCTTGTCCTTGAGCGCCTTGTACTGCGCACGCAAGTCGTCGCGTTGTGCAAGCTGCTGCTGAATGCGGGCATCAACGTCGCTCAACGCCTGCGCATTGCGCTGCTGCTGTACGTCCAGGGGCTGGCGCAGCGCGGCATGCTCCTGCAACAGCTGCCAGTGATGCAGCTGGCGCTGAGCGTTTTGCCAGTGGCTGCGCAACTGAGGCAGGCTGCCGTGCGTGAGCAGTTGCTGCTGCAGGGCTTGCTCTGCGGCCTGCTGCTGTTGCAGCGTCTGGGAGACTTGCTGTGTCGACTGCGTGGATTGCTGCTTCTGTGCATCTGCTTGCTGCTGCAGTTGCCGGGCGGCCTTCTGCAACTGCGTCATCTGGCCTTCTGCCTGGACGGTTTGACGTTGCAGTTGCTGGCCTTGCTGCAGCTGCTCGCGCCAGCCGCTGAGGTTCTCGCCCAGCAGGGCGTGGCTGGCATGGACCTGCAGCCATGCGGCCAGATTAGCCTGCTGATTCTGGGCAGACTCCAGCTGCAGCCTTGACTGCTGCTGCTGAGCGTCAGCCAATTGCCGGGCCTGTTGGTGTTGGTGCCATTGCGCGCTTTGGGCTTGCCGCCGCAGGGTATGCAGTTGCTGCAATTGCGCGGCCTGTTCGCTTTGCTGGCCTTGTGCCAGTTGCCAGCGCTGGTGCATGGGCTGGATTGCCTGCGCAGGTCCGTGGGCCTGCAGACGCAGCAAATCGTGCGCGGCATCACTCAGCGCTTGCCGGGCTTTCTCTTGTTCACTGCGGGCCTCTTGCACTGCCTGCATGGCCTGCATGGTTTGCGCCTGCCAGCGTTGCACGGTTTGCAGTTGCTGGTGGCGTGCCTGCAGATCCGTCAAGCCGGTCTGCAGCAGTGCCGCCTGGGATTGCAGTTGCTCGCGCGTGCTGGCATCCAGCAACTGCATGCCCTGTGCCTGGGCCTGCTGCTTTTCCAGGGCCTGGCGGGCGTCGCGTGCGCGTGCAAAGACGCTCTCCGAGATGCGGCCGTAGATATCGGTGCCGGTCAGCTCTTCGAGCAGTTCGGCACGCTCATTGGCCGTGGCCTGCAAGAAGGCGGCAAAGCCGCCCTGGGCCAGCAGCATGGACTTGGTAAAGCGTGCAAAGTCCAGCCCGGTGATCTCGGCGATGCGCCGGGTTTTGTCCTTGACGTGGGTGGTGAGTATGCTGCCGTCCGCCACCAGTGCCAGCTCCACCCTGGGCGCTTGCAGGGCTGCGTCGGGCTTGCCGCGCGCGCGGCGCTGGCTCCAGAAGGCGCGATAGGCCACGCCCTTGACCTCGAACTCCACCTCGGCTTCGCACTCGCCGGTGTGGCGCGTCATGATGTCGTTGCTGCCGCTGATGCTGTCGAGCCGCGGCGTCTGGTGATAGAGCGCCAGGCAGATGGCATCGAGCAGCGTGGACTTGCCCGCGCCCGTGGGGCCGGTGATGGCAAACAGGCCGTTGTCGGCAAAGGGGGCAGCGGTGAAGTCGATGTTCCACTCGCCCTTGAGCGAGTTCAGGTTCTTCAGGCGTAGTTTGAGAATTCTCATGCCGCTGCTCCTTGCTCGTCGTGGAGGCCGTGCAGCACCTGTTGATAGCGCTCGGTCAGCGCCGATTGCAGCGGCGGCTCCAGGCTCTCCTGGGCCAGTCGACGCGCAAACACATCGAGCGGAGTGAGTTCATCCAGTGACTCGCGGGCCTCGCCGGACAGCAGTGCCGCAGCCTGGCCGCGCTGGCGCTTGATGCGCAGAATCTCCACGGGCAGTGACTCGGCCATGGCCTGCACGCGCGCCGTGAGGTCGGACAGGTAGTCGTCATCTTGCACCGTCACCTCCAGCCAGACCGGCCGATCGGCCTGTGCCTGGGCCGAGGCAGATTCCAGCAAGGCAGGCATCTGCGCCAGAGTGCCGGCGATGGAGGCCATGGGCTGGAACACCGGCACGGGCAGGGCAGTGACGGTCTGCAGCCCGTCGGCATCCAGGTCCACCAGCAGTACCTGCTTGGTCTGCCTGGCTTCGTCAAAGCCCAGCGCAATGGGAGAGCCGCTGTAGCGAATGTGATCGAGTCCGCCGACGAGCTGCGGCTTGTGGATATGGCCAAGAGCGATATAGCAGGCTGGCGGAAAAGCATTGGTGGGAAAGGCCTCCAGTGCGCCCACATAGATCTCGCGCACCGATTCATTGCTGCTGGCTCCCACCGTGGTCAGATGGCCGGTGGCAATGATGGGCAGCCGCTCGCCCAGGCTGGCCTGCATCGTCTGTTGCTGCTGCAGGGCTGCGGCATATACGCGCAGGTAGGTGGCAGCTATCGCGGTTTGCAGTGCCTGCTGCTTGTCCTGCGCGCTTTGTCCGGCCTGGCTTTGCTGCACATCACGCGGGCGGATGAAGGGCAGGGCGCAGACGATGCAGCCCGGCTTGCGGGCCGTGCCGCGCAGCGGCAGCGTGATCACATGCCGGGCCTCGTCGCCGGTCGAGCTGACCACCTGGGCGCCCAGGTAGGTCAGCAGCTCGCGGCTTTCGTCGAGCACGCTGACCGAGTCATGGTTGCCGCCCAGAATCAGCAGGCCCACACCGGCCTGGTGCAGCCGCGCAATCAGCTGGTTGTAGAGTTCGCGCGCATAGCTGGCCGGTGCGCCGGTGTCGAACACATCGCCGGCAATCAGCACGGCGTCGACCTGATGGGCCTGTACCTGCTGCAGCAACCAGTCAATCAGGGCCTGATGTTCGGCCTGGCGGCTCTGGCCCATGAAGTGCTGGCCCAGATGCCAGTCGGAGGTGTGGAGAAGACGCATGCGGCGATGGTATGCCAGCCGGACCGGCTGGCGGGCGCAGGCGCTGTCTTATTCGCTATCCAGCCGTGCTTGCGACAGCGCTTGTTCGAACAATGCATGGCCTTTGGCCCAGCCGCCACCCCAGATCCGATCCATGGTCTCGGCCAGCGCCTCCAGGCGCAGTTCGTCGAGGTCGCCGCGCGCATGTTCGCCCTGGTACAGGCGGTAGAGCGCGACCTGGCTCATGCCTTCATCCCTGAGGGCATGAGCCAGTTTCTCCAACGCAGCGGCAGTCGGTGCCGGCTGATCCAGCCGCAAAGCTGCTTGCAGGCGTCTGGCAGGAATCATTTCAGCGCTTGCTTGTGCGTTTGGCCGTCCAGTAGCTGAATTCTTCCTTGCCCACTTCATAGTCCAGCTCCTGCAGCCGGGCCTGCAGGTTCTCCTGCACATCGGCCACGGCACGGTTGTAGATGCTGGGGCCTATTTCCGCGAGAAAGAAATTCAGCAGGGCACCGGATTGCATATTGCCGATGGGCTCGTCCATGTTTTCGCGGAAATAGCGTTCTATGGAGGCAATGGCCTGCTGCTGTGCGTGTTTGGGGAGTTCTATGCTCATCGATCAAGCTTTCTTGTAAATCTTCTTTCGCCTCAAGCGTCTGATTTCGCTTCAGCTGACTGGCTACCCTGCCTCGCAACCGGCTTCATGACTTCGGCACAAGCTCAGGGCTTCAGGCAGATATTGCTGCACCACATGCACTTATTATGTGCATGCGCTCATGTTGATGCACACAGATGGCATGAATACGATGGCTGCTTCATCATTCCCAAGGAAAAGCCATGGCCCTCGCCATTCGAATCTACAGCTCAGGTGCGCCCGAAGTGATGCAGCTCGAAGAGCTGGATCTGCCGTCGCCAGGGCCGGGCGAGGTTCTGCTCGAGCAGACCGCCATCGGTGTCAATCCTCTGGATGTCAATCAACGCAAGGGCCTGGTCCCGATCGCATTGCCTTCGGGATTGGGTCTGGAGGGCGCGGGAACAGTGGCTGCCGTGGGCTCGGGAGTGTCGGGCCTGAAGTCAGGGGACCGTGTCGGCTATGCCACCGGACCCCTGGGCGCGTATGCCAGTGCGCGCTTGTTTCCCGCTGATCGCCTGATCAGGCTTCCGGACGCACTTGGGGACGAAGCTGCCGCATCGGTCCTGTTCAAGGGCATCACGGCCCAGTACCTGCTCAAGACCACCGGCCAGGTGAAGCAGGGCAGCCGCGTGCTGATCTATGGCGCTGCGGGGGCTCTGGGGCAGTTGATGTGCGCGTGGGCAAAGCATCTGGGCGCCCAGGTTCTGGGCGTCGTCTCCAGGCCCGCCAGCGTTGAACGCGCCAAGGCGGCAGGCTGCGACCATGTGTTTGTCTTCGAGGCGCAGTCACTGCCATCCCAGGTGATGCAGGCCACGCAGGGCCGAAAGGTGGATGTGGTCTACGACTCCATCGGAAAAGACACCTTCTACGCCTCGCTGGACTGCCTGCGACCCAGAGGGCTGATGGTGTCGTTTGGTGCCACATCGGGCCTGCCGCCTGCCGTCGAGGTGGGCGTGCTCAATGCCAAGGGTTCGCTGTTTCTGACCCGTCCGTCTCTGGCCGCGCATACGGCAACGATAGAGGAGTATCAGAGCCGTGCGCAGGACGTGCTGGATGCCATCGCAGCCGGCATACTCACGCCTCGCATATGGAAAAGCTACGCGCTCAAGGACGCAGCCCTGGCGCACGCAGACCTGGAGCAAGGACGCTCGCAAGGCTCGATCATCCTCACCCCCTGAATCGCTATAGACACCATGGAGATATTCGACAGCCAGCACACGGATGAGCTCGCCACGCTGGTCGCACTGGCGGACCAGGGATCGTTTGCCGCTGCGGGACGATTGCTGGCGCGTCACCCTTCGGTGCTCTCCAAGCGCATGCAGGCGCTCGAGCGAAGACTGGGTGTGCGTCTGGTGGAGCGAACCACGCGCCAGCTGCACTTCACCAACGAAGGCTGGCGACTGGTCGAAAAGCTGCGCCAGGCTGCCCATCTGATTCGGGATGCAGAGCAGGAAGCGGCGCAGGGAGCGCAGGAAATACGGGGGCGCCTGCGCTTGTCCATGCCCGCGACGATGGGGCGGCGGTGGATCAGCCCCATGCTGGCGGATTTTTCCCTGGCCTACCCGGAAGTGGCGCTCGAAGTGGAGTACAGCGAGCGCATCGTGGACATTGTGGGAGAGCGTTTTGACGCCGCCATACGTATCGGCAATCTGGCGGACAGCCGGCTGGTTGCCACGCGGCTATGCGATCAGTACCGCCTTCTGTGTGCATCCTCCAGCTATCTTGAGCGCCATGAAGCGCCAGACAGGCCTGCAGATCTCGTCCGTCACAACTGCCTGGGCTACACCGGCTTGCTGGACTTTCCGCAATGGCGGCTGGTTCAGTCGGCAGGAAAGAAGGTCGCAAGGGTTGCCGAATCGGTGCGCGTCAGCGGCTCCATTCTCAGCAACGACAACGAAGCTTTGCTTCATGCGGCAATCAAGGGCGTGGGCATCATCGCCGGCAGTGACTGGCACCTCATGCCTTCCATCCATGCTGGAGAGCTGGTCCGCATATTGCCGCAATGGACATTGGGGGAAGCCGGCGGCATCTACCTGCTACGACCTTCGGGGCAGTACAACACGGGCGCCATGAAGGCGTTCAAGCAATGGGTGACGGAGGCTTTCGCGGCGGCTGCCTGGCAGCGGCCCTCAGACCGCTGAAGAGTCCTGCCTGCCCTGCCGCTTAAGGGCGATGAGTACGGGCCGCTCAAGGCCTGGAGCGCGGTTGCCGCGCGAGGATCAGGTGCCGCTCTTGCTTCCCAGCCAGGCAGCGCTATTGAGAAAAAAGCGTACCAGCTCGCTCTGACGACGGGCGCCGGTCTTGGAGAAGATGGAGCGCAGGTGAGCTCTTGCGGTGTTGAGGCGAATGCCCAGCGCTTTGGCTGCTTCCTCCAGCGTCAGGCCGTGGGTCAGCTGGATCACCAGCGCGGTCTCCGCCGACGTGAGCTGAAACAGCTGCTGGGCCAGGTGCGCCGACGGATCGGCCTTGTCATCGGTGTTGCGCATGAACACCGCGACGCAGGGACGGCTCTTGCCCTCTGCGTTTTCACCCGAGGAAATGCTCTGGACGACAAGCCCCCAATTGAGCTGACCCGAAGGACGGGCAATCGAGATGCCTTCGGTCATGACGGACGCCGACGCCAGGGAGGACAGCAAGGCATCCTTGACCAGTCGCTGGAGCTTTCGGTTGTCGCTGGCATATTCAGCCTCCAGCATGCCGCCGGAGATCCTGAGTCCATCCTGAGCATCGAGAATGCCTTTGGCCGCAGGATTGCTTTCCAGCACTTGGCCATTCTGGTCCAGGATGACGACACCTACCATCAAGCGAGCCGTGACAGTGCTGTACAGCGACATGACCTGGCGGTCATGGTGCAGCGCCAGATGCATGTTCAGCGCACGGCGGATGTGCGGCATGATCATGCGCCCCAGATCCATATCCCGCTGGCTGAAGGCCGGTTCTGATTCGGGGCGCGTGATCCGCAGGCCGTAGACACTGCCATCGGTGGTCACGATATCGGCAGCCATCACATGGAAAATATTGTGCACACGGCACCAGTCCTTGTAATAGACGCTGCTGCGCCATTCGCTTTCGGACATCAGGTCGGGAATGGTCTTGAATTGCTCCTTGGGCATGCCAAGGAAAGGACTGTGCTCGCTGTAGACGTCGTGCGTAAGCAAGCCCTTGAGCCCTCCGGATGCGGTGACCACCAAACCGATATTGTCCCCCTCGGTCTGGCGGATGATCAGCACCGCAAAATTGCTGCGCATATGCGTGCGAATCACCTCCAGGCAGGGAACCCAGGCCTCCGGCAAAGAAGCCGCATCGTAGAGGTGGTTGATGAATTCGCTGAAGAGCTCCGCACTGATCAGCTCTGTTGTCTCTGGGTTCTGAATTCCGGATGTCGAGCCATCCTTGAGAGCAAAAGTCATTGAGGCCTGTGCGTAATCGATGGGTTTCAGTTTGCCGTAGGTGGTGCTCATTGCGTTGACCTCTTGCTGTCTTGCATTATCAGTGCCCCTCATCGGCCTGCTTCGTGCAATGCCGTCGTATGGACGACACAAAGCCATCTGGCAGCTCTTGAACGGGGCGGTGTGTAGTACATGTTCCAGTAAACCGAGCATCGAATGTGCAGTGAACCTGTCCAGCAACCAGTTCAATGTGCCCCTTTGTGATGCGGTCCATGGCGAAGAGGCACACACTCTTGCAAGCTGGAGTTGAAGCGTATTGCTGCGTGTGGGCTGGCGGCCTGCAAAAGGGGAGCGATGCTCCCCTTTTGTGATCTCTGGTGCACGCATGCGATGAGTGGCGTGCCCCCGTGTGCCAGGCGCTACGGGCGATTGTGGCCTGAACTCACGACAAGACAGGCCTATTGCACGGCTTCGTCCTGCTCGGCCAGGAAGCCGCCGCTTTGGTGCGCCCAGAGCTTGGCGTAAATGCCGCCACGCTGCAGCAGTTGCTGGTGCGTGCCTTCTTCCACGATATGGCCTTCGTTCATGACGATTAGGCGATCCATGGCTGCAATGGTGGACAGCCGGTGGGCAATGGCGATCACGGTCTTGCCGTCCATCAGCGAGTCCAGGCTTTCCTGGATGGCAGCTTCCACCTCGCTGTCCAGCGCGCTGGTGGCTTCGTCGAGCAGCAAAATCGGAGCGTCCTTGAGCATCACGCGTGCAATTGCCACGCGCTGGCGCTGGCCGCCCGAGAGCTTGATGCCGCGCTCGCCGACCTGGGCGTCATAGCCGCTGCGGCCTTTGAGGTCGGTCAGCGTGGCGATGAACTCAGAAGCCTCTGCCTTGTCGGCAGCGGCGTGCATGTCGGCTTCGCTGGCGTCGGGGCGACCATAGAGGATGTTGTCGCGCATGGAGCGGTGCAGCAGCGAGGTGTCCTGCGTCACCATGCCGATGGAGCTGCGCAGGCTGTCCTGCGTCACGCTGCGAATGTCCTGGCCGTCGATGGTGATGCGCCCGCTTTGCGGCTCGTGAAAGCGCAGCAGCAGATTGACCAGCGTGGACTTGCCCGCGCCCGAGCGTCCGATCAGGCCGATGCGCTCGCCGGGGCGGATGTGCAGGTTCAGATGGTCCAGCACCTTTTTGCCGCCCGCCTTGTAGCCAAAGCTCACATCCTCGAAGGCAATCGCTCCTCGCGTGACCTGCAGCGGTTTGGCGTCGGGTTCATCGACGATGGTGCGCGGTTTGGTCAGCGTGGTGATGCCGTCCTGGATGGTGCCCACGTTCTCGAACAGGCCCGTCATCTGCCACATCACCCAGTGCGAGTAGCCCATCAGCCGCAGCGCCATGGCAATCACGGCCGCCACCACGCCAGCAGATGCCTGGCCTTGCGTCCACAGATAGAGCGCCGTGCCGCCGCTGCCCAGCAGCAGCAGGGCAATCATCAGGTGGTTGGTGATCTCGAACAGGCTGACCAGACGCATCTGCGCATAGCCCGTGACCTTGAACGCCTCCATGGCATTGCGCGCATATTCGGCCTCGCGGCGTGTGTGTGCAAACAGCTTGACGGTGGCGATATTGGTATAGGCATCGGTGACGCGGCCCGTCATCATGGAGCGTGCGTCGGCCTGCTCCTTGCCGATCTGGCCCAGGCGCGGCACAAAATAGAAGCAGGCGCCGGCATAGGCGACGAACCACAGCGCAAACGGAATCATCAGCCGCCACTCGAAGCTGGCCGCCAGAATCAGAATGCCGATCATGTAGACGCCAACGCCCACAAACACGTCCACCACCATGAACACCACTTCCCGCACCGACAGCGCGGTCTGCATGATCTTGGTGGTGATGCGGCCGGCAAATTCGTCCGCATAAAAGGACATGCTCTGGCCCAGCATCAGCTTGTGGAACACCCAGCGCAGCCGCATGGGAAAGTTGATGGCCAGCACCTGGTGCATGACGGTGGTGTGCAGGGCCAGCAGCACCACGCTGCCGAGCAAGATGGCGGCGATGCCCAGCACCATGGTTTGCTGCTCGGCCCAGAAGCTGGCGGGCGAGACTGTTCCCAGCCAATCCACCACGCGGCCCATGATGGCGAACAGCACTGCTTCATAAGCGGCCAGCAGTGCCGAGGTGAGGGTCATCAGACCAATCCAGCCGCGCATGCCTTGCGTGCAGGCCCAGACAAAAGCAAAAAAACCCTTGGGCGGGACCTTGGGCTCCTGTGCGGGATAAGGTGGAACCTTTTTTTCAAAAAATCGGAACAAGATGGAAATTCTCCCGGTTCATGCTTGTGGCATATCTTGTCCCCATGGTAGGGGAGTGCCCTGGATTGGTGTCAAGCGGACTCGATGACCGCTTGTCCCATGGGCCATTGGTGCGGGCCTGTTGAGCGCATGGCGCGCTCGGGCTATAGCGGGTTATAGCGGCTTATAGAGGGCTATTGCGGCGGCCTGCGCGGCGAAAAAAAACGCCGCATCGTGTGCGGCGTGGCAGGAAAGCGCGCTGCGCGATCAGGCGTTGGGCAGGAAGCCTTCCACCGACAGGTAGCGCTCACCTGTGTCGTAGGCAAAACCCAGCACCCTGGCGCTGGGTGGAAGCTCAGGCAGCTTCTGGGCAATGGCGGCCAGTGTGGCGCCCGAGGAGATGCCGACCAGCAGGCCTTCCTCGCGAGCGGCGCGGCGCGCGTATTCGCGTGCGGGCTCGGCCTCCACCTGAATCACGCCGTCGAGCAGGCTGACGTCAAGATTCTTGGGCACAAAGCCGGCGCCAATACCCTGGATCGGGTGGGGTGCGGGCTGACCGCCGGAGATCACGGGCGAGGCCGCGGGCTCGACCGCATAGACCTTGAGATTGGGGAACTTGGCCTTGAGCACCCTGGCCACGCCGGAGAGGTGACCGCCCGTGCCCACGCCGGTGATGAAGGCGTCGATGCCGTCGGGGAAGTCGCGCAGGATTTCCTGGGCCGTGGTGGTTTCATGCACGGCCACGTTGGCGGGGTTCTCGAACTGCTGGGGAATCCAGGAGCCGGGCGTCTGGGCGGCCAGCTCCTGGGCGCGGGCGATGGCGCCCTTCATGCCTTTTTCCTTGGGCGTCAGATCGAACGATGCGCCATAGGCCAGCATCAGGCGGCGGCGCTCGATGCTCATGCTCTCGGGCATGACCAGGATCAGCTTGTAGCCCTTGACGGCCGCGACCAGGGCCAGGCCCACGCCGGTGTTGCCGCTGGTGGGCTCGATGATGACGCCGCCGGGCTTGAGCGCACCGGACTTCTCGGCGTCTTCCACCATGGACAGCGCGATACGGTCCTTGATGGAGCCGCCGGGGTTGCTGCGCTCGGACTTGATCCAGACGTTGGTATTGCTTCCGAACAGACGGTTGATGTGAATGACGGGCGTGTCGCCAATCGTTTGCAGAATGTTGTCAGCTCTCATCGGACCTCCGCGAATAAGGGGTGGTGGGACAGTGGATCGCAGCGCAGGCGGTCTGCGCAGACAGAAAGCATTGTGCACGCAAGCGTTGTGCGAATGGGCTATATCGATATGACCCGAAAAGTGGGCAAGGCCCGGGCGGTGATTAACATCGGCCCATGAATCTACGGTTTCTGGAAACCTTTGTGCTGCTGGCCGAGCTGCGCAACTTCCGCATGACGGCCGAGCGGCTGTTCACCACACAGGCCGCCGTCTCCAGCCGCATCGCCACGCTGGAGCAGGAGTTCGGCGTGCGCCTGTTCGACCGCGGTGTGCGCGAGGTCACGCTCACGGCCGACGGAGCCAAGGCCCTGGTGCATGCCGAGCGCATGCTCAGGCTCATGCGCGAGATGCGCGAGGACATGCTGGACAAGCAGGCCTATGCGGGCGTGATCCGCATCGGCGCCATCGAATCCATCGTGCACAGCTGGTTCCCCGACTTTCTCGCGCTGCTGCAGCAGCGCTATCCGCGGCTGCAGGTGGAGATCGCCTGCGACACCACCATCCATATGTCGGAGCAGTTGCTCAAGGGGCAGCTCGATGTCTCGCTGCAGGCCAAGCCAGTCTCCGGCGCTGCCATCGCGAATCTGTCGCTGGGCGAGTTCGCCATGGCCTGGGTGGGCAGCCCCAAGCTGGGCATAGGCGACGAGACGCTGAGCCTGGCCGAGCTGGCGGCTTTTCCCATCATGAGTTTTGCGCGTGGCTCCGAGCCGTATGCGGTGATCGAGCAACTGTTCAGCGCCGAAGGCAACGCCTCGCCGCACATGAACTGCATTGCCTCTGTGGCGACCATGATCCGCGTGGTCTGCGACGGCCTGGGCGTGGCGGCCGTGCCGCCGGCCATCATCCAGCGCGAGCTGGCCGAGCAGCGCCTGCGCCTGCTGCGCGTGGATCGCGAGTTTCCCTCGCTGCCGCTGGTGGCCTGCTGGCGCAACGATCACCAGAACCCGCTGGCCGAAACCGTGGTGCGCGCCGCCGAAGAGGTGGCCACGGCCTTTGCGCTGAACCACGGCCAGGCGGTGGCGCGGCTGCCCGGCACCCGTCTGGCGGGGGACGCATAAGGCGCAGGAGCAGGCTCCAATGGTGCGGGCGCCAATGCCTGCCGTGCATTGGGGTGTGCCTCAATACTGAACAAAAAAGGAGCTGCTAGCGCCTGATACATATCGATTTCAGAGTGTTTTGTTTCTGAAATCGAGTGCAGTCAAGCGCTAGCAGCTCCTGTTTTTTTGGCTCTGCAATCAGGCCCGGGCCAGCAAGTCTTCCACGGCCAGCGCCACCGACAGCAGGCGCTGGTCCTGACCGGCCGTGCCGGCCAGACTCAGGCCCACGGGTGCTTCGCCCGCGCGGTGGCAGGGCAGGGACAGCGCGCAGCCATCGAGGAAGTTGATCAGCGTGGGATTGCGCAGCATCAGCCCGTTGGCCGCGAAATAGGCTTCATCGCTGGCTTCAAGCTCGGCAATCTTGGGCGCGATCACGGGTACCGTGGGCATGAGCATCAGGTCGTGATCGGCCATCTGCGCCTGGACCCGGGCAATCCACTGCTGGCGGCGCGCCAGCAGCTCGATATAGTCGGCCGCGCTGATGTCCTTGCCGCGCAGAATGCGCGTGCCCACGCGCGGATCGTATTCGGCCAGGCGGCCGGCGCCGTCGATATGGCTGCGATGCCAGGCCCAGGCCTCGGCGGCGGTGAAGCCGCCCTTGGCATTGATCTGCGCAAGCTCGGAAAAGGGCGGCACCACGGCCTCGGTGATCTGCACGCCGGCCGCGTACAGCAGCGACAGCGCACGCTGCCAGGCAGCGGCCACGGTGCTGTCCATGCCGTCCATCACCACATTCGTGGGCACCAACAGGCGCAGGCCCTGCAGCGAGGCCGCGCGCAGCTCGCCATGCGGCTCGCCCGACAGCACCGCGTCCAGCGCGGCGCAGCAGCGCACGCTGGGCGCCAGCGGGCCTATGGAGTCGAGGTTGGCCGACAGCGGCAGCACGCCCTGCATGGAAACGCGCCGCGCCGTGGGCTTGAAGCCGGTCAGGCCGCACAGCGCCGAGGGAATGCGCACCGAGCCGCCGGTGTCCGAGCCGATGGCGGCCAGCGCCATGCCGTCGGTCACCGAGATGGCCGCGCCCGAGGACGAGCCGCCGGGAATGCGGCCGCCGTCGATATCACGCAGCCAGGGGTTGCGCGGCGTGCCGTAGTGCGGATTCAGCCCCAGGCCCGAGTAGGCGAACTCGGTCATATTGGTGGTGCCCACGATGACCGCGCCCGCGCGGCGCAGGCGCTGCACGACTTCGGCCGTCTGCGTGGCGGGTGCGGCATCGGCCAGCAGTCTGGAGCCGCCCAGCGTGGGGTGGCCGGCGATGTCGAACAGATCCTTGACCGAGATGGGCAGGCCTTCCAGGGGCGAGCGCGCCAGGCCGGCCGCGCGCAGCGCATCGCTGGCGCGGGCTTCGGCCAGGGCCTGTTCGCGCAGCACGCGGGTGAACACGCGCGGGCCTTCGCCTTGCGCGGCGCGGTCCAGCGCCTGCTCGGTCAGTTGCACGGCGCTGGTCTGGCCTTGGGCCAGGCGCTCGCAGGCCTGGTCCAGGCGGGGAGAGACTGAAGTCATGGGCAGCTCCGGGGTTCAGGCGACGATGTCCAGCAGCTCGCTGCGGTAGCGGTGGCGGATGCTGCGCTGGCTGCGCGGGTCGTACAGCTCCATGGCGAACTGCGTGGCCGGGCGTATGCCGCCGATGGCGGCCATGGTGCCGCAGGTCATGCCGTTGCCTTCGGGTAGCAGGCTCTGGCCGCCGGTGTAGCCCGCGATCAGGTCCTGGGGCGTGCGCAGGCTGGCCAGCGTGCCTTCCTGGTACAGCACTTCGCGGCCGTCCTCCACGATCCACGAGCGCAGGATCAGCTCGTCCCAGTGGCCGGCCACATCGGCAAAACGCCAGGCCTGGGTGGCCACGGGCTTGATGCAGGCCTGCTTGGAGAAGGCCACGCTATAGGCTTCGAGCTTGCGGTCGGTGTGGTCCGAGGCCAGGCTCACGAACATCTCGCCGTCATGGGTGAAGACGAAGACCTCGGCTTCGCCCGAGGAGTCCGGGCCAAGCACCTGCAGCGTGCTGCTCTGGCTCAGCTGGTTGCTGGCGATGCGGTAGTACAGCGGCACGGCGCTGGGGCGCGGAATGCCGAGCGCGGCCAGCTCCTCGATATGGTGCTCGATGGCCGCATGGTCGCGTCCGGCCCAGCCGGCGACGATCAGGGTGTCGAAGATGGGGGCCAGGGTCTGGCCTTCGGGGGTGGTGAATTGCAGTTGCATGGCGGAAATCTCAAAAAAGGGGGAGGCGGGGCCGTGGGCCCCGCAAAGCGGCGCTGCGCAGGCAGCGTCAGGCGGTCACTGCTTCTTGACGAAGAGCACGACCAGGAAGGCGGCGAGGAACTCCAGCGCGGCCACGAAGTACAGCCCCGAGGACAGCGAGCCGGTGCTGGTCTTGAGCGCGCCGATCATGTAGGGCGCCACAAAGCCGGCTAGGTTGCCGATGGAGTTGATGAGGGCGATGCCGCCTGCGGCCGCCGTGCCGGCCAGAAAGGCCGAGGGAATGGACCAGAACACAGGGAAGGCGGCGAGGATGCCGACGGAGGCCAGCGTCAGCGCGCACAGGGCCAGCACGGCGTCGTGCAGGAACATGCCTGTCAGGATCAGGCCTGTGGCGGCGATTAGCGCGGGGATGGCGCTGTGCATGCGGCGCTCGCCGGTCTTGTCCGAATGCATGCCGTTCCAGACCATGGCCAGCGTGCCGGCGAGAAAGGGAATGGCCGAGATCAGGCCGATCTGCAGATTGTTATGGATGCCGATCTCCTTGATGATGGACGGCGACCAGAAGGCGATCGTGGCGTTGCCGCTGACGATGCAAAAGTACACGGCGGCGCACAGCCAGACGCGGTAGTTGCGGCAGGCGTCGGCGAAGGAATGCTGCTTGTGGCCTTGCTGGCTCTCCTGGGCCACGGCGGCGGTGACGGCGCGCTGCTCGGCGGCGCTCAGCCACTTGGCGTTCTCGGGCTTCTCGGGCAGCCAGGCCAGCACGAAGAAGCCGGCGATCACCGAGGGAATGCCTTCAAGGATGAACAGCCATTGCCAGTTGGCCAGATGGCCCACGTCCTGCATGCCGTTCATGATGGCGCCCGCGATCGGGCCGCCCACGGCGCCGGCGATGGCGAACGAGGTCATGAACAAGCCGTTGATGCGTGCGCGGTGACGGGCCGGGAACCAGTAGGTCAGATACAGCACCACGCCGGGGAAGAAGCCCGCCTCGACCACGCCCAGGATGAAGCGCAGCACATAGAACATGGTGGGCGTGGTCACATAGGCCATGGCCATTGAGGCCGCGCCCCAGAGGATGGTGATGCGCGCCAGCGTCTTGCGTGCGCCGATCTTCTCCAGCAGCAGGTTGCTGGGCACTTCGAACAGGAAGTAGCCGATGAAGAAGATGCCGGCGCCCAGGCCGTAGACGGCCTCGCTGAACTGCAGGTCCTGCAGCATCTGCAGCTTGGCGAAGCCGACGTTGACGCGGTCTATCCAGGCCAGGACAAAGAGAAAGACCAGAAAGGGGATCAGGCGCCAGGTGATCTTGCGGTAGGTGGCGTCCATGTCGAGGTGCGCGTGCGCACCGGCATGGTCGGCAAGAGGGGTGGTGGCGGAAGCCGGGCTGCTCATGGGGAGTCTCCTGTATGCGAAAGTGCAGCGGGCACATGGGGCGCTTTTGCTGGCGCTCCTGTGTGATTTGGAACATGGGGATGCGGCGCGGGCCGGTGTTCCTGTGGCGGCAGTATCGAAAGGCAGCGAGGGGCTGTCCAACAAGAAATTCTGAGCGGCCCTGAATGCAAATTCTTATGAGCAGAGGTGGTGCGGGCTTTGCACCGGCATGAGGCAGGCGTGCACCGATAAAGCGCGGGAAAACCCTAGGGGCTGGGCGCGGCCGATGGCAGCGCTGGGCAGGCCGCGGGCGCGAGTCTGCAGGGCTTGTGCTTGATTCAGGTCAAGCCCAGGGGCGATGGTGTTTCCCCTGGGGCCTGCAATCGGGAACAATGGAACGAAGTCTGTTTCAGGGAGGACTGCTCTTGCTCACGTTCAACACAATTTTGATGCTGCTGGGGGCCTGCTGCGTAGGCCTGTTGGTCGGTTTTTCCTGGCGCGAGCAGCGCTGGGGCCCCTGGGTCATGCTGGTGTTCGTGGTCAGCCTGCTGTCGCTGATGAGCTACGCGATTCTCAATCTGCTGCTTTAGCACTGCAGGCCAAGGCAGGCCGCGAGCGCAGCGGGGCCTTCCACAACTCGGCCAGCAGCAGACCGGCAATCGTCATGATGCCGCCCACGGCATGGTAGGCCGCCAGGGGCTCGTTCAGGGCGAAAGCCGCGATCAGGGCGGTGAAGACCGGGATCAGATTGAAGAACATGCTCGATCGCCCGGGTCCCAGCGTCTGCACCGCCTTCATCCACAGCAGCGGCGCAGCGATGGAGGCCATGATGCCCGCGTAGCCCACCAGCGGCAGGTTGCTGGCGTCAAGCCCGGTCTTGGGCGAGAAGAGATAGAGCGGCAATTGCACGATAACGGCAACCAGCACCTGCAGATACAGCAGCTGCACCGTGGCCAGGCGCGGCATGGGCCAGCGCTTGAGCAGGATGTTGTAGACCGCATAGGCCAGCATGGCCAGGAACATCATGGCGTCGCCCAGGTTCAGTCCCTCGGAGGCCAGATGGCTGAGCCGGCCCGAGGAAACCACCAGCGCGACTCCCACAATTGCCAGCAACGAACCCCAGATGCCGCCATGCGTGAGCGGCTGGCCCAGCATGAACACGGCCAGGGCCAGCACCAGCATGGGCGTGAGCGAGCCGATGATGCCCATGTGTGTGGCCGTGGTGAAGTGGGCAGCGTAATAGGCCAGGCTTTGGTAGATGACCATGCCCAGCACGCCCAGCACGACGATCCGTGGCAGCAGGGGCTTGATGTCGGCGCGCTGGCGCCAGATCGAGGGCAGAACGAAGGGCGTGAAAAGCACGGCGGCCACCAGCCAGCGAAAGAACCCGATCTCGGCCGCGCTGATGCTGTCTGCGGCCAGCTTGCTGACCACGGTGTTGACCGACCAGATCAGCACCGCGCCCAGTGGTAGTAGGTATGCACCCATATGAAACTCCTTGAGGTGCTTATGATGCGCTTGACGTATTTGAAGCGCATTGCTGATTTCAGACATTTCATAACTCAAGCCGGACGAACCCATGCCCGCCTCTGCCCCGACTCCCGGTCCGGCCGCCAAGCGCCATGCCGTACAGATACTGGACACCGACAAAGTGCCTGGCAGCTATTACTTCCGCTATGACGAGTTCGGCGAACACAGCGAGGCTCCGCCGCACAGCCATCGCTGGGGGCACCTGAACTATGCGGCCCACGGCAGTCTGAGCATGGACGTGCCCACGGGTCATATCCTGTGCCCGCCGCAGCACGGGGTGTGGATTCCGCCGGGCGTGGTGCACAGCTGCTATCTGCAGCATGCTGTGCAGTACCGCTCCGTCTATCTGGCCCCTGATCTGTGTGCGGATCTGCCGCAGACGGCGGGCTGCATGCGCCTGGGGCCCATCGTCAAGGCCGTGCTGGCGGACTTCGGTGCCCGAGGCGTGCAGATCCCGGTGACTGACGCAGACCTGCGTCTGGCCCGGGTGGTGCATGACCAGTTGCGTGCCACGCCGCTGGAGCTGAGCTTTCTGCCCGTGGCCCGGCATCCGGCGCTGGTGCAGGTGCTGGACGCCATGCAGTCGAGCCCCGATGACCATCGCAGCCTGGCCGAATGGGCCGAGACCGTGCACATGACGGAGCGCACACTGGCACGTCACTGTCAGCGCGAGCTGGGCATGAGTCTGGGCGAGTGGCGCCAGCGCATGCGTTATCTGCAGGCGATCGATGCGCTGGAGGCCGGCCACACCGTGCAGCAGATCGCCTACGACCTGGGTTACAGCACGCCCTCGGCCTTTATTGCCATGTTCCAGCGCGAGTCCGGCCTGCCGCCCGAGCAGTTCAGACGCGAGTTCTGTGCAAGTTCTTTCTGAACGCGGGATAATGCGCGCCGTGAAGTGCGCCAGACCGCCGCTGGTACTAGCCGAAAGGCCAACGCTTGCGTTGGGTCGAAAGACCGTACTGGAGGAACGTCCGGACTGCATAGGGCGGCGTAGCAGCTAACAGCTGTCCACCGTGAGGTGAGGATCAGAGCAACAGAGACGAGTCTGGCAGGAGTGCCGCAAGGCAGACCAACCAGGGTGAAACGGGCAATCTCTACGCGCAGCAATACCAAGTAGGCACACGTTGACGGGGCCCCCGGAGTGTGCGGGTAGGTAGCACCGAGCCATCAGGCGACTGATGGCCAAGATTAATGGCGGTCACATGGCGGGCAACCGCTGTGCACAGAATCCGGCTTATCGGCGCACTTCACACTTTCTTCCATGCCCCGCCACTGGCGGGGCATTTTCGTTGGCGGGTCAGAACTGGTATCGCGCGGTCAGCAGAACCTTGCGCGGCATGCCGAAATAGTTGCCACCATTGTTTGTGCCCAGGGTCTCGAAATAGCGACGATCGAACAGGTTGCTGATGTTCACCTGCAGGTCCAACTGCTGGTTCACGCGCCAGCCGACCACCAGGTCGGCCACAGCATAGGCCGGTTGTCGGATGACATAGCCCTCGGCGCTGGTCAGCGACTCGGACGTGGTGCGGCTCTGGTAGCGCAGGCCGCCGCCCACGCGCCATGCACCCAGCTCGCCGCCCAGGTGGTACATGGCGGAAAGCTTGAGCTGGTGGCGCGGCGTGTAGCTGGCATAGGGCGCACCCTTGACGCCTTCGGTGCTGTCGCTGGCGATCTGGGCCTGGGTGAAGGTGTAGCCAAAGCCGGCATTCAGGCGTGGCAGGACCTCGCCGCTGATGTCCACATCCAGCCCCTTGCTCCTGACCTTGCCCACCGAGCGGTAGCAATTGGTCTTCACCGTGCAGGAGTTGATGTCCGTAATGGCCTGGGGCAGGTTGTCCTGCGTGGTGTTGAACACGGCAACGGCTAGGTTCACGCGGTCGTCCAGATAGCTGCCCTTGAGGCCCAGCTCGAAATTGCGGCCTTCCACCGGCGCCAGCATGCTGCCCGAGACATCGAGAAAATCCTGTGGCCGGAAGATGCTGGTGTAGCTGGCATAGGCCGAGTAGGTCTTGTTGATGTCGTAGGTCAGCGCCGCATAGGGTGTGGCATGGGCTTTCTCGCTGAATTCGCGTTCACGGCTCCAGCTGCCCTGGCGCTGGGCGTTGGTGAAGTCATACCAATCCAGGCGTGCACCGGCGATCAGGTTCAGCGGCTCGGCCAGCAGGAAGCGGCCCGTGGCGTAGGCCGAGGTCAGCGTGGTCTTCTGGCGGCGCGTCCACAGGTCTTCGGCCATTAGGCCGGAGCGGTCCAGCGAGTCCGGGTTCCAGGTGTAGGGATCGACGCCATTGGCGATCAACCACTCGCCGGTGGGCGACAGGTAGCTGTAGCCCTGGTCGCTCCAGCGGATGGTGCGGCGGCTGACACCGAAGGCTAGGTCGTGCTCGCGGCCGAACAGGCGCACGGGGCCCTGGGCCGAGGCATCCAGGCTGAGTTGGCGCTTGTCGTAGTCGTAGAGGCCTCCAGCCACGTCGTAGCGCGTACGGCCCAGTTCGTCGAGGCCGCCCGAGACCAGGTAGGCGCCGTCCAGCGCGGACTTGGCCTGCAGGGCGCGCGCGGCCAGCCTGGCCTTCCAGCCGCTGTCGAAGCGGTGCTCCAGGTCGGCGAACAGGCTGACCTCCTTCTTGTCCCATTTGCTCCAGGAGGGCGAGAAACGCCTGGATCGCGCAATGTCGAGGAAAGAGCCATCGAAGCCCATCGGCACGCCCATCCATTGCGAGCCGGGGTTGTCTTCGTTGACATAGGAGCCGCCCACGCTCAGCGTGGTGTCGCGCCCCAGGTCGAATTCGGCGGTGCCGTACAGCAGCTGGCGGCGGCTGCCGTAGCCATCGATGAAGTGGTCGCGCGACTGCAGCGAGGCCACGACGCGCCCGCGCGCCGAGCCGTCCTCGTTGAAGGAGCCCCCCACATCGATCTCGCCCACGGCCTGGTTCCAGCTGCCGGCGCGCAGCGTGGCCGAGCGCTGGGTGGTGCGCGGCGCGCGCTTGCGCACGAAGTTGATCGTGCCCGAAGGATCGCCCACGCCCGTCATCAGCCCCGTGGGGCCGCGCACCACTTCCACATGGTCGTACATGGCCATGGTGTCGTAGGTGGAGGTATCGGTTTCATACGAGACGGGCACGCCGTCCTGCAGGAAGGAGCCGATCACGAAGCCGCGCGAGAAATAGCGCGCCCGGTCGTCGCTCCAGCGGTTGATGGTGATGCCGGTGGCGCTGTTGGCCACGTCGTCGATGGATAGCATGCCCTGGTCATCCATCTTCTGGCGCGTGACCACGGTCAGGGACTGCGGCGTCTCGCGGATAGACAGCGGCAGCTTGGTGGAGGTGCTCATCAGCCCCGTGGTGTAGGAGCCCGAGCCTTCGGTGGTCGTGGTCTCGCCCACGGCGGAGACCGTGACTTCGGGCAGGGATCCGGTGCCGGCAGGCGTTTCCACCACCAGCGTGCCCTGGCTCACATGGCCTTCCAGCCCGCTGCCGCGCAGCAGCCGGGCTACGGCTGCTGTCGTGCTCAGGCGCCCTTCCACGGCGGGCGCGCGTCGGCCCTGCACCAGTTCGGGCGCGGCCAATAGTTGCAGGCCAGCCTGGCGGGCCAGCTGGGCCAGCGCCTGGTCCAGCGGCTGAGCGGGAATGTGGAAGTCGGTGCTGGCGGCCGTGGCCGGTGCTGCCTGAGCCTGAGCGCCAGGAGGCAGCTGCAGGGCCAGCAGTGCGATGGCAGCCGCGATCGCATGGTGGCGGGCAAGGCGGGAAGGTTGGGATGGGGATGAAGACATGGAAGGTCCCGTGACGGATCTGGGCAATGGTGATTCCCGGGTTGCGGATGATTCGCGTTCCGGGGTCTTCATGCCTTTACGAACGGGCGCCGACATTCCCTCATTCCTGATGCGCACATGGCGAGCTTTCGGCGCATCAGCTGCGGCGGCGGATGACCAGGGTGCGCCCGGTTCCCGGGCCCTGTTCCCCTTCCTCTTCCTGCACACTGACCGGCAGGGTGTGCGGCAGCATGCGCAGCCAGCTCTGGGCCGCTGCAATGCGCACGCGCCCCAGCACGGGCAGAGCGGCGGCATCGGGCTCCACGCGCAGCGGTTGCGGGCTGTAGCGTTCCAGACGCCGGGCCACGTCGGCCAGCGGCGTGTTCTGGAAGTCCAGCCAGCCTGCCTGCCAGACCGCCACCGTGGCAGTGGTCTGTACGGCGGCTGTCTGTCCTGCCACCAGGCGCAGCATCTGGCCTGCGCCCAGTTCATAGTGGGCGCCGCTGCCGTCGCGCACCTGCACGCGGCCTGCATCGACGGCGACCAGCACGGCATCGCCCTCCAGCGCGACCTCGAAGCGCGTGCCCAGCACGGTGACCTGTACGTCTGCGGCCTGGACCACGAAGGGCCTTTCCGTGTCGCGCGCCACGACGAAGAAGGCGCTGCCGGCCAGCAGCCGCACCTGTCGGCGCTTGGCGTAGAAGTCCACCTCGGCGCGGCTGGCTGCGTCCAGCGTCAAGCTGCTGCCGTCGGGCAGGGGCTGGCTCAGCATGCGGCCGGTGGCTGTGCTCAGACGGATCTGGTATTGCGGCATCCACTGGAGCCAGGCCCGCCAGATCGCCGCACTGCCCGCACCCAGGCCTGCCAGGCCCAGCAGGCTGGACAGGGCACGGCGGCGGCCCGTGCGTGTTGCGGAGGATGCTACGGCATCTCCGCGCCAGCGGCGCAGCTCGGCTTCCACGCTGTCCATGGCGCGCATGACGTCGCGCTCCACCGTCTTGACCGATACGCCGTGGCGCGCCGCCAGCTCGGCATGCGAGGCGCCCTCGATGCGGTCGGCCAAGAAGATGTCGCGGCAGCGCGTTGGCAGCTGCGCCAGGGCACCTTCGACCCCAGCCAGGGCCTGGCGGTAGGAATGGGTGTCGGCCACGTCGGGGCTGAGCGGGGAGGGCGGCTCGCCTTCGCGGACGCTGCTGTCAAAGCGCTCGGCCGTGCGCTGGCCATGGCGCAGGTGGTCGATGGCGATGTTCTCCATCACCGCGTAGAGATAGGGACGGCTGGCGCTTGGTGAGTGGTCCGGCGCGGTGGGCGCATCGCTTTCACCGCGCTGGCGTTCGGCCAGGCGTATCCAGGCGTCATGGACCAGGTCACGCGCGGCCTGAGGGCCGGTGCGGCGTGCAACGAAGCGCACCAGCTCGTGATAGCAGTCCTGGAAGGTACTCAGCAGGGAGGAGGAAGAGACGGGCGCGGGCATGCGGGAGGCCGGAAGGCAGCACAGGAATCCCGCATTCTATGAAATGATTCTCATTTGCCAATCGCGTGACCCGCGATGCCGCTGGAGGGCAGGTGTCTAGAACCTTTCCCAGGGCATCAGATAGCGCCACTGACCCTCGGGCACCTTGGCCAGCGAGACGCGGCCAAGGCGCAGCCGGCGCATGCTGAGCACCGTCAGGCCGATGGCGGCGCACATCTTCTCGATCTCTTCGGGCGCAATGCCCTTGAGAGCGAAGCGCAGATGGTTGTCGCTTTGCCAGCTCACATGGCAGGGTGGCATGCGGCGATGGCCATTGCCGCCGGGAATGGGCAGACCTTCGTACAGGATCTCCAGGCCATCTTCAATGATCTGGCCCTCTACGCCGACGATGATTTCCTGCTCCAGCCAGATGCCTTCCTCGGCCAGCTTGCGTGCCACGCGCTTGTCCTGGGTGTAGACGATGAGGCCGCTGGCAGGCAGGGGAATCGTCAGAAACGACTCCAGATTCCTGAAGTGATGATCCAGCACCAGCTGGGGCATGGGTGTGTCCAGCTTGGCCTTGGTGTCTTCGCTCAGCAGCGAATGCGCGCTGCGCACGCGGCCATAGGCCGGGCCCTGGGTCATGCCCGCAGGCTTGTTCATCAGGATGGTGACGGGCGGAATGGCTTCAGGCTTGGCATCCTTGGTCAGGATCACCACCTGGTCGGGGCGCACACGGGTTTCGGGCACTTGCACCACTTTGCCGTCCACCTGGACATTGCCCGCGACGATATGGAGCTCGGCCTCGCGGCGCGAGCATTGTTCTTGCTCCGCCAGGCGTTTGGCCAGGCGGATGCTTTCTTGTTCAGGCAGGGATTCAGACATGGCGAGAGCTTAATGCTCCGGCCATGTCCTAGTTGTCCACAGGTCTAGCGCGGCGGTCGCGGCGCGCTATCGGCCCAGGCACAGCTTCTGAATGCGTTCCACATGCGCCAGCAGCGATTGCTGGGCCACGGGCCACAGCGCTTGCGGCGTGTCGGAATAGGCAATCGCCACCCAGTCCTGAATGCTGCCGTCCGGCTTGGCGCGCATGGCCTGATGCACCTTGGCCTCGCGCGCCAGGCGGTGGGCCTTGAGGCGGGTGATCTGGTGCTGAGCAAAGCCCAGCACGTAGCCGTGGGCGGGCAGGATGTAGCGAATGTCGTACTCCAGACACATGGCATGCAGCCGGTCCAGCGAATCGAGGTAATCGATCATATTGCCGTCCGGCGGGCTGATGACGGTGGTGCTGCCATTGAGGATGTGATCGCCGCTGAATAGCAGCGCGTCCTCCTCCAGCACAAAGCACAGGTGGTTGGCCGCGTGGCCGGGCGTGAAGATGGCTTGCAGCGTATGCGTGATTTCGCCTTCTTCCCCTTTTCCGCTAAGCGTGATGCGCTCTCCGTCCTGTAGCGTCACCTCGGGTCTGAAGCGACTGTTGGCACGTGCCGTGGGTGCTGAAGGCAGGCCCATGATGGGCGGCCTGGCGTGGCCCGAGAGCAGGACCATGGCCTGCAGCGGCGCGGCACCCGGCGAGTGATCGGGGTGGGAATGGGTGCAGACGATGAAACGGATATCGCCGCCAGCTGCATCGTGCAGGCGCTGCAGATGATCGGCATCGTCCGGGCCGGGGTCGATGGCGATATAGCCGGTATGCGCATCGCCGACCAGATAGCTGTTGGTTCCGGGGCCGGTCATCATGCCGGGGTTGGGGGCCGTCAGGCGCAGCAGGTTCTTGCGCAGCGGCACAGCTTTTTCAGGCTGCCAGTCCAGATGGTGAATGCCGTGGCCGTCGGGCAGCACCATTTCCAGCTCGCCATAGGCCATATCGGTTTCGGTATGGCGTGTGTCTTTGCCTTTGAGGTGGCCGCCACGGGGGCAGGCCTGCCACAGCGGCTTCTCGTTTAGCAGGGTGTGGATCACGGCCTGGGTATCGGGCAGGTGAGCGATGCGCTGCAATGTACGCTGGGTGGGAAAGAGGATGAACAGCTTTTTCTCTTCAAAGCGCGCAATCGCATCCTGCGGAGAAATCCAGGTTGGCTCGAACTGCTCGGTTTCGTCGGCCACCGCCGTCTGGCCCTCGGGCATGCGGGCCACAAAGAACGGAACGTTGAAGCGCTTGGGCAGGTCCAGTGGTGCGGTCCAGTGGGCCAGATACCAGAGCTGGTCCACGGCCAGCGTCCAGCCGCGCGCGCGGCATTGCTCATACAGCGATGCCTTGCGGTCCAGTTGCTGAACTTGGGCAGGTGGAACGGGTTGGCCAGCCTGGTCATAGGCCAGCAGGATGCCCAGCTCCTCAAAAGTCTCGCGAATGCCTGCCAGAGCCTGGGTGATGCGTTCATCTCCCGCCTCGGCGATCATGCTGGGGCGCACGCGCGCCAGCGCGTGACTGGCTGGGGCTGCATCTTCATCTTCCTGGCCGCCACCGGGGAAAACATAGGCATTGGCAAAGATGCCTTGATCGGCGCGCCTTGTCATCAGCACTTCAAAACCATTGCCGTCGGCGCAGTCGCGCAGCAACAAAAGCGTGGAAGCGTCTCGCGCGGGAACTGGCGCGCGCTGGGGCTGAAGCAACTGGCTGGGACGGGGCTGGCTGGGTGATGTCATGAGGTCACATTATGCGAAGTCGCCGCGTTCGTGAATGTCACACCTGGACTAGTTGTGCACTCCTGCTGTGCGAATCGGGGAAAGCACTGAGAGCAAACGTCCGGGGATGTCTTGCATTTAGTTATTTGAAATAACAATAATGTTGCAAAAGGAATGGTTATGACTCATAAAGAAATTGCAGTTGAGTTCCGTGGCGAAGCCGAACAGGTCGCCGTCATTCGCCTGATGCGTGCCGCCAAGCGCAACGCCTTGTCCGACGGGCTGGTTCTGGGTCTGCGCGATGTATTCATGAATCTGCCTGCCAGCGTGCGCGCTGCAGTGGTGGATGGCGATGGACCGCATTTCTGCGCCGGCCTGGATCTGAGCGAGCTCAGCGAACGCGATGCGGCCCAGGGCGTTCTGCATTCGCGCATGTGGCATGAGGCGCTGCGCCAGGTGCAGTTCGGCGCGGTGCCCGTTGTCGCCGCCCTGCATGGTGCCGTGGTGGGGGGCGGTCTGGAGCTGGCCAGCGCCTGCCATATCCGTGTGGCCGACAGCAGTACCTTCTATGCCTTGCCCGAAGGTTCGCGCGGCATTTTCGTGGGCGGCGGCGGCTCGGTGCGCATCCCGCGCCTGATCGGAGCCGCGCGCATGGCCGACATGATGTTCACAGGCCGTGTGTACAAGGCCGAAGAGGGTGAGCGCATTGGTCTGTCGCAATATCTGGTGCCCGAAGGACATGCATTGGACAAGGCCGTGGAGCTGGCGCTGCGCATTGCCGAAAACGCCCCCATGACCAATTACGCGCTGATGCACGCGTTGCCCCGGATTGCCGATCAGCCCGCCGATCAGGGGCTGATGACAGAAGCTCTGATGGCCGCCGTGGCGCAGAGTGCGCCGGAAGCCAAGTTCCGTTTGCAGGAATTCCTGTCCGGGCGGGCGGCCAAGGTCAGCAAGGACTGAAAGCAACCTCAATAAAACAACGCTGTGGAGACAAAGACAATGCAGGAGACAAACACAGCCATGCAGGCCCTCGGCCAGGTGGTAGAGGGGAGCAGGCCCCGCTACCGCGAGCTGGAGTTCGGCGTGCGCAGCATCCAGGTCAGGGAGGCAGGCGACGGCACTTTCTACGTGCGCTCCGACCAGGAGCTGGCAGAGCACGCAGCGCGCATGACCGACAAGCTGGTGCACTGGGCGCAGACCACGCCGCAGCAGACCTTCATTGCTCAGCGTGAGCGACTGGTCGACGGCAGCACGGGCGACTGGCAATGCATCAGCTATGAACGCACACTGGCAGCAGCGCGCAGCATCGCGCAGGCCTTGCTGGACAGAAAGCTCTCCGCACAGCGCCCCGTCATCATCCTCAGCGAGAACGATCTCGACCATGCCATGCTTGCCATGGGCTGCTTGTATGCGGGCGTGCCCTATTGCTCGGTCTCCACGGCCTATTCGCTGGTCAGCACCGATTACGCCAAGCTGCGTCATGTGGTCGACACGCTCACGCCCGGCCTGATCTTTGCTGCCGATGCCGCGCGCTATGACAAGGCGGTACGCGCCGTGCTGCCCGATGGCTGCGAGGTGGTCTACCGCAAGCCGGCCGTCGACGCCCAGTCGTGCACCTTGTTTGCCGACCTGCTGGCGACCGCGCCCACATCTGCGGTGGATGCTGCCATGCAGGCCACCGGGCCCGACACCATCACCAAGTTCCTGTTCACCTCGGGCTCGACCAAGCTGCCCAAGGCCGTGATCAACACGCATGGAATGTGGTGTGCCAACCAGCAGCAGATTGCCCAGACCATGCCCGATATGGTCAAGGGGCCGCCGGTTCTCGTGGACTGGCTGCCCTGGAATCACACTTTCGGCGGCAACAAGAACATCGGCCTCGCGCTCTATCACGGCGGCACCGTCTATATCGACGAAGGCAAGCCCACGGCGGCGGGCATTGCCGAGACGCTGCGCAATCTGCGCGAGATCTCGCCCACTGTTTACTTCAACGTACCCACGGGCTTCGAATACATCGCCCGCGCCATGGAGAGCGACGCGCAGTTGCGCAGCAGCCTGCTCAAGCGCGTCAAGATGTTCTTCTACGCCGGAGCCTCTCTGGCGCAGCCCGTCTGGGATAGCCTGCACCGCACCCAGGAGTCCGAGTGCGGCGAGCGCATCGTGATGGGAACGGGCCTGGGCATGACCGAGTCCTCTCCATCGGCCCTGTTCATCAACCGTCCCGATGTGCGCTCGGGAGACCTGGGCGTACCGGTGCCGGGTCTGGAGCTCAAGCTGGCGCCTGTGGATGGCAAGCTGGAGGTCCGCTATCGCGGACCGAACGTCACGCCCGGCTACTGGCGCGCGCCGGAGGCGACGCACGAGGCGTTTGATGAGGACGGATTTTTCCGCACCGGCGACGCCGTGCAGTGGCGCGACCCGCAGGATCGAAACCAGGGCCTGCGCTTCGATGGCCGCATTGCCGAAGACTTCAAGCTGGCCACGGGCACGTTCGTCAATGTGGGACCGTTGCGGGCCAGGATCATTCACGCAGGTGCGCCCTATATCCAGGACGTGGTGTTGACCGGCCTGGATCGCAAGGAGGTCGGTGCCATCGTTTTCGGGACCCCGGCCTGTGCGGCCTTAAGCGGCCTGGACGCGGGGGCGACGCTGGAGCAGATCATGCACAGCGAGTCCGTGCAGCGGCATTTGCAGACGGTTCTGAACCAGCTGGCGCAGACGGCAACCGGCAGTGCCACCCGCATTGCGCGTGCGGTGGCGGCGATCAAGCCGCCATCGCTGGATCTGGGCGAAGTCACGGACAAGGGCTCCATCAACCAGCGTGCCGTGCTCCAGCATCGCGCCGATGTGGTGACCGGCCTGTACGACGAAACGCTGGCTTTGATCCTCAAGCCCAATCTCTGAGCCAGAACAGGCTTGAGCCCGATAGCAGAAAGCGCAAGCAGCTTTTAAAAGGATAGTGACATGCAAGTTAAGGATCAGATTGCCATCGTGACCGGGGGAGCCTCGGGCCTGGGCGAAGCCACGGCGCGTGCGCTGGCTGCTGCAGGGGCCAGGGTTGCCGTGCTGGACCGCCAGCTCGACAAGGCCAAGGCGGTGGCTGCCGAGATTGGCGGACTGGCGCTGCAGAGCGATATCTGCGATGCGGCCAGCGTCACGGCTGCGCTGGACGCCATTCGCGAGCAATGGGGCAGCGACGCACGCATTCTCATGAATGTGGCCGGCATCGGTACGGCCAAGCGCGTGATCGGCCGCGATGGCGAGCCCGCACCGCTGGAAGACTTTGAGCGCGTAATTCGCGTCAACCTCATCGGCAGCTACAACATGACGCGGCTGTTTGCCGCACGCTGCGCCAGGCTGGCAGCGCTCGAAGATGGCGCGCGTGGCGTGATTCTCTATACCGCCTCGGTGGCAGCCTTTGACGGCCAGGTGGGGCAGCAGGCCTACAGCGCATCCAAGGGTGGCCTGGTTGGCATGACGCTGCCCATGGCGCGTGATCTGGCTCAGCACGGCATTCGTGTCTGCACCGTGGCGCCTGGCCTGTTCGCCACACCGTTGATGAAGGAGCTGCCCGAGCCCGTGCAGCAGTCGCTGGCGGCGTCCATTCCCTTTCCCTCGCGCCTGGGCAAGCCTTCGGAGTTTGCCGATCTGGCCGTGCACGTCGTGCACAACGATCACCTCAATGGAGAGGTGATTCGCCTGGATGGTGCGCTGCGCATGGCTGCGCGCTGAGACAGGGCGGGCTGGTGACAGCCCGCTGGTTTGCTATCGAGACGTGTATTGATTCCACAGGACCGAAGAGTCCGTATTTCAAGCAGGAGACAAGTCATGCAAGGTCGTCGCAATTTCGTCAAAGGTCTAGGCGCTGGCGTAGCGCTGGCCGCATTCGGCGGCATCGCCAGCCGCAGCGCCTATGCCCAGGGCAGCGGGCCGCTGGAGCAGGTGCGTATTCTGTACGGCTTTCCCGCAGGCAGCGCCGGGGACTCGGTGGCCCGCCGTGTGGCCGAAAAAATGGGCGGCAGCAGCTACACCAGAAATATGGGCGTGGTGGAAAACAAGCCCGGTGCCGGTGGCCGCATCGCGCTGGAGAATCTGCGCAATGCCGTGGGGGACGGCTCGGTGATTGCGCTGTCTCAGGTCTCGGCCTTCTCCATCTATCCGCATATCTATAGCAAGCTGACCTATCAGGCCAAGGATTTCGAGCCGATCTCCATCGGAGCCATCATGCACCACGGTCTGGCCGTCGGCCCTGCCGTGCCAGCCGAGGTGAAGACGCTCAAGGAATTTCTGGCCTGGTGCAAGAACAACCCCGACAAGGCCAGCTTCGGCAGCCCCGGTGCCGGCAGCCAGCTGCATCTGCTGGGGGCGTTGCTGAGCCTGCGCTCGGGCGTCAAGCTCAGCCATGCACCTTATCGCGGCATGGCTCCCGGTGTCTCGGACGTGGTGGGTGGCCAGATCGCGGCCATCATGGGGCCTTGCGGCGACTATCTGAGCTACTACAAGGCCGGCAAGCTGCGCGTGCTGGCCACCAGCGGTCCGCAGCGCAACCCCTATCTGCCCAATGTGCCCACCTTTGCCGAGCAGGGCTTTGCCGATCTGACGGCCGAAGAGTGGTTTGGCTTCTACGCCAATGCCAGGACACCGGCCGATGTGCGTGCACGCGCCCATGCGGCGATCACGGCGGCGCTCAAGAGCGACGCGCTCAAGGAAAGCCTGGGTGTGGTCGGCCTGATTGCCACCAGCTCCACGCCCGAGGAAATGGCCCGTTCGCAGCAGGCCGAGTTCGAGCGCTGGGGGCCGCTGGTCAAGCAGATCGGTTTTACGAGCGATTCCTGATGACCGCTTGGTATCGAATAGCATTCGAGCTGGGATTTTTCAGACAGGCTCAAGCCTGCACATAGCGATCGAACAATAAAGGAGACAAACCATGCAAGATCGTCGCAATTTCGTCAAAGGCCTGGGCGCTGGAGCCGCCCTGGCCGCATTCGGCGGCATCGCCGGCCGCAGTGCCTATGCCCAGGGCAGCGGGCCGCTGGAGCAGGTGCGCATTCTGTACGGCTTTCCCGCAGGCAGTGCCGGTGACTCGGTGGCGCGTCGCGTGGCCGAAAAGATCGGTGGCACCAGCTACTCCAAGAACATGGGCGTGGTGGAAAACAAGCCTGGTGCCGGTGGCCGCATCGCGCTGGAGAATCTGCGCAACTCCGTGGGGGACGGCTCGGTCATCGTGCTGTCGCAGGTCTCGGCCTTCTCCATCTATCCACATATCTATAGCAAGCTGACCTATCAAGCCAAGGATTTCGAGCCGATCTCGATTGGGGCCATCATGCACCACGGGCTGGCTGTCGGCCCTGCCGTGCCGGCCGAGGTGAAGACGCTCAAGGACTTTCTGGCCTGGTGCAAGAACAACCCCGATAAGGCCAGCTTCGGCAGCCCAGGAGCAGGTACCCAGCCGCATCTGATCGGCTCCCTGCTCAGCCTGCGTTCGGGCATCAAGCTCAGCCATGTGCCTTATCGCGGCACGGCGCCTGCGGTGTCCGACCTGGCCGGTGGCCAGATTGCTGCCGTGATGGGCCCCAGCGGCGACTTCCTGAGTTACTACAAGGCCGGCAAGCTGCGCGTGCTGGCCACCAGCGGCCCGCAGCGCAATCCCTATCTGCCCAATGTGCCCACGTTTGCCGAGCAGGGCTTTGCCGATCTGACAGCCGAGGAGTGGTTTGGCTTCTATGCCAATGCCAAGACGCCCGCCGATGTGCGTGCACGCGCCCATGCCGCGATCACGGCGGCGCTCAAGAGCGAGACTCTCAAGGAAAGCGTGGGTGTGGTCGGCCTGATTGCCACCAGCTCCACGCCCGAGGAGATGGCCCGTTCGCAGCAGGCGGAGTTCGAGCGTTGGGGGCCGCTGGTCAAGCAGATTGGCTTTACTGCGGATACCTGATACAGCCCCTGAGCCGCTTCGCGGCTTCCCCCTCTCTCGCTGCGCGGGAGGGGGACGATGCCTTCGCGGCGGGGCGGCCCTTGCTTGGCATCTCTGGCATGGGCCGCGCTCGGCGCGTATGGGGTCGTTATTTAGAGATTTTCATTTGCTGCGTTGCAGCCGGTTTTGTATGTCCTATTTGCCCGCCAGTGCCGATATCGCGTTTCTTCTTTTTGATGTGCTCCAGGCCGATGAGCAGTTGCAGCGCCTGCCGACGCATGCGGCAACGGACCGGGGGCTGATGCAGCAAGTGCTGGAGGAGGGCGGCAAATGGGTGGGCGAGGTGGTGGCGCCGCTGTCGCGCGAAGGCGATGAGGTCGGCGTGCAGTTTGCAGCGGGCAAGGTCACTACGCCGCCTGGATTTGCCCAGGCATATCAGGACTTCTGGCAGGCCGGCTGGCCTGCACTGGCCTGTGCCGAGGAGGACGGAGGTCAGGGTCTGCCCTGGGTGCTGGAAGGCGTGCTCTATGAATGGCTGAGCGCCGCCAACCATGGCTGGACCATGGCTCCGGGCTTGCTGCATGGCGCTTATGAGTGCCTCAAGCACCATGGCAGCGAGGCCTTGAAGAGTGCCTATCTGCCCAAGGTGGCCAGCGGAGAATGGCTGGCAACCATGTGCCTGACGGAGGCCCATGCGGGCAGCGACCTGGGGCAGGTGCGCACGCAGGCCGTGGCGATGGGCGAATCCGAGCTGGGCGAGCGCTTCGAGATCAGCGGCAGCAAGATTTTCATTTCGGGCGGCGAGCATGATCTGACCGATAACATCGTGCATCTGGTGCTGGCGCGTCTGCCCGGGGCCCCTGCAGGGCCAAAGGGCTTGTCGCTTTTTCTTGTGCCCAAGCTATTGCCAGATGGCGAGCGCAACAGCGTGGTCTGCGAGCGCATCGAGGAGAAAATGGGCCTGCATGGCAGCCCTACCTGCGTGATGCGTTTTGATGCCGCTGCCGGCTGGCTGATCGGTCAGCCCGCAGCGGGCCTGAACGCCATGTTCGTCATGATGAATGCCGCGCGTCTGCACGTGGCGCTGCAGGGCATAGGGCTGCTGGACGCGGCGTGGCAGAAGGCCCATGCCTATGCGCAGGAACGCCGCCAGATGCGCGCGCCAGGGGCGGTGCCTGCCTCGCGTGGCGCTGGCGATGCAGCAGATTTGATCATCGAGCATCCGGCCATTCGCCGTACGCTCGATCTCCAGCGTGCCTGGGTGGATGGCGGGCGTGTGCTCGCCTACCAGACCGGTATTTATCTCGATATGGCGCGACATGCCGAAAGCGCCCGTGAGCGTGATCAGGCCCAGCAGTGGTGCAGCCTGATCACGCCCGTGCTCAAGGCGGCCTGGACCCAGCAGGCATTCGAGGGCTCCAGCGCCTGCCTGCAGGTATTCGGCGGCCACGGCTATATCCGCGAGTGGGGCATAGAGCAGATCGTGCGTGATTCGCGCGTGGCCATGATTTACGAAGGCACGAATGAAATTCAGGCCATCGACCTGCTGGTGCGCAAGGTGCTTCCGGACGGTGGTCAGGCCATGGGGCAATGGCTGCTGACTTTGCGCAACAGCCTCGATGCTGGGCGGGCGCTGGATGCAGAAGTGCTGCGCTGCCTGGCCCAACTGCGCTACTTCACCACGGTGCTGGCGCAGGCCTGCAAGGAAGATGACACCCTGGCCTGGCGCGTGGCCGACGACTATCTGCGCTGCGTGGCCGTGGTGCTGCTGGGCTGGGCGTGGGCACGTATTGCTGCCACAGCGGGAGGTGATGGTGAGCGCTGGCGAGGCCCCTGCAAGCAGGTGCTGCAGCGCATATTGCCTGAAATGGACTGGCGTCTGACTCTGATGAAGGCGCAGTGGGCGCAGGCTTCCGTTGTGCACGGCAACCAGCTGTTCACCTCTGCGCATTGATCAAAATGGCTGCAAGATGCGAGCAATACCGGCACAATTGCAGTCTTTTCATCGCGCTCCTGGATTGCTCTTTTGCCTTCGAAGTTGACATCGCCAATGCTCGCTCACAAGACTGCTGAACCAGATTCCAAACCTGCACGCTCCTTGCGCGGAACGCGCTCCAAAGAGGCCGGCTCGGACCTCCCGGGCTCGGGGCAGGAGCCC
This sequence comes from Comamonas testosteroni, assembly GCF_000761245.1. Taxonomy (GTDB): domain Bacteria; phylum Pseudomonadota; class Gammaproteobacteria; order Burkholderiales; family Burkholderiaceae_C; genus Comamonas; species Comamonas testosteroni_C. Next base: position 50,715 of record NZ_AWOR01000068.1, on the reverse strand, counting down.
AGGGACAGTGCCGAAGTTTTTGCCGTCGATCAGGTCAATGCCAGCTTTCTGGAGTCGCTGCTGGGCTACAACGCAAGGCGCGCCTCGCTCGCTCTGGTGGGGGTTTTCATGCGCTGCATGGAGCGTTTTGACCTCAAGATTGTCGAGTTTTCCGTGCTGTCGCTGGTGGGCAGCAATCCGGGCATCACCTCGCGTCAGCTCTGTCAGCAACTGGCCGTGCTGCCGCCGAATATGGTGGGGATGATCGATGCGCTGGGCAAGCGCGGTTTTCTGGAGCGGCGTCCGCACCCGCGAGACGGCCGCGCCACGGGTCTGTACCTGACCGCCGCAGGGTGCGAACTGGTGGATACGGCCGAGCCCGAACTCAAGAGCAGCGAGACCCGTGCCATCGCGCATCTGAGTGCTGCCGAGCAGGTGCAGCTCATGGCGTTGTTGCAAAAGCTGTATCGCTGATCCCATGGCATGGCGCAGATCCTGCGCCCGGCGCGATAATGTGCGGCATCATGCAGATTCGCTTTACCAAGATGCAAGGCGCGGGCAACGACTTTGTCGTGCTCGACGAAACCCAGGCTCGTCTGGGCTTGAGCGCCGCCCAGTACCGCTACCTGGCCAATCGTCACTTTGGCGTGGGCGCCGACCAGATCCTGACGGTGCGCCCGGCGCCCGCAGAGGGCGTGGACTTTGAATATGTCATCCACAACGCCGATGGTGGCGAGGTCGAGCAGTGCGGAAACGGCGCACGCTGTTTTGCGCGCTATGTGCATGACAAGGGGCTGACCGACAAGAGCGTGATCCGAGTACAGACCCTCTCGGGCGTCATCGCCCCCGAAATTCATGGCAATGGCCGCGTCACGGTCGATATGGGTGCGCCTCAGCTCGATCCGGCCAAGGTGCCGTTCACGAGCGACGGTCTGGAGCCTGAAGCCTTGGGGTCAACACAAAAATGGCCTCTGACGATTGATACACCTTTGCAGCCAGCTACAGTCTGGATAGCGCCCGTTTCCATGGGCAACCCGCATGCGGTGCAACTGGTGGACGATGTGAATGCCGCTTTGGTGGAGTTGCACGGCCCGTTGATCGAGAACCATGCCCGTTTTCCTCAGCGTGTGAACGCCGGCTTCATGCAGATCCTCAACCGTGGTGAAGTCCGCTTGCGCGTCTATGAACGCGGTGCTGGCGAGACCCTGGCCTGCGGCACGGGGGCTTGTGCCGCCGTGGTGGCCGGCATTGGCTGGGGCCTGCTCGACCAGCGCGTCGATGTGCATACCCGTGGCGGTCTGCTGACCATTGAATGGGCTGGCGGTGCGCAGGATCGCGTGCGCATGACAGGCCCTGCCGAATTTGTTTTTGAAGGCCAGATCGACATACCTGATACCTTATGAACAGCTTGACCGATACCGCCATGACCGAAGAGTCGATTGCCGACTACCTCCAGGAAAACCCCGATTTCTTCGAGCGCCACGCCGAGATGCTGACGGGCGTGCGTTTGATCAGCGGCCATGGCCCACGTGCCGTCAGCCTGCAGGAGCGCCAGGCCGAGATGCTGCGCGAAAAGATCAAGGGTCTGGAGCATCGCATCATGGACATGGTGCGCCACGGCAGCGAGAACGCCTCCATCGCCAACAAGATTCACCAGTGGACCCATGCCCTGGTCAAGGTGCAGGACCTGCGCGAGCTGCCCCATGCGCTCACCGCCAGCCTGCAGCACACGTTTGATGTACCCCAGGTCGCGCTGCGTCTGTGGAATGTGGCGGGCGCGCACAGCGGCACCGTCTACACCATGGGAGTGAGCGATGATGCCAAGGCCTTTGCCTCGTCGCTGACCATGCCGTTCTGCGGCCCCAATATGGGCTTCGAACCCGTGACCTGGCTGCCAAACCCCAATGCGGTGCAGTCGGTAGCGCTGCTGACCCTGCATGACGGTGCCATGGACAGCACTTCCAACGCCTTTGGCATGCTGGTGCTGGGCTCGCCCGACCCGCTGCGCTTCGATGCCACTATGGGTCTTGAATTCCTTTCACGCATCTCCGAGCTGGCCAGTGCCTCGCTCTCGCGCATGCGTGCTCCTGCGCTGACGCTGGCGCACGGCTGAAGCTGCAAAAGGGTGTAGATACTGATGCAAGAGCGCGAGCAGCCCTCTTTTGAGGAGCAGTACGCGCAGCTTCCGGAAGTTGTCCACAGCTATCTGGAGCATGTGCGTGTGCAAAAGCGCCTGGCCGAGCGCACGCATACGCTGTATGCGCTGGACCTGATCAAGCTGCAGAGCTTTGCGCAGGCGGCAGCTCAGGAGCTTTTGACGCTGCAACCCTCGCATATCCGCCGCTTTGCTGCGCAAATGCATGGCGCCGGCCGCAGTGCACGCGGCATCGCACTGATTCTTTCAGGCTGGCGCAGCTTCTTTCGCTGGGCGGCCCAGCGGGAACTGGTACCTTTCAACCCCGTGGAGGGCGTGCGCGGCCCCAAGGCTGCCAAGCCTCTTCCCAAGGCTCTGGCAGTGGACGACGCCGTGCAATTGGCCAGTTTTCAGAACCCCGAAGCTGATCCGTGGATAGAGGCGCGTGACGTCGCCATGACCGAGCTGCTCTACAGCTGTGGCCTGCGTGTGGCCGAGCTGGTGGGGCTGGATCTGCGGCCCGATCAGCATAGCCGGCATGAAGGCCGGGGCTGGATTGATCTGGAGGCGGGCGATGCCCATGTTCAGGGCAAAGGCAGCAAGCGCCGCATCGTGCCCGTGGGGCGCATGGCGATCCAGGCCTTGCAGCGCTGGCTGGCGCTGCGCAGCACCGCGATGACCGGCACTGCACAGCTCAAGGCACAGGACGAAGCGGCCTTGTTCGTCGGCCGCCGGGGCGAGCGGCTCAGCGCCCAGTCGGTCTGGTCACGTCTCAAGCAGCGAGGCCAGCAGGCGGGGCTTGCAACTGGCGTGCACCCGCATGTGCTGCGTCACTCCTTTGCCAGTCATATGCTGCAGTCCAGTGGCGATCTGCGTGCCGTGCAGGAGCTGCTCGGGCATTCCAGCATTGCCACCACACAGATTTATACGCGGCTGGATTTCCAGCATCTGGCCCAGGCTTATGAAAAATCCCATCCGCGTGCGCAGCGCCGCAGTGTCGGTGAGATGCCTGCTCCCTTGCGCACGCTGGACGACGAAGAGCAAGACTGAAGAGTCCTGATTTGATAGCGTAAAGTGATTGTTGAGTATGTGATGGAGGGAGATTTTTGCTGAAATTTCTGCCGTCCCTGCTGTCCATGCGCGCTTGAAAGCGCCGCTACACTCCCCAGCTGTTATCACCGGAGCGCGCATAGGGATGCGCCGCCCGTGTTTTTTGGACAGCCGCATGTGGCGGCTGGCCGCAGCAAGAGGTTTCAACGCATGGCTCTCATTCCAGTCACCATCCTCACGGGCTTTCTGGGCTCGGGCAAGACCACGCTGCTCAAGCGCGTGCTGCACGAATCCCACGGCATGAAGATTGCCGTGATCGAGAACGAGTTCGGCGAGGAGAACATCGACACCGACATTCTCAAGACCGAATCCAAAGAACAGATTCTGCAGATGAGCAACGGCTGCATCTGCTGCACCATCCGCGAAGACCTGCGTGAGGCTTTGCAGTTGCTGGCCGCCAAGCGCCGCAAGGGACAGGTGGACTTCGACCGTATCGTCATCGAGACCACCGGCCTGGCAGACCCTGGCCCCGTGGCCCAGACCTTCTTCATGGATGACGAGATCGCCGAGACCTATCTGATCGACTCCATCATCACTCTGGTGGATGCCAAGCATGCCAACCAGCAACTCGACGACCGCCAGGAAGCGCGCCGTCAGGTGGGCTTTGCCGACCAGATGTTCCTGTCCAAGACCGACCTGGTGACGGATGCGGAAAAGGAGGCGCTGACCCATCGCCTCAAGCATATGAACCCTCGCGCGCCCATCCGTGCCGTTCATTTTGGCGATGTGCCCCTGAGCGAAGTGCTCGACCTGCGTGGCTTCAACCTGAACGCCAAGCTGGACATCGACCCCGATTTCCTCAAGGAAGATGATCACGACCACGATCATCACGACCACAGCGCTTGCGACCATGACCATGGCCAATGCGAACACGATCACGACCATGGACACCAGCATGACGAGCATTGTGGCCACGACCACCATGACCACGAGCATGGCGAGCACTGCAATCACCCACATCACCATCATCACGACGATGACGTGAAGAGCTTTGTCTACCGGGCCGATCGCGCTTTCGACCCGGCCAAGCTGGAAGACTTCTTGGGCGCCATCGTCAATATCTACGGCCCCAAGATGCTGCGCTACAAGGGCGTGCTCGACATGAAGGGCACCAGCCGCAAGGTCATCTTCCAGGGCGTGCACCAGCTCATGGGCAGCGATCTGGGACCCGAGTGGGAAGCCGATGAAAAGCGAGTCAGCAAAATGGTCTTCATCGGTATCGATCTGCCGCAGGATATTCTTCGCCAGGGACTGGATCAATGTCTGGTGTAAACCCTGAGTTTTGGGGCTGTTTCGGCGAAAGCTAACGGTTTGCTGACAATGACTGACGGCCTGCCAAGCAGGCCGTTTTGTTTGTCTGTTATTTCTCGCAAACTGACCGAAACAGGCGCAGGCTTTGTTGCAAATTGTGGGGTATGTGCAACGGAGTCGGGCTGGGGCGACTGGCGTGGCTACAATGCCGGCCCTAAAGAGGGTGTTGGAGCAATCCGGCCCTGCAAGGGCTCTGTACTGTAAGGAGACAGGACGTGACCGCTGTGAAAAGTAATCTGCCCAAGGCTGCAGCCAAAGCTGCGGCAGCGGCTGTGCACCCCCGCAGCGTCGAGACCTCTTTGGTGGACGCAGCGTTGGACAACCCGGTGCTGGTACCTGCAGCAGCGGGAGAATCTTCCAAATCGTCCAGATCCAAGCGTTCTGCATCGCCTCCAGCGCGGCAGCCTGAAACAGATGTTCCGCCCCTGGCAGCTTCGGCAGTCAAGGCTGCGGCAACCATGAGAGATACGAAAGCAATGACCAACACAAAGCAAGCTGTGCCCAAGAAAGATCCCAAGCTGGCCAACGCCTGGAAGACCAAGTCGGTAGAGGAGCTGACCGATGCTGAAGTGCTGGCCATGTCTGATGACGATTACATGAACGACGCCCAGCTGGCCTATTTCCGTCGCAAGCTGGTCGCGCTCAAGAACGATATGCATGTGAATGCGGGCGAGACTGCGGAAAACCTGCGTGAAGACACCGTCGTGGTGCCCGATCCTGCCGATCGTGCCACCATAGAGGAAGAGCACGCTCTCGAGCTGCGCACCCGTGACCGCGAGCGCAAGCTGCTCAAGAAGATCGATCAGTCCATTGCCCGCATTGATGCCGGTGACTACGGCTACTGCGACGAAACCGGCGAGCCTATCGGTGTGGGACGCCTGTTGGCTCGCCCCACGGCTACACTGTCGCTGGAAGCCCAGCAGCGCCGTGAGCTCAAGCAGAAGATGTACGGCGATTGATCTGCGTCAGGCGTTGGCGGGGCTGCAGGCAGCAAAGTAGAGGACCATGGCAAAAGAAGAAAACAAGTCGGGAGGGTTGCTGTCCAAGGTGGTGCGTTTTGTGCGCCACCCGACCGTGAATTGGTCCGATTTGGAGAATCTCAACCAGGAAAGCGAAGAAAGCCAGTACAGCAAGCAGGCGCTCAAGGAGATGCTGGAGCGCAAGCGCCAGAACGACTTTGTGCGAAAGCGCGAGTTTGACCAGTTGCGCAAGCTGCGTCAGGCTCAGTTGTCCAAGACGGCGGTGACTGCCAGGGCTCCACTCGAGACGCCGACCCCACTGGCACCGTCCTCTTTTTTGCAGACTGCCCAAAGCTCCGTGCCGGGCGAGCGCGCAGAAACCATCAAGAAGATCGACGAGATCGAAGCGCAGATGGCCCAGCAATGGTGGCGCGGCAAGCTGGCCGCCGATGCCGCCACCATGCCGCTGCAACTGCCTGAGGGCGGTGGCAGCATGCCTTCGGTATTTAAAAGCCAGCCGCTTTCGATCAGCACGCTGCCTCTGCTTCAGGATGTGTTGCCAAGCGATCTGGAGCTGCCGCAACCGGGTCGGCAGGGCAATCCTGTTGCTTTGCCGGGCCTGCGTGGCGAGACAGACTTTTCGCCGGCGTTTGCCACAACCGAGGTCTCTGCTCCAACCGATATCAACATGGTTCCGCCGTCCTTTGCGCGCTTCGAGCATGATGCCGCGCTGGAGGATGCTGCGATTGTCTTTGCCAGCGGTGACAGCGTCGCAGCCGAGAGCAGTCTCAAGGCCTTGATTGCCGAGCGTGCTCAGGATACGCCGGCACAGTTGCAGGTCTGGCTGGCGCTGCTGGACATGTACCGCGCAGCAGGCATGCAGGCTCAGTTTGAAGACGCTGCCATGGATTTTGTGGCGCGCTTCGGTCGTTCGGCCCCGCAATGGTTTGTGATGCCGCAGCAGGCGGGCAGGCTTAGCGAAACCGCGCCGGATGCCGCAGCAGTGCAGACCGGCTTTCGCTGGCGGGCTCCTGTGCATTTGGATGAGCCTGGTTTCAAGGCGCTGCTGGCCAGCAAGGCGCGCAGCTCCGGCAGCTCGGTCATGGACTGGAGCGTTCTGGAGAGCCTCGACCCCGGCGTGAAGAAGCCGCTGCTGGATGCGGCACAGCGATGGGCCGACGAAAAGGGATCACTGGTTTTTGCCGGTCATGAAAGATTGCAGGCCGTGCTCAGCAAGCACACCCCTTCCGGTGATCGCGCCGTCGATCAGGACTGGTGGTATTTGCGTCTGGCCATGCAGCGCCTGATGCGTCTGCAGGACGAATTTGAGCTGACGGCGCTGGACTATTGCGTGACCTACGAGCTGTCGCCACCCTCCTGGGACGATCCGGTCTGTGCGTATTCGAATGAAGGGCAGGCACAGAACCTGCGTGTCCAAGATAGCCGGCTCTTGGGGCCGGAGACGATTCAGCCCGGTATGCTCTGGAAGGAGCATCAGCCGCGTTTTACGCTGCAAGGCGTGATCGACGGCGATGCATTGCCCTGGCTTGCCGAGGTTCAGGAAAAGGCCAAGCTTGGCGAAGCCATTGCCATTGACTGCTCGCGCCTGGTGCGCATGGACTTTGCTGCCGCAGGCTCGGTGCTGAACTGGGCTGCGCAGATGCAGGAGCTGGGCCACGTGTTGCAGTTCAGTCAGTTGCACCAGTTGCTGGCGGTGTTCTTCAATGTTGTTGGCATTCAGGAACATGCACAGGTGATTCCAAGACGGGACTAGCTCCCAGAGTGGCTATGCCGCCTGCGCCAAGGGGCTGTGTCTCTGGTTGGAGTCGGGCCGTTTGAGGCGCTATCCACAGCAAGCGCGGTAAATTTAATTTTTCAGGGCCCCTTGAGGTCGATCTTGCCTGCCCCCATTTGCTCCAGATGGAACAGTTTCACGGCACCACCATTTTGAGCGTGCGCCGCCAGACTCCCGAGGGCGTGCAAGTCGCCATCGGCGGTGATGGTCAGGTCACATTGGGTCATATCGTCATCAAGGGCACGGCGCGCAAGGTGCGCAAGCTCTATCACGGCAAGGTGCTGGCGGGCTTTGCGGGGGCCACAGCAGATGCCTTCACGCTGTTCGAGCGCTTCGAGGCCAAGCTGGAAAAACACCAGGGCAACCTGACCCGCGCTGCGATCGAGCTGACCAAGGAGTGGCGTACCGACCGTGTGCTGCGCAAGCTTGAAGCCATGCTGGCCGTGGCCGATGCGACGACCTCGCTCATCATTACCGGCAATGGCGACGTTCTGGAGCCCGAGCAGGGCATTGTGGCCATCGGCTCCGGCGGCGCCTATGCGCATTCCGCAGCCAAGGCCTTGCTGAACAACACCGAGCTGTCGGCCGAAGATGTGGTGCGCAAATCCCTGGCGATTGCCGGCGAGCTGTGCATCTACACCAATATGAATCACACGATCGAGACGCTGTAAGCGTCTCGTCTATCCGAATTGATAGCTACTGGCGCTTTATGGATGGGCGCCAGATGCATATTTGACTGAGAATTCACATGTCTTCTGCCATGACTCCCCAGGAGATCGTCTCCGAGCTAGACAAGCACATCGTCGGCCAGCATGGTGCCAAGCGCGCGGTGTCGATTGCATTGCGCAATCGCTGGCGCCGCCAGCAGGTGCCCGAGGGCCTGCGCCAGGAAATCACACCGAAGAACATTCTGATGATCGGCCCCACGGGCGTTGGCAAGACGGAGATAGCACGCCGCCTGGCAAAACTCGCCGATGCTCCCTTCATCAAGGTCGAGGCGACCAAGTTCACCGAAGTGGGCTATGTGGGCAAGGATGTGGACGCCATCATCCGCGATCTGGCCGAAGTTGCCGTCAAGCAAACGCGCGAGTCGGACATGAAGAAGATGCGCGCCCGCGCCGAAGATGCTGCCGAGGAGCGCATTCTCGATGTGCTGATCCCGCAGGCCCGCACCGGCGAAGTACCTGCGGACAACACGGCGCGTCAGGTTTTCCGCAAGAAGTTGCGCGAAGGCCAGCTTGACGACAAGGAGATCGAGATCGATATCGCCGAGCAGATGCCTCAGGTGCAGATCATGGGCCCCCAGGGCATGGAAGAGATGGCCGAGCAGCTGCGCGGCATGTTCAGCCATATGGGCCAGGAAAAGCGCAAGACGCGCAAGCTCAAGATCGCCGAGGCCCTGAAGCTGCTGACCGATGAGGAAGCAGCAAAGATGGTCAATGAGGAGGACGTCAAGACCCGCGCCATTGCCAATGCCGAGCAAAACGGCATTGTCTTCATCGACGAAATCGACAAGGTGGCGACGCGCCAGGAAACCAGTGGCTCCGATGTATCGCGTCAGGGTGTGCAGCGCGACCTGCTGCCCTTGGTCGAAGGCACCAGCGTCTCGACCAAGTACGGTGTGGTCAAGACAGACCACATTCTGTTCATCGCCTCGGGTGCCTTCCATCTGTCCAAGCCAAGCGATCTGATTCCCGAGCTGCAGGGGCGCTTTCCCATTCGCGTGGAACTGGAATCTCTGTCGGTACAGGACTTCGAGGCGATTCTGATGCAGACTCACGCCTCCCTGGTCAAGCAGTATCAGGCGCTGCTGGCGACCGAAGGCGTGACTCTGGAGTTCAAGCCAGAGGGCATCACGCGTCTGGCAACGATTGCCTTTGATGTCAACGAGAGTACCGAAAACATCGGTGCACGGCGCTTGTCCACAGTGATGGAGCGTCTGCTTGATGAGGTCAGCTTCGATGCGGCCAAGCTTTCGGGTCAGACGGTGGTGATCGATGCAGCCTATGTGGATCAGCGCCTACAGGTGCTGAGCAAGGATGAGGATCTGTCGCGCTTCATTCTTTGAAGAACCGAGCGCTTGAAGCGAGCTGCCCGCCTGTGCGGGCAGTTTGCATTTGTAGGAGAAGGTCGAGACTTAAATCAGTTCTTTCCATTGAATTGAATGGTTGCAATTGACGCCTCCTAATGAGAGTCCACTTGCATTGACTTTGCTAAGTGCTTGTAAAGGAAAGATATTTTCAGAATAAGGCTTTTCTTTTTCTCTCTAAGTGCTTGATTTCATTGCAAATAATTGTTCATTCGGGTTTGGATTCACCTTAAATTGCTGATACAGTGCAAAAAAGTGCAATTAAGTGGTGAAAGCTGCCCTCGTGCCCATTTTTGGGGAACGAGCGGCTCCAGATGACCGGAGTAACTTGCCGTGTTTCAAGGGGCGTCTTCGCTGAATCTCGATGGAAAGGGGCGGCTCTCAGTGCCGACCCGGCATCGTGACGCCCTTTTGTCCTTGGCTGAGGGGCAGGTCACTTTCACCAAGCATCCCGATGGCTGTCTGTTGCTGTTTCCGCGCCCAGAGTGGCTGCAGTTTCGCGAACGTGTCGCGCAACTGCCGATCACGGCTCAGTGGTGGAAGCGGATTTTTCTGGGCAATGCCATGGATGCGGAGATGGATGCAACCGGTCGGCTGCTGATTTCGCCCGAGTTGCGTGAAGCCACAGGTCTGACCAAAGAGGTCTTGATGCTGGGCATGGGGGCGCATTTCGAGGTCTGGGACAAGGCCACTTATGAAGTGCGCGAAGCGGAAGCGCGCCAGCAACCGATGCCGGCAGCTTTCCAGGATTTTGTTTTGTAGGAAGTGCTTGTGAATCAGCCGTTGCAACATATCACCGTCTTGCTGGAAGAGGCCGTGGACGCCCTGCTGGGTGGTGCCGCAGAGCCGCCCGCCGGCCAGTGGGTCGATGCGACGTTCGGTCGAGGTGGTCATTCCCGGCTCATATTGCAAAGGCTGGGGCCGGACGGGAGCCTGATCGCGTTCGACAAAGACCCGGACGCAATTGCTGAGGCGGCGCGCATCACCGATGCGCGTTTTTCGATTCGGCATGAAGGATTTCGCCATCTGGGCGAACTGCCCGAAGGCAGTGTGCAGGGCGTGTTGATGGACCTGGGGGTGAGCTCGCCCCAGATCGACAACCCGGACCGGGGCTTCAGTTTTCGCTTTGACGGCCCCCTCGACATGCGCATGGACACCACGCGTGGTCAGAGCGTGGCCGAGTGGCTCGAAGATGCGGAAGTGCAGCAGATTGCGGAGGTGATACGTGACTACGGCGAAGAACGGTTTGCTGGCCCCATTGCAAAGGCGATTGTTGCTCGGCGCGAAAGCCAGGGCCCATTACGCACCACTGCCGAGCTGGCCCAACTCGTGGCTGGCGCGGTCAAGACCCGCGAGGCTGGGCAGAACCCGGCAACACGGACCTTCCAGGCTCTTCGGATTTTCATCAATGCCGAACTTCAGGAGCTTGAGCAAGCGCTAGAAGCGAGTCTGCGCGTGCTGGCCCCCGGCGGCCGTCTGGCCGTGATCAGCTTCCACTCGCTGGAAGATCGCATCGTCAAGCAGTTCATTGCCAAGCATTCCAAGGAGGTCTACGACCGCCGTGCACCGTTTGCGCCTCCCACGCCCATGCGTCTGAAGGCGCTGGAGCGCATCAAGCCCAGTGCTGCCGAGGTAGCTGTCAATCCCCGTTCGCGTTCCGCCGTGATGCGCGTCGCCGAGCGCACCGAGGTGCCTGCATGATGTATCGCCATGCCGCTCCGAGCATGGTTGCAGGAGGGCTGCCATGCTGCGCATAAACCTGCTGCTGCTGCTGGCGGTCATGGCCAGTGCCATCTTTCTGGTGCATACCCAGTATGAGTCGCGTCGCCTGTTCACCGAACTGGACCGCGCCGAGGCAGAGGCACGTCGGCTGGCGACGGATCAACTGCGCCTGCAGGTGGAAAAGCGTGCCCAGGCCACGCCTCAGCGCATCGAGACAGTGGCGCGAGAAAAGCTGCAGATGAAGCAGGCTTCTCAGGCAATTACGCAGTACGTGCATGAAACGGCTGCAGGAACTGCGCAATGACACGCAGCGTGCTCTATACCACCAGCCCTTTGCTGGCCTCGAAAACACCGCTGTGGCGCAGCAAGTTCATCGTGGCTGCGCTGGCGCTGGGCTTTGTGGGCCTGGGCGCGCGTGCGGCCTATGTGCAGGTCTTCGGCAACGACTTCTTCAAGCGCCAGGGTCTGGTGCGCTTTGCGCGTACCCTGGAGCTGCCGGCCAATCGGGGCCGTTTGCTGGATCGCAATGGCCTGATTCTTGCGTCCAGCGTGCCGGCGGCCAGTATCTGGGCTATTCCCGAGGACGTGGATCTGAAGGATCCTGAAGTCCAGCAAAAGCTCAAGGAGGTGGCACGCCTCATGGACATGCCGCTGCGCTCCCTGATGGAGAAGCTGGATGTCGAGGACAAGACCTTTGTCTGGGTAAAGCGTCAGCTGGACTGGGATGTGGGCCAGAAGATCGTGGCGCTCAATATCAAGGGCATCTACAACCGCAAGGAATACAAGCGCCAGTATCCCGAAGGGGAGTCTGCGGCGCATATCGTGGGCTTCACCAATGTGGAAGACCATGGTCAGGAAGGCATGGAGCTGGCGTTCGACAAGGAACTGGCCGGCAAGGCTGGCTCGCGCCGTGTGATCAAGGATCGTCTGGGCCGCGTGGTGGAGGGCGTGGGCGATGAAGTGCCGCCTCAGGACGGTCAGGATATTCAGTTGTCCATTGACAGCAAGGTCCAGTACTACGCCTACCAGAAACTCAAGCAGCAGGTCGAGACCTTCAAGGCCAAGGCAGGCAGCGTGGTGGTCATGGATGCACACACCGGCGAATTGCTGGCCCTGGCGAACTATCCCAGCTATGACCCGGGTCACCGCAAGAACCTGACAGGCGAGCAGCTGCGCAATCGCGCGCTGACCGACACCTTCGAGCCCGGCTCGACCATGAAGCCCATCACCGTTGCCACGGCGCTGGAGCTCAAGCGTGTCAAGCCGAGCACCATCATCGATACCGCACCCGGCCGTTATACGGTGACGGGCTCCACCATCACCGACACGCACAACTACGGTGCGCTGACGGTGGAGGGCGTGATCCAGAAGTCCAGCAACGTGGGCGCGACCAAGGTGGCGCAAAAGCTCTCGCCTCAGGAAATGTGGGAGTACTTCAGTGCGCTGGGCTTCGGCCAGAAGCCGCAGATCCAGTTTCCTGGCGCGGTCTCGGGTCGTCTGCGTGCCTGGAAGACCTGGAAGCCCATCGAGCAGGCCACCATGTCCTATGGCTATGGCCTGTCGGCCTCGCTGTTCCAGATGGCGCGTTCCTACACCGTGTTTTCCAACGACGGCAATGTCATTCCCTCGACGATTCTGAAAACAAACGAGCCTCCCGTGGGCGTGCGTGTGATCTCCAAGGAAAACGCCGAGGCGGTGCTGCACATGCTGCGCCTGGCTGCCGGCCCTGGCGGTACCGGCCAGAAGGCCCAGGCCGAGGGTTACACCATTGGCGGCAAGTCGGGCACTGCCCGCAAGCAGGTGGGCAAGAGCTATGCCGCGGGCAAGTACCGTGCCTGGTTCACAGGCATTGCTCCCATCGACAAGCCGCGCATCATCGTGGCCGTGATGGTGGACGAGCCTACGGCAGGGTCCTACTACGGTGGCACGGTGGCCGGCCCGGTGTTTGCGGACGTGGTCCAGCAGACATTGCGTTTCATGGGCGTTCAGCCCGACAAGGAAGTCAAGCCTCAGATCGTGGCTGCACCCGCTGAGGAGCCTGTGCTATGAGCACCCCCATTCCAATTCTGAACAATGCAGCCGAGGCCGTTGCCTGGCTGCGCAGCCGCGTGCAGGGTGATCTGCAGACCGATAGTCGCAAGGTCAAGGCAGGCGATGCCTTTGTCGCCTGGCCTGGAGCAGCTACTGACGGCCGAGCCTATGTGGGCAAGGCTCTGGAGCAGGGCGCCGCTGCTGTGCTGGTGGAGGCCGACGGCCTGCAGACCTTCGATCTGAGCGGTGACCGTATTGCGGCTCTCAAGGGTCTGAAGGCCGCGACGGGACTGATTGCCGATCAATGGTTTGCACATCCCAGTGGCGAGCTCGACGTACTGGCCGTGACCGGCACCAATGGCAAGACCACCACAGCCTGGTGGCTGGCCCATGCGCTGGCCAAGGTGACGCGGAACGCGCGCACTGGCTGTGCGCTGGTGGGCACCCTGGGCGTGGGCGTACCGCCTGCGCTGGAGTCGACGGGCATGACCACGCCGGACCCGGTGCTTCTGCAGCGCGCGTTCCGCAGCTATGCCGACCAGGGCCTCGCCGCCTGCGCCATTGAGGCATCGTCCATCGGCATCGCCGAGCACCGTCTTGATGGCAGCAAGATTCGCGTGGCTCTGTTCACCAATTTCACGCAGGATCACCTGGACTACCACGGCAGCATGGATGCCTACTGGCAGGCCAAGGCCCAGCTGTTCGACTGGCCCGGCTTGCCGGCGGCCGTGGTCAATATCGATGACGCACACGGCGCCAGGCTCTGGGCCAGGCTGCAGGGCCGTGCGATGGATGTCTGGAGTGTTTCCATTCAAGGACCGGCGCGCCTGCAGGCCAAGGACATCGGACTGGGCGACGAAGGCCTGAGCTTTACCGTGCTGGAAGCCGGTCACAGCCTGCGCATGAACACGCGTCTGGTCGGTCAGTACAACGTTTCCAATCTGCTGGGGGTGTTGGCCGCCTTGCGCTGCCTGGGGCTGACGCTGGAGCAGGCCGTGCAGGCCTGCGCCCATCTGGAGCCAGTACCCGGTCGCATGCAGCAGATCGTCAAGCCCGGCCTGCCTTTGGTGGCCGTGGACTATGCCCATACCCCCGATGCGCTGGAGAAGGCCTTGCGCGCCCTGCAGCCTGCAGCGCGCCAGCGCCAGGGCAAGCTGTGGTGCGTGTTTGGCTGCGGCGGTGACAGGGACAACAGCAAGCGCCCGCTGATGGGACGGGCCGCACAGGCGAATGCCGACGGCGTGTTCGTCACCAGCGACAACCCGCGCAGTGAAGTGCCCGAAAGCATCATCGACCAGATTCTGGTCGGCATGCAGGCGGGCGAGGCATTGCATGTTCAGGCCGACCGCGCGGCGGCCATTGCCCAAGCCATTGCCCGTGCCGATGCGCGCGACGTGGTGCTGATTGCCGGCAAGGGACATGAGGACTATCAGGAGACGATGGGCGTGCGCCATCCGTTCTCCGACATGGCTGAGGCGCACAAGGCGCTTGCAGCCCGCGAAGGAAAGATTCGGTCATGATGACCCTGGCAAAAGCGCTGGAGCTGATCCAGACGCATATCCCACAAGCCCGCCTGGTCGGCAACGGCCAGCTGGAGCTGGCACGCGTGCACACCGATACGCGCACGTTGCAGAACGGGGACTTGTTCGTGGCCCTGAAGGGCGAGCGTTTTGACGCCCATGATTTTCTGCCTCAGGCGCAGGCCGCCGGTGCTGTGGCGGCCATTGCCAGCCATGGGCTGGAAGCTGCAGGCATGGCCGGTATCGAAGTGCCGGATACGCTGCTGGCATTGGGCGCGCTGGCGCGGGCCTGGCGTGCACAGTTCGATCTACCCTTGATTGCCGTGACCGGCAGCAATGGCAAGACTACGGTCACGCAGATGATCGCATCCATCCTGCGCGCGCACGTGGGCGGGCAGGGCGAGGCAGCGCTGGCTACACGCGGCAATTTCAACAACTCCATCGGCATGCCGCTGAACCTGCTGCGCATGACGGGCGCGCATCGCATTGCAGTGCTGGAGATGGGCATGAACCACCCCGGCGAGATTGCCGAGCTGGCCGCCATCGGCCAGCCCACGGTGGCCCTGGTCAACAACGCCCAGCGTGAACACCAGGAGTTCATGGGCACGGTGGAAGCCGTGGCGCGTGAAAACGGTTCGGTGCTGCGCTTTGTGCCCAAGGACGGCGTGGCCATCTTCCCTGCCGGCGATACGTACACGTCGCTGTGGACGGAGCTGGCCGCCGGTCGCCCCAGTCTGATGTTTGGCGAGGCCGCTGATGGGGCTCAGGTTTTTGCCAGCGATGTGGTCTGGGCCAACGGAGCCTGGAGTTTTGCGCTGAACACCCCGCAAGGCGTGGCAGCCGTGCAGCTGCATATTGCTGGCCGCCACAATGTGCGCAACGCACTGGCCGCGGCTGCCTGTGCCCATGCCGCAGGTGTGCCTTTGCTTGCCATTGCACAAGGACTCTCGGGCTTCGAGCCCGTGACCGGCCGCTCGCGCGCGCTGGCCGTGCAGATCAAGGGTCAAGGCGTCACGGTGGTCGACGACACCTATAACGCCAATCCCGATTCCGTGGCAGCTGCCATTGCGGTGCTAGCCGAGCTGCCCGCACCGCAGTTGCTGGTGCTGGGCGACATGGGGGAAGTAGGCGATAACGGCCCGCAGTTCCATGCCGAGGCCGGCGCGCTGGCGCAGCAGGCAGGTATTGCCCATTTCTTTGCTCTGGGTGAGCAGAGCGCGTTTGCTGCCTCTGCCTTTGGCAGTGGTGCTCAGTATTTTGATAGCATGGCCGCCCTTCAGCAGGCGGTGTGCGCAGTTTTACCCAAGGTGGGTAGCGTTTTGGTCAAGGGTTCGCGGTTCATGAAGATGGAGCAAGTGGTGCAGAGCATTGAGGCCTGTGCAGACAAGAAGCAGGGCAACTGCGAGGAGGCCGCATGCTGCTGATGCTGGCTCAATGGCTGCAGGGTATCTCGCCGGAATTCGGTTTTCTGCGCGTCTTCCAGTACCTGACGCTGCGTGCCGTGCTGGCCGCCGTCACCGCCTTGCTGATCGGTCTGATCGTCGGCCCCAGGGCGATTCGCATGCTGACCGCACTCAAGATCGGTCAGCCCGTGCGCGGCTACGGCATGGAGACCCATCTGGTCAAGAGCGGCACGCCCACCATGGGCGGCGTGCTGATTCTGTTCTCGATTGCCGTCTCCACCTTGCTGTGGTTTGACCTATCCAACCGCTTTGTCTGGATCGTGCTGCTGGTCACGCTGGGCTTCGGTGCGATTGGCTGGGTGGACGACTGGCGCAAGGTCGTCAATAAGGACCCCGAGGGCATGCGCTCGGGCGAGAAGTATTTCTGGCAGTCCGTCATCGGTCTGCTGGCGGCCCTGTATCTGGTGTTCTGCATCTCGGAGAACAGCAATGCCGAGGTCTTCGCGCTGTTCGTCTCCTGGGTGCAGTCGGGCTTTTCCATGGATCTGCCGCCCAAGGCCGGCCTGATGGTGCCCTTCTTCAAGGAAGTCAGCTACCCGCTGGGTGTGCTGGGCTTCATCGTCATGACCTATTTGGTCATCGTGGGCGCCAGCAATGCCGTGAACCTGACCGACGGCCTCGACGGCCTGGCCATCATGCCCGTCATCATGGTGGGCACGGCGCTGGGCATCTTCGCCTATGTGACCGGCAACGCCACCTATGCGCGCTATCTGCTGTTTCCCAGCATTCCCGGCACGGGCGAGCTGATGGTGTTCTGCGGCGCCATGGCGGGTGCAGGTCTGGCTTTTCTCTGGTTCAACGCACATCCCGCCCAGGTCTTCATGGGCGATGTGGGCGCGCTGGCGCTGGGCGCCGCTCTGGGCACGATTGCCGTGATCGTGCGCCAGGAAATCGTGCTGGCCGTGATGGGCGGCATCTTTGTGGCGGAAGCCATCTCGGTGATGCTGCAGGTGACTTACTTCAAGTACACCAAGAAACGCTATGGCGAGGGCCGCCGTCTGCTGAAGATGGCGCCGCTGCACCACCACTTTGAGAAGAGCGGCTGGAAGGAGACTCAGGTCGTGATCCGCTTCTGGATCATCACCATGCTGCTGTGCCTGCTGGGCCTGTCCACCCTGAAGCTGAGGTAATCGCCATGCAAGACGAAGACCTCAAGCTCGACGACCAGCTTCTGCAGCCGGAAGCGGAATCGGAATCGGAATCGGAATCGGAATCGGATGCTATGCAAATGCAAGCGCATTCCGCTGATCTGCAAAGCATTTCAGATGAGAATATGTCTGAAGTTATTCAGGAGCAAGCGCAAAGTGCTCCTGAAATAGAAGCGACTGTCATCATCGCCAAGACGCTGGATGCCGAGCCGGTGCCCGATATCTCCACCTTGACGGCAGCCAGGGACGCGGCCGCCTTTGTGGCACAAATCTTTGCCGACCCCAGCATCTCCGATGCGGCCGATGCCGAAGTGACTGCGGCCGAGCCGCAGCCCGAAGCCGAGCCGCAGGAGGCGGTGGAGCTGCCGCCTGTCCCCGTGCATTGGCCGCAGGGCGCGGCCCAGCATCTGCAGGGTCAGCGTGTGCTGATTCTGGGTCTGGGCATCTCGGGCATTGCCATGGCCCGCTGGTGCGTGCGTGCCGGTGCCGAGGTCACCGTGGCAGATACGCGTGAAGCCCCGCCCTATCTGGCTGCGCTGCAGACCGAGCTGCCCGGCGTGCGCTTTGTCGCAGGCGAGTTCACGGCGGCTCTGGTCGACGGCCAGAGCCTGAGCTCTGTCTATCGCTCCCCGGGTCTGAGCCCGGCCAGCGTGGCGCCGGTCTTCAATGCCGCGCGCAGCATCGGCCTGCCCACGGGTGGCGAACTCGATCTGTTTGCCTTTGCGCTAAAGGGCCTGCGCGAAGCCCATGGCTATGCGCCCAAGGTGCTGGGCATCACCGGCACCAATGGCAAGACCACGGTCACCTCGCTGACCGGTCAGCTGCTGGAGCATGGCGGAATGAGCGTGGGCGTGGCCGGCAATATCGGCCCCACGCTGCTCGACACCCTGTCCGGGCGCATCGATGCCGAGACCCTGCCCCAGGCCTGGGTGCTCGAGCTGTCCAGCTTTCAGCTCGACGACTGCCGCGGCTTCGAGCCCACCGCAGCCACGGTGCTCAATATCACCCAGGACCATCTGGACTGGCATGGCGGCATGCAGGCCTATGCCGATGCCAAGGCCCATGTCTTTGGCGAGCAGGCTCTGATGGTGCTCAACCGGGAAGACCCCGTCGTCATGGCCATGCTGCCCGCGCCCGTGGCGGTGCCCGGCAAGCGTGGCAAGACTTTCCAGCGTGCCCATGTCACCTTTGGCGGCGACATGCCGCGCCGCCCCGGAGACTTTGGTCTGGAGGTGGTCAACGGCATGACCTGGCTGGTGCGCGCCCATGAGGCTGACGAAACCAGCAAGGGCAAGAACGTCGACGATCTGCACATCGTGCGCCTGATGCCCGCCGATGCGCTGCGCATCCGCGGCCGCCACAACGCCATCAATGCGCTGTCGGCCCTGGCGCTGGCGACCGGTGCGGGATGCACGCTGGCACCGCTTCTATACGGTCTGCGCGAATACCGGGGCGAGCCGCATCGCGTGCAGCCCGTGGGCCGGGTGGGCGATGTCGAATACTTTGACGACAGCAAGGGCACGAATGTGGGCGCCACCGTGGCCGCCCTCATGGGCCTGGGGCCTGACCACCGCATCGTGGTGATCCTGGGCGGACTGGGCAAGGGCCAGGACTTCACTCCGCTGGCCGCGCCCGTCTCGCGCTATGTGCGCGCGGCCGTGCTGATCGGCCAGGATGCGTCGCAGATTCGCGAGGCACTGAGCGACACCGGCGTGAGCCTGGTCGATGCTGCCAGCATGCAGGACGCCGTGCAGCAGGCCGCGCGCCTGGCCCATGCCAATGATGCGGTGCTGCTCTCGCCCGCTTGCGCGAGCATGGACATGTTCAAGGACTATGCGGACCGCGCCCACCAGTTTGTGGAAGCGGTGCGCGAGCTGGCGCTTGAAGCAGGCCAGCAACTGGAGGACGGCGCATGACAGCCGCCTTCCTGACCAGCCTCTCCGGCCGCATGCGCTCGTGGTTCCGCACGGTCGGGGACAAGCCCATCGACGTGCTGCCGGTGCGCGTGGGCGGGCCCATGTACGACCGCCCGACCCGCACGCCTGCCAGCGTCCTGGGACTGGACCAGGCTCTGATCTGGGTCGTCATCGCCTTGCTGTCCTGGAGTCTGGTCATGGTGTATTCGGCATCGATTGCGATGCCCGACAACCCGCGCTTCGGCAAGATCGAGCCCTATCACTTTCTGCTGCGCCACACCATGTCGATAGGCATGGCCTTTGTAGCTGCGCTGCTGGCCTTCCAGGTGCCCATGAATGTCTGGGAGAAGGTGGCGCGCAAGCTGTTTCTGATCTCCATCGTGTTGCTGGTGGCGGTGCTGATCCCGCATGTGGGCACGGTGGTCAACGGCGCGCGTCGCTGGCTGTCGCTGGGCATCATGAACTTCCAGCCTTCCGAGCTGGCCAAGTTCTCCATCCTGATCTACGCGGCCGACTACATGGTACGCAAGATGGAGGTCAAGGAGCGCTTCTTCCGTGCCGTGCTGCCCATGGGCCTGGCCGTGGTCGTGGTGGGCGTGCTGCTGCTGGCCGAGCCTGACATGGGGGCCTTCATGGTGATCGTCGTGATCTCCATGGGCATTCTGTTCCTGGGTGGCGTGAACGCGCGCATGTTCTTCATCATCGCCCTGCTGGTGGTGCTGGCCTTCAGCATGATCATCGCCACCTCGGAGTGGCGCCGTGAACGTATTTTTGCCTACCTCGATCCCTGGGATGAGAAGCATGCGCTGGGCAAGGGCTACCAGCTCTCGCATGCGCTGATTGCCATCGGGCGGGGCGAGATCTTTGGCGTGGGCCTGGGCCGCAGCGTGGAAAAGCTGCACTGGCTGCCTGAGGCGCATACCGACTTTCTGCTGGCCGTGATCGGCGAAGAATTTGGTCTGGTCGGCCTGCTGCTGATTGCTGCCGTCTTCTTCTGGTTGACCCGCCGCATCATGCTGATCGGCCGTCAGGCCATCGCGCTGGACCGTGTCTTTGCCGGGCTGGTGGCCGAGGGCGTGGCGATCTGGATGGGCTTCCAGGCCTTTATCAACATGGGTGTGAATCTGGGCGCCTTGCCAACCAAAGGCCTGACTCTTCCGTTAATGAGCTTTGGCGGTTCGGCCATTTTGATGAATTTGATTGCGATAGCTGTGGTGCTCAGAGTCGATTACGAAAACAAGCTGCTGATGAAGGGGGGCCACGCATGAGCCGTCTCATCAAGCCAAACAAGCCACGCACGGCACTGGTGATGGCCGGTGGTACCGGCGGTCATATCTTCCCCGGTCTGGCCGTGGCACAGGAGCTGCGCTCGCGCGGCTGGAATGTGCACTGGCTGGGCGCGCCCAGCTCCATGGAGTCGCGCATCGTGCCGCCTCAGGGCTTTGCACTGGAGCTGATCGAATTTGGCGGCGTGCGCGGCAAGGGACTCAAGACCCTGGTGCAACTGCCGTTCAGGCTGGCGAAGGCCTTCTCGCAGGCGCGTGCCGTGATGAAGCGCGTGCAGCCCGATGTGGTCATCGGCCTGGGCGGTTACCTCACCGTCCCCGGTGGCCTGATGGCCGCGGCGTCGGGCGTGCCCGTGGTGCTGCACGAGCAGAACTCCGTGGCCGGCATGGCCAACAAGGTTGTGGCCAAGGTGGCCAAGCGCGTGTTCACGGCTTTCCCCAGGGTGTTTGCCAAGGGTGAATGGGTGGGCAATCCGCTGCGTCAGGCTTTCCTGGAGCAGGCCGTGCCCGCCCAGCGCTTTGCCGGCCGCAGCGGCCCGCTCAAGTTGCTGGTGGTGGGCGGCAGTCTGGGAGCCAGGGCGCTCAATGAGATCGTGCCCCAGGCTCTGGCCCTGATACCCGCCGAGCAACGCCCCGTGGTGCTGCACCAAAGCGGCACGACCCAGATCGATGCGCTGCGCGCCAACTATCAGGCGGCAGGCGTACAGGCCGAGCTGACCCCCTTCATCGATGACACGGCCAAGGCCTTTGCCGATGCCGATCTCATCGTCTGCCGTGCCGGTGCCAGCACCGTGACCGAGATTGCCGCCGTGGGCGCAGCAGCGGTCTATGTACCGTTTCCGGCGGCGGTGGATGACCACCAGACCTCCAATGCCCGCTTCCTGGTGGATGCCGGTGGCGGCTGGTTACAGCCACAAAGTACTTTGAGCGCCCAAGGGTTGGCGGAAATGCTACAAAATATGCAGCGTGCGACGCTGTTGGAGCGCGCTGAACTCGCGAAGAAAATGCAAAAGACTGATGCCACCGCGAAGGTGGTCGCCGCTTGTGAGGAGTTGGCAGCATGAAACACGCCATTCATCACATTCACTTTGTCGGTATTGGCGGCGCCGGCATGAGCGGTATTGCAGAGGTTCTGCACAACCTGGGTTACGCCATTTCAGGCTCGGATCTGGCTGACAGCGCCACGCTGCGCCGCCTGGCGGGCCTGGGCATCAAGACCTTTGTCGGTCACGCGGCCGAGAACGTTGTTGGCAGCGATGCCGTGGTGACATCCACGGCCGTGCAGGGCGACAACCCCGAGGTCATGGCTGCGCGCGAGAAAAAGATTCCTGTGGTTCCTCGTGCACTGATGCTCGCCGAGCTGATGCGTTTCAAGCAGGGCATCGCCATTGCCGGCGCGCATGGCAAGACCACCACCACCAGCCTGGTGACCAGTGTGCTGGCCGAGGCCGGACTGGACCCCACCTTCGTGATCGGCGGCAAGCTCAACAGCGCCGGCGCGAATGCCAAGCTGGGTCAGGGCGACTACATCGTGGTCGAGGCTGACGAGTCCGATGCCTCCTTCCTGAACCTGCTGCCTGTGATGGCCGTCGTCACCAATATCGACGCCGATCACATGGAAACCTACGGCCATGACTTTGGCCGTCTCAAGCAGGCCTTTGTCGACTTCCTGCATCGCATGCCGTTTTACGGGCGCGCCATTCTTTGCGTCGACAGCCCTGCCGTGCGCGAGATCCTGCCAAAGCTGGCGCGTCCGGTCACGACCTACGGCTTTGCCGATGATGCCCAGGTGCGCGCCGTGAACGTGCGTGCCGAAGCCGGTCGCATGCGCTTTACCGTGCGGCGCCAAAACGGTCAGAGCTACCCGGATCTGGAAGTCGTGCTGAGCCTGCCCGGCGAGCACAACGTGCTCAACGCCCTGTCTGCCGTGGCGGTGGCCATGGAACTCGAGATTTCCGACGAGGCGCTGCTGCGCGCCTTGGAAGGCTTCAAGGGCGTGGGGCGGCGCTTCCAGCGCTATGGCGAACTGCCGGCTGCCAATGGTGGCACTTTCACCGTCATCGACGACTACGGTCATCACCCCGTGGAAATGGCTGCCACGCTGGCTGCGGCACGCGGTGCCTTTCCGGGGCAGCGCCTGGTGCTGGCCTTCCAGCCGCATCGCTACAGCCGCACACGCGACTGCTTCGAGGACTTTGTGAAGGTCATCGGCAGCGCCGACTCGGTGCTGCTGGCCGAGGTCTATGCCGCGGGCGAGACCCCCATCGTGGCTGCCGACGGTCGATCCCTGGCTCGCGCTTTGCGCGTGGCCGGCAAGGTCGAGCCTGTATTTGTGGAAAACATTGCCGATATGCCGGCAGCCATCGCTACCAATGCGCAAGCGGGCGATGTATTGCTGTGCATGGGTGCCGGGTCGATTGGCGCCGTGCCTGGGAAACTGGTTGAAATGCTTCAGAAACAAGAGCTGGCTGCGCCCACAGGGAGCGCGCAATGAGCATGTTTGGTACAAATATCGATGTGAAGGCACTGGGCAAGGTCGCAGTGCTCATGGGTGGTCGCTCGTCCGAGCGCGAGGTCTCGCTGATGTCCGGCGCTGGCGTGCTGGCCGCATTGCTGTCCAAGGGTGTCGATGCCCACAAGTTCGACCCTGCCGAGCAGGGGCTGGACCAGCTCAAGGTACAAGGCTTTGACCGCTGCTTCATAGCGCTGCATGGCCGCTACGGCGAGGACGGCACGGTGCAGGGCACGCTGGAGTTGCTGGACATCCCCTATACGGGTTCGGGCGTGATGGCTTCCAGCATCGCCATGGACAAGATCATGACCAAGCGCATCTGGCGCTTTGAAGGCCTGCCCACGCCGGACTGGCGCATGGTCGATTCGGCCGAAGCCACTCGTGATGCATTGCAGGCCCTGGGCGCTCCCATGATCGTCAAGCCCGCACGCGACGGCTCCAGCATTGGCCTGACCAAGGTGATGAATGCCGACGAATGCGCCAAGGCCTACGAGCTGGCGGCCCAGTACGACGCAGAAGTGCTGTGCGAGCAGTTCATTGCCGGTGACGAGACCACCTGCCCCGTGCTGGGCACGGGAGCCAAGGCCGCAGCGCTGCCGGTGATCCGAATCGTTGCGCCCGAAGGCAACTACGACTACCAGAACAAGTACTTCACAGATACCACGCAGTACCACTGCCCTAGCGGCCTGCCGGCTGCCGAGGAGGCCGAGATCCAGCGCATTGTGGAGAAAGCCTTCCGCACCCTGGGCTGCCGTGGCTGGGCGCGTGCCGACATCATGATTCGCGCCAGCGACCGCAAGCCTTTCTTGCTGGAGATCAATACCTCTCCGGGCATGACGGGGCATTCTCTCGTCCCCATGGCTGCGCGCGCCTCCGGCGTGAGCTACGAAAACCTGTGCCTTGGCATTCTGGCCATGAGCACGCTGGATGGAGAAGCGGAGCAGCCATGAACCGCAACCAGCCCACAGCCGTCGTCCCGTTCGACGTCAAGCTCATGAACATCACTGCCACGGTGATGTTCATGGGCTGCTTGACGGCGTGCGTGATGGCCGTGGGTTGGTGGTTGATGCGAACTCCGGCCTTCAATATCGGCCGCATCGTGGTGGAAGGCGAGTTGGTGCATAACAACGCCGTGACGCTGCGTGCCAATGTGGCGCCAGTGCTCAAAGGCAACTTCTTCACGGTGGACCTGAAGGCGGCTCAGCACGCATTCGAGCAAGTGCCCTGGGTGCAGGAGGCGCAGGTGCGCCGCGAATATCCGAACGGCTTGCGCGTTGCGCTCAAGGAGCATGTGGCCGAGGCCTTCTGGGGGGCTGAGACCAGTACCGGTCTGGTCAACAAGGCCGGCGAAGTGTTTGAAGCCAATCTGGGCGAGCTGGACCGCGAAGGTCTGCCGCGTCTGCAAGGCCCCGAGGGTTCGGCCCCGCGTGTTCTGCAGATGTATCGAGCACTGGAGCCGGCCTTGAAGCCGCTCGATGTGGCACTGGACAGCCTGACTCTGGATGCGCGTGGCAGCTGGACGCTGGTGCTGGACAACGATGCGCTGCTGGAACTTGGCGGCGGCACGGCCGAAGACATATTGCAGCGCGTGCAGCGCTTTGTGCGCACGCTGCCTCAGATCACCTCTCAATACAAGCGCTCGGCTGCGGCTCTGGAGTCTGCAGACTTGCGTTACGAAGACGGCTATGCCTTGCGACTCAAGGGCGTGACCACTGGAACCTCCGCGCCGGCAACTGCTGCCAGGGCCAGACGATGAGCGGGAGCAGGGGAGCAGACATGCAAGGCGCACACAAAGACAAGACAGAACCTACCGGGGGCGGAAGCTGATATGGCAAGAGAATACAAGGATGTGATTGTTGGGCTGGATATCGGCACGGCCAAGGTCATGGCGGTGGTGGCCGAGGTCATGTCCAATGGCGAGCTCAAGCTGGCAGGTCTGGGCGTAGCCCCCAGCAATGGCTTGAAGCGCGGCGTGGTCGTGAACATCGATGCGACCGTGCAAAGCATCCAGCAGGCGCTCAAAGAGGCCGAGCTGATGGCGGATTGCAAGATTCAGCGAGTGTGCACCGGCATTACGGGCAGTCATATCCGCGGTCTGAATTCCAGCGGCATGGTGGCCATAAAGGACAAGGAAGTCTCGTCCACCGATATGGCCCGCGTGATGGAAACCGCCAAGGCCATCAATATTTCGTCCGACCAGCGTCTGCTGCTGGTCGAGGCGCAGGAGTTCGTCATCGACGGCCACGAGGTGCGCGAGCCCATCGGCATGAGCGGCATTCGCCTTGAAGCCAAGATCCATATCGTGACCGGCGCCCAGAGCGCGGCCGAGAACATCATCAAATGCGTGCGCCGCTGCGGCCTGGAAGTCGAGCAGCTGCTGCTCAACCCGCTGGCATCGGCCCAGGCCGTGCTGACCGACGACGAGCGCGAGCTGGGCGTGGCTGTGGTGGATATCGGCGCGGGCGCGACCGATGTGGCCATCTTCACCGGTGGTGCGATTCGCCACACGGCCGTGATCCCGATCGCCGGTGACCTGATCACCAGCGACATCGCCATGGCCCTGCGCACTCCCACCAAGGATGCCGAGGACATCAAGGTCGAGAGCGGCTACGCCAAGCAACTGTTGGCCGACCCCGATGCCCAGGTCGAAGTGCCTGGTCTGGGCGACCGCAGCCCGCGCATGATCAGCAAGCAGGCCCTGGCCGGCGTGATCGAGCCCCGCGTGGAGGAGATCTTCTCGCTGGTGCAGCAGGTCATCCGCGAGTCGGGCTACGAAGAAGTGCTGTCCTCGGGCATCGTGCTCACGGGCGGCAGCGCCGTCATGCCCGGAATGATCGAGCTGGGCGAGGACATCTTCCTCAAGCCCGTGCGCCGCGGTCTTCCCAAATATTCCGGTGCGCTGGCCGACATGGTCGCCCAGCCCCGTGCAGCCACCGTGATGGGCCTGCTCGATGAAGCACGTCTGGCACGTCTGCGTGGCTACAAGGTGGCCCAGAAGAGCGGCTCCATGAAGACCGCTTTCGGCCGGTTCAAAGACTTCATCGTGGGGAACTTCTGATATGAGCATTTATCGCATGTTCATCACCGGACCACCACAGATGGATTTTTCGCGGTATCGACGACGAAGACCGCGAAGACTTCAAGAGTTCGAAATTTCTTTTCCACAGCAGCGACAAACCACCACTAGAGAACAGGAGCACCACCATGCCTATCGACATGATTGAAACCGAAGAATTCAACCAAGGCACGCAGATCAAGGTGATCGGCGTCGGCGGCGGCGGCGGCAACGCCGTCGACCACATGATTGAACGCAGCGTTCAGGGCGTCGAATTCATTACGGCCAATACCGATGCTCAAGCTCTGTTGCGCAGCCGCGCCCACCGCACCATCCATCTGGGTGGCAGCGGCCTGGGGGCCGGCAGCAAGCCCGACAAGGGCCGCGATGCTGCGGAAGCTGCTGTGGAAGATATTCGCGCTGCCATCGAAGGCGCGCACATGCTCTTCATTACGGCAGGCATGGGTGGTGGTACGGGTACCGGTGCATCGCCTGTGATCGCACGAGTGGCCAAGGAGATGGGCATTCTGACGGTGGGTGTGGTGACCAAGCCTTTCGAGTGGGAAGGCGGTCGCCGCATGCAAAACGCTGACTCCGGCCTGGCCGAGCTGGAAGCGAATGTGGACTCGCTGATCGTTGTGCTCAACGAAAAGCTGCTCGATGTGCTGGGTGACGATATCTCCCAGGACGAGGCGTTTGCCCATGCCAACGATGTTCTGAAGAACGCCGTGGGCGGCATTGCCGAAATCATCAACGAGTACGGCCATGTGAACGTCGACTTCGAAGACGTGCGCACCGTGATGGGCGAGCCCGGCAAGGCCATGATGGGCACGGCCAAGGCAGCCGGTCCTGACCGTGCCCGCATCGCCGCCGAGCAGGCCGTGGCCTGCCCGCTGCTGGAAGGTATCGATCTGTCCGGCGCCAAGGGCGTGCTGGTGCTGGTGACGGCCGCCAAGGGCAGCCTGAAGCTGTCCGAGTCGCGTCTGGCCATGTCCACCATCAACGCCTACGCGTCTCCCGATGCGCATGTGATCTATGGCGCCGCATACGATGACTCGCTGGGCGACGAGATCCGCGTGACCGTGGTGGCCACCGGCCTGTCGCGTCCCAATGTGCGTCGCCAGAACATCCAGGTGGTGCAGGGCGGTCTGCGTACCGGTACCGACAACGTGGCCGTGGGCCTGCCTCCCCTGGGCGGCATGGAATACGGCACGGCCAACACCAATGTGCCCAGCGTCTGGCGCACCAACCGCACCCAGGCTTCGGAGCGTGTGAGCGCGCTGGCCTCTGGCGGCATGGACGATGTGGAGATCCCGGCCTTCCTGCGCAAGCAGGCTGACTGATAGTCCGATACCCCCTGAGCGGCTGCGCCGCTTCCCCCTCTCTCGCTTCGCAGGAGGGGGACGACGCCATCGCTGCGGGGCGTCCCTCGCTCGGCATCTCTGAGCTGGTGATCGTCAGTATTTGAGAGGTCAGCCGCAAAGGCCTTTGGTTCGTTAAGGGCTGAAGACCCATCAGTTCGCTGTATCGCAGCGATTAAGACAACCCTGGGTCGGCGTAAGCCGGCTCGGGGTTGTCCCATTTAAAATACCAGCATGCTTCAGCAACGTACCATCAAGACCATTTCCCGTGCCGTAGGCGTGGGCCTGCACAGCGGCCAGCGTGTCGAGTTGACGCTGCGCCCTGCCCAGCCTGATACCGGCATCGTGTTTCGTCGCGTGGACTTGCCCGAGCCTGTGGATATCCCCATTTCCGCCGAGGCAGTGACCGATACGCGCATGGCCTCGACCATCGGCAGCGGCGGTGCCAAGGTGCATACGGTAGAGCACCTGATGTCGGCCATCGCCGGTCTGGGAATCGACAACCTCTATGTGGACATCACTGCCGAAGAAGTGCCGATTCTCGATGGTTCCTCGTCCTCGTTCGTTTTTCTGCTGCAAAGCGCCGGCATCGAGTTGCAGAAGGCTCCCAAGCGCTTCATCCGCATCAAGAGCCCGATCGAGGTGCGTGAAGGTGAAGGCCAGAACCTCAAGTGGGCGCGCTTCGATCCCTACCATGGCTTCAAGCTGCGCTTCGAGATCGACTTCGCTCACCCCGCGGTGGACTCCACGGGGCAGTGCGTGGAGTTCGACATGGGCCTGGACAACTACACACGCGATATCGCCCGCGCGCGCACCTTCGGCTTCACCAAGGATGTGGAAATGCTGCGCAACAACGGCCTGGCACTGGGCGGCGGGCTGGACAACGCCATCGTCATGGACGACTACAAGGTCCTGAACAGCGACGGCCTGCGCTATGACGACGAGTTTGCCAAGCACAAGATCCTTGATGCGATCGGCGACCTGTATCTGATCGGCAAGCCCATTCTCGGTGCCTACAGCGCCTTTCGCTCGGGTCACGGCCTCAACAACAAGCTGCTGCGCGCCATGATCGCTCAGCCCGAGACCTGGGAGCTCGTGACCTTTGAGAGCGAGCGCCAGGCTCCCCAGGGCTTTGCCATGCCTGCCCAGGCCTGGTGAGCGAGACCTCCATGCTGATCTTTCGCTGGCTGGCCACCTTGCTGATTCTGGCTTCGGCACTGAGCTTTGCCTTCTACCTGGGAACCGGCAAGGCGCACTACAAGCGCCTGGGCTTATTGCTGTTCAAGTGGACGGTGATCGCCGCTCTGGCCTTTTTTGCCGTGATGTTTGTCGGGCGCATCATCTGAGAGCTAATGAATATTGATAGCGGCTTGCCAAATCCGGCTCGGCGCTTCATGGGTATCCGTTCTGTAAACAGCGCGCAAAAAGTGGTAAATCGGCAGTTGCTCACTTCTTGCGGTGCCGAAATTGGGTAAAGATGGACCTGCTGCGGCCGCCATGACCGACCGCACACCTTGTTGACCGAAACGACTCGACAAAGGAGTACCCATGTCCCGTTTGACTACCCGCATTCTTTCTGCCTCCATTGCCGCATGCCTGGGTCTGGGCAGTCTGGCCGTCCAGGCGCAGCCCGGCCCGCCGCCCGGTCGCGGCAATGGGCATGGAGCCCAGGACATGCGCCATGGCGGTCGCCATGACGATCGCGGCCGGCATGACCAGCGCTATGACAGGCGCGACGACCGACGTGCCGATCGCCATGACCACGGCCGCCGCGGCGGTGGTCCCGATCACAACTGGTACAAGGGCAGTCGCGTACCGCCGCAATACCGCAGCCAGCACTATGTGGTGAATGACTGGCGGGGCCACCGTCTGTCTGCGCCACCGCGCGGCTATCACTGGATTCAGAACGGCGGCGACTATCTGCTGGTGGCCATCGCCACCGGCGTGATCGCTTCCATGGTGCTGAGCGCCTATTAAGCAAAGCACACCATCAAAAAAGCCGTGGCATGTCACGGCTTTTTTGTATCGGGCAGAGCTTTGAGACGGTGTGCTCGCCAACTCGGAGGAAGCGAGCAAAAACCATCCTGCGGCGCAACTGCCGACCCCTTGCGAAGAGAGAAGGGGAAGCCGCGAAGCGGCTCGGGGCGAGCTCAATAGACCCGTCCGCCCCGGTACATGGCATGTTGCTTGCGGCGCAGATCGGTGGACTTGGCCATCAGCCCCATGGCGGCAGCAGCATGGGCATGGGTGATGGCCAGTCCCAGCGCGTCGGCGGCATCGGTGCCGGGCAGGCCGGGCAGTTGCAGCAGCCGTTTGACCATTTCCTGAATCTGGCTCTTGGCTGCGCGACCATGGCCGACCACGGCTTTTTTCATCTGCAGGGCGGTGTATTCGGAAACCGCGAGATTGGCGTTGACCAGGGCCGTCAGCGCCGCGCCGCGTGCCTGGCCCAGCAGCAGTGTGGACTGCGGGTTGACGTTGACGAAGACGATTTCCACGGAGGCTACCTCAGGCTGGTAGCGGGCAGCGACCTCGGAGATACCGTCAAACAGCACCTTGAGACGGCCCGGCAGGTCGCCGAGTTCCATCTTGTTGGTGCGTATGGTGCCGCTGGCCACATAGGACAGGCGCTGGCCTTCCATGTCGATGACGCCAAAGCCCGTGGTCTGCAGGCCGGGGTCGATTCCTAGAATTCGCATGGCTGTCGATTATCCACGTACACAACCTTCACGCGCCATGCAGGTGGCAGCAAGCAAGAGCCGCTTCGCGGCGATGCTGCCGTCCCCCTCGGGGTAAGGCGCGGGGCCGCTCAGGCGAAGCGCCTCAGGGAGGGGTCACCATCGGTATATAGCGAGCAACCGTGCGACTGCGCTGAGCCAGATAGCGCGATTGCGGCATTTTCTCGAAGCGCTTGGGTGCTGGAAGCATGGCGGCAAGTCGTGCTGCCTCAGCCGCATTGAGTTGGGCGGCACTCTTGCGGAAGTAATGCCGGGCGGCGGCCTCGGCGCCGAACACGCCCTGCCCCCATTCCACATTGTTGAGGTAGATCTCCAGAATGCGCTGCTTGCTCAGCATCAGCTCCAGCAATTGCGCCAGCACCAGCTCCTGCCCCTTGCGCAGAAAATTGCGTTCGCCCGACAGCAGCAGGTTCTTGGCCAGCTGCTGGGTGATGGTGGAGCCGCCATAGACCTTGGCTGGCTTGCTGTTGCTTCCGGCTTTTTCTGCCTGCATGGCCCTGGCCTCGGCTTGTGCGTTGCGCTGCCAGGCCCTCTGGACGGCATCCCATTCAACGCCGTGGTGGTCCATGAAGCCGGCATCTTCGGAGGCAATCACCGCGCGCTTGAGATTGCTGGAGATCTGGCCGTAGTCCACCCATTGCTGGCGCCAGCGCAGGCCCTCGCTGCTGTGTGCAAGCTGCCAGGCTTCGGAGCGCTGATAGCTGGTGGACTCTGGATCCAGCCAGGTCATGACTGCGATGCGTGCTACAAAAAACAATTGCAGCAGCAGGATGGCGCAAAGCACCAGCAACAGCAGTCGGCCAAGAGCTTTCATCGTGGGGCGGGGCTTTAGTGAGCGGCTTCAGCGTGCAGCAGAGCGCGCAGCTCGGCCAAGACTTGTGCAGAGGGCGGACGCATGCCGCGCCAAAGCGCAAAGGACTCGGCGGCCTGCTCCACCAGCATACCCAGGCCATCACGCGCCAGTGCGCCATGGCTGCTGGCCCAGTTCAGAAAATTCTGGGCGGCAGGGCCATACATCATGTCGTAGGCCAGACTGCGTGCGTGCAGCACGCTGGCGGGTGCGGGCACGTCAGCGCCGGCCAGGCTGCTGGCCGTGGCGTTGATGATGATGTCGAAGTTCTGGGTCAAATCGGTCTCAAGCACTTGTCTTTCAAGTGCTATCAGCTCTACTTTATGTAGTGCGGCAATGGCCGCGTGCTGCTCAATCAGCGCCACGGCCTTGGCCTGTGTGCGGTTGGTGACGACGATGCGGTGCGGCTGCTGCTCGATCAGCGAACCAAGTGCTCCGGCTGCTGCGCCACCCGCACCCAGCAGCAGCACATCGCGCCCGGCGATGGGCACGCCGGCATTGCGGGTGATGTCGGCCACGATGCCCAGGCCATCGGTGTTATCTGCATGAATGCCGTTGGCGCTGAATACCAGAGTGTTGGCGGCACCTGCCAGGCGCACGCGCTCGCTGGCGCTGCTGGCCAGCTCGGCCGCCTGCAGCTTGAAGGGAACGGTCACATTGCAGCCCTTGCCGCCACGCGCGGCAAAGTCGCGCACAAAGTCGGCAAAGCCATCCAGTGGTACCAGGGCGCGGTCGTAGCTGAGGGGCTGGCCGGTCAGCTCGGCAAAGCGGGCATGAATCCAGGGCGAGCGGCTATGGGCAACGGGGTTGCCGATGACGCAGTAGGCATCAAGCGTATTTGTCATAGAAGGCTGAAAGAAATTGCTAAACAGAGTTGGGTGCGCGCTGGGGTAGTGGCCGGCGAGATCGGCGCGGCCTAAGCCAAGGCAGCCGCGCAAGGGCCGTCCCGCCGCGCTGGCTGCGTTCCCCGCCTGCAAGCGAAGCGATGCGAGAGGGGGGGAAGACGCCGAAGGCGGCACAGGGGGTCACCTTATGTCTGTTTCCAGTGTCTGCTCGCGCGTGAACCTGAAGCGCGAGACGACGGCAATCTGATCGGCCCTGGTACGCATGGCCGGGCCGAAGTGGCCGTAGGGGCCTGCGGCCCGGGCGATGGCCTCGGCACGGGTATCGAGCATGCGGTTGCCCGAGCCCTGCACGATCTCGGTAGAGAGCACGCGGCCGTCATGATTCACAGTCAGGATCATGACCAACTCGCCATACAGCTTCTTGCCCTTGTTCTCGGGGAAATTTTCCGTGCCCTTGTCCTCCACCTTGCGGCGCAGCGCATCGTAGTAGACCGCATACACGGCCTCCTTGGTGGCGGGGCTGATATAGCGCTTCTTTGGGCGGGCGTTTTCTGCGTTGATGCGCTTTTCAATCTCGGCCAGCAGCTTGATGAGCTGCAGGCGCTTTTCTTCCTGGGCCTCCAGTGCCTTGTTGTCGGCGCTCAGGCGCGGGTCTATGGGGGGCAGCGCGGCCACTTGCTGGCGCAGCTGGGTCAGCAACTGGTTTTGCTGCTCCTGCATGGCATCAAGCTGACGCTGTTTTTCCTCGAAATCATCGCCCACCGTCGTCAGGGCCGAGTAGGGCATGGGACTGGTGGAGCGGCCCTGGTCGGCATCGCCGCCGCCGGCCAGCGAGGTCTGGGCAATGGCCTGGGCCTTGTCCGGCGTCTCGTTGGCGCGGGCGTTGACCAGAATCACTTCCAGCGGCGTGTCCTGAAAAACGCGCTCAAAGCGTTCCGGGTCCACGAAACGGATGGTCAGCAACACGGCATGGACGGCGATGGACACGCCCAGCGCCAGCTGCAGCGTACTCAGTCGTCGAAGAGAGGTGGGCAGTTTCACGGCAGCGTCAGGGCGATGAGGAGTGGAGGTCAGGACTTTGGCTGGTCTGCAGCGGGATCGGCGTCGTTCATGTCCACTGCAATGGAGATGGGGCCGGCCACGGTGTCGTCATCGTCCTCGCCGCTATCCTCACCTTCGCTCTCGGCTTCGGCTCCTGCATCCAGGCGCTCGATCAGCGTGCCCGAGACGTCCAGTGAGATCTCGTCGATCTCGCCCAGCCTGACGCGCACATGGGCGCCGCGCGGCAGGTTCTGCGCACCCAGCACGGGCAGCACCAGTGGCAGATTGTCGGCGCGCACCAGGAAGGATCCGTTGGGGCCTTCCTTGAAGACGCTGGCCGTCAGCTCGCTGATGCCGTTTTGCTCCAGATACTTGAGCGTCCAGAAACGCTCCATGCCGGCTTGATAGCCGTTGTAGGCGCTGTAGGCGCCGTCAAAGCTGCTGATGATGCCGAACAGCTCGGCATCCTTGGGCTTGAAGGGCGCTGCCAGTGCGGCCGTCTTGCCGTGGCGGGCGCAGGCAATGATCTGCCACTGATTGACCAGATCCACATAGCGGCGCAGCGGGGAGGTGGCCCAGGAGTAGGCCTTCACGCCGATGCCGGCGTGCGGCAGGGCCTTGGTGCTCATGCGCACCTTGACGCCGGGTGCCAGGCTGGCCTGGCTGCGGTAGATGCCGGGCACACCGTGCTCGGCCAGCATCAGTCCCCAGGTGCTGTTGGCCACGATGGCGGCCTCGGCCACGATCAGGTCCAGCGGCGCGCCGCGCTTGCGCACGGTGATCTGCACCTGCTCGCTGCCGTTGGGCTCGGCGCCGTCGTTGCCGACGAGACGGAAGTTGTAGTCCGGGCGGTTGAAGTTCTCGGGCTTGCCGCGCACCACTTCGCGGTTGGCCTTGAGGAACTTGGACCAGCGCTGCAAGAAGGTGAGCTCCTTGCGCTTTCCCAGCAATGAATCAGGCGTATTTTCAACCTCGATTGAGGAGTCGCTCAGCCATTGCTCGGTGACGATGTGATCGAGCTTGTCGTAGCGGAAGTTGACTTCCACGGGCACGCGCTCGAGACGGGTTTCGCTGGAGATGGTTTCCAGCGTCTCCTCGTTGATCTGCACATACAGCGAAACGGCGGGGTTGGAGCGGCCCTCGTCCAGCGTATAGATATGCACCACGTCGTCGGGCAGCATGGTGATCTTGTAGCCGGGCATGTAGACGGTGGACAGGCGGGCGCGGCCCAGCTTGTCCAGCTCGCCGCCGGGCGTGATGGCCAGACCGGGAGCTGCAATGTGGATGCCCACGGTGACGGTGCCTGTACCCAGGCCGGTGACGGACAGCGCATCGTCGATTTCGGTGGTGGCCGAGTCGTCGATGGAAAAAGCCTTTACATCGGCCACGGGCAGGTCGGCCGGTGGCTGGGGAGCCTGCACGGAGGGGAAGCCTGTGCCCTTGGGGAAGTTGTCGAACAGGAAGCGCTTCCAGTGGAACTGGTAGGACGAGTCGATAGCGCCTGCGCGGTGCAGCAGCTCCAGCGGGGCCAGCTTGGTGGCGCGGCTGGCATCGACCACGGCCTTGTATTCGGGGGCGTTCTTGTCAGGCTTGAACAGAATCTTGTAGAGCTGTTCGCGGATCGCCTGCGGGCACTCGCCGCGGCCCAACTCTTCGGCCCAGGCGTCGATCTGTGCCTGAATCTGTTTTTTCTTCTCGATGGCGGCAAGGGCTTGCTGCAGGATTTCTGCAGGGGCCTTCTTGAAGCGGCCCTTGCCCGCACGACGGAAATAGTGCGGTGCGTCGTACAGGCAGAACAGCGCACCGGCCTGCTGGGCCAGCGTCGCGGATTCGGAAAAATAGTCACGCGCCAGGTCGGCAAAGCCGAACTCTTCCTCGGGCGCAAATTCCCAGGCTAGATCCAGATCGATCTCGGCGGCCTGGGCCTGGCCCTGGGCGATCAACTCGGCAGGAGCCGGCTTCTCGAACTTGAGCAGGATATTGGCGGCCTTGACCTTGACCCGCTTGCCCGAGTCCAGCTCGACTTGGGCAGAGGATTCGGCTTCGGAGAGGATGCGCCCGGCCAGAAATTTGCCGGCTTCTTCAAACAGTGCGTGCATAACCGCGCATTTTCCCACGAGCCGAACATTCGGCGCTCAGAAGTGATTCAGTTCATGCTTGAGATCGGTCAATATCAGACGCGGCCCCGCGCAGTCAGGGCAGGGAACAGGGGGCACGTTGCAGCAAACCCGCCGTTACCTGGGGCAGCGCATGAAGTCGCCGAGGGGATCAGGCCAAGGCCAAAAACTCGTCGATCCGGTCCAGATACTCGGCAAAGTTGCTCAGGGCGTGGTCGCCGCCTTCTTGCACCAATTGCAGGGCGTGAGGGTAGCGCTCGCTCATCTCGTTCCAGTCCAGCACCTCGTCGCCCTGGGCCATCAACACCATCTCGGGCGCTGCGGGCGTCATGGTGCGGGTGTCGAGTTGGCGTAATTCCTCTATGTATTCGGGGCGAAAGAGGAACTTTTCCTCGGGGTCATGCCAGCTGGACTGCTCGCCAATGTATTTTTCCAGGTCGCGGGCCGGGTTGACGGCGGGGTTGATCATCACGCTCTTGCAGCGCGCCAGCTGGGCCACCCAGCTGGCGTAATAGCCGCCCAGCGAGGAGCCCATGACAGCCATGTTCTGGCGTGGCCAGTTGGCGATGCCCTCGGCGATCACGGCCGCCGCTTCGCGCGGCGAGGGCGGCAGCTGAGGGCACCACCAGCGTACCTTGGAATGCCTGGCACCAACGTAGTCCGCCATGATGCGTGCCTTGTTGGACTGAGGGGAGGAGCGAAAGCCATGCAGATACAGCAGGTGGGTGGTCGTCATAGCGGCAATCTCCTCTGGTAAAAAACACTTCTGTCTCGGTCATTGTGGACTGTCTGCCCCAAGACTATCAGGGGAGAAGGCCTATGGCGGGGGCAATGAGCGTGGGCCGACTTGAGTCGTCAGCAAAGCTCAACCCTGCAAGCTGCACGGCAGTCGGCTCCCACGATAATTGCGGCCCATGTCCGCCATCGAATTCGATAAGCCCTCGCTGCTGCAACGCATTGTTCCGCTGTTTCGCGGCTTTGATTTCCTGCTGCTTCTCTTTATCGCCATGTTGGCGGGTGCGGGGCTGCTGGCCATGTACTCGGCGGGCTTCGATCACGGCACGCGCTTTGTGGACCACGGCCGCAATATGCTGATTGCGGCGGGTCTGCTGTTCGTGCTGGCCCAGATATCTCCCCAGCAACTGATGAAGGTGGCCGTGCCGCTCTACACCCTGGGCGTGGCGCTGCTGGTGGCGGTGGCGCTATTCGGCATCACCAAGAAGGGGGCCACGCGCTGGGTGAACGTGGGAGTGGTGATTCAGCCCTCCGAGCTTTTGAAGATCGCCACGCCGCTGATGCTGGCCTGGTGGTTCCAGCGCCGCGAGGGCAATCTGCGCGCATCGGACTTTGTCATCGCCTTTGTGCTGCTGATGGTGCCCGTGGGCCTGATCATGAAGCAGCCCGATCTGGGTACCTCGCTGCTGGTGATGGCTGCCGGCCTGTCTGTGATCTTTTTTGCCGGCCTGCCCTGGAAACTCATCGTGCCGCCCGTGCTGCTGGCCCTGGTCGGCATTTTCCTCATCGTCTGGTTTGAACCCCAGCTCTGCGCCGATGGCGTGAGCTGGTATTTTTTGCATGACTATCAGCGTACACGCGTTTGCACCTTGCTGGACCCCACGCGCGACCCGCTGGGCAAGGGTTTTCACATCATTCAGGGCATGATCGCCATCGGCTCGGGCGGTGTCTGGGGCAAGGGTTTTATGGCAGGCACGCAGACCCACCTGGAATTCATTCCAGAGCGCACCACCGACTTCATCTTTGCCGCCTATTCCGAGGAATTCGGTCTCATTGGCAATCTCTTCATCATCGTCGGCTTTCTGCTGCTGGTCTGGCGGGGGCTGGCCATTTCCATGAATGCCAACTCGTTGTTCGGCCGACTGATGGCAGCGGCCGTGGCCATGATCTTCTTCACCTATGCGTTCGTGAACATGGGCATGGTCAGCGGCATCCTGCCGGTGGTGGGGGTGCCTCTGCCTTTCATCAGCTATGGCGGCACAGCCATGGTCACGCTGGGTCTGGCGCTGGGCGTGTTGATGTCGGTGTCGCGGGCGCAGCGGCAACTCCCTGGCGGTGATGGGCATATTCCCCATGCGTGAAGACCCGTGATTGGGATTGGATGCTCTTAAAAGGAGAGCTTCTACCCCATGCTTTGCAAGCTTCGGGTAATGGTTTTATGTGAAATTGCGTGCCGGGGCGGCGGGCTTAGATCGTTGAAAAATGTCAGTAGTTCCGTCCAAGGTCTTGCTTCGACTGTAAACAGCGTTTACAAACGGTTCTGGGGGGTCAGAAGACCGATCAAGCGGGAGCGGCAAGGACCCAGGTGGGGTTCTGTCATGCAAAGCGGGCAGGGCGGAACCCGGCAAGTGCGAAGCTAAGTGAATGGAGCGGAATGTTGTTCAGCCTGGTGGGGCAGCATTCCGCTCTTTTTTATGCGCAGCCCGAGACAAGTCAGGGCTTGCAGCTATCTCTACAATGCTCTCATGATTTCCCGCGAACCCACCATCGAACGCTTGGCCACGGCCCGTCAGTTGCTGCTTGAGCCCTTCGGCCTGGACGAAACCCATCTTGCGCGTGCGCTTGCCGAAATTCGCTCGCACCAGGTGGATGACGCCGATCTCTACTTTCAGTACACCCGCGCGGAAGGCTGGAGTCTGGAAGAAGGCATCGTCAAGACCGGCTCCTTCTCCATCGATCAGGGAGTAGGCGTTCGGGCGGTCAGCGGCGAGAAGACGGCTTTTGCCTATTCCGACGACATTTCCGAAGCCTCGCTGCTGGATGCCGCACGTACCGTGCGCTCCATCTCCAGCGCCACCCAGACGCGCCGCGTCAAGGCGGGTGCGCAGAAGATTGCACAAAGCCGCTCTCTGTACCCTGAACTGGACCCCATCAGCACGCTGGACAGCACGGCCAAGGTCGAGCTGCTGGGCAAGGTGGAAAAGCTGGCCCGCGCCAAGGACCCGCGCGTGGTGCAGGTCATGGCAGGCCTTGCCAGTGAATACGATGTGGTGCTGGTGGCCCGTGCAGACGGCACGCTGGCGGCTGACGTGCGCCCGCTGGTACGCCTGTCGGTGACGGTGATCGCCGAGCAGAAGGGCCGCCGCGAGGTGGGCTCCTCCGGTGGCGGTGGTCGCTTCGGTCTGGCCTATTTCAGCGACGAGCAAATCAGCCAGTATGTGGACGAGGCCGTGCATGCGGCCCTGGTCAACCTTGAATCGCGTCCCGCACCAGCAGGCGTGATGACGGTGGTGCTGGGCTCGGGCTGGCCCGGCGTGCTGTTCCACGAGGCCGTGGGTCATGGACTGGAAGGCGACTTCAACCGCAAGGGCTCCAGCGCCTTCAGCGGCCGCATCGGCCAGCGCGTGGCCGCAAAGGGCGTGACCGTGCTGGATGACGGCACGATTGCCGATCGCCGCGGCTCCTTGAACGTGGACGACGAAGGCCATGTCAGCCAGAGCAATGTGCTGATCGAGGACGGCATTCTCAAGGGCTATATCCAGGACTCGATGAATGCGCGCTTGATGGGCGTCAAGCCCACGGGCAATGGCCGTCGCGAAAGCTACGCCCACATTCCCATGCCGCGCATGACCAACACCTATATGCTGGGTGGCGACAAGGATCCGCAGGAGATCATTGGCTCCATCAAGAAGGGTCTGTACGCCACCAACTTCGGCGGCGGTCAGGTGGACATCACCAGCGGCAAGTTCGTGTTCTCTGCCAGCGAAGCCTACTGGGTGGAAAACGGCAAGATCCAGTACCCCGTCAAGGGAGCGACCATCATCGGTAGCGGCCCGGAGTCGCTCAAGCACATCAGCATGATAGGCAACGACATGCGCCTGGACTCGGGTGTGGGCACCTGCGGCAAGGAAGGTCAGAGCGTGCCTGTGGGCGTGGGACAGCCTACGCTGCGCATTGACGGCCTGACCGTTGGCGGCACGGCCTGATAGAGGTTTCATGGCGGCTCTGCCCGTCGCGAGCACCAAACCCCGCTTTGCATGGCAGAGCGGGGTTTTTTCATTTCAGCGTGCGCAAACCGTTCGCCACAGACCGTGTGAGGCAACAAAGCTTGTGGCAGAACGCTTTGTATTGCCTGGCAGCAGGGTTTTTCATGGCGTTTCGTGGGCTGATACTGAATATTGCTGATTCGCTGAAAAATTGCACTAACGCTGGGTAAATAGAAATTTATATCAATAAAATTCTGAAAAATAATAAAAAACGCAAAAATGTTGCGTATGGATAAATTTTGAAAAATGCGCCATTTCAGAGGGGAGACTTGTTTTTGACAGAACAGCTGCGCGATCTGCTGATGTTGCAATGCAAAAGAGCTGTGCTACATTGAAAGACATGCAAACGCAACGCGCTTATTTCTTTTACTTTTGGTTCTCGCCCCCGGCGGCTGAGAGGTAAACGCGCGCACCCTGCAAACACCTCCCAAAGAACCGCCGAAGCTGCAAAGCCCGGCGGTTTTTTTTCACCCCTACGTTTCAGCACCCCCGGTTTTCAACGATCAAACACCTCACGAAAGATTGCCATGACTGCTCTGAACACTTCCGCCACCGACTCCTGGTATCGCGCCGGCTCTCCCAAGACAGGCCAGACCGACGACGCACGTATCAAGGAAATCACAGTGTTACCCCCTCCAGAGCACCTCATTCGCTTCTTCCCCATTCGCGGCACTGCCGTGGAGACGCTGATCAGCGACACCCGCCGCAGCATCCACAACATCATGCGTGCGCAGGATGATCGTCTGCTGGTCATCGTCGGCCCTTGCTCGATTCACGATCCAGCCGCTGCCCTGGACTACGCCCGCCGCCTGGCCGTCGTGCGCGAGCAGTACAAGGACACGCTGGAAGTGGTGATGCGTGTCTATTTCGAAAAACCCCGTACCACCGTGGGCTGGAAGGGACTGATCAATGATCCCTACCTGGATCAGAGCTATCGCATCGACGAAGGCCTTCGAATTGCGCGCCAGCTCCTGATCGACATCAACCGCCTGGGGGTGCCTGCGGCCAGCGAGTTCCTGGACGTGATCTCGCCCCAGTACATTGGTGATCTGATCAGCTGGGGCGCCATCGGTGCCCGCACCACGGAAAGCCAGGTACATCGTGAACTGGCTTCGGGCATTTCGGCACCGATTGGCTTCAAGAACGGCACGGACGGCAATATCCGCATTGCTACCGACGCGATTCAGTCGGCCAGCCGCGGCCACCATTTCCTGTCGGTACACAAGAACGGCCAGGTCGCCATCGTGCATACGGCAGGCAATCAGGACTGTCACGTGATTCTGCGCGGTGGCAAGACGCCCAACTACGATGCCGCGCATGTGGCGGCCGCCTGCCGGGATCTGGAGGCAGCGGGCCTCACGTCTTCACTGATGGTGGACTGCAGCCACGCCAACAG
The DNA here is from genome assembly GCF_000761245.1 of Comamonas testosteroni. Lineage (GTDB taxonomy): Bacteria > Pseudomonadota > Gammaproteobacteria > Burkholderiales > Burkholderiaceae_C > Comamonas > Comamonas testosteroni_C. The sequence continues at coordinate 10,336 of NZ_AWOR01000068.1, read as the reverse complement.
CAACAAGCAGCATGAGCGCCAGAAGGATGTGGCCCGTGATATCGCGGCTCAGATCGCCGGAGGCTCCAGCAGCGTGTTCGGCGTGATGATCGAAGGCCATCTGGTCGGTGGTGCGCAGAAGTTCACACCCGGCAAGGACGAGGTCTGCGATCTGACCTATGGCCAGAGCATTACCGATGCCTGCCTGGGCTGGGATGATTCTCTGGCAACACTGCAAGAGCTGTCGCAGGCCGTGAGCCAGCGCCGCGCTTCTGTGCTCGCCAGCAAGCAGGAAGCCGAAGTGCTCGCCTGATCGATAATGCTGGCGTGAACGAAACAGGCCACAGGGAGTATTTCCTGTGGCCTGTTTGTTTTTTATATGGGAATGCGGCTGCTGCTTGCCTGCTCGATCAGTGTTTGGTGTCCGGCGTTGATGTCGGTGTCATCTCGCAGCCATTGAGTGTGGCATCGATGCGGTTGAGCAGGCGCAGCAACTGCTGCTTGTCGAAGTCGGTGCGCTGCTGCCACTCGTGGTCGGCCAGCGGATATACATGGCTTTGGTGGGGGAGGCTGCCCTTGGCATCGATCACGGCGCGCAGGCGCGGGATGAACACCCATTGCAGCCACTCGTGCAGCTTGAGAGTGTCGTACATGAAAGGCGTTGTGGACTCCAGTGCCTTGGGGTCTGGGGCTACGGCGGACCAGAGCTTCTGGACCTGCAGTTCGGCCTCCAGTTGTTGCAGATGCTCGCGTATTTCTTTGTGGATGTTTTCAGCGGTCATGGTGATGGTTCCTGAAGGCCTTGCAAGGCCTGCAAACTGGTATTCGTCAAAAATCTATCCAGTATGTAGGTCCTCTCATCACATTTTCAAGGCAGGAGCCTGGATGGAGATAACTGGCGGGTTACGAGTCCGTCGTGACACTTGAAAAAGACGGTTTTGCCCTTATATTCGTGCCAAGTATGCTGGCGATGCTATGAAATTTAAAGATTTTTTCATTGCTTTGCATATCATGTTCCTGTAACCACTGTGATGCTTGATGCAAGTCTTTCAGGTCATGCATTGGTTGCCGCAGTTGTTTGCGAGCCGTCAGCTTGCAGCGTCTTCAGCACCGCGGTCACTATTAAGCTGTGACCACGACAACGAATGGTGCAAGAGTCACCAGGTCAGAGGAGATTTATGCGTAGTGAAGTAATCGTGGTTTTGGATGTCGACCGTGAATACCGGGTCGATATCCAGTCGCTGTCCCCTATCAGTTCGGACGAAGGTCGGCGCTGGCTGGATCAGCAGTTCGTCTCGCTCGAATGCGAGCCTTTGCGGGCCACCGGCAAGGTGCTGCTGGCTGACAAGCTGGTGGTGGTGGCGCGTGAGGCGCGCAATCGCCCCGAGCTGTTTGACAACGAAGACTGGCGCAACAGCTATGCCCAGGCAGCGCATGCTGTGCTGTCCAAGCCCTTGATCCGGGTGGATGTGCCGGCAATGTCGATTAGTTATTGACATCCCTGAGCCGCTTTGCGGCTTCCCCCTCTCTGCTTCGCGGAGGGGGCGACAGCTTCGCTGCGAGACCGCTCTTGCTTGCTGTCCCTGTGTCGAGGCAAGCCAGTTTTAAGATCGCTGATGAAAATGCCCGCATTTGGCGGGCATTTGCTTTTGTTCGGGACTTATTTCAGCGCTTGCAGCAGCTTGGCGTGGATCCCGCCAAAGCCGCCGTTGCTCATGCAGACGATATGGTCACCGGGTCGGACGACGGCGGTGATTTGCGCTATCAGGGTCTCGATATCTCCGGCGACCTGAGCGCGCTGGCCCGCTCCCACGCCCATGGATTCCAGTGCTTCGGCGGCATCCCAGTCCAGACCCGCGGTGTGGCAGAAGACCAGATCGGCGCTTTCCAGCGACCAGGGCAGCTGGCTCTTCATGGTGCCCAGCTTCATGGTGTTGCTGCGCGGCTCGAACACGGCCAGGATGCGGGCCTGCGCACCCAGCTTGCGGCGCAGGCCGTCCAGGGTGGTGCGGATGGCTGTGGGGTGGTGGGCGAAGTCGTCATAGACCTCGATGCCGTTGACCGTGCCGCGCAGCTCCATGCGACGCTTGACGTTCTGAAAGCGCGACAGGGCTTCGCAAGCCACCTCGGCACTAACGCCCAGATGGTCGGCGGCAGCGATGGCGGCCAGTGCATTGAGCTGGTTGTGCACGCCGGTCAGGCTCCAGCGCAGTTGCGCCACCTTTTTGCCGCGCTGCAGCACGGCAAAGTCGCTGGGATCGCCATCGGCGCTGAAATCGCTGACGGCCGAGCCGAAGCTGCGCACTTCGCTCCAGCAGCCCTGGGTCAGCACGCGGGTCAGGCTCTCTTCCAGGCCGTTGCTCACCACACGGCCGCTCGACGGCACGGTGCGTATCAGGTGGTGGAACTGGCGCTCGATGGCAGCCAGATCGTCAAAGATGTCGGCATGATCGAATTCCAGGTTGTTGAGCACGGCCGTGCGGGGGCGGTAGTGCACAAACTTGCTGCGCTTGTCGAAGAAGGCCGTGTCGTACTCATCGGCCTCGATCACAAATACGGGTTCTTCACCGACGGGGCCAGGGCCCGCGACGGGGCGCTGGGCCGCACCGAGGCGGGCGGAGACGCCAAAGTCCAGCGGCACGCCGCCGACCAGGAAACCGGGCTGCAGACCCGCGCACTCCAGCACCCAGGTCAGCATGGATGTGGTGGTGGTCTTGCCGTGGGTGCCGGCCACGGCCAGCACATGGCGACCGCGCAGCACATGCTCGGCCAGCCATTGCGGGCCGCTGGTATAGGCGGCGCCGGTGTCCAGAATCGCTTCCATCAGCGGGAATTTGGGCGATCCGTCGGGCAGGCGTTTGCGGCTGACGACGTTGCCGATCACATACATATCGGGCTTGAGCGCAATCTGGTCGGCGCCATAGCCCTCGATCAGCTCGATGCCCAGCTGGCGCAGCTGATCGCTCATTGGCGGGTAAACGCCGGAATCGCAGCCCGTCACCTTGTGACCGGCTTCTCGTGCCAAGGCGGCCAGGCCCCCCATGAAGGTGCCGCAAATGCCCAGAATATGTATGTGCATGGCCGGGGATTCTACGTTTGCCTGTGTGACCTTAATTCGAGTCACGGAGCGCCTGGGCGCTGGCGGTAACCTTTCTTATCAAATTGATAGCTTATTGCGCATGATCTATATAGATCTAAATGTGTTTTTACTTTCAGTTCCATATAGGAGGGGCGCTAGCAGCTACCAAAACATTGGCCTGCACGGGTCAGGTCAAAGTGCGGTCATTCATCTCGGTCACAATGCGTGCATGACCTGCTGCGCCTGCTGCGGCAGGCGTGATGAAATGGCGCTATGAGTTTGGATAACGTGACTGCTGAAATCGCTCAGACAGCGGCCCGCCTGGTGGTGGAGGAAGGCCTCGAATGGGGCCCGGCCAAGCAACGGGCCGTGCGTCAGCTCGGTCTGCCCGGCCGCACGGCGCTGCCTGATAACGACCAACTTGAAGAAGCAGTGCGCGAATATATAGAGTTGTTCTGCGGTGACACCCAGCCGCAGGAGCTTCAGGCGCTGCGCGAGCTGGCCCTGGTCTGGATGGACAGGCTGCAGGAGTTCCGCCCGCATCTGGCCGGGGCCGTCTGGCGCGGCACGGCCACGAGGCTGTCGGACATCTATCTGCAGCTGTTCTGCGATGATCCCAAATCGGCCGAAATAGCGCTCATCAACAATCATGTGCAGTACGAGCCGAGCACGGTCACCGGCTTTCAGGGCAAGCCGGTCGAGGCGCTTTCGGTTCACGCGCTGTGCAAGCCGATCAACGAAACCGTGGGCGTGCACCTGCTGGTCTACGACCATGACGATATGCGCGGCGCCATGAAGCCCGACAGCCGTGGCCAAAGCCCGCGTGGCGATGCCAAGGCCTTGCGCAAGCTGCTGCAGGAGAGCCGCGATGAGTGAAAACACCCCTGAGAACAAGTCGACCAATGGCGCGCGCCGTCTGTGGCTGACCGGCGCGGTGGCCGCAGTGGCGGCCGGGGCTGGAGCCGGCGTGGCCTGGTGGCGCAGCCAGCCGCAGGCCATGGGCCCTGGCGCCGAGGTGCAGCTGTGGAGCCAGACCTTTGAAACGCCCGATGGCAAGCCTTTTGCCATGGCTGGTTTACAGGGCCGTCCTCTGCTGGTGAACTTCTGGGCCACCTGGTGCCCGCCCTGTGTCAAGGAGCTGCCCATGCTCAGCGAATTTGCGGCGCAGCAAGGTGCAAAAGGCATTCAGGTCGTGGGGCTGGCGGTCGACAAATCCGAAGCGGTGCTGCGTTTTTTGCAGCGCCAACCCGTGCAATTTCCGGTAGCCATCGCCATGCAAGGGGGATTGGGGCTGAGCCGTAGCCTGGGCAACTTGCAGGGTGGCCTGCCATTCACGGTTCTTTTTGATGCCAAGGGACAAGTGCGACAACGTAAAATAGGCGAGCTTTCCCGCGAAGATCTGACAGATTGGAGCAAATAGAGCGAACGAACATTGCTCTTGTCGTCAGAAAAGTGTAGGTAACTAAATTCCATGGCGACGTTAGTGAAAAATATCTGCCAATGCACGCAGAAGGCCGAATTTGAGGTAAATTCGCGCCCTGTTTAGAATTACGTCGCTGGAGCTCCCATGGATTTGCGAAAACTCAAGACCCTTATTGATCTGGTGTCCGAATCGAATGTGTCGGAACTGGAGATCACCGAAGCAGAGGGCAAGGTCCGTATCGTCAAGAGCGAAGGTGTGGTCCACCAATACGTCGCAGCCCCCGTGCAAGCTGCACCGATGATGGCCGCCCCCGTGGCTGCCGCTCCCGCAGCCGCCACACCGGTGGCCGCCCCGGCTGTTGCAGAAGGCCATGTGGTCAAGTCGCCCATGGTCGGTACCTTCTACCGTGCCTCCAGCCCTGGCGCCAAGCCCTTTGTGGATGTGGGCAGCCAGGTCAAGGAAGGCGAAACCATCTGCATCGTCGAAGCCATGAAGATCCTCAACGAGATCGAAGCCGACAAGACCGGCACCATTGTTCGCGTTCTGGGTGAAAACGGCCAGGCTGTGGAATACGGCCAGCCTCTGTTCGTGATCGAGTGATAGATCATGAGGCGTTGCATGCAGTTCGCATTGCAGCGCCGAGGTGCGCTAGCCACTGGCTGCGCGACTGAGTCATTGGCAGTGGTCTGTGCTGCGGCACAGGCACCAAGCTGCGAGGAACTTCATGTTTAAGAAAATTTTGGTTGCCAATCGGGGCGAGATCGCCCTGCGCATCCAGCGCGCTTGCCGTGAGCTGGGTATCAAGGCGGTGATGGTGTATTCCGAAGCCGATCGTGATGCCAAGTACGTCAAGCTGGCCGATGAGGCCGTGTGTATCGGCCCGGCTCCTTCTCCGCTGTCCTACCTCAACATGCCGGCCATCATCTCGGCTGCCGAGGTGACCGATGCAGAAGCCATCCACCCCGGTTACGGCTTCCTGTCAGAGAACGCCGACTTTGCCGAGCGAGTGGAGAAGAGCGGCTTCACCTTTATCGGCCCGACTCCCGAGAACATCCGCACCATGGGTGACAAGGTTTCGGCCAAGCAAGCCATGATCAAGGCCGGTGTGCCTTGCGTGCCCGGCTCGGACGGCGAACTGCCCGATGATCCCGCACTCATCAAGCGCATTGCAAAGACCATTGGCTACCCCGTGATCATCAAGGCCTCGGGCGGTGGCGGCGGTCGCGGCATGCGTGTGGTGCACACCGAAGCTGCGCTGATCAATGCCGTGCAGATGACCAAGGCCGAAGCCGGCGCTGCTTTCGGCAATCCTGCCGTCTACATGGAAAAGTACCTGCAGAACCCACGTCACGTGGAGATCCAGGTGCTGGCCGATACGCACAAGAGTGCCGTGTATCTGGGCGAGCGCGACTGCTCCATGCAGCGTCGCCACCAGAAGGTGATCGAAGAAGCACCGGCTCCCGGCATTCCCCGTCGTCTGATCGAGAAGATCGGCGAGCGCTGTGCTGCGGCCTGCAAGAAGATCGGCTATCGCGGTGCGGGTACCTTCGAGTTCCTGTACGAGAACGGCGAGTTCTACTTCATCGAGATGAACACCCGCGTGCAGGTGGAGCACCCCATCACCGAGCTGATCACGGGCATCGACATCGTGCGCACCCAGATCATGATCGCTGCCGGCGAGAAGCTGCCTTTCACCCAGCGCCAGATCGAGTTCAAGGGGCACGCCATCGAGTGCCGTGTGAACGCCGAAGATCCGTACAAGTTCATCCCTTCGCCAGGCCGCATCTCCATGTGGCATGCTCCCGGCGGCCCTGGCGTACGTGTTGACACCCATGTGTACAACAATTACTTCGTGCCGCCCAACTACGACTCCATGATCGGCAAGATCATTACCTATGGCGATACCCGCGAGCAGGCCATGGCCCGCATGCGCACGGCCTTGCTGGAGACCGTGGTGGAAGGCATCAAAACCAATATTCCGCTGCACCAGGATCTGATGGTCGACTCCAAGTTCATGGAAGGCGGCACCAACATCCACTATCTGGAAGAGTGGCTGACGCATCGCACGCCCAGCAAGCGATGAGATCAGGAGCCTTGCAGCTCTGAGTTCCCATGCTGGCCTCTGGCAACGGAGGCCAGCATTTTCGTTTTTCAGGAAAGTACAACTTGCGCTGTCTCTGTCGGCTCCGGCCTGACACGAGTGACGCGGTTGCTAGAAAGGATGGCCATGTTTGAGCTGAGCCTGCTGTGCCCCGAAGACCGGGTCGAAACCATTAGCGATGCGCTGGATGCCCTTGATGCATTGAGCGTGTCCGTCGAAGATGCCGATGCGCAGACCGAAGCCGAGCAGGCGCTGTTCGGCGAGCCTGGCATGCCCGCACCCAAGGAAGGCTGGAACCGTAGCCGCGTGATCGCTCTCTACCCCAGCGAGGCTGCGGCCACCGAGGCGCGCGAGTTGCTGCAGCTGCAGGACTTCTTCGAAGGCTGCAAGATTCTGGCCGTCAAGCCCGTGCCCGAGCAAGACTGGGTGCGTCTGACGCAGTCGCAGTTCGAGCCTGTGGACATCACGCCCGAGTTCTGGATCGTGCCCACTTGGCATGAATTGCCCGAGCAGGCCAAGGTCAGCATTCGCCTGGACCCCGGTCTGGCTTTCGGTACCGGCACCCATCCCACCACCCGCATGTGCCTGCGCTGGATAGCGCGCCAGCCCCAGGCGACTCTGGGACGCACGCTGGACTACGGCTGCGGCTCGGGCATCCTGGCCATTGGTGCAGCCAAGTTCGGCGCGACCGATGTGGATGCGGTGGACATCGATCCCGCCGCCGTGGAGTCGACCAACTACAACAGCAGCGCCAACCATGTGGAGATCAAGGCCGGTCTGCCCGATGCGGCTGACGGCGAGTACCAGACCGTGCTGGCCAATATCCTGGCCACGCCGCTCAAGGTGCTGGCTCCGCTGCTGTGCGGCCGTGTGCAGGCCGGTGGCAATCTGGTGCTGGCCGGCATTCTGGAGCGCCAGGCCGATGAGCTGAAAGAGGCTTATGCGCCTTACCTCAGGCTTGAGGTGGCCGATAGCGAGGACGGCTGGATTCTCATGACCGCCCGGCGCGCGGCCTGATTGCGAGACAGACCCGCCGCCAGCAGGTGTGTGGGTGGTTGCTGCCTACAATGACATCTTGATGAGCCAAGTCACCCGTTGCCCTTCCTGTGGAACCCGCTTCAAAGTGGTTGCCGACCAGCTGCGTATCTCGCAGGGCTGGGTGCGCTGCGGGATGTGCCAAAGCGTCTTTGATGCTTCGCAGGATTTGCAGTCCGTGCCCGACGAGCTGCTGCAGCCGGAAGCTGCTGATGTGTCGCAGAAGCCGCCCGAGCAGGAAATGCAGCCGGCGCAGGCTGGTCAGCGGGCGCCGGCTTGGCCGCAGCAGGATGCCGCAGATTCTGCGCTGCCCGCTTCCGCCTTCGATGCGCAGAAGGCTGAGGCCTTGCTGGATTCGGGTTCGGATTCCGTGGACGCTGCGCCGGCTGTTGCTCAGGCCGCAGAAGCCGCACCGGCAGCACAGACTGCCGATGCGGTTTCCGAACCCGAGCTGTCCGGGTCCATGCCCGGGATGGCGGATGCACAGCCGTCGTTTGTCGATCAGGCGCGTCCTCTGGCTGAAGAGGATGCAGCGGCGGTCCGGCAAGATACTCATCCGGATGCGAGGGAGTCCGAAGGCGGGCTGGAATCTAGTGATGTTCCCGCGCCCGCCGAGCCGGCGCTGGAGTCAGAGCTGCTGGCTTCGCCGCCGCCTAGCGAGGCCCTGACGCCCGAGGCGGCGCAGGACCTCGAGGATGAGGCCCGGGTCGAGGCCGCCTCGAAAGAGGCGCTGCTGCACGCCGATATCGGCGATATACAACCTGCCAGGGACCGGGCGCAAGCTGTCACGGATACGGATCAGGATGAGGCTGCGGCCCTTGCTGGCGATGAGCCGGGCTTTGTGCGCCAGGCCCGACGCCAGGCCTTCTGGCACTCGGCAGGCATGCGTGTGGCGCTGGTGCTGGGTTCACTGGCGGCTGTTGCCGGTGTCGTCGGACAGCATGCCTGGCAGCAGCGCGATGTGCTGGCTGCGCAGTACCCGGCGCTGGCTCCGGTGCTGACCAAGGCCTGCAGTCTGGCAGGCTGCGAGCTGCAGGCCCGCCGCGCGATTGCCGATGTGGTGATCAGCGGCTCGGGCTTCAAGCAGCTTGCCGATGCCCATCAGTACCAGTGGAGCCTGACCCTGGAGAATCGCTCCGATGTGCCGGTGGCCATGCCCATGGCCGAGCTGACCTTGACCGATGCACAGGACAGGCCTTTGCTGCGCCGAGTGATCGACCTGAAGCCTCTGGGGGCCCCGCAGCAGCTGCAAGCCCGCCAGGAGTGGAGCGTCAACGTGCCTGTGCAAGTGCAGGATCTTGGCGCTGCCGTGGCGGGTTATCGGGCCCTGGTTTTTTATCCCTAATACGGCTTGCGCAAATTCGGATCAGGCAGGTGTCTCGTCAATAGAAATGCCCGTTGTACATCCTGGTTGGTGCAAGCCCCCCTTCATCCATTTCTGAAAGAGAACGCATCATGGCCGCTTTGATCTGCGGGTCGCTGGCATTCGACAACATCATGACCTTTGAAGGTCGTTTTGCCGACCAGATTCTTCCCGACCAGCTGCACATCCTCAATGTGTCGTTTCTGGTGCCCACGCTGCGCCGCGATTTTGGTGGTTGCGCCGGCAATATTGCCTATAGCCTGAGGCTGCTCGGTGGCGATGCGCATCCCATGGCCATGGTGGGCAGCGACGGCGCGGACTATGTGCAGCGCTTCAGGGACCTGGGTATCGAAACCCGCCATGTGGGCCAGCTGCAGAGCACGCATACGGCGCAGTGCATGATCATGACCGATCATGACAACAACCAGATCACGGCCTTCCATCCCGGAGCCATGATGCAGGCGCACGAGAACCGCATCACGGCCGATATGGCCGCCGAGGTCAAGGTCGGCATCATTGCTCCCGATGGCCGCCAGGCCATGATCGACCACGCCGCCCAGTTCAAGGCTGCAGGCATTCCTTTCGTGTTCGATCCGGGTCAGGGCCTGCCCATGTTCAATGGTGACGAGCTCAAGGCCTTTATCGAGCAGGCCGACTGGGTGGCAGTGAACGACTATGAAGGCAAGATGCTCAGCGAGCGCACGGGCCTGAGCTTTGACGAGATCTCGCGCAAGGTGCGCGGTCTGGTCGTGACCCTGGGTGCCGAGGGCTGCGAAGTCTGGCAGCAGGGTGAGAAGACCCTGGTGGCGCCGGTGAAGCCCGCCGCCGTGGTCGACCCCACGGGTTGTGGCGACGCCTGGCGCGGTGCTTTCCTGTTTGGTCTGGAGCGTGGCTGGGATCTGCTGCGCTGCGCCGAACTGGGCAACCGCTTGGGGGCGCTGAAGATTGCGCAACGCGGCCCGCAGAACTATCAGCTGGACTTCCAGCCCTGATGCGATGTCAGTGCCCTGAGGGTGCTGATCGCGGCGCATGTAAAAAAGCCCGGCTCTCGCAAGAGAGGCCGGGCTTTTTTATGGCGTGCAGGTCAGCGAACCGATCAGGGCTTGTTACCTGTGGGGAAGGGCCAGGCGGCTTGAGGTGCCAGGCGGGTCTGCGCCACGGGTGCGGTGGTTTCGGTTACGGCGGCGGGTGCAGGTGCAGGTGCGGCAGCTTTCTTGGGGGCAGCCTTCTTGGGTGCAGCCTTTGCAGGAGCAGCGGCCTTGGCAGCAGTTGCAGCCTTCTTGGGGGCGGCGGCCTTGGCAGCAGTTGCAGCCTTCTTGGGGGCGGCGGCCTTGGCAGCAGTTGCAGCCTTCTTGG
>NZ_AWOR01000067.1 GCF_000761245.1 Comamonas testosteroni | reverse complement strand
CCATGCAGGCCGTGAAGTCGAAGGCATCAAATACTTCTGCCGGACTGGCGAAGAAGCCAAAGCACATCAACTGGATGACGCGCGGCCCACGGATGAAAGTCACCGCGCGATCAGTTGCGGACACACACCACCAGCCTTCGTCATAAGCGTCTTGCACTGCCAACTGGAAGTCGCCGACACAGCCGAAATAGATGTCGATATCGTTGATTTCGCGGCCAGTGAAAGCGCTTGTGAGCGCGCCGCCAGCGATGATCCCGCGTTCAGGCTGGAAAGAATCGGCTGCCGCCATGATCTTGGCCAGCTCGGCCCGGTGCTTGGTAGCCGGTGAAATGTGCATTTCCATGGTTGCTCCTTTTGAAAAAAGAAAAGCGCCCTCGGATGAAGACGCTTTTGTTTTTGGCCCCGCTTAGCCCAGCGGGGGAGGGCACATGCAGGCCGCATGCTGGCAAAGCTCACATCTCAATCTCCTTCTCAAACCGCAACGCCCTCAACGAAGACGCTCTGGTCTGAGCCCTTTCAGGCCCAGTCGCGGCACACCCATGCCGCTGGCTGTTTCTGCTCTTGGGATCCACCCTCACCGGAGAGATAGGCTTGCATCCGGGCGCCCCGGGACTGAGTCCCTTCGCTGCACTTTTGCGTTACTGCTTTGTGCTGCGATGTGGTGAATTGAATCATGATTCAGTTAGCGGTGTCAATCATGATTTAAATTTATTTTGAATTTCTATTCAGTCAAGGGTAAGCTCCACCCATGACCACACACCACACAGACGAAAAAAAGCCCGCTCTGGGCGGGCTGGTTGAGGATGCGTTCTGGAAGGAGGCGAGGGCGTTGCAGCTAAGAGCTGACCGTGGTGAGCTCAATGCAGCGCTGGAGCTCTACGGCCTAACGCTCAAGTTCATCAAGACGAGACACAACTCTGATGGAGCAGCTGAGCAGGATCTCCGGCGCGGATGCAATCATGCTTTTGGTCACCACATTCGAAACAAGATAGGGTTGTTGATCTGTACTGCTTGCTTGGGCGTGATCGACCAATGAGAAAGTCCAGTAGTTGTGCGCTGCTTGAGCTAAGTCACTAACTTCTTCTGATGGAACAAGTGCTATTGGTGCAATATGCACGGATGCACTTTCACGAGTAGCCTCAACCTCGTAGATGATATTTCTCGGGCCGAATTCATCTCGATAGGCAGCGGCATCTGAGGAAAACATCAAGCAGAAAACACAATTCATTCTTGATGGTTTATTGGGGTAATGCGCCGCCCTTACTTCTTCAAGAATTTTTTCTCTTTGAACAACAAATGATTGTTGATCATTGAATCGCATTAGCCTTCCCCAATTCCCCGGCTCAATCACCGAGCCCACGCCAAGAGGTATTGGCGCGACGTGGAAGAGGTTCATTTAGTAATTTTGATTCTTGTCTTTGAAACCAGAAGGCTTGAATCCCCCAGATTCAGCGATCAATGCTGAAACAGCTCCTGCAAACCTACCCAATGGGTTCTCTTTGCAGAATTTTTCCGCATATAGATTTATGGTTGCTGGCTCTGGTATGTTGACTTGTGGGTGCGAAGCGAAATGGTTATATGCAGACATGTAACCCATTGCCCACTGGCTGAATGCAGCATTAGACCTACCAGACTGATGTATTTCTATAAATTCACCGCAGCTGACCATGCCGGCGCCGCGAGTTAAGCCTACTCGCTGCGCGTAAGCAGGATTAGTGAAAATCAGAAAAATCCAAGCGATAGTAAATAATCTTTTATACATTTCAATATCATTTCGATCGCCGAAACTTACGCCTATGTTCCAGCATTGTCCCTATCACAGACAACTCATGCTCATCGCTTCGCAAAATGGGGTAGTCATCATTCAATGGAACGAGCTCAAAAATTTCTTTGCCAGCGTAATCAATTCCACGAACTCGGTATTTTTTGAATGTGGCTTCTTGCTCTGAATTTCGAGCCGCTACAAAGTCTCCTGGTCGCGGAATCACCTCGGGGTCAATCAGAACCCTGTCACCTTCGCGAAATTCTGGGAGCATCGAATCTCCCTCAATCTCGAAGTAGAACGCCCATGCAGAAGCATCGTTCTCGCCAAATTCGACTGCGAAGCCATCGCCTGGCTCATAGGGACACACCATCTCTTTTGTGCGCCCTGCCTGAATCTTGGAAATGACAGGGTAGGCACGCATTCCTGCGGCGATGGGTCGGATATTTCTATCGAATGTCGCATCCATAGACCCTACACCGGTTGCAAGCCAATCTGGGCTGACGCGCAAGTAGGCTGAAGCCTTGGTGTTGTTGGCTGCAGAAAAAGCTTTTGACAGGCCGTCGAGTACGCGTTTGACAGCTTGATAGCTGACTCCCATACCTGTGGCGAGTTGGGATACGGAGGTCGATCGCGCATCCATGGCCGCCTTGAGGCGCTCGCTGTATTCAATCATGCTTGAAATATGCTTGAAGGAATGTGAATAGTGATTGCATTTCAAGATGAATCATGATTCAATTCGCGCATGAACAAAGCTGAAGCAATTCAACAACTGGGCGGCTCCATCCCGGCTGCTGCCAAAGCAATTGGTGTGAGCTATCAGGCCGTCAATCAGTGGCCTGAAGTTCTTCCGGCACGCATCGTCGACCGCGTGCAGGCCGCCCTCTGGCGCATGCAGCAAGCAGAGCAGGCCGCCCCCGTTTCCCCCACCACAACTACTCAAGAGGCCTGAGCCATGTACGCCGACCCCGCCCACATTCGCAAGAACCGTGTGAACTTGTCCCTGAACGATGCAGAGGACAGGCTGGCCGAAGCGATGGCCGAGTTCAACGGCATGCAGAAGTCTGTATTTCTGCGTGAGCTGGTTTTGGAGGGTTTGACTCGTTTCCATAGCTCCAAGTCTGCAGCGGCTGCTACAGAAATGCGAGCTACAAACTCGTGACGCTGGCGCGTCATTTCAGCAACGGTTGCGTAACGCGGAATGAAAAACAGTGCCAGCACCACCACCCACCGGGCAGCCCCTCGATCTTTCGGATCAAGAAGCCGCTGCACTCGATGCCTATGCCGCAGAGCATGGGCTTACCCCTCAACAAGCTGCCACCAAGCTGGCACAGCAGAGCCTGGACGAACGCTACCGCATCAAGCAGCAGCAGGGCCGGGTTTTGCCATTTCGGAGGCGCTGATGGCCCTCTCTGAACTTTTCCGTTACGCATTTGTTCAAGGCGGCCGGCCATGAACTACTACCCCTTTCACATTGGCGACTACCTGAGCGCCACCCGGCATCTGAGCTGGGAAGAGGACGCGGCATACCGCCGTCTTCTCGACACCTACTACATCACCGAAAAGCCGCTGCCGGTTGAGCTGCGCGCTGTCTGCCGCCTTGTCCTGGCCACCACTGAAAGCCAGCGTGAAGCTGTTGAAGTGGTGCTGCAAGAGTTTTTCGAGCTGACGGAAGCCGGCTGGATCAACCGCCGTGCAGATGCCGAAATCGCAACCATGCTGGACAAGCAGGAGAAGCAACGGGAACGTGCCAACAAGCGCTGGAAAAAGCCAGCTGGCAATGCCTGCGACGATCAATCTGGCGACCACATGAATGGCAACGGCACTGCAAGTGGTGATGCACCGGCAATGCCACGGCATACAGATTCTTATGCCACGGCATCGGATTCTGATGCCAACGCATTGCCACCAACACCAACACCAACACCAACACCAACACCAACACCAATAAATAGTTCCGTAGCTAACGCTACGGGCGGCGAGCCGCCGAAGCTGACAGACCCCGCAGAAATCATTTTTGGCTACGGGCTGTCCATGCTGGTCAACGCCGGGACAGGGGAGAAGCAGGGCCGATCCTTCCTCGGTGGCCTGCGCAAGGCCCATGGCGATGAAGCCTTGATCGACAAGCTGCGCGAATGTGCAAAGGCCAAGCCCCTGCAGCCGCTGGAGTGGCTGGCCGCCGCGCTGCCGCCGCCTGTTCCCGGCCGCCGCACAACCGTGATCCCGCCAAACCGCCAGGAAGCCCTGGAGCAGCGCAACCGCAACGTGGCCGACGCCTGGGCCGCAGAAGGAGCATGACATGCGACAGTCCGATCGCTCATCGTTTGCCCAGCTGATCACCGACGTGCTGGCCTACTACGGCAAAGATGCCAGCCGCTTTGTGCTGGACCTGTGGTGGAACGCCTGCCAGGCCTTCGACCTGGAGCAGATCGAAAAGGCGATGCAGCGCCACTGCACAGATGCCGAGCACGGCCAATTTGCGCCGAAGGTAGCCGACATTGCCCGCGTCCTACAGGGCACCACCACCGACCGTGCTGCCATGGCCTGGGGCAAGGTTCTGGAGGCGATTGGCGCTGTGGGGGCCTACACCGACGTGGTGTTTGACGATCCCGCAATCCATGCCGTGGTCGAAGACCTGGGCGGCTGGCCAAAGGTGTGCCGGACCGAAGTCAAAGAACTGTCCTACCTGCAGCACCGTTTCCAGCTTGCCCACCGGGCCTACACCGAAAGCGGCCAGTTCGAGTACCAGCGCCGTCTGCCGGGCGACCGCTCGCCGGACCACGACTACACCAGCCGCGGCATCCCTTTGCCTAGGCCCGCTCTGGTCGGAGACCGTGAACGTGCCATTGCGGTGCTGAAAAACGGCAGCCCCACTGGCAAGACCCGCATTTCCACGCTGCCAGAGCAGGCCATGCACCTGCTGGCCAACACCACCACGCAACAGGAGCTTCTCGCATGACCTACGCCAGCTTTATGACCCAGGAAGAGGCATGCGCCCTGAACAGCATCCTCATGACCGAAGGCCAGGACGAGGACCTGCTGGCTGCAATGAACTGCGTGTCCATGGTCAGCCGTGGCGCGCAATGCGTGCACTTCGCCATTCGCGTGCTCGACAGCAAGAGCGAGCCCGTCAATCTGATTGAGGTCTTCGAGTTCATCCACAAGCCGACCAGCTTGAGCCGCTTTCCGGATGTAGCACCTCAGATGACCCTCGAAGTTCTGACAGAGATGGCCATGAACGTGGCCACCAAGGAATGGGCCCTTGAATTTTTCGACCAACGCTGCCAGGCCATGTGCCCGCCTGAGCTGGGGTTGGAGGACTTCGGTCTGTAAGCCATCAACGAATAAAAGCAGGAGCAACGAATCATGATCATCATTGGAATCGACCCAGGTTTGACAGGTGCTTGCGCGGTGCTGGACAAGGCTGGTGTGAAAGCGGTCTTTGACCTGCCCACCATGCCGGTGCCCGGGGCTGGCCCGGACTCCCTGGTCAAACGCAAGATCGACGGCTATGCACTGTGCCAGTTGCTGCTCAAGCATTGCCCTGCTGGTGAAGCCAAACCGCAAGTCTTCATCGAGCGCGTCATCGCCATGGGCGGCAAGAACAACTCCGTGCAGACGCAGGCCAGCTTGCTGCGCAGCCTGGGAGCGATCGAGACTGTGGTTGAGTGCCTGAAGTGGCCCGTGCAGCATGTGCCGCCTCAGACCTGGAAGAAGCTGTTCCGTCTTGGCTCCGAGAAAACCAAAGCTCTGGAAATGGCCCGCAAGCTGCACCCGGAAGCCGCCGGCGACCTCACGCGCCAGAAAGACCACAACCGCGCCGAAGCGGTGCTGCTGGCCCACTGGGGGAAGGTGGAGTTGGTATGAAACTGAATATGAAACCCGGAGAGCTTGGTGTAGTCATATCGGGCAACAAGAGTTCTGGCCGGATTGTCAGAGTTGAAGCATTGATGGAAGAAGGATCTTTTGCTCACTCCACGACCGGAGAGTTATTCGAAATCGGTACCTCCGACATGTGGGTGCTCTCCGAGGGCACGGTGATGAGGTTTCACGAAAACGGAATCATCGTTGAGACGGAATTCGCAGAGGATAAGTATCTGCGCCCCATCCGAGACCACGGTGGAGAAGATGAAACGCTGACATGGGCTGGGAAACCAGAAAAGGTGACTGCATGAGCTGGCTCTGGCTTATCCCCGCATTCCTGGCCGGCCTGGTGCTGGGTATCACCCTGGTCATCGCTGGTGCTGCCAACAGCATGGAGGGCTACTGACCATGGACACGACCTCATCCAACGTCATCCCCCAGAGCTTCGGCGGCCGGCCATACCCACAGATCGCTGAGCTGGTCGATGACCTGAACGCAGTGCTGGGCAAGTACGACGGCCAGATCCCGCTGGCGGCAGCAATCGGCGCGCTGCGCATCGTGGAGCACGGGCTGCTCCAGCAGGAAGGAGCGTGACATGCGCGACCGCCTCACCCTCGTTCTCAAGACCCCAGAGCAGGGACACATAGCCGTCATCAGCGCCTGGAAGCAGGCCAAGCAGGTGCTGGAGGATGGCCGCCGTCTGGTTCTGGAGCTCCGGCCCGAGCGCCGGCAAGAGCGCCACAGCCGCCACTTCCACAGCCTGATCAACCAGATCAGCGCGCAAGTGGGCGGCGACCTGGCCAACACCGACGACGCAAAGCGGATCCTGATCAGCGCCTTCCGGATGGACACGCTGCGCGATTCCCAGTTCTGCGACGAGTGGGCGCGCTTTGGTGATCTGCGCATTGGTCGTGGCCTGCGTGGTGAGACCGTAATGCTGGGAACCCAGTCCAAGGACTTCACCGACAAGATGGCCCGCGGCTTCATCGAATGGCTCTATGCCTTCGGCGCTGAGGCGGGCGTGGCTTTCAAGCCATGGGAGGGAGATCAGTGCTGAACCGCCTGACCAATGCCGAGCGCGAGCATCTGGCCCGGGTGAAGCAACTGCCCTGCAGCGTCTGCGATGAACCCGGCCCCAGCGAAGCCCACCACATCAAACAGGGCCAGCAATACACAGCCGTTGCCCTGTGCCCCAGCTGCCACACCGGCTCCCTCATGGGCTGGCACGGCCAGAGGCGCATGTGGGCTATCAAGAAGATGGATGAAATCGCAGCGCTGAACATAACAGTAAAGCGCTTGATGCTAGAAAAATAGGAGCAAATATGAACGCAGTGGCAGAACACCAGCACATCGACGAGTGCCAGCTGAACGACTTGCTCAACGAGATCCTGAGGGAGTGGCACAACTGGAGCGCCGGCGACACGATTGCCGAGGGCTACCCCAGCCGCTCACCGTCCTGCGCCCTGGGCCCGGCGGGCAGCGATGGAGAAGGCCCATGCATGGAGACCGTGGACGCTGTGATGGACGCCATCCCCCAGCCCCACCGGACCGCCCTGGCATTCCAGGCGCGCAACCTGCACAGCCGGGCCCAGGTGTGGAGCAGCCCCAGGCTTCCGGCCAATTGGGAAGAGCGCCAGATTCTGCTGATGGAGGCCCGCAACCTGTTCACGCGCGGCCTGATGGAAAAGGGCGTCATAGGGGGTTGACGCAAAAAACAGTTCGTGCAGAATACGTCTCGGGCCGTTGCGCCCAAAAATTCCAAAGCCCTGGCCTCAACCGCCGGGGCTTTTTCGTTTGTCTCCTGCTGGCCGAAAGCCGGCACCTGCCGCCCTGGTTCGCCTCGGCGGCTTTTTTATTCCCGAAAGGCAGTCATGAGCGACGCAGCAATCGAGCAAGAGATCCAGGACAAGGGCAAGACCGCTGCGCGCGTCACGCCTGCTGACATCGAGGCGAATATCGCCAGCGAGCACTACTTCACTGCAGAAGATGGCGTCGGTCGTGCAAATCGCGGCCATACAAGCGTCGGCGGGAAGAACCCCTATGCGCTTTCGCTGTTGACCTTCTGCGTCCTGGTGCTGAAAAACGGCTTCACTGTGACGGGCGAGAGCGCATGCGCCAGCCCTGAGAACTTCGACGCTGAGATCGGCCGAAAGATCGCGCGCCAGAACGCGGTGCAGAAGATCTGGCCCCTGATGGGCTACGAGCTGCGCTCCAAGCTGGCAGAGCAGTAACCCGTTTCCCGCTATGGCAAGGATCCCGCTGTGAGCCGCAGCACCAAGTCGAAAGGTGAACCTATGTTCCGCAGTCGTGTCGTTGCGCTGGCCCTGGCCGCATGCGCTCTCATTGGTCATTCTGTGGCCGCAGTCATCAGCCAGCCCATCGCCGCTGTGTGTCGCTACATCAGATTCCATGTCAAGGAAGCCTGCGCCATGGCTTCCCAGGTGGCCGAGCAGAAGCAGACCAAGCCTTCCATCCTGGTCAAGGCGGCTGCATTCGCTGCATCGCTGGCCAAGCGTGAACGCCCAGTGCTGACCGCCTCCTGGCGCATGTGTCCGTCAGCCTGATCTCCACTGCTGGTAGAGAGCCCTCGAGTGAGGGCTCTTTGCATTGCATCCACGCGGGTGCATCGCAAAGACAGTTTCGCCACCACCAGGCGCGTCCGGCAAAGCATGCACTGACACATGGGACGCTAGGCCTGTGTGGTGGCACCTCATTGAAAGAAAAGCATGGCACTCACCCCAAAGCAAGAGCGCTTTGTGGCCGAGTACCTGATTGACCTGAACGCGACTCAGGCCGCGATCAGGGCTCGCTACAGCGCAAGAACTGCTGCATCACAAGGTGAACGCCTGTTGAGAAATGTTGAGGTAGACACGGCGATTAAAGCGGCCATGAAGGCCCGCGAGCAGCGCACTCACATCACCCAAGATCGGGTGTTGCAAGAGTTGGCGCGCATCGCCTTCTTCGACATTCGCCGCCTCTACCGAGATGACGGAACCATGAAGGATCCGCACGAGATGGATTCGGACACCGCAGCGGCCATTGCCTCCATCGAGGTCAAGGAAGAGATGGAGCGCAGCGAAGAAGTTGATGAAGAGCTCGAAGACCAGCCCCACGGTGGCGCTCTCAAGCGTAGGCGCGGCAATCTGGTTGCTGGCTACACGCTCAAGACCAAGGTCTTTGACAAGGGTTCTGCACTCCAGCTGGCAATGCGTCACCTCGGAATGCTGAACGACAAGATTGCCCATACAGGCCCGACTGGCGGCCCCGTCGAAACCATCACCCGCGTTGAGCTGGTCCCCCTGAAGAAATGACAACTGCACAGATCGCCCTCCCTGAAAAGCTGATTGAGCTGTTTTCGGGGGAGGCAGACGTGCGCGCGGCCCACGGCGGCCGTGGCTCTGGCAAGACTCGCAGCTTTGCCACGATGGCGGCGCTCAAGGGCTACCAGTACGGCATGGCCGGCACGAGCGGCATCATCCTGTGCGCGCGCCAGTTCATGAACTCCCTAGAGGATTCCAGCCTGGAGGAAGTGAAACGGGCCATCGAGGACGTGCCATTCCTGGCGGCCTATTACGAGATGGGCGAGAAGTTCATCCGATCGAAGGATGGGCGCATCAGCTTCGCCTTCGCCGGCCTGGACCGCAACATTGCCTCGATCAAGTCCAAGGGGCGCTTGCTGCTGTGCTGGGTCGATGAGGCCGAGCCGGTCACGGAGACCGCCTGGCAGACACTGATCCCAACGCTGCGGGAAGAGGGCGACGGCTGGAACGCCGAGCTTTGGGTCACATGGAACCCGCTGCGCAAGAATGCGCCAGTCGAGAGCCGGTTCCGCCACTCCAAGAATCCGCGCATCAAGTGTGTGCAGATCAACTGGCGCGATAACCCGAAGTTCCCGGCCAAGCTGGAGCGGGATCGCCAGGCCGACAAGCTGGAGCGCCCAGACGATTACGAGCACATCTGGGAAGGCGCATACAAGGAAGGCCACGTTGGGGCCTATTACACGAAGCAGTTGCTGCTGGCCAAGGAGCAAGGGCGCATCGGCGTGGTCCCCATGGACCCGATCATGAAGCGCCGGGCTTATGCCGACATCGGCGGCACTGGACGGGATGCCGACAGCTTCGCCCTCTGGATAGCCCAGTTCGTGGGCCAGCAGATCCTAGTGGTCGACTACTACGAAGCCCAGGGCCAGCCCATGGCGGCCCATATCGAATGGCTGCACAGCAGAGGTCACAAGCCTGAGAACACCATCATCCGGCTGCCCCATGACGGGGACACGAGCGACAAGGTGTTCGCAGTCACCCCAGAGAGCGAGCTGCGCAAGCACGGCTTTGACGCCAGCAGCATCCCGAACCAGGGCAAGGGCGCCGCGCTCAAGCGGGTAGAGGCCACACGCTCGCAGTTTCACCGCTGCTGGTTCAACGAAGAAACAACTGGCCCGGGCCGCGATGCCCTGGCCTGGTATCACGAAAAGCGCAACGAGCAGCGCGATGTGGGCCTGGGCCCAGAGCACGACTGGTCAAGCCACGGCTCTGACGCCTTCGGGCTCATGTGCTGCGATTGGCAGCCGCCGCGCGTCATGGCGCCGTTACCGCTCCCTCAGATAGGAATTGTGTGATGACAATGGAAAAAGACACGTTCCGGCAGGTGCTGGAGCATGAAATCGATGATGCGCAGAGCTGGCTCACCGGTGGCATCCGGGCCGAGCAGCAGCGCAATCTGCAGTATTACCTGGGCCTGCCGCTGGGCAACGAGGTGGATGGCCGCTCTCAGGTGGTTTCCTGGGATGTGTTCGAGACCATCGAGAGCGCACTGCCGAACTTCCTGGAGCCTTTTTTCTGCGGCGACAACATTGGCGAGTTCCTGCCTCGAGGCCCTGGTGATGCGGAGTATGCAGACCAGGCCACCGAGCTCGTGAACTTCGTCATTCAAAACGAGAACCCCGGCTTCCTGATCTTCATGGACTGGATCAAGGACTCGCTGCTGAGCAAGATCGGCGTGGTCCGTGCCAAGTGGGTGCAAGAAGACCCGGTTCGGCAGGAGTTCCGTGGCCTTACCCTGGAGCAGGTCACTCTGATGACCCAAGACCCTGCGGTATCGATCATCGAGGCGGAATACTCTGAGCAGTTGACGCCCGATGTGATGCAGGCAGCCGGCCTGCAGATGCCAGAGCTGTTCGATCTGACCATCATGCGCAAGCAGCGCGGCTGCGTGAAGCTGCGCAACGTTCCGCCCTCTGACTTCCTGGTCAACCGCACGGCCAAGACCATGGAAGAGGCCCGCTTACTGGGCGAATGGGTCACCTACACGCGCTCTCAGCTCAAGGAAATGGGCATCAGCGATGTGGACGAGATCAAGAGCTATGACGGGGCCAGCAACCTGCTGGAGGAAGACGAACGCACCAGCCTGCCCAACGACAGCGCCGATAAGTCGCTGGAAGAGGTGAGGTTGTTTGAAGGCTTCATCCGCTGCGATTACAACGGTGACGGAGTGGCCGAATGGCGCCGCATCCTGGTGTCTGGCGATCGCGAGCTGGAGAATGAAGAGGTCGAGGGGCACGAATACGCTGTCCTGACGCCTATCAAGCTGCCGCACCGCGTGATCGGCATGGCCTTGGCTGACCCGGTGACGGAGCTGCAGCGCCTGAGCAGCGGCCTGACGCGCCAGTATGTGGATTCGCTGTATCTGGCCAACAATCCGCGCACCTACGTCAACCAGAAAGCAGTCGTCAACCTGGACGATGTGATCAGCAATCGCATCGGCGGGATCATCCGGGGCGAGGGGCCAGCACAAGACGCTGTGTCGCCTATCAAGACCGCCCTGGTTGCCACCGAGTCGCTGGCCGGAATCGAAATGACCCAAGGCATGCGAGAGCGCCGCACCGGCGTCACCCGCTACAACCAGGGGCTTGACGCTGACAGCCTGAACAAGACCGCCACGGGCATCACCAAGATCTCCAACATGGCCGACAGGCGCATGCTGCTGATCCTGCGTATGTTCGCCGAAAGCGGGGTGAAGGATCTGTTCAAGCTGGTGCTCAGGCTGATCACCCAATACCAGGACATTCCGCTGACCATCCGGCTGCGCGATGAGTTCGTGCAGTTCGACCCTCGCATGTGGTCGCCTGACATGGACGTCAGCACGGACGTTGGCCTCGGCACGGGAGACAAGACCGAAACCCTGATGGTGCTGCAGCAGTTCGGCCAGTTCATGCAGCAGGCCGCACAGGTGGGCATGGTCGGCCCGGAGCAGATCTATGAATTTGGCAAGGCCCTGGCCAAGAACGCCAAGCTCAAGGGCGCGGCCGAGAAGTTCCTGATTCCGCCCGACAAGATTCAGCAGAAGCCGCCCCAGCCATCGCCGGAGCAGATCAAGGCCCAGATGGAGCAGGCGAAGTACCAGCATCTGCAGCAGATGGAGGTAATCAAGCTCCAGGCTGAGGCGGCAGAAGGTGACAAGCAGCGCGCCGCAGATCGCCAGCTCAAGGAAATGGAGCTGCAGCAGGACGCCTGGAAGTCTCTGATCGAGCTGTCCGCCGGCTACGTGATGGGCCAAGCACGCATGGACGGCCAGATGACGGAGCCGGCTCAGAACCTGATCGGCGGCACGCAGCTGGATCAGAACATGCAGGCGCCCAACATCACGCCGGAGCAGCTTGACTACGTGGCACAGGTCATCAACGGATTTGCCAGCCGGTTCCAGAGAGGACAAGCATGAGCGACGCTAAATACCGGGCAGAGCAGGCCACGCGCCTGCTTGATGACCCGCTGATGAAAGAGGCCCGCTCCGTGGTGGAGCAGGCTTTGAAGGACGAGATCCTGTCTCTGCCGCTCCATGAGCGTGAGCGCCGCGAAGCCGCGGTTGCCATGCTCAAGGGCGCAGAGCAGTTTTTCCGAGTGTTCCATCTTGTGATTGACGGGTACAAGCTGGAGCAGGCCGAGTTGACCAATGAGGCCCAAATCCAGTCCCGTCTCCAAGCCATCCAGGAGCGCATGCGCGATGTCTAAAGCAAAGAGTAAAGCGGGCGAGGCGCCTGCAGTGGAAACCAACGAGGCCCCGGGCAATGAAGCCCCTCCTGCCCAGGAGAAGACGGTGGAAGTGGTCGCGGAAGCGGCTGAGACTGAATCCAGTCCCGTCTCCAAGCCGGCTGAAGATGATCCAAAAGTGGATGATCCAGCCCCCCAGGACCCGCTGGAGCCGCTCGAGGCCTTCCTGCGCCGTGTGGAAGGCAAGCACATCGATCGCGACGTGGTGGCCACGGCTGCCACTCACCCGCATGCCTCTGAAATCACTTGGCCCGGCACCTATGGCGGCATCCGCCTGAGCGCCGGCCCTGTGTCGGTGACCTACAGCGACGGCACCATCGAGTAACCGTTTTTCAACACCGCCCGGGCACGGTTTGCCCGGCTGACCAGTTAGGAACAACCCGACAAGGGGCTGCATGCGACGGCGTGCGGCCCTTTTTTCGTTGGGCTCACACCTGGGCAGACCAACCACACCAACGACCATGGACGACGATCAAGACCAAAGCCCGACGCTGGAAGACCTGGCCAGTGCACTGAACGAAGACGAAGGACAAGCGCAAGACGCCCCCGAATCAACAGAAGGTGTAGACGATTCCCAGGCCGAAGGCGCCACCGAAGCCGAAAGCGACCTGGAAGGCGAGCAAGAGGCAGCTGCAGACGACGAAGGACAAGCCGCCCAGGCCCCTGCCGACGATGCAGTCATTTCGTGGACCACTGCCGGCGGCGAGGCTCTGGAAGCCCCTCTCTCTGAGCTGAAGGCTGGTTACCTGCGGCAGTCCGACTACACGCAGAAGACCCAGGCCCTGGCCGATGAGCGCAAGCAGGCATCGGAGCAGGTTGCCAAGCAGTACCAACAGGTGCAGGAGTTCGCACGCGAACAACCGCGAAGAGCTGGCCGATGTGATCTACCGCATCTCCCCTGAAGAAACCCCCTTCGTGTCGGCCATCAGCAAGGGAGCCGCATCCTCGGTTTTCCCAGAGTGGCAGACCGACGCATTGGGCGCAGCCGCCAACAACAAGGTGGAGCAGGGCAACAACGCAACCATTGCAGCCACCACACCCACTAAGCGAGTTGGAAACCGAACACAGATCTCCGAAAAGACCTTCTCGGTCACGGGCACGCAGGAAGTGGTGGACAAGGCCGGCCGCAAGTCGGAAGTGGCCTACCAGAAGGCCAAGAAGATGCTCGAGCTCAAGCGCGACATCGAGTTTGCGGCCATCAACAACACCACGGCGGTCACAGCAGCCTCTGGTGTTGCGCCCCAGGCTCGCGGCATTGCCGGCTGGCTGGCGACCAACAACAATCTGGGCGCTACCGGTGTTGCACCGAACCCCGACACCAACACCGCACCGACTGACGGCACGCTGCGAAGCTTCACCGAAGCGATGCTGAAGGACGTTGGCCAGAAGTGCTGGGAGCAGGGCGGAGATCCCTCGCTTCTGTTCGTGCCTGCAGCATTGCGTGCAACGTTTTCGGGCTTCACTGGTGTGGCCCAGAAGACCAATGACGTGAAGTCCAAGGCCGCCACCACTGTGGCCACTGCAGACATCTACGTCGGCGACTTCGGCACCTACACGGTGGTCAACAGCCGCCATCAGCGCGCCCGTGATGTGTTCCTGATCGATCCCAAGCGCTGGAAGCTGCTGACCCTGCGCGGAATGAAGGCGACGCCTCTGGCTAAGACCGGTGACGCCGACAACTGGATGATCAACACCGAGTGGACGCTGCAGTCCAACCAGGAAGCCGCCAGCGGCGCTATTCGCGACCTGCAGCCCTGATCCATCCGCCAACTGAAAGAGGCCGCCCTACGGGGCGGCTTTTTATTTATGCAGAAACGAATCCTGAGCAACAACGGCTACTCGCGCACCCTCTGGCACGACCACGGTGATGGCAAGGTGACTGTCCAACAGGTGACAGACGTCACGGCCGCCGTCGAACGTGCCAAAGGCCTGCACAACATCGGCGCGCACACAACCGGCATGGGGGACAAGCATGTGGCCTCGGTGCCCATCCCTGTGCTGGCCGAGTGGGCCCAGAAGCGTGGCAAGACCTATGCCGATGTTCTTCAGGATTCGGGTTTATTGAAGCAGTTCCTGGAGGACCCCGATAACGGCGTCTTCCGTGTCTGGAAGGGCCGGTTATGACATACGTACTGCCATCGCTGGCTGTTTCAGGAAATGCGGCCGAGGCCAATTACATCAGCCTGAGGAAGTCTGTAGCCGCCTGGCTGAACCGCACTGACCTGGATGTCGTCATCCCCGACTTCGTGCGCATGGCAGAGGCTGAGTTTGCCCGTGATCCCCGGATCAAGACGGTCATGCAGACCACGCGTTATGCAGATACCGTTCTGAATGGTCAGATCGTCCTGCCTGACGACATGCAGGAGCTGAAGGAACTGCGCATCAACAGCGCTCCGTTTTATCAACTCACGCTCGAAGACTTCCGCTCCAAGCTGAGTGGCTCATATTTCACCCGCATCGGGCAAGTTGCCCAGATCCTGGGCAGCCCCACAGGCGTTCCTTACGAGATTCTCTACACCCAGCGCTATGCGCCTCTAGTGTTCAACGAGGACTCAAACTGGTTGCTGCGCAACAACTATGACGTCTACCTGTGGAAGTGCTGCGAGCAGGGCGCGGTCTGGCTGCGCGATCCTGAGGGCGTGACCGGGTATCGAGCCAAGTACGAAGCGGCGGTGCAGGAGATGCTCTCTGCAAACAACAGGTACAACTGGGGCGGAACGCCTCTGGCTGTGAGTGCACCGGGGGTGGTATGAACACAGTTCAGGGATTTATGCCCGACGCCGACCCGACCATGGCCGGCCTGTTGACCGACTGCAGCAACCTGATTCCCTCTGAATTGGGCATGCGGCCCGGCCCAACGCTCTCTGTGGTGGGTGTCGACCCTCTGCCGGAAGCTGTGCGCGGCGCGATGGCGGCCATTGACCTGGACGGCAACCGCATTGCCCTGGTTGGAACAGTTGCAGGGTTGTATTCGCTAACAGGGCGCACCTGGGTCAACGTTTCCGGCACTGGCGGCCCTTTCAGCCTGGGAGATAGCGAGCGCTGGGCACTGGCCCAGTTCGCCAACAGCTCGGTTGCCTCATGCCGGAGCGCCGGCATGCAGATCAGCACCGCCGGAGCAGACTTCTCGCCCGTCGCCGGCGCCCCTAAGGCCAAGATTCTGGTCAGCCTCAAGGGCTTTGTGATGGCGTTCAACACGTCAGACACGAGTTTCGGCGATGCGCCGGACCGCTGGTGGTGCTCGGCATACCTGAATGCATCGGACTGGACGCCAAACGTGTCGACACTGTGCACCACCGGGCGCCTGGTCGAGTCTGGAGGGGAAATCTCGGCCGCGCACCGCCTCGGTGATGACGTGATCGTCTACAAGCGCCGTTCTACCTACGTTGGGCGCTACACAGGGCCCGCCGAGGTGTGGAACTACACCATGGTCGACTCTGACGTGGGCTGCGTGGGCCAGGATGCAGTGTGCGACACAGGCAAGGCGCATTTCTTCATCGGCGACGACGACATTTACTCGTTCGACGGCGTGCAGGTCCGGCCGATTGGCCGCGGCATCTTGCGGGACTGGTTTGTCTCCGTGCGCGACCCGAAGTTCATGCAGAAAAGTGTGGCCTTCTGGGACAAGCAGAATCAGCTGGCCTGGTTCTTCTTCCCGAGCGTGGGCGGGAATGGTGAGGTCGACAAGGGCTTGGTGTTCCACCCGTCAACTGGCCGCTGGGGCCGGGCCGATCACTACATCCGGGCCGTGGTGCGCTATGCATCGCCCCCAGCGACGTATGACGGCGGATCGGAACTGGTGACGGACTATGAAACCGGTCCGCAGATCGACTTTGATTCTCCCTTCTGGGTCGAGTCTCAGGAGCTGATGGCCGGGTTTGATGCTGATGACCGCCTTGTGACGTTCGCCGGACCAGCGGCTCCATCAAGCTTCACCACAGGCGATTTCGGCGACGAAGAGCAGATGACGTGGCTCGACCGCGTAACCCTGCGGCTGAAGGTGTCTCCTCAAAGCGCTACGGCGACGGGCTTCACCAAGGATGATGGCGGTCTGCCCGTAAAACAGGCGTCCGTGGCCATCCGTGACGATGCGGCTTTTGACCTCCGGCAGCGCGCCAGGTGGCACCGGATCAGGGTTGACAGCATTGGCGACTATGCCTTGATCGGCGTTCAGCCAAGGCTTAAACAGGCGGGGTACCGATGAAGCTGCAAACCGACAACCTGCGCCTGGGCAACGATCTTTCGTCGCTTTTGCGCGCGTTGGCCCAGGTCCTGCCTGACTTCGCAAAACAGGTCAATGCAGTGTCTGAGGGGCGGCTATCTGGCAGCTACAACGCTTTGACATCACCGCCAACAACCGGGAAACACCAGGCTGGGGATTACATCAAGAACAGTGCTCCTGAGGTTCTTGGCACGGCCGGCGCTCAGTATGTGCTCAAGGGTTGGATATGCGTAGCCGGTGGCGAGCCGGGTACCTGGGCAGAAGACAGAGGGATGACCGGAACATGACGTACAAGCTGCAAGTCATCCCTGCGGCATTCATCGGCCGGGCCTGGTTGGACGGTGCGCACATGCTGGCCAGGGCCTGCGAAACCTCGGGCGGCGAGATCACTGGTGACCAACTCAAGCTGCTTCTCAGCCGTGGTGAGCGCGACTTGATACGCATCGACCTGGACGGACAGCCCGTGGGTTGGGCAGTGACGCGCATTGACCAGCTTCCCAACGTCCGCGTGCTGCATATCTGCGAGTTGTACGCCCCCGGAGGCCACTGGCTGGCCTGCAGTGAGCAACTGGCGGCCATGGCCCGGGCCAACGGCTGCACAGAGATGCGCTGCAGCGCCAAGCCGGCGCAAGTCAGGCTCTATCAACGGCATCTCTCCTGGGAGCCGATTTACACAACCTTGAGGATGCCCATATGAATCCGCATCAAGAAAAGCGCCGCGCCATGGGCCAGATGAAGGCCTGTGGCGGCGGTGGTGGCGGCACTAGCACCAGCAGTAGCGCGATTGCCTATCCTGACGAGATCCGGCCTTTGCTTTCCAATGTGGCCAACCTTTCGACCCAGCTGGCAAACAAAACATGGCAGGGCTACGGCGGACAGCGCTATGCAGACCTGAATAACACCCAGCAGCATGCGCTTCAGGGCATCACCGACCGGGCGACCGGCGGTTCTGACCTGTGGAATCAGGCTCAGGGAAATCTGCAGCAGATGATGGGCGACCAGACGAATCCCTATCTGGACCAGCAGGTGGCCAATGCGCAAAAGTCGGTGGTCGACAACTACAACCTGACAGCCAAACCGCAGATGGAGTCAGCCATGGTCGGTTCTGGCTCCTTCGGAAATTCCGGCCTGCAACAGATGCAGCAGCAGTCCCAGAACCAGCTGCAGCAGAACCTGGGCAACGTCGCCACGCAGATGTACGGCAATGCGTACAACACCAATCAGGCGAACCGTCTGTCGGCATTGGGCATGGCACAGGGCTTCGCCAATCAGGACTATGCAGACCTGAATCAGCTTCTCAATGCTGGCAACACGCTGCAGGACCAGGCGCAAAACAACGCCGACTTCAACTATGAGCAGTGGCAGCAGCAGCAGGACGACCCCTACAAAAAGCTGCAGGCCATGACCGGCGTGATGAACAACACCGCCGGCAGCACCACAACGACAAACCAGAGCGGGGGTAAGTAATGCTGCAGTTCTTGCCAATGGCAGTGGGTGCCCTAGGCGGCGCCTTGACGAATAAGGACCCGCTGACGGGCGCATTGACCGGGGCCGGCCTGGGCGCAGTGACTGGTGGATTGGGTGGTCTGGGCGGTGCTGCAGCTGCTCCCGCTAGCGGCCTAGGACTGACTGCTGGGGCCTCTGGCCTTGGTCTGCAGGCACCCGGCGCGCTGGGGGCGTCTCTGGCCGAGATGGGCGGTGCACAAGGCCTGTCATCTGCGGGTGCTGCTCTTCCCGGAGCGGCGCCGGCGGCCCAAACAGCCGGCCTGCTGTCGCCGGCAGGTATGAAGACGTTCTCGGATATGGCCGGCATCGCCGGGAAGATGGGCCTCATGGACAGCCCGCAAGGGCCAGTTGCCCAGTCCGCTGGAATCCCTGGCAGGCAAGCTGACTTCACTGGCCTGCTGTCGGGCGCCCGAGGCAACCAGATGTCGGGCGCGGAAAAACTCATGGCTCAGCGCGCTGCGCGCAGGGGGTGATTTATGGCAACACAGATGCCAAGCTATGGCGCATACCAGCAGGTCTTTGGCCAGCAGCCTGAGCAGGGCGGTGTCATGGGCTTGCTCAGCTCGCCGGTGGCTCAAGGGCTGCTGGGGGCGGGCCTGGGCGCTCTGGCCAGCCGTGGCACAACGGCTCAGGCCATTGGTCGCGGCGGTCTACTCGGCCTTTCTGCTTATGGTCAGGCCCAGGATACACAGAATAACCGGCTCCTGCAGATGGCCCAGGCCAAGCTGCAGCAGGATGCCCTGGCGAAGATGGCGCCCACTGAGGATGGGGCCATTTCGGCTTCTCCAGCCACTTTCCTACAGGCCGGGTTCTCCGATCCCAGCAAATGGGCCGACATCCGCAATGTAGGCCGAGACAAGCTGAAGGAGATTCAACAGGTCACCGGAGCCGATGGGTCCAAGTCGCTATATGGCGTGGATGAATACGGCGGCGTGCGCAACACCGGCCTTACCAATGCGCCTGAAATCAAGACTCAGGACATTGGCGGCCAGGTGGTTGGCTGGAACCCCTATACCGGGCAGCAGGCCAGCGCCTTGGAAAAGTCGCTGACCCCCGACCAGGTACAGGACACGGCCAATCAGCCATTCATGATGGTCAACGGTCAGATTGTGGCCAACCCAGCCTATCAGGCCTATTCCAAGGCCAAGGCTGCCGCCGGCGCCGCGCGCACCAATGTGCAGATCAACAACAAGATGGGCGAGAGTCTGGCCGGCCAGATCGGCCCCATGATGAAGGAATCGCAGATTGCTGCTGATGCCGCGGTGAAGCAGGTCCAGGCGGCCAACAGCATTGATCAGGCGCTGAACTCTGGGCAGGTGATCACAGGGCCGACAGCGAATGCACGCCTGACCGTGGCGCAGTGGGCTGACACGCTGGGCATGGGTGGGAAAGACCACAAAGCGAAGCTGGAGAACACTCGCTCGGCGATGCAGGGCTTAGCTCAGCTCACGCTGCAGGGTCGCCAGCAGATGCGGGGCCAGGGGGCGATCACCAATGATGAAAGCAAGTTGGCGGAACGCGCGATCTCTGGAGACCTGAGTCTCACACCGGATGAGATGCGAGTTCTCAGCAATGCGGCCCGCAGAGCAGGGGAGCACATCTACAGCGAGCACCAACGCAAGGTGCAGGCGGTGGCAAGCAATCCTGACTACGCAAGCATGGTGCCGTTTTACACGGTTCCACAGATGCCAACAGCACCACAGCCCCCGGCGACCCAGAATCAAACGCCTGGCGGCTGGGGCATTCAGAGAGTGAACTGAGATGGCGACCTATCGCATCACAGCGCCTGATGGCGCTTCCTACGAAATCACGGCGCCTGACGATGCGACGCAAGATCAGGTGATGGCCTATGCCCAGGCGAACTACGCCCAGGCTGGCCGGCCGATAAACCAATCAGGCGCCAGAACGTCCGCGCCAACTCAGGAGACCGCTTACAACCCAACGGATGACATGGGCGTTGGGCAAAGGGTTCTCGCAGGCGTTGGCATGGGTATGAACGATCTTTGGGTTGGCGCCAAACAGCGTCTTGGATTGGCATCCCAAGATGAAGTTGATGAGAAACGGCGCTCAGATGCAGCACTGCGAAACACCACCAGTGGGACCGTTGGCTCTGTCCTCGGGAAAGTCGCACTTTCTGCTCCGACATTCCTGGTCCCAGGGGCAGGCACTTTGGCCGGTGCGGCTGCTACTGGCGGGGGGATGGGGATACTGGAGCCCACGGCCCAGGGAGAGTCTATTGCCAAAAATGCAGCCCTCGGCGCCGCCGGGGGTGTTGCGGGCGCGGTAGCTGGCAGGGCTCTTGGATCTCTGTATCAAGGTGGTAAGGCTTTACTGGAGCCTTTCTACCAATCCGGGAGAGAGAAAGTCGTTGGGCGCGTGCTGCAGCGGTTCGCAGAACAACCAGGCGCCATCGCCAACGCCAATAGCAGGGCAACGGCAACCGGCGCTATACCGACATTGGCGGAATCCACCGGGGATCGAGGAATAGCATCGTTGCAGCGCGCTCTAGAGTCGATTGACCCCCAGCTTTCCGGTCGATTTGCCCAACGAGCAGCAGAAAACAATGCTGCCCGTGTTGGCGTATTGCAGGGCATTGCCGGTGACGAGGCAAGGCGCGCAGCACTGGATGCGTCTATCAAGGCACAGACGGGCCCATTGTATTCAGCCGCCACCAGCAAGACAGTTCCTGTTGATTCCGCCTTCAATGAACTGCTCGCTCGGCCATCTGTGAAGTCTGCTCTTGGTCGCGCTGGCAATATTGCTCAAGAACAAGGACGCATGTTGGGCCTGACTCAGCCAACAGTTTCACCAGCATCCATGCTGCTAGATGCTGCAGGGAAGCCAATCACTGCATCTGCAGTCAAGCCTGGGACCATCACTGGTCAGGCATTGCAAGATCTGAAAATGGGCATGGATGACATGCTCAGAGACCCGACTGCTGGCATCGCTGGAAAGGAGGGGGCTGCGGTTAAGGCAACTCGAGCGCAACTTGTGGATTGGATGGAAAGACAGATCCCTGAGTTCAGGACTGCGAGGGAGGCGACTCTTGCCGGCAAAAAGCAGCTCAATCAGATGGATGTGGGGCAGCGACTGCTGGACAAGACAACTGCAGCGATTCGAGATCTTGGAGGAAATCAGAAGCTGCAGGCCAATGCCTATGCTAGAGCGTTGAATGACGAAATGGGTCTGGTCAGGAATGCAACTGGTTTCAGAGGGGTGAATAGCCTGGACCAGGTAATGACGCCAGCTCAAATGGCATCTCTCAACGCGGTTCGAAAAGAACTCGAGCTAAGTGCCAATTTGGCCCAGGCTGCAAACGGTGCGGGTTCTCAGACTGCAAAGTCGCTAGCCTCTCAAAACATGATGCGGCAACTGATTGGGCCAACCGGGTTGCCGCAAAGCTGGGCTGAGAGCGCCTTGATGAGGACTGCCTTGAGGCCCGTGCAGTTCGGTATGCAGGCTGCAGAGCCTATGGTGCTTGATGATCTTGCGAAAGCACTGTTGTCTCCAACATTTGCTCAGCAGACTTTGGCGAGAGTAACCCCTCAGGCCACAAGAGGGTTGCTGAGCGCTGGAGGAAGCAAAGCGCTGAAGCACGGCGCCGCGGCTACCAACCGCACAGCTATCGAAGGTCTGTTGTCGCTCAAGGATTGAAGTACAGAGACATGCAGGCGAAGAAGACGACATAGAACAGGATGATCCCGCATGTCGTCTTCCACCTGTGACGCTCAAGTAGAGTCGAGTCGAAGAGCTTCCACTTGAGTGGGCCGTCTGGGATCAGCTTCCAAGCTGCCCAAGTGATGGGGGCAATGATGAGAGTGAAGAAGGCAATCGCAATCACCGGCTTCAACAGCATCACCCAGAAAGCATCCATCACGCGCCTCACTTCTAGCAGGAAATAGCCTGAATAGTACCAAACCAGCATCGCGAGCAATTGGCCCCAGCAATAGGACCACCTGATATGGAGGAGGTTGGCTTGACCGTCTCTGTCCCCAGGACGTCATGTCCGATTCGAAACTGTTGACTTAACCCACAACCCCTAAAGCGAAAGCCCCAGAGCGTGTCCAGCGCCTGGGGCTTTCTTGTTTCCACCCCTTGAAGAGAGCAAGGAGAAGAACGTCCGTGAAGTTTACCAAGATGACCATTACAGGACAACTCGATGAGAAAGGCGCCAAGCAAGTCGCATCCCGCGTCGCCTGGTCCTATGTCATTGCCTCCGTTGGCGCCGCCATGGGAGGTGCCGCTGCACTGATCTACGCCATTCGCTGGTGGTAACAGGCAGCTCCAAAACGTCCTCAACTTCAACCCGCCATGGTTCGCCCTGGCGGGTTTTTTCATGACAAAACGCCATGCCAGTACCCAGCAGCATTGATGACCTGGACCCTGTTGCCTCGGATAACTCCCCGGCAGGCTCCGAGCAGGTCTTTCCGAACCTGGACAACTACCTGCGCTCGCACGCGGCATTCATTGCCCAGTTGCGCGACTTGGTGAGGGACGCAGCGCCGGCCATCGGCATGACCCAATGGTGGGGTGGAAACCGCGCTCACATTCCATCAAAGCACCAGCCACAGGATGGTCAGGAAGCCAATCGGGCTGATTACCCAAGCCTCTGGGCTCTTGTGTCTAGCGGTGGTATGCCTCTGGTCACAGAGGCTTCATGGCAAGGTAATCCATCGTTGCGCGGCAGTTTCTCCACTGGGAATGGATCAAGCACCTTCCGATTTCCCGATCTCAACGGAAAGCAGACGAACTCAATTGGCGCTGTTGCTTTGCGTGGTGATGGGGCTGCATCCACTGGGACCGCTGGCGCCATGCAGGACAGCCAAAACAAGGCCCATGCGCATGGAGCAACTATCGATGCCGCAGGAATGCATGGCCACTCATTTGGAGGCACTACAGGCAGCAGCGGTTCTCACAACCATGGTGTTCCTGACGTCAACACATCAAGTGGACAACCTGGCAATGGATTTGATGGCGGCATCGGTGGTGTTACCCAAAACATACCAACTACTGATTCAGGAACGCATGCCCACTCATTCGGTGGCACTACCAATGGTGCAGGCAGTCACGCACATATCGCAACCATTTCTTCAGATGGCGGCACCGAAGCTCGCATGAAGTCCGCAACCGGCGTTTGGGTCATTCGCGCCCTTTAACTCTTACCTCTTCAAGCCATGCAGAAATACAAAAGCAATCTGACTTCGGTCAGCGGCGCAGCCGTGCGCGGCGCTTCTATTACTGTGCTCGATGAGTCGGGCGCGAATGCCACTATTTTTCTCGATCGAGCCGGGACTATTCCGGCTGGAAATCCGCTGAAGACGGCCCAGGATGGGACGTTTGAGTTCTATGCTGCAAATGGACGCTACAGCCTGCGCACAGATTCTTCTGGCCTGAATGTGCTTGAGGAAGATGTGATCTTGACGTTTGACCCAGACGATGCAACGGATTCCGGCCCAATAGCTGATGCTATTCAAGAGGCTAACGATGCAGCTGATCACGCCCAGGAATCTGCTGATAGGGCTCAGCAAATTGTCGTTAATACCGTTCCAACGTTTGGAACATATGCCTTGGCTATGTCTTCCTTGTCATCCGTTCAAGATGACATGCTTTTGGAGATTTCCCATGACGAGACGCATTCTGGAGCTCGGACACGATATTTCAAGCGAACCGGTAATGTCCTTGAATTTTCGGTAAATTTGGATCAACTCCGATTGGATCTTGCTGAGGATGACGGTTCCCAAATAATCGGATTCCGCCAGCAGGGAACAGGCGCCGTTCAGAGAACCATGGAAGATAAGGGTTGGGAACTCCGAACCCCACAGGACTATGGTGCGAAATCGGATGGATTATCCGATGACTCAGATGCGTTGAATAAAGCTTTTGTTGGCCCCGTTACTCTTACAAAAGGATTGTATTTAGGAAATCCATTTGCAGTATCAAGACTATTCCTTAAAGGAATTGACGCTGAAATCAAGAAACTGGACTCCTCTGGGAATATCATATCCCTAGATAGCGCAGACAATAGCTATATCACCGACATACGTATTCGTGCCAACAAGGGTGGAAATGCTGATGCAAGCGGCCATCATATAGCTGTTGCGGACGGAAAAGAGATGTCTTTCAGCAATATAGACATCCTTGGTGCAGAAGGAAAGGGTGCAGGGTTATTATTTTATCCAAATGCCATACCTTTCCAAGAAAGGATAATTGTCACAAATATTCG
This sequence comes from Comamonas testosteroni, assembly GCF_000761245.1. Taxonomy (GTDB): domain Bacteria; phylum Pseudomonadota; class Gammaproteobacteria; order Burkholderiales; family Burkholderiaceae_C; genus Comamonas; species Comamonas testosteroni_C. Next base: position 119 of record NZ_AWOR01000067.1, on the reverse strand, counting down.
AGGATCATATAACCGCGCAGCTGATGGTGATGGCTGCCTCGTCTTGATGACGAAGGTGCGAAACTCTGTCGTTTCCAACATTCTTGCAAAGGAATTTGGGAGGTTTGGTGCTGTGGAGT
>NZ_AWOR01000066.1 GCF_000761245.1 Comamonas testosteroni | reverse complement strand
CTTTATTTTCCGTTTTCTGAGACGATCCCATTTTCAAGAAGCCACCGTGAGAATGCGGGCCGCGCCAGTGCTGGCCTTGTCCGTCCCGTTCTCGAAAACCGCTCTCGAATCGAGCCGCCGAGACTGCCGAGTTTCGAGAACAGCCGAAACGCCGCTTCCAGCGGCAGACGCCACACGCAAAGCCGCGCCGTTGCTGGATCGAGCATTCCTTAGCGTGCTTTAAATTCCGTTTTCTGAATCGACCCCCTTTTCAGCGCCGCCGCATAAATAGGTGTGAGGCAACTTGCCCAGAAAGGAGGTGAATTTCATGCGCATCATCGTCATCGCACACAACGGCTACCCGTTCCGCAACAACGAGCACGCTGTGCTGATCGCCACAGGCATCACACACCACATCGTCTTGCTCAAGGACTGACCGTGACCCCGCCCCAGCCCGCAAGCTGGGGCTTCCGGGGCGGCCATCGAGCCGCCCTACTCGTCGGCCGTCAGCGGGCAGTGCGCGACCCTCGGGCAGCGGCTGGCCAGCGCACAGGCCTCGGCGAGCACAACCGGCTCGGCATCGTCTTGGCCGATCCCGCTCACCCATTCGATCCGCTGGAGCACGGGCACAGAGCGCCGCAGCTCGGCGCAGTGGTACGGGGTGGTTTTGGTAGTTTGCATGGGAGTCGATCTCCGGTGATGAACAAGCCACCATCCTTGCGTCACGACTTCCCCAGCGCCACACAAGCCGCTTGATTCGCTCGATTTATGTATATATATACCTACCTATATACATACGGTTTTCAAGTGGAAGCCGGGTCAAGGGCGTGACCGGAAGCCGCACGCGGAGCACAGGGCGCAGCCCGAGCACCGAACGGGTGAGGATCACGGCGCAGCGCACCCTTGATGCGGCTGGAACGACCAGAGCCTCACGTCAGAGGGGGATGTCAAGGGCAAAGCCCGCCCACATTCCCCCGCGACGTGTGGGGCAAGACCCCACGCGGGAAGCCGAAACCGAAGGGGTTTCGGTCGCCGGGACGGCGAAAGCGGCAGGCCGACCGACAGGGAGGGAAGATCGAAGCCCGCAGGGGTCGAGACTCGGCACGAGGCTCGATGCGAAGCACGAGAGCCCGGTCGATGCGCAGCAGCGAGCCGCCCGAATTTCACTGCGGCCGAACTGGACGACGCTGGCCAGCCACACCGGCACCGGACGAAAGCAGCTTGACGGCCTTCACGAAGTCGATGCCCAACAGGTGCATCACGAGGTCGATGCCGCCACCTCCACCCTTCCCTGCGCGCACGTCAAACCACTTGAGGCCCGTCACCAGAACTTCCCAAGCAAAGCCCGAGGGCGACGACAAAAACAGCCGCACCGTCCGCTTGTCCTTCTCCGGCACGAAGTCAGGATCGCGACGCCAGAACAACTGACCATCATCGCGCAGCTTGTCGAGCACCTGCGACAGCGGCATCTCTCGCACCCATGCGAGCGTTTCATCGTCAAAAGACCGTCGAGCCATACGCTACATCCTCCGAACTCCATTCAACCGACACGGCCGCCACGCCGAAAAGTGACAGGGGGGCCGCGCTGACGCGCGGCGAAACACCCTCCGGGCTTCGCCCTGCGCGCGGGATGATGGATAAGTCCTGCGGACTTACCCACAACCCACTTGCGGCTACTCGCGTTTGAAAAACGCTGGGGCTACTCAAAACCAAAACCAGCTCCATCTCAGCCATCCAGCACAGGCACGACACCCGGCCCAGCAGGAAACAGCTCAAGGGACACCGAAGCAGCACCCGGAACCCCGGCCCCCTGCGGGGCGGCAGTTACCTGATGTGCACCATGTTTAACATCCTCGGCCTTGCCCGAAGCGCCCCCCAAAATCGCCACGGCGACGGGCTTGAGCACTTCTTCGAGCACATGCTTGTAGGTGGCCACCGTCTGCCTTGTGAGGCCCGCCACGCGGCCGATAGCGGCTTGCGTGAGGGCTTCGCCCTTCTGTTGCAGCAGGCGGCACGCGGCGCGCACCTTGGACTCGGTGGCCTTGTGGCGCACGTCGTGGGTGCGGGCGGCGGCGAGGCGCTGCCGCTCGATCAGCGGCAAGTCCTTGTCGAGCTGCATCACGCCCCGGTGGCACCGGCCGCAGCCGGTGTAGCGATCCCACGTCCAGCGGGCGACCGACTTCACCGTGGCCTTGAGTGAGGACTGGGCCAGGTTGTCCATGAAGCCCAGCTTCTGGAAGCTGTTGCGGTTGTGCGCATAGGCTTCGAGCAGCCGCGTGAAGGTGGCAAAAGAGCCGCGCTCGCGCTCACGGTTCACGATGGAATAGGCGTAGTGGCGCAGGTGCTCGAAGAGGATGCAGTGCCGGGAATGGCTCACCTCGTCGAACTGCGGCCCCTTCCCCCACGGGCTGGACACAGCCAAGTCCACGTAGTCGGCCAACTCCCCCAGCTCGTAGACGTGGGCGTGCAGCTCGTGCGTCAGCCACCAAGGATGGCCGGGCGTCTTGGCCACGGGGCCGCTGTGGAAGTCGGTGTCGGCATCGAGCCGGGCAGCGAAGGCCTCGTAGACGGCCTTCATGTACGCGATGGGCTTGCTGCGGGCGGCCTCGGTCGTGCAGACCGGGGGAATCGCGTAGTAGAGGTGGCTGTGGCCGCTTTGGCGGTTGCGGACGATCAGATTGGGAGCAGGAAGCCCAGCGTCCTCCCAGATCATCGCCTTGGTGTGGTCGAGGTCGAAGATCAGCCAGCTCACAAAGCCGGGCCGATTGACCTGCATGTAGGGGTAGCGAATGGCGTATTCGCGCGGCCGGACGCGGGTGGCCGTCTTGTCGTCAGAGCAACGCGGCAGATAGGGCGCTTCCGTGAGCACGCGATTGAGCGCGGTGCCCGACTGGAAAAAGCGATCTGCGGTCTGGTTGTCTCGTGTCTGTGCCGTTGTACCTGCCATAACCCCTCATCACACGTCCCGTAGGGGCGTGCGCACGCTTGCGTGCAGGGGCTAAGACTCGTACAATGGAAGCACTTTCAGTCGCTTTATTGCACTGGTACAGAGTTCACCCGCCAAAGCGAACGCTGTATTTGTCTGGGCACCCTGCCCGGTTTATCTGTCAAGGCCCGCTCGCCAAAGCGGGCTTTGTCGTTTCTGACTCTCCAGTTTTCTGCTGTCTGGTCAGCTCTCTCCTTTGCCATGACGGTCACTCGTCGGCATCCAAAGACGCCGGGGCTTGCTTGTAGCCGCGCACCATCGTCTTGGGCACCCAGTGCTCCGTGTTCACATCAAACTTCATGATCCCGTAGCCCTGCAAAACGCTTGCAGCGCCGTCGAGACTCTGGAAGTACCGAAGGCCGCCACGGGCAGCACCCAGCACTCGCTCATTCATTCCGGCCCGCACCACGATCAGAAGGCCCTTGTCACCGGGTTCCACTCGGGCGGCGGAAACCGACCCAGCGGCGATGAGTTCCTTCAAAACCTTCGGCGCGACCACACTAGCAGTTGTCGTCAGCATCGTTTATACCCTATACCGCGCCCAATCGCAACAATATCAGAATTCGTTGCGCCTGTCGCTACATGGTGTTGGTGTCGTCACTTGTATGGACTATAGTCCATACTGGAAATCGTTATATATATACATAGATAGGTATATATATACCTATAAGCCCTTGAGGAAGGCTTCCAGCGCCTCGATCACGATGTCCTTCTCCGTGACCCTGCCGCCCTTCTGCTTGGATCGTGCGAGCGCTTCCTCGCGCAGCCGATCAGCCAGCTCTTCGGGGAAGTTGAAGATTTTTTGCACCCGAGCGCGGCCGTAGCGCGGCCCTTCCTCGACCACGGGCGGTGTTGCAGCCGGTGGCGCAGCAACTGGTGCCGCAGCAGGCTTTTCGGCGCGATCAGCAGCGCCGCTTTCCAAAAACTCGTTCAAGTCTTTGCGCTGGGCAAAGCCGATGTCGGGTTTTGCCTTCATGCCATCACCTCGCGGAAGAACGCTTCCATCTCGCTGATCGCGGCTTGGTCGCGGCCAAGCTCCTGCACCGTAGCGCCTTCGCCGATGGCACGCCGGAAGGCAACGCGCTCGCAGACCTTGGTGGGCAGCACGGTCAACTTCTGCTCGGCCAAGAATTCCAGCATCTCAGCCGCATCCTTGGTGCGGGGATCGACACGGGTCAGCAGCACGCGCACGTCCAGCTCCGGGTTGTAGTCACGGGCCAGCTCGACGACTTCGAGCAAGTCGGTCATCGCGGCGGCGTCAAGGTTGGACGCACCGACCGGGATCACGGCTCGCTGGGCCAGCAGCAGCGCGGAGCGCAGACCAACAGAATCACGGCCGCCTGCATCGACGACAACGTGCTCAAAGCCGGTGGCCAGTTGCTTGCCCTCGGCCAAGATCGCCTTGCCAGCGAGGCAGGTGGTAGTGGGCGACGGGTCGTACTGCGTCTCACGACGCCATGCGGCCCAGCTCGCGGCCGAGGCCTGCGGGTCGCCGTCGATGAGCAGCGTCTTGCCCTGACGGGCCAGCATCACTGCCAGATGTACGGCGGTCGTGGTCTTGCCGACGCCGCCCTTGGTGTTGACACACGCGAAGATCATGGGTGCTCCTATCTATGTATATACATACCAATGGGCAGCGCGGCGGCTGGCCCTCGACCTGCCGGGTGCATCCCCGGCCCTGTGACTCGGTAAGTATATATATACCTACCGACCGCAAGCGAATAGTAGCAGACTTTTGAGCTTTTGCGTATAGTTCTACACATACGCAACCAACTAGAAGAAGAGAACGCAGCCCATGCAGTTCAAGACCGTCCGCCACCGTGACCAAGATGGCAACTACCACGATGGCAAAACCGTCCAATGCCTGCGCCGCGTCCGCGAGGTAACGCCGGATTTCCCCGAGGGGAAGAACGTGCAGCGCGTGGTGGCCAAGTTCGACCGCGCAGCGCGCGAACTACCTGCCGACGTGGCCGCCATCCTCACCCCGGCCGAGCAGGAAGAGTGGAAAGAGTGGCGCGTCAAACAGGACGAAGAGCACTTGAAGTCGGTAGCCCAGTACGAACTCGACACGCTGGCCGAGCGCTTAGGCGTCATTCGCACCGGCATCCAAAAGGGCTATGCCGCCACCGACAGCAAGAACGCCGTCGCGATCCGCACCGGGGCCAGAGCGGTGTTGCGCTTGCTCGCCGACCTGATGCCCGAGCCGGTGAAGGGACGGCCGGTGATTGAAGAAGAGTTCGAGCTGGTCATGCTGCCCAACTTCGCCACGCCCGGCACCCCGGAATTCGATTCCTACCAGCGGCTGCTCGAAGAGCACGAGCGCCGCAAAGCTCAAGACCAAGGAGGCTGACATGCGCTTTTGGACATTCGACCCCAACACCTGCCGCTTCGAGCGCGCGAGCAAGCAAGCCGCTTTGCACGCCGCCGACGTGGCTGTGGTCAACGACGACAGCGACGTGCAGGTCATCAGCGATCACCAGCCGCCCAAGCGCTGGCCCAGCGGCGAGCCGCTGGTGGTAGCTGGCGTCGAGTTCGAGCGCGAGCTGTTCGAGTAGGTATGTAGGTATATAGGTAGGTATATATATACATGAAGCCCACGAGAGCCATTGTCTTTGACGCCTTCGGCACCCTGATCCGCTACACCACGCGCCCGGCACCCTACGGGCGTCTGGTGGACACGGCAGGGCGGCCGGTGGATCGGCTCGCCTGCCTCACGCGCAACGTGCCGATGGCGACCATCGCCGTCGAGCTGGGCGCAGAGAGCAGCTTGGACATCATGGAAGCAGACTTGGCCGAAGAGCTGTCCGGCCTGCGCCTGTTTCCCGAGGTGGCCGACGTGCTCTCCAAAGCGCGGGCCGCAGGCCTGCGGCTTGCCGTCTGCTCGAACCTTGCCTATGAGTACGGCCCGGCCGTGCGCAGCCTCGTGCCCGAGCTGGACGCCTACGTGCTCTCCTACGAGGTCGGGGTGGCCAAGCCACACCCGACGATGTACCGGCTCGCGTGCGCCGAGCTGGGTTGCGCTCCGGCCGAGACGGTTTTCGTGGGCGACAGCAAGCGCTGCGACTTTGACGGGCCGCAGGCCTTCGGGATGCAGGCGCGCTGGCTGGATCGCAGGGGAGGGCAGTCGCTGGTCGATGCCCTCGCGGGGATTCTGTGACTCCGGTGCTGGTCATCGACCTTGAGGCCACCTGCGACGATGCCGATGGCCTCCCGGCAAGCGATATGGAGATCATTGAGATCGGCGCGGTGTGGGCCACCGCTGAGGGCAGCGTACTCGACACGTTGCAGGCGCTGGTGCGCCCCGTGGTACGCCCTCAACTCACGCCGTTCTGTCGGCAGCTCACCAACATCCAGCAGGCCGACGTGGACGGGGCCTTGCTGTTCCCGACCGTTGCAGCAAGGCTGGCCAGCTTCGCCCAACGGCATCAGGCACCGGGCGCAACATGGGGCAGTTGGGGCCAATTCGATGCCAAGCAGCTTGCCCGCGATTGCGAGCGGCACGGTATCCAGAACCCGCTCGCAGCGTTCGAGCATGTCAACCTCAAGCGCCGGTTTGCCAAAGCCCGCAAGATCAAGGAAGTGGGGATGGCCCGCGCGTTGCAGATGGTGGGCCTGCCGCTCGATGGCTCGCACCATCGCGGCCTCGACGATGCCCGCAACATCGCCAAGCTCCTTCCGTGGTCGCTGTAGGTAGGTATATATATACCTACCTATATACCTACATGCACGCATGAAGCCGGGGGGGAGGGGTGTCGCCTTGCGATTGTGCGCGGCGTGCGATACAATGTATCTCAATCAGTCGCAATAGGAGGCCGTCATGGCTGCTACCACCACTATGGTTCACGTTCGCGTGGACGAGAACGTCAAGGCGCAGGCTGCGGAAACGCTGGCCTCGATGGGCCTGACCGTCTCCGATGCGATCCGCGTTTTCCTGACCCGCGTCGTCGCCGACAAGGAACTGCCTTTCGCGCTCAAGGCACCGAACGCCACCAGCCGCGTCGCCATCGCCGAGGCCAGCGAGATCATCAAGAGCCGTCGCGCTCGCTTCGCAACCGCTGATGCTCTGCTGAATGACCTCGAAGAAGCCAGCCGCAAGTAAGCGGGCGAACCTGCCTCGCGCGTCGGACTACACCAAGGACTTCCTCAAGGACTGGCAGCGCCTGTCCCACTCAGGCCGGTACGACATGAACCGGCTGAAAGAGGCCATGACGCTGCTGATCGCCAACGACGGGCCGCTGCCGCCTGAATGGCTCGACCACCCGCTGACGGGTGACTGGGCAGGCCATCGTGAGTGCCACATCGGCGGCGACTTCCTGCTGATCTACACGCTCGACGACTCGGGCAAAAGCGGCTTGGTCGTTTTCGTGCGCAGCGGGACGCATTCCGAGCTGTTCTCGTGAGCCTGCATCCAACCCTCGACCCTCAACTGACCGGCAACGTCGGTCTGTACTACTGCTGCTACCGGCTCTCGCTGATGGGCTGGAACGTCATGCCCACGGCGCGCAACGCGCGAGGGGTAGACATCATTGCCTACAGCCGGGATGCCTCCCGGTTCGTGGGTGTGCAGGTGAAGGCCCTGAGCAAGCGCAACCCGGTGCCGCTGGGCACGTCGCTCGACAAGGTGATGGGCGACTTCTGGATCATCGTGAACAAGGTGGCCACCGCGCCCTCGGCCTACATCAATTTGCTGACCCGACCAAGGTCGAGGGCGACCGTGAAAAACAGCTCCGCGCGTTTTCACATGCTCAGTTCCAGATCGCCAATCGCATCCGGCTCTTGATGAGCCTGCCTATCGAAAAAATTGACCGCATGTCGCTGCAAACCAAGCTCAGAGAGCTGGGTCAGCAACGTGACGCATAACGGGGAGTCATGCTTTGTCAGCTCAATGTGAAACCACACTGAAAAAATCGGCAGGTCTGCCGATGAGCGTCTTTGAGCGCTATCTGACCGTCTGGGTATTCCTCTGCATCGTCATTGGCATCGCCCTTGGTCAATTCTTCCCCGCAGCGTTTCAGTCCATCGGTCGCATGGAGATTGCGCAGGTCAATCTCCCGGTGGGCTTGCTGATCTGGGTAATGATCATCCCGATGTTGGTCAAGGTGGACTTCGGTGCCTTACACGAAGTGCGGCAGCACGTCAGGGGTATTGGTGTCACGCTGTTCGTGAACTGGCTGGTCAAGCCGTTCTCAATGGCGTTCCTTGGATGGTTTTTCATCCGCAACCTGTTTGCCCCGATGCTTCCCGCTGACCAACTCGACAGCTACATCGCTGGGCTGATCCTGCTGGCCGCCGCACCATGCACTGCGATGGTATTCGTATGGAGCCGCTTGACCAATGGCGACCCGCTGTTCACGCTGTCACAGGTTGCGCTGAACGACAGCATCATGGTGGTGGCCTTTGCGCCTCTGGTCGGCTTCCTGCTGGGCATCTCGGCTATCACCGTGCCTTGGGATACGCTGATCACGTCCGTCGTTCTGTACATCGTAATCCCCGTCATCTTGGCCCAGCTCCTGCGCAAGCAGCTTTTGGCCAAAGGCCAAGAGGCATTCGATGCTGCGATGGCGAAAATTGGCCCTTGGTCGATCACTGCGCTGCTGGCCACGCTCGTTCTGCTCTTCGCCTTTCAAGGCGAGGCGATCCTGAAACAGCCACTGGTCATAGCGCTACTGGCCGTGCCGATCTTGATTCAGGTGTTCTTTAATTCGGCATTGGCTTACTGGCTGAACCGCTTGGTAGGTGAGAAGCACAATGTCGCCTGCCCTTCGGCTTTGATTGGAGCATCCAACTTCTTCGAGTTGGCCGTCGCAGCAGCGATCAGCCTGTTCGGGTTCCACTCAGGTGCGGCTCTGGCCACCGTGGTCGGCGTGCTGATCGAGGTACCGGTGATGCTGCTGGTCGTGCGCGTGGTGAACGCCTCCAAACCCTGGTACGAGGCACGATAGCGTGACAGACGACAACGTTTTTGAGTGCGTCTTGCGTGCCTGGAAGGCGCACGAGCGAGAGTTGCTTGGGTTCTTGATCCTTCGTGCCCAGGATCGTTATTCCACTGAAGACCTCCTGCAAGAGGTCTTCCTCAAAGCCATGCGCCAAGGTAAAGGCTTCTGTTCACTGGAGAACCCAAAGGCGTGGCTGTTCCATGTAGCGCGCAATGCTTTGATCGATGCGGCCCGCTTGGCCAAACCCCATGCCGAATTATCGGAGGAGTTGGCCGAATCGCTCGCAGCAGCCCCTACCTCAGCGCGGGCACCCGTCGATGAGCTCGATGCATGTATGGAGCTCAACCTTTTAGCGCTGGATGCGGAAGACCGACACATCATTGCTGCCTGCGACCTTCAAGGACAGACTGCCCGGGCTTATGCAGAGGCCAACCAGCTCACTCTGGCCGCCACCAAGTCACGCCTGCTTCGAGCCAGAAAACGGCTCAGGGAGAGCCTGATTTTGAACTGTCAGGTCAGATTCGACGACTCCGGGCAAGTTTGCTGCCACACGCCTCGTCCTCCTGCCTGAATCCTTTTGTCGATTCATTCGTCTTCTTTGCAAATCGTTCAGCACAGGCCAACGCCTAGCTGAAAAACGCAACGGAGAAGATTGATGACAACCCTTGCCATGCGCTGGATCCAGCGCAACCCAACACTGTTCCTTATTGTGGCAGCCCTGCTTTGGTGGGGGTTGTACCAATCACTGATCCCCGCCTCGGAGGCGCTGGTCGCTGCGCTGCCGGTTGCGCGTGACAGCCATTTGGGCGGTGCGCTTCAGTTCTTCTTCTATGACACACCCAAGGTCTTGCTGCTACTGACCGGTGTGGTGTTCGTCATGGGCATGGTCAACAGCTACTTCACGCCGGAACGCACAAGGGCGCTGCTGGTCGGCCGAAGCGAAGGGGTGGCCAACATGATGGCGGCCAGCCTGGGCATCGTAACGCCGTTCTGCTCCTGCTCGGCGGTGCCGCTGTTCATCGGCTTCGTGCAGGCGGGTGTGCCGCTGGGCGTAACGTTTTCGTTCCTGATCTCCGCGCCCATGGTTAACGAGGTAGCGCTGACGCTGCTGTTCAGCCTGTTTGGCTGGAAGATCGCCGCGCTGTACCTTGGTCTGGGTCTGTCGGTAGCTGTCGTCGCGGGCTGGATCATTGGGCGTCTCAAAATGGAGGCGCACCTGGAAGACTGGGTGCGCGACATGCCCAAAATGTCGGCTGGATTTGAAGCCGCTGAGACGACCTTGGCCGACCGGGTGCAGGCGGGTTTTGCCTCAGTGCGCGAGATTGTGGGCAAGGTTTGGCCCTACATCTTGGCCGGTATCGCCATCGGCGCTGGCATCCACGGTTGGGTGCCAGAGGATTTCATGGCCAGTTTCATGGGTAAGGATGCCTGGTGGTCAGTGCCGCTGGCGGTTCTGATCGGTGTGCCCATGTACACCAATGCAGCGGGTGTCATTCCCATCGTGCAGGCCCTGCTGGCAAAAGGCGCGGCGCTGGGCACAGTGCTGGCTTTCATGATGAGCGTGATCGCGTTGTCGCTGCCCGAGATGGTCATCTTGCGCAAGGTTTTGAAAGTCAGGCTGATCGCCACTTTCATTGGTGTGGTTGCGACCGGCATCATGATCGTGGGGTTTGTCTTCAACTGGGTTTTGTGAGGAGATTGAGATGAAAGAGATCAAAGTTCTCGGCACTGGCTGTGCCAACTGTAAGAGCACCATTGCGCTAATCGACCAGGTGGCGAAAGCCAAGGGTGTTGAGGTCAAGTTGGAGAAGGTGGAAGAGCTGCGCGACATTATGGGCTACGGCGTCATGTCGACACCGGGCGTCGTGATCGACGGCAAGGTGGTGCACGCTGGTGGCGTGCCCGGCCGCGAAAAGATCGAACAATGGCTAACAGCTTGAAGGAGCGCAAGATGATTGACCATCAGACGCTGGGAGAAGCCAAGCAGGTCTGTCCAACCACCACTCAGCGCTTGGTGAGAGAAGGTGCCTTGTTGGTAGACGTGCGCGAGCGAACTGAAGTGGCAAGTCTCGCCTTCGATGTACCCGCCATCGTGAACATTCCACTGTTCGAGATGGAACAGCGCTGGGGCGAACTGCCCAAGGATCGCGAGCTCGTGCTGGTCTGCGAGAGTGGCGAGCGCAGCCTCAAGGCCACGTACTACCTGCAGTTCCAGGGTTTCACTCGCGTGAGCAACATGGAGGGGGGGCTGCTCAAGTGGATGCGCAAGGGCTTCGCGGTCATCGGCCAGCGTTACGAGGCACCTGCAGCTACGGCCACTTCTTCGTGCTGTGGCGGTGAGGCTGCCGAGCCAGTATCTGCGGCCAGCACCTTCTGTGGCAGCACGGCACCGGCAGCCTCGTCGACGGGTTGCTGCGCTCCATCGCCTACCAAGGAGTAGTTGAATGAGCGACACCCCGGTCAAGATGCGTTTTCATGTCGAATCACGCCGAATCGATGCCCATCGCAGCGAGTCCACCTGCAAATTGGCGAGCATCACACTCGACACCGACATGGGAGGCAATCCCCATGCCTTCAACCCTGCCGAGCTGCTGCTGGCCGCGCTGTCGGCCTGCATGATCAAGGGCATCGAGCGCGTGGTACCCATCCTCAAGTTTGAGTTGCGCGGTGTGCAGGTGATCGTGGACGGCGTGCGCCAGGATGTGCCACCCAAAATGGAGAGCATCCGATACGAAATCGTTGTGGACACCGATGAATCCGATCGACGTATTGACCTGTTGCACGACAACGTGAAGAAGTACGGAACGGTGTTTAACACGGTGACACCGGGCACCGACCTCGCGGGTGTCATGCGTCGGGCGTAAGGAGTTGAGCATGGAGTTTGCCATTCACCGTTTTCATGATCTGTTCGTCCAGTTGGGACTTCCCAACCAGCCGCATGAAATTCACCAATTCCTGGCGGAGCACAGGCCAGTGGCTCCGGACATCGAGCTACCCAATGCGCCGTTTTGGACGCCCGCACAGGCCAGCTTTTTGCGCGAAGCGCTGGAGCAGGACTCGAACTGGTCTGAACTAGCAGATCAATTGAGTGAGGCATTGCGAAGCCCAGAAGGGGTTCGCTGAATGAGCGCCGAACACGACCATAGCCACACGCCCGCCAGTTTCGACAAGGCCTTTGCTGTCGGCATTGCGCTGAATCTGTCCTTTGTCGGAATCGAAGCATTCTATGGCTGGAAGATCGACTCGTTGGCCTTGCTGGCGGACGCCGGTCACAATCTGAGCGATGTGGCAGGTTTGGTACTCGCGTGGGGTGGCGCGCTGGCTGGCAAACTGCAGGCAAATCTGCGTCACACTTACGGCTGGAAGAAGGGCAGCATCCTCGCGGCATTTGCCAATGCATTGCTCCTACTTGTGGCTATGGGTGCGCTCGGCTGGGAAGCGGTCGGACGCCTTATGTCACCGGAAGAGGCGAATGGTCATGAAGGAGCGACGATCATGGCGGTTGCAGGTGTAGGCATCCTCATCAATGCCGCAACAGCCCTGCTGTTCATGCGCGGTCGCGATACCGACCTGAACATCCGGGGGGCTTTCCTGCACATGGCGGCTGATGCGCTGGTATCTGCCGGAGTGGTGGTGGCTGGAGCACTCACACTGTGGATGGGATGGCCCTGGCTGGACCCCGTGGTCAGTCTGCTCATCGCGGCCATTATCGTCTGGGGTACCTGGGGCCTGTTCAAGCAGTCTTTACACCTACTTTTTGATGGGGTGCCCGACGATATCGATGCGCAGGCTGTGCACGACTACCTGGCAGGATTGCCGGGTGTACAGTTTGTTCACGACCTACACATTTGGGGGCTGGACACAAAACAGGCGGCAATGACGGCACACTTGGTGATGCCCGATGGGTCAGCAGATGACGCATTTTTTCAAAACATCGCGGAGACATTGCACGAACGCTTCGGCATCACACACTCCACAGTTCAAGTGGTTCGGCAACCTTACTCTCTTACTTGTGCGTCTTGGGGAAAGGCGCTTTGACGACCGTCTGTTCTAGGCGACCTTGACGGTTTAAGATCGTAGAGCAGTCGGCGAAATCAGCGAAATAATCTCCCGCATTACTCTGCGGCCAACCGGTACACCCGCAGTGGCGCACCGCCGGCGCGTTTGCTCCGCTGGACTGTGATCTTGGGCGGCGTGCTGCCCAACAGGTGCTCTTCAACTCGGCCTTGGCCTACTGTGTGCATCTGGATGGGCGTGCCCGGCCAGTACGGGCAGACCTCGCTGGCCGCGCTGTCGCAGACGGTGATGACGATGCGCATCACCGGCGCATCGGCGGCGGTGAACTCGTCCCAGCTCTTGCTGCGAAAGGCGTCCGTCCTGACGCCCGCGCTGGCCAGCGCTTCGAGCGCCAGGGGGTTGATGCGGCCGCTCGGGGCGCTGCCGGCGCTGTGGGCCCGCACGTCCAGGCCGCGCACGGTTGCCAGGTGGTTGAGCATGCCTTCGGCCAGCACGCTACGCGCGGAGTTGTGCGTGCAAAGTATCAGGATGTGGGTGGTCATGGACTTGGAAAATGAAGCGCTGGTGGTGGTGCTTATGCGCGACCGATATCCTCGACTTGGCGCTTGATGGCCAGCGAGTCTAGCTTGTGCAGCGGCAAGGCCAGCAGCAACTCAATGCGCCGCTTCAGGGTAAGGGCCGTGTCGCGGAAAGCCTTCGCCACCTCGTCGGGAGTTCCCTCGACAGCGGAGGGATCCGGTACGCCCCAGTGAGCACTCATGGGCTGGCCCGGCCAGATGGGGCAGACTTCGCCAGCGGCGTTGTCGCACACGGTGAACACGAAGTCTAGTTGCGGAGCACCTGGCGCAGCGAACTCTTCCCAGTTCTTGCTACGGGCATCTACAGCTGACACATGCAGCCGCTCCAGAGTGGCAAGTGCCAGCGGGTTAACTGTTCCAGAGGGGAAACTGCCAGCCGAGTAGCCTTTGAATCGCCCCCCGCCGAACTGATTCAAGATGGCCTCTGCCAGGATGGAGCGGGCAGAGTTGTGGGTGCAGATGAACAGCACGTTGTAGATTTTTTCGCTCATGAGAAGGCTCCTTGGCCAGTTGGGGTGGAGGGGAAATCCTTGGGACGCATGCCAGGGGTCGTGATCAAAGAGGCTTCTTGATCGAGTCCGTCTGCAGACAATTCAGACAGGCGCTCGATGCCAGTCGGTTCTTCTCTCAACAACCGAACCACGGCGTAGCGGTCGGCATGCTTGTGGGCTACTGCGTCAATCTCCCGCAGTTCGTTGCGGGCTCTTTGCTGAAGCAAGGCGGAGCCAGGGCGGGCTGCCGCCACGCTGTTGTTCACGATCCAGGCCCAAGGGGTGATGCCTGCGCGTCTCAAGTCAGATTGCAAGCTTGCTGCCTCCAGCACAGGTGTGGTCTCGGCCAGCGTCACCACGATCACTTTCGTCTTGGCTGGGTTCTGCAGATCCATGAGGGGTGTCGTGTAGTGAAGTCCGGCGCTGTCCATCTGCCGCGCGATTTCACGGTGGTATCCACACCACACACCCCAGAACTGCAGCACATCGCAGGATCGAAAATTTGGATTGTTTTCATTTCGATATTCCATTAAACATTGAAATAATGACCGAAAGAAGACAGGCTGTCGAGTCCTGCCTCAGGCCACAGTTGCAACCTTCGAAGACCTCTTGGCCTTTGCGGGGGACTCCATCGGCGCCACGCCATCACCGCAGCCCGCTGACTCGCTCAGCTCGACGCACTGACCTGGATTGCCGGCGCAGCACTCCGCAGTCAGGTAGGCAATCACCTCGACCATGACGGAGATGTTGGCGCGATATCGCTGGTAGCGCCCCTCCTGCTCGACCGTGAGCAACGAAGCATGGGTCATGGCCTTGAGGTGGAACGACAGATTGGTAGGAGGGACGTCCAAGGCAGTGGAGATTTCCCCCGCGACCATGCCGGCAGGGCCTTGCTTTACAAGCAGACGGAATACATCGAGCCTCACAGGTGAGGACAGCGATTCAAAAACGGATGTTGCAGCTGTTTTTTCCACAGGACGACTATACAACAATCGTTGTAATGTCGTGCATCACCTCGCGTGGAAAGGGCATATGAATGCCATGGCGTCTACCGGCCTACCTCTGGAACTCAGGAGGGCTGGGGTGTAGTTTGTTTTGCCAGGTCCCGGGTCTGGGCGAGCTTGTCTTCCACGCACTGGGGCAAGTCGATCCCGCATTCCTCCGGCGAGCCATTGCAGCAATGCTCGGCGAGGAAGGCCAGCAGCTCGTTCATCCGCGGAAACTGTGCTCGATAGAACACGAACTTCCCATCCTGCCGACCAGTGATCAAGCCCGCATGCGTGAGCTCTTTCATGTGGAAGGACAAGGTCGCAGGCGCCAGCTGGAGTTGTTCTCCGATCTTTCCGACCGACATCCCGGATTCGCCAGCCACGACGAGCAGGCGATAGATGCCCAGGCGTGTTGATTGAGCCAATGCGGCAAGGGCAACGACGGCTTGATCAGTATTCATCAGGGATGCGCGGGAGCACCAGACATGGTGACATGTGGAGTTAAACGGCAGATTATCGCCAGAGCATATGACAGTTTCGTGGCGATCTGATTCGCATCTTCGCTCGTACTCGCCCTTGGCCTGTCACGAATTTGTCACCAAACCTGCACAGAATTCGCTTCGACATATCCACATTTCTAGTTATGTCGGCAATTTACCAACTACCTATCGAGGCTCCCATGGAAAAAATGTCCTTCAAGCTCGCGCTCGCTTGCGCAGCGTTCGCGTCGCTGACCGCAGTCCCTGGATACGCACAGGTCGTGAAGATCGATGGATCCTCAACCGTGTTTCCTCCCACCGAGGGCGTTGCCGAAGACTTCCAGAAGATGAAGAAGGGAGCCATGAAGGTCACCGTCGGCATCTCTGGCACGGGTGGCGGCTTCAAGAAGTTCTGCCGCGGCGAGACGGACATCTCCAATGCGTCGCGCCCTATCCTGAAGGCCGAGATGGACGCCTGCAAGGCCGCCGGCGTTGAGTATTTCGAACTGCCCGTGGGCTTTGACGCACTGACCGTCGTGGTCAACCCAAAGAACACCTTCCTCAAGCAGTTGTCGGTTGCAGAGCTCAAGACGATGTGGGAGCCTGCGGCACAGGGCAAGATCACCTCGTGGAAGCAAGTGAACCCTGCCTTCCCTGATGCCCCTCTCAAGTTGTATGGTGCGGGCTCGGACTCCGGTACGTTTGATTACTTCACCGAAGCGATCAACGGGAAGGCCAAGGCCAGTCGCGGTGACTATGCCGCCACCGAAGACGACCACGTCACGGTCAAGGGTGTCGCAGGCGACGTAAATGCCATCGGTTATCTGGGTTTTGCTTATTACGCCGAGAACCAGAGCACGCTCAAGGCAGTGCCCATTGTGGAAAAGGCCGGCAAGCCCGCCGTCGCCCCCAACGAGCAGAACGTCATCAACGGCTCCTATCAGCCGCTGGCACGTCCCATCTTCATTTACGTGAATTCCAAGTCGCTGGAGCGCCCTGAGGTCAAGGAATTCGTAGCCTTCTACATGAAGGAAGGCTCGCGGATCATGAAGGAGGTCAAGTACGTGCCACTGCCCGCCAACGCCTACAAGAACAACGAAGAGCATCTGGCCAAGGGCAAGAGGGGCACGGTGTTCGGCGGCGTTGCGGAAGTCGGCGTCACTATCGAAGAGCTGCAAAAGCGCGAAGCCAAGCTCTAAGCACGGCATACCCCGCAGGTCTGCGTCACAGGCCTGTGGGCTCATCCAAAGCTTTATTCAGGACCACCCTAGTGAGCACTTTGCCAGCCGCCCCCCTTGGCGCCAGGTCCAGCGCGCCCCGTGCAACGGGCGCGGCGAAACTGGCCCAATATGCACGCAACAAGAAGATCCGCAAGCAAAAGGAAACACTCATCGAGTTCGTCCTTCTGATGTGCGCGTGCGTGTCCGTATTCACCACCATCGGCATTGTCTACATCCTGGTCAAAGAGTCCGTGGTCTTTTTCCGCGCAGTACCAATCTGGCAGTTCTTGACCGACAAGCAATGGACACCACTTTTCTCTGACGCCCACTTCGGCATCTGGGTGCTGATGTCCGGAACGCTGACCAGCTCACTGGTGGCATTGGCCGTGGCCATCCCGCTGGGCACCATGATCGCCATCTACCTGTCAGAGTTCGCTCAGCACCGAGTGCGGGAGGTGCTCAAGCCGGTATTGGAGATCCTGTCCGGGATTCCCACCATCATCTACGGCTACTTCGCCCTGATGTTCGTGACGCCACTGATCCAGAAGATCTACCCGGGCCTGCCAACGTTCAACATCCTGTCCGCCGGCCTGGTCATGGGGGTGATGATCATCCCCTACGTCTCTTCGCTCGCAGAAGATGCGATGCGCGCGGTTCCCATGAGCCTGCGCGAAGGCTCGTATGCCATGGGCGGGACGCGGCTGCAGACAGCCATGCGGGTCGTAGTGCCGGCCGCAACATCCGGCATTGCCTCCGCCTACATCCTCGGAATCTCGCGGGCGGTCGGCGAGACCATGATTCTGGCCGTCGCAGCAGGCATGCAGCCCAACCTCACGCTCAACCCCCTGGAACCCGCAGCGACGATCACCGCGTACATCGTGCAGGTGGCACTGGGCGACCTTCCCCACGGAAGTGTCGGTTACCAGACGATCTTTGCCGCAGGGCTGTCCCTGATGGTGCTGACCTTGACATTCAATCTGATCGGCCACTGGATGCGCCGCCGCTATCGGGAGGTGTACTGATGAACGCGAAGACGAATGCGCTGCGTGCGTCGATACGCACCAGAAAGCGCTGGGACCTGCTGTTCGGCGCGCTGGGCATCCTCTCCATCATGGTCGCAGTGATGACGCTCCTGGTGCTGTTCCTCGACATGGCGATCACGGGAATACCGCGACTGAGCGTCGAGTTCTTCACCTCGTTTCCCTCGCGCCGAGCGGCCAATGCGGGCATTCTCTCCTCGTGGGTGGGATCGATTCTGGTGATGATGGTGACTGCTGCAGTGGCGGTTCCGATCGGCATCAGCAGTGCCATCTACCTGGAAGAGTACGCCCGCAAGAACTGGTTCACCGATGTCATCGAGATCAACATCACGAACCTGGCCGGGGTCCCATCCATCATCTACGGCCTGCTCGCCCTGGGCCTGTTCATCTATACGTTCGGTCTTGGCCAGAGCATCCTGACCGCCGGGCTGACGCTGGCGTTGCTGATACTCCCCATTGTCATCACGACCACTCGGGAAGCGCTGCGCTCCATTCCGGTTCATGTCCGCGAAGGGGCATACGCCTGCGGAGCCTCCAGGTTCCAGGTGGTGAGCCACCACCTGGTGCCCTATAGCCTGCCTGGCATCCTGACGGGCGTGATCATTGGCATGTCCCGTGCCATTGGTGAGACGGCGCCCATCATCACCATCGGGGCATTGACGTTCATCGCCTTCCTGCCCCCGGTTCCATTCAGCGGCACGCCACCGGCAGGAATGTTTGATTGGTTGACGTCACCTTTCACGGTGATGCCGATCCAGATCTTCAACTGGACGTCCCGGCCCGACCCCGCCTTTCTCCAGAACGCCGCTGCAGCCAGCTTTGTTTTGGTCCTTATGACTCTTTGCATGAACGCGGCGGCCATCTGGTTGAGATACCGCCTGCGCAAAAACATCAAGTGGTGAACTGTCCATGATCACGAAACCAACTCCACATCGCCATTTGGCCGCGCACGACGCAGTGCAAGAGGCAGACGAGCCAGTTCCGCCAACGAAAGCCGAGTCCCGCGACCTGGAGTTCCACTACGGCGACTTCAAAGCACTCAAGGGCATTTCCATGCCCGTCTACGAGAACAAGGTCACTGCGCTGATTGGCCCCAGCGGCTGCGGAAAATCCACGTACCTGCGCTGCTTCAATCGCATGCACGACCTGTACCCCGGAAACAAGTACGGCGGCAGCATCCACCTGCTGCCGGACGATGTGGACCTGCTGGACCCTGCGGTGGACCCCATCGAAGTGCGCATGCGAATTTCCATGGTCTTCCAGAAACCCAACCCGTTTCCCAAGTCGATTTTCGAAAACGTGGCCTACGGCCTGAAGGTGCGCGGAGAAAAGTCGGGCAGCTACATGGAGGACAAGGTGGAGGCCGCCTTGAAAAGCGCCGCGCTCTGGAACGAAGTGAAGGACCGCCTGGGCGAGTTGGCCATGAACCTGTCGGGTGGCCAGCAGCAGCGCCTGTGCATCGCCAGATCGCTGGCAACCGACCCTGAGCTCATCCTGTTCGACGAGCCGACTTCTGCGCTCGACCCGATCGCCACCAGCAGCATCGAGGAGCTGATTGCAGAAATGAAGTCCAAGGTCACCGTGCTGATCGTGACCCACAACATGCAGCAGGCCGCACGGGTGTCCGACTACACCGCCTACATGTACCTGGGCGAGCTGGTCGAGTTCGGCATGACCAAGGACGTGTTCATGAAGCCGCGCCGGCGCGAAACCGAAGACTACGTCACGGGCCGTTTCGGTTGAATGCCCCGATGCCCCGCCGGCACCTGGACCATCAGTTTGACGCCGAGCTCGAAGACCTCACCCGCCGGGTGCTGAGCATGGGCGGCTTGGTGGAGAACCAGGTGGCACAGGCGTTGTATTGCGTGGCGTTCCCCCCCCCCGAGGTGGTCGACAGGGTGTTGCACAGGGAGCGGGACGTGAATGCCCTGGAGCTGGAGATTGACCGCGAAGTGTGCGCAATCATCAGCCGCAGACAACCGACAGCTGTGGACCTGCGGCTGCTCATGGCGCTGTCGAAGACCACGGCCAACCTCGAACGGGCGGGGGATGAGGCGGTAAAAATAGCGTGCATGGCCAGGGCCATGCGCGAACACAGCTGCAGCCAAGACTTTCCCACATCGGGCCTTCGGTTCGCGGGAGGGTTGGCGGCCGTCCAACTGCGTAATTCGCTGGATGCGCTTGCAAGGATGGATGCCCCCTCCGCCTTGAACTCGCTCACCGAGGACTTGGCGATCAAGGCCGCGCTGGAGGAGTTCTTACGCTCCATGGCCAGTCACATGGCAGACGATCCTGCCTGCATCCAGGCAGGCCTGAACCTGCTGTTTGCAGCCAAGGCCATCGAGCGCATTGGAGCCCATGCGAAGAACCTGGCGGAGTTCACGATCTATGCAGCCCAGGGACTGGACGTACGGCATGTCAGCACTGCAGGCCGATTGCTACCCGCAGCGCCACCAGCCGAAAGTCGGCTGCCAGAGCAGCCTGGCCCGCGGGATCTCAGGCTACCCGCTTCCCTTGTGCGTCGATAACCAGCTCGCCGTCTTCCTTGGCAAACGGGCCGGGCAACGCTGGCAGCAAGTCCAGCACCGCTTCGGAGGGGCGGCACAGCCGGGTGCCCGCAGGCGCCACGACGATGGGCCGGTTGATCAGGATCGGGTGGGCCAGCATGGCATCGATCAACTGCTCGTCGGACAGAGCAGGTTCCTGCAGGCCCAGCTCGTCATAAGGCGTGCCCTTTTGCCGCAGCAGCGCGCGCGCGGGGATGCCCATGTCGGCGAGCAGTTCAATCAGCTTCTCGCGGCTGGGAGGCGTCTTGAGGTACTCGATGACAGTAGGCTCGATGCCGGCGTGGCGGATCATGGCCAGCACGTTGCGCGACGTACCGCACGCCGGGTTGTGGAAGATCGTGATTGGTTGAGAAGGTTGCATGAAATCAATTATGCAACTACTATTGAAATATTCAAGCGCTGGGCGCTTTTCTCTCGCCCGTAGGGCGAGCAGCTTGCCCAATCGCCGTTCAACAAACCCTCGCGCGTTTTGCTCATGATCCCCGGATCTTGAGTGTCCTCACGCAAGCAACAAGAAAGAGAATGCAGATGCTTCTGGCTCTGTCAATATTCATAGCCACCATCGCGCTGGTCATCTGGCAGCCGCGCGGGCTGGGCATCGGCTGGAGCGCCAGCGCGGGCGCCGCCGTGGCGCTGCTCACCGGCGTCGTGCAGGTGTCCGACATCGCCGTGGTCTGGCAGATCGTGTGGAACGCCACGGCCGCCTTCATCGCCATCATCATCGTCAGCCTGCTGCTCGACGAGGCGGGCTTCTTCGAGTGGGCGGCCCTGCACGTGGCGCGCTGGGGGCGCGGCAGCGGCCGCATGCTGTTCGCGCTCAGCGTGCTGCTGGGCGCGGCCGTGGCGGCCGTGTTCGCCAACGACGGCGCGGCCCTCATCCTCACCCCCATCGTGATCGCCATGCTGGTGGCACTGGGCTTCAGCCCCGGCGCCACCCTGGCGTTCGTGATGGGGTCGTCTCAGAAAACGGAAAATAAAGCACGTTAAGCTGGTTGCAGCGGCCGTAGCGGCCTGAACTTGCCCGCGCCGATCTTGGCGCTGCTGCGCCAGAGGTAATCGCCGGTCAGGTTGACGTGTTCCCATCCCAGTGGCGACAGATACTGCAATAGAGAGTCATCAACGGGCTTGCCGTGGCCACGCAGGGCATTCGCGGCCCGTTCCAGATAAACCGTGTTCCACAGCACGATGGCTGCCGTCACCAGGTTGAGGCCGCTGGCCCGGTAGCGCTGCTGCTCGAAGCTGCGGTCACGGATTTCGCCCAGGCGGTTGAAGAACACGGCGCGAGCCAGCGCGTTGCGCGCCTCGCCTTTGTTCAGCCCGGCATGCACGCGGCGACGCAGCTCGACGCTTTGCAGCCAGTCCAGGATGAACAGCGTGCGCTCGATGCGGCCCAGCTCACGCAGAGCCACGGCCAGGCCGTTCTGGCGCGGGTAGCTGCCGAGTTTCCGCAGCATCAATGAGGCGGTCACCGTGCCCTGCTTGATCGAGGTGGCCAGCCGCAAAATTTCGTCCCAATGGGCGCGGACGTGCTTGATGTTGAGCGGGCCGCCGATCATGGGCTTCAGCGCGTCATAGGCGGCATCGCCCTTCGGGATGTAGAGCTTGGTGTCGCCCAGGTCGCGGATGCGCGGGGCGAAGCGGAAGCCCAAAAGGTGCATCAGGGCGAAGACGTGATCGGTGAAGCCCGCTGTGTCGGTGTAGTGCTCCTCGATGCGCAGGTCGGATTCGTGGTACAGCAGCCCGTCGAGCACGTAGGTTGAATCGCGCACGCCGACGTTCACGACCTTGGTGTGGAATGGCGCGTACTGGTCAGAAATGTGGGTGTAGAACGTCCGCCCTGGGCTGCTGCCGTATTTCGGGTTGATGTGGCCGGTGCTCTCGGCCTTGTTGCCGGTGCGGAAGTTCTGGCCGTCCGATGACGACGTGGTGCCGCCGCCCCAGTGCTCGGCGAAGGGATGCCGGAACTGCGCGTTGACCAGCTCGGCCAGCGCGGCTTGATGAAGTCGGTCGGCGCGTCGGCAGGCACCTTGCGGGCGTTGTCGCTGTTCATGCCGCGCAGCACCTCGATGGCGTCGAGTACGTCCTTGGCGGCAGGCGCGGCCCGCAGCTTGAGCACGCCGAGAAATTCCGGCGCGTAGCGGCGCAGCGTGGCGTAGCTCTCGCCGATGCGGTGCAAGAAATCGAAGTCCTCGGGCTGCGCGAGCTTCTGCGCTTCGGTGACGCTCTCGGCGAAGGCATCCCAGGACATGACGGCCTCGATGGCGGCGAACGGATCGCGGCCTGCTTGCTTGGCCTCGATCAGCGCCTGACCGATGCGCCCGAACAGCCGCACCTTGGCGTTGATCGCCTTGCCGGACGCCTGGAACTGCTGCTGATGCTTGTTCTTGGCGGCGTTGAACAGCTTGCCCAGGATGCGGTCATGCAGGTCGATGATTTCGTCGGTGACGGTGGCCATGCCCTCGATGGCGAGCGCCACCAGGGTCGCGTAGCGGCGCTGCGCCTCGAACTTGGCCAGGTCCGTGGGCGTCATCTGACCGCCCTCGCGGGCGATCTTGAGCAGCCGATTCTGGTGAACCAAGCGCTCGATGCCCGAAGGCAAGTCGAGCGCCTGCCACGCCTTGAGGCGTTCGATGTGTTCGAGCATGTGCCTGGAATTCGGCTTGGCCGGTGACTGGCGCAGCCAGGCCAACCAGGTCGTCTTGCCGTTGTCCCGGCGTTTGAGCAGATCGTCGAGGCGGCGGCGATGCGCGTCCGATAGCGGTTCGGCCAGGGCATCGTAGATGCGCCGGTTCGCGCGGGTAATCGCTTCGGCGGTCGCTCGTTCGACGGCGTTGAGGGAGGGCAGAATGACCGACTGCCGCCGCAGGTGCTCGATCAAGGCGCTGGCCAGCACGACGCCCTTGTCGGTCTGCATGGCCAGCTCGGTCAGCAACTGAACGGCCTGCCGATAGTGGCTCATGGTGAAGGGCTGGAAGCCGAACACCGTTTGAAGCTCCACCAGGTGCTCGCGCCGTGTCTGTTCCCGCTGGCCGTACTCGTCCCAGCTTTCGATGCTGACCTTGAGCTGGTCGGCGACCAGCTTCAACAAGGGCGAAAACGGTGGCTCATCGACGCCAAGGATGACACCAGGAAAGCGCAGGTAGCAGAGCTGCACGGCGAAGCCCAGCCGGTTGACCGGACCGCGCCTCTGCCGGATGATGGACAGGTCGGTGTCGCTGAACGTGTAGTGACGGATCAGTTCTTCCTTGGCGTCCGGCAATGCCAGCAGGTTGTCACGCTCGGCGGCGGACAGGATCGAACGGCGTGGCATGGATGCTCTTTTTCTTTCTATGGCCGAGTAAATCCAGTTCCGCTAAAAAAGGCGATATAGAGCGGTATCCCGATGACCGCACTCAAAAGAATAGCCATACGCCAAGCCGCTCACCCTTCTTTACTCCAATACTGCATGCATGTCCGCAAACAGCGCTCCGCTCGCATTAAGCGAGACTCAGGCGCAGTGCCAGCGCTGCCAGGGTCGCCGCAAGTACGGGGACGGTTAGCACAATGCCCACCTTGAAGTAATACCCCCATGTGATTGTCATTCCCTTGCGCGCCAGCACATGCAGCCAAAGCAACGTCGCCAGCGAGCCGATCGGGGTGACCTTTGGCCCCAGGTCACTACCGATCACATTGGCGTAGATCATCGCGTCCTTTACCACGCCCGTTGCGCTTGTGGCATCAATGGACAGGGCGCCCACCAGTACCGTCGGCATGTTGTTCATGGCCGAGGACAGCAGCGCTGTGAGGAAGCCAGTTCCAAAGGCGGCGCCCCATACACCGCCTTGTGCGAAGTAATCCAGCAGCCTTGCGATATGCTCCGTCAGGCCTTGGTTACGCAACCCATAGACCACGAGATACATTCCCAGCGAGAAAACGACAATTTGCCAAGGCGCTTCACGGATCACCTTGCGGGTGCTGATGACATGCCCGCGCGCAGCGACGACGAGCAACAGCAGGGCGCCTGCGGCAGCCACGGCGCTAACCGGCACGCCTAGCGGCTCAAGGCCGAAGAATCCGACCAGCAGCAGGGCCAGAACCACCCAGCCGAAACGAAACGTAGCCACATCGCGAATGGCCTCATTCGGCTGTTTCAACTGATTCACGTCGTAGCGTGCGGGGATGCTGCGGCGGAAATAGATCGACAGCACGGCCAGAGAGGCAATGATGGCGACAATATTCACTGGAACCATCACCGCAGCGTAGTCATTGAACCCGATATTGAAAAAGTCGGCAGAGACGATGTTGACCAGGTTGGATACGACAAGCGGCAGGCTGGCGGCATCTGCGATGAAACCGGCTGCCATGACAAAGGCGAGCGTTCCGGCCGGAGTGAAACCCAGTGCCAACAACATGGCCATGACGATTGGCGTGAGAATCAGCGCTGCGCCATCGTTGGCAAAAAGCGCGGCGACGGCTGCACCCAGCAGGATGATCAGCGCAAACAGCAGACGTCCTTTCCCTCCGCCCCAGCGTGCGACGTGCAAGGCTGCCCATTCGAAAAAGCCAGCCTCATCGAGTAACAGGCTAATGATGATGATGGCAATGAATGCGGCTGTGGCGTTCCAGACGATCTGCCAGACGACAGGAATGTCACCGATGTGAACGACACCGGACAGTAATGCCACGACAGCGCCAAGCGTCGCACTCCAGCCAATGCCCAGCCCGCGCGGCTGCCAGATCACCAGGGCGATAGTGGCAAAAAAAATCAGTAGTGCGGCAATCATGTCAATTCTCTCTTTTCAGGGGGTTTTCGAGTTCTTTAAGAAGGCTTAAGAGGTCAATCCGGGAGATGACGCCGATCACTTTCCCATCCTCCACGACAGGAAGGGATGTCAAGTGATGATCCACCATCAGCCGGACTGCAACGGACGGATGCATGACAGGCGCGACGCTGTGCACTTCCGTGGTCATTACCTCTGCGGCAGTACGCCCCTCGGCCTTGTCGCGCTGTGTCCCCTTTGGGCCAAGAAAGGAAATCCAGGAGTTCTCCTTCCAAATCGATTCACGGGGTTCAAGCCGTTCGTCCGCTCCCCGGTGAATCAAGTCCGCGGTCACAACGCCGATCAGCCGACCCGCGCCGTCGACCACCGGTACGCCGTTGATGCGATGAGCCAGCAGCAGTCTTGCGATGTCCTCAACCGGAGTTTCAGGTTGAACGGTTACCGGATCGGGCGTCATGTAGTTCCGGATCAACGTGGTCAATCTCCTTGGTTTGGTGCTCAGATTGCTCGGTTTGCCCATCGAGCAGGAATACCGGCTCCTTGTCCGCAGGCATTTCTGCGAGTTCTTCATCGGTCAAGCGGGCGTAGACCTCGATGAGGTAGCCGGTGGGGTCGCGCAGCCACAGCTCGTGTAACGGGATGCCGCGCCAAGTCGTGCGCGGCGGTTTGACGATCTCGGCACCCACCGCCACGGCGGCGTGATAGGCAGCGAGCATTTCGGCTTTTCCGGCCACACCCAAGCCCAAGTGGTAAAGGCTGTAGGTGTCGAGTGCTTCGTCGCGATCATTGACCAGCAATACCAGGTTGAGTCGCAGATGCGGCACGATGAAGGTGCTGTACCGCGCCGTGCTGTCTTTGGGCGAGACACCCAGAAAGGCGCTGTAAAAGCGGGTGCTGCGACCCAGATCGGCGACGCGCAGACTGAGATGGAATTCCCCGGCTGCGGGGAATTCAGGGGTGACAGTAGAAGGCATCATTTGACGTTCACCTTGACAAGCGCACGCAGTCGTTCTGCGCCGATCGGTTCTTCCTTCAGAAGCGGAACAACCGCGTAACGGGCCGCGTGCTGATTCGCCACAGCGCTGATTTCGCGTAGCTCGTTGGCCGCACGCTGACGCAGTAACGGCGACTTGGCCAAAGACGCCGCCACACTTGTGTTGATGATCCAGGCCCATGGCTCGATCCCGGCACGGCGCAAGTCAGCTTGCAGGTTGGCGGCCTCCAGTACCGGCGTCGTCTCTGCCAGCGTGACGACGAGTACCTTCGTCTGCTTCGGATCCTGCAATTGCATCATCGGCGTCGTGAAGTGCACGCCGGTCTTGCCCATTTGTCGTGACACTTCGCGGTGATACGCACCCGTCGCGTCGAGCAGGAGCAAGGTGTGCCCGGTCGGGGCCGTGTCCATGACGACGAACTTTTTCCCGGCCTCGCGAATGATGCGGGAGAACGCCTGGAAGACCGCAATCTCTTCCGTGCAAGGCGAACGAAGATCCTCTTCCAACAGCGCGCGGCCTTCGGCATCGAGTTGAGCGCCCTTGGTTTCCAGCACGTGCTGGCGATAGCGCTCGGTCTCTGCATGCGGATCGATTCGGCTCACGGTCAGATTGTCGAGTGAGGAATCCAGGGTATCGGTCAAGTGGGCAGCAGGATCGGAGGTCGTCAGATGCACCGGTAAGCCTCGATGTGCCAGTTCGACCGCGATGGCGGCCGCCAGGGTTGTCTTGCCTACACCACCCTTGCCCATCAACATGACCAGCCCGTGTCCATCCGCCGCGATGCCGTCGATCAGGTCGGCCATGCCGGGCTCGTCGAGTTCGATCGGGGAATCAACCGCTGCGGGTGCTTGTGGAGGAAGGTCGGTCAGCAACTGCCGCAGTGCTTCAAGGCCGACGAGATTGAAGGGCTTGAGTTCTACATGATCACGCGGAAGCGCAGTCAACGTAGTCGGGATGTTCTTCAGCGCCGTTTGTTCCCGTTCGTGGATTGCTGCGGCCAGCGGGTCGGTAGCGGCTTCGACGTGCGGCAGGATGCCGTTGATGACGAGATGTTGCTGTTTGAGGCCTATGGCTGCCAGTTCTTCGTGGGTTCGGGCT
Source organism: Comamonas testosteroni (assembly GCF_000761245.1). Taxonomy (GTDB): domain Bacteria; phylum Pseudomonadota; class Gammaproteobacteria; order Burkholderiales; family Burkholderiaceae_C; genus Comamonas; species Comamonas testosteroni_C. The sequence goes on along the minus strand of NZ_AWOR01000066.1, from coordinate 1,990 downwards.
ACCTCGCGCAAGGTCGCCTGCTGGGCGCGAGCGACCAGCACCAGACGGGTTTGCAGCGGATCGGCCAAGGCTTCAACAGCCGCCTTGTACTGGTTCCGCTGCTTTTCCAGACCGGCCAGCGGGCCGAGGCACGAGGCATCACCCTTGCCAGCTTCCAGGAAACCACTCCACGCGCCCGGCAGTTGCAGCAAGCGGATGGTGTGGCCGGTGGGCGCAGTATCAAAGATGATGTGCTCGTAATCAGCCGTAAGTGCCGTGTTGGTCAGCAGTGCGGTGAACTCGTCAAATGCGGCGATTTCGGTGGTACACGCACCGGACAACGATTCTTCGATACCCTTCACCACATCATCAGGAAGCACGCCGCGTACCGGGCCGACCAGGCGTTCCCGATAGGCACTGGCCGCTGCCTCGGGATCAATCTCCAGAGCAGTAAGGCGTGGAACCGCCGGAATCGGTGTGACGCGATTGCCGATATCAACATTAAATACCTGCCCAACGTTGGATGCCGGGTCAGTACTAACCAGGAGGACGCGCTTTCCGGCTTCGGCCAACTGAATGGCCGTGGCACAGGCAATCGACGTTTTGCCGACGCCGCCCTTGCCTGTGAAAAACAGAAAGCGGGGAGGAAGTTGCAGGAATTTCATCATCATTTTCTCCATGTTGTTCAGCAGCAGCCACGCGGGCCGGAGCAGCAACCGCCCGTCGCCGGTTTGGCGGCGTCTGCCGGTTGATCAATGCCGATCCAGAGGGCCAATTCAGCCCGCTTCGGATAACGTCCTGCGAGAGCCACTTCACCATCGACCAGGATCAGTGGTAGCGCATCCTGACCGGAGCGCTGCAAAAATCCTTTGACGGTCGCATTGTCGGCAAACGTCTGTGGCTGCTGTGCCAGGTTGTAGCGCTCGATGTGCGCGCCGTTCTGCTTCGCCCAATCGACATCAGCGGCAAAAGTCACCAAGGCTTGGTCAACCTCCACGCCGCAGACGCCGGTGCTGCAACACAGCGATGGGTCAAACACTTCGATCTTCTTCATTTAAAGTCTCCATCAAGTATTCAAATATCAGTCAAAAAAACTACGCCGAAAGCGCCCCAATCCGATCCAGCTCCGCCTTCAAGCGTGTCCGGTCGCGCGCAAGCTCCACCAACGGCAGCGCGAGGAAAGCTTCGATGCGACGCCGCAAGATACGGTAGGCCGCCGTGAACGCTGCTTCGATTTCCGCTTCGGTCCCTGTGGCATGAGCGGGATCGTCAACACCCCAATGCGCACGCAGTACCGGGCCAAGATACGCCGGACAGGTTTCCCCAGCGGCATTGGCGCACACGGTGATGACCACATCCGGAGCCAGCGGCAGGTTGTCCCATGATTTACTGTGCAGTCCGTCTGTATCGATACCTTCACGTGCCAGGAGCGCCAGGGAGCGCGGATGGACGGTCCCTGTCGGCTGACTTCCCGCACTCATCGCTTTCCATCCTGTCGGAGCCAAGTGGTTGAAGGTCGCTTCCGCCAAGATGGAACGGCAGGAGTTACCGGTACAAAGAAACAGGATATTCATGTTGTCGCTTTCATTGGTGTGGCTGACAGGGGGGGGTAACAGTTCCTTGGCGCAGTTCGAGGCGGTACGCAGTTCAAGGCATTGATCGGGGCTACCCGAACAGCATTCTTCGGTGAGGTACGCAATCAAATCCAACATTAACGGGATGTCCGCTCGGTAACGTTGGAAGCGACCCTCCTGCTCAACCGTCACCAGATGAGCTTGTGACAGCGCCTTGAGGTGAAATGAAAGGTTGGCCGGCGGTATGTCCAGCGCGTTAGCAATCTCGCCTGCCACCATGCCGCCCGGCCCCTTCTTGACCAACAGCCTGAACACATCCAAGCGCAGGCCCGAGGAGAGGGATTCGAAGATCGATGTTGCGGCTTGCTTTTCCATATTTAAATGATACTACAAATATCAAAACGATGCAGGCGCGTTGATCTGTCCGCCTAGACTAT
>NZ_AWOR01000065.1 GCF_000761245.1 Comamonas testosteroni | reverse complement strand
GCGAGCGGTGACGGTGCGGCAGTGACTGCAGCGACAGCAGCCACTGCTGCGGGTTCCACGGGCTCGGGCAGCCAGACGGTGATGCCCATCGCTTGCAGCATGGCCCGCTGGCGGGCGTCCAGGTTCAGGGCCATAGTTTCAGACTCATGAGCACCGCGTGTTCGCGCGGGCCGTTGGGGTTGGGGTAGTAGTTCTTGCGCAGACCGACTTCGGCAAAGCCGTGTCTGAGGTAGACCTCGCGGGCGCGGGCATTGCTTTCGCGCACTTCCAGCCAGATCCATTGGGCATTCTGCTGCCGCGACCACAGCGCCAGCGCATCGAGCAGCACGCGTGCCCAGCCCTGGCGCTGGCAGGCCGGATTGACGGTGATATTGAGCAGATGCACCTCGTCCAGCGCCTGCATGGCGACAAAGTAGCCCAGCAGTTGGTGATCGGCATCGACCAGCAGCTGTATCTGGTAGCCGGCCACCATGGCGTCCTGGAAGTTGCCGCGCGTCCAGGGATGGGCATAGGCCTGCTCCTCGATCGGGAGCAGGGTGTCGAGCCATAGCGCGGACAGCGGCTCGAAATGCACCAGGGATGCCGCATCCTGGGTGCTGGCGTCGGTGGCGAGTGTGGAGCGGCTGGGCAAGGTCATGAGGTGCTTATCGGGAGGCGGCGTCGGGGGCAGCGGCCGCGGCGGCCTTCTCGGCTTCGCGCTCGGCCGTGGTTTTTGCCACTTTATCGCGGATATAGCGCGGCAGCGCCTCTTCGGCCGGCACCGCGCAGCCTTTTGCCAACAGTGCCGGTGCCAGGCGCAGCATGGCCGTGGCCGTGGGCATGGCGTGCACATGGCGGGCCTCGGGCGCCAGCAGCTCGGGGTAGACGGGCTGGGCATTGCCCGCCACGACATGGCCGGCCGCCGCCTGCAAAGCCTCGGGGGCGCACAGGCCGAAGTCCTCGGGCTCGATCCACTGGCCGTCCGCATAGCGGAAGGCTGCGTGATAGACCTCGTGCATGCGCGCGTCGAGCACGGCCTCGACCTCGGTGCAGCCATGCAGATGACGGGCCTCTTCGGCCACGGTGAGCAGCGAGTCCACGGGCAGCACGGGAACCTTGGCGGCAAAGGCCAGACCCTGGGTGATGGCGCAGGCCGTGCGCAGGCCCGTGAAGGAGCCGGGGCCGCGCCCGAAGGCAATGGCGTCCAGCTGCGCAAAGCTCAGCCCCGCATCCTTCATGAGCTGGCGGATTGCCGGCAGCAGCTGCGCCGACGACTGCTGTGCGCCTGGCCCGCTGTGCTGCCAGATGGCATCACCACGCTGGACGGCAACAAACAGGGTATCGGTACTGGTGTCGATGGCGAGAAGATTCATGTTCGGCGGGGCGTCAGCCGCAGAAGGGCTGGAGCGCAATACGGGCTGCACTGGGCTGCAGGAGAGGGCAGCATAGCCCTGCATTATCGGACGCCCGCCGCCAGCTTGCCGCGGGCGCTGCCAATGCCCGGCATGGGCGCAGCCCGGCGTAGACTCTGGCCCCATGCTGCAGACCCCCTTCTTTCTTCGCAAGACCCTGAGTGCGCTGGGCGCATCGCTGCTGGCACTGCTGGCCCAGCCCGCGCTGGCGCAGTCCCTGCCCGCCGACACCCGCATTCCCGCCGCCGTGGACGCGGCGCTGCAACGCGCCAAGATTCCGCGCGATGCCGTATCGCTGCTGGTGATGAATGTGGACGGCAGATCGCCACCGAACCTGGCCTGGCGCACGCACCAGGCCATGAATCCGGCTTCGGTCATGAAGCTGGTCACCACCTATGCGGCGCTCGACCAGCTGGGCCCGGCCTATGTCTGGCGCACGCCCGTCTACCTGGGCGGCCCGGTGGTCGATGGTGCCCTGCGCGGCAACCTCTACATCCAGGGCCAGGGCGACCCCAAGCTGGTGCTGGAGCGCCTGTGGCTGATGCTGCGCCGCCTGCAAGGCATGGGCATCAAGGTCATCGTGGGCGATATCGTGCTGGACCGCAGCGCCTTTCAGCTGCCCGCGCATGATGCGGCGGTCTTCGACAACGAGCCCTGGCGGCCCTACAACGCCTCGCCCGATGCGCTGCTGATCAACTACAAGGCCGTGGCGCTGAATATTGCTCCTGATACAGGAGCTGGTGTCGCTCGTATTCAGTACGATCCACCAATGTTTGGCATGGAAAACCAGCAGACAGTTGCGCTTGCTGCTCCTACTTCTGATTGCGGCGACTGGCGCAGCAAGATGCAGCTGGACATGAACAATCCACAGCGCATCGCCTTCAACGGCAGCTATCCGGCAAGCTGCGGCGACAAGAGCTGGTCCATCGCACCGGCGCAGCCCGAGCGCTTTGCGGCCAAGGCCATAGAAGGCATGTGGCGCGAGCTGGGCGGCAAGCTCACCGGCGCCGTGCGCGACGGAAGCGTGCCCCAGGGCCTGCAGCCGGCGTTCCAGCTGGAGTCGCCGGCCCTGTCCGAAGTTGTGCGCGACATCAACAAATACAGCAACAACATCATGGCCCAGCATGTGCTGCTCACCCTGGGCATGCAGCGCACCGGCGTGGCCAGCTTCGACTCCGCCAGGCAGTCGCTGGCCCAGTGGTGGGCCGCGCGCTGGGGCAATGCCGAGCAGCCCGTGGTGGACAACGGCGCAGGCCTTAGCCGCAATGCCAGCATCACGGCCAGCGGACTGGGGCAGATGCTGCAAAACGCTTGGGTCTCGCCCGTGATGCCCGAGTTCGTCTCCTCCATGCCCATCGTAGGTGTGGACGGTACGCTGCGGCGCAGCAAGAGTCGGTTTGCAGGCGCCGCCCACCTCAAGACCGGCAGCTTGCGCGACTCGGCCGCGCTGGCCGGCTATGTCGATGGCGCCAGCGGCCAGCGCTATGTGCTGGTGGCCATGGCCAACCATGCCAATGCGGCGGCGGCGCGCACGGCCTGGGATGCGCTGGTGGACTGGACGGCGGCCCAGTAGCCGCCCGGGGGTGGCCGCTCTATCACCGCTCTATCGCTGCCCTTTGCTCGCTTCGACAAACCGGACCGTGGTCCGGTTTTTTTGTTGCGTGACGGAACGATGACCAGGTTATTGGTCGTTGGATTTTTGTCCGACCATCGGTAATTGCCCGATAACAACGCCTGGATGAGTGTCGCTAGGATGACGCTGAGGAAAAAAGCACGACCGTGCGATTCACAACACCTCAGGAGAACATCATCTTGGCAAGCAAACTCAAACTCTTGGCGGCTGCAATGGCAACGGTGGGCCTGCTGGCGGCCTGCGGCGGCGGAGGCGGAGCCGATACCACCCCTAAGGCCAAGGTCACCTCGGTCAAGGTCATGGGCGACAGCCTCTCGGACAGCGGTACCTTCGGCTTCAAGTTCACGGTACAGGGCTCGGCGCCCACCGGTGCTGGCTCGACCATGATCTGGCCCGAGCGCATTGCCGACCAGTTCAGCCAGAGCTTGTGCGCCCACTTTCGTGCCGGTGACGAGAATCTCACGACTTATCAGGAAGTCGCCACCTGCACCAACTACGCAGTCGGTGGCGGCCGCGTGAACCCGCTGGATGCGCCGACATCGCCCAAGTCGGTTCTGGTTCAGATCCAAGTCGCATCCAAGGCAGGCTTCAGCGCCGATGATCTCGTCGTCATCGATGGCGGCGCCAACGATGCCGCCGACGTGATCGGGGCGCTGATTGCCGCGGCCAAGGGCAATTCGCAGCCGCTGAACGCCATGGTGGCCTGGCTGGATTCCAAGGCTCCGGGCACGTCCACGGCATTGATGACCCAGGCCGGAGGCGATGCCTCCAAGTTTGCCGGCCTGGCGGCGGGTGCCTATCTGCAGACCCTGGCCAAGACTCTGGCCGGCTCCATTGCGCAGAATGTGGTCGCCAAGGGCGCCACGCGTGTGGCCGTGCTGAATGTTCCCGCCATCACCAAGACACCGCGCTTCCAGATGGTCCTGGCCAGCATCGCCCAGGCCGCAGGCGGCGGGGATCAGGGGGCTGCTGCGGCCGCCAAGCAGGAAGCGTCATTCGATGCCCTGGTACAGGTCTTCAACAACCAGCTGGCTGCCAGCCTGGCAGGCCAGTCCCAGGTGGTCCTGGTCGATTTCTACACCGAGTTCAAGAGCCAGATCAGCAACCCGGCCCAGTACGACTTCGACAACGTGAAGGATCCGGTCTGCCCGATCACTGGCGTGGACGCAAGCGGCCTGCCCACCTATACCTTCCCCACCTGCACGGCAGCGGCCTTGAGTGCTACCCCCGGCAAATCCAGCCCTGACTGGTGGCAGCACCATGTCTTTGCCGACAGTTTCCACCCCACGCCTTACGGCCATCAGCAAATGAGCCAGCTGGTTTCCCGCTCTCTGGCCCAGAAGGGCTGGCTGTAAATCCGTCCGCACCTCAATAACAAGGAGACAAAACCATGAAAATTTCTGTGCGGATCATTGCAGCCGCTGCTGCGCTGGCGGCCTGCGGTCTGGCCAGCGCCCAATCGGCCGGAAGCTGGATGGCGCGTGTGGGCGTGACCCATCTGGCGCCAGATGTGGACAGCGGCAATCTGTCGGCTCCATCCTTTGCGAACACCAAGGTGGATGCTAAAAACAACACCCAGCTCGGTGGCGGCATCACTTATATGGTGACTGACAATCTGGCGCTGGACGTGCCTCTGGCAACGCCCTTCAAGCATGATCTGATGGGTGATGGCGCCATTGCCGGCGTGGGCAAGCTGGGTAGCACCAAGGCCATTCCCGCGACCTTGATGCTGCAGTACCGCTTCAATGAAGCGAATGCTCCATTTCGTCCCTATGTGGGCCTGGGCGTGACCTATGCCCATTTTTATGGCGAGAAGACCACGGCCACGCTCAACGGCCTGACAGGGGGCACCCAGGCGAATCCGACCACCGCCAAGGTGGATGACAAGTTTGGTGCCCTGGCGCAACTGGGCTTTGTCTACAACTTCAATGAGCGCTGGTTTGTGGATGCCTCCTACTCCAAGAGTTTCTTGAAGACCAAGATCCATCTGTCTTCGGGCCAGAGCATCAACGTCAAACTCAACCCCAACGTGTTTGCGCTGGCGGTGGGCTATCGCTTCTGAAGCGCTGAAATGCACTCATGAAAAAGTCCGGGCATGCCCGGACTTTTTATTGCTGAACCCGCTCGGCTGCTCGGCTGAGCAGAGGCCTCTGGGCGGCTGGACTTAGCCCGCAGCCGCTGCGCGCTGCAGGCGGTCGCGCACGCCTTCCCAGTCGGCACTATCTGGCGGGGTTTCGATCCAGATCAGCTGGGCACCGATTTCGTCGAAGTCACGCAGCGTGCCGAACAGTTCGCGCGCCGTAGCCAGCGCTTGCTGGGGCATGGTCCGCAGCGTGATGCCTTTGGCCGTGCACTTCAAGGGGCTGCGATGATAGAGCGCAATATTCTTGCCCTCGCTGCCCAGAATATCGAGAGCCGATTGCAGCTGCCTGGCATCCATGAGCCGCACCTTGGCATTGGGCGCATAGTGTGCCAAAAGCGTGCCGGACGCCCGCGGGGTATCCGCAGTAAGCTCTTCTTTTGAGAGCGGTCGCTGGCCGCAGGCGTGTGCTATATCGTCACGCGTGATGGCGCCAGGGCGCAGCAGCACGGGCACGCCGCGCGTGCAGTCGACGATTGTCGATTCAATCCCCACTTCGCAGGCGCCGCCATCGAGCACCAGCAGTTCTTCACCAAACTCGGTGGCCACATGCTCGGCCGTGGTGGGACTGACACGGCCGAACTTGTTGGCGCTGGGGGCGGAAACGCCCCAGACCGGCGGATCGAGCTGCTGGCAGGCCCGCAGCACCGCATGGGCCACGGGGTGCGAGGGGCAGCGCAGGCCCACGCTGTCCTGACCGCCGGTCGATGCCTTGGCGGCATGCGGCAGGCGCGGCAGGATCAGCGTCAGCGGGCCGGGCCAGAACGCATCGATCAGTTGCTGAGCAAAGACCGGTACTTCCTTGGCATAGCGGGTGATGGCGGCGGCGTCGGCCACATGCACGATCAGCGGATGGTTGGCCGGGCGGCCCTTGGCGGCAAAGATCTGCGCCACGGCCGCATCGTTGTCGCTGTCTGCGGCCAGCCCATAGACCGTCTCGGTGGGCAGGCCCAGCAGCCGGCCTTGCTGCAGCGCAGCCGCAGCGGCTTGCACCGAGGTATCCAGCGTTCCATCCAGAATCACGTGTTTTCCTTAAAACGCAGCAATGCCGAGGATTTCAGCAGCCTTCAAAGCGGTTTCACGCGCTTTTTCGGGGCTTGCCGCGGTGATGTTCAAGTGACCCATCTTGCGGGCCGGCTTGGCATCGACCTTGCCGTACAGATGCAGGTGGGCACCGGGCAGGGCCAGGATCTGATCCCAGGCGGGAGCCTGTGCAGTGCCGTCGTTCTTGAACCACAGGTCGCCCAGCAGGTTGAGCATGACGGTGGCGCTGTGCTGGCGCGGCTGCACCAGGGGCAGATTGGTCATGCAGCGCACCTGCAGCTCGAACTGCGACACATCCATCGCGTTCTGGCTGTAGTGGCCGCTGTTGTGCGGGCGGGGGGCAATCTCGTTGACCACCAGTTGGCCGTTGTCCAGCACAAAGAATTCCACGCAGAGCACGCCCACGTAATCGAGCCCGATAGCTACGGACTTCGCAGCGGCTACCGCTTGCTCCGCCTGCGCTGCGGGCACGTTGCCTTCGTAGACCTCGGTCACGGCCAGAATGCCGTCGCGGTGCAGATTGCGCTGCACGGGCAGGTTGACGATGTCGCCATTGCGGCCGCGTGCCACGATGACCGAGCATTCATGCGCCAGCGGCAGCATTTTTTCGAGCACGCAGGCCACCTGCCTGAGCTCGCTCCAGGCCTGGATCAGCTCCTCGCGGGTCTTGACGCGGATCTGACCCTTGCCGTCATAGCCCATGCGTGCGGTCTTGAGGATGCCAGGCAGCAGCGCGTCGTTAACGGCCGCCAGCTGCTCGGCCGTCTCGATCACGGCATAGGGGGCGCAGGGCACGCCGCACTTCACGAAGTGGGCTTTCTCGGCAGCGCGGTCCTGGGCGATCGCCACGGCGGAGCCGGCGGGCGATACGGGCAGGCTCTCGGCCAGCTTGTTCAGCGAGCCGGCGGGCACGTTTTCGAACTCGGTGGTCACGGCTGCGCAGAGTCTGGCCAGCTCGGCCAGGCCCTGAGGGTCTTCGTAGCCGGTGCGCACATGCTGATGGCTGACCAGGCCGGCGGGGCTGGTCTCGTCCTTGTCCAGCACGGCGGTGAAATAACCCATGGCCTGTGCGGCATGGGCAAACATGCGGCCCAGCTGACCGCCGCCCAGCACGCCGAGCGTCGCACCCGGCAGAATGGGTGCCCCCACGTTTGCCACTGCGTGTGCAGCACTGCCCCCCAAGGGGGCCTTCGCGCCTTGGGACGGCCCGGTGGCGCTCATTGCTTGCGTGTCGTGGGCGCTCATGCGTTCACCGGCAGCGTCATGTTGCGGGCCGCTTCGGTCTGCTCTGCGCGGAAGGCTTCGAGCTTTTTGCGCAGCTCGGCATCCTCGTTGGCCAGCAGGGCCACGGCAAACAGGGCCGCATTGGCAGCACCGGCGTTGCCGATGGCAAAGGTGGCCACGGGCACGCCCTTGGGCATCTGCACGATGGAATGCAGCGAATCCACACCCTGCAGGTGACGGCTGGCCACAGGCACGCCGAGCACGGGCACGGTGGTCTTGGCGGCAATCATGCCGGGCAGGTGGGCAGCACCGCCGGCGCCGGCGATGATGGCCTTGAGGCCACGGTCGGCAGCGGCTTCGGCAAAGCGGAACATGTCGTCCGGCATGCGGTGGGCCGACACGACCTGCGCTTCAAAAGCGATACCGAATTGCTGGAGGATGGCAACTGCGTGCTGCATGGTGTCCCAGTCGCTGCTGGAACCCATGACCACGCCAACTTGGATGGGGTTCATGTTCTTCAGGGCGCTGCCGCCCGGCCTAGTGGAACCCCTGATTTTACGGTTTCGCTGCATTGCCGGCCGACTGTGGGGCATAGCCGTCCGGGCAAAGCAACTATGACCCCCGGATGTGGGCCGCCGCGTTATCGCGTGCAAAGCCCAGCACGCGGCCCCTGAAGACATGGATGACCCAGGCCAGCGTGACCAGTATCTGCAGGCTCAGAGAAGCCCAGGGCACATAGCTGACCCAGGCTCCGGCTTGCTCTATGCCGTCCGGCGAGCTCATCCACATGGCCACCACGGGCTGAACAAACATGGCGCCCGTATAGCCGCCCATGCCATAGGCCAGCAGTGGCGCGGCGATGTTGAGGATCAGCCAGGCGATGACAAACGAGGCCAGGGGGGACTTGAGCCTGCCCGCCAGCAGGGCGAAGCCGGTCAGCAGCAGGCAGTCACGCAACAGATGCAGGCACAGATAGAAGGTAAAGCTGTTGAGCTTGCCGCTGATGGCCATCTCAAGGCTTTGAGGAGCGAACAGCAGCAGCAAGGCCATGGCAAAGCCCAGCAGCAGGCTGACCGGCCACAGCGGCAGCGCCTCCAGCGCCTCGCGCCAGCGCTGGCGGCTGGCCGACCATTGCACCTGGCGCCAGGCGCGCAGATGCTGGTCCATATGCTGCAGGGCGACATAGGCGGTGCCGATCAGCGCGATCCAGGCGGTGCTGCTGAAAAACTCGGCAATGCCCAGATTGAGCGAGCCGGCTGCGAAAAATCCAGTCAGTGTCAGGCCCAGAGGCCAGGCCCAGGGCAGGGTGCGTACATCGAGTCGGGTGCAAAGCTGGCGCCACAGGGCCAGCAGCCCCAGGCCCAGCACCAGGGTACCTCCCAGATAGGCAAGGCCCAGGCCGCCCACATTCAGGCCCCACCAGAAGACCGGCTCGGCGTCGATGTCCACAATGCCCTTGTAGACATGGTCGATAAAGGGGCCGGGTGCGAAGAACAGGATCAGCAGAGGCAGCAGTGCTGCTCGCCGGCGATTGATAGGCCTGTCCCTCAGCCCCCAGCTCATGAGCACGGAATTCATGGCCCAGGCCTGCAGGCCCAGGCCCCAGATCACGGCCAGGCCAATCGTGTGTTGCAACTTCAGGGGCTCCAGCGCCCAGAAATGGGTCACGCCCGCCACGGCCAGCGCAAACCACAGCACGTACAGCCAGGCAGGCAAGGTGGCGCCCAGCAGCTTGCCCCAGGCCATCTGCCAGGGGGTGAGCACGGACAGACGTTGCCAGTCCCAGGTGTTCTGGCTGGCCTCCTCGGCCAGACTGCGTCCGGCCAGCACGCTGCCATAGATGATGGCTGCCAGGTACAGGCCGCCAATGGCGGTCATGCTCAGCGTGCCGGGCAGTCCCTTGGCAGAGGACAGGGCGAAGGGCAGGGCCAGGATGAGCAGGCTCAGGCCCAGGCTCCAGGCCAGCAGCGAGGGGCGCCAGTTCAGCCAGAGCTGGCGCTGGAATTCGGGATTGCGTTGGCTCATGCTTGCTCCTGACTTTCGGTATCGCGGGCCTGGGCCGTGCGGGCATAGCGGTCCTGCAGCCGCTCGCGCACCGGGTACAGCGCGGCGACGGGAATGCCGGCCTGCACCAGCTGGGTCAGCCATTGGGCGCGTGCGCTGGCGGCAGCAGGCAGCCACAACTGGATCGGACGTCGGCCCGTGGTGTCGAAGTCCTGCACCGAGGTGCTCAGCAAGGCCTGACGCAGGCGGGCCTCAAGGCCTTCGCTTTGCTCCATGGCCACTTCCAGCGCATAGAGCTGGGGCGGCTGACCGGCCGCGGCGGGCTGGCCCTCGCTGTGGGGGTTCAGCGCCTCATGGCTTTCAATGCGGCCGTCGCGGATGCTCAGGATATGGGTGCAGTACTCGTCCAGCTCGCTGAGGATGTGGCTGGAGACGATCAGCGTCATGCCCTGGGCCTGAAGCTGGCGAAACAGCGTCGAGAGGCTGCTGCGCGCATCGGGATCGAGGCCGCTGGCCGGCTCGTCGAGCAGCAGCACGCCGGGCTGGTGGACGATGGCCTGGCCGATCGCCACGCGCTGGCGCTGGCCGCGCGAGAGCTCGGTCGGGTGGCGGTGCAGCAGCTCCGTCAGGCCCAGTTGGGCGGCCACCTGCCGTACGCGGACATCCACGTCTCCAGGTGCAACGCCCATGGACAGGGCCGAGTACTGCAGGCAGCGCATCACGCTGAGCCGGTCGTACAGGCCATAGAAATCAGAGAGATAGCCCAGGTGGCGGTGCACCTCGCGCGGCTGCTCCTCGACCGACAGGCCTTTGACACGGATATGGCCGGACAGCGGCTGCTCCAGTCCGGCAATGCAGCGCATCAGCGTGGATTTGCCGGCGCCGTTGGGGCCGACGAGTGCCGTCACGCTGCCCGCAGCGATGGACAGGCTCACGCCGTCAAGGGCGCGGTGGCCCGGATATTCAAACACCAGTTGTGAAACTTCAATCAAGTCTGCGCTCCTTGGTTCGTGAGCAATATAGCCCAGGGGCGCGAGGCCCTGTGGGGCGGTCACTCTTGAAACCGTAGCTGCTTGCGCATGCTGTCTATTGATTGTCGGTATAAAACACCTTGAATTGACCTTGAAACATGCGCAGGCTGCTCCCATCTGAGTAGCAAAGACCCGGTCCGTTCTGGTCTATGGCTTGCGCTCGCGCATTTGCGTGGAGAATCGCAGCATCGCGCGGTGGGCACTCTGCTGGAGTGGCCGGTTCGCAGACTTTTCAGCGCCGCTGCCCGCGTGGCAGCGCACAAGCAGCATTGGGAATCACATGATTGACGTCACCCTCGAGAATTTTGAAGCCGAAGTCGTAGCCGCCTCCATGGCTGTGCCCGTGCTGGTGGACTTCTGGGCGCCCTGGTGCGGTCCCTGCAAGACGCTGGGTCCGGTGCTGGAGAAGCTGGAAGTCGCCTATGAAGGCCGCTTCAAGCTGGTCAAGATCGACTCCGATCAGGAGCAGCAGCTGGCCAGCATGTTCGGCATCCGCTCCATCCCGACCTGCGTGCTGATGATCGGCGGCAAGCCCGTGGACGGTTTCATGGGTGCCCAGCCCGAGGGCAAGCTGCGCGAGTTCCTGGACAAGCATCTGCCCTCCGAAGGCGAGCTGGCGGCCGAGGCTGACGCCGACGAAGCCCAGGCCCTGCTGGAGTCTGGCGACACCCAGGCGGCGCTGCAAAAGCTGGCTGATGCGCTGGCGGCCGATCCGGCCAATGACGATGCACGCTTTGACTATGTGCGCCTGCTGATCGCCACCGGCAGCTTCGAGGAAGCTGCGGCTCTGCTGGCTGAACCCATCAAGCGCATTCCCCAGCCGCAGCGCTTCGAAGCGCTGAACCAGTGGCTCAAGGCGCTGGAATTTGCCGTGCAGGACGACAATGCCGATGTGGCCAGGTACGACGCCGCCATCGCCGCCAACAAGCGCGACTTCGACGCCCGCTTTGGCCGTGCCCGCGCGCTGCTGGCCCACAGCCAGTGGACCGATGCCATGGACGAATTGCTGGAAATCATCATGCGCGACAAGACCTGGAACGACCAGGCGGCGCGCAAGCTCATCGTCGGCGTGCTGGAGCTGCTGACCCCGCCCAAGCCCAAGAAGCAGGATGCCGTGCCCGGCAAGACCAGCGGCGGCATCGAGCTGCTGGGCAAGAACAGCGCCGAGCAAGACGAGGCGACGGCCCTGGTCAACAGCTATCGCCGCAAGCTGAGCATGGCGTTGAACTAAAGGCTCCCCCTGAGGCGCTGTGCCTGGGCGGCCCCGTGCCTTCCCTCTGGCCGGGCGCCCCTCTCTCCCCTCTCTCTCTACACGCTGCGCGCTATGGGAGGGGGACAACAGCCTCGCTGCGAGGCGGCGGGGGCCGCCCAGGTCTTACCCGCTGTCCCTTGCCTTGGGGCGCGCCAGTTTTTGGTGCTTGCGTTGAATGAGACTCGCGATGGATCAGATTTTTGCAGTGGCCTTTCAGGGCCTCTTTGTTTATCTGGGGCTGGCGCTGGCATTTGCGGTGCTGGTGGGCGTGCTGCGCTCGCCGCGCTTCAAGGGCTGGCGTGGCGAGCGGGCCGTGCAGGCGACGATTCGCCGGCAGCTCAATCCGCTGATCTATGTGGCCAAGCACGACGCCACCCTGCCCACGGCGGATGGCGGCAGCACGCAGATCGATCATCTGATCTTTTCGCCCTACGGCCTGTTTGTGCTGGAAACCAAGAACTTCCAGGGCTGGATTTTCGGCACCGAAAAGCAGCGTGAATGGACGCAGCAGATTTTCAGAAAGCGCAGCCGCTTCCAGAACCCGCTGCGCCAGAACTACAAACACATCAAGACCTTGCAGTCGCTGCTGGACATTGCGCCCGAGCATCTGCACTCGGTGATCGCCTTTGTGGGCGACTGCGAATTCAAGACCGAGATGCCGGCCCATGTCACGCGCGGCCTTGGCTTTGTCGGCCATATCCAGAGCTTTACCCAACCCGTGTGGAGCCCCGAGCAAATGCAGGCGCTGCTGGACAAGTTCGAAGAGCTGCGGTTGCAGCCCGGTCGTGCCACCGACAGGCGGCATGTCGCGCATGTCCGGCAGTTGCAGGCGGCCAGCAAGGCGCGCAAACCCAGGCTGGAGCCGGTGGCGCAAGCCGCGGCCCAGCGGCTCAAGCCGCCCGCCCCCGAGAGCGTGGATGTTCTGCTGGAGCCCGTCATGTCGGCGCCGCCTTCGGCCGCAGTCGATAGGGATCTGTCGGCGCAGGTACAGCCCGCCCAGCCAGCCGTTGCGGCTCCCGCCAGGTTGGCTGACACTGCGGCAGAGGCTGCAGAGCCGGTGCGGCCCGGACGGGTCGATGCTGTGCCGGTCTGCCCGCAATGCGAATGGCCGCTGCGCAAGTTGCTGATGCAGCGCGGGCCGCTGGCAGGGCAGGCCATCTGGCGCTGTACGAATGCGATGAACTGCAGCTTTGTTCGCGGGCAACAGGTGCTTGCGCAAGCGTCCGAGACTCCTGAAAAATGAGCTGCAAGCGCTTTGTATGTGTACGTTGAAGGCCGAAAAGGTGTTTGTGATGACTGCTTTCTCGAACCTGCACGCCTTGCTTGGCCCGGCGCTGGGGGTGCTCTTGCTGTTGGGAGTCCTGGCTGGCGGCGCTGCGGATGCAGGGCCCGCCGCGTCCGAGGACGAGGCCATGGCCGCCGTGCAGGCACCACTGCTCAATACTTACTGGAAGCTGGTGCAGTTGGGCGACGGCCCGCATGTCAGCGCCTATGACAATCAGCCCGAGCCGCATCTGGTGCTGGAGGTCGGCAGCGGCCGTTTTCATGGTGCGGGCGGCTGCAATCGCCTGCGCGGCAACTACAGCCTGGACGGGCGCTGGCTGCGTTTTTCGGCTGTGGGCGGCACCCGCATGGCCTGTGTGCAGGGCATGCGCCGGGAGCAACTGCTGATGGCAACCCTGGCCCAGGTCAGCAGCTATGCCGTGCAGGGGCAGAAGCTGGTGCTCAGCGATGCCGAGGGGCGTGTGCTGCTACGGTTCGAGGCCGTATATCTGCGCTGAACCTCAGTGCGTCAGTTGCGGGCTGGCGGGCTTGAGTGACGAGGCATTGCCCAGCGAACGAATCGGTATGCCCATGTCCTGCGGAATCTCGCCCGACAGCTGCAGCGCCAGATAGCGGGTGCAGCACACGCGCAAGAAAGAGCTGAAGTTGCCCGCCGCTTTGCGCTCTGCCAGCAGCTCGTCGTAGAGCTTGGTGCAGAGCTGGGGAACGGTATAGCCGTCGCGCGCGGCAATCTCTTCGAGTACCTGCCAGAACAGGTTTTCCAGCCGGATGCTGGTGGCGACTCCATGCAGCCGGATGGAGCGGGCCCGGTGGGCCCAGAGCTGCGGATCGGCGCTGATAAAGACCTGGCACATGGCGCGACTCTCCAAAACAAAACCGGGCCATGGTGTGGCCCGGTGAGTGCGGCGTCAAGTAGGTGACTCTTGAATTGATAGCTTGTTGCGCTTGATGGGAAAGCGCTGAAGGTCAATTTCAGAGTGAGATCTTCGTGCCCAGCAGCGCGAGAAACTGTGCAATCCAGGCCGGATGAGCGGGCCAGGCCGGAGCGCTGACCAGATTGCCTTCGGTATGGGCCTGGTCGACGGGAATGTCGGCATAGCTGCCCCCGGCCAGTTCCACCTCGGCGCGGCATGCGGGATAGGCCGAGCAGGTGCGGCCCTTGAGCACGCCGGCTCCGGCCAGCAGCTGTGCGCCGTGGCAGACGGCGGCCACGGGCTTGTTGGTGTCGAAGAAGTGACGTACGGCTGCGCGCACGCTTTCATAGCCGCGCAGATACTCGGGGCCGCGGCCGCCGGGGATGACCAGGGCGTCGTAATGCTCGGGCTTCACATCGGCAAACGTGGCGTTGAGCGTGAAGTTGTGGCCGGGCTTTTCACTATAGGTCTGTGCGCCTTCAAAGTCGTGGATGGCGGTCTTGATCTGGTCGCCGGCCTTTTTGTCGGGGCAGACCGCGTGCACCGTATGGCCCACGGCCAGCAGGGCCTGGAACGGGACCATGGTTTCATAGTCCTCGCAGTAATCGCCGCAAATCATCAAAATCTTCTTGCCTGCCATGGTCTGTCTCCTTGTGGTTGGGTCAGGCCATTGTGGGCAGTCAGGGCACGCGGCAGGTATTAACGGGCTACTACATCGGGACGGGCGGGCGGATAGTGGGTGCCGTAGTCCGACGAGCGCTGGTACAGCGTCAGTCCGAACTGCGGCAGCACGCCGATCAGGTGGTCGAAGATTTCGCCCTGTATGCCTTCGTACTCCACCCAGACGGTGGTGTTGGTGTAGCAGAACAGCTGCAGCGGCAGCCCCGTGGGCGATGTCTCCATGGTGCGCACCATGAGGAACATGCCCGGGCCTTTGCCAATGCGCGGGTGGCCCATCAGATAGGCATAGGCATAGGCCTTGAAGGCGGCCAGATTCGTCACCTGGTGGGCGGCGATGGCCTGGGTAGGCATGGCGGCCTCGGCCGCGCCGGGCATGGCCTGCAGGCCGTCGCGCTCGCTCCAGTAGGGTTGCAGCAGGGCGATATGGCCCATGCCTGCGCGTTCCTCGGGCGAGAGCAGATGCACGGTGTTGGCGTCCAGGTTCAGCGAGCGCATGATGCGGCGTCCGCCCGAGTCGAACATGCCGCGCCAGTTCTTGAAGCTGTCCGTCATCAGCCGCCAGGTAGGGATGGTGGTGATGGTCTTGTCCCAGTTCTGCACCTTGACGGTATTGAGCGCGATATCGGTCACAAAGCCGTCGGCACCGACCTGGGGCATCTCTATCCAGTCGCCCACGCGCAGCATGTCGTTGCTGCCGAGCTGAACGCCGGCGACAAAGGAGAGTATGGTGTCCTTGAACACCAGCATCAGCACGGCCGACATGGCGCCCAGGCCCGAGAGCAGCAGCAGCGGAGAGCGGTCCATCAGCGTGGCCACGATGAGTACCACGGCAAAGCTGCAGACCAGCAGCTTGCCCAGCTGCACATAGCTCTTGATGGAATGGGTCTGGACGGCGGCCTTGCGTGCCTCGTCGCGTTCATGGGCCTCGTTCGTGGCATTGAGCAGATCGCACAGCACGCGCGCCAGGTGGTAGAGCGTGAAGGCCACCGCCACATTGGTGATCAGCGTGGTCCAGCGCGGCTCCAGATGCGGCACGCCCTGGATGCCGAACTGCACGATCAGCGAAGGCACGACCTTGGCCAGGCGGCGCAGCACCTTGTCGTGCATGAGGATCTGGGCCCAGCCGGTCTTGAGGGTGTCGCGCATACGGCGAAAGACCTTGAGCCCCAGCCACTGGGTCAGCCAGCCGGCCACAAGGGCGGTCAGGGCCAGGACGCAGAGCGAGGCCAGCATTTGCATGGCGGGATTCCAGTCAGAAACAAAAGACCAGCGGGAAAGCAAGAGCAGCTCCTCAGAAGAATGGACCGGGGCAGGAGCGCAAGTCTGGCAACTTCGGGCAGAAGGCAGGCGATGGCGTCGGGCACGGAAACAGGCCGGTCAGACCGGCAGGCGTGCAAAAAGTTCAGCGATGTGTGAACAACCACTAGCTTACGCAAAGCCTTATTTCCCAGCGTGGCGTGCAGGAAGGCCGCCCGGATGGCGCAGCGGGTTCTGCGGTCATGCGGGGCTAAACCGGCGCAAGCGGTCGGGCAGCCTAAAATCCCTGCTGATTTCAGATTTCTACCTTGCCGGGTCCCAAGTGGGGCTGGCGGCCACTGCACTGCACCATGCAAGAAAAATTCAACCACATCGAGGTCGAGCGCGCCGCGCAAGACCACTGGCAAGCCAAGGACGCCTACCGCGTCACCGAAGACGGCAGCAAGCCCAAGTACTACGCCTGCTCCATGCTGCCCTACCCCAGCGGCAAGCTGCACATGGGCCATGTGCGCAACTACACCATCAACGACATGCTCACGCGCCAGCTGCGCATGAAGGGTTACAACGTCCTGATGCCCATGGGCTGGGATGCCTTCGGCCTGCCTGCCGAGAACGCCGCGCTGAAGAACAAGGTGCCGCCTGCCAAGTGGACGTACGAGAACATCGCGTACATGAAAAAGCAGATGCAGGCCATGGGTCTGGCCATCGACTGGAGCCGTGAGGTCGCCACCTGCGACCCCGAGTACTACAAGTGGAACCAGTGGCTGTTCCTCAAGATGCTGGAAAAAGGCATTGCCTACCGCAAGACCCAGGTGGTGAACTGGGACCCGGTGGATCAGACCGTACTGGCCAACGAGCAGGTCATTGACGGCCGCGGCTGGCGCACCGGCGCTTTGGTGGAAAAGCGCGAGATCCCCGGTTACTACCTGGCCATCACCAACTACGCCCAGGAGCTGCTGGACCATGTGCAGGTCGGCAACGAGAAGGCCACTCTGAACGGCTGGCCCGACAAGGTGCGCCTGATGCAGGAAAACTGGATCGGCAAGTCCTCCGGCGTGCGCTTTGCCTTCACCCATGACATCAAGGGGGCTGACGGCCAGCTGATCCAGGACGGCAAGATGTATGTCTTCACCACGCGTGCCGACACCATCATGGGCGTGACCTTCTGTGCAGTCGCCCCCGAGCACCCGCTGGCGCTGCATGCGGCGGCCTCCAGCCCCGAGCTGGCAGCCTTCATCGAGGAGTGCAACAAGGGCGGCACCACCGAAGCCGAGCTGGCCGTCAAGGAAAAGGAAGGCAAGCCCACTGGCCTGTTCGTCACCCACCCCATCACCGGCGCGCAAGTCGAGGTGTGGATCGGCAACTATGTGCTGATGAGCTATGGCGACGGCGCCGTGATGGGCGTGCCCGCCCACGACGAGCGCGATTTCGCCTTCGCCAACAAGTACGGCCTGCCCATCAAGCAGGTGGTGTCCGTGGAAGGCCAGGCCGCTTATGACGACAAGCAGTGGAGTGACTGGTACGGCGACAAGGAGCGCGGCGTACTGATCAACTCCGGCGATCTCGACGGTCTGAACCACAAGGATGCGGTGCAGGCCGTGGCCAAGATCGTGGGCGACAAGGGCCTGGGCGAGCTCAAGACCACCTGGCGTCTGCGCGACTGGGGCGTGAGCCGTCAGCGCTACTGGGGCACTCCCATCCCCATCATTCATTGCGCCGATTGCGGTTCTCAGCCCGTGCCCGAGAAGGACCTGCCCGTGGTCCTGCCTCAGGATCTGGTGCCCGATGGCTCCGGCAATCCGCTGGTCAAGTCCGAGGCCTTCCACGCTGGCGTGGTCTGCCCCTGCTGCGGCAAGCCTGCCCGCCGTGAAACCGACACCATGGACACCTTTGTGGATTCGTCCTGGTACTTCATGCGCTACTGCGACGCCAAGAACAGCGAGCAGATGGTGGCCGACGGCGCCGATTACTGGATGCCCATGGACCAGTACATCGGCGGCGTGGAACACGCCATCCTGCACCTGCTGTACGCGCGCTTCTGGACAAAGGTCATGCGCGACCTGGGTCTGGTCAAGATCGACGAGCCCTTCACCAAGCTGCTGACCCAGGGCATGGTGCTCAACCACATCTACAGCCGTCGCACGGCCAAGGGCGCCAAGGAATACTTCTGGCCCAAGGATGTGGAGCATGTGTTCGACGAGTCCGGCAAGATCATCGGCGCCAAGCTGAAGGTCGAAGTGGACAGCGCCGACGGCCTGCTGCCCGTGGGCACCGCCATCGACTACGAAGGCGTGGGCACCATGTCCAAGTCCAAGAACAACGGCGTGGACCCTCAGGATCTGATCGAGAAGTACGGCGCCGACACCGCACGTCTGTACACCATGTTCACCTCGCCGCCCGAGCTGACGCTGGAGTGGAACGATGCCGCCGTGGAAGGCAGCTATCGCTTCCTGCGCCGCGTCTACAACTTCGGCAGCAAGCTGACAGGCATGGACATGGCTTCTGCGGTGCAGGGCGTGGCCGGTGCCAAGTCGCTGGACGATGTGGAGTTCGGCAAGGCGGCCAAGGCCCTGCGTCTGGAAATCCACAACGTGCTCAAGCAGGTCGAGTACGACTACTCGCGCATGCAATACAACACCGTGGTCTCCGGCGCGATGAAGATGATCAATGCGCTGGAAGACTTCAAGGCCCTGGATGACGCCGGTGCCAAGGTGGCGCTGATCGAAGGCTTCGGCATTCTGCTGCGCGTGCTCTACCCTGCAACGCCCCACCTGACGCATGTGCTGTGGAGCGAGCTGGGCTATGCCAACCACCTGGGCGATCTGCTCGATGCCCCCTGGCCGCAGGTCGACCCCAAGGCTCTGGTGCAGGACGAGATCTCGCTGGTGCTGCAGGTCAACGGCAAGTTGCGCGGTGCGATCCTGGTGTCCGCCACAGCCGACAAGGCGGCCATCGAGGCGGCGGCGCTGGCCAATGAGGAGTACCAGAAGTTTGCCGAAGGCCGTGCACCCAAGAAGATCATCGTGGTGCCGGGTCGTCTGGTGAATATTGTTGTGTAAATGACTCCCCCTGAGGCGCTTCGCGCCTTTCCCCCAGGGAGACGATAGCCTCGCTGCGGGGCTGCCCTTGCTTGCTATCCCTGGCGCAAGAGGCGGTGCTCGCAGCAGGGCGGCGAATTCGCTGCTCGGGTTGAAGATAAAAGGACAGTTGATGCAAAAACGTACGCTGCTGGCCGCCATGGCCCTGACGCCTTTGCTGGGAGCCTGCGGCTTTCGCCTGCGCGGCGCGCCGAATTTTGTGTTTCGCTCCATTTACGTGCAGGCAGGGCGCGGTGCGCCCGTGGGCACTTTGCTGCGCCGCAGTCTGGAGTCGGCCAGCGACAAGTTGACCGTGATCAAGGACCCGGCTTCGCCCGATACTGCGGAAGTGATCTGCCAGATCATCAGCGAGCAGGCCCAGCGCGTGATTATCGGCTCCAACGTGGCGGGTCAGGTGCGTGAAATCGAGTTGCGCCTGATCGTGCGCTTCTCGTTGCGTACGCCCGGCGGCGACGAGCTGATCGAGCCTGTCGAGATTCGCCAGATCCGCAACGTGACCTATAACGAAACCAATGCCTTGTCCAAGGCCTCGGAAGAGGAAATGCTGAACAAGGACATGCGCAACGACATCGTGCAGCAGATCATTCGCCGTCTGGCTGCAGTCAAGAGCCTGCAGGTGTCATAAGCCATTGCCTGAGTCGCTGCGCGGCGGGGCGCCGCCTGCCGTCCCCTGGCGGAGGCCGCGAGTCGTCAGCGATGACCTGCTGAATTGGATAGCTGCTGACGTTTGAGCTCAGGGCGTTTCAGATACTTTTTATAGAAAATTCTTCTCCATGCAGCTTGCGCTGAACCAGCTTTCCTCCCATCTGGCCAAGGGCTTGCGCTCGCTCTATGTGCTGCATGGCGACGAGCCGTTGCAGCAGCAGGAAGCGGCCGATGCGATTCGTGTAGCGGCGCGTGCTCAGGGCTATACCGAGCGCAGCAGCTATACCGTCATGGGCGCGCACTTTGACTGGAGCGGCGTGCTGGCGGCAGGTGGCAGCCTGAGTCTGTTTGCGGACAAGCAGATTCTGGAAATTCGCATCCCCAGTGGTAAGCCCGGCAAGGATGGCAGTGCCGCGCTGCAGCAGCTGGCCAGCAGCGCCCAGGGCAACGACAGCACGTTGACCCTGATCAGTCTGCCGCGCCTGGACAAGGCCACCAAGACCGGGGCCTGGTTTGGGGCGCTGGACGGCAATGGCGTCTCCATCCAGGTTGACCCTGTGGAGCGCGGTGCGCTGCCGCACTGGATTGCCCAGCGTCTGGCGCTGCAGAACCAGCGTGTGGCCGCAGGTGAAGAGGGGCAGCGCACGCTGCAGTTCTTTGCCGACCGCGTGGAAGGCAATCTGCTGGCCGCGCACCAGGAAATTCAGAAGCTGGCCCTGCTGCACCCCGAGGGCGAGTTGAGCCTGGCGCAGGTGGAGCAGGCCGTGCTCAATGTGGCGCGCTATGACGTGTTCAAACTGTCCGAGGCCGTGCTCTCGGGCCAGGTGGCGCGCAGCATGCGCATGCTGGATGGCCTGCAGGCCGAAGGCGAGGCCGAGGTGCTGGTGCATTGGGCGCTGGCCGAGGACATTCGCAACATCAAGCGCGTGAAAGATGCCATGGCGGGCGGCAAGCCTCTGCCCATGGCGCTGCGCGAAAACCGTATCTGGGGCCCCAAGGAGAGGCTGATGGAGCGGCTGCTGCCACGTGTCAGCGATGCTCGCGCGGCCGAGTTGCTGAAAGCTGCCCATACGGTGGATGGCATTGTCAAAGGCCTGCCCAGCGAGGGCTGGCCACGCGACAGCTGGCAGGCGCTGCGGCAGCTGGCCATGCAGCTGGCCCAGGCCGGGCGCTGATCTGCGGCTCAGCCGGGATGGGCGGCGAGCTGGGCTTGGGCCTTGTCGGCCCACATGCGCAGATTGTCCAGCAGGTCCTTCTGGCTGAAGGAGCAGCTTTCCTCGGTGAACAGCGCGCTGGATTCGAGCCGGTCCAGTAGATTGAGCAGCACCTCGCCATAGCGTGGCGGCAGCGCCTCAAGCAGTGTGCTTGCGGCGCGTGCCTGCTGGCCGAGGGCGCTGGCGCTGATCTGCGAGTGGGCGAGCTGCTCGAATCCGCTGCGCAGCTGCTGGAGCTGGCGGGCGCTTTCCTGCAGCGCTGTGGTGTTGTGGCTCATAAGTCTCCTTGCGATTCAGAGGCCGAGTGTAGGTGTCCGCAGGGCCATAAACCCCCTCATGGTCGGACTTGTCTGCGCAACTTGCTTATCTCGGCGAAAATCACTCTATGAACGCGCTCAACACCGTCGAATACATGCACAACCTTGGTGTACAGGCAAAAGCCGCCTCTGCACTGATGGCGCGTGCGTCTGCAGCTACTAAAAACAAAGCACTCAAGGCGCTGGCCCGTCTGCTGCGCGAGAACGTCGAGCCGCTGCAGATCGACAATGCCCGCGATCTGGAGCGTGCCATGGCCAATGGTCTTTCGGCCCCCATGGTCGACAGACTGCGCCTGACGCCCAAGGTGCTGCAGACCTGTGCCGAAGGTTGCGAGCAGCTCGCTTCCATGCCCGATGTGATCGGCGAGATCAGTGGCCTCAAGCAAATGCCCAGCGGTATCCGCGTGGGTCAGATGCGTGTGCCCCTGGGCGTGTTCGGCATGATTTACGAAAGCCGCCCGAATGTGACCATCGAAGCGGCCAGCCTCTCGATCAAGAGCGGCAATGCCTGCATCTTGCGTGGCGGCTCGGAGGCGATTGACTCCAACAAGGCGCTGGCCAGGCTGGTGGCCCAGGCGCTGGCCGAAGCCGGTCTGCCTGAAGACGGTGTCAAGCTGGTGGAGACCACCGACCGCGACGCCGTGGGCCAGCTCATCGCCATGCCTGACTATGTGGATGTCATCATCCCCCGTGGCGGCAAGGGCCTGATCGAGCGCATCAGCCGCGAGGCCAAGGTGCCTGTCATCAAGCATCTGGATGGCAATTGCCACACCTATGTGGATGACCCCTGCGACATTGCCATGGCCGTGAAGGTGGCCGACAACGCCAAGACCAACAAGTACAGCCCCTGCAACGCCAGCGAAAGCCTGCTGGTGGCACGTGCCGTGGCCGCAGACTTCCTGCCCAGGATTGGTGCCGTCTATGCCGCCAAGGGCGTGGAAATGCGCTGCGATGCCGAGGCGCTGGCCATTTTGCAGACCGTCAAGGATGCCAAGCTGGCCGAGGCGGTGGAGCAGGACTGGTACGAGGAATACCTGGCCCCCATCATCAGCGTGAAGCTGGTGGACGGTGTGGACGAGGCCATTGCCCATATCAACAAGTACTCCAGCCACCATACGGAGTCGATTTTGACGACCAATCACCTGCACGCACAGAAATTCCTGCGCGAGGTTGATTCGGCCAGCGTCATGGTCAATACCAGCACCCGCTTTGCCGATGGCTTTGAGTTCGGGCTGGGCGCCGAGATCGGCATCAGCACTGACAAGTTCCATGCGCGTGGGCCGGTGGGCATCGAGGGCCTGACTTCGCTCAAATACGTAGTCTTGGGCGACGGCGAAGTCCGTTCCTGAAGTCCGTCTGCCGCAGAAGCCGCAGGCGCGGTCTTTTCCGGATATGACTCAATGCCGCAGCTTGGATCCCTTTCCATAACACCATGAAAATCATTATTCTGGGTGCCGGGCGCGTAGGCCAGAGTGTGGCCGAAAGTCTGGTGTCCGAGCAAAACGGAATCACCGTCATCGACACGGATGCGCGCGCATTGCGCGAGCTGGAATCGCGCTTCGACCTGCGTGGCGTGGTCGGCAACGGCATCGATCCCCAGGTGCTGGCCGAGGCGGGCGCCAAGGACACCGATCTGCTGATCGCCTGTGCCTCCATGGACGAGACGAACCTGGTGTGCTGCAAGATTGCCCAGGCCGTGTTCGATATTCCCACCCGCATTGCGCGAGTGCGCTCGTCCAGCTTTGCGGTGGACGACCCGGTGCTGGGCAAGGAGGGTTTTGCGGTCGATCGCATCATCTGTCCCGAGGAATCCGTCACCCATTACATCCGCAAGCTCATCGAATACCCGGAAGCCATGCAGGTGCGGGCCTTTGCGGGCGGACGAGCCGCCTTGGCCTCGGTGCGCGCACGCGCCGGCGCGCCTGCCGTTGGCCTGCAGATCGCCCAGGTGCGCGAGCGCATGCCCGAGTTGGCCATGCGCATCGTGGCGATCTACCGCCGCTTCATGGACGAGCCCGACCGGTTTGTGCGCTGCGACGGGGCCACGCGCATAGAGCCCGGTGACGAAGTCTTCATGCTGGCCGCGACCGAGCATGTCTCCGAGGCTCTCAAGGCCATCAACCTGCCCGAGGGGCGCCCGAGCCGCCCGGTGTTCCGCATCATGATTGCGGGCGGCGGTCAGGTCAGCCTGCGGCTGGCCAGGAAGCTGGCGCAGACGCCCGGGCGCTTTCACGTCAAGATCGTCGAGTCCAATGCCCAGCAATGTCTGAGCCTGTCGTCGGTGCTGCCTGCTGAAGTGCTGGTGCTGGAAGGTGATGCCACCGATGAGGCCTTGCTGGAGGAAGAGGGCATCGAGGAGGTGGACCTGTTCCTCGCGCTGACGGACGACGACGAGGACAACATCATGTCCAGCCTGCTGGCCAAGCGCATGGGCGCGCGCCGCGTGCTGTCGCTGATCAATCGCCGCGCCTATGCCGACCTGATGCACGGCACGCAGATCGATATTGCGCTGTCACCGGCGCAGGCCATGCTGGGCGAGTTCCTGGCCTATGTGCGCCGCGGCGACGTGCAGGCCGTGCACAGTCTGCGCCGTGGCGTGGCCGAGGCCCTGGAGATCGTGGCACGCGGCGACCGCAAAAGCTCGCGTGTGGTTGGGCGCAAGGTGGAAGAGCTGCGTCTGCCCGAGGAGGTGCATATCGGCCTCATCGTGCGCGGCATTCCCGAAGGCAAGACTTGCGAGGAAGTGGCGGGCACGGCACTGGAGACCGAGGTCATCATTCCGCGCAGCCATACCGTGATCGAGTCCGGCGACCATGTGGTGTTCTTTCTGCCCAACAAGCGACTGGTGCGCAACGTGGAAAACCTGTTCCGTGTCAGTGCCACTTTTTTCTAAGCTGCGCACATGAAAGACCTGCTTCCTGTCCTGCGTGTGCTGGGCATGCTGATGATCATGTTTGCCGGCGCCATGTTGCTGCCCTTTGGCATCTCCTGGTTCACGCAGGATGGCATCTGGCGCATCTACCCCTGGTCGATCGGACTGACGGTTGGCGTGGGGCTGCTGCTATGGGGTGGTCTGCACCGCCACAAGCAGGATCTGCAGCCGCGCCATGGCGTGATTCTGGTGACGCTGGTCTGGGTGGTGCTGCCGCTGTGCGCCATGGTGCCGCTGGTGATGGGGCTGAACCGGGTGGGTATTTCCATCAGCCTTACCCATGCCTACTTTGAGGCCGTATCGGGCCTGACGACAACCGGGGCCACGGTGCTCAGCGGTCTGGATAAGCTGCCGGTGTCCATCAATGTCTGGCGTACCTTCATGCAATGGATGGGCGGCATGGGGATTCTGATTCTGGCCGTGGCCGTGCTGCCGCTGCTGGGTGTCGGTGGTGCTCAGCTTTTCAGGGCGGAGGCCGCAGGCCCCGTCAAGGACACCAAGCTCACACCGCGTATTACCGAAACGGCCAAGGGACTGTGGGGCGTATACGCGCTGTTCTCCATTGGCTGTTTTCTGGCCTTCTGGGTCTGCGGCATGCAGCCGCTGGATGCGCTGATGCATATGTTCGCCACGGTGAGTCTGGGCGGGCTGTCGTCGCACGATGCCAGCTTTGCCTATTTCAACTCGCCGCTGCTGGAGGCCGCGGCCCTGTTGTTCATGCTGTTGGCCAGCTGCAACTTTGCGCTGTACTTCGTGGCCATGCGCAAGGGCCGCATCGATAGCTTTATGCGCGACCCCGAAATGCGCGCCACGATTGGCGTGCTGCTGGGCTCGGGCCTGCTGGTGGCGCTGCTGCTCTGGATCAAGGGGGTCTATGGTCCACTCGATGCCTTGCGCAACGGCATGTTCCACACCGTCTCGGTCGCCACGACCACCGGCTTTTCCACCACGGACTATCTGGCTTGGCCGGTGTTCATTCCTGTTTTGCTGTTGCTGCTGTCAGGGGTGGCCACCAGTGCGGGCTCGACCGGAGGCGGCATCAAGATGGTGCGCATGCTGATTCTGGTCAAGCAGGCCAGGCGCGAGATGACGCGTCTGGTGCACCCGCGGGCCGTGCAGCCGGTGCGGCTGGGCGATGCGGTGGTAGATAACCCGATGATTTTTTCGGTGCTGGCCTACATGCTGGTTTACGGTGCCACCGTCATTGTGCTGAGCATGGTGCTGCTGCTGACCGATCTCGACCCTCTGACCGCCTTCTCTGCCGTGCTGGCCAGTGTGCACTGCATGGGGCCGGGACTGGGCGCGGTTGGTCCATCATCCAACTACACAGTGTTGACGGATTTCCAGATCTGGGTGTGTACTCTGGGCATGCTGTTGGGGCGGCTCGAGATACTGAGTTTCATGGCTTTGCTGTCACCGGCATTCTGGCGTCGTTGAAACAAAGACTGGGGAAAACACCTATCTCATGCTTCAATCTCTACAATTGCCCCCCACCATCGTCTCCTGAGGGTATTTATGGTTCCACATCTCGTCACGGCTTTGACCGGCCCCATTAACGAACTTGAGCAGCGCATTCTCGACTCCATGCCTGCCATTGAGCGTTGGTTCCGCCTGGAATGGATGGAGCACACGCCGCCGTTCTACTGTTCGGTGGATATTCGTAATGCGGGTTTCAAGCTGGCACCGGTGGATACCAACCTGTTTCCAGGCGGCTGGAACAACCTGACCGATGAAATGCTGCCACTGGCTGTCCAGGCTGCGATGGCTGCTATCGAAAAGATATGCCCCGAGGCGCGCAATCTGCTCATCATCCCCGAGAACCACACGCGCAACACCCACTATCTGGCCAGCGTGCTGCAGCTCAAGCGCATCTTCAGCATGGCGGGTCTCAACGTGCGTATCGGCTCCATCAGCCCCGAGATCAAGAAGACGCTGTCCATCACGCTGCCGCTTGGCGACGAGATCAAGCTGGAGCCGGTGATCCGCAGCAAGCGTCGCCTGGGCCTCAAGGATTTCGATCCCTGCACCATTTTGCTCAACAACGATCTCTCGACCGGCGTGCCCGGCATCATCGAGGAGCTCTACGAGCAATACCTGCTGCCGCCGCTGCATGCGGGCTGGAATGTGCGTCGCAAGAGCCGCCACTTCCAGAGCTACGAGGAAGTCGGCAAGCGCTTTGGCAAGCTGCTGGGCATCGATCCCTGGCTGATCAATCCCTTGTTCGGCCATGTGGAGAACATCGATTTTGCCGAAGGCACGGGCATGGAGGCCCTGGCCGAACAGGTGGACGTGATCCTGGCCAAGGTGCGCCGCAAATACAAGGAATACGGCATCAAGGAAAAGCCGTTTGCCGTGGTCAAGGCCGACAACGGCACTTACGGCATGGGCGTGATGACCGTGCGCGACGCCAAGGAACTGGCCGCGCTGCCGCGCAAGAGTCGCAACAAGATGGGTGTCATCAAGGACGGCCAGACCGTGCATGACGTCATCGTGCAGGAGGGCGTGCTGACCTATGAGCGCATGCACAACGCCGTGGCCGAGCCCGTGGTCTACATGATGGATCGTTACGTGGTGGGCGGTTTCTACCGCATGCACCCCGAGCGCGGCGAGGACGAGAACCTCAATGCCCCCGGTGCGGGCTACGTGCCCCTGGCTTTCCAGCAGAGCAATCACCTGCCTCAGGTCAGCGCGCGTCCGGGTGCCAGCGCACCTAACCGCTTTTACATGTATGGCGTGATAGCACGTTTGGCCATGTTGGCGGCCAGCTACGAGTTGGAAGCCACTAATCCCGACGCAGAAATCTACGACTGATTTCGCAGGCGCTGAGGACAGCGCACAATGCCGACAATTTCATCACTCGGTGACTGCCTTACGAGTCGCTTTCTGAACCGTGCAAAATTCGAAATCCTCGCTAGGCGCCCTGACCCTGGGTGCAATCGGTGTCGTCTACGGAGACATCGGAACCAGTGTTTTGTACTCGGTCAAGGAGGTTTTCGGCTCAGGATATGTGCCGTTCACGCCGGCCAACGTCTATGGCGTGCTATCGGTACTGTTCTGGACGCTCACGGTCATCGTCTCCCTCAAATACGTGACACTGGTGCTGCGTGCCGACAACAACGGCGAGGGCGGGCTGGTGGCCATGCTGGCTCTGGCCTCGCAGACAGTCAAGGATAAGCCGCGACTATCTAGCACGTTGTTTCTGGTGGGTATGTTCGGCACCTCGCTCTTCTATGGCGATGGCGTGATCACTCCGGCGATTTCCGTGCTCTCGGCGGTTGAGGGTCTGGAAGTCATCTCGCCGCATTTCACCAAGGCCGTGATTCCGCTGACACTGGTGATTCTGTTTCTGCTGTTCTTCGTGCAAAAGCGTGGAACAGCAGGCATAGGCAAGTTCTTTGGCCCCGTAACCCTGACCTGGTTTGCCTGTATCGCCCTGCTGGGGGTGCACCAGATCATGGGGCACCCGGAAATCCTGGCGGCACTCAGCCCGCATTACGCGGTCAGCTTCATCTGGAACAGCCCGGGCATCAGCTTCATCATTCTGGGCTCGGTCGTGCTCTGTGTGACCGGTGCCGAGGCGCTGTATGCCGATCTCGGGCACTTCGGCAAGAAGCCGATTCGCTTGGCCTGGTTCAGCGTTGCCATGCCGGCGCTGACCCTGAATTACTTCGGTCAGGGCGCTTTGCTGCTGGCCAATCCCGAGGCAGTCAAGAACCCGTTTTTCATGATGGCGCCCAGTTGGGCGTTGCTGCCGCTGGTCATCATGGCCACCATGGCCACAGTGATCGCCTCGCAGGCGCTGATCACAGGGGCTTTCAGTGTGACGCGTCAGGTCATTCAGCTGGGCTACTTCCCACGTTTTGAAGTACGCCACACTAGTGTGAAGGAGACTGGCCAGATCTATATGCCTCTGGTCAACTGGGGCTTGTTTGTGGCGATTGCGCTGGCTGTTCTGCTGTTTCGCAATAGTGGCAATCTGGCGGCGGCCTACGGTATTGCGGTGACGCTGGACATGCTGATCACCACCATGCTGACCTTCTTTGTCATCCGCTATCGCTGGAACTATTCGCTGGCCTTGTGCCTGCTGGCGACGGGCTTCTTCTTCGTGGTGGATCTGGCTTTCTTCGCCTCGAATTTGCTCAAGCTGTTTGAAGGCGGCTGGTTCCCGCTGCTGATCGGTGGCACGGTCTTCACCCTGATGATGACCTGGCGCCGTGGGCGTGAGCTGCTGCATCAGAAGTTGCAGGCGGATGCGCTGGATCTGCGTCAGTTTCTGGAATCCACCTGGCGTCATCCGCCCACGCGCGTGCCCGGCACGGCGGTTTTCCTCTCGGGGGAGCCCGGCACTGTGCCGCATGCGCTTCTCCATAACCTCAAGCACAACAAAGTGCTGCATGAGCGCAATCTCTTTGTGACCGTGCGCAACCACGAAGTGCCCTGGGTCGGGATGGACAAGCGGGTGGAGGCAGAGTCGCTGGGCGGCGACTGCTGGGAAGTCATCATTCACTACGGCTTCAAGAACGAGCCCGATGTGCCTGCTGCGCTGGCGCAGCTGCGTACCCAGGGCTGCAAGCTGGACTCCATGTCCACCAGCTATTTCCTGTCGCGTGATGTGATCATCCCGCGCATGAACAACTCCATGGCGCACTGGCGCGAAAAGCTGTTTGCGCAGATGCACAGGAATGCGAGCCGGGTTGCTGATTTCCTGCACCTGCCGAGCAACTCGGTGGTGGAGCTGGGCTCCAAGATCGAGCTGTAGATACTTTGAGTCAAAAATGCATCAATTGCTTTCCTGTTAAGAGGTTGATGCTATTGGATTAAAAGTGATGGTCGTGCTCGCTATGAACAGTCGCACGAGGTGCTGCATTTCTGGCAGGCGTGGTGCCAGAATGCACGGATGCGCTTTTTCAAAGACTTGAGTCCTGCCGCCGTGGCCGCAGGCTTTGTGGCCGTGCTTGTAGGCTTTACCAGTTCGGTAGCCCTGGTGTTTCAGGCGGCGCAGGCCTTTCATGCCACGCCTGAGCAAATCACTTCCTGGATTTGGGCGCTGGGCCTGGGCATGGGTCTGTGCTCACTGGTCCCTTCGCTGATTCTGCGCATGCCAGTCATGGTGGCTTGGTCCACCCCGGGGGCGGCGGTGCTGGCAACCGCTGGGCTGGCAGGTGGTTTCTCCATGGCAGAGGCGATCGGTGCCTTTATCGTCAGCGCGGCCCTCATCATCCTGGTCGGGGTGACCGGCTGGTTCGAGCGCATCATGAACCGCATCCCCATGGAAATCGCCTCGGCCCTGCTGGCCGGCGTGCTGGCCAAGTTCGGCATGCAGGCTTTCTCTGCGGCCGAGACCAATCTGTCACTGGTGCTGATCATGCTGCTCGCCTATCTGCTGTCGCGGCGCATGGCTCCGCGCTATGCGGTCATCATCACCTTGCTGGCCGGAACCGCCTGGGCGGCGCTGCGCGGGCAGATGCAGTGGTCGGCCGTACACGCAGGTCTGGCTATGCCGGTCTACACGGCTCCCGAGTTCTCGCTGCAGGCGCTCATCAGCCTGGCTTTGCCCCTGTTCGTCGTGACCATGGCCTCGCAGAATCTGCCGGGCGTGGCGGTGATTCGCGCCACAGGCTATCCGATACCGGTGTCCAGGGTCATCAGCATGACCGGCGTGGCGACCTTGCTGTTGGCGCCTTTTGGCGGCTATGCCCTCAACCTCAGTGCCATCACGGCGGCGATCTGCATGGGAGACGAGGCGCATGAGGACAGAAACAAGCGCTATACCGCTGCTGCCGTGTGCGGAGTGCTATATATATTGATAGCTATCTTTGGTGCAGTGGTTACCGGTCTGCTGACCGCCTTCCCCAAGGAGCTGGTGGCCTGCATCGCCGGACTGGCCCTGCTGGGCTCCATAGGCGGCGGCATGGCGACGGCCTTCAAGGAAGAAAAGCACCGAGAGGCAGCGCTCATCACCTTTCTGGTCACGCTCAGCGGCGTTGTCATCGCAGGGGTGGGCTCGGCCTTCTGGGGCGTGGTCGCTGGCAGCCTAGCCTTGCTTGTCCAGAGCCTGCGTGCGCGCAGGACCTGAGTATCTGCCGTCATATTGTGGTGTTTTGCCCGGCTGGGCATGATGCCGATATCTACCTCTACCGCTAGAGTTTTTCACCATGCAAATACTGTTTGTTGCCGATCCGCTGGAATCCTTTGTCATCTACAAGGACTCCACCTTTGCCATGATGCGTGAGGCTCAACGCCGAGGACACCAGATCGTGGCCTGCGAGCCCCGCCATATCTCCTGGCAAAGCGGTGGCAAGGTCATGGCGCAGGTGCGGCATATCACCCTGACCGGGGACAAGGACCGCTGGTTCGAGGAGACGCGAAGCGCTTTGACGGCACTGGCAGACTTTGACGCCATCGTCATGCGCAAGGATCCGCCCTTCGATTCCGAGTTCTTCTATGCCACGCACATGCTCGGTCAGGCGGAGCGCGAGGGGGCCAAGGTCTTCAACAAGCCCAGTGCCCTGCGCGAGCACCCCGAAAAGCTTGCCATCATGGAGTTTGCGCAATTCATCTCGCCGACGCTGGTCACGCGCAGTGCCCAGGATATCCGTGCCTTTCATGCGGAGCACAAGGACATCATCCTCAAGCCGCTGGACGGCATGGGAGGGATGGGCATCTTCCGGGTTGGCGAAGACGGGCGTAATCTGGGCAGCATCATCGAAACCCTGAATCAGGGCGGCTCCACCAGTGTCATGGTGCAGAAGTTCCTGCCCGACATCGTTCATGGCGACAAGCGGGTGCTCATCATCGGCGGCAAGCCGGTGCCGTTCTGCCTGGCTCGCATTCCGCAGGGCAATGAGGTGCGCGGCAATCTGGCAGCCGGCGGCAAGGGAGTTGCTCAGCCGTTGGCGCAGCAGGACAAGGCGATTGCCGAGTTCATTGGGGAGCGCCTGGTGCAGCGTGGCTTGCTCTTGATAGGGCTGGATGTCATCGGCCACAACGTCACCGAGATCAATGTGACCAGTCCCACCTGCTTCCAGGAGATCTTTGATCAGACCGGCTGCGATGTGGCGGCGCTGTTTGTTGATGCACTGGAGCAGGCAGCTAGCGCCTGAGGAGCGATAAAGAACCCCGGCAGGCAAGGCCTGCCGGGGTTCTTTATCTGGATGCCCGTGCGGATGTTGTCTGGCCTGCCAAAATCTGTGTACAATGCAAGGCTTCACTGAGCGAAATGCAAATTTTTGCTAGCCGATCTGAAAGAAATCAGATAGCAAAGTTGTGATAGAATTCAAGGCTTCGCTGATCGCAGCAAGCAACGAG
>NZ_AWOR01000064.1 GCF_000761245.1 Comamonas testosteroni | reverse complement strand
CAGTTGGCCGCCCACCAGCTTGACGCTGCCGTCGGCCACGGCCACGGTCTGGCCTTCGGCGATCGCTGTGCCGTTGACCTGCGTGATCTTGACATTGTGGCCTGCGAACTTGTCATTGCCCAACACGTCGACGGAGACTGACTTCCCAAAGCCGGTGCCCTCGATGTCGTCGTACGCATCCTGCTCCGCTCCGATATTGACCGTCACTGTAGTGGTGGTCTTGCCGCCCTTGCCGTCGTCCACGATCACCTCGAAGCTGTCCGTGCCCGGACCGCTCCAGTCCTTGTTGGGCGTGTAGGTGTATTCGCCGGTGTTCCTGTCGATGGACACTGTGCCATGAGCGGGCGGAGTGCCCAATCCGTAGGTCAACGAATCACCATCAGAATCCTTGCCCACAACCTTGCCATTGAAGGGCTGATCTTCGCGCACAGTGACTTTGTAACCGCCATTGCTGAACTCCTGCCCGGGCACGTGACCCTGGGCACCAGGGCTCAGCCCTTCATTGGGATCAACGGGCTTTGGAGGATTGTTGACATTCTTCCCACCTCCACCGCTCCCGCCACTCGACACAGCCAGCCCCCCCAGACCCAGACCCACAAGCCAAGGCAGCCACGCAGCAACAGACTCATTCGATTCGATCTCAGTGAACTCGAAGCCTTCCCAGGCCCCACCATATTGACCCCACCAAAGCACGCCCTGCTGATCTTCCAAGACCAGATCGTTACGTCCTTCCTCTGCATATTCCGCGAAGAATCCGTTCACATAGATTTGCTTTCCATCGACCAAAGTCAGCACCAGATCATTACCGACACGAGTCGATTTGGTGATCTGTTCCGGTGCAACTTTGAGGATGACTGCAGAAGGCTTATCTAAAACCAGGCCTTGCTCTGTAGAGGCGACTTTTCCACCAGACTTGTATACGGCTTCCATGAACTTCTCCTTGATTCCTAACCTTGGCAAAGTTCTGAACCCTCTACCTTGGGGTGCTCAATGCCAAATGCTCGCGAATGCTAGGAGTTAGCGATCTGGAACGCCTTTGGAAAAGCGAACATTCCATCTACCTACCAGACAACAATTCAAAACAAATGTCAATTTCGCTCTCGATAGACATTCGCCCCATCACAGCAATGTTTAAAAACAGGAATTTGCTTTTGAATTTCGGAAAAACTTGTAAACAAACGTCATATTCGGTACATCTACGTGACCTGCAGCTCCAAAACGTAACACACCGTTAAAAATCATCTTCACAATCCATAGTTTTTCAAAATAACCATCTAACTTCGGATTGTTGCCGTGTCTTACTGGTCAACTGCAGGCCCTTCGAGTGAACGAATCCTCGTCATCGACGACAACGTGACTGAACTGAAAATCCTGCTGGAACTGCTTCGAAGTAATGGCTATCGTCTTTCAGTCGCCATGGACGCCATGCAGGGCTATCGCCGTGCCACTACTCAGCAATTTGAACTAATCCTATTGGACGTAAATATGGGCAGCGTAGATGGATTTGCCGCCTGCAGGCTATTGAAGGCAGATCCATCCACAGCAGGCATTCCCGTCATCTTTGTGACTTCTTGTGCCTCCCCCAAAGAGCGTTTAATGGGGTTGCAGTTAGGTGCTGTGGACTACATTCCAAAGCCGTTCGACATCAATGAAGTTTTAGCGCGTGTGGAAATCCACTTGGCTTTGGCGAAACGCCAAGGAATGTCATCTCAAGATGTTCGCGTTTCACCAGAGCCGCAACCGTCAGTCCCTGCTCTTGAGCGAGTAACGGAAACACTGAGCATTGATCACAATTTAACGTTGCTGCGAGCGGCGCAGCAGTTGGTGCTTTCCGATTTGTCCAAGGTTCCTACTCTGCCTGAATTAGCCTCCAAATTAGGCACCAATGAAAAGCGCTTAACACGCGTCTTCCAGGCGCACACGGGCAGCACGGTTTACAAGTTCATCCGGGAGACTCGCCTTCACGAGGCTCAACGCATGCTTGCTAGCTCTGCCATGCATATAGAGGAAGTTGCGGCAGCGGTAGGATTTTCCAGCGCTGCTAATTTCTCATCAGCCTTTCATTCCTATTTTGGGTGTACCCCATCATCTTTTCGGCGCTCATACATGAGTCCAAAACCATGAGGCAATGCACATCGAGCTACGTTCGTCTGCTCTGCAGCATATTCCTATGGTGGGCAATCAATGCGAGCGCACTTGAAACGTCTGCGCCCCCTCGAATTCAGATCAGCGATGTAGCTCTCGGCCTCCCGGTCCTGGACAACACTGTTGAGGTCTGGGAGCGAGGTATGGCAAACGAAGCACCACTACAGGTGGCAGCCCTTCCTAGCAATGAGATTGACGGATTCCATACCGTTACAGCCAAGGCGCTTGAAGGGCGATTCGATATGACACATCTGTGGCTCAGGCTGGCACTGCACAACGATCTAAACACCCCTCAATCAGTGCAACTGGCTTTGGGGGTTAGTTGGCTACAACACGTGACTTTTTATGTTGTACGCATGCAGGAAGGTCAAGTTCGCGCAAGTCGAACCCTGGCAGGAATCAGTGACCCTAACGAGTCGCTCAATCGAGTACCTCAGATCGCCATAAATCTCGCGCCAGGAGAGAAGGTGCGCATACTTGTTCACGTCAATAGTCACGCGTCAAGTAAGTTGAAAGTCGCACTGCATACAGTAGATCAATGGCATAGGGTGGAGCGTGACTATGCGTTGTTCAGCGGACTTCTGATTGGCAGCATACTGGTGTTCGTAGTCTATTCTGCGGCGCTCTGGAGAATTCTGCGATCTCCCTTGATGGGATGGCAAACACTGGGGCTGTTGCTGACCGCACTCTATGAAGTTACCTACCGTGGCTATGCACAAACAATACTTTGGCCCAGCAGTACAGAATGGGGCTACCGAGCTCATCACGTTTTGGTTGCAGGCATCGTGCTGAGCATATTGCTATATCTGCGTGCGCGATTAGAAAAAACCCAGAACTATCTACCCTCAGCAGGAGTAATCCTGCTCAAGGTCGTTGCCTTCTTAGAAAGCATTGTTCTCATCGGTGCTTTATTTGGGCCTTATGACTGGTTTGCCCCAACTGGCATCATCCTTGCGCCACTGAGTCTGCTAGCAATTCTGGCTTGCACATACATCTATCATCGTAGTGGAGGGCCTGGCAGCCTAACAGCTTTGC
This sequence comes from Comamonas testosteroni, assembly GCF_000761245.1. Lineage (GTDB taxonomy): Bacteria > Pseudomonadota > Gammaproteobacteria > Burkholderiales > Burkholderiaceae_C > Comamonas > Comamonas testosteroni_C. Next base: position 31,393 of record NZ_AWOR01000064.1, on the reverse strand, counting down.
TGCTCGTATCTGTCTTGGCATGCTGTGCATTGCTGCGCGCCGTCGCTCTCTTGATACCTAACATCGCACTGGTTCAGCTCTTCGAGCAATATGCGCTTGTACTACCCGCCTTGACGGTCGGTCTGTTCGTCATCACCAGCTGGGCCTATCAGCATTCCCACCAACGTCACCAGGCACAGCGCACATTGCTCCAATGGCAAAGCCAGCAGCAAGAGCGCCTTGAACATGAGGTCAAGTACAAAACTCGCGCTCTTAAAGAGGCTCTGGAACAAGCTGAGCAACGTTCGTTGGAGCAAAAGGAGCTGCTCGCCTATGTCAGTCATGATTTGCGAGCGCCAGTCTCCGCGATCATTGGTTATCTACAACTGATGCACCAGTCCCCGAGCAAAGTTGACATAGATAAATTGGCCGCAGTTGAAAGAAGCGCTACTTATCAATTGGCATTGATCGACGAATTGGTGGACTATGCCAAAGATGAGTTGCAGCCTCCTTTAGCATTGAATGAGCAGTTGATAAATCTAAACTCTCTGCTGGATGAACTCACCAAGTACGCTCATGCGCTGGCCCATCGTCAACGCAATAAGTTCTCACTGCAAATACGGAGCATGCTGCCCGTGCATATCTACTTGGACGGCAAGCGCCTGCAACAGGCTGTACTCAATCTCTTGTCCAACGCCGCGAAATTTACATTCGACGGAAGCATTGACCTGAAGCTGCAAGGTAAGTACGTTGGCCGAGACAAATGGCATCTTCGCTTTGAGGTTAGCGACAGTGGCTCCGGCATGGAGCCGGAAGTGCTCGCCAGAATTCAAAAATCGCTGACGGCTAGTCGCACTCAGGCAAAACGAGGACTGGGGCTACTGATCGCACAACGCATCATTGAGAAGATGACCGGCCATCTATCTATTGATAGCCATCTAGGGCGTGGTACCAACGCAGTTTTTTTTCTAATGGTCAAACAGGTATCGGATAGTCCTCTCTTCCAAGCGTTGATGCCTCCACCCACATCTGATAAACACAGTGAGCACAAGACCATGCAGAAACTGGAGGCTCTTCAGGAGGAGCAGAAGTACGAATTGGAGCAGCTTGCAAGGCGGGGGAACTGGAGCGATTTGCACGCCTGGATTGATGCCATAGACAACGGCACAGACTACCAAGGCTTGGTCAGTGCGGTCAGGCATGCACTGGATGAATTGGATTTTGAGAAAATCGGCAATATTGCACGCACTGCTCCATTGCGGTGATTGAACAGCGATTCTTCATAAAAGCGGCTTGTCTTCCAGGAAGCTGATACCCCCATAGTCTTTCTATGCCCCTAGAGACGGTCTTTCCTGCACAGTTTCAAGCGGCCATACATGGAACTTCTCGCGTCACACGCGTGTGACACCTTCTCTCAGGAGGTGCCCTTGCTAGCCAATGGCGGCAAGACTGACTTGTAGCGACGGCACTGCCCATCTTCAGGCACCCATACTCGATCAGCGACGCCCTCATCTTGAGCGAGAGCTCGCACTTCCTCTCGCGTGACTGGGCAATGGTCCAGCGCTTCAAGATGATTCACCACCAGCTCGCCAGGCCAGCAACTTGCAGCTTCCATTACATCCTTGGCATCCATAAGGATTTCCCCTCCCAGATCGAAGCGTGCTCCGCCTGCAGGCAGGATGGCGATATCGGGTCTCAGCCTATGCAGGCAGTCACTTACCGCTGGAGTAAGCAAAGTGTCGCCGGCCACATAGACACTAGGTTCGCCAGGCAATTCCAGCAGATAGCCGTGACCATGCTCCATGAATCGCCCGACCCACCCCTTCCCATGTACACAGAGGATTGGGGTAATGTGACCACCGAGACTCCACAACTGACGCTCATGACCGCTCAACGACTCTGCATTGAGGCCCCTCTGGCAAAGGTACTCCGCGTCACGAGGCATGCAGAACACAGGGACCCTTCTCTCACGTAGAAAGCGCTTACCGATGCGATCCAGGTGATCGAAGTGTCCGCGCTGGCAATGGGTAATCAGCGCATGCGTAACTCGTTCAAGCACGGCCTCTGAATTCGCAGGAAGCTCGACGATTGGATTGCGCTGCCGCCCACGCCCCAGATAACGCAACCCGGGCAGACTTCCGCGAGGGGCGAGCATTGGGTCGACAAGCAGACCAATGGCCCTGCCTTGGGCCTCAAACTCTAGAACGATAGTGGCATTACGTAGCTGGGTGATCTGCATGAAAAACTCGGAGGTGGAGGAAATGCCTCATTCTTCCGATATGCCTCTGCATGGAAAATGGCAAGACTAGTCAGTTAATTACCAATTCATGCCAGATTCCACATCTCAAATGGAACCATTCCGCCTTGCATTGCTGCTGTATCCCGAATGCATGCCGGCCGGCCTATTTTCTGTAGCGGACATGGTGCGAGCCGCTAACCTGCGCGCCAGGCGCATGGTGTGCGACGTGATCTGGGCAGGAGTAGATACAACGCCAGTCACAACCTGGCAAGGACCATCGATAGCTCCGAAGACCTGCCTACATGCTGTGCGCGCGGACGCAGTGGTGGTACCAGGCCTGTGGCTATCGTCTGCAAGTGACCTGCAAGCCCCATTGCAGAAACTGGCTCCGGTGATCCGAGCATTGCGGGAATTGCCCAAGGAAACCCAGGTGTGGAGCTATTGCGCAGGAGTTCTGCCAGTTGCTGCGAGCGGGAGATTGCATGGGCAACGTGCAACGGCAACGTGGTGGCTGCGGGAGTCATTGCAAACCAGCTTTCCACGCGTTGAATGGAGCTTTGATGAGCCAATGATCATCAGCGAAGGCTCGTTGACGGCTGCCGGCGCTCACGGATATCTGCCGCTCGTGCAGCACATGTTGACCAAGAGGCTAGACCCCACTGAGCTTCGCGATCTACAAAATCTACTAATGCTGCCACGCCCGGCAGTGTTGCATGCCTCATTTGCCAATCTGGAACTCATTACTCTGACTGATGAGTCTCTACGTCATGCACAGGTGATTGTGCAACGCAGCCCTGCAGGCGAGTTGCGCTTGCCGGCGCTTGCTGCTCAATTGCATATCTCTCCACGAACATTGGCTCGGCGAGTGCATGAGCATACGGGTCTGGCAGCAGCTCAGTGGATGCGACGCATCAAACTGCGCCAAGTGGCCGAAGTGCTATGTGAAACCCAACAGCCGCTCAAACGCATTGTCGATAACCTTGGCTTCGCCAGCGAGGCGAGCCTCATCCGGGCATTCAGACAAGCTACTGGCATGACGCCTGTGGCGTATCGTACGGCCCACGGCTGAATGTCCACTCCGATTGAACTGGTCACGGCCGACCAGTCCGCTGGCTGTGACCGACTGCGTTCCAGCACTTGCGCGCAACCTGAATTTCGACTCAGCGACTGCTTGCGTTTGTGTGACGCATGTGGATCGCTTAGGAAACCTCTGCATAAATCCCGCACACATGTGCTTGCACATGCGTGCCAATTGCAGCTGCATCCCGGCGCATGCAGCAATCTGATCTGGGCCAGAACCTCTTCACCAAGAGCCGCTCACACTCACCATCCATGAAGCATGCACAGATGATTGCGACAGCCGATCTCAGCAACACTTCGGGCATCCAGCCGCTTTTCAAAGCCAGCGTGCCGAGTTGCTGCTCTCGGCTCCTCGCCTGGCAATCCTGCAGGCGATACCGCACTACCTCAAGCAGACACGGCAGCGCCTGTTGTCGTAACCTTTTTCGACGTGAAGCCTTACCATTTTTTTGCGTGACCGCCCCGACAGATCTGCAACGACTGCATTGCATCCAGATACTTCTCGAACGTCATGGAGTCGGCCTACCGACACCACTTCTGGCTTGTGTGAATTAGCTTTACAGCAAGCCAGTCACCGCAGTGGTTTCGAAGGGATCGTGCCTAGTGTGTCAGGGCTGCCCATGGTGACGTCAAAACACCGTTTGAATCAAGCCGCCTACTTTCAAATGCTTGGACAGACTTGTTTTCGCCCACATTTAGTGAGCAGCCCATTCAATTTTGGAAAGATCAACACCTTCCAAATGCATTTCCCACAAAGGACTCATGTCGCGAAGTTTGGCAACCTTCTCTTTAAGCAAGTTGACAGCAAAGTCAATCTCGGCCTCCGTTGTGAATCGCCCCAAAGAGAAGCGAATGGAGCTGTGAGCCAACTCGTCATTTCGCCCCATTGCGCGCAAAACATAAGAAGGCTCCAATGAAGCGGAAGTACACGCAGAGCCCGAAGACACGGCTAGGTCGCGAACTGCCATGATCAACGACTCGCCTTCAACATAGTTAAAGCTGACGTTAAGAATGTTGGGAACGCGCGACTCCGAAGATCCATTCACATAGATCTCCTCAATGGTCTGCAGGCCTTTCCACAGTCGATCACGTAGCTCTTGAAGTCGAGGAGCTTCACTTGCCATCTCAAGCTTAGCGATCCGGAAGGCCTCTCCCATCCCAACAATTTGGTGGGTGGGCAGCGTACCGGAGCGCATCCCTCTCTCATGCCCTCCTCCGTGGATCTGTGCTTCCAATCGAACGCGGGGCTTGCGTCTTACATAGAGTGCCCCGACCCCCTTTGGGCCGTACAGCTTATGAGCAGTCACCGTCAGAAGATCCGCGTAGATCTCATCAACGTTGACTGGAATTTTCCCTGCAGCTTGAACTGCATCGCAATGAAAAACAATTTTGCGTTCACGGCATGCCTTGCCAATTTCCGCAACGGGCTGAACCACACCCGTTTCATTGTTAGCCATCATGATGGACACAAGCGTGGTGTCAGGGCGTATCGCCTCAAGAACTTGCTCCAACGTAACAAGACCATCTTGGTTGACGGGCAAGTAGGTTGTCGTGAAGCCTTGGCGTTCCAAATCTCTGAAGGTGTCGAGAACAGCCTTGTGCTCCGTTGCCTGGGTGATGATGTGCTTGCCCTTTTCCTTCAAGAAGTTTGCAGCACCTTTGATTGCCAGGTTGTTGCCCTCGGTTGCACCCGAGGTCCAGACAATCTCACGCGGGTCAGCACCCAAGAGCTCAGCGACAAATCCCCGTGCTTCCTCAACAGCACTCTCTGCATCCCATCCATAAGAATGGCTTCGGGAGGCAGGGTTTCCGAAGATGCTGCAAAAATAGGGTTCCATCGCATCAAAAACGCGTCGATCAACAGGCGTCGTAGCGCTGTAGTCCAGGTACACCGGCAAGCGTGAAGGAGTAGTCGTCATGATCAAGAATCTTTCAAGGTTTTTCATTACAAAAAAAGCTTTTATAGTAAGCTAAATTCACCCTCGAAAAGTATGGACTTCCAGCTCAAGGTTTAGCAGATTGATCAGGAGACAACAAGGCCGAACGGATACTGACAAGCTGAGATGAACTGCTGAACGGGCGATGCCATCCTTACCCGAACTGGCGGCCTCAAAAGGACGCAGCTATAAAAGGCTTTTAGGCATTGGAAAAGCCAGAGCGGCCCCCTAATCATGGATTGAGCTGTCTCGGCTACAGAGAGACAGGGAGCTGAGTAATAACCCCCTGATGGTCGCTACACGACCTCGCGCTTTGAGTCCAAGGCAGCTTCTACAGCGAGTGCAACAGATGCGAGATCAGCATCGTTGCCATTTGTGGAAGCCAGCATCAGTCCAACGGGTAGATCGCCTTGCAGATGGCAGGGGATGCTGAATGCACATCCGTCCAGAAAATTGATCGCGAACGTATTTCGCAACAATAGTCCGTTGGCCTTGAAGAATGCGTCATCGCTCTTGACCAAGCCAGCAATCTCAGGCGCAACGATTGGTACTGTCGGACTAATCAATGCATCGAAGGGCGCCAGTACTGCCTCTGCACGCGCAATCCAGCGCGTTCTGGCGTCCTGCATCTCAATGTAGTCTGCAGCGCTAACAGTGGAGCCCAACGCAATGCGCTGCGCCACTCTCGGGTCGAAGCTCTGTTGCTGATGCACGAACTTGGCTTTATGGACCGCGTACGCTTCGATTGCTGAAAAGCCGCCAGGCGAGTTCAGACGTGGAATCTCAGCAAGCTCTTCAAACGCAATTGTCGTGATGTGGGCTCCTGCTTGAGACAGCCAAGACAATGCTCGCTCAAACGTCTGAGTGACAACGCTATCAGCACCGTCAAACATGACGGAACGTGGAACTGCCAACCGCATGCCTTCAAGCGGGCGACGCTTCACATCAAGTGGAGCACCAGAAAGAGCAGCATCTACAGTAATACAGTCCGCAACGCTTCTCGTCATTGCACAGACGGTATCCAACGTCCGAGAGAGCTCAAGCGCTCCCTGCCTCGGGACTCGAGACTGAGTACTTTTAAACCCAACCAGTCCGCACAACGCTGCAGGTATACGTATCGAGCCACCCGTATCTGAACCCAACCCCGCAATCGCCAAACCTAGCGCCACTGACACGGCTGCTCCCGAGGAGGAACCTCCGGGAATGCGCGCAACTTTGGCATCCGCAGGATTCACTGGAGTGCCGTAGTGAGGATTGATGCCCACGCCAGAAAACGCGAACTCAGTCATGTTGGTTTTTCCAACAATCGCTGCCCCCTCTTTTCTCAAGCGAGAAACGGCTAGAGCATCAACCAACGCAGGTTTCTCATTGCGATAAACGATCCCTCCGGCTTGTGTTGGCTCACCAGCAATGTCGTACAAATCTTTCACAGAAACTGGTAAACCAGCAAGCGCCGGGATCTCTGCTCCCGCAGCAAGAAGCTGATCGGCAGATCGTGCAGCCGCTAACGCGGAATCTGCGTACAGAGCAGTAAAGACATGCTGGGCAGAAGAATGCGCGGCCTTCTCCAAGGCACCGGCTACCACTCGCTCGTGAGTCGTCTCACCACGGAGTATGCGCACTCTAATTTCGGAGATGTTGTGGCTCATGATCTTCGAATACACCAAGTATCAAGCAACAATCGGGAGCATTTCCACGGTGTAGCGATGCACGATAGAGCGGTTCTTACGCGGATCGTGCAACGCTATCTGCATTTGTGTTGCGGGACGGATGCCCTTACCCTGCTCGTTAGGAATCGCACCTAACGTTCCGCAGAACATGAAGCTCCCCTCAAGTCGCTCATTCATTGATTTGAAGAAACCATCGCGCAAGGACTCCAGAGGACGGATCGAGGCAAGTGTCCCGCTCTGGTAGGTCACCCATTTATCGCCTTCCAAAATGCTCGACTGGAGCTGAATTGCGTCTTGGTAACTCGCAATCTCCGACCAGCGCCAAGCTGCATTTGCTATGGGCTTTGGACACATCTGCTTGGACACAGCAACCGAATAGCCTTCGACTTTTCGATCTGTGTGGTCAGAGCCAACCGTCAGCCACCACTCCCCCTCTGCATAGAACATTACGGGCTCGGCTTCACCGGAACTCTCTGAACCAATGACCTCCTGTACGGAGTCTTGGCAAAGCAGATTTTTTCCAACGCGGTAATACAGCGGTACAGAGGATGGGCGAGGCACACCGAGCTCTGCGAGCTCTTCGATATGGTGCTCAATGGCCTTTGCATCACGCCCCGTCCAACCTGCAACAATAAAACGACGCGGATTAATTCCAATAATTCGGTTTTCGGAATTGCCGTTGGGATTATCAGAAATGTAAGAGAAATAAATCATGGCTATCGATCAAAGTTATGCATCTGAGCGCAGTTCAACTTTATTAACTCCGCTAACCGATCAGCCATCCCTATTTCAGCAGCTATTTACCTGCAATTCCCGAAATCGCTTTCCCACTTTTTTCAGACTCCGAAGATAGGGCTTTTAACAAGGCTACAGTTTGGCCAAACCCATCCACAAGCGATCCTAAAATTCGAGAAAGTTCCTGGAAATCAGATTTTGATAACTCACCAAATAGTCTATTATTGACTGAAACAATTTCTGGCTCTATTGCCTGTACCTTGGCATAGCCAGATGGAGTCAAAGTTAGTAATACACTGCGCCCATCATCAGGGTTAGATTTTTTATGGATAAATCCGCTCTTTACGAGCTTCTTTACCTCATTGGTCACAAATGCGCCTGTTACGTTGAGTCTGGTTGCAACGTCGCTGACGTTCACTCCATTTTCACCACCTTGTCTCGCAACCACCATAATAATGTTGTATTGAGACGATGAAACGCCTAAGTGCTCCGCCAAATATTCGCGAGCCGATTCAAGAAGATCTGCCACGACATAAATGTCATAGATCAATTGACGAAACTTGCTATCTGACTGAGGGCTTTTGTCGAGAAGCGCAGGAAGAGAGACGGTAGGACCCAACGTCAACTTTTTTTCCTTGTCTTTCTTCGTAGCGCTTTCACTCGATTTCGCTGGGCGACGCTGCATGCAGAAACTCCAGAAGTTCTATGGAACAACCGGAGATTGTGACGCATCTTGATCCTTAGCTTGTCAAGCAGGATCGTAGTAGTGGGTCTCCAGCAGATAGCACCCGTTCTTCGATCGGAAGGGACCATGCCACGCTCCAGGGGGACGCACGGCGTATGTGTAGCCTTCAAAGGAGTCGCCACCATGGCCACTGTCATCAGCGCCGACGGTCATGTCGCCCTCCAACATGAACACCTCTTCCCAGTAGTCATGGACGATGGGCTTGTATGTTGCAAAGCCGGCCGGAAAGCGCAGGATACGAGTACGACTACCCTGCTTTTTCTCCGTGTCCAGCGAGCCGGAGATGATGATCTCCAACGCACCGGAATCGGGGGCATAGCCTTCAGGCAGCTTCCAGCCTGGCGCGTTGAGGTCAATTTTGTGAAACTCGTGATGAGCTTTGGTAACAGCCATTTCACTTACTCCTAGGTAAAAAACATCAGATCGACGCTGAGATCGTCGGCTGCTGCAGGGAGGCATATCGCCCACTAAAGAAAACCAGAGGTGAGCCCTCTTCACGCTTGTGAATACGCAATACACGGCCAACAAAAATCACGTGATCGCCACCGTCGTATTCGGCATAAGGAGCGCATTGAAAGGCGACAATAGAATTGGCCAACGTGAATGGAAGCCCGTCATGCAATTCCACTTCCGTTTCACCCCACTTATCACCTTTTGCCGTTGCAAATCGATTTGAGATATGCTCATGCTGTTGACCCAGCACATTGATACTGAACATCTTGGCGTTACAAAGAGCCGGCAAGCTCATTGCTCTCTTATCGATAGAGAAAAGAACCAGTGGAGGATCGAGAGAGACCGAATTGAACGATGTAATAGTCATTCCAATCCGAAACTCGCCTGTTTCATCATCTGCAGTAACTACCGCCACGCCTGTTGGGAACAACCCAAGTGCAGAGCGAAAGTCTTTTCGATCAATTTCCGGATAAGGTGCAAACGAGTAATTCATGACAATGTATCCTTAATAATGCGGACAGGCGTGCGCCAAATCTATTTACAGATATTCTGCAGGAACGCCGTAGCTGGACATCAAATGTTCTGCCACGCCTTCCAAGGATTTCCAGTCTGTGTGCATATAGTTGTAATTGCGCACGACAAACGAAGCACCCGCGTAGAACTTCTCGTACTGTTGATGACGGCCAGCAAACTCAGAGCCCGTCAAATCCCAGGCCAGCTTGTAAAGCTTCATGCGTTCGACAGCCTCGGTCTGTGGCGTTGTCCAGTACTTCTCAAACTGAGAACGCATGTGCGCATCGCCCATCACCGAGATGTCTGCAGGCATCTGAAACACACTGCCGCCGCATAGTTCACGCAGTTGATCGATGATGATCGAATGATTTTCGGTACACCAGTTCAGCGCCGCATACTGGAAGCGGCGGTTGAAGCACATAAAGCCTTCCGTGGGCCATTCCTCAGCACTCTGGATCTGGCCATGGATAGCGGCGTCAAGCATGCCTTCCCAAGCGGCCAGCTTGCCCAATGTTTCGCGCACTGCTGGAACCTGGTCAGCCCCTGAAGCTTTGGTGATCTTGCCCGCTAGACCCAGGATGAGCTGCAGCTTCGAGTGGAAGCGCACGTTGGACTGGTGGTTCCCATATGTGTGGCTTGGGGTCTTCACATAGATCTGGCTTGCCAGCGCAGCGTCGTTGTGAACGAAAACCTTTTCCCATGGCACTTTGACTTCGTTGCACAGCAGCATGCAGTCCGATTCGTCGTAGCGATAGGCCAGCGGATTCTCAAACTCTGCCTTCACATCACGGGCTAACGGCTTGCGCGACCACAGCTCCAGACCTGGTGCGTTGCAAGGCATCGAGCACGTGATCGACTGCTCGGCTTGGTCAGGTGCCAATGGCGTGATGTTGCCGATCCAGATTTCGTTGGTATAGGCCGCACCTGTTGCCAACATCTTCTGGCCGGATATCACCAGGCCATCCTCCTCCTCCCGCACCACGCGCAAGGTCGGCACCGGAATATTGAGCTTCTTGTAAGGCTCAGGATTGCGGCCAGCCTGCGGAGGGATGATGGCGTACGTCGCGTAGATGTCATTCTTTCGCATGTGCTCGTAATGAGCCATCAAGTTGTCGGCGTATTTACCAAATACTTCGGGAGCCAAGCTCATGCCAGTCACGAAGCTGGCAACGTGGTCCGGCGAGCGGCCGAACATGCCGTACGTCTGGGCAGCGATGGCACGGTGCACGCGGCTGCGGAATTCCAGGTCGGCCTTGCTGCGGGCACGCAGAAAGTAGCCGCTGTAGCGTCCACCGTTTTCCTCATAGGTCATGAAGTCACGGTTCTCAGGCGCAGCCTTCATGTCATAAATGGCTGCAATCGATTGCGCACCATGACGAAAGGCAGGATGTGTCGTCACATCCATCACGCGCTCGCCACCGACGAAAACTACGCGGCCATCGCGCAGTGACTCAAGATGTTCAGCACCAGTCTTCAGCATGTCCATATCTCCATTGGTTTGTTCTTGCGTTGAGCCAGGTCACGTAGCTCTTCAGCCGACAATTCATTAATCGTCTGCATCAACCTGCGAGCAAATTGTATTACCTAATTAGCTAACTTAGTTAGCTATATGGCTATGTTTTTAATGCTCGGAAACACCTACAAGAGCCTCCAATCGAGCCTGATCCGGCACTTCACGACCGTCTTCGTTGTCATATACGGCAACACCACGATCAAGAACGATGACTCGGTTGGTGAACTCCAATGCCAGGGAGACATGCTGCTCAACGAGCAAGATCGCCAGATCACCTTCAGCGCGCAGCCTATGAAGAGCCTGGACTAGTCCATCAATAATTACGGGTGCAAGCCCTTCCATGGGCTCATCGAGCAGAAGAACGGACGGGTTCCCCATGAGTGCTCGGCCGATGCTGAGCATCTGCTGCTCCCCTCCGGAAAGCTGGTTGCCTCCGTTGTTGATTCGCTCCCCTAAGCGAGGCATCAAGTCAATGACACGATCCAGATTCCAGGGTTTCTCACCAGGCACTGCAGCGGGCTTGGCGGCTACGAGCAGATTCTCACGCACTGACAGCGATGGAAATATTTCCCGCTCCTGTGGCACAAAGCCGATGCCAAGTTTGGCGCGCTCGTACACAGGCAGCTTCTCAATGTTGGTTCCCGCCAGAACGATGGACCCGCTCTTGTACGAAGCTCGGCCAACAACACTCGAAAGCAAGGTACTTTTGCCAACGCCGTTGCGCCCGAGCAGCGCCAAAACCTCTCCGGCACCAAGCGAAAGAGAAACGTCAGATAGAACTTGGGTATCACCCCAACCAGAGCAAAGCCGAGCACATGTCAATATCGAATCACGCATGGTGCGCCCTTCCCAAATAGACTTCTCGAACCTGTGGGTCCGCAGCAATTTCAGCCGGCGTTCCTTCTGTCAGGAGCCGTCCTCGCACCAACACACTGATTTGCTTGGCAAAGCGGAACACGAGCTTCATGTCGTGTTCAATGATCAGTACAGCAATCTCGCCAGGCAGACTTGCAATGGTGTCCATCACCAAATGAGAGTCTGCAGGCGGAACGCCTGCTGCTGGCTCGTCTAGTAGCAGTACTTTGGGCTCCAGCGCGAGCGCGATGGCAATCTCCACCAAGCGCTGCCGCCCGTAGGCAAGGGCCGAAATACGATGGCCAGCGTGCGACGCCATTCCCAGCTTCTTGAGGATGTCCATGGCCACTTCCGCGGCCTCGCGCTGCTCACGAGCTCCACCAAACAGGCGAGATCCAACACCGCGTCGCTCCAGTACAGCCAACTGCACGTTCTCAAGGACACTAGATTCCCGCAACAACGTATTGAGCTGAAACGTTCGCACGATGCCACTGCGCACGCGATGGTGCATGGGTACATTGCTGATGTCCTCTCCAGCGAGCAAAACGCTGCCGCTGGTTGGAGCAACCTGCCCAGTGAGCAAGTTCAGAAATGTAGTTTTGCCAGCACCGTTGGGACCAATCAGAGCTCGCCGCTCGCCCGCGTTCATCGAGAAAGTGACGTTATCGGTGGCAACGAAGGCTCCATACTTCCTGACCAAATTTTTGGTTTGAATAATGGGTTGCGTCATTTGGCGACCTCCAGTCGCTCGAGCTCAGAGCGCCTCAATTTCTGGCACAGCAAGTCAGCTATACCAAGCAAGCCGCCACGATTGAATAGCACTGTCAGAACCAGCAACAGACCAATCCAGAACAGCCAAAATGCCGGCTGATCTTTCGACAGGGTGTCTTGGGCCACCATATAGACCAATGCGCCAACAAAGCTTCCGTACAGTCGACCAACGCCACCCAGCACCAGAATCACGATCACGATCCCTGACAGCTCCAGGCCAAATACCGACAGAGAGACAAATTGATTGGTTTGGGCAGAGAGACCGCCAGCAAGTCCTGCGAGAGTACTGCTGATTGCAAATGCGACGAGCTGCCTCGTCCATACGGAAACCCCCAGAGCACGCATCCGTGCGGGATTCTGGCGAATGCCAGCAAGAGAGCGACCGAACGGTGCATTCACCAAATGACGGACAAACAGCCAAGCAGCGAACAGAACGACAAGGGCGTACACGTAGGCAGTCTTTCCAAACATGTCGAAATCGAACTTGCCTAACACGGCCGCCACAACCATCCCTTGGAGTCCGTCCGCACCGCCCGTGATACCTACCGCGTGGTTGGCCAGTTCCAACAACAGCAGTGACACAGCCATCCCCAGCATGAGCAGCGCCAAGCCTTTGGTGCGCAAAATCACAGCCCCTGCAATGACACCAAATACCCCAGCGACCAAACCAGAAATCATCAATGCCGAAATCGGCTCGCTCCACCCATACCTAGCAAGCAAACCCGCCGTATAAGCTCCTGCCCCGAAGTAGGCCGCGTGCCCCAGGGTCACGATGCCTCCGTACCCCAGCAAGAGGTCGAACGAAAGCGCAAAAAGCGCCATGATCAGAATCTGGGAGCCAAGCTGCAGGTACTGTGGGAAGATAAAGTACGCTGCAATGGCCAGCAGCCAGGGGAGCGCCTCGATCCGACGAAAGCGGCGGATCGACAGAAGTTCGTTGATTGCGGGATGGGAGTTCATACGCGTCCAAATAAGCCGTTGGGGCGGATCAGAAGAAGAATGAAAAGCGCGACATAGATGAAGATGCCGCCGAACTCAGGCGCAAGAATCTTGCAAGCGGAGTCACCGACACCTAAAAGCAGTGCGGCAAAAAACGGCCCCTTCACAGAGCCCAAGCCGCCAACTGCAACAACAATGAGGAAGTACACCAAGTGCTTCAATGGGTACTCCGGCTCGATCGCCATCACTTCTGCGCCGAGTGAGCCGCCGAGAGCCGCCAGCACGCTGCCCAGCGCAAATACGATTGCAAACATCCTCTTGCTGTTCATCCCTGTGGCTTCAGCCATCGCACGGTTGTCCACCGCAGCCCGGATGCGTGCCCCCACTAGGGTTCTTTCAATCGCTACCCACAGCGCACCGAAAACACACAAGCCAGCACAGATCAGGAACAGTCGATACACAGGGAATGAGTAACCTCCCAACGTGAGCTGCCCATTTAGCAAATCCGGCAGGACAACACGGACGGGCTGTGCACCAAACTCGACATGAGCCACCGCGGTGGCCATAAAGATCAGACCCATGCTGAGAACCACCTGATCCAGTTCAGTGCCTCGATATACGCGGGAGTACAGGGCTCGCTCAAGAATCAGGCTGATCAGGCCAACGCTGACGCAGGCCAGTGGCACAGACAAGCCGAAAGGCAGTCCCAGCTGATCCATGAAGGTCACGAGGAAATAGCCACCAGCCATCGCAAAGGCGCCATGCGCCAGGTTTGCGACACCTAGCAAGCCCATGGTCACAGACAAGCCCACAGAGGTCATGTACAGGACCATGGCGTAAGCGGCACCGCTGAAGGCGATGCCAACCAGTATGTTGAGAACGTCCACGCTCTGCTTCCTAAAGATAAACCGATTCCAGGGATCGTGATCACTTTTCAGGGTTGACCAACTTCCAAGGGTCCTTGACGTCTTTTACGACGTCGAACGCGACGTTCTCGTACTTGTCTCCGACCTTCTGAATCTTTGCGAGACTGACCTCGTGGACGATGTCTCGTGTTACTGGGTCAATTGCAATGGAGCCTGCAGGCGTGTTTGGAGATTTCCAATTCTTCAAGACCCCCATAGCTTGATCAGAGGTGAAATTCGCGCCATGCTTTTTGATGATCCCGAATACCGCCTCCATGCTGTTCCAAGCGGCGACCGCAGGTAGATCTGGATATGCGTTTTGACCATAGGCCTTTTGGTATGCGGCCAGAAACGCTTTGGCACTTGGACGCGAATCGGTCGCGATGTACACAGCGCTGTTAATCATCCCCACCGATGCTGGTCCTGTCTGGGGCAACTGCTGATCCGAGACATTCTGTGCAGTACTGAGCAACTGGACACCTGCAGCCTGTAGACCTGAGTCACGGAACGCTTTCATCGTTGCAATACTCGGTGCGCCGCTTAGCGTAAAAACAAATAGCGACTTGGGCGATGCTGCTTTGATACGCGCCATAGCAGGCAGATAGTCAGTCGTCCCCATCGGGGTCCTGTCTGAACCCACGATGGTGCCGCCGTTGTCTTCAAAGCCGCGCTTGAAGCCGGATTCCATGTCATGACCCGCAGCGTAGTCGGCTACCAATGTGTAGGCGCTCTTGATGTCGTGTTTGGCAGCCCAAGCCCCCATCGTGTAGGCCATTTGCCAGTTTGCATAAGAGAAGCGCACAAAATATGGGGAGGAGCGCGTCAACGCTCCAGTAGTCGCGTTCATGATCAACGTCGGCACTTTGGCCTCTGTCGAAACCGGCGCAATAGTCAACGCCTGAGGACTCAAAGTCACGCCAGTCAGGAGTTGGACCTTGTCACGCACGACCAACTCCTGTGCCAGACGCTTTGTGCGATCCGGATTGCTACCGTCATCACGCTTAATTAGTTCGACTTTCGTGCCTGAAGGCAGGTCTTTACTATGCAACGCCAAGTACAAGTCCGCGCCACGGACCATGCTTTCGCCGATATCTGCTCCAGGGCCCGAAACACCAACAACCATCCCCACTTTTACAGTCTGGGCGGCTACGCTTGTGACACTGACCGACAGCGCACACAGGACCCCTGCACCGAACGAAATCTTGAATCGCGACCATGCTGACATCGTTGTCTCCTTTATGAAATCGATCTGACTAGCAACTCATCTCTTTTTTGCAAACAAAGAAAGCTTACTAACAAAGCTATTAAAGTGCCAGAGGGTATTCTCAAACCAAGGGAAAGTCAGTAGAAGGGGCTGAGGCAATACATTGCCTTATCTGATCGATCAACGTTGAAGCAGCACCGGTGTAGCGAACTGAATCCCACCCGATTTACTAGAGACTCAACCCTTTGAGAAACTCGATCTATGAGCAGCTAGGTGAATAAATTCACACCAGAAGTGCGTGAGCGCGCAGGCGGCTGACGCAAGAGTTCGATAGCGTTCTCCAGTGTTAATTGCGGAATACAGATCCATCCCCAAGATTGGCTGCAGCGTCGCTACATTGGGCAACTAGGTTCTGCATATCGAGATTGAAGACACGCCGCTATCGCATCCAGATACTTCTCGAACGTCATGGAGTGGGCCTATTCGCACTACTGACGAAGATCACCAGCACTGGTGCCTCTGGCATCTCCTACGACGTGATGTTTGCTGCCGATGGATTTATGCCCATCTCCTGCCCCACCAGGAGCTTGATGTAGAGGATTCATCGATGCTGGCTCGACCCCAGTCAACCTGGCCATGTTCGCTCGGCCGCACCAGCATCGCCAGCTGCAGTTTCTGCCAGACACGGCTCGCAAGTCATACTCCTGCCATAGTTCTGGACTTGGGGGATATCCTCCAAAGGAACGCCTGTTTGCCACACAAACAGGATGCGGTCGAGAGCTGCTGCATCGCTCACAGACAGCTTACGTACGCCGCCTTTGGCAAAGGTGCGAAGGCTGGAATTAGGAGCTGCGGCCATCGCCACAGTTCTTTGTTAACGGATTGTCTTGCCATGAAGACATGAAGACATGAAGCATCAATGTTTCAAATTGGCATCGAAGGGGATGGCGTTATCGTCTCTACCCAGGCCCCCTGTCCCCTGGGAGACGATTTTGCCCATCCCCTAGGGTTTGCTGTCTTTGCGTGGCAGCATTCGGCTTCTAGGCTTCTAGATTGCCAAGACTCCTCTTTCTACTGAGCAAGCAGAACATGGCCTTCATCAATTACGTGACTCAGATCCAGTTTGACTTTGGCGCCGTGCAAATGCTGCGCCAGGAATGCGAGCGTGTCGGTATCAGCAAGCCGCTGATCGTGACCGACCCCGGCGTCAAGGCGGCAGGAATCTTGCAAAAATCCATAAATGCACTGGGCGGCCTGCCCCATGCCGTATTTGACCAGACTCCTTCCAACCCCACTGAAGCGGCTGTGCGCGCTGCGGCTGAAATCTACAAATCCCAGAACTGCGATGGATTGGTCGCTGTGGGCGGTGGCAGTGCCATTGACTGTGCCAAAGGCGTGGCAATTGCGGCTACGCATGAAGGCCCGCTCTCGCACTACGCGACGATTGAAGGCGGCTCGCCTCGTATTACAGAGCGAGTTGCTCCGCTGATTGCCGTACCCACCACCAGTGGCACGGGCAGCGAGGTAGCACGTGGCGCCATCATCATCGTGGACGATCATCGCAAACTGGGTTTTCACAGCTGGCATCTGGTGCCCAAGGCTGCCATCTGCGACCCCGAGCTCACCTTCGGCCTTCCCCCCATGCTGACGGCAGCAACCGGCATGGATGCCATAGCCCATTGCATGGAAACCTTTATGGCCTCGGCCTTCAATCCACCGGCTGACGGCATTGGCCTGGACGGGCTGACCCGGGGCTGGGCGCATATTGAGCGGGCCATGCTCAATGGCAACGATGCGGAAGCCCGCCGCCAATTGATGAGCGCAAGCATGCAAGGAGCCATGGCTTTTCAGAAAGGGCTGGGCTGCGTGCATAGCCTCAGTCACAGCCTGGGCGGCATCAACCCACGCCTGCACCACGGCACGCTCAACGCCATGTTCCTGCCGGCAGTCGTGCGTTTCAATGCCGAAGCCGAAAGCGTTCAGCGCGAGGACCGCCTCAACCGCATGGCACATGCCATGGGCCTCAGCAGCGGAAGCGATATCCCCGACGCGATCCGAGATATGAATGCCCGCCTGAACCTGCCATCGGGTCTGGCTGCCATGGGCGTGGAGCGCGCACAGTTTGATGCAATCATCAGCGGTGCACTCAAGGACCACTGCCACGCCACCAATCCACGGCTGGCATCCGCACAGGACTATGAGCAGATACTCAGCACCTCGCTCTGACACTGCACACAGCGCTCAAGCCTCAACGGCAGGGCCTTGCTTGAGCGCTTCGCGCACATCGTCCATCAATTGCCTCGCCATGCTGCTGAGCACCTCGAGCTCATCGTCGGACATGTTGCGAGGCTCGTCATCAAGTATGGAAAGGCAGCCCAGCACATTGCCTTTTTTGTCCACCAGAGGCACACCCGCGTAAAAGCGCAGCTTAAGGCTATGCACCACCGAGTCGCTTGCAAATCGGGGGTCTCGCGCCAAGTCTCCGACCACAATGGCCTCTTCTTCATACACGACATACGAGCACACCGTGCCATCACGAGGGAAGCCTTGTTGAATGCCCTCTTGCGCAGGCAGCGGCAGCAGACTGCCCGGCGCAAAGACACGTTCAGCATCCACCCAGGAAACTTGAGCCCACTTGGTGTTGAAAGCGTTGACGGCCTTCTTGGCCGTATCGCGATATAGCGCTGTCAACGCTGGTGCCAGCACTCCGCTTTCATGCAGCATTTTGACGCGCTGCTCATCATCGTCGGGAATCGGAGCTGCAATCACACACTCGCCAGGATCTCCAACCTGCATGGCCTCTACCCACAGATGCAACTCACGCAGACTGGTCACGCAGGCCTGCGCTCCTGTCTGCCGGGCAAACTCGGGGTCAGCTGCCACGGCTGGAGCATTCCACAGGCACAACACCACTCGTGCACCCGGCCAATGCCGGCGAATGCGCCGCACAATGCGTCTCGCCATGCTTTGTGGCTGGTGATTGAAAATCGACAGCACCAATAGATCCGATTGCTTCACGGCCTGAACCCACTCGCGATCGGCCAACAAGCCATTGACATCAAACTGCAAGGACTTCGAGTCCGGGGCAAGTGCCCATTCGGAGCAGCTAACCTCATGACCATGCAAGCTCTCTGCATGGGCCACCATGGCTGCCCCCAGGGCATCCACCTCCCAGCGCACACCCGCGCAATGAATGCGCAGGCATCGACGCTGATCACCTTCACCGGGAGCCGCGCGGACATGCTCGCCAGTGCTTTTGAATGCATATTGGTCCTGCAACTCCTCAAGCAAGGCTGCCATGCCATTGGACAGCCGCAAGCGATGTTCGGCCGTCGCCGACTCCAGATGCTGCTGGGTTGCAATACGCAGAGCAGGAATGGCAACCTCATCATAAAACCCGCTGACGGCACTGGCTCTGTCATCCTGGCTGGACTTCGAGAGCAGGCGCTCCTCCACGGACTGTACGGCCATGCTGATGGCATCATCTGCGTCATCGGCCAGCAGACGCTGGTACAGCCGTTGCTGCGGCCCGAGAACAGGCTCGCTGCCCAGCAATACCTCCATGAATTTGAGCGAGGGAATGTAGCGCCCCAGCACCAGCAGGCACACCGTCAAAGGTGTGGAAAGAATCAGGCCGATCGGCCCCCAAAGCGCTGTCCAGAAGGTTGCGGCAACAATGATTGACAAGGTCGACAAACCTGTACTTGAGCCATATAGCCACGGCTCGATCACATTGTTGCTGATCAGCTCCAGCAGCAGAATCAGGCCCAGGGTCATCAAAAACATATCCCAACTGGGATCGACCGCAAAGGCTAGCGCCAGCGGAAATACCGCAGACATCATCGGACCCACATAAGGCACAAATCGCATGATGGCGCCCAGCACCCCCCAGAGAATCGCCCCTGGCACACCAATGAGCAACAAGCCCATGGCGAGTGGCACGCCATAGCTGACGTTGACGATGAACTGCATGCGCAAATATTTGCCAATGCGCTGCGAGGCCTCATCCAGCGCATCGGTGGCCACATTGAGGTTGCCTCCCACCAGCCTAAGCAACCGATCCCTCAGCTCGTCCCTGTCAAGCAGAATCAGTATCACAAACAGCAACACGATGCCTGCGGTCGTCACTGGCTCGGCAATACGCCCCAGCCACTGCAGCATCCGCGTAGTGGGCTTGGACTCGGGAGGCTGAACCTCCACTTTCTGCACCCGCGCCCTGGCGTTGTCCACGCTGGCTATCTCTTTCTCAACGGTGTTGTAGGTCTTGAAAACGCCATCCCAGGCGCTGGGCATATTTGCGCTCTTGCGCAGGCTGCGCAATTTGTCGCGAATCGTCGATTGATAGGTCGGCAGATCGGCACTGAGTTGCTGCACCTGACTACCCAGATACATGCCCAAGCCGCCGAGTGCTGCCAGAGAAAAGGCCACGACCACAATGGCCGAAGCCATTCTGGGCAGCCCCCAGCGCTTGAGCTTGCTGACAGCAGGGTCAAGCAAGAAGCCGAACAGCATTGCCAGGGCCAGAGGAATCAGCATGTCCCGCCCGAAATAGAGGGCAAGAATCACGATGGAAGCAATCATCAGCCCGATGAGCAAACGCAGGGCCGGCAGCATTTCTGCTAAATGCACAAGCCCCGGAACCACGTTGGCCCTGGCTCGTCTGTCCATGCCCTCCCACAAACCGGGAGGCGGCTGCCTGCCCTCTCCGGCCGGACCCGCCTCTCGCGAGAAAGTCTCGATTTCGACCGGTGCACCCGCATACGGCTTGGTTGGCGCAACCGCGCCAAAGTGGACCTCGGGGATTGCAGACGACTCATCGGACGGGGAACTCTCGTTTCGGTTCTCTGACATTGGCATCCTTGATGGACTGTTGTCTATGATTTTCTGAGACAAAGTGCGCTCATCCAGAATTCCATCTGGCTCTGCCCCCCTCTGCTGTCAGGCTTTGTCGTAATTTGCAAAAAAGCGCTATAGAGCTTCAACTCGACCCGGATCAGGTGCATGCAGCCACTGCGCAAACTCATCGGCCAACTGCCGACTGGCCGCCGCCGCGGTATTCCAGGCCTTGGCACGCGCATCATGGTCGGTGCCGTAACTCAGAAAGTCATGACGGTCCGGCAACTTGCCATTTGGCAGGCTGGCCACCCATCCAGGGTCGGGTGCCAGCACCATCATCGAGTCCAGATACGAGCTAGAGCCATGACGCCATTTCAGTCCCTTGTCCAGCCAGCCGGGAATCACCGCTTTCTGGAAATGAGGATAGAGCACCACCCCATCGCCGCTGCGAGAGGCCAGGTAATCCAGATGCATGTGATAGTCGGTAATGCCGCCATCCCAATATGCCCCCTTGGGAGCCTCTGCAATGTCCTGCACCGCATCCAGCATAAAAGGGATGGAGCAACTGGCTCGCAAGGCTTCCATGAAATTACTCTCCGTCAGCCGGGTCTGCGCAGACCGAATGTCCGCAACACCAAAGGGAAGAGCATGCACGGCATCGTTTGCAGAAGAGGAAAAGATCACACGCTCCAGCAAGCAGCCCAATGCCGGCCGATGCAATGCATTGCCGGCAAACGCGGCCGCATAGCCCAATGGAGTGCGCCAGGGCGATGCACGTGACAGCAGGCCACGCCCACGGGCGGCGATCACATGCAGCCTATAGCGCGGATTCGCCAGAACCTCACTCACACGCCCCCCGTAAAAGTCCTGTAGAGACTGCGCAAACCGCTCACTGACCAGCGACGACGGCGTGCGCCTGTACCCTTCGGGGGGATCAAAGCGCTGTGCAATATAGTCACGCTCCAGCCGCTCAAAGGCTTCCACTGGTGCGTCCAGACAAGCCGTCGCCATGCGCCAGGCACCGATGGAGGCGCCAATCAGATCCACGGGCTGCACGCTGTCCTGCAACCACTGTCCAAAGATGAAGCGATCCAGAGGTCCGAGAATCAAGCCCTTGGGACCGCCTGCCGCCGCCGGTATGACTCTGACCATATCCGGCTGCAAGCCCCGCCGCTCTATAGATTGCCGCGCCTTGAGACCGGCATAGATTCGCAATGCTCTTGTGGATGACGTCATGTGGGCATTGTGCTTGCAAGCCCCGTTGCTCGCGATCAGCTCGGCGACTTCACCAATTGAGCGTGACCGAGGTACCGCCACCGGTTCGGGTTGAGATGCTCAGTTTCGCCCCCATGACAAGCGCTCTGCGGCGCATATTGACCCAGCCCATGCCAGCAGATGCTACGTCCGGGATTTGCCTGCCATCAGCCGGTCTGACGGGCCCCGCATCCTCAATGCTCAGGCGCGCATGCACAAAGGAGGCATCTGAAACATTTGAAGCACTTTTCCACTGTTCGTCGGCAGCCAGCGTGATCCAAAGTTCAAGCGCGTCAGTGTGCTGCAGCACATTGCTCACGGCCTCCTTCACCACTGCCATGATTTCCTCGGCCATGGCACCGCATGGCAGACTGCCGGTATCGCCAGACATCTCCGGGTCCCAAACATCCCAGTGCAGACTCATGCCTCGATGATCCAGCACAGGTTGCAGCCTGTGCCTGAAACGAGCAAGAAGAACACCCAAGGGTTCATTTCGGCTATCCATGGAATCAACAATCAGCCGTAGATCGAGCAGGCATTGTTCTGCGTTGCTGCGAATCGCCGGGTCCGTGCCGAGCCCTGTCAGGCTGATCAGCTGCACCAGTTGGCTGCCGATATCGTCATGCAATGCCTCCGCTATGCGCCTGCGCTCCAGCTGTACCTCTCTCGATGGACGTGCGCTTTTACGTCTGCGCCACAGCACACTGCGATATGCCAGAGGCAACAGCCAGACGACAGCCGCCATGCTGCCCGCCGCGCCTAGCGCTGCAGTCCACCAGGGAGCTGAATTGAACACCGCTCCAGGCTGCAAAAGCCAGGGCACCCACAGCAGCAGCTGAACACTCCACAGAAGCAGCTGCCAGACGTAGGACATGGTGAATGCGTTCGGAGACACTGGCGCTTAGAACCAGCCACGCAAGTAGGCGAAACGCACGGCCTGTGCTCGAGTGCGCACCTGGAGCTTGCGATAGATGTTCTTGATGTGCGTGTTGACCGTCATGGTGCTGATCTCCAACTGCACGCCGATCTCTGCACTGGTATTGCCACTGGCAACCATACGCAGGACCTCGCATTCGCGGCTGGAGAGCCTGTCGGACATATCGGCCCCAGGGACGGCTCCGGTGGCCGGCCGCTTGTCATACCGCTGCAAAAGCCGCCTGGCGAGACTGGGAGTGATGGATGCACCGCCATTGACGACCTGCAGCACCGCTTGAGGATAGTTGCCAAACCAGGAGTTCTTGACCAGATAGCCGGTAGCACCCAACTCAAAAGCGTGCAACACCTGCTCTTCCGTCTCCACCACCGAAACCACAATGACCTCGGCCTGCGGGCGCTGGCTTTTCATCACCTCAATCAACTCAAGACCATCGTCAGCCCCCAGCTTCAGATCCAGCAACATGACATCAAACTCATGTTGACGAATGGCTTTTCTTGCATCCTTGAGGTTGTCCGCCTGGGCGACCACCATGGTGCGCCGATCATTCATGATTTCCTGTGCGATCACCATGCGTAGATGCGCATCATCGTCCACCAACAACACTCTGACAGGCTTGTCGGGCTGCCCCACCATGTGATCTGGCCACATGGAAGGACTCCCCAGCTCCACAGCCATGGGTCGGAGCATCAAGGCATCACCAGAATTGTTTGCACCGTTCGGGTCCATTTCTCTCTCCTGGCCAGAGTTGCTTGCCGGGGACTCAGCATGGTGCTCAAGACACCATATAGAAAAAAACTCCCCAGCGCGTCATTAGATAGTTTTTAGCAATTAAAACTGCAACTCAGCGTAAGAAAAAATGCAATTTGAGTAATCACGGTTTTCTGACGACACCTACTCAAAACCGCCAATTCCTCATCACAGCCGCCCAGGTGCCCTAAAACTGAACATCCAGAGAGCCTGCCGCATGCCAGTCGATGGATGCCTGACGCAGCACCATGTCGATGTCCATGCCCAGTGCCAGTCCAGTTTCAGCAGGGAATGTCACTGCCAGCTGGCGCTCACCCCAGTTAAGCGCGCGAGTCGATGCTCGCCAGACGGCCAGATGCAGCACCCCCGTCAAAGGCTCAAATACAGGCTGCTCCATCGGCGCATGCATGAACTGAAAGGCATCGCTGATCAGCTCCGGGAAATTCCACTGCCGCGCCAGATGGGCCGTAATCTGCCCCGAGCAATAGCCCATCAACTGCATCTCCACCTGAGGGCGCTTGGGATGCATGGGCTCCAGCAACTCGGAAAGTCTGAAGAAAGTTTCAGGGTCGGCAGCCTGCAGCAACAGCTCTCCCAGGCCATGCAGCAGTCCCACCGCATAGGCCTGCGAGGCGTTGGCCTGAACCGACATTGCAAGCGCGCGCGCCATGCGTGCCGTGTCCAGGCTGTAGCGCCAGAAATTGGCCAGACTCCAGCCTGCCGAAACATGAGATGCGCTGACTGGAGCCGCCTTCTGCACCAATTGCCGCAACTGAACCGGCGCCAGCAGCACCAGTGCTTCGGGAATGCTGTGTACGCGTTGCCCCAGCAGATGCGCTGGCCCATTGGCTGCGGCCAGCAGACGAGCGGTCAAGACCGGATCGGTGGAAAACAATTGCACCAGGCTGCGCATGCCGGGCTCTGGCTTGCGCAGTTCACTCGACAGCAGCGCAACGACGCGCGGCTGGCTTGGCAGCAATAAATGCTGCTCCAGCAACGCTGACAGGCTCAATGGTTTGACGCGGCTCATCTGGATCAAAGGCAGTGGCAAGGCTGTCGCCACCACGAAATGAACACGAGAGGGCTCATATGAATGTCAGAGCTTTTCATCTCTATTCAGTTGCACAGGCTGGCCCATGACCAACTGGCTGGCAAGCTTGCGTGTCAGGGGTTGTAACACGGAAAAGTGATCAGCCCCCTGAACCGAGACACAGTGCAGCTGATTCGATTTTCGTGCGGCGCACATATTGTCAAGACTGTTGATATTGCCGGGACTCTTGCTGCCCTCGATGATCCACGTCGGACTCTTTATTGCATGCAGCCAGTAGATGGGCGAACGCAAGCGCTTTTCATCCGCCGAGATCAAGCCCCATTTCACGGGCCAGCCATAGCCGCCGACCTCGTCCACTGGACCGAACGCGAACACCCCCTGAACTGGCAACCCTGCCGTCGCTGTCAGCAAAGCCAGCGTGGCTCCGGTGCTGTGCCCACCGAGATAGATGCGTGCCGGGTCGACATAAGGCAGCTGTGCGGCCTGCAGGATGGATGCGGCCACATCCTGCACCTCCCCCCAGAAATACTCACGCCGGCCGGGATTGTCATTGCCACCGCGCAATGTGGGAAACAGCATCGCCATGCCTGCCTTGCGAAAAGCGCTGGCGCTTTGGTCATTGGCGGCTGGCCCTTCGCTCCAGAAATCGTCCAGGCTATTGGTATCTCCTCCCGTCAGCCAGACCATCAAAGGCAGCTTCCTCCCGTCCCTGAGGTCCGGGGTGACAAAGGCATTGAGTTTCAGATCCCCGCTCTGATAGCTCATTGAAACAAACAGCTGAGAAGGCGGTGTCGGCATCGGCTGGATGGGCTTATGGGCCGCCGGCAACAAGGCCGTCGCAATCTGTGTTGTCTTGCCGGCGCGAGCCTGCATCAGATTCTGCAGAGCGATTTCACCAGAAGCGATCTGTTGATCCACCACCTGCTCGATCTGCACCTGCTCCGCGCGCTGGCTCTCGTGCTGCTTGCGAGCGGCAACGTGACGCACTTTGGCCATCTCGTGCTCTGCCATCGCAGCACGCGTGATGCAGCGCCGTTGTTGATCTATGTTGATGCCCTCTTCCTGGGCCTTGTCAACCTGGGCAAGATTGAGCTTGACGGTATGACAAAAGTCATCGTTCTCTGGCGCCAGTGCTGGTGGCCAGACCAAGGCTGCAGGCTGCTGGGCATGGGCCTTGTTTTTGATTTTGATTTTGATTTTGTCCAACGATATCCAGCCGCGCGATGCCATCTTGGCGCCGATAAAGACCACCAAGATTGCCACCCCTATGGCCGGCAGTATCACCCGCCCTCTCGCTTTGCGCATTGATGTGCTCCCACAAAAAAGCCGCCTGTAATGTGAATTAAGTGGCGGCCCGGTAGGAGATTATTTCTTCAGTCCCTGCAACTTCGCAAAGGCTGATGCCATTGCATTTTGCTGTGTGGGCTGGTTACCACGCTGCGGTTGCGCATAGCCACCGCGGCTGCCGCCGCCATAGCTGTTGCTGCGGCCTGCGCCTTCAAAGCGGTTGTCGCGCGGGCCGTCGCGGCGTGCGGGAGCCGCATCGAGCTTCATGGTCAGGCTGATGCGCTTGCGATCCACATCGACTTCCAGCACCTTGACCTTGACGATCTGCCCAGTCTTGACCACTTCACGCGCATCTTCGATGAACTTGTGACTCATCTGGCTCACGTGCACCAGTCCGTCCTGATGCACGCCCAGATCCACGAACGCACCGAACTGGGCCACGTTGCTGACCGTTCCCTCCAGCGTCATGCCTTCCTTCAGGTCCTTGATGTCTTCAACGCCGTCATTGAAGCGGGCGACCACAAAGTCAGGGCGCGGATCACGACCGGGCTTCTCCAACTCGCCCAGAATATCCTTGATGGTCACAGCACCGAAGTTGTCATTGGCAAACTGCTCCGGCTTCAAAGACTTGAGCACTTCGCCCCGACCCATGATCTGATCCACGGGCTTGCCCGTGGCCAGGATGATCTGCTCGACCACCGGATAGGTTTCGGGGTGAACGCCGGTGACATCCAGCGGATTGTCGCCACCGCGAATGCGCAGAAAGCCTGCAGCCTGCTCGAAAGTCTTGGCTCCCAGACCGGCCACTTCCATCAGTTGCTTGCGGTTCTTGAACGAGCCATTGGCATCACGCCAGCGCACCACCGACTTTGCGACCGAACCCGACAGACCCGAGACACGCGTCAGCAGCGGGGCCGAGGCGGTGTTCAAGTCCACACCCACGGAGTTCACGCAGTCTTCGACCACGGCATCGAGCTGGCGCGCCAGCTCGCTCTGGTTCACATCGTGCTGATACTGGCCCACGCCAATGCTCTTGGGGTCGATCTTGACCAGCTCGGCCAGCGGATCCTGCAGGCGCCGGGCAATCGATGCCGCACCACGCAGGCTCACGTCGATATCGGGCATTTCCTGGGCCGCAAACTCGCTGGCCGAATAGACCGAGGCACCGGCCTCGCTCACCACCACCTTCTCGATCTTCTTGTCGGCCTTGGACGCGATCTTGATCAGGTCTGCCGCCAGCTTGTCGGTTTCGCGGCTGGCCGTGCCGTTGCCGATGGCAATCAGATTGATATCGTGCTTTTCCACCAGACGGGCGAGCACGGCCAGCGAGCCATCCCAGTCGCGGCGCGGCTCATGCGGGTAGATGGTGGTCGTGTCCACCAGCTTGCCAGTGCTGTCCACCACGGCAACCTTGACGCCGGTGCGAATGCCGGGGTCCAGGCCGATCACGGCGCGCTGGCCGGCAGGTGCCGCCAGCAGCAGGTCACGCAGATTGTCGCCAAACACCTTGATCGCCACCTTCTCGGCGTCTTCGCGCAGGCGGCTGAACAGGTCGCGCTCGGTGGACAGGCTCAGCTTCACGCGCCATGTCCAGGCCACGCATTTGCGAATCAGATCGTCAGCGGCGCGCTTTGCATGGCTCCAGCCCAGATGCAGAGCGATCTTGCCCTCGGCGAGGCTAGGTTGGCCTGGTTCAGGCTCGACCGGTTGCACCAGCTTGGCTTCGAGAACCTCCAGCGCACGGCCGCGGAACACGGCCAGGGCACGGTGCGAGGGCACGCGACCAATGGGCTCGTCGTATTCGAAGTAGTCGCGAAACTTGGCGACTTCGGGGTCGTTTTCGTTCTTGCTCTCGACCTTCTTGGATTTGAGCAGGCCTTCATCCCAGAGCCATTCACGCAGCTTCTGCACCAGTGCGGGGTCCTCGGCCCAGCGCTCGGACAGGATGTCGCGTACGCCGTCCAGCACGGCAAAGGTGGTGCTGAAGTCGGGGCCGGGCTTGCCGTCGTCCAGGGTCGTCGCGGGCTTGCAGAAAGCCTCGGCTTCCTTGTGTGGGTCCAGCGTGGGGTCGGCAAACAGCTTGTCGGCCAGCGGCTCGATGCCGAACTCCTTGGCAATCTGACCCTTGGTGCGGCGCTTTTGCTTGAAGGGCAGGTAAATGTCCTCCAGCTCCTGCTTGGTTGGTGCACTGGCAATCGCCAGGCGCAGCGCATCGGTCAGCTTGCCTTGCTCGTCAATGGCCTTGAGCACCGTCTCGCGGCGATCGTCCAGCTCGCGCAGATAGGTCAGGCGCTCGTCCAGCGTGCGCAACTGCGTATCGTCCAGACCGCCCGTGGCCTCCTTGCGGTAGCGGGCCACAAACGGAACTGTGGCGCCACCATCTAGCAACTCCACTGCCGCGCTCACCTGCTGCGGCTTGACATTCAGTTCTTGAGCAATCTGACCAATGATTTTTTGCATTCGAATATTCGCCCCACGGCGCTCAACACAGGAAGCCAATGAGTTTGCCATAGGCATGCCGCCAGACCACCCTCGATATCCGGCATAAGTGCAAGCAAACCTTAAAAACTATGCTTTCCATAGCTGCTTTCCCTTGATGAGCATGCACGGAAGGCGTATTTCATTAAAATTATTGCCACATGCCCGATACTTTCCAGGACGATTTTTTTGCCGATGAACTGCCTCCCCCCGGAGACGGCACCGGCAAAGCACAGCCTGAAGAAGCGCCGCAGGCCGATGACCCAGGAGAACGCAAACCCGGACGCGGCGCGATTGCCCTGGCTCCGGCAGCCGCGCAGTACCAGGAGCTGGCCGCGCAACTGCCTTCCCTGCTGCGCTTGGGCGTCTCGACTTGGTCCTACCCTGGCTGGGAGGGTCTGGTCTGGGACGGAGCCTATGACAGCAGTGTGCTGGCCAAAAAAGGCCTAACAGCCTATCACCAGCACCCGTTGCTGCGCACCGTCTGCGTCGACCGCAGCTTCTGGCGACCGCTGACAGTCAGCCAGTACGGCGCATTTGCAGCGCAAGTGGATGACGATTTCCGCTTTGTCGTCAAATGCCCAGCCGGCATTACCGATGCCCAGGTACGCAGCGAGGACGGCAAGCCGCACGAGGCCAACCCCGCGTTTCTGGACCCTGGCCTGGCCATAGAGCATTTTGTGGAACCCACTCTCGAAGGGCTTGGCAGCAAGCTGGGCGTGCTGGTCTTTCAGCTCAGCCCGTTGCCCTGGAGTCTGCTCAGCCGCCCCGGCCTGCTGATGGACAAGCTGGGCCTGCTACTGGCCGCCGTGAGGCTGGCGCTGCAGACGCATCCGCAAGTCATCGTTGCCGTGGAGGTCAGAGACCCCGAGCTGCTGACCTCGGAGCTGACCCGCACGCTCAAGACCCATGGGGCAACCTTCTGTCTGGGCTTGCACGGCAAGATGCCGCCCATCGAGGCGCAACTGGACATGCTGCGTGCACTATGGCCCGGCCCGCTGGTGTGCCGCTGGAATCTGAATCGCCTCTTCGGTGCCTATGGCTATGCCGATGCCCAGAAGAAGCACGAGCCGTTCAGCGAGATCCGCAGCGAAGATCTGCATACCCGAGAGCGGCTGGCCCGCACGATTGCCGGCATCACCGGCGCCGGTCAACCCGCTTTTGTGACCGTCAGCAACGATGCCGAGGGCTGCGCCCCCCGCTCGATAGCGCTGCTGGCGCAGGCGCTTGCGAGTCTTGCAGGCCCAGGCCCGGACAAGCATCCACGCTCGCCATCCTGAATTAATGCTAAAAATGCCATCAAGCGCTTACCAGTAAATCGTTGATAGCTATCAAATAAACAAAAAAAAGCCCGACAGCATCAAACCTGTCGGGCTTTGTTTTGATAGGCAACCGGATCAGCCTTGGAGCGCCGCCAGCGGGTGCGAATGCGCAGGCCAGGGGCTGTCAAAGAACGCCTGCCACTCGGCATCGCTCACCTCTTCTATGCTGGCAGGATTCCAGCGCGGGCTGTGGTCCTTGTCCACTGCCAGTGCGCGAATGCCCTCCACGGTTTCGCTCCGACCCGGGCGCAGATAAAAGCAGTGGCGCACCATATCGCGCTCCATGCGCAAGTCCTCGGCCAGGTTCATCTGGCGTGCGCGACGGATCTGCTCCAGCACCACATGCAGCATCAGGGGCGAGCGCTTGCGCAGCGTGGCAGCTTCGGTCTGAGCCCAGTCGCTGCCGGCCTGCAAGGCCTGCACAACAGCAGCCACCGTGGGCTGGGAGAAGCAGGTATCGATTTCGGCACGGTGCGCCGCCACTTTGGACTCGGCACTCACGAAGCGCGAACGCACCACGGCGTTGAGTGCCTCCACATTGGCGAAATCCGTGGTCGCCAGGGTCTCCCACAGATCGGCCTGCTGTGCGGCAGGAATGCAGCCGTCGGCGAGGCCGAAAGCCAGGGCATCGCCCGCGCCTATGGTGTCGCCGCTCAAGGCCAGCCATTCGCCCACGGCGCCGGGACAGCGCGAGAGAAAATAGCCGCCCCCCACATCGGGGAACAGGCCAATGGCCGTCTCGGGCATGGCCATCTTGGTGCGCTCGGTCACGATGCGCAGCGAGCCGCCCTGGCTGATGCCCATGCCGCCGCCCATGACGATGCCATCCATGAAGGCGATATAGGGCTTGCCGAAGCTGTGAATCAGATGGTTGAGCGCATATTCCTCGGTGAAGAAATCTTCGAGCTGAGGATTGCCGCTGCTTCCCGCGGCATGCAGAAAGCGGATGTCGCCACCGGCGCAAAACGCCCCGAACACCCCTTCCTTGTTGCTGCCACGAATGGCCACGCCCAGAATCGAGTCGTCTTTTTGCCAGGCAAGCAAAGTGCCCAGCAGATCGCGCACCATGCCCAGAGACAGCGCGTTGAGCGCCTTGGGACGGTTGAGCGTAATCATGCCCAGCTTGCCGCGGACTTCGGCAATCACATCGGACATATCGGCGCTCGAGGTGGGGGTCATTGTCTTTCTCCTTGAATCAATTCCACGCTGGTCGCCAATCGGTCGCCAGGCCATGTTCACCGATTATGCGGTTGCACTCCACGCAGGCCAGGACAAGGACGTGACAAATACCGCCAGCATCTGCAGCCACAAAGCCCGAATGGGCTGCAATGCTGACTAATATGGCAGCCCGTGCCTGGCTGCAGCTTCACCAGTTTCTGCAGTCCACCTTCTGCCTCATGAACGATCTGCCACCACCGCCCGAAACCCCTCGCGAAGAACCACACCTGGAGTCCAAGCAGCTTTCCGCGCCGCTGCGCTATCTGCTCATTGCCTTTGCGCTGGTCTGCGTGATATTGGGGCTGATAGGCGCCGTGGTTCCCGGCATGCCCACCACGGTATTCATACTGATGGCGGCCTGGGCGGCGGTACGCAGCTCGCCCAGACTGCACCGCTGGCTCTATGCCCACCGTGTTTTCGGCCCGCTGCTGCACAACTGGGACACCGGCGGCAAGATCAGCCGCCGCGCCAAATGGACGGCAACCCTCAGCATGGGCGCCAGCAGCCTGCTGATTCTGTATTTCTCGTACAAGCCATGGCTCACGGCGATGACGCTGAGCATCATGGCCTGCGTCCTGCTCTGGCTGTGGCTCAGGCCCGAGCCGCAAATTGAAGGGTGATATCCCCAAAGACGCAATACATGCGCATGGTCGATGTTCTCCTCGAACAGGAGAGCTGAAATAGAAAAAGGCCCGTGATTTACATCACAGGCCTTTTCAAATTGG
>NZ_AWOR01000063.1 GCF_000761245.1 Comamonas testosteroni | reverse complement strand
GGCGCAGCCTTTGCAGGAGCAGCAGCCTTGGGGGCGGCAGTCTTGGTTGCAGCTGTTTTCTTCACAGCTTCAGCCTTGGGCGCGGCCGCCTTCTTGGCAGGGGTCTTTTTCTCGGTTGTGGCCTTGGCGGCCGTCTTCTTCGCAGTTGCCATCATTTTCTCCTTCGTTGATTTGCATAAGACGTCCGGCTCTTTGCAGTGCCGGACGATTCAAAGCGATGTGGAGTTACGCATCGCTAGGAACACAAATTTGCTTCACGCCAAAAATCTCAGTTTTTTGTAGCAATGAAGTGAAGCAAGTCATGACTCGCATTGTGCCTGCTTAGAAGCAATTAATCCCAAGAAAGTGCGCCTCCGGTCTGATACTCGATCACTCGTGTCTCAAAGAAGTTACGTTCTTTCTTCAAATCGATCATTTCGCTCATCCAGGGGAAGGGATTTTCTTCACCGGGGAACAGCTCCTCCAGACCGATCTGCGTGGCGCGACGGTTGGCGATGTAGCGCAGATAGCCCTTGAACATGGATGCATTCATGCCCAGCACACCGCGTGGCATGGTGTCCTCGGCATAGCGATATTCGAGCTCCACAGCCTTCTGGAACAGCTCCGTGATTTCCTGCTTGAACTCGGCCGTCCACAGATGGGGGTTCTCGAGCTTGAGCTGGTTGATCAGATCGATGCCGAAGTTGCAGTGCATGGACTCGTCGCGCAGGATGTACTGGTACTGCTCGGCAGCGCCTGTCATCTTGTTCTGGCGGCCCAGGGCCAGGATCTGCGTGAAGCCGACGTAGAAGAACAGGCCTTCCATCAGGCAGGCAAAAACGATCAGCGACTTCAGCAGAGTCTGGTCGGTTTCGGGCGTGCCGGTGTGGAAGTTGGGGTCCATGATCGCTTCGATGAAGGGGATCAGGAACTCGTCCTTGTCGCGGATGGATTGGACTTCGTTGTAGGCGTTGAAGATTTCCGATTCATCCAGGCCCAGCGATTCCACGATGTACTGGTAGGCGTGAGTGTGGATGGCTTCTTCGAAGGCCTGGCGCAGCAGGAACTGGCGGCACTCGGGCGCCGTGATGTGGCGGTAGGTGCCCAGCACGATGTTGTTGGCGGCCAGCGAGTCGGCCGTCACAAAGAAGCCCAGATTGCGCTTGACGATGCGGCGCTCATCTTCGGTCAGACCGTTGGGGTCCTTCCACAGCGCGATGTCGCGCGTCATGTTCACTTCCTGCGGCATCCAGTGGTTGGCGCAGGTGGCCAGATACTTTTCCCAGGCCCACTTGTACTTGAAGGGGACCAGCTGGTTCACGTCGGTCTTGGCGTTGATGATGCGCTTGTCGGCGGCATTCACGCGCTTGTGGGTGCTGGTGGACGCGCCGGCTTCTGCGCTGGTGGCGGAAGAGGCAAAGGTGTCGTCGTCAAAGCTCAGCATATTTATTCCTTCAAGGCAAAAGGCTGGGTGCAGTGCAATCGACATCCAGCTTTTCAATCATTTATTGATGGAGTGGCGCCACTCAAATATTGGCGCACTCTAAAGCGAGAGACACCGAGGAAGCGTCGCCGCGCACCGAGGGTGTCGTCCCCCTCCGGCGCTCAGCGCCAGAGAGGGGGGAAGGCGCGTAAGCGCCTCAGGGGGTGTTGCCAGTTATTGGCAGGCCTCGCAGCCTGGATCGTCAATCGCGCAGAACTTGATGTCCGTGGCAGGTGCCTGGGCACGGGCTGCGGCGGCGGCCGCTTCCAGTGCGCTGACCGCAGGCTTAGCAGCAGGTGCAGCCGAAGCGGCAGGAGCGCCGGAGGACACTGCGTTCAGCACACGGCTTTGCACGGTGGACTTCTCGATATTGGTCGCGCTGGTGGTGCGCAGGTAGTAGGTGGTCTTCAGACCGCGCAGCCAGGCCAGCATGTAGGTGTCGTGCAGCTTCTTGCCCGATGCACCGGCCATGTAGATGTTCAGGCTCTGGGCCTGGTCGATCCACTTCTGGCGGCGCGAGGCGGCTTCCACCAGCCATTCGGGCGAGACTTCGAACGCGGTGGCGTAGAGGTTCTTGATCTCTTGCGGCACGCGGTCGATGGCGCGCAGCGAGCCGTCGAAATGCTTGAGGTCCATGACCATCACGTCGTCCCACAGGCCCAGGCGCTTGAGGTCGCGCACCAGGTACTGGTTGATGACGGTGAATTCGCCAGACAGATTGGACTTCACGGACAGGTTGCCGAACGAAGGCTCGATCGAGGCATCCACACCCACGATGTTGGAGATGGTGGCGGTGGGCGCAATGGCCACGCAGTTGGAGTTGCGCATGCCGTCCTGGGCGATCTTGGCGCGCAGGGCATCCCAGTCCAGCTTGGCAGAGCGGTCCACTTCCACATAGCCGCCGCGAGCCTTTTCCAGCAGCTTCAGGGTGTCGGGGGGCAGGATGCCCTGATCCCACAGCGAGCCCTTGAAGGTGGAGTAGGTGCCGCGTTCCTTGGACAGCTCGGTCGATGCCCAGTAAGCGTAGTAGCAGATGGCTTCCATGGCTTCGTCGGCGAACTCGACGGCGCCCTGGCTGGCGTAGGCGGTGCGCATTTCATACAGCGCATCCTGGAAACCCATCAGGCCCATGCCCACGGGGCGGTGGCGCAGATTGGAGTCCTTGGCCTTTTGCACGGCGTAGTAGTTGATGTCGATCACGTTGTCCAGCATGCGCATGGCCGTGTTCACGGTCTTGCGCAGCTTGTCGTGGTCGATCTTGCCGTCCTTGATGTGCTGGACCAGGTTCACCGAGCCCAGGTTGCAGACCGCGGTTTCGGTGTCGCTGGTGTTGAGCGTGATCTCGGTGCACAGATTGGACGAGTGCACCACACCCACGTGCTGCTGGGGCGAGCGGATGTTGCAGGGGTCCTTGAAGGTGATCCAGGGATGGCCGGTCTCGAACAGCATCGAGAGCATCTTGCGCCACAGATCCACGGCAGGCACGCGCTTGAACAGCTTGAGCTCTCCGCTGTCGGTCTTGGCTTCATAGGCGGTGTAGGCCTTCTCGAAGGCTTCGCCGTACAGATCGTGCAGATCGGGAGCGTCGGCGGGCGAGAACAGGGTCCACTGGCCTGCTTCCATCACGCGCTTCATGAACAGGTCGGGAATCCAGTTCGCCGTGTTCATGTCGTGGGTGCGGCGGCGGTCGTCGCCGGTGTTCTTGCGCAGCTCCAGGAACTCTTCGATGTCCAGATGCCAGGATTCCAGATAGGTGCAGACCGCGCCCTTGCGCTTGCCGCCCTGGTTCACGGCGACGGCCGTGTCGTT
Organism: Comamonas testosteroni; assembly: GCF_000761245.1. GTDB lineage: Bacteria > Pseudomonadota > Gammaproteobacteria > Burkholderiales > Burkholderiaceae_C > Comamonas > Comamonas testosteroni_C. Next base: position 34,378 of record NZ_AWOR01000063.1, on the reverse strand, counting down.
GACCACCTTGAGGAAGGGAACCACGCCTTGCGATTCGCCGTTGGTGCCCTTGATGCGCGAGCCCAGGGCACGCACACGGGTCCAGTCATTGCCCAGGCCGCCGGCAAACTTGGACAGCAGCGCATTTTCCTTGATGGATTCGTAGATGCCGTCCAGGTCGTCGGGTACGGTGGTCAGGTAGCAGGACGACAGCTGCGAGCGCAGCGTGCCGCTGTTGAACAGCGTGGGAGTGGACGACATGAAGTCGAAGGACGACAGCAGCTCGTAGAACTCGATGGCACGGGCGTTGCGGTCGGGCTCGTTCAGCGCCAGGCCCATGGCCACGCGCATGAAGAAGGACTGGGGCAGCTCGATGCGGGTCTTGCGCACGTGCAGGAAGTAGCGGTCGTACAGGGTCTGCAGACCGAGGTAGTCGAACTGCTCGTCGCGCTCGGCCTTCAGGGCCTGGGCCAGACGGGGCAGGTCGTAGTTCAGCAGCTCGGGGTTGAGCAGCTCGTTGTCCACGCCTTTTTGCACAAAGCCGGGGAAGTAGTCGGCATAGGCGGCCTGCATTTCCGAGGGCTGCACGTCGCGGCCCATGACTTCGCGCACGATGGTGTGCAGCAGCAGGCGGGCGGTGACGTAGGTGTAGTCAGGGTCTTTTTCGATCAGCGTACGGGCGGCCAGGATGGATGCCTTGTAGACCTCGGCCAGAGGCACGCCGTCGTACAGATTGCGCAGGGTCTCGGCCACGATGGGCGCGGACTGGATGTCGGCATTCAGATGGCGGCAGGAAGCGACGATCAGGGCTTCCAGGCGCTCCTGGTCCAGCGGCACGCGCTGGCCGTTGTCGGTCACATGCAGCACGGGCTTGGTGGCGGCGGCAGCGGCGGTCACTTCGGCGACCTTCTTCTGCTCGGCACGCTCCTGGTTGCGGCGCTCGCGGTACAGCACATAGGCGCGGGCCACGTCCTGGTGACCGGCGCGCATCAGGCCCAGTTCGACCTGGTCCTGCACATCTTCGATATGGAAGGTGCCGCCATCGGGGCGCGAGCGCACCAGTGCGCGCACCACGCCGTCGGTGAGTTCGTTGACGGTGTCGCGCACGCTGGCGGAAGCCGCGCCTTGCGCTCCGCGCACGGCCAGGAAAGCCTTGGTCAGGGCCACGGCAATCTTCTGGGGCGCGAAAGCCACCACATCGCCGCTGCGGCGGATGATCTGATAGCTGTCATTGGGGGAGGAAGAATTGGCTGCACCGGCAGGTGCGGCAGAAGGCAGTGAGTTCAACGCTTCTTGCATAAGTTCCTCTGAGTCAGTATGTGGATAGGCAGACAAAGGCCTGCACTGCTGGCAGGCCATCAAAAACACGATTCGGCGCCTCGGTTTACACATGGTTTGCACAGGGTGTGCACAACTTGTAAACACTAGATATGGGGTCTGGGGCGCTTCAAAACACTACCGGTAGTGTATCGCGCTTAAATCCGAGCGACCTGATGAAACTACTGAATCTGGCATTTCGAGCGCCGCTTGACAGCCGCAAAAATGACTTCATCCCGCATGAATAAAGGCCTGTGGCGCGGTTGCGCGCGGCGTCAGATCGGGCCGGAAATATGTAAAAAATTTGCGTGTTTGATGCAGGCGACAGTTGTTGCGCGCGCGCCATTGACATGCCGTCTCGAAGACCCGCAACGATGGATGCCTGGGGTTCTCAAAAAGAGGAGCGCATAGCGCCTGTCAGTACAAGATTTCAGCTGCAAATATGTATGAAATCGAGTGCTGAAAGGAGGTAGGTGCTATGAAGATTTCAGGCTGCGCCTGAGGCTGCAGGACTGGGGGGGAATTCCCAGCTGCGCGTGCCGTCTGTGCTGCCCAGCTGCTGCTGCAGCCACTGCCAGTCAAAGCCCGGGCCGGGGTCCTGCTTGCGCCCGGGCGCGACGTGCTCGTGTCCGGCGATGTAGTGCACGGGATAGTGCGCCGCGATGGCTATGCAAAGCTGCTGCAGGGCCTGGTACTGCGCAGCCTCAAAGCTCAGGCCTTCCAGGCCTTCGAGTTCAATGCCGATGGAGTCGTCGTTGCAGCGCTCGCGCCCGCGCCACTGGCTCACGCCGGCATGCCAGGCGCGGTCGTCGCAGCTGACGAACTGCCAGATCTCGCCATGACGCGTGATGAAGAAATGTGACGAGACTTCGAGGCCGCGAATGCCCTGGTAATAAGGATGGGCGTCCCAGTCCAGCTGGTTGGTGAACAACTGCTGCACCGCGCCTGTGCCGTACTGGCCCGGAGGCAGGCTGATGGAGTGGACGATGACGAGGTCGATCTGCGCATCCCCGGGGCGAGGGCCGAAATTGGGAGATCTCAGGTGACGCGCGGCACCATACCAGCCGGCCTGCCAAGGCTGCTGTGGCAGTGGCAAGGATGGAGCATGAGGTGCGGGATCAGACATTGTCGCTCTGGTGTTTGCTGCCTTCGGCCGGCAGGTCTATGCCCAGGCGGTCGATGCGGTAGCGAATCTGGCGCAGGCTGATGCCAAGTCTTGCCGCTGTGGCTGTGCGGTTGAAGCCGTTGTCCTGCAGGGCTCTGACCAAAATGCTGCGCTCCTGATCATCAAGCCAGCCTTGCAGATCTTGCGGCAGCGTGGCCGGACTGCCTGCGTGCCGAGCTTGCGGCGGCGCGCTCGATGCCCAAGCGTCCGAGGAAGCGGCTGCCGCCGCACCAGCGTCCTCGGTCGGCACGCCGGATTCGGGCAGACGCAGCGGGCCTTCCTCGCCCAGTGCAATGGCGCGGTGCAGCACGTTCTCCAGCTCGCGCACATTGCCAGGCAGCGGGAGCCGGGCTATCTGGCTGAGGCTGATGTCGTCCAGCTCCGGCGTAGCCAGTCCGGACTCGCGGGCCAGCTTTTGCAGCAAAGCCTGGCATAGCTGGCCCAGGTCTTCACGGCGCTCGCGCAGCGCGGGCAGCTCGATTTCGATGACATTGAGACGGTAGAACAGATCCTGGCGGAAATTGCCTGCCTGCACTTGCGCTCCCAGATCGCGGTGGGTGGCGCTGACGATGCGCACATCGACGGCTTCTTCCTGGGTGCTGCCCAGCGGACGAATCTTGCGCTCCTGAATGGCGCGCAGCAGCTTGGCCTGCATGGCCAGGGGCAGGTCGCCGATTTCATCGAGAAACAAGGTGCCGCCCTGTGCGGCCTGGAAGTAGCCGGGCCTGTCCTGCGTGGCGCCGGTGTAGGAGCCCTTGCGGGCGCCGAAGAACTCGGCTTCGAGCAGGTTTTCCGGGATGGCGCCGCAGTTGACCGCGACCATGGGGCCGTCGGCCCGCTGGCTGCAGCCGTGCAGGGCGCGTGCCACCAGTTCCTTGCCCGTGCCGGATTCACCCTGGATCAGCACGGGAGCCATGCCTTTGGCGACCTTGGCAATGCGCTGTTTGACCAGTTGCATGGCATGGGACTGGCCAACCAGCGCCTCCAGGGCGCCAGGTTGCGTTGCCGCCCCTGTGCCGCTGGCGGCCGAGCTGCCGCTGGTCTGCGAGCTGCCGGGCTTGGGCACTGCGCCAATGCCTTGCACGGCCGATGCCACGACCTGGCGGAACTGGCGCAGGTCCACGGGCTTGGTCAGATAGTCGAACGCGCCCGCGCGCAGGGCCTCGACGGCGTTTTCGGCAGAGCCGTAGGCCGTCATGACGATGCAGCGCTCGCTGCGCGATTGGTCGCGCAGCTGCAGCAGCAGCTCCATGCCGATCCCGTCGGGCAGGCGCATATCGGTAATCAGGACATCGAAATTGCGGCCTTGCAACTGAGCCATGCCTTCCTGGACCGAGCCCGCAGTTTCCACGCGGTAGCCTTCCCGCAGCAGGGTCAGCTCGTAGAGCGTGCGCAGATCCGGTTCATCATCGACCACGAGAATGCTGGCCGCTGCGGATGAGTGAGGCAATGATGTCACTGGGCTTACACCATGATCGAGTCAAACAGAGAGTGGCTTGCGAGGGATGAAGGGCCGCTGCGCAGAGTCACGATAAAGGCATTGCCGTTCACATCGCCTTGCGGTGTGTTGCGAGCCAGGCGTTGATAGCTGATGGTGGCATCGTAGCGCTGGCACAGCTCGCGACATATATAGAGTCCTAGGCCGCTGGAGCGGCTTTGAGAGGAGAAGAAGGGCTCGAACAGATGGCGTTCGACGCTGGACTCCAGCGGCGCTCCATCACTCCAGACCATGAACCAGCAGGTGTCGTCCTGCGGTGCGAGACCCTGGATCTGACCGTTCAAGGGCCCGTGGCCGCTGATCAACTGCAGGCCCGCTTCATTGCCGGCATGGCTGCGGTGGCGCTGGGCATTGTCCAGCAAGTTGATCAGCACGCGGCGCAGATGCTCTTCATCGAACAGGATATGGCGGGCCGTTGCATTGAGCCGCAGCACAAGCTGGCGCGGCGGCGCGGCCTGTATGCGCCATTCATGGCTGATCTGGGCCAGCAAGGTGTCCAGCGGCAGCGACTGGCCCTGATGGGATTCTGCGCCCTGCTGCACGCGTGCCAGGTTGAGGATTTCTTCGGCGATACGGGCCAGACGGTCGGCGTTCTGTCCCACGATGCGGCATAGCTGCTGGGGGCCGGGCTGGCTCGCCAGGTCTTCGGCCAGCAGCGCATTGGCCTGGGTGATGGCTGCGAGCGGGTTGCGTATTTCATGAGCCACGGCAGCCGACATACGGCCCATGGAGGCCAGCTTTTCGGTGCGCAGCTGCGCTTCCATCTCGCGCAGGTCGTGCAGAAACATGACGCAAAGCGAGTGGCTGGCTTGCGCCTGAGGACCCTCGTCCAGATAGGGCGCCGAAACTTCGGTGATGCGTGTGCGCACATGCATGCCGGTGGCACCGCGTCGTTCATGGGCCTGCAGGTGAATCGTGGCGGACAGCGGGCGGGCATGGGCAAAGCTGGCTTGTGTTGAATGCGCCAGAGGCTCCCACCAGCTATGGGCCTGCAGGGAAAAAGGCTGGGGATGATCTATGGGCAGGCCCAGCAGCTGCAATGCGGCCGGGTTGGCCTGCAGAACCTGCAAGCTCGAGTCCACCACCAGCACGCCGTCTGAGAAGTGGTTGATCACCAGACTGTTGACCTGCTCCTGGGTCTGGGTGCGCAAGCGGTTGAACAGGGCCTGGGAGCGCTCGCGCCGGACACGCTTGGCCAGCTCGTGCGTGAGATAGGCCACGCAGAAGTAGCCGGCGCAGGAAAAAGCCGTCTGGTAGTAAGACTGGGCGCCGTCGTTGAGCCCGCCATGGTATTGCCAGAAGGTGTAGGCCAGCGTCAGCAGCGTGATGCAGGCCGTGGTGCCAAAGGCCAGCATCAGTCCGCCCAGCGCCGAGGAGATCAGGACGGGAATGGCCAGCAGCGCGGTGTAGTTGAGCGAGCTGACCTGAAAGATCTGCAGCAAAAAGATCGCCGCAATGTCGACGCCGATCACGGGCAGCCATTGCAGGGCTGCGCGAGGTGCTGGCAAATGACGTCCGGCAGCCAGGCGCAGCACGACGGTCAGCGTCAGATAGGTCAAGCAGATCAGCCAGGCCAGGGGGGAGCTGATGTTTTGCAGCTGCAGATTCAGCGTCTGCAGCAGGACCAGGGCCAGCGCCAGCAGCACGCGGCCGCTGAGAAAGGCCTGCCACAGGCGTACGAACGGGGCGTTGAGGCTGGCGTCTGCGCGCCGGCTGATGGCCGCATCCAGCGGGATGGCGGTGTGCTGCCAGGGCGAGGCGGAGTTCACCATGCGGTCAGTGGCGCTCAGTGTCTTGCTGGGCCAGGCGGCGGTGTTCTGCGCTGCAGAAGATCTTGCCCGAGGCGTCGCTCACGGCGTCAGCCTGCGGCAGGTGAAGGCCGCAGTGAGCGCAAGCCACCATGGACTGTGCGTGCTTTTGGGGGCTGGCAGGCCTGGCCTGCTCGGCCACTTCAGCGCGACGTTTGCTGCGCCAGATTCCGACAGCCACCACCACGACCAGCAGGACCAGCAAATACTTCATGCTGCGCGCTCCAGCAGGACTTCAATCACAAAGCGCGAGCCGACATAGGCCAGCAGCAAAAAGATGGCGCCGATATAAAGAACACGTACGGCGCTTTGGCCGCGCCAGCCGAATCGCTTGCGCCCGAACAGCAGCACGGCAAATGCCAGCCAGGACAGCAGGGAGAAAACGGATTTGTGATTCCACACCCATGCCTTGCCATAGAGCTGCTCGCCAAACAGCCAGCCTGCGGCCAGTGTGGCTGTCAGCAGCACAAAGCCCGCTCCGACAAAACGGAAGGTCAGCCGCTCCAGCGTCAGCAGCGGTAGCCCGCTGTCATGGTCGCCGCCCTGGCGCATCTGCCGCTCGGCATGGCTCATCAGCGCGCCATGAACGACGGCTGCGGCAAACAGACCGTAGGAAGCAATACCCAGGGCCAGATGCAGCGGCAGCCAGGGCGAGGCGTTGACGTGCAGCGGTGTGCCGGGGAACACCACGGCCAGAAGCACGGCCACGCTTCCCAGGATGGACAGCGGCCAGCGCGAGCGCAGCTGCGGGTACAGCTGCTGCTCCACCACATAGACGGTCAGCACCAGCCAGGCAGTGATCGAGAGTGCGGGAGCAAAGCCGAAGCGCGGCAGCTCGCCAAGCAAACCCCAGCCCAGCAGCAGGGCATGCAGTGCCCAGGCCAGGCGCAGGCAGCGACGGGCACCGGCTTCTTGCAGGTGCTGGGTGGCAAGTGCCGGAATGGCGTAGGCAATGGCTGCTGCCATGGCCAGGATCCAGCCAATGGGGCCAGCTGCAGTGAGCGGTTGGGAGAGCATGCTTTGTATGATAGTGCCGCTGGCCCGCACTCATCTTTTGCAGGCCGCTGCCGTCCGTCAATTTTGCGCATAAAGCGCTGCCTGAGCCCGGTCAGGAGCGCTTGCAGAGCAGATCGTCGACTTTTGAGCCCGCTCTTCAAGGATTTTCTGCGGCCAGGCGATGTCTCCAGCCTTCCCGCCCAGCAGGCCGGTCCTGCGCCAGGAGCAAGGACTTGCAGGAGCGCTCGATTCGGGCCCATTCAGGTTCATTCGGCTCCATTCAGCTCCATTCAGGACTGGCCTGGTCTCTTTTTCGAGGGCGCTGTGGAGCACAGCGCAGCGGCGCTGCACGCCTGAGGCAGATCACGGACAAGCCTGCGGGGCATCGTCAATTAAGGGCAGCGGGTAAAATGCCTGTTCATGCAGCTTCGCCTCGCCTCGCCTGGGTCCGCAAGCTGCCCGGAGAGTCGTGCTGCTCGCTTGCGCACGACTGCCGTCCATTCATAACTTTCGAATGCTTTTTGCTTATGGCCTCCGCACTCACCGATAAACTCTCGCGCCTTGTCAAAGAGATGCGCGGCCAGGCCCGCATCACCGAGTCCAATGTGCAGGACATGCTGCGCGAAGTGCGCATGGCCTTGCTGGAGGCCGACGTGGCTCTGCCCGTGGTGCGCGACTTCATTGCCCGCGTCAAGGAAAAGGCGCTGGGCCAGGAAGTCATCAGCTCGCTGCAGCCCGGCCAGGTGCTGGTGTCCATCGTCAACAAGGAGTTGGCGGCGACCATGGGTGAGGGCGTGGCCGACATCAACCTCAATGCACAGCCTCCCGCCGTCATTTTGATGGCCGGTCTGCAAGGCGCCGGCAAGACCACCACCACGGCCAAGCTGGCCAAGCATCTGATCGAAAAGCGCAAGAAAAAGGTGCTCACGGTCTCGGGTGACGTGTACCGCCCCGCGGCCATCGAGCAGCTCAAGACCGTGACGGCCCAGGCTGGCGCCGAGTGGTTTCCCTCCACGCCCGACCAGAAGCCCCACGATATCGCCGTGGCCGCGATTGATTACGCCAAAAGGCATTTCTTCGATGTGCTGCTGGTGGATACGGCCGGCCGTCTGGCCATCGACGAGCTGCTGATGGCCGAAATCAAGGATTTGCACGCCACGCTCAAGCCCGTCGAAACCCTGTTCGTGGTCGATGCCATGCAGGGCCAGGATGCGATCAACACCGCCAAGGCCTTCAAGGAAGCTCTGCCGCTGACCGGTATCGTTCTGACCAAGCTCGACGGCGATTCGCGCGGCGGTGCGGCCCTGTCGGTGCGCCAGATCACAGGAGCGCCGATCAAGTTTGCCGGTGTCTCGGAAAAGATCGACGGCCTGGAAGTCTTCGATGCCGACCGCCACGCACAGCGCGTGCTGGGCATGGGCGACATCGTGGCCCTGGTCGAGCAGGTCACCAAGGGCGTGGACATGGAAGCCGCGCAGAAGATGGCCGAGAAGCTCAAGAGCGGCGACGGCTTCGACCTCAACGACTTTCTGGCCCAGCTGCAGCAGATGAAGCAGATGGGCGGTCTCTCGACCCTGATGGACAAGCTGCCTGCCGAGCTGGCCGGCAAGGCCGGTCAGGTCGATATGGACAAGGCCGAGCGCGAGATCAAGCGCAAGGAAGGCATCATCTGCTCCATGACCTTCAAGGAACGCAAGAACCCCGCCGTGATCAAGGCCACGCGCAAAAAGCGTATCGCCGACGGCGCCGGCGTGCAGGTGCAGGAAGTCAACCGCCTGCTCAAGGAGTTCGAGCAGATGCAGACCATGATGAAGAAGTTCAAGGGCGGCGGTCTGATGAAGATGATGAAGAAGATGGGCGGCATGAAGGCCATGAAGGGCATGATGGGCGGCGGCGGCATGCCCAAGCTGCCGTTCTGATATTTGATCCCCCTGAGCCGCTGCGCGGCCTCCCCCGGCCGGGCGCCCCCAAGGGGGACGACAGCCTCGCTGCGCGGCGGCGCGGCCGGCATAGGCTCTTGCTCGCTGTCCCTGTGTTGGGGTGTGCTTGGTTTGAGATCAGCGATCTATAAAAAGTGAGCTGCTGACGCAGATCAGATTTGAGTTTGGATGAGAAATACATCTGAATCATTGATCTGGCAGGCGTTGGCAGCTCACTTTTTTGTAAAGAAGCGCGCCAATCCGGGGCAATTGCTGGATGTGCAGGCGGCTTTCTGAGAACATGCCTTTCCATGAAGCTACAAGACAGGACTTTCGTGGAGGCGGGTCAGCGGCAACCTCTGCCTCAATGTCTGGAGCGCCGCAGCGCGCTGATGCTGGCGGGCTCGCTGCTTGCGGTGCTGGCAGGGTGCTCCACCACCAAAGACAGGCCCCGGCCTGCTGCGCAAGGCGGATCCTCCGCGCGCCCGGCCAATGCCCTGAGTCTGGATGCCGAGCTGCGCGAGTCACTGCTGGCGCGCACCATGCTGGTGGTCAACACGCCCTACACCTATGGCGGCAACTCGCCTGAAGGCGGTTTTGACTGCAGCGGTCTGATTCAGTGGGCCGTGGGCGGCATCACGGAAACCCGTCTGCCCCGCACCACATCGCAATGGGCGCAGGCCAGCAATCCGGTCGACGGACGTGATCTGATGCGTGGCGACTTCGTGTTCTTCAACACCCTGGGCGGGCGCTATTCCCATATGGGAATTTTTGTGGGCAACGGACAGTTCGTGCATGCGCCGTCCAGCGGCGGAACGGTGCAGCGGGTACGCATGGACAATGTGTACTTCGCCAAGCGATTCACCGAAGCGCGCAGCATCTTTGCCTGAACGCCTGCGCTGCGGATGAAAAAAGGGACTGCCTGGCAGTCCCTCGGTTTTTGCGGGTGTCCCGCACTTATGCAGCAGGCGCGAAGGCGGGCTTTGCCTCATCGCTGCTCAGCGGCAGATTCCAGCTCATCGCATGCCAGGGGTGCTGCTCCTGCGTCACCCATTGCGCCACTTCTTCGGTCGTGAAGGCCTTGCCCAGCACATCGCTGCGGCCTTGTGCCAGCCATTGCGCGCGGCCCTGTGCATAGGCCTGGCCGAAGGCCAGCCAGCTGTCGAAGCATTGCTGGGCGCGCTGGGCGTTGAGCTCAAGGATATCCCAATGCAGGGCTTCGTCCGTCCATTCCATCAGCCTGGCGCTGCGCACAAAAAAGGTCACGCGCGCGCAGGCAAACGCCATCGCGGCGCGCACGTCGTCGCTGCGCTGCAGGCGCTGCAGATCCAGCATGAACCAGCGCTGGCGCAGTGCATCGGGCAGTTGCAGGCGCACCTGCTCGTCGCTGAGGTCGGTGCGCAGGCCAAGATGGTGCAAGATCATGGGGCGCAGCTGCCTGGCCAGCGCATCGTCAGCGCCATGCAGATCGCTGGCAAAGCCGCCTTGCATGGCGTGGTAGGCCATGGGGTGGGCCAGCGCCAGGGCCCAGTTGCGCTCCTGGCTGCCCGCCTGGTAGCTGATGATGTCGCCGCGTTGCTTGGCCTCCTTGAGGCGCTTGAAGCCGCCGCGCAGCACCCAGTAGATCAGGGCAGCGATGAGCAAAAGGATCGTCCAGATGCTCATGTGCGCACTCCTGGGCGGCCGGGGCGCTTTCTGGCCATCAGCAAGGTCTGTTTCAGTGCGGCGGATTTGGGCATGCGTTCAATGACTTCGCTGTCCAGCGAATCCTTGCGTGCCGCCACCATCCACTGCATCAGTGGTGACTGCAGATTGAGCCGGGGCAGCAGGGCGGGGTGCTGCTGCATCAGCCACAGTTGCTCGTCGTCGGTCTGCAGCTCCTGCACCGAGCACCAGGGCGCCAGCCCCGGATGGGCCTTCAGCAGCTCGGGCGGGCGGCGCACAATGCCCATGGACAGAGCGTCTTCGGGTACCTCGTCATTGAGCGGCAGATGGTTGAGCAGGGTCACCACATCGGGCGTATAGCGTGCAATCGGCGGCCGGTTCTGCTTGCCTTTGATCTGCTCGATCTGAAGCTTGCCATCCTTTTGAACATAGGCATTGACGGTGATGCGGGGCTGGGCGGTGCCCGTGCGGTAGCTGAACAGCCGCATGCGCCCCGATTCGAGCCCCTCGGCGTAATGCTCTCCATAGCCGCCGCTGAAGGACTTGCGGTTGGCAAACTGGCCCACGCAGTGGCCCATCATCTGGCTTTCATAGGCCATTTCCTGGCGCATCTGCGCACTGGTGCCGTCAAACTCCACAAACGTGCCGTGCTGGCCGCGCAGCAGCCCGTGCACGGCGCTTTGGCTGTGCTCGACCCGGCCGCTGTTCTGTTTTTTCTCGAAAGCCAGATGCTCCAGCGTCCAGCGCGCCAGCGCCTGTGGACAGTTCACGCGCTGAAGCTTTCCTTCGAGAGAGGTGCCCTTGCGGGTGGAGAGAAATTCCACCAGCCGCGCCTCCAGCGCCAGCAGGGCGGCACTGTCGGGCAGCACCCACCAGAGGTCGGGCAGCTCGAAGCCTGCCTGCTTGCGCGCCAGCCGCTCCAGTGCCCAGGCCGGCGGCTCCTGGCGGCCGGCCAGCTCCTGCAACTGCCGGGCGTCGGCAATGCGCAGCACGGCAGGCTCGTCGGCCTGCAGATTGCCCACCACATGGCGGTAGAAATGGTTGCCCAGCCAGGCGGCGACATCGGCAGCGTCGCCGCGCTCTGCGCTGCGCTCCTTGATGCGCTGCTTGATGGCCGGGGCGTTGACGACATCGCGCGCCTTGTAGGCACTGGCGGCAGCGGCTTTTTCGACGACCTGATTCACCAGAATTTCCACCATGGTTTGCGACCCGATGCCGCAGCGCCGGCCTGGGCGTCGCGCTCGGCCAGCTTGCGCTCGGCGCGCTCTATGCCGGACTGCGACATGCGCCGCTCGTCCTCGTCGTCGCCCTTGCCCAGATAGCTGTTGGCCTGCTTGTGCAGTGCCACGGATTCTTCCAGCAGCTCGGGGTAGGCTTCCAGCGCACAGGCCAGGCGGCGCAGCGGATAGCAGTCCTGCAGCGCAATGACTTCTTGCTGATGCGTGCGCAGGCGCGGCAGCACCAGCTCGGGGCGTGTGCTGGAGAAAAAGTCCAGCATGGACATCAGGGACGCCAGGTAGTTGCGGCGCACGTCGCGCTGCTCGTCTTCATCCAGGTCGTGGAACCATTGGTCCAGACGCTCCATCCAGATGCTGATCTCGTCATCGCGGTTGAGCTTGTAGAGCGACAGGGCGACGGTGGAGAAGTAACGCGTGGGTTCATGGCGGCTGTAGCCATGCTCCTGGGCGAAATGCCACAGGCGCTCGGCCTCGACCACGGTCTGCTCATCGTCGTCCTTGCCCACGGCGCACCACAGCAGGCCGTTGTGATGCTCGGCAAACGGGCTGCTGCCCAGTCCCTTGTGGTGCAGCTCGGCGGCCTCGTCGTAGCGGTCCATGAAGCGGTACTTGATGGCCAGGTTGTTGCAGAGCATGGAGTACACATGCAGGTCGCCATCCTTGAAGCGGCCCTGACCAGTCGCCCAGAAATGCTCGAAGCGGGCGAGACCTTCCTCGTAGTAGCGCACGACCAGAGGCTCGCGCACCTCCTGAGCAGGCACTTTCTTCTTGCCGCCCATCAGCGGAGCCAGGTCGTCTGCATCGTCAAGGACCACACCGGCGGCGTAGCACCAGTGCGCGCCATGGGCTTGGGGGAAGGGCCGAGCCAGCGCTTCTTCTAGCGGCAGCGCGGCAAAGCGGGCAGCCCAGAGCGCGGGCAGCTTGTCGCTGTCGGCCATCTCGGGGTGCTGGCCCACGCCGATTTCCAGCAGCGGCAAAGCCTGCTCCATCTGGCGCTTGCGTGCCAGACGCAGGCCGTCGAGCAAGGCCAGCACCGGATGCGCCGGCTGGGCTGCGCGCACCATGTTCAGATAGAAATCCGCCGGGTGCAGCGGCCTCTCTTCTTGCGCGAGCAGCTGGCGCATGTCCTCGTCGGTTTGGCCAATGGCCAGAACCAGGGCCCAGGTGATGGCGTTTTCCGGGTCGTTGCTGAACTGCTTCTTGGCCAGCTCGAAGGCGGCTACGGCCGAGACGGGACGAGCGTGGAGCACGCATTGAAGCGCCAGATCGGCGGCCTGCTTCAGGCGCCCGGCCTGCTCCAGCCAGCCCAGCCAGGGGACGGTGAAGGGGTCGCCCGAGTCATCCGTCAGTCCGAAGTGTCCATGAGGCGCCAGCTGCAGGGCTGCCTCCAGCTGACCGGCCTGAGCGCAGGCCTGGGCCTGCAGCCGCAGGATCTTGACCTGGCGATGCGCCTTGACGGCCTGCGAGGGTGGGGGATTTTCCAGGGCGGCCAATTGCTGCTCGCAGGCCATGAGCAAGGCGGGCAGGCTTTGCGGGGCCAGCGGCAGCACATGGTCGGCCAGCGTCATCCAGCGGTCAAAGTCCACCTGCTGGTCGGGCGCGGCGTCGCGCAGGAGATTGATGGCGTTTTGCACCAGGCTGGCGGCCTCGCTGGCGTGGCCGTTTTTCTGGGCCATTTCCGCCTTGCGAACGCAGACGATGGCATCGAGGTAGGCCGCATCTTCGGCCAGGTCGGGGTTGCGACGCTCCTGGGCGCGTTGCAGCTCAAGGCCCGTGGCCGCAGCTTCCCAGGCCTGGAGCTGCGAGGCCATCCAGTGCCAGCCATGCCAGTAGTTATCGCTGTCCACATCCTCGGGCAGCCGGGCAATGGCCTGTGCCGCCGAACCCAGCAAGGCTTGCGCGGAGGGCTGGTCAAAGCCCATGCGGCTTTGGATGTCGCTCAGGCTCAGGCGCAGCGCGGCTTCTGCGGGGCTCAGTTCGTCGGCAGCGGCCAGGGCTGCGCCGCGATGCTGCTGCAGCAGCTTGTTGGCCGCTTCGGGCTGATCGAGGTAGAGCCAGAAGTCGTGAACGCGCTCGAGCTCCTGCACGGTGGCTGGGGCAAAGTTCTGCTGCCCCATCAATTCCACCGCAGCGGCGATGCGGTCCTGACGGCTGATGCTGCCGGGCTTGTCGTCGCTGTAGTCGTTCAGTAGCTCATGGGCTTGATCCAGCAAGGCGTAGATGGCATCGCCCTGCAGTGCGGCAGTTTGGTTCATGGTGTCCAGAGTTCAATCCGAGGCAGCTTGGCCCCAATAGGCCACCATCCTAGCGGCGGATTGAAGAGGCGTGTGCCATCCGGCAAGGCATCACCATTTGTTACAGAATTTATAACCAGTCATGAAAAAAGCCTGCCATGGCATTGCAGGCAGGCTTTTTGTGGATGAGGCCAGTGACTGTCGGGCTGTCAATCCTTGAGCAGGACTTCACCGCGCAAGGTGTAAGCCTTGGCTTCGGTAATCTTCACATCCACCATCTGGCCGATCAAACGCTCGTTGCCGGGGAAGTTGACCACGCGGTTGCAATAGGTGCGGCCCATCAGCTCGCTGCCGTCGCGCTTGCTCACGCCTTCGACCAGCAGGCGTTGCACCGTGCCGACACGCTCTTCGCTGATCTCCTTGATGTTGGTGTTGATCACGGCTTGCAGCTCCTGCAGGCGGCGCAGCTTGACTTCGTGCGGCGTGTCGTCGTGCAGATTGGCAGCAGGCGTGCCGGGGCGGGGGCTGAAGATGAAGCTGAACGAGTTGTCGAAGCGCACATCGTGGATGAGCTTCATCATCTTCTGGAAGTCTTCCTCGGTCTCGCCGGGGAAGCCCACGATGAAGTCGCTGCTCATGGCCAGATCGGGACGGATGGCGCGCAGCTTGCGGATGGTGCTCTTGTATTCCATGGCCGTGTAGCCGCGCTTCATGGCCATGAGGATCTTGTCGCTGCCATGTTGCACGGGCAGATGCAGATGGCTGACCAGTTGCGGAATCTTGGCGTAGGCCTCGATCAGGCGTGGCGTGAACTCGTTGGGATGGCTGGTGGTGTAGCGGATGCGCTCGATGCCGGGAATCTCGGCCACATATTCCAGCAGCAGCGCGAAGTCGGCCATCTCGCTGCTGTCGCCCATCTTGCCCAGGTAGGCATTGACGTTCTGGCCCAGCAGCGTGATTTCCTTGACGCCCTGCTCGGCCAGGCCCGCGACTTCCACCAGCACGTCCTCGAACGGGCGGCTGACTTCCTCGCCGCGCGTATAGGGCACGACGCAGTAGCTGCAATATTTGGAGCAGCCCTCCATGATGGAGACAAAGGCCGAAGCGCCTTCCACGCGCGCTGGCGGCAGGTGGTCGAACTTCTCGATTTCGGGGAAGGAGATATCGACCTGGGGCTTGGCCTTGGCCGCGCGCTGGTTGAGCAGCTCGGGCAGGCGGTGCAGGGTCTGGGGGCCGAAGACCACATCGACAAACGGCGCGCGCTTGATGATCTCGGCACCCTCCTGGCTGGCCACGCAGCCGCCCACGCCGATCAGCACGCCTTTTTCCTTGAGGTGGCGGATGCGGCCCAGATCGCTGAACACCTTTTCCTGGGCCTTCTCGCGCACCGAGCAGGTGTTGAACAGGATCAGATCGGCTTCGTCCACGTTCTGCGTGGGCTCGTAACCCTGGGCCGCGCCCAGCACATCGGCCATCTTGTCCGAGTCGTACTCGTTCATCTGGCAGCCAAAGGTTTTGATAAAGACTTTCTTGCTCATGGGGCGCTCTTGTCAGGTGTTCTCGGGTGCGGGGCTTGCAGAGTCTGCAAGCACAAAGTGATAGCGGCTAGCGCTTACCACCAATCGATTTGGATATGAAAATAGTTTGAAAAGCTTGCAGAAAAAGCGCAAGCAGCTCTTTAATCAATAGCGGTCGGCGTGGGCCGGACTCAGCTGCCGAAAACGCGCTGCAGCAGGGTGCGCGGCTGGATCGGCTTGTATTTCTCGATTTCGGCAGGGGTCAGAATCCAGGCCGTGTGCAGGCCCTGGGTCTGCGGCTCGATCACATAGCCCACCAGCAGCTTCTGGCCTGCATAGTTGCTGGCAAAGACCAGGCTGCGCTCGCGGCTGAACAGGCGAAAGCCGGGCGTGGTGCGAATGGCCGTGCCGTTGATGGCCACTTCGGGGAAATTGGTGACTGTCAGTTCGCCGAACTGGGCTGTCGGCGGAAAGTTGCGCGTGTCGTCCGAGGGCAGGCCCTGGGCCTGGGCCGGCAGACCGGCGCTGGCGGCAGCAGCCAGCAAGGCGCAGGCCACGAAGCGGCGGCTGATGAGGTCGGTGGTGCAGCGGTTCATGGTGTATATCCAGGGGCTGATCGTGGGGCGGTCAGAGCTTTAGTCATGGCCGCAATGCCGTGATTCTAGAGGCTGGCGCTTGGCAGCAGGGCTTGCTCAGGCTTTGCCGCCCGCGGCATAGAGCACCGCCCGGGGCGGACGGCACAGCCCCCAGAAGCGCAGGCCCGTCAGCTCAGCCATGCGCACGCCCATGGAGGTGGGCGCGGAGATCGTGGCCAGCGCCGCGATGCCGACCTTGGCGCATTTGCGCACCAGTTCATGGCTGCCGCGGCTGGACAGCAGTACAAAGCCGGGCTCGCCGAGGCGGCCCGTGCGCGCCAGCCGGCCGACCAGCTTGTCCAGCGCATTGTGGCGGCCCACGTCTTCGAGCACATCCGTGATGTCGCCCGCCAAAGTGGCCCAGCCTGCGGCATGGATGGCGCCGGCCTCGGCATTGAGAATCTGGTGTGGCGGCAGGGCGTCAATCGCCTTGAGCACGGTGGCTGCGTCGACCTGCTCCAGCCAGTCCTGGGGCGCCAGGGCGTCAAACGACAGGTCAAGCGCCGCAAAGCTCTCGACTCCGCAGACACCGCAACCCGTGCGGCCCGTCATGCTGCGGCGCCTGTCCTTGAGGCGGGCAAAGCAGCGCGAGGCGATGTCGAGCTGCACTTCCATGCCGTCCATGCCTTCGGGCAGGCCGGCCGCCGCGGCAGACACGGGGCGGGCTTCGATGCCGTAGCAGTCAGCGGCGCTGTCGATGATGCCCTCGGTCAGCGCAAAGCCCAGTGCAAAGTCTTCTACATCGGTGGGCGAGCCCATCATCACCGCATGCGAGATGCCGTTGAAGACCAGCGCGATCGGCACCTCGGCTGCCAGCACGCGCTCCTGCCGCTCCTGCTGCCCGGCGTTGAAGAAACTCACGGCATGGGTGTGCAGCGGCGCTATCGGCTGGGCAGGGATGGGACAGGCGGACTCGGTCATGGGCTGATGATAGTCAGCAGGCGCATCCCTTGCCGGCAAGGGTCGAATGCGCTGCGCTGACTCGGGCCGGAAGGGATCTGGCGAAGGCATCAGGCGGCAGGCGCAGCACAGCGGTCCATCGAGTGGGTAGCCGCTGCTACTGCCGCTGCTGCTGCTGCTTGCGCCTGACGATTTCGCACCCTAGGCCAGCAATGGCAGCATCAGTGGATTGATGCCGCTGCGCGCAAGCTCTTTGTCCTCCATCTCGGCATCCAGTGCCAGACTGGCCAGGTCGTCGGCCACCAGCTCCAGCTGGTGGTCCGCCTGCTGGTAGAAGGCCTTGAGATAGGTCTGGCACTCGTTGCAGCTCTCGGCCTTGATGGGCGCTTTTTCGTCTTCCAGGCACCAGTAGTCCAGTGCATGCGTGCTGTCGCAGTTGCTGCATTTGCTGCGCACCACATGCCACTGGCATTCGCACAGACTGCACTGCAGATAACGCACACCGGCCTGGGCGCCGCCGAGCACCAGGCTGGCGGTGGGCACATGGCCGCAGACGGGGCAGAGATGGCGCTGCTCGCCCGGCTCGGCCCGGCCGGCAGCGGGCAACTGGCTGGCCAGCTGGCGCCAGTACAGCGACAGCGCGCTCCAAAGCAGCTGGGCCACGCCCGCTTCGGGGAGGACCGCATCGTCGCTCAGTGCTTCGCTGCGCAGCGCCGTCAGCAGGGCGTCGGCCCAGGCTTCGCGCTGGGTTGCATCGGCCTGCTGCAAGCGCGCCAATGCCTGGCCGATGGCGGCAGTCTGCATGCGGGGTTGCTGCGCCATCCGCTTCAGCAATTCATCGATCAGGGCCAGCCAGTGCGCCGAGCGCGGCCACAGGGCCGAATGCAAAGGCGCTTGCGTGCGCTCTTGCAGGGCCGCGCCCAGGGCGGCGGCTTCTTGCTCGGGCAAGGGCAGGGCCTCGGCCGTGGCCTGCTGGGCACCGGCCAGCTCGGCGGCCCACAGCAGATACTCGGCCATTGCATGGCCCTGGGCCAGGTGCTGCAGGCGGCTGGCGCGACGGGCATAGGGCAGCTTGGCGGCGGGCAGCTGCACGGCAGCGATATGACCCACACCCGGCGAGCGTTCGGATTCAGGAACCAGATGGATGCTCATCGTGTTCTCCCTGTCTTGGCTTTGCCTGCTGCCGCAGGTTTGGCGCTGATCTCCTCATGCCAGCGGTCGTGATGGGCGCGGGCCCAGGCATGGCTGACATAGCCGGTGACCATGCCGCGGATCGAGCCCTTGACCCAGAAGGCCAGATAGATATGGCCAACGATCAGCAAGATCAGGCCCACGCCCGCCAGAGCGTGCAGAGCCAGCGCGACACGCAGCACGGGGATCGGGAACAGGTGAGCGAAGTAGGCGCGCCAGATCACCAGGCCCGTGAGCAGCAGCACGCAGATCAGGCTCATGATGCCCCAGAACAGCAGCTTCTGGCCGGCGTTGTACTTGCCGATGCGCAGCCGCCGGCTGTGGTCTCCCGCGACCACTGACTTCACGTTCTCCACCCAGATGCGGTCTTCCTTGACGAACAGGTTGTATTTCACAAAGCGAACGAACAGATAGACCAGGGCCACAAACACCACGATGCCGAAGAAGGGGTGCAGCAGCCGCGCCAGCTGCGGCGTGCCGAAGACGCTGTTGAGCCAGTTCAGGCTGGGAAAGACCCAGGACAGGCCCGACATGGCGACCAGAAAGAAACACACCACCATGGCCCAGTGGCAGAGGCGATCGGGCAGCGGGGTACGCAAGATCATGCGGTCTTTGTTCATGCCGTTTCTCCTTTCTTGGCGCGGTCCTCGCCCGCATCGTCTTCGTCGATCTCGTTGGGGCCGGCGGCCATGTAGTGGGCCGCGGCACCGGCCAGCGTGGCCACGAAGCCCAGCGCGGCCAGCGGCTTGAACCAGCCCTTCCAGCCCTGGACCACGGCGCTGATCTTGGGATCCTTGGGCAGCTTGTGATAGAGCTCGGGCTGGTCGGCATGGTGCAGCACATACATCACATGGGTGCCGCCCACGCCTTGCGGGTCGTAGATGCCGGCCTGGTCAAAGCCGCGGGTCTTCATTTCCTGCACGCGGCCTTCGGCCTTGATCAGCATGTCGTCCTTGCTGCCGAACGCGATGGCGCCCGTGGGGCAGGTCTTGACGCAGGCCGGCTCCTGGCCCACGGCAACGCGGTCCGAGCACAGCGTGCACTTGTAGGCCTTGTTGTCCTTCTTGCTGATGCGCGGGATGTTGAAGGGGCAGCCGGCCACGCAGTAGCCGCAGCCAATGCATTGCTCGGACTGGAAGTCCACGATGCCGTTGGCGTACTGCACGATGGCGCCGGGCTGGGGGCAGGCCTTCAGGCAGCCGGGGTCTTCGCAGTGCATGCAGCCGTCCTTGCGGATCAGCCACTCCAGCTTGCCCTGCTCGTTGACATACTCGTCAAAGCGCATCAGCGTCCAGCTCTCGGGCGAGAGATCGCGCGGGTTGTCGTAGACGCCGAAGTTCTCGCCCACATCGTCGCGCAGATCGTTCCATTCGCTGCAGGCCACCTGGCAGGCCTTGCAGCCAATGCAGATGCTGACGTCGATGAGCTTGGCGACCTCGGCCTTGTGGTCGCGTGCACGGGCGGCAGGCGTGAGCTCGTTGGTGGCCGAGCGCCGCACGATATCTTGGGATTGCATGGTCATGGGTGCTCGCCTTATGCCTTTTCGATGTTGACCAAAAAGGCCTTGAACTCTGGGGTCTGGGCATTGGCATCGCCGATGCCGGGGCTCAGCGTATTGGCCAGATAGCCCTTGCGCGTCGTGCCTTCGTAGCCCCAGTGGCAGGGGATGCCGATCTGCTCGATCTCCTGGCCATCGACCTGCAGCGTCATCACGCGCTTGGTCACCACGGCCTTGCCCTTGATGTGGCCGCGCTTGCTGGAGACCCGGATCATGTCGCCGGCCTTGATGCCTTTCTTGTCAGCCAGCTTTTCCGACAGCTCGATGAACTGCTCGGGCTGCACGATGGCGTTCAGGCGCGAGTGCTTGGTCCAGTGGCGGAACATCTCGGTGATGGAGTAGGTCGTGGCCACATAGGGGAACTGCTCGCGCGATCCCATGCGCGCCGCGTCGTCGGCGAACACGCGCGCCACGGGGCTCTTGCTGACCTTGGGGTGCAGCGGGTTGGCCGCAATCGGGCTTTCGGTGGGCTCGTAGTGCTCGGGGAAGGGACCGTCGTTCATGCCCTTGGCCGAGAACAGGCGTCCCAGGCCTTCGGGTTGCATGATGAAGGGGCTCACGCCGCTGTTCGGCGCGGCGCCCAGCGGATAGTCGGGCACGTCGGAGCCGCCCCATTTGCGGCCGTCCCAGTGCAGGATCTGGCGCTTGGGATCCCAGGGCCTGCCGGCCGGATCGGCCGAGGCGCGGTTGTACAGCAGGCGCCGGTTGGCCGGCCAGGCCCAGGCCCAGCCCGGCGTGTTGCCCAGGCCGGTGTCGGTGTTGTCGCGGCGGGCCATCTGGTTGCCGGCCTCGGTCCACGAGCCGGCAAAGATCCAGCAGTAGCTGGAGGTCGTGCCGTCGTCGCGCAGCATGCCGAAGTCGGAGAGCAGCTCGCCCTTTTTGGCGATCAGCTTGCCGCTGTCGTCGAACAGATCGGCCAGTGCGTAGCCGTTGGCTTCCTTGGCCACTTCCTCGGGATGGGGGTCGTGGGGGTCGTGGTAGTCCCAGCGCATATTCATCAAGGGCTCGGGGCAGGTGCCGCCTTCCTTGGCGTACAGCTCGCGCAGCTTCATGAAGATGCCGCCCAGGATGCGGCCGTCGTGGCGCGCCTCGAAGGGCGGCTCCTGCGCGGCCCAGTGCCATTGCAGCCAGCGGCCCGAGTTGACGATGGCGCCGTTCTCCTCGGCAAAGCAGGAAGAGGGCAGGCGGAACACCGTGGTCTGGATCTTTGCGGGGTCCACGTCGTTGAACTCGCCGTGGTTCTTCCAGAAGGTGGAGGTCTCGGTCTGCAGCGGATCGATGATGACCAGAAACTTCAGCCTGGACAGGGCGTCGCGGATCTTGCCCGAGTCGGGCATGGCGGCCACGGGGTTGAAGCCCTGTGCGATATAGCCGTTGACCTTGCCGCGATACATCAGGTCGAAATAGGCCAGCATGTCATAGCTGCGGTCCCACTTGGGCAGCCAGTCGTAGCCCCAGCTGTTCTCGCGCGTGGCGTGCTCGCCGTACAGGTCCTTCATCAGGCTGACGAAGAATTTGGGCGTGTTCTTCCAGTAGTTGACCTGGCCGGGCAGGTCGGCCTTGGGCGTGGCGTCCGCCAGGTACTGCTCTATGGTCTGCTGCCTGTCCTCGGGCAGGTTCAGGTAGCCGGGCAGGCGCGTCGAGAGCAGGCCCAGGTCGGTATAGCCCTGGATGTTGGAGTGGCCGCGCAGCGCGTTGACACCGCCCCCGGCCATGCCGATATTGCCCAGCAGCAGCTGGATCATGGCTGCGCCGCGGATGATTTGTGCGCCGGCCGTGTGGTGGGTCCAGCCCAGGGCATAGAGGAAGGTGGCCGTGCGGTCCGGCACCGAGGTGCTGGCCAGTTGCTCGCAGACATGCAAAAAGTCAGCGACCTGGGTGCCGGTGATGGTCTGCACCATCTCGGGCGTGTAGCGCTCCACATGCTTTTTCAGCAGGTTCAGCACGCAGCGCGGGTGCTGCAGGCTCTCGTCGGTGAGGGCATGGCCTTCGGCATTGCGCTCATAGGTCCAGCTGGATTTGTCGTAGGCCTTTTTGTCGGCGTCATAGCCGCTGAACAGACCTTCGTCGAAGCCATAGTCCTCGCGCACGATCAGGCTGGCATTGGTATAGGCCTTGACGTATTCGTGCTGGATCTTGTCGTGCTGCAGCAGGTAGTTGACCACGCCCATGAGAAAGGCGGCGTCCGAGCCTGCACGGATGGGGGCGTAGAAGTCGGCCACCGAGGCCGTGCGGTTGAAGCGCGGGTCCACCACCATGAGGTGAGCCTTGTTGTGGATCTTGGCTTCGATGGCCCACTTGAAGCCCACGGGGTGGGCTTCGGCAGGGTTGCCGCCCATGACCAGGATCACATTGGCGTTCTTGATGTCCACCCAGTGGTTGGTCATCGCGCCGCGACCGAAAGAGGGCGCCAGGGCCGACACCGTGGGGCCGTGGCACAGGCGGGCCTGGCAGTCGAAGCCCACCATGCCCAGCGCGCGGCCGAAGCGGAAGTCCAGGATGCCGGTTTCGTTGGAGGCGGCCGACGAGGCCAGCATGCCGGTGCTGAGCCAGCGGTTGACGCGCTGGCCCTTGTCGTTCATTTCGATGAAGTTGGCGTCGCGATCGTCCTTGAGCAGGCGCGCGATGCGTTCGTTGGCTTCGTCCCAGCTGATGCGCTTCCACTCGTTGCTGCCGGCTTCACGCACCTCGGGGTATTTCAGGCGCTGCTCCGAATGGATGTAGTCCAGGGCACCGGCCCCCTTGGGGCACAGCGAGCCGCGGCTGACGGGGTGGTCGGGGTCGCCCTCGATGTGGAAGATCCGGGACTTGGCGTTCTTGGCGCCGTCACCCAGGCTGTACATCAGCATGCCGCAGCCCACCGAGCAGTAGGTACAGTTGTTGCGGGTTTCCTTGGCGCGCAGCAGCTTGTACTGGCGGGGCAATGTGGCCATGGCCACGGAGGGGGCAAAGCCCAGGGATGCAGCAGTGGCGCCGGCGACACCGGCACCGCACAGCTTGAAGAAACGTCTTCTGCCGTGATTCATCATGTGTTGTTTTCTTCAACCGCGCTCCCATGACCATGGAGGGCGTTAGGTTTGCAGGTGGCTGCATGCGCAGATGCAGCCACCCGTGAGCCGGGGGAACAGCCCGGACTCGTGGC
The DNA here is from genome assembly GCF_000761245.1 of Comamonas testosteroni. Classification (GTDB taxonomy): domain Bacteria; phylum Pseudomonadota; class Gammaproteobacteria; order Burkholderiales; family Burkholderiaceae_C; genus Comamonas; species Comamonas testosteroni_C. Next base: position 11,616 of record NZ_AWOR01000063.1, on the reverse strand, counting down.
CTCGACCTTGACGATTGCTCACGCATTGCCGGACCTCACGGGCCACGTCGAATGTTGAGGGATGCCAATGGCAAGCAATTGAGCCGGCTGGCATAGCCAGGCTCGCAAAGCGAGGAAACGTGACAAAAGCCCTCAAGCTTTTTGTCATTTGACTCTTAGATAAAAGTCAAAGGATGGCGAATCTATTCAGTAAGCGAATGTTTGTCCAGCAAAGGCTAGCGTAGGCCTCGGGTATGTGATGAAAAATTCTTGATGCAAATCAAGCATTTGGGCCGGCACTTAGTCCAGCAGCGCCATGCCCTTGATCTGGGCAAACACCGGCATGCCGGGCTGCAGCTGCAAGGCCCGGGACGAGTGCTGGGTGATTCTGGCCAGCAGCCGGGAGCCGCCTGCCTGCAGCGAGACCATCACCTGGCCCGGTCCGTCCTCGCGCAGCTCCAGCACCTGCACCGGCAGGATGTTGAGAATGCTGCTGCCCTCGGGCCTGAGCAGACTCAGGCTGACATCGCGAGCCTGCACGCGCAGCGGCACCGTGCTGCCGGGCTCGCGCGGGCGGGCCATGACGAGTTGCAGCCGGCCTCCGTCAAAGATCAGTGTGCTCAGATGATCGGCGGCGTCATGGTCATGCACCGTGGCATGCACCACGCTGGAGGCCACGTCGCCATGTGCCAGCGGCAGATCGAGGCTGGATAGCAGTTCGGTGACGGAGCCCTGCGCCAGCACCTTGCCTGCACCAAGCAACACCATGTGCTGGGCCAGGCGCGCGACCTCGTCCATGGAGTGGCTGACATAGATCACTGGAATCCGCAGATGCCGCTGCAGCTGCTCCAGATAGGGCAGGACTTCGGCCTTGCGCTGGGCGTCGAGTGCGGCCAGGGGCTCATCCATGAGCAGCACTTCGGGGCTGGTGGCCAGAGCCCGTGCAATCGCCACGCGCTGGCGCTCGCCGCCCGACAGCGTGGCGGGCATGCGATCCATCAGATGGGCGATGCCCAGCAGCTCCACGGCCCGCTCCTTGGAGACCTTGCGGCGTTCCAGCGGCGTGCGCCTGAGTCCGTAATCGATATTGCGCTGCACCGACAGATGAGGAAACAGGCTGGCCTCCTGAAACACGTAGCCGAGCGCGCGCTGGTGCGTGGGCAGCCATTGCCGGCCGGCGTCGTCCTGCCATACGGTCTGGTTGACGGTGACGCGGCCTTGCGCCCGCTCAAGCCCGGCGAGGCTGCGCAGACAGCTGGTCTTGCCGCAGCCCGAAGGCCCGAACAGGGCCGTGACCCCCTGGCCGGGTAGTTGCAGATCCACATCGAGCTCAAAGTCCGGCCGGCTCAGCCTGAGCTGTGCGGTGATGAAACTGGTGGCTGTCATGCGCGGCGCTCCGCTTTGGGTTGCAGCCAGTTCAAAGCCAGCAGCACGATGAAGGAAAACACCACCATGCCGGCCGCCAGCATATGGGCGTGGCCGTACTCCATGGCTTCCACATGGTCGTAGATCTGTACCGAGACCACGCGCGTGACGCCGGGGATATTGCCGCCCAGCATCAGCACCACGCCGAATTCGCCCACGGTGTGGGCAAAGGTCAGCACGGCGGCAGTGATGAATCCGGGCCGCGCCAGCGGCAGGGCCACGGTCAGAAAGCGGTCCAGCGGACTGGCGCCCAGGCTGGCCGCAGCCTCCATGGGGCGCGGGCCCAGGGCTTCAAACGCGCGCTGCAGCGGCTGCACGGTGAATGGCATGGAGTAGATCAGCGAGCCCACCACCAGACCGGCAAAGGTGAATGGCAGATTTCCCAGGCCCATGGCCTGCGTGAGCTTGCCTACGGGCCCGTTGGGGCCCATGGTGACCAGCAGATAAAAGCCGATGACGGTGGGCGGCAGCACCAGCGGCAGTGCCACCACGGCACCGATCGGGCCGCGCCAGCGCGAACGGGTCTGGGCCAGCCACCAGGCCAGCGGTGTGCACAACAGCATGAGCAGCACGGTAGTCACGCCCGCGAGCTTGAGCGTGAGCCAGATGGCTGCGTAGTCTTCGGCATTCAGTTGCATGGAATCAAAAGCAGGACTTGCGCAAACAAGTATGCACAACGGACATTTCTATCGGCAAAGCACCATGTCCGATCCGAATTTGCACAAGTCGTCAGAAAAAGACCCTTGGAGCGCCCAGCTTAGCCGAGCAGCGCCAAGGGTAGAGCGGAGCAGTTAGCGTTGAATTGGCTCTAGCGCTTGTGGATTAGCGTCAGAAGCTATAGCCGTAGGAGCGGATGATGTCGTGCGCCTTGGGGCTGCGCAGGTACTTCATCAAAGCCGCAGCGGCCTCGTTGTCCTTGGCGCTATTGAGCACAATGGCATCCTGGCGGATGGGTTCATGCATATTGCCGGGCACTTGCCAGGCCGAACCCTCGCGGATCTTGCCGTTCTCCATGACCTGGGACAGCGCCACAAAACCCAGCTGCGCATTGCCGGTGGCGGCGAACTGGTAGGTCTGGGCGATGTTCTCGCCCATCACCACCTTGGGCTGCACCTGAGCGCTCAGGCCCAGCTTGTTCAAGACTTCCATGGCTGCCGTGCCATAGGGTGCCAGCTTGGGGTTGGCGATGGCGATGTGCTTGTAGTCGCCGGTCTTGAGCACCTCGCCCTTTTCGTCGACATAACCGGCCTTGGGGCTCCACAGCACCAGCGTGCCGATGGCGTAGGTAAAGCGTGAATCGGTCACGCCCTTGCCTTCCTTGGCCAATTTTTCGGGTGTGGTGTCATCGGCGGCCAGCAAAATGCCGAAGGGCGCACCATTGTTGATCTGGGCGTAGAACTTGCCGGTGGCGCCAAACGACAGCTCGGCCTTGTGGCCTGTATCCTTTTCGAACTCGGCCGCAATCTTCTTCATGGGAGCGGTGAAGTTGGCTGCCACGGCGACCGCCACTTCAGCGGCCTGCGCCTGCGCAGACCACAGGCCCAGCACGACTGTGCCGATCACGGCCGCAGAGCGAGCCAGTTGAAAGGAAAAACCGGTGGAGCGGGCAGTGATCTGAGTCATTGAAATTTCGCTATTCATTAATGGAATAGCGAGTGTAACGTGAATGAACAACTGAGGTCGAGCGAGGAAATTGGCTGTCAGGGCATGATGGCGGTCTATGTCAGACACAGAAAATTTCGAACAAGAACAATTGGATATGGCCGGCGACGAGCTCGTGCCGGGTGGCGCACTATCGTCCGGCTCGGTTTCTCAGGCTCTGGGCTATGACATGGCAGACCGTCGCATTGCCATCCTGCGCGGCATTGCGCAAAGTGGCTCCATCTCTCAGGCCGCACGTGACGTGGGCGTGAGCTACAAGGCGGCCTGGCAGGCCATCGATACCCTTACCAATCTGGCTGGCGTGCCCCTGGTCGAGCGCAGCGTGGGCGGCACCGGCGGCGGCGGTGCACAGATCACGCCGGCGGGCGAGGAGTTGCTGCATGCGGCCGAGGCCATGATGCGCTTGCGTACCGAGTTGCTGCAGCGCATGCAGGCCGGCACGCCAGGTGGCGGGCAGCCCAATCTGGGTCTGATGACCAGCATGCGCAATCAGTGGCCTTGCACCGTGCTCAAGGTCGAGTCCATAGGCGGGCAGATTCGGGTCTGGCTGCGTGCCGCAAGCGATGCAGGCTCGGACTGGACGATTGCTGCGCGCATCACGCCCGAAAGCTATGAGCTGCTGGGTCTGGCACCCGGTGTGCAGGTGCTGGCGTTGTGCAAGGCCACGGCCGTCAAGGTCTGGCCGGGGCAGGAGCGACCTGCGGCATCCGCGCAGCCCATCAATATCTGGCCTGCCGTGGTGCAGCGCGCGACCTACGGCGCAGCCACGGTGACGGAGGAGAGCCAGGCTTGCGACGAAGCCATCTGTCGTTTGAGCTGGGGTGCTCAGATAGTGGGCTTTGCGCCGGCCATGAGCGCTCTGGTGGCCAATGACAATGTCTGGCTGGAGGTGGCCGAGTCTGCGGTAGTGGTGGCGGTAGCGTCCCACTGAAACACCGCTTGCGCAAATTCAGATCGGGCTTGGTGTTTTGTCGGCAGGCATGCCCGTTGAGCATTCTTGCTTGCGCAAGCCAAAAAAAGACCGCCGGTCCTTTCAGACGGGCGGTCAAAAGGGAGTTTTCGGGCAACCGGACTCCCACGTTGAACTGAAATTTCTTAATCCACTTTCAAGCCGATTTCCTTGATCAGCGGTGCAAAGCGGGCGCGCTCCTTGGCATGGTGGTCCACGAAGTCCTGGCGGCTCATGCGCGGCTCGGGCGTGGCGCCCAGGCCCTGGATCACATCGACCACATTCTTTTGCTCCAGTGCCTTGATCACGCTGGCGCGCACGGCATCCACCACGGAGGCGGGCGTGCCGGCCGGAGCGTAGACGCCGAACAGTGTGTCGGCATCGAAGCCTGGCAGGCCGCTTTCGGCCAGCGTGGGTACCTTGGGGTACAGGGGCGAGCGGTGCGGGCTGCCTATGGCCAGCAGCTTGAGCTTGCCGGCCTCGACCTGCTTGAGGCCCGGGCCCGGATCGAACCAGTATTGCAACTGGCCGCTGAGCACATCGGTCAAGGCCGGGCCGGCACCCTTGTAGGGAATATGGCTGGCATCGACCTTGGCCGCGCGCTTGAACATCTCACCGGCCAGATGAGGCGAGCTGCCCGGGCCAGGCGAGCCGTAGGACAGCTTGCCCGGATTGGCCTGCAGGTGCTTGATGAAGTCCTGCACATTGCTCACGGGAAGGCTGGGGTTGGTTTCCAGAAACACATGCACGCGTGCCACGGCCGCCACGGGGATCAAGTCCTTTTCAGGGTTGAACGCCAGCTTGCTGTAGATCAGCGGATTGATGCTGATGCCGCCGCCACTGCTCAGCAGCAGCGTATAGCCGTCCTTGGCAGAGCGAACGGTTTCGCTGATACCGATATTGCCGTTGGCTCCGGGCTTGTTGTCCACCACCACGGACTGGCCCAGCACCTGGCTCATGGCGGGCGAGATGGCGCGCCCCATCACATCGGCGGCGCCGCCAGGGGCGAAGTTCACGATCAGGCGGATGGGGCGATCCGGCCATGTCTGCGCCTGGGCGGCTGGCGCCAGGCAAAGCGCCATGCCCAGGCTGGCCCAGCCTCTGGTGATCAGGGCGCGCAGCGGCTTGTGTGAAGAGGGGCGTTGAGTGATGGGAGTCTCCATATGCATTTTCCTGCTTGTCATTGATATCGCTTAGTCCAGCTTGATGCCTGCGGTCTTGATGACCTCACCCCAGCGCTTCTTCTCGGAGAGCCAGAACTCGCGCATCTGCTCGGGAGTGCTGGGCAGGGGCTCCAGGGCCAGTGATTCGAAGCGGGCCTGCACGGCCGGCGTCTTCAGGGTTTCCTGCAGCGTTCTGGACCACATCTGTATGGTGGCGTCATCCGTGCCCCTGGGGGCGACCAGTCCCTGCCAGGCGAAGGCCTCGAAGCCGGCCACGCCCTGCTCGATGAGCGTGGGCGTCTGAGGCAGAGTCTTGAGTCGCTGCGCGCTGGCCACGCCGATGGCGCGGACCTTGCCCGTGTTGATGTGGGGCAGGCCTGCGGCGCTGTCCACCAGCATGAAGGGAATCTGGCCTCCGATCACATCCAGCATGGCAGGGCCGGCGCCGCGATAGGGTGCGTGGGTCATCTTCACGCCCATCTTCTGGGCCAGCAGTTCGGTGGCCAGGTGGTGCGGGGTGCCCAGCCCGGGAGATCCATAGCTGAGCTTGTCGGGGTTGGCCCTGGCCCAGGCCGCGAATTCCTGCAAGCTGCGCACCGGCAATTCGTTGTTGACGACCAGCAGCAGCGGAAAGCGCGCCAGCAGGCTGATGGGAACGAAGTCCTGCTCGGCGTTGTAGGCCAGCTTGGGGAACAGATGCGGGTTGGCGGCCAGGGTGGCGAAGTCGGCGGTGAAGACCAGGTTGCCATAGTCGCGCGAGCGCGCCGCATATTCTGCGGCGATGTTGGTGCCGGCGCCCGGCTTGTTGATCACCACGATGCTGCGATGGATGGGCTTGGCCCAGGCCTCGGCTACGCCGCGAGCCACAGCATCCGAGCCACCGCCCGCGGCAAAGCCGACCACCCATTCCATGGGCCTGCCGGACGCCGGTTGGGCGTGGGCCGTACCCAGCATGAGCTGTACACCGCAAGCAGCGCCGGCTTTGAGAAAGGTTCTGCGCATGTTGTCTCCTTTTTTGTTGAATCCGTGGGCCCGGTCCCTGCTGTTTTTTGTTTTGCTGTCTTCCCGAGCCTTCGATGCGTCTTCGCCCAGTCCTGGTCCTATGGCGTGCGCTGCTGTGACATGCTGATGAGCCGGTGCAGAGTACTTGTCATGGGCGTGGCTATGCCATGCCGCTCGCCCGCGCGAACCACCGCACCGTGGATGGAATCGGTCTCGGTGGGGCGCCCCGCCAGCAGGTCCTGCAGCAGCGATGGCTGGTGTCCCACATGGTGGCTCAGGGCGTCCTCCACCGTGGCCTGGACGCGGAGGGCGTCCACAGCGATGCCGTTGGCCGCAGCCACGGCAACGACCTCGTCCAGGACTTCGCGGATCAGGCTGCGGCCCAGGGGGCTGGCCAGTCCGTCCACGGTCTGGCGCGTGATGCCGCACAGACCGTTGAAGGCAGCATTGAAGGCCAGCTTTTCCCAGATGGCGGTCTCGACCTCGGGATCGATCTCGCAATGCAGTCCGGCGCGGTTGAGGTCGTCGCAGAAGTCCCGGAAGCCGGCCTCCACCTGTCCGGTGCGCGGCATGAAGCGGATCTTGCCGCTGCCCAGCGAACTCACTTTTCCGGGAGCCAGCAACCGGGCCGGCCATGTCGTCACACCCACGGCGATCTGCTGGGCATCGGCAAATCCGTGCAGGGTCTCGATATGTCCTATGCCGTTTTGCAGGCTGAGCAGCAGGGTCCCGGGCCCTATCAGGTGGGCAATGCTTTGCAGCGCGGCCTGGGTGTGGGCGGCCTTGGTGAAGATCAGCCAGCGCGCGGGCGGCTGCGTCAGCTCATGGGCCTGCAGGGCCTGAACGTCGGCGTGCAGCGGGCCCTGGTCGGTCTCGCAGTGCACGCCGTGCTCGCGTATGGCCTGGAGCAGCTGCGCGTTGACATCCACCAGCGTGACGGGGATGCCGGCCCGGGCCAGCCGGGTGCCGAACAGGGTGCCCATGGCTCCTGCTCCCAGGATGCCGACGGTGGCCGCTTGCGGCTCTTGTGTGTTGTGCATGTCTTGTCTCCGAGGGCGCGGGGCCGGGTCAGGCGACCTCGACCTCGACCAGCGTGGCGCGCGGGCTGCGCAAGGCGTCCTGCAGAACCTGGGGCAACTGGGCTGCTTCGGTGACGCGCACGCCGTCGCAGCCCTGGCCCTTTGCCAGGGCCACGAAGTCGATGTCGGGCAGGTCGGTGCCCTCGACCTTCTCGCCCTCACGGTAGCCGAACACCCTGGAGAAATCCTGCAGGGCGGCGTAGCGGCGGTTCTTGACAATGATGTAGGTGAGCGGCAGCTTCAGATGGGCTGCGCTCCACAGTGCCTGGATGGCGTACATGGCCGAGCCGTCGCCGATGACGCCTATGATCTTCTTGTCGGGCTTGGCCAGCGCGATGCCTACGGAAGCAGGCAGGCTGTGGCCCAGCCCGCCGCTGCACATGGTGAAGAAGGTCTCGGCCGCATAGATGGGCAGATGGGCCTGGATGATGGAGCGCGAGCCAGGCGCTTCCTCGACGATGATGCTGTCGCGCGATCGCACCTGGGCCAGTGTGTGCATGAGGAAGGCATCGGTCATCAGCTCGCCCGGCTCGGGTGCCGCTGGCGCCGGTATGGCGGGCCGGGGCTGGAGCGCAGGGCGCGGATGTGTCAGGGGGCGGGCCAGCAGCTCCTGCACGCCCATGCGGATATTGCCCACGGCCGCGTCGCCCACGGGCGCCCAGGCGGCGATGGCGGGGTCCTCGATGAGCTGGAACAGCTGCGTGCCTTCGGCGATGAAGGGGCCGTGGCCTTCGACGTGGTAGGTGAAGGCAGGTGCGCCGATGACGAAGACCACATCATGGCCAGAGAGTCGGTCCACGATGCGCTCGCGCATGGCAGGCAGGAAGCCGCCGAACAGCGCATGGTCTTCGGGGAAGCCGCAGCGCCCGCTCATAGGTGCCACATAGACGCGCGCCTGGTGACGTTCGGCCAGGGCCTGGACGGCCTCGAAGGCCTGGCTGCGGTCCACGGCCGCTCCGACCACGAAGGCCGGTGCGCGCGCACTCTCCAGCGCCTGGCCTATGCTGTCCAGCAGGCGTGGGTCGGGTCGTGTTTCGAAGCCGACTTTGCGCAGCGTGATGGGCTCGCAGGGCACATCCCAGTCATCGGCGGGAATGGAGACGAAGACCGGGCCGCGCGGCTCCTGCATGGCGATGTAGTAGGCGCGCGCCAGGGCCTGGGGCACGTCCTCGGCGCGTGCGGGCTCGCAGCTCCACTTCACATAGGGCTTGGGCAGCTCGGCGGCCTGGTTGGAGTGCAGGAAGGGGTCGAACTGCAGCAGCGAGCGCGTCTGCTGGCCGGCCGTGATGACCATGGGCGTGCGGTTCTTGAAGGCCGTGAAGATATTGGCCATGGCGTGGCCCACGCCGGCGGCCGAGTGCAGGTTCACGAAGCTGGCATTGCGCGTGGCCTGGGCATAGCCGTCTGCCATGCCCACGACCACGGTCTCCTGCAGGCCGAGGATGTATGAGAAGTCCTCGGGATAGTCGCGAAACAGGGGCAGCTCGGTGGAGCCCGGGTTGCCGAAGATGCGCGTCATGCCCAGCTCGCGCAGCATGTTGATGACGGCGTGGCGTACGGTGAAGACCTCGGCGGCCTGGGCATTGGGGGCGGTGTTGGCGGGCAAAAAATTCTCCTTGGATCGGGCTGGCACTGGGCCTTGGCACTGTTGGCATCAATCCTGCCTTTGGAGATAATTTCCAGCAATTGAATAAAACATCTAAGAGATATTCGTTTAATGGATATATCAGGTCTGGATCTCAATCTGTTGCGTGTTTTCGATGCGGTGTTCCGCCACGGCAGCGTCAGCCGCGCTTCGCAGGAGCTGGGTCTTTCCCAGCCCGCAGCCAGTCAGGCGGTGACGCGGCTGCGCCATTTGCTGGGCGATCCGCTGTTCGAGCGCATGCATGGGGGCGTACGCCCCACGCCGCGTGCCGAGCGGCTGGCTCAGGCGGTAAGAACTGCGCTGGCAACGCTGGAGGTGGCCTTGGCAGAGGCACACAGTTTTGATCCCTTGCAGGCGAATCAGTGCTTTCGCATGCACCTCAGCGACATCGGCGAGGCGCGCTTCTTGCCACCACTGATGCAGGCCTTGAGAGGCCGGGCGCCCCATGTGCAGCTGGAAACCCTGCCCATGCCCATGGGCGAGATTGCCGATGCGCTGGATCGCGGCTCGCTGGATATCGCCATCGGCTTTCTGCCTGGTGTGACGGGCACGCAGCAGAAGGTGCTGCTGTCCGACCACTACGCCCTGTTGCTGCGTCAGGGGCATCCGGTGCTCAAGGGTTTGAAGACCGGGAGGCTGAGCGCTGAACATTTGCGCGGGCTCGACTATGTGGCCGTGCGCTCGCATTCCGAGACGCTGCGCATTCTGCGCAAGCTCGAGTTGCAGGATCAGGTACGGCTGTCGGCGGCCCACTTCATGGCCGTGCCTTCCATCGTGCATCAGACGGATCTGGCCGTCATCATGCCCGCCGAGATTGCCGAGACGTTTGAAGCACAGGGCGGATATGTGGTGCTGCAGGCCGATCTGCCAGAGAGTGCTTTCGATGTCTCTTTGCACTGGAGCTGGCGCTTTGCGCAGGAGCCTGCGAACCAGTGGTTACGGGAATTGGTCAGCGAAGTGTTCCGGCAACGCAGATAAGGGCTACGTCCCCACACGTGCCCGCTTCGTGTGGCCGCTGCCCCTGCCCCCACGTAGGGCGCCCAAGCGGAGGCTTGTTGCCTTGGGATGCCTCAGCGGCAAAAAAAAGCGCCAGGCTTTAAGGTTCTGGCGCTTGATGGGTCTGCGATGGCAGCTATCTTTAATGAAGCTCCTTGCCCTTGAGTTCGGGAATCAGAAAGACCGTAGCCAGCATGTCCAGCACATAGATGGCGGCCAGCAGCGCAATGGCCACCTGGAACGAGTAGGCCATGGCCAGCGCACCGATGACGACCGGGCCCAGGCCGCCGACGGCGCGGCCGATGTTGAACAGCACGTTCTGTGCCGTGGCGCGGGCCTCGGTGGGGTAGGCTTCGCTGATGACGGCGCCATAGCCGCCCATCATGCCGTTGACGCACAGGCCCATGATGGCCCCCACCCACAGCATGGCCGTGGCATCGGTGAGCTGGGAATAGGCCAGCACCGAGATCACGGAGCCGACCTGGAAGATCAGGAAAGTGGGCTTGCGGCCGATGCGGTCGGCCAGCTGGCCGAAGACCCAGATACCCAGCGACATGCCGACGATGGTGACGGCCGTCCACACCGAGGACTTGGTCAGGCTGAAGCCCATCTGCTTGGACAGAAAGCTGGGCATCCAGATCATGATGCCGTAGTAGCCGAAGTTCTGCACCGAGGTCAGCACGATCACGCCCAGGCTGATCTTGCGCGTGGCCTTGTCCTTCATCAGCAGCTTCAGGCATTGCATGGCCGAGGGCTGCTCCTTCTTGCTGCGTGCCACGAACACTTCGGGCTCATGCAGCTTGTTGCGGATGACCCAGGCCACGACAGCGGGAATCACGCCGACCAGAAACATGCCGCGCCAGCCGATGGAAGGCAGCAGCAGCGGGGTCAGCATGGCTGCGCCCAGCACGCCCAGTTGCCAGCCCAGAGCCACATAGGACGAGACGCGTGCGCGATGGCGGGCGGGCCAGGCCTCGGCGGCCAGTGCCATGCCGATGCCGAACTCGCCGCCCAGGCCGATGCCGGCAATGGTGCGGTAGATCAGCAAGTCCCAATAGCCCTGTGCAAATGCGCACAGGCCGGTAAAGACGGCAAACAGCACGATCGTCCAGGTCAGCACACGGATGCGGCCGTATTTGTCGCTGAGCATGCCGAAGACGATGCCGCCGAAGACGGCACCGATCAAGGTCCAGGTCACGAGAGAGCCAGCCTGGCCGGGCGTGAGGTTCAGGTCCTTGGAGATGGCCGAGAGCATGAAGCCCAGAATCAGCAGGTCAAAACCGTCCATGGCGTAGCCGACGGCCGAGCCCATGAGTGCTTTCCAGCTGTATCCGTTGACTTCTGTTGGAGCGGCGGGCGCGGCTATGCCTGCCACGGCGCCTGTGGTTTGTGTGGTCACGGGAGAGTCCTTGAGCGAAGACGGACTTTGGGTGCCTGCAGGCCGGCTTTTGCAGAAAAAAGCAGGCCCTCGCTGGGCGCAAGACCAGCGCGCGGGCACGCAGCGTGCGTGCAGCATCCTTGAGGTGCAACGGGCACGAAAAAGTCCTTGAAGGGGAGTTTGAGCGGCTGGAGCATGGCGGCGCGGACTGCGTTGATTTCTGCGGGGCAGAAAGGGCAGTGCGGCGCCATGTCGCCTCTGTAAAAAGCGAAAAGCCCCAGCTGCGTGAGCAACTGGGGCTTGGATTTGGTGGTCGTAGCGGGACTCGAACCTGCGAC
>NZ_AWOR01000062.1 GCF_000761245.1 Comamonas testosteroni | reverse complement strand
TGGTGCCCACGTTCACGTGGGGCTTGGTGCGCTCGAATTTTTCTTTTGCCATTTTTCCGACTCCGAAAAAACTAATTCACTGCAAGAGGATTTCGGCGCAACCCTATCAAGCGAGCGCACCAGAAAATGGTGCCCATGGCGGGAATCGGACCCGCGACCTCTCCCTTACCAAGGGAGTGCTCTACCACTGAGCCACATGGGCAAAGAAGCTGAAAAAACAACTTCAAAAATCTTTGCTCGCAAACTGGAGCGGGAGACGGGAATCGAACCCGCGTCATTAGCTTGGAAGGCTAGGGTTCTACCATTGAACTACTCCCGCACAGATTCACTACTGCACGTGACTGCTATTTCTAGCAATCGCTCTTCTCAACCATTGCTGGTGGAGGGGACAGGATTCGAACCTGTGTACGCGTTAGCGGGCAGATTTACAGTCTGCTGCCTTTAACCACTCGGCCACCCCTCCGAAGAGACTCGAATTGTAGCATCTATTTTCAGCTTAAAAAGAAATTTTGAAATTTCTTTTTTCTTACCGAAGATCGATGCTGGCGCGGCTGGCGGGGATCGAACCCACGACCCTTGGCTTCGGAGGCCAATACTCTATCCACTGAGCTACAGCCGCGAATCCGTCAGGCCGTTCGCACTGCCAACAACAATTCAACAGCCGCAATTATTGCACGGGTTTGGACACCCAAATCACAAATTCACCTGAAATCCCAAACCAGACAAGTAGACATCCACCGACATCGAACCGACCTTGACCAATGAGAAACTCCCCTCCGTCAATACCCAGCCATGTATAAGGCCTACAAAAAGAGAGTGCAAACCAAGGGCGGCCTCTTCCGGGGATACCGACAACTGCACGGACTGCCCCTGCGCTGCAGCCGCTAGGTCGTGCGCAAATTTTTCCCGAGCGAAGCCTGAACTTTCTATATGCTGCAAACGCACATCAGCCAGTTCGCCCACGTATTCCATTTTGAACAGCGCCGTTTCAAACACCTTGCGTCTGCGCTCATCCTCGTCCAAGCTCTCGAACACACATAGGATGGAGTGACGAATGCGCTCTAGCGGCAACAGGTCACCATACCTGTCGTCACAGATTTCTTCGAAAGGCAGGCATATGCGCCCAAGCATGGAAACAAAGACATCCATCTTGTCCTTGAAGTGCCAATACACCGCCCCGCGTGTAGCCCCTGCACGCTGTGCGATATCGCCCAGAGAGGTTCGAGATACCCCTTTCTCGAAAAACACCTCTTCAGCCGCATCCAGCAGCTTGGTGCGCGTCTCATCCGCTTCAGCCTTGGTTCTTCGAGCCATCACTCACCTTCCTCATCACTCGCCAGCGATAGCTCGCCGCGAGAAAAACCATTTCTCAGCTGCTTTACGCAGCGTTTTCAATTATACATTTATGCATGTATGTATAATTTCCTTAGCACCGATATGCAGGAAACCATCTAGGGTTTCCACCCGAATGAGCGCTCCACTGCGGACAGCGCTCTTTTCTCGTTTTCACAATGTCAACCGGAAGGACGTTCATGCACCCGATGTATGAAGCAAACCAGGCTCCCGACAATCAGTCCAACTCAGCCGCATCCGGCACCCGCGCCATGGTCATAGGCCTGGGCTTGGCTGCTGCATTGGGCCTAGTCGCATGCAGTGACAAAAACGCGGAAGCTCAAAAAGCACAAGCAGCCGCTCAGGCACAGCCACCCGAAGTAGGCGTAGTGACGGTATCCATGCAGAACGTGCCTCTGATCTCCGATCTGCCAGGCCGTCTGGAGCCATCGCGCATTGCTCAGGTTCGCGCGCGCGCAGCCGGCATCGTGCAAAAGCGCCTGTTCCAGGAAGGCTCGGATGTCAAAGCCGGCCAGGCCCTGTTCCAGATTGACAACACCCCGTACAAGGCCAATCTGCAGAGCGCTCAGGCGACCCTTGCACAGGCCGAAGCCAATCTTGCTCAAGCATCTGCCACCGCACGCCGCTACAAGCCGCTGGTGGAAGCCAATGCCATCAGCAAGCAGGAGTACGACACGGCCATTGCCAACGAGAAGGCGGCACTGGCACAAGTTGCGGCAGGCAAGGCGGCTGTCACCAATGCCAACGTCAACCTGGGCTATGCCAGCGTGACAGCCCCCATCTCTGGACGCATCGGCCGCGCTCTGGTGACGGAAGGCGCTCTGGTCGGCCAGGGCGAAGCCACGCAGCTGGCGACCATTCAGCAAGTCAACCCGCTGTACGTGAACCTGACCCAGTCCTCTTCCGACATCATGCGCATGCGCGAAGCGCTCAGTTCCGGCAAGTTAGCAAAGGTAGGTGACAACGCAGCGCGCGTCCACGTCTATTTGGACGATGGCAAGGAGTACGCACACACTGGCAAGCTGCTGTTCACCGACCTGACCGTGGACCCGACTACCGGCCAGGTCAGCGTGCGCGCGGAACTGCCCAACCCCGATGGACTGCTGCTGCCCGGCACCTATGTGCGCGTGCACCTGGAGCAGGCACAGGTCGAGAACGCCGCGCTGATTCCGCAACAAGCCGTGACGCGCAACGAAAAGGGCAACTTCGTCATGATCGTGGCCGAGGATGGCTCGGTGGCGCCGCGTCCCGTTCAGATTAGTCAGTCCAGTGGCACTAACTGGGTCGTCACATCCGGGCTGAAGGCCGGAGAAAAAGTCATGGTCGACGGCCTGATCAAGGTGGGCATGGGAGCCAAGAAGGTCAAGCCCGTCGAGATCAACAATGCAGCTGCCGGCGCACCAGCACAACCCTCTGCTGCGGCCCCCGCCGCACCAGCGCAAGAGAAAGCTGCTGCACCAGCCGAAGGTGCTGGCGAAGGCAAGGCAGCCAAGTAACAGGCACGATCCATGTCAAAGTTTTTCATCCACAGACCGATCTTTGCCTGGGTGATCGCGATTTTCGTGATCATTGCGGGCGTGATCTCCATCACCAAGCTACCGGTGGCACAGTTCCCATCGGTGGCACCTCCCACCATCAACGTGACAGCGACCTACCCGGGCGCCACGTCACAGACCATGACGGATTCCGTTCTGCAACTGATCGAGCGCGAAATCAACGGCGCGCAAGGTCTGATGTACATGGAAGCCTCCGCCCCTGCGGGCGGTCAAGGCACTCTGACCGTCACCTTTGCCCCCGGCACCAACCCCGATCTGGCGCAGGTGGACGTGCAAAACCGCCTCTCGCGCGTGCTGCCCCGCCTGCCTCAGGTGGTTCAGGCCCTGGGCGTGCGCGTTGACAAGTCCATGAGCAACTTCCTGATGATTCTGGCCTTCCAGGCCGAGTCCGGAGAGACCTCCCGTGACGACATTGCCGACTACGTGAACCGCAATGTGGTGCCTGAAGTCCAGCGTCTGGACGGCGTGGGCAAGGCACAGCTGTTTGCATCGGGTCGTGCCATGCGCGTCTGGGTGGATCCTGCCAAGCTCCAGGGCTTCGGTCTGTCGATTGCATCCGTCAACGCAGCGATTGCCGCGCAGAACCAGCAGATCTCCGGTGGCGCCCTGGGCAACCTGCCCAGCACACCTGGCACCACCACCACCGCCACGATCGTGGTGCCCGGTCAGCTGAGCACGCCCGAGGAATTCGGCGAAGTGGTGCTGCGCTCCAACTCCGACGGCTCCACTGTGCGCCTCAAGGATGTGGCCCGCATCGAGCTGGGCATCGAGAGCTATGCCTTCGAGTCCCGCCTGGATGGCAAGCCCGCCGTGGCGATGGCCGTGCAGCTGACTTCGACCGCCAACGCCATGGCGACAGCCAAGCTGGTCAAGGCCAAGATGGCCGAGATGGAGCCCTTCCTGCCTGCCGGTGTGAAGTGGTCCTCGCCCTACGACACCTCCAAGTTCGTGAAGATTTCCATCGAGAAGGTGGTGCACACGCTGCTGGAAGCCATCGTGCTGGTGTTCATCGTGATGCTGATCTTCCTGCAGAACATCCGCTACACCCTGATCCCGACCATCGTGGTGCCCATCGCATTGCTCGGCACCTTTGCCGTGATGCTGGTTGCCGGCCTGACCATCAATATTCTGGCCATGTTCGCCATGGTGCTGGTGATCGGTATCGTGGTGGACGATGCCATCGTGGTGGTGGAAAACGTCGAGCGCATCATGGCCGAGGAAGGCTTGCCGCCCAAGGAAGCCACCATCAAGGCCATGGGACAGATCCAGGGCGCCGTGGTCGGCATCACCGTGATTCTGGTGACGGTGTTCCTGCCTCTGGCCATGTTCTCCGGCGCGACCGGCAACATCTATCGCCAGTTCTCACTGGTGATGGCCATCTCGATCTTCTTCTCGGGCTTCTTTGCGCTGACACTGACTCCCGCGCTGTGCGCCACCATGCTCAAGCCCATCCCCAAGGGCCACGCGCACGACAAGAAGACCGGCTTGCTCGGCCCGTTCTACAACTGGTTCAACCGCAAGTTTGAAGCCGGTACAAGGCGCTATTCAACCGCTCTGTCCGGCGTGGTCAAGCGCTCCGTGCAGGCCTTCATCGTCTACCTGCTGGTGATCGCCGGTGTGGTCTTCATGTTCCTGCGGCTGCCTACGGCCTTCCTGCCAACGGAAGACCAGGGCTATGTCATCTCGCTGGCTCAGTTGCCTCCCGGCGCGAGCCTGGAGCGCACGAGCAAGACCATGGCTGAGCTGGAGAAGTTCGCCCTGAGCCAGCCTGAGACCGATCACATCGTGAGCATTCTGGGCTTCAGCTTCATGGGACAGGGCCAGAACGTGGGTCTGGCATTCACCACGCTCAAGGACTGGTCCGAGCGCACAGGCGCTGGCTCGGATGCCAAATCCTTTGCCGGACGCACCATGGGCGCCATGTCAGCGCTGCGCGATGGTTTCATCTTCACGCTGGTTCCCCCCTCCATTTCGGAGCTCGGCAATAGCGACGGTTTCACCTTCCGCCTGCAAGACCGCGGCAGCAAGGGGCATGCCGCCTTGCTGGCAGCCCGCAACCAGCTGGTTGCCAAGGCCAACCAGAGCCAGATTCTGGCCGGCGTGCGCTTTGATGGCGTGGATGACGCCCCCCAATGGCAGGTGGACATCAACCGCGATGCGGTCTATGCCCAGCGCGTAAGCATGGGCGACCTGGCCACCACGCTGGCGACCGCTCTGGGTTCGTCCAACTCCACGGACTTCCCCAACAACGGATTCATGCAGCGAGTGACCATCCAGGCCGATGCCGCCCGCCGCATGCAGCCCGAGGACGTGATGCGCCTGACGGTGCCCAACGCGCAAGGCCAGTTGGTGGAGCTTTCCACCATGGTCAGCGCCAAGTGGATCAGCGGCCCCATGCAGCTGACACGCTACAACGGCTACCCCTCCATGAGCATCACCGGTCAGGCCAAGCCCGGCTTTACCAGCGGTGATGCCATGAAGGAGATGGAAAAGCTGGCCCAGGAACTGCCCGACGGCTTCGGCTACGAGTGGACCGGCCAGTCTCTGGACGAGAAAAAGGCTGGCTCCTCGGCCATGCTGCTGTATGCGTTCTCCATCCTGGCCGTGTTCCTGTGTCTGGCCGCTCTGTATGAAAGCTGGAGCATCCCGCTGTCCGTGCTGCTGGTCGTGCCTCTGGGCGTGTTCGGCGCCGTGGCCGGCATGCTGATGCGCGGCATGCCCAACGACATCTACTTCCAGGTGGCGCTGATCACGGTGATCGGTCTGTCGGCCAAGAACGCCATTCTGATCGTGGAGTTCGCCAAGGACCTGCATGCTGAAGGCAAGAGCGCGCTGGAAGCCGCGCTGGAAGCCGGTCATCTGCGTTTCCGACCCATTCTGATGACCTCGCTGGCCTTTATTCTGGGCGTGGTGCCGCTGTACATCGCCTCCGGCGCCAGCGCTGCCAGCCAGAAGGAAATCGGCACGGG
Organism: Comamonas testosteroni; assembly: GCF_000761245.1. Lineage (GTDB taxonomy): Bacteria > Pseudomonadota > Gammaproteobacteria > Burkholderiales > Burkholderiaceae_C > Comamonas > Comamonas testosteroni_C. The sequence goes on along the minus strand of NZ_AWOR01000062.1, from coordinate 31,979 downwards.
CGTGTTCTGGGGCATGGTGATCGGCACGCCGATCTCCGTGTTCCTGGTGCCCGTGTTCTTTGTGGCCGTGTTCAATCTGTTTGGCAAGAAGTCCAAGCAAGACTCCAACGCCACTCCCCCGGCGGCAACTTCTGCAGCACAGGGAGGCTCGCAACATGAATAAAACCTTGCTACCCGTAGCACTGGCCAGCGCGCTGCTGGCCAGCGGCTGCTCCTTCATCCCCACGTTGGAGCGCCCTGCCGCTCCGGTGGCCGAGCATTACTCTGCCGCCGACGAGCAGGCCGGCACCATCGCGGCCGCCGACATCCCCTGGCAGCAGTTCTACACGGACCCACGCCTGCAGCAGGTGATCCAGCTCGCGCTGGACAACAACCGCGACCTGCGCGTGGCCGTGCTCAATATCGAAAAGGCGCAGGCCCAATACCAGATCCAGCGCGCCGCCCAGTTCCCCGAGTTCGGTGTGGCAGGCAGCGCCAGCCGCCAGCCCAGCGCCACCACGGGCCGCTATGCCAACTCGTACATGGCGGGCCTTTCCATGCCCAGCTGGGAGATTGACTTCTGGGGCCGCATCGGCAGTCTCAAGCAGCAAGCTCTGGCCCAGTATCTGGCGACCGAGGAAGGCCGCAAGGCGGCCCAGATCAGTCTGATTGCAACGGTCGCCAACACGTGGCTGAACCTGCAGGCTGACGAGGAGCTGCTGGCCATTTCCCGTCGTACCCTGGGCACACGCGAGCAGTCCATCAAGCTGACCAAGCTGCGCCTGGACTCTGGCGTAGCTTCCGAGCTGGACTACCGCCAGGCTCAGTCGCTGACCGAAAGCGCACGCGCCACGCTGGCCCAGCAAGCCGGTCAACGCGAGCGCGACGTCAACGCCTTGACGCTGCTCGTGGGCCAGGCTCTACCTGCCGATCTGCAGACCAGCATGCAAGGCAAGCAGCTGCGCGATCTGCCAGCCCTGGCCGATGTGCCCTCGGGCCTGCCTTCTGACCTGCTGCTGCGCCGACCCGACATCCGTCAGGCTGAGCAAAGCATGATTGCCGCCAATGCCAGCATTGGTGCGGCACGTGCGCTGTTCTTCCCGAACATCTCCTTGACTGCCTCGGCAGGCTTTGTGAATTCGGAGGTTTCCGATCTGTTCAAGTCTGACTCTGCAGCTTTCACGATTGCGCCTTCGCTGTATCTGCCCATCTTCAATGCAGGCCGCAATCGCGCCAATCTCCAGGTTGCAGAAGCCAGCCAGAAGATTGCCGTGGCGCAATACGAAGGCTCCATCCAGTCGGCATTCCGCGAGGTGTCCGACACCTTGGTGAATCGCCGAGCACTCAAAGATCAGCTCGATGCCCAGTCGCGTCAGCTGGAGGCTGAGCAGGTTCGCTACAAGCTGTCGGACCTGCGCTACACCAACGGTGTGGCCAGCTACCTGGATCTGCTGGATGCGCAGCGTTCACTGTTTGCACTGGAGCAATCCGTGGTTCAGGTGCGCCTGGCGCAGCTGCAAAACCAGGTCAATCTCTACAAGGTGCTGGGCGGCGGCTGGACGGAGGCAGGAGCCGGCAACACCCCAGCGGCAGCAACTACAGTCCAGTAATCGGGCCATTTTCTGCACTCTCACACAAGGCGTCTTCGGACGCCTTTTTTCATGCCCGCCACAAATTGGCTGCACAAAGTTGATCCAACTCAACTCCTTTATGCAGCAGCCGTCAACCCGGATCGTCGTGCACTGGTGTTCTTAACCCTCACTTCTATAATGGTTTGTTAATTCCCATCCCACGATCTCAGAGGACTTCATGAGCGAGCAACACCACGAAGAAGCCCATACAGGCCCCATTAAAAAACCCAAGCAGTTGTTGCTTGCCGTCTTCTTCTCGTTTGTGGTTCCCATCTTCGTCATCATCGGTCTGGTCAAGTTCGTGACTTCGTCCGACACCACGGGCGCAGGTACGGCCAATGCCGAAATGGCCAAGGCCATGCGTCTACAAAAAGTGGGAACGGTGGAAATTCGCGATGCCAACCGCCCTCTGCGCGGTGGCGCGGAAGTCTTCAAGTCGCAATGCGCAGCCTGCCATGAAACCGGCGTAGCCGGCGCACCCAAATTCCAGGATGCGGCAGCCTGGGGCCCGCGCATCAAGCAGGGTCTGGAAACGCTGGTGCACTCTGCCCTGGCCGGCAAGGGTGCAATGGCGGCCCAGGGTGGCGGCGAGTTCAATGACACGGAAATTGCCCGTGGCGTGGTCTATATGGCCAATGCTGCCGGCGCCAACTTCCCCGAGCCCCAGCCTGCAGCCGGCGCAGCAGCTGGTGATGCCCCCGCAGCAGCACCTGCGGCCCCTGTCGCCGCTGCACCTGCAGCAGCTGTTGCAGCCACCGAGGCAGCACCCGCCGCCGCCGCGGCTCCCGCAGCTGCCGCGGCCTCCGATGTGGGCAAGAATATCTACAACACCACCTGCATGGCCTGCCACGCCAGTGGCGTAGCCGGGGCCCCCAAGTTTGGCGACAAGGCTGCCTGGGCACCTTTCATTGCCAAGGGCATGGACGATATGGTGCAGAAGGCCACCCAAGGTGTTGGGGCCATGCCTCCCAAAGGCGGCTCCACCGCTTCGGACGCAGACTTCAAGGCCGCCATTCAGTACATGGTGGATGCAGCCAAGTAAGCCCTGCTCTTTGCCCCGCAAAAACCGGCCTTTGGCCGGTTTTGTTATTTTTGACCAGAAGCCCCTTCTGTACACCAGTACAGGCAGCTATCAGACTTGATGAGCCTGCGGGCTAGGCATAAAACCAAACTTCAATGGCAACGAAGCGCTGTCGACCTCCTGCACCTCGGGCAGCACTCCGCCCTCCAGCGCATTCGCGGCATCCAGCATGTCCAGGCTGTGCACCATGCCCAGGCCCTGCGGCAAAACCAGGAAAAGCCGCCCCTGCTCATCGAGCAGCACCTGCTGCACCTGTTCGGGCGCAAGCTCCTGGCCCGTGTGGCTGATCAGCTGCAGACCATGCTCTGTGCATCGCAGACGCCATATCCATGGCGCGCTCTCCAGCTCCACATACACGCGCTGCGGGCCGTTCTGAAAATACCAGCGGCCGTCGGACTCGGCCAGATAGTTGCGACCGATGAATTCGGCCAGCTTTTCATGGCGCAGCAGACTGCCCCTGGCACCGGGCCGGCCGCTCGCAAACGCCCCGCAGGCCTGGGCCTGCTCGTCCCTGAGCCACCACTGGCCGCGTGCATCCAGACCCAGCCAGCCGCTGCAGGCCGGCACGTTGGGCCATTTCGCCATGGCCTGCTTCACGATGTCATCCATCACTCATCTCCTGATTATTCTGCAAACGCTCAGAGCCACTGCTCCAGCCATTCGGTCACGGCCAGCGGCATGGCCTGCACATGGGCGGGCCAGGCTCCGCTGGCAAAGCCCACATGTCCGCCGTGCGGTGGCTGCCATAGCTGCACGGCTGCGCTCACCTCATCGGGCGTGGGCAGGCTGTGCGCCGGCACAAACGGATCGTTGCGCGCATTGAGCAGCAACAAGGGCACGGCCACTTGCTTGAGCAGGGGCTTGGCCGATGCCCTGCGCCAGTAATCATCGGCATCCCTGAAGCCATGGACCGGGGCCGTGAACACATCGTCAAAATCATGCAGGGTGCGCGCGCGCTGCAGCAGCTGCCTGTCGAACAGCCCCGGTGCCTGCTGCCATTTGGCCAGTGCCTTGGGCACCAGGGTACGCATGAAGACGGGGGTGTAGAGCCAGCGATTGAGCCCCTGGCCCAGATTGACGCCTCCGGCCACCAGATCCAGCGGCGCACAGATCACTGCCGCGCCCTTGACGAGCTCTGCAGCCGCCTGCTGCTGCAGCCCGGCCCAGCGCGCAAGGGCATTGCCGCCCAACGATACCCCCATTGCCAGCAATTCGCCGCTCGCGCCTTGCTGCAGTCGTCGCAAAATCCAGTCCACTTCGTCCGCATCGCCGGAGTGGTAGGCGCGCAGCAGGCGATTGGGCTCACCGCTGCAGCCGCGAAAATGCGGCACGGCCAGATGCCAGCCGCGCTGCGCGCAGACCTGCGCCAGGGCCTTGGCGTAGTGACTCGAGGACGAGCCTTCCAGGCCATGAAACAGCACCAGAGTGGGAGCGTTTGCACCTGCCGGATGACTTGAAAAATCAATATCAATGAAGTCGCCATCAGGCGTATCCCAGCGCTCGCGCCGCCACACAGGAAACACCCCGCCCTTCGCATAGAGTGCAGCCCAGATGGTCTGGACATGACCTCCGGGCTGCCACCAAGGTGCACGAAATTGTTCGAAATTCATGAGGGACCCAGCCAGCTCTGCAGCTCTGACCCCAAAGCGTCTTTCTGCGCCGAACGCCAGACCAGTTCAGGCGGAGCCACATGAATTCCCGGCGGTGCCTTGAGCAAGGCCGCCTCCACCAGACGGGCCACATGCATGGCGCGCACAGGACGCTCCGTCTGCGGCAGCATATAGCTGAGCGCCGAAAGCATGGTCTTTGCCGTGCGATGCAGCCAATGGCCGTCATTTATTTTCTGGGCTTCTCTGGCCGAGCGCACAAAAATCAGCCGTTCGAAGCCCAGCGCGGCCACGCCTTGCTCATTGAGATTGGCCAGCCCCTGCTTCAGAGCCTGGGGCAGGCTGCCCATATCGTGAGGCAGTACCACAGCGAGCGTGTGCACACCACAGCGCCGCATCCACTGCGCCACCGCTGGCAGCTGATCCGGCTGAGGCGTCCACAAGGCTCGCTCGCGCTGGTAATAGGGACGCGGAGGCTCGAACATGATGAGGCCCACATCGGCATGCTGCACAGGCCATTGCTGCACATCGCCATCCTGCCGCGTCAGCAACTCCATGCCACGCAGGCCCTGGACGTAGGGTTCGCGCGCCAGCACCTGGACCAGCCCATAGTTCTGCGCACCCACCACGCGGCTGAGCACCTCGTTGCCCAACGACCCCGTGGCGCCCGCCAGCAGCAGGCGCGGCAAGGCCGCAGTTTTCGGGCCGGGACGCTGCGCGCCACGCAGGGCATCGAGTGGAGAAACAGTGGACATGATTGCAATGCTAGCGCCGCTCGGCAGCGGACAGGACGACAAGCCCCGCGCGCACACTTCCCGGCTAAGCCCTTATGCTATGGTTTCCGTCTCAATTTCGTGAATGGAAACACCCATGAAACGCTGGCTTCTGGCAATCGCAACTGCGGCCTCCATGCTCTCCCTCACGGGCTGCGGCTATAACGACTTTCAGCGCCTGGATGAAAAATCCAAGGCCGCCTGGAGCGAGGTGCTGAATCAGTACCAGCGCCGGTCGGACCTGATTCCGAACATAGTCGCCACAGTCAAGGGTGAGGCCAACTTCGAGCAGGAGACGTTGACCAAGGTGATCGAAGCACGCGCCAAGGCCACCTCGATTCAGGCCACTCCCGAGCTGATCAACAACCCCGAAGCCTTCAACAAGTTCCAGCAGGCACAGGGCGAGATTTCCAGCGCACTCTCGCGCTTGATGGTGGTCGCGGAAAGATATCCCGAACTCAAGGCCAACCAAGCGTTCCGCGATCTGCGCGTGACGCTGGAGGGCACGGAAAATCGCATCACCGTGGCGCGCAACGAATACATAGGCACCGTACAGGCCTACAACGTGCTGGCGCGCAGCTTCCCCACCAATATCACGGCCAAGGTATTCAGCTACAAGGTCAAGCCCAACTTCACGGTGCAAAACGAAGCCCAGATATCGCTGCCACCGGCCGTCGACTTCTCAACGCCCGCAGCGCCTGCTGGCAACAAGTAATTGCAGGCTTCCGCTTCAAAAACCATGCCCCACATACCTCAAGCTCTTATCCATAAAGCGCTTGCAGCTATTGTTTTTGCATGGCTGGCACTGCTTGCTGCACTGCCAGCCTGGGCGCAAGGTGCTGCAGGCACGCAACTGCAGCCTGTGCCGGAGCTCACTGCACGCGTCATCGACCAGACCGACACGCTGAGCACCGGCGATCTGCAATCGCTGAGCGAGCAGCTCAAGAAGCTGGAGGATGAGACCGGCGCCCAGGTCGCTGTCCTCATGGTTGCCACCACGGCCCCGGAAGATATCGCCGCCTATGCCTGGCGTGTGGCCAGCAGCTGGAAGCTGGGACGCAAGGACATAGGCGACGGCTCTCTCATCATCGTGGCCAAGAACGACAGGCGCATGCGCATCGAAGTGGCGCGCAAGCTGGAAGGCGCCATTCCCGACATCCAGGCTGCACGCATCATCGACGCAGCCATGAAGCCGCGCTTTCGCGCCGACGACTATGCGGGTGGACTGTCTGCCGCCATCGAGCAGATGAGCCTGCTGATTCATGGCGAGAAACTGCCCGCACCGCTGTCCCAGCCGCGCAAGTCCGGCAAGTCCTGGGCCGACCAGCTGGACTTTCTGCTGCCTCTGCTGTTCTTCGGTTTTCCGATCGGGATTGCCATCGCCCGCGCCATCTTTGGCCGCGTGCTGGGTTCGCTGCTCATTGGCGGCATTGCCGGGGTGGCCGCCTATGTGGTCACCACCAGCCTGTTGATTGCGGGCGTGGCAGGATTTCTGGGCCTGATCTTCACCCTGCTCTCCAATCTCTCGCGGGGCGGGGGCGGGCCATATATCAGCACCGGCGGGGGCGGCGGCTGGAGCAGCGGCAGTGGAGGCGGCTTCAGCTCGGGGGGCGGGTTCAGCTCCGGTGGCGGCGGCAGCTTTGGTGGCGGTGGCGCCTCGGGGGATTGGTGAAATGAGCAATATCTTCCAACGTCTGGCACGCCTGGTGCGACACCGCTGGGCCGAACAGCATCTGCGCAAGGCCTTGCCGCCTGCCACGCTCAAGGAGCTGGAACTGCTGATTGCCAAAAGCGAGCTGGGCCACACCGGCCAAGTCCGCATCTGCGTCGAGGCCGGCCTGCCCTGGAGCTATATCTGGCGCGATGCCACGGCCCGCCAGCGTGCGCTCTCGCAGTTCGCCAAACTCCATGTCTGGGACACGGAGCACAATAACGGCGCCCTCATCTACCTGCTGCTGGCCGACCACGCCATAGAAATTGTGGCCGACCGCGCCCTGGACCGCACCATGAGCGCCGAGCAATGGCAAACGTTGATCAGCGATATGCAGTCCGCCTTCCAGGGCGGGCATTTCAGCGTGGGCCTGGTATCGGCATTGGAGCGCGTCAACCGGCAACTGCAGGCGCATTTCCCGCGCAAATCCGCGGCCAACACGCAGCGAAACCTGCCCGATACGCCCGTGGTCCAAAGGCATCTGCCGGGCCGCAGCCGCTGATCCGGTTCTGCAGCCGCATCCGCCGGCTGCAGAACCCACAAGCCTCAGGCCAGCACATGTCGCCCATACGGCGAACACAGCCAGAGCGCGGCCGCCACATTGATCAGGACCATGAGCCAGAACTGCAGCTGAAAGCTGGTCTTGCTGCTTTTGTGGCGCAGCCACTGCTGGGCCAGCAGGGCACCGGGCCAGCCTCCGGCCAGCGCCATCGTCTGCAGCGTTTTTTCCGGCGTGCGCCACTGCCCCTTCTGGGCGGCCCATTTGTCCTGCCAGTAGGCCATGAAGGTCAGCATGCTCAGGCCCGCATAGACCAGCCAGAGGATGCGCGGTACGCCCCAGATGACGGCGGCGGCCAGCATCAGCAGCAGCCAGACCAGCAACACCCCATAGCTGAAGCCGCTGGAGGCATGCCAGCCCTGAGGCTGCGTACGCGAGGACTGCAAGCGCCCTGCAGACGGGCTGTTGCGCCGCACCGAAGAGGAGCGGGCCTGAGGCACTGAGCCGCCAGCGCGCCATGCAACCTGAAGCGCGCGCTTTCTGCCCTGCTCCATGCCGACGGCAAACTCCAGACGCAGACCGGGCTGAGGACGCTGCTCTGCGGGCGGGCGCGGCTCAAAAGCACTGATATGGACAAACAGGCGCTCGCCTCCGCCATCGGCCTCTATCCAGCCAAAGCCACGCTCGTCATTCCATTGCGTCAAGGTACCTCTGTAGCGCATCTCCGTCCTCTGTTGTTTTTGACACCGTGAACGGGCCCGGCGATGCAAAAAGCAGGCGGATCCCGTCCAGAAAAAACCTTTTTCACTGCATGGCTGTGTTAGTTTTGGGGCAGCCGTATTTTCTTAAGAAAGCACTCAAGCATGCAGAAATCCCTGTTCTCTCTGGCCGTTATCAGCGCTGCCCTGGCACTGAGCGCCTGCTCCTCCATCAGCCCCAGAGGCGCCGAAGCACCGGCTGAATACGACTACGCACTGAGCTGCAAGCTCAAGGAAGATGACCCCAAGAAGTGCGAAGCCCAGATTCGCGCTCTCTGCGAAGACCCCAGCAAGGCCGTGGTACGCAAATCGCGCCATGTGGACCCCAAGGACAACTCGGTGGTCTACGGCTATCAGGCTGCCTGCAACGGCTAAGCCCTGCAGCACTCCGACATATGGAGTGCTTCGGGCCTTGTCTCCGAGGTATCGGGCGCAATGCGCCTGAAACTCAGTACTGAGCCGGCATGAAAAAGCCACCGCATGCGGTGGCTTTTCTTGGCTGATACAGGTGCTCCAGGGCACCAGACATCAACGCTTTTGGCGGTACTTGCGCAGAGCGGCAACCTGAGCCGCCATGACGGCCAGCTCGGACTGTGCACGGGCAATGTCCAATTCGCCCTTGGCGTTCTTCAGGGCTTCCTCGGCGGCAGCCTTGGCCTTTTGCGCCTTTTCATCGTCCAGATCCTTGCCGCGGATGGCGGTGTCGGACAGCACGGTCACGCAGTTGGGTTGCACTTCCAAAATGCCACCGGCCACGAAGACGAACTCTTCGCTGCCATCAGGCATTTCGATGCGCACCGAACCCGGCTTGATGCGGGTGATCAGCGGTGTGTGGCGGGGATAAATGCCCAGCTCGCCCGCTTCGCCGGGCAAGGCGACAAAGCGCGCTTCACCGGAGAAGATGGACTCTTCGGCACTGACCACATCAACGTGAATAGTGTTCATCTTTGCTCCTAGAAAAGGTAAAAACTGGTCCTAAAACAAGCACACCCCAAGCCAGAGACGCCGAGCAAGGGCCGCCCCGCAGCGAGGGCGTCGTCCCCCTCCTGAAAGAGAGGGGGAAGCGGCGCAAGCCGCTCAGGGGGTGCAAGCCAGTTAGGCTGCCAGCTTCTTGGCCTTCTCGAAGGCTTCGTCGATGGTACCAACCATGTAGAAAGCCTGTTCGGGCAGGTGGTCGGCTTCGCCGTTCACGATCATCTTGAAGCCACGGATGGTTTCAGACAGGGGAACGTACTTGCCGGGAGCGCCGGTGAACACTTCAGCCACGTGGAAAGGCTGCGACAGGAAACGCTGGATCTTACGAGCACGAGCCACGGTCAGCTTGTCTTCGGGAGCCAGTTCGTCCATACCCAGAATCGCGATGATGTCGCGCAGTTCCTTGTAGCGCTGCAGTGTGCCCTGCACTTGGCGAGCCACCTTGTAGTGCTCTTCGCCAACCACTTGGGGGTCCAGCTGACGGCTGGTGGAGTCCAGAGGATCCACAGCGGGGTAGATACCCAGCGAAGCGATGTCACGGGACAGCACCACGGTGGAGTCCAAGTGAGCAAAAGTGGTGGCGGGCGAGGGGTCGGTCAAGTCATCCGCTGGCACGTAAACGGCCTGGATGGAAGTGATTGAGCCAACCTTGGTGGAGGTAATACGCTCTTGCAGCTTACCCATTTCTTCAGCCAGGGTAGGCTGGTAGCCCACGGCGGAAGGCATACGGCCCAGCAGAGCGGACACTTCGGTACCGGCCAGTGTGTAGCGGTAGATGTTGTCCACGAAGAACAGCACGTCCTTGCCTTCGTCACGGAACGACTCAGCCATGGTCAGGCCGGTCAGCGCCACGCGCAGACGGTTTCCTGGGGGCTCGTTCATCTGACCGTAAACCATGGCAACCTTGGACTCGCCCAGGTTCTCTTGGTTCACAACGCCAGCGTCGGACATTTCGTGATAGAAGTCGTTACCTTCACGGGTACGCTCACCCACACCAGCGAACACCGACAGACCGCTGTGGGCCTTGGCGATGTTGTTGATGAGTTCCATCATGTTCACGGTCTTGCCCACACCGGCACCACCGAACAGGCCCACCTTACCGCCCTTAGCGAAGGGGCAGACCAAGTCGATCACCTTGATGCCGGTTTCCAGCAGTTCCTGCGACGGCGACAGTTCGTCGTAAGCAGGAGCCTTGCGGTGAATGGCGGCCGTCAGGGTCTGATCCACGGGACCACGTTCGTCGATGGGGTTGCCCAGCACGTCCATGATGCGGCCCAGGGTAGCCTTACCCACGGGAACAGTGATGGGGTTGCCGGTGTTGGTGACCATCAGGCCACGCTTCAGACCGTCCGAGGAACCCAGGGCAATGGTACGCACCACGCCGTCGCCCAGCTGCTGCTGAACTTCCAGGGTCAGGGCCGAGCCTTCCAGCTTCAAGGCGTCATACACCTTGGGCACCTGGCCGTGGGCAAACTCCACGTCCACCACGGCGCCGATACATTGAACAATCTTGCCTTGTACTTGAGCCATTTTTTGCTCCAATCTGTTTGTTCGTTAAAGCCGTTTACACAGCGGCTGCGCCTGCCACGATTTCCGACAACTCGGTCGTAATCGCTGCCTGACGCGTCTTGTTGTAGACCAGCTTCAACTCGCTGATGACGTTGCCGGCGTTGTCGGTAGCGGCCTTCATGGCCACCATGCGCGCCGATTGCTCGGACGCCATGTTTTCCGCAACTGCCTGGTACACGAGGGACTCCACGTAACGAACCAGCAGTTCGTCGATGACGCTCTGAGCGTCAGGTTCGTAGATGTATTCCCAGGATGCACCCGTCTTCTCGGCTTGCAATTTTTCGGACGACAGGGGGAGCAGTTGCTCCACCACCGACTCCTGCTTCATGGTGTTGATGAACTTGGTGTACGCCAGGTACACCGAGCTCAGCTTGCCTTCAGCATATTGGTCCAGCAACACCTTGACAGGCCCGATGAGCTTGTCGAGGTGAGGCGTGTCGCCCAAGCCTGTAGCGTGAGAGACCACCTTGGCACCGACACGGTTCAGGAAACCCAGTCCCTTGCCGCCAATGGCCACTGCATCTGTCGCAACACCCGCATCCTGCAGTTCGCGCAACTTGTTGGTGACGACACGCAACACGTTGGTGTTCATGCCGCCGCACAAACCCTTGTCGGTCGTCACCACGATGACGCCGACCTTCTTGGCATCGTTCACTTGCATGAACGGATGCACATATTCAGGGTTAGCTTCGCCAAGATGGGCTGCAATGTTGCGGATTTTTTCGCTATATGGACGGGCAGCCAGCATCCGGTCCTGCGCCTTGCGCATTTTGGATGCAGCCACCATTTCCATGGCTTTGGTGATCTTCTTGGTGTTTTCCACCGATTTGATCTTGCCGCGTATTTCCTTACCTGCTGCCATGATGACTCCTCGCCGGTATTAAGCGAAGGACTTCTTGAATGCAGTAATGGCTGCAGTCAGTTCAGCTTCGTCCTTGCCTTCCTTGTCGAAAGCACGCTTTTCGTTCAGACGGTCGAGCAAAGCGCCGTGGCTGGTCTTCAGGAACTGGTGCAGACCAGATTCGAAAGGCAGCACTTGCTTGACTTCGATGTCGTCCATGAAGCCCTTGTTCACTGCGAACAGCGAAGAAGCCATCAGAGCGGTCGACAGGGGCGAGTACTGAGCCTGCTTGAGCAGTTCGGTCACGCGGGCACCGCGGTCCAGCTGCTTGCGGGTTGCATCGTCCAGGTCGGAGGCGAACTGCGCGAAGGCAGCCAGTTCACGGTACTGAGCCAGGTCGGTACGGATACCGCCGGACAGGCCCTTCACAACCTTGGTCTGAGCAGCACCACCCACGCGGGACACCGAAATACCGGCGTTGATAGCGGGGCGCACGCCAGCGTTGAACAGGCTGGTTTCCAGGAAGATCTGGCCGTCAGTAATCGAAATCACGTTCGTGGGAACGAAGGCGGACACGTCGCCAGCCTGTGTTTCGATGATAGGCAGAGCGGTCAGAGAACCGGTCTTGCCCTTGACTTCACCCTTGGTGAATGCTTCGACGTAGTCGGCGTTCACACGAGCGGCACGCTCCAGCAGACGGCTGTGGAGATAGAACACGTCGCCGGGGAAGGCTTCACGTCCGGGAGGACGGCGCAGCAGCAGCGAAACTTGACGGTAGGCCACAGCTTGCTTGGACAGATCGTCATAAACGATCAGAGCGTCTTCGCCGCGGTCGCGGAAGTACTCGCCCATCGTGCAGCCGGAGTAGGCCGACACGTACTGCATGGCAGCGGATTCGGAGGCGGTAGCAGCCACGACGATGGTGTATTCCATCGCGCCAGCTTGTTCCAGCGCGCGCACCACGTTCTTGATCGAAGAAGCCTTCTGACCAATAGCAACGTACACGCAGATAACGCCCTGGCCCTTCTGGTTGATGATGGCGTCGATAGCGACAGCCGTCTTACCAGTCTGACGGTCACCAATGATCAGTTCACGCTGACCACGGCCCACGGGAACCATGGAGTCGATGGACTTGATACCGGTTTGCAGGGGCTGATCCACGGATTGACGTGCGATCACGCCAGGAGCGACCTTCTCGATCACGTCCGTCATCTTGGCGTTGATGGGGCCCTTGCCGTCGATAGGCTGACCCAGGGCGTTCACCACGCGGCCGACCAGCTCGGGGCCCACGGGCACTTCCAGGATACGGCCGGTGCACTTGACGGTGTTGCCTTCTGCGATGTGCTCGTAAGCACCCAGAATCACGGCGCCCACGGAGTCGCGCTCCAGGTTCAGAGCCAGACCGTAAGTGGGTTGACCGTCGGCGCCTGCGGGGAATTCCAGCATTTCGCCAGCCATCACGTCCGACAGGCCGTGCACGCGCACGATACCGTCAGTCACCGACACCACGGTGCCTTGGTTACGGACGTCAGTGCTAGCAGCCAGCCCTTCGATGCGGCTCTTGATCAGTTCAGAAATTTCTGCGGGATTGAGTTGCATGACTCTTTCCTTCTTTCTTGTGTGTTAGCCGAGACCTCAAGCGCATTACGCGGTGAGGGCCGCTTTCATTTGTTCCAGACGGGCCTTGACGGAGGTGTCCAGCACCTCGTCGCCCACCACGACGCGAACGCCACCGATCAGCGATTCATCGAGCTTCACGGTGAGATTCAGCTTGCGGCCAAAGCGCTTTTGCAGCGTGGCGCCAAGCTCGGCCAGCGCTGCATCCTCAATCGGGAAAGCGCTGTACACCACGGCATCCGAAGAGCCGCTCTTGCTGTTCACGAGGCTGCGGAACTGGGCTGCCACTTCAGGCAGCACGTCCAGACGGCCGTTTTCGAGGACCACATGCAGGAAGTTGCGTGCGGACTCGGGCAATGCCGACTTGGCCACACCCGTGATGAGATCGAACACTTGCGCGCCGCTCACATTGGGGTTGCCGGCCAGTTGGCGCAATTGCGGGTTGGCGGCAATCGCCGCCAATTCCTCCACCCAAGCGACAGTGCTGTTCAAATCCGCGCCTTGATCGGCGCAGGCTTTGAACAATGCTTCAGCGTAAGGGCGGGCAATGGTGGCGAGTTCTGCCATTTTTTGCTTTCCTTACAGCTCTGTCTTCAGGCGGTTCAGCAGATCAGCGTGGATACCGGCATTGACTTCCTTCTTCAGGATCTGCTCGGCACCCTTGACGGCCAGCGTTGCCACTTGCTCACGCAGGGCTTCACGGGCAGCAATGGCTTGCTGGTCAGCTTCGGCGCGGGCAGCAGCAACAATCTTGTTGCCTTCTTCTGTCGCGCGAGCCTTGGCTTCTTCAATGATGGCCTGGGCGCGGCGTTCGGCGTCCGCAAGCCGCGAAGCTGTTTCGTTGCGCGTCTGGGCCAATTCCTGCTCGACGCGCTTGTTGACAGCGGTCAGTTCGGTCTTGGCCTTGTCGGCAGCAGCGAGGCCATCGGCGATTTTCTGGGCTCGCTCATCCAGTGCCTTCGCGATCGGGGGCCACACGAACTTCATCGTGAACAGCGCCAGAACCAGGAAAACACCAAGCTGAACGAACAGGGTCGCGTTAATACTCACGGCAACACCTTTCTATTTAGGGCGTTGAACGGAGCTTAGGCAACCAGTTGGAAGGGGTTGGCGAAGGCGAACAGCAGAGCGATAGCCACACCGATCAGGAAGGCGGCGTCGATCAGACCAGCCAAGATGAACATCTTGGTTTGCAGTTCGTTGATCAGCTCAGGCTGACGTGCCGAGGATTCCAGGAACTTGCCACCCATCAGAGCGATACCGATCGAAGCGCCGATAGCGCCCAGACCAACAATCAGACCACAAGCCAGAGCGACGAGACCGAGAACGTTTTCCATGATGACTCCTAGGGATTAAAGGAAGGTTGAGTGAAATAAAGGATTTCAGTGAGCTTCATGTGCTTGGCCGAGGTAAATCAGCGTCAGCATCATGAAAATGAAGGCTTGCAGGGTAATGATCAGGATGTGGAAGATCGCCCAGATCGAACCTGCAATGATGTGCCCCACGGGGAGCAACACACCGGAAAGCGACATGGCAGCCGCACCGCCCATCAAGGCGATCAGACAGAACACCAACTCACCAGCGTACATATTGCCGAACAGTCGCATACCGTGCGAAACCGTCTTGGCAATGTATTCAATGATTTGCATGGCCAGGTTCACAACACCCAGGATCACAGCAAACACGGGATTCTTAGAGGTACCGAACGGAGCGGTCACCAGTTCGTGAGCCCAGCCGCCCAGGCCCTTGATCTTCACCGAGTAGATCAGGCACAGCACCAGCACGCCGGTCGACAGACCCAGAGTGGTGGACAGGTCGGCGGTAGGCACGACACGCAGGTAGGCGTGCGAGTCGCCCTGGGCGGTCTGCCACAGCACGGGCAGCAGATCCACAGGCAGCATGTCCATGGCGTTCATCGCGAAGATCCAGACGAACACGGTCAGTGCCAGAGGAGCGATGAACTTGCGAGATTGGGCGTTGTGAATATTGGCCTTGGCCTGGTTGTCCACCATCTCGACCAGCATTTCCACTGCGGCCTGGAAGCGACCGGGAACGCCGGAAGTCGCCTTGCGGGCAGCCAGCCAGAGGACGAACAGGCACAAAGCGCCCAGAGTCACACTCACGGCAATCGAATCCAGATTGAACACGGAGAAGTCGATGATGGACTTCTGCTTGATGTTCTGGAGGTGTTGCAAGTGGTGAACGATGTATTCACTTGCAGTTGGTGCGTGCGCTTCTGCGGCCATCGGTCAACTTCTCTCAAATATCAATCGGTTTTTGGACACTGGATCGCACCAGAAGCGCAACCCAATACGTTTTCATCACAACAATCAAGCCAACCAGCAGCGCCAGCCAGCTCAGGTCAGGAACCAGCTTGGGTGCAGCCGCCAACATGGCAATGCACAGCACCAGCTTCACCAGCTCCCAACCGAAAATCCCTGCCATGGCGCCACCGGCACCTCCCGGCCGCTGACGAACCACGCCTCTTGCAAACAGCGCCGCGGGCAACACGACCGCCAGCGCTCCATACGCTGCCGACCAGCCTACGGCTGCACGCCCCGTGATCAACCACGACAGCAAAGCCACGATAACGCCTACCAGCGTCTGAACCATGACGATGCGCCAGACCGAAACCTGCGGAAAGCGCGAACGCCATGCAGAGGCTTCTTGTGCAGTCAGGGGCTTGAAGTCTTCGACTTCGTCCTCATCCTGGAAATCAGCGGGCATGTTTGTCATGTTTTCTTTCGCACCGCTGACCAAGCAAGACTTTTTTACAAAGCCTCTGATTATAAGTAAAAACCCCCGTCGTTAGATAGGGGTTGATACTGTCATGCGCAAAACGTCTTTGACAAGACCTGAGGGTTGTCGCCGAGTGACAACATTTGCCACCCGCAGCTTTGGTGCGGCGCGAGTGTGCCTCAATTGAAAAACCTGATTGCCCTGAATTGTCTGCCTGCACCCAGGGGCTTTGAGGGTTTGCAGGCTCTGGCCATCCATCGATTAGGCCCACGCACGCATGGCTGCGCGGTGTGGCGCACAATCTTTCTTACTCATTGACAGGCTGTTTCACTAACGGCAATTTTTCATTTCAGCCAAGGATTCTTCATGAGCGACACGCCCAACACCTCTGCCGCCAACGAGAACGGTCAGCAAGAAGACCCGCGCAAGGATTCGCTGATCGAGTACCCGAGCCAGTTTCCCATCAAGGTCATGGGCGTCAAGAATGAGCATCTGGTGCATGAAATCACCAAGATCGCCGAAAAATTCGACCCCAGCTTTGACGCCAGCACAGTGGAGCTGCGCCCCAGCTCCGGCGGCAACTACCTGGGCGTGACCATCACCATCACGGCCACCAGCCGCGAGCAGCTGGACGATACCTACCGCGCACTGACCTCTCACCCCCTGGTGAAGGTCGTGCTGTGAGCGACAGCGCGATTGCTTCTGCCTTGCCCCTGCCTGAGCCTATGGACCTGCGCTTTCTGGGGCGCACCGGCTATGAAGCTGCGGTGGTCGCGATGCAGGAGTTCACGCGCACCCGCAACGCGGGCACGCGTGACGAACTCTGGATTTGTGAGCACTCACCGCATTTCACACAGGGGCTGGCCGGCAAGATCGAAAATGTTCTGAACCCCGGTGATATTCCCGTGGTCGCCACCAATCGCGGCGGCCAGGTAACCTATCATGGCCCCGGTCAGGTGGTGGCCTATCCGCTGCTGGATCTGCAGCGCATGGGCTACTTCGTCAAAGAGTATGTGTACCGGCTGGAAGATGCGGTGATCCGCACGCTGGATCATTTCGGCGTTACCGGCCACCGCGTGGCAGGCGCCCCCGGCATCTATGTGCGCCTGGACGACCCGCGCAGCCACGCCATGCTGGAGCAGCGCCCGCAGCACCGCGAAGCGGGCAGCCCGGCGCCCGAGCCGCATTTCGAGGGTCTGGGCAAGATTGCCGCCCTGGGCATCAAGGTCAGCCGCCACAGTACCTACCACGGAGTGGCCCTCAATGTCGATATGGATTTGGAACCTTATTTGCGAATCAACCCTTGCGGATACGCAGGGCTGAGGACGGTGGACCTTTCTACAATCGGCGTACAGACAACCTGGGACGAGGCCGCATCCGTGCTGGGCCGCCAGCTGAAGGCGCGTCTCTCTCCCTGAAGGCAAGATCATGAGCACCAATGAAGTCGTGCGCGAAGCGCAGTCCGCCGAAAACTACAACCCGCTGGCCAAGCAGAAGGCTGCTGCCAAGCTGGCGCGCATCCCCGTGAAGGTGGAGCAGGCCGAAGTCCTGAAGAAACCCGAGTGGATTCGCGTCAAGGCCGGCAGCCCCAGCACACGCTTTTATGAGATCAAGGACATTCTGCGCAAGAACAACTTGCACACGGTCTGCGAGGAAGCCAGCTGCCCGAATATTGGCGAGTGCTTTGGCAAGGGCACGGCCACCTTCATGATCATGGGCGACAAGTGCACGCGCCGCTGCCCCTTCTGCGACGTGGGCCATGGCCGCCCCGATCCGCTGGATGTGGACGAGCCGCTGAACCTGGCGCGCACCATTGCCGCGCTGCGCCTGAAGTACGTGGTGATCACCAGCGTGGACCGCGACGACCTGCGCGACGGCGGCTCGGGCCACTTTGTGGAGTGCATCAAGAACATCCGCGAACTCTCGCCCGAGACGCAGATCGAAATCCTGGTGCCCGACTTCCGCGGCCGTGACGACCGCGCGCTGGAGATCCTCAAGTCGGCTCCGCCCGATGTGATGAACCACAATCTGGAAACCGCACCGCGCCTGTACAAGGAAGCGCGCCCCGGCTCCGACTATCAGTTCAGCCTGAACCTGCTCAAGAAGTTCAAGGAGCTGCACCCCAGCGTGCCGACCAAGAGCGGCATCATGGTGGGCCTGGGCGAGACGGACGAGGAAATCCTGCAGGTGATGCGCGACATGCGCGCCCACAACATCGACATGCTGACCATCGGCCAGTATCTGGCCCCCACCAACAGCCACCTGCCCGTGCGCCGCTATGTGCACCCCGACACCTTCAAGATGTTCGAGCAAGAGGCCTACAAGATGGGCTTCACCCATGCCGCCGTCGGCGCCATGGTGCGCTCGAGCTACCACGCCGATCAGCAGGCGCATGCTGCAGGCGTCTGAGCGCCGAAGAAAGTGCTCACCCACAAGCAGCCCCTGGGGCTGCTTTTTTCATGGCCGGACGCGATGGGCAGTGCTGGGCGCTCCAGGATTTCCCAAAAAATAAAGCTCCTGAATAAGGAGCTTGATGCGCTTTTCCCGCAACGATTACATAGCTATTTCATAGCAGGATCATTGCAGATCGTGCGTTAAAAGCTATGAATTTTGAATAACTCACTGTTTGCATCGAAAAAACGCCTGGCTAACCGGCAAACCGCTGGCTGGCAAAAACGACTGCAGGCTGAACAGGCCCGACGAGTCGCCCCACGATGAAACTGAGCAATGCAGCACTTGATACCCCACCAGAGTCCTGCGCTGCAAGCTGGACGAATGTTAACATCAAATGAGAATCAATATCAATTAATTCTCACTTCCGACAAGAAGAAATCTGTAAACACCTGTTTTGCAGCCATTTCGCAACCGTTGACACCTGCCACCACGGCGCACGCTGGTTTCAGCAACACTGCAGCACCAGCCGCCCCCGGTCGAAGCGACGTGCGCGCAGATCGTCCCGGCGCATCCAAAGATAGACCTGGCCTCCGCCACCCCAGCCCAGCCCAGCCCATGCCACCTTTTTCATCGTTGCCGATCTGCAGCAGCAAAAGCCGCTGCGCTGCAATATTGCGCACAGCCAGCGTGGCCTCGTTCGCGTAGGGGTCGCCATCACCCAGCAATGCCCCGCAGCCACCAACGCGCATTCGGCCTGTATATCACCCTGGACGGGCGTGGGCCTGCCGCCGATGCGGAGGCAACCGCCATCCTCTCCACCGCTGCTGGCAGCGTTTTGTGCCTCATCAAACCACCATTTGACAAAGCGGTCACGCTGCCCTTCATCAAGCGCCAGGCCCTGTGAGCCCCACTGAGCGCTCTGCAGAAGCAAGGCCGTGACACACGGCATACAGTCCGCAGGCATGCGGTTCGCAGGCCAGGAGCGAGCCGGCATCGATCGGGCCGCTCTAGCAGCGCCTGATGGCTGCGGGCGCCGCTCAAGCGCAGTATCCCCCTCAGAGAAGATCAGCTTCAGCGCACAGGCATCGGCATCGGCAGGATCGAACCCCAGGGCTGCTCCGGCAGGTCGTAGAAGACGGACCGCAGTCCAGACTCGGGGAAATCCGCATCCAGAGCCCCGGCGCAGCAGGCTTCGGTGAAGTTGATCTGCACCACAAAGCTCAGCGAAAAAGTGCTGTCAATTCTTGCGACGTGCTGCCAGGCCTCTTCGCGAAACAGCTGGACTTGCTTTGGCCTGGCCCATCGCCAGCGGCCGTCGGGGGCAACGCTGTCTTCGCGATGGGGCTTCACCCGCAGCTCATGGTCCGGATAGCGCCCTCGCTTGGGCCGGGCCACACCGGCAGGCAGGTCGGGACAGCCGCCAAGTCTGGTGCTGCCGGGCGCAATCTGCGCTTCATCCTCCACCGCAGTGGCCTGCAGCCACACAGCCGGCCTGACTTGCGCAGCCAGTTGCAGCGCAAGCGCTGCATCTTCTAGCACCGGCCCTCAAAGGCACGGGCGACTGCCTGCAAATCTGCGTAATTCATCCATCCCTTTTCTGCCTGCCTCGAGGTCGCAGCCCGGGTTCTTCAGGGCGCCAGCATCTGCACCGGGCATTCGCTGACCAGCACCTCGCCAGCCCAGGGTGCAAGCTTGCTGCAGTCCGAACGCAGCACCTCCTGCTTGACGGCCAGAATCTGCGCGGGGTGCATGGAAAAGCTGCGCAGGCCCAGGCCCAAAAGCAGCCGGGTCATGCTCAGATCACCGGCCATTTCGCCGCAAACGCAGACTTCCTTGCCTGCCGCATTGGCTGCTGCGATGACCTCGGCCACCAGACGCAGCACGGCAGGATGCATGGGGTCGTAGAGATGGGCCACGGTTTCGTCGGCACGGTCGATGGCCAGCGTGTACTGGATCAGGTCGTTGGTGCCGATGGACAGAAAGTCGAAATATTGGAGAAAGCTGCGCACCGTCAGGGCGGCCGCCGGAATCTCGATCATGGCACCCAGCTTGACCGGCCCGTAGGCCACGCCGCGCACATCGAGCTCATGCTGCGCCTGGCGCAACTGGGCCAGGGTCTGCTCTATCTCGCTGCGATGGGCCAGCATGGGAAACAGCAGCTTGATCTGCCCATGCGCCGCAGCGCGCAAAATGGCGCGCAGCTGGGTGCGGAACATGACGGGATCGGCCAGACTCCAGCGTATGGCACGCAGGCCCAGCGCGGGGTTGAGGTAGTAGTCCTTGGGTTGTGCCTTGTCCAGCGGCTTGTCGGCCCCCACATCCAGCGTACGGATGGTGACCGGCATGCCTTGCATGCCGTCGATGGCCTCGCGATAGGCGCGGTACTGCTCTTCCTCCCCGGGCAGATTGCCGCTGCGCCCCATGAACAGAAACTCGGTACGGAACAGTCCCACCCCGACTGCGCCAGCACGTACGGCAGCAGCTCCGTCACTGGGCTGCTCGATATTGGCCAGCAACTCCACCTTCTGCCCATCCATGGTGATGGACGGCGTGTAACGCAGACGGGTCAGACGCTCGCGCTCCAGCTCGGTCTGGCGCTGGCGAAAGCTGTACTCCGCCAGGATGATGGGCGTGGGGTCCACGATGACCACGCCCTCGTTGCCGTCGATGATGACCCAGTCATCCTGGCGAATCAGCTGGCTTGCGGCCCGCGCACCAACCACGGCCGGAATATCCATGCTGCGTGCGACGATGGCCGTATGGCTGGTCTTGCCGCCCACGGCGGTGATGAAGCCCGCAAAGACCTTGCTCTTGAACTGCAGCATGTCCGCTGGCGACAGGTCTTGCGCCACCAGCACCAGCGGGGTTTCCGTGGTGACATCGAGTGACAGCTGCTGTCCATCCGCTGCAAGCGTGGCGCCGGCCGGTGCCAACGGGGGCGCAACCTGCGCGATCGGACTGGCCGCGCCCTTCATATGGCGCAGAATGCGCTCCACAACCTGCTCCAGATCGGCCTTGCGCTCGCGCAGGTACTCGTCGTCCATCTCGTCGAACTGGCGCGAGACGATTTCCAGCTGCGTGGTCAGCGCCCATTCGGCGTTGTACAGACGCTCCGAGATCCAGTTGCGGATGGCCTCGGCCAGTGCCTGGTCCTGCAGCAGCATCAGATGCACATCGAGCAGCGCATCCAGCTCTCCGGGCGCATCCTTGGGCATTTCTTCCTGAAGCCGGCGAAGCTCGTCAATCACCGCATTGCGTGCCGTGCGGGCACGCTGGATCTCCGACTCCACCTGGTCGGGCCGGATGAAGTAATGCACCACTTCCATGCGACTGGAGGCCACAACGACCGCGCGCCCGATGGCAATCCCCCGGGAGACGGCCAAGCCGTGGATGGCAAATGTCATAGCGAATGCCCCTTCGCGAATTTCGCGATTGCTTTTTTGCTTGCTTCTTGCTCTTTTTTTGCAGCAGACAGCGCCAACTATCGCTGCACTACAGCATCAAAAATGCTCTACTTCATTGACAGCAAGACCTTGCCTGCTATCAAAAGAGCTAACTGTCGAGCTGCCACCTGCTCGCGGTCAAGCCGCGGCACAGGTGAAGCAGTTTCTACTGGCCTTCGCCAAACTTGTCGTTGATCAGGGCCACCAGCGCATCCGTGGCTTCCTGCTCCTGCGCGCCATCGGTTTCCAGCTCCAGCTCGGAGCCTATGCCCGCCGCCAGCATCATCACGCCCATGATGCTCTTGGCATTGACGCGGCGCTCGCCCTTGGTCAGCCAGACTTCGCAGGGGAAGCTTCCGGCCAGCTTGGTGAGCTTGGCCGATGCACGGGCATGCAGGCCCAGTTTATTGCTGATGGTGATATTGGTCTTGATCATTGGAAGGTCGTGCGCTTTGATTCTGTCGGGAACTGCCGGCTACCTGCATCACCCCCTGGCTGCCGCCCACCATGGCCCGCGAAACCAGGGCATCCAGCGGCTCATGCCGATAGCCGATGGAGCGCAAAAGCATGGGCAGGTTCACACCCGCCACCAGCCTGGCCTGCAACAAGCCCGTGAGACGCTGGGCCACATTGCATGGGGTGGCGCCAAACAGATCGGTCAGCACCAGAGTCGGCGCATCCAGTCCGCCATGTGCCACCAGCATGGCCAGGGCGCGCTCCAGCGTGGCCTCGGGCGCCTCTTCAGAAGGCACGTCCAGGGCCAGCAAATCGTCAGCGCTGTCGGCAAACACATGCAGGGCGCATTCGCGCAATGCAGCGGCCAAAGGAGCGTGAGTGAGCAAAAGAATGCGCGTGGTCATGTAGTCACAGTTCTTGAAAGCAAATTATGGCCTGTTGCCGCCATCAACAAGGGCAATGAGGTGGATGAAGCGCAAAGCTCATGATCTGGATGAGCCTTATTGCAATTGCAGACCCGAAAAAAACATCTCGGCCTCGGCAGACCTGAGCTTGTCGGCGTAGATCACGGCGTGATAGACCCTGGCCCCACTGCCCTCAAGGCGAGCAAACCAAAGGCCATGCCCCACCACCTTCTGCCCCCGGGGGCCAAGTCCCTCGAAGGTCATGCGCAGGGACTGCGGCAGATTCAACGTGCCCTTGGGCACCCACAGGCCATCGCCCCTGGCATCGAGCCTTGCGGCGGCACCGTCTGCCGACCTCAGTTGCGCCAGCACTGCTTGCTGCCAGAACGTCAGAGCCTCGGCGGCGCGCGCAGGCTCGGCCACGGCGAAATGCGAAACCGCATAGGTCGCGCCCTGAGCCTCGCAGCCCACGACCGACAGCGGCACCTGGCCCAGCCCCAGCGCTATCGGCCGGGTGGCCGTCTGCGCATCGCAGGGCAAGAGTGCCTGCAGCGGCGCATCCTTGAGCTGGATGGTGCGCCAATTCAGCGCCGGGCTGCAGGCGGCCAGCAGCGCGCAGCTGACCAGCAGCGTCGCAGCCCAGAGTCCGGTTTTCTTCATGACCCATTATCGGCAGCGGCATGGGCCCGGCCTGTCACGCAAGCCTAGGGTTGACCCGTGGGTCAAGCAGTAAGAACTGAACTTTCGGCGTGTTTGGCACACCAAACCACAGATCAGCAAGGTGCTGAAGATTTGTGCACAATCAATCTCTATGGCAAGCAAACATTGGATCGCAGGCATTGTGGCGGCGGCCGTCATCGGCGTCGGAGCCTGGGTGTATTCGGGTGCGGGGCAGACCGCGGCGCCGCAATCGACATTTGTGCTGCTGGACGGCAGCCAGAAAACCACCGCGGACCTCAAGGGCAAGGTGACGCTGGTGAACTTCTGGGCCACCAGCTGCACCACCTGCGTGGCAGAGATGCCCGAGATCATCAGCACCTACCAGAAGTACCAGAGCAAGGGCTTTGACACCCTGGCCGTGGCCATGAGCTACGACCCGCCCAGCTATGTCGTGAACTTTGTCGAATCGCGCAAGCTGCCCTTCCAGGTCGCGCTGGACAACACCGGCAACGTGGCCAAGGCCTGGGGCGATGTGCAACTCACCCCCACCACCTTCATCGTCAACAAGCGCGGCGAAATCGTGAAGAGCTATATCGGCGCCCCCGACTTTGAGCAGTTGCACAAGCTGATCGAGAAGCTGCTGGCCGAGCCGGCGAACGCCTGAGCTCATTCAAAAACATAGCTGACTGCGCGCTCTGCCACTCGATTTCAAGATGAAATCGTGCTGAAATCAGCCGCCATCAAGCGCAAGGCGCTCATAAAAAAACCGGCAATGCCGGTTTTTTTGCGTCTGCTTGATGCAGGACAGTCTTGGCTTACTTATTGCGGAAGCTGTCGTGGCAGCTCTTGCAGCTATTGGCAGCCGGGCCGAAAGCCGTCTTGAGATTGTCCAGATTGCCGGTCTTGGCGGCAGCGTTGAGCTTGACGACTTCTGCTTCCATCTTGCCCGACAGGTCATGGAACTTGGCCTGCTCCTTCCACACCTCGGGCTTGGCCTTGCCGCCTTCGGTGCCGGCGCCGAAGCCGGCCCAGGGCAGCTTGGACATGAAGGCCACGACCTCAGCACTTTCCTGAGCGCTCTTGGCATCGAAGGGCATCTTGCCGTTGGCCATGGCGCCCAGGCGACCGAAATGCGTGCCCAGCACGCTCAGGGCGCTCTGGCGGTATTTGATGGCATCTTCAGCCTTGGCGAACTGGGCCGAGGCAGGCAGGGCCACGGTGGCAACCACAGCAGCGAATGCCAGAGTGGAAAAAGCTTTCATCGGGGTATCCTTTCTTGGTTCTGCAGCCTGCCGCAGGCGGCTGCCTGACCAGTATGGCAGAGTCACCCAAAGGCCGCGATTTGGGCTTGCAGCCTTGCCAGGGCACAATGTCCGGGTCCATCAGCCATGAAAAAGCCATGACAGAGTCCACCACGCAAGCCGC
This sequence comes from Comamonas testosteroni, assembly GCF_000761245.1. GTDB lineage: Bacteria > Pseudomonadota > Gammaproteobacteria > Burkholderiales > Burkholderiaceae_C > Comamonas > Comamonas testosteroni_C. The sequence goes on along the minus strand of NZ_AWOR01000062.1, from coordinate 7,417 downwards.
CACGGAAATCCACAGAATTCGGATCTGGGACCTGCCCACCCGCCTGTTTCACTGGCTGCTGGCGATCTGCATCGTGGCCCTGGTGATCACCGCCAAGATGGGCGGCAATGCCATGAACTGGCATCTGCTGCTGGGACAGGTCGTGCTGGCCCTGCTGATCTTTCGCATTCTCTGGGGACTGGTGGGCGGGTACTGGTCGCGCTTTGGCAGCTTCATCCCTTCCGCGGCAGCCATGAGACGCTATCTCAGTGGCGCGTCGACCACACAGGACCGCGCAGGCCACAACCCGCTGGGCTCGCTGTCGGTCGTCGCGATGCTCGCCGTGCTGATGGCGCAGATCGCAAGCGGGCTGATGAGCGATGACGAAATTGCCTTCAGCGGGCCTTTGACCCGTTTTGTCTCTGGCGAGCTGATCTCCAAGGCCACCGACTACCACGCCCATTGGGGCCAGTACCTGATTTACGCACTGGTCGCACTGCATCTGCTGGCCCTCATCGGCTACAGCCTCAAGGGCGACAAACTGGTCCCAGCCATGGTCACAGGCGACAAATGCCTGGCCGAACCCGTCGCTGCGAGCCGCGACACCGCCAGCACCCGCGCGCTGGCTGCTCTGCTGGCCGTGGTGGCAAGCTGTCTTTCCTGGTGGGTCCATCAACTGGGTCAGAGTGCTGCTTTCTGAGTTCTGACGACGCAGCCTGCGCTTTAACCATGTAAAGCACTTGCCGCTACACTGGGCCTTTTCATCATTGCCTAGTTGCCGTGGACAAGCCTGCCGTGGACTTGCTGACGCCCAGCCTGGAGGAAATGGGTGCTGTGCGCCAGATCTTTCAGGAGTATGCGGACAGCCTGAACATCGACCTGGAATTTCAAGGATTCGAATCCGAAATCGCCGATCTGCCCGGCGACTATGCCCAACCCCGCGGCCAGATCCTGCTGGCCCATGTGGACGGCGCCCTCGCCGGCTGCTGCGCGCTGCGTCCCCTCGATGATTGCGACTACCCCAATGCGGCCGAGATGAAGCGCCTGTATGTGCGCAAGCCCTTTCGCGGCTTCGGCCTGGGCCGCCAGCTGGCCGAAGCCATGCTGGACGTGGCGCGCCGGAGCGGCTACGACCATGTGCTGCTCGACACGCTCGATGATATGGAATCCGCCCGCGCGCTGTATGTGGACCTGGGCTTCGAGTCCATCGCACCCTACTATCACAACCCGCTTCCTGGCGCGCACTACCTCAAGGCCAATCTTTTCTGAGCCCGGATGCGAAAAAGGCATTGCCAAGCTGGCAATGCCTTTTTTCTGTGGCGTCGCGCAAAGCCGCCTTGCGGCGAGAACATCATTCCCGCGCGCAGCAGCTCAGGGCTTCAGCCATCAAGCCTTGGCCTGAGCCAGCATGGTGCCGGCATCGCTGACTTCAAACTTGCCGGGAGCTTCCACGTTCAGGGTCGCAACCTTGCCGTCCTTGACCAGCATGGAAAAGCGATTGGCGCGCAGGCCCAGGCCCTTGCCGTTCAGGTCCAGCGTCAGACCGGTCGCCTTGGCGAATGCCGCATCGCCATCGGCAATCATGCGCACCTTGCCAGCCACCTTCTGATCGCGGCCCCAGGCGCCCATCACGAAAGCATCGTTCACGGACAGGCACCAGATTTCGTCCACGCCGGCAGCCTTGAGCTCTTCAGCCTGGGCCACATAGCCTGGCAGGTGCTTTTCGGAGCAGGTGGGCGTGAACGCGCCAGGCACGGCAAACACGGCAATAGTCTTGCCGGCCAGAGCCTCAGGCAACTTCACGGGGTTGGGACCAAGGCTGCAGCCATTGCCTTCCACTTCCACATATTCCATCAAGGTCACTGCGGGCAGGGCATCACCAACTTTAATCATGACTATCTCCTTTGTTGCAAAGCAAGGACCGCGTTCTTGGCGGCCCAAATAAAAAAACGACCCACAGCATTGTGGGTCGTTTTCAAGGGCTTTGCAGCCGGCGGGCCTGGTTAGGCTTACACCAGAGCAGCCTTTTGAACCAAGCGGGTAGCAACCCAGTTCTTGGTCTTGGAGAGAGGACGGCTCTCGGTGATTTCAACCACGTCGCCCAGCTTGTACTCACCTTGCTCGTCGTGAGCGTGGTACTTGCTCGACTTGATCATGATCTTGTCGTAGATGGGGTGCTTGACGCGGCGTTCCACCAGAACGGTCACAGTCTTGGCACGCTTGTCGCTGACCACCTTGCCAATCAAGGTGCGCTTGAGGGATGTTTTAGCTTCCGTCATGTCGGCTCCTTACTTGGCGGCTTGCTTTTCAGCAAGGATGGTCTTGGCACGAGCGATGTCACGGCGTGTAGCCTTGATGGTCGCAGTATTGCCCAGTTGTTGCGTGGCCTTTTGCATGCGCAGACCGAAGTGAGCCTTTTGCAGGGACTTCACTTCAGCTTCCAGACCAGCCACGTCTTTTTGGCGGAGTTCAGCAGATTTCGTCATGTTGATCTCCTTAAGCACCAATGTGACGGGACACGAAGGTCGTGCGCAGAGGCAGCTTTGCAGCAGCCAGGCGGAACGCTTCACGGGCCAGCTCTTCAGGCACACCCACGATTTCGTAGATCACCTTGCCGGGCTGGATTTCGGCCACGTAGTACTCGGGGTTACCCTTACCGTTACCCATACGCACTTCGGCGGGCTTGGTAGAGATGGGCTTGTCCGGGAACACGCGGATCCAGATACGACCACCACGCTTGACGTGACGGGAAATTGCACGACGTGCAGCTTCGATCTGGCGTGCGGTCAGACGACCACGGTCAGTAGACTTCAAACCGAAATCGCCGAAGGCAACGGAGTTGCCACGGGTAGCGATGCCGGTGTTGCGGCCTTTTTGTTCCTTACGGAACTTGCGGCGTGCAGGTTGCAGCATGTTTATTCTCCTTTACCGTCCGCTGCTGTAGCGGGCGCGTCGGCCTTACGAACGCGCTTAACGGAATCAGCACCAGCGCCAGCAGGCTTGTCGCTGCCATCGGCAGGAGCGGCATTGGTGCCTGCGGGACGACGGCCACCACGGCCAGCGCCATCACGGCCATCACGGCGACCGTCACGACGGGGACCACGGGGACGACGCTCGTCTTCAGGACGGGGCGTTTCCACGGCGGGCAGATCGTTACGGCCCAGGGTGTCACCCTTGTAGACCCAGACCTTCACGCCGATGATGCCGTAAGTCGTCTTGGCTTCGGAGAAGCCGTAGTCGATGTCGGCACGCAGAGTGTGCAGAGGCACGCGGCCTTCGCGGTACCACTCGGTACGAGCAATTTCGATACCGTTCAGACGACCGGAAGACATGATCTTGATGCCTTGAGCACCCAGACGCATGGCGTTCTGCATGGCACGCTTCATGGCGCGGCGGAACATGATGCGCTTTTCCAGCTGTTGGCAGATGGAGTCAGCGATCAGCTTGGCATCGATTTCGGGCTTGCGCACTTCTTCGATGTTCACAGCCACGGGCACGCCCAGGCGAGCAGCGAGTTCCTTCTTCAGGGCCTCGATGTCTTCACCCTTCTTGCCGATCACCACGCCCGGACGAGCCGAGAAAATGGTGATGCGGGCGTTCTTGGCAGGACGCTCGATCAGAACGCGAGCCACGGCAGCGTTCTTCAGCTTGGCCTTCAGGTACTCGCGCACCTTGATGTCTTCGGCCAGCATGCCGGCGAAGTCACGGTTGCTAGCGTACCAGCGGCTTGCCCAGTTGCGGCTCACCGCCAGACGGAAGCCGGTAGGATGGATTTTCTGTCCCATATTCTTCCTTAAGGCCTCAGTTACCCACTGTCACATAGATGTGGCAGGTAGGCTTGCTGATGCGGTTGCCACGGCCCTTGGCGCGAGCAGTGAAACGCTTGAGCGTAGTGCCTTGCTCGACGTAGATGGTCTTGACCTTCAGTTCGTCGATATCGGCGCCGTCGTTGTGCTCAGCGTTGGCGATAGCGGATTCCAGAACCTTCTTCACGATCACAGCAGCTTTTTTCTGTGTGAACTGGAGAATGTTCAGAGCTTGATCCACCTTCTTGCCGCGGATCAGATCCGCGACCAGGCGACCCTTGTCAACAGACAGGCGGACGCCACGGAGAACAGCACGTGTTTCAGACATGTTCTATTCCTTACTTCTTGGCTTTCTTGTCCGCAGGGTGACCCTTGAAGGTACGAGTCAGCGCGAATTCACCCAGCTTGTGGCCAACCATCTGGTCAGTCACATAAACCGGCACGTGTTGCTTGCCGTTGTGCACGGCGATGGTCAGACCGATGAACTCGGGCAGAACCATGGAGCGACGCGACCAAGTCTTCACTGGCTTCTTGTCCTTGGTGGCGACGGCCTTTTCGACCTTAGCCAGCAAGTGATGGTCAACAAACGGACCCTTTTTAAGAGAACGAGTCATTTGCTACCCCTTACTTCTTACGGCGCGACACGATCATTGTCTGTGTGCGCTTGTTGTTACGGGTACGGTAGCCCTTCGTCAGATTGCCCCATGGGTCAACTGGGTGACGGCCTTCACCGGTCTTACCTTCACCACCACCGTGCGGGTGGTCGACAGGGTTCATGACCGTACCGCGGACGGTAGGACGAATACCCATCCAACGCTTCACACCGGCCTTGCCCAGACGGCGCAGGCTGTGTTCTTCGTTGGCAACTTCACCGATGGTGGCGCGGCACTCGATGTGCACCTTGCGGACTTCGCCCGAACGCATACGCACTTGAGCGTAGATGCCTTCGCGAGCCAGCAGAGTGGCAGAGGTACCAGCCGAGCGAGCGATCTGAGCACCGGCACCGATCTTCAGTTCGATGCAGTGGATGGTCGAGCCCACGGGGATGTTGCGGATAGGCAGGGTGTTGCCCACGCGGATAGGAGCTTCGGAGCCGCTGATGATGGTAGCGCCGACTTCCAGGTTGCGAGGAGCAATGACGTAGCGACGCTCGCCGTCTGCATAGCACACCAGAGCGATGTGAGCAGTACGGTTGGGGTCGTATTCAATGCGCTCAACCTTGGCGGGGATACCGTCCTTGTTGCGCTTGAAGTCCACCACACGGTAGTGGTGCTTGTGACCACCGCCCTTGTGGCGAGTTGTGATGTGACCGTTGTTATTACGACCGGCCTTCTGGAATTGAGCTTCCAGCAGGGGGGCAAAGCCCTCACCCTTGTGCAGGTGGTCGCGAGTAACCTTCACCGCGCCGCGTTGGCCGGGGGTCGTAGGTTTGAGCTTGATAACAGCCATGATTACGCAGCCTCCCCAGACAGGTTCAGCTCTTGACCGGGCTTGAGCATCACGTAAGCCTTGCGCACATTGTCGCGACGGCCCACGGTCTTGCCAAAGCGCTTGGTCTTGCCCTTGGTGTTCACCACAGACACGCCAGCCACTTCAACCTTGAACATCAATTCCACAGCGGCCTTGATTTCGGGCTTGGTAGCGTTCTGCAGCACCTTGAATGTCACAGCATTGGACTTTTCAGCAACCAAAGTGGCCTTTTCGGACACGATGGGAGCGACCAGCACTTGCATCAGACGACCTTCGTCAAACTTGGTAGTGCTCATGCGAACATCTCCTTGAGTTTGTCGATCGCACCCTTGGTGACGAGCACTTTCTTGTAGTGCACCAGCGACACGGGGTCTGCATAGCGCGGCTCAACCACGAACACGTTCTTCAGATTGCGGGATGCCAGGTACAGGTTCTCGTCGATTTCTTCAGCGATCACCATCACCGACGAGGACAGGTTCATAGCCTTGAACTTGTCTGCCAGCACCTTGGTCTTGGGGGTATCCAGCGTCAGGGACTCCACAACTGCCAGACGGCCTTCGCGGGCCAGCTGAGACAGGATGGCAGTCATACCGGCGCGGTACATCTTCTTGTTGATCTTCTGCGAGAAGTTTTCTTCGGGCAGATTCGGGAAGATGCGACCGCCGCCACGCCACAGAGGCGAGGAGGACATACCAGCACGTGCACGGCCTGTACCCTTTTGCTTGAAAGGCTTGGCGGTGGTGTGACGCACTTGTTCACGGTCCTTCTGGGCGCGAGTGCCTTGACGTGCGTTGGCACGGTAGGCAGTCACCAGCTGGTGGACCAGATCTTCGTTGAATTCACGACCGAACACAGTCTCGGGAGCTTCCACCTTGGAAGCGGCCTGGCCTTGTTCATTCAGGAGTTCGAGCTGCATTAGTTCGCTCCTTTGGAAGCTTTAGCCTTGATCGCGGGGCGCACGGAAACGAAGCCGCCCTTGGCACCAGGAATGGCACCCTTGATCAACAGCAGTTGGCGTGCTTCGTCGATACGAACCACGTCGAGGTTTTGAGTAGTGACGGTTTCGTCGCCCATGTGGCCAGTCATACGCTTACCGGGGAACACGCGACCGGGGTCTTGTGCCATACCGATAGAACCGGGAACATTGTGCGAACGGCTGTTACCGTGCGAAGCGCGCTGCGAACTGAAGTTGTGGCGCTTGATCGTGCCGGCGTAACCCTTACCGATGGAGGTGCCTTGCACGTCCACCTTCTGGCCAACGCTGAACAGTTCTGCCACAGGCAGAACGGCACCAGCGGCATACTTGCCAGCGGTTTCATCAGTCACGCGGAATTCACGGGTCACTTCACCGGCTTCGACACCCGCCTTGGCGAGGTGGCCGGCTTGAGGCTTGGTCACGCGAGAAGCCTTGCGTGCACCGAAAGTGACCTGCAGGGCCACATAGCCATCGTTCTCTTGGGTTTTGACCTGAGTCACGCGGTTGTTAGAAACATCCACCACTGTGACAGGCACTGCGTCCCCATCATCAGTGAACAGACGCATCATGCCCACCTTGCGACCCAGCAACCCCAGGGAGTTGCTCAGACTCATTTGTTTGCTCCAAAACTTTTGCCGCTGAAACTGCAATTGGCCCAGCGTTGTGCTTTAGCAATCATGCCTAGCACACAAAAGAAGGTTAATAAAACTTCGCATCAAAAGCGAAGCTCCAAATTTTAACGCGAACTGCTTTTTCAAGCAAGTTCGCGTTAAACAAAGACCCTTAAAAGCCTCTTGCGAGGCTTCCAAAACTCTTATTGCAGTTTGATCTCGACGTCCACACCTGCGGGCAGGTCCAGCTTCATCAGAGCGTCAACAGTCTTGTCAGTCGGATCCACGATGTCCATCAGACGCTGGTGCGTACGGATTTCGAACTGGTCACGGCTGGTCTTGTTGACGTGAGGCGAACGCAGGATGTCGAAGCGCTTCATGCGTGTCGGCAGGGGCACGGGACCCTTGACGATGGCGCCGGTACGCTTGGCGGTATCAACGATTTCGGCTGCAGACTGATCGATCAGCTTGTAATCGAAAGCCTTCAGACGGATGCGGATTTTTTGCTTAGACATTGTTAATTCCTAGCTTTTCTAAGAATTAGGCAATGATCGTGGCAACCACACCGGCGCCCA
>NZ_AWOR01000061.1 GCF_000761245.1 Comamonas testosteroni | reverse complement strand
CGCAGATGGGGCCAGGTGAGTACCTGTTTTTTGTGCCGACAAGCGAATAGACTGGTCAAAGGCATAACAGGACGGCAGCACCCAATTGGTACTGACCGCAACTCACCTAACAAGGGCGGCTTCGTGCCGCCCTTGTTGATTGCTGACTCACATCCCTTGATGAGTCGTATGCACAAGCCAGACCCTAAGCTGCCGGCGGACCAGCAGGACAAGCGGAGCGTGATCCCAATCGAGATGCAGGATGTGGACCAGTGGCTGGCGGCGACGTCCCCCCGGATTTGAGTAGCGTCTGACTCTGGAGTCCAATCCCGAAGACAGGAGATTGGACGTGAAAAAGAGATTTACAGAAGAACAGATCATTAGCTTCCTGCGAGAAGCGGAGTCTGGACTGCCAGTGGCAGAGCTGTGCCGCCGGCACGGTTTCTCTGAGGCTAGTTACTACCTCTGGCGTAACAAGTTCGGCGGCATGAGCGTCTCGGACGCGAAACGGCTCAAGGAGCTAGAGCTTGAAAATGCACGTCTTAAGCGGCTGCTGGCCGAGTCCATGCTGGAGAACGAGGTGACGAAAGAAGCCTTGAGAAAAAAGTGGTGAGCGCACCTGCACGGCGCGAGCTGGTGCGCCACATGATGGGCTGCGGACTCAGCGAACGCCGCTCACTGCTCGTGATCGGCATGAGTGCCAGCGCCTACCGTTACAAGCCCGCTGAAGACCGAAACGGTGCCTTGAAGGACAAGATCATCGCTCTGGCGCAACGCCATCGCCGTTACGGCGCCGGCATGATCTATCTCAAGCTCAGGCAAGCTGGTGAGATCGTCAACCACAAACGGGTGGAGCGCTTGTATGCCGAGGCTGGTTTGCAAGTAAGGAAACGCAAGCGCAAGAAGATCCCGCAGGCTGATCGCCACCCGCTACAGCGTCCGATGACAGCCAACCAAGTGTGGTCGATGGACTTTGTCTTTGACCGCACGGCCGAAGGACGCAGCATCAAGAGCCTGACGGTAGTCGATGATTCGACCCACGAGGCGGCAGCCATCGTGGCCGAGCGAGCAATGGGTGGCAACCAGTTGGTGCGCGTCCTGGATCAACTCGCCATCACAAGGGGACTGCCCAAAGCGATCCGAACTGAAAACGGCAAGGAGTTCTGCAGTCGAGCCATGCTGAACTGGGCCCACGCCAGGGGTGTTCAGTTGTTTCTCATCGAGCCTGGCAAGCCCAACCAGAACGCCTACATCGAATCGTTCAACGGCCGCTTCAGAGAGGAATGCCTGAACGAGCATTGGTTCACCAGCTTGGCACATGCCCGTGTAATCGTTGAGGCTTGGCGCCGGGAATACAACGAAGAGCGGCCGAAGAAGGTCCTCGGCGGACTGACGCCGGCAGCTTATGCCCAAAGGCTTATGCACAACCCGCTAAATTAATCCCCGGACTCCAAAGCCCAGTGCTACTGAAAACGGGGGGAGGTCGGCGGGGCAACTGCTTAGATTGGCGCCTGTGAATGTGCTTGATGCCGAGCCAGACTAGTTTCGGGTGACTGTCTGTTGGCTGCTACCGGCCAGAAGCTGACCTTGAGCCACAACTTAAGTAGTCCGCTCTAGGCTCTTACCTTAATGAAGTTTTACGTAGCTAGTGCTTTCACTTTTTGGATAAACGGCGAACTGTTCGACCAACTTGGCACTTCTTGCATCTAGCCCTCGCACTTCGACCTTTGTTCCGCCGCGTCGTAGTTTGAACACTACCCGGTCAAGTGCCTCAACTGAGGTCAAATCCCAAAACTGAGTCTGGCTCACATCAATACAGATGTACTCCACCGGTTCAAGGTAGTCAAACCTAGCAATGAAGCTTTCAGAAGAGGCAAAAAATACTTGCCCAGAAACAAAATAGGTACGTTGTTTACCGTCTGGGCTGAGGCTTGAGGTGACATCCAAAATACGGCGCACCTTGTGTGCAAAGAACACACCAGACAGAAGAACGCCAGTCAGCACTCCCTTGGCCAAGTCATGGGTTGCAACAGTCACAACGACGGTAGCGAGCATCACAACGCTGGATGTTTTGGGGTGGGCAACCAAGTCCTTGATAGAGCGCCAGTTGAAGGTGCCAATCGACACCATGATCATCACGGCGACCAAGGCGGCCATGGGAATCTGCTTCACCAAATCGCCAAGAAACACAACCAGTATCAGCAACACTACACCTGCGGTCAGCGTAGACAAACGCCCACGCCCCCCAGACTTCACGTTAATGACCGACTGACCAATCATGGCGCATCCGGCCATACCACCCACAAAACCTGTAGCAACGTTGGCGATACCTTGGCCGACGCATTCACGGTCTTTGTTACTCGTAGTGTCTGTCATGTCATCCACGATGGTGGCCGTCATGAGCGATTCCAGCAGGCCCACGACACACAGGGTGGCGGAATACGGCAGGATGATTTGGAGCGTCTCCCAAGTGAAGGGGACATTGGGAATGAAGAAGCTCGGCAGGCTATCAGGGAGTGCGCCCATATCGCCAACCGTGCGAATGTCTAGACCGAGAACCACATAAGCGATGCTTAAAACAATGATGGCAACCAAAGGCGAAGGAACGGCTTTGGTGATGTAGGGCAAGCCATAAATGATGGCAAGCCCTGCAGCCGTCATCGCATAGACATGCCAAGTGACATTGGTCAGCTCCGGCAGTTGAGCCATAAAAATCAATATGGCCAATGCATTCACAAAGCCCGTCACCACGGAACGAGAGACAAACTGCATGAGCTGGCCCAAGCGTAAGAAGCCTGCCAGCATTTGGAGCACACCAGCAAGAATGGTGGCAGCTAGCAAATAGTCCAGTCCATGCTCTTTTACCAGCGTCACCATCACTAAGGCCATAGCGCCGGTAGCGGCTGAAATCATGCCAGGCCGCCCGCCAACAAAAGCAATAAGTGTGGCAATCGCAAAGGAGGCATACAGACCCACCTTGGGGTCAACGCCAGCAATGATGGAAAAAGCAATGGCCTCCGGAATAAGTGCCAAGGCAACAACGACGCCCGCCAGCAAATCGCCACGGACATTAGAGAACCATACGGTTCTGATTTTTTCAATAGACATAGGTATACCACCCTCAGCATAGAGGGGCAGAACGCACCAAAGCAACCTGCATGAAGGGCAGGAGTAGGCGCAATGAAAACGCGAGCAAGCCTATAGCTCTAGCTACAGGCAAGACGAACAGGTGGGGCAAGAAGTAAAGCGTTCTTGCTGCGCTGGTGCCCAGATTAGGGCGGAGTGACGGAGCGGAAGCGTCCGCGAGGCAGGGCTGCGCCCCGGTAATCAACCGGTTGTTGCGTGAAGTGAGCAAGAGCAGCCATCGCAAGAATTTTAACTAGAAAAAACACATCCACACGATGAGCTTTAAGGACTCCAAAGGGTCGTTCTGAGACGGTCGCTTACCGGTCATATGCTGCCGCTGGTCAGCTCAAAACGGTGTGGAGCTCAACGATCGCCCGCACCCGCACCCGCACCCGCAGCCTAGAGGTAAGCTTTACGCTGCGGCGGGAATAAGTTACCATCTGAAACGCTTGCGCTGAAATAGCCAACATTTGGACTCGCCAGGTATGTGATCTGCTTGGCGCACATCCAGAAGGATGTGGAGGCCACTCAATTTGGGTCGTGTGCGATGCACGATCGCACAGGGAGCCACGAAGATCCATTTCACTTTGATGAAGTCCCTATGCTCAAACTCTTTACCGCGCTCATCGGCCTGCTTTGGCGAGTCTTCCTCATCGTTGGCGGTGTGGTGCTTGGTTCGCTCTGGAATGCTGCTTGGGCTTTCTTCACTTCGCCAAAGGCGACTGGAGAAGATGCCCTCATCATCACCTCAGTCAACGATGTCTATGCCGCAATGTACAACGGTGAGGTAGGCATGGCCGATCTGCACCGTTTCACAGAAGAAGAAAACCGCTAACTCACCGTCAGCGCTTCAGTCTAATTGCTGAGCCTTTGCCAGCGTTGGAAGAAAGATTTTCTCCTTTATTGAGAGTTGAACTTTCAAACCCAAGTCGATAGCCGACCCACGCCATCATGGAGCTCCAGATGAATGGAAGTGCAATGAACATCAGCGCCAATAACGTGTTAAGAATCATCCGCTTATATAGCTGCGGCTGACCTGAGCTCACGCTTTGCGTCATCTCTTGCATCAATGCAGATCCAGTCAAACCAGGGTACATGGCATCGATTAAGTGGGCGTCAAGCCACCGGGCCACAAACCACATGACGGCCCAAAACTTGACCGTGAATATTGCCAATCCACCAATCACCATCACTTTTAAATCGTAGCAACTAATCACTACGATCAATGGCAGGAACATATACAAAGCCATCAACACGAGTGCTTGAAGCATGGGAAGCATATTCAACAATGGGACCATGCCGAGTGAGGATTCAAACGCCTGTTTACCCACTCCGATGGTGCTAATCCCCCCTGTGACAGTACGCCACGCGTTCGTGCCCTTGCCATAGTCATCGCCCAGCATCTTGTCAGGACTAACAAATGTCGGGTTGGCCTTCTCAAAGGCTAGCTTTGCCATGGCATCCTTGGCCTCATCTGTCGAACTAAACGTGATAGTGTTTTGGGCGACTTGCAAGAGACTCCGCCATGTCGAGGTGTTACTGGTGAGGCGCTCTCGCACTCCTCCTGTAGCGGCGTCAGCTTCCCACCATTGCTTGCAAGTTGGGCGCCCCCAGTCCGGGTTCATAAACCCCTGATCCGAACCGCCACCTTGCATGTATTCGCTGTCGCGATTGAAGTCGATGCTCCAGCCAGGCACCGGGTTATATGAGCGCATCACGTCATAGAAACCGGGCTCTGTTCGGAAAAACTGGCTGCCGACCCAGTCCACATCCGTGGGGCCATAGTTGCTTCCCTCAGCAAGAATGCCTCGGCCGTTTGCTGAGATCTGATTCTTGTCCATCGAGAAATACTGGCTGCGTGCCGGCACAAAGCACTCGCTGTAGAAACGCTGCACATCGTGCAACAGAGCCGGATCTTCAATCGTGGCCATCCTGGCCAGATCTGCTACGACGCGCAGATCGCGTTCAGAGCTGGTCATGCCCGCCCGAAAAGCGCCATTGATGCCAGAGGACAGCCCCATGACGCTGTACCACCACAAGGGGACATAGGACAGGTTTCCAGATCGGGCAAACGACCCATTCACCGCATCGGCCATCGCTCGGTCGTAGCCCGAGTTCGTCCCGCCCTGTGTCGACACGACCTGAGGCTCAGAACCATCTGCAGCTCGCTCTGGCTTGTAGCTGAGATTGATGTTATGCAGCGAGGTGAGCGGCGTGGTAGCGAAGCACAGGGCCATGACCAGCAATGCTGTAATCAGCTTGGTCTGTATGGACTCGATGAGAGCCAGCACGCCGTTAAACCCTGCGCCTTCTTCTTTGGCGCTATGCCACGCGTTAAACGCGATGAGCGCGAAGGGCAGGGCGGCCAGGCCGGTTCCGGTCAGAATTTCACCGAGAAGGTTGGCGAATGCCCAGCCGTAGAGCGTCGTAAAAAGTTCAAGATAGCTATCGAGCTGCATATCGATCAGGAGGTAAGGCCCATGATGAATCGGGCAATATTGCCCGCGCCAATTGGCACGAGTGCCAAGTACATGGCCAGCATCCCGGCAACGCGCCAGCGCATAGCCAGCACCGCCCGCAGCTCATGCTTGGCCACGTAGCCGCGTCTGAATCCCCAGGCCACGATCGGACGCCAGCAGACAATCACCCAGCAGCACAGGGCGGTCTGAGTAAGCGTCCCGAGTTGCGCGCCCTTACGAAACCATGCTGAGACAGAGACGACCTGTGAGGGCTCCAGCTTGAGCAGCCAGGTCAATAAAGTGCCGCCAATCAAAACGATCAAAGCACCGTAGATGAGCCAGGGCAGCCAACGACGAAGCCGCCCCTTACGCATTGGAACCGGCTCAGACGCTTCCACGACTTTTACGGTGTCGGTCATCTTGTGCTCACACGTCCATCGACCAACGGCGCAGGATCTGCACGCGTGCCGCCTTGCACATCCATCGACGCGGACCCAGCTTGCTGCTGGTTGCCCATGATCGACAAGGCAGTCTCGCCGGTCATTTCTTTGCGTATGCGGAACTCAAACATCATGTCGTTGATGTACTGAGTCAGGCGGTCAATCTTCGTCTGCACCTCAGATCTCACGGGAGCAGCGCCCGTGGCCTCGGGCAGGCTCATACCGGAGATCAGCGCGTTACGCGCGATCAGTGCCTTGTCGATGGTCTTGTAGACCGCAACCTCCTGGGCCAGGCGGTTGATGGCCACGGACCGCACATCGGTCGGCAGCTTGCGCACGGCGTCCATCAGCTGTGGGCTCACGGCCATGCCGGGAGCGCTGACCTTGGCCAGGTCGGCATGGCTGCTTGAGTTGCTGAAGCCCATATTGCGCATCGTCGGAAGTACCTCGTCCAGCTCGCGCTCGAATTTCGGGGCCAGGCCGGTCGCCGTCGAGGTGATGGTGGGGCTCGGGCAATCGGAGCCTTGGGTGCACATATAGATTTTCTGGTCGCCAAGGACTTCGGCACTCCAGCGAGCCAGGTCGTCCGGGGTCTTGAAGGCCTGGACCAGGCGCGTCGATGCCAGCGAGGAGCTGCCGTAGTTCGCCGTCGACAGGGAGTTGGCTGCCTTGTTGATCGTGACGTTGTAGCCGGCGACAGCCAGGTCGCGGATCGGCTGGATAGGTGGGGTCCCAGCCCCACCGGCACGGCTGCCAAATACCCATGGCAATCCGGCACGCTGGCCCGCCTCGTTCTTGTTGATATCGAGCTTGGCATTAACCACGCTGCCGCCCGTATTGGCCTTGACTTTCCAGGCATCACCCTTGGCCAGGGCTATGTACTCCTCGTAAGGGTCTTGGCCATTCTTAATCATCGCCTCCATATCCTCACAGGTCTTCAGCGATGCAGAGACCAGCAGATCCGCCTTCTGGCTGAAGTTTTGGAAGAGCTGATAGAGGCCTGGCTGCGCGCGCTGGAGGAAATACAGCGGCAGGGCCGAGATACCGGCTTGCACGGCCCCGGTGATCGTCGCACCTAGGTTCTGGATGCTATTCATGAGATCCGACCACGAGAGCCCGATGTCAAACTTCCCGCAGGAATAGTTCGCGCGGACGCCGGCACCCAACTGCATCGATAAGGCGCTGCGATGGGGGGCAGCGCTGATCGGCGAGCCCCCGCCCATCCGATAGTAGAGACCCGACGAGGTAATCGTCTGGGCGGCCGCAGGTGTCACGACCGAGGGAGCCAGCACGCAGGCCAAGGTCACGGCCGCGCAGATCCGCTTAAAGCGCAGGGAAGGGGAGTGTGCGTTTGTCATAGTGAAAATGGAGTGGGACGGCAAGGGAATCAAGGCACGGAGTAGAGGTAGACACCCCGGCGTCGGCAGCAGGTGTATTTCTGCCAAAGGTTCCAGGCGTAGCCGTCATCGGAGCTGGTGGCTCCATCCCCGAACGAAGTCAGCGACAGCGAGTCGTTCTGGCCGAATTGCTGGCACCCGGACCAAGCCTGCGGATACAACATCTGCCATTTACGCTTCTCGCCATAGTTGAAGTAGCGATAGCCCCCGGAGGGCTGGACACGCGAATAGATGTGAGGCTGAGCTTCCTTGTAGATGATCGAGGCCACACGCTCAGCCAGCACTGCAGAAGCCTTCACGGGGTGCGACTGGATGATTTCTCCGGTACGTGGATACAGGTTGCCCCAGGTCTGCGTGTAGCCAGAGCCGATCTCGCCCAGTCCGGGCACCCAGGCCTGCGGATAGATCATTTCCACGGGCACGATGCCGCGCCAGAAAGGCGCATCGAGCTCGCTTTGGAAGTGCAGGTTGAAATAGCTGGCTCCGCCAGGACAGAAGAGGGCACCTCCGGTGCTGCCCGAGAGAATTTCCGAGAGCTGCTGCAGACCGGCGATGCCTGCCTGGATCTGCTGCACTGTCTCGGCGATCTCCATCACCTGCTTCACGCCCTCGATGGTCTTGAGGATCGTTCCAAGGCTGGCCAGCAATGATTCCGAGCTCAACAGACCCTTCGCATCAGATGCCACAGTTTCTGCAATGCTGGCAGGCACTTGGGTCCACTGGCGCCCAATATTGGGTAGCTCCTTCGAGGGGAACTTGGCCAACTCGCTAACCGTGGGAAATGCGATGGACTTCGGCATTGTGAACATGCCGCCAGACGCGAGCATGCTGGCAAACATGCCGGCAGGATTGCCTATGGCATCCGCCCCTTTGAAGTTCGCCATGGCCGAGTTGCTGTCCAGGCCGCCAGCGGACGAGTCCAGCAGCCGTCCTGTCAGTACAGATCCAGCCGTTGTCAACGTGGTGGCCACGACCGTGCCGATGTCGGTCCAAGGGTGGCGCAGCGGTTCGTTGTAGGTGCTGACCACCACGTCTGGCACATAGTGGGAGATTTTGATCGAGGTTCGAATCCAGCATCCGGTCCAGCCGCAGCTCAAGAAAAAGCACACGCCCTCGACGGAGTACGACACACAAGACAAGGCAGCCTTCGCCGTATTCGCGATGATGGCCGGGGTGGTGGTTCCTGCCATGGTGGTGGCCGGTGTGAGCACGGCGCACATCGAGGCCGTACTGACGGCCGCGACGAGACGGCGCAGGCTGAGATTGAGGGAAGCTCGTTTTTTCATCGGGAAGGCCTTTGCTGAGCCGCGGCGAACAGTTCGATGGCGCGGTCCACATCCGCAACTCCATAAATGACCTTGGCGCGATTGATGACGATGGCCGGGAGCCGGTCCAATCGGTACTGGACGGCCAGCGTCATGCCGGAGGCCGCATTGGTGATCTGGTCCTTGTAGCGGCGGCGGATCTCGGCCTCGTGCTGACGCATATAGGCCATGGCGTCGGCTTCGTTCTTGGGCAGCCCTGCATTGAGCTGCTGCTCAAGTTGGGCCATGGCGTCCACGCGATAGACCTTGAGCACATAGCCAGGCTGGCGAAACGGCGGCCGCACCACCGTGGCCGAATTGGCGAAGACCTCCACGGTCGTGACCGAAGGGCCGATAGAGCCTTGGGCCAGGGCGCTATGAGCGCAAAGGCCCAA
This sequence comes from Comamonas testosteroni, assembly GCF_000761245.1. GTDB lineage: Bacteria > Pseudomonadota > Gammaproteobacteria > Burkholderiales > Burkholderiaceae_C > Comamonas > Comamonas testosteroni_C. The sequence continues at coordinate 30,237 of NZ_AWOR01000061.1, read as the reverse complement.
CACCAGGGCAGTGAGGGATGACCGCATCATGCGCGCGCCTCCTGCAGTCGTGCCGCCACGCGGTAGGCCGCTTCCACCTCGGAGCACCCATGCTCGTCCATAAGGCGGCGGCGCTCCGCTTTTTCATGACCTTCGGTCATTGCCAGCGCAATTGGCAGTGCCGGCGGCACGTTTCGGAACAGCCACTGATTGTTCGCGCTGATGAGCACACCTTCTGTGTACTTCGCCGGCTCCTTGACGGCAGACTCCATCATGTGGCGTTGCTCTGGTGTGAGCGACCTGAAGCGCGCGATCTCCTCGATCTCGTTCTTGTCCATAGTCAGCAACATCCAGAACTCGCACATGGACAGCACGCGGGACATGCTGCCGGGGAAGTCCTTCAAGTTCTGCGTGGCCAGCCAGAACCAGGCATTGAGCTTTCGCCACATCTTGGTGCCCTTGGCCACCTTCGGGCCAAGCAGCTCGTTGGTGGTAATCAAGTGCCCTTCATCAGTCAGCATGATGAGGGGGCGATCCTCATGCTGAGCGGCCTCTGCGCGCGACTGCACCGAGTCCAGCAGGCTGGTGTAGGCCACAGCGAGCGCATCCTCATAGCCGTCTTTGGTCAGTGTGCCCATTTCCACGAGGGTCACATCGGCATCGGGCCAGTCCTGGCCCAAGCGGTTGAAGAGTTTGCCGCGCAGGCCTGTCGTGAAGCTCATCATCGAATGGCCCATCTCTTCGGCGCGCGAGCGGCGGTGCTCCGACAGAGATGCGTCCTTGACCATGGCCGTCAGCTCCAGGGCAACGTCTTGTGTCAGAGGATGGCGCTTCCCCTCCGTAGACACGCGCACTGCAGCTCGAATAATGGCCCTGGTGACCAGATAGCGGTCGGCGCGCGTCATGCGTTTGAGCTCGGCGTCTTCACCACCCGTAATCATCATGATGGCCGAGATAAGCATCTCGCCCAGGTAGTCGCGCTTTTCTTCGTCCGAGTCGTCGTCGGCGTCAGCCGACTCCATCACTTCATTGACCGACTCCATCAGTCGCTCGGCACCGACGAGCTCAGCATCCTCTTCGGAGGGAATGCCCGCTCCAGCCCCGAAGTATTCCTCAGCTGCCTTGAAGGACTCCATGATCTCCTTGTCCTGCAGCAGCTCGCTGGCGTATACGAATGGGGGCAGTGACACATCGGTGTCACCGCTCAGATTGACGCGATACACGCTCAAGCCTTTGGTGGCCATGTCCTTGACCATCAGATCGAAGGACTTGCCTGCATCCGCGATCACCAGGCGTGGGCGGTGGATGGCCATGACCAGCATGGACAGGTAATTCAACGTCGCCGACTTGCCCGCTCCTGTGGGGCCGAACACCATCATATGGGCATTCTTCTTGCGGTCGATTTTGTTGAGCGGGTCGATCCACAAGGGCTCGCCGCCCCGATTCCAGAACCAAAAGCCGGGGCTGGCCGTGCCGCGTGAGCGCCCATAGACCGGCAAAATGGCTGCGATCAGGCTAGCAAACGTCAGGCGCGACCGTCGCATGCTGCGTAGATCGAACGTGGGATCAAATGCGAATGGCAATGCGCGCAGGAACGCGTCATGCGGCACCAGGTCCTCTCGGGATTCGATGAAACGCATTCCGGTCGGCGTCAGCTGGGCATTGACCTCGGAAACAGCCGCATCCAGATCCGCATGGGTCTTGCCGCTCAGGTACAGCCCCATGAACATCGGATAGAGCTTGTCCCCGGTGGCCATGTGCTGGAGCACTTGCTCCGACTCTCTATGGGTCTCCTGCGCCACGGCGTTTTGAGCACGGGAAGCCCTTTTGATGTCCTCGACGTGACGCTCGACTTGGTACTGCGCTGCAATCGTCACCGTCACGGACAGCATCGATCCAGGCGGCAGTCGGTCAAACCGCGCATAGGCTTCGTTCCCGATCCGGCTTTCTGCGGAGAAGTGCCCGATGCTAGGGTGAGCACGAAGGTTTTGCAGCGTGAGGAACTTCACCGGCTGGCCATCGAACTCGAAGCAGCCTTGTTCCTGGTTGCACGAGGGCTCCGAAAGGTTCAGCGACTCGGAAAAATCCCAGTCATAAATGCCCTCTGGAGCCTCATCACCCGGATACGGCGCGCCGCGGAACAGCTCGGCGCCCGTGCTGGCCCAGGGCACATTACGGTTGAAGAATGGAAGCATCCATTCGTAAAAGTCCTTGCCGTTGGCACGCCGCGCCGTAACGCCGGCTTCGTTCAGCGTGGCCAGCAAGGTTGTGGCCACCGCCTCCATCTGCTGCTCGGCCAGGCGGCGCTCATTGACCAAGTCATCAAACTGGCGATAGATGCAGCAGCGAACACGGCGCTGCTGGCCGCGCCAGGTCTGGCCCGTCACCAAGGTGTCGGTAAACAGCCCTTGCTCTCGGGAAACCTGCGACAGGTGACTGCGGAACTCTTTCAGCACGGACTTCGTGTATTCCGATTCGATGATGGCCTGCGCACGCTTGGCGTCCTTGTGCTGGGACAGGATGTAGTCGTGAAGGTATTGGTTCAGCCCGTCGATGTTTCGGTCATCGCTCAGGAAGAACTGGACCACCCAAGGAGAAGAATCGACCTCGGGAATCGCCTGGATAGCCTCTTGAATCTTGCGGCAGTGCTCTTGCAGGTACTCCAGCGGCTGCGCCTCCGTAGCGACAGCCCCCAGCTCGAACAGTGCGCCCAAGGTCTTGCCGTCACGCATAACAAAGTTGCGGTCTTTGGGTGAAAACTTGACCCAAGGCAGCAGCTCAGTGAAGGAGGGCGGACGGGCGGCCATCTGCTTGCGATCGGCGGCCGTCATGAGCCGGCGCTTGTGCTTGCCCTTGGTGCCCCCAGACAGGCCCAGCTTTTCCAGCAATCCGCTCATTGGCCAGCCTCCCCCGCAGTGCGGCCGCGTGAGAATGCGGCGCGGCCTTGTTGCAGCTCTTCGGCCACCTCACCGGTCATGGCGTACTCCGTGGACTCGTACATTGGGAAAACCGTGACATAGCCAGGCACGGGGTAACGGCCCTTGGCCAGGTGGGGGTAGACCACCATGACCAGATCCGGGTTGGGTACGCGTGCAAAGCGCTGTTGCATAGGCTCTAGGGCCGACCAGTAGCGCTGCGTCATTTCGTCGCCGCGCGCGATCGGGCGCGCACTCGACGCACGCTCCAGGCGGTCCCGCGCCGTCTCACGAGAGGAAGCTGCTGACTGCGGGGGCTGAAACTTGCCCCGATACACATCCACCAGGGTCGGACTGCCAGCCGTAGCTTCCTTCAGCGGAGACTCGCGCGAGCCAATAGCTGTGCAACCAGCCAGTAGCGCGGGAAGCACAATGGCAAGAAGAAGGGAATTATTCGAGGCCATAGCGGGCTCCAGACAGGACATTGGGGGACTGCGTGCGGTGCACGATCTTTCTTGGGTTGGCGGGCTTGTCGATTTCGATCTGGCGGTCCAGATGCACGACCAGCTGCTGGCCAGCGGGCGTGACCACCGCGTCAAACGAGCTCTTGAGGCGCTCAGTCAGCCAGCGCACCAGCTCATCGGTGGCTCCCGAACCCATGCGGCCCAGTGCAAAACTGCCGGCATTTCCGGTGATCGAGGAGGTGGTGCCATTGCTGCTGGCCATGGTGGTGGTCTGGGCCTGCGCCAAGGCCTCGGCGGCCACGCCCAAGCCCTTGGCACCAATGATGTCGGTCAGGTAAGCCGGCGCATTGGTCACGAACTTGCCTTGAATACAGGGGTTGCCGTACAGATCACTGATGAATCCAAGGTCTGTGGAACCATTGGTAGCGATGGCTGTGACGCCAGCACCTGCCTGCGTCTGCGCGGCACGACGCGCCGAAACCGTATGGATCGCACCATCGTTGAACACGAAAGTCATGCTGCGGATCTTTCCCTCGGTGCACGACAGCGCCATATCGCCTACGGCCACGCCGGTAACGATCATCCCGGCGAGGTCTTCGGGCAACTCCCAGCCGTTGGCGGCTAAGTTGTCGCGCCCGACTATGGCTTTGAATTGCATGGGGTCCGTCACACGGCCATTGACCGGCACACGGCCGATCAAACTGGTCATCGCGGTGACGCCCGCCAGCGTGGAGTTCTCCGGCAGCGTGAAATAAGCCACGGGTTGCGGCTTCGTTGCCGCCTGAGTGGCCTGAGCAGCTTGTGCGGCCTGGGCCGCGCTGACCGCACTGGGCATGGATTGCGTGCCGTCCGGGGCTACCCGCACATAGCGCGTAACCATCTTCCCTTGATGCTGAGTTGTCTCGGTGGTGTAGCCCATGGGCGGAACCACCTTGTAGGCAGTGCTGCCACCGGACAAGCCTAGATCCTGGGAGCCACCAACGGGACGATGACCTCCGCCGGCGCCAATTGCGCCAAGCCCTGTAACAGAGTCGATGGCGTCGCCAATGGGCTTAAAGACATCGATTGGGGCTGGATCTGTGTCATTGCTGGTACCACCGACAGCACCAGCAGAAGAGGTGCCTGCAGGTGCACCTTTCTCCAAGCGCTCCAGGCGCTTGCTGAAATCCTGGTTAGCACGGAGCACGTCCTGAATATCTGCTCGCAGATCCTTGTTGGCCGCGACCACTGTGGCCAGCGTCTCGCTGGGCGTGTCCTCATCTGCGCCTGCCGTTTTGGGCAGCGGGGCCGCTGCCATGGGCGCAGCGGTCGGTACATTGTTCTGGCGCATGACCATGACCGAGCCGACGATGACGAAGGCCACGATGACAAGCACAGGGGTGAGTTTGTTGCTTTTCACTGCCATGGGGGCCTCACAGACAAGACTCGAAAGTGCGATCGCACACCAGGTAGACCGCCGTGGTGTCGGTGTCTGTACCGGAAGCACCGATCCGGCCATGCTGGGCCGTGGCCGAGAGCCAGCGCCCGCGCAAGCTCTCCAAGGGCAGCTCCAGGGCAAAGCGCGAGCGGTTGGTGACGCGCACCGCAGTCACATACAGGTTTCCTGACTTCCACTGGCCTACGGGCGCAGCGTCCACGGCAGCGCCACGGAACAGTGTCGGCACGGGCTCGGTTCCTACGCCAACCTGGCTCACACCTGGCGTGCCACCAGCCAAGCGTCGAGGTGCGTAGAGCTGGCGGGCAGCATGTCGAGTGAGCTGCACCATGTCCGCAGCAACGCTCTCTTGCTGTTGAGACTGGCCACTAGCCAATGCAGCTCCACCAATGGGGTTCGGCACCGTCGCGGGCTCGATCACAGAAACCTGCAGCTCGCCTTTAGCGGACTGCGTGGACACGACCTTGCCCTTGGAGTCTTTGGCATCTGGAGCGGCTACCGCAATCAGATCCATCGGAATCTGCTGGCCGCTATCCACCAATTCGGCAATGATTCGGATCGCCGTGAATGGCACGAGCGCAGTCACATAGATCGTGCCGGCGATCGTCTCGATACGCGCCACGCTATCCATGTCACTGGGCATGCGCAGCAACGCATCGGCTGGCAAGGTCACAAGGCGCTCCTGGCCGACCGTCAGATTCACCCGGACTGGCTCACGCGCAAACACAGCACGCTCGGCGGGGCCAGAGGTCAAAGGAGCTGGGCCAACGCGGCGTAGAGACGCTTCGGCAGCTGCGCGCCTGGCAGAACCCACGGCTGTATTAGCCAGCGGTGCGGGCACGCTAACGCCTGCCACCATGCGCCCGCCAGCTGGGGCGCGTCCTGCATTGGCTCCAGCAGCTGGTGTTGCAGCAGCTGCACCCGTTTGGCCTAGGTCAATAGGCTCATTGAACTCGGGCGTCTCGGTACTGCCCGCCAGCGATTCGACCTGCTGAGCAGCGACGCTGCCATGCAGAAGCTGCAGGGCGACCAGGAGGCAGATCGAAAGAGAACGACGTTGGATCATGTGGATCAATCGACAGAGGTGTCACGAGGCAGGCTCGAAGGGGCAATAGTTCCGGGCAGACGCGGTGCTTTCAGGTCCGCTTGAACCGGCGAGCCAGGCTTGAGCTCCGCAGGATTGAGGCGCGCGGGCTGGCTACTGCCGAAGCAATCCAAGCCCAGACGCCATGGGTTGCGCTCACGGTCCACATCGAAGCGCACCACGCGCAGCGGGTACCGAATGAATACGTCCTTGACCGGCTGCCCTGCGAAGGTCTCCTGCACCTGCATGTCCAGCAGCACCGTCCAGGCATCCGAGCCTTCACGGATCACACGGTTCTCGCTGTACGGAAAGCCGGGGATCTCGCTGATCTGGCGAGTACGGCGGCGCAACTCTCCTTTAGCGTGACGCTGCTGCATATCGGTTTGCAGTTGCGCCTGACAACGAGGCGTCAGATAAAACTGCATTGCGTAAATCTGCTTACCGTAATCCTGAGAGCCATCGCTCTGCCACCGATTAATCTGCTGCCAGATGTAATACGCAAAACCGTAGGCATTTGTAGAGGGCACTGGAGACTGACCATCAATAACCCGTATCGTGTCACCCGCCTTAATATCTGGTGCGACGTGCAAGTCGATATTCTTAGGAACGCGCGAAGCGAACCACATGCCAGCCACTGCCAGCCCTACTATGCCAAATATGATTTTGGTAAGCTTTGCGCTATGGCTGCGCTCGGACGCAAGTGCGTCCAGATAATCACCACTGCTCATTATTTGGTTTCCGATGATTTGGCTTCAGCCCTGATCGAATTCAAGCGATAGCTGCAACCCAATTGCATCCGGCCGTCATGGACCAGAAATTTTGGCTTGGCCAAGTTGTGCGACACGAGAAAAAAATGCATCCAATGAAGGTAGTAGCCTTCAGGGCGGTTTCTCTTTACTTCTTGCAGGTACAGTGATGAATACCACAGCACTGTGAAGGGCACGATAATGCATATAACTGGAACAGTGATCCAAAGTCCAGAAATATATGCAACCACGCCTCCGACAAACAGGCTGGCAGCGAAAGACACGGCCCCAATGTACCCGGCTTCGCTTGCTGCCATGCCGTTGATAATAGGTGGCTCAGAGTTCACGCGATCGGTCAGCGGAGCCGAAGCAATGGCCATGCCTTGAGGACGGGTGTCTTTCGCTGTCATGTCAGGCCAGGGTCTGAGTAGCGTAATTGACCATCAACACCACGAGGCTGAGAATAATGACGCTAACAATTACGTGCTCTTTTAGATCACCAAGCTGAATAGTGCCTTTGGTGTAGTCGCGATAGCGTTGCAGCGAAGCAATTACCACATATAAAAATGCGGCAACCGCAAGGACCAACCCCAGGATGGTAAATCCGAGTTTCAGATAAGCGCCTATGATCCCAAGAATATCGCCTTCTTGTGTGGTGCCGCCGCCGATACTTCCACCTGCAGGAGGCTGAATTGTTGGCAGAGCGCTAAAAGCAGGGAAGGTTGCAAGCAGCACAACCGGAGCCAATGCGATAGATGCGATGCCAGAGTTAATTTTTTTCAAGTGCTTCTTCATAATTTCTCCAAACAATTAATTGGTTTTTTACAGAATGATTGATCCCACCACGCCTACCACTAACAAAACAGTAATGGCAACTCCAATACACGCCCTCATGGCTTCCGATGCATCCAGTTCTCCATCTCCATAAGCCTTCAATACCAGCGTGCCGAGCCATGCGCCAATAGAAAACACCATTGCAAAAACCACGACAAAAAGTAGGTACTTCAAGTTTTGAGGATTGAAGCCTGCCCCTTGTACGAATGCCGTCGCCATTTCTGAACGCATGGTTTGTTTTTCTTTTGGTTATTGCCGATAGTCACCACGCAATGGGGCGACTGGGCGAGGCTGGCGAGGTGCATCCACGTGGTTCGTTACGCCAAGGCGCAGCAGCTCCAGGTCGCGCTGCAGCCAGTCGTAGCGGAACTTCACGCGCTGGCCGGTCGGCGCGGCTTTTTCCGCGTCAGCAACCATCAGCTGCACCTGCTCGATCTCGCCAGCGATGCGCGCCAAGCGCTCGCGCTCCAGCTCGTCGTCGGCAACATCTGCCCAGGCCATCGCAGTGGTGGAGAGCACTCCAATCACCAAGAGGGCAAAGAACGAATGTCGTGAGCGTTTCATCAATATCTCCTTCAAAATCAATGTCATGCGTATTTCTTGAACGCGCCTACCGTTGTCGATAGGGTGAATGCCACAAGCACGGTGAACACCAGAACCATGTAGGCTGGGTTGAAGCCGCCGAACGGCCAGGACAGGTACAAGCCAAAGCCGCCTGTAAGCGCCCATCCCACATAGCGCTTGGCGTGGTGGTAGACGAACGAGGATTCGCGGCCGCCTTGCCAACGGCGTCGATCCCTGCGCACCAACCCGTCGATCACCCCCATCAGGCAGGCAAGGGCAAATGCTGGGAGTGCGAAAACTGCAGTGCAGAGGCGCAGCAGAACGTCCTGCAGGACAAACATGCTGATGACCACCCATTCGCTGAGCATGTAGATGAACGACGCACCAGCCTTGGCCAACCCCTTGAGTTGAGGCTGCACGCTTTGACCCAGAAAGCTAGGCAGTGCCGCATCTGAACCTACCTGCTGGGCGGCCACGTTGCGCTGATACCAGCGCAACGCACCAAGGCGCTCGTAGGGCATACGTACCCACTTCACGATGCGCAGCGAAAAGTCCACGGTGTCTGGCACTAGCAGACTGCGTGGAGCGGCTGCGATATAGCGCAGATCCTGCTGCACCATCTCCTGGGCATGGCGGATGCCCTGGTCACGCCAGAAGAAATAGCCACCGCCGATTTCAATCACCAGGCCGATGAGCCACGAGGACACTGTCACACTGAATAGTCCAAAGCCAACCAACACGGCCACGCCAACAGGGCCGTGTGTGCTTGGCTTTCTGGCGGGCGAGTTCGGAGCCGTCATGAGTGCGGTCCCATCACGTTGCCGGCCACGGCGGACGAAGTTGCGCCTGCCATGGCGTAGCCAGGCATATCGTCATCAAAGGCAGAGGCGAGATCCGTGTCGATCAGCCCACCTGCACCAGCGCCCAAGGGCTGTGTACTGAGCCAGTCGGTTTCTGCGGCCCACGTCTCACTCGTGCGATAGCGGCGTTTCATGTCCTCAGCAACCGCCTTGAGCGAAGCTGGTATGAACGGGTCGTCCTTGGTATCAGCCAGAGGAATACGAATCTTGTGGCAGCGATTGCCTTCCAGCAGCGCAAACGCTTGACCCTGTGGCAATGAAAGAACGTCAGAAGGCTCGATCAGCGGCGCCTTCGACTTGTTCGCTATGTCGTTGTTCTGGCTGGTGAAATCGACGCCATTGCCCTGGGCAGCCGTGTCCGACACGCCCGATACTGGCGTGAGCACCGTCACGTTGACCTGCGGCACCTGGTCCGTCAGCAGGCTCGCGGTCGCCTTGCTGCGCACACGCAGCATGCAAAGGTGGTTGAAGTTGTCGAGGATCTGGCCAGCCTTGGCCTTGTCACCAACCTTCGCCTCGATGTCAAACATCGACTGGGTGTATGCAGTGATGCGAAAGCCAGATCCGCCCAGTTTGTTGACCATGGGCACGAACTCGGGACCTGCAATCTCATTGACCTCATCGAAATGGCAACACACAGTCGGCAGCTGCAGCTTCCCGTCGCCGTGTGGGTCGAGGCCTGTCTTGTAGAGCTTGCCGCCGGTCGAAACGAGATCGGACAGCATGGAATTACCCACGGCAGATGAAACCACGGAGTCAGACAAGGCATCCAGGCCGGCATACACGATGCCGCCCTGGCGGAACACCGTCATCCAGTCGAAGATCGGCCGCTTGTCGTTCGGGTCAAAGTAGTCAGGGCTGATGAGCTTGCCCACCGCGCCGGAGGTGAGCTTTTCGAGGAATGGCCCCAGGCTGGCAATGATCTTTTCATAGAACGAACGCTCGTAGCTGAATGCGGCCGCCAGGCCGACCAGTACCTTGTCGTCCAGTCGTGCTTCCTTGATGAGCAGATACATCGCCACCTGATCGGGCGAACGATCCTGCAGGCTTCTTGGAACCGGAGCCTTCTTTGCCACGATAGCGCGCTCCAGCTCCACCAGGCGGTCCTGATAGCTGCCGAAGCGCTGGGGATGGTCAATCGCGAGCTTGCGAAACGTCATGTCCGCGTAGTCCATGAACAGTGGGTCAATGCCAGTCACGTCCTTGAGTAGCGTCTCGTAGGTCGGAATGCGACCGAGTGCCACCTGGGCCTGAGCCACGATGTTGGTGAACCGCCAGCTGAACTCCTTGAAGGCTGCCGAGTTGCCCGAGGAGGGCAGGGCATTCGTGGCACGGCCAGCGACTTCGGTGATACGCGCGAAATTGCCAATGCCGTTGTAGCGTGCAGAAATCTCTGGGTAGCCCAGATGGAACATATAGAACTGATCCAGGCGACCAGCGCGTCGTGCCTCTGCATGCATGCGAAGCATCAGCTCCGCGTCGCCCTTGGGGTCGATGACGATCACCACATGACCGGCATGAATGTCCTGAGAGCACAGAAGCTCCAGGAGGCGCGTCTTGCCCACGCGAGTCGTGCCCATCACCAGCAAGTGGCCAGAGCGCGAGCCTTGGCGCAACACCACCGGCTTTTCGTTCTGCACTCCAACGCCATGAAGCACAGGGTTGCCGCCCAGGTCCACGCCCGTGGCGAAGGGATTGGCGGTACCGCCGACATCAAGCACACGCTCCAGTACCCTGGCCAGCAGGCTGTCGGTTTTGGCCTGCGCCCACTTGCGCATCTTTTCGCCGGTCGCTGCGAGCTTGAGCTCGGTTGGCGAGGCCTTCACGAAGCGCTGAACATCTGTCTCACGCGCGTCCAGCAAGCGCTGGGTGTGCAGCTGCGTCCACTCAAAGCCTTCGCCCAGGTAGAGATGCTCCTTGAGATTGACAGGAAGCTTGTGAGGGGCCAAGCGCGTCATCTTGGTGAACTTCAGCCCGCGTTGATAGCTGTAGACCTGGAAGGCCTGGCGCGCACGCACGCAACCGAAGCCGGCAGCGATTGCTCCCGAGACTGCGCCCAGCGAGTGGGGCATCATCAGCGCCCATGGCGCGGCGGCAGATACGCCAGCAATCCCAAAAGCTGTGGCTGCGCTCAATGCTTCGACTGGCGGCCTCAGCACGCCTTCCATGGTCCCGTCACTCACTGCATGCCCTCCAGCTGGAACATGCCGTGATGGCTTGGAACATTTTGGGACTGTTCAGGCCCAAAAGCCGTTCCAAGCTGGCTCAGGACAGCACGCAACAGTCGAGCATTGGCGCATGCTTTCACCGCGCCTTCCGATCCGATATGCACCAGGCCGAGTTCGCTCATGGAGCCACTCCAAACGTGCTTTGAGGCAGGATCTGGTAGGCGCGGCCATTGCTGTGCACCAGCACGGGAAAAACTGGCGCACCCTTGGCGATCAATGTTTCTGCAAGGAATGCCCCTGTATCAGGAGCCAATTGCAAGGGGTTGGCCACTTGCTGCAGCAGCTTGAATGCGGCTGGCGTTGCTGCCTGCACCACAATGCCGACAGCATTGAGCTGTATCAGCTTCTTGTGGTTGAAGGCTACCCAGCGCAAAGACGCGTCGTCCGCGCCGAGCACGAACATGGGCTGAGTCAGCCATTGGCCATTGAAGACCTGCACGCCGTCTTGCTTGAGCACACCGCCGCGCAATTGGCTGCGAAATGGGAAACGCAGCCCGTCGAGCACATTCGCCTCATCTGTGCCGCCCACGATCTGGGCCACATAGGGCGCCAACGGCACAGACTTGCCGCTGTCGTGGATCATCTCCAGCTCCACGCCGGCCAGGGCCGGCGCGCTGCAAGCGAGTCCAAGAGCGAGGATGGCGAAACGGCAGCGCATATCAGCGTTTTCCGCGGTTGGCAGGAGCTGGCGAAGCGCGCTCGATGATCTGCGTGCGCGGCACGTTCAGCATGTCGGCTGCACCTACAGACGACTGCACGCGCGGCAGGCGGTCATAGTTCACCATCGGCTCGTTGGGATACAGGCGGGCCATAGCCGCCTGCATTTCACGGTCCCACAAGATGCTTCGCTCCACATCCTGGTGGAAGATCCGCGCCATGCGCTCGGCATACTGACGGCGCTCTGCATCGTTGCGAGCATGTATGCCCAGCACCTCAAGGGGCGAGAGCTCCTTGACCGAGAAATTAGCACGAGGTCCCAGCGACAGCACCTTGGCCCGCTGCATCTCATCGGCAGTCAGACCCCACATCTGTTGCACAGCACGCGCTGTCTCGTCCAGTTGCGAGCGGCCCTGTTGAGTCGTGCTGGGCAACGAGCTAGCTTCTGCAGTGCGGCCAGTGCGCAGCTGCGCAAAGGCGCCCGTGCTCAGCTGCAATGCGACCACGGTGGCAATAAAGGCAGTTTTTTTCATGAATCAGCCTCCATTGCTCACGGAGAGCGTCAGGCCCTGGCTGCCGGGAGCCACGAACGTGGCAGTCCGCGACACAGGGTCCGCCGACTTGAGGGACAAGCCGTTGACCACATCACCTGGGCGCAAGACGCGCACGCGGCGATCTCCGGGCACGCCCGACGCGACCACGACCGAAGGCTCGCCGTTCCACATATCGACGGACACAAGCTGGGCACCTGCAGGAGCTGCAGCTGGCTTCGCGGCAACGACCTTTGCTGCTTGGCGGGGAGTCGCCGGCTTCGCCTTCACCATTACGCGCTTGGGCGCTGGGCGCGGCGACGGCTGCTCGACGGGGGCGGCCTGTGCTGCTGCCGGAGCCACTGCAGGCGCTACCGCAGGAGCGGGAGCCGGTGCCGCAGAGGTCTTGCCAGCAAGCGCGTTGGCCTGCTGCATCGCGGCCAGTTGCTGGGACATCAGCAACATCATGTCTTCCATGCGCTTCATGCGATCGAGCATCTGGGGATCGACGCCGACTGGTGCTGCAGTCGCCACTGCCGTGGGGGCCACCGCCATAGCCGGCGCTGGTGCGGCAGCAATAGGGGCACTACCAGCCGGTGCTGCTGCAGCGGCCTCATTTCGCTGCAGGGCCAAGTTGGCCACGGCTTGCGGCACAGCGCCCGCGTCCCCCAGGCTGGCAATGCCTGCATCAGCTGCAGACTGCCGCATAACCGCCTCTGGATCGAATTCTGGCTGCATGCCCACGGGGATTGGGTCCGCGTCGCCAGCTGGTGCTTCGTCGATAGGAGCTGCAGGCGCATCTGCCAAGGTCGGAAGGGGCAGCGGGGAGGTGTCAGCCAGGCGCGGATCGAACTCGGAAGCATCGAAAGCAGGCTGCGGCGTCACCAGGCCGGCCTCGGGAAGCGATGAGCCAAGCAGATCCAGTGCTGGTAGACGTTTCGACCCGTATTGAAGGTAGCCCAATGCCAAGATCCCCACGACACCCGCAATGCCGACAGTGCGCAGCACCCATGGGTTCGTCGCTTTGCGTCGAGATGGGATTTCGCTGGACTCAACACTCACGGGCACCTCGGCCTTGCGTGGCTTTGCTGCAGCTGGTGCGCGACGAAATGCGCGGGCGAAGAATCCAGGCCGCTTTTCCGCCTCTACATGCGCAGCAGCTGCCGACGCAGTTGCAGTGGCACCACTAAGAGGAGCGGCAGTCTCAAGCTCGCTCAACCAAGAATGATCGACCGCTGAATCATCGACGCCTGTGACCTCGGGAGCCACAGAAACCACAGGCGGCAAATCTGCCACATCGGGAGGCGGCGGCGGTGGCACGCTTGGCTCAGTCAACTGTACATCTCCATCGACAGTGCTTTGTTCCGACATGCTCACTCCTTGACGGACGCCTTCGGCTGAGGCGTACTGCTAGGGCTGACGATGGGCTCCAGGCGGCGTGGCTTGGGGGCGTTGGCCAGGGTGAACCAGACGCGGCGAGTGATGTGGTCTGTGTGCCAGCGCCATGCCGTACCCACGAGCACGTTCAGAACGTCTTGAACAGAAAACGGGCCAAGCGTGCGCTGAGCCTCGGGCAGCGGCAGACCGAGGAAGCGGCGCGCATCGGAAGTCAGTGATTGGGAATCCACCAGGGCATAGCCCGTGCGAAGCAGCGTGTACTCGATGGCTTCGCCAACGGTCGTCACCTGCTCGCGCGGGAACGTGAGCTGGGCCACCAGGGCCAGCGGCTCATTCAGATGCGGCTGTGGCAGTGCTTCGGCAGTGGTGTAGCGGCCCAACTGCAGGCGTTTGTTGCCATCAACAAGCTGAGGGGTGGCCTGGGCTGAGGCCATGGCCAGCAAAGCCATGCTGGCAAAGAAACTGGGCATGCGGGTCATGGACCGTAGGAACTCCGTAAAAAGAACCCGGACCACAACCAAGAGGAGGTGTGCGAAGAAGATCAGTGGCCCGGGGGTGTCGACGCAATGCGTCAGTCGCCGGGCCGAATGTTCTTAGAGCTGCCGCTTTGTCACCAGCGAAAACCGTGCGTTACATACCTAACGGTATACGCTTGACATCATTAGAAATAAATGGCTGGAATATAAACGGCTGAAAGGAAGGCGAGCGTCAGGGGCCGCTCGCATACAGGGCAAACGGACTTACTGGGTACAGGGCCTACTCAAAGGGCGCGCATGCTCCTCAAAATTCGGAGCATGCGCAAAGGGTTTACTGGTACAGGGAAATGGCTGTACGGGCTCACCGGCAAAAGCTCCTGACCTCGGGAGATCAGGAGCTCTCGAAAAGCCATACGCGGCAATATGCGCAGCTACAGCAGCCAGATGTTGAACGAGCGTGTAACAGTTGCGTAGAGGAAGAGCTGATCAATTTCACGCCGCTATCGGCCAGGGGGCGATCACTTCGGTGAACTTCTCAGCCTAGCCCAGAGCACGGCCGCCGGAGACGATGATCATCGCTGCCGTCAGTTCGGAACGGTCGCTCCTTCAATGGTTTTCCACTAAGAATCGAAATATTTCGACCTGCTAGGCTTTAGATAATGTCTTGGGTGCTATCAAAATAAGATAGTTAAATCGCGTTTTAGTGAGGCGTTGTAGGCCATGAAAACTAAAGCTATTGCGGTTGGCGTCGCGGCAATGTGCGCTTCGTCATTTGCTTTGGAGTGCTTCGGGCAAAACTCCAATGCTGTCGCTAGTGAAGTCAACAAAGCAGCCTCTGAGTCTTTGAAGACTTATCGACTACATGGACTAGCCGGGTTGAAAGAGTCAGTGGCTGAATGCTGGCTACAGCCGCGTGATTTCTGCCTCTACCTGGACGTTGCAGCACAGCGCATTGCGGCTACTAGAGGACGCAGAGATACCGCGCTTGACAAGTATTTCTTCACATCAGCATCAATGGAGCGCGCCCAGGCATGGCTATCGCCGAATGCTCGAGGCCCTGTGTCCAATGTTCAGTACCTTTATGCCGTAGAGCAAATGATGGACAGCATCTTGAGCTCCCAGCAGGAAAAGGTGATCTACAGCGGTCAGTAGCTCTCGGCAGGAGCCTACCTCAGACGCTGCACGGTATTTTCACCCAGCCACTCGGCATGCCGAGGGGCAGGAATGGCAGCTGCGCACGATGCACTCACGGCTGGATTTGCGGGAGCTCTTTTCGTTGAGCCACTCTCTAACTGTCAGCTGTGCGGTAAATGACCATGCTCTTGAGCATCAGGCCTCCATCACCAAAATAGCCCGCGTGCATGCGAGCTGTCAGATGAACTAGTTAGCCAAGAAGCGGTCCAACAAGAACTCACTCTGGCTTTAGAGTGAGTAGCCTAGAGGCTCAACTTTCTTTGGGAGCGCCATGAAAGTGCTTCTTGTGATTTCCATCCTCGCCAGTGCGCTTACTGGCTGTGCAGTGATGCCGAGGCCTGAATTTGTCTCGATGGCTAATCAGCGATCTAGTTGTGCAATGGGATCAATGAACATGGGAGGGGACATTGGTCGATGGATGTATGGCCCTGATAGGCAGCCATGGACAGGTGGAGATGGTCCATTCTTTGTTCGTAGCAACATATAGAGCCGATTGGTTCTTGTCAGAATCAAGGAGAAAGGACGAGGACGGCATCGTCGTATCGCTGGCGTCTTGTTGACCGCATCCTTTTATGCCGCGCTGCACCATGGGTCGCGGTTCGCGTGCTTATGGCTCCTCTCTGACGCACTTCACGATACTCTCACTGACCCAAATCGCTTTCATTCCAGGGCACTGCCAGGCACTAACGGCTGCCTTTTTGAAGGACGCAGCAGTTTTGTCGAGTCCCGTTCCTGATTCAGCTTTGCAGCCTGCTAAAACTAAGCAGGTCGCAAGGATCGCGAGGCCGCTCAGTATGAAGCCTCGAACGAGGGACAGGTGGCGCTTCCTGCTTCGCCTCAACGGAAAGTACACAAGCTGGATTGGTGGCTTGGTCATAAGCCTTTGTCTCTTATTAATTGGAGTGAACTCAATCGCATTCATCGCACACCTAGAGGTCTTCAGCTCGCTAGTGGACTGCTGGAGTGCGGGTTCTCAGACAAGGGGCTGAGAAATTGGGTCTGAACCAAGCTATTGCGCTGAATGCTTCAATGCTTCAATGCTTCAATGCTTCAATGCTTCAATGCTTATTGTCTATATTTTGGGGCGATAAAGAATAAAGAAGTAAGCACCTTCTTCGGTGAGGTCTTGTGGATGTCAAAATACGGGCGTTCCTTCAAGCATTGTGCAGTCTTATCGTCCAGCCACTCTGCATGCATGCCAGGGCAGGCGAACTCGTCGCGCAGGCGTTGAGTGATGGTCTTGGGCTCATCGGCTTGGGCATCAGGCGCGGACAGCCAGACTGCGAGAAGTAGGGTGCCAACGATGACCATCAGGGAGTCAAGAATCGTCTTCAGCATGGGGATCTCCTGTTTAATAAATCGCTTGCGGCTATCAAAGCTGAACGCTTAGAGGGGCCAGGCTTCTGGCGTGAGTGCGATCACCACGGCCGCGCCGACCAGGCAGAAGAGGCCGAGTCCGGTGAGAGCCCATTGGGCCGCGAGCAGTCTTGTAGTGTGAGCAGTGGGTGGAGTCGAATGCATGGAATCTCCTATGTGGGTAAAGAAAAAGCCCGCGAGCGGTTGCTGCAGGCTTGGATAGAGGGCCGGTGACCTTTCGGGTCTGCTTGGGGAATGGTTCAGAGATGGTGGGAAGAAATAAGCCCCATGCACGGCTGGAAACTAAAATGGGTCAACACACTGGAGGTGCTTCATGACCCAGGAGGAATCTGGCGCATTCGCTGCGTTGTCCATGATCTTAACGGCAGTCGTCAAGGTGCTTCCACCAGAGACTGCGCACCAGGTGGCGAGAGAGCTGCGCGCTGCACAGCTGGATGCCAAGCATCAGGATGGACCAGATAGAACGGACCCCGCATTCAGGCTTGGCCGCGATCACTTGGTGAATGCGTATCGCGAGCTTCTCAACAACGTGGCTGAGGGCAACGTCTACCTTGTCGGTGGTGGAAAGAAATCAACTTGACTTGCCACCTCGCGTGTCCGCTGTCGCATCTAGCGGCACGAGACATTGCGCCAGGTGAATTTGCCGTCATCGAAGAACTCAGTCCATACCGACATGATGGGTGCCTGGCGGTAAGAGAAAGTAATCTGGTTAGGGATCTTCGGCCCCAGTGCCGCCAACTGACCGTTCTTGTCAAAGACTTTGACGATGTAGAGCGTTACGCCTCCATCCTGGTCTGTGTTCAGGACGACGCGGTAGTCTTTGGTGAAGAGATCCCAGTCAAAATGTTTCGTCACATATGTATGCATGCGTACATAGGCGCGGTTTGCGTGTTTGGCAGCAGGATTAACTTTCTTCATGAGGACACTCCCTACATCTCAGAGACTGGCCGCAGAACCTGCGAGCTGATGTTTCTTTGTGAGTCCGTCTTGTTGTAACCGGCAGATGTAAGCAGGTATGTAGGCGCTTACAGATTGAGCGATTGGATACCTTTGATTCAACTTGTGATATCTGTTGAATCTCAAACGGTGCACCCTCCCTTCGCGGTTGTCATCTTTCTTTGATGAGGTTGCCAAGCTAAATGCAGCGTGACTGCGTGTCTCAAAAAAAAGCCCGCGAGCTTTTGCTGCGGGCTTTAATAAAGGGCCGATGACATTTCGAGTCATGCCTAGGGAAAGATTGAGGGGGGCCTAGGCTCGGTGTAACAGGTGGATTGAATCGAATTCTGCATGACGCTTTTGGGGCAAACAAGACGAGCTCGGCTTACACCAAAGAGGGTAGAACGCATTTGGCGTGACCACTGTCGCATCCATGCCCTCAGCCGCGTCTTGTTCACATCTAGGTCGCGCGCAGCTTGCGCCACTACAACGCCTCGCTCGGTCACCAGCTTGACCGCTTCAACCTTGAATTCCCGGCTGAACTGCCGTCTCGTCCACATAAACCACCTCCGGTTTCATCCTCCACCTTAACAAGGTGTCTTTGACACCGGCAACAGCGCACAAACGCACACATTAGCAGTGGTGTTGGGCAGTAGCGATGCCGTGCGCAAGGACTCTAAAAAGTAACAATCTGTTAAGACTAAGGAGTTCTTCTCATCCTTTAATGCTAATCGTGCGCTAACATCGATTAGACAGAGTTGGCTTGACCCCTCTGAACGTCGGACAGGCGTGGAAATTGCGATGTAAGAGCCTGTAGCTGCGCCTCGCGTAGTTCCACATGCAGGCTTTTGATCATGCATTGGAAGTACAAAGGATAGATTGGATGACAGAAATGGAAGAGTTGCAAGCGCAAATCGACGCTTTGCGGATGCTTGTAATCAGCCTAATTGCACAATCACCCACAGATGCTCTTATAGAAGACGCAAAGTGTCGCTTTGATACCTGGGAATACATGAACCCTCCAACTGTAAGCGGAGATGACTACCGTAACCTCATGCTTACAGAAAGAGATCGTGCTCTTCAGTCAATGCAAATACTAAGGAAGCAATACTGCGATCGAAATACTCAAACTCGGTTGACCCCAAAGACACCTGTAAATTGAGCATTGAAGAGTACGTTGTTTTGATACATCAAGAACCATTGGCGATGTCCATTATCATCGCTGGTGGTTCTTTGCATTTAATTTAACGATAGGGATCTATTCCCATCAGGACTGCTTGCCATAGAAAAAACATGGTATGTGATGCGTTAGCTAGGATCTGGTTTTAGTGAAAAATTGCGTCTAGATATGTAATGTAAATAGCATTTTTTACCAGAGATTTCAAGCGAAAAGCCTCCGGTCATCACCGCAGGGTTTCGCGCTGACAGGTGAGGGCGCACTAGGTACGGTTGCGCCCCATGGACGACCTCGCCCGCGCACCGCACCTACATAGTCAGCACATCCAGCAGAGAGCCAACAGTGATCCACCATTTCTAGGCAGAGATCCGCTTGATCGAGGCTGTTCGATATTCACTATCGCAGATAGCTTGCAACTGCTGGGCCTTGCCAGCAAAACGAACCCGCTCATGCGTTGGTTAGGTCGCTTTGAGGGGCTGGAGCAGCATCTGGAGGAGGAGCTTGACCCAATCTTCTGCGTGCGCTCAATCCTGCTGCAGCTGGTTGCTGACCATCCCAAAATGCTGCATGTGCCCAAACCTCAGCAAGAGAAGAACTGGCACGGCTTCGTCATGCGAGTCGTGGCGCAGCCGTTCGTGCACACATGCGGCGACTGGGGCCGCGACGGCATCGCCTCACGCATCAAATGGAACCCGCTGCAGCAGAGTTTCATGGACTTCCTCACGCTGGGCCAGCCGGGGGAGGAACTGTCTATCTGGACACCCACCGATGGCAAGTCAGCGCGTGCCCAGCACTTCGCTCGAATCCTGCTCCAAGAGGAGTGCGCGTGAAGAGTATTGCTTCAAAGTTGCTTGCGATGGTGCCCTGGAGCAAGGCCAAGCCCGTGCAGTCTGCGCCTGCAGGCCCGCTGCCGCTGCCCGACGCGCCAGTATCGACGGGCGCTCAACATCTGCCACTCAAGCCAGACGAGATCCACATCGCGGGCAGTGAGCCCGGATGGTTGCGCGTGCTCAACGCCCAGCAACTGCTGGCCACGGTCCGCGCAGAGCGGGCTATCACCCAGATCTGGAGCCAGTCGCACCAGTCCCAGGCCATTTGGGAACGGGACCTGCTGCCAGCGATTCGGCGGTACGCCGAGTTCGTGCAGCTCATGCCGGCCTCCGAAGCGCACCACCACGCCCACGCAGGCGGCCTGCTGTCGCACACCATCGAAATGCTGCTCGCGGCCATGACCTGGCGCAATGCCCATCTCTTGCCAGGCGGAAGCCAGATTGAGATCGTCGACGCCCAGCGCGACCAGTGGACCTATGTGGTGTTCTTCTGCGCTTTGCTGCATGACATCGCCAAGCCCATGACCGACCTGCGTATCGCATGGCGTCAAGTCGGCGAGAACGATCCTATCCGTTGGGCACCTGCAGGCGGAAGCCTGTCGCAGATCGCTGGCCAACGCACTGCCGAGTACCTGGTGGACTTTGCGCCCAAGGGGCAGCGCGATTACAGCGCCCATGCCAAGCTGGCCCAACTGCTGCTGCCCCGCATTGCGCCAGAAAGTGCGCTGAGATTCCTGGCGCACACGCCCACCGCCTTGGATGCCCTGGAGCAATACCTCACCGGCCAGGACAAGGACAGTCTCGTCGCCAAGATCGTCAAGCGCGCCGACCAGCTTTCAACGCAACGTGCCTTGCAAAAAGGCTCCAAGGCCCGCTTCGCCACGGCCAAGGCCGTGCCTCTCATCGAGCTGCTGATGCAGTCCATGAGGACCATGCTCCAAGCCGGCACACAGCTCCCCTTGAACCGCAACGGTGCGGCAGGTTGGGTGTTCGAGGGGGCAATCTGGTTCGTGGCCAAGCGCCTCGCTGATACCGTGCGAGAGCACATCCAAGCAAACGAGCCCGATGAAAGCGTGCCTGGCAACGCAAAGAACGACCGACTGTTCGACACCTGGCAGGACTATGGCGCGATCGAGCTCAACCCTGCCAGCGGCCAGGCCGTCTGGCATGTTACCGTGCACGGTTATGCCGAGGATGGGTCAGAGCAGGGCGCCTATATGCATGACTTTGCCATGCTCAAGTTCCCCCTGGCCAAGCTGTTCAACCACGAGAGCAAGTACCCAGCCCCCATGCGCGGCCGGCTGGAGATCCGCGACCGCCGCAAGGATGGAGCAGGGCAGGATGAACATCAAGCTGCTGCAACTCTCAGTGCATCGGAATCTGCGGCAGCAATCGATGCCAATGCGCCCCAAGCTGCGGCATCCCCAGCCCAGCCAACCCAAGCTGCGCCAAAGCCTGCGAAGCAACGCCCCCAGGATGCCGCAGAAGCTAAAAAGCATGCCGCCATCATGCGGGAGCCCACTTTCACCAAGCCGCCAACTGCTGCGGCAAAGCCCAGGCCTGCGGCAACCACTGCGGCAGCAGCCAAGACCACTGCACCAGAAACTCCATCCCAAACTGCGGCAGTCATGGCAGTTAGGGCGCCTACGGCGCCAGTGCAGCAGACCCAAGCTGATACAGCCTACGACGAGTTTGAAGCTGGGGCAGCATCGAGATCCGGCGTGCCCACCCCATTGAAGCTCGACTACGACAGCCTCGACAACGGCGAAGCCGCTTATTTGCTGGGTGACAGCGAGGGCAGCTACTTCCTCGATCCATCCGAATCTGCAACAGCATCGGACAAGCCTGGCAAAAAGAACAAGCCGGCCAAGAACCCACAGCCGGCAGAGAAGGGCACTACGCCCTTGGAGCAACCATTCCAAGATGCCGCAGCGGTGCCTCCACCAGCAGCTGCGCCTCAACAGCCCGCCACCGTGCACCAGCCGCCCCAAGCTGCCGCAACTGCGGCCGCAAGGCCGCCTTCTGTCAAACCTGCAGCAGCTGCGCCGCCGCCAGCGCCAAGCGCACCTAAGAATCCCGCCCCCGTGCTACGCCATGACCGAGTGCCGCGCTCTCAAAGCGTGAGTGCCGAGTTCAAGCGCATGGCCGCTGATCTGGACGAGCTCGATGACCTGCCCGTACTCAAGGGACGTACCGTCACTGCAAGTCCGCCGCCGGCGGCAGCAGCCACACCGGGGCCGGTTCTTCTGCTTCAGCCGCTGCCCGATATCGACGCAAACCCCGACAAGCCGCCACCCGAGCCAAGCCCCTTGGCATTGGCTTTCATGCAGTGGGTGCAGATGGGTCTGGTCAATCGCGAGCTCAAGTTCAATGAGACCGGCGCGGCGATTCACTTCGTGGAGGAGGGCATGGCCCTGGTATCGCCCAAGATCTTCAAGGAGTACGCACGCCATGGCGACCGTGAGGACGGCCACGAGGATCTCACCGTCGACGAGCTGAGCACCAAGACCCAGCGGGAGGTCATCAAGTGTGGCTGGCACCTGCCAGCCCCAAACCGCACAAACATCGTCCGCTATGAGATCCACAGCCGCGGCTCGGTAGTGGCCCATCTGGCCTGTGTTGTCCTCACCAGCCCAGGCCGGTGGGTCCAGCCCATCCCTCCCAGCAATCCAGCACTGAAGATGGTCTAGAGCTCACTCATACATAGGGAATACCTAGCTTTGTCCTCCTCAAAAACTGCGCAAAGGAAAACATGATGAAAAAAATGATCGCACTCACGTTGGCTACCGTTGCCTTGGCGTCGGCACACGCGGCCGAGAACACTATTGTTCTGAAAGACACGCGGCAGTACGACGACTACACCTCATCTATTCAAGGGCTCGTAGGATGCACGATGCCAGCCAACAACGAAGACCCCGAACCCGGCGATTGCGCAGTGAAGAAGGCTCGCTACATCATAGCGGGTATGTTGCTGATTCGGAATCCGAAGTCTGAGCTTTGCTCATATACAGCATGGGAGACAGAGCGGACGCCGCTCACATACCAAGGTCGGGACGTGTCAGTCCCTACTATTTCTGAGAACAACGAGGTCTTTGCATGTAACGCTGATGGCACGCCTATGAAAAAGATTCAGGCAGCGGTTGATGCAGCACACTGAGCAAGGAAAGCGGCATGGAATCCACAACAGAGACCGTCTTGGTCCAGAAGATCGAGGTGCTTGAACGCACAGTCTCCCGTCTGCAAACCGAGCTTCACGAAGCGCGTGAGGGCTCGATCCACAACATGGTTGGCCAACTACGCTTACGCGAGGCCGTCTTACTGTATGTAGGCCCCGACGCCACGACTTTTGTGGAGCAACTTGAGCAGGAATATGGCAAGGACATCGCTTCACGGATAGCAAGCAACCTTTTCAATCTCCATACCGCCCCAGTGTCTCAATACACACGCGACGCTATGAGCAGAGCTATTAACCACGGCATGGATCGTTGGCGGAGCTAAGGCGATGAGCACACAAAACCATGAACTAGACGATGAAGACAGCTTCAACCTCTCGCCAGACAAGCGTTTGCTGCTATGGAAATCACGTAGCTTCTGGTTTCGGCTGCGGCACCGATGGAACGTGCTCAGTGCCTTTGCCGAAGGAAGTTTGACCTGGCGCCACACGAAGCTCGGCCTTCGATACCCGGATCAGGTCATGTGGCTGCAGCACTGGCCACCAGGCAATGGATTGATGCCAGTCTGCCCAGCCGTCATAGCTGAGCTCGAGCACATGGACCGCACCATGATGGACTCCGACCAGCCAGCGCCACGGCCCGCTATTTTTTCACTCCACAGCATCGGTCACGACGGTACGCAGTGCCGGAACTGCGGCGGGTCGGGAAGGGCTTTGCCCACGCAATGCCCAGGTCGCCCCATGACCGATGACGAGCGGCAGGCTGTCCTGGAAGGGCTACTCGATTACGTTGATGGCCACTGGCTTGGCCAAGTCATCAAGCAAGCCTCAAAGCCGATTGCCGAAACCTGCAAACTGGAGCCAAAAACGTCTGCCGAAACCTGCAAACTTGATTTGCCGTTTCCTGCACTCTATATACAAGGGTCTTCTATACAAAGAACTACTACTACGTCTCCAAGTGTCGTAGCGCTCGACGAGGCACCAGCTCGCGTGGCGGAAGTGTTCTCGGAAAACGACTGGGCAGCGAAGTGCGCAGCCTTGTCGGACGCAGCCAATCGAGGCTGTGGCCAGGTGTACGAGACCTACGAGCTACGCGTGGGGGCCAGCATCGACCTGGCGCTGCTGCAGGTGCCCGAGCTGCAGCTCGATCGCGCCATCGAGATCGCTGTTCAACACGGCTACACAACGCCTGCTCAACGATCGAAGACCGTGCAGATGCTGCGTGACGATGGTTCTTGCAGCCACGGGTTTGATCCACATACGTGTCCAGTTGGATGTGGAGACGTCGACAATGTGAACGATTCAATGGTGGATTCAGACTGGATGCCGTGCGGCTCCTGCGGGGGCTCGAAACGTGTCCAGTGCTTGCGACTTTGTAGCAGCGGACGCAGCGCCGATGCCGGAAAAAGATGACGGGTCAAACAAAAATGTTTGACAGTTGGCAGCGAAGTCCTTAGAGTCCGAACCGTGCGTCAACGGGAGCTATTTGTAACTCTCGCGGAATTGGTTAAGAGGAAGAGGTAAAAACGTAGTCCCATGGGTCTACTGAAAGCCTTAAAAACTGGAGCTCTAGCGCTCCTATTTTTAGAGCTTGTCTACTAGACACGATGTATATTATGTTAAATAGCTTGGCCGTCAGACTCAGGGCCAAGCTGCTTAAACGTAGATCGCTCCAGTTTGTATAACGATCGCTCGAACGTCATGTGATGTTCCGTGCACCATCTCAAGCCAATCTCCCCCATCTCCACACGCTGCTAAACGACATCCATGGCGATATCGACCAGATAGCCCGCCACCTTGGAATCAGCGCCTCAACGCTCCGCAAGTACCGTGCCCGAGGGCAAGCGCCACGCTCCGTGATGCTTGCCCTTTTTTGGGAGTCCACCTGGGGCCGCATGACCGCAGACGCCGTGGCCTTCAATCACGCCGCAGCACACGCAGCACTGGCTGAAAGCCTGAAACGTCAAAACAAGCGCCTCATGGAGCAAATCGAACTGCTAGAGACCGAGCTAGCCCAGACCGAAGGCCACGCCGCCAATGCACCGATCTACAGCGTTGGATAACGCTAGCGGCTCTCCTTATCGGCAGGCTGCTTTGGCTTTGCCATCTTTTTGTCCATCTGCTCTGAAAAATGCTTTATCCCGTCGAAAGCTATCTTCACGCGGATAGCGTCGTGGGCGATCAGTGCAGCCAGCACGCCAATGAAAACGCCCAGGGCCAGCCTGAAAACGTCAAGGACTGGGGTTCGTTCGTCTTTTGCGAATTGTTACGTCATGGTTCCCTCCTATCGCCGGAGTTTATCCAGACGCTGCAGCGGCTTCGCCGGTTTGTCTCTTAGGACACGGAGCGAAGGCCCGATTTCAGCGTATTGAAGCTACCAATCCCTCCATCAATGCAGTCGTGCACAAGACCTACGAGCGGACAAGGGAACGCGCCCAGCAGACTCCCATCACAGATGCATTCATCGGCGTGCCCTGGCTGTGAAAGGGCATCAGCAGTGCACTTAGCATCCCCAGCACAATGGGCTCACGCCCCCTGCGGGGAAACGTCTGCAAGACCAGCGGCAAGTGCGTCCAGCAAAGCACTGACCTTGGGTAGTACCTGGCGACTTTTGATCCAGACTAGATTAATCGTCAAACCATCGGTAGCCAGATGGGGAAGTACCTCCACTAACGTCCCGTCCTCAAGCTGATGTTTGATTAACCATGTGGGCAGTTGCGCGATACCACATCCCGCCAATACCGCCGTCACCTGGCCCTCACCGTCACCCACCACAAATCGAGCGGACATGACCCTGCGCTCCGCCTCGCCGGGCCGACTTCCCGAAAAACGCCACGGACTGACCGTTCCATCCGCCCTGCCGTAAGCGATGCATTGGTGATGCTCCAAGTCGCGATCATTCACAGGCGTGCCGTGCTTGCTCAAATATGCAGGTGATGCACAAAAGATATGCCGCTCGCAGCCCAGGTAGCGATGCCCAAGTGCAGGCGGCCAAACGTCAGAGCCGCCGACGCGCACGACGATATCTACGCCGTCCTCGACTGGGTCGATGAACCGGTCAGAAAACGAAATGTGCGGCAGCAGCAACGCATGATCTTGGGCGAACCGCAGAATGATCGGAAGCACCTGCAAGCGACCGAAAGCCGCTGGTAGATCAATGCGAATCCTGCCACGAGGCTCGGTGTTTTCGGCGTGCAACGACAACTCGGCTTCTTCAAGGTTAGCTAGCACGCCAGTGCAAGTGCGGTAGAACACCGAGCCCGCATCCGTCAGTTTCAAACTGCGAGTTGTTCGATTGAACAACCGAATCCCAAGCCTGCTCTCCAGCCGGGCAATACTTTTGCTGACGGCCGATCCCGTCAGATTCATTCGCTCGGCAGCGGTCTTGAAACTGCCTGAATCCGCGACGCAGACAAATACATCGATGCCCTTCAATCGCTCAGAAGAGAGCATAAAAACCCTTATTGATGAATTTGATTCCATGGATTCAGGAAAAGATACCGCAAATCTGACCTGTTTTCATCGATAAGCTGGTGACAAAGACATTAACCAACCCACAGGTAAGTTCATGACCCAGCACAAACCGACGATCCTCATAACCGGCGCCACTGGCCAAATCGGCAGCAGCACACTGCGCTGCCTGCTGGCTGATGACTCCATCACGCTGGTGGCAGCCGTGCGCTCAGCAGCCAAAGCCGAACCTTTTGAAGCCCAAGGCATTCGCACGGTCGTTCTTGATTTTGATAGAGAGGAGATGCTTGCCCCTGCCCTGCAAGGCATCGACCGCACCTTTCTCGTGACGGGCTACACCGTAGACATGCTGCGCCAGAGCAAGGCATTTCTCGAAAATGCGAAACAGGCCGGCGTGCAACACGTTGTGCATCTCGGGGCTTGCGGACGTGACGACACCACCGTAGGTCATTGGGCCTGGCACCAATTCGTGGAACGCTACATTGAATGGTTAGGTTTCTCCTTCACGCACTTGCGCCCGGAAGCCTTCATGCAAAACCTGCTCAGCTACGACGGCACCCAAGCGGTGAACGCCGGAGTCATTCAGCAGTTCACCGGCGATGCACCTTTCAGTTGGGTCGACGGCGAAGACGTCGCAGCGGTAGCTTCACAGGCGTTGCTACGCCCGGACAAGCACGCAGGAAAGACCTATCGGCTAGGCTACGATGCAAAATCCTACGACGAAATCGCGGCAATCATGAGCGAGTTGTTGGGGCAACCATTCCGCTACGAAGCACTTCCCCCGGAGGTATTTCTAGAGAACATGCGGGCAGTAGGCGCCGAGATGGCGTACATGAATTGTGTGTATGACAACTTTAAACGCGTTGCCGCACGGGCCATTCCAGGAGTCGAAGACACGTTTGACAATTTTCCGGAGATTACCGGCCGTGAGCCTGTTCGATGGAAAGAATTCGTGCAAAAACATCGCGGCGCATTCGCCTACTGATCCCTGAATCGATAACAGAGACTCTCCCATTACCAGTTAGCGGTCATAGTCACCTGGATCGTGTGTGATGGAGTGGGTTGCGGCATGCAAGGCTTTTGCCTGTATAAACGTACAGCATAAAGCCTTGATGCAGATTTGCACCTGGATGTTGGCGGCGCTTCGTCAGTGCTGCGGATTGAGGTGCAGCACTGCTGGTCTAGGTGCTGTCCGCGCCAGTTCAGAAGGCTGTGCCTGATGGCCTCTGCTTATCCGATGGGCAGGCAGGCCTTTAAGGGCTATCAATGTAAAGGCGGTAGATAGGCCACGTTCAACTTCGTGGCCATCTCGGCGAGACGTCGATCCGCCGTCCAAAGTGGATGTTTGTGAATAATGATTTGTATTGCACAATACAAATATGCAACTTAAGTCGACTGAGCTTGACCCCGCGCATTCACGCCGCCTGGCACCCACGCTGGAAACGTACAACGAGCTGCAGATGGCGTACGACCATTTCAACGAGCGGCTGTTTGGGGGGGAGCTCCCGAGTTGCTTGATTACGCTGCAGCGGGAAAAGCGTACTTTCGGCTACTTCTCTGCAGCTCGCTTTGCCTCGTTGGACGGCTCAACCACAGATGAGATTGCGATGAATCCGACCTACTTTGCGGTCGTACCGATCATCGAAACACTCCAGACCCAAGTACATGAAATGACGCACTTGTGGCAGCACCATTTTGGCAAGCCAGGCCGAGGCCGCTATCACAATGAGGAATGGGCACGAAAGATGGAGAGCATTGGGCTCATGCCCTCTTCCACCGGGCAACCTGGTGGTGCGCGAACAGGCGATTGCATGGCGGACTACGCCATACAGGGAGGACGCTTTCTGGCTGCATGCCAGGAGCTGCTGACCGCAAATTTCACGCTCAGCTGGTACGACCGCTTCCCCTCTGCAGATCATTTGATCGCTGGCCAAGCGAGCATGGCCAACCATATTCAAGGAATTGAGGGCACCAAACCGCCGATGGCCAGCATCCCAGCCTTAGCGGAGGTTGTGAAGCCCACTGGTCAAGCTATTGCCGCTGCTGCAGGAGAAACGAGTGTGCCTATCGCTCCCACGAACAAATCAAACCGGGTGAAATACAGCTGCAGCGGCTGCAAGGATACGATCTCCGTATGGGGGAAGCCTGGCCTGAAACTGGTCTGCGGTGAGTGTCTGCAAGGCTTTGCATCTCAATAACCTCTCCGAATAGAAGACACCGAATAGGTGCAGGCGCTGGTCTTAATTGACCATCATTCCGACCCAGTGCTGCCGTTTCCTATCTCCAGAGACCGCGCAGGAGCTATTTGTGTGCATGCTCGTATAAGTCTGTATGCCTTGAGGCATCATGGGCAGCCCAACTTATCGAAATGAAGCCCTATGCGCACTTCTGTCACTTTGATTGCAATCGCTGTTTCCGCTTTGGCCGCTCAAGCTGTACTGGCGCAATCCGTGCATGCAACCTGCGAAAGCAAGCGAGCGGAAATCTCACGCGACATCGAGTATGCCAAGGCCAAGGGCCAGATGAGCCGTGCACGTGGCCTGGAGAAGGCGCTGCGCGAAAACCATGCCCATTGCAGTGACGCCAAACTCGAGCAGGAATATGCAGCACAAATTGCCGAGCAAGAGAGAAAGGTGGAGAAGCGGCAACGTGATCTCGACGATGCGCGAGAAACAGGCAAAGCTGGCAAGATCGCAGATCGTGAGGCCAAGCTAGCCAAGGAAAGAGCTGAGCTGGAAAAACTGCGTAGAGGAAGGCTTTGAGTCAGAGATAAGCCGCCGGCATCAGGACGTACCGAACATGCAGCCGTGGATGTCAGTTCGTGGCGTTCAGTGAGCTCCACGACAGCAGTCATTCGACTTCTGCTTGACAGGCCGCTATCGGCGGCCTTTGCGAAGTAGCGCTCTTGGCCGAACGAATCCACGTCAGCGAGCGACAATTGGCCCGGCTGTTCAAGACCGAGCTGTGTACCACGCCTGCCGCGTATATAGAGTCCGTGCGCGTGGAGATGGCGCGCAACCGCCTTGAGACATCTGATGAGTCTTTGGTACGCATCGCCATCACCTGCGGCCTGAGCACCACCGATACGCTGACTCGCGCGTTCCGCAGGCAGCTGAACACCACGCCTGCTGAATACCGCAGCCGATTTCGCACCCGTCAATAAATAGACAAGCGACGGCATTAGGCATCCGTATGCAGAACTACTGCTCAGCTGGATCACCCCTGCTTTTTGCGTGGCAGGACTCTAGATCGCAATTGGCGATCTATGGAAAAGACCACAGCAGCAAGGTCTGCTTCCAGCAAAATCTTTTGAAAAACTGCCAACCTCCGTGTTGGATGTGTTGGATAATTTTTTCATGAGGGTCTCCCCCCTTCCAGCCTGTGAGATCATTGTTCGTCACGCTGTCCTACTAAGGAGCAGTTTTTGTTCTTGCCTTATCACTTACGCCTATGAAACGGCTTCATCTAGCAGGAACAAAATTAGTATTACTAACGGCAACTCAGAACCTGCTGGCAAAATAGTGCCTATGCGATTCCTCCACACGATGCTGCGCGTTGGCAATCTCCAGCGCTCTATTGATTTCTACACCAACGTCATCGGCATGCAACTGCTGCGCACGTCCGAGAACCCCGAGTACAAGTACTCGTTGGCCTTTCTCGGATTCGAAGGTGGCAACCCGGATCAAGCGGAAATCGAGTTGACCTATAACTGGGGCACCGAGAGCTATGACATGGGCACAGCTTATGGCCATATTGCTCTGGGTGTGCCAGATGCCTATGCAGCCTGCGAGAAGATCAAGGCAGCCGGCGGCAATGTGACCCGCGAAGCAGGCCCCGTCAAAGGCGGCAGCACCGTGATTGCTTTTGTGACGGATCCCGACGGCTACAAGATCGAATTAATTCAAGAAAA
>NZ_AWOR01000060.1 GCF_000761245.1 Comamonas testosteroni | reverse complement strand
TGGTGCCCACGTTCACGTGGGGCTTGGTGCGTTCAAACTTTTCTTTTGCCATGATTTCTCCGAAAGAGCAAAAACCTGTGTGATGTTTAAGGTCTGCACCTCATTGCTGACTCGCCCCGCACAGGAAACAGGACGGCATGGGATCGCAGACCGGCAAAAATCGCGGCAATCCTCAAGGGACTGCCGCGATTGGAAGCCTTAGATTATGACGGATTCGTCAAACCTGCGTCAATTACTTGGCGCGGGCAGCAACGATGGCTTCAGCCACGTTACGAGGAGCTTCAGCGTAGTGCTTGAATTCCATGGTGTAGCTGGCGCGACCTTGGGTCATGGAACGCAGCGAAGTGGCGTAGCCGAACATTTCGGACAGAGGCACTTCAGCCTTGATGGCCTTGCCGCCACCGACCATGTCGTCCATGCCCTGAACCATGCCGCGACGCGAGGACAGATCGCCCATCACGGTACCGGCGTAGTCTTCGGGCGTTTCCACTTCCACAGCCATCATGGGTTCCAGGATGACGGGGTTGGCCTTGCGGGCAGCTTCCTTGAAACCGAAGATAGCGGCCATCTTGAACGCCATTTCGTTCGAGTCCACATCGTGGTACGAACCGAAAGTCAGCGTAACCTTCACGTCGACCACGGGGTAGCCAGCCAGAACACCGGAGGTCAGCGCTTCGATCACACCCTTTTCCACTGCAGGGATGTATTCGCGAGGAACCACACCGCCCTTAATGGCGTCGACGAACTCAAAGCCCTTGCCGGCTTCTTGAGGCTCGACAGTGAACACCACGTGACCGTATTGACCCTTACCACCGGACTGACGAACGAACTTGCCGTCCACGTCCTTGACCGTGCTGCGGATGGTTTCGCGGTAGGCAACCTGGGGCTTGCCCACGTTGGCTTCCACGTTGAATTCGCGCTTCATGCGGTCAACGATGATTTCCAGGTGCAGCTCGCCCATACCGGCGATGATGGTCTGACCGGATTCTTCATCGGTACGCACGCGGAAGGAAGGATCTTCTGCAGCCAGACGCGACAGAGCGATACCCATCTTTTCCTGGTCGGTCTTGGACTTGGGCTCCACAGCCTGTGCAATCACGGGCTCGGGGAACACCATGCGCTCCAGCACGATAGGCGCTGCGATGTCGCACAGGGTTTCACCGGTGGTCACGTCCTTCAGGCCCACGCAAGCAGCGATGTCGCCAGCACGGATTTCTTCCACTTCCACGCGGTCGTTGGCCATCATCTGCACGATACGGCCGATACGCTCCTTCTTGCCCTTGACGGCATTCAGAACGGTCTCGCCCTTGGTCAGAACGCCAGAGTACACGCGCACGAAAGTCAGCTGGCCCACGAAGGGGTCGGTCATCAGCTTGAAGGCCAGAGCCGAGAACTTCTCAGCATCGTCAGCCTTGCGGCTCAGCTTCTTCTCTTCGTCATCGGGGTCGGTACCGGTAACGTCAGGGATGTCCACAGGAGCGGGCAGATAGTCGATCACGGCGTCCAGCATGCGCTGCACACCCTTGTTCTTGAACGCGGTGCCGCACAGCATGGGCTGAATTTCGGTGGCCAGGGTACGAGTACGCACGCCGAGCTTCACTTCTTCTTCAGTCAGAGTACCTTCTTCCAGGTACTTGTTCATCAGCTCTTCCGAAGCTTCGGCAGCGGCTTCCACCAGGTTTTCACGCCACTTGTTGGCGGTTTCCACCAGCTCAGCAGGGATATCTTGGTATTCGAACTTCATGCCCTGGGAAGCTTCGTCCCAGATGATGGCCTTCATCTTGACCAGATCAACCACGCCCTGGAAGTTTTCTTCAGCGCCGATTGGGATCACCACGGGCACAGGGTTCGCGTTCAGGCGAGTCTTCATGCCTTCATAGACCTTGAAGAAGTTGGCACCGGTACGGTCCATCTTGTTCACGAAGGCCAGACGAGGCACCTTGTACTTGTTGGCCTGACGCCACACGGTTTCGGACTGGGGCTGCACGCCACCCACAGCGCAATACACCATGCAAGCACCGTCCAGCACGCGCATGGAACGTTCCACTTCAATCGTGAAGTCCACGTGGCCGGGGGTGTCGATGATGTTGAAGCGGTGCTCGGGATAGGACAGATCCATACCCTTCCAGAAGCAGGTCACTGCAGCGGAAGTGATGGTGATACCACGCTCTTGCTCTTGCTCCATCCAGTCGGTGGTGGCAGCGCCGTCGTGCACTTCGCCCAGCTTGTGGGTCACACCGGTATAGAACAGGATACGTTCTGTAGTGGTTGTCTTACCTGCGTCAATGTGAGCGGAAATACCGATGTTGCGATAGCGCTCAATGGGGGTCTTGCGAGCCATGATGGATCCTTGCTTGATCGTATGGGAGTACTGCCGGCCCCGCATTGTGCGCAGGAGGCAGCAGCTCTATATGGGGGCGCTCAGAATCGACACAAGGCCGCAGCAAGTTTTTGCATGCGGCCCTGTATCTCGAGCGAGATTCCGATTAGAAGCGGAAGTGGCTGAAGGCCTTGTTGGCTTCGGCCATACGGTGCACTTCGTCACGACGCTTCATGGCGCCGCCACGGCCTTCCGTAGCTTCCAGCAGCTCGTTGGCCAGGCGTTGAGCCATGGACTTCTCGCCACGCTTGCGGGAGGCTTCCTTGATCCAGCGCATGGCCAGAGCCAGACGACGGACGGGACGCACTTCCACGGGCACCTGGTAGTTGGCACCGCCAACACGGCGGGACTTCACTTCGACCATGGGCTTGACGTTGTTGATGGCAACAACGAAAGCTTCCAGAGGGTCCTTGCCGGGGTGCTTCTTCTCGATCAGGTCCAGAGCGCCGTAAATGATGCGCTCAGCAACCGCCTTCTTGCCGCCTTCCATGATCACGTTCATGAATTTGGACAGCTCTACATTGCCGAACTTGGGATCCGGCAGGATTTCACGTTTGGGGACTTCGCGACGACGTGGCATTTTTTACCTCTATCTTTGCTTCAGTTGGCATCTTTTCAGATACCGCGAGAGCTATTCAAAACTCTCACTTACTCGACCCGCACAAAACATTCGTGCTCAGGGCCACTACGTTTGACCGCGCCAGTCAGGCGAATCAAACACCGTTTGTTTTCAAAAAACCAGGGCTGATTACTTAGCCTTAGGCTTCTTGGCACCGTACTTGGAGCGAGCTTGCTTACGGTCCTTGACGCCTTGCAGGTCCAGGGAACCGCGCACGATGTGGTAACGCACACCGGGCAAGTCCTTCACACGACCACCGCGCACCAGCACAACGCTGTGCTCTTGCAGGTTGTGGCCTTCACCGCCGATGTACGAAATCACTTCGAAACCGTTGGTCAGACGAACCTTAGCCACCTTACGCAGAGCCGAGTTAGGCTTCTTGGGAGTGGTGGTGTACACACGGGTGCACACGCCACGGCGTTGGGGGCAGTTTTCCATAGCAGGGCTCTTGGATTTAACAACTTCGACCGTGCGGCCCTGACGCACGAGTTGGTTAATGGTTGGCATTAATTAAACGTCCCTAAACGTGAATTTGCTTCGTGAAAGCAAAAGGTTTATCCGCAGCAACAGATGCTGATGCGGAAACGTGAATCCCTTCGGAAATTCCGAAAAGCCCTCGAATGTACCAGCTTGCGCAAATCAGCACAAGCACCTGCGGGCAATAGCCCCTCAGGCAGCAAGATGCTTTGCATGGCCGACAAAGGCTGTTGCCGGCAGGAGCCGCCTCCTGCCGACCTGGGAACTTACTTGATCCAGAGGCGGATGGTGTCCCACAGGCGCCCAAAGAAACCGGCCTGCTCGACGGCCTCGAGCGCCACCAGCGGCACCTCGGCCACCACATCCGCGCCCGACTTGACCTTGAGCACGCCCATGGACTGGCCCTTGGCGATAGGAGCGATCAGCGGATCCTGGCGCACCACCTCGGTGGTCAGCTTGCCGCCTGTGCCCGAGGGCACGGTCACCACCACGGCGCCGTCGGCCTTGCCGATCTTGACGGCATTGGCCGCCCCCTTCCAGACAGCCGGAGTGGCGACGGGCTGATCGGAATCAAACAGCTTGACGGCATCGAAAGCGGTGTAACCCCAGTTCAGCAGCTTCTGGCTTTCGTTGGCACGCGCTTTTTCGCTGGCCGTTCCCAGCACGATGGACAGCAGACGGCGCTGGCCCACATTGGGCAGGTCGCGCTTGGCCGTAGCCACCAGGCAATAGCCGGCGGCATTGGTGTGGCCGGTCTTCAGGCCGTCCACGGTGGGATCGCGGAACAGCAAGGCATTGCGGTTGCTGCCGTTGGAGGCAGGCGTGCCGGGATAGCTGTATTGCTTGGTGGCGTAGTAGTGCATGTACTCGGGAAAGTCATGCATCAATCGCTGGGCCAGGATGGCCAGATCACGCGCCGTCGTCAGGTGGCCGGGCTCGGTCAGGCCTTCGGGATTCTTGTAGCTGGTGTTCTTCATGCCCAGGGCCTTGGCCTGGTCATTCATCATCTTGACGAAGTTCTCGGCCGTGCCGCCCACGGCCTCTGCCAATGCCATGGTGGCATCGTTGCCGGACTGGATGATCATGCCGCTGAGCAGGTCATTGACGGGCACCTGCATCTTGGGGTCGATGAACATGCGCGAGCCGGGCATCTTCCAGGCGCGCTCGCTCACGGGCATGCGCTGCTCCAGCGTGATTTTCTTGGAGCGCAAGGCGTCGAACACCACATAGGCCGACATCAGCTTGGTCAGCGATGCCTGCTCGACGGGAGCATCGACGTCCTTGGCGCCCAGCACCTGGCCGGCAGTGACGTCCACCAGCAGATAGTTGCGGGCAGCAATTTCGGGAGGAACAGGGGCCGCCACCTGTGCCATGGCAAACACGGGCGCCACTGCGGCAGCAACGGCCAGAACACGCAGTGTGGAGTAGATGGGCTTCATGAAGAGGACTCTCGCTAAAGCAAAGGTAAGCGCGGTGATTTACCGTCGGAAACGGCCAAAGCCAAGGATATACCTCGGCCTGGCGCTATGAAAAGGGAGTTAACCAAGACGGGGCAGCAATTCACGTGCGTCAAGGTGTGGGAAATGGCTCTTACAGGGACTTCAGGTGGCGCACCACCAGGCTCTTGAGCAGAGGCAATTGTCCGTGAAAGAAATGGCCGACCTGAGGAATCACGGTAACAGGCAGTATCTGCGGGCGCGCCCAGTCCATCACGGCGGACAGCTCGACGGTGTCGTCCGCCTCGCCATGAATCACCAGGGTCTGGTCATGGGCCTCGGCAGGCACGGGAGCCACCTCGAAGCGACTGGCGGCGGTGCCGACCAGCACGGCCTTCTGCACCCGACCTGTACCCCAGAGTTGGGCCAGTGCATGACTGGTGACGAACGCGCCGAAGGAAAAGCCGGCCAGAGCAACAGGGCCTTCGGGAGCCACCTGCTGCACCACGGCCAGCAAATCCTGCAGCTCGGCCTTGCCGGCGTCATACTCGCCGGCACTGGCGCCCACGCCGCGAAAGTTGAAACGCACGACTGTGTAGCCGCACTGAACAAAGGCTCGCGCCAGGGTCTGCACCACCTTGTTGTCCATGGTGCCGCCAAACAGCGGATGCGGATGGGCGATGATGGCCACGCCCTTGGGACTCTGGCCTTCGACCAGTTGCGGCGCATCGCGCAGGGCCTCAATGGCACCGGCAGTGCCGGTGAGCGTCAGTCGTTCGGTCTGGGAATTCACGATTGCTATCCTAGTTGTAGCTTTTTGCGCTTGCTGTAATTGGGCTGACGCTTCAAAACACTTAAAGTTCCTGAACAAGCAAGCCCAAAGTCGGCCGCACCAGACAAGAGCCGCTTTGCCGCAAGCCTGTCGGGGCGGCCACAGGACTCAAGACAGCCAGATCACCGCCCCACGCTTTCGGGCAGCACAAGGCGCTCGACCACCTTGCCGTTCTTGAGATGGGATTCGACGATTTCATCGATATCGCTGTCGTCGATGAAGGTGTACCAGACGGCCTCGGGGTAGACCACGGCCACGGGACCGCCGGCGCAGCGATCCAGGCAGCCGGCCTTGTTCACACGCACCTGCCCCTTACCGGCAAGCCCCTCTTCCTTGACTTTGCGCTTGCAGTGGTCAAAGCCCGCCTTGGCGCCGTGCAGAGCGCAGCAGTCCTCACCATTGGGGCGCTCGTTCAGGCAAAAGAAGATATGACGCTGGTAGTAGCCGCCGGCCTGGTCTTGATTCTGGGTGTCGCTCATGGTGGATCATTCTAGGCAGGCTGCTGGCGACGCGAGAGTCGAATCACTACATACGCCAGTGTGACGTAAGGCCAGAGCCAGCCCAGCCACTGGCCCAGCCCGTAGAAGCGGATGAAGCGCCCCTGCTCCCAGGCCTGCAGGGTCTGGGCGAAGTAGACATTGGTGGGTGCCTGGTTGAGGATGCTCAGATGCAGCACCAGCACCAGAAGCAACAGCACGGTGCACACCCGGCGCGAGGCCGGCAGCGCAATCACAGCCAGGCCCAGCCCACCCCAGACACCCAGGCGCACCGGCAGATCCACCCACTCCCAGGCATGAGCGGGGCCCCAGCTCAACGCAGCCGACAGCGCTGTCACCCCCACCCCTGCCGCCACCAGAAGCAGTCCGGCCAGCGCGCGGCGGCCCATATGGCGCACGGCGCAGTAGACCAGCAAACAGGGTATCCAAAGCCCCAGCATCACGCATAGCATCTCCGTCACCAGCGACAGCGGCGTCAGCGCGAAGTCGCCCAGCGGCAGCCAGTCCTCGAACGGCGTGTTCAGCAGCCAGTCCTGCAAGGTGTCGTCGATGCGCTCCAGCACCTGACCCAGGCCAAACGGCACGGCCGCCGGAAACAGCAGCGCAAACGGCCACAGCGCCAGCAGCACCAGCACCCCCGCCCCGCCCTCGCCCAGCCACTGGTTGCGAAAAGCGCTCCAGCGCGAGAGAGCCCCCAGCTTCTCCAGCAGCGCAGCCAGCAGGGCACCGATCAAGGTACCGCCGGCATTGAGCACCAGATCCAGATTGGACGGTACGCGGCGCGGTAGATAGATCTGCAGAAACTCCATGCACAGCGACAGCAGCGTGCCAGCAAGAAAAGCCAGCGGCACGGCCAGCCTGGGCTGGCCAGAGCGCATCAGGGCCAGCGCCAGGAAAAAGCCCAGCGGCGCATAGCCGACGATATTGGTGTTGACGTCGAACCAGGTCCAGTACGGCGGCGGAATCCTGGCGAACAGGAATACGCTGGGATCAATCCCCTGGGCGCGCCAGCCGTCAAACGGGAACAGGCTGGCAAACACGATGAGCAGGCCATAGACCAGCGCCAGCGGCCAGGCCGAGGTATGGCGCATGGA
This sequence comes from Comamonas testosteroni, assembly GCF_000761245.1. Lineage (GTDB taxonomy): Bacteria > Pseudomonadota > Gammaproteobacteria > Burkholderiales > Burkholderiaceae_C > Comamonas > Comamonas testosteroni_C. The sequence continues at coordinate 35,718 of NZ_AWOR01000060.1, read as the reverse complement.
AATCACCGGCACCGCGGAATCGGACACAGTCGCCTCCTACTCTCGGCGCAAGACTCAGAAGGGCTTGACCACCACCAGAATCACGGCGGCGATCAGCAGCAGCACCGGCACTTCGTTATAGAAGCGGAACCAGCGATGGCTTTTATGACAGGTGTTGTCCGCCAGCTTGCGCAGCAGCACGACACAGCTATGGTGGTAGCCGATGACCAGCAGCACCACGGCCAGCTTGGCATGCAGCCAGCCGCCCGCAAAGCCCCAGCCCAGCCACAGCCACAGGCCCAGGCCCAGCGCAGGCACAGCCAGCATGGTGGTGAAGCGCAGCAGCTTGCGCGCCATCAGCAGCAGGCGCTCACGCTCTGCCACCGAGCCCGGGGTGACCATGGCGATATTGACGAAGATGCGCGGCAGGTAGAACAGACCAGCAAACCAGCTGGCGACAAAAATGATGTGAAAGGCTTTGACCCATAGCATGGGGCCAGTGTAAAGGCCTGCGCTGCGCCACAGCCGCTGCGCGCCGCGTCTTTACCCCGCAATGAGGCAGCCGTCATGGAATAGTCACGCAGCTGCAAGCCAAGCCATGGCGAATGGGGCACAATTTTCCCCATGCATTTGTCCAGCCCTACTCCTTTTCCCCAGAATCGTCCGCGCCGTCTGCGCCGCGATGCTTTCACCCGCAATCTGGTGCGCGAGAGCGTGCTGACGCCGCACGACTTCATCTACCCCGTGTTCGTGCACGAAGGCCAGAACAAGCGCGAGGCCGTGCCCTCCATGCCCGGCGTGGACCGCCTGAGCCTGGATCTGCTGCTGCCCGTGGCCGAGGAATGCGTGAAGCTGGAGATCCCCTATCTGGCGCTGTTCCCCGCCATTGAATCCAGCCTCAAGACCCCCGACGGCAAGGAAGCCCTGAACCCCGACGGTCTGATCCCACGCGTGGTGCGCGCGCTGAAAAAGGAATTCCCCCAGCTGGGTGTGATGACCGATGTGGCGCTGGACCCCTATACCAGCCACGGCCAGGACGGCATCCTGGACGAGAGCGGCTACATCATCAACGATGACACCGTGGAAGTGCTGGTCGGCCAGGCCCTGGCCCATGCCGAAGCCGGCGTGGACATGGTGGCACCCAGCGACATGATGGACGGCCGCATCGGCGCCATCCGCGAGGCACTGGAGCTCCAAGGCCATATTCACACCCGCATCATGGCCTATAGCGCCAAGTACGCCAGCGCCTTCTACGGCCCCTTCCGCGACGCCGTGGGCACGCGCGGCGCCCTGGGCAAGGCCGACAAGAATGTCTACCAGATGGACCCTGCCAACACCGACGAAGCCCTGCGCGAAGTGGCGCAGGACATCGCCGAAGGCGCAGACATGGTCATGGTCAAGCCCGGCATGCCGTATCTGGACGTGGTGCGCCGCGTCAAGGACGAGTTCAAGGTGCCGACCTTTGCCTACCAGGTGTCCGGCGAATACGCCATGCTCAAGGCCGCTGCCGCCAATGGCTGGCTCGATCACGATGCCGTGATGATGGAAGCCCTGCTGGCCTTCAAGCGCGCGGGCGCCGACGGCATCCTGACCTACTTTGCCATCGACGCCGCCAAGAAGCTGCGCGGCCTGTAACAAAATTGATAGCTGTCAGCGCAGGTCATGATTGTGTCTGAGAGCCTTTCAGGCATGATCTGACGGCCCGGGCAGCTTGCACGGGCCGTTTTTGCATCTTCTTCTTGCACTGACATCGAGACTGCCTATTCCCATGCGCGTGCTGCATATCTCTCCCCTCTATGCCCAGCCTGTTGACGGACTGCCCACGCAGGCGGCGACAACGGGGTTTTACTGGGTCTCCTGCACACGCTCGGAGCTGGAGGCTCAACTGCCGGCCATTCAGACCATGCTGGCCAGGCTGGGCGGCTCCGCCCTCGTTGACCTGCATGTCTCCGACCTGTTGAATCCGGCAATCCCTTCCAATTACGACTACACCTCGGTGTACGACGTGCTGGTGTTCCGGCGCCTGGCCAACGCCCACCTGCCGCCGCTCAACGGCAGCCACGCCACCGCCTCGCCAGCCGTGGCCGCACCGCTAGGCCCGCCTGCAGTGATGACAGGCACCGGCAGTGCTGCATCCAGCGCCCCGCCTCCATCGCACAACCCGGCCCACAGTGGCCAGCGCGAAGCGCCTGTGCTGCAACGCGTGGAAACCCAGCCCGTGGGCTTTGCGCTGTATGACCAGATCCTGCTGTCCGTGCATCCCGACGGCTGCTTTGTGCTGGAGAATTTCTGGCAGCGCCTGATTTCCGGCCCCGCCAAGACGGACGGCCGCCAGGTCAGCGCCAAGATGCCCGTGGAGCCTGCCGACCTGATGCTGCGCATGGTCAACGGCATGGTGGACGGCTATCTGGACCTGCGCCGCACACTGACGCGCCAGATCGACCACTGGCAGATGGCGCTGCTCAAGCCCAACAAGCGCTTCAGCAACTGGGCCAGCGTGCTCGACGTGCGCCTGGCGCTGCACCAGCTTGATGAAATCTGCGAAGACCAGCGCGCCGCCGTACAGGACTGGACCGAGGCACTGGAGGGCTGGCCGCCCGAGCACACACCCGCGCGCCAACATGAGCGCGAACTGCTGCGCGTGCGATCGCGCGACGTGCTCGAACATATAGAGCGCGTGACCCATCACATTCACCGCATGGAGCAAAGCGCCGAGACCGCCGTGCAGATGCACTTTTCGGCGCAGAGCAACCGCGCCAACGACATCATGCGCACGCTGACCACGGTGACGGCCATCTTTCTGCCGCTGAACCTGATTGCAGGCATCTTCGGCATGAACTTCGAGTTCATCCCCTTGGTGCACAAAAAGGACGGCTTCATCTGGGCCCTGGTGGCCATGGTGATCATCACCGTGGTGCTGGTGGCCTATTTCTGGCGCCGCCGCTATCTGGAAAGCGAGGACAGGGAGACCCCCTGAGCGGCTCCGCCGCCTCCCCCCTCTCTCTTCGGGAGGGGAAGGGCAGCCTCGGTGCGGGGCTGCCCTTCCTCGTTATCTCTGCGCTGGGGCAGTGCACGCCTTATGGCTTGACCCCATAACTTGAATAACATTTGCTGCTAGCGCTTGTGCATAAAGCGCTAGCAGCTATTGTTTTGATACTTCGATCAGCCCAGATGCTGCTTGAAGAAAGCCAGCGTACGCTCACCGGCCAGCTGGGCTGCCGCTTCGTTATAGGAGCCGCGCTGGTCGCAGTTGAAGCCGTGGTCGGCGTCATAGACATGCACTTCCACCTTGGGCTGGGCCTTCTTGAAGGCTTCGACGGACTCCAGCGAGATGTAGTGATCCTTGCTGCCGAAGTGGGCCAGCACCGGGCACAGGGCCTGACGGCTGGCTTCCAGCTCGCCCGTCATGCCGCCGCCGTAATAGCAGACTGCAGCCGAGACGCTGGCCAGATTGCAGGCCGAGCGCCAGGTCATGAGGCCGCCCCAGCAAAAGCCCACCACGCCGATCTTGCCGCCGGGCACCAGCGTCGCCGCATGGGCCACGGCCGCCTCCACATCGCGCAGCGCGCCGGGCTCGGGCAAGGCTTCCACCGCAGTCTTGAGCGCAAAGCCAGCCTTCATGTCTTCGTCGCTGTAACCCAGTTCCACATCAGGCTTGACGCGGGCAAACATGGCGGGAGCCACGGCCACATAGCCCTGGGCGGCATAGCGGTCCGCCACGGAGCGGATATGCGAGTTCACGCCAAAGATCTCCTGCAGCACCACGATGGCGCCACGTGCCTGGCCCTCCGGCATGGCCACATAAGCCGGGGTTTTTGCGCCATCCACGGCTGTCAGTTCAATAAAGCTGCCCATTGCGAAGCTCCTTAACATGGTTCAAAAGGGAAATCCGCGACGCGACCGCCAGCAATGCTGTAATGGCTGATGCCGCGTCGATGATTCGGCCATTTTTTCACAGGAGTGTTGATGCAAGCTATCCCAGCCCCACAAAAGGCAGACAGTCGCAAGAAGCCCCCCATGCCAGGAGGCGAGCTGTAATGGATATCAAGCCGCTGATCACCCTGGTCGCCATCATCAACCCGCTGGCCATCGTCCCGTTCTTCATCCACTACACGGCCGGCTTCGACGCCGAGCAGCGCTGGCAGACGATTCGCACCGCCGCCTTTGCCGCCTTCTGCGTGATTGCGGTCTGCGCCCTGCTGGGGCTGCAGATTCTGCAGTTCTTCAATATCTCGCTGCAAAGCTTTCAGGTCGGCGGCGGTCTGCTGCTGCTGATCAGCGCGATGAACATGCTCAACGCACGCCCCGCCGAAGACCGCCCCAACAATGCCACGCTGGCAGCCGGCGTCGAAAAGGCTGCCGAGGGCAACAGCATTGCCGTCGTGCCGCTGACCATTCCGCTGCTGACCGGGCCTGCCGCCATGTCCACCGTGGTGATCTATGCCGATCAGGCGCGTACCATCTGGCAGCATGTGGCGCTGGTCGGCTACGGTGTGGTGGTGGCTGCGGCCATCATGGTGTGCTTTTCACTGGCCCACCCTATTGCCCGCGTGCTGGGCAAGACCGGCATCAATGTGATGACCCGGCTCATGGGACTGATTCTGGCCGCGCTGGCCATCGAGGTGATGGCAGGAGGCCTGATCAAGATCTTCCCCATCCTGGCCTCCCCGGCGATATACCCTTGACCCCCTGAGCGGCTACGCCGCTTCCCCCAAGGGGGACACGGCAGCTTCGCTGCCCGGCGGCGCTTGCTCGCTGTCTCTCGCCTTAGCGCGTGCCAGTTTCAGGCAGTTACTACTTCCATTTTTTCAGCTTCACCACAGGCACCACCACAGCCGGTGATCGGCTCTGCAGGCAAAGCCTCGGGCACCAGCACCGCGCCGGTCACCGGGTCAAAGCCCGTGCGGCGCATATGCAGGGCCAGGGCGGCATCCATGTTCTGCGCATGGTGACTGAACCAGGGGCCCAGCTCGCTCGCCATATGGCGAATCGTGCTCAGCTCGCCCTGAGCGCCTTTGACCGCGCCTTCACGCATCACGGCAAGCACCACCTTGTGCTGCTGGCTGTGGCAGTTGCCCGTGGCAAAGCCCGTGGTCTGCATCCAGCGGTCTTCCTGATCGAAGTGCTGCTGGGTATGGGCAATCAGCTCGTCCCAGAGCGCGCACAGCTGCTCGTCGGCTGCGGCCTCCACCTGGGCCAGCAAGGTGACGAACTCTTCATGCACCGCGTCCATGACGGGAAAATCCAGGATGAGAGCGGCATTCCATTCGAGGCTGGCCATGGCAGTTCCTTGTGCGAGATTGAGGAACTGGCAGCTTAAGAACAAGACCTGGCCAGGCCATTGACCCACATCAGCAAAGCAGCTGCCCGCCGGCGCCCAGGGCTTGCCCGGAATCAACAAAGCCCTGCATGGCAGGGCTTGGGGAGCTGAAATGCCTGGGGCTGCTCGGGCTCTAGCGCCCGTAACCCTGCAGCCAGCGGCTGAGCTGGGCAGCCGCCTCATCCACCGCGCGCGCCATGGCCTGGGCGCCACCGGCCGCATCGGCCGAGTTGGATGGCACTTCGACCGTGAACACCTTCTGGCCCAGCAACTGATTGCCCGCACTCTCGCCGGCACCAATCAGGCTGGCACTCAGGCGCAGCAGCGCACGGCTGTTGCTGGCACTGTCAAAGACCTGGTTGAACTCGTCCACCGTCACGCGCAGCTGCGCAATCGAGCGTCTGTCGGCCAGCAAGGGGCGGACATTGTCCTTGCCCGAGAGCACGGGGCGCTCCAGCCCCAGACGCATGCGCAGACGCTGCTCCACCATCTGTGCAGGAGGCAGGCTCCAGCGCGCGTTCTGGTAGGCACGCAGCTGCTGGCTGTCGCTGTAGTTCAGACGGTAGAACATGGCCGTCAGGCCCTCGGGCAGGCCTGGAGCCTGGACTTCGGCCAGCACCAGCGGCACCGGCGCAACCGAAGGAGCGGCTGCATTCGCGGCCGGCGCGGCCAGGTCGGCCATGCCCAGGTCATAGCGCACCGGCTGCGTGGGTGCCGTGGGCAGGCCTGAGCAGGCTGCGAGCGCCAGCACCAGGGAAGAAGCGCCCAGCAATCGCCATGCTTCGCGGCCTGTGAGTGAAACCTTTGTGTCTGCCATATTGATTCCTTTAGGACTGACGCAAACAGGAAGGGACAAGGGGAATTTCTATCGGGAAAAACACCCTGCCTGATCCGAGTTTGCGCAAGTCGTGTCCTTGTTGCCGATTCACTTGGCCGGAGCCACAAAACCGGGTTCTCCGGGGCCTGGCTGGCCCAGGCCCTGGCCGTAGATGACGGACTGCGGGTTGTCATTGAAGCGGCCTGCCGCCGCACCCATGGTGCGTGCCGCGCGCGAGACATCGTCCGCCGCGCCGTTCATGCGCGGCAGGGTGCTGCGCCCCAACGACTCGGCCGCCTGCGACAGGGCCTGCGTGCCCTCGGCAATCTGCTGCAGCGGACCGTCGGGGGCATTGACCTTGCGCACGGTCTGTTGCAGATCGGTCGCCACGCCCGTGGCGGCATTGCCGGCCTTGGTGAGGGACTGCAGGGTCTGGTGCGCATCTGCCGTGATCTGCGGGAAGTCCTTGGCCGTCTTGTTCATGGTCTCGGCCAAGTCCTTGATCCCACCAGATGCGGCAGCGATATTGTCGAGCGCCACGCTCACCCGCTTCTGGTTGTCCTCACCCAGCATGGAATTGAGGCGGCGTGAAATTTCGTCAACCCGCTCCAGCAGCACCGGCCCCTGGTCGGCCAGCATGTTCAGCGGCGACGACTTCATGGGCAGGCGCGGCAGGCCGCTGGGCCCGGGTTTGAGCGGTTGCGAAGACTTGCTGTCATCGTCGAGCTGGATATGGGCCAGACCCGTCACCCCCTGATAGCCAAGCTGGGCGTAGGTGGCCGGCGTGACCGGCGTGTCCTCGCCCACGGCAATGCGAATCAGCACATTGCCGGGAATCTGCGGATCAAAACCGATGCGCACCACCTTGCCCACGGGCACGCCCTTGTAGCGCACCGTGGCCTGGGGCTGCAGGCCGCTGACACCGTCCTTGGTGGACATTTCATAGAGCTGGTATTCGCGGTTGTCGCGCGTCAGCCAGACGGCCAGCCCTGCCAGCAGGGTCGCCACCACCAGCACGAAGATGCCGGCAGCCATGGCATGGGACTTGTTTTCCATCAGCTTTCCTCTGCGGCCATGCCGCCTTGCACCGGGGCCATGGCACGGCGGCCACGCTCTCCCTGGAAGAAGTGTTCAATAAACGGGTGCTTGATCCGGGCCACATCGCGCGGAGCCCCGGTGAACAGCACTTTTTTCTCGGCCAGCACCGCCACTCGTGTGGACAGTGCAAACAGCGTATCCAGATCGTGGGTGACCATGATCACGGTCAGGCCCAGCTCGGCATGGATATCGCGCAGCAGCTCGCAGAACTCGTCCGAGCCCTTGGGGTCCAGTCCCGCTGTGGGTTCGTCGAGCAGCAGCAGCGGTGGATCCATCATCAGCGCGCGTGCCAGCGCCACACGCTTGATCATGCCGCCCGACAGGTCTGCAGGCATGCGCGCGGCATGCTCTGGCTTGAGGCCCACCATCTGCAGCTTGACCATGGCCGCATCCCGCACCACGGCATCGGGCAAGGTACCCTGCTCACGCAGCGCAAATGCGATGTTGTCCAGCACGTTGAAGGCCGAATACAGCGCACCCTGCTGGAACAGCATGCCCACCTGACTCGCCGCCAGCTCGCCGCTGATGACCTCGCGCGAGGGCCTGCCATCCACGGTCACCGTGCCGCGCGATGGCGAGAGCAGCCCCAGGATCTGGCGCAGCAGCACCGTCTTGCCCGTGCCGGAGCCGCCCACCAGGGCCAGAATCTCGCCCGGGTAGACATCAAAGTTCAAGTCCTGGTGCACGGCAAAGCGCGATGCGCCTTCGCCAAATTCGGTCCACAAGTCCACCGCCTGCACCAGCGGCTTCACATCCTGCGGCGGCGCGTAGTCGCCCACGGCCCCCTCGATACGACGGTTGTGCATCACCTCTGTCATTTGCGTGCCCCCCGCTCCACGAGGCTGACGCGACCCAAGCCAGAGACGCCGAGCAAGGGCCGCCCCGCAGCGAAGGTGTCGTCCCCTTGGGGGGAAGCGGCGAAGCCGCACAGGGGGTAGTTCATCCTAAAAGCCCACGTTTCTGAAGAGGATGGCAAAGATGGCATCCACGATGATGACCATGGTGATGGATGACACCACCGCCGCCGTGGTGCCGCGCCCCAGGCTCTGGGTATTGGGCTCTACCTTCAGGCCCCAATGGCAGCCGATCAGGGCAATCAACACGCCAAACACCACGGACTTGCCCATGGCCAGCACCAGATTGCCGATCTTTACGGCCGCAGGCAGGCTTTGAATGAAGTAAGACGGCGTGATGTCCATGGTCAGGTCCGCCGCGACCATACCGCCAGCCAGCGCCGCCAGAATGGTCCACAAAGCCACCAGCGGCATGGACACGGCCAGCGCCAGCGCACGCGGCAGCACCAGCCGGTAGCCCTGTGAGATGCCCATGACCTGCATGGCGTCGAGCTCTTCGGTCACGCGCATCACGCCGATCTGCGCCGTAATGGCCGAGCCGCTGCGTCCTGCCACCAAAATCGCCGCCAGCAGCGGCCCCAGCTCGCGGATCAGCGAAATGCCAAGAATGTTGACGATAAAGGACTCGGCCCCGAACTGGCGCAGCTGCAGCGCCATCAGATAGGCCAGCACCACGCCGATCAGAAAGCCGACCAGTGCCGTGATCGGCAAGGCTGTCGCCCCCGTCGCATAGAGGTGGCCTGAAATATCGCGCCAGGGGCCACGAAATGGATTGCGCAGCAGGCGCAGGCAGTCCAGCAGCAACTGACCGACCAGTTGAATCAAGTTGGAAAAGTGCCCGCAGGCGTCGATCACCATCTGACCGAGTCGATTGACCTCGCACATCCATCCCGAGGGCTCGGGCTTGGACTCGGGCACTTCGCTGAACCTGGCCACACGCTCCAGCATGGAGCGCTGGTTCTTGGTCGTCAGCAAGTGGGCCGGCCAGGCCTTGCCCCATTGCTCCCACAGCAGCTGCGCACCGATATGGTCGAACCAGACCATCTGCTGCAAATCCCAGGCCACGCCCTTGGGCACCGCCCTGATCTGCGGCGCCAGCTGACGCCAGATATGGCGGTCGCCCAGCTCGGCAGCACTCCAGCGGCCCACAGGCACGGCCCATTGCTGACCTTCGCGGGACTGCAGCGGGCATTGAGGTAGTTGGTCTGGGCTGGGCAAAGAAAAGCTTCCTAGGACATGAGGGAGACGGGCTGGCCACAAGGGCCAGCATAACGCGCCAAGCGAGGAACATGCCAAACGCAGCACGTAGGCCGCTGCCGCATGCCACGCAATGATAGCGTTGCAATTTTTATCAAAAACCCGCGAAAGTCAAAACCAGCACTGCGCCGGCAGCTTCCAAAACAGGAGTATGCGAGCGCTTTCCCTATCGACACTGGCAAGGTCATCGCACCTAATGAACCGGACTTTTTGCCCATGACTGCCTGACGCTCTGGCCTCTGCGCCAAGCTGTACCGGCCTTTTGATCTGCCCATGAGTGATACCCAGTTCGACTACATCGTCATCGGCGGCGGCACAGCAGGTTCGCTGCTGTGCAACCGTCTCACCCGCAACAAGAATCACCGGGTTCTGCTGATCGAAGCAGGCGGCAAGGATGACTACCACTGGATCCATATCCCTGTGGGCTATCTCTATTGCATAGGCAACCCACGCACCGACTGGCTCTACCAGACCGAACCCGACCCCGGACTCAACGGCCGCAGCCTTCGCTACCCGCGCGGCAAGACACTGGGCGGCTGCTCCAGCATCAACGGCATGATCTATATGCGCGGCCAGTCCCGCGACTACGAGCAATGGGCCGAGCTGACCGGCGACGACACCTGGCGCTGGGAGCAGGTCCTGCCGGCCTTCAGGCAGCACGAGGATCACTGGCGTCTGGACCCCGGAGGCGATGCCGGCGAGGAGTTCAAACGCCTGCACGGCAGCAAGAGCAGCGGCGGCAGCGGCGAGTGGCGCGTGGAGAAGCAGCGTCTGCGCTGGGACATACTCGACGCCTTTGCCCAGGCCGCGCAGCAGGCCGGCATTCCGGCCACCGACGACTTCAACCGCGGCTGCAACGAGGGCGTGGGCTACTTTGAAGTCAATCAGAAGTCAGGTCTGCGCTGGAACACGGCCAAGGCATTTCTGCGTCCCACCTGCTACGGCCGCCCCAACTTCGAGATGTGGACCCGCGCCCAGGTGCGCCGGCTGCTTCTGGAAGATCTGCCGGACGGCAGCCAGCGCTGCACCGGAGCCGAAGTCTGGACCGGGCAGGAGATGGTGACCGTGCAGGCCGGGCGCGAAGTGCTGCTCTGCGCGGGTGCGGTCAACTCGCCACATATCCTGCAGCTGTCGGGCATAGGCCCCGGCGAATTGCTGCACCGCCATGCCGTGGCCGTGCGCCGCGACCTGCCCGGCGTGGGCGCCAATCTGCAGGACCATCTGCAAATCCGCTCGGTCTACAAGGTGCACAACGCCAAGACGCTCAACACCATGGCCGGCACTCTCTGGGGCAAGGCGGCCATAGCCCTGGAATACGCACTCAAGCGCAGCGGCCCCATGAGCATGGCACCCTCGCAACTCGGGGCCTTTACACGCAGCAATCCGGCGTTGGCCCACCCCAATCTGGAATATCACGTGCAACCGCTGTCGCTGGATGCCTTTGGCGAGCCGCTGCACGACTTTGCCGCCTTCACCGCCAGCGTCTGCAACCTCAACCCCAGCAGCCGCGGCACGGTGCAACTGCAAAGCGCGGATTTCCACCAGGCGCCTGCCATCGCCCCCCATTACCTCTCCACGGCAGAAGACCGGCAGGTGGCGGCAGACAGCCTGCGCGTCACGCGGCGCATCGTCAGCCAGCCGGCACTTGCACGCTTCCACCCCGAAGAGTTCAAGCCCGGTGCTCAATACCAGAGCGACGAGGAGCTGGCGCGTCTGGCCGGCGATATCGCCACCACCATCTTCCACCCCGTGGGCACGACCAAGATGGGGCGCGCCGACGACCCGATGGCGGTCCTGGACAGCCGTTTCAAGGTAAGAGGCGTGCAAGGCCTGCGCGTGGTCGATGCTGGCGCCATGCCCACCATCACCAGCGGCAATACCAACAGCCCGACGCTGATGATGGCCGAGAAGGCGGCGCAGTGGATTCGTGATGCGACCTGAAAACGGTCTCTCGAAAAAGTCGAGCGATTCACTGCGACAAGCCCGTCAGCGCCTGAGATTCGCTCTGGAGCGCAAAGTCTGTCCGAGCGGAAGAATTCCGCGCGGCGTCATGCTCTATGAATCAAAGTCCGCAGAGATCTTTTGCTTATAAGCATATGACGCTATTGTTTTTGAAATATCGCAAAACTCATAAGGATGTCACGAAACTTTCTGATTCATTTGTCAGACGTTTTTGATATAACCCAAGGGAATTCCCCAATGCACCACACAGGTGCAGCCCTTACATTCTCGTCACTCTCGCTGCTCCACGAAGCAGCATGGAGGGCCGAGGAGACAACTCGACACAACCAGACCAATACATATAAAAGCATCAAAGATGCGTTCAAAAGCGCCCCATAGTGGGCGCTTTTTTTATGCCGGCGCACAGGCTTGAGGCGGCGGTGCGACAATGCCGGCGCCATCCTCGGGCATTCACGCCCGCTCTCCCCTGGCTTCTTCATCCCGCCTCCGGCAGCGCCGCCCCAGCGGCAACGCGCGCTGCTCACGGCATGCACCAATTGCAGGCATTTGCTCCATGGAATGGATTCTTGTTTCCCTCGCCTCGGCCCTTGCCGGGTTTGTTGACGCCATCGTGGGAGGCGGCGGACTGATTCTGGTGCCGGCCATGTTTGCAGCCTTCCCCACCACCACGCCCGCCACGCTCTTTGGCACCAACAAGAGCGCCGCTGTCTGGGGAACGGCCATTTCCGCCTGGCAGTACAGCAAGCGTGTGCATATCACCTGGGCCACGCTGCTGCCCGCCATCGGCACGACGCTGGTGGGAGCTTTTCTCGGGGCCTGGGCCGTTACGTTGATTTCGCCCGATTTTCTGCGCAAGCTGCTGCCCTTCATCCTGCTGGGCGTGCTGGGCTATACCCTGGCCAAAAAAGAGCTGGGCCGCGACCACGAGCCGCGCCTGGCGGGCCGCACCGAGATGTTGACCGCCAGCGCCATCGGCCTGCTGATCGGTTTCTACGACGGCTTCTTCGGCCCGGGCACAGGCAGCTTCTTCGTGTTCCTGTTCGTGCGCCTGCTGGGCTATGACTTCCTCAACGCCTCGGCCAGCGCCAAGCTGCTGAATCTGGCCTCCAACGCCGCAGCTCTGCTGCTGTTCACGCTCAAGGGCCATGTCTGGTGGCACTTTGCCATCCCGCTGGCCGTGGCCAACGTGCTGGGCAGCATGCTGGGCACCTGGATGGCCTTGCGCCACGGAACGGGCTTTGTACGCACGATTTTCATCGGCGTGGTCAGCTTGCTGATTCTGAAGACAGGTTACGACGCTTTTCTGCGTTAAGCCCTTGCGTTAAAAGCGTCAGCAGCTATCCATTGATCAAGGTGCCGTTTCGTCGTCGGACAGCACTGGGATATCTTCCACACGGCGCGGCGTGCCGATCGGCGCGCCTGCCTTGCCCTGGCGCACGGCAGCAATATCAGCCTCACTGGGATAGTTGCCCACCAGCCAGTAGTCCAGGATGCGGCGTGCGATAGGTGCGGCCGCCGCCGCACCGAAGCCGGCATTCTCCACAATCACGGCCACGGCAATCCTGGGCGCTTCGGCCGGGCCGTAGGCGATATAGAGCGAATGGTCGCGTTGATACTCGGCCAGACGCGCAGCGTTGTACTTTTCCTTCTGGCCCACGCTCACTGCCTGGGCCGTGCCGGTCTTGCCACCCGACAGGTAGCTGGCACTACCGAATACGCCACGCCCAGTGCCGCCGGTCACCACCCCCACCATGCCACGCTTGACGGCATCGACATTGCTCTGCTTGTAGCCCAGGTTGACGGGAGCTGGCTGAACAATGGCCGTGCGCGTGCCGGTGACGGAGTCGATCAGCTCCTTGCCCACATGGGGCGTGAAGCTCATGCCGCTGTTGACCAGCGTGGCCAGCGCATGCGAGAGCTGGAGGATGGTGAAGTTGTTGTAGCCCTGGCCGATACCCAGGGAAATCGTCTCGCCTGCAAACCATTGCTGCTGGGCGGCGCGCTTGTAGGTCTTGCGCTTCCACTCCTTGCTGGGCAGCACGCCGCGCACCTCGCCGGGCAGATCGATGCCGGTGATCTGGCCAAAGCCCAGCGGCTTCATGAAGTCGTGGATCGCATCCACGCCCATCTCGTTGGCCAGAGTGTAGAAATAGACGTTGCTGGAATGCTGGATGGCGCGCGCCAGGTCCACCGGGCCCAGCGCATGGCCGGAGCGGAAGGTGTGGCCACCGAAAGTCCAGGATCCGCCGTCCTGGATCACCGTGCCTGGCGTGCGCTTGCCGGTCTCTATGCCCGCCAGGCCCATAAAGGGCTTGTAGGTCGAGCCCACAGGGTAGGTGCCGCGCATGGAGCGGTTGAGCAAAGGGCGGTCCAGCGATTCGTTGAGTGCCTTCCAGCTCTCCTGGTCGATGCCGTCGACAAACAGATTCGGGTCGTAGGTCGGCTTGCTGACCATGGCCAGCACCTCGCCGTTGCGCGGGTCCATGGCGATGGCCACGCCGCGGCGATTGCCGTAGAGGTCTTCCACCATCTTCTGCAGCTTGATGTCCACCGACAGCTGCAGGCTGTGTCCCGGCGTGGCAGGGCGACTGCCCAGGCGGCGCACCGCATGGCCGCCGGCCGAGGTTTCCATTTCCTCCCAGCCTGTCTGGCCGTGCAGCTGCAGCTCATAGCTCTTTTCGGCACCCAGCTTGCCCATGACCTCGGTGCCGCGGTAGTTGGCGGCATCGTCGGAATCGTCGATCTCTTCTTTTTCCCTTTGATTGATACGACCGATGTACCCGATCAAATGGCTGCCGGTTTCCTTGAGCGGGTAGGAGCGGAACAGGCGCGCCTTGATGTCCACGCCCGGAAAGCGATAACGCTGAGCCGCGAACTTGGCGACTTCCTCATCCGTCAGGCGCGAGCGGATCGGAATCGACTCAAAGCTCTTGGAGTCATCCATGAGCCGCTTGAACTTGCGGCGGTCGCGCGGCGTGATCTCTATGACCCCGGACAGCCCCTCGATGGTCTCGTCCAGATCCTCGACCTTGGAGCGTGTGATCTCCAGCGTATAGGCCGAGTAATTGGTCGCCAGCACCACGCCGTTGCGGTCCAGGATCTGGCCCCGGTTGGGCACGATGGGCACCACCGCCGTGCGATTGCTCTCGGCCCGCTCGGCAAATTCCTCATGGCGCTCGACCTGCAGCACCAGCAGACGCCAGACCAGCAGACAGAACGCCAGGAACACCACGCAGCCCATGACGACTGCACGCATCCGGAAGCGCTGCAGCTCGACTTCGGTGTTACGGATCTCCATCATGCGCAGGCTCCCCGCACGCCAAGCCAGTGACTGCAAGCAAGGGCCGCCCCGCAGCGAGGCAGTCGTTCCCCCCCGCGAAACGAGAGGGGGAAAGGCGCGCAGCGACTCAAGGGGGCTTTCATCTACAGAGGGCGGTTTTCATCGCTGTCCGGCGCACGGCGCTGCGGCGCCAGCAGCAAAGCGCTGACCACAGGCCACAGCAAGGTCTCGATCACTGGAGCTATCAGAAACTCCAGCCCGGGGAAGATACCCCCCGTCGCGACACGCAGCAGTACCTGAATGCCGTGCGCTGCAGCAAATACCGGCAGCAGGTGCAAAGCCTGCACGGGGCTCGAGAACCAGAGCAGACGACGACTCATCCAGCCCGTCACGAAGACCAGCAAGGTGTAGGCCAGTGCATGCTGGCCCAGCAGCGAGGCTCGGTCCACATCCATGACCAGGCCCAGCGCAAAGGCAATGCCCAGACCCACGCGCTGCGGCTGGTTCAGGCTCCAGAAGGCCAGCAGCAACATGAGCATGTCCGGCAGCCAGACGATGCGGCCCAGCGGCAGCATGTTGACGGCAAGGCCGATCACCAGGGTGACGACGATGAACAGAGGATTGACCGGCAGCAACAGCTGCTGGCCGCGCGGCATGATCATGCGGGGTCCTTTGCGGGCTTGGCACCCGCCTTATCGGCGGCGGCCTTCTCCTTTTCGGCAGCGGCCGCTTCCTTCTTGCCGCGCGCCTTGGCTGCGCGGTCGGCCTTCCCGGCATCGACCTGGGCCTGCATATTGGCAGCCTCGGGATGCTCCGTCCGCCCCTGGGGCTTGAGCACCATCACATGGCGCACGCCCTGCACGCGGCCCACGGGCTCGCAGTAGATGCGGGTGAAGGCAGAGTCGGCACGGCGGTCCACCGTCACCACCTTGGCCACGGGCAGACCCAAGGGATAAAGCCCGTCAATACCGCTGGTAGTGAGCAGATCGCCCACCTGTACATCGGCATTGCTGGGCATGAAGCGCAACTCCAGCCCGCCAGCGCGCGTCGAAGACGCATCGCCATAGGCCACGCTGCGCGCGCCGGTGCGCGGGTTGAAAACGGGAATGGCCTGATCGCGATCAATGAGCAGCGTGACCTCGGCGCGCGTCGGGTAGACGCGCGTGACCTGACCGATCACGCCTTTTTCATCCAGTACGGGAGAGCCCGGCTCGACCCCGTCGGCCTGCCCCTTGTCGATCACCACGCGGCGCGTATAGGGGTCGGGGCTGTCATAGACCACCTCGGCCACCTGGCCCGGCGTCAACGAACGCTCACGCAACTCCAGCATGGAGCGCAGATGCTCGTTCTCCTTGATCAACTCGTCGGCCAGCTCGGCACGCTGAGCCATGACGACCAGCTCCTTGCGCGCAGCATCCTCGCGGGCCACGGCCTGCTGCTGCACTTCGGCATAGCGGCTGGCGTTCTGATAGGCCAGCACCGGCTGGGCCACCACCCATTGCACGGGCGACAGCGCCACCGACAAGGCGGAGCGCACGGGGGTGGTGATCTTGAAACGTGCGTCGGCTACCATCAAAAACAGCGCCAAGGCGCTGTAGAGGGCAAGCTGGGAAGTGCGCGAGGCCTGTTGCTTGAACAGTGATGGAGCGCGGTGGTCCAGGGTGTCCAGGCTCATGTGCGCTCCCTGGGCGTGGCCGTATGCGCACGGCCTTCCCAACCAGAAGGAATGCAAAAAGAGAGCGCGGTATGCAGGCGTATCACGGACTCAGGCCCTGTTCATGGAAGTGGCTGCGGTACGCGCACTATGCCGCGTGCCGCAAAACACCACATTGCACAGCGATTAATCGCTGGTGAAGATGCTGCCCTGGCGATCCATGGTCTCCAGTGCCATGCCGCAGCCGCGCACCACGCAGGTCAGCGGCTCTTCGGCCACCAGCACGGGCAGACCGGTTTCTTCGGCCAGCAGACGGTCCAGATCGCGCAGCAGCGCGCCGCCACCGGTCAGCATCATGCCGCGTTCGGCAATGTCGGCGCCCAGCTCGGGAGGCGTCTGCTCCAGCGCGTTCTTCACGGCGGAAACGATCTGGTTGAGCGGATCCGTCAGCGCTTCCAGCACTTCGTTGGAAGAGATGGTGAAGCTGCGCGGCACGCCTTCGGACAGGTTGCGACCCTTGACTTCCAGTTCCTTGACTTCGGAGCCGGGGAAGGCCGAGCCGATCTGCTTCTTGATCAGTTCTGCCGTCGGCTCGCCGATCAGCATGCCGTAGTTGCGGCGGATGTAGCTGATGATGGACTCGTCGAACTTGTCGCCGCCCACGCGCACGGAACCCTTGTAGACCATGCCGCCCAGCGAGATCACGCCCACTTCGGTCGTGCCGCCGCCGATGTCCACCACCATGGAGCCCGAGGCTTCGGAGACGGGCAGGCCCGCGCCGATACCGGCAGCCATGGGTTCTTCGATCAGGTACACGGCCGTGGCGCCCGCAGCTTCGGCGGCGTCTTTGATGGCGCGGCGCTCGACCTGGGTGGAGCCGCAGGGCACGCAGATGATAATGCGGGGGCTGGGCGTCAGTACCGAGCGCGGATGCACCATCTTGATGAACTGCTTGATCATCTGCTCGGTGATCACGAAGTCGGCGATCACGCCGTCCTTCATGGGACGGATGGCTTCGATATTGCCGGGCACCTTGCCCAGCATGGCCTTGGCTTCGCGGCCGACAGCCTGGATCACCTTCTTGCCGTGAGGGCCGCCTTCGTGACGGATCGCAACCACCGAAGGTTCGTCCAGAACAATGCCCTTGTCTCGGGCGAAAATCAGGGTGTTAGCTGTGCCAAGGTCAATGGCAAGGTCGGTGGAGAAGTACCGACGGAAAGCTCCGAACATTCAAGGTCCTCTCAGGCACGGCTTGCGCATCGGCTGGCCGTCGCCGGGATGTAAGGTAATGGAGTCTGGGTGGTGGGCATTTTTTGCACAATGACCAGCCAAACGGAGGTATTGCGGCAAAGCCGAGATAATACCGTATCCCCTGTGAATAACTTCTACTGTCAGGGTTAGAAACACTGCTTTACACGCGGCGGCCCTGTTAAATAATTTCTATGGCATTGAACGATCAAGA
The DNA here is from genome assembly GCF_000761245.1 of Comamonas testosteroni. Classification (GTDB taxonomy): domain Bacteria; phylum Pseudomonadota; class Gammaproteobacteria; order Burkholderiales; family Burkholderiaceae_C; genus Comamonas; species Comamonas testosteroni_C. The sequence goes on along the minus strand of NZ_AWOR01000060.1, from coordinate 18,035 downwards.
CATTGCGCGCATCGCCAACTTGGCCCGCCTTGAGCTGTCGCAAGACGAAAGTGAGCGCATGCTCGCGCAACTAAACAACTTTTTCGGCATCGTCGAAAAAATGCAGGCTGTGGATACTTCAGGCGTCAGCCCCCTGTCACATCCGGTGGCAGCCATCCAGGACGTCGCCTTACGGCTACGTGACGATTTGGTAAGTGAGGGCAATAACCGCGACGCCAACATGCAGAACGCCCCTGCAGCCGAGAAGGGTTACTTCCTCGTGCCCAAGGTCATCGAATAAACGCGCGGGACACACAAGAACATGAGCCAAACCGAACTCCACCAATTGAGCGTGGCCGAGCTGGCCGCGCAGCTGCGCGCCAAGCAGGTCTCCGCCACCGAAGCCGCCCAGCATTTCCTGGCCCGCGCCAAGCAGCACCAGAGCCTGGGCGCTTTTGTCGCCATCGATGAAGACGCCACCCTGGCCCAGGCCAAGGCGGCCGACGCCCTGATCGCCGAAGGCAAGGGCGGCAAGCTGGCCGGCGTGCCCATTGCGCACAAGGACATCTTCGTCACCAAGGACTTCCCCACCACCGCCGCCAGCAAGATGCTGCAGGGCTATCGCTCGCCCTTCGACGCCACCGTGGTGAAGAAGCTGGCCGATGCCGGCGTGGTCACCCTGGGCAAGCTCAACTGCGACGAATTTGCCATGGGCGGCGCCAACGAGAACTCGGCCGTGGCCCCCGTGGGCTTTGACGCGGCACAGCCCGTGCGCAACCCCTGGAACACCGAGCGCGTGCCCGGCGGCTCCTCGGGCGGCTCTGCCGCTGCCGTGGCCGCACGTCTGGCCCCGGCCGTGACCGGCACCGACACCGGCGGCTCGATCCGCCAGCCCGCTTCGTTCTGCGGCATCACCGGCATCAAGCCCACCTACGGCCGCGCCAGCCGCTACGGCATGATCGCCTTTGCCTCCAGCCTGGACCAGGCCGGCCCCATGGGCCGCAGCGCCGAAGACTGCGCGCTGCTGCTCTCCGAAATGTGCGGCCCCGATCTGGACCGCGACTCCACCAGCCTGGACTACCCCGCCGAGGACTTCACTGCCCGCCTCGGTGACTCGATCGAGGGCCTGCGCATCGGCGTGCCCGCCGAGTTCTTTGGCGAAGGCCTGTCCGACGATGTCCGCGCAGCCGTCGACGCAGCGCTCAAGGAATACGAAAAGCTGGGCGCCAAGCTGGTTCCCGTGAGCCTGCCGCGCACCGAACTGTCCGTGCCCGTGTACTACATCCTGGCTCCGGCCGAGGCCTCGTCCAATCTGTCGCGCTTTGACGGCGTGAAGTTCGGCCACCGCGCCGCCAGGTACGAAGACCTCAACGATATGTACAAGAAGACCCGCGCCGAAGGATTCGGCGACGAGGTCAAGCGCCGCATCATGATCGGCGCCTATGTGCTGTCCGAAGGCTATTACGACGCCTACTACCTGCAGGCACAGAAGATCCGCCGCATGATTGCCGACGACTTCCAGGCCGCCTTCAAGGACTGCGACGTCATCGCCGGCGCAGCCGCGCCGACAACCGCATGGGCGATTGGCGGCAAGGCCGACCCCGTGAGCAACTATCTGGCCGACATCTTCACCCTGCCCGCATCGCTGGCCGGCCTGCCCGGTCTCAGCCTGCCCGCAGGCTTTGGCGACGGCGGCATGCCCGTGGGCCTGCAGCTGATCGGCAACTACTTCGGCGAAGCCAAACTGCTGAACGCGGCCCACCGCTTCCAGCAAGCGACAGACTTCCACCTGAAGAGCCCTGTTGGCATTTAAAAATTAATAGCTGCTTTCGCATGTACTGACTTACTTTCAGCACAAAAACAACCTGAAATCCAATCAGACAAAGCGCAAGCTGCTTCTCTTTTAGCAGTTAGGACACACAGAACAATGACTGTGAAACTGATCAATGGATACGAAGTCGTCATCGGCTTCGAAACCCACACCCAGCTGGCGACCAACAGCAAGATCTTCAGCCGTGCCAGCACCGCCTTCGGCGCCGAGCCCAACACCCAGGCCAGCGCCGTGGACCTGGCCCTGCCCGGCACGCTGCCGGTGATGAACAAAAAGGCCGTGGAATGCGCCATCAAGCTCGGCCTGTCGCTGGGCTCGACGATTGCGCCGCGCTCCATCTTCGCGCGCAAGAACTACTTCTACCCCGACCTGCCCAAGGGCTACCAGATCTCCCAGTTCGAGATCCCCGTGGTGCAGGGCGGTGAAGTCAGCTTCTATCTGGAAGAAGGCAAGAACAACGTCCTCAAGACCGTGCGCCTGGTGCGCGCCCACCTGGAGGAAGACGCCGGCAAGTCCGTGCACGACGAGTTCATCGGCCAGTCCGGCATCGATTTGAACCGCGCCGGCACGCCGCTGCTGGAAATCGTGACCGAGCCCGATATCCGCTCCACCGCCGAAGCCGTGGCCTACGCCAAGGAGCTGCACAAGATCGTCACCTGGATCGGCATCTGCGACGGCAACATGCAGGAAGGCAGCTTCCGCTGCGACGCCAACGTCTCCGTGCGCAAGCCCGGCCAGCCGCTTGGCACACGCCGCGAGATCAAGAACCTGAACTCGTTCAGGAACATGCAGATCGCCATCGACTACGAAATCCTCTGGCAGATCGAGCAGATCGAGGACGGCCACAAGATCCAGCAGGCCACCGTGCTGTTCAACCCCGACACGGGCGAGACCCGCGCCATGCGCACCAAGGAAGACGCGGCCGACTACCGCTACTTCCCCGACCCCGACCTGCCCCCGCTGGTCGTGGCGCCTGAATGGGTGGAGCAGGTCAGGGCCGAGATGCCCGAGCTGCCCCGCGCCATGGCCGCGCGCTTTGTCGAGCAATACGGCCTGCCCGAGTACGACGCCACCACTCTGACGCAAAGCCAGGCCATGGCCGCCTACTTTGAAGCCGCCGCCAAGGCCTGCGGCCAGCCCAAGCTGGCGTCCAACTGGATCATGGGCGAGATCTCGCGCCGCCTGAACATGGAAGAGATCGGCATGGACCAGGTCAAGGTCAGCGCCGAGCAGCTGGGCACCCTGATCGCCCGCATCCACGGCAATGTCATCAGCAACAACTCGGCCAAGCAGGTGTTCGAGGCGCTGTGGACCGGTGAAGGCTCCGATGTGGACGCCATCATCGAAGCCAAGGACCTCAAGCAGTCCAACGACACCGGCGCACTGGAAGCCATCATCGCCGAGGTGATCGCCGCCAACCCCGCCAACGTGGAGCAATACCGCGCCGGCAAGGACAAGGCCTTCAACGCCCTGGTCGGCCAGGTCATGAAGGCCTCCAAGGGCAAGGCCAACCCCAGCCAGGTCAACGAGCTGCTCAAGGCCAAGCTGGCCTGAGGGCGCTCACTCTGCTACAAGCGCGTCGTTACACGCACGTCGTTACACGCGCGTCCCCAAAGGCGTGCCTCTGTCCCCAGATAATGGGGCGTACCCCAAGGGCCGCAGGCAGCAATGCCTGCGGCCTTGTCGTTTGCCGGACGCCCAAGTCCCCAGTTTCCATCTCCTGTGCCACCTGCTCAGGAAAAAAATCAGTGATCTTCTCGAACGCTTCCCTCATCGAATCTGAAAAAGAACGCAACCTCTGCACCAAGTTCTTTGCCGGCTACTTTTTCAACGAATTCACGGCCGGCTATGCCAAACGCATCGTCCAGTTCAACCGCTACATCCAGGAAGTCACGGGCCGCGAAGACCTGGGCATTCAAAGCCCCCATATCTCGTTTGACACCCACGCCTACCTGTGCCACGAGCGCCTGCGCAGCAAGCTGGCCGATGTGCTCATCTCAGACCCCGCACGCCAGGTCTTTCTGTTCATCGAGACCAAATACCTGAGCAACTGGACTTACGCCGCCGATGTGGCCAAAGGGCTGGAGCGCCTGGACAAGGTGTTCGACGCCGACAAGAAGCCCCATCTGGCCGACGCCCGCCAGCATTACTTTGTGCTGACCTCCAGACGCAAGGAAGAAGCCGCAGGCCGCCCGGTGCAGCACTACGCCCCGGTGAATGGACCTATCTATGTTCCCACCCCTGCGCGCGCCGCAGAAGTGAGCGAGGGCGACACGGCTGAGTCCGCGAAGCCTTCTTTCACCAGCCTGCTCTATTGGGAAGACCTGGCCCAGATGTGTGACCGCTCGGAAGTGCGCCAGTACATGGAGGCGCGACTGAAGCTGTGCGTGAGCAGTTCTCGGAATCAGCACAAGGCGGGGTATTTTTTGCCGGGAGCGTGAGGGCTGATTGATCAGGTCGCCACCTGATCGCAGGAAACAAGGAATTCCAACTGGATCAGCCTGCAGGCCAATGCCAGATCACGATGCAACGCTTTCCTTCGGCAGCGTTGCCCGCAGCCCGAACCGCGTGCCGCAGGCGCTGACACACGGGTGGAAGCGGGTACGGACGGCCTGCGAGAGTTGGAACGAAATTGGCTTCAAGCCCAATTGCTGATTGCGGTAGCAGCTATTAATTTTTCAAAGAAGCTATCCCGCATCCGGTATTGCCCCCCCTTTTGCCCACGTTGCCCGCAGGCGAAGCCGGAGGGACGGGGGCAGCAGGGGCTGTGTTCTTTGCTTACTTTCTGGTGGTCCGGCATACCGGCAGCAGAAAGTAGGTCGGCAGGCGGGCCGAGACCCGCCCTCTGCAAGCAAGGCAGGCATGCAGACAGCTCCGTCATCCAGAAGAAGGGCTGAAGCTGAAGTACGTGCCAAACCAGCCCCAAGCACAGACAACACAAGCGCCACCCGCTATCAATTTCAAAAACCACCGCTTACATAAAGCCGAGGTAAAGCGCACACCAAACCCACACAAATCTGCGCACAATCCGGCGCAAACCCCACATTTTTGCGCCCCATGCTCTCCAAGCTGCTCAAACCCCTGCTCTGGCTGCTGGCCCTGTGCCTGGCGGTCTATGTCTGCATCTGCAGCTATATGTTTGCGCAGCAGCGCCAGATGATTTTTCCGGGAGGCGGCACGCAGGTGGCTGCCGAGAGCACCGACTTCTCGCTGCAGCGCGCCGACGTGCTGCTGCGGGGCTGGCAACTGCACCCGGCCGACGGCAAGGCGCGCAATGCGGTGATCTACTTTGGCGGCAATGCCGAGAACATTGCCCACCGGCGCCAGCAGCTGTCGCGCAGCCTGCCGCACAGCGATATCTATATGCTGGCCTACCGCGGCTATGGCGCCAGCGAGGGCGAGCCCACGCAGGAGCTGATGGAGCTCGATGCCGCCGCCCTGTTCGACGAGGTCAAGCGCCTGCACCCCGAGCTGCCCATCACCGTGATCGGGCGCAGCCTGGGCACGGGCGTGGCGGCTGCCGTGGCCGATCTGCGCCAGCCAGAGCAACTGGTGCTGGTCACGCCCTTCGACAGCATTTTGAACACGGTGCGCGGCATGTATGGCTGGCTGCCCGTGGAGCTGCTGCTGCGCGATCCCTTCGACTCTGCCGCGCATCTGCGCAACTACCGCGGGCCGATTCTGGTGCTGCGCGCGGGACGCGACCAGGTGGTGCTGCCCGAGCGCACCGACGCCCTGCTGCGCAGCCTCAAGGGCAAGGCAGTGCGGGTGCTGGCGTTTGCCCAGGCGAACCATTCGACCATCTTCCGCGCCAACGGTTTCTGGAGCGCCATAGAGCAGTTTGTGGACGGGCATCAAAAAGAGGCCTGAAAGGCCTCTGACGCTCCCAGCAGGTGCTGTGCGGCGATGGGTTTCAAGTGCCAGTCAAATCCTTGACGACCGTCGTCGCGCCGTTTTTCCTGACGGACTCAATGCCCGCATCGCGCGAGGCCGCCGATGCATAGAGCTGGCTTGTGCCGATAACCTGATGGTTGGCAGCCTTGAGGTTGAAGTGCTCCTTGCCGTTGCTGGCTGTCTTTTTCTCATAGCGCTCGGCCAGCGGGCTGTTGGTCTGCACCGAGGCAATGCCGTTCTCGGCCGCCGCCCTGGTCTTGTACAGCTCGCTGGTGAGAATGATCTCGCCGTTGCTGGCCTTGAGCACAAACCGGAACTGCCCATCGCTGCTCTTGCTCAACTCGAAATGACCTGCCATTGGTTTCTCCTTCAGTTGCAAAAAGCGGCCTGCGCCGCAGGGGGTAGCCCGCACACTATAAAACCATCACCGCTGAAACCGGGCATCTCATGGCCGGCTCCGGCGGTGACAAATCCAGCCTTGTCAGCTTTTCATGGCGCTGTCATAGGGTGGCTGATCCAGCCCCGGGTTCTCGGCCAGCCCCTCGGCCAGATTCTCGGCATAACCGAGCATCAGCGTACGCCGAGATAGCAGCACGGACGCCAGCTGTGCCCAGCCCGCATGCTCCCGCACCTCGCCCTGCCCTTGGCCGTAGAGCATGCGCAAATCCTCTATCAGCCGATCGACCAGCACCGCATCGGGCAGGCTGCAGCGCACAAAACCCATCCATGCGGCGCCCATGCCGAAGAAGCGATAACCATATTGCGCCGCAAGATGGCAGATGACGGCGTGGTTCTGGAAGCTGTCCCAGTCCGCGCTGAAATAGCCTTTGGGCTGGCCCGCAATCATCAGCTCGTCGCTGGGCACGGGCAGACGCTGTACATAGACCACCTCGTCGAGCAGGGCCTCGGGACTGCGGTTGGCCTGCAGCAGGGCATTCACGTCCTCGGCAGCCAGTAGCAGCGTGCCGCAGACCTGCGCCCAGTCCTGCACGAGCTCAGGCCTCTGCAGCTGCGCCACCCGGTGCTGCAGCGATGCCAGCGTCAAGGCCTGCTCCTGCGCCGGGTCGTCCCAATCCATGTCGTCGGGACTGTCCAGATACAGGCGCTCATCCTGGCTCGCATGGCCGCTGGTGTAGCTGCACTGGCTCACATCGTCCAGCGTGCAGAGGTAGCGATGTGCAGGGTCGGCGGCACGCAGCACAGACAGCCGCTCCAGCACCTCGTCCAGCGTCTTGAACTCCTGCAGCCACTCATGGGCGAAGCCGAAGTTGCCCTGGCGGTATTCGGCCTGCTCCCCGTCGAAACGTCCTGTCTTCATTTGCGCAGCACCCGGCGATAGAAGAACACACACAGGCCCACGAAATAGGCCAGGCCCAGCCACATGGCGGGCGCAAAGCCCTCGCCCACCAGGGCCAGCGGCGCATCCTTGCCGCTGAAGCCTATCAGTGCAGCAATCAGCAGGCCCATCAGGCTCTCGCCCACGATCAGGCCGGAGGCCAGCAGCAGGCCGCGCTCCTCGGCCACCGCAGTCCAGTCCTTGCCGCCGCGCTGCGCATAGGCCTTGATGGCTCTGGCAATGCACCAGCCCAGCACCGCGCCTATGGTCAGCGTCAGGCCTATGGTGGGTGGCAGATAGATGCCCAGGCCCACGGCCAGTGGCGGCAGCGCGCCCTTGCCGCTCTTGCGCAGGGCCAGATCGACCAGGATCACGGCAATGCCCACGGCCACGCCCAGACCCAGCATGCTCCAGTCCAGCGAGCCCTTGAAGATGCCGCTGGCAATCTGCATCATCAGCGTGGCCTGCGGTGCGGCCAGTGCCTGATTCGGGTCCATGCCGGCACGCGGCATGCTGCCCGCAAAACCGTAGGCGTTGTAGAGCAGATCCAGCACGGGCGGTATGACCAGCGCGCCGACAAGGCAGCCGATGATGAGCACGATCTGCTGACGCCAGGGCGTGGCGCCCACCAGATAGCCGGTCTTGAGATCCTGCAGGTTGTCGTTGGAGATCGCAGCCATGGCCAGAACGGCCGAGACCATGAACAGCACCAGTGCAATGCCCATCTGCCCCGCCACGGCGCTGGCATAGGCCGGCACCAGAGCATGCAGCGCCAGCAGGCTCACTCCCATGAGCAAGGTGGCAATGATGCCGATGCCCGAGATGGGGCTGGCCGAAGAGCCGACCAGGCCGGCCATGTAGCCACAGGCCGCCGCCACCAGAAAGCCGAACAGGGCCGCAAACAGCACGCACAGGGCCGCCAGTCCGTAGCGCGCGCCAGCGGCAAGATCAGGCATATGCCCGGCGATGAAGTCATTGACCACCAGGAACAGCACGCCCAGGGCGGCGGCTCCTATCATCAGCATCCAGCTGCGCGGCATGTCCTTGTCGGTTTCGTCGCCGCCGGCGCCCTCGGCAACGCTGCGCGCAGGCTGGTTGCGAATCGCCTGGACAATGGGCTTGGCCAGCGTGGCCACGGTCCACAGCGCCGAGATGCCGATGACGCCCGCCCCCAGAAAGCGGGCCTTGCTGCCCCAAAGCTGGGTGGACAGCTCGGAGAGCGCCTGGCCGGCCGCAGGAGAAGCCTGGGCCGTCAGCCAGGGCACGACCACGCCCCAGCACAGCACCAGCCCCACAAGCACGGCAATGCCTGCGGCCGCGCCCATCAGATAGCCGGCGGCCAGCAGGGCAGGCGAGAAGCCCGCCGCCACGCGAAAGGCCACGCTGCCTGCGGGAATCCAGAAATTGAAGGCATCGCCGAGCAGGCGCAGACCGCCGCTGAGAAAGCCGAACAGCGCGGCCAGCCCCGTGCCCCAGCCCAGCTCGCGCAAGCCCGAACTGCGCGGTTTGCCCAGGTTCTCCGGGTCATGGGCGTGGCGCTGCTCGTCGCCTACGCGCAAGACCTCGGCAGCGGCCACGCCCTCGGGATAGGGCAGCTCGGATTGCACCACCAGCACGCGGCGCAGGGGCACGGTGTAGAGCACGCCCAGCGTGCCGCCGGCTGCACAGATCAATGCCGTCTGCCAGAACGGGAAACCCGTCCACAGCCCCAGCATGAGCAGGGCCGGCAGCACAAAGATGACCGAGGACAAGGTGCCGGCCGCGGAGGCCTGGGTCTGCACCAGATTGTTTTCAAGGATGTTGGAATCCTTGAAGCGATAGAGCAGCGCCATGGAGATCACGGCAGCGGGAATCGCCGAGGCAAAGGTCAACCCGACCTTGAGCCCCAGATAGACGTTGGCGGCGGTGAACGCCAGGGTGATGAGCGCGCCAAGCAGCACGCCACGGAAGGTGAACTCTCTCTTGGTTGGTGTATTCATTGTGCAAGCGGGAGGGGTCTTTAACGGCACAAGCCTAGCATCAGCGGCGCACGACACCATATCCGTCGTGCGCCCCTTCGCGCCGGCTCCTGGCGTTGGCAATGGCTGGTTCATGAAAAAAGGAGACCGAGGTCTCCTTTTGCGTTCAGCTGCCAAGGCTTCAGAACAGCACGCGGCAGCGAATGGTGCCCGCAATCTGCGCGAGCTTCTCCAGCGCCAGCGCCGAGGACTTGGCATCGATATCGATCACCACATAGCCCACTTTCTCATCGGTGCGCAGGTACTGGCCCGCGATATTGATGCCGTTGTCGGCAAACACCTGGTTGATGGCAGAGAGAATGCCGGGACGGTTCTCGTGCACATGCAGGATGCGGTTGTTGCCGGGGTGCTCGGGCAGTGCCACTTCGGGGAAGTTGACGGCCGAGGTGGTCGTGCCGTTGTCGCTGTACTTGACCAGCTTCTCCGCCACTTCCAGACCGATATTGGCCTGGGCTTCCATGGTGGAGCCGCCGATGTGCGGCGTGAGGATGACGTTGTCCATGCCGCGCAGCGGCGACAGGAATTCGTCCTTGTTGCTCTTGGGCTCCTTGGGGAAGACGTCGATGGCGGCGCCCAGCAGCTTGCCGCTCTTGAGCGACTCGGCCAGGGCCTCGATATCGACCACGGTGCCGCGCGACGCATTGATCAGAATGCTGCCGGGCTTCATGGCGGCGATCTGGGCCGCTCCCATCATGCCGTTGGTGGAAGCCAGCTCGGGCACATGCAGGGTGACGATGTCGGACTGGGCCAGCAGCTCGCTGAGACCGCTGCTTTGCTGGGCATTGCCCAGCGGCAGCTTGGTCACCACGTCGTGGAAGATGACCTTCATGCCCAGGCCTTCGGCCAGCACCGACAGCTGGGTGCCGATGGAGCCATAGCCGACGATGCCCAGCGTCTTGCCGCGAATCTCGAAGGAATTCTCCGCGCTCTTCTTCCAGCCGCCGCGGTGGGAGACCGCATTCTTTTCGGGGATGCCGCGCAACAGCAAAATGGCTTCGCCCAGCACCAGCTCCGCCACCGAACGGGTGTTGGAGTAAGGCGCATTGAAGACAACCACACCGCGCTCGCGCGCCGCGTTGAGGTCGACCTGGTTGGTGCCGATGCAAAAGCAGCCCACGGCCACCAGCTTCTGCGCGGCCGCGAACACATCGGCCGTGAGCTGGGTGCGCGAGCGAATGCCGACAAAGTGCACATCGGCAATCTTGCGCTTGAGTTCCTCGCCGTCCAGCGCGCCGGTCAGTGCCTCCACATTGGTGTAGCCCGCGTCATGCAACACCTTGAGCGCGGAGGGATGTATGCCCTCGAGCAGCAAAAACTTGATCTTCGATTTATCCAGCGACGTCTTACCCATGATCCAGCCTCGATCCATCAAAACTCCATTACAGCGGTTTCGTAATTCCGTTACAGGATCTGGGTGCATCGCCCCTTCGTGAGGTGAAGAGGAGCAGCACCGGCGTGCCTGGCCCAAAAACGAGCGCTGGGCAGGACAGAAGCATGCATTTGTCGCCTCACCTGTAACAAATTACGACTTTCTGATTCGCTTCCTACAATCGCGATCATTCACGCGCTTCCAATTTCATAGTTGAAAGTGCAGACCACTCAAGCTTTTTACAAGGATTTGCTGCCTATGCTGACCCTCTTGCGCCGCGCAGAAGATTTGCTGATTCAAGTTCTGCGTCTTGTCTTGCTCGCCTTTTCCATCTTTGTGCTGTTTGGCATGGGCCACTGGATCTGGGACCACTACAAGCCCAAGAAGCCCGATACCGCCACTGCCGGTGCAACGGCGCTGAACTGGAAGGATGCACCCTACGACCTCAAGTACATGGAAGAAGAGACCGGTCGCGATCTGAGCGGCCTCGGCAACGCCGTGCCCATGGAAAAGCGTCTGGCTGACCCCGCCCTGCGTCCGGATTTCCGCAAGGCCGACGGCCTGCTGCGTGGCTTCATCTACAAGGACACGGCTGCGCGCAAACGCGTAGAAACGGAAAACAGCAGCCAGGGCCTGGATCCCATCCACCCCCTGCTCAAGGGCGATGCCCTGCCCTCGGCCGACGATGTCAACCGCCAGATCAAGATGCGCGAAGCGCGTGAGAACTCCTGCTGCGACAAGGACGCCGCCGACGCGGCCGCTGCCGAAGTGGATGCCGCCTGGACGGCACGCCGCATCTCGCTGACCCGCGAGGACCGCATGGCCCGTGCCGCCGCAGATGCGGCAGCCGATGCAGCGATTGCGGCCGCTGCCGAGGCGGCGGGCGAAGACGCCATGCTGATGGATCCGGTGAACCTGGCCTCCGAAATCAACGACCGTGCCCAGGCCGCAGAGATGGAGCATGGCGAGGGCTCGTACACGGCCTACATCAAGGGACTGCCCGTGGCACTGGAGAAGGTGCTGGGCAACGAAAACCTGGCCAAGAAGCTGCAGCAGCAGTCCGCCCCGCAGATCGTCAACACCTTGCTGACCAACTACACGCTGTCGTTCGACCGCACGGCCGCCAAGCTGCGCGGCGACAACCCCGATGAGGAAAAGTGGGAGTTTCTGGGCATGGACACGGCTTTTGCCACGCTGCTGATTTCCTGCCTGGTGATGGTGATGATGGCGCTGGTGATGTTCCGCATGGAGCGCCATTTGCGCGGCATCGGCGCGCAATCGGGTCAAAAGTCCTGATTTTCCGGCTCCGGCAAAAAGGCCGGAGCTTGCGCTATGGTTTCGGGCCCGCCTCTGTACAGTAGGCGGGCCCTTTTCTTTTCAGTTCAGCGATATCACCATGAGCACCACCCGTAGCAGTACCGTTCCCGTCCACGCGCAATTCATCGAGCGCATGTCGCCCCGCGCCTTTGTACCTGAAGCACTGAGTGCTGCCCAGATGGAGCAGTTGGTGGAAGCCGCCCGCTGGGCGCCTTCGGCCAGCAACAAGCAGCCCTGGCACTTTGCCTACGCCCTGCGCGATGACGCGAACTGGCAGGCGTTCTCGCAGATCCCCAACGAAGCCAACCGCCGCTGGTGCCTGAATGGCGGCGCGCTGATCGTGCTGCTGTCGGACAAGCAGGCTTCCGCCGCCAAGCACAGCTTCGATGCGGGCTGCGCCTGGGGCTATCTGGCGCTGCAGGCCCATGCCATGGGCCTGGCCACGCACGCCATGGGCGGCCTCTCTGCCGATGAAGCCCGCAAGGTGCTGAACCTGCCCGAGCATCTGGTGCCCGAATGCGTGATCGCCGTGGGCCGCCGCGCCGATGCCTCCACTTTGCCCGACGATCTGCGCGAGCGCGAGCAGCCCTCGGGCCGCAAGCTGCTGGCCGAAATGCTGAGTGCCGGAGCCGTTCAAGCCGCCGCCACTGCCTGAAGCGGCGCCAATCCCGCCAAAGCTCCACAGCTCACCCTGTGGAGCTTTTTTTTGACAGAATTGCCGCATTAATCAATACAACATTGCGGGAGCAGCTATCAATCTTGCGCCCCGCAGCCTGAGCCTATGTCCGTCATGCAAACAATGTGGCAGCGCCTGGGGCCGGTGGCCTCGCGCCCTTCTTGGAAAGAGCTGATCCGCGCCAGCATCGGCGCAGGTCTGGGTCTGGCACTGGCCGGCATTCTGGTGGGGCTGGTCGAGCATTTCTTTCCCAACACCCTGTTCCTGTTCGCACCGCTGGGCGCCACCGCCGTGCTCGTGTTCGCCGTGCCCAGCAGCCCGCTGGCCCAGCCCTGGAACTGTGTGGTCGGCAACACCGTGCCCGCGCTCTACACCTTGCTGCTGCTGTGGGCGTTCCCCATGCTGTCCCAGACCTCGCTGGCCGCGCTGGCCGTGGCGGGCGCCATTGCCCTGATGCTGCTGCTGCGCGCCCTGCACCCGCCGGGCGGCGCCGTGGCCTTGCTGACGGTACTGGCCTCCGCACAGATGGCTCCCCTTGGCTGGCATCTGCTGGTGCCCATGGCCGTGCTCTCGGGCGTTCTTGCCGCCGTCGGCGTGCTCTACCACCGCGCCTGCGGCCGCCCCTATCTGCACCAGCCGCCCCTGGCGGCCAAGACCCAGCGCCCCACCACGCGCCTGGCACTGAGCGAGCAGGATCTGGAACAACTGTTGCAGCGCTTCGAGCAAAGCTACAACCTGACACCCGAGGACCTGGGTGAGCTGCTGGCCGCCGCCGAGGAGGAGGCCATCAAGCGCCGGCTGTCCAGCGTGAACTGCGGCACCGTCATGTCCGCCAAGCTCCTGACCGTGGGCCCGCAGACTCCGCTCGAAGAAGTCGCCGAGCTGTTTCACCGCCACCTGATCAAGAGCCTGCCCGTGGTGAATGAACAGGGCGAGCTGATCGGCCGGGTGCTGCGCGCCGACCTGTTCGACTGGCTCTGGCAGGACCACCGCGCGCGCCAGCAGCAAAACCTCTGGCAGCGCCTGCGCAGCCGGCCATCCAAGGTGCAATCCATAGCTCAGGAGCTGATGCGCGCACCAGAGATGAGCGTGCAGGAAGACACGCCCATGGGCGATCTGCTGCACGAGCTGGCATCGCACAGCGTGCAGTTCATTGCCGTGCTGCGCGGCAAAACCCTGGTCGGGGTCATCACGCGCTCGGACGTGATTCGCACATTGCTCTCCATCAATCAATAGCCATGTGGGCAAAGGCCCTCTTGCCTGGCACAGGCTGCTGGATAAACTATGGGCAGTACTGGTTTGATTGCCCGAAAAGGAGTTGCTGCCATGGACGCCGTGTTCACCCCCAACCTCGACAAGCTGCGCAACATCGTGCAAAGCTTTGGCGCCAATTCCTTTACCGCGACACAGGTGGCCACGGAATATGAAGGCAGCACTGCCAGCAGCGAAATCACCAAGACCTTCGAAGAGCTGCTCGCCCACCACGCCACCGTGCTGGGCATTCAGTCCGTGCCGGGCCACCATGTGGTCTGGCGCGCAAACTGAGCAGCTGACAAGCCCCTTCATGCATGCCCACCTCGGTGGGTATTTTCTTTTTCATCCAGTGATCAACTGGGCTAAAGTGCGGCGCCATGTCGCTGATTCCTCTCTCCCTCTGGTTGCCGCTGTCCGTCGCGGCCTGCGTGCTGCTGGTGCTGGCGGCCATGGGCTGGCTTTGGCGCTCGGCCCTGCGCGTTCCGGCAGGCAGCCGTGACGGCCGCAATATGCGCAGCATGGCCACCATTGCCAGCGCAGGCCTGCTGCTATGGCTGGCCTATGGCTTGTTCAAGGGTTATGGGGCGCTGTGGCAAGCCGATGCGCTGATGCTCATGGCTCAGGCACCGCTGCTGGTGCAGATGCCCTTGATCATTGCGGCAGTGGCCTGGATTGCGACCCTGCTGCTGGGTCGAGTCATGGCCATGCACAAAGACGGCCACGAAGACTGAAGGCGTAGCCGTCAGTGCGAGCGCGGCGCGGCAGGCGGCAGCTCTGCCCATAGCTTGCGCAGCTGCTGCAGCTCGGCATCGAAGCGCTGGTTGATGCGCTGCTTTTCCTCTTCCTGCTGCTTGATGAAGCGCTGCTGCTCGGCCTGGGATTCCGTGTTGTCGTCGAGCTGGCGGCGCAGATTGGCGGGAGCTTTCTTCGGATCGTTCTGATAGAACTCCAGCTCGGTGTTGAGCTTGCGGCGACGTTCCTGAAGATCGATCTGGCGCTTCTGAGCCACGCCGATCACATCGTTGACCTGGGCAATCGCCTCGGCCCTGGCAGCATCATGCACGCCCTGGCTGGGAAAGCGCGCCAGCATGGCGCGGTCACGCGAGCGCTCCTCGCGCAGGCGCTGCTGCTCGACCTGGTCCTGGCGGCGCTTGGCCTCCTGTGCGCTGCGCTCCTGATCGGTCAGCGTGGGGCCCACGCGGCGCACTTCGACCCCCGTGTTGCCGAGCACACGCTGCTCGCGATCGACGCAGGAGGCAATCGGCCTGTCGGCCGTGATGCGCCGCCCATTGGCATCCGTGCAGGCGTAGATACCGCCGCTATTGGCCTGGGCTTGAGCCGGCATGGCTCCTGCCAAGACGGTAGCTACCACATACAAACTCAGTTTTGCATGCAAGGCCTGCTTCATTTGCGTGTTTATTCCTTGTCTTCGACACCATAACGCTGACGGTAGGCCAGCACGCGCTCATGATGCTCGGGGCCGGCCTCCCCGCCCTGCTGCTCGAGATAAAGCAACAGATCTGCCAGCTTGGCAATCGCACACACCTGCATGCCCAGCTGGTTGCGCACATATTGCACGGCGCTGTGCGACACGTCCTGACCATTCTCTGTCGCCATTTCCTGGCGATCCAGAGCGATGGCCACGGCATGCGGCTGGGCACCGGCGGCCTTGATGATGGCAATCGACTCACGCGCGGCCGTTCCGGCCGACATCACGTCGTCAATGATGAGCACGCGGCCCTTGAGGGGAGCGCCCACCAGGGTGCCGCCTTCGCCATGATCCTTGGCTTCCTTGCGGTTGTAGGCAAAGGGCACGTTCTTGCCCTGGCGCGCCAGCTCCACCGCCACCGTGGCTGCCAAAGGGATGCCCTTGTAGGCAGGCCCGAAGACCATATCGAACTCCATGCCGCTGGCCAGAATGGCTTTTGCATAGAATTCGGACAGACGGGCCATCTTGGCGCCATCGTCGAACAGGCCGGCATTGAAGAAGTACGGGCTCATGCGCCCGGCCTTGGTCTTGAACTCGCCGAAACGCAGCACGCCCGCATCGACGGCAAACTGCACGAAATCCTGCGCCAGACGGTCTGCACCGCCCATTGGCTTCTCACTCACCACCATGGATTCATCCTTGTTCAAATTAACCAGCCTCAACCTCAACGGTATCCGCTCTGCCACGACCAAAGGCGCCGAAGCCTGGATCGAAGCCACTGCGCCGGATTGTATTTGCGTCCAGGAAATCAAGGCCCAGGCTTCGGATATGGCCGGGCGCTTTGAAGTGTTGGCCGGCATGAAAGGCTACTTCCACTTTGCCGAGAAGAAGGGCTATTCGGGCGTGGGCGTCTATACCCGCCACGAGCCCAGCGATGTGGTCGTGGGCTTCGACATCGACGAGTTCGATGCCGAAGGCCGCTACGTCGAAACCCGCTTCGACACGCCCGGCCGCAAGCTGTCCATCATCAGCGCCTACTTTCCCAGCGGCAGCTCGGGCGAGCTGCGCCAGGAGGCCAAGTTCCGCTTTCTGGCCAAGATGCACAGCCACCTGATGCATCTCAAGGCCGAGCGCGACTTCGTGCTCTGCGGCGACATCAATATCGCGCACCAGCAGGCCGACCTCAAGAACTGGCGCGGCAACCAGAAAAACAGCGGCTTCCTGCCCGAGGAGCGCGACTGGATGAGCAAGCTGCTGCACAAGACCGAGATCAGCGGCGGTCTGGTGGACGTTTACCGTCTGCTCCAGCCCGACACCACGGACGCCTGCTACACATGGTGGAGCAATCGCGGCCAGGCCTATGCCAACAACGTGGGATGGCGGCTGGACTACCACCTGGCCACGCCGGCGATCGCGGCCCTGGCGCGCACCGAATCCATCTACAAGGGCGAGAAGTTCTCGGACCACGCGCCCATCACCATTGGCTACGACTTGACGCTCTGAGGCGCGCAGGCAACGCCGGCAGCACGCTGCAAGGCAGTGAACGCACGCATGCTCGGCGAATTGAGTTAGCGCAAGGTGCAACAGTACAACCCATGCGAGCATGAGTTGTACTGAGCCGGCTGGGCAGGTTTCCGAAAGAATGAACGGCGGAACCTGGAGGGCGACAAGGCCACAGCGGTTCCCGTTTCGCTTTTAGGAAAAGGAATAGCCAATGAAGAAGATTCTGATGACCCTGGCCCTGTGTGCAGCCGGTGCCCTGAGCGCACCCGCCATGGCGGCAGGCTGTGAAGCCGTCGTCGAGAGCAACGACGCCATGCAGTTCAATGTCAAAAGCATCGATGTGCCCAAGTCCTGCAAGAAGTTCAGCGTGACTCTCAAGCATGTGGGCAAGATGCCCAAGACCGCCATGGGCCACAACATCGTGGTCAGCACCGCCGCCGACATGCAGGCCGTGATCACTGACGGCATGGCCGCAGGTGCTGGTGCCGACTATGTGAAGGCCGGCGATGCACGCGTGCTGGCTCACTCCAAGGTTATCGGCGGCGGCGAGACCACCAAGTTCGACATCGATGCGAGCAAGCTCAAGGCTGGTACGGACTACGCCTTCTTCTGCTCCTTCCCCGGTCACTCGGCTCTCATGAAGGGCACGCTCAAGCTGGGCTCCTGATCCTGAAAGCTCACTCTTTAGTAGCTAGCAGCGCTTTCCCAACAAGTATTTCAGCTATATAAATACCTGAAAACATTGATAGGCAAGCGCAATAAGCTTCTGAATTAATAGCAAATCTGGCTAGCCCAAAGCGCCTGTGACGAAAGTCACCGGCGCTTTTTTCATGGCTTTTTTCATGGCTTATTCCATCGCCGACGTCAGCGGCCTGTTGCTCACCACATGCTTCATGACCAGCGTGGAAGTCATGCGCAGCACGCCGGGCAGCCGGGTCAGGTGCTCGTCATAGAGACGCTGATAGGCCGGCAGATCACGCACCACGACCTGCAGCAGATAGTCGGGGTCGCCAAACAGGCGCTGGGCCTGCACCACGTTGTCGAGCTGGGCCACGGCGTCCTCGAACGCGGGCACGGACTTGCTGTCCTTGAGCGTGACAAAGACCAGGGACGAGAAATCCAGCCCCAGCGCCGCAGGGTCCAGCTCGGCGCGGTAGCCGCGAATCACGCCCGACTCCTCCAGTGCACGCACACGCCGGTGGCAGGGTGACAGGCTCAGGCCCACCTGCTCGGCCAGCTCGGTCACCGTGAGGCGGCCATTGTTTTCGAGCGCAGCAAGAATTTTTCGATCCAGCGAGTTCACGGGGCAGTTTCTTCCAATTTCAAACCGATCAGCGGCGAATATTGAGAGCACATTCTCTCTCCTCTTCCATATTCTCTCGGCATCAACGCTTTTCGAGGGAATTCCGTGTCTTACGCCGCCTTGACT
>NZ_AWOR01000059.1 GCF_000761245.1 Comamonas testosteroni | reverse complement strand
CTACCAGGCTGCGCTACATTCCGTGTCGATGGATCGAATTATAGGGAGTAAAAACAGCCTCCCCTGGGAAAACGCGCACTTTTTTCAAAAAAGGTTCAAATTAGTGCCACAGACGGCGAGCCGGATGCCGGCGCAGGCTGCAAGGATAGGGCGCACAGGCATGCGGCAGAGCCTGCTTCGCATCGCGTGCAAGCCCGCCAGCTCAGGAGCTGGCAGGTCGCGCAGGCTTCGGGACAGCCGGGCGCTGATAGCTCCTGGGGTCAACCCTGATTCCGGCCCTGGCAGGGCAAGCCTGCAGGATGCGTTCCGAACCCCTTCTTTCAGGAATGACTGTTATTCCTGACACCACAAACCCTCAGCACTCACTCTCGCGCAACAGCCTTGAGCAGGCGGCTGCGCACAACAATATCGATAGCACCAACACGGTGCACACAAGTGGTTTCCCGGGGGCCTTGAGGCAAAAAAACCACTGTCATATCGCTGAAAAGATGATTTCATCGGCTTCCGCGGAACTGCAGAGCAAGCTGTATACAAACCCCCGCTATATTTCAAAACGTAAATCCAACATCTAACTCGAGAGGACACTCATGAAGACTGCTTTCATCGCCATGGCTGCGGCCCTGGCCTGCTCCGGCGCCGCTTATGCCCAGAGCAATGTGCAACTGACGGGCCTGGCCGATATGTATGCCGGCTCCGTCAAGATGGCCGGCCAGGATCGCAAGGGCGTTGTCGGCTCCGGCGGCATGACCACTTCCTGGTGGGGCCTGAAGGGCACGGAAGACCTGGGCGGCGGCCTCAAGGTCGATTTCAACATCACAGCCTTCATGCGCATGGATACCGGTGAAATGGGTCGCTTCCCAGGCGACACCTTTTTCTCGCGCGATGCCAACATCGGCCTGAACGGCAGCTTCGGTCGCATCGGCCTGGGCCGCGACAAGGCGCCCAACTTCCTGCCCACCATCCTGACCAACCCCTTTGGCGATTCGTTCACCATCTCGCCTCTGGTGCTGCACGCCAACACGCCCACTGCAGCCTGGGGCGGCGCCCGTCTGACCACGCCCGCCGACACTGGCTGGAGCAATATGCTGGTCTACACGACGCCTAGCTTCGGTGGCCTGACTGCCAATGTCTACTACCAGTTCGGCGAGCAATCGACGCCTGGCGACAAGAGCAAGAAGAACGTCGGCGTGAACGCCCTGTATTTCAACGGTCCTCTGAGCCTGACAGCCTTCTACGAGCGCGACCAGATCACCAACCCCGGCAGCGGCACAGTCATGCCCACCAAGAGCGACTGGATGGTCGGCGGCAGCTACAACTTCAATGTCGTGAAGCTCTACGCCACCTACGGCCAGGCCAAGGTCAAGGATCTGGATAGCAAGAGCAAGACCTACTCGCTGGGCCTGGACATTCCCGTCTCGGGCACCCCCGGCACGGTCAAGGCAGCCGTGGCCCGCACCAAGTACGATGCCGCCACTGATGCCACCCGCACCACGGCCACGCTGGGCTACGACCACTTCCTGTCCAAGCGCACCGATGTCTACACGGCTCTGATGTATGACCGCGTGACCGATGCCAACCCCAAGACCGGCACCAGCCTGATCGCTGGTATCCGTCACCGCTTCTAAGCACCGGGTTTGAGCGGGCCTCTGGCTCGCCATCCACAAAAAAGCGAGGTCTGAGCCTCGCTTTTTCATTTCCGAGCTGGCGGCCCGCGAGTTCACTTGGGCGCGGATGTCTCCAGAAGCTTCAGCCGACGCTGCAGCTGCACCTGTTGTTCCGCATCGCCGCCCTGCTGCGCTGCCTTGAGCTGCAGCAGCAGCCAGGCCATCAAAGGCCTGCGCCAGCCTTGCGCCGAAGCGGTATCGACGCCTTGCTGCAGCAGAGCCGGACCCACCGCGCCGCCACGCAGCAGCACGCCCGCAGCCACCAGTCTCGATAGCGGATCCTTGATCTCGGCCAGGGCAGCACCACCTGCGCCGCCGCCGAGCAACTGCCGCGCCACGCCACGCTGCGCCTCGGGCAAAAGCTCGATATCACCGGCTTGCGGGCTGGCCTGCAGATAGCGGGCATAGGCTTGCTCTGGCTTGCCCGCATCCTGCGCTAGCGCCTCATAGGCCGGGCAGCTGTTCCAGTCCAGGCTGGCCACCTGCGCTGCGCAGCGCATCAGCTCCAGCTTGGCGGCCTGTGCGGGTTGGCCGGTGCTGGCCACGGCATCCCGCGCCTTCTGCCACTGCAGTGCCTCCACGCGCTGCTGCCCCTGCAAATAGGCCTGGCTGGCTTTTTGCGCCGCAGCTTCAGCATTCAAGGCCCAATCGGGTGCCGGGATTTGGTTGCCACAGGCCGAAATCGCCATGACAGATATAGCAGCCAGCGCTCTACCCCATTGGCCTGGAGTCTGTTTTTTCTTGATTTTTTGCGTCATGGCAGCTTCAACTCCGGCTTGTGGGAAAACGGCCATTTGCGCTGCAGATCGTTGAGCACGGACTCCAGCCGCAGCAGATTGCTTTCGACCTCGGCGCGCAGCGCGCCCAGGTCGGTTGAGGCCTCGCGAGCATTGCTGCCCACCACCTGCATATCGGCCAGCACGGCATCGACCTTGGCCATGCTTTTGCGCGTATCGGCCAGCAAGCCGTTGAGCTGCTCCATGGTGGCCTTGACCTGGGGCATGACGCCGTTTGCATCGAAGACCTGGCTGTCGGCACGCGCCACCATTCGGTCCATGCGCCCGAGCAGGGAGTTGGCGCGCTCGAGCATCTGGCCGACCTTCTTCGCTTCCTCGTCGCTGCCAAGCACCGCACCGAGAACCCCGCCCTGACCCTGCATGCGCTCGGCCAGCTTGCGCACTTCGGCCAGCGATCCGCCCAGGGCCGAATCCGTGGCGGTCAGGGCGGCCACATTGGCCAGCACCTCCTTGGCGGAATTGATGATCTGGGGCAGCTCGGCCGTGGCATCGCCGCTGAGCACGGGCCGCACGGAATCCGGCGGCAGCGGCGCATCGCCCAGCATGCCGGTATAGGCCTTGATGGTGGTGCCGCCCACCAGCCCCTTGACCAGCGTGAACACGCTGGACTGGCGCAGCCAGTGGGCGTCCTTCTCGGTCACATCGACCAGAATGCGGACCGAGCCGTCCTCGGCCAGCTCTATCTTGTGCACACGGCCTATCGGAAAGCCCGAGAAGGTCATGTCCATGCCCACGACCACGCCTTCGGAGTCATCGGCAGTCAGCACCAGACGCTGCGTAGGCTCGAACACTCCGCGCGCGTAGAGCAGATAAGCGGCCGCGCTCAGAATCAAGACCAGGGTCAGCGTCAGTAGCGCCGCGGCCTTGGCGCGCAGATGCGCGACGGGTTTGAGGCTGAGCAACTCCTCGTCGATCAGTTGCTCCTCGGCCATACGCGTTTCGCTCATGGCTCCATCCTTCTCAGTAATAGTTGCCCATGAGCGAGATCACCTCGATCAGGAGCAGCACGGCAAACATGCGTGCAAAACCGCCCAGCTCCGCCCCGCCCTGCCTGTGCCGCGCAACCGGCGTGTACATGGCAGAGGCCAGCGGCATAACGGCCACCGTGAGGCTGAAAAACCAGGTCTTGAGCACAAACACCAGCGTCAGCGACGGCGTGAAGATCTGGCCGAAGATGCGCGTGTAGGCCACAAACCCGGCCAGACTGAAGCCATAGACACTCAGGTACACGGTGACCAGGGCCACGATGCAGCTGAGCGCAGCCAGCGTGACGGCCGCAAACACTCCCGCCGCCGCACGCGGCACCAGCGCCGCACGGACAGGGTCAATGCCTTGCGTCTTCCACTTCGAGAGCTGGCCCTGGGTACGCATCTGCACCACCTGCACGCCGGCCGGAATAGTGCAGCGCATGGCCACAAACAGCGCGGCCGTCAGCGGTATCAGCTCGATAACCATCACCCGCACCACCAGATCCATCGCATAGCGCGACAGGCCATAGCTCTGCGCGGTGACGATGACGATGCGCGCAATCACCGCACACAGCAGGGCTGCCAGCGCGGTGAAGCCCGTGAGTATGGGCGCGGTCTGCGCATACATCTGCTGGGCCAATATGGCCCGCCCCCGCTTCTGATAGCTCGACGGCGAGCCGACCAGCACCAGCAGCACGGCGGTCAGATAAATGCTGCGCCACCACGCCAGGGCCTGCGCGCCCAGCGCGGCCCAGATCCGCCCCGGCAGCTTGATGGTGGTTTCGCTCCAGCTCATGCAGGAATGATAGCGTCCACTTCAGGGTGCAGGCGCGGCCGCCGCTGTAGCAGTCTGTCAGACATGACGCTTTGCCGCAGCGCTGCCTTGCAGGCCTTCGGGCAGGGGCTCGTCGGCCTGGGCATGCAGGGCCTCGATGATGTGGCAGAAGCTGTCCGAGCCATCGCATTGGCTGCGCAGTTGCATCAGCTCGTGCTCCAGCGCCAGCAGCTCAGCCAGCCGCTCGCGCACATGACCCAGATGGGCATCCAGGGTTTTGTTGGCAGCCACGCAATCGGCCTTGCGCGCACCATCGAGCGCCAGCAGGGTGCGCACCTCGTCAAGCGACATATCCATGGCCCGGCACAGCCGGATAAAGCGCAGGCGGTGCACATCGCCATCGGTGTAGAGCCGGTACTGGTTATCCTCGCGCACGCCGGGCGAGAGCAGTTGCTCCTTCTCGTAGTAGCGGATATTGGCTGCCGCGATGCCGGAACGCCTGGCCGCCTCGCCAATGCGCCAGCGTGGAATATCGTGCGAATCGAGGGACATGCTTGACCTTGAAGTGACTTTATTGTTTTCAATACTGCCATGAAGCAAGAAAGCCTGTCCACCCACGCCCATGGCGGCGACCACAGCGGTCATTCACATGATCACGAGCATGCATCAGCACATGATCACGCCGCCGCCACTTCAAAACCCCTGGCCGCCAGCGCCACATCTGCCTGCGCAACCGGCTGCTGCGCGCCGTTTTCCATCAGCGAGCCGGCTAAGAGCCAGGCACACGATGATAGTGACGGTCACAACCATGCCCACGACCATGGCGTGCTGCCCGGCTGGCCGCGCATCTATGCCGCTCTGGCTGCAGCTCTGGCGGCCGAGGCCTGCCACTGGTTTGGCGGCGACGGCACCAACTCCACGCTTCAATACCTGGGCATGGCGTTGGCCGTGCTGGGTATAGCGTTGTCGGGCCTGGGCGTCTACAAGGCCGGCCTCAAGGATTTGCTGCGCTTCAGGCTCGGCATTCATGCCTTGATGGCCGTGGCCGTCACGGGCGCCTTCATCATCGGCCAGTGGCCCGAAGCCGCCATGGTCATGGCCCTTTATGCGGCGGCCGAGCGCATCGAAGACCAGGCCATGGACAAGGCCCGCCTGGCCATCCGCAATCTGCTGCAACTCGCGCCCGAGACCGCCGATGTGCTGCAACCCGACGGCAGCACTGTGCGCATGGCCGCCAACGAGGTGCCCCTGGGCGCCGTGCTGCGCGTGACGCCTGGCGCTCGCGTGCCGCTGGATGGTCTGGTCACCGAAGGGGAAAGCTCGGTTAACCAGGCTCCCATCACCGGCGAAAGCGCGCTGGCGCACAAAGGTCCGGGCGACGAGCTCTACGCCGGCTCGATCAATCAGGATGGCGAGCTGCAGCTGCGCGTGACCGCACCCGCCAGCGACAGCCTGATTGCGCGCATCGTCCATGCCGTGGAGCAGGCGCAGTCCTCCAAGGCCCCCACCCAGCGCTTTGTCGACCGCTTCGCCGAGGTCTATACCCCCATCGTTCTGGTGCTGGCGATTGCCCTGGGCCTGCTCGCGCCCTGGCTGCTGGACTGGAGCTGGCATCAGGCCGCCTACCAGGCCTTGGCCCTGCTGGTCATCGCCTGCCCCTGCGCCCTGGTGCTGTCCACCCCGGTCACCGTGGTCAGTGCGCTCACGGCAGCCGCCAAGCGCGGCATTCTCATCAAGGGCGGCAGCGCCCTGGAGTCGGCTCGCCAGCTCAAGGCCATTGCCCTCGACAAAACCGGCACGCTGACCACGGGCTCGCCCAAGCTGGTGGACTGGCAGAGCTGGAGCGCGGCGAGCAGCGATGACGCCACAGCCCGTGCATATGCGCTGGCATCGCGCTCCGACCACCCGGTATCGCGCGCGATTGCCCAGGGGCTGGAGACCCAGGTCGGCAAGGACTTTGCCGAAGCACAGCAATTGCAAGCCCTGCCCGGCCGCGGCGTGCAGGCACAGATCGGTGGTGAACGCTGGACGCTGGCCAATCTGCGCTGGGTGGGCGAGCAAGGCTGGGACAGCGCCGAACTCCAGGCCGCGCTGATGCTGCAGGAGCAGCAGGGCCGCACCGTCACCCTGCTGGCCAATGAGCAAGGCGTGCAGGCGCTGTTTGCCGTGGCCGACCCGCTGCGCCCGCAGGCCAAGGCGGCCGTGGCCCAACTGCAGGCGCTCGGTGTCAAGCCCATTGTGCTCAGCGGCGACAACAGCGCCACCGTGCGCACGGTGGCCGCAGAAGCAGGCATCAGCGATGCACGAGGCAACATGCTGCCCGAGGACAAGCTCAAGACCCTGAGCGAGTTGCAGCGCGACATCGGCCCCACGGCCATGACGGGCGACGGCATCAACGACGCGCCAGCGCTGGCCCAGGCCGACATAGGCTTTGCCATGGGCGGCATGCATGCCACCGACATGGCCATGGAGACTGCCGATGTGGTGCTCATGAACGACGACCTGCGCCGCATCCCCGAGGTGGTCGATCTCTCGCAGCGCGCGCACAGCGTGCTCTGGCAGAACATCAGCCTGGCCCTGGGCATCAAGCTGGCCTTCTTCATTCTGGCCGTCAGCGGCAATGCCAGCATGTGGCTGGCCGTGCTGGCCGATATGGGCGTGAGCCTGTTGGTGGTCGCCAACGGCCTGCGCCTGCGCCATTGGGGCAACAGACCTGAAAATGCATGAAATTCGACCTTAGCCCTTTATGGTCAAGCGCAAGCAGCTATCAAATTTACGATTTACTGCACCGAGCGGGGGAACTAAACCCCGCCCTTCGCTATCATTCAGCCCATGCGTCGCTTTTTCTCCTTGTTCCTGGTTTTGCTGCTGGCCCTGCGCGGTCTGGCAGGCGATGCCATGGCCATGGAGCAGAACACCGACCAGTCCCATCACATGGGACATGCGCTGGTGCAGACGCAGAGCCTGGACGAAGTGGCCGCCATGGCAGCCGCTGTGCACCACGCGCATGCAAGCCTCGCGACCGACGCACAGCCGCATCACGACATGGCCGCGTCCCACAAGGCAGGCCCTGCAGGGGCCGTCAGCTGCAGCGCCAAGGTCGCCGACAGCGACTGCCACCAGCATGAAGGCCATTGCACGGCCTGCGGCATCTGCCACTCGACGCTGGCTAACCCCGAGTTGCTGACGCTTCACTCCAGCCTCCCCCTGGCCGCCCAGCCGGCCCATGGCGCCGCGCGCTTTGCCAGCGCCGCGCCTGCCGACCTCGTCAAACCACCGATTTCTGCGCTCTGACGCCCTAGGTGCGTCCGCTTTTTGATAGCAGTCATCGCGCTTGCTGTCTAGGCTTGAGCCGCAAAACGCTCAAAACTGCGGACCTTCTCCCGGTTTTAGATGACAGGAATCCTCTATGCGCCAAGCGCATCCTCTTTCTTTGACAGCCATGGCTTTGCTCATGGCCGGTGTCAGCCCCCCGGTCCTGGCCCAACAGTCCAATCCGGCGCTCCCGGCGGCCCAATCCCCGGCCAGTAGTCACAGCGTTTTCAACCCCGCCGCTCCCACGCTGGCGCTGCAGCACCGGCCGCTCGCCGCCAGCGCTGCCATCGTCACCCAGCCCGGTGACTGGAAAGCCGCCAATGCCGCGGTGAGCGAGTTCCCGCACGGCCATGGCGATGTGCTCAAGTGGGAGAAATCCCAGGGCAATGCCTCCGATCCAGCACCGGGCCGCGGTGCTTCCGCACATCAGCACCTTCACGGAGGCCAGCCATGAAGCGCCTTGCATTCAAGGCCGCGCCATTGCTCGCCGCAATGTCACTCACACTTTTGCTGGCCGGCTGCGCCAGCATTTCGCCCGACGGACTGCGCGGCAATGTGGCCAGACATACCGAAGGCAGGCTACCCGCGGGCGCGCAACTACCCTCGCCGCACGCCCAGGCCCTGCAGGATGCACAGACCCAGATTGCCGACTGGCTCAAAGCCCCTGTCGATGCCGACACCGCCGTGCGCATCGCCCTGCTCAACAACCCCGGCTTGCAGGCGCAGCTCGCGCAGCTCGGGATTGCCGACGCGCAGCGCGTGCAAGCGCTGACCCTGCCCAACCCCAGCTTTACCTTCGGCCGCTTTCGCAACGGCCACGAGCGCGAGATCGAGCGCCAGCTCAGCTTTGGGCTGGTGCAACTCATCACTCTGCCCTGGCGCAGCCGCTGGCAGGGCTGGCAGATGGAACAGGCCACACTGACGGCCGCCCAGCAGGTGCTGCTGCTGGCCTCCGATACACGCCGCGCGTGGCTGCGTGCCGTTGCCGCCGAGCAGGCCCTGGCCGCCAACGAACGCATGCATGAGGCCGCTGCCCTGGGCGGCGAGCTGGCCCGCCGCATGGCTCAGGTTGGCAACTTCAGCAAGATGGACCAGGCCAGAGAACTGGCCCAACAGCAGCAAGCCACCGCCCAGCTGGCACGCGCGCGTCTGAACGCCCAGCTGGAACGCGAGCAGCTGGCCCGCCGCATGGGTCTGTGGGGGCAGCAACTGACCTACAAGCTGCCCGCCCAGCTGCCCGCCCTGCCGAAAATAGCCGAACTGCGTAGCGGCGATGACGCCGAGGCCACGGCGCTTCGCCAGCGGCTGGATCTGGGCGCGCTGCGCCGCGACCTGGATGTGACCGCCGGCCGCCAGGGCTGGGCCACGATTGGCAGCATCTTTGGCGATATCGGCGCCAGCTACAGCAACAACACCAGCACCGAACGCGCCACCGGCCACAGCGACAAGACCCAGGGCTGGGAGTTCGAAGTGCCGCTGCCGCTGTTTGACTGGGGCTTTGCCGCGCGCGGCATGGCACGCAACCAGGTGCTGCGCAGCGCATCGCTGCTGCGCGACAACGCCATACGCGCGCGTAGCGAAGCCCGCAGCAACTGGCTGGCCTATCGCACGGCTTACGACCTGGCCCAGCAGCAGCAGGCCGAGGTCCTGCCCTTGGCCAAGCTGATGCAGGAAGAAACCGTCTACCGCTACAACGGCATGTTCATGAGTGTGTGGCAGTTACTGGCACAGGCCCGCAGTACCACGCAAGCGGTGGTGACCGCCACCGAAGCACAGCGCGACTTCTGGCTGGCCGAAACCGATCTGCGCCTGGCCCTGACAGGCACATCGCCAGGAACATCCCCCACCGTCAACACCAGCGCAGCCCCCGCTGCCAACAACGAAGCAGGTCACTGATATGCAACGCCGATCCTTTTTCACCGGCGCTGCCACTGCAGTGGCAGCCACTGCCGTCAGCAAGGTTGCCATGGCGGCCCTGCCCGAGCCCGTCATGCAAGGCGGCGCCGACACGGCTGCGCCCTTGGCGCCGCCCAACGGTCGCCCCTACCAGGGCGTGGTCACGCTCAACGGCTGGACCACGCCCTGGCGCATGAATGCGGGCGTCAAGGAGTTCCACCTCGTGGCCGAGCCGGTGGTGCGCGAGGTGGCACCCGGCTTTTTCATCAATATGTGGGGCTACAACGGCCAGTCGCCGGGCCCCACGATCGAGGTGGTGGAAGGCGACAAGGTGCGCATCTTCGTCACCAACCGGCTGCCCGAGAGCACCACCATCCACTGGCATGGCCAGCGTCTGCCCAATGGCATGGACGGCGTGGGCGGTCTGAACCAACCCCACATCCCTCCGGGCAAGACCTTTGTCTATGAGTTCGAAGCGCGCCGCCCCGGCACCTTCATGTACCACCCGCATTCGGATGAGATGGTGCAGATGGCCATGGGCATGATGGGCTTGTGGATCACCCACCCCAAGACAGCCCATCCGCTGATCGACAAGGTGCAGCGTGACTATGCCTTCCTGCTCAGCGCCTACGCGGTCGAGCCCGGCACCATGACGCCGCGTATCAATGAGATGACGGACTTCAATATCTGGACCTTCAACAGCCGCGCCTTCCCCGCCATCAGTCCGCTGGTGGCGCGTCAGGGTGACAAGGTGCGCATCCGCGTGGGCAATCTGACCATGACCAACCACCCCATCCATATCCACGGCCATGAGTTCGAGGTCACGGGCACCGATGGCGGCCCCGTGCCAAAGTCCGCCCGCTGGCCCGAAGTGACGACGGATGTGGCCGTGGGCCAGATGCGCCAGGTGGAATTCATTGCCGACGAACCCGGCGACTGGGCTTTCCACTGCCACAAGAGCCACCACACCATGGGCGCCATGGGTCACGACGTGCCCACCATGATCGGTGTGGACCACCGTGGCCTGGTGGGCAAGATCCAGAAGATCGTGCCCGACTACATGCTGATGGGCGAGCGCGGCATGGGCGATATGGGCACCATGGAAATGCCTCTGCCCGACAACACCTTCCCCATGATGACCGGCAAAGGCCCCTACGGCCCCATAGAGATGGGCGGCATGTTCACCAGCTTCAAGGTGCGCAAAAACCTGGGTGCCAACGACTACAAGGACCCCGGCTGGTACCAGCAGCCCAAAGGGACCCGGGCCTATGAATGGCAGGGAGCACCTTTCGATGCCAAGCCCCCCCGCCAGAGCACGCCCGGCACCGCACCCGGTGCGGCCACCATACGCAAACCCGAAACCGGCCCCGCCACAAGTGCTCACCCCCAGCACTGATGCCAGGAGACTCCCATGAAGACTATTCATTTCATAGCTGCCTGCGTTTTAGCAGCAAGCGCCAGCGCTAGTTTTGCGCATGGAAACAACACCCATGCCAGCAGTCCCGTGATCAAGGAGCAAAAGCCCTGGGGCATTGCCGCCGAAGCCGGAGGGGCCCGGCGCACCATCACCATCCAGATGACGGACGACATGCGCTTCAACCCCAGTCATTTCAGTGTGAAAAAAGGCGAGACCCTGCGCCTGCGCGTGGTCAACAAAGGCCATCTCATGCACGAGATGGTGCTGGGCACCCGGGCATCGCTCGATGAGCACGCGCAGATGATGCTCAAGTACCCCGGCATGGAACATGCCGAACCCTATATGACCCATGTCGCCGCAGGCCAGACCGAAGACATGGTCTGGAGCTTCAACCGCGCAGGCAATTTCGACTTCGCCTGCCTGATCGCCGGCCACTACCAGGCCGGCATGACGGGCCGCATCACCGTCACCGAATAACGCAAGAAAGGAATTCCCGATGACAAGCACCAACCGCCGCCATGCCCTGCATCTGCTGGCCGCCGCTGCCGGCATGGCTGCACTGCCAGCAATGGCTGCTCCTCCCGCCAAGATTGCCATGGAGGTCTGGAAAGATCCGAACTGCGGCTGCTGCAAGGACTGGATTGTCCTGATTGAGCAGGCTGGCTTCGCCGTAAAGGTCCACGACGTGGGCAACAGCGCCGTACGCGCCAAACTGGGACTGCCTACCCGTCTGGGCTCCTGCCATACCGCCCTGGTGGGCGGTTATCTGGTCGAGGGCCATGTGCCTGCCGCCGATGTGCACAAGCTGCTGAAGCAAAAACCCAAGGCGCTGGGCATCGCCGTACCAGGCATGCCCATCGGCAGTCCCGGTATGGACGGCCCCGAGTACGGTGGCCGCAAAGACCCCTACGACGTGCTGCTGGTCACCCAAAGCCTGATGCGCAGCGATGTCAGCACCTCCGTCTTCACCAGCTATCGCGGCTGACCCCCTCAAGTCAGGAGAACATGATGAAAAACCTCTTTCACACCGCTTTGGCAGCCCTGAGCCTTGGCATTGCGCTGGCTGCACCCGCTTCCGCACAGGATCACTCGGCACACGCAGGCCATGATGGGATGGCCGATGCTTCGGCAACCGCATCGACCGGCCAGACCGATGTGCTGACCGCCGGTGAAGTCACCCGTGTGGATGCCCGCACAGGCAGGCTCACGATCCGCCATGAAGAAATCAAAAACCTGGACATGCCTCCCATGACCATGGTGTTTGCGCTGTCTGACTCTGCTCAGTCGGCCTCTTTCAAGGCTGGCGACAAGGTTCTGTTCCATGCCGAGGACAAGGATGGCTCGCTGATCATCACCCGCATCCAGCCAGCGTCCTGATGCAGTCCCGCCGTTGAGGCGATGAAGATGCCATGCAAGCATGGCATCTTCATCCCGTCACCGCCCCGTGGGCGGTGCAGCGGCATGGCCTGCCACGCGCTCCAGTACATCCCCAGGCACATCACGACCGCTGTGCACCAGCAGATCAAATGCATTGCGACCCTGGGCATCTCTTCGCCGAAGATCGACCCCGGCCGACCAGAACCAGCGCACCACCGCCCAGGCGCCATGGTCCACGGCAATCAGATACGGGGTGCGGCCTTTGCTATCCCCGGTCTTGTCGAGATCGGCCCCCGCTTGCCGCAGCACTTGCAGCATCTCTGTGCGCCCGTTGAAGGCCGCCCAGGCGGTTGCGGTCATGCCGGTTGTCAGGCTCACCTGATCCAGCGGACTGCCTTGCTCCACCAGCCATTGGGCCGCGGCATCGTTGCCGCAATTGAGGGCCGTGATCAGCGCATTGAGGCCTGTGCTCTTTTGCACATAGGCGATATCGTCACCGTCCTTTAGGCGCAGCTTCAGCGCAACGATATCGCCTTTTTCAGCGGCTTTGAGCAGTTTCATGCTCATCTCAGTACATCCATTTCCTGATCAGCGTCTGCCCGAAGCGCTTTGCCAGCAGCACTTCGGCCTGCTCATCACCATCATCCCGCCCCTGGGCCACGGCATGACTGCGGCATAGCGACATCAAGGCCAGCGCGTCCAGATAGTCACCCGCATCGTCAAACATGCGGGTCAGCAAGGGACTGCTGTCATGGTCCAGATACCAGACGGAGCCATCGCGACGGTCAAAGCACCAGAGATTGCCATTGCCCAGGTAGTCCCCGAACACCACCAGCTCGCCCAGCTGTGCCATCAGGTCCTGCGCCTGTTGCGGTGCACTCATTTCCACAATGTCGGCAATGCCCGGAAACACGACTTGCACCGTACCGATGGCATCCATGTCAGCATCCGGCGCCAGCAGATCAAAGCGCGGACTCAGCAAGCGCTCGGCCCAGTCCAGTACACCGAGCTGCAAAAGATAGTCACGCAAGGGCTGGGGCAGGTTGCAGCCCAGGCGCCATTCGCACAGTCGCAGCTCAGCCCGGCTGAAGGGCTGGACTGAAGCAGGCTCTTCGTCCATCCAGGCATGGGCTTGCAGGCCATGATGCCAATAGGCCAGCCGCTGATCGAACGAAGCATCGGCGGGCGGCCAATACGGCTCGGGCACATCGGCCTCATCCCACACAGCATGGGTTTCTACAAAGCGCTGGCTGCGCCCGAACTCGGCCTGCAAAAAACGAGACCATGCCTGCGCGTCAAATGGTGAAGGCCAGTGCATCTGGGCGAGTACCGCCACCGGTATCCACGGCATATAACCCATGCGCGGCACCTCATTCGCATCGCGCGCCACAAAGCGCAAAGCAGGCTGTGTCAGCAGATCTGCTGACGGGGACCGATGTGGCGCATCGAGCTGGGCTGTTGCATCGGCGGGCAGATCCACCCAGTCGCTCAGCGCCAGTTCGGGCAATGCCTGCACCAGCGCAGGCAGGTCTTTGAAGATTCTCATGCAGGCATTCCGTGCATTGTGTGTTTGGGGTGCATGGGGTGCGCAGGGCTTAGACTGCGCGTCCTATGTTGACGCTAGAGCAGTTTCACTCCGGACTGGCCAATGGTTCACTGGCCCGCGCACACCATATCAGGCTCAGCGATGGGTTGACCGAGTTCCCCGACGCGCTTTATCAGCTGGCCGAGACGCTGGAGATCCTAGATCTGTCCTGCAACCAGCTCACCACTCTGCCAGATGATCTGACGCGCTTTGCGCGGTTGCGCATTCTGTTTGCCTCGAACAATCCGTTCAGCGAACTGCCCCGCGTGCTGGGCCGCATGCCGCAACTCGAAATGGTGGGCTTCAAGGCCTGCCGCATCGCGCATGTGCCAAAGGAGAGCCTGCCGCCACGATTGCGCTGGCTGATTCTCACAGACAACCACGTGCAACAGCTACCCGAATCCATTGGCCGATGCACGCGCCTGCAAAAGCTCATGCTGTCGTGCAACCAACTGAGGCAGCTGCCCCAAAGCCTGGAGCATTGCCAGGCGCTGGAGTTGCTGCGCATTGCAAGCAACCGCTTCGAAGATGCTCCCGAAGTCATCTTCCGGCTGCCACACCTGGCATGGCTGGCACTGGCAGGTAATCCAATGACTCAAAAACAGGAGCTGGATACGCTTTCAAGGCATGGGATTGAGCCCATTTTCTATCAAAATTTGCAGATCGCCGGCAAGCTGGGCGAGGGTGCCAGCGGCCATATCTACCGCGCCAGCCTCAACGGACAGGAGCTGGCACTCAAGGTTTTCAAGGCCGCCCAGACCAGCGACGGCACGCCACAATCCGAACTGGCAGCAGGCATTGCAGCAGGACAGCACCCTCATCTGCTGACGCCGCTGGCGCAGGTTCTGGGTGCTCCTGACGGGCAAATGGCCACGGCCCTGCCCCTGCTGGATTCAGCCATGCAACCGCTGGCCGGGCCGCCAAGCTTCGACAGTTGCACACGTGATGTCTATGACCCCGAACTGCGCCTGCAAACTGACATGGCCCAGCTACTGCTGCAAGGCATACGCTCTGCCATCACCCACCTGCACGGGCGAGGTTTGCTGCATGGAGATCTGTATGCCCACAATATCCTGTGCAATCTGCAGACCGGGCGGGCCGTACTCAGCGACTTTGGCGCCGCTGCACTTTTACAGGGCCTGCCCGAAACGCAGAAAGCGCAGCTGCAGCAGATCGAGCTGCGCGCGCTACGCCATCTGGAGAACGAGGTTCAGGCCCTCTTCGGCTGAGACTTATTGCAGAAATGCGGGCTTGGCATAGCCCGCAAACTTGCTGTCCACCACGCCCTTGAACTCGGCGGACTTGTAGGCTGCAGCCAGATCCTTGGCCCATTGCGCATCCTTGTCCTTGGTCTTGACAGCCACGATGTTCAGATAATGCTCGGGCGTCTTTTCCAGCAACACCGAATCCGACAACTTCAGGCCCGAGGAAATCGCAAAGTTGCCGTTGATGATGGCGTACTGCGCATCATCGAGCGCACGCGGCAGATGAGCCGCATCCAGAGGCACGAGCTTGATCTTCTTGGGATTGGAGGCCAGGTCCAGCTCGGACACGCGCAGCGGGTTCACGCCCTCCTTGAGCTTGACCAGCCCCGCCTGCTGCAGCAGCAAGATGCCCCGCGCCAGATTGCTGGCGTCATTGGGAAGGGCGATGCGATCGCCCTCCTTCAGTTCGGCCAGGCTCTTGCGCTGCTTGCTGTAGACGCCCATGGGCGCAATCGGCCCCTGCACCAGGGCCGTCAGATCCAGCTTGCGGTCACCCTTGAACTGATTGAAATACACCTCGTGCTGGAAGAAATTGGCATCCAGCGAACCGTCGGCCAAAGCAAGGTTGGGCTGGACATAGTCGTTGAACTCCACCAGGCGCACCTTGTAGCCCTTCTTCTGCAGAATGGGAACGATGCCGTATTGCAGCTGGTCGATGTTGGAGCCGGCCGTGCCGCCGATGACCAATTGCTTCTTGCCGGCATCCTGCGCCGCGGCCGGCAGGGCTCCCATGGCCAGAGCGGCTCCTGCCAGCAAGCTTGTGGCCAGAAGACGGCGGCGGCGGTGCGCTACGGAAAAAAGAGTGGTCATGCTTTGCTCCTCGTTGATGTACTGTGTTTTGATACCAAAGGTCTGACTCTGCATCCATGCAAAGGCCTTTGCAGTATCCAGACCGCGGACGTAAATTCCAACCAACAAAAACCCATGCCCTTATTCACTTTTCATCTAAAACAAGCAAATCCACGGGCATGAAAAAAGGGCCGAATCGCGGCCCTTTTTTCATCAGTCCAGCCCGATCACTTCAGGAAAGCTGGCTTGGAATAGCCAGGGAACTGGCTGTCCACCACGGACTTGAACTCCGGCGAGCGGTAGGCTGCGGCCAGATCCTTGGCCCACTGGCTGTTTTCGTTGCCGGTCTTCACGGCCACCACGTTCAGGTACAGATCGGGAGTCTTTTCCAGAACCACGGCTTCGCTCAGCTTCAGGCCCGAGGAAACGGCAAAGTTGCCGTTGACCACCACATAGTCAGCATCTTCCAGCACGCGGGGCAACTGGGCTGCCTCCAGCGCAACGAACTTGAGCTTGTGGGGATTGGCGGCCAGATCCAACTCGGAGATACGGGCCGGATTCACCCCTTCCTTGAGCTTGACGAGGCCAGCCTGCTGCAACACCAGCAATGCACGGGCCAGGTTGCTGGGATCATTGGGCAGAGCCACCTTGGCACCGCTCTTGATATCGGCCAGAGACTTGTGCTTTTTACTGTACACACCCATGGGTGCCACTGGGCCCTGAGCAATCGCGCTCAGCGCCAGCTTGCGGTCGGTGGTGAACTGGTCGAAATAGGCGCGGTGCTGGAAGAAATTGGCATCCAGCGAACCGTCGGACAGCGCCAGATTGGGCTGAACATAGTCATTGAACTCGATCAGCTTGATCTGGTAGCCCTTTTTCTGCAGCTGAGGCACTATGCCTTTTTGCAGCAAGTCATAGTTGGAGCCGGCAGTGGCACCGATCAGCAGGTTCTTCTTGGCCGCGTCCTGCGCCAGAGCAGGCACACCGGCAGTCGCCAGCAATGCGACTGCAGCAGTGGCCAGAACGGCACGGCGGCTGGCGGCAAAAGAAAAATGGGCGGGCATGGATCACTCCTTGAATTTGATGCGCGTGGGCAGCACGGATCTCATTTGTTTACCGGGCTGCAACAATGTGAGTAAGTATGAACCTTACACGGGCAAACCCAAAAGAATAAAAAACCATCTGTTTATCCATAAAAACATATAAAGAATACAAGGAGTACCGACATGAGCGCTTTTTCAACCATTGAGGATCTGCTCGCACACGAAGGCCATATCGGCCGTGTGCGGGGCATTTCCGTCGGCCATTTCAGCGACTCGCGCCGTCCCACGGGCTGCACCGCAGTGCTTTGCCCCCAGGGTGCCGTAGGCGGTGTGGATGTACGCGGCGCAGCCCCCGGCACGCGCGAGACCGATTTGCTGCACCCCAGCAATCTGGTGCAGGAGGTCCACGGCGTCATGCTGGCCGGCGGCAGTGCCTGGGGGCTGGACGCAGCCACAGGGGCCGTGCGCTGGCTGGAAGAACAAGGCGCGGGCCTGAATATCGGCGTGGGCCGCATCCCGCTGGTGCCCGCCGCCGTGCTGTTTGACGTGATGATGGGCGATATGCGCATACGCCCTGATGCCACAGCCGGCTATGCCGCCAGCAGGAATGCGGGATCTGACTTCGGCACCGGGCGACCTGCCGAGGGCAGCGTAGGCGCTGGCGCTGGCGCCGTGGTGGGCAAGGTCTTCGGCCATCAACGCGCCATGAAGGGCGGCATAGGAACAGCCAGCTTTACCGTCGATGGCGTCACCGTGGGAGCCATCATTGCCTGCAATGCGCTGGGCGATGTATTCAATCCCTTCAACGGTGAGTTGCTGGCCGGGGCACGCACGGCAGACGGCCTGCAATTGCGTGGCACCCGCGATGCCTTGCTGGAGGGAGAAGAGCCCAGGCCGATTCTGGCCGGCAGCAACACCACGATAGGCGTTGTGGCAACTGATGCCACCATCACCAAGGCCCAGGCTCACCGCCTGGCCGTGGTAGCCCATGACGGCCTGGCACGTGCCATCAACCCCGTGCACACCATGAGCGATGGCGACAGCCTGTTTGCCCTGGGCACGGCGTGCAGCGGCAACTCGCTGGGAATGATGACGCTGAGCACATTGGCGGCCGACGCCGTGGCCATAGCCACCGCACGCGCTGTTTTGCTAGCTCAATCGGTACAGATCGAAGGCCAGATGACACTGCCCAGCTATCAGGATCTACAGGCAAGAAGTTAGGCAATCGCCTCGAGGCGCCGCAACTGCCCCTGCGTCAGCAATTTGTCGCGCATGCGGCGCGTCATGGACTGGGTGCTTCCGTCTTCAGCGGTAAACAGAAACAGGCTTTGTTGCGGGCTGACCCAGGTCAGCTTGGTGCGCAGTTGCTGGCGCTCGTTGCATAGCTCCACCCAGGTCCCCAAAGGCCATTCGGCAACATCTACAGGCTTGCTCTGCCCCATGGGTGCGTGCGTCGGCATGAGAGCAGAAACAACTGCTTCAGTCTCGCCCAATGGAGCACTTACTGTCTTTTGCAGCGCTGTGGTCTTGAAGGCAGGCCCCGAGGAATGGGTTGCGGCCTGAGGCTGCGGCTCTCGCATCACGGCCACTGATGGTAGTTCCTCGACTCTGTCGGTCAGTACCGGCAAGGTGATATCCAGTCCTGCACGCACGGTTTCTGAGGCACCATCCAGACCCGCCAGCACGCTGGGCAGTTCACCGAGCACATCCGCCCTGGCAAATTCGTCGGAGCCGGACCGGCCCGTGGCCTCGGCCGCATCCAGTACCCGCTGCTGAAGGCTTCCCAGTCGGGCCGCCAGTGCGGCGATTTCGACATCCGTGCGGCCCACGCTGCGCAAGCCTCGCGCCAGACGGCGCTGCAGCCTGGGCGCCATGGCCACCAATCGCGTTACATCCTGAGCGGCCTGCGGCGACACGCTCCACAGCAGGCTGGGCACCAGCGCCAGATAGCCACCCGGGTCGCGCTCCTGCCCTGATTCGGCCCGCTGCTGTGCCTGGGCAATCACACCGGCCCAAGGGCCGGTCACAAAATCCAGAATATCTTCAGGCACACCCTTGGCACTGGGCAAGCTGCGAATCATCTGCGCCAGTTGCAGAGCATCGGGCTTGACCTGCTCGATGGCGCCCACAATCTGACGATCAACCAGCCCCAGCGCCGAGCTCATCAGCCCTTGTCGCGTGGAATGCTCGACTTCGGTATGCTGGCTCAGAGGCGCAATACGGCTCATGCGACCTTCCGGCGGCCACTGCTCGCGCACAAATTGCAGCACTTGGGCAAACACATGCGCACTTGCCTGCCCTGCACTAGCCAACTGGTTCGCCGCAGCCTCAGCCACGGTAATGAAGTGAGCAAATCCCAGAGCAGATTCGCTGGCA
The DNA here is from genome assembly GCF_000761245.1 of Comamonas testosteroni. GTDB lineage: Bacteria > Pseudomonadota > Gammaproteobacteria > Burkholderiales > Burkholderiaceae_C > Comamonas > Comamonas testosteroni_C. The sequence goes on along the minus strand of NZ_AWOR01000059.1, from coordinate 31,102 downwards.
AACCAAAGGCTGCGAGCCGTCAGCTCATCCAGCAACTGCCGTGCCGGGTGCAAGCGATCTTCAAAGAAAGCACCGTCTTGCGCCACCAACTGACTCAACATGGGTTCAAGCCGCAACAAGACCCGCTGCACCGGCGGCAGCAGGCGGCCGTCGCTGGTCATATGACTCATCATGCGCTGCAGCGTGCGTATCTGAATCAGAGCACTGGGCGCCTGACTGGGCTGTGGCGCGCGCAATCCCCTCAGATCACTGGGCACCCAGGGTTGCTGCGAAGTCTGCAGCGCATTGGCCGAATACGAAGTCCAGCCCGCCTCCAGCCCCAAGTCTTGCGCAGGCGCAATGGAGGCCGGCTCGGTCGCAGGCCAACCCTCCAGCATGGAGTCAGTCAGCGACTGGGGCACGGTACAGCGCGAATCATCAATCCAGCGCAGATCTGAGGCCAACTCCTGCAATAGCCGCAAGGTCAGCAGGCATTGGGGGCGGGTGTCGCCATCCGCCCCATAGCGGGCAGGCTGCACGCCATGCTGGCGCAGCAAATTGGCAGCACGGGAATATTCAGAAGCCAGAATCGAGCCCAGCTGCTGCGACATGAATTCATGCCAGCAGTCGGCCACCTCCGTGGCGGGCTGAACAGCCGTCAACGACTGGCTCAAAGCGCGTACATAGTTCTCCAGCCGCAGCGGATTGCACTCTGGCTGAGCGGACTCAAGCCCCTGAGCGCCGCTCATCAAAGCATCCAGATCGGCCAGCGCCAGCTCGACCTGGGGCTCGACCATCTGCACCAGCTTGTGCTCGGCCTTGAGCTGACGGCTGGCCGACTCGGCCATGGCCGCCAATGGCAAAAGCCGGCCAGTGACGGTATCCAGCGTCTGTGCAGAAAAGGAAAAAGGTTGGCGCGCTGACAGTACCAGCGCCTCCAGCAAGTTCTGCGGGAAGCTGCTGATCACCGAGGCCCGGTGCTGCTGCAGGTTATGCAGCGCAGCGCCGAGCACATCGCGCCTTGCAGAGTGGAAACCCGTCGAAAGCGATTGCTCCAACGCATATTCGGTGCGCTGCAACAATCGCAGCGCGAATGCATCAGCGCCACGCACCACCTGGACAAGGCAGGTGCGCAGCACGGAAACGGATGCATGTGCGAGGCTCATAGCCCCTAAGAATACCCGCTCCAGCTGATGCCGGAGACATTTTGATGCTTACTTCAACGCCTTGTAACGCATACGCTTGGGCGCAGCACCTTCTTCACCCAGTCGTTTCTTCTTATCGGCCTCGTACTCCTGGTAGTTACCGTCAAAGAACACCCACTGCGAATCGCCTTCGGCGGCCAGAATATGCGTGGCAATACGGTCCAGGAACCAGCGGTCATGCGAGATGACCATCACGGTACCGGCATATTCCAGCAGCGCGTCTTCCAGTGCACGCAGGGTTTCCACGTCCAAGTCATTGGAGGGCTCGTCCAGCAGCAGCACGTTTCCGCCTTGAATCAGCGTCTTGGCCAGGTGCAGACGACCGCGTTCACCACCGGAGAGGTTGCCGACCTTCTTTTGCTGGTCTTGGCCGTTGAAGTTGAAGCGGCCCGCGTAAGCGCGCGACGCCATGGTGAACTTGCCCACGGTGATCATGTCCAAACCGCCGGAGATGTCTTCCCACACGGTCTTTTCGTTGGCCAGTTCATCGCGATGCTGGTCCACAAAGGCCATCTTCACAGTCTGGCCGATGTCCACCGTACCTGAATCAGGCTGCTCCTTACCCGCGATCAGCTTGAACAGAGTCGACTTACCAGCACCATTCGGTCCGATGATGCCGACGATGGCACCAGCAGGAATGTTCATCGAAAGGTTGTCGATCAGCATGCGGTCGCCAAAGGACTTGGAGACATTGGTGAACTCGATGACCTTGGAGCCCAGTCGTTCGGCCACAGGAATGAAAATTTCCTGGGTTTCATTGCGCTGCTGGTATTCGTAATCGCTCAGCTCTTCAAAGCGCGCAATACGGGCCTTGGACTTGGCCTGACGACCCTTGGCATTCTGGCGAACCCACTCCAACTCCTTCTTCAAGGCCTTGGCACGTGCTTCTTCGCCCTTTTGCTCGGCTTCCAGGCGGTTACCCTTCTGGATCAGCCAGTCGGAGTAGTTGCCCTTGTAGGGAATACCATGGCCACGGTCCAGTTCAAGAATCCATTCGGCCGCGTTGTCGAGGAAGTAGCGGTCGTGGGTAATGGCCACTACGGTGCCGCTAAAGCGGTGCAGGAACTGCTCCAACCAGTCCACGGACTCGGCATCCAAGTGGTTGGTCGGCTCGTCCAGCAGCAGCATGTCAGGCTTGGACAGCAGCAGCTTGCACAGGGCAACGCGGCGCTTTTCACCACCAGAGAGCTGACCCACGATGGCGTCCCATGCCGGCAGGCGCAGTGCATCCGCAGCGATTTCCAGCTGATGCTCTGAGTCCGTTCCCGCGGCAGCGATGATGGCCTCCAGCTCACCTTGCTCGGCAGCCAGGGCGTCAAAGTCGGCATCCTCTTCTGCGTAAGCAGCGTACACCTCTTCCAGACGGGCTTTGGCATTGTTCACCTCGGCCATGGCTTCTTCCACAGCCTGGCGCACGGTGTGCTCGGGATTGAGCTGAGGCTCCTGGGGCAGGTAGCCGATGGACAGGCCCTGCATGGGGATGGCTTCGCCTTCATACTCCTTGTCCACACCGGCCATGATCTTCAACAGCGAAGACTTGCCCGAGCCGTTCAGACCCAGCACGCCGATCTTGGCGCCGGGGAAGAAACTCAGGGAAATGCCTTTCAAGATCTGGCGCTTGGGCGGCACCGTCTTGGTCAGCTGATTCATCGAAAAAACGTATTGAGCCATGTCCGAAATGCTTTGAGTTACTTGGATTTATGCAAAAAAGTGTGCCGCTTTACACGGCAATCAAACCATGATTATCAGTGCATGCGACAATACCCCTCGCAACAGGCGTCCAGTTGCCTGCTGCAGCAGCACTTCAGCTGGGGACAAAGGAAGCGTTTCCAAGCTCCCAACACGCAAACTATATCTGCCTACAACTGGCCAGGCACCCCACGGGTGCCATGACAGGCTGATACCCCGCGCCCAGGATTGGCGCAATTGATCACAATGACATTTGAAGAACTGAATCTGGCACCCGCCATTCTGAAGGCCGTACAAGAACAGGGTTATGAAAACCCGACTCCCATTCAGGCACAGGCCATTCCTCTGGTTCTCGCCGGGCACGACCTGTTGGCCGGCGCTCAGACCGGCACCGGCAAGACAGCAGCCTTCACGCTGCCCATGCTGCAGCGCCTGGCAAACGGCACAGCGCCCAAGAACAAGTTTGGCGGCAAGGGCATCCGCACTCTGGTGCTGACCCCTACCCGCGAACTGGCGGCACAGGTGGAAGAAAACCTGCGTAGCTACGCCAAATACCTGGACATTACCTCCACCGTGATTTTTGGCGGTGTCGGCATGAAGCCGCAGATCGCCCGCATCGAAAAAGGCGTTGACGTTCTGGTTGCCACGCCCGGCCGTCTGCTGGACCTGGCCGGTCAGGGCTTTATGGACCTGTCCACCGTCGAGATGCTGATACTGGACGAAGCCGACCGCATGCTGGACATGGGCTTCATCCATGACGTCAAGAAGGTTCTGGCTCTGGTACCCAAGGACAAGCAAAGCCTGCTGTTCTCTGCCACCTTCAGCGATGAAATTCGCGAACTGGCCAATGGCCTGCTGCGCAACCCCCAATCCATCCAGGTCACGCCGCGCAACACCACCGTGCAGCGTATCAAGCAGGTCATCCACCCCGTGGGTCGCGGCAAGAAAAAGCAGGTGCTGCTGCACATCATCCAGGAAAACAACTGGAGTCAGGTGCTAGTGTTCACCCGCACCAAGTTTGGCGCCAACAATGTGGCCGAGTACCTGACCAAGAACGGCGTTTCCGCCATGGCTTTGCACGGCAACAAAAGCCAGAGCGCCCGTACCCAAGCCCTGGAAGGCTTCAAAACGGGCGAGCTGCGCGCGCTGGTGGCAACAGATATCGCGGCACGCGGCATCGACATTGACGAGCTACCCAACGTGGTGAACTACGAGATCCCCAATATCTCGGAAGACTATGTACACCGTATCGGCCGTACCGGCCGTGCCGGCCGCGAAGGCAACGCTGTCAGCCTGGTCTGCATGGACGAAGAAGGCTTCATGATGGATATTGAGCGCTTTACCAAGCAGGAGATTCCGGTGCAGCCCATCGAAGGCTTTGGTCCTGAAGAAGGCGAAATCGCCGAGCCCATCGCCATGGGCCGACAGACCCTGTGGGGTGGCGCTGGCAAGCCTCCCAGCCGTGATGTGATGCAGGCCGCTGCCAAGGCAGCCCGCCAGGAAATGATGGAGCGTATCCGCTCCAACAAGACTCCCAATGGAGGCCGCAGTGGTCGCCGTCCTGCTGCAGATGCCCAGCAAGGCGAGGCAGAAGGTGAAGCACAGCAACGCCCCGCACGCCAGCACAAGCCCCGCAGCAACAGCCGCGTCAACAACCAGCGCGGCCAGGGCCAGCAAGCAGTGGAACGTGGCGAACGCAACTCCGATCGCAGCACCGAGCGCCATGGCGAGCGCAGCAACTCGCTTGGTCAAAGCGACCGAGCTCCACGCCCCCAAGGCAATAGCGATCAACAGCGAGCCCCCAAACGCGGCAGCGCCCGCCAGTTCGGTGATCGTGAGCGCGGCAGCCGCTACGACGACCAGCCCCCCCGCGCCGATGCGCACCTGGGTACGCAGCAAGGCCACGCCCGACTCAACGGCGCACGCGGCAGCAACGGTGGTGGCCAGCCCGATCCCATGCGTACCAGCGTGGACAGCATGGCTGACCGTGGTCGCCGTGGCGGCTTTGGCGGCGGTCGCGGTGGCTTTGGCGGAGGCAATCGCGGTGGCAACCGTGGAGGCTTTGGCGGCGGTTACGGCCGTTAATCCACGGCGTCTATGGTTGAAGGTGTGAGTCACCTTCAACCCAACCTCCTGAAGGGCTGCAATCTCCAATGTTGCAGCCCTTCTGTTTTTTCCAGCTGCAGCATCGCTGCGCGCTGACAGCCGACAGCAAGCCAGCCGACCTAATATGGGTTCCAGATGTGCGAAGCTTGAGCTTTCGCTCTTGGCATGTTCTTTTTATCTGCGTTGAACTTATGACATTTCTTACCAAGCCTGTTTTCTCTCATGCCAAGCGCACGCAGTCCGTATGGACCCAAAGCATGCTCAAGCTGACGACGGTGGGCTCGGCAGTGCTGTTGACGGCCTGTGCCAATGTGCAGCTGCCGCCCTGGGCTGGCATGTCAGGCCCAGCACCGGCCCCAGCCCCCTCCGCAGCAAGTTCTCCAGCCGCTCCTTCGGTGATCAGCCAGGCGGTTGCCCCTACGCCACAGCTGACAGCCCTGCCCTATAACCCGGCCATCGAGTCTCTCTTCACCGATCCCACCACTCTTTATGACACACCGGGTCTGGGTAGCGGGCGACAGCAGTTCAGCACGCAGACAGAAATTTCTGCATGGCTGCAAACAGTGAGTAGTAAGCCCGGTAACGGCTCGCAACTGTCCACCATCACTATCGGCACCTCTCAAAGAGGACTGCCGATTCAAGCACTTATTGCGACTCAGGGCCAAAGCACCCAGGCAACGGCCATCAACAGCAGCGGCAAACCCACCGTGCTCTTGGTCGGTGGGCAGCGTGGCGACGAGCCTGCCAGCACTGAGGCCCTGCTGGTCGTCGCACGCGAACTGAGCCAGGGCGGCCTGCTGGCGCCCTTGCTGCAGCAGACCAACATCATCATCGTACCCCGAGCCAATCCTGATGCGGCAGGCACGGCCAGCCGCGTCACAGCAGACGGCACAGACCTCGTTCACGATCATCTGCTGCTGAGCACTCCGGAAGCACAGGCCCTCGCCCGCCTGAGCCGTAACTACCGCCCAGCAGCTGTGATTGATCTACGTGAATTTGCAGCAGCTGGCACGTTGCTGCAGAAATTTCAGGCAGTGCAGCGCTACGACGTACTGCTGCAGCCCGCAGCCACGGCCAATGCACACGAATTTGTCAACAAGGCAGCGCGAGAGTGGTTCAGTCAACCCATACGCAACGCTCTCAAGCAGGCAGAGCTCAGCAATGAATGGTTTTTTCAGCCCAGTGCTCAGCCTGAGGACAAATCAATGTCCATGGCCGGTTTGACTGCCGACACTCTTGCCAACACCAGCAGTCTCAAAAACTCTGTCGCTCTGCTGATAGCCAGCCGCGGCTCCGATCTGGGGCGCCTGCACATTCAGCGCCGCGTGCACAGCCTGGTCACCGCGGCAACTGCAGCACTGCGAGCCACGGCCGAGAAATCAAAAAACCTGAAGCAGGTCGAATCCTTTGTGTCCCGCGACATTTCCGCTCTTGCTTGCCGCAACACCCTGACCATCCAGGCCAAACAAACAGCTGAGCAGCGCACCATCCGCATGCTGCAAGCCGAATCCGGCCAGGAAATCGAAGCCCGTGTGGACTGGAATTCATCGCTGAACATAAAGCCCGAACAAAGCCGTCCCCGCCCATGCGGTTACTGGCTGTCGGCTGACTCAGGGCGAGCCGTCGACCGTTTGCGCCTGCAAGGAGTGCAAGTCATGCAGATTGCAGAATCTGGCCAAATGCTGGCAGAAAACTACACCCCATCCCGTACCGGCAGCAACACCCCTGTGCTGACACGTGGCGCCATTGAAGCGCCCATGGGCAGCTACTACATCACCCTCAACCAGGCAAAAGCGCATTTGGCGACTGCAGCCCTCGAGCCTGACACACCCTTCAGCTATGTAAGCAAAAGCCTGATTACGGCCCCCACGAACATTGCACGCGTCGTCGCCGCACCATCGGTCGTTTTTGAAGAAGAGATGGAATGAAAATATAGAGGCAAGATCGCAGAGTCTTAAATGCACTCTGCGTCACACTACTGATGCAGAAACAAAAAGCCCATTCATGCAATTGCATGAATGGGCTTTTTGTTCACTTGGCCTGCCCGACAGGGATCGAACCTGTGACCCACAGCTTAGAAGGCTGTTGCTCTATCCAACTGAGCTACGGGCAGATGATTGATTTCACTAGGTTTTTCTTGCTTCGCTTAAACCTAGATTTGCGGAGCGCTCCGCATCGATCATTTCTCGTTTGATATGACCGGTCGTTATTATGCCTCGGTTCAGCCCCCGTCATTGGCTCAACCTGCAGCCAGCATGCATCCCCCCAATAGGGTCACAGAGCGAATGAAGGTGGCCACCGCATAAACTGGATGCATACACAGTCATAGACTATGGGGCGGCATGCCCATCCAACTAAAAGCGGATCGCATGCACCCACAACTTCGGCCACCTCATCACAGCCCTACCGCCTCCTATTGAGGCCGTGAGCGAATTGCGCAGGCATCCTGCAAATTTGCGTTCGCACACTCCCATTCAGACCCGGCCGCAGGCTCCACGAAACGACTGTGACTGGACTCTAGCTAGAGATTGACATCAAGCCGCCCACTCGCTTAGCGACCGTGGGCTGACAGAGAAACTCAAATAGAGCGCGATGCAGAACTTAATACTGAGTCGTAAACATGATTCGAGCTCGGCGATCCAGCATGCCTGAGCTACGCATCAACTGGAAATCCAGCGACCAGGTTCCCGCCTTGGTTCTCAGCTTGCTGCCAAGGCCCAACTGCACGCGGTCACGCCCATAAGGTGTGCCACTGATTTGATAGACCGAGTCCAGCCCAACAATGTCTGCGTAAGAAAGGCGGGCATCGCTTTGGCCTTCAAAGTCATGTTGAACTTCCACACGAGCAAATGGCTGCAAAACGCCCCAACGAGTGTCTTGCGAGAACTCCGTGCGCAAACCCAACACGCCCGAGGTCGTCGTCACACGCTGGTCAAAGCAAGTCAGCGCATGGATGCCTGCACCTGTTTCATCAAATCGCTTGAGCTTGCTGTTTGGCATCAGCACACGTCCTTAGTGCGAAATCAGCACCAATGTCGCAATCTGGTTGTAGGCATCGCCGAACAACAGATCACCCTCCCAGTGCCCCGATACGGCCCGATCCTCGATGCAAGCTGGTCGCTCGCTGATGGGCACTGCATCGACGATCCGTCCATGTGGCTCTGATGCTGTCTATGGCACTCCCGCTACTCGTTGCAGCTCTCTGCCTTGTGTTGGTTGCAGCCACAGGCCTGTCACTGCTATGGATTGGCTAATACGAACTCCCCATCAACAATGGGGGTCATGATGATTGCAGTCGGTAGAACGTAAATGCCCTTGATGGAAGGCTATTGGGATGGCTCTGGCGTGAGCCTCCACAGCAGCTGAAAACATGCAAAAGCCCGCCGAGGCAGGCCTCGGTTGCAGGATGTGAAGGCGTTGCTAGCGCTTCATCTGATCACAGGTGCTTTTTTGTTTTTCCGGGGTCATGGTGCCCCATTTCTTCTTGAAGTCGGATGCGTAACCGGCATACATCTTGTCGTAGCTGGCGGGAGCAACACCAAGATCCTTGATGGCCGCGTCGCGCTGCTTGATGCGCCCAGTCTCCACATCCTGGGAACTCATGTGCCCACAAGCCAAAGCGAGCTCATTCATGTTCGCGGCCATATTGATGGTTCCTGAAGCTATGGCTGCTTTTGCCTCGTCGGCATGCGCAGAAAAAACCATGCCTGCCGACATCAATGTGGCCAAGATCATCAGTGCTGCTTTCATGAGCATTCATCTCCTTTGAGTGTGAGCAGGGATCGTACTGACTTCATCGCGCGCCGCTACCCCTCTCTAGAGGGGGTATGGTGACATCTGCGGCCTGACTGTCACATTGGAACGCAGGAAATACCCAATGAAATCAATATCCTCTTCAACAAACCCCACGCAGAAAGGATGATCCACACAAAGTCTGGTCCGTCACCTCCCAGGCAGCTACCAGCTGCTGGCAGCGCTGCAGAAGCGCCCTATCAGTGGCTACCGGTCTGGCAGCATCTTGATGCATCCTCATGGTCTCCTTGAGCTCGACCACAGCTCCTGCCTCCAGGCGCTTGCGGGCCATGCTGCCCCATCAGCGGTCCACGGTGGCAGCTCTCACACAAAACCACGGCCGTATAGGCCGGATGACCCGGCCCAACCTCTGCCACTCACAGGCAGGCGTGGAAGCCGCACGAAAGACAGCACGGGTTCGAAGTTGGCCGATGGCTTGAAGAATCGCCCGCCCTCTTACACCAGATGATGCCGCAACACGCACAAGACTACGCAAGCAGCGCCAGCCCCTGAGCGACAGCAGGGCGCAAACCAGAGCGTCTTGATTCAGGGCGCTGCGGTTTGGCTGATCATGGCACTCGCGAAGACTTGATCAGCCTGGAGACCGCAGCTGCGCCAGGTCCTTGATCCTGAGCCAGGTGCTGAATCAGACTGTCCCGATCAGCGGCTGTGCGCTGCTGGGATAGGAATCGCTTGCCGCATAGGTTTTCTATGTCCACCTCGAAGCCGATGAGCCGCGCCGCCACTGATCCCAGGAACTCGGGATCCGCTTCAGTTGGTGACCATGGTTCTTCCCTCAACATCTCTTGGGAATGCGTTAGGGCATCCAGGTGCTCGCGCATCCACAAAGCATCATCGATAAATCGCATGCGGCCTTGCGCTTGAACGGCCATGTAGTTCCAGCTTGGGCATTTCGCCCGCTTTGCTGCCCATTGACATAACACTTGGGAGAGATATAGACATTCGGGCTTTGGAAGATCGCAGTCACTGTCTTGATGCTGCGGCCCTTTGAATACAAGTTATGACTCTGGCTCACGTGTCCGGTGAGCCGCCCCAACGAACCCGCATTCACCAACAGCGGAGGCAGCAGATTGATTTCCACCTCGCCTGCACCTTCAGCAATCAGTGTTGCGAGCGGATAGCTATTCATGACCTGATGCAACTCACTGACCTCAGAAATGGAAAAAAGCGGCTGTACGTACATACGATGTGGCCTTCATCAAGTGCAGCGTCAGTGTCGAGCATTCACTTGTATCCGAAAGTCGCCTCTGCGCCAGTCTTAGTGGTAGAAGTTTTTAAAACCAAAACCTTGCTTGCAAGGGCCTCAGTTTGTGTAAAGTGAACCAATGACACGCATCAACACCACCGAGATATGGGAGCGGCACGGCTACAAAGTCGAACGCATTGAGCAACCCATGGGCGTGCCCCAACGCAATGTGTATGGACCTGACGGCGTGCTGCTAATCGAGGATGCTGAGTACACCCAAGAAACAGAAGCACTGCGCGAACTCGGTTTCATTGATTAACCAATACCCGCCCTAAGCGGTCTTTCTTTGACTGACCACCTCTGAGGTGGCTTTTTTGCGCCCGGAGATTTTGAGAGGCGAGCGTTTAGCCAGCATGCGGCATGCATATGCATTTCCCTGCAGGGCTAAGCGGACCACTCGGAACACATCTGGGGTTTCAAACTAGAGCCTTGCATACAGAGCTGCAGTTTGTTTCAATCCCACTTTTATAGCTGCGAAGGAGGCGGCTCGATTTGAAGTTATTGAAGAAGCACAAGACCAGTTTGGCAGCGGTAGCTGCTGCCTTTGTATTAGCAGCATGCGGTCAAAAAGTGGAGGTTCCGCCTGCGCACGTTGGCAAGATCATGACCAAAGACGGCTATCAGGACAGCCTGATTCCAACCTCCAAGTTCCGTCTTGGCAAGTGTTGGGCCTATTGCGATCGACTAGTCTTGCTAGATGTGTCTGACAAGGGCTATGAAGAGTCCATGAGCATCTTTATCCCCGAAGACAAACTCAACCTGGATGTGACCATTCGCGCAACCTTGAGCATCAACTCCAAAAAGACGGCTGAGCTTTTTAATGCAGTCGCGCCAAAAGAGGTTTCGGACTATGTGTCCACGATTGCCAATGAGCAGGTGTACCGCACCTATGCCAGCCAGATTATTCAAGCCGAGGTGCGCGAATATTTGAGCAAACTGTCGATCAGTGAAATCGCCTCGAGCAACGAAAAAATAAACTCTGACTTGCGCGTACAGCTGGGCAAAGCCATTGAAGCGCTTACACCTTTCTCGGTGCGCTTTGTTGGCATTACCAACCTGCGATATCCAAAGATCATTACGGATGCTCAGGAGTCCGCGGCCGAACGACGCGAAGCTATCCAAAAGGAAGAAGCGCAGCTGGCCATCTCCAAGGCTCAGTTAGAGCGGGAATTGCAGGAAGCTCGTCTGCAACGTGCAATTGACAAGGAAAAGGCAGAAACCGAAGCCATGTCTCAGTCCGTACTGGCTCAATCCGTCGATGCGCGAGTGCTGCAACTGCGCAAGCTGGAAAATGAGCGCGCCTGGATTGAAAAGTGGAATGGCCAACTCCCTACCACCTCCCTGGGCGATGCCGTTCCAATGGTTAACATTGGCAAATGACCCTGCTCATCAACCTGATCCCACTCTTGATCGCGGCCATAGGCTTTGGCTTGAGCTGGAAGCTTCAAAAGCTATGGGTTGCTGCAGCCACTGTGGCCACCCTATTTCTCTACTTCCAGGCTCAGCCTTCATATATGCCTAAAGGGCAGGTTACACGCTCGGAGCCGCCGGTCTTCACCGAGTCTGAGGCCAGGATTGAGGATCGCAATAGCAAACCAATGCCCGGAGGTGAGCGGGACCAGCGTATGCGAGATGCTGTCAAGCAAGGACTTGACTTCAAGCAGTAGCCCTATCTAGTCACCAGTACAGCCACCTACAGGTGGCTTTTTTGTGCCCGGATATCTTGAGATGTGAGCGTTTAGCCAGCATGCGGCATGCATGTGCCTTCCCCCGCAGGCCCTTAGCGGGCCATCCAGCGTGACCACTCAAGCAGGTGCGACAGTTCCGGAATTCGCCTAGGCCATCGTCAACTAGGAGCACGGTACGACACGGCAGCCGCGTCGCGGTGAGAGTGGTCACACCAGATGGCGCAGCATTCTTTTTCATTAACCAAAGTGCGCATTGATTGCCTGACCCTCATCGGGCAAACTGCTGTGCAATCTATCTGTGTAGCCGGGCCTGGGCTTCTCTTCTCCCTCCCTCTCACCTTCTTCCCCAGGCGCGCCCCGAAAGGTCACCGGATCTTTATTCAAGCCCGCAGCAACCGCTCGCGGGCTTTTTCTTTGCCCACAGGAGACCCCATGCATTCGACTCCATCCCCTGCCCACACCACAATGCTGCCGCTCGCAGCGCAATGGACTCTCACCTGCCTCGGCCTGTTCTGCTTGGTCGGTGCTGCCGTGGTGATGGCGCTCACGCCAGAAACATGACTCCTCTGAGCATTCAGCTTTGATAGTTCCACGCAATTTATTGAACAGGAGATCCCCATGATGAAGACGATTGTTGACTCCCTGCTGGTCATCGTTGGTGTCCTACTTCTCGCTACCTGACTGTCCGCGCCCGATGCCCAAGCCGACGAACCCCAAACCATCACCCAAAGCCTGCGCGACGAGTTCGCCTACCCGGGCATGCCGAGTGGCTGGATGACAAGACCGTGCAATGCTTCAAGGAAAAAGCCCTGACGCCCCTTGTCTATCTGTTCTGAGAGCCGTAGAAAGCGCCGTCACCGCTAGTCCAAGGGCGTCCATTGTCGTCAACCAACCAAGAGTCTCGGCCTGCACTCATATTCATTGATCCCATGGTCTGACCGGCCCCCTGAGCAGGCATCGAGCCAGAGCTACGCCCCGGCATCATCGAGCACCCCGCCAGTGCGCCGGTAACTGCGGCAATTAAAAGTAGCGCTTTCATAGCAACTCCTTCAGAAAGTGGAGTCCTCCAGACTAATCCTGCAGAAAGGCCCAGCTGTAAATACTTGTTGTCTAACCCCTTTCCTACCCAATTCGTATAACTGCCCGCTTTAAAGCGTGCTTTTTTCATGGAGTCCTGATGGAGCATTTACCGCATCGCCAAGAGCTGGCAAGGCGATCTGCTGGCACTGGAGGATGCCCTGCAAAAGACGGAGTTTGAGGAGTGCGGCGCCACACAGGAACGCTCCGCGGGCTGGGTGCCGCCGCGCGGCGAGCAACACGGCCGGCTGGTCGAATCCGCGGCCGGTCAATGAGTGATGCGCTTCATGGCCGAGGGCCGCAAACCCGGCAAGAAGGAGCTCAAGGACGAGGCCGAGCTGGACCTGCCGCCCATGGCCTTCACCAAGCAGGGCAGCATGTGGGTCTGGATCGATGCGCAGGCGCGCACTCTGATGCTCGATACCGGCGCCCAGGACCACGCTGACGAAGTGGGCTGCTGGTCGAGGGCCTGCCCAGCTTCGCCCTGGGACAGCTGGACACGCAGACCTGCCCACTGGGGCGCTGTTGCATAAAACAGTTTCGTGCCCGGCTACCCCTGACCCCAGGCATGGCTATGCCACCGCCACCGTTTGCAGGCAGCCCAGTTCAGTGAACCGATTCAGAATGGTGGCTCGGATGTGCAGCTCATTGACCTGTCGCACGAATGTGCGTGACATCACTCGTTCACCCAGCTGCTTGATGCAGTTCACCTTGATCTCTGCCAGACTGCATCGGTGATAGCCACTCCAACTTTTCCATCACTTGCGTCCAAAGCGCCTGGATGCAGCGATTGCCGCATTGAGGTGTGCAAAGGCAGCGCCTTTGCGCATGCAGGAATTCTTTCATGGAGGAATGATGGGCATGGCGTTGTGCTCCATCACTGCGGCATGCACAGCCTGCGTGTCATAGGCACCGTCACCTGTGACGCTCAGCAGTGGCTCGTCTAGCGGCAGTTGTGTCAACAATTTCGCCACCAAGGCCGTATCGCTGACGTTGTTGGAGGTGACGCAGATGGCTCGCACCTGCAGTGTCTGGGCATCGATACCGATGTGCAACTTGCGCCATTGACGTCGACGTTCCGCGCCATGCTTTTTGCACTTCCATTCGCCTTCGCCCAGGAATTGGCCCACAGCTTGCCCAACTCACCATAAACGCTGGTGCGCGGGTTGATCTGCAAGCTGGCACCAGTAGCCATCTCAGTGGCGGTGCAGCCGCCCTTAGCCTTGATGTAGTTGGCTCCACCCGCAAAGCGTGCCGGGCCGATTCCGGTTCGGGGCACCAAAGTAGTAAAGCTATAACTTTTAAAGACGTTCGGGGAACTGTTCCGGCATGTGTTCCGGTTTTTAGCAAAAAGATTGCCTGCACGATGACTCATCTTGCAGGCAATCTTTTTTGCAGCTTACAAAGTTCAAGGCTGTAGATCTCCAAACGCCATTGATCACACTTTGGCAAGTCGCTGATCTAAGTGCCAGCGCGGCTCTTTTGAGACTCTCAAAAGTCGCACCGACACAAAGCTCCTTACCTACTTGTTCTCAACCAGAGCCTCAGAGTTCAGGACTGGCGCAGCTGTTTCGTGCCCAGTAGCTTTGCGCTGAGCCTTCTCAGCCTTCTTTTTCTTTTTCTCGAGCTCCCGCTGCCTTTTTTCGAATTGATAGTTGGGTTTTGGCATCAGGCGATTCCTTAGTGGTTTAAGTTACCCACCATAACCGATGTACCGTCCCGGGGAGTCTTAATTCACCCGAGAGTGTTTTTTGTTTTGCTTCCAGCCCAGCTCAACGGCCTGCTTCAGGTCCGCTAACAACCCATTTCCGTCACCGAGCTTTGACGACCGGAGCCTGGTATGCAGCGATTCCCGTCCTTCAAAACCGGTAATTCGGCTTCAGCGCCACACGCGATACCTGTCATACAAACAAAAAGGGCCGCTGCGTGATGACTGCGAGCCTTTGTCTTCGCTCCTGCTTGCCTTGTCAGGGCACCAAGCTGGTAGCCAGCTCTACCACTGCACCTTCACGCCAATGGAAGCCTGCAGCCCGCTCTTGACCCGGCTGTCCCCGTCATTGGCCCACAGCTTGCCCAGCTCACCATAGACGCTGGTGCGGCTGGCACCGGCAGCCATCTCCGCGGCGGTGTAGCCGCACTTGGCCTTGATGTCGGTGGCTCCACCAGGCGCTGCAAAGCTGGCGATGTCGGTGGTGTTGCTCGCCTTGTAGACGTTGATGCGGCCATAGGGCTGCAGCACGCCGGCGCCGGTCGCAAAGTTGCCCTTGAGGCGGGCACCCAGGCGCACGGTCCAGTCATCGTCAGCCTTGTTCTTGACCGTGGCCAGACTCAGCGCTGTGTCGTCGATGCTCAGCTTGCGGTAGATGATCTGCGCCTGGGGCTCGATCTTCCAGTGGCTGCTCAGCTCGAAGGCCTTGCCCATTTCCAGAGAAGCCAGCCAGCCGCTGCCCTTGGTGCGGGCCTGGGCTGTGTCGCCGGCGGTGCGCAGGTCGCTGCGGTAGTCGGCGCCTTGCAGCACGGCATGCTGCATCGCCTTTTCGATGCACATCCTCGTAAAACACCCAAGGGATAACACCTATCAACCTCTTGCGTGAGAAGATCAAAATGGAATCACTCACCAGAGACTCCATCCAGAGAGAGATCACGACTGAAGTTCATTTACACCCTCTTCTATCGGCAAGTTTCAGTGAGTGAAGGGCCTACCTAGTAGGCCCTTTCTGTTTTTTGTCACAGACATAGATGCCACCACCGAGTGATCCGCCCCTACTGCAATGTGCGTGATCGTCGAGCGTGCTCGGTGGCAGCGAACGAGGAATAAAAAAGCCGCCAAGGTGAAGCCAAAGCGGCAGCAACCAGCCCATGGCTGGAGGGAGACAAACGAAAAGCCCCGGCACGGTGGCCGAGGCTTTGGAATTGGCGCCAGGGGTTAAGCCATCTTTCAGTGCTACAACCTGAACCCAGCGTTGTTCATCTTGCCTTTTCAATATGACAGTCTCATGGCAAAACTTCGTCAGCTTCAGCCACAGTTGACAAAAACAAGGTACTGCGTTGCAGGTCTTCATTCTCGATATTGACGTTCTACCAACCCATGGAGCGACAGATGAAAACCGGCATCCGACCAGCGCCAGCCATCCTTGTCTACCTAAGTGTGTTGAGCTGCGTATCGCCAGCGAAGGCCCAAAGCGAGAATCCATTCATAGGCAAATGGACCGCAACCTGGGAAAACAAGGATGGCCGATCGCTGCAGGCGAATGTCGTCATCACCGAAGCCGGTGGAACGTGGCAAACGTTGGCTCAACGCAAGCTAGACCCGTGCGTCGGGAAAGAAGCCCAGCTTGAAATAAAGAGCGTGTCACCAAAGGAAATGCGTTTTACAGCTCGCCACTCAGAGGCTCTGATGGGCTGCAAAGACACGAACATCAAAATGCAAATGCAGCCTGACGGCACCGTTACAGGCAGTCGCGGCCAAGACGAAATGAGGTTTACCAAAAACTAGTCTGCTCAACTTCAAGCAAAGCCCGCTGGCGAGGCTAGCTGGCTTAACTTGTCTCATGACTCCAAGGTGCAGCAGGAAGCCAACGCTGACCAAAGCCAGCAGGGAAGCCCATAGGCAACACGAGAAAGCTCCCCACAAGACGGTGTGCTCAATCCATCGGTAAACATGTCGCAATCCCAGCGCCGATCACGCCGCCGGCGGCGCCTCCAATAAAAACACCCATAAGACCAGCCACAGCAGCACATAGTCCTGCGCCGACAATAATCCCAAGAATCATGCAGCCCGCAACCAGGGTTGACCTTGACTCACGCGCTGACTCCTTCTCGCTCATTTGATACTGAGCTGCGGGGTCAGGATCCTGCGATGGCACTCCATGCCCCGGAACTGCTTGCTCAGCAAGGTCCGGATCAACTGGCATGCCCAACAAATACTTGTGAGATGTTGATGAAGCCATGGTGCTCTCCTCAAAGTGAGGAAGATAAAAGCATCTTTCCTCACCTTCGTTGTACGCTCAACTGCGGCCCTGGCTCTGTGATCATCGCCGCCACTTCAACGTAAGGGAGCACAGTTTGTCGCCGTAATGACTCTGCTCGTCTTAGCATCCCTAATGCAACACAGCCCGCTGGTGAACCTAGCGGGCTGTGTTCATTTGATCTCGAGCGGCTTACTTTTTAGCCGCGTCGTGAATCGCCTCTTTCAGGTCACCAGCCTTCTTCTGAGCAGTGCCTTCGACCTGCTTGGCAATACCCTTGACTTCTTGTTCAGGGCTGTCGATGAGTTCACCAAACTTCTCCTGAACCTTACCTGCTGCGTCCTTCAACGTGCCCTTGACTTGATCAGTATTCATGATGTCCTCCTTATGAACAAAGCCGTTAACTGCGGCCTGGGTTCAAAGGTAAACGTTGTGAAGGTTGACTGCCGTGGGACTGGTTTGAGCATCCATGTGGTGCAAACCCTTACACGTTATCAATTACTCACAACGGTAAGCCAAAAGCAAAAAGCCCCAGCTGGCAATGCTTGGGGCTTTGGTCACGCCGTTGGCTACCATCAGGCAGCCAGGGCACACGACTCAGTGTCGCGGTAATTGGTCGCGATTGTTTCACGCCTTGTCAAGGTGCGCAATTAGCGCGCAGAATCAATCGACCAGAAGTGGCGCAGACCATGTAGCCGTCCATCGTTCCAGCCTTGGTTCGACAAGCCTAGGCGGCGGCGCGCAGAGTTCGGATGCTCCTTCTGGGGACGTAGATTGCAAAGAGCACACGTCGAAACTACATTGGCATGGACTGCAGCGTCAGCTGGACATGTCGCGCGCTCGTGTCCGGCATCAAGGGGACCAGGTGTTCGTCATCACTGCGAGTCTGAGGCGGCGGCCGATACTTCCCTTCCGCGCTCGCACAGCGCTGCTTCTTGTACCGATCTTGGGCCCATCGCCCATACCTCTCCAGCAGCTCCTCGGCCTGCTGCAGATCCTGGGGCACATTCAAATTTAGGTCTCTACGCATCAGCCCCTCTCTTTCATAAGTCTTGCGTTACGCACGGTTATTTGCAAACGATTCTCAATTGCGTTTATGATTCATTCCATGGTGCAGCGAATCGCTGTGCCGCCTCTTCATCGTGGGGCGCTGACAAGCGAGGGCTTGCAGCGTTTTAGCTAGCCAGCGGCCCTCTCCTATTAGCCAAGCCTTTTTCCACGATCGAGCTACTCTGCTCCCTAGCAAGCGCCGCACAGTCACGTTCAGCACATCCAGCTCCACCATCTTTTTGATTGCCCACATCCGGCGTTGACCGTGCCACCCCATCCACGGGCCACGGTACAGCTCTCGCACAAGACCACGACGGTGTATTGCTGGCGCTGCTCGATGTGGTTCGCCACGCTGGGCCGGCCTGATCACACACGCTGCAGGGAAGCTCTTTGATCGCAGCCAGGTGAGCGCGCTCTTTGTCGTTCAGTCGATTCAGCATCTGGAGCCCTCCCCAAAGTCCCGCACCTCCAGACCCAAATCCAGCGCCAGCCCATGCTCAATGCGGGCGCCACGGGATCCGCGCCAGCTTGGCTGGCATGTAGAGGCAGTCGCAGGCCGCGATCTGGCGCAGCGACATACGCATGTAGCCCTGCCAGGTGCCGCAAGGCCGGCTGGGGGTCTCCGCAGGGTTCTCAACGTGGTGGCCGTGGGCGCACAGCACAGCACAGCACAGCACAGCACAGCACAGCACAGCACAGCACAGCACAGCACAGCACAGCACAGCAGCATGAAAGGCGGGGTAGTTGGCCGCTCATGGGCCCAGCGATGTAGATGCGCTTCACCACCATGTGCGCCCCTGTCCTCAACGGCCACCAGAAAGCCACAGTCGCCCACCACGTACACCGTGCGCGAGCCGACTTCCACCAGGTTCTCATAACGATCGCGCATCCAGGTGGTCTGCAGATAGCGGCCATCGGGCAGTCGCTCGAGATCTGGCACCAGGGTGCGTGTCGGAACCAAAGGGCTCGGAGGCCTGCGCTGGCCAGCCAGTGGCACGACCTTGCCAAAGAATGCGGGGTCAAGCGCTCGGGCAATTTGATCACCCGCACTTCCCACCCCAGCAGAGCCTTCATCAGGTGGTGCTTGATCTTAAATTCAAGGGTCTCAACGCCCTTCACATCCTCGATCACTTCGCTGCGATGGGTGCCAAGTGATCGAGCCAGCACCCCGGTTCATGCAGCTGCACGGCTGGATAAACACAGGGCACCGCGGGCGGCAGCGGGATACAAAACGTCGTCGGTCGCTCTAGTCAGTACTGCTCTGCCCCCGGATGGGATCGGCAACAGGAACATCGAAAGGCCACGCGAAGTCCATCCGCGGGGTTCTATGCGGCGGTGAGGCGCAGGCGCGCCAAGAAAAGAAACGTGCTATGCCGGTTGGAATCCCGGCACAAACCAGAGCGTCTTGAACCAGGGTGCTGCGGTTTGAACAGGAGATTGAAATGTGAGCGTTTAGCCAGCATGCTGCAAGCATGAGCTCTCTCCCGCAGGGCTAAACGGGGCGCGATGTCAGGGAGTCTTTATGGTGTCCCATGTAGCCAAACTTTGGAGCAAGCTCCATCTCTGGAAACCAGATGCCTCTGAGTTCATCGTAGCTTGGCTCAAAAAACCAATAGGCCTGACCATCCTGATTTAGAGCCCACCAGCGCGCCAACTCGGGCGCCTGCCTCCAGTTCACTCCTTGATAACCAGGGTTCTCGCTTTGCCGCCTCACACTCATATGAATTCACCAATTTACATAGGCAAAAACTATAGAGCAAATATTGAGGATTCAGAGAAAAGTGAGTCTGTGCACAGAACGATTCTCAAAGCGGAAATGGGGGACCTACGCAAACGTCCATTGAAGTAGCTCTGCATCTGCGGCCGAACTCTGCTGCGAACGCTTGTAGCTAACGAGCTATCTGGCGTGACTGCTCGAGCAGGTACGGGAGCTCCGGAATTCGCCGGGGCCGCCGGCAATTGAGAACTCGGCGCTTTGCGCCGTGGCGACAGTGGTCACACCAGATGGCGCAGCACCCTCTACTAACCCCCAAGTGCGCAAAACTGTAGCCAGACCCTCATCTGGCGAACCGCTGCGCCATCGCCCCACCTCTGCCGCACTTCACCGTGAGCTCACCCCACTGGTCGGAATTTTTTATTCAGCGGCAATGGTCACAAGGTCAGTACTGAGACCGCCAGCGGTCATCCGGGCGTCTGTCGGGCCTATTAGGTCTCTGGTCTCGGTCGTTATCCCAGCGACCCTGCTCATATTCATAGCGCCCCCCACGATCGTTGTCGTAGCGGCCTCCGTGGCCATGACCGTAGTACCCATCATGCGGAGCCACGATACATCCACCAAGTGACGCAGCAACGGCCACCACTGCAGCCAGAGCAGACAGTTTCTTCATGGCAACTCCTTGTTAGTTGTTGCCACCAGTCTAGGACTCATAGTCAGACCAACTTGTAAACAGATATTCCCCGCACCCGCCATCAGTAACGGTTCTTCGTATCAGCCCGCAGCATCCGCTCGCGGGCTTTTTCTTTGCCTACAGGAGATCTCATGCATTCGACTCCAACCACCGCCCCAACGACAAAGCTGCTGATCGCGGCGCAATGGGCTCTCACCGGCCTCGGCCTGTTCTGCCTGGTCAGCGCTGCCGTAGTGATGGCACTCACGCCCGAGGCATGGCCCCTCTGATCAGCGATCGCTTTATTGAACAGGAGATCCTCATGCTGAAGACGATTGTTGACTCCCTGCTGGTCATCGTTGGCGCCCTGCTCCTCACAGCCTGGCTGTCCACGCCTGATGCCCAGGCCGATGAATCCCAATTCATCACCCAAAGCTTGCGAGACGAGTTCGCCTGCCCTCGCATGCATGCAGAGTGGCTGGATGAGAAGACCGTGCAGTGCTTAAAAGAGGAGCAGACCACAAGCTATTGACCGGTGCGGGACATTTTTTCTTGCTGGGAGGTCAAGATGCTGTCCATCATTTGCTCTACAGCCTGCAAATATTGAACATTGGCCTTGGGACGTCGAGCACTCAGCGATAGCCATCCATGAGCCCGCTCCAGAGCCACTGAGGTAAAAAAATACTTGTCAACAGCCGTGCCGCTGCGGTTAGCAGTGGCAGCAATTCGCTGTGATGCCACGTCCAAATACAGGCAGAAATCACGCGGATGTAGCCAGCATCCCGACACAGCTCCCTTCATCCCCGCTATGCCATGTCTTCGATAAGTCTTCAATGACTCTGAGGCTGCTTTGTTGACTTCACCGGCGACAACATTGGAGTTTTGCCCGAAGCACTCCAAAGCAAATGATGAAGCGCAAATTGCCGCGACGCCAACCGCAATAGCTTTAGTTCTCATGGCCTGCAACGCTTAACAAAAACGCGATTTAACTATCTCATTTTGATAGCACCCAAGACATTGTCTAAAGCCTGGCAGGTCGAACTATTTCAATTCTTAGTGGAAAACCATTGCCCGCCATCAGTGGGCTATTTTTGTTGGAGCCCTGATGTTCAAGAACATGACCATGTACTGCATTGCCTCAAGCTGGCAAAGACATCTGCAGGCGCTGGAAGATGCCCTGCAAAACACAGTCTTTGAGAAGTGCGGCGCCACACAGGGGCGCTCCGTGGGCTGGGGGCACCGCGCGGCAAGGCTCATGGCCCGCTGGTCGAGTCCGTCGCCGGTCAATGGGTCATGCGATTCATGGCCGAGGCAAAAGCGCTGCCGGCCAGCGTGCTCAATCGCAAGGTCGACGAGAAGGCCGAGCACATCGAAAAGACGGAGGGTCGCAAGCCCGGCAAGAAGGAAAAGCACGACCTAAAGGACGAGGCCAAGCTTGATCTGCTGCCCATGAAGGTGGGCGAGGTACTACCCAGTCTGCTGCGTGGATGGGTTTCGGAATGGACTGCACCAGCAAGGCCATACGGAACATGCTCACTCCGCTGCGCAGCTTGTTTGAGGATGCGCTCAATGATGAGCCGATCGACTTCAATCCTTCGAGCGCATCGCTCTATCCAAGCTCATTCGACAAACGGCAAAGGCCAGCGACTATGTGGTGATGCCATTCACCGCAGCAGAGCGCGAGGCCATCCTCAAGGCCTGCCGCCCCGACAAAAGGCCCATGCTCCAGTTTTGGTTTGAGACAGGCCTGCGCCCAGGCGAGTTGCAAGCGTTGCAGTGGAGCCACATCGATTGGGAACGAGCCATTGCCCGGATAGAGCTCAATCAGGTCGCAGGCGTGATCAAAGGTCTCAAGACAGCTGCCGGTATCCGAGATGTGGAGCTATCCGCCGGAGGCACTCGCAGCGCTGCGCGCCCAGTGCCCTATTTCCGAGCTCAAGGGCGAGCGCATCTGGCTCAACCCTCACACGGGCGAGTCATGGAGCACCAACGCCCAGATCCGCAAGACGCTCTGGCAGCCGGTCTGCAAACGCGCCGAAGTGGAGTACCGCAACCCATACCAAGTACGCCACACCTATGCCTCGGCCCTGCTGACGGCCGGCGCCAATCCATGGTACGTGGCCAGCCAGTTGGGGCATGAGGACGTGGAGATGGTTTTCCGCACCTATGGCAAATTCATCAGGGACGACTACCAGAAGCCCAAGCCTGAATTTCGCATTGTGGGAGAAAAATGATCGGTGCGATTTGGGGGACACCACAGGACACCCAAAGGCAAAGAAAAACCGCCACACACTAGGTTTTCCTAGTGTGTGGCGGTGTTTTGAGTGGTGGGCTGGCGGGAATTGAATCTTCTTCTGAAACCCGCACAGAGCAAAGGTTTCATAAATTTTTTTCACCCCAATGTGCCCCACGTTGTTCCCCCACAAGTCCAAATTTAAGGCTGGATTGGGTTAGAACGCTTAAGACATTAGCTAGCTTTAGGATTATTGCACGTGCACGGTAAAAAAAATTACCAAATGAGGCGCAAGACACGGATTTGAACGAGGACCACGCCCCATCAACTTGGCAGCAACTGCGGCCCCTCAGGACTTGATTGTTCAATAACTTTTCACCCCGTTCAACACGCCCTTTCTGACAGCAACAAGCTGATCTGAGGCATTCACAGTCCACTGCCTAAACGGCAGCAACTGCCAACACCTGTCGTTGAACGCTGCCAGTTCTGAGTGGCCGCTTCACACCCTGAACCTGCAGCTTGACTGGGCTGGTCGGAAAACACGCAAGAGACGTTGCGCCTGAAATCGAGAGAAGTTGGCGTTCCTCGCGGCCTAATCTATGCAGGTTCTGCGAATTAAATACATATCAAACACGTGGCCGCAGCTTCAACTCTGGAGTCGGCTTCGGAGCATTGACGCTCGGGTGAACGGTGGCACCGGAATTGGCCGCAACCGTCTTTGCCACGTGAGCGTCTATCGCCAACAGTTGTTCAAGGGTCCAGTGGGCCAAGCCCGCCTGAGTTACATGAAGGCCAGAGATTGAGTCAGTCGAAAGTTTGCCAAGTCCAACAAAGCGATAGCTCCTAGGACCACATGGTGGGAGCTTGTAGAAACGCCCATAGTCGTGTTGCGTTCCTGCAGTCGCTTCAATAGTCTTTCCCAGGTTACCCAACATCTCCTGCAAGGAGGCCTGCAACAATCTCAAACGGATCAGCTGATGGTTTTGCCAATTCATGGCAGTGTCCCATTGATCCGGCTCGGCAGTCCACTTTGCTGGGTCCCCAAAGCGCACGACAAATTTCTGTCCAGCCTCACGACCGTAGTCCGTCAGTTGGGTAATCAATTCCTTCGGCATTGTTAGATTCAGCCCTCCCTCCTTGTCCGTCAATTTGACAAGACCAATGCGGTCGCGGAAGCCTGGGAGATGAGACAACGCCTCATGATTCCAATCCTTCGCAACGTTGACGATCGCACCGAGAAAGCCAGCAATTGAGCCGAACCCTTCCTTAGTTTCTAGGTGGCGCCAGTAAGGCAAGCGTGCATCGCCATTGTCAGCAGGAAAGACGACTCTTTTGACGCTTCCTCCCTCGACGCTTCCTTCCTCCGCTTGACCAAGGTCCAAGCCGAACGTCGGCCTTGTAGGAAGCGGGGCATCGAAGAAATGGATGGGAAAATTGGATCCAACACCGCCGTCCGTGAACCAACAGCACTGAGGCGTTTGTGGCCGGGACTTTTGGCGAAAATCAACGGAGTACAGCGGAATGGCGCTCAAGAGAATTGGGAAACTCAGGCTCATCCGCACAGCGACCACAACCGGTAGATCGTCTGGCGCTGGCATTGCAAGATAGCCAGCATAGTCCACTTCGCCGAATGGAGAATTCTGTGCTTTGGCGCGAGGACGCTCATGCTCTTTCATCCACGCAACTACATGGGGAGGGAAGAGCTCTGCGAAGTCTGACTCCTTATAAAAAAACTGGTTGTTCTCGCGCACCTGCTCATCATCACGAAATGGAAGCCGAAAGGGCCTTCCGAGCGTCAGGCATGTCGTCATCATCTGAAGATCAATGCCATATGCTTTCAAATCGCCGAAGGTAAGCGGTTTCTTCCCACCGTGGAGGGCTTGCTGGCCAGACAACTTATCGATGTAGCCAGCAAGCCATAACGTCAAGGCCTCTCCCGGCGCAGCATCTCCATCGGATGGCATCCCTGAACAGAAGCCAAAACAGTTTTTGGGGAGCTCTCTAAGCACAAGGGCTGTAGCCTTCATGGCCACCACGCCAATAGCCAAGACAACCGCGAATAATCCACACAATAAGAAAACAACCCACGAAGCAGGTGTCCATTGCACGAAAAACAAAGGCATCAGGCCTATCACAAGGCCCACGGTTGCTGCAAGCCAGTGACTGCAAATGAGCGCTCCTAGCAACGATAGGACGCGTGCAGTTGGGCTCTTCGTTCCAGTGACCGCCAACAGGGCATGGAAGACTCCGCGAAGGCTTTTCTTCGGCCGAAAGAACGCAGAGAGCCTCGTGCTGTGTCCGTCCGCCGCGGTGGCCCCCAATAGAGCTGGAAGCCTGGCAAGCTCATCAAAGCCATCAGGGTCGTCTTTGAGCATCTTGGCTACATAACGCTGCCGCCCAAGCTCGGCTGCGGCTGCTGCAGCGGCTGCGATTGCGCCAGCACTTGTGCCTCCGATAGACCGTAAGCGAAATGCCTTTGCAATTTCCACAATGGCCAACGGATAAACAACTCCGCTCGTGATGCCGCCCTTCATGACCAAATCGCATTCAGCCACGAAGGGGGATGGCATATCAGACTCATCCTCAATCCGGATGGATGCATCCGCCCCGATCTCCTTATCCATAGAGCCCTCCCTTACCAAGGATCTTGATTGACCTAGAAGCCATTGGCTATTGCTGATTCAGCTCAGCCGATTCTTGAACGCTCGAAGCCAAGCCCGGACCATGGCCGAATAAGGAGCCTCCGGACTCGCCATCTCACGCATTTCCCTCAAAGTCTTATCCTGTAACAGGCGCAAACGCTTCGGAACATCCTCAACCCCAACGCCCTGGAGGGCCAGGGCGACAGCAGGCACTTCTATCTCTTGGATGACAGTCCCCAGTTCAATGACCAGGTCTCCAAGAAACTCCAACCTACGCAGTAGTCGTGTTCGCTCCTGCACCAAGCCAAGCCGGTTGAGACCGTAGATGAAGATGGACACCGATCCACGCTCACTCTCAACGCCGACTGCCTTCCCCGGCAGCACCATTCCGAGTGGTGCTTTGTGATCAATATGGAAATGCAGGTGCTCTTTCGGATCGTCACGGGTCGGATCGAGAAGAAGGGGATGCTCCGCACCGAATCCGAGTCCTTCTGGAAGGACCCGCTGTCCAGTATTGGCGATTGGAAAGCTGTCTTTCTTTCCCGACTGCACTAACGGAAGTGTGCTCGCATGACTGCTTCGATAGAGATCTACCAAGCTTGTCGAGATCCGGGGGACGCGCTGCTTTCGCTTGCGGTTGCAGTCGATACAACTAGGCAAGAGGTTGTCCCAACTCATCGCAAGCCACCAATACCCTGGGTGCCCAGGGTCTTCGCTCACCGCCCCTTTTGGCCTGTAGTGCTCAACATCGACTGGGGCGGAGGCTGAGTAGAAAGTCTCGCAATATGCGCACTTTCCGTGGAACAAAGCGTCAAGTCGCCGCTTTACTTCCTCATGCTTGTATACGGAAAACTCAAAGCTTCCTTTCTTGGGTTCGGTGCTTGCCTGATGAGTTCGTGCTCGTGCAAGTTCAGTCAGTCCATTTTTGTCTGGCGCATTTAGACATGCAGGAGCAGTTAGACTATCTCGAGATACGGCTCGCATGCTCAGATTCCTCTCAGCGCCTCAACGATGCGTGATTTGGCGGTTTGCCTGAGCTCTTTTGTTCGACGCTCCGATACCTCACGGCGCTCCATCAAGTATTCGGCAACCGCCTCTTGCACCAGCCGATGGGCTTCCGACGCCCCAATCGGCAGTGCTGCCGCGATGTCACGACGAAACTTATCCACCGTCGAGCCTTCGGTCGGACTCAGATCACGAGGGTCTTTTGCCAGCAAGTCACCGATCTGGGCAAGCTGAACGTCCATCTCTGGAGCGTCCGTGGAGTGGAGCTGAAAAAAATCAGACGTCAGCAACTGCTCTATTCGCAGTTCAGATACATGCGGAAGGTTCACCAGCCGTTCAACAAAGACCGGGAGGTCCGTAGTCGAGTGACTGTCCTGGGCCAAGACCCGTTGGAGTACCACAACCTCACCATCCTCCATGCCCCGAAGGCACAACGGGTCATGTGTGGTTGCTATAAACGTCATCTGAGGAAGAGCCCGGCGAAGGCCACGCATGATCTGCATCTTCCAGCGTGGATGGAGATGCGCCTCCACTTCGTCGATCAGGATGACTCCTCGCGCTGTCGAAAGAGATTCGAACCCGACATAGACATTGGGGTCCATCAAGCCTTGCATGACATCGCAAGCCATTGCCAGAACCGACCTGAATCCTGAGGAGACTGCACCAAGCGGCGTGCGACTAAACCTCGGCTCGCCGTGAATGCCAGCGGCGGCGGTGATCACGTAGCAACGCTTTTCTTCCAGGTCTCGCTGAACAACCTCGTACTCACCCTCGATCGACAGAATCTCACGCAACACCCTCATGACCATGGCATAGGCCGACGGCTGGAGGCTGAGTAACCATTTTTCAGGATTGGATAGCACACTTCCGTCGAAAAGATTGCGAATGTATTTGTCGGGTGATCGAGGACGCTGCTTGTGTTGGTACTGTCGAAACGCCCCGTAGGCAAAGACAGGGATGAGTTCCGAGCCAGGGTCGCCATGATCCTTCATGCCCCCAAGATCTATCGTCAGTCTCCGTGATGCACCATTGGAAAGACCAACTTGAACTTCAGCCCGCTCTACTGCAGCGACATTTACCGCCCCCATATACGTGGGGTTGAGTACAAAGTTGCCTGGTTTTAATGCCAACTTTTTGCGAGCTGCTTCATCCGAAATCGCAAGCGCAATGGCTTCGAGTATGGAACTCTTTCCCGCAGAGTTTTCGCCAATAATAAGCAACGAAGGCACTGGATGCATGACGTCGAAGGACTCATTACCTTGTGATGGACTGGGAAGTTCGATCGACAGATCTTCAATCGCCTTGAAATTCCTCAGGCCTATACTCGTGACCCTTGCCTTGCTCGGTCGTTTGGTAATCGCCGGTGCAGCCTTGTAGTTGTGATCTTCATGGACAAGGCGCCCCCAACCTTGCCTTAGCCGATTTGCCGTGTCCGGCTTGCCCAGCATGGCCATGTAGAAGCGTTGGATTCGCGCCTGCGAGACGATCGGCCTACCGCCGAATTCAGGGCCCATCAACAAGGCAAGACGGCGAAGCAGCAGGTACCACGAGCCCCCAAATTCAAACTCGGGAAACTCGAACATGCCAGGCGCATGCGCTATGGATTCAGAGTCGGTGAGACACTCACTCAAACGTGCAAAGTACTCTACATACCTCGCGCGCCGGCCGACGACCCTCTCGGGGGCGTTGAGGTTGAAGTTCTCAATGGTGGTCTCGCCCCTGGTCGATATCCCGATTAAGCTGCCATTGGTCTGCGGCCACAAGTGCTTGGAGAAATCGCCTTCTGCACAGGGATCGAGGAAAACAGCTTTTTCTCGGATTGGATACGCGCGCCAGAGGCCCAAGTTTTCTTCAGCGTAGCGGTCAAGCTCCTCCGGAGTGGGTAGTCTCACTCGTGGCCCGCTCACTGGAAAGTAGTTTGATTCTGCGGGCCTACATGACGAGCAGATGGCGTACATGTTCTCCCAGGCATGCTCGAGCCAGGCATAGTAAAGATGCGCCTGCCTTGGCGTACTGGATGGGACCGCTTCTGTCGCTGGTCTAAATCGATAGGGAGAAATTTTGTCCCGTGACTCACAGAAGGCGCATCGACCGCGAAACAGTCTGTTGAGCGCTTCACGGATGCTGGCATCTTCTAAGGGTAGCTCTGATCTCGGAACATTGGTCTGGCTGAGCCTCTCATCGCCATAGCGCATGAAATCACTCAGAACCCGACGTGCCTGAGAAGCTGCATCGCCCTGCAGAGCGATCGGTGGCGGTTCTGTCGTGCGATCGAAACGTTGCATTCGCTCCTCCAAAAAGCGGGATGGCAAGGCACTGAAGTGACCTCCGCTTTACTCATCTAGAAGTCGTCAAGCCCCAGGACGTCTGGACCGAAGCTCTCGCCCTCGCTCTTTAGAACAAAGCTTTCAAAGAGGCCGTAAGCGATCAATGTCGATGGGAGCCTGTCCCCAGGCGCCGCGCCAATGGAGCAAAACAGAGCCCGACAACTGTTGGCCGCAACTGCGGACCGCAAGGGCAGTCGGCGTCCATGGACATAAAACGCTGAGCCCACAGGAAATGCGATCCATGGTCGACAGAATGCGACACTGGCAGACTCTCGAACACGTCGCCGTGCATCATCAACGCGATTCACCATATCCCGCAGAGATCGTTAGTCATTCGGATCGAATACATCCATGGCAGGAAGCGCGGGAACCATGGCTCCATCCTCTGGTAGTGGAGCGTTCAGAGTTGCCTCGATGTTCAACACCCCACTTCCATAGTTCTGAGCATCTGCGCTCCCCCAAACTCCTGGGGTCGCGTGTTGTCGTGCCATTGACTTGAAAGCTTTGGGTATTTGCCAAAGCCCATGCGGAGCGTATCGAGCACGGAGATTGTCAATGCCATGCCACGCGAGCCAAAGTACTGCGGCCCCAGAGCATGCGGCAGTGGCGTAAGAAGTGCCATCTCCATCCGCCTTGGAATAGTACGCATTGCTGGCTTTTCCGGGGGCAAGGTTCTCCGCCTTGATGCGACGAATAGCATCCGCCGGAGCGCAAAGATCAACGTAAATTCCCTTGGCCCCACTACTCCATGGCTTCAATCCAGGGCCGACCCCGCCCATCGTGATGCATCGATTGAATCGGCCCGGATAGATCACCTCTCCCCATACTTGGCCAGCCGCGCAGACAACGATCACACCGGCATCGTAGGCGGCGTCCAATGCCGCAGCCACATGCTTGTCGCGACGCAAAGCACCTAAAGAGATATTGATGACGTGGCAACCATCGTTGACCGCACGGCGTATGGCCGCTGCAATATGGGCCTGCACATGATCCACAATGACGGAGTCAGTCACCCTGTAGGGAACAATCTGTACACCAGGGGCCACACCATAGAAAGGATGGTCTGGTGCGCTCCTTCCATACCCTGCGATGGCGGCACTAATGCGTGTCCCATGGCCCGGAAATCCCGGCAGCCACATGTCCCTGGGATCGGGACCATGATCGCCCTCCCAAAAATCATACCCTTGTGAAGGCTGTACGGTTGGACTTGCCCCTTTATCCCAGCCTAAGGCAGCGTGTTCCGTGTATCCCGTATCGATGTGCCCTACATGGATATCGGCCCAGGGCAGTGCACTGGCAAAGCGAGGCTCAGCGGCAAACATTTTCCAAGCTGCTACAGCATTGACACCTCTGTGATCGATTTGCCAATCGTAGGGTCCTTCAAAGTCCTTCGGCAGGAAGCCTGGTCCGTCGGAGGAAGCTGCAGGAACTGGTACTGGTAATGAAATCTTGCTTCCACCAATGACCTGAGAGTCAACCAGCGTCACCCCTCTGGCTTGCAAGGCAAAAAACGCATCCCTGGTCAGAGTGTTAACCGACAGAGCCCCCCATTGTTTGAGCAGCAGATTCCAAGCATCGATGGAGGTGATCCCACGTATCCGCCAAACAGCATCCTGCACATTTTGCGGAATGACATACACATTGTCCGAAGGACCAGGGGTTAGCGTTGAGAGCGTGCAAGACACAGCAATCGCATCGGATAACTGCCGCAAGAACTTGGTTTGGCCCTTACGACTCGACACTAGCTGCACTGTGGTGATATGACCATCAGCGATATCAGTCAGAGAATCCATACGCCCCCCCTTTTCTAGCGCTGTTGTACATCGCTTTGATACGCATATCAATAAGACAATGCCGGACGCAAATGAATGAGAAGTGACTCCTTCATTCCTTGGCCTAGGAATCGCATGAAACCTTAAAGTGAACTGTCTTTGAAGCCTTGTTTTTCGACTAGAAAGGCTCTGCCCCCACTTCTTCAAGCTGCTGTCGGCGTCAACATGCGTCCAGACACTGCGCTCGCGCTTGGCTTGAATAGGTCGCTGAGCACAATAACCGCTTAGAGGAAAACAGCGTGAGCTCGACCAGTTTCTGCAGTCGGCCGCTTCCGCTTGTGGATTCAACTGATCAATGCAACACAATGACCGCCACTGGCGCAAGGAGTGTTGGCATGACGCAAAGATCGCGGATTTACTACACCGAAGGGGGATGCGAACAAAAACTTGGACTACTGAGAGGTAGTTCATGTATTCATACGAAGATCGAATCCGCGCGGTGACCTGAGGTCGGCCCCCCTAGATAATGCTCGGACCTTCCGCTGGGCTGCCTATGCTGTTTTAGGTACGGTGAAGAGCACGACGGTAGCGCCGTGAATCTTGTTTCTACTATGGTTAACCGAGGCATCCCTGTGCGGCGGAACCGCGTCGCTAACTCTGCTCATTGCTCTTTGCCATCCACCGATCTGCACTGTCAGACCGGTGCGCGATGCTGTTGCCGATTGGTGGAACACCTCTTGCATTTAGTACGTTGTCCGTCAAAACGGTAGGTATGCGGTGCGAGAGGGCCACAAGTACCTGTCGAAGGAACTGCGCTGCATTGGCTTTGGTGACCCTATCAAAGAAGGCAACGTACATGCTCTCGAAACGCACCAGCATGGCTTGGTGCGACTGCTCCCAGACGTCAGCGGCATT
>NZ_AWOR01000058.1 GCF_000761245.1 Comamonas testosteroni | reverse complement strand
GCCAAGCTGCGCAAAGTGGCTTGACCAACCCGCCAATCACTGCCCGCCACTGAGCGGGCTTTTCTTTACCCAAAGGAGAACCTTGTGCAGATTCATACACAGAACGTCATCATCCTTCCGCCAACTGCAACTGCTGATGTCATGGTAAGCATGGAGCGGCTCATGCAAAGCATTGGCCGCGCCGAAGCCCCGGCAGTCGCAGTCCAGCCAGACGACAAGCCGCAGATTGGTAGCTACTGGCCCAACCAAGGCGGCTTCTATGCTGGTGACATGCGCGGCGACGACGGAACGATCTATGGACTGATCGTGTCCGACTTCGGCGATGCCAAGGACGCCGGCTCCGCCAAGTGGGGCCCGGATGGTGAACGTGACCTGTCCCACTGGGATGGCCTGGATAACACTCGGCGACTGGTCAACGACTGCCAAGCCGCAAAGCTGGCCACCACGCACTCAGCAGACGAGCACAAGGACTTCTACCTCCCAGCCCGCCGCGAGCTGCAACTGGCCGCTGCAAATGTGCCTCATCTATTCGGTGATGAGAGTTGGTACTGGAGTAGCACCAACTACGGCCAGAGCACCGCCTGGGCCGTCGATTTTGAGTACGGACGCACGGACGTCAACGACCGGAGCCGCGGGTTCGGAGTTCGTCCCGTCCGCAGATTCATCTATTGATCCCTTCAGCCATTCCCTTCAATTCCACCAATGGAGCATCCAATGAGCACCACACCCGCAATCAATCAGCCCTGGCCTGAACAGGGCGGCATCTTCATCGGCAGCCGCCTGATCGACGGCCTGGTGCACCACGTCGTCATTCCAGGCGGCATTGAGTTCGACCACACCGACATCCCATTCAGCCGGGTGGAGAAGGTGGTGGCCGAAGGCGATGAGCTTAACGGCTTTCGCGACTGGCGCGCTCCCGACAAAGAAGACCTGATGCTGGCCTATATCAACAGCCGCGAGTTCTTCGATACCGACGGCTGGTACTGGTCACGCACTCCGGATGGTGAGCACTGGGCCTGGGCCGTCGATTTTGAGCGCGGACACACGTTCAACGACAACCGGACCAACGAGTTCAGAGTTCGTCCCGTCCGCAGTTTTCCCGCTTCAGCGATTTAACAATTTGCGGGCGTAGCCCGCCTTGGCATGGCACTTCATACTGACACCGAAATCTACAAATCCACCTATGACCTGAGCAAGCTGGTCACTCTACTGGTGGCCAACATGCCCAGGAACTTCAAGGCCGACTTCGGAGCCGAGCTGCGGCGCCGGTGCATGGCGCTGGTCATGCGCACCTACGAGGCCAACACCAGCGTGGACAAAGCCGCAGTCCTGCAGCGCATGCGCATGGAGATCGAGACCGTCAATCTCTCGTTGCGCCTGGCCGTGGATCTACGGTTGATTTCGGTCAATCAGTACAGCCGCGCTATCGCCATCACGGACAGCATCGGCAAACAAGCCACCGGCTGGCAGAGGCACTCGGAACGCGCGCACGCTGCCGGACCGTCAAGGCAGTCCGGCCAAAGCGCCTTGGAATCTGGTCGAGCCGCTGGGCCACAAGCCCACCGAAAGGCGCAACAGGGATATCAGCGGACCCATCTGCAGTGATCCCGCGCAGTTTGCCCGCTGAAAGCTCAGCGGGCCGACGTGACCAGCTCGGCACACCTGGGCCGTCGATTTTGAGAACGGAAACACGAACAACAACAACCGGAACAACGAGTTCAGAGTTCGTCCCGTCCGCAGACTCCACCGAGAAACTTTATGGATACTGGCTATTCGCTCGCGAAGCTGGTGCAGGCGTATTTCGACTGCCGCCAGCACAAACGAACCACGGCCAGCGCTCTGCTGTTCGAGCAGGCGCTGGAGCACAACCTCATGCAGCTGCATGAAGAGCTGCAGGATGGCAGCTATCGGCCCGGCCCATCCATCTGCTTTGCGATCAGCCGGCCACGGCCGCGCGAAGTCTGGGCCGCTCAATTCCGAGACCGCATCGTGCACCATCTGCTCTACAACCAGATCGCCGATCGGTTCCACCGCCGCTTTATCGCTGACTCTTGCGCCGGCATTCCTGGGCGCGGCACACTGTACGCAGCCTCACGACTAGAGGCTAAGGTGCGAAGCCAGACTCAAAACTGGTCGGTGCCTGGGCATTACCTGAAGATTGATCTGGCTAACTTCTTTGTCTCCATCGATAAGCGCATCGTCTGGCCGCTGTTGGTCAAGCAGATCCCGGAGCGCTGGTGGCGCGGCTTGGCCAAGATCATTCTCTTCAACGATCCGCGCGCCGACTTTGTGCAGCGCGGCAGCCCAGAGACACTAGCCGCCGTTCCAGTGCACAAGCGCCTTGTCAATGCCGCACCCTACTGCGGCCTACCCATAGGCAACCTGAGCAGCCAGTTCTTTGCCAATGTGCTGCTCGACGAGCTGGACCAGCATGCAAAGCACCGCATCAAGGTCAGGCACTACACGCGCTATGTCGATGACATGGTGCTGCTACACGAGTCGCCCCAGTGGCTCAATGGCGCGCTGGCGAGCATCAGTGCATTCCTGCCCAGCCTGGGGCTGCGCCTGAATCCGCGCAAGACGGTGCTGCAGCCCATCAGTCGCGGCATTGACTACGTGGGCCAGACCATCTACCCATGGCGCCGCACGACGCGCCCCAAGACTCTGCAGCAGGCGCTGGCCCGAATCGAGACCATGCCTGCAGATGAGGTCTACGCCAGCGGAAACAGCTATCTGGGCCTGGTGTGCCAGTCCAGTGCAAGTCACAACGAGCAAGCGCTCATTTGTCGGGCGCTGCTCAAGCGCGGTCACGCCATTGAAGGGCTGCACCTCACCAAAGCGTTTCGCAAACATCACTGACCCAGCCCGCCGCTGCGGGCTTTTCTCATTCTGGAGGCCTAGATGCTTGATGCAAAAGCCGTTGCCGGGATGCTCGGACTTAGCGAGCGTACCGTCTATGAACTCGCAAAATCCGGGCGCCTGCACTGCTACCGATTCGGTAGTGCTGTGCGCTTTGAAGAATCTGACATAGAGGAATACAAAAAATCATGCCGATCCGTTTCGACTCCCGCAACCAGCGTTGGCGCTTTGAGTTCGACCAGGTTATTGCGGGCCAGCGGCAGCGGGCTAGCCGCCTTCTTCCAAAAGGCTACACCAAAGCCGAGGCCCAAAAGTTCGACCTCGAAGAGACCAAGCGACTCCACTCGATTGCGACTGGTGTCAGCAAGCCCGAGCCATTGATTGAAGATGCGGTGCTGCTCTATCTGAAGTACCACGCACCGGCTCTCAAGAGCTATGAGAACATAGTGCGTGAGCTCAAGGCCTGCTACAGCGCCTATGCTGGGAAGCCGTTTTCAGCTCTGCCAGCCATCGCCATCAGCTACCGGCCTGTGGGCGACGACAAGAAGCTAATGTCTGCGGCAACGGTGCGCAACCGGCTCTCTTACCTTCGGGCGGCTTGCCGCTATGCATGGAAGCACCATGGACTTGGAGACCGAAACCCCGCAGAGCGCGTCAGCATGCCGAAGGTGCGCAACGAGCGTCATGTCTACCTGGGGCGCGCCGAGTTCCTCAAGATCTGTTCTAAGATCCGGCCCGGCAAGGAGAGGGCCGCTATCCGCATTGCGTTCTATAGTGGAATGCGGGCGGCCGAGGTGGGACTGGCCCAGGTTGCCTACGGCGGCGATGTGTTTGAGCTGAGCAGCCAGCACACCAAGAACGGGCAGCCCCGCGCTGTTCCTATTCACCCCCGAGTCGCCCACATCGTGCGCAACCCCACCCTTTGGCCGGTGAAGCCGACAAAATGGACGGTTAGCAAGGCATT
Organism: Comamonas testosteroni; assembly: GCF_000761245.1. Taxonomy (GTDB): domain Bacteria; phylum Pseudomonadota; class Gammaproteobacteria; order Burkholderiales; family Burkholderiaceae_C; genus Comamonas; species Comamonas testosteroni_C. The sequence continues at coordinate 54,366 of NZ_AWOR01000058.1, read as the reverse complement.
CAAGGCTGGCGCCCGGGCGGCTGGGTTCGGTCATGCCAGGCTGCACGACTTGCGGCACAGCACGGCGAGCGAGATGATCAACGCCGGAGTTGATCTCTACACAGTTGGCGGGGTATTAGGGCACAAGTCGGCAGTCAGCACCAAGCGCTACAGCCACCTTGCGACCCAGACTCTTCAGACCGCTGTTGCGTTGGTTGGCAAAAAAATCCGCACACCAGCCAAAAGAAAAGCAGCTTGAATTTGATTCTTGCTGCTTAATTGATAGCAAAAGAAAAAGGCTCCGTATCGCTACGGAGCCTTGCTATCTTTGGTGGGTCCTGCGAGATTCGAACTCGCGACCAACGGATTAAAAGTCCGCTGCTCTACCGACTGAGCTAAAGACCCTGCCACACATCAAAAGCAGTAGTTGCCTAATCAGTGGAATGACGTTATTGTAATCTATTTTTCCAGGCTCTTTGCCTAATTCTTGAATTAGTTGGATTCGTTGGACTGGCTGGGTTTGCGAGCCAATTGATCAAGTACCCAGCCTGCTGCGCACTGACCAAAGGTCGCTGTTACAGCCACGACCGAGCCATAGCCGTGACAGTTGAGACTGCCATCACCGCCTTCGATCGAGCAAGACGCATCAGGGGGTGCAACTGCCTCGCGGCTGAACACACAAGTCACCCCCATGCGCTTGCCATCCTTGGGAGCGCCATACTGCTTGCGCAATCGGTAGCGCAGCTGCGATAGAAGCGGATCATGAGTCGTTGCACTCAGGTCTGCAATGTCCACCAAGTGGGCCATGCGCTTGCCGCCTGCAGCACCAACAGAGATAAAGCACTGCTTGGTCTTGCGCGCATGCGCCGCCATTTCGGCCTTGGCCTTGATCTGATCGCAAGCATCTATCACCGCATCGGCATCGGCCGGCAAGAGTTGCAGCCAGTTGTCTGGATCGACAAATTCATCGATGCAATTGACCTCGCAGGCTGGATTGATCTCGGCGATACGATCACGCATGGCATCGATCTTGGCCTGCCCCACCGTGCTGGTCAGCGCGTGGATCTGGCGATTGATATTGGACTCGGCCACATGGTCCATATCGATCAGAGTCAAGCGGCTCACGCCGCTGCGCGCCAAAGCCTCCGCCGTCCATGAGCCGACTCCGCCCACACCGACCACCACCACATGGGCCGCACGAATCCGGGCTGCCCCCTGCACGCCGTAGAGGCGCTCCAAACCGCCAAAGCGGCGCTGCACATCTGCTTCTTCCATAGAAAAAACAGCGCCGGATTGGGGCGCTGTTTCCGCTTGAGGCTGAGAATATTCGGCCATTATTTGAGTGTCGCCAGCTTGGACTTGGCAATCCCTGCGGCTTCCGAGTTCGGATAGGCTTGCAGCAGCTCTTCCAGGGTCTTGCGAGCTGCCTTGGTGTCCTTGAGCTCCACCAGACAGTTGGCGATGGACAGGGCCGCTTCGGGTGCACGAGCATGCATGGGCGCATTGGTCATGACCGAGCGGAAATTGGCGATGGCATTCTTGTAGTCGCGCGTGGCGTACTGCGAGTTGCCCAGCCAAAAGCGCACCGACGGCGTATAGCCGCTCTTGGGCCATTGGCGCAGGAAAGCGGCGAAGGCCTGACCGGCCTCGGGGAACTTGCCCGAACGGAACATGCCCAGAGCCTGCTCGAATTCCTGCTGCTCATTGCGATCGGCAGTGAACTCCACGCCGTCCACAGTCACGCTGACGGGCTCGAACTGGCGCAGTCGCTCGTCAAAGCCCTTGGCCAGATCTTTCTGGCCGCGCTGCAACTCTGCGGCGTCGCGTGTCAGTTGCTCGTTCTGACCTCGCAGCTTGGCCTGGTCCGACTTGAGCGACTCGATCTGCGACTGCAAGTCCAGCAGGCTGCGGCGGGTTTGCTCCTGCGATTGCTGCAGGCTGTCAACGCGCTGGCGCAGTTCGATGATGGCGCGGCGCGCCTCGTCATCACCAAACAGGGCTGCATGGGCGCTGACGGCAGAGCCGGCCAGAAGGCCTGCAGCCACCAAGCGAGGCAGCGTTGCGTGACGGAGAGTCAACAAGGCCTGCTTCATCATTAACGGTAGTTGATTTCAACGCGACGGTTTTGGGCGTAAGCGTCTTCGCCATGACCTTCAGCAGCGGGCTTTTCCTTGCCGTAGCTCACAGCTTCAACCTGAGCGTCGTTCACGCCCAGCAGGCCCAGAGAGCGGCGCACGGCTTCAGCGCGCTTTTGACCCAGGGCCAGGTTGTATTCACGGCCGCCGCGCTCGTCGGTATGGCCTTCCAGCTGCACCTTGGCAGCAGGGTTGGCCTTGATGAACTTGGCATGGGCTTCGATCTGGGGCTGTGCATCGGCCTTGACAGAGTAGCTGTCAAAGTCGAAATACACGATGCGGCTGACGCCCTGAGGGCCGGCCTTGGAGGCGGCCGAACCTGTCAGGTCCACACCGGACACGCCACTCTGGCCCTGGCCATTGGAGCCGGCACCCTGGCTCGACAGCGAGCCGTCAACAGGCTTGTCGTCGAGCTTGACGCCCGAGCTGCAACCAGCGACCAGAGCGGTCACAGCCAAAGCCAAAGAAAGACGTTTGATAGTCAACATGAGATTTCTCCGAACAGTCCACAACGGACTTCATCACTAGAAAGAAAGAGGGAAAGCAAACTTCTGATCAGTGTTTTTGGAACGGGCCCCAGTCGGGCTCACGTATGTCTCCACTTGCACCTGCCAGACGTGCCTTGATCTTGCCGTCCAGCGTAGTGGTCATGAGCGCTTCACGGCCACCCTGAATGGTGGCGTAAACAATCAGACGGCTATTGGGCGCAAAACTCGGGCTTTCGTCCGCCGTGGTGTCCGTGACGGAGTTCACGGTGCCTGTCGCCAGATCCATGACCTGGAGCTTGAAGCCACCGCCCACGCGGGAGACATAGGCCAGCCATTTGCCGTCAGGGCTGATGGCGGGCGAGATGTTGTAGTTGCCCGTGAAGGTCACTCGCTCGGCACTGCCGCCCGAAGACGAGACCTTGTAGACCTGAGGTGCTCCGCCACGATCGCTGACGAAGTAAATGGTGCGGCCGTCACTGGAGAAGCAGGGCTCGGTATCGATGCCGCTGCTTTGCATGAGACGGCGGGGCTCACCGCCCTGGGCGCTGAGCAGATAGAGCTGCGAGCCACCGTCGCGGCTCAGCGTCACGGCCAGACGGCTGCCGTCGGGCGACCAGGCGGGAGCGCTGTTGGAGCCGCGGAAGTTGGCCAGCAGACGACGATGGCCGCTGGCAACATCGTGCACGTAGACCACGGGCTTGCGCGACTCGAAGGACACATAGGCCAGTTGCGTGCCGTTGGGCGCCCAGGCTGGGGAAATGATGGGCTCGGGGCTGGACAGCGCAGATTGTGCATTCTCGCCGTCCGCATCGGCAATCCACAGGCGGTAATGAGCACCGGCCTTGGTCACATAGGCAATGCGGGTGGAGAAAATGCCTTTCTCGCCCGTGAGCTTTTCATAGATGTAGTCGGCAATGCGGTGGGCCACGAGGCGCAGATCGCCGGTGGTGACTGCAAAGCCCTGACCACCCAGATCCTGGCTCTTGACCACATCCCACAGGCGAAAGCGCACATCCCAGCGGCCATCCGCCAGACGCGTGATGCTGCCGGTCGCCAGCGAATCGGCACCCTTTTGGCGCCACTGGGCCACATCGGGGCGCGAGGTCTCGTCAAGCGCCAGGCCTGAGGCATCCACGCCGCGGAACTGTCCGCTGCGCTCCAGGTCGGCCTGGATGATGGCGGAAATCTTCTGTGGGGCCGAGCCTTCTCCCTTGAACTGGGCAATTGCGATCGGCAACTGTGTCAGGCCCACGCCTGTTACCTCAACCCTGAACTGGGCCAGTGCCGGAAGGGCCGGCGTGGCGGCTAACGTTGCCAGCATGGCTCTACGGGAAGCGCGCGGCCCTGCCGCCCAGGTTGTCAGGGATGGAAGTCGGTCAATAGTCATTGGCAGCCATCAAAATTTCCGGAATTGCCCGGTACAAACACAAGCGCGAATGTTACACACACTGACGGATTCCTGATGTAAGAACGTGCTCAGTAGGGTGATCAAACGCAAGTGCCACAAAACTTTCAGATCGGGAGCATGCCAGAGTCTGCATGAGCGCAGAGGCAATCCCCCCGCCGATTCTGCCGCAGGCTTGCGCTTTATATTCAAACAGGCATAGTTGGTTACAACTTCATCCCGAATTTCATCTATTGAGATCCGTGCGGACTCCAAAAGCACAAGCCCTAAAATCACGCGCTTATGCAAGCCACACCGTCCCCATCGCCGAGCGAGACCGCCAAGGCCGTCCCTGCCCCAGCTCCCGCTGAAGCACCCCCCGTCAATCCATCCGAGCTGCCGCTGATGCAGCGCCTCAAGCGCCTGACGCCCTATTTTTCGGGCCAGCGCTGGGCCTGGGGTCTGGCCATCCTGGCCACGCTGGTGGGGGCAGCAACCGAGCCCGCCATGCCGGCACTGCTCAAGCCTTTGCTCGACAGTGGCTTTACGGCTGGCTCGCTTGCCCTGTGGACGGTGCCGGTCTTTCTGATCGGCCTGTTCGTCATTCGCGGCCTGGCCCAGTTCACGGGACAGTACGCGTTGGCACGCATCACCAATGACGGCATGCTGGGTCTGCGCCAGAAACTGTTCGAGCGCTTGCTGGCCGCCGACATGAGCCTGTTTTCCAGGCAATCGGCATCGGCGCTGTCCAACACCATCGTCTACGAGGTGCAGACCGGCGCCCAGCAGCTGGTGCAGGCCATGATGAGCATCTCTCGCGACGGCTTCACGCTGATCGCCCTGCTCGGCTACCTGATCTATCTGAACTGGCAGCTCACGCTGATCGTGGCCTTCATGGTGCCGGGCGTGGCCTGGGTCATGAAGACACTGTCGCGTCGCCTCTATCGCATCACCAAGTCCAGCCAGACGGCCACCGACGAGCTGGCCTATGTGGTGGAGGAGAACGTGCTGGCCCACCGCATGGTGCGCCTGCATGGTGCCCAGGCTTCGCAGCAGTCGCGCTTTGGCGAGTTGAGCCGTCAGCTGCGCGGCCTGAACACCAAGGCCACCATCGCCTCGGCCGCCATGACGCCGCTGACCCAGGTGCTGGCGGCGATTGCGCTGTCGGTGATTCTCTGCATCGCCTTGTGGCAAAGCCGCGAAGGCGGCGCCGCCATCGGCTCGGCCAGCGTGCAGGATGTGACCGTGGGCGGCTTTGCCGCATTCATCTCGGCCATGCTGATGCTGATTGCGCCCATTCGCCGCATGGCCGATGTGGCCAACCCCATCACGCGCGGCGTGGCCGCACTGGAGCGTGGCCTGGCACTGCTCGAAGGCTCCACCGACGAGCAAGGCGGCAGTTTCAAGCCCACCGCCAAGGTCAGCGGCGCACTGCAGCTGAGCGATGTGAGCGTGCAGTTCGGCGCGGACAAGGCTCCGGCCCTCTCGCACCTGAGCCTGAATGTCCGGGCTGGCGAAGTGGTGGCCCTGGTCGGCCCGTCCGGTGCCGGCAAGACCACGCTGGTCAATCTGCTGCCCCGCTTTTTCTCGCCCACCAGCGGCCAGATCATGCTGGAAGGCGTGCCCGTGGCCGACTGGGACCTGAATACGCTGCGCCAGCAGTTCGCCATGGTCAGCCAGGACGTGGTCATGCTCAACGACAGCGTCGCGGCCAATGTGGCGCTGGGCAAGGATATTGACGAGGCCCGCGTCTGGTCCGCGCTGGAGGCGGCCAATCTGGGCGACTTTGTGCGAAATCTGCCTCAGGGCCTGCACACCCTGGTGGGCCACAATGCCAGCCAGCTCTCGGGCGGTCAGCGCCAGCGCCTGGCCATTGCCCGCGCGCTCTACAAGGACGCGCCGATCCTCATTCTGGACGAAGCCACCTCGGCGCTGGACAACGAGTCCGAGCGCCTGGTCCAGCAAGCCCTGAACCGGCTCATGCAGGGCCGCACCACGCTGGTGATCGCCCACCGCCTGTCCACCATCGAGCATGCGGACCGCGTGGTGGTCATGGAGCGCGGCCAGATTGCCGAGCAAGGCTCGCATGCACAGCTGATGGAGCTGGGCGGCCTCTATGCCCGCCTGCACAACCAGGTGCGCAGCTCGACCCCCGGCGAGCCTCAAATTTAAGAGCTACTACCGCATATGAACAAAGGACTTCAGAGTCAAATAACTCTGAAGTCCTTTTTCATTGGGCGCTAGCAGCTATCAAAATAGCGGTGAGCGGCGCTGAACCCGTCCGCTACCAGCTCCCGCGCGGGGGCTGGGTACGGCGCTCATGCTGCAACGCCTTGCCCAGCAGATCGACCATGTATTGCCGGTCCACCAGCCTGGCGAAGTCCGCTGCCGTCATATTGCGCTGGTTGCGCAGCGTGATGTCCGCGCCCTCCTGCAGCAGTAGCTTGACCACGGCTTCGCTGCTGTACTGGGCGGCCAGCATCAGCGGCGTGCTGCCGTTGGGCGATGCGGCGTCGATATAGGCGCTTTCTTCGAGCAGCAGCTTGATGATTTCCAGCGTCTGCGGCGTATCGGCAGAGGCCGCGTAATGCAGCGGCGCCCAGCCTTCGCGATTGACGTCCGCGCCGCGCTTGATCAGCTCGCGCACGATATCGAGGTGCCCCTTGATGCAGGCCATCATCAGCGGCGTCTCGTTCTGGCTCGAAGCCAGATTGACATCGATGCGCGGCGCCTTGAGCAGCACGTCAAAGACCTTGAGCGAGTCCTGATGCAGGGCCGCCACCAGCCCCGGCCGCCCACGCGAATCCAGGGTGTTGGCGTCGAAGCCGCGAAAGATCAGGTTCACCATGGTGCGGTCGTTATCACCGACCAGCGCCCGCGAATAGTCCTCGTAGTCATTGGCCAGGGCCAGCCCTGGCAGGCCCGCCACCCCGACGACAGCACCCGCCCAACGCAGGCTTTGGCGGCGGCTCAATGACGATGCAATCGATGGGGCAGCAAAAAGGCTCATGCACTCGCTCCAGAGTTCGCTGACAAGGTCACGCCCTTGAACAGGCGGTCAAAGTTGGCACTGGTGGCGGCAGCCACCTCCTCGATGGAGATGCCGCGCACCTGGGCAATCTGCTTGGCCACAAAGGGCACATAGGAAGGATTATTGGTCTTGCCGCGGTAGGGCACGGGCGCGAGATAGGGACTGTCGGTTTCTATCAACAATCTGTCCAGTGGCACGAAAGCCGCCACATCACGCAGGTGCTGGGCATTCTTGAAGGTCACGATGCCTGACAGGGAGATGTAGTAGCCCATGTCCAGACCGGCACGGGCCACTTCCGCCGTCTCGGTGAAGCAGTGAAAGACGCCGCCGGCCTGGGTGCTGGAATCGGCCTCGCCGCACTCGCGCAAAATGCCCAGGGTGTCGTCGGAGCTGCTGCGAGTGTGGATGACCAGCGGCTTTTGCGTGATCTGAGCAGCCCTGATATGCGTGCGAAAACGCTCGCGCTGCCATTCCAGGTCGGCAATCGTGCGGCCGCCCTTGCGGTCTTCCATGCCGTAGTAATCGAGCCCGGTCTCGCCTATCGCCACCACACGCGGCAGTGCTGCACGCTCCACTAGGTCCTGCACGCTGGGCTCGGTCATGTCTTCGGTGTCGGGGTGCACGCCCACGGTGGCCCAGAAATTGTCGTAGTCCAGCGCCAGCTGGTGCACTTCTGGAAACTCTTCCATCGTCGTGCTGATGCACAGCGCGCGCGTGACCTTGGCAGCAGCCATGGCTTCACGGATCTGCGCGATGTTGGCGCTCAGTTCGGGAAAATTCAGGTGACAGTGGGAATCGGTAAACATAGAAATTGGGCCACTCCTGAGCGGCTGCGCCGCTTCCCCCCTGGGGGCGACGCCATCGCTGCGAGACGGCTCTTGCTCGGCGTCTCTGATGTGGGAGCGCGCCAGTGTTAATAATCAGATTGTCTGAGTGGGCTTCTCGGAGCTCAGGGCTGTGCCCAGAATCTGCTCGATCTTGGCCCTGAGCTCGGCGGACTTGGCATCCTTGGGAAACTGGATGCCTACGCCCTGGGTGCGATTGCCGGAAGCACGCTCGGGCGTCACCCAGGCCACACGGCCCGCGACCGGGTAGCGCTGCGGATCGTCGGGCAGGGTCAGCAGCACGTAGACATCATCGCCCAAACGATAGTCACGCTGCGTGGGCACAAAAATCCCCCCTTCGGCGAACAACGGAATATAGGCGGCATACAGCGCCGCCTTCTCCTTGATCGCCAGCTGCATCACGCTGGGACGAGGGGTGGTAGTTGCGTTCATAGTGGGTAGCAGAATTCTTGTGACGGCCGGGCGGCGCAAATCGCGAGGTTAACACCCGGGAAAATTTTGACCAAACCCGCGCCGCATTATCTAGCGTGCGGCTCTGGCGGCTTTGCCCGAGATCAGCACCGCCCGCGCCCTGGAGGCCAGGGCTTCCGTCATCAGCCCGGCATTGAAGGGGTGATCGGCAGTGCGCGCCGCCTGCACCAGCTCGCGCGACCATTCGGCCAGCAGCGCCATGGGCAGCGGCTTGCCCGGCAGATCGGCAGGCGAGAAATACCGGGGCTCGCCGCCGCCGGCCAGAGCCATCAGGTCGTGGCAGATCTTCTGCAGCGCCTGCACGGCATCCACCGGCGCAAAAGCCGCCAGCGCAGCCACATCCCCCTTGGCCAGCTGCCTTGGCAACTGCGCCCAGGCTGCGGCCTTGCCCGCGTCCGCAGCCATGCGCAGCGCATCGCCGGGTCGACCGCCGGCAGCCTGCAAGGCCGCTGCGGCATCGGGCTCGTTCAGCCCTTGCGCCTGCAGCCATTGCGCGGCCTCGGCCGCGGCAGGCCAGGTCATGGTGTGCGTCAGGCAGCGGCTGCGAATGGTGGGCAGCAGCTGGTGCGCGGCCTCGCTGGCCAGCACGAAGCGGGTGTCTCCGGGTGGCTCCTCCAGCGTCTTGAGCAAGGCGTTGGCGGTAATGGCATTCATTTGCTCGGCCGGGTAGACCAGCACGGCCTTGCCACGTCCGCGCGCACTGGTGCGCTGGCAGAACTCCACGGCATCGCGCATGGCTTCCACGCGGATTTCCTTGCTGGGCTTGCGCTTTTTGTCGTCGATGTCGGCCTGGGCTTTTTCCGGCAGCGGCCAGCCCAGCTCCATCATCTGCACCTCGGGCATGAGCACGCACAGGTCGGCATGGGCACGCACCTCTATGGCATGGCAGCTGGCGCAGCGGCCGCAAGCGCCCTGAGCCGAGGGCTGCTCGCAAAGCCAGGCGCGCACCAGTGACAGTCCCAGAGCGTACTGGCCCAGACCCGAAGGTCCTTGCAGCAACCAGGCATGACCACGCTGGGCCAGCAAGCGGCCACGCTGCGCGGCGATCCAGGGTGCTTCGAGATCGGATGCACTCATGGCTTGCTGCCCACCATGATGGCCAGCCAACCCTTGCGCACCACGGCCTGGGTGATCTGCTGCCACACTGCGTGGCGGCTGGCATGGGCGTCAATGCGCACAAAGCGCTGAGGTGCCGTCCGGGCGCGCTCGGCATAGCCCTGGGCCACCCGGGCAAAGAACTCGCCAGGCTGGGCCTCGAAACGGTCGGGAACACGGGCCGTGGCCAGGCGCTCGGCCGCCACTTCGGCGGGCAGGTCAAACCATAGCGTCATGTCGGGCTCGCGCATGAAATCCGGGGCCTGCCCTGCCTGCAGCGCCGTGCCGGTCTGCGCCATGCGCTCCAGCGCCGACAGCTGCTCCCAACTGAAGCCACGGCCCGCGCCCTGGTAGGCGAAAGTGGCATCGGTGAAGCGGTCGCTGATGACCACCTCGCCACGCGCCAGAGCCGGCTCTATGACCTGCACCAGATGGTCGCGCCGTGCAGCGAAGGCGATCAGCGCCTCGGTCAGCGGGTCCATGGCGTCATGCAGCATCAGGGCGCGCAGCTTTTCGGCCAGCGGCGTACCGCCGGGCTCGCGTGTGAGCGTGACCACCCGGCCCTGGTCGCGAAAAGCCTGGGCCAGTGCCTCGATATGCGAGGACTTGCCCGCGCCATCGATGCCTTCAAAACTGATGAACAGACCCTTGGATAAAGCTGTACTCACTGATATTTCCTCTAGTGCAGCGCATGGCGGCACCAGTTGTTTGATTCGACACAGGGCACAGGCCACGGCCTTGCGCCCTCAAAGATTGCTTACTGACCGCGCTGATAGCGGTTGACGGCCCTATTGTGCTCGTCCAGCGAGGCGCTGAAATGGCTGGTGCCGTCACCCCTGGCGACAAAGTACAGCGCCTTGGTCTGATCGGGCTGCACGGCCGCCATCAACGCGGCCTTGCCGGGCATGGCAATCGGCGTGACGGGCAGGCCTGCACGGGTATAGGTGTTCCAGGGCGTGTCCTCCAGCAGATCGCGCTTGCGCAGATTGCCGTCAAAGCTGGCCCCCACGCCATAGATGACCGAAGGATCTGTCTGCAGGCGCATGCCTATGCGCAGGCGGTTGGAGAAAACGCCGGCAATCTGAGCGCGGTCCACAGCGCGCCCGGTTTCCTTTTCCACGATGCTGGCCAGGGTCAAGGCTTCATCAGCCGATTTGAGCGGGGTATTGGCCGCCCGCATGGCCCAGGCATCGGCCAGGCGCCGATCCATGGCGTGCAGCGCACGGCGCAGCACGGCCATGTCCGAGCTGCCCTTGGCATAGGTATAGGTATCTGGGAAGAAACGCCCCTCGGGCGGCACGCCCGCTCGGTCTAGTGCCGTCATCACGGCTTCGTCACTGAGCCCTGCGCTGTCTTGCTTGAGGAATTCCTCGCGCGCCAGCGCTGCGCGCACCTGGCGCCAGTTCCAGCCTTCGACAAGAGTCAGCGCACGCAGGCTTTCCTCGCCCCGCGCCAGCTTTTGCAGCAGCACATAGGGCGTGAGCCCCGTGCTCAGTTCGTAGTTGCCGGCCTTGATGGCGCGGTCCTTGCCCGAGAAGCGAAACCACGCATAGAGCAGGCGCGCATCGGTTTGCACCCCGGCCTTGACCACGTTCTGCGCCACGCCACGCGGCGTGGTGCCGGGCTCGATCTCCAGCTCCAGATTGGGTTCGGACAGCTGCAGCGGCTGGTTCAGCCACCACCAGGCGCCTCCTGCCGCCAGGGCAGCCAGCAACAGCAAAAATATCAGTGCTCGAATAAGGGCACGCACAGGCTAGATCCATCAGTACACAGAGCGACGATCATAATTCAGCCATGACCCAGCCCAAGACGCTGCCCCTGAACGGCATTACCCCCATTTCCCACCTTGGTGTCATCCGCGCCGTTGGCGCCGACGCAGCCAGCTTTCTTCATGGCCAGTTGAGCAACGATTTCGCGCTGCTCAAGTTCGATCAGGCCCGCCTCGCGGCTTTTTGCACGGCCAAGGGCCGTATGCTGGCCAGCTTCATCGGCTTCAGGCGCAGCGCTGACGAAATCGTGCTGATCTGTGACCGCAGCCTGCTGGCCCCCACGCTCAAGCGCCTGTCCATGTTTGTGCTGCGCGCCCAGTGCAAGCTCAGCGATGCGACGGCTGACTTCGCCCTCTACGGCCTGACCGGTCAGGCCGCCGAGCAGCTTGCCGGCAAGAATGCAGCGGCCTGGACGCTCAAGCAGCAAGGCGATGCCCATGTGCTGGCGCTCTACCCCGCTGCAGGCAACCAGCGTGCGCTGTGGATCGGCCCTGCGGGCCAAGCCCCCGAAGGACAGCTGCTGAGCGAAGACCTCTGGCAATGGTCCGAAGTCCGAAGCGGCGTGGCCACGCTGTCGGCGCCGGTGGTGGATGCCTTCGTGCCCCAGATGCTGAACTACGAATCCCTGGGCGGCGTCAACTTCAAGAAGGGCTGCTACCCCGGCCAGGAAGTGGTGGCCCGCAGCCAGTTCCGCGGCACGCTCAAGCGTCGCGCCTATCTGGTTCATGCCGAGCAGGCTCTGAGCGTAGGCCAGGAAGTCTTCAGCGCTGAAGACCTCGAGCAGGCAACCGGCTCCGTGGTGCAGGCTGCAGCAGCTCCGCAAGGCGGCTGGGATGCCATCGTCTCGATGCAGATTGCCTCCTCCACCCGCGACGACCTGTTTGCCCATGCGGCGCTGGCCGAAGGCCAGAGCGCCGATGCGGGCAAGGGCATTGCGCTGCAGATCCAACCCCTGCCCTACGAGCTGCTGGCGGATATCTGAACGTCTCGGGCCCGCACTACTGCGGGCCCGGCATTGCCTGCCCGGTCACCGCTACACTTCGGCGCATGAGCAACTCGTCCCCGGACTACCGCCACCGCTGGCTGCTGGCCCTGGCCTGGGGGCTGCTCTGCGCCTTGATCCTGGCCCTGCAGTGGTGGCAGGCTCATGCCCGGCAGCAGCAGCAGCAGTTGCAGCTGACCCAGACCGTGCAACGCCAGATGCTGGAGAAAGTAGCTCAGCACAAGGCCCACCTTACCGCTCTCACTGCGGTGGCACCGCTGGATGCGGCCAAGGAGTCATCGGCTCTGCAGCATATTGCGCAATCGGTGCAGACCATTTACCCGCGCGTCCAGGAAATTCAGCTGGTCACTGCGGCCACGCCCGCCACAGGCAGCTGCCGGGACCCGGCAGTGGCGCAGACTGCCGCTCCTCTGGCGCCGCGAGCCAGCGCCAGCCTGCCTGACTCCCTGCATCCGGGCCATTATCTTTTCCTAAAAAAGATAGCAGACCCCAAAGGCTGGCTCTGCGTTCGCATTGATTCCTCCCACTTGCTGGATGACAAAGTCCTGCCGGATGACAGCGGGCTGCGCATACGCCTTCATGACCACACCTTGCTGGAGCCGGCAGCGCAGCTGCAGCAAAGCCACAAATTTGGCGAATTCACACTCGCCGGCTATGACCAGCCTCTGCAGGTGCAACTGCTCAACCGCCCCCGCAGCCTGGTGAGCTGGAGCATGGTGCTGATCAGCGCCCTCATCAGCGCCGCGCTGGTCGGTGCGGTTCACCTGGTCTGGCAAAGCCGCCAGCAAGCCAGGCGCCACCAGCGGCGTGCCCAGTTGCTGGCCAATGAAGCACAGCTGGCCCATGCCTCGCGCGTCAATGGCATGGGAGAGATGGCCTCTGGCATCGCGCATGAGCTGGCCCAGCCCGTCACCGCCCTGCTCAGCCAGAGCCAGGCCGCGCTGCGCGCCCACGAGCTGGGCAAGAGCGAGCTGCTGGCGACTGCCCTGCAGGCCAATGTGCGCGAGGCCAGGCGCGCAGGCGCCATTCTGGAACGCATGCGCAGCTATGTGAGCAACGCCCCCAGCCAGCTGCAGAGACTGGATCTGACCCAGGTCGTCGATCAGGCCCTGCTTCTGCTGGAAGGCCCGGCACGCCAGGCCAAGGTGGCGCTGCAGTGGCAGGCGCCGCTGCAGCCCTGCAGCGCCTGGGCCGACCCGGTGGCGCTGGAGCAGGTGCTGCACAACCTGGTGCGCAATGCGCTCGATGCGCTTGGCCAGACTCAGGATGCGCAAGCAGCCATCAGCATCGCGCTGGAGCAAAACGGTGGCGAGGCCCTGCTCGTGGTGCAGGACAACGGCCCGGGCATGACTGCGGCCACGGCACAGCGCATCTTCGAGCCGTTTTTCACCACCAAGTCCGACGGCATGGGGCTGGGCCTGCCGCTGTGCGCCACCTTGATGGAACGCATGGGCGGGCGTCTGGAATATGTGCCCGGCACGCACGGCGCCCGCTTTGTCATGCATCTGCCGCTGGATAGAACCGATTTGCCTGCTCATGATTTATCTGATCGATGATGACCCGTCGGTGCGCAACGCTCTGCATCTGCTGCTGCAGACCTATGAGCTGCCCGTGACCTGTTTTGAATCTCCCGCCGACTGCCTGGCCCATCTGGATCGCAGCCAGCCCGGCATCCTGATCACCGACCTGCGCATGCCCATGATGTCCGGGCTGCAGCTGCACGAGCAGCTCATGGCACAGGGCGTGGACTGGCCCACGATCGTGATCACCGGCCACGGCGATCTGCATGCCTGTCGCCGTGCCTTCAAGGCGGGGGTCACCGACTTTCTGACCAAGCCCATCGAGGAGCAGACCCTGCTGCAGGCCATCGAGTCGGCGCAGGCCCGGCTGGACCAGCAGGCCGAACGCAACGAGGCCCGGCAAAGCCTGCGCGGCCTGACCGAGCGCGAGCGCGAGGTGCTGGAGCTGATCACCAAGGGCCTGGGCAGCAAGGAGATCGCAGCGGCGCTCGATATATCGGTGCGTACCGTGGACACGCACCGCGCCAAGCTGGCCGAAAAGCTGGGCACGGGATCGGTCGCTGAACAGACAAGACTGCTGCTGACTGCGGCCTTGTGAGCGAACCGACTCGGTAGGATTACCGATGGCCATCCGTTGCCTTGCGAATGGGCGCCGAGGACAGCCGTTCTTACAGTTCTGTCATTGCTTGTTCACCCATCCACAAGGAACTTTGACATGAACCAACGCCTGCGCAACATCGCCCTCGGCACCCTGACCCTGGCCGCCGCCATGGCCGGCACCAGCACCGCCTTTGCAGCGACCGCCTCTACCCGCAGCATTGCCAGCACCACCGCCGTGCAACTGGCCCAGCAGACCGTGGCGGCCTGCAGCGCCGAAGGCTATAACGTCAGCGCCTCGGTGGTGGACCGCTCGGGCGTGCTGCTGGCCATGGTGCGTGCCGATGGTGCCGGTCCTCACACCGCTGAAGCCTCGCGCGCCAAGGCCTTCACCTCGGCGTCGTCGCGCAACCCCACCAGCGGCATCGCCAAAGCCATTCAGTCCAATCCCGATGCAGCCGGCATGGCGAATATCCCCGGCTTCCTGGTGCTGGGCGGCGGCGTGCCGCTGAAGATCGGCAATGAAACCATTGGTGCCATTGGCGTGGCCGGTGCGCCTGGCGGCCATCTGGACGAAGCCTGCGCCCAGAAGGCCATCACCGCGCTGAAGGATCAGCTGCAGTAATTCCGTCAGCACGCAGGTGAGAAAGGACAGGGCTCGAGCCTGCGTGCGGCAAGGCCTGCGAAGCAGGCCGCCGCAGAGCGCTCCTGCCAGCGGGCGGCGCCCACCTTCAGCCGCTCGGTCACCTCTGTCCCGGCCCTCGCCCGAACGAGCTCAGAAAACCCCGTAGCGACAAGCCACATAGGCGGCGGCCGCCACCCCGATCAGACTGAGGACGGTCATGATTCTTGCCATGGACGCTCCTTGGAACAAAGCATCAAATCAGGCCTGAACGCTTACACAACAGGCGTTGCAAGCCATCAAAACAGAAGTTTCAAAGCACCCTGCACATGGTGATGTGGGGAATGCCGGCCTCTTCATAAGGCTCGCCTACCGGCGTAAAGCCTGCACGCAGATAGAAGGCTTCGGCATGGCGCTGCGCGTGCAGCACGATTTCCTTGTCGCCGCGCTCGCGCGCAGCATCGATCAGGCTCTCTAGCACCATGCGCCCCCAGCGGCCGCCGCGCACGCTGCGATCCACGGCCATGCGCCCGATACGCGCCACGCCAGGTGCATCGCTGACCAGCCGGCCTGTGGCCACGGGCTGGTTCAGGCCGTTGAACAAGACCACATGGCGCGCCACAGGGTCGAACTCGTCGATCTCGATCTCGCGCGGCACACCCTGCTCGCGCACAAACACGGCCAGGCGCAGGCGCTCGGCGTCGCGCCCCAGATCGTTCCAGCTGCCCGAGCGCAGCGAGACGACCTCCTGTCCAGCTTCATAGGCCGTGAGCAGATCCCGCAAGACCTGGGGCACGGGCCTGGGGCTCTGCGTCGCCGCGTCGGCAAACACATAGACCAGCTCCACGGTGTTGAGCAGCTCCATGCCTCGGAAGATGCCTGCCTCGAACTGCAGCGAGGTATTGCCCTGTTTGACACAGCGGATGCCGACATCCAGCACATCGCCCAAAGTGGCCGAGCCGTGATAGACCGTGCTGGCCTTTTTCACAAACAACTCGCCGCCCAGCGATGCAAATCCGGCCTCATAGGGAATGGCCAGCTGACGCCAGTAGTTGGTGATGGCGACATCGGCATACATCAGATAGTGGGCGTTGAAGACGATCTTCTGCGCGTCCACCTCGGCCCAGCGCACCTCGATACGGGTAAAGCTGCGAAAGTCCTGTCGATTCATGGTTCTCACTCTTGTTTCAATTCAATTCAAACGCACCGCGCAAGGCCTGCGCCATATCCCGGTGCGCCTGACGCGCCTCGGCAATCACGCGGCCCATCTTGACGAACTCATGGGTCACGCCCTTGTAGATTTCCAGATCCACAGGCACACCCGCCATGCGCAGCTTGTCAGCATATTCGACGCCCTCGTCCACCAGAGGGTCGCACTCGGCCAGACCGATCCAGGCGGGTGCGACATGGTCGACATCGGGCGCCAGCAAGGGCGCGAAGCGCCAATCCTCGCGGTCTTGGGGGTTGGCAATATATTGCGCGAAAAACCAGGTGATGGACGGCTCTTCAAGCACCAATCCATGGGCAAAGCGGCGATGGGAGTCAGTGTCCTGGTGCGCCGTGGTGCCGGGATAGATCAGCAGCTGCAAGGCAAGCTTAAGGCCGGTGTTGCGTGCTTCGATCGCACAGGCTGCCGCCAGCGTACCGCCGGCGCTGTCGCCGCCGACAGCCATGCGGCTGCCATCCGCCCCCAGGCTCTCCGCATGGGCCGCCAGCCACTGCAGCGCATCCCAGGCATCGTCATGCGCGACGGGAAACTGGAACTGCGGCGCAAGGCGATAGTCCAGCGACACGACCATGCAACCCGCCAGGTGCGCGAGCTGACGGCAAAGCTGGTCATGCGTGGCCACACTGCCTACCGTAAAGCCACCTCCATGCAGATACAGCAGCACAGGCAGGCCCGCAGCGGGGGCGTCATCGCGGACCACCGGTGCATAAAGGCGGGCAGGCAGATTCGCTCCGTCGCGTGCGGGAACCTGCAGGTCCTCCACACGTGGCAAGGCCTGCTTGGGTATTTCAAGTACGCCGGCGCCAGCTTCATAGGCTGCCTTGGCAGCCTCAGCACCAAGCTGGTACATGGGAGTGCGCGCGGCTCGCTCCATGCGGCGCAGCACATCGCGCATGGAAGGTGTCAGACTGACTGGCAAAGCCGCAGAGGAATCGGACATGATCACGACGATAAAAAAACACAGGATGCCATTGTGCGTTGCAACTCCGAAGTCTGCAGGCCAATGCTGGCAATTGTTCGGAATCGATACCGTCGCAGACGTTCCAGGGAGCCAGCCCATGCTGGCGGCAGGCTCAAGGCATCGGCCAAGGTCGCCAGCATCGCATCGCGGCGGCTGACAGTTCGCGGCAGCGGTTCATCGCTGAACCAACTGGCTGCGGCAGCTGTTCAATGCGCCAAGGATTCCACCCAGAAGTCCGAACCAGTGCGCCTGGGTGACGATATAGCCACCGATCAATCTCTGTTCGCGCGGATCGGGGCCGGCCCAGGACTGCCAGGCCAGCCAGCCCATGACAAGCAGCAGCACGGTGGCGGCCGCGAGATCCCGGTGAAGCAGGGCCTGCGGAAGGAGCATCCAGACAATCAGTCCGTAGAGCAGGCCCGACATGCCGACATAGTCACTCACCTGAGGCGAGGTGAACCACAATAGCAAAGAGACCAGAACGGCCAGAGAGCCCATGCAGGCAAGCAGACGCCTTGCCGTCCAGCTTGCATCCGCGAAAGAGCAGCACAGCAGCAAGCCGCAGGCATTGATTGCGGCGTGAGCCCAGCTCAGATGCACCCAGTGAGCCGACAGCAGCCTCCACCATTGCCCATCGGCAAGTGCCGCTGTCTCATAGCGCAGCAGTCCTCGCCATGCAGCCGGCATGGCTTGCAGCAGCGCCATCACCATGCACATCAGCAAAGCGCACTGCCTTGGCGAGAGAGCTCCCGGGCCGGACTTCATGCCTGTGGCTCGGGCCTGAGCCACAGCCAGATCTGCACGCAGGCCATGACTGCCACCGCCGATGTGCTCAGCCACGGGTTCTCGGCGACATGAAAGATCAGCGCAGAGCTGAACACCATGCTGGCACTGGCCATCCATTTGACGCGACGGCTTACCTGCCCGCCATCATCCCAGTTGCGCAACATGGGGCCGAACAGGGAATGGGCATACAGCCAGCCGTGAAGCCTGGGCGAGCTGCGTACCGCCGCCCAGGCGGCCATCAGGATAAACACGGTCGTAGGCATGCCGGGCACCACGGCACCGATCAGGCCCAATATCACGCAGAGAACAGCGAAGACCATCAAAAGACAACGCAGGGGCATGGAAAGGCGCTTATGCAATTCTTCTGGCTTTGGGGTCGGGAAGTCGGCGGATGAAGATGGTTCTGTCATGGATCAGGGAGGCGGAGAACGCACGATACTCCATGCGATATCGCCGCCGCGATTTCCTATCAGGTTCAATATATTGGCCAGCGCCGCGTCCTGTCCGGGTTCGGCCCCGGCCAGTCCTTGAAAGCGCCACCGGCCCGCAAGCTGCTGGCCTTTTCCGCTCAGTTGCAGCGCACCTTGCAGCGTCTGCAGCTCAAAGACCGGACCCGCGCCTGCGCGCTGAGCGACAAGTGCCATGCGATAGCTGCCCAGCGGGCGCAACGTGGAGAGCCGGGAAGACAGCGACAAGGCCTTCAACTCCAGACGCCCCTGCATGGAGTCAGTCTCCAGGCTCTCGGGCCATTGAAGAAAGGACGAGGACAGCTGAAGCTGGCCGTCCAGGCCCAGCGTGTTCCAGGGAGTCCCCAGGCCCGCAAGCAGCTGGGCCGGCAGTTGCCAGTCCAGCCCTGACAGCTGAAACACCCGTCTCAAGGGCAGCCAGCGCAGCTGCGCCACTTGTCGCTGACAGCAAGCATGCTCAACGGCGACGCCAACACCCCAGTCCTGCAGGCTCAGGCCCTGCGCCTCGCTGCTGCGTGCCGGATGCAGACTCCAACTCAACCGCCCCGGCAAGGCTTGCGCATCATGGCTGCCCGCTCCGCCCGCCAGCATCAGCACTGCGGACCCCTTCCAGACCGAGCCACGCGCGTCCTGCAGCACGATGCGCTGGCCACTCGCCATGGCGACCTGGGCCGCAAGCCAGTGTGCGGGAAAAAAGGCCAGCAGGCACAGCGTGCCTCCGAGCAGCCCTCCTGCCATCGCCCAGCGCCATGGCGAGCCGGCCGTTGAAGGCCTTGAGCGGCCGCTTCTGCGCCAATGCGTTCCAGTTACCACGGTACGCAGCAGTGCTCAGGCATCGATGGCTGCAGGCTGCGGAAAATAGCGCTCCAGCAAGCTGCCAAAGCGGTCATAGGCAGCATTGGCACCGGCAATCACCTTGTCCTGGATTGCTGCATCGCCGAGCTCCGGCGCGTCGAGCGAAGCCACAAACGCACGCCAGGCCAAGGCCCGGCCCTGCGGATAGGCCGCCAGATTGCGGGCCCCGAAGGTCTCCGACAAACCCAGACGATCCCTGGCTTCCTTGAACAGAAAGGCTGCGCCCAGGGTCGAGCCCTCCGAAACATACAGCCACCCCAGGGCCTCGGGCATGCCTACGGCCTCGCTGCCCAGTGCTCCTTGCGGAAGCTCTGCCCCCAGATCGGCCAGATCCGCCAGCGAAGCCTCCTGACGCCCGCGCGCTTCCAGGTCAGGGACTGCTGCCTTGACGGCGGCATCCTGAAACAGATGCTCCACGTCACGCTGGAACAGGTATTGGGCAGCGACAAAGCGCGCATAGCTGCCGCGATCGGCAAATGGATTGCCTTGCTCCATGAGCTCATGCATGCGCTCATGCTGCTGCGCGGTCTCCGTCTTGAGACGCTGGGAAAGTCGGGCCCCGCTCAAGGGGCTGGTTTGCAGATTCATGGTGTTTCCTGACTTCAATTCGATGTCGGAGCAGCTCCGGGCTGGTCCAGCCCGGAGTCGCCTTGCTCCAGGTTTTGCCTCAGTTCGGCGAGGACTTCAAGCTGCGACGGCGTGCCCAGGCCAGTGCCGCCAACGGCGCCAGCAGCCAGGCGCTCAAAGGACCTCCGCCGCCGCCGCCATTGCTGCTGTTGCCCGTCTCTGTGCTGCCGCCGCTACCCGTTCCGGGCTGCGTGACTGCGGTGCCCTGCACCGTGACCTTGCTAGTCACGGGCTGGCCGTCGTTCTGGCTGCTGCAAGTCAGGCTGAAGCTGTTCTCCCCCTCGACCGCCAATACCACGGGCACCTTGCTGCCGCTGGTCTGCTGAGCACCGCTCCAGGCACCGCTGGCCGTGCAACTGCTGGCCTGGGTGGTGGACCAGCTCAGGTGAATGGAGGATCCCACAGCAGCCGTGTCCACAGAGGCGGTCAGCGCTTCGCTGAATGACGCTGTAGGCAGGGGTACGTCAAAGGAGAAGATCGTGCCATTGCCGGGCGCGGTCGCCGTCGTCGTCACCGGCTGGCCGTCACCACCGACGTTGGCCGCACCATAGAGCTTTTGCACACCACCCGCGACCGCACCGGCGCTCAGGCCAGTCAAGCTTCCGCCTTCGCTGCCCATGTCGAAACGATGCAGGACTTCGTAGCTGTCGTCCGCGTGATCGGCGGTGGCTCCAACCTTGATGCGGTACAGAGTTCCCGCGCCATACGGCGTGCCCAGGCCGGTTTTGGGCGTGTTCATGGTTGAACCATCGGTGGCCGTCGTTCCGTAGATATTGCCGTCTGCGGCCAGAACCAGCGGACCGGATGGAGCGCTACCGTCGGCCTGCGCCGTGCCATCGAGCCCCACAGTGCCAGCGCCGCGGAAATAGTGCACGACGGCAAAGCTCTTGGGGTCCGATTTCTTCACGCGCCAGATCGTGCCGCCGTAACGGTTGTCCATTGCATTGCCCGCCGTAGGCGCATTGAATTGCGTCGTGCCGTACAACCATTCACCGACCTCGACCATGCCCACCACACGCGCACCCTTGGCCGTTGGCTCACCATCGCGGGCTCGCATAAAGGTGTGCAGCAGTTCGACCTTGGACGAATCCAGCGCGCCCTTTCCGGCAACGCCTTCCTCGATGGCCGCCTTACTCAACTTGACCAGCGTTCCCACCGAGCGCCCCTGGTAATCCGTGGTAAGCGTACTGTCCACCACGCCATCGGCCGACACCCCGGTCAGCACATACAAGGCCTGGTCCTTGCTGCTCCACACACTGGCCACCGGCGCACCGCCCTTGGGATGCAACTGCTTGTTGCCTTGCTGCTGCTCGTATTGGCAGAAATCCACTACTTTGGAGTAGCTGCGATCGGCATTCATGCGCCACAAAATATTGGCTGTGGTATTCACGCCGCAAGCCGATGCGGATTCGCCCGAGCCCATGTAGAGATTGCCTGCGGTGTCGAGTGCCATGCTTCCCAGCGGCTTGAAGCTGGGTGCGGGCAGCGCCACAGCCTTGCCGTCCTTGATACTGAAGACTACGGCTGCGGTTTCCCAGAAATTGCCGCCCGGGGGAACGGCACCATTGCCAGCGCCAAGAAAGCCACCATCGGCCGTAGGCACCAGCGGGGTCGACCCTTGGTAGATGCTGCCCAGCAGTTCGAAGCGGTGGTTGGCGCCCGTGGTGTCGAGGCCATAAACCGTGCCCTGCCCCCAGAACGCACCAGCACTCGGCGAGGCACCGAGGAAGGTGTGGCCATAGAGGCGGCCATCAGCAGCCAGCACCGGTGGTACGGCCGGCTTGGCACCTCCCTTGTTCTCGCCACCAAACTTGTGCAGCACCGTGGGCTTGAAGGCGGCTGGCAGCGTCTGAGCCATGGCATGCGCCAAGGGTAGAGCCAGTGCCAGAGCGGGAACTGCGACACGTGCAACACGCCGCAGAGCGGGTTGGATTGAATTCATGGCCATTGACTTTCCTGGTGTAAAAAACGATGAGAAAAGGACACGCTCAACCGAGCGCCTGGGAGTTGCGTGCCACGCAGCGCTGTGTGCGGCGGCGGTAGACCGCCAAGCCCGCCAAGGGAGCCAAAAGCCACAAAGCCAAAGGCCCGCCGCCGCCATTGCCGTAGGACACCTGATTGCCGTCTTCGGCGGTTGCCGGGGTGCTGACATAAACCACGGCGGCAGCAGAAACCTGGGCACCTGCTGTACCGCCTGCCACATCACAGGTCAGGGTGTAGCGATAGGTGCCCCGGGCCGGACGTAGCTCGACGCTGCCCTGTGTGGCCACGGAGCCCACCCAGTCGCCTGCTGTCGATGCCGCAGAACATTGCTTGGCGTTATTGGTGATCCAGGTCAATGAGACGGTTTCACCGGCCTTGATCTCACCGGCGCTAGCCACCAGACTGGCATCGGCACGCGGGGTTTCGGCCGAATCCACCGCGAGCTGGAAAACGGTGCCGAAATCGGTGGCCACGGTCAGGCCCGCACTGTTCAGATAGTGGCCGCCCATGGCCGTCACGCCATACAGACGGCCGTCGGAGCCAGTGCGCAAGCCTACGGGCTTGCGCCCGTCACTACCGGAGAAGGAGTGCACCAGCTCGAAACCGCTCTGCGTTACCTGACCTTCGCCATTCACCACAATGCTTGCCGGCCGTATGCGATAGACCGCGCCGCAGCCGACTTCGGAATTGGCCGCCGCGCTGGACGGCGCGCACAGATTGCCGCCACCGGACATGGTCGTGCCGTAGATGGCACCATCGGCCCCCAAAGCCATGGGGCCGCGCGGCGTGGCGCCATCGGCATTGCTGAAGGTATGCAGTATCTGCAGCGGCCCGCCCGCCTTGGCAATGCGATACAGCGCGCCATAGGGCTTGGGTCCGTCGTAATAGGGCAAATCCTTGATGTAGCTCAGGGTGGTGCTAGGCGCCCATTTGCGCGAGCCGCAGGACGGGTTGTCGCGCGAGATACTCTTGATCCAGGTACCGGTGATGCTGCTGTTGGCATGCACATAGCAGTCGCCGACCGAAGTCCCCCCGTAGAGATAGCCGTCACCACCATCAATCAGCGACGACAGGCTGTGCTCCTGACCTGAGCCCATGGTCCGATTGGTCACGTCGCCGCCCGCCGTCACCCCCGCTTCGTAAGGAATGCCGCTGGGATACAGCACAAAGCCTTCGCTGTTGGCGTTGTCATGGATGTTGATTTCACCTTCGGCAAGCGTGAAGGTGTGCAGCACGGCAAAACCCGAGCCGTCAGCTGCATTGATGCGGTAGAGCGTTCCCGTGGGCGTGGTCGCTGCGGTCGGCGTCGACGGTGCCAGCGGCAGTCCGCGGTTGTATGCGGTCACGCCATACAGCACGCCGTCCTTGCCCAGAATCAGGTCGTTTGCCGTCTGGCGCATGCCCGAAGGCCCGGCGGCAAATTCATGCAGCGTGCTTACCTTGCCGGAGGCGATATGGAGCTTGAAAATCCGCCCCTGTCCCTTGGGCCCCTTGTCGATGCCATAGAGGTTATCCCGCGCATCGATGACCAGCGCGCCATTGGGCGAATACAGCTGACCGCGCGTACCCTGCACCAAGGCGGAATTGGCTCCGTCATAGTCGGTACGGACAATGACGCCCAGGCCCACGGCAGGCGAATAGGAAATATCGCTGGACTGGTTCTTGCCCGCATTCTTTTGGCCGTTGATAGTCGTCATCACCGCGTACAGACTGCCATCGGATGCGCGCACCGGCGTGCCCGAGATGCGACCATGCAGATCATTGGCCGGGTTATAGGCTACGCGCTCATAGACTGAGACCCCGGCTCGCATGGTGTACATGCCGAACGCGGTATACATCTGCGAGGACAGGACCGATGGCCCGCCGCCGTTGAAACCGCCAAACAAATAGCCGGCACTCGAACCTGGGCGTACCGCATACAGAGGCGGCGAGGTGGGGTAACGGGCACCGGGCCAGCCAATCGTTCCGTCGGGCGTGGTGACGTCGTCGCCGGCGGGCCGCAAGGAGGTGAGCATGGTCAACCGGGCATCGCTGACCTTGGTCTGCGCGACGGACGGCATGGCGGCACAAAGCGCCACGGCGATGCAGGCTGCGGCGGGCCAATGCTGCGGCCAGCCATGAAGAGCGGAAAAGGACATCACATGGACCTTTGGGAAAAGACGGACAGATGGATGGAAACGACGGCAAGGCGCAGGCCCGGGCCGAAACTCAGAACTGGATGGACAGGGTGGCGATGGCGGTACGACCAGGGCCGATGAAATAGCTGCCGCCCTGCATCTCCGAGTAATTCAGGTCGCGCAGGTTGTTGATGGACACACGCAAGGTGGCGTTGGGAGTGATTTCGTAGCTTGCCCAGAGGTCGAACAGACGCCAGGATTTCTGGTTGTAGCGCTCGCCCTGCGTGGTCCAGACGCTGCTGTTGGTGCTGGGAGACTGAAAGCGCATGCGCCCCCCCAGCGTCAGCTTCTTGTCGAGCAGACGCACACCGGCGCTCAGGCTGGCAGTCTTTCTGGGCGGCAGCACATACCAGATGTTGGCGTCGCCCGACTGGCCCAGATTGTTGTTGGGGTAGCCCGTCAGACTGCCCAGAGGGAAGGAGTCATAACCGCCCTTGCCGGTATTGACGAGCATGTGGGTGTAGTTGAGGCTGCCGAAGACCCGGCCGTTGTCATAGTCGCCCTGCAGCTCCAGGCCCTTGCTGCGAAAAGGGTCCTGCAGATTCACGTAGGCATAGGGCCCCAGCAGGCCGCCCCCAGCGGTATCGATGGGCGACATGATGCGCGCGAGCGTCACATAATCGTTGACCTTGTTGTTGAACCAGGCCGCTTTCACTCGCAGCTTGTCGCCCTTTCTCAGCACATCGTCAAACAGGCCGTTGGCGCCGACCTCCCAGTTGCGCGAACGCTCTGCGCGCAGATCCGGGTTGGGGTAGTAGGGAAAGAGACTACCCGTATGCTGGCCCCACATCAGCGCCTCCGTCAGTGCCGGTGGACGCATGCCCCGGCCCACGCTGGCAAACAGCTGTATGGGCTCCACCGGTTTGACGGCCAGCGCCAGGCGGGGTGCGAAAGCGCCATCGTTGCGATCGGCCTTGAAGCGGGTGTACAGCGCCGTCGACGGGGGGCGCACGCCTGGCGGGTTGATGAGCGAGCCGACGCGCATGCGTCCGTCCCCCTGCATGCCGTACCAGTCATAGCGCAGGCCCCCCGTGAGTTCCAGCCAGTCGCTGTGCATCCAGTTGAGTTCGCCGAACAGGCTGGCAACGGTGCGCTTGCCTTTCGGGGTCGAGCCCGCATACAGCGCCGTCGTGCCGGCATCCGCCCCCACTGAGAGCGCTTGTGCCTGTGGGTCGGTCCAGTCGTGGAAGAACTCCGCTCCGGTCTTGACCAGCGCGGCATCCCTGGCTCCCCACTGAAGGCGGGAGGTGTTCTCCAGCGTCCCCCCCACGGTACTGGTCTGGTACTGCAGGTCATAGGCATAGGGATCCAGCGTGCCGCCCGCATAGCGATGCGCCTGATTGCGGGTACGGGTGTAGTAGAGACTGGACTTGAGATCCACCAGAGCGCTTGCGGACGGGTTCCACGCGTAGTTGGCCAGCAAGGTGTCGGTGCGAACATGGTTGAGAATGCCCCCGCCACTGGCCGACTGCGGCTTCTCGCCGAACTTCGCATCCATGCCGATATAGCTGAACTTGAGCTGCTGTTCAGGCGCGAAACGCCAGGTGCTCTTGAGCAATACCGAAGTCTGATCCTGAGAGGTCAGCTGGCTCACGCCATGCACCTGACCATCCACATCGTCGGTCATGAATCCGCGGCGGCCCTTTTCAAATTCACCGACTTTCTTGCGACTGACCAACATCACCAGATCGAGATCCTCACGGGGCTTGAGGCCCAGAGCCGCACTGCCGGCAAAGTGATAGCCGTTGTTGCCACTCGAAAGATTCAGCCGGGCGCCGCGGGTGCTGCCGTCCTTTATCAGGTCGTCTGCTTCGAGCGTGCGGAAGTTGACAACCCCCGCAATCATCCCTGCGCCGCCCACCGTGGAGGTCGGTCCTTTGGAGATATCCACACCGCCCAGCATTTCCGGATCGAGATACACCGAGCCGTTGGAGCCATGCCCGCTTTGCTGGTAGTTCTGGCGCGTGCCGTCGATCATCACGTTGACCCGGCCAAAATCCTGCATGCCGCGAATATTCACCGACACTCCAGGATCCCTGCGGCTCTGCGAGGTGTAGACACCCGGCACCTCAGCAAGAACATCCGCAGTGTTGCGCGGTGGCAAACGGTCGATCTCCTCGCGCGTGACCACGGCCACCGAGGCAGCCGTCTCGAACACCTGCTGGCGCGCGTCCTTTTTCGCGACGACCAGCACCTCGTCCAGGTTGCGCTCCTGCACACCGGCCCGTGCGCCTTGCGCCGCTTTCTGGGAACGGGCAACTGCCGGCCGAACACGCCATGCGCCCGGCCCTTCGCTTTGCGCTTGCAGCGGATGATCCTCCAGCAGCGAATCCAGCGCACCTTGAACCGTTGCCATGCCCTTGAATCCTCGGCTCTGCTTGCCTTGCACCAGGGCCGGATCAAACGCGATCATGACCTGAGCCTCACGGGCCAGTTGATTCAGCACCGCTTCCACCGGAGCTGCGGGAATCGAATACGAGCGCAACGCCTGGTTGCTCACCTGGGACGCGATCTGCGCATGTGCAGCCACCGGCGCCAGCGTGCCCCAGGCAAGGCTGACTGCGGCAGCGGTCAGGGCAAGTGCGGCGGGATGCCCAGGAGCTGGTGCACGCATGCGTGGCAGGCGACGGGGGAGCATGG
The DNA here is from genome assembly GCF_000761245.1 of Comamonas testosteroni. Lineage (GTDB taxonomy): Bacteria > Pseudomonadota > Gammaproteobacteria > Burkholderiales > Burkholderiaceae_C > Comamonas > Comamonas testosteroni_C. Next base: position 27,703 of record NZ_AWOR01000058.1, on the reverse strand, counting down.
ATAAGTCCTTTCTGAAAGCCGCCGCGTCAGACCCGCCAGATGGAGGTCTTTTTCACGGCGCTACTGTTAACAAGGACGAAGCAGCTCGCCAAACCCGTAATGTCTTTTTTGAAATTTTTTTTGTGCCTTGTGCGACCAGCCAGGAAGCTTCAGCCGCGCGGCACCAGCGTGACCCAGTAACGCGTGCGTCGGCGCAACTCCAGGGGCCATGTTTTCTGCAGCAGATCCAGGCTGCGCTCGGTGTCCCTCAGACTGAACACTCCGGAGATAGGCAGTTGCGCCACACGCTCGTCGCAAGCCAGATACCCGGCCCGGTATCGACCGAGCTGCGCCACGAGGACCGACAGCGGCATGCTTCGGGCCACCAGCAGCCCATCCGTCCACGCGTCGCCATCACCGTCGCCGGCCTTCAGCTCATGAACTCCCAAGGCGTCGAACCAGGCCTGCTCGCCCTGACGCAAAAGCTGGACTTGCGAAGCCGCTTGAGGTCTGAGCTCGACGGCATCGCTCAACACCTGCACCTGGGTTCCATCCTCCTGCACCTGCGTCTGAAAGCGGGTTCCAAGCGCTCGCACCTGGCCGTGTGGCGTCTGCACGAACAAAGGACGATAACGCTGCGCTTCGCTGTCGGCCCCCGAGGTCAGCGCGATACGCCCCTTGATCAGAACCAGGCGTCTCTCGGCCTCATCGAAGCGCAGGTTCACGGCCGTCGAAGTGTCCATCAACATGACCGAGCCGTCGGCCAGTACCAAGCGACGCACTTCACCGACTCCGGTACGCAGATCGGCCAGCAAGGCGGTCTCGCCCCATTGCCGATTCGCCACCAGCACGGTGCATCCGGTACCCATCGCAATGGCCAGCAGGCCCATAGCCTTGCGACGGCCCATGTGCTTGCTCGCGCCATCCAGGGTCTGTTGCGCCAGAGCGGACGGTACTGGGGGCATGGCCGCGAAGCGGCTCTGAATCCCCTGCAGCCGCTCCCAGGCAAGGGCATGCTCGGGCGCGGCCTCTCTCCAAAGCCGACATTCATCCCAGACGGCCGCAGATGCACTGCCGGCCTGAAGACGCACCAGCCATGCAATGGCCTTCTGGACCACCTCCGGCGACGGCTCGTTCGGGCCTGCGCTCATGCCGCTGCATCCAGGTAAACGATGCGGTAGCAGTGTGCAAAGGCAGCTGCCATGTATTTTTCGACCGAGCTCAGGGAAACACCCAGACGCGCTGCTACTTCCTTGTACGTCAGCCCATCGAGCTGCGCCAGCAAAAAGGCACTGCGCGCGCGGGCGCCCAGCCCGTCCAGCATGCGATCAATCTGCTCCAATGCCTGCAGCACAATGGCCCGCTCTTCAGGCGAAGGACATACGGGCTCTGGCATCTGGGCCAAGGTTTCAAGATAGGCCCTCTCCAGAGACATGCGCCGGCAATGATCGATCAGCACGCTGCGTGCCACCGTGGCGAGAAAGGCCCGCGGCTCCTGCAACTCCTCCGGGCACTGCCTGAGCAGGCGCATATAGGTATCCTGCGCCAGATCCGACGCATCCTGCACACAATGCACTCGCCGCCTCAGCCAGTTCACCAGCCATCCATGGTGGTCGCAATAAAGCGTGTGTAAAAGAGAAGAGGAACTAGCTTGCACACCAACCATGACTCATGATTTCCGTACGGTTCAAATTTAATTACTGAGAATCATTCTCAATTGTATTCATTTGAAACACATGCCATGCTTATCCATGTATGGCTCAAGGGAATGCCGACCTGGCCCTTGGCGATGAATCTGCCAGAGCTACATGGAGGTCTTGAGGCATCAGCTGATGCTGGCAATGCTCCGATGGTCGAAAGAGCTGATGATGCTTTTTTTTGCAAGCCGAACAGGAATGAATGAAAATCATTCTCAACAATATCTATAATCGGCTTTACATTTCTTCGCATGCCAGCATGATTTCTTGACACAAGCCAGCCAGCGAATCGACTGCATCGTTTGGTTGTCTGTCATGCTGAGCTCTCCGTATACCTGCTTTTCCTCGCCAAGGGTGATTCACCCGCGCTTTGTCGTTGCAGCTCCTGTCTGCGGCAATCCTTGCCGCCCAGCTCCAGCGCATCAGGAGGCGGTATGAAAGCCACATCGCCCCTTATTCACTACCGCCTTGCGGTTGCCTCGCGCAGTTTGGCTGCCGTCCTTGGAGGCTATGCGCTGGCCGCAGTCAGTACTGCTGCCCTGAGTCTGCTGCTGAGTTCCTTGATGAGCCGCGTGGAGGCGGTAATGACAGCCACCTTGCTGTCCTGGCTGATCTATGCCATGGCGATCGCCTGGGCCTTTTATGCACGCACGGCTTGGCTTGCCTGGGCCGGTGTACTCCTTCCTGCCCTAGCCCTAAGCGCAGCGCTGTATGGGCCATTGTGGTTGGGAGTGGAAGCATGACCCCCCCTCACCCTCAAACCAAGACAAGCGCCAGAACCACGCGCCAGCCCGAACAAGAGGGTTTCCGCCAGGCCATGTCCTGGCTGCATACATGGTCGGGGCTGATTCTGGGCTGGCTTCTGTTTGCGATCTTCGTCACCGGCACGCTGAGCTTCTTCAAGAACGAATTCAATTTGTGGATGCGGCCCGAACTTCATGGCCTGCCACTACCCGACAGTGATGTTGCGCAACGTGCGCAGGCTGCGCTGCACAGGCACGCGCCAGGCGTCAGCAACTTCATCATGCGTCTGCCCGATGAACGTACGCCGGCCGTCAATGTGCTGTGGCGCGACAAGCCCAACAGCCGCTTCGAGACTTTGCTGCTGCACCCGCAAACCGGCGCGACACTGCAAGCCCGCGAGACCGCCGGCGGAGAATTTTTCTACCGCTTTCATTTCGAGCTTCGCACCGCTCACAAGGGCCGCTGGACGATTCAGGGCCGCTGGGTGGTGGGCGTGGCGACGCTGATGATGTTCATCGCCTTGCTGACCGGCGTGGTCACACATCGCCGCATCTTCAAGGACTTCTTCACCTTTCGCCCGCGCAAGGGCGGGCAGCGCGCCTGGCTGGACGCACACAACGTCTCGGGGGTACTGGTGTTGCCGTTCTATCTGATGATCACCTTCAGCGGTCTGATGATTTTTCACGCCCTGTATATGCCGGCCGGCATCGCTGCCGTCTACCCTGGCGCGAAAGGAACGGACACTCAAAGCTATTTTTCCGAACTGCAGGGCGATGCTCCCGGCGCGCGAAGCGCCAGGCGTGGCAGCAACGCGCAGGCCGAACCCCTGCCTATGCTGGATCTGCCCCCCATGCTGAACCAGGCCAGTCAGCTGTGGCGTGGCGGTCGTGTCGGCAGCATCGCCGTGCGCAGCGACAGCCAGGGCCCTGTGGTGGAGATCACCCGCCACGACGGCGACAGGCTGCAATACGGACCAGCGCGGCTGCGTTTCGATGGCAGCACCGGCCAGCTGCAAACCCAGGTCGATCCGCAAAGCCCGGCCGTCAAAACCTATGGCGTGCTCTATGGCCTGCATCTGGGGCGCTTCGCCGATATCGGGATGCGCTGGGTGCTGTTTGGCTTTGGCGTCATGGGTTCGCTGATGATTGCCTCGGGCCTGATACTGTGGTCGGTCAAGCGCCGCGCCCAGGCGCTGCGCAAGACACCTGCCGCTCCCCTGCCCTTTGGAGAACGGCTGGTGGCAAGTTTCAATATCGGCCTCATGGGCGGCCTGCCGCTGGCGATCGCGGCCTATCTGTTGGCCAACCGGCTGCTGCCATTGGAGATGCCAGGCCGCCCCGATGCCGAACTGTCCTGCTTCTTCGGCACCTGGGCGCTGGCCTTGCTGCTGGGTCTGATCCGGCCCGTGCGCGAAGGATGGGCGCTGGTGCTGGGTATGGCCGCCACCGCATACCTGCTATTGCCTTTGGTCAATGCCTTGACCACTTCAACTCATCTGGGCATCAGCCTGCCGGCCATGGACTGGAGCTGGGCCGGCATGGACCTGAGTTTTGCGGCCACGGGGCTGATGCTTGCCGCCCTCACCCGGCATCTGCTGAAACACAGGCCCCAGCCCGCAGCCAGACATGCAGCCCACGTCAAGGCCGCGGCTGCCCCCGGACGAAAGCCCGGCTCCCAGCGGATCCCTGGCGACAACACTGCGCAGGAGGCATAGCAATGCTGCTCGACTTTCTGTTGTGCTTTGCCGCCTGGACGGCTCTTGCCCTGGCCATGGACCGACATCATGAAGACGCTTGGCCGGGTGTCGAGAGTGACGCTCCCGCCGCAGTACTGCGCCGCCAGCGCCTGTTCCAAGCCGGCTGGATCCTGCTGGCCTTGTCACTGGGCATTGCTCTGGGCTTTGCGGGCGCAACCACCGCAGCCATGTCGGCCACGGTGTGGACGGCCGCTCTTTGCCTGGCGGCTCTGGCTGCCACCAGCATGGCGACCTGGCAGGCGCAGCGCCTGCCCCTGCTTGGCTTGATGGCACTGGCACTGGGAGTACTGGTTTTTACCTTCGACCGCCTCGGCCCTTGACGGACTGCACTCAGAACCCGCAGGGGTCACGAATCAGAGAGCCGCTGAGCATCAATGACTGAACCCAAGCAGCTATTGATGCGAAAGAAATCCCGATCATGACCGGGCAAGGACATTGCATGCGCATCGCGATGCACCAACCGCTACGGCACTTGCATGGCTGGCCGTAGCCAATCGATTGAACAAGAGGTGCGAGGAAAGAGCACAGGGCCATACAAGAGATCAACAGGCTCTCTTTTCTTGGAGTCCGGGCCGGCGCTTGAGTCCGGATATCGGGCAGAAGACCTTCACTCGCTCAGAGCAATTCATTCACCTATCCAGCATCCAAGGAGATTTTCGTGCGCAGTTTTTATCATCCCAGTGCTCTCGCCACTCTGCTGCTTGCCAGCCTGGGCACAGCCCAAGCTCATCAAGTCTGGCTGGAAAACGATGGCGGCCAGGCCCAGTTGTTCTTTGGTGAGTTCAATGACAACCTGCGCGAGACCTCGCCTGGGGCGCTGGACAAATTCCTGGCCACGCCCACGCTGGCCCAGCAAACAGCCGGCGGCACGCAACAACTAAGCGGCCAGCGAAACGCCACGGGCTTCAGCTACAACGCGGCAAGCCAGGCCCAAACCCTTTTTGCCAGCGCCGCCTATCCCTTGATCGACCGCAGCAAGCGCAATGAGCCAGCCTTGCTGTGGGTACCTGCGGCCCGCTGGGTGGCAACGCCGGCACAGGCCGTGGCCGTCAATGCCCAGGCCCTGGATTTGGTGCCCACGGGCCAGCCGGGCCAATTCATGGTGAGCTTCAACGGTCTGGCACTGCCCAAGGCCAAAGTGCAAATCGTCGCCCCCTCGGGCTGGTCGCGCGAGGCGCAAAGCGACGAGCAAGGCCGGGTCAACTTTGCCCTGCCCTGGAAGGGCCTGTACGTGGCCGAAGTGCATCACAGCGACAAGCAAGGCGGCGAGGCGCAAGGCAAGAGTTATGGCGAGGCCAGCTATGTGACCACGTTGAGCTTCAGCGTCAAGGACGGCATGCCTTCCCCCGCCCTGCCGTCCGCCGTCAAGCCCTGACGCAGAGCCTCCCGTTCACTCCAGCAACCGCTCCGACCACCCCTGGTGGTCATTGTCCGTGACCATCTATTTGACAACAGCACCATGAACCACCCATTCCCCGGCGTCCCCAGCCGAGCATCGCTGACCTTGCTCAGCGCCCTGGCCTGCCTGAGCCTGGGCTCTCAGGCACAGACCTCGCTTCCCGCACCCAGCGCAGACGGCAGTGCCGAAGTCATGCTGGCCCCCGTTACCGTGCAAGACAGCCTGGCCGGCGAAACCGCCACAGGCCCGGTCACCGGCTTTGTCGCACGGCGGGCGATTTCGGCCACCAAGACAGATACGCCCCTGATCGAAACGCCCCAATCGATCAGCGTGGTCACGCGCGACCAGTTCGAAGCCCAGGGCGTGACCACCCTGCGCGAAACCACGCGCTACACAGCGGGCATCAACTCCAGCTATTTCGACAACCGCGTGGACTCTTTCAAGGCCCGCGGCGGTGATGTCAGTCAGTACCAGGACGGGCTGCTACGCACTTACGGCACCTACAACAACATCAAGGTCGAGCCCTACACGCTGGAGCGCGTGGAATTCCTGCGCGGCCCCTCCTCCGTGCTCTACGGCCAGGGCAGCGTGGGCGGTGTGCTCAACCTGACCAGCAAACGCCCCCAGGCCGAGCGCATGCGTGAGGTGCAGATACAGCTGGGCAGCCACGGCCGCAAGCAGATTGCCAGCGACATGACCGGCGCCATGGACGAGGAAGGCAAGTGGCTGTATCGCCTGGTGGCCGTGGGCCGCGACAGCAACACCCAGGTCGATCATGTCAAGGACGACCGCGTGGTGATTGCGCCCTCCCTGACCTATCGTCCCAGCACCGATACTTCGCTGACGCTGCAAGCCCTGTACCAGAAGGACAGAAGCGGCTCCATCACCCAGTTCTTTCCCTGGCAGGGCACGCGCCTGCCCAGCCCCTACGGACAGATTCCTACCCGCACCTTTATCAGCGAACCAGGCTGGGACAAGTACGACTCCGAAAACAAATCCTTTGGCTATCTGTTCAGCCACCGCCTGAACTCGCAATGGACACTGCGCCAGAACCTGCGCCGCACCATCAGCGAGGTGGACTACCGTACGCTCTACACCAGCTTTGCAGCCAATGCAGCCACCGGCCGCCCTGCACGTCCGGTGTTTGACGCCAATGGCCGCACCGTACAGCGCGATGCCGTATGGCAGATCAACGGCGGACGCATGCTGCTGGTCGACACGCAGCTCGAAGGCCTGCTGCAGACCGGTGAGGTGCAACACCAGTTGCTGGCCGGCATGGACTGGCAGCGCAACACCAGCAACCAGTCCAACTGGCGCGGACCAGGCACAGCCCTGGATGTCTACAACCCCGTGTATGGCACGTTCACGCCGCCCTCGGCCTCCCAGCTGGTACGTGCGCCCAACGTGGCACAGCGCCAGCTCGGCTTCTATCTGCAAGATCAGTTGCGCTGGGGCCCCTGGACCGCGACGGTGGGCCTGCGTCACGACAAGGCCAAAACCGAGACCGAAGGTCGCCCGGCAGCGGCTGCCGACGACTCTGCCACCACCAAGCGCCTGGGCGTGACCTACCAGGCCGGCGGCGGCTGGGCACCGTATGTCAGCTATACGGAATCCTTCCAGCCACTGGGCGGTGTGGACTTCTACGGCACGCCGTTCAAGCCCCAACGCGGCAAGCAGCTGGAAGCCGGTGTGAAATGGATTCCCGAGGGCAAAGGCATCTCTGGCTATGCCGCGGTATACGGCCTGCGTGAACAGAATCGCAAGACCAATGACCCTGCCAACCCTCTCAACAGCCTGCAGCTGGGCGAGGTCAAAACCCAGGGCTTTGAAGCCGAGCTGATCGCCAGCCTGGCCAGAAACTGGGACTGGACACTGGCCTACGCCTATACCGACGCAAAGATCAGCCGCAGCAACGCTGGTGATCAGGGGCAGCGCGTGGCCGCGGTATCACGCCATATGGCATCGAGCTGGCTCATGCACCGCTTTGCGGCCCAGGGCCGCGGCGGCTGGAGCGTTGGCGCGGGCGTGCGCTATCTCGGACCGCAGTGGAGCGGCACTTCTGCCATTGACACGCCATCATCCCTGCTGGCAGACGCGATGGTGGCGTATGACGCTGGCGACTGGCGCCTTGCCCTGCATGCGAACAATATCGGCGACAAGGTGGTGATCACCCAATGCCTGTCGCGCGGCGACTGCTTCTACGGCGAACGCCGCAACTTCCTGCTGACTGCCACCTATCGTTATTGAACAGACAGGCAATGCGAACAATGTCCAGCCGCCACTATGAAATCCGAGGCGAAGGTGTCAAGGGCACCTGCTCTTCAGTTTGCGAGGGCAGTTGGCGAGGCAGACTGCGCTTGATTGAGGTGCCGCACGCAAGCGGCTGGAGAACCTCATTTCAGCGCAGCGAATTCGTTTCTGAGCGCCTTGGTGTTGCGCTGATAGGCGCGCGGCGGCAGACCGCACCAGCGCTTGAAGGCGCGAGCAAAAACGCGCTCTGACTCGTAGCCGCAATCCTCGGCGATCTGGGCCAGCGGCAAACCCGATTCCAGTTGCTGGGCGGCATGTGCCATGCGCTGCTGCTGCAGATAGGCCATGGGCGACTCTCCAACCAGCGTCTTGAACTTTTCGGCAAAGAGCGAGCGCGACATGGCCGCCTCCCTGGCCAGGGCCTGCAAAGTCCACCCATGGCTGGGGCGACCATGGATGGCGGCCATGGCCCTGGCAATCTGTACATCAGCCAGGCCGCGCACCCAGCCTTGACCACGCTGCTGCTGTGCGGCGAAATGGTTGCTGAGCAAGTGGATCAGGACCAGCTCACCCAAGCGCGCGGCTGCCAAACGCCAGCCAGCGCGTCGCGCCAGCGAGTCCTCTATCAGAGTCTGCAGCATGCTGCCCAGCATGGCCGGCGGTGCGGCCTGCGCTGCAGGTATGTGCAGCAGCGGCGGCAGCAGAGTCAATATGGTGTGCCGGCAGTAGGCCGATATCCAGAGCAGCACCGAATCGATGCGGGTCTGGTCCCCACCTCCGCCATGCTCGAACGTCAGAGGATTCTCGTCCTTTGGACCCTGGGCAAAGCGTTCGATCATGCGTGCGAACGGAACCGGAGCCAGCGCGAGGTCCGACGCAATTACGTGCGGACTGCCCTGCGGCAGCACCACCAGATCGCCAGGCAAGACCTGCAACGGTGACTGGCCCTGTACTTGCAGCCAATACGGCTGCCCCTGGGCGACGCGGATCATGGTCCCTGGCACTCCTTCAGACGCGAGCGCCCAAGGCTCACCCAATGAAAAGCTGGCCGTCACTGCGCGCTCGGCTCGGCAGATGGCCAGCACGTCGCTTAAATGGTCGCTACTTTGTTTCATGGAGGATTCCGGACGATTTGTGCCATTTTATGGATGCTTTGCGCTTCACGTGACAAGCGGCCTTGTCGACACTGGCTGGCACCGGAAGCGGGCGACCAGCGCAGCCCGGAACGCGCAAACCATACCCATATCAAGGAGCAAACATGTCCAAGACACGATTGAAAATAGGCATTGTGGGAGGCGGCATTGGTGGCCTGGCCGCCGCCAACGCGCTGCACCGCAACGGACACGAGGTGACGGTGTTCGAGCAGAGCCGGCAATACCTGCGCGTGGGCGCCGACATCAATCTGACGCCCAATGCTGTACGCGCGCTAGACGGACTGGGCGACGGCATTGCGGCTGCCGTACGGGCTTCGGCTGCCCGTCCAACGCACCGTATCAGCCGCACCTGGGACAACGGCGAGGAAACATCGCGCCTGACCATGGGCAATGAGGCCGAGCGTCAATACGGTGCGCCCCAACTCACCATCCATCGCGCCGACCTGCTGGCTGCGCTGGCCGATGCCTTTCCCCATGAGCAGGTGAAGTTCTCCAAACACGTCAACCGGATTGTGCAAACCGATGCCGGTGTTGCTGTGGAATTTTCCGACCGCGCGCGAGTCGACGGACTGGACGCGCTGATAGGCTCGGACGGAATTCATTCGGTGGTGCGCACATCCCTGTTTGGCGCAGAGAGCCCGCGCTTTACCGGTGTGGTGGCGTTTCGCACCGTGGTGCCAACCGAGCGCGTGCGCCATGTTCCCGATATCGGTGCCTTCACCAAATGGTGGGGACCGACTCCTGACAGCCAGATCGTGACCTTTCCGCTCAATCAGGGCCGCGACACCTTCATCTTCGCCACCACGGCGCAGGAATCCTGGCATGAGGAATCCTGGACCACCGAGGGCAGCGTGACCGAACTGCGCGGCTTTTATGCAGGCTTCCATCCACATGCACGGGCCTTGCTGGATGCGTGTGACAGCGTGCTCAAGACGGCTCTGTATGAGCGCGACCCGCTGCCGCACTGGTCGCAGGGCCGCATATCGTTGCTCGGCGATGCCAGCCATCCCATGATGCCGTTCATGGCCCAGGGTGCCGGCATGGCGATCGAAGATGCCGTGGTGCTGGCCCGCAATCTTGATGCAGTGCAGGGTTCCGAAGGCGTTGCGCAAGCCTTGCAGAACTACGAGGCCATGCGCAAGCAGCGCACCAGTCAGATCCAGATCGGCTCGCGGGGCAATAACTGGCTGCGTGCCGGAGGCAATGCCGACTGGGTCTATGGCTATGACGCGTGGCAAGTTGCTTTGACGGCCTAGCCCGCTGCCTGTTCCATCTGAGCGGCAGCACACCCTGGCAGTGTTGCCCTGCGCAGCGCCTCTGGGGCCTATGGTCCGGTCTGGAGCGGGCATCGTGACGCTGTCGGCATCTGGCGGAAAGCCATGGTGCATGGCTGGCAGGCGCCCATGCGTTGCTTGGCCCATTGCATGGGCCTGCCCCTATCCATGAGCAAGATGACAGGTGCCTGCGAGAGTGCATCCTGCCATGGCGGATCCGGATCTTGCCCAGCGCTGCAGACTTGCAAGACATGTCCGAGGACGGTGACGAGCTGCCTCGGAAGCAGGCGAGAAGGTGTGGGCCTGTGACTGCCGGCAGCGGCTTTGGAGGTTGCTGGCCCAGGCCCTCATTCTCAAAATGGCGCATCAACCGGCGAAACACATGCAATATGCGGATGACCCCGCCTGCAGCATGCGGAATTTCGTGCGTCTATATGTGTTGCAACAGCATCCAGGCGGCTATCCAACACAGGGCCTCAGGAACTATTCCAGACCTGCTTCATCATCGCTGGTCAAAGCGCCTGCTTTCTCGCAATGTGCACGCAAGCGCATCAGCGCGCTGTACATGGCATTGCGCTCATCTTCAGGCAATGCCCGAATGGCAGCAGCCTGGCTGGCACGCGCCAAGGGCATGACCTGCGCATGCAGGGCCTCGCCCTGTTCGGTGACCTGACAAAAAATCTTCTTGCGCGGCGTATTGCCTTCACCCTGCAGATCCACCAGGCCTTTGGCTTGCAGCCGCTTGAGAGCGCGGCTCACCAAGGCTTTGTCCGAGGTGGACTGAATGACCAGATCCGAGAAGGCCAGCCGTCTGGCGTGGGCAATCAAGGCCAGCAGGCGCCACTCCGAGACCGTCAGATCGTGTTTCTCGGCGTAGGGCACGGTAATCGTGCGCCGCAGAGCATTTCCCACCTGGCTCATCAAGGTGGTGATGAAGTCGTCCACCGTCAGCCCATCGCCCTGCGCATTGAGGTGCGACCAAGGCGTTTCGCATGTTTTTTTATCCATGCGCCATTGTTTCACTTTAAATAACAAAATCAGATGTCAATAGTGAAAACAGCAATTTGATCGATCAACTACAAGCGTATAACTCCTTTCCATTGTTTCTCTTGAGATCCAATGTTTCATTAATGAAACAATTGAGATTGCACACAAGATTTATACCCACGGCCCAAGGAGAGGCGACCATGTCAGTTGATAGACGCCAGTTTTGCTTTACCGCTCTTGCCTGCGGCACGCTGCTTGCGCAGCCGGTGCTTGCCGAAGAAAGTTATCCCAGCAAGCCCATCACGGTGATCGTGTCCTACCCTCCAGGCGGGGATACCGATGCAATCGCCCGCCTCTTTGCCGACAAGCTCAGTCACAGACTCAAGCAGACAGTGCTGATCGACAACCGCCCGGGTGCTGGCGGGGCGATAGGCAACGGCATGGTGGGGCGTGCACGCTCCGATGGCTACACCTTGCTGTTCACTCCCAACCCCTTCACCACCGCCCCCCTGGTCATGAAGCTATCGGGCGCTGCAGCCTACGACGTACTCAACGGTTACGAAGCCATCATCAACACCGCCACCCAGCCCCTGGTGCTGGTCACGAGCCCCAAGCTGGGCGTCAAAAACCTGCCCGAACTGATTGCCAGAGCCAAGGGTGGAGCCTCCGTCTCCTATGCCAGTCCGGGCGCCGGCTCGCCCATGCACATCGCCGGCGAATGGCTGAACAAGGCCGCTGGCGTCAAGCTGTCCCATGTTCCATACCGCGGCGTCGGCCCCTCGGTGACCGATGTCGTGGCCGGACATGTCGATACTGCCTGGGTCACTTTCGGGCCTGTGCGCCAGTATCTGGACTCCGGCAAGCTGGTGGCGCTGGCCATCGGCGATACCAGGCGCTCATCGCTTGCACCTGCGGTGCCGACATTGACCGAGCTGGGCTACAAAGATGTGGTGGTCAGCGCCTGGAACGGCTTCTTTGCGCCGAAAAAGACTCCGGCAGCGGTGATCAATCTGCTCAACGAGCACCTCAATGCCATTTTGCGAGAGCCCGAAGTCGTGGAAAAGCTCGCCGTCTTCGGAGCCCTGCCAGCCGGCGGCTCTCCCAAGGTGCTCAGCGATCTCAATCAGCGCGAGTACATGGTGATGGGCAAGGCCATCAAGGAACTCGGCATCGTGGCCGAGTGAAACCGATGAATCGCGCAGGCGCAGGCCTGGGCGATTCGAACTGACCTCTATATGACTGACGCGGCACAAGCCCGTGGTCCACAGCGACCCGGGCCTTCTGCCGCGAGGTACGGATATGACATCTGCTCTTTCATCTCAATCCACGCTGGGCATGGACACTCCACAGGTGACGGCCAAGGCAAAGGTGCTTGGCCGGGCCATCTACGCAGGAGATCTCAAGCTTGCCGGCATGCTGCACGGCAAGGTTCTGCGCAGCCCTTACCCGCATGCGCGCATCGCTCGCATAGACACCACCGAGGCGCGCGCGCTGCCTGGCGTCAAGGCGGTTCTGACCGGCGAGGATGCTCCCGCCAATCTTTGGGGGGCGCATCACAAGGAACGCGCCGTTCTGGCCAAAGGCGTGGTGCGTTATTGCGGCGAAGAGGTAGCCGCGGTGGCCGCTGTTTCCGATGAGATCGCACGCGACGCGCTGGATCTAATCCGGGTGGAGTATGAAGAACTACCCGCCATTCTGACGCCCGAGGAAGCCATGGATGAGGAAGCCTTCGGCATCCATCCAGGGCGCAACAATGTGGGCCACCATATCCAGTTCGAGCGCGGGGATGTGGATGCAGGCTTTGCCGTCGCGGATCTGATCCACGAAGCCACCTACACCACGCATTCTCAGTACCCCGGCTATATGGAGCCCATGGCCACTGTGGCCTCGCTGGACCCCGATGGCCGGCTTGTGCTCTACACCTCAACCCAGGCAGTGAATCTGGTGCGCATGCAGGTGGCCATGACCCTCGGTCTGCCCATTTCCCGCGTGCGCGTGGTGCAGGCGGCGACCGGTGGCGGCTTCGGCGGCAAGATCGTAGAGGACGACAACCAGTTGCTTGCCGGCCTGCTCGCCTTGCATACCCGGCGTCCGGTGCGACTGGTCAACAACCGCCTGGAGGACTTCCAGGCCGCATGCGCCAGCGTGCCCGAGCGCATCACCCTCAAGCTGGGCATGCTCAAGGACGGCAGCATTGTCGCCAAGCAGGTTCGCATCATTGCCGAATGCGGTGCATATGCAGGCCTTGCCGGTGATGTGATGCACGTCAGTGCCATGCGCAGCGACAACATGCACAGCAATCCGAATGTGCGTTCGGAAGCGACGCTGTACTACACCAACAATCCGCCACGCGGTGCTTTCCGGGGCTTTGGCGGAACCCAGATGCAGTTTGCGCTCAACAGCCATATCCACACCATGGCGGAGAAACTGGGCCTGGACCCGGTGCAGGTGCACAAGATCAACGCGCTCAAGGCCGGTGATGTCTCGATTCACGGCTGGCATATCGGCAGCACCGGGCTTCGGGAATGCATAGACATGGCAACCGAGGCTATAGGTTGGACCCACAAACGCCAATGCGCCAAGGTCAGTGGCATCAAGCGTCGCGGCGTGGGCATGGCGGCGGCCATGCATGTGAGCGGCAACCGCACCATAGGCAACTGGGATGGATCGACGTTGGTCATCAAGATCAACGAAGACGGTCGCGTCTTCCTCATCAGCGGTGAATGCGATATGGGCCAGGGGGCGAGCACCATGCTCAGCCAGATCGTGGCCCATGAACTGGACCTGCCTCTGGCCGATATTCAAGTGCTTGCGCCCGATACCGATGTCTCGCCGGTGGCCGTGGGCACTCTGGCTTCACGCGTCACCATGTCGGGAGGCAATGCGGCCATCATCGCCGCGCGCAAGGCGCGACAAGAGTTGCTGAGCCTGGCTGCCGAGCGCCTTGATACGCCGCTCGATGCGCTGACGCTCAAAGGCGGCGCCGTCTATGTGAGCGCGGAGCCTGAACGCCGCAGCACCGTGGCCGAACTGGCACGCCAGCATATCTGGCGCCATGGCGGAGGTGGCATCCAGGTCACCGGGACCTGGGACCCCAAGACCGTCATGCATGACGACAAGCTCTACGGCAATATTGCCGCTGCTTACTCCTACGCCGCCCAGGCCGTCGAAGTCGAGGTGGATATCGAGACCGGCCAGGTCAGCATCATCGACAGCTATGTCGCCGATGACTGCGGCAAGGCGCTCAACCCCATTGCAATTCACGGCCAGACCAATGGCGCCACCGTTCAGGCCATCGGCTGGACGCTGTATGAGCAGTTGCACTACGAGGGCGGGCGCCTGGCAAACGGCAATTTCGCGGACTACAACATGGCCACCGCCGATGCGGTTCCCATGCTGCGTGGCGGCCTTGTGGAATCCAACGATCCCAACGGCCCCTATGGCGCAAAGGGGGCCAGCGAGACCGCCATCCTGCCAGGCGCACCAGCCATAGCCAACGCCGTCTACGACGCGATAGGCGTGCGCATCACCGATCTGCCCATTACCCCGGAAAAAGTGCTGGCTGCATGGCGCGACAAGCAGCAAGGAGCAAGCCATGCGTGAATTTGATTTTTCCGAGCCCCGCTCGGTAGCGGAGGCCAGCCAGATGCTGGCCGAGTACGGCGACGATGCACGCATCATCGCGGGCGGATCGGCGCTGATGCTGGCCATGCGCCAACGCATGCTTGCGCCCACGCACCTGATCTCGGTGGCAGGGCTGCCCCGGCTGCATGGCATCGATGTTGATCCGCGCCAAGGTCTGCGTATCGGGGCCATGAGCCGCCATATCGATGTGGCTCGCTCCGAGATTGTGAAAGCGCATGCACCGGTGCTAGCCCGGATGGCCGCCCAAGTGGCCAATCCGCAGGTGCGCAACCAGGGCACGATTGGCGGCAATCTCTGTTATGCCGACCCATCCACGGACCCGCCCGGCTGTCTGATGGCCCTCGACGCCTCGGTCGTTCTGGGCAGCACACGCGGAGAACGCGTGCTGTCGATGGAAGAGTTCCTGGTCGACTACTACACCACTGCCATGGAGCCCGATGAGCTGCTTCTGGAAATCCAGGTGCCGCTGCAGGCGCCCGGCACCCAGGGGGAATACACGCGCTTTCTGCGCACGGCAGCAGAGCACCGTCCCCTGGTCAGCGTGGCCCTGGTCGTGCAAAGAGAAGGGCAGATATGTCACCAGGCACGTCTGGCCGTTGGGGCATCCACGCCCATTCCCACCAGGCTGCGCCGTGCCGAAGACTGTTTGCGCGGCAAGACCGTGAATGCACAGCTCGCTTCAGAGGTCGCAAGCATCGTGGCCGAGGACATCCAACCGGTCTCTGACCTGCGGGGCAGCAGCGAGTTCCGCCGAGAAATGGTGCGCACGGTGACCCGCCGCACAGTGGCCACGCTGTTCGGAATCGATATCAATGAAGGAGTTACCGCATGAGCACGCATCGCATCGAATGCCAGATCAACGGCGAGCAACATAGCGTCGAGCTGACGTCACGGCGGCTGTTATCGGACTTTTTGCGGGACGACCTGCATCTGACAGGCACCAAGCGGGGATGCGAAACCGGCACCTGCGGCGCCTGTTCGGTGTTGCTGGATGGCGAGGTCATCAAATCCTGTCTGATGCTGGCCGTGCAGGTCCACGGACGCAGCATCACCACCATCGAAGGGCTGGCCGCAGGGGACGAGCTGCATCCCTTGCAGAAGAACTTCATGCAGTGCGGCGGGCTGCAGTGCGGCTACTGCACGCCGGGTTTCATCATGGCCTCCTGCGACCTGCTCAAGAACACGCCCCAGCCCAGCTGCGAGGAAGTGCGCCACGGCCTCAGCGGCAACCTCTGCCGCTGCACCGGCTACACCCAAATCGTGGAATCCGTGCTGCATGCAGCACAGGAGATGCATCATGGAAATTGAGAAAAAACTGACCGTTTCGGCCCCTCCCCAGCAGGTCTGGGATCTGCTCCTCAATCCCCTGATCATGGCCGGCGCCGTGCCCGGGATGAAGTCCATCGATGTCATCAGCCCCACGGAATACGTGGCGGAGATGCACCAGAAGATTTCCTTCATCAGCGCCAAGTTCAAGCTCAAGACCAAGATCGTCGAGCAGAACGCACCGGAATACATGCGCGTGGAAGGCACCGGCGAGGATGCCTCGGTGGCCAGTTCGCTCAAGCAGACCAGCGAAGTGTTTCTGACGCCCGCTGCCAACGGCGGCACGGATTTGCGCATCAAGGTCCAGGTGGATGTGCTGGGCCGCCTGGGCGCCTTTGGCCTGTCGGTCATGAAGACCAAGGCCGATCGCCTGTGGGAGGAGTTCGGCAGCAATCTGGCGGCGCGCATAGAGGCCGGTGGCCAGGCTCTCGATGCGCCCGGTGCACCTTCGCTGACGCCGGTTGCGCCTTCAGTGGCCAGGCAGGCCGTCACCCGGCCAGAAGTGGCTCCTGTTCCTTCGCCCGATCCTGCGCCAGCCCCGGCTCCCGGCCCGGTGCCGCGAGACTCCATGGATACGGCGATCACGGCGAGCACCGAGGACGCCAGCCCTGATGCCGGTTGGTGGGCGCGCATCTTCGGCGCTGCCCGCAACACGCGCAACTCCGGCCAGCTCATACGCGTAGAGGTACGTCAGCTGGACAAGACGATCTGTGTGGAGTGGCCTGTGGCGGCTGCGTCCGAATGCCGGGAATGGCTCCGGTCGCTGCAGAAGTAAGCGCTTTTCTCCATAGACCCGGAAGGAGGCTTAAGACCCAAAAACCAATCGTATCAAGCCACGCATGCAAATAACTAAACGAAATTAGAAACTGGAGACATTCATGCTGAAAAAAATAGCAGGCGCTGTTGCGCTACTAGGGGTGGGAGGTTTTGCCCATGCACAATCGTCGGTGCAGATCTACGGCATCATGGACACGGCCGTGGAGACCATGAACCATGTGGGCGCAAGCAGCGCCACCTTGACGCGCATGCCCAATCTCTCGGGCAGCGTTCCATCACGCCTGGGCTTTCGCGGCCGCGAGGATCTGGGAGGAGGATTGAGCGCATCCTTCACGCTGGAGATGGGCATCGGCCCCGACAGCGGAGCTCTCAACCAGGGCGGTCGCGGCTTCGGCCGCCAGTCCTTCGTAAGCCTCAATGGCCCCTGGGGGTCGCTGGGGCTGGGCCGTCAGTACACCATGTTGTTCTGGTCCGTACTCGACGCTGACGTGATCGGTCCGAGCCTGCACAGCATGGCCAGTCTGGACAACTACTTTCCCAATGCACGTGCCGACAATGCGATCTCCTACAAAGGCA
The DNA here is from genome assembly GCF_000761245.1 of Comamonas testosteroni. GTDB lineage: Bacteria > Pseudomonadota > Gammaproteobacteria > Burkholderiales > Burkholderiaceae_C > Comamonas > Comamonas testosteroni_C. Next base: position 10,139 of record NZ_AWOR01000058.1, on the reverse strand, counting down.
CGTTCTCGGGCCTGACGATCGGCGCAACCTATAGCTTTGGTCGCGACGCCGTCAATGCGGGCCCCAGCCCCGGCGGAACCAACTGCGCGGGAGAAAGCAGCACCGACTCCAAGACCTGTCGCGAGTGGTCGGCCATGCTCAAGTACGACACAGCGGCATGGGGGGCAGCTCTGGCGCATGACGAGTTGCGCGGCGGCCCCGGTGCTTTCGCGGGGCTGAGCAGCAGCGACAAAATCGACAAGCGCACCATGCTCAACGGCTATGTGAAGCTTGGTGGCGCAAAGATTGGTGGTGGCTATATGCGTCGCAAGAATGACGGCTATATCGCATCGCCGCGCAACGACCTGTGGTTTGTGGGCGTGACCTACCCCCTTGGTCAATGGACCGTGGACGCCCAGTACAACCAGCTCAAGTACAAGGACAACGTGGACAAGGGTCAGCTGCTGGTACTGCGCGGTACTTACAACCTGTCCAAGCGCACTGCGGCCTATGCATCGCTGGGTTATATGAAAAACAGCGGCAATGCTGCCTTTGGAGCAAGTAGCGCTCAAGCTGGTGGAACACCGCTGCCTGGCGTCAACCAGACTGGCTTTGGCATAGGCTTGCGCCATACGTTCTAAAACCGGTGCCGATACCGCGGGTGCGGGTAGCCTGGTGACCTGCACCCGCTTTTCAAAAGAGGCGACAGTCCCCCATGCGGGGCTCGTTCACCAAGATGGACCGGACATGCCTACCTGCCTAAAGGACAGTCCAGGTCGGCAAAAGAAGAAGCTGACAACAATGTCACCTCGCTGTCCCGCTTCTGTTGGGGTCGGATTTCTAAGATCCACACATCTCCTCCTTACCTTTCTCAAGGCCTGGGAGATTGTGTTTCACTGACTTTCTTAGGAGCTGCCACCATGTCTCGACGTCCTCTCTCCATCGCGTCCGTATTTGCAACCGCAGCAGCAGTAGCTGTACTAGCCATGCCGGGGATGGCTTCGGCAGCCCACGAACACCCAGCCAATAACGAGCAAGGTGTGACTATTCATCCGGAACATTTCGTGAGCCAGACGACACGTGATCAAGTCAGGGCCGAAACTGCAGATGCGATGAAAAACGGCCGCCTGTCGTATGGAGAAAGCAACTTCCCCAACTTTGCCCCCCCTGCAGGTCCCGGTAAAACACGTGATCAAGTCAGGGCCGAAACTGCAGACGCGATGAAAAACGGCCGCCTGTCGTATGGAGAAAGCAACTTCCCCAACTTTGCCTCCCCTGCAGGTCCCGGTAAAACACGCGAAGAAGTGATTAACGAATTGCTGCGCGAATCTCCAGCAGCGCGGGAAGCTCGTTTGCAGTTCATCGCTCGCTGATGCCTATAGGGGCCTTATTGGGGTCGCAGGTCTTCCTTGACCAGTATTGCGCGATGCGATGACCGGCATGCGTGATCTGACCACCGGCAGCAACTGCCCCATTGCTGCCAGCCGAGTTGCGATGATCAATGCTTGGATTGCCGACATCACCCAATCCAGGCCTCTATCCGCTTCCTTCAATTGATCATCTCCCCACAGACACCGCCCCCTGAGCCGCTCTTGAAGACCAACCAACGGGGGATCGGGCGAGCAGCAGACAATGCCCGTCAATTGGCAAAGCGCAGTTCACATGCTCCGGATACCGGCGATCACGCGCTTGAGCACCTCTGCCGACGTCGCAGAACGATAGATCCCACAGCCATCAGCCTTGGCTCCGTATAGATGAAATACCTGGCTTCGCTGATGCTTAGAGTGACCGCGCTCGCTCACACATAGAGCTGGATATATGGCCACCGGCCAGACACCACTACACAAATGTTGACGGAGTTGGAAGCGTTCCAACAGCGCCTCAGCGCTGCATCAGTTGCTGGCATTGCCGGCGGCGCCAGACAGACTCGCGTACGGCTCCGGCCTCATCGAACACCACTTTGTACTGGCACACCAGCAGGTTACCGGATTGCGCTTGACGGAGCTTGAAGTTGTAGTCCCACTCTTGGCCTCTCGGGCCTGTAGTTTGCGTCAGAGGCGCGCCCAGCGTCTGCTTCACCTTGTCCTGGGCCATGCCAGGCTGGATGGCGCGAACACCTTCGAGCTGCTCTGCCAGCACGCCGTCGCGGACGAAGTCCTTCTTCATATCGGCATAGCGCATATTGACGTCGGAATACTGCAGCTTGTCGGGATTGCTGACCGCATCCTCCGGATTGTCACGAGCCACGACCGGCATGGCAATGCAAGCGGCTGCAGCCAGCACTAGAGTGGAAAGGCGGAAGGTGGATTCAAACATGCTCATGGCATCCTCTTTCATCAAAATCGAAAGTCACGCGCTGCAGGGCTTCAGCGCTCACGCAAGGCCTCGCGCGCTTTGTTCAGCGGCTTGGTCAAATAGTCCCAGACGGTCTTGCGGCCCGTGCGGATATCGGTGGCTGCCACCATGCCCGGCACAATGGGCATACGCTGGCCGGCCTTGTTCACAAGCACGTCCGAATCGGTGCGCACCAGAACCGGGTAATAGACGATTTCGGGCTTGACCTCGTCACGCTGGGTATCCGGGGCAATCGTCACCACCTGGCCCTTGAGGCCGCCATAGACTGCGTAGTCGTAGGCCGTCACCTTGACCAGAGCCTCCTGTCCGGGGCGAATGAAAGCAATGTCGCGCGGCGAGATATGGGCCTCCACCAGCAATTGATCATCGAGAGGTACCAAGGCCATCAGCAGGCCGTTGGGCGGCACCACGCCGCCGATGGTAGTGACCTGCAGGCTCTTGACCACGCCCCGCACAGGCGACTGCAGTGTCAGGCGATCCAGTGAATCCGCACGCCCGCGCACCACTGAAGACAGGGACTTCGCCTCCGCATCCGCCTTGGCAAGTTCTTCGCGGCTGCGCACCATGTAGCCAGAACGCGCCTCGGCGATCTTCAGCTCCAGCTCCGCTCCCTGGCGCTGCAGGCGGATGAGTTCGACGCTGCTGGCAGCACCGCTGGCTTGCAGCGACTGCGTGATGCCCAGCTCCTTGCGCACCAATGCCAGCGCCAGGTTCAGACCGGCCACCGTATCGCTCAATGCCATGCGGCGAGAACGGAAAAGTGCACTCTCCGAAGCCTTGAGCTGTGCATGACCATCCAGCTCCTGAGGAAACTGCAGGTTGTCGCGCCCTTCAACCTCGGCGCGCAAGCGTATGCTGGCGGCCAAGGCTGCGCGGTAGCGGGCCGCCGTCTCCTCCACACTGGATTCGCCACGCGTAGGCTCCAGCTTGGCCAGCACCTGGCCTTTCTCCACGATATCGCCCTCGCGTACCAGCAACTCGGCCAAAATACCGCCCTCCAGAGACTGGATGCGCTGCTCGCGCGAGGATGGAATCACCTTGCCACCGCCGTTGGACACTTCGTCGATCTCGAAGAACCAGGCCCAGGCCAGAAAGGCCAGCACAAAGGCCGTGACCAGCCAAACCACGCGATCCGAGTGGCTTGCGCGTACCTCGTCGAAGTCGCCTATGGCCGGCATGGCCGCGCGCCGACGCGCAGACCCGGGCATGGCCGAAAGCATGGGCGCGGACTCAGCCGTCATCGCGGGTGTTGTTGTAGATCTGGCCTTCGATGTATCACCGGGCACTGCTGTCTCCGTCATTCCTGCCCCTCCTCTGCAGAGACCAGTCTTTTCACCGGCTGTACCGCAACCTTCATGCGCCCACTCTGCACGACGCGAACATTTTGCTGTGGAGCTGCCGGTTGGACACCGCCATTCAGGCGCTTGAGCACCTCATCGCGCGCGCCCTGCAACACCACCTGGCCCTTGTCCACCACAATGATCTTGTCCACCGCCTGCAACACCGCGGGCCGGTGCGTAGCCACGACCAGAGTGCGCCCCGGTGCAAGCTTGCGCAACCGGGCGATCACATCGCGTTCGGCCACATCGTCCAGCGCTGCCGTAGGCTCATCCAGCAGCAGCACTCGTGGCTGGCGCAACAGCAGGCGCGCCAGCAACAGGCTCTGGCGCTGCCCCCCCGACAAGCCCAAGCCCCCTTCCATGACCATGTGATCGAGCCCCGTTGGCAGGGTCTGTACGAAGGACCAGGCGCCAGCGTCCAGCAGCGCGGTCATAAGTTCCGCATCGCTGGCATGAGGAGCGCCCAACAGCAGGTTCTCACGCAGCGAACCGTAGAACAGGCGGGCATTCTGCGTCAGCAGGCCTACATCGCGGCGCACGTCGGCCGGGTCTATGTGGGCTAGCGCCACGTCGTCCAACAGCAGGCGTCCGCTCACGGGCTCGGTCAGACCCGACAGCGCCTGCAGCAGCGTCGACTTGCCCGCTCCGTTGCGCCCCAGGATGGCGATGCGCTCACCGGCTGCGATCTGCAGCTTCTTGACCTGCAGTGCCGGGGTCTTGCCGTCGTAGCTAAACACGGCTTCGCTGAAGTCGTAACGCCCCTCGATGACAGGACGGTGGACGCGGCTGCCGTCCTCCGCGTGGTCCACGGGCAGGTGCATGAGCTGGTCCAACCCATCGCTGGCCATCTTGGCCTGCTGCCAGCGATTGAGCACACCGGTCACGCTGGACAGGGGCGCCAGCATGCGACTGACCAGAATGGAAGACGCCACCAGCACGCCAGTGCTCATCTCGCCGCGCATCACCTGGGGAGCGCCAAAGAACACCACAAAGGCGAAAGCACTGCCCTGCACCGTCTGCATCCAGTTGCTCAGATGATGCAGCAACGCCCGCAACTTCAGGCCCGACTCGGCATTCACAGCGTTGTAGTGGTTCCACTGATTCTGAAAGCGCGGCTCGGCCTGCAGCAGCTTGATGTCTTCAATGCCCTGCACCGTCTCCACCAGCATGGCATTGCGCAGCGCCGATTCGCGCATGCTGGCCTGAGCCAGCTTGCGCAGACGCTTTTGCGCCAGCAGACTGGGCGCCAGGAGCAGCACAAAGGCCGCCAGTGGCACCCACACCAGCGAACCCGCAATCATCCAGAAGATGAAGCAGAACAAGACAAAGAATGGCAGGTCGGCCACGGCCGCTGCCGTGGTGGAAGTCAACATCTCCCGCACCGGCTCCAGCTCACGGATCTGGGCCACAAAGGTTCCTGTGGCGCGCGGTCGGGCACTGTTCTTCACGCGCAGCGCATGACCGAAGACGCGGTCCGAAATGCGCAGGTCTGCCCGCTTGCCCAGCATGTCGGTAATGTGCATGCGCGCGGCACGCATGGCCCAGGCAAACGCAATGGACAGCAGCACACCGCCGAACAGCACATACAGCGTAGGCTCGGACTGGGACGGCACCACGCGGTCATAGACTTGCATGGAAAACAGAATGCCGCCCAAGGCCATCAGGTTGGTGATGAACGAAGCCAGCAGAATATGGCCATAAGGTCGCAGATCGGCAAACACAATGTCGCGCAGCCAGTGACGCTCCACGGGGCGCAGGTAGCTGTCCACGCGCGAATCGGGTGCCGACTGCAACGGACGCAGCACCGCCATGGTCTCCACCTCGGGCTGCAACTCGGCCAGCGTGTGCGTGCTCTCGCCGCCCTCGTCGCCGCTCAGCAGCAGGCGCAAGCCGCCTTCGGTCAGGGCGGTGACTACCGCTACCTGCCCGCCGCGCAGCTGCACGGCCACGGGTAGACGCCAGGCCGTCAACCGCGTCAGGTCCGGAGCCACCTCGGTCAGGGCAAGACCCGCCTGCTGGGCCATCTGGCGCATGCAGTGGCGCAAATCCTCGCTAGACATGCCATCGGCCGCCCAGGCTGCGTCCACACGCAGACGCTCGCGCGAGGTATCGATCTGGTAATGCGCTGCCACTGCCAGCACGGCGTCCAGCCAGCCCTGCATCAATGGCGGCAATTGCTTGGCGCTTGCCTGCTCGGCAGCTACCTGGTTCATCGTACCGTTCATCGCATCACTCCCTGGCCCCGGTCACGCAGCCGGGTATCCAGCGCGAACTCATCGGCCAACCGCCCGCTCTGGTACCAACACTCCACAGCCAGCCGCTGCAGGTCATGGGCGCTATCCACCTGTTCAAAGCGCGCGCCGTGGTATTCCTGCTCGGCGTTGAGCAGATCCAGCAGCGAGCGTGTACCCAGTTGCAGGTATTGCTCACGATACAGATCACGCGTGATGCGGATGCTGGCGATACGCTGGTCAACCACTGGCTGACGCTCCAACAGACCCAGGCTCTGGTCCTGCGCGTCGCGCAGCGACTGACGCGCCTGGAACTCGGCGTTGGCCACGGCCGCATCGGCGGCCTCCAGCGCATGGCCGGCCGCGCGCTGGCGTGCCTGGTTGCGCCCGCCTTCGAACAGCGGTGCCGAGACATTGAACATCACGCGCATGTCCATATCCGGGTAACCTGCCGGACGCGAGGCAGCGTTCAACCCGCGCGAAGCCGAGCCATCCACCGACAGCGTCGGCATGAGTTGCGCATCGGCTGCCTTCAATTCGGCCTGGGCCTGCGCCCGCTGTCCCTGGGCCCGGCGCACCGCTGCCGTGGGCTGCACCTGAGCGGCAGCGCAGGCCTGGGGCAGAACATCGGGCACACCGCCTTTTCCTGTATTCGCTTCACTCACTGTAGGTGGCGTCTGCAGCCCGGTCAAAGTCATCAGCCGCGCTTGCCAGCGGCGTGCCTGCGCCTCGTAATTGATCAATTGGCCACGCGCGCCATCCATACGCGACTGTGCCTGCATAAAGTCCGAACGGGTGCTAGCGCCCTTGAGCTGACGCTCCCGTGCCAGCTCCGCCAACGCACCCACGCCTTCGAGCTGACTTTTGGCAATCGCCACCATGGCCTGCTGGCGGCGCAGCTCCACCCATGCCTGCGCAGCCTCGCGAGCCACATCGTCGGTGGACAGATAAACCTGCGCCTGGGCAACCTCGATGCTGGCCTCGGCCTGCTTCACGGCGCTGTCCACCTTGCCGAAGTCATACAGCATCTGCGACACCGAAACGCTGGCGTCATAGACACGCCGCGAGGTATAGGGGTAGACATCCCGGTTGTTCACCTGCGCCCCCAGCCCGCCCTTGACCTGTGGGTAGTAGCCGGCGCGTGCCGAGGCCACTCCCTCGTCAGCACCCAGCAACTGCCCCTGCGCCGTACGCACGGCAGGGTGCCATGCCACAGCCGCCTGTACCGCTGCACGCATATCCATAGCCTGGCCTGGCCTGGCCTGGTTTGCAGGCTCTGCTGCATGGGCTGCGCCCATCGCGCAGACCAGCGCGACCGCCGCGGCGGCCTGGCGCATGGAAGGCACAGGAAGTGGGGACTTGATCAACATATCCATCGCTATCTCTATCGCTGGGGACTTACGCAGATCAGGATTCGCCAGGACCGCGTCCTTGAGACGAAGCACGTGCCTTAACCTGATTTGCGTAAGTCGTGTTGCTGTTTCACAGCTTGGCATCACGGCGCTATGCCGCAATCACCGTTCTGCATCGCAGCACGCAGGCCAGCGACACGGATTGTTTGTTTTTCTGATTGCTATTATTTATATAGCTTGCTGCGCTTTTAGTACGTCGTTTCAAGCATTACTCATACTTGAAACGACGTATCTAAGGCGCTAGCAGCTATCAAGTTTGATGAAATATCAAACGTGCACCGGCTGGTGCAACTCCTCCTCGGGCAGCGGAGCTGGCATATACAGGGCCAGGTCCTGCGGCGCGATGGCAAGCGCGGTGGGTGAGGCAGGCGCATCCGCAGAGCTCAGGCCGGCGATGTTGCCGGCAGCCTCGCCCAGCTCACTCTGGGGCTGCAGCACATCGTGCAGCGCAGGCAGCGCGGCAGGCTCGTCCGCATCCGCATGCAGGGCATCGAGATGCTCCAGGTCCAGGCTCATGGCCATCATCGGCGACGCAAACGGCGTAGGCTTGGGCCCAGGATCCACACCGTCATAGACCACCTTCACATCCTTGACGGTCGATGCGGTATCCCCATCCATGTCCTGAATGGTGTAGCCGAACTTGTCCCAATAGGAACTCAGCGCCTTGCCCTCATAGATGAACTTGGCCGTATCGAACTCCACGGTCAACGAGCCACCTGCGGCAGTCTTGACGGTGATGATGTGCTTGACGGCGTCATAGGTGTAGTCCACCCCCTCCACGGCGCCGCCCGTGACCTGCAAATCCTGTCCGGGCAGATAGGTGTAGGTTTTGCCATCGACATTGAGCACATTGACAAAGCCGCCGTCCGCACCAAATCCTTCCACGGTGCTGTCGAGTTCACCGCGCAGTGAGCCCTCCTGCCTGGGCAGCTGGATCAGGTTCTGCAGCGTGGAATTCAGCTCCTCCGCCGAGGCAGCCACGACGACGGTACTCTCCCTTCCTTCAGCGCCGTTATAGGCAATCGGGTCGATATTGGGAATGTCTTTTTCCAAAATACCACCAAAGCCCACGCCCACGGAGTTGATGTGGTGCTCCCTCACAAAGGCCTCCCAAGTTGCCTGCTGTGTTTCAGACACCGGGCCCTGGGCAGGTACTCCATCGGTGATGAAGTACGAGACATTCTGCACCCCCTCCCCGGTCAGCTTGCCGCTATCGTCAGTAAAGCCATCAGTGCCCATTACCTTGTCGAGAGCGTCTTTATAGGATGTGCCTCCATTAGCCGTCAGAGCCTTGATGGTCGCGATGGCGTCCAAAGCACTCATCCAAGTGACGTAGGCCTTCGTGCGTGCAACATCCCCAAAAGTCACCAGCTTGACCTTCACATCGCCATACTCATCGTACTTGTTGATCAGATCTTCCAGCGCCTTCTTGGCCAGATTCAGGCGGTTGTTCGGGTCATTGGGACGCTGTTGATTGCCGCTGCCCACGAAGTTCATGCTGCCCGACAGGTCCAGCACAATCATCAGATTGGTCTGCAGCTTGGACAGATTGATCGCCAGCTCGGCATCATCGCTGAGCGTCGGCACATCGTCCTTGACCTCCACGGCAAACTCGATTTCGCTGTCGTGCTCGCCATCGTGAACGATGGCCTTGAAGTTCAGGTCCAGCGTATTTTCACCACCGCCGGCTGCATGATCCAGAGGGCCCTTGAGGGTCACCGTATAGCTTGCCTCGTACTTACCACCAACCTCGGTCAGGGCACCGACCTTGACGGTCATGACCTCCTTGGCACCGGCCATGCCGGTCAGCGTGCTGGTGCTGGCATCCCAGTGCCAGGTCACATCAACGCCGCCCGACTTGACGCTACCGTCCACAGGGCCCTCCATCTCCACCGAGAAGGTATTGATGTCCGGCGTCTTGTCCGCATCGGTAAAGCTAATCTTGCCCGTGGCTGTGGTCGTGCTGCTCAGGTCATCCTTGATGCCGCCGGGCAGTGCTTCTTCCGCAACCTGCAGTACCTTGTCTTCAAGAGCTATCTCCACCACAGGGGCGGTGTCGTTCAGATCCTTTTCCTGAAGCGTGACTGTGATCTCGGTCTTGCCACCTTCGGTATCGGTCGCCACCACCTTGATCTGCTGGCTATTACTACCCTTCTCAAAGTCGTTGGCATCCGAAGCCGCTCCAGCCGCTGTCAGCGTGATCTCTCCAGTCAGTGGGTCGATCGCATACCAGCCATTAGGGTCGCTGGCCGGGTCAATGCTGTAGGTCAACGATATGCTGTCAATATCGATGGCCTTCACCTGGCCCAGCACCGTGCCTACGGGGCTGTTCTCGTCATAGCTGAAGGTGTAATCCGTCACCGGCGACTCGCCCGGGTCGCCTGGATCGACAAACACCGGTGGCTTGCTCACGGTCACGGTAACGTCCGCCGTCTCGGGCGTGCCGCCATCGGTCTGTGCCGTGTAGCTGAACTTGGCGTCACCCACAAAGCCCGCCTTGGGCGTGAACTCCAGTTGGCCGCCCACCAGCTTGACGCTGCCGCTGCCGTCGGTCAGAGCCACCGCAGCGCCGCCTTCGGTGATGGCCTTGCCATCGACCTGCGTGATCTTGACGTTGTCGCCTTCGAAGTGGTCGTTGAGCAGCGCGTCGATGGTGACCGGCTTGCCGTAGCCGGTGCTGGCCGTGTCATCGCTCACGTCCACTTCCGGCGTGAACTCGACCGTCACCGTGGTAGTGGTCTTGCCGCCCTTGCCGTCGTCCACGATCACTTCAAAGCTGTCCGTGCCCGGGCCGCTCCAGTCCTTGTTGGGCGTGTAGGTGT
>NZ_AWOR01000057.1 GCF_000761245.1 Comamonas testosteroni | reverse complement strand
CGTGTCGTAGACCTGCTTTCCGTGGCTGCCGATGCGGTCGATATGAGCGACGCGTACATGGTCGAGAAGCTGGCCAGAGCTTTCGAAGAAAGCGTATCTGCAGCATGGTCAGCCGGCAACGCGGCCCGTATGGCCGCCGCCCGGATGGAGCGACTCGAGACAACACCAACTTTAATTGGCCTTCTTCGCATGGCAGGTGAGCCAGATGCGCGCCGTGGGTTGGCGTTCCTGCTATCCATGGCTGGCGCATTGGGCCGGCAACATGCCTATGACCCTATCGACTACACAGCGGACTGAAGACAAGTTCTTCGCAGCTCCGGCCAGGTCGATAAAGTCCTGAAATTCGCAAGCGGCAGCTGGCAGAAATGCGTTTCAGCCAGCTCGAGAGCAAACAAATCTATGAGGCCTTGCCTCCTGAATAGTTGCGCCGCCTGCGCAACGCCAAACCCTACCCTGCCACCCCCTTCGGACAGTCCCGCAAGGTACTGGCAGAACACGTTGCACCACCAGTTGCAGTCGGCAACTGCCGAGCTGTGGGGCAGCCGCAGCTCAGCCATGGCGGCAACTGAAGGTGCGCAGCACCGCCAACAGCATGCAGGTGGTGCAATGCACAAGCTCAACCATTGTCACGAGACATTCAACGCCGGACGGCCTGTTTAGCGAGGAAGTAGAACTTCAAAGCGGCCTGTGCCCCCTGCTCGGCAGGGCAGCAAAAACAAAAATGCCTCACAAGAAAACCTGTGAGGCATTTTATAAACTGGGGTGGCTGATGGGACTCGAACCCACGACAACAGGAATCACAATCCTGGACTCTACCAACTGAGCTACAGCCACCGTAGAAGTTTCTATTCTACTTCAGAATTTGAGCCTTCAAATCAAAATTGAGAGCAATAAACACTGAACTAGCAACGATTCAAGGTAAATACCTCTCATCAAGTAAAAACGCTCTGCGCTGCAGAGCGTTTTCAAAATTCTGGGGTGGCTGATGGGACTCGAACCCACGACAACAGGAATCACAATCCTGGACTCTACCAACTGAGCTACAGCCACCGTAGAAGCATCTATTCTACTTCAGAATTTGAGCCTTCAAATCAAAATTGAGAGCAATAAACACTGAACTAGCAACGATTCAAGGTAAATACCTCTCATCAAGTAAAAACGCTCTGCGCTGCAGAGCGTTTTCAAAATTCTGGGGTGGCTGATGGGACTCGAACCCACGACAACAGGAATCACAATCCTGGACTCTACCAACTGAGCTACAGCCACCGTAGAAGCATCTATTGTAATGCATAAATCAGACCGCAAATAAACTTGCGCCTGATTTAAATGCCTTACTGAGGACGCGGCACCTTGATCTGGACCTTGAAGGTCTTCTTCAACTGTTCATAGTAGGCCATGACTTCAGCCATGGAAGACCACTGTGTGAACTGCGCCTTTTGCTGCTCCAGCACCTGAGCATCTTGCGCAGGACGCTGGGCAATGCGGTTGACCTTTATCACCGCGTAACCTGCATTGCCAAGGTCGACACCCTCCCATGCAGGCAGGGCATTCGTGGGGGCGCGCAATGCCGCATCCAGCACTTCACGCGGCAGATCCCTGGCTTGATCGCGCCCCACCTCGACGGCCGCAGGCAGCTGAGCTGCTTCAGGCTTGGTCTTCCATTCGGCCATCTTGGCCTTGCCTTCTTGCTTGGCCAGCTCTGCAGACTGATGCGCCACATATAGCTGCTTGAGTTTCTCACCCACTTCATCCATGGACTGGGTATGCGCAGGAGCATAGCTCAGCACACGACCAGCCACTAGGTTGCTGGGAGCCAGCTCCACTGCGTCGGTATTGCGCTTGTTCTCCAGAGAGTCTGCGGAGAACAGTGCCTCAAGGAAACGCTTGCTGGCCAGAGGACCTTGAGCATCAGGGGCTGGCTCACGCGTCACGTTCTCGACCTTGTGAATGCTCAGCTTGAACTTTTCGGCCACAGGCTTGAGGCTTTCGGACTGCTCGTACACGGCGTTGGAGAAGGCTTCGGCCGCCTCTGCAAACTTGCGCTGAGCCTGTTGCTGCTTGAGGTCTGCTTCCAGCTTGGGGCGCATTTCCTCGAACGAGGGGACCTTGGGCTGCTTGATGCCGGTCAGCTCGATGATGTGAAAGCCAAAGTCAGACTCGACCACATCGCTGATGTCGCCCTGCTTCATCTTGAAAACGGCTTCTTCAAATGGCTTGACCATGGCATCGCGACCGAAGTAGCCCAGATCACCACCATTGGCAGCAGAGCCGGGGTCCTGCGAATTGGCCTTGGCCACCTGGGCAAAGCTCTTGGGATCCTTGCGCACCTGGGCCAGCAGTTGCTCTGCCTTGGCTTTGGCCTTTTCCCGCTCTGCAGCGGGAAGATCCTTGGCCGCATTGATCAGGATGTGGCTGGCACGACGCTCTTCTGGGCCGGCAAGACGGGCCGCGTTTTCCTTGTAATAGGTGCGCAGATCATCTTCGCTCAGAACAATGCTCTTCTCTACCGTCGCCACATCCAGTTGCACATATTCCACTGTGGCAGCCTCGGGCTGCTTGAACTGGCTGGTGTGCGATTCATAGAACGCCTTGAGTTCGGCTTCCGTGGGCTGTACCTTGCCTACAAAAGCGCTGGCATCAAACCGGGCAACCTGAATTTCGCGGCGCTGATACAGAGCATCCATGGCCTGCTGCAACTGTGCAGCAGTCGTGAAGCTGGTCGAGGACACGGAACCCAGTACCTGATTGAGAGCCAGTTCACGACGCAGATTGGCTTCAAATCCTTCGGGAGTCATGCCCTGCGAGCCCACCAGAGCCTTGTAGGCTTCAGCATCCAGCGAGCCATCGGGCTTTTGCAAGGAGGCAATCGCGGGAATCTCACGCAAGGTACGCACCAGTTGTGCATCGGGCGTTGTCAGGTGCATCTTGGCTGCAGCAGCTGCCAGCACACGATCACGCACCAGCTTTTCCAGCGTGGCATAACGCGCCTCTGGCGAGTCGAGCAGCTTGGCATCCATGGTCGGATTCTGCGCACGCAGGCGGTCGCTTTCAGCCCTGTGAGCGTTATCCCAGTCCTGCTGGGTGATGTCATGCCCATCCACGCGGGCCACAGTCTGGCTGGACTCGGTGAAGTAGTTCTGGTTGACTCCGACAAAAATGAAAGAGGGAATAATCAGCAAGAACAACAAGATCATCACGAACTTGGAATGCTTGCGGATGGATTCGAACATGGTCAATCTTTCTGCGGCAGCAAAAATAAAGGCGAACTTACGTTCGCCTCATTAAAAATGGTGAAAGCCGTGCGACCCGCTTGCGCCACCGACCGGGCCTCTACAGGGCACTGATGCTCTACAGAACTGCCATCCAACCTCCACCAACAGGGTTAGGCTAATCCTGTCCATTCTAACTGCCAGCTTTTCCATTGCCGCTGTCTAGCCAGTGCATCTTGCATAGAAATACCCCGAACAACCTTCACCTCCAGTAGCAACAAACGCCAAAACGCAAAGAAGGCCTAGTACCCCCCAAGCCTTCTTTGCGCTTTGGTGGTGGGTACTGGATGCATCGAACCGCCAACCTACCCTGCGCAAAGCCTCATATCTCCATAAATATCAGCAACTTGCAGCAGTCTCCAACTTTCCTGACCGTCCACACTCGAGGATGACACACACGCACTCGACTGCTAAGGCATGCACGGTTTGACGCCTGGTCCAGGCAATGGAAACTGCTCGCAGAACGCCCTAATCCAACACTGTCCGGCGTCCTCCTTGGCCTTGTCGTCGGCATCTCAAAGACAACACCCTGAGCGCCCGATGTGAAGAGCCTGGGCAATGTGAAAAGGTCAAGGTGAGGCGGCATGGCATCGACGTCCCCGAGCGCAAACAACCATTCGGTGAACGTACTCGGTTGGTTCTGGCCGAGCTGGCACTTCCCAGAAGGAAGCCGAACTGCGCCGCACCAAGACAGGCCGACACTGGCGACAAATCTGCTCTAGTGCACGTCAGGCGCCTTCCAGGAGATGGCCCTTCTCCACCCAGCACTTGCGTGAGAGTCAACTGACGCCAGCAGGGCCGTCGATAAGCGCTGGCAGATCGTCTCGGGGAACAAGAAGCTCCTGATGACCCTCACCGTCTTCTGCAAACTTCGGCTTATCGCCAGGGCCGTTCAGGTAGTTGCATCACCACCGATCGCCTGGGTCTTTTCCCAGACACCCCCATACTGGGGAATGTTGATGTGAAAAATCGTTTCGAACGTGCCGGCCAATTGTTCGGCGCTCGTGATGCGCTTTCGGTAGTGCTGTCTGCCGTTACGCTGCACAGGTAGTCGCTTTTCAGGCCGACATAGCCATTTTGGGGTATGCCGCAGGATCGCCAGCGCGTTGGTGAACGGAGAGCCAGGATCCCGCGTCAGCCAGCCAAGCATGGTGGAGATGGCAACCTCATCGCTGTAATCGGGCCGGAAGTCGAAACTGTGCGCCATGCCGCATGTATGGTTCCTGAAACGCAGCCAACCGTCGTCCGTCGGCATGATCAAAAAGTCAAAGCCACGTTGGCTGATCGGCCCCGGAGGTAAGCGACACAGACTCAACGATGGCATCGGACAAGCCGACCTCAGCGAGATAGGGGCGATCGAGATCAACACGCAAGCTCATATGGTTGCCAATGACAGCGTCACACAGGATTTCACGTTTGACACCGCTACACCGGCGGGTCACTCGAAACCCTGGAGCGTTGTGTGCAGCCCCAAACAGCCCGCTCATCTCGTAGCACTGGCCTCCGCGCTGGCCATTAACCATTTTCGTGAAGGCAGCGGCTGGCGCGATCCAAGACGGCCATTCGATGAAAGCAGCCAGTGCCTCCCAGGTAAAGGTCATGAGATCGCCCGATGAAGTTTGACGGACTGTCGTTGTCGAGAGAAGCAGGCTGATTGACCCCGATCTTTGCGAGATAGGCGCCCAACTGTTCAGACTTCAGGGTCATTCCACTCTGGCTTGATGAGTCATGTGCCATTTCGGGCTTTCCTCTCATGGACTGCTTTAGATTGGAGGCGCCCTGTAAGTTATGCCTGTCTCACAGAGACCAACCTATAGGACAAATGGATTCAGAGAGCGTATGCCCGAATTTTTGTGTAACCGGTCCGGACTTCAGTAATAGGCGCCTCCTCCGAACTCTTGCAATTCATGGCACTTGAATGTGCAGCGACTAAGCTGCCCAGCTCGAGTGGAAGCAACCTGTCGTCGCCTGGCCCTGGGCAGGGCCGAGCGAGCTGCTGCTCCTGACCGAAAGCCTCGGCGGCACACGACACACGCGTGTCGTTTCAGACTCGCCTGTCGATGTCCGCGATGCTTCGGTTGTCGCCGACCTGATGGATAGCATGACCTCGCCGTCACGGCTCAATAACGGTCATCCGGAGGCCGATGCCGGTGTGGGTCAACGATGGCTTTCCAGTGAGTGACGCTTAAGTATCAATAGAGCGCGCTGCAGTGGCTTGGCTCGAAGTAAGCCGCCACGCGTGCCCACGCACCCTCACCGAACCACTGTGCAAACCGCTGCTAGCGCCCCTCCATGAACTCTATGCCCGGGCCATCTGCAGGGCGACATGGGCTCAGGAATCAGCCTTTGCCCCGCTTGAACAAGCGCCTGACTCAATTGTCCATAAACTCACTCTAGCTGCACTGCAGCTCAAGGCTTCAGGGCCGGGCACAACGCTTGGTCCAGCACCCCCATAGCGGTCGCGGAAGCAGCCAGCAGGCGCGGGCGCGACACGCCGTCACGAGCCTGTACTGAGATACCGTGCAAGTGCGTGGCATAGAAGTCACCCAAGGACTGCACATCCGCATCTTTTCGCAACTCGCCCTCGTCCATTGCGCGTTGCAGTCGGTCGATGATGGACTGCGTTCGCTGGCGACGGTGCACGGCCAGCCAGGCTGCCACTTCCTCATTCTCTTGCGCAAAATTGGTCGCAGCCATGACAACCATGCAACCTTGTGGTCGGCTTGGTTCCGTATAGGTGGTCGCTGCATCGCGCAGCATGCGTGAAATGGCTTCACGCACCAATGACTCTTCGGCCAGGGCCCGATCGGCAAAGCAGCCGGCCCCGGACTCATAGCGTTGTATGGCTTCGCGGAACAGCGCCTGCTTGCTGCCAAAGGCAGCATAGATGCGGGCCGAGGCGATGCCCATGGCCTGGACCAGGTCGGCCATGGATGTGCCCTCGTAACCGCGCTGCCAAAACGCCAGCATGGCGCACTCCAGCGCCTGGTCCCGATCAAATTCCCTGGGTCTTCCAGCCATCTTCCTTGTTCCTCTCAAAAGTCGGTGCGGCATCTTAGCGGCGTGTCATCCACGCCGCAGCACACCTATCTGTCGAAAACGACTACGTTTGCGTGATACCATTCTTTGTCGATTGACAAACAATACATCAAAACAAGGAAAAACACATGCAGACCATCAAGGGACCAAGCCTTCATCTCGCCCAGTTCGCCGATGACAAGGCACCGTTCAATTCGCTGGAGGACATTGCGCGCTGGGCCGCTGGCGTGGGCTTCAAGGCTTTGCAGATCCCGGCCTGGGACCAGCGCCTGTTCAACGTGGCCACCGCCGCGCAAAGCCAGGCCTACTGCGACGACGTCAACGGCATGCTTGCCTCGCACGGCTTGGTGGCCAGCGAGCTGACCACGCACATCTTCGGCCAGCTCGTCGCCGTGCATCCTGCCTACGACGCCATGTGCGACAGCTTCGCCCCCGAGGCCGTACGCGGCAATCCCCAGGCGCGCACGGCCTGGGGATTGGAGCAGCTCAAGCGCTCGGCCCGCGCCTCGCGCCGCATGGGCCTGACGGAGATGGGCACGTTCTCGGGCTCCTTCGCCTGGCCCTATCTGTTCCCGTTCCCGCAGCGCCCAGCGGGCCTCATCGAGACCGCCTTCGAGGAGTTGGCACGCCGCTGGCGCCCCATCCTGGACGCCTGCGACGAGCAGGGCGTAAACCTGTGCTACGAGATCCATCCCAGCGAGGACCTGCACGACGGCACGAGCTTCGAGCGCTTCCATGAACTGGTCGGCCAGCATGAGCGCTGCAAGATCCTGTTCGATCCCAGCCACTTCGTGCTGCAGCAGCTGGACTACCTAGACTACATCGACATCTACCGCGAGCACATCCGCATGTTCCATGTGAAGGACGCGGAGTTCCTGCCCAGCGGGCGCCAGGGCATCTACGGAGGCTATTCCTCTTGGTTGGAACGGGCGGGGCGCTTCCGCTCTCTGGGTGACGGGCAGGTGGACTTCAAGGCCATCTTCTCCAAGTTCGCCCAGTACGACTACCAGGGCTGGGCATCGCTGGAATGGGAGTGTTGCCTCAAGGATCAGGAGGACGGCGCACGCGAAGGCGTGGACTTCATCAACCGCCACATCATTCGCGTGACCGACAGGATCTTCGACGACTTCGCCGGCGCCCCCGTGGACCAGCGCCAGATCAACACCATGCTCGGCATCGCCTGAGCACCCCCGGCCACCGATTCGGACAAGGAAACAGACTCATGAACGCTTTCCCTTCCTCCCTGGCGCACGCCCAGGACGATTTCACCCACGACTATGTGCGCATCGACGGCCACCGCGTCCACTGCATCCTGGCCGGCCAGGGCTCGCCGGTGCTGCTGATCCCGGGCTGGCCCCAGACCTGGTATGCCTGGCGCCATGTCATGCAAGCGCTGGCTGCACAGGGTTTTCAGGCGATTGCCGTCGATCCGCCGGGCACCGGTTTTTCGGACCGGCCTGAGACGGGCTACGACACTGGTGCCATCGCGCAGACCCTGCACCGCACCATGCTGGCGCTGGGCCACGAGCGCTACCAGGTCGCGGGCCACGATGTGGGCATGTGGGTGGCCTATGCGCTGGCCAGCGACCAGCCCCAGGCCGTGCAATCGCTTGCGCTGACCGAGGCCGTGATCCCGGGCCTGGCTCCAGAGCCCAGCATCTTCGCCCCGCCCGAGCAGAACATCTTCCTGTGGCATTTCATGTTCAATCAACTGGCCGACCTGCCCGAGACTCTAATCGCAGGCCGCGAACGCGCCTATCTGGAATTCATGTTCAATCGATGGTCGCTGCGGCGCGATCGTGTGGCCGTTGATGCCTATGTCGATGCCTATGCGGCACCGGGCGGGCTGCGCGGCGGCTTCGCCTATTACCGGGCGATTCCCGAGACCATTCGACAGAATCGTGAGCGCGCAAAGCGCCCGCTGGGCATGCCGGTGCTGGCCATAGGCGCCGAGCACGCCACAGGCGATGCGCCGCTGGCCACCTTGCGCGGGCATGCCCATGATCTGTCCGGCGTGATCGTTCCCGACTGTGGCCACTTCATCATGGAGGAGGCGGCCCAGGCCTTCATCGCCGAACTGCTGCCGTTCTTGCAAAGGACGCGGTAATCATGCCTCTGGACACTGATATTGCCCGCTACCTGCGGGAGCAGGCCCGGATGTCCCAGCCCCCAACTGCGCCCACGCTGGCGCAGTTGAGGCAGGCCACTGACATCGGACTGCGTGCACTGCATGGGCCGGCCGAACCCGTTGCGCGCACGGGAGATTTCACGCTGCGTGCGCGCGACGGTGCCCCGCTGCGTCTGCGTGTGTACTGGCCGTCGGCATCCGACGCGCCCCAGCCTGCCCTGGTCTTCGCGCATGGCGGGGGCTGGTGCCTCGGCTCCATGGAGCTGTACGACAACCCCTGCCGTGCGCTCGCTGTTGCGACGCAGGCGGTGGTGATCTCGGTGGACTACCGGCTGGCCCCCGAGCACCGCTTTCCGGTGCCGCTGCAAGACTTCTGCGACGCTTTGAGCTGGACCTTCGAACAGGCCGAAAGACTTGGACTGGACCGCTCCCGCATCGCCGTGGCCGGAGACAGCGCGGGCGGCAACCTCGCTGCAGCAGCCTGTCTGGCCGCTAGGCATGGAGATGGTTGGGGTGCGGGCGGTGCGCCGAGCATTGCCCACCAACTATTGCTGTACCCGGCACTGGACGCCGCCATGGACTCCCCGTCCTTCGATCTGTTCGGTGATGGCCACTCCCTAACCCGGGCGACCATGGCGTATTGCTACGAGGCCTATCTTGCAGATCCTGCGCAAGGGCGACTGGAGCAAGTGTCCCCGTCGCGCGCCGAAAGCCTGGCCGGTTTGCCTCCTGCCACGGTGATCAGTTGCGAGTATGACCCACTGCGCGATGAAGCCGAAGCCTATGCTGCTCGCCTGCAGGAGGGTGGCACGCTCGCGACGGCCGTGCGCCTGCCGGGCATGATCCATGGGTGCATCCACATGCTGGGGCTGGCCCCGGCAGCGCGCCAACTGCTCGACATGGCAGGCATCGGCGTTCGACGGGCACTGGGCTAAGGCCAGTCATCCATCCTCTGCCGCGTCTTGACGACAAGGCTGCACTGCGCCGGCCAGTCCAACTGGCTTGCCCGCGGCGACCTGCGCGTTCAGCGCATTGCCGCCCGAGCTTGACTAAGGTGTCGCGGCTTGAAGGACCGGCAATGACTAAATGGCTCGATGCATTGATGTGACAGATGTCACCTTCGGCGTCGAGCCCGCGGTGCAAGCCTTTACAGGCTGCGCGGCCAGGAAGCACGGCACGGAGGGCGAGGTGGACCGCCGTGCGCGATGGCACGGTCGCGCCCCTCTTTGCACCCCGTGCCAGCCTGGCGCGGCGTAGGGCCAGTTTCTTGTTCATTGATTAATTCATTCGAATGAATTACATTCGCAACACTCTCAGCCCTTACGTCAGGACCTTGTCATGCCCACTTTCCCTTCTCCTCTGACCCTCACTGAACGCGACCGGCGCTGGCAACTTGCGCGCGAGCTGATGCATGACGAGCGGTTGGAGGCCTTGATCGTCTATGGGGACCGGGAAGCCTGTGCGCCTGCCGGCTTTGCCCAGGATTGCTACTTCACCAACGACCGGCCCGGGTCGATGGTGGTTTTCATTGGCGAAGAAGCGCCGCGGGTCTACACCTTTGCATCGCTGATGGTGGCCGACCACATGCAAGCGGCACTTCGCGGCGATCTACAGTGGATAGCACCCGAGCAGTTGTTCGTCGGCAAGACGGGCCGCGACGTCGGGGCCTGGCTGGCCAGCCGGGGGATGAATGGCACCCGGATCGGCATCATCGGGCTGGAACCCTATCCTCCCTTTTACTTTGACGGTGCCATGCCAGCCAGGACGCTTCAGGCGTTGGAAGAGGCGATGCCAGATGCGGCATTCGTTCCGGTGTTCCGGGCATTCTTCAAACGCGCTTGCGTAAAAAGCAGCGAAGAACTTGTATTGCTGCGCCACGCCGCGGATATCGGCGAAGCGATGAGCGAGGCGCTTCGGGCCACCGCCAAGCCGGGGGTATCCGAGGCTCAATTGGTCTCGGCGGTGACGGCAACCTGTTTTTCGATGGGGGGCTATACGGCCGAAATCCTGCTCGGGTCCGGCCCGGAATATGTGGGCTGGGGACCTGCAGCATGGCAGTACCGCGCCCAGACGCCCAGGATTTTGCGCGAAGGGGATTTGATCCTGTCAGAGATATTCGCCCTGTACGGCATGCTGGAAACCCAGCATCAGGCGGCCGTGGCCCTTGGCGAAGTGCATCCCGATATCCTGCGTGCGGCCGATGTCGCCCGCGCGAGCTACGAGGCGGGTGTGCAGACTCTGCGCGTTGGCCGCACTTTCGGCGATGTGGTCGATGCGATGGAGGCACCGTTGCTGGCGGCAGGTGGCTGGCATGTCCATCCGTTGATTCACAGCATCAATCCCTACGGTCCTGTAGGATTTGGCACGGCGCCGGGCATAGAATCGCTGCCCGAGGCTGCCAGGTATCCGGCGCTCAAGAGGCTGCCCACCGTGGGACGCGACGTCCCGCTGCAAGAGGGCATGTGCTTTGCCTTTGAGCCGAATTGCGCCTTCGGGCGGCACATGGCCAATATTGGCGGCACGGTACTGGTCGGCTCCACGGCAGGCGTGGAGTTGAACGACAACTCCACGCGGCTGATGCATGCCGATATCTAGCAAGGCCTGAACACAGGAAACAACGACATTGATGAAAGACCCGGACACGCTCAATGCGCGCACCCGAGACACCCGGGACCGGCTTGTCCGCGCCGGGCTGACCCTGTTCAGCCGCCAGGGGCTCGACGGCGTACGGACTCGGCAGCTGGTGGACGAAGCAGGCGTGAACCAGTCTGCAATCCCTTACCACTTCGGTGGCAAGGAGGGCGTATATGCGGCCGTGCTGGAGCATGTGGCCGCTGGCATCGTCGACCGCCTCGACCTGGGCCAGCCCACGGTCGCCTGTACCGACGAGGCTCGCGCAGCCCTCAAGTCGCTCATGCAGGACTTTGTGCGAGCCTTGCTGGACTCCGAAACGTCGATAGCGGGCAGCCTGCTGCTGGCGCGCGAACAGCTGCGGCCGACGGAAAAATTCGATGCACTCTACACGCGGCTGTTCGTGCCCTTGCACACGAACGTCGCGGATCTGGTGGCCGACATTCGGAACGAGGACCGAGGTCAGCGCGATCAGGTACTTCGTGCCCACGCGGTCCTAGGCCAAGCGCTCGCGTTTGCGGTCGCACGCGAGGCGCTGTTGCGTCGACTTGGGATATCGGCCCTGTCCCGGAAGGACGTTGCGGACATTGCCGAAATGGTTGGCGACATGGCAATTGCGGCCTGCTCCTGACGCCTCTCAAGCCTGCGGCTGCGAGTAACTAAGATCAGCCTGAAGTCGATGTTGGCGTCGACCGGTCACCATTCCGCTTCTGCCCGTGTCCCGTTGGACGCCAGGCACGCCGGCTGGCTCTGAGACAATTCCGTCATGACCGATGAATCACCGATCAACACAGTCCACAAACGCGTTTGCCAGTCCTTCCTCCGTCACTGGAAGGCCCACAACAATGCCTACCCCAAGCTCATCAAACTGCCGCCGGAAGAACTGCGGCAGTTCAATCACGTCAACTCTTTCGGCAAGCCCAATGAGTTGTGGGGAGTCCCAATTGAAATCGACACCAGCACCACAGGAGTGATGATTGCGGTCGATGGGACGGAAATGCCTTTGATCGAAGGTTACTGAGAGTCTGTGAGACCAAAGCTACTCCTCTGCTGTATTCCTTCGCTCAGGAGGACTGAGGCAGATGAGAGCTTTTCAGTTTGCCGTGGCTGGTGCTGCCTCTGCAGTGCTGGTCGGCTGCGCTATCGAGCCAGCGGTTCGGCAAGCCAGCCTTGATAGCTGGCAAGTAATGCCGGTGGAGGCGCTCCTATCTTCTCCGCCATGCCTATGAAGGCACACGCCGCTTCGCCTGGCGTTGAAGTTCGCGACTACGTCAGCACCTGACGGGGCGCGTACTGCTGCGAAACGACTTTCTTTGGGAGCTGCGCCGATAACGGCAATGTGGTCTGCCACAACCTCTTTTCCATCAAAACTGGCCGAGTCATCGGATACGCGCTATCGAGCCAATGCGTGACCAATGATTCGATAAGGCCACAGCAGCGCTATCAAAACCTGTAGCGCTGTAGCGCGGCTCCTGAATGAAACCCACCATGTGCTCACTGCTCAGGTCGAGCTCATTTGATCGCCCCTAGTAGCCACCAACTACACCAACACTCCTGATCAGCGCCCGGTCCACGACCACCTGGCCTTGCAGCAGATTTACTTTGGCGCATCGCCTTTGACCAGATCACCAAGCTCGCCAGCTCAGTGCTGAGTCCTCTGCAGCAAGGGCCGCGAGTCGCTGGTGCTGATCGACAAGATCTCGGCAGGCTGCGGCATCACTGCCAAGCTGGGCATTGAAGATGTTGCACTGCAGGCCTGTAATGCAGGCAGCAGCAGTGGAGGCAGCCACCAGGGCAGCCATTTTTTGCGTGTATTCATGGGTGTGCTCCTCCTGGGTAGCACCGCGAGTGAGCACGGTGGTCGCTTTGTGTTCAATAGCTTCCTGCTTGCTGACACCGGGCTACGGGCTGTTTTGACTGGGCGCTTTCGGCATGGGCGATGCACACATCAGCTCGCCAGCCGTTGACTTCCCAGCCCACTGCAAGCGAAAAAAGCCAATGCGAGGCTGATCAGATTGCTTGAAATTTCATGCTCATGGCTGCGACTCCATACATGCTCTGTAGCGTGTGGCATGCATGTGCCTTCCCCCGCAGAGCTTTAGCGAGGCCATTCGGTAGGCCATACTCATGCTGATTGCCTGAAAAGCATCGTGCAAAACCCAGCGCCATCAACCTGTTACGCCGGGCTTGGGATCCCCTCCACCCGCCCTTTCTGACCATTCCCAAGGCATGACCCGCAAGGTCGTCAGCGCTCTATTCAAGAGCGCTTGCGCCAAGCACCGCATGCTCTGAGAAGCGCCTAGAGTGCACCCCACAATTCAATGATGCCAACCAGATGAAACAGCCCGATCACAAGACATATCCCAGATGACACCAGCCAGAAAGTCTGCGTGTTTGCAGGAAACACGGGTTTGAGAAAAGGGAATGCGATCGCCCGCACCAAATACACGGCACAGATCGCCGTGAGTGAGAGTTTGCTCAGCGGCAAAGGCGCAATGACACCAGCGCCAGCCCATGCGTAACCCGCCCAAAGGAACAGAATCATTGCGATGAAAAGCGTTATCAGTGCTGGCCATGCTTTTCCCTTCTCAGCAGCGCGGATCATCCTGTCGCTCGCCCCCATCACTCGGTATGCGGGGGCTCCGATTGCGATGCACGCCAAGTGCGCTACTGCGGCAAACGCGCTCATCGCGCCTCCAGCGACTAGCGCGATCGCTCCCAAGCTGGGCATAACTTTCCTCTTAGTTTCGATGGCTTGTCAGCATATCAAACCGGCTTTCCCCATCGGCCGGCTGGATGCTGGCGGCACGGTGAGAACCTGACGTCCCAGCCGCCACGAAAAACACAGCCTCTCAACTAAAGCCCGTAGCAATCGCTCGCGGGCTTTTTCTTGGCACACAGGAGATTTCATGCACCCCGTCGCTCACCAGCAGCCCCTTGATGACGACCTCGTGCAATGCTTGTGCGGGAAGGAAGGCTTGTGAAATGGCCGCACGTTCGCACTCCGGCCCACACGCTGCTCCTAGCCGCCCAGCGCCTGATCACGCCGCCCCGGGGACAACGCTACTGCTCACCCGCTACTGCTCCCCCTTCAGCGGGCGCTGACCCTCTTGGCTTCTTCTGCCCAGTCGGCGCGGCTGTGGTGATGGCTCTTACACCCGACGCAAGGCCGATCTAGGTGCAACCGCCGCAATTCTGATAGACGCTCGCGCTTGCGGGACAAGCGGCCCCCAGGAAGTCATGAGAACGAATGTCAACGGTCTGATCCGGATCGCTGGCACCTGCATGGCACTAGCCTTGCTGGCCAGCCCTCCTGCCCTGGCAGATGAATCCTTATTTCCAGCGAAGACACCAGCAAGCGAGGACGATCAGGAAATGCTAAAGGTAAGGATTTGTGAGCCATCCGAATGTCAGACCAAACCTTACAAACCCCTTCAGAGGCTTGAATTTATATTTGCTCGACTGCAGCGACTGCAGAGGGTAGCAATGGCTTTTTCGCCATCAACTGAAGCGATTTCCACACCGCCATACAGCGATCAACCAACAAGGAGTTAGCGCTATGAGCAAGCCAACGGTCATACTTGTGCACGGCTTTTGGGGCGGTGCAGCCCATTGGGCCAAGGTCATTCTGGAGCTCAAGAGCCTGGGCTACGAGGATATACGGGCAGTAGAGAATCCTCTGACTTCTCTTGCCGATGACGCCGAGCGCACCCGCAAAATGATCGCTCAGGTTGGCGGTCCGGTCGTGTTAGTTGGACACTCTTATGGAGGAGCAGTCATCAGCGAAGCAGGCAACCACCCGAATGTGACCGCGCTCGTCTTCGTCGCGGCTTTTGCTCCTGATAAGGGTGAGAGTCCCGGTGGCATCACACAAAAGCACTTGCCTGCCGCCGCCCCGAACCTGGCTCCTGACAGCGACGGCTATCTGTGGCTGAAGCCAGACAAGTTCCACGAAAGTTTTTGCCAGGATCTTTCAGCAGACGATGGGTTCGTCATGGCGGCAACCCAGAAGGCACCTCTGGCAAGCACTTTTGGAGATACCGTTAGCGAGCCAGCATGGAAACACAAGCCTTGCTGGTACCAAGTGTCTAGCCAGGACCGGATGATTGCCCCTGAAAACCAGGTTTGGATGTCCGGCCGCATGAGTCCCAAAAAGGTTCTCACACTGGATGCCAGCCATGCCTCTCTCGCCTCCCATCCCGCCGAAATCGCCAAGCTGATTCAGGAAGCCGCGACGTCGACTGTCTGAGGGCATTTCATTCTGAGGGAACCTAGTCCTTACAGGACTTCCGCTCAGCGACGAGTGAGTTGATTTAGATCTCTCGACCCAAGCCTGCAGTATTGCGGGCTTTGTTCTTTGAGGCCTCAAATGACAGGCCCTCCGACATTTTTTGGACAAGGGTCAACCCTCTGATTTCTGAAAAATTTCTGTCGACAAACACAACACGGCGCAGTTTCTGGGTCATTTTTCAGGGTTTAACGTCAAGCAGTTGCTTTTAGTTGCTATTGTTAATTTGTATTCAAGGAGGAGTAGCACTCACTCTCGAACAACGCACATTGGCCTGTAGGCGGCGGTATCCAGCTCTCCGTCAGTTACCAGAATCTCCAGAATCAAGAACTTAATGCCTGAACATCTCTTTGTGCTCGCTCCATCAATGGCGATCTTTTTCTTGGCGGGGCTCCTTGGTGTGTGTTGGCTGTTCTTACGCCAACAGAACTTTCTGCTTTGGCAGTGCTGTGCGTATGCTTTTTTGACTATACCTTTGGGCTTTCAGACCGTCGTGACTCCAGCGGTACTCAATCAATATGCCCTACTCACTGGCACGCTCTATTTGCTCGGCGCTTGGTTTCTCACAAAGAGCTGGACAGAGCGTTGGGGCGTGGCCGCGCAACCGAAAGCCGCATTGCTTATCGGCATTTCGACCATGGCAGCGATTTTTTACTTTAGCCAAAACGCTCCGAGTCTCTGGGCACGGCTGTATGTACTCAGTATCGGGACAGGCTTCGTGATGCTGCTCCCCATCGCGGCCGCGCTTCGGGCCCGGCGTCCTAAGGACTGGCTAGATCAGGTATTGCTGGCGGTCTCGCTCGTCTTTACGGTCTTCACGCTCATTCGCCCCCTATTCATTTCTCTCTTCAAATTCAAGGATCCGGCTGAATATACGGATTCCGTGTACTGGCTGCTCTCTTCAATGAGCGTCCTGCTCTTCGCCTTGATCTTCACCGTGGTGACTGTGCTCATTGCCATCAAGGACACCGTCACCAAGTTGCGCCACGAACGCGACCATGACGTATTGACCCGGGCCTTGAATCGGCGAGCCTTCCATGAGTCCGCCCGAAGAGTGATTGGTGACAAACGTCGCCACCCCATAGCCGTTCTGTCATGTGATATCGATCACTTCAAACACATCAATGACACCTGGGGACACGATCAAGGAGACAGGACATTGCAAGCAGTCAGTTTGTGCTTGCAGCGCAATGTGCGTGACCATGACTTAGTAGCGCGCATGGGTGGGGAAGAGTTCGTTTTGCTGCTGACTCGCATCGATTTACAAGGGGCAGAACGTGTTGCAGAGCGCATCCAGAATGAACTGAAGTCCGATCTTTCTTTACTGCCGTCAGGCTCCACCCTGACATTGAGCTTCGGCATCACCGCAATCACACATGAAGAGCACATTCCTCATGCGCTGAAAGAGGCTGATGAACTCCTCTATAGCGCGAAAAACGCCGGACGCGATCGTGTGCATGTCACAGGAACAATCTACCCGGACATCTCATTCGAGAACACAAGACCGCTGGGGCCCGTATCGCATGCCCAAGCCGGCTCGTGAAATTCACAGCCTGCCTGCACTCTGGTCGTTGCGACTTCCAGACTGCCTCTCTTCAATCTGCACTGCACAAGCCCGCCACTGAGCGGGCTTTTATTTCTGGAGCCCCAATATTCAAGAACATGATCATTCACTGCGTCGCCGATAGCTGGAAGGGCGATCTGCAGATGCTAGATGCTGAGACAGCGGCGCGGCACAGAAGCGCTCTGTCGGCTGGGTTGCTCCCTGCGGCGAGCAGCGCGGCCCGCAGGTCGAGCTGCCCATGGCCTTCGCCAAGCAGGACAGCATGTGGGTCCGGATCGATCCTCGGGTGCTCCCCTGATGCTGTACGCCAGCGTCCAGATCCGCGCCGGCGAGGTGGTTACGCAGCTCCTCAAGGGCCTGCCCAGCTTCGCCCTGGAACTGCTTGACACGCAGACCTTCTCTCAGGCCGCTTGGCTCATTGGCTGATCACCCAGAAGCCGCCCGCGGGCTTCAGCGCCGGCCACGAGACAGAGCTGAAAGCCGTCGACGAGTCAAAGGCAGTGGTGCGCTACGCCCCCACCCGCTAGACATTGGTGAGGTACGCAAGCACAGTGAGCAAGGCAAGCTGCCCACCTGCCTTGCCATGACCAAGGACGACTGCGCGAGCTTCGTGCTGACCGAAGGCCTGCGGATCAAGAACATCGTGCTGCTGGATGCGGTCATGGATGACAGCAGCAATGACAACGGCGGCTTCGTTACCGATATAGACATTGCCACCGGCGAGCTGTCGCTCCTGATCCCCGGTCTGATGAAGGCGCTGGGCGGTGACGGCAGTACCGGCGCGGGTGACCTGCCCGCCAAGTGCGGGCACTTTCTTTGGAGGCCTCCATGAGGCTGACTTTCGCGAATCACAACGGCTACCCTATCTCGGCCACTCGAATGGCTGACATGCGCGCACAAGGAATGGAGCTCTAGCGCCAGCGTAGCCTACGCCTCCAAGGTGGAACCAGTGTCTGCGCACAAAGGCTGGCGGCAAGCCACAGGAGCCCTTCGACGAAGCCTCATGGCTTCGCACCGCAGTGCGCAAGCCTTACATCCTTCATGAGGCCGTCCAGCAATGCAAGGAGCTGGCCATAAAGACGAGCAGGCTATTCTGATTCAGGAGATTTAAAGGTCACTGCATACGCGTCAAGAATCGCAATGAATCCAGATGCCAGCGATGAATGGGAATCAATCACTTTGAATGAATTTCATTCATGGGAGAAATTTTTGGCAATGACAATTTTTGACTGATTTATCGCGCTAAACAAGAAGCAGGCTGACATGGATAAGGATGGAGGCACGCTGTAATAAATTGTGATGCCAATAGCGAAACACAGGCACGGTGAAATTAGATTGCCGCTTTGCGCTCAAGGAACAGGTATTACCGCTCTTCGATCGAGGAGGCTCTGGTCATATGTTCGCGAATAACGACCTCTTGGTTCTGACGCCACCTCTGGCGATCTTTGCCCTGGCAATCATATTGGTCGCTGCTTGGCTCGCCCAACGATCTCAGCGCTTTTTGCTTTGGCAATCTTGCGCCTATTCACTCACTGCACTGCCTCTTGCAGCTCAAACCTTGATGCCCCTGGAGGAGCTCACTCGCTACGCACTCTTGATTGGGAGTTTCTACCTGCTGAGCGCTTGGTGCCTTGCGAAAAGCTGGGCAGAGAGATGGCGTGTATCGGCCCTGCCACTTGTAGCGCTACTGATTGCCAGCATCACGTTAGCTGCGCTGTATTACTTCAGCCTGATCAGCCCAAACGTCTGGGCTCGAGTGAGCTCCTTCAGTGTTGGTTCAGGCCTTGTTTTACTGCTACCTGTCCTCCAGGTCTATCCAAGGAAGAACTCATTTGACTGGCTCGACAAGTCACTACTCTGGCTGAGCATCAGCTTCACAGCCTACACCCTTACTCGACCCATGATTATTTCGCTGCTGGGATACCCGGATCCGCGGTCATTTCCAAGATCTCCGTATTGGCTCTTGACACTGGTGAGCATATTGAACTTCGCGATACTCTTTACCTTGATCATGAGCGCCATTGCCGCAAAGGAAACTGTTGGCAAACTACAGAAAGAACGCGACCTCGATACTTTGACCCAGATATTAAATCGCAGATCCTTCCATGAATATGCCCTGAAGCTTTTAACCGACATCAGGCTCTATCCCATGGCGGTGCTGGCCTGTGATATAGACCACTTCAAACGAATCAACGATACCTGGGGCCACGAACGTGGCGATAAGGTGCTGCGGCTTGTCTCGACGACTCTACAAAACCATGTGCGAGAGCGCGACCTCGTTGCACGGTTCGGTGGTGAAGAGTTTGTAATTCTGTTGACTGACATCGCACTGCGAGATGCAGAGGAAATTGCTCAACGCATCCGCCGAGACCTCAGCTCGAACAATGACGTTCTTCTCTCCGGCACAAAATTGACCATGAGCTTTGGGATTTCACCGATCACCGATCCATCCCAGCTCGATCACGCGTTGAGAGAAGCCGATCAGCTTCTTTATCAGGCAAAAAATGCTGGACGTGATCAAGTACATGTATCGGGAGTCAGTTATCCGGATATCTCTATCGAGAGCACTCACCCCAGCCTTGATCCATAGTTGCAAAATGACCTGTGCCGCAGCACTTTATGAAAACCCCGTAGCGGGAACTTTCCCAGCCCGCCACCGAGCGGGCTTTTGGCCTTCAGGGGACCAATGTTCAAGAACATGATCATTTAGTGCATTGCCATGGACTGGCAAGGCAATCTACAGATACAGGAAGATGTGCCCCACAACAGACTTTCTTTGCCGACTGCAGCTCCACACAGGAGCGCTCGGCGGTTGCCAATCTTCGCAACCGCTTGGCGGTCAAAGCCAGGAAGACAGCATCACTTCAATATTCGACCTTATTTTTGCAAGCGTCTCCTTAAAGCGCTTGCCCTCCTCGGCCAGCTTCTCGTAATCGGACTCTTGCTTGCTCTTCAGGGCCGCAAGGTGCAGATCCAACTTAGCGCGCTGCCTCATGGCTTGATCCAAAAGCCTCTCAGCCTCCACTTGATCGGCAGCGTTCGCACTCATTTTCTGCGCACGCTTCATCAACACATCGATATGAACCAAGTCCGCTTCAGACTCGCGGATGTGTCTTTCAGCCATCTGTTCAATCGTTTCCATGGCGACCTCCTAGCTAGGGACCGTCGCGTGAGGGATCTTGCCAACCTGGTTGATATTCCGATCCTCTCGAAACACACCAATCAGCCATCCCCTCGCAGTCGCCCTAATCTGTAAGGTACCGCATCTGCCCAGTTCACGACAAGTGGGCACCACCTAACACTACGAGCCTGATGAGCAGCACCGTCGGGCTGGAGTCCTCAGAAACAGCAATCTCTAAATTCTTCATGCTGAACAGCCCGCCACCAAGCGGGCTTGTTTTCTGGAGCCCATGCCTACATCTCAATAGATGCAGCCCCGGCCTGACGTAGCGGGCTTTTCTCAAGCCGCCATGAACTCTCCTGCCAAGCGCCACGCTAAGCTCAGACAGGTTGGAAAGCAACGATTTTTGCAGCGAGAGCGGTCATTCGGTACTGGGAAATCTGGACGAGGTTTGACCGCAAGTTTGCATGCCGGTTAGCGGTCGTTGGCGAGGGCCTGCGATCGACCCATTGACGTCATCCGAGCTTTGTCGACGGATAGCTGGTGTGCAGCGGTTGCTGCTGCTCATGGCTGCATCGTGACCTATAGGTCACAACTGCATAGCGGTCATCCGAGCGCCAAAGCTAGTGACTGCCCAACGACAGGTTTCAGGTGAGCAACTGCCAGTGACCATCAGTGCAGCCCAAGGGACTACTGGAAGTCCGCTATTGCAGCTCATGAACAGGCGCAGCCAACCCCAAGGCATCACTGACACACTACGCACTGTTCAAAAAAGTCGCTCCTCTGCCTCTCGAGCGAGAGTAATGCCACATTTCTCAGCTACTCGAATTGAGCGAATGTTTTGCCGCTTGGCGGACGCGGTCAGATACCTCACATTCTTTTCGAGTAATTCGTTCTTCATTTTGACAACAGCGATGGTTGCCAAGTTACGGCCCAAAAACTGCTTTCTGACAAACCGCCCGCATTCGGCAGTGTCACTATTGGTCAAGGTGTAGTCCACGCTTCCAGCCATCACCTTACCGAACTCAATTGTGAAAAAATTGAGTTCGATGCGGCGCTACTTGTTGCGCAACCGCTGTCAGGAACACTGTCTCTGCCTGCACGAGAGTGCGTGGCAACCAATCCACAAATCGAGCGACTTCTTGGTCTTGTTGCATTTCGCGAAATGGCTCCCTGTCGGAAGGAAGAAGCTCTCGAACTCGTAGCTAAGAAACAGTCATATCTACCTTCCAGGATGAGTCTTTGACTAGCAGTTGCAGTTACTTTTGCTGGACCGTAAGTCCAGCCAACAAGGCGCAACAGACCTACTGGAAGAGCTTCGGTGCGCAGACTTCCAAGACGGTTGAACGCCTGGTCAACGAAGCTGCGAAGAAGGTTGCGGCCTAATTCAGGTTGAGGCTCCTAAACGGGTCCCGCTGGCTTGTCTGGCAGGGCCCGTTTTTATTCATGCGAGCCTTGTTTAAGACCCGCTCCATTGCGAAAGCATGTGCTGAACCGCCTTTTCCGTGCTTCGCAGGTGCTTGTCCATCAAATCGACGCAGCCGGCAGCGTCACGCTTCAAGGCCATTTCGAGCAGCTCTTGATGCTCGGCCTCCACATTGCGGGGAATGAGTGGCGTGCTGAAACGCAGTTTCCGATATCGCTCGGAATGATCAACCAATTGATTCCAAAATCGTAGCATCCAAGATGAGCCACAAGCGCTGACCAAGGCTGTGTGGAAGCGGCGATGACGCACCTCCCATTCTGAAGAGGTCTCCGATGCGATTGACTCCGTTGCGGCACCTGGCAGCGGCGCTCTGGATAGCATGTGCATGGATGCGATTAACTCGGCCTCCCAATGAGCATCGCCGGCAATCACGGAGTTGTGTAGACAGATGCGCTCTATGTCTCTTCGGCTCTTCATTAGGTCAGCAAATTCGGCTTGCGACACGCCCTTGACTCTGGCTCCTCGGTTGGACTCGGCAATGACCAAATCCTCTGTTCCGAGACGCATCAGTGCCTCTCGGATCGGGGTCAATCCCAGGCTAAAGCGAGCTTCTAAATCAGCCGCACGCAATCGCTGCCCTGGCTCTAGCTCACCTCTCAGTATCTCTGTGCGCAGCACCTGATATGCAAGCTCGGTGCGCGAGCTAGCCCCAGACGGATCTTCATTTATCACACTGTTTTGCATAGGAGTAGTAGAACTTACGCCCACATTAAATTTTATGAAATTCAATACATTTCATGAAATCAACTTTTTTCATGAAATCCATGCTGCCTCATTGTCTCACTACAAGGCCTAAGCAAATGTCCAAGACCTGTCATTTTCTCAGTGCTAGCGCAGCCGTCATGTCGATGGCGTTTGTGCCGGCCTGGGCCCAAGGCTCCGTCACTGTTTATGGCGTGATGGACATGGCTTATGTGCATGAAAGCGGTGGAGTCAACGGAGCTAGTGTCAGCAAGATGACGGGGGGCGTGTCTACTGGTTCACGATTGGGCTTCAAAGGCGTTGAAGATCTGGGTGGAGGCCTGTCTGCATTCTTCAATTTGGAAATGGGTTTGCTTTCCGATACCGGTGGGCTGGCTCAAGGCGGTTTGGGTTTCGGCCGCCAGTCTACGGTGGGTCTGCGAGGCCAATTCGGCACCTTGGCGCTAGGTCGCCAATACACGCCCGTAGCGTTGGTCCAAGTCGAGACCGACCCGTTCGTGACTGGGATGGCCGGCGATTCCGCCAATCTCATCAGCGCAGGCGGCGCCGGTGGTAATAACCGCATGGATAACACCGTGCGCTACAGCTTCAACGCCCAGAGCGGCTACACACTGGACCTGGTCTATGGTTTTGGCGAGTCTCCCGAGAATGCGCACTTCAACCGCCAGTTTGGTGGCGCTGTTGGCTATGTTTCCGGCCCAGCCTATGTAAAGCTCGGCTACCACAATGTTCAAAGTGGAGCCGGCGCGGTAGGGAAGCTCACCTTTCTGGGTGCCAAGTACGACATGGGCTTTGCCACAGCCCACCTCAACTACGTGGTGAACAAGGGCTCGGCAGTCTTCGGTCTGCTCAATCCCGATTCACGCGATCTACTGCTCGGTCTTTCTGTTCCATATGGCCCCGGCAAATTTCTGGCCTCGTACATCCGCAAGGACGACAGGACAGCCGCAAATTACGATGCCAACCAACTCGCTATCGGCTATGTCTACAACCTGTCCAAGCGCACCAGCCTGTACACAGCCATTGCGCGGATCCACAACAATGCACAAGCAGGCAACAAGGCAGGCTTTTACCGGGTAGGGAACTCCACTGAGCAAGGTAGTGGTTCACGAGCCTTCAACATCGGCATGCGGCACGCGTTCTAAGAAGGCTTCCCATGAAAGACGTTGTTGAAACTGGAATACCGGCACTGAATCAGCCCTTTTCCTGGGCTGTCAAAGCCCATGGAGCCCTGCTGTTCACTGCTCATGGTCCTGTCCAAAACGATGGAACGGTATGCACCGGCACCATAGAGCAGCAGGCGCGAATTACGCTTCAAAACCTAGAACGCGCAGTGTGCGCCGCTGGTGCCAGCCTGGGTGATGTTGCCCAGGTGCTGATCTACATGACGGATGTCCATGACATGGCTGCCATTGATCAGGTCTACCGGGAATTCTTTCAATCCCCATATCCCAACCGTGCCAGCGTTGCAGTTCAGGCTCTGGTCGTGCCGGGCATGCGCATCGAGTTGGTTGCCTACGTGAGTTTGAACCATTGAGATCGACTTTCGATTTTTACAGCCTCCTTTACACCCTTTATTCCCGGAGCGATCATGACCCATCTTGTTTCACGTAGCCGCAGAGCCGTCACCACTTTGCTGGCGGGCATGGCCCTTAGCGGACTTGCTCAGGCAGCCGGTTTTTCTGCCAAGCCGATCACCATCGTTGTAGCCTTTCCCGCTGGCGGCGACACCGATGTGCTGGCCCGCATACTGGCAGAGAAACTCACCCCACGCCTAGGCCAGCCGGTGATAGTCGAAAACCGCACCGGTGGCTCTGGCGTGATCGGCACAACCTTCGTGGCTCGCTCGCAGCCTGATGGCCACACCTTGCTACTGGCGCCAAATACCATTGCGATCACGCCGCACGTATTGCAGACCTCTGCCGCCAAGATCAATCCAGCGCAAGACCTCACCCCGATAACTCAACTGGCCAGCCAGTCGCTGTTCGTGGTGGTGGAGAAATCTACTGGTGTGAACAGCATCAAGGAACTGATTTCCAGCAACAAAGCCGGCAAGCTGCAAACTTATGCGAGCCCAGGTTCGGGTACGCCTATGCATATCTTGGCTGAGCTGTTCGACAAAGCGGCTGGCACCAAATTCCAACAGATCCCTTATCGTGGCAGCGCGCCTGCTATTGCTGATCTTGTTGGCAAGCATGTGCCTCTCATGTATTCCACTCTGGGGCCTATGGAGCAACACCTAAAAGCCGGCAGCCTCAAGGCCCTGGCTGTCGCTGATGCTGTGCGCTCGCCCTTCCTCCCCCAGGTGCCAACTCTTGCTGAACTGGATTACCCCAGCGCTCAAGTTGGAGCTTGGCAGGCTTTGTTCGGCCCGAAGAATATGCCAGCCGACGTGGTCGAGACAATCAACAAGCATTGCAACGAAATTCTAAAGATGCCTGAGGTGGTTGAACGCATGACCACGATGTCGATACAGGCCAAAGGTGGTACGCCGGCACAGATGCAGGCATTGGCACAAAGCGATTACGAAAAATACAGCAAGCTCGTCAAGGAGTTCAATATTCGTGCCGACTGATATCGGCAATCAGTGAACACATTTACATATCGGAACTCGGCAACGTCGTGAGCTCAATGACCTCAATAGATATCAACGCGCTTGATCCACAGCAGCCACTGCCCATGCAGGCGGCAATGGACTATGCCAATACAGCCTTGGGCTGGGCCCAGCAGACTCCTGAATCTCTGATTCTGGCGCGTAATGTGGCCTATGGCGCAGATCCTGCGCAAAACTATGACGTTTTTGGTGACCCTCAGTCTCGCCAGCAGCCAACCCTGATCTTTCTGCATGGTGGCGGCTGGACCCATGGCTACAAGGAGTGGTGTGCCTTTATGGCCGAACCTGTAGCACGACTTGGTATGCACCTGGTTACGCCAAACTACAGGCTAGCACCCCAGCACCGTTTTCCAGCGGCCTACGATGACTGCTTGGCGAGCCTGCATCATTTTTATGAACATGCCGCGCAATTCGGTGCCGACCCATCACACATTTATCTCGCCGGGCACTCCGCGGGCGGTCATCTGGCCCTACTGACTGCCTTGCGTCGTGCCGAGGCCGGCATTCCCAATGATTCCATTCGTGCTTGCCTGCCTATCAGCGGTATTTTGGATTTGCACCATCCAGATCCGGCTCCAGGAAGCCTAGAAGAAGCCGTTTACGCCAAGGTGCTGCGCGAGCCACTTGACGACGCACCAATGAGCCCTTTGAGTTGGGGAGCTGGCAACACCTTGCCAGTGCTGCTCAGCTATGGCGAGCACGATACTGCTCGTGTACGCCTATCTAACCAGCGTATGGCAGCCATGCTTGCGTTGCAACCAGCAGAAATCCAGTTGCATTGTGAGCCTGACCTTGATCACTTTGCCACACACCTTAGCTTGCGTGACAGCCAAGCTCCATGGTACGAGCGACTTGCTCGTTTGGCTGGCAGTTATTCAGCTCTCCCGCGGCGGCTCCAAGGATCGTCCGTTCTACAAAATCGTTGCTGCTGACGAGCGCGTGCGTCACGACGGCGCTTTCATCGAGCGCATGGGCTTCTCAACCCCAGCGCCCGTGGTGCCGAAGAAGGCCTGCGCGTTGCCCTGGATCGCGTGAGCTACTGGAAGAGCGTTGGTGCGCAAACTTCCGACACGGTTGAGCGCCTGGTCAAGAAAGCTGCCAAGATTGTCGCAAGCTGTCAGACTGGCTGCATACAGAAGCCAATCGCTCTCGCCAGCAGCGGCGCACGATCAAGCAGATGTTTCTCGACTTGCAGGCGTTGGGCTATACCGGCTCCTACAACCGAGTTGCTGCCTTTATCAGAGTATGGAAGGCTCAATGTCATGCGACTGAGCAGACATCAGGGCGAGGCGTTTTTGTTCCCCTGGTCTTCGGCGCTGGAGAAGCCTTCCAATTTGATTGGAGCGAGGATTAGGCTGTCATTGCGGGTGTGCGCACCAAGCTACAAGTGGCTCACTTCAAGCTCAGCCACAGCCGAGCCTTCTATCTGCGGGCCTATCCCCTGCAAACCCATGAGATGCTGTTCGATGCCCATGCCTCGGCCATTTGACGGCTTTATCGAGCATGCCAAACGAGTCTCTCCCACCGGCCTGGTTCACTTTGAGTGCAATCGCTACAGCGTGCCGACCTCTTATGCCAACCGGCCCGTGTGCTTGCAGGTTTATGCCGACCGCCTGGTCGTCGTGGCCGAAGGCCAGTTCGTCTGTGAACACCCGCGCATCATTGAGCGCAATCACCAAGGCTCTGGGCGTATGGTCTATGACTGGCGTCATTACTTGGCCGTATTGCAGCGCAAGCCCGGCGCATTGCGCAACGGTGCGCCGTTTTCCGAGTTGCCAGACACGTTCAAACGACTGCAAGCTATGCTCCTGACGCAACCTGGCGGCGATCGCGAGATGGTGGAAGTTCTTGCCTTGGTGTTGCAACACTATGAGCAAGCCGTCCTGGTCGCTGTCGAGTTGGCACTGGAGGATGGCGAACCCCGCAAGACCCGCATCATCAATGTCTTGCACCGTCTGATTGACGGTGCGCCGCAGCCTGAGCCCATCCACTCACCACAAGCCCTGGCTCTGCTTGTTGAACCCCAAGCCAACGTCGTGCGCTACGACCAACTCCGACAGGTGCGCCAAGCGCTGCCATTTGTCGGCAACCAAAGGGATCCGCGATACCTCACCACCCTCCGGAAATTTTGTGAGATCGCTGGTATCAACACCGTCCAGCGTCACGCTGTCGAGCGTCGCGGACTTCACGCGGGCCACGCGCCTCTCCAGCTCCGGGTAGTCCTCGCTGGTGATGACGACTACAGCCTTAGCCTGCAAATCATTGACCACTGTCACCACCGCATGCGCGGCATTGGACATAGCGCCAGCAGCCAGGGCGGTGAGAGCTGCGGTGTACAGATAGAGTTTTGCCCCATCGGGCAGAGGAACTTTGCGCATGGTTGTGCCCTTTCAGGCAGAGAAAAACCCGCCAGGTTTCTCATGGCGGGCAAAAGAAAACCGCCTGGCGGCGGTTTGTTTGGAAAATTAATAGAGCAGTTTATTTAATCAAAGATAAAACTTCCTGCTCGAGAGTTCCCGTGGCGATGCACTCAGTGCCTTGCCCGTCCCTGGTCAATTGGAAAGCCCCCCTCGTGCCAGTGTTAAAAGATACGCTGTCAGCCATGGATTGCGGGATGCCGTTTGATATAGGGACAACTACAAATTTTCGCTCCACTACATATCGCGTATTGGCGCTAACTCGTGTTTTACCTTGTTCAACCTCCTCGAAAACCAAATTCATCCGGCCATCGAGATTCATTTGACGGGAAATATTAAACAGATGTGGTGAAACCATGATCTCGTACTGCTGACTTGCTTTAGAACCAGCGAAATCATAGATCCTCTCTCCATGAGAATTCTTCACAAAAGATACAACGCGCCCACAATCAACATACTTCTCAGGATCACCAGAATAAGAAATGTTAATCAACCCAGAGTCTTTATCTATATTGTTGATTACAAAAAATTGCTTACCGAGCTCTGGAACCGCAGTTTTCCATACATCATCTTTTGATTTATTGAGAGTCTTGGAATTTCCAGAGGTTGTCATCACCGCACCAGGCTTAAAATAATCAACCTTTCCGGCGCAACCAGCTAAAGCTACGGCAACCAATACGGCCAAAACACGATACATGACGCCCCTCAGTCTAAAAAACTCAATATTAATCCATGCAACAAAGTGTTAGCCAAAGCTCACTTCAATATCCTGATCCGCAACAAACAGGCACATGTCGTGATCGCAATCATCGCGCCAGCGGCCTGACGGGCGGATCGTCGAATCGGGGTTGACGCAGAGCACTGATCAGCAGAGGCATCAGCGTTTTTGGCGCCATGATGCCGGTGCTGAAGATCTGCACCTGAACCTGAATCTGAACCTGGACGGTTTCGACTTGTGAGTCCTCATTGTCCAAGTACTCGCGACCTTCTCCACCGAAGCGCTGCCAGATCACATAGGGCGTTGGCGCATTGGCCGGCGCTGCCGTTCCGTAGCAGTTCGGGTTAGTGCGTATTCCGGTTGAACTGACCGCCTGTGCCGGCTGCGGCTGACCAGGCTGCTGGTCGTGACCGACTGTGTTCGGCCAGAAGCATTCGCCCGCGGCGCGTCGCCGCGAGCGGACGGTCCAGGCTGAGAGCCTCCATCAAGTTTTGGCTGCTAGCACCCAGATGTGCTTGAACTGCCCGCCAGCAAGGTCACCAGATCAACCTTGCGCTCGACCTTCGCACCATCGATCACCCGCTGCTCCAGCTCATCCAGGTGGGTCATGGCCACGGCCAACGCTTTATCGAGTGCTCCACCCTGCAAGGCGTTGATGATCTCCTGATGCTCACGGGGGGCACATGCGGTCGCAGCCACGCTGTCGAATAAGGCTTTGTACAACTCAGTAGTGGCCACCAAACGCTGTATGTATGACAGCAACTCATCGCTGTCCGCCATTTGCGCCAGCACCAGATGGAACTCACCGGCCAGCCGGATAGAGTCTGCTCGGCGCCCTTCCTCCAGCGCCTGCTGTTCCGCCTGCACATGGCGCTGCAGTACTTCTATCTGCGCGCTGCTCAACTGGCCGCACAGGCTGGTGACCAGACCTGCCTCGACAATGCGCCGCGCACGGTAGATGCTGCGCATTTCCTCGACCGTCGGGTTGGGCACAAAGGCGCCACGGTTGTGCTCCAGGATCAGCCGCTTTTCAGTCCCTAAGCGGCTGAACACCTTGCGTACGGCACCACGGGTGCAGTCCAGCGCCTCGGCAAGCGCCCGCTCACGCAAAGGCGTGCCGGGCCGTAGCTTGCCGCTCAGCAGCGCCCGCGAGATTGCCTCATAGACGCGCTCGTCCACGCTGCCTGTGCCGTCGGCTACAGGCTCTTCGCTGGGGACATTAGGGGCAAGGCGGCGGGAAGAAGCGGACATGGACAACACAAAGACAACAAGCGTGAAATCTTAGCGGCACGGGCACCCTACATCCAAGTTAGGCGGCCAGTCACCACTAGATATCAGGGTTTACGCGCGATATCTGCATAAATATTTGCCAGATCTGAAATTTTGGTTAACCAAAATATAGAATTTGGTTAACCATAATATTTGTCCCATGGAAGTAAGAGAAACATGTCGTGAAACCTGCTTATTGCCGAGTTTTCCAGGCCTTTAACACGCTGGTTTTCATCGTCGTCGCTCTCATCAGCGAACGTTCTTCGTCGCCTGCCAGGCACTTGTCGGCCTGAGGCATTTTTCTGTTCTCTAGAAAGTTATCCATGGCGCAATTTCCCGCTTTTCCTCTCAAAGCCCTGGCGGCCTTGTCGCTAGCTGGCACATCTGTCTTCGCCCACGCCGCATGGCCTGACCGCCCCATCTCCCTGGTGGTGGGT
Organism: Comamonas testosteroni; assembly: GCF_000761245.1. GTDB lineage: Bacteria > Pseudomonadota > Gammaproteobacteria > Burkholderiales > Burkholderiaceae_C > Comamonas > Comamonas testosteroni_C. Next base: position 111,409 of record NZ_AWOR01000057.1, on the reverse strand, counting down.
TTCACCGCCGGTGGCTCGGCCGACACTCTGGCGCGCACGATCGCCGAGCCGCTGTCCCGCCGCCTGGGCGTGCCGGTGATTGTGGACAACGTGGCCGGCGCTGGCGGCACCATCGCCACCCAGCGTGTGGTGCGTGCCAAACCAGACGGCAACACCATCATTCTGGCGTCCAACAGCGAAATCGTGCTGGCCCGCCACTTCAACAATGCCATTGCCTACGATGGCACCAAGGACCTGCGCCCGGTCACGCTGGTAGGTGTCATGCCCATGGTGCTGGTCGCCGGTCCCAAGGTGCCAGTCACCTCGGTCGAGGCCATGCTCGCGCGCGTCAAGACCCAGGCTGGTGCTGACACCTTCGCGTCCTCCGGCATTGGCACGGCCTTGCACATTGCCGGTGAAATGCTGAACCAGCAGGCCAAGGTGTCGATACAGCACGTCCCCTACAAGGGCGCCGTACCCATGCTGACCGACATCATCGGCGGCAATGTGGATTACGGCTACTTCATGGTGCCTTCGGTGCTGGGTTTCCTCAAAGAGGGCAAGGTCAAGCCATTGGGCACCACCTCGAAGACCAACTGCGAAGTCCTGAATGGCATCCCCGCCATGTCGGCGAGCAAGGCCCTGCCCAACTATGACTTCGGCGTATGGACCGGCATCTTCGCCCCCAAGGGTGTAGCGGACACTGTGGTGACACGTCTGAACACCGAGATCAATGCAGTGATGCGCGAACCCCAAGTCATCAAAATGCTCGACCAGGCATGCATTGGCCAATCGGGCGGTACGCCCGCTGATTTCGCCAAGCTGATCCTGACAGACGCCCAGAAGATGCGCCAGATCGCAACGCCCGAAATCGGCGCCGTGCGATAGGCTCCATCGCTACAGGAAACATTCAACGTGAGCACTTCCAGCCTCTTACTGCAGAACGTTCGCCCCATGGGCCAACCAGCCTGCGACCTGTTAATCGAGCAAGGCCGTATCGCGGCCATGGGCACCTCTCTGAATACACCCGAGGGTACTGAGCACATCGATGGCCTGGGTCAGTTGCTACTGCCCGGCCTTGTCGAAGCCCACACCCACCTGGACAAGACGCTCTGGGGCCAAGACTGGTACGTCAACGAGGTGGGCAACCAGTTGGTCGACAAGATCAACAACGAGCGAGCCTACCGTGCCCAGGCCCAGCACGACAGTGCGAGCCAGTCGCTGCGCATGGCTCGCGAGTTTCTCGCGTCGGGCACCACGCGCATCCGCAGTCACGCCGACGTGGATACGGAAATTGGCACCAAGCATGTGGCTGGTCTGCTGCAGACCCGCGCGGACATGGCGCCCTGGCAAGATATTCAGGTGGTGGCTTTCCCACAATCGGGCCTGCTGCAGCGCAAAGGCACGGCACAGTTGCTAGATGAATCCCTGGCCATGGGGGCCGACGTGCTGGGCGGTCTGGATCCCTGTGCCATCGACCTGGACCCGGCTCAGTCGCTGAACGTGCTGTTCGAGATCGCCGAGCGCCACAACAAGCCGCTCGACATCCACCTGCACGAACCCGGTGACATGGGAGCCTTCTCGCTCAAGCTGATTTTGGACCGCACCGAAGCCCACGGCCTGCAAAACAAGGTGGTTATCAGCCACGGTTTCTGCCTGGGCGATGTGAGCGATGCCCAGTGCAGCGCGCTGCTGGCACGCATGGCCAAGCTGGGAGTCTCGCTGGTCACCAGTGCGCCGCCTTCGCGCATCGTGCCTCCACTGGGCGCTTGCCAGCGCGCTGGCGTGCTGATGGCTGGTGGCAACGACGGCATCCGCGATACCTGGTCGCCCTATGGCCGCCCAGACATGCTGGAACGCGCCATGTTCATCGGCATGCGCTACAACTTGCGCCGCGACGACGAAGTGGAGCAGGCCCTGCACTGCGTCACCCACACAGGTGCCGAAGTCTGTGGCTTTGCCGACTATGGCCTTACACCCGGACGCCGAGCCGATCTGGTGCTGGTGCCTGCTCAAACTCCCGCCCACGCCGTGGTCGCCCGCCCGGTTCGCTCACTGGTCATCGCCAACGGCCAGATCGTTGCTCGCGAGGGCAAATTGCTGCTGGAGTAAGCGCAACAAGAAGCCCAGCACCCACTGACGAATTCTGTGGCTCGTGCATTCAAACAGCAAGCTGTGAAGCGTAGCGAACGCTCGAATTGACACCCCCTCATGGATCACGCGCCGTTGAAGCCCTCTCCGGTGCCGTGTTACCAAGGCTTGCAGCGCATGGACAATCGCCCGATCGAACTGCGGGTGCTTCACGTCTCGCGCTGGCTGGTCAGCACTAAAGTGGCCGCCTTTGTCGATTACATGTGCGCTGCCTTTCCACACTGCACCTTGGTGGAGCCCCCAGCAACGGGGCTGTTGCCTGTGCGTCCATACGTGGAAGCAGAACCAAGGTGACAGGCACTTTTGCAGATGAAGGGATGGTTTCCTGCAAATCAGGAACGCGAGACCGTGAGCGCGTCGCAGATGCCGCATAACAGATCGGTCGACTCGGACACGTTGCTGTAAGGCGTCGATCACCTTTGTGTGGAACGTCCGCTTTGCTTTGCCGTCGCCGACTGCTTCTGGCCGAACGCAGTCGGTCACGACCAGCGGACTGGTCAGCCGCAACCGGCACAGGCGGTCAGCTCAACCGGAATATGCAGTTAGCACAGTTTGCAGGCTGGCCAACGGCAACCAGCACGGATGCCCTTCGCTGCCCGTCGATCGAGTCAACGATACCCAACATCACGCTGAACCATGCGGAGAATCTAGCAGGATGGGCAACACCCACAGCGAATCAAGCGGGCGGCACACCGGAGGCGCACATGCAACGCAAGCTGGACATGGGGCGCAAGGTGGCAACGATTACCGATCTTGGAATGCAGGTGGCCTGCATGGATCCCCGATTGCCCGGCCCGACCAACGGCCTCTGGTCAGCTGTTGACTGGCTCCTATGCCGAGATGGAAAGTGGCGGCCAGTTGAACCCGGCACATTCCCGCTGGCTCATGGGGCTAACTCCAGAGTGGGACGCCTGCGCGCCCACGGCAATGCCATCAACGCGGAACAGGCGCGCGTCTTCATCAAAGCAGGCATGAGTTGCATGTCCTGACCTCCAGCACCCCAGCCCGCCGCCGCGGGCTTTTCTCATTCTGGGAGCCACCTAAATGCAAGACAAGAACGTCATCAAGCTGACCGACGGCGCAGCCCCGGTCGAGCAAGGAGCATCCATTCTTGAAGGCTTGGAGAACGATGAGCGCAATCGCGGCAATTGCAGCACAGCCGAAGGCGCGGGATGCAGCGCCCATGCAGTCCGCCGTCTGGCATCAGCCCTGCCGGCATATGATCGAGAAATTGGCCAGTGCCTGCACCAGATTCAGGAGCCAGCTCCTGCGCAGGCGGTTCTCCCCACATTCATGGTCCACACAGGCGACTCCAAGGTGACGCTGCACTTTTCAAGCGAAGCCGAAACGCTGGAGTTCTATCGCACACAACCCCAGGCAGCGTCCGCAGCCGTGGCAATGCCCGCACAGGCTCTAACTGGCGAAGCGCGTGCAGAAGCGATTAATAGGCTTGTTCCAATTCGCGCCAAGCTGGCAGCAGCAGCCGCCGTGGCAGTGCCTGATGAGCGCGCCGCGTTTGAGGCGTGGGCGAAATCTGGGGATATGAGTACCGGCTCAGACTGCGATGGCTATATCCACTCAAACACGGCTGCCGCATCCCTGGCATGGCAGCCCCGCGCCGCGCTTGCCGCCACCCCGGCAGCCAACTCGGTGGAATTACACCAAATTAAAACTGCCGCGCCAGTGGTGCTGCCTGAGCCTGATGCAGTGCTGAGAGTCTTTGCCGATGGCGACACGCCGAGCGTTTTCAGCCTCAACACGTTGACCAACGGCGAGTACGGCGTCTTTTACGCCTCCACAGTGCGCGCCCTGCTGGCTACTGCTACCGGACACTTCCCGCGCAGGCGGACGCGCGGAGTGACAGCGCTCTGCTGGATGCCATGTAGCCTCCCGAAAGGGAGCGCCATACTAATCCCTGCAGAGTTGGCAGACAACGATTTTCAGTTGGTAGAGGCGGCCTGTGGCGGCTATTTGGGCTGGTAGAGAGGACAAAGAAAAAGGGCTTAGATTGCTCTAAGCCCTTGATTTCTTTAGTTTTAGTGGTGGGTCCTGACGGTCTCGAACCGCCGACCTACTCCGTGTAAAGGAGCCGCTCTACCAACTGAGCTAAGGACCCACTGAAACTGGCTGTCAGTTCAGAGCATCTTTCAATGCTTTGCCCGGACGGAATTTAGGCACCTTGGCCGCTTTGATCTTGATGGAATCGCCGGTACGGGGATTACGACCGGTGCGAGCTGCACGCTTGCCAACAGCAAATGTGCCAAAACCAACAAGCGATACTGTACCACCTTTTTTCAGTGTTTTCTTCACTGCGTCGATCGTGGAGTCCAGTGCACGCGCAGCTGCGGCCTTGGAAATATCGGCGTTGTTAGCGATGTGCTCAATCAGTTCGGTTTTATTCACAAGATGCCTCTCGAGAAATAAGTGAATGGAATGTCTCTGCAAACGCAAGTCTTGCGTAACAAGAAACCAGTCGCGATGAAGACGGAAGCCAGCCTATCAGTTTTTGCGTATGGGCAAGCCCATTTTTACCTGAAGCCGCTGACATTTTTGACGCCAACTCGCGCTGCGCATTCCAGCGACAGAACCAGATTCTATGCGGTTTTTGAGCGGGTTCGGCCATCCACAGCGCCTTTTTTCAAGCTTCTTCCGTGTCGGCTTCACCGATTGACAACAATTGACAAAATCTGCAGTCCGATCATGTCGTGCGAGGCGCCGCCGCAAAGTCTTTTTGCCGCGTCGAAAACAGCCCACCAGACAGCAAAAAGCGCTTGATGAACAAGCGCTTTCAGAGAGGTCCACTTCGGATTTCAGAGCCTGGCACGAATTTCGGGCAATGCCTTTTGCAGGTAGTAGACCATGGACCAGACGGTCAGCACCGCTGCAATCCAGATCAGCCACTGTCCCCAGACACCGGTATCGATCACTCCAAACGCCACTCCGTCATAGAGCAAAAAGGGGATGGCCACCATCTGGGCCATGGTCTTGGCCTTGCCGATCATGTGCACGGCCACGCTCTTGCTGGCGCCGATCTGAGCCATCCATTCACGCAGTGCCGAGATTGCGATCTCGCGTCCGATGATGATCAGCGCCACGAACACATCGGCGCGTTGCAGATGAACCAGCACCAGCAGCGATGCACAGACCAGAAACTTGTCGGCAACGGGATCTAGAAAAGCACCGAATGCCGACGTCTGATTGAGCTTGCGCGCCAGATAGCCGTCAAACCAGTCGGTGGCGGCAAACACAATGAACATCACAGTGGCGATGAGATTGCGGGTCGCCTGATCCAGCGGCGCGTAAAACACCCCCACGATGAGCGGAATCGCCACGATCCGCGTAAGGGTCAGCACAGTAGGGATGGTGAAGAACATGGGTGTCATTGTGTCACGAGCACGCAGCGCCAGCGTGGATTCGCGCTCGCGCAGCCTGCATCAATGCAGTGCCTTGTAGATTTCTTCGGCCAGCGTTGCGGAAATGCCCTCCACGGTCATCAGGTCGTCCACGCTGGCATCGGCCACGCCGCGCACGCCGCCAAAGCGCTGCAGCAATCGCGCCCGCTTCTTGGGCCCCACGCCGGCAATGTCTTCCAGGCTGCTGCTGCCAGTGCGCACCTTGGCGCGGGCCGCGCGCATGCCGGTGATGGCAAAGCGGTGCGCCTCGTCGCGGATCTGCGCCACCAGCATCAGTGCCGCCGAGTCATGGCCCAGGTAGACCTTGTCGCGCCCATCGGCAAACACCAGCTCCTCCAGGCCGACCTTGCGGCCCTCGCCTTTTTCCACGCCCACGATGCGCGACAGATCAAGGCCCAGCTCCGTGAACACTTCGCGCGCCATGCTGACCTGGCCCTTGCCGCCGTCGACCAGCACCAGATCGGGCAGATGCGGCTGCTTGCCACTCAGCTCGGCGCCTCCCGCCTCGCGCTGCGCCTCGGCCACGGGCTTGTAGCGGCGCGTGAGCACCTGGCGCATGGCCGCATAGTCGTCGCCGCCGGTGATGCCTTCGATATTGAAACGGCGGTAGTCGCTGCTCTGCATCTTGTGGTGATGAAACACCACGCAGGACGCCTTGGTGCTCTCGCCGCTGGTGTGCGAGATGTCGAAGCATTCGATGGTCAGCTCGTCGAGATTCTCGACCGGCAGGTCCAGCGCCTCGGCCAGCGCACGCGTGCGCGCCTGTTGCGAGCCTTCTTCGGCCAGCAGACGGGCCAGCTGGATGTCGGCATTTTTCTGTGCCATCTCAAGCCAGATGCGGCGCTGCTCGCGCGGCTGCTGGACCACGGTGATGCGCACGCCGGTCTGCTCGGTCAGCAGCTCCACCAGCCGCTTGTCCACGCGATGGCTGACGATGAGCGTGGGCGGCACGGCCACGCCGACATAGTGCTGGGCGATAAAGGCCTCCAGCACCAGCTCCTCCACGGGCCGCGCCTGGGCTGCGGCGTCCACCTCTTCCTCGCTGGAGTAGACCGACGCGGCATCGCCCAGATTCACCGGGAAGTAAGGCCGGTCGCCCAGGTGGCGGCCGCCGCGCACCATGGCCAGGTTCACGCAGGCACGGCCGCCCTGCACGCGCACGGCCAGGATGTCCACATCCTTGTCATCCGTGGTTTCGATCGCCTGCTGGTGCAGCACGCGCGACAGGGCCGTGAGCTGGTTGCGCACCTCGGCCGCCTGCTCGAACTCCAGCTTGTCGGAGTGCGCCATCATGCGCGCTTCGAGCTGCTGCAGCAGCTCGCTGGTTTCGCCGCGCAGCATGGCTTCGGCGTTGCGCACATCCAGCGCATAGGCCTCGGGCGATATCAGGTCCACGCAGGGGCCGGTGCAGCGCTTGATCTGATAGAGCAGACAGGGGCGGCTGCGGTTGGCAAACACCGTGTCCTCGCAGGTGCGCAGCCGGAAGACTTTCTGCAGCAGCTGAATGCTTTCCTTGACCGCCCAGGCACTGGGATAGGGGCCGAAGTAGCGGTGCTTCTTGTCCACGGCGCCGCGGTAGTAGGCAATGCGCGGAAACTCCTGAAACGCAGGCTCGCCCTCCTTGCCGTCTCGGTGGGCCACGCCGGTGATCTTGAGATAGGGATAGCTTTTGTCGTCCCTGAACAGGATGTTGTACTTGGGGTACAGCGTCTTGATGAGGTTGTTTTCCAGCAGCAGCGCTTCGGCTTCGGAGCGCACCACCGTGGTCTCCAGCCGCACGATCTTGCTGACCATATGGCCTATGCGCGTGCCGCCATGCTCCTTCTGGAAGTAGCTGGAGACGCGGCGCTTGAGGTTGATGGCCTTGCCCACATAGAGCAGGACACCGGCAGCATCGAAATAGCGATAGACGCCGGGCAATGGCGGCAGCGCGGCCACCTGGGCCAGCAGTTCGGCGGAATGCGTGGAAGACATGGGTGCTATTGTCTGCGCATGTGGACGAATCCTGCAGCAAGCGGTGCAAACGACCGGCGGCGTATTGCACATCAATAAAAGGAGCTGCCAGCGCTTGATCAGATTGGATTTCAGATAGTTTTCAATCTGAAATCCTTACCAATCAAGCGATAGAAGCTCCTTTTTTAGGACCAAGGGATTCGAGGCAATCCCTGCGCCCTGCAGCTTACTCGGCTTCGATCCCGGACGACTTCACCACCTGCGCCCAGTTGCCGTATTCGGTCTTGACCATGGCCGCCAGTTGCTGCGGGCTCATATAGTCCGCCGTGGCGCCCTGCTCTTCGGCCTTTTTCTTGAAGGCGGGGTCCTCCACCACCTTTTTGATGTCGGCCGTCAGCTTGTCGATCACGGGCTGCGGCGTGGCCTTGGGCGCAAACACGGCAAACCAGGACGTGGCGTTCACGCCCGGGTAGCCGGCTTCCGCCGTGGTGGGCACATTGGGCAGGCTGGGCAGGCGCTGCTTGCCCGTCACGGCCAGCACGCGCAGCTTTCCGCTTTGCACATGGGGCATGAAGGGAGGCGCGGTGCCGAAGGTCAGGTCCACCTGACCGCCCAGCAGGTCCTGCAGCGCCGGGCCCGTGCCCTTGTAGGGCACGTGCACCATCTTCACGCCGGCCTGCTGCTCCAGCATGGCACCCGTCACATGCTGCAGCGAGCCATTGCCCGACGAGGCGTAGTTGAGCTTGCCGGGGTTGGCCTTGGTGTAGCTCACCAGCTCAGCCAGCGTCTTCACCGGCAGCTCGGAGCGCACCACGATGATCTGCGGCGCCGACAGCACATTGGCCACGGGGGCAAAGTCGCTTTGCTCCCAGCTTCTGGCCTTGGTCAGATGCGGGGAGATGACGTGGTAGCCGGAGTACTGCATCAGCAGCGTGTAGCCGTCGGCATCGGCACGCTTGACCAGATTGGCGGCGATGGCGCCGTTGCCGCCGCCCTTGTTGTCCACCACCACCGATTGCCCGATCACCGGCGCCAGCGCCTGTGCGGCCATGCGGCCGGCCAGATCGGTGGTGCCACCCGCGGCTGCGGGCACGATCATCAGCACGGTTTTGCTGGGATAGCTGCCCTGGGCCATGGCCGGGGCGCTGGCAAGGCCGACCGCGGCAGCGGCCGTCGCAAGCATTAAATGAAGGCGTTGAGGTTGAACAGTCATGTTTGTCTCCTGATTGGAATGGGGACTTGCGCAAACAAGGGTGGACAGCGGGCATCTGTATTGGCCAGACACCATGCCTGATCTGAATTTGCGCAAGCCGTGGGGCTGTAAACCGCATCAGCTCCTTCCCCCGAAAGAGCCGATGCAGCGGGGTGAAAACCGTCTCAGGCCCTGGCCTGGGCGCGTTCCTTGATCTCGGCAAAATCCGCAGGCGGCTGGTGCAGGTCCCAGCGCGCGCCGGCCTTGACGATCTGGCTGGGCGTCTCGTGGCCGATCAGTGCCGGCAGGCTGCGAGCGGCCGCCACGATGCGGGCCAGGTCTGTGCCGGTGTCGTAGCCCATGAGCTGCAGCGCGTGCACGATCTCTTCCGTGCAGGCATTGCCCGAGGCACCTGGCGCATAGGGACAGCCGCCCAGACCACCAATCGAGGCGTCAAAGCGATCCGCACCCGCAGCTATGGAGGCCAGCACATTGGCCAGCGCCATGCCGCGCGTATTGTGGAAATGCAGGGTCAGGCCCAGCTGCGGCCAGCGCGCCTTGAAGGCCTGGACCATGGAATGCACCTGGTTGGGATAGGCCATGCCCGTGGTGTCGCACAACGTGATGCCCTGCACGCCCAGATCGGCAAAGCGCTGCACCCAGGCCAGCACTTCGGCCTCGGCCACATCGCCCTCCATGGGGCAGCCAAAGCAGCAGGAAAGCGACACGTTGACGGGCGTTGCCGCCTGCTGCGCCGTGGCGATCACCAGCCTGAGCGCCTCGAAGGACTGGCTGCGCTGCATGCGCAGATTGCAGAGGTTGTGCGTCTCGCTGACCGACATCACCAGATTGAGTTCGTCGGTCTGCGCATCGATCGCACGCTCCGCGCCGCGCACATTGGGCACCAGCGCCGTGTAGACCGTGCCCGGCCGGCGAGCGATCTCGCGCATCACGATCTCGCCATCGCGCAGGGCCGGGATGGCCTTGGGCGAGACAAAAGCCGTGACCTCGATCTTGGACAGGCCCGCCTCGGACAGCGCGTTGACCAGCGCGATCTTGTCCTCGGTGGGCACAAAGGCCTGCTCCATCTGCAAACCGTCGCGCGTGCCGACTTCGTTCATATGGATGCGGCGACCCGCACCCGTCCACACCGTGGTGTTGAGATCGGCGGCCATCATTGGACAATCCCCTTGGCGCGCAACTGCGCAATCTGCTCGGCGCTCAGACCTATCTCAGCCAGCACGGCATCGGTGTCGTCGCCCACATGGGGGGCGCTGCTGCGCACCGTGCCCGGCGTCAGCGAAAGCTTGGGCACCACGCCGGGCACCTGCAGCTCGAAACCATCGCGGGTGCGCTGGGTCAGAATCATCTCGCGCGCCTGGTAATGCGGATCCTCGGCAATATCCTTGGCCGTGTAGACCTTGCCGGCCGGCACGCGTGCCGCGCCCAGCTCGTCCATCACCGCCTGCACGCTGCGCGCCTGCGTCCAGGCGCCAATCGCGGCATCGATCTCGGCCACGCGCTGGACGCGGCCCGCGTTGTCGGCCAGATCGGGCGCATCGGCCAGATCATGGCGGCCGATGGCCGCCATGAGTCGCTTGAAGATGGAGTCGCCATTGCCCGCCACCAGCACCCAGCCATCCTGGCAGGGGTAGGCATTCGAGGGCGCAATGCCCGGCAGCGCACTGCCGGCGGCCTCGCGCACGGCGCCAAAGGCGCTGTACTCGGGGATCAGGCTTTCCATGATGTTGAACACGGCCTCATGCAGGGCCACATCGATCACCTGACCGGGGCCGCCGTTCACCTTGCGGTGATACAGAGCCATCATCACGCCGATCACGCCGTGCAGGGCCGCCAGCGTATCGCCGATCGACACGCCCACGCGCACCGGCACCCGGCCCGGCTCGGCCGTCAGGTGGCGCAGCCCGCCCATGGCCTCGCCGATCACGCCAAAGCCAGGCAGATCGCGATAGGGGCCGGTCTGGCCATAGCCCGAAATGCGCAGGATCACCAGACCGGGGTTGATGGCGTGCAGCTCCTCGGGCGACATGCCCCAGCCTTCCAGCGTACCGGGACGGAAGTTCTCGACCAGCACATCGGCTTCGGCAATCAGCTGACGCGCCACGGCCTGCGCCTCCTGCTGGCGCAGATCGAGAGCGACCGAGCGCTTGTTGCGCGACTGCACCTGCCACCAGACGGAGGTGCCTTCCTTGATCAGGCGCCAGTTGCGCAGCGGATCGCCCGCACCGGGCGCCTCGATCTTGATGACATCGGCACCAAACTCGCCCAGGGTCTTGCCACAGAAGGGGCCGGCAATCAGCTGGCCCATTTCCACCACTTTCACCCCTTCCAGCGCGCGCGGCGTGGCGGTCTGCGTGGCGGGGTCTTGGATATTCATCGTCGTCATCCGTTTGTCTCTTGATTGCTCTCTTGCTGTGCCGCTTTGCGTTGACCAATGCCAGGCAAAACGGCTTTTCAATCATCTTGCCAATGAAGAGCAGTCCTGCAAAACGCTGAAATGCGAAGCTGCCATCGCATTTGGGCATAGCCAGGCGGGATAATGCATGCCTCATGAAACTGGACCCGATCACCCTGCGCCTGTTTGTGGCCGTGATGGAAGAAAACGCCATCGCGCGTGCCGCTGCACGCGAGCACATAGCCCCCTCGGCCGCCAGCCGCCGCCTGGCCGAGCTGGAGGATCAGCTGCAGCTTGAGCTGTTCACCCGCAGCAACCGGGGCAGCCAGCCCACGGCCGCCGCCTACGCCCTGCTGAACATGGCGCGCGGCGTGCTCAACGAGCTCGACGGCATCGCCACACAGATGAAGGACTACGCCCAGGGCGGCGAGCAAGGCCTGCGCGGTCATGTGCGGGTGATGGCCAATATTTCCAGCATCACCCAGTTTCTGCCCGCCCAGCTGCAAAGCTTTCTGAGTCGGCACCCGCTGGTGGACGTGCGGCTGCAGGAGCGCGTGAGCACCGATATCGCGCGTGCCGTGGCCGACAACGAAGCCGACATCGGCCTGCTCAACAACGGCAGCTACGGCAGCAAGATCAGCCTGCGCCCCTATCGCAGGGACCGGCTGGCCGTTGTCATGCCCCAATCCCATCCGCTGGCCAGCGAGCACAGACTGCGCCTGGAACAAGTCCTCGAACATGATCTGATCGGCATGCATGCCGACAGCGCGCTCAACCATCTCATCACCCGCTCTGCCGCCGACCAGGGCCTGCAGCCGCGCCTGCGCATGAAAGTGACGGGCTATGACGCCCTGTGCCTGATGGTGGCCGCCGGCCTGGGCGTGGGCATTCTTCCCGAAGGCAGCGCCCATATCTACATGGGCGCGCTGCCCTTGCGCTGCATCCGCCTGGAGGAAGTCTGGGCCGAGCGCCAGCTCATGCTCTGCGTACGCTCCCAGGACGCACTCTCGCCCGTCGCGCAACTGCTGGTCGAGCACCTGTGCCAGAGCGCCTCAACCGATCAAGACTGAACCCATGCCCGAATTCGCACCGTTGCCCGTATCCGCCGGCACGCCACAACATCCTTCGCTGAGCTGGGACATCTTCTGCCAGGTCATAGACAATTTTGGCGATGTGGGCGTGTGCTGGCGCACGGCCGCAGAGCTGGCCGCACGCGGCCAGCTGGTCCGTTTGTGGATGGACGATGCCAGCGCCCTGCAATGGATGGCCCCTCAACCCTGGCCGCCGGGCTTGAGCGTGCATGCCTGGCCCGCGCAAGCTGCTGACATCCCAGCGCCAATCGGCGATGTGGTCATCGAGGCCTTCGGCTGCGAGATTCCCGCAGCATTTGTGAGCGCCATTGCCGACAAGGCGTCGAAGAGCAAGCCCCCGGTCTGGATCAACCTCGAATATCTCTCGGCCGAAGACTATGTGCAGCGCTGCCATCGCCTGCCCTCACGCATCATGAGCGGAGCCGCCTCTGGGCTGACACGCTGGTTCTTCTACCCCGGCTTTACGGCTGCAACCGGATCGCTGGTGCGCGAGCAGAACCTGGCGCAGCGCCAGCAGGCCTTCGTGGCCCAACGCGACTCATGGCGCCGCACAGAAGGCATTCAGCATGACGAATGCGCCGTCTCGCTGTTTTGCTACGAGCCTGCCGCCCTGCCCCAGTTGCTCGCGCAGCTCTCGGACAAGCAGACGCTCAACGCAAGACTGCTGGTGACCCCGGGAAGGGCCACGACTGCCGTGCAGGCGCTGCCCGAAGCACAGCAGATGCAGCCGGTCTATCTGCAAGCCCGCCCTCAGGCCCGGTTCGACGAAATGCTCTGGGCCTGCGACCTGAATCTGGTGCGCGGCGAGGACTCCCTGGTCCGTGCGCTCTGGGCCGGCCAGCCCATGGTCTGGCAGATCTACCCCCAGCATGACAACGCCCACCACGACAAGCTGAACGCCTTTCTCGACTGGCTCCAGGCCCCGGACAGCCTCAGGCGCTTTCACCACACCTGGAATGGCATGACCGCACCGCAAGCATTGCCTTTGCTCGACCGGCAAATGCTGGACGAATGGGCCTGCTGCATCAGGGCTGCACGCGCCAGATTGATGGAGCAAACCGAACTGATTGCGCAGCTTCAAGCTTTTGTCGCCGAAAAAAGCTAAAATCCACGTTTTGCCTCTCTGAGGGCAGTCGCAGCCGGTATGCCGAGCGATCTTGCTTTCGGGGTCGCGCCCCGCCGCGGTACATGCGGCAGGCCCCGCCGCCGCACCTTTGATGCGTTGCTTTCTCCAGCGACCATTGCGAACAGCTTGCCTGCCGTGTAGAGCGGCTCCAACCTTTCAAACGCAAGCAAGCCATGAAAATCGCTCAAGAAATCCGCGCAGGCAATGTGATCATGTTCGGCAAGGACCCCATGATCGTTCTGAAGACCGAATACGCTCGTGGCGGCCGTGGCGCTGCTACCGTGCGCATGAAGCTCAAGAGCCTGATCGGCAACTTCGGCACGGAAAACGTGTTCAAGGCCGACGACAAGATCGACAACGTGATCCTGGACAAGAAGGATTGCACCTACTCCTACTTCGCCGACCCCATGTACGTGTGGATGGACGAAGAGTTCAACCAGTACGAAGTCGAAGCCGAAAACATGGCTGACGCACTGAACTACCTGGAAGACGGCATGACTGCCGAAGTGGTGTTCTACGACGGCAAGGCCATCTCCGTCGAACTGCCCACCACCATCGTGCGCGAAATCACCTGGACCGAGCCCGCCGTCAAGGGCGATACCTCCGGCAAGGTTCTGAAGCCCGCCAAGATCGCTACCGGCTTCGAAGTGGCCGTGCCCCTGTTCGTGTCCCAGGAAGACAAGATCGAAATCGACACCCGCACCGGCGAATACCGCAAGCGCGTGTAATGTGGCGGCGGCTGCCGCAGCTGCTCCCCCAGAAAAAAGGCTTCCTTCGAGAAGCCTTTTTTCATTTCCGCCTCCGACAGCGGGATTACGCCAGCCCCCTCATCTGCCGCGACGCGCAAAACCGCTTCAGTCTGTGCAAGACTAAGGGCAGTCCATCCACTCCCACTGCCAATGACGCACTCCCTGCCCTGGCTGCAGCCCGAACAAGAATTCCCCCCTATCGATCAGACCTGGGGGGAGCGGGACCCCATTCCCGGGCTGCTGGCCGCCGGCAATACGCTTGATGCTGCACGTCTTCGCACTGCTTACAGTCAAGGCATTTTCCCGTGGTTCAGCGAGGGACAGCCGGTGCTCTGGTGGTCTCCCAACCCGCGCATGGCCCTGCATCCCGGCGAATTTCGTCTGCACCGCAGCCTGCGCAAAAGACTGCAGAAATTTCGCAACGATCCGCGCTGTGAAATTCGCATCGACAGCGCTTTTGCCACGGTGATGCAGCATTGCGCCCAGACCCCTCGCGACGGACAGAACGGCACCTGGATTGTGCAGAGCATCGTCGATGCCTATACCGAGCTGCATCAGCAAGGCGCTGCACATAGCGTGGAAACCTGGATCGACGGCCAGCTCGCTGGCGGCCTCTACTGCGTGGCGCTTGGCAAAGCGGTGTTTGGCGAATCCATGTTCGCCCTGCAAACCGATGCTTCCAAGATCGCACTCTCGGCACTGGTTGCTCTGTGCCGGGCTCATCAGGTTCCGCAGATCGACTGCCAGCAGGCCACCGCGCACCTGTCTTTCATGGGCGCCCGAGAAGTCACAAGAGCGCAGTTCGCCCAGACCGTTCAAGCCCAGGCCCAGCTCCCCGATATGCAGTGGCAATTCAGCCCCATATACTGGGAGCAATTGCTAAGCCACAGTGAAGCTTGACGCACCGCATCTGCAGCCGAGTCCGATCATGACGCACCCGAACGACCTCCCGCTACATGCCCTGCAGTTCTATGCCACGGCAGCCTATCCCTGCAGCTACCTGCCGGGCCGGCTGGCACGCTCTCAGGTCGCCACACCCAGCCACCTGATTCAGAACACCACCTACTCGGAGCTGGTCACGCTGGGCTTCAGGCGTAGCGGCATGTTCACCTATCGCCCCTATTGCGATGGCTGCAAGGCCTGCGTTCCCCTGCGAATTCTGGCCCAGGAGTTCCGCCCCAGCCGCAGCCAGCGGCGCGCTGCCAAACAGCATGGGCAACTTGTCGCCTCCATTCAGCGCCTGCACTACTCCGACGAGCACTACCAGCTCTACCTACGCTACCAGCAGCACCGCCATAGCGGCGGCGGCATGGACAACGACAGCGTGGACCAGTACACGCAGTTTCTGCTGCAAAGCAGAGTCAACTCCCGATTGGTCGAGTTCCGCGAGCCGGGCTCAGACGGTCAGCCCGGCACACTCAAGATGCTCTCCATTCTGGACGTACTGGAGGACGGGCTGTCGGCTGTCTACACCTTCTACGATCCGGAAGACCACGCCAGCTACGGCACCTTCAATGTGCTGTGGCAAATCCAGCAGGCGAAAGCCATGAACCTGCCTTATGTGTATCTTGGTTACTGGATCTCCGAGAGCCAGAAGATGCGCTACAAGGCCAGCTTTTTGCCACATGAGATTCGCCAGGGCGAGCTATGGCAGCGCGTAGACAGGCAAAGCATTGTGCGCTCGCAAATTGAAGAGTGACGCCACAAAAAGCAGCACATGGATATATGAGCGGATGACATGGCTGCACGGCTGCAGCACCGCTAGAATGCCCTCATCCCGCAAAGTATCTCCAACGCATGAAAAAAGACGACCTATCGGCCTCCGCAAAGCCCAGCGTCCAGGTTCTGGAACGCATGTTCACGTTG
Organism: Comamonas testosteroni; assembly: GCF_000761245.1. Classification (GTDB taxonomy): domain Bacteria; phylum Pseudomonadota; class Gammaproteobacteria; order Burkholderiales; family Burkholderiaceae_C; genus Comamonas; species Comamonas testosteroni_C. The sequence goes on along the minus strand of NZ_AWOR01000057.1, from coordinate 95,473 downwards.
ATCGACGTGCTGGCATCGCGTGAGGAAGCGGTTTCTTTGAAGGAGATCAGCGAACGCACGGGCCTGCATCCATCGACCACGCACCGCATCCTCAATGACCTTGCACTGGGCCGCTTTGTGGACCGACCCGAATCGGGCAGCTACCGCCTGGGCATGCGCTTTCTGGAACTGGGCAACCTGGTCAAGGCCCGGCTGAATGTGCGTGAAGTGGCACTGACGCCCATGCGCCAGCTCTACAAGCAGATTCAGCAGCCCATCAGCCTGTCCGTGCGCCAGGGCGACGAGATTGTCTATGTGGAGCGCGCCTACAGCGAGCGCTCAGGCATGCAGGTGGTACGTGCCATCGGTGGCCATGCTCCCTTGCATCTGACCTCCAACGGCAAGCTGTTCCTGGCGGCCGATGACTCCCAGCAGGTGCGCGCCTATGCCATGCGCACCGGCCTGCCTGGCAAGACCCATTTCAGCATCACCCAGCTGGGCGACCTGGAACATGAGCTGGCCAAGGTGCGCCAATACGGCATTGCCCGCGACAACGAAGAGCTGGAATTGGGCGTGCGCTGCATGGCTGCCGGCATTTACGACGACCAGAGCAAGCTGATTGCGGGCCTGTCCATCTCTGCCCCGGCAGACCGGCTTGACGAGAGCTGGGCCCCCAGGCTGCAGGCCACGGTGCAGGAGATCTCCGTGGCGCTGGGTTTCAGTGGCACACGCCCGGCCCCGGCTCAGGCCGCCCCCAACCCCTATAGCCGCAGCCAGCACAGCTGAATACAGGGGCGCCTGTCGCGATCTGCAAAGCTCGTAATCTGCGCAGGGGCTGCAATGCCGTTTCAGGTGTAGATCCAATAAAAAAGCGCTACCTGGGTAGCGCTTTTTTATTGGACCTTTACCTGCTTAGCCCCTGATACGGCTTGCAATCGTATTGCTGGCAGTGGGCCCCTTGCTTTCCATCCAGTGGCGCACACGCTCGGCATCAGCCAGACGGCTGAACTTGCCTGCAGAATCCAGAAACACCATGATCAGCTTGCGCCCGGCCACATGGGCCTGCATCACAAGGCAGCGTCCGGCTTCGGAGATATAGCCGGTCTTTTGCAGGCCAATATCCCAGTTGTCGCTCTTGACCAGACGGTTGGTGTTGTTGAACTGCAGCGTGCGACGACCCACGGCCACTTCATAACCGGGCGATGTGGAGTATTCGCGCATCAGCGGATCCGCGTGGGCCACCGCCACCAGACGCGCCAGGTCACGCGCGCTGGACTGGTTGCTGCTGGACAGGCCGGTGGGCTCGACATAGCGCGTGTCCTTCATGCCCAGTTGCAGCGCCTTGGAGTTCATCAACTGAACAAACTGCGCCAGACCGCCGGGATAAGTGCGTCCCAAGGCATGGGCAGCACGGTTCTCGCTGGACATCAGCGCCAGATGCATCATCTCGGCACGCGTCAAGGTGGTGCCGACACGCAGGCGAGAGCTGCTGTGCTTTTCGGTATCCACATCGTCCTGCGTGATGGTGATCATCTCGTCCATGGGCAGACGGGCCTGAGAGATCAGCAGACCTGTCATCAGCTTGGTCAGCGAGGCGATAGGCAGCACTGCCTGATCGTTCTTGCTCAGCAGCACCTCATGTGTGTCCTGGTCGATCACATAAGCCACGCTGCTTTGCAGATCCAGGGGGTCCGAGACGGAGTGAAGACCCGCCATCTGCCCATAGGACAGGCGTGCGGGCTCGACCGCCGTGGCAGCTGCTGCCGCCGCAACCGCAGCGCCAGCGGCTCCAGCCCTGGCCAGACGCTTCTTGCCGCCGGTCTTCTCGTCTCTTTCGGCCTTGGCTGCTAGAACAGTCTTGCCGCCCTTCTTGCTTGCAAGCTTGGCGTCTGCCTTTTCCGGCTTGCCTTTGGAGACCTTTGCGCTTTTGGGCTGCGCTGCAGCGCGAACCTTGCCAGCCGGCTCCTTGGCCGCTTTCTTGGCCGAAGCCGCAGCAGCCACGGGCTTTTTGGAGTCTTTTTTGGGCGCCGCCGCATGCACTGCCGGAGCAGCCAGAGCGCAGCTCAACAGAGCCAAAGACACCACCTGAGTGAGTTTTGCAAGGCGAAATGGACGCAGCAGCTGCATGCGATACTCCAGACAACAAGGTGTAAGGATTTAATTCAATCAAAAAAGTCGTGCAGTGACAAGCACTTGCACAACCTTCTCGATAATCTGAGTGAAATTATAAATCCAGCAGTCAACCTTGTGCTGCAACAACTTCCTGATTGCTATGCAATTTGTTCAAAGCGCTCAGATAAGCCTTGGCGGATGCGACCACAATATCGGGGTCAGCACCCACTCCGTTGACGACGCGACCACTGCGTTGCAGGCGCACCGTCACCTCGCCCTGACTCTCTGTTGAGCCGCTGATGGCATTGACGGAATACAGCACCATCTCCGCACCGCTCTTGACTTCGGACTCGATGGCCTTGAACGAGGCATCGACCGGGCCATTGCCTTCGGAGCTGGCCTTGATTTCCCGACCTGCATTGCTGAAGACCACGCTGGCATGTGGGCGCTCACCCGTTTCGCTCTGCTGGGCCAGCGAAATGAACTGGAACTGATTGCCCTGGTGCTCCGCTCCTTCGGCATTCACCAGCGCCAGAATGTCCTCGTCAAAAATCTCGCTCTTGCGGTCCGCGAGCTCCTTGAAGCGCGTGAAGGCCTGGTTGATGGCTGCTTCACTGTCCAGCTCCACCCCCAGCTCCTGCAGGCGCTGCTTGAAGGCGTTGCGGCCGCTGAGCTTGCCCAGCACGATCTTGTTGGCCGCCCAGCCCACGTCCTCGGCACGCATGATTTCGTAGGTGTCACGCGCCTTGAGCACGCCGTCCTGATGAATGCCGGAGGCATGGGCAAAGGCGTTGGCCCCCACCACAGCCTTGTTGGGCTGCACCACAAAGCCCGTGGTCTGGCTGACCAGGCGGCTGGCGGCCACGATATGCTGGGTATCGATATTCACATCCAGACCGAAGTAGTCCTTGCGCGTCTTGATGGCCATGACCACTTCTTCAAGTGAGCAGTTACCCGCGCGCTCGCCAAGACCATTGATGGTGCATTCGATCTGGCGCGCGCCGCCGATCTTCACGCCCGCCAGAGAATTGGCAACCGCCATGCCCAGGTCGTTGTGGCAATGCACGGACCAGACGGCCTTGTCGCTGTTGGGCACGCGCTCGCGCAAGTTGCGGATGAATTCACCATAGAGCTCGGGAATCGCGTAACCCACGGTGTCGGGCACGTTGATGGTGGTTGCACCTTCCTTGATGACCGCCTCGATCACACGTGCCAGAAAATCGGGCTCGCTGCGGTAGCCGTCTTCGGCGCTGAACTCGATGTCTTCAATGAGATTGCGCCCGAAGCGCACCGCCTGCTTGGCCTGCTCCAGCACCTGCTCGGGTGTCATGCGCAGCTTTTTCTCCATGTGCAGCGCACTGGTGGCGATGAAGGTATGAATGCGAGCGCGGTTGGCACCCTTCAACGACTCGGCCGCACGCGCGATGTCGCGATCGTTGGCACGGGAGAGCGAGCAGACTGTGGAGTCCTTGATGGCTCGTGCAATGGCCTGGATGGACTCGAAGTCGCCATTGGATGCCGCGGCAAACCCCGCCTCGATCACATCGACCTTCAGACGCTCCAGCTGACGGGCAATGCGCAGCTTTTCATCGCGTGTCATGGAAGCGCCGGGAGATTGCTCGCCGTCACGCAAGGTGGTGTCGAAAATAATGAGCTGATCGGACATGGTGGGGACTCTCTATGTGTTGGCGCCGGTAGACGCCTGTTTTGACTGGAGGATTGCCGACAAAAAAGCCGGTGCGCTTTTGGCGACACCGGCTTTGAACCTTTTATGCAGCTACCGCCTCTTCAGCGACAGCGGTAACGCGCTGTACTCCCGAGATGATGGCGCGCAACGAGGCGGAAACGATATTGGCATCCACCCCTACGCCGTAGCAGACCTGAGCGTCATCCACGCGCAATTCCACATAGGCAATCGCCTTGGCATTCGCACCCTCGCCAATCGCATGTTCGGCATAGTTGAGCACGCGCACATTGCGACCGACGTTAGCCGACAACGCCTGCACGAAGGCATCAATGGGGCCCGTACCTTCGCCTTCCAAAAAAACCTTTTCTCCGGCGATCTCGATGTGGGAAGTCATATTGACCACGCCATCTGCCTCGCTCAGGCGATATTGAGGCGCCTTGACGGTGTTGACGCCATATTCGCGCTGGAACAGCTCCCACAGATCAGCAGCCGACAATTCCTTGCCGCTGGCATCCATCTCGCGCTGCACGACCTGGCTGAATTCGATCTGCAGGCGCCGGGGCAGCTGAAGTCCGTATTCGCTCTCGAGCAGATAGGCAATACCGCCCTTGCCCGACTGGCTGTTCACGCGAATCACTGCCTCATAGCTGCGACCCAGATCCTTGGGATCGATGGGCAGATAAGGCATATCCCAGATATCGCCTTCCTTGTGGGCGGCGAAAGCCTTCTTGATGGCGTCCTGGTGGGAGCCGGAGAAGGAGGTGTAGACCAAGTCACCCACGTAAGGATGACGAGGATGCACGGGCAACTGGTTGCAATGCTCAACCGTTGCACGGATATCGTCGATGTCGGAGAAATCCAGGCCGGGGTTCACACCCTGGATATACATATTGAGCGCCACATTCACCACGTCCAGATTGCCGGTACGCTCGCCATTACCGAACAGGCAGCCTTCCAGACGGTCCGCACCGGCCATCAGGGACAGCTCGGCAGCCGCCGTTCCCGTGCCGCGGTCGTTATGGGGATGGACCGAGATCACCACGCTGTCACGGCGCTTGATGTTGCGATGCGTCCACTCCACCATGTCGGCAAAGATATTGGGCGTGGAGTGCTCTACCGTGGTGGGCAGATTGATGATGCACTTGTTCTCGGGCGTGGGTTGCCAGACATCGGTGACAGAGTCGATCACGCGCTTGGAGAACTCCAGCTCGGTGTCCGAATACATTTCGGGCGAGTACTGGAAGGTCCACTTGGTGTTGGGGTGCTGGGCCGCGATGTCCTTGAACATCTGCGCATTGGTCACTGCCAGTTCAACAATCTCGTCTTCACTCATGTTCAGCACCACACGGCGCATCACGGGAGCCGTGGCGTTGTAGAGATGGACGATGGCGCGAGGCACGCCTTCCAGCGCCTCGAAAGTGCGACGAATCAGGTGCTCACGCGCCTGGGTCAGCACCTGTACGGTCACGTCGTCGGGAATGCGGTTTTCCTCGATGAGCTTGCGCATGAAATCGAACTCGATCTGCGAGGCCGAAGGAAAGCCCACTTCGATTTCCTTGAAGCCGATCTTCACCAGTTGCTCGAACATGCGCACCTTGCGCTCGATGTCCATGGGCTCGATCAAGGCCTGGTTGCCGTCACGCAGATCCACACTGCACCAGACCGGGGGCTTGGTGATGACCGCGTCGGGCCAGGTGCGATCGGTCAGACGCACGGGGGCGAAAGCGCGGTATTTGGTGGAAGGGTTTTGCAACATGGTGAGTCTCTTTAGTCGAAATTAGAGGAAATTGAACCCAGCTTCAGCGACGCCCAAACGCAAAAACGGCCCGTCGCTGATGCTACGGGCCGCCAAGTAGGGTGTGTGTTTGTACGCGCGCGCTACTTTCTCTGCCCGTTGGACATTAGTAGTAGAGCTAGCGACAGGTTTTGCATGCGGATCACTTTAACACAAGAAAAGTTGACAGGGCCAGGAATTTTTGGGGCCGCGCTTCAATCGTCGTGCAGACCACGCTCATCGGGCTCGTCCTTGGAGGTCGCCACAATGCTCACCTGCTCGCCCTTGGCACGGCGCCAGACATAGATCACATAGCCCGAGACCGAATAGCCGACAAACACCAGGAACAGCATGGTTGCAGGCTCGATGCTGACCACGGCCATCAGCAGCGCCACCACCACCAGCGAGACAAAGGGCATGCTCTTGGCGCCGCCAATGTCCTTGAAGCTGTAGTAGGGAATATTGGTGACCATGGTCAGGCCTGCAAACAGCGTGATGGCGAACATGATCCAGGACAGATCGGCCCGATCCGTGGGGTAGCCGCCGAAAAAGGAAATCACATCGCCGAAGATGGGCACATCGCGGTGAGAAACCATCAGGGCACTGGTCAGCCAGATAAAGCCCGCCACCAGGGCCGCTGCCGCAGGAGAAGGCATGCCCTGGAAATAGCGCTTGTCCACCACGGCCGTATTCACGTTGAAGCGCGCCAGGCGCAGTGCCGCGCAGGCGCAATACACAAAGGCGGCAATCCAGCCCCAGCGCCCCAGGGGACGCAAGGCCCATTCATAAGCAATCAGTGCAGGCGCGGCACCAAAGGACACCATGTCGGAGAGCGAATCCATCTGCTCGCCAAACGCGCTTTGCGTATGCGTCATTCGCGCCACGCGACCATCAAGACTGTCGAGCACCATGGCGCAGAAAACGCCCACGGCCGCCAGTTCGAACTTGTTGTTCATCGCCATGACGATGGCGTAGAAACCGCCAAACAGCGCTGCCAGCGTGAACAGATTGGGCAGCACATAAATGCCTTTGCGCGGCTTGCGCGGCATTCCACTCAGATCGGCAGAATCATTGCTGTTTTGCATCAAACAGACCTCCAGTGCGTGCATGTCAAATGCATGCAGCTATTAAAACGATAGTATTTCAAGCACGGCCATCATGGCCATGTCCCTGCCACCAGTGTACCCGCCACACAGATCGCCTCCGGAATGAAAAAAGGCCACCTCGAAGGTGGCCTCTTGCTCGGGCGCAGTCATCCGGCTCGCGCCGAATGATTTGCCTGCATCAGTTGCGGGTCTGATCAACCAGCTTGTTCTTGGAGATCCAGGGCATCATGGCGCGCAGCTGGCCGCCCACTTGCTCGATGGCGTGCTCAGCGTTCTGGCGACGACGTGCAGTCATCGAAGGATAGTTCAGACGGCCTTCGCTGATGAACATCTTGGCGTATTCACCGCTCTGGATGCGCTTGAGGGCGTTGCGCATGGCTTCGCGGGACTTGTCGTTGATGACTTCGGTGCCGGTCACGTACTCACCATACTCCGCGTTGTTGGAGATGGAGTAGTTCATGTTGGCGATACCGCCTTCATACATCAGGTCAACGATCAGCTTGAGCTCGTGCAGGCACTCGAAATAAGCCATTTCGGGAGCGTAGCCAGCTTCGGTCAGAGTCTCGAAGCCCATCTTCACCAGTTCCACAGCACCGCCGCACAGCACGGCTTGCTCGCCGAACAGGTCAGTCTCGGTTTCTTCCTTGAAATTGGTTTCGATGATGCCACCCTTGCCGCCGCCGTTGGCAGAAGCATAGGACAGAGCGATATCGCGAGCCTTGCCGGACACGTCCTGGTACACAGCGATCAGCGAAGGCACGCCGCCGCCCTTCAGGTATTCGGAGCGCACGGTGTGACCAGGGCCCTTGGGAGCAACCATGATCACGTCCACGTCGGCGCGAGGCACAACCTGGTTGTAATGCACATTGAAGCCGTGAGCGAACGCCAGCACAGCGCCTGCCTTGATGTTGGGAGCAACGTTGTTGTTGTAAACATCAGGGATGTTTTCGTCGGGCAACAGCATCATGACCACATCAGCGGCCTTCACGGCTTCGTTGACTTCCATCACGGTCAGACCGGCCTTGCCGACCTTGTCCCAGGAAGAGCCGCCCTTGCGCAGACCGACCACAACCTTCACGCCGCTGTCGTTCAGGTTTTGAGCATGTGCGTGGCCTTGGCTGCCGTAGCCGATGATGGCAACAGTCTTGCCCTTGATCAGGCTCAGGTCACAGTCCTTGTCGTAGAAAACTTTCATGATGGCTCCAGGTCTCTTATCTTGAGGGGGTTAAAAAGGTTTATTCAGATTCAAAAGTGGTGCAAACAGCCATTAGACACGCAGAATGCGTTCGCCACGGCCAATACCCGAGGCACCCGTGCGAACGGTCTCAAGGATGGCAGTGCGATCAATGGCTTGCAGGAAGGCGTCGTTCTTGGACTGGTCGCCGGTCAGCTCCACGGTGTAGCTCTTCTCGGTCACGTCGATGATGCGACCGCGGAAGATGTCCGCCATGCGCTTCATTTCCTCGCGCTCCTTGCCCACGGCACGCACCTTGACCATCATCAGCTCGCGCTCGGTGTAAGCACCTTCGGTCAGGTCCACCACTTTAACCACTTCAATCAGTCGGTTCAGGTGCTTTGTGATTTGCTCAATCACATCATCCGAACCTGTGGTGAGGATGGTCATGCGCGACAGCGAGGGATCCTCGGTCGGTGCCACTGTCAGGGATTCGATGTTGTAGCCACGGGCAGAAAACAGGCCCACGACGCGCGACAGTGCTCCAGGCTCGTTCTCGAGCAGCACGGCAATAATGTGTTTCATTGGGAGATTCCTCTTTTCGCCGCCCTCCCCTGACACCGGTAAGTGCCAAGCTCGGCGGGCAATAGATTCGTCAAAAAATGCTATTTAAAATATAGCTACTTGCGCTTTACATGTAAGTACTTGGGGCCGAATTCACTGAAAATCGGCTTTCCAGGCATCACAGGTCGTCGGCGCCCAGCAGCATTTCCGTGATGCCACGGCCGGCCTGCACCATGGGGAACACGTTCTCGGTCGGATCGGTGCGAAAGTCCAGGAAGACGGTCTTGCTTTCCTCACGCACGATGCGGCGTGCCTCGCGCAGCGCAGCTTCGACATCGGCAGGCTTTTCGATCAGCAGGCCGCGGTGGCCAAAGGCTTCCGCCAGCTTCACGAAGTCGGGCAGCGAATCCATATAGCTGCTCGAGTAGCGACCCGAGTATTCGATTTCCTGCCATTGGCGCACCATGCCCAGGAAACGGTTGTTCAGCGCGCAGATGACCACCGGGGTGTTGTACTGCTTGCAGGTGGCCAACTCCTGGATGTTCATCTGGATCGAGCCTTCGCCCGTGATGCAGAAGACTTCGGAGTCGGGCTTGGCCAGCTTGATGCCCATGGCGTAAGGCAGGCCCACACCCATGGTGCCCAGACCTCCGGAGTTGATCCAGCGACGGGGTTCATCAAAGCGGTAGTACTGCGCCGCCCACATCTGGTGCTGACCCACATCGGAGGTGATGTAGGCGTTCGCATCCTTGGTCATGTTCCACAGCGTGTCGACCACGTACTGGGGCTTGATGACTTCGGTGTTGGACTTGTCGTAGCTCAGGCAGTCGCGGCTGCGCCAGCCTTCGATGGTGCTCCACCATTGACCCAAAGCTGTCTCATCGGGGCGCTGTGCCGACTCGCGCAGCATGGCGATCAGCTCGCTCAGTACATCCTTGACATCGCCCACGATGGGCACGTCCACCTTCACGCGCTTGGAGATGGAGGAGGGATCAATGTCGATATGGATGATCTTGCGCTCCACCGACATGAAGTGCTTGGGGTTGCCGATCACGCGGTCGTCAAAGCGGGCACCCACGGCCAGCAGCACATCGCAGTTCTGCATGGCATTGTTGGCTTCGATGGTGCCGTGCATGCCCAGCATGCCCAGGAACTTCTTGTCGCTGGCTGGATAGGCACCCAGACCCATCAGCGTATTCGTGACCGGGTAGCCCAGCATGTCCACCAGCTGGCGCAGCTCGTTACAGGCATTGCCCAGCAGCACGCCGCCGCCGGTATAGATATAGGGGCGCTTGGCCGTCAGCAGCAGCTGCAATGCCTTGCGAATCTGGCCCGCATGACCCTTTTTGACGGGGTTGTACGAGCGCATTTCCACTTTTTCGGGATAGCCCGTGTACAGCGCCTTCTTGAAGGACACGTCCTTGGGAATATCCACCACCACAGGGCCGGGACGGCCGGTGCGGGCGATGTGGAAAGCCTTTTTCATGGTCTCGGCCAGCTCGCGCACATCCTTGACCAGGAAGTTGTGCTTGACGATGGGACGAGTGATACCCACGGTGTCGCACTCTTGAAATGCGTCGGTACCGATGTAATTGGTCGAAGTCTGACCCGCAATCACCACCATGGGGATGGAGTCGGTATAGGCAGTGGCGATGCCCGTCACCGCATTGGTCAGACCGGGGCCGGAAGTCACCAGCGCCACGCCCACCTCGCCGGTGGCACGCGCAAAACCGTCGGCAGCATGCACGGCCGCCTGCTCGTGGCGCACCAGCACATGCTGAATGCTGTCTTGCTTGTAGAGCGCGTCGTAAATATAGAGAACTGCCCCGCCAGGGTAACCCCACAGGTGCTTGACACCTTCAGCCTGAAGAGACTTGATGAGGATTTCGGAGCCCATCAATTCCTGGGCGCCCTTGGGCGACGATGCGGCGGCTGCAGAGGCCAGCTCGGCTTTGGAGATTTCCATGATCAACCTTTGTGAATTTCTCTAACGAAAAACCTTCGGTGCCCTTAGCCTGAAGCCCTTGTGAGGCCGGTTTAGGACTTAAGACCACATGCCATGGACGTTTGTGTGTACGCCGGACCGTGATCCGTTTGCTTCTTTAAGTTGGAAATCATTATCGCACTGCAACAAGACCTTCAAATGCAGTACACAAAAAAACATCATCGGATGCGATAATCTGCGGCTTTCGCCACTACCTAACTCCCGCTTCCTCCAGGGTTACTCTCTCTTGGCCACAGAACAAGAACTGTCTGCATTCCTCAAAGACGTTGAAAAGCGCGCCTTCAAACGCAGCGTTTTCCATGTCCGCGACGAGGAGGCCGCCCTGGATATCGTGCAGGACAGCATGCTCAAGCTGGCCCAGCACTATGGGGACAAGCCCGTCAACGAGCTGCCCATGCTGTTCCAGCGCATTCTGTCGAACAGCACCCTGGACTGGTTTCGCCGCCAAAAGACCCAGAGAGCCGTTTTCACTCACTTCAGCGACCTGGAGTCTTCCGTAGACGGGGACAGCGACTTCGACTGGCTGGAAACCTATGCCACCCAGAGCGACGAATCCGCCGCCAACAACGCCGAGAGCCTGACCGAACGCAAGCAGACACTGCAAAGCATAGAAAAAGAGATACAAGAGCTGCCTGCGCGTCAACGCGAGGCCTTTCTCATGCGTTATTGGGAAGAGATGGATGTCGCGGAGACCGCTGCCGCCATGGGTTGCTCAGAAGGCAGTGTCAAAACCCATTGCTTTCGCGCCATCCAAACATTGAGCAAGGCACTCAAGGCCAAAGGAATCGAGTTATGAAATCCGTGCCCACCCTCCGGCAAGAACAGGCCGTCGACCGTATCGCCCGTCAAATCACTGCCCGACTGAGTGAGGGTGAAGCCTTGCTCCCGTATGAAGTCACCGAACGTCTGCGCGCCTCCCGCGAGCAAGCCGTGTCCATACGCCGCCGCGAAGCGTCTGTACTGCGCGTTCAGACCAGTACCGCAACATCTGCCCAGGGCAGTACCCTGACACTGGGCAATCCCGACGAAGGCAACGGCTGGTGGCGCACCTTGGTCTCGGCCATCCCCGTTTTTGCACTCATTGCGGGCCTGGTAATCTACAACTCCGACACCGAACAAAGTATGCTGAGCGAAGTCACCGAGGTCGATACCGCCTTGCTGACCGATGATCTGCCCCCTGCTGCCTACTCTGACCCTGGCTTTATCCAGTACCTCAAGACCTCGGCAGCCACTCCATCAGAACACTAAACAGCCTGCCACCTCTGCCTTGATGCCCACTGAGAAGCGCTCCCTCCTGAAACCCGACAACACCGCCGCCATCATGGCGGCGCTGTTGTTGGTGGCCTTGAGCTGGACAGGATGGAATGTCGTACAGCAAGTCAGGCTGGCACCCAGCTCCGTGCCTCCCGCCACGGTAGCTGCATCCAAGTCCATGCATGCGGATCCGTCCACGCGCCAAAGAGCCTCGGCACAGGCTTCGGGCCCACGCTGGGGCGAGCTCAGCAGCCACCAGCGTGAGATTCTGCAGCCGCTGGAAGAGCGCTGGGCCATGATCGGCTCGGTACAGAAGCGCCGCTGGATTGCCCTGGCGGATGGCTTTGACAAACTCAGCGAACGCGAACAGCAAAAACTTCATGACCGCATGGAAGCATGGTCCGGCCTGAGTGCCGCCCAGCGCAACCAGGCCCGGCTGAACTTCGCCATTACCAACAAGCTCGCAACAGACAAGCAGGCCCAGTGGGAGGCCTACCAGGCTCTGAGCGATGAAGAAAAGCGACTGTTGGCCGCCCGCGCCACCCCCAAGGTGGTAAGCGCCGCACCGGCCATCAAGCCTGTGCCTTCCAAGAAGCTGGCGCGCATTCCTGCTGCCACGGCCTCCCCCAATACGGTACCCAATCTGCCCAAGATTCCGCCCGCAACCATTCATCACCCACCACCGCCCGTGCCCGCAACACCGGCCATGGTGGAGACGCACCCAATCCGTACGCCCTCGGTGATTGTGGAGACGGCTCCCGTGGACATTCCTCGCGCCACCCCGATCACCCTGCCTCCGCTGGATGCGCCAGGTCAAGACTCGCACCAATGACAGCGTCGATGCGGCAAACCGAGTTTCAAGCCTGCTGACCTGAACCCTACAATTGCCTCATGCAGCAAGACACCCCGATCCGCAAAGGCAGTGCAGCACCCTCAACCACTCCTGACTTCATAGCACCAAGCCTTCGCCGCCGCATGGCTTGCTGGCTTTATGAAGGAATGCTTTTGTTTGGCGTGGTGTTCATTGCCGGCTATTTGTTCGGAACCCTGTCTCAGACGCGCAATGCACTCGACAATCGGCATCTGCTGCAGGCTTTCATGCTGGTGGTGCTGGGGATTTACTTTGTCTGGTTCTGGAGCAAGGGCCAGACGCTGGCCATGAAGACCTGGCATATCCGCGTGGTCGATACCCAAGGTCGCCCGCTGACGCAGACCCGCGCCCTGCTGCGCTACGCAGCCAGCTGGATGTGGTGGCTGCCGCCGCTGGCCCTGCTCTACCCGCTGGGCCTGCCGCCACTGGAGGTGCTGGTGCTGCTCCTGGGCTGGATTCTGATCTGGGCACTGCTGAGCCGCTTTCACCCCCGAAAGCAGTTCTGGCACGACGCCTGGGCCGGCACCCAGCTGGTGCATCAGGCCCCCACTCCAAAACACATTCGCTGACCCAATCTCTCCATGAGCGCCTCCTCACCCGACCCCGTCAACCCGCAAAAGAGCCGCACCGGCCTGTCCCGGGTGCTGCATGCCGGCGGCTACTCGCTGGCTGGCCTCAAGGCCGGCTGGCACGAAAAAGCATTTCAGCAAGAAGCCATCTGTGCTGTTGTCATGATTCCTCTGGCGCTCTGGCTAGGTCAGAGCTGGGAGCAGGCAGCATTGCTGGCCGGCAGCGTCATCCTGGTTCTCATTGTGGAATTGCTCAATACCGGCATAGAGGCAGCCATAGACCGTATCGGCCCGGAATGGCACGAGCTGTCAAAGAAAGCCAAGGACATGGGCAGCGCCGCTGTATTTTTGGCCCTGTGCCTGTGCGGCGCCATCTGGGCTGCCGCTCTTTATCACCGTTTCATCGTATGACCCAACCCGCTTTTTCCATTTGCGTGTACTGCGGCTCACGCCCCGGCACCAACCCTCAATTCACCGAAGTCGCCAAGGCCGTGGGCCAATGGATAGGCTCGCGCGGCGGCCAGCTGGTTTATGGCGGCGGACGCAGCGGCCTGATGGGCGTGGTGGCCGAAGCCACGCAACAAGCTGGCGGCCGTGTCGTCGGCATCATCCCTCAGGCGCTGGTCGACAAGGAACTGGCCAACCAGGCCTGCGACGAGCTGCACATCGTCAAGAACATGCACGAGCGCAAGGCCATGATGGCCGAGCGCAGCGACGCCTTCGTGGCCTTGCCCGGCGGCATCGGCACGTTTGAAGAGCTGTTCGAAGTCTGGACCTGGCGCCAGCTGGGCTACCACGACAAGCCCGTCGGCATTCTCAATGTGGATGGCTATTACGACGCCATGCTGCAGTTTCTTCAGTCCTGCGTGGGCAACGGCTTCATGGGCGAGTGGCAGATGGGCCTGGTCGAAAGCAGCAGCGACACCTCGGCCCTGCTGCAAAATCTCGTCCAGAATGCAGGCAGTCAGCTGGATACGCCGCCTCTGCGCTCGGTGATCTGAGGCCTGCAAACCCTGTGGAACGGCATCCGCCGGCCCGCAGCGCTGCAGGCAGTGCGCAAGCCCCGCTCCGGGCCATGAAAAAAGCCAGACTCAAGGTCTGGCTTTTTGGTTGGGGCGCATGTCTGGCGCGCATAACTGGGGCGCATAACTGGACCCGGCATGCCTGCTCAGACAGCAGTGTCGTCCAGCTCGCCCGTGCGGATGCGCACCACTCGCTCCACGGGGGTGATGAAGATCTTGCCGTCTCCAATCTTGCCGGTGCGCGCGACGTTGACGACGGCATCCACGCAGCGGTCCACATCTTCATCTCGCACCACGACTTCGATCTTCACCTTGGGCAGGAAATCGACCACATACTCGGCGCCACGATAGAGCTCGGTATGGCCTTTCTGGCGACCAAAACCCTTGACTTCGGTCACGGTCAGACCATTCACCCCACACTCTGCCAGGGCCTCGCGCACTTCCTCGAGCTTGAAGGGCTTGATGACGGCGGTAATCATTTTCATGGGGCGGGTTCCTCAATTGATTGAAATCGGCAAACACCGGAGGCAGAACCTCAGGCGCGAAATTTGTTGGTGATGGGGTAGCGCCAGTCCTTGCCAAAGCTGCGCATTGTCAGACGTGGACCGACCGGCGCCTGGCGACGCTTGTACTCGTTGATTTGTATCAGACGCGTGACCCGCTCCACATCCGCCGGCGCAAAACCCTCGGCGACGATGGAGCTTATGCTCTCGTTGTTTTCCATGTAACGGGACACGATGGCATCCAGCACCTCGTAGTCCGGCAGGCTGTCCTGATCCTTCTGATCGGGGCGCAACTCAGCACTGGGCGGACGCGTAATGATGCGATCGGGAATGGGATCGAGCCCCGTGCCGAAGGGATCGTTGGCATTGCGCCAGCGTGCCAGCGCAAACACCTCGGTCTTGAACACATCCTTGATGACGGCAAAGCCTCCAGCCATGTCGCCGTACAGCGTGCAGTAGCCGGTGGACATCTCGCTCTTGTTGCCTGTGGTCAGCACGATGGAGCCAAACTTGTTGCTCATGGCCATCAGCAAGGTCCCCCGAATACGGGCCTGCAGGTTTTCCTCGGTCGTGTCTTCGGCGCGCCCGGCAAAAGTGCCTGCCAGCGCCGCCTTGAAGGCTTCGAACTGCGGCGCGATATCGATCTCTTCGTGCTGTACGCCCACGCGCTCGGACATTTCGCGCGCGTCAAGCCAGCTGATATCGGCCGTATAGGGCGAAGGCATCATGACCGTGCGCACCTTGTCCGCGCCCAGCGCATCCACTGCGATAGCCAGCACCAGGGCCGAGTCCATGCCGCCCGACAGGCCGATGAGTGCGCCCGGAAAACGGTTCTTGCCGACATAGTCGCGCACGGACAGCACCAGCGCAGACCAAAGCGCATGGTGGTGGTTCAGCTGGGGTTTGACTGACCCCGTCAGCGTCACGCATCCATCCACCAGATGCGCGGCCACCATGGGCAGCTCTTCCTCGAAAGCTGCCGCGCGAGCCGCCACCTGACCGCTGGCGTCCACTGCAAACGAGCAGCCGTCGAACACGACTTCGTCCTGACCGCCCACCAGATGGGCATACACCAGGGGAGCCGCATTTTCCATGGCGCGCTGCGCAATCACCGCCTCGCGCTCGGAGGATTTGCCGCTATGAAACGGCGAGGCATTGATGACGGCCAGCAACTGGGCGCCTGCGGCCACGGCAGCCCGCGCAGGGCCGGCATGCCAGGCGTCTTCGCAAATCAGCAGGCCGACCTGGATGCCATCGAGCTCAAAGACACAGCTCTCTTGACCGGCCGCAAAGTAGCGCTGTTCGTCGAACACGCCAAAATTGGGCAGCAGCTGCTTGAAGTAGCGCGCAATCTGCAGACCATCGCGCAGCACGCTGGCAGCGTTGAACAGTTTGTTACCTTGTTCATCGCGCTGCGGGTGACCGATGACCAGCGCCAGCCCCGGCCATTGGACACTGGCTTGCTGCAATTGCTGCAGGGCCGCGTCGCAGGCCTCCAAAAATGCCGGACGCAGATACAGGTCCTCGGCCGCGTAGCCGCACAGGGCAAGCTCGGGCGTGAGCAGCAGTCGGGCGCCGTTGGCATAAGCTTCAGCAGCAGCGGCGATGATTTTCTGGACATTGCCAGAGAGGTCTCCCACAACAAAATTGCGTTGGGCACAGCAAATGGAAAGCGTCATGAAAAGCAAGCTAGGCGGTGAGGCCACCAGCCCCCGCGACAATCAGGGCATGGCCGAAAACAAGATTATCACTCGCGTGCTTGCCAGCGTGCAGCAGCTGGACGCACAAACCTGGAATGTGCTGCTGGCCTCTCAATCCACGCCCACGCCCTTCATGCGCCACGAATACCTGGCGGCCATGGAGCAAAGCGGCAGCGCCACGCCCGACACCGGCTGGATCGCCCGGGTCATCACCGTCTGGGACGGCGATGAGTTGCTGGCCGCCTGCCCCCTCTACATCAAGACCCATTCTTACGGCGAATATGTGTTTGACTGGGCCTGGGCTCGCGCCTATCAGCAGCATGGCCTGCCGTACTACCCCAAGGGTTTGCTGGCCGTCCCCTTCACGCCCGTGCCAGGCTCGCGTCTGCTGGCACGCAGCCAGGCGCTGCGCGTGGCGCTGGTGCATGCCGTCCAGGCCTGGGCAGCCGAGCAGCAGCTGTCATCGCTGCACCTGCTGTTTGGCGATGCCGATGATCTTGCCGCCTGCGCGGCGGCCGGCTGGATGCAGCGCAGCACGGTGCAGTTTCACTGGACGAACACGCCGCCCGCCCTCCCTGCTGCGCGCGCCACTTTGCCCGCCGAGGCAGAGCCCGCCAGCATGCAGGCCTGCGCTGACACCGCAACGACACCGCCCCGCTGGAAGGACTTCGACGATTTTCTGGGCTCGCTGAACCAGGAAAAGCGCAAGAAGATTCGCCAGGAGCGGCGCAAGATTGCCGAGGCCGGCGTGAGCTTTAAGGCCCTGCAAGGCCGCGACATCGGTGCGCAGGACTGGTCCTTCTTCTATCGTTGCTACGAGCGCACCTACTTGGAGCATGGCAACCCGCCGTATCTGACACCGGAGTTCTTTGCCGCCATGGCCTCGGCCATGCCCGAGAGCTGGGTGATGTTCATTGCCGAGCGCAACGGGCAGCCCGTAGCATCAAGTTTGATAGCTACTACCGCCTTACAGTCAACGAATTCAGCATCAAAACCATTGTTTTTTGATGATGGACAAGCGCAAGCAGCTATCAATAACAAGGTCGCCTATGGCCGCTACTGGGGCGCTCTGGAGCGGATCGACAGCTTGCATTTCGAAGCCTGCTACTACCAGCCCATCGAATGGTGCATCGCCAACGGCTTTGACCGCTTCGAGGGCGGCGCCCAGGGAGAGCACAAGATGGCCCGTGCGCTGCTGCCCGTGGAAACACCGAGTGCCCACTGGGTGGCCCACCCGGCTTTTGCCGATGCCATCGAGCGCTTTTTGCAGCGCGAGAGCGAAGGCATGGCCCAGTATGTGCAAGAGCTGCAATCCCATAGCCCGCTGCGCAAGGCCTGAAGGCGGAGACAAAAAAAGGCCGCTTTGCAGCGGCCTTGAATCCCTAACCCTTGGAGACATTCAGAAGGTTTCCCAGTCATCCTCGTTCAGCGAGGACTTGGGCGCATTGCGGGCAGGCGCAGATTCACCAGCAGCAGCGCCCCCCATCAAAGAGCGCGGGGCTGCCGGCATGGGGGCAGAACGGGCGGCCACACGACGGACAGGAGCCTGACGCGCCGGGGCGGCAGCGGCGACCACGGCCGGCACCGCTGCACGGGCTGCAGCCTTGGGTGCCTGGTCATGAAGTGCGCTGGCAGGCAGCTGGAAGACCGCCACGGCCTGAACCAGATCCTGCGCCTGCTTGCGCAGCGCGCCGGCGGCTGCAGCACTCTCCTCCACCAGCGCCGCGTTTTGCTGCGTCGTCTGATCCATCTGCGTCACAGCCTCGCCAACCTGGGCCACCCCCTGGCTCTGCTCCTGGCTGGCGGCACTGATCTCGGCCATCAGATCCGTCACCCGGCTGATGGCCGAGACGATGTCGGCCATGGTGGCTCCGGCCTTGTCCACCAACTGCGTGCCCTGCTCCACGCGCTGCACGCTGGTGCTGATCAAGGCCTTGATTTCCTTGGCGGCTTCGGCACTGCGCTGGGCCAGGGTGCGCACCTCGCCCGCCACCACGGCAAAACCACGGCCCTGCTCACCGGCGCGAGCCGCTTCCACGGCCGCATTCAGCGCCAGGATATTGGTCTGAAAGGCGATGGAGTCGATGACCGTGATGATGTCGGCAATCTGCTGGCTGCTGTTGTTGATGCCCTTCATGGTCTCCACCACTTCAGCCACCACGGCACCGCCCTGCGCTGCCACCTGGGAAGCATTCACCGCCATCTGATTGGCGGCGCGGGCGTTGTCGGCGTTCTGGCGCACCGTGGAGCCCAACTGCTCCATGGAGGCGGCGGTCTGCTCCAGCGCACTGGCCTGCTCCTCGGTGCGACCGGAGAGATCGGCATTGCCCGAGGCAATCTGCGAACTGGCCGAGGCCACGCCTTCCGCGTTCTGGCGTACCGAGCGCACGGTCTGCACCAGACTGCTTTGCATGCGCTGCAGGGCGCTGAGCAAGCGGCCTGTTTCGTCCTCTCGCTCCACTCGAATGACGCCACTCAGATCCCCGTTGGCCACGCGGTCCGCCGCCTGCACGGCCTGCTCCAGCGGCGCGCGGATGGAACGCACCAGCCAGAGGCCGGCGCCCAGGGCCACCAGCACCGCCACTGCGGCGGCCACGATCAGCAGGCTCACGGCCCGTTCATAGACCCCCTCCGAAGCCAGCGTCTCGCCTCTTGCCACATCGCTGTTGAACTTGATCAGCTTTTGCAGGGTCGCCGAAGACGCGTCGTAGAGCTTGAGAGACTCCCCCCCCAGCAACTGCTTGGCACGCTCCTTGTCGCCGCTGCGCGATGCCTCGAACAATTGCTTGTTCAGCGCCACATAACGCTCTCTCTCGCGCAGGAACTGGGTATAGAGCTCGCGCTCCTCGGCCGTGATGATCAGCGGCTCGTAGAGCTTTTTCGCCTCTGCCAGATGCGTTTGCAACTGCTCGAACTGGGTCTCCACCTGGGCCATATAGGCGGCTTCGTCATTGTTGACATGCCGCAACTCGAGCAAGCGGGTGCGCGCCAGGTCGGTATTGAGGGTGTTGATCACTTCCACGCTGGGCAAGGCATTGCCCGTGATGGTTTCAGCGCTGGAGCGCATGGAGCGCAACTGCAGCAATGCCATGGCCACTACCACGACCAGCAGCACGACCAGAATCCCGAACGTGCCGAGAATCCGCGTGGAGATTTTGATGCTTTTCATTGATTGCACCTCCCTCTATTACCAATTAGTTTTTTATGAATACCGCTTTTGAATCCACGCATGCGAGACGTGAGGATTCAATTTCTCTGCTCAATCGGAAAATATCTCTGTGGAGCGCATATGAGATCCAAGGGTCCGGGATAAGGTCTTATCTGTTTTCAATTGTTTCCAGTTTCATATTTCTTGCCTATCTTCAGGAACCTACAGCCACGTAGGCAGGCACTTACGCCGCCCTGCAGTTACTAGAAGTTACCAATAAAGACCCATAGCGATTCTCGAGCTCCAAAGCACAGACATTGCTTTGAAAAGGCACCAAGCCACCCCGCTTCTTGATGAATATCAAGACAGTTTGATGAAAGCTTGTAAAAAAACCCCGGTAGCGATCGCTACCGGGGTTCTGAGAAATATTTGCTTGCCGAAACAGTCAATGGCTTAGAACTGCTCCCAGTCCTGATCGCTGCTCAAGGCCGGCTGGGTCGGCTTGGCGGCCATCTGCACGGCTTTGGCCTGGCCCGGGTCGGCGGCCTTGGCGGCAACGGCCCTGGCGACGGGTTCGGTACGTTTTTTCAGAGCCGCCGCGGCAAAGCTCTGGGCCTGATTGCCCAACTGAAAAATCGCCACCGAATCGACCAGTGCCTTGGCCTGGCGCTGCAAAGAGTCGGCGGCTGCCGCGCTCTCCTCCACCAAAGCCGCATTCTGCTGCGTGGCCTGATCCATCTGGGTGACGGCTTCGCCCACCTGGGCCACGCCCTGGCTCTGCTCACGACTGGCCGCGCTGATCTCGCCCATGATGTCCGTCACGCGGCCGATGGCCGTCACGATTTCGGCCATGGTGGCGCCGGCCTTGTCCACCAGCTGCGAGCCTTGCTCCACGCGCTGCACGCTGGCATGAATGAGCTGCTTGATTTCCTTGGCCGCCTCGGCGCTGCGCTGGGCCAGCGTGCGCACCTCTCCCGCCACCACGGCAAAGCCACGACCTTGCTCGCCGGCTCGAGCGGCTTCCACGGCCGCATTCAGGGCCAGGATATTGGTCTGGAAGGCAATCGAGTCGATCACGCCGATGATGTCGGCGATCTGGCGGCTGCTGTCGTTGATGCCCTTCATGGTGTCCACCACCTGGGCAACCACATCCCCGCCGCGACCCGCGACATCGGAGGCATTCTTTGCCATTTGATTGGCGGTCTGGGCGTTGTCCGCGTTCTGACGCACGGTCGAGCCCAGTTGCTCCATGGATGCCGCCGTTTCCTCCAGGGCGCTGGCCTGGCTTTCGGTGCGCGATGAAAGATCGGCATTGCCCTGCGCGATCTCGCTGGACGCCAGGGCCACGCCATGGGCATTGCCGCGCACATCCTGGACCACGGCGGACAGTTGCCGACGCATGTCTTCCAGCGCGTTGAGCAGCAAGCCCATTTCATCGCGGCGCTGGTTCTTCACCACCATGCCCAGCTTGCCGGCAGCCACGGCCTGCGCCAGCTCCACGGCCGTGGCCACGGGCGCCGTGATGGCACGTGTCATCGCAATGCCGACCACGGCAGCAAACAGCACCACCAACGCCAGCGTGCCGAGCAGCCAGTAGCGAGCCAGCTCGAAGCTGGATTTTTCGGCCTGCTGGGCCTGGGCCGCGCTCTCGAGTTGCAGCGTCATCAGCTTGCCCGTGCTTTCCGCCAGTTGGCTGAAGGCCTGCTCGGACAGCCCCGCAAAGAACAGGCCCAGCTCATCGGCCATGCCGGCCTGGCTGTCCACGGTGTTGTAGTCGCCGTCGCGGGCCCGCGCCAGCAGCTGCTCGTGCAGCTTCAGGAAATTCGCCTTGTTGGCCTGATAGCCTTCATAGGCCTCGCGCAGCGGCTGGCTGGCAATCAGCTCATGGACCACCTTCTCCTGCTCGGCAATGGTCTTCAGGCGCTGCTGGATCTGCTGCTCGTAGCCTTCGATCTCGACCAGGGTGCGTGCAGTGGCGATACCTGCCTCATGGCGTCGCAGCCGGTTGTACTCGGAGCGCATGGAGGCTGCGTTGTAGACGCTGGGCAGCGCCACCTCGGATACCTCGCGGCCCGCTGCATGAATGCTGGACAGCTGCAGCCAGGCCACCAACCCGAGCAATGCAGACAACAACACCAGCGCCGTAAAGCTGATGCCCAACTTGGTCCCCACGCGCCAGTCCGAAATCTTCCAACTCATGCGCTCCCCCTCGTATCTATCGATGCAGGCCATAAAAAAACGCACCAAGCGAGGTCCGCCAGGTGCGTTTCAAATTGTATATATGCAGATTGCGGGGCTTCTCTGCAAGTAAAGGTTAGAGACCCTTTACTAGTTTGGATCAGCCCTTGTAGTTGGCGATACCGTCCACGATTTCCTTGTGTGCCGCGTCCACGCCCTTCCAGCCCAGAACCTTGACCCACTTGCCCTTTTCCAGATCCTTGTAGTGCTCGAAGAAGTGGGCGATCTGCTGCAGGGTCAGCTCATGGATGTCGCTGAGGTGGTTGATCTTGTCGTAGGAAGGCAGCAGCTTCTGTGTGGGCACGGCCAGAACCTTGCCGTCGACGCCGGACTCGTCTTCCATCTCCAGGATGCCGATGGCACGGCAGGGCACGACCACGCCGCTGGGCAGGGGGAAGGGAGTCATCACCAGCACGTCCACGGGGTCGCCGTCGCCAGACAGGGTCTGGGGCACATAGCCGTAGTTCACGGGGTAGTGCATGGCAGTGCCCAGGAAACGATCCACGAACAGGCAGCCGGACTCCTTGTCCACTTCGTACTTCACGGGAGCCGAGTTGGCCGAGATTTCGATGACGACGTTGAAGACTTCAGGCGTCTTGGAGCCGGGGGTCACATTGTTCAGAGACATGATGGTTGGGTGAAGTAATACAAAAAGCCCCGCAAGAGCCAACAAGGCATCAGCCCCCTAGGGTCAGCCCGCGATTTTAGGCGCATGACCCTAACGCAGGCATTACATGTTTGAAAGATGCACGCACAGTTGTGTATTACCGCCGGGCGCCGCTAGCCACAACACCCATAAAAACTCACTCAAACCAATATGCATATAGCGGACTTAGCTCTCAGAACCAGAGCATATCAAGCGTTCACCGGGTGCCGGCGACGCACGGGGCCGCTGCGCTGCTCCACCGCCGCCTGCACCTCCTTGCGCAGCCCCAGCGCAAAGCCCAGCTCGGCCGCCACAAACAGCGGGCCTATCAGCAGGCCCATCACATCGTCAAAAAAAGCGGGCTTGCGTCCTTCCCAGTAGTGACCGATGAACTGGATCACCCAGCCCAGCGCAAACAAACCCAGCCCCCAGGCCAGCCAGCTGCCCATGGGCTGCGCGGCGATGGGAGTGGCCAGCGCCAGCATGGCGGCCAGCAGCACGCTCATGAACAGGCCGTAGCGCCCGTCCAGCCGCCAGTAATACACCGCAGCGGCAAGCGCTGCCAGCAGGGCCAGCGAGATCGGCATACCGCCAGGCGCTCCCCATTGCAGCCTGGCCAGGAGAATGACCACCGCCTGCATGATCATGGGCACGCCAATGTAGTGCGTCACGATATTGCGCGGGTCGCGGTGGTAGTCGGCGTAGTTGGACAGTTGATCGATTAGGGTTTTCATCGCTGTATCTCCTGGTCGCTTGTCAGAGCATGGTGGCGCAGCATCAACCTTGCCGTCTGTCATGCCACCGACACAAGCGCTAAACCCCTTACCCAGGCCTGCACCGGCCTCAGTGCCCACTGCACGCCAGCGCGGCAGCTTCGAGCATGTCAACTCCAATGACCTCTGGGCCATTGTGCAGGCCGGGCGCTGGTTCCGCTCCCTGCCGCCGGAGTTGACCGCCCAGATGCAGCAACTGGCCCAGCCAAGGCTGCTGACCGCCGGCGAATGGCTGTTTCGCCGCGGCGATGCCCCCTGCGGCCTGTATGCGGTGGCCAGGGGCTCGCTCAGCATCTCCGGCACGGCAGCACTTCAGGAAAACACCCGCACAGCCTTGCTGACCTTGATCGAGCCGCCAAGCTGGCTGGGCGAGATCGCCCTCTTCGATGGCGAGCCCCGCACCCACGACGCCTGCGCCAATACCGCCTGCGCTCTGCTGCATATCCCTATAACGCCGCTGCGCGAATGGCTGGATGCCAACCCGCATTGCTGGCGCCACATGGCCCTGCTGCTGACCCACAAGCTGCGCTCCAGCCTGATTGCGCTGGAGGAACAGACCGTGCTGCCTGCTCCGCAGCGTGTGATGTGCCGCCTGGTGCAGATGGCCATGGGCCACGAGCAATGGGCCGACCGCATGCGCACTCACCGCGAGTTGGCCGTCTCGCAGGAGCAGATCGCACGCATGCTGGGCCTGTCGCGCCAGACCACCAACCAGATACTGCAGGAGCTGCAGCAGGCCGGCTGGTTGCAACTGCGGCGCGGCAAACTGGAAGTTCTCGATCTGGCCGCACTCAAGGCCGCAGCACTCACCGGGCAAATACCCACGAGCAGCTAGGCGCTTGCCGCCGGGCTCGGGGTCGCCCCCCTGCCGCCGCGCTGTCCGCTTGGTGCTGGACAAGCCTGCTATCTCTTTGATAATGAAATCGGGTCTGGCGCACCAGACCCGATTCAAGATCATCGCGGGCGATCCAGCCATGCTCCGACATGCCGTCGTCGCCCGCCATAACAACGTATACCCCATGCCCTTGCCTCCCAGTGCCAGCCGCACGCCAGCCCCCATCCACATGCGCGACGTCAAATACCGGGGCTATGCCCGTGATGACGGCATGTGGGACGTGGAAGCCGAGCTGATCGACCAGAAAACCTATGACATCGAGCTGCACGGCCGCCGCAAAGTGCCGGCAGGCAAGCCGATTCACCATATGTGGATCCGCCTGACCATCGATGCCGACATGGTGGTGCACGGCATAGAGGCTGCCATGGACGACCACCCCCTGGGCCACTGCCCCCAGGCCACAAAGTCCATGCAGAAGATGGTGGGCTGCTGCATAGCCCGTGGGTGGCGCCGCGCCATTGCCGACAATCTGGGCGGGGTGGTGGGCTGCACGCATCTGCGCGAGCTGCTGTTCAATATGGCAACGCCCGCCTTCCACACCGTGCTCAACCAGTTCGGCCCCAATGGCTCGGGCCTGCCGCCACGCCATCTGGGCCAATGCCTGGGCTGGGACTTCAACGGCCCCGGCGTGGCCGAGTTCTACCCCGAGTTCAAAGGCTGGAAGCCGATCGCTCAGCAACCCGCGGAAACCACTACAAAAGACTGATCCACAATACCATCAAGCGCTAACAGCTATCAAATTTGATAAACCACAACAAGCCCGCAGCCGTCCCGGACTTCGCGCTTGCGGCACAATCGAGCCCATGGCAGAACGTGTGATCCCCTTGGTCGATGAGCGTGCGGCGAGCCGCAACGCAATCGTCCCCAGCCCCCTGCAGACCCCTACCGGGCTGCTGCAGGATCAATGGGGACGGCCTTTGCGCGACCTGCGCATCAGCGTCACCGACCGCTGCAACTTCCGCTGCAACTACTGCATGCCCAAGGAAGTCTTCGACAAGAACTACCAATATCTGCCCCACAGCTCGCTGTTGAGCTTCGAGGAAATTACGCGCCTGGCCAGACTTTTTGTCGCCCATGGCGTGCGCAAGCTGCGCCTGACCGGCGGCGAGCCGCTGCTGCGCAAGAACATCGAAGCCCTGATCGCCCAGCTGGCCGAGCTGCGTACGCCCGATGGCCAGCCGCTGGACCTGACACTGACCACCAACGCTTCGCTGCTGGCACGCAAGGCCCGTGCCCTGAAGGACGCCGGCCTGAATCGCGTGACCGTCAGCCTCGACGGGCTGGACGACGCCGTGTTCCGGCGCATGAACGATGTGGACTTCCCCGTGACCGATGTGCTGGCGGGCATCGAGGCTGCGCAGGCCGCAGGTCTGTCGCACATCAAGGTCAACATGGTGGTCAAACGCGGCACCAATGACGACCAGATCCTGCCCATGGCCCGCTACTTCCGCGGCACGGGAATCACACTGCGCTTCATCGAATACATGGACGTGGGCGCCACCAACGGCTGGCGTATGGACGAGGTGCTGCCCTCGGACGAGGTGATAGCGCGTCTGCGCGCCGAGCTGCCGCTGATCCCGCTGGCGCCCAGTGCCCCTGGCGAGACCGCCGTGCGCTGGGGCTATGCCGATGCCAGCGGTCAATATGACCCGCAACTGGGCGAGGTGGGCGTCATCAGCAGTGTGACCCATGCTTTCTGCGGCGACTGCAACCGCGCACGCCTGTCCACCGAGGGCCAGCTCTATCTGTGCCTGTTCGCCAGCCAGGGCTGGGACTTGCGCAGCCTGCTGCGCACCGGCGCCAGCGATGCCGAGATTGCCGGCGCCATCGCCCCCATCTGGCAGCAGCGCGACGATCGCTACTCGCAGCTGCGCAGCGAAATGCCGCCCGATGTGGCGCCGGTGCGGCAAGGTCGGCGCATCGAGATGAGCTATATCGGTGGCTGACTCACGCATCCCCCCTGAGCAGATCACCGGCTGCGTGCTGGCCGGGGGGCGCGGTGCACGCATGGGCGGCGTGGACAAAGGCCTGCAGCGCTTTCAAGGCTTGCCACTGGCACTGCATGCATTGCAGCGCCTGGCCCCGCAAGTCGGCCCCCTGCTCATCAATGCCAATCGCAATGCAGCGGCCTATGCTGAGCTGGGCCAGCCACTGGCTGCCGAGGTCTGCGCCGACAGCCTTCCCGACTACCCCGGCCCGTTGGCGGGATTCATGGCTGGCCTCGCGCATTGCCGCACGCCATGGCTGCTTTGCGTGCCCTGCGATACGCCGCTGCTGCCCCTCGATCTGGCTGCGCAAATGCTGGCGTCGCGCGGCGATGCCGATATCGTCATCGCTCACGGCTGGGATACCGAGCATGCCCTGCCGGGTCAGCCGCCGCAACTGCGCGCCCAGCCCGTGTTCTGCCTGCTGCGGGCCCAGCTCGCCCCAAGCCTCGAGCGCTTCATCATCGGCGGCGGCCGCAAGATAGATGCCTGGACCGGCCAGCATCGCAGCGCCCAGGCCCTATTTGACCGCCCCGGGGACGAGCAGGCCTTCAGCAACGCCAACACGCTGGCCCAGTTGCTTGATCTGGAGCAAATCGCCCCCGAACGCCAATCCTGATTCACCGGCGCCTCAAGCCAAAAGCGTAAAGTGCCACGCAGCCCCATGGCCGCATCCCGTCATGAGGTTTTTTATTTTCTGCTGTTATGACTGCGACTTTTCAACCTGCCGCTTCCACCAGCGCCCAGACGCTGACCACTGACCAGGTGCTGCAACAGCTGCAGGCCCTGCTGCAGCCGCTGGGTGCGGTCGCAGAGGTGGAAACCGTCGCCCTGCCCGAGGCTCTTGATCGTGTGCTGGCAGCCGATGTGGTCTGCCCCGTCAACGTCCCCCCCCATGACAATAGCGCCATGGACGGCTATGCCTTTGCAGGCAGCGAACTGGAGCGGGCGCAGCCCGGCCGGCCACTGGTGCTGCGTGTGGTGGGGACGGCACTGGCAGGAGGGCCCTGGCAAGGCCGGCTTGGCTCTGGCCAATGCGTGAAGATCATGACGGGTGCGGTCATGCCGGTGGGTGCGGACACGGTGGTAGCCCATGAACAGGCCAGCGCTGGCCAGGAGTGCATTCAGTTTGACGGCCATGCCCTGCGTGCAGGTGCCAATCGTCGCCTGCGCGGCGAAGACCTGGAGCAAGGCTCTGTGGCGCTGCAGGCCGGCCAGCGTCTCACACCAGCCGCTCTTGGCCTGCTGGCCAGTCTGGGACTGGGCCAGGTCAGCGTGCGGCGCCGGCTCAGCGTGGCTTACTTCTCCACCGGCGACGAGCTGCTGAGCCCCGGCGCCGAGCCGCGCGAGGGAGCCATCTACGACAGCAACCGTTTCAGCCTGCAGGCGCTGCTGCGCCGACTGGGTGCCCATGTGCTGGACCTGGGGGCCGTGCCCGATGAGCCGGCCGCGCTGGAAGAGCGCCTGCGCGAAGCAGCCACCCTGGCCGATGTGGTGCTGACCAGTGGCGGCATCAGCGCCGGCGAGGCCGATCACACCCGCGCGATGCTGCAGCGCCTGGGCACCGTGCAGTTCTGGCGAGTGGCCATGCGTCCCGGTCGGCCACTGGCGGTGGGCCTGCTTGCTCCCGCCGGTGGAATTTCACTGACCAGGTCGGCAGGTATTCCAATCAAGACAGGCGCAAGCGGCTCCCAAAATCAGAGCAACCTACCGCCCACTCAGCGCCCGGCGGTGCTGCTGGGACTGCCCGGCAACCCAGTGGCCGCCATGGTGAGCTTTCTGATGTTTGTGCGCCCGGCCCTGGCCATGCTGGCTGGCGAACGCGGCGCCCCTGCGCCATTGCTGCAGGCGATCAGCAGCGAGCGCCTGCGCAAACGCCCGGGTCGTACCGAATATCTGCGCGGCATACTCGAACTCAATGAGAAGGGCCAGGCCGCCGTACGCACCACGGGCCCGCAAGGCTCGGGCGTGCTCAGCTCCATGGTCGCAGCCGACTGCATCATCGTGCTGGACGATGCGCGCGGCGATGTCCTGCCCGGAGAATCCGTCAACGTCCTGCTGCTGCAGGGCCTGATCTGAAGACAGACTTGCCGTCTGGTCTTCGACCTTCGATCCATTCTGGGAAATATTTCATGCCATACCAAGCCACCCACTGGGCCACAGAACCCACAAGGCAGGCCATCGATGCGCTCAAGGGCGCGAATTTGCTGGAATTCGGCACCCCCTGGTGCGGCCACTGCCAGCGCGCCCAGCCACTGTTGCAGTCCGCGCTGTCAGTCCAGCCCGAAGTGGCGCACATCAAGGTGGAAGATGGTCCCGGCCGGCCGCTGGGGCGCAGCTATCGCGTCAAGCTCTGGCCCACGCTGATTTTTCTGCGTGACGGCAAGGAAGTGGCGCGCATCGTGCGTCCCGAATCCGAGCAGCAGATCCAAGAAGCACTGGCACAGATCACGAACTGAGCCAGCGCAACTGGTCCAGCTGCTGACTCAGCCGTTCTTGAGCGCCAACTCCACGCCCTTGTTGGCCAGCGCATCGGCGCGCTCGTTGCCTGGGTCCCCGGCATGGCCCTTGACCCAGCGCCAGTCGATACGGTGGCCGCTGCCCTGCACCAGCGCGTCCAGCTGCTTCCAGAGCTCGACATTCTTGACGGGCTCCTTGGACGCGGTGACCCAGCCCTTGGCCTTCCAGCCCTGGATCCACTCGGTAATGCCTTTGCGCACGTACTGGCTGTCCAGATACAGCACCACATCGCAGGGACGCTTGAGCGCGGACAGCGCCTCGATCACGGCCTTGAGTTCCATGCGGTTATTGGTGGTTCCCAGTTCACCACCGAAGAGTTCCTTCTGTGCCGATCCGGCCTGCAGCAATGCGCCCCAGCCTCCAGGGCCGGGATTGCCCTTGCAGGCACCATCGGTATAGATCACAACTTGATTCAATTTTCTTCCTTGTTACGCCAGAACATGTCCGGCGGCTGCCTCTGGGTCACGGGCGCCTTCATGCCGGCCGGCACGCTGCCCTTGCGCCAGCTCGGGCTCATCAGTCGCATGCCCTGCACGCGCTTGACGGCCACCACGCAATAGACGCCCCCCATCACCGGCCAGCAGCGGTGGCCCAGGCCCTCCATGAACTGCCAGCGGCTCAGCCACTTTTCACTTTCAGTGGCAGGACGATAACAGCCAAATTGCACTGCTTCGATCTCGAAGCTCAGCAATCGCAGCCAATCGCGCAAACGCCAGTAGCCCACCCCCAGGCTCAGGTCCGGCAAATAACCCGCACTGCGCTCCACCCGGCGCTGCAAGCCCAGCAGACTGGAAGGGTTCAGTCCGCTGATCACCAGCCGCCCTTCGGGCACCAGCACGCGCGCAGCCTCGCGCAGTGCGGCATGCGGATCGTTCGAAGCCTCCAGCGTATGCGGCATCAGCAGCAGGTCGAGGCTGGCCTCGGCAAAAGGCAGGGCTTCCGGGGCTGTCCGGAGCGCCGGCATCAAAGGGGCAAAATTATGCGCATCATCGGCAGGCGGCTGCACCTGCGACACTCGGTCCGCCGCCGCTTGCGCTACAGTGCCTGCTTTTGCATCCGGAACGGGATCGAGGCCCTCCAGTGCCAGCCAGCGATGGGGCATGCGGTTGCCGCGCAGGCCTTGCAGCTGCGGCAAGCCCAGTTGCAAGGCGTGGTAGCCAAAGATATCGGCCACCGCCTCGTCAAAGCGCTGCTGCTCCCATTTCAGGAGGTAGTGCCCGAGGGCTGAATCCGTCCAGTGATGCATCTCTATAATTTTGCAGCTCATGAACCTGTTGCCCATTCCCGCTTTTTCCGACAACTACATCTGGATGCTCCACGATGCAGAACATGCCGTGGTCGTCGATCCGGGTCAGGCCGAGCCTGTGCTGAGCACATTGGCACAGCGGGGTCTGAAACTGCTGGGCATTTTAGTCACCCACCATCATGCCGACCATGTGGGCGGCGTCGAGACCATTCGTGCGGCCACCGGCGCTCCCGTCTGGGGCCCTGCCTATGAGTCCCTGCCCGAGCCGGTCACGCGCGTACAGGGCGGCGACAGCGTCGAGTTGTTCGGTGGCCCCTGGCAGGTCATCGATGTGCCCGGGCACACCAGCGGTCATATCGCCTTCTTCAGCACCCGGGCGCAAAGCCAGCCCCTGCTGTTCTGCGGCGACACGCTGTTCTCGGGCGGCTGCGGCCGCCTCTTCGAAGGCACTGCAGCGCAGATGCAGGCTTCGCTGGACGCACTGGCCGCCCTGCCCGGCAACACGCTGGTGTGCTGTGCACATGAGTACACAATTTCCAACCTGCGATTTGCGCAGGCCGTGGAACCAAACAATCCGGAACTGGCTCAGTATCTGGAATATTGCCAGCAACTGCGCAAGAACGGGCTGCCCACGCTGCCCTCCACATTGCAGACCGAGCTGACCATCAACCCGTTCATGCGAAGCCGCGCTGCCGATGTGATCGCGGCCGCCGTGCACCATGATCCTCAAACCAAGCCCGAGGAGCCCGCCAGCGTGCTGGCTACCCTGCGCCAATGGAAAAACGTTTTCTGATGAAGCTGCTATCCACCCTGCTGCTGACAAGCGCACTGATATTAACCGGCTGCGCAACCACCAGCAGCGTCGACCCCATGTATCCGAACGGCCCTCTCAAACCCCTGGGCCAGGGCAAAGTCGGCAGCTCCGAAGTCGCTGAACTGGAAGCCACGGGCGATCTCTGGGTTCGCATCCGCAAGGGCTTTGCCATGCCCAATCTTGAGCAGGATCTGGTCCAGAACCAAGAGCAGTGGTATGCCACGCGCCCCGACTACATCCAGCGCATGACGGAGCGATCGAGCAAATACCTGTTCCACATCGTCGAGGAACTGGAGCGCCGCAATATGCCGACAGAGCTGGCGCTGTTGCCCTTCATCGAGAGCGCCTTCAACCCTCAGGCCGTATCCAGCGCCAAAGCCGCCGGCATGTGGCAGTTCATGCCGGCCACGGGCACCTATTTCGACCTCAAGCAAAATGTCTTCCGCGATGATCGCCGCGATGTGCTGGCCTCGACCCGCGCTGCGCTCGACTATCTGCAAAAGCTCTACAACATGTTCGGCGACTGGCATCTGGCCCTGGCCGCCTATAACTGGGGCGAAGGCAGCGTGGGCCGCGCCATCAAGCGCAATGAAAAGCTGGGCCAGCCCGCCGGCTACCTTGATCTGCAGATGCCGGCCGAAACCCGCAACTACGTGCCCAAGCTGCAAGCCGTCAAGAACATCGTGGCCGAACCCGAGAAGTTCAACACCGAGCTTCCCATCATCGAAAACCACCCCTATTTCCAGGCCGTGGATCTGCCGCACGACATCGACGTGGAGCTGGTGGCCAAGCTGGCCGATGTCAGCGTCAAGGACTTCAAGGCACTCAACCCCAGCTTTCACAAGCCGGTGATCTTTGCGCGCGCCACACCACAGGTGCTGCTGCCCTGGGACAATGCCAAGGTTTTCCGCCGCAATCTGCAGGCCTATAGCGAAGGCCAGTTTGCCAGCTGGACGGTATGGACCGTGCCCACCACCATCACCGTGGCCGAAGCCGCCCAGCGTGCAGGCCTGGGCGAAGCCGATCTGCGCGCCATCAACAACATCCCGCCGCGCATGCTGATCAAGGCCGGCTCGACCCTGATGGTGCCGCGCGATGCCAACGTCAAGACCGATGTGCCCGGCCATGTGGCCGACAACGGTCAGATCTCCTTCGCACCTGAAGTCGTGACCGTGCGCACCACGGTCAAGGCGCGCAAGCGCGATACCCTGGTCAGCGTGGCCAGCCGCTATGGCATCAGCGTCTCCAACCTCGCGGACTGGAACGACCTCAAGTCCACGGCATCCTTGCGCCCCGGCCAGTCACTGATTGCCTACCTGCCCAGCCGCGCAGCCCGCAGCGCACGCGCCGAAAGCAGCGACAGCTCAGCCCGCAACACTCGTGGCGGCAGCAAGGTGGCAGCCACCGCCAGCAAGAGCGCCAAGACCAGCACCGCAACCGCTCCCCGCGGCGGCAAGAGCGAACCCAAGGCACGCGGCGGCACACCTGCCAAGAAGCGCAAATAAGCCTCGCCAGCCGCAAAAAAGCCCGCTGTTCGCAAAACCAGCGGGCTTTTTTATATCTACTCGTTTAACGAAGTAGATAGCAACAAACGCTTGATAGAAAAGCGCTTGAAGCCAATCCAATAAATATCTTCAGCGCCTATCCACCAGCGCGTGGGCAATCGTGCCCAGATCCACATATTCGAGTTCGCTGCCTATAGGCACGCCGCGCGCCAGCCGCGTGACCAGAATGCCGCGCGACTTGAGCGCCTCGCTGACGGCATGGGCCGTGGCCTCGCCCTCGGCCGTGAAGCTGGTGGCCAGAATCACCTCCTGCACCACGCCGTCACAGGCACGCTCGAGCAACTGCTTCATGCCGATTTCCTTGGGACCCACGCCATCGAGCGGCGACAGCCGCCCCATCAGCACATAGTAGTAGCCCTGATAGGCCCCCGTGCGCTCCATGGCAGCCAGATCGGCCGGCGCTTCGACCACGCACAGCCGAGCGCCGTCGCGCCCGGCGTCATCACAGATGCGGCAGATAGCGCCTTCGGTAAACGTGTGGCAGCGCTCGCAGTGATGCACCGAGTTCACCGCAGAGTCCAGTGCCCGCGCCAGCTGCAGCGCCCCGGCCTGATCACGCTGCAGCAAATGAAACGCCATGCGCTGCGCCGACTTGATGCCCACGCCCGGCAGTCGGCGCAAGGCCTCGATCAAGGCATCCAGAGATTGCACATCAGACACGCGTTGTCCTTTCAGTCACCAGAAAAAAGGCGATCTGCCACTGCGCAGATCGCCATTCATCCCCTGCACACTCCGGCCAGGGACAGCGAGCAAGAACCGCATCGCGGCATCGCAGCCATCTCTTTGCCGGGGAAGCGGCACTGCCGCTCAAGGGAAAATCCGTCAGAACGGGAACTTCATCCCGCCTGGCAGTCCAGGCATACCCGCAGTGATCTTGCCCATCTTCTCGTTGGAGGTCTCTTCGGCCTTGCGCACAGCCGCGTTGAAGGCAGCAGCCACCAGGTCTTCCAGCATGTCCTTGTCTTCGGCCAGCAGGCTGGGATCGATGGTGATGCGCTTGACGTCATGCTTGCAGGTCATCACGACCTTGACCAGACCGGCACCGGATTCGCCTTCAACTTCGATATTGCCCAGCTCTTCCTGAGCCTTCTTCAGGTTGTCCTGCATGGCCTGAGCTTGCTTCATCAAACCGGCGAGTTGTCCTTTGTTGAACATGAGAATTCCTTCTTTTGTTGAAACGCCTTATTCAGGCTGAATAGATATGGGCTTGATACTACCGGGCACGATTTTCGCGCCAAAGTCTCGCATCAAGGTTTGTACCTGCGGATTGCTTTTGACAATGTCCTCGGCCAGCAACTGGCTAGCTTGCCTTTCCAGGGCCAGCCGGCGGGCAGGACTGTCCGTCACCGGCCCTTGCTCAACCTGCAATTGTCGCGCATGACCGGCTGCTTCCAGCGCAGCACGCAGACGATCACGTGTGCCAGCCTGATTGAGCGAGTTGGACTCCACGCGCAGCCGCCACAGATCGCCTTCACGGCCCAGCAGCTGCGACTGCAGCGCCAGTTGCCGCGCCACAGCCACCACGGCTTCGCTCTGCAGCAACTGCTGCACCACGCCAAACCACAGATCGCCCTCGGGGGTGCACTCCACAGGGGCTGCATCCTGGGCCGTGCTGACATAGCCGCCGCTTGCGCTCTGGGCCGCCGGCTCGTCAGACTCCATGGGCGGCATGGCATGCAGGGGCTGGCCGACATCCAGGTCAGCATCATCACCCCAGCGCCCATCGTCAGACCAGCCCTCATCGGGCATGCCTGCCCAGGCCGCCTCGCTGGCATCCTGCTCTTCGGGAGCATCAGCCATATCGACGACCTCGGCGCTTTCAGCGCTCTCGGACGCATCGTCGGCGGGCATTTGGCCTGCCTCTGCGACAGCTTCATGATTCGCCGAGGGCGTGGTTTGCTGAACCGCAGCAGGCTCAGGCGTCACCGCAGGAGCTGGCGATCGGGTCGGCTCCGGAGCGACCTGCACCACCGGCTCTGCTAGGGAATATGCAGCTGAATCCGAGCGATCTGCAACAGCTTGAATATGTTCTGGCTCGGCCATGCCGACCTCTGACGCAGGCTCCTGCTTTGGTGCGGACTCCGGTGCGGCTTTCGTAACAGGCTGCGGTACAGACGGGACGGACTGAGCCTGGGCCGACGGTGCCTCCATCACTGCTGGCGGTGAAGCCGGAGGCTGCTGAATCGGATTCGGAGCCTGGACAACCGGACGGCTAGGCCTCAGCGCTGGAGTTTTTTTTTCAGCCGTGCCAGCTTCGGCGTTTTCCGGCTTGAAGGCCAGCAACCGCAGCAGCGCCATGGTCAACGCCGCATATTCATCGGGGGCCAGCCCCAGCTCTGCACGCCCATGCAGGCAGATGCTGTAGAGCAGTTGAGTCTCGTCGCGCGGCATCAGACTGGCCAGTCGGTCCACTTCGGCGGCCTCGGGGTCGCTGGCATCCAGCGGCATATCGGGCACGGCCTGCAACACGGCCATGCGCTGCAGCACGGCGCACATTTCTTCCAGCGTCGATGCCGCAGACAGACCGTTGTGACGCAGCTCTTCGGAGACTTCCACCACCGCGCGCCCGTGCCCCTGCGCCAAGGCATCGATCAGGCGAAATACATGGCTGCGATCCACGCTGCCCAGCATCTGGCGCACCGTCGCCTCCTGCAACTGGCCGCTGCCAAAGGCAATCGCCTGGTCGGTCAGGCTCAGCGCATCACGCATGGAACCACGTGCAGCACGCGACAGCAGGCGCAGCGCCTGAGGCTCCGCCGGCACGCTTTCCTTGTCCAGCACATGGGTCAGGTGCTCCAGAACCGTCTCGGGCGCCATCGGACGCAGATTGAACTGCAGGCAGCGCGAGAGCACAGTGACCGGCACTTTCTGCGGATCGGTCGTGGCCAGCACGAACTTCAGGTACTCCGGAGGCTCCTCCAGCGTCTTGAGCATGGCGTTGAACGCGGTGTTTGTCAGCATGTGCACCTCGTCGATCATGAAGACCTTGAAGCGCCCCTGCACTGGCTTGTACACCGCCTGCTCCAGCAGGCTCTGCACCTCATCCACCCCCCGGTTGGACGCAGCGTCCAGCTCGGTGTAGTCGGGGAAACGCCCGCTATCGATTTCAGTGCATGCTGCGCAAACTCCGCAGGGGGTTGCGGTGATTCCACCGTTACCGTCCAGGCCCTGGCAATTCAGAGACTTGGCCAGAATGCGCGACACCGTGGTCTTGCCCACGCCACGTGTGCCCGTGAACAGATAGGCGTGATGCAGGCGCTGCTGGGTCAACGCATTGGTCAGAGCCTGAACCACGTGCTCCTGTCCCACCATTTCGGTGAAGGTACGGGGCCGGTATTTGCGAGCAAGCACTAAATAAGACATAGCCTCTGATTCTACGGGGCCGGGACATGCCAACAAGCCTGCTCCTGGAATCTCATTTCACAGCTCGCTGGGCTGTGTCTGTTTTGCATCTATAATCGAGCATGACGGGCCTCCTCGCATGGGGAAGCAGCCAACCGGGTCAGGTGGGGAACCAAGCAGCCCTAACTGTGGATACAGTGCCGAGATCAGGCTCGTCACCTTTCGATGGAAACCTCTTTACAGACAAGAGGCTGTCTTCCGAGAAAGGCCATTTTTCACCATGAACAACACCATGCAGTAGCACTTTGCCCAGAAAAAGTGTTTCGCATCGGCGCTCCATGCCTGGGGTCTCAACCTGATTCCAGAGGCGGCAGCGACCCGGTCAGAGCTGAACCCGTCATTGCCTCAAGATCTCCCGCAGGCAATTGACAGACCAGAGCCACAACCAAGAAATCAGATGCAAAAAGGCCGCAATTGCGGCCTTTTTGTTCTTACCGGATTGACATGGCGCCGCACAGCGGCGCCATGGAAACTCAAACCGGAACGCCCACCAGATCATGACCCTGCGTGCCCACGATGCGCACGCTGATCAGCTCACCCACCTTGTAGGTCTTGCTGGCCTTTTCGGGCGGCTGGATGTGAACCACGCCGTCGATCTCGGGGGCATCGGCATAGGTTCGGCCCACACCGCCCTTTTTGCCCAGGCTGACAGCCTTGTCCACCAACACCTTCATGACCTGGCCCACCCGACGCTGCAAACGCTTGGTAGAGACTTCCTCGGCCACTTCCATGAAACGCGCACGACGCGCTTCGCGCACCTCTTCGGGCAGCATGCCAGGCAGTTCGTTGGCGGTGGCGCCTTCGACAGGGCTGTAGGCAAAGCAGCCGGCACGGTCGATCTCGGCTTCGCGAATAAAGTTAAGCAGATGCTCGAACTCTTCCTCGGTCTCGCCGGGGAAACCGGCAATGAAGGTGGAACGAATCACCAGCTCGGGGCAGATCTTGCGCCATTCGCGGATACGGTCCAGGTTCTTTTCGCCCGATGCGGGTCGCTTCATGCGCTTGAGCACATCGGGGTGGCTGTGCTGCAAGGGCACGTCCAGGTAAGGCAGGATCTTGCCCTCGGCCATCAAGGGCAGGACCGCATCCACGGTGGGATAGGGGTAGACATAGTGCAGACGCACCCAGGCACCGTGCTGCTGCGCCAGCTTGCCCAGCTCGTCGGCCAGCTCCAGCATGCGGGTCTTGACGGGCTTGCCGTCCCAGAAGCCGGTACGGTACTTCACATCCACACCATAGGCCGAGGTATCCTGGCTGATTACCAACAGCTCTTTCACGCCCCCTTCGAATAGCGCCTTGGCCTCCTTGAGCACATCGCCGATCGGACGCGAAACCAAATCGCCGCGCATGCTGGGGATGATGCAAAAGGTGCAGCGATGGTTGCAGCCTTCGGAAATCTTCAGATAGGCATAGTGCTTGGGCGTGAGCTTGATGCCAGCATCGCCAAAGCTGCCAGGCACCAGGTCCACGAACGGGTCGTGCGGCTTGGGCAGATGAGTGTGCACCGCATCCATCACTTCCTGCGTCGCATGGGGTCCCGTGACTGCCAGCACGCTGGGATGCACCTCGGCCACCATGGTGGAGCCACCCTCTTTGCCAGCCTTGGCACCCAGGCAACCAGTCACGATCACCTTGCCGTTGGCTGCCAGAGCTTCGCCAATGGTGTCCAGGCTTTCCTTGACGGCATCGTCGATGAAGCCGCAGGTGTTGACGATGACCAAATCCGCGCCTTCAAAGGTCTTGGAAGTCTGGTAGCCCTCGGCGCTGAGCTGCGTGAGAATCAGCTCGCTATCAGTCAAGGCCTTGGGGCACCCGAGTGATACCATACCTATACGGGGAATTTGATCTTTCTGGGAGATGGCTTCAGTCATGGGGGATTCTGCAAAAAATGGTTTGGTGTATAGCTATCTGCGGTTCTCTGATCCAAAGCAATCGGCAGGAGGCAGCACAGACCGACAGCTTGCATATGCTGCCAAGTGGGCTGCCGAGCACGACCTAAAACTTGATACCCATCTATCGTTAAGGGACGAGGGTCTTTCTGCCTACCATCAACAGCACATCAAATCAGGCGCTCTGGGCGTTTTCCTGCGTGCTGTCGAAGAAGGGCGTGTTCCCTTTGGCTCAGTGCTCATTGTTGAGGGCTTGGACCGCCTATCTCGCGCTGAACCCATCCAGGCACAGGCGCAACTAGCCCAGATTGTAAATGCGGGCATCACAGTGGTCACCGCCAGCGACGGGAAGACCTACAGCCGGCAGCGGCTCAAAGACAACCCGATGGACCTTGTCTATAGCTTGCTGGTGATGATTCGCGCTCACGAAGAGTCGGACACCAAGAGCAAGCGGGTCAAGGCAAGCGTCCGCCGTCTTTGCGAAAAATGGATTGATGGCTCCTACCGTGGCCGCGTCGAACAGGGCCACGACCCGGCCTGGCTGACCCGCAATGACACCGACGGCTGGGACTTCAAGCCCGATACTGTCAAGGCCATCCTGCGCACGATCGAGATGTACAAGCAAGGCCTGGGCGGCAAGCGCATTATTGAGAAGCTCAATGCCGAGGGCCTGCGCATCTACCCAACCAGCAAGGAAAACCAGACGCTGCAGGTCTACCGCGTCACCAAAATGCCCCAACTGGCTGGGCACAAGCCTATCAGCGTGGATGGCGACGAGTACCTGCTCAAAGGCTATTACCCACCGCTGCTGTCGGAGCTCGATTGGGAAGACCTGCAACGGGTTGTCAAGAGTTCTGGACGCCGCAGGGTGAAGGGGGATCTGCCCCACGTAATCACCGGCATAGGCATCACGTTCTGCGGGTACTGCGGGCACCCCATGGCCGGGCAGCACCTGGCCAGCAAGAAGCGGCTACCTGACGGCAGGATTCGGGATGGCTACAGACGCCTGCTGTGCTCGGCCGCTGCCACCTTCAGTGCTGTGTGCCCGGTTCGCGGCTCAACCTCGGTGGCCCCCATCGAGCGCGCGATCATGTCTTACTGCTCCGACATGATGAATCTGCAAGGCTTGTTTGAAACGGACACCAGCTCTGAAAGCCGCAAGGAGCTTCTAAAGGCACAAAAGAATGTCGAGGCGATAAAGGCCCAGCTCGACAAGCTGACAGACGCCATGCTCGCCTCGGCAGATGAAGGAATTCCACTCACATTTGCCCGCCGCGCCCGCCAGCTCGAAGAGGATCTGGCAGTCGCAGAGAAATCTCTGACAGCCCAAGAGCGCGATATCGCCATGCTCGCCCGCCGCGACATATCTGGTGCTGATGAGAAATGGCGGGCACTCGCAGCCGGCGTGGAAGCCCAGGACATAGAGACACGATTGCAAGCGCGCCAGCTTGTCGCGGACACCTTCAGCCGCATATCGGTCTACCACCACGGCCTTCGCCCCAATCACACACCGAAGTCCCGCGACTACTACATTGACCTGATGCTGGTCGCCAAAGGCGGCAGCTCCAGATGGCTTCGCATTGACCGGGATGGCAACTGGGTACATGACGAAAGCTACGAAGCCGCTGACTAATACATCAGCGCCGTGACGACAAAGGCCCCGTGCGCTGGCAGCAGGGGCTTTCAATATTCGCCCAGAAAAGGCGGCTATATACTGTATGCATGTACAGTCATCGTCTACTGAGCGGCATGCCCGTCCAACTCACTGCCACCCCAGTTGTCTTGCCGCTGGCTGATTGCAGCGTGCGCGCAGGCTTCCCTTCACCAGCCGAGGACTTCTCGGGCAAACGATTGGACATTACCGAGCTGCTTGTCGAGCACCCGCAGGCCACATTCCTGTTGCGCGTGGCCGGGCCATCCATGCGCGAATACGGCATCGATGACGGTGACCTCATCGTGGTCGACCGGGCACTGCGCGCGCGCCATGGCAGCATCGTCGTGGCCGTTCTTGACAATGACTTCACCGTCAAGGTCCTGCACAACGCTGGTGGCTGCTTCAAGCTCAGGGCTGGCAATCCCACCTATCCCGACATCGTCCCCAAAGAGAACCAAGAGCTGGAAATCTGGGGCGTGGTCAAGTCCTGCATCAAACGCTTTGCATGAGCATGTATGTTCGCGCTCATCGACGGCAACAACTTCTACGTCAGCTGCGAGCGGGCTTTCAGGCCTGCCCTTGAGGGCATCCCTGTCGTCGTCCTGAGCAATAACGACGGCTGCGCCATCTCACGCTCCGACGAGGCCAAGGCCCTGGGCGTGAAGATGGGGCAGCCGTTTTTTCAATTGCGCGACCTAGTCGAGCACAAGGGGCTTGTCTGCCTCTCACCAAACTTTGAGCTGTACGGCGACATGAGCGACCGCATGATGTCGCTGGCTGCCGGCCTGGGCCCCACCCAAGAAATCTACAGCATCGATGAGTCATTCATTGGGGATCTGGACGGCGTGCGGGATCTGACCAGGCGAGCCTTTGCCATTCGCGCACGCATCCTCAGATGGACAGGCATCCCCACATGTGTGGGCCTGGCCCCCACCAAGACCCTGGCCAAGCTCTGCAACCACGTCGCCAAGGACTCGGAGCGCAAGCCTGGCAGCTATCCCGCCGAGCTGCAGCGGGTCTGCAACTGGGCCGAGCTGTCCGAGCAGCAACGCACCGACATTCTCGGCCGCACCGCCGCCGGCGAGGTCTGGGGCGTGGGCCGGCGCATCTCTGCCCAGCTGGCCGAGCAAGGCGTGCTGACTGCGCTTGACCTGGCCAGGCTGCCCGCCCATGCCGCGCGCGATGGCTGGAGCGTGGTGCTCGAGCGCACCGTGCGCGAGCTGCAAGGCGTGAGCTGCATGAGCTTGGAGACAGCCCCTGCCGCCAAAAAACAGATTGCATGCACCCGCAGCTTCGGTCACCCCATCACCACCCTGCCCCCATTGATAGAAGCTGTGAGCGAATTTGCAACCAGGGCTGCAGAAAAACTGCGCGCTGGCGGTTTGCGTGCTGGCGCCCTGCATGTTTTCGCACACACATCACCATTCAGACCAGGCCGCAGGTTCTACGAAACGGCAGTGATTCAACTCCAGCCGCCCTCCTCCGACACCAAGGCGCTAGTGAATGCGGCCGTGCGCGGCTTGCGCTCGATCTACCAGCCTGGCTATCAACTATCCAAGGCCGGAGTCATGCTGCAAGACCTGTGCCCTGCAGAAGTGCAGCAAGGCGATCTGCTCTTTCAGGAACCCAGCCGCGATCAAAGCAAGCTGATGGAAGCCATGGACAAGGTCAACAAGCGCTTCGGCAAGGGCACGGTGCATGTCGCCAGCACCGGCGTTCCCGAGCTGGACGAGAGCGGCTGGCGCATGCGCCAAGAGCGCCGCACACCGCGCTACACCACCAAGATTGACGACATACCGATTGCGAGGGCCTGAGCCTAACGATTCTTTCCGCGCAATAACTCAGAACCTGTACAAATTTGATAGAACCGCTTGATTGCTGTTGTCGACTTTGCTAGGTTCTGAACACCATAGTCAGCCAAACCCTCATAGTAATTATTTGGTGTGGAAGGAAAATCCGCCCCCGGCCCATGCACGAGAGAAAGCAGTATGTGCTCTGCCTCAGACAATTCATTTAATGCCGATTCACATTCTTTATAAAATGACTCATCTAAGGACGCAATATCAACAAGGTGCTTTAAAAAATTATCTTTTCGTATCCCATGCTGGACATAACTCCCCCTGTCATACCGCACAACGAATCCACCAGCAGGACGACTGGTTATAGATATTTCAGCGGCGTTCTCACTGAGTTTCTTATTTTTAATCTCATTCAACATTAAATTTAAATTTGATATCGATGAGTAATTTAACTCAATGTCTCTCGCAAGCACTTTCTTAATTGCTTGAAGCTTTCGTCTGTCTGCTGCTGTACGACGCCTCCATTCGAGGAATTCTTTTATTCCGAAAAGAGTGATTGTCACAACCGCTGTGACAGGAATAATTGTTGATAAATCAGACATGATCGTAAGCATATCTGTTTCTCTAAACAAAAAGCCATCCAAAAGAACGATGGTCGCTACACAGATCAAAGACAATGTGCACTATGACCGATGACTCCCCGATCCACACAGTCCACAAGCGCGTTTGCCACACGTTCCTCCGGCACTGGAAGGCCCACAACAACGCCTACCCTAAGCTGATCAAGATGACGCCGGAAGAGTTGCGGCAGTTCAACATCGTCAACGCCTTCGCTAAGCCCAATGAAATGTGGGGAGTCCCAATAGAAATCGACCCCAACACCACGGGCGTGATGATTGCGGTCGATGGGGCAGAAATGCCTTTGGTCGAAGGCTACTGATCAAGCACCAAACGCAAAGAAACGTCCCGGCACCAATCACGGTGTCGGGGCGCTTTCAGTTTATCTGCTCGAGCAGTGCCCGGTCAGCCGCTATCTGGCCGCGCAACAGTTTTACCTGGGCGTCTCGCTTTTCGACCAGGCCGCTAAGCTCGCCAACCACTTCCGCGCCTTCTGCAGCGAGGGCTGCGAGTCGCTGGTGCTGATCTGCGAGATCTCGGCGGGCAGCGGCGTCACTGGCAAGCTGGGCGTTGCGGGTTGCAGCGCTCCTGATGTCGTGCTGCAGGCCTGCAATGCGGGCAGCATCAGCAGTGCGGCCAGCCTCCAGGCGGGCCATTTCTTGCGTGTAGTCATGGGTGTTTTCCTGTTGGGCAGTGCCGTGCTCAACCACTGCCTCTGCTTTTTTTTCTGTCACTGCTTGTGATTGCTTGGCCTGAGCTTCGCCCTGGCTTGCCTGAGTTGATTCAACGCGGGCGGATGCAGCGTCCGCCCGCCAGCCCTGAGCTACCCAACCAGCAGCAAAGGCCAGCGTCAGCAGTAGCCCGAAGGTTATGGATTGGCCGCGACTGATCATGCTGCGACACCCGCCATCGCCTCAATGGCTAGGGCATAGTTTCGTGCCCACTTCGCCCGCAAGTCCGCCCGCTGCTGAGCGCTGCCGCGTGCCCAGGCTCCTGGGCGCCATGTGCGAAGGTACAGCTGCCACGCCCCCTCCTCATCTCCAACAGTCGGCAAGCGCTGCGCATCAGTAAACATCAGCAGCCGCGCCACAGAGGCAGCAAACACATCATCTGCCTCCAACTGCTCCCATATAGCGCGCGGTTCGAATGCCACACCTCGCGCGGCGCAAACGATGCTCAGCCAGTATCGACTTGCCTCGTGCAGGTACACCCCCCAAACACCGCCACGGCTCGACTGTGTGCCCTGCTCAAACTGCCAGAAGCCCCTCGCCAGCCCCTTTGCTCCAGGCCGTCCCTGCACGATCTGATAGCGATCCTTGAACCGGCTTTCCTGCAGGCCTGATGCGAGCAGGTACACGTGAGCCTGGGGCGTATCCATGGCAGCAGGCAGCAAAGCCATAGCTGGACGGATGG
This sequence comes from Comamonas testosteroni, assembly GCF_000761245.1. Lineage (GTDB taxonomy): Bacteria > Pseudomonadota > Gammaproteobacteria > Burkholderiales > Burkholderiaceae_C > Comamonas > Comamonas testosteroni_C. The sequence continues at coordinate 52,548 of NZ_AWOR01000057.1, read as the reverse complement.
AATTGGAAATAATGGATTCGAGCGTCATTCGTCGTCACTCCTTCGCATCGGGTGCGAGCTGACCCACCAGCGCACCACGTTGAGGCCAAGACCCGCCAGAACAGCAAGCCCGAAAATCACGCTGGCCACCGACGGCCAGGAGTTGAAAAGCAGCGGCTGCAAGCCGGATGCCATGGCACCGACCAGCAGCAACGTATAACGCGCACGCGCCAGCAGATAAGTGCGGCAGATATGAGAGTTGAGCCGGCAAATGCAGGCCCAGCCAATGCCCAAGCAAAGGGCAAGATTTAACCCGGCGAGCAATTGATGGGTTTGCCACGTCACTGCGCACCTCCTCGCTTGAAAGAAAGAAACTGGCCCCAGACCCACTTGCCCAAGCGAATCCAGTCCTGGCCAACGCCACCAATGAACAAGGCCACTGGGGACAAGAGCCAGCGCGTGTCTTCCTTGCCCAGCCACATGCCAATCATGTCGGCCACATTCACAGTCACCATCAACGCGGTACCGCAAATGAGCGCAAAAAAGTTGACGGCATTGAACCGGGTCGAAGGCTCACGCCTACCCAGCGCCCAGGCCGCCCCAATGGCTGAAGACAGAACGATCACGGCGTATGGCCCCACCACGGCCGCAAGCGCCGGCGAAAAGACCACGCCTACCACAGTCACGGAGACCGCTACCGGATCGAGATTGCTAGTCACATAACCCCCCTCTCTTGTACGTAAATCACCCAAACCGCGATACACACCAGGATCGGCACCACGGCATCCAGAAAAGAGCCGGCATTCCAGACACGCGGGTCAAACCCTCCCCACCAGGGCATGCCCGTGCGGTTCCCGCCAGCAAACGCCTGAATCCAGCGGTATTCCGCCTGGGTATGCTCGCGCGCCAGCCACCAGCTGCAGGCCAGCGCGCCGCCCAACCACCAGTTGCCCAGCATCAGGCCGACCAGGGCCTGGGCGAGCATGGCGATCAGCGCATGAATCAAAGGTGTCCAATCCATGGCTACAGCTCCAGCGCGTGCGCGTAGATAAAGAGCTCGTCCACCTGCTGGGCGCTGAGCTCGAGCTGCTCGGCCGCCCACAGCACCGTAGGGCTGGGGCGCTTCCAGTTCAGGACCTCGTTCATCGCGGCATCGAGCATGGTCTGCTGCTCGGTATCCGTGAGCGACTCGCGCAGCTGCTGCAGGCGATCCCACAGAGTCACGCCTTGCCCATCCACCTGCTGCATCAGGGCCAGCTTGGCTTGCCAGCGGGCAACTTCGGCCGGCACTCGCGGTGGCGGTGCGTCACCACTGCCCGCAAACACCCTGTCAGGCGATGAAGGTGCCGCAATCTCATAGGCTGCCAAGGCGGGGACGGGTGCGCTCAGGTTGATATGCCATCCAGGGATGAGCGCCATCTCAGGGATGGACCCCTCAGGCGTGTCGATCACTGAGCCCGTTGGGCGCTGAATCCTCCCGACGACATCGACTGCCACAACCTCTATATACGACGGCCATGCGTTTTCAACGATCCATGGTGCGAAGGCGAGGCGCGCTGCCGCCTCGCTGGCAAATTGCAGGTACATCATGCTGTGAGCCTTTGGAGTTGAGCGTCAGTGATACGGCCGCTGTAAACCGCCAAGCGCGAGATACATCCACCCAAAAAACCGTTGTTCGAAATACTGCGTCCTAGGCTCAACCGGGAGAGATTTGCAGGGAAGTCGCGCGGGCGGGTGGTGTCTTTCGCAATCAGTGAGCCTGCAGCCAGTGCCGCTGCCTTTCCTGTCGCATCAAAGCTCATGCCTATGCTGAGCGGTCGCCCCGCAATGTTGCCGCCAGACTGACCGACACCTCCCTTGTTGACCCACCAGTTGGTGCGATTGTTCGAGCCGGAAAAGTAGGTGTACGCGTGGTCCGCATTGGTGTCGGCAGGGTTCGCCGCACTCCACAGGTAAGCATTTGCAGTGTTGGCCGATGCCAGGCCTGCCACGGATGCAACGATGGCACCAACGGTAGGGAGCGTGTAGTCGATGTACAGCAAATCTGCGGCCCGAGTCACCGCAGTTCCCGCTGTAGGGATGTAGCTGGTTGGGAAATCACCTGTCTCCATCTGGAAGCGTCGAACTGCTACAGATTGCCCAGGAAGAATCTCCCCGAGGGTGATTTGCTGATTTGTTGAAATCTCTGTCGTTCGCACTGAGCCCGCAACCCAGATGCGTACCCAACCGTCTTCCAGCTTCACCGCACCATACCCGCTTGAAACCGCTTCCCCGCCTTTGAGTAGCATCACCGTTTCGGTATTGAAGTCATAGACAACGCGCAAATACGAACCAACGTATCCATTGCGCTGCACATAAACTTTCTGAGATGTGGCTGTTCGCTTAACTTCGCATGAGATAGCCATTGAAAGGTCGGTAGAAATACTTGGCGATGCAGGTCGAGCCGTATAGGTCGCGCCTGTCACGGACAACACGCTATAGCCGCCATCTGCTGCGAAGTACTCTGCCGAACATGCCCCTTCAAGGATCCATGCGCCGGAGCTTGTTAGGTTGTTAGGTGCTATGCAGTGATTCGTCCGAGCCTCTTCCACCAATAGACCAAGACATTTACCTGTTGCGGGGTCGTAGTCGATTCGCGGCACATTGGACGCGACAGTGCGCCGCTTGCCGTCAGGGCCGCAGCAAGTTGCAGTGCTGGCCCGCACACAGCTGATGCGCGGATCCACTCGGCCAGAATTCGCAAAGTCCAGCAAAAAACTTGGACGAATCGCCGGAAAGTCAGTGATTGTTGTCATGCATAGGTCTCCGTAATGCTGCGCACCACGTCATCGAGGCCGTGGAATTTCTTGATCAACTGGGTGTCGCTGACACGCTCATGCCACACCTCCCCAGGCTGGCTGTTACGCGCATTGCGGTAGACCTGCTGCACCCCGACAACATCCTGAAAAGCCAGAGCCCCCAGGTGCTGGTTGCTCGGAACCTGGTCAGGCCCAGACCCCAAGGTTGTCAATGCTAGGCATGCGGCTGCCAAGGTATTGATCGCCGTCTGGGTAGCGGCACTGACTGGCAGCTTGTCCACAAACACACCGCTCGGCGTTCCGTCAGGGGCAATCTGCAGCCTGACCACCCCATTGGTGATGAGTTGCAGAATGTCTGCGCCTGGGAAGTTGAGACCGGTGTTTTCGTCGGCTTCGCCCCGCAGACTGGGCGCCGCCGCCGTGCCTGCAGCAAACTTGCCAGCACCAACGCCGTCACGCACCGCCTGGTAGCTATTGACCAGCGCCGCAGCCTGCGCGGCCAGGTCGCGCAGATAACCCTGAGTGGGCATGATTGCGTAGGCTTGGACCGTGGCCGTACTGCCTTTGTAGTTCGGGCTGATGCGCAAACTGGTTCCGCTGACGATGGACGTGATCTCATAGACCTGCGCGTCCGGTCCCAGAAAGGTTTCACCAACCGCTGCACCATCCACCCATGAGGTGCCTGTGCCGGTGATGACGTTGCTGTTGTTGGTCACCGCTACGGTGCCAGTTCTGTACCAAGCCATTGCTTATTCCTCCTTCGGCAATTCAGGCCAGTGAATGTTTTGCGGATCTGTCTGCGTGGTGATTTCGCGCAGCGCTTGGCGGTAGATCTGCCATTCGAGAGACAGGGCTTGCCCCCGCTCGATGGCGCGCACCACCCTCCAGTCAGTGGCAGCCAAGCGCGCATCACGCTCAAGACGAACATCGCGCCAGGCGGCATCGGCGGCCTGAGCGCTATCCATTACCCAGCACAGTGATTTCCAGTCCCACTGCGCATGTGGGCTAGGCGGCTCTGGCTTGTGCCGCCATACCGCCCCATCCCACCAGTCACCTCCAGACACTCCGTCAACCACGCGGCAGCCCTGCGGGACATTCGCCTGCAGCTGGTCAGGCGAGCAGACCAGCTCATGCACCACCCGTCCCAGCTCATCAACAACCGTCACCTGCAGCACCAGCGGCTGATCCTGTTGCTCAACTTCAGCACTCATCGCTTGATCTCCATGATTGAAATGCCACGGTTGCGCGTGGTCACATTGACGGAGTTCCCCATCATTCGGGCCTCAACCGTCACGCTGAAGGTGTGAAAACCAGCGCCAGGGGTGTCCGTCAGAGGAGGAAGAGAGATCGGCATACCGACAATGCGGCTGGTGTAGAAATAGCCGCTTTCGTTGCTATTGGTCTGCACTTCACAGGGCAGGTCGATGCGACGAACTTCGATGCCATCGCGCCGCAAGCGAACGCGGATGAGAGGACTAAAGGACGAGGTGACGCCACCCGAGGCAGTCAACCCAAAACCGACCAATGCCATCACGCTTCCGCCCGAGCTCGTGAAGTTCACTGAGGCAATCTCCACCTCTGTGTCGTAGTTCGAGAAAGACACATCGCCCGCCGAATACGCTGCGGCATTGGCACTGATAGCGCCGCCGGCGATGTTGATGGTGTTGACCGCGTTGATGGCCGAGGCCGTCAGCACACCCGAGAACGACCCTGTTGCCGCCTGCAGCGCCCCAGCGAAGGTGCCGCTGGCGGCCTCCAGGCGCCCCGAGAAAGTGGCGTTGCCGTTGATGACGTTGAATCCAGGCATCGATACATAGCCGTCCCGGCCAAGTTCCACATACCGGCCTGTGCTGGGGTTACCAAGTAGCAAGCCATTCGGCCCCAGATGAAACCCGGTTCCGGTGCCGGCAGGCCACGCATAGCCGGTGAACGCGCCCGCATTGAGGCCATTCGCATTGATGGTGATGCCTCCAATGGAGCCCGCCGTGGAGTAAATAGTCCCGCGCACGATCACACCCGAGAACTCAGCCATGCCGTCAGGCCGCAGGATCCAGCCACTGGAGCCGGTCACGTAGTTGCTCGACTTCAGGCTGCCGCCAATCACACCATTGCCGGCTGTGAGCTGACTCGCACTGATGGCCGTGGCCTGGATCTTGTCCGCCAGCAAGGTGCCGAAGCGCCCCAGAATTACGTCCACGTTATTGATGTAGACGGCATCCATATAGACGCCAGCCGGCACCACCACCCCGTTGATGGTTTGCGCCGTGGTCTGCACCGAGAACGGCCTGACGTTGGACACACCAGCCGGCGAGCCGCTGGGCGCCGCGATCCAGAACGAATTGGCCATGACGCCAAAGTCGATGGTTGGGCCGGCCGTGCCATTGGATGTGCCCGACAGTGCAAATCCGCCGACCACCTGCTGACCGCCTTGCGACAGCTGCATGCGCACGGAGTACAGGGCACCGAGGTGGCCGGTCTCATTGGCGCGCACCGACTGCTCGGCATGGATGGCTGCCACCGCGTTATTGGCCGTGGACTGCGCCGTGGCTGCAGCAGCCGCTGCATCCGTGGCTACCTTGTCCGTCGCAACGATCCAGGCCGCACCACTCCATCGTTTGGGCGTGTTGGCGCCACCGGTGGTATCGATCCAGAGGTTTTGCGGCAGTCGATCCTCTGCAGCAGGCTGTGCACTGCCAAAGATCACCTTGCCCTTGCCACCGGCTGCATCACTGGCCGCCTGAGCGGCCTGCATGGCCGCGTCATGATTGCCTTCAACCACGGCCTGCAGCTGTTGACGTTGGCTCGCTTCTGCCGAGACAGCATCCGCCCGAGTCGTTGCCTCCTGATCGATGGCGGCAGAAAGGCTCTGCTGCCCGCGCTGTGTTTCTGCCGCCAATTGCTGCCGGGCTTGCGCTTCGGCGGCATCAGCATCCGCACGAGTCTTGGACTCCTGGGTCAGCGCTGCCCCCTGCGCGCCGACAACGGCCGCCAGTTCCAAGCGCTGCTGGGCTTCTGCAGCCAAACCGTCTGTGATTGCGGCGCTGAGTTGATTGCGAGCGAACGCTAACGCATCAGCAGCCTGCTCCCGATTGCGCTCACCCGAGAGGATGTCTCGCAGCAACGCTTCGGCGGTCTTCTCTGCATCGCGCTCATTGCGCCTGGTGGCTGTCACCGTAGCCGTGATAGCCGGCACATCCAGGGCATTGAGCGTGAGCTCGGCGCTGCCCATGCGCTGCTGCAAGGCATCCTGATCGGCCTGGTATTCGGCCCGCGTCACCCGCAAAGCGATCTGGCCGCCGAGCGCATCCAGATTGCTCTCAGCTGTGGTCAGCCGCACCAATGCCCCCTGCAACTCCAGTGCATCAGCCTTTTGCGTCAGCCGACCGTTGATGCTGTCGAGCTCCTGCGTCACCGTGATGAGGCGCGCATCGATCCCCTCATAGAGGAGCAGATCCGCAGGCGACAGCACAGCCTCTGCGATCTTGCCGTCCACGTAAGCCGTGCTGGCTTTGAGCAGCATCTGCCCCTGCACCGCATCGAGCAGAATCTGCAGCGTGGTCACATGCTCATTCGTCTGCTCCAGGCCGTAGATCTTGACCTGGCCAGTGGCCGGATCGACATACACACCGGCGTCGGTGATGCGCTCGAGCGCCTTGTCCGCTGCCAGCGCCGCCTCGAGCAGACCCTCGGCCATCTGATTGATGTTGCCGCGCACGGACTGATTGAGTGCATCCTGCTGCTGGGCGGCCGTGACCAGGCTACGCCCGAGCGGACCGTTGTCCTTGTCCAGCAGATCGATGCGCTGGCCCAGGCTGTTGGCAAGCCACGATTCAGAAATGTGGCCGCCCAGCGCCTCTTGCACCTTCTGCAGATCCTGGCCGGTCTCCACGATCACAGGACCGGCCGGCAGGTCAGACAGCACGCCATCAACGGACTGGTGCTTGGCCCAGATGCTCCAGACGGTGGCTGGGTCACTGGTGAACGAGGCAGGCCCACCAAAGGCCTCAGCCACCTGGCGCGCTGCAGCAAACTGCGCCCCGGCACCCTCTGCCGCATAGATGATGGTTCGGGCATGCCCGTGGCCTTGGGAGTAGTTGGCCGCATCCCAGGTCACCTGCACGCTGGTGAACATGCCCACGGCGGCAAGCCCTGTCACCTGCGGTGGCGGCGTCAAATCCGGTTGCTGGATCTGGTCAAAGCTCTGGTCCAGTTCGATGCTGAAACGGACGATGCCATTCGCTAGCTGCCCAGCGGTATCGATGGCGCGCAGACCAAAGGTCCATAGGCCGGCCTGGGGCTTGCTCGTTTCAAACTGGGCGGTGTAGATGTCGTCAGCCTCACCCAGAGGCTGCATGGCACCCCACATGTCCACGCTCAGCGGGATCTCGCCTGCGATGAATCGGATCTGGACACCGGCCAATGCTGCAGGCTTGTCGCCGGCATATGCCCAGGCAAAGCGGCGCAGGCCGCCCTCCACCTGTTGGACCACAAACGTGCCCGGGTTGCGCGGAGGCAGCTGTGTCTGGCTGGTGATGTACAGCTTGACGGCCATCTGGCCCGCACGCCCGGCAGGATTGAACGGCCGCACCTCGATGAGCCATTCGCCCGCCCCGTCAATGCGGAACGTGCTGCGGTTGCCGACAGCGTTGCCGTCAACCAGGCGCAGCTCGGACCCATCACGGCCGGCCCAGACCTGGGCGTGGTCATAGTCGCCTTCCACATCCCAGATGCAGGACAGCTCGTACCACTCGGTGTCGCCCTGCAGGTTGACCTTTTCGGACACGCGCAGGTTTTTGACGACGGGGCGGCCCAGCTGGGGAATGCTGCTCTGGTTGGGCGCGGGCACATAGGTGCCGTTGAGCACGTAGTCCCAGAACTCAGGCCCTTCGGGCACGGCCGTGATGCGCGCGCCCTTGAGATCCGACTCGGGATCGATGCCAGTCACGCGCACGCGATAGCCGGGCGTGGCCTTGAAGTCGTAGCACCACAGCGTGTCATGCGCGGGGTTGCCGATACCTTCGCCGGGGAAGTCCAGATCTGCGGGCCATGGATCAGTCAGCCTGACCCAATCGGACTCGATCTCCAGTGCATCCACCTGAAAGACGCGATAGTCCCGCTCACCAGGCACGCGCAGGCCAATATAGGCCGTTGCCATGGGGGGCACCAGCTCATCGAGCTGCAGCAGCACGCCTGCACCGCCCAAATTCTGTGCAGCCATCACCCGGCCGCCAAAGCCCCATTGCGTCAGGTCGTGGGAGACCGACAGCACCGACAACCGGCGATAGTCCAGATGCTCGATGTCTGCCGTGTAGTGCACGGTCTTGTACTGATACAGGCTCTGGGCCAGGTGGTAGCGCGCCATGACGGCGGCGTGCTGCTCGCTGGTGATGCCCTCACCCGTCACGCGGGCCGGGCTGAGCATGGTGGTCACGCCGGGGGCCATCACGCGCAGGGTCGTCATCTCCCAGGTGTCGCGGTTCAGCCATTGGTACTCGATGCCATCGGCAGCGTTGCTCAGCGCGTAATCCACGCTGAAACCGCCCTTGAGCATGTTGGCCATGTTGACCACAGCGCTGTTGGGCTGGCCGTTGGTCACAAAAACGGCCGTGGGGCGGCTCCCATCTGTCCAGGCGAACTCGCCCATGCCGGCAAGAGCCACCTCATCGCAGAAGGCGCCCAACGACATGGTGGGAGTGATCCACTTGTCGTAGGTGTAGCCACGCGCCGCGCAGTGCAGCATGAAGGCCTTCAAGCCCTCAATGTCGATCTGCTCATCGGACAGGCCAAAGCCAAACTGCAAGACGCGCTGACCTTGGCTGTCCGTCGCCCACACACCGCGCAGTGCCTGCAGCAGGATGGCGCCGGGATTGGACAGACCTTCTGCGCGCGTGGTGGCCGTGGCCCATTCGGTGCCCGTCCAGATGGGCATTGGCTTGGCACGATAGGTGGCGCGCACTTGATCCAGGCTGCCGTTCAGCTGACCGGATGCGCGGATCTTGATGCCGATGCGGCCCCACTGGCTGTAATCGGTGGTGTCGGCATGCACGCTCTTGAGAGACAGCCAGTTGAACTTGCAGGCATCGGCAGAGCCGCCCTCGTTCCAGCGCGGCACGCCCAGCTTGGCACGCACCTCATACTGACCGGGGGCCACATCAAACGAGAAAGTGCGGCGCAGCACATCCGTGCTGGCATTGGTCAGCGTGTCGCTCAGCAGCCTGGTCCAGGCTGCGGCACCGACAACGCGCGCCTCAATCGTCAGATCAACCGAGTTGGGCTTGATGTTGCCCTTGTTGTCTACGTCGTAGAGCTGCCCCTCGATGTCCAGCTGCAGCACCCCGGCGCCGGCCGAGCCCGTGCGAGTGATCCAGTCGCCGCCGTTGACAAACTCGGCGCCTGCCACTGCATCCACATTGCTGTAAAGCGGCACATCCTGGCTGGGCATGCCGGGAAAGCCGTTGTAGTAGAGGCTCACATCGGAATAGTTGCCGATGGGCGTATCACCGATTGCGAGATCCGCGGCGCTGTGCACGTTGATGCCGCCGAGCAAGATAGTGCTCAGATACTGATCGTCGCCCTCATACCAGGCGTAGGACTTGCTAGCCAGGTCGGGCGTCACGCGCATCTCGCCCCAGAGCACAGGGATGGGCTCATAAGGCCGAGCCGTGTTTCGCTGGTCGCTCAGGCTGTAGATCTGCTTCTGGGCCTGGGATTGAACAGAGGGGATCTTAGGCCCCAGCACCTTGTTGATCAGCACCGATCCAGCAATGAACACGCCGAACTGAATTGCAGAAAGGTACATCCCCGCTGCAGCCGTCACATACGTCCCGCCAAGGGCTCCGTAAATGCCGCCGGCGATGCCGCCAGAAAAGTAGGTCAGTGCAGCCAGGGCCACCAGTTGCAGAGCACTCTTGCGCAGCACGGCCCGGCAGGCGATCAACTGTCCATGCTTGGGGTAGGTATGCGCCCACATGGCCTCGGGCACCATGGCCCCGCCGATCATCACGGTCCAGGCTCCAGAGCGGATACCGGGCACATGACGCTCGAGGAAGGTTGCCAGGCTCTCGCCAGGCTGCAGATCTGCCGGCACGTTGCGCTGGCCGTCCAGCGTCAACGCATTGGGCGAGACAACCAGACGACCCGCCATGTCCAGCACATCGGCGGGCACCCCGCCAACAGCAGCCACAGCAGCAGATTCAGCGCGATTCACTTCCATCGGTAATAGCCCTCAACAATCAGGCCGTAGCCCTGCAAGTCCTGCACCCGGTGCAGCACAGACGAGCCCAGCTTGTGGGAGGTGTGCAGAACGTGCGGTGCGTAATTGGTAAACACGTAAGTGCCGATGTGGCCGGCCTGCGCTGCGTCAAAGTCGCGCATCAGCACTGCATCGCCGTCCTGCGGAAACTCCACGGCCGTGCCTAGCTCGGAGCAGTAGCCGGCAATCGCTGCAGCCTGGGCGTCCAGCTCGAGCGGTCGCACGCGCTTGCCGGCCAGCACCACCGTGCGGCCGAACAGCTCTCGCTGCAGCAGCAGGGCCAGGTCCGCACAGTCCATGTGGCGCGGGCAATAGGGAATGCCAACGAAGCGATCCAGTTGCAGGGCATCCAGCATCAGAAGACCCCCGGCAAGGTGTGAGGATTGGCAATTTGCAGGCATGCCGCGCGGCGCATGAGCTCGTCCACACTGCATGTGGCCTGGGCAGACGCCCCGCTGATGCTCACGCTGGACATGGGAAGCCAGTAAACGTGCTGGTGCACATCGGGCTGATCGCGCGGCACGATGATCAGCTTGGCCATCGTGGTGGTGCCCGGCTGGCGGCGCTCGAGCTCGTCGCTGACGCCCCGCCCCACGTTGTCCATGGCCAGGCGCATGCGTGGCGCCTGACCGGACACGTCATCGGGGAGCGTGAAGCCAAAAGGCAGGCCGATATAGCTGATGCCGCGGCTCACGAAGTCCTGCCCGTCGTTGCAGATGTGCATCGACTCCGAAAAGCTGGGGTTGCTCACCTCGAGCAGCTCGATATGCCCGACATCGTCGGTAACGCGCTGGTTTCGCGTGCGAAAGTCGTTCATCGCAGGTACTCCAGCACGCAGGACCGCTTGCTCTGCGCATATCCAGCAATAGTGGGCACCAGCTTGCCGATGGCACCATCTTTGAAGCGCCCAGTGCGAACCGTCTGAGTTCGTGGGTCTGTCCAGGTAAAAAAGCCGATGCGCTTGATGGTGTTGAAGTACCAGTCGTAAAAGGACTCGGCATCTGCAGCACTGTCGAACAGCAGCGTGACGGGCACTTCCACCACGACACGACTCTGGCCCACGCGCTGCTTGGCCATGCCGCGCTCCATGTCGCTCTTGATAACGCCTGGGTCGAACTCTTCGCCGGTATCGTCCAGCAGGATGGTGAGATAGTCTGGGAGTTGCGCCATGGTCAGGCCTCCTGCAAGTTAAAGCGCTGCCTGGTGGCGCGGGCCGTAACCCCACCAGAGGCCGTGTCTTCTGCAACGGCCTTGAGAATCAACTTGATGGCGACGCTGCCATCAGCACGGTTTTGCGACTGGACCTGGGCCTCGACAGGAGCACCCTGGTTGATGACCTGCATGTCGATGCGGACAGGAGCAGACTGACCACCGCCAGCAGGGGCCGAGCCAGCCGCCTGCAGAGGAGTCACGTAGCCGTTGGCGCCGGCCATCATCAGGAACTGCTGATCACCGATGTTGAGCAGCTCAGGAATCTTTCGCTCATTGACCTCATAGAGGTTGCCGGCCGTCACGGGGCCGCCGTTGGCGCGGCCGCCAGCCACCGAGCCCAGATCGATGCCACTGACCGAGCCCCAGCCCGAGACAGCCATGGTTTCAGCACCTGTGGCCTGCAAGCCGGGGGCTTGCGTTCCGCCGCCAAAGAGTTGCGTCACGCCGCTGATCAACGTGCCCAGCAGCCCGTTGCCCTTGGCTCCACCCAGAATCGACACCATCTGGGCGCGGAGCTGAATGCGGATCAGCTCAGAAATGACCGACTGCGCGTAGTCCTTGAAGCTGCTCTTGCCAGTCATGGCAAATGACAGGGCCGCATCCTCCAGGCCGCCATAGACCCGGTTGAACACACCAGCGGTTTGCTCTGCCACATTGGCGGCGCTTGCCGCGTAGTCATCGAATGCCTTTGTGGCGCCCGTCAGCCAATTGCCCTGGGCCTGCCCAATGGCATCAAACGTGCTCTTGTAGCTGGCCTTGGCCCTGCGCTCGAATTCATCGATCTGCAGGGCCTTTTCCTTGTAGAAGCTCTCCAGATACGGGGTGAGCTCACCACCAGCGCGGGCACGAGCCTGCTCACGATCGCGGTTGTTGTCGTAGCGGCGGCCAGCGTAGGTGTCCTCGATCTGGTTGATGCCGTTGTAGTACTCGCGCTGGCGCCCGCCCATACCAACGAGCTGCACTTCGCGTTCCTGAGCGCGCTGCAGCGTGGACAGGTACTGCTCAGCCTCGACTCGGGACTGCTCGATGGCCGTGGCCTGCTGAGAGAAGGGCTGCTTGGCCAACAGGACAGCCTGGGCCTGAATCAGGCGCTGCAGGCTTTCCTCGGTGCCATCGTAGGCGGCGCCGATCTGCTTCCACTGCTGGGCAAAGTTGGGAGCCAACGGCGAGTTTTCAGACAGCAGCTGGTCGGTCAGCTTGCTGCCCTTGCGGGCATCAGCCAGCTTTTCCTGGACCTCGAGCTCCGCCAACTTGGCATCAACACTTTTGCGACGAGCGTCTGTGAGTTTGATCAGCCCAGATGCGACGTCGCTATCGAGCTTCGCGCGGATCTTTTGGCTATCGGTGAGCTCGCGATCGACTTCAAGCTCTTTCTTAACCTCATCGACCTTGGTTTGAATTCTCGAAATCAGCCTGTCGTAGGCTGTCTCTTCGCTTTTGGCTGCAGCAGCCGCGCCCTTGTCCTTGAACTGCTCCTCGGTGGCCTTCTGAAGCTGCCGGTATTCCTGATCTACCTTCGCCTTGGCTTTAGGGTCGTCACCGACTGCTTTGAGCTTGTTCTGGTACTCGGTTTCGAGCTTGATCAGTGCCTTTTTCTTCTTGGCCTGGTTATCGGCATGCTGATCAAGAAGGGCTTCCCATTTTTCCGTCGCCTTTAGGTTAACGGCACGGGCGCTCTCCGCCGCTGCCGTCTCCTTCTCAGTGGCTTGCTGCTTTCTGAGCACTTCGAGATGCGCCTCGGCAGCAGCAAGCTTCGGCTTGATACTGGCATTCCACGGGGACCTATCCGCCAGCATTCGGAGGTTGTCGACAGTCTCCTGCTGCTTTTTAAGCAGGTCATCGGTGGCAGACTCACGGCCAACGCTCTTGATGAGATCCCAGACGTCCTTGATGGCGTCCTTGATTGCGACCCAGCTCCGCTCGACCAATCCCAAATGCTTGACCATCTCATCGGATCGCGAAACCAATGAGTCCGCAAAAGCCTTCTGTGCTACCTTGGCGGCTTCCGTCGTGCGCCCTTGATCTTCAAGCGCCTTGATCTGCAGATAGACAGAGGAGGTCAGGTAGTTCGTGCCCTCATTGAGCTTGAGGGTTGCCTTCAAGGGATCGTTCTGCAGGCTGGCGAACTTTTCGGCAGTCTTATCCACGGCAGTGCCTGTTGCACGCTCCCAGCGAATCGCCGCTTCCGAATAGTCACGTAGCTGGTCGCCACCGCGAACACCTGCCGCCACCATGGCAGTGATTGCCTCAACGGCCTTGCCATGGGTGCCGATCACGCCGTCGATACTCACTGCATAGGCACGCATCTGGCTCAGGGTTACGCCAGAGGCATTGCCGGATAGCACCACGGCTTCCCGCATCTTGTCGACTTCACGGCTGCCCTGGTAATAAGCAAGCGCCAAGACGCCGACTGCACCAGCCGCAACCGTGTAGGGATTGACCAAGCCGAGTATGTAGCCAGCCAAGGCCTTTGCGGCCTCCCCGGTACCGCCGAACATGTCCTTAAGCTGGCCGCCCTGCTGCAGCAAGACTGTCAGCGGCTGCTGCCCACCTTGCAGGGAAACGACGATATCGGTGAACTGCGCAGGCACCATGCGCATGGCCGCAGCAGTCTGGGCAGCGCTGACCCCGGTGGCCCCGAAAGACTTCTCGGCCTGCCGCAACTGGGCGATCATAGGCGCGGCCTTGGCGGAGAGCCCACGCTCGGCCGCCTGCATTTCCAGAATGTCGGTGGTGGTCTTGCCAATCTGGCTCGACCGCTCCTGCAAAGTCCGCAGGAATGCATTGTCAGATGCCAGCTTCTTTTCAGCGGCCTCCTGCTGGTGCAGAGCATTGACCCAGAAGTCCACATAGCCAGCATCCGTGGCCAGCTTTTTTGCCGATTGATGCTGGGCCTCAAACAGGGCGGTGGCGCTCATGCGCTGCTCGGCCCCGCTGGCCTCCTGCAGAGCCTCGCGCCAGCCGTTGACGTAAACCGACGAGTCCACCAGGCGCTTGGCGCCGGCCGTCTGAACGTCAAACAGCCCTGTGACCGTTTTGCGCGAACGCGCTACGGCCTCTGCCAACTCGGCGTCATCCCCCGAGATGACAAACTTGAGGAACTGGACTGCCTCGCTCATGGCTGCACCTCAACGGCCACGCTTTGCACGTCTGCGGAGCATGCTTGAAAGAGCACCACTGACACGGTCACGACGCTCAGCCGCCTGCTCTGGGGTTTCATGTGCACTGCCAGGCGCTGCAGCCATGGGGTCCGTGGCCGTGGCCAGCTCTGCGCAGTACGAGCACGAGAGCTGCCGCAGCGTGGCGCTTTCCCAGGGCGATAGCCGCAGTCCTGTGACCTGCTGCCAGGCGCTGATCTGCGAATAGCCAATCGGCACCAAGCCCATGCCGTTGTGTTCTGCCGGGCCAAAATCCCAGAGGTACTCGAGCAGATACGCAGCAGGGCCGGCATCAGGCACATCGTGCGTGCGGCCTTCCTCTGCCAGTTTCTGACGGCGTGTGAGCGGTTGTTCTTCACTGCGGCGGGGCTTCTTGGATGGATTCGACGGCTTGAGCGTGGCGCTGAGCCACGCGAGGGTGCGGACGTGCAGCGTCAGGCGTTGGCTGCACCCTTGCAAAAATTTGCCCAGTCACCTGCGAAGCTGTTGACCTGATCGGTGATGTAGCCGCACGAGGGGTCGGCAAACAAACCACGCAAGAACTCGCGCTGCGTCTGGCCCTCGAAGTCGAAACCTGTGATGTCTGCGACCAGATCCGCCAGCAACTCGGCGCCATCCGCATGACGCTCTTCATCCGACAGATTGCGTGGGCGTGCCTCGTCGCCCCCCTTGCGCAGCAATTCGAGGATGCGTTGCTTGGCGGCCAGCTGCGCCTTGCGGTACTGCTCCGAGCCTGGACCGTAGATCGTGACGATCACCGGCTGGGAGTTTGCTTCCTCGCCAGCCTCGACCGCGTCTGGGGTGAACATCATCGGAAGACCACGCACGTCCTTGAGGTGCAGGGTGCCGGTTTGGACAGTCTGGAGTGAAGAACGCTTGATGAGGCCCATGTCTATTTCCTTGTATCTTTATGAAAGTGAGTGCACCCAGTCAATCAGGGCACGGCAACGAAAGTTGCTGTCACAGTGATGCCGGCGACGACTTGCGTGTCAACGCGCGGGTTGTCTGTGATGTCGTCGCTCCACTTATCGAAGGCATAGCCGGCAGCGGGCTTGGCGGTGACAGGCGTGCCGCTGCCGCCTTCAGCCACGGTCTGTGTGGCCACGCCCAGAATGGAGCCGTTGGCGCCGGCCTGGTACTTGAGCTGGAATGTTTGAGGCTCGACCTCGAGGATGTCGCTGTCGATTTCCAGCACAGCGGTCTTGCCGGTGATGCTGTCCACGCCGCCCACATTGGTCTTGAAGGACATGCACTGCGCCGTGAAGTAGTGCCGAGTGCCGTCCTGCAGACGGATGGCGTAGCTGTAGCTGTCATCGGACTCGGAAGCTGCGGCCATCAGCTTCTGGCCAGCGTCATTCTTGGAACGCGCCATGGGCAGCGTGATGGCGCCTTCATCGAAGGAACCCTTGCGCTTGTTGGTACGTCGTGTGGCTACGGGGTTGTGCGTGACCTTGCTGTACTCTCGGCCGAATTCACCCAGGTCGGTGATTTCAGCGACTTCGGTCCATTGCAAGGCCTTGTAGCCCATGGCCGTGTAAGAGGAAGGACGGTTGGGGCAGACCTCGAGGGTGCTGCCGGCAGAGGTTTGGACGTCTTCGGAGCTCATGGCGAATTCCTTTCAAAAGAGGTGATCAGGTGCCCTGGGCGCGCGGGCGCCCTTCGGCGGTGAAATAGCGGAAGATCCAGCCGACACGGATGCGATAGACGGGCTCGGCGCCGCGGTCGTCGTGCTGTGGCCGTGTGCCTCGCAAGCGGGGGCGGCCTTCCAGCAAGCAGTCAAGCTCGGTCGGGCCATCAGGGAACAGCGCCTCTTCAACCTGGGCCAGCAGCTCGCTGGCACGCCTGAGGTAGTCGCCCCCGCCCTTGACCAGGCAGCCGACCTCAACGATCAAATCGCGCTGTAGCGTGGCCCGGCCACCCGAGCCCATAGTCCGGCGCTCGATCTCCTCATCACTGACCTCGATCTCAATGGCCGGCAAGGCCGAGCTGGGCAGGTTGTTGAGACCCTCGACACGGACTCGAGTGCCGGCATCGGTGTTGGCCGCCAACAGGACGGATTGCAGCGACTCGAGGATCTGGAGCTGCAGGTGATTGGGTTTAGCCATTGCCGCCCCTTCGCAAAACAACCGTGGCCCAGCCCGAGCTGTCAGCGACCACGGGCTCGATCACCGTCCATTCCTGTCCGCTGATCACGAGCACCCCGCCCTGGTCAAGGCCGGGGACAGAGGCCAGAGGAAGGCTGCAGCTCGGCTCAAACTGACCGACCCCCAGGCCGTCATGGGGCTTGCTGTCGAAGATGACAGCGAACGGCTCACCGCCGAGCCAGGTTGCAGTGGCATTGGCCAGCATCCCGAGCACGGAGGTGTTGATGAGCTGCTCAACGCCCGCGAAGGGCGCGAGGCTGGCATGGGCCTGGGGGTTGAAGGGCTGCATGGCCTACCCGTCAGGCCCTCTTGGCCCGCTGCAGCATGCCAGGACGCGTGCACATGAACAGCGGATAGCTGTAGACCTCGGGCCTGGCCCAGAACTGGCGGTCCTTGTCCATCACCACCATGGCATACACATCCTGGCCGGGAGTGTTGACGAAGGGAAATGCTTCCAATGGCGAATAGCCAACACGGAAGGCATCAGGGGCGTTTACCGGGAAGAACTGGCACTCGTTCGTATCGATCGATACGGTGGAGTTGTCATCCGTGCCACGGTAGTTGACGAACTCGATGTTGCCGTAGCGGAATGTGCTGAATGCCTGACCAACATCGTTGCGCAGATCATTGGCAGCCTGCTGATTGAGGTATGTGCTGCGGGTTTCAGCGTTACCCACCAGATCATCAAAGAAGTTGTCGCCACACAGGGCCACTGCATAGGTTTGGCCAGGCAACCATGCACCATGGCTGTTGCGCATCATTGCGCGAATGACCTGATTGCAGGCCTTGCGAATCTCGCCACCTTCGGCAGTGGCCAGAGCCAGCTTGAAGTTGATCACAGCAGGCTTCGCAATGCCGAACTCGTCATACCAGTCGAAGAGCACCTCGCCATCGGCGTCCAACACCTTGCCCTGAACACCGCCCAGACGCATGTGCTCGTGCGTCAACTCGACGGCAGCACGCAGGCCGGTCTTTCCGTTCATGATGTCAGCCAGCTCGTTTTGTACGGCCTGCAGCTCGCTGACGGTGCCAAACGCTCGGATGTTCTGGACTTGGGCAGCCTGAAGAGTACGACCGCGCGCAATGCGCGATGTGTCGAAGTAGCGAATCCGGCGCTTTTCGCCCTCGCCTTCCTCGATGGGAGCACCGCGCTGGCTCGTCTTGATCAACGAGAGCACACCGCCCTTTTCCTCGATTGCAACGCTTGTAGTGCGGGAACGATCCGGAGTGAATACTCCCATCTGCCCCAACAGTTGGGGAACAAACGGTGCAGCTTGAATTGCTGCGGACAACGAGGTCATTTGAAATGCCTCGTGCCCAAAGATGCTCATATCTGCCATGTTTATGTCCTTTCTGCGTGCGTATCAGCGCGCAACGATGCCGATGCCCGCCAGTTGCCCCAGCGCGTCAGCTTCTTGTTGAGTGGTTGTGCCTGCGGGCCAGATCAGTGCGTGACCGGCCACTTCGGCATCACGAGCAGTGACAACGCCAGGCTTTTCCGCATCAGTGGCATCAACTGCGGCATACAGGACGGCCACAGCGCTCTCGCTGCCGTCGGTGGCGGCCGGAGCCACGGCGGTGTAAAGGCCACTCGCAGTGATCTTGCCCAGGACTGCACCTGGGAGAAGGCTCTGACCGGCAGCGATGGTCACGACGTCACGCGAGCGTGTGCCATTGGCTTCGCTGACGATGTAGTTGCCGGTGCCCGGCCCCATTTCTTGAACTCGCATGGTTTCTTTCCTTCCTGTGATTCCAGTTACGAGCTGGTGCCAAAAGCACGTGCCCAGCCAGCCGTGCTCTGAGCGGCAGAGGCAACGGCGGCATCAGGGACAGCGCTTTCGACACCCGAAACAGCCGGGTTACCCAAGGCCGTCATGGCCTGAGCAAACTGATTCGATGCAGCTGCAGGTGCAGTAGCGGCTGCAGCTGGCGTTGCCGCATCCAGAAAGCCCTTGGCCTGCTCGGCAGTCAAGCCGGTATCGATGCACTGCCGGGTAATGGCTGGGTTAGCGGAAGCATTGGCGTGACCGAGGATGGCGCTGATGCGCGCACGCTCAGCGGCTGCACCTTCAGCGCGAACGGCATCCGGAGATACCTGCGCAGGGCCCGCATGAGCCTCCGCGCCAGAAATGCGCGCAGAAAGAGCCGAAGTGGCGACAGGGGGGGATGCGGGCTGATTGCCCGCCTCGGGTGCTGTGCTGCTCATGAGTGCTCCTTTCGAGACAGCGGTGCCGTGGGCGGGCTGCCCACCAGCGGGATACGTCCGCGCACGACGCGCAGACAATTCGGTAATCAGGGAGTCAGTCGTGCTGATGCGGCTGGCCAGTCCTGCGCTAATGGCCGCCTGGCCACGGAAGACAGCTGCACCGGTGTCGCGGATGGCCTGCTCGTTCAGGCCGCGATGCTTCGAGACTGCCTGCACAAACATCGTGTACAGGCCCTCGATATCGGCTTGCAGGTGCTCGCGCACGGCAACCGGCAAAGGCTCATAAGGGTTCCCGTCGACCTTGTGTGAACCGGCAAAGATGTGAGTGACCTGGATGCCTTCATTGGCGAGGGCACGGGAAAAATCCACATGGCGCATGACCACACCGATGGAGCCGACATAGCCTGTAGTGGTGATCACCACCTCGTCTGCAGCACTTGCGCCAAGGTATCCGGCGCTGGCTGCCATGCCGTCGGCAATGGCGACGATGGGCTTGCGACCGCGCATATCGAAGATGCGCTGGCCGTACTCGAAGGCACCGGCCACCTCGCCGCCCGGCGTGTCATAGACCTGCAAGATGGCATGCACATCAGGGTGTGCCATGGCATCTTCCATGTCGGCAGCCATATCGTTGTAGCCAATCAGCAGCGTGCTGTCGGCCTCCAGGCGTGTGCGGTGCACCAGTGCGCCCATGGCGTTGACCACGGCCACGCCATCCACCAATCTCCAGCCACGGTCGGTGCGCTGGCCGCGCTTGGTGGAGAACATTTCCGGTGCGAGCTCAGCTTTTGCAGCTTCACCCACCTGAATCAGAGGGGCCGAAGTGCCAAGTACTCTCTGCCCCACGCCGGCAATGATGGCGTCCAGCTTCTGGGGGTGCATCAGCAAAGGCGTGTTGAAGATGCGCTGAGCGGTATGAGGATGAAAGTTAAAAGCGCTCATGGTTTTCATTCCTCTTGCTCAGCAGGCTTCTCGGCCTTGGTAGTTGGAGAGCGGCCTTTGCTCAGCTCATACAGAGAAGGAAGACCACGATCAGCGCGCATACGGGCCTCAATCTGCTGCTGGTCCAGAACCTCCTCGTAGTCCTTGCCCTGCTCAGCGCATTCGTCTTCCATCGTGGAAAGCCCGGTCTCCATTCGCATGTTGGCGGCCTCGGCTTCTTTCACCGGATCAACGTAACCACGGCCACCAAAGATGAAGCGGCAGCGTGTATAGGCATAACGCTTCTCGTAGAAGCCAGGCGCATCGATCACGCCAGCATTGATTGCTTCTTCAAGCCACAGCTCATAGATGGGACGGAGCCAGTAGTCCACCAGCCAGCGACGGCGGCCGTGAAAATATCTCCAGGCCTCGAGCAGCGCCGCCCGAGCCGAGGAATAGTTGGTCTTGCTGAAGTCCTTGACCAGCAGCTCATAGGGGATGTTCAGACCGGCAGCGATATTGCGCAGCACGGCCAGCATGAATGCCTCAAAGGCCACGTTGGGTCGGCCTGGCGTGAATGGGCTGACCTTGGCGCCAGCTGGTAAAGGAATAACGGCAGCACCCTCCAGCTTGCGGATGGCCTGGGCGTCTTCCATCGACTTTTCCCATGCCTCGCGAGGCTCCTCGCCGAACAGCTCCTCCGAGGAGCGCTGGTCCATGTTGGATTCGAGGAAGGCCGCAACCAAGGAATTGGCCATGCTGGCTTGCAACTCGTTTTGCGAGTATTTGCCAGCCATGTGAAATTCGCGCATGACCGCGGCCAGGATGGGCTTGCCACGGGATTGCCCTGTCTGTTCCTTGTCGTGAAGGTGGATAACCCGTCGGCGGCCCCACTCAGTAAAAGCGGGCACCCGCTCCCAACGGGTCAAATCCATTGCTTCATTGCCTGACAGATAGGCGGCGTCGCCGGGATGTGCCCCTTGGAAGTGGTACGCGACAGGGGCGCCATCGTTATCGAACTCTATGCCCTCGCGCATACGTGCCACGCCGACCAAGCCAGGCGGCGTAGACAGTCGCGCGGATGAGATCAGGCTCAGCCTGGTATTCCAAATGAGACCAGGGCGAGGCCGCCACAAGGGCAACGCCACTGAATCCCCGGTCGTCATTCCGCTGGTCAGCGCCTGGTTGGTGAGACCCAGCAAGTTCAGGGTGAGAGCTGCGTCGCACTCCGTGGTGTCCGCCCAGCTCCGAAAGTGGGCTTCTGTGTTATTACCCCACTCACGGGCCTTTTCCGGGGTCCAGCCCAGCAGGCGGTAATCAGGACGGGACGAGAGGCGCAGCACGGCACCAATGATGTTGTCCCGCATGGTCTGCATGCCACCAGACACCAGACCGTTATTGCGCGTCAGGTCCAGAGACCTGCTACTCAAAGTGCCAAGCTCGGGCAGAAGCGCAGCGTCTGCGCTGCTCAGCGTGGGGTGCCAGCCCGAAAACGCCAGATCCGAATGTGACGCCCCCTGATAGGCAGACATGCCCACACGGGAGCTTTTCGACACGCTTGCTGCAGCGCGAAGATCACGATTGTTGCGTGTCTTTCGCCCCATGATCAGCCCACCAGATAAATGGGGCGGCGAGCACGCCTACCGCTGCGACGTGTTAACTCGTCGTTGATATCGCTGATCTGCTTTTGCAGGTCGCGGACGCTGTTGTCGCGGAACTGCACAGATCTGCCGTGGCCGCTGGCGGAACTGGGACCAGTGAGCTGCTGCTCGTGGGCCACGCTCAAGCGATCCCGAAGATCGGTGAGCTGCTGCGTGGAGTAGTGGCTATAAAGTCCCATGCGCCGATGGTCGGCGCAATGCTGTGACAGTTACTTGTGACAGTGTCACTATTTTTGGCACAGATTCCGTGATAGGTCGACAACACAATTTTCCTAACCAAACTCTCATGGTGACCATAAATAAACAACTATCAGCTATCTTTTTGTGAGCAATCGCGACTTCCGGCAACCCAGCGATAAACCGTGCGAGTTGACACTCCGTGCTTGCGTGCCACCTCGCGGCTGTTGAGGCCATCGAAGTCACGCAGCACCGCCGCCCGGACTTCCTTGCGGCTTCGGACAGTGTTGCGGGCATAGGCATTCATTCCGCCAATGCGGGTGACGACGCGGCGCAGCACGCTCTCTGTCAAGTCCGTGGCGCGATCGACACCGAAGCACAGGCCTGCAGCATTCAGTTCTTCACGCAGGATGTCGATTAGTTCAAGGCGTTTATTGCTCATATTTTTATAGCTTCAAGTGCAGTGAATACATTAAGAGAGGCTGATTGGTGCGAAAACGCTGCGCTTCTTGGGCTGCGGTTTTGGCTGCGGCAACGCAACACGATCCCTTTCCACCTTGACCAACAGAGATTGACCCTCGCTCATTCCAGCCAACTGGAGCTCTAGGTACTGCTCTCGCAGCTGATAGTCGATTTCGCGCTTACGGTGCAGGCGTAGCTCAGGGTGATGGGCGGCGGCATAGCTGTAAATGGCCGTGTCGAGCGGCTCATTGCGGGCGCCGCGCTTTTTCTCGTAGCGGTTCTTGGCTGGATCGAAGGTTTCACTGACCAGGCCCTTGAAGTAGAACTGGTCCAGCTCCTGCGAAAAGTGGGTGTAGCGCTCCTCCGGCTTGCGGTCAGAGTCCACGCTGAGCCGGCCGAACAACCAGTTTTTGGCGGCGACCGTACCAACGTAATAGCCACGCACGCCCTTTCGGTCAGTCTGACCATTGCGGGTGACGTCCAGCAAACGAGGCTTACCCAGCACCGGTGCGTTATTGGGCACGGCGCCTTGAATCACCATGGGACGACGCACCAAGCCCAGACGCACCCAGTGTTTGACTGCCTCGGACCTGTGCCCCCCCATGTCGACAGCTGTCGCATCGACGCCTAGCAGGTATCCGGCCTCCGATTGAATCGGTCGATTCAGGTATTCGGTCAGCGCCACCCACACGGCATCGTCTGCTGGATCGCCGGGGAACTCGTGATAATCGAGCGCCCAGAAACCCATGCCTCGGCCCCAGCCGGTAAGGTGCAAGGCGAGACGGTCATCCTGGGTATCCACCCCTGCGGTTACCCAGAGCACGCCCTTCGGTGCGCCACGGATTGGATACTCCTCCGCGCGCTCCTGAATGGCGTTGTAACGCACCGAGCGCATGGTGGCGTCTTCCCAGGTCTCGGCCAGGCGGTCATTCAGAAACACCTTGAGCTTTGCCGGATCGGCCTGTGCATCCAGCCACATCGCAGCCAGCTCCACCCAGGTCGGACCCAGGCCGAATTGGTAATAGAGGCAGTTGATGGTGTAGCTGCGTACACCCTTGGCGCCATTGGGATTGGTGGCGATCCAGCGGCCCGCGGCGATCATTGCCGTTTTGTGGTGCTCCTCGATGATGCAGCCATGCTCTTGGCACACATACCAGGCCTTGGAGCAGTCCGGTGCCCACTTGAGGCCCGACCACTGCAGGTGCTGCATATGGCCGCAGTGAGGGCATGGCACGTGATAACGGCGCTGATCACCCGCGAGGAACTTCTCTTCGATACGGCTTTGCCCCTTGATCTGGGGGCTGCTGATGTAGATACGAAGGCTGGTGGCCGGGAAGGCAGAGGTACGCCCCTCCAGCATGAGCAGCGGGTCGTCGCCGGTGCGCAATGCCGCGGCGAACTCATCCAATTCGTCAACCAGCAAGAAGCGCACTGTGGTGGACTTGAGGCGGGACGGGCTGCCGGCGTGCTCCAGATAGAGCTGGCCACCGATGAAATCCTTGAAGGTCTTGGTGTTGCTCGAGTTGCGGCTGGAGATGCTTCGCAGGGCTTCCTTGACGGCCTTGGTCTCCTCGATCATGGGGTCTAGCTTCTGGTTGACCCACTTTTCCATGCTGACTTCGCCGGGCAGGCAGACCATTACCGGGCCCGGATTCTCGGCAATGATGTAGCCGAGCGCGTTCACCTCCACCTCGGTCTTGCCGAACTGAATAGGGAACATGAGCACCACCTCACGCACGCCGCTCTTGTTGCTGCAGGCGTCCATGGGCTCCTGCAGAGGCGGATTGCGAGCCGTGCGCCACTGGCCCGGCAGGCTGGAGCCCTTGGTGCTGAGCACCCGATTCTTGTCGGCCCACTCGCTGACCGTCCTGCGCTTGCGCGGCGCCACGCTGCGCGCCATGGAGCGCAAAGCCCTCGACGGGCACGACAGAGCACCTGAATTCAAAGCTCTCACTCGCCTGCCCCTCCGTTTCGACGGCTCTCAATCTCATCGGCCAGCTTGTTGATGGCGGTCGAGAGTTCAGTTCTGGCGATGTCCATCTGCTCGCCCAGAATGCGGATCACCTCGTCGGACTCCAGGCCTGCCAGCATGGGTCCGACGGTCGACGGCACCGCATCCAGAACGCTGGCGATCTTGGCTGCTGCGTCTGAAAATGCGCCAATGGCCTCATCTGCGTCCATGAGCTCGCCCACTTCCTTGCGGTAGGCGTTCTCCTCCCGCAGGGCGGCATAGTGCTCGCGCTTGGCTTTGCTGTCCTGAAAGTGAAAGCCACTCTTGCCGGTACCGCCGTCTTCACCTTCATCAGCGTCCGCACCATCGTCCGACGGCTCAGTGGGAGGCAAGCCGGTCAGTTCATGACCGCGCTCGGCCGCATGTCGCGCCGCAACGCCAGCACGGCTTGGGTCTCTCGTCTCCGCGATGCGCCGGATGGATTCGGCCACGCGCACCAGCTTCCCGTCTTCGGTCATCACCAGACGCCCCTCGTTGCGCAGCTGATAGACAAAACGGCCCTTGTAGCCCATGTGCCTGTTGAATTCGCTCAGTGTGAGCGTCTCGGGGTGTCTGCTTTGCATATTGCTCATACGCCTGCCGCCTGCCGCATCCGGTAGCGGATTCTGCGGCTCAAGTAGTTTTCGACATCAGCGCGCTGGCCCACCTTTTCCATGTCCAGGCGCTCTTGGTAGTTGCCGGACCGCACGAACATCAGCACGGGCCGGATGTCAGCACCGGAGCTGCCGACCACCGCCCAGATCCCCGGCGCCAGGTTGGAGGCGCGGCGATCGTTTTCACCCTTGGCCGTCCACCGGGCACCTCCGCGCAGCTTTCCGTAGGCCAGGATGTAGCGGCGCCCAATGTTTGGGCCCACCTTGCGCACGCCTGCGCCACCGCGCAGCTGCAGCGCCTTGCGCCGGGCGTCGGTCATGTTGGCGCGGTAGCCTTGCTCCCCGAACGATCGGAAATAGCTGAGCAGCTGGACGATGAAGCCGCCCTTGAGATTCCCGTAGCGGTCCTCACTCCCAGGGAAGGGTTCGGCAGGAATTGCAGTCTGGTAGCCCTTGGGAAGGATGCCGGCACGCCGCAGCGCAACCTCGCTGCGTTTATCCCGACGCTTGCCGCCCAGGTTCTGGGCTTTCAGGATCTTTTTGGGGTCGACACCTTTGCCGCCCATGTATTCCGGCTCGATTGTGGCCATGGGCTTGTCTACCGTCGCCATCTTCAGCATGGGGCTGCGCAGGATGTAATCGGTCGGGCGATCGAAAACGCTGCGCATTTCCTCTTGCATGGCACGGCGCACCTCAAAGCCGGCGTCATTGACCGCCTTCACAGAGGCCTCCCGAACCTTGGAGCGCGAGAGCCGGTCCATCAAGGTCTGAACAGGCTTGAGCCCTTTGATGCTGCTCGTGATCTGCATTACGCCTCCTCGCCGGTTTGTGGGGCCGTGGGGCGGCTTTCTGGGAGCAGCGCCCCCAACCCCTTGCCCACGTACTCCGCGCTGCCTGTGAGCGTGAACGTCATGGCACGCAGGCCAGGGAAATGCCCACCGTCCTGCAAAGACTTCACCAGCGATTGCAGTTGGGGCCAGGCTTTGACAGCGGCGCGAACCTCTGCAGCGTTTTCAGGCGTGCAGGGAATCACCCTCTTCTTCTCTTCTTCCATCTCTATTTCTTTCAAAAAGGGGGGTGTAGAGAGATGTGCGCTATGAAGTGCGGCATGTTGTGCGGCATCACAAACACTTAAGTGATTGATATGTATGAGGTGTGCGCTATGTGCGCTATGTGCGCCATGAACATGCACACACATGCGCACGCCTGCATGCATGTGTGTGCACGCGCCCGCCTGCACCCCCGTGAAGGGTGATAGCGCACATGGCGCACACACCTTAAAAATCAATGACTTAACAGCGCACACCATGCCGCACACGCTGCCGCACATAGCGCACAGTTCTGGGCGAATCACTGCTGCGATGCTCATGCGACACCGCCCTTCAGGTCGCGCACGGCCCTTTTGAAGATGTCGATGCGCTCGCCCAGCCAATCAACCTCGCTACCACCAGCCGGCAACTCATTACCGCCCGGCAAATAGCAAACGCTGACCGGCCCCCTGACCTGGTGAACATCCAGGCGATAACGCTTGCGCAGCACCTCGCCCTTGTGTTTGCGTGTCATCGAGTTTGAGAAGCGTGGCAGAGTCAGCGCACGCTCATTGGTGGACGCGCACCACCACTTGTAGAGCTCATACATATCTGACATCAGGCAAGGCGTGAGAAGCGCTGGAGCTCCCTTTGCCGGGAAACCGGGCAGGTCACCTGCCTCAAACACCTTCACGAACTTGCTGGGGCTATCCAGGCTCAGGTCGATGAGCTCGCGCTTTGCATCCGTCATGGGCGGATTGGTGGCGTTCGTGAAGTCCCCCAACTCCATCTGCAGGAGGAAGTCGTACAGCGCTGCGGCACCGCCTGCATCGATCTCGGCCTTTACTGCTTTGTAAAAGTCGGCCGAAAGCTTCTCCGGCGTCCAGATCACCGCATGACGACGGTCATCCTCTTCAAGCACTACGGGCATGGCCTCGTTCGAGAGGAAAACCATGTTCACGTGGTTGGCTTCGTAGTACGCAGCCATGTTCTTGGGATTGATGCGGATCTTGTCGCCGGTGATGAAGGCCTTGAGCTTGTTCTTTACGTGGTACAGGTCAGAACGCGCTACCACTTCATCGGCGATCAGGAACAGCTTGCGACTGGCCCAGTCGTTGAACTTGTCCTCGATAGCGCTCTGGTCGATCGTCCAGCCGTATTTGCCGAAGATCTCCATATAGGCCTCGAAGAACATGTTCTTGCCCGTGCCCTGGGGGCCGTGCATGACGATGGTCGACTTCATCTTGGCGCCAGGGTGCTGCAGCGGATAGGCCAGCCACTTGAGCACCCACATGAAGAGGTCATCCTTTTGAGACTCCGCCGAGCACATGTGCCACAGCAACTCCAGCAATTTTTCGCAATTGCCAGCTTTTGGCTTGGTTGGCCAGCCGTCCCAAAGATTGCAGGTGATGCCCTTGTCAGTGCACGCGGGATCGAAACCCACCTGCTCGGGCCTCACGATCTGGCGGTCCGGGTGCTCGCTCCACGTGCGGTACAGGTCGCGGCTCAGGCAGATGTGGCCCATATCGGTCAAGGTGACCAGGCGATGCTCATCATGATCGAACACAGCGCCGCCCTGGCCATAGACCAAGGCATAGCGCTCGAGCAGCTCATCAAGGCTGTCGATCGGCTTGAGCGGAGCGAGAACGCCCGCCTCCCCGCCCCCCTGTGTGCGGGGCAAGGCCTTGGCGCCATTGCGCGAGCGCCAGCCAAGCTCCAGCAGGCGGACCTCGATCTGGTCGCGCACTACGTGCAAGCCTTCTGCCAGGTGCAGGTCGTTGAAGTCGTTGAACTTCTCGCCCTTGGTCAGCCAAGCCTCACGCACGGCCGCGGGATCTGCGAAAGCTGGTGCCAGCCACGAACCGCCGACCTGCATCGCGCAAGTGCTGGCCATGCTTACACCGGCATTGCCTGCCTTGTGATCTTCGCCGCAGTGAGGGCATTTGGGACCGTCGGCCACCCAGACTCGAGTTTTGCACTCCACGTGCTTGCCCTGGAGCACCGACTCGGCCTCATTCTTGGCGTGGCACTTCTGGGTGTTGTCGTCATCGGCGCAGGCCAGGATTCGCAGGCCCTTATACCTAGCACGGAGTGCCTCGCCCACGGGCACGAGATTGTTCGCGTCGAAGGCCACGGCCACTGGCAGGCCTGTAGCTGCATGAAGACTGGCACCTGTCGCATAGCCCTCGACAAGCAGCAGCAGACCGCCAGCCGTGGGCATACCGATTAGATGGAACCGGCCCTTCTTGATCAAGCCAACCGGCCAGTATTCCTTTTCTTGAGTGCCCGGCTTGCGGTTTTTACCGCGGATGATCTGCAGACCGTGAATGTTGTTGCTGGTGTCCAGCAGCGGAATGACCATCGCCCCGCTGGGCGAGTAGCGCACTCCGTACCCGGCCACGCCCTTGCGCTGCAGGTAAGTACTCTCGCCAGTGGCATCGCACTTTTTCCATGCGGCCGAAGCGCGAGCCGCAGCCCGCTCGGCCTCGGCCTTGCGTTCCAGCTCCGACCGGCGCTTGTCCTCAGCCAGGCGCTTGCGCAGTGCCTCGACCTGCTCGCGGCTGATCTCGTTCTTGCTGATTTCAACCTTGCGAGCATTGTTTTCGCTACCTTGCCAGACGCCGAAGCTGCCGACGATCAGGTCATTGCCGTTATCCAGGCGAATTTCATGCAGCAGAAACCAGCCGCGCTTTTCTCGCCCGCCATCAGCTGTGCGGCATCGGCGCAGCCGGCCAATCTCAAGCGAGTCAACCAGCAGGCCTGCCGCCTTCAGCTGGCCCAGAACGTCGTCATAGTTAGAGGCCATGTCAGTAACTTCCTGCCTCGCTAACTACAGACTTGACGAGGATCGAATTACCCGCATGCAGGAAGGCCAGGAAGGACCCGTGATCGGTGTTGCATGCGAACCACATGCCCGACGCAGCGCGCAGAGCCGCTCCAACTGACAACGAAACGTGTGTGCGCCTTCTTCTAAACAGAAGGGGGGCGGGGAACGGCGAAGCCCCACGCGGCGCGGCGCGGCGGCTGATTGAGGGATTGAACATGCTTGTGTTTCTTGTGCTTGCACCAGGGCTGTCACCCCCCGGCGTGCTGTCTGTCGATGCCGATGCCGTGGCAATAAAAGAGCGCGCGCAACCATTCACACGAATCGAATGGGAGTAACCACCACAGGCCACGCAGTCCGACAGAGACTGGCCGAGTGAATGCTTTGCCGTTGCGCGCGCTGAAATCAAACTGCGTCCCTGTCCTTGGGGAGCAAGGCTGCTGATGCGGCCACCATATGGTTGAGGGCTGCAGCCAGTTCATTGGCGTGGTACTCCAGCCGACGATGTGCATTGCGCGATGGCGTTGCACCAGGCCTGAAGCAATTGGTCGCCTGCTGGGTGAAGTCGACCATCTCCTGCTGGAAGCGCCAGAACGCCTCCATAGGATCGCCACCCGACTGATCAGCCACCGCACGAGTGCAGGTGAAGCCAAGTGCCGCGGCCATGGCATGCAACACCGCGTTATTGCCCGTCACCTGCTGGATGAGCAGCGACTCCTTCAGGCCCAGGATGTAGCGGTCGTTGTTGGTGTTCAGCTTGTGCTGCAGCGTGTTGGGCGACACCCCCATGGCCTTGGCCAGGGCAGGCACACCACCAGGGAAATGCTGGGCCGTCATCTGTGCGGCATCCACCAGATCCATGCCAGCGGCACTGTCGGCCTCGCCATGCTCATCGCCGTATCCCGGCAAGCCTTGAATTGAGATAGTTAGAGACATCAGCGACCAACCCCCTTAATTGGTATGTCCAACACCACCACTTCGCCAACGCCCTGGGAATCAGCCGTCGAGCTGCTGCTCAGCCAACTGATATTCGTGCTGGAGGCCGAAGGGTCTGCAGGCTTCTCAGCCGAGAAGCTCGAGCGCTGGGTACAGGCCTGCTCATCTCGCATGGAGCAAACCAACTCGGCCCCGCCCGCCACCATTGCCGCATTGCGCGGCTTGTGCGGGAGGGTCACAGCGTGAGCAAAGCCAGCCACAGCCAAGGCCACCGTTGCCTGCAAAGCCTTGAGCTGCTCCACAGACAAACGCATGCGAACCACGCTGCCGCACTGGTCGAAGGACAGGCAAACCCAGCCCTCATGCACGGGCAGAACGCCGCGAACGGTGGCTGGTGCGTAGTGATCGAGATGAGAGCGGGCCCTAGACATTGCCGGGCTCCTTAGGTTGCTGAGCGACCGCTGCTTTTTCATCAGCGACACGGGACAAAACACCACGCACTCGATCAGCGGTTGCCTGAGGCAAGTCATCAGGCCATAGGTAGACCGCCTGAATTGATCGGTAGCCCATTGCAGCAGCCGCCTTCTTTGGCGTGCCACCAAGCAACTCAATTGCGTGCGCTTTCTTCATCGCTTCATTGTAAACATGTTTACATGAATGACGGAAAACGAATTTACACAACAGGACTTATCGTAAACACATGCTCTACGGTGAAAGACTCCAACTTGCGATGGACAAGCGCGGCGAGGCCATTGGCCGCGTCATCGAACGCAAGGAAGTGGCAAAAATTGCTAATAGATCTGTTCAGAACATTGGCATGATCATTACCAATGCCAAGGAACGCGATCAAAAGCTCTCAACTGAAGCACACGATGCCGTTGCAGCCTTCCTCAAGGTCAATTCACGTTGGCTACTGACAGGGGAAGGGCCTATGGAGGTGAGTGTGCAAGTTAACGCCCCTACAGAGCTGACACCTGCAGCAATTGAGCTTGCCGTGCTGTTCGACATGATTCCTCAGGCTGACAAGCTCAGCCGCGCAAAAGCATTCAATGCAGCCAGCACAGCAATCATGCAAGTGCTTCAAGACGCTGACGCCAAGAAGTAAGCAGGTCTTCATTCGGAAAGACCAAGACGCGCACACCATCTTTTGTGCACGCCTCGACTGACAAAACCACATCTTCATCACACTCTTCGCACCCGCGAATGCGCACCAATACGCCCTCATTGGCTTGACGTTTTGGTACTGTGTTTTTATACATGCTTTTATCTTAAACGCTGCAACTCTTGGTGAGCAAGCACTTCAAGTCAGACTGCATTTGATTTATTTGTAAATTCATTTACAAATTTGTTCGCCATTTTTTGTAAATCCGTTTACACTGCTGCTCAGCACATAGCAAACTTGTTTACCAAGAAATGCCTTGTGCTGGGTGGCACGGCATCGACCGGGCACCACACCCGGACCTTTAAAAAGAGAGTGGATGGAAAAGGGTTAGGCTGATGGATCTGGCTCAAAATACTTTGCCAGCTCTGGTGGCAGGCCAAAGGATACGGACACTGCAGCGACCTGCTCCTTCTCCGGCATACCGAGGAAATCGGGGTGATCTTCATCGTGCAAGAGCTGATCGACCAAGGTTGGAGAAACACCCAAGCCGATCAAATAGCCTGCCGGATCGGCTCTCCAGGCGTCCCAGTCAAACCTGAAGTTGAACAGTTCATGCTGGAGATCGAGAAACGGCTGCAGGCGACCCAACTCTTCTGGCGTGTAGAAGGCTTCGGGGTCTTGGTCCAGCTTAGTGCCATTGCATCTGCGGCACAGTGACACAAGATTGCCAGGAACCAGCTGTCCACCAAGCGCCATGGGGACATGGTGGTCAATACTAAGAACCTTCATTCCCCTAGTGCCTTGCACGTAGGTTTCGGGTTGGCCGCATTTAAAACAACGCTTACCGAACAGGGCGAAGAATTTTTCCCTGTAAACAGCCTCCACAGCAGGGATTGCAAAACGACTGAATAACTGGCGTCGTTCTTTCTGGCGCTGACCCGGATACAGCTCAACCGAGGCCTTTCTTCCCATACGGGGTTCCTCCTGCAAGAAATCTGTGATGTAGGAATCCAGATCCTATTACAGCGAGCGACCCCCCCCCTTCTCCATCCATTCTCGAAACTGCCGGATAAATGTGTCCAGCACGCCCCGCTGCGAAGCGCCGCGATGCCATCGGAAATCTGCTCCCACCAGCTGCAGGCCTTGCGCGAAGACTGGTAAATCACTGCCACCCTGGCTGAGCACATCGAGCATGACCTGAGCGATGTGTGTCGAGGCCACTGGCAGTGTCCCGCACCAAGTGCGGCGCCTGACACCAGCCATGGCGAGGTAATGGTTGCAGTCTGGTGTGCCGTCGGGCTGATGGCGCACCAGACGATCCCTCAATTCAAGCCTGCAGCCGTCGGTTGCCGGCACCAGTGCATGCGTGATAAAAGGACCTGTTGAGGGACTTCACGCATACACCTATGAAAAAGATCACCGCCGCGCTTTGTGTCGCGGCTTTTGCCTTGGCAGCCTGCTCCAGCGAAGAAAGCAAGAAGAACGATGCGCAAGCTGCCGTCAAGGCCATACTCCAGCAACCCGAGTCCGCCGAATTCAGCGGGCTACAAGTCGGCAAGACCGACGACAGCCTGATATGCGGCAAGGTCGGGTTCCGCGCCGGGCCAATCAATATGTACCAGGGCGAGCACCCGTTCATATACAAGTCCAAGATCAAGCGCGCGACAGTTATCGAACCCATCAGTGATTTCGACTTCCAGTTCTACTTCGAGGACATCCTCGACAAGAAGGACGTCACAGAGAAAGCAGCCAAGCTAAAAGCAGAATGTGAAGCCCCCCAGATCTGGGAGGCGAATTGCTCACCAGCTATCGACATCGCCCCACACAGCCTCTGCCGCTTGATCGACAAGCCCCAGCTGCTGGAGGCTGAGATGTACCTGCGCTTCCGACATTA
This sequence comes from Comamonas testosteroni, assembly GCF_000761245.1. Classification (GTDB taxonomy): domain Bacteria; phylum Pseudomonadota; class Gammaproteobacteria; order Burkholderiales; family Burkholderiaceae_C; genus Comamonas; species Comamonas testosteroni_C. The sequence continues at coordinate 20,190 of NZ_AWOR01000057.1, read as the reverse complement.
CGTAATCCGCTAGTCTTTTCCAATCTGCCATTGCCACCACCAACGGCAAGGCTACAACCACACAGCCCGCAGCACCAGCTCGCGGGCTTTTTTTACAGCCGGGCCAGGGAGCAACTTATCCGCCCTCCACCTTTTCTTTCTCATGGCTGCCAGCAATGGCACCGGCTCTCTATCCCAAGGCCCGCATCACGCGGGCCTTTTTCATGGTGCCACCGGAACACCCCTTTTCCGGCAATTCCTCAACTGCAATGAACGCTGTTACCTCCTCCTCCTCTTCCCTGGCCGTTGGTACGATCCTGACCGCTGCGGCCTTGGCCAAGCTGTCTGAATTCGACTACGTGGTCGTGATCGACAAATCCGGCTCGATGGCCGAACCCGTCAAGCCCGGCGACAGCCGCAGCCGCTATGAAGCGGTGCAAGAGTCGGCCCTGGGCTTTGCCCGCGACGTCGGTAAGCTGGACTCTGACGGTATCGACGTGGTGATGTTCTCGGGCTCCGGCATCGTCTCCCACACCGGCGTAACGGCCGACACAGTCAAGGACGTCTTCGCCCAATACCAGCCGCGCGGCGGCACACCTCTGGCCGAAGCACTGACCGAGGCGCTGAAGCTGGCCGGCAAGTCCGACAAGAAGGACTTCATCGTGGTGTTCACCGACGGCGAGCCCGATGACAAGGCAGCCGCTGCCAAGGTGATCATCGACGCGGCCAACCGCCAGGAAACCGATGACGCACTCACCATCCTGTTTGTGCAGGTGGGCGACGATGCCGGCGCCACCAAGTACTTGCGCAGCCTGGACGACGAGCTGACGGGTGCCAAGTTCGACATCGTGGACGCCAAGACCGTGGCCGAGGCCGACGCCTTCCCCACCACCGCGCACCTGATCCTGGCTGCAATCGAAGACTAAGCCATGGTCGACTTGATCCTGCTGAGCTTCATGCTGGCCGTGTTCGCTCTCGGCTTCTGGCTTGGCTCTAAGTACCGCAACCCCAAGGCGCTCTGGCAAGCGCTGAAGGACCAGGTCAAGTAAGAGCGGGGCCCTGGGCAACCAGGGCCATCACGACGAGGCCTTGTAGCAAGGCTTCATCGTGATGGATCTGCACCATCAGCCGCATACATCCATCTATCGCTCGCCCGCCAGCATCGTGATTGCTGAGCGGGCTTTTTTGCACCCACCGGAGACCGCAATGCAAATAGCCCGCGTCACCATGCCCAGCGTGCCCATCACCAATGCAGCCTTTGTGTACCGCAACAAGGACTGCACAAACGTGACCCTGACTTGGGATCGCCACCGCGAGACCCTGCTTTCTCAGCAGCAGAAAGAGCGCGAAGGCATCAAGCCTCGCAAACGCCCAGCCGTCATGACAGTGCGCCGCGTGCGCGCCGGTACCACCGCGCACTTGACCATGTCCCTCTTCGAGGAGCCGGCCCCATGCTGACCTTCATCCTCTCCAGCGGCGGCGTGTCCATCAGCCACCAGGCCAAAACGGCCTGGGACGCACTTGACTACGCCTTTCAGCACCTCGGCCAGCTCAACAAAGGGATCTCCTGCCGATGCCTTCGCTGACCAAGTCACAGAGCACCCTGATCAAAGCAACAGCCGTCGCCTGGGTCGTCATCCTCGGCGCTTGCATCGCCCTGGTGCTGGCCCACGGGCTCGCCAGTCCGCCACTCTTCCCCTGAACAAAAGCTATGAAGACCTTTGCCGCAGAAAAAGGAACCAAAGGGACCGTGGTGGTGGTTGGGAGAAACGGCCTCATTTGGGAGCAGTTTCCAGCCACGGTCACTTACCACTGGCCGGGCACGGCCAGCCGACGACCAGCACTGATAGTGCAGATCGACGGAGTGGCACCTGATCACAAGACCTTCACGCGCAATGTTCTGGGACGCGAGTTGTATTTCTACCTGAACAAGAAACGCCGCTGGATCTCTAGCGGAACTCGTCTCAACGGCGACGGCCGGAGCGGTGGAATGCACTTCGTCCCAGGAAAGCAGATCTACGAAGCCCCACCTTTCTGATTTACCACCCCGGCGCAAGCCACCACCACCGGAGAAATCCATGCATCCAGTTCCCAACACCAGCGCCGCTCAAACCAACGTGAGCGAATTCATCACCGATCTGGACGGCGGCCAGTTTGACCGCATGCTGTCCATGGCCCTGGGCGAAGTCGCCGCAGGCGTGGTCGACAACGACAAAGTGGGCGAGGTCAACGTCAAGCTGCACCTGTCGCGCATTCCTGGCACCCATCAGGTGACCGTGGCGCACACGTTGAAGTTCCAGCGCCCCACCGCAGACGGTAAGCGCAGCGAGGAAGTCACGCGCAAGACGGTGATGCATGTCGGCACGAATGGCGTGATGTCGCTCATCCCGGCCAACCAGCTGAAGATCCCCGGCATGCCCGTCAAGGCCTGAAGCAGCCACCACCGCAACAACCAGCCCGCCCGCCTGGAGTCATATCCAGCGGGCTTTTTCTTTTCCGCATTACGACACATCAAGCATGAACAACCCCGAACAGACCACACAGACCAACGATCAAGCCCAACTGCTGGGCGCACTGAGCGCGCTGAGCGCTGCGGCACTGCCACCCCAGTACATCAACGATCAGCGCGACACACGGATCGATCAGATCAATATGGCGCTGCAAATGACACGGCCTGCGGATGGCGATTACCTCACCGCCGCAGCCCTGCCGGCGGACTTCAAACTCGAGGATCTGGAGCAGTTCATGCCTACGCGCCGACGCGCCGCTGGCACGATGCGCACGCCCTACATCAACGACTTCGTGACATACACCCAAGATCACAAGCAAGACGGCTGCTGTATCTTCGTGAACGCTGACGCAATGAACGCTACCGCGGTGCTGGATCTAGGCACCCCTACCCAGCCAGGCCATTGCGCCAGCCGGGCCACGCTGGAGCTCAAGGCCACAGCAGCCTATGCGGCGCTCAAGAAGGTCATGAACATGGGCCTGACTCAGCGCGCCATGGCCGAATGGCTGGAGGACTGGGCACCGATCCTGGCCGCCAAGTCTGGAGATAACCCCATCGATATGCCCAAGGCCATCGCGGCCGTGCGCAACATCTCGGTCGAAGCCATTGCCAAGTCGAATCACGAAGAACAAGCGCTGAGCACCCAGCGCTCTGCCTTCGAGAGCGTGACGGTCAAGAGCGACAAGGAAACGCTGCCCACGCACATCACCGTGAAGTGCAAGCCATACCCCGAACTGAGCGAGCGCGAATTCGTGATGCGCCTGAGCGTGACCACCGACGGCAAACCTGTCATGACACTGCGCCCCGTGGGCTGGGAAGAGTTGGTCGAGCAGATGGCCACCGAGTTTTCCGATGACATCCGCGCTGCGGTCGAAAACACCCTGCCCGTGCTGATCGGCACCTACGAGAAGAGCCGCTAAGCACCATGCCCGACAAGAAATCCATCATCGTCTACGGGCCGCAAGGCTCCGGCAAGACCCGTCACGCCGAGGCCCTGCGCAAGCACTTCGCGCTCGCCACTGTGCTTGACTGCGAGGATATCCATGGAGTGCAAGAGCTTCCTGCGACTGGCGCCCTCATCTTGGTAACACACGTTCCTGAGCGAACACGCCGCGCTCTGCACATTGATGAAGCCTTGCGCCGGCTGCAGCACGAGCCCGCAGGCTACCCGTTCGCCTGAGCCACCACATCCCCTCACCCGAGGGGAATCTGCCAAGCGCCCTCTCCGGACGCTTGCCAGATTGATCCACCCAGCCCGCCCGGCAGTTGCCGTGTGGGCTTTTTTCATTGCCAGCGACAGGAGGCACCATGAACCACACCGGCACCGTCTATCTCAGCCGCACCCCACCGCAAGCAACCAAGTCTGCATGCGGCGTCTTTCAGCTGGAGCTGCTGGTTTATGACCGGCTCGGCACCCACCACGTTGAGCCCTGGCGAGTCACATGGTCAGGCCTGAACGCGCAACGCTTCTGGGACGACTTCAAGAGCGAGCTGACCCCAGGCCGCGCCTTAGTCGTGAGCCTGGAACGCGCACGCATCCACTCCCTTGTCTGCCGCCCGCCGCGCACCGAAATGCTCGCCAACGTGCTGAGCTGCGCGCTGGTACCGGCACGCAGCAAGGAGGCGGCCTGTGCCTGACAAGCTGCACTGCTTCGCCGTCACCGGCTTGATCAGCATGCCCAAGGCCACGGTCGAACGCGAGGCCCAGGAGGCCTATGCAGCCGGCCTGAAGCCCAACGATGCCTGCCCCTACCCCTTCCACAGTCAGTGCGGTCTGCACTGGCTGGCGATCTACAACCTCTGCATTCCTCTACCCAACCGCCATGCAACGTCGACCCATTAAACCCAGTGAGGACAGCGCGGTCAGCATCACTCACGCCACACCAGTGCTGCGCAGCAGCGAGCTCAAGAAGCGCCGCGCAAGCCGATCGACCGCATCGGTGCAGACATTCCCCTGGCAGAGCCGATACAGCGAGCCCTACAAATGCCCCGAGCTCAAGGACACGCCAGGCATTCCGGAATCCCGCATGCGCGCATTTACGCTGCCAAGCCGCGTGGGCAACCGCCTGCACTACCCGGACGGCACGATCAAGGAGCTGCCTCAGTGAACCGCGCCGAACGCAGAGCGGCCCGGTTCAAGCGGGCACGACCGCCGAAAGAACAGTCCCTGTACCCGATCCACCTGTTGAACCACTGCCGCCCCTACAACGAGGGCGAAACGCTCAAGGACGGATTCGACACGCTGGACGCCTTCACGCGCCTGCATGAAGGCACCGGCACGGAAGACGACTTTCTTAGGGTGTCAGCTGCCCTGAATGTCGCGTTGGTCAGGGCGGCAGATATTGATCAAAAGCTCGTGGATCTGATCGCGCCATCGCATGACGTCATGAACGCCCTGCGCGAGCGCTACGAGCAAACAAAGCTCATGCGCCTCTCCCCCGAGGAAATCGCTCCGGTAGGAGAGGCACTGAGCTATGCCCAGACCATCATGGACGCAAGCAGTCCGCAGCAGATGCTCGAAGCACACAACACCGTCACGCGCGTGCAGGCCGAGCAGGCACGCACCAAGGCAAAGGAGAAAAGCCATGCTGGGTGAACAAGCCACAGGCGCCATCGAAGGCGTTTACATCCACACTGTCAGCCACGAGCCGCCGAAAGCCACCTTCCACGGTAAGCCCGTGCAGCTGGCCATCGTCACCGAGGACGGCCAGATCATTGCCGCTGGCGTCAATGTGGCCCAGGAGCTCGAGGCCGCAATCGTCAGCTGCTACCGCAACACCCTCAAAGGCCTGGGCCATCTGCGCGTGCAAAGCTGCCCTATCCCTCCACTGCGGAAAGCAGCCTAAACCCCGCCCCATTCATTCATAGATGTGCAGTCATCTATGGCAAGCCACCGGCCCGCCTTGAGCGGGCTTTTTGGTATCTGGAGTATCTATGAGCACCACCTACACGCCTCACAAGGCCATCGCCTGGGTTGACGAAAATGGCATCAGCACGGCCGACTGGCATTGCAGTCCAAACTATGCGGACGGCACGGGCAGCCTGGACGGCTGGAACGCCTTTCTCATGACAAGCCATGGCCATCCCGCAGAACTATCGAAACACATCGAGCTCGAAAATGGTCATCAGCTGACGCTGAGCATCTCCCCTGCAAGAGAGCACGCCAAAGTGAATGGCAACTTCATACGTTGGTCATCGCTGTTGACGCTCGGCGGGAGGCGATATGTGAGAGTAAACGACTATGCGCCTGACATCCCCACAGCATTGCAGCGTGCCACAAGCCACCAGCATGAAAGCCGCCAGGTCGGAGCACTGACTTGGTGGCGCGAGTCCGACGGCCACTGGAAGAGCTGGCTCGGCGGCATGGACCTGAGTGCCGTATTCATCTCTGGGGGCGGTAACGATCCCGACTATTGGCACTTTCAATCTTCTGGCACTGCCCCATCGTTTGAAGAGGCTGCGCTACTAGCAGCTATGCGCACACCTTCGAGCCATTCATAGATCTTCATGAATTGGCCTTATTGCACACATCAATGAATCACAGCCCGCCATAGAGCGGGCTGTTTGCTTTCTGGAGCATCAATGAAGCGCGACCTTTTCACGCTGAATCTCGACCTCGGCCACGAGTTGGTCATCGACAACTTCGCCGGTGGCGGCGGGACCAGCACCGGGCTGGAATGGGCTTTTGGCCGTCCTGTCGATATCGCCATCAATCACGACCCCGAAGCGCTGGCCATGCATGCGCTCAACCATCCATACACCAAGCACCTGTGCGAGAGCGTGTGGGAGGTGGACCCAATTGCTGTCACCGGCAATCAGCCTGTGGGCCTGGTCTGGCTGTCGCCCGACTGCAAGCATTTCAGCAAGGCCAAAGGCGGCACGCCTGTCTCCAAGAACATACGGGGACTGGCCTGGGTGGGCCTGCGCTGGATCGCCAAAACTAGGCCGCGCATGATGATGCTGGAGAACGTCGAGGAGTTCCAAGACTGGGGCCCACTGGTGGTCGATGCTGACGGCAATGCCCGACCCGACCCCAAAAAGAGAGGCCGGACCTTTCAGTCATTCGTTCGCCAGCTGCGCAACCATGGGTACAGCGTGGAGTGGAGCGAGATGCGCGCATGCGACCAGGGCGCCCCCACCATCCGCAAACGCCTTTTCTTGGTCGCACGCCGCGATGGCATACCCATCCACTGGGGCGGCCCCTCGTATGCACCTCCAACAGATCACCGCGTCATTGCCGGCCTGCTCGCTGCACACCGCACAGCGGCTCAGTGCATAGACTTTGATCTGCCTGCAGAAAGCATCTTCGGCCGCAAGCGCGATCTGGTGACCAATACCCTGCGCCGAGTGGCAAAGGGCGTTTTTCGCCATGTGCTGAATACGGCCACGCCCTTCATCGTGAATACGCGCAACGGCGAACGCGAAGGACAGCAGCCACGGGTGCGCGAACTGGACGCGCCCTATTGGACGGTGACAAGCCAAGGCTCTCAGGGCGCATTGGCAGCTCCGGTGCTCGCGCCATTCATCAACGAGCATGCCAACGGCAGCAACCAACGCACCATGCCGGCTGATCAACCGTTGCGCACGGTTTGCGCCCAGGTCAAGGGCGGCCACTTTTCGGTGGTTTCTCCCACCATAGTGACGCTCCGCGGGACGGCAGAGACGCAGCTGAATGGCAAGACCGTGGCCGAGCCACTGAGCACTATCACGGCCAATGGGCAGCACCACGCGATCGCGGCAGCTCACATCACCAAGTTCAATACCGGCGCTGTGGGTAGCGCGATGGATGAGCCGCTGCCCACCATCACTGCAGGAGGCACGCCCAAGCGGCCCAGCACAGGCATCACCCTGGGCATGGTCGCAGCGCATCTGGTGGATATGGGGCACGGCGAAGGCCCTGCGGGCGGCAAACGCTGGAGCCATGGCACTCGCAACATCGAGATGCCGCTGAACACGGTCACTGCCAGCGGCGCAACCAGCGCTCTCGCTGCCGTCTGCTTGGAGCAGGCCTACGGCGGCTTCTATGACGGCGATGGCCGGCCAGCCAATGAGCCGCTGTCCACCATCACCACCAGCGGCACGCAGCAGCGCCTCATCACGGCCTGTCTAGTGAAGTACTACAGCGAAGGCGGCCAGGACAGCAGCTGCAGCGAGCCCATGCACACCGTCCCCACAAAGGCGCGCATGGCCCTGGTGCAGACCGCCAAGGTGCCCGCAGCACATCTGGCGCCAGAGCATGCGGAGCGCGCCAAGCTCTGCGCAGCTTTGCTGCGCGAGCACTTGCCGGACCAGTTCACCGAGCACGCGGATGTGGTGCTGATGTGGCACGGCGGCCAATGGTGGGCCCTGGTCGATATCACCCTGCGCATGCTCAAACCGCGCGAACTGGCGCGCGCGCAGGGCTTCCCCGACAGCTACCAGATTGACGAGATCCCAGACCCAGCGCTCTTGTTCAAAGACGGCGTGCAGGCCGTAGATGACCCGCGCGACATACCGCGCATCAAGCTCAGCACCACATCACAGGTCCGAATGATCGGCAACAGCGTCAGCCCATACATGGCACAGGCACTGGCGAAGTGGAATTTCAAACACGAGGCGCTGATGTACGCCTGAGACAAGGACACGACATGAGTAAGCACACCATTCCAACTGAACTCAATATCGCCCCTCGCGGCAAATCCTGGTTAAACGGCCAGCTCATCGACGGCGTGCACGGCCATCAGACCAGGCAGAGCATGGAGAGTGCTGAGCGCGCAGCGCTTGCCGCCACCCCGGCAGCCGCGCCCGCAGTGCCGAAGTGGATCGACGACCCGCACGACATTGAGCAGGGCCAGATGCTGAACCCCGAATGGGTCAGGCAGCAGCAACCTGCGATCATGCCCAAGGGCGAGAGCGCAGCCGCACAACTGCGAGCCATGGCAACGAACTACCCACCCGGTCACAGCTGGGACGAGCTCGATGCAAAAGCCTGCATCCGTGGTGCTTTGGAAATCGAGGCATTGCGCGCCGTGCTGGCTGCTGCTACCGGACTTCCCGCGCAGGCGGTGGTCGCGCCTCACCCCGACGATGTTGCGGTCGATGCCCTTGCTGCGCTCATGAAAGCCAAGCTGGCAAAGCAGCGAGCCAAGGGATACGGCGGATGGGATACCGACTGCACTCGTGAACGCTTGTCCGAGCTGCTGCGCGGCCACGTTGACAAGGGCGACCCCGTGGACGTTGCGAACTTCTGCGCTTTCCTGTCGGCGCGCGCCGAAGGCATCACACCCCAGTCGCAGGCAGAACCAGTGGCGTGGACTGTCGGTGGTGAAGTCACAAACTGGAGCAGGGATTTCAGCAAGTACAAAACGCAGCACTATGTACGCCCCGTTTTCTCAGCCCCCATGACGGTGGAAGACGCGCGGGCTGCGGAGCTGCTGGGCTTTCTCCAAGACCAGTGCATTGACCTTCGCTGCTTCACGACCAGCGACGGAGAGGATGTGGGCTGGCGAACAGTGCAGCACCACATGAGCGAGCCGCGTGAGCGCGTGGTTTCGGAGGTCTACGGCGATCAACCACGACGGGCGATTCGGGAGGCCATGGCGCGCATCGAGCGCGACCCGTACTGCACCGGGCCACTGCATTTGGAAGATGACACCGCTATCGCGGCAGCAAAGGGGGAGTGATGACTGAAGCAATTTATGTCGCCGGGTTCTACATCTGCTTCGTGTGGGCCATCAAACAGCACTTCTCCATGCGAAGCCTTCGCAGAGACATGGATGCGGCCGAAGAAAAAATCATGCGTTATCAGATAGCCGTGGATGAGATCGACAAGTGGTGCGGCCATGAGTCGGCAGAGGCTCGGCTTATCGCTGCTTTCATCAGCGCATCAGGCGAAGGTCGTGGGATGAACGCCGGGACCCCCCGCGAAAACGAGGTCTGCGACATATCGGGAACACGCGATCAACTGCGCAGGCTCAAGCAGCGTGTACAGACAGACACGCAGAGTGCGGAACCTTATGCCGTTCTGGTCCGAGAAATCGGAGAAACATCCTTTTTTGACCACAGGCCGGTACGCCCAGGAACGGAGCAGCACTTAGCTGCGATGCGAAATCCGGCGTTGGACTACGTCGAACTGTATAGCTCCGCACAGGGTGAACGGGCTGATTCACGGGATGTCATCCGCGAACTGATCGGCAAACACCGAGCAGAACTAGAGCACAACCATTACGCCTATTTCGAATTGGCCTACACGCGGCGAACCGGCTGGATGGCATGGATCACAGACAAGCCTTTAAACAGCGGCCCTGTAATCAATCCAGATCGCAAGGTGCTGTGCAGCGGACAAGGCGACACACCAGAAGAAGCATGCAGCGCTGCTATTGAGGCAGCAAAGGGGAAATGATGGCTACAGATCAAAGCATCCTTGCCTTCGATCCATTCGAGGGCGATTTTGGCGAGCCCAGCGACACAGTGCTATCGAACAAGATGGTAGTTGCCTCCAAGCCGCACGAGTGCTGCCACTGCAAAAGCGTCATCCAAAAAGGTGAGCGACACCGTTGCCAGATCGGAAAGTATGGTGACTTCATGACGCACCGTTGGTGCGCAGCCTGCTGCGAACTGATGGGGCGGTGCACCGAGGATGACGATTACGACGGCGATGACGCAAGTGCCATAGACGAATTTGAACAGCGCGCCGCCCAGGCAGCGCAAGGGGGTGAGTGATGGCAAGACAAGAAGCACCTGCCGAAGCGGCGATAGTCGATTATGTATGTGACGAATGCGGATCGGGCCACATGCAGCCGACTGGATCCATTCTGATGAGCGATCCACCGCAATGGCCTCATGCGTGCAGCAATTGCGGAACCTCTCAGACATTCAACACGAAGTACCCGGAGACTGTTTTCAAGCGTGCCTCGCAAGAAGCCAAGGTAGGAGTGGAGCATGGCTAATTTCACAGCGATCAACGTGTTTGTTGAAGTTGATGGGAAGCAGTGCATTGCCATGGTCGACCCTGCCATGGCCGCAGCCTTCATGCACATGCTGCCTGCCTTCCAGAAGGGCCAGCCCGATGGAATCCGCCTGGTCGCCTTGCCTGATGAAGTGACAGAGCACCTACTCGACCTTCGCCGGACGTTTCTAGCTCACATCGAGGCTGCCAAAGCAAAGCGCGCCCAGGCGAAGAAGGAGTAGAGCAATGGCTGATCCAGTACCGTGGCCACGTGCCGACCCCAAGGCGCTTGCCGCGTTCGATCCTGCGACAAAGGTTTGCAGCCACAACTGTGGGCAGGCCGTGGGCGATCCACGGTCGGAAAACGAATGCAAGTTTCTGTGCGACTTGTGCTGGCGAGTTGAAAAGGAGCAGAGCAATGGGAAGTGACACTCCCTCACACGTACTGGCCGGCGTGCCACCGCTACCCTGGCATATGTATCAACCAGCAGAGCCCCGCCACTGAGCGGGGTTCTGCTTTTGGAGCCACCCAATGAAAGAAACCGGCTTGATGTTCAAGGCGCCCTTGGTGCGCGCCATTCTGAGCGGGCAGAAGACCCAGACGCGCCGAGTAGTGAAACCACAGCCACCGGAAGATCGTCTACATCGTTCGGTTGACGCCCCCGACTCCTTTGTTGCCGAAGGAGAGCACACTTGGTGGTCGGGCACCTACACGCAGGGCATCTACCACTCGGCCAAGTGCCCATTCGGCAAGCGTGGTGACCGCATCTATGTGCGCGAGACATGGTGCCAGCAGGCAGATGACGACGGATGCCTGATTGACAACGTTTACTGGTATCGCGCCACCGATCCCGATGTGATGGATTCGGAGGACATGGAGAAATCGCCATGGCGGCCAAGCATTCACATGCCCAAGTCTGCCGCGCGCATCTGGCTGGAAGTCACTGGAGTGCGCGTGGAGCGCCTGCAGGACATCAGCAATGAAGATGCAATTGCCGAAGGCGTGAATCGCATTTCCCACGGCCGCGAGGGTGACTACTACAGCGCGATCAGAAATGAACAGCACCCGAAAAACTGGACTTATCCAGATGACGCATTCCGCGAACTTTGGGAATCCACTGGCGGCGACTGGGCAGCAAACCCATGGGTCTGGGTGATTGACTTCAAACGCATAGATCGCAGAACCACAGCATGAATCTGCTCTGACAGGCGCTTGTCCATGTTGCGCACGGCGGCAGCGATCTAGTGCGAAAAAAACCCGCCGACCTGAGTACAGCGGGTTTCTCGAAATCAAAAAAGACGGGCGACTTGCAAAGGTGCGGTAACACCCGCGCAAGACCCCAACAGCAGACCGGGCCTGCATGCCAGGCGAAGACCCGCCACTGTCGCGACAGCGTGACGAGTCTAGCCAATTTTTCCCCTCGGAAAGAGCATATGCAGGAAATTCGCTGCGGCAACTGCCGCCGCAAACTGGGCGAAGGTGAATACACTCGTCTATCTATCAAATGCCCCAGATGCGGTGCATTCAATCAGCTGAGCGCCACGCGCGCCCCTCAAGAGCACCCCCGCGTGCCAGAAGCTGAGATAAATGACCAACCCAATCATTCCGTGGATCGGCGGCAAGCGCCGCCTGGTGGACATGCTGCTCAAGCGCTTTCCAGCGCATGACTGCTATGTTGAAGTGTTCGCAGGCGGCGCTGCCGTCTACTTCGCCCGGCACCCTGCCGACGTCGAGGTACTCAACGACGTCAATGGAGATCTGGTGAACCTTTACCGGGTGGTGACCCACCACCTCGAGGAGTTTGTGCGCCAGTTCAAATGGGCGCTCACCAGCCGCCAGGTCTTCAAATGGATGCAGGATACGAAGCCTGAGACCCTGACGGACATTCAGCGCGCCGCGCGCTTCTTCTATCTGCAGCATCAGTCCTTCGGCGGCAAGGTCGCTGGCCAGACATTCGGCACTGCCACCACGGCCCCGGCCATCAACCTGCTGCGCATCGAGGAAAACCTGTCTGCCGCCCACCTGCGGCTTGCGGCCGGCACCTATGTCGAGCAGCTGGACTGGGCAGCCTGCATCGATCGCTACGACCGCGCGCACACCCTCTTCTACATGGACCCGCCGTACTGGGAGACCGAGGGCTATGGCGTGCCCTTCCCCTGGGAGCAGTACGAGCTCATGGCCAAGAAGCTCAAGGCGATCAAGGGCAAGGCCGTCATCAGCATCAACGATCACCCTGCGATCAGGGAGTGCTTCAAGGACTTCGAGATGGAGGATCTGAAGCTCGACTACACCGTGGGCGGCGCGGCAAATCGTGTCGAGCGCGGCGAGCTAGTCATCTATAGTTGGGACAGGGAGGCAGAGCCAGCGGGCCTGTTTTAAAAAAGGGAGTATGGAATGCTTGCGATTATGGATTTCCAACGGGACTTCAATGACATGGTCATGGCCAGGCTCAAAGAATCCGGATCGAAACGACTGTCGAAAGTCAGTCCAGCACAAGCCTATTCCATGCTCTTCGACAACAATAAGCGCCAAGTGCCGATTGGTCAGTACAAGGTCCACCACTCACCAGAGCTACTTGCGCAAAGCTATTGGCCGCAGTATCAGCAAGCGGTTGCCGAGGTGACTGGCCTACTCGAGAGTGGGGGGGACATAACCCCTTATCTTTCCAAAACGTCATCCAACGTTGATGGCCCTGATCGTCTCCTCGCCTACTGGGGAATTAATCATCTGCACCCTGTCCTAGAAGGCCAGCGAGATACCAAGAATCCAAACTTCATTAACCAGAGAGCAGATCATTTACTTTATTTTCATGTGAAGGAGAATGAGGTCTTTTTCATCGACCTTCTACCCCATCCCCCGAAAGGCGCTCGCCGCGAGGAGTGGATCGATGCCCATCTCGTGAGGGTTGCAGATCGGAACTGGCCGCAACTCCACAGGCTTTTTGAGGCTGGACCCGCTTCTGATGGCGGACTATCTGATGACGAGCACAAAGCAGTATTTTCAAATGGCGGCAATGCATTTGTGACGACTGATCGTGGCACTGTCATCCCTGCAGGCGGCTTGATGGGTGGACAGAGGCACTCCCTTGAGTCGACTGTCCATTGGATGATCTTGCATCGAAAAATAGAAGCTCTGCAAGCTCATGTCGAAACTCACCATGCAACCATTTTTCCAAGAGGCAAAGGGCTTTTTCGCTTTTTGTCCCTAGTTGAAGTGAACGCAAACGGCTCACACTTCAAAGTTCACGATCGTTTGACCAATGCATCTGTAACAGTTCAGGTTCCCTAGGGACGGGAATGAGCTAAAAATTTAAGGCTGCATGAATAGAGATTCTGATAGCGCTTACTCACAAATGAATTAAACAGCCTCGCAAAATAGCTTCAAATGCAAAAAATGAACAGCACTGAGATATCTCAACTCATCATCGACCTTCGCCGGGGAGATGCCACTGCACAGAAAGCTGCCGACCTTATCGAGCAGTTGACAAAAGAATCTGCGCCTGGCCTTCACAGAGTCCCAGTTCGCGGCACCATTGAAGATCAGGTCGTCTACATCAAGCCCTTGGAGCTACCGCCTGGCACAAAGTGGGGCGAGTAAGGGAAGCCAAGCAAAAGGGCCTGTCCAAAGTTGGACAGGCCCTTTTTCATTGCAATGAGCTTCGTTTAATCATCAAACTGGATTTCTTTGTTTTCCAGCAGTCCATGATTCGATATGCAGATGTTGAAGCGCTTGAACAGACCGAAGAATTCGTTCAGGTGCATCTCCAAACGGACCTTGCGGACCTTCAGTGGTTCGCCTGAGTCGATTGCTGCCTTGATGTCGTCGTACCCTTCGCCGGTTGCCAGCATGACCGTGACATAGACCTTTGAATCCTGAGTGACCGTATGCACTTCTCCCGAATAGAGCTCGGTAGCGAAAACCTGCTCACCCTCTTTGATCAAACCCCTCTGCTCAAGGTAGTCAGAGATGTCGGCATGATCATGGCGATCTGCAGCGGCCGAACCCTTGAAGTCACCGTACTGTGTGCCAGCGCGAAAAGTCTCCTGCCCCATACATCCTCCCCTTTAGAAAAGGACCATCGTACTCACAAGGGACTGCAGCACTATTTCAACCCCACAAGAAGCAATGGCCTGTCCATCTAGGACAGGCCATTTCTGTTGGGCGCTCGAGACGTGCTAGGCTATACATTGAGTATCACTCGGGCAGCCCAACGAAACAAAGCCCACTTTGGGGATTGCGGTTTGCGTGGGGCTAACGGAGTCGATTGATTTCATTTGATTTTTCCAGCAGCGCAGCGTCTACGCGCCAAGCAGAAATTTTATTTCAACGGCCAGATCAGCAGACTCGTCTCTGTTGTTCGAGCCAGCCACACGCACGATTGAAAAACTGGTAAACGAAAAAGGCGCTACCGCTTCTATAGCTGTAGCGCCTGTATTCTGGCTGGTTCCACGAGATTCAATCTCGCGACCAACGGATTAAAAGCCCGAGTCATCAACAAGCATTGACACGGCCCAAAACAGGTTAATCGCTTGATTTTACCAGCTGCGCACCCAGGCTGCTCGCGCCCTCCTGGTCTCCCCTGGGCTAAGGTATGCCGATGGAAGCTTGCAACCACCTCCCTCCTCTGCTTAGCCAGAGGCATCCAATAGTCGCCCCTCAATGCTCGCTGCAGCGAGCCCAGTCAATATGAGCAGATAAAGGAGCGGCCGCAAGGCAATGCTCACTAGAGAAAAGCCGTTAGCAGAGGATTTCCTACAAGCACAGGACAAGCCGACAACCCTGACGTTTGTCGAGTGCCAAGACCGCGCCGAAATTTGCTGTAATCGCGCCATGGGATTGCCGTAAATTCGCACGATGGCTACTGACAAGGCCTATGGCCGTGAGCCCCCCTGTCACGACCACTCGGAATTCATGGGTCAACAATTCCCACAACACATTCAAACGACCCCAGGCATTCATGCACCCTGAGCCAACAGCACTTTCAGCAAGAAAGATACCTGCTCCCAAGCGCACGGGAGTCACCTATGCGTATCGGTGAACTCGCCGCACTCACAGGCTGCACGCCCAAAGCGCTACGCCTGTATGAGACGCATGGCTTGCTCGGCACCGTGGCACGCCGAGGCAGCTACCGCAACTACGACCCGGAAGACGTCCAGCGCGTGCAGTGGATCCGCCAGGCGCTGTCGCTGGGTTTTCGCCTGGCTGCGCTACAGCCGCTACGCAGCATCGACACCCCCTCCGGCGCTGCCGCCGTCCAGGCGCTGCTCCAGACCCGGCGACGCGCCATTGCCGACGAGCTGGCGCGGCTGCAAGCTGCCGACATCGCCCTGGCTGCATTGACCATGGAACTGAGCACATGCGACGGTGCAAAGACATGCCGTTCACTAGAGCCACTCTCCATTTGACGTTGTAGGGCTTGACTCTGTCCCCAAGGACAAGGTGATGCTGACGGCTTACGAACTCAGGCCCTCTCTATCACCATGTCCCGTCGCGTCCTCATCATCCTCGGTCAACCCTCCTCCAACAGTCTATGCGCCGCTTTGGCGAGCACCTATGCCGATGCCGCACGCCACGCCGGAGCCGAGGTCCGGCTGCTGGAGCTGGGTGAAATGCAATTCGACCCCATCCTGCACCACGGCTACGAGCATAGCCAGCCGCTGGAGACCGACCTGCGGAACGCTCAGCTCGACATTACCTGGGCGCAACACCTGGTGTGGGTCTATCCAATATGGTGGGGCGGGCTACCGGCGCTGCTCAAGGGCTTTCTGGATCGCATCTTCCTGCCAGGTTTCGCCTTCAAATACCGGGCCAACTCTGCATTGTGGGACCGCCTGCTGGCCGGCCGCACTGCTGAACTGCTTGTGACAATGGATTTTCCTCCTTGGTACTACCGCTGGGTACAGCGCCAACCAGGTCATCGG
The DNA here is from genome assembly GCF_000761245.1 of Comamonas testosteroni. GTDB lineage: Bacteria > Pseudomonadota > Gammaproteobacteria > Burkholderiales > Burkholderiaceae_C > Comamonas > Comamonas testosteroni_C. Next base: position 3,853 of record NZ_AWOR01000057.1, on the reverse strand, counting down.
CAAATGAAGCAGAGCATCCTGGAGTTCAGCGGGATCCGGCCCGTGCACGTGCACAGTTTCGGCCCGGTAGTCAAGTCCAGTGCTGCAAAGCGCGCCGCCTGGGTAGGGCGCGTGCGCATGCTGGGCACTCGTGCAGGCTTACGCTGACAGCGTCCTTCCTTAGTTCTCCCCCACCGTTCTTTGTTTCGGCAGGAAGGATCGGCAAGCCACCCGACTTTCGTTCCGCGAAGCTCCACGCGACCAAGGAATACGGACACAAATTGCTGCGGGGCGGACGCATCGACCGGTTGAATCGCCGCCCATTGCAGTCATTCATTGAGGCTAAAAGCCTGCCTCCCGCCAGAAGACACTTGTCGCAGTTTTCACAAACTGCGCTGCAGCCGCTTCCCATTGGCCGCGAATGCTGACTTTGCCACGCCAACGGTGTTGCAAAACAGCGTCTGTTTCAAGCGGTGTCACCACATTCAGCACCACTCTGTAGACCGGACGCTCCGGGTATAGGGTGCCTTGCATGCTTCGGACCTGAATCATGCCTCCAGCTGCCGCAGACAGCGCTGCCTCCGAGAGGGTACGACTCGCATCCTGATCGACGCTGCGCACTGTCAAGTCCAGTACCGGCCCCACGCCAGCGTCAGCGATGAAAATTGCGCTGTCGCCGATGCTGATGCGCTGGACATCGTCTTCCTGCACATAGGCAAGAACCTCCAGGCGATCACGGCCCACGACTCTGCCAAGCAGCTCGTTGCGGGCGAGCCAGTCTCCTGACCGCAGATCAGGATCCACATCTCGCAGCACTCCGGCGCCCGAGGCATTCAGCCGGTATCGGCTGGCTTCGGTTTCCACCGCCTGCTGTTGAGTGGCCGCCTGCAGCTGGCGCTCCTGCAGAACCTGCCAATCTCGGCGTAGCTCCGAGTCGAAACCTGCCGCAGCTATTTGCTGTGAATACTGGATTCTCTGGGCATCGTTCTGAGCCTGGGCAGCCTTGAGCGCCGGGGAATCCAGCACAAAGACAGGCGCATCCAGCGCGATCGTATCTGCGTTGCCAAGTATTTGCTGTTGCAGCTGCGATGCGTCAAGTGCATGCAAAGGCCAAATATCACTGGATTGCAGCATGCCCTCCGTGCGAATCGGGGCAGGCAACGGAAGCCAGCACAGCGCAACAAGGACAAAGGCACCGACCGCGCTCCAACGAGCTCTTCGACTACGCACGATTTGAGGCCAGCGTGAAGACCACGCTGAAATCTCTGACCACACAGGCTTGGCAATGAACCACACAATCTCCACCAGAAACAGCAAAATACCCAACGCCTTGATGAAGAAGTGATAGACCAAGGCGGCAATGCCCAAGAAAAGAACCAGTCGATAAATCCAGGTAGCCCAGGCAAACAGAATCAGCCCGCGGCGTTTGGCATTGGAGAAAAACTCTGGCGGAGGTTCTCCGAGCTTGAATAATCTCTCCCTCATATCCCAGCGTGCCAGGGCAAAGGCACGTGAGTGCAAATTGGGCATCTGTAGAAAATCGGACAACAGAAAATACCCATCAAAGCGCATGAATGGGCTTGCATTGATGGCCAGGGTGCTGACCCATGTCGTGGTGGCCAGCAAGAAGGCCATGGATCGGGGTGCACCCTCTGGTAACCAGACCCAGGCCAGCAAGGCCCATGCGGCAATCATCAGCTCTGTTGCAATTCCAGCTCCCGCCACCTTGAGGCGCTGGTCACGCCGTGTCAACTTCCAGACCTCATTGGTATCTGTGTATGCCACCGGCCATAGCACCAGAAAGGCGACGCCCATGGTGGGAACGCGGCATCCAAATCGCTTGGCGGTCAAGCCGTGCCCCAGTTCATGCAATACCTTGACAAACCCCAAAGTCAAGCCATAGGCCGCCAGGCCTTGCCAGGTCAGCGAATCAACCAAGGTCGCGGTAAACACACCCCACGCACGGGAAACGCCCCAAAGTCCAGCGCACAGAGCCAGCAAGGTAATCCAGGCAAAAGTTCGACTGAAAAGAAAGTCCAGCCGCGGCGCCCATCGTGTCAGCCAGCGATCGGGCTTGATCAAAGGGACCCGGAAGAAGAGGTAGTTATGCAAAAGCCATTGCATCCAGCTTGAGCGCCTGGACTGCCAACGCTCGGCCAGCGTGCCGGCACTATTGGGAAGTGGCTCCAGTAGATCATTGCGCTGTGCAAACTGGAAAAGCGCGTTCACGTCCTCCTGATGCAGCGTCAATGTCGTTTGAGCATTCACATCCTGCACGATCGCGTCAGCGGCACCGACATGCCAGCGCTTGAACACCTCAAAGCTGGCCCAGTCAAGCTGAAAGAAAAGGTTGCGCACGGGATCATGCAAGGTCCAGCTGGGCTGACCATCGGGCAGCACAGGACCGGCAAGCAAATCCAGTTCTTCACGCAAAGCAGGCCATGCTGTACTCATGTCGACTTACCAGGCAATAAACTGGCGCAGGACGGCCCAGGGCTTGCGCAGAACCCAGTAGACCAAAGGCACCCAATCGCCTTGCAGCTTGGCGGTACCTTTGAGGCCGATACGAGCCTCCTCCTTGGCGAGCGACAGGGATGCACGCACTCGATAGGCGTAGCTGCCATCTGGCCTGGCATTGGCGTCATACGCCATATACCGTAGCTTGCCCTCCAGCCCTGCCATGGGATTCGCGGCCAGATACAGCTTCACTGTGGAGCCCTGGGCCAATGGAATGGCATCACCGATGGGAACCCAGGCTTCGATTTCCACCTCATCAGGCCGGGCAATGCGCATCACGCGCTCGCCCGTCTGCACAGGCTTGCCCAACCATTCCGTGGGGGAGTCAAACAGGACCATGCCATCTTCAGGCGCCAGCACCCGGCTGCGCTCACGCTGATCGCTCAGGTATTGCACCTCGGCGCGCTTCTCGCCTATACGCCCGACGAGCGCGGCCAGTTGCGCCTTGGAGCGAGCATCGCCCAAGGCCAGCTGGGCGGATTGCCGGTACTCGGCTTCAGCGGTCAGCAAGGCTTGCTGGGCCACCTCCAATCGGCTGCTGATCTGCGCCTCATCCAGTCCGAACAGACGCTCACCTTTACGGACCACTTGATTGGGCTGTACATGAATCTGATCGATGACGCCATCCAAAGGCGCTCTCAACACCACGGGCTGGGCCGCTACCAGTTCACCCGGAGCAAGAACGCTCATATGCACAGGGACAGCACCAAGCGCAATAAGCCCGCCAATGATCCAGACAGGCTTTCTCTGCCACCAGCTCCTGGCCGCAGTTCTTGATACCGCAGGCTTTCGCCAGAACCTGGACTGGCCTGCCTGCAATGCAGAGTACGCATGCAACCATATATGACACCATTCGGCGAGCAGCGGAAAACGCTGCTCTTCAATAGGCTGCGCCCCTGAAAGCAACAGCCCGCCGCAACAAACAGGTGTCTGGGCATCCTGCACAAGAGGCACCCAAATCGCATGGGCGCCCAGCCATTCGTTCCAGGAACTGGCCAGTTCGGGAGGAAGCTGGGCCGGCTCAATGCGCCGAACCTGAACGGATGGCTGCGCCTGGAGAAACTGACCAACCCCGTGCAGCCACTGCGCATAAGGAGTGTTCCTGTCGGTCTCGACAACGCCGGACAGCGCCGTCACACCATCGTTGTCCAGCCACAAACATGCTTGACGATAAGGCACGAGCAAACGGCTGTCGTTGACCAGCAAAAAGCGCAGTTCGGCGCCGCTGCGTGCGGCCCTGGCTCGATGCCCAAGCTCGAGCAGCAGCATTGCCGGGTTCGCGCTCTGAGGAGAAACGGCTGCATTCATTGCATCGGCACCTGATATGCAGCACTCATGATTCCATCAACCATGAACA
>NZ_AWOR01000056.1 GCF_000761245.1 Comamonas testosteroni | reverse complement strand
GGCCTGATCAACAAGGAATGGGACAACCAGTACCTGGACCTGCTGATCGAGAACCCCCACGGTCTGGCGCAGATGCCGCACATCGACTATGTGCGCGAAGCCGGCTCCGAAGGCATCGAGCTGGTGATGTGGCTGATCGCGCGCGGCGCCATGTCCGATGTGGACGGCCCCGCACCGCTGCCCAAGGTGGCGCACCGCTTCTACCATGTGCCCGCATCGAACACCGCGGTGGGCCATCTGATCCTCGAGAATCAGTGAACGTTTCACCACGTTCGCTGCTTCGCGTATTCACTGCCCTCCTGTGGGGGGCTTCGCCTCCTTGAGGCGGCTCTACGGAGATCCCAATCATGAGCAAGACCATCAAAGTAGCGCTGGCTGGCGCGGGTGCCTTCGGCATCAAGCACCTGGACGGCATCAAGAACATCGACGGCGTGGAAGTCGTCTCCCTGGTCGGTCGCCGCTTTGACCAGACCAAGGAAGTGGCCGACAAATACGGCATCCAGCATGTGGCAACCGATCTGGCCGAAAGCCTGGCGCTGCCCGAAGTCGATGCTGTGATCCTGTGCACGCCCACGCAGATGCACGCCGAGCAGGCCATCGCCTGCATGAAGGCCGGCAAGCATGTGCAGGTCGAGATTCCTCTGGCCGACGCGCTGAAGGATGCGCAGGAAGTGGCCGAGCTGCAAAAGCAGACCGGCCTGGTGGCCATGGTGGGTCATACCCGCCGCTTCAACCCCAGCCACCAGTGGGTGCACAAGAAGATCGAAGCCGGCGAGTTCAACATCCAGCAGATGGATGTGCAGACCTACTTCTTCCGCCGCACCAACATGAACGCGCTGGGCCAGGCCCGCAGCTGGACCGACCACCTGCTGTGGCACCATGCTGCCCACACCGTGGACCTGTTCGCCTACCAGGCCGGCAGCCCCATCGTCAAGGCCAACGCCGTGCAAGGCCCCATCCACAAGGATCTGGGCATCGCCATGGACATGAGCATCCAGCTCAAGGCCGCCAACGGCGCGATCTGCACACTGAGCCTGTCGTTCAACAACGACGGCCCTCTGGGCACCTTCTTCCGCTACATCGGCGACACCGGTACCTACCTGGCCCGCTACGACGATCTGTTCAATGGCAAGGAAGAAAAGATCGACGTTTCCAAGGTCGATGTCTCCATGAACGGCATCGAGCTGCAGGACCGCGAATTCTTTGCCGCCATCCGTGAAGGCCGCGAACCCAACTCCAGCGTGCAGCAGGTCTTCAACTGCTACAAGGTCCTGCACGAGCTGGAGCAGCAGCTGAGCGCGGACTGATCAGCGCGGACTGATTGCCTGACGCATCTCAGCACGAAAGCCCCCGCAGCCTGTGGCTGCGGGGGCTTGTTTCATTGCGCAAAGTCTCTGTCGCTGCGCGAGGAGATCGCAGTCGCATTCTTGTGTGGCCGGATCCAGGCCCCTCGGGACTATGCCTCCCAGGGGCCACGGCGCAGTTGCCGGGGAGATTGGCCAAACCAGCGCTGGCAGGCACGGGTGAGCACGGCCTGGTCTGAATAACCCAGCAGTTGCGCGATATGGCCCAGACTCAGCTCGGGCTGCGCAAGCAATTGGGCCACCCAGGTCTTGCGCGCGGTATCGCGCAGTTCTTCGAAGGCTGCGCCTTCCGCTTGCAGGCGTCGCTGCAGGGTGCGCGGGTGCTGGCTCAGGGCGCGTGCCGCCGAGGGCAGGTCGGCCATGCCCATGCGAACCAGATTGGCCAGCGCGTTGCGCACCTGCTCCGTCACACTGGTATCCCTGCCTGGCGCGGCTCCCAACAAGAAACGCTCGACAAACTGCTGCAGCAGCCGGTTGTGGCGAGGCATGGGCTGACGCCAGGCCAGCGGGTCGATGGCAATGCCGTCAAAGCTGGAGCCAAAGCGCGGCAACTGACCCAGGTGCCGTCGGTATTGCGCGCTGGTGCCCACGGGGGCATGGCGCAGATGGATGGCCGCAGGGCGCAGCGCGCCTTCGGACAGCACATGGATCAGGCGGCACATATAGGCCACGCAGATTTCCGTGCCCTGGGGCATGTGGGCGTGGGAGGGCAGGCGCGAGAGCACTTCCACGCATTCCAGCCCCTCGTCAGGCGCCATGAAGGTTCTGTAGCTCAGGGTAGGGTTGTGGAAGTGGACGTACTTGCCGCCCTGCATCATGCCCTCGCGCACGGTGGGCGCGGACTGTATGACCAGCCCCAGCAGGCCCAGGGTTTCGACACCTTGCTGCGCGCACAGGCGCAGCCCGAAATCGTGCACGCCCAGCACACAGGCGGCTTCCTCTATGACCAGGGCCACGGCATGGCTGGGCAGATAGCGCTCGGGGTCGGCCAGATCGTCCGGCACCAGGCCGCAAGCGTGCAGGATGGCGGCGGGGTCGCCGCCCTGCGCGCGCACCAGGTCTTCAAAGCCCGCAAGCGAGGCGGCGCGGACACAGGTCATGACGGTGGAATCAGCGGGCTTGGTGAGCATCGGGGTATGTACTGCATGTCGTTCAACATCAAAATCCTGTCGCGCAAACACAAGTTTTGCCAGAGGGCTAGACCTAGCATGGCTGCGTGACAGACACGATTGATGCAAGTCGGGCCCAGGCTGGAGCTTCTCCTCAAGGCCGCGATTCCTGCTCATTCCTGTCGGCTCACGCCCCAGCAGACAAGCAGGAGACACCCGGTATGGCACAGCATTTCGACTCTCTCATCATCGGTGCCGGTATTTCCGGCATTGGCGCGGCCCGTCATCTGCGTGAGCAGTTCGCGGACCGCAGCCTCGCCATCCTCGAAGCCATGGACGGCTTCGGCGGCACCTGGTGGACGCACCGCTACCCGGGCGCGCGCTCGGACAGCGACCTGTTCACCTATGGCTATGGCTTCAAGCCCTGGACGGGCAATGCCATCGCCACGGCGGACGAGATTCGCCACTACCTGGCCGAGACCATTGAGGAGAACGATCTGGCCCCGCTGATCCGCTACGGCCACAAGGTGCAATCGGCCCGCTGGTCCTCCGAAGACAGGCGCTGGACGCTGGAAGTCACCCACAGTGGCTCGGACGAGGTGCAGACCTTCACCACGGGTTTCCTCTGGGTCTGCGCGGGCTATTACGACCACGGCCAGGGCTATACGCCGAAGTGGCCGACGCTCAAGGACTTCAAGGGCCAGCTCATTCACCCGCAGCACTGGCCGCAGGAGCTGGATTACTCAGGCAAGCGCATCGTGGTCATAGGCTCGGGTGCCACGGCGGCCACGCTGATCCCCAGCCTGGCGCCGGATGCGGGCCATGTGACCATGCTGCAGCGCTCGCCCACCTTTTTCCTGCCCGCGTCCGAGCATCCGCTGGTGCCGCTGCTCAAGCCTTTGAACCTGCCCGAGGACTGGTACCACGAGATCATGCGCCGCGCCTTTATCGCGCGCACCGACGAGATCGTGCAAACCTCGAGGCAGCACCCCGAAGCGATGCGCGCCTTCCTGCTTGGCGAGATCCGTTCCCATCTGCCCGAGGGATTCGACATCGACAAGCACTTCAATCCCGGCTACCGCCCCTGGCAGCAGCGCATTGCCGTGGTGCCCGACGGCGACTTCTTCCAGGCCATGCGCGAGGGCAAGGCCTCGGTGGTGACGGACACCATAGAGAACTTCGACGCCAGCGGCATCCAGCTGACCGGCGGCGGGCATCTGGACGCCGACATCATCGTTACTGCCACGGGCTTCAATCTCAAGCTTTTTGGCGGCATTGCGTTCAGCGTGGATGGCGCGCCGGTGGATTTTCGCGAGCGCATCTCCTACCGGGGCGTGATGATCGAGGGCATGCCCAATATGGCCTACACCCAGGGCTACTTCCGCTCCAGCTGGACGCTGCGCTGCGACCTGGTGTGCGACTGGGTGTGCCGCCTGCTTGCCCATATGCACGAGCAAGGCCATGCCGAGGTGCGGCCCACCGTGGCTGCAGCCGATGCCGGCATGCAGCGCCTGTCATGGATAGAGGCCGACAACTTCAACGCCGGCTATGTGCTGCGTGCGCAAGATGCCATGTTCGGCCAGGGCGACCGCCAGCCCTGGAGGCATGACCTGGAGTACGCCCAAGAGCGCGTGGTTCTGAGCGCCGCATCGCTGCAGGACGATGCCTTGGCCTATCGCTAGGTCCGCCCCCGTATCCGTTCCCTCATTCTTTATAACGACAGGAGACTTCAACCATGGCTCTCGATCCCCATCTGGCCGGCGTCCTGCAGCAGCTGGCCGCTGCCAACAGGAAAGCCACCGCTGAAGGCACGCCCGAAGAGGGCCGCGCCGGCTATCTGGCGCTGACCCGTGGCTCGCTCACACCGGAGCAGATCGTGCCCGTGGCCAGCGTTCAGGACACCACCGTGCCTGGCGGCGCAGGCCCTGTGGCCGCGCGCATCTATCGGCCCGAAGGCACCGGGCCTTTTCCCACCGTGGCCTATTTCCACGGCGGAGGCTATGTCATCGGCAACCTGGACACGCATGACAATATGTGCCGCGAGATCTGCCGTGGCGCGCGGGCCGTGGTGGTGTCGGTGGACTATCGGCTTGCCCCCGAGCACCCTTTTCCCGCAGGCATAGAGGATGCCGTGGCTGCCGCCCGATGGGTGGTCGCCCATGCGCCTGAGCTGGGGGGCAGTGCCACTGTGGCCGTGGCGGGCGACAGCGCTGGCGGCAATTTCTGCGCCGTGGTGACGCAGCAGCTGCGCGATGCGGGCATTGCCCTGGCTGCGCAATTGCTCATCTACCCCGCGGTGGACCACGCCGCCGCCGAGTACGCCAGCGCCGAGCAGAACGCCAAGGGCTATTTCCTGGAAGCCGAGACCATGGCCTGGTTCTACAACCATTACGCGGGCACCTACCCCGATGCGCTGGACCCGCGCCTGGCACCGCTGCAGGCCAAGAGTCTGGCGAATCTGCCGCCCGCCGTGATCGTGAATGCCGAGTTCGATCCGCTGCGTGATCAGGGCGCGGCCTATGCCGAGGCACTGCGTGCTGCGGGCGGGCAGGCCGAGCTGATTGAAGGTGCGGGCATGATCCACGGCTTCTTCGACATGGGCCGCTGGTCGCCGGGCGCGCAGGCCGTCATCACGCGCAGCATCGAGCGCTTTGCCGCGCTGCTCAAAACAAGAACCCACTGAGGAGGCCAGCGATGACCCATGTGAATCACCTGACCGTCCTCGGATCGGGCGTGCTGGGCGGTCAGATCGCCTGGCACAGCGCGTTCAAGGGCAAAACTGTTGCCATCTACGACATCTCGGAAGATGCGCTGGAGCGCTGCCGCGCCGCACAGGCGCAGTACGCGGCCATCTATCTGGCAGAACTCGGTGCCAGCGAGGCCGACATCGAGGCCACACGCCAGCGCCTGAGCTTTGGCACGGACATGGCCCGGGCCGTGGCCAAGGCTGATCTGGTCATCGAGGCCGTGCCGGAGATTCCCGATGTCAAGACCAGTGTCTACCTGCAAATGGCGCCGCTGCTGCAGTCCCATACCGTGGTCGCCACCAATTCATCCACCTTTTTGCCCAGCGATTTCGCGGCTGCCACGGGCCGGCCCGAAAAGTTCTGCGCGCTGCACTACGCCAACTACATCTGGTCGGCCAATGTCGTGGAGATCATGCCGCACGCGGCGACGGCCCGGGCCACGCTGGAGACCGTCACCCGGTTCGGCATCGAGACCGGCATGGTGCCGATTCCCATCGCGGTGGAGCACAACGGCTATGTCATCAACACCTGGTTCCCGGCACTGCTCAAGGCAGCCCAGACGCTGGTGACCAATGGCATCGCCACACCCGAAGATGTGGACCGCACTTTCCTGATCGCCAACCGCGGAGCCCGCATGGGGCCGTTCGGAATGATGGACATCGTGGGCATGAAGACTTGCTATGACGTGTCCTCCTACTGGGGGCGGCTGCAGGGCGATGCGCAGCAACTGGCCAATGCCGAATACGTCAAGACCGAGTTGATGGACAAGGGCCGTACCGGCGTGCTGGCGGGCAAGGGCTATTACGACTACCCGAATCCGGCCTATGCGGCGGCGGACTTTCTGGCGGTGCCGGAGTTGTCGCAACTGGCCGGCATTGTCGATCGCTGTACTTCAAAAGCCTGAGCCTTTGGTGCACTTATGGTGCACCTATGGCGCACCTATGGCGCGTGCGGCCCTGCCTCTGCGCCTGTGCCTGCGCCTGGTGCCTGGTGCTGCAGTGAGACCGTGGCGGGCAGGCAGCTGACGAGCACAGATTTTGATGCGGACATTATTTTGGCTTGGCATCGGCCATCGACGAACCGGAATGCGGCTGCTGGAATAATATTGCTCCAGCTTGTATAGCGGCCTGCGCCCGCGCTTGGTTCGGTTGAAGGCCTTTGGATGCATAAGGAAAGTTAATGGAAAACCGCAAAATCGGCCCATTCAGCGTCGCCAATGTCGCGCTGGGCTGCATGAACTTCTGCCATGCCTACGGCAACCCCGTCTCTACCGAGCAGTCGCACGCCGTGCTGCATGCGGCGCTGGATGCGGGAGTGACGCTGTTCGACACCGCTGCTCTCTATGGCTTTGGCGCCAGCGAATCGCTGATCGGCCCTGTGCTCAAGCCGCACCGCAACCACATCACCCTGGCCAGCAAATGCGGCATGGCCGGCGTGCGCGGCGAAGACGGCGTGATGCGCCGCGTCATCGACGGTCGTCCCAAAACCCTGCGCCAGAACTGCGAAGACAGTCTCAAGCGCCTGGGCACCGATGTGATCGATCTCTACTATCTGCATCGCTGGGATAAGAGCGTGCCCATCGAGGAGTCGGTGGGCGAGATGGCGCGCCTGAAGGAAGAGGGCAAGGTTCGCGCTCTGGGCCTGTCGGAAGTGGGGGCCGATGCGCTGCGCCGCGCGCACAAGGAGCACCCGATTGCCGCGCTGCAAAGCGAATATTCGCTGTGGTCGCGCAATGCAGAACTGGGTACGCTCGCCGCCTGCAAGGAGCTGGGCATTGCCTATGTGGCCTTCAGCCCCATGGGCCGCGCCTTCTTCAGCGGCAAGCTGCAGCAGGTGGACAACCTGGTCAAGGGCGATATCCGCGCCACCATGCCGCGCTTTGCCGGCGAGGCCTATGCGCAGAATCTGCGCCTGCTGGCGCCCATGCAGGCCGTGGCGGAAAAAGCCGGCTGCACGCTGGCCGAGCTGGCCATCGCCTGGGTGCTGCACCAGGGCGATCATGTGATTGCCTTGCCCGGCACCACCAGCGTGGAGCATCTGCACGAAGACATTCGCGGTGGCCGCGTCCACCTAGACGCCGAGCTGCTGGCCGAGCTCGATGACATCTTCAAGCCCGAAGCCATTGCCGGCGACCGCTATGCGCTGCAAGGCCAGGGCGAGGTCGATACCGAGAAATACGCGTTTGAAAAGCGCCCAGGCTAGTGCCTTTGCGGACGCCCGGTCAGGGACGCCCGGTCAGGGGCGGTCTGCGGCGTTGCCTCGCCGGCCGCGCGAATCCTCGCAATAGCATCACTATTGCTGCGGTATCGCGCGCGGAGGGCCGCCCCCTAGCATCCCATCCCGCGAAGGCCCTAGCGCGGAGGGGGAGCGTAAACAGGTTCTGGTTTGCTTCAGGTTTGGGGCAGGGCGTGCAGAGGAATATCCCTGTCCTGCGCCAGCTGCATCAGCTCAGCGCAGCTGCGCGCGGCCAGAAACCGGGCCACGCCCTGATGGATCTCGGGCTTGCGCATATCGGTTGGGTGGCTGAAGGGCAGGTCCGCCGCTTCGCACAGGCGCTGGGCAAAGTGTGGCTCCAGCGCGGCCACGGCCACGATGCCGTCGGCGCAAGGGTAGATGCGGTAGCCCGCATGGGCGCCGCCGACATCGCCGGCGGGCTGGGTCAGGCCCCAGTGCCAGGGCAGGGCCAGCCATTGCGCGGCCTGGGCCAGGCCGACCTCGCGCAGTATGCCGCGCCCGCTGCGGCTGCTCACCAGCACAGCCTGGAGCACGGCTTCGCTGGCCATCAGCGCCCCGGCCATATCGGCAAACAGGCTGGGGGGCAGGGCGGTGCTGTGCACGAGGCCCGCTTCGGCCTGATAGGTGAGGTCATGGCCGGGGACATCGGCCAGCTCTCCCGCACTGCCGACCACGCGCACCAGTGACAGCCGCGGGTAGCGCTGTTGCAGGGCTTCCCAGCCCAGGCCCAGTTTGCTCAGGGCCGAGGGCCGGAACGAGGTCAGCAGCACATCGGTTTGCGTCAGTTGTTCATGCAGGCTGGCCTGGCCATGGGCGGTCTTGAGATCGGCCTGCAGGGTTTGAACCTTGTCATGCATCTGCGCGTAGGCATCGGGGCAGTAGAGGCCCATGGGGTCGGCGCTGCGGCCTGCGCCGGTGGCCAGGGGCTCGAGCTTGCGGCAATCGGCTCCCATGCCGGCGCAGCGCCACAGGGCGGCGGGGCCGGGCAGGTTCAGAGCCAGGCTGAGTATGCGGATTCCTTGCAGGGGCTGTATGGCGGTGCTGGGCATGAGTGGGAGCATTCCTTGTATGGACTTGCGCAAGCCAGGGTGCATCAAGATGGCTTTCTTGAAGCGAAGCCCTTGCCTGAGCCTGATTGGCGTCAGTCGTGCTTGTTCAACTGCTTGTGCAACTGCGGTTGTAGTGCAAGCCGGGCCTTGGCGCTGGCACTTTCAGGACAGTCTGTTGCGCAGGCGATGCTTTCAGGCGCTGTTGCGCTGTGGCAAGCTAGCCCCATCTGTATAAAAGCGCCCCTGGGGGCGCATTCGATTGACCGAGATGCGTAGACGTACGCTTTTGTCCCTGGGCGCAGCCTCCGTGCTGGCCGCCGGCGGGGGCTGGAAGGCTTTTTCCATGAACTCCACTTCTTCTTCCCTGTTGCCCGAGCAACTGCTGCAGCAGCTCAAGCCTTCGCCGCGCATGCCGGTGATGTTCCTGGGCCACATCATCAGTTTCCTTGTCAATTGACTTGATCTCTAAGGCGCTGATTTCAATGGAGTTTTTTTAAGTCAATTTTTTTGATTCGGTGCGGCGTTAATACATAGATGTTGAGCATACGCTCTTTAGGCTCGGTATATGAGCCAGCCCACACCCGAATAGGGCTACATCGGGCCTTGCTGCAACTAGTCGTAAAGGTTCGTGGCTCCCAAACTATTGGCAAGGCGAAGAAGCTTCAGCGGTTTGCCGAAGCAAGCGGTAAATGGAGTAGCGAAGTTGGCCGATTCCTGCAGACTTCGGTCAGCTGTACAGGAACAGCTCAGGTGGTCAGTATCGGTTGGCGGAGAAAGTGACATGGGCCAGCGCACTGCCGCCATTGACACATGCAGTAGACGTGCACTGACGCCAAAAGGTTGCAGGTGCATGTCATTCGAGGATCTGAGCGATGTGGGTAACCTTCACAGGGAAGGCGTGCGCAAAGCCGACAACTTGGTAGATCACAATGTGGCTAACAGCGCATGCTGACACTTCGGCCACAAGAGCCGGAAATAGCCGATTGTTACTGCCGGCCTAGCTGGGTTCATCAAACAGGTCGCGAACTGACACATCGAGGCCTGCTGCGAGCGCTTCCAACGTTTCAAGGGTGACGTTGCGCTGTTTGCGTTCAATGTGGCCGACAACCGTTCTGTTCAAGCCTGCAAGGTAGCTGAGATCCTCTTGTGACATCTCCCGTTCTGCCCGTAGGCGCACAAGATTCTTCGCGAGTAGCTCCTTGGTTGAGACCTTCGTTTTCTGTTTAGGGAGCTTCGGGACATACATGCCGACATGTTGTTGCAACACTTCTTAAACGTCGACTTCTCATGAGTGCACTGCATATATGAAACCTACATATATGGCACAATCTGGTCAGTGGCTGTTGTGAGGTCTCATCAATGTTCTCCCGCCGTGGGTTGCACCTGATTCGGGGGTCCAAGTGCAACGACAGGACCGGACATGCGGGAGAGATTCAACGAAAGCAGATCACTTGAGCCTTAAACAGGTTGAAGTAGGTTCGCCACAGGCACTTCTTCACATCAACCATCCACTACCTTTGAGTTCATAGAAAAATACAGCAATGTCAACGACAGCAGAGTCTTCGGCCGGTCTAACTTACTCAGAAGCTCTGCGCAAAATGCAGGCGAAAGATTGGTTGCTACAGCCTCTTGTAAATTTCACATTAGGTGAACTCGAGTCGCTTGCTCAAAGCCTTCCAAACTTGCATGGATTCGATAGCGACTCACTTGTGAGCGGTAACCTGGGGCGACATGCACTTGCTCCTGTAGCGTTGGTTTTCTCCCTCTTATGGAAGCATCCATCTTTGGCAAGTTTCCGTCCTGCCTCTCCGGAGTTAATAGAGGAGTGGCATATAGACGAGGGGCTCAGGTTGTTTCAGTCCTATGTGGAAGCTGAAATAGTGTCTCGCCATCTAGGAGTTCCAAATCACGCAGGCTACACAACGCTTATTGAAAATTTCGAAAAACTTCTTTTAGGTCGGCGTGAGCTTGGTCCGGTTTATTATGCCCAATGAATTGAGTGTTTTTCCTTGGCAAAGGATCTAGCGCATGAACAAAGCACCTTCAGATTTCCCGAGGCAGCATGGCTTTAGCGCACTATCCGGCACACAGCCGAAATTAAGTGTTGTCGAAATTGATGGTCGTTACTATTTAGACCAGCCTGATGAAGATGAGATTTATCAGCGTTATGACGTTTGCGCTGATCTAGTAGATCAACTGATCACTTATTGCGAAAAGAAGAAGCAACCATCCTATTCTTGGGAGGCGCTTCTCAATGCAGTTGCACACTCATTATCCAAAAAACCTTGGGGGTTAACTGCGGACGAAAACGATTGGATTATGAAGAAGTTAAAGGCCCATTTTATCGAAGCATAATTTATCTAGAGATTCACCACCTCGTTTGCTTGGGTCGCAAGCCTTCTTTCCTTAAAAGCGATACGATAGAGGGGTTTGCTTGTTTGAGTGTTTCTGCATCCACGTCAAACTGATAGAGATCATGTAGCGCCTGTACAACAGCGGTAGAGCGAGAGTAACCTCCCTCGCAATGCACGACAACACTAGAAATTTCTGCGGGAAGTGATTCAATAAATGCAAAGATCTGCCAAGCATGTTCTTGATTGAATGCTAAATCAAGTTTGCATTTGGCACGGCTCGACAGCTCTGAATTTTGAAAGTCAACATCTGCAAAACTAATTCTTAATGTTAAGGGGAACGGGGCTATTTTTGCCTGTCCGCGATCCGGTGCTGTAATGGAAATAATGGCAACACTCGGCAATAGAGGCAACTGCTCGGCATACCTGCGTGACATCGCGATTGCTTGACGATTCCCAGTCGTTGGCTTGTAGAGGCGATCTATTAATTTCTTCAGATACTTGTCCATTTGCATGCCTATCGGAACAGCTGAATCTATTTGAGTCATAGATATTCCCTGTGCAATTCTAATGCGAATTCTTGATTAGTCACCCGCTTTCATAGAAATGTCTGCAGCAAACAGTTAGAAAGTTTAATCGGAAAACTGATGTCGAACAGCTAAACGGAGGCACCAAAAGGCTCTGCGATTGGATTGAGCAAAGGCGTGTTACGCCTTGACGCGGGGATCTGCAATTGGGTGACTGTTCGACACATCGTGGATGAAGGGATCTCGTTTCGCCTGAGGAACAAGAACCTGTTCAATTTTTCATTGTGGCACACAACCAGTTTTGTTCAGTCGTTGTTATTCTTTGAGCAAGAGATCCTCCTCGTTGCGCTATGTGTATATGCAGGTTACGCATTCGGTGAGGGCTCAATACTGGAGTGCTGTACCACTGCGCTGCGTCATTCCCCCCCCTTCCGTGTCTATGCGACTACTGGAGGCGAATAGGACAGCACTGCGTTGTCGTTGTGCGCCAAAGAATTGTCTTCTTTGCCCAAGAGCTAACCTGGACTATTCTCTGTCGGGTGAAGAAATCAATCTGTCATGGCATTCGGTGGACCTTTAAGCTCTACCTGATTTCCATCTGGATCAAAAAAATAAATAGATGGACCATCTCCCTCGGCGCCATAGCGAACTTCTGCTTTATCTGCATCTATTCCCATAGATGCGAGAAAATTAAGAATTTCAGTCTCATTGAAGGGGGAGATGCGTAAGCAGAAGTGATCTACGTTTTTGTTGCTAGGGTCAGCGGGCCCACCTCCATGGAGGCCTAGGACACCGTTTATATCCACAAGGTCAATCATTGATGCGCCTGCGCGTAGATGAATCATACCTAGATCATCTCGCCTTTTTGTTTGATTAAGGGGTGGGCATTACCCCGTCTCAGCAAGTGACGCGAGCGATTTGAAGCAGTTGTAGAAACCCTAACCTCGTCCGTGCAGAACAGTATTGATAAAGATTTTGAATTGCCCAGGGAATTTATACTCAAACCACATGAAAAAATTCCCGGATATTAAATAGTATGCAGCAACTGATAGAAGGGATACGTAAATTATGTTTGTACTTAAGCTTGCATACTTTCGTGTTCTTTTGACTATCCATGGTTCTCTTTGGCTTTCGGCCAGCGAAAGTTTTCCAGCTGTTAGAAAATACGTGGAGGAGAGTGCCATTCTAATTTTTGCTTGAAATAGGAAAAATACACCAAGCAAGTGAAACATGAACCAACGAAAATCTTGTGCGTTGAAATAGGTTTTTAATCCTGTAACTCCATATTTGTTGATTATATCTTGGCTATATTGGAAGTACTTTGGAGCATAATCCGGTGATAATGCTTTACCTACGAGAAATAAAGCAAGTATGCAGAAAGATGACGAGAAAACTAGTGATACGAACCATGCGCTACCAGAAAAGTAGCCTTTGTATAAACTGTGCAACGTTCCACCCGCCCATAGCGATATGGTGAAAATAGTTATGAATGAAAGAATATTTAATATATCGCTTCTGAAAAATAGATAAACAATTCCGCATACGATGGTCAATGCAGCAATCATGGCAAATAGGCCTTGATCATCTTGACGTTGATTTGGTGTGCTTCCTGGAGGGTTGGCGATATTATTTAAGGTAAGATTAAAAATATTACCTTGCTGATTTACTAAAGATGGCTTTGCACTCCTTAAATAATCAACTAACACTCCCAAAACTAGGCCAAGTATGGTGAAAAATAATGATATATATATGTCTACTTGCTTTGATTTTATAATGTCTAGCAGGTTCATTTTTCCCGGATTTTCTATGGTTTTCTAACGCTGAGCTTAAACAGCGACCCGTCTGGAGTGGCGAAGCCGCGGAGGGTTGGATCTCGAATTGAAGCTCTTTTTATGCATTACTGGAATATTTCTGAAAGCGCACTTGAAACCAGAAAAGCGATCTTGACGTAAGACGAAATATTCAGATCTCGAGCGAGTGAAATTGACTTCTTCAATCTCTCCGCAGAACAATATTCAAGCCGCTAGCTGGATCAGTAAAGTCTTTCGTTGTCAGCGTCGACTTCAACGCTGAGCACGAGCCACTGTAAAAGTCAGGAGGGTTTCTGAAACGTGCATAGCCACGGCCAATGCAGCCATCCTTTGTGACCACAACGTAAAGCGGCCTTTTTCTAAGCATTTCGTCGTTAATCTGCACGCCTAGTGTGAAGGGTATGGTCTGCACTTTGGCAAAGTCATTACGGCTGTCCGAATAATTACCTAAATAGGTTGCATAACTCTCCCATCGCGTGAATTCGATGGAGAACTCTCCAAGCTTCCTCAACGTTGCGCCATCAGCCCAGTAAAGTGCAGCACCAGGCATCTCTGGGTTGTTCACACCCTTTCCTGCCGTCACGGTCATACCGATGATTGCGTACTTTGTGTCGCGGTCAGCATCACGATAGTGGTAGCTGTTGTCGTAGCGATCCATCACGAAACGTGCATTGAAGCTTAAGTCACTGTACTTCGCAGTTACGGCAGGACCTTTGACGGTCAGGCCGACTGGTAGTGCTTTGAACCCCAGTGCGGCGATCCGTTGTTCTTCGGCGGCAGCCTTTACAAGAGCATCACGATAATCTGCAACTTGTTTCTTACCGTCTGTCGTTTCTTTCGATTTTGGAAATCGATTTTCTAGTTCCGCCAGCGCTTTGTTTGCCTTCTCTGGATTGTTGCTGGAGAGCGCGCTCGTCACATCCGCGAGGATGACCGTTGAGGGGCGTGACAAATCCTGCACCTGCATTTTGAGATGGTCTCGTTCTGCAGTGAGGTCGCGGATTTGTTGTTGTAGATGCTCCGCCGTCTCTCTAGGCTCCGCTTCTTTGCTTGGCTGACTTTCACTGCAACCAGCCAGCAAGGCCGCAACAGTTGCCAGGGAAAATGGGAGCTTTAACGCGGCACTGCGTTGGGTCGAAATAAGCATCAGAAGGTAGAGCTGGCATTGAGTATTAAAGAGCGGAACCTAACGGTCGTAGCTCTTGCCACCAGTGGAAATGCTGTACAGCGTTGAACTGTAGGGCAGGCGAGCCAGGATCGTTACGTCCTTTCCCGCAGAAGCGATAGCGATGCCTCGGCAAAGAAGACTGACGCCGCCTTCATCCGTTCGCACATCCCGTCTGGACTGTCGACAAATTGCATATTGCTCTGGCGTGGAATGATGATCGTCTTGCCCTCGGGCATTATGCCAATCGGCGGGACCACGAAGACTGTTAGCTGCGTGTAGATCGCTACACAAATTACTGCAGCAACCGCTAGTCCATAAAGCTCTTTCTTTTCATTTTTCGAGGGATTCTCTACAGCTGATGAAAGTGTCGCTGCCAAATGCAGGGCTCTCTATCACACTTAGTCAAGGATGTCACCTAAAACGACAGTTAGTTAACCAATTTTGTAGCAAAATGAATTACATGATACATTGAGATTCATTTTTAAGCCAGTGCTTTTGTAGTTGGAACATCACGTAACTGTCATTAGCGCTTGGGTTTGAAATCCAGTTCCTAGAGATCTCCTTCTGGCCGATCGCAGGCCTCGCCAGCGATCGCTAACCGGCATGCAAACTTGCGGCCAAACCTTGTCCAGATCGCCCAGTGTCGAGTGACCTCTTTCACCGAGAGCAGACGCTGGCTAGCGTTCTTGCTAGCGACCGCAAAGGCTTGTGGATTCAACTGGTCAATGCACCACAATGATTGCCTCTGGCGGATGGAATGTTGGCATGAAGCAAAGACCGCGGATTTACTACACCGAAGCTCAGAAGGCCCTGATGTGGGATCGCTGGAAAGCTGGCGATACCCTGCACGAGATCGGCAAGCTGTTTGACCGACCACACTCGTCCATTCACACCATCTTGAGTGCGACGGGTGGCATCCGGCCACCAGCGAGGAGTCGGTCTCGCTGGGCATTGACCATTTCTGAGCGAGAAGAAATCTCCAGGGCGTTGGCCGCAGGTGAATCCATCCGCTGCGTTGCCAGCCGCTTGCAACGAGCTGCGTCCACCATCAGCCGTGAACTCCTACGCAATGGCGGCAAGACTTGCTACCGAGCTACAAAGGCAGACGAGGCTGCCTGGGGGCGGGCACGTCGCCCAAAGGCGTGCAAGTTGGCCTGCAATCCTGCGCTGGCACAGATCGTGGCGGGTAAATTACAAAGTCTATGGTCACCCGAGCAAATAGCAGGGTGGCTCAAACGAACTTACCCGGGTGCAAAGGATATGCAGGTGTCTCACGAGGCCATCTATCGCACGCTCTTCGTCCAAACCCGTGGGGCCTTGAAGAAAGAGCTTCTGGAGCATCTGCGGCGCACCAGAGGAATGCGCCGCTCACGCCATTACACCCAGAAGACGCCGATCCATGGCCGGATCGTCGATGCAGTGCCCATTAGCGAGCGCCCAGCCTGCATAGAGGATCGAGCAGTGCCGGGCCATTGGGAGGGCGACCTGTTGTTTGGCGATGCCTACAGCCAGGTGGCAACGCTAGTAGAGCGGCACACCCGCTACGTAATGTTGGTCAAGCTAGTGGACAAGGACTCGTATACCGTCGCTGCGGCGCTGGCCAGGCATGCGCAGACCTTGCCACAAGAGCTCTATCGTTGGAAATGGCGGGGCACAAACGATTCACTGTGGCCACCGACATCCAGGTCTACTTCTGCGATCCACAAAACCCATGGCAGCGCGGAACGAACGAGAACACCAATGGGCTACTCAGACAGTACCTGCCCAAGGGCATCGACATCTCTGGCTACTCGCAAGATGAATTGGATGCGATTGCGAGAAAATTAAACGAGCGGCCCAGGAAGACCTTGGGGTACAGAACCCCGGCTGAGATGTTTAACGAATGTGTTGCATCCATCGGTTGAATCCACAACCCTGTCCAGCCTGGAGAGGTGCCACAGCGCAGGACCGAACGATCCATGTTCACACTGGCTTGTGGCGTTAACGCGATGCGAAACAAGCTCGGAACTGGCCACGGCCGCCCGTGGCTCACGAATATCACAGACACTGAGGCCCGTGCTGCAGTTCAGTTCATGGGCACCATCGCTGAATGGCTCCTCCATGCACATGCTCGAAAGAAAGGGCCTTAACCCTTCCATTGAGAGGACTCGCACCGGTAAGGCAGGTTGACCTTTTATGCCAGACCTTAGACACGTTAACTAGTAACCGCAAGATATCTTCGCCGATGAACATCTCTCCTGATTGGGTCTCCGCTGCCGCATCGACAGTAGCCGCCGTAGGCGTAGTTTTCGCTTTTGGCCAGTTACGAGTCTCAAAAGACATTGCGCAGTTGCAGTTCGAAGATGGTCTAGCGAAGGAGTATCGGGAGCTGGCAAGTCGAATCCCCACGAGGGCCTTGCTTGGGCAGCCGCTCCCGGAAGACCAGTACCAACGCTCTTTTGACGAGTTCTACCGATACGTAGACCTATCCAATGAACAGGTATCACTCAGGCAACGCGGCCGTATTGGCGAAGTTGTATGGAGGTACTGGTGTTCGGGCATCCAAGCAAATCTGGCACTTCCGTCCTTCAAACGTGCATGGTTAGAAATTCAAAGTCAGAGCAACAGCTTTCAGGAGTTGCGTCGGCTAGAGTCCGAGGCGTTTAAAGTCGATCCAAAGACCTGGCAAAAAGCGTCTACCCTTTGCATTAGCGGAGATACCCAAGGCTTATCGGCTTCGGCCAGTCCTCACGTCAAATGTTGAGCAACCGCTCATTAATTCCACCACCAGGCTGCGCCTGGCTGTAATTGAGCGACCGGCATGAATATTTAGAGCCGACGTTCGGTTTGAACGAGTCGGATTCTCCGGTCCACACTAAATTTTTACTACGTGCTGTGTAATCTTAGGGAGCCATCATTGAATAATCGCATCGCACTTTGCATTGGCATTTCATCGTATAAGGACAACGGTATAGACGAACTTCCAAACGCTGTTTCTGATGCTAATCTTGTTCATCAGAGCCTTACTGCTCGAGGATTCGACTCGGAACTCATTGTCGATGCCACATACGACGACATCGAGGCTGCTCTCGAGCGTCTTAAGGCGAAAGGCGATCCGGCTACGCGAGCGTTTACCGTCATCTACTTTGCAGGGCACGGATTTGAGACAGGTGGACTCGGTTTTCTACTGCCTATAGATTTTCCAGGGCCAGTTGAATTGCTTAGGATTCCGCAGCTCGGAATGTCGTCACTTCGTCTAGTAGACGCAATATCGGAAAAGATCGGCCCCAAGTTGATTATTCTCGATGCCTGTAGATTAGACGCTACACGTGAATCTCCTGCTAGCGAGATAACTCGATTTCACGAGCTTGCCGAGGCTATCAAAGATCAGTATTCCTCAGTGGTGAATGCAGATGATGTCGTCTTTGCATTCGCAACCAGTGCGGGAGCTCCGGCTGGTGATGGTGTCAATGGTAACAGCCGCTACTGTGAGGCCCTTGCATCCGGGATCCTATCTCATGACCATTCGCTCGACGAACTCTTAGCGGGCGTGGCACAGCAGGTAATCCGACAGTCTCAGATGGGTCAGCGGCCTTGGTATCTTTCATCGCTAACGCATTCTCTTTCATTCTCGGATCTGCCAACCCTGATACCCATTCCCTTCGAGGTTTATCGCTCAGGGAGTCATCAGCTTGTTACGCGACTTCATTCGCTAAACGCATCACGCGTTGCCTACAGCATCGAGCATGAAATTATATTCGCCGAAAGACAAGAGCGTAGATCGGTGGTTAAGTTCAAGGAAAATATTCAGGCTATAGGCTCACTGGGCAGTGAACTATATGTCCTTCTTGAGTCGGGCGTTTTGATGCATGGAGATTCAAACTTCGGAGGGAAAATTCAGTTCAAAGAAGTCCACCGTATCGCTTTTAAAGATGTCTTTGCGATTTCGATATCTCCCAGTGGCCGTAATATTATTATTGTAGGAATGGCAGGCTATGAAGTTATTGGCCTAGTGGGGCGGGAGTGGTCGCAGCAAGCGAAATACGAAAATCCAAAAATAGATTTTTACAACGCTAAGTTCTTCGATGACGATTCCGCTGTGCTATGTGGCTCACGCGGCACAGTGTGCGAGCTCACAGGCCTGAGTTCATCGAGCACCAAGTTGGCTTCAAAATTTGCTCAGATAGAAAGTAGCGGCGTAATTCAAGATATCGAAATTGTCGACGGAGGAAAATTCTTCGTAGTCGTTTATTCAGGCGGCTACGTTAAGTTCTTCGATAGGTCGACCTTGGCACTTGTTCGCACGTTTTCGTTGAATGACCTTACCCTAAACTTAGCTCACGGTTACGCTAGCCTACGAAATCAGTTTACACGAGCGCAAGTAGAACTTTACTTTCGTGACCGAGCAGCATTTGCATCGCGGTATTCGAATGCCCCCGATTTCCTTGAAAGCGTTGACGCCCTAGTGGGTCATCAGCAACTGTTGTGCTGTTCACTGATGAAAGATACCCGTGTCTTGGCAATTGCCTCAGAGGAGGGGTATGTTTTTCTGATAGACGTCCGTGATCAAAAGCATTTTCGAACGATTGACGTCGGCGGAGGACACGGTAAGACCCTTCGGTGGATGTGCGCCGACTTGGATTCCAATGCCTTGGTCATTTTACTGAGTGATGGAGTTATGGTTCGTTACGAGGGGTTAATGCCCCAGCACTAAACGATCATTGGATATAGGCACCCAGGGAAGTGACCGCAAGCAGGCTTTGCTTGTTGACAGATGAGTCACTGAGTCGAGATTAAAGCTAAAGTCGCGATTGCGGATTTCCATGCACATACGGCCGCTCACCTGATCGAAAGAGTCTTAATCTATCCATCGCTTGTACGAAAAAGGCTACCGATTGGTAGCCTTTTTACTGTTCCTTCATTGCTGCTGGGACGTATTTCGTACCTCATCGTTGCAGCTCGTCATGTCGCGATTGATGGCTACTGTGCAGCGCGAGCGGTCTGTCGCCGACGGCAGGCTTCGCGGATGAGAAGGATAGTCCTGAACTTGTTGTAGCGGTCGTTGGCGTCAGCTAGCAATCGGTCCTGAACGGAGCTGTGCCATCATGGTCTCGTCGCCTCGTAGCTGTCGCTCAAATCCGCCGTCCGGCGTCTCGAGGCTTCACCGTAAATATGACTCTACGCAAACTTGCACCAGACGAGCTGATACGACCTTAAATCGTTAGATCGGAGGAATCCGTTGACTGAAAGCCTCAGCGCGCACGTTGTGCTCAGTTCGGCCTCGCCAGAGCAAGCGCTTCTGGACAGAATCGCCTTGCAGGAGAAGCAGGTCTTCGACTGGCTGTCGCGCTTTGAACCAACATCGTCCACGCTTGCGTGGTTGGACAACCTGCGCACGATCGAAGAATGCATCAATCTGCAGACAGTGCATTGGAACGACGATGACTTCAGCTCGCGCCTGTTTAGGATGCCCGTTGCTGGTCTTGTTCATGACCTCGCTCCGTTGAGGGAGTTGCACGCCCGCCTCACCGATCGGTTCTCTGCACCCTTCGCCAACCGGTTTCGGCAACTGATGCTGCAGGCCAGTTCTATGGCGACTTCGTTTATTTCCCAGGGCATGGGTGAGGTGGGCGGTGCAATGCATAACCTCTCCACTTTGATTGGCTATCTGCAGTCGCGTCGCCGCCACTTTGTCGCGTTGCTGCATGTGCTGCCAACAGCTTGCCGCGGCAACGTCCGCATAGAACCCTTTGAGGCCTTGACCGTAATGCTGCCTATCGTGGAGTTTGCGGGAGTCTCGATGATGAGCGCGCATGGCGGACTGATGGCGAGGCTGGCGCGTGAAAGTCTCGGGTTGCCCGTCAAAAGCGGCGTGGAAATACCGATGCTGGACGCTGGATTCCTGGAGCCTGAGCGATCCCGGATCGTCGAAATTCACTGGCAGGACGCAGGTTATAAGCATTTCTATGCCATGCGGGAGCCTTTACGGCCAGACCGGCTGTTCTCTGCCGCAGAGTTGCGCAACGACATCGTGACGATCGAGGCCGCTTATGCGGAGTTCGACCTCGCCGGTAGCGACTTCGCAATCGCTGCGGGGCTTGTCCGCAGGCTGTCACGGCAGTGCGTCGTACGCGACTTCTGGGTGGAAGTCGCACCTGACGTGTTCGCGTCGATGTTGGACGCGGCAAAGGCCCCTGAAGCGCTACGTGCGGCGCTCGTGCAACCTGTTTTGAGCTACATGGAGGGGCTGTCCAGCTATGCGCCGTTCGTGCAGGTGGAAGGTATGCTGCGCTCGACTGTCACCTTGCTGAGTCGCTTCATTTACAACTGGCGTGCTCGCACATTGGACAGTCGCAAGAGGTACCAGATTCGCACGGGCTTCATCTTCGAAACCGTGGTCAAGGACAGACTGAGCGAGCAAGGGTTCGTGGTCCAGGACATCAAGCGAATCAACCGACGTGAGTTTGATGTGGTCACCGTTATGGAAGGAGTCGTCTGGAACGTTCAGTGCAAAAACAACTTTGTGGACCTGGCCACTGTCGATTCCGACGCCCGGCGGTTTGCTCGCTACAACCGTGCGTTAGTCAAGGCCTATGAGAAGGCCCTCGACAAGGAGCGCCGACGAGAGCATCTGCTTCAAGCCAGGCTCTCAATCGACAACGTCCAACACATGGTGGTTACGCGATTTCCGGTAGTGAGCGACAACCCTCGCATCGTGCCTTTCAGCCTAATGGACGAATTTGTGTCGCGAGCACGAACGTTGCTGGCGCAAACCGCTACTCCTTGACACACCCGGCGGTGTGTAAATCCGTTCTGAGTGAACACCTGCGAGCAATCGTGAATATCAAGTTTTGAAGGGCATGAACCCCAGTTCGGCGCCCTGGTCACTGGCCGTTATGGGCAGAAAGCGGAACTCGGGATTGTTAGGTCGCTGTGAGGCGTAAGCGTATAAGTGATTGCCTCACTCAAGAGGCGCTCGCAGGTGATTCTCAGAAAGCTGAGGCGGTATGGCCTAGAACAACCGGAGGAGATGCCGGGAAGGTGCCCGTGACCAGCGGCAGGGACCTCCGATAGCGACAACTGCTCACCAGTGAAGGCTTAGGTAGTCTGGAAGCCACAAACGAAAATGACAGGTACAGACGATTGGTAATCGTCAGTTCATGATTGCCAATTCAGACTATTGCGGTCTGCGTATCCATTAAAGATTCAGGGGGACATCATGCTGAAAAGCTTTCAGCGCATCAAGGGGTTGGGCGTATTCACCGATTACACATCGCCTGCAGGCACCGCCGAATTTGGAGTCAAGAACCTGATCTACGGATGGAATTACTCTGGTAAGACAACACTTTCACGGCTCGTGGCAATGTTGGAGTCGAAGTCTCTTAACCCGGAGCTTCCGCAGTGTACGTTCACGATCTCAACCGACATTGGGAATGTTACAGAGGCAAACTTCAAATCGACATCGCATGTCGTTCGTGTCTTCAACTCCGACTTTATTGCGGACAACCTGAATTTTGCGGGAAGTCATTTCAAGCCTATCCTGCTGCTCGGGTCGGAATCGGAGGCGGCACAGAAGGAGATCGAGCGCTGCGAGGCGATGCACAAGCGAGCCACCGATCGCACCGCTGAGCAATCCAAGGAGGCTGCAGCGGCGACAAAAGCATTGAGCGCAGCCAAGACAGCTACCTCTGCGACGATCAAGAAGACGATCGGCCTGGTAGCGGCTTTCGGCTCGACTCAACTCGATGCCGAGCTTCGGATCATCGGCCTCGGGTTAAAGGACTATACCTTGGGGACTGATGCCTTCGATGCCGACATCAAGTTGGCCCATGCGTCCCCCAAGGAAAGCCTTCCGCTCATCCCTACTGTGACCGTGAAGATGTCTTTGGCGAGTCTGTCGGAGCGGGCTTCGACGCTGCTCACCAAGAAGCCCGACTTAGCAAACACGATCGCTCACCTCGTTAACAACCCACCGGTGGAAACATGGGTGCAGACGGGCCTCCACCTGCATCAAGGGAAAACTGCTTGCGAATTCTGCGGAGGTGACTTGACGGCCGAACGCCTCAAGGCGCTCAGTGAGCACTTTTCCAAGGATCTAGATGACCACAAGCGATCCGTAGAGCAGTTAGCTAAGGATGTGACCGCCGCGAAACTGACGGTTGCCGAGCGCAAGGAGGTAGAGATCAACGCGCTGTTTAGGGAGCAGTTCGTCAAGGCCAATGCGGACGTTCAGCAGACCATCGGCGTCTACAACGCTGAACTCGAAGCGCTTCGCACCGCTCTGGATTCGAAGTTGGCCGCACCGTTTGTGGTCATTGACTACAAAGCATCCAATGGCAAGGCCGTGAAAGCCGTTGACGCGGCACTCTCCGCGCTGAATGCCGTCTTCGAGAGACACAACGAGGTTAAGGACAACTTCCCCGCAGAAAAGGAAGCGGCAATCAGCAGATTGAAGCAGCACTTCGCCCATGAATTCATGGTGGCGCAGGATCTGGATAAGCTCCAGGAGGATCAAGCTCGGCGCGAGCGTCGTCGTCTTCGCTATGAGAGCTGCGCGACGGAGCTAAGAACCGAAATTGATCGACTGAAAGCCGTCATCAGCCAAGCCCAGCTTGGCCGGGAGGAGATTAACAAGCGCATTGAAAACCTGCTCGGTGGCGAGAGCGTTCAGATTGCGGTGGTCCCCACTGCGGAAGGTGAACGTTTTCAGCTCGTTCGACGTGACGGCAAGCCGGCGCGACATCTTAGCGAAGGAGAGAAGACTGCCATCGCCTTCTCGTTCTTCCTAACCAAGCTTCGGGAAATCAAAGAGTTCGACAAGGCCATTGTCTACATCGACGATCCGATATCGAGCCTTGATAGCAACCACATCTTTCAAGTTGCAGCGATCATCAAGGAGACGTTTTTCCACCAGCCTGCTGCCAACGCGCCGTGGACTACGCGGTGCAAGCAAATCTTCTTCTCGACCCACAACTTTGAGTTCTTCTCGCTCCTGCGCGAGCTCAAACCGGAGGGAAAGAACGCAGCTCTGTACTTGGTAAAACGTGTGGGTCCAAAGACGTCCGCCCTGTCGAACATGCCTGAATCGATGCACCGATACGATTCGGAGTATCACTTCCTCTTTCATGTGCTCGATGACTTCCACAAGTCGGCCGACAAGACCGATCTGAAGGTGCTCATGCTGCTGCCCAACGCTGTGCGCAGGTTCGTCGAGCTCTACACGTACTCGAAGTATCCAGATCGACGCATGTCCCCTGTCGACACCCGGGCTGAGCGCGTGTTTGGCGGCGAAAAAGCCAAACGCATCTTGAAGACGCTGCACTATTTCAGTCATGCCAACAACATCGAGCGGATGTCGGAGAACAACGATCTTATGTGCGACATCGAAGCGGCCATCGACGATCTCATGGAGCACCTGGAGTCCTCGGATCCCGAGCATCTGGCCGCGCTTAGGACGGCTGTTCTATAGTGGTCCCCTGGGATGCAATGGCAGAGAATTGGTGTACGCCGGTTTCTCGCCAAGCGAGATCTAACGGCAGCCGTCGCTGGTGAGGCGGCTATTCACCTTAGCCTGTTGAGCTTCCGCTTTGGATCGACTGCAGGCCAACATGAAGACCGCTGATGGGTACCTCGGGTTTGTCACGCTGTCACATCAAGTCTGCCATCCGGCGACAGGCGCAAATCAGCCGGTTATGCAGTTATTGCCGTTAGTACTCTCTCTAGGCTGTGTGCATCAGCGCCTGCATCAACTCAATACGAGTCCCGCAGAGACAACATAGGCAATTCCTGCTCGAAAATTGGCGCGATCGGAATTATTCATGGCACGCTGTGCTAGTGCAGCGCGAATGCCAGGTACCTACTATCTCCTTATTCCATCAATCCAGCAGAAACAAGGAGAAGCCATGAGATTCGCAACCGCTTTGATTACAGGTGCCTCTGGAGGCATAGGGCTGGAGCTGGCTCGTATCCATGCACAAAAAGGCGGGGATCTCGTCGTCGTGGCCCGCTCGCTCGACAAGCTCGAATCCCTGCGACAGGAGTTGCAGGTACAGCATGGCGTAACCGTGCATGTGTTGGCCGAGGATCTCGCCGATCCGGCAGCGTCTGATCGTATCTTTGCGGCTACCGAGGCCCTGGGACTGTCCATTGACGTGCTGATCAACAATGCAGGTTTCGGCGGCCATGGCAAGTTTGTCGAACGTAGCCTCGGCGCTGAGCAAGCCATGATGCAGGTGAATATGGTGACGCTGACCAATCTGACCCATCATTATCTGAGGGGCATGGTGGCCCGCCGACGCGGGCGTATCCTGAATGTCTCGTCGACTGCATCCTTCATGCCTGGGCCGCTGCAGGCGGTTTACTACGCGACCAAGGCCTACGTGACATCGTTTACTCAGGCCGTTGCCGAGGAGGTTGGCGAGTATGGCGTGACAGCCACCGCTTTGTGCTCTGGAGCCGTTGCGACCGGCTTTGTTGCGGCCGGAGATCTGCAGGGCGTTGCCGTGTGGAAGAACGCCAAGTCTGCTGCGTCCGCGGCGCTTTGCGGCTATGAAGCGATGGAGCGCGGAGATTTGGTGGTCTTCAATGAAGGCAAGCTGCGTGTCATGCTTGACTGGATTTTGCCTTTGATGCCGCGCAGGGCGGTGTTGAAGTTGTCACGCCAAGCCATGGAGAAGGGCGCTTGATGAAGCAAGCTACGCGCTTCACTGTACATGCTGGCTGGCGGCTGATTCTCTCTGACATGGGCGTGGCGCCTGGCGACTTGCTGGCGCTGGCCGAGCTTCCAGCCGATCTGTTCAGCCGCAGGGACGCTGCGTTGTCACCGAGCGAGTACTTTCGTCTCTTTCACGGTCTGGAACAAATGGTGGGTGAGACGCAGTTACCGGTGCGGTTGGGTAGCGCGATTTCGGTCGAGGCCTTCGATCCATCAATTTTTGCGTGCTTGTGCAGTCCGAATCTCAATATTGCATTCATCCGGCTTGCCGCATACAAGCGGCTATGTGGTCCCATGGCGCTTGAGGTGTTTGTTGGTCAGGAATACACCGAACTGAGCTTTGAGTGCTATGGCTATGATCGCCCGCTGCCGCGCAGCCTGGGGGCCATGGAGATGGTTTTCTTCACCAAGCTGGCGCGTTTGGCCACGCGACATGCGGTCCGTCCGATCGAGGTGGAATTGGTAGCTTTGCCAAATTCGCCGCAGGCATGCGAAGCGTTTCTTGGCTGTGGCTTGCGCGAGGGCCGTCGTAATCGCATCCGCTTTTCTACAGAAGACGCTGCGAGGCCTTTCCTGACCGAGAACGTGGCCATGTGGCAGTTCTTCGAGCCCGAGCTTCAGGCCCGCTTGTCCAAGTTAGATGCAGAGGCCAGCATGCGCGAGCGCGTGCGCAGCGCACTGCTCGATATGCTGCCCTGTGGGCAGAGTTCCGTCGAGGAGATCTCGAGTCGCTTGGCGCTGAGCAAGCGGTCGTTGCAGCGACGTCTGGCCGATGAGTTGGTCAGCTATCAGGACGTGCTCAACGACACACGACAGGAGCTGGCCAGCTACTACTTGACTCGCTCAGCCATTACGCCGGGGGAGATAGCCTTTCTAATCGGCTTCCGCGACACCAATTCGTTTCTGCGCGCCTTCAAGGGCTGGACGGGAATCACTCCGGGCGAATACCGTAGCTCGCAGCATTCGGTGGCCTCGGTTGCGAGAGTCGCCATTCCTCGCTGAGCATAGTCCGCTTTGCACGCCGCGACTTTAGGACCTTGAGGCTGTGCCGATATGCCCGGCGATCAAAAGGGAGCAGGGGAGCGCACAAAGGCAGCCGGGCCCCGGTCGAAGTACACAAGCCCATCGACAAGGGTGACCACAGGCACCCATCCGGGGTGGACTGCTTCAGTAATGTAGTCACTGGCGCGGCCAGGCAGGATGCTCGCAGTGGGATAGCTTTTCAGCAGCAAGGCTTGAAATACAAAATTGTCTATCGCACTTCAGTGCAGCCGCAAAATCGTGCTAGTTCGCCAACGGCATTCTGCATCCCCTGGTGAAAAGCCGTGTCAGGCACCCAGCCCTGTTCTAAAAACTGGTTGTGCACATGAAAGCACGCAGCAATGCGGTCTGCCTTGCAGTCAATGCGCCCCACAAATTCGCCTTGCCACAGAATGGGCAAACAGAAATAGCCGTACTTGCGCTGGGCCTCAGGCATATAGCTTTCAAGTCGGTACTCAAAGTGAAACATCTGCGCCAAACGCTCCCGGTGAATCACCGCGTTGTCAAAGGGCGACAACAGGCGTACTTCAGCGCCTTTATTTGAAAGGCGTTCTGCTCGGGGCTTGGCAACAACAGCGTAGGTATCTGGATGAGCGGGGTCATTCAATCTATGCACAGCACCTTGCTCAAGACGCGCTCGCAACAGCTCTCGCATCGCATTGCGCAAAGGCCTTCCGGTACGCAAATGAAGAAGCTGGCCGAAGGTAAAGACACCATGCGCACGCATGGTGTTGTCCAGCAGATAGGCCGCCATTTCATCGACAGTAGGTTCTTGCTGATTAACGTCTGGAGAGAGCAACTGCTCCGGCAGCACATAAAGCTTCTCCATGCCGTTGCGCTCGCGAATCATCAAGTCGCCCTGCATGAACAACTTGTCGAGTGCTCTCCGACCCGGGCCATGGTCCCACCACACACCTTTGCCTTTGGTGCTTTCCTTCAGATCGCGTGTTTTCAGTATTCCTTCTCCTCGCACACGGGCAAGGATTTCCGCCATAAGAGCTTTATCGACGCTCCTGAAGTAGGGGCTCTCACCACGACGAAAGGAGAGCATGCGTGGCAACGCAAACCGGTAGTCGCGCATAGGCAAGTAAGCCGCTGCGTGAAACCAGTATTCGAATATTTTTCCAGCACTAGACAACTGATTGAGGTACTGCAGAGCATAGTCCGGCACCCGATTCCAGAGAACATGGTGATGTGCACGCTCCACAACGGACAGCGTGTCTATCTGCACGTAGCCCAGATGCTCAATCGCAGCCAAGGTACCAGCAAGACCCTTACTGAATTTCTTGCGCGCCCAGCCCTTGAGACGCTAGTGCAAGCTGTCGCCAGCGCATGTGCTGTATTGGAGCTGCCACGTTTTTTACTGATGAGGGTGCCCAGGGAACTGCTTCGCGTCATCACATATTTCGTACCAGTTCGGCTTTTCTTGCACGAATTCGTGAAAAAGGTTGCTGAGCGGCAATTCGTCGTCAAAGCAATTCGCTGCAACGGGGAACGATTCGCTGGTTGAGGTCACCTCGCCAAGTGCAGACCCGCAGCGAGAACAGAAGCAGCGGTTGTATTTGTAAGGGGCTTCCGGTTTGAATGTGGTGATGGAGTCAGCGCCAGAAAGTAACGTGAAGACATTACGCTTGACGAATACGAAGGTGCTGGCCCCTATCTTTCTGCAGCGGCTGCAATGGCATGTACCGATCATGGTCGGCAGGCTGGTGACTTCAAACTTCACCTCTCCGCAGCAGCAACTACCAGCGAACATGACTCATCTTTCATTCTGAATTTTATGCTGTATATTAATACAGTATTTCGTGAATGAGCAATGTTTTCTTTGGTTTGTTGCCCGTGATGGAATGTCAACTCTGGGTCGAAACTCTTGTCCGCTGCATAGCTGTAACACTTCATTGGGCTATCGCCCGTGTCGATTCCCGGATGACCGGTATGGGACGCTGCTTGCTAGGAAGCGTTGCGGACACGTGCAGTTGCAACCTTTCCTGAAAAGGTGGTCTGTCGTTGGAGGAATGGCTGGAGTGCCTGCATTTCAGGTTGGCGCCACGGCCTGACGCCAACGATGAGGCTGAACGGGCACTTTTTGCCAAGGGACTCAAAAGGCGGATCGCGGTGGCCTTGCTGCACTGGAGTGCTGCGGTTGGGTTACTGTCGGGAACCGATTTAGCTCTGCCCATTGCATGCCGCGCCGTTGGCCCTTTGTGCTCATTTAAAGATCTTCGGCAGTGTGTCCCACCTCGCTAGTTGCAACTGCCGAAGATGGCGTGCCTGCAGTCGGAACCATGGGCTGGGATTTTGTGAAGTATAAGTTGAGATAACTACCGGCTTATAAAAATCAAAAATTAAAAAATATTGATGCATTCAAAAAATGGGACTCCGTTTGAAGGTAATTTTTAATTGCTAAGTCCCTGTCCTTCAAAAGGAGGGCTCAGCATAATCTAGCTCTGTATGCTGAAAAATGACACTGGTTAGCTTGTTAGCTTGTTAGCTTGTTAGCTGGTTGCAGTCGATCAACTCAGCAAGGTCAAGGGCTGCTGCTACCCCCGGCAGTCATTGACCTTCGTCTTCCTAGTAGGCCCTTAAAGCTGTTACAGGCCAAGTGACAGCTTTCACATGCGTTGAAATAGTGCTGTCGACCCTTTGCTGTCATTGGCGCTTCGTCAACAAGCCTCTGTTGTGCAGCGATTCGCAAAATGCCTTCCACTAGAATAATTTCTAATCAATGGGTAACCCATGTGCATCATTATATTGTTTAGTATATGATTTTTTTAGATTTTCTATATGCCAAGTTATGGCTTCATTTTTTCTACTTTCAGCCTCCCTTGAGAATTCGGCAGCTAACAATATTTCTTCGGGATTACCGCCCTTTCTTAAGCATAGCTTTCTATAAATATCTCTTATTGTGACAATATTATCAATTGTAAAATTATCCGAGTATATGTTTACTTCTGTCTTGTGAAAAAATGAATTATCAGATAAATTTGCACTTCCAATGATTAAATGTCGAATCTCAGAAACGCATTCACCCTCTAAATCTTCCAGGTCTTCTAACTCATCTGATATTATTGAGAATAATTTTCCATGATATCCTGGATAGGTGTAAAAATTAATTCTATTGGATATTTCTTGCATCGCGTCACCTATCTTTCTAAATTTGATGTCGAAAATAGATTTTCTCTCTAAGTCTTCAATTATTAACTCATGTTCTTTTAGGTTTTTTACAATGTCGGATGTGAGTTTCTCTATGTAATCGAAGACGCCGGAATTCTCAATTTTCAGTTTTCCACTCTCTAATTTATCAATTGTGTATTCGCCGTTCATGGCACTTAATAGTAAATTTTTCTTTCTATCTTGGTGTAACCCAATAACCATAGTTAATGTGCGTTTTTTATTTTTATTAAGCCACTCTGCAATATTTCTCCCTAGACCATCTACATAACCAGTATAGCCATAAGCTAAGAATAAATGACGACCACCATCATATTCTTCTTGAAGAATGTTTTCTATTTTCTTTAATTTCTCAGTGGCGCTTAAAATTATCATTTTCTCTCCTTAAAAATATCATTTTAATAGTTTTTAATAAAATGTAAATACCTTATTTTTCATCTAATATTTTGAAATATAAAAAATTGATAATTATTTTATTTTTGGAGTGATGATTTTATATTGAGATGCGTCGATAGAGCAGAGAATATTTGGCTTGGTGAGCAAAAAATAACAGATGACTTACCTTTATATTAATCTCTATTCGTATTCAATTTTTTGCATTTTATGCAGGAATTGTTGCATGAATAGATGTTTCGTAGCTTTGGGACTCCAAGGTTGATTAAGCTTCAATAGGCTGGTTGTCGCACCACTAACCACACGCAGCACAAAACATCATTAAAAGCTTTAAGTTCGCATAGATCTGAATTGACCTGCGGTTCTTAAATGGCTTTCCAACAGGCTTGGCATACGCGCACGGACAACGATCTCGCATTGTCTTGGCTTCGCCAGGTCGTGTTGAACGACTGTGCGCCCAATAAGGGTGGTTAGAAAACGGTGCTACCTGAAGTTTCGCGTTGTCCCGCACCTTGGCATTCCGGCTTGCCTGTGAATGTGGGCGGCTCAGCGGTTGCGTACCGTTGTGCCATTCCGGCCGGGCCAAGCGCTTCGGCGACCATGCAGCATTGCACGCTGCGATGCAGAGCTGCTGCTCTGAGATACTCGGCGTTTTAGGTATGGGTAACCGCAAGTTCTGATAGGAGAGGCGGCCTTCTACCGACCTCTTGACCGTCGAAGCCATGCCTATCTCTGCTCCACCGACCATCGACACGACCAACCTGCTGACTATCTTGGGACTTGTGGCTGCAGCATGGGCGGTCATCTCTCCCAACGCAAAGCTCAGCTTTCGCTTGTGTATGACACGCTTTGACTGGCTGATCTTCACTGTGATCGTTGGAACAATTCATGTCTTGGTATTCGAAGACGTCTTGCGCGCACTGGGCGCTTACCCCGATCTCGGGCCCTGGCGCTGGGGGTTGGACAAGAACGGTGCGATCTACTTGCTGTTCTTGACGCTAACAGCATTTGTCTTTGTGCGATCACGCACCTTTCGGCTTAGCGATAGGAAGCTGCCACTGTTTGAGCAGCTAACAACGTCTTTGCTCCATTCTCGAAAGTTCGCCGAACTTGGTGAATTGCTCACCCAACATCTTGATGAGCTGGTCGCGACCAGCCAGGTTGCGCATTACCGCTCAAAACTGGCCAGGTGGGTTGCACCGAGTTCTGAGAGTCAGCTTGAAGTCCTTGCGCTACAACGCGCCAACGGGCCAGGCAAAGGCTCAGAGCCGATAGAAAGCACAGCGCACAGATGGCGGATGCGCTTGGCACAGGCGATCAGCAACGAGCAAGGTGCCGACGCCAGCAAGCGCGCGATCCTAAAGAAGCTTCTTTCTTCACACGATCTAGTGACCTACCTTGCGCTAGCCCATCCGTACCTCTGCCTTCCTGCAATGAAGCGTCTTACCGCGATCGTTGAGGACTTTCAGGACGTGTACTTCCAGGCACTTCTAGCCCACACTTCGAGCGTATTTTTCACGGAGATCCGCAACAGCCGGAACTTACGTGAAGGCAGTCGTTTGTATCTTCCCCCCGAGAGTCGACTTCTAAACTTCTATTGCAAGGACGTGGGGATCGCTGCCGACCTAGGCGTGTACTCCTCTGTAGGAGAGGCAATTTTGATGCGCCTTGAGTCTGATGACGGACTTGCACATAACCTCAACAAACCGCTGCTGAGGTACCAAGAAAATGGGAGGTCTAGTTGCCCGATCTACAGCGGAATTTACTTCTTCAGGATTATGGTGTTGGAAGGCCTCTATCAACGAGTCCCAGACCATCTTTGGCTTCACTACGTCACACATGTAGTCGACAGGATTCTTTCAAAGATGCGACCGGTGGAGGCCGACGACGCGAATCATGAATTCGCAACCCCGTTTAGCTATTTGCTGTACTGCGTTGTGGCCGTCACTTGTGACTGGATAGAGGATGCCCTCCGAGTCGCTGATGAAGGGTTGGCCCATTCACCAGACCTTAAGGCTGGACACCACGCGTACATCTCTTTTCAGGCAACTGAGGCACTGGGCGGTGTGATGCGGAGTGTGCTGTCCTCAGACAAGTTATCAGAGCGCTTACAAGTTGAGTTGCTACAGTGCATCTTGTTCATGCTGCGGCGCCTCACACGCAAAGCCCATTTGGCACCGCTTGCTCGTTCAGTTGCGGCCCACCTCATGAACCCATATGGTTTAGGGCTGAACACGAATCACATCGATACGCTTGATCGCATCTACGCGAGGCAGGACTATTCCCTCAGAGACGAAACGCAAGTATTTGCAAGCACTCTCGCGGCCGCGAAGGATGCCCTTGCGAGAGGAGCGCGCTTTGTCGTCCATCAAGAGTGACTACATCACTTGGTCAGAGGGCCCTCTCAAGGCAGTTATGCGCGCTGCCTTCATGGCACGACGACCCGTAATGCGTATTCCGGTTGGATTGACCGCCTGTGCCGGTTGCGACTTACCAGTCCGCTGGTGGCGACCGACTGAGCTCAGCCAGATGCAGTTCTTGGAGGTGCTTGCGCACGAGACTGCGTCAAGCTGATTGGAGACAATTCAGTGGAATTTATGAGACGGCTGCGCGCCCAGTTGGGTCAAAATCAGCGATTAAAATTTCCATTTATTTCTCAAAAGTGATTATGGCCATTTCCGACGTCGATTTCAAAGTTCTATGGGGCCGGGCGGCTGGGTTTTGTTCCAATCCTGATTGCCTCGACGACCTAACCATAGTAATTAAGACGAAAAACTATAATATTGGAGAAATGGCCCACATTATTGCTAAAAAAGAGAATGGGCCTAGAGGAATCAAAGGTGTCTCAGATGATTCTTATCATAATTTAATACTGCTCTGCCCAACTTGCCACACACACATTGACAAGGCCCCAAAGGGCACATTCACTGAAGATGAAATACTCCAATGGAAAGAGGGTGCAGAGAAACGGCGAAGCAGTGGATTCTCTCTTAGTGAAAAATTCTTGTTGGAAGATATATTCGAGCTTGCGTATAATGCATTTCATCTTCAGAATAACGTAAATTGCCTTAAGGATAAAAGATATATTCTTGATGAAAACTGGTTTAAGTTCTTATTCCAGTGTGTTAACAGAATTAAGTTTCATTCAAAGCCTTTGGGTAAGTTTGATGTTTTTTCTGAAGAAATAGAACATGCCTATGAATGCTTGCAAGCATACGGGAAAAACTCCGAAAACTCACACAGTGCTTTGTGGTACGCAGTTTGTAAGTTAAATGGGAAAATTAAAAGAGAATTCACTAAAGATAAAGAGAAAAAGGTTGTTTATTTTTCGGAGTCTATGGCAAACTTTATTTACTTCGACTTGTTGAGAGAAGATGCTCTAGCGTCCACTTTCTCTATGAGTGATAGCCAAAAGAATAAGATTTTCAGTGAGTGTGAGTTAGTGAAAGATATATTTCTTGATGCTGCAGTCAGAATTTCAGAAGACTCAAAAGATGTTGATGGCATCAAACGGCTTGTAGAGAATTACTCTGATGATGAGCGCCACGATGCTATTTACAAAGCCGCTGCTCATGTAGTTAATAAAATTGGCATTTAGAGGCCTGAGTTCATAATCAAAAGATTGAGGCAGTGCAAGCGTGAATGCAATTTGCGGTAATTGCAGAAGGCCGCCCTTTGCATTTGGCGAAAAGAGTCATGGCCAGATCGCAGTTATGCGCCCTTGTGCCGCCAGACCTTGACCGACGAGATCAGCAGTATCAGGACAAACATCGGCAGCAACACTGCATCATGCACAACACCCAACAGCAGCCCGCCAATCCAGGCGCCGCACAGCGAGCCCAGTGCCATGACCACCACACAGTTCTTCTGTGCCTTGAGCACGGCAAAGCTGCCGTCGCGGCTGTAGCGGGTGAAATCCACGATCATGGTGGGCAACGACACCGCCAGGGGCAGGCTGCTGGCCAGCCTGATGTCGGCCCCGAACAGAATGACCAGCGTGGGGATCAGCAACTCGTCGCCCGCCACGCCCAGGATGGATGCCACCACTCCGATGTCGAAGCGAATCTTGGAAAAGTCGGAGGACTTCTTACTCGCTCCTTGAGCTGCTGGCGCGTTTCACAAGGAAATCGACGATGGCATGACGCCCATGGTCCACTCCAACCCACAGGGCGTCATACCTTTCGAAAGCGGAAGACTGCATCAGCACCAAGTCTGGGTTTCCCCCATGGTCGATCAAAGATTTGAAGATGTCTATGTCGCCGACCTGTGCAGCGAACAGCGTCGGGGTCCATTCAGCCAAGTGATGCGGTTCGACCTTGTAGCGTCGGTTGGCGTTGGCACCACATTTCAGTAGCGTGCCCATTGGGGTCAAGGATGTTTTTGAAACCAAGGACATGCCAACCCAGATGGGGTGCGAGGCTTACAGGGGGCACTTTCCTAGGCGGGATAGTGCTTTGATACAAGCATTGCGGGATGCTGGAGCAATCATTCTGGGCAAAACCGTTACAACGGAGCTTGCGCAGACACAACCAGGTCCTACGACCAACCCCTTCCATCCTGACCATACCCCAGGCGGATCTTCATCGGGTTCTGCTGCTGCTATTGCAGCTCGAATGGTGCCTGTCGCCATCGGCACCCAGCTAGTTGGCTCCGTGATTCGTCCTGCGAGCTACTGTGGAAGTTTTGCTCTGAAGCCAACACAAGGTGCGATCAACCGTGGTGAGCTACAAGAGCAGTCTCAATTGACGGCTGGCGTGCTTGCGGGCTCGCTCCAAGACATGTGGCTAGTTGCCAAAGCGATCACAAGTCGTGTCGGTGGAGATCCGGGCTTTCCTGCACTCTATGGACCGGACACACCTCCACCCGCAAGCATGCCTTCTCGGCTCGCTGTGTAGGATGGCGGTTGCTTTGCTGCAATGGACGAGGTTTCTCGCAGCGCATTTGAGACGTTGCTTGTAGCTCTCCAGGAGCTCGGTGTCGAAATCATTCGAGCCAAAGATCTCCCACTGCTACAAGAGCTTGAAGCCAGCGTGGCGAATGCCAGGCCGGTATCTGCTGACATAGGCAACTATGAGGTGCGTTGGATCCAGAAGAATCTTAACGCGATGTACCCTGGAAAGCTGAGCGATCGTGCTGTTTCGCGATATTTGAACGCGCTGCACCTGACCCAGGAAGACTACCGCAGACGGTTGAAAGAGCGTGAGGCCATGCAGAGAGCGCTGGCAAATCTGGCTCATCATGTTGATGCGCTAATCGCGCCCTCATCTCCTGGTGTAGCGCCAGTCTGGAAGGGTGATATTCCCGGGGAACCCCTTTCGTCGCTACCAACAGGTGATTCAGTTGCTAATGCCGCGACATCGGCAATAGGCGCTCCCTGTGTCACCGTCCCGTTGATTGCAATAAATGGCTTTCCAATGGGGGTTCAAGTAATCGGATTTAAGAATATGGATGCTCGTGTGGCGAGCTATGCCAGCTGGCTGCAGAAGTCAGTTTCTCCAGTTATAGCCTAGTCAAGTAGCTTAAAAGATATATAGGGCTATGTGATCTTCATCTCAGGGGATTTAACCCTGGAGTGATATTTTATTAACTAGACAAATTTCCACTGATAGACAGGAATTAGCCATGGTAACTCGTCGTCAAGCAA
Source organism: Comamonas testosteroni (assembly GCF_000761245.1). Classification (GTDB taxonomy): domain Bacteria; phylum Pseudomonadota; class Gammaproteobacteria; order Burkholderiales; family Burkholderiaceae_C; genus Comamonas; species Comamonas testosteroni_C. Next base: position 26,441 of record NZ_AWOR01000056.1, on the reverse strand, counting down.
TATTCACGGGAGCAGCCTCAATCGCGATTGCTGCAGCAAAGCCTGCAATCGCCAAAGAATACCCCGCGCGCCCTCTCAAGATCATTGTGCCTATTGCGGCAGGTGGATCGAATGACTTCATGGCTCGAATGCTAGCCGACCAACTAGCCCCTCGCATCGGACAACCCATTGTGGTTGAGAATCGCCCAGGAGCAGGCGGAAATTTAGGTGGTAATGCAGTGGCAAAGTCCCCGGCAGATGGGTACACATTGCTGCTCGCATCCACGAGTGTACTTTGTGGAAACAAGTGGCTGTATGGATCTAATGTGCCTTTTGATCCTCTGAAGGAATTGGCTCCTGTTACTCGTTTGGCACAGAGCACTATTATGCTTGTAGTTAATGCATCGAAAGGCTGGCGCACTTTGGATGATCTAATTGCTTACGCTAAGAAAAATCCTGGTCGCTTAACGATGGGCTCATCTGGTACGGGAACTATTAGCCACCTTTATATGGATTTGTTGACTAAAAAGGCAAATATTTCTGCTGTTCATGTTCCTTATCGTGGAGGTTCGCAAGCAATTACGGACCTTCTCGCTGGTTCGATTGACATGATGTTTGATGCTATTCCGATTAATCTCCCATATTTGAGGGAAGGGCGCTTTAGAGCGTTGGCGGTTGGAAGTGCTTCCCGCGTGACTGGTGTCCCCGAAATTGCTAATGTTCCAGGGATGAGCGAGGCCTTGCCTGGGAGTGGAATTGATGCCAGAAACTGGTATTCAATTACTGTTCCTGCTGGTACACCTCAGTCGGTTATTCAGTATCTGAATCGAGAACTAAATACTGTGATGAGCAATCCCGCCTTTGCGCAACGACTTAAGTCTCAATCTATCGATCCAATCACGGATAAAAGTCCGGATGATCTTTTGAGGTACTGGAAGGAACAAGAAAAACTTTGGAAGACTTTGGTCGAGCAGTCAGGAGCTAGTGCAACCTAAAACACCCTAGATGTGGTAAGGAATGTCCACGCAAGCTCCAGTGCGCTCAAGTGCTAGGGCTTGCTGGTCCATCAAACCGACAGGTGGGAGTGATCCGCGGTAAAAAACTTGACGAATTCAAACCCACCATCAACACGCATTTTCGATTCAACATCGTCGACCGAATACCGAGCAATGCAAGTAGTCCGAAGGATGCTGAGTCGCTCGGTTGAAATTTGGCGACTATGCACTTATGTTTGGTAAAAGGCGAGGTTCTGTAGTTTCTTGGAAATTACCATTTTTATTATAGCCAATGAAGCCAAATTTTGCTTTATCCTTTAATGCTTTTACTTCTGACTCAACCGCTTGGCTCATAGATGCTTGAACCTTCTGGTGTAGATTGAACATTTCTTCATTAGTTTCCTTTATGGTTTTTTCCAGAGCTTCTAATGCCGTGCCAAGTACAGGAATTTTTGCTAGCTCTGCCCACATATAATTTTTTAGGAAACTCATAAGAAACTCCCATGCACTATTTATTGCGAAGTACGATCCATCCTTACTCGCTTTGAAAGTTGCAATCAATTTCCCTAGAGCCTTTATCATAGTGACGCTGTCTATTTCACCACTTTGCTCTATTTCTTCAAGAATTTTTACTATTTGATTAAATAGATCTGGAAGGCGACTTTCATTTTTGTAGTGCTCGAAAATTGAATCAAAATCAAATGCAGATTCGTCGTCTTTTTCAAATTTCCAGCGATGACTCTCTATCTGGCTTTTTACCTTAATTATTCCACTTAATAAGTCAAAACTGGAGTGGGCTCCTTGCAAGAAATGTCCTAGATATATAATGGTGTTCGTAAGCCAGTCTGGGACATCAGAATTTGAGAGGGTCGCTTTGAGATCTTTAGATGCTTGTAGCATATTCTCAGCAACAACTTTCTTTCTATCCGGATTCTCAGCAGACAAAGCGCGGAGTAGATTATTTAATTCACTAACGAGCTGTGAATGCTTTTGATTTAATAATCTAAGATAAAACTGGAGACTTTCATTTTTGGCCATTATTTTTATGTGAACCCTTCTGCAATAAAAAGTTGGTGAGTCTAATTTGGAATTATTGCGGGCAATGCATGGAAAAATCTTGATGAATTGCTAGATATGATAATGCAAGAGCCGATGATGTATTAATTGGAAGATCTAAATCTAATAAATTGATATCCGCGATAAATGACATGATCTGGCGAATGGGTGTAGCTACTTTAATGAGCATGGCATCCATGCCCATAAGTTTGTCAGTGATGGGCGGCATAGGCGGCTGACACAACAGATCGACAATAACTGCGCTCGCGTACCTGATTAGCGGTATCCACTTTTGCTTTGATGTCGTACGTCGCGGTACTGTCGTTCGCGACGAGTCACAAACATGGTACAGCTCAGATCTGCGCGAGCACGGTCAGTGCTGAGAAGAACGTCTGAATGTCCACCGGAACCTCATTTTGTGCGAGGTTCTTGGCGACATCCTCTCTTGTCACGCTGAAGTTCTTGAGGACTGAGTCACCGCTGATGAAGATCTCCTTGCCATGCGCGTCACGAATAGCCGGAGCTACGTCGCTGGGAGTCGGGTCTGCCGGGACGACCAAGGCGTGCTTGGCGAAGAAGGCCACGACGTCTACTTCAGGACAGCCGGCGGCGCGAGCGATCGCTGCTACGCATAGCAGGTGGTTCTCGATATGCCTTCTACGCCACTTCATGGCGGTAAAGTTGGCTTCCTTCGAGAGGTACGACTTATCGAGAAGATTTGCCGCGACAGTTGCGTCCGGCTCATCATCACGGTCGCGGATGCTGATGGCTTTGAGCCCAGGTATTTCAGACAGAAGCTGCCGATAGAGCTGCAGCCGCTCGCCCGCAGATCCAGTCCAATACCACGGAACGATGTTCTTCGGCCAAACGAAGTTTGCCTGTTGGGCAATTAACTGGAGGAATCGCCAATCGCTCTCTGCCTCCAAGATGAGCATCCGCTTGTGCTCCATAAGCAAGTGAAGGGTAGGTGTATGGATCGTCCCGATACCTCCCAGGACCTTGACCTTCCCAACATCCTCTTGAAGATATTTTGCCTTGCGGTCCGCTACAGCAAGAATCTTATTGTGGTCATAAAAGCGGATGAGTTCAGGAGAGTGGGTCGCCATTAGCACTTGCTTGTTGCGGACTTTGGCGACATGCGCAAGGGACATCAGTAGTTCCTTCTGCAAAGTCGCGTTCAGATGGGCGTCGGGCTCATCAAGCAGCACAACGTCAACGTCTGGTGATAGCGCAAGTGCGTAGACACTCAACCATTGGAGAAAGCCGCTACCTTCGACCATGAGGTCTCGTGGTGTGTATTTTGGAAATCGGGTGAACTTGTCACCCTTGAGTTCGCCTTTTGCGCTCTCAACGCGGATGTAGCTGTGAAATCGCTCGTTGAAGGGTACTAGCTTAAGATCGGTTGCAAAAATTGATTGCATGGTTCGCTGAAGGATCTCCCACGGATCATTCTCTCGAAGCCACTTTAGTGACGAGCTTTTCAGCTTTGTTCCGTCGCCTCGCAAGCGCACTCGCTCCCTCTTGTTGTGTTCGTGCAAGTCGAACAATACGTTGCGAATCACCCCGCCTGACAGGCCTTGTCCAATCAGGCGCTCTCGCATTGCAGGCGTCAGTCGTCCTTCGCGATCGGTAATTCCTGCAAATGGAGGCAGATAACCCACGCGGGGAACGTTGCCCTCTACCGCATCCCCGTTTGGATGGGCAATCTCGGCGGGCAGCAAGTTGGTTGAGGTTGTCCTAACAAAAAGTCTGTCGTTGGCTTGCGAGAGTCCAATTTCTAAGTGTCGCTCTTGTCCGTCGATGAGATTCCAATAAACGCCGATCTTCAACGTGTAGCCGTCGGGTTCCTTGTCTTTGTTGGTCTTTAGGTTCGTCCAAAGGTGCGTCAGCGACGGTATCTGCATCGGCGTGAAGTCCGCGATGCCCATGCCTAACCCTGTCTTCGCCTTAGTCTGCAACCAGCTAGATCGACCCTTTTCGATTTCGAGCATAGTTTTGCAAAACTGCCACGTCGCAAGCGCCTGAAGGATGGAAGACTTGCCAGAGTTATTGCCCCCAACGACGAGTGATAGGCCTTGCTCGAGTTCAATCTCCGCGTCGCGGAATTGCTTAAAGCGGTGCAATGTGATTTTTTTGATGTGCATGTGATCTCCTGGGTACCACTTTACCTGCCCTAAGTCGCAGGCAGAGCCGCAGCCTGGCTCAGGTTGTCACGTCCCAGCAGTAAGAGCGCTGCATCAGCGTTCGAGCTAGGAGTGCATTTCCATCCGAGGGGGACTTCAACACTGCTAAAGCCTTGGATTGCTAAGGTGTTTCGACAAGCACTGCTTGACTTTTTAACCTACCAAAGGTAACTTACCAATGGTAAGTTGTGAAGTTTGCCTACAAAGCTAAAGTCAACTAGGAGTAGATGGTTTATGAAAAGATTCGATCTGATAGTTATTGGCGCTGGTGCGGGAGGTCTAAATAGCGCAAGGGCCGCTGTGGCACTTGGCAAGCAGGTAGCACTCATTGAGCGCTACAAGCCGGGTGGAGAATGTACCTGGGCAGGGTGCATCCCAAGCAAGGCACTCATACAAATGGCAAAAGACATCACAGTCGCTCGCAAGTTCGCTGACATCGCTGTTGATAGTCGCGCTGTCATGCGTAAGGTTCGCGAGTTGATTGAGTCGGCGCATCAAGGCGAGTCGGTTTCAACTTTGATTGATGCTGGCATTCATTATGTTCAAGGCGATGCACGCTTCATCAACGCGAATTGCGTGGATGTCGATGGCCAGCGCATTGAAGCAGACGCTGTCATTCTTGCTACTGGCTCGTCAGCTGCAATCCCGGCTATACCCGGTATCGATTCAGTTGCGTATCTGACGAACGAGAGCATTTTTCAACTCGATAAACTTCCAAAAAGCTTAGTTGTACTGGGGGGAGGGGCCATCGGCGTTGAGCTGTCGCAAGCGCTGCAGCGGCTGGGTGTGGGCGTAACTTTAGTAGAGAGAGCTAACTCCTTGCTCCCTCGTGAAGATGGAGAGTTGGCAGATATCGTGAGTCAACAACTCGTTGCTGATGGTGTTTGCATACGTACATCTAGTACTGCAACGCAAATAACTGAAGAAGGGACTGGAGTCCTTGTTCGGATGGATTCACCTAACGGATCTACGGAAGTACGCGCAGAAGCTTTGTTGGTGGCGTTAGGCCGGCGCGCAAATGTCGGTGCCATCAACCTTGAGGCTGTTGGCGTTGAGCACAACGAGCAAGGTATTTGCGTCGATGAATTTTGTCAGACCTCGGTTCCTAACATCTACGCAGTCGGCGATGTAGTTGGTCCATACCTTTTTTCTCACACGGCAGGTCACCAAGCACGTCAAGTAATCCGAAATCTTTATGGCAAGGTTCTTGAGCCTGTGTGCATGGACGGTGTTGCTTGGTGCACATTTTCTGAGCCGGAGTTCGCACGTTCAGGTCTTACAGAGGAGCAGGCTCGTCAGAAGCGCGGGGATGGAGTCGAGGTGTTTGTTGCGAGCTATGAAGATCTGGACAGAGCTGTTGTTGATCAGAAAACTGTGGGGAGAGCCAAAGTAATCTGCGATGCACAGGGCTTTCTCTTGGGCGCCAGTATCGTCGGTGAACGGGCTTGTGAATTGCTCGGTGAGTTACAGGTTATGCAACAACACGCGGTTCCTCTGCAGTCCTTAGCTCGTACTATTCATCCTTATCCAGGATATAGCGAATTGCTGTTCTCACTAGGCTTAGATGCTGCGGAACGGATCCCAACATAATTGCATAGTAACGGCCAAAACAATGAGTAAGTCAATGGTGAGTAGACCACAGCGGATGACAAAGGATGAGCGGCGTGAGCAACTGCTTCAGGTCGCAGACGAAATCGTCCAAGCACAGGGAACTGATGCACTTACGCTCATTACTTTGGCCGAGCATGCAGGCGTCAGCAAGCCAATCACCTACGAACATTTTTCGACACGGGAAGGTCTTCTCAGCCAACTCTATCGCCGTTATGACGACAAAGTGATTGCTGCGACAAGAGCGGCTATAGATGACAAGGTTAAGTCGCTTCCAGAGGCCGCACGAATTGCGGTAGAGGCCTATATTGAGTGTGCGGTGACTGTTGGTCCTACATACGAGGCCATCGTTGCCGCGCTTCATGCTTACCCAGGTCAAGAAGCCTTGTGCAACAGAATTCGGGATAGCTTTGTAGAGGCCTATATGGCTATCCTGGAACCTTTGAGCAATGTGTCTTCGACGAACTCAAGGTTGCGATTCATCGCATTGTTTGGCGCGGTAGATGCAGTGGCACGTGCTGTGATGTTGAAAGAGGTAAACCAAGAAGTGGCGGTAAAGCTATTAACCGAGATGATTGTAGGTACGCTTGACTGCGGGGACTAGCTATCGAGGTAAGCTGATGTGCGCTGCACTGACTGAGGGTGCTTGAGTTGAACAGCGGCGATATGAGGATGTGGATTCTTCTGACCTATGCAACGCATTCGTTAAACATCTCAGCCGCTGTTATACACCCTAAGGTTTTTCTGAGCCGCACATTTACGCCCCTCGCAATTGGTCCGCATCATTGCGCAAGTAGCGAGAGAGATCCCTGCCCTTGGGGAGGTACTGCCTGAGTGGGCCATTGGCGTCTCATTCGTACTGCTCTGTCAAGGGTTCTGCGGGCACAGAGTTAGACTTCGATGCCGAGTTCGTACACGCGGAACCCCGGCATCAGTTCTATAAGTGGACCGGTGCGTAGCTAGTCGTGAATTAGGCAGTTGGGCTGGAGAATTACCCCTTGATCGACCAGCGGCGTTTGGAGAGCCGGTAAATGCGTATTCCGCTCCAGCTGACCGCCTGCACCGGTTGTGGCTGACCAGGCCGGTCGTGACCGACTGAATTCGGCCAGAAGCTGTCGTCCGATGCTAGGCCGCGAACGGCAGGTCTAGACTGATCTGAGTCATTCACGATCCAATGTTTGAGCGGCAGCAACCTCCAACACCAGTCATTGAACGACGCAGATCCTGAGCAGCCGCTGCACCTACGGAACCGGCCGCTCGCTTACGCGGTTTGCCGTGTATGGGCTGAGCGACTGCTTCTGCGCGCCGCAACAGCCTCGGTCGCTCTGAGTTGTCTTTTACCGGCCAGAATCAGTCGGTCAAATGATCGTATTAATCGACTGTTTTGGGTGCGTCATGCATTGCCAACGACTGAGAAGCAGTTGAAGCTGTATTCCTGCGATGTAGTTGATAAATGGCTAAAGCTGCCCCCAAGAAGACAAGACCATAGAGCGAAAAGAGCTGGTCCGGTTTCCAGCTCGCGTCAATGAGCTTTCCCGCCACCAACGGCGAGACGATCGCACCGATGCGTCCCACGCCGATTGCCCACCCCAGCCCTGTAACGCGCTGCGTCGCTGTGTAGATGTTTGGTGTCAAAGCATAGAGGCCGGCCACGCATCCGTTGACAAACACACCAATGGCCAGGGCGGTCGCGAATGCCATACCCAAGTTACCAAGCAGGCTCACAAACGCACACATCAATGCTGCGTTAATGACGAGGTAGAGCATGAGCACCCTTGACAGGCGGTACTTAGCAGCCAGGAAGCCAATCAGCGACGTACCGACAATGCCTCCTACATTGAGCAAAACGCCACCAGTAATACCCTGCTGGTTGGACAAGCCCGCTGTCACAAGCAGCTTTGGGGTCCAACTCATTACAAAGTAAAAGCCGAACATGACGATAAAAAAGGCGGCCCAAATCAGCAATGTAGATGCGGCAAGTCCCGGTGCAAGCAAGCTGGCAACACGGTTCGTTCCTGCAGTTGCCGCCGACTGATTGAAAGCGGGCATTTGCGCCAAAGGTTCCAGGCCCACTTTCGATCGAATGATGTTCATCTTCTCAAGCGCATTAGAGGGACGCTTTGCAATCAGAAAATCCAACGATTCAGGCAACCACAAAAACATGACCGGCAGGGTCACCAGGGTCGCCACCCCGCCATACAGGAATACCGATCGCCAGCCCAAGCTAGGGATCAGCTGCGTTGCAATCAGTCCCCCAATCGTGGCCCCCAAGGCATAAGCCGTGGCTTGCAAACTGATGGCTAGGCCGCGCCAGCGACTAGATGCGTACTCACCAGCGATCACATAGCTGCTGGCAAGAATGCCTCCGATACCCAGACCGGTGAACAGCCGCAGTGCGCCCAGTTGGACTGCGGACTGTGCATATGCAGATGCCAGCATGCCAACGCCAGCGATCGCAATACACAGCATGATGAGCGGCCGTCGGCCTATCCTGTCAGCCCAAGGGGCGATAACCAGGGAACCAAGGGCCATACCCACAAGGCCTGCGCTGAGCAAATAGCCCAGCTGTACGCCACTGAGCTCCCAATGACTGGCGACTGAAGCAGCGGTGAACGCCATCACCAGCACATCAAACCCATCGAGCATGTTGATGAGAAAACATAGGGCGATGACAAACCATTGGTATGCCGACATCGGCTTGTCATCCATTTTTCCCACGACTGAAAGGTTCATGGTTGTCTCCTTTGTAAGTTGCTACGTCAGGCGTAGCTCGGCCTGGGCCTGCTCATAGCTAAAGCAGTCCATCTCGGTGTTTATGAAGCGGATTTAGGTGATGATCAGATGCGGGATAGATACCGGCTGATTACCGTTGATGCAGAGGTGCGCTGGAGAGGATTGAGCCAGAACAGCTCATGCCTTTCGCATTGGGAGTTAGGCCATTAATCTTTCAATAATCCGTCGAGCGCGATTCGCTCCCACGTCGACATGGATATCAATCATGGACTTGGGGCCGAAGCGAACCATGTTCTGATACTGCGCTTCAATCACGACCTTGTCCTCGTCAAAAGTGAGCTCGGTCTGCTCCAGCACCTTGCGTTTGACTGCCTCTACGTCCTTGATCGGATTGGTCGCCATGGTCCAAAAGTAGTGACAGGTCGTTTCACTCTCTGGCGTAACCCCGTGAAAGCCACGCATGTGAAAGCCACCTCTTTGCGGATCGTCCATAGCGTCTGTTCCCTGATCGACGGCACCCGTCCAGATAAGCAGATGAGATACGCGAAATTCTATCTCCTGCCATCGGTCCACATTCCCCTTGAAAGGATAAGCGGCAGAGTAAGTCGGAGGCGGTACTGAGTCAGGCATATAGCGAACCACTCTGACAAAGTTTCCTTCGCTTTCGACCTTCATCTCCGCATTCATATGCAGCTTGGCGTTGCCCCCGATGGTGTGCAGATGCACATACCCGAGGTGACTGAGATCCAAGAGGTTGTCATGAATGAGCTGGTACGGTGCGTTGTAGTGGTAGACGTCACCTCCGTAGACATACTCGGGCGAGCTATGTACCGGATACGACGGCGCGTCGCACAGAGGCTCAGGATTCTCTGTCTTACCGAACCAGATCCAAACGAGGCCATCTCGCTCTTGGACGTGATAGGCCAAAACTTTGGCCTTGGATGGAATTTTTTCCTGCCCGGGGATCTCTATGCACTTGCCCTCGTTGTTGTAGAGCAGGCCGTGGTAGCCGCAGCGCAATCCGCAGCTCTCCACCGTTCCAGAGGACAGAGGCAAGGCGCGATGGCAGCAACGGTCCTCCAGTGCCGCCACCGTGCCATCGCCCAAGCGGAAAAGCACCACCGCTTCTCCCAGCAACTTACGCCCGACCGGCTTGTCTGCCAGTTCGGATGAATGTGCTGCGACATACCACTGATTGAGAGGAAATTTGCTCCTTTCCTGCGCAGAGTTCTCTCGAACGGGATGAATCGAAATGGTGGTCATCGTTGGTCTCCTTGGAAAATCGTGGTGGGGCAGCGGGAATCAAAGATCGAGCACCAGCAGCTTGCTGTGGGCTCGGGAGCAGCAAGGCGTGAAGCACTTGTTCATGGCCTTTTCTGCATCCGTCAGATACTGGTCGCGGTGATCAGGAATGCCATCGAGTACCTGAGTCACACAGGTTCCGCATATGCCTTGCTCACAAGACACGGGGATATCCAGACCAGCTTGATCAAGTACTTCGAATACCGATGCACCGACAGGTATCTCATATCGGCGTCCAGTGCTGGCGATCTGCACTTCAAACAACTGATCGCCTTCCTGCGGCGATGAGTCAACGGCAAAGAACTCCTTGTGAACATTGCTAGATGGCCAATCACGCTCCGAGGCAGTAGCAAGCACACAGTCCATAAAGCCACTTGGACCACACACGTAGATGTGAGTGTCTGAATCTGGCCTTTTCAATATTTCTGCAAGATGGACGTCAGCATTGCCATCAAGGTGCAAATGCACTGACCGTGCCAAGGACTCCGATCTCAGCAGATCACCAAAGGCCGCACGGGCCTGAGACCGACAGAAGTAGTGAAGCTCAAAGTCATGTTGCTTGAGGGCGAGTGCTTGCGCCATGCAGATCAGCGGCGTAATCCCGATCCCTCCTGCGAGAAGCAGATGCTTTCTCGCAGCAGGCACCAGCTCAAACAGATTTCTGGGTTCGCTGGCTTGAACTCTAGAGCCAACCGTGAGTTGCTCGTGTACGGAGATCGAGCCACCACGTGACTCTTTCTCGCGCTGAACTGCGATCGTGTACTTGCCCGAAGACTGGGATTCGCTTGGATGGCACAAGGAATACTGCCGGATTAGACCATTCGACAAATGAAGATCAATGTGGGCTCCAGGTGCAAATGCAGGAAGAACCATTCCTTGCGCAGAGATGAAGTCAAGGCTGATGATGTCTTCAGCCTCCTGCACTCGACGTTGAACAACAAGCTCTAGCATGAGGGACTCTCTATTGAAAAGCCAAAGCCTCTCCCTGACACTGAGCGTCATGGACCTTGGCTGTAAGTGGATTGCCTGTACATAGCTGTCGCTACCAGGCAGATGGATCCGATACGCGGCGCTCAGCGGCTGCTCGATTGATGGCTCATGTTCATGATCCTGTTCACAGTTGACTGATTAGTCGCGTAACTTTGGTTGAGATATCAACTAATAAAACGCAGCTATAGTGCAATCAGAGATACGTCAGTGTATGAAAATCGGTTGAGATATCAACCAATATTTACCCTAAGTTGGGCCTACAGTGCATGAAGAAAAAAAAGAAACTTGACCTTGAGCGCTACGCTCCAGCCTTGCTAGCTTTCATCGCGAACAAGCTGTCTTCCGGGGCATCTCAGGTATATCGAGAGCACTTCGATGTGGGCATCGTCGAGTGGCGCGTCTTGTCCATGCTGGCGGTGGAAAACCATATTCCTGCGCAGCGGATTTGCCAGGTAGTTGGGTTGGATAAAAGTGCTGTGAGCAAATCTGTTCAAGTGCTGCAAAACGCAGGCTATGTGCAGGCGCAAGTTGATGCGGTAGATGCGAGGCGATACACCCTCAGTCTCACCACAGAGGGCCAACATTTGCATGATCAGATCTTCGATGTGGCAAAAGAAAGAGAGCGTCGCCTTCTGCAAACACTGACTCCCGAAGAAGTGGAGTTGCTGATCGATATGCTCAACCGTCTCCACAAGCAGGTTGATCACGTCAACGCGTACCGACCTTAGTTATACATAGGTCCAACAGATGGCTTGACCTGATTCAAGAAAAGGCTCCATTAGGAGCCGCCATGGGTCGTTATGCAACGATCGTCGATCAGCAAGAAGCTTACCGGCTGCCGCCAAGCTGAGCTCGACACAGCCGTGGCCGCCATCGGTCAGCTGGCCCGCCTTGATGGCCTGTATGCCAACGTCAGCGGCGGTACCTTGCTCCCGCTGGGCAGCATCACCCAGGCGCATTGCGACGAAACCCTCGATCGCAATGTCTGGGGCGTGGTGTTCACCGTGCAGAAGGCGCTGCGGCTGCTCGACAAGACAACGGTCGGCGCATCGGTCATCCTTGCTGGGTCGACCACCAGCGTGCTCGGCACCGTGAATTTCAGCATCTATAGTGCGACCAAGGCGGCCGTGCGCAAGTTGACCCGAAGCTGGGTCTTGGGTCTCAAGGGCCGAGCCATTCGCGTCAAAACGCTGTCACCCGGCGCCATGCACACCTGGGCCTGGTGGAACTGGCTGCTCCGAATGTCGCGCAGCAGCAGGGCCTGCTCGATTACCTCACCACCCAGGTGCCGCAGGGCCACATGGGCCAGCCGGAAGACATGCCAAGGCCGCTGTCTTCTTCGCCACAGACGACTCGGCCTTCGTTAACCGCATCGAGCTGTTCGCCGATGGCGGCAAGGCCTAGGTCTGAGTGCTGCCCTCGAAAGGAGCCTGAGATGACCCTGCCCAACGCCCCCGAACTGCTGCGCGCCTACTTCGACAGCATCCGCACGCTGTTGATCTCCAAGCTAAAGCCTGCGGGGATGTGACTAGGCTTGCGTCACACGCTGTTGAATCACGCCAAATGGACCGTCTCGCCCGTCGTCGTATCTGGCTTGCATGCTTACCCGGTCACCGAAACGCATGAAGGAGGTTCGGATGGTGCCATGGTCTATCTTTTCGATCACGCGCCGCTCGGCAATGCAGGCTGAACCGACGGTACGGGATTGATTTGAGATGGTCCCCGAGCCGACGATGCTACCCGCAGTAAGCTTGCGAGTGCGAGCTGCATGCGCAATGAGCTGGCCGAAGGAGTAGTTCATCTCTCTGCCATGCGGTTCGCCGAAACGCTCGCCGTTCCACTGCACATGTAGGCTCATATGCACTCGGCCATCGAGCCACGCGTTGCCCAGTTCGTCGGGAGTCACTGCGATGGGCGCAAAAGATGATGAAGGTTTAGCTTGGAGAAATCCAAAGCCAGTCTGCATCTCATGTGGACCACGTGCGCGAAGGCTCCAGTCATTGATCTGCACAACCAATAGCACAGCGGCCTGCGCCTGTTCGGGTGTTGCACCCATGGCCACAGGACCGACAACTACGCCGAACTCACCCTCGAAATCGATGCCGTCGGCTTCGCAGGGCAGTGGCACATCCTCGTGCGGGCCGAGGAAGTCGTCGCTGGCTCCCTGGTACATGACTGGAACGGTGTCAAAGTGCGGAATAGGGGGGGTGTTGAAGGCAGCCTCCATCAGCCGGCCGTGGTTAAGGAATGCTGAAGCATCCAGCCACTGCGGACTGCGTGGTAGCGGCGCTGCACAGACATGCGGGTCAAAGGCGATCGCATCCGAGGCGTCGCCCGCATTCAGCGCCATATATAGTGCCTCTAAGGGGGCTCGTACCGTATCCCAGCGTTGCACAGCGTCCAGTAGGCTTGTGGCAATGCTTTGCACGGGCAGCGCGTGTAGACCATCGCGCGAGACCAAAACCAGCTCACCGTCAAAAGTACCGTTTCTCAAAGTGGCAAATTTCATACTGACTTCTCCAATGCCATCGCAATGCCCGGCGAATAGACTCCATCGACCAAAATGAACAACATGCGGCAGGGCCGGCTAGAACGGTTAGCCCAGGCGTGGTTGGTGCCGCGCTGCACAACAACACTGCCCGCGCGCAGTAGCACCTCCGCTCCGCTGTCGAGTACCAGGGTCAGTTCGCCTTCGATGACGACGCCATAGTCAACCGACTGAGTGCGGTGCATCAAAGGGTGCGGCGAATCCGCCCGCACGGTCGATGCGGCTGCATCGCCGATCTGGGTGAAGGCGTCCCGCATCTCGCTTCTGTCTTGCGCGAGGAGCTCTGCGGTATCGGGCGGAATGTCGACGAAGCGGATACGTGTGCCGTTCTGAGGTGGCGGCAGCATCAGCGCGGCAAGTGTCGGGTCGGTGCCGTTATCTACCGGCGCTGGCGTGGCATGGGTGGCCCAGACTTCGTGGAATACCGTCCCAGGAATGGCTGCGATCTCGACTGTTGTGGGCAGTGGGCCGTGCGATGTGATGATGGCGCGACCCTGGTCGTCGTGGCCAGTGACAATGCGTTCGATGGACGGCAAGCTCATGGCGCGATGTTTTCATCTTCAAAAATGGCGACCGCACGCGTCCAGCCTGCGGATGCGCCACGGATCTTGTGCGGAAAGCAGCTGATGAGAAAGCCCGTGGGTGGTAGCACTTCAAGGTTGTGCAGCTTCTCGAGGTGGCAGTAGCCGATGTCGCGTCCGGCCTTGTGACCCTCCCAGATCAGGGCCTTGTTGCCAGTCTCCGCCACCTTGGCAGCGGTGTATGAAAAAGGCGCATCCCAGCTCCAGGCGTCCGTACCCGTAAGGCGCACGCCGCGCTCGAGCAGGTACATCGTCGCTTCATAGCCCATGCCGCAACCGGCGCCCAGGTAGTCCGCATTGCCGTAGCGGCTTCCGGCACGTGTGTTGACGACTACGATATCCAGCGGCTGAATCTCATGGCCAATGCGCTTGAGTTCGGCTTCCACGTCCGCTGCGGTCGCGACATAGCCATCGGGAAAGTAGCGAAAGTCAAGCTTCACGCCTGGCTGAAAACACCACTCAAGTGGCACTTCGTCGATCGTGATCGATGGCCGAGAACCGCCCAGCTTGGCGTCCTGGGTTGAATGGAAGTGCCAGGGGGCATCCAGGTGGGTGCCGTTGTGCGTGGTCAACGTGACCCACTCGGCAGCAGCTGCTTCGCCATCGGGATAGTCCTCAGGCGTCGTACCCGGAATCATCGCGATGAACTCTGCCAGCGTATCTTGATGCTTCTGGTAGGTGATCCTGGGTGCTAGTGGCGGCGGGTCAGATAGAACGTCGTTTTCCAAGTAAATGGAGAGATCGACAAAGCGGCGGTGTGGCTTTTTCATATGGATACCTTTATTCGGGCACCACGCCCACGGCGCGCGACAGCGCCTGATGGATCTGGATCTCGGATTGATAGAACTTGTCGAGCGCTTCCAAGCTCATGGGTGCTTGTGGGTCGGTACCTTGGCTGCGTAAGAAATCCTGGACGTCAGCGTCGCTCATCGCGGCGTCGAAGGCTGCATGCAGGCGCTTGATCGCGGCGTCAGGAACCCCGCGCGGCACCAGCAGTGCACCCCACGCGGTATGTACAAATGTGCGCAGTTCAGGGGCTTGATTCTTGAGCGGCGCTACCTTTGGCAGTAGTGCGGGAGACTGGTCGGCCGTGCTGCCGAACGCGCGTAACTTGCCTGTCTTTATCAGATCGAAGGCCAAGCCCCCCAGCGGCACGAACGACAGATCGATCTGAGAGCCTGCGAGGTCCTGCACTGCAGGCGGGACACCGCGGTAGGGAATGTGGGACAGCTGAACGCCGCACATGCGCGCCCATTGTGCGCCCATCAGGTGAATCATCGACCCCTGGCCGATATGGCCGAATCTCAGCGGATTGCCCGCTTTATCCGCTTGGCGTGCCAACGACAGCAGCTCAGCAAGACTCTTTGCCGGAAGATCAGGTCTACCAGCCAGAACATAGCTCGTGCGGCCCAGCAGACCCACTGGCCGCATCTGTTCTGGCTTGTAACGCACGCTGGCCAGCGTCGCAGGTGTGAGGATGGGCTCGGTCTGCGAGACCATGACTGCGGTCATTGCATCGGCAGGCAAATTAAGCATGCGCTGTACGCCAATCGCACCGCCAGCACCAGGAAGGTTTTCGACAATGACGGTCTGACCCAATGCGCGCTGCATTGAACCCTGAAGCTTGCGTGCGAAAACGTCGCTGGGATTTCCAGCCGGCTGGGGAACGATTATGGATACATGTCGCCCTGACTGTGCCAGTGCAATAGGCCCTGCGGTGGCCGCGGCCAATGTCACCAGCAAGGATCTCCGATTCATTCCCAACGGTGCGGCTTGTTGATACTTTTTGTTCATTGCATTTCTCCTTGTATTTCTGTGGCCGTGTCAGAACCGATGGCGCACGCCCAAGGCGACGCTCGTTCCCAGTGCTTCGAGTACCTGTGATGGAGCCCCTGTCGTTTGGGTGCGCGTCTGATCACGCATCAGCACCAGATAAGCGTCGGTGCGCTTGGACAACTGATGGTCATAGCCCACGGTCAGTACCTTGCGCACGAGATTTCCACCAGCAGCAGTAGCGGGCACTGGCACCACGGCGTCGCCGGTTCGGCGCGAAGCCCATCCGGCCAGCAACTGGCCTGAACCCACGGGAATGGCAGCGCTCAGCTCCCAGAGTCGATAGGAGATGTCCAGCGGTTGCATCGCTGTGCCACGATTCTGTATGCCGCCAAGATGGGCAAAAAATTTGACAGCGTTGAAGTCGTAGGATGCGGCGAGTTGCCAGGTACGTGTGTTGTTAGGTGATGTTCCATCTGCAAACGTGAGCGGGTCGCGTTTGACGCTTTGCATTGCAAGAGAAACCGCTGCAGGGCCCTGTGTATAGGCCACACGGAGCGCATTGTTGCTACCGCCTTGTCCCTCCGAGAAGCCGTGGGCCAGAGAAACGCTGACGCCTCTCCATACTGGGCTGTCATAGACCAGTGAATTCGCCCAGCCAGTGCCGCCAGTCATTGGGCTGCCGATCATGGTGGTGAGGTTGAGTGGGCTAATCACGGTGGAGTCGCCAAAGGCATTGGAGGACACGCTGTTGATGAACATCAACGAAGTCACGTTACCGAGGCGCACGCGCCCCCACGTGGCATGCGCGAGACCGATCCATGCAGCACGTGAGAACATCGGATCGGCAGCAACATTGACCGGCGCTGGAATCGCGTCGTTGCGTCCGAAAGCTCCCGTATCGTTGCGTACGAAGGCAGACAAATCGAATGATGCGGTAAGCCCGCTTCCCAAATCCTCGGTGCCACGAATACCCCAGTGGCTTGTCGACATGACGCCCCCGTCCACTTTTGCAGTCCCGCGATCGCGCGCATTGACTCCAGCTGCTGCACCTTCGAAGCGTCCAACTGCTGCATCGATCAAGCCATAAAAATGCAGACTGGGTCCTGGCACACTTTGCGCATACACGTTGGAAAAGGCCGCAGCTGCAAGCGTGGCGACCAGTGTCAGCATGATTGCGGGGGCATGGTTGCGCATGGGCGTTGTCAAGTCGTGCAGCTCAGCACTGTTTTGCATGTTTGTCTCCGTTGATGTTTTTGTATGCCGCCCGGTCTGGAACAGGCGCGACGGAGCGGATTCTGGGTATTTCGCTTGTATTCCTGAAATGGATTCTTTAGATTCCAGGAATCCATTTGGTGAATATCATTGCAAACCCGGGGTGGCGAGCTGCTGAAATCGCAGGCTTGCGCTTGAGCCCAAACTTCAAGACATGCGTTTCAACAAACTCGATCTGAATCTGCTCGTTGCTCTGGATGCGCTGCTTGCAGAGCGCAACATCAGCCGCGCGGGAGAACGCCTGCATTTGAGCCAGCCTGCGATGAGCAATGCGCTGGCCAGACTACGAAATTTCTTTGGTGATGAATTGCTTGCCTCGCAAGGTCGACAAATGGTTCTCACACCGCGCGCGCTGGGGCTCATAGAGCCAGTGCGCGAGGTTCTGATGCGCATAGACAGCACGATCACCACTCCGCCGCTGTTTGACCCCGCGGAGTCCACGCGCACCTTTGTGCTGCTGCTCTCGGACTTCACGACCGCAGTATTCATTCCCCCCTTGCTCGAGGCCCTCTACCAACAGGCACGGGGAATCGGTCTGGAGCTGCGCTCGCTCAATGACAAGCCTGCCGAGCAGCTCGAGCAAGGGGATGCCGATCTGCTGATCATTCCTGAGCAGTTCGCAGCAGTGGACCACCCTTGCGCACCGCTGTTCGAGGAGCAGTACTTGTGCGTGACCTGGTCGGGTCACAGCAATATCAAAGAGGAACTCACCTTCAACGACTACCTCGAATGCGGGCATGTCGTCGCGAACTACGCCACGGGCCAGCAACGCGCGGCATTTGATGGCTGGTTTCTCGACCGCTTCGGCATCAATCGCAAGGTCGAAGTGTCCGCGCCCAGCATGGCGGCTTTACCTCAGATGGTCGTCGGAACCGATCGCATCGCCACGGTGCATAGGCGGGTGGCACTACAGGCGGAAAAAGTACTGCCGATCAGGCTCTGGCCGCCGCCTCTCGAGGTACCCACGCTGGTACAGACACTGCAATGGCATCGACACCGCAATGCCGACCCCGCGCTACAGTGGATGCGTGAGCTCGCACTACGGGTAGGTCGTAGCATCTAAGGCTGATGTGGACACGCAGACGGCTAGGGCGACTCTCATCAGGAAATTCACAAGGGTGACTCTGAATGGTTATGTATTCAATCGATTAAGTGCCTCGACAGCACTAAAGGTCGTGATCGACTGAGTTCGGCCAAAAGCAGACAACTGCAGTGAACCTCCGATCGACAGCTTCGGAGCAATCTGAGCCATTCACAGTCCAGTGCCCGAGTGGCGGCGAAGGCCAAAACAAGCCGTTGAATGCCTCCTTGAACCGCCGCTTCTCCCTCGATCAATGACAGTCAGGAGGCCCCAAAAAGGGCTAGAAAGTTGCTAGCCGCATTGCAGATCACACAGGCATTATCTGAAAGACTGCGCTACGCGGCAGCTAGAGCAGCCAGGTGAATATCCGCCGCCCCTTGAGTGCTGGCCGCATTCACATGGTCAAAGTAGTCGTACCAGCCGCTGGCTTTGATGCCTGCCAGCAGGGCGTCTCGAGCGGCCTGGTCAGGAAAGCGCCAAATGCCAAGGAATTTATGTGCGGATCCTTGGTCGATGCTGGAGTCCGTTTCTGCCAGAGAGAGAACTTCGACACCGAGGCTGGAGAGTTGATTCAATGCGAGTCCGATGCCGCCAAGAAAGTGTTGCCTTTGGTTGGCGGACAGTGCGAGCCAAGCCGGATTGGGGGTGTAGAGCTCTACGAGGTAATGAGACACGGTTCCACTTTCACTTGAGATTGCGCAGTGCGCGTTGACATATACGATGTGTGCCGGCGGCTTGGGAGCTTTGAAGCCATTGAGCACAGATGTCACGCACCCAGGCTGGCTGGTCCTTGGCGGCATCATTGAGCCAATTGGCGACCGAGTCCTGCACGTAGACCGAAGGGTCGCTACTCAGAGCTGAGAGCAAAGGCAGCGCTTTCTCGGGCGAGCGTTTGAGCTGCGAGATATGCGTGCTCCACACACCGCGGGGACGCAAAGCCTCGCACGCGAATCGTCGGACACGCTCAGAAGGATCTTGTGTCCATGGCATCAACTGAGCGATGGCCGCAGCTAGGTCTTGCACCAGGTGCGGCCGCATCGCCATCCAAGCCCATTCACGCACACCAAAATGAGGATCGTCTGCCAGCGGGCGCATTGCGGCCAGCCGTACGCCGAGATCTAGGTGAGGCTGAGCACCGATCATGAAGCACGCCCAGCCGCGTGCCATATCGGCGCGGTGCGTTTGGCACTGTGCAATGCCTTCCGTACCCAGGGCCTCCAGCAAGACTGAGCCGATACGGGCCATGCGTTTGAGCACGCCCAGTTGGCAGGCTTCATCGATCGCGCTCAGTGCTTGAGCCGTAAGTGCCGGAAAGAGTGTTCGTGCCAGTACGGCCTGGTCGACTGCCAGGCATTCAGCCAGCGTCGCACATTGCAACTCCCCGCGCGATAGCGCATGCAGAACATCCCGAGGAATGTCAGCGGTGCGCGTCGCACCCTTGCGGACTGGATCCTTCATGATTCAACGTCCGATTTAGGGCCACGTACCTTCTCCAGCAGCGCTGCCAGCTGCTTTCGCTCATCTACTGACAGGTTGCCAAACAGGCCTGCAATCCACCGGCCATGCTGGTCGATAACGGTACTGGCGAGTTGTTTCCCTTTTGAGGTGAGACGAATGCACAGTGCACGGCGGTCTTCGGCGTTGGCGTGACGTTCAATCAGACCTTCGCGCTCCAGTCCGTCTAGCAGGCCGGTCACCGTGGCGCGGGTCACGCCAGCCTGATCGGCCAGCGCGTTGGGTGCGAGTCCGTCAGGTGCCACATCGAGAAGGAATAAAAGCACAAAGCGCCCCTCAGACAAACCATGAGGGGCCAGCAAAGCAGCACAGTCGCGGTCGATGCTTGCAGCCATCGACAGCACTTGAAAACATAGCTGGATACCATCCACATCCAGAAGGTTGCGCCGTTGCGCTTCTTCAATTAACGCTTGGTACTTTTGTTCAAGCTTCATTAGTTAGCCAAAATATAATATGGTGGCTTATTATATAGAGAGCGTCACTTCATGACAAATGGACAAGCATCACTTCCAGCGATGTCGACTGTGCTTCCGTTCATACGAAATGGCAGTGGGCAACCTGCAGCCCTTTAGACTGGACTTGACCGTCAATGTCCGCTTCACGCCGAAAACCTTCGATGAGAAGGAGCCTGGTTCAAAGCCCGAGTGTCTGCTACGGTGTCAAATCACAATGCATTTTCAAGCGGCTGCAATCGCTGTTCAGCAGTCGCAGTCGACGCGGCTTGAGCGGCTGCAATGTGTCGATCGCAGGCCCTCGTCAACGACTGCTAACCGGGATGTAAACTTGCGGCCACACTTCGTCCAGATTTCCCAGGGGAGTGTGACGGCTCCCGCCGAGAGCAGACGCTGGCTAGTGATCTTGCCAGCGACCGAAATAGGTCGATAGAACCAGTTCGAACTAGGTAAAAGCAGTCACCACGAAATACGTGGCAGTCCAGTGACTGCTTTGAAGTTTGCAGCGAACCTTCATGGAAGTCGCGTTCCACGTTCCATTTACTGCGTTGGGCACTGGCAGTCATTGGGATCTTTGAGTTGAGCGACTGCAGGCGGCCTAAACGCTTTGCAGCGCCTGCTGCTGCTCCTGGCCTCAGGGCTAGCTACTGGTCACCGCCTCATAGCGGTAATTGAGAACGCCAAGACAGTCACTTTTCGAATGACTGTCTTGGCCAACAGAAGCCCACCACTAACCTGCTGCCCTAGGGGGGGGAAGTCCGTTATCTTGGCTCACGAATAGGTGCCCTCCAACCAACGCGGTCCTTCGTTGTCGGCCAGAAGGTCATCCGGACTGTCGCCGTGCGTTGCGCTTGCGCAGCCAGATCAGCACGCCGGTGACGCTGAGCATGGCAACACCCAATCCGGCCAAGGTGATGACCAGCTTGTACGTCATACCTCCCACGCTCGCCATGTGCAGATTGCTGATCCACGTGATGAATGTGTCGCCCCCGGCCGCTCCCGTGGGCAGCCAGGTAGCCACCAGAGTGCCGGCTTCTCCATCGAGAAATAGCCTCGTGCTGCCACCGCGATCATTGATGTCCAGGCTGCTGCGCACGTCGTAGCGATACAGTCCGCGCATGGGGTCGTATGCCAACGAGCTTTCCTCTAACACCGAGAAGCCGCGCAGCGAAGCATTTTCCTGCATGAGATCTTGCGCCCGCATGTGCGCTGCTTTCCAGTTTAGCGTGGGAGGCCACAGCGGTCGCGCACGCCGTGGCAGGTCGGCTGCGCCTGGCTGTTGCACGCTGACGGCCCGTAGCATGGGATCGTGCCATTGCGGCAGGTTAAGCGCAAAACTGCTCCACGCCAAAACGAACAGGGCGGGCCATAGCCACAGGCCGCCCGCACGGTGCAGGTCGAAGGTGACACGCCAGCGGCTTTGCATATCCAGCTTCCAGGCACGTGCCCAGCGTCCCAGCCAGGGGCGCTGGCTGCTCTTGGCGCTGGCAGGCAAGGTCAAGCAAAAGCCGATGACGCAATCGACCATCCAAAGCAGCGACACCAGACCCAGCGCCCAAGTCCCGACTGTTCCGAGAGCCAGCGAGTAATGCAGGCGGTAGAGAAAAGGCATCAGGTTGCGCCAAGTCTGGGTGATGTCTCCCCAGCGCCGCTCTCCCAGGATCTGGCCGCTGTAGGGGTCAACGAAGACTTGGTCGTTCTCCAGCGGTGCCTTGCCTGGCAGCGGACGCAGCAGAAACACCATGGCATGGCCGGGCTCCTGCGCCAGGGGGACACGTGCTGCCAAGGCATGGGGATAGCGTGCCTGGACTAGGTCGCGCAACTCCAGCGCGTCCATCGGTTGGGTGCTGGAATGAGAGGACGTGGTCCTGAGCCAGTGCGGGTTCAGTGCCGCATCCAGCTCGGTGTTCCACACCAGGAGGCTGCCGGTCAACCCTGCCACCATCAGGAAAGCGGCCAGCGTCAAGCCGGCGAGCCGGTGGGCGATGACCAGCCAGCCTCGCAGCGATGCTTTGCGTCTTGGCATCACCAGCGGTATGTCAGGTTGGCGCTTGCCTGGCGGACGTCACCGTAGTGGCAGATGGCGTACTCGCAGTTGGTGAACTTCTTGTCCATGAGGTTGCTCACGTTGACGTTGAGGTCCCAGTGGGCATCGAAGCGGTAGCCCAGCAGCGCATCAAAGATCGTGTATCCGGGCCTGGCGGTGGCAATGCCCGATGCGCGGGTGCTGCCCTTGTAGCGCGCCCCTGCTGCCAGGCGCAGCTGTGGCAAGCCCCAGGAGGCAAAGTTGTAGTCGGCCCAGAGTGCAGCCTGGTGGTAGGGCGTGTCTTCGCTGCGCTGGCCGAGCTCGCTGGCAATGGTGCTGCGCGTGATTTTTGCATCGGTGTAGGCATAGGACGCGATAACGCTGAGTGCGCGAGAGACTTCCGCCTTGGCTTCGAACTCAAAGCCCCGTGAGCGCTGCTGCCCAGTTTGGCGATAGGTGTTCTGTCCTGCATCGAATTTCAGCACGTTGTCCTGCAGCAGCTCATACACCGCAGCGCTCAACAGCATCCGGCTGCCATCGGGCTGGTAGCGCACGCCCGCCTCGTACTGACTGCCCTTGGTGGGCCGGAAGCTCTGGCCAGACACTTCGGACACCGAAACTGGAAAGAAGGATTCGCTGTAGCTCAGATAAGGCGCCAGTCCGTTGGACGCCTTGTAGACCACACCCGTTCGCCAGGTGGTGGCCGCGTCCTTTTGTACGGCGTTGCTGCCGTCGCGGTGTGCGGTCTGGTCCTGCTGTGCCCAGTCGCGGCGCATGCCGGCCAGGATGGTCCAGCGTTCTCCCAGGTTGACCTGGTCTTGCAGGTACAGGCCGGTTTGCGTGGTTTTTCGGCGCGAGCCGCGGTTCAGCGCAGGATCGCGGTTGACCACGACCGACTGGCCATAGTTGTAGCTGCCGAGGTTGAGGGACGAGGTATTGGCACGGAAGTTCTGCGAGTCATAGTCCATGCGGTAGGCATCGAGGCCCACCAACATTTTGTGGTCTGCTCCCAGCAGCTTGCCGTTCCATTCCAGTCGCGTGTCGGATGCCAGGCCCTTGGCGTGCTCCTGCCGGTCGCTGTACTGGCGGCGCAGCACACCCGTGGAGGCTGCTGCGGCAATGGCAGCTGCACTTGTCTGTGCCTGCAGATAGTTCCAGGTCACCTTGGACTCGAAGAAGCGCAGGCTGTGGTGCAGACGTGTGCTGGCGTTCAGCGCATGGTTCAGCTCGTAGCCCAGCGTGAACATCTCCCCCTTCATCTTGTCGTAGTTCGGCTCTCCAATGAAATCGCCACGGCCGATGGTATAGGGGCCGTTGCCTACGCCTTCGACCAGCTGGTAGGGCAAGGGGGCAGAGAAGCGCGTGTTGGTCTTCTGATAGAACGAGAGCAAAGTGAGCGAGGTGTCCGCGCTTGGCCGCCAGGTGAGAGCGGGTGCAATGTACAGCTTGTCGTCCGGAATGTAGCGATCTGCGGTATCGCTGTCGCGCCCGAGCATGGTCAGGCGGTAGTCCAGCGTGTCACTGCCGGCCACGGGGCCGCTGAAGTCAGCCGTCAGCTGGCGGCGGTTGTGGTTGCCCAGCTGCAAGCCCAGCTCCCGGATGGGCTCTGACGTGGGTCGCTTGCTGACGGCGTTGACCACCCCACCGGGCGACAGCTGCCCATAGAGCACTGAAGCCGCTCCGCGCAACACTTCTAGGCTGCGCAGTCCAGGATGCCGCGCATGACATGCCGCTCGATATTGGTTTCGGTCATGCCCAGATGCTCACCGGCTTCACGATAGCTGTAGCCATAAATGCGCACCAGGATGAACACATCGCGCCGTTTGCGTGGCATGGCTTCCAGCCGTTGGAGAAACAGATTCAGTTGCTCACGGGCAATCGCCGCGGTTTCGGCGGAAGGGGCACTTGTGGGCGCGACTAAGCGAAGTGCATCCAGTACTCGCTGCTCGGCCTGCCGCCGGGTAGCGCCGCTGGCCGCCAGGTTGCGTGCCGTCTGGTACAGCAGGGCGCGGGCATCCTGCACAGTTCCTCCTGCGCGTTGCAAAGCATAGATACGGGTGTAGGTGCTTTGCACCAAGTCGGCGGCCACATCACGGTCGCCTGCGCTGCGCGTGAAATACCGCAGCAGTTCTCTGTAGTAGCGCTCGGGCACAGGGACACCTCAGCCGGATGACAAAAGAGAACTCCTGGCTTGGCTGAGATCGTCAAGAAGACCTGTTGCTGGGAGGAGGGTGCCTGGATTGTAACGGGCTTGTATCGCTGTCGCGGTCTTCAGCAGTGCGATCTCAGGTGGAGGCAAGCGCTGAAGATGCAGTCAGGCCGAGCATCGAGAGCCTGTTGTTGGCAGGTAGCACCAGTCTGGGGACCTCGCTCACATCAGACCTATGCGAAATAGCTCACGTATTGAGGTGTCTGCTTCCTGGCGCATCTGTGAACTCACACTATCGGCCACGAAGCGTAGTTGATGGAATCAGGAAGCAGACATTCAAAGCCTAAGTTAAGCAGCGGGCCTAGCCCGTCCGCTTGAATACTTTGTTGGGCTTAGTAACTTTTCCAATTTGCTTCAAGCCAAGCGGTGACGTTTGCATGACTCCGAACATCACCAGGTAGATGTTTTTTGATCATTGTTTCAATCTTTTTACCCGTTTCAAGATTCTTAAATCCATGCTTCTCAGCAAAACGGTTGATAAACGGCAATACCTCATACCCCTCGCCGCGATTTAAAAACGTGCTGTCTGGCTTTCCAGAGACCTTTGGATCGTCTGGTTTGATAGCCGTCCAACTGTACCCATACTGGAGATCACTGCTTTTCATAATTGCCATTATTGCTCCTTGGTTGTGTTAAGCCCAACGTAAAGTAGGCCGCAAAAAAGCGCAGGTCATACCTGGCGCTTGTGCTCCAAATTGGCGCGCAAAAAATGCCGCAAGAAAATTGTCGCTTGGCTCGACGGCAGGTGTACTGTGTGAAATACAGTACTAAATTTAGCATGAAACCCGTCGCCTCTCCTGAGCTAAGTGCCACACTGGTGTTGAATCAGATCCGCGAACGAATCTGTAACAAGCACTATAGCCCACGCATGGAGAAGGCCTATGTGCGTTGGGTAAGTCTTTTTTGTGAATGACACGGTTTGCTGAATCGCGAGGTATACGGCTGCAGAAAATCGAGGTTTTTCAGACCATGCAGCCCAAGGAGTGACGGCTTTAGAGCTTCTAGCTGGATGGCGGCTAAGGGGCGTTCGCTGCCTGTGGTCAGTATAAGCAGGCCAGTCATTGCGTATCGGAATGATGGTCAATTAAGGCCAGCGCCCGCACGTAAGGGCCAAGCTTGATGCAAAGCTCAACTGCACGAGGCCTGTCTGTGTATGAGTTCATGAACTACCTCTTGGGAGTCCAAGTCTTTGTCCGTATCCTCCGGCGATCAACAACCGGGGTTGATGATCAACGTTGATAAGGCTCTCGAATATTAATGTGCTCGAGCAGCCTGAAGCATCCTACTGAGGACTGGCCGATTCACATCCGAGGCAATTGCTGCCCTTCATGTGATTTGGGAAGCTATCGCAATCACTACATAGCGCTTAACCTCGCTGAATGAAGACTTTGCCGATGTGCCGTGCTTTGTCAAAGAATGTGTATGCCTCCGCAGCTTTGTCGAACGGGAAGGTCTCTGCCTCGAGCGTCTTGATGTTGTGTTGCTCCATTGCACGCAAAAGTTCTAAGAACATTGCTCGACTGCCATTGGCAATGCCACGGATCGTGACGTTCTTAAGAATCAGAGCTGGATAGAAAGGGATTGGAGACTGGCTCCCTTGAGTGACGCCAAACACGGCAATGATGCCATTAGCGGCTGCAGCGACGTCCCCCGGATTTGAGTAGCGTCTGACTCTGGAGTCCAATCCCGAAGACAGGAGATTGGACGTGAAAAAGAGATTTACAGAAGAACAGATCATTGGCTTCCTGCGAGAAGCGGGGTATGGACTGCCAGTGGCCGAGTTGTGCCGTCGGCACGGTTTTTCTGAGGCCAGCTACTACCCCTGGCGTAACAAGTTCGGCGGCATGAGCGTCTCGGACGCGAAACGGCTCAAGGAGCTAGAGCTTGAAAACGCCCGTCTCAAGCGGCTGCTGGCCGAGTCCATGCTGGAGAACGATGTGACGAAAGAAGCCTTGAGAAAAAAGTGGTGAGCGCACCTGCACTGCGCGAGCTGGTGCGCCACATGGTGGTCTGCGGACTCAGTGAACGCCGCTCACTGCTCGTCATCGGCATGAGCGCCAGCGCCTACCGTTACAAGCCCGCTCAAGACCGAAACGGCGCCTTTAAGGACAAGATCATCGCTCTGGCGCAACGCC
>NZ_AWOR01000055.1 GCF_000761245.1 Comamonas testosteroni | reverse complement strand
GTAGCCGGAGGCCATGGAGCGCTTCATCACGATGGAGGTCTTGGCCTTCCACACCTCCAGCACCGGCATGCCGGCGATGGGGCTGTCAGGATCGTCCTGGGCTGCGGGATTGACGATGTCGTTGGCGCCGATGACGATGGCCACATCGGTCTCGGGGAAGTCTTCGTTGATCTCGTCCATCTCCATCACGATGTCGTAGGGCACCTTGGCCTCGGCCAGCAGCACGTTCATGTGGCCGGGCATGCGGCCCGCCACCGGGTGGATGGCAAAGCGCACAGCGACGCCCTGCTCGCGCAGGGTCCGGGTGATTTCATTGACCGTGTGCTGGGCCTGGGCCACGGCCATGCCGTAGCCGGGCACGATGATGGCGCTTTTTGCCTCGCGCAGCATCTCGGCGGTCTCGGCTGCACTGACGGGCGCCACCTCGCCCTGGGGCTCGGCGGCCGCAGACGCGCCGCTCTTCTTGGCCGGCGTGCCGGAGCCGAAGCCGCCCGCAATCACGCTGATGAAGTTGCGGTTCATGGCCTGGCACATGATGTAGCTCAGGATGGCACCCGATGAGCCCACCAGCGCGCCGGTGACGATCAGCAGGTCATTGCCCAGCATGAAGCCGGTCGCCGCAGCAGCCCAGCCCGAGTAGCTGTTGAGCATGGACACCACCACGGGCATGTCGGC
>NZ_AWOR01000054.1 GCF_000761245.1 Comamonas testosteroni | reverse complement strand
ACCTGGCCTGGATGGGAGCGGGTCTGTGGCGCAGCCCAGCCGCCATCAGCACCGCCGCAGATGCAGAGACCGGCACGCGCTGGCACTGGACGGTCAAGGGAGCCAGCGTCAGCGGCCTCAACCCCAAGCAGCTGTTGCTGTTGCTGGCCTTGCTGCCGCAGTTTGTGCGGCCTGCCGACAGCTGGCCGGTGTTTGCGCAGATCATGGCCCTGGGCGCCGTCCATGCAGCCAGTTGCGCCGTGGTCTACTTCGGCGTGGGCTGGGGCTCGCAAAGCGTGCTGCGCTCGCGCCCCGCCGCCGCACTGGCCGTCTCGCGCCTGTCGGGCACGCTGATGCTGGTGATTGCCGCCGTGCTGCTGGGCGAGATCGCCGTTCAGCATATCTGAAAGACAAAATGCCTGCGGCCGAAAACCGCAGGCATTTCAAGAACAGGCCCAGGCTACAAGCCAGGACAGCGGGCAGGAGCCGCCTCGCGGCGGGCAAGCCCGGCGAAGGCATCGCCCCTGCCTCATTGCAAAGCAGGACAGGGGCACCCGGCCAGGGGCGCCCGGCCAGGGGGAAGGCGCTGCGCGCCTCAGGGGCAGCCCCCTTTCATCAACTCTTCAAAGCCCCCAGCACCTCGTCGAGCATCTTCTTGGCATCGCCGAACAGCATGCGGTTGTTGTCCTTGTAGAACAGCGGATTGTCCACGCCCGCGTAGCCGGAAGCCATGGATCGCTTCATCACGATGGAGGTCTTGGCCTTCCA
>NZ_AWOR01000053.1 GCF_000761245.1 Comamonas testosteroni | reverse complement strand
AACAACCGCATGCTGTTCGGCGATGCCAAGAAAATGCTCGATGAGGTGCTGGGGGTGCTCCGGGGCTGACGACGTATGGCCCCAATTCCTAAATTAGAAGTGGCTGGCGCTGGTATATCAGGAGTAGAGATGCGAAACCATTTGAATCTCAGATATAGCATTCACTAGCCGCTTTCTTTCTAATGTGAAAGCTTGTGTGAAGCAGGCGTACCAAGTGCTTGACGTGGTTTCTTCCCTCAGGAAAGAGGCGGCCGAGATAGCTGTGGATTACGACCGGTACACCGTTCGTCCAGCTCTTCACCGCTAGTGTCGAAGGATACAAATTCGTCTAGGGTGGGAGAGTGCTCCAATTCCGGCACAACAGATAGGTCGCCCACAGGAGCGACCCGCCATGAACGCCTTGCCAGCGTAGCTCAACATGTTACTGTGCTAAACACAGATGAAGAGCTGCCCGCCAAGTTCCTCCTTCGACTCCTTGATACGCGAGGCGGCGGAGCCTTACCGATGTGAAGCATTTTGGCTTATAGAGTAAGCATTCAAAGCACAAGACTGGAGGAGTCAAAACGAGTGTCGAATGCCCATTTGCACACCTGTCTTACGGCGGATTTCACCGTCGCTGCGAGAATGATCTGCCTCTGCATATAGGCGCGTGCGCTTGGAGAGACTATAACGCGCTGCTATTAGTCCTTTACGTACGTGCTGTGCTCCAGAATTGAGGTCATTTTTTGTGTGCCAGAAACCTGCCGTCAACTCAATCTCCGGCGTGAGTTGATAGAAACCGCCCAGGCCCTGAGTGGTGATTTGGTGAGCGCCACTGTACGGGTCATTCCTCGTGCGGTAGTAGGTGGCCTGCACAGTGAGCTTGCCGATCTCGTAATAGGCACCAATATTAGCCGTAGACCAGTTATTGTTCTTGCTGCTGCCATACCCGACGGCCAAGCCAAAGGGGTGACCGTTGTACAGAAGACTGGCAGCTTGCCTGTTCCCGCTAGAGCCGTTCTGTTCACCCGGAGCGAACGTGGCGCGAGCGATGTAGTTCCCAAAGCGGCCCGTGTAGGCGATGGCGTTGTCCCAAGCGAAGTCAAGCTGATGAACCACGGAGGGCGACCAGCTGGAAACATAGGTGGGATCGCTGTGCCATGCACCGGTGTAGTACAGTGCGTTGTACTGGCGGCCCAACGTAATCTCTCCGTATTGACCGGCTAGCCCTATCATTGCAGTACGGCCAAAGGCTTTTCCGCCGCGCAGCATGCCGGTGTCGATGTTAAAACCGCCCTCCAGGTTCATGATGGCCTTGAGGCCACCGCCAAGGTCTTCCGAACCCAGAAAGCCCCAGCGGCTCCCGCCCCAACCTGCATCCGCTCCATCGACCACGGAAGTGACGTTATCCTTGTTGGTGTGTTCGTAGCGTACGCTGGCATCGATCAGGCCATAGAGTGTGACCGAGTTCTGCGCCTGTGCTATACCGGCGTGCATGGAACCCACGGCTATGACCGTACAGATGGTGAGTGGGTGAATGGTGTGTTTCATTGTGGGTGCCCCTCTTTCTGTCTCTGTGTTGTCGCCGAGCGATCAGCGGTAGGTGCGCAGCAGTTCAGCGGCAGCGCGGAAATCCGGTGTCAGCGAGCGGTCCTTTTCGAGCAATGCCACCTGCTTACGCAACGCGTCAAAGAGTGCTGCGGTCGCAGGCGAGAGACGGAAGTTCGGATCTCTGACACGGCGCAGGTCAATAGCCTGTGCGGCGTGCACCAACTCCACACCCAGCAATTGATAGCCCGTCTGGATCTGCTGACGCAGGTTCTGGGCCACGATGGGCGCATTAGTGGCCACGTCCTCAATATTTCCGGCCGCGGGCAAGTAGTTCATTGATGCTGGCTGGGCCAGGCGCAGACTTTGCATGGCCAGGGCCATGGCTGGCTTCTCCATTGCACCAAAGGCATGCATACTCTTCTCCGTACCGAGGAAACGGCTGAGGCCCGTGAAGGCTGGATCATTGAGCTTGACCACGCGCTGCGCAGAAGCAAGCGCACTGTGCGCCAGCGACAGCCCCGATTTCTCCATAGCCAGCACCCACGGCAGTGGCTCGAAATTGGCATCCGGCAGCACCGCCCCTAGTCCTTCCACATAGGCGCGCTTTTCCTGTGCGCGGTCTGATGCGGGCTTCGCCCCAACGGCCACGCCTGGGTTATCGTCGGACGAATTCAGTTGCACGTTGAGTTGTGCATTCGCCTGCTCCAGCGCCAATGCCTGCTCACCTAGCAGATAAACGGCGGTGCGGAAGCTCAGCGGATCCTGCAGCGCACGCTTGTCATCAGCATTCCAGAGGCTAGATCCATCGAGCAGGTGGCGCAGGTCCTCACCCGCCTTCTGTGTCTGCGGGAAAGGGCGCAGCGCCAGCGAATCCTTCAGGAACGGCGACACATTGCCATTGAGCGCTTGCAGGCTAAGCGCAAACACCAACTGCGACACTTGGTTAAAGTGCGCCATGTCCCGCAGAGCCAGTGCCGCCATACCGCTTGCATAGGCGTTGGAACTGAGAATTGATAGCGCATCTTTGCCGACAGGCTCAATCGGACGAATGTTCAACTTCCTGAGCACCTCTGCCGCAGGCTGCTTACGGCCCTGGAAATACACATCGCCCTCGCCCATCATGGCCGTCCCTACATGGCTCAGCAGCGTGATGTCAGCCTCACCAATAGAGCCCAGTGCGGGCATGGCAGGCGTGATGCCATGATTCAGGAACTGCACGTAAGCCTCGACAATGGAAGCCTGCACACCTGCGCCTCCATTAAGCAGCGCATTGAGACGTGCAGCCATGGCCGCACGCACATCCTGCATAGGTGCATCGGGCCCCACTCCACCGGCATGTGCACGCAGTAGGGCCACGTTGAACGCCTGTGATGCCTTGATCACCTCGGGGCTGAGCTTACCGTGGGCATCGACCATGTTGCGGTCCTTGTTCTGGCCCACACCTACGGTCAGGCCATAGATCTTCTGGCCAGCGGCGGCGGCGGCCATCAGTACTTCATGAGCCTTCTTCACACGCTCCATGGCAACGAACGGCACCTGCACGGGCTCGCCCTGTGCGATGCTGGTGATGACATCTGGCGTGGCGTTGCGGCCATCGAGCTCAGCGGTGGCATAGGCATGAACGCTTAGACTGGCCAGGACGGCCAGGGTCAGTGTGCGCAGTGGCATACGGAAGAAGGTGCTATGTGACATAGAAGCAGAGGTTGGTTGGTTAGTGGGTTGGTTGGTATTCATGTTCAATTCTTAAAAGCGATGACGGATGCCGACGACCGCGCTGACCCCACTGGCTCCCACCGTGGAGAGAGGCACAGGCAATGCCAATGTCTTGGTTCTGTCGCTCATAACTAGGGCGTAAACATCTGTGCGCTTGGACATCTGGTGGTCATAGGCCACTGTCAGCACGGCCCGGCGGATATTGCCCCCGGCAGCTGTAGAGGGCACGGGAACAGGCATATCGCTGGTCTTGCGCAGCGCATACCCAGCGAGGATGCGGCCTGAGCCCACAGGCACGGCCACGCTGACTTCCGCCACACGGTAGGCAACATCCTGAGGTACGGCCGAGGTACCATCGTTCTGGATACGACCCACATGCGCAAACACTTTGGCCGCGCCAAAGTCATAGGAGCCGCCCAACATGATCGTTTTCATGTCGTTGTTGGTTGTGCCGTCAGCGAAGGTGAGCGGATCTTTCTTGGCGGCCTGCCACACCAGCGAAGCAGTCCAGGGCCCTGGCTCGTACAGCACGCGTGCGCTCGAATTGGCTCCTCGCCCTTCGGAGAAGCTATGCG
Source organism: Comamonas testosteroni (assembly GCF_000761245.1). GTDB lineage: Bacteria > Pseudomonadota > Gammaproteobacteria > Burkholderiales > Burkholderiaceae_C > Comamonas > Comamonas testosteroni_C. The sequence goes on along the minus strand of NZ_AWOR01000053.1, from coordinate 57,837 downwards.
CGACCGAAAATCTCACACCTGAGAAATTGGGGCTGTCGTAGATCAGTTGGTTGGCCCAACTGGTGCCACCAGCCTGCTGCGCACCGATGTGCGTCACCAAATTCAACGGTGAAAACACTGTGGAATCGCCAAAGGCATTGCTGGTGATGGAGTTCACAAACAGCTGCGTTGCGGCGTTGCCCAACCGCAGTTGACCCCAATCCTGACTAGAAATGCCTACCCAGCTCGCGCGCGCCCAGAACGGATCAGTCTGCACGTTCACCGGCGGACCGATGGCGTCACTACGACCGGCAGAACCAGTGTCGTTTCGAAAAAAGGCAGAGAGCTCGAAGGCGACGCCGACGCCCCCCCCCAGGTCTTCTCGGCCACGCAGGCCGAAATGGCTGGTTGACATACCGCCACTGTCCGCCTTGGTGATTCGGCGATCCAGCGCGCCCACACCTGTGGCATTCCCCTTGAAACTACCAACGCTGGCGTCGACTAGCCCATACAAGGTAACGTGAGATTGCGCTAGCACCGCGCCACCTGTGGCGGCCAGTAACAAGGCAACTACAAATTGGTTTGTGATTTTCATATTGCCCTTTGTTGTGCTGCTTTGGTCAAATCCGGCCCATGCCCCCTTGTGCTTCCTCCACAGGAGCACGAAATAAGGCGCACGGCTTCCCCTGCCGCTCGATACGTGCGGTTTGGACAAAGAGATATGCGGTGTGGAGGCTGTGCGCTATGGCCTTGCACCATTCCACATGCAGGCCAGCAAGTGAAAGGGCTGCCCATGTGCAGCTCCTTTCATGGAGTCGTCAACGACGCGACTGGATAAGTGGCAGACGCATCAGGTCTTCGCCCACGACAACCTGCCCCTTAAAGGTTTCACGTGCCTGTTCCCAATGGTCACGTGGTGCATCACCCGGCACTAGGTGCGACAGCACTAGGCTATGTACGCCAGCACGCGTGGCGATTTCGCCCACTTCACGTGGTGTGGCGTGCGCTTCCAACAGTTGCTTGGCGAGCGCCTGCTGACGAGCATCCCATGGCTTGGGGCCGACGATGTGGCTCACCCAAGCTGGGTCGATGGCTTCGTGCACAAGCACATCGGCACCACGTGCCAGCTTCACTAGGTTATCGCTGGCCGCTGTATCGCCGGAGAACACAACCGATCCGTGTGCAGTATCGAAACGGTAGGCGAAGTTGGGAAATACCAGGCCATGTGGAACCAGAATGGCGCTAACCTTAACGCGTGCGTCTTCCCATACCTTGAATGGCTCCATGGCCGGTGCCGAATTGGTGTTCGGGTCTACCTCCAGTCCAGCAGGCAAGACAATGTCGTGTACACGAAAGAACTGACGCACATCCGGTACGCCCTCGCTGCGCACCCTGATGTTCAGATCCGACGCCATGCCGGCGAGCATGGCATCGACCAGGTCGACCGTTCCAGCGTTCGGGTTCTCGGGGTGCACAACTACATCACCACTCATGCCATCTGCCAGCGGCGGTAGCACGCCACGACGACCAGGTCCGAAGATCTCCAACTGTGCTTTGGCACGGCGGCGTGCACTTGGGTCATACATGAGAACGCTGGCTAGGTCGATCACATGGTCGGTGTGCAGATGGGTGAAAAACACAGCCGCCTCATCGCCAGGCTTGATGCCCGCACGACGCATCTGGCGATAAGCACCAGACCCCAAGTCGACAATGTATGCCTTGCCATCAACCATCAATGCGGAAGAAATGCCATGAGGCGATTCTTTGCCGTACCAAGTCGGCCCACCGGCCACACCAAGTAGCACCAAACTTGCTGATGACTGTGTGGATGACACAGGCAATTTGTCAGCAGCTTGCGCTTGCCCGGAAACGCAGCCGGCTATCAGCGTCAATGCCACCGCGGCAGCGTTCCAATGCTTGTGCAGACGCATTAAGATCAAAGATGATGTAGTGTTCATAATGACGTGTTTTCCATGATTGCCAGATTGATATGGGCACGTGGTTGTTCGCAGGACATACAACGGGAAATGAGTCTGAACAATCCAAAGTGGCTTTGCTGAAGCGCTCCGCTTATGGGGTCACAGATGAGAGTGACGAATCACGCTCATTGGCCAGGAATGTCGTTGCCTGGACGATATCTAGATCGTTACGGCGGTCTCGCTCGAGATATGGGACGGACTGGCGGAATTTTCGCCAGAACGCCTTTGTACCGTTGCCCAATACTTGTGCAGGCTGCTGTGCTTGGCGCAGATCAACTGCCTGTGCGGCGTGCATCAACTCCACCGCCAACAACGTAGTGAGCTTGTTGATCTGATTGGAAACTCGACGACCAATAAAAGGAGCATTGGTACCGACGTCCTCGATGTTGCCCGTCTGCGGCTGAACATCGGTGATCACCGGCTGTGACAGCGCCCGAACATCCGCGGCGAGCGAAGATACTGTCTTCTGGATCGGTCCGTAACCAATCGCCCCTCCGCCGGGGCTGAGAAAGCGCGGCAGCTTTGTGAAACCTGGATCTGTCAAGCGCAGCGTGCGCTGCGCCGACGATTGCGCAATTTGCGACAGCGCAACCGACATACCCTGCAACGGGAGCGCCCAGGCGCTGGGATCGAAGCCTGCACTAGGTAATACAGCACCTCGCACAGGTCCTTCAGTAACGTAGTACTGCAACTCGTAGGCCTGAGTGCCCTCAAGTGGTCTGACATCCAGGGCAACAGTGGGATTGTCGTCCGAGCTGTTAAGTTGCAACGTGAGTTGACGCTGCAGTAGTTTCAGCATATCGCGCGCTGCGCCGTGAACCTGTGCAGTCGTGCGAAAGCTTAACGGGTCTTGAAGTGCACGTTGCGGATCGGGCTCCCACAATGAACTGCCTCGCAGGAGCTCTGCGATATGACCTGCCGAAACGCGCTGCCCATCAAACGGCCGCTGAGACTGGGTGACTGCCAGTAAGGGGGCCAAGTTACCATTCAGCCCCTCCAGCGACAGCGCTGCCACGGAGTCGGCTTGATCGAGTAACGCTCGGATGTCTTGCACCGCCAGCACAGCCAGGGCCGCCCCGTATGCGTTTGAGCTAACCAGAGATAAGGCATCCTTACCAAACGGACGAACAGAGTCCAGACCTGCCGCATTGAGCGCCTCCGCTGCGAGCATACGCCGCCCGGAGAAATAGACTTCGCCCTCGCCCATCATCGCGAGTCCAATCTGCGGCAGGATGGTAATGTCTGCTTCGCCCACCGACCCCTCCCCAAATAGAACCGGAGTGATCCCCTTATTCAGAAATGCCTCATACTGCCGCAGCACCTCAGTCTGCATACCTGTGCCACCAAATAGCGCGGTATTCAGACGAATGAGCATCGCAGCGCGCACCACATCCAAGGGGGCTTCGTCACCGTAAGCTGCACTGTGCGAGCGCAACAGATTGAGGTTGAATTGCTCTGACAATGCACGCACCTCAGACGAGATATCCCCACCTTGAAAAATGGCTTGATCCTTATTCAGCCCCACACCTCGGTTCAAGCCATAGACTGGTTTATCTGTCTTCGCATAGGCCAATAGGAGTTCAAATGACCGTTTGGCTCGGCGGAGCCCCTCGCCGTCGATCTGCACAGCGCATCCATGACGTGCCACAGCCTCTACTTGAGCCAAGGAGAGTGTTCTGCCATCCAACTTAACTGGCGAACACGCGCGGGCTGCCTGATCTGTACCTACGTTGGGTACCACCTCATGGGCATGTGCCTTGGAGGGCGCTGCTAATGCCCCCGCCAGCAACAACATCGCAGTAACAGCCAGCTCCTTGAGCTTGCTTGCAGAAGGACTAAGTCTCATGGTGTATTTCATCTTTGGCTCCTGTCTCCAAGACCTTCGCAATCTGTCAATACCGTTACAGGTCACTCCCGGTTAGCAGATACTTCAGTCCGCAGCACGCTTAGGCAGAAAGCTGATCGCAATCAACGCGACCACGGCAGCGGCCATCACATACAGCGCCGGTGCATAGGCCACGCCGGTTTTGTAGGTGATCCACGTGAGCAGGGCTGGCGCAAAACCACCGATCACCGTCACCGCCGCGTTGTACGACAGGGACATGCCCGAGGAGCGCACTGCGGTTGGGAAGATCTCGGACAAAGCGGCAGGTGCAGCTCCCACGAACAGAGCTACCATGGAGCACATGGCAGACTGCACGACGATCAGCGCCATCGTGGTGTGATTGCCATGCAGCCAGGCCATCAGCGGGTAGGCACCGACCAGCAGCAGGATGGCACCAAAGCGCAGCATGTTGCGGCGGCCGAAGCGATCGGACAGCGTGCCGGAGATAAGGCAACCGGCCACCAGAAAAATATTGCCAATGAACGCAGCGGTAAATGCCTGCGAACTCTCGAAGCCCATATTCTTCTGCACATAGATGGGCAGGTAGATGATGAGCGCGTAAGGTGCGGCCGCCCACAGCACGGAGAGGCCCAGGCCCGTCAGCAGCTGGCGTGGGCATTCACGCAGCACCTGCAGCATGGGAGTTTTCTTCTCGGCTTCACCAGACGCTGCGGCGCGTTCTGCCTGCTCCTTGAAATGCGGAGTTTCATCCAGCGCGCGGCGCATCCACAGGCCAACGGGGGCAATGGCCAGGCCGATGATGAACGGAATGCGCCAGGCCCAGTCATGCACCTGCTGCGTGGTGAAGAGCATGGTGACAGCGGTGGCCACCAGCGCGGCCATCATATTGCTGATGCCCATGCTGGCCTGCAGCCACGAAGCATAGAGACCACGCTTGGCCGGTGGGGCGTGCTCGACGAGAAACGCGGTGGCGCCGCCCACTTCGCCGCCGGCGGAGAAGCCCTGCAGCACGCGACCCGCCACGATCAACAGCGGCGCGCCGATGCCGATGGCCGTATACGGAGGAGCGATGGCAATGAGCAGTGTGCCTACGGCCATCAGCATGATGGTCAGGGTGAGCGCCGCCTTGCGGCCCTTGCGGTCGCCATAGGAGCCGAGGATGAGCGCTCCCAACGGACGAGCGATATAGCCGATGCCGAACGCGATGAACGATGCCAAGAGCTGTACCGTGGGGTTCTCGTTCTGGAAGAAGTTCTGGCCGATGTAGACGGCGAACAGCGCGTAGACCGTGAAGTCATACCATTCCAGTGCATTGCCGGTGGAGGCAGCAATCACGGCGCGCTTGCTGGAGCGCTCATCATGGGCTGCGTGCTGAGTGGTGCCGACCGAAGCCTTTATGGCTCCTACTTGAGCGGAGGCAGTAGGGTGGGTCATGGTGGTGGGTTGAGGTTAGATTGAAGAGTGGATAGGCCAGAGTCAGCCAGCCACCCAGCCTCCGCACGGCATCGGAATGCATGCGTTGGCATGGGTGCTGTCAGGCCGCTCCCGGGCTGGCCTGGAGCGTCAGGCGTGGGCGGAGGTGTCGATGCGGGCGATGCCCTTCTTCTGCACTTCGTCCAGCGCCTCTTCGTAGCCCGCGTCGGCGTAGCGCAGCACCCCGCTGGCCGTGTCGTTGGTGAGCGAGAGATTCAGTCGCTCATCCGCCTGTGCGGTTCCGTCGGCCACCACGGTGACGCCGGCGCTGGTCATGTAGCCGCTGTAGCCGCCACCACCGGAGTGGATGGCCACCAGGTCGGCGGAGGAAGAGCAAGTCAGCATGGCATTGAGCAGCGGCCAGTCGGCAATTGCGTCGGAGCCATCACGCATGTTCTCCGTCATGATGTTCGGGTGCGCCATAGCTCCCGCATCGAGGTGATCACGCGTAAAGGCGATGGGGCCACTCAGCTCGCCGTCGCGCACCATACGGTTGACCTCAAGCGCCAGCTCCGTACGCTCGCCGTGGCCCAGCCACGCGATGCGCGCCGGCAGGCCTTCGAAGGGCACGTTCTCGCGCGCCAGGCGCACCCAGTTGGCGACGATACGATTGTCCGCAAAGCGGCGCAGCAGGAAGTCGTCGATCTTGCGGATGTCGTCCGGATCGTTGGAAAGGGCAATCCAGCGGAACGGGCCGATGGCGCGTGCGAACAGCGGGCGCAGGAAGGCTTCGGTGAAGACCGGGATCTCGAAGGCGCGCTCCACGCCACCCTGCTTCGCATGCGTACGAATGAGGTTGCCGTTGTCGAACACCACAGAGCCCTTGTCCTGGAAGCCCACCATGGCCGTCACATGGTTCACGATGGATGCGCGGCTGGCGTCCATCAACTTCGTGATATCGGTCTTGCGCAGCGCCGCCACTTCGTCGAGCGTGTAGCCTGCGGGAATATAGCCGTACACCAGATCGTGGGCCGAGGTCTGATCGGTCACGATATCGGGCGTGATGCCACGAGCCAGGATCTCGGGGAAGATCTCGGAGGCGTTGCCCAGCAGGCCCACGGAGATGGGCTCACGCCTGTCCTGCGCTTCGCGGATCATGGCGAGCGCTTCGTCCAGCGTGTCGGCACGTTTTTGCAGGAAGCCGATCTGCATGCGCTTTTCGATGCGCTCGGGGTTGATTTCCACCGTCAGGATCGCCGCGCCCGCCATGGCGCCGGCGAGCGGTTGTGCACCACCCATGCCGCCCAGGCCAGCCGTCAGAATGAAGCGGCCACGCAGATCGTTGTTGAAGTGACGCTCGGCAATGCGCGAGAAGATCTCGTACGTGCCCTGGATCACGCCCTGCGAACCGATGTATTGCCAGTCACCGGCGGTGAGGCCGCCCCAGCAGATCAGGTTGTCCTTCTCCCACTGGTAGAAATTCTCGGCCTTGGCCCACTGGCCCACCATGTTGCAGTTCGCCATGATGACCAGCGGCGCGGCCGCGTGCGTGCGCAGCACACCGATGGGCTTGCCCGACTGCACCAGCAGCGTCTGGTCTTCTTCCAGGTTTCGCAGCGCGTGCACGATAGCGTTGTGCGAAGGCCAGTCGCGCGCGGCGCGGCCGAGGGCCGCATACACGATGAGGTTGTCGGGGTCTTCGCCCACGGCCAGCACGTTCTCCATCAGGCGCAGGAGCGCTTCCTGGCGCCAGCCCTTGCAACGCAGCTCGTTGCCGCCGTGTACCTTGAAATCTTCGCGGCTCATCGTTATTCCCTGCCCAGTGCGTAGTTGCTGATGTTGATGCCCAGGGCCTTCTCTACGGGCGGATACACGGCCGGATCGCTGATGCTGGAAGACAGCGGAATCAGGCTCTTGCCCACGTGGAAGATCAGGATCTCCATGCCTTCGCGCACCTTGCCGGCACTCACCGGGTTGCCGTCGGTATCCAGCGTGGTGATCACGTCCGGATAGGTGGCGATGCGCTGACCATCGGCGTCTTCCACGGCCATGTGCTCGTTCATCACATGGATGCGGCGCTTGTGTGCGCCTTCGCCGATCTCGATCACGCCCACGTCGAACGCCTCATCCGTGTAGCGCAGCGTGTTGGCCGTGACCTTGCCGCTGCCGATGATGCTGCCGCCGGTCTGCTTGCAGATGGCGTCCACGATGGCCGAGCCGCCCTTGCCTTGCGCGGCGATGATGGCCTCGCCCAATGCCAGTGCACGGCTGATGCCACCCAACGCTGCATGCTGGCGCACGTAGGAAGCCCTGATCGGGTTGCGGCAGCTGGCGATGAAGCCGCCGGACATGTCGGAGGCCTTGCGCAGAATCGGCGAGACCTTGGCAGTGGCGCCGCGTACCACCAACTCGATGTACGAGTTGTTGGCGCGCTTACCGCCCACGGCTGCCTGGATCATTGGCTCCGGGCTGCTGGCCAAGCCGAGCGAGCCCATGTCACCGGTGGGGTGTGCACGCAGATCCCCAACAGCATCGATCACCTTGGTGCCTAGCACGGCGGATGGTAGCCAGGCGTTGAGCGTGCTGGACATACCGTTCTGGCCAATGATTAGGCCGTGCAGTGGCGCGCCCAACTCTTCCTGCACCAGTCGGGCGGCCTTGACGTAGTCCATGCCCAGCATTTCCCAGTCGGTCAATCCACCCGGCGCCCCAATGGCAGCCGCTGTGGCGATCCAAGCGTCATCCGCCACTTCGGACATATCCACCAGTTCCGGACGGCCTATGGTCACCGCCATCGTGCCTAGTTCGCGACCATGCTCGGCCCAGCCACCACCACCGCATGCGAAAACGGAACCGCCGCGCACTGCAGATTCCACGTCTTTGAGAGTCAAGATACGTCCCATTGCTACTCCTGATTGATCATTCGAGGACTTTGTCCGTGACGCCTACAGAAACTGCCGGAGGTCACGTCAAAGAGCTATTGAATGCAACGGATGCTAGAGACGACAATCAACAATGTCGCATTACTTTTTATTGCGACAACTTAACATCATGTTAATGAGTAAATTTGGTGCTTCACATCGTTTTTTAGCCAAAGCCTTTGAAACAAAGGAAAAATCGCCTGAAATTCGTTCCGTCAGAGTGCCCTCATGCACCAACTTGGATCAGCTGCGCCCCACCCCGTCTAGGGAAAGTCCCAGGGGCACCAACGGGACCTAGCTCGCTCAGAGCAGGCTCGAGAGTCTGTTTGAGTGCTCAATCAAATCGATGCAAGCAGTTTTAAGCGCAGTTCAGCGCTTGGCCTCATCCAAGGATTTCAGTACTCCAACAAACTCCTGAGCCAAACGCGACATAGGTTGCAAGGCTAGATTGAAGGCATGGATAGGGGCATGAACCATCGGCGCCACTGGAATGGCCACGATGTTGGACCAGGAAGGACCTCGAATGGTGAGCTCGTCGACCAATGCAACCCCCACCCCTGCTTGCACCATGGCACATGCCACGTGAGCCTGCTGAACCTCCACGCGTGCAGATGGCTGGTTCTCCTCGCTGCCAAATATCCGATGCACCAATTGACTGAAAGGGATATCGCTCCCGTAGCCAATGAAGCGCTCTCCATGCAAGTCACGGCTAGATATCTGATCACGCCCAGCAAGCGGGTGGTCTTGCGGCAGTACAGCAACGATGCGGTTTTCGTATAGCGGTTGCATAGCCAAGCTTGGGTGTGGAATTGGCATATAGGTAACGCCAAGCTCGACTTGCTGTGTAAGCAGCGCTTGCAGCATGACATGCGGTATGTGGGTGTGCAGTACCACTCTCACCTCTGGGAAGAGCTGAGTAAACCGAGCCACCGCTCGAGGCATGAGGGACTGCCCAATATTAGGGCTGCATGCGATACGGATATGCCCCTCCCTGTTAAGCGATAGGTTATCCGCTACTTCATTCACTCTCTGCACGTTTTGGTACAGAGCCGTCACTTCCTCGAAAAGCCGGTGCGCCTCTGGTGTTGGATGAAGGCGACCCTTGATGCGCTCGAACAGCTTGAACCCAAGTCGTTGTTCCGTGTAACCAATGAGGCGACTCACTGCAGGCTGAGAGACATAGAGCAACTTGGCTGCCCCACTAATGGATCCGCTGAGCATCATGGCTCGAAATACCTCTATCTGGCGAAGATTCAGCTTCATATCACCAATAACCTAATGTTAATTTCAATGAATATAAAAGCATATGACATTTCTTTATGTGCACTCCTACACTTTTCTCATTTGCAGTGATTAGGAGACTCAAGATGAGTGACTTTGACCTTGTCGTTCAAGGCAATATCGTTGACGCACGTGGCGTTGTGCAGGACGGCTGGCTGGGCGTGCGCGACGGCAAGGTCGCGGCCCGCGGCCAGGGCACAGCCCCGGCAGCCCGTGACAAGGTGGACGCACGCGGTCAGTGGATCGTGCCGGGTGTGGTCGATGGCCAGGTGCACTCGGGCAGCCAGGCCGGCCAAGAAGGACTGGGCTGGGCATCCCGCGCCGCCGCCGCAGGCGGCGTGACCGTGATGGTGGACATGCCCTATGACGATCCGGAGCCCGTCGCTTCGCGCCCGCAGCTGGACGCCAAGATCGCCGAAGTCGAGCGCAACTGCCATGTGGACGTGGCCCTGTTCGGCACGCTCAATGCGCAGCACGGCCTACAGGCTGCCGCTGGCCTCATCGACGGCGGCGTGTGCGCCTTCAAGTTCTCCACCTTCGAAGCCACGCCGGGCCGTTTCCCGCGCGTGGATGAAGACGATCTGTTCGAAGCCTTCAAGCTCATCGCTCCTTCGGGCCTGGTGTGCGGCGTGCACAACCAGATGCAGGAGCTCACCCGCAAGAACATTCGCCGCCTGCAGGAAGCCGGCGACACCGGCTGGGATGCCTTCATGCGTGCCCATACACCATTGATCGAGAACTTAGCGACCGGCATCATCTACGAACTGGGTGCTGAAACCGGCGCCCGAGCGCATGCCGTGCATGTATCCACTTCGCGAGGTTTCGAGCTGTGCGACATGTACCGTCGCAGCGGCAATGCATCCACTATCGAGACATGCATCCAGTACCTCATGCTCAACCATGAGGAACACACCCGTCGCTTTGGTGCCAAGACCAAGCACTATCCCCCCATCCGCCCCAAGGCGGAAGTCGATCTGCTGTGGACGCATATCGCACGCGATGCCTGCACTTTCGTCTCCTCCGACCATGTGAGTTGGGGCCTGGAGCGCAAGGGCAATCCCGATGTCTTCAAGAACTCTTCTGGCGGACCAGGCTTGGAAACCCTGCTGCCCGCATTCTGGACTGGCTGCGAGCAGCACGGCATAGAGCCATCAATGGTAGTACGCCAGCTATCGCGCAACCCAGCGCGCCACTTCCTTCTGGATGACCGCAAAGGAACGTTGGATGTGGGCATGGATGCGGACATCGTCATTCTGAAGCCCGAACGCCATGCGTTCGACCCATCCTCCAGCCTTTCCGCCGTACAGTGGAGTTCGTTCGAAGGCATGGAATTCACCGTGCGCGTGGCAAGCACTTGGTGCCGCGGTCAGCATGTGTACGACGGTGCCAGGGTATTGAACCAGCCAGGCGACGGCCGCTTCCTGCGTCCACATGCAGCAACCGGCGTAGCCCCTTCATACGATGACTGACCCGACTACCCACAGCATGACTTCCCAGCCTCTTCTCCCACCGCTGAATGCCGAGCGTCTATGGCGCCGCATTGAGACCCTATCCACGTTCACGCTACCCGAAGTTCCCTGGACACGCCGAGCCTTTTCACCCGAGTTTGAAAAGGCTCGTGAGTGGCTCGCTAGCGAGTTCAAGGCAGCGGGCATGCAGGTGCACCTCGACGCAGGCGGCAACCTTGTGGGCCGCCTGCCTGCGGCTGCAGGTGCTCCAGAACGATCCCCCATCGTGACTGGATCGCATTGCGACACGGTAATGATGGGTGGCCGCTTCGACGGCATCATCGGAGTGCTTGCAGGCATTGAAGTGGCTCACGCGCTCCACGAAAACGGCATCGCCCTACAGCACCCATTTGAAGTGATCGATTTCCTCTCCGAGGAGCCCAGTGACTACGGCATCTCCTGTATCGGAAGCCGTGCCATCTCTGGCAAGCTTGATGCAGGCATGTTGGCCGCGAAGGATCCTCAGGGTGAAACACTGGCGGAGGGCATGCGCCGCATCGGTGCCAATCCGGATGCACTGAACCAGCCACTGCGTAACAAGGACAGTACGGCAGCCTTCGTTGAACTACACATTGAACAGGGCCCCGTGCTAGAGCAGAAGAAATTGCCGATTGGTGTGGTCACCAATATCGTAGGCATTCGCCGCGTTTCCTTCATCGTGCATGGCCAGGCAGATCATGCAGGAACCACGCCCATGGACATCCGCCACGATGCGCTCGTGGGCGCATCACGCATCATCGATGCAGCCAATCGCAAAGCCTCTGCACTCGCGGGAAAGCCCCATTACGTGGTAGCCACGGTGGGGCGCCTTTCGCTCACGCCCAACGCCTCAAACGCCGTGCCCGGCATGGTGGAGATGATGATGGAAGTGCGCAGCGATGCGCAAGGCGTTCTCGACACCTTTCCCGACGAACTGTTTGCAGAAGTTCAGGCAGGCCTTGCCGAATTGCGCGTGCGCGCCGAAATGAACGATGTAAGTCGCTCCCTGCCCACGGATTGCCAGGAACTGGTGATGAAGGGTATCGAACAGGCTTGCTATAACCTCGCCTACGCCAGCATGCGCATGCCCAGTGGCGCGGGCCACGATGCTGTCTACATGGCGCCAACCGGTCCTATAGGCATGATCTTCATCCCTTGCCTCAATGGCCGCAGTCATGCTCCAGAGGAGTGGATTAATCCTGGTCAATTGCTCGATGGCACACGAATTCTGTACGAAACAGTGCATATTCTTGACAGGTCTCTTGCAAAGAGTCATTTAAACGAGATGCAAGACTGCTAGGTTTCATCGGCTACTTGATGAGAGGGTGTTTGCAGCACTACCATCGCAATAGCCCTCCCCAGGAATCCGAATGGAACTAGATCGCTGTTACGTCTTTACAGAAACTCAGAGCTTCAAACGTACTAGAGATATCTAGGAGGCTAGGCGTCAGATGGTGAGTGCTCAACAGACGAGTCATTGAATCGCTACCGGCAAGCGGACAGCCTCCACCATAAGCACAACGTGCGCCAACGTAAGGATCCTCATCGTGACCTTGCTCGTATGACCGCTATGGAGGACGGATTCAACCGGTCGCGATACGGCTACGAGCAGCAGCAATACGCACAGCTTGCGAACACTACTTTGGCCTCAGACAGGCACGGAGTTGCCTTTCCAGATACCTAAATAAAAAGCGCTTCAACGAAGCGCTTTTTTTAACATCCAAAATGGTTCTGACGAGTTGTGAACCGTCAAGAGGTTATTTGCATGGACATCGGAGCGATGTGATCAATGCCGCTGTGCAGCCTGTGCCAGGAGTAGTAGTGCTGCCAACTCGGGCATGGGTGCGCTTAGCCAACTTCTGGTACCTCCAGCCATGGGCCCACTCTCGTAGCGCTGACTGGATGAACCGCTCAGCCCTTGCCGTTGGTCTGCGGCCGGTACGGTCTGGTGAACTTGTGCTGCACGCCCAAGACTTTACAGGCAGCAGCAAATTCCTTGGAACGGAAGGCTGCCCCGTTGTCAGTCCGCAGGCGGTTGATGCACACACCCAGCCCCGCGTTGTGCACAAACGCGACTGCTTCTTCTCGTCGCGACGCATGGCGGTGAAGGCGATGCGCCCGAGGTCGTCCATAGCCACAAACAATGTTTCCCAGCCTGCCCCCTCGACCGAGTCACGCCGGCTGCCAGTCACTCGATGGCTGGGTCTGACGATGCGCCCGAGCTTCTTACAGCATGTCACCCGGAGCCTCGTGCTCGTAGAGAATCACCGGCTCAGCAAGCTGCAGGTCACTGAGGCGAGACAGGCCAGCACACAAGTTCGTGTGCATCAAATGGCTGAACATGCAGATTTTTGAGAGAACACATTTACACGATGCTTTATCGCAGCGACTGGATTAAGACCTACAGCAAAGCCGAGAGCGACTTTGCGCCTTCCAGTAGGTGGGGCAGCAGCCGTTCCACCATCTGCTCGCGTGTCATACGGCCCGACTGCACGCTGGCCGTCATCGCCACATCAACACGGCCATGGGAATTGGGCACAGGCACGGCGATCGAGCGCAGACCGACCTCGTACTCCTCGTCGCTGATCGCATAACCCTGGGCCCGCGCTTCGTGCACGGCGTCCAGCACGGCGCGCGGCGTGGCCCGGGTATTCGGCGTGAACTGCGTGAGCGGGCTATGTCCGAGCAAGAGCAGAACCTCCGCGTCGCTACGAAAAGCCAGCAGCGCGCGGCCCGCCGACGAACAGTAGGCTGGCAACCTCGTGCCCACGCCGACGGTAGGCGAAAACACTCGCCGGCTCTGCGAGCGCGCAACAAACACGACCGCGGTCTCATCCAGCACCGCGACCGAGGTCACCTCGTCGGTCTGCCAGCCCACGGTATCGAGCACCGGCTGCGCCTTGCGCGGCAGCGGCGCCCCAGACAGCAGGCCATATCCGAGCCGCAGCACTCGCAGGTCTAGCGAGAAGTACTTGCCGTCGTAGTCGGCATAGCCAAGCTTGGCCAGCGTCAGCAGGTAGCGCCGCGCCGCCGCCCGCGTGAGCGAGGTCCGCTGCGCCACCTCGGTCAGCGTGAGACGAGGGTGCTGCGCGTCGAAAGCCTCGATCACGGCCAAGCCGCTTTCTAGCGAGGCTACGAAGTCACGTCTCTCCAGCTTCATACCAGCTCCCCATAAAAGTGCGCATTGCGGACTTTACTAGATTCTGCATTGCGCATGATCAAACATGTACTGATAATTTTTCCAAGCATTCACCGAAATCATTCAAGTTCGCAATGCGCACTTTTTTGAAAACAGGAAATGTCCCCCGCGACAGAGTCGCATCACGAACAAACTTCTGGACCCCATGCAAGAAGCCATCATCGACACCAGCGGCCTCAAGAGCCCGCGCACCTGGCCCGAAGGCGGGCTGACCCGCATTCCGTACTGGATCTACACCGACGAGTCGATACGCCGCCGCGAGGAGGAAAACATCTACCGGGGCGCGACCTGGAACTATCTCTGCCTGGAGGCCGAGCTGCAAAAGGCCGGCGACTACGTCAGCACCTTTGCCGGCGAAACACCGGTGGTGGTCGCAAGAGACCACGATGGCGAGCTCTATGCCTTCGAGAACCGTTGCTCGCACCGCGGCGCGCTGATCTGCCTGGAGAACGCGGGACACGCGGAAAGCTTTGCCTGCGTCTACCACGCCTGGTCCTACGATTTGCAGGGAAACCTCACGGGCGTGGCCTTCGAAAATGGCGTCGGCGGCAAGGGCGGCATGCCCGATGGCTTCTGCAAAGAAGCGCACTCGCCGCGCAAGCTGCGAGTATCTACCGTCTGCGGCCTGGTGTTCGGCAGCTTCAGCGACGATGTGCCGACGATCGAGGACTACATCGGCGAAGCGGTGCTCGGCCGCATACAGCGCGTGCTGCGCGACAAGCCGCTGCAAATCCTGGGCCGCTTCACGCAGGCCCTGCCCAACAACTGGAAGCTGTACTTCGAGAATGTCAAGGACAGCTACCACGCCAGCCTGCTACACCTGTTTCTGACCACGTTCGAGGTGAACCGATTGACACAGCGCGGCGGCCTGATCGTGTCGGAGGACGGTGGCAGCCACGTAAGCTACTCCATCATCGACCAGGAGGCGGAAGCCGGCTCCGAGTACCGCGACCAGGGCCTACGCTCCGATAACGAGCAATACCGCCTCAACGACCCGAGCTTCCTGACCGGCACCGACGAGGTCGGCGACGGAATCACTCTGCAGATTCTCTCGGTGTTCCCAGGCTTCGTGCTGGGCCAGATCTGGAACAGCATCGTGGTGCGCCAGGTGCTGCCGCGAGGCATCGAGGAAACCGCGCTGAACTGGACTTACATCGGCTTCGCCGACGACACGCCCGAGATGCGCTACGCGCGCCTCAAGCAATGCAACCTGATCGGCCCGGCGGGTTTGGTCTCGATGGAGGACGGCTGTGTCGGCGGCTTCGTGCAGCGCGGCACGGTATCTGCGCAGGACGACACGGCCATCGTGCAAATGGGTGGCACAAGCACCGAAACACAGGACACGCGTGCCACCGAGGCTTCGGTGCGCGGCTTCTGGAAAGCCTACCGCAACCACATGGGACTCTGAGACACATGAACCGCTTTGAACTCCACATGGCCGTGAGCCTGCTCAACGCCGCCTACGCGGACTGCATCGACAGCGACCGGCTGGAAGCCTGGCCCGACTTTTTCACGAGCGACTGCTTCTACAGCATCACCACGCAGGAAAACCTCGCGCGCGGCTGGGAAGCCGGCCTGATCTTTGCAGACTCACAGGGCATGCTCAAGGACCGCGTCTCAGGCCTGCGCGAAGCCAACATCTATGAGCGCCACAACTACCGCCACATCGTATCCATGCCGGCGGCCATCGATGCCGACGGCGAAGACACGGTGCGCGCCCGCACCCCCTTCGCGGTCTACCGCGTCATGCGCAACGGCAGCAGCGAGGTCTTCGTGACCGGCTGCTACCAGGACGAACTGCGCGTGCAGGACGACGGAGAGCTGAAGATCGCGCGTCGCGTGGTGGTCTGCGACAGCTCGGTCTTTGACATTCTTCTGGCCATTCCGCTATGAGTGGCACCGTTCACCACATCGTCACCGTCGACGATGGCCTAGCCTTCGAATGCGGACCGCACGAGTCCATCATCGCGGCGGCCGAGCGCGCTGGCTGGGAATTGCCGGCCTCTTGCCGCGCCGGTGTCTGTGGCAGCTGCGAGGGCGATGTGCTCAGCGGCCGCTTCGTGACGCCCTCGCGCCAGGACCTCGGCCCGGAGCGGCAGGGTCCGCTCAGTCAGGTCAAGCTGTGCCGCGTACGGCCCTGTTCCGACCTTCGCATCGCACCACGAGAAATCCGCCGGCGCGACATGTCCAGCCAGAAAGTGATCATCGCAAAGGTCCTGCGCATCGAGCGCCCCGCCCCCGAAGTGGCAGTGCTCAAGCTGCGCTTTCCCGCCGGCGTGCGTGCGAAGTTTCGCGCCGGCCAGTACCTGCGCGTATTGCTCGACGATGGCGAAGAACGCAGTTTTTCCATGGCCAATCCACCGCAGCAAAGCGATGGTGTCGAGTTGCATGTGCGCTACCTGGAAGGCGGCCGCTTTGCCGAACAGCTGTTTCACCAACTGCAGCCTGGCGACAGCGTTCGGCTGCGCTTGCCGCTGGGGGACTTCTATCTGCGCGAGAGCGAAGCGCCGGCTATTTTCATCGCCGCAGGAACGGGCTTTGCTCCCGTGCAGTCCATTCTCGAGGAACTGCTGAAAAAGGGAACGCAGCGCCCGCTGCACCTCTATGTGGGCGCGCGCACTCCCGAGCTGCTGTACCGCCACACGCTAGCCCAGCGCTGGGCGGATGCCGGCCGGCTGAGATACGTGCCCGTGGTCTCCTCGGCCGGCGCCGGCTGCGGCTGGATCGGGCGCAGCGGCCGCGTGCACGAGGCCGTGCTCGAAGACATGCCGGACTTGAGTGGCCACGAGGTCTATGCCTGCGGATCCCCGGGCATGGTGGCGGCGGCGCGCGCGACCTTCGAACAACACGGCCTGTCTCCAGCGCACTTCTTCTGCGACGCCTTCGCGCCATCCCAGGAGGTGTCCACCTAGCCCACGACCTCCCTTGCCCGGCAGGCCGCAGCGCCTGCCGGGCACCCGCTCCCTGCCCACGATACGCACCTACAACAACGGAGACAAACATGAAACAGTCCCTCATCCGCATCGCGCTGTGCGGTGCCGCCCTGCTGCCCATCACCATGCCCGGCGCGGCGCAGACCCCATACCCGAACAAGCTCATCAACATCGTCGTGCCTTTCCCGGCCGCGGGCACGACCGACTCAATCGCGCGCATTGTCGGTGACAAGCTGCGTACCCGCGTACACCAGTCCGTGATCATCGACAACAAGCCCGGTGCCGGCGGCAACATCGGCGCCGCCGCCGTGGCGCGTGCCGCACCCGACGGCTACACCCTGTTCGCCAGCCCCCCGGGGCCGCTGACGATCAACTTCAACCTCTACAAGAACATCAGCTACGACGCACGCAAATTCGTTCCAATCACCACCATCGCCAACATGCCGAACGTGCTGGTGGTCGGCCCGTCGGTGAAGGCGCGCACACTCCAGGAGCTGATCGACTACGCAAGAGCCAACCCGGGCAAGCTCAGCTTTGCCTCGCAAGGCAACGGCACCACCTCGCACCTGACCACGCTGTATCTCGAGAACCAACTGGGCATCAAGATGGTGCATGTGCCTTACCGCGGCTCGGCACCGGCGCTGAGCGACCTGATGGCGGGCACCGTCGACCTGATGTTCGACAACCTCACCACCACCCTACCCTTCCACCAGAGCAAGCGGGTGCGCATCCTGGCCTCGGCAACCAAGGAACGCGTGGCCACGATTGCGGACGTACCGACCATGCACGAAGCCGGGGTGCGGAACTTCGAGTCGAGCACCTGGGTCACGCTGGCGGCACCGGCAGGCACTCCCGCGACGGTGGTGCAGATGCTGGCCAGGGAGGTGAGCGACATCGTGAAGATGCCCGACGTCATCAGCCAGTTCGCCACGCTCGGCGCCGATCCGGTGGGCAGCACGCCCGAGGCGACTGCGGCCATGCTGCGCGAAGAAACGGCGCGCTGGAAGACGGTTATCAACGCAGCCCAGATCACGCTCGACTGAGCTATCCGCGCAAGGCATACCAATGACCCAAGCTTTGCGGGCTGACGCCCACTCCACGGTTCGCACCGAGTCCGTCGCCGAGGCTTTCCTCGTGCTGCTCAAGGACCGCGGCGTCGACTACTTCTACGTCGGTGCCGGCACCGACACCGCACCGGTGATCGAAGCCTATGCACGCGCCGCCAGCGCCGGGCTGGCGCTGCCCGAGCCGATACTGATCGCGCATGAAAACCTGGCCATAGGCATGGCCCACGGCTTCTATATGGTGGCACGCCGCCCCCAGGCCGTGATGCTCCATGTGAGCGTGGGAACGGCTAATGCCGTATGCGGCCTGTTCAACGCGATCCGTGCCCAGGTGCCGCTGCTGCTGGCGGCGGGCCGAACTCCTTGGTTCGAGCACGGCCGCACCGGCTCACGCACGCATGAAGTCCATTGGGCGCAGGAGATGTTCGACCAGGGCGCGATGGTGCGGGAACTCGTCAAATGGGACTACGAACTGCGCGACGGCATGCAGGTCGCCGACGTGGTCGACCGTGCGCTCGGCGTCGCCACCACCGAGCCGCGCGGCCCGGTCTATGTGACGCTGCCACGCGAAGTGCTGGCCCAGCCCAAGGACAGCTGCCCCGTCGGCCACAACGTGCCCATTGCCTCCTCCGCCCATCCCGATCCATCGGCGGTGCAAAAGCTGGCGCGGGCGCTGGCGTCGGCCGAACTGCCGGTCGTCGTCTGTACCAGCAGCGGCGCAGACCCGCAAACCGTCGCTCAGCTGACCGAGCTCGCCGACCGCTTTGGCATTGGAGTGGCAGAGAACCGGCCCCGCTACGTGAGCTTTCCGTCATCGCACCCGCTGCACCTGGGCTATGACATGGGCACGGTGCTGCCACAGGCCGATGCGCTGCTGTTCCTCGAAACCGACGTGCCGTGGATACCGACCGCCATGGAGCCCCGGGCCGGAGCCTTTGTCGCGCTGGCCGGCAGCGACCCGCTGTTCGCGCGCTATCCGATGCGCAACTTTGCTTCCGACCTCTGCATCACGAGCAACGCCAGCGCCCTGCTCGCCGCGCTGATCCCGGCACTGGAGGCCGTAGGCGCGCAGCGCGGCGCGCAAGCGCGCAGCCTGCGCGCCCAGGCTATGAGCAAGGCCGTCCGCGCCGGCGTCGCGGAACGAGCACAGCGCGACGAGGCCCGTGGTGGCGCCATCAGCAAGCTGTTCCTTTCCCGCTGCCTAGAGGCCGTGCGACCGCGCGACGCCATCGTGATCAACGAGTACTCCGCCATGCGCGAGCAGATGGATTTTGAAGAGGCCGGCGGCTTCTTCCAGCTCCCCTCCTCCGGTGGGCTAGGCTGGGGTCTGCCTGCCGCGCTGGGCGCCCAGCAGGCGGCCCCCGGCCGCACCGTGATCTGCGTGCTCGGCGACGGCGCCTACCTCTTCGCCAACCCCGCCGCCTGCCATCATGCGGCCGCGATGCACCATCTGCCGGTGCTCACGGTGGTATTCAATAACGAAGCCTGGGAGGGGGTGCAGAAGGCCGCCACCGGCATGTACCCGCAAGGCCATGCCGCGCATCAAGCCCGGGAGCGCCAAGCCCAGCCATTGTCATCGCTCAGGCCAGTGCCCGACTTCGAAAGGTATTGCGAGGCCTCGGGCGGCTACGGCGAGCGCGTCACCCACCGCGAAGACTTGCTACCGGCGCTGCGCCGCGCCTTGCATGCGGTGCAGGCCGAAGGCCGCCAGGCCCTGCTCAACGTCATCGGCGAGTAGATCCCCTCCTGCGGGGCTCCAGCCCCGCCCCCCAACTGAAAGGATTCCCCATGGAGCACCTGACGCGTGCGGATGCGCTGCGCGCGCTACGCCTTGACGCATCGCCCCCGATGCTGTCCATCGACGGCCGCGCCATTGACGGCGCCGGCCGATATGAGGTCATCGACCCTGCCACCGGCGAAGCTTTTGGGACCGCGCCCGAAGCCTCGCCGGCCCAGCTGGACCAGGCCGTCGCCGCAGCAAGGCAGGCCCAGCCGGCTTGGGCCTCGCGGTCCTGGGCCGAACGGCGCCACAGCCTGCTGCGGCTCGCCGATCTGCTGCAGCAAGACCTGGATCCACTGGCCGCGTTGATCACCCTGGAACAGGGCAAGCCGCTGGCGCGGGCACGCGACGAGGTGTTGCGCGCCGCCACGCAGTTGCAAAACCTGGTCGCAGTCGAGGTGCCGATGGAAGTACTGCGCCATGACGCCGACGGCCGCGTCGAGCTGCACCACCGGCCGCTGGGCGTGGTCGGCGCGATCACGCCCTGGAACATGCCCTTGGTGCTGTGCCTCCCGAAGATCACGCACGCGCTGCTCACCGGCAACACCATCGTCGTCAAGCCTTCCCCCTACACGCCGCTGAGCGCACTGCGCTTTGCGCAAAGGGCGCAGTCCGTGCTGCCCCGCGGCGTGCTGAACATGGTCTCGGGAGGCAACGCGCTGGGCCGGGCGCTGGCCGAGCATCGCGACATCGACAAAATCAGCTTCACAGGCTCAGGCGCCACCGGCAAGAAAGTCATGGCCAGCAGCGCGGGCACGCTCAAGCGGCTGACACTGGAGCTCGGTGGCAACGACGCCGCCATCGTACTCGCAGATGCCGACCCCGAGGCGATCGCGCCACAACTGTTCCATGCGGCCTTCGCCAACAGCGGCCAGATCTGCATGGCGATCAAGCGCCTCTACGTGCACGACAGCCTGCACGCTGCGTTCTGCACCGCCCTGGCGCGCCTAGCGCAAGCCGCGCCGGTGGGCCACGGCTTCGAAGCCGGCGTGGCCCTGGGACCGGTGCAGAACGCGGCGCAGTACCGCATCGTGCTGGACATCCTCGCCGATGCGCGAGCGCGCGGCGCCCGCTTCCATTGTGGCGGGCATGCAATCGAACGCCCAGGCTACTTCATCGCCCCCACCGTCGTTAGCGACATCGCCGAAGACAGCCGCCTCGTGGCCGAAGAGCCGTTCGGCCCCGTACTGCCCGTGCTGAGCTTCTCCGACATCGACGAGGTGGTCCAGCGCGCCAATGCCAGCCCCTACGGGCTGACGGGTTCGGTCTGGGGCCGCGACACCCAGGCCGCGGCGCGCATCGCGGCGCGCCTCGACGTAGGCACCGCCAGCGTCAACCGCCATCTGTGGCTGGACGCGCAGATTCCTTTTGGTGGAGCCAAGCAGTCCGGCCTGGGCAGCGAGTATGCCGCGCAAGGCCTCAAGCACTACATGCAGGCGCATGTGCTGAAAGTACCGGCATGAGGCGGACACATTCATCGGCCACCACAAGGCGATCACCCTCCCACCAACGCACAACCATCCGGAGACACATCCACATGAGCTTCACGAAACTCAGCGCCATGCCCCTGGCCCTGCTTCCCTTGATCACGGCCGCGCAGACATCCGGCGTCGAGCTGTACGGGCGCATCGACCTGAGCCTCAACGCCATCAAGTACCAGGGCGAAGCCGGGACGCGCAACACCTTAAGCAGCGATACCTCGCTATTCGGCCTGCGCGGCACCGAACAACTCGGTGGCGGCCTCACCGCCTATTTCAAGCTCGAGAACGGCTTCCAGGCCGACACCGGCATGCAGACCAACCCCACCACCTTCTTCAACCGCGAAGCCTACGTCGGCCTGCGCGACAACTCGCTCGGTTCCGTCCAGCTCGGCGCCCAATGGAGCCCCTTCATCTTCATCACCGGTAAAAGCGATCCGTTCGCGCGCTCGCAAACCGGTGCCCAGTTGTCGATGCTGCAAGGCAATGCGGTACGCGGCTACACCGCGCAGCTACCCAACGCGGTGCAATACCTCTCGCCGACGCTGTTCGGCGGCCTGAACATACGCCTGCTGGCGCAGATGCGCGAAGGTACGGCAAACAAGAACATCGCCGCGAGCGCCGAGTACACGGCCGATCGCCTCTACATCGGCCTGGCGATGGACCGCATCGAAGCCGCCGTCGGCGCCATCGGTGCCCAGGGCACGGGTTCCGTGTCCAGCCAGACCACCGGCCTCGGTGCCACCTACCGCTTTGATCATTTCAAGCTGTTTGGCTACCTGCAGCACAACAAGGCTGACTCCCTGGAATCGGCCAAAGGCTACCTGGTGGGCGCCACCGTGCCCCTCGGAGCAGGAGAGTTCCGCGCTTCCTGGATCCAGAACAAGCGCAGCCTCGGCGACGCATCGCTGTTCGCCGTCGGCTATGCCTACAACCTGTCAAAGCGCACCATGCTGTATACCTCGGCCGCCTTGCTCAGCAACAAAGGGAGCAGCCGCATCGCCATGTTTCCCTCCAGCCAGGACATGGGTACGCGCGCACCGGCCCTTGGCCAGGACCTGCGCGGCATACAACTCGGCATGCGACATACTTTCTAAGAGTCCAAAGCACGGCGACGGCACAACAGCACAGCCAGGTTATGCGGATCCCGCCTTCTGTGACGCGGGCCTGGCGTTACGTACCTCAACGCGCCGTGGCGATGCTCTTCGTTGTGCCAATCCACAAAGCACAGCACCCATCGCCTGGCCTGCTGCACGCTGTCGAAGGGACGCTCGGCCAAAGCGGCCAGCATTTGGCCGTGCGGAACAGGGCCTCGGCGTAGGCGTGTCGTTACTGACCCGAGGCCGGCTGTATGACGGAACCACGCCCAGGGCCTGCATTGCCATCAGCAGATCCGAGCCATTGCCCGAGTCAGGTACCAGCGGGCGACCTGCCGTTTGCTCACGCAGGCAGGCCTTGTGCAGCAGTTGCGATGCCTGCTGCGAAGCTTCGGCTTCGTGCACTTCGTTGGCCACCAGCTTTCTGCTGTACATGTCCTTGCCCATGTAGCAGTAGAAGAAGCAGCCTTTGACGGGCAGGTACGCATGACCGCCTTGGCGAGCTGCTTCGCGCCACGTACGCAGGGTGAAGGCGGTGATACTGGTTTCTTTAGTCAACTCAACCACGGTCCGGCTCAGAGGTGGCTTCATTTGCTCGAGGGACCAGAGTTTCTGCTCTGAGATGTAACGGATCTGATTCATCTTGTGCTCTATGGTGCCGCCTGCTTTGCTAAGGAAGGTCCGCACAACACACGCATGACCGAGCAAATACGCTGACCCATTGATCCACAATACGGACGAAGCATGTTCCTTCTCAGTTCACGTGCCTGCAGCACCGGATTAGCGAACCGCCCAAGCCCAAGCGTGCTGCTTCATGCTGCGTATCGTCTCAGTGCTTCACGACGATGCCAAGCAGGTCGTCAGGCGTTCTATGCAGACCTTCCCTAACGGATGATTGAACAAGGCGCAAAAACCGGAGGCAGTAGAAAAATAGCAAGCAGCGACGGTCCGGAATGGCGTGAGCGGCTTTAAGGTGAGGTGTTGCTCCAAGTACGTCGCCTGCTCATTCCAGTATCAGTCGTCCCCAATCAGGATTCCCTGACAAGGATCAATCCATATCCCCGAGCAAGCTCAGTAACGGTGCAGTCTCAGCTTTGAAGGCGGCCCCCTTCCGCACTGAATCAACCTAACAGGTGTACCAGACGAAGCGGGAGCAACTCTCAGATCAAATCAGAGCTTCTACATGTCAGCCTACACGCTGATGCAACGCAAGCACATTGGCCTCGCCATTACGCAGTCGATCAAGGTAATCAGCCCACTGCTGAACCTGATCAAAGCGCTTTGCCAAGTACTTGGTGCGGTTGTAGCTACGTCCATTGGCATCCTTGACGGCATGTGCCAGATTGGCCTCGATGGCCAGAGGATCCAGATCTAGCTGATCGACCAACATGGTTCTGGCACTGGCCCGAAAACCATGCCAGCTTTGCTCATCGCCAAACCCGAGGCTATACAAGGCTGTACGCACAGAGTTATCTGACATGGGCCGGTCATGGTCTCGCTGGCCAGGGAAAACATAACGGCCACGCCCACTGAGAGGCTTCAACTCACGAAGCATTGCTACCGCCTGTTTGGGCAACGGCACAACATGCGGCTCGCCGTTTTCCTTCTCTTGCACAGAACGCTTCATTTTTGCGCTAGGAATCGTCCACAGTTGCCCATCCAAATCAAGCTCTTCCCACTCCATCATCCGCAGATTGCCTGGGCGCTGATAAAGCAGCGGCGCCAGCAAAAGTGCCGTTCGCACAAACGGGCCGCCTTTGTAGGCATACATCGCCCTCAAAAGTTCGCCAAAGCGCTCCGGCTCCACGATCGCTGGGAAATTACTTCCACGATAAGGGGTCAACCGTGCCTTCAACCCCTCTGTGATGTCACGCTGAGTATTGCTGGCCGTTGGTAGCCAATAGCGCCAGACCTGCCGAGCTAGCATCAAAGCACGGTCTGCAGTCTCAATCGCACCACGCTCCTCCACCTTTTGAAGCACCGCCAAAAGCTCCATGGGCTGAATCTGTGACATTTCCCTATCACCAATCCAGGGGAACAAGTCGCGCTCCAACTGCCGAAGTGTGCGCTCGGCATGCCCTGGACTCCAGCGAGTGACCTGCCGTCCATGCCATTCCAAAGCCACTGATTTGAAAGAATTGTCAAACCCAGTCGGATTAACCAGCTTTTCAACCTTGCGCGCTTTAGCAGGGTCAATGCCTTCAGACTTTTGCAGCCGAGCAATGTCTCGCGCTTTGCGCGCAGCTGACAAGCTGACCTGCGGGTAACTTCCCAGTGCCAAACGACCTTCTTTGCCATCTTTACGGTACTTCCAGAACCAACGCCGTGATCCTGCGGGACTGACCTCCAAGTACAAGCCTCCAGAGTCAGAAAAACGCTCTCTCTTCGCGCCGGGGGAACAAGTGGCATTTCTGCACTGAGCATCGGTCAACATGGGGGAACAAACCTCTCAAAAATCACCTTCCCCAGAGGGAGGAGGGGGAACAATGGAGGTAAATCTACCATTTCAATCGTCTGTTCCCCCATCCGTTCCCCCTCTCGTTATTGGCAGAAGTGGAATCTCTTTAGACTCAATTGCACTCTAAGTCATTGATTTCTAAAAATAAAAAGGGGTTCAATGAATTTCATTGAACCCCTTTGGATGGGTGGATGGTGGAGCTGGCGGGAATTGAACCCGCGTCCGTAAGCCTTCGCCGGACAGATCTACATGTTTAGTGCTCTGTTTTAAATCTCGCCACCCAAACCCCGCAGGCACACGCTGCTTGGGTAGCCAGCTCCCTAAAATCTCGCCAAATACCAAGAAGCCCGGTATCCAGCCAGCTAATGTAAATTCCCTTGCAGCCGGGAGGTATTGCTACCCCCTTGCCCAGCCCACTAGCGTGCTGTTGCAAGGCTCACCGGATTAAGCGGCGAGTGCGAAACGTTCGTCGTTTGCAGTTAGTTTTTTGAATGGAGATTTACGAGCATCACTCAAGCTCGACATGCACCGCACCGGTCCCGAACCCACGTCGAAACCAGGACAGCCCCTTAGTTGCCTATTCTAGCCTCATCCCAGCAACTTCAACAACTCAAGCGGTGAATTGATATGCGCATCAGCCCCCCAATGAACCGTATCTGCTGTCGCCCCCAGGTAGCCATAGCGTGCAGCTACAGTTTTCATACCCGCTGCGGCACCCGCCTGAATATCACGCTCGTCATCTCCGACATAAATGCAATGCTCGGGAGCAATCTGCATACGTCGGGCAGCCTCAAACAGAGGTTCGGGATGAGGCTTGGCATGCGGCGTCGTATCCCCGCTCACCACAGCTGCAGCCTGTGCAAACAAGGGCATTTGCCGTGTCAAAGGGTCAGTGAAGCGCATGGACTTGTTGGTCACCACGCCCCATAGAAGCGGGCCGGCCTCCAATGCCCGGATCAACTCGGGCACGCCATCAAAAGCATAGGTACGCTCGGTCATGCATTGTTCGTAGTTGCGAAAGAACTCCTCCCGCATTTCCGCAAAGCCGGCAGACTCAGGCGTCATACCGAACGCAATACCCAGCATTCCGCGCGCCCCAGCCCCGGCCATATGGCGGTAGGCATTGAGCGGCAGCGACGGCATGCCGCGATCCACACGCATTTTGTCCGCTGCAGCACCCAGATCAGGAGCGCTGTCAATCAAAGTGCCATCCAGATCAAAAAGAACGGCTCTAACGTGCTTCCACATGGCTGTCACTCCTGCGGGCGGCGTGTTGCCAGCATGTAATTGACCGAGGTGTCATTGCTGAGCCAATAGCGGCCCGAGATCGGGTTGTGCTCCATGCCTTTGCTGCCTTGCACATCCAGGCCGGCTTCGCGCGCAAAGCGAGCCAACTCGCTTGGGCGCAGCAACTTGGCGTACTCATGAGTGCCTTTGGGAATCATCTTGAGCATGTATTCGGCAGCCACGATCGCCAGCGCAAAAGCCTTGGCATTGCGATTGATGGTGGAAAAAAACACCCAGCCACCAGGCTTGACCAGCTGGGCACACGCCCGCACGATGGATGCAGGATCGGGCACATGCTCCAGCATTTCCATGCAGGTGACCACATCAAAGCTGGCCGGCTGCTCCTGCGCCAGCTGCTCGACGCTGACCTCATGGTATTGAATATTGGGCGTTCCTGCCTCCAGAGCATGCAACTGCGCGACGCGCAAAGCCTTGGTTGCCAGATCGATACCCACCACCTTGGCCCCTTTGCGCGCCATGGAGTCCGCCAAAATGCCTCCGCCACAGCCCACATCCAGCACACGCTGGTTCGCCAATGGCGCCTGGGCGTTGATCCAGTCCAGTCTCAGAGGGTTGATCTGATGCAGTGGCTTGAATTCACTCTCGGGATCCCACCAGCGATGGGCCAGGCTGGAGAATTTTTCCAGTTCTGCCGGGTCGGCATTGATAGTGTTGCTCATGATGCAATTGTCCGCGATTACCGCAATGGATCAGGCATAAAAAAAGCCCCGTTACCGGGGCTTTTTGTGTAGCAATCGAAAGATTACTGAGCAGCCTTGGTGCCCACAACTTCGATTTCCACGCGACGGTTTTGAGCGCGACCAGCAGCAGTCTTATTGTCTGCCACGGGTTGCTTCTTGCCCTTGCCTTCGGTGTACACGCGGCTCTTTTCGATGCCCTTGGACACCAGATAAGCCTTCACAGCTTCAGCGCGACGCACCGACAGCTTCTGGTTGTAAGCATCGGAGCCGATGGAGTCAGTGTGACCCACGGCGATGATGACTTCCAGGTTGATGTCCTTGATCTTGCCGGTCAGGTCATCCAGCTTAGCCTTGCCTGCGGGCTTCAGCACGGACTTGTCGAAGTCGAAGAAAGCGTCAGCAGAGTAGGTAACCTTAGATGCCACTGCAGGCTGGGGAGCCACAGGAGCGGGAGGCACAACGGCGGGAGCGGGAGCAGCAACCTGGGCCTTCAGAGCACCGTCGCAATCAACAGCGGCAGTAGCAGGAGTCCAGTTGGCATCGCGCCAGCACAGTTCGTTCGTGCCGTTCTTCCACACCAGTTCGCTGGTGCCGTTTTGCCAGTTGTCGATAGTCTTGCCACCGTCAGCAGCCTTCACTTGTGCGCCAGCGGCTGTCACGAGGGCAGCAGAGGCAAACAACATCGCCACTTTGTTCAGTTTCTTCATGGTTCTCCTCTTGGGGAAAAAGCCGCAGCAGGGCTGCGAATCTGTGGACGTCATCAGTGACCATCACCAAAAACGTTGAAATGATTGTGCCATACGTAACATGCAAGAGTGTTGTCAACTAGGCACCAACAAGTAGGACAGCTATGTAATTCCTCAGTTATGTTGCTCTGCTGCCACACGCCATTCGACCTAAAATGGCTGTTTTCCAGCCGTCAAAGTATCACTAGACATGACCCAGTTTGCTAAAGAAACTCTGCCCATCAGCCTTGAAGAGGAGATGCGTCGCAGTTATCTCGATTACGCCATGAGCGTGATCGTGGGCCGGGCGCTTCCTGATGCGCGTGATGGCCTCAAGCCCGTGCACCGCCGCGTTCTGTACGCCATGCACGAACTCAATAACGACTGGAACCGCCCTTATAAGAAGTCGGCGCGTATCGTCGGTGACGTGATCGGTAAATACCACCCTCACGGCGACAGCGCGGTCTACGACACCATCGTGCGTATGGCGCAGGACTTCTCGCTGCGCCACATGCTGGTCGATGGTCAGGGCAACTTCGGCTCGGTGGACGGCGACAGCGCCGCTGCCATGCGTTACACGGAAATCCGCCTCTCCAAGATCGCTCATGAAATGCTGGGCGACATCGACAAGGAGACCGTGGACTTCGGCCCCAACTACGACGGCTCCGAGAGCGAGCCACTGGTGCTGCCAAGCCGCCTGCCCAACCTGCTGGTCAACGGCTCCTCGGGTATTGCCGTGGGCATGGCCACGAATATCCCGCCGCACAACCTCAATGAGGTAGTGGACGGCTGCCTGCATTTGCTGCAGAACCCCGAAGCCTCCATCGACGAGCTGATGGAGATCATTCCCGCGCCCGACTTCCCCACGGCCGGCATCATCTACGGCATCAACGGCGTCAAGGAAGGCTATCGCACCGGCCGTGGCCGCGTGGTGATGCGTGCCAAGTGCCACTTCGAGGACATCGACAAGGGCCAGCGCCAATCCATCATCGTTGACGAGCTGCCCTACCAGGTCAACAAGAAGACGCTGCAGGAGCGCATGGCCGAGCTGGTGCACGAAAAGAAGATCGAGGGCATCAGCCATATCCAGGACGAGTCGGACAAGTCCGGCATGCGCCTGGTGATCGAATTGAAGCGCGGCGAAGTGCCCGAGGTGGTGCTCAACAACCTCTACAAGCTGACCCAGCTGCAAGACACCTTCGGCATGAACATGGTGGCACTGGTCAACGGCCAGCCCAAGCTGTGCAACCTGAAGGATCTGATCCAGGTCTTCCTGGAGCACCGCCGCGAAGTGGTGACCCGCCGCACCGTGTTTGAGCTGCGCAAGGCGCGCGACCGCGGCCATGTGCTGGAAGGCCTGGCCGTCGCACTGGCCAATATCGACGACTTCATCGCCATCATCCGCAACGCTCCCACACCTCCCGTGGCCAAGGCCGCGCTGATGGAAAAATCCTGGGACAGCACGC
Organism: Comamonas testosteroni; assembly: GCF_000761245.1. Taxonomy (GTDB): domain Bacteria; phylum Pseudomonadota; class Gammaproteobacteria; order Burkholderiales; family Burkholderiaceae_C; genus Comamonas; species Comamonas testosteroni_C. The sequence goes on along the minus strand of NZ_AWOR01000053.1, from coordinate 28,743 downwards.
TGGTGCGCGAGATGCTCACCCGCACGCGCACCGATGGCGGCGTGGTCAATGCCGACGACTATCGCCCCGAGGGCCTGGAAGTCGAATTCGGCATGCAGCAAAACGGTCAGTACCGCCTGTCCGAAACCCAGGCCCAGGAAATTCTGCAGATGCGTCTGCAGCGCCTGACGGGCCTTGAGCAAGACAAGATCGTGGCCGAGTACAAGGACATCATGTCGGTCATCGAAGACCTGCTGGACATCCTGGCCAAGCCCGAGCGCGTCTCCATCATCATTGGCGAAGAACTCAACGCCGTGAAGGCCGAGTTCGGTCAGTCCAAGAAGGGCGAGCGTCGTTCCACCGTCGAGTACAGCGCGCAAGATCTGTCCACCGAAGACCTGATCACGCCCACCGACATGGTGGTGACTCTCTCGCACACCGGCTACATCAAGAGCCAGCCCCTGTCCGAATACCGCGCCCAGAAGCGCGGCGGCCGCGGCAAACAGGCCACTGCGACCAAGGAAGACGACTGGATCGACCAGCTCTTCATCGCCAACACGCACGACTACCTGCTGTGCTTCTCCAACCGTGGCCGCATGTACTGGCTCAAGGTCTGGGAAGTGCCCTCGGGCTCGCGCGGCTCGCGTGGTCGCCCCATCGTCAACATGTTCCCGCTGCAGGACGGCGAGAAGATCAACGTGGTGCTGCCGCTGACCGGCGACAACCGCAGCTTCCCCGAAGATCACTTCGTCTTCATGGCCACCAGCATGGGCACCGTCAAGAAGACGCCGCTGACCGAGTTCAGCAACCCGCGCAAGGCCGGCATCATTGCCGTGGGCCTGGACGAAGGCGATGTGCTGATCGGCGCAGCACTGACCGACAGCGAACACGACGTGATGCTGTTCAGCGACGGCGGCAAGGCGGTTCGCTTTGACGAAAACGATGTGCGCCCCATGGGCCGTAATGCACGTGGCGTGCGCGGTATGAACATCGAAGAGCAGCAACGCGTGATCGCGATGCTGGTCGCCGAGCAACACCCCACAGAAGTCGCAGCAAGAAAAGCCAAGGACACCCTGGAGCAGCTGCAAGCGCGCACCAAGGAAGCACAGGACGCCAATGCCAGCGCAACAGAGCTGGACGACTTGAATCAGCAGGTTGAGGCCGCACGCGCAGCCGCAGATGATGCGGAAAAGCTCGCTCAGGAAACGATTGCTCAGCTGCCACGTGAAACACTGCACAGCGTTTTGACGGCCACCGAAAACGGCTACGGCAAGCGCACCTCCATCGTGGAATACACGCGCCACGGCCGCGGCACCAAGGGCATGATTGCGATTCAGCAATCCGAGCGCAACGGCAAGGTCGTGGCCGCCACCCTGGTCGCACCGGAAGACGAGATCATGCTGATCACCGATACCGGCGTGCTGGTGCGCACCCGCGTGGCTGAAATCCGTGAACTGGGCCGCGCCACGCAGGGCGTGACGCTGATCAATCTGGACGAAGGCGCCAAGCTCATCGGCCTGCAGCGCATCGTGGAAAATGATGCCAACGACAGTGCCAGCGAGGACAGCGAAGCCGATGACTCCGGCAGCGCCGGCGCCGAAGGCACAGCCGAGTCCGGCGACGCCTCCTGATCGACCAGCCCCAGGCTGACCCGGTCCGCACCGGATGCCACGGGCATGGCCCCATGCCCGTGGCCCAATTTTTGATCGCTGAAAGCGCAGGCTAGGCAAGCGCTTTCACATGTTTTGAGCGTAAATCTGATGAACCGCCCTTTTAACTTCTCCGCAGGCCCCGCCGCCATCCCTGAAGAAGTGCTGCAGATCGCAGCCGCCGAAATGCTGGACTGGCACGGCTCCGGCATGGGGGTGATGGAAATGAGCCACCGCGGCAAGGAATTCATCAGCATCTACGAAGCCGCCGAAGCCGATCTGCGCGAGCTGCTGGCCGTGCCCGCCCACTTCAAGATCCTGTTCATGCAGGGCGGCGGCATTGCCGAAAACGCCATCGTACCCATGAATCTGTCGCGCGCCGGCGTGGTGGACTTTGTGGTGACCGGCAGCTGGAGCCAGAAGTCGGCCAAGGAAGCGGCCAAGTACGCCAGCGATGCCAATGTGGCCGCCAGCGCCAAGGACAGCAACTACACCACGATTCCCGCCGCCAGCAGCTGGAACCTGAGCCGCGGCGCCAGCTATGTGCACATCTGCAGCAATGAGACCATTCACGGCGTGGAGTTCCATGAGCTGCCCGACCTCCAGGCCCTGGGCTCGGATGCACCGCTGATCATCGACTTTTCCTCGCACGTGGCCTCGCGCTCCATCGACTGGAGCCGCGTGGGCCTGGCCTTTGGCGGCGCGCAGAAGAACATCGGCCCCGCGGGCCTGACCATCGTCATCGTGCGCGAAGACCTGCTGGGCCATGCCCTGCCCGTCTGCCCCTCGGCGTTTGATTACAAAACCGTGGCCGACAACGGCAGCATGTACAACACGCCTCCCACCTGGGGCATCTACATGGCCGGCCTGACCTTCCAGTGGCTCAAGCGCCAGACCGAAGGCAATCTGAGCGGCGTGGCAGCCATGGAAGCGCGCAACATCGCCAAGGCCAAGCTGTTCTATGACTATGTGGACCAGTCCTCGTTCTATGTGAACAAGGTGGCCGCGAACTGCCGCTCGCGCATGAACATTCCGTTCTTCCTTCATGATGAGTCGCGCAACGACGCCTTCCTGGCCGGCGCCAAGCAAGCCGGCCTGCTGCAGCTCAAGGGCCACAAGTCCGTGGGCGGCATGCGCGCCAGCATCTACAACGCCATGCCCATTGAAGGCGTGCAGGCGCTGGTCGACTACATGCGGGACTTCGAGCAACGTCAGGCCTGAGCCCCACCTTTAGCCTTGTAAAAAGATGAGCTGCCAGCGCTTTATCTGCAAGTACTTCACCAAGGTTTTAGTCTGAAATCCTTGTGCAGCTTGCGCCAGCAGCTACGAAATTTGAGAGATTCATGAGCCAAGAACCCCAAGCCAGCCCCGAGCTGTTGTCGCTGCGCAACCAGATCGACTCCCTGGACCGCCAGTTGCTGGAGCTGGTCAACCAGCGCGCCCATGTGGCCGAGCAGGTGGGCGAGCTCAAGAAAAAGGAAGGCTCGGCCTTCTTCCGCCCGGACCGCGTGGCCCAGGTGATCGAGAAGATCAAGTCCAACAACCCTGGCCCGCTCAAGGGCGCGCATGTGGCCGCCATCTGGCGCGAGATCATGTCGGCCTGCCTGGCGCTGGAATCCCCCCAGCGCGTGGCCGTGCTCGGCCCGGCCGGCACCTTCTGCGAAGAAGCCGCGATCCAGTACTTCGGCGGCGCGGCCGACCTGATGTACTGCAACAGCTTCGAGGAAGTCTTTCATGCCACGGCCGCCGGCAGCGCCCAGTACGGCGTGGTGGGCGTGGAGAACTCCAACGAGGGCGTGGTCACGCGATCGCTGGACATGTTTCTGCACACGCCCTGCCATGTGGTGGGCGAGGTCAGCATGCTGATCCGCCACAACCTGATGCGCACCAGCAACACGCTGGACGGCATCGAGGTCGTGGCCGCCCACCCCCAGGCTCTGGCCCAGTGCCAGGGCTGGCTGTCCAAGCATCTGCCTCATGCCGAACGCCGCCCCGTGGAGAGCAATGCCGAAGGCGCACGCCTGGCGGCCCTGCACCCCAACTGGGCCGGCATTGCCGGTGAGCGCGCCGCCCAGCAGTTCGGCCTGCACATCGTCAGCCATGCGATTCAGGACGATGCCTACAACCGCACCCGTTTTGCCGTCATCTGCCTGCCGCACACGCTGGCCACGGCCGCGCCCAGCGGCAGCGACTGCACCAGCCTGGTGGTCTCGGTGCCCAACACGGCCGGCGCCGTGCATGACCTGCTGGTGCCGCTGAAGAAGCATGGCGTCTCGATGACGCGCTTCGAGTCGCGCCCGGCCCGCACGGGCCAATGGGAGTATTACTTCTACATCGACATCGAAGGCCACCCGGCCCAGGCCAATGTGGCCGCCGCCCTGCAGGAGCTGCAGGGCCTGTGCGCGTTCTACAAGGTGCTGGGCACCTACCCGGTGAGCAAGTGATGGCGACTCAGGAATTGCAGCCGTTCGAGCAGCTTGGCTTGATCGGCTGCGGATTGATGGGCGGCTCCTTCGCCCTGGCACTCAAGAAGGCCGGCCTGGTCAAGCGCGTGGTGGGCTACAGCAAATCGCCTTCGACCACCGAGCGCGCCCGCCAGATGGGCGTGATCGATGTGGAAGCTCCCTCCGCCCTGCTGGCGGCGGCCGGCGCCGACCTAGTGCTGCTGGCCGTGCCCGTGGCGGCCACCGAGGCCACGCTCAAGTCCATCAAGCATCTGGTCACGCCCCAGATGATGATCATGGACGTGGGCTCCACCAAGGTCGATGTGGTGCAGGCCGCACGTTCGGCGCTGCGCGACCAGATCGGCAGCTTTGTGCCCGCCCACCCCATCACCGGCAAGGAAGTGGCCGGCGTGGAGCACGCCGACGTCAAGCTCTACCAGGGCGCCCAGGTCGTGCTGACCCCTACGGAGCGCACGCTGACCGCGCATCTGGCCAAGGCCCAGGCGCTGTGGCAGGCCCTGGGCTGCAAGGTCACGGCCATGTCGCCCGAGGCCCATGACTGCGCGCTCGCCACCGTCAGCCACCTGCCCCATCTGCTGGCGTTCGCCATGATGCAAAGCGTGCTGAACCAGCCCGGCGCCGACGATATGCTGGCGCTGGCCGGGCCAGGCTTTCGCGATTTCACCCGCATAGGCGCGGGCGATCCCAAGCTCTGGCGCGACGTGCTGCTGGCCAACCGCGATCAGGTGCTGGCCCAGTCGCGCCAGTTCCGCCAGGCGCTGGAGCAGCTCGAAGGGCTGATGCAGGCCAACGACGGACAGGGCCTGCAGGACCGCCTGACCCTGGCCAGCGCCGCTCGCGCCGAATGGACCTTGGGCGGCAAGCGAGGCTCTTAAACTAGCGGCGTCGATCTATTCACCCAACCGCCACGGACACCGGGCCAAGCCCGCCGCGCAGCCCCGGTGTCCAAGCAGCCAGACTGCGCAGGGGGTTACGAGAGTTTTATGTTCACCACCGAATTTCTGGATCTGCCCGCACTGGACTCCGCCAACGGCACCGTCAGCCTGCCCGGCTCCAAAAGCATCTCCAATCGCGTGCTGCTGCTGGCCGCGCTGAGCCAGGGCACCACCACCATTCACGACCTGCTGGATTCGGACGACACCCGCGTCATGCTGGCCGGACTCAAGCAACTGGGCTGCAGCATCAGCCCCGACGCCGTCACACCCGGCCAGGCCATTGAGGTCACCGGCATCGGCGGGCAGCTGCCGGCCGGCACTGCGGCCACACTGTTCCTGGGCAATGCCGGCACGGCCATGCGCCCGCTGACTGCGGCGCTGTCGGTACTGGGCGGCGACTTCGAGATGACGGGCGTTCCCCGCATGTACGAACGCCCTATCGGCGACCTGGTCGATGCGCTGCGCCAGCTGGGCTGCAAGATCGACTATCTGAAGGATGAAGGCTTTCCGCCCCTGAAGATCGGCCAGCCCGACTTCAGCCAGCTGGGCAGCGAATCCATCAAGGTGCGCGGAGATGTCTCAAGCCAGTTCCTGACCTCGCTGCTGATGGCCCTGCCCCTGCTGGCCAATGTCCCCGGGGCACAGCGCGACATCGTCATCGAAGTGGTGGGCGAGCTGATCTCCAAGCCCTATATCCACATCACGCTGGAGCTGCTGGCACGCTTCGGCATTGCCGTGAAAAACGACAACTGGCAACGTTTCGTGATCCCCGCAGGCTGCCGCTTCCAGTCGCCCGGCGCCATCCATGTGGAGGCAGATGCCTCTTCGGCCAGTTACTTCATCGCGCTGGGCGCGATTGCCACCGGCACCACCGATGACGCGGATGCAGACAATGCAACGCAGCGCAAGAGCATCCGCATTCTGGGCGTGGGCCAGGACTCGATCCAGGGCGATATCCGCTTCATCGAGGCTGCCCAGGCCATGGGTGCACAGATCGAAAGCGGCCCCAACTGGCTGCAGGTCAGCCGTGGCAGCTGGCCTCTGAAGGCCATCGACCTCGATTGCAACCATATCCCCGACGCGGCCATGACGCTGGGCACCATGGCGCTGTATGCCGACGGCGTGACCACGCTGCGCAATATCGCCAGCTGGCGCGTCAAGGAAACCGACCGCATTGCCGCCATGGCGATCGAGCTGCGCAAACTGGGTGCTTCCGTGGAAGAAGGTGCGGACTACATCCGCATCACCCCCCCTGCCGGCAAGACCGCCTGGAAAGCAGCCAGCATCCACACCTATGACGACCACCGCGTCGCCATGTGCTTCTCCCTGGCGGCCTTCAACCCGGCCAAGCTGCCCGTGCGCATCGAAGACCCCAAATGCGTGGCCAAGACCTTCCCCGACTATTTCGAGGCGCTGTTCTCCGTCAGCGAAGCCGAGCGCGAGCATATTCCCGTGATCTGCATCGACGGGCCCACAGCCTCCGGCAAGGGCACGATTGCCGCAGAAGTCGCAAGAGCACTGGGCTACCAGTTGCTGGACTCCGGCGCGCTCTATCGCATCACCGGCCTGGCCGCATCGCGTGCAGGCATGACGCTTGATGAATCGAACGAGGAAACCATTGCCGAGATGGCGCTGGACATGCCCGTGCGCTTCGATGCGCAGCAGCGCGTCTGGCTGGGCGAGGAGGACATCAGCCTGGCCATTCGCAGCGAAGAAGCCGGCATGAATGCCTCGCGCGTATCGGCCCTGCCCGCCGTGCGCACCGCGCTGGTGGATCTGCAGCTGTCCTTCCAGGCACTGCCCGGGCTGGTTGCCGATGGCCGCGACATGGGTACGGTCATCTTCCCTCGCGCCCCGCTGAAGGTCTATTTGTGGGCGTCTGCCCAGTGCCGCGCCGAGCGCCGATATAAACAGTTGATTTCCAAAGGAATTTCAGCTAATATGTCCACCCTTTTGGCAGACCTTGAGGCGCGCGACGCCCGCGACATGAATCGCGCCACCGCTCCGCTCAAGCCCGCCGAGGATTCTTTGCAGCTCGACAGCTCCGAGATGACCATTGAAGAAGTGGTTGCCCAGGTGCTGTCGTGGTGGCAGGAACGCCAGCCGTTCGGCCGTCCTTGAAATTTCAGCTTGAAGTTTCAAGGGCAGCCCTGCATCTGGCTTGTTGGCCCTTGATGCCAGGCTCTCGCAGACCGCGGACCGGCAGCAAGGTTGTTAACCTTTAACCCCGTGGGCCTCAAACCCACAACCTCCGCAATCAGCCTTAAAAACGCTTGGCAATGGTGCCGACGGAAACCTGGTTGCGGGCAAGGAACTACATGTCTGAATCTTTTGCCGCCCTTTTTGAAGAGTCGTTGACACGCACCGAAATGCGTCCTGGCGAAGTTATCACCGCTGAAGTCGTGCGCGTTGAGCACAACTTCGTGGTGGTGAACGCCGGCCTGAAGTCGGAAGCCTACGTGCCCCTCGACGAGTTCAAGAACGACCAGGGCGAAGTCGAAGTCCAAGTGGGTGACTTCGTGTCCGTGGCCATCGGCTCCATCGAAAACGGCTACGGCGACACCATCCTGTCCCGTGACACCGCCAAGCGTCTGGCTTCCTGGCTGTCGCTGGAAAAGGCTCTGGAATCCGGCGAATTCGTGACCGGCACCACTTCCGGCAAGGTCAAGGGCGGCCTGACCGTTCTGGTCAACGGCATCCGCGCTTTCCTGCCCGGTTCGCTGATCGACACACGTCCCATCAAGGACCTGACCCCCTACGAAAACAAGACCCTGGAATTCAAGGTCATCAAGCTGGACCGCAAGCGCAACAACGTGGTGCTGTCGCGCCGCGCTGTGGTGGAAGCCTCCATGGGCGAAGAGCGCGCCAAGCTGATGGAAACCCTGAAGGAAGGCGCTATCGTTCAGGGCGTGGTCAAGAACATCACCGAATACGGTGCGTTCGTGGACCTGGGCGGTATCGACGGCCTGCTGCACATCACCGACATGGCATGGCGCCGTGTGCGTCACCCCTCCGAAGTGGTGACTGCCGGCCAGGAAATCACTGCCAAGATCCTGAAGTTCGACACCGAAAAGAACCGCGTGTCCCTGGGTCTGAAGCAAATGGGCGACGATCCCTGGATGGGCGTGGCTCGCCGCTACCCCTCCGCTACCCGTCTGTTCGGCAAGGTCACCAACATTGCCGACTACGGCGCATTCGTGGAACTGGAACCCGGCATCGAAGGCCTGGTGCACGTTTCCGAAATGGACTGGACCAACAAGAACATCGCTCCCACCAAGCTCGTGTCCCTGGGCGACGAAGTGGAAGTCATGGTTCTGGAAATCGACGAAGACAAGCGTCGCATCTCCCTGGGCATGAAGCAGTGCAAGGCTAACCCCTGGCAAGAATTCGCCCAGAACACCAAGCGCGGCGACCGCGTGAAGGGCCCCATCAAGTCCATCACCGACTTCGGCGTGTTCGTGGGTCTGGCTGCCGGTATCGACGGCCTGGTGCACCTGTCTGACCTGTCGTGGAACGAAGCCGGCGAAGCCGCTGTTCGTAACTACAAGAAGGGTCAAGAAGTCGAAGCCATCGTGCTGGCCGTGGACGTTGAGCGCGAGCGCATCTCCCTGGGCATCAAGCAGCTGGACAGCGATCCCTTCACGACCTTCGTGACCGTGAACGACAAGGGCCAGATTGTGACCGGCAAGGTCAAGACCGTGGATGCCAAGGGCGCTGAAATCGACCTGGGTGAAGACATCATCGGCTACCTGCGCGCTTCCGAAATCTCGCAAGACCGCGTGGAAGATGCTCGTTCCGTCCTGAAGGAAGGCGACGAAGTGACTGCCGTGGTGGTGAACGTGGATCGCAAGAGCCGCAACATCCAGCTGTCCATCAAGCAAAAGGATCACGCTGAACAGCAAGTCGCCATGGCTTCCCTGTCGGCTCAGTCCTCCAAGGAAAACGCTGGTACCACCAGCCTGGGCGCTCTGCTGCGCGCCAAGCTGGACGCTGACAAGTAAATCTTGCATCAGCCGGTCAGCCAGCTCGTCTGACTGACCGCTAAGCGTCAAAGACAACGGGCGCCCTGTGCGCCCGTTGTTGTTTTCAACCTAGAGCCTCCGCCACCCGATGACCCGATCCGATCTCGTCGAAGAACTTGCCGCCCAATTTGGCCAACTCAACCAACGTGATGCCGAGCAGGCCGTCAAAACCATTCTGGATGCCGTCAGCGATGCCCTGGTGCGCGGTCACCGTATTGAAATTCGCGGCTTTGGCAGCTTTGCCATCAATCACCGTCAGCCCCGCATAGGCCGCAACCCCCGCTCTGGCGAGTCCGTTCAGGTTCCTTCCAAGCGCGTTCCTCATTTCAAGCCCGGCAAGGCCTTGCGCGAAGCCGTGGACAATCTCAAGACCGAAGACTCCGCTGCCCAGCAGCCGCAGACCGCCTGAAGTCCATGGGCACCGTCAGCCATCTCAGGACTGACCATGCCGTCCGTTTGCCAGTCCGAGCATAGGCTGGCCTAAAATCTTCCCGTCACACAAGGCGCATAAAGGGAAGCATGAAATACCTGCTGTGGCTGCTCAAGGCAGCCATTTTTTTCACTCTGTTCGCATTCGCACTCAACAACCAGCAAGACGCCACCGTGCATTTCTTCTTTGGCACGGCCTGGACGGCACCTCTGGTACTGGTGGTTCTGGCGGCTTTTGCGCTGGGTCTTTTTGTCGGAGTGCTGGGCATGGTGCCGCGCTGGCTCAAGCATCGCAGCGCAGCGCGCGAGGCACAGGCCACGCAACAGACACCGAACACCGCAGCCAACGCCACCAGTGCAGCACCTGCGGTGAAGGAACAGAACTCTTCTTCGATCATTGCGCCGGGCGACGTGCATGGAATTTAATCTGACTTGGATTTTGCTGGGCCTGCCTGCCGCCTTTGTGCTGGGCTGGCTGGCTTCCCGCTGGGATTTGCGCCAGGTGCGTGCCGACAACCGCCAGGCTCCCAAGGCGTACTTCAAAGGCCTGAACTTTCTGCTCAACGAGCAGCAGGACAAGGCCATCGATGCCTTTATCGAGGCCGTACAGAACGACCCCGACACCACCGAGCTGCACTTTGCACTGGGCAATCTTTTTCGCCGCCGCGGCGAATACAACCGTGCGGTGCGCGTCCACGAGCATCTGCTCAGCCGCGCCGACCTCACCCGTCCGGACCGGGACCGTGCCCAGCATGCACTGGCACAGGACTTTCTCAAGGCCGGCCTGCTGGACCGAGCAGAAGAGGCTCTGAACCGCCTGGAAGGCACGCAGTACGAAGGCGAGGCGCGCCTGGCACTGCTGGCCATTTACGAGCGCTCGCGCGACTGGACCCAGGCAGCGGCCATCGTGCGCAAGATGCAGGCCGCCGGTCAGGGGGACTTCAGCACCCGGCTGGCCCACTACCTTTGCGAAGACGCGCAATCGCAGGTGGCCCATGGCCAGCTCGACAAGGCTTTTGCACAGCTCAGGCAGGCTCTGGAGACTGCCCCGCAAGCTCCGCGCCCCAGGCTGGAGCTGGCCCAGCTCCAGCATCGACAGGGCCAGTCTGCACAGGCTTTGTCAAGCCTTCAGGCGCTGGCACAGAACAGCCCCGCAGCCCTGCCCCTGGCGGCCAGCCTGTTGGTGGAGGTGGCCGAGGCAACGGGTGCGCTGGGCGAGGCCCACAATCTGCTGCTCAAGCACTATGAACAGGCACCGTCTTTGGATCTGCTGCAGGCACTGGTCGCAGTCGATCAGAAAAGCGGTGATGCGGCAGCGCCCGGCCGCCAGCGCCTGGTGAAGCATCTGGAGCATGAGTCGTCCCTGGTAGCGGCCGCCCAATGGCTGGAAGGCGAGACCCTGACCGAAGAGCAGTACCATGCCACCGTGCAGAAGGCACTGAACCATGCCACCAAACCCCTGACCCGCTACCGCTGTGCGGCCTGTGGCTTTGAAGCCCGCACCCATTTCTGGCATTGCCCGGGCTGCCAGAGCTGGGACAGCTACCCGGCACGCAGAGTCGAAGAGCTGTAAGCTCTTCCCAAAGAAAAAAGAGCGCCCAGGGCGCTCTTTTTTAATGCACGTGACCAACCCGGTTAATGGCCGCCCCACTCATCCGTCGGCATATCCTGCTTACCGATCAGCCAGGGCAGGCGCGAGGACACTCCGACCAGCACCCCCACCGCCCAGAACAGGGCCGAGACTCCTACCACCGTGCCAAGCGAGCCGAACAGCACCGGCATCAGCACGCTGGAGCCGTTGATGGCCATCATGCGCAGACCTAACGCTTCGCCATGGCGCTCGGGTGGGGTGATCTGATGAATCATGCTCATCACCATGGGCTGCACCGATCCCAGCACCACGCCCAACAAGACCGAACAGGCGCCCATGGCCCAGGCACCGGGCATGAAGGGGTAGGCAATGAACAAGGCGCAGGCAGCAACCATGGCGCCCAGCACCACTTGCGATTCGGCCAGATGGCGCGTGATGATGGGCATCAGCATGCGAATCACGGCCGCTGCAATCGCAAACGCACCCAGGATGCTGCCGATCACCGAGGCAGGCAGTCCGCGCTCGTGACCCAGAATTGGCACGACAAAGGTATGCACATCCCAGCAAGAGGAAAGCGCCCAATTCAGCAGCAACAAGCGCCTGAAACCCCGGTTCTGCACCAGATCCCAGGCCGTTGCCCTCTGGTTCGCGCTCTCGGTCTGCAGCGCCGGCAGCTCCTGCACCGTTCTTGCCCAGAACCAGGCCGCCAGAGGCATCAGGGTCAGCAGCAGGAAGGCGGCCCTGAAACCCGTGGTGCTGGCCGCTTCACCGCCTGCATAGTCGATCAGCAGCCCGGCCGCAAACGGCCCCAGAAAATTGGAAATGGCCGGGCCAATCGCCAGCCAGCTGAAGACCTTGCGCAACTCGTCCTTGTTGTGCGCCATGCGTCCCACATGGCGTTGCAGGGCGATGAGCGCCATGCCGGCTGCGCCGCCCGTCAGCAAAGCGCTCAGGCACAGCACCGGGTAAATCGGGAACAGCACGGCCACTCCCGCTCCGGAACTGGCGGCCACCACACTGATGATGAGGGGGCGCTTGAGCCCGTGACGGTCCGCATAGCGCCCCGCGGGCAGCGACAGAAACACCTGGGTCAGTGCAAACAGCGCCAGCAGCATGCCGACCGCGGCCGCGCTATAGCCCTCCTTGAGCGCCAGCAGCGGCGTGGCCATGCGCATTCCGGTCATGGTGCCGTGGATACAGACTTGCGCGAGGATCAGGCGCACCAGGGCCGCATTCATTCTTCGTCCTCGCTGGCTGTCTGATCACCGCCAGGCGATGCGGCCGGAAACAGGGGCTGCTCCTGCCCTGCCCCATTCGGCAGCTCCTGCACATTGCGCAAATGGCGCTGAATGGCGCGCGTGCGTACTCCTACCTGATCGAACTTGCGTGCAGCGGCATCGATGGACTTGCGCGTGGCCTCGACCACCTCGCCGAACTTGCCGAACTCCGTCTTGACCTGACCGAGCACGCCCCAGACTTCGGAGGAGCGCTTCTCGATCGCCAGCGTCTTGAAGCCCATTTGCAGGCTGCTGAGCATGGCGGCCAGATTCGCGGGACCGGTAATCACGATGCGATGCTCGTTCTGCAGCGCCTCGACCAGCCCTGGACGGCGCAGCACCTCGGCAAACAGGCCCTCGCTGGGCAGATACATGACGGCGAAGTCCGTGGTGTGCGGCGGCGCGACGTACTTGCTCGCAATCTTTCTGGCTTCACCGCGAATCGATGTCTCGAAGGCATTGCCTGCCGCAACAATGCCCACGCGATCCGCGCTGTCCTGCGCATCCTGCAGGCGCTGGTAATGCTCGACCGGATATTTGGCGTCGATGGGCAGCCAGACGGGATGCTCGTCGTTGCGCCCCGGCAGCCGGATGGCGAACTCGACCAGCTCATCGCTGTCAGGCACGGTCTTGACATTTCTGGCGTACTGCTCGGGCGTGAGCACATTGTCGATGATGCTGCCCAGTTGCAGCTCGCCCCAGGTGCCGCGTGACTTCACGTTGGTCATCACCCGCTTGAGATCTCCTACGCTGCCCGCCAGCGTCTGCATCTCGCCCAGCCCCTTGTGCACCTGCTCCAGCCGGTCGCTGACCAGCTTGAAGGACTCGCCCAGACGCTGCTCCAGCGTGGCATGCAGCTTTTCATCGACGGTGCGGCGCATCTCGTCGAGCTTGAGGGCGTTGTCGCTCTGAATCGTGGCCAGTCGTTCGTTGAGCGTCGCGCGCAGTTGCTCCGCCGTGGTCTGCTGGCCCTGTGCCAGGGCACCCAGCTGCTGGCTCACCGCATCCTGCAGCACGGCAAACTGATGGCGCAGTTGCTCGCCATTGCTGCCCAGCTGATCCTTGAGCGCAGCCCCCATATTGGTACTCATATGCGTGAGCTGCTGCTGGATATCGCCCTTGAGCGAGTCCAGCGTGCCGCGCGTCGTCTCGGCCAGGGCCTCGAAGCGCTGCTGGATATGGACTGCCTGCTCTGCACTGCTTTGGGCCAGTGCCGCGCGGGCTTGCTGGCTGTCGCCCGTCAGCCGCTGCGCAAGCTGGGCAACTTCTTCACGAAAGGACGCCAGCGCCGCCGCCTGCTCGCGTCTGGCGGCCAGTGCATCCTGCTGAGCCTGGGTCAACTGGGTCTGTACATGCTGGGTGACACGATCCAGAGCGCCATCGCTCTTGGCCACCGTCATCTGCGTACTCTGGCTGCTACGCTCGAGCTGCTGCAGCCTGACATCCAGCGCCTGCAACCCCTGCAACAGCTGGGCTTGCAGCCTCAAAGCATCAGGACCAAGAGCAAGCTCCGTCTGACGGCGCAGCCCCTGTAGCCGCCACAGCAGCATCAGAAGCAGGCCCACCATCAATACGGCCAGCGCCGCCAACCCAAGCCACCACGTAGTCACTGTCTTGCCACGCCTTTCGCACTCTTTTTTTCATAGCTGCAAGCGCTTATCAGAAAAGCGTTACAGGACTATCCATTGAATTTACGCCTGGGGTATTACAGACCGAAGTTTGCAAGCACTAGCGCGCAGGCAAATTATCAGTCCTCAGAGCCACGAAAAATTCAATGCGGTCAAAAGTGCCGCTTCCGGTTGCAGCCTTGGCGACAGCGAGGCTGCAACCGGTTGACGCAAGAATCAGGCGTCGGGGCCGACCTGCTGGGCAATGGCCATGGCGAACTTGCCGCCGCCCACCGACCAGTCGGAGTAGTCGTTTTCGTGCGTGAAGATGAACACATCGCTGGGTGCCACGCCCGCCTCTTTTTCCAGATTGGCGGCGATATTGGCGTAGAGGGCACGCTTCATGGCGTCGCTGCGGCCACGGCGCATGGTGATCTCCACCACCACCACACGGTCCGAGCGCTGGTAGCCGTTGAAGGTGCGGCTGAAGAAGAACTTCTGCTCGTCATAGTCGTCAACCATGTTGAACAACTCATCGGCAGGCATGCCGATGCCATCGATCAAGGCCTGATGAATCCCGTTGACGATGGCCTGACGTTGGGCGGGCGTGGTGTCCTTGTGGACGCTGGTGCGGATAAAAGGCATTGCTGTCTCGCTTGAAATAAGAAAAGCCCGCTGTGCGCCAAAACGCCAGACGGGCAGAAATTATCAAAGCCGAAAAAGCGCTCAGATCACGCATCCACCCTCAAACTGATGTGACGAGAGCCGACCTAATGGAGGTGCCTCAGACAAGCTGATTGACGGGTGTCAGCGGCCCCTTGCCGGCAAAGAAGGAGATCAGATTGTCTGCCGCCAGCGCCGCCATGGCCGTGCGCGTGCCCTTGGTGGCGCTGGCTATATGGGGGGTAAGCACCACATTCGGCACGGTCAGCAGATCGGGATGCACGGCTGGCTCGCCCTCGAACACATCCAGCCCCGCTGCGGCAATGCGCCGGTCTTTCAGCGCCTGGGCAAGAGCCGCATCATCCACGATGCCGCCGCGTGCAATATTGATCAGCGTGGCCGTGGGCTTCATCCGGGCAATTTCTGCCCCGCCTATGGTGTGGCGGTTCTCGGGGGTGAATGGCAGCACCAGCATCAGGTGGTCTGCACGTTCGAGCAACTCCTGCTTGCCGACATAGCTGGCCTTGCACTCGGCTTCCAGTGCAGCATCCAGACGCGAGCGGTTGTGATAGATCACCTCCATGCCAAAGCCGTAAGCCGCACGACGCGCAATCGCCTGACCGATGCGGCCCATGCCCAGGATGCCAAGCGTGCTGCCATGCACCTCGGCACCGGCAAATAGGTCGTAGTGCCAGTCCTTCCAGAGCCCGGCACGCAGATAGTGCTCGCTCTCGGTAATGCGGCGCGCCGTGGCCATCAGCAGGGCAAAGCCGAAATCGGCCGTGGTCTCGGTCAGCACATCGGGGGCATTCGTGCCCTGCACGCCTGCGGCCGTCATCGCGGGCACGTCGAAGTTGTTGTAGCCCACCGCCATATTGGCCACGATCTTGAGCTGCGGACAGGCGGCCAGCAACTCGGCATCGATGCGCTGCGAACCCGTGGTCAGCACGCCCTCCTTGCCCTGCAACTGCTGCGCCAACTCCACCGGAGACCAGACCACATCGTCCTGATTGGACTGCACTTCAAAGTGCTGCTGCAGCCGTTGCACCACCTCGGGTGAAATGGCTCGGGCGATCAGGATGCGAGGCTTGTTGCTCATCGTAGTTTCCTCTTCAAGTTATGGATGATGGCGGCGCACCGCAGCCCGGAAAGCCATGCGTGGCTTACAGGAACCAAATCCAGGTAATCAAAGCCAGCAGCGGCACCAGCACGCAGACCGACCAGATCATGTAGCCGAAAAAGCCCGGCATCTTCACGCCACGATCTTCGGCAATCGCCTTCACCATGAGGTTAGGCGCATTGCCAATATATGTGTTCGCCCCCATGAACACGGCACCGGCAGAAATGGCGGTCAGCGTCAGCGCCATATCGGTCATCAGATGCCCGGGGTCTCCACCAGCGGTATTGAAGAACACCAAATAGGTCGGCGCATTGTCTAGGAAGGAGGACAGCAGACCCGTAGCCCAGAAATACATGGCCGGGTTGGGCGTGCCATCGGCATTGGTAACTGCTCGCACCACGGCGCCGAACGGGCCATCGACACCGGCCTTGAGCATGGCGATGACGGGAATGATGGTCAGGAAAATACCTGCAAACAGCTTGGCCACTTCCTGCATGGGCCCCCAGCCGAACTCATTGGCCTGATGCACACGGGCGGGTGTGAGCTTGAGCGAAAGCAGAACCACGGCAAGCAAACCCAGATCGCGCAAAAGACCTGGCAAGCCCACATGCGTCCCGGCGATCTCGATACCCACAGGAGTACGCCAGATGCCGCTGACCAGCACCAGCGCCACCACCACTGCCAGCAGAACAAAGTTCACACGGCCATCAAAGCCCAGACGGCTGGGTGCACCGGTCACGTCCATGCTGGGCGTGGGATCGGGCAGATCGGTCTCACCCTTTTCCCCCATCAGCTTGCGGTCTATCGCATAAAAAACGGCCAGCAGCGCCAGCGTGAGAAACAGCATGGAGCCCCAGATATGGCGCACGGTCCAGAAGAAATCCACCCCCTTCAGAAAGCCCAGAAACAGCGGCGGATCACCTAATGGCGTCAGTGCGCCCCCGGCGTTAGAGACGATAAAGATGAAGAACACCACCACATGGGCCTGATGACGACGGTTGTCGTTGGCGCGCAGCAGCGGACGGATCAGCAGCATGGAAGCCCCTGTCGTGCCCATGAAGCTGGCCAGCACCGCACCGATGGCCAGGATGGCGGTGTTCAGCCCAGGCGAGCCGCGCAGATTGCCACGCACATAGATGCCGCCAGCCACCGTGTACAAGGCGGTCAGCAGGATCACGAACGGCAGATACTCGGCCAGCAAGGCATGGACCAGATTCACGCCCGCCGCGCCCAAGCCGTAGACCAGCGCAAAAGGCAGCAGGAAGGCCAGCGCCCAGCCGGCGGTGACCTTGCCGAAATGGTGATGCCAGAACTGCGGCAACAGCAGCGGCATCAGCGCAATCGACAGTAGCATGCCCACAAACGGCAGGCCCCAGGCCACGGACATGGCTGCGCCGTCAATGTCTGCGGCCTGCGCGGTGGCCGCTGCCAGCGTCAGCAGCGTGGCCGCAGCGACTTTCATACAAGATTTGCTGTTCAAACGCCCATCCTCTCTGCTCTTTGCCCTGCAATAGGCACAACTCCCGCCAATGTTTCTTTGATTTCTATGCCTGCGAAACCGGCTCCGGCGGTGCAATGCTGAACACCTGGCGCAGATAGGCCAGGTATTTCTCATCGTCACACATGCTCTTGCCCGGTGTGTCCGATAGCTTTGCCACGGGCTGGCCGTTGCAGCGCGTCATCTTGATCACGATCTGCAAGGGCACATGCTCGGGGGGATTGCCCAGATCGTTGGTCAAATTGGTGCCGATGCCAAAAGCCAACTGGCAGCGACCGTTGAAGCGTTCGAACAGCCCGATGGTTTTAGGGATGGTCAGTCCATCGCTGAAGATCAACACCTTGCTCAGCGGATCGATCTTGTTGGCCTTGTAATGCGCAATCAGACGCTCACCCCAGTCAAACGGGTCGCCGCTGTCATGGCGCGCACCGTCAAACAGCTTGCAGAAGTACAGATCGAAATCACGCAGAAAAGCCGACATGCCATAGACGTCGGACAGCGCAATACCCAGATCGCCCCGGTACTCGCGCGCCCAGGACTCGAAGCCGAAGATCTGGCTGTCGCGCAGGCGCGGGCCCAGCGACTGACAGGCCTGCAGATACTCATGGGCCAAGGTTCCCAGCGGGATCAGGCCCAGCTTCATCGCATACAGCACATTGCTGGTACCCGCCAGCTGCCCCTTGCGCTGACCATTGACGCGCGCCGCACCCGAGTGACCCAGCCTGGCGCAAAGCACGCGCAGCACCTCTTCATGCCAGGCCCTGGAAAAGCGCCTGCGAGTGCCGTAATCGGCAATCTTGAGCGACTCAAGGCCGGGCGCCTGCAGCAGCTCGATCTTCTCGTCCAGGCGCTTGCGCCCTTCCAGGAAGTTGGGCACGGGCTGGGTATTGCGGAAATACACCTCGTTGACGATGGCCAGCACCGGGATCTCGAACAAGATGGTGTGCAGCCAAGGACCCTGGATGGTGATGTCGATCTCGCCGCTGGCCAGGGGCGTGACCGTGATGTATTTGTCGTTGAGCTGGAACAGGCTCAGGAAATCGACAAAATCGCTCTTGATGAAACGCAGCGAACTCAGATAGGCCAGCTCGGCATCCTGAAAGCGCAGCTTGCACAGAGAACGGATCTCTTCGCGGATTTCATTGACGTACGGAGCCAGCTGCACGCCAGGGTTGCGACATTTGAAGCGGTACTCGACCTGCGCGCCCGGAAACTGATGCAGCACCACCTGCATCATCGTGAATTTGTACAGGTCGGTGTCTAGCAGACTGGTGATGATCATGGACGACGGTGGGCCTGGCGGTCCGTTCAGTCATGGAACAAGGCTGGCTCAAAACACAGGCTAAGCCGGCCTCAACAGAGACTGACGAGTGTAGGCGATTCCACACCCTGCACCATACTCACTGCCCCTTGGCGCTTCTTGCAAATGCCGGCTTCGGAATTGCCGTCAGGCATATCACGGAAATCGACGTTAAACCCTTGATATTCATAAGCAATAAGCTATCGTTTTTTATTGATCAGCCAGCTCTGCGCGCAGCAGTGGCTGCAGTGCCATACGTAAGGGCTCGGGCAAAGGCACAGGCCGACGCGTCTGCCTGTCGACATAGACGTGCACAAAATGCCCTGCTGCAGCCGACTGGCTCGCACCCTTGGCAAACAGACCCACTTCGTAGCGCACGCTGGAGCTGCCCAGATGGGCCACGCGAATACCCGCTTCCACGGTTTGCGGGAAAGCCAGCGAGGCAAAGTAATTGCACTGGGTCTCTATCACCAGGCCAATCGTCTGCCCAGCATGGATGTCCAACGCGCCCTGCTCTATCAGATACGCATTGACCGCAGTATCAAACCAGCTGTAGTAGATGACGTTGTTCACATGGCCGTAGACATCGTTGTCCGACCAGCGGGTGCTGATTTCACGAAACACGGGATAGGAGTCACGCGCCTGTGGCTGGGCGCGCAGAGGTTTGCCATGAGATAACGATGCAGTCATGCTGCCATTGTGCAAAGCTGCCCAGGCGCCGCCAGCACCACCGCGACAGGGCCTGGAAGTCACCGCTCGCCAACGCATGACGCAGCGCATCAAAAAAGCACATTCATGCATTTTTTTGTCAGTTATCAGACATAACAAAGTTTTAAAAATCAAATACTTATCGAAAAAAAAGAGTCATTAATCTTTTTGCTGCAACGCAACAAATTAAAGCTTGCATTGCTGCAAATTCTCTTCCACAATGCACCCATGCTGCACTGCAACATAGAACTAGCTCAGAGCTAGCGGCCATGTCAGGGCAGAGTTTCCTCCGGTCCGATCCCTTTGTTAGATCCGTAATTTTGGAGAATTGCCATGAGCCTGACCCCTGACCAAATCCTGAGCGCACAAAAAGCCCACTTCGAAACGCTGTTCGGCCTGACCAGCAAAGCTTTTGAAGGCGTGGAAAAGCTGGTGGAACTGAACGTCACCGCTTCGCGCGCCGCCCTGACCGAAGCTGCCCAGCACACCCAAGCCGTGCTCAGCGTCAAGGACGCCCAGGAACTGCTGACTCTGCAAGCCGGCCTGTTCCAGCCTCTGGCCGAGAAGACTGCTTCCTACAGCCGCCATCTGTATGACATCGCCAGCAACACTGCCGGCGAATTCAACAAGGCTCTGGAAGTGCAATCCACCGAAGCCCGCAAGAGCTTCAACTCCCTGCTGGATAACTCCACCAAGAATGCGCCTGCCGGCTCCGAATCCGCTGTGGCCATGGTCAAGAGCGCCGTCTCTGCCGCCAACAACGCTTTCGAATCCGTGCAAAAGGCAGTGAAGCAAGCCTCCGACATGGCCGAAGCCAATTTCAACGCGGCCACCAAGACAGCAACCGAAGCTGTCAAGGCCACGACCACTGCCAAGCGTTAAGCACATGGTTATTGGCGTGCTTGGCAAACTGCTAGGGTTTACCCTATAATTGCCAGCATGTCAGGTCGGCATGCATCGATGTGGATGCCGACCTTGCGCAAGTTGTCTCCTTGGATCCTCCTGAAACCCCCGTTTCATGGATCCCTTCAAAGCCCAATCTTTCCGATTGGGCTTTTTTTTATGCGCGCTTTCCTCAGGTCTCCACCTCCTCCGCTCTGTGCATAATTGACGTTTACGTCAACGTCAACAGACATCAAACAAGGAGACAGTTCATGCAGATTCAGGATCGCGTATTCATCGTGACTGGTGGTGCTTCGGGCTTGGGTGAAGGCACGGCGCGCATGCTGGCCGCCAATGGCGGAAAGGTCGTAATTGCCGACATGAATGCAGAGCGCGGCGAGGCCGTGGCCAGCGAAATCGGCGGCGTCTATCTGCGCTGCGATGTCAGCAATGAGGCCGATGGTCAAGCTGTGGTCGCCAAAGCCACAAGTCTGGGCAAACTCGCCGGCCTGATCAACTGCGCCGGCATTGCACCGGCCGAGAAAACCGTAGGCAAGAGCGGCCCGCACAGCCTGGCCGTCTATACCAAGACCATCATGGTCAACCTGGTCGGCACTTTCAACATGATTCGACTGGCGGCGGACGCCATGAGCAAGAATGAACCAGAGCCTACTGGCGAGCGCGGTGTTCTGATTTCCACCGCCAGCGTCGCTGCCTATGACGGTCAGATCGGACAGGCAGCCTACTCTGCATCCAAGGGCGGCGTGGTCGGCATGACGCTGCCCATTGCTCGCGACCTGGCTCGCAGCGGCATTCGCAATATGACGATTGCACCCGGCATCTTCGGCACCCCCATGCTTTTCACCATGCCGCAGGAAGTTCAGGATGCACTGGCCGCCAGCGTCCCTTTCCCCAGTCGCCTGGGCAAGCCCGAGGACTACGCCAAGCTGGTCAAGCAGATCCTGGAAAACGACATGCTCAATGGTGAAGTCATCCGCCTGGACGGCGCCATTCGCATGGCCCCGAAATAACGGATAAATCAAAGGCCTTGCCGCAAGGCCTTTTCTCCGGATCCCGGGCAAAGAAAAAGCCGCAATCAATTGCTTGATTGCGGCTTTTTAAATCTGGCGGAGTGGACGGGACTCGAACCCGCGACCCCCGGCGTGACAGGCCGGTATTCTAACCAACTGAACTACCACTCCTGGCAGGAAGCTTTGCTACATATTATATAGCTACAAGCGCTTCAAACTTGGCGACCCTACGGGGATTCGAACCCCGGTACTCACCGTGAAAGGGTGATGTCCTAGGCCTCTAGACGATAGGGTCAATCCTAGAACGATTCGAGTCTTGCGACTCGCCGTCAAAATTTTGGTGGAGGTAAACGGGATCGAACCGATGACCTCTTGCATGCCATGCAAGCGCTCTCCCAGCTGAGCTATACCCCCTGAAGCAATGAAACAGTGTTTCTCTGCTGCAATGCAAAAATTGTAGCACAGGGTTTTCGCCAGTTTTTTCAAACTTCCAAGATTTTGTCGAAAGCATGAAAAAAGGGATGCAGAGCGCATCCCTTTTTCTTTCAGTGCCAAACCTGCATCAGCTCACGGCGCCGCCGTCACGGATGCGATGCATCTCGCCGATATCCACTGTCCAGACCAGACCGTCGCCAATCTGCCCGGTGCGGCAGGCCGCGACGATTGCTTCACGAATCGGCTCCACCATGGACTCTTCCACGATCACGCAGACCATGAGCTTGTCCGAAAAATCGGTCAGCTCATCCTTGACCGTACGCTTGTCCACTGCCGCGGGGGCCGTAAAGCCCTCGGCCTTGAAAATCGTCACGCCGGGAAAATTCGGAATCGCACGCAGCTCGGTGCGCAGACGCTCCAGCCGGCTGGGACGCACGATGGCGCGGATTTCTTTCATCGTCATCGGATCACTCCTTTCTCAAATCAAGCCTCGGTCGGCTTCTCGTCAAACCAGCGGTACAGCGTAGGCAGCACCACCAGCGTCAACAAAGTCGAGGTAATCAAACCACCGATCACCACAATAGCCAAGGGACGCTGAACCTCGGAGCCGGGACCTGTCGCAAACAGGAATGGCACCAGTCCCAGCAAAGCCACGGTTGCGGTCATCATCACAGGGCGGAAGCGCTGAGTACAGCCTTCGCGCACGGCTTCGGCCACGTCCATGCCGTCCTGGCGCAGTTGGCGAATGCTGGATACAAGTACCACGCCGTTCAGCACAGCAATACCCCACAGGGCAATAAAGCCCACCGATGCCGGCACACTCACATATTCACCCGTGACAAACAGACCAATCAGGCCGCCAATCGAAGCAAAGGGCAGCACCAGAATGATCAGGCTTGCCAGCTTGATGGAATTGAACAGCAGGAACAGCAGGAAGAAGATGGCCACGATGGTCAGCGGCACGATCACCTGCAGCGTGCCCATGGCGCGCTCCATGTTTTCGAACTGACCGCCGAACTTGAAGTAATAGCCGTCGGGCAGTTTCACCTCCTTGTCCAGGCGCTGCTCGACCTCGGCCACAAAGCCAGCCAGGTCACGCCCTTCCACGTTCGCGCCCACCACCACGCGGCGCTTGCCACCTTCGCGGCTGATCTGCGCAGGGCCATCGACCAGTTCGATCTTGGCCAGGCTGCTCAGCGGCACTTGCGCGCCAGCCGCCGTGGTCAGCAGAGTTGCGCCAATGGCTTCGGGCGATCCACGATAGGACTCGGGGAAACGCACCACCACCGAGTAACGACGCTCGCCCTCATACAAGGTCGTCACGTCCCTGCCGCCAATGGCGGACTCCAGCAGACTTTGCACATCGGCAACGTTCAGACCGTGGCGGGCAATCGCCTTACGGTCGATATCCACCGTCAGAGCCTGCTGACCCGAGAGTCGCTCGATACGGATGTCCGTACTGCCGGAGACGCTCTTTAGAATGCGCGCCACCTGCTCGGAGACTTCCTTGAGGTCTTCCAGCTCGTCCCCGAACACCTTCACAGCCAGTTGCGAGCGCACGCCAGTCACCATTTCATCCACACGCTCGGAGATAGGCTGGGACAGCACAATCTGCACGCCGGGAATCTTGGACAGGCGCTGACGAATCTCTTCGTCGATCTCATCCTGGGTACGCTCGGACTCGGGGTCCAGCAGCACGATGGGGTCAGACTCATTGGGGCCAGCAGGATCGGCCGGCGATTCGCCACGCCCCAGCTTGGAGACCACGGACTTAACGCCAGGCACCTGTGCCACTTCCTTCATGGCAGCCATTTCCATGCGAATGGATTCATCCAGGGAAATGCTGGGCACGCGGTTGATCTGCGGTGTCAGCGCACCTTCCTTCATGGTCGGCATGAAAGACTTACCCAAGAACGGGAACAGGCCCAGCGATCCGATCAGCAAAGCCACGGCCACAGCCAGTGTCAGGCGGTTGCGCGCAGTCGCACCGTCGAGCAAACGCAGATAGTGGCGCTTGAGGAAGCCAATCAGCTTGGTATCGTGATCGGCGCCGCCCTTGAGGAAGTAGGAGCACAGCACGGGCGACAGGAACAGCGACACAGCCAGCGAGATCGCCAGAGCCATGGCGATGGTCAGCGCCAGCGGGCCGAACATCTTGCCTTCGATGCCTTGCAGCGTCATCAGAGGCAGGAACACCAAGATGATGATGGCAATGCCGAATATGGTGGGTGTAGCCACTTCCACGGTGGCAGACAGCACGGTGCGAATGCGCTCGCCGCGCGAATTACCCGCCTGCCCCAGTTTGTGGAACACGTTTTCCACCACCACCACGGTCGCGTCCACCATCAGGCCGATGGCAATCGCCAACCCTCCCAAGGACATCAGGTTGGCCGAAATGCCGTATTTGTTCATCAGTATGAAGGTCGTCAGCGGCGTGATGATCAGCGTCGCCACAACGATCAGACTGGATCGCACATCGCCGAGGAAGATGAACAACACCACCACCACCAGGAAGATGCCTTCAATCAGCACCTTGCCCACGGTCCACAGGGCGGAATCGACCAGATCGGTACGGTCGTAGTAGGGAACGATCTGCAGACCGCCAGGCAGCATACCCTTGGCGTTGATCTCCGCCACGCGCTCCTTCACGCGGGTCACTACCTCCTTGGCATTGCCTCCGCGCATCATCAGCACGATGCCGGAGACGCTTTCGGTATAGCCGCCCTTGATGATGGCACCCTGTCGCACCTCGGCATCGATCTGCACCTTGGCCACATCACGCACATAGACCGGCACTCCTCCCTGCTCCTTGAGCACGATGTTGCCGATATCGTCCAGCGTCCGGATCATGCCCACGCCGCGAATCAGATACTGCTCGGTCACCTGCGGCAGGATGCCGCCACTGGCATTGGCATTGTTGTCCGCCACGGCTTGCACCACCTGGCGCACGCTCAGGTTGTAGTGACGCAGGCGAGCAGGATCAACCAGCACCTGGTACTGCTTGACATAGCCGCCCTGGGAGTTGATTTCAGCCACGCCGGGAATGGAGCGCAGCAAGGGCCGCGCCACCCAGTCCTGGATGGTGCGGCGCTCCGTCAGCTCCGCCTGGGTCAGCTCACGCTTGCCATCATCGGGGTGGTCCAGCGTGTACTGATAGACCTCGCCCAGGCCCGTGGATACCGGTCCCAGCACCGGCACGATGCCTTCGGGCATGCGCGGCGTGACTTCGATCAGACGCTCCGTCACCAGTTGGCGGGCAAAATACACATCGGTCGCATCGGTGAACACCAGCGTGATGATGGACAGACCACTCTTGTTGAGCGAGCGCATCTCGGCCAGACCGGGCAAGCCCGTCATGGCGATTTCCAGAGGCACGGTGACAAATCGCTCGATCTCTTCGGGCGAGCGGCCGGGAGCTTCGGTGGCCACCTGAACCTGCACATTGGTCACATCGGGGAAGGCGTCCACCGACAGATTCATGGCAGCACGCAGGCCGAATCCACACATCACCAGCGCCAGCACGACCACCACCAGCCGCTGCGATAGCGCGGCACGAATCATGGAGGCAATCATGGGCTTACTCCAGTTCTGCGCGCTTGCGCTCGTTGTTCAGGTGGAACGCACCTTCGACCACGATCTGCGTGCCTTCGCTCAGCCCCTTGATCAAAGGTCGCAGACCAGCGCTGGTCGCACCCAGCTCCACCGGAGTCAGGCGGTAGTGGTTTTCGGCCTTCTTGACGTAGACATGGTCCTTGTCGTTCTCGCGGACCACGGCCAGCGCAGGGATCGCAAGAGTTTTCTCCATCGCGCCTTGAATCTTCATGGTGGCCAGCATCTGGGGCTTGAGCGCCAGATCCTTGTTGTCCACCTGCGTACGGATGGTCACGGTGCGGGTTTCGGGGGACACTGTGTCACCCACGTAGATGATCTTGCCCGAGATGGGTGTCTCCTCGACGGTCAGTCCCAGCGCCGGCACATCGACCTGCACGCTCTGCCCAGTCTGCACGCTGCGCGCGATCTGCTCGGGCAAGGCGCCCACCACCCAGACGTTGGAGAGATCAGCCACGGTGAACAGAGGGTCTCCAGGCTGTGCCACCTGACCCTGACTGACCTGGCGCTCGATCACGATGCCGGCGGCAGAAGCCGTGATGGCGGCATTCGGTGCCACACTGCCCTTGGCTCGCAAACTGCTCAGCGCATCGGCAGACAGCCCCATCAGCTTGAGTTGATCGCCTGCTGCCCGCAGCTCTGCGCGCGCAATCTGTACTTCGGATTCACGGCGCAGCAGTTCTGCAGAGCCAATCACGTCGGCAGCAATCAGCTGACGTGCCCGCTCTACGGAGCGCTCGGCCAAAGTCGCCGTGGCACTGGCTCGCATATAGGCCAGCTGAGCCGTGGTCAGCTCGGGGCTGGCGACGCGCGCCAGGGTCTGACCCGTTTTGACGCGATCGCCGGTTTCGGCCAGCACCTCGGTCACACGGCCTGTCACGGCCGCACCGATGCGGGTGACCTTGCGCTCGTTGGCTTCAATGCGACCGGCAATTTCCTGCACCGATGCAACCTCGGCCTGCGCTACCGCAGCGGTCTTGAAGTTGCTTGCCATTTCGGCCGAGACCACCACTTCCATGGGGTCCAGTTCAGCCTTGGTATCGGCAGCAGCAACTGCAGCAGTCGCCTGCTCGTCCTTGCCGCAGGCGGTCAGGGTCAACGTTGTCAGCCCGGCCAGCGCCAGTGCCAGAACCAGAGAGGCAGGACGCGCAGTCCTTGAATGATGATGAGAAGACATAAAGCGAATTCAAAAAATACGAAAACGTGGTCTTGACTTTGAAGGTTCAAAGCGAGGAAGGCTCGGCATAGCGACCGGCCAGAAAGTCCAGCTCGATCCGTGCCGACTGCAGCTGATAGCGGGCCTCCAGCAAATCGGCGCGCACCGTGCGCAGCACGCGCTGGGCATCCAGCACATCGAGAATGCCTCGCTCGCCGTAGCGGTAAGCCGCCTCGGCCACGCGCAGTGCCGATTCAGCCTCGCGCACCGACCCTTCGCTCAGGGCCTTGATGCGAACCTGCGCCATCTCCATGACCTTCCAGGCCTGCAGCATCTGCTGCTCCAGCTCGGCCCTGCGGCCATCCATGCGCAGACGTGCGCGCTCGGCTTCCGATGCGGCCTCGTCAATCGGGCCACGGCGCTGGTCGAACAGCGGAATCTGCATGCTCACGCCGATGGTGTTGTTGCGGATATCGGGCTCGCGGGTCTGCGCATAACGCAGCTCAAGACCCGGCCATCGGCTGGCTTTGGCACCGTTCTTCTGTGCTTCGGCCTTGTCCACCTCGGACTGCAGCTGCAGCAGTTCCGGATGGGACTGCCAATTGATGTTCTTCAACTGGGCTTGCGCCACCGGATCCTGCAAGGACAGGGCCAGGTCAAAGCGGCCGGGCAACTGGCCTGCAGCCAGACGATTGAGCGTGAGCTGGGATTGCTCGGCCAGCAAACGGGCAGACTGCTCCTGCTGACGCGCGTTGATCAGTTCGGCATCGGCCTTGATGATTTCGTAGCGCGCCGCCTCACCACTGGAAACACGCACCCGCACCCGCTCATGAGCCTGCTCCAGCAGCTTGACGGCGTCATAGGCGGCCTGTGCCTGTGCCTGCCGCAGCACCACCTCATAGGCCTTGAGCTTGACCTGTGCAATGAGCGCATTGCGCGATGCGGCAATCTGGTGCACCGATGCTCTCTGCCCGGCTTCTGCGGCTTCTATGCGCGCAGCACGTACGGAAGGCATTTCGATGGGGACCGAGATCCCCATTGTCTGCACATTGCCAGGGGTGGCCGATGCCAGGCGCGCCTTGTTGTCACCGCGGCTCCACTCCAGCTTGGGGTTGGGCAGAGCACCGGCGCTGACCACAGCCGCCTGAGCTGTGACGCTCGACTGCTGAACGGAGCGCAGTTCAGGGTTGTTGTCCAGCACGGTCTGTAGCAGTTGCGTCAGGGTCAGCTTGGGCTGCACCTGATCGGAAATCGTGCTGCTGATTTGTGGTGCGCTGCTGGCATTCTGGGCATGCGCAGCCAGAGCGGCAGCAAGGCACAGTCCGAAGACGGCCGAGCGCTTGAGGCTGCGCAATGGTGCATGGCCAGAAGAATTCTGGCTGGCCTTGGCCGGGAAAGAAGCCGGCACTCTCGATCTATTGAACATAGAACACAGCTGCCTTCTTGAGGGCAGATAAAGTGAGGAAAGGGTCGAAATCCCGTCATGCACATGCGGCAGCCGCCGCATGCAATGCAGGATCAGTTACACCTGAGCAGGTGAAGCCACCCCAGACCTGTCTCAGAGCCAAGCTTTGCAGACAAGCACATTCCAGGCCAGCAGGCGCTGGAATGACGGGCGGCAGGTATCGGGGTCTAAAAAGCCCAGCTCAAACGTTCTGACGTGATGACGTCAGCTGAACTGGAGCTAGCCTGCCAGCGGCAGGCCGAGACTTGGCGGACGCAACATGCTTTCCGGCCAGGGATAAGTCGGGTGCACCACATGCCCCTGAGGAGGCACCCGGACATCGGCCACACCTACAGCTACCGCTTCGGGAGGGCCAAACAATTCATTGCGATCATCTTGCGCCGGATTGAGTTCGGCAGTGCGATGCGGACGGTGAATGGAAAATTCCACCGTGTCCTCTTCCACATCGTCCTCGAACTCCTGCAGCACATCGACACCGTATTCGTGCGGCTCTGCATCGAGTACATAAGCCATGGCCACCACATCTTGCGAACCCGCGGGCCACATGGCGATGAGTTGCACCCCGATGATGGAGGCAAACATCAGCAGCGACAGCAGAAAGGAAGACGCCGGGCGCATGGATCGAAAGAGCTGTGGTTAAACGAACAACAATGAAGGAATGAGACAGTCACCGGGAAGCAGGCCCAATGGTGACAAGATGGTGTACCGATTGGCAGCAAAAGTTCCCGTATGAAAAACTTTTGTCAACATCTGTAAGGGTGAACGATAGCGTATCGCCATAGCACTTGCATGGCAAGGGTATCTTGCTAGAAAGTCAGGAGCACATCAACTCTGCCAGAGAGTCACAGACAAGAAAAAAGCCGCAACCAATTCCTTGATTGCGGCTTTTTGAATCTGGCGGAGTGGACGGGACTCGAACCCG
>NZ_AWOR01000052.1 GCF_000761245.1 Comamonas testosteroni | reverse complement strand
GCAAGATCGTGGCGCCCCAGCTGTACATTGCGGCCGGCATTTCGGGCGCCATCCAGCATCTGGCGGGCATGAAGGACTCCAAGGTGATCGTGGCGATCAACAAGGACCCCGAGGCACCGATCTTCTCGGTAGCCGATTACGGTCTGGAAGCCGATCTGTTCACGGCCGTCCCCGAGCTGGCCAAGTCGCTGTAAGCACTGCCATGGCACCGCCAGGCAAGGCGGTGCCAACGGGCCCGGACATCCGGGCCCTGGCCAGAGCGGCACACAAGGTATGTGCCCCGGCCCCACCTGGTTCAGAGATTCAGGAGACAAGACATGCAGATTTCCCTTGACCGCCGCAGCCTGGTGCTTGCCACGGCCGCTTTTGTGACAGCCGCAGGCACCGGCGCATCAGTCTGGGCGCAGTCCGGCGACTATCCTGCGCGGCCGGTCACGCTGATCGTGCCGTTCCCGGCCGGCGGCCCCACAGACCGCCATATGCGCACGCTGGCCGACATTGCAGGCAAGCAACTGGGCCAGCCCATCATCGTCGAGAACAAGCCCGGCGCGGGCGGCACGCTGGGCCCCGGCGCCATGGCGCGCACCGCCAAGCCCGATGGCTACACCATCACCCAGTTCCC
This sequence comes from Comamonas testosteroni, assembly GCF_000761245.1. GTDB lineage: Bacteria > Pseudomonadota > Gammaproteobacteria > Burkholderiales > Burkholderiaceae_C > Comamonas > Comamonas testosteroni_C. The sequence goes on along the minus strand of NZ_AWOR01000052.1, from coordinate 64,964 downwards.
CATGTCCATGCTGCGCATGGCGCATATGCAAAAGACCGCCTGGAACCCGGTCACCGATTTCACCTACATCATCGGTGTCTCGGGCTATACCTTCGGTTTCACGGTGCGCTCGGACTCGCCCTACAAGAGCTTCAACGAGTACATCGCCGCCGCGCGCAAGACTCCCGGAAAGATCGAATACGGCTCCACGGGCATTGGCTCCTCGCCGCATCTGCTGATGGAGGAGCTGGCCGAGAACGCCAAGGTCACTCTCAATCATGTGCCTTTCAAGGGCAACGCCGACTTGCAGCAAGCCCTGCTGGGCGGTCATGTGGCCGCGCAAAGCGATGCCTCGGGCTGGGACACCTATGTGAATGGCGGCCAGATGCGCCTGCTCATGACCTTTGGTGAAAAGCGCACCCAGCGCTGGCCGGACGTGCCCACGGCCAAGGAGCTGGGCTATGGCGTGGTCTCCACCTCGCCCTACGGCCTGGCCGGCCCCAAGGGCATGGACCCGGCCGTGGTGCGCAAGCTGCACGATGCTTTCAAGAAGGCCATGGACGATCCGCGCCATGTCGAGGTGCTCAGGCAGCTCAATCAGGATGCCTGGTATCGCTCGGGTGCCGACTATGCGCAATGGGCCAGGGAGGCCTTCGCCAAGGACAAGATACTGATAGACCGCCTGGGTCTGGCTGCCAAATAAGCCACCGCCTGCCCAAGCGCCTGCAGGGCCGGGGGCTCGCAGGCGCAGTCCGCTTGAGATTCGTGAATTCCTGAAACGGAGCCCCTCATGACTGTTTCCCTGCCTTCGCCCGATGCACCCTTCACCACGCTGGCTGCGCTGATCCGCAGCCATGCTTGCCAGCAGAGCGACCATGCCGCGCTGCGCGACGACCAGCAGACCCTGAGCTATGCCCAGCTCGACGCCCTCATGGACCGCGTGGCCGCCGCGCTGCAGCGCGATGGCGTGCAGCCTGGTCAGGCCATTGCCATCTGCGCGTTGAACTCGGTGCGCTATGCCGCGCTATTCCTGGGCGCGCTGCGCGCGGGCGTGGTGGTCGCGCCACTGGCGCCATCCTCCACGGTCGACAGCCTGGCATCGATGCTGCGCGATGCCCAGGCGCATCACCTGTTCCTCGACAAGGCGGCCCAGGAGCTGGTGCCCGCCGACAGCGCCCTGCAATGTATCTCGCTGGACGGCGCCGCACCCGGCCGTGCCTTCGAGGACTGGCTCGCGCCCGAAGGCGCGCAGCCCGCGCCCGTGAGCGTGGAGCCTGAGGCGCCGTTCAACATCATCTATTCCTCTGGCACCACGGGGACTCCCAAGGGCATCGTGCAGTCGCACGGAATGCGCTGGACCCATATCAACCGTGGCGGCGTCTATGGCTACGGCCCCGAGGGCACGACGCTGCTGGCCACGCCGCTGTACTCCAACACCACGCTGGTGGTGTTCTTCCCCACGCTGGGCAGCGGCGGCTGCGTGGTGCTGATGCCCAAGTTCGACGCGGCGCGCTATCTGCAACTGGCCCAGCAGCACCGCGTCACCCACACCATGCTGGTGCCCGTGCAGTACCAGCGCATCATGGCGCTGCCTCAGTTCGGCGAGCATGACCTGTCGAGCTTTCAGGCCAAGTTCTGCACCAGCGCACCGTTTCGCGCCGAGCTCAAGGCCGATGTGGTTGCGCGCTGGCCCGGCAGCCTGACCGAGTTCTACGGCATGACCGAAGGCGGGGGCACCTGCATCCTCGAAGCCCATCTGCACCCGGACAAGCTGCATACCGTGGGCAAGCCCGCCGAAGGCCATGACATACGCCTCATCGACGAGGAGGGCTGCGAGGTCGCTCCCGGCGCGGACGGCGAGGTCGTGGGCCATTCGGCCAGCATGATGAGCGGCTACCACGGTCAGCCCGCCAAGACGCGCGAGGCCGAATGGTTCGATGCCACTGGAAAGCGTTTCATCCGCACGGGCGATGTGGGTCGCTTTGATGCCGACGGCTTCCTGACCCTGTTCGACCGCCGCAAGGACATGATCATCAGCGGCGGCTTCAACATCTATCCCAGCGACCTGGAGGCCCAGTTGCGTGCCCACCCGGGCGTGGACGACGTGGCCGTTGTCGGCGTGCCCTGCGAGCAATGGGGCGAGACGCCCGTGGCCTATGTGGTGTCGCGCACGGCAGAGCCGGCGCGGCCCGAGGAGATCATGGGCTGGTACAACCAGCAAGCCGGCAAGACCCAGCGCCTGGCCGATCTGCGCTTCATCGCCGAGCTGCCGCGCAGTGCCATCGGCAAGGTGCTCAAGCGCGAGCTGCGCGATAAGTACGCTGCGGGGCGCTGAGCCTGCCCGCCATTTCACGATGCCCATCACGAGACAAATCCCATGAGCCATGACACCACGATGTCCGAAATCCGCCGCCAGGTGACGCCCGAGGAGTGGCAGATCCGCGTCGAGCTGGCTGCCGCCTACCGGCTGGTCGCCCACTTCGGCTGGGACGACCTGATCTTCACTCACATTTCGGCGCGCGTGCCGGGCCAGCCCGGCCAGTTCCTGATCAACCCCTACGGCATGCTGTTCGACGAGATCACCGCATCCAGCCTGGTCAAGGTCGATCACGAGGGCCAGCCGATGATGGAGACCGAGTACGACGTCAACCCCGCAGGCTTCGTCATCCACAGCGCCATCCACGACGGCCGCCCCGAAGTGCAGTGCGTGCTGCACACGCATACACGCTACGGCGTGGCCGTGTCGGCGCAAAAAGATGGCCTGCGGCCCATCTCGCAGCAGTCCATCTTCCCGCTGGTGCGTCTGGCCTATCACGACTACGAGGGGGTGGCCCTGCGCGATGACGAGAAGCCGCGCCTTGTGGACGATCTGGGTGCCAGCAACTTCCTCATCCTGCGCAACCACGGGCTGCTGACCTGCGGCCGCAGCGTGGCCGAGGCCGTGCTGGCCATGTACACGCTGGAGTCGGCCTGCCGCATCCAGATCCTGGCGCAGTCGGGCGGCGGCGAGCTGACGCGCATTCCGCAGGCCATCATTGCCGACGCGGTCAACCAGTCGCGCCAGGTCACCAAGGGCAAGGGCGCGGGCCTGGCCTGGCCGGGCCTGCTGCGCCGCTTGGACCGCATCGATCCGTCTTACAAGGACTGAAGGAAACCATGGGAATTCTGGTCAACATCCACCCCAGCATGGGCGCGCCCATCGTCGATGCGCTGCGCGCTCTGGCACCCGACGTACCCGTCTGGGCGAACCGCGAAGAGGCTCCGGCCGCCAAGGTCGAGGCCATGCTGGCCTGGAGCCTCAAGCCCGGCGTGCTGGCGGCCTATCCACAACTCAAGCTGCTGTACGCGCCCAGTGCCGGCGTGGACAAGCTGCTGGCCGTGCCTGACCTGCCGGCCGGCCTGCCCGTGGCGCGCACCGTCGACCCGCAGCAGCATGTGGAGATCGCCCAGTATGTGGTCGGCACTGCGCTGCGCCACACGCGTGAGCTGGATCTGTTCGCGCGCCAGCAGCAGGCGGGAGACTGGCTGCGCCGCCCCGTGCGCGCCAGCGCCGACTGCCGCGTGGGCATTCTGGGCCTGGGCGAGGTCGGCCGCTTCGTGGCAGGCGCCATGCAGGCCGTGGGCTATCCCGTGGCGGGCTGGAGCCGCAGTGCCAAGAACATTCCAGGCCTGAGCACCCACAGTGGCGCCCAGGGCCTGCAGCAGTTGCTGTCCGACAGCGACATTTTGGTCTGCGCCCTGCCGCTCACCCCCGAGACGCGCGATCTGCTGAACCGCCGAACCCTCTCCCTGCTGCCGCGCGGCGCCTACTTCATCAACGTGGGGCGTGGCGAGCAGGTGGTGGAAGACGACCTGCTGGCTTTGCTCGACGAAGGCCACCTGGCCGGCGCCGCGCTGGATGTGCTGCGCGAGGAGCCGCCCCTGCCCGGCAACAAGGTCTGGGTGCATCCCAAGGCCTTTGTCACACCGCATATCGCGGCCCAGGCCTCGGCCGATACCGTGGCCCGCCAGTGCCTGGAGAACCTGCGCCGCCTGCGCGCAGGCGAGCCCTTGCTCAATCTGGTGGACGTGGCCCGCGGATACTGAGACATATTTCCCTTTACCTGTCGCGCTGGCGCGCGGCGTTTTTGCCCAAAGAACCAAGAGACACTCATGCTTTCGACATCTCGCCGCAGCTTTCTGCAATCGAGCGCCGCAGCCGGCGCCGCCATGCTGGCACCTTCGGCCTGGGCCCAGAGCCCCTGGCCCTCCAAGCCCATACGAATCGTCGTTCCCTACACGGCGGGCGGCTTCACCGATCAGATGGCACGTCTGCTGCAAGTGGGTTTGCAGAAAGCGCTGGGCCAGCCCATCATCATCGACAACAAGCCGGGTGCGAACAGTCTCATCGGTGTGGATCAGGTGGCAAAGTCTGCACCTGATGGCTACACGTTCGGAGTGGTGATTGCCGCTTATGCGGCCAACACCACGCTGTATCCCAAGCTGCCCTACAACCCCGGCAAGGATCTGGTCGGTGTGTCACTGATGGGGATCTCGCCTCTGGTTGCAGCGGTGTCCACCAATGCACCGTTCAAGACCACGCAGGAGCTGATAGCCTATGCCAAGGCGCATCCTGGCAAGGTCAGCTTTGGCTCCTCGGGAAGCGGCTCCAGCGCGCATCTGACGACCGAGCTGATGAAGCTGCTGACCAAGACGGACATGACCCATGTGCCTTACAAAGGTGCCGCACCGGCACTGACCGACCTCATGGGCGGTCAGATCCCCTTGTTCCTCGATCCTCCGCCCAATCTGATTCAGCCTGCCAAGGCCGGTCGCATTCGTCTGATTGGCGTGGCCAGCGACAAGCGACTGGCGGTGTTGCCCGATGTACCGACGTTTGCCGAGCAAGGCATTCCCGAGCTGATGGGCAGCACCTGGGCAGCAATGATTGCCCCGGCAGGAGTGCCCAAGGAGATCGTCCAGCGCATGTCCGCTGAAGTCGCTCGCATCATTCGCAGTCCGGAGATTTCGCAGCGCATGCAGCAGACCATGGGCACGTTTGCAGAAGGTTCGACGCCGCAGGAATGTGATCGCTTCATTGCCGCTGAAACTGCCAAATGGGGCAAGGTCATTCGCGAGGCCAAGGTCACGCTGGATTGATGGCTGCGCCTGCAGCGGGTCATGGTCAGAGTGCCGCGATAGCTGCTAAGCCGCCTGAGTTGCCGCGAAGCGCCTGGCAGGCACTGGGTGCTTCCGCCTCCAATCCCTGATCCCCGGAGTTCTCTGAAACCTGCGAAAAATCGAGCTATAATCTCGTTCTCTTTAGGGGAGTCGCCAAGCTGGTTAAGGCACTGGATTTTGATTCCAGCATGCGAAGGTTCGAATCCTTCTTCCCCTGCCAAGATATTAAAAGCCCCGGCTGTTCATGCAGCCGGGGCTTTTTCTTTGTGCTCAATGCACATCCTTGCCCTCTGGAAGTCTTGCGCAGACCGGGTCTGCCGAGCATCTTCCAAGCGCCCGACGCACCGGGCGTTTCGCAAAAGCCCACTTTTCAATCGGAAGCCGCTGGGCGAGTCGCCACGCAGCGCCGGACCGCCCAGTTGCTGCAGTAGCCGGCTTGATGCCGCTGAATGAAGAGCATCGCCGGGTATCTGCCGGGTGTCGGCCCGGCAACAGTCTGGCAGGTGCGCAACGATACGGCAGCAGAGACAGGTGCTATCGTTTTACAAAACAGTGGCAATTCTTTTACCTGAGCTTTACAATCCGCACGGAAATGGAGTTGAGATTGATTCTCGTTCTGTTTCATTGCTGCCAGCCCGTACACGGTCTCTCCGTTCCAGCCACAGCGTCATTGGTACTTCGGCATTTCCCTGCCTGAAGAAAACACCCAGGTTTGTTTTTGTACGCTCATGCTGGAACGCTCGTTTTGCCCCGTAGCCGGGGCTTTGCCATTTCGTCTTCACGCCACGGCTGTGGCCGTCAGTGTGTTCTGCCTGGTGCCCGGTGTCAGCCATGCACAAGAGGACGCTGCCTCGACACTTGCGGAAGTGACGGTGCAGGAAAAGGCCATTCCCAATGCATATGGGGAGTCGAGCGACTCCTATGTGGCCGGTGGAGTGGAGGTCGGCAAGGCGGCGCAGTCTTTGCGCGAGGTTCCGCAGTCGGTGACGGTGGTGACGCGCCAGCGCATGGACGATCAGGCCATGCGCACGCTTGATGACGTGATGAACTACACGACCGGGATCACGCGCGAAGAGACCTGGCTGGATACGACCTATCTGTCCCGTGGCATGAACATCACCAACTTCCGGTTCGATGGCGGTGCTGCCAGCTCCTCGCGCTCGGGCAGCCGCAGCCTGGACATGGCGCAGTTCGACAGCGTCAGCGTTTTGCGCGGGGCAGACGGGCTGTTCGGCGCGGGCGAGGCTGGCGGGGTTCTGAACTTCACCTACAAGAGGCCGCAGGCCAAGCGTCAGACCCAGGTACTGCTCTCCGGCGGAACCATGAGCAACTATCGCGCCGAGCTCGATACCACGGGCGCGCTGAACGAAAGCGGAACCCTGCGCGGCCGCTTGGTCGCTGTGAACCATGACCGCAAGGAGATGGCCGCACCCTCCAAGCTCAAGCGGCAGATGCTGTATGGGGCACTGGAGCTGGATCTGACGCCCAACACGGTCGCCACGCTGGGTGCCAGCTATCAGAAAGATAGAAACACGGGCTTCAATGCCAGTCTGCCGCGCTATGCGGACGGCAGCGATATCGGCTTTGCGCGCAATACCAACTTCGGCGCGCCCTGGAACTGGATCAATCGCGAAAACACCACGGTCTTTGCCAAGCTCGAGCAGCAGCTGGGCAACGACTGGCTGCTCAAGACCCAGCTCAGACACACCCGCTTCAACGAAGGCGTGAACGGAGCGGAGATCGAAAGTTCGCCCGATCCCGTCACGCTGCAGGGGGCGGACTGGTGGATTCATCAAGCCAAGTCACGCGAGCGGGAAACCAGCTTCGATATCAATTTGCAGGGCAGCTTTGCCGCTCTGGGTCAGCGCCATGATGTGATCCTGGGTCTGGATCAGCACCGCAACAGCAACACCAACCGAAGCCTGTGGCCCAGAGTGGGGCCTGCCGACGTCTTCAACCGGATTCCTCCGCAGGATCCAGGCTATCCGCTCGGTGACTGGACCAGCGGCTCGCAGACCAAGACGCAAAAAAGCGGTCTCTATGGCTCCGTTCGCCTGCGTCCCGTGGAGCGTTGGTCCGTGGTGCTGGGAGGACGCTATGTGCTGCAGGATCGCAATACCCAGCACGACATGAACGGCGCGCTCACGGCCAGCAGCCGCGAGTCGAATGTCTTTGTGCCCTACATGGGGCTGATGCATGAGCTGACCAGGTCCACCAATCTGTATTTCAGCACCGCCGAGATCTATCAGTCGCAGGCCGGAAAGTTCTCGGCACCGCTGCCTGGAACGCCGCTGGATCCGGTGCGTGGCCGTACCTACGAGCTGGGTGTCAAAAGCGAGCTGACTCCCCATCTGATCGCCAGTGCCGCATTGTTTCGCACCGACAAGAAAGGCGAGGCCGTTTACGACCCCGCCTATCCCCAGACCGATTGGCGCGGCGGCTGCTGCTATTTCCGCGACGGCTTCAAGCTGAGCCAGGGCATCGATCTGGAGATGACAGGTCGCATCACTCCCAATCTCCAGCTGGCTGTGGGCTATACCTACAACAGCAATGAAGATAGACGCAAGGACAGCGCACAGTTCAGCACGGTCACGCCGCTCCATCTGTTCAAGGCATGGGCGGACTATCGCATGAGCGGCGCTTTGCGCGGCTGGAGCGTGGGTGGTGGCGTTGTGGCGCAGAGCTCGAACTACCGGGCTTCGGGCATCAGCGCCTACAACCCGGCGACGGGCCGTTATGACGGAGCCTGGACGCCGTACAACTTCACTTCCCCGGGTTACGCCGTCTGGTCGGCTCGTGCGGCCTATGCATTCAGCAAGGACTGGAGTCTGGCCGTGAATGTCGGCAATCTGTTCGACAAGACCTACTACAGCACGGTGGGCTATGCGGGCTATGGCAACTTCTACGGCGAAAAGCGTACGGTCACCGTGTCGCTCAAGGGCCGTTTCTGACGGGGTATGGCAATGTCGCAATCTGATGGGCTTCGCTCTGACTGGGGGCTGGGATCGCGTCTGGCTGCTGCAGTGCTGGGAGGCTATGCCATCTCCAGTGCCTGGGTGGTTTTATGTGGTGCGATGAGTCAATCTCGCGTGGAGACCATTCTGGGGGGCATGCAGTCCAGCTGGCTCTGGTACGTGGCTGCCGTGATTTGGGCTTTTTCTCCGGCATCGGCACGCCGGATATGGGGCGTGCTGCTCGCTCTGATCCTTGCCATGCTGGCAGCGACTGCAGCCTTGATCTTGCTGAAGGGACGCTGATGCAGCCGGCCAAAAAGCAATCGGGCGCAGGCCAAGGCAGCTTTCGTCAGGCTCAGGCATGGCTGCACACTTGGTGTGGCCTGTGGTTCTCCTGGCTGCTGTATGCCATTTTTCTGACGGGGACCCTGGCCGTCTTCGAGGAGCCCATCACTCACTGGATGACGCCTGAGCATCATGCTCTGGAGCAGGCCGGGGCGCAGCAGTCAGACGCGGCCCAGGCAGCCAAGTCCTCGCTGAGTCAGAGGCTGCAATGGGGCATGACCTATATGGAGCGTCAGCACCCGGGTGCCGATATGTGGGAGCTGTGGCCTGCGGACGCCAAGGGCGGCGGGGACTTGCACGTCTACTGGTTCGATGGCGACGGCCAGTATGCGGCGGCCCAGCTGGACCCTGCGTCCGGCAGTGCCGTGGATGCTTCCGAAGCTCCTCGGGTGCGCCAGACATCGGGCGGTCATCATTTTGTGGATTTCCACTATCAGCTGCACTCGGGCCAGCTCGGTCTCTGGATCGTAGGTATCGCCGCGCTTGCCATGTTGGTGGCGCTGGTCAGCGGAGTGATCACCCATAGACGAATCTTCAAGGACTTCTTCACCTTCCGTGCCCGCAAAGGGCAGAGAAGCTGGCTGGACATGCACAACGCCGTGGCGGTGCTGACGCTGCCTTTCCAGTTCATGATTGCCTATACCGGTATCGCCATATCGTGCTCGACCTTCATGCCGGCGGGTATTGCGGCCTACTTCGGCAGCAGTGCCGAGGCTCTCAAGTCCTTCCAGGTGGCGCTGAATGAACCGGGCAAGCCGCAGCGCTCGGGCCAGTCCATGGCGGTGCCGGATCTGGAGTCCTTTGTGCTGCGTGGCCAGGCTTTGATCGGGCAGCCGGTGCGGGCGGTGGTGATCGATTACCCGGGCGATGCGGCTGCGCGCATTGGCGTTTACGGCTGGAATGACGCCGACGATCTGAGCAAGCGCCTCAGTCCCACCAGCGGCATGGCCATTTTCTCGGCTGCCACAGCCGAGTTGCAGCAGCTGCGCCTGCCCGGCGGCGTGGATGGTGGTGCGGCTTCGCTCACGCAATCGGTGATAGGCGGGCTGCATATGGCGACTTATGGCGGGCTGCCGCTGAAGTGGCTGTACTTTATCTGCGGCCTGGCTGGCAGCGCCATGATGGCGACCGGGGCGATTCTCTTCATGGTCAAGCGACGCGGCAAACATCAGGGAGAGTTCGGCTCCAGCAGCGTCACGGTCTACCGGATGATCGAAGCCGCGAATGTGGCCGCCATTGCGGGGCTGGGCATTGCCTGCGTGGGATTTCTGTGGGCCAACCGTTTGCTGCCCGTCGAGCTTGCGCTGCGCTCCAGATGGGAACTGGTGGTGTTTTTTGCGCTTTGGATGCTGGCACTGCTGCATGCATTGCTGAGAGCCCCGTCCCTGGCCTGGCGTGACCAGATGGCGGCGCTGGCGCTGCTTTGTCTGCTGCTGCCTGTGCTGAGCTTTGTGACGACCGGAGATCACCTGGCGGCCCATTTGCAGCAGGGAGACTGGGAAAGCGCAGGCGTGGAGCTTTTTACCCTGGCGGTCGGTGTGGCGGCGGCCGCTGCCTGGGCCTGGATGCGCAGGGCGGCAAACCTCAAGCCTGGGCGAAAACAGCCGGCAGCCCAAGCGTCGCAAGACCTGGCCGCTGCGCTGTCGCCCGGTGCTGCACGCAAAGAGAGGCTGTCATGAGCCTGTGGCAGTCATCGTTGCAGGCTCTGGCTCTTTCGACAGCGGGGATGACGGCTCTGGCTTTTGCCATGGACCGCCATTACGCACAGCTGAGATCTCTGGACGAGGTGCCGGCAGCGCATCGCATGGCGCTGCGTGTGCTTGGCAGCCTGCTGTTGCTGGCCGTCTGCCTGCCGGCCATGCACGGGTGGAGCGCAGCGGTCGGCGCCGCGCTCGTGCCGGGCTTCTGGAGCCTCGGAGCGCTGGTGACGGTCGCGGGGCTATCAGGATCGGCTCGCTGCCTGGCGCTGGCTGCCGCCGTGACGGCGCTGCTGGGGGTGGCCAGCTGCCTCTGGTGAGTAAACGCTTGAAGCCCGAGCGGCTTCTGACCTTCGATCGCTGCGGCGCATGGCCTGGTCATGCGTTTTGGCAGCGACTGCCAATCGTTTTCTGGAGAGTGCAAGATTCATGACGGTGGGACAAGTCAAACGCTGGGGCGGCCTCGGGCTGCTGCTGGTCTGTGCAGCAGGCGCTGCCCTGTGGTGGGGAAGTCGGCCCAGGGTCGAGTACCAGAGTGTTTCGGTGCAGCGTGGCGATGTGGAGTCCACCGTCACCGCGATTGGCACCTTGCAGCCTAGGACCTATGTCGATGTCGGGGCGCAGGTCTCGGGTCAGATCACTCGTTTGCTGGTCAGCCCCGGAGCCCAGGTCGAGAAAGGCGCCCTGCTGGTGGAGATAGACCCCAGCGTGCAGCGTGCCACCGTGGATGCTGGAAGAGCATCGCTGGCAAGCTTGCGCGCCCAGATTGCAGAGCAGCAGGCACAGCTGAAACTGGCTGGCCAGCAGTTGAAGCGACAGCAGCAGCTGGCGTCCGAAGAGGCGACCAGGCAGGAGGATGTGCAGATCGCCGAAGCCCAGGTGGCCGGAGCTGCCGCGCGCATCGACCATCTCAGGGCGCAGATGGAGCAAACGCAGGCCAGCCTCAAGGCTGACGAAGCGCGTCTGGGCTACACCCGCATCTATGCCCCCATGTCCGGCACCGTGGTGTCGGTCGATGCGCGTGAAGGCCAGACCCTGAATGCCACCTATCAGACGCCCAATATCTTGCGCATTGCCGATCTCACGGCCATGACGGTCTGGACCGATGTGTCGGAAGCCGATGTGCGGCGTGTGAGAGCGGACATGCCCGTGTATTTCACGACGCTGGGCAGTGCCGGCCAGGAACAGGCCCGGCGCTGGAATGGTCGGGTGCGGCAGGTACTGCCCGCGCCGCCGGCCAGCGTCGCGCCCGCTGGTGGCAATGCGGCGACACCTGCGGCGGCCACCAAGGCCGTGACCTATACGGCATTGTTCGACGTCGATAACAAGGATGCGGAGTTGCTGCCGCAGATGACGGCCCAGGTAGTCTTTGTGACCGGCAGCGCCCAGCAGGCCTTGACGGTTCCGCTGACAGCGCTGCAGTCGGATAAGGATCCGCAGTCGCCCAGCGTCCGGGTGCTGGACGCCAAGAGCCAGCCTGAGTTGCGCAGCGTGAAGCTGGGCGTGCGAAGCCGTCATCAGGTGCAGGTGCTCGACGGCGTGGCCGAGGGCGAGCGCGTCATCGTAGGCGAAACCCTGATTCCCGGCGGCCTGCGGTGGCTGCAATGGTGAATGTGATGGAGCAGGCTGCACTGATTTCGCTGCGCGGCATTCGCAAGCACTATGGCGGTGTGGGAGATCAGCCCTCGGTGACCGTGCTGCACGGCATTGATCTGGATATTCGCGCGGGTGAGTATGTGGCCGTGGTCGGCAGCTCCGGTTCGGGCAAGTCCACCTTGATGAACATCCTGGGCTGCCTTGATAAGCCGAGCGAAGGCTGCTATCGGTTTCAAGGGCAGGACGTCTCCCTGCTGGACTCGGATGCGCTGGCCTGGCTGCGTCGAGAAGCCTTTGGTTTCGTGTTTCAGGGCTATCACCTGATTCCCAGCGAGAGCGCTTCGGAGAATGTGCAGATGCCCGCGATTTACGCAGGCCTGGCCAAGGAGCAGCGGGTGCAAAGAGCCAGGCTGCTGCTAGAGCGCCTGGGGCTGGGGTCGCGCCTGGGCAATCGCCCCAATCAGCTCTCGGGTGGTCAGCAGCAGCGCGTGTCCATTGCGCGGGCGCTGATGAATGGCGGCCACATCATTTTGGCCGACGAGCCCACCGGGGCGCTTGACTCGCACAGCGGCGCCGAGGTGATGGCCTTGCTGCGCGAGCTGGCCGATGCGGGACACACCATCATCGTGATCACGCATGACCGCGAAGTTGCGGCCCAGGCCAGGCGCGTGATTGAAATCAGCGATGGACTCATCGTCAATGACAGTGCTGCGCATGGTGATCAGGCCCGCGGCGAGGTGCCGCCGCTGACGCCGCAGCGCAACAGCGCCGCGTCGCCAATATCCTGGGTTGCCGAAATCGCCGAAGCTGCGCGCAGCGCCTGGCGCGGCATGCGCATGAACCGGGTGCGCACCAGCCTGACCTTGCTGGGCATAGTGATCGGCGTGGCATCGGTGATCGTCATGCTGGCCATAGGCGAGGGCGCACGGCGCAAGGTGGTCGAGCAGATGGGCACCATGGGAACGGCCATTCTCTATATGGGCAGCAAGCCGCCGGCCAGCGGCGGACCTGCGGGCCAGATTACCGAAGACGATCTGGCCGCCATGCGGGAGTTGCCCTCGGTACACAGGGTGATGCCCGTCATCGGAGACCCCGTCACGGTGCGCTATGGCAAGGCAGACAAGCAGGTCTATGTGTTTGCGGCCAGTCAGGAGATGCCGCTGGTCCACCATTGGCGCGTTGCCCAGGGGCGCTACTTCACCGATGTGGAAGACCGCGATCTGGCTCCGCTGGTGGTGATCGGGCACAAGGCGCACCAGCATTTCTTTCCCGAGGTCGCCAATCCCCTGGGCCTTCAGCTGATCATCGGCAACTCGGCGTTTGAAGTCATAGGCGTCATGAGCGAGCGAGGGGCCGACTCCGGTGCTCAGGACTACGACGATATGGTCTTCATTCCCTATCAGTCGGGACGCGCCAGGGTCTATCAGGCCCAGACCCAGCCCGATTACGTGGTCGTGGAGGCCAGCTCCTCGGAGCAGGTTCACGAGGCCGAGCAGTCAATCCGCAGTCTTTTGCTGGCGCGGCACGGCGGGCGGGAGGATTTCGGTATCGGCAATGCGGCGGCCCGCATTCAGGCCGAAGCTGCAACACGCCAGAGCATGGCCGTGATGCTGGGGCTGATTGCGGCAGTGTCCCTGGTGGTCGGAGGCATAGGGGTCATGAACGTGATGCTGATGACGGTGCGCGAGCGGACCAGGGAGATCGGCATCCGCATGGCGGTAGGTGCCAGGCAGCGTGACATCCTGCGCCAGTTTTTGACGGAAGCCAGCATGGTGACCATTGTGGGCGGCGCGGTAGGCCTGCTTGCGGGGCTGGGCATAGGACTGGCGCTGATTGTTTCGGGGGTACCCGTAGTGTTTTCGGTGAAAGCCATGCTGGGGGCATTTGCCTGTGCAGTGCTCACGGGTCTGGTGTTTGGCTTCATGCCGGCCAGAACGGCAGCGCGCCTGGAGCCCGTGCGAGCATTGGCGGGAGAGTAGGCATGTACAAATGGAATGCAGTCCTCGCGTCGCTTGCCTTGGCTGGATGTGCGGCAACGCAATCGCCTGAAGAGGCCAGAACAATGGCTCTCGATATTCCGCAGGCCTGGGCTCTGCAGAGCGGCGCGGGCAGCGAGGAAATCAGCACCAACTGGTGGCAGAGCTTTGGCAGCACGGAGCTCAGCGCATTGGTCGAGCAGGCCGCGAGCCAGAGTCTGGATGTGGCGGCCGCCGTGGCGCGGGTGCAGCAGGCGCAGGCCAGAGCCGCCTATGCCGGCGCGGCCCTGGTGCCTGAAGTGAATGCGGATTTCGGGGCGACGAGATCGGCTGCGCTGGACAGTCATACACAAAGAAATGCCAGCACCTGGCGGGTCGGCCTGGCGAGCAGCTACGAGCTGGATTTCTGGGGGCGCCAGCGCGCCTTGAGGGATGCGGCCGAGTCGGGCAGGCAGGCCAGCGTGTTTGACCGTGAGACCGTGCGTCTGACGGTCACGGCCTCGGTCGCCCAGGCCTGGCTGCAGTGTGTGGGCTTGCGTGAGCGCACTGAGATTGCCCGGCTCAACCTCGAGATTTCCGAGCGGCTGCTGAAGCTGGTGGAGTCCAGGGCCCGCTACGGGGCGGCAAGCTCCGTGGAGCTGGCCCAGCAGCGCGGCCAGGTTGCCGCTCAGCAGCGTTCCCTGGCTTCGCTGCGCAAACAGACGGCTGACGCGCATGCGGTGCTGGCCCTGCTGTCGGGGCAATGGTCCATGGGCCTGGTGAACGAGACCAGTCTTTCGAGCCTGAGGGTACCGGGCATTGGTTTGGGCACGCCTGCGGATCTGATCACACGCAGACCGGACGTGGCGAAGGCGGAGGCATTGTTGCTTGCAGCGGATGCCAATCTTGGCGCCGCCAGGGCCGCCATGCTGCCCCGGGTGACGCTGAGTGCAGGCCTGAGCTCCGAGAGCGAAACACTGGGCAGGGTGCTGGAGAACCCCCTGTCCTCGCTGGCCGCAGGAATGCTGGCACCGATTTTTGATGCCGGGCGACTGGCTTCGAGCCGGGACCTGGCAGCAGCGCAAAAGCAGGAGCTGGTGATTGCCTATCGCCAAGCCATACTGCAGGCCTTTGGCGACGTACAAACCGCCTTGAATGCGGTCGATGGTGCCGAGAAGCAGGAGCTGGCCCAGGCTGTGGAACTGGCCCAGGCCCAGAGGGCACTCTCTTTGGCCGAAAGCCGATACAAAGCCGGAGCGGACAATCTGCAGACCTTGCTGGATGTTCAGCGTGTGGCCTATCAGAGCCGAGATCTGGCCGTTCAGATCCGCCAGGAGCGTCTGCAGGCGAGCATTGCGCTCTACAGAGCCCTGGGTGGAGGCTGGAGACGAGTCCCGGAAGGACCCGAGGGTTGAGCAAGGCAAGCGTGATGCAACGGTTGAGGGCAGCAGGGCTGCGCCCGACGGTGGCCAGAATCGGCGTGCTGCAAGTGCTGCAGAGTTCTGCTCCCGATGCGCTGAGCAGAGACGAGATCTATCGTCAGCTCTACCTTCGGGGGACGCCTGTCAGTGTGGGAACCGTCATGCAGGTGGTGGCCCAGCTGAGCAAGCTGGGGGTTGTGCATCACAACGGCAGACAAGGTCGTGGGTCTGGCTATCTGCTTCAAAGCTGAGTGCCCCGGCAAGAAGACTTCCATCTGACGGGGGCGACATTCGTAGTCATTCGCCTATCAAAGCCAGATGCCTGCCGGCGGTCTGAAGCCGCAGAGAGGCCGAGCCTGGTGCTTTGGCCAGGTGCTTGCATGGGCAAGAAAAAAGCCAGTTGCAGATGTTGCGACTGGCTTTCATCAAGAGACATATTCAAAAGAATTCTTTGTGCAATTAAGCGTTTCTTGACCTCGAAATACAGCATAAGCTGGCCGTTTCTATAGGCAAGGCATACGGCTGTGTGTGCCGATTGAAAGCATAAAGTGTCAAAACGCGAAAAATGAATAAGTCTTTGTCTTACAAGGACTTATTCATTTGATTTGAGTGCAAGTGCCGTGATCGGATCCAGAGCCATGGAGATTCAGAGAATTTGACTGGCCGAAGTCCATGCATATGGCTATGAGATCAGGAGTTCAGTCTCGATGGGTGGTATGTGTGAGCAAGAGGAGTTGCCGGAATTGCATCGCTTGGCGACGATTAGCACGAGACACATGTTGCTTTTCGGGAATGGGCATCGCCATGGGAGGATCTGGATTTTCCCGAACCCAATCGTGCACGGTACGACTCCTGGCTCGCTGCGCAGATGGCACCCGGCATGCGAATCGGAGGTGAAGCACCATTGGAAAAAGGCCGCAGACGTTGCTTAACTCTTTGGCCTAGCTACCTCGTAAACCGTTAAAAGCGAGGGGTGTATTTCAAGGTAAGCATGATGTTGCGCGGATCTCCGTAGTTGGCGCCGGTGTACCCGGTGTAGCCTGGAACGATGTATCGTTTATCAGATATGTTGTTCAGGTTCAGCGCTACGTTGAGCTCGGGCGTGACTTGATACGCGACTCGCATGTTCCATGTGGTGAAACCGGCAATGTCGAATGAGCGGTCATAGCCAAGCGTATGGCTTTGCGTGGTGAAACCGGCGCTTGTGGTGAGGCGGCTCCAGTCGCCAGGCAGGCGGTAAGACGCCCAGACGCGCAGCATATGCTTGGGGGTCCAGGTGCTGAAGACCTTGCCCTGGTTGTCTGGATCGCGCAAGAATTTGGTGGTATTGAAGGTATAGCCTGCCACTAATTGCAGATTGCGCATCACTTCGCCGCTCACCTCGGCTTCAAGGCCCTGGCTGCGAACCTTGCCGGACGCGGTGGAGCAGAACCAGCCGTCGCAGGCATAGCCGGATGCGATATCGTTGACGCCGCGGTTCTTGTGGTCGTAGCGGAACACAGCGACCGAAGTGTTGAGGCGCTTGTCCATCAGCTCGCCTTTGATGCCCAGTTCGTAGTTCGAGCCGATGATGGGGTCCAGTACCTTGCCTGCGGCTGTGCGTGCCGATTGGGGTTCGAACACGCTGGTGTAGCTGCCGTAGGCCGACCACTGGGGCGTCAGCGCATACACCAAACCGGCGTAAGGGATGATTTCTCCCGATGCGTGCATGACTTCGCGGGTGTCGAACAGCGATCCTTTGTAGAGGAGGTCGTACCAGCTGGCGCGGGCACCCACGATGGCAGTCAACGGTTCGGTGAGCTGAGCGCGCCAGCTGGCATAGATGCCCTTTTGCTGCACGTCGTACGATGAGAAGGCTTGCCGGCCACCGGCCGCCAGCAGACTGTCAACGGTGGGCTTGGGGCGGTTGTGATCGATATCAAAGAGGTTGCCACCCGACGTGAAGTTGCGGGCGTACATATCATCGGATTTGTACTTGGAGTAATCCGCACCCAGCGTCACTTCGTGGCGCAGCCCCATGGCATCGAAGCGGCCGTTCACGAACGCATCGAGCCCGACCTTGCTGGAGTCGAAGTGGGTGATCCAGTCTGCGTAGGTCATTCCGCTTCCGTCCGAAGCCACGGTGCCATGCATGCGCTGGTGCGTGGAGTTGTTCGTCTCGCTCATGTGCAAGGCCGAAATCTTGAGCTTCCAGTCCGCGTTGAAACGGTGATTCAGGTCGGCGTAAACCGTGGTTTGTTTGAGTTTGTCGTGGTTCCACAAGGCACCCGTGAACGTGGAGCGGGACAGTCCTACATCGCTGCCGTCTGAACGCAGGGGCACGCCATAGATGAAGGGCCGCCCCTTGCTGTCCAGCTGACTCACTGCCAGGCCAACCGTCGTATCTGGGCTGATGTCATAGTCCAGTGCCGCATATAGCGATCGAGTACGCTCGTTCACGTAGTCGACGAAAGAATGGCTGCTGGCCTCGTCCACCACTACCCGGCCGCGCAGCGTCCCTTCTGCGTTGAGCGGGCCTCCAGCGTCCAGCTGAGCGCCGTAGCGATCCCATGAGCCGATACGCGTGGTCAGTGTCACGGTCTTCTCGTTCTGGCCGCGCTTGCGAACGAGGTTGACTGCGCCACCAGGGCTGCCGGTGCCTTGCAATAGGCCCGATGCGCCACGCAGGACTTCCAGGCGGTCATAGAAGACCATCCCTTCTGCAGCCCAGTTGCCGAGCGAGTACATGTTGCGAGGAATCGCGACACCATCGTATTGCCAGTTGTCGATCTGAAAGCCGCGTGCCGCCAACACCGTGCCCTGCCCGACCCCGGTTACACCCACGGTGCCGGTTGCGATGTTGGCTGCCTGCTTGAGGTCCGTGATGCCTTGCTCGTCGAGCTGCTTGCGCGTGATCACGCTGATGGATTGCGGGATGTCTTTGAGCGCCTGATCGCCTTTGTTGATGCTTACCGCACGCGTGGCGAAAGAGTCCGAGCCTTCGGTGGTGGCTCCGCGTTCCTCCAGGGCGGACACGGTGACCGTTGGCATGGTAGCAGCGTCCGAGCTTTGCGACAGGCGTTGCACAACGACAGCCCTTCCCTCCACTTCGGCGTGCAGGCCGCTTCCCGCGAGCAAGCGATTCAGCGCTTCCCGCACGGTGAAGCGACCTTGCACTGCGGGCGCGCTTCGGCCTTCGACCAAGGCAGGCTGCACCATCAATTCCAACTGCGCCTGGCGTGCGAGAACTACCAGAGCTTGCGACAGCGGCTGGGCAGTGATCTGGATTTCAACCGGCCCGCTCAGCGCGGCGGGCGTACTGACCGATTGCGCCTGCGCGCCTGAGGTTGCCAAGATCACAGTCACAGCGGCTGCCAGCGGCGCAAGATGGAATCGAAAACGGGACATGCAAACACTCTCCAAAAGATACGAAACAAGAATCGTTCTCAGGAAGACGCATGACAATGCAAAACCCCAACCTGCGCGCACCATTTTTTTGAAAATGGGGTCACGAGGATCCCAGCCCGCAACGATGCCGCGCGGCGCCTAAGACATGTTTCAGTGCCGGGCCACGATTTCCGTGACATCCCCGTTTTCCTTCAAACGTACGGGAAGCACCTTGGGCAGGGCATAGCGGAAATGGGCCAGCCTTTGCGGGTCGAAGGTGCCTGAAAGGCGCAGTGCGCCCACCGCCGCATCGCGCACCACCATGCGCGTGGGAGCGTAGCGCTCGAACTCAGCCAATGCCTCGGAAAGCGGCACGTTCTCCAGGGTGATCCGGCCATCGCGCCAGGGGGCGATGCCGGAAGCAGCAACCGCGCTCACGGGGCCCAACTGTCCATCGGAAGCTGCAGCCACCTGCTGGCCAGCCATCAGCAGCACGGCAGCAGACTCTGGTCTGCTGCTGCCATCAGACTGAAGCGGACTCACGCGCACCTTGCCTTCCTCGACGGCAACCTGCACGGGGGCTCCAGCGGTGTTGCGCACGGAAAAGCGCGTGCCAACCACCGTCACTTTGGTGTGACCGGCCACCACGTCGAATGGACGGTCCATATCTTTTTGCACCTCGAACACGGCCTGCCCCTGCGGCAATTTCACCTCGCGGCGCTGGCGGTACAAGCTCACTTCTACGCGTGTCGCAGTATCCAGCCTCAGTACACTGCCGTCCGGCAACTGCACGCTCAGTTGTTGTCCGCGCTCTGTTTGGTACATGTGCGCAAACAAGGGTTGCTGCTGCCAATGGTCCCAGGCCTTGTACCCGCCGCCGGCAACAAGCGCCATCGCAAGGGCTGACAGTGCGGCTTGTGGGAGCAGCGAAGACCAGCGTGAGGGTTTGCGCTCTGAAGCGCAGCTCTTTCTTGATGACTCTGCCTGGTCATTCTTCAGTTGGAGGCGCAGGCGTTCAACGCCCGATTGCGGCAGAGCATCCAATTGCCGCCAATCGGCCTGCCAGCGGCTGAATGCGGCTTCCCGATCCGGATGCCCAGTCAGCCAGTTGCGGAAGGCCGCGTCTGAATAGGCCGTATCGGGTGCATCGCTGTAGCGCGCAAACCACTCCAGGGCCTCGGCATCAAGGTCGCTGTTTGGCGATTGGGCAGTGGTGCGATCAGTCATGCGGATGCGAAAAGCCAGAGGCGATATGAAGGTAGACGCACGAGTCTGCCAAAACCCAATGCAGGCAAAGACAAGAAAGCGCAAATACTCATTTGCCGCTCCTGGACTGAACCGCAAGAGGGAGAGAGTCTGGGCCTCCCTGCATCCGCTCCTGGCAGGCGCGACAGGCCTGCATTCCCAGTTTGATATGGCGCTCCACCATGGTCACGGAAATGCCCATCTGGCGCGACACCTCGAGCTGAGACAGCCCGTCGAACTTGTGCAAGATGAATGCCTCGCGGCAGCGCAGAGGCAGCTCGCCGATAGCCGTCAACAGCGCATCTACCGTTTGAGACGACATCGCAGCAACCTCTGGCTCGAGGGCTTCAGGGCCAGAAGCCAGATCGGCAGCGTCGATGAAGGAGTCGCCTTCTGCTGCCACATATGCGCCGCGTACTTCGCTGCGGCGGTACTGATCAATCACCAGGTTGCGAGCAGTGCGGTAGAGCAGGGCGCGTGGCTCGGTGATGGTCTCGCCGGACTGCTGCACAGCCAGCACTCGGGCATAGCTTTCCTGCGCCAGGTCTGCGGCCGTATCGCGGTCTCTGACAGCTCCCTGCAGAAACCTCAACAACTCTCGGTAATAGTGTGCGAGCACAGGAAGATCAGGGAAGGATGTCGGCGTCTTCGTAGCGTATTCTGGCCTTTCCGACCGGCCGCCACGTCGGGGGCGAGTATACGATGCAAATGATATTCAATATCATTTAAGGCGCGGTCAGGGCTGAATTGGCCGCGTCAAGACTTTCAGCCACCTGGGTCTCCATGTGAGCGTGAGCGCGATGGCGAGAGCTGAGGCGGCCAGCCCCATCACCCAAACCAGCATGGCCATCGACGCGTGATCCGCTGCAAGGCAAAAGCCCAGACTGGATGTGAGCAGCAGCGCTCCGAGAATGCGTAGACGCACGGTGGTCGGAGGCGAGATCGGCTCGCTTCGCACCTGCTGCCAATGCGTGTCCATGGCCAGTGAAAGCCAGCCCATGCCGATCAAGCTGGTGATCAGCGCTGCCCCGAGAAAAATGGCTTCACGCATGGCTGGTCTTGATGTGGGGGGCGGAACGTGTCGCTGCGGTGCGCTGGTTCAGCTTGCGCGCTGATACCCACGCCAGCCAGGCACCCGAGAGCAGGAATAGATCAACGCCTGCGACGGGCCAATAGGTGTCGCTCCAAACGGTTTTAAGGAGGTGATCGCCCGTTGTGAACCAGTTCAGCAGCACGGCCAGTAGGGCGAGAGCCGCAATCGCCCTGCATTGCTCGCGCCATGCGGGATTCATCAGTCCCTTAGCAACGGGCGCACTGCGCATAAACGCGTGAGCCATTGCCAGGCCCCATCCTGCCCAGAACAGGTACTGCTCCAGATCGCTGCGAGCGGGCCAGCTTGCAGGCAGTATTTGCGGCAGCAAGCGGTTGGCGATCAAGATGACGAGGGTTGCAATCACCATGCCGGTGATCGTGGTGACAGCCAGCGCATCCACAACCCGGGCCCCTTGATGTCCTGTTCTGGCATGCTGCTTCTTGCGCTTCTCCACAAAGAAAATAAAGCCTGTGGCGATGCACACACAGCCCATCAGCCCGCCCAGCACATACATCCAGCGCAGCAGCCAGTGGCGGAAGTGCTGCAGGTGCAGACCTGTCAAAAATGTGTTGATGCTGTCCACTACGGTGCGAGGCGGATCTTCGCGCAGCACCTCCCCGGTACTGGCCTTGAAGTGGATGCCGTCGCCCACCAGCGCGATGCGATCGGTGCCTGCGCGGAAGACGCTGACGTAGCCATTGGCATCGCCCACGTGGTTGAGTGAAAGCAGGCCCACTTCACCTGCCATGCCTTTGTCGGCCCAGCGGCGGCGCGCTTCGTTCATCATGTCATCGACCGATGCCAGCGGAGCTGCAATGCCCGCTCGATCATGTGGCAGGCCAGTCTCCCGTGCCTCGATTTTTTCGTGCAATTCGTGCAATGGTTCAAGTTGCGTATGCGTGACGGGAAAGTAGATGCCAGCAAAAATCACCAAGCCCGTGAATGCGAAGAAGAAGTGGAACGGGAGTGCCAGCACGCCGGTCATGTTGTGCAGATCAAGCGTGCTGCGTTGAGTCGCCTTTTTCGGACGAAAGGTAAAGAACTCGCGGAAGATCTTTCGATGCATGACAACGCCGCTGACCAATGCAGCGAGCATCGCCAGCGCAGCAAATCCGACGATCCAGTAGCCGACACTTTTCCATTGCAGATTCAGGCTGTAGTGCAATGGATAGAAAAAGCGGCTGCCGATTTTGAGCTGGTCGTCTGACAGTGCAATGCCGTTGCGCGGATCTATGGTGCGATTGCCCCAGACGCCTTCTTCCGGATCTTTGGCATTGGGTACTTCATAACCTGAAAAAAGACTGAGCACCGGGTCGCGGTGCGTGGTGTAAGCGCCCCAGCTTTTGACTGTGTCAAAGCGCTCCGGCAGGGGGCCGTTGACGCGATCCCGCATGAAATCAAGACTTGGATTGCTCGGTTGCATCTGCTCGAAAGCCGGGCGGAGCACCTTCTCGAATGATGGCATGGGCTGCGGTTCAAAGCGCGATGAAGGAATCGCCCAGCGGTCGATCTCGCGGTCAAACACCGACAGCGATCCAAAGAAGAAACAGGCCATCAACACAAAGCCAAGCGCGAGCCCAAACCAAGTGTGCAGCCATGCCATGGAGAGACGGAAATTCTGAAACATGGGTGTCGTCTCCTTCCTTAGATCAGGTGGTGCTGAAGCAGCGAAGCGGCAATCGCCATCGCAGCACCACCGCCCACCAGCACGGCCCACACACGTCCGAGGCTGCGGGCCGCGAAGGACCACAGAAATGCGCAAAGATAAATCACAAGCCCGAAAATGGCGCTCAGGTGTTCGGCATCATGAAAGGCCATGCCCAGTGCAAACAGCCCGGCGGTTGCCGCAGCGATGAAGCCCCAGGTGAAACCGTAGCCCGCAAAAATGGCGGCGCTGATTCGTAGCGCGATCGCCATACGGGGACTGGAGAGTGTGTCCATTTTCCGGGTGCATGCTTTCATGGTTGTGCGGCCACTCAGAAACCTTGCAAAGCCACCCCTCACTTTTATTGTGAATGGTCCACAAGTTATAAATAATACGAATAGTTCGTATTATAAATTGCAATTCGATTGACCGGCATTTGTGCCGTATTTGGGGACGCTGTTGCATAAATCAGTGCCGGGCCAAACTTCCCCTGACTCCAGACGTGGCTATGCCACAGCCACCGTTTGCGGACAGCCCAGTTCAGTGAACCGATTGAGAATGGCGGCTCGGATGTGCAGTTCGTTGGCGTCCAGAGCGCCTGCATGCGGCAATCGCCGCATTGCGGTGCGCAAAGGCGCTGCCTTTGCGCATCCGGGCATTCTTTCGCGGAGGGATGATGGGCATGGCATTGCGCTCCATCACTGCGGCATACACAGTCTGTGTGTCATAGGCACCATCACCGGTAACGCTCAGCAATGACTCACCTGCTGGCAGTTGTGCCAACAAGTGCGGCACCACCACCGCATCGCTGACGTTGTTGGAGGTGACGCAGATGGCTGGCACCTGCAGCGTCTGGGCATCAATGCCGATGTGCAGCTTGCGCCATTGACGTCGACGTTCCGCGCCATGCTTTTTGCACTTCCATTCGCCTTCGCCCAGGAACTTGATGCCCGTGGAGTCGAGCAGCATATTCAGTCCACCCGAACTGGGGCGATACGCTGCTTGCACATCCAGACTGCGTTGTCTGCGACATAGCGCACTGAAGTCTGCAACAGGCCATGGCAGTCCAGACAAAGCCAACAGCGATTGCACAAAGCCGGTGGTCTGTCGCAAGGCCAAGCCAAACAGGTTCTTGATGGTCAGGCAAAACTGGATGGCTGCATCCGAGAACTGCGGGCTACGCCCGCGTTTGCCGCTGATTGCGGCAAACCATGACATGCCCTTGTCGAACCGGAAAGTCAGGGAGCCTCGCGCTTTGAGCGCAGCAGTTGTACTGCTTGCAGTTGTTTGTGCAATAGCGGGACTTGGAATGCAGAGACTGACTCATCGCTCGAAGCTACCCGACAGTAGAGCGCGATTTATGCAACAGCGCCCAATGAAAGAAGACCTAAAGACGTCCGAAAAACGAGGACGAAAAAAAAGCCGCCAAGGGCCTGAAGGCCATGCTGGCAGCTTTTTCTAACGACTGGCGGAGGCTGTGAGATTCGAACTCACGGAAGGATCACTCCTTCGGCAGTTTTCAAGACTGCTGGTTTAAACCACTCACCCAAACCTCCGGATGCGAGGATTCTACACAAGGATTGTGCGCCGGTCGGCATTGCGCGCAATTTGCTTTGCTCTTGAAAACCATAGCGTGCTGCACTTTCCTTACCTGGAGTGCAGGCCGCTTTTCAGGAGGCAGCCTGCGCCAGGGTCTGCGAGGCCTGCCATGGTCAACGGCCAAGGATTCGGCGCAAGACAAAAACGCCCCGAAGGGCGTTTTTGTGACTGACTCGGGCGGGATGCCCGAGAGATTCGGCCGGATCAGCTGCGCAGTGCGATGGCCTGAGCGGCTGCCAGAGCGGTCATGTTGACCACGCGGCGCACGGTGGAGGAGGGCGTCAGCACATGGGCGGAGGCCGAGCAGCCCATCAGGATGGGGCCGATGGTTGTGCCATGGCCGCCCGTGGTCTTGAGCACGTTGAACAGAATGTTCGCGGCGTCGAGGTTGGGGCAGATCAGCACATTGGCGGCGCCGGTCAGCGAGGACTCCAACAGGGAGTGGCTGCGCACATTCGCGTCCAGTGCCGCGTCGCCGTGCATTTCGCCATCGCATTCGATGCCGGGGTTGGCGGCGGCGAACAGGTCGCGTGCAGCGCGCATCTTGCGGGCCGAGCCGCGTGTGGACGAACCGTAGTTGCTGTGCGAGAGGAAGGCCACCTTGGGTGGCAGGCCGAAGCGGGCCACTTCGTCGGCAGCCATCTTGGCGATCTCGGCCAGTTCTTCGGCGCTGGGGGCGTCGTTGATGTAGGTATCGGCCACGAACAGCGTGCCGGATTCCAGCATGACGGCGTTCACGGTGGCGAACTCGTTGGCGCCCTTCTTCAGGCCCAGCACATCTTCCAGATGGGCCAGGTGGCTGTCGAAGCGACCGACCAGGCCGCACAGCATGGCGTCGGCATCACCCAGGTGCACCATCAGGGCGGCGATCAGGGTGTTGGAGCGGCGCACCGCAGCCTTGGCGGCTTCGGGAGTGACGCCGTTGCGGCCCATCAGCTTGTGATAGGTCTCCCAGTACTGACGGAAGCGGGGGTCGTCTTCGGGATTGCAGATTTCCACATCCTTGCCCAGCTGGATGCGCAGGCCGGCCTTGGCAATGCGGGCTTCGATGACGGCGGGACGGCCGATCAGGATGGGCTTGGCCAGGCCGTCGTCCACGGCAACCTGCACGGCACGCAGCACGCGATCGTCTTCACCTTCTGCATAGGCCACGCGTTGCAGATTGGCCTTGGCGGCTGCAAACACGGGGCGCATGAACATGCTGGTCTGGTAGACAAAGCGGGTCAGGCTTTCGCGGTAGGCGGCGATGTCCTCGATGGGGCGGGTGGCGACACCGGATTCGGCGGCGGCCTGGGCCACGGCGGGAGCGATGCGCAGGATCAGGCGCGTATCGAAGGGCGTGGGGATCAGGTAGTCGGGGCCGAAGGTCAGCTCCTTGCCCTGGTAGGCGGCGGCGACTTCGTCGCTGACGTCCTGCTTGGCAAGGGCGGCGATTTCACGCACGCAGGCCAGCTTCATGGCTTCGGTGATCTTGGTGGCGCCGCAGTCCAGCGCGCCACGGAAGATGTAGGGGAAGCACAGGACGTTGTTGACCTGGTTGGGATAGTCGGAGCGGCCGGTGGCCACGATGCAATCCGGGCGGATGGCCTTGGCCAGTTCGGGGCGGATTTCGGGCTCGGGGTTGGCCAGGGCCAGGATGATGGGCTTGTCGGCCATGGTCTTGACCATGTCGGCAGTCAGCACGCCGGGAGCGGAGCAGCCCAGGAACACGTCGGCGCCGTCGACCACGTCGGCCAGGGTGCGGGCTTCGGTGTTCTGAGCGTAGCGCTGCTTGGAGGCGTCCAGGCCACCGGGGCGGCCTTCATAGATCACGCCCTTGGAGTCCACCATGTAGACATTGGAGCGCTTGATGCCCAGGCCCACCATCACGTCCACGCAGGCAATGGCAGCCGCGCCGGCGCCGGAGACGGCGACCTTGACGGCGCCGATGTCCTTGCCAACCAGTTCCAGGCCGTTGAGCAAAGCGGCGCTGGAGATGATGGCCGTGCCGTGCTGGTCGTCATGGAACACCGGAATGTTCATGCGCTTGGACAGCTCCTGCTCGATGTAGAAGCACTCGGGAGCCTTGATGTCTTCCAGGTTGATGCCGCCCAGGGTGGGCTCCATCGAGGCAATGATGTCGATGAGCTTGTCGGGATCGCGCTCGGCCAGTTCGATGTCGAACACGTCCACGCCGGCAAACTTCTTGAACAGGCAACCCTTGCCTTCCATCACTGGCTTGGAAGCCAGCGGGCCGATATCGCCCAGGCCCAGCACGGCAGTGCCGTTGGTGATCACGCCGACCAGGTTGCCGCGCGAGGTGTATTCGGCTGCAGTGGAGGGGTCTGCCTCGATGTCCAGGCAGGGATAGGCCACGCCCGGCGAATAGGCCAGGGACAGGTCACGCTGGTTGGACAGGGGCTTGGTAGGAGTGACGGAAATCTTGCCTTTGACGGGGCTGCGGTGGTATTCGCGGGCCGCATCGCGCAGGGCTTGTTCGGCGGAGGACAGGTTTTGTGTCATACGAAATATTTATCAGCAAGTTGCTTCTCGGAGCTTACCGGATGGCAAGAAGCATTTTGAGTCAGGTCTGTTTTGCTTCAACTGTATCGACAACAAACCCCCTGGCGCACTGTGGGGCGGCAGGGGGCTTGGGCTGGCCGGTAAGCCAGCGTTTGCTTCAGGACTGGCGTTTAGTGAGCGTCAGCCTCACGTGCTGCGTTGATGGCAGCGCTGTTGTCTTTGGCGGCTCCGTTAAAGAAAAGATTCAATGCCACGGCGGTAATCGAGGACAGCAGGATACCGGATTCAATCAGTGGATGGATGGAATGGGGCATCCACTGACGGAAATTAGGGGCAACCAGAGGAATCATGCCCACGCCGATGGACACCGCCACGATCATGGCGTTGTTCTTGTTGTTGCGGAAATCCACGTTGGCCAGGATGCGAATGCCGGTGGAGGCCACCATGCCGAACATCACCAGACCCGCACCGCCCAGAACCACGGTGGGCAGGGACTCGATCAGCGCGCCCATCTTGGGCAGCACGCCCAGGACGATGAGGATGACGCCACCGGCCACGCAGACCCAGCGGCTGAGCACGCCGGTCACGGCCACCAGACCCACGTTCTGGGAGAAGCTGGTGTAGGGGAAGGTGTTGAAGATGCCGCCGATCAGAGTGCCCAGACCGTCGGTGCGCAGACCGCGGGTCAGCTCGTCCTGGGTGATGTCGCGCTTGGCCATGTCGCCCAGGGCTAGGAACATGCCGGTGGATTCGATCATCACGACCACCATCACCAGACTCATGGTCAGGATCAGGATGGGGTCGAACACGGGCATGGCGATCTGGAAGGGCAGCACCAGGGTGAACCATTCGGCCTTGGTGACCTTCTCGAAGTTCATCAGACCCATGGCCACGGAGATCACGCCGCCGATCAAGATGCCCATCAGCACCGAGATGTTGGCCAGGAAGCCCTTGGCAAAGCGAGCGATCAGCAAGATGGACAGCAGCACGATGCCCGAGACCGCAGCGCCTTGCAGATCGGCGTACTTGGGGTTGGGCATGGTGGGCAGCACCGAGAAGCCCTTGGGGATGGCAGGCAGCGAGGAGCCGGGGGCGCCCGCCATGGCCTGGGCTTCTGCCAGCCACTTCAGGTGCTCGGGGTTGGGTACGGAAGGTGCGGTCGGGCCCACGGGGTTGCCGAAGATCCAGTTGATGCCCACGCGCATCAGGCTGATGCCGATGACGGCAATGATGGTGCCGGTCACGACTGGGGGGAAGAAGCGCAGCATGCGGCTGATGAGCGGCGCAATGAGGATGGAGATCACCCCCGCGCCTATCACCGAGCCAAAGATCAGGCCTGCGCCGGCATTGCCGCCGGTGCTCTGTGCCATGGACACCATGGGGGCCACGCTGGCAAAGGTCACGCCCATCATCACGGGCAGCTTGATACCGAACCACTGGGTCGCACCCATGGCCTGGATCAGGGTGACCAGGCCGCAGACGAACAGGTCGGCAGAGATCAGGTGCGCGACCTGCTCAGGGGGCAGGTTCAGGGCACGGCCCACGATCAGCGGCACGGCGACGGCGCCGGCATACATGACCAGAACGTGCTGCAGGCCTAAGGCGGTGAGCTTGCCAAATGGCAGAACCTCATCCACGGGATGCACTTTGGATGTCATAAAAACATGTCTCCTCACTCTATATTGGCTTCAGGTTGGCATGCGATTCGCGAATGGCATGCAATCCATACAAAAAGTGTATACAGCCCATAACGCACAGCATCTAGCGGTAAACCCTGCTCAAAATTCAGTTTCTGAATGGGATGTCAATAGTTATGTTTTCCGCGCATAACCATCTAAGGTAATTACTGATTGCTATTAAATATGTAGCTAATTGGCCTTTGTTTTTCTAATTTTCAGAATAAAACATATTGAAACCTTTTTATATCAAGCGATTGGCGCTTTGTTTTTCATAGCAAAAATTGCGCGATATGCAATCGCAAGGGATCTGGCTGCGGTTATGCGTGCGCAGGTTTCGGGTCTTGAAACATCTAGTGAAAGAAAGTGCGTTGTCACCTTGAGGCCGGTTGCATGCATTAGCGTTGAAGAAGGTGCAAAAAAAGGGCATCGAGCCCGGAATTGGTGCACCGCCGTGCAAAAGCGTGCATGGGGGCCTGCAAGGAGCTCATGCCTGGCCATGGGCCCTGAAGTGGTGCAAAAACCATGCCGAGCTGCTGCACAAGCAAAAAAGGCGACCTTGAGGTCGCCTTGCGAGTGGAATTCGTCTGCACTGCTGCAGGGCAGGCTGCTGCCTTGATGCAGCCTTGATGTCGCCTTGATGTCGCCTTGATGCCGCGTCTGAGCTTCAGTGCATTCCCGCCGCCATGGCCGAAGTCTGAACTGGACGGGTCTGACGTGGCGCGAAGCTGGCCATTAGCAGCGCCGCTGCTGCAGGCATGGCGGCAGCCCAGGCCAGCCAAGTCAGGCCCAGGCCCTGTGCAATCACGGCTCCGCCCAGCCAGGCGCCCAGTGCATTGCCCAGATTGAAGGCCGCGATGTTGAGGCTGGACGCCAGATTCATGCCTGCTTCGCCCGCAGATTGCAGCACGCCCATCTGCAGCGGCGCGACGGTGGCAAAGGCGGCAATGCCCAGCAGCAGCACAAAGGCAATGGCTACAGGCGTGCTCGCAAACATCCAGCGGCCCGCGATCAGCACCAGCATCAGGGCGGCCAGCGACACCCACAGTGCGCGCTGCACACCAAAGCGGTCGGCCAGCTTGCCGCCGGCATGGTTGCCCAGGGCCAGGCCCGCCCCGAACAGCAGCAGGGTGAGGGCAATCATGCGGTTGTCCATACCCGTGATCTGGGTCAGCAGCGGCTCTATATAGGTATAGAGGGTGAAGACGCCGGCAAAGCCGATCACTGTCAACAGCAGGCCACGCCACATGGCGCCATTGCGCAGCACGGTCAGCTCCTGTGTCAGGCCCTGAGGGCTGGGCATGCTCAGTTCGCGTGGCACATGGCGCAGCAGGATCAGCAGTGCGATCACGCCGATGCCGCTGACGCTGGCAAATGCCATGCGCCAGCCCCAGTGCTGGCCGATCCAGGTGCCGAAGGGCACGCCCAGCAGCGTGGCCAGGGTCAGGCCGGAAAACATCAGCGCAATGGCCGAAGCTTTCTTCTCGGGCGCCACCAGTTGCGTGGCGACGACCGCGCCCACGCCGAAGAAGGTGCCGTGGGTGAGCGAAGTTAGCACGCGTGCCGCCAGCAGCCAGCCATAGCTGGGCGCCAGGGCGGCGGCGGCATTGCCGGCGATGAACAGCAGCATCAGGCTCAGCAGCAGCAGCTTGCGCGGCCAGCGGCGCGAGGCCAGTGTGAGAACGGGAGCGCCCACGGCGACGCCCACGGCATAGCCCGAGATCAGCGTGCCCGCCGTGGGGATGGAGATATGAAGATCCTGGCTGACCTGGGTCAGCAGGCCCATGATGATGAATTCCGTGGTGCCGATGCCGAAGGCTCCGGCGGCCAGAGCAAGCAATGCTGCAGGCATGAAGAACGTCCTTGTGAAAATTCCGCGAAGAGCTGAACTGTGAACCTGCGGCAAGCGCTGCACTAGCCCTGGAGGCGGACATGCATTTGTTCCTGTGCGGAATAAATCGCATCTTTATGATGTGATTCATGAAGAAATCGATTGCTATGCCGACCACCCAGGAGCAGGGCTCGGACCGCTTTGTGGAGCTGCAGACCTTTGTGCTGGTGGCCCAGCAGGGCAGCTTCTCGGCGGCGGCGCGCCTGCGCGAGGTCTCGCCCTCGGCGGTCAGCAAGATCGTGGCCCGGCTCGAAACCCGGCTGGGCGTGCAGCTGCTGCGCCGCAGCACCCGGCGCCTGGAGCTGACGGCGGAAGGCGAGCAGTTGCTGGAGCAGGGCCGGCAGTTGCTGGCGGACTGGCTGGCGCTGGAGTCCTCGGTCACCCGGCAGGGCCAGCCCACCGGCGTGGTGCGCATCAATGCCAGCTCGTCCACGGGCAATCGCCTGCTGGTGCCGCTGGTCGGTCCGCTCATGCGAACCTGGCCGGGCCTGCAGCTGGACCTCAGCTTTACCGATCATGTCGTGGACCTGATAGCAGCCCGTGCCGATATCGCCTTGCGCTGGGGGGAGCTTCCGTCTTCGGACATGGTGGCGCGAAAGCTGGGTCACACGCGCCAGGTAATTGTGGCCTCGCCCGACTATCTGCAGCGCTTTGGCAGACCGCAGCATCCCGATGAGCTGGCAGGCCATGTGCGCATTGGCTGGAACTACCCGCGGGCCATACCGCACTGGCCGTTTGTGGTGGCTGGCAAGGCGGTGACGGTGAGCATGGGCGAGGTGCTGCGCGTCAACGATGGCGAGGCCATGGCCAATCTGGCCAAGGCCGGGGCGGGCCTGGCGCGGCTGTCGCTCTATCACGCCTGGGACGATTTGCATGCGGGCAGGCTGCAGGCGCTGCTCGAGGATTTCAACCCCGGGGATCTGCAGCCCATCCATGCCGTGTATGTGGGCAAGCCCGGCCAGTTGCCGGTGAGGACGCGGGCGGTGCTGGATTTTCTGGCCAGCCATGTGGACCTCAGTCATGCAGAGCAAATGCCCGTCGCTCTGCTGGCGTCGCGCGCATAAAAAAAAGAGCCTGGACGAATCCAGGCTCCTTGAAAAACCTCCATCCAGTCTGGAGAAGGCTAGGCGTTCAAACGGTGTTTGGTGCTCAGGCAGTCAGGTCCACCAGCGAGCGGGCCACCACCTTGGTGGCACGGCGCAGGTCTTCCAGCACCAGGCGCTCGTCGGAGCGCTTGGCGTGCGATTCCAGCACGGTGCGGGGGCCGGCGCCGTAGATCACGCCGGGGATGCCGCGCTCGACATACAGGCGCACGTCGGTGTACAGAGGCGTGCCCACTGCAGGAGGCTTCTCGCCGAAGACAGCTTCGCCGTGGGCCTGGATGGCGTCGACCAGGGGCTTGTTGCCGTCCAGGGGCGTCATGGCATTGGCCAGCAGCAGGCGCTTGATGTCCACGCGCACGGCGTCTTCACCGGTGTAGCCGCCCTGGGTGTTGAAGTCGGCAATCGCCTTGGCGATCACGGCACGGATGCTGGCTTCCACTTCCACGGGATTCTCTTCAGGAATCATGCGGCGGTCGATCTTGAGCATGACCTTGCCGGGCACCACATTGGTGTTGGTGCCGCCGTCGATACGGCCGATGTTCAGGTAGGGATGCTTGATGCCGGGCACCTTGGAGGTGACTTGCTTGTACTTCACGTTCTCGGCGTACAGAGCCGTCAGCAGCACCGCAGTGGCTTGCAGCGCGTCCACACCGGTGTGGGGCACGGCGGCGTGAGCCATCTTGCCCTGCACGGTGATTTCCATCTGCAGGCAGCCGTTGTGAGCGGTAACTACTTCGTAGCTGAAGCCCGCTGCGATCATCAGGTCGGGCTTGGTCAGGCCCTTTTCCAGCAGCCAGCCGGGGCCCATGATGCCGCCGAACTCTTCGTCGTAGGTGTAGTGCAGCTCCACCGCGCCCTTGGAGGGCTTGGCCACGGCTTCCAGGGCACGCACGGCAAAGGTGAACGAGGCGAAGTCGCTCTTGCTCACGGCAGCAGCGCGGCCATAGAGCTTGCCGTCTTCGATCTCGGCGCCGTAGGGGTCCTTGGTCCAGCCTTCGCCCGGAGGCACCACGTCGCCGTGGGCGTTCAGGGCGATGGTGCGGCCACCGTCACCATAGGGGCGGCGCACGATCAGGTTGGTGATGGATTCCATGCCATAGGCCTTGACGTCGGCTTCGGGCACGACGTGCTTTTCGGCCTCGAAGCCAAAGCCCTTGATCAGCTCGGCAGTGCGTTCGGCGTGGGGTGCGTTGTTGCCGGGAGGCGTGTCCGTGGGCACTTGCACCATGGCCTGCAGAAACTTCACTTCTTCGTCGAAGTGCTCGTCAATCCATGCATCGATGGCGGCGTAGGTGGCTTGCTTGTCTTGATTCATATTGGTCATTGCTGTTCTTGAGCCAGTTGGTGGAGGAGGTGGGTGAAGGCATCCACGGACAGTTGCATGTCGTCGGAGGTGGAGGCTTCCAGCGGGTTGTGGCTGATGCCGGCGTTCATGCCACGCACGAACAACATGGCCTGGGGCATGATTTCGTGCAGCTTCATGGCGTCGTGACCGGCACCGCTGGGCATGCGGAACAGGGGCACGCCCAGTGCGTCGACCGCGTTTTCCCAGCGTTTCTGCCATTCGGGAGCGCTGGGGGCCGCCGCCGCCTTCATGGACAGGTCGGTGGTGTAGCGCAGGCCGCGGCGTTCGGCGATCGCGGCCATCTCGGCCATGATGTCGTTGATCATGGCGTCGCGCTGCTCGTTGGTGGGAGCGCGCAGGTCCAGCGAGAACTGGCAACGGCCGGGCACCACGTTGACCGAGCCCGAGGGCACGTTCAGCTGGCCGATGGTGGCCACGCTGTCGCCGTCCTGGCCGGCGCGCTTTTCGATGTACAGCGACAGCTCGGCCACGCCGGCCGCGGCGTCGCGGCGGCGGTCCATGGGCGTGGTGCCGGCGTGGCTGGCCATGCCGATGAATTCGCAGACATAGCGGGCACTGCCGTTGATGGAGGTGACGATGCCCAGGGGAATGTCCAGCTCGTTGAGCACGGGGCCCTGCTCGATGTGCACTTCCACAAAGCCCAGGTACTTGGCGGGGTCGCGCTCCAGCTTGGGGATGTCGTCGATGCACAGGCCTGCATGCAGCATGGCCTCGCGCAGCGTGATGCCGTCGGCGTCCTTTTGCTCCAGCCATTCCTGCTTGAAGTCGCCCACCAGGGCGCCAGAGCCCAGGAAGGTGGCCTTGTAGCGCTGGCCTTCCTCTTCCGAGAAGCCCACCACTTCGATGTTGAAGGGCAGGCGCTTGCCTTGCTGGGCCAGTTGCTTGACGCAGGCCATGGGCACAAAGATGCCCAGGCGGCCGTCGTACTTGCCGCCGTTGCGCACGGTGTCGTAGTGGCTGCCGGTCAGCAGGGTCTTGGCGCCTTCGGTGGCGGCCTTGTAGCGGCCCACCACATTGCCAACGGCGTCGATCTCGACTTCGTCGAAGCCGATCTCGCGCATCCAGTGGCTTATGCGCTGGGCGCAGGCGCGGTGGGCGTCGGTCAGATAGGTCACCGTCAGCTGGCCTTTTTCGGCGTAGCCGGGGTCGCTGTTGGTGGACAGGCGTTCCTGCCAGTCCCAGACTTCGTTGCCTTCGACGGGCTCGTAGCCGAACTTGTCGTTCAGGCGGATCTCGGCGATCCGGTGGATGTTGCGCAGTGCCTCGGCCTGTTCGTAGGCAGGATGGTTGAACATGCGGCGCTCGAAGGTCGCAATGATCTCGGCCTTGGACAGACCCAGACCGCGCGCGCCGCGCACGGCCAGGATGAAGGGGAAGCCGAAGCGCTTGCCATATTCGGCGTTGAGCTTGCGGATGTGCTCCAGCTCTTCGGGCGTGCAGTTTGTCAGGCCTGCCTTCTTTTGCTCATTCGTCGATTCGGCGGTGAGCGTGTTGGTCTCCATCTGCTTGCCGGCCAGCTCCGGGTGAGCGCGGATCAGATCGAGCTGGGACTGCTCGCTGGACTCGGCCAGCACCTTGGCCATGGCGTGCTTGATGTGCGCCATGGACTTGAAGGGACGCTGCTCCAGTGCCTTGGCGGCAATCCAGGGCGAGTGCTCGTACAGGCCATCGAGCAGATCGGTGGCGGTTGCCGCATCGGCGGCATTCAGTTGTTCCAGGGTCAAAGCCATGTCGCAATCAATCCTTGCAAGGGAAACGCTCGGCCCAGTGACGAGCCAAATCAATACGGCGGCACACCCACACGTTGTCGTGCTTCTGGATGTGGTCGAGGAAGCGCTGCAGCGCTGTAATCCGGCCGGGGCGGCCCAGCAGTCGGCAGTGCATGCCGATGCTCATCATCTTGGGGGCGTTGTCGCCGCTGGCATTGCCTTCGGCGTACAGGACATCGAATGTGTCCTTCATGTACTGGAAGAACGGATCGGCATGCGAGTAACCCTGGGGCAGGGCAAAGCGCATGTCGTTGACGTCAAGCGTGTAGGGAACGATGAGCTGGTTGTGCGTCGTGCCGTCGCTCTTGCCAACCTTCATCCAGAAGGGCAGGTCGTCGCCGTAGTAATCGCTGTCGTAGGTAAAGCGACCGGCGTCGGCCACGATGCGGTGGCTATTGGGGCTGTCGCGGCCGGTGTACCAGCCCAGGCCGTGGTCGCCGTCGTGACCGTACAGCTCTTCAAAGATGTCCACGCATTGCTGCATGTGGGCGCGCTCGATCTCCTCGGGCACGTTCTGGTAGTGAATCCACTTCAGGCCGTGGCAGGCCACTTCGTGACCGAGCTCGTCAAAGGCCTGGGCCAGCTCGCGATGCTTTTGCAGCGCCGTGGCCACGCCGAACACGGTCAGCGGCAGGCCGCGCTTCTCGAACTCCTTGAGAATGCGCCACACGCCGGCGCGCGAGCCGTATTCATAGATGCCGTCCATGCTCATGTGACGGGCCGGGTAGCTGGCGGGATTGAACATCTCCGACAGAAACTGCTCGCTGCCGGGGTCGCCATGCAGGATATGGTTCTCACCGCCTTCTTCATAGTTCAGCACGAACTGAACGGCCACGCGGGCTTTGCCGGGCCATTCGGGATGGGGCGTGTTGCGGCCGTAGCCAATCAGGTCGCGTGGATAGGAGGCGGTGGAATCGTAAGTCATAGGGATACGGAAGAAAGTGCCATCGACAAATCGTTCGTTGGCAAATCGCGGTCGAAGGTCAGGCCTGCTTCCACGTGGTCCAGGTGCAGCTGCATCAGCTGCACCGCATGTTCGGCATCGCCCGCGGCCAGCGCGGTCACGATGTCGGCATGTTCTTCGTGCGAATGCTCGGCCGCCGATGCAGACTGGTACATCAGGGTGATCAATGCGCAGCGGGAAATCAGCTCGCCCAGCAGTTGCGCCAGCACCTCGTTGCCCATGAGCTCGGCCATGCGCACGTGGAAGTCGCCCAGCAGCTCGGTGCGCTGGCCCACGTCATTGGCTTCCATGGCCTTCTTCTCGGCAGCCACATGCTGCTTGAGGGCGCGAATCTTGGCGGCGCTGCTTTGCTTGACAAAGCTGCGCACCATCTCGGCCTCGAGCATGCGGCGCACGGCAAACACCTGGCGCGCCTCGTCCACCGAAGGCGTGGCCACAAAGGCGCCGCGGGCGGGCTCGAGCCGGATGAGACGGTTTTGCGAAAGCTGGAACAGGGCCTGGCGCACCAGGGTGCGGGAAACTCCAAAGTGGTCGGCCAGCTTTTGCTCGGCCAGCTTGGTGCCGGGCATCAGGCGATGCTCGACGATGGCCTTGGTCAGGCTTTCGACAATGAAACTGGTGGTGGAAGTTTCCATAAATCCATCATAGCGGTTGAAGACAAGTTTTGTATACAGTTTCTGTTCACCAAACATGGTGTTTGTATCGATGTTCAGGCGCAGAAAGCTGTGCGCAAGCGCGCAAACCCAATGGGGGCAAGGGCTTGCAACATTGGTATTGCAAAGATCAGCAGTGTTGTGACTGGGGGCCCTCTGTAAGGGAAAAAAGCCCGAATGCACAATGCGCAGCTATGCAAGCACAGAATACATCCTCGCGCGCGCAGGCCGCGGCAACGCCTGTTCCCCAGCAAGACCCGGCTGGCTTTCTGCGTCATCTGTATGACGTGGCGGTGCGCAATGCCCTGCCCATCGAGGGTCTGGCGCGTCATCTGCCCAAGCCGCCCAAGGGCCGCACGCTGGTGCTGGGCGCAGGCAAGGCCGGCGGCTCCATGGCGCAGGCGCTGGAAGCTCTGTGGCCGCAGGATGCTCCGCTGTCGGGCCTGGTGGTGACGCGCTATGCGCATATTCCCCCACGCCCCGAAGGGCTGGCCCAGCGCCTGGAGGTGGTGGAAGCTGCCCACCCCGTGCCGGACGCGGCCGGTCTGGCTGCGGCCGAGCGCATTCTGGCGCTGACCGAGGGCCTGACGGCCGACGATCTGGTGATCTGCCTGATCTCCGGCGGCGGCTCCTCCTTGCTGACGCTGCCCGCCGAAGGCATCGACCTGGCCGAGAAGCAGCGCATCAACAAGGCGCTGCTGGAGAGCGGCGCGGCGATTGGCGAGATGAACTGCGTGCGCAAGCACCTCTCGCGCATCAAGGGAGGACGTCTGGCCGCTGCCTGCTATCCCGCCAAGGTGGTGACGCTGACCATCAGCGATGTGCCCGGCGACGATCCTTCGGTGATCGCCAGCGGGCCCACGGTGCCGGACGCGTCGACCTGTGCCGACGCGCTGGCCATCCTGGACCGCTACCAGATCGGCATTCCCGAGCCCGTGCGCGCTGCGCTGCAAGCTGGCGAGCTGGAGACGCCCAAGCCCGGCGATGCCCGCTTCGAAGGCCATGAGGTGCATCTGATCGCCACGCCCCAGCAGTCGCTGGAAGCGGCGGCGGCGGAGGCCCGTGCAGCAGGCATTGCCGTGCATGTGCTGTCCGACGAGATGGAAGGCGAGTCGCGCGAGGTGGGCAAGGTCCATGCGGCGCTGGCGCGTGCCGTGGCCAGGCATGACCAGCCCTTTGCCAGGCCCTGCGTGATTCTCTCGGGGGGCGAGACCACGGTGACCATCCGCCCGCGCCAACCCGGCGCTGCCAAGGGGCGCGGCGGCCGTGCCGGCGAGTTCTGCCTGGGTCTGGCACAGGCCCTGCAGGGCCAGGAAAAGGTCTGGGCGCTGGCCGCCGATACCGACGGTATCGATGGTGTCGAGGACAACGCGGGAGCCCGTGTCTCGCCCTGCACGCTCAAGCGCGCGGCAGAGCTGAATCTGCGCATCAGCGATCACCTGGACCGCAACGATGCCTATGGCTATTTCTCGGCACTGGGCGATCTGGTGATCACCGGTCCCACGCACACCAATGTCAACGACTTCCGCGCCATCCTGGTGCTCTGATTCTCTACATTGATAGCAGCTTGCGCTTGATCATCAATGATTTAAGACTATATTGATGCTGAAGTTACCGCCCAATGGATGGTGGCTGCTTTGCTTTTGATAGCGTCGTGCAGGGATTGATTCTTTTGCAGAATCAATATGGAATCACCCGCCGCGCGGCAGATCCTCCCACCAGGCATCGTCGAACTTGCCCTGAAGGAAGGCGATGAAGGACTGCACCTTCTGCGGCACCAGGCGCGGCGAGGGGTAGACGGCGTGGATTTCCTGCTCGGGCAGGCGGCAGGTCTTGAGCACTTCCACCACGCGGCCGTCCTTGAGCGAGTCCTGGGCCACGTAGCGCGGCAGGGCCGCAATGCCCATGTGCGAGCGGGCCGCGGCCAGCAGGGCCGAGAGATTGTTGGAGCGCAGCCGCCCGGTGACGGGAATCGACACAGGCTCGCCGCTGGCATTGCGCAGGCGCCAGATATCGTTGCCCTGCACGCTGCTGTAGATCAGCGTGGAATGCTCCTTGAGGTCCGAGGGGCGGCGCGGCGTGCCGTGCTTGCGCAGATAGGTGTTGGAGGCCACCAGCACCCAGGGATTGACGCCCAGCATGCGCGCGCCCAGCGAGGAGTCGGCCAGCTTGCCCAGGCGCAGTGCCACGTCGATGCCGTTGGCCACCAGATCGGTGTAGCGGTCCTCGAAGCTCAGATCGACCTGCACCTGCGGGTTGTGCTTCATGAAGTCCATGGCCAGCGGAATCAGCACCCGGCGCCCGAACGCCACCGAGCTGCCGATGCGCAGCTGACCCTGTACCTGGGTCTGGCGCACCTTGACCACGTTCTCCGCCTCGGCCACGTCGCTGACGATGATCTTGCATTTTTCGTAGTACAGCGCGCCGGCTTCGGTCAGGCTCACGCCGCGCGTGTTGCGGTTGAGCAGGCGCACCTTGAGGCGCGCCTCCATGGCCGCGACCTGCTTGGTGACGGTGGGCTGGGTGGTGGCGAATTCCTGTGCGACCTTGGTGAAACTGCCGGTCTCCACCACGCGCACAAACATGTGCATCGCGTCGAGTCTGTCCATGGGTTCATCTCCTATTTATTCTTGGGTGGAATAAATTTTATGGTCTGCAAGCGGCTTCCGGCAAGCAAGGGTCTTGACTAAAGTTCATTTCAGTTTGAAGGAGACCTCATGGCCAAAATGAAAGCAATCGAAGCCGCAGTCCGCGTGCTCGAAAAAGAAGGTGTTAGCGTTGCATTCGGCGTTCCCGGTGCCGCCATCAATCCGCTGTACGCAGCGCTGAAGGACCACGGTGGCATCGGCCACATCCTGGCCCGTCACGTCGAAGGCGCCAGCCACATGGCCGAAGGCTACACCCGTGCGGTGGCAGGCAATATCGGTGTGTGTATCGGCACCAGCGGCCCCGCCGGCACCGACATGATCACCGGCCTGTACTCGGCCAGCGCCGACTCCATCCCAATCCT
This sequence comes from Comamonas testosteroni, assembly GCF_000761245.1. Taxonomy (GTDB): domain Bacteria; phylum Pseudomonadota; class Gammaproteobacteria; order Burkholderiales; family Burkholderiaceae_C; genus Comamonas; species Comamonas testosteroni_C. The sequence goes on along the minus strand of NZ_AWOR01000052.1, from coordinate 25,975 downwards.
GTGCATCACCGGCCAGGCACCTCGCTCGCGTCTGCACAAGGAAGACTTCCAGGCCGTGGACATCGCCTCCATCGCCAAGTCCGTGACCAAGTGGGCCACCACCGTGCTGGAGCCCGCCCAGGTGCCCCGCGCCTTCCAGCAGGCTTTCCACCTGATGCGCTCCGGCCGTCCCGGCCCCGTGCTGATCGATCTGCCCATCGACGTGCAACTGGCCGAGATCGAATTCGACATCGACACCTACGAGCCCCTGCCTGCCTACAAGCCAGCTGCTTCGCGCAAGCAGGCCGAGAAGGCCATCGAGATGCTCAACGAATCCGAGCGTCCCCTGCTGGTCTCCGGCGGCGGTGTGATCAACGCCGATGCCTCCGATCTGATGGTCGAGCTGGCCGAGATCCTGAACGTGCCCGTGATCCCCACCCTGATGGGCTGGGGCACCATCCCTGACGATCACCCCCTGATGGTCGGCATGTGCGGTCTGCAAACCAGCCACCGCTACGGCAATGCCAACATGCTGGCTTCGGACTTCGTGTTCGGCATCGGCAACCGCTGGGCCAACCGCCACACCGGTTCGGTCGAGGTCTACACCAAGGGCCGCAAGTTCATCCACGTGGACATCGAGCCCACGCAGATCGGCCGCGTGTTCGCGCCCGACTACGGCATCGTCTCCGACGCCAAGGCGGCTCTGGAGCAATTCGTTGCCGTGGCCAAGGAGTGGAAGGCTGCCGGCAAGCTCAAGTGCCGCAAGGCCTGGGTGGCCGAGTGCCAGGGTCGCAAGAACAGCGTCGAGTACCTGCGCAAGACCAACTTCGACAACGTGCCGATGAAGCCTCAGCGCGTCTACCAGTGCATGAACAACACGCTGGACCGCGACACCACCTATGTGTCCACCATCGGTCTGTCGCAGATCGCCGGTGCCCAGTTCCTGCACGTGTACAAGCCCCGCAACTGGATCAACTGCGGCCAGGCCGGCCCTCTGGGCTGGACAACTCCAGCCGCCCTGGGCGTGCGCGTGGCCGATCCCCAGCGCAAGATCGTGGCGCTGTCCGGCGACTACGACTTCCAGTTCATGATCGAAGAGCTGGCCGTGGGCGCGCAGTTCAAGCTGCCCTATGTTCACGTGCTGGTGAACAACAGCTACCTGGGTCTGATCCGTCAGGCACAGCGCGCTTTCTCGATCGACTATTGCGTGCAATTGGCGTTCGACAATATCAACATGGATGAGGGTGATGCGACCCGTGGCTACGGTGTTGACCATGTTAAGGTCGTTGAAGGCCTGGGTTGCAAGGCCATCCGTGTTCATCGCGCCGAAGACTTTGCCCCCGCCATGCAGCAGGCCGAAGCCTGGATGGCCGAGCACAAGACCCCTGTGGTGATCGAGTGCATCCTGGAGCGTGTGACCAACATCTCCATGGGCGCCGAAATCGACAACGTGGTCGAGTTCGAGGACCTGGCGACCGAAAAGGCCGACGCGCCCAGCGCACTGGCCCTGCTGGACTGATAGGAAAACTCCCCCTGAGCGGCTTTGCCGCTTCCCCCTCTCTGCGCGGGAGGGGGACGACGCCTTCGCTTCGGGGCGGTGCGGCCGGCTTAGGCCCTTGCTTGGCGTCTAGCGCCTGCAACTATTAACGATTACCGGAGACTTTTATCATGCCCCGTTTTGCAGCCAACCTGAGCATGTTGTTCACCGAGGTGCCTTTCCTCGAGCGTTTTGAGCGTGCCGCAAACGCAGGCTTTGAAGCCGTGGAGTTCCTCTTCCCATACGCTCATACCGTGGAAGAGATCAAGGAGCGCCTGGACGCCACCGGCCTGAAGATTGTTCTGCACAACCTGCCCGCTGGCGACTGGGACGCAGGCGAGCGCGGCATTGCCTGCGACCCCAAGCGCGTGGACGAATTCCGCGCTGGCGTGGCCAAGGCCGTGACCTATGCCCACGCCTTGGGTGTGCCCCAGCTCAACTGCCTGGCCGGCAAGGTTCCTGCCGGCGTCGACGCTGCCGTGGTGCGCCGCACCTTCGTGGAAAACCTGCGCTTTGCTGCCTCCGCCCTGAGCGCCGCCAACATCCGCCTGCTGATCGAGCCGATCAACCCCTTCGACATCCCCGGCTTCTACCTGAACCGCACGGATGAAGCGCTGTCCATCCTGGACGAAGTGGGTGCGCCCAACGCCTTCGTGCAGTACGACATCTACCACGCACAGCGCGTGGAGGGCGAGCTGGCCGCCACCATGCAAAAGCAGCTGGGCCGCATCGGCCACATCCAGCTGGCTGACAACCCTGGTCGCAACGAACCGGGCACGGGCGAGATCAACTACCCCTTCCTGTTCGCACACCTGGATCGCATCGGCTACGACGGCTGGATCGGCTGCGAATACAAGCCCGCCAACGGCACCGAGTCCGGCCTGGGCTGGCTGCAGAAGATCGGCGGCTGGAGCAAGGTCGCAGTGGCTGCCTGAATGGATGAAAAGGCCTGTGGCGCCTGCTGGCAAAGCGCCATCGGCCATCGAATTTAAGTATCAAGAAAACTGAGGAGTACAACCATGAACGCATCGTCTCTCAAGCTGGGCTTTATCGGTCTGGGCATCATGGGCGCGCCCATGTGCGGCCACCTGATTGCAGCCGGCCACCAGCTGTTCGTCAACACCGTGGGCAAGGTGCCTGCCAACATCGCCGAAACCAGCGCCACCCAGTGCACCACCGCTCGCGGTGTGGCCGAGCGTGCCGACATCATCTTCATCATGGTGCCCGACACTCCCGACGTGGAGAAGGTGCTGTTCGGTGAAGACGGCGTGGCAGCCGGCCTCAAGGGCAGCTCCGGCAAGATCGTGGTCGACATGTCCTCCATCTCGCCCGTGGCCACCAAGGACTTCGCCAAGCGCATCGAAGCCGCTGGCGCCCAGTACCTGGACGCTCCCGTCTCCGGCGGCGAAGTCGGCGCCAAGAACGGCACCCTGTCCATCATGGTCGGCGGCCCCGATGCAGCCTTCGAGCGCGTCAAGCCCCTGTTCGACAAGATGGGCAAGAACATCACCCTGGTGGGCGGCAACGGCGACGGCCAGACCGCCAAGGTGGCCAACCAGATCATCGTGGCTCTGAACATCGAAGCCGTGGCCGAAGCCCTGCTGTTCGCATCGCGCGCCGGTGCCGATCCAGCCCGCGTGCGTGAAGCCCTGCTGGGCGGCTTTGCCTCTTCCAAGATCCTGGAAGTGCATGCCGAACGCATGATCAAGCGCACCTTCGATCCCGGCTTCCGTATTGCCCTGCACCAGAAGGACCTGAACCTGGCTCTGTCCAGCGCTCGTCAGCTGGGCGTGTCCCTGCCCAACACGGCTCAGGCTCAAGAACTGTTCAACAGCTGCGTGGCCCACGGAGGCGCTGGCTGGGATCACTCGGGCATGGTGCGTGCCCTGGAAATCCAGGCCAACTTCGAAATCGGTCAGAAGGCTGAATAAAGAGAGGTGGGGAGGGCGGCCACTGGCCACGCGTACGGCCAGCAGCCGCCTCAAGTAAAAGCCGCGCTCGGGGGAGCGCGGCTTTTTTTGTTCAGCGTCAGTACCCCATGGTTTTTCCGTCGGGGTTGCGCGGATCCGAAGCGCCGCGCAGCAGGCCGTCGCGGATCTCGATGGTCTGCGTGCGACCCATGGATGCCTTCAGTGCCACCTTGTGGCCCCATTGCCTGAGCAGGGCCAGCGTATCGGGGCTGAAGCCTTTTTCAACACGCAACTCGTCAGGCGTCCACTGGTGGTGAAAGCGCGGCGTGGCAGCCGCTTCGGCCGGGTTCATGCCGAAGTCGATGTGGTTGACGACTTGCTGCAGCACCGTGGTGATGATGCGCGCTCCGCCCGGACTGCCGGTGACCAGAACCGGCTTGCCGTCCTTGAGTACCAGGGTCGGCGTCATCGACGACAGCGGCCGCTTGCCGGCCTGCACGGCATTCGCATCGCCGCCCACCAGACCATAGGCGTTGGCCACACCGGGCTTGGCCGAGAAGTCGTCCATCTCGTTGTTGAGCAAAATCCCCGTGCCCTTGGCGACGATGCCGCTGCCGAAATTGGTGTTCAGCGTATAGGTCACGGCCACCGCGTTGCCGGCCTTGTCCACCACGGAGTAATGGGTGGTCTGGTCGCTTTCATAAGGCTGGGGCCTGCCGGGCCGGATGTCCTTGGCGGGCCTGGCCTGCTGGGGCTTGATGCTGGCGGCCAGCTCGCTGGCATAGCTCTTGGAGATCAGCCCCTTGAGCGGAATCTTCACGAAGTCCGGGTCGCCCAGATACTCGGAGCGGTCGGCATAGGCGAGCTTCATGGCCTCGGTCATGTAGTGCACGCTTTGCGCGCTGTCGGCCCCCCATTGATTCATGGGCCAGCGCTCCATCATGTTCAGGATCTGAATCAGGTGCGCGCCGCCCGAAGAGGGCGGGGGCATGGTCACGATCTGGTAGCCGCGATAGCTGCCGCGCACGGGCTCGCGCTCTGCCACCTTGTAGTCACGCAGGTCCTGCAAGCTGAGTGCATTGGCGTGCGGCGCCATCTCCGCCACGATCTTCTGCGCGATCGCGCCCTCGTAGAAGGCCTTGGCACCTTGCTGGCTGATCAGGCGCAGGGACTGCGCCAGATCCTTTTGCACCAGCCTCTGGCCGGTTTGCAGCGGCACGCCGTTCCTCCAGAAAACGGCCTGGGTGGCGGGCCAGCGGCCCATGTTCTTTTTTTCCTGATCCAGAGTCTTGGCCAGGGTGACGCTGACGGGATAGCCCTTGTCCGCCAGCGCAATCGCCGGAGCCATGACCCTGGCCAGCGGCATGCTGCCCCAGCGCGAAAGCGCGTGCGTCATGCCTGCCACGGTGCCGGGCACACCCACGGCGTAGTGGGTGAAGAGCGATTTGCCGTCGATGACCTTGCCGCTGGCATCCAGATACATATTGCGCGACGCGCCCCTGGGCGCCACTTCGCGGAAGTCCAGCGCAATGTCCTTGCCGCTGCTGGCGTCGTGCACCATCATGAAGCCGCCGCCGCCGATATTGCCGGCATTGGGCAAGGCCACGGCCAGTGCAAAACCCACGGCCACGGCGGCATCGACGGCATTGCCGCCGGCCTTGAGAATATCCACGCCGATCTGCGTGGCCAGCTCCTGCTCCGAGGCCACCATGCCGTTCTTGGCGATGACGGGGTGAAAGACATCCAGCTCGAAGTCATAGGCGGCAGCGGCTGCCTGGGCAGCGGCGGTCTGGGTGACGGCAGGCGCTGCAGCCTGAGCAGTGGCATCGTGACCGATGGCCGCGCGTTCGTTGCTGGCGGGCTCTAGCGTGGCCGTGCTGCTGCAGGCGCTCAGGCCGGCCAGAGCGATGAGCAGGCTGGCTGCCAGGGCGGTGGTGCGCAATTGCATGCGTTGTCTCCTGTTCGCTTGGTGAATCGGGCCAGTGTATAGAGGCTGATGAAGAAGCCAACCGGGCAAAGCTGGCTATGTGCCTGAAAGTCAAGGCAGAAAAGCCTTTGATGGAGTACAGAAACTGTATACACTTTAGCGATCAAAGCGCTGTGCTCACGCGCGCGCAGGCTTTGTGATGGCATAGATGTTTCAGGGCTTACGAAAACAGGAATGCAACAACGACCTGCCTTCTGAGGCAGCCGTCCGGCCTGAACCCGTTTTGCGTAAGTCGTGTGTTTGATACAACCAAGGGCAGTGGCAAACTGCCTGTGAGGAGATTTCCATGGGCCTGAGCACCCACGTTCTCGACACCATGAATGGCTGCCCTGCCGCAGGCATGGCCGTCGAGCTGTTTTCCACTGAAGGCGACAAGGCCACGCTGATCAAGAGCCTGGTGCTCAATCATGACGGCCGCACCGATGCGCCGCTGTTCGACAACAACACGCTCAAGGTCGGCACCTACCGCCTGACTTTTGACGTTGCGGCCTACTTCAAGGCCCGTGGCGTGCAACTGCCCGAGCCCAGCTTTCTGAACAAGGTGAGCCTGGACTTCGGCGTGGCCAATGTGGAGCAGCACTACCACGTGCCTTTGCTGGTCAGCCCCTGGAGCTACTCCACTTATCGCGGCTCCTGAGCGGGACGTGAGTCTCTCGACAAGGGAGACATGGCAAAAACAAGAGCGGCTTGCGCACGTCATTTCTTGGTTTCAGCATTAAAAGGCATTGAAACTCAGAGATGACAGGCGCAAGCCGCTCCTGTTTTTAAAGACTTATTTGCCCTTGGAATAAGCCATGGCCACGACCAGGGCGCTCACGAAATAAAAGGCCTGCAACTCCAGCGCCCAGCCGCCGGTGTTGTTGAGCATCAGAATCTGCCGGGTGTGCATCAGCGCAAATGCCACCACCATATTCACCGCAATCACCAGTGCGGCGGGTACCACCCACAGACCCACCAGCAAAAGCAAGGGCGCGACCACTTCGCCCAGGTAGACCGCATAGGCCAGAAATCCCGGTGCACCCAGACTCTCGATCTTCGCCTCGATACTGCCTATGCCATAACGAATCTTGGCCCAGCCGTGCAGCAGCACGAGCAAGGCCAGGGTGACACGCAGCAGCACCAGAGCTGCCTTGGGATGGTGAAAGTAATTCCAGAACTTCATGAATTTCCTGTCGTCCGCGCGATGCTTATATCAACAATGCTAGCGCCTGTTTCAGACAATTCGTCTGATTGCCTATGGATGAGGCCAAGTGTTGTCTTGTGTTCATGTTGTAGGTCTTTTTCGACACCTGCCCTTGCCTTCTGTAGGCCAATGGCGCAAGCTGTTACCGCTGAGTTTTATCGGCAACGCTGCGCACTAGCATCGTGCCAACCCTGTTTCTGACAGCTTTGCATCGGGGGGATGTGCAAAAGCGACTCAATGTCGGACTGCAGGACCTTCTACCTCTGAAATGTGTCTACACATTCATCCCATGAAAGGATATAGGTATGCGTCAAATTTCTCTGCGTTCTGTTGCGATGGCTGCTGCACTGGCTGCCGGTGCCTTGACCATGACGGCCTGCACCACGACCAAGCCCGAGACGGCATCGGCTCCCCGTTCCGATTCCACAACGGTCAATACCCGTGCCAATGCAGCTCTGGAGCGCCTGTACCAGACCGCACCAGGATCCAAGGAAATGGTGCAACGCGCCAAGGGTGTGCTGATCTTCCCGTCGGTGATTGGCGGCAGCTTTGTGGTGGGGGTCGAGCATGGCCGCGGCGTGCTGCGCGTGGGCGGTCAAAACCGAGGCTTCTACAGCACGACAGCGGCCTCTATCGGATGGCAGGCTGGTGGTCAGTCCAAGGCTGTGATCTATGTGTTCAACACACAGGAAGCGCTGGACAAGTTCCTCAAGAGCGACGGCTGGTCCGTGGGGGCTGATGCCACCGTGGCTGCCGGCCGGATCGGTGCCAACGGCAGTGTGGACACCACGACCGCCCAGGCTCCGGTCACCAGCTATGTGCTGACCAATGCGGGCCTGGAAGCGGGCGTGTCGCTGCAGGGCACGAAGATCACCAAAGTGGTCGAATAAGCCTCGCCTCGCCTGGCTTGTCACAACAAAAAACCGGCCTTGGCCGGTTTTTTGTTGTCCGATGCAGCTGCGGGCTGCATCGCTGTGCGCTTTTACTGGTTTACTGGCCCAGCTGACCTTCGGTCAGAGTGTCGAGCTGGAAGCGTCCCGACTTGTCCCACAGCCAGGTGTCGGTATAGGTCACGCTGCGGCCCGCGGCAGGGAAGGGGGCAGCGGAGCGCACGGCTCGCTCGATCTCGGCCACCACTTCGGGGGCATGGCTTGGCTTGCGCATCCAGTGCAGGTTTTTCACGCGGCCCTGGCCGTCGAGTTGAACCTGGAGCACGCCGATCGCATACAGCATAGGCGGCAGCATGCCCTGGTAGATGCGGCCGGAGTTGCGTTCATACAGATGCTGGGCAGCCTGCTTGCGATAGGCGGGGCTGGCCTTGTCGGCAGGCGTCGTGCCGATGGACGGGCTTTGAGGTGCGATCTGGCAGGCGGTCAGCACCGCTGCAACGGCAGCCATCATCCCGGTCCGCAGCCAGTTCAGGGGGCGGCGGGCTGGTGTGGCGCGGGTGGGGTCGTGGGTTTCAGACATGACGCCAAGCGTAGCCGCAAATGGATGGAGGCAGTTGCCTGGGGGCACAATTCCGACGCCTGCCCGTGAAAAATCTGCAACGACTCGTCAAATCCGGTTCGGATATGCATCCGATTAATGTGCTCATACGTTTGTCTGTCTATTGCGACTCGCAAAATGCATGAACATCGGTCATCAAAGCAATCGGCGTTCAGTCATGTGGAGTGAAACACAGCAAGAAATCTTGAACCGTCTGGCGCAGCAGCCGCTGTGCTGGGTGCAGGTACAGGCCACTCGTGGCTCCGTGCCCCGTGAGGAGGGGGCCTGGATGGCTGTGTTTGCCGATGAGGTGATGGGGACGATCGGCGGTGGTCACCTGGAGTGGCAGGCCATTGCCCAGGCGCGCCAGTTGCTGGCGCAGTGGGAAGCAGACCCCGCAGCCTTGCGCGAGCATATCCAGCGGTATGCGCTTGGCCCCAGTCTGGGCCAATGCTGCGGCGGTGCGCTGGAGCTGCACTTTGCATGGTTTGACGCCCGCGATGCTCAACGTCTGCGGGCCTTGATGCCCGAGCCGTCGCAATGTGTGGCCTTGTTCGGCGCGGGCCATGTGGGGCATGCGCTGGTGCGCATTTTGCGCAGCTTGCCGTACCGCGTGGTCTGGGTCGACAGCCGTGATGCAGTCTTTCCCGTGCAGGAGCAGATAGGGGTGCAGTGCGAGCATTCCGATCCGGTGCAGGCTGCGGTGGCACAGCTGCCGCCGCAGTCGCAGGTGCTCATCATGAGCTTCAGCCATGCCGAAGACCTTGAGGTGGTGGCGCAATGTCTGCTGCGCCAGCGCGAGCGAGGCGATCTGCCTTTTGTGGGGTTGATCGGCAGCAAGACCAAATGGGCCAGTTTCAGCAGCCGCTTGCGCAGTCGAGGGTTCAGCGATGCAGAGTTGGCCCATATCACCTGCCCGATCGGCGTGCCGGGCATTACCGGCAAGGAGCCCGAGGTGATCGCTGTGGCGGTGGCAGCACAGCTTTTGCAGCGCTTTTCTGCGAGCTGATGGTGCAACGAATGCACCTGATCTGGTGCATGTCGCCGCAAACATGCAGGTCGCATGCCCTGAAAATCAGGCCCGATCCTTGCATATCGCTCTTGTATTAGGGAAATCTCTAGGGTGGTTTATCCCTGATTCGAGAGTTGTGGCAGCAAAAATTGCATACACTTTCGGTCGACAGAATGGTCGCAGCGGTGCCCCGTGTGTAACGTCCGGGAGCGCGGCCTTTTCTTCTGCTCAGAGCGCCCGCAGTGGTGAGCAGGTTGTTAGGCAGCCCCACGCTGCCAAGGTTGAGAGCTATGGAAAGCTACATTCTCGACTGGGCCGGCCTGCTATTGCGGTGGCTCCACGTCATTACCGCGATCGCCTGGGTCGGTTCCTCCTTCTACTTTGTGTTCCTGGACAGCAGCTTGACGCCGCCCGTGGATGACGACCTGAAAAAGCAGGGCGTTAACGGCGAACTCTGGGCTGTGCACGGTGGCGGTTTCTACCACCCCGTGAAGTTCAATGTGTCCCCTCCCAAGATGCCGGATCACCTGCACTGGTTCTACTGGGAAAGCTACACCACGTGGCTGTCCGGTTTTGCCCTGCTGACGGTCTCCTATCTCTGGAACGCCAATATCTATCTGGTCACTCCCGGCGACCCCAATGCCATGAGCACCGGCGTCGCCGTGGCTTCGGCTCTGGGCTTCCTGGTGGTTTTCTGGCTGCTGTATGACTTCATCTGCCGCACCTTCGGCCAGAAGAAGAATGGCGACGCCACCGTCGGTGCCATGGTTCTGGTTCTGGTGTGTATCGCCGCCTACCTGGCCTGCCACATCTTCCCCGGCCAGGCCGCCTTCCTGCTGATGGGTGCGATGATCGCGACGTCCATGAGCGCCAACGTGTTCTTCTGGATCATCCCTGGCCAGCGCAAGGTGGTGGCATCCCTGAAGGCCGGCGAGCCCGTGGACCCACGTCACGGCCAACGTGCCAAGCAGCGCAGCGTGCACAACACGTATTTCACGCTGCCCGTGCTGTTCGCCATGCTCTCCAACCACTATGGCTGGTTGTACAGCCACAAGCTGAACTGGCTGGTGCTGATCGGCATGATGTTTGCCGGCGCTGCCATTCGCCAGTTCTTCGTGATGCGCCATGGCTACAAGCTCGGTCGCAACAGCCACCCCTGGCCTTACGCTGCTGTCGGCGTGGCTGCTCTGCTGGCCGTGTTTGTCTGGCTCAAGCCTGCTCCTGTGGCTGCAACCGCTCCTGCTGCTGCAGCGCCTGCCGCTCCTGCTCCAGCCGCGACTGCTGCTCCTGCAGCTCCCGCTGCCGAAGGCGCCGCCACTGCATCGGCAGCCGCAGCACCGGCAGCCGCAGCACCGGCAGCCGCTGGTGGCGAAGGCTTCGCCAAGGTCAACGCGATCTTCCAGCAGCACTGCGTGGTGTGCCACGGCACTGCCATCCAGCAAAAGGCTGTCCGTCTGGACTCCCCCGAAGCTGTGAAGTCGCACGCCCAGCAGATCTACCAACAGGTGGTGCAGCTGAAGAAAATGCCTTTCGGCAATCCTGGCGCACTGTCTGAGGACGAGCGCAACCTGATCAAGACCTGGTATGAGTCCGGCGCTGCCGTGAACTGATCATCAGCTGTTGTTCTGGGTAATCAAAGTCGTCAACTGGAAACTAAAGTCGTAAACATCGGCCTGGCATCCATGCGGCTTTCCATGGAGGGGGCGCGGCATCAAAGTCGTCAACTCCCTTTCCCTAATAGAAAAAGCGCTCGTTGTGAGCGCTTTTTCTATTGAAGATTCAATGGGTTGGGTTCGCGAGTGCAGCGCAAGCGTGATAACCCCCGTGAATGAATCTGAGAACACCCCCGAGGCTGTCTGCAGTCGCTCCACTCAAAGATGCCCATGACGGCCAATGCCCAAAGCAGTCATTGGAGCGCGACTGCCATGGAGGTCTGCTCTAAAGCTCAAAGCGGTCACCGGTCTGTCACGAATTCCAGGTGCCCTTTTTTGTCTGCATCGAACTGGTGCTTTCGACCCAGAGCAGCCATCTGAATTATATTTAATTAAGCAAAGAAATATATTTTAGGAAATGGTTCTTTAAAGCTCTTTGCCCTGCAGTCAATGGTAGTAATTTTGACTGAATAATCCAAATGGGTACGTGATGTATTGATTCTTCTGAATAGCATTTAAGTTCATTTTCATTTTCCCCTATTTTTGACCACAATGGAACAATAACATTTCCATTTCGTCCAATATTTTTAATATTGTCAATATCACTGACATAACTGCCATATCTCGACTGAGATGAAAAGTGGCAATTTATCCACTCAATAAATTCACTTGGGGGATTATTGTGCCAATATAGAACAGGCATTTCTTGAGTATTAATTTTTGATTTAATACCAAAGTAAAAATTCGCTTTGAAATTGCAAATAAAATTTGAATCAACTGTTTTAGGCTCTGAATAATGCTCCATTAGCCCAATATCACAAAACTTTTCTGCAACGGCCTTCTCAGGATTATTGGATGTAATAATCTCCAACTCTATTTTAGGATTGGATTCGTTAAAAAGCATAATTTGCTCTGTAAAAACAGAGCCGAGCCCCTTAGATATCGCAAGCTTAATTCTCTCTGTGACTTCACTATTTTCATCAAAAATATCTCTATTCATTTCAGCGATTGAATTTCTGATAAGTGATGCATAGTGAAGAATTTTTGCGCCCTCTGCAGTTGGAAAAAGATGATTGTCTTTTACAAAAAACAATTTAAATTTAAAGTGTTTTTCTAAAATTTCTATCCGTCGTGAGACAGTTGTTCTATCAAGCTGAAGAAACTGAGATGCTTTAGCATAAGTCCCGGCCTCAGCGGCATACAAATAAATCCTCAAATCATCCCATTTCATCATGGCATAGTGCAAAAATAAACATGAAGTGCAAAATTACACATAGACATCTTCAATTCCCTCTTTTAAATTCCGGATCGGATATTAGTCAAGAGCATATCAAACTGAGTAATATAAATTATATGCAGATACGTTCTTGATTGGAATATCCATTCGATAAATAAAGGAGACAAAATGGCTACCTCAAATGACTATCGCCTCGGTGAATTCACCTATCCTCGTGGATGGTTTATGGTGGCTGATTCCAAGTCAGTCAACTCAAGCAAGCCCTTGGCGCTACGTTACTTTGGTCAAGACTTCGCCCTGTATCGTGGTCGCAGTACGGGCAAGATAGTGCTACTTGATGCGTACTGCCCCCACATGAAAACCCACCTGGGTGCCCCCAACACAACAAGCTACGTGGTGATTGATGGAGGTGGGAGCAATGTGGAAGGTGACAGCATCAGATGCCCCTATCATGGATGGCGATTTGGAGCAGACGGGAAATGCAATGAGATCCCGTACCACGAAGGCAGCATCCCAACAGCAGCGGCTGTCAAAAGCTGGATCGTAGAAGAAAAATATGGAGCTATTTGGGTCTGGCATGACCCTGAAGGCAAAGGCCCTGATTACGATTTGCCAGTTTTTTCAGAGTGGGATGATCCATCCATTGTTAATGGTGAATGGGATGTGTTGGGGGAGCTTAATCAGCATCCACAAGAGGTCGTTGACAACATTGCTGACTATGGACACCTCAGCCCAATTCACGGGTCATATGTTCAGCAATTCGAGAACGAATTCAAGGGTCATCACGCAATGCAGCGCCAAGCATGCGGCCATCGTCGATTCACTGGTGCGACTGCCACCGATGAGTTGATGCACACAGATACCTCATATCATGGTCCAGGCATCCTGGCCGCCAAGGTCAGCGGCATGTTTAGCTCTTTCATGATGATCATGCACACCCCCGTAGAGGACGGAAAAATTAAGGTGTGGCACAACCTTTTGGTGCGTACTGAGCATGGTGGCGAGCCTACTATTTCGGACCAAATGCTTGCCAAGGAATATCAGGCAACCAGCTTGGCTGCGTTTTCTCAGGATTTCGAGGTGTGGACTCAAAAAGCTCCATGCCTGAACCCACTATTTATTCCAAGCGATGGCGCTTTTCACAAGGCGCGAATCTGGTACAAGCAGTTCTACAATCCCCGTGCAAAGGCCCATGAGTACCAAGATCAAAGTGAGGGTACGTATGTCCCCAGGGGAATGATTGGCTATACGACCAAACCGGTCGAAGCACTGGCACTCTGACTACTGAGGCAATGGGATTTGGGGCTCCTGCCCCAAAAAAGGGAGTCTACGGACATCAGTCCATCGGCATTCAGCGCTTGAAGCTCTGCCATAGCGATGTCCTTTTTAGCTTACAAGCACAGGATCTTGCGGGCCAATGCAGAGACATGGAAAAAGTCAATTCAACGGCAGCTTTAGGCCGCCTCCAGAGGCAGGCCGCGACCCATTCCGTTCGCTAGCAAGATCACTAGCTAGCGTCTGCTCTCGGCGGGAGCGGTCACTCGACACTGGGCAATCTGGACGAAGTTTGGCCGCAAGTTTGCATGCCGGTTAGCAGTCGTTGCGAGGACCTGCGATCGACCCACTGCGGCCGTTCGAGCCTCGCAGGACTATGTCAGCGATGCAGCGATTGCTGCCGGTCACATCTGCGAGGGGCAGGACTGTTTTCAGCCAGATAGCAGTCGTTCCTATCTAGGAGATACTGGTCGATTCAAATCGCGATTTTGATACTTAGTAAAGAACATTCATCTCAGTAGGATCGAGGCAGTTTCTAAGGAAAAACATGCTAGACACTACTAATCAACTTCCAACGCTGGGCTACCTGCACAAGGTCGTGTGCGACTGCCTAGGGCTGTGGAACAGCGATAACGAAGATGTTGCCTTCCGCGTCGCCGCTACAGAGAAAGAACGGCGCGCCGCGTTGCGGCAGGCTTTCGAGACAATTCAGCAAGAGGGTGGCGGATATGGATCTCTCGACGACCTAATCGCGGTAACTACCCATTTCGCTCCTAAAGATACGCAGAAGCTCAAAAAAAGTAGAACGATTCAAGCTTACGTAAATCAGTTTTCAAAAACTGACTTTGAATCAGTCGCTGAATATAGCGAATTGCGTCAATACATCAAGGTTCTACTCACCGAGCGCTACTCGCTCTGGGGCGTATCCGAACTGGCGGTAAATTTTTATATATCAGCACTCAGTCACTATCGAGAGTTTGTTAGAGAGTACGCATGCAATGCGCAGAATCAGTCGCACAGTTTTCAGTATTTTCTTAGTCAAAATCTTCGCAAGCTGTCGCTGAAATTAATCAGCGAACTATTGCAAGATGACACTTGGCCACATGCGCCTCTGGACGAGCCGTGGCCTTTGAAAGCATTCGCGGATGCTGCTTGCCAGATTACAGGTATTTCATTACATAAGCTTCATCAATATCACGAGTTTCAGCTAAAGGCTCCTCTCAACGAGAAAGCATGGACTCGTGACTTCACCGCTCAGCAGGTCAACACTCGGTCCAAGCAGGTGATAGATCGACTACGCAAGCACAACAGGATGAAGTGGGAAACCTTTTATCCAACTCTTCAACCCTTGAACTATCACCTGCCGAAGGCTGTCAACGAAAACGCATTCGCGATTCATGCATTTGGAGCAATGATTGCGCACAATCTAAATGTACATGTAGCAAGTTACGGTCCATTCGTGCCGTTGGCGGGAGACAGCTTGACGAACCTTTCGGCAGAGCGCTTGCACTCAATCCCAAGCAGCGACTTGATGGATCTGCAAATCAACGACTACCCAAATATTGATGAATCTGTCGCTCAGCATGCATCTTCCCGCTATCAAGCCCTGCTCGACCAGATCCGAAGCTTACCTGGTTCACTCAACCTCGCTGCAGACATTCCGGGCAGCGCTGAATTAGCCTACAAGACGGAATATAGATCGTTCACTGAAGGAACTTGGCATGTAGGGTTAGATACCCCCCCCAGTTGGCTCATCGAATGGGCACGCGCCCGTGATGCGATGTTTGCCGGTGACAGCCTGCTGGCTCTCACGCACTTTAAGTCAGCGCTCGAGCAGTCTAAGTACACCGCCGGGCCACTATTCATCGCTTTTTACATCCAAGTATGTGCGTTCTGCAAGTCTCAGTATCGGTTGCTTTCAGAGCGGAATGAGGCTGAGTTGTTCGATCGCTTTTACGAAGGCTTAGGCCAGAGTGCGGCGAACTATGCAGGATTGATGGGCTATACCCCACAGTATGTGCGAGATCCAAAAACGCTGATGCCCCATACAGCACTGCCTCTGAAGACCCAGTGGATTCTCAGAGAAATCGATGTATTCACAAGAGCCTTAAACAACTGAATCGCTCGAATTTATAGGAGTGCTTCATATAAGTATGGCAATCCAAATGCAGCACGAAGCCGGATAGTGATGCATCCCTAAGTGATCCGGCAAGGAGAAAGAAAATGAGTAGAAGTGGCGGTAATAGCGGGGGTAGAAGTAGTAGCTCCCAAGGTAGTGGGAAAAGTAGCGGATCAACCGGAGGCGGCCGTGGTCAGGGAAATGGCGGTGGATGGCCAAGTGGAACAGGCAATCCATCTGGTGGAGGACGTAGCAATGCGCCACCTAGCGGGGGGAAAAAGTAAACTCAGTGCGATGACTGCTTGTGGTAGTTGCAGTCATCGCCCTTGTTGAGTTGAAAGGCCGCAACCAGTCTGAAGTAGCCGCCCAAGAGGATGCGGTGGCCAGCTGCTCCTGGCCGGTCTGCGACCGTCGCCGACCGACCCAGAGCGGCCATTGGCACGAATTCTTTAGTCACTGAGAGACTGTCAGTCTTTGAGTTGCGCGCCGAACATTCTGTTCCCGAGAAAACCTCGATCAACAAGCCCAAGATGAACAGCGACCTCTTGCCGAAGGCGCTCTGCATTCTTATTTTCTCCTTGTGCAGGGAAAGAGAAGAACGAAGGAGCCGCATTTGCAGGCTTAAATAAAGCAAGCAGCAATGCCTGCCCCCCAGTCTTAGTGACCAGTTCTACGCGGTTGACGGGACTCTTTCCTTGCTGGATGTATGACTGAACTGAGCCAAACAGCTCTAGAGGATAGACGCGCTGCTTTGGCTTAAAGAAGGCAGAGACACTCGAAATGACCACTTGAGAGCTAGCTGCATCTAACGTAACTCTGCGTCGATTTGCAATAACTTTATTCCAGAACAATATCAAGCCAACTCCAGCAAAAACTGCAGAAACTATGAGTCCTTTGGGCTCAAATAATCCTAGCAATAAACCAAAAACAGCCACGCACCAACACATATAGACGGTTAGGAATGACAGTTGATTATTGACGGTAATTAAATTTAACAAGGTCATATTGCCGGGCAGAGTTAAGTTATTTGATCTGATCAGTTTGTGACGGGTTCTGGCCAGTAGGCTGAGCGTTTCAGAACGCCCCAAAGCACAGATTCAGCTATTGAGTCTCCCACTTCATCAAGTTGTCAGTGCCGCTTGCGCCGAGGCTAAAGAGCTTGATATCTACTTCGGTCGAATTGAATTGGCTGGCGAAGCATGTCCTATATAAGTCTTGATCATCGGCAACGTCTTTTGTGGTTGCGTCCAGCGAACTTTGGGGTATGTCAAATATCGCCAGCAGTTGTCTCAAATCATTAATGCTAGGAGCAGAACCTTCTTCGAATAATGGAGGAGGTTGAACATGAACCCATGAAAGCTCGCAGGCCATGAGAAATTCTGTGAATGAGTCCAGCCAGACTTCATCCAAGCCTGGAGCTGCTGTACGTATCCAAGGCCGTCTTTTCTCTAAGTTGGTAATGGCGTCGTATCGCTTTGCTGCGAAGTATGCTCTATCCCTATCTCGAATGGAGGTGGCATCGATGCGTGCATCCCATGGTTGAAACAATGCAACCCAAACAATAGGAAGATGCCATTCAGACAATAGGTATGGGGAGCTGTTGGACTCAAGTTCAGTTCGAGTTGGGCGGTTTTCATGTTCAAGAAAATAGAGTTCGCTGTCGTCCGACATGTGAGTCCCTCTCAAAAATTCTTCTCTTAAGAGCCCAGCTTAGCATTCGGCCATCCGCTTGATGTCTATCAATCGGGCTATGTCTGCACCTAGCCAATCTGCGACTGTCGCAATACTACCTGCTACCCAAAGAAGACAGTCAATCCTGGCCCAAACTCATCCAATCGTACGCGCTCCCAGCGTGGTGCTGGTCTGTATGTGCCGGCTCGATGACTGCTCAGTGCCCCCGCCGCCCAAGGTGAATGCCATATTTGCGGCGTCAAAAAAGCCGCCTGCAATCCCCTTGCCCTTCATCTCCAAGGCTGTGCCAATCATGTGACTGACTTTAATTATTTTTAATTTTTAAGACTATTCTTATTGAGTTTTATACGGGTGAATTTGATCATATCAACCTCCTGTTGATCATAACTTTCTCTGTCAAAGTTGCTTATTCCGTAAGCAAAATAGTTTTGCGGGCTAGGCGCCAAGAATGTTTCTGATCGGCAGATTAATCGTTGGTGTTTTTAATTAATCGAAAGAGCGATATGCAATCTAAACTGCGCACTATATTGATCTGTATGGCGGGCGTCGGTCTTGGTGCCCAAGCTTATGCGGCCACCCCTCAGACCGGTGTGGTCAACATTACTGGCAAGGTCACTGAAACCAGTTGTGTACTTGGTACCTCTGCCGCAAGTGTCAATGTGACGCTGCCTCCTGTCGACAAGGATTTGCTCTCTGCCGCGCAGAGCAGTACCGGTCGTGGCGGTTTTTCCTTGAGTGTGAACGGCTGCTCCAACGGGGTGAAAGTCTCTGCAGCTTTCGTTCCAAACAACCACGTCGATGCCCATGGCAACCTCAAAAACAGCGCTGCTACCGGTCCGGCTAGCAACGTACAGGTGCAAGTGCTCGATAAAGACCATAACGTGATCAACATCAATACCGACGACGCTACCAAGCAATTGGAACGCGCGGTTGACGTGAGCGGCGGCGCGGCCAACCTGCAGTACTACCTGCAGTACTACTCGCAAGCGGGTGGCGCTAGCGCCGGTGCTGTCGCAGCCACAGCGAACTTCCAACTGACCTACGAGTAATCCGCATAGCCCGGGGCGCACGTCCCGGGTAGTCAAGAGAAACCAGCAATGTCCGCTTATTGGTTACGGGACGTGTTCAGCAGCGTACTGCTTTGCTTGTCCACCCTATCCGTCGCCCACGCCGGCGTATCGATCGATGGAACGCGAATCGTCTACCCCGCCAAGGAACGCGAAGTCACCATCAAACTCACCAACAAGGGATCTGACCCCGCTTTGATGCAGATCTGGGTTGATCGTGGTGATACTCAAAGCAAGCCGCAGGATGCGGACGCGCCCTTCCTGGCAACGCCACCCATCTTCAGGCTCGACCCGCTGAAAGGTCAGAGCGTGCGCCTGGCATTTACCGGCGAAAACCTGCCGCAGGATCGCGAGAGCCTGTTCTGGTTCAATGCGCTGGAGATCCCGCCGCTGCCGCAGGACTCCAGCGGAAACATGATGCAGATCGCTGTGCGGTCACGCCTGAAACTGTTCTACCGCCCCAGTGGCCTGTCGGGTGATCTGCACAAGGCTATCGAGCAGGTGGTCTGGCGGGTACAGCGTCAAGGCGATGGCGATGGCTATGTACTGCGTGGCGAAAATTCCAGCCCTTATCACCTGTCGTTCAGTGCGTTGTCACTGGATCAGGGTGGCCGTACCACGGATACCGGCGGCGGCATGATCGTGCCGTTCAGCAGCCATGACTTCCCACTGCCAGGCTACAGCGCTGGGATCGATGGGGGCAAGGTACGTTTCCGCTGGATGAGCGACTTCGGTGCTGCCCCCGAGCAGTCCGCCAGTCTGCACTGAGCCTCAAGGAGTTGGGGTGCGTCTGCTCATTTGTATATTTCAGCGTTGGTGCATGTTCATCGATGCTCGCTTGTCGCTTCGTGACGCATTGCGGGCCGCTATCGTCAGTGCTGCCTTGACTGGAGGTATCAGTCAGGTACTCGCGAAAACGGGGGGCCAGCAGGCGTCCTTCAATCCAGCTTTTCTCCAGGGGTCTGCGAGCGACAGGGTGGATATCTCGCGTTTCGAACGCGGCAACCCGGTGGTGCCAGGTAGCTATCAGCTGGATGTTTACGTGAATCAGAACGGGATCGGGCAGCAGGACATCATCGTGCAGGATGCGCAGGATGGCCGGGCTTCACGCTACTGCTTCAAGCGCAATCAACTGGCAAGCCTGGGGCTGGATGCGGCGCGAGTGCCGGATGCTGCGGCGCCGGATGCAGACTGTGTAGATATCACCCAGCAACTGCCGGGTGCCCAAGCCGAGCTGGACCTGGCCACCCTGCGTCTGGATCTGACCATTCCGCAGGCGTTCCTCAAGCTTTCCAGCCGCGGTTATGTCGATCCGCGTGAGTGGGATCGCGGTGTCACAGCCGGGTTCATCGACTACAACGCCAACGCCTATCGCAACGATGGGCGCGGCCAGGAAAGTACCCAGCTCTACACCGGCCTCAATCTCGGACTGAACATCGGCAACTGGCGACTGCGCCACAACGGCAGCTACAGCCAAAGCAGTGGCAGCGGCCCAACGACCAGCCACTATGACGCGGTAAGCAGCTATGCGCAGCGGGACCTGACCGGCCTTAAGTCGCAGCTGACGCTGGGTGAGTACTACACGCCATCGGGCCTCTTCGACAGTGTGCCGTACACGGGCGTACAACTAGCCTCGGATGATCGCATGCTGCCCGATTCGCAGCGCGGCTTCGCTCCAGCCATTCGCGGCACCGCCGAGAGTAACGCGCGGGTGACTGTACGCCAGGGCGGTACTGTGCTCTACGAAACCAGCGTGGCGCCCGGCCCCTTTGTCATCAATGATTTGTACAACACCGGCTACTCAGGCGACCTGAACGTAACAGTGACCGAGGCCGATGGCCGCGTACGCAGCTTCACCGTGCCTTTCGCTTCGGTGGCCCAGTTGCTGCGACCGGGCACTTCACGTTACAGCCTCACCGCCGGCAAGTACCGCGATGACTCGCTCAAGAACAAGCCACGCTTCGCCCAGGGCACTTACCAACGCGGCATCTCCAACAGGTGGACCGGCTACATCGGCAGCATCATTGCAGACCAATACCTGGCTGTGCAGGGCGGCGTTGCGCTGAGTACATCGCTGGGAGCGTTCGCCTTTGATATCACCCATTCCCGTGCCTCGGGGTTGCAAGAGCGTGGTGGCTTGAAAAGTTCGGCAAGAGGCCAGGGCTCTCGCCTCAGTTACAGCAAGTTGCTGGAGAGCACGCGCACTAATTTCGCGGTGGCGGCGTATCGGTTCTCCAGCGAGGGTTACCTGAGTTTTGGCGACTTTGCCCGAGCCCGCGATCCCAGCGCTGCGCCTGCACGTCGTCAGCGTAGCCGCTTCCAGGTGAACATCAATCAGCCCCTGGCCAAAGGCTACGGCAGCCTCTTTCTAAGCGGCTCCTCTCAAAGTTACTGGCAGACCGGCCAGTCCAGAGACACGAATTACCAGGCTGGCTACTCCAACAGTTATCGCTGGGGCAGCATGAGCTTGTCAGCCAGTCGCGTTGAGTCCAATCGCGGCAAAAAAATCACGCAGTACATGCTCATGCTGTCATTTCCGCTGGGCCGATCCAGCCGCGCACCTTACCTGAGCAGCTCGAGCACCTATTCGGACAAGGGTGACTTGAATAACCAACTGAACGTTTCCGGCGTGCTCGGCGAATTCAACCAGTTCAACTACGGCGTCTATGGTTCGCGCTCACGCGCAGAAGGCGATACCAGCAACTCGGGCGGCGTTAATGTGCAATACCGCGCGGCCAGCACCAATCTGTCTGGCAGCTACAGCCAGGGTGACGGCTATCGCCAGATTGGCCTGGGTTTGTCAGGGAGTGTGGTGGCGCATCCTGAGGGCATCACCTTCAGTCAGAGCCAGGGCGAAACGCGTGCCATCGTCCAGGCAAAAGACGCCAAGGGGGCGCGGATGCTCAACAACAACGGAGACCAATTGGACGGTAGTGGTTACGGCGTAGTGGCCAGCCTGATGCCGTACCGGCAAAACGAAGTGGCGCTCGACCCCAAGGGCATCGCCGACGACGTCGAGCTGCAACTTACTTCGCAGAGCATCGCCCCGCGTTATGGCGCAGTGGTGATGCTGAACTACCCCACCGTGACGGGCGAGCCCGTGTTGCTGACTCTGCACAACGAGCAGCGCCAAGCGCTGCCGATGGGTGCAGAGGTGCTCGATGCACAGGGCAACAGCTTGACGCTAGTGGGGCAAGGCAGTCGAGTGTTCTTCCGCGCCACCGAGCCACAGGGCCAACTGACCGTGCGTTGGGGCCAAAGCAGTGATCGCCAGTGCCTGGTGCATTACAGCTTGCCATCGCTGGAGCACAAGCGCGAGTCGCCCTTCATCAAGGCACAGGCGCTGTGCAGCAAACCATCCAGTGCGTCCCTGCCGCGCTCAGTTCACGAGGAGTCATCATGAGAATTTTTCTTCTACTCATTGCCCTGTTGTGGGGGCCTTCAGCGCTGGCGGCGGGGTGCAGTTTCCTACAGGGCAGTCAAAACGTGCAGGCTACGGTGGCCCTGCCGTCAACCTTGAGCATCCCGCGTAACGCCCCCAACGGCACCGCGCTGTGGGACAGTGGCTGGAAGGGATTTTCTGGAACCAGCATCGAGTGTGACGTTCAGGGTAAGGTGAGTGGCACCCATGCTGGCGGCATCGGTGCAGCAGTTCCTGGACATACCAGCAACGGCTTTGCCTCGGTATTCGCCACCAATGTGCCGGGCATCGGTGTTTCGGTGTTCTGGTGCAACCAGATGCTGGCCAATTGCAACCCCAACCCAACCCAAATTACCCCGCTGCCTAGCCTGAGCTGGCCAGTGGCAGCGCCAACGAGGTACCCGTTGAATACCAGCTGGCGAGTGCGCCTGATCAAGACCGATGACATCGATGTCTCTGCGGGAGTGGTCACTATTGGTGGGTCTTCCGCAGTGAGCTACAACAACTTGGTTGTAACGACGCTCTCCATCACCAGTAGCTCGCAAATCACCGGCCTCGGTTGTGAGATGAATGCTGACAGCCGCTCTATCGATGTGCGCCTGCCGACGATTGCCAAGACTGATTTTGATGCCTCGCCCATCCCACGGGCCAACGACAAGGCGAAAACCTTCAATATCAACCTGCTCTGCGACAGTGGTGTGAAGGTCAGCTACCAGGTTGACGGCACGCAAACCTCCGCTGGCAGTAACGTTCTAGTCAATGGCAGTGACGAGGGCATGGCAAGCGGGGTGGGCGTCACCCTTTTCAAGGGCGATCTGAGCAGCACCACCCAACTGCAGCTGGGCTCGAAATTGGTCCATGGCACAACATCTCTCAGCTCCACACGAGTCAAGATTCCGTTGACGGCACGTTATTTCCGTACGGCTGCAAGCCCTTCGGCGATGGGCTCGGGCTTCGTGTCGACCACAGCATTCTTCACCCTGTTCTACGAGTGAATTTTTCTGTCAGGGCCGTGCGGTGAGTATTTGCCTCAAGTCCGCCAAGCGTTCGCACGGCAAAACCATCACCGATTCGCTGCTAAACCCACCAGCGATTTGCATTTCATATTGCCACTTTGAGTGTGATGAAGCTCCGCAGAGCTTATCAAGCACGTCAAAGCTGGCAGTGGGTGGCGCAATGGAGCAGATTGATCCGTTGCTGCCGTCCGCACTTCTTTGGCAAATGACTGCGTTGCACTGTGGCTTCAACCGACTGCTGCTGCTCATGTCTGGATGGCCAACTACCGGTTGCAGCCGCATGGCGGACCTTAGGAGCCGTGCGCAAGTCGATCCCCAAATGACCGGCTTCGGGCTGGCAGCAGTCGGTGATCCATCGGAAAACCGAGAGAGCACTGAATGCCCGCTATCACTGGAGATGAAGTGGTGCTGCCGACCTGCAGCAGACCTTTAGATCCAGGAGCAGCGGTCATTCAGTCCGATAGGTGCTGCGTAATCTCGCTTGCTGTGCTGCGAGCTGTGCGCATGACTCCAATGAGCGTGGCAGATGCTGGCCCGGTCCACTCACCGTAGCCCACAAGCCATAAACTTGGGACGCCACGCACCTGTGTACCGTCTACCGCGACTCTGCATTCGTTGACAACGCCAAGAGTCTCCAGAGGCTGTAACGCTGGCCTAAAGCCGGTGCACCAGATGATCGCGTCGAAAGGCTTGGTACTTCCGTCGCCCCATTGAGCCCCGTCCGCCGTGAGCTTCTCGAATGGGCCGACAGAATGCAGCACGCCGCGCTGGCGTGCTTCAAGGACAGGGGGAACCATCACGATATCGCCAAAGCCACCTGGCAGGTTCTCTGGATCTTTACCCTCCTGCAGGGCCTGCCAGCGTGCAGTGGCCCTCTCGAAGAGTACGCGTCCATCGACCTCGTCCGGTAAAAAGGCTGGAGGCTCCAGCGTGACCCAGGTCGTGGACTGAGCAACAAGCGAGACCTCCGCCAGGATCTGTGCACCGGAGTTTCCTCCGCCGACCACCATCACTTTCTTGCCTTTAAAGGGCTCAGGTGATCGGTACTGAGCTGAGTGCAACTGTTGTCCCTTGAAGGACGCCAGACCCTCAACGTTGGGAACAAATGGATTTCGCCACGTTCCCGTGGCAAATACAACGGCGCGCGAGTTCCAGCTCCTCGCTTCGGCATTGACCTGGAAGCCTTGCTCGGTGCATTCAATGCCTGTGACGCGAACCGGCCTCTCGATCTTGAGTTCGTAGCGTGCCTCGTACTTGCGAAGATAGTCGACCACATGGTCACGACCTGGATACTGGTCAACCGAAGCAGGCATCGGCCATCCCGCGATGGAACTCCACGATGCGGGAGAAAAAAGCCTCAGCGAATCCCATCCATGCTGCCAGGCTCCACCACCAGCCTCCTCGGCATCCAGCAGCAGCACCGACAGATTGGTGCGGCGCAGGAAGTACGCCACAGATAGGCCTGCTTGACCAGCTCCGACGATGATCACATCGTGAAACGACATTGGTGACCTCCTTTTGCCTTTATTGCTGTGCACTCACACGCGTGGACCACAGAGCCGCAAATGCACTGATCGCCAGCACAGAAGACAGCCACAGAGCCTGGCTGCCCCAGTTTGCGACAGCCAGCCCGAAAAGAAATGGTGACCCGGCTTGCACGATGCGTGCAGGCACCATGAGCCAGCCTTGACGCTGGCCATATCCTTGAGAGCCAAACACCTTGAGCGGCAGCGTGCCTATGGCAATCGTCAAGATGCCATTGCCAAGGCCGTGCAGGATGGCAAAGACACTGGCTGCAGACGCACCTGCAAGTCCCAGGCAGACGGCAGCCAAGGGATGGGCAAGGATGGCCAGGCGAGCAGACAGCAACGGGTGTGCTTTCTTGAGAAAGCTGTATTCCACCACCCGACCTGCAACCTGGGCGGGCCCGACCAATGCAGCGGCAGCAATCGAAGCAGCCAAAGTTGCACCGCTGGCCTGAAGAATCTGAGGCAGGTGGGAAGCCATGGCAGTGCTGATGAACCAGGACGCCGCGAAAACGTAGGCCATCAGATAGGTAGTGCGCTTAAGACTGATGCCTGCGTTGCTTGCGCCCTCAGGCACGGCTCCAGGCGGCTTTTGTTCTTCGAACACTTCCCTCGGGTTGGGCTTGGCACGCGATAACAAGGCATTGAGCGGAAGGCCCAGCAGCAGATGCAGGGCGGCCCAGAACATGCATACGGCGCGCCAGTCGTACAGGCCTTCCAGATAGCTGGAAAGCGGCCAGCCCACTGTGCTGGCAAAGCCAGCAAAAAGCGTGATTCCGGTAATGGCTGGGCGCGCATCCTGGCCATACAGGTGCACAACACTGGCAAATGCGGCTTCGTAGAGGCCGCTGCCCATCGCTACACCCATGAACGCCCACGCCACGAAGATATGCATTGTCTGCGTGGCCTGGCTCAACATCAGCAAGCCACAGGCAAAAACCAGATTGCTGGCGAGAAGCACTGACCTTCCGCCAAAGCGATCAATCAATCGGCCCGCAATAGGGCCTACCGCAGCAGCCACCAGCAAGGCTGCAGAGAAAGCGCCGAACACCAGAGAGTACGAGGTGCTTGTCGACTGACTGATTGGCTTGGCCAGCACCGCAAGCAAGTAGTACGACGAGGCCCAGGACAGGGTTTGGGCAATCCCGAGAAGGACTGTGACTTGCGTGCGGTTCAGTGCCATCTGTATCGTTTAAATGCTGCGTTGATTGACCCGTTTGGACAGTTCTTCGGCACTTTCACGGCGCTCGCTGTAGCGATCCACCAGGTAGTCCGAACAGTCTCGCGTCAGCAGCGTGAACTTGACCAGCTCTTCCATCACGTCCACCACCCGTTCGTAATACGAAGAGGGCTTCATCCGGCCAGCCTCATCGAATTCGGCAAATGCCTTGGCAACGGACGACTGATTCGGGATGGTGATCATGCGCATCCAGCGACCCAGCACACGCATCTGGTTGACCGCATTGAAGGACTGCGAGCCCCCCGAGACTTGCATCACCGCCAATGTCTTGCCTTGCGTCGGTCGCACGGCACCAGAGGACAAAGGAATCCAGTCTATCTGCGCTTTGAGGATGCTGCTCATCGCACCATGACGCTCAGGAGACGTCCAGACCATACCCTCGGCCCATATAGCCAGCTCACGCAGTTCCTTGACCTTCGGGTGATCGTCAGGGGCACCATCGGGCTGCGGCAGGCCGCGCGGGTCGAAGATCCTGGTCTCGGCCCCCATCTTGCGCAGCAGTCGCGCCGCCTCTTCGGTCAGCAGTCGGCTGTAGGAGCGGTCGCGAACCGAGCCATACAGCAGCAGAACGCGCGGCCCATGCGTCGCGCGTTGTGCGGGCAACAGGCCTTCCAGGCTGGGCTTTTCAAAGACT
>NZ_AWOR01000051.1 GCF_000761245.1 Comamonas testosteroni | reverse complement strand
AGCTAGAGTCTTGCCCATAGCGGCCTCCTAGGTTAGGAATCACGCCCACTAATTGCCATACAGCTGTGCTGTACGTGGGTCATCCATCACAGAGGTGATAGCCGTGGGGCGAGTGACCTCAGGCGCGAAGCTTGACTGAGCCTCTGAGGGCGGCACAGCAGGGGTTACGCTACCCTGTGCCGAAGCATCCGGCCCGTAGTTGTTCCGGCGCTCATCTGCGGTCATGGATTGCGGGCATTTCGAACCCGTGATCTCCAGTGCCACGCGAGCAGCGGGATCCATGCAGTCCATTGCCAGCGAGGCTGCCTTCATGCCCTTGTTCCAGAGCTCACGGCTCATTTTCAGGCGCTTGCAATGCTCGTCCGTCCAGGTTGTGCCGAAGCTCACGCCAAAGCCAGGGCCGTTGGCACTGCCGCTGCTGCTGCCCATGCAGGTGTCATTGCTGGTCGTGAGATTGGGGCCGCCCACGCTGGGAACGTTCTTCAGTGTATATGTGCCGGTGTACTCGACGATGTTCTTGGACGTCCCGGACACCGTGCTGTTCAGGTTCTGAGTGGTCGTGCCGTTTGTTGTGATGTTCTGGTCGGAGGTTGACGTGGATCGGCTTTCCATCATGGCCGTTGATCGGCTCTCTGCCGGAGATGCAACCGGATTGACAATGGTGACTGACTGGTTCTGCTGTGCCCCTACTGATGAGGAGTTAGAGGAGCTTTGCGCGCTGCTGTCGGCACTTTGCGCATAGCTGCACAAAGGAACGCAAAGACTTAACAGAGCTATGGAGAGTTTCATGCTTTGCTCCTACGTTGCCCGAGCCCGGCCAGGCAGCTAGGCCCGGGACAAACACAACTATCTTGGGATAGCTGCCTTAGTTGGCATTGGCCGTTGAGCCTGCACCGGCAGTACCGGAGGTGCCACCGCCGTTGGAGAAGTAGCCAGCGTTACCCCAAGAGCCGGCATTCTGATGGACGGTACCCACAGAGCCTGCGTTCGATGTGGTATTGGTCAGCGAGCCCCAAGGTGAGGAAACGGCTCCCGATGTGGCGTTGTAGCCAGAGGTGGTGCCCGCATTGTTGTGGACGTAGGCCAGGCCGCCGCCGGGGCCGGCGCCAGTTGCAGCAACATTCGCGGTCTGAGAAGAGGCGCCGCCAAAGGCAGTGCCGTTGACAGGTCCTGCGTTATAGCCGGCAGCAGCAGCCGAGCCCGCATTGGCATTGGT
This sequence comes from Comamonas testosteroni, assembly GCF_000761245.1. Classification (GTDB taxonomy): domain Bacteria; phylum Pseudomonadota; class Gammaproteobacteria; order Burkholderiales; family Burkholderiaceae_C; genus Comamonas; species Comamonas testosteroni_C. The sequence goes on along the minus strand of NZ_AWOR01000051.1, from coordinate 66,777 downwards.
AGCCGCTACGCCGCCCGCAACACCGTTGCCAGAGGTGGCGGAAAGGCTCTTCACATTACCGAAGGTAGTTGCGCTACCGCCGACAGCTGCTCCACCGATGCCAAAACCGCCTGCACCGATAGCGCCACCAGCAGCGTTTGCATTCGACGTTGCTCCGGAGGTTGCACTATTCATGCTCAGCGCACTTCCGTTGCCCGAGCTGGCCGCACCCGACATCGTGGCAGACGATGCGCTCGACGTCGTGTTGGTAGCAGCAATACTTGAGCTGCTCACAGCAGCAGATGCAACACCAGCCAACGCAATAACCGCCATGGCAATCACAGACTTTTTCATGATCGTTCCTTTGAATAGCGAGTTTTCAGACAAGTGAAAGAGAGAGTGTGTGTGAGCAAAAGACCATTTGCAGATATGCAAAAGTCCCCTGTTAACCGTCAACAAGTTCTGGAGTGCTTGGTTACGTTCCAAAACAAGCGTTCGGTAGTGGCAGTTTCAGAAAATGACTGAGAAACAGTAATACCCTGTTTAAAAATATTTTCTTAACTAAATTAATTCAATAAAAAACTGATTAAGTTATTGTGTTTTATACATGGTGCGCTATTGAAGAAATAGCATCCATGGGAAAATTCTTACAGTGTTAAAAAAAGTAATTTGTATTTCTGTTTACTTTCCATGTCTAATGTTTCAACAACAAAGGGTTTATATCTATTTTTCACGCATCTACTTTAATCGATACCACATATTATAGTTTTAATTTGTAAAAATATAAACTACGTATTTCTTTATTTACTTTTAGTGGATTTTTAAAAAGGGAAATTTTATTTTTCGCGTGACTTCCAACCAATCCATCTACCTGCTGGGGTGTCACATGTATCTATCCGACGCATCTATGAGCTCACGGTCTGACGTCGGCAGAACTGAAGGCGCATCTATTGCTTTCGGTGGCATGTGGCCATCCGACATGAAGGGTCAGCAGAGCCAACCTGTGCGAGTCTTTCTGGTCGACGAAGACAGACACATCAGGAACGTAATCGCGCAGGAGCTCATGCGTGACCCGCGCACTCTTCTTGTAGGGCAGGCGTCCAGCTACAAAGAGGCTCGTAAGAACGTCTTTTCACAAGAGTTCGACGTACTCCTCATCGACCTGTCTATTGGCGAAGGCCAAGGAGCTGAGCTGCTGGAGTCCATCCAGCTAAAAAGGCCTGACGTGCTATGCATCGCAATTTCTGCAAGTGAAAGCGACGATGCGGCCATGGATGCTCTTAAGAGAGGCGCTGTTGGATACCTGGTGAAGAATTCGTGGTTTGGAAGCTATTTGCAGGCCGTGCTGGAAGTAGCCAATGGTGGAGCTGCGATATCTCCCCGGGTGGCGAAAAAAATCATTCCAAAAATATTTAATGCAGCTATGCAGGGAGAAAAAATCTTCACGCATAAAAAATTTGAGTCACTGACTGAAAGAGAAATAGATATATTGAAGTTGATAGCTCAAGGAAAAACCACTCAAGAGATATCGTCCTACCTGGAAATCAGCCCTTTGACCGTGGCAACACATGTAAAAAATATTTATGGAAAAATGCAGGTCAGAACCAGAGCACAAGCTGTCAGATATGCGATGCTGACAGGTATCATTTAAAACCGATTTTTTGTGTGAATTTCAAGTTCGAGATAAATGGAATTTTTCTTACAGATATTCTTTGATTGAGTATTTTTGATAAGAGAATTTATTCGTAAGGTTGAAGACGATTTTTACCTGACTGCTTTCAATTGTGCAGCCCTGTTTGGTAATGTTCAAAAGCCTTGGCAACCTGGATATGGGCAAGGCTTTAGGCGGTAGAGACCATAGTGCCTGGATACCACTCCGCAATCATCATTGCTGCTTGTGCATGAGCCACTTGCCAGTGCTCCTTTGAGGTGCTGCCAGAGTGGTCCGGCAATTCAATGTGCCGATCCGCAGCCCGGATAGCAAACCAGAGCCCGCTACCCCAACCATCGTTAAGCGGTGGCTTATGAAGTGCCGGTGAAGTAATCACGATCACCCTCTTACCAGCCGCCCGGGCGTAGCCAATCTCAACCAGAGTGTCATAGCCTTCCAGATCTTCGAGATAGGCCACAACTACATCAGCCCGTGAAATGCCTTGGAGCGCTCCACGGTATGCCGCGTTCTGAGCTATATCAGGCGAGCACGAAGTCACTCCATGCATGTACCCGTAGTCGCTGCCTCTGGCCTTCCAGGGGCCCGAGTACATGAACCTTGTGCGCGTTCCATAAAAGACCATTTCTTGCGGCGGCGCGATCAGTACCTCAGCTTCCGAGCTTTCCGTTCCTAAAGCACCGAGGGCACTGGATTTGGAAACATCGAAGATTCCCCAGCAAGAAAGGTCCCCGCCTGACTTCTTGTTTTCTACAGGCTCTCCCATCCTGCCCGCCATGTAGACGAGGGGGAGTGCGAGATTGACTTGGCGAGCTGCTTTTCTAGCCTGTAGCCAGTTATCAATATCAGCCTCGAACCAGCCAATGCTTCTATTGCTCATCGGCGTTGGGTGAGGAAACCTGTCCTGACGCAAGAGCTTGTAGAGCATCGATTTTGATAGCGCTGTCCGAATCAACACCTCATCCATAGGGATGACATGTTTAGTGACAGGTGACGCGCTCTCCCTAGACATATGGCCTCTTGAACTCAGGTGTTAGGTGCATGCACCGCAGTTAATCTATGCAATAAATATTATTTTTTGATAGCCGTCTTCAATGTAGGAGACGCTCTAGCATGAAAGTAAAGTAAGAACGATTAGCAATGCTTGTTGATCACTTCCTCACCCGTGGGGAAGCGCGGTGCGATAACTCCTGGCCCGAGAGTGAGATAAGTTGAGTGGTTGAGTACGCGAGGCTATCTGGCTAGGAGAAAAGGATTTCAGATCAGCCTGAAGCCTTCACTTGCGAGAATGCATTCAAGGGCTACTTCTGGCCGAACTCAGTCGGTCACGACCAGCAGCCTAGTCAGCAGCAACCGGCACAGGTGGTCAGTTCAACCAGAATTGCGTCTAGGCCGCCACCAGCTCCACAGGCCCAATACCGAGGTAGACCTGCTTGCCAGCAAGATCGGTGACGCTCCAACGGTCATCTGCTACTTGAGTAATTTTGTAGTTTTCCGGTGTAAAAGGCAGATCCATATTTTCTAAGTAACCCAACCAGGTCCCGTAGCGAAGTACAGCTGATGGTGCGATTTCGCTTGTATTTGCTTTGAATTTCATAGGTCGCCAATCATGCCCGATCCTCATTTAAATTCTCGGCTCTCGGTGGAAAGACGGCCCAAGAGATGGGACAGATCAGCCAGTCGCTCAGCGATCAGGTTGCACACTTGTCCTTGGCGCTGCCAACGCCCTTCGACTGCAAGAAGGCGTGACCCTAGCAGCACCTGGCGCTGCTCATCGCGCACGTCGCGCCAGACAATGACCTGTGTGCTGCCCTCCTCGTCTTCCAGCGAGACGAAAACCGTGCCGTTGGCCGTGCCCGGTTGTTGCCTCAGCGTCACGATGCCGGCAGTCCGCACTCGCTCGCCGCTGACGACAGTGCGCAGCTGCCTGGAGGTCTTGAGCTTGTACTTGTTCAGCCGCGGCCGCAGAAGGCGCATGGGGTGACTGCGCAGCGTCAGGCCTGTCGAGGCGAAGTCCCATAGCACCTCCTCTCCCTCGGGCGCTGCCGGCAGTTCCAGGAAAGCTTCGTCAACCGTGGCCACCTCTAGTAGCTCTGGCGCGGCGTGCATGGCTGCGGCATCCCAAACCTGTTGGCGACGGTGCCCAGATAGCGTGGCCAGGGCACCTGCAGCCGCTAGAACCTTCATCTCGTGTTGCTGTAGACGCACACGCATGGCAAGTTGCTCAGCGGTGTCGAACGGTGCTCGATGACGCTCCTGTGCAATACGCTGCGCGCTGGTGCTGCGCAGGCTGGAGATAAGGCGCAGGCCAAGCCGAACAGCTGGCTTGGATTCGATGTCTTCGATCGTACAGTCCACCTCGCTGTGCATCACGTCGACAGGTCGTACTTCGACGCCGTGGCGGCGCGCGTCCTGGACCAGCTGGCTGGCGGAATAGAACCCCAGCGGCTGACTGTTGAGCATGGCCGCAAGGAATGCGGCAGGCTCATGGCGCTTGATCCAGCAGCTGGCATAGACCAGCAGAGCGAAGCTGGCCGCGTGACTTTCTGGGAACCCATATTCGCTGAAACCTTTGATCTGCTCAAAAATTTGCTCTGCGAACTCGCGCTCGTAGCCGCGTGAGGTCATGCCGTGCACGATCTTGTCGTAATACTTTTCGAGGCCACCTTTGCGCTTCCAGGCTGCCATGGCTCGGCGCAGGCCATCGGCCTCGCCTGCAGTGAAACCTGCCGCAAGCATGGCCACCTGCATGACCTGCTCCTGAAACACGGGCACGCCCAAGGTGCGGCCCAAGGCCTCCTTTAGCGCTTCGCTCGGGTAGCTCACGGGGTCAATGCCCTGGCGTCGGCGCAAATACGGGTGCACCATGCCGCCCTGAATCGGGCCAGGCCGCACGATGGCCACCTCGATCACCAGGTCGTAGAAGCGCCTGGGTTTTAAGCGTGGCAGCATCGTCATCTGCGCGCGGCTCTCGATCTGGAACACGCCAACCGTGTCTGCACGGCAAATCATGTCGTAGGTAGCCTTGTCCTCTGCAGGAATGTCCTGCATCGAAAAATTGAAGCCACGGCGCCGGCTGATGAACTCCAATGCTCGTCGGATGGCCGACAGCATGCCCAGGGCCAACACATCAACCTTGAGCAGGCCTGCCGCATCCAGATCATCCTTGTCCCATTCGATCACTGTGCGATCCGGCATCGAGGCGTTTTCTACTGGAACCATCCTGCACAGCAGATCTCGCGTGAGCACGAAGCCGCCGGTGTGCTGGGAAAGATGCCGTGGGAAGCCGATCAACTGCTCCGTCAAGGTGATGAGCTGCTGCACCGCCAGCGAGCTCGTGTCCATGCCGAGCTCATCGAAACGTTCCTGACGAATGCTGCGGCCGTCGAACCACTGCTGACCCTTGGCAATGGCGTCGACCACTTCGAGCTCGAAGCCCAAGGCCTTGCCCACATCGCGGATGGCGGATCGAGGCCGATAGGAAATGACGGCAGCCGTCAGCGCAGCGCGGTCGCGGCCGTACTTCTGGTACAGGTACTGAATGACCTCTTCCCGGCGCTGGTGCTCAAAGTCGATGTCGATGTCGGGTGGCTCGTTGCGCTCCCGGCTGATGAAACGCTCGAAGAGCACGGACATGCGCGCGGGATCTACCTCCGTCACGCCCAGGCAGTAGCAGACTACGCTGTTGGCTGCGGAGCCCCGGCCTTGACAGAGGATGTTGCGCGACCGGGCAAATGCCACGATGTCATAGACCGTGAGGAAGTACGGTTCGTACTTCAACTCGCAGATCAACTCCAGCTCGTGCTCGATCTGGTGCTGTACCTTCTCTGGGATGCCGCCTGGCCAGCGCCGCCCTGCGCCCTCGTAGGTCGCCTGGCGCAAATAGCTGGCGGCCGTGTGCCCTGCAGGCACGACTTCATCAGGGTATTGGTAGCGCAGTTCGTCCAGACTGAATTTGCAGCGCTCAGCGACCCTCAGCGTTTGAGCCAGCAGCTCTGCGGGGAATGTTTGGGCCAGCCGTAGCCGGCTGCGCAAGTGCCGCTCCGCACTGCGTTGGAGCGCATAGCCGCATTCAGTGAGCGGCTTGCCGACGCGCGTGGCCGTCAGCACGTCCTGCAGGGGTTTGCGCGAGCGCACATGCATATGCACGTCGCCCACGGCCACGAGCGGCAATGCGGTTAGATCGGACAGCTCCCGCATGCGATGGAGCCACAGCTCATCATCCAGCCGGCGCACCAGATCCACACCAATCCAGCAGCGGCCCGTGAAATGTGTCAAAGCCCAGCCGCCCATGGCGGCTAGCTGTGGGTCTGTCGCGCAGCGCTCTGGACACAGCAGCACCAGGTTGTCGCGAAGCTCCTTCCCATCGATCTCATCGAGATCGAGCCGATATGTCCCCTTTTCGGAAGAGCGGCGCAGCTTGGTGATGAACTGGCACAGATTGCCGTAGCCGTTGAGATTCTGGGCCAGTGCCACCAGGGTGAATCGTGCCTCGCTGCTATTACGCGGCTGGATGCTGAACTGTGCGCCCATCAGCAGCTTCAAGCCCGCTTGTTTGGCTGCAACGTGTGCGCGCACCACACCAGCCATCGAACACTCGTCTGTAATGGCCAGGGCGCTGTAGCCGAGCTCCTGGGCACGCTCTACGAGTTCCTCCGGCCGGCTGGCCCCACGCAGGAAGGTGAAATTGGAGATGCACCGCAGCTCCGCATAGGCAGGCAGGACGTTTTCCATGACGGTCGCACTCTCTCAGGCGTAGTGCCCGTGCAGGAACCAGGCGGTTTGGTCGCCGGCGAGGCGTGCCTGGAAGATCCAGAGCAGACCTGCATGCTCGCTGCGGGCAACCCAGTAGTCACGCTGCACGTTCAGTGGGATTTCTTCGCCATTTCCCTCTTCATGGCCACGATGCCACCAGCCACCCTCGACTCGATCAGGACCAAGCAGCAGCTGCAAGGACCCTTGATAGATCGGGCGATTGGCGCGCTCTATCAGGCGTATGGGCTTGTCCAGCACCCAGCTGGGAAGCGGCAGCTCGTGCACAAGGTCGGACTTGGAAGCAAGGCGAGCTTCGGTCGAGCCCCACTCCTGCATACATTCGAGACGGTGATCGGCCGTCAGCTGTGGCAGACGCACCGCGCCATCGCCCAGCCGTGCCTGGATTCGCTCTAGGGCCAACTTGGTGGATTGAGCTCTATTTGCAACCTCTGGGATCAGCGAGCGGCTTTCCTCAACAATGGGCTGCACCTCGGTAGCCAGGATCTCCAGCTCACCAGCGGGTGCGAGCAGCTCGACCTTGGCCAGATGCTCGCCGAGCAGCCGAGCGAAGTGCTCGACGTTCTGTGTTGGCTCCGCTGTACGGATGGTCAGTTCGCCTCCGGTACCGGCATCGCGAGCACGCATGTCGTCATGACACCACCGCAATGTGAACGCAGTAGCCCCCAGCTGACGAGCTTTGAGCCAGCCCGCCATCTGCAGAAGCAGCCGCCGCGCTCCGAAAAGCATGGCAGGTGCCAGATCCACGCGACACATGAGCTCCAGTCGCGCTCGAAAGGTCTCAGGCACTGTCGCCCAGGCGTAAGCCTCTGGCCGCAGGCCATATGCGCGGTCCATTGCTTCAAGAAGCTCTTTGTCGAAGCGACGCACGATGCCGCCGCGCGGCAGCGCACGCACTTGGCCAAGGGTTCTGCATCCAACCCTCGCCAAGGTCGGCTGATGCTTGGCCACTGCGGTAATTCGCTCCAGCAACAGACGATCAAGCAGGCGCACCAACGGCTCGTGGAACCCATCGCTCATACCTTGTCGTGCCAACGCAAGTGCTGCCAGGCCTGTCGGTGCCCATGCAACGCTGGCTCCGAGTTCTTGCGCCCCAGCCTCCACCAGCGAATGCAACGCCGCTGTGCCGCCGAATAGCCGCATACTTGCCTCGACCTCCAGCAGTACGCCCTCTTCGACCATGGCCACGCGCGGCGTGAACTGCAAAGCCCAGACCGCCAGCGACTGTAGATCAATGGGCGATGCGGAGCTTGGAAGCGATATGGGTATGAGAGCTGCCCAATGCATGGTGCACCTCCTGTGGAATGCTTGGCACTGGAATGCCAAGGTTGCGCATACGAGGCGGAATGATGGAATTCAGATTGCCCGGAACAGCACTCAGGTGCATTACTTCGACGGCAGCACCACCCCGGCGTTTGCGGATCTGCACATCAATGTCCCAGCCCTGGCCGAGAGATACAGAGAGCCGCAGTGGTGCCGGCGAGGCGTCCCGTAGGGCTGACTCGGGACGAATCAAGAACACTGGTGCATCGCATGCATGCGCGTGAACCTGCAGACGGCGAATCTGGTCCTGCCTTGCTTGAGGAAGCCAAGCAATCACAGCACCGTCTGGCTCAGATTTAATGAGTTGCTCTGCGGCCCACAGCCGTTCAGCCGGCCCCTTGGCATCAATCCAGACAAGTTGCTCTGGGGCAAGGCCGAGCTGAGCAAGGCCCATTGCGAGTGGAGTCTTCGGAGGAGCAACCAGATAGACCCGACTACCCTTGTCCGCCAGCAACTCAGGCAAGGCTGGCCCGAGCAACCGCCATTCACACAGCGCGGCCTGGGGCAGCAGCAACTCGCTCAAGCCATGAGTTGGCCAACCCCCACCGGGCAACGCGGCATTGAGCTCCGTAAAACCAGTAGGGAAAGCTCTCCCGGTCGAGCGTGCTACCTCTGTGCCGCGCCAAACCGCCTGCGCAAGGTGCGACGGCAGATGCCAGCGGTCAAAGTCACCGGGATCGTGTGTGATGGAGTGGGTTGCGGCATTCATGGCTTTTACCTGTATGGGCATACAGTATAAAAGCCTTGATGCAGATTTGCACCTGGATGTTGGCAGCGCTTAATCAGTGCTGCGGATTGAGGAGCAGCACTGCAGGTCTAGCCGTTGTCCGCGCAAGTTCAGGAGGCAGTGCATGGCGGTCTCTGCTTATCCGAGAGTCCAAGAAGGGCTTCCCCGACTCTCAATGTGTTGGTATGGCATAGGCCACGCCAAGCTGAGCGGCCAACTCAGCAAGGCGTCGATCTGCAGTCCATAGCAAAGCGCCTGGTGTGATTAGCGTCGAGGCCAGCAGCGATAGATCTACCAAGCCGCAGCCCTTACCGAATAGCTTGTTCTTCTCAAGGAAGGCCAAAGTCTCGGGAATTGAAGCTTCCTGGCTCGGCCGCAGCATGGCCAGGGCTGCGAGCGTATCGGCACGCGGCGCTGGCGGCGTGCCACAGGCCAACTCTGCATGCACCATGGGATGCATCAGCACGCTGTCTTGCACCAGGAGCTCCTGCAGGTGAATGTCTGCCTCCCGAAAATGCCTCACCCACACCGATGTATCGACTAGAACGGACACCGGCATCAGCGAGAGCCTTCTGCATCTGCCGCGCTGCCACGGCGTGGCACATCAGGCATGTCTGGCGCGCTTCCGCCCAGGGCAGCCAAGCGCTTGCCTGCCTCGACGCGAGTGAAGGTTTCAAGCGCCAGGCGTACCAGTTCAGGCACAGCAATACCGGGCGCTGCAACAGCGCGGGCACGGTTCACGACTTCGTCGTCGATCGTAAAGGTCGATCTCATGGCAACTCCTTTAACATCAAGTTTGATGCATTGTCGCATCAGACGGGATGTTTGTGAATGATGATTTGTATTGCACAATACAAATATGACCCAGCAGCCAAACCAGCTTGACCTTGTGCCCACGCCCTCACCCCGCTTGGCACCTACGCAGGAAACCTACAACGAGCTGCAGATGGCCTACGACCATTTCAACGAGCGGCTGTTTGAGGGGCAACTTCCAAGCTGCTTGATTACGCTGCAGCGGGAAAAGCGGACTTTCGGATATTTCTCGGCTGCCCGCTTTGCCTCAGTGGACGGCTCAACGACCGACGAGATTGCGATGAATCCGACCTACTTTGCTGTGGTACCAATCATCGAAACACTCCAGACCCAAGTTCATGAAATGACGCACTTGTGGCAGCACCACTTTGGCAAGCCAGGCCGAGGCCGGTACCACAACGAGGAATGGGCACGAAAGATGGAAAGCATTGGGCTCATGCCCTCTTCCACCGGGCAACCCGGTGGCGCGCGAACCGGTGATTGCATGGCGGACTACGCGGTCGCAGGCGGCAGGTTTCTGACTGCTTGCCAGGAGCTGCTGACGGCAAAGTTTCAGCTCAGCTGGTACGATCGTTTCCCTTCGGTAGATCACGTACTTGCAGGCCAAGCCAGCATGGCCAACCACATTCAAGGAATTGAGGGCAGCAAGCCGCCGATGGTCAGCATGCCCGCATTGGCAGAAGCTTTGAAGCCCGCCGGCCAAGCTTTCGCGACCGCTACCGATGAAGAGGGGGGACTAACTGCACCTGCGAACAAGTCGAACCGAGTGAAATACAGTTGCACCGGCTGCAAAGATTCGATATCCGTCTGGGGAAAACCGGGCATTAAGCTGATATGCGGTGAGTGCAGAAAAAGTTTTGACGTTCAATAAATCATCAACGACTGGAGATTCATCAAGCGCACGCATAAACTTCGCTCGTTTGACCGGACTGGCTAACATCTGCCTGCATTCCATTCTGGCTTGCCTTAGAAAGAACAACTGACAATCATTCGGTTTCCGGTATGGAAACCGACTGGACTGTCCCGCTACAGTAGTTAATTCCCAGCCTCTTGCTCAGGCACGCTCAAACGTTTTGAGCGCAGTCCGGCACCATCAAGCTCAGTGCTTGTATTCACCCGATGAATGACCCCGAGGCATTGAGCGGAACGGCCGCGTAAGTAAACTGAAAATCACCAATGTAACCGCTACCTTCTTAAACGCAGTGCATTGAAGATCACAGACGCCGAACTCAGGCTCATAGCAAGTGCCGCGATCATTGGCGACAGAAGCCACCCTGTGAACGGATACAGAACTCCCGCTGCAATTGGCACACCAATTCCGTTGTAGATAAAGGCAAACAGCAAGTTCTGTCGCATATTGCGCACTGTGTCAGTTGAGATTTCACGAGACTGGGCAATGCCACGCAAATCACCCTTGACCAGCGTGATCTGACCGCTGTTCATTGCTACGTCAGTCCCTGTTCCCATGGCTACACCTACATCAGCTTTTGCCAAGGCTGGCGCATCGTTGATCCCGTCACCAGCCATGGCAACCACATGGCCTTCACTTTGCAATCGCTCCACGAGAGCTAGCTTGTCGGCGGGCTTGACTTCGCCATGGACTTCATCAATTCCAAGCTTGGCACCAACAGCCTTGGCTGTGGTCAGACCATCTCCCGTTGCCATGACAATTCGCAAGCTGCTTGCATGAAGTGTTTGAATGGCATCCAAAGTGCTAGCTTTGATAGGGTCTGTTACTGCCAGGATGCCTGCGAACTTCCCATCAGCCGCTAAATGCATGATGCTTGCACCCTCTCCTCGCAGGCGTTCTCCGTCCGCTTGCAAGGAAGATACAGAAACGCCTTCTTGAGCCATCAGTGTGGTGTTGCCTAATGCCAAGCGCCGCCCCTCAACGGTTCCACGTACACCAATACCGCTGGCGGAATCGAAGTCCACAGGTTTAGCGAGTTGCAAGCCTTGTTCACGTGCAGCTCGGACGATGGCGTCCGCAAGCGGATGCTCGCTACCCTGATCCAAGCTAGCGGCAAGCCTCAAAACTTCGTCAGCGGTGAAATCTGGAGCAGGAATCGCTTTATCGAACGCAGGCCGACCTTCTGTAAGGGTGCCCGTTTTATCTACGATGATCGTATCCACTTCGCGCATTTTTTCGATGGCGCCTGCGTCACGGAACAAAACGCCTTGCTCTGCAGCGCGCCCCGTGGCCACCATTACTGACATGGGTGTGGCCAAGCCTAGCGCACATGGGCAGGCGATGATGAGTACCGCGACGGCATTAATCAACCCAAAAACCCAACTGGGCTCTGGGCCAAAAATTCCCCAGACGAAGAAGGTCACTACAGCGACTAGCACGACAACCAGAACGAACTTTCCAGCCACTACGTCGGCCATTCGCTGCATCGGTGCCTTCGACCGTTGGGCCGATGCAACCATCTGAACGATCTGGGAAAGCATGGTGGCAGCCCCCACCTTTTCTGACCTCATGACCAGAGCTCCACTCGTATTGAGTGTGGCGCCGATCAGTTTGTCGTCAACGCGCTTTGTCACAGGTATTGGCTCGCCCGTGAGCATCGATTCATCAACGGCGCTTTGACCTTCCGTGACAATTCCATCCACGGGTACTTTCTCGCCTGGACGTACGCGCAGCAGGTCTCCGACATGCACGTGGCTGAGGGGAACATCTTCCTCACTCCCATCTGAATTGATACGCCTTGCCGTCTTAGGAGCTAGGCTAAGCAATGATTTGATAGCGGCCGAGGTCTGAGAACGAGCCTTCAGTTCGATGATCTGCCCCAACATCGTCAAAGAAATGATGACTACCGCTGCCTCGTAATAAACCGCTACACGACCCATAGATACGAACGAGTCGGGAAACACGCCTGGCGCCAGCGTCGCTACGAGGCTGTAGACAAAGGCGGCTCCCGATCCCAAGCTGATCAACGTCCACATGTTCGGACTGCGGTGGATGATTGACTGCCAGCCTCGAACAAAAAAGGGCCAGCCCGTCCATAGCACCACGGGCAGGGAAAGTGCCAACTCGACCCACGTTTGGGTCTGCATAGTGAACCAGCCGAACTTGTGTCCGAACATGGCCAGAGTGGTAACAATCAGCGTGAGTGGCAGCGTCCACCAGAATCGCCGTTGGAAGTCTTGCAACTCACTGTTGTCCTCTTCTCCAACCGGGATCAGTGGCTCAAGAGTCATTCCACACTTGGGGCAGTTTCCAGGATGATCTTGCCGGACCTCCGGATGCATCGGGCAGGTATAGATCGTTCCGGCCGGAACCACGCCCGAGTCATCAAACGATTTCTGATCTGAATGACTTGCAGCCACATGAGCATGTTCGTGCGAGCTGAGCAACTGGGCCTCAGGCACCAAATTCATTTGGCACTTGGGGCAGCGCCCGGGATGATCTTGATGGACTTCAGGATGCATTGGGCATACATAGACTGTGCCCCCTCCTGCGTGATCAGTCTGCTCGTTACTCGATATGAATTGCGCGGGGCCATGAGCAAATTTTTGCTGGCAACCGTCACTGCAGAAGCGATAGATCCGTCCTTCGTGAACTATCCGATGGGGCGACTGTAGAGAGACAGTCATGCCACAAACAGGATCCAGCAGAGGCTCGGCGTCAGTTTTGGTGTTTTCCAACTCAACTGATTCTGAAGAAGATCGATGCTGATGATGTTGCATGCAGATGGCCCTTCGCGATGTTGGATCGATTCTTGGCTCTTACACCATGTGAATGTCAAGCCAGAATCTGCTTGAGAAATAACTCTGTCCACCTCTTCTGAGGTACCGCAACTTGAGTACGGTGTTTGTGGCCATCTCAATCCACGAAATGATTCTGGGGTTGAGGTGGCCTTTGCCATGACTACATGACACGGAGATCATCCAAGCATGAATCCTCCGAAGCGATGTACCCTTCCTCTGCGTGTGCAGTTCTGCCTTGTGCAGTCCCCGTGTCAGCTGTCGGTGGGTGATCTAAAGGTTCAAATTCCTTTTGGCGAAAGAATCCCTAGCCAAGCCACACTCGCCAAAACCAGAACTGCCAGTGTTGCTTCCATGAACAGACTCTGGCGTAGCTTGGCGACTGCTTGTGCATGATTTCCAGAGGTCAACGATGCCTCCAGACTTGGACTTAGCCTGAACCGATTTGCCGCAGCCAAAGCAAGCATTCCGAGAACCAGCATTAGCTTGCCTAACAGCAACTGACCATAAAGTGTCGAAACAAGCGGATCAAGCGAAGGCCCTGCGATCAATACGTAGTTGAGTACACCACTGATCCCCAGAACGACCACGATCAGCGTCCCGATCTGGGCGAAGCCATTTGATGTACGGCTCAATATTGCTACTGTGTTTGATGCCTTACTCGCACCCGTTACGGCCAACATCAAAAAGGCGAGTAACGCACCGACCCATGCCCCTGCAGCCCAGAGGTGCGAGATGTCCGAAGCCAGGTGAATGTATCCGCGCATTCCATCGTCCATCGCACCATGACCAGTCCAAGCCAGGGTCGCCAGTGCCACACCGCTAGATACGGACATGGCAACAAAGCGCAACGTTGGATTGAAGTTCACCAATGCGATCAAGATGCAAAGCACCAACGCAAGAATACGAATGCACCAAGCAAGGCCCATGTGGGTGCCGGTGATGAGCATCTCGAAAACATGTGTTGATAACTCGGCATATGTTTGCGCACCAGACATCGCCTTGGCAAGGACTGTCATGCTGACCACGGACAGCCCAATTCCGAATGCAGCAAATGCACCGACACATATTCGATAGCTGCGCGCAATTGCCAAGGATCGCTCGTCACGGCCAAGGGCATAAACGCCAAAAATGGCGACGCCAAAGGCCGCTGCCATGTCCAGATAAAGCGCAAGGCGCAATACGATGGTGAACCAATCCTCGGCCATTTGCTTACTTCACCTGGAATGTGACGTTGCCATTGATAGGGTGTGTGTCTGACGACACTGCACGCCAATCCACGCGATAGGCACCGGGTTGAAGTGCTTGCGCAGGAGTAATGATCATGGTTTTGCCATCGCTAGCGCCAGAGACGCTTGCGCTGACCTTCATTGCACCGTGACTCGGCATTCCGGGCATACCCGTCATGATCAAGTTCGCAGCCGAGAACTGAGGAACCAGCGTTTCCGAGAACTTCAGCTCAATCGTTGCAGGTGCAGCAACCTGCGACTTATCCGCAGGTGACGAGGAGACTAGCGAAGGATGGGCAAATGCTGCAGAAGCGAACAGAGTTGCGGCGATTGGTGCGATGAACTTAGCGACCAGGTTTGAGCGGTTCATAAGGACTCCTATCTAAGTGTGATGGTGGTTTGAAAATCGATGTCGAATCTAGCTCTATTGGGTTGGCGCCCCCGAGAACACGCCAACTAGGAAGTGCACATTGGTCTGGCTAGAACCAGAAGCGGACACCGGCCACCCAACGTGTTTGCTGAGCACGGCCGCCGTCTGCGCGAACGAGATCTGCAGTACGCCCGAAACTGCCTGCACGTTCGACACCGATATAGGGTGCGAACTGACGGCTGAACTCGTAGCGCAGTCGCAGGCCAGCAGATGCTTCAGCTAGGCCCTTGCCGATATGGCGCTCTGGATCATCCTTGCCGTAAAACTGCATTTCAGCCCTAGGCTCAAGGATCAGGCGCTGAGTCAACAATAGTTCGTAGCTTGCATTTAGGCGAAGCGCTGTTCTGCCGCCACTGCCGACATAAGCCGTAGCCTCAACCTCGAACCAATAAGGGGCGAGTCCCTGCACGCCAAATGCCAGCCATTGACGGCTAGGCCCCACTCCGTTGTCTAAGCGCAGACCAAGCTGTGTATCCCAATAGGTTGTTGCCGCGCGGCTCCAAAGTAACTCTGTGCGCGACTCTTCGATCTTTCCTTTGGATACATCGCCTTCTGCCTTCAATACAGCTTTGTTGAATGTGGTTCCATACCATGCCTGCAAGTCATAGGCCGTTGAATCATCACCCCTGCGTGAAAAACGGCGCTCCAGGGTCTCACCACGCAGCGAGGCAAAGGTATGTTCGTCCGCAAGCATCAAGCGCGGGACGCCAGGCACCGCGTAATCGCCCGATCCTAAGGTCAACCCATTGGAATACCCATGAGGGTCGCGAGCATCTGGAGGTGCGGATCCCCCTTGCATCTGCATGCTGCCGTGATCCATCGCAGGGCCGCTTGCAGCGCTGCCAGTCATAGCACCATGACCTGCATGTGGATCAGCTGTAGTTGTGGCAGGGCTTGCCGGTGCTTCCATTTGCATATCCGCTTGGCCATGCGATGAATGGTCGCTTTGTGCCTGGGCCGCAATGCTCACCAGAGCGAGGAGCGCAGTGGACAATGCACGAATTGGGAGTGCTTTGGACATTTTTGATCTTCCTTGTGAGGTTTGTTCAAGACACTACGACTTCGCGGAACATGCCTGCATCCATGTGGAACATCAGGTGGCAATGCCATGCCCAGCGCCCCAGAGCATCTGCTGTCACCAAGAAGCTGATGCGTTGTGCAGGCTGTACTGGCAAGGTGTGTCGACGGGCCAGGAATCGACCATCAGGGCTCTCCAGTTCACTCCACATCCCATGCAAGTGCATAGGGTGAGTCATCATGGTGTCGTTGTGCAGGATGACCCGTAAACGCTCACCGTGACGGAAGTGAACAGGCGTTGATTGCCCGAACTCCAATCCATCAAGAGACCAGGAATAACGCTCCATATTGCCCGTCAGGTGCAACTCCACTTCTCGCCCAGGACCGCGCGAGTCCATCGGACCTGAAGGTGTATGCAGATCTGCCAAGGTCAGCACCCGCCTGCCGTTATTGCGCAGACCGATACCGGGATCGTCGAGATTGGTGCGGGCCATATCGACTCGCATATCTGTTCTCGCGCCATATTCAGTGCGAGCATGGCGTGCGGTGGTGCTGGGCACTGCCAAGCCCCCCGCAGACATGGCATGCTGACTATGGTCCATCGCCATACCACCGTGATTCATGCCGCCCATCGCACCATGATCCATGCCGGCCATTGCCCCCGACATACCAGCCATACCCGTCATCCCAGACATGCCAGTCATGCCGGTCATCCCAGACATGCCGGTCATCCCAGACATGCCGGTCATGTCCATGTCGGCTCCGGAAGTGCCATGGCTCATGGCGCCCATCATGTCGCTCATACCCAGCCATTCGACGGGATCGAGTGCGGGGACAGGAGCTTGCAGACCTTCGCGCACTGCTAACGTAGCGCGTGCGTAGCCTGTTCGGTCCATCGACTGAGCAAAGATCGTATAGGCGTCATCACGTGGCTCGACAATCACGTCTATGGTTTCGCCAGGGCCGAATCGGAATTCATCGACAGTCACAGGCTCTACGTCGACGCCGTCAACATGCACCACCGTGAGCTTCAGACCCGGAATACGTACGTCATAGAAAGTATTGCCCGCGCCATTGACCATGCGCAGTCGGACACGCTCGCCTGGGCGGAAAAGAGCAGTCCAATTGCCGGCAGGTGTGACGCCATTTGCGAGGTAGGTCAGGGTCGCAGAAGAGAGATCGGCTAAATCCGTTGGATTCATGCGCATCTCGTTCCACATCTTGCGCTTGTCTAATGCCGCTGACACGCCATCACGCGATGCATCACGGAAGAAATCAAAGACCGTGGGCTGGTTGTAGTTGTAGTAGTCGCCCTGAACCTTGAGCTTTGCGAAAACGCGCATGGGGTCTTCGTCAGTCCAGTCAGAGAAGAGCACGACATGGTCACGATCTGCACGGATAGTCTCAGGTCCTGCGGGATCAATGATGATCGCTCCATACATGCCGGTGAGTTCCTGCATGCCTGAATGTGAGTGATACCAGTAGGAACCGCTTTGCTGAACCTTGAAGCGGTAGGTAAACGTCTCTCCAGGAGGAATGCCCGCAAAGCTGATGCCTGGAACTCCATCCATCTGGTAGGGCAAGATAATGCCGTGCCAATGAATAGAAGTGGCCTCGCGAAGCTTGTTCGTGACGCGAATCGTCACCGTCTCACCCTCTCGCCAGCGCAGGGTTGGTGCAGGAAGCGATCCATTGATCGTTGTCGCCATGCCAGGCTTGCCCGTAAAGTTCACTGCGGACTCGGCGATCACCAGATCGAACTCGTTACCCTTCAGCACCGGCGCGGCCCCACGGACTGTTGAGCTCTGCTGCGCGAATGCCATGAGCGACTGCGTTGACAGGCCCGCCAGCACGCCTCCTGCGGCCAGTCCCTGAACGAAGCGCCGACGAGAGAACCCTTGAGTGGGAGTGACAAAAAATGGCGAATGACGCGGCATAAGGTGAAATCCTCCAGAGCTTTCAACAAAATCGTTTTCGGCGACGCTTGCTTGAAGCAAAGAGCGCTCGATATGTTCAGTATGCTAGGGCGCGCTGAATTTCGGTGGAGTGACTCGCTCATTACATTCATGTAATGCTCGCGTCATGTTCACTGCGACTGGAGGCGTCTATCAAGAAATGCCTTCGTTGCAGCCAGGAGGTTCACTCTGCTCGCCACGCTTGATGACTGACCAGGAGGGAGCAACTAGGCAGTGTTAAGTCTTTCTATCGCCAGGATTTCAGGAGCATTACATTTTTCTTATCTTCATGTCAGAGGGCGTCAAACTAGGCACACTCTTGAGCATCTACTGCAGCGGAGCGATTACATGAGGGTTTTGATTGTCGAGGATGAGCCTAAAACAGGTGAGTACCTGCGCCAAGGATTGACCGAAGCTGGCTACATTGCTGATCTGGTTCCAAATGGTTCAGATGGCTTGCATATGGCTCTGCAAGGAGAATACTCATTGGTGATCTTGGACGTCATGCTGCCGGGTCTCAATGGTTGGCAGGTCCTCCAAGCTCTGCGTGATCGGGGACTACATATGCCGGTTCTGTTCCTTACTGCACGGGACCATGTCGAAGATCGCGTCAAAGGGCTAGAGCTCGGTGCAGATGATTACCTGGTGAAGCCGTTTTCGTTTGCGGAGCTACTTGCCAGAGTTCGCATCATTCTTAGACGCGGACATCCGGCCAACGAAGGCACTACTCTGACTGTTGCAGATCTTGAGCTAGACCTGCTGCGTCGCCGCGTATCTCGCAGTGGCAAACGTGTTGATCTCACTGCCAAAGAGTTCGGACTCCTGGAGTTGTTGATGCGCCGACATGGGGAGGTGCTGCCACGTTCATTGATCGCATCACAGGTATGGGACATGAACTTCGATAGTGATACCAATGTCATCGAGGTGGCCATGCGCCGTCTGCGAGCCAAAATTGATGAAGGCCACTCGATCAAACTGATCCAGACCGTACGGGGAATGGGCTACGTGCTTGACGTTCCTGAGGAGGAATAGGTGCAGCGTCTCAATCGCAAGGGAAAGCTCTCTTTAACTAGTCGTTTGGCCCTTTTCTTCACGTCTGTTGCGGCAGCCGTAGTGCTTGGCTTAGGTGGTTTGTTCCTAGTTGTTACAGAAAAGCATTTCGTGGAACTGGACCGAATGACGCTTCAGGACAAGCGCCATTTGATTGAGAAAATTCTCCAGAACACCAAGTCGGTCGATGATGCTCGTTGGCGTTTAAATGAGGCACTGAACTATCACGAGGATCTTCAAGTCCAGGTGAAGGATGCCCAAGGAGAAACCGTATTTCAATCGCCCGCATCCGGCTTTGCAGTGCCGGATCGCAACTCGGGTTTTATCGACAAGGAAGGATCGTTTGGGGTGTGGCGGCACGCAGATGCAGAATTCCACACCTTGAGCTTTGAGACGCTACCGGCCTACGCACCGTCACCATTAAAGGTACTGATCGCTGCAGACACAAAGCATCACATTCAATTTCTCGACGGAATTCGAGCAAGCTTCGCCATTTATGTGATTGCCGCAATTTTGCTGTGCTCGCTTCTGTCTTGGCTCGCCGCTCGACAAGGGCTGGCACCGCTGCGAGAGATGAAATCACGGGCGGCAGTTGTGACCGGGCAGAAGATGAGTGAACGCATGCCGGTCGAGGCTGTGCCCGTTGAAATGGCCGATCTGGCGCATGAGCTCAATCGCATGCTGGATCGGTTGCAGGATGATTTTCAGCGACTGACAGATTTCGCGTCTGACTTGGCCCATGAACTACGTACACCCATCAGCAACCTGTTGACCCAGACTCAGGTTGTGCTGGCGTCCAAGCGTGATGCCGCGACATACAGAGACATTCTTGCCTCGAATGCCGAAGAGTTTCAGCGTTTGGCTCGCATGGTGTCAGATATGCTGTTCCTGGCCAAAACCGAACGGGGCGTGAGCTTGCCGCGTAAGGAGCAGTTCTTCGCAAAACAAGAAGCATATGCATTGCTGGAGTTCTACGAGGCTGTCGCGGAAGAAAAGCAAATTCATTTGAAATTAAAAGGCGATGGACTCATTGATGGTGATCGGCTGATGTTTCATCGTGCTGTGAGTAATTTGCTATCTAATGCTTTGCGCTACACGCCGCAAGCAGGCATGGTCACCATCGACATTGAGACCGCAGCTTCTTGGACACTTGTCACTGTGGAAAATACAGGACAGGACATTGATCCCAAAGTCCTGCCCAGGTTATTTGACCGATTCTACCGAGCTGACCCTTCCAGGGCTCATCCGGACTCAGACGGTAGCGGATTGGGTTTGGCGATCACCCGAGCGATTGCTGAAGCCCATGGCGGCGCCATTACCGCCACTTCAGCCGATGGACGAACTCGCTTCACTTTGAAATTCCCCACTCCGCAGCCGAATTCCTCAGCAGATCAGAAAACAGGTTTTTCTTGAAAGAAAGAAGACACTATCCGCAGCAAGATGTCTTTGCTGAACTTGAGCCGCAGCATTTCGTCTGCGGCTTCTCAGCGTTAGCCAGCTCGGCTGCGGCTAACGCCAATAATTCTGGAGTGTATCCAGCTGCGAGCGCTGGTCTTCACTGACCATCATTCCGATACGAGATGACTGGTCTACTTGTACTGACCACTGCCAGCAATCGACCCGAAGCAGAAATCGGTGCATTTAAAGTAGATGACCTTGGATTCAACCGGCCAATACAACATGTATCTGAACGCATATGCTCCCCCAAAGCGAATTCAAGAGAACCAGCAGCAATAGTCAATGTTTATGGTCGTGCTGGTGATGAATGTCCGGGAAATGCTCATGGGTGTGCGTCATAGGCTCATGAGTGTGTAAATGCGCGTGCTTACCCGTTGGCATCGACCCATCCTCATGGACATGCTGATGATGCTCATCATGTTCGTGCTCATGACTATGTTCCAGCAACTCATGGGTGTGCTCGTGCTGATGGGTTTCAGTAAGGTGTAGCCAGACCCCGATACCCATCAGAACGCCAGCAACGAGCAGTCGAGGCGATGCAGGCTCTCCCAAAAAAGCGATGGCCAGCACGGCTCCAAAAAATGGCGCGATGGAGAAATACGCGCCTGTGCGGGCTGTTCCCAAGTAGCGCAAGGCGATCACGAACAAGACCAGACTCGTGCCATAGCTCAGGAAGCCAATCACCGTACCCAAGGCCACGACTCCTGGTAACGGCCAGACTGCGCCAGTCGCCAGAGCCAACAGCAAATTGGTAGCGCCGGCAGCCAGGCCCTTCATCATGGCAATGAAGGATGCATCGGCAATCGACACCTTACGGGTCAGATTGTTGTCAATGGCCCAGGACAGACAAGCACCGAGCACTGCAAACGTGGGCCAGAGGCTGGCAGTGCCTGTTTGGCTCGGCCAGCTGAGCACGATTGCACCAGCGACGATCGCCACCATACCCAAGGCGATACGGCGATCAAAGTTTTCTTTGAACACAAACCACGCGAGAACGGCTGTCAGTACGCCCTCGGCGTTGAGCAGCAAAGATGCGTCGGTCGCAGCCATCCCAGACAAGCCTGTCATCAAAAGCAGCGGCCCCATCATGCCGCCTGCTACAACGGCTCCGGCAAGCCAGCCCATCTCATTACGTTTCAGGGCTACGGCAGGAGCTTGCGTAACCAGCCTGTAGATCAGCAAGCCGATGCCAGAGCCGAGGTAGAGAATGCCTGCCATCAACCAGGGACTGGCATGCTCCAGCAGCATCTTGACTGCTGGTGTACCTGCACCAAACAGAACTGCTGCGCTGAGTGCGGCCACAACTCCACGGTTTGCCAAAACATTCATAACTACCTCGTCTTACCTATGCCTTGTCGAGCTGGGTATTACTTCACCGAAAAACGCACGGTGACAGTTTGGCCTTCAACGCCGGTGATTGCTGCAACAACTTTGCTGCCCTTGGCAACCTTGATGCCCATTGCTTCAAGTTTGTTGCCACCGGCAGGCTTGATGTCGGCTTCAGACTTTTCCGCACCGTTGAGCACGGTCAGTTTTCCGCCCATCTTGCTCACGTCAGCAGGATCGTCGTGATCAATTACGTAGATGGCCGCACCATTGGCTTGTGGAACCAGTTCAAAGGACAGATCGCTGGCCGATTGGACAATGCCGCCGTGCTGAGGCTTGGCAGTGCCATGAGCCATGGCGTTCATGCTGATCAGAGAAAGGCCGAGGACAGCTGCAGACAGCAGTTTTTTCATAACTATTCCTAGCTAAAGCGAGGCGCATCAAGGGCTGCGCCTCAAAGCCCGTAATTGCTTTAAAACGCTTCTTGCTGCTCAGGCGTGCCTTCGGCTTCTGGATTTGAAGCCAGAAGCTTTTCGGTGGCCTTTCGGCCAAATGCCAGGTACATCAGTGGAGTCAACAACGTATCTAGGAGCGTGGAGCTCACCAAACCACCGAAGATGACCACCGCGACAGGGTGCAAGATTTCCTTGCCTGCGGCATCTGACGACAGCAGCAAAGGCGTCAGGGCAAACGCAGCTACCAGCGCAGTCATCAGCACAGGTGTCAGGCGCTCCAGTGAGCCGCGGACAACCATGGACTGGCCGAACTGCTCCCCTTCAAACTTGCAGAGGTTGATGTAGTGGCTCACCTTGAGGATGCCGTTGCGAACTGCAATGCCTGTCAAGGTAATGAAGCCCACCATGGAGGCCACGGAGAGCGTGATTCCCGAAAGCCACATTGCAAGCACACTGCCCACCAGAGCCAACGGGATATTGGCCATGATGATCAAGGCCAGCGTCGTGGAGCGGTAGCGTGTGTAAAGCACCAGGAACACCAAAGCCAGAGACATCAGCGATAGCCACGCAATCTTCTGCGCAGCCTGCTCCTGAGCCTGGAACTGCCCCTCCAGAGAGATGGAGTTGCCTGTCGGCAGCTGGGTGCGATCTATCGCTGCGCGGATGTCACGCACGATACGACTCATGTCTGATCCATCCGTATTGGCATAGACCACGATGCGACGACGACCGTTTTCCCGGCCAATCTGGTTGGGTCCATCCGTCTCGGAGACCGTCGCAATCGCTGAGACAGGAATCCTGCCAGCCGGCGTGTCGATCAGGGTTCTAGCCAGGTCTTGCGGGCTGCGACCTTCATCGGGCAAACGCAACACCAGCTCGTAGCGACGAGTGCCATCCACGATCTGTGCACCATGAGCACCATCCGTCAGCGCTTGCAGCACACGAATAGCCTCACCGGGAGCCAACCCCACCTGGGCGGCTTTCTGATGGTCAAGACGCACAGTAATCTGAGGAATCAGCACTTGCTTCTCGACGGTCAGGTCAACCAGGCCAGGGATGCTCGAAAGGCTTTGGCGCATCTGCTCGGCCAAACCACGCAGCGTGTCGGTATCGTCACCGGAAATTTTCAGGGCGATCTGAGCGCGGACACCAGATAGCAAGTGATCCAGCCGATGAGAAATCGGCTGGCCCACCGCGACTTGTGCGGGAAGCACAGACAGCTTTGCACGAATATCGGCCATCACGGCTTCACGATCACGCTCGCTGCGCTTCAGATCAACGTCGATCTCTGCAGAGTGAACCCCTTCTGCGTGCTCATCCAGCTCTGCGCGACCTGTTCTGCGCCCAACCTGGGTGACCTCGGGCACTTCCATGATCAAGGTCTCAGCCAAGGAGCCCATTCGATTGGCTTCTGCCAAGGACGTCCCCGGATTGAACACCATGCCCAGAACCAGAGAGCCTTCATTGAAGGCTGGCAGGAACGCTCTCGGGAAGAAGGGAACGC
This sequence comes from Comamonas testosteroni, assembly GCF_000761245.1. Taxonomy (GTDB): domain Bacteria; phylum Pseudomonadota; class Gammaproteobacteria; order Burkholderiales; family Burkholderiaceae_C; genus Comamonas; species Comamonas testosteroni_C. The sequence continues at coordinate 43,361 of NZ_AWOR01000051.1, read as the reverse complement.
TGGCCAGTGCAATCACTACTGCAGCCAAGGCCGCAGCCATCAGTGCCTTGCTTCTTGTGAAAGACCAAGCCAGCAGCTTTTCATCCCATTGCTTGAGGCGTCTGACGATGGGGCTGTCGCCGTGATCAATGCGCTTCATTCTCGGCAAGAGGTAGGAACACAGTACCGGCGTCACCGTCATCGACACCAGCATGGAAGCCAGAATGGAGATGATGTAGGCGATGCCCAGCGGCGAGAACAAGCGGCCTTCGACGCCTGGCAGAGCAAACAGGGGCACGAACACCAGCACCACGATGGCTGTGGCATAGACGATGCCGGAGCGAACCTCCACACTGGCTTTGCGGACAACCTCAAGCGTCGGCGCCGGGTGCTCCAGCTCCCGGTTTTGCTTGAGTCTGCGCAGAATGTTTTCTACATCCACCACCGCATCGTCAACCAATTCACCAATGGCAATGGCAAGTCCACCCAAGGTCATCACATTGATGGATTGGCCCAGCCAGTGAAATACCAGCGCCGTGGCAGCCAGCGACAGCGGGATCGCGACTAGTGAGATCAGAGTGGTTCTGGCTGAAAGCAAGAAGGCAAACAGAACGATGGCGACCATGATGGCTCCATCACGCAGTGCCTCTGTCACGTTGCCAATGGAGGCTTCAATGAAATCCGCCTGTCGGAACAGGGCTCTGGGTTCGTTGATGCCTTCAGGACGGCCCTTGCTGAGTTCTCGAAGCGCTTGCTCGATGTCACGCGTCACGCGAACGGTATCGGCCTCAGGCTGCTTCTGAACGCTGACGATGACCGCAGGAGAGCCGTTGTAACCACCGTCACCGCGCTTCATGGCCGGAGCAAACCGGACATTGGCAACTTGCTCCAGGCGGATCGAACGGCCATCTCGCCATGCCACCGCCGCTGACTGCAGGTCTTCGACCTTGTTGGTACGCCCAATGTGGCGGATCAGATATTCCCTGCTATTGAGGTCTATGAAACCGCCGCCTGCGTTGCCAGCAAACCCCTTGAGAGCCGTTTCCAGCTGAGAAAGGGTGACGCCGAACTGAGCCATCCTGGCGGTGTCAGGCTCGACACGCAATTGACGTACTTCACCCCCGATGGGAATGACTTGCGAAACCCCTTGGACCGCCAACAAGCGGGGACGCAGCACAAAGTCTGCATACTCCCGTGCCTGCATGGGTGTTGCGGCAGATGCGCCTTTTTCGCTCACATTCAAGGGCAGGGCCAGCAGCATGACCTCACCCATGATGGAGGACACAGGGCCCATCACCGGCACCACATCAGCGGGAAGTCGCTCGCGTACGAGCGCAAGCCGCTCCGCCACCAACTGGCGATTGCGGTAGATGTCAGTTCCCCAGTCAAACTCGGCATAGAGAATCGACAAACCGACCCCGGACATGGAGCGCACGCGAGTGACCCCCGGCATGCCATTCAATGCTGTTTCAATGGGGAAAGTCACCAACTGCTCGACTTCTTCGGGGGCCATGCCCCCGGCTTCGGTCAAAACAGTGATCAGAGGTTTGTTGAGGTCCGGGAAGACGTCAACAGGCGTTTTGACCGCCGTGATGATTCCGTAGACCATCAATATCGCAGCGAACGCCAGCACAAACAGCCGGTTATGCAGGCTGTTACGAACAATCCAGTTGAACATGTGTCACCTCACAGTTCAGCGGATTTGTGCGATCAGCGCCGCACCTTGAACCACGACCCGGTTTTCATCGCCAAGCCCCTTGGTGACGACGATCCGGTTCGCATCCAGCGCTTGGTACTGCACGGGTTGCGGGATATAGCGCTCTGCACCTGACTTGATCCAGACGACAGGCTCATTGGCAGGGTTGCGAGTAATCGCCTGTGCGGGAAGAACAAAGCCTTTGACACTTTGCTTGGAGTTGGCAATCACGGTGACAGGTTGGCCAATAGCAATCGGTAGCTGTTGAGTGCCATCGGACGCAACCGCCTTGAATGTCAATGGCAACACACCGTCGCGCAAGCTTCGACCAGCACCAATGAGCTCCAAACGGACTCCCGGCGTCGCTTTGATCGTTGCTGCACTGATGTTGGCTGCTAGAGCAGGATCGGCCGTTGTGGCCTCCACCATGACCTTGGCTGGATCGGTGATCTCAAACAAGACATCCTTGGATTCGACAACCTGGCCGAGCACCACATTGGCGCTGGCGATGACACCCGAAACCGGTGCGACAACGTTTTCCTTGGCTGCAAGACCGCCACCGATTGCGCTTTCACGTGCCCTCAGGCTTGCAAGTTCTGTCTGAGCTGCTTCAATCTCTTTGCGCGGGACAGTGCCTTCAAGCCCTTTAAGCCGCTCCACACGCTTTTGTGCGATTTCTCGGGCACCTCTGAGTTCGGCCAACTGGGCACGCTGTCCCGACAAGGCAAGTGGCTCTGCGTGATGGGCTACGACCGCCAGGACCTCCCCCTTACGTACAGTCTTGCCAGCGAACGGCAAGCCTTGGGCTCCGGCCTCGATCTTTCCGCCCACAACCGTCTGAACCAGGCCGCTTGCATTGGGGTCCGCAATGACTTTGGCGGGCAGCTCGGTGGTTGCGCTTGCTTCGGACATCAGGGCAATTTCCGTGCGAATTGCCAATCGACGCTGGGACAGCATGGGCACATTGACGCTGCCATCAGGCAGGCGACTCAAACCTGCTGCCGATGGAGTGGCCGAGGCCGTATCCAGATGCTCTCCGTTGGGGCCATGAGCGCCCGGAGAGGCTTGAGCCATGGTGACGGCCAAGACCGCAGACATGATGACGATGCGTTTCATTGGGCGCCTCCCTTTGCTACCTTGCTGTTAGAGCCGCGGCCCAAGAGCCATCCCAATCCACCCACTGCGGCCAATGCGGCAATTGCCAATGCGCCAAACAGCAAAGCGTTTTCATCTCCATGAGCATGGGTGGCCTCAGCTGCAGCTTGGGTCGCCCCGACTTCCAAAGTGCCGTCCAGCAGGTCAGACTCTTTGCCGTCCAGAATCGTGATCACCAGCGCGTGTGACCCTTTCTTGCCGAGCTCTGCCAAGAACTTCTCGTCAGCCACTGCATAGTCACCCTGGTCCGAGTGATAAGGCGCAGCGGCTTTCAGTTGACCCAGCTCGACTTCCACCTTGGCTTGATCCACGGGCTCATTCGTAGCAAATCGATTAATGAACATCGAAAACTCGCCCCCCTGCAGACGACCAACCAGCTCGTAGTCTTCGGACTTAGCCTCGAACCTGGGTGCAGAAGAAGTGGCTCCTGCCGTGGGGGCAGCATCCAAATGCTCTCCATTGGGACCGTGTGCACCAGGGGATGCCAAGGCGATCCCTGTAGTAAGGGCGAAGCCACCCAGTAAGAGCAAGCGCTTCACGGCGCAAGGAGTTGAAAACGGAGAATTCATGGCAGTTGTCCGTAGGCTTGTTGAAGACGTGCACGTGCGAGGCCAAATGCAGCCTCCTGCCGAGCAGCGCTGTAGTCGGCTTGAGCTGCGGCACTGGCTGCGCGCAGAAGCTCTGGGAGCGATGTCTCGCCTGCATTGAAGGCGGCACGAATCAGCTTGGCTCGTTCGTTAAGCAACGCGGCTTTTTCACGCTCGGTCTGCAACTGCAACTGACTTGCCGCTGCTGCAGCCTTGGCGCTTTCCATGCGAGCAGACAACTGAGCACGAAGCACCTGTTCCTTGCGCTGAGCTATGTCCAGTTCGGTCAAGGCGGCAGCTTGCAAGGGTGCATTTCTATCGTCTGTGCCGAACGGAATACGCACAGCAAGGCCCAGGCTGTAGGCGGAACCCTGACCATGGCCTGGAATGTCTTGCCTGAACTTGGTGATCAGCTCTGGAGCACTGCGATTCGATTTGGCAACCAAATCCAAACGCTTACGTGCCAGGTCTACTTGTTGTTCTGCACGCAACAGTTCGGGATGCTCAGCCAACTGGCGAGGCGATGGGCTTTCAGCACTCGCAAACGTAGCGTCAGGTGTTTGGGCCAATCCTGTCAGGGCTGTCCACTGGCGCTTTGCTGCTTCAAGCTGGGTTTCAGCCTGTGACTGAGTTGCTTGTGCGCTTAAAAGCTCCCCCTTGGCTGCCAAGGCATCTGCTCTTGCCAGATCACCGGCTTTGACACGTTTATCCACGTCTGATGCGATGGCCGCAAAAGTGCTGGTCTGCTGCTTTGACAAAGATTGGCTGGCCTGCAACTCGGCAATCTGCCAATGCAACTCACGGACGACCTCTGCAACACGCAGTTTTCCCTCGGCTTCAGATAACTGAGAGAGAGATGACAACGAATCTGCGGCTTGTTGCTTGGCGCTTTTCTGGCCAGGAAGCCAGAGCGGCACCGCCAAAGCTACCTCAGTCTCACGAGCGCCATTGTTGCGTTGCAGGCGGTCATTGCGGTGGCTTAACTCCACCGAGGGAGGTGCAGCCCAAAGAGCGCTTGACGCTTTCTTTGCTGCGGTGGCCTGCCGAGAAATGCCTGCCGCCTCAGCAGACGCAACGGCGCGGTTCCAGGCCCCTTCAACGGCAGTCGCCAAGGTTGTTTTTTGAATGTTGCTGCTCGATTTTGGCGCAGCAACGCTTTCCATTGGATGTGCGTACGACGTGCACGCCAACGTCAGCCCTGCAAGAATGCAGAGCCTCCATTTAATTTTGGGGTTCACAAAGCCTCTAAATGCTCTGGGTACATAGCAATACCGTCGCGAGGTACTGCGACAGATATGACATGCACGAACGAAGGGATGGCTTCAGACGGATGAAGCCGACCTAAAGAGAGCTAGGCTGTGAGTCTGGGAGGCCGTCGAAGACCTTCCAGGATGGGGTGTGGGAGTATGGAGTAGAGGGCTGCACTGGGTGGAGAACTTCCCCAGTCGGGCGCAGGAACGCTCAAGGTGGAAGCTTCAACCGCTGCAGATGGCATCCCATTGGCCATCATGTGCAGTTTGGAATCAGAGGATTCATCAAGCTCAACTGCACCATCGTCATTGTGATGGTGACCTTCCTCTTGAAGATGCATCGCCGCATGCTCAAGTGCTTCATGAGACGCAAAAACAGGCATCTGGCCAGCCACAGCAAGGGCTTGCCAGAAGACGCTCAGCATCACGAAGAACATGGCCAGACGGCGGATCATAGTTCAGGAATTATATGCAGCAGAGTTACCCCACGACATTTGTGGCTGCTGAGAAATTGTTGATGGCAATGGCCAAATCGGCATGGCTCATCGTGGCTGAGATTGAGCAACGCCTCCTTTGAGGCAGGAAGCTGTCACTCGATAAAAAGTCATGAAAGTCAGCTTCTGGCCGAACACAGCCGGTCACAACCAGCAGCCTGGTTAGCCGTAACCGGCACAGCTGATCAATTCAACCGGAATACCCATCCAGCGGCCTGGATAGCCAACATGTAGTCGGCGTCGCTCAGATCGCCGGAGACTTGCACTGTATATCTCGAGGACTCACTCCGATCTTTGCGGCATCATCTATCGCCAAAATGGAGCGCTGAATCCGCGCGGCACAGGCACCACATTTCATGTCATTGATGCGAAAAATAGCCATTACGTACTCCTCGAAAGCTTGTGGCTAAAGTTACATCCTTCACATGATGTGAATGTCAAGTATCTGCCTGCACAAGCACTGGAGCACGCTGTGTACACCAACTAGGTTGGTCTTCACTATTCGCTTTGGGCTTTTGGTGTACAGATTTGGGATAAGAACTGCCGCGAAAAAGCTGACAACAATGTCACCGGACAGTCCTGTTTTTGTTGGGCTCTGCTTCCTAAGATCAACCCATCTTCTCCTCACCTTGATCAAGGCCCAGGAGATGTGTTCATCAACTTTCTTAGGAGCCAACCATGTCTCAAAACCGCATCTCCATTTCCTCTGTACTCGCAAGCGTTGCTGCTGTTATCACACTGGCTCTTCCTGGAATTGCGTCCGCAGGCTATGAGCATCCAGCCAACAATGAACAAGGCGTGATCGTGCATCCAGAGCACTTTGTAAGCCAGAAAACCCGAGCTCAAGTCAAGGCCGAGACTGAAGCCGCCATGAAGCAAGGCCGCCTTTCTTACGGTGAAAGCAATTTCCCACGTGGAACTCCCGAGACAGGATCGAGCAAAACCCGCGCGCAAGTGATCAACGAAATGCGTAATGAATCGCCAGCTGAGCGAGATGCTCGCCTCCAATCATTTGCAGGCTGATCTCCATCAGAGACGCATGCATCGTGGATGCAACTCTTTCCTGCATCTTTGTGCCGATCTACCGCAGAGGCCTCAAGCAACAGAGGCCTCCGCGTGTAGAACATCAGCTTGAGCGAACTACAAATTGCCCGGAAGAATTTCGGCCCAGATGATTGCAATCATCACTTAGGGGGCCGACACTGGGTTCAACGATGCGCGGACTCACCGAGGTGGATATCGCTACCGAGCATCACATTGCATGTTTCCTCATCCATTAACTTGAGGATGGGACAGGACACCGCCTTCTTCAGAACTGCGTTGTACATACGGTGTCGCGCTTCATTCAGTCACGGCTGTATCGTTCGCTCTTAGGATGCGAGTTAACCGCTGGCTTGCCAAAGATCTGTAGCATTTTAAGATCGGTAGTCACGTATGGCCATCACCGCATACCACTGGTAGATTGACTACACTAACTGCTCCCATGCTGCAAAGTCGCATTTACCGCCTATCCACCGCAGTCCTTGTGGTGCTTTCGCTGCTGTTCGCACAGCTGGCGTTGGCGGGCTACGTCTGCCCACAGGAGGAAGGCGTTGATGCAATGACGGCCAGGATGGAGGCCGGCATACCATGCGAAGGTATGGACCAACAGCAACCGGTTCTGTGTCATCAGTACACCAATGCCCCGGATGTGACCTTCGAGGCAGTCAAACTGCCCGTGGCGTCATTACCTGCCATCGTGCAGGTATTGGAGCTGCCGCTAGTGCTCGAATTTGATGCTGCGCTTGCAGTGTCTTGGCCCATCACCTTGGAGGTTCGACCGCCTCCGGACCCTCTTTTTCTCTCTACTCTCAGACTCAGAGTCTGATCACTCCGTCGACTGACTGGTGCTGGCGTGGCTTGTCCATACGCCGGCAGTGCCCTCGTTCGTCTACGGAGTTTCCATGTCCCATATTTTTTTGCGAGCTGCCTCCTTGGCTGCCGTCTTTCTGCCGGCCGTTGCTGCTGCAGAATCGATTTCATTCGACCAGGCAATAAGCTTGGCCGTCCAACGCTCCGAAGCAGCCCGCGCAGCCCAGGCGGCGATGCAAGGCTCTGTCCATTCCATCCAGGCTGCGGGTCAGTTGCCAGATCCCATGCTGCGGGCCGGCATCGACAATTTGCCGGTTACCGGCTCAGACCGCTTCAGCGGCACCCGTGAGTCCATGACGATGAAGCGCATCGGTGTCAGCCAGGAGTGGCTCTCTGCAGATAAACGAGCCGCGCGCGAAGGTGTGGCTCGTGCACGGGCCGACCGCGATGCCGTACAAAAAGACATTGCCGAAGCCGAGGCTCGCCTGCAGGTCAGCATGGCGTATGTCGATGCGTGGTTCGCCACTGAAGCACTCAAGCTAACCACACAAACCGAGCATCACTTGCACGAGGAGCTGAATGCGGCAAAAAGCCGCATAGCAGCTGGCACAGGCAACAGCGCAGAAGCGTTGCAGCTCCTATCCGCCAAAGGGATTGCAGAGGATGAAAGCGAAGAGGTTCGCCAACAGCAGTCTGCAGCCATGGTCAGTCTGCAACGCTGGATCGGCATTCTTCCCGATGCCCTCAACAAGCCGCCTGCCTTCCCGGTTCCCGAGGAATGGGACTACGTGGCGAGATATCCAGCCGTCGCAGGCTTAAAAAGCGACGTCGAAATTGCTCGCCAGAGTGCAAACGTCGCAGCCAAGGAGCGCTCTCCCAACTGGACCTGGGAAGTGTCCTACGGCCAGCGCACCGGCTATTCCGATTTGGTTTCGGTCGGTGTCAGCATCCCGCTCCAAATCGCACCAAGCCAGCGCCAAGACCGCGAAACCTCGGCCAAGCTGGCCATGGTCGACAAAGCAGAGGCTGACCTGACGGAGGGAATGCGCGCAGCCATGGCCGATTACCGCACCTTGACTAGCGACGCCGCGCGCCTGCAGCAGCGTATCGAGAGATACCAAGGCTCCGTAGTGACCCCGGCCAGACAGCGCACTTCCGCCGCCCTGGCAGCCTACCGCTCCAATCAATTGGCCCTGACCGCTGTGTTTGAGGCACGACATGCCGAGGTCGAAGCTCAGAGAAAACTCCTCGCACTGCAGCGTGATTTGGTACGTACGCAGGCCCAACTGAACCTCAAACCCATCGCTCAAGGAGGTGCCCAATGAAGCGCACAGCACTGGTCACTTCATTGGTTACGGCAGGCGTACTGCTGGCAGCCGGTGGCTTCTTTATTGGCCGCTTGACCTCCGAAGGCGCTGCCCCCAAAGCCGTAGCCGCCTCGGAATCCAAGGCTCCCGCAGGCGAGCGCAAGATCCTCTACTGGCATGACCCCATGGTGCCGGGACCACGCTTTGACAAACCGGGCAAGTCGCCATTCATGGACATGCAACTGGTGCCCGTCTATGCGGACGATGCCAATGACACAGGCGTCAAAGTCAGTCCAACGGTGCAGCAGAACCTCGGCATCCGGACCGCGACGGTCAAGCGAGCCGACATCGGCGCGTCGTTCGACGCCGTTGGCACGGTGCAGTTCGATGAGCGCCTGAGTGTTGCCGTCCAGACCCGTGTCGCTGGTTATATCGAGCATTTGGCAGTGCGCGCTCCCATGGAACAGGTTCGCAAAGGTCAGGCTTTGGCCACTATTTTTGCACCTGAGTGGCTAGGGCCACAAAACGAACTGCTCGCACTCAAGCGTTCAGGTGTACCCCAGGAGCTTATTACGGCAACTCGTGAGCGCATGCGCGCCATGTCCATCCCTGCAGAGCTGGTCCGCAAGAGCGAGGAAACCGGGATAGCCCAGGCCCGCTACACCTTGCAGGCTCCGGTAAATGGCGTGGTGACGGAACTTGGTGTCCGAGATGGGGCCCAGGTGTCGCCTGGCCTTACGTTGTTCCGCATCTCCGGCTTGGAGAAGGTCTGGGCTGTGGCCGAAGTGCCGGAAGCACAAGCCATACGCCTGACGCGCGGCCAGAAGGTCAAGGCCGTTCTGCAAGCCGATGCCTCCCAAACCTTCGATGGCGAGCTGAAGGAAATCCTGCCGCAGGTCAACGCCAGCACGCGCACCCTGCAAGCGCGATTCGAGGTCGATAACCGCAGCGGCAAACTGATTCCGGGACTGCTGCTGCGCCTGCAGGTCGGCGTTGCTCCAACCTCCCGCCTGGTCCTGCCTGCTGAAGCCGTCATCCGTACCGGCACCCGTGCATTGGTTATCGTCCGCAGGGAGTCTGGCAACTTCGAGCCTCGGGAAATCAAACTGGGAGAAGACTTGGGCGATCAGTTGGAGGTGCTGCAAGGCTTGCGCGAAGGCGACGAAGTGGTCACCAGCGGCCAATTCCTGGTGGACTCCGAAGCGCGGCTCAAGTCAGCCCTGGGAGCCATGGAAGCCCGCCAATCCCAGCCTGCACCCACTGCAGCCACCGACGCCCCGGCCATCTATCGCGCCGAGGGCAAGGTAGAAAGCATCGATGACGACGGGATCACGATCTCGCATGGTCCCGTACCCGAACTCAAGTGGCCCGCCATGACGATGAACTTTGGCAAGGCCGACTCGATGACGCTCACGGGCTTGAAGCCAGGCGATCCGGTGCGCTTCGAGTTCCGAAAAGGCGGGCCCATGGATTGGGAAGTCGTCTCCGTGCAGAAAAGCGGCAGCGCCGCAGGAACCACCGGAGGCGCCAAGTGATTGCTACTCTGATCCGTTGGTCCATCACCAACCGCTTTCTGGTGCTGATTGCCACCGCGTTCCTCGTGGCGGCAGGCATCTGGTCAGCATCCCGCACGCCGGTCGATGCATTGCCGGACCTCAGCGACGTACAGGTGATCGTTCGCACCACCTATCCAGGCAAACCACCCCAGGTGGTGGAGGACCTCGTGACCTACCCGCTGACCACGACCATGTTGAGCGTGCCCGGCGCTAAAACCGTCCGAGGCTATTCGTTCTTTGGCGATTCCTTCGTCTACATTCTGTTCGACGACAAGACCGATCCGTACTGGGCACGGTCACGGGTGGTGGAGTATCTGAACCAGGTTCAAAGCCGCCTGCCAGCAGGCGCGACAGCCGCGCTGGGCCCGGATGCCACAGGTGTGGGCTGGGTCTACGAGTATGCGCTGGTCGATCGCAGCGGCAACAACGATATTGGCCAGCTGAGAGCCCTCAACGACTGGTTTCTGAAGTTCGAGCTGAAAACCGTGCCGGATGTGGCGGAAGTCGCCAGCATCGGTGGCATGGTCCGTCAATACCAGGTGGTGCTCGACCCGGACCGCATGCGAGTGCTCGGCGTTACGCAGTCCATGGTCGTGCAGGCCCTGCAGAAGGCCAATCTGTCGTCGGGCGGCTCGGTAGTGGAAATGGCCGAGACCGAGTACATGGTGCGCTCGCGCGGATTCCTTGGATCGCTGGAGCACTTCCGTACCATCCCGCTCAACCTCAGCGGAGCGACACCTTTGCTGCTGAGAGACGTAGCCACCGTCCAGATCGGCCCGGAAATGCGCCGGGGCATCGCCGAGCTGGATGGCGAGGGTGAAGTCACGGGCGGCGTGGTGGTCATGCGCTCCGGCAAGAATGCCCGTGCCACTATCGAGGCCGTCAAAGCCAGGCTGGAGACGCTCAAACCCAGTCTGCCCAAAGGCGTTGAAGTGGTGGAAACCTATGACCGCTCCAAACTCATTGATCGTGCGGTCGACAACCTGCGTGTCAAGCTCCTGGAGGAGTTCGCCGTCGTCGCCGTCGTCTGTGCCATCTTCCTATTCCACCTGCGCTCCGCGCTGGTGGCAGTTGTAACACTGCCTATTGGGGTGCTAGCGGCTTTTGGCGTGATGCACTGGCAAGGCGTGAGCGCGAACATTCTCTCGCTGGGCGGTGTGGCCATTGCTCTAGGGGCTATGGTCGATGCCTCGGTGGTCCTGGTCGAAGCTGCGCACAAGCATCTGGAGCACTTTGAAGAACGACATCGACGCCCACCGTCCGTGGCCGAGCGCTGGGAACTGATCGCGCAATCAGCCGTGGAGGTCGGTCCTGCGCTGTTCTTCTCGCTGCTGGTCATCACGCTGTCGTTCCTGCCCGTGTTCACCCTGGAGGCCCAGGAAGGACGGCTGTTCTCGCCACTGGCCTTCACCAAGACCTATGCGATGGCGGCTGCTGCTGGCTTGTCGGTGACTCTGGTTCCAGTGCTGATGGGATACCTCATTCGAGGACGCATTCCAAAGGAAACTGCGAACCCTATCAACAGAAGCCTTATCGCCATTTACCGGCCTGCTTTGGAGTTGGTTTTGCGTTTTCCTAAGTTCACGCTGCTGGCAGCGACATTGGCCCTGGCCATCACCGCAATTCCGGTCATGCGGCTGGGCGGTGAGTTCATGCCGCCGCTGGACGAAGGCGATCTGTTGTACATGCCCTCGGCGTTACCTGGTATTTCGGTCTCAAAGGCCGCAGAGTTGTTGCAACAGACAGACCGGCTTATCAAAACAGTGCCCGAGGTTCAGCGTGTGTTCGGCAAGGCGGGACGGGCAGATACTGCGACCGATCCTGCGCCGCTGGAGATGTTCGAGACCACGATCCAGTTCAAGCCACGTGAGCAATGGCGTCCTGGCATGACCCCGGAGAAGCTGGTTGAAGAACTGGACCGGGTGGTCAAGGTTCCGGGTCTATCAAACGTGTGGGTGCCCCCGATCCGCAACCGCATCGACATGCTGGCCACCGGCATCAAGAGCCCCGTCGGCATCAAGGTCGCCGGACCAGACCTCGCCACCATCGACAAGCTCGCGGCACAGATTGAATCCGCCGTGCGCGGAGTGCCTGGTGTTTCTTCCGCGTTAGCCGAACGCTTGACAGGGGGCCGGTACATTGACGTGGATGTGGACCGACAAGCCGCTGCGCGGTTCGGACTTTCTGTGGCAGACGTGCAGGCGGTCATATCCACAGCCATCGGTGGTGAGAATGTCGGAGAAGTCATTCAGGGTCGAGAGCGTTTTCCAGTGAACGTCCGCTACCCGCGCGAAATCCGCGATTCGCTGGAACGCCTGCGCAAGATGCCTTTCGTGACAGACAAGGGTGCCACTGTGCTCCTGCAGGACGTTGCCAAGATCGTCATCGCAGAAGGCCCACCTATGATCCGCAGCGAAAACGCAAGGCTCTCGGGCTGGGTCTATGTCGATGTACGTGGCCGGGACTTGCGCTCCGTCGTCCATGACATGCAAGCCATTGTCGCCAAGCAGGTGGCCATGCCTGCCGGCTATGCCTTGTCGTGGTCTGGCCAGTTCGAGTACTTGGAGCGGGCTACGGAACGCCTGAAAGTCGTCGTACCACTCACTCTGGCTGTCATCTTCATGCTGCTCTACGTCCTGTTTCGCAGTGCAGGCGATGCCGCATTGGTCATGGCAGCAGTTCCATTCTCGCTTGTCGGTGGATTCTGGTTCATCTGGGCGCTCGGTCACGCGGTGTCGGTGGCCTCTGCCGTGGGGTTCATTGCCCTGGCCGGCGTTGCCGCCGAGTTTGGCGTCGTGATGCTGGTCTACCTGCAGAACGCCTGGAGACAGCATCTAGCCTCAGGCGAGCCGGACAATGAAGAAACGTTGCTGGCTGCCATTCGCGAGGGAGCCGTCATGCGCGTGCGGCCAAAGGCCATGACCGTGGCTGTAGTCATGGCGGGTCTGCTTCCTATTCTGGTCGGACATGGCACGGGCTCGGAAGTCATGACCCGCATCGCCGCACCGATGGTCGGCGGTATGGTCACGGCCCCCCTCCTAAGCATGCTGGTCATCCCAGCTGCCTGGTACTTGATCCATCGCAGGCGTCCATCAACTGGGCGCCACGCTCCAAACCAGACCCCTCCCGCAATCGAAGCTTCCAAACCGCATTTTTGAAAGACAGACTCATGAAAGCAAACCACATTCTTGCCACAGTTCTCGCTCTGGTCGCGTTCGCGGTAGTCCACGCCCAGGACTTGAAAATGCAGATGGCGCCTGGAACTGGAGCCTCTGCAGCCACCATGCCCCTCGTTGATGGCGAAGTCCGCAAGATCGACGTCCAAAAGAACCTTATCGTCTTGCGTCATGGAGATATCCCGAACCTGGCTATGCCCGCCATGACCATGGGGTTTGAGGTGGCCGACAAAAAGATGCTCGACGGCCTGCAGGTCGGTGACAAGGTGAAGTTCCAGGCCAAGGTCATCAAGGGTAAGGCCATAGTTACGGAATTGAAACCGAGCCGCTAATAAAAAATAGACTGCCCTACCCATGACAGTCTATTTTCTGAAAAGCCTCGTTTATACCGCAAGACACAGCAGATACGCTGCATTGCCACAAATTGGAAGAATGGCGCTACACATGCTGATTTGCTGACAGTGCAGCGGGTAGTGCTTTGAGACAATGGCTCTGCGATATTCAAAAGCTCAGGCGCGTAGAAAACGCGGCAATGCTACCGATTCAGCCTCAACGGGACAAGACTACCAACGCACATAGCGCTCGAAATTCGCGCCACGTGGATGGTGCTGATCCGCCATGGCACGAATATCCTCATGCAAGATAGAGACATAGTGTGCAGTCGTCTCTTGACGCTCATGACCCAGCAGTAACTGGATAGTGTGAAGAGACGCTTTTCCCTGGTGCAGATGCGACGCAAAGGCGTGTCGCAATGCATGGGGTGTCAAGCGAAGGCCGCATTCGCGGCCGTAACGGCTGACCATTCTGCGCAACTGGTAGTAACGGTAGTCTGGATAGCGTCCGCTACTAACAAACAGTTTGGATGTGGATCTTTTGCCATGGCCTCCGGCTGCAAGGATCGCTTGTCGCGCCGCTTTGTATTGAGCAAGCCAATACCTAGCATGTTCTCCAACGACAACCAAACGCTCTTTGCTCCCCTTTCCCCATATCTGCATGGGCTTGCCGCTGGCGGGGACCTGATCGAGCGTGATGTTCAGCAGCTCTCCTGCACGTAGTCCAGATCCATAAAGCAGCTCCAAAGCTGCGCGATCTCGCATGCCGTTGGCAGTTTTCGTGTCCGGTAGCTCCATCAGCTTAGCGATCGCGTTACTCGATGGTGGGCGACGTGGGCGGCGCAAGCCTCCGCGCAGTGGTAGCAGCGCGCGGTGAACGCCAAGGTCCACGATGCCGGACTCTTTCGCCCAACGGTACAGCCGCTGCAGCATCCATTGTTTGAGTCGTAGCGTCGACACTGATCTGGTGTCTTTCCAGCTAAGTAGGAATACCTGCAAGTCGTCGACCGTAGCATGTTCCCAAGAGCGGCCGGTCGCTTCCAACAGCCATGCGTTGAAAGCTCGCAACTGGATCTGGAGCACCTGAAGAGTGCTATCTGCCAGGCCCTCTTGAAAAAATAGATCGGTTAGAAAATCTCCAAAACGGAAATCCCAGCCGGCGGGAACATCCATCGTGCCGGCAACAAGCAAATTATTCATTCATCTACCCGTGTGAATGCCCGCACGAAGAAGCCGCCTCATCGGCGCCTTCTTTGGCTGGCGAGACACACACCTCGACAGTTCAAAATATAGATCAATTCGAGTTTGATATGTCAAGCGGAAACCGTGATGTATGTAACGCACGGTTTCCGCTGGAGGCAACGCCGACCGCTCCCTACAGTGCGGTCCATGCAAAAGCAATCACATATCAAAGCAATGCCTCGCGTAGTGAGAGGCAGGCTTGCCGCAGCCGCGGCTTTGTTCGTTAGCCTGACGGCTGGAGCAATAGATGCAGACGTATCAGAGAAGGTTGCGGCGCAGATCAAGGCTGGCGTCAACGCAAACACGAACGGAGCGGTGCGTGTAGAGCAAATCAATACAACACCACTCACCAACATTTATGAGGTGATTTCCGAAGGGGAGATATTCTATGTGAATGAAACGGGTAGTTACAGTTTTGTTGGCGGCTCGTTGATGGATTTGAAGAGCAAAACAGACCTGACCGCCTTGCAACAAGACAAGAGGATGGTCATTCCATTCAACAAGCTTCCCCTGCAGCACGCGATTAAGGAAGTGCACGGAGATGGAAGCCGTGTGATGGCGCTCTTCGAAGACCCGTTCTGCCCCATCTGCCGAGTCTTCACAAAGTTCGTCGACCAGATCGACAACGTGACGATCTATCGTTTCATCTTCCCTATCACTGACCGGCGAAGTCAATCTCTTGCACGTATGGCCTGGTGCTCACGCGACCGTGCCGGCGTGTGGAAAGCCATCATGGACGGCGCACGGCCGCAATTGCCCGAGTCGTGCAACACCGATGGTTTGGTTGAGATCCTCAAGCTCGGCGAGCGCTATGGCATGAACAACACGCCCACCGTGGTGCTGGCAAGCGGCAAGCGCTTGGTTGGCGCCACACCGCCCGAGCAATTCATGGATGAGTTGGAGCGTGGCGGTCGTTTGAAGGCGGACCAACGATGATCGCGCCCGCCTCCGTTCGCCCCCTCATTTCTGCCCTATTCCCTGCGCTTGCCATTGCCATGGCGACAAGCTCTCACGCGCAGTCCTGGGAGATCATGCGAGAAGTCGTCTTCGACAGCTCGGTGTTTTCGTCCACGGGTACAGCGGAGGACCGGGAGATCCTCAAGACAGTTTGGGCAACAGAGCTTTCCGCTCCACGACTGGGCAGTGCAGGAAAGCGCATGCCTGCGTTCGCGCTGCTGGGTGACACCGCAACCGCTGAGGGCAAAGTCATCTTCAGCATGTTCGCCGCTGCGGGCAACACACTTTGCCTGGATGCACCAAATGGCGCGGCAGCCATGGACATCTACAGTGTCTGCACCATGCGTGTCATCGCTTGGCCGCCTCGGCCTGGACTGCGCGCCATTGAACTCCCCGGCTACTGCATGTTGTACGCCAATACCGACCGATCGCAGAACCGCGTCGAGTACCGCATAGAGCAGACCCAGCCAGCCCTGACGATTCGATTCCGCGCATGGCAGTTCGGCAAAGTCATTCCCGCATGCAATCGCGCCATGCGCCTGAGCTAGACATGACCTGCCGCTTTTTCCCGCGACTATCCAAGCTTGTGTGGCTATTGCCAGCCGTGGCTCTGGCCGCCATCGTCAGCTCTGCAGACATTACCCAAGCCATTCAAAACTCGCCAAATGCGAGTGCCTGGCTAAAGCAGAACGCGCAGGCTGTGGCCAACCTCGCTATCAACGTTGAATCGGGCGGCAACACCAGCGCGTTCAACGGCAGCTGCTGCTATGGCGTCCTGCAGATGAACAGGACAAACATCGCCAAGTATGCAGGGGTGACGCCTGAACAGTATCGCCAGCTGCCCCTGCAGGCCCAGATCGATGCTTGGTCCCAACTGACCGCCGACGCCATGCGTTCCGGGGTGGTCCGCCAATTGATTGGCTTGGGCACTTTTGATGGGCGCGCCGTCGACGGGAATCTGGTGCTCGCTTGCGTGCAGCTTGGCATCGGCAACTGCCAGCGAATGATTAACTCAGGGTCTTGCCGTGGCTTTGCCGACAGCAATGGCACATCTATATGCGACATGGCCGACAGGATGGCCAATGGACGACCTACCAACCCAGGCAACACCAACCCGCCCGGAAACGGCTCTGGAAGCACGGGTGGCAACGGTGGCACAGGGTTGAGTGGCAACAGCTGCCCGCGAGACGTCACCGGCGCATGCATGGAAGTTTCGGCGGCAATGCAGCAAGGCTTCCTGCAGGGCTCCGGGATACAGATGCCCAGCCTCAAGCAAATGCTGCTTGCAGGAAGCGGCGCGTTTTTCTTTCTTGTCACAGCCAGTGCCTTCAGCGGCCTTTACGGTCGCTACACATCGGGACGTGTTGCCACGGGCGAGCTTGTGCACTATCTCGTGAAAGGCACAACAACCTTGCTCATTGGGCTGTTGGCCCTCTCGATGCTGTGAGGCGCGGATGTTTAGCCTAGCCCACATCACTCGCAATCTGCTATTAGCAGCCCTCGTCGCCGCACATGGCCTGTCCCTGGCCCAGGTGCCGCCGAAAAAGCTCCCGACCTACGACTGCCTTCGCGGAAATTCCAGGTCTGCCCACTGTGAGCAACTGCTCCGCAACTATTGGCAGCACGAGCCGGCCATTCGCGCGATCGCTGTTCACTACGGACTGGAACCTGCGCTGCTAATGGCTCTCGTGGCTATCGAGAGCCAATTCAACTCGCGTGCGAGATCGCCTGCAGGTGCTCTCGGTCTCACTCAAGTCATGCCAGATACAGCCCGTGGCGAAGGCTTGCAGGACCCAAAGGTGAACCTGTATCAGCCCGAGCTTGGGCTGGCCACCGGCGCAGCTTACCTGCGAAAGATGTGGTTCGAGTTTAGAGACTGGGAGCTGGCACTCGCCGCATACAACGCCGGCCCTGGCGCCGTGCGTAAGCACAAAGGCATTCCGCCGTACCGCGAAACACAAGCCTACGTCCCCATGGTTCTCGCTTTGTACCGCGAGTTTGCCTGGGCAGACGCCATGGCCCGAGCAAGCAAATGAGGAACGCAATGAAATTTCATCACCTAGGACGATGCGTGGCAGCTGTCGCTGTTGCGCTTACTGCCTGGCCGACCATGGCACAGGAAGCTGAAGGCACCAGCGCCAAATCAACGCTCCTGCAATCAGAAATCGAAGTCACATGGCAGGACAAGGCGCAAGGCCTGGCTCAACTCTTGGCAGATCGGCTGGGCGTTCCCTTCAGCAGCCCAGTACCACTGGACACTCAGGTGTCCGTCAAACAGGCAGGTGGCTCCACTGTCGCCAATCTGATCTCGACGGTCAACAGCCAACTCCCTCCAGGGATCAAGCTTCAGCTCACCGAAACTGCTGCTGGCACCAAGCTGGAAGCAGTAGCAGCGAGCGCACGGACTACAGCGGTGGCCACTGCAGTGGTACAGGGAAGCGCACCATCGCGCGCGCAGATTGAGGGACTGTTCACAACCAGCGCAGTTCCAGGCTCGGGCTCGTGGGTGGACCAGGCGCGCCAACACTGGAAAGCCTCCTTCACTGACGGCTCTGGACAGCCTGCACGTCGCTGGGAGCTCAAGCTCCAGGACGTAACGCTGAACAAGGCCTTCACACGCTGGGCCGCAGAAGCCGGCTATCGCGTGCGCTGGGATGCGCGCAAGCATGTCGTGATCGGAAGCCCCGAGACCTACGAAATGCCATTCGAGCAGGCCGTGACCGCCGCCCTGTCGTCACCAGGCATTCAAGCGAGCGAATACCCGCTCGATGTCTGCTTCTACCCCAATAACCCGCCCTTGGCCCGTATCACCCGCCGTGGCGAGCAAGACAAGGAATGCACCCAATGATTCTGGCCAACCTAAAGCACAGCGTCGTACCCACGGCCCTCGTTTCTGCTCTGCTGCTCGCAGGATGTGTCTCGCCCGCAGTCACCCAGCAAGTTCGTGGCCACATTGACAGCTCCATGGAGGCCGCAGGTGTCATGAATCGGAGCCTGCGCGTAGAAGAGTCCACACAGGGCCACAAGACTGCCACAAATGCAGCGGCAGCCCGTCAGCTCTCGCCCATCGTTGCGCGCCGTGCATCGCGTCCATGGATCGGCTCGGAGATGATCGAGATCAGCTCCGAAGACTCCCTTCCCGCCATCTTCGATGAAACCTTCAAGCTCATCAGCTTTGAAGACAAAAGCACTGGCGGCAAGGTCAGCCTCGCAGTTTGGGCCGAACGCATGTCCCGCATAACTGGCGTTCCGTTTCGCATCAAGCAGGACGTATACAGCTCGGCGTCATCGGCAGTCGCCTCTAGCCCAAGCACCGCCCAGCCGGCCAAGCCCGCGACCGCCACAGTTGCAGGAATGAGCATGCCTGCACCTCTGGCCGCTGCTGGCCAGGCGAGCGTCGAGGTCATACGCCCTGGTCCAAACCTCCTGCTCGACACGGTTGAGATGGACTGGAAGAACAACACGCCGCGCGGCATCACTGAGTTCGTGACAGCCAGGCTGGGACTGTCCTATGCGTATCGCGATGGCGTGATCATTATTGAGCGCTACGTCACAGAAACCTTCGAGATCGCCGCTCTTGAAGGAAGCAAGGACTTTGCTATGAATTTGCAAGGTGGCTCAACCTCGGGCGCAAGCAGCACCACCGGCGCCACCGGCAATTCCCAGTCAAATTTCCGCATCGACGAAGCTGGATCACTGGACATCTTCAATTCATTCATGAATAGCCTGCAGCAGATGGTGGCTGCGGTGCCCGGATCATCCATCGCTATCAACCAGGGTACCGGTAGGTTCGCGGTGACGACGACCAAGGAAGCCATGCAGCGCATCCGCCAAGTGGTCAAGTCCGAGAACGAGTCGCTGACACGCCAGGTCCGCATACAGATGGATATCTACTCCATCACGACAAAGGACGGAGACGAGAAGGGAGTGAACTGGGGCGTGGTGCTCAATTCGCTGACCTCCAAGTGGGGCGCGGCCATTGACTCGCCCACTTCGCTAGTCGGTGATACGGCGGGTCAGATCGGCTTGACGATCCTCTCTCTGGCAAACGGAGGCAGCCCAAGCAGCGGCACGGTGGGCCGCTGGGGTGGCACACAGGCTGCGATCCAGGCGCTGAACGAGTATGGCACCAACATCCAGCATCGCCCCATAGAGATGCAGGCGATGAACCGCCAATGGGCACGCAAGACCAACCTCAACGACCGTTCTTACGTGTCTGAGACGCTGCCATCGACCTCTACTGCAGCCGGATCGGGCTCGGTGGGCATGAAGACTGCCAACGTCACTACGGGCGATCGCTTCATGATCCAACCCGCGATCTTGGAAAACGGCTCAGTGCAGTTGAGATTCGGCATCAGCATGACCAACCTGGTGGCGATGACTGAGACGACCTCGGGCCAGGGTACTTCGATCTCAAGGGTCCAAAACCCCGAAAGGTCGGGCATCGACGATCAATCGACGGTCATGCTCAAAGCTGGCCAAGTCATGGTCCTCACCGGCATGGCCCGCTACAAAGCCAAAGACAACCGCCGCCGTCTGGCTGAAGGTTGGAGTTTGCTCGCTGGCGGCTCTGACGCGCAAAGCCTGGAACGTGAGGAATTCCTCGTTGTGGTTCGTCCTGTGCTCATGAACTGAGGCCACCATGAGCGCATACCTCATTGAGCGGCGCTATGTGATCGGCGTGACTTGGCAGCAGACTGTCCAAGCCGTGAATCTCAAGAAGCACGCACAACAACTTGCCCGCAAGGGGAAGGCGGACTACTACTGTACGGTAGCACCAGCCACCGTGGGCACCGCGAAACTCAAAGTCTCCAACCAGGGGGAAAAGCTCATCGCCTTGGCTACCGGCGTGGCCGCCTTCGCCAATGGCCATGTGTTTGCAGCCATCAGGCTCCCACAAGGGATCTGGATCTGCGCCGCAATCGACGGAGCACCAGCGACTGGCTTCGATGCGCTGGTGACGGACGAAGAAGCGGCTCGCGCGCGGCTGGCTGCATTTGAGCGCTTGGCCACCTCGTCTATCTCGCTGTTCACGAGTGAGCCAGATCTACTTTACCCAGCACCAGAGGTACAGCCCGTAACGCTGAGTCAGGTCATCAGCGCAGCTGCCAGCAATGAGGCCAGTGAGCCCTTGGCCAAGGTCGGCACCAGCATCCCTCCAGCAGTGCTCTACACCGTCGCCGGCGCGATCCTTTTGCTCGGGGGAGTACGTGCTTGGGACTATTGGCAACTGGAGCAAAGACGCCAAGCAGAGCTCTTGGCCAACGCCAATGAGCTGGACCCGAAGACAGCTTGGACTCAAGCCTTCCAAGCATATGCACAGGAGAAGTCTACCTATGGGCATGAAGCGCTACGCGCATTGCGCGAAGCCACCGAAAAACTACCTACCAGCATCGCCGGGTGGCGCCTAAAAGAGACGGACTGTAAGCCAAGCGCTGACAGCACTTGGGGTTGCACCCTGAAATTCGACCGCACCGCAGATGTGGGTCTAGACCCTACCAACGAAGACTTCGAGCGTTTGCGCCCCCGCGAGTGGACCGTCCGCTATTCCACAGTGGATGAAATAGAGGCTGTCATGCAAGTGTCAGCGCCTGCACGTCACCTCAACTTCGATGAGCTGACCCCGCTGGCCATCCAGCAAGTACGTGGACTCAGTTCCTTGCAACTGATCTTGCGCGCTTTCAGCGGAAAAACCATCGGGCAATTCCAGCCTGAAGCAGTTCCAGCACCGCTCAACAAAGTCGGAGAGCCCGTATCCATGCCTGCTGAGCTCGGGCTGGCCATCTACAAAGCTGCGTTGACCAACCTTAGCGGTCCCCTGCTCAGTGTGGACCTGCTGATAGCTCCAGAGGTTCCGGTGGCGTGGACCTCATTCAAGGTTGACTTTGCCAGACTGCCCGACGACTGGCAGGCCAACGGCGAAGCGTCTCTCAAGAAAAGCCTCATGACGGCCACATTGGCCGGAGAAATCTATGCAAAGAACTAAGCCCGCCGTAGCAGCCGCGCTGATTGGCTTCGCTATGCACGCTGCCGCCCAGGATCTCGCTGCGGCCGCATCGCAGCCACAGCCAGGCTATGGCTTTGCGCCAACCGTGAAAAAGCTCATGCAACTCGAAGCCGATAAAGCCGTTGAGGCTGCGCTCGGCCAAACGGGCGGGTCCACTCCTGCAGCCGCAGCTCCACAAGCAGCCGCACCAACTGTGCAGCCAGCCGTAGAAGCACCGCCGGAGCCTCGCCCACTTCTTACCCTCAATGGCATCTATGGACGCGTAGGCCGCTGGACGGCCGAGGTCGCTATCGACGGTCGAATCTACGCCTTTACGCCTGCAGAGATGAAGGCAGGCTACACAGCGAAGCGCATTGATGCACGGTGCATCGAACTGCAGCACAGCAAGTTCCCGCAAAAGCTCTGCAGCGACCGCTGAGGAACCAAAGATGCAGTGGCCATTCTTCTCGCGTCAACGTTCAACAGTCCCAGCTCCGCCGACTGCGACCACTTTCGTCCTCAGTCAACGTGTCATAAAGACCGAGAGCGAGCTGCTCAAGGAAGTGAGCTTCCATCGCCCACTCGGGAAGGACAAGGACATCAACCTGGCGGGAAGTCTGGCCCAGCACATCTGTCCTCTCGAAACACGAAAAGACAGCAAGCAGTTCATTCTGCTCGTGAGCAACCGCCACCGAAGCTCGCAAGAACTACGGGCTACGACCGAGCTCCTCTTGTCCAAGAACTACCGTCTCGCACCAGGCGCCAACGTCTATCTGGTCGAGAGCGAAACCATCATCCATGCCGTCTCGCGTGGCCACATCGACGGGACCCAGGGGGAGCGCCTTCGCAACATCTTGGGCGACAGGGCAAAAGCCGGCTACTACCAGTCGTTCGAGGAACTGGTGCGTTACGGAGTAACCAACCGCGCCTCTGACATTCACCTGAACATCTTCACTGCCCAAACCCGCAGCGAGGTCCGGTTCACCATCGAGGGCAAGTACGTGGCCCCACCACGCTTCCACTTGCCAACTGCAACGCTTCTGTCCATCGCTGGAGTCGCGTACCAAACTGCCAAGGGCGTCAAAGACCCCGTTTTCAATGGCACTGTCGAATCCCAGTGCCGGATCTTCATCGACCTGGCCGAGCTCGGACAGTTCATGCTGCGCTGGGCGTCGATGGCCTGTGACGAAGGCCCGCAGATCACCATGCGGATAACGCCAATCAATGCCAAGAAAGAACCGCTGACGCTGGAGCAACTTGGCTATCTCCCCACACAGATCGCCATGCTAATGCGGGCCATGCGATCCGAGGGCGGTGCAATCGTCCTCTCGGGGGTCGTTGACTCGGGCAAATCGACAACGATATCGACACTACTCAGTGGAGTTCCAAGCACGCGCAAAGTGATGACAGTGGAAGACCCGCGAGAAAACATCTTGCCTGGCAGTCACTTCCACCAGAACACAGTGAGTCGCGACCTTGAAAGCGATGAAGACCCTTTCAAGCCAAAGAAGAGAACACTAAAGCGAACCGCTCTTAACGATCTATTCATCGGTGAGATTCGTGACCAGCAAACTGCCGCCCTGCTCCAAGATGCTATCGAATCGGGCACGAACTGCTATACGACTGTCCACGCTCGTAATTGCATGGGTATACCAGCACGCTTGATATCGCCAGGTATTGGCATTGACATCGATGTAGTTTCCACACCTGGAAACCTCAAGCTATTGGGGTATCAGGCATTACTTCCGAAAAACTGCCCTGGCTGCAAGCTAAAGGCCACAAAGCTCCTTCAAGGTGAAGACGCGATAGAGTGGGAGGATTACTTTTCACGCATCAAACGTCTTTACGACATCGATCCAGAAAAGATATATGTCAGAAACCCCGATGGATGCGATAAATGCCGGCGTGATGGCTTGCCTGAACTGAATGGCCTACTTGGCCGCACCGTCGTCGCTGAGTTGGTTGAGCCTGACGACTATTTCTTGGAATGTATTCGCGAATCAAAAACTATTGAACTGAGCCGATATCTGGCGTCATTGCGCACCTCACGATATGACGATCCAGATATGACAGGAAAATCTGCAATGGACTGCGCCATATACAAAATGAGCGAAGGTGAAATAGACCCTAGGGAGATCGAGCCACGATTTATGTCATTCGTCACCGTAGAAAGACGCCGTGAAATGGCTGCAGCTCACACAAAGAATCTTCAATCAATTATGAAGCTGCAGGCTGTGTGATGCGATCCATACTTGATTATTTCTCGCCACTAAAACGCGCAGCACGCCAATTTAGAAAGCATCGGGCCGACTACTATGAGTATCTCGCTGACGTGCTTTCAGATTCCGATGGGCGAATCCTTATGCACGACATATTCGTAAAGGATGCTCAACGCTACGCACCAAAGAACCGTTGGCAGAAGCTCCGCCCCCATCCACGAGCAGTGCTTTCCGAATACTGGGCAAGCAAGTTTCTGGACACCGGCACAGACATCGGCGCAACTTGGCAAGGCACGCTGCCCGATGCAGACATGGTGATTATTGCTTCGGCGGCTAACCACGGAGGCACTGGATCAGTACCGGACGCATTGAAAGAGGCTGCGCGCTTGGTGAGAGTGGTTGATGAGGCCCGCAGCCTGTTTCTCTCCATCATTGCTGTAGCAATATTCGCAATTATTGTTGTCCTTGCAACTCTCACAAGCGTGCCAGCTTTTGTGTGGCCACAAATTAAGGCCACTTTCGACTTTGTACCTGAAACACTTTATGGTCCGCATGCATTAGATCTGGACTATTTCTCCAAGGTCTTCGCGTCATATATCATTCCTCTAGCAATAGGAATACTAATACTTTGCATCGCATTTAGTTGGTCTTTGACACGTTGGAGCGGTCGCTCTCGTCAATGGGCGGAAAAGATAATTATCTACCGTGTCTACAGAAACTATCGCGGTGCGATGTTTCTTTCGACCCTATCCACTCTGGTGAAGCGCGGCTCTGGTCTAAACCTTCGAGAAGGCATAAAGGCAATCTCATTGCAGGCGGAGCCTTGGCTGCAATGGTATTGCCAACGCATTCAAGAAAATATCGAGCTCGGCTTTGTGGATGGTAGGCTATTCGATGTAGGCCTAATGGAGCCGGATGCTCTTTATTACTTGTTCGACATTTCTGAAGCAAAGTCTTTAGAAGCCGGCCTTCAATTAACAGGCCGCCGCACAGAGCGAGATATGGGCAAGAGCATTAAAAAGCGTGCATTCATCCTCCGATGGGGAATTCTGTTTGTATCGTTAGCAATAGTCGGTTGGGTTGTTTTCAACACATTTTCTGCCATTCAAGAAATGACCGATGCCGCAAAAATGGTTTTCCTGTAAGTCTATTTCAACCTGCTTTTTCAAGGAGCAAAAAACTATGCAGAGCTTTATCAATCAATCTCGTCGCATGCGCAAGTCGTTTCGACGCAAAGGAAAAGAAGATGGCTTCACGCTGATCGAATTGATGGTCGTTGCGGGCATTATCGTGATCCTCGCGGTGCTGGCATTTCCAGCGCTACAAGGACTCTATCGAGAATACCGTGCGCCGTACTTTGCGCGAGACCTTGCCAAGGCCGTGGCGTCGATCCAGGGCGCAGCAAACACCGTGGCCACTGCGACGCCGTATACGGGCGTGACAACGGCCACGCTGGCCAGCGCACTGAAAGACTCTGCTTTCAGCGTTTCCGGCGCTACCGCAACCCATTCCATACAAGCAACCGGATTGAACCCACAGGCAATTGCCGTAACCGGCACGCCTGGCGCCAACCTGCTGGTCACGGTCTCAAAGGTTCACGAAAAGGCCTGCATGCCGATGATTACGCAGATGGTGCGAGCAGCAGAAAGCATCAAGGTGGGAACGGTCGTCGTAAAGGCCGCTGGTGGCCAACCTGCTATCGCGACGCTGCAAAGCAGCTGCGCGGTGCCGGCGGGCGTCGACATTGAATACACCTTCCAATAACTCCCCCGCACGCCGTGCCGCATCTGGCACGGCCAAAGGACACTATGCTGCGCAAGCGCCCTCATCGCAAACAACAGGCTGGCTTCCTCCTGCTTGAGCTCATCGCTGTGCTTGGCTTGACTGCTGTTCTCGGCGTCTATGCATCCAAGGAGGCAATCGACAAGATCAACAGCGGCCGCGCAGAAGCTACTGGCGTCTACCTCTCGACGCTCAAGGATGGACTGGACAAGTTCCTGAACCTCAATGCCCAAGCCCTTGCCATGGGATCAGTTGTGGCCGGCTTCTCCGACCCCCTCGCCCCCACCGTCGACGAGTTGCGCACTGCCAAGTATTTGCCTGTCTCATTTCCTCTCATCGACCCGATGAGACGCCGGCAACTCATCACGGTGGATCGATCTGGCTGCCCAGGATCGACATGCTCGCTCACCGCATATTCGTATAGCCACCTACCACTGACTGCCAGCTGCAACGGATATGCAACCGATGGAGCCTGCGCGGCTGCAACGGGCTCCGTTTGGCATGTGCAAGCAGAAGAGATCAGATCCGCAAGCCAGGGGTATGGCACTACTGTGACCTTGCTTGCGCCCACTCGCCTGCGTGGTAGCAGCTGTGACTATCCGGCTCCAGGGGGCGCTGGCCCAGCCACTTATGGCGTCTGCACGACCAGGACTGCAGCGATCTATTCTCAATTCGTACGCATCCGAGACGACCGCGATCCCGATCTGCAAGGCGATCTGAGCGTAGTGGGGAAAGTGAAATCAGGTTCGCTCGCGTCTCAGTCGTTGTCAATCAGCAGTGGACCAACCGAGACAACCAGCATCAACAGCAGCGGCGACCTGACGGTTAAGAACGGCTCTGGCAACCCAACAGCTGGCATATCGATGAGCGATGGATCTGGTCGAGCCTATGGCCAAGTCATCAATCCAACTAGCATTCAAATCAAGGGTAACTGGTGCGCAGGAACAAACCAACAAGGCGATATTGCCCAAGACGCAAATGGCCAGGGGCTCGTAATGTGTATCAGCGGCTACTGGAAGGGAATATCGCCTCAGAAAGATGCAGTATCTGGCGGGTGGTGCCCACAGAATGGTGGAGTAGCGTGGAATAACCAGGACGTTGCCCTCTACTGTTCAGGCAATCAATGGGTTACGCTCGCAGATCGATTTGGTAAAAAGGTTTTCTCTGAATCATACTCTGCATCTAATGGAAGCTGGATACCAAAACCAACATGCCAATCTGGTACTAGCGGCTCCATGATTATGTTACTTCCAAAAAATCAGAGCACCGATGCAGTAAAACTAAACCATTATGCAGCGGATTATGGAAGTGCATGGGTGGTGTCAATTGTTGATAATGCTGGGAATGGCGCTGCCGGCGAGGCCATCGCTCAAACATACTGCATCTATTATTAGGAGAGATTATGATATCCAAGAATATTCTAGCCTTCTATCTGGGCTTGCTCATGGTGTCTGCAAGTGCTCAGACATATGACTCTACTGGTCCCGTAAGACTTTGGGCACCAAATAATTCCGGCGCTGGCGCGACTGAGATTGTTCAAGTCCCAGGATACGGATCATTCACTGAAGGAGGGGTAGTGAAGGGCTACGATATAGTTGAAAGCAACTCCGGTAACTGTTCCGCAAGTCAATATATTGGTGTCTGCTCCGCCAAAAAAGGTGCTCCTGGGTATAGATACTACCAATGGGAGGTTTGCCCGGTTGAAACTATTAAAGTCCAGATTCATGTGGTAGGTACTTGGCATACCTGCGGAGATTAAAAAAGGGAGCCGTGGGGCTCCCTTTCTTTGTCTGCTCTACTTTATTCTGCTTTCCTGTTTTGAAAGTGAAATTGGCGGTAAACGGTTTAGCATCTGCTGTCCCACTAATCGCCACAGAGTAGCTTGTATCTTCTGCCAAAGGCTGATCGGGAATAGCGAAGGCTTCAGAGTTCGCAACCAGTTTATGTACGTCATCCGCTGAATTCAGGATCTTCACAGCCACGGATGTGTTTGCTCCAACTGCCGTAATAGATGCTTTGGAAATTTCAATGCTGCCTCCAGCTGCCGACGCAAGCATGATAGGGGTTCCCATGGGCGAAGCGTTGAAATCACGAGCAGGATATGGGCTAGGAATCTCTGTTGTGAAAATTGGAGATACGCCGTCGATACCGTCGCAAGGGAAGCTGCGGATCTTACCCCCCGTGTAAACCGGAGCATTACTGCCTGCAGGCACTCCAAAGTTAACGACAGCAGCCGCATAGAACATGGTCTCACCGGGCAACTGTGTGAGATTTCCTGACGCGGAATATCCAATCCCCATTTCTGACCATTCTTTTGTAGCGCCGCTGAGATGATAAACAGTAGAGAACAAACTGTTGATCAGCGCTTGTCCCGTTGGGGCATCTTTAGATGTTTTGATACCAGACGGGCTTGTCCCTGCCAACAATGTTCCGCCGTTACTTGACCCTGCGATTTCGGCGAGCACAGAAGGCTGATAGCCAGCTGCGTTAGCGCGATTCAGCAACGTCGCACCCGTGAAATTAATGTTTCCACTGTTCTGGGTGTGTCCGATCGTGCTATTTGACTGAAGATAAATTGCATGTCCATTAGCAGCTGTGTCAAGCACTCTATTCTGCTTAATTGAGCTAAATCCGCATGTCGTGCGGAACTTATTAATCGTCAAGTAAATATCAACCTTGTTTTTTTCGGTATAGGTTGAACTCTCAATTGCCGTCGGATAGCCGCTATTAGAAGGAGGAATGACCTCGGCCGGCGGTGTAGACCCACCGTTGTTGTTGCTACCACCTCCACTGCTGCTGTCGCCGCCACCGCCACCGCCACATGCGGCGAGTACACAGGCAATTGCCACAATAGAAAGGGTGCTAGAAATCTTCATATGGAACCTCTGTTTCAAATATGGAGCCGCGCTCGATGATTCAAGTAATCGAGGGCTAAGAACTTATGGGAATCTTGGAAGAGATGCGACAGTCTGAATGGACTGTGCTTGGAACGATATGGCGTTATTTCATTGGTACTCCGCGTGGGACATATCTTGTGGGCTTCTCACAAGGGGTGACGCGAAGATTTCCAACAAAGCCTTGTGTAACTGTGCGTGACAATTGTATGTCTGTCAAGTGCCTCCAAAATAAAAAAATGACCACAAGCTGTGAAAACAGCTTGTGGTCAAAATGGGCTACATCGTCAAAAGGTCTCTCGCGAGAGCCATCTCAATGCTTTCGCCCTCGTTGTCGTTGAGAACGTCCAGTCCACTTTCAGGCATATCGCCAGAGGTGGACTGCGATACCGCGATTTTCTTGGCCATGAGGCGCAAGCATTCCATTTGTGAAGTGCCGGCGTAGCCAAGGAAGATCACGCGAACATCATGCTTCTGACCAATGCGCCAGGAGCGCCTGGCCGCCTGAAGCATCGTGTAGACGTTGAATCCCGATTGCATGAAGACGATCGTTGGGAACTCAAGCAAATCCAGACCAGTCTTCACCAGCTCAGGATTGGTGATGAGCACATCGATGCCTCGCTCTACCTGGTCCGCTACCCAGTCTTCACGCTTAGCCGCATCTACACTGGCGCGCAGCACAGCTACCTTGAACCCCCTGGCTTCGAGCAGCATGCGCAACCGGGCCGTGGTGTCGCGGGTGCCGGAGTAGATTGAATAGACCAAGACCTTGCGGCCGAGGGCTTTCTCATCCATGCAGAGCTGAATGAGCTTGGCCTCTTTCGGAGTGCATTCAACATCATCGAACAGAGCCGGTTGCATGTGCAGCAGCTCCTTGCTTCTTGGATGCCTTACCGTTTCCGAACGAAAGCAGCATTCTGGCCATGCAAGTAGCACGTTCATGACCACGCCCAACAGCGTGCTGTCCTTCATGGCCAAGGCCTGCTTCAGGATCTGCAACAATTTCCTCGACATATCGGCGTATGCCTCAGCTTGGTCATCGCGCATTTGCACGTCAACAAAGGACTCGTCATACGCCGGCAGCACCTTCTGCCCAATGTCCCGCAGCTTTAGGAATACCGTAATTGGCAGCACGTAACGCAAGATACCCACAGGGCCGAACCCTGGAGCCTTGCTTGTGCGAACAGTCACGCCTTTGCCCTTGGCTGTGCGGTGGGAAGTCGTCGAGGTCTCTTTGTAGATGTCCTTGAGCACCCCGTGCACGCGCATGAAGCCCATGGTCGCAGCAGCCATGGAGCCGGTCTTGGATGGCTTGAAGCCGTCCTCGATCAACACCCTGGGATTGACGCGCCAGAGCAGGTGAAAAAGATCATCCGCATAGCCGCCCATGAGTGTGCCCGTCAGCAACAGCACCTTTTCGCACTGACTGGCCAACACGCCCATTGCCTGACCCTGGGCTGAGCCCTCGTTCTTGTACTCGTGGCCTTCATCGACTACCAGCAAACCAAAGTAGTTGGTCGGCAGATAGCGCTTGATGAACTCCGTGGGCTGATAGCCCCCCTGCCCGATTGAAAACTCGAACGTGGCCAGGCTTCGCTCCATGCGCTTCG
The DNA here is from genome assembly GCF_000761245.1 of Comamonas testosteroni. GTDB lineage: Bacteria > Pseudomonadota > Gammaproteobacteria > Burkholderiales > Burkholderiaceae_C > Comamonas > Comamonas testosteroni_C. The sequence goes on along the minus strand of NZ_AWOR01000051.1, from coordinate 13,288 downwards.
CCTGCTTGTCGCTGAATACCAGATCCCCGTTCTCGTCCATCAAGTTCAAGAACTCGTAGACGTTGTCCTCCAGCATCGCAGCCAGTGTTTTCTCTCCAAACTTGCTGAGCAGCCGCTTCGCAGAAACCGGGCCGATGGTTGGCATCTGCTGAAGTGCGTTGAGCACCAGGTCGGACATGGAGTCGATGGGCCGCCCATTGCGAATCAGCGTCCACAGCGTCGAGTTGCAGTGTTCGCACTTTCGCCGGCGGTCACTGAGGACCTGCTTGGCCAAGGGCACGGACATGGGCAAGGTCTCGTCGTCATCGCCCTTCGATTCGAGCGGCCGCATGCAGCAAGGGCAGCATGCAGCCACGATACGCTGGCCACCAACGAGGATGGTGCGCTCGATAAAGGACGGACGCCAATGAAACCCCATACGCATCCGCACACGGCCCAGCACGAAGAACTCCGGCTGGCTCGTTGTGATGCCCAAGCGGGCACGCATCTGCAGCAGCTTGCGCAGCGTGTCCGGGCCATTCAAGATCCAGACCCGAGCGCCGGGTACCGTGTCCAGAATCTCGCGCCGCCACTTGTAGACAAGGTGCGGCGGTGAGATCACAAGCGTGCGCGGATTGCGTCGCTGCAGCTGCTGAAGCAGCACAGACACGCAGATGGCCATCATGGTCTTGCCCGTGCCCATCTCCGCGTTCAAGACCGCAGCTGGCTCGCCTCGATCAGCCAGGAGCTTTACGATGGCCTGAACCGCTTCGGATTGCTCTTTGAATGGCTTGCGCTTCAAATTGTCGAGGATCTGCTGACGGGCCAGCCAGACCTCGGACAGTTGATCGCGCTGCGGTAGATAGACAGGCGGGTTCTGTGACCGTACCTGATCGAGCAGCCCTTGGCCAAACTCGCGTATGAAATCTCCAAGGGGCAGGGTTTCATCAATCACTTCGGCCAGAAAATCTGCGCCTTCGATCGTGCCAAGTTCATCAGCGACTTCCTGTGCCACCGTGGCTGCCTCGGCCGCAGTAGTCGATGCCTCTGTCACAGCGGGCTCAGCAACTGCCAAATCGTTCATTGTTTGCTCCAAAAAAATGAGCGCACACCCCACAAAGGAGTGCGCGCCCAACGGTTAGATGAATGAAGGTGAGAAAGGCCTCTGGCGAGGCCTTGATGGAGTTAAGGAAGGAGAACGCGGTTGCGAACGCCCGCGCTTACATGCCGAATGAAGTGATCAGAAATACTTACACGCAGCGCGCGAAGATTTCCGATCCGCGGATAGAGGCCACCCCCGAGCTCGTGGACAGCGCCCTTCTCACGACACCAGGCAATCAAGGGTGCTTGCCAGTGATCGAGCAGCGCAATGGGAGCCAAGGTTTTCACCAGGGCCCACACCTTCTCCTCGATGCCGGCGTCGACGTTGGACACGACCCAGCCAATGCGGTTGGGCTTGTCGATCTCCTGTAAGCGTTTGTCGTAGACGAACAGATGGTTCAAAGGTCCAAAGAGGTTCTGACGCGGCAAACGGCCGGTGAACTTTCCCAGGCGCTCCGCAGATCCAACCTGGACATGGTTTCGCGTTCCTTCAGGGCTCACCAACGTGAAATCCGTGATTCCGTGCTCAGTCCTGCCCAGCTCCATAGCCGCGATGAACTGCATGGCAGAAGCATCGCGCCCATAGAGCGAGAGAAACATGAGCTCGCCCTCATCGTTACGCAGGCAAGCGTCGGCCCATAGATCCGCGAAACCCTCTATTCGGTGAAGCTCTCTTTGCATGAAATGCTCCTTCTATGGAGCAGCCCACAAGGGGCGTGCCCCGCGTGGGTGGATGAAAGACTATGGATTCGGTATCCAGAGCCAGGCGGCGACGTAGGTACCGTCTTCCGCCGGCGCAACCAGCGGCAAGGCATCGATGACGCATTGGTTATCGGCGTGGATCTCCCTGGCACGGGCGATTGCATCGGCGCACTCAGCGCGATTCAGATCCTGGTTGTTTAGAAGCATGCCGAGCTGCGTGACAGCTCCGGCAAGATCGCCCGACTCCCAGGAGTTAACGACATCCCGCGCTGTTTCTTCCAGCTCATGCATGGGCAGCCACCTTTCGTTTCTCCAAGGCGTCGTAGTGCATTTCGACCTGCAGTTTGAGGTCCTCGATCTGCGTCAACGCCTGCGTATGCTGTTCGCGGACAACCTTCTCAGTCACTCGCTTAGGCTTTGAAGCCAGGAGCGTCTTGCTGAAATCGCCATCGCCGCCAAAGCCCATGACAAAGCGCTTGAAACCTCCCTCAACCAATGACACAGAGGCCGATGTGACGAGGGAGCTATTTAACTTACGTGTTAAGACGGTGAGCACACGCCGGTCGCCGAGATCAATCTCGGTGTTCCCACGGTGGCCATCACGGATGTTGTTAGAAAAAGATGTATTCATGGATCGCTCCTGGTTGAAATGGATGGAGCGAGCCCCTCCCCTGCGGGAAAGGCCCGCACGGGTGGTTGAAGAAATGCCAAGGTCTCTCGACCTGGTGCGCTTTCGTGGCTCAGCGCGCCTAAAAACCGCTTCTGATAGGTCAAACGGTTTTCCGCAGCTCACCCTACAGGTAGGCTGGGGAAAACCGGCTGCAGCCGGTTCTCGTGGGTTTAATTGGTCCTATCAGAATCCATCACTGATGCACGGCTTGCTGCTGGAAGCAAGCAGGCCAAGCGCCAGTGACAGATCGAAGGCAACCAGGTTGCGAAAAGTCCGGTCAGATTCCGTCATGCGCTCCCCGAGATGGAGCATGACGTTCTCAAGACTTGCAGATGCATCACACGCCTTGTTGAGCGCATCCAAGATCTGGGGGATCTTGGCGGGCAGCTCTGCGAGTACGGTGGCCATAGGCGCGTCCAGCAATGTCAGCCCCTGTTGATCGAGGCTGAGGATGGGTTCCAGCAGCTGGACGGTATTCATTGAGCTCGCCATTCGGATGGAAGCATCAACTTTGTCACCGACCAGTCAGCACTTGTCAGGACCCATACATACTCGCTGTTGACGAGGAATGCAGATAGTCGCTGGCCACGCGCCGCTTCCAAGTCGCGCGCAAGCATGACCAACTTCGTGTTGGCCAGCTCGCCTGGATCGCCACAGATGTGCCGCTGCAGGAGCTCGTGGGGATTGATGGTCCCCTGGCAAATTAGGTTGTCTAGGCCCAGCGTTGCTACGCATCGGCCCGGTCGAAACAGCGGTGTGTCATAGCGCTGCGCTGGTTGTGCTGGCTTCACAGCATTTTTCAAGGTCATCTCCAATCAAGTGAACGAACGAGGACGACCTTCCCCGGGAAAGTGTCCCCAGGGGGTTGCGGTTCGCTGACCGAGGCCAGCAGTGGTTAAGGAAAAGCTATGCGATGTTGACGATCCGACCCAGCCGGTGGTCGGGCGTGAACTCGATGGCATTGATGACGGGGACGAATCGGTCCAGCATCACCGTGGTTTGCGATGCTTGACCTTTCTCGTCAAAGTCAACGGACACCTTGCGCTCCTTGCGTTTGTAGGTATCCCCCTTTATCAGGAGCGTTCTGCCGCCGGCGCCGTGGATCATTCCGACCACCTGGCCAGCCGCAAGGGCAAGCGCAAGGTGCCATGGCGTCAGATCTCGCAACGGCGGTCGACAAGCGCCGCCGACCTGGCTGAACTGCGATGAAAGCCCGCTCCAAAGCAGACTCGATTCATACTTGTCCAGCTCGTCGCCGAGCTGCTCGGCATCGATCTGCACAGCGTGGAAGTCGAACTCCTGATCGACCTGCAGCGCAGGAATGACATATGGCTCCAACTCCCAGGAGTCTGGAATGACAGGGGCGCCCTCTTCCGAGGCCTGGGCCTCAGTCAGTGGCTGCAGGGCCGCCTTGGTGGCATGGGTTGCCCGGCAGCGCTTGCCAATCACAATGCATTGTCGAAACTGCTGCACTGGCGCCATGAAGATCCGCAGATCCTCAAAGTTGCGCACCAGGTAGCTGCGTATTTCGTCGTCGAGCGCGTAGTGCGGAATGATGTAGACAAGCACTCCGCCGTAGGCGAGATATGGCACAGTTTTGCGAAGAAAGGTTCGCTCCAAGCGCTCGGCCTTATCAGCCTCCGCTAACAGCGAGCGCTGGGCTGATTGATCGGCTACGCCGAAGCCATAAGGCGGATTTAGAAGCAGCAGGCCCATGCTTCTCGGCTTGAGCACCACATCGTGCACGTCCGAATGAATCACACGGTCGAGGATTCCCTTTGCATAACGCGCTCTGTCACGGTCGAGCTCGATGCCGAAGGCCTCGGCACCGCCGATTCGACCTCGATCGACGGTCAGTAGCTGCCGTAAATCGGCGAGAGCGCTGCCCTCGCCGCAGCAAGGGTCAAACATGCGTATGCCCCCCTTCTCGGGCATCTGCAGCAGGTTTGAGATCCGGCGTATGGATTCCTCGTCAGTGGGGTAGTAGCCGTTTTTGACATAGTTGTGCGCCAGGCGCGAGAACATTAAGGCCATGACAGCTCCAGAAATGGAAAAGCCAGTCTCCTTGTGGAGAGCTGGCTTGGTTAAAGAGGTGGTACTTCAGTACCGCTTAGAACGGGATCTCGTCTGGATCAAGGCCAACGCCGGTAAGCTCTTGAACCTTTCCGTAAATGTCGAGGCGCGGCAACGCGCGCTTCAAGGCTTCTCGGTAGAGAGGGTTAGAGCGTGCATGCACCGCGATGATGGACGCTGCCGACTGCTGAGCGGGTAAGTCTTGAATGCGGCGAAATGCCACGGTATCGGCAAGCGCCATCACTTCTTCTACGTCTGGCGACTGCAGCTCGTCAATCTCAGCACGCATCTCTAGGCGACGCATGATATGAAAGAGCGCCTCATGATCGAACAGCCTCTGCACGGTCGACAGCATGCTGCCGCCTTCATGCATCCATATGCCATTGACATACCGGATCTGCTCCACGGTGCGGTCCATGAGACGACACTGGAAGGCTGTCAAGCCCAGCTCAGTTGCCTTCGCAATAGCGTCCTTCGCGATATAGAGCCGGTAATTGACCTCCATATGCGTGTCGTAGACCTCGTAGCGATGCGCGGGCTCATTCTGAGTCCACAGGAGAAGCACTTTGAACGCAGCTTCATTTGCACTAATAGTCATAGAGTCCTCCAAACAAGGCTCAGGGAACTCCAGCCCATAGGGACCAAAGCCCCATAGGGAAAGAAAATGCCAGCCCTGATTTCTCAGGGACTGGCACGGGTTTAAAGGTGGTCCTTCTGCGACCAGTGACCCTTCGCCCAGGCCTTTTCAGCCTTGGCTTGGGTATTCCAAGTCTCCAGAGATTCACGAGTGAACGGGCCACGTTCGGTACAAGTACCGAGGTAGAAGCCGCCTCCACTACGCAGAACCTGCATCGGCAGAACCTCGCCACATTGAGCAGCGAGAACGCCGTAAGTCACACCAGTAGTTGCTTGCGATTGAACGATTTGCGTCATGTCTTTTCTCCTGTTAAGGGGGGAAAGGACGAGCGCGCCCGAATGGGACACGGCCCATCCGGCGTCGAGAGAGGTTGAAAACGTGAGAAACTTTCCAGATGACTGAAAAGCGTCCCCAGTTGAAGTTAATTCAAGGAACACCTCTTATCGAGGACCCCTTGGATCTAGCCCATCTTCTAGAAGTGATGGACGCACGTGATGCCCTGCCAATCCTCAGAGCGAGGATGCGACGCGGGAAGGCTGCGGCAAATTCCGCACTTGCATTAGTTGAATCAGGCTCGCCGGCAGATCATCGATCCAGTTCTGATGCTCAAAGCACATCCGAACCAGTTTGACGATCGAGCAGACTTCACCAGGCGCCACCCGCTCGCGCAATGCGAACAGCTGTGCATAGTCGTCATCGGTGCAAAGTAACAACCACTTGTTGATCAAGCGGCGGTCTTCCTTGTCCCACTCAATGACTCTCAGGGTTTGAGCCATGGTTATCTCCAAGATGCGGGGACAACCGGCCCATGGGGACGATGGTCCCCAATGGGTTTAAGAAAGCGGCTACTACGTCAGTTCATCAAAAGCTTGAAGATACCGAGCATTGCACCGTTGATGACGACCGAAAAAGTGACGAGTTTCCACGTCTGGTCGTTGATGGATCTTTGAACATCAAGAATTGATTTACTCAAATCAACTTTGACGCCCTGAATGGATTTCTCCAAGTCCATTCGGACACCTTGCATCGATTTTTCCAAATCGACCCGAGTCTCCTTGATAGACCTTTCCAAATCTGTCTTGACAGACGACATGGCAATTTCGAGGCGAGATTCAACCTCTCCTGCGTCAGTCTTCGACTGAAAGGATTTCTCAACCATGTCCAAGACCTCCTTTCGGCTTTGCTCCTGCACACGATTGTAGGCTTCGTTCAACGCATGTGCTCGATCCGCAGGGACATTGAATTCCACGAGGATTTCATACAGATTGAAGGCGGCGTATGTTGCGTCCATAAACTCCCCCCTAAAGGGAGCGGGCAACGCCTGCCCTTGAGGGCATAGTTGCCCGCAAGGGTGGAAAAAGAGAATTGCCCAGAGCATTGCTGCTTGCACATTTCAAGGGCTCAATGTGCGCGAAACCATATTGATGGTCAGATGGTTTCCCAGAAGATCCGCAATTGCTGCAGATACTCTGGGAACCCATCGGGCTCCCGGCATTGCCAGATTACAGTACCCTGGCCGCCTATAGGCTGGCCGGCTGTCACAACGGGCTCAGACAGCCAAGGAACGGCGCGGTCACGAGGCCGGCTTGGCTTTCACCGGACACGCACTATCGCAAAGCCGCTGCGCATCAGGTCGCAGCCACCCTAATTCCACCTTCCCGCTGCCTGGCTACCAGGTAGTAGGCTGATCCATAGACGCGCGTTCACGCATATGGATCAGCCCGCTGATGCGGGCGATGGGCTTTACTTTGGATGCCAAGTTTGATCTTGGAATACAAATTTATAGGAGCCCATTTGGCCGATGGCCTTGGTCTGCTCTCGCAACACCGAGCGATCGACAGTGGGATCGAGCTTCACTGGTTGAAGACCGCGGATCTGTTCCCAGTATTCTCGGAGCACTTCAGGAAGATCGGGCGTATCGACCTGACCTACATCTTCTACTGAGGACGCTTGTGCAATTGCTTGGGTTGGTTGCCCAGGGTTCCGCTTTATTCTCTCAATGCGCTCTCGCATCTGGTCACCCAACCGTGTCGACCCCTCGGTCTTCGACTCGGTACTCGGCGCGGACAACGGAGCTGACCACACAGGCGTTTGAGACGCCAGGGATGACGATTCAAGTAGTGGGTCGGGCTCGGCCAATTCGGTCTCGACAGGGGCGTCGGAGGCACTATCGAGCTGCATGTCATGCAGCGTTGCTCTCATCTCCGTGACGGCTTTTCCAAACGCAATGTACTGGTGCAGGAAGATTCGGCTGATCCACACAGTACCGTGATACTCGCCTTCTTCAAACTGATCCAGGAGTGAATCCTTGACCTTGAGTTCGCAGCACTCGTGGAATAGCTCCCCGACACAGAAATCGCCGTAGCGGCCCCCTCGAATTTGTTTGACACGCAACGTCACGTTTTCGAGCTTTATCAAGCTTTTGCTCCATCAGATTGCGGAGCACCAGTCCAACGCGGGGCCAGGCCCGCGTGGGTGAAAGAAAAACACTCCACACGCATATGCCTGTGGAGTGCTGTTTGGAATCGCCAAAGGACTTCCGATCCTTTGGGAATGAGACAGAACACACCGGTTCGAGGTGTGCGTCAACGAGTGAAGTGTGTACGGTCTATAAGTGCCTCGGCCCGTAGGGCGCGCAAGTTTCAGAGGCTCACCTGCTTCGCTAGTTGCCTAGCATCCGGTTTGAGTGATACCGGCAAACACTTGGAAAGGCTGAGAGCATAGCGCAATTCCAGGGTATTCGGGCCACAAATCACGCCCTGAATTGCTTTCGCAATTCAGGGGTGGGTGGCTACTGCTGATTACGCGTAATCATGTTCGCGTCGATCAGCATATCCGCCTTGCCGTTGATGGCCAGACGTACTGCCGTACCCGCCTGAGCGAGCTGGCTGGCGCGTAGGCGCCGAAGGTGTACGGCCCTGCGGAGCAGGAGCACGATACTGAGGTTGCTGACGTAGAGCTGGAGCTGGTGCACGTTCCTGCGATGCAGGTCCATGTGGTTGCTCATCCTGGCCGCCCTGCTCGGGATTGCCAACACCACGATCATCGTAGAACGCCTCATCGCCCTGCGGTTGACTGCCGACATGAGCAGCCTCCACATTCGACTCGGCACGTTGATACACGAGCTGACCATCGACCCTCACCGAGTTCACAAGAATCAGACGGCCCTTGATGAGGCCGGCCAGTTCCTTCTTCCCGGTGGGGCGTCCCTTCTGATCACGCTCCTCTCGTTCATACGGGTGAGCATAGAGGTCAGCTATACGGAAAGAGATCAGCACCTTGCGGCGCTCATCAACTTCCTTTTGCAGACTTTCGATGAGCTCGACGGCCTCGGCAGAGGACACGCGCAAATCGAAGTAGGTGTAGTCGGGAGAATCCGTTGCCCCACGCAGCGCACTGATAGCGCAAGCGAGGAACGGTTCAGCCTTGCGACCACGACCAGTGGGCGTAACCCAACGAACACGGGACAAATATCCAATGCCGTTAGCGTGCAGGTTGAAAAACTCACGTTGTGCAGGTGCTTGTTGTTGCTGCATGATGACTCCAAATTTCCAATGTTTGGACGGAGCACAGCCACACCTGACCGCAAGGTCTGGATGGGGCGATGATCCCCATCCGGGTTGCGAGGTAATGCTTTGACCGATCCTTGGGGGATCGGTTGACGACTCTCAAAAGCTCAGTCGTCTATGTGTGCCCAAAGGCGTTCACAGGCAGGAGAATAAACGGTAGATTTCCGCCCGTCAAACAGTGTTGACAGTTGGCGCGGCGAGTTTGCGGGCGCTGCCCTTCATTGACCATCATTCCGAGACGTGATGACCGGCCTGCTTGTACTGACCACCGGCAGCAACCGACAGCAGTCGTTCATACGTATGAAAAGCGGACGCTCAACTGAGGATTCACATCTTTAGTCCATTGCACGTTGCTCATAAGTTGGCTGCGAACCACTGGCCACAGCCATTTACATGTCGTAGAAGAATTTGGCACCTAGAGGTACAAGTGATGGCCGCGCTTTGAGCATTGTTGGGACGACTCTGCATAGAGTCGGTGTTTGGGAGACTACGATCGAGACCTAGATATTGAGATACTTGTGTATCGAGTCCATGATTTGCTCAGAATCAGGACCAACACCGCGAAGCGTTGCTGAAGCGAAATTTCTCTGCCTCGGCAATCCCACGAAGAAGATGCCTGGGTTCGAAGTGGAAACCCCATGATGTTGTTTGACGCCCTGCTGAAGATCTAAGATATCTAGTGGCTCAAACGGTTTGAGATTTGGACGAAAACCTGTCGCGAAGATGATACCGTCAATTTGATCTTCTGATCCATCTGGCCAGACTACGCCGCTGGACGTTACTCGCCCAAACATTGACTTGTGCGCAAACAGACCAGACTTGAGTGCATTTCGGTAAGTGCCGTCATCGAGTACCGGTGTACTTTGATCATTGAGCCAGCGTGTTTTTTCTAGGCCCGTCCATTTGAGCCAAGAATGGAAGTCGACTCCCAAAATCCGTTGTGGAAAGAACCGAACCTTTTCGCGTGTGGCCAGCGTTACTTTGGCTACTCGCGCAAGTTCGTAGGCGATTTGTAGCGCAGAGTTTGCGGCGCCTACGACTACAACCTTCTTCCCGACAAAAGGCTGCACATCTCGGTAGGATGAACTGTGAATTTTCATTCCCTCAAAGCTGTGGAGACCGGCAATGTTGGGAATGAAGGGACGACTAAATGCGCCAGTCGCGACAACAATTGCTCTCGTAGAGAACTCCATTCCATTTTCTGAGAGCAGTCGAAATCCACCGCTGTCCCGGTACACACGCACGATGCGAATGTTCGGCTGCACCGGCAGTTCGAAATGCTTGCTGTATTGCTCCAAGTACTTCACCACTTCGTCGCGTCGAGGGTACGCTGAGGGTGCCCCAGGAAAAGGCATTCCAGGAAGAGACGAGTACGAAGCAGGGGAAAACAGTGTGAGACTGTCGTAGTAGTGACGCCAGTTTCCCCCTGGTTTCTCCTGCTCGTCCAGTATCGTAAAGTCCAAGCCCCGCTGCTTCAGGTGCCAGCCGCAGGCAAGGCCTGCTTGGCCACCTCCAACGACGATTACATCGTGCCTTTTACTTAAATTGTTCATCTGTGCGCACATATACACATTTCATTGTAAAAAAATGGACAAGATCTACAGTGAGGTGGCGGGACAGCAGTGTGCCGCTATGCCTTGAGTATGTTTAAGAATGCCTTCCAAGCGCGCAATGATGGCTGGACCATCCACCTCGTAGAACATTTGGCGACCAACTTTGGTGGCTCGCACGATCCGTGCATCCAGCAAGACTTGCAAATGGCGCGACACAACTGATCGCTCTTGAGGAAGGTCAGCTGCAATCGCGGTCACATCCGCTCTGCCCAATTGCATGACACGCTTGAGCACAGCGACTCGTGCAGGTTCACACAGCGCTCGAAAAAAGTTGCTGTCTAGCGAGGCAATTGCGGCCTCAATCGCCTGAGTACGAATTGAAACTTCGGAGGACATAGTAGCAATCATATGTGCATAGATTTGCACATGTAAAGTTGCCTCCAACCGAGGTTGTCCTAAGAGCGCATGGACAAACAACTTTCTACGAGAGGTACTGCTCAACTTCCACGGCGGTGCTACGTGCTGTACGCATGACGCCAATGAGCGTGGCCGACGCTGGCCCGGTCCACTCACCGTAGCCCACAAGCCATAAACCAGGGACGCCATGCACCTGTGTGCCGTCTACCGTGACTCTGGATTCGTTGACAACGCCAAGAGTCTCCAGAGGCTGTAACGCAGGCCTAAAGCCGGTACACCAGATGATCGCGTCGAAGGGCTCGGTACTTCCGTCGCCCCATTGAGCCCCGTCCGCCATGAGCTTCTCAAATGAGCCGACAGAATGCAGCACGCCGCGCAGGCGTGCGTCAAGGACAGGGGGAACCATCACGATATCGCCAAAGCCGCCTGGCAGGCTCTCCGGATCTTTGCCTTCCTGCAATGCCTGCCAGCGTGCGGTAGCCCTCTCGAAGAGTACTCGCCCATCGACCTCGTCCGGTAAAAAGGCTGGAGGCTCCAGCGTAACCCAGGTCGTGGACTGCGCAACAAGCGAGACCTCCGCCAGGATCTGTGCGCCGGAGTTTCCTCCGCCGACCACCATCACCCTCTTGCCTGTGAACGGCTCAGGAGATGCGTACTGAGCTGAGTGCAACTGTTGCCCCTTGAAGGACATCAAACCCTCAACGTTGGGGACAAATGGATTTCGCCATGTTCCCGTGGCAAATACAACGGCACGCGAATGCCAGCTTCTCACTCCGGCATTGACCTGGAAGCCTTGCTCAGTAGGTTCAATGCCTGTGACGCATACCGGCCTCTCGATCTTGAGTTCGTAGCGTGCTTCGTACTTGCGAAGATAGTCAACCACATGGTCACGACTTGGATATTGCTCACCCGAAGCAGGCATTGGCCATCCCGCGATGGAACTCCAGGAAGCGGGAGAAAAAAGCCTCAGCGAGTCCCATCCATGCTGCCAGGCCCCGCCTCCGGCTTCCTCGGCATCCAGCAGCAGCACCGACAGATTGGAGCGACGCAGGAAGTACGCCACCGATAGGCCTGCTTGACCAGCTCCGACGATGATCACATCGTGAAACGCCATTGTTGACCTCCTTTTGCCTTTATTGCTGTGCATTCACACGCATGGACCACAGAGCCGCAAATGCACTGATCGCCAGCACAGAAGACAGCCACAGAGCCTGGCTGCCCCAGCTTGCGACAGCCAGCCCGAAAAGAAACGGTGACCCGGCTTGCACAATGCGTGCAGGCACCATGAGCCAGCCTTGACGCTGGCCATATCCTTGAGAGCCAAACACCTTGAGTGGCAGCGTGCCTATGGCAATCGTCAAGATGCCGTTACCCAGACCATGCAGGATGGCAAAAATGCTGGCTGCTGGTGCACCGGCAAGGCCCAGACAGACAGCGGCCAGCGGATGGGCAAGGATGGCTAGGCGAGCAGAAAGCAGTGGGTGTGCTTTCTTGAGAAAGCTGTACTCCAACACCCGACCTGCCACCTGGGCAGGCCCGACCAATGCAGCAGCAGCAATCGAAGCCGCCAAAGTTGCACCGCTGGCCTGAAGAATCTGAGGCAGGTGGGAAGCCATGGCAGTGCTGATGAACCAGGACGCTGCGAAAACGTAGGCCATCAGATAGGCAGTGCGCTTAAGACTGATGCCTGCGTTGTTTCCGCCCTGAGACTCAGCTCCAGGCGGCTTTTGTTCTTCGACCACTTCCCTCGGGTTGGGCTTGGCACGCGATAACAAGGCATTGAGCGGAAGGCCGAGCAGCAGGTGCAAAGCGGCCCAGAACATGCATACGACGCGCCAGTCGTAAAGGCCTTCCAGATAGCTGGAAAGCGGCCAGCCCACGGTGCTGGCAAAGCCAGCAAAAAGCGTGATTCCGGTAATGGCTGGGCGCGCATCCTGGCCATACAGATGCACAACACTGGCAAACGCGGCTTCGTAGAGGCCGCTGCCCATCGCCACGCCCATGAACGCCCACGCCACGAAGATATGCAGTGTCTGCGCGGCCTGGCTCAACATCAGCAAGCCACAGGCAAAAACCAGATTGCTGGCGAGAAGCACCGGCCTTCCGCCAAAGCGATCAATCAGTCGGCCCGCGATGGGGCCTACCGCCGCAGCCACCAGCAAGGCTGCAGAGAAAGCGCCGAACACCAGAGAGTACGAGGTGCTTGTCGACTGACTGATTGGCCTGGCCAGCACCGCGAGCAAGTAGTACGACGAGGTCCAGGACAGGGTCTGGGCAATCCCGAGCATGACTGTGACTTGCGTGCGGTTCAGTGCCATCTGTATCGTTTAAATGCTGCGTTGGTTGACCCGTTTGGATAGTTCCTCGGCGCTTTCACGGCGCTCGCTGTAGCGATCCACCAGGTAGTCCGAACAGTCTCGCGTCAGCAGAGTGAACTTGACCAACTCTTCCATCACGTCCACGACCCGTTCGTAATACGAAGAGGGCTTCATCCTGCCAGCCTCGTCGAACTCGGCAAATGCCTTGGCAACAGACGACTGATTCGGGATGGTGATCATGGGATCGTCTCAGAAAACGGAAAATAAAG
>NZ_AWOR01000050.1 GCF_000761245.1 Comamonas testosteroni | reverse complement strand
CTATGTGCTGGAAAAAGGCCAGATCGTGCACACGGCCAGCATGGCCGAGCTGACGTGCGACAAGTCTGCACGCCAGCAATATCTGGGCGTTTGAAGGCCGAGGTTCAGCGCGTTGGCAGCAAGGGCGTCAGCGCGCGCAGCCGGCTGGAGCGCAACAGGCTGCTCGGCAGCAGATAGCGGCCGCCCAGCATCGGCAGATCCACCTCGGTAAATGCCACCTCGAGATCCGCACCGCTTTGCAACCAGGCCCGCCAGACCAGGGTGGTGCAGTAGATGCCCTGGTCCGAGCCCAGCAGCTGAAACGGCTGGCCCTGCTTGGCCATGGCCCAGGCCACGGCCCGCTCGCGCGCACCGGGCTCTGCCGTGACCTGGTACAGGCGATAGGCGTGAGCGCGCCGAACGTCCAGGAAGAAGTCCAGCGAATCCAGCACCACGGCATCGGGCTGACCCTCACGTTCGGAGGGCGTGGCATGCAGCACCTGCCACTGGCCGGGCCGTCCGACCAACATGCCAACATGGCTGAAGTCACCACCGTCCACGGCTTGCACCAGTTGGCTGACGTTCTCCGTGCCTCTGCGAAAAATCAGATCGCCCGGTGCAGCCTGCGGCGGCAATGGCGGCAATGGCGGCGTTGCAAAAGCCAGGCCAGCGCAGCAGGCCGACAGCACCATCACAGCGGCCGTTGCCAGCCGCCGAGAAATCACAGCTGCACTTTCCAGACGCCCTCTTCCTGGAACAGATTGATGCGCTCGCGGCGGGTATTGCCATCGCGATAGCTGACCAGCACCCGGAGCTTGACGACCTGCTGGTCTTCGGAGAGCGTTCTTTCCACCACTTCCACCTTGGCCAGGCCGCCCTTGGAGTCGATCATTCCCTTGGCACCTGCCAGCATGCGGCGCAGCTTGTACTCAAAACTCGCCAGCTGCTCCCTGGAAATATTGCGTGTCGAGACCAGGGCAATGCAGGCGTCGAAATCACCGGCCGCAACCAGCGCGTAAAAGCGCTGGATCAACTCTTCCTGACTTTGTTCGGGGGTGATCGTGGCACAGGCCGACAGACCCAGAGCCGGGGGCAGCGAAAAAGAGAGGAGCAGGCAGCGGCGGCGGGAAAGGGAGACAGAAGCAGACACGGACCGGGTACAGCAAAAACAAGGAAGGCCGCAGTGTAGTCGCCACAAGGGCCCTGCTCTTGCATGCTGTCAGTGCACCGGCCTATTCGACCACCGCCGGGCTGAACTCCGGTGGTGCGCCGAAGTAGGCGCGCGGCGACGGCGGCTGCGCGCCATCGATGTCCTGCACGCCATACTGGCTGGCCAGCTCGGTCGTATAGAACACGCCGCCGGAGCGCTTTTGCAGGCAGTCGGCATCGCCATGCAAGGCCAATACTACCTGGCCTATGAATTGCGGAGTTTCGGCGCTGTCGAAGCTGTCGCCGTATTTGTCGGGTTCGGCCGCGCAGACGCGTTTGGAGCGCTCGGTCCTGACCAGTCCTGGCCAGAGCGAAACCACACTCACGCCGGCAGGCCTGAAATCGTGGGCCATGTCGAAACTCATCTTGTCCGTGCCGGCCTTGCCCGCGCCATAGGCCGGCCCATGCATATAGCAGCGGCTGCCTGCCGACGAGATATTGACCACCAGGCCGCGCGCCGCGATCAGCAGGCCGGCCGCGCAATGGCTGGCCACGTAGGTGGAGCGCAGTCCCACATCGAGCAGCTCGGTCATCTCCAGTGGCTTTTGCCAGAAGGGACCGGGTACGGTCAGCGGATCGGGAATCGCAATTGCACAATTGACCAGAATGTCGAGCCGGCCATGCTCGCGGCGTACGCGCTCGAACAGCGCCGCCACCTGGACATCATCGCCATGATCACAGGCCACGGCAATGCCGTTGCCGCCGGCAGCCGTCACATCGGCGGCCGTCCTGCCCACCGTGCCGGGCAAGGGCGAATCGCCCTCCTTCACGCTGCGCCCGGTGACATAGACGGTGGCCCCCGACGCACCCAGCGCCAGCGCCACCCCCCGGCCCACGCCACGGCTGGCCCCCGTCACCACACATACCAAAGCCTGGTTCATGCTCTTTCCTTTGTGTCTTGAAGCAGCATGAATCTGGAGCAAACCACGGCGCCCGGCAACGTCTGATAAGACTATGTATTGCGATGCATGCGCTGCAGGGCCCAGGCGTGGCGGGCCAGTGTCTGCTGCGCCAGATGGAGCACGGGCGCATCCACCATGCGCCCGTCCAGAACGCAGACACCGCCGCCGGCCTCGGCCAGTGCCTGGCGCAGGCGCTGCGCGTGGGCCACGGCCGCTGCGTCGGGGTCGAAGACGGCGTGCAGCGGCTGCACCTGGGCAGGGTGAATGCACAGCTTGCCGCCAAAGCCCATGCGCCGCGCGCGTGCCGCGTCATGGGCCAGTCGCTCGGGGTTGCGCGTGTCCACTGTCACGCCGTCGACGGCCGCGCCGATGCCGGCACGGCGCGAGGCCAGGACCAGGGCCATGCGCATGGGCAGGAGCTCTTCCTCGCCCTTCTCGCAGGCCATGCCCGCATCGACCTGGAAGTCCAGGTGGCCGAAGGCCAGGCGCACCACCTGGGGCGCGGCAGCCAGGGCATCGGCCGCGTCCAGGCCGGCCACGCTTTCGATGAGGGGCAGCAAGGCCGCCTGCGCACCAGCAGCCCGGGTCACCGCATGCAGCGTCTGGGCGCGCTCTGCCTTGGAGACCACTGCACCGGCCACGCCCATCTCCACCAGTTGCGCCAGCGCACGCAGGTCCTCGGCATGCCAGGGTGTGCCTTCGGCGTTGATGCGCACCAGCAGGCGTGCACGCTGCGCGCCTTCCAGCGCTTCCACGGCCTGGGCCAGCATCTGGCGCGCGCCCTCCTTGTCGGCTGGTGCCACGGCGTCCTCCCAGTCGGCGATCACCATGTCGGCACCACTGCCCATGGCCTTGCCAAGGCGCTCGGGACGCGTGGCAGGAACGAAGAGAAAGGAGGTGGCCTGTCGCGCCAGATCGTGCATGCGTATGTCCTTGCGGGAGTGCTTATTCGGCCGAGACGCCGGCCGCCTTGATGACCTTGTCCCAGCGCGCGACCTCGGCCTGCAGGTGAGTGCGCAGGCCTTCGGGCGTGGCCTTGTCGGGCGTCACCAGGTCGGAGCTGAGTTCGGCGATGCGCTTCTTGACGTTCTCGTCCTTGATGGCCACGTTCAGCGCCTTGTTGATGGCCATGAGCACCTCCCTGGGCGTGCCCTTGGGCGCGTACATGCCGTGCCAGACCTTGACGTCAAAGCCCTTGAGGCCCTGCTCGTCCAGCGTCGGAATGTTGGGCAGGGACGACAGACGCTTGGGCGTGGTCACGCCGAAGACCTTGGCGCGCTGGCCGTCCTTGATCACGGGCACGGTCTGAGTGGTCTGGTCGCACAGCAGGTCCACCTGGCCGCCCATGAGGTCGTTCATGGCAGGACCCGCGCCCTTGTAGGGGATGGTGGTGAGCTTGACGCCCGCCTGGTGCATGAACAGCATGCCGCACAACTGGGATACAGCACCGACGCCGGCATTGGCCAGAGAGACCTTGTCCTGGTTCTTCCTCACGTAGTCCAGCAGCTCGGCGAAGTTGCTGGCCGGGAAGTCCTTGCGCGACAGCAGGGTCATGGGCACGTCCAGCACCTGGCCGATGTACTCGAAGTCCTTGAGCGGGTCATAGGGCAGCTTCTTGTACAGCGCGGGGGCCGTGGCCATGCCCATGTGGTGGATGAGAATGGTGTAGCCGTCCGCCTTGGCCTTGGCCACGCGGGCCGGGGCGATGGTGCCGCCGGCTCCCACGGTGTTTTCCACCAGCACGCTCTGGCCCAGCACCTGCCCCATGGGAATGGCCAGCAGGCGCGCCACCACGTCGGTAGGTCCGCCCGCACTGTAGGGAACGACAAGAACGACGGGTTTATCCGGCCAGGAACTGGCCTGGGCGCCGGCGCATGCAGCCAGCGCGCAGGCGGCGGCCGCTGCGTGAACCAGGCGACGGTGGAACGGGATTGTGCTTTGCATGGTTTGTCTCCTGTGCACTTTGGTGGAAGTGGGAGGCGCTCTGTGACGGCACCTTTCCCGTGGATCCGCCGGCCGGGGCCGGCGGGAAAACTCAGTCCAGCAGGCGCTGCACGCGCGGCCATTGCGCGACCTGCCACAGCCGCTGCACGGCCGCCTTTGCAGGCACGTCCTGCAACGCCCCGCCATAGGCGATCAGCCGCAGTGCCTTGGCCGTGATTTCCTCGCGCGACAGTGTGTTGCCGGGGTCGCCCTTGGGCTCCTCGACGCGCCCATGCAGCGTGCGGCCATCGGTGGTGAGCACGGTGACCTTGCCGATCCAGCGGCGCGGGTAGGCCGCATCGACCTCGGCATCCAGCACCATCGAGACCTTCTCGCGCAGGGCCACCGTGGTGGCGGCCAGGTATTCGCTGTCGAACTCATCGAGGCCCGCATGGCCGTGACGCGCGGCCAGCGCCAGCACCGTGCCCATGGAGAACTTGCTCTGATGCACGGTGGCCGGATCGACCACGGGGCCCAGCACATCGATGGCGCCCTGGTGCACATGGCAGGTGACCTGGGCCAGGTCGGCAGGCGCGAGGCCGTGCTGTTGCATGACCTGCAGCAGCGCATCGGCCGCGGGGTGCGTGTGGCGGCAGGAGGCATGCCACTTGAACGAGGTCTCGGCCGTGGCCCAGCGCGTGACGATCGCGTTCTCCAGGCCATCGATCAGGCGCGCAGGGTCGGCGTCCGTGGACATGCCCGCGGCCAGCCCCTGCGGCCCCGTGAAGATGTCCTGCGCTCCCGTGAATCCGTCCTGTGCCAGGTAGGCAGACATCAGGCCTGCGGCCGCGGCATGGGCCGTGTGCAGCTGCTTGCTGTCGGCGCCTGTGCGCAGGAACTCCCACAGCCCCGCCGACTGCGTGCCGGCCGAGCCGAAGGCATGCTGCATCTGTACTGGCGTGAGCCGCAGCAGCCGGCCCACGGCGGCGGCCGCCGCCAACGTGCCGGCCGTGGCCGTGGTGTGGAAGATGCGGTAGTGGCTGCGGCCCAGAAACTCGCCCACGCGGATGCCGACCTCGTAGCCGGCCACGCAGGCCTGCATCAGTTCGGCGCCGCTGGCACCAATGCTCTGGGCTACGGCCAGCGCGGGCGGGAAGACCACAGCCGCGGGGTGGAACACCGAGCCGTTGTGCACATCGTCCTGCTCTGCCACATGCGAGGCCGCGGCATTGGCCAGGGCCGCCATCATGGGCGAGCTGGTGGTGTCACTGCCCAGGATCTCGCAGAGGCCCTGTGCCGGGCCCTGGGACAGCGCAAAGCGCGTGATGCTCTGCACGGCGCGCGCGCCCTGGCCTGCGAGCACGGAGCCGAACCAGTCCACCCACAGGTCTTCGGCGCGGCGCTGCACGTCCTGTGGAACGTCTTCCCAGCGCAGCGTGGCGGCGAACTGCGCCAGCGGATGGATGCTCACCTGGGTCTCATTCTTCATGGGGTCACTCCCGCGCATACAGTGCGCACAGGTTTCACAAGGCCGGTTCGTCGGCGTAGAGAGCGCTGATGCGTTCGGCCGGCCAGCCCAGGCCGGCCAGGATGGCCGCGCTGTGCTCGCCCACGGAGGGCACCGCCTCCATGCGGTAGTCAAAGGCACTGTTGACGCCGGGCGGCAGCAAGGCCTGCACAGGACCAGCCGGACTGTCGACACTGCGCCAGCGCTGACGCGCGGCCAGCTGCGGATGGGCCCACAGGCCCGCCATGTCGTTGACGCGGGCGTTGGCGATACCTGCCGCGTCCAGCCGCTGCACGACCTGGGCCGCGTCCAGCACGGCGAACACACCCAGGATCAGCGCTCGCAGCTCCTCGCGGTGTGCATTGCGCCGCGCATTGCTGTCAAAGCGCGCATCGCCGGCCAGAGCAGGCTGCAGCAGCACCTGCTCGCAGAAGGCCTTCCATTCGCGCTCGTTTTGCAGGCCCAGCATCACCGTGCCGCCGTCGCCCGCCTCGAAGGGGCCATAGGGGTAGATGCTGGCATGCGATGCGCCCGTGCGCGGCGGCGGCGGCGCGCCCTCCCAGGCGTAGTACATGGGGTAACCCATCCACTCGCCCAGCGCCTCCAGCATGGAGACATCGATATGACTGCCCTCGCCCGTGCGCCCGCGCAGCAGCAGGGCCGAAAGAATATTGGTGTAGGCGTACATCCCGGCCGCGATATCGGCCACCGAGATACCGGCCTTGGACGGAGCCTGCTGCGTGCCCGTGACAGAGAGAAACCCCGCCTCGCTCTGGATCAGCAGGTCGTAGGCCTTCTTGTCGCGGTAAGGGCCGTCGGCGCCATAGCCGCTGATGTCGCAGACGATGAGCCTGGGGTTGCGGGCCTTCAGCACCTCCCAGGACAGACCCATGCGTGCGGCAGCGCCGGGCGCCAGGTTCTGCACCAGCACGTCGGCGCCTTCGAGCAGCTGCATCAGCGCCTCCAGCGCATCGGGCCGCTTGAGATCGAGCGCCAGGCTTTGCTTGCTGCGGTTGATCCAGGTGAAGTGCGAGGACTGGCCATTGACGCGCTGGTCGTAGCCGCGCGCGAAATCGCCATTTCCCGGACGCTCCACCTTGATCACGCGCGCGCCCAGATCGGCGAGCTGGCGCGTGCAGAACGGCGCAGCCACCGCATGTTCCAGCGAAACCACGGTGATGCCGTCGAGAGGTCGTTTTTTTTCAGTCATGTCGGTCTTCCATAGCGCAATCCAAGGCATGCCGGGCATGGCCCACCTCAGAGACAGCAAGCAAGGGCCTAAGCCGGCCGCACCGCCCCGCAGCGAGGCTGTCGTCCCCCTGCCCGCGCACAGCGCGAGAGCGGGGGGAAGGCGCGCAGCGCCTCAGGGGGTGTCGCACATCAAAACGAACGTGGCAGGCCCAGCAGGTGCTCGGCCACATAGGAATAGATGAGATTGGTGGAGATCGGCGCCACCTGATAGAGGCGGGTCTCGCGGAACTTGCGCTCCACGTCGTATTCGCAGGCAAAGCCGAAGCCTCCGTGGAACTGGATGCAGGCATTGGCGGCCTCCCAGCTGGCCTTGGCCGCGAGATACTTGGCCATATTGGCCTGTGCGCCCATGGACTCGCGCGCATCGAACAGCTCGCAGGCCTTCCAGCGCATGAGATTGGCAGCCTCGACCTCGATGAAGGCATCGGCGATGGGGAACTGCACGCCCTGGTTCTGGCCGATGGGGCGGCCGAACACCTGACGATCCTTCACGTAATTCGTCACACGGTCCAGGAACCAGTAGCCGTCGCCTATGCACTCGGCCGCGATCAGCGTGCGCTCGGCGTTCAGACCGTCGAGGATGTACTTGAAACCCTTGCCTTCCTCGCCGATCAGGTTCTCCTCGGGGATTTCCAGGTTCTCGAAGAACAGCTCGTTGGTCTCGTGGTTGACCATGTTGGGGATGGGGCGCACGGTCAGGCCGCTCTTCTGGGCCTCGGCCAGGTCCACCATGAAGATGGACATGCCCTCGCTCTTTTTCTTCACGTCGGCCAGCGGCGTGGTGCGCGCCAGCAAAATCATGAAGTCGCTGTGCTGGATGCGGCTGATCCAGACCTTCTGGCCGTTGACCACATAGCGCCCGTCCTTCTTCACGGCGCTGGTCTTGATCTTGGTGGTGTCCGTGCCCGTGGTGGGCTCCGTGACACCCATGGACTGCAGTCGCCATTCGCCCGAGGCAATGCGCGGCAGGTACTTCTCCTTCTGCGCCTGCGAGCCATGGCGCAGCAGTGTGCCCATGTTGTACATCTGGCCGTGGCAGGCGCCCGAGTTGCCGCCGCAGCGGTTGATCTCCTCCATGATGACGCTGGCCTCGGTCAGGCCCAGGCCGCTGCCGCCGTACTCCTGCGGAATCAGCGCGGCCAGCCAGCCGGCCTGCGTGAGCGCGTTGACGAAGGCTTCGGGGTAGGTGCGCTGCTCGTCGATCTTGCGGAAATACTCGTCGGGGAACTGCGCACACAGCGCGCGGATGGCATCGCGGATCTCGTGGTGGTTGTTGGAGCTGGTGTGTTCGATCATTTCAAGCCTTCTGGCGACAAACGCTTGTCCAGCAAGCGCTATCGGCTATGGGTTTCAGTCTTCAAGCCACTGTGGCCGTGGCCTGCATGGTCAGAAGCCCTTCGTGGTCCTGCGCCCACAGGTCGATGGTCCGGCCATCCTCGCGCGGCTTGCCGTGCACGCTGAAAGGGTGCAAGTCGAAGGTTGGCCGCAAGGCCTTGAAGTCGAACGCAACCACCCTGGCGCCGGGCAGTTGGCGGCGCAGCAGATCGAGCAGCAGCGTGGCGATCAGCGGACCATGCACGATCAGGCCCGGGTAGCCCTCGACCTGGGTCACGTACCGGCGGTCGTAGTGAATGCGGTGGCCGTTGAAGGTCAGCGCCGAGTAGCGGAACAGCAGAACGTCATCGGGCACGATGCTGCGCGACCAGGCCGCCTGGCCGGCGAGCGGCGGCTGCTGCGGTGGCGGCACCGGGTCGCCGGGCCTTGCAGCGGCCCGGTAGACGATGTCGTGCTCTTCGGTCAGCGCCAGACCGTCCTGGTTCGAGAAGCGGTGCTCCACCAGCACGAACAGCAGCTCGCCCGAGCGTCCGGTCTTGTGCTGCACGCTGCGAATGGTGGAGACGCGCTGCACCTGCTGCCCCACGCGCAGCGGATTGCCTGTCTCCCAGCGCAGCCGCCCGCCAGCCCACATGCGGCGCGGCAGCGGCACGGGCGGCAGGAAGCCGCCGCGCCTCGCATGCCCGTCGGGACCGATCTCGCTTTGGAGCGCATGCGGCAGAAAGTACAGCCAGTGCCATAGCGCAGGCACGACTGAGCCATCCTCAGGCACGGGGTCGTCACGATCCAGCGTGGCCGAGAGGGCACGCAGCGGGGCGGCGGTGATGATGTCTGACATGGTCTCGCTGCGCGCCTGCCAAGACTGGAGCTCGGTCAGCGCGGCTGCGTCGATATGGACAGTGTTCGGGTTCATGGATGCAAGTGCTGGAAGGGATTCAGTTCACCGTGGCGCCGGAGGTCTTCACGATATGCGCCCATTTGGCGATGTCCTGCTTGAGGACGGCAGCCAGCTCGTCGGGCGTGACTTGACGCTCTGGCGTGCCCGCAAGCTCCACGCCCTGGGCCTGCAACTGGGCGCGCATGTCCTTGTCCGCCATGGCCTGCTGCATGCCTTCGCGCAGCCGGCTCATCACCGTAGGCGGCAGGCCGCGCGGCGCGAACAGGGCAATCCACAGCGTGCCGTTGTAGCCGGACACGAACTCGCCCAGCGAGGGCACGTCGGGCAGCACGGGCGAGCGCGCTGCGCTGCTGACGGCCAGTGCCCGCAATTTGCCCGACTTGATGTACTGCAGCGTGGACGGCAGGCTGCCGAACAGCAGCGGCAGTTGCCCGCCCAGCACATCATTGAGTGCCGGCGCCACGCCCTTGTAGGGGACATGCTGCAGCTGCACGCCGGCCATCTGGTTAAGCATCTCGCCCAGCAGGTGGTTGAGCGTACCGTTGCCTGCCGATGCATATTGCAACTCGCCGGGCCTGGACCTGGCCAGGGCCAGCAGCTCGGGAACGGTCCGGGCAGGAAATGATGGATGGGCCAGCAGCACATTGGGCACGGCGCCGATCATGCTCACCGGCGTGAAGTCGCCCACGGGATCGAAGCCCGGCGACTTGTAGAGCGCGGGATTGATGGCCTGGCTGCTGCTGATGGTCATCAGCAATGTATGGCCGTCCCTGGCGGCCTTGGCCACGGCCTGGGTACCGATGTTGCCGCCCGCACCGGGGCGGTTCTCGACCACCGTGCCCACGGAAAGCTTCTCGCCCAATTTCTGTGCCACGATGCGGCCCACGATGTCATTGGTTCCGCCCGCAGCCTGGGGCACCACCAGCACGATGGGGCGGGTGGGATAGGAGGCCTGCGCCCAGGTCGGCAGGCCCAGGGTCAGCAGGGCGCCGGCACAGAGGCTGCGGCGCGATACCGATGGAGTGGAGAGCTGGGCGGATCGGACTGGCACGGCGACTGTCTCCTCTTTGGGGGTTGATAGGCCTATGGTCGCTGGCACCTGCTCTGTGCACAATCTCTGATATTGGAATCAAGCCTTTTGTTTTTCCGAAGCCTTGACTTGATTGGTATAAACCATGAACCGCCATGCAATTCGATCTCAAGGATCTAAGACTATTTGTTTTGATAGCGCAGACAGGAAGCCTGACAAGGGCTTCTGAGCAGTCTCATCTATCGCTTGCAGCCACCAGCGCACGTGTCAGGGCACTGGAGGAGCAGGCCGGCATGCCTTTGCTGATACGAGAGGCTAGAGGGGTAAAGCTGTCGGCACCTGGCGAGGCCTTCTTGCACCATGCGCGCGCCATGCTGCAGCATTCGCAGCAATTGCAAGCCGACCTTCAGGAGTACGGCGCGGGCCTGCGCGGCCATGTGCGCGTATTCGCCAACACTACGGCCGTGACGGAGTTCATGCCCGACATACTTGCGGCCTACCTCACCGAGCACCCGCACATCAGCGTGGACCTGCAGGAGCGCCCCAATGCCGGCATTGCCGCCGACATCCGCGACGGCCGCGCCGACCTGGGCATCGTGGCCGGCGAGGTGGACACGCACGGCCTGCGCGTGCTGCATTTCAGCACCGACCGGCTGGTGCTGGTGACCCCCGACACCGCGCGCTGGGCGGACATGAGCAGCGTGGCCTTTGCCGATGTGCTGCACGAGCGCTTTGTGGGCATGCACCGTGGCAGCACTCTGCAGACTTTTCTGGAGCGGCTGAGCCAGCAACTGGGCGCCACGCTGAAGCTGCGCATACAGCTTTCCAGCTTCGACTCGATGTGCCGCATGGTCGCGGCAGGCGTGGGCGTGGCCGTGGTGCCCGAGACCGTGGCCCAGCGCTACCGCGGCCTGCCGCGCGTCTGCCGCGTGCCGCTGACCGACGCCTGGGCAGTGCGCCCACGCTATATGCTGGTGCGCGAGGAGCAGCAGGTATCGGCGCAGTTGCAGGAGCTGATGGACGCCATCGCGGCCTACCATGAGCACGGCAAGAGCATGTGAGGCTGCGCTAATCTGGCCGCTAGAACGACGCCGCGGCGAGCACGCGTGATCGCAGCCGCGGCAGGTCGACGACGGTGATGCCGCCGTATTCGATCTCTATCAGGCCGGCCGCCGCCAGGCGCCGCAGCGCTGCGTTGCAGCGCTGGCGTGACAGGCCCGAGAGGTTGGCGATCTCCTCCTGGGACACCCGAAGGCGCGGGTCGCTTCCCGGATGCAGCCATGAGTGGAACAGGCCCACCAGCGCGCGCGCCACCTGGCTGTCGGTATCGAGAAGATGGTGGGCCGCGAAGTTGCCCAGGAACCAGTGCATTCGCTCGTTGATCTGACGCAGCAAAAAGGCTTCGAAGCTGCGCTCGCTGCCACGCAACCACTCGAAGACCTCGGCAGGCATCAAGGCCACGCGGCTGTCGCGCAGCGCAATCACGTCCGCCGTGCGCGCCACTCCGCGCAGCACCGTTCCTTCGCCGAACCAGCTGCCCACCGACAATCCGCCCAGCGTAACCGAGCGACCGTCGGCGCTGCTCACCGACCATTTGAGCAGCCCTTCGATGGCGCCATACCAGTGTCGGGGCTCATCTCCCATGCGGCACAGCGCAGTGCCCGCAGGCAGGTCCACCTCGCGCATCTCGGCACGCACGCGTTCGCGCACGGCAACGTCGAGCGCGGGAAACCAGGCCGATCCGGAGAGCAGTTCGTCGAGGGTGGGGCGGGCCGCGGCCGTTGAGCGGTGATGACGGGCGATGTTGAAGCTCCTTGCGTACTTACCCCGAGGTCAAATGTCATCGCAACGACTGATTCATGCAGGGGTGAAAAAAAATAATAGCTGACGACCCAACCCCACGCATCAGGAGACGCCATGAGCAAGCGCAAAGTGATTGTGACCATTGCCCCCACCGGAGGCATGGCCCACAAATCGCAGAACCCCCATCTCCCTACCCAGCCGGACGAGATCGCCGAGGACGTGGTGCGCTGCTGCAATGCGGGCGCCAGCGTGGCTGCCATCCATGCGCGCCGCCCCGACGACGGCGCCACCTGCAATGCCGACATCTACCGCGACATCAACACCCGCATCCGCGCTGCGGGCTGCAACATCGTGATCAACAACTCCACGGGTGGCGGCGTGCACGGCGACATGGTGCGCGAGCTGCAGGGCGGGCGCTGGGAAATCGCCTGGGAGGAGCGCATCAAGGGCATGGACGCAGGCGCCGAGATGTGCACGCTGGATGCGACCACGCTGAACCTGAGCTTCGGCGGGCGCGAGATCCTCATGGACACGCCGCTGTCCCGGGGCCGCGAGCTGGCCGCAGGCATGAAGGCACGCGGCATCAAGCCAGAGTGGGAAGTCTTCGCCCACACCCACATCCTGCAGGACGTGACGACACTGATCGAAGAAGAGCACGACGCCGCACCGCACTTCATCAACCTGGTGATGAATGTCCACCGCAGCTTCCAGAACGCCATGCCGTTCTCTCCGCGCTACCTGCAGCAGATGGTGGATGTTCTGCCCGCCAACAGCATCTTCTGCGTCAGCGGCATCGGCCCCTCGCAGCTGGAGGCCAATGTGGCTGCGCTGCTGCTGGGCGGCCATGCACGCGTGGGCCTGGAGGACAACCTCTACTACCGCCAGGGCGAGCTGGCCACCAATGTGCAGCTGACCGAGCGCATCGTGCGACTGATCCGCGAGCTCGACATGGAGCCCGCCACACCCGAGGAAGCACGTCAGATCATGGGACTGCAACGCGGCGGAGCGCCGCTGCCCGCGTTCGCGCCCGCCGCCATGGCACAGGCGGCCTGAGCCGCGCACGGCGCAGCACAGTTCACCCAACAACGAGGAGACAGCATCATGAACTTCGCATGCAAGGCTCTGGCCGGCACAGCGGCGCTGGCCGGAGCGGTCACGGCAGCCGCTCAGGTTTCGGACGATGTGATACGCATAGGCTTCATCAGCGACATGTCGGGTGTATACCGCGACTACGACGGACCGGCAGGCGCAGAGGCCATACGCATGGCCATTGCCGACATGGGCGGCGCCATCAACGGCAAGAAGATCGAGCTGGTGGTGGCCGACCACCAGAACAAGGCTGACATCGCCGCTGCCAAGGCGCGCCAGTGGTTCGACGTGGAACGCTTCGACATGCTGATCGGCGGCGTGAACTCGGGCGCGGCCATTGCCATGGCGGGCGTGGCGCGCGATAAGCGCAAGCCCTATTTCGTGGTCGGCTCTGGTGCCTCCAGCCTCACCAACGAGCAGTGTTCGCCCTACACGGTCATGTATGCCTACGACACGGTGGCCATGGCGCGCGGAACGGCCAGCGCCGTGCTCAAGAGCGGCGGCAAGCGCTGGTTCTTCGTGACGGCCGACTATGCCTTCGGCAATGCACTTCAGGCCGATGCCGCCAAGGTGCTCGAAGCCGGCAGCGGCACCGTGGCAGGTGCTGTCAAGCACCCGCTGGGCGCCAGCGACTTCTCGTCCTTCATGCTGCAGGCTCTGGCGGCCAAGCCCGATGTGCTGGCTCTGGCCAACGCGGGCGGGGACACGGTCAACGCCATCAAGTCGGCGGCGGAATTCGGGCTGGCGCAGAAGATGAAGCTGGCGGGCATGATCATCACCATTCAGGACGTGCACGCCCTGGGCCTGAAGACGGCACAGGGCATGTATCTCACCGACAGCTGGTACTGGAATCAGAGCCCCGAGGCCAGCGCATGGGCGAGGCGCTTCTTTGACAGGCACAAGCGCATGCCCACCTCCTTCCATGCGGGCGACTACTCCGCCACGCTGCAGTACCTCAAGGCCGTGCAGGCCGCGGGCACGGACGATGGCACCAAGGTGATGGAGCAGCTCAGGAAGACCCGATTCAACGACATGTTCGTCAAGGACGGCTGGCTGCGCGCCGACGGCCTGATGGTGCATGACATGCATCTGATGCAGGTGAAGACGCCGGCCGAATCCAGGGAGCCCTGGGACTACTACAAGGTGGTCGAGACCATCCGGGGCGAGGCCGCCTGGACCACACGCGCCGAGACGCGCTGCGCGCAATGGAAGACATCATGAGCGCGGCCACACCCGCGATACGGCGCGTGGCCGTGGTCGGCACCGGCGTGATCGGTGCCAGCTGGGCAGCATTCTTTCTGGCGCGCGGCCTGGATGTGACGGCCACCGATCCCGCACCCGGCGCCGAGCAGCGCCTGCACGAAGCGGTGCAGCGCCACTGGCCGACCATGCAACGCATGGGGCTGGCAGATGGAGCTTCGCCCGAACGCCTGCGCTTCGACGCCGAACTTGAGCGTGCGCTGGACGGCTGCGACTTCGTGCAGGAAAGCGGCCCCGAGCGCGCCGACTTCAAGGCTGACCTCTATGCGCGCATGGACGCGGCCACACCACCCCGGGTACTGCTGGCCAGCAGCAGCTCGGGTCTGCCGGTCAGCGGCATGCAGGTGCGCTGCAAAGCGCCGCAGCGCGTGGTTCTGGGTCATCCCTTCAATCCGCCACACCTGATTCCGCTGGTGGAAGTGGGCGGTGGCGATGCCACCTCGCCAGACAACATCCAGCGCGCCATGGATTTCTACGCAGCGCTGGGCAAGCGCCCCATTCATGTGCGGCGCGAGATCGCTGGCCACATTGCCAACCGCCTGCAGGCCGCGTTGTGGCGCGAGGCCTTTCACCTCGTTGACCAGGGGGTGGCCAGCGTCAGCGACATCGACACGGCCATCGCCCACGGCCCCGGCCTGCGCTGGGCGCTGATGGGGCCATTCATGAACCTGCATCTGTCTGGCGGACAGGGCGGCATGCAGCATCTGCTGGAGCACCTGGGCGGCCCCATCGAAAGCTGGTGGCGCGATCTTGGCAAGCCGGCCATGACAGCGGCGCTCAAGGACAGTGTGGTGCAGGGCGTGGCCGAGGCGCGCGGCATGCGCCGCGAGGAGGAGCTGGAACGCACGCGCGACGAACTGCTGACCGACCTGATACGTGCCAAGGCCCAGGGCTCGCTGTACTGAGCCCACATGAAGGAGCATGCATGCAAGAAGCCATAGACTTCCTGTCCGACCCGCAGCAGGTCGCCCCGCCGCGCAGCCTGCGCATCGATTTCGACGACGGCAGCTTCGTGCTGCGATCGCCCGTGGCGCTCAGGCCCTATGCACGTTGCGTGGGCGAATGGATAGAGCGCTGGGCGTGCGAGACACCCGAGGCGCCGGCCCTGGCCGAGCGCACACCCGACGGCAGCGGCTGGCGCATGCTGAGCTGGGGCGAGCTGCGCAAGGTCGTGGGACGCACGGCCCAGGGACTGCTGGACCTGGATCTGCCCCCCGGCCCTGTGGTCATCCTGTCGGACAACGCCATCGATCACGCGGTGATGATGCTGGCCGCCATGCATGTGGGCCGGGCAGCCTGCTCGCTGTCCAGTGCCTACTCGCGCACGGCGCGCGACTTCGGGCGGCTGCGCCAGATGCTCCTGGCACTGCAGCCTGCGCTGATCTACGCATCGGACGCGCGCCTGTACGGACCGGCGCTGGCGGCCTGCGAAACCCGCGCGCCCTGCGTCTTCAGCGCGCATGCACAGCACTGGCCTGGCGGGCTGGACTTCGAGGCCCTCATGGCCAGACCCGAGACGGCTGCCGTGCGCACCGCCTATGAGGCCATCACGCCCGACACGCATGCCAAATACCTGCTGACCTCGGGCTCCACAGGCACGCCCAAGGTGGTCATCAACACGCACCGCATGCTGTGCGCCAACCAGCAGCAAATGGCGCAGACCTGGCGCTTCCTGGAGCAGGAAAAGCCCGTGCTGGTGGACTGGCTTCCCTGGAGCCACACCTTCGGCGGCAACCACAACCTGCATCTGGTGCTGGCGCACGGCGGCACGCTCTACATCGACGAAGGCCGGCCCGCACCGGGTCTGATCGAGAAGACGGTGCGCAATCTGCGTGACGTCCGCCCCACCCTGTGGTTCAACGTGCCGCGCGGCTTCGAGATGATTTTGCCGCTGATGGAGGCCGACGACACGCTGGCAGCGGACATGCTCTCGCGCCTTCGCCTGGCCTTCTACGCAGCTGCGGCGCTGGCCCCTGCGACCTGGAAGCGGCTGGAGGCGGTGGCCCAGCGCGTGCGCCCGGGCCGCCCCCTGTGGCTGACCACGTCCTGGGGCTGCACCGAGACCTCGCCCGCGATCACCTCGGCCCACTGGCAGCTCGACGGCGCAGGCTGCATAGGTGCGCCGCTGCCCGGGCTGGAGCTCAAGTTCGTGCCCAATGGCAACAAGCAGGAAATGCGCGTCAAAGGCGTGTCGGTGTTTCCCGGCTACCGAGATGCACCGCGCGAAACGGCCGCTGCCTTCGACGAGCAGGGCTACTACCGCATAGGCGACGCTGGCTTCATGGTCGACGAGCAGCGACCCGAGCGCGGCGTCATCTTCAACGGCAGGGTCGCCGAGGACTTCAAGCTCTCCAGCGGCACCTGGGTCTCGGTGGGAACGCTGCGCGTGGAGCTGGTGTCGCGCCTGGCGCCATGGGTGCAGGACATCGTCATCGCAGGCCACGACCGCGACGAGCTGGGTCTGCTGGTGTTTGCCACGCCCGCAGGCGCTGCCGCCCCCGAAACCCTGGCACAGGCACTGCGCCGCGTGATGCACGAGCAGCGCGACGCAGGCGCGGGCAGCTCGCAAAGCCCCGGCTGCGCGCTGGTGCTGGCCGATCCGCCGGATGCGGAGGCCGGAGAGATCACCGACAAGGGCTACGTCAACCAGCGCGCGGTGCTGGCGCGGCGCGCCGATGCGGTGCAACGTCTGTTCGCGTCAAAGGATGCATCGGTCGTTCGCTGCAGCAGCTAAAACCATAGTAGTCATCGCAATCCAGTATTCAAATCTTGGCACAAACAACCCAGATCTGATGCATTACAAGCGATGGCAGCTATCAAATCAGATGATGGCTCCAGACTCGCCACATATCCGCTCAAGCCCGCTCAGGCGTGCTCCGCCTGCTCCAGCTCCTGCGCCAGCGTACGCACGAGCTCGGCGGCAGGCATGGCGCGAGCCAGCGGTGCGCCCTGGCCGGCCCAGTGCGCGGCATAGTCGCTGCTGCCTTGCGCGCTGGCGGCCTGGTGCAGCGCCTTGCCCGCGTCATACACCATGGGGTAGGCGGGCAGTGCTCCCGCATAGTCTCGTCCCAGCTGGTGCAGACGGTTGAACATGCCGCGCGCAGGACGCCCGGAAATGGCGGCGGTGATGGCCGTGTGCTGCGCGCTGTCGCTTTGCAGCTCGGCGCGGTAGGCCTGGCTGGCTGCAGATTCGGGGCAGAGGATGAAGGCCGTACCCATCTGCACGGCACAGGCTCCGAGCTGCAGTGCAGCGGCAATGCCCGCGCCGTCCATGATGCCGCCTGCGGCGACCACGGGCAGGCGGGACTCGCGCGCCAGCAGCCGCACCAGCGCCAATGTCCCCATCAGCGTGTCCTGCTCTGGCACGAAAGCGCCGCGATGTCCGCCCGCCTCCATGCCCTGGGCCACGATCACATCCACCCCGGCCTGCTCGATCTGGCGCGCCTCGTCGAGACTGGTGGCGCAGGCCAGCGTGGTGGTTCCGGCAGCGCGCAAGGCATCGACAAAGCCCTGCTCCGGCAGGCCGAAATGAAAGCTCACCACGGCGGGACGCAGCTCCAGCAGCATGGCCTGCAACCGCACATTTCCCAGTGCGGACTCGTAGATGCAGCGCAGGCCGGGCGGCGCGGACGCGCCGTAGCGCTCGAACTCCGGCGCCAGATAGCGCAGCCACTGTGCTTCACGCTCTGCATCTGCTGCCGGCGCACGGTGACAGAAGAGGTTGACGTTGAAGGGGCGCTCGGTCAGCGCGCGCGTCTGCTCGATGTGCTGGCGCGCCTGCTCAAGGCCATAGGCGCCTATGCCGACCGATCCCAGGGCCGATGCATTGCTCACGGCAGCCGCCAGCTGCGGGGTCGATGTCCCGGCCATCGGGGCCTGAATGATGGGATGCTGCAGACCCAGGCCTGTCATCCATGAAGGTAGTTTGCTCATCGCGCGTCTCCCGGTTTCACATCTCGATTTTGATCATTGCGCGGTGCGGGCCAGGCGGCTTGAGGCCACCAGCAGCGCCCCCAGGCCCAGCGCCGCGCAGCCCAGCACGAACAGCTGACGATAGCTGCCGCTGCTGGCGTAGACGAATGCCATCAGATAGCCGGAGCTGGCCTGCAGCAGCGCAAACGCCGCCGTGGCGTAGCCCCACATCTTCTTGTGCTGGCCGGGGCCAATGAGCTGCATCAGATAGCCCGAGGTAATGGCTGCCATGCCCGGCGACAGCGCTCCCACCACAAAGCCCGACAGTGCATGGCCGCCGAAGCCGACCCAGACCAGCGGCAGGCCGATGGCCACGGCCTTGAGGGCGTAGGCGCCCGTGGTCGTGCCCCACCAGCCCCAGCGCGTAGCGCAGTAGGCCGCACACAGCGGCCCGACCATCGCGCCAAGCCCGAAAAATGCCCATTGCGTCGAAGCATAGGCGCCGCCCAGCTGCAGCTCGCGGTCCAGGTAGTCCACCCAGAACACGGTGTGCGGCACAAAGCCGAAGGCGTCGCAGGCATAGGCGACCAGCACCAGGATCACCGCCAGGCTCCATGGCGTTGCACCGGAAGTGGCGGCCGTCGCCGTGGGCTGGATCGCCACAGGTGCATGCAGCTGGATCTGGCGCGCAGCATGCCAGCCGCTGTAAAGCGCCAGCGCACATAGCGCCGTCAACGCCCACCAGACGGCG
This sequence comes from Comamonas testosteroni, assembly GCF_000761245.1. Classification (GTDB taxonomy): domain Bacteria; phylum Pseudomonadota; class Gammaproteobacteria; order Burkholderiales; family Burkholderiaceae_C; genus Comamonas; species Comamonas testosteroni_C. The sequence goes on along the minus strand of NZ_AWOR01000050.1, from coordinate 53,756 downwards.
CTCAGGCTGCTGCGCGCAAACATGGGCACCAGCGTGGCGGCCAGCAAGGCACCCACGCCAATGCCGCAGAACATCAGCGGGCCCAGCGTGGCACGGCGCTGCGGCGCGGCTGCAGCCATGGCCACCGACGGGCCCAGCACCATCAGCGCGGCACCGGCAATGCCCGAGATCAGTCGCCAGACAAAGAACAGCGCCATGGGCTGGGGCAGGCTGCAGCCTGCAAAGCTGAGCATCACCGCCACCCAGCAGATCACCAGCACGCGCAGCGCGCCCAGACGCTCGGCCAGCGGCGCGGCGACCAGGGCGCCGATCAGATAGCCGAGCAGATTGGCGGCTCCCAGATAGGCCACCTGCTCGCCGCTGAACCAGCCCGCATGCACCATCTGCGGCATCAGCGCCGTATAGGCGAAGCGAGCCAGGCCGACGCCGCTCAAGGTGGCCATGAAGCCGGTCAACAGCAGGGGAAGTTCTTTGCGCTCGATCACAGCTCGGGTTCCGGAGGGAAATTGGCATCAAGCCTAAACGCTGCGACTCGATCATGTCCAATGATTCAAAATGATGACTTGCATCTCAATTCAAGATATTGGAGCCGCATATGCAACTCAAATCCCTGCGCATGTTCGAAGCCGTCTGCGAAAGCGGCAGCTTTGGTGCCGCAGCCCAGCTTCTGCACACCGTGCAATCCAATGTCACGGCCCATATCAAAAAGCTCGAGGACGAAGCAGGCGTGCAGTTGCTGATGCGGGCCAACCCGGTCTTTCCCACTCCGGCCGGACGCACGCTGCTGGAGTCTGCGCGGCAGATGCTGCAGTCGCATGACCAGGTGCTGGCCATGCTGCAAGCCCGGCAGTTTGCAGCCGGCCAGGTCAAGGGCGCCTTGCGCATAGGCTCGATGGAAACCACGGCCGCACTGCGTCTGCCGCCACTGCTGGCCGAGTTGCGCAGGCGGCATCCGGACATCGACCTGGAACTGGACGCCCAGCCCAGCGCCGCATTGCTGATGGAGCTGGCCGCCGGTCGCATCGACTGCGCCTTCATCAACGGTGCCGCACCTCAAAACGAGCTGCAATCCTGGCCGGTATTTCGTGAAGAGCTGGTGCTGGTCAGCGGACAGCCGCTGGCGCGGTTTCCCACCGCCGCAGAGTTCAGCAGTGCCGTGTTTCTGGCCTTTCGCCAGGGATGCAGCTATCGCCAGCGGATCGAGCTGCTGATGGCCTCCATGGGTGTGACGGCAGTGCGCATCATGGAGCTGGGCATGCTGGACACCATCCTCGGCTGCGTGGCCGCCGGCATGGGCTATGCGCTGCTGTCGCGCTCGCTGGTCGAAGCCCAGCAGCAGCGCTTTGGCGTGCACTGGATGACTCTGCCCGGCAAGAGCGGGCAGGAGCTGGCCTTTGTCGACACCTGTTTTGTGACTGCTGCCGTGCAAGGCTGGTCGCCGGCACTGCATGCATTTGCGCAGGTACTGGGTGTCCATCCGCAGGCCACACAGGCGCAGCCCGTGGCGCTGGCTCTTGCCGCCTGACAGCGGCAGGCCATCACGGCTGCATCAGCGCACGGCGGTATTGCAATGCCTCGGCCAGATGGGTTTGCGTGATGGCATCCGAGTCCGCCAGATCGGCAATGGTTCGCGCCACCTTCAGGGCCCGGTGCGTGCCGCGCGCCGACCAGCCAAGGCGCGCTGCAGCCTTGTGCGCAAAGGCCAGCGTCTCGGGCTCCAGCTGCAGATGCGTGTCGAGCTGCACCCCCTGCAACTGATGATTGGGCAGGCCCTGGCGCTGCAAGGCCTTGTCTCTGGCCGCACTCACGCGTTGCTGCACGGCAGCGCTGCTCTCCCCTTCGGGCGCTGCCAGCAGCTCCTCGGGCGACAGTGCCGCCACCTCAACATGCAGATCGATACGGTCCAGCAAGGGGCCGCTGATACGCGCCTGATAACGTGCCACCTGGTCGGGCGAGCAGCGGCAGGCCCTCACGCGCGAGCCCCAGAAGCCGCAGGGGCAGGGGTTCATGGCTGCCACCAGCTGGAAACGGGCCGGGAACTCCGCCCTCTGCACGGCCCGCACGATGGTGATGCGCCCGGTCTCCAGCGGCTCGCGCAGGGCCTCCAGGGCGCTGCGCGCGAACTCGGGCAGCTCGTCAAGGAAAAGCGCCCCGCAATGGGCATAGGAGATCTCGCCGGGCCTGGGCGGAGAGCCGCCGCCGACCAGCGCGATGGAGCTGGCCGTGTGATGAGGCGCGGCAAACGGCCGCTGGCGCCACAGCTGCGGCGTGAAACGACCGCTGAGGCTGGCAATGGCTGCGGCTTCGAGCGCCTCCTCATCGGTCATGCCCGGCAGCAAGCTGGCAAAGCGCTGGGCCAGCATGGATTTTCCCGAACCTGGAGGGCCGATCATCAGCACACCATGTGCGCCGGCAGCTGCAATTTCAAGCGCGCGCTTGGCCTGCATCTGGCCTCGCACCTCGCGCAGATCCAGCGACGGCAAAGAGGCTTCGGCAGGGCTGGAGTGCACCCGCTGCCAGCCCTCAGCGCCATCGCCCTGCTCCGACAGGGTGGCGTCATGCGCGATGAACTGCCTGACCACATCCAGCAGATGTGCGGCGCCGAAGACTTCGATAGCCGGCACAAAAGCGGCCTCCAGCGCACTGTCTGGCGGCAGCACCAGGCGCACGCGGCCCTGCTGACGCTGCAAGGCCAGCGCCGTAGCCAGGGCACCGCGTACCGGGCGCAGGGCACCGGTCAGGGACAGCTCTCCTGCAAACTCATAGTCGGCGAGCCGCTGTGCATCGATCTGGCCGCTGGCCGCCAGAATTCCCAGCGCTATCGGCAGGTCAAAGCGACCTGAATCCTTGGGCAGATCCGCCGGAGCCAGGTTGACCGTGATGCGCTGGTTGTTCGGGAACTGCAGCCCCGCATTGACGATGGCCGCGCGCACGCGCTCGCGGGCCTCCTTGACCTCCACATCCGCCAGGCCCACCAGCGTGAACGAAGGCAGTCCGTTGGCCAGATGGACCTCCACCGTGACAGCCGGTGCCTGCAAGCCCAGCAGGGCACGACTTTGAACCAGTGCCAGACCCATCACGCCCCTCCCCTTCAAGCCGGACTGTAGGGCCTAGCGTATGCGCGGGCAGCTCAAACAGGCAATAGGGGTGTGCACAGGCCGTCAGCCGGCGGCGTCATCGCGGGGCGGCTGTTTGCCCGCGGCACGGCCACGACGGCGCTCGGCCTTGGGAAAGCTGCCCTGCTCCTGCATGAGCGCCGCCCTGGTGCGCACGCGCTCGAAGACCTGCGACAGCACCTGAAGCTCGGCATCGCTGACGTCGCCGAGCAGCTCCTGGTTGATCGCCTGTATCTGCGGAAACAGCTGGGTATGCAGCGCCAGCCCGGCGGCCGTCAGCTGCACCATGGCCTGGCGCCCGTCGCCGGCCATGCCCTGCTTGTGCAGCAGCCCCTTGGCAATCAGCGTGGAGATGGTGCGCGAGGTGCGCGTGCGATCGAGCTGCGCCAGCTCTGCGAGCCGGGACGGCTGCATGGCGCCCTTGGTGGCCAACAGGCCGATCATGCGCCACTCGCGCCGGGTGATGCCGAAGCCGCCCTCGCACAGGCGCACCACCATGGTTCCGGCCGAGCTCATCAGGCGGGCCAGATGGTAGAGGAACAGATCGTCCAGCTCGGACGGCTGCCGCCAGGGGTGGCGCTGCGCCTTGGTCATGGGTGTTTGTGGGTTTTCTCTAGGAATGATGGATTAGATCCATTATCGAGTCACTGCTTACAGTGGCTCCAAAGAAAACGACTGGAGACACCATGCCTTGCACCCGTATCGCCCGTATTGCCCGCAGCGCTCTGGCCGGGCTGGCGGCCGCCGCGCTGCTTACGGCAGCCCAAGCTGCCGACAACTGGCCCGCCAAGCCCATACGCATCATCGTTCCCACGCCGCCCGCCGGCCCGTCCGACATCGCCGTGCGCCCGCTGGCAGCGGCCGTGCAAAAGGCGCTGGGCCAGGCCGTGATCGTGGAAAACCGGGCGGGTGCCAACGGCAATATCGGTGCGGCCGAGGTCGCCCGAGCCCCGGCCGACGGCTATACCTGGCTGTGGGCCATGGACCCGGTGCTCACCGTCAACAAGCATATCTACAAGAACATCGGCTACTCCAGCGATGCCATCGTGGTGCTCAACGCCGCCGCCAGGTTCTCGCAGACCCTGATCTGCAACCCCGGCCTCGGCTTCAAGTCCGTCAAGGACATGCTGGACGCCGCCAAGTCGCGCGAGCTGACCTATGCCACCGGCGGCGCGGGCTCGCCCGGCCATCTGGTCATGGAGTCGCTGCTGTCGGCAACCGGCGTGAAGATGGTGCATGTGCCCTACAAGGGGCCGGCACCGGCCATGCAGGACCTGATGGGCGGCCAGGTGGATTGCGGCTTCCTGGCAGCGCCCACGGTGCTGCCCCAGATCCAGAGCGGCCGGGTCACCGCCCTGGCCACCACTGGGCGCACGCGCTCGCCCCTGCTGCCGGCATTGCCCACGATTGCCGAGTCCGGCTACCCCGACTTCGACGGCACCTACTGGCTGCTGCTGGCCGCCCCCAAGGGCGTTCCGGCCGAGATCCAGAAGCGCTTTCTCGCCGCCATGGATGCCGCCATCCGCTCGCCGCAGCAGCAGGAGCGGGTCAAGGCCGTGGATATCGAGATGGTGGGCAGCAGCCCCGAGCAGGCCCAGGCCAGGGTGCGCGAGATCTCGGACAAATGGGAAGCGCTGGCCCGCAAGATCAATCTGAAACCCGATTGAGGCCGCAGTCCCTGGTGCCGGCCATGTGAGCGGTTCAGGCCGGTGCCGGAACCCACCTACACTGCCCGGTTCCCAATCAGCAATGGTGTGAATCCGCGAGCCGGTACCGGCGCGGATCACAGACCAGGAGAGACATGACGATGCAAAGAAGAATCTTCGGCAAGCTCGCGGCGGGGCTCGGCCTGAGCGCAGGGTTGCTGGGCAGCGGCGCGCTGCAGGCCCAGGAGAGCCATGCCCTGTTTGCCAACAAGACACCGCTGCGCCTGGTGGTCGGCTATCCGCCCGGCGGCGCCACCGACCGCGTGGCACGCATCGTGGCCGAGCGGCTGCAGGCCCGCCTGGGCAGCCCGGTGATCGTGGAAAACAAGCCCGGTGCAGGCGGCCGTCTGTCGGCCCAGTACGTGAAGAATGCGCCGGCCTCCCAGCCCGCCGTGCTGCTGGCCAATCCCGCCGTGATGGTGGTGGCGCCGCTGGTGTTTCCGGACTCGGGCTACGAGCCGGAAAAGGACTTCCGCCCCATCAGCGAGGTCAACCGCTACGAGTTCGGCCTGGCCGTGGCCAGTGCCGTGCCCGTGAAGGAGCTGCCGCACCTGCTGGCCTGGCTCAAGGCCAATCCGCAACAGGCCAATTTCGGCGTGCCGGCCACGGGCAGCCTGCCGCACTTTTTCGCACTGATGCTGGGCGAGACCGCCAAGGTGCCGGTCGAGGTCGTGGGCTACAAGGGCTCGGGCCCGCTGCTCACCGACCTGATGGGCGGACAGATCCCCATCGCCGTGGACACTTTCGACACCCAGATCGCCCAGCACGAAGCGGGCAAGCTGCGCGTGCTGGCCACCTCGGGCGAGCGCCGCAGCGCCATGGCACCCGGCATTCCCACGCTCAAGGAGCTGGGCGTGAATCTGGTGGGCACGGGCTGGAACACCTTGTTCGCGCCGCAAAGCATGGCGCCGGCCACGGTGCAGCGCCTGTCCCAGCTGGTGCAGGAGGTGATGAAGGAAGCCGACACGCAGCACAGGTTCGCCGCCTCCAACCTGGTGCCCGTGGTCAGCAGCGCGCAGGACACGGAAAGCATGCTCAAGGCCTACCGCGCGCAATGGGCGCCGGTGGTGCAGCGCTCGGGCTTCAAGCCCTGATATTAAAGGAGCACCTATCGCTTGCCATAAAACATTTTCAGCATCAAATCTATCCAGAATCCTTACATAACAAGCGATAGCAGCTCCTGTTTTTGAATGTTCTCCGCTCTCTCATGACCGACTCCCGCCCCAACCTGATCTTCATCCTGGCCGATGACCTCGGCTATGCCGACCTGGGCTGCACCGGTGCGCGCGATGCGCACAACAACGCCACCGACGTCTCGCCGCGCCTGGACGCCATGGCGGCGCAGGGCCTGCGCTTCACGCGCGGCTACTCCAACTCCTCGGTGTGCTCGCCCACGCGCTTTGCGCTGGCCACGGGCCGCTGGCAGTACCGCCTGCGCGGTGCGGCCGAAGAACCCATCGCCAGCGTGCATGGCGACAAGGTGCTGGGCCTGCCGCCCGATCACCCCACGGTGGCCTCGCTGCTGCGCGATGCCGGCTATGCCACGGCCCTGGTCGGCAAATGGCACCTGGGCTACCCGCCGCATTTCGGCCCGCGCCTGTCGGGCTACGAGGAGTTCTACGGCTTTCACGCGGGCGGCGCCGACTACTTCGCCCACTGCGATCCGCGCGGGCGCCCCGACTTCTGGCGCAACGAGGAGCCGCACACCGAAGACGGCTATCTGACCGATCTGCTGAGCCGCCGCGCCGTGGACTTCGTCAAGCGCCAGACGGCCGAGCAGCCCTTCTACCTCTCGCTGCACTACAGCGCGCCGCACTGGCCCTGGCTGACGCGCGAGGACCGCGCCGAGTCCGAACGCCTGCAAGGCATGGGCAAGCACATCGACGGCGGCTCCATCGACACCTATCAGCGCATGATCCATCACATGGACGAAGGCATTGGCTGGCTGCTGGATGCGCTGGAGGAAAAAGGCATGAGCGAGAACACGCTCATCGTCTTCACCAGCGACAACGGCGGCGAGCGCTTCTCCAATACCTGGCCCTTCGTGGGCCAGAAGATGGACCTGCTCGAGGGCGGCATCCGCGTGCCTTTGCTGGCACGCTGGCCGGCGCGCATGACGGCCGGCGCCGTCTGCGACACGCCGAGTCTGACCATGGACTGGTCGGCCACCTTCCTGGCCGCCGCCGGCGTTGCCGCACATGCCGACTATCCGCTGGACGGCATCAGCCTGCTGCCCTTGATGCAGGATCAGAGCTGGACGCCCGAGCGCGACCTGGCCTGGCGCATGAAGCACCGCGAGCAAAAGGCCTTGATACGCGGCGACTGGAAATACCTGCAGATCGAGGGCATCGAATACCTGTTCAACATCGCCAGCGACCCGCGCGAGCGCGCCAATCTGCGTGACCGTGAGCCCCGGAAACTGGCCGAGCTGCGCAGCGCCTGGCAGCACTGGAATCAGGAGTTGCCGCCGATTCCCGAGGAAGCCAAGGTCTCGCTGGTATTCACCAAGGCAGATCTGCCCCAGGCCAGCTTCTGAGCTGCGCCCGGCCTGCAGGCCCATCGCCCCGGCGATGGGCTTTTTTGCGTCCACGCCCAAACAGAGAGCACGCACTCACTTTCAAATCACCTGTTTGGTGCAAAAAGCTGGACAAAAGCCGAGCCATGGCGGTGCATCGCAAAAACGCACCATCTTGGTGCAGTCGGTGCTGACCGCAACCGGGGTGGCGAAAGTTGCGCTCAGTGATTGTGAAAACTCGTAGCTTTTTGTAGTGGGCAGCTATGGTCCGGTGCCTGTTTCAGGGCCTTGGGCAGCGAACCGCTCCGCAGCCGCTGCAGAGGCTGGCACGGTCTGTGCTTTGAGAGTTCATCCGAGATTTTTGCCACGAAATTTTCAAACCGGAGGAACCCTGAATGCCTAGTCCCGCTGCAAGCCGTTTCAAGACTTTCGCCAAGACTGCCGCCCTGGCCTGCGCCGTTGTCGCCCCCATGTGGGCCCATGCCCAGCTCTCCGCCAACGTTGCCCTGACCACCAACTACAAGTTCCGCGGTCAGGACCAGGACGCCAGCCGCACCAGGGCCGTCAAGCCAGCGCTGCAAGGTGGTTTTGACTACACGTTTGGCGACAGCGGCTTCTACGTGGGCAACTGGAACTCCTCCGTGGACTGGCTGCCTGGCAACTCGCTGGAAACCGACTTCTACGGCGGCTACAAGTTCAAGGCTGCCGATGTGGACTGGGACGTGGGTCTGCTGACCTATGTGTACTCGGGCAACGCCAACGGCAACACCACCGAGATCTACGGCTCCGGCACCTACGGCCCGTTCACGGCCAAGTACTCGCACACGGTGTCCAAGGACTACTTCGGCTGGGCCGGCGCCAAGGCCGGCTCGGGTCTCAAGGGCCGCAACACCGGTTATCTGCAGTTCTCCTACAGCCAGGAAGTGATGCCCAAGGTGACACTGAAAGCATCAGTTGGTTACACCCATTTCTCCAGCGACATCAAGGACCTGGGTGTTCCCAACTATGTGGACTACAGCGTCGGTGGTGCCTATGACCTGGGCGACGGCTTCTCTGCAGGTGCAGCGGTGACCGGCGCCAACAAGAAGGCCTACTTCGGCGATGTGAACAAGGCGCGTCTGATTCTGACGCTCTCCAAGACTTTCTAATTTTTCAGGAGCCCGTCATGAAAATGGTGATTGCCATCATCAAACCCTTCAAGCTCGACGAAGTGCGTGAAGCTCTTTCCCAAATCGGTGTGCAAGGCATCACCGTGACCGAAGTCAAGGGCTTTGGTCGTCAAAAGGGTCACACCGAGCTGTACCGCGGCGCCGAGTATGTGGTGGACTTTCTGCCCAAGCTCAAGATCGAGGCCGCGATTGCCGACGATCTGGTCGATGCCGCCATCGACGCCATCGAGGGCGCAGCCCGTACCGGCAAGATCGGCGACGGCAAGATTTTTGTGCAGGCGCTGGAGCAGTCGATCCGTATCCGTACAGGAGAAACCGGCGACGCGGCCCTGTAAAGGCCCAGTCTCTCTGGAACCGTTTTGAGAAAGATTGCCATGATCAAGAAACTATTGAGCGCAGGCCTGGGACTGGGCCTGCTGGCTGCCAGCGCCACAGGCTTTGCCCAGGAAGCTGCCACGGCTGCCGCCGCCGCAGCGCCTGTGGCCGAAGCAGCGGCCGAGGCTGTTCCCACCCTGAGCGCCGGTGACACCGCCTGGATGCTGACCTCTACCATGCTGGTGATCCTGATGGTCATCCCCGGCCTGGCGCTGTTCTACGGCGGCCTGGTGCGCAGCAAGAACATGCTGTCCGTGCTGGCACAGGTCTTCGTGATCTTTTCGCTGATCACCGTGCTGTGGGCCATCTATGGCTACTCGCTGGCCTTTGGCGGCGAGGGCAAGTTCTTCGCGGGATTCGACAAGCTGTTCCTCATGGGCATCACGCCTGACACGCTGTCGTCCATGCTCAAGACCATCCCCGAATATGTGTTCGTGGCCTTCCAGTCCACCTTCGCCGCCATCACCGTGGCGCTGATCGTGGGTGCGTTTGCCGAGCGCATCAAGTTCGCGGCCGTGATCGTGTTCTCCGTGCTGTGGTTCACCTTCAGCTACATCCCCATGGCCCACATGGTGTGGGGCGGCGGTCTGCTGGGTGCCGATGGCGCGCTGGACTTCGCGGGCGGCACCGTGGTGCACATCAACGCCGCCGTGGCCGGTCTGGTGGGTGCCTACATGCTGGGCAAGCGCATCGGCTTCGGCAAGGAAGCCCTGCCTCCTCACAGCCTGACGCTGACCATGGTGGGCGCCTCGCTGCTGTGGGTGGGCTGGTTCGGCTTCAACGCCGGCTCTGCCGGTGCCGCCAACGGCATTGCCGGCCTGGCCTTCATCAACACCATCCTGGCGACCGGCGCTGCCGCCATCTCCTGGATCGTGGCCGAAGCGCTGCTGCGCGGCAAGGCCTCCATGCTGGGCGCCGCCTCGGGTGCCGTGGCCGGTCTGGTGACCATCACGCCCGCCGCCGGTTTCGTCGGCCCCATGGGCTCCATCGTCATGGGCATCATCGCCGGCCCTCTGTGCTTCTGGGGCGTCTCCGGCCTCAAGCACATGCTCAAGGTCGACGACGTCTGCGACGTGTTCGGCGTCCACGGTGTCGGCGGTATCCTGGGTGCCATCCTGACCGGCGTGTTCTGCGCCAAGGGCCTGGGCGGTATCGAGCCCGAGGGCTACAACATGGCCCATCAGCTGTGGGTGCAGGTCGAGAGCGTGCTGGTGACCATCGTCTGGTCCGGCGTGGTCTCCTACGTGGCCTACAAGATTGCCGATCTGACCGTGGGTCTGCGTGTCTCGGAAGAGTCCGAGCGCCAGGGTCTGGACATCACTTCTCACGGTGAGGTGGCCTACACCCGCTAAGCGGCAGGCTCTTCGCAAGTTCAGTTTCATTACGTTGCCCCGCAGTGCAAGCTGCGGGGCTTTTTTATTCACGCCCGCTTTTCAAAAAAATCAAAGACCAGGCCTTCCTGCCCAAGGGGCGCCCCGGCTACCATGCAGGCCATGGATTCAGCCACCAGCCAAATCAATCAGCTCGGCGAGCGCATTCGCGCCGCTGCCAATGACAAGACCCCGCTGCGCATCTGCGGCGGCGGCAGCAAGGACTTCTACGGCCTGCGTCTGCAGGGCGAGCCGCTGTCCACGCGCTCTCTCAGCGGTATCGTCAGCTACGAGCCCAGCGAGCTGGTGGTGACCGTTCGCGGCGGCACGCCGCTGGCCGAGCTGGAGGCAACATTGGCCAGCCAGGGCCAGTGCCTGGCTTTCGAGCCGCCGCACTTCGGCGCCGCCAGCACCGTGGGCGGCATGGTCGCAGCAGGCCTGTCCGGCCCGTCGCGTGCCAGCGTGGGCGCAGTACGTGACTTTGTGCTGGGCCTGGAGATGATCAACGGCCAGGGCGAGCTGCTGCGCTACGGCGGCCAGGTCATGAAGAATGTGGCCGGCTATGACGTCTCGCGCCTGATGACGGGCAGCTGGGGCACGCTGGGCCTGATCACAGAGATCAGCCTCAAGGTCCTGCCCGTGGCGCCAGCGGAGGCCACGCTGCGCTTTGATGGCTGCAGCCAGGAGCAGGCCCTGGACTGGCTCAATCACTGGGGCGGCCAGCCGCTGCCGCTCAATGCCAGCAACTGGCTGGAAGAAGACGGCAAGGGCACGCTGTACCTGCGACTGCGCGGCGCCCGCGCCGCCGTTCAGGCCGCCACGCTGCGCCTGGGGGGCGAGCGGCTGGACAGCGACGCCGTTGCCGCCGACTGGAGCGCCAGCCGCGATCTGCGCCTGCCCTGGTTCCAGCAGCGCGCTGCCGATCATTGCCTGTGGCGTCTGTCCACTCCTGCGACCGCAGCGCCGCTGCCATTGCCGCAAGGCGCAGCAGGCCCGTTCATCGACTGGCATGGCGCTCAGCGCTGGGTGCAGGCCCCGCGCTCGGCAGCTGCCGCCTTGCAGCAACTCGCGCAGGCAGCCGGCGGATCCGCTTCTCTTTTCAGAGCCGAGGAAGGCAGCCAGACAAGCGCCAGCAGCGATCTCGATGCGCATGCAAAGGCCAGCCCGGCAGGCCGCACATCGGCACAGCTGCATGCCCGCCTCAAGCAGGCATTCGACCCCGCCGGCATTCTCAATGTGGGCCGTCTCTCGGCGCATTGGTAAGAACAAGGACAGCACCCCATGCAAACCAATCTCGCGCCCGAATACCGTGCCACGCCCGAAGGTCAGGAAGCCGAAGCCATTTTGCGCAAATGCGTGCATTGCGGCTTCTGCACCGCCACCTGCCCCACCTATCAGATCCTGGGCGACGAGCTGGACGGCCCGCGCGGCCGCATCTATCTGATCAAGCAGGTGCTGGAAGGGCAAACACCCACGCGGGCCACGCAGCTGCATCTGGACCGCTGCCTGACCTGCCGCAACTGCGAATCCACCTGCCCCAGCGGCGTGCAGTACGGCCACCTGGTCGATATCGGCCGCAAGATCGTCGATGAGCAGGTCGAGCGCCCCACGGGCGAGAAGCTGCAGCGCTGGCTGCTCAAGGAGGGCATGAATTCTCCGCTGTTCGCCCCCTCGCTGAAGCTGGGCCGCGCAGTCAAAGGCCTGCTGCCGGAGTCTTTGGGCGAAAAAATACCGGCCGCTCAGGATGCCGGGGCCTGGCCCGTGCGCGAGCATGCGCGCAAGGTGCTGCTGCTGGCAGGCTGCGTGCAGCCGGCCATGATGCCCCGCATCAATTACGCCACGGCCCGCGTGCTGGACGCCGTGGGCGTGCAGACCGTGATTGCAGACAAGGCCGGCTGCTGCGGTGCGGTGAAATTCCACCTCAACGACCAGGACGGCGGCAAGGCCCAGATGCGCGCCAATATCGACGCCTGGTGGCCACTGGTGGAACGCGGCGAGGTCGAGGCGATCGTGATGAACGCCTCGGGCTGTGGCGTCACCGTCAAGGAGTACGGCCATCTGCTGCGGCTGGAGCCGCAATACGCCGACAAGGCCGCGCGCATCAGCGCCCTGAGCCGCGACCTCAGCGAACTGCTGCCCGCCATGCTGCCCGAGCTGGTGGACAAGCTCAGGAACCGCGTCACGGTGCCACGGGCTCCCGTGGCCTATCACCCGCCCTGCACACTGCAGCATGGGCAGCAACTGCGCGGCGGCGTGGAAGCGGGCCTGCGCGAGCTGGGGTTCGATCTGCGCGTGGCGCGCACCGAATCGCATCTGTGCTGCGGCTCTGCCGGCACCTACTCGGTGCTGCAGCCCGAGATCTCGCACCAGTTGCGCGACCGCAAGATCGCTGCACTGGACGAGCCTTTCGCCCCCGAAAAGCCCGCAGCAATTCTCTCGGCCAATATGGGCTGCATCGTCCATCTGCAAAACGGAACCGAGGTCCCGGTCATGCACTGGGTGGAGCTGCTGGATCAGGCCCTGGCCACCGGCTGACACCCTTGCATGCCACTGCAGTTTCCAATGCTGGCATGATTGGGGGTTTTGTTTTCCCAGGCCCACGGGCTTTGCCATGACTGAAATCGTGTCTGAATCACAAGAGCAGAAAGCCTCGCAAGCGGCATCGCAGCACAGCGTGCAGGACTCGCAGCCCGGCTCACGCTCGCGCCGAGGCGGCCGTGGCCGCCAGAACCCGGCCCCTGCAGCCAAAGCCGCCCCGCAGGCCGCACGTCCGCAACACCCCTTGCTGGAGCAACTGGCACAGTGGCACCCGGCCCTGTTTGGCGAGCAGCTGCTGCCCTTCAAGCGCGGCATTTTTGAAGACCTGCTCGCCGCCCACCCGGAGCTGGACAAGGAAGCACTCAAGAGCGCGCTGCAGCAGCACACCCGCTCCGGTCGCTATCTGGCCGCCATGGCCAGCGGCCAGCAGCGCCATGACCTGGGTGGCCAGCCCGTGGAAGCCACTCTGCCCGAGCATGTTCACCACGCGCTGATCGAAGTCTTCCGCCGCCGCCAGCAGCGCACGCAGGAAGACCTGACGCCCAAGCTGCGCAACCGCATCGTCGTCGCCTACGAAGCCTCCGGCCTCACACGCGAGGAATACGCCGAGCGCGTGCAGGGCCGTGACGAAAAGACCAACGCCCTGGTGGCAGATGCTCTGGCCGAGGCCGATGCCCGCGCAGCCAAGGACGAGGCGCTGCTGCGCTCCTTCCAGCTCAGCGGCCAGACTTCGGAGCAGGAGTTCGCCGAGATGTACGGCATGAATCCGCGCCAGGTCGCACAGCAGCTGGAACGCGCGCGTCGCCGCCAGCACAATATTCAATAAAAATAGCTGCTGGTGCCCATCGAAAAGGCACCAGCAGCTATTGATCTTGAATAGATCAGGTCGCGCCGTAGCCCATGACGGCCTTGGTTTCGAGGAAGTCGCGGAAACCGTGCTCGCCCCATTCACGGCCATTGCCTGACTGCTTGTAGCCGCCGAACGGCGCATTGAAGTCAGGCCCCGCGCCGTTGAGGTGCACCATGCCCGTGCGCAGGCGCGCGGCCACGCGGCGCGCACGCTCCAGGCTGCCCGATTGCACATAGCCCGAGAGGCCGTACACCGTGTCGTTGGCCATGCGGATGGCGTCTTCCTCGTCATCGTAGGGAATCATCACCAGCACGGGACCGAAGATTTCCTCGCGCGCGATGGTCATGTCGTTGCTCACGTCGGAAAACACCGTGGGTTTGACAAAGTAGCCCCGATCCAGCCCCTCGGGGCGGCCTGTGCCGCCTACCACCAGGGTCGCGCCCTCTTCAATGCCCTTGCGGATCAGGGCCTGGATCTTGCCCCATTGCGCCTCGCTGACCACGGGGCCCATGTGCATGCCCTCGGCCAGCGCATCGGCCACGGTCGCTGCTGCGGCGACGCTGCGCGCGATCTCCACGGCCTGCCCATGCAGGGCGCGCGGCACGAACATGCGCGTGGGGGCGTTGCAGCTCTGGCCCGAATTCATCAGCACCGCCTGCACGCCCTGGGTCACGGCCTTTTGCAGATTGGCGTCGTCCAGCACGATGTTGGCGGACTTGCCGCCCAGTTCCTGGGCCACGCGCTTGACGCTGTCGGCCGCAGCCTTGGCCACGGCAATGCCCGCGCGCGTGGAGCCCGTGAAGGTCATCATGTCTATGTCGGGGTGGGAGGACATGGCCTCGCCCACGCCGGGGCCGTCGCCGTTGACGAGGTTGAAGACGCCGGCCGGCACGCCCGCCTCGTGCAGCACCTCGGCCACGAGCAGGGCATTGAGCGGGGCGACCTCCGAGGGCTTGAGCACCATGGTGCAGCCTGCGGCCAGGGCCGGGGCAACCTTGCACATGATCTGGTTGATGGGCCAGTTCCAGGGCGTGATCATGCCAACCACGCCCACGGGCTCGTGCACGACGGCCGTGCTGCCCTGCACATGTTCGAAGGCAAAGTTCTTGAGGACCTCGATGGTGGAGCCCAGATGGGCCACACCCATGGCGGCCTGCGCCGCCTTGGACAGCCACAGCGGTGCCCCCATCTCCTGCGAGATGGTCTGCACAAAGTCGCCGTAGCGGCGCTGATAGACCTCCAGCACCTTGGCCAGCAGGGCCAGGCGCTCTTCGCGGCTGGTGCGCGAGTAGCTCCCGAAGGCGCGGCGCGCGGCGGCCACGGCCTTGTCCACGTCGGCGGCCGAGCCCGTGCTGATGCGGGCAATGGCTTGCTCGTTGGAGGGATTGATGACCTCCAGGCTGCGCGGGCTGACCGGATTCACCCATTGGCCGTCGATATAGAACTGCAGATGGTCTTGCATGAGGCTATTTCCTTGGTATCGAGTCAAAAGAAGATATTTGCGATCTGGGGCTGCCGGTGCGTGGCTCGGGCGCACCGGCAGCCCGGCGCTCCGGCGTAGTGAAATGCAAGCTTCAGGGCTTGGGCCGGATGGCGTCCGCCGTACCCTGGATGAAGGCCTTGATGGACTCCACATCATCGCCCGACAGCTTGCCCGTGAAGTCCGGCATGCCGCGCGCCATGGCCGGGCCCTTGAAGACGAAGCTGGGCAGGTTCTCGATATAGCTCGCGTCCATATAGCCCAGATTGGGAATATTGCCGCCGCGGTCCACGCCAGGCACTCCGTGACAGAACACGCAGTTGGCCACATACAGCATGGTGCCGGCCTCGACCTTGGCGGGGTCGTATTTCACGCCCTGCAGCAACTGGCCCGTGCGCTGGGCCACGAATTCCGGCATCCTGGCCTTGCCGCCCACGGCGAAGGTATAGACCGTGCCCGGGCCCTGGCGCTCGGTGGCGCGCGCAGCCAGACCATAGACCCCGCCCCAGCCCACGGCCACCGAGACATACTGCTTGCCGTCCACCATGTAGGTGCTGGGCGCTGCCACCACACCGGTGCCCGTGGGCGCTTCCCACAGCTTTTCGCCGCTGGCCGCGTGATAGGCCACGAAGCGGCCATCAGCCGTGCCCTGGAACACCACATTGCCCGCCGTGGTCAGCGTGCCGCCGTTCCAGGGCGAGACATGCTCCACGCTCCAGGCGGCCTTTTGCGCAACGGGGTCCCAGGCCAGCAGGCGACCAAAGGGCTTGCTTTTGGGCGGCTCGGCATTGAAGAACTTGGCCGTGTTCCAGCCCGTGCCCGACTGGGGCTTGCCCGGTCCGGCCTGGTTGAACTCCCACTTCTTGTCGTCCATCAGATTGACGGGCACATTCTGCGCAGGCAGATACACCAGGCCCGTCTGGGGGTTGAAGGACATGGGGTGCCAGTTGTGCGCGCCATAGGGGCCCGGAACCGCGTCCTGGGGCTTGCTGCCGTCGCGCGCCGCAGCAATGTTCATGGGCCGGCCATTCTTGTCGTAGCCGCTGGCCCAGTTCACGGGCACGAAGTTCTTGGCCGAGATGAACTTGCCGTTGGTGCGGTCAAGCACGAAGAAGAAACCGTTCTTGGGCGCATGCAGTATGACCTTGCGCTGCTTGCCGGCGATCTTGATGTCGGCGAGGATCATGGGCTGGGTGGAGGTGTAGTCCCAGTTGTCGCCCGGCGTTTCCTGATAGTGCCACTTGTATTTGCCGGTGTCGGGATCCAGGGCCACGATGGAGGCCAGGTACAGGTTGTCGCCGCCCTTGGGACTGCGCGCCTTGTGCGACCAGGGCGAGCCATTGCCCGTTCCCACATACATGGTGTTGAGCTCGGCATCGAAGGTCATGCTGTCCCACATGGTGCCGCCGCCGCCGGCCTCCCACCACTTGCCGCCGGGATCCCAGGTCTTGGCGGCGCGCTTCATGGATTCGTCCTCGAAGGGTTTGGACGGATCGCCGGGCACGCTGAACCAGCGCCATTTCTGCTCGCCGGTCTCGGCGTCATAGGCCGTGATGTAGCCGCGCACGCCATATTCGGCGCCGCCGTTGCCGATGATGACCTTGCCCTTGAACACGCGCGGCGCGCCCGTGATGGTGAGCGAGCCCTTTTGCCCCTCGAAGGTATTTTGGTGCCAGACCTCCTTGCCGGTGGCGGCATCCAGCGCGATCAGGCGGCCATCCCATGCACCCACATAGACCTTGCCCTTCCACAGTGCCACGCCGCGGTTGACGACGTCGCAGCACCCCTTGAAGCCGGTGCTGCGGTCGACCTGCGGGTCATAGGTCCAGATCCTCTGGCCGGTACGGGTGTCGATGGCGTGCACCACGCTCCATGAGGCGCTGACGTACATGATGCCGTCCACCACGACAGGCGTGGCCTCCACGCCGCGCGTGGACTCGAGGTTGTACGACCATGCCAGGCCCAGGTCCTTGACGTTGGCGGCGTTGATCTGGTCGAGGCGGCTGTAGCGGGTCTCGGCATAGTCCACGCCGGTGGTGGGCCAGTCGGGCGTCTTGGCGGCATTGGCGCGAATGAAAGCACCATCGACGCGCTGCACGGCGGCAGCGGCCTGCGCCGCAGGCTCGGCTTGCGCGAGGGCCGCTGCGCTGCCCAGGCAGGCAGCCAGCAACCAGACCATGCGGCCTGGCCGTCTGCGAGAGTTGTCGATCAGCCGTTTCATCGAGGTCTCCTGTTGTGATTGCTATGCCGCAAAGCATGGTGTATCGCCTGTTTTTGTTCACGATCGGGATTTCCCCAGGCCGAAACTGTTCCATTGCGAGACACATTGATCCCTCCTTAGGACTGCCTGGAAATGACATGAGCCTTGGCGAGCCACGCGCGATGGACGCGCTACAGCAGTGCTTCTCGAGCACCGGGGCGGAGCGGGCCCTGCAGGCTCGCCGCCAGTTCTTCGAGGCAGGCATACGCCCCTCGGGCCTGGTCAGCGAGGCGGTCATCCAGTCCTGGCTGCGCAGCCAGCGCCAGCACTGCAACGGACGGCGGCTGGCTCTGGCTCCCGTCAGCCCCAGCCGGCTGCATGCCACGCAGGAGCGCTGCCGCAGTCTGCTGCAGGCACTGCAGCACGAGCTGCCGACCCTGGAGCAGGCACTGGCGGGCACCGGCACGCGCGTGATGCTGACGGACGACAAGGGCATCGTGCTCCATGTTTCCCCGGCATCCATGCGGCCCCGTGACGAGCGGGTCGGCCTGAACATGTCCGAGCAGGCCATGGGCACGACCGCACCGGGCATCGTCGCCGCCACCGGCCAAGCCTGCACCGTCACCAACGGCGAGCACTACTTCGACGAGCTGCACGCCTTCCGCTGCGCAGCAGCACCCATACGCGATGTGCACGGCCGCCTGGCCGGGGTGCTCAATCTGATGGTGGAGGAGCAGCATTTCAGCTTCGATGCCAGTCCCGTGGTCGGCATGTATGCCACGACCATCGAAAACACCTTGCTGCAGGCGCAGTCGCACGAGCATCTGGTGCTGCGCTTTCAGGTGACGCCGGCACTGCTGCACACGCCGCTGCAGGCGCTGATGGGCGTGGCTGCCGATGGCCGCGTCGCCTGGATGAACGGCACCGCCGCCCAGCTCATCGGCCAGCCCGTACATGCAGCGTGCAGCGCGCAGGAACTGCTGGGCCATGATCTGTCGCGCTTGCTGCAACTGAGCGGCCAGCCCGGCCCCGCACCGCTGCGCCTGGCCAGTGGCCTGGGCGTCTGGATGCAGGCGCATCTGCAAACCTCTCACGGCCTTGGCACGCACCTGGACACCAGCAGCGCACAAGACCAGGCCAGCCCCGTAACCACCGAAGCAACGCCCGTCGCCGAGGCACAACCCCTGGCGACGCTGCGCGAGCACAGCGCGCAGCTGATCAGGGAGACGCTGGAGCAGCATGGCGGCAATGTCTCCCAGGCCGCGCGCGCCCTGGGCATCTCGCGCGGCACGCTGTACCGCCGTCTGCGCGGCGGTCGGGAGCATGACTTCTGACTCATTGCTGACCAGGGCGCAAGACTCTTTTGCCTTCGCCCAGGGTTACGCCGCACCCCGCACGGCCCCACAATCTCGGCCGCGCTGCACCGGCCTGCAGCCGAGGAGCGTGTATGTGGTTGGGTTTGTCGCTGTTTTATGTGGGTGCGGTGCTGTTTCTCAACGGCCTGTGGATGCTGGGCAAGATTGCCGACAAGGAAATCTGGGTCATCAACATCTTCACCGGCGTAGTGTCGCTATGCATTGGCCTGGCCAGCATCTTCGGCCCGGCGGCCGACGCGGCATCGGTCAAGAGCGGCGCGCTGACCCTGCTGTTCGCCTTCACCTATCTCTGGGTAGCTTTCAATCGCTTCAGCGGTGCCGACGGCCGCGGTCTGGGCTGGTTCAGCCTGTTCGTGGCGATCACTGCCGTGCCCGTCGCCCTGGATACGCTGACCAGCGCCAGCTCAGGGCTGGACTGGTGGATGGGCGTCAACTGGGCGGCCTGGGCCGTACTCTGGGCCTTGTTCTTCGCACTGCTGGCGCTCAAGAAAAGCATAGACCGCCCCACGGGCTGGCTGTGCATTGCCCAAGGCGTACTGACGGGCTGGGTGCCCGGATACCTGATCCTGGCGGGGAAGCTGATGTGACCCCCTGAGG
This sequence comes from Comamonas testosteroni, assembly GCF_000761245.1. GTDB lineage: Bacteria > Pseudomonadota > Gammaproteobacteria > Burkholderiales > Burkholderiaceae_C > Comamonas > Comamonas testosteroni_C. The sequence goes on along the minus strand of NZ_AWOR01000050.1, from coordinate 34,464 downwards.
CGCTGTGCGCCTTCCCCCTGGAGGGCGGGACGACGCCCTTGCCACGGGGCGGGGCCGCCGGCTCGAACCGTGCTCGGCGTCTCTGAGTTTGATTGGTGCCTGTTCAGGCCTGTCTTCTTCGGCCCAGAGACGCCAGCAATGCCGCGCCCATGATGAGTGCGCCGCCGGTCAGCGTCCGCGCCGAGAGCACCTCATGGGCGATGAGCACGGAGGAGACGCTGGCAAACACCACTTCGCTGAGCATGACCACCGAGGTCACCCCCGAAGGCAGATGGGCAGCGCCGAATTGCAGGGCCCAGTTGCCCAGCATCAACAACCCGGCCAGGCCCAGTGCCACCAAGGCCCAGCTGCCGTCGAAGGCCGGAAAGCCCGGCACCACTCCCAGGCTGCTGGCGGTCAAGGCAGTCAGCAGGCCCATGCTCATGCAGCCGGCAAACATGGCCAACATCCGGGCCTGGGCCGGAATGCCTTGAAAGCGGCGCAACAACACATTGGTCAGCGCAAACATGAAGCCGCCAAACACGGCCAGCGCATCGGCCACGGTGAGACCGGCAAACAGCCCGGAGAGCGAGGCATCGGCGGGCAGCAACACCAGCACCACTCCGCCAAAGGCCAGCAACAGGCGTAGCAGCGCCATGGGAGTGGGTTTTTCGCCCAGCAGCTTCCAGGCCAGCAGCACCGCCCAGGCGGGCATGAGATAGAACAGCAAGATGACGCGCACCACGTCGCCCACGGTCACGGCCCAGTTGAAGGCCACGTTGTTCAGGCCCGAGCTGGCGGCCAGCAGCAAGAGCACCGGGTATTGCCAGGCCTGCCTGAGGCTGGCGGGGCGCAGCGCCAGCAGACCGGCCAGCACCAGTGCATACATCGATGCCGTGGCCCAAAGCGGATGCAGTCCGGCCTCATGCATGAGACGAAACGGCCACCATGACAAACCCCAGATCAGGGCATTGAGCAGCAGCGCAAATACAGGCAGTGGACTATGCATAAAAAAGGCTTCTAACGCTTTCTTTGCAAGCGTTAGAAGCTATTGATTGTGTAGTGAATGCAGCTTGTCGGCGCCAGCTGCAGGATTTCAATGACAGTCGCGGCGGGCGACTTCCAGCAGCTTCTCGACCTCTGCCGGGTACTTTCTGCAATTGTTCCAGTGCCAAATGCCGATCAGCACCATGCTAACGGCAACCAGCAGACCGAATACCGTGATCGCACCAAAGGCAGTCAATCCCATCTTGGTGGACAGGCTGTAGAAACCGCCCATGGCCAGAATGGCCAGTTGCTCGTTGAAGTTCTGCACCGCAATCGAGCGACCCGCGCCCATGAGATTGTGGCCGCGATGCTGCAGCAAGGCATTCATGGGCACGACCAGAAAGCCGCCCAAACCGCCAAGCAAAATGAGGAAGGGCACGGCCACCCAGAGATTGTCGATAAAGATCATGCAGACCACGAGCAGGCCCATGAGTACGCCCAGGGGAATCACACGCGTGGCGTTGTCCAGGCGCATGCGCATGGATGCCAGCACCGCACCGACGGCCGTACCTATTGCTACCACCCCAACCAGGGCCGAAGCCTGGGTGGTGCTGTAACCCAGGGCTGCGGCCCCCCAGGCCAGCACGATATAGCGCAAATTGCCCGACGCCCCCCAGAACAGCGTGGTGGTGGACAGCGAGATCTGGCCCAGCTTGTCGGCCCAAAGGCGTTTGCTGCAGCGCCAGAAATCGGGCAGCAGGCCCAGCAGATTGGCAACCAGGCTTTTGTTGGGGTCTTCACGCAGCGGACGCATGGCCACGCCCGTCAGCGGGATGTGCAGATTGAACCAGGCCGCCACGATGTAGATCAGGATCAGCACGGCAATCGCAGCCTCGGCTGGGGTATCCACGCCAGTGCTGAAATACGGGAAGTCAAAGCCCAGCAGATGCTGGGAGATGGTCGGCCCCACCAATTGTCCGCCCACCAGCACCCCCAAGATGATGGAGGTGATGGTCAGGCCCTCGATCCAGCCATTGGCCTTGACCAGCTGGGAGGCCGGCAGCAGCTCGGTCAGGATGCCGTACTTAGCCGGCGAATAGGCCGCCGCGCCCAGTCCGATGACGGCGTAGGCAATCAGGGGATGATGGCCGAAAAGCATCATCAGACAGCCCACCACCTTGATGGCGTTGCTGATGAACATGACCTTGCCCTTGGGCAAGGCGTCCGCAAAGGCTCCGACAAAGGGCGCCAGAACCACGTAGAACAGTGCGAACATGGGCACCAGGGCAGCACGTTGCCACTCGGGGGCACCATTGGCACGCAACAGCTCTACAGCGGTCACAAACAAGGCGTTGTCTGCCAGCGAGCTGAAAAACTGCGCTGACATGATGGTGTAGAAACCGCGCTTCATGAATTAGCTGTAACTGGCACCGGGCGGACCGATGCCGAGTAAATAAGAGACCCCGTGGCAAGTGACTGGCGGTTATATCACGCAGGCTTGAGCCTACAGTGCCAGAATCCCACTGGTCTGATTGAGAAAAACCATGCCTCGTCCCATTACTGCCACCATCCATCCTGAAGCCGTTCGCCACAATCTGGAGCGGGTACGGCAAGCCGTCCCTGATGCCAAATTGTGGTCCGTGATCAAAGCCAACGCTTATGGCCACGGTATCGAAAACGTGTTCGACGGCCTGCGAGCGACGGACGGTTTCGCCATGCTGGACCTCGACGAGGCCCAGCGCGTGCGCAATCTGGGCTGGCGCGGCCCCATCCTGCTGCTCGAAGGCGTGTTCGAGCTGCGCGACCTGGAAATCTGCTCGCGCCTGGGCATCTGGCATGCCGTGCACTGCGACGAGCAGATCGACTGGCTGGCCGCGCACAAGACCCAGGTCGGTCACCGAATCTTCCTCAAGATGAACAGCGGCATGAACCGGCTGGGCTTTACACCCGAGCGTTTTCGTGCGGCTTATGCGCGGCTGAACGCCCTGCCCCAGGTCGACGAAATCTCGTTCATGACCCACTTCAGCGATGCCGATGTGGCGCATGGCATGGACCACCAGCTCAGGGTCTTTCACGAAACCACGCTGGACCTGCCCGGCGAGCGCAGCATCAGCAACAGCGCTGCCACCTTGCTCCATGGTGACGAGAACAATGTGCGCTGCGACTGGGTGCGCCCCGGCATCGTGCTCTACGGCAGCTCGCCAGACTTCCCCACCCATGATGCAGCTCACTGGGGTCTTGAGCCGACCATGACGCTGTCGTCAAAAATCATCGGAACGCAGGAGCTGCATTCCGGCGACACCGTGGGCTACGGCTCGCGTTTTCAGTGCGACGGACCACTGCGCCTGGGCGTGGTGGCCTGCGGCTATGCGGACGGCTATCCGCGCGTCTGCCCCACGGGTACGCCCGTTCTGGTGGACGGTGTGCGCACCCGCACCCTGGGCCGCGTCAGCATGGACATGATGGCCGTGGACCTGAGCCCCGTTCCCAAGGCCAGGCTGGGCAGCGAGGTCACGCTCTGGGGTCGCGCCAGCAATGGCGCCGTGCTGCCCATCGACGAGGTGGCCGCTGCTGCCGGCACGCTGGGCTATGAGCTGATGTGCGCCGTTGCTCCCCGCGTACTCAAGGTGGTGGAAGGCGCGGGCAAATAAGACTGCCCGCCTCCCGCAAGTCAGAAGCCGCTGCATGGCAGCGGCTTTTTTTGCGGACTCAGCAGGCGCGGGCTAGACCGCGCGGTGGCTTGCGCCACTGTCATGGCACAGACTTGCAACTCGAGCCACGATGTCGTCAATCTGCGCTTCGTCACAGATCAGCGGCGGCAACAGCCGGATCGTGCGCTCACGGGTCACGGTAATCAGCAATCGCTGTTCGGCCAGTGCGCGGCCGACCAGCTCCTGACAGCTCCGGTCCAGCTCTATTCCTGCCATCAGACCCAGGCCTCGGATGGCCTGCACACCTGGGTGTCCTCCCAGAGCCAGCCGCAGCCCGGCCAGCAGGCGCTCGCCCAGCAGGGCGGCCCGCTGCGCAATGCCGTCTCTTTCCATGATGTCGAGCACGGCGCAAGCCACGCGGCATGCCAGCGGATTGCCACCGAAGGTGGAGCCGTGCTGGCCGGGACAGAACAGGTTCGCGGCGGCGCCACGCGCCAGACAGGCGCCAATGGGAACACCATTGCCCAGCGCTTTGGCCAGGGTCATCACATCAGGCGTGATCCCGGCGTGCCGGTGCGCGAACCAGGCCCCCGTTCGGCCCAGGCCGGTCTGGATTTCGTCGAGCATCAGCAGCCAGCCCTGGCTGTCGCAAAGCTCGCGCAGCGCGCGCAGGTAGCCGGAGCTGGCGACACGGATACCGCCTTCACCCTGTACAGGTTCAACCAGCACGGCAACGATGTCCGGCGTCTCCCGGGCCGCTTGGCGCACCGCATCGATGTCGTCATAGGGCACGCGCACGAAGCCGGGCATCTGCGGCCCGAAGCCCTGTTGCTTGGCTGCGTTGCCCGTGGCAGCGAGCGTCGCCAGCGTGCGGCCGTGAAAAGCGTTCTCCATCACGAGAATTTGCGGCACGGCCACCTGTTTGCGATGCCCGTGCAACCGGGCGAGCTTGAGAGCCGTCTCATTGGCCTCGGCGCCCGAGTTGCAGAAGAACGCTCTCTCCATATCGGCCAACGCACACAAGCGCTGGCCAAGCTGCTCTTGCCAGTCGATACGGAATACGTTGGAGGTATGCAGCAGCGTGGCGGCTTGATCGGCCATGACGGCGGCAATCTCGGGATGCGCATGGCCCAGGCTGGTGACGGCCACTCCGGCGATGGCGTCCAGGTATTCCACCCCTTGCTCATCCCAGAGGAGCGCGCCGCGTCCGCGCACAAAAGAAACGGGCTGGCGGGCGTAGGCCCGCATCAGGTGAGAGTCGGTTTGCAACATGCAATGCTCCGGTGGGATATGAAGGAAAGCTGGCGGGAATCAGCCAGTTCAGGAGGACTCTGCAGCGGGTCGAGGCCCGGTGTCAGCGGCAAAAATCGCGCATCGCGCCTGCCGGGCATGGCGCAGCACTGACAGGACTTGGGGGCAGATTGGCCGCCTTGCCAGCGGCCTGCCAGGCTGGCTTGCCGCCGGCGCAGGGCCGCGCGGGCACACTTGCGATCGCGCCTATGCCATGTCAATCGACAGCGGACTCCGGCGTATCCGGATCAGAGCGCGTTGGCCAGTAATAGCTATCGGGCAATGCACGCGCGCCGAAGATGGCCTGCCCCACGCGCACCACGGTAGCGCCCTCCTCGATGGCGATCTCGAAATCGCCGGACATCCCCATCGACAGCGCATCCAGCTCCATGCCCGCAGGCGCGCTTTGCCGCAACTGATCGCGCAGCTGACGCAGGAGAATGAAACACCGGCGCACCCGTTCGGCTTCGGCGGAGAACAGCGCCAACGTCATCAGACCACGCACGCGCAACGCGGAAAACACGGGCAGTTGCTGGATGAAGTCCGGCACCGCCTCGGGGCTCAGTCCATATTTGCTGGCCTCGCCCGAGGTGTTGACCTGCACAAACACGTCCAGCGACCGCCCTTGGGCCTGCAGACGCCTGTCCAGCGCCTCGGCGACGCGCAGGCTGTCCAAGGCCTGAAACTCGCTGGCGAAGCGCGCCACCAGCCTGGCCTTGTTGGTCTGCAGGTGGCCGATGACCGACCAGCGCAGATCGGTCAGGTCCTGCATGGACTCCCATTTGCCGAAAGCCTCCTGCACCTTGTTCTCGCCCAGCCAGCGACAGCCCGCCGCATAGGCCAGACGCAAACTGGCTTGCGGCTTGGTCTTGCTGACGGGCAGCAAGCGCACGCTGGCTGGATCACGCCCCACGCGCTGGCAGGCAGCTGCAATGCGCTCCTGCACGGTAGCGAGGTTGCGGCGGAAGTCCTCTACCGTGCCGGCCTCGGGGTACAGGCCGTGTTGATCGTGCCGGGTCAGGGTTTCTGAAGTCATGATCATCCCCTCATGCTTGTTCGATGGCGGCTGTCGCGCCCGGCTGTGCGCTCCATGGAATCCGGCCGTTGAGCACCGCATAGGCGAGCAGCCCTATGACCAGGCCCCAGAAGGCGCCGCCAATACCCAGCAGCGTGATGTTGGCGGCGGCAGCCAGAAAGGTGATCAGCGCGGCCTCGCGCACCTTGGCATCCGCCAGGGCCGTGGCCAGGCTGGCGCCAATGGTGCCCAGCAGGGCGAGGCCCGCCAGCGTGGTGATGAAGGTGGAGGGAAAGGCCATGAAGACCGCCGCCAGCGTGACCCCGAACATGCCGACCAGGATGTAGCACACGCCTGCAGCAACGCCGGCAATCCAGCGCCTGGACGGATCTTCATGCGCCTCCCGGCCCGTGGCGATGGCGGCCGTGATCGCGGCGATGTTGAATGCGTGCGAGCCAAACGGCGCCATGACCAGCGATCCCAGGCCCGTGATCGTGACGATGGGGTTGGCACTGGCCTTGAAGCCATCGTTGCGCAGCACCAGCATGCCGGGCATGTACTGGCCGGTCAACGTGATGAGAAACAGCGGCAGCGCGACGCTGAGCAGGGCATTGAGCGAGAACTGCGGCCTGGTGAACACGGGAGCAGCGAGTTTCAACTCCAGCCCGGACAGATCAACCCGGTTCTGAGACAGCAAAAAGACCAGCCCCAGCACCAGAATGCCGACGACGGCATAGCGTGCCGAAATCCGCTTGAGCACCACATAGGCCACGATCAGCAGGCCAGCCAGCGCGGGATCGACGCTCATGCCGCCAAACGCCTTGATACCGAATTGCAGCAGGATGCCCGCGAGCAGTCCGGCCGCAACGCCGGCGGGAATCAGCCGGATGAGGCGCTCGAAATAGCCCGACAGCCCCAGCACCACGAAAGCCAGCGCGGAGACCAGATAGGCACCCACGGCCTCGGCATAAGGCGTGGTCGCCAGGGCCGTCACCAGGAAGGCCGCAGCAGGCGTGGACCAGGCCGTGATGATGGGCTCACGCGTCACCCAGCTCAGCAGCAGACCTGTCACCCCTACGCCAATCGAAATCGACCATACCCAGGAGGCCGTCAGCTCGGGGCCGAGGCCAGCCACCTTGGCCGCCTGGAACACCAGGATGAAGGTGCCCCCGTAGTTGACGATGACCGAGATCAGGCCTGCCACGATGGGATGAAGGAGATCGTTGCAGCGAAGGCGCGCTGGCGAATGGATGGTTGGCATGTCTTGCAGTAGCTCTTGAAAATTGATCGGCCCTGGGGGCATTCGATTTATAGAATCGAAATGGACTGACATTCCCAGCCACTTTTCTGAAGGCATACAGACCAATTGTTCAAGCACGCCCAACTCGAATCCGTCAAGGCCTGGATCAGCGACCCCGCTCATGGCCTCTTGCCGCTGCATGCCCGCATCCAGCGAGCCCTGCGGCAGCTGATCCTCGATGGCGCGCTGGACGTGGGCCGGCGCCTGCCGGCATCGCGCGCCCTGGCCCAATCGCTGTCCGTCTCGCGCGATACGGTGGAGGCCGCCTATGGCCAGCTGCATGCCGAAGGCTTTATCGAACGGCACACAGGCAGCGGCAGCTTTGTGTCCGAGCAGGTGCAGCGCCTTCCGGGGCGCGGCCTGATGCACAGCCCTGCAGTGCGCGCTCCTGTCTTGCGCTTGAGCCAGCGCGGCGCAGCCATGTTCGCGGGCGGTGGCCTGCGTGATTTCCTGGCGCCACGCGCTTTTGCGCCCGGTGTGCCGGAGACACGCAACTTTCCGCTTCAGACCTGGGAAAGGTTGCAGCGGCAGGTACTCAAGGAGCACGGCACCCGGGCTCTGCTGCACAGTCCGCCGCAGGGCACCGAGGCTTTGCGCCAGGCCATTGCCGCCTATGTCAATCTGGAGCGCGGCGCGCGCGCCACGCCCGAACGCGTGCTGGTGCTGACCAGCTCGCAACAGGCTCTGACCCTGTGCGCCAACGTGCTGCTGGACGCCGGTGATCGCATCTTCATCGAAGACCCGGTGTATCACGGCGCACGCAAAGCCTTCGATGCTGCGGGGCTGGAATGCGTGCCCGTGCCGCTGGATGCCGACGGCATGCAGGTGGATTTATTGCAAACCCTGCCCGCCGCCAGGGCGGTGTTCCTGACTCCCTCCCACCAGTTCCCGACGGGCACCACGCTGGCCCTGGATCGCCGGCTGGCCGCCATAGCCTGGGCGCAGCAGGAGCAGGCGTGGATCATCGAAGATGACTACGACAGTGAGTTTCACTACGCCGGCAAGCCCAAGGCCTGCGTGCAGGGGCTCGATCAGCACGAGCGCACCATCTATATCGGCACCTTCACCAAGTCGATGTTCCCCGGGCTGCGCATAGGCTATATGGTGTTGCCGACTTCGCTGGTTGCCCCCATGACGGTGGCGCGGACCTTGCTTGATGGACACAGCGCACCCATTGCGCAATTGACGCTGGCGCGCTTCATCGAAGGCGGCCACCTGGGAGCGCATGTGCGTACCATGCGCGCCGTCTATGCCGAGCGGCGTGACGTGCTGGCGCGGCTGGTGTGCGAGCATCTGGGGGATTTTCTGGAGCCGCGGGTGCCTGCGGGCGGCATGCAGATGCCGTGTACCTTGATCCGCGACATTTCCGAACGCACCGCAGTGGATTGCGCTCGCAAAGCAGGCATCGACCTGCTCGGGTTGACGCAGTTGCATGCATCGAGCCAGCACAAGGCGGGTTTCCTCATGGGATTTGCTGCTCACACCCCGCATGAGCTGGAAGTAGCTGCCAGGAAGCTGGCGCGCGTGTTGCGTGCGCTGTGCATCTGACCGCCCGCACCCGCTCTGTACCCGATCCGGCACAAGCAGCCGGGCACCGACGCCTCGCCGAGCTCGACGGCCTGCGCTTGTGTCGCATCGACAGCAGATCTGGTGAGTCTGATTTTGCCTAGATGACTCCTCGCAAAGACCCGGACAGCGTCAGCCTGCCAGCTCCTGCAGCGCTGCCAGCAGCTGGTTCACATCCGCCTCGGTGTGCAGCGCCGACAGTGCGATGCGCAGCCGTGCCGTGCCCGCGGGCACGGTGGGGGGACGGATCGCCGGCACCCACAGACCGCGGCGGCGCAGTCCTTCCATAAGGCTGAGCGCAGCGTCATTGCGGCCCACCACCAGTGCCTGCACGGCCGTTTCCGATGGCAAAAGCTGCCATCCCGTGCCCTGCAGCAAGGGCTGCAGACCCGCGCGCAACTGGGCAATACGGGCCTGCAGCTGCTCGCGCAAAGCGCTGTGCTGCTCTATCAGCTGCAAGCTGGTCTGCAGGGCGCGCGCCAGCATCGCAGGGGCTGCGGTCGCAAAGGTGTAGCTGCGCGTTTTTTGCAGCAGCCATTCGATCAGCAGCGCATGGCCTGCCACAAAGGCCCCCGATACGCCGGCCGCCTTGCTCAGCGTGGCCATGTACAGCACGCGTGGCGAAGCCTTGGCCCCCGTCAGCCCTGCGGCCGCCAGGCTGCCGCGGCCTTGCGGGCCGAGCACGCCAAAGCCGTGGGCATCGTCGAGCAGCAGCAGGGCGTCGTAGCGCTCGCACAGGGCCAGCAGACCCTCGATATCAGCCACATTGCCGTCCATGCTGAAGACGGCATCGCTCACCACCAGCTTGCGCTGCACCGGGCAAGCAGCCAGCAGCTGCTCCAATGCGTCCAGATCGCCATGCTCGAAACGGTGGATCTGCGCGCGCGACAGACGACAGCCATCGATCAGGCTGGCGTGGTTCAGAGCGTCCGAAAAAATGGCGTCGCCCGCCCCCACCAGCGCCGGAATGATGCTGGCGTTGGTGGCAAACCCGGCATAGAAGTAAAGCGCACGGGGCAGTTGCACAAAACGGGCCAGCTCTTCCTCCAGCGCAGCATTGGCCGTGCTATGGCCGTTGACCATGGGAGAGCCGCCCGAGCCCACGCCAAAGTCCTGCGCACCGGCGCAGGCCGCCTCAATCATGGCCGGGTGCTGGGCCAGCCCCAGATAGTCGTTGCTGCAGAACTGCAGCATGGGCTGCCCGTCGACCAGGATGCGCGCGCCTTGCAGAGGCGCTACGGTACGACGGGTACGACGCAGCGCGGCGGCGTCCAGGACAGCCAGCTGCTGTGGAATATCCTGCAGCCAGAAATTGGAAGATGCAGTCATTGCCATTCCTTGGGCAAAGAGAAACTGGTCAGGCGCGGATCGGGATTGGCCTGCCACGGAATATCGGCCAGCAGCGGCGCGCCAAGCCGTCCCAGCTGGTTGCGCAGCCAGTCCATGTTTTCCTCGGGCACCAGCATCTGCGGCTCCACACGGCTGGCCACCCAGCCCGCCAGCGGCAAGCCGGCGGCGCGAATCGCCTCGGCAGTCAGCACCGCGTGGTTCAGGCAGCCGAGCTTGAGGCCCACCACCAGCACCACCGGCAGCTGCAGCGCCACGGCCAGGTCGGCAATGCAAAGAGAGTCCGACAGCGGCACGCGCCAGCCGCCCGCGCCCTCGACCACCACGGCATCGGCCTGCGCGGCCAATTGCCGGTAGGCGTCGAGAATCGGCGCCAGCGTCACCTCCACGCCCGCGCGCCGGGCCGCGATATGCGGCGACATGGGGTCGGGCAGCAGCACGGGGTTGTCCAGCGCTGCCGGCACGGCCAGTGTGGAGGCCGCACGCAAGGCCACCGTGTCTTCGTTGACCCAGCCGCCCTGCCCGTCGGGCTCGGCACCCGCGGCCACGGCCTTCATGCCCACCACACGTGGATGATGGCCTGCCAGTGCGTGCAGCAGTGCGCAGCTGGTCAGGGTCTTGCCCACACCGGTATCGGTGCCCGTGACGAAACAGCCGATCATGCGTTTCCCTTCTGCGCGGCAAGCTCCGCTTCCTGCTGCAAGGTGGTGTTCAGCGCAGCCAGCGCGGCCTGAGCCAGGTGAGCGATATCGGCATCGTCCAGCACATAGGGCGGCATGCAGTACAGCGTGCGTCCTATGGGGCGCAGCAGCAGGCCCAGATCCAGCGCCGCCTCGTGGTAGCGCTGCGCAAAGTCCGGCAGGGCGCTATCGATGTCCCAGGCCCAGATCATTCCCTGCTGGCGCGCGTTGCTGACGCGGGGGTGAGCATTCAGCCCGGCGAATGCAGCACTGATCTTTTCAGCCAGCTGCCGATTGGCGACCAACTGGTCCAGTTGCTCGAACAGCTCCAGCGTGGCCACGGCAGCGCGGCAGGCCAGCGGGTTTCCGGTATAGGAATGCGAGTGCAGAAAGCCGCGGGCGGCATCGTCGTCATAAAAAGCGGCATAGACCGCGTCGGTGGTCAGCACTGCCGACAAGGGCAGCGTGCCGCCGGTCAAACCTTTGGACAGGCAGATGAAGTCCGGCCTGATACCTGCCTGCTGATGGGCAAACAGGCTGCCGGTACGGCCAAAGCCCACGGCGATCTCGTCCACCACCAGATGCACCGAATAGCGGTCGCACAGCGCCTGGGCCAGGCGCAGGTATTCGGCGTCATGCATGGCCATGCCGGCGGCACACTGCACCAGCGGCTCCAGAATCAGGGCTGCGGTCTCCTGATGATGCGCCTGCAGCCAGGCCTCCAGGCCCTGTGCTGCACGGCGCGCCACATCGGCAGCGGATTCGCCGGGCCTGGCCTGGCGTGCATCGGGGCTGGGCACGGTGGCCGACAGACGCACCAGGGGGCCATAGGCGTCGCGAAACAGCGCAATATCGGTGACCGACAGCGCGCCTACGGTCTCGCCGTGGTAGCCGCCGGCCAGGCCCACGAAGCGGTGCTTGGCAGGATGCCCCTGGTTGCGCCAGTAATGGGCACTCATCTTCAGCGCAATCTCGGTGGCCGAAGCGCCGTCGCTGCCGTAGAACGCGTGACCCAGGCCGGTCAGACCGGCCAGGCGCTCGGACAGCTCGACCACGGGGGCGTGGGTGAAACCGGCCAGCATCACATGATCGAGCTTGTGCAACTGCTCGGTCAGCGCCGCCCGGATATGCGGATGCGAGTGACCGAACAGATTGACCCACCAGGAACTGATGCCGTCCAGATAGCGGCGGCCATCGGTATCCACCAGCCAGGGCCCGATGGCATGGTCAATGGCAATCGGCGGCGCAGCTTCGTGCCGCTTCATCTGGGTGCAGGGGTGCCAGACATGGCGCACGCTGCGGCTGGCAAGACTGTGGTCCATCAAAAAACTCCTGAGGCGAATCACCCGCCTTGCCAGATCGCAGGCACGGCGGGGCCTGACCTGCGCAAGATGCCAGGCCAGGCCATCCGGAAAGAGAAGCCCCGACGCGATGGCCGGGGAAGATTCAGGGATCAGCTCGCGGCCGATGTCCCCAGGCCCTTGAGGCCCAGCTTGCGCATCAAGGTGGTATCGGCCTGCACATCGGGATTGCCGGTCACCAGCAGCTTGTCGCCGTAGAAGATGGAATTGGCCCCAGCCATGAAGCACAGGGTCTGCACGGCCTCGCCCAGTTGCTGACGGCCGGCCGACAGGCGCACGCGGGCCTTGGGCATGGTGATGCGCGCCACGGCGATCACACGCACGAAGTCCAGCGGGTCCACCGGCTCGCTGTCGGCCAGCGGCGTACCGGGCACGGGCACCAGGCTGTTGATGGGCACGGACTCGGGGTAGGGCTGCATATTCGCCAGCTGGGCAATCAGGCCGGCACGGTGCACCTCGGTCTCGCCCATGCCGATGATGCCGCCGCAGCACACGCTGATGCCCGCATCGCGCACGGCCGCCAGCGTGTCCAGCCTATCCTGGTACTGGCGCGTGCTGACCACATCCTTGTAGTACTCGGGCGCGGTATCGAGATTGTGGTTGTAGTAGTCAAGACCCGCATCGCGCAGCGATGCCGCCTGGTGCGGCTGCAGCATGCCCAGCGTGGCACAGGTCTGCATGCCCAGTCCCTTCACAGCACCGATCAGCTCGTTCATCTTCTCGATATCGCGGTCCTTGGGCGCGCGCCAGGCAGCGCCCATGCAAAAGCGGGTGGCTCCGGCATCCTGGGCCGCCTTGGCGGCGCGGGTGACCTCGTCCACGCTCATCAGCTTCTCGGCCTTCACGCCCGTATCGAACTCGGCCGATTGCGGGCAGTAGCCGCAGTTCTCGGGGCAACCGCCGGTCTTGACGGACAGCAGGGTCGCCAGCTCGATCTCGCCCGCCGGCCAGTGTTCGCGATGCACGCTCTGGGCGCGGTGCAGCAAATCCAGAAATGGCATATCCAGCAGGGTCTGCACGGCCTCCACAGGCCAGCGCTGCGCTTCGGAGGCTGCGGCGGGCTTGGCCGGCGCATGCCAGTGCATGGTCTGGCTGCCGCAGGCGGCGGCTTGCTGTGTGTCGGCAGCGCGGACAGGACTGTCTTGCTCGGACTTGGTATGGGACATCGCGGTCTCTCCTCAATCGGGGGAATGCCGCGCATTTTGGGCAAAAAAATCAAGGATTTACAGAGCCCGCATGCAAATAGTTGACCACCAAAGAGTTGCAGCAAGAAGCGCTATTTTTGAATGTCATTTCAATGCATTTGACGGATTTTCAGCGCATATTCGAAACAGCCAGCCATAACTTCCGTCAACTGCAGCCCTTGTGCGCTCAATTCAACGCAATGCACCAGATTCACACCCTGGATTTCAACGAGGAAGAGCGTAGATATCGTCAAAAAACACGGTTTTTGGCGATTTTTACCCGGACAAGGTCCGACTCAGGGCCAAAAACAGTGCTGTGCCGTCCGTGCAAAGGCGGACAAACACCCAAAACTGGCGGATTTAATTCCCTCAACTCTTGTTGGACATTCACACCGAGCGCAAAAAAGCCGCAGCAAGGCTGCGGCTGGAGGGCGGGAAGCCTGGGCTCAGAAGGCGTGCGCCACGCCCACACCGAACGAAGTTCCCGAATCCGCGCCGTACTCGTAGCTCTTGCGGCCCAGACTGGCATAGAGCGTGGTGCGCTTGGACAGCGCGTAGTCGGCCCCCAGGGAGTAGAAATGATTGGTCTGCTCCTGCATGCGCTGGCGGCCATAGCCGGCCTTCAGCGTGGTCTGCCCCATCTGGTAGGTCGCGCCCAGCGTCAGGGCCTTGGCCGAGAGTGCCGTCTGGGCCACGCGCGAGTAGTCCCAGGCGGCCATCACGGCGGCTGCGCCAAAGCGGTATTTGCCAGCCACGAAAGTGTCCTTGTCACCGCTGCCGTTGCGCTCGAAGGCCAGCATGCCGCTCAGGCTGTCCGAGTCATAGTTGAGAGAGGCCGAGTAGCCACGCCCCTCACGGCGCAAGGTAAGCGGCACCTCGGTGCGCTCGGGCGAGGCGCTCAGATGCAGGGTGAATCCGCCCACCGTGGGCGAGTCGTAGAAGATGCCGTTGGCCATGCGCCCATACTCGGCCGTGCCGTTGTTGCTGTAGCGGTCGGTAGGCGTGAGGTAGTGCCACTGGTACCAGGCCGGCGAGGAAATGCGGTTGAAGTTGGCCCAGGGGTCGAATTTCCAGTCCTGCGACCACATGGCCGACAGGGCGCGACCCAGGCGCACGTGGCCAAAACCGCCTTGCAGGCCCACCGTGGACTCGTCGTGCCAGAACGGCTTGCTGCCCTGATCCTCCAGACGCCCGGTGTCGATATCGAAACGCGCGCTCAGACGGAAGGTGGCCTTGAGGCCGCCGCCCAGATCTTCCCAGCCGGCAATGGCCAGATTGCTGCGCTGAATCGTGCCGGCCTGGGCCGTGCCATCAAAGCCGCGATAGATGCCGCCATCGATCAGGCCGCCAATGCTGACGTTGGAAGACTGGGCTGCCGCAGGCTGCACGGCAGACAAAAGAGTGAAACATGTGGAACAAGCAATGCCAGTACGCAAGCGCATGCCGGTGGTTCTCCTTGAATTGTGAAGTCACTGCCCCCGCAGCCAGCCCTTGGCACAGCAGAAGACAGAGAAGGTCGAAGACCTGTGAGATGAGGCGATGACAGGCAGTCAGGCACGGCCTGATGCACTGAAGACAGCCGGAACATGGCTGGCAGCTGGGCTGCCAATTCCGACCCGAGAAGCCTGCTCAAAAAGCAGGCAACGAGACGCATTATGAAAGTTGGGCCTTGGCAGAGTCCAGCCCAGCGTCAGCTTGGTTCAGCCGCTGCGCGCCACGCCGGAAGCAGCCCAGATGCGGTTCATTTCGCTGCAAAACGGCTGGGCGCAGGGTGCCAGGCCCTGGTACTGACAGCCTTCGGTCATGCATAGATGCGAGCGGTGCTCGCTGCTGCGGCGCGGCACAGGCAGGGCATTGGCAGCCTGGGCCGCAGCCATCATCAGCCAGGGATCGGACTTGTTTTGCAGCAACTGCTGCACTTCCTGCGCCAGAGCCGGTGCGGGCAGGGCCAGGGGCAGACCGGCCATCTGTGCCGGCGTCGCCTGAGCCGCGCTCGCCGCGACGGGCTGCAGCTCCAGCCACAGCAACGCGCTGGTGGCAAGCGTGGTGGTCGCCGCCGACGACTGCGGCTGCACCACCAGAGCCAGAGGGCCGCTGCTCAAGACACCCGGATCCGCCATGGGCAGGCGCAGGGCCGTCCCCGGTCCCTGGGCTGCCGGGATGCTTGGCGCGCCAACAGCCTGCGCCCAGGCGGCGGGCACCTGCAATGTCAGGGAAAAGCTGCGTTCGCCTTGCGGCGTGACCAGCGTGCCTTGCTGCACCAGCCAGTTCTGCAGTTGGGGCAGACGCGGTGCGGCAGCGCCTCCTGCAGGTGCAGCCGCCATGCCCTGCTGCGCCTGCTCCAGCGCCACAGCCGCCGTGGGCGACAGGGCCGCAGCCGTCTGCAAAGCCGAGCTGGGTGGCTGTGCGCCAGACGCCGCAGCCTGCGCCAAGGCCTGCATCAGCGCAACCGATCCCTGCTGGCCGGCCAGCAGTTGCAAGGGCTGCGCCTGTCCCTGAAGGCTGACCTGAACCTGCGCGAGCAGGCCTTGCACAAATTGCTGCACGGCCGCTGGCAGGCCCTGACTGGGCCAGCTCGCCGCAGGCGCACCGGGCTGCGCTTGCACCTGCAGGGCCAGCTGCGCAATCAGATGCTCAAAGGCCTGGAGCTTGAGGTTCTGCAAGGTTTGCGGCGACCACTGCACCATGCTGGTCGCCGGGGACGCAGCTTGAGCGGCAGGCAGTTGCTGCGCTGCGGGAAGGCCTGAGGCAGCGGCTGCCGCCACATTGCCGGCCTGCGCAGCCGCCTGGCCCGTGGGAACGGACACGGGCAGTACGGGGGCAACGGGTTGCAGTGGTGCAGTCATGCGGTCATCAGTGCTGGGGCATCAAAGCCGGAATCAGGCCATTGTGCCCGCCCCCTGCGGATAAGCATCGCAAAAAAGAGCAGCCAGCGCTTGTGGCTCCAGCACCAGGGGTTCCCGCGCCGGGGCCGCGTGGTTCAGCCTGCGATCAGAAGCGCGCGCCAGGGACGAACCATTGCGGGCAGAATCAGGCTTCTGCCGGGTAGAACAGCTTGCGCGTGGTCGTGTTCTGCACGGCCTTGGCAATGGCACCGATATGGTCGGGCGTGGTGCCGCAGCAGCCGCCCACGATATTGACCAGACCTTCGGCCGCAAACTCGTGCACCAGACGGCTGGTGATCTCGGGCGTTTCGTCAAAACCGGTGTCGCTCATGGGATTGGGCAGGCCGGCATTGGGGTAGCAGCTGATGAAGGTGTCGGGAGCCGCCTTGGCCAGCTCCTGCACATAGGGACGCATCAGCGTGGCACCCAGCGCGCAGTTCAGGCCCACGGACAGCGGGTTGCTATGGCGCACGCTGTGCCAGAAGGCCGTCACGGTCTGTCCGCTCAGAATGCGACCCGAGGCATCGGTCACCGTGCCGCTGATCATGATGGGCAGGCGCTCGCCGGTCTGCTCGAAGGCCTCGTCCACGGCAAACAGCGCGGCCTTGGCGTTGAGGGTGTCGAAGATGGTCTCGACCAGGATCACGTCGGCACCGCCTTCAATCAGCGCCAGCGTCTGCTCCAGATAGGCCTGACGCAACTGCTCGAAGGTGATGTTGCGCGCGGCGGGGTCATTCACATCGGGGCTGATGGAGGCCGTCTTGGGCGTGGGGCCCAGGGCGCCGGCCACATAGCGCTTGTGATCGGGCGTGCTGTACTTGTCGCAGGCCGCACGCGCCAGCTGGGCGCTCTTGAGGTTCATCTCATAGGCCAGATCGGCCATGTGATAGTCCTCCTGCGCAATCGTGGTCGCACCAAAGGTGTTGGTCTCGATCAGATCGGCGCCGGCAGCCAGGTATTTCTCATGAATGTCGCGAATCACGTCGGGACGGGTCAGCGACAGCAGCTCGTTGTTGCCCTTGACGTCATGGGCGAAGTCCTTGAAGCGCTCGCCCGCACCGTCGGCACCGGCATAGCCTTCGCCGCGATACTGCGCCTCGCCCAGCTTGAAACGCTGAATCATGGTGCCCATGGCGCCGTCAAGAATGACGAGGCGCTTGGCAAGCGTTGCGGGCAGCTCCTGGGCTCGGGTGTAGGCGGGGGTGGGGTGCGACTGGCTCATAGGCCGCCATTGTAGGAAAGCTGGCAGGCTTTGCCGGACAGCCGGGCATTGCCCTGCTGCCAGCGCCTATTCCGATGGCAGGCCTGCCGGGTAGCGAGCCTTGGCCATGCGGAACGTCAGATTCCAGCGTTCATTGCCAAGCAGCGGGTGCTGGCCCTGCTTGAGCGGGGCGACGCCATGAAACACCAGGCGCGAGGGCCCGCCCCAGACCAGCACATCGCCATGAGTGAGCGCCAGGCGCCGGGTGGGACTGTGGCGTGTCAGCCCGCCCCAGAGAAAGCTGCAAGCCAGGCCCAGCGAGACCGAGACTATGGGCGCAGCAAAGTCGCTCTCGTCCTGATCGCGGTGCAAACCCATGCGCGCGCTCGGCTGATAGCGGTTGATCAGGCAGGCATCGGGCGCAAAGCCCAGATAGCCGGCCAGCGCCGCAGCCCTGGCCGCCTGCTCGCCCAGAAAAGCGGGAATGGCAGGCCAGGGCTTTCCGGTTTGCGGATCGACGGCGCTGTAGCGATAGCCCTGCAGATCCGAAATCCAGCCCCAGCCGCCGGCGTTGCTGATCGCCACCGACATGAACTTGCCCCCGGGCACCTGCATGGTGCGAAATGCGGCCCGCGTCTGCAAGGCCGTCACCTCGGCCACCCAGCGCTGCTCCTCGGCTGCCGCGAAGCCGCGCAGCAGCACGGCGCCGTCATCAATGGTTTCGGCGGGCAGGGGGTCGAGAGGAAACAGCGAAAGCGTCATTGCAACGCCATCATAGGCCTGGCAGGCGGCTGCCCCTCCCAGCCACCGGCCAGCGCCTGGTACAGCGCCACGGCGGCACGCAGGCCGCGCGCGCGGCTGTCGGCCGCAGCGTCCTGGGCCGCGTAGAGGTCGCGCTGCGCGTCCAGCACCTCGTACAGGCCCACGCTGCCCAAGCGGTAGCGGCGCTGCGCGAGCTGCTCGGCGCGTGCACGCTGCTCGGCGGCCTGGGTCAGATGGGCGTCCTCGCTGCGGGTGCGCGTGAGAAGCACCAGGGCATTCTCCGTGTCCTCCAGCGCCAGCAGCACGCTTTGCTGGTACTGGGCCAGCGCGGCCTGGGCGCCCGCCTCGCCGGCAGCGATGCGCGCGCGCACGCGGCCCACGTCGAGAAAAGACCAGTCCACGCCCAGAAATACGCTTCGGCTGGCACTGCCGGCCTCGAACAGCGCGCCCGCACCAAAGGCAGAGCTGCCCAGCAGGCCGCCCAGCGACAGTCGCGGGAACAGCTCGGCCGTAGCCACACCCACCCGCGCCGTGGCGGCATGCAGACGCGCCTCGGCGGCTGCCACATCGGGGCGACGGCGCAACAGCTCGGCGGGCGTGCCGGGAGCGATGGTCTGCGGCAGTTGCGGCAACGCGGCCGGCGCGTCCAGCGCCGCGATCAGTGCCTCGGGCACCTGGCCGGTGAGCACGGCCAGGCGGTGCTGGGCTACGGCGATCTGAGCCTGCAGCGCCGGAATGCGCGAGCGCGTGGTCTCCAGCAGCGCCTGGGCGCGCGCCAGGTCGAAGTCGGAGCCGCTGCCATGGGCCAGCCGCAGCTGCACCAGGCGCAGCGTGTCCTGCTGATTGGCGGCATTGGCCTCGGCCAGATGCAGGCGCTGTTGCCAGCCGCGCAGATCGGCGTAGCTGGCAGCGACCTGGGCCGCAATGGCAACCTGCAGCGCGGCCAGATCGGCGGCACTGGCACGCAGCTCGGCGCTGCCGGCCTCGATGCTGCGGCGCACGCGACCGAACAGGTCCAGCTCCCAGCTCGCGTTGATGCCGGCGCTGTAGCTGCGCTGGCTGCGCGGCCCGCTTGCTGCCTGGCTTTCGCTGCGTCTTTGCTGCAGCGCCTGGCCCGAAAGGGTGAGCGTGGGAAGCTGATCAAGACGGCTCTCGCGCAGCAGGGCCTGGACCGCATCCAGCCGCGCCAGCGCGCCGCGCAGATCCTGGTTGGCACGCAGGGCCTGCTCGACCAGCTGCGTGAGCTGCGCATCCTGGAACTGACGCCAGAATGCGGCATCGGGGGCTGGCTGCGGCGCGTTGGCAGGCTGCGTGCTGGCAGGCGGCTCGGCCCGCGCGAACTGCGCGCCGGCCTGGGGCAGCTCGGGCGTGCGGAAATCGGGGCCTACGGCGCAGCCTGCGAGCAGGGCCGAAAGGCCCGCCACGGCCCATGCCAGCGCATGCCGGCGCAGAGGTTGGGGGATCTCAGACATGGCGGCTCTCCAGGGATGCGGGTGCAACAGTTGAAGCGGGTTGGGCAGGCGTGCGGGTCGCCAGCGAACGGCCCGACAGGCGGCGCAGCGTGACGTAGAACACCGGCGTGAGGAAGAGACCGAACAGCGTCACGCCGAGCATGCCCGAGAACACCGTCACGCCCGTGGCCGCGCGCACCTCGCTGCCCGCGCCGCTGCCGATCAGCAAGGGCACGGCGCCCGCGATGAAGGCGATGGAGGTCATGACGATGGGACGCAGCCGCAGGCGGCAGGCTTGCAGCGCGGCATCGACGATGGACGAGCCGCGCATCTCCAGCTCGCGTGCGAACTCCACGATCAAAATCGCGTTCTTGCAGGCCAGGCCCATGAGCACCACCAGGCCCACCTGCACGAAGACATTGTTGTCTCCCCCGGCCAGCCACACGCCGAACAGCGCCGCGCAGATACACACGGGCACGATCAGGATCACGGCCAACGGCAGGGTCCAGCTCTCGTAGAGCGCGGCCAGCACCAGAAAGACCAGCATCACGGCAATGACGAAGACCACGGCTGCGGCATGGCTCTGCTCGACCTGCTGGTAGCTCAGATCCGTCCAGGCCAGCTCGATGCCGCGCGGCAGCGTGCGCTGCGCGATCTCCTGCAGCTTGGTCAGCACCTCGGCCGAGGACAGCAGGCGCGGATCAGAGTCGCCGATCAGGTCGGCGGCCGGAAAGCCGTTGTAGCGCAGCACCGGATCGGGCCCGTAGCTGGGCACCACGGTGACCATGGAGCCTATGGGCACCATCTCGCCGCGCGCGTTGCGCGTGCGCAGCTGGGCGATGTCCTCCACGGCCTGGCGGTGGTCGGCATCGGCCTGCAGCATCACGCGCCAGACGCGGCCGAAGGCGTTGAAGTCGTTGACATAGACCGAGCCCAGATAGGCCTGCAGGGTCTGGAACAGATCGGTCAGCGCCACGCCCTGGGCCTTGGCCTTGATGCGATCCACCTTCACTTCCAGCTGCGGGATGTTGGACTGGTAGCTGCTGACCGGGTAGGTCATGCCGGGCGTCTTGGCGATCTCGGCCTGAAAGGCCGCAAGCGCCTGCTGCAGCGCTGCATAGCCCAGACCTGCGCGGTCCTGCAGGAACAGCGAATAGCCCGATCCGTTGCCCAGGCCCTGTATGGGCGGCGGCATCAGCGCATAGGCGAAGCCACCCTCGATCTGCGCGAACTTGGCGCCCAGCTCGGCGTTGATCTCCTCGGCGCTGCGGGTGCGCTCGCCAAAGGGCTTGAGCATGATGTAGGAGCTGGTCAGATTGGGCGTGGTCGTGGACTGCAGCGCATTGAAGCCCGCGAAGGCGGCGACCATGTCCACGCCATCCACGCTCTTGGCCGCCTCCACCATCTGGCGCGTGACCGCATCGGTGCGGTTCAGCGACGCGCCCTCTGGCAGCTTGGCACCGGCAAACAGGTAGAGCTTGTCCTGCATGGGAATGAAGCCCCCGGGCACGGCGTGGAACAGCACGGCAGTGCCGGCCAGCAGCGCCGCATAGACCGCGAACACCAGACCGCGTCGATGCAGCGAGCGGCCCACCGAGTTCTGGTAGCCGTGGGCGCTGCGATCGAAGAAGCGGTTGAAGGGCCGGAAGAGCCAGCCCAGGCCCTTGTCGATGACACGCGCCAGCGCGTCGCGCGGTGCGCCGTGCGGCTGCAGCAGCTTGGCCGCCAGCGCGGGCGACAGGGTCAGCGAGTTGATGGCCGAGATCACCGTGGAGATGGCAATGGTCACCGCGAACTGCTGGTAGAACTGGCCCGTGACGCCGCTGAGAAAAGCCATGGGCACGAAGACCGCGCACAGCACCAGGGCGATGGCGATGATGGGCCCCGAGACTTCCTTCATGGCCAGATGGGCAGCCTCCTGCGGACTGTGACCCTGCTCGATGTAGCGCTCCACGTTCTCGACCACGACGATGGCGTCGTCCACCACGATACCGATCGCCAGCACCAGGCCGAACAAGGTCAGCGTGTTGATCGAGTAGCCCAGCAGGTACAGGCCCGCGAAAGTGCCGATGATGGACACGGGCACGGCCAGCAGCGGAATGATGGAGGCGCGCCAGGTCTGCAAAAAGACGATGACCACCAGCACCACCAGGATCACGGCTTCGATCAGCGTGCTCTGCACGGCCTTGATCGAGTCGCGCACAAAGACCGTGGGGTCCCAGACGGACTCGAAGACCACGCCTTCGGGAAGATCCTTGGAGAGCCGCTCCATGGCCGCGTAGACCTGCTCGGCCACGCCCAGCGCATTCGCACCGGGCGACAGGAAGATGCCCACGGCCGCCATGTTCTTGGTGTCGCTCCACGAGCGCAGCGTGTAGTCGCTGGCGCCCAGCTCGATACGCGCCACGTCGGCCAGACGCACGACCTGGCCGTCTTCGCCGCTCTTGAGCACAATGTCCCCGAACTCCTCGGCCGTCTTCAGCCGCCCGCGCACATTGATGGACAGCAGCTTGTCGGACTTCTGCGCACTGGGCTCGGCGCCCAGCTGACCGGCCGAGACCTGGATGTTCTGCTCGCGAATGGCGGCGATCACCTCGCCGGCCGTGAGCTGGCGTGCCGCCACCTTGTGCGGATCCAGCCAGACGCGCATCGCGTAGTCGCCCGCGCCGTAGATGCCCACGTCGCCCACACCGGGAATGCGCGCCAGCACATCCTTGATCTTGAGCGTGACATGGTTGCGCAGATACAGCGCGTCATGCGCGCCGTCGCGGGACACCAGGCCCACGTACATCAGCGGCGTGGAGGCCTGCTTCTGCGTGGTCACGCCGAACTGTCGCACCTCCTCGGGCAGCCGGCTCTGGGCCTGGCTGACACGGTTTTGCACGCGTACGGCGGCGGTGTCGGGGTCGATTTCGGGGCGGAAGGTGGCCACCACCTGCAGGCTGCCGTCGGACGCCGCGACCGACTTCATGTACATCAGGCCTTCGACCCCGTTGATGGCTTCCTCCAGCGGCACGGCCACCGACTCGGCGACCTCCTTGGGATTGGCCCCCGGATAGGTGGCGCGCACCACCACGCTGGGCGGCACGACCTCGGGATACTCGCCCACAGGCAGCTGCGGAATCGCGACCAGCCCCACGGCAAACATGATGATGGAGAGCACGACCGCGAAGATGGGCCGGTCTATGAAGAATTTGGAGAAGTCCATGGCACTTCCCCTTACTGCACAGCGGCCGGCGCGGGTTGCGCGGCCGCTGCCGCTGCTGCCACCGGCCTGGGATTGATGAGCATGCCGGGGTAGTAGATGCGCTGCACCCCGCCCACCACCAGCCGGTCACCCGCAGCCAGGCCCTTTTCCACCAGGCGCCTGCCATCGACCATGCGGCCCAGCGTGAGGTCGCGACGCTCGGCCAGATTGCCTTCGCCCACCACATAGACGTACTTGCGGTCCTGGTCGGTGAGAACGGCCTTGTCGTCGATCAGCAGCGCCTGGGGCTCGGCCTCCTGCCGCTGCGGGCCACTTTGCATCTGCACGCGTGCAAACAGGCCTGGCGTCAGCGTCCGCTCGGGGTTGGCCAGACGCGCGCGCAGGCGCATGGTGCCCGTGCCCGGCTGCAGCTGGTTGTCGCTGAAGTCCAGCGTGCCCGTATGGGCAAAGCCGTCGTCGCCGACCAGGGCGATGCGCACCGCGCGGCCCTGGCCGGCCAGACCGGCCTTCTGGTAGCGCAGAAAGCTGTGCTCGTCGGCATCGAAATACACATACACCGGGTCCTGCGAGACCAGGGTGGTCAGCACGCTCTGGTCGGCCTGGGCCATATTGCCTACGGTGAGCAGGGCGCGGCTGGCACGGCCCGTGATGGGCGCGCGCACCTCGGTGAAGTCCAGCTGCAGCCGCGCGATAGCCAGCTCGGCCTCGGCCGCGCGCACCTGGGCCGTGGCCTGGGCCAGCGTTGCGGCCCTTGTGTCTGCCTCCTCGCGCGAGACCGCATTCTCGGCCACCAGCTGGCGCGCGCGCTGATCCTGCGTCTGCGCCAGCCCGGCAGCGGCACGCGCGCGTTCGAGCTGGGCCTGGGCGCTGGCCAGGGACGCGCGATAGGGCCGCTGGTCGATCACGAACAGCAACTGGCCCTTCTTCACCTCCTGACCTTCGACGAAGGCGATGCGCTCGATATATCCCGACACGCGCGAGCGCAGCTGCACCGACTCCACGGCCTCGATGCGGCCGTTGAACTCGTCCCAGGGGCGTATGGCCTGCAAGGCGACCTCGGCCACCTGCACCTCGGGCGCGGGCGGTGGGCCGTTGCTGGCATGTGCATCGCCCGCGCCGGAACGGCTGCAGCCGGAAAGCAGGGCCAGCGCCGCCACGGCGCTGGCAAGCATGGTAGGCCGCAGCTGCGGTGCTTGGAAGACAAACATGAGACTCTCTCCTTCAGGAAACGGCCGTGCACGGCGTGCTGCGGCGCTTTACGGGCACACCCGTCCCTGCGCAGCGCGTGGCGCGCAATGGACGTCGTGGAAAACAGGTTGAAAACGGGGCCTGCCGGCCTTCAGACCGAGGCCCCGGACACAGGCCGCAGCCCGGGCCACGCAGGCTGCAGCGGTGCTCTGCGCTGCGCCAGAAAGCGCCGCGGCGAGCTACCCACCGCCTTGCGGAACATGGTCACGAAGGCAGGCGCACTTTCGTAGCCGAGGGCGTCTGCCACGGTCTGTATGCGCTGCCCTTCCGAGAGCTGCTGCAGCGCGGTAAGCACATGGAGCTGACGACGCCACTGGTTGACGGTGAGGCCTGTCTCGGCCAGAAACAGCCGGGTCATGCTGCGCTCGCTCATGCCTATGCGCTGCGCCCAATCGGCCAGCCGAACCTGCAACTGCGGCTCGGCGCACAGGGTGCTGGCCATGCGGCGCAGACGCCGGTCACGCGGCATCGGCAGGTGCAGACCCTCGGGCTGTGCCGCCTGGATCTCGTCGATCAGCACCTGCATCAACCGGCCGTCACCGTCATCAACACGGTAGTGCTGCGGCAACGCCTGCACGCGCTCCAGTAGCGCACTCAGAAATGGCGATACCGCCAGCGCATGACAGGGGCCGGTCATTGGACGCGCCGCCCCCGCTGCCACGAAGACGATGTAGCCGCTGGCCGCGCCGCTGAAGCTGACGCGATGCGGCATGCCGCCTTCGATCCAGGCGGCGCTGCGCGGCGGAACCACACAGACGCCAGCATCGGTCTCCAGCGTGATCAGTCCCACATTCGTGACCATGAGCTGACTCTTGCGATGGGCATGGAAGTCCATGCCCCAATCCCCCGGGCCCGACTGCATGGGCAGCACGATCACCGGGCGGTCCACCTGGTCGGGATCCCACATTCCGAACCTGTCCTGCAGCGAGGCTTCATCCACGGCATTCATCGCTTTTCCCTCATTCCATTTCAATCGCTCTCAAGAAGCTCCAGCGCTCGCTCGCGCGCCTCATGCGTGGAGGCCACCAGCAGCATCGGATAACCCCATGCCTTGCCGAACATCTGCGCCAAGGCCTGGGCCTGTTCTCGCTTTTGCGCATCGGGCTCGGCATGAACCAGAGCGCGAACCAGGCTTTTGAGCTGGCTGCGGCGGGCTTTCATCCAGAGCACCACCTGCTTGCGCTCCTCGGGCGAGCGATCCTCCTGGGACATGTCGCCGTCGCTGTAGAAGACAAAGGCCTGGCCGCGATCGAGCAGAGCCGAGAAATCCGCCAGCAAGCGGTCCATTGGCTGGGCCTTGTCACGCTCGTAGCTCATGCGGACCAGTGGATAGCTGCTGCTGTCGATGTACATGGAACCTCCCGTCTATGTTTACCAATAAAAATGCGTCTCATTACTTTATGAGTGAACAGCAGCGGCGTCATTGCAACTTTCAGCCAAAGAATTTCTCAGTCCGGCCAACTGGCCTTCATGGACTGCCTCAGCGGACTTGCCCGGCTCCTGCGCTATCGATCACAATGGCTCACATTCTTCAAGTTCAAGTTAACTTGAAGTCAAGCCCCGAGGAAAGACATCATGAAAATTGAGGATGATCCGCTGATGAGCATCAGCGACTTCGCGCAGCGCAGCGGCGTCAACGCATCGGCGCTGCGCTTTTACGAGTCGCTGGGTCTGATCGAATCGGTGCGCAGCAGCGGCGGAAGGCGGAGCTACCACCGCTCGGGCCTGCGGCGCATTGCCTACATCGTGTTTGCGCAGCGCGTGGGGTTCACGCTGGAGGAGATCGCCGCGCAGCTGGCGCGGCTGCCGACGCGGCATGTGCCCACGGGCGGCGACTGGCAGAAGATGTCGCGCATCTGGCAGCAGCGGCTGGACGAGCGCATCGACGAGCTCCAGCGTCTGCGCGACAGCCTGAACCAGTGCATAGGCTGCGGCTGTCTGTCGCTCAAGGTCTGCAGCATGTACAACCCCGACGACCAATGCCAGCGCGGCGGCCCGGGGCCGCGCCGCTGGCTTGGCGATGCGCTACAGCCCGAGGGCCACTAGCCTTGCCCTCGCCTCGCCCTCGCCTTGGGCTCAGCGGCCGCTGGTTTGGGCGAAGGCCACAACGGCCTGCAGCAGGCGCTGCATGGTGGGCTGGATACGGGCCGCGACCTCGGGCAGGTAGTCAAACGGCATCTGCTCCTGCATATAGCTGGACTGCGTCATCTCCAGCTGCACGGCATGGAAGCCCTGCTCCGGCTGGCCATAGTTGCGCGTGATGAAGCCGCCCTTGAAGCGGCCATTGAGCACGCTGGTGTGACCCGGTGCCTGCTGCGCGATGTCCAGCAGTTGCTGGGCCAGCGCCGGCGCACAGCTCTTGCCGTCGGCGGTGCCCAGGTTCAGGTCGGGCAGCTTGCCCTCGAAAAAGCGCGGCAGCACCGAGCGGATGCTGTGGGCGTCCCACAGCATGGCCACGCCGTGCTGGCTCTTGATGCGATCGAGCTCGGCGCGCAGTTGCGCGTGATAGGGCTGCCAGTAAAGCTCGCGGCGGCGCGCGACTTCCACCTCGTCGGGCTCCAGGTCCTTGCTGGCATACAGAGGCTCGCTGTCAAAGCCATCGACCGGGCACAGCCCGGTCACGCTCTGGCCCGGATAGAGGCTGGCGCCATCGGGCGGACGGTTCAGGTCGATGACATAGCGCGAATGCGTGGCGACCAGCATGGATGCGCCCAGCGCCCGGGCAAAGTCGTAGAGCTGCGGCATGTGCCAGTCGGTGTCGTGGACTTCGCGCCCTTCGGGCGTGAGCCTGGCAGCGATGTCGGGCGGCACATGGGTGCCGGTATGCGGCATGGAAATCAGCAGCGGTGCCGTACCCTGGTGAAAGACAAAGGGTGGAACGGATGGGCTCATGGAGCGTCTCTCTTGTGTCAAAAATCTGATGGCAAGCCGCGCTCAGGCGCCTTGCAGCAATGCCTTGCGGGCCTGGACAAAGCCCTGTTGCGCGACCTCGTGCAGCGCATGGCGGCCCGACTGCACGCGCTGCTGGCCGCGAACCCAGACATCGGCAATGGCCGAAGTGCGATGGCTGGCAAACACATGGGCGGCATGACCGCTGTCGGCAGGCAGACCGTTGAGGGCCACATGCCGGGCATCGAGCACCACGAAGTCGGCCTGCTGGCCCACGGCCAGACCGGCAATGGCACGGCCCGACGCCTGGGCACCGCCGGCCACTGCCTGCAAGGTCATGGAGGTCGCCACCTGCGGCTGGACGCCGCCGCCAAGCACATTGCGCTGACGCAGGTTCAGGCGCTGGCTGTATTCGAGCATCAGCAGCTCTTCGGCCGCATTGACCGTGGCGTGGCTGTCCGAGCCAATGCCCCAGCGGCCGCCATGCCTGAGCCACGCCGGCATGTCGAAAATGCCGTCGCCGAGATTGGCTTCGGTGGTGGGGCAGATGCCGGCCACGGCAGCGCTGCGAGCCGCGCCTGCATATTCCTCGGGCGTCATATGCGTGGCATGAACCAGGCACCAGCGCGCATCGACAGGCGCATGGTCGAGCAGCCATTGCACGGGGCGCTGACCGCTCCAGGCCAGGCAGTCATCCACCTCCTGGGTCTGCTCGGCGATATGGATGTGCACGACAGCCTTTGGCAGCATGGCGTGCAGGCCTGCGAGCGCGGTTTTCAGGCTGTCCGGCGGCACGGCGCGCAGCGAGTGCGGAGCCAGGCCCAGAGCGGCCTGCTGCGCCCTGGTCACGGGCTCCAGCTGCTGCAGCAGGCAGAGCATATTGTCCGTGCTGCGAATGAAGCGGGCCTGATCCTCGCGAGGCGGCAGGCCCCCGAAACCGCTGGTCTGATAGAGCACGGGCAGCAAGGTCATGCCTATGCCCGTCTTCTGCGCCGCACGCAGCAGCGCCAGGGACAGGCTGGCATCGTTGGCATAGGGCTTGCCGCCCACATCATGGTGCACATAGTGGAACTCGCAGACCGAGGTGTAGCCGGCCTCCAGCATTTCCAGGTACAGCCAGGTCGCGATCGCCTCCAGGGCTTCGGGCGTCATGCGGTTGGCAAAGCCGTACATCAGCTTGCGCCAGCTCCAGAAGCTGTCCTGCGCCTGGCCGCGGAATTCGGTCAGCCCGCCGAAGGCGCGCTGGAAAGCATGCGAGTGCAGATTGGGCATGCCGGGGATCACCGGACCTGCGGCGCGGATGGCGGTATCGACCTCGCCGGCCTCGCCGCTTTGCGGATCTACATCGGTGAGCACCTCGGCCAGACGCCCGCTCTCATCCCAGCTCAGCAGGACGTTGCGCGCCCACCCCGTGGGCAGTAAGGCGTCTTCGGCAAAGAGTGTGCCGCTGGAGAAGGAGGAGTGCATGATCATTTCGAAATGCCTGAAGGAGATAAAGCCAAACGCTGGCCACGGGCCGCAAGCGCCAGCGCAGCCACGGCCAGCAAGGCCAGAGTGGCGCTGACCTGGATGGCCAGGGTGTAGCCGCCAGTCTGGTCGAACACCCAGCCGGACGCGCTGGCGCCGGCGACTGCCGCCAGCCCCACGCTGATGTAAAGAATGCCCAAAATGGCCCCCAGCCGCAAGGTGCCGAACCACTGGGCGGCCAGGACGGGAAACAGGGCGATGCAGCCGCCGTGCGCCGCACCGAACAGCAGGGAAAAAACGGCCAGCGCAGCCCAGCCATGGGCCTGCCACCACAGCAGGTGCAGCAGGGCCAGAAATATGCTCAGACCCATGAGCAGACGCAGCGCACCCAGCCGGTCGCCGAGACCGCCCAGCAGCGGTCGGCCCAGCACATTGCCGGCGCCTATCAAGGCGATCAGCCACTGGCTTGAAACGGCATCGATATCCAGGCCCTGGGCCATGGGAGCGATATGCACCAGGGCGGCAAACAGACTCACCGAAGCCAGGAAAATGGCGAGAAAAAACCAGCCGAAGCTGCTGCTGCGCAAGGCCTGGGACAGCTCCATGCCCTGCGCCTGGGCTGCAGCCTGAGCAGGGTGAGGATCACCGTCGCAGCTCAGGCCCAGCTGCGAGGGCTGGCCGACCATGGACAGCGCGGCCGGCAGTCCCAGCAGCAAGATGACGAGCGCAAACCACTGCATGGCGATCTGCCAGCTCTGCTGCTCCAGCAGCCAGCCCGCAAACAGCGGCGCGGCGAACGTGCCGACGCCGGTGCCGGCCGAGGCCAGGCCGGAGGCACGGCTGCGCAGCCTTATGAACCAGCGCTGCACGGCCACCAGGGCCGGTACGTAGATCAGGCCCACGCCACCGCCCACAAACAGGCCAAAAACCACGAACAGCTGCGCCAGCGAGCGGGTCTGGCTGGCCAGCGCAAAGCCTGTGGCCAGCAGCAAGACCCCCGCACCGGTCACGCGACGCAGGCCTATGCGGTCGGCCAGGGTACCGGCAATGGCTCCCACGCAGTAATACAGCAAAGCCGTCACGGCAAACAGCGAGCCCACCGAGAAGCGGCCCGCATCGAACTGCGTCTGGATGCTCTTGAAAAAAGCGCCAAAGGAATAAGCCGCACCGAAGGCCAGGGCGAGCAGGCCATGGGCCGCCGCAACAATCGTCCAGCCCCGGAACAGCTTCATGCCTCAGGCCTCGAACGCGGCCAGCAAGGCCTGCACAAAACGCGCGTTGTCGCCTTCGGTGCCTATGG
Source organism: Comamonas testosteroni (assembly GCF_000761245.1). Classification (GTDB taxonomy): domain Bacteria; phylum Pseudomonadota; class Gammaproteobacteria; order Burkholderiales; family Burkholderiaceae_C; genus Comamonas; species Comamonas testosteroni_C. Next base: position 4,693 of record NZ_AWOR01000050.1, on the reverse strand, counting down.
ACACGCGCAGGAAATTCTCGAAGCCGGGCTCCTTCCAGGGCTTGACGATCACGCCCTGCCTGAGCAGCGCCTCGGTCACCGGGGCATTGGGACGGCCCAGGTCGAGAAACAGGAAGTTGGCTACCGAGGGCGCAATGCGCAGGCCTTGCAGCGGCCGGCCCGGCCCTGCCAGCGCCAGCAGCTGTCTGCGCAGATCTTCGCGCAACGCCACCGTGGTCGCCACACCGCTGCGCATGTGCGCAGGATCGCTCCAGGCAGCCAGCGCCGCGCGCTGGGCCGCCATGTTCACATTGAAGGGCGAGCGTACCTTGTCCATCAGGCCCACCAGCTCGGCGCTGTCGGCCATACCGTAGCCCACGCGCAGGCCGGCCAGGCCCCAGGCCTTGGAGAAGGTGCGCAGCACGATCCAGGGCCCGACCCGTGCCTCCAGCATGGCCAGCACATCGGGGTAGTCATCGTCATGCAGCGCGTATTCGTAATAGGCCTCATCCACCACCAGCACGGTGTGGGCGGGCGTGGCCTCCAGCACCTGTGCAAACTGCGCCGCATCCAGCATGCAGCCCACGGGGTTGGACGGGTTGGGCAGGAAGGCGATCTTGGGGGCCTTGGCCACGGCAGCGCACCAGCGGGCCACATCGAAGCCCAGCTCATCGTTCAGATCGAGGAGCTCGACCTGCGCGCCCATCATCTTCGGATAGATTTCGTGCAGGCCGAACACGGGACGCTGGGTCACCACCAGATCGCCGGGGGCCAGAAAGACCTCGCAGAGAATCTTGATCAGGTCTTCCGAGCCGTCGCCGAACACCAGGCGCCCGGCAGACAGCCCCGTGCGCTTGGCAATGGCTTCGCGCAAGGCCGTGCAGTTGGCATCGGGATAGTTGCCCACATCGTTGGCCACTTCGGCAATCGCCCGGCGCACCGAGGCGCTGGCGCCAAAAGGGTTCTCGTTGCTGGCCAGGCGGGCAATATCGGTCACGCCATAGCGCGCCCGCACCGCCTCATTGGACAGGCCGGCGTTGTATGCGGGCAGCGGGCGCACCTGGGCACGGGCCAGCGAGGCCACCAGGGAATTCGTCATAGATCAAACACCTTTCCGGGATTCATCAGGCCCAGGGGATCGAGGGCCAGCTTGATGGCCCGCATCGCCGCCAGCTCCGCGGGCGTGCGGCTGTTGCTCAGATACGGCTTCTTGTGCAGGCCGATGCCGTGCTCCGCGGAGACGCTGCCCTGCATCTCGCCCACGATGCGGTAGAGAAGCTCCTCCACCTGCTCGCATTCGCCGTTGACGGTCTTGCCATCCACCGAGACATGGAGATTGCCGTCGCCCACATGGCCGAAGTACAGCGCCTGGTGACCAGGCCAGCGAGCGGCAAAAGCCTGCATGCAGGCTTCGGCAAAACGGCCGATGTCCGCCTGGGGCAGGCTCACATCGAAGTTGATTGCGGGATGCATATTGTTGTTGAGCTCGGCCGGGGCCTCGCGCAGCTTCCACAGCTGCTGCACCTGGGCGACCGACTGGGCCACGATGGCATCGAGCACCTCGCCGGCTTCCATGGCTTCCTCGAGCACCTGCTGCACATCGCCTTGCAGCTGCGCCTCGTCCTTGCCGTCCACATTGATCAGGGCCAGCAAGGGGTAGCGCTGCTCAAAAGGCGCGGCGAGCTTGAGCCAGGCCATGGAGGCCTGCACAAAGCTGTCCCACATCAGCTCGTAGGCCGCGACGCTGTTGCCGAAGCGCGATTGCATGCGCTTGAGCACAGCCAGCGCCGCGTCGAAATCGGGCATGGCCACCAGCGTCGTGGCCGTGGCCTGGGGCGCGGGACGCAGGCGCAGCAGCACGCGGGTGATGATGCCCAGCGTGCCTTCGGCTCCGATGAAGAACTGCTTGAGGTCGTAGCCCGTGTTGTTCTTGATCATGGGGCGCAGCATGGGCAGCACCGTGCCGTCGGCCAGCACCACCTCCAGGCCCAGCACCTGCTCGCGCATCATGCCGTGCTGCAGCACGCCGTTGCCACCCGCATTGGTGGAGACATTGCCGCCGATCTGGCAGCTGCCGCGAGCGCCGAGATCCACGCCGAACACCATGCCGACATCGACCGCCGCCTCCTGCACGGCTTGCAGGGTGACGCCGGCCTGCACCTGCATCAGTCCGGTCTTGGCATCGATGTCCTCGATGCGATTCATGCGATCCAGCGACAGGGCCACTGCCCCCTCCATCGGAACCGCGGCACCGGCCAGGCCGGTCAGACCGCCCTGCGGGACTACCGCAACCCTATGGGCGCTGCACAGGCGCATGACCGCGCTGACTTCCTCCGTGGTGCGTGGGCGCACCAGCGCCAATGGCTGCTGGGGCGGCGTGCCGCTCCAGTCGGTGCGACAACGCTCGGGCGTGTCCGTGCCGCGCAGCGCCACGTCGGCACCCAGAGTGGAGATCAGTTCATTGAGAAATTGTTCGTGAGACATCAGCAACCTTTCGCGCTCCCCGCATTCAGGCTTTGGCTTGCTGTGCAATCAGGCCCTGGCGCACCACCGTACAGTCAGGCTTGTTGCCGAACCAGTAGGCCAGCTCTGCTGCCTGCTGCACGGGCCAGAGCACGAAATTGGCGGGGCGACCCACGGCAATCAGGCCTTGCTCGTCCTGCAGGCCCAGAGCCTGCGCGGCATGCCGGGTGATACCGGCCAGAGCCTCGGGAACCGTCAGACGGAACAGCGTGCAAGCCATATTGGCCATGAGCAGCAAGCTCAAGCATGGGGAGGTACCCGGATTGTGATCGGTAGAAACGGCCATCGGGACCTTGGCGGCCCTTAATTCCTCAATCGGGGGCACTTTGGTGTCGCGCAGCGTGTAGAAGGCCCCGGGCAGTAGCACGGCCACGGTGCCGGCCTTCTTCATCTCGGCGATGCCGTGCTCGGACAGATGCTCGATATGGTCGCAGGACAGCGCGCCATAGCGGGCCGCGAGGGCCGCACCCTCCATATTCGACAGCTGCTCGGCATGCAGCTTGACGGGCAGGCCCAAGGCCTTGGCCGCCTGGAAGACCTGCTCGGTCTCGGCCAGCGAGAAGGCAATGCGTTCGCAGAACACATCGACGGCATCGATCAGACCTTCGGCGGCCAGCGCCGGCAACATGTGCTCGCAGACCAGATCCGTGTATTCCTGGCTGCGGCCCGCGTACTCGGGCGGCAGCGCATGGGCCCCTAAAAACGTGGTGCGCACGGTCACGGCACACCGCTCGCCCAAGCGCCGTGCGGCACGCAGCTGCTTGCGCTCGTGCTCGAGTGCCAGGCCGTAGCCAGACTTGATCTCTATGGCCGTCACGCCTTCGGCCAGCAACTGCTCGAGACGCGGCAGCGCCAGTGCCACCAGCTCGTCCTCCGACGCTTCGCGCGTGGCCCTGACGCTGGAGACGATGCCGCCGCCGGCCCTGGCCACTTCCTCGTAGCTGGCCCCGGCCAGGCGCATGGCGAATTCGTTGGCACGCTCGCCGCCATAGACCAGATGGGTGTGGCAGTCGATCAGGCCCGGCGTGGCCAGGCGCCCTGCGCCATCGTGTCTGGGCAGCGCCTGGTATTGGGCAGGCATGGCGTCCTGTGGGCCCACCCAGACCATGCGGCCCTGCTCCACCACGATGCAGGCAAGCATGCCCTCGGGAATATCCGCCACCTCGGAGACATACAGCTGCGGCGCCAGACGCAGGTTGTGCCAGCAGCCGTCGGCTGAGACTGCGGGATGGGGATTAGCTTGCGCCATGGCGATGCTCCTCGTGTTCGATGACGACAATTCAAACCATGAAGCTCCTTATTTCATAGCTTCATGCGCTTGCCTCTCTTGATTTTTCATATCAATAAGCATTGAAATGACCAACCAAAGCGCGCAAGCTGCTCCTGTTTCAGCTGTTCGGCGTCAGGCTGACCATGATCAGCCTGGCCTGCTCACCCTGCGCGACCAGCGGCTCGTGCCGGACGCTGCTCCACCACAGGCCCTGGCCGGCTTGCAGTATCCGCCCGTCGGCGCATTTCCAGCCACCTTGCAACACCATGCAAAGCCCTGCGGCGCTCAGCCCCGCCTCGGCCTGGCCGCCGAGCTGCTCCAGCCGGGCCGACCATTGTCCGCGCCGGGTCATGACATTGAAGTCGCTGGACGGGCCGCCCAGCAGATCGCAATCCAGCGCCATATCGCCCGAAAAGGCGAAGGGCTGCCAGCGCTCGGTCAATGCATGCTCGAGCCCGGCCTGGGCGCTGTGCAGCCGCACCCCGTCGCCATCGAGCAGCATGATCTGCCGGTCTATGCCCGGAAATGCCGAAAACGGGCCGGCCTGGGCAATCGTGGCCACGCTCACGCGCCAGCCAAAGCTGTCCATGCCCGCGCCCTGCGGCCAGCAGACAATCTCGCGCGTGCTGCCGCCCCCGTTCTTCCACGGGCTGGGCGCAATCTGGTTCAGGTCAAAGCGTTGCATCGATCAAAAGCACAAAAACTACAACAAAACGCAGCTTAAAACTGGCGCGGCCCAGGCGAGAGACAGCGAGGAAGGGCCGTCCCGCACCGAGGCTGTCGTCCCCCTCCCGCGCAGCGAGAGAGGGGGAAGGCGCGTAAGCGCCTCAGGGGGTGACAGTTACTTGACCATCGGCAGGTTGAGCCCATGGCGCTTGGAAGCTTCCACTGCAATCTCGTAGCCTGCATCGGCATGGCGCA
>NZ_AWOR01000049.1 GCF_000761245.1 Comamonas testosteroni | reverse complement strand
AATGCCGCTGACGTCTGGGAGCAGTCGCACCCAGCCATGCTGACTCATTTGTGTGAACATGACCAGATCGATTGGAGCCGGGCCAGCATTGATGGCGCCTCGGTACCAAGCCCCCGGGGGCCAGGAAACGGGCCCTAACCCCATGGACAGAGGCAAACTCGGCTCCAAACGACACATCGTTGTAGATGCCAGAGGCATCCCGCTGGTATCTTGGTCAGCGGCACGACTCCAAGATGTTCGAGAGGTGCCTGGACGCGATTCCTGCGATTGCAGGCTTGGGAGGGCGCCCCGCAAAAGACCATCGAAGTTGCACGCCGACAAGGGCTATGACTACAAACGTTGCCGTGCGCACTTGGGACAACGGGGCATCGCCAGTCGCATTGCCAGGCGAGGCGTTGAGAGTAGCGAGCGACTGGGCATGCATCGCTGGGTGGTGGAGCGGATGCACAACTGGTTTGCAAGCTTTGGCAAACTGCGAATCTGCCTTGAAAGACGACTGGATATCCACGAAGCGCAACTAAAACTGGCAGCGGCGATCATCTGTGCGCGCTTCGTAGATTGGTGGTGTTAGCCACTCTTAGGATTCAGTACGTTCAGCAGGGATGAGCGGCCGCATTCGCTGCACAAAAAACCAACAGTATCCGATAGTGTTTTGCAGCCCATAATACTTCGCGTAGGTCATGATTTCACTCTGCGTTAGCAATGGATCCCCACGAAGATTGCCGATCAGCAGCATGATGCCAACAACAAAAAATCATCAAATATTTTTATAGAAGCAAAAATGAAAATTAATTTTAGAATCTTGAATGAAGAGCCAGAGCAATTGGATGAGATTCTCAAGGCATTTAAAAATGAATGCTCTCCTGACGATCTCGAAGAGATACTTCAAAATAAGGATATCTATGCTTGCAATGGATTAAATGGAGAAAAATCAATCATTAGCAATTACCGAGAGAACTTGCATAAAGGAATTTCCAATGTTCACAGAACCTATTTAGGCCTCATGGGACTTTGTTTTTATTATTCAGATAAAAATTTAACCAATTCCGCATGGTATTATTTTTCACAAGCAAAATACTTTAAGGGTATGCGTGATTCTTGGGATGAAGTTTCAAAACAAAAAGAAATACTTGAATCTCTTAAAGAATTTAAAAAAGATTCCGCAAAAAAGTTAGATGTTTTGGACTTGAAAATTTCCAAGCTATTGCAAGCAATAATTCCAGACCCAAAACGAAAGCCAAATTTAGGTTGGATTGATATTTCAATTCTAATGAATGAAACCAAAGAGGATATACGAGAACTAATAAAAGCTTCGAATTCTCACGCCTCACACACAGACGGAGCAATAAAAAAGAGAATTCATAAATTACTCAAAGAAGATAAAAAACTAAATGAATTATTCAAAAATAATTTAAGTATCAATTAAATCAATTATTTTAAATATTCCTTCAAAGAGCATTGAATTAATTTACTACCATGCTACTTTAAAATTAGCTTGGAAATTATTTCCAATAAAACCATAGTAGTTTTCATTAAGGCATATAAATTCTTTTTTTCCATCCTTAAAAATTTGTAATTTCCCCAAACTAAAAAGATGCCGTACTGAAATATCTAAAATATCAGCTTTCCTCAAGGGTTTCGGGCCGTACCTAAGTAATTCGCTTTTTGGGAAAAACCTTTCCCCTGTCCTTTTATATCTATCAACAATATATTTAAATAGTAAATCCACATCTTTTTGCAGTCTAATTTCCAATGACCCTTCACCAAAAATTCTTTTAGCTTCATGCAAATGCCATCTAACAATTTCAATGGATGATTGAACTGCCCATGGCTGTATTTTATTTATTGGATCGGTAAAATATTGAAGGACGGCTGCGATGCGTATAACTAATTCACCACTTCTACGCATAAACGCTCTAATCTCCTCCCATTCCCCAAAATTTTCTAATGTGAAATCGACATTTTGAATATACTTTTCCCAAAACCCATATGAATTTTCATCGAATTCAATTACTTCTCGAGTAATTTCACTATTTTCTAAATTTTTTGCGTAAATTCGCATTAAATCTTTAACTATTTGGTGGAAGGTATGTGCTCCCAAGGATTCATCTCTGACAGGCATGGAGTTCCATCTATTAGTATCAGATTGCACTCCAGCTTGCGAAACCAGCATTCGCGGCATTAGTCCAGACTCGACAAGTAAATCACCTTTTTTACTGAAAAATCGCTCAAAAGTAACATCCTGCGTCAGCAGGCATAAAGCAACTCGCCTATTGAGCAATCTTGTTGCACCTTGAGTTCTACTAACTTCATTAATTGCAGAGCCATCAAAGCGTTTGCAAAAATAGGGCATGTCCAGTTTATTAAAAATAAGCGCAGCTTCATCCAGAGAATAAAAGATGGAAGATGCACCATCTTTATAAATATCAATAACTCCCTTACTGGTTGCATCCTCAATCAAAAATGGATGGTGTGTTAATATCTCGTGATCACCCCGCCCTGGCACAACATCGGCAGTTAATCTACCCTGCTCAAACTCCTCGAATCCTGCCATCACCTTTTTAAGGACGCTAGACTTCCTGTCTCCAGACTTCGCAATCACGAAAGTAAAGAGGCTAGTTGGCATAATTTCACCATAGGGTGTTTTTACGTCAACCACTCCTTGCACAGCCGCAGACATCCCCGCTAGCATCACTGGTACAACCATCTCGTGTGAAGACTGCGTAGTTGCCACCACTCTGTCTGCAAAATCTCGCAACATTGGCGGCAGTACATCTTTAGGATAAAGTGCTCTTTGGATAAAATAGTTCATTTTTAAAATCCTCTATTCAAGCTGATTGATGATGATCTCTTGGGCCCTGGCTTATTTTTATCGAGTTTTTTGAGCTTTGAGCAGCCAAATGTTCTGAACCCTTCCGGAGCTCTTAATTTCATCGTGACATCAAGCTTTGTAAGATAGTTAGAATATGTACTTAATATTTTCACCAAATCTTCATCGTGGTAATCTATATTACGCAAATATTTGCTATCCCTTTGGCACATACCCAATACATTCCACGCGTAGCTATCATCACCGCACACACACTGGTTCCAATCGTCAGTGATAGCTTTTGAATGAAAATAAGGATTCAGATACTTTGATCCATTAAGAGCGATTAGCCAATGGATATGCAACCCCTTATTAAATCCACACTCAATCTTCCATGCATAGAAAGATAGATCCTTACCGAACATCTTTTGCAGTCTTTTCAGCATGAGATTTCTTTTCATATCTACCGCTGTAAAGTCTTCATTGATCTCTTGATCGGTTTTTAGACGAAACGGCATACGTGGGTTCTCTGCATGGAAACCCCAATCGATTCTTAGCAAAATATTTTTACAGTTAATTTCCCAAGCTTGAAGAGCAACCTTCATCAAATGGCAGTAACGCTCTTTTGAATTTCTATAAAAGCTCTTTATTTCCTCATGCAAGTTATCTTTATTTAAAGCTTCTTTTAGTTGCAAAACAAATTTATTCAAGCCATCAACAATTTCATCCGTACGCTTACCAAAAGCCATTTTGAATTTATGTTCACCATAAATTACAGGCTCAATGAAACCAATGCCCTCAACACTCTCACCACTAGAAGATGTTGCAGCAGCGAAAGCGTTGTAATTCAACTTCATTAAAGGACTGTAATTAATGATGGATGCGTACTCCTCATCCCATCCCAGGACTCTAGACTGACCTGCATGGCTCAGAAGGCTTAATATCTGATATCCCAGACCTGAAGCACGAGCCTTATACGTCATTCCACTCTTCATCTTAAAGAATGGCATTCTTTTTTCATCCAATGAAGCTATATCGACTCCAATATAGTAATACATTAGCTGATCGTAATGCTTTCTTCTTTCTTCGTAATTAATAGTAAAGAAAGAGTCCTCTCTTTTTTTAAAAACAAATCTTTGCAGATCAATGAACTTATCTCTTACGGACATAAGGACTTCCTTAGTTTAATAAATAGGTTTTATAGATACATATATGTATCTATAAAACCTATTTGAATTAATTAATTTCGCATGGTAGATATAAGATAAATCACGGTAATTTACCGGATTTTTATCAGAATAGAATTTAATATTTATAAGAATTTAATTCAACGATTTAGTACCCTGTTTGATCAACTCTATGTAGTTGAAAACATCCTGAAGCACCCATCCCACAGCCTTCTGCCCCAGCTTGATCGGCAAGGGAAAGTCTTTGTCGTAGTACTTCGAGCACTTGTTGATCTTCAAATACACCATCGAGCGTGAGATGCCCAGAATTTGAAGCAGCTTGGGCAAGCGGATCACACTCATATTCGGGCTGATAGCGTCTGCTACAGGCGCCAGGCTTCGGTCGTCATGCTTTGCGAGTTCAGTCATTTGTCACCTCTGTTTTCAGTGAGGTGAATTTCATCGTCTATCTCGGCCACTGGCGATCGACGTGACCAAGTTAAAATTTACTGTCCCAAGCAGATTGACTTTTGGAAAAAGCACCAGGCCCAGAAAAAATTTATGCAACTTATTGTTTTTATTGAATTTTCCATGATGACCGCTTGTGCTTTCTGGAATTTTCGAGATCAGGCGAATTGAGCAGAGATTTAGTTCCCCTCCTCGGAGACCTCAGGGCGAAGACCATCATTCGCCCACTCAGGAATCGCTTCATTACCTGTATTTTTTGCTAGGTTTTATAAAAAATTTTCCTCTTCTGTGACCCAGAAATGGGCTTCAGAGAAGCTCCGGAACAAGAAAACTGAACTCAAAAATTCCTCAATCACATATGACTACAGCGAGCACACTTGGTGATGTGCTTCATCCGATTAAGCCAATGAATTCATTGGCTTATCCACCAAAATGTAGTCACAGAGGAAATCTATGAATAACGATGCAACTTGCCCTGTCTGTGGAAGTCGCAAGGTCGCTCAACGCAATTGGGCTAAGAAGCTTTTTGGTGTCTTGGGCACTGCGGCGGGTGCCACCGGTGGCTTTGCCGGAACGATCAGAGGCGCCCAAATCGGTATGACCGCAGGATCCACGGTAGGCCCTGCAGGAACAACCGCTGGTGGTCTTGCCGGTGCTGTTTTAGGCGGAATTGCAGGTAGTGCAATTGGCTGCGAATTAGGCACAACCGTCGGTAAAAAAATCGACCAACACATGCTTGATAACTTAGTTTGTGCATCCTGCGGAAATTCATTTTCTGAAGCTTCTGCTTAATTACTTCCTTATTTATCGAAATTAATCAACATGGCACATCTCGTAGAAACCATGGCTTATGTCGGCCAAACTCCTTGGCATGAACTCGGCCACGCCCTACCCGCCAAACAGAGCATTGATGCCTGGGCACAAGCTGCAGGTATGGACTGGCGTATTCAGGAAGCGCCGGTTCGTTATCTGGCCACGGATGGAAACTCAGGTCTATCCGGCATATATGGGGAGCCCAAGGAGTTTCCTGAACAAAAGGTTTTGTACCGCAGCGATACCCAAGCTCCTTTATCTGTCGTGGGCAGCCGTTACCAAGTGGTTCAGCCCCAGCAGGTCTTGGAGTTTTATAGGGATCTGACGGAAGTGGCCGGTTATGAATTGGAAACGGCAGGCGTGCTCAAAGCTGGACGCAAATTCTGGGCTTTAGCTCGTACCGGGAAGTCGGCAGCTCTCAAGGGCAAAGATGTCGTCAATGGCTATTTGCTGCTGGCCACCTCCTGCGATGGGACTCTGGCCACAGTGGCGATGCCGACGACAGTGCGTGTGGTCTGCAATAACACGCTGACCATTGCGCTGCGTGATGGGGCCAGTGCCGTCAAAGTCCCCCACAGCACGGCTTTTGATGCCCAGGCGGTCAAGCGTCAGTTGGGTGTCGCCGTGGGCCAATGGGATAGCTTTATGTACCGCATGAAGACGCTGGCCGAGCGCAAGATCAAGACCCATGAGGCGATGAACTATTTTCTCAAGGTGATCTGCAATACGGATCAGCATTCCGATCCCACGGTAGGTCTGACCAATGAGCGTGCGCTCAAAAAGGTGCAGATGCTCTACGAAGGTCATGGTCGTGGTGCTGAGATGCATGCAGCCAAGGACACGGCCTGGGGTCTGCTCTGCTCCGTCACGGAGTTTGTGGACCATGAGAAGCAAGCTCGCAGCCAGGACAACCGCCTGGACAGCGCCTGGTTCGGCCAAGGCTCTGTGATCAAGCAGCGTGCGCTCGACCATGCGCTGCAACTGGTGGCCTGACTGAGCGGCTATGGCTGACTGCAGATGTTGTTGGTCGTCTTCGGGCGATTCACACCTCTTTGACCTTCTTTGCTTTCCTCCAACCCAAGCCACCTTTTGAGGTGGCTCTTTTATGCCCGCAATTTACGGGCGAAGGAGTTTTGTATGTCCTTGCACTTGGTGAGCCCTTCGGGGCATGCTGCTCCTGCAGCACACTCGCCCCCTGCCCGTTCGCCCCGCAAAGGAGTGGCCCTGCGCTTGGTGTCGACTAAGGATATGGAGCGTGATGACTGGCTGGAGATTCGCCGTACCGGTATTGGCAGCTCGGATGCCGCAGCGGCTATTGGCCTCAACCCCTATCAGTCGCAACTGGAGTTGTGGATGCAAAAGACCGGCAAGGGAGCGCTATTGCCGGCTGTAGATCACTCGGACGACACCAGCCCCATGTTCTGGGGCACTTTACTCGAACCCATCGTGGCTGCGCACTACACCAAGCGCACAGGCAACAAGGTGCGCAAAGTGAATGCGGTGCTGCAGCACCCTGAACACCCTTGGATGCTGGCTAACGTAGATCGCGAAGTGGTCGGCGCTTCGGATGTTCAAATTCTGGAGTGCAAGACCGCAGGTATCCAAGGGGCGCGTCTGTGGAGTGATGGTGTTCCGGAGTATGTCCAGTTGCAAGTGATGCACCAGTTGGCCGTGACAGGCCATCGTGCCGCTGATGTCGCCGTGTTGGTCGGTGGACAGGAGTTGCGAATTTTTCGCATCGAAAGGGATGAGGCTTTGATCGCTCGCCTGATCGCTTTGGAAAAGCAGTTCTGGGACATGGTTCAGCAAGGCATTGCGCCTGCCGGCGATGGCTCAGACAGCAGTAATAAGGCTTTACGCTGCCTGTTCCCTGCCGATGTGGGTGATCAAGTGGATCTCAGCGAGGACCAGGAGCTCAACGCGACGTTCGACGAACTGCTGCAAGTCCGCACCGCTCTCGATGCCGTGCAAAAGCACGAAGCCAGTTTGCGCCAGCGCATTCAGATGCACATGGGAGAAGCCAGCAAGGCCTTGTTTGCCTCTGGCGGCTCCGTGACCTGGAAGCGCAGCAAGGACGGGCAGGCTTTCAACACCAGTGAGTTTGTCCAGGCACATCCCACATTGGCTCAGCGCTTTATGAGTCCCAAGCCCGGTTCACGACGCTTCTGTGTCCATGAGCCGGTCGAGGCTTGAAATCTTGGAGACGGCCCTTATCCAGCGTAGAGAGCCTAGACGCCGGCCTCTTCGAATATCCGGCGCAAAACCTGCGTCGGCAAGAACCTGACTTGACGTCGCTTGAGCTCGCGCCTGAAAAGGCGCTCCCTCTCAATGAAGTTGATCTTGGGTTTCATCTCGATTCAGTGAGTTGCTAGCGCACCCAATTTAGCAGCAAAAGTACTGCTCACAACATCGCGATTCACCCAACGATCCCATTCATCCCCCTTTCCCTCCGCCCTCCTTGGTTTCACCTTGGAGGGCTTTTTCTTTGGAGATCCTCATGATCAAAGGTTTGATGATTACGCCTCCGGTGATTGGCCGGATTGCCATTGGCAAGGTGGTGGAGCGCAATGGCAAGCGTCTGCCCGAGAAAGATGATGAATTCACCATCACCACACAGGTGCAGTCTCGTGGGCAGTGGGTCTTGCATCCGCTCAATGAAGCACTGCGTCTGGCTACCGACAAGGCACACGGCGGCATAAATGAAGGCTCGCAGCCTTCCTTGTCTGACGGGGGTAATGGCGATCGCAGCACCGCAGATGTGGAGCAAGCCACCCAGCCCATTCCGACCACTCGGCCTGTTCGCTCCGGCAAGCGGTCGCTCAAGGAGAAGATGGGAGTTGCCGCGGATGCCAATGCAGATCAGGCGATGGAGCCAGCATCTTCCGCATCATTGCCCGTAACTCCCGTCTCTGCACGGCGCAAGCTGCGCAGTATTCCAGTGCGAGTGCTGTTCAATGACCCCGATCTGAATCTGCGCGCCAACTACACCTTGTTTGATCGCACAACGGCCAGGCCTGTCTGTGTGGGAGATGGGGAGAGCTGCAAACGCGTGACCAGCAAGGGGCTGGAGTCCATGCCCTGCCCTGGGCCCGATATCTGCTTGTTTGGCAAGGAGGGATGCAAGCCCTATGGGCGTTTGAATCTGCTCATCGGTGACAGCGATGAACTGGGCAGCTTTGTGTTCAGGACCACAGGGTTCAACAGCATCCGGACTTTGGCAGCCCGGCTGCAGTACTTCGCGGCCGTGTCTGGGGGGCATCTGGCCTCCATGTCACTGGAGCTCAAGCTGCGAGGCAAGTCCACCACACAGTCTCATCGTTCAGCCATCTTCTACGCCGATCTGATCGTGCGCAGTGGCCTGTCTCTGAATGCTGCGATTGCTCAGGCCCAAGAGCTGACGGCTCAGCGCCAGACGGCAGGGTTTGATCAGACGGCTTTGGATGAAGCGGCCCGCCTGGGCTATGCCAATGGCAGCTTTGAAGACTCGCCTGATGAGGTTGCAGACATCGTGGAGGAGTTCTATCCCTATAACCCTATGCCAGAAGAAGCTGACACACCTGCAGGGCCGACCACGGACACCGAGGCCAGGCCCCAAGGAATGCGTCATCAGAGAGCCCATGGCGCACATGGTACTCATAGGCCGTATGCGTAAAGGCCGTGAACTTATCAGCCGTGGCCCATAAAACCGTGGATTTATGGTCTGTAGCCAAGTTCGTGTGCTCTTGTAACCATAGCGCCTATGGATAAAAAAGCATCTCCGCCGAACTCCGAACCGCCCAGGCTCCCCGTGCTGCAGGCATTCGGGAAAGTCGTTCGGCATTTACGCAGGGAGCAAGGGTTCTCGCAGGAGACCTTTGCACAGTACTGCGGCCTGGACCGCAGCTATCTGGGCGGCGTGGAGCGTGGCGAGCGCAACGTCACACTGACGAGCATGGAGCGCATCATCCGCGCCCTCCATCTGAAGCCATCTGAATTCTTTGCAGCACTGGATGCGGACTTTGCGAACCTGGCTCAACCAAGTCGAGTGATTCCGTTTCAGGCCTTTGCATCCAAAGCTCGCGCCCTTCGTAAAAAGGGAAAGCAGTTGTAGTGACTGGCACAGTGCCGCCCATCTCTTCGCATTAGCTCTTAGCAGCCCACAGGAGCCGCCTCAAGCAATTCCTGTGGGCTTGCTGAATGGGAAAAAACAACCAACGAACCAGACCGACTTCAAGTTCATTACCCGCTGAAAACGGGTATTCATAGTCAATACAAAACCAACGAGGGAATTCATGAAAATTATTTCGAATAAAGGCATTATTCAGATCGCTATAAGTACATTCATTGGGGTCTTCATAACCGCCTGCGGCTCTAGCACTCCTAGCACTGGCGATATTGAAGACTACATCGAAGCCAAGTTTTCTTCTTGTGAAAACATGCTCATCACAAATATTAAGAAAACTAATGGCCACCAAGATGAAAAATACTACAAGGTAGATCTCGAATACACTGTCAAGCTAAAAAATTACAGCCATCTCGAAAAATTGAAAAATTTATATAATAAAGAAAGTGTTACTATTGGCGAGTCTGAGCGACAAATTAAATCATCTACGGAACTCGTAAAACAAACCGAAAATGAACACCATCAATACACTGCAGCAGTGACGAACTCCAAAACAAAGCCGCGATCGCCTGAATGGGGAGCCAACGCCGAACAAGAAAATAATTATCGTACTGCCCTAGAGCAATGGAAAGCGACAGCTCCCGAATACAGAGCGATGAAAGAACATGAAGAATTTCTTAATGATGCGAAAGCAGAGTTAAAAATTCTCTATGCTCATTACGATGATGATATGCGCAATGCCAAAGTCTATGGCAAGATCGATGCGGTGGTTTCTGACTATTACACCAAAGGCTGTGGTAGTTCTACGGAGATGAAAAAATACATTCCTATTACAACCAGCAGCCTTATTTCTGGAGGTCTTGGTCGCATGATTGTCGTAATGGACTTTGGTTTCGAAAAAGATGACATTCGGTGGTTCGAGCCTCAGGAGATAAACATGGCCAGTAGCATTTATATGCAAAAAACTGATAATGGTTGGCGATCTCTCTGAAGCAGCTGATCTTCAAAAAGCAAGACATACAGCCCGTGCATGATGCGCAGGGCTGTATGTCATATAGTTTTTTCTTTTTAAGAATGCCATCACAGCGACAACGCGGCATAGCCGACTGGCCACAGACAGGATCAGTTTTGTGTGAAAACGGCACCCGAACTGTGACTTCAAGAAGATACCTTAGGAAATCAAGCAACCACTGCGATGAGAAGAAATGAAAAATTCTGGGCAACAGCAGAATAAAAATCCCGAATTGAGTTCTCTCAGTTCGGGATTTTTATTATTTATTTAATCAACAAATAAAACTAACAATAATAAATTAGTGCTCTAACACCTTTTCCATCAAGCCATTAACATCTTTGAATTTTCCGTAAATTGCTGGGTTTTCACCCGCAGCCAAGGCTGCAAAGTGTGCAGCCCCGCACTTGATCTTGCTGCCCTCGCGAGCACGCAGATCTTCTTCAAACAGGCTGCTTTTCGTCTCAACCACAAAGTACAAACGCTCTTGGCCATCGCGTTCGATCAGCACGGCCCAGTCAGGGTTGTAAGTTCCTAAGGGCGTGGGCACCTTGAACCAGCCCGGCAGTTTCGCGTAAACCCTCGCAGCCTCATTTTTCTCTAAGGCTTCAGCAAAGTCACGTTCAACGGCAGAGTCGTAGACCACGTGCTGGTACACAGACTTCTGCGTGTTCTGCACCAAGTTCTTCAGGTAGCCCGTCAACTCTTCGGTTTCAAACAACTCCTGGGCGTAGTAATCATCGTCGCCTAGTCGCTGAGTCGTCATTCAAGTGACTTATCGGTTTGCACTTCGTCAACGCAGCGTCAGTCCCGCTGCATTGATTGCCTTCGCATAAAACGGACGCTCAACACGCAAGCTTTGAGCAAGATCCTTTGAACTACCTCCTGCAACTTTGAAGCCGAGCTTTTCTAGCTGCTCGCGAACATCCGGTGTCTGCAACACAGCGCGCATGTCGTTGTTGATCTTCTCGATCACTTGCTGAGGCGTACCCGCCGGTGCGAAGTATCCCTGCCAGCTTTCGACTGCAAAGCCAGGCACGCCAGCCTCGGCCACGGTTGGCACATCGGGCAGGGCATCCGAGCGGTAAGGCGTGGTGACTGCCAAAGCACGCAATTTCCCGGCACGCACGTATTCAGTGACTGCAGCAAGCGTGATCAGGGTAGCGTCGGCATGGCCTCCAAGGACGTCGAGCGTAGCGGGGCCTCCACCAGAGTAAGGAATGTAGTTGACTTGTGCACCAGTCCTTTGAGAGAGAATTTCATGCGCCACATGGGCAATGCCGCCATTGCCGGGCAATGCGAGGCTAATGCTCTGAGACCTTGACTTGGCTCGCGAGATATATTGGTTCAGAGTGTGCAGGCCCGTGGATGGATTGACCACAAGTATCTGAGGATTGACGACAGCCTTGATTATGGGACTGAAGCTCTTTTGCGAGTCGTACGGCAGCTTGGCGAACAAAAGGCTGTTGAGCGTGATTCCCTCCCCTTGCTGCAACAGGGTGTAACCATCGGGCGCAGCTTTGGCGACCTTGGCCGCTCCGATGGTGCCGCTGGCGCCCGGCACATTCTCGACCAACACCGACTGTCCCCAAAGCAACGCCAGCTTATCGGCCAGCGTACGCGTGAGTTTATCGGCGCTACCACCGGGCGCTACCGGCACGATGATGCGCACTGGCTTGGCCGGCCAATGATTACCCGGTGGATCCGATTCAGCATACGCAGCAACAGTAGTCGCGGCAATCAGGGTCAAGGAAAGCTTCGTGGCAACGCGCAGCAGGATTCTTCGGGAAACAGGCATTCAGGGCATTCAAAAAGAGCTATGACTACCCACCAATCTAGATAGCTCAAACCCGCAATGGAACGAAGTTCTGCGCATATCGATCTACGGATTTCTTCGTTGCTGGCACGCGGCTTCAAGCCTACCGTGGCGTATTTCTTCTAGAACACCGTCGCATCAGGCCACACCCGCAACCATGACCCAGATCCACCGCCCTACCGACTTCAGCGACACCGGCAGCCGCCGTTCCGCTGCCGTGGCGCACTTCATCGCCATCGCACAACAACTCGCGCCAGATCCAAAAAACACAACACCCGACCAATTACAGGCGGTGGCGCAACACCTGGAGGCACTGGGCCAGCAAACTGCGCTGTTCCCGCTTGAGGATTTCCCCGTCACAAACGACAACCCCGCCGTGGTCTACCGCTTGAGCGAGGACGCCGACGGGCATTACGCGCTGTATGCCTCCGTCGGGCTACCGGGCAAGGCAGTGCCTCCGCACGACCACACTACTTGGGCCATCATTGCCGGCGTGCATGGCGTAGAACGCAATGTGTTTTATCGCCGGGACAAGACCGCCGACCCGGCACAAGACACACTTGCGCCCGAACGCACGGTAGATGTAATTCGCGGTAGCTCGGTGACCCTCAGTCCCACCGATGTGCACACCATCGAACTCGTCGGCGAGGAGACGAGCTTGCATCTGCACTTCTACGGCCGAGGACTGGACCACATGCCCGAGCGCGTAGTGTTCGAAGGCCTCAGCGGCGGCAGTTTCCGCACCTTCGCCCCACCCGCAGGCATTCGTCAAGCCGTCATAACGCCAGAATCGCTAAAAGCGGCGCTCGCAGACGGTCAAGAGCTTGCCGTGCTCGACGTGCGTGATGCCGGCGTCTTCGCCCGCAGCCACATCCTGTTTGCCGCAAGCGCACCACTGTGGCGGCTTCCACTCGAAATCGACCGCCTCGTGCCACGCCGCGGCACACGTGTCGTGGTGACGGATGGCGACGAAACCCTCGCGCACACTGCTGCGCACCAGCTCATCCGCCTTGGCTGGACTAACGTATCAGTGCTGGCCGGCGGCGTGGACGGCTGGGCCGCTGCCGGGTACGAGATCTTCAGCGGTACCAACGTGCCCAGCAAAGCCTTCGGCGAGGTGATCGAGCATGAGAAGCTCACGCCCTGGATCTCCTCGGAGGAGCTCGAAGAACGCGTCAAACGCGGTGACAACCTCATCGTCGTGGACAGCCGGACGCCCGAGGAGTTCGCAGACTTCAGCCTGCCATTCGCACACAGCCTGCCAGGCGCAGAGCTTGTCTACCGCATCGGAGAGATCGCGCCGGACCCGGACACCTTTGTCGTCGTAAATTGCGCCGGGCGCACACGCAGCATCGTAGGCGCGCAGACACTCATTGACGCAGGCATACCCAACCGCGTGGCCTCGCTGCGCAATGGCACCATGGATTGGCTGCTGACAGGGCGCGAGCTGGCCCAGGGCCGCCACACACCGCTACCCGAACCGGCACCCTCCACCTTGGCTGCCGCTCGTAATCGAGCCGACAGCGTCGCTCAACGCGCCGGCGTCCAGCGCATCGATGCAGCCACGCTGGTACGCTGGTTGAACGAAGCCCACGAACGCACCCTCTACCGCTTCGACGTTCGCACCCAAGCCGAGTACGAGGCCGGGCATTTGGAAGGTTGGCGCTGGGCCCCTGGTGGGCAACTGGTGCAGGCTACCGACGAATACGCAGCCACACGCGGCGCGCGCATCGTGCTGGCAGACTGGGACGGCGTACGTGCGCTGACCACTGCGGCCTGGCTGGCGCAACTTGGTTGGGAGGTGGCTGTGTACACACCGCCCCACTATGGCCCAGGCGCCTCCTGCGTGACCGGCCCCGAGCCAGTGCGATTGCTGGCACCCAATCCGCCGGCCCCGTACATCGCACCACCGCAGGCCGCAGCACTGACCGATGCTGACGGCGCAGCGGTCTTCGATGTGGACAGCCGTGTCGCCTTCGAAAAACGCCACATCGCCGGCGCACGCTTCGCCGCTCCCGGCAGGCTGGCTGAATTTATCGACGCACTGCCACTAGGACAGGCTGTGCTGCTTACCTCGTCCGACGGCGTACTGGCCCAAAGCGTGGCATCTGGCCTGGCGCACGCGAGACGCAATAGCAAGACTCCTTCGCGCGATATCCGTGCCATTAGCGGTGGCACCCGCGCCTGGGCCGCTGCGGGCCTGCCCATAGCTCAAGGCGGTGAAAGCGTACTCACCGGCGACGACGACCGCAGCTATAGCCCCTACCTGCACCGCGATCTAACACTGCGTAACGCTGGCTTCACCGACTACTTGGACTGGGAGCTGGGCCTAGTGGCTCAGCTGGAACGCGAGGGACACACCGGCATCCAGTTGATCGACTGAAAGAAAGACCACCGCTCGGTTTGCTTTGCTGCCCCTCCGGGGGCAGTTCATGCATATAGGTTGGTCCTTTAAGAATTGAGCTTAAAACGCTCATTGGCAAGCATTTCAAGTGCATTGCCACCTGAGCCGCACCCAACAAAGCGCAAACAGCTATTGTTTTATTAACCCATGTCCGTATCTACCTCCTACATTTCTGCGCAGACTGCGCGCCAATGGCTGAACGACAGTGACGAAATCGCCCTGCTAGATGTGCGCGAGTCAGGACAGTTCGGAGAAGGCCATCCGTTCTTCGCTGTCAATACTCCCTACAGCCAACTAGAGCCACTCGTCACTCAACTCGTGCCGCGCAGGACCACGCGCATCGTGTTACTCGACGCGGGCGACGGTGTTTCCGAGCGCGCCGTACGCCGCATGCATGCGTTGGGCTACATACATGTCCATGTGCTCGAAGGCGGTGCGCCGAGCTGGGCTGCCGCAGGTTACACACTGTTCCAAGGCGTGAACCTGCCCTCCAAGACCTTTGGCGAGCTGGCAGAGCACGCCTTCGACACCCCGCACATCGGCGCGCAGGAGCTGGTCCGCTGGCAGCGACAGAACAAGCACTTCGTATTACTGGACGGGCGCACGCCCGCCGAGCACCGCAAGATGAGCATTCCAGGCTCAGTCTCCGCACCCAACGGGGAACTACCGCGACACTTGCACGCACTGGCCAGCGACCCAACCACCCCCATCGTCATTCACTGTGCTGGTCGTACGCGCAGCATCATCGGCGCAGAAATCCTGCGCAATCTAGGCCTGCATAACCCCGTGTTCGCACTGGAAAACGGCACCCAGGGCTGGGCGCTGGCCGGCCTACAGCTGGCCCATGGCGACAGCCAGGAGCGCCAACGGCCTGCACGGCCATACGCTAGCGAGCGCGAAGCCGCCGTTAGATTCGCGCGTAGCGCGGCCGTGCCGGAACTGAGCCCCACGCAGGCCCAGCAATGGATTGACCAGGACGCCCTCACCACCTACGTACTGGACGTGCGTAGCGCCGAAGAATTCGCAGCTCGTACTCTGCCTGGCGCCACGCACGCACCCGGCGGCCAATTGCTGCAAGCCACCGACCAAACACTGGGGACGCGCAAGGCCCGGGTGATTCTTCTGGACGATGACGGCGTGCGCGCGCCAGTCACAGCAGTGTGGCTGACCCGACTGGGCTGGCAGGTCGCCACAGTAGAAGGTGGCATCGACGCATCATTAAGCCTGTCGCATAGGCCTGCACCAGCTGAGACGCACCCGCTGCCCCGCATCGCCACGCAAGCGCTGCCTACCTGGAGCCGCGAGCAAGTGCCGCAACTCGTCGACCTGCAAAGCTCAGCAGCCTGGCAACAGGAGCATGCTGCAGGGGCGGTTTGGGGAATCCGTCCACGCCTTGGGCAGCTCAGTTTCTCCGCTAACCGCCCGATCCTTCTATTGACACCTGATGCCGCCACGGCACAGCTAGCCGCAATCGACCTTCGCGAGGCCGGGCACAGCGATATCGCCTGGGCTTTAGCACAGGACTGGGCCGACGCCGGGCTCCAAGTGGAGTGCAACACACCGCTGGCTGACAGCGAACGCATCGACTACCTGTTCTTCGTGCACGACCGCCACGACGGCAACCTAGACGCTGCACGCCAGTACCTGGAATGGGAAACAGGCCTGATCGCGCAGGCCGCGCCCGATGAGCTGGGCGTGTTCCAACTGCCTTCAAGAAACGCATAAGCAAGCGCGGAAAACTTCGTTGCTACAGCAGAGGCGCCATCGCAAGATGAGCGCCTGATTTCTTTTCGGCACCCCATGTATCCCACCCACCCCACCAAGATTTCTCGCATCGTCCCCGCCACGGCAGCGCTCGTTGCCGCACTTACCTGCCATGCAGCACACGCAGACGCCACACTGGACAAGATCAAGCAGCGCGGCAAGGTCAGCATCGGGGTGCTAGTCAATGGCGGCCCCTTCGGCTCCATCGACCCCGCCTCCCAGCAGCTCATTGGCTGGAACCCCGAACTTGCGCGCGCCGTGGCAAAGGGCCTGGGCGTGGAAGCAGACCTGGTCCAGGTCCAGACTGCTACGCGAGTGCAGTTTCTTCAGGCGGGTAAGGTGGATCTGCTGATTGCGTCCATGGAGCTCAACCCCGACCGCGCCGAGGTGCTGGGTTATGCACCCACACCTTTCTACCGCGTTGGCGGCGCGGCGGCCGTGCGCAAAGATAGCGGCATCAGCAAATGGGAAGACCTCCGTGGCAAGCCCGTGTGTGTATCCCAGGGCAGCAGCTTTTCTAAGCCCCTCGCTCAAGACTACGGCGCCCAGATCCAGGGCTACAAGAGCTCTTCTGACTCTCTATTGGCCCTAAAGGGTGGCAACTGCGTGGCCGCCGTCCATGACAGCACCCTCATTCATCCCCTGTTGCGCAGTAATCCCGAGTGGGCACAGTACACGGCCCCGATCGCCAGCGAAGTGCTGCCTGCCTTGTCCGTGGTATGGACTCGTAAGGGCGAGGCCGACACCATCGCCGCCGTCGACAAGGTTGTACAGGACTGGCACCGCACGGGCTGGCTGATCGCCACCGAAAAACGTGTGGGCATCTCGCCCGCCAACCCATTGCTGCCGGAGCTGCAGGCCAAGTTCAAGGCTGCAGTCACTCGCTAAACCGCCCGGCTGCGGCCGCGCTTGCTTCTCGCCCCTGCTTTTCCTCCACATGTCGGAGGACGGGTGGCCTGTTGCCTTTTTTTTCCTGGATTTCCCATGCTCCTTCGCATTCCCTTTGCCCTGGCCAGCCTGAGTGCCCTGCTTGCCATTGCTTCCCCCGCCCATGCCGACGCCACCCTCGACAAGATCCAGCAACGCGGAAAACTGTCCGTTGGTATCGATGGTGCCAGCCCGCCATTTGGCAAACTCGATCCCGCCACGGGCAAGACTGGTGGCTACCAAACTGAACTGGCAGCCGACATTGCCAAACGCCTGGGCGTGAAGCTCGAAACAGTGCCGGTGACCGCGTCGACACGGGTGCAGTTCCTGCAGTCTGGCAAGGTCGACCTGCTGATCGCCAACATCCAGTGGACACAGGAGCGCAGCGAAATCCTGTCCTTCGCCCCCACGCCTTACGACCTCATCGGCGGCGGCGCCCTGGTGGCCAAGTCCGCCAATATCAAGCGCTGGGAAGACCTTCACGGCAAGGTGGCTTGCGTGTCCCAGGGCAGCAACTTCGCCAAGCCCCTGGCGGAGACCTACGGCGCCGTGGTCAAGGGCCTACGCGGCATCCCCGAATCCCTGCTGGCCTTGAAGGGCGGTACCTGCGCGGCATCGGTTCATATCCAGCCAGCCCTGTACGAGAAACTAACCGGCCCAAGTAAGGAGGAATGGAAAGACTTCGAACTGGGCACACAGGACCAGTTGATCCCCTCGCCCACCGTGGTCTGGACCCGCAAGGGCGAAGCCGATACACAGAACCTGGTGGACAAGACCATCCAGGACTGGCACCGCACGGGTTTCCTGCTGCAGGTGGCGCGCAAGAACGGCGTGCCCGACACTTGGATTGCCGAACGCCACCAGCGCGCCCTAAAGGGCCAGTTCGACCGCGCTCCCTACGACTTCGCCGTCTACGCTGAAGCCCAGGCCGCCGCCAAGAAGGAAGGAGCCAAGCAATGAACCGGAGCCATTTCCTGCGGCACAGCTTAATGGCAGCCGCTGCACTAGCCACGCTGGCCGCAGCCCTCCCTGCCCAGGCAGATGCCACGCTGGACAAGGTCAAACAGCGCGGCAAGCTGGTCGTAGGGGTGATGCTCTCGGGCCCACCCTTCGGCAGCATCGACCCCGTCACACAGAAGCACGTAGGCTACAACGTGGAACTAGCCGAAGGCGTGGCCAAAGGGCTAGGTGTGGTCGCCGAGACCGTGCAGGTCCAGCCGTCCAACCGCGTGCAGTTCCTGCAACAGGGTAAGGTCGACATCCTGATCGCCAACATGCAGTGGACCCAGGAACGCAGCGAGATTTTGAGCTTCGTGCCCACACCCTTTGAGGAAGTGGGCGGCGCGGCGATTGCCAAGAAGGGCAGCGGCGTCGCCCGGTGGGACGACCTGCGCGGCAAGCCCGTGTGCGTGTCCCAGGGCAGCAACTTCACCAAACCCCTGGCTGAGCAGCACGGCGCCCAGATCAAGGCCTTCCGCGGCCAGCCCGAATCCCTGCTGGCCCTGAAGGGTGGGAACTGCGCCGCCGCCGTGCACGTGAGCCCCACGCTGCGCGAGCTGGTGGCCAGCAACCCCGACTGGAAGGACTACGAGATCGTCTCGCCCAGCGATCTCATCCCTTCGCCCTCGGTGATCTGGCTGCGCAAGGGCGAAGCCGACACCCAGGCAGCCATCGACAAAGTGGTGCAGGACTGGCATGGCAGCGGCTGGCTGATCGCGGTGGAAAAACGCCACGGCATGACCCCCACGCCCCTGTTGCACCAACTGCAGGCCAAGTACCGCAAACCCTGAGCCAGGCCATGTTCGAGGAAACCCGTTTCACCGCCGACAGCCTGCGCCGCCAGACCGAGGCCATCCTGCGCGCCTGGGGCATGGCCGAACCCACGGCCCGCACCACGGCCGCACTCATGGTCGAGACCGACCTGCTGGGTGTGGAATCGCACGGCGTGTCCATGCTGCCCCAGTACGACACCTTGCGCGCCAGCGGCCGCTTGCAGCTGACGGCCCAGCCCCAGGTGCTGCGCGACGGCCCGGCCACGGCCCTACTTGACGGCGGCGCCGGCCTGGGCCATGCGGTCTCTGCCCAGGCCATGCAGCTGGCCGTGGACAAGGCGTGCAACTTGGGCATCGCCCTGGTAGGCGTGCGCAACTCCCACCATTTCGGCGCCGCTGGCGTCTATGCACGCATCGCCCAGCGCCAGGGCCTGATCGGCTTGGTCACCAGTTCGGCTCAGGGCGTGCTACTGGTACCTACACGGGCAGCCGAACCCGTGCTGGGCACCAACCCCATTGCCTTCGCCGCCCCCGTGCCTGCGGATTCACACAACACGGCTTTTGTGCTGGACATCGCCACCACCACGGCTGCGGCCAACCGCGTCAAGGTCAAGGCCTTGCGCGGTGAAGCCGTGCCCAGCGGCTGGGTGGTGGACGGCCAGGGCGCGCCCGTGACAGCGCCCCAGGCCGCACGCACCCAGGTTTTCGACGCGCCGGACGGGGGCCTCACGCCCCTGGGCGGCAGCGAGGACGGCGGCAGCCACAAGGGCTACGGCCTGTCCCTGCTGGCCCAGGTGCTGGGCGGCACCTTGAACGGTGGCGCCTTTGCGCCCTTGCACCGCCGCAGCCATGGCCCCAGCGCTCCGGCCAATGTGGGCCACAGCTTCATCGCCATTGATCCATCCTTCTTTGGCGAACCCGGTGACTTTGCCCACGAACTGGACGCCATCCTCGACGTGTTGCACGCCACACGCCCAGCCGACCCGTCACGTCCTGTTCTGGTGCCTGGCGACCCCGAAGCACGCCAACAGGCCGAACGCGGGCAGCACGGAATCCCACTGCCGCCGGCCCTGCTTTTACAGATCCGCGGTCTGGCGGCCGCAGCCGGCGTGGACGAGCTGCTAGAGCCCGCGGCCCCGTTTGGGAGGAATTAACCATATGAGCACGCTTATAGACCAACTGCGGGCTGCCCTGGGCACCGACCAGGTGCTGACCGGCACGGACGCGGCAGGGTATCTAACAGATCAGCACGGCCGCCTAACAGGCCGGGCCCTGGCCGTTGTTCGTCCGGCCGACACAGCTCAGGTGGCTGAGGTCGTGCGCCTGTGCCGCGCCCAACGTACCCCCATCGTGCCCCAGGGAGGCAATACCGGCCTCATGGGCGGCGCCACACCCGATGCCAGCGGCCAGGCTGTGCTGCTGTCCCTGGGCCGCCTCAACCGCGTGCGCGCCATCGACACCGACAATGACACCCTGACCGTGGAAGCTGGCGCCGTGCTTGCCCAGGTGCAACAGGCTGCACGCGACGCGGGCCGGCTGTTCCCGCTGAGCCTGGGATCTGAAGGCAGCTGCACCATCGGCGGCAACCTCTCCACCAATGCTGGCGGCACCCAGGTGCTGCGCTACGGCAACACGCGCGAGCTGGTGCTGGGTCTGGAAGTGGTCACCGCCGAAGGCGAAATCTGGCATGGTCTGCGCGGCTTGCGCAAGGACAACACGGGCTATGCGCTGCGCGACCTGTACGTGGGCAGCGAAGGCACGCTGGGCATTATCACGGCCGCCACGCTCAAGCTCCACCCCTTGCCACAGGCGCAGCACACTGCCTTGCTGGCCTTTGGCTGCATTCGAAACGCTGTGGCCTTCCTATCAGCTGCCCGCGCGGGCTTCGGCGCCAGCCTTACGGCCTTCGAGCTGCTGTCGGACACGGCCGTGGGCCTGATCGCGCGCCATGTGCCCGAGCAGCCACTGCCACTGGCCCCGGGCACCCCCTGGTACGCTCTGGTCGAACTGTCTGATAGCGAAGGGGAAGCCCATGCTCGCCAGCGCTTCGAGGCCGTAGTCAGCCAGGCCTTCGAGGACGGCCTGGTACACGATGCGGCGATCGCCGAAAGCCTGCAACAAAGTCAGGCCCTGTGGCGGCTGCGCGACGAGGCCCTCGGCCTGGCCCAGAAACGCGACGGCGGCAACATCAAGCACGACGTCTCCGTGCCCATCTCGCGCATCCCAGACTTCCTGGCGGCCACGGCCGCTGCTCTGCAGGCACAGTTCCCAGGCGTGCGCCCCGTGGCCTTCGGCCACCTGGGCGACGGCAACCTGCACTACAACGTCTCGCACTCCCCCGACAACACAGTGGCCGCGCTGTTTGCGCAGGAGGACGCCATCCACGCCGTGGTGCACGACTGCGTTCACGCCCACAGTGGCTCCATCAGCGCCGAGCACGGTGTGGGCCAGACCAAACGCGACCTGCTGCCACTCTACAAGAGCACGGTCGAGCTGGAGCTGATGCGCCGCCTCAAGGCCGCCTTCGACCCGCTTGGCCTGCTCAACCCGGGCAAGGTCCTGGCCAACACCATCCCCTCTTCCTTCCCATCCCTTGCAGCGCCTGCGGCACCCGTATGCTCCGCTGCCGAACGCTCCCTGCCATGACCGCTTCCAACTTCCCGCTCTCCGAGCGTGTGCGCCGCGTCAAGCTCTCGCCCAATGCGGCGGCCAGTGCACGCGCCACTGCCCTGGCCGCCCAAGGCCGCGACGTGATCTCGCTTACCACGGGTGAGCCCGACTTCGATACGCCCGACTCCATCAAGCAGGCCGCCATCGCCGCCCTGGCGCGCGGCGAGACCAAGTACACGCCCACGGCCGGCACGACCGCGTTGCGCCAGGCCATCCAGGCCAAGTACCGCCGAGAGCGCGCCCTGGACTATCCGTCCTCCCAGATCATCGTGAGCAACGGCGGCAAGCAGGTGATCTACAACGCCATGGCCGCGACGCTCAATGCCGGCGACGAGGTCATCATCCCTACGCCCTACTGGCCCTCCTTTCCCGACATCGTGCTGGTCAACGACGGCACACCCGTGCTCGTGCCCTGTGGCATCGACACGGGCTTCAAGCTCACGCCCGCAGCGCTGGAGGCGGCGATCACGCCGCGCACCCGCTGGCTGGTGCTCAACACCCCGGGCAACCCTTCGGGCGCGATCTACAGCGCCGACGAGCTTGCGGCCCTGGCCGCCGTACTGCGCCGTCACACCCAGGTGCTGATACTTCTGGACGAGCTGTACGAACACATCTGGTTCACCCCGGAAGCGCCCGTGCACTGGCTGCATGTGGCGCCAGATTTCAGGGAGCGCACCCTGCTAGTCAACGGCGCCTCCAAGACTTATGCCATGACGGGCTGGCGCATCGGCTGGGGGGCGGGCCCTTCCGCACTCATACAAGCCATGGTGGTCATCCAGTCCCAGGCCTCGTCGGGCCCCAACTCCGTGGGCCAGTCCGCCGTCACCGCCGCCCTGGAATCGTCCGACCAGTCCTTTGTGACAGCGGCCCGCCATGCCTACGCACGCCGTGCCGCAGCCGTGGTCGCGGGCCTGAGTGAGGTGCCCGGACTGGCTCTGCGGCCCATCGAGGGCTCGTTCTTCGCCTTTGTGCACTGCGCCGGCGTGCTGGGCCGCCTGCGCCCGGACGGCACGCCCATCGCCTCGGACAGCGACCTGACCGAATGGCTGCTAGAAGCCGAAGGGGTGGCCGCCGTGGACGGCGGGGCCTACGGCCTTTCGCCCTATTTCCGCCTCTCTACAGCAGCCAGCGATGCCGTACTGGCCGACGCTGTGCAGCGCATCGCACGCGCCGTTGCCGCGCTGCGCCCGGCTCCGGTTGTGGCAGACCCAGCCCGAACCCTGGAGGCCAGCGCATGAGCACCGACTGGTTACACCAGGCAGTCGATGCCCTGCGGCCCCTGGGGCTCAACTATGCCTTTGTGCTGGACACCTCCGAGCGCCAGGCCTTCGTGCGCGGCATGATCGTGACCCTGCAACTGGCCCTGCTGACCATTCCCGGTAGCCTGGCCGCCGGCGTAGCCCTTGCAGCGGCCCTGACCTCGGGTCGGCCCTCGCTGGAGCGCACCGCCCGCGCCTTTGTCGAAGTCACGCGCAATACACCCACCTTGGTCCAGCTGTACTGCGCCTTTCTGGTACTCAACATGCTCATCACCCAGCAACTGCGCGACTGGGGAGCGGGCAATAACCCGCTCACGCCCTTCGTCTGGGTCGTGATCGTGGTCTCGCTGCACAAGGGGGTGTTTCATGCCGAGGCGCTGCGCGCCGGCATCGAAGCCGTGCCTGCCACCACGCTGGAGGCCGCGCGCTCGTTAGGCTTTTCGCAGCGCCAACTGCTGGCGCGTGTTCAGTTGCCGCTAGCCATACGCTTTGCCCTTCCCTCCCTCGTCAACAACCTGGTAGACCTGGTGAAGATGACTGCCGTGGCCTCGGCCATCGCTGTGGGTGACGTGACTTATGAGTCCATCATGATCTGGTCCCAGCGCGACAACGTGCTGGAGCTGCTGCTGCTTATCCTGCTATGGTTCGGCCTCCTTACCTGGCTGGTCAGCCTGGCGGGCCGCTGGCTGGAACACCATTGGAGGATGCCCGGCTATGGCCAGTGAAGCCCTTTCTCGTCCCGTGGCGCCGGCGCATCCCGCATGGGGCCGTGCGCTGCGCAACCCCTGGCTGACCGCCGCCACCGCCCTGCTGGTACTCGTCCTGTACTGGACCACTAGCGGCAGCACGCCACCCGCCTTCGTCCATCTCTGGAACTGGCTGCCCGCCTTGCTGCGCGGCCTGTGGGTCAACATCGAGATCAGCGTGCTGGCCGTGGCTCTGGGCACCGTGGTCGGTCTGATGCTGGGTGCGCTGTCGCTCTCGCCCACGCCAGGCCTGCGCACCATCGTGCGCTGGTATGTGCAACTGTTCCGCAACGCGCCCATCCTGGTGCTCATCTACTTCACTACCTACGTGTTCCCCTTCGAGGTGAAGCTGGTGAGCTGGTCCTTTCCGTTCCCCGACTGGATCAAGGTCGTTCTGGGTCTGGCCCTGCCCACCAGCGCCAACGTGGCCGAGATCTTCCGTGGCGCGATCCAGTCCATTCCCAGCGCTCAGTGGGAGGCTGCCCAGTCCCTGGCCTTTCGCCGCCGCGAGATCTTCCGCCTCATCGTCCTGCCCCAGTGCGTGCGTCGCATGCTTCCACCCTGGATGAACCTCTACGCCAGCATCACCATGAGTACCTCATTGGCCTCCTTGGTGGGCGTACACGACGTGGTCGACACTGCACAGATCGCCAGCAACACCGTAGCCCGCACGGACTTCACCATCCTCGTGTATTTCGCGCTGCTCGCCTTGTTTTTTGCCTACTGCTATCCGATAGCCCGCGCCACGCGCAACCTGGAGCGCCGCCATGAACGCCACTGACTCCTTTATCACCCAGATCGCCAGCAACAAGGCAATCACGACAGAAGCGACACCACCCCTGGTCGACCTGCACGGCGTGCACCTGTCCTTCGGCGACAACCATGTGCTGCGCGGCATCGACGTGCAAGTGCGGCGCGGCGAGGCCGTAACCATCATCGGCCCTTCGGGCTCAGGTAAGTCCACCATCCTGCGTTGCATCACGGGCCTGCTGAGGCCTCAGCAGGGCAGCATCACCGTGGCCGGCACGCGCGTAGACCAGCTGCGCACCGAGGCCGAGCTGATAGCACTGCGCAAGCGCGTGGGCTTTGTGTTCCAGCAATACAACCTTTTCCCCCACCTGTCGGTACTGGAGAACCTGGTAATTGCCCCCACCCGTGTGGTCGGACGTGACCGAGCGACGGCCGAGCGCGAGGCCCGTGCTTTGCTGCAGAAGGTGCGTCTGGACCACAAGGAAAACGCCTATCCAGGCGAGCTGTCAGGCGGCCAGCAGCAGCGCGTAGCCATAGCGCGCGCCCTGGCCATGCGGCCCGAACTCATCTTGTTCGATGAAGTGACCTCGGCTCTGGACCCCGAAACCGTGGGCGAAGTTCTGACCGTGATTCGAGACCTCGTCAGGGACGGCATGACCTGCGTGCTGGTCACGCACGAGATGCGCTTTGCCGAAGAGGTCAGCGACCAGGTCTATTTCACCGAGGCCGGCCGTATCGTCGAGCACGGTCCCTCTTCCCAGATCTTCGGCAGCCCGCGCAGCGAACGCACGCGAGAGTTCCTACAACGGGCTCTGGGCGACGGCGCACGCGCCAGACCGCTGCCTCCCCCATCCCCGCTGGCCTTCAACAGCCTACGCTTCGCGCTCTGACACGTTGAAAACCATACCCACTAGGAGCCTCGCTATGACAATTTCTTCCTCTACCCCTATCGCCGATCAACGTCGCCAGGCCGTGGACTCGGCGCTGGCCGACGTGCGCCGCTTGATTAAAACCGGCGCTCCCGACCGCAAAACCCTGGCCGCCATCACCGAGAGGCTGGAGCAACTGGCCGCCCACAAGGCATTGTTCAGTCGCGCAGACTTTCCCCCGCCTGCCCAGACTGATGGCGTGGGTGCCTCCACGCGGTACCGACTCAATCCCGCAGACGGCGATGCAGACCTGGCCCTTTATCTGAACTCCATCAACCCCGGCAAGACCACGGCACCGCACAACCACACGACCTGGGCCGTGATCGTGGCCGTCGAAGGTCAGGAAATCAACCGCCTGTACGAGCGCACCGACGACCGCTCCAACCCTGCCCATGCCCAAATACATCTGGCGCGCGAATTTACCGTGCAGCCCGGTGCCTCCATCGCCTTCTTACCCGACGATATCCACGCAATCGCCGTGGTCGGCAATGAACCCACGCTGCACTTTCACCTTTACGGTCAGCCGTTGGAGACACTGACAGGCCGTGTGGCCATCGACCCCGAGACCGGCGAAGTCAAGAACTACAACGCCGCCTACTTCCGCCCCAGCGAGGCCGTGGCATGAGCAGCACCTCTTCACCATCCGCCATCGGCTCCGCCACGCGCCTGCTACACGCAGGTAGCCCCACGCTGCGCGGTGGCTCCGGCCCCGTGAACGTTCCTGTGGTGCGCACCAGCACCGTGCGTTTTGCCAATACTGCGGCCTATGCCGATCACCACCACCGACGGGTGGCTGGCGAGCGGGTCGCTTCCTATGGCCGCCACGGTCTTGACACACACCGCGCGCTCGAAGATGCACTACTAGGCCTGGAGGGAGGCCATCGCGCTTTCCTCGCCCCCTCGGGCCTGGCAGCCATCAGCTTGGTGCTTGTGGCGCTGCTCTCCCCTGGTGACCATGCACTGGTGGCCGACAGTGTGTACTCCCCTGTACGCCGTGTTGACGCCACCCTGCTGCAACGCCTGGGCATTACGCTCGAGTATTTCTCTCCCTCCCAGGACGATCTCGCAGCCAAAATTCGACCCAATACCAAGCTTATCTACGTCGAGTCCCCCAGTTCCCTGTTGTACGAAATTCTGGATCTGCCAGCCCTGGCGGCCATCGCACAAGCCCATGGTGTTCCTCTGGCCACCGACAATACCTGGGGCGCAGGCTGGCTGTACCAGCCTTTGGCTTTGGGCGCCAATATCTCCATCCAGGCCGCCACCAAGTACATCGGCGGACATTCCGACGTGATGCAAGGTGTAGTTGTTACCGACAGCGCGGCGTTGTCCGAGAAGATAGCCACCGCGTATGAAGCTCTAGGCCTGACCATCGGTGCCGACGACGCGTATCTGGCTCTGCGCGGCATTCGCACCTTGCCCGTGCGTTTGGCCCAACACCAACGCCACGCGACCGAAGTTGCACAGTGGCTGCAATCCCAACCTCTGGTGGAGCGCGTCTTCTACCCGGCCTTGCCCAGTGACCCCGGTCATGCACTCTGGAAACGCGACTTTCATGGTGCCAACGGTCTGGTTTCGTTCGCCTTTGTCGACGGAGTGCATGCCGCCGGTGCCGAGGCCTTTGTCAACGCACTGCGCTGGTTTGCCATTGGCGCATCCTGGGGGGGATATGAGAGCCTTGCCTTGATCGCGGCCCCTGAGCGTCTGCGTGAACATAGCGCCTGGTCAGGCACACATTCCGTGGTGCGCCTACATGTTGGCTTAGAAAATCCAGATGATCTGATTGATGACTTGCAGCAAGCCATGGCCAATGTAAACCGACCCGACTGAACTGGACGCCATATCGCCTCAAAACTGAGACCCCGTTGTAGGTTCCATTACGAAAGAAGAGTTCAAGACTGAAGCGGTCAACTTGGTCACCGAAAGTTGGCCAGTACCTGGCAGAAATGTCCGCGCAGAGGGTCCTGAGTCGGCTCAGCCTGCACAAAAATCCGTGCCTGCACCTGTGCCCCCCAAGCTAGGAACGGCCGCTTCTACAACGCTGGACGGGTTGCGTTTGAGCTACGACGCAGATGCTAGTTGCGCTACAGCGCGGTACCGTGGCGACATCAGCCAGTGAACC
This sequence comes from Comamonas testosteroni, assembly GCF_000761245.1. Lineage (GTDB taxonomy): Bacteria > Pseudomonadota > Gammaproteobacteria > Burkholderiales > Burkholderiaceae_C > Comamonas > Comamonas testosteroni_C. Next base: position 62,868 of record NZ_AWOR01000049.1, on the reverse strand, counting down.
CGAACGCACCGGCCCCTTCTATCTTTATGCTTTTTACATATAGCAAATTAGTTTAATAAAACCATATGAAATATGTACACAATTCCGAGCAACAAGCCTCCTACGCTTGTTGTCACTGAATTGAGATATGTCACCAAGATTGATAGATGGTTTTTCCGATTTTTCGGAGTTTGTGTCATTGCGCCGCGATCTTCACGCGCATCCTGAATTGGGTTTTGAAGAAGTCCGTACGGCTGCGCTCGTCGCTGAGACGCTGCAATCCTGGGGTATCGACGTTCATACGGGAATTGCGGGCACAGGTGTGGTTGGAGTGATCGAAGGCAAGCTTTCAGGAGCGAAAACCATAGGCCTTCGCGCTGATATGGATGCACTTCCTCTAGAGGAGGAAAACGACTTTGAGCACCGATCTCAGCATGCAGGCCGAATGCATGCCTGTGGTCACGATGGGCACACCACCATGCTGCTTGCGGCGGCAAAGCACCTGGCCAGAACTCGCAACTTTGCCGGTACGGTGCACTTGATCTTTCAGCCCGCTGAGGAAATGGGCAAAGCCGGCGCCTTGAAGATGATCGAAGAAGGTCTCTTTGAACGATTTCCATGTGATGCCGTGTTTGCGCTTCACAACTTTGCGTTGGACCAGGTGGGTGCGTTTGCGCTCAACGCATCGGCGCTCATGGCCTCCAGCAACACCTTCCGCATTACGCTTCATGGCAGCGGAACACATGCCTCCCTGCCCCACACTGGCATTGATCCAGTGGCAGCAGTGATCGATTTGGGGCAGCAGCTGCAAACACTGGTGGCCAAAAACATCAATTCCCTGGAGCGTGCGCTATTGGCCGTCACGCAAATTCAGGGCTCCGACGCCCCCAACGTGATCCCCGATAGTGCATGGCTCGGCGGCACTGTACGCACCTTTTCCCTGGAGGCTTTAGACAAGCTGGAAACGGCCCTGAGGAGAACGGCAGAGCATATCGCCTTGGCACATGGTTGCACTGCTGACGTCCAGTTCAGGAGAGCATCCCCTCCCGTCATCAACCATGAGAAAGAGGCAGCCTTTGCTGCTGAGGTCATGAGAGAAATTGTCGGTGATGAGGCCGTAGATACCCAGTACCCCGGCGTGCTTGCAGCCGAAGATTTTGCGCACATGTTGCGTGTACGTCCTGGTTGCTATGCATTTCTAGGCAATGGAGCTGGCGATCACCGATTGCCAGGGCATGGAAATGGCCCCTGCCTGCTTCACAACCGTTCCTACGACTTCAACGACCAAATCATCCCCATTGGCGCCTCCTACTTTGTGCGCCTTGCCGAAACCTGGCTGGCCGCGTGAAAGACCAAACAAATGACAATTTCTAGATTCAAATTCCCTTCACGCCGAAACGTTCTGGTGACGATGCTGGCCATCGCATCGCTGAACCAGGTACATGCAGAAAAGCTGATACGTATCGTCGTTCCCTTCGGCGCAGGCGCAGTTCAGGACACCGTGGCAAGAACCTTCAGCAACGAGCTGGGCAAGGAGCTTGGTGCGTCCGTGATTGTGGAGAACAAGGCCGGAGCCGGAGGAACGGTTGCGACGGCTCAAGTGGCCAAGTCCCCGGCGGATGGCACAACGCTGGTCATGGCGGCCGCCAGTCACCATCTGACAGGCTATCTGTACAACAAGCTCTCCTACGATCCGAACAAGGATTTCGTCGGCGTTTCCTATGTCGGCCGCACCGGATACATTGTTGGCGTGTCCGCTCAATCTGGAATCACGTCGATCAAGGACCTCATTGACCGCGCTCACAAGGAGCCAAATGCGCTGTTCTATGCCTCCGCGGGCAACGGCAGTGCCTCGCATCTCGCCACTGCGGCACTGGGGTCCAAGGCGGGCGTGAAGCTGCAGCACATCCCCACCAAATCGACCGGAGATGCAACCACCGAGCTCCTGGCAGCGCGTGTTCAAGTAGTCACAGGCGCGAGTATCGGCATGCTCAGCTTCAAAGCTGATCCACGTATCAAGCTGCTGGCCTACACGGGCAAAAATCGCTCGCGCTTTTTGCCGGAGCTGCCCACGGTCGCAGAAAGTGGCGTACAGGGCTACGCCTTTGATTCCTGGTTGGGTCTGCTAGCACCTGCGGCCACGCCACGCGCAGAGATTGAACGCATCAACAAGGCCATGGCCAAAGTGCTGGCAGACCCCCAGGTGCAAGAGCGCCTAGCTCGAGTCGGCGTGGAAGCGGGATCCCTGCCAACTCAGGATTTTCAAAAGCTCCTGAACGCCGATTGGATTGCATCGGAGCAAGTCGTCAAGGCTGCAGATATTCGTATTGAATAAGCCTGATTGCTGGAGCTGTCCGTGGCCGTCCAATTTATCTTTCAGCGCACATGTCACCCACTCTAGGTCCGGCAAGCGCCGAGCCACCAGGGCCGAGTCTGGCAGGCCTCCTCCACGTATAACGCAGTCCACGCCATCGCTGATCAGATCGGCCGAACAGTCCAAGCCTCAGGTACGAATGGCGCTACCGTAACTGCGGCAGCTCAACAAAGCACAGGCCAGCCGTGCACATGTCGTGAAAACGGCGTCAGCGCTGTTTCGCGAGCGTGGATACGATGGCGTAGGCGTGGTCGACTTGATGGCGGCAAGGGGATCACGCAAGGCGGCTTCTACAAGCAATTCCGCTCCGAGACGGACTTGATGGCGGAATCTTCCGCTTGCGGGATAGAGCAGACCGTAGAGTTAACGAAAGGTATTGACCTGCCTACTTTTGTGCGCAGCTATCTGTCTCGCGAGCATCGTGACAATCGGGCGGCAGGCTGCACTATGGCCGCCCTCGGCTCGGATGCAGCGCATCAGACGCAAGAGGTAAAGAGGAGCATCGAAAGCTTGCTGCAGGCCTTTGAGCAGGGGTGTTCAGCCTCGGAGCGAGAAGGAAATGATGAGGTACGGGCCAAGTCCATCGACACCTGCGCATATCGTCGGGGCCCTGAGCGAGCAAACTTCGACTCACCTGAGCGACTAGCGATGCTCAGTTCCCACAGCCTTATGACTGTCAGCTTCCTGGCGTAGCCGTGAATTCATCATTTCGGCCATTAGCGGACAGCCATTGCCCGAAGTCTTCAGGGGCCAACGGCTTTGAAATCAGATAGCCCTGAGCCACGTGGTAACCCTGCTCCTTAAGCAAGCGGTATTGAAATTCGGTCTCCACGCCTTCTGCCACCACCGTGAGTTGCAGACTTTCGCCCATGCGCAAGATGGCGTGGCTCAGTGCCCGAGCCGCTGCATCGCCCTCGAGGTCCGCCACGAAGCTCTTGTCCAGCTTCAACTCGCTCACCGGCAGGCGGCGCAGATAGCTGAGACAGGAGTAACCGGTCCCGAAGTCATCCATCGAAATTTTGATGCCAAGGCAGTGCACTTCGGCGAGAGTCTTCAGTGTTGACGGATTGCTGTCCAGCAGCATGCTCTCCGTAATCTCCAGGGTCAGGTCTTTCGGTTCGAGATGGTGCTCATCCAATGTCCTGGCGATCAGGTCGGGCAACGCGAGGTTGTGGAAACTCGACGGTGAGAGATTGACCGAGACTGAAGGAATCCGCAGACCCTCCTCTCTCCAGCGTCCCAGCCAACGGCAGGCTTCCTGCAATGCCCAGGCTCCCAGTTCCCCGATCAGCCCGCATTCCTCCGCCAAGGGAATGAAGCGGGCTGGTGAGACTTCACCGAGGACAGGGTCGCTCCAGCGCGCCAGGGCCTCCACTCCCGACAGATGGCCGGTGGTGATGTCGACCTGAGGCTGGAAGGCCAAGCGCAGGCGCTTGTGCTTCAACGCGTCGTGCAGCAGGCTTTCCATGAGCAGGCGCTGCTGCACCAACTCATTCATCTCCAGGCTGAAGAACCGGAAACGTCCACGACCACTGGCCTTGGCCTGCTCCATGGCCATGTCGGCACGCTGGATCAGCGTCTCCATGTCACGCCCGTCGCTCGGGAACATGGCAATGCCAATGCTGGCCGAAGGCGACACGGTCACGCCGTCCAGGGTCTTGGACGAAGACAGCAGCACTTGCAACTTCTCCACCCGGTCGGTGATTTGAGGCACGTCCACCTGGGGAACGACGACGACAAACTCGTCCCCGGAAAGGCGACCGAGGATGTCCATCCCCCGGAGCCCCTGTCGAATGCTCAGGGCAACGTCGCGCAACAATGTGTCGCCAGCGGGATGGCCCAGTGAGTCGTTCACCTGCTTGAACCGGTCCAGGTCGATGAACAGTACCGCGAAGGATGTCGCCTCCCGAGAGGCATCTGTAAGCACATGGTCGGCTTTTGCGAGCAGCAGGCTGCGATTGGGCAGGCCGGTCAGTCCATCGTAGAACGCCAATTGGCGGATCATTGAGCGGGACTGCTCGCGCTCCATGGCCATTACGCACAGATGGATGCACACATTCACCAACTTCTGATGGAAGGCCGTAGCAACTACCCTCCTCCGGAAATAGAAGGCGAACGTCCCGATGACCTTGCCATCGGTCGCGTGGATGGGCGCGGACCAGCAGGCTTTGAGCCCCAGCGACAGCGCCATCGATTTAAAGGGTTCGGTCCACAGCGGATCGGTTTCGATGTCGTCGACGAACACGGCTTCGTTTCGAAAGGCCGCAGTACCGCAAGACCCCGCCATAGGCCCAATCGGCGAACCATTGAGGGCATCGGAAAAACTCTTGGGCAGGTGCGGAGCAGCGAGGGGCCTCAGAGTTCTGTCCTCGTCCACGGCCAGAATGGAACTGCAGACATCCGGTGCGATGCGCTCCACCTCGCGGCAGACCATGTCCAGCACGTCGCACAGCGGTTGCTCCCGCACCATGGCCTCCAGCACCTTGCGCTGGAACTCCGCGTAAAGCTTTTTACCAGTGATGTCGCCGAGAACGGTCACCACCTGTTCGATCACCCCCTCGGCATTCATGACCGGGTGAGAGGCGACACGTACCCAATAGCGCTGGCCATCACGGCCATGGACGAGTTCCTCTCGCCGCACGACTTGTCCGGTCATCAACTGCTGGCTGTACAGTGCCTTGAGGTCCGTCTCCATGGAAATACACAGCAGGTCGATGGAGTTGCGGCCCAGAACTTCCTCCCGGGACCATCCAAGCATACGGGTGAAGCCCGTATTCACGTTGCTGATCTTCCAGGCATCGTCCAGCAGGAGAACCGCGTTGTCTGTGGCGTCAGCCACCAGGGCTAGGCGCTCGTTGCGTGCCTGCAGGAGGTGTTCACGTCGGACCCGTTCGGTCACATCGATTGCCACCTTGACCACGCCAACGACATGTTTGGCATCGTCCAGCACGGGCGAATAGTTGGCTTCGAGCCAGCGGACGCTGCCATCCTGATGCCGCCGGGCACACTGCTTCGACAGCGGCTCTCCATTCTGCAAGCTTTGCCAGAACAACTCATAGTCGGCGCTTGCAACCTCCTGAGCCAGGCAGAAATCCTGGTGAAGCTGGCCTTGCGCGGCATGCTCCGAATAGCCGAGAAGATCCAGGAAGTTTCGGTTCGCATGCTGCAGGCGCCGGTCGATGCTGAACTCCGCGACCACCATTGAACGATCCATCGCATTCCAAGTGGCACGGAAGGCAGCCGTGTTTTCAATGTCTGCTGGATGATTCCTCATGACTTGGCCTTATGAGTACATATTCAGTGTCATTTGTAGCACGCGTGTAGCACGCGCGCATGGCATTGCTCAATCGCTTCACGCAGGTCGGCCGTCCGACAACTATGGCCGTTCACGCCATGGCGCAACTGGGTCTGGGGTTAGGGTCATGCCGCCTTTGTGCAACAGAGCACCTGTGCGGCAAAACCAGCCATATCCTGTTCAGGTCACGCATCCCCAGCGCCAATAGCCTTTAGAAAGATACTAGGGTCTGTTGAGATTTAGCGTGAATTGATCACGGCGGACGCCAGCGTGGTGACAGCAGCGAAGTTACTGACTGTCTTGTCGCTGCGCATTGCAATGCGCTGGAACTCCTTGAGCTTGCAAAAGAAGTTCTCGATCAAGTGCCTCCACTTATAGATCTCCATATCGATCGCCATGGGAGCCTGTCAATTGGACTTCTGCGCGATCACGACTTGGCCACGCCCTATGCCAGCAAACGTTGCTTCCGCCAGTCTGCGTCAAACGCTTTGTCGGCCAGAAGCGCCTGCAAATCAACGCCCTCAAACCGTTCATCCACGTCCTGGAGGATTCGAGCCCATTGTTCATCTGCCAAAACATACCGAATCACGGCGCGATTGTGGTGCCTTCTGAGGCCTGTCAATCAAATCTCATCAGGCCTTAGCATATGCCTTGACGTCTCTTTTTATGGCTTAAGTGAAGACTGGGGGGTCCTGTGGACCGCTTTGCACGGAAAAATTTCGGGCAAACAAAGGCTTTTGAGCCATGAATTTGATGATGGTTTCTTTGGCCCGCACTTCACGATTTTTAGGTGAATTTCGTATCGCGTGAGAGTTCTTGTTTAGTCAGAGTCCAGCGCGTTGCGAAGCAATGTCAAAGAGCCAATGTCCAGTGACTGTGCGGGGTAGCACAGACCAATTCGGCGCCTCAGATCCACTCCCTGCAGTTGACGGGCATGGACTCCAAGAGTCTCTTGAGCCAAAGACTCCGGCACGATGGCCGCCCCGATACCTGCAGCAACAAGGTCAAGAGCTAGCAAAAAATTGCTTGCATGGGCTGCCGGAGAGTTTGCTGCGGGGCCATAGATGGACATAAGCCGTTGATGGCTGGAGTGGGTTGGACAAATCACCCACGACATTTTTCCGTCAGGTTCGGAGGCAGGCGTCCAAGCGGTTTCTGGCGCAGGCTGCCCTGCAGCCAACGCGACCACAAAGCGCTCGCTCAAGACAGGGAGAAACAACTCGTCTTCGCAACGCAGATCTTCACTGGCCAGTCGAGCATCTCCCTCGCATCCTGTCAACATATGCAACTGCAGGTCTGGCACGCAGGCATTGGCAGTTGCGACGAGGCTCTGCACCGTCTTTCGGGCGACATCCTGCTCGATACCGATCGTCAGGCGCTCGCGCTCACCGCGCTTGCGAAAGCGCAGCGCCAAATTGTCCGCCTCAGCGATCATTCGACGAGCCTGTGGATACAAGGACCGTGCATCGTCGGTGACGTCCACGCCGCGGGCTCTGCGGATGAACAAGGTCGTACCCAAAGACTCTTCTAGTAGCTTGATGCTGCCAGACAGAGCTGGTTGGGTTAGGTGGATCTGCTGTGCAGCGGCTGTGATGTTGCGCTTCTCGAAGACGGCAACAAAGGCACGAAGTTGGCGATAGTCCATGCTGAAGTCATAAGTAAATCGTATGGATGAGAGAAGAATAAACCATTATTCAGATGAACCGTCCATGAAATAGACTTCCAGGAAAACAACCCATCTGTAAAACCTATTCCTTGAAGGAGTTGCCATGAGCGATATCCCTAAACCACTGATCGTCATCACGGGCGCGAGCTCTGGGATTGGCCTGGCCACAGCCCGCCTGTTTTCCTCGCTAGGCTATCCCCTGCTACTGCTGGCTCGCCGGCTCGACAAGATGCAGGCCTTGAACCTGCCTAAAGCGTTGGCGCTGTCCGTGGATGTGACCGATCGCGCCGCGCTGGGCGCTGCCGTGCAGGAGGGTGAAAAGCGCTTTGGCCCGGTCGATGCAATCATCAACAATGCCGGTGTCATGCTGCTGGGCGAGATCACGCGCCAGGATCCGGACCAGTGGGAACGCATGCTGGACGTGAATGTCAAGGGTGTGCTGAACGGCGTGCATGCCGTCGCAGCGGGCATGGTCGAGCGCAAGCGCGGCAACATCATCAACATCAGCTCGGTGGCGGGCCGCAAGACTTTCCCCAACCACGTTGCCTATGTGGGCACGAAGTTCGCCGTCCATGGGCTGTCGGAGAACCTTCGCGAGGAACTCTCGGCACACAACGTACGCGTGACCACGATCGCGCCGGGCGCCGTGGAAACCGAGCTGCTGGGCCACACCACCGACGAAGACATCAAGACGGGTTATGAGGCCTGGAAAGCCGATATGGGCGGCAAGGTGCTCTCCGCGCAAGACGTGGCTAATGCGATTTACTACGCCTATTCGCAGCCGGAGGGCGTTTGCGTGCGTGAAATTGTCCTCGCTGCCACGCGTCAGCAAGCCTAGTCTGCATGTGGCCGCCGCTGCTACCGGGCAGCGCTGGTACGACCTGAGCGGATGGCCCAGGCCTGCAAGGCAAACCCAACGATGAAGATGACAAACCACGCGAGCAGCGTGGCACGCACCAATGCCGACTGTGGCCCTTCGGCCAAAGGATGTGCAACTGGCAGGCGTGTCAGGGTTTCGGCAATCCCTGGAACCAGTAGCAGGAAGAAGCTGAAGCTTTGACCGAATGTCGCCAGGTACGGCCGCAGCCTTCCCAGTATGGACAGGCGTCGTATAAGTAGGCTCCCGAAAGCGGCAAGAAGGGCCAAGATGCCCACGGCGTGGCCCGGATTGAAGCCCCCCGTGCTCGACAGGCCGAAAGCTGTGAGCACCGAGACCATCAGCCCTGCGAGGTAGATCCTGCCGGAGCGGCTTGCTGGCTCAATGGACTGGTGACGGACGAAGCTGTATAGGCCAGCAACGACTGGGATCAAGCTGACGCAGGTGTGGATCAAGCCTAGGAGTGATAGCGGAGATGTCATGGAAATTATCTATCTATTAGTTGGTAGGTAATCTGAATAAATGAAAGCTTCAAATCTCTGCACAAGGAGTTGTAAGCCGGCTACTGGGATGTCAGCCGTCGTATAAGCGGCTGAACGATTGCTGCAAAAGCATCCGGGTCGCCATAGGCACGCGCTGACAGCATGGCACCATGCACCGTCGCCACGACTGTCATTGCCTCGCCTTCTGGGCTCGTGCTAAGAAAAAACACTCCCTCTGCAGCCCCTTTAGCCAATAGAGAGGAGAGCCATACAGTCAGATCCAAGAAGTGCCCACTGACTTCGGCAGCGACTTCGGGTGGTATGGTAGGTAGTTCAGCTGCCAGCATGGCGCAGATGCAAAAGGCCGAAGTGACATCACGCATGCATGTCGCCCAGTACCCTATGTAGGCCTCAAGCTGGGCGACTGGGTCAGGAATCCGTTGCGCCAGGGCCGTCAGTCCAGCACGCGCTTCTTCGCGATACAGTACCAGAACCGTGCGTACCAATTCGGCCTTGTTCGGAAAGTGATGGTGGATGCTGGCCTTGCTGATATGCACGGCCTCCGAGATGTCGGCATAGCTGAAGCTGTTGTATCCACCACTGACCAGCAGCGCGCGCGCGCAGGCCGCGATCTCGGTGGCTCTAGGGGAGAGATCAATATCCATGCACGCAGTCTACCAACTAGTAGATTGAAGTCAAGAGCGTGCTCTGTGTACCGGCCAGGAATGAAATGTTAGTGTGGACTCCATCGCGTGTGTGTCCAAGCAGCCTTGCCCGATCAAAGACTCTTACCTTGTGGAAGACTGATCCAGAAAATGCGCGGTCACCCACTGCTCGCTCAGCTCCCACAGCAGCGGAGCACCTTTGCTGATGGCGGGGCCGTATCGGGAAAGAACTTGCTCCAGGGACAAGGACAGCGCGCCGCCAATGTGGTGGTGCTGGTGGGCGAGCAGGAGTTGCGCATCTTTCGCATCGAGCGGGACGAAGCGCTGATTGCGCGGCTGATTACCCTGGAGAAGGTGTTCTGGGAGTTGGTCCAAAGCGGTATCGCTCCAGCCGGCGACGGCTCGGACAGTGCCGAGCAAGCCTTGCGCTGTCTGTATCCCATCGATGTCGGCGATCAGGTGTTCAACAACTGCCAGTTCGTGCAGGAGTATCCGACGCTGGCGCAACACTATCTGAGTTCGCGGGCAGGATCTCGGCGGATTTGCGCCTATGAGCCGGAAGCCGAGGCTTGAGCCGGGAAAGGCTCTCGCTCAGCGTGGAGGGTTTAGACGCCAGCTTTTTCAAATATCCGGCGCAAGACCTGCATCGGCAGGAACCTGACTCGGCGTCGCTTGAGTTCGCGCCTGAAAAGGCGCCCTCTCTCAATGAAGTTGATCCTGGGTTGCATCTCGATTGGGGGAGTTTCCGGCGTACCCAATCTAGCAGCAAAGACCAGGGAGTTTGTGACATCGCGGTCCGCCCTCGGATATCCCTCCCCTCCTCCCTTTCCCCCTTTTCTTTTACCTCTCCCTGTCCTCCTTGGCCTGGCCCTGGAGGACTTTTTTATTGGAGCATTCCATGATCAAAGGTTTGATGATCACGCCCCCGGTGATCGGCAGCATTGCTATCGGCAAGGTGGTGGAGCGCAACGGCAAGCGCCTGCCCGAGAAAGACAACAAATTCACCATCACCACTCAGGTACAGGCCCGCAGGCAGTAGATCTCGTATCCTCTCGATGAAGCACTGCGCCAGGCAGCGAGCCAACAACACGGCGGCATAAAGGAAGGCGCGAAGCCTTCCTTGGGCGTCTTGTACTGGCTGCAAGAGCAGCAGCTTCAGATGAAAGGCAAGATCACCATGCGCAAGACCGAGAATAACTGGCGAGCACTGCGTGAAGGATGATTGAAGCAAACAATGACCAATATCGGTACCAGCGTCAACACAGGCATTGGCACGAATGCTTTATGCCCGTCTCAAGCCCGCCGTGTTGATATCGCATGGATAGCTACTTCTAGTGGTGACCAGTCGGGCCTGTCGCAAAAACATCCGCGTGGAAGTCCTGTGCAAGCAGGCCCATACCGGAAGCAGCTGTGCGTACTGATTGAACCAGAGCTGGTGAGCCACAGCAGTGCACCACATAATCGTGCAGGTTGCCAAAGTGTGTGCGTAGCGCGTCATCCACCCGACCTGCGTGAGCATCCGCAGGCATATCGCCTAGGTCGGTGATGGCTGCAATGTAGCGAAACTGTGGCCAGATTTTGCGCCACTTGTCGATGGCGCTAGGAAGATACAGGCCCGAGGGGTTGCGAGCCCCCCAGATCAGCGTTATGTCGCGCTGAACCTTGCGTTTGGCTAAGTCATCAAGAACGGATTTAATGGGCGCAAATCCCGTGCCACCTGCAACGCAAATCAGGGGCCTTGTGTCGTCAGGCTTCAGCGCGATGCTACCGAATGGCAGTTCGATCTCCAATGTGTCACCAGACTTCAACTGCTGAACGATAGTGCTGAAGCGACCACCCGGTACATGCCTCACATGCAATGTGATGCCATCGCTCTCATGGGGTGGATTGGCCATAGAGTAGCTGCGGCTTTCCCCGTCGTCGAGGTGAATCAGCAGGTATTGGCCGGCTTCAAATTTGGCGCGCTTGCCCACAGGCAGGCGCAGGCGCAGCAGCGAGACATCGGGTGCCGCCAGTGTATTGCTGTACACCTTGGCCGTAAAACGTTTTCGGGCTTCCGGGTCAAGGCGGCGAAAGGAGCTCGGCTGGATACGTATATCGCTGGCGGCGGTGCAGCCGCACAGCAATACCTGCTCCGAGGTGCAGAGTTCGCTGCGCACGGCCATGCCATTGAAGGAAGTAATATTTCCGTCGAGCAAGGCGCTCGCACAGTTACCACAGCTACCTTTGCGACAGGAATAAGGCAGCTCGATGCCTGCCTGCAGGGCTGCATCCAGTACGGATTGCCCGGGCGCGCAGGTGAACGCGATGTCAGAGTCGTGGATATGGATCTGGTGGTTCATGGAGGGTCCTCAGCCCGGTTGGGCTCCGAGCAGGGCGATCGTGCGTAGGAGGGCCGTGGAGTCGGCCACGCCACGGCCGGCAATGTCCATGGCGCTGCCATGCCCCACGCTGGAAAGCACCACCCTGCCGCCGATGGAGAGCGCGCTGGCTCCGTTAGGAGCCAGCAGCTTGATGGGGATGTGCCCTTGGTCATGCAGAATGGCCACATACAGGTCGTGCTTGCGCTGTGCCAGAACCATGTCGGCTCCCATGGGACCATCTACCGCCAGGCCGCACTTGCGCAGTGTCTCGACGGCAGGAGCGGTGATCTGGGAGTCCTCCAGGCCGAACAACTGTCCTTCAGATGCATGAGGGTTGATCCCGAATACAGCGACTTGTGGTTTAGGCACTCCGAGTAAGGTGCATGTCTGCACGGCAGCCTGCACCGCGTTGACCACCAACTGAGGAGAGAGCCGCTCCAATGCGCTGCGCACGCTTTCATGCAAAGTGACATGCACTATGCGCAGGCCTGCACCCACCAGCATCAGGAATACCTGGTCTTCGTTCATGCCAAGAACATTGGCGAGCAAAGATGGGTAGCCGCTGAACGCTATGCCTGCGCGGTGAATGGCCGTTTCATGGTGGGGGCAGGCGATTACGGCGTCGACCTCGCCGTTTTCGCACGCCCGGATGGCTGCTGTTGCAGATTGCACCGTGGATAGGCCTGCCTGCGGGGTGATCTCCCCCCATTGCACTGGTTGTGCAAGCGAGCCGGCTTCCTCATGAATGAGGTCTTGAAGAAGGGACTCCATTTGGCAGATCTGCGCTGCTTGTTCAAGAGCGCTCCACGGTCCATAGACCTTGATCAGGGATCTTTCGATGGCAGACAACTGCTGAAGAGCTTTCAGTGCGATTTCAGGGCCAATACCGTGGGGATCGCCGATGGCCAAAGCCAATCTACGGTGCACTATTGTCATAGCGGCAATGCCATCAGTGTGTCCGTCACCGTGCTGTCGCAAACCGCGATGCGTTCTTGCAGACGTAACTTGCCATCAATCGTGGTGAATTTGTCGAGGTACTCACCGCTGGCAAAGACCTCTGTTTCCCCTGTATGCATGATGCGCAGCACCATGAACGGCGTGGAAGCACTGGCCTGTGTTGCATCGCCTGACTGGATCGAAGGCAGACCCAGAATATGGCGATAGCGATGGCGCTCGTAGATATTGGCTTCGCGCAGCGCGGAAATTCGGTCGGTGAGCATGTCCTGTGAATCCGCCCAGACAATGCCGGCAGCAAGCCCTTCAGCATGATTGTCGACATTGGTGACGCGATAGTGGCAATCCTTCGTGAAGAAGGTTGGCCATTGCTCCATGGCGTCACTGTCTATGGTCTTCGCGTAAGCGGCATTGAAGGCCGCGATTTGAATTTCATTGATCATGCTTGCATCTCCTGTCCCATATGCTTGCGGTAGGCCTTCCAAAAGCCGCGTACCGAGGTTTCTGTGGCGCGGCCCTCGCTAGAGCCTTCGTGGTCTCCGCCCATCTCGATGACCGCATCAAGGTTGGCAGCGCCTGCGATGCCACGCTGCACGAATCCACCGACAGCTCCGTCTTCCATGGAAATAAATCCTGCAGGGCCGATGAGGTTGGCCTGTTTGAGTCTGACCTTGCGCTGCTCTGTACTGTCATCTGCATAGCCAAGATAGGTCCAGTTGAGTTCCGAGCTGGAGATGCTCTTGGGCAACAACTGACGCACGGCGATGCTGTTCTGAATCTGCTGCAGCACAAAGCCAGGGAACACAGAAAGGATCTGCAGGGTCACGCCGTCCTCGAACTCCTCGAAGCCCTCTAGAAGGCTGGGATCTTTGAGCCGGTAACGCTCGTTGTCGGAGCGGATGGCCTGGTCCTTGTACGAGTCGTCTTTGGCGCTACGATCGATCATGGAATAGCTCACATGGTGGCCACCCGACTCGTCGACGATGACACCGCCTTTTTGTGAGAGGCGATTCAGCTCGAAGGTGGTGAAGAACATATGCAGGAGGCTGGCGTGATAGCTGTCCTTCACGTTCTCGAAGTAGAGCTTCCAGTTGTTAGGCAGCTTTTGCGTGAAGCGACCGATGACTTCTACGGGCTTGTGCAGCACGCGCTCTATGCGCTCGCAAATCTCAGGGCCAAGGTAATCCTCAATGCTGGGTACGTCCTCGGAAAAACTGCCAAAGACCAAACCGCAAAAGACAGCCACGCGGAGCTTGCGCGGGCCATGCTCTTCTTTGCAGAACGAGGCCGGCATGCCACCCTGGCCCTTGACACCTTTCTCGAAGGCAACGCCGGTCAGATCTCCCTGTCGGTTGTAGCTCCAGGCGTGATAGACGCACTGGAAACTATCCGTACGGCCCGATTTCTCCAGAGCGATGAGAGCGCCGCGATGCGCGCAGCGGTTCTCGAAGGCGTAGATTTCCTGGTCGGCATCCCGTACGACAACTATCGGTGTTTCACCGGCAAAAGTAGTGCGGAAATCACCAGCCCCGGGAATTTCAGATTCCAGGCACAAGTAGTTCCAGACCTCGCCGCGATAGATGCGCTGCTGTTCCTGATCAGCATTGGCTGTGTCGGTATAGATACCAAAAGGCACGCGCGTATTAGTGGCCCCATGCCACTGGATGATGGATTCTTGCATGTTGGTTCCTAAGAGTTAGAGCTTGACGTTGGCGGCCTTCAGCACCTTCTTCCACTTCTCGGTTTCCTGGCGGATGAACTGAGCAGTCTTGGATGGGTCCCAACCACAAGGCACGGCACCTTGTTCCTGAAAGTGCTTGCGGATGTCGTTCGATGACAGAGCCAGGGCCATCTGCTTCTGAAGCTTCTGAGCGATTTCTGCACTCGTGCCTGGGGGAGCCACAACAGAAAAGAAAGTCACGGCTTGCATGGCGGGCCATTGCTGCTCGGCGAAGGTGGGGACCTGGGGCAATATTTGAGAGCGCTGCTCGTCGGCAACGGCCAGAATGCGCACCTTGCCGGCCTGGTGGTAGGTGGCCGACGAGCTGATGTTGTCGAAAAACACATCCACATTGCCGCCGATCAGGTCAATCAGTGCCGGGGCTGTTCCCTTGTAAGGGATGACAGTCAGTTCAGTGCCAGTCAGCTGCATAAACATGGCAGCAGTCAGGTGGGATGTGGAGCCGTCGCCTTGCGTCGCCACAGTCACTTTTTTGGGATTGGCTTTGGCGTATGCGATGAACTCGCCAAGTGACTTAACAGGCAGCTTCGGGTTGATGACCAGGACGTTGGGCACTGTGGCCAAAATCGTCACCGGTACCCAGCGAGTCGGGTCGAAGCTGAGCTTTTGATAGAGGTTGTGGTTGATGGCGATGGGCCCCGGAGGGGAGGCCAGCACAGTCATTCCGTCCGGCGGTGCCCGGAACACTAGATCGGCACCGATGTTTCCACCAGCCCCGGGCTTATTTTCAATGATCACGCCACCTGCGTAGTCCGCGCGGATTTTTTCGGCTACTAGGCGCGGCAGTACATCGGCGGTACCTCCCGCTGAGAAAGGCACGACGATCTTGAGAGGTTGATTTGACTGAGCCAGGCTACCTGTTGCAGCGACCGCAGCGGCAATGCCGATCAATGCTTCGCGTCTGCGAATGGATGCGTTGCGCATCTTGTCTCCTTCTTGTGTGGGGAACTGCAGTATGGGGATGTCGTACTTTGTGTTAAACCTGTTTTTGCGCTATGCGCAAAAATGTTGAAAACACCTTGATTTGGTCGCTATGCAGGACAAGAACTTTGTGGAATCGCTGCGCAAGGGATTGGGCGTACTGACTTGCTTTGACCGTCGGCATACCCGGCTCACGCTGTCGGAAGTGGCCAGGCTCACTCAGTCCACGCCAGCATCAGCCAGACGTTCGCTCAGCACACTGGTTCAGCTCGGTTATTTAGAGAGTGACGGAAAGCTGTTTTGGATGCAGCCCAAGTCACTGCTGATCGCCTATTCATTTCTGTCATCGCGCCCCATGCCTGCGTTGGCCCAGCCGCTACTGGATGCACTGTCGGAGCGCACCAGAGAGTCCGCTTCGCTTGGCACTTTGCTGGAGGACGATGCCATCATCATTGGCCGCTCGACCGCTCGGCGCAGCTTGAGCACGGGTCTAGGCATAGGATCCAGGTTGCCGGTGTACTGTTCTGCGATTGGTCGGATGCTGTTGTCAGGACTGCCTCAACATGAGGCGCGTGCAAGGCTGGCGATGATCGAGCGGGTGGCTCTGACCCCTCAGACGGTGACTGACTTGGAGGAGCTGCTAGGTCTGCTTGAAACTTGCCGACAATCCGGATGGTCATGCAGCGATGGAGAGTTGGAGCTGGGGGTGCGCTCCATGGCGGCGCCAGTGCGCGACCCTCAAGGCAACACAATTGCTGCTATGAGCATTGCAGTTAGGGCAGAGAGACTCAGCATGAGTGAGTTCAAAGAGACTTTTTTGATGCCGCTGAAGCGCGCTCGCAATGAGTTGGAAAAGAAGCTATATCCGCAGGGGTTGTAGTGCTCCACGATGTCCTTGCTGCTACCGCAGCGCGAGCTCAACGGTAGAAGTAGGAACTACGCGCAAGAGCCAACTGAGCAAGGAGTTCTGGCAGTACCATAGTGCGCCTTGATGGCGTCACTCAGCAGTGACTTCTCCCGGTTAAACAGGAGTTGCATATTGACGCACAGGCCTTTTTTAGCAGCTCAATGGCCTTGCTCAAGAGATCCTGCTCAAACCGCAGTTGCCGAACTTCGCGGCGCAGTATGTCAACCGGGAGTTCAAGCTCTTTGAGCTCTCGCCCCTGCAGGATCGATGGGTGTGTTTCATGGAAGCGGCTGCCTCACGTCCCAGAAGCTGGCTCTTCCAGTTGTACACCGCCATGTATCGCGATGAGAAGATGCACGAAGCCGTCACGTTTGTGCAAAGCGCGGTGGCGTACTGCGCGGGGCTTGGCGTTCGCATCAAACGCCTGCTGACTAACAACGGTGCAGCCTTCCGTTCCAAGGAATTTGCTGCTGCCTGCAAAGCCTTGGGCGTGCAGCACAAGTTCACCAGACCAACGGCAAGGGCCGAGCGGTTCATCCAGTCAGTGCTCCGCGAGTGGGCCTATGGCTGGACATACCAGAACTCAGCTGAGCGACCCCATGCCCTGGTGAGCTGGCAGCACTACTACAACTGGCTCAGGCCGCGCAGCAGTATCAGTCACATCGCTCCGATGTCCGGGCTCAAATTTGCACATAACGTATTGACGGTTCACATCTAGGTGCTACTACCGTGAGTTTTTTTGAAATTTAATTTCATAATTTTGATTGGCAGCTCAAATGCAACTGTGTCTAGCCTTGCTGCAGCTCACAGCGCCGACTCCCATTTCAGAAAGACTCCATGAATCGTCCCAAAGTCACCCAGCTACGTAGCAACTTCCCTCGCGGCTCCTATCTTTGGTCGGTGCGCAACGCGCACTGGCGTGCTCTAGGGATACCCGAGGAGGATTGCGAGAAGCCGAAAATCGCCATAGTCAACAGCAGCTCGGAGCTCGCTGCCTGCTTCAGCCATCTGGACCAAGTCGCTGCGGTCATCAAGCAGGCCATACGCGACGCGGGCGCAGTGCCCTTCGAGATACGCACGGCAGCACCCAGCGACTTCATCACCGGCGCGGGCGCTCGGGGCGCCTACATGCTGGCCGCACGAGACCTGGTTACCAATGACATTGAGGTGGCCATTGAAGGTGCACAACTCGACGGTATGGTGTGCCTGACCTCCTGTGACAAGACGGTGCCTGGCCAGCTCATGGCGGCCGCGCGGCTCAATATTCCGACGCTTATGGTTCCCTGCGGCTACCAGGCCAGCGGCGAGTACCAAGGCAGGCATACCGACATTGAGGATGTATTCATCGGCGCGATGCATGCAGTCACAGGAAACATGCCAGTACAGGAGTTGGTATGCATGAGTCGCGAGGCCATACGCTCGCCGGGCGTCTGCTCCGGCCTGGGTACCGCCAACTCCATGCACATCGTCTGCGAGGCGCTAGGCATGGCCCTGCCCGGCAGCGCTCCAGTGGCAGCGCTGAGCGCCAAGATGATGGACGATGTCCGCGCCGCAGGTACGCGCATCGTGCAAATGGTCTGGGATGATCTGCGCCCGCGGGAGATCCTCACCGAGCAGGCTTTCGAGAATGCCGCCAAGGCCGTGCTGGCCGTGGGGGGCTCGGTCAATTGCATCAAGCATCTGCAGGCAGTGGCTCGCGAAGCGCAGAGCCATGTCGACATCTATGCCATGTTCGAGCGTTTCCAGCATCAGGTGCCAGTGCTGGCAGCTCTTCGTCCCGTGGGCGAGCGCCTGATTGAGGAATTCGAGGCCGCGGGTGCGGCACGTGGCCTGTTGGCGCAGTTGCGGCCTCTGCTGCGACTCGATGCTCTGACCGTAACCGGCCACACGCTTGAGCACAATTTGCAAGAGGTTGTAGTCGCCGATGAGGAAGTCATACGCCCTCTGGCCCGCCCTGTCGCCACCCTACCCGCCATCACCATGCTGCGCGGCAACCTCTGCCCGGACACAGGCATTGTCAAAACCGGAATTCACGAACGCAAGTCGCGTCGCTTCACCGGCCCGGCCATCTGCTTCGAAACTTCGGACGCCGCTGTGGCGGCCCTGAAGAACGGCAGCATACGTGCCGGCCATGTGGTGGTGATGCGTGGCGCAGGCGTCAAGGGCGGGCCGGGCATGGGCGGCGGTGCTTCGCGCGTGGTCTTCGGCATCGATGGAGCGGGACTGGGAGAGCATGTCGCGCTGCTGACCGACGGCCATCTGTCCGGCCTGGTGTGCAAGGGTCTGGTAGTGGCCGAGGTTTCCCCCGAAGCTGCAACCGGAGGTCCCCTCGCTCTAGTGGAGGACGGCGACACCATCACCGTGGACCTGGACAGCCTGCGCTGCGACCTGCATGTGGACGACGCCGAGATGGCCGCCCGCCGTGCACGCTGGCAGCCGGCTGCGCCCTTGTTCGACAGCGGCTGGCTCAGACTCTACCGCAGCAATGTGGCGCCGGTCACTCAGGGCGCAGTGCTCGCCGCCCAGGACAAATAGTTAGTCAGTGCCGGGGCCGCGAACTCCGACTCCGACCCGGCCTCACAGGGTCGCAGGCGCGACCTTGGAAAGCACCGCCTGCCACCTGTCGCTCTCTCGAATCCGCTCACAAAAAAAGGAAGGCCATGGAGACAAGATCAGAACTGAATCCCGTCCGCGAATCGGGCGCATATCTGCCGCGCCGAACACTGCTGCAATGGCTAGGCGGCGCGACAGTCGCTGCCTGCGGTTCGGCCTGGGGCCAACCCTCCGCAGCGTTTCCATCACGGCCGCTGCGCATGATCGTTGGCTTTGCGCCCGGTGGCGCAGCAGACGCCTTGGCGCGCATCATCGCCCAGGGACTGTCCTCCGAGTTACGCCAGCAGGTTATCGTAGACAACAAGCCTGGCGCCGAAGGCATACTCGCTGCGCAGACATTGCTGGCCGCGCCAGCCGATGGGCACACACTGATGCTGGGCACCAATACCGCCATGGTGTCCGTACCCTTGCTCAGACCTTCTGCGCCATATGATCCATTCAAGCAATTCACGCCGATCAGCACGGCCGGGCAGTTCTCCATGTTCCTGCTGGTATCGTCCAGCTTTGCGGCCCGCAATATCAAGGAATTCCTCGCCGAGATAAGCCGCAAGCCGGGTCAATACAACTCGGCCTCAAGCAACAGTGCATCGGAGTTGGCCATGCTCCAGTTGCTGGGCAAAGAGCGCCAAGTGACCAATGTGCGCTACAAGGGCGATGTTCCCGCCATGACCGATCTGGTGGGGGGACAGATACAAATGCTGTTCACCACCGGCACCACGGCCCCAGGCTTTGTCAAGGATGGACGCGCCCGCGCGCTGCTGACCCTGCAGAACGAGCGCAGCGTGCTGCTGCCGGAGGTTCCCACTGCGCGCGAGGCCGGGCTCGGAGCGCTGACCATTCTTCCCTGGGCGGGCTTCTTCGGCCCGGCCCGCATGCCGACTGCCGTCACCGACAGTCTGTCACAGGCTTTGCAGAAAGTGCTGCAGCAGCCCGCTATCAAGCAACAGCTTGCCCAGCAAGGCTTTGACGGTTACGGCATGGCGCCAGAACGCTTCATGGCCTTTTTCCGCAGCCAGTACGACACCTTCGACAAAATGGTGCGCGAATTCAATGTGAAGTTCGAGTGAGGTACTGGGCAGGCCCGCGGACGGCCAGATTGCCGTCTCGCGGACCGCCCTTCACGCGCTCAGTCCAGCTTGACACCGGCCTGCTTGATCACCTGTGACCAGCGGAGCATTTCCTTTCGGATCAGGTCATTGAACTCCCTGGACGTTGAGCCCACCGGAGTCAGACCGGCCTCAGCCATGCGCCGCTTCATCTCGGGTGTGGCAAGAATGCGGGCAATCTCGGAACTGACCCTGTCCACCACGGGTGCCGGCGTGGCGGCAGGAGCAACCAGGCCAAACAGGCTTTCCACCGAAAAGCCGGCCAGGGTTTCGTTGGCGGCAGCCAGGTCGGGGGCAATCGGTGAGCGCCCAGGACCGATGACTGCGATGGCCTTCATGCGTCCCGACCGGATGTGGGGCAGTGACGAGAACAAGGGGTCGAATATCAGGTCCACACGCCCGCCAAACACGTCCTGATAGGCCCCTCCATTTCCCTTGTAGGGCGTGTGCAGCATGTCGATCCCTGCCGTGAGCTTGAGCAGCTCGGCCGCCAGGTGCATGGAACTGCCGGCGCCCGGCGAAGCGTAGCTGAGTTTGCCCGGCTGCTGGCGCGCATAGTCGATCAGCTGCTTGAGATTTGCGACCGGCAGGTCAGCCCTGGCCGAAATCGCAATTGGAGACGTCGCCAGCAGGCTCACACCAGTGAGGTCCCGCGTGGTATCGAACGGCATCTGTGGACGTAGTCCGGGATTGATGACATGCGAAGTGACCACCATTCCCAGCGTATGTCCATCGGGCGCCGACTTGGCGACGAAGTCCGTGCCCATCACCGTTCCGGCTCCGGGCTTGTAAACCACCAGAATGGGCTGCCCCAACGCTTGTTGCAGAGGCTTCTCCAGCAAGCGCGCCAGCAGATCCACGGCACCACCCGGTGCATTCGGTACGATGAGTGTGATAGGTTTGCTGGGAAACGCGGTAGCGGCTTGTACTGCGGAAGGCGCGGCAAACGCAGCAAGCGCGCTGCCCATGGCCGCTAGCAAGTGACGACGTGGCATTGTCATGATGTTGACCCTGTATGAATCCATTAGCGGAAGCCGGCACCGCCGCCTCCGCTTGGGCGTCGCATTCATGCGACGCCCTTACGGATGGAGTTTGTGGTTAGAACATGTGGCGCAGGCCTATTTCAAGGCCTGAGGAGTTGCGGCCGGCCAACGGCGAACGACCGCCGCTGACGGCATAGCTTGCCTGCCCGCGGTTGCGGATATGAGCATAGGTGCCATACAGCGCCGTGCGCTTGGACAGATCGTGCACGTAACCGATACCAACTTGACGAGCATCGTTGGCGCTGCGGGCCGAACCATCCGTATTGAGCAAGCCGCCAGAGCTGCCGTCATTCAGCATGGCATAGCTCAGGCGCACCTTGCCCTGCGTGGAAACGGGGATGTGCGCGCCCAACTCATAGCTGCGCTTTCGAACCTTGCCGCCTGACAAATCCACGTCCACTTGGTTGTATAGGGCGAACAACTTGGCAACGCCGAGGTTGTAGCTGGCACCAATATTGGCATGGGTGTAGTCACCGATAGTTGCAGTACGCGCGTAGCGGGTGCGGCTGATGCCTGCGGCCACATCTAGCGCGCCCTGGGCATATCCCAGGCGGCCGCCAGCAAAGTTGCCGTCGTTCTTCTGTGGCGAACCGGAGCCGTTCTCACCAAAACCCACCATGGCCATGCCGTACCAACCGCCCAGATCCTTGGGTAGCCAGTAGCTGACGGCATTGCTCACCACGGTGGTGGTGTAGAGCGATCCGCTGCCCACCGCCGCGAAAGTCAGATTGCCGGCTCTGGCCACTCCATTCTGGTTGAAGGGGTCGAAATAGATATTGTTCCAGTGCGTAGGCGCGAAGTCATGCCCGAGTCTCACTTCGCCCATGGGACCGGCAAGGCTCACATAGGACTGGCGGTCGAAGGTCAGGCTGGTGGTCGACTGAGCGCCGCTGGCTTGGTTGTTGGTATTGCTGGCGCGGCCCGTGCCAGTATCAGGGTTGAGGCTGCCTTCGAGCACAAAGCCCGCACTCCAGCCGCTGCCCAGGTCCTCGCGCCCTCGAAAGCCCAGGCGGCTCGTGGCGTAGCCGCCGTTGGAGACACCAGTCACGCTGCCTACGCCGCCTGCACTGGTGCGCTGCAGCCCGACATCCATGATGCCATACAGTGTGACGCTGCTGCTTTGTGCCTCAGCCAGTTGCGGCAGTGCACCGGCGCAGGCCAGCGCACACGCCCATTTCCATGATCCGTTCTTCATATGTCTCCTCCAGGTTCCAAAAATCCGCCGTGATGGCTGGATGTGCCACGGGTGTGGCTGTTGCAGTCCCGCTGAAAGCCGGCAAGGGCCTGGCAACGGTCCTGATACGCTTGCAATGCCCCTACCCTCACGGCACACCAGGCCATGCGGCAGCCCGACCCGCTGCCTGAGGCGGGCCTGAGTAGTGCATGGCTTGAAATAGAGAGATTGCGCCCTGAGCAGAGCTTGGGGCTCAGGGGGGAAACCTACTGCTTGGGAATACCGGCTTGCTTGACGAGACTGCCCCAGCGCTCATAGCTGTCGCGTACCATGGAAGCAAGATGCTCAGGTGTAGAGCTTTCTGCGGTGTAGGCTCCGTTACGGTAGAACTCCTGCACCTTGCCGTCGGCAATGGCCTTGACGAGTGCGGAATTCAAAGCCTTGACAATTTCAGGAGGCAGCTTGGCGGGGCCGAACCAACCGAGCCAGCTGGTCAGATCCATGTTCTTGAGGCCTTGTTCGGCCAGGGTTGGCACGCCAGGGAGCAGCGCCGTGCGCTGCGGCGCCGCCACGCCAATGATGCGCACCTTGCCGGTGGCCGCGTTCTGCAATGCCGCTGGAGCCGCATCGAAGGCCATCTGCACACGGCCGGTCATGAGATCTGCCGCCATGTCCGCACCGCCGCGGTAAGGAATGTGCACAAGGTCCAGGCCCTGCTGCTGGGCGAACACCTGACCAAACACATGGGCAGAAGTGCCCGTTCCGAATGACGCATAGCTGATTCCGCCCGGCTGGCTCTTGGCGTAGCGCACCAGCTCCTTGACGCTGTGCACGGGCAGAGTCGCGTTGACCACCAGCACCAGCGGCCCCGCTCCGCCCAGCGACAGCGGCGTGAAGTCCTTCTGCGGATCGTAGGTGGCAGCCTTCATGGTGTGCGGGTTCTGCGCGAACGTGGATGAGGCTGCGTAGAACAGGGTGTAGCCGTTGGGAGCGGCCTTGATCACCTCCTGTGCGGCCACCAGCGTTCCGGCACCTGGGCGGTTGTCGACAACCACGGTGGTACCGAGGATCTCTCCCAACTTCTGGGCCACCACTCGGGCCTGGCCATCAACGCCGCCGCCTGGAGAGAAAGGCACAACTACCCTTATAGGGCGCTGAGCTTCAGGGAAGGCAGGGGCTGCGGCCAGGCTGCCACAGCCTAAAGCCATGGTCAGGGCGGTCAGGGAAAAAGCGCGTCTGTTCCAGCGTGTCATTTTTGTCTCCTTGTCTTTGTTCTAGGGGCGGCATGGCTCGTCAAGATCGAGCGGCATGCATCATCCCTGCGTGTCGTGGCACGCATTCATCTGTGATGGATTGGAATCGGGGCCTGGCCGGTACAGCCTAATGACTGTCTTGCCCGCTCGCCCCGGTCGTCTGCGGCCCAGTGTCGGGCCTGGTGGCTACGGGACTGTCGGCTGCTCTTGCGCTCGCCTGAGCAACTGCACGATGCCCTTGTCCGCATCCACGCGAACCCAGTCACCAGTGCGCAGCACCGCCAGCGGATCGGCATCGAAGTCGGTCATTGCCGGCGCCCGTGTGACCACCGCCCCTAGAGCGATCTTGGTGCTCATCTCCGTGAACAGCATGGCGGCCGGAGCCACGCCCATGGAGCGCGTCAGGTGAAAGGCATTCGACCAGCCCGAAGAGCCCTTGGCGCCGGGAAACACCAACACCTTGCCCGCAAAGCTCTGCCCCCTCAGCGGGTGGCGGGTTTCCACGATGGTGCCGGTGCGTGAATCGATGCCGCCCCAACCTGAGATATGGGCCTCGGTGCACAGCACCTCGCCTTCCACGCAGCCGCCCACCACCTTGCGCCCGCGTAGGACCTGTTGATCCATGGTGTCCACCGTCGTCATGCGTAAGCCCCCTTCCACTGGCCCGTGCATGCGGCATCGATGCATTCGGCCGTTGTTCCAAACCATGCTTGCACGCCCAGGATGGCAGGCAGGTAATGCGCCTGCTTGGCCGAGTCCAGCGCCACGACCTTGGTGCCTTGAGGCGTGGCCCGGCTCATGGCTGAGCAACTGTCGGACATGAGCACGCCGCCCGCCTCCTCGATGATGCGGGTGTAGCCATTTTGGTCGGCCAGCGCCTTGATGGCCCTCGGCGTGAAGATCCACAATGCGCTGTTTTCATGCACCTTGCGCCCTTTCAGTAGCATGGCGGCTTCCCAGATCTGCTCTATCGTGTAGTGGGGACATCCCAGCATCACATAGTCCACATGGCTGTCGCGGGCCGTGTGATTGAGTTTTTCATAGGCCTGGCGGCGTTCTGCCTCGCCATAGCGCATCACATGTCGCGCCGACCTGCCTCCCAGAGCCTGCTCCAGCGTATTGGCCTCAGGCGTCGTGCCCACCAGGTGATACATCTCCACGCCTCCCGAAGAAGCTGCGGCAGCACCGAAATGCTTGAGCCGGGCCAGGTCGGGCGTTGACCTCAGGCCGCTGACCACGGGAACGCTTTCCTGCACCAACTCGCCGATGTGATAGCCCAGCAAGCCCCAGTCGGCAGTGGTTTCCACGGGCACCTCAAGCTGGATGTGGTGGGTGGCCAATCGATGCTGGTCAAGATGAAAGCCCCAGTAAGGGATTTTTCCGGTCAGCGAAGCAGCTCCAGTGCTTTCACGCCCTTCAGTGTTCGTGCGCGCGCCCAACACCGAGTTGCAATAGACGACCGCCGAGGACTCCATCCAGGCACAGTGCTCACCGCGCGTGGGAATGTTGCCGACCTGGTAGGGCGTGCAAGTGTTGAGCAGTTGTATGCCGTGCTCTGCCGTATAGCGCTCCCCCTGCTTGTAGAAGTGGACGATTTCCTCGCTCAGTCCCATGCGCTGTGGCTGTTGCGGATCGAAGCCCAGTTGCAGATGGCTAGTGAAGGCCTTGACGGGCGGAATGCTGACCACGTCGTCGCTGTCGAGGTTGAACTCGGAAAACACCGCATCCATCCCGCCTTTTTGCCGCGCATAGTCCCTCATAAAAGGCGTGGAGGCACTGACGGTGCCACAGACATTGCGTGTATCCACTAGGCGCTCCGCGCCCAGTGCTTCACCGTAGCGCACCAGCAAGTCCATGGCGCGCTGCACTGCTGCGCCTTCATGGCCGTCGTACATGGCCTTCTCTTGGTCGGTCAATCTCATGGGGTCCTTCTTTGTAATGATTGGGACAAGGGCAAACCGCCTCCTATGTCCTGGGCAATGCTGGCTGCCGTGGCCAGCAGCGGCTTTGCCACCTCGCCGTGCAGCTTCTCGGCATTGAAGGCAAAGGCCGGACCTCCGCAGTTCAATGCCATCACTTCCCCGTTCGGGCCCTGTATGGGCGTGGCCAGGGAGCCAATCTCACGGTGCCACTCGCCGAAAGAGCCCGCGTAGCCGCACCGGCCGGCTTCGGCCAGTGCGCTGTCCAACCCCGGCAGCAGGCGCGGCCATTCGGAACCGCGCGACAGATGCAGGGTCTCGATCAGCTGCGCACGCTCACGTTCATCGACGCCGGCCAGATAGGCTCGGCCCAGTGCCGAATTGGGCAGCGGCACCCGCGAACCCACATCCAGCGTGCTGGATATCATGGACATGCGCGGTCGGCTGACCTCGATGAGCACCATCTCCAGACCATCACGCACCGCCAGCAGCACGGTTCCTCCCGTAAGGTCTGCCAACGTCTGCATATGGGGCCGGGCACGCGCACGCACGTCCAGTCCCGAGAGAAAGGCCTGGGCCATTGAAACCACTCCAGCCGCCAGTTCAAAGCTCTCAGTGGCGGCGTTCTGACGCAGCAGTCCCAGCGAAACCAGTGTGGCTGCCAGGCGCGTGACCGTGGGCTTGGGTATGCCGGTGCGCTCCGACAACTCGGTGTTGCTGAGCACTCTGTCCGTACGGCTGAAGCAGCGCAGCACGGCAATTCCGCGCTCCAGGGCACTGACCGTATCGCCCTTGCTCAAGGCGGTCTGGCCCAGGTCGCCGGCATGCATGAAAGAGGAGGCTTTGGAAGGTCGGCTCATGTGTGCTCGTAGATAGTCAATTGAAGATGCACAGTGTGGCAGTTCCCGGCCCCGACGTAGCGAGGACCTGGCACTGCGGCTCTCCGCGATGGCGTCCAGTCCTTGCATGCCGAAGCCTGTCACATTCAGGCCAAGGCTGTGACGTCGGCTTGACCTACCAGCTCATGTGCGCCGGGTCTCAAGAACACGTTCTGGCGCAGCAGCGCTGTCTGCAGCTTCGCAATATCCACCTGACGCGGCTCGACCTGGGCGCTGACCGCCAATGCTGCAGCCGTTCCTGCAGCCTGCCCGGTCGTCCAGCATTGGGGAATTTCTCGCATGAAGCCGTGGGAGTTGGCATCGCAGGAAAGATGACGCCCAGCAACGAGCAAGCCATTGAGCGCCTGTGGTACCAGGGAGCCATACGGGATGGAGATGTTGGGAAACTTGGGCGAGACGGCCGGCGTGACACCCACCTCATCGGGCAGAGGCTGACCGGAATCCCATTGGCTGCGGAGCATCTTGCCGACCCCAACCAGACGCCGTGTATGCCTTACACCGATCTGAGGTGCGCTGGTCAGCATGTAGGCAAGTTCAAAGCCTGGCGCATTGTTGCGGAAGAACTCCAGATGCGCGGCCATGAGTCGATGTGAGCGAATCTCCACCTCAGTGAGGTCATCCACATTCAAGGCCGAGTAACCCGACTGTCTCGGCCCCATGAAGAGGGCCACATCGTTTCGCCATGAGACAAACGGGCGTTCAAACAAGCCCACGCTCTCCCTGCCCCGACGCATGAATTCCGTGAACTGTTCGGGCTGGCCCGCCTTGAACTCGATCCAACGCGTCATGTCCACACCGCCAAACAACCACGAGGTGTTCATGCAATGGTGCACATCGTTGGCTTCGATATCGGTTTCGAACTGCTGGCCCGCACGGGCGAACACATCCCCATCTCCCGTGCAGTCGACAACCACCCGGGCGCGTATCGCCATGCGCCCTTCCTTGCTCTCGAAGACCATTCCACGCACTGCTCCGTCCTGAACAATGGGCACCGAACCCCAGCCGTGGAACAACAGGCGCACCTTGCTCTCCAGCACCATTTCTTGGCATGCCAGCTTCAGCCGCTCTGGGTCGATGGTGGGAGACCAAGTGACGATTCCGTGATAGGCGGCCGTCCGCTGGGCCCAATAAGCAGCCCGGGTGGGATCCTGGATGCCCCACTCTTCCGGCATTGGTCCGGCGATGGCATCAGATGGCAGACGCCCCAGAACATCCTCCGCAAAGCCGCGGATGGTTGGAACCCCTGCCCAATCAGTCATGCGATCTATCCAGATCACGAGTCCGCCCGTGGACAAGCCTCCCAGATGGTTGTAGCGCTCCAGCAGCGTGACGCGTGCGCCCTGACGCGCAGCGGATACGGCCGCTGCCGTTCCTGCAGGACCTCCTCCGACGACCAGTACATCGCAATCGTGGTGTACCGGAATGCTTCTGCCTGGCTCTTCGTAGCACTGGGCAGACCGCTGCCCCACATAGCTGCGCTCGCTTTCAAAGATGTCCGAGGAAAGAATACGCTCATCCGAGCGCTCAATGGTCTTCATATGCTGTGTCCCTTGTTGATTTGATTATTTTGAAATTGAATTTCAAAATAATCAATACACATTTGCATGACCAAGGGTTTGCACGGAAGGCCGGACCGTCAAGGCTTTGTTGCTATCTGCGACAGGCACGAAGGCCTTTTCAAGCCCGAAGGAGCTGAGCTTCCTCAGGTATGACGCTCGCTAGACTCGAGATGAGCAAGGCTCCACTGAATCGACCCGGGCGATCCGACAGCCACAAAGCCAAGGCAGCGTTTCCTCACAAGACCAGAAAAGGAACCCAGTGCCAGAATTTGATCGCAGACTTTCCAGATGCAGCTGCCTACATGGCGACGCTGAGGTCACTTGATGATGAGGATTACACGAACGTACGTCCGACTACCGGAACCGTAGCAGCCATGCACTTGGCCCTCGAATCGAGCTCAAGCAGGTCGAGGCAATCACCCGGAAGGTTGCACCTGCAACGCAACTGATTAAGAACAGTCAAGGTACGTTGGATGAGGTCGAAGTGCAGGGCCAAATGCGGGTGTCATATGGGTTTGGCGGGATTTCCCCACTCAGCTCCGAGGATGCTCGCTTGGCAAACATGGGCGAGTTCATGAAGGCGCTGCGGTGCTACGAGCTCTATCGCCGGCTATTGGTTTCTGCTGGAATTGAGAGCTTCAACGATGGCCAAGGTGAGTAGCCTAGACTGCTCTCGGTAGAGCAGAAATCCTAGAGCTATCTTTGAGTGGTTTTGGGCTTTTTGGATGCCTCAGATTTAGGAACATCTGCTTTGGTGGCTGCTCCGCATTGCGTCAGTAGCCATTGCCGTTGAGCATCGGTCTCTGCTGCAGCACTTCTATTGAGGTAACTGACAAGGGGCCTGGGATTGGAGTTCTTGCTGTTGTCTTGGGCAGAGGTTGCACCGGTTTTTTTATTTGGATCGGGTTTGAACGAAGTGATGGATGGCCAGGACTTCACTTCAGACTTAGCTACCTGAATACGTGGGTAGTACAGGTCTCTCTTGCTACCACCGCCTGGTGCCTTTTTATCGATCTCGAAAGGCTGAATAGGCCAATTCCCATCATCCCCAAATGACGCTAGCTCAAATACCATCGGAGCGCCAATGCGGGACTTCAGAACCACCGGACACACCCATCCCAACTTCTCATCGGCACTCATTTGACACACCTTCTGCCCACGTGCAGCTTTGTTGAACGTGTCACACCCCTCGGCCGTCACCACCACGCCGACAGGAATTTCTCCAAGTCCCAAGTTGCGCACCACCGAAACTGGAATGGCAAACCAGGAGGCAGTGAGTATTGTCAGAATCAGAACAGCTGCACCGCCTAGCGCAATACACGCGAGCACCAGCATTTTTTTAACAACCTTTACGAGCAGTATGTTCAAGAGAATGCTGGCTATACCCCACATAGCTAATGCACCACCCTCTCTCACGCCCGCGCTACCCTGTCGCGCCCAGGAGTCATAGGTTATGAATGCTGTAAAGGCCGACGACACAAACCACATGAAGCAGCACATGAGGTATACAAGATAGTCTCCACCCAATGAGAGGATCTGGGTCCGGGTTGTGGAATTGCTGCTTTCTGTTGAAGCAACGTTTGACGCTGTGTCTGGCACGGAGTTTTCGGAGACAACACTTACCTGCGGGACACTTCGCGTTGTCAGTAACAACTGAATCCAGCAAACATTTTTAGATGCCGGATCAGCCCGGAGCGCCCTGGTTTTTTGCTGCGCAAATGGAATCAACCAACTAAAGAAAGACGCAGGAAGAACTAAAAGCAATGCCAACCCCAGCCAAAAGGCAGGCTCAAAACCTTTGGTGTCAAAGCTCACATTGACCGCTGTACCAATGATGAAGACCCCTCCCGGCGCGGCGAGAAACCCTAGGCTCCACCCATTCGCCAGATTGGGCACATCTGGTGTCAGTGAGCGTGTCGCAAGTCCAGCAACAATCGTAGAGATACCCAACACTGTGACCACTAGTAAGCCGATCACCGCAACGGCTGCGAATGTGGCTGTCGCACCTGCTAGATCGAGATCCGGCATCGAACCAAGCTGAACAAAAAACGCTAACAAGATCAGCCCGCCATAGACCAATATGGCCAAGCTAAGAGCTTTGAACGGATGCCCTTTTAGCTGCTTCAGCCACCAGGCCTCGGATGGCTTTTCTGACTGAGTGGAAGGTGGATTATTTACGGAGGGCTCTGGTGCTTCTTCAGCCATGATTTTTATATCTTTTGGTCTTTATCAGATTGACGCAGCACCTGAATCACTGGTCATACGCCATTGAATCGTCTTCACAGCACTTAGCGGACAAACGTGAAGCCCAGGGCCGCTGCGACAAAGCCTTTATCTATTGGCGTACAGCCTCAAAAGGTGACCCAGCCATCTTCTGATTCTCGAGCCGCAGGTGCGGCGACGATGGCGTTGGTGCGTGATTGGAGAGCAGCTTTAGCAACGGCAGCTTGCGGCAACGCTACGGCAGGCGTAGACCGTGGCACATTGACCTGTGCCGCCACGCGTACAGGATGTCCTCCAGCAATGCGGAACACGCTCACGGCAGCAGTGAGCTCACTCGCCTGGGCTTTGAGCGAGCCAGTGGCTGCTGCGGCCTCTTCTACCAGCGCTGCATTCTGCTGGGTGGCCTGGTCCATCAGAGTGATGGCTTGGTGCACCTGATCGATACCGGTACTTTGTTCTGAAGTGGCTGCGGTGATTTCAGCCATGATGTCAGTCACACGTTTGACGCTCTCAACGATCTGGTCCATTGTGCGTCCTGCCTCGGCTACTTGACGGGATCCTTCTTCCACCTTGCTGACCGAGTCGTTGATCAACGTCTTGATGTCCTTAGCCGCTTCAGCGCTGCGTTGTGCCAAGTTGCGCACTTCGCTCGCAACGACAGCAAAGCCTCTGCCTTGCTCGCCTGCTCTGGCAGCCTCCACCGCAGCATTCAGGGCAAGGATATTGGTTTGGAAAGCAATTCCGTCAATCACGCTGATGATGTCGGCAATCTTGCGACTGGATGTATTGATCGTGTCCATGGTGCTCACCACCCCCGTCACCACACGGCCACCTTGTTGTGCCACCTGGGAGGCGGATGCCGCAAGCTGATTGGCTTGGCGCGCGTTATCGGCGTTTTGCCGCACGGTACTGCTCAACTCCTCCATTGCGGCGGCAGTTTGTTCAAGCGAGCTGGCCTGCTGTTCAGTGCGAGAGGACAAGTCCTGGTTGCCAGTGTCGATCTCGCTTGACGCAGTGGCGATGCCCTCAGCGCCGGATCGAACATCACTCACCACCCGGGCCAAGTTGTCATTCATGTGGCGTAGCGCTTCCAGCAATAGGCCGGTTTCATCGCGAGAGTTCACTGTGATCGAACTGGTAAGGTCGTTCGCCGCCACGGTCCGAGCCACCCGCACAGCCTCGGCCAGTGGATGTGTGATGCCTCGCGTGAGCCACCATGCACCGAGCGCACCCAATACGAGTGCACCAGCTAGTGCGGCGATGATAAGCAGGCGCGTGGACTGAAATTCTGCCTCGATAGCCTGTGCGGCACTATCAATACTGGCACGCTGCAAAGCCAACAAGCCCTGCACGCTATCGATATAGCGCTGCGCCGCAGGTTGATAGCTCTGAGTGAACCGCTGTTCGGCTTCGTCGGTGTTACCTGCGGCCTTGGCCTTGGAGACCGCATCACGCCCTGCCAAATAGTCAGTTCGCGCCTTCTGGATGGCGCTCCATAGCTCCTTTTCCTGCGGACTTTGCAGCAATGGCTCAATGGCTTTGAGCAACGAGGCAGACTCACGCGAAGAGGTCGCAGCGTCTTCAGCAAAGAAGGCTGGAAGCGAAGAGTCGCTGCTCTTGGCTATAGCGGTCGTGCGCAATACCCCAGAGCGAAGGTTACGAGACCAATCGCTGATCATGCGCTCCTTGGCTAGCGACTGCTCCGTGATGTCAGTTGTGCCTTGCACGACATGGTTCATGCTTATAAGGCTGAACACCCCCGTGATAAGCATGATCAGAAGCAGGATAGCGAAGCCGCCACCCAAGCGAGTGCCGATTTTGAGGTTGTTCATGGGAGTTCGTGAGAAGAATACGAGAGGCGCGAAGCTGGGGGCAATTTGCAAATAAATGTATCACGCACCGACCACCATCAGTCACATTTCGCGTTCTCATACGCGACACCCAACATGATCATTTGCATGAACTATCTCGCCATCAAGTCCTCGCGCTAAGCCGCCTACTTAGAGCCGCTAACACTACTTCCCTTTGAGACCGGCATGAAGCATTTATGCTTCATGCCCTCATGGCAAGACAACCCGTTAGCAAAGAGCTGTGGCGACAGCTGCAGCCCCTGATCGACGCGCTTGATGGCCTCGACGCGGCCACTGAACTCGTCCCACTGACTAATTGGTCCTAACCGGCACGAGCGCCACGCTGATACCCGTCGGGGGCGGTGCAGCGTTCTCTGCGGCGTGGCCGCTGCAGCCGGCCAATACGGCCAGGCTCAAGGCGAGCACGTTCGCACTGCCGAGGACCGATGTTGATCGCGAAAAGTTGCGGGAGCGGATTTGCATGATCATGAAAGATCCTCGTAAGTGGGCGAGTCGCGGCGGCGCTCGCCGTCAGGCTGCCCGCGCCAGCGCAATGGCGTCGGCACCTGCCGGGAATTGCAACCGACTTGAGGTGTCGTTAGCGGCATTCCAGATGCCTTCGGCGACATCCGACGCGACTGTTACCGCAGATTGCTGGCCAAATCCTGCAAATACTTCATGCGCGAAGGACTCGTAAGGCTTCGGGATCAGGCCCTGCATGCGCTGCTGGCCGTTGGCGGCGAAGCTCGTGGAGGGGCCGTAGCCCGGCTCGACCAGTTTGACCCGGACGCCCACCGCCTTGAGTTCATGCTCCAGCGATGCGGTGAAGCCTTCAATGGCGGTCTTGCTGGCCGTGTAGGCGGCCACCAGCGGGAACGGGGCCAGCGTCGCGCTGGACGTGACGTTGACGATCGTGCCGGCTCCGCGTTCGCGGAACTGCGGGATCACCGCCTGGCACATTGCCATGACGCCGAACGTGTTGGTCTCGAAGATCTCCCGCACCGTGGATATCGGGGTGACCTCGAATGCCCCGAACAGGCCGATGCCGGCGTTATTCACAAGCACATTGATGGGGCCAGCGGCCTCCAAGGCCCGGTCGATGCTCTCGGGCTGGGTGACATCGAGCGGCAGGATGCGCAGGTTGTTCGAGGCGGGAAGCAGGTCCGAGCGGGGCGTCCGCATGGTCGCGATGACATTCCAGCCGTTTGCCAGGAAGTGACGGGCGGTTTCCAGGCCATAGCCGGACGAACAGCCGGTGATCAGTACAGTCTTCATTTTGTGCTCCGAGGTGGTTGACTCAGACACAACGATAGAGAACTATTTAAGGATTAACGATACTATATAGTCCACTCTATTTTTGCGAGAGTCCAAAATGAGTGACCCTCTATCCGAAATCGTCCGACTGCTGCACCCGCAGGCCGTGTTCGCCAACGTGATCAGCGGCAAGGGCAATTGGGCTGTGCGCTACTCCGAGTTCGGCAAGCCCAGCTTCTGCATCATGCTGGAAGGCAGTTATCGGCTGGCCGTGGATGGACACGAGCCGACGATAATCAGCGCTGGCGACTTCGTGCTGCTCCCCACCACACCTAGCTTCACGATATCCAGCTTCGTTCCTGCGCCGCCGATCTACATGGACCCCAACAAAGTACCGGTGGGGCCGGAGTTGCGTTATGGCGAGCAGACCGGTAAACCCGACATGCGCTCGTTAGGAGGCTCGTTCGTGTTTGACTGCGCCGATCCGGGCTTGTTGGTGTCGCTGCTACCTAAAGTGGTGCATGTGCAAGGTTCGATGCGCCTATCGCAGCTTGTACAGATGATGGGCGAGGAATGTGCGGATGAAAAGCCGGGTAACGAGTTCATGCGCACCCGGCTGGCCGAAATGATGCTCGTCGAGGCCATGCGTTCAACTACCTCAGGAAGCGCACCGCCTGGCTTACTTCGTGGATTGGGCGATGAGCGATTGGCAGCCGCGTTGAAGCAGATGCATGCGAACCTTGACCGGCGTTGGTCGATTGCGCACCTTGCCAAGATCGCTGCGCTATCGCGATCTAGCTTTTTTGAACGCTTCACGCGGACGGTCGGGGTCGCGCCTATGGAATACCTTCTCTCGTGGCGAATGGAAATTGCGAAGGAACTCCTGCGTCGTGGTGAACTGTCCGTCTCGGAGATAGCTGAACACGTTGGCTACGGCTCAACCAGCGCGTTCAGCGTGGCCTTCACTAGGCACATTGGGAAGCCACCCAGCCACTATGCGCGTGTAGTGCAGTAACTCCCTCCGATCAAGGAATGGAAGGGCTGCGCGTTCGTCCAATCTCCCATGTCGCCCCGCCATCATGCATCATCGCGGCGAGCTGCTGTCGCAGCCGCTGCTCGATCACAGGTCGCCACGGCACGAGCGCAAAGCCCATGCCGTCGTCGAGCATGGCATAACGCCCGCTCGCCAGCATGACCGAGCGCCGGTAGATACCGGCCACGCGCTGCCCGTCTGTCACCGGGCGATGCTCCAGGCCGGTGTCGGCGGCAATGTCTTTCGCGGCCTGCATCAGTTCCCGGTTGCGCAGCGTGCCCAGCAGGTTCCGGGCGAGGATCACACGCTGCCGCGCCGAACAGACCGTCGGCCCGGCGCAGCACACTGACGCTGTCAAACTGCGCCATAGCAAGACGCTTCGCTTCCATACACCCGCTGAGATGTTCAGCGCATGTGTGGCATCGACCTGTTGAATCCACAATGATTTGCAGTGTTTGGGAAGCTGCGCAAAAGCTTTGAGAGACGGCTGGACATACATCTCGCATTACTCAAATTAACGACAGCAATCACCTGTGCACGCTTCGTTGACTGGTTGTACTAACCGCTCTCAACAGTGCGCCGGTGAAGTTGCCAGACAGTTACATAGGCTGCGAATGATAATCTTGCAAAGAAGAATCTCATATAAACCAATTTTCTCGGTTCATTCACAGGTTTGCTCACCCCTACCCGCCCTTCAGAAGCGGTAGTTTGCCGTCAGCAGAAAGTTGCGCGGTGCGCCAAAGTGGTTGTTGTCCTGGGTGCTTCCTGTCGCTTCGTAGTAATAGCGGTCCGCCACATTGTTGATGTTGAGACGGATGTCCAGTTGCGGGCTTACCTGATAGGACAACATCAGATCGACAATCGTGTAGCCACCTTGGCGCACGTTGTGCCAAGAGCTGGTTTCGCTTCGTGTGCGCAGTGAGCCGCCAATGCCCCATTTGCTCATGGCACCCGGCAGTTGGTAACTCGTGGTCAGCTTGAAGAGGTGGCGCGGCGTTTGCTGGTCATAGGGAGTACCTGCTTTTGCAACATCCGAATCCTTGACGTGCTTGGCTCGGTTGAAGGTATAACCCGTCATGATTTTCCAGCTCGGAGTGATGGCCCCCACCACTTCAAGCTCCAGGCCACGGCTGCGCACCTCGCCGGTCTGGGCATAACAGACCACGGCCTGGGTGCGGCATTCGTTGCCAGGCAGTTGCAGGGGCAGATTGGACTGGTTGATCTGGAAGACCGCGGCGCTTGCCTGCAGGCGGCCCCCCATGTACGAGCCCTTGATGCCGGCCTCCAGATTGCGGCCCACGACGGGGTCGAGCATCGCGCCGCTGGCTGCCTGGTAGTTCTGTGGCTGGAATACGCCGGCCCAGCTGCCATACAGCGAATGCATGGAATCGAGTTCGTAGACCAGGCCAAAGTAAGGCGTGACACGGTCGCTCACGCGATACAGGCTCTTTTCCGACCATTCGCCTGACACCGTGTGCATATCGTAGCGATAGGAATCTAAACGCGCGCCGATAATGGCCGACAGCGAATCCGCAAGACTCAGGCGCATGGTGCTGTACGCGCCCAGTTGCCGCTGGTGACCACGGCGGGACCAGGCCGACGAAAACGCCGGACGCGGCACGGCGCTTGAATCCCAGTTCATGGGGTCGACCACCGGCGCATAGTCCAAAGGCCAGCCACCGGGGCCGTCGTCATCGCTGTTCTGTCGCAGGCTGGCACCAAAGACCAGCTCATGCTTGCGGCCAAACGCCTGCAGCGGGCCTTTGGCAAAGGCATCCAGGCTGTATTGCGTGCGGTTGTAGGTATAGGCACCTGCGCCCTGGCCGAACAGATCGGAATCTTCCAGCGGATAAAGGTAGGTGCCCAGCATGTCCATCTTGGATTTCAGCACGCGGGCCGTAAGCTGGCTCCTCCAGCCGTTGTCGAACTCATGCTCCAGCTCCGCAAAGACGCTGGCGTTACGCTTGTTCCAATAGGCCCAGTCAGGTGTCATGCGGGTGGAGCGGTCGAACGGGTAGAAGCTGCCGTCACGCCGCGTGGGCAGGCCATTCCAGTCCGCGCCGGGATTGTCTTCCTTGTTGAAGTAGCCGCCCACACTAAGCAAGGTGCGCGGTGCAATATCGGCCTCAAGCGTGCCGTACACCAACTGGCGCTCGTGGCGATAGGCTTTCTTGAAGGTGTTCGTATCCTGCTGCGCCACCACCGCACGACCACGCAAGCTGCCTGCCTCGTTCAGCGGCCCGGCGGCATCCAGCTCGCCTCGGCGATTGCTCCAGGAGCCTAGACTGCCCGACAGCGAAACCTGGGGCACATCCGTGGGGCGCTTGCGCAGCAGGTTGATGGTGCCGGAGGGGTTACCCGTGCCCGTCATCAGCCCGGCTGAGCCACGCAGAATCTCGATGCGGTCATACATCGCCATGGATGCAGTGCCCTGGGTATCGGAGTCGAAGTCGATGGGCACGCCATCAGCCAGGAATGAATTGACCGCGAAGCCGCGCATATAGAACTGCGTGCGCTCGCCGCCGCCGAGCTTGCGCGTGCTCAAGCCGGTTGCGTCCAACGCTACCTCTTCCAGCGACTGAAAGCCGCGATCGTCCATTTGTGCACGCGTAACCACGCTCACCGATTGCGGCGTCTCCCGCTGGGTCAGCGTCAAGCGCGTGGCTGTGGTGCTGGGGCCGGTGGCCGTGTAAGAGCCTGTTCCTTCCGTGGTGCCCGGCCTCTCTTTTTGCGCAGTCACCCGCACCTCGCCCAATGCGCCTCCTTCGCCAGCGGCAGCACCCGGCACCACCACCGGCAAGACGCGCAAGGTGTAGATGCCGCCGCTGCCTGCGACCGCCTCCAGCCCCGTGCCAGACAGCAGGCGGGCAAAGCCGTCGCGCACGCCATGCCGGCCTTGCAGACCTGGCGATGTCTTGCCCTGCACTAGGCCTAGTGCAATGGTAATGCTGACGCCAGCTCGCGCAGCAAACTCGGACAGTGCCGCATCCAGCGCACCTGGAGCTAGCTGGTAGGTCTGCACGACTTCATGCGGGATGGCGCCTGTGGCCGGAGCAGTCTGTGCCTGGCTGGTGGCGGCCGCGCAGGCCGTGACCATCAGCGCACAGCACAGGGTCGTCGGCAGGCTGTGCCGCACGGGCGCCTGTAAGTCTGCAACGTCTGCGGCGGAAGGAGAAGGGGTCGGATGTTCCATGAAGAATCGGGCTCCTGAAGCGGTGTGATGCAAAGTTCTCCTAGGCTTCACACGCCAGAACCTCAAAAGGGACAGACCTGCAGAAAAATTCTGAACAGAACCGCATCAGCGCTGTGGAGATACCAGCGTGACCCAGTAACGCGTGCGATAAAGCACGCTCACCGGCAGCGCCCGCGGCAGACTGTCCAGGACCGCCGTGGTATCGCCCTGCAACTGAAAGACACCGGAGATGCGCAACTCTGCCACCGCAGGGTCGCAGCGCAGCACACCAGGGCGGTAGCGGCCCAGCTCCCGCGCAAATTCCTCTAGCCGCATGTTGCGTACATGCAGCACACCACGGGTCCAGCCGTCGGCATCCGACATGACCAGATCGACGTTGCCGACACC
Organism: Comamonas testosteroni; assembly: GCF_000761245.1. Lineage (GTDB taxonomy): Bacteria > Pseudomonadota > Gammaproteobacteria > Burkholderiales > Burkholderiaceae_C > Comamonas > Comamonas testosteroni_C. The sequence goes on along the minus strand of NZ_AWOR01000049.1, from coordinate 25,138 downwards.
CCGGGCCGTCATCCGTGCCTGTTGGCCTGCCAGTAGCACCCGCATCCGATCCTGCGCTGCGTGGGGACTCAGTTCCACAGCGCCTTCCAGCACGGCCACACGCGTGAACTCTGCTTCCTTGCGCACCGTGAAACGCGTGCCCAGGGCACGCATCCGCCCTTGTTCCGTGGTCACGATAAAAGGGCGTGGTAGGGGCTGCATATCCGGTGCTGTCTGAATATGCATCGCGCCCTCCAGCAGGTGCACCAAGCGAACACCGCTATCAAACTTGATGTTCACAGAGCTTGCTGTATCCAGCTGCAGGCGGCTGCCATCGGCCAGCAACACCTCGCGGCGCTCGCCTGTCGCAGTGCGCTGGTCAGCCAACAACTCTTCACCGCCATGCCTCCATGCCAGCCAACCAGCAGGCGCGGCAACCAGTAGCACGGCCAGCATCTTGACGGCTTTGCGGCGCTGGTCTGGATCGCGGTTCAGCACCGGCAGGGCCAGCGCTGACGGTAGACAATGGAATGTCTGGCCCACGCGCTGTGCACGTTCCCATGCAGCAGCATGTGCGGGATGGGAGGCGTGCCACTGTTGCCAGCGCTGCCGCTCCTGCACGCTAGCAGCGCCGGTCTGTAGCAGGAAAAACCACTCGGCGGCCTGCAGCGCGACCTGCTCGCTGACGGCGGCATCTGCAGAAGATGACGACCTGCTCATGGTGCAAGCAAAATGCAGCGGGCCATGGCCTGGACCATATACCGCTTGACGGTGCGCTCGCTCAGATTCAGCCGCACGGCGATCTCGGCATAGCCCAGGCCCTCCAGTTGGGACAGCAAAAAAGCCGTGCGCACGGCGGGTTTGAGGCCGTCCAGCATCGCATCCACCTCCTGCAGGGCTTCCAGGATGATGGCTCGCTCCTCGGGCGACGGCGCCACCGGCTCGGGCATCAGGGCTAAGGCATCCAGATAGGCCTGCTCCAGCGCACGGCGACGATACAGGTTGGCTACCAGCCGCTTGGCAATCAAAGTCAGATAGGCACGCGGCTCACGCAACTGCCAGTCTTTCTGCTTAACGACCGAGGTGTCCGGCGCATCCAGCAACCGCACAAAAGTGTCCTGCGCCAGATCGGCTGCATCGCAGCCATTGCCTAGTTTGCGGCGCAGCCAGCCCTGCAGCCAACCATGGTGCTCAGTGTAGAGAGTCGCAATAGGGGCCTGGTCTGGGCTCTCAACAGAAGACATGAGGACATTTATAGACAGGGCTCGGCTGACTGCGGAATACCTGCACTTAAACAAGAATGATTCCCGTTCAATTGTACCTGCAGAATGTTCTTAGAGCGGCCAACACAACTTTGCTTTGCCTGCGTATGTCTCGTCAGCCATTTAGCAAAGAGTTGTGGAAACAACTCGAACCACTAGGACTTTTGGAATGTCGTCAACCTTTTGGTGGTAGGTGGCCAGTTACCGGTAAGCGGCCAGTTTCCAACAGTCGATGAGAAGTGCAGCGCAGGAACAGCGTATAGGCCATTTGGTTGCACAAGAAAAGCGCTCGAAGGTGCGCGTTCAAAGCAAGTACGCATACATACCTTTCAGCATGCCGAGCTCTAAGAAAAGACAATTGTCGAAAATTTCAATAATAGAAATGTATAAGTCAATCACCTCATCCTAGGGGCAGTCCAACCCTGTCCGACCGGATTGATGCGGCACCTTCTTCTAGTGCATTACCACGACACACTACGCCGCTGAAGCCCTCACATGGGCTAGAAATGCCCGCAGCAGAGCAGAGCGGTCATCACTGCGGTAAATGCACTGTAGTTCGACACTTTGCAGCCAGCGTGAGCGAAGAGGTCTAAAGACAACATTTGGAAGTCCAAGGTTGGCCGCCGGAGCAATGGTGATACATAGCCCAAAGCCTGCGGACACCAAAGCGATGCAAGTCAGCACATCCTCCACCTCTTGCACGACCTGTAGACGTCGCCCCTCGCGACGGAACGCGCCGTCAACCTCCTGGGCCAGGCCAGCAATCGGTAGATTGGGGTAAAGGATCATTGGCTGATCCTCCAAGTCGCGCAGCGTGATCTCCTCGCGTGCACACAACGGGTGGCTGTCATGCAGGCCCACTACCACGGGCTGCTGCAGCACGGTTTCCACGGTGATGCCCGGGGTCTCTGGCACCAGCCGGTTAAAGCCGATGGCAATGCGCCGCTCTAACAAGGCATCGATCTGCTGGACCTTGGACATAGTGTGCAGGCCGATGCGTACTTGCGGACGCTCGGCATGAAATCCCGCCAGAATGCGCGGAATCACGTCCAGCACGCTAGAGGTAAACAAGCCCACCTCCAGCCGCCCTTCCATCCCCTGGCCAGCCAGCCGCGTGCGCTCCTGCGCACGCTCGGCCAGCAGCAGCACATTGGGCACCTCCTCCAGCAAGGCTTGGCCTGCCTCGGTCAGCTCTACACCCTTGGGTGTGCGCAGAAAAAGCAGTGTGCCCAGTTGCTCTTCCAGAGCTCGGATCTGGCGCGTGAGCGGCGGCTGGGACATGTGAAGCCGCTCTGCCGCACGTCCGAAATGAAGTTCCTGGGCCAGGGCCAGGAAGTAGCGCATCTGTCTGAGGTCCATGGGCAAAGATACTAGCAGCCCGAACCAATCTTGATACCTAAAAGGTATTCAAATCGCCTTAAACAGTATTGGACACGTATCTCCATACCGACCATGATTCCTATCAAGCCGTTCACTGGGGAGCGGCAGGTTCCGGCACATGATCGGACCCTTTCCACACAAAAACAGAGACAAGGTTCACTATGACTTCTTCTTCCTCCGCCCAGGATTCCGCAGCCCTGCAAGCTGTGATCGGCACCTATCAGGAAGGCCAGGACAGCATCGAGCAGCGCGGCGAGGTCTATCGCGAGATGCTGGGCTTTGTGCCACCACGCATCCGTTCGCGCTTTCAAATCACCGGCGCGCTGGACCCGAAGATGCTGGACCTGCAGGAGCAGGCCCGTACCCATGCACTGCACCCCGACTGCTTTGATCAGAAGACCGTGCAATTGATGCTGTTCGGCATGCTGCTGATGGACCGCAACGATGCCGCCACCACCCACGGCATTGCCGCGCGCCGCTCCGGTGCTAGCTGGGACGAGCTGCAGGCCGTCATCAGCCTGTGCTTCCTGTTCCGTGGCCTGCCTGCGGCCAATCGAGGCGCCGACATTCTTGCCGATCTCGCCAAACGCGAATACCAGGCCGCGCAAGGAGAAGGCGCGTGAACATTGCCACCGCTACCGCCACAACAGAAGCGCCCTCCTGCGCCGGGCCGGACCGCACGCTGCGCAGCCCGCGCTTTGCCATGCCGCGCGGCGCGGTGGACACGCATGCCCATGTCTTCGGGCCGCGAGCCCGATTTGACTTCTCGCCCGAGCGCAGCTATACGCCCGAAGATTGCACGGTGGCGCAGTACAGCGCACTGCTGGCACAACTGGGCATAGACCGCTGTGTGATCGTGCAGGGTGGTGCACATGGCACGGACAACTGCGTCACTCTGGATGCAATTGCCGAGCTGGGCCCACGCGCCCGCGGCGTGGCGGTGATCCGCCCCGGCCTTGCCTCCTCTGAATTGCAGGCCCTGTACGACGGCGGCATGCGCGGCTGCCGCATTTCCAGTGTGGTGCGTGGCGGTGCACGCTTCGAGCATTTGGAAGCGCTGGATGCCGAGGTAGCCCCCTTGGGCTGGCATCTGCTGCTGCATTTGCACCAGTCACATGAGCTTGCGGACCTGCTGCCCCGCTTGCTGGCACTGGACTGCGATCTGGTCATCGACCATCTGGGCCATGTGCTGGGCAACGAAGGCTTGGACAGCCCCGGCTTTGCTGCCTTGCTGCGCCTGCTGGAGACCGGCCGGTGCTGGGTCAAGCTGGCCAGCCTGTACCGCTCGTCGCAGCAGCCCTATCCGCACGAGGACATGCTGCCCATGGTGCACGCCGTGGCACGCGCCTATCCTGACCGTCTGCTGTGGGGCAGCAACTGGCCCCACCCCATCTACCGCGGCCCCATGCCGCATGACGCCGACTTGGTGGACCTGATACCGCTGTGGGTACCCGACCCTGCTGTGCAGCAGCGGATGCTGGTCGACAACCCGGCGCATCTATACGGCTTCGGCCCGCTGAGCTGACGGACTCCCCCGCAGGGCAGTGCCGGAACCACTGCCCTGCTTCCGTTCCATAAAAAACCAAGGAGACATCATGTTCCACACCTCTTCCAAGCGCCGCGCCTTGCGGCTGCTGGTGGCTGCTGCATTGACCACAACGGTTTTTGCTGTGCAGGCCCAGCGCATAACCACCATCGTCGTGCCTTTCCCCCCGGGCGGCACGACCGACATCCTGGCGCGCGCCGTGGCCGAAAGCCTGGGTAATGCCCTGCAGCAGACCGTGGTGGTGGACAACCGCCCAGGCGCTGGCGGCAATCTGGGCGCCGAACTGGTGGCTCGAGCCAAGCCCGATGGTGCAACGCTGCTGGTGACCACGGCGGGTCCACTGAGCATCAACCAGCACCTGTATCCGCGCATGGGCTTCAACCCGCTCAAGGATCTAACGCCCATCAGCCAGCTGGCCTCCGTGCCCATCATGCTGGTGGCGCATCCGGGCCAGCCCTTCAAGACCGTGGCCGAGCTGATTGCCTATGCCAAGGCACATCCTGGCGAGCTTTCCTATGCATCGCAGGGCAACGGAACGACCAGTCACCTGACCATGGAGCTGTTCAAGAGCCAGGCGGGCCTGAACATTGCCCACATTCCCTATCGCGGCAGTGCGCCTGCAGCCAATGACCTGATGGCCGGAACGGTGCAGATCGCCTTTGACAACTCGCCCTCCACCCTGCCCTTTGTGCAAGCAGGCCGCATGCGCTCCCTGGGGGTTGCCAGCGCCCAGCGCGTGGCTGGCCTCAAGGACCAGCCTGCGATTGCAGAGACCCTGCCTAGCTTCGAGTCTGATGCCTGGTTCGCCCTGGTCGGCCCCGCAGGCATGGCTCCCGAGCTGCAGGCCAAGCTCAACACCGCCATCAACCAGGTGCTGACCAAGCCCGAGCTACAGCAGCGCTTTGCCGCCCAGGGCGTGCGCCTGACTGGCGGCACTCCCCAGGCGCTTGCCAGCTTCATCCGCGCTGAGAGCGACAAGTGGGCGCGCGTCATTCAGACCGCCAAGGTCAAGCTGGACTAAGCGCCACGATTTCTTTTCTCCCACAGGCTGAATTTCCAAATGCCCATCATTCAGATTAATTTGCTCGAAGGACGCGATGCCGCCCTGGTCAGCGAGTGCGCGCGCCAGGTGGCACAGACCGTGCACCACACGCTGGGCGCGCCACTGGACACCATACGCGTGCTGGTGCACGAAGTGCCGCGCACGCACTGGGCCATCGGCGCACAGACCCGCCAGGAGCTGGACGATACCCGCGCCGCCAATGCCTCGGCAGGAGGCCAGCCATGAGCACCGCACTGACCCGGGCGCAGCACGAAGCCGCGGCCAAGGCCCTGCGCGAAGCCACTGATTCCGGCAGCTTCATCGCCCCGCTGCGCGAGCAGTTCCCCGGCATGACAGCTGCAGACGCCTATGCCATTCAGGAGCTGAACACCACGCAGCGCCTGACCCAGGGCCGCCGCGTGGTGGGCCGCAAGATCGGTCTCACCTCGCTGGTCGTGCAGCAGCAGCTGGGCGTGAACCAGCCGGACTTTGGCGCTCTGTTTGACGACATGGCTTTCGGCGACGGTGAGTCCATCGCCATGGCCGGTCTGCATCAGCCCAAGATCGAAGCCGAGATCGCATTCGTCCTGGGCCGCGATCTGGACATGGAGCAGCCCACGCACCATGAGGTGCTGCAGGCCGTGGACCATGTACTGCCCGCGCTGGAGATCGTCGGCAGCCGTATCGCCGACTGGAACATTCGCTTTGTCGACACCGTAGCTGACAACGCTTCCGCCGGGGTCTATGTGCTGGGTGCCACGCCCCAGCTGCCGCACGGGCTGGATCTGCGGCTGGCCGGCATGAGCCTGTCACGCCGTGGCGAGCCCGTATCCACCGGCGCTGGCGCAGCCTGCCTGGGCCACCCGCTCAACGCTGTCACCTGGCTGGCCCGCACCATGGTCCGCCTGGACGCTCCGCTGCGTGCCGGTGATGTGATCCTGTCCGGCGCGCTGGGACCCATGGTCCCGGTTCAGGCTGGTGATGTCTTTGACTGTCGCATCCACGGTGTGGGCAGTGTGCGCGCTGTGTTCCAAGCCCCTGTCAACGGAGAAGCCGCATGAGCCCCCATGATTCCATTGTGACCCTGCTGGATGATGCAGCCCGCCTGGCACGCGCCGTTCCGCAGTTCGATACCGACAATTGCCTGAGCCTGCCAGAGGCCTACACCATCCAAAGCGCCTCCATCGCCCGCCGCGTCGCGCGTGGCGAGCGCCGTGTGGGCGTGAAGATGGGATTCACCAGCCGCGCCAAGATGGCGCAGATGGGCCTGTCCGATGTGATCTGGGGGCGGCTAACCGACGCCATGCAGATCGAGGAAGGCGCCAGCGTGCAGCGTTCGCGCTTCGTCCATCCCCGCGTAGAGCCCGAGCTGGCCTTTCTGCTCAAGAAGCCGCTGGCGGGCAATGTCACCACCGTCGAGGCACTGGCCGCCGTCGAAGCCATCGCGCCCGCACTGGAAATCATCGACTCGCGCTACCAGGACTTCAAGTTCACCCTGCCCGAAGTGATTGCCGACAACGCATCCTCCAGCGGTTTCGTGGTGGGCGGCTGGCACGACCCGCGCACCGACTTCCGAAACCTGGGCCTGGTGATGAGCATCGATGGCCGCCCCGTGCAGATCGGCTCCACCGCTGCGTTGCTGGGCGATCCGCTGCGCTCGCTGGTGGCCGCCGCACGCCTGTCCGCCGCTGCCGGCGAGCCGCTGCAGGCGGGCTGGACGGTGCTGGCTGGTGGCGCCACCCCCGCCGAATGGATACACCCCGGCCAGCATGTGGCCGTGGAAATGCAGGGCCTGGGCGGCGCAGCCTTCCACCTGAGCTGATTTTCAACTTTGCTTTGTTTGGATAGCAGCCCTCGCCTTTCAGGCAGAGGTCGCGAATTCCTGGAGCCTTCAATGACCCACAAGTACAAAGCTGCCATCATCGGCAGCGGCAACATCGGCACAGACCTCATGATCAAGATCATGCGCCACGGCCAGCACATCGAGATGGCTGCCATGGTCGGCATCGACCCCACCTCCGACGGCCTGGCGCGCGCAGCGCGACTGGGCGTGGCCACCACGCACGAAGGCGCCGAAGGTCTCACCCGCCTGCCCGTGTTCGAGGACATCGACTTCGTCTTCGATGCCACCAGCGCCGGTGCCCACGTCAAGAACGATGCCCTGCTGCGTCAGCACAAGCGCGGCATCCGCATGATCGATCTGACCCCGGCGGCCATCGGCCCTTACTGCATTCCCGTGGTCAACGGCAGCCAGCACCTCGATGCGGTGAACGTGAACATGGTCACCTGCGGCGGCCAGGCCACCATCCCCATGGTGGCCGCCGTCTCACGTGTGGCCAAGGTGCACTATGGCGAGATCGTCGCCAGCATCGCCAGCAAGAGCGCAGGCCCCGGCACCCGGGCCAATATCGACGAGTTCACCGAGACCACATCCAAGGCCATCGAGGTAGTGGGCGGCGCCACCAAGGGCAAGGCCATCATCATCATGAACCCTGCCGAGCCGCCGCTGATCATGCGTGACACGGTCTACACCCTGAGCGATCTGGCCGACGAGGCCGCCATTGCCGACTCCGTGGCCCGCATGGCCGCCGACGTGCAAAGCTATGTGCCGGGCTACCGCCTCAAACAGTCCGTGCAGTTCGACCGTGTGCAAGACCTGAACGTGCCGGGCGTGGGCCACATCTCCGGCCTCAAGACCACGGTGCTGCTGGAAGTCGAAGGCGCAGCCCACTACCTGCCCGCCTACGCAGGCAATCTCGACATCATGACCAGCGCAGGCCTACGCACAGCCGAGCAGATGGCCGCCCGCATGGCCGCAGCCCAGACCGTGACCGCTTGAAGAGAGAACAGACCATGAGCAAACTCTATATCTCCGATGTCACGCTGCGCGATGGCTGCCACGCCATCCGCCACCAGTACTCGATCGCCCAGGTCCGGCAGATCGCCAAGGCCCTGGACAACGCCAGGGTGGACTCCATTGAAGTCGCACACGGTGATGGCCTGCAAGGCTCCAGTTTCAACTATGGCTTTGGTGCCCACACCGACCTGGAATGGATAGAAGCTGTGGCCGATGTGGTACAGCATGCCCAGATCGCCACCTTGCTGCTGCCGGGCATCGGCACCGTGCATGACCTCAAGGCCGCCTACAGCGCCGGTGCCCGCATCGTGCGCGTAGCCACTCATTGCACCGAGGCGGACGTGTCTCGCCAACACATCGAGTACGCACGCCACCTGGGCATGGATACCGTGGGCTTTCTGATGATGAGCCATATGACCAGCCCGCACGCCCTTGCCCAGCAGGCCAAGCTCATGGAAAGCTACGGCGCCACTACCTGCTACGTGGTGGACTCGGGCGGTGCCATGAACATGAACGACGTCAAGGAGCGTGTCACGGCGTTGCGCGAGACGCTCCAGCCCGAAACCACCATCGGCATCCATGCCCACCACAATCTGAGCCTGGGGGTGGCCAACTCCATCGCTGCGGTGGAGGCCGGAGCCATTCGCATCGATGCCAGCCTGGCAGGCATGGGTGCGGGCGCAGGCAATGCGCCGCTGGAAGTGTTCATCGCAGCTGCAGAGCGCCTTGGCTGGTCGCATGGCACCAACCTGTACACGTTGATGGATGCGGCCGACGACATCGTGCGCCCACTACAGGACAGGCCGGTGCGGGTGGACCGCGAAACGCTGGCCCTGGGCTATGCAGGCGTGTACAGCTCTTTCCTGCGCCATTCGGAGGCAGCAGCGCAGAAGTACGGCCTCAAGGCGGTGGACATTCTGGTGGAGCTGGGCAAGCGCCGCATGGTGGGAGGCCAGGAGGACATGATTGTGGATGTGGCCCTGGATCTGCTAAAGCGTAAGTGCGGCGACGTCGTTGCTTGACATCCAAAAGCACAAGCACCGCAGTGTGCTTGTGCCGTTTCGACGAAGCTCCGAGCAGGAATGTCCAAATTCGGGGATTGAGCTCCCGAACCCAAGCGTGAAGTGAGACCCTCCCAGGATACCCAAGAGCCCTTATCGTGAAAGCCACGCAGCGCCAGTGCATCAGATGGCCCGAGCCTTTTGCTCAGCGGTGAACCTCGGCGGGCAAGCAACCGCTGTCTTCAAGACTCAATCCTGCTCGAACTCCCGGTGCCCGCTCTTGAGCGGATTCTTAGTGGGATAGCCCAATTGCAAAATGGTTGCCGCGACTCGCTTGCCTAGCTAGGAAACAGTCGCACTATGATTTTCAGTGTCGCTGAAATTGTCTCCTACTGCAGCCGCTACATGACCCTGGATGCAGGTGATGTGATCATTACAGGGACGCCGCCTGGGGTATCCATGGGAATGAAGCCAGAACCCCAATGGCTTAAGCCGGGTGACGAAGTCACTCTATCCATTGAGGGACTGGGAGTACAGCACCACGTAGTCATTCCGTATGAACATCAGCCAAGCTGATGCCGGCCTTGTATCGGATGCTGCACACCACACCACCGTACGGCAAGTGATGGGCCAAGCATGCAAACGCCGATGTTCGACGTTTGCATGAATCAGGCCTCTGCCGGGAAATCGGTATTGACCGATACCGAAGCCCATTGCATCAACTCCGCCTGCATAGCCCCCAATTTCTGGCCAACCTGTGCAAAGGCGGTGGGACCCAATACCAAGTGCAGAGGCGGATTCTGTGCATCTACAGCCAACATGATGGCATCGGCTGCCTTGCGCGGATCGCCAGGCTGGCGGCCATTGCGCTGTGCCAAAGCAGCACGAAAAGCGCCTACGCTGTCTTCATAGTCCGCAATCGTGCTTTCGATGTGGTGCATGGAGCGTCCGGCCCAGTCGGTGCGGAACGCTCCGGGCTCCACCGCCGTTACCCGAATGCCCAGATGGCCGACTTCCTTGAGCAAGGCCTCTGAAATACCCTCCAGTGCAAACTTGCTGGAGTTGTAGACCCCTACGCCTGGGAAGGTCAGGAGCCCTCCCACCGAGGTGATGTTGACGACATGTCCGCTGCGTCTGTTTCGCATACCCGGCAATACTGCCTGGATCATGGCGATGGCCCCGAACACATTGACCTCGTATTGCTGGCGCACCACATCCATGGGGGTTTCTTCGATAGCGCCTTCCACGCCATAGCCAGCGTTATTGACCAGCACATCGATATGCCCAATGCGCTCTTGCACCTTTTGAATGACCGGGGCAATCGCATCATGCTCAGTCACATCCAGCAGCACGCCCATGACCTGACCGGTGTGACCATTGTGGCCAAGTGCTTCAAAGTCCAGACGGGCTTTTTCGTTGCGCACAGTCCCCACCACGGTATCGCCGCGCTGAATCAATTTTTCGGCCAAAGCGCGGCCAAAGCCGCTGCTTACGCCAGTGATTAACCAGTTTTTCATATCAAGCTTTCAAAGTGTGAAGAGTTCAGAGTGCCGCCTGCAAAATCTGGCGGCTGTCGTGCAAGGTGATGTTTCTGCGCTCACCCAATAGCTGCATGCCATGTTCATCAAGCTTGGCGGTGACGTCATCCAGGCCCGAGTCGTCGATGCCATAACCCGATAGATGCGTGGGCATGCCCATTTCTTCGAAAAATGCGCGAGTGGCCGCAATGGCAGCATCAATACGCTGCTCTTCATTGCCCTGGCTTATGCCCCAAACACGTTCTGCGTACTGCAGCAACTTGGAGCGTTTACCTTCGCGCTGGTGATCCAGCAGGGCTGGCAAGACAATGGCCAGGCTTTGTGCATGGTCCATGCCGTACATGGCGGTCAGTTCATGGCCCAACATATGCGTGGCCCAGTCCTGCGGCACGCCTGCGCCGACCTGCCCGCTCAATGCCACCGTGGCTGCCCACATGATGTTGGCGCGCACAGCGGGGTTATCTGGCTCGCTCCATACACGTCGGCCTTCTTCCACCAACGTGAGCAGCAGACCTTCGGCGATACGGTCCTGCACTTTGGCGTCCACCGAGTAGGTCAGGTACTGCTCGGTGGTATGCACAAAAGCGTCAACGACGCCATTGGCAATCTGGCGATCCGGCAAAGTGAAAGTAGTGGTCGGATCCAGCACTGAAAAGCGTGGCAGCACATGCTCGGAGTGGAAGTCCAGCTTGTCGCCGGTTTCCGGCCGGCTGATCACCGCTCCCGCGTTGTATTCCGAGCCAGTGGCTGGCAGCGTGAGAATGCAGCCAAAGGGCACGGCCTCATTCACCACTGACCGGCGAGCAGCCAGAATTTCCCAGGGATCTCCGCCATAGGGAATGGCTGCAGCAATGAACTTGGTGCCATCAATGACAGACCCTCCCCCGATGGCCAGGATGAAGTCAATGCGCTCACGGCGAGCCACTTCAACCGCCTGCATCAAAGTGCCGAATGCGGGATTGGGCTGAATGCCGCCAAATTCCACCCAGATGCGCCCGGCCAAAGCCTTGCGCACCTGTTCGAAGACGCCGTTGCGCATGATGCTGCCACCGCCATAGGTGATCATCAGCCGTGCATTCGCAGGTATCTGCTGCCCGATGGCAGCAATCTGCCCCTCGCCGAAAAGAATCCGCGTGGGACGGTACAAAACAAAGTTATCCAAGATCATTCCTTCCAAGAAGTCGGTGCTGCGAGGGCACCCTACCCATGGCCGCAAGTCTAGGAGGGCATGATTCATTTGATAATTCCATTGAGTCAGCATGACCTTTGAAGTAAAACTTCATAATCACCTCTCACCGCAGACGTCTTGCCAGCAAACAGTTGGGCGCCTACGGTCTGCTGAAAGACGCTATGCAACAGGATCAGTTGGACGGATTGGTGGCCTTTGTGACCGTGGCGGAAGAAAAAGGCTTTTCTGCAGCCGCGGTGCGACTGGGCGTGTCCGCCTCTGCGGTGAGTCAAACGGTGCGAACGCTGGAACAGCGATTGGGCGCTGTGCTATTCAACCGAACTACGCGAAGTGTCAATCTCACCGAAGCGGGGCAGCGGTATTACGAGCGTGTGCAACCGGCCCTCGAACTACTGACGGATGCATCGCAAGCGCTGGTGCGCGATTCAGGCCAGCCAGGCGGACTGCTGCGCATCAACGTCCCCCGAGCGGCATACCTCATCGTGCTTCGCCCCATCCTTCGTCGCTTCATGGAAGCCTATCCGGACATCACGGTAGAGATGCAGGTCGAAAGCCATCTGGTGGATATCGTGGCGCAAGGCTATGACGCTGGCATCCGGTTTGGTCATCTAGTGGAGAAGGACATGGTGGCCCTCCGCGTGGGGCCGCCGCTGAGCACGCACATCATTGCATCGCCCAAATATCTGGAGCACCGCGGTGTGCCCAGACACCCTCATGATTTGATGGACCACGAGTGCATCAACTTCCGCTTCCCCACCACCGGCCAGATCGAGCGCTGGGAGTTTGCTCGGGGCGACGAATCATTTCAGTTGCTAGTCAAAGGTCGGCTCATCGTGAATGATGCCAGCGTGCTCGTCCGCTCTGCGCTTGATGGCCTGGGCATCGCCAACATGATCAACGGCTATATCGAGCCACTGCTGGCGCGAGGACGTCTGGTTCGCATCCTTGAAGACTGGAGCCCAGCACTTCCCCATCTGCACCTGTATTACCCGAGCAGACGTGTGCCGGCAAAGCTACGCGCACTCATCGACTATTTGAATATTGCAGTGGCCTCAAATCCGAAGTGACGCAACATTTTCGAGGCAGTTACCTGCCATGTCCACAAGAGCCGCATTTTGTACATGCATTCATGCTGACGTGATGCTACGTGGTAGACCAAGTCAATCGGCAATTCCGAGCCGAGCGACTGCATCAGTTGTGGGTCTCTGACTTCAAGTACGTCTCGACCTAGCAGGGCTGGCTGTACGTGGCCTTCATCATCGACGTGTTCGCGCGTCGCATCGTGGGCTGGCGCGTGAGTAGTTCCATGCGGACGGACTTCGTACTCGATGCGCTGGAGCGGGCCCTGCATGCCTGGCAGCCCTAGTGCGATGGAAGCCTTATCTGCCACAGCGACAGAGACGCTCAATACATCAGCATCCGGTATTCCGAGCGACGGGCTGAAGCCGGCATCGAGCCGTCTTGGGAAGCAAGGTTGACAGCTACGACACTCGGTTCCAATTGCGTTGGGTGCCTTGGAAGACAAAGGAATCGGTGGAGTTCGCGACGCTCGAATGGGTGTCCTGGTTCAATCACCAACGCCTACTCGAACCCATCGGGTACATCCCGCCTGTAGAGGCTGCGGCTAACTACTGCTGGAAACCAGCCAGTCAAGCCACAGCGATTGTGGTCTGACTTAAACCAAACAGCCTCCTCAAAACCCTGGGGCGATTCACTCCGTCTGGCGATTCGATGCTTATGCCTTCATCGCCTCAATCAGAGCTCTAAGTCCAGCTGACTGATGCCGGCGACTGGGGAAATAGAGAAAGAGGCCCTCTTCGACGGAACACCAGTCTTCGAGGCAGGATTTGAGTCGACCATCCTGTAAGTAAGGCGCGGCTCGATCCTCCCAGACATACGCCAAGCCTAGGCCCCGTGCTGCGGCATCCGCCATCAATTCTTGGCTGTCCACAGTCAATGGGCCGTTGACTTCGACTTGAACGCTTTTTCCTTTCTTGGAGAACTCCCAATTGAAGAGATTTCCGCTGGGGAAAGCGTATCGGATGCACGTGTGATCTTGCAGGTCATGCGGCACTTTGGGAACCTGCTTGTCTGCGAAATAGGCCGGTGAACCGACGACGGTAAAGCGAAGCTTCGACTTGATTCGAACCGCAATCATGTCTTGCGAAAGACGTTCACCGAAGCGAATTCCCGCATCAAAACCCTCTTCCACGATGTCGACCAGCGTGTCGGTAGCAACCACGTCCAGCTTCAATCCAGGATTACTCTTGAGCAGCCTTTCCATTGGGTCGCCCAGTACGTAGGGAGCAATCGAGTTGGGAATATTGATCCTGACAGTACCGAACGGTGTGGCGCGAAATGAGTTCAGCTCATCTACCGCAGCCCGCATATCCGTGAGTGCCGGGCCCAGCCGTGCAAACAACATTTCACCGGCTTCAGTGAGCGAAACGCTGCGCGTGGTGCGATGAAAGAGCCGAACACCCACCCGGGTTTCGAGGCTGCGTATCGAATGGCTCATCGCAGAGGAAGAAGTGCCTCGTTCGGTAGCTGCATGCCGGAAGCTCAGGTGCCTTGCCACCGCAGCAAATGCAGCCAGTTCAGCCAGTTCAGCACTCTCCATTAATGAGCCTCATTCAGTACAGCATGCAATATTGACCACTTTATCATATCAATGATGAACTCCAGAATAGCGACCAAGGAATGAGAGGGACGCCTTCTCTCCCCCTTTTCACAAGGTCCAACTCTTTGATCTGGAGAAATAGAATGAGCACTTTCGTACCTCCCCAAACGCTCACCGGCAAGGTCGCACTGGTGACCGGCGCAAGCTCTGGAATTGGCCGTGCGGCGGCACTCGAACTCGCCCGTCGCGGAGCCAAAGTGGTCGCAAGCGCACGCCGCCGGCCTGAAATCGAGGCGCTTGTCGCCGAGATCGTGAAAGACGGATTCGAAGCAACCGCCGCCGTTGCCGACATCAACGTCGAACAGGATGTGATCGATCTGGTTGCAAAGACGATCTCGACCTATGGCCGCATCGACATTGCGTTCAACAATGCCGGCACCGAGGGTGCGTTCTCGCCCTTCGTTGAGCAAACCAACGAGACCTACGACACGATCTTCAATGCGAACGTGCGCGGCGTTTTCTGGTCGATGAAGCACGAGGCCAAGGCCATGCTGGCGCAAGGCGGCGGCACGATCATCAATAACGCATCGATGGGTGGCTTGATTGGCTTCGCGAATGCAGGCCTCTACATCGCCAGCAAGCACGCCGTTCTCGGTCTGACCAAGACGGCCTCCATTGAACTGTTCAAGCAAGGCGTGCGCGTCAACGCCGTCAACCCCGGCATCATCGACACGCCGTTCCAGGACCGCATCTGGCCAAGTACCGAGGCGAAGGACGCCTTTGCCGCGTCGACTGTTCCCGGCCGGGCGGGCTCGCCCTCAGAGATCGCCAATGTCGTCGCCTTTCTTGCCTCCGATGACGCTTCATTCGTCTCGGGCCACGGCCTGCTCATCGACGGCGGCTATTCGATCGCCTGACCGCGCCGAGCGCATCCCAACTATCAGAACTTTCGTTGCGGTGGACCTCTGTCCACTGCGATGGGCTCACTTACGCCCGTCCATTCAATTTGTTTTGGAGAAGCATCATGAGTAGTCTCAAAAAATATGCATTCGGTACGCTGATTGCCGTTACCGCCTTCATCTCCTCGCAAGCGGCGATGGCGCAAATCGCACTTCAGCCGAGCCCGAACGGTGAAGTTGCGCTCGTCGTCAATTTCGAAGTGAAGCCCGGCGCTGAAGCCGAATTCGAGAAGGTCTTCCACCGTTCGGTGACCTGCTCGCGCCTCGAACCCGGCAACATCACCTTCAACGTCCATAAGATCCTCGGCACCGAGCGGAACTACGTCCTCTACGAGGTCTGGCGCAACGAGGCGGCTGTGAACAGTCACTTTGCCCGCCCGTACACCGTCGCTCTCTTCTCGATGTTCGACCGCAACCTGGCCCGTCCTCTGTCCGAAGGCGGCCTGCGCTTCGTGCGCGACCTTCTGCCGCAGGCCCGCATGGCCCCGGCGAACACCGATCCCACTTCGGTCGCAGAGTGCCGTTGAGCAAACAACATGAGCACACAAACTTCTTCCTCCACGCCGCGTCCTGTGAACGGCATGCAACTAACCCTCCTTGCCTTCATCCGCGCCAAGCCTGGTCTTGGCGACGAATTGGGGCGTCGTCTCGGCAATCTTGTCGAGCCCGCCCGCGCTGAACCGGGCAACATCAACTACGACCTGCACCGCTCGAACGACGATGCAGATGTCTGGGTCCTCTACGAAAACTGGAAGGGCCCGGCCGATCTCGCGGCCCATTTTGAGCTGCCCTACATGAAAGCATTCGTCGCTGCGCTTCCCGAAGTGCTTGAAGGCGAAATGGACCTGCGCCGTTGCGCCATGGTTTCGACGGTCTCTACCAAGCCCTAGAAAACTCCACCGGTGACGTTACTGGCGGCGCGAACTGCGGGCCGCCTGCAAGAACTAGGTAATTCGATGCGGGCTGCCATGAGTGGGAGCCTCCGCGTAGGCCTTATCAACTGAAAGGATAAGAAATGAAGCTTTTTGAACCTGTTGCGTTACGTGGCGTCACGCTGCGCAACCGGCTGGTCGTTGCGCCCATGTGCCAATATTCGGCGCGGGATGGGTATGTCAACGATCATCACCTGATCCACCTTGGCCGATTCGCAATGGGGGGCTTTGGCCTTGTCATCGTCGAGGCGTCTGGCGTGGTGCCCGAGGGCCGTATCACCCACGGAGACCTAGGGATCTGGTCGGATGACCAAATTCCCGGACTCGCGCGGGTCGCCAGCGCTCTCAAGATGTACGGCGCCGCCGCGGGCATTCAGATTGGCCATGCTGGGTCCAGAGCTTCCATGCAGCGGCCTTGGGAAGGCAATGGAGCGCTGGTTGACGCCGACTTTCTACGTGGCGATAAGCCTTGGCCTGTGGTATCCGCCTCGGACAAGCCCTATGCCGACGGATGGCTCCACCCTACAGCGCTGACGCGCGAGGCCATGGCAGAAGTCAAGGATGCCTTCGTCAACGCAGCGCGGCGCGCGGACGTGGCTGGCTTTGACGTAGTCGAAGTGCACTGTGCGCATGGCTTCCTACTGAACAGCTTCCTGTCGCCGGTAACGAATGATCGGACCGACGAGTTTGGCGGCGACCTTGAGGGACGGATGCGTTTTCCTCTGGAGGTCGTGAAAGCCGTGAGAGCGGTGTGGCCCGAAGACAAGCCGCTGTTCGTGCGTGTCTCTGCGGTCGATGGCCTTCGCGAAGGCATGTCGATCGATGACACAGTCGTCTTTGCTCGCCATCTCAAGGCGCTCGGGGTGGATATCGTTGATTGCTCGTCAGGTGGCATCGCGCCTCGCTACGAGTATCCATCGAGCTATGGCTATCAGGTTCCGTACGCCCAAAAGGTGCGCAGCGAAGCGGGTGTCGGCACCGCAGCGGTTGGCCTGATTGTTAACGGCCAACAGGCCGAAGCGATCGTCGTGAACGGCCAAGCAGACCTTGTGGCAATCGGCCGCGAAGCGCTTGTCGATCCCAACTTCCCCCTGCACGCTGAAGCGCAACTGGGCGCAGCTGATCCGAAAAATCTCTTCGCATCGTGGCCGCTGCAGGTGGGCTGGTGGCTACAAGGCCGCGCTACGCAGATCAAACAGATGGAAACCATTTGAACTACCTAGGAGAAAATGACATGAAAACACGCAAACTTGGAAACGGCGGACTCGAAGTTTCAAGCCTCGGACTTGGCTGCATGGGGATGAGCTGGGCCTATGGCGCAGCGGGTGATCGCACCGAAATGATTCGGCTCCTTCGTGATGCTGTGGAGCTTGGTGTCACCTTCTTCGACACCGCCGAAGTCTATGGCCCTTGGGTCAATGAAGAACTCGTGGGCGAGGCGCTGGCGCCGTTGCGCGACAAGGTGGTGATCGCGACCAAGTTCGGTTTTGAGCTCGACCCGAACGGCGGCACGTGGCCCATCGGTGTGAATAGCCGTCCCGATCACATCAAGGCGGTTGCCGATGCATCCCTCAAGCGGCTGCGGACCGATCACATCGACCTGTTCTACCAGCACCGCGTCGATCCTTCGGTTCCGATCGAAGACGTTGCAGGCGCCGTTGCCGATCTCGTCAAGGCTGGCAAAGTCAAGCATTTCGGCCTGTCCGAGGCTAGCGCTTCCACTATCCGCAAGGCACATGCCGTACACCCGGTTGAGGCCGTTCAAAGCGAATACTCGCTATGGTCCCGTGACCCAGAAGTGGAAGTCCTGCCCGTTCTGGAGGAACTGGGAATCGGATTTGTTCCTTACAGTCCGCTCGGCCGTGGTTTTCTCGCCGGTGCTTTTACAGCTGACAGTACGTTCACTGATGGTGACTTCCGCAGCAGCAACCCGCGCTTTCAGGCAATGGCCTTGGAGAAAAATCTTTCTCTGCTGGACGCACTCAAAGAGATCGCTGCAAGCAAAAACGCGACGCCTGGGCAACTGGCACTCGCGTGGCTCTTGGCGAAGAAGCCTTGGATTGTTCCGATTCCAGGCACTCGCAGACGCACGCGACTGGAGGAGAACATCGCCTCTGCCGAGATATCACTGACGCCCGCCGACATCTTGGCGATCGAAAGTGCCGTGCCAGAGAACGCCATCGAAGGCAAGCGGTACAGCGACAGCGACCTGACGATGACTAATCTTTGAACGCCTGCAGCGGCTCCCTGCCTCAATCGATAACTGTCAAGAGTCTAAAGGCGGGGTTTCCTATGAAGCGTTGCATGACATCCAATCGACTCACCGTCGTTCCCCTTGTTAGCTATCACGGAACAGCGATAGCCAACTTAGGGGGACTATCTATTCTTTGCCATTGCGCATGGTTCATCCACCCGCTGCATTTGGCAGTCATCCACCGGAGAAGCACATGAGCAATATCGACAGAAAAGTCGCCCTGGTTACGGGCGCCTCGCGTGGCATCGGTGCAGCCATCGCCCGTCGCTTGGCCGCAGACGGCTTCAACTTAGTCGTCAATTACGCGGGCAGCACGGCCGAAGCCGAAGCTCTCGTCACGGAGATCGAAAAGGCTGGTGGCCGCGCGGTCACCGCAAAGGCGGACATCAGCGACGCAGGTGCCGTTGCGCAGATGTTCGACGCAGCGGAGGCCGCCTACGGTGGCATCGACGTTCTAGTCAACAACGCCGGCATCATGAAGCTCGCAAGCATCGCAGAGAGCGACGACGCACTATTTGACAGCCAGGTCGCGATCAATCTAAAGGGGACTTTCAACACCCTGCGTCAGGCTTCCCGCCGCCTGCGCGACGGTGGCCGCATCGTCAACTGCTCGACCAGCGTGGTCGGGCTGCGCCTCGAGACCTACGGCGTCTACGCCGCAACCAAGGCGGCGGTCGAGACGCTGACCGCGATCTTGGCCAAGGAGCTGCGCGGCCGTTCAATCACCGTCAACGCCATCGCCCCCGGCCCCACTGCCACGGCGTTGTTCCTCAACGGCAAGTCACCCGAGCTGATCGAGCGCATGTCGAAGATGAACCCGCTCGAACGACTGGGAACGCCGGAAGACATCGCCGCAGCTGTGGCCTTCCTCGTCGGCACCGATGGAGGCTGGGTCAACGGCCAAGTACTGCGCGCCAACGGCGGCATGGTCTGAGCCCTACGGGCCGGCCCACAGCAAAAACCACAGGAGAAGTGTCATGCGCAAGATCATTTTTGTCACGTGCGCTGAAGTGATCGCCCTTGGAGATTGGACATGAACCAGACCAGATACGCATTCATCATCAAGGCGCCAGGCTATCGCCGTGCCACGCACGCGGCGCACATGGAGTCCTCCGCCTTCAACGCTGATTTTATCGGTGTGGAGGACTTTGACGAAGCGCTGGCCGCAGCAGAAGTACTCGTCGCCGCGGGCACTCAGATCATTGAGTTGTGCGGGGCCTTCTCAGCGCAGGAGGCAACGAAATTGCGACGCCGATTTGCGGACTGCGACATTGGGCGCGTGACTTATCCCTAAGGGCAATCAGCCTTGCTGGATCGCATTTTTCCTTCAACCTCAATCGAATTTGGATATAGATAATGAAATACAAAACTTTGGGCAACACCGGCCTCCTCGTTTCTCGCCTGTGCCTGGGCACCATGACATTCGGCGACGGCAGCGGCATCTATAAGCATATTGGAAGCTCCGGCCAAAAGGATGCCGATGAACTGGTCAAGGCAGCGCTGGATGCGGGCGTTAATTTCTTCGACACCGCCGACGTCTACTCTGGCGGCGTCAGCGAGGAGGTGCTCGGACAGTCCTTCAAGAATCTCGGCATTGCGCGCAACGACTTCGTGCTTGCGACCAAGGTTTACAGCCGCATGGGCGATGGGCGCAATGATGTGGGCGCATCGCGCGGCCATATCATGGATGCAGTCGAAGCCAGCCTGAAGCGCCTTCAGACTGACCATATCGACCTGTACCAGATCCACGCCAACGATGCGATCACGCCGGTTGAAGAGACGCTGCGCGCGCTCGATGATCTGGTCACCCAAGGCAAGGTTCGCTACATCGGCGTCTCCAACTGGCAAGCCTGGAAGATTGCGCGCTCCCTAGGCATCTCCGAGCGCAAGGACCTGGCGCGCTTCGAGACCCTACAAGCCTACTATTCGATCGCAGGCCGCGATCTCGAACGCGAACTGGCCCCATTGCTTGAGGCGGAGAAGATGGGGCTGCTCGTCTGGAGTCCGCTGGCCGGTGGCCTGATGTCCGGCAAGTTCAATCGGCATAATCAGAAGCCTGAAGACTCGCGCCGTTCCGAGTTCAATTTCCCCATTGTGGATATGGAACGTGCCTGGGACATTATCGATGTCCTGGCTCCGATCGCCGAAGCGCATGGCTGCAGTCCGGCGCGTATTGCGCTGGCTTGGCTGCTTTCCAAGCCGGTCGTCACCTCGGTGATCATGGGTGCCAAGCGCATCGACCAGCTCGAAGACAACCTTGCCGCCGTGGATCTGCAGTTGACAGATGAGGAGATTCGCAAACTCGACGAAGTCAGTGCGCTGCCGCCCGAATACCCGGGCTGGATGCTTGCAACCCAGGGTGCGGATCGCCTCGGCCCCGTCGATCTGTGGTCTAAGGCTTCCGGGTCATAACTCCACCGCCCTCGCCGCGAGCAAATGTGCAGAGCGACGGGATTGCCGCCCTTCCTCAACAGCGCATCGGCCGCTAGCTGTTACGAAAGGCAGTCTCGTCCCTCACCGACAATAACTGCAGATATTTCTGACCATCATGTAAAACTGGCAGACTTCCGATTTGGGTCGCATTGCAAATGGCCCACGGTATCTGGCCGGCTATCTGCGAAGCACGCCTGGCTTTGCTCTACAGCCGGAAGATGGAGCTATCTCTCAGCGCAACCTGACTCAGAGGCTATCAAATCACGGTCCAACAGGCAGTCGATAAAGGCGCTCAGCGCAGGCTGCAAATGACGCCGATTGGAGTAGTAAATGAACAGCCCCGGGCGCACGACTGACCAATCAGCCAAGACCTGTACCAGCTGTCCTTGGGCAAGATACTCATCGACGCGCTCACGGTCGAAGGCGTAGGCGATGCCCAGTCCTTGCAGCGCCGCTTCGACGCCAACATCCGAGCTGTTGGTCACCAGCGGGCCTTCAACTGCAATCTCGAGCCGTTTGCCCTTCCTCTCGAACTCCCAGCGGTAGGCTCTACCGTCAACCTGAAGGCGCCAGTTGATACAGGCGTGGCTGTGCAGGTCGGCTGGTAAGCGCGGAATGCCGCGATGCGCCAAGTATTGCGGCGAAGCTACCGCGATCATTTTCACGTCCGGCGTTAGGCGCACGGCGATCATGTCCTTCTCCAGCCGCCCGCCCACGCGGATACCGGCGTCAAAGCGACCCGCAACGATATCGCTCAGTCCATCATCGACCACGATGTCCAGTGCCACATCGGGATGCGCATGATGGAATCGGCCAAGCCGAGGCGAGATGATCTGCAGCGCAGCCATTCCCAGCGTATTGATGCGCAGCGTTCCGCTAGTCTGGCCGGCAGCTGCGCTGACCTCGGCTACCGCATCGGCCATCTCGCGGAACAACGGTGCGATGCGGCTATATAACTGATCGCCAGCGGCCGTTGGTGCCACGCTGCGGGTGCTGCGGTTCAGCAACCTAACGTCAAGCCGGGCTTCGAGCTGGCGGATGGTCTGACTCAACGCCGATGGTGAAAGGCCCAAATGCTCCGCCGCGCGCGCAAAGCTTGCCCGCTCGACCACGGCAGCAAAAGCCTTCAGTTCGGCAAAATCGGACCCGCGCATTCTGTATTAATTTCTACATAGGTTATTCGGATTTTAGGTTATTTACTAAATTATCCATCGATCGCATCCTAACGACTTCATTACTACGGAGTTCGTCACCATGACCGGCCTGATCCTTCCTCAACCCATTGCAGCCTACTTCGCTGCCGACAAACAAAACCCTGAGGCAGTCGTTCGGTGCTTCACGGCACAAGCCATCGTGAAAGATGAAGGGCACTCCTACGTTGGTGTTGACGCCATCAGGGCGTGGAAGATGGGGGCATCAAGCAAGTACACATACACGAGTGAGCCGTTTGCGCTTGAGCAGAAGGACGGACGTTATCTTGTCACCAGCCGAGTCGCCGGCGACTTCCCCGGCAGTCCGGTCGATCTCCGGTACGACTTCCGGCTCGAGGGCGGCCTGATCGTATCCTTGGAGGTCACCGCATGAGCTTTGACCTTCAACTGGCGGGCCAGCGGGCCCTGGTCACTGGCGGCACCAAGGGTGTGGGCGCAGCGGTCGTGAAGGGTCTGCGCGATGCAGGTGTGCAAGTCGCAACCACAGCGCGTTCCGTGCCAGAGCATCCAACCGAAGGTATTCACTACATCGCGGCCGACCTCTCGACCGCCGATGGTGCGACCGCGGTGGCGCAGGCTGTACTCCAGCAGTGGGGTGGCCTCGACATTTTGGTCAATGTGCTTGGTGGCTCCAGCGCACCTGGCGGCGGCTTTGCCGCATTGGACGATGCGCAATGGCTCAATGAGCTGAACCTCAACCTGATGCCCGCCGTGCGTCTTGACCGAGCGCTGCTACCGGCCATGTTGGCCCAAGGCGCAGGCGTTATCGTTCACGTCAGCTCAATTCAACGCTTGATGCCGCTGCCGGAATCGACGACTGCCTATGCGGCAGCGAAAGCGGCCTTGTCCACCTACAGCAAAGCCTTGTCAAAGGAAGTGACACCAAAAGGCGTTCGCGTGTTGAGCGTCTCACCGGGTTGGATCGAGACTGAGGCCGCCGTGGCGTTGGCCGAACGCTTGGCAGCCCAGGCTGGCACTGACTACGAGGGTGGCAAGCGGATCATCATGCAATCGCTGGGGGGGATTCCACTCGGGCGGCCAGCCAGGCCACAGGAAGTAGCCGACCTGATTACGTTCCTCGTATCACCGCGTGCGGGCTCGATTTCGGGTTCAGAGCACCTGATAGATGGGGGCACGGTGCCGACTGTCTAGAGCGCGTTATGAACTCGTGCTCAAAGTGAATCGCCCCGGCTTGGCTAGACACTCTTGAGCCGTTGGGAATAGCGCTGTTCAAACTCGATGGGCGATAGCCCCGCTGCCGACGAATGACGGCGCTGCGAGTTGTAGAACATTTCGATGTAGTTAAAGATATCCGCTCGCGCGTCGCTGCGGGTCGTATAGATACGGCGTCGGATGCGTTCGCGTTTGAGTAGTTGGAAGAAGCTCTCCGCCACAGCATTGTCATGACAGTTGCCGCGTCGGCTCATGCTGCTGACTAGGTTATGGTCGCGCAGGAAGGACTGCCACTCGTGGCCGGTGAACTGACAGCCTTGATCGGAATGAACCATGACAGGTGCTTGCGGCTGGCGGCGCCATAGCGCCATCAGCAGTGCATCGAGGACCAAGCTCGTGTCAATGCGGCTGCCCATGGACCAGCCCACTACTTGGCGCGAGAACAGATCGACCACAACCGCCAGGTACAGCCAGCCTTCGTGGGTTCGGATGTAGGTTATGTCTGTGACCCAGGAATGATTGGGTTGAGCCACCTTAAATTGGCGCTGCAAGTGGTTGGGGGCAACCAAGGCTGGCTTTCCACCACGCACTCCTGGTCTTCGGCCATAGCCCGTCTGCGAACGCAAGCCTTCCAGCTTGAGCAACCGTGCCACGCGATGCTTGCCGCAGCGCTCTCCAAGGTCGCGTATATCCAGCGTCAGCTTGCGGTAGCCATATACACCACCGCTCTCGAGCCATGCCTGCTTGAGCAAGCCCAGCAGCCTTTGGTCGTCCTTGGCTCACGGACTCTGCGGCGCAGCCTTCCACGCGTAGTAGCAGCTGGGGTGCAGCTGCATCACCTTGCACATGCGCCGCACGCAGTGTTCCTGCTCATGCTGCCTGATGAATTCGTACCTCACCCGGACTGCCTGGCAAAGTACGCGGCGGCTTTTTTTAGGATGTCACGCTCCTCGGTTACGCGCTTGAGTTCAGCCTTCAGGCGCCGCAGCTCCTCGGCCTGGGACGTCCGCATCTGCTGCTCTGGCGCAGGCACCGCATAGGTCTTGATCCACTTGTATAGGCTGTGCTGGCTCACGCCGATCCGGGCAGATACATCGGCCACCCGATGGCCTCGCTCCGTGATCTGCTTGACCGCTTCGATCTTGAATTCTTCGGGATATGGCTGCTTTGTCATGGCACCTCCTATTGGGCCTCAGATTTGAGGCTCGAAGGCGTCTAGTACAGCCGGGGCGATTCAGTCAGACCGGCAGCAGGCAAGCTCGGTTGTTGCATTGTGAGTCGCAAGACGTCACGAGATTTGAATGGAGCCCTGCTGCGCAGTTTGTTTCTGGGGGGCGCACACCTCGTACCTAACCCCGTCTGTAGATGTGCAGTCTGTACGTCGTTTCAAGCACCTGGATCGTCTTAGCAGACAGGTCACTCAAAAGTTACTGATCAGCGCTTGCATTGACGGGAAGTCCCTGTAATGCATCAACGTCCTGGAAAGCAGGAACGTATGGAGCAGCTGTGATCTCGTGCGGAGAATCACTCATAGGGTTTGCTCCAAGGGAAATAGCTGTATAGACAATTGACGCGCCAGATACTTCAAATTTAGCATTGGTACATACAACTTCAACTTAAAAAACGAAAGTTGAATGTACAGAAATGAAGTAGATCCAGATACGGATCCATTTATGAAAAGGACAAATTCACAATGAATGCTCAAACGCCCCTTTTCCAAGCTCCTACACGAGACCCCCGCTACGACGCCAGCCGAGAAATC
>NZ_AWOR01000048.1 GCF_000761245.1 Comamonas testosteroni | reverse complement strand
AAGAGAGTTCACGCGCCGTGGACTGCAGCACTGCCTGCTCCAGCTTTTGTACCGGGAGGTTCACCAATAGCTCCAGGCGACGGCGAATCATGTGCATCGTCTGCCGGAAGGCTTCCAACTTTGCTTCGTCAGGGGCCTCGCCTTCCGAGGGGTCCGGGTAGCCCCAATGCGCTGTGGCGGGATGACCAGGCCAAAACGGACACACTTCACCAGCGGCGTTGTCACACACGGTGATGATCAGGTCCATGTGCGGCGCGCCAGGCACAGCAAATTCGTCCCAGCTCTTGCTGCGCAAACCATCTACCGAGACACCAGCCTTTTGCAGCACTTGCAGCCCAAGCGGATTGGGTTGCTGATTCTCGCGGGGGCTGCTGCCCGCCGAATAGGCTTTAAAACGGCCTTGGCCCATATCGTTGAGCAAGGCCTCGGCCAAGATGCTGCGTGCCGAATTGTGAGTGCACAGGAACAGGACGTTCAAGGGAGCTTTGTTGTCAGACATGGTTTTGGCAGTGGGACTTCGGGATGGAAAAAGGTTGCAGCAACGCTTAGCACTGGCATGACGCAACGGCGTCATCGGTACAAACCGTGCCCTGGCAGCAGTTCTCCGTGAGATATGCCAACAGATCGTTCATCACGGGGAAGGCCGCGCGATAGAGCACGTTTCGGCCCTGGCGCTCCTGAGTGACCAGGTCGGCATGAAAAAGCTCTTTCAAATGAAACGACAGTGCATTCGGCGCGATGCCTAGCTGCTCAGCTAATGCGCTAGGTGTCAGGCCTTCAGGACCAGCCACAACAAGGGCGCGAAATACGCGCAATCTGGCCTCGTGGGCCAGAGCGGAGAGTGAGCGGATGACGTTTGCTTCTTGCATTCTTAAATAATACATCAACTGTTGAATTGATGAATAGAGTTGCGCAAAAAGTGGGCACTGCACTACAACGGCTGGCTACCCATGACAGCTCGTGGAGTCCAACACCAAGTGACTGCTTCTGGCCGTTTGCGGCTGTCGCTGTTCTGGCCGGAATCTCCAGCCTGCCCTGACATCAGATGGCTGCCGTTCAGGGCGGCCGAGCCGAGCTTGCGCTGGTGCGGCCGCCATCGTGCACTTCAGATTTCCGTCTGCTGCGAGATTTCCTGGGCATCATCGACCTCAATACCGAGGTATCTCACGGCCGACTCAAGCTTGGAGTGTCCTGGAAGCAGTTGAGTCGCCCTAAGGTTCTTGGTGCGCCGCTGGATCGGCGTTGCCTTTGTCCAGCGCATAGAGTGCGTGCGGTACTCGGTGGCGTACTCGGTGCCGTACTTGGCTCGGTCAAGGCCGAGCTCTTCAACCCAGTGCCCGAGGATCCGCGCGTGCGCTCTGGTGCCCCAATAAGGTGATTCGTGCAGCCGGCTGGGAAACAGGAAGTCCTCGGTCTTCGGGCTTGCTTGCTTGATCCACGCCTGCAAGACGTTCCGCGCTGCCTGTGTGATCTCGAACTGGACCGGACGCTGCGTCTTGTGCTGCATGACGATGGCGTACGTCGCCATCTGGTCGCCATGAAGCGTTCCTTGCGAGCGCCGTTTATTGAAACTCAGCACTCAAGCTTCGGTGATGCGGTGTTGAGCGAGTCGATTGCAGGCAATGAGAGTGCGAAGTCTGCCTAGGGCAGGGGGGCTCAACTGATCGCCGCTAAACGGCTTTCAAGCGTGATCGATAACATGCCGGCGTTTCACCGAAGGTCCGGCGAAACAGGCTGATGTAAGCGCTGATACTGGCATAGCCGAGATCCAGTGCGATGGCTGTAATGCTTGTGCCTTCGGCCAGCATTTCAAGTGATCGCAGCAGGCGTACGCGCTGGCGCCAAGCCGTGAAATTAAACCCCGTCTCGCTGACAAACCTGCGACTGAGAGTGCGCGAGCTGATGGCTCCGAAATTTGCCCAGTCATCGATGTTGCGCTCGTCGGCAGGATTGGCTATCAACGCTTTGGCAATACGCTGCAGACGCGCATCCGCTGGTATGGGCAGGCCAAACTCCTCAACCGGCAGGCTTCTGATCTCATCCAGAACCACAGCGCATATATGTGATTGTGCTTGACTCGATAGATCGGAGGCTTGCGGCATGGAGCTGGCAATACGCAGCACCGCTTCGCGCAGCAGGCCCGATACCCTGATGATGCAGGGTTGTGCCGGCAAATTGGCGCATGCGGCTTCTGCCACATAGGCGCTCCAGCCATGGTAGGGGCCGAAGGAGCGCCCCGCGTGAGCATGATGGGGAGGGAGCCAAACGGCATGTATGGCCGGCACCACCCAGAGACCGCCATCGACCTGCACGGAGATCAAGCCTTTGATTGAGCCAAACAATTGACCGCGTGCATGCTGATGCATCTCGGAAGAGAGTTCACTCTCCAGCATCCGAGTGGCTGCTACAACACTGGGCCCGTCAGGAGAGTCCATATATGGGCCCAACAGATGCATGAGATCAGACATGGCGGCTTTGAGTTATCTAATGGCTGATAAATTCTACAGCCGCCATATCGCCTGGGCCTACGCTTGCAACTTTCCTCAAACACAGGAGTTTCACGTGCCTTCATCAAAAGACTCGGCGGATCAAGGGTTGCACAAGAGCAGTCAGTCAGATGCAGTTGATTTGAATCGGCTATACGCGAGCCCGACGGAGCGAATTCAAAAAGCGGTTCTCGATCATTTGATGGATTTCCACAAGGAATATTTGGCTAAAGCTACGTTTTTCTGTCTTGCCACGGGAGATGGGAATGGCTTGGATGCATCGCCACGCGGAGGCCCTCCCGGCTTCGTGCGGGTACTGGATGCACGTACCTTGGTTTTTGCGGACTGGCCCGGCAACAATCGCATTGCCTCGTTGCGCAATCTTCAGAATGACGACCGGTTGGCGATGCTGTTTCTCTTCCCTGGTCTGGAAACCTTTTTGCGAATCAATGGGCGCGGTCGAGTTTCATCAGATGGTGACTTGATGCAAGAGTTGCGAGAAGGGGTCAAGGTGCCAAAAACTGCAATAGTGATTCGGATCGATGAAGTGTTGTTCCACTGTGGACGAGCCATCAATCGCGCCCGGTTGTGGCGCGACGAGAGTCATCTGGACCCCAATCATCTGCCTACAGTCGGAGACGTGATGGCTGGCCTGGCCCAATTGCAGGGTGACGCTCAATTCACATCAGAACAGATCGTTCACGCAAATGAGCGCTACTCAAGTGCCGTAAGAACTGAGCTTTATTGAGCGCTCACAGCTTCGCTCTATTTCTGCCCATCTCTGACGCATGCCCTGCGGTCTCGCCGGACTCGAATTACTTGTTTATGCGAGCGCCGATCTTGGGGTCTGGCCTGCTTTCGAGTAGCCCCAGGGCTCCTGCTATCAAGGCTTGAGTTCCCTCAATCAGTTCTGCCTCCATTTCTGCCTCTTGCAGTTGCCAGTCCGCTTCCTCAAGCGGCTCCAGGCGGGCTGCGGAATACACCGTGTCTGCTGCAGAGATGCAAAAGAAGGTCACGGTGGAGAGCAGCCAGCGTGATTGTTCCTTGGTGATGCCGTAGGCCTGTGCAATATGGGCCTGATGGGCGCTGATCTTCTCCAGCATGGCCGGTGTGGCCACCAGGCGGCGAATCACGAAGGGAGTGACGCCGGGGTGCGCTTTTACGAACTGGCGTGTGGACGCAGTGAACCTCATGAGGTATTCCTCGAGGCCTATCTGCTGCGGGCTTGTTGCCTGCGGCAACTCCCAGCGCTTGAAGATTTCTTCTGCAATCAGGTGTTTGAGTGCTTCCAGGCTTGGCACATGCTTGTAGAGCGCCATGTGGCTGACGCCCAGTGCAGCGGCAACGCCGACGAACGTAATGCCAGGAAGGCCGATGGAAATTCCGGCGTCTGCAATTTTCTCTCTGGTGATGGAGCGTGGTCTCCCACGAGTCGAGGGTTTGGGTGTGTGGGGCATACGCTTGTTCTCAGTCTCTGGGCGAGATTGTCGGCGATTCACATTACTTGTCGTAGACCTATTGCTTGAAGCGTTTTGAATTAGTTTATTATCATGAAACTAATTCGCATCTAGCTTCTCGTTCGCATCTTCGTGAGAGATAGCTTTCTTCCCTATCGAATGTCTACCTCTGAATCGCTTGCAGTTGCTGCCCAACCCGCGCAGCCGATCGCTCGGATATTCGCGCCTGTTCGCGGGCGCTTGATGATTGCTGGTCTGAGCGCTGCGGTTGGCACCA
The DNA here is from genome assembly GCF_000761245.1 of Comamonas testosteroni. Lineage (GTDB taxonomy): Bacteria > Pseudomonadota > Gammaproteobacteria > Burkholderiales > Burkholderiaceae_C > Comamonas > Comamonas testosteroni_C. Next base: position 108,401 of record NZ_AWOR01000048.1, on the reverse strand, counting down.
TGTTCACGCTGGTGCCACTGGCAGTCATCGCACATATCGTCAAGCAAGCCTTGCTTGATGACTTGAGTGGCATATGGGGCAGCATCGCTGTCGGAGTGCTGTGCATGTTCGTGGGCATGGGTTTGGTGATCGTCGCCGAGCTGATCGCGCACCTGGCAGACAACCGCCTCACTTACGATCTGCGCATTGCTGTAATCAAGCGGCTGTCGCAAGTGCCCTTGGGCTGGTTTACTGCCCGCGCTTCGGGGGAGGTCAAGCAGGCGCTGCAGGACGATATCGCGACGCTGCACAGCCTGACGGCGCATTTCTATACCGCCGTGGGGCGTGCGGCCGGGGCGATTGTGATTACAGTGATTTATCTGTTTGTGCTGGATTGGCGCATGGCGATCTTTGCGTTGCTGCCATTTCCCGGATTCTTCGTTTTTCTCAAGCGCGCAATGAAAGCCAGCAATGGGCACATGCAGGAGTTCGTTGCACGGCTGGGGCGGATCAACAGCGCTACGGTGGAGTTCGCGGGCGGGATTCCCGTCATCAAGGCCTTTGGTGGAGCGAGTCCGGTCCACGCCGGTTACAGAGATGCTGTGGATGGATTCGCCAGTGCATTTACGGATTTCACTCGCCCGCTGGTGATCTCCATGGCTCGTGCGCATGCATTGATTGCGCCTGTGACCGTACTCGGTGTGGTGCTGGCTTGTGGCGCTGCGTTTGTCGCCATGGGCTGGATGCAGCCTCTTGATGTATTGCCGTTCGCACTCGTTGCGCCTGGTATTTGTGCGCCGCTTTTGCTTTTGCATACCTTGCTGCATGACCTGCAAGGTGCTACCGGTGCGGCTCAGCGCGTGCTGGCATTGCTGGACACTCCGGTGCTGCCGCAACCGGCGCCGGGGCTGCCATCGCATCCTGAAGGCAATGCAGTGCGTTTCGAGCAAGTGGGTTACGCGTATGCGGCAGAGCATCAGGTGCTGTCCAGCATCAGCTTCGACATGCAGCCCGGCACCGTCACGGCCGTGGTCGGCCCTTCGGGTTCCGGAAAATCCACGCTGGCACGTTTGCTGTTGCGGTTTTTCGATCCCGTACAAGGGCGCATCACTCTGGGTGGAGTCGATTTGCGGCAGATCACCAGCACAACCCTGTATCAACGCATTGGCTTTGTGCTGCAGGAAGTGCAGCTGATTCACGCCAGTGTGCGCGAGAACATTGCGCTGGCCCGTCCATCGGCCACTATTGAGGAAATCGAGGCCGCAGCCCGCGCGGCCCACATCCACGATCGCATTCTGGCGTTGCCGCGTGGCTACGACTCCGTGGTGGGCGAGGATGCGCAGCTCTCCGGTGGCGAACGCCAGCGCCTGAGCATTGCCCGGGCAGTGCTGCTGAATCCGCCCATTCTCGTGCTGGATGAAGCTACCGCATCTGCAGACGTGGAAAGCGAAGCTTTCATTCAGGACGCACTTTCGCGCTTTGCACGCGGGCGAACCTTGCTGGTGATTGCACACCGGCTCGACACCATCGTGCATGCGGATCGCATTGTGGTGCTGCGCGATGGAGAGATTGCCGAGCAAGGCAGACATGCGCAACTGCTGGCTCAAGACGGTCTCTATGCGCGGCTGTGGCAGCTTGGTGCTTATGCCAGCCCGATGCCAAAGAGTGAGCTGCCATGCTGAAGACCTTTTTGAAGTTGCTGGGTGATGATGCACGCCTGCTGCGCCGCTACGCATGGATGGCTGTTGCCTACGGTGTGCTGTGTGGTCTGACGATGGCGGCGCTGCAACCGTTGCTGACGCATTGGTTGCAAGGTGACTGGCGTGCAGCCATGGGCTGGCTATGCGTGCTGCTGCTGGGTGTGCTGCTGTCATGGATTGCCAGGCGTGTCGTGGAGCAGGCGGGTATCCGTGTCGGCGTGGCGGTTCTGCAAAGCGGACGCCATCGCCTGGGCCTGCATATGGCGAGCCTGCCCATTGGCTGGTATACGCCCAAAAATACCGCACGCATCGGCCATGTGGTGACGCAGGGGATGATGGGCATTGCGCAATTGCCAGCGCATGTTTTCACTCCACTCATCAGTGGTGCGGCCACGGCCGTGATCGTGTTGGTGGCACTTGTGGTTGTGAGTCCGGTCCTGGGGCTCACAGCGTTGATTGCGCTGCCATTGCTTGCAGGATCGTTCGCATTGACCTCGTCGATGTCGGCGCGCGCCAACGCAGCTTTCCAGCGTGACTTTGCCCAAGCCAGTCAGCGTGTGGTGGAGTTCGCACAGGCCCAATCCGTGCTGCGCGCGTTCAGCGGCGATGGCCGCAGCACACGCTTTCTGGAGCAGGCCATCACCGAGCAACGTCAATCCGGACTGCGGCTGGTGGTGTTGTCATCGCTGTCCTCCGTATTCTGTGTATGGACCGTACAGCTGATCTTTGCCGTGCTGCTGGTGGTCGCGATATCCGGTTTGAATGCAGCGTCCGGTGGCTCTTTGCCCACAGCGGACATCATTGCCTTGACGGTTGCGTTATTGCTTGTGGTGCGTTTTATCGAGCCCTTGCAGGAAATCGCCGGCTACGCAGAAGTGCTTAGAAGTGCAGGCTCGCAGCTGCAAGCAGTACAGGAGCTATTTGCCGTGCAGCCGCTGCCGCAACCGAAGCAGGCAACTCTTGTTGGCGATTCTTGCGTGGAGTTGCGTGATGTGCGGTTTCAATATCCGGGGTCTGCTGATGAAGTGCTGCACGGTGTGAGCCTACATGTGCCGCCGCGCAGCATGACGGCGCTGATAGGTGCATCTGGTTCCGGCAAGTCCACGGTGATGCGATTGATCGCCCGTTTCTTCGATTCCACGCAGGGCGAGGTCTTGATCGGAGGCGTGGATGTCCGTGACATTGGTGATGCGCAACTGGCCGGGAAAATCAGTCAGATCTTTCAGGATAGCTATCTGCTTTGCGGCAGCATTGCCGACAACATCCGCATTGGCAAATCGGACGCCAGCGATGCGCAAGTTCTGCAAGCTGCGCAGCAGGCCGGGCTTGATGAAGTCATTGCGCGATTGCCAGACGGGGTGCAGACGATGGTGGGCGACAACGGTGCACGCCTTTCCGGTGGCGAACGCCAGCGCATTGCGATTGCCCGGGCCTTGATCAAGGAGTCTCCCATCTTGCTGGTGGACGAAGCCACTGCTGCGCTGGACGCAGAAAACCAGTCCATCATCGCTCAAACACTTGCACGGCTGAAGGGGCAGCGCACGCTCATCGTGATCGCACACCAGCTCTCCACCATTGCCATGGCCGATCAGATTGTGGTGCTGGAAGGCGGCGGCGTAGTAGAGAGCGGATCACCTGCGCAGCTAAGGGCAAGGCAGGGTCGCTATGCCCAATTTCTTGCGCAGAGCCGCGCTGCCAAAGGCTGGCGCATGGACGCAGTGCAAATGTCCGGGGATGCCGTGTAATGCGCAAGCGTTGGTTGTTGGTATTTGCTGTGCTGTGCGTGGCGTCCGTGCTGCTGGGGGCGCGGCAGATGGTGTGGTCGGATCTGCTCTCATTCTCCGGCGATGCCTGGCTCACCCTGACTGCAAGCCGCTTGCCGCGTTTGGCGGCGCTGGTGCTTACGGGGGCGGGTCTGTCGGTGTGCGGCGTGATCCTGCAGCACATCGTGCGCAACAAGTTCGTGGAGCCGGGCACCACGGGAGGGCTGGATGCGGCCAAGCTCGGTATTTTGGTGGCGCTTACCGTGATGCCTGCTGCGGGCACCCTGAGCCGGATGCTGTTTGCGCTGGTGTTCTGCCTGATGGCAAGTCTGCTGTTCATTGCCGTGATCCGACGCATCCAGTTTCGCAATCTGGTGCTGGTGCCCGTTGTCGGTCTGATGTACGGCAGCGTGCTCACCTCTATTGCCGAGTTCTATGCATACAGCCACAACATCCTGCAAAGCATGCAAGGCTGGTTGCTGGGTGACTTTTCCCGCGTGGTGCAAGGCCATTACGAGATTCTCTACATCATTTTGCCGGTGGTGATGCTGGCCTATCTGTATGCGCACCGCTTTACTGTGCTGGGCATGGGCGAAGACATGGCCACGAGTCTGGGCCTGGGTTATGCAGCCACGGCCGTCGTCGGTTTGGTGCTGGTGGCATTGACGATTTCTGCCACGGTGATTGCCGTGGGGGCGATTCCGTTTGTGGGCCTTGTTGTGCCCCAGCTGGTTGCCATGCGCTGTGGTGAGAACTTGCGACGCACATTGCCACTGGTGGCTTTGGGAGGTGCATCCCTGCTGCTGGCCTGCGACATTGCAGGCCGCTTGGTGATGTACCCGTTCGAGGTGCCTATCGGCCTTACTGCCGGTGCGGTGGGCGGTGTGATGTTCCTGGCGCTGATTGTGCGGGGGCTTCGCTGATGCGCATGTCGTTGACCAAGACCTGCTGGTTCGCCGCGCTGTCGATTGCGCTCCTGGCGCTTGCTTTTGTGCTGCTGGGCTCCGGACTGGATATGGATTATGTGATCCCCAAGCGCCTTGTACGCCTTGCGTCGATTGTCATTGGCGGCATCTGCGTGGCTGTGTCGGCCATAGTGTTTCAGGCGCTGGTGAACAACCGCATTCTGACGCCTTCCATCATGGGTTACGAGGCCGTGTATCTGCTGTGGCAGGCCATGCTGCTGTTGCTGCTGGGTACACATGGCTTGAGCATGCTTGGCGTACACGGGAATTTCCTCGTCTCCGTGTTGTTGATGCTGACCTATTCATGGGCACTTCAATGGTGGCTGTTGCGCCGCGGCCGCAATGATGTCTATGTGCTGCTGCTGCTCGGTCTGGTGCTGACCATGGTGATCGGGACGTTCACCCAGTTTGTGCAGCTGCGCATCAGCCCCGGCGAGTTTGCAGTGTTTCAGGGCGTGAGCTACACATCCTTCAATCGTGCCAAGCCGCAGACTTTGCTCTATGCCGCCATTGCAGTGGCGGTCGCCTGTGCCGTGGTCCGCAAGACGCTGGCGGTGCTGGATGTGCTGGCTCTGGGGCGTGAGCAGGCCATTTCTCTGGGCGTGCCGCATGGCAGGTATTTGCAGCTCTACCTGGCACTGATCGCCATTTTGGTGGCGCTGTCCACCAGCCTTGTGGGGCCCACGGCCTTCATGGGCATCTTTGTGGCCAACATCGTCTATGCCCTGGTGCCGCATGCACGCCACCGCGTCACGCTGCCTCTGGGGTGTGCGGTTGCCATTGCCATTTTTCTTGCCGCTCAACTGCTGGTTGAGCATGTTTTCAACTACAAGACCACCGTCAGCATTCTGGTGAATCTGGTGTGCGGTGTGTATTTCATGGCACTGATTGTGCGCAAACGGGGTGCAGCATGATGGGTGTCAACCATCTTTCCAAACAATATGGCGGCAGGGCGGTGCTGTCAGACGTGAGCGTGGAGTTTCCTGCTCAGCGCGTCACATCGCTGATCGGACCCAATGGTGCGGGCAAGTCCACGCTGCTCATGCTGATGGCGCGCTTGCTGGAGCCCAGCAGCGGTGCGATTCAGTGGCAAGCACGTGACGTCAGCCGAATTCCCGTTGCCGAATACGCACGGCATGTTGCCACGCTGCGTCAGGCCCCCGGCTTCAATATGCGCCTGACGGTGGAAGAGCTGGTCGCTTTTGGACGTTTCCCGCATAGCCGTGGTGCGCTGACTGTTCAGGACCGCCAAGCCATGGATGAGGCAATCGCCTTTCTGTCTTTGGAGTCGCTGCGTCACGCTTTCATCGATGAGATCAGTGGCGGCCAGCGGCAGATGGCATTTCTCGCAATGACGATTGCGCAGCAGACAGATGTGCTGCTGCTTGACGAGCCACTCAACAACCTCGACATGAGGCACGCCGTACAGATCATGCGCGCGCTGCGTCGCCTCTGCGACGAGCAGGGCCGCACCGTGATTCTGGTGATTCACGACATCAACTTTGCGGTCAATTACTCGGACCACATAGTCGCGCTCAAGAACGGAGCACTGCGCTTTTGCGGCCCCGCTCAGGACGTGGTGACCGAGACGCGCATGGCCGATCTGTACGAGCTGGATTTCGAGATCACGCGCAATCAGCGTGGCTGTTTCTGCAATTACTTCACATCCAGGGAAGATCACTCATGAATTCGTTGCGCAGGCAACTCCTGCTCTCTGTTGCCGGCATGGCGGCTTTGTCCTCTGCGCCCGGAATGGCTCACGCCTATGAACCTATTTCCATCCGTCACAAACTGGGCACTACGCTTATCAAGCGTCTGCCGCAGCGTGTGGCGGCGCTGGAGATGAACGAGGTGGACTTCCTCGACCAGCTTGGCGTGCCCGTTGCAGGAATGGTGAAGGACTACGTTCCCCATTTCCTCGCCAAGTACAAGGGCGACGCCAAGGTGCAGGACCTCGGAGCCATCGTACAGCCCAATCTGGAGCGTGTGCACGCGCTGCGGCCGGATCTCATCCTGATGACATCGCTGCAGGCCGGCAAATACGAGGAGCTGACTGAAATTGCCCCCGCCTTGTACTACGAGGTGGACTTCAAGAACAGCGAGAAGGGACATATCGAAGTCGTCAAGAATCATCTGCTGACCCTGGGCCGCATATTCAACAGGGAAGGGCTTGCCAGCGCCAAGGCTGCAGAGCTGGATGCACAGGTTCAACAGGTGAGGCGCATCACGCAAGGTCGGCCAGAGCGGGCCATGATCGTGTTGCACAACAACGGAGCTTTCAGCTCCTTCGGTCTGCAATCGCGTTACGGCTTTGTGTTCAGCGCGCTGGGCGTGAAGCCCGCAAGCTCGGCGCTGGAAACCAGTCTGCACGGGCAACCCATCTCCAGCGAATTCATCCAGCAGGCGGATCCGGAGATCCTGTATGTGGTGGATCGCACTGCGGTGATGGAGCGCCGCCCCGTCATCAATGCCGATGGCATTGCCAATCCCTTGCTGCGCCAGACCAAGGCCTGGAAGAACGGGCGCGTGGTGTTTGTCGATGCAGATGCCTGGTACACCACAGGCGCCAGCCCAAGCTCACTGAAGCTGTTGTTTAGCGATGTGCTCAAGGGCTATTCGCGCTGATTGCTTCTTTATTTGTCGTAGCCAGGTTCATACCCAGCCAGCAGTTCTATTCAGCATGCGATGCACAAACGTCATGCCATATATCGACAGGAATCGGGTATGCCCAAGAACCCAGGTCTCATTTCACAAAACTCTCTGACGACTCCTCCATTTGCGCGCCGGCGTAGCGTGATGTGCCCCTATGTGCTGCTGGGACTGGCCATGGGCAGCCAGTTGGCGGGAGCGGCGCACGCCCAAGTGCAAACCAGCGAGGCCGAGGCCACGCTGCCACAGGTCACCGTGCAAGAAAAAGTCGCTCCCGTCACCGCTCCCTATGCGGGGGGCCAGGTCAATTCCGGCGCTCGTGTCGGTCTGTTGGGAGACAAGGACTTCATGGAGACGCCCTTCAACACCATCAGCTATACGGAAAAGTTCACGCAGGATCGTCAGGCGCAGACCATTACCGATGTGATCTCTGCCACCGATCCCACGGTGTTCAGCAATGGGGTTGCAGCGTCATGGAGCGAGAACTACTCGATTCGCGGCTTCTCTTCCAGCAGCTCCGACATGACGCTGGGCGGTCTCTACGGCATGGCTCCTTACTACCGCACCACGCCGGAGATGTTCGAGCGCATCGAAGTCCTCAAAGGACCGTCCGCATTGCTCAATGGCATGCCCCCCGGAGGATCAGTGGGGGGCTCCGTCAACCTGGTTCCCAAACGCGCTGCCAGCGATCCCATCACGCGGCTGACTACCACCTATATGTCGGATTCGCAGTTTGGCGGCCATATTGATCTGGGGCGCAGGTTTGGCGCAGACAAGCAGTTCGGCATCCGCTTCAATGGTGTTTACCGTGGAGGTGAAGGGGCGGTAAACCAGCAGGACAAGAAATCCAGGCTTGCATCGCTGGGCCTTGACTGGCGCGGCGATCGAGCCCGGATCTCCGCCGACTTCTACACCAGCGATGACCGCGTGAACGGCGTGACACGCGGCATCAGTCTGGCTCCGGGCGTAGCCATTCCCAGGCCGCCCAAGCCTGAGACCTTGCTGAACCCCAACTGGTCGCATGTGCACAACCAGGACAAGGCTGCGATGGTGCGCGGTGAATTCGATGTCAACGATCAGGTAATGGCCTACGCGGCCTTCGGCGTCAGCAAAACCGACTATGAATACAACGGGGCGATGTCGGCTCAGGTGCTCAACGCTGCGGGCGATTTCAAGACCGCCATGGGACAGCTAGCCTTCGAGCAGAAAAAGCGTTCGGCCGAAATTGGTCTCAAGGGAAGGCTCCAAACCGGAGCCATCAAGCATCAATGGGCGCTTAATGCAACGCACTACGCTCACAAGCAGGACGACTATGGTCGCCGCAGCGTGCCGGGTGCAGACTGGACCACCAACCTCTACAACCCGGTCTGGGGACCGGAAGCGCCCTTTGTTGCGCCGCACATCTCGCACACCGAGGTGCGCCTTAGCAGCTATGGCCTGGCGGACACCATGTCATTTGCCGAAGATCGTGTGCAACTCACCCTGGGTGTGCGCCGCCAGCAAGTGGTCAGCGACGCCTTCAGTATCACCACGGGGGCGCGCACTTCGCGATATGACCAAAGCGCCACATCGCCTGCTGCAGCATTGCTGTTCAAGGCGACGGAGCATGTTTCGGCCTATGCCAATTACATCGAAGGCCTGAGCCAGGGCGCAACCGCACCAATGACCGCGGCGAATGCGGGCGAAGTATTTGCGCCTTACAAGACCAAGCAAAAAGAAGTGGGTGTCAAACTTGATCTGGGGGAATTCGCGCACACGCTCAGTCTGTTCGAGATCACACGCCCCAGCAGTTATACGGACCCGGTCACCAATATCTTCTCGTTCGGCGGAGAGCAGCGCAATCGCGGCATCGAATGGGGCTTCTGGGGATCACCGCTGCGTGGCGTACGCATGATGGGCGGGATTGCCTACACCGCCCCCAAGCTGACGCAGACCGCAGGCGGCGTCAATCAGGGCAAAGTCGCCACGGGTGTACCCAAGCTGCAAGGGAAACTGGGTGCTGAATGGGATGTTCCTGCCATTGCCGGGCTGACTGTTACGGGTAATGCAACGGCGGTGTCCAAGCAATATATCAGTGCGGACAACAGCCTTTGGGCGGCAGGTCGTGTGACCTACGACCTCGGTGCACGCTATGCAACCAAGGTCGCCGGCAACCCAGTCACGTTTCGCGCGACGGTGCTGAACGTTTCCAACAAGGCCTATTGGGGCATGCCACTGCTGTCCAGCTTGGCACTGGGGGCGCCGCGTACGTTTGCACTGTCGGCAACGGTTGACTTCTGACGCGGGTGTGCTGGAAGGGGTGCTGGAGTTTGCAGCCAGGCCTCTGGTCTCCAGGTGGACGACGCTCTTGCTAATTCCGAGCAGATACGGATCCGAGATCCTTTGACGACGGCCGCGCAGCTGATGCATCTGCGCGGCCGCTTTTCATGTCTGCAATGACGCTCGGATGGACCGAGTTTGGCCTGGCAGAGGGCTGTTCTCGCTGGACGGTGGGGCTTTCCAATAAGTGAGAATGGGTATCATTTATGTAGAATCGTTGCATTTCCAATGCACGAGAGACTTCGGTGCCCACCCACGCCAACAGCATCGCCAGTGAAGCACTTGGCAGCATGTACACACTGCACAACCGCTGGCTGATCTCCTGGCTGCAGCGCAAGCTCGGTGACCGCTGCGATGCGGCAGACATTGCGCAGGACACATTCACGCGCATTTGGACAACTTCCAGAACGCAAGCAATCGAAGACATCAGAGAGCCCAGGGCTTATCTGACAACCGTCGCCAGGCGATTGATGATCAATCACCTGGAACGCCGCTCGCTCGAACAGGCATATCTTGCCTCCTTGCAGCTATTGCCTGAAGCCACCGCGCTCTCCGCAGAGGCTCGAGCCATCTTGCTGGAGACCCTGGAGGAGCTGGACGCGTTGCTGGGAGAGCTTCCGACGAAAGTTCGCACTGCATTCCTGCTTTCGCAGCTCGAAGGGCTTGCTTATGAGGAGATTGCCACGCAGATGCAAGTAAGCGTGCGTACGGTCACCCGCTATATGGCGCAAGGCTTCCGGCAATGCCTGCGCGTGATGCTGGATGCCTGAAATGAGTGCAATCGATGCAAGCATTCTCGATGAGGCCGCTCAATGGCTGGCTCGCCGGCATGCATCGGACTTCAGCGAAGCAGAGCAGGCCGAGCTTGCTCGATGGCGCAGCCGCAGTGCAACTCACGAGGAAATCTGGCAACGCATAGAGCAACTGAAATTCCGAATGGATAGTGTTCCCTCGGCAGTCGGCATGGCCGTTCTGGATCGTCCACGTGCTGCAGGAAATCGCCGGCAGATTCTGCGCGCATCGGCACTCGCTCTGGCAACTCCAATGCTTGGCTGGTTCTCATGCCGCTATCTGCCATGGCACATCTGGAATGCGGACTTCAGAACAGCAACAGGCGAACGACGCGAACTGACCTTGGCCGACAACAGTCAGGTGCTGTTGAATACGGCTTCTGCAATAAGCGTTCAGTTCGATGGCAAAGAACGTCTGATCCAGCATCTTGCTGGTGAGATTCTGGTGGAAACCGCACACCTGAGCGAATACAAGACTTTGCCCTTTGTTGTCCAGACTGCCGATGGGCGGCTGCAGGCACTGGGCACCAAATTCATCGTTCGAAAGCATGCGCGAAGCACGACGCTGTCGGTGCTGCAAGGCGCGGTGCAGGTAATGCCTGCGCATTCCAGGCAATCCCTTGTCGTGCAGGCTGGCGAGCAAGTGAACTTCGATGCTTACAAGGCGGGGGCCTTCACCTCGCTGCCATCCCACGCCGATGCCTGGACTCGGGGTGTGTTGTATGCCGAGAACATGCGCTTGGCTGACTTCCTGGAGGAGCTGCAGCGCTATCGCGAAGGAATCCTGCGCTGCGATCCAAGTGCTGCTGAGCTGCTCGTGTCCGGCACATTCCATTTGCGCGATACAGATCGTATTCTCGAGTTGCTGGCTCGGACCATGCCAATCCATAGGCAGCAACGCACCCGTTACTGGATAACCGTCACGCGTTCCTGAAGTTTCTCAGGATCCGGTTCTCGCATGCTGCCCTCCGAAATTCAGGCTGGAGCGATGACTCTGTTAAATCGCTGTCCTGTTTTTCAATCTCGCCTGTCAAGTGCATCAAGACCCGTTTATTGACAGCCAAGAGGATTGAGAAGATGTCTGAAAAATACGTCCGGAAACTCAACAGGAACGCCAAAGCGACGCGACAGCACCCAGTCGCAACGGCAGTCGGAGGAATTTTTGTTGCCATCGTCGGCACAGCCGCCATCGGTTTGCACATGCCAGAGGCTTATGCTGCAGATCCGGTTACCAGTCCTGCGCAGAAGTCCTATCAGGTATCTGCTGGCCCGCTCGGTCCCGCACTGATGGACTTTGCTGCTCAGGCGGGCATCAATCTCAGCATGGATCTGAGCAAGCTCAAGGACAAGCGCACTCCCGGCCTGTCTGGTTTCCATACCGTCGATAGTGGTTTTGCACATTTGCTGGAAAGCTCGGGACTGAGTGCACGTCGCCTAAGTGAAGGCAACTATGCACTGGAAGTACCGGGGACCACGAAGGCATCCAACGAACAAAAGAGCAGTGCTTCCGTGCCCGCCAGCGACCAAGGCTCTCCCGAGCTTGCCGCCGTTACGGTGACGGCACGTACCCAGAATAATCTCGTTGCACCGTCTCGGCAGGTCAGTATTCTTGAAGGTGAAGAAGTTCAGCAACTTCGGCAAGGCTCCGACAGTCTGGCAACCATGCTCAGCAAAGTCGTCCCTGGTATGGCAGATTCCAGCCACACAATCACCGACTATGGGCAGACTCTGCGCGGCCGCAACATGCTTGTCCTTGTGGACGGGGTTCCACTGAACACCAATCGCGACTCATCCAGAAATCTCGCCAACATCAACCCTGCGGACATCGAACAGATCGAGGTGCTTCGCGGCAGCAGCGCCATCTACGGCAGCGGTGCTGCAGGCGGCATCATCTCAGTGCGCACCAAACGCCCCTCGGGCGAGACCAAAGCAGAGACCGTCGTGACGGGATCTGCACCGCTGTCCAAACTCAGAGGCGCCGGGCTTGGAGCCGAAGTCCAGCACTATCTTTCTGGCGGCGGCGATGTGGTCGACTATTCCGTCAGCCTGGGTGCCAAGCATGTCGGAGGCTCTTTCGATGCCAAGGGGAGCCGCATTGCACCCGAGCCTAGCCAGGGAGACTTGTTCGACTCCGATATCTACAACGCGTCCGCCAAGATCGGCTTCAAGCTGGACGCAAATCAACGGCTCCAATTCTCCGCGAGCCACTACAACGCCAGCCAGGACACCGACTATGCATCGGATGCGTCAGTGGCCCGCTTGCCAGCAGGCTCGGCTGCAGCCAGGCCTATCAAGGGCTTGGTACTTGCAGATCAAAACCAGATCAAGAACACCATGCTGGGTCTTGACTATGAGAACCGCGATCTCGCAGGCAGCGCCTTGGCGGCTCAACTCTATTACCGGGATTTCTATACGCGCTTTGCGCCCTTCGACGCACGCGCCGTTCCTGTGCGAGGGGCCAACGTCGATCAGTCCATGCAGAACTCCGACGTGTTCGGTGGTCGCCTGACCATCAAAACACCTCTCGGACAAGAGAAGAACACCTTGCTGATCTGGGGGGCGGACTTCAATCACGAGCGCACCGACATGCCGATCGATATCTTTGATCCCAAGGCCTATGACGCCAGTGGAGGTCTGGTGTTCAACAAGATTGGCCGCTTGATCTATATGCCTCAGGTCACGACCCGAAGCATTGGCGCCTTTGCCCAGTTGCAACACAAATTCAACGATCAGTGGTCTGTGGAGGGCGGAGCGCGCTACGACCGAGCTCAGGCCAGCTTCAACGACTTCACCCCTTTGTCGCAATCGAAATTGCCCAGTCCTCAGTCCGTGGCTGGCGGTACCGTTAAATATGGTTCATGGACTTACAACCTGGGCACAGTTTTTGCGCCTACCAAGGGACACGAGTTCTATGCGTCCTACAGCCAGGGCTTTGAGCTACCGGATATCGGGGTCGTGGTACGCAATGCCACAGCGGGCTTCAATATCGGAAATTCCAACCTGCAGGCTGTCAAAACAGATACCGTAGAGGTCGGTTGGCGCGGGAAGTTTTCCAATGTCATTGCCAACCTGGGAGTCTTTCAATCGCGCTCGGATCTCGGTGCCGTGCAGAGCTTCAACAACGGACTCACGCTGCTGCGAACCAAAGAAAAAATCCGGGGGATCGAAGGTGGCCTCGACTACTTCAGCGACGATGACCGCTGGAGCAGCGGTGGGAGCTTTACCTGGATGAAAGGGCGTGAGTTGCCGCAGGGCTCAAGCCTTTATCAGGACATGACGGGCTATCGTATTCCGCCCCTCAAACTGACTGCATATGTGGAATACCGTCCCAATGCCAGCTGGAGCCACCGCATCCAGGCAAGCGCATATGCCTCCAAGGATTACCGCCTGGATGGCAAGACCAGCTTTGGGCGCTATGACACCAGAGGCTACACCACAGTGGACTTGATCAGCCAATGGAAAATCGATTCCAAGAACCGCGTATCGGTCGGTGTGGAAAACCTGCTCAACCGCAACTACTTCCCGCTATACAGCCAGTTGCTTCGCAATAACAACAACACCAGCCGCCTCCCTGCAGCGGGCACTGTGCTGCGAGTCAGCTATGCGCACACTTGGTAGATACGCGTCATACAAGTCGATCGACGAATGGCGATGATTTGCGGCAGCAGCGCCTGATCTGATTGAGCTGTTTTGACGTCGAGGCACTGCGGCTGCTGCTTGCCGTATTCTTGACAGCGTTCCCTGAAAGTCTGGTGCCTTTAGCTGACCTCCCGCGTCCGGTAAGGAATGACAGCTATCGGCAACCCATGGTCGACGGGCAAAAAGATGCTGCGATATGAGGCGCCTGGACGTGTCTGTTTCCGGGGGCTGAATTGTGCTTACGTCGTCGATCTGGAGTATCGACTTGTCAGCTCCAAAGGGCCGCAGATTCGGTTGCGGCCCTTTTTGCTGGCCGGCCTGGCTTGTTGACTTGGCTCAATATGAGCCGGGGCAAAGCCCGGCACAGTGTGGCGCATATGTTCACCATGCCCTCCATGTCGCAAATCGCTTCCACGTTTGGGCAGCCTGAGAGCTTCGCTCCAGGCTCTTGGCTCAGGCTACGTCGCCAACCCCTCGATTCAGTGCTGTATCTGGAAAGCGGCAGCGTGATGCTCGGGGTAGGGCAGGAGTCGGCCATGCGCCATCAACTGGGGCAGGTGGAAGGGCCGACCTGGCTGGATGCCGCTTTTGCGCTGCAAGAGCGTCCTTCCTGCCTCGATATGCAGGCACAGACGGCTGGGCGCATCTACGTCATTCCGCTGGCGCGCTTTCTAAGCTCTGTGGCGGAGCTTGCACCTGCCGTGCAGCACTTGCTCAAAGATCTGGCCAAGGCCTATTGCTCGCAGACCGAGCTGGCGGTCAGTCGCCTGGCTCAGGATGCCGAAGCTCGCTGCGCCCAGTGGCTGCTGAACCATGCGAGTCCGGGGGGAAATGGCAATGCCCTGCATGTCACCCTCAAGGCACGCAAACGCCTGATTGCAGCGCAACTGGGTATTGCGCCGGAAACATTCTCGCGCGTGCTCAGGCAGTTGCGAGAGCATGGGCTGATTGCCGGGCGAGGCAATGTCATTGAATTACCCAAGCCCGGCGCACTGGAGGTGCTGGCGCTGGGGTAAATACCGGGCCGGGTTGCAGGCCATGCAGCGCTTGGCTTTTGCTCTGAGCAGGAGCTTGCGGCGTAGCATTTGTCGACAATCTCCGGGGTTTCCTCTCGTTGGGTTGCAGACATCGGCTCTCTATATTGAGGCCCATGTCAGATGCTGTCTTCTCCATGCAAGCAGAGCCGCCATGGGTTGCGCCCTCGCAGCCAGAGGAGGTTGCTGCCGCGCCACAGTCTGGGCGGATACGCAGAGGCCCGGGCCCCATGCTGCGCAGCATGGTGCTTGTTGCCATGATTGCAGTGCTGCTGGTTGGAGCTGGCGCTGCGGGCTGGGTGGCTTATTCCCTGCGCCGGGCGGTCATGGACGGAGCGCTGCCGGCGCAGACCAAAGCGTTGGAATACGCGGTTCGTTCGCTGGCCTTCAGAGTCGAGCAGCAGCAAAAACCCCTGCATAGTCTGTCCTCTGTGCTGGCGGGCCATATGCATGATTCTCAGGAGTCACTGGAGGCCATGCTCAAGCAGCCCACCTCCATGGCACAGCAATATGAGCAACTTCAACTGGCTGATGGAAAAGGGCAGTTGCTGGTCAATTTGCATCAGGAGCAGGCGCTGGCCGCAGAACAGCTTGAGGAGCCGCTGCGTGAAGTGCTCAAGCGGTCATTGGCAGAGGGCAAGCCGATCACTCAAGCCTGGGTGCGTCCCGGTGATGAGGGCCTGCAGCTGGAGTTTCAGAATGTCGTGCCGGTGCGTGATCTGCAAGGCAAGTTGCAGGGCGTTCTTGGCGGCAGCTACCGGACGCCTTTGTCGGTGTTGTTTTCGCTGGAAGTTGCCTCTGCCGAAGCGGGGAGCCAGCTGCTGCTGATCGACCGTGACCTGCGTCCGCTGGCTCTCAGCAGCAAAGGGCAGTGGCAATTGCCTCCTGCCTTGAGCGATGCTGCGCTGCCTCGCGGGCTGGATCAAGCTTGGCTCAAGACGGCTCAGACCGGTGCGGTCAGTGAGCAGAGAAACAACCAACTCTGGAGCGCCATGCCGCTGCCTTGGGCGCAATGGACTTTGCTGAAAGTCAGCAACGTTCAGGAATGGGTGCCGGGAGTCTCGGTCAAGATGATGGGCTGGCTGGCCACGGCCCTGCTGGTACTGGCTGGACTGCTTGGGGCGGTGCTTTGCCTGATCGCCTACCCGCTGACGGCCTTGTTCCGCTCGGCAGAGCAGGCTTCTCGGCGCGGGCTGATGCTGGAAGTGGACCTGGCCAGCCGCAGGGGCAACTGGTGGCATGGCCTGTCCGATCATGACTGGGGAGAGGCCCAGACCCTGCGCACTGCATTGCAGGCCCTGGGCGGTGGATATGAGGCGCATGGCGAGCTGGAGCGTGATTTGCAGATGCAGTTGCAGACGTTAATGGACTATGCCCCCGTAGGTTTGATCGTGACGCATGGCTCAACGGTGCAGCGTGTGGGCATGCAGGCCGCCAGAGTACTTGGCTATCAGCCTCAGGAAATGCAGGGCCTGGCTGTGCGCGATCTGTGTGCCAGCGATGCCGACTATGAAGATCTGATGGGGCGGGTTCGGCGGGCTCTGGATACTTATGGACAATTTGATAGCGAAGTCTGCTTGGTACGCAAGGATGCAAGGCCGATATGGGTGCGAATTCACGGTCAGAGCATGCAGCGCATGCACAGGGCCTGGGAGCAGTCGGGCAAGGCGCTGGATGGTCAATACCTGGTCTGGGAGCTGGAGGATGTGACCACGCAGCGGCAGTTGCGCGAACAATCGAGCTGGAAAGCCATGCACGATCCCTTGACCCGCCTGCCCAACCGAACGGCCTTTGCTCTGCGGCTCAAGGAATGGCTGCGCGAATATACGACTCCCGACTATCTGGAGAGCTTGGGAGGCGCGAATGTGATCGCCCGTTCGCAGAGCGAGCCCAAGGCGCATGGCATCGTGCTGTATGTAGACCTGGACCACTTCTCTCAGGTCAATCGCCAGGGTGGGCGTGAAGTGGGTGATGAGGTGCTCGGCCATATTGCGCGCCTGATCGAGTCCACGGTGCGACCCCATGGCTGGGTGGCCAGGGTGGGGGGCGATGAATTTGCGATTCTCATGGCCGGAATCAGCCGTGAGGAGGGAATGCGCCATGCGCAACTGCTGTGCATGGCCATCCAGGACTGGGAGGGCTCCTACCAGGGCCAGCGCTATATGTTGAGTGCCAGCATCGGCATGTTGCTGCTGGATGCCAGCTACCACACGGCGGCCAGCGCCTTCAAGGGAGCCGACATGGCCTGTTATGCCGCCAAGCGCAAAGGGCGCAATCGCGTGGAAGTGATGACTGCAGCGGTCTGAGTCGGATTGCGCATGCTGAATTCAAGGCAGATATGACAGCCTAGAGGGCAATCCCTTGGCTGCTCAAAGGGGCCGACTGAGTTACGCTCTGCGGCTGCTTTGTATACAAAAATGGATGAGGCTGGCCGTGCAAGTGCCCGGATGGCCGTGACCTATGCGCGACCAGACCTTGTTCGACAAGATAGATTTGCACCTGATCAGGGTGCTGCACACGGTGCTGACGGAGCGCAGCGTCTCCAGGGCGGCGCTGCGACTGGGCATGCATCAGCCGGCGGTGTCTGCAGCTCTGCGGCGTCTGCGCGAGCTCGCTGGCGACCCTTTGTTGGTGCGTTCCGGGGCGCAGATGCAGCCTACCGATGTGGGGCTGCGCATGGTGCAGCCCTCTGCAGACATTCTGCGTGCCGCCGAGGGGCTGTTCAGCGATGCGCGGCATTTTGACCCGCGCACCTCGACTCGTACTTTCCGCATTGCGGCCAGCGACTATCTGGATCCCCAGTTCCTGCCGCGGCTGATGTCGGCCATGAAGGCCCAGGCCCCGCATTGTCCGGTGGACTTCCTGCCGCTGAGTGCCGAGGCGCATTACGAGGGACAACTGGCCGATGGCGAGATCGACGTCGTCATCGGCAACTGGCCGCAACCACCGGAAGGCCTGCACATGGCCAAGCTGTTCGAGGACGAGGTGGTCTGTCTGGTCAGTCCCAAGCATCCGGCAGTGCGCAGGGGCTGGGACGTACAGCAATGGCTGCAGGCCGAGCACATTGCGCCAACCCCGGCCTATCCCGGTGCCCTGGGCGTGATAGACGAACAGTTGGCAGGCATGGGTTTGAGCCGCCAGGTGGTGGCACGCTGCGCGCATTTCAGTCTGATTCCCGACATGGTGGCATCAAGCTTGCTTGTCATGACCTCGGGCAGATTGTTCTGTGAGCGTTTCAGCGAACGTCTGTCCCTGGCCATACTGCCTTGCCCTGTGGAATTCCCTCCGCTGGTCTATTACCAGCTCTGGCATGCGCGTTCGCATGCCGGAGCCGCCACACGCTGGCTGCGAGAGGTGGTTCGCAATGTTGCACTAACGCTGCGAAATCAATAGCTTGTATCGTATTCCTGTTCAGCGCATAGAGCCTGTTTGAGTCAATTTGTTATTTGAATTGAGAGACAATCCAGCGATGAATCCCCCCCCGACACATTCCCCATCTGCGAGTGCGCCTGCGCGTTTGCAGCTGGAGGGTATTACCAAGCGGTACCCGGCTGTGGTTGCAAACAGCAAGGTATCGCTGAAAGTCAAGCCCGGCGAGATCCACGCCATCCTGGGCGAAAACGGCGCTGGCAAGTCCACGCTGATGAAGATCATCTACGGTGCGGTCAAGCCTGACGAGGGAGCCATCCTGGTCGACGGCAAGCCGGTGCAGATCCGCAATCCGCAGGAAGCCCGGGCCCTGGGCATTGCCATGGTGTTCCAGCATTTCAGCCTGTTCGACACGTTGACCGTGGCCGAGAACGTCTGGCTGGGCCTGGACAAGAGCATTGCACTGGCCAAGGTGATCGAGAACATTCAGGCCACGGCCCGCGATTACGGTCTGGAGGTGGACCCGCATCGCCCCGTGCACACGCTTTCCGTCGGCGAGATGCAGCGTGTGGAAATCATCCGTGCCCTGCTGACCAATCCCCGGGTGCTGATTCTGGACGAACCCACCTCGGTGCTCACGCCCCAGGCGGTGGAGATGCTGTTTGTGGTGCTGCGCCGCCTAGCCGCGGAAGGCTGCTCCATCCTCTATATCAGCCACAAGCTGCATGAAATCCGCTCGCTGTGCACGGCCTGTACGGTGCTGCGCGGCGGTGTGGTGACGGGGGAGTGCAACCCGGCCAACGAGACCAATGCGTCGCTGTCGCGCATGATGATCGGCTCGGAGCCGCCGGAGCTGGAGCACCGCACGGCCAATACCGGCGATACCGTGCTGCGTGTGCAGGGGCTGACGCTCAGGAGTCAGGACCCCTTCGGTGTCGATCTGCAGAGCATTGCGCTGCAGGTGCGTGCGGGCGAAGTCGTCGGTATTGCTGGCGTCTCCGGCAACGGTCAGAAAGAGCTGATGTATGCGCTGTCCGGCGAGGACACACGCGCCGAGGCCGAGGCCGTGCAGTTGCTGGGCAAGGGCGTGGGACGCATGGGGCCGAGTCGGCGCCGTGGCATGGGCCTGCACTTTGTGCCTGAAGAGCGCCTGGGGCGCGGTGCCGTGCCCAGCATGGGCCTGGCCCACAACCTGTTGCTGACGCGCAAGACCGCAGTCGGCAAGGGCGGCTGGATTCGCATGGCAGCGCTTCAGTCGCAGGCGCGGGACATCATCGGCCGCTTCAACGTCAAGGCCGGCGGCCCGAACTCGGCCGCGCAGTCGCTGTCGGGCGGCAATCTGCAGAAGTTCATCGTGGGTCGTGAAATTGATGCCAAGCCGCGTCTGCTCATCATCTCTCAGCCCACCTGGGGGGTGGATGTGGGGGCTGCAGCGCAGATTCGGGGCGAGATTCTCAAGCTGCGCGACCAGGGTTGCGCCGTGCTGGTGGTCAGTGAGGAGTTGGACGAGTTGTTTGAGATTTGTGACCGCCTGCATGTGGTGGCCAAGGGCCGCCTGAGTCCCTCGGTTGATAGAACAGCTGCCACTGTGCAGCAGATTGGTGAATGGATGAGTGGCCTGTGGGATGCGGCGGCGGTGCAGGGAGGTGTCCATGCTTAAGCTGGAACAACGTCCCCAGGCGTCCAAGTTCTGGACCTATGGCTCGCCGATTCTGGCGTTGCTGATCACCGTGCTGGTAGGGGTCTGCCTGTTCGCCCTGCTGGGCAAGGATCCGGTCAAGGGCTTGCAGGCCTTTTTCTGGGAGCCCATCAGATCGGGCTATGCCCTGGGCGAGCTGGCTGTCAAGGCCACGCCGCTGCTGCTGATTGCGCTGGGGCTGGCCGTATGCTTTCGCTCCAATGTCTGGAATATCGGTGCCGAAGGCCAGTTCGTCATCGGGGCGGTGGCTGCAGGAGGCATTGCCTTGCTGGCAGACAAGACCACAGGGCCCTGGATCGTGCCAGCCATCCTGATCGCGGGCATGCTGGGCGGCATGTTCTGGGCGGGCATCGTGGCCTTGCTGCGCGACCGCTTCAATGCCAACGAAATTCTGGTCAGCCTGATGCTGGTCTATGTGGGCACGCTGGTGCTGGGCTATCTGGTCTATGGTCCCTGGAAGGACCCTATGGGATACAACTTCCCGCAGACCAAGAGCTTTGAGCGCGTCACGCAGATTCCGCGGCTGGTGCAGGGCATGCGCATGAATATCGGCGTCATCATCTCGTTGGTGGGAGCCGGTCTGCTGTGGGCATTTCTGTTTCGCACGCGTGCAGGTTTCGCGTTGCAAGTGGGCGGCCTGGCGCCGTCGGCGGCACGCTATGCCGGCTTTTCCTCGCGCAAGGCGCTGTGGACGGCGCTGCTGATCTCCGGCGCCACAGCCGGTCTGGCGGGAGCGCTGGAAGTCGCTGGCCCTCTGGGTCAGCTCACGCCCTATGTGCCCGCCGGCTACGGCTTTGCGGCCATCATCGTGGCCTTTGTAGGGCGCCTGCATCCTGTGGGCATGATTTTCTCGGCCATTCTCATGAGCATGTTTTATATCGGTGGCGAGCTGGCGCAGTCGCGTCTGGGCCTGCCCAAGGCGCTGACCGGCGTCTTCCAGGGGCTGCTGCTGTTCGCGTTGCTGGCCTGCGACACGCTGGTGGCCTATCGCATCCGCTGGGTGGCGAAAAAAGCCGGCAGCGCCATTTCTGCAGTGAAGGGAGCCTGAGCCATGGAATCCTATGCACTGCTGCTGGGCTCCACCCTCAGCGCCGGCACCGTTTTGGCGCTGGCGGCCCTGGGCCTGCTGATCAATGAAAAATCGGGCATCGTCAATCTCGGTGCCGAAGGCATGATGCTCTGCGCTGCCATTGCGGGTTTTGCCGCTACCGTGCACACCGGCAACACCTGGATGGGCTTTGGCGCGGGCATGCTGGCAGGGGCCTTGCTGGCCGCCATCTTCGGAGGATTGGTGATCTGGTTCAACACCAACCAGTATGCAACCGGTCTTGCGCTTTCGCTGTTCGGCGCGGGCTTCTCGGCTTTTGTGGGCCTGGGCTATGTGCAGGCCAAACTGCCAGAGCTGCCCAAGTACTCCATCCCGGGCCTGGCAGATCTGCCGCTCGTGGGCCCGGCCTTGTTCACGCTGCACCCGCTGGTTTACGGCGCCATTGTGCTGGCCGCCTTGATGGTCTGGTTTCTGTACCGCACGCGTGCGGGCCTGGTGCTGCGCTCGGTCGGCGAGTCGCCCTCGTCAGCCCATGCCCTGGGTTACCCCGTGCGCCGCATCCGTCTGATGGCCGTGATGTTTGGCGGTGCCATGTGCGGTCTGGCGGGGGCCTTCATCTCGGTGGTCTACACGCCGCTGTGGGTGGAGAACATGGTTTCGGGTCGAGGCTGGATCGCTCTGGCGCTGACGACTTTCGCGACCTGGCGGCCGGCCCGCGTCCTGCTGGGCGCCTATCTGTTTGGCGGCGTGACCATGTTGCAGTTCCATCTGCAGGCCACTGGGGTTCAGGTGCCCAGCCAGATTCTGTCCATGCTGCCGTACCTGGCCACCATCGTGGTGCTGGTGCTGATCTCGCGTAATCCGACCTGGATTCGCGCCAATATGCCGGCTTCCCTGGGAAAACCCTTCTACCCTGGAGCGTGATGCCCAAATGTGGTGCAATCCGTTTTTCAAAAATAATGAGAGGACAACTTCAATGACAACTCTGGGCAAACGCGCTCTGATCAAGATGATCGGCCTGTCGGCTGTTTCCATGGCTGTGCTGACCGCTTGCGGCAAGAAGGAAGAAGCACCTGCAGCTCCTGCCGCCGCACCTGCGGCAGCGCCTGCTGCCGACAAGCTCAAGATTGGCTTCATGTATGTGAGCCCCATCGGCGACGGCGGCTGGACCTACCAGCACGAGCTGGGCCGCAAGGCCATCCAGGAGAAGTTCGGCGACAAGATCGAGACTTCCATGGTCGAGAGCGTGCCAGAGTCTGCAGACGCCGAGCGCGTGATGCGCGACATGATCGGTCAGGGCAACAAGCTGGTCTTCGCCACCAGCTTCGGCTATCAGGACTTTGTGCAAAAGGTCGCCGCTGACGTCAAGGATGTGAAGTTCGAACACGCCACCGGCTACAAGACGGCCGACAACGCAGCCGTGTACGACACCAAGACCTTTGAAGGTGCTTATCTGGCAGGCATCGTGGCGGGTGCCATGACCAAGACCAAGACCGTGGGCGTGGTGGCTTCGGTGCCAATCCCCGAAGTGGTGCGTAACATCAACAGCTTTGTGCTGGGCGCTCAGAGCATCGACCCCTCCATCAAGGCCAAGGTGGTCTGGGTGAACGAGTGGTTTGCTCCTCCCAAGGAATCCGAAGCCGCCAACAGCCTGATCAACGGCGGCGTGGACGTGATGTACCAGAACACCAACTCTCCCGCCGTGCTGAAGACGGCTGAAGAGCGCGGCGCTCGTGCCTTCGGCAAGGATGGCGACATGAGCGGCTTCGCGCCCAAGGCCCATCTGGGCTCGGCCGTGATCGACTGGACCCCCTACTACAGCAAGGTGGTGGAGGACACGCTGGCCGGCAAGTGGCAGACCGGCAACTTCTGGTGGGGTGTGAAGGAAGGCGCCATCGACCTGAAGAAGATCGCTGACGACGTACCCCAGGAAATCAAGGACAAGGTTGAGAAGGCTCGCGCCGGCCTGAAGGACGGCTCCTTCGCCGTCTGGACAGGTCCCATCAAGGACAACACCGGCAAGGAATTGCTGGAAGCCGGCAAGGTGGCGGACGACGCCTGGCTGCGCAGCATCAACTTCTATGTGAACGGTATCGAGGGCAAGGTGCCCGGTGCCAAATAAGCACTGTTTGCGGGGCGCCTGACCAGCGTCCGATCAAAGGCCCTGAGGGGCCTTTCTTTTTGCGCTGTCGTTTTCAGGATACCTATCTGCAATTTGGCGCAGTTTATGCATATATTGCCCAAGGTGTAACCGGTATCCATGGGATTGCGCCCCTATCGGTTTCAAACCTCACTCTTTGTTCCAAGGAAACTTTAATGACTGATTTGCACAAGCGTTCATTGATCAAGGTCGCCGCACTGACGGCTATTGCCTCGGCCGCTCTCGTGGGCTGTGGCAAGAAGGAAGAAGCAGCTGCGCCGGCAGCAGCCCCCGCTGCCGCTCCTGCAGCCGCTGCTCCGGAACCTCTGAAGATTGCTTTTGCTTATGTCGGCCCGGTGGGCGACGGTGGCTGGTCCTTTGCCCATGACCAGGCCCGCAAAGCCCTGGAAAAAGAGTTCGGTGACAAGATCAAGACCAGCTATGTGGAGAGCGTGCCCGAAGGCGCCGATGCCGAGCGCGTGCTGCGCGACATGGCTTCGCAGGGCAACAAGCTGGTGTTCGGTACCACCTTCGGCTATATGGACGTGATCCAGAAACTGGCCCCCGAATTCGCCGACGTGAAGTGGGAGCACGCCACCGGCTACAAGACCGCAGCCAATGTCAGCACCTATGACAGCCGCACTTACGAAGGTGCCTATCTGGCCGGCATCATTGCCGGTGGCATGACCAAGTCCAACACCCTGGGCGTGGTGGGCTCTGTGCCTATTCCCGAAGTGATCCGCAATATCAACAGCTTCACCCTGGGCGCCCAGTCCGTGAACCCCAAGATCAAGACCAAGGTGGTCTGGGTCAACGAATGGTTCAGCCCTCCCAAGGAGACTGAAGCTGCGACCAGCCTGATCAACGGCGGCGCCGACATCCTGTTCCAGAACACCGATTCACCCGCGGTGCTGAAGACGGCCGAGGAAAAGGGCAAGCGTGCCTTCGGCTGGGATTCGGACATGACGGCCTACGGTCCCAAGGCTCACCTGGGCTCATCCATCATCAACTGGGCGCCTTACTACATCGATTCCACCCGCAGCGCGCTGGAGGGAAAGTGGAGCAGCCGTCAGACCTGGTGGGGTGTCAAGGAGGGTGTGATCGACATCGTTTCACTGGCTGACGACATTCCTGCCGACCTCAAGGCAAAGGTTGAGGACGTGAAAAAGGGACTGAAGGAAGGTACATTCACCATCTGGAAGGGCCCTATCACCGGCCAGGACGGCAAGGAGCTGATCGCTGCCGACAAGGTTGCCGATGACGGTTTCCTCAAAGGCATCAATTTCTACGTCAAGGGCGTGGAAGGCAAAGTGCCAGGTGGCGACTCCAAGTAAGCACTGCTGCTCAGGCATCGCGCCGCCTCGCCGCACCGATTGCGGCCTGTGGCGCATGTCTTCAAGGCAGACCCCGGGGTTTGCCGGGTAGTGTTGGCTGTTGGCAGTCGTCCAGACACGACTTGCAGCGACAGGGCCGCCGCAGAGCGGCCCTTTGTATTTCGATAATGATGAGTATTCCCCATGACTGAACGTACCCTCTGGCATCCTGTTGCCCAATCCTCCGATGTGGTGAGCGCGCCGTTTTCCGTGCTGCTGCTGGAACAGCCGCTGGTGCTGTGGCGCAATGCCGAGGGACTGGTTCAGTCCTTTGTGGACCGCTGCCCGCATCGCGGTGCGCGCCTGTCCATGGGACGTGTGGAAAACGGACATCTGGAATGCCCCTATCACGGCTGGCAATTCTCCTCGGGAGGCCAATGTGTGAAAGTGCCCGCCGTGCCCGATTTCACGCCCCCTGCATCGCAGCGTGTGCAGGCCTTCGAGGTGCAGGAAGCCTATGGCCTGGTCTGGGTGCGGCTCGAGCCTTCCGAGAGCCAGCTGCCCGTGTTCGCGGCCGAGACGGACGCGCATCTGCGCAAGGTGAACTGCGGGCCCTACGATGTGGCGGCCAGCGCGCCGCGCATCATCGAGAACTTTCTCGACATGTCCCACTTCGGCTTTGTGCACGAAGGCTGGCTGGGCAGCCGCGATGCCACGGCGATTGCCGCCTACAAGGTCGAGACCACGCCCACCGGCGTGCTGGCGACAGGCTGCAAGGCCGTGCAGCCGCAATCCAATCTGCATTCCACCCAGGCAGCCGAGGTGGAGTACACCTACGAGGTGACCGCTGCCTACACCGCCGTGCTGACCAAGATTCCCGAAGAGGGCAGCTCCAAGCAGGGCTGGCGCGAGCAGATCGGCCTGTTCATCTGCCCTGTCGCTCCCGAAACCAGCCGCGTCTGGTTCCGTCTGGCAGTCGCGGACTTCGAATCGACCGATGAGCAGTTGCAGACCTTCCAGCACACCATCTTTGTGCAGGACCAGCCGGTGCTGGAGTCGCAGCTGCCCAAGGCCCTGCCGCTGGATCCGCGCGCAGAAATGCACTCGGCGGCCGACCGCATGTCGTCGGCCTATCGCCGTTTCCTGAAGGCTCAGGCGATCGCCTTCGGAACCTGCTGAGACAGGCCTGAGAGGCTTTGCCGCCTGCCCCGGCTGGGCGTCCATGCGGCTCGCCGGGAGGCTGAGCCACGGGCTTGCGGCGGCAAGGCCGAAGTCGCAGACCTGTCGGGGCTGGCCATATGGCTTGAGCTGTGCCGGTTTGATAGGCTAGACATTGAACGGCGCGTGGCGCCAAGGAGAATAAAGATGAACACCGTGCCTGCCGTAGATGTTTCCCGTCTGCCGGAGCTGCTGCGAGCCATGCCCAAGGCCGAGCTGCATATGCATATCGAGGGCTCGCTGGAGCCCGAACTGATTTTTGCGCTGGCGCAGCGCAACCAGATACCTCTGGCCTATGACAGCGTGGAGGCTCTGCGCGCGGCCTATGCCTTTACAGATCTGCAGAGCTTTCTGGACATCTATTACGCGGGTGCCAGCGTGCTGCTGCATGAGCAGGATTTCTATGATATGGCGCGCGCCTATCTGGATCGTGCCGTGGCCGACAATGTGGTGCACACGGAAATCTTCTTTGACCCGCAGACCCACACCGAACGCGGCGTGGCCATGGAGACCGTCATCAACGGTCTGTACCGGGCCTGCCGTGACGCGCAGATCGAGCAGGGCATTTCCTCCTCGTTGATCCTGAGCTTTCTGCGCCACCTGAGCGAGGAAAGCGCCCTGCAGACGCTGGAGGCCGCGCTGCCGCTGCGTGATCGCTTCATCGGCGTGGGGCTGGACAGCAGCGAGCTGGGCAATCCACCCGAGAAGTTCGCCCGCGTGTTTGCACGTTGCAAGCAACTGGGCCTGCGCCTGGTGGCCCATGCCGGGGAGGAGGGGCCGCCCGCCTATATCTGGGGTGCTCTTGATGTGCTGAACGTGGAGCGCATAGACCATGGCGTGCAGTCCGAGCAGGATGCGCTTCTGATGCAGAGGCTGGTCAAGGAGCAGATACCGCTGACAGTCTGCCCTCTGTCCAATCTCAAGCTCTGCGTGATCAAGGACCTGGCCGATCACAATCTGCCGAGGTTGCTGGCGGCCGGACTCAAGGTCATGATCAACTCGGACGACCCGGCCTATTTCGGCGGCTACGTCAACGAGAACTACACCCAGCTCTTTGCCGCCACGGGCATGGGCGCGCCCGAGGCCTACCAGCTGGCGCGCAACAGCCTGGAGGCGAGCTTCGCCAGCGAGGCGCAGAAGCAGGAATGGATTGCACGCCTGGACGAAGTGTTTCGGGAATATGCCTCGGCTTGACGAAGTGACTTCTGAGCGGCGCAGCGGCCGTCTTCACAGGCACCGATAGCCTGGGGTCCGGCGATTGAAGGCCCGGTTGAAGCGATTCAACCGGGCTTTCTTTGCGTGGAGCGGCGCAGTGCCAGGGCCGGCAAAGGTCCGGTGGCCATGCGCCGCGTGGTGTCGCCGCGCAGATGCTCGAACAGCAGATCGACCGCCTGCTGGGCGATGTCTTCCAGATGCAGGTCCAGTGCCGTCAGCGGCGGCTCGCAGCTGCGCGCACGCAGACCATCGTAGCGCGTGGCCAGCATCAGATCTTCGGGAATGCGCAGGCCTGCCTGCTGGGCGTAGCGGGCCGCGCCCACGGCAAAGGCATCGACCATGACCAGCAAGGCATCGAGCTCTGGGTGCTCGCTCAGCAGTTGCCGGGCTGCGGCATGGCCGCCGTCCTCGCCTTCGGCCTCGTCCATGCGCAACACCACAGGCCGCATGCCATGGCCGGCTGCCATGGCTGCATAGGCCTGCTCGGCCTGACTGTAGGACGTGCGCTCTGAAGCTCCGACCACCAGCCCAATCTGCCTGGCTCCGGCCGCCAGCATATGGGTGAGCAGCATCTGCGTGGCGGGACCCGACAGCAGATCGACATAGGGCACGTTGACATGGTCGCCGCCCGGGCGTCCGATGGACACCACGGGCAGGCCCTGCTGAAGCAGCTCTGCCAGTTGGGGGTCGCCGGCCTGCGGCTCTATGACCAGGGCGCCGTCGATATCGAGCAGGTTCAGCGAAGTCTGGCCGGGCTTGTGGGGCGGAACCAGCGCCATGACCAGGCCGCGCTCAAGCGCCGATGAGGCCGCGACAGCTGCCACTTCCATGAAAAAACCCAATCGCGACGGCCCGCCCGAGACCGTGAACGGCATGGACGACATCAGCGCAATCATGCTGGCGCCGCCTGTGCGCAGGCGCTGCGCATGGCGATTGGGCCGGTAGCCAAGGCTGCGCGCAGCTTCCTCCACCCTCAGGCGTGTGGCCGGGTCGACCTGACCGCGGCCATTGAGCGCGTGCGAGACCGTGGTGCGTGAAACACCGGCCTCGCGGGCCACGTCGGAGATGGTGATGCGTTGGCTGGGCGTGTCGGCCATGGAATTCCTCAAGAGTGCGGGCGGTCATTGCGAAGCGCACGGCAGGCGTTGCAGAAGTTTTTGTATACTTTACTTTGCCCAAATCGATTTGGTTAATTTGGAGTTGCATCAATTATTAGTAAAGAAGATTGATGCAATACAAGTACCAAATCGATTTTCTTTTTGAAAACGATATCGCCTTGCCGGCTGGTCGCAGTGCCGGTCGACGTGCAGATATCCGAGCGCTGCCCCGGTTGTCGGGCAGCGCTGCGAGTCAATTGCGACCGGGGTGCTGGCCTGCCGCCGCTTCGGTTTGCTCACTGGAGAATGAATGTGCCCAAATCGGATTTGAGCCGTCGCAGCTTTTTGAAGGCCGCAGCCGCCCTGGGGGTGGTTGCCGGAGTGCGCCCGCTGGAGCAGGCGCTGGCGCAGATGGTCGAGCCGGCAAACGGTCAGGACGCTGGCTGGATGGACGGCGGCCGACTGCGCTACCGCCGCGACGGCATGGCCAAGGTCACGGGCCAGAAGCTGTTTGCCATCGATCTGCGCGCGCGCGACATGGCGGGCTGGCCCGACAAGCAGTCCCATGCACTCTTGATCATGGTTCCGCGTGCCGACCGCATCTACGAAGGTCTGGACCTGTCCGTGCTGGGCAAGGACTTTGCCCCCGACGTGCTGGTGGACGCCGAGCGTGCCGCTGCCGACGGCGTTCACATGCCCGAGCCCGGTTTTTACGGCAGCTACTTCTTGCCCAAGGGCCAGGTCTCGCCCATGCTGGGCCAGCCCGTGGCCATGGGCATCTGGCATGACTACGAGCGCTACCGCGAAGCCGTGCGCCTGCTGCGCTTTAACGAGGGCATCTTCCAGTGGGGTGCAGCCGCCACGCCGCCCAAGCGCAAGCCCTATGTGGCCGCGCGCTATGTGCGCATGGGAGCCGAAAGACATGACGAGCCCGATCCGTACGCGCCGCTGTACCACGGCATCGTGCGCCCGCAGCTGACCGGCCCCGAGGTGCAATGGCCTGGCGCGGACGATCCCAAGCATGGCAAGGCCATGCAGTATTCGGCCCAGATCCAGCGGTTGCTCAAGCAGCCGCCCGAGGGCACCCAGGTCTTTTCCCGCGACTACCACAGCCAGTCCATGGAGCCTGCCGCGCTGGAGCCTGAAAACGGCCTGGCCTGGTATGAAGAGGGCAGTGGCGTGATGCATATGGTGGGCGCCACGCAGGCGCCTTACGCCACGGCAGCGCATGTGGTCAGCATGGTCAAGGCCAGCCGCTTTGCGCTCAAGGAAATGGATTATCTGAGCGCCTACACCGTGGGCTACGGGCAGAAGGAGCACCACTCCTTCCCGTTCTACGTGGGCCTGGCGGCGCTGTATGCGCAAGGTCGCCCGGTGCGGCTGGCGCTGGACCGCTGGCAGCATTTCCAGTTCGCACTCAAGCGTCACCCCTTCGATCTCAAGACCACGATTGCCGTGGATGCCGAGGGGCAGTTCCAGGCCTTCTCGGTGGACATGCGCGGCGACGGCGGCGGCACCATGAACTTCAGCCCTTCGGTGGGCACGCTCGGTGTCGCTTCCTCGCAGTCGGTGTACTACTTTCCCAAGAGCGATCTGTCGGTGGCCGTCTTCCCCAGCAGCGAAGTCACGGCGGGATCGGTGCGCGGCTACGGCACGCTGCAGTCCATGGCCCCCACCGAGATGCTGGTCGATGAAATTGCCGAGCAGATCGGCATGGACGCCATCGCCCTGCGCCAAAAGAACATGCTGCGCACAGGTTTGCGCAACACCCAGGGCGCTGTGCCGGCGGGCCAGTTGCGCATCGGCGAAATCCTCGAGCTCGCGGCCAGGGACCCGGTCTGGGTCAACCGCGCCAGGCGCAAGGCCGAGTACGAGGCGGCACACCCCGGCATGCGCTACGGCGTGGGCTTCGCCTCGGTGCAAAAAAGCTTTGGTACGGCCGGCGAAGCCGCGCTGGCATTGATCGAGCTATCGCCCGAGGGCAAGCTCAAGATGAAGCACATCACGGCAGAAATCGGCACCGGCACCACCACGGCCCAGATGCTGGCGGCAGAGCCTTTTCTCGGTCGCCCCGTGGACGAGGTGGAGTTTTCGGCCCAGAAATGGCCCGAGATGCCCGTGCACACGCAGGAGCAGCCCAACTCCACGCCCCAGGCCGATGAGGATCGCCTGTCGCAGGACCCTTATTGGGTGCCTAGCTTCACTTCGCCGCAATCGGCTTCCAACTCGGCTTACTACTTCACCCACACCACGCGCCAGGCAGCCAAGCTGCTGCTGGCCCAGGGCCTGTGGCCTGCAGCGCTGTCCATCTGGGGCAATCCGTTTGGCGGCCCGTTGCAAGGCATGCCGGTCTCGCTCGACGAGGCCGAGTGGAAGGACGGCAAGCTGGTCGCCGGTGCCATGGAGCCCTTGACGCTGGAGCGCCTGGCCGCACGCGCCCATGAGCTGGGTCTGGTCACCGGTGTCTGCGTCCACACCTTCAACCGCCGCTCCTGGGCCAGTGCCGAGTTCGAGCTGGGCGGCAAGCGCTTTGCTGCCGAGATCGATGCGCTGTCCCTGCGCTTTGGCAATGGTGCCGATGCCGCCAAAAAGGCCGCGATGGACAGCGCTGGCTATGCTTTTCAGCCGCGCGTCAAGGTCAGCTATCCGCCCGTGCACCGTCTGGCTGCCGGGGCTGTGTACTACGCGCCTTGCGCCACGCTGGTGGAGCTGGCCGTATCCACGGGTACCGGCAAGGTGACGCTGCTGGGTCACAAGACCTGGCTGGAATGTGGCTCGCAGATCGTGCCCGAGCTCGTCTCGGGCCAGTTGCAGGGCGGCGTGGCCATGGGTATCGGTCACGCGCTGTATGAAGAGCTGCCCCTGGGGCCGAGCGGCCCCGGCAACGGCAGCTGGAACTTCAACCGCTACCACCTGCCGCGCGCCAGCGAGCTGGCCGTGTGGACGGCAGAGGGCCATGTGCTGCCTCCGGTCTCGCGCACCGACCCGCCCAAGGGTATGGCCGAAGTGGTGATGATTCCCGTCGTCGCTGCCTGCGCCAATGCCGTGGCGCATGCCACCGGCAAGCGCTTCTATCAACTGCCGCTGAGCGCGCAACGAATCAAGAAGGCATTGTGATGCAGCAACATATCCAGTTTTCCGCCACCATCAACGGTCAAAAGACCGGCCCGCATGAGCTGCCCAAGGACCTGATGATGATCGAGTTCCTGCAGGAATATGCGGGCATGAACGGCACGCGCCTTGGCTGCGGCCAGGGTGTGTGCCGCGCCTGCACCATCATCGTGGACGAGCCCGGCAAGGGCCCGCACACCGTGCCCGCCTGCGTGACCGGCGTGGCCTGGCTCAACGGCAAAAGCATGCGCACCATCGAAGGCGCGGCCCGCACCGATGACACCGGCCAGATCACGGCCTCTGCCGTGCAAAAAGCATTCCTCGAGCATTTCTCGTTCCAGTGCGGCTATTGCACGCCGGGCTTTGTGAACTCGGCCACCGTGCTGATGGAGCAGCTGCATGTCAGGCCCGTGGATGCCAACGCCGTGGAAGAAGCCGTGGAAGCCGCATTGGACAAGCATATCTGCCGCTGCACCGGCTATGTGCGCTACTACCACGCCGTGCGCGACCTGATTCTGGCCACGCCGGGCCTGACCACGGGCCAGCGCACGCGGGAGGTCAGCCGTCATGGATAAATCCCAACGCAGCAAGCGGGGCATGATTGCCGCAGGTA
This sequence comes from Comamonas testosteroni, assembly GCF_000761245.1. GTDB lineage: Bacteria > Pseudomonadota > Gammaproteobacteria > Burkholderiales > Burkholderiaceae_C > Comamonas > Comamonas testosteroni_C. The sequence goes on along the minus strand of NZ_AWOR01000048.1, from coordinate 76,739 downwards.
TTGCAGCTGCAGCCGTGGTGGTGCTGGGCGGCATGTATATCGCGGGCAGTGCAAGCGGCAGCGTGCCGCCTGCCACGGTGGACTTTGCCGATATCAGCGCCGAGCAAAAGCAAAAGCTGTTCGACCGCGGCCTGCAGGTGTTTCGCGCTGCCGACTGCGCGGCCTGCCACAGCTCGCCCACCACGGGCGCCGAGCTGGCCGGAGGCACGGCCATGGTCACGCCCATGGGCACGCTGTACGGCACGAATATCTCGCCCTCCAAGGAGCATGGCATAGGCAAGTGGTCGGCCGACGATCTGTACCGCGCCGTGGCGCGCGGCATGGCACCGGGGCGCAAGAACCTCTATCCCGCCATGCCTTATGCGAGCTACCACGACATCACGCGCGCCGATGTCGATGCGCTCTGGGTCTGGCTGCAGGCCCAGCCGGCCGTGGAAGTGCCCAACCGGGAGCCGGAGATGCACTTCCCGTTCAGCATCCGCCCCGGTCTGGCGCTATGGAATGCGCTGGAGCGCCCTGCGGGTGCGCCGGCCCCCGAGGCCAGCAACTCCCTGGAGCGTGGCGCCTATCTGGTCAACACCCTGGGCCACTGCGGCGAATGCCATACGCCGCGCACCAGCAGCTTTGCCATGGACCTCAAACAGTCGCTGGCAGGCAATGTGATCGAAGGCGCCTATGCCCCCGACCTGCGCCCCAAGGCCATGGCCGAGCGTGGCTGGAGCGAGCAGGATCTGCTGCAGTTTCTGCGCACCGGTCTCTCGCCCCAGGGCGTGATGACCATGGGCATGTTCCCCGTGCTGCAGCATTCGAGTGCGCATATGGAGGAGGCCGACCTCAAGGCCATGGCCGCCTATCTGATGCAGAGTGAAAAGCCCGTAGTCAAGCTAGCGGCCGAAGCGCCTCAGACCCCGACCTCGGCCAATGGCGAGCGCATCTACATCGGTCTGTGCGCAGGCTGCCACGGTGTCGATGGCCAGGGCCAGCCGCATTCCTCGCTGCGCCTCGATACCAACACCACGGCCATGTTCCCCACGCCGCTGAACCTGGTGCGTGTGATCCGCGAAGGCCTGCCCGAGCGTGATCTGGCCCATGGCGAGCGCATGCAGGCGATGCCAGGTTTTGCCGATCAGCTCAGCCACGAAGACATGGCCGATCTGGTGAACTACATGCGCCTGCGCTGGGGTCGCCAGAAGGGCGATGTGACACCGGCGCAAGTCGCCGATGTCATCAAGACCGCCGAATCCCATTAAGCAGGGGTTTCTATCAAAAGAGCTGGCAGCGCTTGATGGACAAGCCCTGCCAGCTCTTTTCATATAGCGATACGGCTTAGGACAGCTCGGCCCTGATCTTCTCGGCCAGCTCGCCCAGCACGGCAAAGCCCGGTTCCTCGCGCTGCCAGACCACGGACAGGCCATCGCCCTCGAAGCGCGGCAGCACATGCAGGTGAAAGTGAAACACCGTCTGCCCTGCCGGCGCGCCGTTGGCCTGGAAGATGTTGATGCCGTCGGGATCGAAGGCCTTGTTCACGGCGGCCGCCACACGCTGGGCCGTCTGCATCACGGCGCCGGCTTCCTCGGGCGTCAGCTCCAGCAGATTGACGGCATGGCGCTTGCTGGCCACCAGCACATGGCCGCGCGTGGCCTGGCCGATGTCCATGAAGGCGATGGTCAGATCGTCCTCATAGACCTTGGCCGACGGAATCTCTCCTTTGACGAGCTTGCAGAAAATGCACTCGCCAGGGGGCGAGTGGTCTACAAACATGGGCATGACGCTCTCCTTTTTTATGGTTCAAGCGTCCTATCTTAGAGGCTGAGCGGTTTCAGGCCCGCGTCGCGCGCAGGCAGCCTGGGGTGATCTCGGCCATGGATGTCGCGCCCAGCATGGCCATATTGCGGTCCACCTCGTCACGCAGCAAGGTGATGGCGTGATGAACGCCCTGTGCACCACCAACTGCGGCGGCGTACATGAAGGGGCGGCCCAGAAACACCATGCGCGCGCCCAGGGCCACGGCCTTGAGCACATCGCTGCCGCGGCGAATGCCGCTGTCCATCATCACGGCCGTGCGGTGACCCACGCGGTCCACCACATAGGGCAGCATCTGTAGCGGCGCAACCACGCCATCGAGCTGACGGCCGCCGTGGTTGGAGACCACGATGCCTTGCGCACCGATATCGGCGGCCATCACGGCATCGTCTTCGTTGAGGATGCCCTTGATGATGAGGTTGCCCTTCCAGCGCTGGCGAATGCGCTCGATGTTCTTCCAGTTCAGGTGGTCGCGGCCCGAGGTGTCGCGGATGGCGGTGCCCGAGAGCAAAGGCGCGCCGCGCGTGGCAAAAGAGTTCTCGAAGTGCGGCATGCCGTGGTTGATCAGCGTGCGCAGCATGGTGCCCACCATCCAGCGCGGGCGGGTGATGCCGTCATAGGCCAGGCGCAGCGAGGGGCGCAGCGGCATCGAGAAACCGGTGCGCACATTGTTTTCGCGGTTGGCCCAGACGGGGATGTCCACGGTGATGACCAGGGTGCCGAAGCCTGCGGCTTCGATGCGCTCGATCAGGCCGTCGATGCGCGTGGTGTCGCCGGGCAGGTAGGCCTGAAACCAAGTCGACGGTGCAGCCTTGGCCACTTCTTCCATGGGGATCAGTGAGGTGCCGCTCATGATGGCGGGAATGTGGTTGGCTGCCGCCGTCTGCGCCAGCACCAGATCGCCGCGATAGGCCGATATGGCGCTGATGCCCACGGGGGCCACGCCGAACGGCGAGTCCCAGGTCTGGCCGAACAGCTCGACCTTCTGGTTGCGCTTGGACACGTCCACCATGACCTTGGAGCTGAAGCCGTATTGCTGGAAGCTGTCACGGTTGGCCTGCAGCGAGACACAGTCTTCGGCCGCGCCGGAGACATAGCCAAACAGAGGGCGGGGCAGGTGCTTGCGTGCGGCGGCCTCGAAGTCATGCAGTGACAGGATGTTCTGCAGATGACGGGGAAGCCCTGCGCGTTGGCCGTAGGCGGCTTGCGCTTTGGGGGCGGAGGCTGCGTTTGCAGCAGGGGCTTGTGACGATGCCATGGTAGGGCGCCTCGGGAGCGAAATTCAGGGGTTTAACTGGCTACGCCCCCGCACACTTGCGGTGCTCGGGGGCGTGACAGAAACATCAGGTGTTCAAGGTTTACTGAGCGAATGTACCGCGCTGACGCATCAGCTCTCGGTGCAGTTGCTCGTTACGCTCGAACGGTGCGCGGCCATGCACATAGAAGTAGTTGTTCAGAACCACCAGGTCGCCGGCGGGCAGGCTGACGGTGCGGGTGCCGGGCGAATTTTCCATCGATTCCGACAGATTCTGCAGGTATTCGGCTTCGGCGTCGTTGGCAGGCTGCACGAACTGGTCGATGAAGGAGATGGACAGGCCGAACTCGCCGTGGAAGAACACGGGGCGCTCGACGCGCTCGTTCACGTTCTTGGAGCCCGGAGCCTTGTACAGCAGGGGCCTGGCGCCCAGCGGGTCTTGCACGAAGCGCTGCAGCTCGCTCCAGTCGTCCAGGTGCAGGAAGCGCGACTCGCCGCCCACGGCGTTTTGCTCGTCGAACTTCATCATCAGCAGCCAGTCGGTGGCTTCGGTCACGAAGGTGCCGTCGGTGTGCATGGTGAACAGACGGTAAGCCTGGCGCAGATAGGAGTCGCTGGCGTCGGTGTGCTTGACCAGGAAACGTGCGTAGTACTTGTTGGACATGGAGTCGTGGTTGGCCGGGCCCAGGATGTGGCCGATGGCGGTGCCGAACTTCACGTAGTCGTCGCTATCCTGGCTCACGCCTTCCAGACCCAGCACAAAGCCGCCATGCTTGCGGTCCTTGATGATGTTCACCAGGGTCTCGCCAAAGTCGGCACCCATGTGGGCCTTCAGGCGGCGCGCCAGGTGAAAGCGCATGAAGGGCACGTACTCGAGGTTCTGCACGTCGATATCGCGCACATCGGCCAGGAAGGCGTTCAGGGCTTCGGTGTTCAGCGTCAGTTTCAGCAAACGAGGATGCTCGGGATGAGTGCTGATCTCGTAGGCGGCGGGCTGGATCAGGTGCTGAGGGGTCGTAGCGTTCATGGTGGGTGGGTACTTCAATCAGGAATGGTGTGATTGAACACTTCTTGTTTGATACGATCTATGGGTTTAAATGCATTTTTTGATAAGAAATTCAGATTAAAAACCATGCTCAGCTACCGCCAACTAGAGCACTTCGTCGCCGTGGCCCAGGAGCTGCACTTCTCTCGCGCCGCCGACAAGCTGGGCGTGGCCCAGTCCGCCGTCAGCGTGCAGGTGCAGCAGCTGGAGCAGCAGTTGGGCGTGCGCCTGCTGCAGCGCAACAAGCGCAAGCCCATCACGCTGACCGATGCGGGCGAGCTGCTTTATGACGAAGCCGTGGCTGTGCTGCGCCATATGGAGCGGGCCCAGCAGATCGGGCTGTTGGCGGCCCAGGGCATGAGCGGCCATGTCAAGCTGGGCTACATCTCCTCGTCCGTGACCTCGGGTGTGCTGGCGCGCATGCTCACGCAGTTCCGACCCGGCCATGAGCAGGTGCACATGCAGGTGCTGGCCATGGAGACGCCGCGCCAGCTGCAGGCGCTGCAGCAGGGCGAGATCGATGCCGGTCTGCTGCGGCCGCGCCGTCGCTACCCCGAGGGGGTCAAGGCGGTCATCGTGCACAGCGAGCCCTTCATGGTGGCGCTGGCCGAGAGCCACCCGCTGGCACGCCATGAATCCATCAGCGTGGCCGATCTGCGCGGCCAGACCTTTATTGCGCCGCAGTTCATCAACGAAAGCGAAGGCTTTGCCGAGGTGCTGGCGCGGCTGGCCGAGACGGCCGGGTTTTCGGCTCGCGAAGCCTATCGCGTCAACGACTTCGTCACGGCGACCAGCCTGGCTGCGGCTGGCTACGGCATTGTGGTGCTGCCCGAGTCGAACCGCCTGCTCAATCAGCCGGGCGTGGCCTTCAGGCCGCTGCGCGACTTCAAGGAAAACGTGCACATGGCGCTGGCCTACCGCGAGCGCGAGAACTCGCCTGCGGTGCGCGCCTTTCTGGCCGTGGCCAGAAGCTGCGCCGCGTAGCCACGCGGCTGCGGGAAGGGGTGTTGCAGCTCCGGGTTCAGGCCTTTGAGCTAACTAAAATGATAGCTTCTACCGTTTACTGATGTTGTATTTTGGCTATAGATGGCATTGAAACCAAGGAATGGTAGGCGAAGTAAGCTCTTTTATTGATAGCTAAAGCCCAGGCCTGCGCGCAACCATATAGCCTCTATAAGCGCTGCCGTGTTCCGCAGGCAAGATCGGGCGCGTAAGCTCTGGTGCATGAAAATCTATCGTAGTGCCCTGCTGCGCTTCGCCGATGACGGCCAAGCGGTTTATGACTCCGACGCCTTGCTGGCGATTGCTCCCGATGCCGCGGGTGTGCAGCGTGTGGTGGCTGCGGGCAGTTGGCAGGCGCTGGCCGACCAGTATCTTGAGCGCGAAGGCGTGCAAGTCATTCACCTGCCCGGCAAGCTGCTGGCGCCGGGCTTTGTCGACCTGCACATCCACTACCCGCAGACCGATGTGATCGGTGCGCCGGCCCCGGGCCTGCTGCCCTGGCTGGAGAACTACACCTTCCCGCACGAGTCGCGCTTCCACGATCGCGAATATGCCGATGGCGTGGCCGATTTCTTCATGAACGAGCTGCTGCGCAACGGCGTGACCACGGCGCTGGCCTTTGCGACCTCGCACCCGACATCGGTGGACGCCATCATGACGGCAGCGCAAAAGCGCAGCATGCGCATGATTTCCGGCAAGGTGCTGCAGGACCGCAACAGCCCCGACGGCGTGCGCGACGACACCGAGCAAAGCCTGATCGACACCGAAACATTGATCCAGCGCTGGCATGGCGTGGACCGCCTGGGCTATGCGATCACGCCGCGCTTTGCGCCCACCAGCACCGAAGCGCAGCTGCGTGGTGCGGGCGAGCTGGCCGCCAGGTACGGCGATGTCTGGATCCAGTCCCATGTGGCCGAGAACCTCGACGAGGTTGCCTGGGTCAAGCAGCTCTTCCCCGAGTCACGCAGCTATCTGGCCGTCTACGACGACTTCGGTCTGATGCGCGAGCGCGCCGTCTATGCGCACAGCATCTGGCTCGATGAAACCGACCGCCAGCTCATGCACGACACGCGCTCGGCAGCGGCCATCAGCCCGACCAGCAACCAGTTTCTGGCCAGCGGTTATTTCGACTACCTCAAGGCCGACCAGGCCGGCATGCTCTACGGCCTGGCCAGCGATGTGGGCGGCGGCATGAGCTTTTCGCCGTTTCGCACCATGCAGGCCGCCTATGTGGTGGGGCGCGAGAGCCATGCCAAGCAGGGCCAGAGCCTGTCGCCGCAAAACCTGTGGTGGCAGCACACGGCAGGTGCTGCGCGTGCGCTGGGCCTGCAGGGCGTGATCGGCAATCTACAGCCCGGCTGCGAGGCCGACCTGGTCGTCATCAACCCCGGCTGCACGCCACTGCTGGCGCGCAAGACAGCCCAGGCACGCAATCTGGACGAGCTGCTGTTTGCCATGATCATCCTCGGAGATGACCGCCTGATTGAGCAAACCATTGTTTCTCAAGCAAAATAGCGGTCTTGCGCTTGATTTGTGAGCGCACAACGCTATGAAAAATCAAGCGATACAGGACTTCTAATGAGCATCAAGAGCGACAAATGGATCCGTCAGATGGCGGAGCAGCACGGCATGATCGAGCCTTTCGAGCCTGGCCAGGTGCGCCAGCTCGACGGCAAGAAGATCATCAGCTACGGCACATCGAGCTATGGCTACGACATCCGCTGCGCCCGCGAATTCAAGGTCTTCACCAATATCCACAGCACGGTGGTGGACCCCAAGAATTTTGACGAGAAGAGCTTTGTCGACTTCGAGGGTGACTACTGCATCATCCCGCCCAACAGCTTTGCACTGGCCCGCACGGTCGAGTACTTCCGCATTCCCCGCGACGTGCTGACTGTCTGCCTGGGCAAGAGCACTTATGCGCGCTGCGGCATCATCGTCAATGTGACGCCCTTCGAGCCCGAGTGGGAGGGCTATGTGACGCTGGAGTTCTCCAACACCACGCCTTTGCCGGCCAAGATCTATGCAGGCGAAGGCTGCGCCCAGGTGCTGTTCTTCCAGGGCGACGAGCAATGCGAAGTCAGCTACAAGGACCGCAACGGCAAGTACCAGGGCCAGCATGGCGTGACCCTGCCCAAGGCCTGAGGCCTGTTGCTTCGCCAAAAAAGCCCGCCGCGGATGCAGCGGGCTTTTTGCTTTCCTGGGAGGCTGCCGGGCCGGATCAGGCGGCAGCTGCCTCAAGCGCCGGCCAGTCCAGATTGCAGTGTGCGCCCACGCTGGCATGGCGCTGCAGCGCCGCGTCCACCATCAGGCTGCACAGCGCCAGCTGGTTGCGCAAGGCGGGGTCGGCGCCGCGCCATTGGGCACGCCACAGCACCAGTTGCTTGGCCGCCGCAATCAGGCTGTGGTTGCTGCGCACAATGCCCACGTTGTGCAGCATGAGCTGCTGCAGCGACTGGCGCATCTCCTGCTGGCTTTCAGCGCTCAGGCCCTTGCCGGGCTTGCGCTGCCTGGCTTGAATGGCCGCGGGCTTGTGCAGGGGCTGCTCGGCCATGCGCAGCGCGGCAGACCTGGCCATGACCACGCACTCCAGCAGCGAATTGCTGGCCAGGCGGTTGGCGCCATGCAGGCCGGTGCGGGCCACCTCGCCAATTGCCCACAGCCCGGCCACGGCGGTGCGACCGTCCACATGGGCCTGCACGCCGCCGCAGGCATAGTGGGCACAGGGGGCTACGGGGATGGGCTGGGTGGCAATGTCTATGCCGTGCGCCGCGCACAGTGCCATGACGCCGGGGAAATGCTGCTCCAGCCAGTCGCGGCTGCGGTGTGTGATGTCCAGCAGCACATGGGGCAACTGCTGTGTCCGCATCTCGCCATCAATGGCGCGGGCCACGATGTCGCGCGGTGCCAGCTCGGCTCGCGGGTCGTGGCGCAGCATGAAGCGCTCGCCGGGCCCACCTTGCCGGTCTGGCAGGCATAGCAGGGCTCCTTCGCCGCGCAGCGCTTCCGAGACCAAGCCCACGGACCGTCCGCCCACTTGCAAGGCCGTGGGGTGGAACTGCATGAACTCCAGATCGCGCACGACACAGCCAGCACGCCAGGCCATGGCAATGCCGTCGCCGGTTGCCGTGGCCGGATTGGTGGTGCTGGGGTAGATCTGGCCCATGCCGCCTGTGGCCAGCACGGTATGGCTGGCCAGCATATTGTGCTGCTGGCCATCGGCATTGCGCACGCTGGCGCCCACGCAGCGCTGCTGCACGTCCTGCAGCAGTTCCAGGGCAGTGCAATGCTGCAGCAAGGTGATGTGCTTCAGGCGCCGGCAGGCCTGCAGCAAGGTCTGGTGCACGGCCTGCCCGGTGCGGTCGGCCGCATGCACAATGCGCCGCGCGCTGTGGCCGCCTTCGCGCGTCAGGTGCAGGCGGCCATGGGCATCGGTGCTGAAGGGCACGCCCAGGGCCTGCAGCCAGGCGATAGCCTGGGGGCCTTGCTCCAGGATGCGGCGCACGGCGCTTTCGTCGCAGAGGCCGGCACCGGCGATCAGCGTGTCCTGCACATGGGCTTGCAGGCTGTCGCCGGGGTCCAGCACGGCGGCAACGCCGCCTTGGGCCCAGGCGCTGGCGCATTCGTCGGCACTGCTTTTGCTCAGCACGGTGATGCGCAGTGTGTTGGGCAGGCTGAGTGCCAGCGTCAGGCCGGCCAGTCCGCAGCCGATGATGAGCACATCGCTGCAAGTCTGAGATTGGGGCATGGTGCTTGTCCTCGCTCAGGCCGGACCGAAGTTCTGGAACAGGGCTGCATCGCGCTCCAGCTCGCCGCTTGCGCGTACCGGCTGGCGCTGGGCAGCGGCAAAATCCAGCATGCGCTGTATGGGCCTGCGGGCGGCCAGGCCCAGCGTCGCATCAAGCTCGATGGCACCGCTGCGTTGCAGCAGGGTCCGCTCCACGCCCGGCAGGCTGTTCATGGCCATCCAGGGGCAGAAGGCACAGCTTTTGCAGCTGCCACCCGTGCCAGCCGTCGGGGCAGCCAGAAAGTGCTTGCCCGGATAGCGCTGGCGCATGTCGTGAAGAATGCCCTGGTCGGTGGCGACGATAAAGGTGTCCGTGGGCAGCTTGCCCACAGCGGCAATCAGCTGGGTGGTGGAGCCCACCACATCGGCCAGTGCCGTGACTGCGGCCGGCGATTCGGGGTGAACCAGAATCGCGGCCTCGGGGTGGGCGTTGGCCAGGGCCTGCAGCTCGTCGGCCTTGAATTCGTCGTGGACCACGCAACTGCCCTGCCACAGCAGCATGTCGGCACCGGTCTGTTGCTGGATGTAGCTGCCCAGATGGCGGTCGGGTGCCCAGAGGATTTTCTCGCCGCGTGCGTGCAGGGCGGCCACGATGTCCTGCCCTACCGAAGAGGTGACCACCCAGTCGGCCCGGGCTTTCACGGCAGCGCTGGTGTTGGCATAGACGACCACGGTGCGCTCGGGGTGAGCATCGCAGAACTGGCTGAATTCATCGGCCGGGCAGCCCAGGTCCAGCGAGCAGGTGGCATCGCCGTCGGGCATGAGCACGGTCTTGTCGGGGCTCAGTATCTTGGCGGTCTCGCCCATGAAGCGCACGCCGGCCACGATCAGGGTCTTGGCCGGATGGTTGGCACCAAAGCGCGCCATCTCCAGCGAGTCGCCCACGCAGCCGCCGGTATCGCGTGCCAGATCCTGCAGCGCACCGTCCACATAGTAGTGGGCAACCATGACGGCATTGCGCTCCTTGAGAAGAGCCTTGATGCGCTGGGCCGTTTCGCGTTGCTGCTGTCTGTCCTGCTGCGGCAGCACCCTGGCCCAGGCCTGGCCTGGGCTGCACTGGGCGTTGCTGCCAAGGGCGGGCTGGTCGAATTCCACGGTTTTGATTGACATCGTCTCCATCCTGAGTTGTGCTGTTAAATATTTATACTCAATCTGAGTATTATTAAAACCGCTTTTTTGACGTTTGTCACCTGAGAGACAAATCAGGAGGTCGGCCGCCGCCTTTTGGCGGGGGCGGTGATCAGCAGGGAATTACGAAAAATCGCTGTGACGCTTATCCATCAAAGGATTGATGCTTCTGATAAATGAGCGTGTGGAGGCAGCTCAAACGAGGCAGCCCAGCTGATGCTGGCGCAGGGCCAGGCGGGTGGCGGCCAGATCCCAGCCGCCCCAGCCGCAGGATTTGAAGAGCACAGGCTTCGTGGAGCGCGACCAGTCCTGATGCACCACGGTGGCCAGCGTGGGCAGGGTGTTGACCTCGATGCCGGCCTGCAACAGGTCGCCGGCCTCGTGCGCGGCATCGGCGGTGTCGACGACGATCTGGCCCTGGTGCACAAAGCGCCGGCACAGCTCGGGAGCCAGCTCTACCATTTGCGGCGTGAAGGCGCCGACCGCGCAGACAAAGGCATCGGGTCTTGCCGCCTCATGCAGCACCACGGCCTGCGCGGGCGTGCAGGTCACAATCAGCGGGCAGTGCCGGGCGGCTTCTTCCAGGTCGTCGGCGATGCGCGCATGCAGACCCAGGTCGCGGGCCTGGTCTGCAAGCCGCTGTGCGCTGGCGGTGCTGCGAGAGTGAATCCAGACCTCCTGCGTGCCAAGGCCCTGGGCAAAAGCCTGCAGATGGGCGCTGCCCTGCACGCCAGCGCCGACGATGAGCAGCGGGCCTTGGGGCTTGGGGGCGAGGCGGCGCGCTGCCAGCAGCGATACGGCGGCGGTGCGTCTGGCCGTGACGGTGGGGCCGTCCAGAATCAGCTGGCGCTCTCCGGTGGCGGCGTCAAAGACCACGATATCGCCCTGAATGGTAGGTCTGCCCACCTGGGCATTGCCTGGCGTGAAGCTGATGAGTTTGGTCATGACTACCTGGCCATCGGTGGCCGGCATGCAAAACAGGCAATTGCCCGCAGCCGTCGGCATGACGATGCGTGGTGGAACCGAGACACTGCAACTGTTTTGCAGCTGGCGCAAAAGTGCTTCGATCTCATCGGCCAAGTCGGTCCATGGCAGCAGTGCGGCAGTGGCGCGGGCGTTCAAAGACGCTGTCGAGGGCTGGGTCAGGGCATTCATGGGCAGTCGTATGGGTGGCGGAGGACAAGCCTCTGAGCTTACAGAATTGCAAGCCCGGCCCGATGTTGACCGACAGAATGTCGCAGCACGAACGCTGTTGGTGAAGGCTGCCAGCGCGCACAATAGCCACTGTCTTATCCATCGATTCTGTCGCACACATGTTTGGCTTTTCTCCCCGCTCCGGGCAACGCAAGGACCCTACCTGGACACAAGCGCCTTCCAGCCGTGGTCATGTCGAGCCTGTCTGGCGGGATGGCGGCTCGGCTGCAAGTTATGAGCCGACCCAGCAGCAGGCGGCAGTGCCGCGCAAATCCTCTTCGGCCAAGCTCTGGGCATCAGCCGTCCTGGCGGTGATGGGCCTGCTGGCAGTGGCCTTTCTGTTTCTGAGCATGGTCGATGTGGTGGAGGAGCAGGTAGCCCGCAACCAGCCTCAGTCCACGCCCGGCACGCCGGGCGTGAGCCCGATCTCCACTCCCGTCGGCCGCTGAAAACCAGGCCAAACGTCAACAATGCTGCGTTGCAGCTTGACAGAGGTGGCAAAAGCACAGCTTGATACCTCCATTCGGAGCCGCAGCCCTTAATATCGCCACCCGGCGCAGGCCGCGTGCAACACAGCAAAGGAGTAAGCACCATGAGATGGGAAGGTAACCGCGAGTCGGACAACGTCGAGGATCGCCGTGGAGACGGTGGTGGTGGCGGTGGTTTCCCCATTGGTGGTCGCAGCATAGGCATCGGCACCGTGGTGCTGGCGCTGATAGGCTGGGGCGTGTTCGGCATCAACCCGCTGACCACGATTGGCGTGCTCTCCGGTGGTGGCTCGCCCCAGGTTCAGCAGGCCCCAGCGCATCGCCCGGCCGGCGATGACCAGGGGGCCAAGTTCGTCTCCACGGTGCTGGCCTCGACCGAGGATGTCTGGACCCAGATCTTCCGTGAAGGCGGTGCTCAGTATCAGAACCCCAAGCTGGTTCTGTTCACCGGCGTGACGCGCACGGCCTGCGGCACGGGACAGTCGGCCATGGGGCCGTTCTACTGCCCGGGTGACTACAAGGTCTATCTGGACATGGACTTCTTCAACACCATGAGTCGCCAGCTTGGCGCTCCCGGTGAGTTCGCGCGCGCCTATGTGGTGGCCCACGAGGTCGGCCACCATGTGCAGAACCTGCTCGGCATCTCGGGCAAGGTGGACAGCATGCGGGGCCGTGTCAGCGAGCGCGAGCAAAATGCCATGTCCGTGCGCCTGGAGCTGCAGGCCGACTGCCTGGCCGGCATTTGGGCCAACAAGTCGCAGCAGGCCAAGAGCTGGCTGGAGCAGGGCGATATCGAGTCGGCGATGAATGCCGCACAGCAGATCGGCGACGACAAGCTGCAGCGTGAAGCCACGGGTACGGTGCGTCCCGACAGCTTTACCCACGGCTCCAGCGCCCAGCGTGTGCGCTGGTTCACCCAGGGCTACAAGAGCGGCAGCGTCAAGGCCTGCGACACCTTCGCCGCTCAGTCGCTTTGAGCCACAAGCGGGTCTGAACCAGGCGTGTGCACTGTCACACGCCTTTGTTTTTGGGGCGGCAGAATGTGAAAACCCGGGTTATCCCGATAGATTGCACGGGATATTGGCAAGGCTTGTTTTGCCCGCAAACAGAGGGGGCGAAGGCTTTGCGTCTGCAGAAAATCACAAAGCCAACGCGAAAAACCCACTCGGTGCGACAATAACGCCCTCAATGACAAGCTCTTTCTCCAATCTTCACTTGGCTGAGCCCCTGGCACGCGCAGTGGCCGACATGGGCTATGAGTCCATGACTCCGATTCAGGCGCAGGCCATTCCGGTTGTATTGACCGGCAAGGACGTCATGGGCGCAGCCCAGACCGGCACTGGCAAGACGGCGGCTTTCTCCCTGCCCCTGCTGCAACGCCTGATGCGCCATGAAAACGCTTCCGCGTCGCCTGCCCGCCATCCGGTGCGTGCCCTGGTGCTGCTGCCCACGCGTGAGCTGGCCGATCAGGTGGCACAACAGATTGCCCTGTACGCCAAGCACACCAAGCTGCGCAGCACCGTGGTGTTTGGCGGCATGGATATGAAGCCCCAGACCATCGAGCTGAAAAAAGGCGTCGAGGTACTGGTGGCTACGCCCGGCCGTCTGCTGGACCATATCGAGGCCAAGAATGTGGTGCTCAATCAGGTGGAGTATGTGGTGCTGGACGAGGCCGACCGCATGCTGGATATCGGCTTTCTGCCCGATCTGCAGCGCATCCTCTCCTATCTGCCCAAGAGCCGCACCACGCTGCTGTTCTCGGCCACGTTCTCGCCCGAGATCAAGCGTCTGGCCGGCAGCTATCTGCAGGATCCGGTGACCATCGAGGTGGCTCGTCCCAACGAGACGGCGTCCACGGTGGAGCAGCGCTTCTACAAGGTCACGGATGACGACAAGCGCTATGCGATTCGTTCCGTGCTCAAGGAGCGCGACATTCGCCAGGCCTTCATCTTCTCCAACAGCAAGCTGGGCTGTGCACGCCTGACGCGTGCACTGGAGCGCGACGGTCTGCGTGCAGCCGCGCTGCATGGCGACAAGAGCCAGGACGAGCGCCTGAAGGCACTGGAAGCCTTCAAGGCTGGTGAGGTGGATCTGCTGGTCTGTACCGATGTGGCCGCGCGCGGTCTGGACATCAAGGATGTGCCCGCAGTCTTCAACTACGACGTGCCTTTCAATGCGGAAGACTATGTGCACCGCATCGGCCGTACCGGCCGAGCCGGCGCATCTGGCCTGGCCGTGACCTTGGTGACCGATCATGACAGCCGCAATGTGGCCGATATTGAAAAGCTGATCAAGAAGAAGATCGACGTCGAACCTGCTCCCATGCTGGATTTCCGTCCCCCACGCCGCAGCCGCAGCGATGAGGAATATCGTCCACGTCGCGAACGTGAGTTCGATGCAGCGCCCCGTGGCGGCTATGCGCATCGTCCTTCGCGCATGGCCCCGCGCCCTGCCAACGTCGACCCCTTCTTTGACAAGCCCTATGAGGCCAGCAGCGTGGCCGAGACCGCATCCTGGGACAGCAAGCATGTCGCTCCGGTCAAGAGCGCGAGCATGAAGCCCAAGCGCAAGGTCGCTGCCTTGTTCAGAGCGCCTGTCGTGGCCTCCTGAGCACTGGGTGATCGCCCCAGGAAAACGCCTGCCGGATGCAGGCGTTTTTCTTTGGTCTATCCCTTGGCGCCAGGCACCTGAGCCTGCGGGCACTGCAGCTGTATCAGCTCTCGCTCGTCCATGCGCTCTCCGATTCTCATCATGCTGAGGCAGCCGCCCCAGACGCAGCCGGTGTCCATGGCCATCAGATCGGGCCGGTTGATATGGCCCAGCGTGGACCAGTGACCAAAAGCCATGGGCGTATCGGCAGTGAGCCGGCCCGGTACATCGAACCAGGGCATCAGCCCTTCGGGCGCCTGATCGGCAGATTCCGCACTCTCAAAGTCCATGACGCCCTCGGCACTGCAAAAACGCAGACGGGTAAAGGCGTTGACAATGCAGCGCACTCTGTCATCGCCTTGCAGGTTGGCGGACCAGCGATCTGGCTGGTTACCGTACATATTTTGCAAAAAGCGCGCATGGTCGGCATGCTGGAGCACGGCCTGAACTTCGGCGCTCAAGGTCATGGCATCGTGCAAGCTCCATTGAGGAAGCACGCCTGCATGCACCATGAGCAGTTTTTCTCCCAGTGCATTGGTGTGCAGTCGGGCCAGAGGCTGCTGGCGCAGCCAGTGCAGCAGGGCATCGCAATCGGGTGCACTCAGAACCTGGGCCAGAGTGTCGCGTTTGCTTTGACGGCGAAGGCCCCGGGCTGCAGCCAGCAGGTGCAGGTCGTGATTGCCGAGCAAAGGGCGCATGGCATCGCCGGCCTGCATGCAGCGGCGCAATACCTCGGCGGATTTTGGGCCGCGATTGACAAGGTCGCCGAGCACGTAAAGTGTGTCCCGACTTGCGGAGAAATCCACGGTTTGCAATAAGCGCTCGAAGGCGTCATCGCAGCCCTGGATGTCTCCGATACAGTAAAGTGCCATGGTCTTCTTTCTGATGGACTAGTCAGGGATTTTCTGCTGTTTGCATTGCTGACACTGCTCAGTGGGGTGTTTGTAATGTCGAAATTGGCATTGGCCTTGCGGCTGCAGGGCAAGATTGCCGGCTTTGGCAAAGCACGTGAGCAAGGACGCCCAAGCGGTGCTGGAGTTGCTTGCGAGTCCACGCAGTTTCTGTCTTCCGTGCAGCTTGGATTACCTCCAGCGGGCGCTCAGCTGTATTTGGGTGGGGTTGCGAGCAGCGATGGATTGTCCGTTTGCTCGATATCTCCGGGAATATCGGAAAAGATAGCAACCATTTCGGCAGCGACTATCGTCGTAATTGCTATTGCATTTATAACGATTATCTTTGGAGAGCTTGCTCAAAGCGTATCGGCCAGCTCTATCCAGAGCTGGTTTCGGCATGGCAAGGCGCTCCATGGCCCGGGTTGCGTCTATCGCAAAGTCCTTTGTGAGTTTGTTGTCATTTTCAACGCATGTCATATTGACTTTGCTGCGGATTAGTGATTTTTCCTGCGCTGCAATGACCGAGGAAGAAGTTGCAGCTGGTTTGGAGCAGGGGCGTCAGGTCGGTTTGATGGGGGTGCATGAACATCAGGCGGCATAAAGGTATTTCATTTAGACGATATTTTTTTGACGTATTTGATGCTTTTTGTGCCGATATGTATTGCCTGGAAGGCGAAATGGCGATGCCTCGGGTTTTGCGGGCCTGTGCCTGGCTGTTGCCCGGATGAAGAGATGGGAAGACATTCCTGGCTCCTGCATGCCGCGGCTGGCTGGACGAGATGCAGGGCATCATCGGCGCGCCCAAGAGGCAGGTGGTCGGTGAGAAATCACAAGACCTTCTGAGAGAGCAGGCGCTGGCTTTGGAATTTTTCCTGAGACTTCGTGCGAGATGAGATGACTGGATCAGCTGCGTGCCAAAACAGGGGGGGTGGTGTTTGTCGTCGAGGAATATGGGGCGCAGCAGAGCATCACGACACCGCGTGAATGGCACTAAGTCAGTGCCAGAGAGCTTTGCTTCTTGGACGAGGCTGAGGCCTGGTCAACTCGCAAAGAAGATGGATTCTGACTGCTCAAGGCTCTGGAGCCTATTCGGAATTGAAGGCCGGGCTGGCTATTTGAGTATTGCCAGACGAAGGCCGGGGAGCACCATAACGCGCCGGCCGGTTTACTCCTCGCCAAAGTAGCCATGTGCCCGTTCTGGGCGAGAAGGTCTTGTGTGGCGGCTGGATATTTGAGGCGATTGATTTGGATGAAGGCGTATCGACAAGATATTGGCAGCTCCGGAGGCAGAATAGCTATTTATTAACACGTAGTTGCATTTTATAAATATTCTGAATTGTGGTTTTTGCTTACTCGGAAAATCATGAATTTGAAATTCCAGCATTTATAATGAAATCACTTTAATCAACCAAGAAGCGCAAATCATGAGCACTTACAAGGAACTCCTGAAGCAGAGAGAAGAGCTGGAACAGCAAATCAACGAAGCCCGTTCGCGTGAACTGGCCGACGCTGTGAGCAAGGTTCGCGGCCTGATTGCCGAGTACGGCCTGACTGCTGAAGATGTCTTCCCTCCCGCTCGCGCGCGCTCTTCCGCCAATGCGGGCGCCAAGGTGGCTCCCAAGTATCGTGATCCTGCTACGGGTCAGACTTGGACCGGCCGCGGCAAGCCGCCAAAGTGGATTGCAGACCAGGATCGCGAAAAGTTCGCCATTTGATCTGCTGTTTGCGCACGTTGAAAGAGCCCGCCTTGGCGGGCTTTTTTCATGACAGCAAGGTTTGCGGCAGCGCAAACCAGAGTTCTCTTCGATGCAGGTGACTAAGCGGCACAATAAGAGTCCATGAACAAGCAGGTGTTGATTGCGGGTGGTGGTATTGGCGGTCTGGCAGCCGCCATTGCGGCGGTGCGTGCTGATTGGGATGTGCGCCTGTTCGAGCGTGCCACGCAGTTTTCGGAAGTCGGAGCCGGCATTCAACTGGGACCCAATGTGGTGCGCCGCCTTCAGGCATGGGGGCTGCAGCGATCGTTGCAGCAGGTCGTGGCCTGCCCTTCGGCCTTGCGAGCCTGCAGTGCCGTGACGGGGCAAGAGCTGGGGAGACTGCCCTTGGGCGCAGATATGGTGCAGCGCTATGGAGCCAGCTATCTCACCATTCATCGCGCCGACCTGCACCAGATTCTGCTGGAGGCATTGCAGGTTCTGCCGGAGGCTCACCTCAACCTCAACCAGTTCGTCAGCAGCTATAGCCAGCAGGACGGTGTGGTCACCATTCGTACCAGTACCGGCAAGCTCATCGAGGGCGATGCCCTGATCGGCGCTGATGGCGTGCGCAGCGCCGTGCGTGCACAGATGTTGGGCGATGGCCCGCCGCGTGTGACCGGGCAGCTGGCCTATCGGGCCATGGTGCATCAGGCAAATCTGCCCAAGCGCTTGCGCACCAACGAGGTCACGGCCTGGCTGGGGCCGCAATTGCATGCCATTCAGTATCCCGTGCGCCGGGGCGAGCTGCAAAATCTTGTGGTCATAGTGCAGGGGCCTGCGCCAGAGGATCTCGACCACTGGGACCATTCTGCCAATCTGCCCGACCTGCTCCAGCATCTTCAGGGCGCATGCGGTTACCTGCAGGATCTGGTTCAACACGTTCCCGATGTGGGCGGTGAATGGCGTTTGTGGCCGGTGGCCGACCGGCAGCCGGTGTCCTCAGAGACTCAGATGGCGCAAGGCCTTGTGGCCCTGCTGGGCGATGCAGCCCATCCCATGCGCCCCTATCTGGCGCAGGGTGCGGGCATGGCCATCGAGGATGCGGCCGAGCTGCAAAGTGCTTTGTCCATGCATGATCTGGATGTCAGTCTGCGGCTGCGCCGCTATGCGCTGAACCGCTGGCAGCGCAATGCCAAGGTGCAGGAGCGCTCGCTGCGCAATGGCCGGATCTTCCATGCGACAGGGCCTATCCGTTGGGGGCGCGACCTGTCGTTGCGCGCTCTGGGCGGGCGCATCATGGATGTGCCCTGGCTCTATGAGGGCGCGCTTTAGCGACAGCTCACCATAACCGGGATGGCTCTCGCGCCGGCGCCTGCCTGGCAGGTGGATTGCTTCAGTGGCTGGCCTTGAGCAGCAGCGGTGAAGGCTTGATGAGCTGGTAGGCCAGCACACCGCTGCCCAGCATGGCGGCAATCATCAGCATCACTGCCTGATAGATGTCGGCATTCTGGCGTTCCGCAACGCCTGCAACCAGGCCGGAGAGCCACTGCATGAGCGCGGCTCCGAGAAACATGGCCATGGTGAAGATGGACAGCGCGCGTCCCGTCGTGGCCGGTGGGTAGGAGGAGCGCACATCGGCATAGATCAGCGTGCCGTAGCCTGAAAGCACACTCATGACCAGCAGCAGCAGCACGCTGCCTACGGATTGATGGACCAGGGCCAGTGCTACAAAAACGGCGGCCATGAGCAGCGCAAAGCGTGCAATGCGCTGGCGGCGCCTGGCCGGACCGGGGTCCAGCCGGCCGAACATGGAAGGCACAAACAGCGAAATGACGGAGCAGGCCAGTGCCACATTGCCGGTCGTGACCAATGAAAACTGGTAGCGATCCATCAGCATGGGACTGAGCCAGAGGCCGCGCACGGTGAGAAACGAGGCATAGCTGACCATGCCCAGCAGCACAATGCCCCAGGTATGGGGCAGCAGCAGCAGGCTGCCAAAACCTTGCAGTGCCTGCATGAAGCCAGGCTTGGGCTGGGAGTCGCCGGGCAGCTCGGGCTCGTGCACCTTGAAGAAAATCAGCAGCCAGGACAGCACACTCAGCACCGCCAGCAGCGCAAAGCCGGCACGCCAGCCCATATGCTGCACCAGCCAGGCCATGGGCGTGCCGGTAAACAGCAGGCCCAGCCCGCCCAGGCCAAGGCCTATGCCCGAGAGGTAGGCAAATTTATCGGCCGGAAAGTGGCGTGCGATAAACATGGTGCTGGCCAGAAAGGCGGGCGAGCAGCCCACGCCGATCAGCAGCTGGCCCAGCATCAGCCAGGAATAGCTGGGTGCCAGTGCGGACAGCGCAGCCCCCGCAATCGACAGGGGAAAGGCCAGCAGCACGGTGCGACGCAGGCCGTAGATATCCATGCCTATGCCCATGAGCAGCTGGGCCACGCCGAAGGACAGTGCAAACAGCCCGGCAAACGAGCCAAGCGATTGCGCGGACAGGCCGAAGTCCGTGCGCAGACCGTCGGCGATGATGGAGGTGATGGTTCTGAAGGCCTGGCTCAGTGCAAAGCCCGTGAGCAGGCAGACCAGCATGGCCCAGGCGGAGGAGTCTGGCTTGGGGCCGGCGTTCGGCGCAGCCTTGGCGGCGCTGTGATCGGAAGACATGGGCAGTTTGTTGCGATGTTAGGTTTTGCACGGAGCCTAAATAATTCAGGCTGCCCGCGCTGTCACGAAAGAGCAGCAGGGGCAGCCTGAATGGCGATGGCCTTGATGGCCGGCCTACAGCTCGGTGCGCAGGCTCCAGATCTCGGGGAACAGCACCACGTCCAGCATCTTCTTGAGGTAGCTCACGCCTCCGGTGCCGCCTGTGCCGCGCTTGAAGCCGATGACGCGCTCCACCGTGGTCAGGTGGCGGAAGCGCCAGAGGCGGAAGGCATCCTCGATATCGGCCAGCTTTTCTCCCAGCTGGTACAGATCCCAGTGCTTGTGCGGATCGCGGTAGACGGTGATCCAGGCCTGTTTCACACCCTCGCTGGCCTCATAGGGCTGGGTCCAGTCGCGCTGCAGGCGGTCGGCAGGCACATCCAGGCCTTCGCGCGCCAGCAACTGCAGGGCCACGTCGTACAGCGAGGGCGATTCGTAGGCGGCCTGCACCTGGGCCAGCAGATCGGTGCGGTGGGCGTGGGGCTGGAGCATGGCCGCGTTCTTGTTGCCCAGCGAAAACTCGATGCAGCGGTACTGATAGCTCTGGAAGCCGCTGGAGTTGGCCAGATAGGGGCGCATGGCCGTGTATTCGGGCGGCGTCATGGTGGACAGCACGGTCCAGGCGCTGACCAGCTGCTCCATGATGCGCGAGACGCGCGCCAGCATCTTGAAGGCATCGGGCTTGGTCTCGCCCGATGCATTGGCAATGGCTGCCGTAGCCGCGCGCACCTCGTGCAGCATCAGCTTCATCCACAGCTCGCTGGTCTGGTGCTGCACGATGAACAGCATCTCGTCATGCGCGGGCGACAGCGGATGCTGGGCCGTGAGAATCTGGTCCAGATGTAGATAGTCGCCATAACTCATGTCACGGCTGAAGTCGAGCTGGGCTTTCTCGTCGCGGACGATGGCTGCGCCGCCATGCAGGGGGCAACCGGAGGATTCATTCGTCATGGTCAAATCATCTTTGATAGGTCAGTGCGCGCAGCGTAACCGAATCCGGGCACACAAAGCCTGCAAGAACGTGGATGCAAGCTGCCATAGCTTTGCGTAAAGTCGGGCCAGTCACAGACCAGTGACAGAAAACGCACTTAGCCGAGATTCACGCCATGCCCAGTCCTCTGCCTTCCACCGCCGCTGCAAATTCGCAAACAGATGAGCGCATGATCCAGTGCTGCCGCTGGCTGGAGAGCGAAGAGCCCATGCCCGCGCTGGAGGAGCTGGCGCAGCGCCTCGGGCTCAGTCCCTGGCAGTTGCACCGCAACTTCAAACGCGCCACGGGGCTCACGCCCAAGGCCTATGCCAAGGCCCATCGCGGCAGGCATGTGCGTGCCGCGCTGGCGCAGGAGGCCAGCGAGTCGGTCACCGATGCGGCCTATCTGAGCGGCTATGAAGCCAGCAGCAGCTTCTACAAGGACGCACCGGCCATGCTGGGCATGGCGCCGCACTCCTATCGCAGGCGCGGCCAGGACCAGCGCATCCGCTTTGCCCTGGCTGAATGCTCGTTGGGCAGCCTGCTGGTGGCCAGCACCGACAAGGGCGTGTGCTGCGTGCTGCTGGGCGATGATCCCCATGCGCTGGTGGACGATCTGCAGCAGCGTTTTGCGGCGGCGCAACTGATCGGGGCCGACGCCCAGTATGAACAGACCGTGGCCCAGGTGGTGGCCCTGATGGAGCAGCCCCGCCTGGGGCTGGCCCTGCCGCTGGATATTCAGGGCACGGCATTTCAGCAGCGCGTGTGGCAGGCGCTGCAGAGCATTCCGGCCGGCCAGACCGTCAGCTACAGCGAACTGGCCCGGCAACTGGGCCAGCCCAGCGCCACGCGGGCCGTGGCCAGCGCGGTGGCTGCCAACCCGATTGCAGTGGCCGTGCCCTGTCACCGTGTGCTGCGCAATGACGGCAGCATCTCGGGCTATCGCTGGGGCGTGGAGCGCAAGCGTGCGCTGCTGCTGCGCGAGGCCCAGCAGGCCCAACGCAAGCTCTCTTAAAGAGAGCTGTCATCGCATGCTCCTCAATGATTTTGAATATATATCTATCTGAAATCTTTGATTGATATGCGATAGAAGCTATGAATTTAATGAATGAAGCACAGGCGCGCCACGGCGCTGCCCCCTGTGATAGAAAACCGCATGCTGCTTGAAGTCTCCCTTGCCCTGCCCGCGCGTTACCGTTTCGACGAATTCGTGCATTTCCATGATCGCGACGAGCAGCAACTGGCCGAGCGAGTCGATGCCGGTGCTAGCAGCCTGCACAAGGCCATCATGTGGAAGAGCAGTCCCGCCTTGCTGCAGCTGCAATGGCAGACCGGACAGGTGCAGGCCAGCTTGCATGCGCCGCAGGCAGAGCCGGCCGCGGCAGACCGGGCCGCGCTGCAGGCCATGGTGAAACGCATGCTGGGGCTGATCTACGCGCCCGGCCAGCTGGAGCTGGCGCATGGCGATCACCGCGAGCTGGGAGCGCTGCTTTCGCGCCAGGCCGGCCTGCATGTGCCCGGCTCGCCCACGCCCTTCGAGGCGCTGACCTGGGCCATCACCGGCCAGCAGATCACGGTGGCCGTGGCCGTTTCGCTGCGGCGCAAGCTGATAGCGCTGGCGGGCGAGCCGCTGGCGCAAGGCGGGGACATGCCGGCCCTGCGCGCCTATCCCGATGCACAGCGCGTGGCGGCCTTGGGGCTGGATGCGCTGCGCGGCGCGGGCTTTTCCCAGGCCAAGGCCCAGACCCTGCTGGCCGTGGCCCAGGCCGTTGCCGAGGGGCGCCTGCCGCTGGACGACTGGGCCGCCCGCAGC
The DNA here is from genome assembly GCF_000761245.1 of Comamonas testosteroni. Classification (GTDB taxonomy): domain Bacteria; phylum Pseudomonadota; class Gammaproteobacteria; order Burkholderiales; family Burkholderiaceae_C; genus Comamonas; species Comamonas testosteroni_C. The sequence continues at coordinate 54,317 of NZ_AWOR01000048.1, read as the reverse complement.
GCCGCCGGCTGCTGGGCTGAGGAGGATGTGGCCGCTGCCTCTGCGCAATTGCTGGCTCTCAAGGGCATAGGGCCGTGGACGGTGAACTACACCTTGCTGCGCGGCTATGGCTGGCCCGACGGCAGCCTGCACGGCGATGTGGCGGTGCGCCGGGCCATCGGTCTGCTCACGGGCAGCGACAAGCCCGATGCTCGTGTCGCCAGCGACTGGCTGGAGCAGTTCAGGCCCTGGCGCGCGCTGGTGGCCGCGCACCTGTGGGCCTCGCTGGCCGACAGCGCCTACTGAGAGGCGACAGGCGACAGGCGACAGGCGACAGGCGGCAGGCGACAGGCGGCAGCGCTTCAGAGCGGGGGCGACAGCACCAGCAGCAGCAAGCGTGCGGGCTGGTCCGAGGCATTGGCCAGGCGGTGCTCGCTGTCCACCACCAGCGTGGCCGTGTCGCCCGCATGCAGCAGCACCTGCTCCTGGGCGGTGAAGACTTCGATGCTGCCTTCGAGCACGTGAAAGACCTCGCGCGTGCCTGCGCGATGGGCCGCGAAATGGCTGGAGACCGCATGCGGCGGAAAGCGGTAATGCACGAGGTTCACACCAGCGCTGGGGCTGGCCAGGGCCATGCGCTCCACGCCGCTGGCCTCGTCGACAAAGCGCAGATTCTCGCCGGCGCGCGTGATCTGCGCGCTGGGTGCGCTTTGCACCAGCTCGCTCAGCTCGCAGCCCAGGCCTTGTGCAATCGCCATGGCATTGCGCAGGCTGGTTGCGAGCAGACCGCGCTCCACGCGCGACAGCGCGCCCGGTGAGACGCCGCTGGCCTGGGCCAACTGATCGAGTGTGATGCCCAGCTGGGCGCGGCGCGCACGGACGGCGGCGCCGAAAAGCGCATCCTGCTCCGATGCCTGCGATGCAGTGGTGGAGTTCAAGCCTGGCTCCTTGTCATGGCGTCTGTTCTTGTATTGAAAATTTTCCTATGAGAAAATAATTTTGCGTATAGGAAATTATTTCTCAAGGATGAATGCAATGTACATGTTTATCAGTGCCTTGCCCGTGGCCACCGTCATCGCCGTCCTGCTGGCGGGCTGGCGCTCGCTGCATGCCGCAGCGCTGGGCGTTGCGGTGGCGCTGCTGGTGATTGCCGCCGCCTTTGCGCAGCCCGCTTCGACATGGCTGGCCGCGGGCATGCACTGGGCGCCGGTGTTGCTGGAGGTGCTGCTGATCGTGGGGGGCGGGCTGCTGCTGTCCGAGGTGCTGCGCGCGTCGGGAGCGCAGAAGGCCCTGGCCGACTGGCTGCTGGCCAGGGCCGGCAGCGGCACGGGCGCCGTGCTGCTGGTGGTGCATGGCATCACACCGTTTGCCGAGTCGGTCACCGGCTTTGGCGTGGGCGTGACCATAGGCATTCCGCTGCTCGCGCACTACGGGCTGCCGCCGCGCAAGGTGGTGCTCATCGGCCTGCTGGGCCTTTGCGCCGTGCCCTGGGGCTCCATGGGGCCGGGGACGCTGGTGGCGGCCACCATGGCCGGTCTGCCCTTCAAGGAGCTGGGTCAGGCTTCGGCGCTGGTCAGCGTGATTCCGTTTGTCATCACCGGCATGGCGGCGGCGGCTTTGGCGAGTGCGCCGGGCCGCCGGCGACAGGCCTTGCTGCAGGGCCTGCTGTCGGGTCTGGCGCTGACGGCGGCCGTGGCTTTGATGAATAGTCTGGCTGGCACGGCGCCAGCGGGGGCGCTCGGTGCTTTGCTGGTGGTGGGTTGGCATCTGCTGCGCCTGCACCTGTCGCGCTCAGACGCGGACAAGCCGCCTCTGAGCGTGCCGGGGCGGCGTGCGCTGGCGGCCTATGCGCTGCTGCTGGGTGGCGTGCTGGCGGCGGCAGCGCTGGTGCGCGCCCTGGATCTGCCCGCCGCCTGGCATGGGCTGACTTCGCCGGGGCTGTGGCTGCTGGTGGCGGCGGTTTTTTTCACGCGAGGCCGGCCGGCGCGCCCATCGCTGGCAAAGGTCTGGCGCTCCTGGCTGCAGGTGGCTCCGGTCACGGCGCTGTTCATTGTGCTGGGCGTGCTGATGGCGGTTTCGGGCATGGCCGCGCAACTGGCGCAGGCGCTGGCCCGCAGCGGGCCGCTGTATCTGCTGGCCGCGCCCTTTGTGGGAGCGCTGGGTGGCTTCGTGACAGGCTCCAATACCGGGGCCAATGCCATGTTCGCGGCCACGCAGGCCGAGATCGCCCAGGCGCTGGGCGTGCCGCTGCTGCCATTCATGGCCGTGCACAACGTCAGTGCCTCGCTGCTGCTCATGGCTTCGCCCGGCAAGGTGGAGATGGCCGTGCAGCTGCTGGCGCAAGGCGCTGCCCAGCGGCGCTGGGTGCAGCAAAGCGTGCTGATGCTGGACCTGGCCGCAGTGGCGCTGATGGGCGTTCTCAATTGGAGCTGGGCGCGGGCCTGATCGGAGCTCGCCCGGCCCGCCCCCGCCCCCGGTGCCTGCCTCAGGTCACGGCGTGCACGGCATTGAACTCGGGCCGTTGCCATTCGCCCGATTCCAGCACCTGACGCAGATGCTCGACGGCATTCCAGACATCGGCAAAGCCCACATACAGCGGTGTGAAGCCGAAACGCAGAATGTCCTTGTGCCTGCCAGTGCCGCCGTCGCCCTTGCGGAAATCGCCGATCACGCCGCGTGCAATCAGCGCCTGGACAATGGCGTAGGCGCCGCTGCCCTGGCCATTCACGCCCAGACCTTCCTCCCGGGTCAGGCAGACCTGGGAGCCGCGTGCCGCATGCTCGCGCGGTGTCGCCAGACCCAGGCCGTGGCCCTGGCAGCGCTCTTGCACGAGCTGAATGAACAGATCGGTCAGCGCCAGCGATTTCTTGCGCAGCGCGGCCATGCCGCCGAAAGCCTCGGCCTCGGTATAGATGTCGATGCCGCACTGCAGCACGCTCATGCTGATCATGGGCTGGGTGCCGCAGAGATAGCGCTGTATGCCCTGGGCGGGGTGGTAGTCGGGCACGAACTTGAAAGGCTCGGCGTGGCCGAACCAGCCCGACAGCGGCTGCCAGAAGCGGTTGATCAGGCGCGGATGCGCCCAGACAAAGGCCGGCGCGCCGGGGCCGCCGTTGAGGTATTTGTAGCTGCAGCCCACGGCAAAGTCGGCATCGGCACCCTTGAGATCCACGGGCACGGCACCTGCGCTGTGGCACAGATCCCAGACGCAGAGAATGCCTTTGGCATGGGCGGCGGCCGTGACGGCTGCCATATCGTGCATGGCCCCCGTGCGGTAGTTGACATGGGTGAGCATGGAGATCGCCACATCGGTCTGCAGCGCGCCGGCGATTTCCTCGGGCTCGAGCAGCACCAGCTCCAGGCCGTATTCCTGGCAGACGGACTGGGCGATATAGAGATCAGTGGGGAAGTTGCTGCGCTCGCTGATCAGCTTTTTGCGGCCGGGCGCATCTTCGCGGGCGATGCGGGCGGCGGCGCTCAGCACCTTGTAGAGATTGATGGAGGTGGTGTCGGTGAACACCAGCTCGCCCTGGCCCGCGCCCAGCCAGGGGGCGAACTGGTTGCCAAGGCGCTCGGGCAGCGTGATCCAGCCGGCCTTGTTCCAGGAGGTGATGAGGTCCTGGCCCCATTCCTGCGTCACCACTTCGGCCACGCGCGCGGCGGCGGCCTTGGGCTGGGCGCCCAGGGAGTTGCCGTCCAGGTAGATCACGCCCTGGGGCAGGGCAAAGCGCTCGCGCAGCGCGCGCAGCGGATCCTGGGCGTCCAGAGCCTGGCAGTCTTGCAAAGTGGTCATTGTCTTCCTTCTCTCATTTTTGATAGCTGCTGACGCTGATTGTGTCTACGTCAGAGCCGGTTCTGATTCAAATATGGCTGAACTCGGATTCGCCCATTGTGTCTGAGACCGGGGCGGCCCAGCCGCCTCGCAGCGAGGACATCGGTTTGCTTGCGCCAAGCGCTTCACAGCAGGCTGCGCAAGACGGCACGCACCGGCGAGGCATCGGCTTCGGTGAGCTTGAGCGGCAAGGCGATCAGCTCATAGTCGCCTTCGCCGACCTCGTCGAGCACCAGGTTTTCGAGCACGCGCAGGCCGCGCTGGCGGATCACCATATGGCTGTCCAGGCTCTTGCTGCTGGCGGGGTCGATGCTGGCGGTGTCTATGCCGATCAGCTTCACGCCCAGGTCGGCGAGCTTTTGCACGGTCTCGGGGGCATAGGCGGCGAGGTCGGCATCCCAGCCGGTGGGCGCTTTCTCGTAGGTGCGCACCAGCACGCGCCCGGGCAGGCCGGCATCGATGGCGTGCGCTATGTGGCGCCATTCAATCAGCGGCCCGCAGCCTATGGCGTGGATTACGCGGCAGGGGCCCAGAAAGGCATCCAGATCGACGGCGCCAATGGCCGCGCCCTGCGCATCGTAGTGCAGCGGTGCATCGGCATGCGCGCCCACATGGGGCGAGAGATGAATGGCGCTGACATTGACCGGGCAGCCCGGGCCAATGCTGGCCACCCATTCCTGGCTATAGGGCGTGTCGCCCGGAAACACCGGTGCGGCAGGATGGATGGCAGGAGAAATATCCCAGATCTGGCGTGTCATGGTGTGTATGAATGGATTTGGTCGCTCTTGATCGATAACAGGCCTGAGTGCGGGACAGCCAGCAAGGGCCGCCCCGCAGCAAAGGCTGTCGTCCCCCCTTGGAGGAAGGCGCGCTAGCGCCTCAGGGGGTCACCTTCTTCTTCCTATACCAAAGAGCATAGACCAGCACCAGCACGATCAGAAACGGCACGCCCACCAGCACGGTGGTGTGGAACTCCTTGGTAAACAGCGTGGTGACGATCACACCCGCCATCAGCAGCGCCCCGACCAGCGTCAGCACGGGAAAGCCCCACATGCGGAACTCCAGCTTCTGGCCAGGATGCTCGCGCTGCCAGCGCGGGCGGAAGAACAGATGGGTCACGAACACCATGAACCAGGCAAACATGGCGCCAAACATGGCGATCGACATCATCAGCTCCAGCGACTGCTCGGGCTTGAGCACGTTGAGCACCATGGCCACGGCCATGCCCAGGCAGGAGACGGCAATCGCGCCCAGCGGCACGCCGTTTTTGCTGAGCTTGCTCAGACCCTTGGGGGCATAGCCGCCGCGCGAGAGGCTGAACATCATGCGCGAGGTGACGTAGAGCTGGCTGTTCATGGCCGACAGCGAGGCCAGCAGCACCACAAAGTTCAGAGCTGCAGCCGCGCCCGGGATCTGCAAAATCTCCATCACCTTGACAAACGGGCTCTTGTCCGTGCCCGCATGGCTCCAGGGAACGATGGCCAGCATCAGTGCCAGCGACAGCAGATAGAACAGCACCAGGCGCAGCACCGTGGTGCGGAAGGCTCGGGTCACGGCCTGCTTGGGGTTCTGGGCCTCGCCGGCAGCGATGGCGATGGATTCCAGGCTCAGATAGCTGAAGATGGCCACGATCACGCCCACCCAGGTACCCCACCAGCCGTTGGGGAAGAAGCCGCCATCGACGAAATAGTTGTCGAACCCCACGCCCTCGGGCCGGGTGCCGAAGACCACATAGGCACCGATCAGGATAAAGGCCACGATGGCAATGACCTTGACCATGGAGAACCAGTACTCGACCTGGCCGAAGGCCTTGACGCTGGTGGCATTGACGGCGGCCAGCAGGACCGAGAACAGCGCCACCCAGATCCATGGGTCCACGGCCGGGAACCAGTAGGCCATGTACTTGCCCACGGCCGTGACCTCCATGCCCACGGCCAGCACCACGGCTCCCCAGTAGGCGTAGCGCACCACAAAGCCGGCCAGCGGACTGATGTAGTGCTCGGCGTAGGCGCCGAAGGAGCCCGAGGTGGGGTGGGCCACGGTCATCTCGGCCAGGCATCCCATGAGCAGCAGGCCGATGAATGCGCCGATGGCGTAGCTGATGAGCACGCTGGGGCCGGCAAAGCCGATGGCGAAGGCGCTGCCCATGAAGAGGCCGGTACCGATGGCGCCACCGATGGCGATCATGGTCATCTGGGCGGAGTTCAGGTGCTGCTGCAAGCCTGTCTCGCGTTGCTGAATACTGTCAAAGTTGGCCATTGCTGACTTGCGCATGCGAAAAAGTCGAAGCGGCAAGTATCCCGCGAATGACCGGCTGCGGCGGCTTGGCGGCGAATGTCCTTGGCGCAGGCCCAGCCGTCTCAGCGCGGCATCCCGGCGTAGTTGCCGGGAGTCAGCGCATGATGGGCCTTGAAGGCACGCTGCATATGGGCCTGGTCGGCAAAGCCCATCTGTTGAGCGACCGAGGCCAGGGGCTCGCCCTGTGCCAGCAGGTGGCGCACGCCATTGAGCCGCAGGTTGAGGCGGTAGGCCCCGGGCGTGACGCCGGTGACGGCCCTGAAGCGGCGGATGAAGCGGCTGGGGCTCATGCCGCAGCGCTGGGCCAGGGCCTGGACGCTGGTCTCGTCTTCGGGGCTGCGGTGCATGTGCTGCAGCGCAGGAAGGACGGCATCGGGCGGCTGGGGCTTTGCGGCATGAGTGTGGGCCGCGCTGCCCAGCAGCTGCAGGAAATCCGCCAGCGATTGCTCGTGCTGCCGCAGCTGCGCATCCGTGGCGCTTTCGGCAAGTGGCTGGCAGAGACTGTCGGCCCAGTGCGAGATTTCAGGCTCGTGCCGTGCGCGCCGGGCAAAGTGCAGGGCGCCGACACCGAGTCGCTCATGAACCCACTCGGCCTGCACGAACAGCATGCGGTAGGACCATGGCTGCAATGTCTCGGGGTTGCAGGCATGCCAGTGGCCGGGCTCGATCAGCACCACGCTGCCCGCGCTCAATGTTTCGGGGCCATCGTCGTGCAGAAACAGGGTCTCGCCCTCATCCACAATGCCGATGGAGTACTGGGCATGCGCATGCAGCCGGTAGCTGTAGCAGGACTGGCGGCTGATGCGCAGCTCGGCCCAGGGCAGGGCCGGGTGGCGGTGGAAGTGGTGGCTCGGGGCTGGCATGACGGCCTCATCATGCCAGCATGCTGAGCACGCTTGCCACCAGCACCATGGCCAGGGCCTGGTTCAGCCGCTGGCGCCGCAGTGGCGTATTCAGCCACCGGGTCAGTGCATGGCCCAGAGCGGCCCAGCAGCCTACGCCGAGCAGGCAGGCCAGCAAGGAGACGGTGCAAAACAGCAGCAATGCGCTTGGCAGCGAGACCTGCTGCGCGGCCAGCGGGGCTACGAACATGCCGATGCCCGAAAGCGCCACCAGCCAGGCCTTGGGGTTGAGGCTTTGAATGGCAATGCCTTGCACGAACGCTCCGCCTGGACCGGCCGGCAGTGATGCGGGGGCGCTTTGCCTGGCCGCCTGTCCATGGGCCCCCGGGGCCCTGGCCAGCTGCCAGGCCAGCCACAGAAGATAGAGAGCGCAGACGCGCGGCGCCCAGCGCAGCAGCTCGGGCTGCTTGAGAAGCCACTGCCCGCTCTGTCCCATCAGCCAGACGATGAGGGCATAGCTGAGGCTGGCGCCCAGCACGTAGCAGAAGGCGGCCACAGCGCGGCCGTTGCCATGGCGCAGGGCCAGCACGTTCACCGGTCCTGGCGTGATGGCACCGGCCAGTGCAAATCCGGCCATGGCCAGAACAGAAGAAAGCATGGGCAAACCTGAAACAAGAGGCCACCAGTCTGAGCTTTGGGCGTTTGCAGGTATTGAACAAAATTGCGCCTTTGCTTGGTTAACAAGTGCAAAACGGTGTCTTTTTCAGACAAGGAGCGAAGCTGACTTGCGTTACGCTTGAATGCTTTCGCGAACCTGACCCCCGTCCCATCTTCCATGTCATCCGCAGCAGCTTCTAGCCCATCCCGAGTCTGGCCAGCCGTACGCATGGTGGGGCGTGCCGACATGGGTCGCCAGCGCAGCAATAACGAAGACTCGGTAGGCCTGGAGCCGAAGGCCCGGCCCTGGCCGGTTGCCGTGCTGGCCGACGGCATGGGCGGCTATAACGCGGGCGAGGTGGCCAGCGTCATGGCCGTGGAGCTGATCACGACCAGCGTGCAGCACGGCCCGGCCGCCGATGAATCCATGCTGGCTGCGCAGTGCGAGCTGACGGACGCACTGCACATGGCCAATACGGCCATCTATGCCGCTGCGCAGTCCACGCCCGGCTGCAGCGGCATGGGCACCACGGTGGTGGCCGCCCTGGTGCTGGCAAGCGAGGTGCTGATTGCCCATCTGGGCGACTCCAGGGCCTATGCCTGGCGCGCTGGCCGGCTGCAGCGGCTGACGCGCGATCACTCCCTGGTGCAGCAGGATATCGATGCCGGCCTGATCTCCGAGGCAGATGCCAGGAACTCGCGCTACGGTCATCTGGTGACAAGAGCGCTTGGTGTGATGCCCCAGGTGGAGCCCGAGCTCAGTCACTGGCTGCTGCAGCAGGGAGACCGCATTTTGCTGTGCTCCGACGGCCTGACCGATATGCTCAGCGATGCCAGTCTTGAAACCCTGTTCGAGGAAAACCTGCCGCTTGCGCGCTTGCAGGAGGCCCTGATCGAGGCAGCCAATGCTGCAGGCGGCAAGGACAATATCGGCGTGGTGCTGATCGAGCAGGACGCCTGATCTGCTGATATGGCAGACGTTGGCTGCCTGGTTTTCTAGATCAGACCGCTTTCCAGCACAGGCAGCTGGTGGCGCTGGCGCACGCGGTTGCAGGCGTCCGAGCCCGCAGCAAACTCGCGGCAAGGCGAGGGGCGCCATTCATAGATGCCGCAGTACGCCTTCTCTCCCACCTTGCCCACCAGGGCTGCGCAGCGCGGCCTGGCCCAGTCCGTGCCGCGCATGCGGCAGGTGTAGTCGGTGACCTCCTCGATCAGCCCTGCGGGGACGCTGCCCCCATGCTCCTGAGACTCGTGTACGGAAAAATCGACACGAAAGGACGCGCAGCAGGCGCCGCAGCTAAGACAGGGATGGGTCATGGGAAGGGCGGAATTTTTCCGTGGAGCCGCAATTTTCGCAGCTGTGCAAACCCTTTGGTTGTGCCGGGCCGCAGATTTGTCAACCGCGCCGCTCAATACCCGCCCAAAAGTCCATGCTGCTGGTGCCAATTCGCCACCGTTGTGCACCAATCGCCTACAGTAAATGGAAAATGAGAATCAAAATCAATTAATAATGCGCTATGAGTTCTTTGCAGTCCCCCTCGGCGAGGTCTGAGGCAGTGTCAGTTACTTCGTCCATGAATGCTTTTTCTGTTCAAGCGTCTGAATCCGGCGTGCAATCTCCCAGCGCTGCAGCCATTGCAGCGACTACAGCCGCGACCGGGCCGGTCATGGGCCTGGACCAGCTGGCGGTGAACCAGCCAGCCCGGGTGGTGGATCTGGCCTCCTGCGAAGGCGAGGATGAAAGCCTGCTGCTCAGACTCATGGAAATCGGCTTTCTGCCCGGCGAGTCCGTGCGCGTCGTCGCCACCGGCTTTCCCGGCCCAGACCCGCTGGCCGTGCGCATAGGTCAGGCGACGTTTGCCCTGCGCCGCCACGAGGCGTCCCAGGTGCTGGTGAAACTGGAGGCCGCAGCATGAACGCGCGCGAATCCCAGATCACCATGATGAGCCCTCAAGCCGCGGAGCAGGCGCCCTTGCGCGCCGCGCTGCTGGGCAACCCGAATTGCGGCAAGACGGCGCTGTTCAATCTGCTGACCGGCGCCCGCCAGAAGGTGGCCAACTACGCGGGCGTGACCGTGGAGCGCAAGGAAGGCTGGCTGAGCACGCCCGGCAAGCGCCGCGTGCGCGTGCTGGACCTGCCCGGCACCTACAGCCTGGATGCGCACAGCGAGGACGAGCGCATCACGCGCGACATCGTCAAGGGGCAGCATCCGCGCGAAGCGCCGCCCGAGCTGCTGGTGTGCGTGACCGATGCCACCCATCTGCGCCTGAACCTGCGTCTGGTGCTGGAGGCGCGCGCCCTGGGTCTGCCCATGGTGGTGGTGCTCAATATGAGCGATATGGCGCGTCGCCAGGGACTGCTCATCGACAAGGCCAAGCTCAGCGAGCTGCTGGGCGTGCCCGTGGTGGAGAGCGTGGGCGTTCATCTGTCCGGCGCCAAGGATCTGCTGGCCTGGCTGGACAGCGATCAAGCCAGGCAGCTCAAGGCTCCGACGCTTGAAGGCCAGTTCAAGCCCGTGACGGGCAGCAACTCGCGCGCCCAGCTGCTGGCCCTGCACCAGCAGGTGGCCGAGATCATGCGCCTGACCGTGCAGGAGCCCGCGGCTCCGACGCAGCGTGACGATCGCATCGACTCCGTGGTGCTGCACCCGTTGTGGGGCACGCTGCTGCTGGTGGCGACGCTGTTTCTGATGTTCCAGGCCGTGTTCAGCTGGGCCCAGCCCCTGATGGACGGCATCGAAGGGCTGGTCAGCGACTTCGGCCAGTGGGTGCATGGCGTGATGCCCGATGGCGTGCTGCGCAGTCTGCTGGTCGACGGCGTGATCGCCGGCACCGGCTCGGTGGTGGTCTTTCTGCCGCAGATCCTGATTCTGTTCTTCTTCATCCTGGTGCTGGAAGACTCGGGCTATCTGCCGCGCGCCGCCTTTTTGCTGGACCGCATCATGGGCAGCGTGGGGCTGTCCGGACGCTCCTTCATTCCACTGCTGTCCAGCTTTGCCTGTGCCGTGCCCGGCATCATGGCCACGCGTTCGATCTCCAACTGGCGCGACCGTCTGCTGACCATCATGATCGCGCCGCTGATGACCTGCTCGGCACGACTGCCCGTGTACACGCTGTTGATCGGTGCCTTCATTCCCGAGCAGACCGTGGCCGGCTTCTTCAATCTGCAGGGCCTGGTGCTGTTTGCCCTCTATGTGGGCGGCATCGTCAGTGCCATGGCCGTGGCCTGGGTGGGCAAGCTGGCCACCAGGGTCAAGACCCGCACGCCGCTGCTGATGGAGCTGCCTTCCTACCGCATCCCCAGCCTGCGCAGCCTGGTGCTGGGCCTGTACGAGCGGGCCATGATCTTCCTGCGCCGCGTCGGCGGCATCATCCTGACCGTCAGCATCGTGCTGTGGTTCCTCTCCAGCTACCCCGGGGCTCCCGAGGGTGTGACCGAAGGCGCGATTCGCTACAGCTTCGCGGGCCAGATCGGCCGTGCGCTGGAAGTGGTGCTGGCGCCCATCGGCTTCAACTGGCAGATCGCCATTGCGCTGGTGCCCGGCATGGCCGCTCGCGAGGTGGCGGTGGGGGCGCTCGGTACGGTGTATGCGCTGTCGGCCGTGGGCGATGACGCCATGGCCCAGCAGCTGAGCCCGCTGATCGCCAGCAGCTGGTCGATGGCGACCGCGCTGTCGCTGCTGGTCTGGTTCGTGTTTGCGCCCCAGTGCATCTCCACGCTGGCCATGGTCAAGCGCGAAACCAATGGCTGGCGCTATCCGCTGCTGATGACCGGCTATCTGTTTGCTCTGGCCTATCTGGCCAGCTTTGTGACCTATCGCATCGCCGTGGCCCTGGGCTGGGGCTGAGAAAGGATTGTCTATGTGGCAGGAACTGATAGTGGGCGCCATCGTGCTGGTGGCCGCCGTATCGCTGGCCTGGCGTTTCATGCCGGCCGGTCTGCGCAGCAAGCTGACGCGGGTTCATCCTTCGCTGGCGCCGGCGGGCAAGAGCGGCAGCTGCGGCGGTTGCAGCGCCTGTGGCGGCGACAGCTGCTCGGATACGCGCAAGGCTTGAAGCGGACTCCGTCCTTCTTGTAAAAAAAACATAGCTGCCTGCGCTTGCTATTTCTACATTTCAGATACTTTTGTATCTGAAATGTTTGACTGGCAAGCGCAGGCAGCTTTGTATTTGATAGCGCTTGCCGGTTTGTCGAAAGCTCAGGCGGCTTCCAGCCAGGGCTGGACTTCTTCCTCGCTCAGCGCCGACAGGCCGAGCCTCTCGCGCGTGTCGTGGCAGCCGTAGGAGGCAAACGGAAAGTCGCGGCAGGGGCGCGAGCGCTGCTCGTAGATGCCGCAGCCTATGCAGCCCTCGCCGACCTCGGGCAGCTCGCGCAGTGCCACGCAGCGCACCGGGTGGCGCTCCGTGCCGTTCATGCGCGCGCGGTTGCCCTTGCCGGGCACTTCATGGGCCAGCTCATCGGGGACGGTGCCGCCCATGGATTGCAGCTCGTAAATGGAAAACTCCACGCGATAGTTCTGGCAGCAGGCGCCACAGCTCAGGCAGGGGTGGACGGATTCGGACATCGTGTTTCTTCAAGGGTTCAGGCATCGGGGTCGCGCCGTCCTCCTTGGGCAAGGACGGCTGTTTGAGGTCGAGGGGAGAAGCCGGCGCGCAGGGCTGCCTGCGGCTCCGGTGCCGGGCCACTAGGTATGGCCTTGAAGAAACTTCAGATAGAAGGTGTGGATGCGCACATAAAGCGCCCGCACGCGCGCGGCAAAGGATTTGCGCGGGCCGAAGAAGGAGGGCACGCGCGTGTGGCGTGCCATATGGGGCTGGCGCAGCGCCAGCAGCCCGCCGCGCTGGCCGTAGCGGGCATCGCCCTGGGTGGGGCGCAGCGGAAACAGAAACACCGCCAGTTGGCGCAGGGCCCGCTGGCGGTGTGGGGATGTGATGTGGCTCAGGTGCATGGGGGTGAAGGTATGCAGATGAGCCCGGACGCGGCGAATCAGCCTGGCTGGCGGCCCAGCAGCAGGTACTCCATGAGTGCCTTTTGCACATGCATGCGACTTTGGCTTTGGCACGCGGCATGCTGCCGCTTCACACCCGCGAAGCGGGTATGAGCCTGCGCCCGAATCGCGTGCTTGCTCTGGCGAGCCGTCGCGTGCACCGATGTCTGCGCCATCAGTCCACGCGACCCAGCAAAAGGTACTCCATGAGTGCCTTTTGCACATGCATGCGATTCTCGGCCTCGTCCCAGACCACGGATTGGGGGCCGTCGATGACTTCGGCTTCCACTTCCTCGCCGCGGTGGGCGGGCAGGCAGTGCATGAACAAGGCGTCGGCCTTGGCAGATGCCATCATCTCGGCATCCACGCACCAGTCGGCAAAAGCCTTTTTGCGCGCTTCGTTCTCGGCCTCGTAGCCCATGCTGGTCCACACATCGGTGGTGACCAGATCGGCGCCCTTGCAGGCTTCGAGGGGGTCCTTGAACACCTTGTAGCAGCCGGGGTTGACGGGCTTGCCGTTGAAGGCCAGTTGCTCGTCCACCTCATAGCCGCCGGGCGTGCTGACATGAACTGTGAAGCCCAGCAGATCGGCGGCCTGCAGCCAGGTGTTGGCCATGTTGTTGCCGTCGCCCACCCAGGCCACGACCTTGTCCTTGATCGAGCCGCGGTGCTCGATGAAGGTGAAGATGTCGGCCAGGATCTGGCAGGGGTGGAATTCGTTGGTCAGGCCGTTGATGACGGGCACGCGCGAGTACTCGGCAAAGCGCGCTATCTTGTCCTGGCCGAAGGTACGGATCATGACCAGATCGGTCATGCGGCTGATGACGCGTGCGCTGTCCTCGATGGGCTCGGAGCGGCCCAGCTGGCTGTCGCCCGTGGTCAGATGCACCACGGAGCCGCCGAGCTGGTACATGCCGGCCTCGAAGCTCACACGCGTGCGCGTGCTGGCCTTCTCGAAGATCATGGCCATGGTGCGGTCGATCAGCGTGTGGTGCTTTTCGTAGCCCTTGAATTTCTTCTTGATCAGGGCTGCACGCTCCAGCAGGTAGTCGTATTCGTCGGCGGTGAAGTCGCTAAATTGCAGGTAATGCTTCATGCAGTATTCCTTGAGGATCAGGCGGCCAGAATGGCTTGAACCAGGGGCTTGAGCCTGGCGACGATTTCGTCGGCTTCAGCCTTGCTCAGGATCAGCGGCGGCACCAGGCGAATCACGGTGTCGGCGGTCACGCTCAGCAGCAGGCCGGCCTCTGCGGCCTGGCCAATCAGCTCGCCGCAGGGCTTGGTCAGCTCCACGCCAATCATCAGGCCCTGGCCGCGCACTTCGACGAAGCCTTCGAGGCTGCCCAGTTCAGCCTGCAGTTTAGCTTTCAGATATTCGCCCACTTCCGTGGTATGAGCCAGCAGGCCGTCTTCTTCCATGATGCGGATGGTTTCCACGCCGGCACGCATGGACAGCGGGTTGCCACCAAAGGTGGAGCCATGGTTGCCGGCCTTGAGCACTTCGGCAGCGGCCTTGTGCGCCACCACGGCACCCACGGGCACGCCAGAGCCCAGGCCCTTGGCCAGGGTCATCACATCGGGGGTGATGCCGGCCCACTGATGAGCAAACCATTTGCCGGTGCGGCCCATGCCGGCCTGCACCTCGTCCATCATCAGCAGCCAGCCCTTGGCATCGCACAGCTCACGCACCTTCTTGAGGTAGTCGGCGCGCATGGGGTGCAGGCCGCCTTCGCCCTGGATGGGCTCCATCATGATGGCGACGATGTTGGGATTGCCTTCAGTCGCGTCGATCAGGGCTTCGTAATCATTGGGTGCGATGCGGGTGAAGCCAGCGAGCAGATCGCCAAAGCCGTTGCGTACCTTGGGGTTGGCCGTGGCGCTCATGGTGGCGATGGAGCGGCCATGGAAAGCATGGTCGTAGACCACGATCTCTGGCTTGGCAATGCCCTTGTCCACGCCGTACTTGCGGGCGATTTTGATGGCCGCCTCGTTGGCTTCCAGGCCGGTGTTGCAGAAGAACACATTGGTCATGCCCGAGCGCTCGGTCAGCAGCTTGGCCAGGGTTTCCTGGCCGGGCACATGGTAGTAGTTGGAGGTGTGGATCAGCTTGGCCAGTTGATCCTGCAGCGCGGGCACCAGCTTGGGGTGGTTGTGCCCCAGGGTGTTGACGGCGATGCCGCCCAGCGCGTCCAGATATTCCTTGCCGTTCACGTCCCAAACGCGGCAGCCCTGGCCGCGCTCCAGCGCGATGGGTACGCGGCCGTAAGTGGGCATAACGTGGGGCGAAGCTGCCTCGATGAAAGCGGTCATTGCAAGAATCTCCTGAGAAGGAAGGTCAGTGGCGCACTGCGGCACCTGAAAAATGAGAGCTTTGATTCTAGAGTGCCCGGATAACCCCAACATTGCGGATTGCGCATCGCTGCCATGCAATCAACCTACGCCATTGTGGGGTTGACAGCATGGCTCTTATACAAGAGTTAGAATGCTCGTTTAGGCATGTTGGCGGGGATCCCGCCTGGTTGCCGGATCTTTTTGGCGAATATTTGATGGTTACCCCTTCCAGCAAAGAACTGTTCATCATGGGTATGACCCATGCCGGAAAAACCTTTCGACCCAGCGACTGGGCCGAGCGCTTGGCCGGGGTCATGAGTCAGTTTCGCCCTGGCGGTGCCTGCGCCGGAAGCCATCTGAGCTACTCTCCCTGGTGTGTGCCCACGGTGATGAATGGCACCAAATGCGTGGTCATCAACCGGGATCTGCGCGACTACGAACCCATGGCCTGGGACTTCTGTCTGAATTTCGCCAAGGACAACGATCTGCAAGTGGCCGAGGCCTGCCTGCTGCCTGACAAGCTGCCAGCCGGCAAGAAGTGATTTTTCAGGTGCCCAGAGGTGCCGCGCAAACGACAAAGGCTTCCACGGGAAGCTTTTTTTGTCTCTGTGCGCTGCGGCTCTAGCTCTGTGCGGTCGTGCTGTCCAGCAGCCGTGACCGGCGCCAGGAGCCCCAGCGGTAGTGGGCGACGGACAGCAGCATGGATGCCAGCGCGCTGAGCGGAAAGCTCCACCACAGCGCATCTTGCCCCCACAGCGGCTGCAGCCCCCAGGCCAGGGGCAGGCGCAAGCCCCACAGCGTCAGGGTCAGGATGGCCAGAGGGGCCAGCACCGCGCCCGTGGAACGCACCACGCCGGCCAGCACGCTGCTCACGCCCAGCAGCATGAACGAGCCCAGCACGATTCGGTTGAGGTGGCGCGCGGGCTCCAGGGCCGTGCTGTCCTCGGGCAGGAACAGGGCCAGCACGCTGCGGTCGCAGGCCAGTATCAGGGCCACGCAGGCGCCGGTCAGCAACAGGTGGCAGGCCACTCCGGCATGCGCCGTGCGCGCCACACGCGGCCAGTGGCCGGCACCCACGTTCTGGGCGGCGATGGTGGTGCAGGCAGAGGCCACGGCAATGGCCGGCATCTGCACATAGGCCCATAGCTGCAGGGCTGCGCCGTAGGCGGCCGAAACCTGGGCACCATGGGCGTTGATCAGGGCCAGCATCAGCACCAGGGAGAGCGAGACCACCAGCATCTGCAGGCCCATGGGCAGGCCCTTGGTGACGAGGCAGCGCACCAGCGCCGGCTCGGGGCGTAGATGGCGGCGCTGGCGCCAGCCTATCCATAGCGGCAGCCGCTTCCAGCGCAGCCAGGTCAGCAGGCCCGCGAGGCCGAGGCTGTTGGCCACCAGGGTGGCCAGTGCCGAGCCCGCCATGCCAAGGCCTGGCAGGGGACCGGCGCCGAAGATGAACAAGGGGTTGAGCAGGGCATCGCCCAGTGCCACGCCCAGCAGGGCCACGAAAGGCGTGCGACTGTCGCCCGTGCCGCGCAGCACGGCGGCCACGAAGATCAGCAGCAGCATGGGCGGCAGCGCGAGAAAGAGCACCCTCAGATAGTCAACGGCCAGTGCGGCGGTGGCGGGCGCTGCGCCCATGGCACCCAGCAAGGGGGCGGCCAGCGGCCAGCCCACGGCGGCCATCAGCAGGGACATGCCCAGGAACAGGCTGGCGCTGCTGCCTGTGATGCGCCGCGCCAGAGCCCAGCGGCCCGCGCCCACGGCCTGGGCCACCAGCAGATTGGCCGCCTGACTGATGCCGAAGACCAGGGCAATCAGCGCAAACAGCAGATTGTTGGCGTGCACGGCCGCAGACAGGGCGCTTTCGCCCAGGTGGCGTCCTATCCAGAAGGCATTGACCGAGGTATTGAGCGACTGCAGCACATAGCCACCCCATAGAGGCAGGGAAAAACGCAGCAGGGCGCGGCCTATCGGTGCGTGAGTCAGTGGCTGGTGCATGTGGTGAAGGAAGCTGCAGAGCACCATGCGGGGGCTGTGCAAGAAAAAACCCCGCGCGGCACAGGCCGGCGGGGCGGGCACCGGCAGGCCGGTGCGGGGAGGGCAGGGCTTAGAGCGCCTGCATTTCCTTGTTCAGTTGCGTGGGGTTCTGGGGAGCGGCGGCAGGTGCGGGAGCGGCTTCGGCCTTCTTGCCCAGATCGGCAGGGACATCCACATAGGGCAGCTTCAGGGCCGAGCTGGTCATGCGGCGGATCTCGTTGGTATAGGCAGCATCCTCGTTGATCTTGCGGCCGTAGGAGGGCACGATCTGCTGGATCTGGGCCTTCCAATCGGCGCTGGCCATCTGCTCGGGGAAGGACTTCTTGAGCAGGTTCAGCATGATGTGGGGAGCGGTCGAGGCGCCGGGCGAGGCACCCAGCAGGGCGGCAATGGAGCCGTCTTCCGAGCCCACGATTTCGGTACCGAACTGCAGCACGGCGCCTTTTTCAGGGTCGCGCTTGATGATCTGCACACGCTGGCCGGCGGTGACCAGCTTCCAGTCCTCGCGCTTGGCTTCGGGGAAGTACTGGGCCAGCACGGCCTGACGGTCGGCGTCGGTCAGCTCGGCCTGCTGCATCAGGTACTGGACCAGGTCCAGGTTGTGGATGCCCACGCGCAGCATGCCCATCAGATTGTCATGGGTGACCGAGGAGAACAGGTCCCACCAGGAGCCGTTCTTGAGGAACTTGGTGGTGGCCAGAGCAAAGGGGCCGAACAGCACCACGGGCTTGCCGTCGAGCTGGCGGGCGTCCAGATGGGGCACGGACATGGGGGGCGAGCCGGTGGAGGCAATGCCGTAGGCCTTGACGTCGTGTCGCTTGGCCAGCTCGGGGTTCTCGATGGCCAGGAACTGGCCGCCCACGGGGAAGCCGGCGTAGTTCTTGGATTCTGGGATGCCCGAGGCCTGCAGCAGCTTGAGTGCGGCACCGCCGGCACCGACGAAGACGAACTTGGTCTTGACGGTCTTTTCCTGGCCGCCCTTGGCCAGATCGGCCACGGTCACGTTCCAGGTCTTGTCGGCGTTCTGGCGCAGGGCCGTGACTTCGCTTTGCAGGTGCAGCTGGAAGTTGGGGCTCTTCTGGAGCGAGGCCATCAGCTGCTCGGTCCAGACGCCATGGTTCACGTCGGTGCCCAGGGGCATGTAGGTGGCGGCGATCTTCTGGGCCGGGTCACGGCCTTCGATCATCAGCGGGGCCCACTTCTTGATCTGTGCCTGGTCTTCGGAGTACTCCATGCCGTAGAACAGAGGGTTCTGGACCAGGGCCTGCTGGCGCTTCTTGAGGAAGGCGATGTTGTCGTCACCCCAGACGAAGCTCATATGGGGCGTGGCGTTCACGAAAGTCTCGGGCGACTGCAGGTGGCCGCGGCCGACCTGGTGGGCCCAGAACTGGCGCGTCACCTCGAACTGCTCGGCAATGCCTACGGCACGCTTGGTTTCCACGCTGCCATCGGGCAGCTGGGGCGTGTAGTTGAGTTCGGCAAAGCCCGAGTGGCCGGTGCCGGCGTTGTTCCAGCCGTTGGAGCTTTCCAGGGCCACGCCGTCCAGGCGCTCGAAAACCTCGATCTTCCAGTCGGGCTGCAGCTCCTGCAGGTAGGTGGCCAGCGTCGTGCTCATGACGCCGGCACCCACCATCACCACATCGACGGGCTGCTCGTTCTCGGCCTTGGGGACGGAGCGAGGAAATATTGGCCAAAATAAAAATAACAGCGCGGCCAGGACCAGGGCCGCGACGGCTACCAGTCCTGCTTTGATCGACTTTTTCATGACTTTTTCTAGACTTGAGTATCAAAAAAGCCTGCGGGCAGGCAGCAGGCTTTTTGCGAAGATACGGGGCAAGTCCTATAAAAGACATGAGACTCCCCGACCTGGGGATTGTCCTAGGGAAGTCAAAATCTGACGCTAATCAATTCGTATTAGGGCGCTTTGTGCTAGAGGGAGAGGCGGTTTGCGCATGCGCTGATCAATCAGTCATCTGTCGAGCGCGGACAACAAAAAAACCGCCCTAAGGCGGTTTTGATGTTTTTGCTGACAGCGCACCCGTTACAAACGGCAGATGACCGAAGTCATCCGTGCTTGAGGGAGGCTGGTATTAAGCAGCCAGAGCCAGGGTCTTGAC
This sequence comes from Comamonas testosteroni, assembly GCF_000761245.1. GTDB lineage: Bacteria > Pseudomonadota > Gammaproteobacteria > Burkholderiales > Burkholderiaceae_C > Comamonas > Comamonas testosteroni_C. The sequence goes on along the minus strand of NZ_AWOR01000048.1, from coordinate 35,237 downwards.
CTTGGCGGACAGGCGGCTCTTATCGCGAGCTGCCTTGTTCTTGTGGAAGATGCCCTTGTCAGCGATCGCGTCGATCACGGACTGAGCCTTGGCAAACAGTTCGGCTGCCTTGGTCTTGTCGCCGGCCACAACAGCCTTCTCGACATTCTTGACAGCAGTGCGGTACTTGGAACGCAGCGAAGTGTTCGCAGCGTTCAGCTTGACGTTCTGGCGGGCGCGCTTGCGGCCGGAAGCCAGGCGGGGGTTCTTTTTGGCTTTAGTTGCCATGATTTATTTCCTTGTGTGTCTGAGGATGATGTCAGCAAAACCCTGGATTGTATCACCCCCTGTGCGGCTTTGCTGCTTCCCCCAAAGGGGGACGACAGCTTCGCTGCGAGGCGGCTCTTGCTCGCTGTCCTGGTGTGAGGGTGTGCCTGGTCGAAGAGTGTGGTTTGCTACAGAGTGCAAGGCACCGCGATCTGTGCAAGCAGCGGCTGGCGTGAACGCATACACTTCGCTGCGTGTCACTGTTCAAAGCCGCCTCCACCGTATCTCTTCTGACGCTGGCCTCCCGTGTTTCGGGGCTGGTGCGCGATCTGCTCATGGCCTCCATGTTCGGCGCCAATGCGCTGACCGATGCCTTCAATGTCGCCTTCAGAATTCCCAATCTCTTTCGCCGCCTGTTTGCCGAAGGGGCTTTCAGCCAGGCCTTTGTGCCGGTGCTGGCCGCCAGCAAGACCCGGGATGGAGAAGAGGCCACGCGCCACCTGATCAGCCATGTCGCGACCCTGCTGTTCTGGGCGCTGCTGGTGGTCTGCGTGCTGGGCGTGATTGGCGCTCCGCTGCTGGTCTGGCTGCTGGCCAGCGGCATGCGTCAGTCGCCAGACGGCTATCACGCCGCTGTGGTGATGACGCGCTGGATGTTCCCCTATATCGGCTTCATGTCGCTGGTGGCTCTGTCGGCGGGCATTCTCAATACCTGGAAGAAGTTCGCGGTATCGGCCGCCACGCCCGTGCTGCTCAATCTCAGCATGATTGCGGCGGCCCTGCTGGGTGCGCCCTGGTTCGAGAAGCAGGGCATAGAACCCATCTATGCCATGGCTGGCGGCGTGATGCTGGGTGGCGTGCTGCAACTGGCGGTGCAGATTCCTGCGCTGCGCTCCATGGGGCTGATGCCGCGCATCGGCTTCTCGCCCGCAGCCATTCGCGCAGCCTGGGACGAGGCGGGGGTGCGCCGTATTCTGGCACTGATGGGGCCGGCATTGCTGGGGGTTGGCGTGGCCCAGGTCTCATTGATGATCAATACCCAGATCGCCTCCTATATGGCCCCCGGCAGCGTGACCTGGTTGTTCTATGCCGACCGTCTGATGGAGTTTCCCACGGCATTGCTGGGCGTGGCTCTGGGGGTGGTGCTGACGCCGCAGCTGGCATCCGCCAAGGCGGCCGGTGACGGCGAGCGCTATTCCAATATGCTGGACTGGGGTCTGCGCCTGGTGGTGCTGCTGGCTGTGCCCTGCGCCGTGGGCCTGCTGACTTTTGCCACGCCGCTGGTGGCCACGCTGTTCCACCGCGGTGCCTTGCATGACAGCGATGTGGGGCAGATTGCCCTGGCGCTGATGGGCTATGGCGCCGGCCTGCTTGGCCTGGTGGCCATCAAGGTGCTGGCCCCCGGCTACTACGCCAGCCAGGACATCCGCACACCCGTGAAGATCGCGATCGTGGTGCTTGTGATTACGCAGTTGCTCAATCTGGTGCTGGTGCCGTGGCTCAAGCACACGGGGCTGGCCCTGTCCATCGGTCTGGCCGCACTGGTCAATGCGAGCTGGCTGCTCATCGGACTGCTGCGCCGCGGCACCTACAAGCCCGGGCCGGGCTGGCTGAAGTTCACCCTGCAGGTGATCGCGGCCAGTGCCTTGCTGGCGGTGCTGCTGCTCTGGGGCAGTCAGCACTTCGACTGGGTGGGCCTGCGCAGCAATGGCTTGCTGCGTGCAGCGCTGCTGGCCGCCATGATGGCCGGGGCTGCCGTGCTCTACTTTGGCGCGCTGAGGTTGTCAGGCCTGAATCTGCGCCAGTTGCTGCGCCGCTAAAGCTTGCGCTGCTCATGGAAAAGTGAGCGGTCAGCGCAGGTTTTACAGGCGTATCAAGGGGATTTCGCTTGCATGACCTGCCAAGGCGGCTTACAAATCAGCCTATGAGCTGGACGATAGACGAGTACCCCACGGCCCTGCAGTATTTTGCGTCCCTGGTGCAGAGTGATGAAAACTTTGCCTTGATGGAGGCTGCCGTCAGCATTGCTCAGGATGCCGAACCTGATCTTGACCTGCAAGCCGTGCTGGCCGAGCTGGACAGGCTGCAAGTGCGCTTGGTGCAGCGTCTGGCAGGCGAGGAGGACGGTTTGCGCAAGCTCAGTGCGCTCAACAAGTTCTTCTATGGTGAGTTGGGCTTTGCCGGCAACCTCAACAACTATTACGACCCCGCCAACAGCTATATCCACCATGTGCTGCAGACAAGGCGCGGCATTCCCATCAGCGTGGCGCTGATCTGGCTGGAGCTGGCTGCCAGCATCGGTCTGACGGTGGAGGGCATAGGCTTTCCAGGGCATTTTCTGGTCAAGGCCATGCTGCCGCAGGGCCAGGTGGTGCAGGATCCGTTGACAGGCGATTCCTACTCCGCAAGCGCCTTGGCAGAGCGCTTGCAGCCGTTTCTCGATCAGGCCGGCATCACACCCGACGATGCGCCGCCGCTGGGGCTGTATCTGCAGGCCGCTCATCCGCGCGATGTCATGGCGCGCATGCTGCGCAATCTGCAGGAGATTCATCAGGTCCAGAAAGACTGGCCCATGCTGGTGGCCGTGCTCAATCGCCTGATCTTGCTGCAGCCCGGTCGCGAAGAGCTGTTCCGGGACCGCGGTATGGCGTATGCCCAATGGGGAGTGATTGAAAGAGCGCTATCGGATCTGGAGCGTTATGCGCCTTTTGCACAAGGGCAGGAGGCCGATTACATCGCCAAAACCATTGCCCGGCTGCGCCGGGCGGGCTGAACGCCTTGGTGGCAGGCAGCTTGCTCACACCAGTTGTGCGGCTTCCAGCTCTTTCTTGAGATAGGCATAGAACAGCGGCGCTGCCACCAGACCTGCGGGACCGAAGACGGACTCGGCCACAAACATCACGGCCAGCAGCTCCCACACGCCCATGTGTGTGCGTGTGCCCACGACCTTGGCGTTGATCACGTATTCGGCCTTGTGGATCAGGATCAGGAAGCCCAGGCAGGCGGCGGCGGCCACGGGCGACACCGACAGGCCGACCAGCGTCAGCACGGCATTGCACAGCAGGTTGCCGACGATGGGGATCAGTCCGGCGATGAAAGTCAGCGTGATCAGCGCGGGGGTGTAGGGCAGCTGCAGCTTCCAGATCGGCAATATGGCCAGCAGGAAGATGGACGTCAGCAAGGTGTTGAAGGCGGCGATCCAGAACTGGGCCGCCACGATCTGCTTGAAGGCCAGGGCAAAGTGGCCGATGCGCTGCTGCAGGGCCTGCACCAGCGGCGGGTGGCGCGTGGCGATGGGGCGCACGGCGGCCAGAGCGCCGATGATCAGGCCCACATAGGCATAGAGCAGGCCGGTAAGCCAGGCGCGGCCCGCAGTGGCCAGCACGCCGGCCTTGGCAGCCAGATAGCCGGCCAGCTTGCTTTGAATTTCCTGGGCGCCGTCGGGCAGCTGATCGGCAATGTCCGAAGGCAGTTTTTCTCGCAGCTCCAGCACCGTGGCCGCCAGGTAGTCCAGCAGCTCCTTGTACTGGGCAGGGGCTTCGGTGATATAGGTCCGGGTCTGGGAGAGGGCGCCGCTGAGCAGGGCCAGTGGCGCCAGAATCACGATGGTGGTGGCCACCACCTGGGCCCAGTGCGGCAGCTGGTTCTTCGCAAATGCGCGAGGATTGAGCCGGGACAGCAGGCGGGACAGGGCGCGGGTCAGCATGAAGCCCACGCACACGCACAGCAGTCCGGGAAGAATCCCCTGATGCATGACGAGCAGCAGTGCTGCTCCCATCAATATGTAACTGGCCAGCATGACCTTGGGTGAGGCACCCGGTTGCGTAGTGATGGGGGCGGGCAGATGCTGCGTCATTCAGGCTCGGGGTAGAGGGGCTGTGATGAAGACCTGCTTAGCGCACTTCAACGGGCTTGCCGGAGCCGATGTCCGTGATGGCGCCGATGTTGTAGACCTTCTCGCCCAGCTCGGCCAGTGTGGCTGCCGTGGCTCCGGCGTCCTCGGCCGCCACCACCACCACCATGCCGATACCGTTGTTGAACGTGCGGTTCATCTCGATGTCGTCAATGCCGGCGGTCTTTTGCAGCCAGGCGAACAGCTCGGTCTGAGGCCAGCTGCCGGCCTTCAGGTGGGCTGCGGTGCCTTCTGGCAGCACGCGGGGGATGTTTTCCAGCAGGCCGCCGCCGGTGATGTGGGCCAGGGCCTTGATGGGGTGCTTGTCCAGTGCGGCCAGCACGTTCTTCACATACAGACGGGTGGGCTCCATGATGGCGGCCTTGAAGGGCTTGCCGTCCAGAGTTTCGGGCACGGTGCCCTGGGCTTCTGCGCGCTCGATGCACTTGCGCACCAGCGAGAAACCGTTGGAGTGCACGCCGTGCGAGGCCAGACCCAGCACCACATCGCCGGGCTTGACGTTCTGGCCGCTGAGGATCTTGGACTTTTCGACCGCGCCGACGGCAAAGCCGGCCAGATCGTATTCGCCATCGGGGTACATGCCGGGCATCTCGGCGGTTTCACCGCCGATCAGCGCGCAGCCGGACAGCTCGCAACCCTTGGCAATACCGCCCACCACGGCAGCAGCGGTGTCCACATGCAGCTTGCCGCAGGCGAAATAGTCGAGGAAGAACAGGGGCTCGGCACCTTGCACCAGCACATCGTTCACGCTCATGGCCACCAGGTCGATGCCCACGGTGTCGTGCATATTCCACTCGAAGGCCAGCTTGAGCTTGGTGCCGACGCCATCGGTGCCGGACACCAGCACGGGTTCCTTGTAGCGCTTGGGCACTTCGAACAGGGCGCCGAAGCCGCCGATGCCGGCCATCACGCCTTCGCGCATGGTTTTCTTGGCCAGGGGCTTGATGCGTTCGACAAGGGCGTCGCCTGCGTCGATGTCAACACCGGCGTCTTTGTAGGAAATGGGGGTAGAGGAGGATGCGGAAGAGCTCATCGATGGATCCGGTGCGGGGGCGCCCTGCTGGGCGGAAACCCCGGGATTCTACGGCGCTTGCCCATGCAGCGGGGGCGCCCGGACATGCGTCAAAGGGTTTTGCTGGAGCATTCATGGCCTGACTACAACAACGGCAGTAGGCAAAATCAGCCCGAAGCCGCTCGGGGGCTGCGAGTGCAGACTAAAATTGGTGCTTTTGTTACCGAGTGATCACGCTAGGGCATATTGCAGGGCCTGATCTGAATGCGCGTCCGGGCCTTTGTTTCTTCCACCATTGATGCTGATGAATCTCCTGCCAGATTTCGCCGCATGGGCTGTTGAGTGCCCAGGAAAGGGGGCGCTGCGCGTATGTCGCAGATGAAGCAGCTGGCTCTGGATATCAGCATGGCGCCCGGCCCGACGCTCGCGCGTTTCTTTGTCGGCCCCAATGCTGCCTTGATCGATCACCTGCGTCACTGGGTGGGCGATGGCCAGTTGCAGCAGTCGCGCACGCCAGTGCCTACTTATCTGTGGGGCGAGGCGGGGTCCGGCAAGAGTCATTTGCTCAAGGCGGTGCGTGAAGCCCTGCGCGAGCAAGGAGCCATGGTGGGCTGGATGGATGCATCCACTCCGTTCCCGCCCGAGTTCGACGAACGCTGGGCCGCCGTGCTGATGGACGATGTGGACATCTACACCCCGTTCCAGCAGGCACGTGCCTTCAACTGGTTTGTCAACGCCACCAGTCCCGCCACCGGCCTGCCGCGCTGGGTGCTGGCGGCGGGCCAGTTGCCGGTGGCCGATCTCAAGATGCGCGAGGACCTGCGCACCCGTCTTGGCTGGGGTCATGTCTATCAGCTGCATCTGCTCGACGAGTCGGCACGGCGTGCCGTGTTGCGTCAGGAGGCCGATGCGCGTGGTGTGTTCCTGAGCGATGAAGTGATGGATTACATGCTCAGGCGCTTTTCGCGTGACCTGGGCTCGCTGATGCAGCTGCTGGACATGCTGGACGGTTTTGCCCTGCGCAACAAGCGCGCCATCACCATCCCGCTGCTCAAGACCATGCTGGAAACCGAGTGAGGCACCTGCTCACGCTCCCCGCTTTGGCCATGCCACAGCACTTTTTGTTGGATTTGCATGTCGACTTCTGAATTGGCTATCAAGCCCAGGCTGGCCCTGTTTGACCTGGACCATACGCTGCTGCCGCTGGACTCCGACCATGGCTGGGGCGAGTTCTCCATTGCCATCGGCTGGTGCGACCGCGAGGAGTTCGGGCGCCAGAACGATGCCTTTTTTGACGACTATCTGGCCGGCCGTCTCAACATCCCCGACTATGTGCGCTTTGCCACGGCTGCCGTGGTGCAGCGTGGCGAGGCCGAAGCCACGGCCGCGCATCAGCGCTTCATGGACGAGGTGATTCGCCCGGCGATCAAGCCTGCCGCTCTGGCCCTGGTGCAGCAGCACCTGGATGCGGGAGACACAGTGGTGATCACCTCGGCCACCAACGAGTTTGTGACGCGCCCCATTGCCCAGGCCTTCGGCGTGCAGCATCTGCTGGCAACCGAGCTGGTGCGTGACGGCCGTGGCTGGTTCACGGGCGAGATTGACGGTATTCCCAATATGCGCGAAGGCAAGGTCGTGCGCATGACCGAATGGCTGACCCAGCGCGGCTTGCGTTGGGAGGACGTCGAGGCGACCTTCTACAGCGACTCCATGAACGATGTGCCCCTGCTTGAAAAAGTGGATCACCCTGTGGCCACCAACCCCGATGCGCGCTTGCGTGCCCTGGCCGAGGAACGCGGCTGGCGCATCGTGGACCTATTTAGCGAAGCACCATGATCAAGACCATTATTGACAAGCTGCTGGGCAAGGCGCCCGCAGCCCCCCGCTCGCGCAAGCCCAAGTTCGGCAAGCGTGAGGAAGTGCCGGTTCAGGTGCATGGCATAGACCCGAATCTGGTTGACCGTCGCGCCATCGACGTGGTGCAGACCCTCAAGAGCTCGGGCTACGAGGCCTATATCGTCGGCGGCGCCGTGCGCGACCTGCTGCTGGGCCTGCGTCCCAAGGACTTCGACGTGGCCACCGATGCCACGCCCGAGCAGGTCAAGAACCTGTTTCGCCGCGCCTTCATCATCGGCAAGCGTTTTCGCATCGTGCACGTGGTCTACGGCCGTGGCCGGGAAAACGAAGTCATCGAGGTCTCCACCTTCCGCGCCTTTCTGGACAACAGCGCGGCCGAGCAGGTCAGCGGCAACGAACGCACCAGCAAGAATCAGCTGGCAGGGCTCAAACATGCCGTGGATGCCAGCGGCCGCGTGCTACGCGACAACGTCTGGGGCCCGCAGGATCAGGACGCCACACGCCGCGACTTCACCATCAACGCCATGTACTACGACCCCGAGACACAGATCGTGGTCGACTATCACGGCGGCATAGCGGATGCCAAGAAGAAGGTGCTGCGCATGATCGGCGATCCGGCCACGCGCTACCGCGAAGACCCGGTGCGCATCATTCGTGCCGTGCGCTTTGCCGCCAAGCTCAGTGGCAAGGGCTTCAAGCTCGAAGCCAAGACTGCCAAACCCCTGGTCGAGTGCGAGCCGCTGCTGCAGGAAGTGCCGCAAAGCCGCTTGTTCGACGAAATGCTCAAACTGCTGCAGACCGGCCATGCGCTGGCCTCGGTGGCTCAGCTCAAGGAACTGGGCCTGTCGCGCGGCATCTATCCGCTGCTGGACGTGGTGATGGAGCGCGCCGACCATCCCTTCGTGCAGGCCGCACTGATGGATACCGACCGCCGTGTGGCTGAAGGCAAGCCCGTGGCGCCCAGCTTCTTGCTGGCCTGCGTGCTGTGGCAGGATGTCAAGCAAGGCTGGGAAAAGCGTCTGGCCAAGAACTATCACCCTTTCCCTGCGCTGCAGGAGTCGATCGACGAGGTGTTCGATCAGCGCATCGGCGATGTCTCGGGCCGGGGCAAGCTGGCTGCCGATATGCGCGAAATCTGGGTCATGCAGCCGCGCTTTGACAAGCGCACCGGAGCCACCCCGAACTCCATGGTGGCGCAGCCGCGCTTCCGTGCCGGTTTTGACTTCATGCGCCTGCGCGCCGATATCGGTGAGGTCGAGGAAAGTCTGGCCAGCTGGTGGCAGGAGTTCCAGCAGGCCGACGATGCTCAGCGCGACGACCTGATCGCCCAGGCCCGCGACGAGCAACGTGCCCGCCAGCGTGCCCAGCCGCAGACGGCGCCCAAGGTGCATCGCGTGGCCAAGAAGAAAGCCGAAGGCGAACAGGACACTCCGCTGGATCTGGTGGCCGCAGAAGGCGATGCAGCCGCTCCCAAAAAGCGTCGCCGCCGTCGCCGCAAACCATCCGCTGGTGCTGCTCCTGTCGCCGGTGGTGATGAATAAACCAGCCGCCCTGGCGGCCGACACGGTTGCGGTCGGTCTCGGGGCCAACCTCGGTGATGCACGCCAGACCCTGTCCTGGGCCGTGGCGGCGATGGCCAAGCTGGCCCGGACCGAGCTGCTTGCCGTGTCCTCGCTCTACAGCAGCAAACCCATTGATTCTTCCGGGCCTGACTATCTGAATGCGGTGGCGCTGCTGCGCACCGGGCGGGAGCCGCTGGATCTGCTGCATGCGCTGCAGGCGATCGAGCTGCAGGCAGGGCGCGAGCGTCCCTACCGCAATGCACCGCGTACGCTGGACCTGGATATCGAGCTATGGGGCGGCCGTCAGTCGGACGATCCCGAGCTGATTCTTCCCCACCCGCGCATGTGGCAGCGAGCCTTTGTGCTGCTGCCGCTGGCCGAAATCGCGCCAGGCTGCGTGAGCGCCGAGCAACTGCAATCCGTGGCAGACCAGGGCATAGAGCGCAGCCTGGCCCAGGGCTGGTGGAAGCGGTAGTCAGCTTGCTTCTGATTGAATAGCTTTTCGCGCTTGCCTGGCAAGCGACCGGCGCCGAAATTACCTATGAAAAAGCCCCGGCTGCCTGATGGCTGCCGGGGCTTTTTCAATCAGCGTCGCGATCTATCAGTCGACCTTGGCACCGGAGGCCTTGACGATGGGCTGGTATTTGGCGCGCTCGGCGGCCATGAACTTGTCGAATTCGGCGGGCGTGGAGCCCACGGGTTCGGCCATCAGGGCGTTGAAGCGGGTCTTGGTTTCCGGTGCTTGCAGGGCATCATTGAAGGCCTTGCTCAGCTTGTCCAGCACGGGCTTTGGGGTGCCGGCCGGGGCAACCAGTCCCCACCAGGTGTCGATGGCAAAACCGGGGTAGCTCTTGGACAGCGCGGGCACGCCGGGCAGCAGCGGCGAGGCATTGAGCGAAGTCACGGCCAGAGCCACCAGCTTGCCGCTCCTGATATTGGGCGCGGCCGCAGCCAGGTTGTCGATATTGAAGTCCACCTCGCCAGACAGCAAGGCCAACTGGGCGGGGTTGGCGCCACGGTAGGGCACGTGCAGTGCAAAGATGCCGGCCTTTTGCTTGAGCATCTCGCCTGCCAGATGGCCTGCGGAGCCATTGCCGCCGCTGCCGTAGTTGAGCTTGCCGGGATGGCTCTTGGCGTAGGCGATCAGATCGGCCACGCTGTGGATCTTGAGCTGCTCGGCCTTGGCGGCATTCATCACCAGCACATTGGGCACGCGCACCATCTGGGTGATGCCGGCAAAGTCCTTGCCTGCTTCATAGGGCATCTTGGTGTAGAGCCAGGGGTTGACGGCATGGGTGGCCGTGGCGGCCAGGCCTATGGTCAGGCCGTCGGGCTGGGCCTTGGCAATGGCGTCGGCGCCGATATTGCCACCGGCACCGGCCTTGTTGTCGATGATGACGACGCCCAGGGAGTCGCGCACCCGCTCTGCCAGTGCGCGCGAGGTGATGTCCAGTGGACCACCGGGCGCATAGGGCACGATCAGACGGATGGGTTCTTGGGCCTGAGAGAGGGGAGAGGCCAAGGCAGCAACGGCCGCCATGACCGAGAGAAGGCTGTTTCTACGGTTCATAGAGCTCTATTGTGCAAAAAATTGCAGCGGCTCCGGAACTGGCGGCTACTCATGCAAGAAAATTGCGCGTAAACCCTGATGCACCATGGAATGCATCGGGGTTTGCGCAAAACAGCGTTCTTACTTGTCCGCTTCGGAGGTGAAGGCGTCGGCGTAGAACTCTTCGGCAGGCAGTGCGCGTTCGCTGGTATAAGCGGCGCGGGCCGAATCCACGACGATGGGGGCACCGCAGGCATAGACCTGGTAGCCGGACAGGTCGGCAAAGTCTTCCAGGACGGCCTGGTGGACAAAGCCGGTGCGGCCCGTCCAGGCATCTTCGGCCAGGGCGTCGGAGATCACGGGGACATACTTGAAGCGGGGCATGGTGGCCGTGTGTTCGGCAATCCAGCTGGCGTCATACAGATCGCTGGGACGGCGGCCGCCCCAGTACAGCGTGACATCACGCTCGATGCCCTGGTGACGCATATGCTCGATCAGCGCCTTGATGGGGGCAAAGCCCGTGCCCGAGGCCAGCAGGATGACCGGCTTGTCCGAGTCCTCGCGCAGGAAGAAGCTGCCGAACGGGCCCTCCACACGCAGGATTTCCTTTTCCTTCATGCCGCCAAAGACATGGTCGGTGAACTTGCCGCCTGGCATGTGACGGATATGCAACTCGATGCCAGGCGCCGTCTCCTGCACATGGGGCGCGGTGGCCATGGAGTAGGCCCTGCGGGCTCCGTCGCGCAGAATGAACTCCACATACTGGCCGGCGTGGTAGCGGAACTTCTCGCTGGCCGGCAGTTGCAGGCGCACCTGCATCACGTCATGCGATTTCTTCTCGAGAGCGGCCACGCGCACGGGCATCTTCTTGATGGGGAAGGAGCTGGCGTCCGTGACCTGGCGCGACTCCAGCACCACATCGCTGTGGGGTGTGGCGCAGCAGGTCAGCACATAGCCACCGGCTTCCTCTTCGGCTGTCAGAGCCTTGTCCGAGTGCGTGCCGTGGCTGACTTCGCCGCTGAGCTTCTTGCACTTGCAGGAGCCACAAGCACCGTCCTTGCAGCCGTAGGGCAGGCCGACGCCGCTACGAATCGCGGCAGCCAGAATGGTTTCAGCGCCCTGAGTGGCAAAAGCACGTCCGCTGGGCTGGACGGTAATTTCAAACGAAGCGTGGGCAATCTCGGTCATGACGTTTTGGTTATCCTTGAAGGCGTATCCGGCAGCCTTTTTGTCGGCGCTGTTGCTGTCGCAGCAACGCCAGTGGCTCCTTAGAACTTGTACGCAGCAGGCCCCGATTTTGCCCTCAAACCAAAGCCCATTGGGCGCGCTACCAGCGCGCTTTCGTCGTGAACGTCTGTTGATCGTCGGCCACGGCGATGTGGGTCAGCGCGTGTCTCGATTGCTCGTCACTTCCGGCCGCGGCAGGCAGGCAGTCCAGGTGCTGGCCTTGAGCCGCAATCCGGAGCGGGCCGAGCAGCTGCATGCTCAGGCCGTGAGGCCTTTGTGGGGGGATCTGGATGATCCGGACAGCCTGCGCAGACTGGCCGGTATCGCCACGCGGGTGCTGCATCTGGCGCCGCCTCCGGCACCGGCTGCCGGGGATGAACACCGGTGGCTGGACACTCGCACCACGGCGCTGCTGCGGGCACTGCGCCTGCGCAGTCTGCCGCGCAGCCTGGTCTATGCATCGACCTCGGGCGTTTATGGCGACTGCCAGGGGCAGTGGGTGAGCGAAACCCGGTCCGTCGCGCCGACGACCGCCAGGGCGCAGCGCCGCGTGAATGCCGAACTCACCGTGCGCTTTGCCGGGCGCTCGGGCCTGCGCGCCAGCATCTTGCGCATTCCCGGCATCTACGCGCCGGACCGTGAGGGCGGTACGCCACGCACCCGGCTGCTGCGTGGCACGGCCGTGCTGCAGTCCGCGGACGATGTCTATACCAACCATATTCATGCCGATGATCTGGCACGTGCCTGCCTGCTTGCGCTGTGGCGCGGCAAGCCGCAGCGCATCTATCACGCCAGCGACGACACGCAGCTGAAGATGGGCGATTACTTCGATCTGGCGGCCGATCTCTACGGCCTGGCCAGGCCGCCGCGCATTTCACGCGAGCAGGCGCAGACCGAACTGCCCGCAAGTCTGCTGAGTTTCATGAGCGAGTCGCGGCGGCTGTCGAATCAGCGGCTCAAGCGTGACTTGCGACTCAGGCTGCGCTATCCCACGGTGACCGAGGGCCTGCAAAGCTAGGCAGAGCAAAGAGCGCGACCCTCAAAAATTGGCGCGGCCAAGCAATGGGCAGCAGGCAAGCGCCGCCGCGCAGCGAAGCTGTCGCTCCCTGGGGAAGGCGCACAGCGCCTCAGGGGGATTACGGTACCGGATGAACGCCGCCGCGGTTGTCATAGCAGCGGAAGACATTGCAGTTGACGATCTTGGCCGGTGGCTGCGATGGCGTGGGACGTGCCGGCGGGTAGCGGTTGGGATAGCCATAGCCCCACTGCGGGCGGTTGATAGCATTGGGCTGCAGCGCCCGGCTTTGCTGCAGCTGCTGGTAGGCGGCAGCGCCCAGGCAGCTCATCTCCATCTGGGCCTGGGCCGCCTGGCTGCGCTCCCCCCAGGTGGCTGGGTCGGGGCTGGCTTCGGCCAGTATGGCGTTGTAGCGCTCGCGGGCCTGGCGGCAGGCGGGCGTGTTTTCCAGATTGGCTCCGGCCCGGGCCTGGGCTCTCTCGGCGGCCTCGCGTTCCTTGCGCTCCTGCTCTTCACGCTGGCTGCGCTGGGCATCGTCGCGCGCCATCTGGGCCTTGCTGCGCTCGCGCGCCTGGCTGGCATTGACACGCTCGGCCGCGATTTCCTCGGCGCTTTGCGCCGCCTGAATCTGTGTGCTCATTTCGCCCGAGATGCAGCGGCCATTGGTATAGGTCACCTCGCCGGTCTTGGCATCGACACAGCGCATGACCTGAGCCTGGGCCGTGCCGGCGATCAGCACCCAGCCCAGCAGCAAGCCAAGCGGCAGCTTGCGCATGGTGATGGCGGGAGATAGGGGCTCTGGCATGACCGCTCCTTCAAAGGCGTTTGAGTGCCTGCAAATTATGAAGTGGCGGCAGGAAAAGTAGAAGCGGTGCCGTGCCGCAGAGTCCGGTCAGCGCCAGTCACCGCGAGGAGGAAAGCCCTGTTGCTGGCCTTCGCGCTGGCGTTGCTGCTGGCGCTGATCACGCTCATGTTCGCGGTCTTGCTGTTGGCGGTCGCGGGCCTGTTGCTGGCGATCACGTTCGGCCTGCATGCGGTCACGCTCGCGTTGCTGCGACTGCGACTGCTGCTGTTGCTCACGCTCCTGCTGGCGGCGCATCTGGTCCTGATCGCGACGATTCTGGGACTGCTGACGATCCCATTCACGGCGCTGCTGGTCCCGGTCCCGGTCGCGCTGTTGCTGAGCGCGGTCGCGTTCCATCTGACGTTGCCATTGCTCGCGATCGCGCATGTTCTGGGCGCGATCGCGTTCCAGCTCGCGCTGGCGCTCCCATTGACGGCGCTCACGCTCGCGCCAGGCCCAGTCATTGCGGTCCTGGCCCTGGTACACCGGGTAGGCCGGATAAGCGGGCTGGGTGCTGTAGATAGTGGTAGAGCCGTAGCTGCCACCATAGCTGCCGCCGTAACCGCCGCCATATCCGGAGTCGAACTCGCCGGGAACCGCGCAGGCAGTGCACAGCACAGCCAAAGCCCCCATGCTGGCCCAGCGTGTGGAGGTGGACATCAATGCCTGCAGGGATGATTTCATGACGGGTCCGATGAGGTGTGGGTGGGCGCAATGCCTTGTGCTCTTAACGTCCGGCGGCTGCTCCGGGTTGACTTCATGAAGCTGTCTGCTCATCAAATGAGAGCTACTTACGATTGGCTGCTGAGCGATCAAGGCAGTTTTTATTGAATTTTCAGGTTGACGCCATAGTGACCCTTTTGCCTGGAGCGCTGCCAAAGCGTCGCTAGAATGACTTCGTCTTGCAGTGAATCCAGGTTCACCGCAAAGCAGCGTTCTCAGGGCGGGGTGCAATTCCCCACCGGCGGTATCTGTGGCAATGCCTTGCATTGACTGCAGCAGCCCGCGAGCGCCTGCAGTCTCGTCAGAGACTGCAGGGTCAGCAGATCTGGTGAGATGCCAGAGCCGACGGTCATAGTCCGGATGAAAGAGATCGCGCAGCATCGGTCCGTGATGCAGCTATCGCTGCCGCATGGGCAGGTGTATCAGCGCACGCCCTGATTCATTGGAATTTTCTGGAAATACCACCATGAATCAGACCCCTGTCTCCATGAATTTCGCCACTCACGCGACTTCCGAAGGTACGCCCTGGAAGGCCGTGGCTGGCCGCAGCCGCATTGCCATCATCAGCGCCAGCTGGCACACCGAAGTGGTCTACCAGGCCCGGGATGCCGCCCAAGCCGAACTCCAGGCGCAGGGCGTGCAGGCCGCCAACATCACGCATTTCAGCGTACCCGGTGCCTTTGAAATCCCGCTGCTGGCCAAGAAGCTGGCGCAAAGCGGTCGTTTCGACGCCGTGATCGCCACGGCACTGATCGTCAACGGCGGCATCTATCGCCATGAATTCGTGACCACGGCCGTGATCGACGGCCTGATGCGCGTGCAGATGGATACCGAAGTGCCCGTGTTCTCCGCCGTGCTGACACCGCGCGACTTCCACGAGCATGGCGATCATGTGGAGTTCTTCCGCCAGCACTTCGTGAAGAAGGGCGTGGAAGTGGCCCATGCCTGCCTGAGCACGCTGGACCAGCATGCCAAGGTGGATGCGCTCCTGCAGGCCAAGGCCGCCTGAGCGGAATGTGTTGATGCAAGAACGCCCCAGTCTGGGGCGTTTTTCTTTGGCGCTGCTGCCATTTCGAGAGCAAGGGCTTGCGGCGGGTTTTTCCAGCACAGCCCGGCGCGCTTGCCGATCCCTGAAAACACTGATTGTTGTGCCGGTGTAGCACTCGCTGCACCTATGTGATTGCCTCATTGCCAATTGCCTGTCGCGAGGCATAAGGTTGCGTCTTGTCTCAACCGAGTGGAGTGCGCAATGAAGAATTTTGGCAAGTTGTGTATCGCGACAGTCGTAGCAGGTATGGCAGGGGGCGTGATGGCCCAGGAGCAGATCATCAAGATCGGCCATATCGGCCCGACCTCCGGTCCTCAGGCTCACTTCGGCAAGGACGATGAAAACGGCGTGCGCATGGCCATCGAGGACCTGAACGCAAAAGGGATGGAAATCGGCGGCAAGAAGGTCAAGTTCGTGCTGGTGGCCGAGGACGATGTGGCCGATCCCAAGCAGGGTACGGCGGCTTCGCAAAAACTGTGCGATGACAAGGTGGCCGGGGCCGTGGCCTTTGTGAACTCCGGCGTGGCGATTCCTTCTTCCAAGGTGTTCCAGGACTGCGGCATTCCCATGATCACGGGTGCGGCGACCAATCCCGATCTGACCAAGCCCGGCTGGAACACCACGTACCGCGTGATTGCCAACGACAACGCCCTGGGTGCGGCCCTTGCCACCTATGCTGCCAAGAATCTCAAGCTCAAGAACGTGGCCGTGATCGACGACCGCACGGCCTATGGCCAGGGTCTGGCCAATGTGTTCAAGAAGGATGCCGAAAAACAGGGCATCAAGATCGTTGCCAACGAGTTCACCAACGACAAGGCCACGGACTTCATGGCCATTCTGACCTCCATCAAGGCCAAGAAACCCGATGCCATCTTCTACGGCGGCATGTATGGACAGGCCGGCCCCATGCTGCGCCAGATGGCCCAGCTGGGCATGAACGACGTCAAGATGTTCGGCGGTGACGGCATTTGCGTGACCGAGCTGGCCAAGGTGGCTGCCGGCGCCAAGCCGCTGGAGAACGTGGTCTGCGCCGACGGTGGTGCCTCCATTGCCAAGATGCCTGGCGGCACGGAGTGGAAGAAGCGCTATGACGCCAAGTATCCGGGCCAGTTCCAGGTCTACAGCCCCTATTTCTATGACGGCACCATGCTGCTGGCCGACGCCATGAAGCGTGCCAATTCATGGGACCCCAAGGTCTATATTCCCTTCCTGCAGAAGTCCGACTTCTCGGGTGTGACCTCCAAGATCCAGTTCGAGAAGAACGGCGAAATGAAGAACCCCAGCTATACGCTGAGCCGCTATGTGGGCGGCAACAAGACGCCTATCGATCTGAAATGATGGCTTGAGTGCGCCGGGCCATGTGGTGTGGCCTGTTTTGCAAAGCCTGCAGATGCCTCGCATCTGCAGGCTTTTTTGCTTTCGGCCTTTGGGCGGCAGGCCTGGGTGGTTGCCGGCTGGGCCGTTGAATGTGCGAGGATTGCGCTAGTTGTGCATGCCCTGGAGCTGGGCGAAATACTCACGCAGGACCTCGATGGCCTCGCGCACCTTGGCGGGCAGGGTGTCGCGGCTGGCGGTGACGGCCCAGATATCCAACATGCCCATATTCCAGTCGGGCAGCAAGCGCACCAGGCTGCCCGACTCCAGACTGGCCGCCACGTCATGGGCCGAGAGCAGGGCAAGGCCCAGACCCGCTTCGCAGAACTGCTGCACCGCGCTGCGGTGGTTGCTGACCATGAGCGGTCGCACCTGCAGCCGGTACTCCTGGGTCGTGCCCTGCTGTCGCCACAGAAAATCGGCCTGGGCATCGTCGCTGCGGCTCATCTCCAGCCAGGGCAGCTGCGTCAGCTCGCCCGGGTGTCGAGGCGTGCTGCCGTGGGCCTTGATCCAATGCGGCGAGGCGCAGAGCACGGTGGCGCTGCGTCCCAGGTGGCGGGCCACCCAGCTGGAATCCTGCAGATCGCCGAAGCGCAGCGCCAGATCCACGCGCGCCTTGATCAGGTCTATGGGGGCGTCATCCATCAGCAGGCGCAGCCGCAGCTCAGGATGCATGGCCAGCCACCGGCCCAGCGCCGGGGCCGCATGCTGGGTAAAGCCGGCGGGGGCGGCCAGGCGCAGCTCGCCGCTAGGGCGCTGATGCTCGGCGGCCAGCTCGGCGCGAGCCCGGCTGGCGGCTTCGCACATGGCGGCGCACTGGGTGTAGAAGCGCTGGCCGGCATCGGTCAGCGTCAGCTGGCGCGTGGAGCGGTGCAGCAGTGTCAGGCCGGCCTCCTGCTCCAGCTGACGGATGTGCTGGCTGACGGCAGAGGGCGTCATATCGAGCTGGCGGGCGGCCGCGCTCATGCTGCCGCGCTCCACCACGGCGGCAAAAATGGCCATGCGTCTGAAATCTTCCATGAGGCTATTTTGAAGTGCTGCTTCAAGGTCATGGTGGCTGAAAGGGGTTTTTCTCGCGATTAATGCCGATTAATCTTTAGCTCTGTTGAAGATACAAGGAGTTTTCCAATGAAAGTCGCATTGATTGGCGCCACGGGTTTTGTCGGTGCCGGATTGCTGGATGAGTTGCTGCATCGCGGTCATGAAGTCGTGGCCCTGGTACGCAAACCCGAGGCCGCTGCCGCGCGCGAGCATGTGCAGTTCGTCAAGGCCGATGTGCTCAACGCCGACGAGGTGCAGCGCGCAGTGACTGGCTGCGATGCGGTGGTCAGCGCCTATAACGCAGGCTGGAGCAATCCCAATATCTATGACGATTTCATGCAGGGCTCGCGTGCCATCGTGCAAGGCGTCAAGGCTGCGGGCATCAAGCGCTATCTGGTCGTGGGCGGAGCCGGCAGCCTGTATGTGAATGGCCAGCAACTGGTGGATTCGCCCGACTTTCCTGCGTTCATCAAGCCTGGTGCCTCGGCGGCGCGCGACATGTTTGCCGAGCTGCAAAAGGAAGCCACTCTGGACTGGACCATGCTGAGCCCGGCCGTGGGCTTTCATGGCGGCTCCGATGCGCAATCCAGGGGCCGAACCGGTCAGTACCGCACGGGCAAGGATGAACCTTTGGTGCAGGCCGGCGGTCAGCCCGGCGATATTTCGGTGCAGGACCTGGCTGTGGCGCTGATCGATGCCCTGGAGCAGGGCCTTCATGTGCGTGAGCGCTTCACGGTGGCCTATTGATTCCGCTGTAGATCCTGCTGTAGCGTGGGCCCGGCTGCACTTGGGGCGCAAGCGCCTGAGGGCCACCTGAGCTGCAGCGGATGGCGGTGCGTGTCTGCATAAGCGCGAGCGCTATCCAGCAGTTGTTTCTATAGTGGTGCTTTCAGCGACGGAAACGCCCATGAGTTCACAGTCGTCACTGCGCACCGCGGTCAGGGCCATGGCCATGTTCGAGGCCACCAAAGGCGTGGCGGCGCTATTGGGGCTGTGGGGCGTGCTGAGTCTGCTGCACCACGATATCCACCGGCTGGTGCTGGAGTTGATCGGCCATATGGGCCTGTCGCCTCAGCAACGCTATCCGGCCCTGCTGCTGCAGGCCGCGGATGCGCTCAACGTCACGCCGGTCAGTACGCTGGTGCTGCTCGGCTGTCTCTATGCTGCCGTGCGCTTCATCGAGGCCTGGGGTCTGTGGCAGGACAAGGCCTGGGGCGAGTGGTTCGGCGTATTGGCCAGCACCGTGTATCTGCCGTTTGAGCTGCTCCATCTGCTGCATCGCAGCAGCTGGCAGGCGATGCTGGTGCTGGTCTTCAATATTGCACTGGTTATGGTGCTGCTGGCCCGGCTCATACAGAAGCGCAGGCAGGGCCTCATCCCTGCAATGGCTGCGGAATAAGCGGGCCGCACGTCCTGTTTGACGCATGGGCGCGCACAATTCGGGCTTTATGCTGCGTTGCAACAAGCTGCAAATTCATGACAGAGCCCTTAGCCTCTCCGATCTCTACCTCGACATCCCCTGCCCGAACCCATGGGCAGGCCTGGCTCAGCGTGATTGCGCTGGCGCTGGGGGCTTTTGTTTTCAATACCAGCGAGTTCGTGCCGGTCGGCCTGCTCAGCAGCATCGGTGCCAGCTATGACATGCCAGTCGAGCAGGTGGGGTTGATGCTCACCATCTATGCCTGGGTGGTGGCGCTGGCCTCGCTGCCCTTCATGCTGCTCACGCGCAAGGTGGAGCGGCGCAAGCTGCTGATGGGCGTGTTCGCGGTGTTCGTGCTCAGCCATCTGCTCTCGGGTGTGGCCTGGAGCTATGCGTCTTTGGTCATCAGCCGCATAGGCATTGCGTTGTCGCATGCGGTGTTCTGGTCCATCACGGCCTCGCTGGCCGTGCGGGTGGCGCCTCCTGGCAGAAAGGCCATGGCGCTGAGCCTGCTGGCCACGGGCACTTCCGTGGCCATGGTGCTGGGCATTCCGCTGGGTCGCATCGTGGGCGAATGGCTGGGTTGGCGCATGACGTTTCTGGCCATCGGTGGGGTGGCGGCGGCGGTGATGCTGGTACTGGGCAAGCTCTTGCCTCTGCTGCCCAGCGAGAACGCAGGCTCCCTGTCCAGTGTGCCCATGCTGTTCAGGCGCCCGGCCCTGGTCGGTATCTATGTGCTGCTGGTGGTGGTGATTACTGGCCAGTTCACGGCCTATAGCTATATCGAGCCCTTTGTGCAGGACACTGCTGGCCACGCCGGTGATGTGACCACGGCCGTGCTGCTGCTGTATGGCGGCATGGGCATTGTGGGCAGTGTGCTGTTCGGCTGGTTCGGTATGCGCTTTCCGCGCGGCTTTCTGCTGGCGTCCATTGGCGTGCTGGCGCTGAGCCTGTTGCTGCTGGTCATGAGTAGCACGCATGTCTGGAGCCTGTATCTGCAAAGCTCGGTCTGGGGCATTGCCATGATCTGCTTTGCGCTGTCCATGCAGTCCAAGGTGCTGAATCTGGCGCCCGATGCCACCGATGTGGCCATGTCCATGTTCTCGGGCATTTTCAATATCGGCATTGGCGGCGGCGCACTGCTGGGCAGCATCGTCAGCCAGCAATGGGGCATGACGCACATCGGTGTGGTGGGCGGCCTGCTGATTGCCATGGGAGGCGCGCTTTGGTTGTTCATGATGCTGAAGCTGGCCGACAGCTTCCGTTTGAAGTCCTAGTTTTGTATACAAAACTGGCCTGACTCTTGCATGGGTGGTTTGTCTCAAACTTTTTAGAGAGGAAACCACCCATGAAAGCGTTTACCGCTACCTTCACCACCATTGCCCTGGCTGTGGTCAGTCTGTCGGCTCAGGCCCAGAGCTCCGTGCAGCTCACCGGCACCATCGACAGCTATGCCGGCTCCATGAAGCTGGCAGGGCAAGAGCGCGTGGCCTCGGTCGGCTCCGGCGGTCTGACCACTTCCTGGTGGGGGGTGAAGGGCGTGGAAGATCTGGGCGGCGGTCTCAAGGCCGACTTCAATATCACCGGCTTTTTCCGTGCCGATACAGGTACCCCCGGCCGTTTCGATGCCGACCCCTTTTTCTCGCGTGATGCCAATGTGGGTCTGGCCGGCAGCTTTGGTCGCGTGAGCCTGGGTCGTGGCCTGGCACCGAACTTCCTGCCCACGGTGCTGACCAATCCGTTTGGCGACTCCTTCACGGTCTCGCCGCTGGTGCTGCATGCCAATATGACGACCTCAGCCTGGGGGACGGACAGCCTGACCACGGCCTCCAACACCGGCTGGAGCAACCAGATCCTGTACTCCACGCCCAGCTTCGGCGGCCTCAAGGCCAATGTGCATTACCAGTTCGGCGAGCAGACCAGCAGCGGCAACAAGGGCAAGAAGAATGTGGGCCTGAACCTGATGTACTCGGGTGGCCCGCTGAGCCTGACCGCGTTCTACGAGCGTGCGCAGATCAACAACCCAGTATCGCTGGCGGTGATGCCGACCAAGAGCAACTGGATGCTGGGCGGCAGCTATGACTTCAGCGTGGCCAAGCTCTATGCCACCTATGGCCAGGCCAAGATCAGCGCCCAGGACCGTGAGAACACCACGTATTCGCTGGGTCTGGACATCCCCGTCAGCGGCACGCCCGGCACCTTCAAGGCCGCGGCTGCACGAACCAAGTCGGAAGTGGGCAACGTCAGCGGCACACGCACCACCGTCAGCCTGGGCTACGACCACTTCCTGTCCAAGCGCACCGATGTCTATGCCGTGGCCATGTATGACCGCGTGAGCATGGATATTCCCAACAAGTCCGGCACCAGCGCCCTGCTGGGTATCCGTCATCGTTTCTGAGAACGGGCTTTGCGTTGCACCAGTTTCATGCATGAGCACCTGGCTTGTGCATGAGACAAGAAAAAAAGTCCTCGCCTGCATAGATGCCGACGAGGACTTTTTCATGCGCTGAAGACGCTTACTCGTCCATCTTCAGGTTCTGCTTTTGCACCACGTTCTTGTAGACGGCCAGCTCTTCGGCCATCTGCTTGGCAAAGGCTTCGGGGGTGTCGGCCATGATGATGGAGCCGCTTTCCTCGATGCGCTTTTTCACGTTGGGGTCCTGCACGGCCTTGCGCACGGCGGCGTTGATCTTGGCAACGACCTCCTTGGGCAGGTTCTTGGGGCCGACGATGCCGTAGTACGCCATGCGGTTGACCTGGGGCAGACCGATTTCCTTGAAGGTCGGCACATCAGGCAGGGCGGCAACGCGCTGGGGGGCGGCGACGACCAGGGCCGTGAGGCGCTTTTCCTTCACAAAGGGCAGGGTGGAGGGCAGGTTGTCAAAAATCAGCGGCACCTGACCGGCCACGGTGTCGTTGAGCGCAGGGCCGGAGCCACGGTAGGGCACGTGGGTCATCTCGGTCTTGGTTTCCAGCTTGAACATTTCCATCATCAGGTGGGTGATGGAGCCCAGACCGGGCGATGCGTAGGAGTACTTGGCGGGATGGTTCTTGATCTCGGCCAGGAAGCTCTTGTAGTCCTTGCCTGCAAACTTGGGATTGGCCGCAATGATGTTGGGCGTGGCCGCAATGTTCACGATGGGCGTGAAGTCGGTGGCCACGTTGTAGGGAATCTTGGGATTGATGGCCGGGTTGGTCGCCGTGGTGGAGACGGTGGCAATGCCGAGGTTGTAGCCATCGGGCGCGGCGCGGGCGGTTTCGGAAGCTCCGATGCTGCCGCCGCCGCCGCCCTTGTTTTCCACCACTACGGACTGACCCAGCTCGCGGCTCAGAGGCTCGGCAATGATGCGGGCGATCAGGTCGGTCGTGCCGCCAGCGGCAAAGGGAACCAGCAGGCGGATGGGCTTGTTGGGATAGGTGCCTTGTGCCTGTGCAGCGCCGCAAAAAGCCATGGCAGCCAGAACGGTGGCTGTGAACTTGAACATCAATGTCTCCTTGGAAAGTGTGATTGGCAGTGCATCTCTGGTGAAATCGCCTGCGGTTTTTGGGGCTTGGGCCCTCTTTTGTTGTCAGGAGGTTGCTTTGGCCGTGAAGGCCTCAAACCACTCCTTGCTCATGCAACGCAGCAATGGCGTTGTCATCAAGTCCGAATTCGCGCAGCACCTCATCGGTGTGCTGGCCGAGGGCTGGCGGGGCGTTGCGGTAAGTCACCGGCGTGGCCGACAGACGTATGGGGTTGGCGACGGTGGCGATATGGCCAATGCCGTCACAGGCGTTGCGCGGCAAGCTTTTCTGAATGCCGCGTGCCTTGACCTGAGGGTCTTCAAAGGCCTGGGCAATGGTGTTGATGGGGCCGCATGGCACGGCTTTGTCTTCCAGCAGCGCAATCCAGTCAGCCGTGCTGCGCTGAAGCATCTGTGGCTTCATCAACTCCAGCAGTGCCGCACGGTTATGTACACGGGCTGTATTGGTGGCAAAGCGTGCATCCAGGGCCCAGCCGTCTTGCCCGATGGCCGCGCAAAAGCGCGCGAACTGACCGTCATTGCCGATGGCCAGCAGCACATTGCCGTCCAATGTCGCAAAGTCTTGATAGGGAGCGAGGCTGGGGTGGGTATTGCCGGCGCGGCCCGGCGCCTGGCCGGTGGCCAGAAAACCTGCAGCCTGGTTGGCCAGCACAGCCATGCCCACATCCAGTAGCGCCATATCGATGTACTGGCCCTGACCGGTGCCGTTTCTCGCATTGTCGCGGGCGTTGAGTGCAGCCAGGATGGCATTGCTGGCATAGAGCCCCGTGAACACGTCGATCACGGCCACGCCGACCTTGAGCGGGCCTCCGCCGGGTTCGCCATCGGCATGGCCGGTGATGCTCATCAGGCCGCACATGGCCTGCACCATGAGGTCATAGCCGGCGCGCTCGGCATAAGGGCCGTCCTGGCCGAAGCCTGTGATGGAGCAGTACACCAGGCGCGGGTTCAACACCTTGAGACTCTCATAGTCCAGACCGTATTGCGCGAGTCCTCCGGTCTTGAAGTTCTCCACCACCACATCGGCCTCTTGCGCCATGCGCTGCAGCAGTGCCCGGCCTTCGGGGTGTGCCATGTCCACGGTGAGGCTGCGCTTGTTGCGGTTGCAGGCCGTGAAGTAGCTGGCCTCGCGCGTATCGTTGGCCCTATCGTCCTTGAGAAAAGGAGGGCCCCAGTGGCGCGTATCGTCGCCAGCAACCGGGCGCTCCACCTTGACCACATCGGCCCCTAGATCGGCCAGCATCTGCGTGGCCCATGGACCTGCCAGCACGCGCGACAGATCCAGCACCTTGATGCCTGCCAATGCGCCTGTGGGAGTGGATGCGGATGCGTTCATGTGGGGAATCTAAGAACTATGAAAACAGAAGCTGCTTGCGCTGTATTGGCATGGGCTTTGATCGAAAAACTATTCACAACCCATGCGAATCAAGCGGTAGAAGCTAACAAATAGATAGCGGAAGGGTTTTTATTGCTGGAGGCCGGCACCGCCCCTTTCGCAAGGGGGAACGAGCAAGGGCCGTCCCGCAGCGAGGTTCCCGTCCCCCTCCGGCGCGAAGCGCCAGAGAGGGGGAAGCGGCATAGCCGCTCAGGGGGAGTTAATTAGCAAACGCCGCAATACCGGTCTGGGCACGGCCCAGGATCAGCGCATGCACATCGTGCGTGCCTTCGTAGGTGTTGACCACCTCCAGGTTCACCAGGTGGCGGGCCACACCGAACTCGTCGCTGATGCCGTTGCCGCCCAGCATGTCGCGCGCCATGCGGGCGATGTCCAGCGACTTGCCGCAGTTGTTGCGCTTGACCAGAGAGGTGATCTCGATCACGTTCTGGTGCTCGTCCTTCATGCGGCCCACGCGCAGCGCGGCTTGCAGGCCCAGCGTGATTTCGGTCTGCATATCGGCCAGCTTCTTCTGGATCAGCTGGTTGGCGGCCAGGGGGCGGCCGAACTGCTTGCGGTCCAGCGTGTACTGACGGGCGGTGTGCCAGCAGTCTTCTGCCGCACCCAGTGCGCCCCAGGCAATGCCGAAGCGGGCGCTGTTCAGGCAGGTGAACGGGCCCTTGAGGCCGCGCACCTCGGGGAAGGCGTTTTCTTCGGGGCAGAACACATCGTCCATCACGATTTCACCGGTGATGGAGGCGCGCAGGCCCACCTTGCCGTGGATGGCGGGGGCGGACAGACCCTTCATGCCCTTTTCCAGCACAAAGCCGCGGATCTGGCCCACAGTGCCGTCCTCGGAGACTTCCTTGGCCCAGACCACGAACACGTCGGCCACGGGGCTGTTGGTGATCCACATCTTGTTGCCCTTGAGGCGATAGCCGCCGTCGACCTTGTAGGCGCGTGTGGCCATGGAGCCAGGGTCGGAGCCGTGGTCGGGCTCGGTCAGGCCGAAGCAGCCGATGAACTCGCCCGAAGCCAGCTTGGGCAGGTATTTCATCTTCTGCGCTTCGGTGCCGAACTCGTTGATGGGTACCATCACCAGAGACGATTGCACGGAGGCCATGGAACGATAGCCCGAATCAACACGCTCGATCTCGCGCGCCACCAGACCGTAGCTCACATAGTTCAAGCCCGCGCCACCGTATTGCGTGGGGATGGTGGGACCCAGCAGGCCCAACTCGCCCATCTCGCGGAAGATGCTGATGTCCACCGACTCATTGCGGAACATGGCTTGCACGCGGGGCTTGAGCTTGTCCTGGCAGTAATCGCGCGCTGCGTCGCGGATCATGCGCTCGTCTTCGGTCAGTTGCTGGTCGAGCTGGAAGCAGTCGTCCCACTGGTAGCCATTGGCCATGTTCATCTCCTGAATGC
This sequence comes from Comamonas testosteroni, assembly GCF_000761245.1. Taxonomy (GTDB): domain Bacteria; phylum Pseudomonadota; class Gammaproteobacteria; order Burkholderiales; family Burkholderiaceae_C; genus Comamonas; species Comamonas testosteroni_C. Next base: position 10,076 of record NZ_AWOR01000048.1, on the reverse strand, counting down.
AAGGTGTCGGGTTGCAGGCGCATTTCCGCCTGAGTGCTTGCACACATATTAGGTTTGCAGAACAGGGGCTGGCAAACGATGAATAATCATCTACGGATGAGTAAAACGCATGTATAAATGAATTATTCAGGGTTTTCCCATTGTTTTTAGATTGATTGATGCGTTCTAAGCACAAGAGATATGCGCAGAGTTCTCCCTTCCACCCAGGCCCTAGCCTGCTTTGAATCGGCCGCCCGCCATATCAGCTACACCAAGGCTGCACAGGAGCTGTCGCTGACGCAAAGTGCCGTCTCGCGCCAGATCATTGCGCTGGAGGAGTTTGTGGGCGTGGCCCTGTTCAAGCGCACGCGCCACGGCGTGCTGCTCACCGATGCGGGCCTGCATTACGCCAAGCAGGTGGGACGCTGGCTGCAGGGGCTGGAGCGTGACACGCTGGATCTGATGAGCCATCAGGGCGAGGGGGGCCCCATCAATCTGGCGGCCGTCCCCACCTTTGCCACACGCTGGTTGCTGCCACGTCTGCCGCAGCTGGCCCAGCAGCATCCTGACATCACAGTGCACATCGATGTGCAGACCCGGCCGTTTCTGTTTGCCGACACCGTGTTTGACGCGGCCCTGTATGCGGGCACGCCCGAGCAGGTGGCGCGCTGGCCCGGCGTGCAGGCGCAGTGGCTGATGGACGAAGAGGTCGTTCCCGTGTGCAGCCCGCAACTGCTGGCCACGGCCCAGCAGCGTGATCCGGGCCGCGCTTGGCTGCCGGTGGGCCCCGAGGTGATTGCGCGCCTGCCGCTGCTGCAGCAAAGCACGCGCCCCCAGGGCTGGCGCCAGTGGTTCGACGCGATGCATGTCGATGCGCCGCGGGCGCTCGACGGCATGCGGCTCGAACTGTTTTCCATGCTGGCCGTGGCTGCCAGCCAGGGTCTGGGCGTGGCGCTGATCCCGCCCATGCTGATCGAGCAGGAGATTGCGCGTGGCGATCTCATCGTCGCCTGCCCCCAGCCGCTGCGCGGCAACCGCGCCTATTACCTGGTCACGCCTGCGCTGGCGACCGAGGCACAACCGTCGCCGGCGCTACGCGTGTTCAGCCAGTGGCTGCAGGGCCGCGCACAGGATGTTCGTGGTGGAAAAACAGAGTGAGTGAACTGGCTGCGTCATGCCTTTTTTAAGGCGAAGCTTGAAGCGCTGATGAGTAGTAGTACATCGGCAGCGATGCGCCGCATCCAGTGGTCGCTGCTCTTGAGGGCTGGCTCGGTAAAGGCTCTGCCGAAGGTGGGGCGCACAATCTGTGCGTAATTGAGGCTGCCCAGAATAATGGTCAGCAAAGCAACGGCAGCGATGTCTTGACGTAGCAATCCCGCGGCCTGACCTTCCTCAATCAAGGCCACGCTCTGAAGCAAAAAGATCTCTAGCGGCCGGGTATGAGCCTGTTCAATGCGCTCGGAGTTATCCAACAGCTCGCGAGTAATGAGTTTGAAGCCTGCAGGGCGGGCCTGCATCCATTCGATCTGCAGCAAGATGAAGGCCTGCAAGCGCTGCTGCAGCAGATCCTCGGACTGGACGCCTTGCTCCATGCGCTGCATCAGCTCGTGTGCCTGAGCCTCGAGCACGGTGCGATACAGCACTTCCTTGCTGGGAAAGTGGTGTAGAAGGCCGGGGTTGCCAATCTGGCAGTCCCGCGCAATGGCCGATAGTGATGCCCCCTGAAATCCGTGGTCGGCGAAATGCTGTTCGGCACGATCCAGAATCAGTTCTTTACGAGAGAGCGGTTTGCAGGGCATCCGGTGATTATAGAAATGGGAGGGCACAGGCCGGAGGGCGGCGCGTGTGCTGTGGCTCGTTGAGTTGATGGCCTGCTCTTGTCCCGCCCAGTACGGTGCGCGTAGTTGGCGCTTGAGCAGCTTGCCTGATTCCGTGCGCGGTAGTCCATCTGCTTTGCGGTGGCCTTCGGGGGAGGTTGGTGACGACGCCTGCAACTTCAGTCGGTCCACAGATCTGTGAAAAATCGCAGTTAAATCGCTGCATGGCTGCTTACAGCACGGGTTCGGTGATGGGGGGCTCCATAAGCGATGAGTTTGAGCTGGCTGAAATCAAGGTCAGTATTGGCAGGCAGGCTGGCTGGGTCAGCAGGAAGCTGATCATGGCAAGTGCCGGGAGTACATGCGAGATCGACTGCTCGGACAGCCGTTGGTGTTCGGGATCGGCACCATCTGTCGTCGAGATGCGCAGTCCTGACGAAGTACTGCGAGCGCCGATACGGTCCAGAAACTGCGTGTCGATGATCAGCACGCGGGCGTCTGAATCTTCAAGCACAAAGCGCAGCTCATCCACGCTGAAGCGACCAGCTGATCGGCATGCCAACGGAGCCGATCTTCACGCAGGCAAGAATCAGCTGAGCAAAATCAATCTGGCTCTTGCTCAGCAAAGCAACCCGGTCCTGCGATCCCACCCCCAGTGATTTCAGCGCATTCGCCAACTGGTTGGTCTGGCGGTTCATCTCCGCAAAGCTGATAGCTCGGAGGCCGGCAGTGACCAGGGCGGTTTGCAGGGATTGCTCTTTGCTGCATTAAGCAGTCGATCAGATTCTGGGCGCTCATGGCTTGCCTCGTGAAATGCTGTGTGGGTCTCAGCAGGTGGTCGTGGCTCAACCTAACGCAGCGGCACATGCAGAGAAAAGGGGTCAGCTAGTGGTGGTCTTCACAGGCTTGTGGGTCTGAGGGCTGGGCTGGAGCGAGTCCAGCTGTTGTTTGAGCTGTGTGTGAAAGCGGGGCGCGCTGTACTCGAAAGAGCCAAAGGTGAGACTGTCATTGGCGCCTGAGGCCAAGCCGGCCTGTATGGACTCTGCGAGGGCGTAGTCTTCGGCCAGAGTCCGGCGGTACAGGTCCACGTTGGCGTTCCAGTACGCCGCAGCCTTGTCCGTAGCGGGCTCGGACGGAATCAGCGTGATTTCATGAATCCGGGTGCGAGAGGCGCTGAGCGGCTCCAGGTAGCTGAGCTGCCCGTGGTCGGGCTGGACCAGGATCATCGTGTTGGGAAAGAAGTAGTAAGTCAGGTTGCCGTACTTGCGCGGCTCGAAGCCGTTTGCCTCGGGTTGCTCTTTTGGAAAGCGGGACTTGATGAGGTACAAGCGTCGGTGCAGGTCAAATTCGTCCACCAGTTGCAGGTTGTTCATGAACATGTGGGCAATGGTCTGGCGGTGCGCAACCTTGAAGTGATAGGCTTCAAAGATGCCATCTGTCAGCAGCTTCCAGTTGGCGTTGACTTCGAGCGAGCGCTGTGCATAGGACACGGGGGAGTGGAGCCCGTCCAGCGACTCCAGGTTCTCCATGAGTGGGCCCAGGTGTGTGCCGATATCTCTGATGGGTGATGTGGGGTCCAGCACCACCCAGATGACGCCGCCTCGCTCTACGGCAGCCAGCCTTTTGAGACCGGACGTCTCTTTCTTCAGGCGTGGGAAGCCAAAGGAGTCGGGAACACCTCGCAAGTCGCCATCGGGCTGGTAAGTCCATGCGTGGTAGGGACAGATGAAGGCTCGTGCTTCGGTGCCGCTGCCCTCGGCCACAACGCGTGCGCCGCGGTGGCGACAGACGTTCAAGAAAGCGTGGACGGCTCCGTCGGATTGCCTGACCAACAGCAGCGGAACATCAAATGGAGTCAGCGACAGCCAGGCGCCGGGCGTGGGAATGGATGAGCTACCGGCCACGGGCTGGGGAAACTGGCGCAACAGGCGCAGCTCCTGCGTGGTCTGCTCGTCGCTGGTGTATTGGGAGACTGCGACCTGCCCGCCCTGTGTGTCGGCGTCGGCCAGTCCGGTTTGCATGGCACGTGTGGCGCGGCGGTGAAGCTCGTTTGCAAAATTGGTATTCATTCCTCTGGCTCCTTCCAATCCATGTGATGTTTGGGTGATTCCTTGATGCAAGTCTATGAACCGACTGATCAGTCAGTCAATGGGGCTAATGAGGTCTTTGGAGCCTATGGTTTCCTCGGCCCTGTCTGTTGGTTTGGCGCTCGTATGAATCAACGGACAAGTTCGGGGCGAATGGAGCGCATCAGCTGCAATACAGCTTTGACCTCAAAGCCGTAGCGGTATGAATAGCAAATGGCTTATTTCAGGTAAAAACAGCTTCTAGAGCAGCCAGCAAAGCGCTGGCTGCTATGAATTTTTGCAGTGGAGAGTCGAATCATGTCATTCAGCCAAAGTCTGTGGAATGCCAACCAGGCGCTGTTTCAAAGTACCTTGGAGCTGCCCTTCAACCAGGAGCTGGCGGCCGGCACGCTGAGCCGGGAGCGCTTTTGCCACTACATGATTCAGGATGCGCACTACCTCGTTGCGTATGGCCGCGCGCTGGCCGTGACGGCGGCCAAATCCGATAACGCCGAAGGCGTGGTGCAGTTTGCCAATGCTGCCAATGAGGCCGTGGTGGTGGAGCGCGCCTTGCATGGCGGCTTCATGCGTGAATTCGGCGTGACGCCCGAGCAGTTTGCAGCCACGCCGCTGACGCCGGCCTGCCATCACTACACCAGCTATCTGCTGGCCACGGCCTGGAGCGCCACTTACCCGGTGGCCGTGGCCGCGCTGCTGCCCTGCTTCTGGATCTATGCCGAGGTGGGGCGCGACATTCATGCGCGCTCGGCCAAAGACAATCCTTATCAGGCCTGGGTGGACACCTATGCCAGCGAGGAGTTTCATGCGGCGGTGCGCGGCGTCTGCGCCACGGTGGATCGCCTGGCCGAGGAGGCCACCGAGACCACGCGCACGGCCATGCATGCAGCCTACAAGGATGCGGCCCGGCTGGAATGGCAGTTCTGGGACAGTGCCTATCGCCTGGCCGATTGGCAAGGGCCACTGCGCTGAGAGCTTGGTGGCTCCGATGGGGTGTTGATTAAAAAATAATCAGCTCCCCGATTGTCCTGCGCTGACAAGGACTTAGCTCGCTTATTCAAGGCGTTGCCGGGGTTTGTCCACAAGCTTGTAGCGATTTACTGGGGAGAACTGCTCTGCAGCCCAATTCAGGCCTGCCTGAGCTGCTATGAAATGCAGATTTGGCAGGTTTTGAGCGACCCGGGGTGTGATTTGCTTAAAATTTAAGCATGCTTTCAAAAGTCTTTTGAGAACAATGGCTTGACTGGCTTATCCCGTTGAGTGCTTGACTTTGTCCACAAGCTTGTCGTGGTCGAATGGGGATATCCCGATGCGATGTGCGGCGCAACCAGCGAAAGGGAGGAAATTGAAAAGTCGACATACCGGGCCATAGTTCTTGCCTCCATGGCGATTCCTGTGATGGGCCTGTACTTGGATTCCTATTTCACGCTGCTCCCGGCGAGTCTGAAGTCGATTCATGACAGCACGGCGCACTTCGGTGGCAGCAGCCGCTACCCGCCCGGGCTATGGTAGGCCATGGCAGTGCTGACGGTGATCGCATGGGTCTCTTTTTACGGCCAGCTGTTCTTCAGGAACTGGGCGCCGAGTCTTGCCATTTCTGCAGCACTGACCGGCGTGGCGCTCTCCTGCTTCACGGGGCCGGTTTTGCAATCGGGGCTGGGCCGCGCCTTCGCTGATGCGGGCAGCATGTTGAGCGGTATGGCACTGATCCTGCCTTAATCCTGCCTTATGCCTGTGCTGAAGTGCGTGCTCTTTTCTGGCCGGAAGCCGCCGCAGCGACTGTCGATACGGCTGGCCATCAGGCCGCTGCGGCTGGGTCAGTTTGAGTCATGGGTTTAATGCTTGCCTGCTTCGACCAGGTGATCAATCAGCGCCCTCACCTTGAGCGGCAGGTGGCGCGAGGGCATATACAGTGCATAAGCGGTGCGCGGCGCGTAATTGCCCGTCAGTTGCCAGTCGGGCAGAACCTGTACCAGCGCGCCACTGTGCAACACAGCCTGGGCGGCAAAGTCTGCCACCAGGCCTATGCCCTGGTGCTGCAGCGCCAGATTGATGATTCCGGTGCTGCTGTCCATGGACAAAGGAGAGTGAACGGCGACTTCGGTCGCGACAGGCACCGAGCTGCGATCTTGGCCGTGTACCCATTGCAGCCGGTTCTGGAAGTCGCCATAGCCCAACGTGATGCATGCCACGCCATGCTCGCGGCCCAGCTCCTGCGGGTGCTTGGGGGGCTTGATCAGGCCCTTGAGGTAGGCCGGCGAGGCCACGGCGATGTAGCGCACTTGGCGCAGCTCGCGCGCCACCATATGCGGCGGCAGCTGTTCGGGCCGGGTCAGGCGAATGGCCAGGTCCAGGCCTTGCTGAGCCAGGTCCTGCATCTGATCGCTGAGGCTGACGGCGACCTCGAGCTCGGGCCATTGGCGGCGCAGGGCGGGCAGCTGTGCGCTGAGCCAGATTTCCCCAAAGATGGTCGGCGCCGTCAGTCGCACCGTGCCGCGCGGCACGCCGCTGTAATGGCCGGCAATGGCGTGGATATCGCTGGCGGTCTGAGCCAGCTGGCTGCAGGCGGCATAGATCTCGGCACCCAGCTCGGTCAGGGACAGGGAGCGGGTCGTGCGATGCAGCAGCCGCACGCCCCAATGGGCTTCCAGTCGGCCCACGCTGCGGCTGACGGCCGAGGTGGTCAGATCCAGTTGCCGCGCGGCGGCGGCAAAGCTGCGCAGATCCACCACCTTGGCGAAAACCAGCATTTCAGGAAGCAGGCCGGGCTCTGTGCTCATGGTTCAGTTTGATTGTTGATCTCTGGGTAATAGTAAGTGGAATAAAGCTTTATTGATGCATGAATGTGATTGATGGACGATGCCATCATGACTTCTCAGACCTCTTCTTCTTTGCAGGCGCTGGCTTCCAAGCCGGTTGTGGCCGCCACCTCGCCATCCAATGCAGCAGCTGGCGGCAACTGGCGCATGGTGCTGGCCATGGCGCTTTCCGGAACCATCGGCCTGCTGGTGTTGGAGAGCGGCCTGCCCGTGCTGTGGGTGGTGTGGTTGCGTTGTCTGCTCGGCGGCCTCGGGCTGGCAGCCTGGGTGCTTTGGTCGGGCCAGTGGTCCAGGCCGAGCTGGCGCGAGAGCGGCTGGCTGCTGCTGGGGGCGGTGGCGCTCATCGTCAATTGGCTGTGCCTGTTTCGTGCCTATGAATACAGCGGCATTGCCATCGCCACGGTGGTCTATCACGTGCAGCCCTTCTTGCTGTTGCTGCTGGCCGCTCTGTTGCAGGGCGAGCCTCTGCCGCTCAGCCGGCTGCCCTGGCTGGTACTGGCGCTGATCGGCGTGGGCTTGAGCAGCGGCCTGGTCGGGCTGTCTGAGCAGCAGGCGTCGCAAGGGCAATCCTTGGGCATTGTGCTGGCACTGTTGGCAGCCGGTCTTTATGCCATGGCCACCCTGGCCACCCAGCGGCTCAGGCGGCTTGCGCCGGCGCAGATCGCGATGCTGCAGATGCTGGTGGGGGCGCTGAGCTTGCTGCCCTGGGTGTGGGAGCTGCGCGCCCAGGCACTCTTCAGTCCCAAGGCCTGGAGTGCGGTGCTGGTGCTGGGCCTGGTGCATACGGCCTGGATGTACACGCTGATGTACACGGCATTTCAAAGATTGCAGGCACAGGCGATCGCCGGTCTGTCCTTTATTTACCCCGTCATGGCTTTGCTGGTGGACTTGCTCTGGTTTGGTGCCAAGCCGCAGCCGGTGCAGTGGCTGGGGATGGTACTGGTTCTGGGGGCGCTTGCAGCCTACAGGCGTAGCGAGCGTAAAAGTTAGTCAAAAATAGCTGCCAGCGTTTATGAATCAAGTACTAGCAGCTATTGTTTTAGATCCAGGGAGTAATCGCCAGCACCAGAGGCATCAGCACAGCCGTGGCCACGCCGTTCAAGCCCATGGCCAGGGCGGAGAACGCAGCGGCTGTGGGGTTGAGCTGAATGGCGCGTGCCGTGCCAATTGCATGGGCCGTGAGTCCGATGGCAAAGCCCTGCACCGCCGGATCCTTGAGACGCAGTACGCGGCACAGCAGCGGCGCCATCATGGTGCCGCTGATGCCGGTAATGGCCACCGCTACGGCAGCTAGCGAGGGTGTTCCGCCGAAGCGCTCGGCCATGGGCAGGGCGATGGGAATGGTGGCCGACTTGGGGGCCACGGCGATCAGCGTGGCTTGGGAGCCGCCGAAAGCCCAGGCAATGCCCAGAGCTGAAAACAGTGCGACCAGACAGCCCACCAGCAGTGCCACGCTGATGGGCAGCCACAGCTGGCTGATGCGTTCGCGCTGGGCGTACAGCGGGATGGCCAGTGCCACGGTGGCCGGCCCTATCATCAGGCCCAGCAGGGATACGCCGCTGCGGTAGGTGGCATAAGGCGTGCCCGTGATCATCAGAATGGCGACGATGACCACCACGCCCGTAAACACCGGTATCAACAGGGGGCGGTTACCGCTTTTTCTGTAGACGGCCATGGCCGCCATATAGACCAGCATAGTCAGCACCAGCCAGGGCAGGGGCGAGCCTTCGGCAAGGCTCAGCCAGGTGGTGTGCAGACGCTCAAGCAGTGAGGTGCTCATACGTTGGCCTCCTGCTTTGCGGCGGACTCCTCATCCGGCTTGCGAGTGCGCTGGCGCTGCAGGCAGAGGCGGAAGGTGAGGGCGGTTGCGGTGAATGTGATGGCCGCGCCGGCAATGCAGGCCAGCACAAACGGCAGCCATTCGCGGCGCAGATGGTCGAATTCCAGCATCACGCCCGCAATGACGGGGATGAAAAGCAGCATCATGTTCTGCAACAGCACCTGAGCCGTGTCTTCCAGTGTCTTGGGTAGACGTTTGTAAAACAGCAGGCCCAGCAGCAAAAGCAGGGTGCCGATCAGCGCACCGGGCAGAGGCAAGCCCGTAAAGCGGGCCAGGAACTCACCCAGTAGCTGGAAGGCGAAAAGTACAGCAAGCGCATACAGCATAAAGGTGGTCAGCTCCTGAATAATGAGTTGGCAGCCTGTTGCCAGGCTGCCAACTCTGTGAGGGTGGGGTATAGCTCGGGTGAATAAAGGTAAAGCAGGCAGGTAACTATTGCGTGTCGCTGATGACAGGTTTATCTTGGATCTCAGGCGCTTCGTAGCCGAAGCGGCCAGTCATCGCACGAGCTTAGGAGAAGTCACCATGCAAACCGCAGTCTATCGCGCACCTGTGTATGAACCTACGGTCGATGAATTGGAAACGCTCAAGAAGCTGGAGCTGGGCGAGGATGTCTCCCTGTGGTCGGCCGCCAAGGAGTATCTCTCCAGGCGCCTGCTGGAGCGGGGGCTGGTGGAGCAGGACGCAGAAAAGCACTGGCATATCACCGAGTCGGGGCGACTAGTGATCCGGCGTCAGCTCTGAAAATCATCAAGGGTTAACCCTTTGGTTGCAATTGCCTGATTTGGAGGCAACCTACCTTTCAACCCATAAGTACAAGGGCTTGTGTGCTGTTATCACCAGGATTTCACCGGATATCCACAATAATGTCCACATGATCTGTGGAAAAAGGCGCTGTCATGGACAGCGCTTTTTTTGTGGCTTGACTCAAGCCTGGGTTGCTCGGATTGACAGCAAAGGATCTCGTTGACAGTACAAGCACAGCGATGCTCAAAAGGCATTTCTCAGAGAGAAATGACCCTGGTGACCTGCTATGTGCTAAAGGATTGAAGCGAATGGATGTTTGCCAGATGGGGCGATGCTCTCGATGCCAAGCATGGCATTGCAAGACATAGGTCCGCACCAGATTGTGCAAAGTTATGCACAGTGACTGTGCAACTTCGAAAAAATGAGCGAGCAAGAGAGATCCTGCCTTATCCCGGCAAGGGAAAGGCATGCGGCTGTGGCGTAATTGATGCGCCTGCTTTTCGCGTGGAGAACGGAAGGCTGGATGGAGCGAAGCTGCCTTCTCGGCTTGGGTATGTAGTGCCGGATTGGACCGGAACGCCCTGCTGTGGGGGATTTCAATTCCCAGCTCTCACCCTGGAGGGATGCGGATTGTATTCGATATTTAGGCGCAAAAAACTGTCGTGGCGTTCCTTTGGAACAAAACGCGTTGCGCCCACGATGTCGACATGGGGGGCGAAGCTGAGTCGCTTTGTCAGCAGGTACTCTGCTTGGTGTCTATCAGTGCTGAGTGGCTGCGTATTTGAAGAGC
>NZ_AWOR01000047.1 GCF_000761245.1 Comamonas testosteroni | reverse complement strand
CTCGTTGCTTGCTGCGATCAGCGAAGCCTTGTAGTGTATCACAACTTTCGAGGCGCTGCGCAAGAACTTTTGAAGTTTTGCGAGGCAGTCGTTTGCTGCGATGAATCGAACTATAGCATAGGAAAAACCCTAGCCACGCCGCTTCTGACACAAAAGATTCATCTGCCAGCGTGGTCTTTGCCTGGGCCGCGTCCTTAGACAGAGATAGAGACAGCGGCCTTACGGCCGCTGTCTCTATGGCGGCCAACGATAATGCTGGCACGATGGCACTGATTACTTTGTTAGACGCTCAATTGGCGTTCGGGCACGTGGCTCTTTTGGACCACGCAAATTTTTCCCTGGAGACCGGCGAGCGCGTCGGTCTGATCGGCCGCAACGGCGCCGGAAAGTCTTCGCTGCTCAAGATTCTGGGCGGCCTGGCAAAGGCCGATGACGGCCAGCTCCAGGTGCAGAACGGGGTCCGCATCACTTATGTGGCGCAGGAGCCTGATCTGAACCCTGCGCACACCATTTTCGAGTCGGCATCTGACGGCATTGCGGCGGTGATTGCGATTCGTGAGCGCTATCTGGCCGGCGGCGAGGGCGAGGATCTGGACGAGCTGCAGACGCAGATCGAGGCCTACGACGCCTGGAACTGGGAGCAGCGCGTAGAGGAAACATTGCAGCGCCTGCATCTGGACCCGAATGCCCTGGTAGGCAGCTTGTCCGGCGGCACCCGCAAGCGCGTGGCGCTGGCCCAGGCTCTGGTGGCACGCCCCGATGTCCTGCTGCTCGACGAGCCGACCAACCACCTGGACCTGGACTCCATCGAGTGGCTGGAGGAGTTGCTGATTGCCTTCAAGGGCAGCGTGATCACGATCACCCACGACCGCAGCTTTCTGGACCGCATTGCTACCCGCATCGTGGAGCTGGATCGGGGCATTCTGCGCGCCTACCCGGGCAACTTCTCTCAGTACGTGCTGCAAAAGGAAGAGCAGCTCAACCAGGAAGCCGTCATCAACGCCAAGGCGGACAAGCTGCTGGCCCAGGAAGAGGTCTGGATTCGCAAGGGCGTGGAAGCCCGTCGCACCCGCAGCCAGAGCCGCATCAGCCGTCTGCAGGAGTTGCGTGCCAGCCGTGCCCAGCGCCGAGATGTCCTGGGCAGCGTGAACATGGATATCGCATCCGGCAAGGGTGACGGCTATCAGGGCAAGATCGTGGCCGAGCTGACCGATGTCAGCAAGTCCTTTGGCGAAAAGAAGATCGTCGAGAAGTTCAGCGGCACCATTTTGCGTGGTGACAAGGTCGGCTTGCTGGGCCCCAATGGCGCAGGCAAGACAACGCTGCTGAAGATGATCCTGGGCGAGCTGGCTCCGGACAGCGGCGATGTGCGCCTGGGCGGCAATCTGCAGGTGGCCTACTTTGACCAGATGCGCCATCAGGTAAATCTGGATGCCACGCTGGAGGACTTCATCAGTCCCGGCAGCGAGTGGATCGAGATCGGCAACCAGAAAAAGCACGTCAAAAGCTATCTGGCGGACTTTCTGTTCTCTCCGGCGCGTGCGCATTCCCCGGTCCGATCGCTGTCAGGCGGCGAGCGCAACCGCTTGCTGCTGGCCCGTTTGTTTGCGCGACCGGCCAATGTCCTGGTGCTGGACGAGCCGACCAACGACCTGGACATCGAGACGCTGGACATGCTGGAAGACCTGCTGCAAAGCTATGACGGCACGGTCTTTCTGGTCAGCCACGACCGCACTTTCCTCGACAACGTGGTCACCAGCACGATTGCCTGGGAAGGCCCCGGCCACTGGCGTGAATACGAAGGTGGCGTGACGGACTGGATGGAGCAATCGCGCCGCAGCAAGGCCATGGCCGAAGCCGCGCAGGCCAAGTCCACCCCCAAGGAGGAGCCAAAGCCCGTCGCAAGCCGCACCGAAGCTGCGGCCAGCCCCAAGAAGAAGCTCAGCTACAAGGATCAGCGCGAGCTGGAATCCCTGCCGGCCACGATTGCCGCACTGGAGAGCGAGCAAAAGCAGATTCAGCAAGCGCTGGCCGACGGCAGCCTGTTTGCCAGCGACAACACCAAGGCCGTTGCCATGCACCAGCGCGATGCGGAGATCGATGAAGCGCTGATGGAGGCGCTGGAGCGCTGGACCTTGCTGTCTGAATAATCAGGCCATCAAATAAGAGAGCGCCTTGCGCCTGTCAGATCTTGATTTCAAAGCTCTAGAAGCCTGAAGTCATTATCTGACAAGCGCAAGGCGCTCTCTTTTTATGCAATCTTAGATACGGTGATGCACCTGGTCCGAGCCACCGCGCAGCTTGGTCAGCAGGGCATGAGCGATCTGCGGCAGAGGCAGTACCTCGTCGGCCGCACCATGGGCAATGGCTTCGCGGGGCATGCCGAAGACGATGCAGGTGCTCTCGTCCTGCACCAGGTTGTAGCTGCCGGCATCACGCATCTCGCGCATGGCGGTGGCACCATCGGCACCCATGCCGGTGAGCATGATGCCGTAGGCATTGCGCCCGGCGCTGGCGGCAACCGACTTGAACAGCACCTCGACCGAGGGCTTGTGGCGGTTGACGGGCGGCGCATCATCGACCACGGCCACATAGTTGGCGCCGCTGCGCGTGATGGAGAAATGCTTGCCACCAGGGGCGATATAGGCGTGGCCGGGCAGCAAACGCTCGCCATGCGTGGCCTCCTTGACCGTCATCTGGCACAGGCTGTTGAGGCGCGCCGCAAAACTGGTGGTGAAGCCCGGCGGCATGTGCTGGGTGATGACGATGGCCGGGCAGTCGGCCGGCAGATGCGTGAGCACTTCACGGATCGCCTCGGTGCCCCCCGTGGAAGCGCCGATGGCGATGATTTTTTCGGTCGAGATGCGGCCCAGCAGGCTGGGTGCCGCAGGCGCACGGGGCGCAGCAGGCTTGGCACCCGCACCCGCACTCGCTGCCGCTGCCACACCGTGCGGCACCACCGGCAAGCGATGCACCTGGGCCACGGCAGCCACGCGGATCTTGTCCACGATCTGGCTGGCCAGCTCTTGCAGGCCGTTGGCCACACCGACGCGGGGCTTGGCCACAAAATCGATGGCGCCCAGTTCGAGGGCACGCATGGTGACTTCGGCACCGCGTTCGGTCAGCGTGGAGATCATCACCACCGGCATGGGTCGCAGGCGCATGAGCCGCCCGAGGAAATCGATGCCGTCCATGCGGGGCATTTCCACATCCAGCGTGATCACGTCGGGGTTCAGATCGCGGATCATTTCACGCGCGATCAACGGGTCATTGGCCGAGCCGATGCACTCCATGTCATGCTGGCGATTGATGATCTCGGCCAGAAGACTGCGCACCAGCGCAGAGTCGTCCACCACGATCACCCGGATTTTTGGCTTTAACAACGCTCAACCTTCCTCAAAACAGATCCACCGAGCCGCCCGCCGTATTGCGTGCCACCGCAGCCGCGTTGCCGCGAGTGATTTCCTGCTGCACCAATGCCTCGGGATGGGCGTGTGCCAGGCGCTTGACCATGGCCTTGCCCGTGGATGGGAAAAACACCACCTTGCGCGGATAGATGTCCAGCACGTCCTCGGAGACGATGGGAATGCGCTCGGTTTGCAGATACTCTGTCACAAAACTAGTGTTGCGCTCGCCCACATTCATGGTCGTGAAATTGGCCATGACCTGGGCGCCGCCAAAAATCTTGGCCTGCATGGATTCGCGCCGCGCCCCCAGCTTGAGCATTTCGTTGATCAGCAGCTCCATGGCATAGGAGCCATAGCGCCCCGAGACATCGCTGCTGTCGCCGTCGGGCAGCATGAAGTGGTTCATGCCGCCGATGCGCATGAAGCGATCCCAGAGACAGGCGGCGATGCAGGAGCCCAGCACGGTGACGATGGCCATCTCGTCGCGCGAGACAAAATACTCGCCCGGCAGCACCTTGGCCGAATTGAGCTGGAAGTGCGGGTCGTAGTAGAAGAACGAGGCCTCGCCGGGCTGGCGCGGCTGGCGCTTGAGCTGCTCCAGCGATGAGACCGGCGCCGGCATGGCCGGATCAGGATAGCCCTGGGGCACGAAGCTGTTGCCGCGCAGGGGTCTGGCAGCGCCAGCAACTGGCAGTTCCAGCGGAGAGCTCAGATTCCTCATGACTTGCAGCCCTGCCCTTCAGCTTCATTGGCGCTCATAGACGGTCTTGCCCTTGAGCGCGAACAGATCGCGCGAATCGCTGAAATTCTCGGCATGACCGACAAACAGCAGCCCGCCCGGACGCATCACATGATGAATGCGCTCCAGCACGCGACGCTGAGTCGGTGCGTCGAAATAAATCATCACGTTGCGGCAGAAGACGATGTCGAAGGTCTCCCGGAACGGCCAATCGCCGGCGATCAGGTTGACGTTGAGAAAGTCCACCATGCGGCGCAGCTCCGGCTTGATGCGCACCATGCCGGAGTTGGCCGAGCGCCCGCGCAGGAAAAAGCGGTGCAGCCGCTCGGTGCTCACGCCCTTGAGGTTCTCTGCCCGGTAGACGCCGCGCGAGGCGGTCTCCAGCACGCGCGAGTCGATATCGCTGGCCATGAGCTGAAAACTGGCCGAGGCGCCAAGACTCTCCACGGCCGTCATCAGGATGGAGTAAGGTTCCTCTCCCGTGGAGGCCGCACTGCACCACACCTTCCAGCCATTGCCGCCGGGCTTGTGGCTGCGCAGATGCTGAGCCAGGATGTCGAAGTGATGCTGCTCGCGGAAGAACGAGGTCAGATTCGTGGTGAGGGCGTTGACGAATTCCTGCCATTCGGGCCCGTCATTGATGCTCTCCAGCCAATCCAGATAGCTGACAAAGCTCTCATGCCCGGTCTCGCGCAGGCGGCGCGACAGACGGCTGTAGACCATGGCGTGCTTGCCATCATGCAAGCTGATGCCGGCACGCTTGTAGATCAGGGCCTGCACACGGGCAAAGTCGCGGTTGGACCAGACGAACTCGCGCCCCTGCGCCAGCGGGCCGGACATGCCGCCCGGCAGCGCCTCATCATCCTGCTCAAGCCTGGCAGGGGGTGCAGCGAATGACGCATTACGTCCCAGATTCAGCACACAGACCTCTGGCGCGCTCAGGCTTCGGAGGCCACCAGGCCCATGTCGACATTGCCCATGAGCTTCTCGATGTCCAGCAGGATCAGCATGCGCTCGCCCACCGAACCCAGACCCAGGATGCAGCCGCTGTCGATGGCGCTTTCGATATCGGGTGCAGGACGCACGGCATCTGCGGGCAGCTCCATCACATCGCTGACCGAGTCCACCACAATGCCGACCACGCGGTTGCGCAGGTTCAAGATGATGACCACGGTAAAGGCGTTGTACTCCACCTCGGAGCAGTTGAAGCGCAGGCGCATGTCCACGATGGGCACGATGGTGCCACGCAAATTGACCACGCCCTTGATGAACTCGGGCGCGTTGGCAATGCGCGTGGGCTGCTCGTAGCCACGGATTTCCTGCACCTTGAGGATGTCGATGCCGTATTCCTCCTCGCCCAGGCGGAAGGTCAGATATTCGCGGGCCCCGGTGGCCACGCCTTCGGCAGTCTTGTTGATGATGTTCATGTCGGCTCTCTCTGCGTTGTTCGGGTCGGCTGCCTCAGTGGCGGGTACGGCGCACCAGAGCGCCCGTATCCAGAATCAGCGCCACGGATCCGTCGCCCAAAATGGTGGCACCCGATACATTGGGCACCTTGCGGTAATTGCTTTCCAGGTTCTTCACCACCACCTGGTGCTGACCCAGCAGCTCGTCGACCAGCAGCGCCACGCGGCTGCCTTCGGCCTCGACCACCACCATGATGTTGCTGGTCTGGTTTTCGTCGGCGCGCGGCACCTGGAAAGTGCGCTCCAGCGCGATCACCGGCATGTATTCGTCGCGCACCTTGACCAGCTGCGTGCCATTGGCCACGGTGTTGACATCGTCGGCCTTGACCTGGAAGGACTCGACCACCGAGGACAGCGGCAGGATATAGACCTCTTCGCCCACACCGACGGACATGCCGTCCATGATGGCCAGCGTCAGCGGCAGGCGCACCGCCACCTTCATGCCCACGCCGGCAACGGACTCGATCTCCACCGTGCCGCCCAGCGAGGTGATGTTTCGCTTGACCACGTCCATGCCCACGCCGCGGCCCGAGACATCGGTGACCACATCGGCCGTAGAGAAGCCAGGCGCAAAGATCAGCTGCCAGACATCGCTGTCGGGCATGCTGTCGGAGACATCCATGCCGCGCTCGCGGGCCTTGTTCAGAATCCTCTCGCGATTCATGCCCTTGCCGTCGTCACGGACCTCGATGACGATGGAGCCGCCCTGATGGGATGCCGCCAGCGTCAGCGTGCCATGCTCGGACTTGCCTGCAGCGATGCGGTCCTCGGGCATCTCGATGCCGTGGTCCACGCTGTTGCGCACCAGATGGGTCAGCGGATCGGTAATCTTTTCGACCAGCCCCTTGTCCAGCTCGGTGGCTTCGCCCAGCGTGACCAGATCGATCTTCTTGCCCAGCTTGCCCGCCAGGTCGCGCAGCATGCGCGGGAAACGGCTGAACACGGTGGACATGGGAATCATGCGTATCGACATCACGGACTCTTGCAGGTCGCGCGTGTTGCGATCCAGGTCGGCCAGACCGGCCAGCAGCTGCTGATAGGTCGTCGGATCCAGCCCCTGGCTGTTCTGCGCCAGCATGGCCTGGGTGATGACCAACTCGCCCACCAGATTGATGAGCTGATCCACCTTCTTCACATCCACGCGGATGCTGGTGGACTCCATATGCGCAGCAGCAGCCTTGGGGGCCGCCTTTTGCGCCACGCCACCAGCGCCGCCAAGCGCGGCCTGCTCCTGATTCTGCTGGGCATCGGGGCTGCCCGGAGCGCCCGCAAAAAAGCCGTAGGCTTCTTCGGCCGGCAGATTGTGAGGCGGCATGGCGGCTTCTTCGTCCACCATGGCTTGCGGCTCGACTACCGGCTCGGCTGCGGACTGCGGCTGGGCCGCATCACTGATCTGCACCTGCTCCTTGGAGACATGGAAGACAAACAGATCGCGCAACTCGTCATCGGTGGACACCGTCCTGACCTTGAACAGGCGGTGATCGGCCTTGGTGCCGACCTGGTCCTGAATCGTGCCCAGACCCGGAATATCGCGAAACAGCTCCTTGATGGCGTCGCCCAGCTCCAGGCGGGACAGCGGGCCGATCTCGATCGTCAGCTCGCGCGCACCCTCGGGAGGCTCGGTACCGATCACAGGGCCTGGCTCCGCCGCCTGGGCCGCAACCGGGGCCGGCGCCTGAGCGGGCGTATCCGCTGCCACTGCGACAACAGCGGCAGCTGGCTGCGCAGGCTCGGCAGCAGCCGCACTGCGATTGACCTGGGGAATCTCGGTCAAGCCCTGGGCCAGGGCCTCGATGCGGACCACCAGTTCCGCTGTGGAAACCGGTTCGCCCTCGTCACCGGACTGGTGGCGTGCCAGCAGGCTGCGGCTGGCGTCCGCCGACTCCAGCAGCACATCGACCATCTCGGGGATGGGCGTGATTTCGTGGCGGCGCAGGCGATCCAGCAGGGATTCCATGCGGTGCGTGAGCTCGGTCACATCCGAGAAGCCGAAGGTCGCCGCACCGCCCTTGATGGAGTGGGCGCAGCGGAAAATACCGTTGAGCTCTTCATCGTTGGCGGCCGAAAGGTCCAGGCTGAGCAGCATCTGCTCCATCTGGTCGAGGTTCTCGCTCGCTTCCTCGAAAAAGATTTGATAGAACTGGCTAAGGTCGAAGTCTGCGCCCGAACCTGCGCCATCCTGGTGTGTATCCGCCATGGTGTTTCCTGCTGTGATTCGTTGTTATCGGCTTAACGCAGCACTTTTTGAATAACTTCGATCAATCGATTGGGATCGAAGGGCTTGACCAGCCAGCCCGTGGCACCTGCGGCCCGGCCCGCCTGCTTCATCAGATCGCTGGATTCCGTGGTCAGTATCAAGATGGGCGTGCCCTTGAACTTCGGGTTTTCACGCAGTTTGCGCGTGAGACCGATGCCGTCCAGGCGCGGCATGTTCTGGTCGGCCAGCACCAGATCGATGTTTTGCGCCTGTGCTTTTTCCAGCGCATCCACACCGTCGACGGCTTCCACCACCTTAAAACCAGCACTGCTCAATGTGAAAGAAACCATCTTTCGCATCGAGGGGGAATCATCAACAGCCAGAATCGATCGCATGTACAGCTCCAACAGACGGGCAACGGAAAACAGGGTAGAAGTTCAAAACAGCTCCACAGAGCCGGCATCCATCTCGCTTTGCGTGACGGGATTGGGCTTTTCGGGCAGGTTTGGCAGACTGATGGCGGACTCCGCCTCATCCTCGTCCCTGCCCATGGCGGCAGCCCCGAGCCTGAAAGCGCAGGCTTGCAAGGTATGTGCCATATGGGCAATCAGCTGAGACGACATATCGTGAAACTGGAGCTCGGTCACTGCCAGCCGCAGCGACTCACGTGCTGTAGCCAGTGCTGCAGAATCAGGCAAGGCCGGCTGCGACAATTGCCCGTTGACTTGCTCAAAGCGCTCCAGCAGATTGTGCGTGGCATGGTCCAGCAGCCCTTCAAGACGCTGCAGATCACGCAGCGTGACCAGCAAGGCATCCTGCAGCTCCGCAGCCACCATCACCGGCACGGCAACTGCAGGCACACCCGAAGGGTTTTGCATCGTCTGCATTGTTACTCCAACTGCGTAAAACCATCATGACAGCCATCTGTCATGCCCCACGAAATGAACCGCCCGGCAGCCCGCCCCGCGACCGCACGGCCACACTTGACGACTACCCTCGATGTTCCAAAATGTATCCAATGATAGCGTCCTTGGCGATATGCAATTCCGGAATCAGACCTTGAAAATCCTTCATATTGAAGACTCTGTCGCAGATCAGGCTCTGGCACGCCTGAGCCTCAAGCGCGGGCAGCTGCCCTGCACGCTCACGGTCGTGGACAGTCTGCAGGAGGTACGGGGCGCCCTGGAGACACAGGATTTCGACCTGATTCTGGCGGACTATCATCTGCCCGGCTTCACGGCTCTCGACGTCTGGGACCTGGTGTGCGACCGTGCCGATGCCCCCCCTTTTGTACTGTTGTCGGGTGCCATCGGCGAATCCGCCGCCGTGGACATCATGCGGCTGGGCATCAGTGACTATCTTCTCAAGGACCAGATCAACGGCCTGCCCCATGTCATCAAGCGCGCCATGGAGGTCCATGAGGCGAGGCTAGCCCGCCGCCGCGCCGCACTGCAGCTGGCCGAGTCCGAAAGGCGCCTGGCCGAGCTGACCGAACATCTGCACACCAGCATCGAGCAGGAGCGCGCCAATATCTCGCGTGAGATTCACGATGACATCGGCGGCTCGCTCACGGCCGTCAAGTTCGACCTGGCCTGGCTGATCCGCAACAGCCCCGAGGGCAAGCAGCGCGAGCATGCCAGATCGGCACTGGAGATGCTGGAGCACGCACTGGGTGCCAGCCAGCGCATCATGCAGAACCTGCGCCCGCCCGTTCTGGACCAGGGACTGGTGGCCGCCGTGCAATGGCTGACCCAGGACTTCGAGCGCCGCACAGGCATACCCGCCCAGTTGCACACCAGCCGTGAACATATGGAAATAGCCCCCGCGCAACAGGTGGTGGTCTACCGTACGGCACAGGAATCCTTGACCAATATCAGCAAATACGCACAAGCCAGCCAGGTGAAGCTGGATTTGTCCGACCACGAGGGTTTTTTGACACTGGAAGTAACAGATAACGGGGTAGGCCTGAGCCAGGATGATCGCAACAAGCCACAGTCTTTTGGACTTCGAGGACTAAGTGAGCGCGCACGAACAATTCAAGGCTGGCTGGATGTGAGCAGCCACCCCGGCCTAGGAACCTCTATCATTCTCACCATTCCTCTGGCAGAGATCCAGGCATGAGCCGCCCAACCAAGCGCTTGCCCGGTCCGCCATCTGACTTCCTGGGAGAGCGACCTTGATTCACGTGGTGCTGTGCGACGACCATGCCATTTTGCGCCGGGGCATACGCGACACCCTGGCGGAGGCGACGGACATCAGCGTCACCGCGGAAGCGGGCAGCTATGCCGAACTGCGTGAGCAACTGCGCGACGCAACTTGCGATGTGCTGCTGCTGGACATCAATATGCCGGGCCGCAGCGGCCTGGAAGTGCTGGCCAGCGTGCGCGAAACGCATCCGCAGATCCGCGTCATCATGGTCTCCATGTACCCCGAAGACCAGTACGCCTTGCGCAGCATCAAGGCCGGCGCGGCCGGCTATGCCAACAAGGCGGGGGATCCGGTGCTGCTGATCGACGCCGTGCGCACCGTCCACAGCGGACGCAAATACCTGACTGCCGAAGTGGCCCAGATGCTGGCCGACAGCCTGGCCCAGCCTGCCGCCCCCGTGCCGCATGAAACCTTGTCCGAGCGCGAGATGCAGACGCTGCTGAAAATTGCCAGCGGTCAGCGCCAGACCGATATTGCGCAGGAGTTGATGCTCAGCCCCAAGACGGTGAGCGTGTACCGGGCACGGGTGCTGGAGAAGCTGGGCATGGGCAGCAACGCGGAGCTGACCGCATATGCCATCAAGAACGGCCTGATTGATACGCCCTGAAGCGCGCGGCAGGCCATGCGCGGCTGGCTATCTCTGGCTTGCGCGCTCGCACCAGGGCAGCTTTCCCGTTCAGAGCCCAAAGTGGCCTTATCCCCTTGCCATCATGCGCACCAAGCTATCAAACAGATAGTGCTTCGCGCTAAACCCCGAAGACTGCCATCCCCTTTTGCAGCAGAGCCACCAGGGGCTGCTCCAGCAAGGGCAGAGTGGCCGTCAGGCCCAGCAGACCCACGGTCAAGGTGACCGGAAAGCCCACGGCATAGATATTCATCTGCGGCGCGACCCGGGAGATGATGCCCAGCACCAGGTTGACGAACAGCAGCATAGCAATCATGGGCAGGGCAATCCAGAAAGCGCTGGCAAAAACGGCGCTGCCCATCTCGTGAATCCGCATCTGGGAGATGGCCTGCAGGAAATTGCCATCGACGGGAAAGGCCTCAAAGCTCTTGAGAACCGCCATCAGCACCAGCAGATGACCGTTGATGACGATGAACAGCAAGGTGGCGATCTGCACCATGAAGCGCGCCACGGCACTGAGCTGGGCATTGCTGGTCGGATCAAAGAAAGACGCGAAGTTCAAGCCCATCTGCAGACCCACCACTTCACCGGCGACTTCGATGGCCGCCATCACCAGGCGCACGGCAAAACCCACGGACAGGCCAATCACCACCTGCTGCACCAGAGTGCCCAGCGCCTGAGCCGAGGCAATGCTGACCACAGTCTGCTCGCCCAGCACGGGCTGCGCGCAAAGCGCAACCAGAAAAGCCAGCCCCACCTTGAGCCGCATGGGAATGGCTTTCTGAGAAAACACAGGCGCCGTGGTGAACAGTGCCAGCACGCGCACAAACGGCCAGATCAGCGGCGAGAGCCAGGCGGCGATCTGGGCTTCGCTAAAGGAAATCATCCCACTGAACCAGGAATGCTCTCTATGGTGCGACGAATAAAGTCCACCAGCGTGGACAGCATCCACGGTCCCGCCACGGCAAATACCATCACCGCAGCGATGAGCTTGGGCACAAAGGCCAGCGTGGCCTCATGCACCTGGGTCACGGCCTGAAAGACGCTCACCAGCAGCCCCACGCCCATGACCACGCCCAGCACAGGCATGGAGATCATGAGCAGCAGGGTCAGCGCCTCGCGGCCAAAGGTCAGAACAAATTGAGAGGTCATTGTTTTTCTCCCCACATTAGCGACAAGATTAAACGCACTTGAAACTAGCGCAGCCTAAGTGAGAGGCATCAAGCAAGAGCCGCCTCGCAGCAAGGATGCCGTCCCCCTTGGGGGAAGGCGCGGACCGCCTAGGCAAGCGCCTCAGGGGGTCTCTCATGTAGCAAAGCTCGCCGCCAGAGAGCCGATGATCAGGTTCCAGCCATCGGCCAGCACAAACAGCATGAGCTTGAAAGGCAGGGCCACCAGCACGGGCGAGAGCATCATCATGCCCAGCGACATGAGGATGGAAGACACCACCATGTCGATGACCAGAAACGGAATGAAGATCATGAAGCCGATCTGAAAAGCCGTTTTCAGCTCGCTGGTCACAAAGGCCGGCACCAGCACACGCAGAGGTGCTGTTTCTGCCGTGACATTCGCATCCAGCTTGGCCAGGCGCTTGAACAGGGCAAAGTCCGACTGGCGCGTCTGCTTGAGCATGAAGCCGCGCATGGGGGCTTCGGCTTTTTCCATAGCTTGCTCGAAGCTGATGCTGTTTTGCGTGTAAGGCAGATAGGCGTCCTGATAGACCTTGTCCAGCGTGGGACCCATCACAAACATGGTGAGAAACAGCGACAGACCGATCACCACCTGATTGGGCGGCGCGGACTGCGTGCCCAGCGCCTGGCGCAGCAGGCTCAGCACGATGACGATGCGGGTAAAGCCCGTCATCAGCAGCAAGATGGCGGGCAGGAACGACAGCGCCGTGAAAAACAGCAGTGTCTGGATGGGCACCGAATAGCTGGTGCCGCCCGCGCCCTGGCCCACCAGCAGCGGCAGACTGGCGGGTGCGCCCTGGGCGGCGGCCATCAGGGGCATGACCAGCAGGACAGCGGCAGCAGCACGAGAGACGAATTTAGACATTTCCAGAATTCCGGGCCGCTTCGTCGGCCTGCGCGCGCATCAGCGAGTCAGTGAACGATGAGACGGCAGGTGAATGGGCTGCACGGGCAGATTGCAAAGACGCGGACGGCTCTTGCAGCACATGCAGGCATTGAATCTGCTGCGCCGTCACGCCAAGCACCAGGCGCACGGCCTGCTCCCCCTCACCCAGCTGCACGGTCAGCACCCTCTGCTGCGGGCCAATGGCCAGCGTGCCCAGCACCTGCGCCGGTAGGGCAGAGGCTCCACGGGCCATGCCCATGCCGCGCGGCAGCAGGTTTTTCTGCTGCAGACGACGCACCAGCCAGGGCAACGCCGCCATGACCGCCACAAACAAGATGACCAGCAGCAGCGTAGGCCACATGGAAGGGGTCGCTGCCGCAGAGCTGGCCGTGTTCTCAACCACGGCTGACTCGGCGCAGACGCTCGGACGGTGTCACCACGTCCGTCAGACGGATACCGAACTTGTCGTTGACCACCACCACTTCGCCCTGAGCGATCAGGTAGCCGTTGACCAACACGTCCATGGGCTCGCCGGCCAGCGCATCGAGCTCCACCACCGAGCCCTGAGCCAGTTGCAGAATGTATTTGATGGGCACCTTGGTGCGGCCCAGCTCCACGGACAGCTGAACCGGAATGTCCAGCACCATGTTGATATCGTGCACCGGTACATCGCCATAGCTGCGTGCGGCGTCCCCCGCCAGCGGCCCGCCCTGGTCGGACAGCTCGGGGCCTTCGACGGCCTGGTCATGCTGACGCTGCTCTTCCAGCGCCTCGGCCCAGCCGGAGAACGGATCGTCACCCGCGGGCTTGTTGTTGTCGTCAATTGCCATGCTTCTCTCCCATCCAGCTGGTCTCGCCGCCGCGCAGGCTGCGTTCCACGCGGATTGCGTATTTGTCGTTGTGCGTGCCGTACTGGCACTCGAAAACCGGCACCCCACCGATGGAGGCGCGAATCAGCGGCTCGCGGTCGAGCTCGATAAAGTCACCCGGGCGCATGGCCAGCAGCTGCTCCACCGTGGCATCGGCGCGGGCCAGCTCGGCCACCAGCGTTACCTCGGCGGCCTGAATTTCCCGCGTCAGCACCTTGACCCAGCGGCGATCCACCTCGATGGCATCGCCCTGAGTGGAGGAATACAGCACATCGCGAATCGGCTCCAGCGTTGCATAGGGCATGCAGATGTGGATGGAGCCCGAGATATCGCCGATCTCCAGCTGAAACGCCGTGGAGACCACGATTTCGCTGGGCGTGGCGATGTTGGCGAACTGCGGCTGCATTTCCGAGCGCTGATAGGCCAGCTCCAGCGGATAGATGCCATGCCAGGCTTTTTTGTATTCCTCGCAGATCACATTGACCATGCGGTTGATCACGCGCTGCTCGGTGGTCGAGAAGTCGCGCCCCTCGATACGGGTCTGCAGACGACCCGTGCCGCCGTACAGCGTGTCGATCACGCCGAACACCAGCGAGGGATCGCAGACGATCAGACCATTGCCGCGCAGCGGGCGAATGGCCATGATGTTGAAATTGGTGGGAACAGCCAGCTCGCGCAGGAAGGCGCTGTAGCGCTGCACCGTCACCGTGCCGACGGAGACCTCGGGGCTGCGGCGGATGAAGTTGAACAGGCCGATGCGGAAGTTGCGGGCAAAGCGCTCGTTGACAATTTCCATGGTGGGCATGCGCCCACGCACGATGCGTTCCTGGCTGGAGATGTCGTAGCTGCGGACCTGGCCGAGATCGACCTCCACCACCTCGGAGCGCTGGCTTTCGCCGGTAACGCCTTCAAGAAGAGCATCAACCTCTTCCTGGGAGAGAAATGAATCGCTCATGCACTCCCTCCCTGCTTACTGAATGATGAAGCTGGAGAACAGCACGCGACGCACAGGCCCCTTGCGATTGGCACGCGGGCTGTCTTCGTCGGCGTCCTCATCGTCGCGCGAGCGCTTCTTGGCACCCGAGCCGAAGCCCAGCGGCGCCGAGACCTCGGTGAGAATGTCGGCGGCCAGTTTTTCCTTGCCCTCGCGCGCCAGCAGCTCGTCGGCCGTGCGCTGGGACACCAGCATCAGAATGCCGTTGCGGATGCTGGGCAGATATTGCTTGACGGTGGAAGCCGTCTTCTCGTCGGCCAGCTCCAGCGTGATGCCCAGTTGCACAAAGCGGTCGCCGCCGGGGTCAGCCAGATTGGCCACCATATTGTCCAGAGGCAGGAAAGTGGGCACTGTGGCTTTGGCGCTGACTTCTTCTTCGCCATCGGCGCTGCTGTGCTGGCGTTGCATCATCAGCACATAGGCCGCGGCAGCCACGATGGCCAGCACGGCAACGATGGCCACGATGACGATCAGCTTCTTGCTTTTGGCAGGAGCAGGTGCGACAGGGGCGGCATTGGGATTGGCTGACACGGCGGGTATTCCTCAAGAGTGGGGGACTGCATCCACCTCGCAGCCATTGCCGCGACACGGAAGATCCACGCCTGAATTATTCGCCGCCCGCCCTGCAGACCATTGCCCGAATAAAAGCGCGAAACCCGGCTTCATTCCGGGTTTCGCGCCATGTCCGGCTCACCGTTTCCGTGAACCGGCTCTGATCATCTACACGAACAGGTCCACACCGGACTGCACTGGCCCCGCGCCATTGCGCGCACCGGCCGCTGCCATGGGCAGCTCGGCAGCATTGACCGAGACCCGGGCCACCCTGGCCTGGCCGCGCCGGGCGTCCTCGCCCTGGCTGTCCCCCCCGGATCGTGCGTCGGCGCCGCCCCCATCCACGCTGACGCCGCTCAGATTCAGCCCCTGGGCCTGCAAAAGCTCGCGCAGCTGAGCCTGACCGTCGGCCAGCAACTGGCGTGCCTGCTCATCGCCCGCGGCAAAGCGTACATGAGCCTCCTGGCCGTTCAGCTGCACCTGGACCTGGATCGACTTGCCCTCATGCTGGATCGACAGCGCGGCATTCTGCGTTTTCTGATGCACCCAGAAGGCCACCTGCTCGGACACTTCCTGCTCACGCTCTGTAGGTGCGGCATCCTGCCCCGCCAGGCTCTGACCGAAGTCGGAGCTGTTCTGGCCGCCGCCCTGCATGCCCGCGCTCGCAGCCCCCATGGCTGCCCCGACGGCAGCCGCTGCGGCCTGCAAGTCGGCCCCGCCCTGCACTGCCGCCATCTTGCCCTGTGGCGCAGCTTCATCCTGCTGGGGCGAGCGGGCCGCACGCAGCAAATCCTTGAGCCCCTCCAGGGCCTGCGGCTGCACGGCCGTCATGCCCTGCAGGCTGACGCCCTGCTGCGGCAAGGCCTGCGCCTTGTGCACAGCTGGCTCGACGCGCGCAGCAGGCGCCTCTTCAGTCACCGAAGCCAGCGCGCTGTGCACGCTGTTCTGCCCCTGCGCGGCTGCGTCCTGCTGTGGCGGCAAAGCAGCCGCATCGGAATTAATAGCTGCTTGCGCTTGTGTCGTATACGTTTGAGCCTGATTTGATTGCAAGTCCTTGCCCATGAATGCGGCATGCGCCTGCTCGGACCCGAGCTGCAAAGCCTGGCGATGGGCCAGCTGCGCGGCATGGCCTCTTCCTGAAAGAAAGTCGGTGGCCACGCCCTGGCGCAGATCGGCATCACCCTGCCCGTCCAGCTGCGCGGTCTGCCCGACCAGACTCATCCACGGCGCATGGCCTTGAGCGATCAGCAACGCATCCTGCTCGCCTGGCGCCGGCTTCGCCTCCAACACCTCGGCGGTCTGCAGCGCCGTCTGCGGCAGACCTGCAGTCACCAATCCGTCCAGCGATGCAAGCAGCGATGAAAAGCCCTGACCAGGCTCGCCTGCCGCAGTCGCAGCGCTTTTGGCCGAGCTCATGGACTGCGCCATGGCCTTGCCGGTGCGCGCTTCGCCGCCGCGCGGGCCATCAATTCTGGTTTCCGCCATGCTCAGGCCTCCTGAAGTTGCAGGCCGAAGCTGCGTCGAAAAAAGGCCATGGTGGCGCGCTCGTCGGTATCTTTTTGCTCACGGCGCATCTGAGCCAGCGCCACATCACGGCTGCGGGCTTGCACCACTTTTTGCAGACTGGTCACGCGCAGCTCGGCCGCCAGCAGGGCCTGACGCGCAGTCTCCAGCCGAATGTCTTGGTCAGCCACGACCCGGGTCTGCAAACCGATAGCGTGCTGCAGGCGCTCCATGAACTGGTACTGGTGATGCATGACTTCTGGCTGCACGGCCAGCCCTTCCTGGGCCCCCCAGCGCGCCTGCATCTCAAGGACATAGCCCTGCAGCTGATCCATCTGGGCCTGCGCCGCCTGCTGAGCACGCTGGCGCTCCTGCATGGTGGTGCGTGCCGCATCGCGCTTGCGTTCTGCGGCTTCAATGGCGACGTTCAAGGCATTCAAGGACGACATCTGCGACTCTCCCTCTGGCTAACCCGTTGATGCTCAGCCCCGCTGCATGGCTTGCGCCATGCCGGCCAGGCTTTGCTCCATGCTGGAGCTTTCAAACATGCTTTGCTGCAGAAACCCGGTCATGGCGGGTTGCAGCGCAATCGCCTCGTCCAGTTGCGGATCGGAGCCCGGCACATAGGCACCGACCTGCACCAGATCACGCCCCTTCTGATAGCGCGAATAGACGGCGCGAAAGCGACGTGCCAGCTCGAAATGCTCACGCGAGACCACGTTGTGCATGACGCGCGAAGCCGACTGCTCGATATCGATGGCCGGGTAATGCCCGGTCTCGGCCAGAGCCCGCGAGAGCACGACGTGACCGTCGAGAATGGCGCGGGCCGCATCGGCAATCGGGTCCTGCTGATCGTCACCCTCGGACAGCACGGTGTAGAAGGCCGTGATCGAGCCAACGCCATGCAGGCCGTTGCCGCTGCGCTCCACCAGCGCGGGCAGCTTGGCAAAGCACGATGGCGGATAGCCCTTGGTAGCCGGCGGCTCGCCGATGGCCAGGGCGATTTCGCGCTGGGCCATGGCATAGCGGGTCAAGGAATCCATGAGCAGCAGCACATGCTTGCCCTTGTCGCGGAAATGCTCGGCGATCGCCGTGGCGTAGCTCGCGCCCTGCATGCGCAGCAGCGGCGGCGCATCGGCGGGAGCGGCCACCACCACCGCACGGCTGCGGTCCTGGGCACCCAGGATGTCCTCGACGAATTCCTTGACCTCGCGGCCACGCTCGCCGATCAGGCCCACCACGATCACATCGGCCTGGGTGTAGCGCGCCATCATGCCCAGCAGCACGGACTTGCCCACACCCGAGCCGGCAAACAGACCAAGACGCTGGCCGCGACCCACGGTCAGCAGCGAATTCAGCGCCTTGACACCGGTATCCAGCGACTCGCGCACGGGGTCCCGGTCCATGGCGTTGATGGGGTTGCGATCCAGCACCTCAGGCACCACGCTGCCCAGCTCGCCCGCATGGTCCAGCGGAATGCCTTGAGAATCCACCACCCGCCCCAGCAAGCCATCCCCCATGGGCAGGCGCAGCACGCCCACGGTCTGGCTGACCTTCTCGGTCTCCACCACACCCAGCTGTGGCACGGGAACAAAGGGAGCTGCCGGCGTCACCATGGCGCCGCTGGACAGACCCTGAATATCGCCCGCAGGCATCAGAAAGGCGCGCTCGCCGGCAAAACCGACCACCTCGGCCAGCACAGGCTCCTGCCCATGCTGATGAATATGGCATTGCGCCCCCACGGGCACGCGCAGCCCCGAAGCCTCCAGCACCATGCCGGTCAGCCGGGTCAGACGGCCCTGGCATTCCAGCGGCACTGGCTCGGCATAGCGCGCGCGCGCCTGGCTCATGAACTGCTGCCAGGGGTTCATGCCTTGTCTCCGTCATACCAGGTGGAGACCAGGCCCAGAGCCGCCACGGCACGGCGCCAGCGCTTGTCCAGACCACCGTCGATCTCGGCACCGCCCGACTCCACCTTGACATCGCCCTGGGCAATCGAGGCATCACCCAGCCACTGAATACGGCTGTGTGCACCATGCTCGGCACGCAGGGCCTCGTCGAGAAGCTCGAAATCGGCGGGGTTCAGACGCACGGTCACCGGGCGGCTCTCGTCGACCAGCATGTCCAGTGCTTCGCGAATCACGGGCAGCAAGGCCTGGGGCTGGCTGCGCAGCTCCTGGCGCACCACCTGGCGTGCGATGTCGCAGGCCAGGTTCAGCAGTTCCTGGGCCACGCCCGACTGCAGCTGCTTGAAGTTGTCGTCCAGACCTTGCAACACGCCGTCGACACGTTGCACGCTCTCGCGACCCGCTCCATTGATATGGTCGTCCAGGTGCTGCTGCCATTGCTGCTGGGTCTGGGTGCGGCCTTCGGCCAGACCCTGTGCATGACCCTCGGCGCGTGCCTGCTCCAGCATCTGCTGCAGCTGCTCCTCGTCGAAAGCCGGGGCTGCTGGCTCCACCGGCTCCACAGCCTGCACCTCTGGCTGCGCCTGCGGCTGATGGGCAATAGAGGGGGAAAAGCCGTTGAAGTGCGCTGTCCCCGCCGGGATGAAGGCCGCCGGCTGCACGGGAGCGAAGACACCACCGCTCTGCGCATCCACCGCGCCGAAGCGCCATTGCACCACGGTGCTGTCGTCGATCTCTTCCTGCGGGATAAAGCGCGAGTGCGAGCGCGGAGGCTGGCCCTTAGACATAGCTGTCCTCCGGACCAGAGCCGATGGTTACCTGGCCTTCCTCGACCAGACGACGCACAACCTTGAGGATTTCCTTCTGCTGGGCTTCCACTTCGGACAGACGCATGGGGCCGCGGCCTTCCAGGTCCTCGCGCAGCGATTCGGCCGCACGCATGGACATATTGGCCAGAATCTTGTCGCGCACCTCCATGGAGCCGCCCTTGAGCGCCACGATCAGCGTCTCGGACACCACCTCGCGCAGCACCAGCTGCACCGAGCGGTCGTCGAGCTTGACCAGATCGTCGAAGACGAACATCTTGTCCATGATCTTCTGTGCCAGCTCGGGGTCGTAGTTGCGGATGGTATCGAGCACCGCCACATCGGCATTGCCGCCCATCTGGTTGAGCATTTCGGCTGCGGTCTTGACGCCGCCCAGCGAGGTCTTGCGCACCTTGTCGCCACCCGCCAGCACCTTGAACAGCACTTCGTTCAAGTCCTTGAGTGCCGTGGGCTGGATGCCTTCCAGCGTGGCCACGCGCAGCATGACCTCGCTGCGTGCCCGGTCGGGAAACTGCATCAGCACGGCAGCGGCCTGCTCATACTCCAGGTGCACCAGAATCGCCGCCACGATCTGCGGATGCTCGCCGCGCAGCAGCTCGGCCACAGACAGCGGATCCATCCACTTCAGGCTTTCAATGCCGGAGATATCGCCGCCCTGCATGATCCGGTCGATCAGCAGCGCCGCCTTGTCATCGCCCAGCGCACGCTTGAGCACCGAGCGCACATAGTCGCTGGCATCGTCCACCAGCAGACTCTGCGACGCAGCATCGCTGGTGAAACGGTCGATCACGAAATCCACCTTTTCCCGCGTCACGCCGCGCATGCGGGCAATCGTCTCGCCCAGCTTCTGCACTTCCTTGGGCGTGAGGTGTTTGAACACCTCGGCCGCCTCTTCCTCACCGAGGGAGACCAGCAAGATGGCAGCGTCGTTCAGACCTCTATCGTCCATATTCAAAACTCTCTATTCAATGATCCAAAACCGGGCCAGCTCATCACCTGCTCTGCCATCGACTCTTTCGCCAGTGACAGCAATCAAGGGCCTAGGCGGCGCAGCCGCTCAGGGGGCTAGCCTTCTCCGTTAATCCATGTCTTCACGATGTTCGCCACCGCGATCGGGTTCTGTTTGGCCAGATGACGAGCCTGATCCAGTCGCTCCTGCTCCTTGGTCGGAGACAGCTCCTTCGCAGGGGCGGGCAGAGCGGGGCGATCCAGCGCCTCGGCCTCAATGGCATTGAGCTGGCCGCCGGGGCTGGTATTGCGTCCCTTGAGCAAGGGGCGCACCAGGCCCAGCAGCACCAGGGCTCCAAACAGCGCCAGCGCAATCGGCACGCCCAGGCTCTTGGCCATGGCCTGAATTTCGGGGTCCTTCCACATCGGCAGCTCGGCAGGTGCGGCACCGCTGTCCATGAAAGGCGCACTAACCAGATTCACCGAGTCGCCTCGGTCGGCGCTATAGCCCACGGTCTCACGCACCAGCGTGAGCAACTGCTCCTGCTGCTGCGCCGTCAGGGGACGCAGGCCGGAGCTGACTGCGGCTGCCGCTGCCGCTGTCGCGGCATCGGTGCCAGCCGCAGCGGCCAGCGGTGCATTGACCACCACCGCAGCCGTCAGGCGCTTGACGGCTCCGGTGCTGCCACGTGTGACCTTGACGGTCTTGTCCACTTCGTAATTGGTGATGGACTCGCGTTTGTTGCCCTGGGCATTGCCCTGGCCTGCGCCAGCGGCCTGCGGCGCAGGATTGGCACCGTTGATGGGTGCGGTGGAGTTCTGAGGTGGCTGGTTGCTGGTCGCGCCAGGCACGCCGGTGGGCGGAGTGGCCGTCTTCTCGCCATTGGTTTCCATCACCTGCTGGCTGCGCACGGCCCCGCCGTCGGTGGACTGATTGGGACGATGCTGCTCGGAGGTTGACTCGGTCTGGCTGAAGTCCAGCTCGGCCGAGACCTGAGCCTTCACATTGTTCTTGCCGACCACGGGCTCCAGGATGTCCAGAATGCGGCGCACATATTGCTGCTCCACCTGCTGGGTGTAGAGGAACTGCTGCATGTCCACGCCGCCAGCGTTGCCATCAGGCGACTGCGAAAGCAGCTTGCCGGTGTCGTCCACCACGCTCACGGCCGAAGGCTCCATCTCGGGCACGCTGGAGGCCACCAGATGCACGATGCCCGCGATCTGCGCACGGTCCAGCATGCGACCCGGATGCAGGCTCAGCAGCACGGAAGCCGAAGGCTTTTGCTGCTCGCGAAAAAATCCGTTCTGATTGGGCAGGGCCAGATGCACGCGGGCACTTTGCACGGCATTGAGCGCGAGGATGGAGCGGGTCAGCTCGCCTTCCAGGCCGCGCTGGAAATTGAGGCGTTCCTGAAACTGGGTGATGCCGAACTTGCTGTTCTCCATCAGCTCGAAGCCCGTCACAGAGCCCTTGGGCAGACCTTGCGTGGCCAGCTTCAGGCGCACATCGTGCACACGGTCTGCGGGGATGAGGATGGCGCCGCCGCCCTCGCTGTACTTGTAGGGCACGTTCATCTGCGTCAGCTGCGCCACGATGGCACCGCCATCCTTGTCGCTGACGTTGGAGAACAGCATCTTGTAATCGGGCTGGCGATAGAACACCGCCGCCGCCACCAGGCCTACAGCGACCAAGGCCGCCAGCGCGCCCCAGCGAAGACGTTGGCCACGGTCGAGCGCATTCCAGCGCTGCGCAAGCGCAGGGCGGGGCGCATACGTGGCACCGGGCACGGCATTGGGGACAGGTACTTCAGCTACAGCAGACATCTTGATTCCATGGTGTCAGACCCCACACGAGGTCTAGCGTCCAGTGGATTATTCGGACTCGGGCCCATGGCGTTCCCCCGATAAGCAAGCCGATTCACCCACTTATTGCCCGTCTGCGATCAAGCGAAAAACCTACGATCACCTCCAACTCACCAAGCCAGTTGGATAAATATATGGACCTGAAGATCCCAGCAATCAACCCCGCCCAGCTGGGCAACCAGCTCACCAAGGTCGGCAGCGCCGGCACCGCGCCCGTGGCCGGCGGCTTCGGTCAGGCCCTGCAAAACGCACTGCAATCGGTGAGCGCCGCTCAAAACCATTCCGGCCAGCTGCAGCGCGAAGTGCAGCTGGAAAACCCCGCGGTCAGCCTGGAGCAGACCATGGTGGCCATGCAAAAGTCGCAGATCGGCTTTCAGGCCACGCTGCATGTGCGCAACCGCCTGGTGCAGGCTTACTCCGATGTGATGAATATGCAGGTGTGATCGGCGCGACGCCGCACATCGCTCAAAAGGCAGATTGCCCTCCAAGGCTTGCCCGCATGTTGTGATGACATGCGGGCTTTTTGCGCCCTGCCCACCCTACCCTCCTGGCAGCGCCCCATAAAAAAAGCCCGATCCATTCAAAGATCGGGCTTTTCGGGCTCAAACGCTTATCTGCAAAGCGCAATCAGCTATATTTTTTAAAAGCCAAGACTGGCCAGCAGATCATCCACCTGGGACTGCGAAGTCACCACGTCGGTGGTGTTTTCGGGATCCACCACCGGGCCGGCCAGCTTAGGCTGCGCGGCTTCCACGGGCGCCAAGGCCGGTATCTGCGCGGCATCTGGCGAGGTCTGGATCAGCAGCTCCAGCAGTTGTGACTCCAGATCGGCCGCCAGGGCCACCACACGAGCAATCACCTGACCGGTGAGGTCGTGGAAGTCCTGCGCCATCATGATCTCGGTCAGATGGCTATTGGTCTGCTCCGTACCCTCTTCCACCTCCTGCAGATAGTTCATCACGCGCCCCTTGGCCACTGCGGCCACAGGATCCTTGATGAGTTCTGCACGCATGGCACGGGTACGCTCGGCCAGCGCATCCTGGCGGTTCTGCGTTACCTCGACCTGACCCAGCACCTTGTTGGCCGCTTCTCCCGTCAGACGGGCGATATAGGACAGACGGCTTTGCGCATCGGGAAGCTCCCCCGCACTGCCACGCAAACGGTCCGCATAGCCCAGCTCATTGAGCGAGTTATGCAACTGGCGCGTGAGCACGCCAATCTTGTAGTGGACGTTGGCGGAAGCCTGGTCGCTGCTCATGGCTCAGAGATCGAGTTTCTTGATGATGAGATTGACCTTCTCTTCCAGCGTGGCCTTGGTGAAGGGCTTGACGATATAGCCGGCCGCGCCGCCCTGGGCGGCAGCCACGATATCTTCCTTGCGGGCTTCGGCGGTCACCATCAGCACCGGCAGATGCTTGAGCTTTTCATCCTGCTTGATCTCGGTGAGCAGCTGAAAGCCGTTCATGTTCGGCATGTTGATGTCGGTCACCACAAAGTCGAACTTGCTAGCACGCAGCTTGGTGATGGCAACCACACCATCTTCGGCTTCATCGGCATCGGCAAAGCCACTCTCCTTGAGCAGATTGCGCACGATGCGGCGCATGGTGGAGAAGTCGTCAACAATCAAAAATCGCAGGGCATTAGCCACGAGAGGCCCTTTCGGTCGGAATAGGTGCGTGGGAACAAGTTTTCAGCCGTGATGGTAACAATTTGTCAACCTCCCGGCATTGGACGTGCATTGTCAGGCTTTTCGACAGTCTCCGTGGCAACTTCAGGGTTTGTTACAACAAACTCTTCCTTGGCATCCAGAGACTGCTTGTCGGCAGCGCTAAGTACTGCGCGCCGGGCCTTGGGTTGATTGATCGTGCTGGCAGCCTCCTCGGCACTGGTCACCTGCTCCGTGCTGCGCTCCTTGTCATTGCCCAGCACACGGCGCTCGGCCTCCTTGGTCAGCACGGTAATCGTGATGCGGCGATTCTGCGCCGCGCGCGGCTCCTCGGGCAGCAGCAGGTCGCTGCTGGACATGCCCACCACGCGCGCCAGCTTGTCCAGCGGCATGCCGGCTGCCACCAGCTCGCGGCGCGAGGCGTTGGCACGGTCGGCCGACAGCTCCCAGTTGCTATAGCCGCGATCGGCATTGCCGTAAGGAGCGGCATCGGTGTGGCCCGAGAGACTGATGCGATTTTCCGCATTGCCCATGGCCGCACCGATCTCGCGCAGGATGTCCCGCATATAGGGCTTGACCACGGCACTGCCACTATCGAACATGGGCCGGTTCTGGTCGTCGACGATCTGAATCATCAGGCCGTCATGCGTGATCTCCGTGCGAATCTGCGAGCGATACTCGTTCAGGCGCGCATTGTTGGCAATCATGCTGTCCACCTTGGCCTTGAGCGCATGCAGACGCTGAGCATCGCGTGCGGACTCTTCGGCCCGGCCCATGGCCTGGCTGGAGCGACGGTTGGCATTGTCTTCGGACTCGGAGCGGCGCACCTGGCCGTGCACCTTGGAGAGGTCGTTGCCGCCGCCCGGCACGATGCTGGAGCTGTTACCCGCACCGCTGCCGCCCGACATCGCCACCTTCAGCGGCGAATTGAAATACGCGGCAATCCCCTGCAGCTCGCCCTGAGCGGTCGAGCCCAGCAGCCACATCAGCAGGAAGAAGGCCATCATCGCCGTCACAAAGTCGGCATAGGCAATCTTCCAGGCACCACCATGGTGGGCATGGGCGGTCTTCTTGACGCGCTTGATGATGATGGGCTGCAGCTTCTTGTCAGCCATGGAAGCGCTCCATCATTAGATTCTGGCGAGAGCGGGCACTCATCACTTCTTACCCTTGACGTGCGACTCCAGCTCCAGAAAGCCTGGACGCTCGGTGGAGAACAGCACCTTGCGGCCGAACTCGATGGCCGTGCCCGGGTTGTAGCCCTGCATGCTGGCCAGCAGCGTCGCCTTGATGCACTCGAACTCCTTGGCCGCATCCTGGGCACGCTGCTCCAGCAGCGCCGCCATGGGCTCCACCAGCGCATAGGCCAGCAAGATCCCGAGGAAGGTACCCACCAGGGCAGAGGCAATCATGCCGCCCAGCACTGCCGGGGGCTGCCCCACGAAAGCCATGGTATTCACCACACCCAGCACGGCCGCAATAATGCCGAAGGCAGGCAAGGCGCCCGCCAGACGATTCAGTGCCATCACCGGCGCATGGGCCTCGGCATGATGGGCTTCGATTTCGCTGTCCATCAGCGCCTCGATCTCGTGCGAGTTGAGATTGCCCGAAACCATCATGCGCAGATAGTCGGTCAGGAACTCGACGACATGGTGGTCGGCCATCAGTTGCGGATAGTTCTGAAACACCGTCGAGGACTGCGGATCTTCCACATCGGACTCGATCGACATCAGGCCTTCCTTGCGCGCCTTCTGCAGCAACTCGTACAGAAGCGCCATCACTTCCATATAGCGCGCCTTGTTATAGCGCGAGGGCTTGAGCGCCGAGGGAATCGCCTTGGCCGTGGCCTTGAGCACCTTGGGCTGGTTGCTGACGATGAAAGCGCCCAGGGCGCCACCGCCAATGGTCACCATCTCGAACGGCAGCGCCTTGACAAGAACGCCCACGCTGCCGCCGTGCAGCACATACATGCCGAAGATGCAGCCGAAGGCGACGATATAACCGATGAGAACAAGCATGGTGCCGATTGTGAAGTTGCAAAAGCGCTGCCATAGGCGCAAAAAGCTGGGCGTTTGGAAGCTAGATCGGCAGCTAGCCGTCGTTATGTAGGGTAATTCTGAATCTAGCAGCGACTTGAAGACTCAGCAGCCTGCAAGCAAGGCAAAGCCCCTTCATTTGTTACATCCCGAAAAATATTTGCAGAACTCTCTAAAGTTTTTGCGGGATGGCTCCGATAACAGCTTCAACAGGGAAACAAAGCCCTGTCACCAGCGAGCCACAGCAGCAAAACATAAGGAACTGCAGGCTGGGGTGCTGGATTGGGCTGCCGCCGCCGCCCACCCTGAATATTTCAGGTCACTGTGGCGGCGACGTTTTGATCGCATCAAGGAGTTCGCATCATGGCAATGACCATCAACACCAATATCCAGTCGCTCAACGCACAGCGCAACCTGGGCACCTCGCAATCTTCGCTGTCGACCTCCATGCAGCGTCTGTCTTCCGGTATGCGCATCAACAGCGCCAAGGACGATGCAGCCGGCCTGGCCATTGCCACACGCATGGGCACTCAGATCACTGGTCTGAACCAGGCTCAGCGTAACGCCAATGACGGCGTCTCGCTGGCCCAGACGGCTGAAGGCGCACTGAGCACCATCGGCGGCAATCTGCAGCGTATCCGTGAACTGGCTGTGCAATCGCGCAATGCCACCAACTCCACCGAAGACCGCGCAGCTCTGCAAAAGGAAGTGGTTCAATTAAAGAGTGAAATTGATCGTGTCGCTTCCACAACTTCGTTCAACGGAACCAATCTGCTTGACGGTTCTTTCACTGCCAAGGCGTTCCAAGTCGGCGCCAACCAAGGTGAATTGATTAACATCGACAGCATTCAAAATGCCTCTGTGAAGTCGCTGGGTAGCTGGAATAGTGTGGCGATCAATGCATCAGTCGCTGGTTCAGTTCCTGATGGCGGCTATGTTGCCCCAATTGCGACAACGACAGCAGTATCTGGTGCTTTTTCGGATGTAACCGGAACCGCTGCTGGTGACAAATACACTCTAAATGTGGGTGGCGTCACCGTTCTCGATAAAACACTGGATGCAGGCGGCACGGCTACTGCCACAGACATTGACAACTCGTTGGCAACAGCAGCGACAAAGGATGCATTGAAGGCCGCTGGTTTGACAGTTTCTGGAAGTGCTGCGAGTGGAACTCTCGCCTTCCAAAAGGCTGATGGCAACGATATCACTGTAACCGAGACAATCTCGGCAACTGCTACCGGTACCGGGGTTGCAGCTGGTTTCGTCACTGCAACCAACGGAACCGCTGCTACCCCAGCATCTTACAATGCACTCACAGCAGGAAACCTGACCCTCAAAGGCACCAACGCCAACGCAATCAATATCCAAGTGCCTGCAGCCTCAACGGGCGCCGAGCGTTCGGAAAAGCTGGCCGCAGCAATCAATGCAGAGACGGATAAAACAGGCATAACCGCAACCGTAAACAATGGTGCACTGTCCTTGTCTTCCACTAAAGGCGACTTTACGATCGGCTCCGACCTGACCGCGGCAAATCTCAAGGCCGCTACCGGCCTGACAGCTGGTATCTCGGGTGGAGCAGCTGGCGGCGTTAGCTTTGTCGCAGGAACCGTGCAAAATGGCTTTGCATCCTTGGACATTTCCGATGTGCGAGGTGCCGACAACGCAATCTTGGCAATGGACGCTGCACTAAAGTCAGTAAATTCCGCCCGAGCCGATCTGGGCGCCATCCAGAACCGTTTTGAATCTGTGGTCTCCAACCTGAGCGTGAACAGCGAAAACCTGTCCGCCTCCAAGAGCCGCATCATGGATGCAGACTTTGCCTCGGAAACCGCCAACCTGAGCCGCTCGCAGATTCTGCAACAAGCTGGCACCGCCATGGTGGCCCAGGCGAACCAGCTGCCTCAGGGCGTGCTGTCCCTGCTGCGCTAATTGCGTCAAGCAGCTGCGCCAGCCATGCGCCGGTGCAGTCAACGCCATGCCAGGCCTCCTTCGGGAGGCCTTTTTGCTGTTCTGCAGCACCCTATATGTAACCGTCAATTGTAAAAATGGCAGGACTTTAGGCCTCTTATCGGTCTTATGTCCTGCATGGCTTGCTCCAACAATCCTCGTACCCGGAATACCAGACTTCGTCCGTGTTTCCGGTCACGTGGGCCAGCGCCGTCGCTGGTCGTGAAAACGGCTAGTACGTCGCCGGTTTACTGGCTTGAAACAGGAGCACACGCCATGGCAGCCATCATCAATACCAATATCCAGTCGCTCAATGCGCAGCGCAATCTGAGCAAATCCCAAAGCCAGCTGGCTACCTCCATGCAGCGCCTATCCTCTGGCATGCGCATTAATAGCGCCAAGGATGATGCGGCTGGCCTGGCCATTTCCGAGCGCATGTCCACACAAGTGCGTGGTCTGACAGTAGCCATGCGCAACGCGAACGACGGCATTTCTCTGGCGCAGACCGCTGAAGGTGCGCTGAGCTCAGTGGGAAATAATCTGCAACGTATTCGAGAACTGGCTGTGCAGTCCCGCAACGCCACCAACTCGGCCGAAGATAGAGCAGCTCTTGATGCAGAAGTGCAGCAACTGAAGGCTGAAGTGACCCGGATTGCCGAGCAAACAGGCTTTAACGGGACAAAACTGCTGGACGGAACCTTCACCAATATGGCATTCCAAGTGGGCGCCAATCAGGGTGAAACCATCAATATTTCAGGCATCGCCAACGCGAACATTGACAAGCTTGGAAGCTGGACGAGTGCCTCAACAAATGCCACGGTGACAGGAAATATTCCTGACGGCGGTTATACAGCGGCAGTACCCACAACCACAGGGACGTCAGGAACGTTTACGTCGGCCGTTGCAAGTGCCGGAGGTGAAAATTTCAAGTTTGTTGTTGGTGGCGTTTCTATTGTTGATCAGACCTCTAGCGCTGCGAACGATACCGTCACGGCTGCACAGATTGATGTTCAGCTGAACACTCCTGCGATTAAAACAGCACTAGCAGCCGCTGGAGTCACGACTACAGGGACAGCAGCTGCTGGAACGTTGAGTTTCCAGAAGGCAGATGGTTCAGCCTTGACTGCTACGATCACTAGTTCATACGCAACAGATGCAGGTTCGTTTGCCACAAGCGGATTTGTTGGAACGAAAAATGGAACTCCGGCGGTAGCCGCCGCATTCCCTGCTATCGGAACTGGCGAATTTACATTGAAGGGAGTGAAGGCTGACGGCTCAACAGGGCCCGTGGTGAATATAGAGGTGCCCGCCGCCGGAAGTGCCAGTGATCGAACATTGGCACTGATGAACGCCATCAACGCTCAGACTCAAGATACTGGAGTTACAGCTTCTGTCATCGGAGGCAAGCTATCGCTAACCTCAAAGTTTGGAGACTTCACCATAGACTCGAGCTTAACCCCTGCCAAACTTGATGACCTCACTGGGCTTACCAAGGGCGTATCTGGTGCAGCCGCAGGAGGAACAGCCTACGCAGCTGGTGTTGCCCAGACTGGATTTGCGGATCTGAGTGTTGGCGACCCCACCAAGGCGGATAACGCAATCTTAGCCATGGATGCGGCCCTGACCGCAGTCAATGGAGCACGAGCCACTTTGGGTGCTGTTCAAAGCCGCTTTGAAAGCACGATTGAGAACCTTAGCGTCGGCACAGAAAACCTCTCTGCATCACGTAGCCGCATCATGGATGCCGACTTTGCTGCAGAAACCGCCAATCTGAGTCGTACACAGATCCTTCAGCAGGCCGGCACGGCCATGGTGGCACAGGCCAATCAGCTGCCGCAACAAGTTCTCAAACTGCTGCAGGGCTGATATCGGCACCTGGCATTTTGTACTCAAGTTCTGCTTCGGCCTGCCGAAACACAATGCGTAGTACTGTCCATAAAGACGGCGCGAAAGGCGCCGTTTGTTCAATGACGCAGACCAGGCGTGCCACACGCCTGCGGTCCTGCGCAGAGGGAGTTTTATATGGCGATCAGCTCAGTCGGCATTGGCAGCGGCCTGGAAGTAGAAACCATTGTCAAGCAACTGGTGGCGCTGGAGTCCAAGCCCATCGCGGCGCTGCAGACCA
The DNA here is from genome assembly GCF_000761245.1 of Comamonas testosteroni. Lineage (GTDB taxonomy): Bacteria > Pseudomonadota > Gammaproteobacteria > Burkholderiales > Burkholderiaceae_C > Comamonas > Comamonas testosteroni_C. Next base: position 97,843 of record NZ_AWOR01000047.1, on the reverse strand, counting down.
AGGCCACTGGTATCAATACACAGATCTCGGCCTTCAGCCAGCTGAAGTCGCAAATCTCCAATCTGCAGGATCAGGTGGACAAGCTGGCAAAGCCTGCCACTTGGCTAGGCAATACGCTGACTTCTTCCAACTCCGCCCAAGTGACAGGCACGGCTACTTCCAGCGCGGTGCAAGCCACTTATGACGTGGAAGTGTCGCAGATGGCGGCGGGCCAGACCATTGGCTCCGGCCTGGTGGCCAGCGGCACCACTCTGGGGCCTGGCAAGCTGACCATTTCCACGGGAACTTATGGCGCCAATGGACTGACACCCAATACCAAGGACGGAGCGAACGTCAGTTTTAGCGTGGACATTACCGCGGAGGATGACTCTCTGGCCAAGATCGCAGCCAAGATCAATGCCGCCAAGGGCGATGTCAGCGCCACTGTCCTCAAGGACCACACGGGCGAGCGCCTGGTGCTGCAATCCAAGACCACAGGTGTGAATTCTGCCTTTTCGGTAGAGGCCGAAGGCGCAGGTCTGCAGCAATTTGCTTACAACGGCACCGACGGAACCATGAAGCGCTCCGTCAAGGCGCAGGACACCCTAGCCAAGATCAACGGCATCGACATGGCCTCGCACACCAATGTGTTTGAAGAGGTCGCTGCAGGTGTGACGCTGACAGTAGCGCAGAAATCGGCGGCAGATGCCGCCCCTGTACGCATCACCATTGCCAATGACACAGCGACGGCCAAGACGGCGCTGAAAAACCTGGTGGAGTCCTATAACGCACTCAGCAGCGCCCTGAAGACCATGACCGCTTATGACAAGGACACCAAGGCAGCAGGCACCTTGCAAGGAGATTCGACGGCAGTGAATCTGCAGTCCGCTCTGCGCCGTTTGCTGTCCGGTCCTGGCGGAGAAGGCGGTGAATTCACCAGTCTGTCGCAGATGGGCATTGCCTTCCAGAAAGACGGCACCCTCCAGATTGACGACACCAAGCTGGATAAGGCCCTCAAGGATCCTGACAGCATGTCCAAGTTCTTCACCGCAGACGTTGCCGATGCCAGCCAGGATGGCTTTGCGGTACGCCTCAAGGATTTCACAAGCGGCATGCTGGCCACTGGCGGCACCTTCTCGACCAAGGACGAGACGCTCAAGAATGCCTTGAAGCGCAATACGGCCGATCAGGAGCGCCAGACCGCACGTGTGACAGCCTATGAAGCGCGCGTGCGCGCTCAGTATTCTCGTCTGGATACGCAGATGGCCAGCCTGAAAGCTCTGGACACCTATGTAGCCCAGCAAGTAACTACATGGAACAAGTCCACTAGCTAAGCTATTGAAGCCTGCAGAAAGGACTTAATTGCCCCCTGAGTCGGCCGATAACCAGAACAGTAATTTGAGAAACTGCAACAAAGGAGTTTTGTGATGTTTTCCCCAGCCAATGCGCGCGCAATGTCGGCTTACCGTCAGGTGGGTGTGCAATCCATGGTGGACAGCGCATCGCCTCAGCAGTTGATCAAGATGCTGTTTGATGGCCTGCTTGCCTCCATCAATGCGGCACGCGGCGCGATCGAGCGCGGTGATATCAATGAAAAAGTGCGCCATATCGGCAAGGCGGTGCGCATTCTGCAGGAAGGCCTGCTGGGCGCGCTGGACCGCGAAAAAGGGGGCGAGCTGGCCGGCAACCTGGCCTCGCTCTACGAGTACTGCACCACCCGGTTGACCCTGGCCAATGCCCGCAACGATGCAAGCATGGTCGATGAAGTCGCAGGCCTTGTGAACACGGTTGCACAGGGCTGGAATGAAATAACCAATGCACCAGCACCCGCTGCTGCCTAAAAAATGGAGCACACATTGATCGACTTCTACCGCGCCATAGAGGAAAGCAGTGCCAAGATGCTGCAGGCCGCCCAGGCCAAGGACTGGGACGGTGTTGCGCGCTATGAGGGCACTTGTGCCGTGCTGATCGAGCAGCTGCGCTTTCGCTCGCGAGATGAAAAGCTGGCGCCCGAACTGCGCAAGGAGAAGGCGCGCATCATGCAGCGCATCTTGCGCAACGATGCCCAGATTCGCGTGCTGGCCGAGCCCTGGCTGGCCAGCTTCGAGCATATGTTCGACGGCCAGCCGCATGTGATGCACTGATTGCAAAGCCACTCAAACCAAAAGCCCTGCTGCAGCAATGCAACAGGGCTTTTTGCTTGCAGCGACGACGAGTGATCGATCAAAGCATCCGTGAACCCAATGTCGTAGAACGCCACAAGCTATCGATAGCGAAGCACCAGAACACAGCCAAACGGCTGCGTCACAAAAGCAAAACCGCCACGTGGGCAGATGGAATCTGCCAGCGCGGCGGCTTCTGCTCTGACGAACGGCCCGCGCCTGGCGAACCGTTTCAGGTGTTCAATGCGAGCGCATCTTGGTGCGCAGGCGGGCGATGGCCTGGCTGTGCAGCTGGCAGACCCGCGACTCGGTCACGCCGAGCACGGCGGCGATTTCCTTGAGGTTCATGTCGTGCTCGTAGTACATGCCCATCACGTACTGCTCGCGCTCCGGCAGGGCCTTGATGGCCTCTACCAATGCAGAGCGCATGCGTTGGTCACGCAGCAAGGCAAAGGGATCGGCACCGGAGTCGGCCACATGCCGCTCCAGATAGTCATCGCCATCGTCGCCGTCACCGCCGCCTATGTCCTCGAGATAGACCAGCTGCGTGCCGCGCACCTTGCCCAGCAGGGACTGATAGTCGTCCAGGGCCATGCCCAGCTCGGCCGCGATTTCCGACTCCAGCGGGGGCCGGCCCAGACGCTGCTCCAGGCGGTTGAGCGCCTGCTCGATTTCCTTCTGGCTTTTGCGCGAACTGCGGCTCATCCAGTCGCCTTCGCGCAGTTCGTCCAGCATGGCACCACGGATGCGCTGGCTGGCGAAAGTGTCGAATTGCACGCCTTGCTCGCTCTCGAAGCGCGACAGCGCTTCGGCCAGACCGATCATGCCGACCTGGATCAAATCATCCAGCTCGACGTTCGGTGGCAGTTTGGCGATCATGTGCAAGGCAATCCGACGCACAAGCGGCACATGCTGACGAATCAGCGCGTCGCGGTCGAGTTGGCCTTTGGCGGTGTACATGGCAGTCAATGGCTCCAGACAAGGGATTCAGGTGCGGCAGCCGCCGTGGGCTGGGCATGCATGGGCAGGATGCAGGCCGTCTTGAGCATGTGCAGCGTGAGCTGATGCAGATCGCTGGCCTGACGCCAGCGCAGGCGCACGAGCACCGGGGCATCGCCCAGGTGGCGCTGCGAACACTGTAGCAGTGCATTCAGACGCTGCAAGCGTGTCTGAGCGTTTTGCTTGGCTGTCTGCGAGCTGCTCTGCTTGCGGCTCCAGTCGTATTTCTGTGGGCCGTCTGCTGTCAGCGGCGCTTCCAGCGCGGCAATCGTGCATTCCACACCGGCAAACACGGCCAGATGCTTGAGCTGGCGGTAGCTTTCGATCAGGTGCTCGGAATCGGGCGGTACGACCAGCAGCGGCTGCAGGCCCTGACCTTGCAGCAGCGGTGTCAAGGTTTCGCTGCTCGCATAGATGATCACGGTGGTGTAGCCGCGCACATAGGCTTGCAGGGCCGTCAGCATGTCCAGCCCCATCTCGTCAGCCGAGGCCTTCAGCTGTTTGAGACCCTGCCGCGCCGGCAGGCTGGCCACCGACTGGGCGTCCCCGACGCTTGCGCGCAGTCCCGCCTGGGCCTGCCAGGCATGCTGCGCCAGCAGCTGGGCAAGACCTGGCATGTGAAAGGATTCGGCCTGGCTGCCATCAAGCACCAGCACCTTCTGGCCCAGGCGCTGCAGTTGGGCGCACAGCGGCCACAGCACGGCCTGCTCGGCAGCGGCACCTGACGCACTGTGCAGCACGGCCAGCACGCGCAAGCCGGCGGTGCTGGCATCGCTCATATGCAGAGCCATGCCCTGATGCAGGGGCGAGCGACGCTCAAGCATGGGCAGCCTCTGCGCCGCTGGCGGACGAAGGGGTAAAGAAGAAGTCCAGATCCAGCGACTGCGGATCAAACGCCGACTTGGCCGCCGAGCGCATGGAGGCAGAGACCAGCAACTGCGCATTGGCGCGCTCGAAGTCTTCGGGCACGCGCTGGCCATTGGTCACGCCGCGCAGCTGGATCTGATGGCGAATCAGCGTATCCACCGAGGGGCCGACCTTCACGGCTTCATCGACCTTGGTGAGGATGGCATGTTGCGAGCCGCGCGCCTTGAAGGCCTGCATGACATCGTCCTGCGCATCGCCCTGCGCGGCCGCATTGACGGCCAGCAATTGCTGCACGCCCTCAATGGCCAGCACGTCCATGATCTCGTCCTTGCGCGGATCGCGCGGGGCCACGCCGGTCGTGTCGATCAGCACCATCTTCTTGCTTTGCAGCAGGCCCAACAGGTCCTGCAAAGCCGCCTTGTCATGGGCCTGATGGGCCACCATGCCCAGCATGCGTGCATAGGTGCGCAGCTGGTCATGACCACCGATGCGATAGGTATCCAGCGTGATCAGGCCCACGGAAGCGGGACCGTGCTTGGCCGCACACAGCGCCGCCAGCTTGGCCGTGGTCGTGGTCTTGCCCACACCGGTCGCGCCGACCAGGGCAAACACCCCGCCTTGCTCGTAGATCGCAGGCTGGGCGGCATCGGTGCGCAGATTGCGCTCCAGCACCTGCATCAGCCAGCGCACGGCGTCGCCAGCGGAGAGAGTCTCCGGCAGCTTCTCGATCAGTGCACGCGCAAGTGCGGGCGAGTATCCGGCACGGATGAGCTTGTGCATCAGGCTGGACTGGATCGGGTTCTGACGCGTCTGACCCAGCCAGGTCAGCGTGTTGAAGCGCTCCTCAATCAGATCCTTCATGGACTGCATCTCCTGCATGAAGTTCTGAGGCGCAGCCACGCTGGCGGGCCTGGCGCTTTCCTTGAGCTGAATCTTCTCGGGGCGCAGAGGATTGTGGCGGACCACCGCAGCGCTGGCCGACTGAGACTTGGCTGCCATGGCGGGGCGCTCGTTGTTGCGCTCCTGCACGCGCTGGGCAAACGTGGGCAGTGCTTCGCTGCTGTCAAGCGTCGACTCATGACGACGGCGCAGCATGCGTTCGCGCACATAGTCCTGGAAAGTCAGCGTGCTCATGGACAGTTGCTCCACATCGTCCTGCACGGAGTGCTGAGCCAGTTCATTGATGGCCTTGACCGGCTTGGCCTGAGTCTGCATCTCGCGGGCCTGCTCTTCCTTGGCCGTCTGGCGCGCCTGCACATGCTCCAGCGTACTCATGGCTTCACCGCCCGGGCTGCGCCTGGCAGCAGCGGGGGCCAGAGGCGAGTGCTGCTTGCGCAGGCTCATGCCTTCGTCGCTTGCGCGGCGCTCCAGAGCCTTTTGCAAGGGCGAGCCGGTCTGCATGCCGGCATCCATGTCCTGAAGGGTCTCTTCGGCCGTGGCCATGACTTCCACTCCGTCCGGCGTCTGGCGGTTGGAGAGAATCAGGGTGCCGTCGCCAAAAACCATGCGCGCCTTGGCCAGGGCCTCGCGGGCGGTCGGGGCGTAAAAGCGTTTGATATTCATGCGGTTGCACCTTTAAGAATCGGGCCGATGCGGATGGTGTGCGTCTCGGGAATCTCGCTGTGCGCGAGCACCTGCAGACGCGGCGCCACACGACGCAGCAGCTTGGCAAGAGAGTTGCGGATCGCGTCCGGCACCAGCAGGCAGGCGGGCAGGCCCAGCTCTTCCTGTTGGTTGGCCACATCGACCGCTTTTTGTGTGAGGATTTCAGCCACGCCGGGGTCCAGCGATGGCGCATTGGGGTTCGACAGTGCCTGCACCAGCAGACGCTCCAGGCCGGGCTCGATAGCAATCACATTGAGCTCACGAGTCGGACCGTAGATCTGCTGCACGATGGCGGGCGACAGCGCAATGCGCACGCGACGCGCCAGCTCCACCGGGTCGGCCGTCTGCGTGGCATTTTCGGCCAGCGTCTCGATGATGGTGCGGATATCACGAATGTGCACAGAGTCCTCCAGCAGCAGCTGGAGCACTTTCTGGAACGTTGTGATGGGCACCATTTTCGGGATGACTTCTTCGATGAGTTTGGGGGCCAGCTTGGCCACATGGTCAACGAGCTGCTGCGTCTCGGTACGAGACAACAGCTTGGCCGCGTGCACTTGCATCAAGTGTGACAAATGCGTCGCCATCACGGTTTCCGAATCAACGACGGTAAAACCGGCCATTTGTGCCGCTTCCTTTTGCCGTTCGTCGATCCAGTGCGCGGGCAGACCAAAGGCCGGATCGGTCGTGGCCGTGCCGATCAGCGGCGTGGTGATGCCGCCGGGGTTGATGGCCAGGAACATGCCGGGGAAGGCTTCGCCCTCGCCCACCATGACGCCGCGCAGCGTCATGCGATAGGCGCTGGGCTTGAGCTCCAGGTTGTCGCGCACATGCACGGCCGGCGGCAGAAAGCCGACCTCCTGCGCGAACTTGCGGCGCACGCCCTTGATGCGCGTCAGCAGGTCGCCCTGGCGGCTCTTGTCCACCAGCGCGATCAGGCGGTAGCCCAGCTCCAGGCCCAGCAGGTCCACGGGCTGCAGATCGTCCCAGGTCGCTTCGCCATCAGTTTGCGCAGCCTGCTGCTGGGGCACCGGGGCGCTGTTTTGGGCGGCCAAGCGGGCTTTTTCCCTCTTGTCCAGCACCCAGGCACCCCAGCCCAGCAAGGCACCCATGCTGAGGAACACCAGATGCGGCATGCCGGGAATCAGACCCAGCAAGATCATCACGCCGGCAGTGATGCCCAGCACCTTGGGCGACATGAACAGCTGCTGCACGATCTGGCGGCCCATGTCGGAATCCTTGCCAACGCGCGATATCACCATGGCCGATGCCACGGAGATCAGCAGGCCTGGAATCTGCGCCACCAGCGCGTCACCCACAGCCAGCAGGATATAGCTGTCCGCCGCCTGACTCGCGGACAGGCCGTGCTGGGCCATGCCGATGATCAGGCCGCCGATGACGTTGATCACCAGAATCAGGATGCCGGCAATCGCGTCACCACGCACAAACTTGCTGGCACCGTCCATGGAGCCGAAGAAATTGGCTTCCTCGCCCACTTCGGCGCGGCGGCGCTTGGCTTCCTTCTCATCGATCAGGCCGGCGTTCAGATCGGCGTCCACGGCCATCTGCTTGCCGGGCATCGCGTCCAGCGTGAAGCGGGCCGAGACTTCGGCAATGCGCTCGGCACCCTTGGTAATCACCACGAAGTTGATGACCACCAGAATGCTGAACACGATCAGACCCACGGCAAAGTTGCCGCCGATCAGGAAGTGGCCGAAGGCCTCGATCACCGCGCCCGCGGCGCCGGGGCCGGTGTGGCCCTCCATCAGCACCACGCGCGTCGATGCCACGTTGAGCGACAGACGCATCAACGTGGTCAGCAGCAGCACCGAGGGGAAGGCCGCGAAATCCAGCGGCTTGATCATGTAGGCCGCCACCATCATCACCATCAGCGCCACGGCAATATTGAGGGTGAAGAAGGTGTCCAGCAGCCAAGGCGGCACAGGCAACACCATCAGACCCAGAATGGCCACCACCAGAATGGGAGCGGTCATCCCTTGCAGGGCGCCGACGTTGGAGCCAGACCACTTCTGGAGCAGTTGCAGAGGATTCGACGACATCACAGATTACCTTCTTGCTGCGCAGCAGCATCGACCGCCGCAGGCTGGGTACGGCCACGGTGCGGATCCAGCTCCACGGGTACGGGGGGCTCGCCCAGGACATCGGGCATGGGACCCTGGCCGCTCAGTGCAGCCTTGAGACGATAGACATAGGCCAGCACCTGGGCTACAGCGGTGTAGAGCGCGGCAGGGATGGCCTGGTCCAGATCGGCATGGGCATAGAGGGCACGCGCCAGCATGGGCGACTCCAGCACCGGTATCTGGTGCACGCCCGCGATTTCGCGGATCTTGAGCGCCACCAGATCCGTGCCCTTGGCAATTACCTGAGGAGCGGCCATGGAGGCGTCGTCATAGCGCAGCGCCACGGCATAGTGGGTGGGGTTGGTGACCACAAAGTCGGCTTTCGGCACGGCCGAGACGCTGGCCCGGTCGGCGATCTCGCGCTGCTTCTGGCGGATCTTGCCCTTGAGCTGCGGATTGCCTTCTGACTCCTTGTGCTCCTGCTTGACTTCCTCATGACTCATCTTGAGGCGCGACTTGAAGAGAAAGTCCTGCAGCGGCACGTCGATCAAGGCCACCAGCAGCACCACGATCAGCAGCAGGGTGACGCCCGTGGTCAGCCAGGAACCGACCATGGAGAGCGCCATGGGCGATGGCTGGGCCGAAACCGACGCAATCTCGGCAATATTGGCGCTCATGTACTTCCAGGCCACAAAGCCCAGCACGATGGTCATGAACACCATCTTGACCACCGTGGTCAGCTGCTGCTTGGAAAACAGATTCTTGAGACCCGACAAAGGGTTGAGCTTGCCAAAGCGCGGCTGAATGGGCTTGAAGCTGAAGATCCAGCCACCGGCAGCCACGCCGGACAGCACCGAGGCCGTGGTGGTCACCAGCGCAAAGATCACGGAAATTCCAAGACCCAGCATCAGCATGGACTGAAAGCGCTCCAGCATCAGCGCCGGAGTCTTGGCTGTCGCGGCATTGAACACCAGCTGCTGGGCCATGGCCTCGCGCAGATGATTCATCATGGGCTGGGTGCCCATCAGCACCAGCAATGCGCCCGTGCCCAGAATTGCCAGGTGCGACAGATCGCGCGAGCGCGCACCCTGGCCGTCTTCACGCGTCTTCTGCAGCTTGCGTTCGGTGGCGGGCAGGTTTTTGTCTTGGGATTCGGACATGGCGCACGGACGGATTGGATGTGCCAATTGTCCGAATCCGGCGCCCCTGCAATGCGTGGATAAGCGGCAGCCAAGCCCTGCTTATGCACGACTCTGCCCCACGGTGCATTCACCAATTTAATAGCACCCATCACCCACCCGCAATGGGATAGAGCCTGTTTTCAGTGAATTTTCATCCAGACACTCAGGACTGAGCTTGCGGCATGCCCAGCTTGAGTTCGCTGAGCATGCGCAGCAGCATCCGGTTGAGGTCTTCGGCCTCCCACTCCTCCTGCTCGCGCAGCTGCCGGATGGGCGCCGGGTCACGACTCTCCAGAGCCTGGCTCATCTGCAGCACAGCCGCATAAGGACCGGAGCGCGTGACGATGGCATCGAAAATGCGCTCGTTCAGCGGCGTGCGTCGCAAGATGGTGGCCACCGACTCATGCAGCAGCAAATCCAGCTGCGAGAACAGGCTGCACAAGTACATCTCGCGCTGCAGATCCAGGCTTACCCCGGCCTCGATCAGTTGCTCGGCCAGCCTGGCGCGCAGCACGACCTGCGTGCGCAGAGGCACCAGGTCTTGCTCGGTACAGGCATGGGGCAGCTGGTCGGCCAGCCAGCGCTCCAGCGTGCCCAGCCCCAGCATCACCAGCCCGCGGCGCAGCGAGTCCACGCCGCGACGCAGGCCCAGTGCGGCCGAGTTGGTATAGAGCAAAAAGCGATAGGCCAGCACCGGGTCCGAGCCCAGGATCTCTTCCATCACATCCAGGGACTGTTCCTTGTCGATGGCTTTCATGAGCCTGAAGAGCGCATCGCGCGAGGGCTGGGGCTGCTGCAGCCGAAAGGCCTGCATGGTGTCTGCCACGGGCCAGCCGGCCACGGCGGCCGCTTCATGCTCGTCAAGACAGGAGCGCGCCAGCTCCAGGCTTTGCAGGCTCTGGTACATCTGTCCGTCCAGCAGATTCAGGGGCTGAGTGGCAAAAAAGCCCGAGGCAGTCTCCTTGTCCGCATCCTTCGCCGGCTGGCTTGGGCGCACCACATTGGGCAGTCCCGCGGCTCCTTCAGGCGGCAGGCTCAGCAGGCTGCTGGCAAAGCAGCGCGCCGCATCAGCATCGGGCACATCGGCCAGCGATCCTCCCCAGACCAGCATCAGCCCGCGTGCCTTGGCCTTCTGCACCAGCTCGTAGATACCTTCATCTTGCTGCAGCCAGTCGCCGCGCACCTCTATCCAGGGGCTGCCCTGAGGTGCATGTTCGAGAAGATTGCACAGAACCTGGCGGGACTGCGGCGATATCAAGAGCGGCGGGGCCTGACGGCTCCAGATCTCATCCACCGTGCGCAGGAAATGCGCCATGTCGGCAGAGGAGCCCGAGTCCTCGTGGACATAAAGCTCAATCCCTGCCAGGCGTCGCGTACGTCCCCAGAGCGGCCGATAACCAAGAGTCAAAGAGCTGAGGGCAGACTGGGTCATGGAGGATTTGGACAGGTAGACGACGAGACATCAAGACGGGCAGAACCCGCAGGAATCAGCCAATGTAGTTGAACAGCGAAAGCTTCTGCATCTGCGCATAGGACTGCAGGGCGGCCTGCAAGCCCACCTTCTGCGTCTCCACCTGCGACAGCGCCGTGATCATATCGATATCTTCTGCGCGTGAACGGGCGCCCTCCTGCGTCAGTGCCTGATCCTTCATGTCGGACTCCAGGCCGTCTGCGCGTTTGAGCTGGTCACCCGCATAGCTGCGCATGGCCTGCACCCGATTCATTCCCGAATCCAGCTCGCTCAAGGCGCGCCCCAGACCCTGCTGCAATGCGGTCGATCCCCCCGTGCCGCCCTTGACCGTGGCAATGGCCTGATCGAGCACGCTGAAAATATCGGTGCGTGTGCTTGGAGCCATGGTGAAGCTGTCGCCGTCGGCCGGAGTCCCCTTGATGCTGATCTGCTGACCACCGACAGTAATCGCCTGGCCTTCCTTATAGGGCGTGGACGGAACTACGGGGTTGGTCGCCGTGGTCGAGCTGGAGTTGATCTCGTAGCTGATCACACCGGTAGTCGGATCCTTGGTGAATACCAGGGTGTAGCTATCGCCTGTGACCTTGCTCGGGTCGGTGACCGAGCCCGCATCCGCCCAGGCCTTGCCGGAATTGGAGGCAGCGCCGTTCACCACGAACACCCCGTTGCCGGTAGGCACGTTCAACCAGGCCGCATGACCATCCAGAGAGATGGGCAGGCCGTTGTCGCTGCCGGTGCTCTGGCCGGGGTTGAGCTGGCTGCTCGATCCCGGAGGCGTGCTTTGCAGTGGCGTATCGGGACTACCCAGCCCGCGAAAAATCGGCAGGCCGTTGACGTCCTTGGCATTGGCATAACCGAGAACCTGGTCACGCAGACTCTGCAGTTGCTGGACCAGGGCGTCGCGCGCAACCGAGTCATACGAACCGTTACCAGCACCCAGCAGCAGATCACGAAAATCCTGCAAAGCACCATGTGCCTTGCCCAGCTCGGACTCGCCCTGGGCAATCACATCGCGCTGGGCACCGAGCACGCGCTGGTCATTTTCGGAACGGGTGATGCGGGTGCGTGCACGCTCGGCCTGGGCCGCCGCCACGGGATCGTCGCTGGCGCGCAGCACGCGCTTGCCCGCCGTGGTCTTCTCCATCAGGTCCACCAGGCTGCTCTGACGCGAGCCCAGGTTGTTGATGGTGCTGTCATACATATTGGCCGTGCCAACGCGGTTGATGCTCATGCCTGTTCTCCGGCTGTAGGGGGTTAACGGCCAACGGCCTGGATCACGCTGTCAAAAATGCCCTGGGCCACCTGCAGCATCTTGGCCGAGGCCTGGTAGGACTGCTGGTACTGCAGCAACTTGGCTGCTTCCTCGTCCAGATTGACGCTGGACACCGCGGTGCGATCACCTTCCAGATTCTTGGCAATCGAGTCGGACAGCTTGGCCGCATAGGCCGCGCTTTGCGTGCGCGTGCCGATCTGCGCCATGGCGGTGGAAAAACCGTCGCTGAGCGTGGTCGCGCCATCGAAGATCACGGCGTCGCGAAGCGACAGAAAGGAGCTGGCGTTGCCCGTGTCCGAGCTGTAGAAGCTGTTGGGGCCGAAGCTCACGGTATCGCTGGTGGTGCCATCCACCGCAGGCGTTCCGGTGAGCGTCACCTTGAGCCCCGGAGCCAGCTCGATGGCCTGTCCGGAGATATAGGCGCCTGTTGCAGCCACGCCGCTGGGGGTCGGAGTGATGGTATAGGTCATCCCGCCCGCCCCATCGGGTGCGAAAGACAGGGTGGTGCCCGCGGGGAAGGTAGAGGCATCGAAGCCTTTTTCCACCTTCAGGCTGGACATGCGGACGGCAGCATCGCCCAGCGAGTTGATCTTGGCCGACACCGGATTGGCCACCGCCAGATCGTTGCCGGAATGCACCATGGTCTGAATATCGTGCGCCGCCGATGCCACAGGACTGAACAGCACCGACTGGCCGGCCTGGCCATCGTTCTTGAGATCGAACTGCAGACCGTCAATCGTCATGCCGCGCAGATCCGTCAGATCGTTGAAGGCCGTGGTCTGGCCATCCGACAGACGCACTACCTTGCCCTTGGGCGCATCGTTGCCGAAAACGATCTTGTAATCCGACGCCTTGAGCGCGCTCGAGTCCTTGACCGTGACCGTGGGCGTATCGGGCTGTACCCATTGAGCCCCCGTGGTGGAGCCCGTGGTCGTCATCGGAATATTGAACAGCGCCCCGCCCTTCTGCCCCGACAAGGTCAGGCCCAGCTGGTTCTGCGTATTGAGCGTATCGCCGATCGAGATCACCATGCGCCCCAGCAGATTGCGCCCTTCGCTCAGATCGTTGTTCTGAAACTGCAGCAAACCGGCAATCTCGCCACCGCCGGCCATGGCCGGAGTCAGCTCCACGGGCTGCCCGCCCTGCTGCTGAAAATACAGGCTCATCTTGCCGCTGCCGGGGTACTGCGTGGACTCCTGCAGGCTGAGCTTGGCCGCGCTCTGCCCCAGCACCAGCGGCTGGCTGCCGCCCACGAACAGGCTGATGGAGCCATCGCCGGCGTCGACCTGGGAGGTCTGCACGTATTTGTTGATGTCGCGCACAAGTTGGTCGCGCTGATCGAGCAAGTCATTGGGCGTATGACCCGTGGCGATGGCGCTGCTGATCTGGCCATTGAGCGCAGCCACCTGTTGGGACAGGCTGTTGACCACATTCACGTCATTGCTCATCTGCTGGCGCGTGCTGTAGTCCATCTCGTCGAGCTGGGCCGAAGCCGAGCGAAAGCGCGCAGCCAACTCGCTCATGCGCGTCAGCACCACCTGGCGTGCCGAAGAGTCGGTAGGCGCGCTGCTGACATCGGCAAACGCATTCATCATGTCGTTGATGGCCGCGCCCAGGCCATTGGTTCCGCCAGAGAACACTTCCTGCAACTGGTTGAGCGAGTTCGAACGCGCGGAGTCAGCAGCGCTGGCGGCGGTGGCCGCCGTGGCCTGACGGTTGAGCAGCTCGCTGAAGTTGCGCAAGATGGTCGCCACATCGGAGCCATTGCCGATATAGCCATTGCCGATGTTCTGGCCCGCCGAGGTCTGAAAGGCCACGCTCTGGCGCGAATAGCCGGCGGTGTTGACGTTGGCGATGTTGTGCCCTGTGGTTTGCAGGGCGATCTGGTTGGCCATCAGGGCGCGCGCGCCCACGTTCAGAAGACTCATGACTGGTTCTCGGTGATCTTGTTGATCTGGGCTGCACGGGCGCTGGCGCCCAGACGGCTTGCGACATTGGCGCTGCTGTTGCCGGCGCTGGCGACTGTGACCTGAGCCACGCTCTGGATGGCGCGACTGAGCTTTTGCGCATAGGCAGGATCGGTGGCGTAGCCGGCCTTTTGCAACTCGCTGGCATAGGCCTGGGCAGAGCCGGTCTGTGCCATGGCTTTTTCGTAGCGCGGATTGCTGCCGATCAGACGTGCGTAGTCGCGGAAGGACTCCTCGTAGGAGTCATAGGCGCGGAACTTGGCCGTCACCTTCTTGGGCGCGCCATTGATGTATTCGGTGGTCGTGACTTCGGCAACCTTGCCCGTCCAGCTGCCACCGGCCTTGATGCCGAACAGATTGAACGAGTTGCTGCCGTCCTTGTTGCGGATCTCGCTCCTGCCCCAGCCCGTCTCATGCCCGGCCTGGCCGATCATGTAGTGGGCCGGGATACCGCTCTCGCTGGCCACACGCTGGGCCGCGCCGGTGTGCGCCGTGACGAAGTTGTCGCGCCCCTTGGGAGCCGGTGCATAGGCATTGATCGTTTGCGCAGCCTGGCTGCGGCTGCCGCTCCAGGCGCCGTTGCTGCCCACATTGCGCCAGGCATTGCGGCTCAGGCTCAGTGTGGAAGGCACGGCAATTTCGGCCTCCTCGGCGGCGTCGACTCCCATGCTGCGCGCCAGCTGCTTGCTGATGGCATCGGTGAGACCGCCGGGCTGTCCCGCCATGGCCACCGAGAGCTGCTGATCCAGCAGGTCGGTGCTGAGATTGCCCTGCGCGCTGTCGAGCAGACCGGACTTCATGGTCGCCTCGCGCATGCTCTTGATCATCTCGCGCATGAACAGCGACTCGAGCTGCTTGGCGGTCTCGCGTGCGGCCTGGGGGCTGTTCTCGCCGGCCGCCGTCTTGAGCGCATTGAGCGAACGTGCATCGACAGCCAGCGCATTGCTGGCCGCCAGCGATGAAGAATGGGACAGCGACGTGCTCATATCACCTCCAGCTCCGCGTCCATGGCGCCTGCGGCCTTGATGGCCTGCAGGATGGCCAGCAGGTCCTGCGGCGTGGCGCCCAGTGAGTTCAGCGCCCGCACCACATCGGTGAGCTGGGGCGAATTGGGCATGTTGATGACCTTGCCGGGCTCCTGCTTGACCTGGATATCGGACCTCTGCGCCACCACGGTCTGCCCTTGCGAGAACGGTGCGGGCTGGCTGATGACCGGCGTGGTGCTGATGGTGATGGACAGGTTGCCGTGCGCAATGGCGCAGGGACCCAGGGTCACCGCCTGATTGAGCACGATGGAGCCGGTGCGGGCATTGATGACCACCTTGGCCGCCGGCTTGGAGGTCTCGATGGGCATCTCCTGAATCTCGGCGATCATGCGCACGCGCGAGCCCGGATCGATGGGGGCATTGACCTGCACCGTGCGGCCGTCCAATGCCATGGCCGTGCCCGCGCCCATGCGCTGGTTGATGGCGCGCACCATCTTGTCGGCGGTCTGGAAATCGGTCTGATTCAGGCCCAACGTGATCGTGTTGCCCTGGTTGACGGGAGTGGGCACTGCACGCTCGACCTGCGCGCCCTGCGGCACGCGGCCCGCGTTCAGGTGATTGACCTGCACCTTGGATCCGCCGGCCGCAGCCCCGGCTCCGCCGACCACCACATTGCCCTGGGCCAGAGCGTAGATTTCGCCGTCCGCGCCGCGCAGCGGTGTCGCCACCAGCGTGCCACCCTTGAGCGACTTGGCGTTGCCCATGGAGGAGACATTGATGTCGATGGCCTGGCCGGGCTGTGCGAAGGCCGGCAGCTCGGCCGTGATGATCACCGCCGCCACATTCTTGAGCTGCAGCTGGGCCGCATTGCCCGAGGCCGGCAGGGCGATGCCCATCTGCTCAAGGTAATTGGCCAGCGCCTGCTTGGTGTAGGGCATCTGTGTGGTCTGGTCGCCCGTGCCATCGAGGCCGACCACCAGACCGTAGCCTGTCAACTGGTTGCTGCGCACGCCCTGGATGGCGGCAACCTCCTTGATGCGTGTTGCATGCGCAGGCAGGGTGAGCCCGCTGGCGCCAAGGGCTGCGACCACCAGCAAGGCGGTGTGCGCAGGGCGCAGTGACAGGAGCGTGGACAGTACTTTCATACTGCCCATTCTCGGAAGAATCAGAACGGCATAACGTTCAAAAAGAACCGGGACAACCAGCCAATTGACTGGGCTTCACCGGCCTGGCCACGGCTGCGCGATTCGACACGCAGATTGGCCACCTGGGTCGATGCCACGGTGCTGCCAGGACGCAGCGAGCGCGGGTCCACCGTGCCCGTGAAACGCAGCACATCGACGTTATGGTTCACGCCGATCTGCTTCTCGCCGGCAATCACCAGATGGCCGTTGGGCAGCACATCGACCACGGTGGTGGCAATCGAGCCCGTGAAGGTGTTGTTGCTGCTGGTGGCACCCGAGCCCTTGAAGTCGTTCTTGCTCTCGGCCCCCAGGGTGAGCGCATCGGCAACCGTCTTCTCGGCGCCGCCCCTGAGCAGCGGCAGCGAGGTGATGCCCGTGCTCAGCTCGTTGGCTCGCCCGACCTTGGAGTCCGTGCTCTGGCTGGCCGAAACGCGCTCCACGATCTGCACCGTCACCGAGTCGCCCACCATGCGGGCGCGCTGATCCTCAAACATGGGGCGGTAACGGCTGGCATTGAACAGGCTGCCGGTGGGATTCTGGGCCGTCTGCTCGCGCGGCTGCAGCACGGGAGGCGCCGTCGAGGGCATGTCCACGGGCGGCGGCGGATTGAGCGTGACGCAACCCGACACCAGCAGGGCCCCGGCGAGGGCACAGAGCGGCGGGCAATGGGAAACAATGGCTTTGAACATGGCGGCAAGTCCTTGGCAGTCAGGCGCTTCACCCTTGTGCCCTGCGTGCGTGAGGCACGCTATTGAAATCAGAGCTTTTATCGCTTGCCATATATGGAAATCAGCATTAAAACAATCTAAAAACCACACACATAAAGCGTAATATGCTCCTCAATATATAGTGATCAATCAGAGCTGTGCCAGCTTGGCCAGCATCTGGTCGGAAGTCTGGATCGCCTTGGAATTCATTTCGTAGGCGCGCTGGGTCTGGATCATGGTCACCAGCTCCTGGACCACGTTCACGTTCGAGGCTTCCAGATAGCCCTGCTGAATCGTGCCCAGACCGTTGGTGCCGGGCGTGCCCTGCTGGGGCTGGCCCGAGGAGGCGGTCTCGACGTAGAGGTTCTGGCCGCGCGGCTCCAGGCCTGCGGCATTGATGAACTGGCTCATTGCGATATTGCCCACCTGCTGCGGCGCGGCCTGGCCAGGCATGGTGACGCTGACCACGCCGTCATGACTGATCGACACCTTGGTCGCGCCCTGCGGGATGGTGATGCCGTTGGCCACGGGCAGGCCGCTGGACGTTACCAGCTGACCCTGGGAATCGACCTCGAACGAGCCGTCGCGGGTATAGGCAATCGTGCCGTCGGGCATGTTGACTTCGAAGAAGCCGTTGCCGTTGATGGCCACATCCAGCGCATTGCTCGATTGCTGCAGGCTGCCCTGCAGAAAGTTGCGGCTGGTGGCCACGGTGCGCACGCCCAGGCCCAGGTGCAGGCCTGTGGGCAGTTGATTTTGCTCGGTGGTCTGCGAACCCGACTGGCGCAGGTTCTGATAGATCAGATCCTCGAAGACCGCATTCGCGCGCTTGTAGCCCGTGGTGGAGACGTTGGCCAGATTGTGCGAGATCACGTCCAGCTGCGTCTGCTGGGCTTCCATGCCGGTCTTGGCAATGAACAGCGAATTGATCATGACGTATTCCTTTGGCTATCAGCCGTTCATGCTCAGCAGCTGGCTGGCGGATTTATCGTTGGTTTCTGCGGTCTGCAGCAGCTTCATCTGCTGCTCGAACTGGCGCGAGGCCGCGATCATGCCGACCATGGTTTCGACGGAGTTCACGTTCGAGCCTTCGATCGAGCCCGACAGCAGGCGCGCCGTCTCGTCGTTGGGCAGTGCATCGCCCTGGGCTGCGCGGAAAAAGCCGTCATCTCCGCGCACCAGCGGCTCGTCGACGGGCGGCGTGACTAGCTTGACGCGTCCCACGGCCACAGGCAGCTGATTGCCCATCTTGGCGGTCAGCGTGCCGTCCGAGCCCAGGGAAATCGTGGACTCGGGCGGGATATCGATGGGCGCGCCGCCGTCGGAGAGCACGGCCTGGCCGTTGCTGTTGACCAGCTGCCCTTCGGGCGAGATCTCGAACACGCCGTTGCGCGTGTAGGCTTCCTGGCCATCGAGCCCCTGCACGGCAAACCAGGCGCGCCCCATGGCCATGGCGTCCAGCGCACGGCCGGTGCGCTGGGCAGGGCCGGGGGTGTCCTGATAGCCGGAGGTGGCCTCCAGCGCAAACACGCGCGTGCCGGCTCCCGTGCCCTGCAGCGGCACCGAACGGAAGGTGGACATCTCGGCCCTGAAGCCGTTGGTGCCCGCATTGGCCAGGTTGTGAGCCAGCACGGCCTGACGCTGGGCTGCCGCATTGGCCCCAGTCATCGACGTATAAATGATTTTGTCCATGCTGACCTTCCTTCCGTCAAATCAATCGCCTCTGCAGCCCCGGCGCAAAGCGCCTCAGGGGCTTAGCTGTTATCGCAAGTTCACCAGGGTGGAGAACACCTGATCCTGCGTCTTGATGGTCTGGGCGTTGGCCTGATAGGAGCGTTGCGCCGTCATCATGTTGACCAGCTCGGCTGTCAGGTCCACGTTGGACTCTTCAAGCGCGCCCGACTGCAGCGAGCCGAAGGTGCCGGTCTGGGCCGAACCATTGAGCGCGGGGCCGGAATCGGAGGTGGCCACCCATTTGTTGTTGCCGATGGAGCCCAGGCCCTGGGTATTGGTAAAGGCCGCCAGAGCGATCTGGCCTTCGGTGCGCGTGACGCCGTTGGAGTAGGAGGCCACGATGGAGCCGTCGCGGCCCACATTGATGCCGGTCAGTGCGCCCGAGGTATAGCCATCTTGCTTGAGGCTGCTGACGGCAAACTTGGTACCAAACTGGGTCAGACCGCCGAAATCGAACGCGACATCGAAGGGCTGCAGGCCGTTGGGATTGGCCGTGCCGCCGCTGACGCTCAGATTCAGCGTAGTGCCCGAACCTGTGGTCGGTGCATTGGGGGTGACGCTGGTGAGCTTGCCGCTCGCGTCGAACACGGCTTTGCCGATGGGCGTGGCCGTGGCATCGAGCGAGTCGAAGACATTCCAGGTGTTGCCTGTGGCATCTTTCTCGAAATACAGATTGACCGGGATCGCCGTGCCCTGGGTGTCATACACATTCAGCGAGGTGCCATAGGTGGCCCGCGGCGTGGCTGCAACAGGAGGAGTGGCTGTAGCGTCGCCGGCGGCCGCCGTGGCGCGTGCATCCAGATTCAGCTCCACATTCACCTTGGATGTCTGCTTGGCGGGAATCGGCTGCCCTGTGGGAAAGCTCATCGGCACAGGCGTGGCACCCGACTGGATCTTGCCGGTCGAAGGATCCACCACATAGCCCATGACATTGTCGTTGTCCACGGTCTTGAGGTTGCCCTCCTTGTCCAGGCCGAAGTTGCCGGCGCGTGTGTAGGCGATGCTGCCGTCGCTTTGCTTGACGACGAAAAAGCCGTTGCCGTTGATGGCGATGTCCAGGTTGTTGCCCGTCGAGGTGATGGGGCCCTGCCTGAACTGCTGGGACACGGAGGCAATGTTGACGCCAATGCCGCTGCTCTGGCCGCTGGCCGAGCCGATGGCGCTGGCGACCATCTCGGCAAAGTCAGCGCGCGAGGCCTTGAAGCCCGTGGTGTTGGAGTTGGCGATGTTGTGGCCGATGACGTCCAGATTCTTGCTGGCGGCGTTCAAGCCCGAGAGACCTTGTTGAAAACCCATGATGTGCTCCTCAATCAGTAAACGGCCTTGATGCCGGAATAAGCCACGCTGTCGCCGTTATCGAGCTCCAGTGACAGCGCGCCGTTGGCAGAACTGGCTGCGATCACGGCATGGGGCGCCAGCGGTGTGGATGCCACGGCGGTCGCTCCATTGGTGGCGACCACGCTGTAGCGCAGTTGCGAGGCGTCGCCGCTGTATTTGTCCTTGCCTTCCCAGGTGAAGTAGTTGCGACCGGCCGCGCCGGCGCCCAGATCGATGGTGTCCACCAGCTCGCCGCTGGCCGTGGTGATCTGGATCTTGACGCTGGCCGCCTGGTTTTCCAGATCGAAGGCCGCGGTATGCGTGCCGTCGGCCGCCACGCCCAGGGTGTTGCCCTCGGTCAGCACCGTGCGGCCGATCATGGAAGTGCCTTGCAGCACCTGCATGGCGGAGAACTGGCTGGACATGGAGGCCATGGTCTGGTTCAGCTGCTGAATGCCAGTCACGGTGTTGATCTGCGCCATCTGCGAGGTCATTTCCGCGTTGTCCATGGGATTCATGGGGTCCTGATTGTTGAGCTGGGCCACCAGCAGCTTGAGGAAACGGTCCTGGGCCTCGTTGGGGTTGGTTACCGAGTTCTTGGTATTGCTGGTGGTGTTGGTCGTGGTGCCGTCCACGCTGCTTGCGCCGTAGATCATGTGTGTGTTCCCGGGCTTACTGGCCCATTTGCAGAGTCTTGAGCAGCAGCGTCTTGGCCGTGTTCATGACTTCCACGTTGTTCTGATAGGAGCGCGAGGCCGAGATCATGTTGACCATCTCGTCCACGGCGCTCACGTTGGAGTGAGTGACATAGCCCTCGCCATCGGCCAGCGGATTGCTGGGGTCGTGGATGCGGCGCCCGGGCGTGTTGTCCTCGCTGATGGCATTGACCTTGACGCCCGCGCTGCCGTCATTGCCCATGGGCACGGTCTGGAACACGACCTGGCGCGCCTTGTAGACGCTGCCGTCGGGACCAGCCACGGCATCGACGTTGGCCAGATTGGAGGCCACCACGTTCAGACGCTGGGACTGGGCGCTGACCGCGCTGCCCGAGATATTGAAGATGGAAAACATGGACATGGTTTAGCTCCTGGGCTTACTGGCCTTGAATGGCGCTGAGCATGGTCTTGGCCTGGCCGTTGATGAAGCGCAGCGTGGCTTCGTAGCGCACGGAGTTGTCGACAAAGTTGGCGCGCTCGCGATCCAGGTCCACGGTGTTGTTGTCCAGACTGGGCTGGGAATTGACCGAATAGCCGAGCTTGGCCTTGAGCGCCTCGTCCGACATCTGCGCCTGCAGCGGGATATGGCCTGCCGTCGTGACACCGGCCTGGGTCAGGGGCTTGGGCCCGCTGGTCGCGGCCATCAAGGCTTCACGGAAGTTGAAGTCGCGCGCCACATAGCCGGGGGTGTCGGCGTTGGCGATATTGCTGGCAATGGCACGCTGGCGCTCGGCGCGCAAGAGCAGCGCCTCGCTTTGGAAATCCAGTCGTTCGGTCATTTTGTTCAGCATTGCGGCCTCGCTTTCAGAATTCGGGGATGCCGGAGCCCACGGACTGCGGCATGCGAGGATTATGAAAATCGGCAGCGCAAACTAAAGCGCGAAGAAAGCGGTATTGCGCTGGCACTTCAAGCCATTGCGCAAGCCATGTCGCGCCTATATTTGCCAGCATCGCCTGCAGCCCTGTGTCTGCGGATACTTCAAAGGATTGATGCATGTCTGGCCGCTTTTCCCTGTTTCTGCGCCTTCGCCCCTTTCAAGGCCTGGCTGCGGCATGGGGCCTGGGCGCGCTGCTGCTGACGGCTGGCGCACAGGCCCAGGATGGCGCGGCGCAGCTCAGCCAGATCGGACAGCGCTTTGTCGATGCCGCTTTGCACCAGCCATCGGCAGAGACCGTGCAGGCCGGCAACGGCATGGCTTTGCGCATGGAGGTCCAGATGGGCCAGCTGGACTCGCGTCTGCGACTGGCAGCCTGCGCCAAGGTCGAGCCCTATCTGCCTGCGGGCAGCCGCCTCTGGGGTCGCACCCGGCTGGGCCTGCGCTGCGTGCAGGGCAGCGTGCCCTGGAATGTGTTCCTTCCCATCACCGTGCGCGCCTATGGCCCGGCCTGGGTAGCACAAGGCAATATTCCCGCCGGCAAGACCTTGAGCGCCGAGGACGCCGTCCCCGCAGAAGTGGACTGGGCCGAGGACAGCGCTCCCGTCTTCGCCAATGCCCAGGATTTCATCGGCATGGTCGCGGCGCGTGCGCTGACATCGGGTCAGGCTCTGCGCCAGAACATGGTGCGCCCGCCGGCCCTGTTCACTGCGGGATCGCCCGTACAGGTGATGGTCAACGGTGGCGGCTTCAGCGTTGCCGGCTCGGGCAAGGCGATGACTGCCGCCGGAGAAGGCCAACAGGTACGGGTTCGCATGGATAATGGCCGCCTTGTCACAGGAACGGTCAATGCCAGTGGCGTGGTTCTGGTTCAATAACAAGAGAGTGCATACTCACTTTAAAGACCATGCCAAATATTCCTCAAGTTTTACGCGCCCTTGTCGAAAGCAAGGCTACAGCGCCCTACGCCGATACAGGGCGATTGGAGAACCAGCATGAAGATAGGCAATAAGCCGGACCTGCAGCAGACCGCTGCAGCCGCCAAGCAGGCCCCGAAATCCGCAACCACGGTTGCCACCGAAGAATCGACCAAAGGCTTGTCCGAGCGCGCCGCCGGTGTGCCCGTGTCCTTTTCGTCCTCGGCCCGCGCCCTGGACAGCCAAAGCCGCACCAACACCGACTTTGATGCCGATCGCGTCAAGGCCATGCGCGAAGCCATTGCCAATGGCAGCTTCCGCGTCAACGCCGAGGCCGTGGCAGACAAGCTGCTGGCCAATACCGAAGAATTCCTGGTTCACGCCCGCGCCTGAACTCCCGAACAGAGGCTGACCCGATGACCTTGCAGGAAATGCTCGATTCGCTGGATGCGGTGATTCAGACCGTTTCGGCATCGCTGCAGTCACCGGACGCATCCGCCCTGGAACAGTCCAGCACCCGCCTGCGTGACGCCATGGTGGCGTTCTCCCAGCTCGTGAAGCGCTTCTCGGCCGACGACTGGACGCCTGCGCTGCGCGAGCGTGCACAGAATCTGGATCGCGAAATCTCCCTGGTTCGCGACCAGCTGGCGCGGCTTTCCGTGCTCAACCAGCGCCGCACCAAGGCCCTGGTGCCGGCTGCCGAAGACAGCACCTACGAAAGCAGCCTGCGCGGCGCATCGCAGACGGGCCGCGCACGCATCTATCACGCAGCCAGCTAGGCACGAGTCGGCAGCTCCAGCAAAAAGGCGGGCCAGAGGCCCGCCTTTGCTTTCTTCCGCAGGCCTTAGTGCTCGCCCTTGGCGATCTTCACCGGCCGCCAGGCCCAGACACCATAGGCGCGCGTCAGACCTTCGGGCAAGGGGTCTGGAGCCACCACCACCTCGATGATGCGGGCGTTCGGCAGCTCTTCCTCACGAATCCACGGGCTGTACTGCAGATTGCGCTCCACATAGACGCGCGGACGCTCGGGCAGCTCCATGGCAATACGCCCGGCCAGCGCCTGTGGGCCGATGATGATGTCCACAGGACCGCCCAGAGCCTGATGCGCCGCTGGCGCCAGACCTTCCACGATCTTGTCCACGGGGATATGGTTCTGATGGGTGCTCTTGTAGCCCGAAAGCCCCATGGGCGAGGCCAGCCAGAACTGCAGCAGCAGCAGCGCCTGCAAGACCCCGAACATCAGCCAGGCGGCACGCATGTCCCCGGCTGCGCCCCAGCTCCGCGGCGAGCGCGCCCACTCCATGACGGCCGGCACGCACAGGAACATGAAGGCCGTACCCCATTGCAGGTGCAGATAGGAGCCGGTAAACAGGCACAGCACCAACATGGCCAGCAGCGGCACCAGCCCCCAGAGCAGCCAGAACTCGCGCAGCATCCTGTCCGCGGCGACCGGCGTAACATTTGCCGGCGCAGTCTGCTCTCCAGTTTTGCCCGCCCTGCGGCGCCCCCACCAGAGAGCCACACCGAGCACGATCCAGGCCGGCATGCAGCGGTTGAAGATCCAGTCCACCGCAAACTTCCATGACATATTGATGCGGGCGGCCGTATCCAGGTGCAGGCCCAGGGAAGTACGCTCGGCGTAATGCATGGGCATCCAGTCATGGGTGCTCAGCCAGTACAGATGAGGAGACAGCACCAGCAGGCCGATCACCGTCGCCAGCGCTGCCCCTTTGACATGCACCGGATTCCTCCAGGCGCCAATGCGCAGCCACCACAGGCCTATCACGCCCAACGCCAGCACATATTGATATTTGCTGAGCATGCCCAGGCCCGAGACCAGGCCCAGCCAGGCCCAGCCCGCCAGGGATGGCTTCTGCGAGACATGCCAGGTCAGTGCCGCGGCCAGCGAGATCCACAGCATCATCACGACGTTGTGGTTGTAGTAATAGAGCCGCCCGCAGTAGAAGGTGATGCTCAGCGCCGCCAGCAGACCCACGGTCGCATAGGCCTGGCCCCGCATATCGCACAGCAGCTTCCAGAAAATCGCCAATGAACCCAGCGTGATCACACCGCCCAGCACATAGGTCAGCCCTATGGACGGACCAAAGACGGCCGCAGAAGCGGCCATGATCCAGGTCGGCATCGGCGGATGCTTGAAATAGCCCAGCTCCAGCGAGTGAATCCAGATCAGCTGCTCTACATTGTCTCCGGGCGCGGCCAGGGCCGTCACCCAGTGAATGGCCAGCCAGATCACGCCGTACACCGCAAGCAAGGCGGCAACGGCACGGCCGGTAAGAACAAGAGATTCGCGTGGGACAGCGGTCATCAGACGATCAGGGAAATAAAGGAGCGGGGGCAGCATTGCCTAGGGGCGTGAGTATAGCGACGGCCCTTTTGAGGCGACACGAACCGTGACCGGCTCCAGCAAGCAGTTACAGACTTGCGCGAAAATCCTGCCCATGACCGATCTTCATGCCGAATATGCACCTGCAGCCCCGCCAGCACAATTGCCGCGTCAGCCGCTGAGGCTGAGCTGCGTGGTGCCGGCCTATAACGAACAAGCCAATCTCGAGGGCTTTTTGCGTGCGTTGGCCGAGACGGTGCGGGCTTTGACTCCTGATTTCGAGATCGTGGTGGTCAACGACGGCAGCCGTGACGCCACGCATGAGTTGAGCCTGCGTCTGGCGCAGGAGCTTCCGCTGCGCTATCTGGCCTTGTCGCGCAACTATGGCAAGGAAGCCGCCCTGTCTGCCGGCATAGATCACGCCCGAGGCAACGCCGTGCTGCTGATCGACGCCGATTTCCAGCATCCGCTGGAGATGCTTGGCGAAATGCACGGGCTGTGGCAAGCGGGTTACGAGATGGTCTACGGCGTGATTGCCGACCGCGGCGCAGAAAGTGGCGCCAAGCGCATGGGCACCCAACTGTTCTACCGTGTGATGAACTCGGGCAGCTCGGTCAAGATGCCGCCGAACGCAGGCGACTTCCGCTGGATGGACCGCAAGGTCGTCGATGCCCTCAAGGCCTTGCCTGAAAACAACCGCTTCATGAAGGGTCTGTACGCCTGGGTCGGCTTCAAGACTGCGGCCCTGCCCTTTGTCCCCAGGGACCGTGCGGCAGGCAACTCCAGCTTCAATCTGCGCCGCCTGGGATCGCTGGCGCTGCTGGGGCTGACCTCTTTTACCACCCTGCCCCTGCGCGTCTGGAGCATGGTGGGCGCCGGCATTTCCCTGCTGGCTCTGGCCTACGGCCTGTGGATTGCGGCAGAAGCCCTGTTCTTTGGCAACCCTTTGCGCGGCTGGCCCACGCTGGCTGCCAGCATCATGCTGTTTTCGGGCGTGCAGCTGCTGTCCATCGGCATTCTGGGCGAGTACATCGGCCGCATCTACGAAGAAGTCAAGCGTCGCCCCATTTACCTGGTGGCGCATGACGAAGACCGCAGCCCGCTGCGCGAGCCATCGTGATCGCGGACGCGCTGCAAAGACTGCGTCGCCTGCCGCAGCTGCTGCAGTTCGTGCTGGTGGGCGGCACGGCCGCTGCCACGCATCTGGCGGTAGTCGGCCTGCTGGTGTCACTCTCTGGCATGCCGCCGCTGTGGGCCAATGTGCTGGCGTTTCTGGTGGCTTTCGTGGTCAGCTACAACGGCCACGCCCTGCTCACTTTTTCCGCAGCTCAGGCCAGAGGCTGGCCGGTGGTGGCGAAATTCTTTGCCGTGGCCTGTCTTTCCTTTGTCGCCAATGAGCTGCTGTACTACATCGCCCTGAACTGGCTGCACTGGCATTACTTCTGGAGTCTGGCCGCCGTGCTGGTGCTGGTGGCCATAGGCACTTTTGTCATGAGCAAGTTCTGGGCCTTCAAGGCAGGCAGCGCCGCATGAATCACATGAAAAACACCCGCGCCATCCTGCTGTGCGCCGATGATTACGCCCTGCATCCGCTGGTGAACGACGCCGTGCAGCAGTTGGCGCTTGCTGGTCGTCTCTCGGCCACCAGCTGCATGACCACTTCGCCTCTGTGGCCGCAAGCCGCGCCGGCATTACGGGAGTTGCGCCCCCGGCTCTCGGTGGGTCTGCACTTCAACCTGACCGAAGACCATGGCGGACAGCATGACGCCCAGGCGCTGGGCAAGGTGCTGCGCCGGGCCTATGCACGGCAGATGCCGCAGGATCTGATGCGCAAGGCCTGGCGCGAACAGCTCGATGCTTTCGAGCGGGTCATGGGCACGGCCCCGGACTTCATCGACGGCCACCAGCATGTGCATCAGTTGCCCGGCCTGCGCGCCGCCATGCAGCAGGAACTCCAAGCCCGCTATGCCGCGCGCGAGATGCCCTGGGTGCGCTCCACAGCACCGGCCGCAGGCCTGTGGCGCAGCCCCAAGGCCGCCATCATTGCCTTGCTGGGCGGCTGGGCCACCACCCGGCGGCTGCGCCATGCAGACATCCCCATGAACCATGGCTTTGGCGGCGTCTATGGCTTTGATGCCCCCGACACGGCCAGCTACGGCCGGCAGATGGCCGCCTGGCTACCGCATATGGCGGCCGGCGGCCTGCTGATGTGCCACCCGGCCAGCGGCGTGGTGCAGGGCGACGCCATAGGCAGGCAGCGCCCCGTGGAGTTCGACTATCTGATGTCCGACGCCTTTGGCGAGCTGCTGCAGCGCACCGGCTGCCATATCCATCAGGGCCCCATCCAACTGGGCTAGGACTTCTGCGCCTGAGCCCGCATCTGGGTCACCGCACGCTCGAAGACGCGCCAGAAGGCCGCGTCCTGCGTGGTCGCAAAGTTGATGCGCATGCAGGTGCTGGAGCCCCGGCTGGCATGGAACATGGCGCCCGGGGCAATCATGTAGCCCTGATCCAGCAGCAGCTGGGTCAGCACCTCGGTATCCACACCGGTATCCACCCAGCCGAACATGCCCGCAGGCTCGGCCACAAAACGACAGCCGGCTGCCTGGGCCAGCGCCACGCTGCGCGTGCGCGCCTGGGCCAGATGCTGGCGCAGCCGCTCGGCATGCCGGCGCAACTGGCCTTGCTCCATGCACAGGGCCAGGGCCTGCTCCATGGGGGTCGGAGTGGACAGGGTGGACAGCAGCTTGGTGTCCAGCAGTCTCTCTACCAGCTCGGGCGGCGCCGCCAGGTAGCCCAGGCGCCAGTTGGGCACCAGCACCTTGGCAAAGCCGCTGATATAGATGCTGCGCTGCAGCCGGTCCAGCACCGACACGCGCGGTGCGTGATCGGCAGCGATATGGCAGTAGCTATCGTCCTCTACCACATAAAAGCCATGGCGCTGCGCCATCTGCAGCACCTCATGGGCGCTGGCCGCACTCAGGCTGTAGCCCGTGGGGTTGTGCAGCACGCTGACACTCACATAGAGCTTGGGGGCCATGGTCTCGCAATAACGCTGCATCACCGCCATGTCCGGCCCCTCGGGCCCACGCGGCACCGGCAGCACGCGCATGCCCATGGCGGCCAGGCGTGCATATTCCACGGCCCAGCCCGGCTCCTCCACCATTACCGGATCGCCGGGCTGCAGCAGGGCCCGGCTCACAATGTCCAGCGCCTGGGTCGCACCCAGGGTGGTGATGATCTGGCCCGGCCCTGCCGCGATGCCTATGCGCTGCAGGCGCCGCGCCAGCGCCTCGCGCAGCCGGCTGTCGCCCATGGGCTCGCCATAGCGCACCAGCGATTCGCGCAGCGCCTGGCCGCTGGTGACCTTGCGCATGGCCGCCACCAGAAAGCCGGCATCCAGCCATTCGGCGGGCAGCACACCGGCACCGGGCTGGGGTTTGCCGGCCACGCTCTCCACAAACATGCCGCGGATCAGCATGGTGGCGTTGATCCGCGTGCCTGGCGGGATGCCTACCGGGGTATTGACCGCTCCTTTATTAATAGCAAACTGCGATTTACCATCAGGCGTTTGAAGCGGATTGTGCACAATATCGCGCACATAAAAGCCGCGCTGCGGCCTGGCCTCGACCAGTCCCTGGGCCTGCAACAGGTCATAGGCGGCCACCACCGTGTAGGGGCTCACGCCTTGCTGGCGCGCGCATTCACGCACCGAGGGCAGACGCGCGCCTGCGGGCAGCAGTCTGGTTCGGATGCGCTCGGCCAGACGCTCGGCCAGTTGCTGGGTCAGGGTCAGGGCCGCCTGGCGGGACAGGGAGATGGACATGGTGATGTGCAGCGAACTGTATTGAAGCGAATACCAATACAGAAGCCATAATTGTGAGACTGTCTGTATAGGTACTGTAATGGTCTCAAGCGTATATTGAGTCCATCAACCTCTCTTGGCCGCCCTCCACTCAGGGCTATGGTCACGGTCTGCGGTCTCACCGACTGCAGACCAAACAGTCGCAATTGCCCGCCAGCCCACACAGGCAAACCGGCCGCGACACAATAAGCCCACCTGCTGGTGCATGGTTGCAGCGCTTTGTGCGTCGCAGCGATTGCATCCCGAGCCCCAAGCTCAGGCCGGCACATGCCCGACAATGGCGTGAGAATGCACACCGGCCAGCCCTGCCCGGGCTGGCAACGTAGAGATCGAGTACTGTTTTATGACAACCTGGACGCTGGCAGAACGTGCTGCCAAGATGAATTCCTCCGCCATCCGCGAGATCCTCAAGCTGACCGACCGCCCCGGCATCATCAGCATGGCTGGCGGCCTGCCCTCCCCCAAGGCCTTCCCTCTGGATGCGTTCACCGAAGCCTGCCAGACCGTGATGCAGCGTGACGGTGCCGCAGCCCTGCAGTACTCGACCACCGAGGGCTTCGCCCCGCTGCGTCAGGCGATTGCAGACTTCCTGCCCTGGAGCGTTGACCCCGAGCAGATCCTGATCACCACCGGCAGCCAGCAGGCGCTGGACCTGATCGGCAAGGTGTTCCTGGACAAGGGCAGCCGTCTGCTGGTTGAAAAGCCCACTTACCTCGGCGCCTTGCAGGCCTTCACCCCCATGGAACCCGTGGCCGTGGGCGTGGACAGCGATGACGAAGGCATGCTGATCGACGACTTTGTCAAGCAGATCGGCAGCGGCGCCGACAAGGCCCGCCTGGCCTATGTGCTGCCCAACTTCCAGAACCCCACCGGCCGCACCATGAGCGATGCGCGCCGCCAGGCCCTGGTCGACAAGGCCAGGGAACTGGACATTCCCCTGATCGAGGACAACCCCTACGGCGACCTCTGGTACGAGCAAGAGCCTCCCCTGCCCCTGGCTGCACGCAACCCCGAGGGCGTGATCTACATGGGCTCGTTCTCCAAGGTGCTGGCCCCGGGCCTGCGCATCGGCTTCATCGTCGCGCCCAAGTCCGTGTACGGCAAGCTGACCCAGGCCAAGCAGGCTGCCGATCTGCACACCCCCAGCTTCAACCAGCGCGTCGTGGCCGAAGTCATCAAGGACGGTTTCCTGGACCGCCATGTGCCCACCATCCGCGCCATGTACAAGGCCCAGCGCGATGTGATGCTGATGGCTCTGGAGCGCGAGATGGCCGGCCTCGACGTGAAGTGGACACGTCCTGTGGGCGGCATGTTCCTCTGGGTCAAGCTGCCTGCAGGCATGGACGCCCAGGCCCTGCTGGCCAAGGCGGTGGAGCGCAATATGGCTTTTGTGCCCGGCGCGCCCTTCTACGCCGGCGATGCACAGAACAACACACTGCGCCTGTCCTACGTGACGGTGTCTGCCGAGCAGATCAACGTCGGCGTCAAGTCTCTGGCTGAGGCCATCAAGGCCAGCCTCTGATCTGAAAGCTCCCCCTGAGGCGCTCCGCGCCTAGGCGGCCCCGCCTTCCCCCTCTCTCTTCGGGAGGGGGACGACGCCATCGCCGCAAGGCGGCGGGGCCACCTCGGCTCTTGCTCGGCGTCTCTGATACCCCATGGCATGTGCAATGCCTCATCAACCGGCCTGACACGAACCTCCGTGCAGCGCCGGTTTTTCTTTTTGCCGACAATCGCTGCCCATGTCTGCTCCAGCTACCCATGCCGCTCTATCCCGTCCCTATATGACCGTGGACGTGTTCACGCACACCGCGCTGCTCGGCAACCCTGTGGCCGTGGTACTGGGCGCCGATGGCTTGAGCGATGCTCAGATGCAGGCCTTTGCGCGCTGGACCAATCTGTCGGAAACCACCTTTGTGCTGCAGCCCAGCACAGCAGCGCTGGCCGCAGGGGCCGACTACCAGCTGCGCATCTTCACGCCTGCGGGCGAGCTGGCTTTTGCTGGCCACCCCACGCTGGGCAGCTGCCATGCCTGGCTGGCCCAGGGCGGCCAACCGCGCAACCCCGAGCAGGTACTGCAGGAGTGCAAAAAAGGCCTGGTAGCCATTGGCTGCAATGCACAAGGCGCTCTTTTTTTCGAAGCGCCCTCACTCGACTCTCAGGAGATTTCCGAAGAAGAACTGGCACCCGTTCTGCAGGCGCTGGGCCTGCAGCGTGAGCAGCTGCTGATGGCACGCAGCCTCCATAACGGATCACCCTGGCTGGGAATGCTGCTGGACCACCCCGATACGGTTCTGAGTGTGGAGCCAGACTTTGGAGCGCTCAAAAAGCTGGGAGCCAAAGCCGGTCTGGCTGCCATTTATGAGGTGGAAGAGGATGCCCCGCTGATTGGCCGCTCCAGCCGCGAGGCCCGCGCTTTTGCGAAGCAGGCTGAAGAGGCCGTCCAAGAAAAAGTGACCTCAGCCCAGCCACGCCTCGAAGTGCGCGCCCTGATAGGCGAGACCGCCAGCGAAGACCCTGTCACCGGCAGCCTGAATGCTGCGCTGGCCCAATGGCTGACGGGCGAAGGTCTGCTGCAGACGCCCTATATCGCCGCGCAAGGCGTTTGCGTGGGCCGTGACGGACAGGTTCATGTCCAGACCGCAGCCAAAGGCAATCTCTGGGTGGGCGGCCACACGGTGACCGTCACATCAGGCCGCGTCCTGCTTTAGACCTCAGGGCCGGCTCAGAGCTGAGACGGCGTCATCCTGCAGATCTGGTCGGCCATGGTTTCGGCCTCCTGCGCGTTGTGCGTGACCAGAATCGCCGTCTGCCCGGTGGCCCGCAGAATGTCGCGCACCTCCAGCGTCAGACGCTCGCGCGTGGCAGCGTCGAGATTGGAAAATGGCTCATCGAGCAGCAGCAAGGCCGGGGACGGCGCCAGGGCGCGGGCCAGCGCCACACGCTGCTGCTGCCCGCCGGACAGCTCGTGTGGGAACTTGCTACCTGAATTTGCCAGTCCCACCACGGCAAGCAGCTCCTGCACACGTTTGTCGCGCTCTGGCTTGCCCATGCGGCGCAGGCCGAAGCCCACGTTCTGTGCGGCCGTCAGGTGCGGGAACAGACCGTATTCCTGAAACATCATGCCCACATGGCGCTGCTCGGGAGGCAGATGCGTGCCGGGGCCGGAGAGCAATACCTCGCCCAGATGAATGCTGCCCGCGCGCACCGGCTCAAAACCCGCAATCGCTCGCAGCACAGAGGTCTTGCCGCAGCCCGAGGGCCCCAGCAGGCTGGCGATATGACCTGCAGGCACCTGCAGATCAAAGCCCTGCAGCACGGTGTGCAGACCCGTAGGCGTTTCATAGCCCAGTTGCAGCTGCGCAATTTGTAGAGAGGCGGTCATGCAATCACTTCATCAAGACTTAGGCAAAACAGGTTCAGGCAGGACGACTGCCTCGGGAGGCCGGCCGTTGCTGCATTTTTGTTTGCACAAGTCCTGTTCATCCTATTCATATTCAATAGCTGCTTACGCAATATAAATAAGCGCCACAGCCGATTTTCATGCGTATTCATCGCTGCCCATCCGACAGCTGCGTGCGCGCCAGCAGCATGACGGGAACCAGCCCCGCAATCACAATGCACAGCGCGGCGATCGCGCCCTCCTCATAGGTCCCGCGCGCGGCTTCGGCATAGAGCCAGGTGGCCAGGGTGTCGAAATCGGCCGGGCGCAGCAGCAAGGTGGCGGGCAGCTCCTTCATGGCATCGACAAATACCAGCATGGCACTGGTGGCCATGGCAGGCCTCAGCAGCGGCAGGTGTACGCGGCGCAGCGTGCCCAGGCGGCTTTCGCCCAGCAGGCGCGAGGCCTGTTCCAGCGTCGGCGGGATACGGGCCAGTCCGGCCTCGATACCGCCCACGGGCATGACCAGGAAGCGAATCACGCAGGCAGCCACCAGCACAATGCCCTGCCCCATCAGAGGCAGACCATCCATACCGAACAACTGGGCCAGCCCGGCGTCGAACGCCAGCGCCGGCGTCAACAGGCCGATGGCCAGCACCGTGCCCGGCACGGCGTAACCCAGCGCCGCCAACTGCGCTGGCCAGCGCGAAGGCGCCCGCGTGCTGATGCCCGTGCGCGTGGCCCAGGCCACGACAAGACCTGCAGCCACGGCGATCACTGTCACGCCCAGCGCCAGCCCCAACGTGTTGAGCAGACTGGACACCAGGCCCTCGGACACGCCCGAGCCCTGTACCAGACGCTTGCCGCTTTCCCAAGCCAGATAGGCCGCTGGCGCAGCAAAGCCGACCAGCACCGGCAGACTGCAAGCCAGTGTTGCCAGCCAGGCCCGGCCTGCGGGCAGGCGGTGCGGCGCTATGGCCCTCATGCGCTGGGCAGAGCCAAAGCGCTGACGACTGCGGCCCTGACGCTCCAGCCAGACCAGTGCCACCACGGCCAGCAGCATGGAGCAGGCAATCTGCGCGGCGCCAGCCAGATCGGAGCGCGTGACCCAGGTGGTGTAGATCGACACCGTGAGCGTGTGCACGCCAAGAAACTCGGACGCGCCGATATCGTTGAGCGTCTCCAGCAACGCCAGGCTCAGCCCCACGACCAGCGCCGGCCGCGCCATGGGCAGGGCCACGCGCCAAAAAGCACCCCAGCGGGTTTCACCCAGCGAGCGTGCGGCTTCCATCAGATGCGCCGGCTGGGTCATGAACATGGCCCGTGCCGTCATGTACACATAGGGATAGAGCGTGAAGCCCAGCACAAAGATCGCACCGCCCATGGAGCGTAGATCGGGCAGGCGCCACTGGCGCGGGCTGTCGTAACCCAGCAACCAGCGCAGCGCACCCTGCACCGGGCCTATGGGGTGAAGCAGATCCAGATAGGCAAAGGCCACGATATAGGCCGGCATGGCCAGCGGCAGCAGCAGCGCCCAGTGCAGCCAGCGCCGCCCCGGAAAATCAAAGGCCGTCACCAGCCAGGCACAGCCCGTGCCCACCACCAGCACCATCAGGCCCACCCCGCCCAGCAGCCAGGCCGTATTGGCGGCGGCATCGGGTAGCACATAGCGCAGCAGATCCTGCCAGTGCGCCCAGTCCGCCCCCAGAGCCAGCCAGGCCAGCGAGGCAATGGGCGCAAACACACCCAGCGCAATCAACCAGCTTGCGCCCTGCCACACCGGCCCGACGGGCCTGAGCCCTGAACGAAGATAAGAAAACATCAAAAAATCAAAAAGGAAACGGCCCTTGGACAGGCATGCTCCATCAAAGGAACATCGAGCAAGAGCCGCCTCGCAGCGAAGGTGTTGTCCCCCTCCCGCGAAGCGAGAGAGGGGGAAGGCGCATCAGCGCCTCAGGGGGCTACTTATTTATCAAACCCCACCTTGTCGACCAGCACGCTGGCAGCCTTACGGTGCTTGGCGATCTCGGTCAGCGGCAGCGGATCGATCTTGATCTCGCCGATGCTCTGGGCCACCACGGGGTCCAGCGCCACGCCCTTGCGCACAGGGTGCTCGTAGTTGGCCTGGGCGTACATATTCTGGGCCGGCTCGGAGACCAGGAACTCCAGCAGCTTCACGGCCTGATCGCGGTTGGGAGCGTGCTTGGCCACCGAGGCGCCGCTGATATTGATATGCGTGCCGCTCTTGGGATCGTTGAAAGTAGGCTTGATGACCTTGATGGCATCGCCCCACTTGCGTGCGTCCGTACCTTCCTTGGCCGCCTTCATATGGCCCACGTAATAGGTGTTGGCCAGGCCCACATCGCAGATGCCGCCCAGAATGTCGCGCGCCACATCGCGGTCGCCGCCCGTGGCCTTGCGCGCCAGATTGGCCTTGACGCCCTTGAGCCACTGTTCGGTCTTGGCTTCACCGTCATGGGCAATCATGGCGGCAATCAGCGCCGTGTTGTACGGGTGCTGGCCGGCACGGCTGCAGACCTTGCCCTTGAACTGCGGCTTGGCCAGGTCTTCATAGCGGAAGGCGCCGATCTTCATGTCCTTTTCGGCATACAGCACGCGGGCCCGCATGGACAGCGCAAACCACTGGTTGTCTGCGGCGCGAAGCTGGGCCGGGATGGCCGCCTCCAGCGCGCTGGACTTGACGGGCTGCGTCACGCCACCGTCCACCAGATCCAGCAGATTGCCGATATCCACCGTCATCAGCACGTCGGCAGGCGAGCGCTGACCTTCGGCCTTGACGCGCTCCAGCAGGCCGTCCTTGACGAACACCGTCTTCACGCCGATCTTGGTCTGCGCCGTGAAGGCAGCCAGCAAGGGCTGGATCAGAGCCGGTTCACGGGTGGTGTAGAGCGTGATGTCCTCGGCGTGGGCGGACAGCGCAGGGGCGCACAGGCTGGCAACGGCGGCCAGTGCAAACAGGGGTCGTCGAAACATGAAGGGCTCCAGAAGGTGAACAGGCATAAAAAAACACGCTCCGCCTCGAAACCGACAAGTCTCCTGCCAGCCAAGTGCAAGAGATCCGTGAACCAGTACCGAAAGCGGAGCGTGTTTTTATGTTTTTGAGAATAGCTCTCAACTATCTTAACCGAGAGGCATGCCCTGCCAGGACTCCAATCCGGACGACAGTTGCGGAAATATGCCCCCCGGCACTGTCACCCAAGCGCCAGCAGGTCGCAGGCATGACAGCGCCGCAAGCGGGCAAGGCCCAACATCCGCGCCATGGGAAACCTCTACCTTGTGCGCCATGGCCAGGCCTCGTTTGGCGCGGATGATTACGACCAGCTCAGCACACGCGGCCAGGAACAGGCCGTGCGTCTGGGTGAATACTGGCGTGAGCGAGGTCTGACGTTCGACGCCGTCTATGCCGGCACGCTCAAGCGCCATCAGCAGACGCTGGCCGGCATCGTCCAGGGCCTGGGCAACGCTTCCAGCACCGAGGCACAAAGCCGGCCCGGACTCAACGAGTACGACAGCGAAGCCCTGCTGCGCGCCATCCACCCGGCCCCTCTGCCCAGGCCCGATACGCCCGAGCTGTACCGCCATCATTTCCGCCTGCTGTGCGACGCGCTGGCGCAATGGATGGGAGGAACCATCAGCCCGCAGGGCATGCCCGACTGGAACGGCTTTGCGGACGG
Organism: Comamonas testosteroni; assembly: GCF_000761245.1. Classification (GTDB taxonomy): domain Bacteria; phylum Pseudomonadota; class Gammaproteobacteria; order Burkholderiales; family Burkholderiaceae_C; genus Comamonas; species Comamonas testosteroni_C. The sequence continues at coordinate 62,542 of NZ_AWOR01000047.1, read as the reverse complement.
CGTGCACCAAGTGCTTGAGGAGATACGCCACCAGCACAGCGGCCGCAACGTGCTGCTGGTCAGCAGCGGCGGTCCCATCTCCACTGCCGTGGGCCAGGTGCTTGGCACCGCGCCCGAGGTGACCATTGCCCTGAATATGCGGCTGCGCAATATTGCCGTGACCGAGTTCAGCATCAGCCCCAAGCGCTTGATGCTGCAAAGCTTCAACACGCTCAACCATCTCGATAGCGCCGAATACAGAAGCTGGATCACCAGCGCCTGACCCCTCAAGCCCGGAGCCGGCCAACGCAAAGTGCTACAAAGCCGCAATGGACTCCATCTTTCTCACCCTTGGCGATACGGCGCTGACACTCGACATCGGCTCGCAGCAACATCGGCTACCCATAGGCATGGCCACCCTGGTCAAGGCATTTGGCCAGCGCATGCCCAATGCGCTGACACTGGAAAACGCGATTGCCGATGTGGAGGATGCCATCATGCCGGCCGGGCGCTGGCTGCCTGCAGGTGCCAGCCTGCTGCAAACGGCAGACCCGCTGCTGAGGCAGTTGATCCACAGTGCCACGGCCGACCCGCAAGCCACACAGGCGTCGCGCGAGGCCATCGAGAACCTGTTCGAGCTGCTGGCGCGCCAGGCCCAGCAGTCCGGCCATGCCGACCCGCAACTGCCGCAGACCGCGGAACATGCGGCCGCCCTGCTGATATTGCGCGAGGCCATGCATCACTGGGGACTGGCTGCCCTGCAAGCAAGCGGCAACTAGCCATACCTGTGCGGCATAGCAGACAGAACGCTTTGCGGCTGCCTCCGGGCATTTTTCGGCGGCACACTCTCTGGACAAAAGTTTCAGATAGAAGGACAAGCATGAAACGCCGCAGTTTTACCCAATCCCTGATCAGTGCCGCAGCGGGGGCTGCCCTGCTGAGCGGATTTGCCGCCACCGCCCAGGCCGAAGGCCTGTCCAACCGTCCCATCCGCATCGTCGTTCCTTTCGGGGCCGGCGGCGTGGCCGATGTGACGGCCCGGGTGGTGGCCCAGCAGCTGTCCACCCAGCTCGGCCAGCCCGTGGTCATCGACAACAAGCCCAGCGCGGGCGGTATCGTGGCGGCCGACACCGTGGCCAAGGCTGCGCCCGACGGACATACGCTGTTTCTCATGTCCAACGGCAGCGCCGTCACGGTGAACCTGTTCAACAATCTGCCCTTCGACATGGTCAAGGACCTCACGCCCATCTCCACGCTGGGCTACTTCGACATTGGCGTCATCACCGATGCCAAGTCGCCCTTCAAGAACCTGGGCGAGCTGGTGAGTTACGCCAAGGCCAATCCCGGCAAGCTGAACCTGGGCAGCATCAACGTGGGCAGCACCCAGCATCTGGCGGCCGAGCTGTTCAAGACCACGGCAGGCATCGATGCGCAGATCGTGCCCTTCAACGGCACACCCGCCGTGGTGACCGCGCTGCGCGGCAAGCAGATCGATGCGGCCGTGGAAATTCTCACGCCCATCATGGGCCAGATCAATTCCAAGGCCGTGAACCTGCTCGCGGTGACGGGAGAGAAGCGCTCGCCGCTGCTGCCCAATGTGCCCACGGCCCAGGAATCCGGCGTCAAGGGCTTTGTGGCCTCGTCCTGGAATGCGCTGGCTGCCCCCTCCAGGACACCCGCCCCCGTGATCGCGCGTCTGAACAAGGAAATCAACGCCGCCGTCAACAACCCCGAGGTCGCCAAGAAGCTGCGCGAGCTCAATGTGCAGGCCCAGGCCAGCACGCCCGAGCAGACCGCCAAGCTGCTGCAATCGGAAATCAAGCGCTGGGGCGATGTCATCACCACGGCCAAGATTGCTAAACAGTAAGCTCCCCTGTGGCGCTCGCGCACCTTCCCCTCTCTGGTGCTTCGCACCGGAAGGGGGCGACAGCCTCACTGCGCGGCGGCAGGGGCCGCCTAGGTCTTGCTCGCTGTCACGCGCATGGAGCACGCCAGTGTTTTGCGGCTTGCGTTGAACGAGGCTTGCGATGAAACAGATCTTTGCAGTGGCCTTTCAGGTCCTTCCTGCTTGCTTTGCTATTCTTTAAGTAGCTTACATCGCTTTATAGCATTGGTTTTCAATAAAAAACAGCTTTCAAATGTAGGCTGTCATTGCGTTAGAAGCTCCTGAATTCAAAGCGGCTGCGGCTGGTTTTCCACCGTGCTTTGGGGCAGATCATGAATCTCGCCCAGCAGCCTGACCAGGCCTTGCGCCGCTGACTGCACCATGGCAGCGCCGCGCTCGGCCGTCGCAGCGGCGGAGTTGCCCACGGCTCCGGCCGGGTTGTAGTCCTCGATGGCCCAGCCCAGCTTGGCGCTGCGGCCATTGCCGATGAAGTGGTATTTGCCGGCCCGCTGCTCCGAGCTGGAGGCGAAGTTCTGCGCACGCTCCATATGCACGGTCTCGGGCGCCAGGTGCAGCATCATCGATGTCTCCACTTCGCCGCCATGAATGCCGAAGCGATGCTCATGCGCGCAGAACTGCTGGTTGGCCGCGTCGTCCACCAGCCCGAACCAGCTGGCGCTGTAGACCAGCAGGCCATGCTTGATGCGCAGCTCGCGCGCCACGATGTCCATCACGCTGACCTGGCCGCCATGACCGTTGAGCAGCAGCAGCTTCTTGATGCCGGCGCGCGCCACGCAGGCGCCCAGCTCCGTCCACAGCGCAATCAGCGTGGCCGGCTGCAGGCTCAATGTGCCCGCATAGTGCGTATGCTCGACCGAAAAGCCGATGTTCTGCGGTGGCAGAAACAGCACCGGCAGCTCGGCAGGCAGCTGCACCAGAGCGGCATCGATGACGCCCTCTATCAGGCTGGCATCCACCGACAGCGGCAGGTGCGGCCCATGCTGCTCCACCGCCGCCACGGGCAGCACGGCCACGGTGTCGGCGGCCAGACCATTGCTCTGTGCCAGGGCAAAGTCATGGGCCGAGGCCTGGGCCCAGAAGCGTGACGGCCAGCGAGGAAGCGCGCTTGCGGGAGTGGTCGGGGTATTGCTCATGGCCATCATCGTAGCTGCGCCAGCGTCCCGAAACCACTTCAGGCCCCGGATTCCGGGCCCACCGCCCGTCAACCGCAACCGCCCGACATGCCCCACAATGGACCGATGCCTGAAGCCTCCGCAAGCGCCCCGCGCCAGAGTGCGCGCACCGTCAACCCCAAGCCGCAGACCCGCGACCTGACCCAGGGCCCGATTGCCAGCACCTTGCTGGTCTTTGCCCTGCCGATTCTGGCCGGCAATGTGCTGCAGTCGCTCAACGGCTCGGTCAATGCCATCTGGGTCGGCGGTCACCTGGGCGAGGCCGCGCTGACGGCCACCGCCAATGCCAACAATGTGATGTTTGCGCTGATCGGCGCCGTGTTTGGCATCAGCATGGCAACCAATATCCTGATTGCCCAGAGCATGGGGTCCAAAAACATCGCGCAGGCAAAGCGGGTGCTTGGCACCAGCGCTACGTTTTTTGGTGTTGTTTCAGTGCTGATTGCCTTGCTGGGCTGGCCGCTTTCGCGCCATCTCATGCAATGGATGAGCACGCCCGAGGCGGCTTTGCCGCTGGCCGAGGCCTATCTCAAGATCATCTTTCTGGCCATTCCGCTGCTGTTCATGTTCAGCTTTGTGACGGCGGCCCTGCGCGGCGCGGGAGACACCCGAACGCCGTTCTGGTTTTTGCTCGTCGTCGTGGCGCTGGACATGGCCCTCAACCCTCTGCTGATCTTTGGCTGGGGGCCCGTGCCGCGCATGGGCATCCAGGGCTCGGCGGTCGCCACGCTGATTGCCAATGCCGTGAGCTTTGCGGCCCTGCTGGGCTGGCTGCGTCTGCGCCGCCACCCGTTGTGGATAGGTCGCCGGCAGCTGGGGCTGTTCAAGCCCGATCTGACGATTGTGCGCACTCTGGTGGTCAAGGGCCTGCCCATGGGCGTGCAGATCGTGATGATCTCGCTGGCCATGATCGCCATGATCTCCATGGTCAACGAACACGGCGTGCAGACGGCATCCGCCTATAGCGCCGCGCTGCAGCTGTGGACCTATGTGCAGATGCCGGCCATGGCCATAGGCGCAGCCTGTTCGTCCATGGCGGCGCAGAACGTGGGCGCAGGCCTCTGGAAGCGCGTCAGCGCCACGGCCAATGCCGGCATGCTTGGCAACCTTGCGCTGACCGGCAGCCTGATCGCCCTCATCGTGTTGCTGGACCGTCATGTGCTGGGCTGGTTTCTGCCCGGCGGCAGCCCCTCGCTGGAGGTGGCCCGCCACCTCAACCACATTGCCATTGGCTCCTTTCTCTTCTTCGGCGTGACGTTTGTTCTGGCCGGCGTGGTGCGCTCCACGGGTGCCGTCATGGCACCGGTGCTCATTCTGGCGATTGCCATGTGGGGCATACGCGTTCCCGTGGCACGCTGGCTGCAACCCGTGATGGGCGTGGATGCCATCTGGTGGAGCTTTCCCATCAGCTCCGTCTGCTCCATGCTGATGATGCTGGCCTATTACCGCTGGGGCCACTGGCGCAAGGCCCGTATGCTGCCCGCCAGGCAAGCCGGGCCGGCAATCACAGCCCCTCCGGACGCCGCCGACCACACCTCCGTCAATGCCGATGCACTGCTGAACAACGCCAGCAACTGCGAGCGCATTGTCATGCCGGCCGAAGTCGGTGGTCAGCCGCCCAGCCCCGTGGCCAATCAGGCCCAGGCTGTGGACAAGTCCTGAAGCCGCTTGACGGCAGAGGCACTCATACCGACTTAATCACTGCTGACCATACTGCTGCGGTTCAGGAACCAAAATACCGGCCCAGGCTCTTACCAACGTCATGCTCTTTGCCATTTCTTCACGCCGCCCTCGCCCGTCGCTGCTTGCGCTCTGGCTGCTTGCCTTGCTTTTGATAGCTTCAAGCGCTTTATCCACAAGCGCCACAGCCGGAATTCAGCTCAAAACATCAGCCAGCAACTCCACCGCCCTGGTGCAAACCCCGCGTGTGCGGGCCGAACTGGTAGCTCAGGCCCCCGAGGGAATTGCTGCCGGCCAGAGTTTCTGGCTGGGACTCAAGCTCGCGCATGAACCCGACTGGCATACCTACTGGAAGAATGCGGGCGACTCGGGCCTGCCGACCGAGCTGCAATGGCAGCTGCCATCGGGCTTGAGCGCCGGCAGCATTGACTGGCCCACGCCCCATGCGCTGCGGGTGGGACCGCTGGTCAATTACGGCTATGAAAACACCGTGCTGCTGCCCATCCCGGTCAAGGTCGCCAGCGACTTCAAGGCTCCCGCCTCCGGCATGGTGGAGGTTCATCTTTCCGCCAGCTGGCTGATCTGCCGCGTGGAGTGCATCCCCGAAAGCGGCGAGTTCACCCTGCAAATTCCCGTGGTCGGCAGCACCGCCGCCAACAGCGAAGATTTCCTCAAGGCCCGGGCGCAGCAACCCGTTGCCTTGAGCGGCAATGGCCAGGCCAGCGTGCAGCCGGCCACCGATACCAATGCCAAGATCGCTGACGACCGTATCCATCTACGTGTCGCCGGCCTGCCGGCAGCGATCAAGGGCAAAACGCTGGAGCTCTACCCCGAAAATGCGGAGACCTTCAAGCATGCTGCCGAATCTGGCAAGGACTGGCAGCAACGCTGGGATGGCGACGCCTGGGTCGCCGAAGGTCTGCCGCTGTCCGATATGCGCAGCGATACGCCACCGCAACTGGCCATTGTTGTGGCCCTGGCGGACCAGGACCGCGCTGCAGCCCTGGACAAGGGTCAACCTATCGCCTGGCGCAGCACGCTGGATGTGCAGGGGCAATGGACGCCAGCCACTCTGACCGGCGTTTCCCCCGCGCTCGCGGCCGCACTGGAAGCGAACAAGAATGCAACAGCTCCTGCCCAGACCTCGGGCAGCGCCAGCAGCACAGGCCTGCTGGCAGCGCTGCTGGGCGGTTTGATCGGCGGCCTGATCCTCAACCTCATGCCCTGCGTGTTTCCTGTGCTGGCCATCAAGGTACTGGGGTTTTCGGGTCATGGCCAGAACCGCCATGCCCAGAAACTGAGCGGCCTGGCATATACCGCAGGCGTGGTGCTGTCCTTTGTGGCACTCGGCGCACTGCTGCTGGGCTTGCGCGCGGCGGGCCAGCAGCTGGGCTGGGGCTTCCAGCTGCAGTCGCCCGTGGTGGTGTCGCTGCTGGCGGCGCTGTTCACCGTGCTGGGACTGAATCTGGCCGGCTGGTTCGAGTTCGGCAATCTGCTGCCCAGCAGCATTGCCAGCGCCCAGGCGCGCAACCCGATGCTGGATTCCTTTCTCTCAGGCGTGCTGGCCGTGGCCATCGCATCGCCCTGCACAGCGCCCTTCATGGGTGCCTCGCTGGGCTTTGCCATCGATATGCCAGCGGCGCAGGCGCTGACGGTGTTTGCGGCGCTTGGCATAGGTATGGCCCTGCCCTATCTGCTGGCCAGCTTCGTGCCCGCAGTCGTGAGCTGGCTGCCCCGCCCTGGGCCCTGGATGCAGACCTTCCGCCACGCAATGGCCTTCCCCATGTTTGCCACCGTGGTCTGGCTGGTCTGGGTGCTGGGTCATCAGGGCGGCATGGATGCAGCAGCAGCCCTGCTGGCGCTGCTGCTGGTGCTGGCTGCGCTGATCTGGGCCCTGGGCCTGCGCGGCAAGAGCCGCCTGAGCCTCGGAGCGCTCGCCTTGCTGCTGGCTATTGGCGTGGCCTATTACGCCCTGCCGCTGATCAAGGCAGAGCCTGCAGGCCAAGCCCAGGCACAGGCCGGCGAACTCTGGCAGCCCTGGTCCGCAGACAAGGTTCAGTCGGCCCAGACTGCGGGCCAACCGGTGTTTGTGGACTTCACGGCCGCCTGGTGCGTGACCTGCCAAGTCAACAAGCGCACCACGCTGAGCAATGCAGAGGTACTCGCCGCCTTTTCACAGCACCAGGTGCAGTTGCTGCGCGCCGACTGGACACGCCAAGACCCGGCCATCACCCGGGCACTGCAATCGCTGGGGCGCAGCGGCGTACCCGTCTACGTGCTGTACCTGCCCGGCAGACCGCCTGTGGTGATGAGCGAGCTGCTCTCCAAGAGCGAGGTACTTGACGCACTCAAACAGATCTAGGGCATTACTGCGCGCAGGGCATGACGCAACTCAGGCTGGCGCCACCTCCTCGTGCAGACAGAGGTAGTTACCCTCCGTGTCCTTGAACCAGGCAGCCTTCTCGGACCCCAGCACGCAGACATGGTTGACGGTCTTGAAGTCGGGGAAGTCGTAGTCCTCAAACACCACACCCCGGCTTTTCAGTTCCTGAATGCTTGCAGCGATGTCGGGCACCCGGAAGCTGATGGCAGTGTGCTCGGCCTTGGTACCACCAGGCTTTGGAAACAGGGCCAGCGCACTGCCGCCAACCAGGTAAACAAACTTTCCATCGGGCCGCAGCTCTCCTGGCTGCAGACCCAGGCTTTCTTCGTAGAAAGCACGAGCACGCGCCATATCCATCACCGGCAGCATCGTCGTCACAGCAGAATGGCTCAGCATAAGAACTCCTTTGCCCGGCGCTGCGGGGTCATGGCCCTGAGTCGAGCAGACCAAGCTTAGTCCCAGGGGTGGGCAGATGCCAGCCCCGGCAAGCTCAATGAACGTGGCGCAATCAACTTTACGACTGGGCACATCGGCCTCGCCCTGGTCAAACCGGCAATACCTGACATGACTTCGGCCTGGATTGGAGCGCGACTTCAAGCAGGCGCACAGTGCCTATGGCACAAACCAGGCAAAAGCTCTAGACTGGAACTGCCCACAAGCCAGGCGCAACCGCAGTTTCCAGCCTTTGCCAGCCTTGCACGCGTTGACCACTGCGGACTGCCTGAACTGCACAGGAGGTAAGCCATGCATGCCAACCTTATCCACCAGCCGTCTCACAAACGTCTTTGCCTGTTGCGTGCACTGGCGCTGGCCAGTCTGGCAATCGCCGGTCTGGCCCTGCCCTTTGCCTGGGACGTCCTGGCCAGCATCAACAGCATGCCCAAGATGCACTGGTTGCAACAGGCACTGGCGCAGGCTCCTGCCTTCAGTTGGCTGATGATGTTTGTCTGGGGCGGAGCCATACCGCTGGTCTTGCTCAAGAACATGGACCAGACGCCATCACACAAGCTTCGCACCACGGTGGTGATGCTGATCCTGATGTGGATCGCCGTCACCTGGTATGTGCACATGCCGGCCAGCAATCAGTGCAGCGCGCTTTATGGATCCTGGGATTGGGCCTGCTCGGTTCTGCAATGGGGCTACAGCATGAGTCTGGTGCTGTCCATTGCAGCCTATGCCTTCCTCATGCTGGGCCTGATGGTTACGGCGCTGGGCCTGTTTGCCGAAGGCCTGGAGGATGAGCCCAGCCACGCGGCATGACCCGCCCAGCCATCAAAAAAGCCTGTGGCATGGCCACAGGCTTTTTGCTTTCTGCCCTCGCCTCAGGCCTTCATGCGCCCGAACAGTCGGCGGTAGCGAGAGGGTAGATCCTGCATGCGCATCATGATGGGCAGATCGGCCGTATTGAAGTCGCTGTCCCAGGCCGGCGCTCCCAGCACCTTGGCACCGGCACGCAGATAGCCCTGAATCAGCGCTGGCGGCTCGACCTTCAACGCATCAGCCGAGACATTGCTGATATGTGCAAGCTCCTCGGGCAGGGCTACGCGGGGACGCACCTGCAGCTCGGACTCGGCCAGATGGCTCTGGCGCAGTTGCTGCCAGATGCGTGCCGGGCCTTCGCCATGGGCCAGACCCGGGTACTGCATGGGAATGCTGGCGCAGCCCACCATGGCCTCGAGCCGGTTGCGCTGCATGAATTCGGCCAGCGCGCCCCAGAGCGCCAGAATCACGCCGCCCTGGCGATGCTCCGCATGCACGCAGCTGCGCCCCAGCTCGACCATCTGCTCACGCCAGGCGTTGATGGGCGAGAGATCGAATTCCTGATCGCTGTACAGACCGCCGGCACGCTGAGCCTGAGCAGGGGTCAGCAGACGGTAGGTGCCGATCACCTTGTTCTGCTCTTCATCGCAGACCATCAGATGCTCGCAGAAATCGTCAAAGACATCGATATCGTGGCCAGCCACGGGCGTCTGCAGCACAGCCCCCATTTCTTCGGCAAAGATCTGGTAGCGCAGGCGCTGCGCCTGACGCACCTCATCCAGATGTCGGGCCCAGCGCACCTGCAGGCGCAAAGCGGGCGCGGCAGCATGCACGGGACTGGCGGGGCGATGGGAAAGCGAGGGAGCCGATGATGGTGTCGTCGCGATGCTCTGGCCATTCAGCGCATCAAGAATCTCGGGATGCCTCATGTCTGCTTTCCTCCGGTGTTGGACGCAGTTGGCGGCCTGCCTGTGCCACACGGTGTGTCTGCGTGGCGTCATTGTGGAAAACACAGATGAAGCCCGCGCGACATTTGGATGACGCTTGCATGACAAACAATGGCAGCCGCCATCGCAGCACAGAGGGCTGAATTGCTGCTCGGGATTGTGGTGAATGGGAAAGCCGGAGTGGGCGACAATCAGCATATGAGTTTCGCCCCCCTGACCAATGACACCTTCCTGCGCGCATGCCGTCGCCAGGCTACTGACTACACGCCCCTGTGGCTGATGCGCCAGGCGGGACGCTACCTGCCCGAGTACAAGGCCACCCGCGCCAAGGCCGGCAGCTTCATGGGCCTGGCCACTAATGTGGACTACGCCACCGAGGTGACCCTGCAGCCGCTGGATCGCTTCCCTCTGGACGCTGCCATTTTGTTCAGCGACATCCTGACCGTGCCCGACGCCATGGGCCTTGGCCTGTCGTTCGCCGAAGGCGAGGGTCCGCGCTTTGCCAAGGTCGTACGCGACGAAGCCGCCGTGGCGGAGTTGGCCGTGCCCGATATGGACAAGCTGCGCTATGTGTTTGACGCCGTCACCAATATCCGCAAAGTGCTCAATGGCCGTGTGCCGCTGATCGGCTTCTCGGGCAGCCCCTGGACTCTGGCCTGCTACATGACCGAGGGCAAGGGCAGCGATGACTACCGCACCGTCAAGTCGCTGATGTACTCGCGCCCCGACCTGATGCACCGCATCCTGGAAGTCAACGCCGACAGCGTAGCTGCCTACCTGAACGCCCAGATCGATGCCGGTGCCCAGGCAGTGATGATTTTTGACAGCTGGGGTGGTGTGCTGGCCGACGGCGCTTTCCAGGAATTCAGCCTGGCTTATACCAAGCGCGTGCTGGCTCAGCTCAAGCGTACCGGTGTGGACGGCAGCGATGTGCCCCGCATCGTCTTCACCAAGGGTGGAGGCATCTGGCTACCTGACATGAAGGACATCGACTGCGAGGTGCTGGGTCTGGACTGGACGGCCAATCTGGGCAAGGCTCGCGCCATCGTGGGCGGCGAGGTTGGCGGCCCAGGCAAGGCGCTGCAGGGCAATATCGACCCCAATGTGCTGTTTGCCGCACCCGAGCAGGTCGCCGCCCAGGCGCGTGCCGTGCTGGACAGCTTTGGCAAGCCCCATACCGACAAGAGCACCACCGGCCCCACCCACATCTTCAATCTGGGTCACGGCATCAGCCAGTTCACCCCACCCGAACATGTGGCCGCGCTGGTCGAGACAGTGCACAGCCACTCGCGCCTGCTGCGCACAAAGGGCTGACTCCACCTGCAACAAATGCCTTCCCAGGCATTTGTTGCAGAACAGTGGCCCCCAATCACCCGATAAGATCAAATGGTTATTGAACGACAATCACCGGCCTGAGATGCAGTAAAGCGGCAGCAAATCATTGATTTCAAATCACTAAATCTCAGACCCTGAAAAATTCGGCGCCAGCAGTGTTTGGCGCTTTTTTATTTTTTCACCGACCTCGGAGTCGATTGACGGAAGTTATCCACATGTGGATGCTCCGAGATAACTGCACGCCTCATGGCTGCTTGCTCTAGTGCTATTTTTTTGAGAAGTTAAGGGCTTTGCGCCGCGGTTTGAACGCATTTAGGTTTAGGGAGCTTCTCGGTTGACAGTGACTCGTCGCCTGATTTATGCACAGATATGGCGAGGCAGACTCCCTGCCAGCACTCTGCCAAAGCAAGCTCCCCATCGCGCCACGATTGCATATAAGTCTTTGTTTTAAATAAATTAATTATTCAACCACTCAGTCACCCTGCCGGCTTGCAAACGCGAACAGGACTTGCCCAGGCCTTTCGCGCATATTGTTTCTCACAAAGTTATCCACAGAACGCAAAGCCTTTGCAGGCCTCAAAATCTGCTATAGCTCTGAGGAACCGCGGCCTCCGCAGCGCCTTTCCCTGATCCAACTCCATGCCCCATATCGTTTACGTTGCCGTCCAGACCCCTGCCCACAGCGCCGTAGGTGATCTGTTGAGCTACGTTAGCGATGCATGGCTGGAGCCCGGCACCTTGGCGCGCGTTCCTTTGGGAAAGAGAGAGTTGCTGGGGGTGGTCTGGGATACGCCCGCCGCCCCCGAAGCCATTCCAGACGGGGTGGAACTGCGTAGCATTGCCGGCCTGCTGCAAGGCATAGAGCCGCTGGATCAGGCCTGGCGACGGCTGGTGGCTTTTGCCGCGCACTATTACCAGCGCAGCTTGGGCGAGATTGCCGTCACCGCGTTGCCGCCTCAGTTGCGCGATATGTCGCCCGAACAACTGGCACGGCGGCTGGCTCCGCCCAAGGCAGCCAAGACACCGGCCGGCAAGCGCAAGAAGGCACAGGCACCAGTTGCCGAAGCAGCACAAGCGAGCACCGAGACGATGACTCACACGCCGGACGCCAGCAGCGCAACGCCTTGGGTCGCACTCAGCGCCGAGCAATCCTCGGTTTTCGAGCAAATTGAGCAACACCCAGGCCCGTTCCTTCTATACGGCAGCACGGGCAGCGGCAAGACCGAGGTTTATCTGCGTGCGGTGCAAGCCGTGCTGGATGCCAACCCAGAGGCTCAAGCCCTGGTGATGGTGCCAGAGATCAACCTCACGCCTCAGCTGGAAGAGCGGTTTGTCGCCCGCTTCGTGCCTCAGTACGGCAAGGACGCCGTAGTCAGCATGCACAGCGGCATGACCAACCCGCAGCGTCTCAAAAGCTGGCTGGCCGCTCACACGGGCCGCGCCCGCATCGTGCTGGGTACGCGCATGGCTATTTTTGCCAGCGTGCCGCAACTGGCGCTGATTGTGGTCGACGAGGAACATGACGCAAGCTACAAGCAGCAGGAAGGCGCACGCTATTCGGCACGCGATCTGGCCATCTGGCGCGGGCGCGATGCCGGCGCCAAAGTCATTCTGGGCAGCGCCACACCGTCGCTGGAGAGCTGGCATGCCTCGGAACCCGAAGTCGGCCGCTACCTGCGCCTGTATATGCCCAGCCGTATCGGCGCGGCCGGATCAGGCGCGGCCAGCCTTCCCAGAGTGAGAATGGTGGACATGGGCCAGCAGCCCAAACGCGCCGTGTTCTCGCCTGCGCTGATCGAGGCTATCACCGAGCGCGTCGAACGCGGCGAGCAAAGCCTGATTCTGCTCAACCGCCGCGGCTTTGCCCCCGTGCTGTTCTGCGCCGACTGCAACTGGAAAAGCGACTGCCCCCATTGCAGCGCTCACCAGGTCTTTCACAAGGGCGACCGCACGTTGCGCTGCCACCACTGCGGCTTTACCCAGCGTGTGCCGTTTGCCTGCCCTAGCTGCGGCAACCCCGACATCCTGCCACTGGGCAAGGGCACGGAGCAGTTGCAGGAAGAGCTGGAGCGGCTGCTGCGCAATGTGCAGCGCCCCGACGGCAATCCGGCCCGCGTGGCGCGCATCGACGCCGACACCACCAAGGCCAAGGGCAGTCTGGAGGAGCAACTGGCCCAGGTGCATGCCGGCGACGTGGATGTGCTGGTCGGCACTCAGATGGTGGCCAAGGGCCATGACTTCCGGCGCATTACGCTGGTGGCGGCGGTGCAACCCGACAGCGCGCTTTACTCCAGCGACTATCGCGCCCCGGAGCGGCTGTTCTGCCTGCTGATGCAGGCCGCCGGGCGCGCCGGGCGCGATGCGCAATATGTGAAGGCACAGGGCAGCCATCCGGAGATGTGGATTCAAAGCCACGACCCGCAAAACGCCGTCTACACCGCACTGCGCAAGCATGACTACCCGGCGTTTGCCAGGCAGCAGCTCAAGGAACGGCTGGATGCGGGCATGCCGCCCTATGCCTTTCAGGCCATAGTCCGGGCCGATGCACGCACCCAGGAAGCCGCCCAGGCCTTTCTGAATGCCGCCACCCAGGTCGCCAAAGAGGCCAGGCTGCCTTATCTGGACGAGGTGTTCATCTACCCGCCGATCCCCATGGCGGTGCAGCGCGTGGCCAATGTGGAGCGTGCCCAGATGCTGCTGGAAGCCGGCAACCGCGGCGCCCTGCTGCGTTTTCTCAATGCCTGGCAACAGTATCTGCACTGGCTGCGTACTCTGCCCGAGCACAGGCCGCTGGTGCGCTGGCTGGTGGATGTGGATCCGCTCAGCATCTAAAGTCGCTATAAATATAAGGGTTTTAAGTCTTTAACCCTTTACCCATAAGCGCTGACAGCTATCAATTTATATAAACCGCAGGCGCTTGGCAAATCCATCGGGATTTGCGCGAATGGGCAAGCCGGCATGGCTATTGCATGGTGTGAGGCTCGGCTCCACAAGAGGCCGTTTCATTCAATCACGGAGCACTACTTCATGCAAAAACATGTCTTCCGCCAGTCCTTGCTGGCTGCCACCATTGCCGTTCTGGGCGTTCTGTCCGCCCCCGGCGCAGCCCTGGCGCAGGATGCATCGCCTGCGGCCGCGCAGGCGGCCAAGGCGCAGACAGCCAAACCCAATGTGGTGGTGCTGGCCACGGGCGGCACGATTGCGGGTGCCGGTGCCTCGACCGTCAACAGCGCCACCTACACGGCCGCCAAGGTACCTGTGGACAAACTGCTGGCCGGCCTGCCCGAGCTGGCCCAGATCGCCAATGTGCGCGGCGAGCAGGTGTTCCAGATCGCTTCCGAGAGCTTTACCAACGACAATCTGCTGACCCTGGCAAAGCGTGTCTCGCAACTGTCCAAGCAGCCTGATGTGGACGGCATCGTCATCACCCACGGCACGGACACGCTGGCCGAGACCGCCTACTTCCTGAGCCTGACCGTGCACACCGACAAGCCCATTGCCGTGGTCGGCAGCATGCGCCCGGGCACGGCCTTGTCAGCCGATGGCGCGCTGAATCTGGTCAATGCCGTCAGCGTGGCAGGCTCCAAGGACGCCAAGGGCAAGGGCGTCTTCGTCACCATGAATGACGAGATCAACACCGCCCGCGATGTGAACAAGGACATCAACATCCAGACCGGTGCCTTCAAGAGTCAGTGGGGCCCGCTGGGCATGGTGGTCGAGGGCAAGAACTACTGGTTCCGCGCCCCCGTCAAGCGCCACACCATGAACTCCGAGTTCAATATCGACAACATCGACAAGCTGCCTCAGGTGGACATCGTCTATGCCTATGGCAGCGTCCAGCCCACGGCCGTGAATGCCCTGGTCGATGCCGGCGCCAAGGCCATCGTCCATGCAGGCACCGGCAATGGCTCGGTGGCCGACCGCATGGTCAAGCCGCTGCAGGATGCCCGCGGCAAGGGCGTGTTCATCGTGCGCTCGTCGCGCGTGCCCTACGGCTTTGTGCTGCGCAATGCCGAGCAGCCCGACGACAAGTACGACTGGGTGGTCGCCCACGATATGCGCCCCGAAAAAGCACGCCTGCTGACCATGCTGGCGTTGACCAAGGGCGCCAACACCAAGGAACTGCAGCGGATGTTCTGGGAGTATTGAACACTCCCCCTGAGGCTCTTCGCGCCTTCCCCCTCTCTCTTCGGGAGGGGGACGACACCTTCGGTGCGGGGCGGCGGGGCCGCCTAGGCCCTTCCTCGGTGTCTCTTTGTTGGGGTGTGCTTGATTTGCGGCTTTAAGCCGAAGCAGCGGTTTGCGCAGGCTGGTCTTGCGCAAGCCGCTCTTGTTTTTGATCAGGTCATCAGCGCCACGGCGGCAGAGAAGGTCAGGAAGGCCAGGCTGGTCGATACCAGGATGATGCGCGCCACGCGACCGCTGTGGGCGCCGTAGCGCTCGGTCAGCAGCGACACATTGCTGGCCGAGGGCAGCGCCGCCAGCAGCACCAGCACCACCAGGGTTTCGTGCTGGAGCCCTAGACCCATGGAGATCGCGGCCAGTCCCACGGTCCAGACCAGCAGCGGATGGACGACCAGCTTGGCCAGCGCAATCGGCACATAGTCGCGCGCCGCCACTCGCTCATGGCTGTTCATCTGCGAGCGCGCCAGCACCGCGCCTATGGTGAACAAGGCTACGGGTGAAGCCGCTGCGGCAAGCATGGCCACCGTCTTGTCCACCGGGCCGGGCAATACCCAACCCATGGCCGACGCCAGACCGCCCAGCAGAATTGACCAGGGCATGGGATTGGACGCCATGCCCTTGAGCGATTTGCGCACCGCCAGCCAGACACCGTTTCGACCCTGCCCGCCAGCCAGGTCCAGCCGCGACAGTGCAATGCAGGCCGAGGTGGTGATGACCATATCGATGGCCATGGTCACGATCACCGGACCAGCGCTCTGCGCGCCCAGCAGCGCAGCCAACATGGGCACGCCCATGAAGCCGGTGTTCGGGAAAGCAGCGACCAGTGCACCGAATGCGGCATCGTTCCATCCCAGGCGTCTGCGTGTCAGCAACACGGTCATGCCCACCATCAGCGTCGCGCAGAACAGATAGACCAGGGTGACATTGATATCGAGCAGCTGATGAATCGGCGTCTGCGCGCCAAAGCGGTACAGCATGCAGGGCAGCGCGAAGTACAGCACAAAGGCATTGAGGCCAGGAATGGCCGCCTGGGGCAGGATGCCGCGCCATGTGGCGGCAAAGCCGCAAGCCACCAATGCAAAGAAGGGGAAGGTGATGAGTAGAACGGACAACACGCACAAATTGTGACAGCGACCGGCTTCAACCCTCTCACGGCCTTCTATGAAAATTTTTCAGTGAAGACCTACCCAAAAACAAAGCCTGCGCAAGGCAGGCTGCTGTGACAGATACAAGGACAGCGCGTCAGAGCTTGAGTTCCTTTTCCACATCGGCAGTCTTGCGGCGCGCCAGTGCCAGGTTGGCACGAGCCTTGTCCAGCACCAGATAGAAGAACACGCCGTCATTGGCGGCCACGGGACGGATGATGTGATACTGCTTGCCCAGAGTGATCAATATGTCGTCGATCTGGTCGTTGAGATTGAGCATGCGCATGGTCTTGATCTTGGCACGCACGACCTCGGTGTTGCCGGCCGCAGCCAGCTCCATGTCCACGCCACCGCCTACGCTGCCCATCAGCATGCCGCTGGCGCTGTCCACGAGAGCGCCACAGACAGCACCGTCTGTGGTCATCAGAGCGTTCAGAGAATCCTGGATAGAGGCCATAAATCCACCTTTTGAAAAGCAAGACAAGGAACTCGTGCGCCAGATGCGCACCCACTCAGACTCAGAACTCCAGTGAACCTGTGATCAAGAGGGCAGGTACCCTGTGGCAACCTCACCGGCCGCCCAGAGCGCGCGACCCAGCAAGGCGTTCTGATCCACCACCAGGCAGAGAACGGCCGGGAAGGTGCCGTTCACCGCCTGGAAGACCACCGTGCCCGACTCCGTCTCAAAGGTCAGGCGCTTGCAATCCCTGTGTCCGATCTCATTGGCCACGGCCTTGGCCATGGCCATGAGCGAGCCCGCCATGGCCGACAGTCGTTCGGTCGGCAGTTCGCTGCGAATGCGCAGCGCTGAAATCTCGAAACCGTCAGGGGTACAGAGCAAGGCGATGTGGACGCCCGCCACCGGGGCGACCACGCGCGCCAGGATTTCCTGACCAGCCTCCACGGCATGTGGCGTAATCACGAGGGAGGTATGGGCCTTCATAGAGTTTGACTTTGCAAGGACAACAGTGATGCAAGCACGCTCAGGGCATCCAGCATCTGCTGGCGATCACGCGGATCGGCCTCAACAAGCGGGGTGAGGTCATGGCCTTTGGCAACCAGGGCGGAGCTGAATGCCTCCAGCCTTGCTCCGCTGGCGGGACGGCAACTGAGAATGACCATCAAAGGTGCCCGCTCCAGCTCTGCGATCCCCGCCAGCATCTCGCAGGCGTAATCCACCGCGCCCGCATCGTTGACGTCCACCATCAGCAACGCTCCCACCGAAGCAGAAAGCACCCAGCGGCGCACGAAATCAAAACGATCCTGACCAGGACTGCCTACCAGTTGCAGTCGCTCTCCAGAGCCCAGGTCAATCTCGCCAAACTCCGCTCCGACCGTGGTGAACTCCTTGTGGTGCGCCGCCTTGTCCAGGTTGCGCACATCGCTGCCCGCCATGAGTTCCCCACACAGGCTGCGCAGAGCCGTGGTCTTGCCTATGCCCATGGGCCCCAGCAGACTCACCCGCAGCAGGCCCTGACCAGGCTGCATGGGCATGAAAGATGTCATGTACGTCCTCCACGGGTAATCCAGCCCGTCAGCTTGCTGATCCATTGCAGCGTCACGGCAGCAGCCGGCTGTCTGGCGACGCTCGGCTTTGCAGCTGCAGCGGGCTCCTCGCTGCCAGGCTGGCTGCAGCTCAGCACGGACTGGAGCTGGGGCAGGGACAACAGGGTCCAGAGCTGCCGCATTTCGATGCCGGCATGTTCGGCCAGCGATCTGGCATCGATGGGCCCGCGCGACAGCAGCGCCAGCACGCGCATGTTCTGCGCGCTGTTGGCGCTGCCGGGCAAGGCGATCCAGGACTTGATCTGAAAGCGATGCAGGCAGCCTGCCCCCTGCTGCTGAAGCTCCTCCAAGGCGCGCTGCAGGCTCAGGCCTGCGCTGCTGCGGTGTCTAGCCCTCCAGTCCATGAGGAAAACCGCAGCCCGGTCGAGCATGTCGATCAGGTCGGACAGCGTAAAGTCCGCATCAAGATGTGCGGCCCAGCCCTGGGAAGAACGCCCCAGCGGCTGCATGGCCGGCTCGCCGCCGAGATAGACCACGCAAGGGGCTCTCGCCTCTGCCCTGGCCAGCAGGCTCTCCAGTCCTTCGATCACCAGCACTTCGGCCGCATGACGCGGAACTTGACGCCAGGCGGAAAGCGACTTGCGCGCTGCGACGGCGAACAGCGCTTCAAAGCGCTGCTGCACGGCAGGCGTCCAAAGTTCTGCGGCCAAGCTCACTTCACCGATGGTTCTCGCCATGCACAGCACCCTGACTGTTGAGGAAAAGACAATGAATCCCTCAACCATCGAAAATTCGCTGGCGCTGTCGGGATCAAGGCCGGACACGATGCAATCTTCACGCTACACAACTAACACCTTATTACAACAATTATTCAAGTAACAAGAGAGCGCACGTGTAGGTGAAGCGCTCGCTGAGTCCCTGATTTTTGTCAGTTGTGAGCCCTGTCATCAGGGCTCTTTACAGCGAAGCGGTATGCTCCCAGTCCTTGTTTTTGATGATGGGTCACTCTGCTTCATGTCTGCTGGTCTCAACCTCGCTCAGCTCCAGGCCGTGCATTACACCGAAGGTCCATGCCTTGTTCTGGCAGGTGCCGGCTCGGGCAAGACCCGTGTGATTACGCACAAGATAGGCCGTCTGATCGAAACCGGTCTGGCGCCACGCCGCATTGCCGCTATCACTTTTACCAACAAGGCCGCCGCCGAAATGCGCGAACGCGCCGCAGGTCTGATAGGCCGCCAGGCCAAGGAGGTGCTGATCTGCACTTTCCACTCGCTGGGCGTGCGCATGGTGCGCGAGGACGGCCACATTCTCGGCCTCAAGCCTCAGTTCAGCATTCTGGACACCGACGACGTCACCGGCATCCTCAAGGACTGCGCAGGCGGCACCACCGATGTGGCGACGGCACGCCAGTGGCAGTGGACCATCAGCGGCTGGAAGAATCAGGGCTGGGACAGTCGCAAGGCCCTGGCCATGGCGCAGGACGACAGCGAACGCAGCACCGCGCTCATCATGCAGCGCTATGAAGAGCGCCTGAGCGCCTACCAGAGCGTGGACTTCGACGACCTGATCGGCATGCCCATGCGTCTGCTGCGCGGCCACCCCGAGGTGCGCGAGAAATGGCAACGCCTGCTGGGTCATGTACTGGTGGACGAATACCAGGACACCAATGCCACGCAGTACGAGCTGCTGAAATTTTTGGTGGGCGAGCGCGCCCACTTCACGGCCGTGGGCGACGACGATCAGTCGATCTACGGCTGGCGCGGCGCCACGCTGGACAACCTCAGGAAGCTGCCCGTGGACTTTCCGCAGCTCAAGGTCATCAAGCTGGAGCAGAACTACCGCTCCACCAGCGCCATCTTGCGCGCCGCCAACAATGTGATCGGCCCCAACCCCAAGCTGTTTCCCAAGACACTGTTTTCGGAACTCGGCGAGGGCGAACCCGTACGCATCGTCGACTGCGACACCGAAGAGCACGAGGCCGAGCGCGCCGTGGCCCGCATCCAGAGCCTGCGCGCCAATATGAACCCGCAGCCCGCGTGGAAGGACTTCGCCATCCTCTATCGCGCCAACCACCAGGCCAAGCCCTTCGAGAAGGCGCTGCGCAAGGCCAACATTCCCTACAAGGTCTCGGGCGGCACCAGCTTTTTCGACCGCGCCGAGATCAAGGACCTTTGCGCCTGGTTCCGTCTTTGGATCAACAACGACGATGACCCGGCGTTTCTTCGCTCCATAGGCACCCCCAAGCGCGGAATAGGTCACACCACACTGGGCAAGCTCGGGGAATTCTCCGCTGCGCACAAGCTCAGCATGTTCGGTTCGCTGTTCAATGCGATGCTGGAGGAGGCGCTGCCGCGCAAGGCCTTCGAGAGCCTGCTGGAATTCGGCCGCTATATCAACGACCTGGAATACCGCGCCCGCCACACCCTGGGCTTTGAAGCCTCACGCAGCTTTCTGATCGACTGGCTCAAGGAAATTGGCTACGAACAGTATCTGTATGACAGCGAAGACAGCGAGTCCGTCGCCGCCGCGCGCTGGAGCAATGTGCTGGAGTTCTGCGACTGGATGGCACAGCGCGCCGGCGGGCAGATCGAAGATGCTGCAGGCGCCGGCACCCAGACCGAGGTCAAGAGCCTGCTGGAGGTCTCGCAGAACATTGCCCTGCTGTCCACCATCAGCGAGCGCGAGAAGGAGCAGGACATGGTCGTGCTCTCCACCCTCCATGCCTCCAAGGGTCTGGAATGGCCCCATGTCATGCAGGTCGGAGTGACCGAGGGCATGCTGCCGTTCAAGCTCGACGATGACGACGGCAAGCAGCAAAAGGTCAGCGATGAAACGGCAGCGCGGCTGCAGGAAGAACGCCGCCTGATGTATGTGGGCATCACCCGAGCCCAGCGCACGCTGGCCGTGAGCTGGACCAAGCGCCGCAAGAAAGGCCGCGAGATGGTGGCCTGCCAGCCCAGCCGCTTCATCAAGGAGATGGGCCTCGATGCGGCCACGGCCAAGGAAGACCCCCGAGAGAAGCTGCGCAAGCTGCGCGAAGAATTTGCCGCGCGCAAGAACCAGGCGGCGCCGGGCGCCGCCAACTGAAGAGCCGAGATGACTTTGAGAACCTTGATTTTCATAGCTGCCAGCGCTTTGTCCATCAACGCTTGCGCGCAGTTCGACTCCAAGCCCGCCAGCACTTGCGCGCAAGACTGGCAGATGAGCGACAAGCAGCTGCAAGGCGTATGGACGGGCTCCGTCGCCGGCAGTGAAGAAACCGCCCGCATGATGCTGGGCCCGCACCCCGAATGGGAAGGCAATGTCAAAGGCAGCATCAGCCGCCCGGGCAGCAGCCATCCCATGGTCGGCGATGTGAACGAGGGCACGGTCACGCTCGAGGAAAGCGCAGACGGCTCACGCATCACCGCCACCTGGCTGGGCGAGGTGGTCGATGGCAGCTGCGGTACAGAAATTCACGGCAATTACCAGGAGGGAGAGAATGATCCACCCCGCGCGTTCATCATGCGCAAGGCCCAACCCTGAGCAGGGTCGGGCCTTGTCCTGCCCGTGCATTGATTGATCCCATGAGTATTCGCTTCTTCACCCCGCCCCCCCTTACCCTGAGCATAGGCTTGACACTGGTCGGCGGCCTGAACCCGGCCACCGCCAGCAGCGCGGAACTGCCGCCGCCCGAAAGCTGGCAGCAATGTGCTGCCACCACCAGCAACAACGACCGCCTGGCCTGCTTTGATGCCTGGGCACACAAGCAAGGCCCGGCGGTTGCGCCCCAGGCCTCCGGTTGGAGTGCGCCTGCAGCCAGCGCACAAGCTGCGCCTGCTCTCACTGCCGCGACCGCCTCGGCGAACGACGCCGTGCCCGCCAATGCGGCTGGGGCGGCTGCGGCGACAGTTGCCAGCGCCGACAGCGGCCTGGGTCTCTCGCCCAACAACGGCGGCTGCCGCGATCCGCGCTACACCGAGGTGTCGCGCTACTTCGAGCTGGAGCCCGGCACGGACTGCGGCACCTTCAACTTCCGCGGCTACCGTCCCATGTCGGTCTCCGTGGTCGTGGGAGACGAGGTCAATCAGCAGCCCTATTCGCCCAGCCGCGGCCTGGCGACCGAGCAGCCCTACCAGAAGCACGAGATGCGCCTGCAGCTCTCGGCCCGCACCAAGATTGCCTCCGGTCTGCTGACCGGCCCCACCTCGAAGGGCAAGGATTCGCTGTGGTTCGGCTATACCCAGCAGTCCTACTGGCAGCTGTTCAATGGCGATATCTCGCGCCCCTTCCGCACCACTGACCACGAGCCCGAGGTGTTCTACGTCTACCCGACGGACGCCCAGCTGCCGCTGGGCTGGCGCTGGCGCTACTCGGGCATAGGCATAGCGCATCAATCGAACGGCCAGAGCAACCCGCTGTCGCGCAGCTGGAACCGCTGGTATCTGATGACCGGGGCCGAGCTGGGCAACCGCTGGCAGCTGCATCTGAAAGCCTGGCAGCGCATGAAGGAGAGCGCTCTCGAGGACGACAACCCCCATATCCAGGACTACATCGGTCGCGGTGAAGTCAAGCTGGGCTGGAACGTCAACGAGCAGAACTACCTGGGCCTGACCGCACGTGGCTCGCTGGGCAAGGGCAAGGGTTCCGGTCGTATCGAGTGGCTGCGCACTCTGGGAGAAGGCTGGAACGGCGGCAAGAGCAATCTGCGCCTGCATGTTCAGCTGTTCAGCGGCTATGGCGACAGCCTGGTCGACTACAACAACAAGCGCACGGTACTCAGCGTGGGCCTGAGCCTGCTGGACTTCTGAAGCCAGCTTGGCTCGCAGCCGCTGGTCTGAGCCGTGATTTACGCCAGAAAACCAGAAGCCCGGGCCTGAGCCACCAGCAGTTCGGTGAACCGCGCATAGCCTGCGGCATTGGCATGTACCTGATCGGCGCGCAAGGCGCTATTGCCCAGCACCTCGCTCCAGGCATCGGGCAGCAATGCCACCCGGTTGTCCTTGGCCAAGGTTTGGTAGATGGAGTGATCCTTCATGCGCCCCGTCAACGCGGCACTCAGGCTCAGCTCCGGCACGGCCACCAGCAGCACGGGCGTCGCCCTGGCTTTGCACTGCTGCAGCATGCGCGTGATCTCGCCTTGCACAACTTGCTCGCTCCTGCGCTGCAGCCAGTCGTTACCACCGGCACACAGAATCGCCAACGATGGCCTGTGCTCATCGAGCAGCTCCGGCAGACGGTCCGCAATCTGTTTGCTGATCTCGCCCGAAACACCGGCATTCACCACCTTCCAGCCCGTGCGCTCGGCCAGCAGGCTGGGGTAGCTGGCATCTGCATTGGCTCCAACACCTTGCGTCAAGGAGTCTCCAAGCGCCAACACGGTAGCCCCGGCAGGAACGGCAGCGGCCTTGGGTGTCTTCTTGCCACAGGCACTTAACAGCATGGCGCCCCCCGTCAGCAATGCTGCGGCACGCATGCCTTGAAGAACATGGCGTCGGACCGGGTCAAATATCGGCTTCATGGCATCTCACAAAACAGCGGGTTTGCAACGGCTGAAGGACAGCTCCTTGGGCGCGAGGATAGCTCAGCCTCCGCCGCCCCAGTGCAAACCGCGCTGCACAACGGTCAAACTGCAACACAGCAACCATAAAAAAAACCGCTGCGCTCAAGGCCCAGCGGCTATGCGTGCGCAGATTGCCAATCAGTCGGGTACGACTGCCGTCACCTCGATCTCCACCTTGGCCCGGTCCTCGATCAAGGCTGCTACCTGCACGGCCGTCATGGCCACGCTGAATGAGCCGATCAGCTCACGATAGGCCTTGCCGATCTCGGCCTGCTGCGCCAGATATTCCTTCTTGTCGGTGATATACCAGGTCATGCGCACGATGTGTTCAGGCTTGGCTCCGCCTGCCTGCAGTACCTCGACGATATTGTGCAAAGCCTGTCTGGCCTGGCCTGCAAGCTCATCCGTATGGAACTGGCCTTGCGCATCCCAGCCTATCATGCCGGCCACATAGATCTGGCGGCCACTCACAGACACGCCGTTCGCATATCCCTTGGGCCGGGGCCAGCCCGGCGGCAGCAGTACTTGCATGCTCAACTCCTGTTTTCTGTTGGATTGGATGAACTCAGCCAGCGTTCGATGGCGTGGCGAATTGCTTGTGGCGCGGTAATCGCCTGATGGGTTTGAAGACTGGTGAAGACCAGCACTTTCTGCGCCGTCACACGCAACTGGCCGTCAGGACCTGTGCAATCCACATCGAGCGTCAGCGAACGATTGCCCAGCTTGATCGTCGACAGGCCCAGACTCACGGTTTCGCCCATGCGGGTGATGGCGCGAAAGTCGCATTCCAGGTGCACGATGGGCAGACCCACCTTGTCCTTGTGCAGCATGTCCGCATAGCTCAGGCCCAGTGCTTGGTTGAACCAGTCTTCGACCAGTCCGTTGAACAGCACCAGATATTGGGGAAAGAAGATGATGCCCGCCGGATCGCAGTGCGCAAAACGAATCGGCGCCTGCGTCACAAAGCGTTTTGAAGCCATTGCCACGTCATTCATACCCAAACAGCTCCTTCACCAAAATCTGCCTGCAGCGCTTCTCAATCAGGCGCATGCAGCTTTTTAGAAACATAGCAATCAGGTTTGATGCAGGCGAAAGCGCTGCAACTTGCCCGTGGCCGTGCGCGGCAGCTGATCAACGAACTGTACGGCCCGTGGATATTTGTAGGGCGCGACCTGGCTCTTCACAAAATCCTGCAGCTCCATGACCATGGCATCGCTGGCCACATGGCCGGCACGTAGCACCACAAAAGCCTTGACGATCTGGCCTCGCTCGCCGTCGGCCACGCCAATCACCGCGCATTCAGCCACAGAACCGTGCTGCATCAGGGCATCTTCGACTTCGGGCGCCGCGATGTTGTATCCGGCCGAGATGATCATGTCGTCGGTGCGTGCCTGATAAACGAAATAGCCGTCGACATCCATCAGATAGGCATCGCCAGTCAGATTCCAGCCCCGACTCACATATTTGGCCTGACGGCTGTCGTTGAGATAGCGGCATCCCGTGGGTCCCTGCACGGCCAGTCTGCCCACGGTGCCGGGCGGTACCTCGAGCCCCGCATCATCCACCACCTTGGCACGATAGCCCGGCACGGCCTTGCCGGTGGCACCGGGACGAGCCTCTTCTTCGCGGTGCGAGATGAAGATGTGCAGCATCTCGGTAGAACCGATACCATCAATGATTTCAATACCGGTCGCATCCTTCCACAACGCACGTGTGGAAGCGGTCAAGGCCTCGCCCGCCGACACGCATTTGCGCAACCAGGTGCGGCGGATGCGTTCGCCCTGCTGGGCCATCACACGGTATGACGTGGGCGCAGTGAACACCACACTGGCACCAAATCGCTCAATGCCATCGACCAGTTGCACAGGGCCGGCTTTTTCCAGCAAGGCCATGCTGGCACCGATGGACATAGGAAACAGAACCTGCCCACCCAGCCCGAAGGTGAATGCAAGCGGCGGGCTGCCTATGAACACATCGTCGGCATTGGCACGCAGCGTATGCACGGGCCAGCAGGCGCAGACCGCCATCACATCACGATGAAAATGCATGGTGGCCTTGGGCACGCCCGTGGTGCCCGAGGTGAAGCCCAGCAGGCAGGTATCGGTCGCTGCGGTTTCCACGGCCTGGAAGTCATCGCCCGCCTGCTCCATCAGGCGCTCCAGTGCATCGGCTTCCACACTGTTGAAATAGCGCACGGCCTTGAGCGTGCTGGTTTTTTCCTGCGCTCCCTGTACCTCGGTGCGCAGCGCCGCATCGCACAACGCATGGCTGATTTGCGCAATGTCGATGATGGTGGACAGCTCCTTGGACCGCAGCAGCGGCATGGCGGCCACAGCAATGCCCCCGGCCTTGATGACGCCAAACCAGCAGGCCACCATCATGGGGTTGTTGGGTGCGCACAGCAACACGCGATTGCCGGGCTGCAATCCCAGCTCCTTCGTCAGCACATTGGCGATGCGATTGGCCTTGAGTTGCAGATCCGCATAACTCCAGCGCAGGCCTTCGGCCTGAATGCACAGGCGGTCACCGCGCCCCTCGCTCACATGTCTATCCAGCAGCTCTACGGCACAGTTCAGGCGCTCGGGGAACCGCAGCTCGGGCAGCTCGAAAATGAACTCGGGCTGCTGCTCGGGTGGCGGCAGGTTGTCGGCAGCAAAGGTATCGATATGCGCGGTGTACGACATGACTCACACTCCTTTTTGGCCAAAACAGGCTGATGTTCTTTTTTGGTGAGCGCTTTCAGCCATGGTTTTTGATGAGGTCACGACCGATGATGAGCTGCTGCACCTCGGTCGCGCCTTCGTAGATGCGCAGGGCGCGAATCTCCCGGTAAAGACGCTCCACCGGCTGCTCGCTGACCACGCCCAGGCCGCCCCAGATCTGTACGGCGGCATCGATCACCTGCTGGGCGTTTTCGGTCGCCGTCATCTTGGCCATGGCGGCTTCCCGTGTCACGTTCTCGCCTTGGTCGCGCAACCAGGCTGCGCGATAGGTCAGCAGCGCCGCGCTGTCGATCTGCGTGGCCATCTGCGCCAGCTTGGCCTGGGTGAGCTGAAAATCGGCCAGCACGCCGCCGAACATCTTGCGGCTGGTCGCGCGCTGCAAGGCCTCATCCATGGCACGACGCGCAAAGCCCAGCGATGCGGCGGCCACCGAGGTGCGGAACACATCGAGCGTGCGCATCGCCACCTTGAAGCCCTCGCCCGCCACGCCCACGCGCTGGGCGGCAGGCACGCGGCAGTTCGAAAACTTCAAACGCGCCAGCGGGTGCGGTGCGATGACGTCGATGCGCTCGGCCACTTCGAAGCCCGATGTGTCGGCGTCCACAATCAGCGCGGACAGGCCACGCGAGCCCGGAGCCTCGCCGGTACGCACAAAAACGACATAGAAGTCGGCAATGCCGCCGTTGGAAATCCAGGTCTTCTCGCCGTTGATGACATAGTGATCACCTTCCAGCCTAGCCTCGCAGGCCATGGCCGCCACGTCCGAGCCGGCGTCGGGCTCGGACAGCGCAAAGGCTGAGATCGCATCGCCCCTGGCCACCAGGCTCAGATAGCGTTTTTTCTGCTCCTCGCTGCCCGCCAGAGAAATCGCCCCCGAGCCCAGGCCCTGCATGGCAAACGCAAAGTCGGCCAGACCGCTGTGACGCGCCAGCGTCTCCCGGATCAGGCAAATGGCTCTGGTGTCGATATGCTCTCCTGCGCCGCCATGGATCTCACCCGCAACCGCATGCCGCAGCCAGCCGGCTTCGCCCAGGGCCTTGACCAGTTTGCGGCATTCGGCATCCACATCGGGGCCATGCGCATGTGCAATGTTCTGCCTGGCCCAGGCATCCAGCGACTGGGCCAGACGAGCGTGATGGGCTTCAAAAAAAGGCCACTTCAGATAGCTGGTGTCTGCCATATCAGTTTCCTTGAAAGACCGGTTTTTGCTTGGCGACAAACGCGTGATAGGCACGCGAGAAATCCTCGGTCAGCATGCACAATGCCTGGGCCTGCGCTTCGGCTTCAATCGCCTGCTCAATCGTCATGGCCCATTCCTGGTGCAGCATGGTCTTGGTAATGCCGTTGGCAAAGCTGGGACCGGCAGCCAGATCGGCGGCCAGCTTGTGCGCATCGGCCGGCAAGCTCTCGGGCTCACACAGACGGTTGAAGAAGCCCCAGCGTTCGCCCTCCTCACCGCCCAGGCTGCGTCCCGTATAGAGCAGCTCACTCGCACGGCCCTGGCCAATGATGCGCGGCAGCATGGCGCAGGCACCCATGTCGCAGCCTGCCAGCCCCACGCGGTTGAACAGGAACGCAGTCTTGCTGCGCGCAGTGCCAAGGCGCAGGTCCGAAGCCATGGCCATGATGGCCCCAGCACCCGCGCACACCCCATCGACAGCCGCAATGATGGGCTGCGGACAGGCTCGCATGGTCTTGACCAGCTCCCCCGTCATGCGGGTGAACATCAGCAGCTCGGGAGCCTTGAGCGCGACCAGCGGACCGATGATTTCATGCACATCACCGCCCGAACAGAAGTTGCCGCCCGCGCCGACCAGCACCACGGCCTTCACATCCTGCGCCCACTTGAGCTGGTGAAACAGGTCGCGCAGCTCGGCGTAGGAATCAAACGTCAGCGGATTCTTGCGCTCCGGACGATTGAGAGTGATGGTTGCCACGCCATCCTGCACCTGCCACTGGAAATGCGTGGCCCGATAGCCCGCCAGCAGCTTGTGATTGCCAGCTTGCAGGGCTGGATCGATTGCATATTCGCTCATGTCTGCCTCCAAAAATCCGGGTCACATGACTTCGCCACCAGCGACGGCTATGGCTTGCCCAGTAATACTTGATGCGCCTCGCCCGCATAGCCACATCACTGCGTTCGCCACCTCGTGCGGCTGTACCAGGCGGCCTTGAGGGTTGGACTTGACGAACTCTGCCATTGCCTGCTCTGGTGTGCGGCCGGTCTTGGCTACGACGCGGTCAATGCTGGTTTTGACAATCTCGGTTTCGGTATAGCCAGGGCAGACGGCGTTGACGGTGATCCCGGTCTTGGCGTACTCCAGCGCCAGAGCTCGTGTCAGGCCCACCACGCCATGCTTGGCCGCCACATAGGCTGCGACATAGGCATACCCCACCAGTCCTGCCGTGCTGGCCACATTGACGATGCGGCCCCAGCCTGATGCGGACATGGCCGGCAGCACTTGCTGAATGCAGTGCATGGTGCCGGTCAGGTTGACCGCCAGCATCTGCTGCCAATGCGCGGCATCCATCTTCATGAAGGGCGCGCTGCTGGCCTGGCCGGCGTTGTTGACCAGAATGCTGATATCGCCATGCATGGCTGCTGCCTGCGCAAACGCCGTTGCCACCTGTTCTTCATCGGCCACATCGGCCAGTACCATCTGGCATTGACCAGGGTGCTGCTCCACCAGCTTTTGCAGCGGCTCGGCGCGGCGCCCAAGCACCGTGACGCGAGCGCCCTGGGCCAGCAGCTGGCGCGCAATCGCCTCGCCAATGCCCTGGCCCGCGCCCGTCACCAGCGCATGTTGAACGTTCATATCGCCTGTCATTGAATTCTCCAGACCGCAGGCCCACAAAACTGGCGCACTCCAGCCCGTGGCGGCCGAGCAGGGACCGCCCTGCAGTGTGGGCTGCGTCTTCGCGGGTTGAGAGCGGGGGAAGGCGCGAGGCGACTCAGGGGGTGTTTCATTTGGCTGCGGCTTGCTGCGCTTTCTCGCGCTCGAACAGGGCTTCCATCTGGCGCTTGCCCTGGAAGTATTGTTTGGGCCAGACGATAGGCGTGTAGCCAATCTTGGCGGCCTCAGTCAGCGTCCAGGCCGGATTGGCCAGATGCGGTCTGGCAATCGCGCACAGATCGGCACGCCCTGCGGCAATGATGCTGTTGGCATGATCGGCCTCGCTGATCGCTCCCACAGCCATGGTCGCAATGCCGGCCTCCTGGCGAATGCGGTCGGCAAACGGGGTCTGAAACATGCGGCCAAACACAGGCTTTTCGGCCTTGCTGACCTGACCCGATGAGCAGTCGATCAGGTCGGCACCCGCGGCCTTGAACGCCTTGGCAATCTGCACCGCGTCTTCGGGGGTGATGCCACCGGGCACCCAGTCATGGGCCGAGATGCGCACGGACATGGGCCTGTCCTGAGGCCAAACGGCGCGCATGGCCTTGAAGACCTCCAGCGGGTAGCGCAGTCGGTTCTCCAGGCTGCCACCATATTCGTCGCTGCGGTGATTGGTCAGCGGCGATATAAAGCCCGACAGCAGATAGCCGTGGGCGCAGTGCAGCTCCAGCCAGTCCACGCCGATGTCGGCAGCCATCTGCGCGGCATGCACAAACTGCTGCAACACCTCATCCATATCGGCGCGTGTCATTGCCTTGGAGATCTGGCTCACTCCCTGCAGATATTGCTGCTCCGACGCGGCCATGATGGGCCAGTTGCCCTGCTCCAGCGGCAGATCCGTACCTTCCCAGGCCAGCCGCGTCGAGGCTTTGGCACCCGCATGGCCGATCTGCATGGCGAACTTGGCATCGGTGTTGGTGTGAATCCAGTCACTGATACGTTTCCAGGCCTGCTTTTGCTCAGCGCTGTAAGTGCCCGGGCAGCCGGGCGTGATGCGCCCCTCGGCGCTGACACAGGCCATCTCGGCGAACACCAGACCGGCGCCGCCAAGCGCACGCGCACCCAGGTGAACAAGGTGAAACTCACCAGGCACACCATCAACCGCAGAGTACTGCGCCATGGGGGAGACCACGATACGGTTCTTCAACGTGATGCCGCGCAGGGTATAGGGCAGGAACATGGGCGGTGGCGCCTTGGCATCGACCGCGACACCGCTTCTTTCGGCCAGCCATTTCTCATAGCCGCCAAGCCACTGCGCATCACGTAGGCGCAGGTTTTCATGGCTGATACGCTGACTGCGCGTGAGCATGGAGTACATGAACTGCTCGGGATCCAGCTGGTCGCAATAGCGCTGGCCGCAGACCTCGAACCACTCCATCGCATTCCAGGCCGCATTCTGAATGCGCAGCGTTTCAACGCGACGCGCTTCCTGATAAGCCGCCAGCACCTCGGGAATATGCGCTGCTGCATCGCCGCGCTGCTTGAACTGGCGTGCCAGCTCGATCGCATCCTCAATCGCCAGCTTGGTTCCTGAGCCAATGGCGAAATGTGCCGTATGCACGGCATCGCCCATCAGCACCACATGGCTGCCCTTGCGGTTTTTCAACCACCACTGGTCGCAGACCACGCGCTGAAAGTTGATCCAGGCGGAGCCGCGCAGATGGCGGGCATTGGTCATCAGTTTCTCGCCCTGCAGATTGTCCGCGAACAGCTTTTCACAGAAGGCAATGGACTGCTCTTGATCGGCGGTGTCAAGACCGCTGGCTTTCCAGCATTCCTCCGTGGTCTCCACGATGAAGGTTGAGGTCTTGTCATCGAACTTGTAGATATGCGCCTGAAACCAGCCATGCGGCGTGCGCACGAAATCAAAGGTGAATGCCTCGTAGACCTTGTTCGTTCCCAGCCAGATATAGCGATTAGGGCGGGTGACGATATCGGGCTTGAAGATGTCGGCGTATTTGCTGCGAATGCGCGAGTTCACGCCATCGCAGGCAATCACGAGGTCGGCATCCGGATAGTCCTCATCGCTTTGCACATCGGTCTCGAACACCAGGTTCACACCCAGCT
The DNA here is from genome assembly GCF_000761245.1 of Comamonas testosteroni. GTDB lineage: Bacteria > Pseudomonadota > Gammaproteobacteria > Burkholderiales > Burkholderiaceae_C > Comamonas > Comamonas testosteroni_C. Next base: position 31,815 of record NZ_AWOR01000047.1, on the reverse strand, counting down.
TTTCGCAACGCGCTTGCAGGATATTGAGCAGATGCTTGCGGCCGATCCCCACAAAACCATGTCCCCCGGAGCGAATCTTGCGTCCTTTGAACAGCAACTCGATATCGTCCCAATGGTTGAAAGCCTGCTCGATCTGCACGGCTGTCACCGGGTCCCAGTCGCGCATATTGTCCATGGTGGCATCGGAGAAAACCACGCCCCAGCCAAAGGTGTCGTAGGGCTTGTTGCGCTCCACCACCGTCACCTCATGCGCAGGGCTCATCTGCTTCATCAGCAAAGCGAAGTACAAGCCGGCGGGGCCACCACCTATGCAGACAATTTTCATGACAGTGATCCGTTCCTGGCTTTTCAAAAATTACTTTATACCTAAATTATTAATGCATGAAATTTTCACTAAAATCCGGCCAAACCCTGAACCCAAAGCACGCTAGTTTGCGCACCATGCCAACCATGGCCCAACACAATCCGGATTTTTCCATCGACATGCCCGAAGCCCCGGGTCGCGAAGCTGGCCTGTCCCACTCCGACCATCAGGCCGTGCGCCTGTGGCTTCGCCTTCTGACCTGCAGCACACAGATCGAGCAGGTCATTCGCAGCCAGCTACGCACAGAGTTCGGCACGACCTTGCCTCGTTTTGACTACCTGGCACAGCTCAGCCGCTTTCCCAAAGGTCTGCGCATGAAGACTCTGTCGGAATATCTGATGGTGACCGGCGGCAATGTGACCGGACTGACCGATCAGCTGGTGGCCGAAGGCTGGGTGGAACGCGTGGCTGACGAGGAAGACCGCCGCTCCATGATCGTTCGCCTGACCCGTACGGGCAAAAAGCAGTTCAAGGCCATGGCTGCCGCGCATGAGCTATGGCTTGAGCAGTTGCTGACTCCACTGGGCAGCAAAAACGCCAGCGATCTGTACGAACAACTGGGCAAGCTCAGACAGGTGCTGAGCTCGCCAGATAGTGCCTGAGCCCGAAAAAACACCGTTTTGTGACAATTTCATGGAGAATGCCCTGCACGCAGTCCTGCGTGACACAGGCTTGGGGGGCATGGTTCATGGATTTACTGCATCTGCGATATCGGCTCAAGTCCGGGTTCTACTATCTCTACGACATGCGTGATGCACCCAACGCCATCACGGGAGAGCGCCCCTATCGCCTCAAGACCGAGCTGGTCGCCATCGCGTTTGACCGCATCACCGGTCGCGTGCACCAGCATGGTCACCCCACCCGCATTCACTCCTGGGCCATGGGCGCGCAGCGCCGTCTGCGCATGGCAGGAGACTGGGAAGGCGCAAACCGGCTGGTCGTGGTCTCCGGCCCGCTGCCCGAAGAGGAAATCAACAAATGCCTGAGCGTGCAAGGCTATTGCCGCTGGATGCTGACGCGTCTGGCAAACATGCCGCATGGCAAATTTGCAGCCCATCGTGCAGGCAGCCGCAGCAGCTGGCAAAGACGTGAATCCGGCCAGCAGCGCCGTGCGGCCTGACCTCCAATCAAATCACGCTTTCAGCGCTTACGATCAATCGCAGAGCGCTATCAAATCAGGAATCCGCATCTTCAGCGGAGTTGTCATCCGCCTCGGCCATTTCGGGCATTTTCACAATCGTCACCGGCAGCCGACTGTGTCTGGCCACCTCGCGTGAGACCGAGCCGATCAAAATGCTGCCCAGCCCGCTCTGACCCGTGGCACCGATGATGATCTGATCGCATTCATTGCTCTCGGCAATATCGATCAGGGTATTGGCCTCTTCGCCCAAGCTGATCTCCACTTCATAGGAGGCCCCGGCCTCCTTGAGAAGATCCTGTGCAGGCGCAACCAGATCCATGCCGGCTTCGATGCTGGCGTTGGCGATCAGATCTGAATCTGTGGTTGCAAGCTCCAGCAGCGTGGCCTCCTTCTGCACATGAGCTATCACAAAGTGAGCATCCAGCCCGCTCTGCAAAAGCTTGATGCCGTGGCGTACGGCCTCAAGTGCGACATCCGATCCATCCACCGCAATCATGATCTTGAGCATGGCAACCTCCTGTTCGTCTTGTGCACCAGTGTAGGCCCAGGCTGCAAAGACGGGTTGCGAATCTGGGGCAAGCACCGGCTATTGCAGCAGTGCTTGCGGGCATCTGGGAAAATAGCCGGCTATGCTGCAGTTTGACCTTCTCAAGACCGACCCGACCAGCCACGCGCGCCGTGGCACCTTGACGCTTAACCACGGCAAGGTCCAGACCCCCATCTTCATGCCCGTGGGCACCTATGGCACCGTCAAGGGCGTGATGCCGCGCAGCCTCGAAGAAATGGGCGCACAGATCATCCTGGGCAACACCTTCCATCTGTGGATGCGTCCAGGCCTGGACATCATGAAGTCCTTTGGCGGTCTGCACGACTTTGAGAAGTGGGACAAGCCCATACTGACCGACTCGGGGGGCTTTCAGGTCTGGTCGCTGGGTGCGATGCGCAAGATCACCGAAGAAGGCGTGCATTTCCAGAGCCCCGTGAACGGCGACAAGCTGTTCATGTCGCCCGAGGTCAGCATGCAGATCCAGACGATTCTGAATTCGGACATCGTCATGCAACTCGACGAGTGCACGCCCTACGAAACCAACGGCAAGAAGACCACCGAAGCCGAAGCGCGCAAGTCCATGGAGATGAGCCGTCGCTGGGCCAAGCGCTCCAAGGAGGAGTTCCAGCGCCTGGAAAACCCCAATGCCTTGTTCGGCATCGTGCAGGGCGGCATGTACACCAATCTGCGCGAGGAATCGCTGCAGGGACTGCTGGAAATCGACTTTCCCGGCTATGCCGTGGGCGGCGTCTCCGTGGGCGAGCCCAAGGACGAGATGCTGGAGATCATGGCCCACACGCCGCATCTGCTGCCCGCCAACAAGCCTCGCTACCTGATGGGCGTTGGCACACCCGAGGACCTGGTGCAAGGCGTGGCCGACGGCGTCGACATGTTTGACTGCGTGATGCCGACGCGCAATGCACGCAACGGCACCATCTTCACGCGCTACGGCGATCTGAAGATCCGCAACGCTCGTCACAAGGTGGACCACCAGCCCATAGACACCACCTGCACCTGCCACGCCTGCGCGGGCAAGAGCGGCGTGAGCTGGGACAATGGCGGCCGCGAAGGCTTCAGCCGCGCCTATCTGCACCACCTGGACCGCTGCGGCGAGATGCTGGGCCCCATGCTCACCACCATCCACAATCTGCACTATTACCTGAACCTGATGCAGGAAATCCGCAACGCGCTGGACGCAGGCACTTTTGCCGAGTTCCGCGCCCAATTCAAGGCCGATCGCGCCCGCGGGGTCTGAGCCCCATCGCCTGCCGCAGCAGAGCCTCCAAAAGCCAGAGCGAGTCTCTGGCTTTTTTCATTCGGCAGCAGACATCCGGCTTGCTCTGCAGGCCATCAATTGAAAAACATCGTCAATACCGCGCTGCAAAACCGCATCGGCTCTCGATTTTCTGTATGTTTTTGTTAAAACCACAACATCTAACGGCAACAACAGGCATTTTTGGCGATTGACATCGAATTCACAAAGAGCCACTGAAGAAAGTTCCACGAAACGCTCGCGGCCCCTCTCCTATGACCGAAGCCTCCGCCCCCAAGCCAACGCCGCTGCTGCAGACCGCGGCCCCCAGGACATGGGCCGCTGCGCTCACGCTGGGGATCCTGGTGTTTCTGGCCGCCTTGCTCGGCATACTGGCGCGCCCCATGGGATTTCTCTCGCCGATCTGGCCCGCAAACGCGCTGCTGCTGGGCTTTTTGCTGCACCGCCCTGACTGGCTGCGCCCGAGCTCGGTGCTGGCGGTCTCGGCAGCCTATATCGCCGCCGATCTGCTCACGGGCAGCCGGCCCGATGTGGCAATCCTGCTGAGCATCGCCAATATGGCCGGTGTGGGCGCGGCCTGGGCGCTGATGCACAGGCAGCGCCATGCCACATTGTTCATGCAACGCCAGTCCTCCGCCTTGCTGCTGTTTGTAGGCAGCGGCCTGGGCGCACTGACGGCCGCGCTGCTCGGAGCTCCGGTGCTGAGCGCCGTTTTCGGGACGCCGCACTGGCAGGCTTTTTCCATGTGGCTGAGCAGCGAGTGGCTGAACTACATGATGTTTTTACCCATTGTTCTCGCCTGGCCTGCACGCAGGCAACCAGCTGCACATCCGGGCGAGCCCTCCCCCCTGCGCCGCGTCCTGCCGCTGCTGGCCGTGATTGCCCTGGAAGCCATCAGCTACGGGATCAAAGGTCCCGGCTCACTGGCGTTCTCCCTGCCGGCTCTGATCTGGTGTGCGCTGAGCTATCGCATCTTCAGTCTGACGCTGATCACGGCCTCGCTTTGTCTGAGCAGCATCCTCTTTATTTCGCTGGGCACGCTTGAATTCACCCCCGCGCATTTTCTCGAAGCTCTGTCATTTCGCATGGGGCTATGCATGCTGGTGCTGGGCCCGCTGGCAGTGGCCGGATCGCATATGGCGCGCAATGAGCTGATGCAAAAGCTCAGCCATGCCGTCAACCACGACTTTCTGACCGATATGCTGGCGCGCGGTGCCTTCATGAAGCAGGGGCAAAGAATACTGGAGCGTTGCCGCCAGGATGGCCAGCCATTCACAATTCTGATGCTGGATCTCGACCATTTCAAACAGATCAACGACAGCTTCGGCCATGCGGGTGGGGATCAGTTGCTGCGCAGCTTCAGCCAGACCCTGAGCCAGGTGCTGCGCGCTCAGGACATCGTGGGCCGCATGGGAGGCGAGGAATTCGCCGTGGCTCTACCCAAGGTGGACGCAACCGCTGCACAGGAGATCGCCAAGCGCATCAACCGCTCCATCCGGGAGCTGCGCGTGCCCATGAATGACAAGACTATGAGCGCCACCGTCAGCATAGGCCTGGTCCATACCGCCAGCCTGCAAGCGCATCAAAGCCTGGACCTGCTGCTGCAGCAGGCAGACCAGGCTTTGTATGAGGCCAAGGCCGCCGGGCGAGATCGCGTCGCGGCGCAGCTTCGCTGAGCTCGACACGCCACTGCACCCCCGACAAGCCGGTAGCCCGGCCCACGGTCATCCGGGCTCGCCAGACCCGGAGGCGAGCGGTGCAGCCATCGCCGCATCGGGACGCGGCAGCATCTTGCCGGCTGCAGTGCCGCAGCTATGACAAAAGCGTGAGAACGCGCTCTTGCGGGTATTGCAGCTGCCGCAATGGTCGAACAGGCCGATACCGCAATGGGGGCAGAAGTCGATCTCGGTGTTCTTGAGATCCACTGGGCGCTCGCAGCCCGGGCACACATTCTTGGACAGACGCTCCAGCGCCACGTCATAGCTCAGCTCCTCACGGCGCTGCTCTTCGGGCAAGGACTCCTGCAGCTTCTGTTTTTCCAGATAGCGGTTGAGCGCAAGAATGGCATAGCGGCCCAGCAGCACCGTCACCACGATGCCCACGATGTAGCGCACATAGCCACCGTAGTCAGGCAGATAGGGCACCAGCTCGACAAAGAAGGCGAACAGCGCAAAAAAGATAAAACCCCAGACAAAAGGCCACCAGGTGCTCTTGCGCTTCTTGGCGAACAGCCAGCCCGCCACTACCAGCAAAGGCAGGGTGATGGCCAGACGGAACAGAAACACGCGCAGCTCGCTGGCACGCATGGCGGCTTCATACTGGGGATAGGCCTGCTCGCGCAGACTGCTCATCTCGGCCTCGGCGTTGGAGACGGCCTGATTCGCTTCCAGATGGGTCTGTGCCTCTTTCTCGCGCTCCTGGCGGGCCATGTCCTCGGCCTGCTTGAGCGCATCCAGCGCCTTGCTGCGAGCGACCAGCTCTGCGTCCTGCTCGGGGCGCTCCGTCGCCCGGCGGGTCGCCACCCAGTTGTCAAAGGTGTCGCGCGCCGACTGGTAGCGCGCACGCTCGGCGTCGAACTTGAGCTGAGCCCTGTCCAGTGCCTTCTGAGTCACGCCGGCCGTCTTCTGGGCCTGGTCGATTTCGGCCCGCACACGCTGTGCATCGGCCTCAGGAATAAAGGACTCGATCTCCAGCGAGCGATCGGGCTGAGGCAGATTGCCCACCACCAGCCCGCCCAGGCCGATCAGGAAAAAGGCAAACAGCAGCGCCACCAGCCAGAGGCCACGGCGAAACCATTTCTCGGGCAAACGCAGAGACTTGCTCATTTCAATTACTCCAAAAACATAGCACCTTGCGCATGTTCAACAAGGCTTTGAAGCCGATTCGGCTTGAACTCACTGCACGGTATGCACGGCCGATGCGAGTTGCGTGCGCTGCAGCCACTGGGTCACGGAGTCCACCGTCACCGTCTCGATGCGGCTGGCAAAGCGTTTTTCGTTGGGGTGATCGTCAAACGCGATATTGGCCGCCGTCATGCGCCCACCCAGTCGCGAGAACGCGCGAATGATGAGCGCACCGGGCTCATAACCCTTGGCCTGCAACCAGGCCTGAGCCTGGGCTCGGTTCTGAATCGTCGCCGGCTCCATGGCTGCGGCCAGCGTCTCGGTCGCCCATTGGTTCGACTGCTGGTACTTGCTGCTCCAGACATAGCTGACCATGCTGTAGGGCTCGTTCTGGAGACGCAGCACCGTGGGAGCGCTCAAGAACTTGAGCAGGGCCTGCTGCACCGCCGGTGTCGGAATCTGAATGGCAGCTTCGTAGCGCCACATATCGTCAAGAAAGAACTCGCCCAAGCCCTGGCGGTAGATATGGCCGGATGCGGTGCCGCACTCGTTGAGCTTGTGCGCCACGCGCCAGGGGCCGGCAGGTGTTCTGTAGGCCCAGCCATAGTGCGAATACTTGAGATCGTATTTGCTCAAGTCCTGCCCTTGCCGAGCCAGCAGCACGACCTGGGTGCCGTTCTTCTGAAACTCGGCATCCAGCGCCTTGGCGGTGCGCGCGGCCAGATTCAGCCCCTTGACCATGACATCGGCGGTCAGCGGACGGTCTTCACAGCTGCGGCCGGCCTCTGCCGAGCCTGCCCAGGCAATCAACGCAGCGCCCAGCGCCAGCGCCACAGGGCCGGGGATGGGCACGCCGGCGCGTTGAGCGGGCGCCATGGCTTGTACAACGCTTGTCGGTTCCTTGATCATGCGAGCCTCCAATTTCTTGAATTACAGACGCTCGTTGTGCATCAGCGCCTTGCCGATTTCATTGGGGATGAAGGCCAGCACCTTGCCTGCAGTGGACAGAATCACGCCGGCCGCAGTGGCGCTGGTCTGCACCACCGTACCCACACCGACCGACAGGGCACCTGCGGCCTGGCCAGAGACCTTGACCACGGCCGAAGTGCCATCAGCCACATTCTTGAGCACATAGGTCACGCCTGTGGCACTGCCCTCCACGGCCTCAACGATCACGGATGCACCAGCGGCCGACAGAAACAGGGGTATTGCCACGACTTCCTCCGAAGCGCCACCGGATACCGCTGCAACCACCGATGCCACAGGCAGGGCCGACAGCACCAGAGAGGCTTCGCTCTGGGCGTGGACTGCGCTGCCGCCCAGCAAGGCAAAGGCCGCGCCCAGAGCGCACAGGCTGTTGCGAAGAGGACGGATAAAGGTCAGGACGTTGATCACAAATGGCTCCCGGTGGTTATTGAAATGGACCGCGATTTGCATGCGGCGACGAACGAATCATCCATGCGCCCGAAACTTCGGCCCTGTGTTTTGTCAAAATCAGCAAGCGGCAGGTCTCGCAGTATCGCAAAGCGATACTTCCCGCCCGCTGACAGCCCTCAAACTAGCTGCAGCTTGCACATCTTGCCCCACTCCCACGCCCACAACTTTCAAAAATCATCAGGCAATCCATGCGGCTTCACTCTCAGACTTTCGCCCTGCACAAGCCTTCACGCCGGCAAAGCCGTCTTGCAGCAGCGCTCGCCACAGCCATGTCCACCCTGGCCGTCTCGGCACTGGCGCAGGGCAGCAGCATTCCCGCTTTTTCGCAGATGCCGCCGGGCCCTCTGGGCGGTCCCTGGCACTTTGCCACCCTGCCCAACAAGAATCCGACGGCATTCAATGTGGTGGACCAGGATGGCGGGCATGTGCTGCGCGTGAGCACACATGACGCTTACGGCAATATGGTGCACAGCCTGCAGCAGGCTGCCGCGCCCGATCTGCAGCTGCAGTGGCACTGGCGCGTGGATCAGCTGATAGACAAAGCCGATATCAAAACCAGAGCCGGTGACGATGCGGCGCTCAAGCTTTGCGTGTCCTTCGACTTTGACAAATCGCAGCTGAGCTTTGGTGAACGGGCCAAGTTGCGCCTGGGAAGGATCAGCACCGGAGAGGACATCCCGGCCGAGACGCTGTGCTATGTCTGGGACAACAAGCAGCCCATAGGCACGGTTCTTCACAACGCGTTCACGCATCGCATGCGTTACATCGTGCTGCAAAGCGGTGACGCACACAAAGGACGGTGGGTGACGGAGCAGCGTCATCTCTCCTCCGACTACCGACAGGCCTTTGGCGATGAGTCCCAGGCCATGCCCACCATCATCGGCATCACCGTCTCGGCGGACTCGGACAACACCCATGGCGAAGGACTTGCCTACATGGGTGATATCCGACTCGGGCCCTGAGCGCCGCGCCTCAACGCTGCAGCAAGTTCGTCACATGCTGCTGCAGCAGGGCCGGCGTGACCGAGGCAGCCGCCACCGGCTCGCCCACCTCCAGCCCCACGCGGTTGAACAGGCCGCGACGCAGCGGCTTGACCATGGCCACATTCTTGCCGCCGCGCAACTCGATGCGGCTGAAGTAGGAGCCCCAGAGATTGGTCAGCGCCATGGGAATGACGGGAACCTGCAGGCCGTCATCTCGCGCATGGTCAAGAATCTTCATGATGCCGCCCTTGAACGGCTGCAACTGGCCGTCAGAGGTAATGCCGCCCTCGGGGAAGATGGCCAGCAGGTCGCCCTCGCGCAACACCTCGGCAGCACGCGCGAACGCGGCTTCATAGGTCGCCGGATCATCCTTGTACGGCGCGATCGGAATCGCCTTGGCCAGCTTGAACAACCAGCCCAGCACCGGCGCCTGGAAGATACGGTGGTCCATCACGAAGTGAATGGGGCGCGGGCTGGCCGCCATGAGCAAGATGGCATCGACAAAGCTCACGTGGTTGCAGACCAGCACAGCCGCGCCATCGCGCGGAATATGCTCGTCGCCACGAACCTTGAAGCGGTAGACAAAGTGGGTGATGATCCAGGCCACAAACCGCAGCAGATATTCGGGCACCAGCAGGAACACATAGAGCGCCACGATGGCATTGGCGATGCCAGTGATCAGAAACACCTGGGGAATGCTGCAACCTGCGGCCAGCAGGGCGCCGGCCAGCACGGCCGAGGCGATCATGAACAGCGCGTTCAAAATATTGTTGGCCGCGATGATGCGAGCGCGGTGCGTGGGCTGGCTGCGCATCTGGATCAGCGCGTACATGGGCACGCTGTAAATGCCCGCCGACAGCGCCAGCAGCCCCAGATCCAGCATCACGCGCCAGTGCTTGGCCTCTCCCAAAAAGGAACTCACGCCCATCAGCTCGGAGGGCGGCAGCGCGCGTGTGGCGAGGAACAGATCAATCGCAAACACGCTCATGCCAATCGCGCCCAGCGGCACCAGGCCTATCTCCACCTGGCGACGGCTGAACACTTCGCACAGCAGCGAGCCAATGCCTATGCCCACCGAGAAGATCACCAGCAGCAGCGATGCCACATGCTCGTCGCCATGCAGCACCTCCTTGGCAAAGCTGGGAAACTGCGAGAGAAACACCGCGCCGAAGAACCACATCCAGCTGATTCCCAGCAGCGAGCGGAACACCACGGGCTGCTGGCGCGCCAGCTGCAGGTTGCGCCAGGTTTCGGTGAACGGGTTCCAGTTGATCACCAGGCCAGGGTCGGTCGCCGGCGCATGGGGAACGAACTGTGCGCAGATGCGGCCCACGATCGCGACGGCCACGCAGGCCATGGCCACCTGCATGTGGCCGACCTCGGGCACGGCAATCAAGAGACCGCCTGCGACCTGACCCAGCAAGATGGCGACAAAAGTGCCCATCTCCACCATGCCATTGCCGCCCGTGAGTTCGCGGTCATTGAGCACCTGGGGCAGATAGGCGAATTTGACGGGGCCGAACAGTGTGGAGTGCAGCCCCATGAGGAACACGCACAGCAGCAGCACCGGCACATGGGCCTGGACGAAGCCCCAGGCCGCAATCAGCATGATGGCGATCTCCAGGTTCTTGACCAGGCGGAACATGCGGGTCTTGTCCCACTTGTCGGTCAGCTGACCCGAAGTGGCCGAAAACAGCAGATAAGGCAGGGTGAACAGCGCACCGATCACCAGCCCCGCCATGGAAGGCGGCAGCCACGAGACGCTGAGCTGATAGGTGACCATCACCGTGAAGGCAAACTTGAAGAGATTGTCATTGCCCGCACCGGCAAACTGCGTCCAGAAAAACGGTGCAAAGCGACGCTGGCCCAGCAGGGCGAACTGGTTGGGGTGGGCATGCTGCGGTGCAGCGGCGGCCGTCTGCACGGTCGGCGTGGAATTCATGGATCTCTCCCTGTGGCGCTGCTGGCATTGTGCCAACTTGCCCGAATTTTTTTGTAGGTTTTATGCCGCTGGCGCTTGAATAACATGCGCCAGACGCTATGAATATTACGACTCGCGCCACTGCTGCAAGGCACGCAGCACAGGCCATGCGGCGGCCGCGGCCACCCAGTGCTTGAGGCTGTGGCCGGAGATTGCGTGCGCGGTCACATCAAACACATCGCCGTCCGACAGCTCCAGGAGCTTGGCCACGACGTACAGACCGATCACCCAGCCCAGCTCCACCGGCAGCGCGTGACGACGCGGCGCCACAAATGCCAGCCACAGGAGAGTCAGCATGCCGCCGCCCTGCACCAGCACCCAGGGCAGCACGTTGCTGGTCTGCGCCCAGACCGCCACGCTGGCGGGTGCAGCCACCAGCAATACCCCGGCAGTGATGCGGGCGCTGATGTCGTCAATGCGCGTCTGCACCGCCAGGCCCAGCAAGCCGGCGAAAGCCAGGCTCATGCCCAGCCGATCCCAGACCAGGCTCGAGTCATGCGGAGCCCAGTGATAGTAGGCAGACCCCGCACCCGAGCACAGCAGTCCCGCAAAGAACAGAGCGCACAGGGCACGCGCCGTGCCGTTGAGCTTCTGATAGTCGACACGCCACAGAGCAAGCCCGCCCGCCAATCCGGCCAGCACAAACCCCAGATTGCTCAACACATCGGCGGCATTCGGCACGCCCAGCCAGCCGCGCTGGTTGGCAAAGGCGTGATAGTGCTCGGGCTGAGCGATGCCGGGCATCAGCAGCGCCAGCGTGAACATAAAAGCCATGCCCCCGAACAAGGCAAAGCGCTGCTCCAGCGTGCCCGAGGTCTCGGGGCTCGTCATTTCCACAGCCGCGATCGATGAATTGTGCAGTTGCATGGTGCTTCTTCCCTGTGTGTTTGCCGCGCAGTATGAAAATCCGCCGGTTCAACGGCATCGATCTTCTAAACTTGCGCCATATCGCTGCACTGCCAGTACTACCAACCGATACCATGAGCACGACCGCCGATCTCGTCACCGCCATCAAGAAAGAACTCAAGGCCGCGCAGATGACCTATGCCGACCTGGCCCAGGCCATAGGCATGGCCGAATCCAGCGTCAAGCGCATGCTGGCCAAGGGCGACATGCCGCTGTCGCGCATCGACGAGATCTGCCGCGCCCTGCATCTGGACTTTGCCGATCTGGCGCGCAATGTGGCCGACAGCCGGCCGCTGCTGCAGCAGATCACGCGCGAGCAGGAGATTGCCGTGGTTGCCGACCGCAAGCTGCTGCTCACGGCCATCTGCGTGCTTAGCCAGTGGACGCTGGAGCAGATCGTCGCCACCTACCGCATCAGCGAGCCCGAGTGCATCGGCTATCTGGCGCAGCTGGACCGCATCGGCATCATCGAGCTGCGTCCCGGCAACCGCTACAAGCTGCGCCTGGCCAAGACCTTCCGCTGGCAGACCAACGGCCCGGTGATGGACTTCTTCCGTGAGAACGCCGTGCTGGACTACTTTGGTGGCACTTTTGCCGGCGAGGACGAGACCATGCTGCTGGTGCATGGCTCCATCGCCCCCAGCCTGGCGCCCAGCTTCGTGGAGCGCATTCAGCGCATCGGTCAGGACTTTTCGCAGCAGCATCTGCAGGATCAGCGCCTGGGTCCCAACAAGATCGAGGGCTACACCCTGGTGCTGGGCATGCGCAAATGGGAGCTGCCCGCCTTTGCGGCCTTGCGTCGGTAGACCATCACTCCCAAATATGTAGCTAAATGCGCTTGCTGCATCTGCATCCACCGGCTGTTTTATACATTCTTCACCAAGCAGACACACAAGATTGCAAGACTTCGCACAGCGGCAACCCACGGTTGACGCTGGCCTTCCAACATGGAGCCCAAGGGATGCCTGAACCACCGGCAGCCCGCTACCCATGAAGGAGGCGTATATGCTGACAATCCGCAACACCATCCACACCGTCGCTGCCGCAGGCGCACTCGCCCTGATGGGCTTTGCCGGTAGTGCACAGGCCCAAAACGCTTACTGGGCGGGTGCCAGCCAGGGCGCCTATGTGAACGTGCAGTTCAACGCACCGCCCCCCGTCCGCTATGAGGCCGTGCCCGCTCCGCGCCGTGGCTATGTCTGGGCTCCTGGTTACTGGGAGCCGCGCGGCCACCGCCATGTCTGGCGCGCCGGCCACTGGGTGCAGAGCCGCCCCGGCTACGTGTACCGCCAGCCCGCCTGGGTGCAGCACGGCAACCGCTGGGACTACCGCGCCAGCCGCTGGGACAGGGATGGTGACGGTGTGCCCAACCGCCATGACCGCAACCCCCACAACCCCTATCGCCGCTAAAAGGCTGTTGAAGCTTTAAGCCTTGATCGCTCCCTCCGCTGGCCCCTCCGAGTCATCACTTTCCAGCGGATTTCAGCCCGTTTTTCGCAAGAGATTCGGGCTTTTTTGCATTAACCCCACAAGCTTAATGCTGCATAAGCATATAGAAGCAAATCATTAAATTACGGACACAATTCACAGAATTCAAGGCTCCTCTGGACAAGTCCCATCATGCGTTTGCTGCCCCGTTTCCTATCCGGTCTTGTTGCCACAGCAGCGGCCACCGCCCTGTTTCCCCTGGTCAGCCAGGCGGCCGACCCCGGCGCCGCCAGCTATCCGCATCAGCCCATCACCATGATCATGGGCTTTAACGCAGGATCGGGTGTGGATGTGATCGGCCGCGTGGCGCAAGAGCCTTTGGGCAAGATTCTGGGCCAGCCCGTCATCATCGACTACAAGAGCGGCGCCGCCGGCAATATCGGCAGCGAGTTCGTCGCCCGTGCCAAGCCTGATGGCTACACCATCTACTTCGGCACCGCCGCCACCCATGGCAGCAATGCCGCGCTCTACAAGAAGCTGCCGTTCGACGTGGAAGCCGACTTCGTGCCCGTCGCTCCGCTGGTGGACGTGGCCAATGTGCTGACCATCAATCCCAATGTGATCAACGTCAAGAACCTCAAGGAGTTCGTGGACGAGGTCAAAGCCCATCCCGGCAAGTACAACTACGCCTCCACCGGCAACGGCGCGGGCACCCATATGGCGTTTGCCGAGTTCAACTCGCGCCTGGGCCTGGACATGGTGCATGTGCCCTACAAGGGCGGCCCCGAAGCCATTACCTCGGTGCTGCGCGGCGAGACCTGCTGCATCATGAACCAGGTGCAGACCGTGCTGAGCCACTACAAGGCCGGCAAGGTGCGCCTGCTGGGCGTGACCACGTCCAAGCCCGTGGAAGCCGTCAAGGAAGTGCCCACCATTGCCGCCAGCGGCCTGCCCGGCACCAAGGGCTTCAACAGCTCCATCTGGTTCGGCATCTTCGCGCCCAAGGGCACGGACCCGGTCATCGTCAAGAAGCTCAATCTGGCCGTCAACGAGGTGCTCAAGCAGCCCGAGGTGCGCGAGCGCTTTGTCTCCCAGGGCAACACCATTCGCGAAGAGACACCCGAGCAGTTCAAGAAAACCGTGCATGAAGACCGCATCAAATGGGCCAAGGTGGTCAAGGATGCCAAGATAAGTATTGACTAACACCCCTGAGCGGCCCTGCCGCTTCCCCCTCTGTCTACGCGCTGCGCGCCAAGGCAGAGGAACGACACCCTCGGTGCGGGGCGGCCCTTCCTCGATGTCTCTCACTTGGTCCTGCTTCGAGTTCAAGCAGTGTTAAGTTATCGGTGTTTGTTTGATGCGTCTGCGGCTCAAGCCTCAGGCGCTTTTGGGTTTTAGCTATGTCAATTTCTACTTCTACGACAGCCGCCACATCGGGGCTGGCAACGCTGGAAGAACGCCTGCGTGACGACTTCGTCACTCTGGGCTGGCCTGCCAAGGCCTGGATTCCTCCCTCCACGCGCAAGGGACTGCCGGTGCATGACGTGCTCGTCATCGGCGCCGGCCAGGCCGGCCTCGCGCTGAGCATGGCGCTGCAGCAGGTCGGCATCAAGCCCGTGCTGTTGGACAGGTCCGCGCCGGACTTCGAAGGCCCATGGGCCACCACGGCGCGCATGGAAACCCTGCGCTCGCCCAAGGAGCTGACCGGCCCCGCCATGGGTGTGGCAGCCCTGTCCTTTCGCGCCTGGTTCATCGCCCAGTTCGGACTCGATGCCTGGACGGCGCTGGACAAGATTCCGCGCCTGCAGTGGATGGACTATCTGCGCTGGTACCGCCGCGTGACCAACGCCGATGTGCGCAACGGCCATGAAGTCATTGCCGTGCGCCCGCAGGCCGATGGCGTGGTGGAAGTCGATGTCAAGGCCAATGGCGTGACCGCCACCTGGCAAACCCGCCGCCTGGTGCTGGCCACGGGCCGCGACGGTCTGGGCGGCGCCACGGTTCCCGCCTTCATGCGGGGCGTGGACAGGAAGTTCTGGGCCCATTCCTCCGACGCCATGGACTACGCCACGCTGGCGGGCAAGCATGTGGGCGTGGTCGGCGCCGGGGCTTCGGCCATGGACAGCGCCGCGACGGCTCTCGAAAACGGCGCAGCCAGCGTGGACATGCTGATCCGCCGCCAGCAGCTGCCGCTGGTCAACAAGTCCAAGGGCTCGGGCGTGCCCGGCCTGACACATGGCCAGTACCTGCTGCCCGATGCCTGGAAATGGCGCATCCGCCACTACATCAACGCCCAGCAGGTGCCGCCCCCGCATGGCAGCACGCTGCGCGTCTCGCGCCATGACAACGCCTTCTTCCACCTGGGCTGCGCCGTGCAAGCTGCGGAGAAAGCGGGCGACAAGCTGCAGGTGAAGACCTCGGCCGGCGTGTTCGTGCTGGACTTTCTCATCGTCTCCACGGGCTTTGCCATCGACTGGAGCCTGCGCCCCGAGTTTGCGGACATCGCTGCCCATGTAAAGCTGTGGAGCAGCCGCTTCACGCCCGAGTCCGGCGACGAGGATGCCGAGCTGAGCGCATCGCCCGATCTGGGGCCGCTGTTCGAGCTCCAGGGTGACCTTCCCGGCCTCGACCGGATTCACTGCTTCTGCTACCCCGCTGCGCTCTCGCACGGCACGGTGTCGGGCGATATTCCCGCCATCAGCGACGGGGCGCGCAAACTCGCGCAAGGTCTGGCCTCGCTGTTCTACCTGAACGATATCGAGCAGCACTTTGCCAAGCTCAAGGCCTATGCCGAGCCCGAGCTGGACGGCACGGAATGGACCCCCGCCGACAGCGCTGCGCGCATCCGGCAGCTGCAACCCTAAATCAAGAGACTTCGCATGACAGACACAATAGACCGACTGGCCGGCCTCGAACAGGGCGGCCCCACATTCACCACACGCCACGAGCGCGAAAAAGTCGCTCTGGCCACCCAGGCCTGCGAAGACCTGCTGCTGGGCAATCAGCTGGACAGCGATCTGACCCAGGCCGAGCGCCTGGTACTGGCGGCCGAGCAGGCCCGCGTCAGCGGCGTGAGCGTGCTGGAAGCCGAATATCGCGGCCGCGCCCAGGCCCTTGGCGACGCCATCACGCCCGAGCTGCGCTCCATCCTCGATCAGCCCGGCGCGCAGACCGGCAATGCACGCCTGGACGCCATGCTGCACTTTGTGCGCACGCTGGCCCTGAACCCAGCCCAGAGCGATCAGGCCGCGCTGCTGGCCATTCCTGCCGCCGGTCTGTCACTCAACGACACCGTTTTGCTGGCCCAGCTGATCGGCTTTGTTGCCTACCAAGCCCGCCTGCTGGCGGGTGTGAAGGCCATGGGCGATCTGGGCGGAGTGACCGAAGCGTCTGCCGCCCAGATCGCCGATGCCGCACCCTTTGTGCACCCCGCCAACCTGCCACCGCCCGGCGAGCCGCTGCGCCGCAACGGCTTTACCAGCGAGACGCTGGACTGGAAGGCCTGGCTGCAGGTGCTGGACCCGGACACCGCCACGCCCGAGCAGCAGCATGTGCTGGAAGTCAGCCACCCCAAGGCCAAGAGCATGGACTTCTACCTGGTGCTGGCCCGCCAGCCCCAGGTGCTGCTGGAACGCTCCCAGGCCTTCAACGCCATCATGTATGCGCCCGGCGGCCTGTCCCGCGCCGAGCGCGAAGTGGCGGCAACTGCCGTCTCTCGCTCCAACGGCTGCGTGTACTGCGCATCGGTGCACGCCCAGCGCTTCGAGCAGCTGGCCAAACGCAACGATGTGATGGCCCAGCTGTTTGACGAGCCCGACACCGCCGGCACCAATGCCCGCGAGCGCGCCATCATCCAGGCTTCGCTGGCACTGACGCGCACGCCCGGCAGCTTTGGCAAGCAGAATCTGCAGCCGCTGCGCGATGCAGGGCTGTCCGATCTGGAAATTCTGGACATGCTGCACTCGGCCGCACTGTTTGGCTGGGCCAATCGCCTGATGCTGAATCTGGGCGTGGAACTGTATTCCACCCCCTGAGCGGCCCCGCCGCTTCCCCCTCTCTGCTTCGCGGAGGGGGACGATGCCATCGCCGCGACGCGGCTCTTGCTCGGCATCGCTGATTTCAGGCCGCGCCAGCTTTGGGGGTGAATTTCTTTTTTGATAGCTGCTTACGCTGGTTAATTCATGACTTCAGAGTCAATTGAGTTTGAAAACCATTTAAATCAAGCGCTAGCAGCTATCAAATTTAAGGCTATTTGCCGGTAAACACCGTCAGCACGCCGGCCAGCTGATGCACATGCGCATCCATCAGCTGGGCCTCGGCCACCAGGCCGATCAGAGGCACCGGCCCCAGCGCATGGCGCAGCAGCTTGAGCTCGGCATCGGCGCCGCCAAACAGCTCGCTGCCGCGCCCCTTGCTGCTCACATAGATGGCACCGCGTATATGCTGCGGCACGGCCGCTTCGGCCATGGTTTCGGAGCCGGCATCGGCAAAGTCGGGCTGCAGCGCATCCTTGAGGGCCGCCCCCATCTGCATCAGCTCATGGCGGGCTGCGCTGCTCTGGCGCTGGCAGAAGATCACCGTATGCTCGGCTTCCACGGGCGACGACAGCGCAATGCCCTGGCGCACCGGGTCCAGCCCCACGATATGCAGCACCTGGGCCTCGTCGGTCAGCGCGCCGCGCTCCAGCCCCCGGCCCAGCGGGGCAATCGCCGCCTGGGTCTTGCGCAGCTGGGACAGCGCCGCCTGCCAGCCGCCGCCGGCGCTGGGACTGGCTTCCACATCCAGCATCTGCAGCAGTCGGGGCAAGGCGGGCTCGCCTTCGAGCTCCAGCACCACCGGGCCCCTGGCCTCGGTAATCGCAAGCCCCGTGTCCAAAGGCGCACAGCCCTGGGCTAGCCTGGAGGTGCAGGCCACGTCGGCATCGAAGGCCACCCCCGAAAAGCCGGCATGAAAAATGCCGACGCTGGCCTGGGCACGCAAGCGGGGCAGATCTTCGGCGCGGCAGGCAAACTGCACGCCCTGCTCGCTGCTGAGCGCCCCGAACAGATTTCCAGAGCTGATGCGCTCGGAAAGCTCCAGCAGCAGCTCCGCAAGATCGGGTTGATCGATGCTGGAGTGCACCAGGGCCGAATGCGCCTCGAATCCAGCTTCGGCGCCGCTTTGTGCCAGCGGCGCCACGCCGGAATAGACGCGGTAGTGGGCGGCGGGCAGGTCCAGCAACATGACCGCCAGCGAGGAGCTTTCGGAGTACTCATGCTCCATGGCCAATACGGCGTGGCCGGAGCTGCCCACCCAGTCGGTGACCTGAGGCAGCTCGCGCGCCAGCAGCGCCAGCAGTTGCTGCGCATGGGGCACCAGCCCCTGCGCGATATAGACCAGACCCAGCCGATGCGGCTGCAGTGACTGGCGCAGCAACTGCCCACGCAGCTGCAGCACGACTTGCTCAGTCGCAGCGCGCCAGTCTTCATGGCTGGCATGAGCGACGGGAAACAGTGACATAAGCCCTCCTGTTCTTGCTGGAGCGTGGATGCCTTGCAACCACGATTTTCCACCTTAGCGGGAAGGGATTGCTCAGGGCTTGCGCGAGGTAGCAGAGGTTTTGGCTGCAGTCTTTTTGGCGGCAGGCTGCTTGGAAGCAGTTTTTTTAGCGGCAGCCGTCTTGCTGGCTGCCGTTTTGGGTTGACCGGTCTTGGCCGCCGCCTTGCGTGCAGGCCCGGGCTCGGCTGCCGCGGCACTCTTTGCCGCACTTTTTGCTGCAGCTGCAGCGCCAAGGCCGCCTGCCTGTGCCATCACCTTTTCCATGGTGGACTTGGCAAAACCGCTGGCCATCTCGGTCGCGCGCTGGGCAGCGGCCAAGGTCTCGGGCGGAACGGGCTCTGCCATGGCCTTGGCCGCAATCTGCTGGAACTGCTGGGTCAGCGCTCCCCACCATTGCATGGCCTGGCTCAAGGCAGCCTGAGAAGGCAGCTCTGCCTGAGCCTTGGCATGGTTCTGCTCCTCTTGCGCCGCAGCCTGTGCTTCAGGCTCGGGCGCAGGGCTTGCCAGCGGCTCTGCAACCGCAGCCTTGGCCGTGGCCGTGGCACCTCCCATGGGCCAGCCGGTATTGCCGGTCGCAGCAGGATCTGCCTGAGCTGCACCGGGGAAAGGGAAGGACTTGGCCAGCTCGCTCATGCTGACATTCATGTCCTTGAGCGTGGACAGCGTCATGCGCTGCACTTCCAGCGCCTGGATGGTGGCAGCCAGGGCGCGGCTGTTTTGCTCCAGCCAGAACTGCACGGCTTTCAGCTCGGCAATGCGCTTGTCAACCTCTTCCACGCTTACGGTGGGAGCCACCCATTGCGGCACACGGCCCATGGGATTGGCCGCAGCGCCAGCGCTTTGCGCCAGCCCCTGCAGAAAATCAAAGCCGGGAATGAACTTGCCGAAACCAAATGCCGATGCGTCACCGCTCATAGTGCTCTCCACTGCAGGGATGGATACCAGAATCCGCATCCGGACAGGGCCGGATGCGGAACTAGCTTACTGCACTTGCGATGTTTGCTGCAAACAAGGGAGCAGGCAGCAGCCCTGGCTCAGGGCCTCAATGCTGATGCGCACCATGGCCCATGTGCTGGTGCCCAGCGCCGGCAGCCGCTGGGGCCGTCGCACGCACCGGCAATTGCAGGCTCAGGCGCGAGAGGGCCCCCTTGGCATCCTTGAACACCAGGGTCACGGGCACCTGGCTGTCCTTGACCAGCGGGGCCTTGAGCTGCTGCAGCATCAGGTGATAGCCGCCGGGCTTGAGATCCACGGCTACGCCCTGAGGCAGTTCCAGCGCCTCGATGGCGCGCATTCGCATCACGTCGCCCTCCATCTTCATCTCGTGCACCTCGGCCACGGCGGCGGCCGTGGTTTCCACACCGACGAGCTTGAGCGGCTCCTGGGCCGTCAGGCGCATAAAGGCCCCCGAAGCCTGCTGACCCGCCACGCTGGCGCGGGCCCAGGCATTTTCAACCTTGACATGGGCAGCATCGGCATGGGCCCAGGCGGCACCGGAAACCAGCAGCGAACCGACCAGCGAACCCAGGGCCATCACGGTAAAACGACGCATATTCATGAAACCATCTCCATTCAAATTCAGTCTGGACTTACGCAAACAAGAGTGCATCAAGATGGTCGCCTTGAAACGAAGCCCTTGCTTGAGCCTGATTTGCGTAAGTCGTATCAATCTCAAATCGATCTGAAGCGCTTGACCATCAAGCGCCTTCAGCTATGTTTTTCAGGGTTTCAAAGGGTGGCGCACGTACGGGCGGCAAGGTGGAGACAAAGGCTCTGTGCGCGACATTGGCCCAGGGCCGGGCATCGACAACGGCGCGGTGACTGCCCGGCTCTGGCTGCTGCGCGGGCGGCGGCGCCAGCAGCGGCAGGCACAGCGCGCAATCGAGTCCATGCGGGGTGGCGGCATCGTCGCTGGCCGGGCTGGGCACCCAGTGGGTGCTGCCGCTGGCCGTGCACACGGCCTCCCAGCCGGCAGGCGGCGTGGCACGGGCCCAGGGCGTGAGCATGCTGACCAGCAGCACGCAGAACCATGCGCCCAGCACCCGGCGCGCCAGCAGAGCTGCCGGTCGGTGCCGAGGATGGAATGAGCGCCATTGCATGCAGCGATTGTAGAAGCCGGCCCGCTCCGCTATCCGGTTGGCGACGCACGGCTTGCGTCACTTGCCTCTACGATACCTGGCCACGTATGCCTATTCACAACCACCGATCAGGAGACAAGCATGCTGACTTTATGCGGATTTTCGGCCAGCAACTACTACAACAAGGTCAAGCTGGCCTTGATGGAAAAGCAGATTCCCTTCGCCGAGGAGCTGGCCTGGCTGGGCAGCACCAACCACGAGGAATCACCGCTGGGCAAAGTCCCCTATCTGCGCACCCAGCATGGCGCCATCAGCGAGTCCGACGCCATCATCGAATATGTGGAAACACTGTCCAACAAGGTGCCGCTGTTGCCCGCAGACCCGTTTGCCGCGGCCAAGGTGCGTGAGCTTTGCGTCTATCTGAACCTGCACCTGGAGCTGGTGGCGCGCAACCTCTATCCCCAGGCCTTCTTCGGCGGCAAGATCAGTGACGGCGCGCGCGACAAGACGCTGGAGCAGCTGAAAAAGAACATTGCGGCCTTTGCCAAGCTGGCCCGCTTCGATACCCCGTTCATCGCGGGCGACAGCTTCACGCTGGCCGACTGCAGCGCCATCGTGCACCTGCCCCTGGTCAGCAGCGCCAGCAAGATCCTGGGCGGCAGCGATTTGCTGGCCGAGCTGCCGGTGCGCGACTATCTGGCGCGCATGAGCGAGCGCCCCACGGTGCAGAAGGTCAACGCCGACCGCAAGAGCAATACCGAAGAGCTGATGGCACGCATACAGGCCAAGGCTGCGCGCTGAAGCGTGCCGGGTACGGGCTCGGTGATGCTACGCTTGGCCCCATCATGCAAAGCGCTTTTCATCTCGCCTACCACGTGACCGATCTCGACCAGGCCCGCCGTTTCTACGGCGGCGTGCTGGGCTGCCGCGAGGGCCGCAGCACCGACACCTGGGTCGATTTCGACTTCTTCGGCCACCAGATCTCCCTGCACCTGGGCCAGCCCTTTGCCGTGAGCAACACCGGCAAGGTCGGCAACCATATGGTGCCCATGCCCCACCTGGGCGTGATCCTGCTCAAGCCCGACTGGCTGGCCCTGGCCGAACGCCTCAAAGCCGCTGGCACGGCCTTCATCCTGGAGCCGCAGGTGCGCTTCGAGGGCGAGCCCGGCGAACAGTGGACGATGTTCTTCACCGACCCCTGCGGCAACCCGATCGAGGTCAAGGGATTTGCCAACTGGGAAGCGGTTTACGAGCACTAAGCCTCCTGAGCCGCTTCGCGTTCTGCCCCAAAGGCGGACGACGACCTTGGCTTCAGGGCGGCCCTTGCTGGCCGTCTCGCGCCTGGACTGCGCCAGTGCCACAGGCTCATCACTTCGAGCAAGGCCAAATGGGAAACCTGTACAGCACGACTCACGCAAAACAGGTTCAGGCAGGAAGACTGCCTCAGAAAGCAAGCCGTTGTTGCATTCTTGTTTGCGTGAGTCCTATACAGCTTGAGCGAGATCAGTCGCGGTAGCGGCTATCAAAACAGAATCTCCCCCATAAGCTACTGAGCACGTTCCATGAACCCCAGCAAACCGCTGCTGCGCTGCGTGGGACTGCCCATCGCCGACACCAGCAGGCCGGGAACTTCGGCCCACAGCGAGAACGCCTTGCGCGCCCGCGTGATGCCGGTATAGACCAGCTCGCGGCTGAGCACATTGCCGCCCTGCGCGGCCAGCACCAAAGCCGTGTGCTCGAACTCCGAACCCTGGCTCTTGTGCACCGTCATGGCAAATGCGGTTTCCACATGGGCCAGGCGCGCCGTGCTGACATGGTGCAGTTGCTCGCCCTGCATGAAGTACACGCGCAGCCGCGCCGGGTCGGCAAAGCTGGGCAAGGCCATGCCGATGTCGCCATTGAACACGCCCAGCTGTGCATCGTTGCGGGTGATCATCACCGGACGGCCCATATACCACTCGCCCTCCTTGCGAATGACGCCCATGGCCTGCAAGGCCTGCTCCACCGCGCGGTTCAGGCCCGCCACGCCCCACGCGCCATCGCGCACGGCGCACAGCAGGCGGTAGCGGTCAAAGGCAGCAAGCACGGCCCTCACCCATTGCCAGTGCTCGGCCTCGGAGGCAAAGCCGCGCCCCTTGCCCTGACCATGTCTTTGCAGCACCTGGGCGTAGGCGGCATAGCTGGCCATGCCGCCGCGGCCTTGCACGGCGCTGCGTACCACGGCATCGACGTCACCGCCTTCGCGCGCCCAGAGTTCGGCTTGCAGGCCGGCCTGGGTTTGCGTGCGCAGCAGCGCCGTGGCAGCCGGTGCATCGCCGGCATTCACGGCCTGTGCCAGCTGACCGATAGGGCCGCCAAAGCGACGGCTCTCGCGCAGCATGACGGTGTGCTGGGCCAGCGGCAAGGCCCTGGCCGGCGCCAGGTACTGCGCAGGCAGGGACTGGCCCGTCACACGCTCGGCATAGGCAGCGGTGTCCGGCGCGTAATTGCCCCGCTGCGCATCGCGGCACAGATCGCCCAGCACGGCACCGGCCTCCACCGAGGCGAGCTGATCCTTGTCGCCCAGCAAAATCAGGCGCGCCGTGGGCGGCAGGGCCTGCAGCAACGCGGCCATCATCTCGAGGTGGATCATGGAGGCCTCATCGACAATGAGCACATCGACATCCAGCGGATTGCCTGCATGGTGGGCAAAGCGCCGCGTGTCAGGCCTGGCCCCCAGCAGCGAATGCAGGGTGCGTGCCGCCCCCATGCGTTTGACCAGCGCTTCCAGATCCAGCTCGCGGCCCACGGCCTCCTTGAGCTCCAGCAGCGAGCTGTCGATGGACTGCTTGAGCCGCGCCGCCGCCTTGCCGGTTGGCGCAGCCAGCGCGACGCGCAGCTGGGCGGCATCCGGCGCCGTGGCAAACAGCAGCGCCAGCAGACGGGCAGCGGTATAGGTCTTGCCCGTGCCCGGCCCGCCGGTGATGACGGACATGCGCCCCCGCAGCGCCAGCGCGCAAGCCAGCTTTTGCCAGTCCACCGCATTCGCGGCATCGGCGGGCGCGGCGAAAAGCCGCCCCAGCCAGTCGCGGACCCCGGGCTCGTCAAGCGCCACCGCATCAGCCGCCGTGCGCTCGGTGATGTGTGCGGCCACGCTGCGTTCATAGTCCCAGTAGCGGCGCAGATACAGCAAGGGCGCAGCGCCGTCCAGCAGCACCAGCGGCTGACCTCGGTCTGCCGCTACCGCTCCCGGTTGCACGACACGCACCACGGGGCTGCGGCGCAGGGCCTGCAGCCAGTCAGCGAGCCGGTCTGGCAATTGCCCCCATAGCGATTGCTGCAGGCGCTCGGCTTCCTTAGGCCAGGCGAGAACCTGATTGGGATCGCCAGCCAGTGCCTTCAAGGGCAGACAGCTGTGGCCGCGCCCCTCCATCTGCGCCAGCACGGCGGTGGCTACCAGCAGCGCAGGCCCGGCCTCGGCGTCCTGCGCGGCGACAAAGGCCGCCAGTGCGCTGTCCAGGCGGCGCAGCAGACCCGCATCGGCCAGTCGCTCCAGCGCGGCCAGCCAATCCGTGGTGCTCAGAGCAATTGAGTCGCCATCCACGGGGGCTGCAAACAGGTCCAGCGTCTGCAGATCGGCTTTGCGGCGGCCCTTCATGGCTGCACCTCCTTCGATGCTTGCTCGCAGTCGCCGAGCAGCGCCTCAAGCCCGTCCAGCAGCGCCAGCGGCGGCTTGAGCACATGCATGCCGGCGGCCTCGCCGTCGAGACCGCGCAGGAAGAAATAGAGCGCGCCACCCAACTGTTCGCGGGGATCGTAAGCCGCGCCCAGCCGGCTTTGCAGCAGGCGGTGCAGAGCCAGCAGATACAGCGCAGCCTGCACGTCATAACGGTGCTCGAGCATGGCCTGCTCCAGCGCCTGAGGGGTGTAGGCAGCGCCGTCCTGGCCCAGGTGGTTGGTCTTGTAGTCCAGCACCCAGTAGCGGCCGCCATGGTGAAACACCAGGTCGGCAAAGCCCATCAGCATGCCGTGCAGCTCGCGCTCGGGCAGCGCCGGGCGCGGCTGGCCGGCAAGGATGTGCCGGCGGCACAGCGCGTCGATGCGCGGCGCCGAAAGGCGCCGCGCCGGCAGCCAGAACTCCATCTCGGGCAAGAGTGCATCACCTTGGCCCAGCTGTGACAGCGAGACACCGAGCGGCGCCAGCGGCTGGTGCACCACGGCGCGCAGCCACTGCAGCACATCGGCTGCCTGCTCCTTGCGGCCTGCGCGCTCGCAGCGGCGCAGCAGGCGGGCCGCCAGGGGTTCACTGTTGTCGGGATCATCCTCGGGCTGCAGCGCAAAGTCCTCTGCGGCCAGCCATTCCAGCTGGTCGTGCAAGAAATTGCCCACCACCGGGCCGCGCATGAAGCGGTGCCACACCGCAGCATCGCTGCGCGCGCCGGCGGCGAATCGGGTCAAGGTGGGCAGGGCAGTCATGACGTCGTTGATGACGCCCAGGTCCAGCGCAGCTTCACCCGCCTCCTGGGCCTGCAGCGCACGCTCGTCCTCGGCGGGGCTTTGTGCGGCCACCGGCAGGACCGGCAGGCTGGGTGCGGCCATGGCGCGGGTCAGCGACGAAAAGCTGCCAATGCCCCAGCGGCGGTCGAACTGCGCCTCGTACACGGGCGCAGCGGCCAGGGCGGGCAAGGCCTGCGCGGGAACATAGCGTGTGGGCACGGGCAGTTCGGCCGGCAGATCCACCACGGCGATCTGCGTGCAACGCTGGCTCAGAGCCTGGATGCTGGCGCGCCAGCTGGCTGCGGCCTGCGAAACATCTCCGGCCAGCAGATAGCCCGCCGCACCCTGTTCGTTCGCACAGTTTTTGCTGTTGCCACGCTTCATGGGGGCCAGCCCCATCCACAGCGCATGGCGCGCTCGGGTCAGCGCCACGTACAGCAGGCGCAGATCCTCGCGCAGGCGCTCCTTGTCGGCCTGCGCCAGCTGCGCATCGTCATAGTCCAGCACCAGCTCGCGCGCGGGTGCGCCATCGATCTGCACGGGCAGCGAAAGATAGGCCGCCTTGCCGTCCACAGGCCGGAAGCTGCCGCCAAACGGCAGGCAGACCAGCGGGTACTCCAGCCCCTTGCTCTTGTGCACGGTGACAACCTTGACCAGATCGGCATCCGACTCCAGCCGCACGATCTGCGCATCACCGGCCGCGCCCGGGTTCTCGATCTGGGTGGCCAGCCAGCGGATCAGCGCCTGCTCGCCCTCCAGCTGGGCACTGGCGCCCTGCAGCAGCTCGGCCAGGTGCAGATAGTTGGTCAGACGGCGCTCGCCGCCCATGTCCTGCAGCCAACGCGCCGGCAATTCAAAGCGGTACAGCGTCTGGCGCAGCATGGCCAGCACGCCCAGGCGCAGCCAGAGACTGTGCAGCTCCTTGAGCAGCTCGCTGCGCGCATCGAAGGCCTCGTCATCGCTGGCCAGCCAGGCCAGTTCGTCAAACGACAGACCCATCATGGGCGTGGCCAGACCGGCGCGCACGGCCAGACCGTCCAGAGGCGCTGCCACGGCACGCAGCCACAGCAGCAGGTCTTGCGCCTCTCCGCTGGCGAAGACCGAGTCCTGATCGGACAGATAGACAGAGGCCACGTTGCGCCGCGCCAGCGCACGGCGCACGGCAGCCGCCTCCTTGCCCGTGCGCACCAGCACCGCGATATCGGCCGTGCGCAGGCGCTGCAGCGGCTGGCCGGTTTCGGCAAAGCCCGTGGCACCGTCCATCAGCCACTGCACGATCTGGCTGGCGCAGAACTCCGCCCCACGGCGGCGGATGTCGTCATTGCTCAGCGGCTCATCGCTGCTGCCATCCCAGGCAATGGTCAGCGCGGCCATACGCTGGCTGCCTTGCATCAGCAACTCCTTGCGGCCATTGGCCTTGACGCTCTCGAACGGCAGCGGATTGCTCTGCCCGGCGCGGAACATGAACGCGCCCTCGCCATCGCGCGCTTCAGCCTGCACAAACCATTGGTTGACCGCATCGACCAGCGCCTCTGTGGAGCGGAAATTGGTGTCCAGCACATAGTGGCGGCCCTCGGTCGCCTGCCGTGCCTGCAGATAGCTGTAGATGTCCGCACCGCGAAAGCCGTAGATGGACTGCTTGGGGTCGCCGATCAGCAGCAGCGCACTGCCCGCGCTGTTGTCTGCCGTGCGGTAGATCTGGTCGAACAGCCGGTATTGCAGCGGCGAGGTGTCCTGAAATTCGTCAATCAACGCCACCGGGTACTGGGCCAGAATGCTGGCTTGCAGTGCGGGGCCGTTGTCGCCGGCGAGAGCCGCATCCAGGCGCTGCAACATATCGGCAAAGCCAAAGGTGCCAGCCTGGCGCTTGAGCCACAGCAGGCGCTGCTGCACATGGACGGCCGCATGCAGGCGCAGCGCCACATGCAGGGAAGGCAGCTGCGTCAGCGCCTGCAGCAGTTGCTCCAGCTCGGCAAACTCGACAGGCAGCAGCAAGTCCATGGTCGAGCCCTTGAAGGCCTCAGCCATGCCCTCGGGACTGAGTCGCTTGCGCGCGGAGTCGCTGAGCTCCAGCTGCCGGTTGTGCGGCTCCTGCGCCCAGGCCGTCAGGTTGGCAAACCAGCCCTGGTAGTAGCGCGCCTGCAGCTTGCGTTTGTCCCAGAGTGCTGCGCGGCCATCGAGTTCAGCGTCGATCCAGCGCTGCATGCGCTCGGCTTTGGCCTGCCAATCTGCAGACAGCGCTTGCAACTGCTGCGCGCGTTCGGCCTGTGTCCGCGCAATGCATTCACCCAAGGTCCCGGCGCCTGCCGCAGCGGGCACGCTTTCCCGCAGCAGCGACTGCATATCCTTGACCAGGGCCTGCACATCGGGCCAGACCTGCAGCGCCGCCTCCAGCACCTCGCCCGACAGCGGGTAGCACTGCTGGCGCCAGTAATCCTGTGCAGCCTCGGTCTGACGCTGGCTTTCATCGGCCTCCAGCGTTTCATCAAACAGATTGCCGCTGTCGAACGCATGCTCGCGCAGCATGCGCTGGCACCAGGCGTCTATGGTGTGGATGGCGGCGTCATCCATGCACTGCGCAGCCATGTCCAGTCGCCAGGCAGCGGCGTTGCGCTGCACGCCTTCGGCATAGGCATCGCGCAGGTCGCGCAAGAAGCGGTCGTGCGCCGCCGGTTCGGCCTCGCCGCGAAAGCACTGCACGGCCTCGATCAGGCGTGCACGAATGCGGTCCGACAGCTCCCGCGTGGCGGCCCGCGTGAAGGTCATGACCAGGATGTCGGGCGGCATCAAGGGCCTGGCAAAACCGTTCTCGGCGCCATGGCCCAGCACCAGCCGCAGATAGAGTGCGGCAATGGTCCAGGTCTTGCCTGTGCCCGCGCTGGCTTCGATCAGGCGCGAGCCCCAGAGCGGGAAATGCAGGGGCTGCAGCGCCTGGCTGCCGGGCTTCATGGGGTTGGCGGGCGTGCTCATGCCGGCTCTCCTGGTTGTTCGTTCTGGTCTGCGCAATGCATCAAGGGCAGATCCTCGGTCTGCACCTGCTCAGCCAGCCAGTCATGCAGCGGGCCATAGACCTGCTTGGCCAAGACGTGGAAGCGCAGATCGGCCGTCAGCGCCTCCCAGTCGGGGTAGCAGCGCGCCCAGCTGGAGTCTTCGCATTCGCCGGCCTGCATGTAGCCGCCCTCGTAGGCCTGTGCGGCGGCGCTCAGATCATCACGACCGGCGGCGATGGCGCTTTTGAGAGGCAGCGGCAAGGGCTCGTTCTGGCCCGCCAGCCACAGCTGCATCAAGGCTTGCAAGCGCGCCGCAGCCACTTCCGGCTCCAGCGGCTGCACCCAGACCAGGGTGTCGCGTGCGATCACGCCCATCAGCGTGTCGGTGCCCCTGCTTGAAAGCGCCAGACAGCGCACATAAATGGGCAGCAGCTTGTGGGCCTGAAGCTCGCCTTTCTTGTTCAGCAGCGTGCGCGGCTCCAGTGCGAACCAGCAACGGCTGAAGCCTGCATCCGAAGACTGCTCTTCACGCTCCTGCAAGCCGTCCATCCAGTCATCCAGCGTGACCGCACCGGAGCGCAGCAGCAAACGCTCACGCGGCGCCGCATGGGGCCATAGCCGCATCTGCTGCTGCCAGGCCAGCAACGACGGCGTGGCCTGGGCCTGCAAGGCCTCGGCCTCGCGCCTGCCAAGACCTGCCAGCGGCAGCACACCGGCACGCCCCAGGCGCTGCACCTGGCGCTGCACCTGCAGGCCCACATCCAGCGCCGCATCATGCGCCAGCTGCGTGCGCACGCCTTGCTGCAGTTGCTGAATCAGGCCATAGGCGGTCAGGCCATCGACGCTGAAAAGCTCGTCGTCCTCCAGCAACTCCTCGTCCTGTTCAAAGCGAACCTGCAGACGGTTGCGCAGAAAGCTGCGTGCGGGATGGCGCAGAAATTCCGTCAGGCGCGACAGCGTCAGCGGCACTTCGGGGTCGGGCTCGAACGCGGCCACGACCGGCAACGCCTGCGCTGCCTGCTCTTCATGCGCGCCATACCATTCGCGCGCGAAGGTCGACAGGCCCGAAGCCTGTTCGAAATAGCGGCGGCTGAAGGGCTGCAAGGGATGCTGGCGGGTACGCTGGGCCAGCAGCAGATCTCCGCGCTCGCTGGCGCCAAGGCCTGCGCTGCCTTCGCCCTGCCAGCCCTGGCGCAGATAGTCGCGTAGCTGCGAGACCAGCACCGAGGGCGGCTGCTCGCTGTTGTCGCGCACATTGCGACCAGCCCAGCTGATATAGAGCTTGCTGCGGGCCGACAGCAAGGCATCCAGCATCAGCTGACGGTCATCGTCGCGGCGCGCGCGGTCGCCGGGACGCTGCTGGCCGGGCAGGGCCATCAGATCGAAGTCCACGCGCGTGGCGCGGCGCGGGTAGTCGCCATCGTTCATGCCCAGCAGACACACCACGTCGAAGGGAATGGCGCGCATCGGCATCAGCGTGCAAAAAGTCACGCCGCCGGCGCGAAAGCGCTGGTTGAGCGCGGGCTCGGACAGAGCCTGCAACCAGGCCGCCTGCGCCACTTCCAGCGGAATGAGGGCCTCGAAGCCCGCTTGCTCGCAGGCAGCCTGCCAGCCGACCAGGGCCGTATCGAGTGCGGCGCACAAGGCCTGGTCTTCATCGCCCTGCGCGACAAAGAAATCATCGAGCAAGGCACGAAAGCGCTGCGCCCAGACCTGGGGGGCCGCCGCCTCGCCAGCGGTTTGCCACCATTGCAGCATGCGCCCCAGCAAGCTGGCCAGCGATCCGGCCAGCTCGGCCGTCAGGCCGCCCACTTCGTCATAGGGCTCCATGCCGGCAAAAGCCTGTGTCTCGTCGAAGGGGGCCTGCAGCGCCGGCCCGCTGGCATAGCCCAGCAGCATGCGGCGCAGGCCGAACCAGGCGCTGTTGGGATCACCGCAGGCCGCCAGGCCCAGTTGGGCGCGCTGTGCATGGTTGAGTCCCCAGCGAATGCCCGCGCCGGCCATCCAGTGCGTGAGCTGGGGCAGATCGTCGGCCGCCAGGCCCACGCGCGCCGCCACGGCGGGCACATCGAGCAGATCGCACAACTCGCTCAGGCGGCAGCGCTGCTGCGGCAGCTTGAGCAGCCATTGCAGCGCAGTCACCAGCGGGCTGCTGGCGCGCGCGCCCACGTCGGCAATGTCAAACGGAATATGGCGCGCATCGTGGCGGCCGTACTGGCCGAACACGGCGCGGATGGCGGGTGCCGCCTCTTCGATCGACGGCAGCATGACCACCACCTCGCGCGGCGCCGGCGCTGGGCGGCCCGCAGCGGCAGGCTCGGCCAGCCATTGCAGCAGCTGGTCGTGCAGCACTTCGAGCTCGCGCACCAGGCCATGGGCCTTGTGAAAGACGATGGACTGGTCGGCCGCCTCGATCTCGACCGCAGGGTGCTCCGACATGGGCACCAGATCGCGAATGCGCTGCTGCACCTGGCTCAGCAGCGGAGCATCGATCAGCTCGTCCGCGTCGGCCTCGTCATACACATCCACACGCGGCCAGCCCCATTGCACGGCGGTGTCGCCCGTGGTGTCGAAGGCATCGAGCTGGCGCACATAGTCGCGGCTCTGCCGTCCCCATGCCGCCAGCAGCGGATGGGCATGGGCGTGCATGGCCGCCAGCGGAATCTGCGCCAGGTCCTTGCCGCCCTTGTCTGCATGGCGGCGGCGCTGCTGGCGCAGCAGCTCGCGCCCGTCGATGGCATCGGCCCAGTGAAAGCGGCAGGGGTTGGGAACGGCAATCAGCACCTGGCTGTGCTGGGCAATGCCGCTCAAAAACTGCATCAGCGACAGAGGCATCTGGCTCATGCCGAACACCACCACGCGGCGCGCCAGCGGGGTGACCGGCGGCTGGCCGCTTCGCAGCGCGTCCAGAATCCGTGCCAGCAAGGCCGGACGGGTGGCGGCACGCTCCTGTTCATCGAGCTCGGCCAGCACCTTGCGCCACAGCTGGGGCTGCCAGAGTTGCCCTTCGGGCACGGGCGCATCGGGGCGGCCCTCTGTACGCAGCACATCCTCGCCCTGCTCCCAGGCGGCCAGCCAGTCGGCGCGGTAGATCTGATACTGGTCAAACAGGTCGGCCAGCTTCTCGGCCAGCTGCAGCAGGCGCTGCGGCTCGCCGGGGCGCAGAAAGTTGGCAATGGGCGCAAACGCAGGCTCGCCAAGACACTGCGGCAGCAGGCGCATCAGGCGCCAGATCATGGGAGTCTTGTCCAGCGGCGATTCACGCGGCACCTCATGCCTGCCCAGAATCTGGCGGTAGCTGCGCCAGACAAAGCGCGCCGGCAGCTCGACCTGTGCAGCGGCGCACACGCCCTGCTGCTCGGCCATGCGCATCTTGAACCACTCGGCCATGCCGTTGCTTTGCACCAGCACGATCTCGGGCTCCAGCGCCTGCAAGGGATGCGCCGCCAGCCAGGCCAGCACGGTATCGGCCAGTGCCTCGGTCTGGTTGCCGTGAATGGCGATCAGGCCCGGCTGCCAGTTCGCTGCCGGTTGCGACGCCCTTGATTGCTGCTCTGCTGTCACACGCGCTCCTGTGCCTGTCTGTGCACGATGAAAGCTGCAAGCTTAACGGCAGCATGCAAGCGCTATCAAATGAAAAGCTGGTTGCGCTCACCCACAAAGCAAACTGGAGCTGAAACACCTTGAAATCAAGCCAAAGCAAGCGCAAGCCGCTCTGCTTTTTGTTGCCCACGGCCCATTGCCGACATTCGAGGCGGCAATGAGAAAAGCCCTGGATCATTGCTGATCCAGGGCTTTCAATCTGGTGGCCTGGGACGGAATCGAACCGC
>NZ_AWOR01000046.1 GCF_000761245.1 Comamonas testosteroni | reverse complement strand
TGTATTTGATGGCCCGCGCAATCGCCTCTTCAAGACTCACCACACCAGTCAGCGGAGCCACGTCTTTGCCGAGGCTTTGCCGATCGGCCTGGACCTGCGACTGAATTTCTTCTGTCGAGAGCGCCTGGCCTGTCAAATTGGCACAACCGGTGAGCCAGATGGCAGAGCCTAACAAGGCCGTGAGCCGGACACGGCCACGAAAATTTGTCTCGGACCGGCGGTGAGCAATGGCGTTCATATCAGCAGAGGAATAGTGGCAAAGACGGTTTGACAAGAAGACG
Source organism: Comamonas testosteroni (assembly GCF_000761245.1). Classification (GTDB taxonomy): domain Bacteria; phylum Pseudomonadota; class Gammaproteobacteria; order Burkholderiales; family Burkholderiaceae_C; genus Comamonas; species Comamonas testosteroni_C. The sequence continues at coordinate 435,237 of NZ_AWOR01000046.1, read as the reverse complement.
CCGGCGAGCTCTAGCAACAAACTCTCAAAAAGTATGCAAAAGTCTTAATTGTCAAAAAGTGTGCCAAGAATATTAACTGGGCAAGGACTGCAAGAGCAATCACTGAAATCAGGTATTTCGTCCTACAGATACGTTCTTGCCACGCCCTGCATTTCCCCCGTTGAAAGGTACAGAGGACTGCTGAGTGCTAGACACCGGACATCGGAGTCACACAGATGAAGGGCAGCAACGGGTCGTCTGCAGTCGTTGGTGAGAGGCTGCAAACGACCCGTTGCTGTCGTTCGCGCCTCAGTGCCCAATGACTGCAGCCAACGTGAGCGGTCGTTCCCTGACGCCAGATTCGGTGCGTCAGCGCGATGAGCACTGAGCTCCCCGCCAGCGGTCGTTCGCGCCAGCCAGCAATCGACCCATAACGGCCATGCTGCCTCACTCAAGGCCCGTTTTATCTTGGGAAAGAGAGAACAGCTTTCCAAGTGTCAGCGTGTCACTCCAAACATCCGCAAGACTGATGCCATACGTTTTCTTGACCATCGATGCAAAAGTCTCAAGCTCTAATGCATCTGGCATCCAGTTGTATGGATACAGGCTGCGATATACCCCAAAAAAAGTATCCGCGGGCTCGAAAAGCAGTCGTTTCTGTTCCGGGAATCCAAATGCTTGCGTAAACATACTTAGAAAGGAGCGTATATCCTTCTTCGCCGCATCAGGAAATGCACGATGCCACTTAACGCCTTGGCAACTACGACTCTGAAACGTGTCAGGCAATCTGCTTAGATTTCGTATCAGCCAAGCAGCAGCAACGCCTGCGCAAACCAAACCGATAGATTTACCTGAGACGAGCATAAGCGCTGAACTCCCTTCAACTCAAAATTTCTGGGGATTGTGCATCAGTATGCATGCGGTAATTCACCGAATCAAATGTCGGCTCTTGGTCGGCCAGAGGCAGTCACTATCAATACATCAACGCGGAAGAACAACGCTCGGCACCGTAGTGCGAAGCCGGAGGGCACACGCAAGCGGAGCTTCTGCGCGTCGGTTTAACCCACCAGTGAGGCCACAGGTACTGAGCAGAAATGTGACTACACTTTTGATTGCAGGTTAGTTGGATTGAATCGAAATGCCAAGCTCTTTGCATGTATGCAAGAAGCGTTCGCGAAGTAGCCTTGTGTCGAAGTCGCCAACCCTGCGGCGCTTGAACTCAAGCTCAGCCAGAGACTCATAAATGAGTTGAACTATGTGCGATACCGACTCATCAGTTGAATGAGTGGCCAAAAACGAAAAATCTGGTCGAACGCTATAGTGCCCAACATTGAACCTGTCTGGCATGGCTGGAAGACCAAAATGGCCTCTTCCAGAGACACGCTTCTGTAGTCGAAAAGTATGTTGGGGCTGGCCATCTGACTTGGCCGAACCTACGAGCAACTCTACGTCAATCCAAAGATGCTCCATTGGGCCGCCGTATTCGCCAGACAGTTGCTCAGATAGCTTGTCAAAGCGCGGGCGAAGTGCATCAGCGAGACTTCGGGTGGACTCGTCGCAGATGCTCGCGTGAAAGCCTAGCTTCATATCTTGAGTAGCCTAATGTTTGGGCTTAGCCGCCTGCAGGAGTGGCCTGCAATCTTGGTTGGCGATCAATGCACCGCGACGTTCATCCAGAACTGCGTTGCACTTTAACTTGAAGGCTGCAAAGTACCTACCAATTCTCGCTCCTGGCCGAAGCCGGGTTTAGCTACTGGTGAATACAGCACCGCAAAGCTGACCTTCGGGGCGGCGCCTTGAGCGTCCGGTTTAGGATAGGCATTCAACGGGTGCATTCCGTCGCCAGTCGGCCAGAAGCAGTCCTCTAAAGCATTCCCCCAAGCGACTGCTTCAGGCTGTCTACAGGCGCTCAACTCAAAGACGCCAATGACTGCAAGTACCCAAAGCAGTCATTGAAACCTAACGTCCTCGGAGGTCCACTCCAAACCTAAAAGCTGTCGGCGAACTATCACGAATTTCGGGTGACCGCTTTACCTGGGTCGAGCTGATACAAATCCAGCCTGCCTGTGCGGTAGGCTCGCCAGATGAGTGAATCAAGCTGGGGCTGGGGCAGGCGCCGCTACCGCACCACAAACTGGAAGGCATACAACGCAGCATTGAAGGCCCGAGGCGACTTGACCGTTTAGCTCGACAAGGACATGCAATAGCTGGACTCTCCAAGCGGTAAGCGTCGCCGCAGCAGCACGTTCTTGGATGCTGCCATCCAGTTTTGCCTGACCATCAAATGCCTGTTTGGCTCGCCTCTGCGCCAAGCCTTGGGCTTGGTGCAGTCGCTACTCAAATTGATGAGGCTACTTTGACCTACGCCCGACTACAGCACGGTGTGCCGCAGGCAGCATAGGCTTGATGTGCAAGTGCACTATCGCCCAAGTGTCAAAGGTCTGCACATGCTTGCAGATTCCACCAGCACCAAGTTCCTGGGCGAAGGCGAATGGAAAACCAAGAAGCATGGAGCAGAGCGCAGTCGCCAGTGGCGCAAGGCGCATCTGGGTATTGATGCTGAGACTATGCAGATTCTGGCCATAGTGGTGACCACCAGCGACGTGGGAGAGTCACCCGTAGGCACCGAGCTACTGGACCAAATCCCCAGCCATGAAAAAGTGGCCAGCTTCACGGGTGATGGAGCGTATGACTCCCAGGATGGCCATGAGGCTTGCCACAGGCGTCGAGTCATCCTTATCACCCCGCCGCGTAAAGGAGCAAGACTGCGCAAAGGGCTGGCATTCACCCATCGCAATGAAGCCGTCAAGGCATGCAAGCGATTGGGCCGGGCTATCTGGAAACGCTGGGGTGGCTGCCACCGAAGGTCACTGGTGGAGACGAAGATGAATTGCTTCAAGCGCCTTGGCGAAAAGTGATGGCCAGGACATTTGAGCGGCAGGTGACCGAGCTCCACGTTCTGGCGTTCATTTTCAATCGATTCACTGGACTGGGCACGCCCAAAACGGTCGCCGTGGCATAGCTACGTCTGGGGTTTGGGATAGCCCGGCCTCAGACCGATTTGTGCAACAACGCCCTTTGCAGCGATTGCTGCCTGCAATACAAAAATCGCGGCAGGCCCATCTTGTCACCTAGCGATCATCCATGTAGCTCAATGAACATTGAAACTTCAAGCAATTTGACAAGGTGAATCGACGGTACGCACAGGCGCGTCACACCGTGGTGAGTCGCTCCTTGGCCAGCCTCGTGCCTTGCGCCAGGGCCTCCAGTTTGCGCCACGCCACATCGCGCGCCATCGGCGCTAGCCCGCAGTTCGTGCATGGAAACAGCCTCTCCTTCGGGACAAACTCCAAGGCGCGGGCAATGGTGTCGGCCACCTCTTCGGGTGTTTCGATCACGTCGCTGGCCACATCGATCACGCCGACCAGCACGTCCTTGCCGGCCAGCAGCTTCATCAAGTCGGGTGGGACATGGGAGTGAATGCACTCCAGGCTCACCTGATCGATGCGGCTGCGAGCCAGTGCGGGGAACACCGTCTCGTACTGGCGCCATTCATCGCCCAGCGTGCTCTTCCAGTCGGTATTGGCCTTGATGCCATAGCCATAGCAAATGTGCACCGCTGTCGTGCAGGTCAAGCCCTGCGCGGCGCGTTCAAGCGCCTGTACGCCCCAGTCAGCGGCGTCCTTCATATAGACATTGAAGGCAGGCTCATCGAACTGGATGATATCCACGCCATCGGCTTGAAGCGCCAGAGCCTCCTGGTTGAGCAACTCGGCAAAGGCGAAAGCCATCTTGACCTTGTCGCCGTAGAAGCGATCAGCCACGGTATCGACGATGGTCATTGGGCCGGGCAAGGTGAACTTCAGCTTCTTCTTCGTATGCGCGCGCGCCAACTGTGCCTCGGAGGCGTGAACTCGCCCTTTCAGACGCAGCGCCGACACCACCTGCGGCACCATTGCGTCATAGCGGTTGTCGCGGATGCCCATCTTCACCTTGTTTACGAAATCGATGCCCTCGACCTGCTCAAGAAAGCCGTGCACGAAATGCTGGCGCGATTGCTCGCCGTCGCACACGATATCCAGGCCCGCATCTTCCTGGGCCTTGATCCACAGCAAGGTCGCGTCGGCCTTGGCTTGAACAAGTGCATCGCCTTCGGCTTTCCATTGAGGCCAGAGCTTGTTGGTTTCGGCCAGCCAGGCTGGCTTTGGCAGGCTGCCAGCGATAGAGGTTTCAAACATCGGAAGATTCCTTTGAAGCTATTAGGGTGTATGAAGTCATGTCAGGGCTCTTGGCCCCGAGTCTGGGAACGCTGCAGTGGTATCAGTACGCGCAAGCAGCAGCCCATTGATCAAGCACATTCTTGTACGGTCTGATGAAGTGCTCCTCCGCGAACTTCCCCTGCTTGACAGCGAGTTGACTGCGCTCCTCCCGGTCATAGACGATTTGCGTCAACGAGTAATCCTGATTTTTCAGACTCGGTTGATAGAGTTTTGCTGCAGCGGAATTGGCGTTGTAGATTTCGGGGCGATAAATCTTCTGAAACGTTTCCATCGTGCTGATGGTGCCGATCAACTCGAGGTTCGTGTAGTCGCTCAACAGGTCAGCGCTGGAATAGAAGGCCAGTGGCGCAACTCCGTTCGGTGGCATAAAGAATCGAACCTGCATTCCCATTTTTGCAAAATATTGGTCTGTCGAGGACAGCTCATTCTGTCGGTACTCCACACCCAGCACCGGGTGCTGGTTCCCCGTCCGCTGATAGGTCTTGCTGGTCGAGGCGCTGATGCAGATGACCGGCGGTTTGTCGAAGTGCTGCTGGTATGTGCTCGAGTTGACAAACTGCTTGAACAGCTGGCCATGGAGTTCGCCGAAATCGGCCGGCGTGCTGAATTCCGCTCGATTGACGTTGTGCTCGGGAAGCAAGACGCTGAAGTCGTAATCGCGCACGTAGGATGAGAAGTTATTGCCCACGATGCCGTTGATGCGCTTGTTTGCTGTCTTGTCGAGAATGCTGGTCTTGAGTATCTCGATCAACGGAAACGCGGCATTGCTGCTCTTGGCATCCAGCTTCATCTCGACAGAGATGATGTCGAGCTCGACTGCATATCGTGCTCCCGTCGGGTTGTCCCAATGCGCCAGGTCATTGAAACGGTTGTCAATCATCTTCAGCGTGCTGCGCAGGTTCTGCTGCCGACTCTTTCCCCGCGCCAGATTGGCAAAGTTGGTGGTGATGCGCGTGCTGTCCGATGGCTGATAGTTCTCATCGAAGCGAATGCTCTTGAGGCTAAAGCTGAGGTTTTCGTTCATGGCAGTCCGGTAATCGAATATTTGAGAGAAAGGATGGTGTTGATTCAGACCGCAACCGCTTCATCGACCACGGCGGACCTGGCATGGCCTGTCAGCTTCAGCAACGGCAATGCTCGCTGGACCGCCAGTCTGGCCCGATCAAGCAAGGCCTCGCTCTGCAGGCGATAGTTCGCAAAGTCCTGGTCGGTTGCATAGACGCCCAGAGGCAAGGTGCGCGCCTGGAAGAAGCTGAACAGCGGCCGCAACTGATGGTCGATCACCAAGGCGTGGCGCTCACTGCCACCAGTGGCGGCCAGTAGCACGGGCTTGTCGATCAGGGCATCCTGATCAATGAAGTCAAAAAAATGCTTGAACAGTCCTGTGTAGGAACCACGAAACACCGGAGTGACGACCACCAGCACATCGGCTTGCTCGACCGCTGCAAGCGCCTGCTCTACCGCCACTGGCAGCTGGGAGCGCCAGACCGCGCCTGCGAGCTGCGGTGCGATCGCACCTATCTCGACCATGCGTGGTTGGCAAGGGATTTCGTCGGCGATCAGATCCAGCAGGTGCTTTGACAACGCTGCGGATTTGGAGAGGAGCTGCAATCCGCCGGCAACGGCGACTACGCGAAGGGGATATGTCATGGCGGCTTTCATGGATGGTGCTGACCATCGATAGGCGCCAATCGTAGGGATACGATTCAATGACGTAAAATGGTTTTATCTCATCAATCCATGAATTCTGCTCATTGATATGTTTGAACGTGCGAGTCTTGGCACCGACTCGTAGCTCGAAATGCGTGCTGAGTTGAGAGCCGCATCCTGGTGGGCTGGGCCTGCGTGACCAACGCTGAGCTACGACATGAAAAGCAGGAGAAGCTGGACGCGACGTCTGAGCGCGCGAGGGAATGAGCCCGCGGTTGAATATGTATGTCAGCGGCCGCCGCAACGCACATTGAACCCTGTCTCAGTAGACCAAGTTTGATTAGCTCTCAGAGGCTTTGCACAGAACGCGCTGCATATGAATCGTCTGCCATAGCGGATCTGTTTCACGGTCGATCACCTCGAAGCCTTGGGTCTGCCAGAACTCGACGGCCCCTGGCAGGAAGGGGTGAGTGTGGAGGTAGAGCACTTGCACCTGTTGAGCCTGTGCATGAAGCTTCAATGAATCCACTAGTGCACCACCCACGCCGGATCGTCGAAACTCTGGGGCGACAAACAAGCGCACGACCTCAACCACCTTCAGCTGGCGGAAGTTCAGTTGGGGAAATCTGCCGTCGTAGTCTCGGCAAGCAATCGTGGCCTGCACCCTTTGCTCCGAGTCGAGCGCCGCCAACATGCAACCGCTGCCCGAGAGATAGGTCTCTTCGAAATGACACAGATCCGGAGGAATTTCCAGCGCGTTGCTTCGCCCTGCGAACATGGCAATGCGTGCTTTTTGCAGAAAATCTTGAACCTTGTGCAGCTCGCAAACACGCTGGATAGAAAAGCTGTTCATGCGGGACTTAGAGAGGCGATCTGAGCGCATTCGGCACTTTGACCTAGGACTGCTGCTACAAAATCAGCTACATTACCGCAACTTTGGTTTCGCCAGAACATGCATGCGCAGTGACGAATGCATGAGGGAATCCAGGGCCAGGTGCTTTTTGGCACAGGCCCGTGAAATGGAACTGCCCCCGCAACTGTAGGCAATGAGCCAGCCATCACACAGCCACTGAACCTATGTTTGGGAAGGCGATGAGCCAGCGATGATTTGCCAGTCAGGAGACCTGCCAGAGTACCAACCAATCATTGCCGGCGGGGTGTCCGGGAAGTGAGCATTTTCATCGCTCCGGTACGGCGTTGCTGATTCAGGCAGGCATGCAGGCGCATGGCTTGCTATGTCTTCCAGGGGGCTTCCCGCCGCTTCTGGAGAGATATCCGATGCTGCTTCGAAGCCTTGCCGCCGCTGCCTTGCTCGCCTGTTCATGGTCTGCATACGCGACAGACTATCCTTTGCAGCTGCAAAACTGCAGCTACACAGTCACTCTGGACAAAGCGCCTTCATCGGTGGTCACCATCGGTCAAGCAGGCACCGAAATGCTTTATGCCCTCGGGCTGGGCGACAAGGTGGCGGGCACTGCACTCTGGTTCAATCCGGTGCAGCCTCGTTTCAAAGCCATCAATGACAAGGTGCCGCGCCTGTCCGACAACATTCCCAGCTTTGAGTCGGTCATCGGCAAGCGACCTGCCTTGGTGGTTTCGCAGTTCGAATGGATGGTGGGCAAAGATGGCGTCGTCGGTACCCGCGAGCAGTTTCATGATCTCCACATAGCCACCTACGCCATGCCGGCGGATTGCGAAGGCAAGAACAACCTGGTCGGCTCGGACGGTACACGTACCGCCAGCTACGACGTGAAGGCCTTGTACAAAGGCATCCGCCAGTTGGCACAGGTCTTTGATGTAGAGGTGCGCGGCGAGGGCTTGGTCAAGGATTTGAGCGAGGGCCAGGCTCAGGCGGTGGCCAAGGTCAAAGCCTCCAAACTCCATAACCTGTCTGCAGCACTGTGGTTCTCCAGTGCAGATCTGGCAGCCGATCCGTATATGGCCGGGAAAAACGGGGTGGCAGGCTACATGATGCAAACGCTCGGTTTGCGCAATGTCGTCAGCTCTGCTGAAGAATGGCCCACGGTGGGCTGGGAAACCATTGCCAAGGCCAACCCCTCGATCCTGATCATTGCCCGCATGGATCGCCGCCGCTTTCCTGCCGACGATTACCAGAAGAAGCTGGACTTTCTCAAGAAGGACCCTGTCACCCAGCATATGGATGCCGTCAAGAACGGTCGCATCGTGATTGTGGACGCTGACGCCCTGCAAGGCTCCATCCGCCAGGTGGACGGCATGGAGCAGATTGCCAGTGCGGTACTGAAAATCGAAGGCCTCTCCAAATAAGCCGAGCACAGAGGATGTCGCGCTTCAGGCGCGATATCCCAATCTCAGTGCCATGAATACCTCCACGCTGACTTCAGCTTGGCCAACCATACCGGCCAGCCAGTTCCTGCGCGCAGTCCTGCTGACGATAGCCGCAGCGGCCATGCTCTTGCTGGCCATTGTGTTGGGCATAGCCATAGGTGAGACCGATATCTCGGCCCGCATTGTGTACGAGGTGCTCGCCAACCGGCTGCTTGGGACCAGCTATCCGATAGACCCGATCAACGCGGGGATCGTCTGGAATTACCGGCTGACGCGAGCCCTGGTCGCCGCCAGTTGCGGTGCCGGCCTGGCAGTCTCCGGCGTTATCTTGCAGTCGCTGCTGCGAAATGCCTTGGCGGAGCCTTATCTGCTCGGTATCTCTGCAGGCGCGTCTACAGGGGCCGTGCTGGTTTCGGTGGTCGGTCTCGGGGCCGGCTTCATATCGATGAGCGCGGGAGCCTTTTTCGGAGCGGTGTGCGCATTTGCCTTGGTGGCACTGCTGGCCCATGCCGCCGGCAATGGCGGTTTGCGCAACGGCGGGCAGATTGTGCTGGCCGGCATTGCCGGCTCGCAGCTGTTCAATGCACTGACCTCGTTGATCATCACCAAATCCGGAAGCGCGGAGCAGGCGCGCGGCATCATGTTCTGGCTGCTTGGTAATTTGAGCGGTGTGCGCTGGCCGGACACCGCTCTGACGGCCTCAGTGGCCGTAGCTGGCGTGTTGGTGTGCCTGCTGCATGCCCGTTCTCTCGATGCATTTGCCTTCGGCAGCGAGTCCGCTGCCGCGCTTGGGGTGCCGGTGCGCCGCGTGCAGCTGACGTTGCTGCTGGCTGCGGCGCTGATGACTGCGGTGATGGTTTCGATCGTCGGAGCCATCGGCTTCGTCGGATTGGTGATTCCTCACTCTGCACGCCTGCTTGTGGGTGTGCGCCATCGACGCCTGATCCCTGCCAGTGCGGTGATCGGGGCCATCTTCCTGATTGCTGCCGACGTGGTTTCACGTACCCTGATTGCGGGACAGGTCCTGCCCATTGGCGTGATTACCGCTCTGGCCGGTGCGCCTGTGTTCGCTTGCATCTTGCTCAGGAGTCAGAGAGGTCGCCCATGAAGGAGGCCTCTGGCAAGCCGCAAAATACGGCGGCCCTTGAAGCGCGGCAGATCAGTTGGAAGATCCGAGGCACCCCAATCGTGCGGCAGGTCTGCTTGCAGGTGCGTCCGGGTGAAATGCTGGGGTTGGTTGGGCCGAACGGCTCTGGAAAATCCAGTCTGCTGCGTCTGTTGTCAGGCGTACTCAAGCCCAGCTCCGGGGAGGTGCTGGTGGGTGGCCAGCCACTGCGTCAGTTGTCTCGTCGTACGGTGGCGCGCCAACTGGCTTTTGTGGCACAGACTGCCGATACCGCGGATGCCATCAGTGTGACCGAGGCGGTGGAGCTGGGGCGTACACCCTGGCTGTCAGCCATAGACCCCTTGTCGAGCGTTGATCGATCGATTGTCCGAGATGCGCTGCGCGACGTCGGGCTGCTATCCAAGGCAGACAGCAACTGGAGCACCTTGTCAGGCGGGGAGCGCCAAAGGGCACACATTGCAAGGGCTCTGGCACAGCAACCGCACCTGTTGCTGCTGGATGAGCCCTGCAATCATCTGGATATCCATCAACAGCTGTCACTGTTGCAGTTGATCCAGCGTCTTCCTATCACCAAGGTCGTCGCGCTGCACGACCTCAATCAAGCAATGGTCTGCGACCGGCTGGCCGTCATGCATCAGGGCCGGTTGATTCAGCTTGGCGCACCTCATGAGGTGCTGAGTCAGGATTTGCTGGAGCAAGTCTTTCAAGTCCAAGTTCGCACCTTGATCGATCCGCAGGATGGCTGCCGCGTTATGCGTTTCCAGCCAATGCCCAGTCTTTAAATCAGAAAGTTCCCGGCATGCCCGTTCTTAACTCTACCCGCTATGCAGCCTTGGTGCTGTGCGTTTGTACTGCACCTCTGGTTGCGGCAGAAACCATAGAAATCAAAATGCTCAACCGAGGCCCTCATGGAGCCATGGTGTACGAGCCCGAGTTTGTCAAGATCGCACCGGGTGACAGCGTCAAATTTCTGGCGACCAGCAGTGGTCACGATGCTGTGTCAATCACAGGTATGGTGCCGGCAGGGGCGACGCCTTTCAGGGGCAAGACGAATCAGGAAATCACGGTCACCATGACCGAGCCCGGTCTGTATGGAGTCAAGTGTCAGCCCCACTATGCCATGGGCATGGTGATGTTGATCCAGGTCGGCGACAGCTCTTTGTCCAAGCTCTCCGTGCCGGACGACGTGCCCGAACAAGCCAAGCAGCGCTTCCAAGATATTGTTGCGCGCGCTCACGCAACGGCTGCTCGGTAACTCAGCGCCATGAGCCCGATATCAACGCGTTCAGGCGCATCGTGCCTGCGTCTGCCTCCGCAAATGAATCTAATGAGAGTCCGTATTTCTCATCTCCATACACTGAGCGCAGCGCTGCTGTGCGCAAGCGGTGCTGCGATTGCCGGTGCACAAGATGATGCCAAGGGCTTTATCGAAGGCAGTGCACTCAATATGCAAAACCGGGTGCTTATCGAGCAGCTCGACTATCAAAAAGGCAGCAGTTTTCGCGCCACCAGTGGGAAAAGAGGCCAGACCCTCGCTCGCGAGTCGGCCTTCGGGTTGATGCTCAACTATGAATCGGGCTATACGCGTGGTGTCCTTGGCCTGGGATTGGACGCCCATGCTTATGGGGCCGTCAACCTGGGCACCGAAGCAGACCATGCACGCGCAACGCCTCGCTACGTGGCCAAGGACGGGCAGGACATTCTCGATAGCTTTGGACGAGCTGGCGCGGCGCTGAAAGTGCGAGTTTCTTCCACGGAACTGAAGGCGGGCGAGATGCGAACCAAGACACCGATCTTCAGTTCGTCCGACACCCGATTGCTGCCCGAGAGCAACCGGGGCTGGCAAGTCATCAGCAAAGACATCCCGACACTGACGCTGCAAGCCGGGCGATTTACCGGCTGGGCCGACCGCAATGCCCGCAAGAACGACGCTGACCTGCTGGCCAATTACTCGGGCATGACCAGCGGATCTTTCAGCTTCATAGGCGGCGCATGGGCCACCCCCATCGCCAATCTGACGCTCAGCAGCTATTACGGAAAATACGCCGATAACTGGAATACTGCCTACTTGGGAAGTTTCTACAAGCTTCCTCTGTCAGGCCAGCGTGCGCTGTCGTTCAATCTGAACCTCTATCGCAGCACCGATACCAGCAAGGCCAAGTCTGGCGAGATTGACACCACCACCTGGAGCCTGATGAGCAGCTACGCCGCAGGCGCTCATAAATTCGGGCTCGGCTACCAGAAGGTCAACGGAAACAATCCGTTTGACTATGTGAATCGTGGCTCCATCTGGTTGGAGAACGCCATGCAGCTGTCCGACTTCAACGGTCCGCGCGAAGCCTCCTGGCAACTCAAATACGACGTGGACCTGGCCGGGATCGCAACCCCAGGGCTGAGCGCAGGCGTTGCCTACACCCGAGGTTCCGGCATCGACAACAGCCATCTCAATGCTGTCTACGCCAACTACCTCGGCTACTCAGGAGTCAATGGCAAGCATTGGGAACGAGACCTGCTGGTGCGATACATCGTGCAGCATGGGGCAGCGAAGAATCTTTCCTTGCAATTGCGCTACGGGGTGCATCGCACGAATAAAGCGCAAGGCGAGGCCAATATGAACCAGCTTCGCCTGCAAGCGGAATTGCCGGTCAGCATCCTGTGATGCTTGACTAAAGTGCAACCGAGAGCACCAGTTAGTGCTCCGCCTCTAGCCCTGCCATCGCACTACTTATAGAGAGTTCCGCGGCCTTCGGTCGGGTGGCAACGGGTTGCGCGGTCATCGGCAGGAAATAGCATGCTTTGAGCAAATGAGGGTGGCAATCAGTCCTGAAGCAGAAACTCGGACCAATGACTTGGACGACTGCTTCTGGCCGATGTGCGAGCGTCGCAACACGACCCAATGCAGTCACACAGAACTGCTTTTTCCGGCCATTCTTTGGCGCGTGGCTTCATCAATGATGCTACGCATTAAGGCAAATAGCGGATCGGCGCTCGTGTGTTTCTGGCCGTAGGTCAGATTGAACTCGTAGTCGAAATCAGGCGGGTTGACCCCTTGGTTGTGCTGAAGGATAGTTTCAAGCTTATCCAGTGCTTTAACAGCTTTTGCCTCGGGTGAAGCTGCGTCCTCATACTCTTGCCAGAGCGCTAGGATGGCATTTTGGTGAGATGCATCGAGTGAGCGTGTCAAATACAAGAGGTCGGTCTTTTCTTGCGCGCTCTTGTTGGGATGCTGGTTTTTTTCGATAGCAGGGATGTCACCGTGAATAGCTTCGCCCAAATCATGAACGAGGCACATTTTGAGAATCTTGAGCATATCCATGCCAGCCAACTCGTCCGCGAAGGTCATAGCCATGAGGCACAGGCGCCAAGTGTGTTCGGCGGTGCTTTCCTCTCTGCCCGTCGAAGTGTGCGAGCTTCGGAGCACGCTCTTGAGCTTTTCAGCCTCTTGGAGGAAGGCCAAACGGCCCTTGATGTTCTCAATATTCATACCAAATTCTAGATGCGCCGCATACCCTTGGTCGTTGCATGCTGACAGCTCGGCTGAACCACCACATAAATCCAGACAAGGCGCCGCTCATTGCTGACTTGAACTTGTCACACGCCACATATTTAGCTTTAAGCGGCAAAGGCTGACCGGCTGCATCTGGCCGGTAGGTGACCGTCTCAGAACGACCCGTTGCTGTCGTTCGAGCTGATACCAGCAATGTCTGCTGTGCAGCGATAGCTGCCGACGACCGCCACGTTCGCGACTTACGCTTACCGGCACAAAGCAGTCGTAATCGTTTGATTGTCAAAGCGCTCGTGATCTCAACTAATTGAAATCTATCCGTCGCCGGCTCAGCGACGAATCACTGCCCGGTAAGTGAACTTGTCGGGTCGAAAATACATCTGCGCATATATCAGCGGCTGGTTTTCTATGTCATGCGGCACAAAGCTCACATACAAGAGCGGCGTATCAGGTGCCACGTTCAAAATTTTGCCGCGTTCCACGCCAGCGGCCACAGCGCTGGCTTCAATGTGCGTGCTTTCCAGCCGATACCCCAAATTGGCTTCCAGCACACTCATGGTGTCCGCTGTCTCCAAGTCATGAGCCAGCAGTGCCTCTGCTATAGAGGGAGGGGCAAATAGCTTGCCGCAGACGATCGCCTCGCCGTCAACAAGGCGCACATGAGAAATGCAGGTCAGCGGTGCGCCTACCGCCAGCTTCAGACTATGTGCGACACGTGTCGACGCTTTCACCGTGCGCACCGCAAGCGTTTTGCCCTGCGCGTGATAGCCCTTGGAGCGCATGTGCTCATAAAAGCCGGTGAGCATTCCAAGCTGCGGCGCATTCGAGGGACGGGTGACAAAACTCCCCTTGCCATTAAAGGTTTCCACCAAACCTTCCGCCTGAAGCGCCGATAACGCCTGCCGCACCGTGATTCGGCTAACGCCAAACTGCGCTTGCAGCTTGGATTCGGAAGGAAGCTTTTGACCTGGCGCGAGTTGCTTTTCCAAAATGCTTTGGCGCAGGCTTTGCTGCACCTGTGCAAACAGTGGCAGATCGGTTTGATTTTTTTGTTCTTGCTGCGCCGCTGATGCGCTGGCGACAGATTTTTCGGTCTTGGTTTTAGGCATGTCTGACGTGCACTATATCCGTTAGATATTGGGTTGGCAGGCAGAACTTGATCGCCCTTGCAACCATGTGCTGTCATAACAGGTATTGCTAGATCTTTGCATGCAACCTATTATGACAGGTGTGTGCAATGGAGATTTTTCCATTGCACATAAAAATGGAGACAAGACATGCAACGCAGAAAAATCATGAGCGCGCTGCTAAGCGGCGCGGCTGCCTTGGGTGCCAGCACCTTTACGTGTAATGCACTGGCCGCGCCGGGTGGCGACTATCCAAAACGCCCTATCCACGTCATCGTGCCCTATGCTGCCGGTGGCGTGGTTGATGTGCAGACTCGGGCGCTCACTCAAACGCTGCAAGGCATCCTCAAACAACCTATCGTGGTGGAAGCCAAGCCCGGCGCGAGCGGCAGCATTGCCGCTGAAACGGTGGCACGTGCAGCGCCAGACGGCTATACCTTGCTTGTGTCGGCCTCGTTTCTGATCAACACGCCGCTCATGGAAAGCAATCTGCGTTGGAAAATGCAGGATTTCACGCCAATTGGCCGCTTCTCGCTGTCTACCAGCTACTTCACCGTGCCGATGACATCGCCCGCCAAGACTGTGCGCGAATTCGTCGACATGGCAAAGAAGGCATCACCGCCGCTGCAATACGCGGATGGTGGCATCGGCACGCCGCAGTCCATGTCCACGATGATGTTCCGCACGGCTGCGGGCATTCCGCTGGAGATGGTGATGTACAAGGGTGCGCCGCCCGCGATTCCGGATCTCATCAATAACCGCGTGTCGATGTCGATCCTTCCGTCTGCCGTGGCAATTCCGCAGATCAACGGCAAGAAGCTACGTGTGCTGGCCAACATTAGTGACAAACGCTCCAATGAGTTGCCGGACGTGCCAACGTTCGCGGAAGCTGGTTTTCCTGAAGCAACTGCTGTGTCTTGGTACGGCTTACACGCGCCCGCAGGCACGCCGCAAGTCATCATTCAAAAGCTCGAAGCCGCAATGCGCGAGGCCACTGCCACAGAAGAAGTAAAAAAGCGCCTCATTGCCGCCGCTGGCGAAGAAGCCTTCATGGACACCAAAGAATTCACCACATTCATCGAAAACGATGTCCAGCGCTGGACCAAAATGATGAAGGCGATTCAGCAATGAGAACGCGCCCCGAACACGAGTTTCAAACCCTGATCGGCGAGCTGCGCGAGTTCATCGCCAGCGAAGTCGTTCCGCAAGAGCATTTGCTTCAAGCTGGTGATGCCAAAGCCTTGCAAGAAACCACACGCGCGTTGCAACGCAAGGCCGTGGCGCGCGGCTTTGGCGCCGCACGCACAGCGCGTGAATATGGTGGCCTCGCGCTGAGCTGGGAGGAATGCTGCAGCTATCTGGAAGAAGCGGGCCGCAGCTTTTTGGGCCCTGCGGTTTTGCAATGCGCTCCGCCAACTCAGCCAGACATATACGCGCTGGAAAAGTTGGGCTCGCCCGAGCAGCAACAGCGCTATCTGGAGCCGCTGCGCACGGGCGATCTGCATTCCTGCTTTGCAATGACCGAGCCCGCGCCTGGCGTAGGCTCCGACCCGCGCATGCTCAGCGCCACGGCCAAGCGTCTGCCCGAAGGCGGCTGGGAAATCAATGCCCACAAATGGTTTATCACCGGCGCAGTGCGGGCCGACGTAGCGATTGTTGTGGCACGCACCGAGGGCGGTGTCTCCTGGTTTCTGGTGGACACAGACACCCCGGGTTATCGCCTGGTGCGCGACGTGCCGACGATGGAGCCGTTTGATGCCGGTGGCCACGGCGAGATCACGCTCACCAACTGCCGCGTGCCTGCGAGCGCATTGATCGGCGAAGAAGGCCGTGGCCTCGAATACGCACAGCTACGCCTTGAAGGCGCACGCCTGTTTCACTGCATGCGCTTTATCGGTATGGCGTCTCGTGCGATGGATATCGCACAAGAGTACGCATCACACCGCGAATCTTATGGAGTGAAGCTGGGCGAGCACCAGATGGTGCAGTCCATGATTGCCGATGCGCATATCGAGCTGTACGCCGCACGCCTGATGACGCGCGATGTGGCGCGAATGCTGGATGCGGGCGAATCGATTCGCCATCACTCCTCAATGGCCAAGGTGTTTGTCTCCGAAGTGGTCTGCAAAGTGGCGGACTCAGCGGTGCAAATTTGCGGCGCACTTGGCATCTCCGAGGACACGCCGGTGTCGATGATTTATCGCCAGATGCGGCCCTTCCGGATTTATGACGGCGCGTCCGAAGTCCATCGATCGGCGATTGCCAAACGTGCGCTGCGCCATAGCATTTGCGCCTGATGCAGGCTGATCCCGCTTGAATTTCACTCTAGGTTTTTACACCCATGCAAGAGAGCACCGAACTTGCGGCATTCCGCAAAAAGATACGCCAATTTGTCGGCGAACGCCTTCCCCAGGACGTTCGCGAAACCACGCAGCGCGGCCAGCAGCACACGCGTGAGCAAATGGTGCGTTGGCACAAAATCCTTACCGCTGATGGCCTCCTCGTGCCGCATTGGTTCAAGCGCTGGGGCGGTCAGGAATGGAGCGTCGAACAGCAAATGGTGTTTGACGAAGAAATGGCGCAAGGCCACGCGCCGGAGCTCAACAGCGTGACCTTCGACATGCTCGGCCCGGTGATCATGCACTACGGCAGTGAGGCGCAAAAAGAGCGCTTTTTGCCCGCGATTGCCGCTGGCGATCAGTGGTGGTGCCAGGGCTACTCGGAGCCCAACGCAGGCTCGGATCTCGCGTCGCTCGCCACCCAGGCCAAGCGTGATGGCGACCACTACGTGGTCAACGGTTCGAAGATCTGGACTTCGTATGCACAGTACTCCGACTGGATGTTCTGCCTCGTTCGCACAGCCCAAGGTGGCAAGCCGCAAGAGGGCATTTCCTTTTTGCTGATCGATATGACATCGCCCGGCATCACTGTGCGCCCCATCGTCGGCATTCACGGTTGGGTGGTTTTCAACGAAGTGTTCCTCGACAACGTGCACGTGCCCGTGGATCAAATCGTAGGCGAGGAAAACAAGGGCTGGACGGTGGCCAAGTCGCTGCTGGAATTTGAGCGGCTGAAACTCGCGCGCATCGGTGAAAACAAGCGCCGCATGACACGTGCGCGTGAGATTGGGCTTACGCATATGCATCTGGGCAAACCCGTTGGCGAGCAGCACTGGTTTCGGGAACGCTTTGCCGATCTGCAATCGCGCCTGCTGGCGCTCGAAGCCAACGCGGGCCGCTTTATCCAACGCCAGCAGGCGGGCGAGTTGCTTGGCGCGGAAGTCTCCATGCTCAAGATGCGTGGCAGCCGCTTGATTCAGCTGTGGGAAGAACTCATCGTCGACGGCCTCGGCGCCGATGCGTTTGCACTCAGCCCCGCCTGGCTTGCAGGCAAAAGCGATGCCCCGCAGATGGGGCGCATTGCGGGCACCGCATCCTCGCGCCGCTTTCTTGCACGGGGCTACACCATCGCCGGTGGCTCCAGTGAAATTCAACACAATATTCTCGCCAAACAGGTACTCGGACTATGAGCGACACCCAGCAACAAGAGCAGCAAATGATTGCCGACAGTGTTCGGCGTTGGGCCACGCAAACCAGCTCGCCCGCACAACGCGAAGCCTCGGCCGCACACAACGACGGCTGCCCGCCAGAGCGCTGGGGCGAAATCGCCGAAATGGGATGGCTGGCCTTCCCCATTCCCGCCGAAGACGAGGGTCTTGGCGGCAGTCTGGAAGACCTGTGCGTGCTCGCCGAAGAGTTGGGCCGTGCGCTACTGATCGAGCCCTTTGTCGCCAACGCCATCGTCGCCAGTCATTTGATGGTGCAGACCGCCGAAGGTGCGCTGCGCAGCCAATGGCTTGGCGATCTTGCAAGTGGTCAAAAACGTATGGCCTTTGCGATGTGGGAGCCGCAATGCGAGGGCCTCGTGATGCCTGCAAACGCCACGGCTCAACAGATACCTGACGGTTTTTCAATCAGCGGCGCCAAAGGACTTTCGCCCGGACTTTCGGGTGCGGATGCATTGCTGCTGGTTGCACGCATTGCCGACGACGACTACGGCCTATTTTTCGTCAACGCCGATGCGGCTGGCCTCACGCTCGGCAACCAACGCCTGTACGACGGTCGCCACGCTGCCTCTTTGCAGTTAGAGAAATCACCGGCAACGCTGCTGCGCAAGGCCCCTTGGGCGCAAATGCAAGTGTTGGTGCAATCGGCTATTGATCGCGGCATCATCGCGCATTGTGCGGAAACGGCTGGCGCGGCCAGTGTGGCGCTCGCCACCACCATTGAGTATGTGAAGACCCGCAAGCAGTTTGGGCGCAGCATTAGCAGCAACCAAGTGGTGCAGCACCGGCTGGTTGATCTTTATGTAGAAGTGCAAGAGCTCAAAGCCTTGTGGCGCTACGTCGCCAACGAGCCATCGCCAGGCAATGTGTCAGCGCTTGCCATTCGCTGCATCGACGTGGCCCGTCACGTGTGGGAAGAAACCCTGCAGTTGCACGGCGCGATCGGCATGACTGAGGAGTACGAACTCGGCGAATACCTGCGCCGCCTGGCGCTCGCTACATCGCTGTATGGCGGCGCAGCCGTGCATCACGAGCGCCTTGCCGCGCTTTCTTTTAAGGCAGGCTACGCATGACAAATACGCAAGAGCATCCATCGCTCATCACCTCACGCGAAACGGGCGTGCTGTGCATGACCATCAATGCGCCGCAAGTGCGCAATTCTTTGCAAGCGCCCGGTGTGCTGGACGGTTTGCTAAACGCACTCGAAGAGCTGGAGCAAGACCCCACACTGCGCGCTGCCGTGCTGACGGGCGCGGGTGGCGCATTCTGTTCGGGCGGCGATCTGCGCCAGCTCTCGGAAAAAAGCGAGGCCGAAGTGCGTCGCAATATGACGAGGAATGCTTGGCTGTATCGACGCCTTGCGCTCAGTGACAAGCTCATCATCGCTGCGGTCGATGGCCCGGCCTATGGTGCGGGACTGGGTCTGGCGCTGGCCTGCGATTTGGTGGTGGCGGGAAAAGACGCAATGTTTTGCAGCGCCTTCACCCGCGTCGGTGCGATGCCGGATGCTGCGCTGTTTTGGTCGCTGCCGTCACGCGTCGGTACTACGCAAGCCCGCCGCATGATGCTGCTGGCCACCGAAGTGAACGCCGAGCGCGCCTTGCAAACCGGCCTTGCCGATGAGCATGTGGCGGATGGCAGCGCGCTGCCCACAGCGCTTGCGTTGGCGCACAAGATTGCACGTGGGCCGCAGCGCCCGTTTGGCCGCATCAAGGCCGGCTTGCGCCGCGCGCCAATGTCGCTGGAAGATGCGCTCGCGTTCCAGCTCGACAATGCGCCCGGACTCTTTGCGGGAGCGGATTTCAAGGAAGGTGCGAATGCTTTCTTTGAAAAGCGTCGGCCCGTTTTTGGACAGCAGGATCAGTAAGCGCCATGACATCTGCCATCAACTCTGTACCAAACGACGCGCCGCTGGCAGGCGTGCGCGTGATCGAATTCGGCCAATACATTGCCGTGCCCGCCGCAGCCCAATCGCTCGCGGACTTGGGCGCGGAGGTCATCAAGATCGAACCTTCAGCAGGTGATGCAGCCCGTCAGCTCGGCTGGACCCATGACGACTGTGGCCCCATGTTCACTGCCTACAACCGCGGCAAACGCTCAGTGGTGCTCGACTTACGCAGCGATGCGGGGCGCGCCGCTGCGCTCAAGCTGGTTGCCAGTGCCGACATCGTCTTACAGAACATGCGCCCCGGTGCCATGCACAAGCTGGGCCTGAGCGCAGAAGAACTGATGTCGCAGTTCCCACGCCTGATCTATGGACAAGTCAGTGGCTTCGGCCAACGCGGTCCTGCCAGCTTGCGGGCAGGCCTTGACATCGCTGCCCAGGCCGAAAGCGGCATGATGAGCCTGAACGGCGAGGCCGGGCGCGATCCCGTTCGTGTTGGCTTCACCGCTGTCGACATACTCACCGCGCAATCGCTCACCAGTGGCGTGCTGGCAGCGCTGTTTCGCCGCAGCGTGAACGGGCGCGGTGCGCTCATTAATCTCTCGTTGATCGATATTGCCGTGGCGTCGCTCGCCAACGCTTGGGCAGAGTACCGCATGTTCAACAAACTGCCCCTGCGCCGCGGTAACGGCCAGCCAACCGTGGCACCCGCGGCCGAAGTGGTGGCGACGAGCGACGGCATGGTGGTGGTTTCTGCCTATACCGAGGAGCATTTCCCGCGTCTGTGCAACGCCATCGGCAGCCCGGAACTCGCTCAAGACGCACGTTTTGCGACCAATCGCGCACGCGTGGAAAACCGCGCGGCATTGCTTGCGGCGCTCAACGCTGCCTTCAACCACCACAGTACCCATGCGGTTTGTGAGCTGCTGAGCAACGCTGGCGTTGTAGTTGGAGCCATCCGCACCATGGACCAGATTCGCGCCGGGCAGGAAGGTGTTTCCAAGGACTTGTTCGTTGGAACCCAAGCCGGTGAACGCGCGCCTGCAGATATTCCAGGAGTCGTCTTAATCGACGACTACAAACACCGCCCTGGCCGCGTGCCATCGCTCGGCGAGCACACTCGCCAAGTGCTTTCCGAACTGAACCAAGCCAACTGATCAAGAGACATGAAAACCCGAATCACAGAACTCTTCAACATCGAACGCCCCATCATTCAAGGCGGCATGCACCACGTTGGCTTGGCCGAGCTGGCGGCTGCGGTCTCCAATGCCGGCGGCCTTGGCGTCATCACCGCACTCACCCAGCCATCGGCTGAGGCCCTGTCCAGGGAAATTGCTCGCTGCCGCGAGATGACGGACAAGCCTTTTGGTGTGAATCTCACCTTTCTGCCTGTGGTCAATGCCCCAGACTATCCCGGCTATGTGCGCGCCATCATCGAAGGCGGCGTGAAGATTGTGGAAACCGCTGGCAACAATCCACAGCAATGGCTACCGGCACTGCATGAGGCTGGCATCAAGGTCATCCACAAATGCACCTCGGTGCGCCACGCGCTGAAGGCACAAAGCATTGGCTGCGATGCGGTGAGCGTAGACGGTTTTGAATGCGCGGGCCACCCCGGCGAAGACGACATCCCCAACTTCATCCTGCTGCCGCGCGCTGCGGAAGAATTGAAGGTGCCTTTTGTGGCCTCTGGCGGCATGGCCGATGGCCGCTCACTGGTCGCAGCGCTGGCGCTGGGCGCTGACGGCATCAACATGGGCACACGTTTTGTCGCCACGAAGGAGGCCCCCGTTCACGACAACGTCAAGCAGGCAATTGTGCGGGCTACCGAACTCGATACGCGCCTTGTGATGCGCCCGCTGCGCAACACCGAGCGCGTGCTGAACAACCCCGCCGTCGAGCGCCTGATTGCCAAGGAGCGTGAGCTGGGCGAAAAGATCAAGTTCGCAGACATCGCCGCCGAGGTCGCGGGTGTTTACCCGCGCGTGATGAAACAAGGCGATGTCGATTGCGGCGCCTGGTCCTGCGGCCAGGTGGTCGGGCTGATTCATGACGTTCCGAGTGTGCAAGAGCTACTGGAGCGCATCATGCGCGAGGCGCATGAGATCGTGAATGAGCGATTGCTCAAGCGCTTCGGGATCTAATGGTTGTGAATCGAACAGCTTTTCCTCGATAGCGCGAGCAGAATCAGCAAGCTGATGGAGTTGGAGTGTTTACGGCATTAGGTTAGAAGTGGCGACGCTCATAAAACAACTCAACCCTGCTACAAAGCGAGATTCTTAGGCTCATGCAGCAATAACACCATTTCGGAACACGCAAAAGCAGGCGCTTGGCGTTCGATCAGCAGACTCCAACGACATCTTGAGATGTAGGGCAGACTTTCTCGAAAATTTTGGCGCAACGACTGCTTTGAGCAGCAGCCGTCATTAGCATCTCTGAAGTGAACGACAGCAACCAGCCTGAAGCCGACTTCTGTTTCCTAGGTCGTCTTTGCAGCGATTGCAGCTGCTCGTCGCCGCATCGCAATCTATCGGTCACTGACTCATAGCAGCCATCAGAGCAGTGATGCCGACGATTGCCCAATGACGGGTTTCAGGTGTGCAGCGGACAGCGACCATCAAGTGGAGGTAGCTAGGTCACTGGATGTCCGCTGTCACATCGAACGAGCAGGAGCTTGCGGCCCAAAGCGGTCTTCGATTTTTCATCTAAAAGGCTTCCGACAACAACGCTTTGCGATGGAACAAAAAATGCTAGGATCGCGCCGCTAGCGCCAACTTCAGCACCAAAGACACATAACTCCGCAGAAGTATTCGCCCACCTGATTCACAAGGCAGGTCGAAAAGCTATTGCGTTCGATGCAGCAAGAAAGCTCGGGGAGTGAAGTCATCATTCCTCCAATGCTTGAAGAGCATTTTGCTGCGGTAGTGGAGCTTCATGAGTCAAGTGTCTTGTCCCAAACATCTATCCCCTGTGATTCCCCTGCGTCTCACGGCATGCGTGTCTCCTGGTCAGCGCTAAGCGGCTTGGCCGCCATTGCCCTGTTCTTCATTGTTCTGGGGCATGACGGCCGACGTATTGCACAGTTGCTGATACTCATGATGCCTGTGCTCGTCGGTCTGGCCTGGCCAATGCGTAGCCCTGCCTGGCTCCAAGCGCGACGTTGGCTTTCCTTTGCCTGGGTGATGCTTTTTGCATTGGACGGCACCATGCGTGCCTATCTGATGGAGCTGTACCAGTCCTCACCAGAAGGCGCCATGGTGATCGGCGCGATTGCCAATACCAACTGGCGTGAAAGCTCCGAATATCTGTCAATGCACTGGCGCAGTGTCGTGCTGATCTGCTGCGGCCTTGCCTTGCTTGCTTTGCTGGTTTGGCATCTCACGGGGCGAACCATATTGGCTGCCTTGCGCAGGGACAGAAGACTGGCGGTGCTTTCATTGATCGTGGCTCTTGTGTGTACGCTGGCCTATTCCAGCAAGCCTTGGCGCAGGCTGCATCCTGCGATTTTCTGGACCCAATGGGTTCTCTCCGCTCAGAAACTGAAAGCCAGTCTGGCCGACCAGCATGAGGAACGAGCAAGACTGCTGGATCACGCCATCCAAGCAAAGCCTTTGCTAGCGAACGCCGGGCCATCCACCGTCGTGCTGGTGCTCAGTGAAAGCATCAATCGAGACAACTTGTCGCTCTATGGCTATGACAGGCAGACAACGCCCCAGCTTCAGGAGCATCAAAGGATTTCAGGGGCCCAGATGACCGTGCTACGCAATGCATGGTCTGTGGATGCCAGTACTCTGCCCGCAGTGCGCAACTTGTTTGGCTTCGGTGCCCCGGGCTCGACTGAGTCCCATCATCTGGTCGCGCTTGCTCGAGCATCGGGCTACAAGGTCTGGTGGATCAGCAACCACGACGATGTTGGAATCGAGCAGCAGCATGCCAGACTGGCTGACATCGTGCAGATGGTAAATCGCACCCCCGGGCGCTCCTCTGTGTCTTTGGACGGGGAAATGGTCGATGAGCTGAAGACGGCTCTTGATGCGCCTTCCGAGCGCAAGTTCATCGTGGTTCACATGCTGGGCGCCCATCCGCACTACAGCCTGCGCTACCCCAAAGGCCAGAATCCCTTTGATGACGAAGCAGATGCGATTGATGCATCGCTGAAGAACAAGGGCACCTCCTTATGGGTACGCCGACAACGCCAGGAATATGATGCGGCGCTGCTGTATCACGATTATGTGGTGGCGGAAACGCTGCGCCTCACCCAATCAGCTGCCTTGACGAAAGGCAAGGCGGCATGGATGTATCTATCCGACCATGGTCAGGAAGTGGGCCATGTCCGCAACCATGCGGGACACAGCAAGAGCACCGAGGCCGGCTACCGTATTCCCGCGATTATCTGGCGAACCCCCTCTTCGCCAAAACTGTCCGAAGACGTTGCACAGAGGCCCTTCCGCTCCGATTGGGCCGCATGGACTATCGCGGATCTGCTGGATATACGCTGGAGCAGCCAATCCCTTGAGCGCAATGTCTTGAGCAAGAACTACCGATGGGAAGAGCCGCGCCTGCCAATACCCGTGAGTTCATTCACCAGGTGACTTTTTTACAGAATGAACGACTGCTTCTGGCCGAAAGGAGCCGACCAGGGAGCGACCTCGGTAGCCAGGGAGGGGCATCTTCTCAGTCAATCCTTGATCGAAGCTGTCGGCGCGCTGATAGCGAGTATTTGGTACAGATGATCAATGTTGCAGGCACCCTCATTTCAACCGAACCTACAGAACGGAGGTGCTCGACTGCGATGTCTTTGAATCGTTGCAGGAAGTGCGCTCGATGACCGAGGGCTGGCTGCATCGCTGCAACCACCATCGCTCACATGAATCGCTAGGCCGGATTCCTCCGGTCGCGTATCGTGTCAAACGCTTCCCCAACCTCTGCTTGCAGGTGGCGCAGGAAAACGAGGAGGCTTCACTGACCTACCGGGGCGCCGCCTTGATCGCCGCATTCAGGGTAGTCCACAGCTCCTTGGTGACGGGCACCATGTCCTGCCTGAAGTACCACCAGAAGTGACCTCCCACGTAATTCGGGGTAGAGATCTTCATCGTGTAATAGCGGGTCAGGTACTCGGCCTTCTTGGTTTTGCGTGAGGTACCCACTTCCCCGAACCCGATCTTGGAATTGGGGAACATCACGCGCAGCTTGTCGAACACCTGCTGCCAGTTGGGCTTGAGTCCGTTGCAGTCATCCTCATAGTAGGAAATCCAGACGTAATCCAGACCCTGCTTCATGTAGGCAGGGACATTGGCCTCGGCCCACTTGAACATTTCATTGGAGGGTTGAGACCAGCAGCCCTGGTTGTAGTAGAGCGTGAGCGCGGCCGTCTTGTTCTGTGCCTTCACGATGTTGTAGGCGTTGGTCATCTTCGCCACCACATCGGCATTGGCACCCAGCCACTCGCCGTTGACCTCGTTGGCTACTTCCCAAATATCCACTACATCCGACAACGCATTGAGGTATTGATTAGTCCGTTGTATGTATCCATCAACGCTGTACTGCTTGACGTAGTACGAGTCCAATATCTCACCCATCACATAGGAAACTTTGGAGATTTCCACTGCTGGCTTGCGGTAATAGTCCGGGTTCACGAACTCATCGAAGACGATGCGCGTGGTAGGCCGGTAGGCCAGCGACGATAGGCTGCGCGTGATGTCGCTGAGCCTACTCACATCGTCCACGGTGACGCCATAGATGGGAGTCGGGACTATGCGGCCCGAGGGCACGTTGGTCTGAGCCGATGCTACGGAGCACAGCGAGGCAATGCAGAATGGGATAAACGCTTTCATGCGGTCTCCCTCAATGAATGGTTCAATGATTTTTTCACTTGGATCAATATGAATCGAGGCACGGCAACGGTAGGGTGTGACTGCTTCTAGCTGGCAGCGCCGGCTTGGAGCGACCCTTAGTTGACTCTCGATAATTAGCTAAAGGCGCGACTCTAGTCCATGAAGTTTGGCTAAAAGTAGCCAAAGGAAACGAAACACGTTCCATAAGCTAGCGCACACATCGAGCTTACGACTACTCGGACCTTGTTGACGCGCTCAATGCTTTGCGGCAGCTACCAGCCAATGAGTTGATTGCTGGAGCTGACTTGATGTTTGGGTAATGTGGGTGAACCCTGAACATAAAGCGTTACGTTTGTTGCCCGCGATATGAGTCACTTTCAAAATGAGCGTATCGAGGAAAGTGTCATCGTGCGGTTGCCAGTCGGATGAGATGAAAGGTGCTTTATGTGGCCGCTTGTCCTTCACTTCGCAGTCCGCTTCTGCCCGATCTGTGACTGTCACTGAACGAGCCGTTGCCGTCTATGGCTACGGACATGTCGACGACCGCTTTGCGGCGGTCCACAAAGTTGCAGTTCTGATGCGTGAGGCTGCTTTGGGCCGATGGCGGCCGCTCACATCAGCAAATCGATGACACTGAAGAGCTAAGTAGCACGCAGGAGGTAGTACCAGCGCTCTTCTAGTCGCTACTGATAGAACGCTGAAGGCGGTGCACCGAAATGCCGCCTAAACATCGCGGTAAACGCACTGTGACTTGAGTAGCCGCAGTCCATGGCTACATCGATGACCTTCCTACCCTGGGCGATGGCAGTGAGGGCGGCCAACAGCCGCGCCTGCTCGCGCCATTGTGAAAACGTCATGCCTACCCCTTTGGCAAACAGGCGTTGCAATGTGCGCTCGCCTACACCGATAGTCTGCGCCCATTCGGTCGCGCTGGCCTGGTCGTCAGGCCGCTCGATGAGCGCATTGCAGATGGGCCGCAGCCTGTCATTGCTCGGCATGGGCAGGTGCAGCGCGACGGTGCTGGACACGCGCAGCTCATCGATCAAAAGGCCAATCAGGCGTTTGTCCCGCGGTGATAACGCACCCGCGAGTGGCAGCTTCACAGCCTCCACCAGCAGCTCGCGCAACAGCGGCGACACGTTTATGACGCAGCTCTCCTTTGGCAATCGCTTGATGGCCGCCTCGTCCACGTAGGCGGTACGCATCAGCACATTCCCCGACATGGTGACGCTGTGGCGCAAGCCGGCCACCATCCACAGCGCACGGTTCGGCGGTACCACCCAGGAACCTGCATTCGAGTGGATGACCATGACACCCTCTGTCGCATAGAGCAGCTGGCCTCGCGGGTGCGAGTGCCAGCCTGTCGAGGTGCCTGCAGCCCAGCGGTTCTCCATCGCCACAAGCGGACGCGGATGGTTGTGGAAGTCGAGATGTTTTTTAGGGCCGTACTGCTGCATGTCTGAAACTCTACAGCTTTTGGCGGAATGTCGGGAGACGGACTTTGGCTGTGACCGTAACCTTCAGTCCTCCGGTGCAGCCACACGCTTTGTGCCAGCCACCACCATGCAAGAGCCACAACCATGTCTACCAAGACCGCCAGTCTCGGTGCAGCCGAGACCTTGACCCCCGCCAAGCCGCAAGGCTTCGTCTTCCACATTGTTGGCGCAGCCGCGTTCGCGCATCTGCTCAACGACTTGATCCAGGCCATGCTGCCGGCCATCTATCCTCTGCTCAAGCACGACTACGCGCTGAGCTTCGGACAGATCGGCATGATCGCGCTCGTCTACCAGCTCACTGCCTCGCTACTCCAGCCGTGGGTGGGCCTGTACACAGACAAGCGCCCCATGCCATACCTGCTGCCCTCGGGCATGGTGGCAACTTTCATCGGCATTGGACTACTGGCCACCGCGAACAGCTACCCCCTGCTGCTGTTGGCGGCTGCGGTCATCGGCGTAGGCTCGGCGACCTTTCATCCCGAGGCATCGCGCGTGGCGCGCCTAGCATCGGGTGGACGCTTTGGCACCGCGCAATCCACCTTCCAGGTGGGTGGCAATACCGGCTCTGCCATCGGACCCTTGCTTACGGCAGCCATCGTCATCCCACATGGGCAGCTGGCCGTAGCCTGGTTCATGGTCGTGGCTGCAGGTGCCGTCTGGGTGCTGTGGCGCATCACGAAATGGAACCTGCGACACGGGCACGCCCAGGCCAAGCACCTAGCCGGCACACGCGGCGAAGGCCTGGACCGGTCGGGCGTGATCCGCGCCATCGTGGTCATCGCCATCCTGATGTTCGCGAAGTTCGTCTACATCGCGGCTTTCACGAACTATTTCACCTTCTATCTGATCGAGCGCTTCCAGTTGAGCGTGCAGGACAGCCAGATTTTTCTGTTCATCTTTCTGGCCGCCGTGGCAGCTGGCACTTTCGCTGGCGGCCCGGTGGGAGACCGCATCGGCCGCAAGGCTGTGATCTGGGTGTCGTTCCTCGGCGTTGCGCCCTTCGCGCTGGCCTTGCCGTTCGCTAACCTGTTCTGGACGGCAGGCCTAGCCATCGCCATCGGCTTGGTCATGTCTTCGGCCTTTGCCGCTCTGGTGGTCTATGCCCAGGAGGCCGTACCCGGCCGTGTAGGCATGGTGTCCGGTGTGATGTTCGGTCTGATGTTCGGCATCGGCGGCATTGGTGCCGCAAGCCTTGGCGAACTGGCCGACGTCTACGGCATTGTCTGGGTCTACAAGCTCGTTTCCTTTCTACCGTTGCTCGGTCTGGCCACAGCCTTTCTGCCCAGCACGCGCCGCCACGCAGCCGCACGCTGACCACCGCTCAACCGCCTACTACGCATAGAGCCATGACGAACGAACATCAACCCGCTCAAATCTGCAGTTGGACAGCGCCCTTGCCCATCTCGGCCGCGAATCCAGCGTGGCCACAAAGTCAGTCAATCCGCCCGTGGTGCGTGCATCGACCACGGTGTTCCAGACTTTGGCCGAGTTCAAGGACTCGTACAAGGGAGTGATGTTCGAGTCGCCGCGCTACGGCCGCTCGGGCACATCAACTAACCCTGGCACTGTTTGGCCGCAACGGTGTCGGGCACAACCACTTCGTTGCTGCCCGAAGGCGACTTGACCATCAATGCGTGTCAGACCTTGATCGAGCCGTCGTCGACCGGCGTGTGCGTGATCAGCAGCAGCGAATCGTAAAGGCCGCTCAGGTACGACACCAACAATTTGATCTGACTCATCGAACCCGAGCGATGTCTTCCAATTGCCACGTCTTGTCAAAGAGGGGCTGCGTCGGACCATATGCCCGAAACATCACTTCGAAGGTCCCACCGGATTTGGTCGGAATCCAGTTCCCGGCGCGCCGGGCCGGTGCCTTCGGACCAAAGTAGATGTCCACGGAACCGTCCGAATTCTTTTCTAGGCCGGTCTCCAGCGAAGAGCGCGTCGGGAGTTCTACCCCACGTATAAACGTGTGGGTCGCGCGGTCATATAAGGTGATGGACCAGTACTGGCTGACAGGCACATTCGGGGGTACGGTGAGGCGATAAGTGGTACCTCCATCGAGGAAGCGCCCGCCGCTGTCCTTTGTTGTCAGCAGGTAGTACTGACCGGTGCCCGAGTGTTTGATGTTGCTGAATCCGAAATAGTAGATGGTGCCACGCGCATCGGTTAGGTAGCGGTCCCCGAGCTCAAACGTTCCTTGAGATTCGCTGACACCAGGCTCCGCTGGAAAGAACCACTGCCTGTCAGGGTAATACCGAGGCGGCACCGTCAGGAATCGATTTACGAACCACTGGTGCGCTTCGTGAAGCGAAGAAAGGAGGATTGTCTTTGTCTTATTGTCCGGAGCGAATCGCTTACCTTTTTCGATGCCGATCGATGCCAGCCAGCCATACATCATCTTGTCTCGCGCCTGAACCGGTTCAATCTGAACCATCCTGTCAAGTGCCTCGAAGAAGCGGAGATCGTAGGGGATTGCCCCATCGAACTCGATGTTCGTCACATCGATAAACTTCGTTTCGGCCACGCTTTCAGCGGTGGACAACGGGTATAGCTTTACGCGTTTCACGTACGAACCGGCAGCAGCGATGTCCGCTTCGCTGTGGCTCCTCGGTATGGAACGGAGCAGGGCAAATCCTTGAAACGTCTGTGACGGAACGACAATGTAGCCGTCGGGCACTTGGCCTTGATATCCAGGTGGCAGGATCAGATATTTTCCGCCCTTTCCCTTGTCAGCGCCGACGATGCCCACATCTTCGACGGCTGATTGCCAAGCGTCCATTATCGAGCCATTGATTGCGCCTCCGTCAGCAGGAGGAATCTCGAGCACCATCGGCCCGGCATCCTTGGTGTTGATGAATGGAATTGCGTACAGAACTTCGCTGTTGGGCGTAAGCAGTTGATTCTTCCAGTTCGACGGACGAGTCCACACAGCGATTTCGTTGGTGTGTCCGCCGGCTCGTTTCATTGACTGGATAATGCCGTCGAAATTTACCATGGGGATGCCCCAGATTGCGAGTTCGACGGCGCGTCGTTCGACGGTGCTTTGGTGTATCGCGTCGCCAGAGAGAGGCCGCAGCTCGAGTGAGGATGATCGAGCGACGAGGGGGAGTGTTGAGGTGGCGAGGGCCACGAACAACAATAGTTTCCGGCTTTTCTGCTTCACACGATTCATCGTTTTACCCTTCCGAACTAATAGTCATGCTGAGTAGTCATGCTGGCTTGAACGCTAATTTGGTGGAGCCGGATATTTCCAGTTTCGACCGACACTGATTGCGGCCCCTCTCGCCAGGTCATGCGGCATGTGATCTAGCCTATGCAGGCCCAGTCTCTGGCGCATCGTCTGAACGAGGTAGCTCCTGGCTTCGTGATGGATCAGTCGATGCGCAGTGGCCTGGCTGTGAACCGTCAAGAGGTTATTTGCAGATTTGAGCCCGGATACCGGAGCGATGTGACCGATGCCGCTGTGTGGCCTGTGCCAGTTGTAGTGGTGCTGCCAGCTCGCCAGGGCATGGGCCCGCTCAGCTGAGTTCTGGTACGTCCAGCCATAGACCCACTCGCGTAGCGCTGACTGAATGAACTGCTTGTCCTTCACCTCTCAGTCCGCTATTGGCCGATCTGCGACTGTCGCTGAACGACCCATTGCCGTCTATGGCTACGGACATGTCGACGACCGCTTTGCGGCGGTCCACAAAATTGCAGTTCTGACGCGTGAGACTGCTTTGGGGCCAATAGCGGCCGCTCACATCAGCAAATCGGTAACACCGAAGAGCTAAGTAGCACGCAGGAGGAAGTACCGGCGTTCTTCTAGGAAAAACTGTCTCGATTAAACCGGGCAGCTCAGATATGGCTGCTTCGGAATTAAAGCCAAAGCTCTCGCCATAATTCAGCATGTGCCCGAGGTGGATTCCTGCGCTGCCAGGATGCCTGGCACTGCATGCTCCTTCATTTCACGTCTACCGATTCCTATCCGCATGTCCGCTACAACTTCAGACTCCAATCCTGCTGCACCGGCAGTGAAGCTTCGCATGCGCGTCATGACAGGTGACATCATTGCCATCGGCCCGGGAAAAATTGAACTACTGGAGGCCATCAACGAAACGAAATCCATTGCAGCTGCTGCAAAGTCCCTGGGCATGTCCTATCGCCGGGCCTGGTTGCTTGTCGATGGAATCAATCAGGCGTTGAATGCTCCGGCAGTGATCACCTCAACCGGGGGCTCTCATGGCGGCGGTACAGCACTCACGGAAACAGGGCATCTGGTCGTCGCACTGTATCGACGTATAGAGCAAGAGTCACTCAAAGCATGCCAGTCCGATCTGGACAAGCTGCTCGCCCTGGTTCAAAGCAGCCAGGCAGGCATCTGACAGGCACGCTGATTTGCAGGTATTCCGCTCGGCCATGGCAGTGCATGCCAAAGCGGCACTTTGCACCCTGGACCTCATGACCGGGAGCAATGTATGCGCCACCACCGCAGGCGTTCAATACATCAAGTCGGGTTCGTTATAGGCTGCTGCGGGGCTTCCGAGCCTCTGTCGGGAGACTGCCGCAGCCCTTCGTAATATATACTCAGATATAACGCGAGACGGCCTGATAGACCTCATCGACTGACGCGCATGGACTGCCGCTTCAGGCTGCTCAGTCCTCCCCAACTCTCACGCTTACGGAAATCGAAATCTATATGGGAAGCGAAAAGCTCAGTGTCGAAGAGCGGCTGCAAGTGCTGGAGATTCTGCTGGAGGAGTCGATATGGGGGCTGCACCTCGAGCAGCCAGAGCACCGCAAGGCCATCGCGTCTGCGCTCTATACCCGTCTTGCAGTTGCCAATCTGCATCAGGCTTATCCACCCGGCGTCACCGCCGCCTTGTATGAGCAGGCAGATGCGCTGTGCGAGCTGGACAACACGCCCGCCCCCCTCAAGCCCATGTTGCGCCCCCTGATCCGATATTCGGGGAGCGGAGACTGAAAGCAAGCCCCGCCTCGGAAAAATTGAGGCCGGTTGGCAAAGCTTGGCGGGGCGAGAACCTGTGAGCACATGGTGCATGCGGGTGACCCAAATCACCGTCCATCGGCGCATTCGAACAAGCAATGCCTTGTTGGCACTGCGCAGCAATCAAGTTGAGTAGAGGGCTTTAGTGAAGCAAGATCACCTTTCCTACCTGCTAGCCCTCCACCAGGAGCAGGACTGGGCAGCTGCAGCAATCGAGTGCAAGGTCTCTCAAGCACAGCTGAGCAAGGCCGTTGCCGATATGGAGCGCGAATACGGCTGCTCACTGGTAGAAGCCGGGGCAGCGTTTCGCGGGTTCACGGCAGAAGGCGAAAAGGTCGTGACCTGGGCCCGGAGCTTGTCCGATGCTGTTGCCACACTCAAGCATGTGTTTACCGCCTCGAACCGCAGAAAGACCATTTCACCTCTGCTAGAGCGACGCTCTGTATCACCGAAACGACTTGAAGCGCCGGGACCAGATAGCCAAGAGATTGATCTGATGATCGAGGCGGCGTTAAGTGCTCCAGATCACGGTGGTCTGCATCCATGGCGTGTGCTTGTCTTCACTGCAGACTCGCGCACGATCCTGGCAGATCTGTTCGAGCAGGAGAAGCTGCGCCGCGACCCTCTCGCCTCCCCTGAAGACGTCAAACGTGCGCGCGAGCATGCCACGCGCAGTCCTGTCCTGCTGGCTTTCATCGTGTCGCCTCAGCTGCGCATGCGAGTGCCGGAGCGTGAGCAATGGCTGGCAGCCGGCTCCGCGCTAGGCAACTTCATGAATGCCGCGCACCAACTCGGCTTCGGTGCCATCATGCTCAGCGGCGAACGCTGTTTCGATGCCTTGTTGTGTGCTGAGCTGGGGCTTGACTCCACGGAGTCTCTGGCTGGATTCATCAGCCTCGGCAGCATCAAGGCCGCAGCCGAGCCGCGCAAGCCAACCACGCTCGATGCCGTCAGAGCCTTTTGGCAACCTGACAGCAGCCCCGAGTCACCTGGCTCGACGGCCAGCAGCTCACGCAGCGCAGCGTAAGAGCCCCGTCGAACTGGCTGCGGCCAGGTCCCGAGGCGAGCGATGGATCGCCTGAGCCGCATGGCCAGACCCGCGTTGCCTGCCAAGAACCGAGAAAATTCTCACGTTTTTTTCGCGACCGGTTTTTCAAACTTCCGAAGTAGAAAGAATGCCAACGCTGCAACTCCAGCCAGCACCAGAGACAGCGCATTCGCGCAATCTGTCTCTGACCCCAACACATGGTTGTAAACAGCCAGCGACAGCGTCTCGGTGCGCCCACTGATATTGCCACCCAACATCAACGAGATGCCGACTTCCCCCATCGCGCGGCCAGCCGCCAACACCAGTCCGGCCAGAATACCGAGCCTGGCCTGCGGCAACTCGATCTTCATAAACACCTGCCAAGGTCTTGCGCCCAGCGTCGCAGCCACCTCCCGCAATGACTCATCAATTTCTGCAAACGCGGCCTGGGACGGTTTAACCATCAGCGGAAGGCCTGCGGCCACCGCAGCAATCACCAGGCCGGTTTCGCGGAACACCCAATGCGGCCTCCATTCCAGAGGTAACCAAGCCAGCAACCAGCCCTCGCGCCCCAACAACAGCAGCAGTGCATAGCCAATGACAATAGGCGGAAAGACCAGCGGCAAGGTCACGAGCGCATCGAGCAAGGCCTTGCCACGAAATGCGCAGCGCGCCAAAGCCCAGGCAATGGGCACTCCAAGCGCCAGTTGCAGCAACACGCTCCAGCCCATAACCTTCAGTGTGAGTGGGATGGAGGTCCAGGCACAGGTCTCAGCAAGCAAAGCAGCCGGGCAGAGGTTTAAAGACCATTGGCGGTCATAATGCGCCGCGCGGTGTCACCTTGCATAAAGGCCTGAAAGCGGCTTTGCGCCTCGGTGAGGGCTCGATCCTTGACTGTGCCAAGCGATATCTCAATCGGGTCGTAGCAGCTCTGTGGCAATTCAAGCACGGAGCCTGTGCGTCCGGCAATAGCCAGCGCTTCGGTCTTGTTCACGAACCCCGCATCCACTTCGCCCGAGGTGATGTAGCTACCGACTTGAGGCACGCCTTCAACCTCGAGCAACTTGGGTGCCAGCGCATCGGCGAGGTGAAGTCGCTTCACGCACTCATCGGCCGCGCCGCCAAATACGGTCCGCGTGCGATGAGGAATTGCGACGCGCTTGAAGGCCGTGTTTTTGAGCTCGTCAAGGCTACTCAAGGATTTGCCTTTGCTGGTGACAAGAACCAGCCGACCTGTACCGAGCCGCTCAAAGCTGCTGAATAGTCCGGTCGGCTCCAGCAGACTCTTGTCACCGATCAAAAAAACGACCTCCCGATTCTGCCTGGCCTGGGTCTCGATCTGTTTGATGTGGCCGAATGCAGCCTGCGCTTCAGTACCCGTTTCCTTGCGAAATGCCTCGATCAGTTCAAGCACCGGTTTGCGGTAGCCGCCCATGGCTGCAACAAGCACTGACTCAGCGGCTCTGACGGGCGTGGCGACCAGCATCGTGACCATGCTCGCCAGTCCCAGCAGATTACGGGCAAAGAGGCGCCGTGAGGAACGCAGCGCTCGATATTGATTCAAATTGGCAGGGCTCTCTTCGTAATTAACAGCATTCAACATTCAGATCCTCTGCAGAGGCTAGCGCTGGCATGCAGCGTAGCGTTATATTCTTTGGAATATAACACTCTAGAACATTGAGCCGCAGCTTATGACAGACACCATCACCCTACGCCCCATTGGCATCATTCATAGTCCTTTTCAAAGTACCCAGGGGATGCCGATACAGACTGTGGCAGCAGCCGACGTTGAAGGTGAGTTGGAGGTCTTCGAAGAGTTCGCCCCAGGGCTGCGTGATATCGAAGGCTTCGAGTTCCTCATCCTGATCACACATCTGCACCAGGCGGTGGAGAAGCTGGAAGTCGTGCCGTTTATGGATACTGTGAGCCACGGCGTATTTGCGACTCGTGCTCCAGCGCGGCCCAACCGGCT
This sequence comes from Comamonas testosteroni, assembly GCF_000761245.1. GTDB lineage: Bacteria > Pseudomonadota > Gammaproteobacteria > Burkholderiales > Burkholderiaceae_C > Comamonas > Comamonas testosteroni_C. The sequence goes on along the minus strand of NZ_AWOR01000046.1, from coordinate 400,494 downwards.
TGGCCTGTCCATTGTGCAACTGGTGAAGCTCAAGGGCCGCATATTGTGCTTTCGCGGCAACGACATGCTGGACGGTACGCCTGTACTCGACATCAAGCCTTATGTCCCTCAGCTGGATGTACGCAGCACGGAGCAAGTCGGCTGGTTTGGCCACGGGCTGCAACGTCTGCCCAGCGCAGTCTCGGATGACCGGATGTCCTGACTCGCCTCGGGCGATCAATAGCTTCATTGGCCACTGAGGCGTTTGGTAAATGACACCGCATAGGCCTGGGAGCGAAGACGCAGCACCTATGCTCTGAGCGCCTCTTCGGAACAGCGCTCAAGGTCTGCAATGGGGTAGAGCCACCAGTTCGTAGCCATGAAAACTGCTTTTGACGTGCATGGATCCACTGATCCATGATTGCCCTTGCGAGAGCTCTGCTGAATGGCCGATCCTGGTGGTACAGCGATCACTCAGGGCACGAAAAGTCCAATGACCGCTAATGACCGCTAATGACCGCGGCGATGACCAGTTCTCCATAACTGGATGACTGCAGCCAGCCTGAGGCTGCCTCTCGGGCAATGATGCTGACCTGCAGCTCTTGGCCGGTCTCAGCCATTGACCAAGACCAGTCAGCAGTCATCAACGAAGAAAAGATAGGCCTATACATCGGCCTATAAAAATACATCAGATCAAGCACAAAGCACGCTATAGCGCAAACCTACGCGAAAGCTGCTTTCCGCCATTTCCCCTCTTTGCATTTCAGACCACGGCTTCCTGCTCCTGCAGCATTCGCCACATTACCTTGCCGCTGCCGCTCTTGGGCAAAGCTGTCACGAACTGCACCAGACGCGGTGCCTTGTAGACCGCCATATTGTCATGGCACCACTGGATGATCTGCTCTGCCGTCGTAGCCTCATGGCCGGCACGCAGCACGACCACGGCCTTGACGGTTTCGCCGCGATAGGCGTCCTTGGCGGAGATCACGCAGGCCTCCTGAATCCCGGGATGGCGGAACATCAGAGATTCCACCTCGGCCGGCCACACCTTGAAGCCGCTGGCATTGATCATGCGCTTGAGCCGGTCGGTGATGAAGAAGTAGCCATCCTCATCCACGCGCCCCAGGTCTCCGGTGCGGAAAAAGCGTTTGCCGTCAAGCTCCATAAAGCTTTGCTCGGTCGCCTCGGGACGCAGCCAGTAGCCTTCAAACACCTCGGGGCCGTTGACCACGATCTCGCCTTGCTCCCCCTGGGGCACTTCCTCCAGCGTGTCAGGGCTGATCACGCGCGCATCGGTACTCATGAAGGGAATGCCCAGGCATTGCTGCTTGGGATGGTCGGGCGGATTGCTGTGCGAGGGTGCGGCAGTTTCAGTCAGGCCATAGCCCTCGCAAAAGCGCAGCCCGTACTGCTCCAGCAGTCGCTGGGCCACGGCCTGGGGCATGGCGGCGCCGCCGCCACCGATGTATTTGAGGCTGGAGAGATCGAAAGACGCAAAGTTGGGACTGGCCAGCAGATCGATCACCATGGTCGGGATATTGGTCCAGCTGGTGACCTGATAGTGCGAGATCAGGCGCCCGGCCAGTTCGCGCTCCCAGCGCGGCATGATGATCAGCCTCGCCCCCACGTAGATGGCGCTATGCAGCACGGACACCATGCCCGTGATATGAAACATGGGCACGACGGCAAGCACCACGTTCTCGCTGGTGCCCGTGCCCCACATCGCACCGGAGACAGCGTTGTGGTTGATGCTCCGGTGCAGGTGCATGCAGCCCTTGGGCTGGCCCGTGGTGCCGCTGGTATAGGGCAGCAAGGCCAGATCGTCACGGCCCGCGGTATGCGGCGGCGGCACATCGCTGCAGGCCAGTGCCTGGGTCCAGGCATGCACCTGGCCATGGCTCAACTGTGCGGGCTCGCGCTCGCCCAGCAGCCAGTTGCGCCAGGCTTCGGGCGGAGCATCCGGCCCCTGCACATCGGCGTCAAAGCCGTCGGTGAACCGGGTGACCAGCAGGTGCTGCAGCGCATCGGACGGTTCCAGGGCATTGCTGGCCTTGGCCAGCTCCGGAGCCAGATCGGCCGTGGTGATGGCCACCTTGGCGCCGGAGTCCGTGATGTAGTGCTTGAGCTCCTCAGCCGTATTCATGGGGTTGACCGGCACAACTACCGCATTGGCTCGAAAGATGGCGTAATGCGCCAGCACCAATTGCGAGCTGTTTTGCATCAGCACGATGACACGGTCACCCTTTTGAACGCCCAGACCATGCAGATAGGCGGCCATGCGCTCCGTTCCCTCGCACAGCTGCCGGTAGGTCGTGGTGCGCCCCAGAAACACCAGCGCGGCTTTGTCCGGGTAGCGCCTGGCATTGATAGCCAGGTTTTCCCAGACACTGGTCACGGGAACGGTGATGGAATGTGGCAGCCGATTGGGCCAAAACTTGTGGTGAGCGGGCATGAGTCAGGCAATCAGAAAAGCGTATACATAGTCCGGGTGGACTAATCAGTCCGCAAGACTAGGCCTGCCGCCTCGGCCCGGCATCCGGGATGCCCCCAACAGTCGGTCACGCAGGTGACGGCCGGCGCGGCCCGGCGCGGCTCAAGCTGGTCCGACCCCGCGCTCTGGCTTACCATGCGCCAATGCCTCATGAATCACGCCTGCAGCAGTCGCTGCGCCAGCTGCTCGCCGACCAGCGCACCGCCGCCCTGGCCTTCCAGCCCTTGGCCGCATCGTCGGCGCCCGGATATCTTGCCGCCCCGGGCCTGTCCCTGGTGCCATGGGCCTGGAGTGGCGAATTCAGCTGCCTGGTACTGCATGTCAGTGCGCTGGCAAGCCATACACAGGCCATGGAGTTGCATCCTGCCGTCAGCCTGCTGATGAGCAGGCCAGAGTCCGCTGGCGAAGCCGTGCATGCTCTGGAGCGCATCAGCATTCAGGGCGTGGCATCCACTCCCCCGCGCGACAGCGGCCTGTGGCAAGGCGCCCGCTCCAGCTATCTGGAGCGCTTTCCCGAAGCCGAGCCCATGACGGCGCTGGGTGACTTTCGTTTTGTCTGCATCACACCGCAAGGCGGCCGGCATGTCGCAGGCTTCGGCGCGGCGCGCGATGTGGACGAGCACGATCTCATAGCCGCACTCAACTCGGCTGCCTAGTCTTTGCTGGATTGGCCCGGCCTGCTCTGACCCGGCATGGTCCGGCCAGCTTGAGCCTGGTGCACATGCCCGGCAATCAGGCACATGCACGCCAGCGGCTGGCCCTGCACCAGGGCCTGAACATGGTCCTGCCAGATCTGTCCCTGCTGCTCCACGCTTGCGTCCAGAAAGCACTGCAGCATCTGCTGCGGATCTGCACAGGCCTGATAGTGATAGGGATCGCGCCGCAGGCATGCCGCGCGCAGATGCAGGCCAAACGCCTCCCACGTCACCGCCCGGCCTTGCAGGCGCTGCCACTGATGCAGCAGCTCATGGGCAAAGACGCCTGCCACCACTGGGTGGGCAAGCCGCAGCGGCCGATGCGGGTCAGCATGCTCAAAAAAGCTGCGCGGCAGATAGATGTGCCCACCGCCCAGGGACAGCGCGCGCCGGGTATCGCCCAGACGCCGCACATGCAGACGCATGCCGGGCAGCAGCTCATCCAGCGCAGTGCCGAAAAGCCGCTGCACGAATCCGGCCTCGACCGGCATCAGGCTTCGCCGCCAGAACATCATGCAACAGGCCGCGCGCAAGGAGGATTTCGCATCTCGGAGACTCCTGGCACGTTTTAGAACTCGAAGACCTGGCCCGGCTGCGGAACCTGCACCGAGAAATGCAGGCGCTCGTGCAGCAGCGTGGCCAAGGCCTGGGAGGCATGCGGCTCCCCATGCACCACAAAGGTCTGCTGCGGCGGGCGGGTGAACGCGGCCGCCCAGTCCAGCAGAGCTTGCTGGTCGGCATGGGCCGAAAAGCCGCCCAGGGTATGGATGCCGGCACGGACCTCGACGTCATCTCCAAACAGGCGCACCTGCCTGGCACCGTCGACCAGCCTTCGACCCAACGAACCTTCGGCCTGAAAGCCGCAGATCACCACCGCACACTCGGGCCTGGACAGATTGTTTCTCAGATGATGCAGCACCCGTCCCGCATCGCACATGCCGCTGGCCGAGATGATGACCGCGCCGCTCTTGATGCGGTTGAGCTTGATGGAGTCCTCCACATCGCTGATGAAATGAATGTGCGGCGACTCCTTGAGTCTTCTGACGCTGCCCAGCAACTGCCTGGCCTCCCCGTCGAACACGCTGAAGTGCCGCAGCGTGATGTCCGTGGCCGCCACCGCCATCGGCGAATCCACAAATATCTCTACCGGCGGCAGGCGTTGCTGCTGGATCAGCTGCAGAAAGTGATAGAGCAGCTCCTGCGTGCGCCCCACGGCAAATGCCGGGATGACCACATTGCCATGGGGAGCCGTGCGCGTGACCACATCGACCAGCTCCTCCAGGGTATCGCCCGTGCTCTTGTGCTGCCGGTCCCCATAGGTGGACTCGATGAGCAGCAGATCGGCGTCCATGATCGGCGTGGGATCGCGCAGAATCACCCGCCCCGGCTGGCCCAGATCGCCGCTGGCCACCAGCTTGCGCGAGCCGCCATGACCATCTGCCAGCCATAGCTCCACAATGGCCGAGCCCAGAATATGCCCGGCATCCTGAAAACGCACTGTCACCGCAGGATGGGGCTCGAAGCTGCGGCCATAAGGCATGGCCTGGACCTGCTCCAGCGTGCTCGCCACATGGGCCAGCGAATACAGCGCAACCGCCGGCTCTCGCTCGCGCCGCTTGCCTTCGCGCTGACGCCGCGCCGCCCGTTCGGCATCCATCATCTGGATATGGGCGCTGTCCTTGAGCAAGACTTCGAGCAGATCCTTGGTGGCCAAAGTGGCATAGACGGTCCCCTTGAAGCCCTGAGCCACGAGCTTGGGCAACAAGCCGCTGTGATCGATGTGCGCATGGGTCAGAACGACGAAATCCAGGCTTGCAGCATCAAAGGCAAAGGCTTGCTGGTTGTGCTCGTCCGCCTCGCGGCCGCCCTGAGCCATGCCGCAGTCGATCAGAAAGCGGCAGCCATGCGCCTCGACCAGAAAACAGGACCCCGTGACCGACTGTGCCGCACCGTGAAAAGTGATGTTCATGAAGCATCCATTGACGATCCACATGGACCGTCAATGAATCTAGCACCACTGGCGCCCGCGCTGCCAGAGCCTCAAGTCCTGCCTTGATGCCCATCAAACCGCAAAGCCTGTCCGGGCGCTGCAAGCACCGGCTGACTGAGCAGCAGGAGTCACAAGCCGGCGAACAGGCCGCCAGTACGAAGAGGACAGCTCTCGCCTCAGCTGCTTGCCGCCACGGACTCGCCGCTGTCCCAGCCTCCGCCCAGCGCGCGAATCAGCGCCACCGTGGCCGTGTACTGCGCGGTACGCACCTGCAAGGCCTGGCGCCGGTTGCGCAACTCGTTGCGGCGTGCATCCAGCAGCTCCAGCTGGCTCACCAGACCGTTGCGATAGCGCACGTCCGAGAGGTGCGTGGCCCGCTCGGAAGACTGCACGGCCTGCCCCAGCACGCGGGCCTGGCCCGAGAGCAGGCGCAAGGCACTGAGCTGATCCTCCACATCCCGAAAGGCCGCGAGTACCTGGCCGCGCTGGGCCGCCACGGCGGCCTCCAGGCGCGCGCGGGCCCCCTCCTCCTGCGCGGCGCGCTGGCCGCCGTCGAAGATGGGCAGGGACAGCAAGGCGCCTATGCCCCAGGAGCGCGCCGACCACTTGAACAGATCGCCCAGCTCCGGCGAGGCATAGCCGCCATTGCCCGTGAGCGTGATGGCCGGAAACCATGCAGCCTGGGCCACGCCCACGCGCGCCTGGGCCGCCAGCACCGAAGCCTGGGCCGCCGACACATCGGGGCGGCGCGCCAGCACCGTCGCGGGCACGCCTGCCGGAATTACGGGCAGCGTTGCCAGCACAGGCTGCGAAGCCAGCGTGAAGCCAGTGGCGACATCCCCCACGAGCACGGCCAGTGCATGCGTGAGGGCCGCCTGCTGGCGCTCCAGCGCCAGTGTCTCGGCCTCGGTGGCCGAAACCTCGGTCTGCATGCGCGCCACGTCCAGCTCGGCTGCATCGCCGGCCCGAAAGCGCTTCTCGATCAGCGTCAGCGTCTCGCGATAGGCCGCCAGACTTTGCTCGACCAGCTGGCGCTCGGTCTGCAGCGAACGCAGCTGCAGGTAAGTCTGCGCCACATCGGCCTGCACCATCAGGCGCGTGCTCTGCAGCAGGGCCTCGCGTGCATTGGCATCCTCGCGTGCCGCTTCGCTGGCCCGCGACAGGCGGCCGAACAGATCCGCTTCGTAGGAGAAGTTCAGGCCGGCCGTGACCAGTGTGGCGGGTTGCATGCCGTTCGCCGTGTTCGCACCGGCCTGACGCGCGGCACCGCCCGCAGCACCGATCTGCGGCTGGCGCTGCGCATCGGCCGAGCGCAGCAGCGCGCGGGCTTCGGCCAGGCGTGCCGCAGCGGTCTGCACATCGGTATTGGCATCACCCGCACGCTCCACTAAAGCGCTGAGCTCGGTGTCGGCAAATACCCGCCACCAGGCACCGCGCGGCTGGGCCTCGGCCGGGGCGGCCTGCGTCCAGCCCGCGGCGGCGGCCTGGGCACTGAAGCTTGCGGGCACGGCAACGCCGGCATGCTCGGCCACCGTGGGCGGCGCACTGGCGCAACCCGCCAGCACCAGGGCTGCCGTCAGCGCGCTCAGGGACGGCATCAGGGATCGAATGCCTTGCATCGTTTTCATATCGGAATCCATGGTTGATTGGGGCTTATTCGTCATGGCCGCGCGGCGCAGCAGGCATGGGCAGGGCCGAAGCGCCGTGACCCGGCTCGCTGATCGGCGCCACATGGCTGCCATGCTGCTGCAGCGGACGGTTGCCGGCCAGGCGGCGCAGCACCACATAGAACACGGGCGTGAGGAACAGGCCGAAGGCCGTCACACCGATCATGCCGGCGAACACCGCCACGCCCATGGCGCTGCGCATCTCGGCACCCGCGCCGGTGGACAGCACCAGCGGCAGCACGCCCATGACAAAGGCCAGCGAGGTCATGAGGATGGGGCGCAGGCGCAGGCGGCTGGCCTCGATGGCGGCCTGCACGGGCGTGCGACCGGCAAATTCCAGCTCGCGGGCGAACTCCACGATCAGGATGGCGTTCTTGGCCGACAGCCCCACCAGCACGATGAGCCCGATCTGCGTGAACACATTGTTGTCGCCGCCGCTCAGCCACACGCCGGTCATGGCAGCCAACAGGCCCATGGGCACGATGAGGATGATGGCAATCGGCAGGGTCAGGCTTTCGTACTGCGCCGCCAGCACCAGGAACACCAGCAGGATGGCGATGGGGAACACCAGCACGGCCGAATTGCCGGCCAGGATTTCCTGGTAGGTCAGCTCGGTCCACTCGAAGCCTATGCCGGGCGGCAGGGTTTCGGCGGCAATGCGCTCGACGGCTGCCTGGGCCTGGCCCGAGGAGAAGCCGGGTGCGGGCCCGCCATTGACGTCGGCGGCCAAAAAGCCGTTGTAGCGCATGGCGCGTTCGGGCCCGAAGCTGGGTTCGAGCTTCATCAGCGCCGACAGCGGCACCATCTCGCCCGTGGTGGAGCGCACCTTGAGCAGGCCCACGTCCTCGGCTCGCGCCCGGTAGGCGGCATCGGCCTGGACACGCACGCTGTAGGTGCGGCCGAACTGGTTGAAGTCGTTCGCATACAGGCTGCCCAGATAGATCTGCAGCGTCTCGAAGATATCGGTCACCGGCACGCCGAGCTGGCGCGCCTTGGTGCGGTCAATGGCGGCATAGAGCTGGGGCACGTTGACCTGCCAGCTGGTGAACAGGCCGGCCAGCTCCGGCGTCTGGTAGGCCTTGGCCATGAAGGCCTTCACGGCCGCGTCCATGGCGTCGTAGCCCAGCGAGGCACGGTCCTCGATCTGCAGCTTGAAGCCGCCGGTGGTTCCGAGGCCGGCCACGGGCGGTGGCGGAAACATCGCGATTAAGGCTTCCTGGATGCTGCCAAAGGCCTGGTTGAGCTGACCCGCCACAGCACCGCCGCTCTGGTCGGCATGCGTGCGCTCGGCAAAGGGCTTGAGCGTGACAAAGACGATGCCCGAGTTGGAGCTGTTGGTGAAGCCGTTGATGGACAGGCCCGGGAAGGCGATGGCGTCTTCCACATTGGGATTGTTCTTGACGATCTCGCCCATGCGGCGGATCACGTCTTCCGTGCGGTCCAGCGTGGCGCCATCGGGCAACTGGGCAAAACCGACCAGGTACTGCTTGTCCTGGGCCGGCACAAAGCCGCCGGGCACCAGCTTGAACAGACCCCAGGTCGCGCCCACCAGCACGACATAGATCACCAGCATCAGCGCCTTGCGGCCGATGACGCGCTGCACACCACCGCTATAGGCATCGGAGCCGCGGCGAAACAAGGCGTTGAAACGGCGGAAAAAGCCGCCCAGCACCCGCTCCATGCCGCGTGTCAGCGCGTCCTTGGGCGCATCGTGGCCGCGCAGCAGCAGCGCGGAAAGCGCAGGCGACAGGGTCAGCGAGTTGATGGCCGAGATCACCGTCGAGATGGCGATGGTCACCGCAAACTGGCGGTAGAACTGGCCCGTGAGGCCGCTGATGAAGGCCAGCGGCACAAACACGGCCACCAGCACCAGGGCGATGGCGATGATGGGCCCGCTGACCTCCTGCATGGCGCGGTAGGTGGCCTGGCGCGGCGACAGGCCGGACTCGATGTTGCGCTCCACGTTCTCCACCACCACGATGGCGTCATCCACCACGATGCCGATGGCCAGCACCAGGCCGAACAGGCTCAGCGCATTGATGGAAAAGCCCAACAGGTGCAGCACGGCAAACGTGCCCACCACCGAGACCGGCACGGCCAGCAGCGGAATGATGGAGGCGCGCCAGGTCTGCAGGAACAGAATCACCACCACCACGACCAGGGCCACGGCCTCCAGCAGGGTCTGGATCACGGACTTGATGGAGGCACGCACGAACTGCGTGGGATCGTAGGCGATGCGGAACTCCACGCCCTCGGGCATGTGCTTTTGCAGCTCGGCCATGGTGGAGCGCACATTGGCCGAGATCTCCAGGGCGTTGGAGCCCGGGGCCTGAAACACGCCCATGCCCACGGCGGGGTCGTTGTTGAGCAGGGAGCGCAGCGAGTAGTCGGCCGCGCCCAGCTCCAGCCTTGCCACGTCGCGCAGGCGTGTCACGGCGCCGTCGGAGCCGGTCTTGACGATGATGTCGCCGAACTCTTCCTCGGTCTGCAAGCGGCCCTGGGCATTGATGGACAGCTGCATGTCCACGCCGGGCAGACCGGGCGAGGCACCGACCACGCCGGCCGCGGCCTGCACGTTCTGGCCGCGGATGGCAGCCACCACATCGGCAGCCGAGAGACCGCGCTGCGCCACCTTCTGCGGGTCCAGCCAGGCACGCATGGAATAGTCGCCGCCGCCGAAGATCTGCACCTGACCCACGCCCTGGATGCGTGCCAGGCGGTCCTTGACATTGAGCACGGCATAGTTGCGCAGATAGTCGATGTCATAGCGGCCGTTGGGCGAGACCATGTGCACGACCATGGTCAGGTCGGGCGCGCTCTTGACCGTGGTGATGCCCAGGCGGCGCACTTCCTCGGGCAGGCGCGGCTCGGCCTGGGAGACGCGGTTCTGCACCAGCTGCTGCGCCTTGTCGGGATCGGTGCCCAAGGCGAAGGTCACGGTCAGCGTCATCACGCCGTCGGTCGTGGCCTGGCTGCCCATATAGAGCATGCCTTCCACGCCGTTGATGGATTCCTCCAGCGGCGTGGCCACGGTTTCGGCAATCACCTTGGGATTGGCGCCCGGGTACTGGGCGCGCACCACCACCGAGGGTGGAGCGACCTCGGGGTATTCCGAGATCGGCAGCGTTCGCATGGCGATCAGGCCAGCGAGAAAGATGAGCACCGACAGCACACCCGCAAAGATCGGGCGGTCGATGAAAAATCGGGAAAGGTTCATGGTGTCGGAGGATTAAGGGTTCTCAGACCGTAGGTTGCTTGGCGGCGCTGCGGCCATCGGCCAGCTCGGCCTTGGCGTTCATGGGCACGTCCTGGGGCGCGACCACCACGCCGGGGCGCACACGCTGCAGTCCGTTGACGACGATGCGCTCGCCGGCCTTCAGGCCCGAAGTGACCACACGCAGGCCGTCCACCGGCGCGCCCAGTTGCACCTCCCGGTACTCGGCCTTGTTGCCCTCGCCCACCACCAGCACGAACTTCTTGCTCTGGTCCGTGCCCACGGCGCGCTCGTTGATGAGCACGGCCTGGGTGGTCTGGGGCTGGCCCATGCGGATGCGCGCGAACTGGCCGGCCATGAGCGTGCCGTCCACATTGCCGAACACGGCGCGCACACGCACCGTGCCGCTCTTGGCATCGACCTGGTTGTCTATGAGCTGCAGATGACCGGCATAGGGCGTGCCGCCGCTGGTGCCCACCCCCATCTGCACGGGAATGGTTTCAATCAGTGCACGCGTGCTGCGCCCCTGGCTTGCGCTCTGCAGCCCCTGCAGCGCCTGGGCCACGATCTGCTCGTCGGCGTCGAAACTGGCATACATGGGGTCCACCGACACCAGGGTGGTCAGCACCGGCGCTCCAGCCCCCGAGCTCACGAGATTGCCCACGGTGACTTCGATGCGGCCCACGCGCCCGCTCACCGGCGCCTTGACCTGGGTGTAGCCCAGGTTCAGCTTGGCGGTCTGCAGCGCCGCCTGTGCGGCGCGCAGATTCGCATCGGCCTCGCGCCGGGCATTCACGCGCTCGTCGTATTCCTTTTGCGCGATCGCCCGCTCGTCCCACAGACGCGTGGCACGCTCGGACTCGCTCTGGGTATAGGCCATGCGCGCCTTGGCAGCAACCACCTGGGCTTCGGCGCGATCGACTTCTGCCACATAGGGAGCCGGGTCCACGGTGAACAGCAGATCACCGGCCCTGACCAGCGCGCCTTCCTTGAAATGCACGGCCTGCACAGCGCCCGAGACGCGCGGCTGCACATCCACGCGCTGCACGGCTTCGAGGCGGCCGGAGAATTCGTTCCACAGCGTCACGTCCTGCTGCAGGACCTGGGCTGCCGAGACCGGCACGGCCGGCGCGGCGGCTTGCGCAGCCGGCGCCTCCGCGTGCGACGCCTGCAGGCCCAGCATGGCGGCAGTGGTGGCGATCACGGCGGCGGCAACGCCGGCAGCGGCCCACCGGCGGCGATTGGAGAGTTTGGAGTGCTCGTTCATGGCAATGTCTTTGGTTCAAGGGTTGAAAGCGGTAGCAGCTCTTTGGGCGGCAGGCATGACTCATCCCTTCCAGCGCTTTGGCCAGGAATCGAATGAGATGCAGGAAAAAAAGGCGTAGCGGGGGCCGATCCGGCCCCACGGGGTCGGATCAGGCTGGCTGTCTCAGCAGCGCAAAATCAGCTCAGAGCCGACATCGGGTGGTTTCGAAAAACTGGCGCAACTGCTCCTGCAGCTGCGCGGCGCAGGGGCAGGCCTCGGGCGGCTGCTCCAGCAGCGCCTGCGGCCATTGCCCCGCTTCTGCAAACACATGGCGATACACGCTCAGGCCGGCAGCTTCCAGCCGCGCGCCATAGTTCAGTGCCTCATCGCGCATGGGGTCGGCCTCGCCGACCAGAATCAGCGTCGGCGGCAGTCCCGCCAGACGGCGGGCCCGCGCCGGCACCGCATAGGGGTGCTCCGCATCATGCGGCTCGCCCAGGTATTGGCACCAGCCAGAAGCCCATTTGCATTCGACGGATTCGCCCTGAGCGGCACGCTGCGAGGGCGTGGCCGAGCAAGGGTCCAGCATGGGAGAGATCAGAATCTGCCCGGCCAGTGGCGGCTGCTGCTGGTCGCGCGCCATCATGCAGACGCCGGCCGCCAGATTGGCACCGGCCTCTTCACCGGCCAGATAGAGCGGAGCGCCCTTTCCGGCCAGCTTGGTGCGTTGCTTGTAGGCCCACAGCAGCACCTCGTAGCCCAGCTCCAGCGGACGCGGAAACGGATGCTCGGGTGCCAGCGGATAGGCCAGCGACACCACACAGGCCCCAGCCGCCGCCAGCGAGCTGCCGACGGTGCAGCCGTTGTCCAGATCTCCGGCCACAAAGGCGCCGCCATGGAAATGCAGCACCAGCGGGACCACTTCGCCGCGCCGCTTGCCGCCATACAGGCGTACATGGGCCAGCCCACCGTCGGCCACGGAAATCGTGGTGTCGGTATGAGGAGTCGGCTGCAATGCGGTGGCTTTGGTGTTTGACATGGATTTTCCGGACAGGACCGGGTGATGGAACAGAAATGTAGCAACAGCAATTGACGGCATAAACCCCGCAAACGCGGCCACACTGTTTCCAATTCTCGAACAATGACGGGGTGAGCTGTGTGTGAGAATCCCGCATCCTCGGCGAGTCCGGGTTTTCGCGAGGACAAGGAGATCCCATGGATCAGATACAGGCCATGCGTATTTTCGCGCGGGTCGTGGAAGCCGGCACTTTCACGCGTGCAGCCGATTCGCTGCAAATGCCAAAAGCCAGTGTGACCAAGAATGTGCAGGCGCTGGAAGAGCGCCTGCGCGTGAAGCTGCTCAACCGTACCACGCGTCGTGTCACCGTGACCGCCGACGGTGCGGCCTATTACGACCGTGCCGTGCGCCTGCTCGCCGACTTCGACGATCTCGAGGCCAGCGTCAGCCAGGCCCGCACCACGCCGCGCGGGCGCCTGCGCGTGGATGTGGGAACGACCGTAGCGCGACTGCTCATCATTCCCCATCTGAGCGAGTTCCAGTCCCGCTACCCCGAGATACAGATCGATCTGGGCGTGAGCGATCGCACCGTGGACCTGATCAGCGACAACGTGGACTGCGTGATCCGCGGCGGCGAGCTGGCCGACCAGTCCCTGGTGGCGCGCCGCATCGGCAATCTGGAATTCATCACCGTTGCCGCCCCCGACTATCTGCAGCGCCACGGCGCGCCCCAGCATCCGCGCGATCTGGAGTCCGGACATCGCAATGTGATCTATTTCTCACCGGTCTCGGGGCGGCGCTATCCGCTGGAGTTTCACAAGGGCGGCGAAGTGATAGAGATCGCCAGTCCCGCCCACCTGGGCATCAACGAAGGCAATGCCTATATCAGCGCCATCCTCGCCGGCCAGGGCATAGGACAGCTCAGCCGCTTCCAGATTCACAAGTACCTGGAAAACGGCCAGCTGCAGCGGGTGCTGGAGGACTGGAAGCACCCTCTGCTGCCGATCTACGTGGTCTATCCGCCCAACTCGCACCTCAGCGCCAAGGTGCGCGCCTTTGTGGACTGGGTGGTGGAGCTGTTTTCGCGCAATCCGCTGCTGCAGGGCGAAAGCCGGCCCGCCTAGACAGGCAGGGCCGCACTCGTCGGGCCGTCAGGCCAGCATCACTGCTGCAGCTGCGCCCAGACCTTGTCCAGCCGCTTGGCGCTGACCGGATACGGCGTGCGCAGCTCCTGGGCAAAAAAGCTCACGCGCAGCTCCTCCAGCATCCAGCGGTACTCCTGCATTCGGGCATCGACCTGGCCCTTGCGCTCGGCCACCAGCCGCCAGTAGCGCTGCTCCAGCGGCAGCAGCTCCTTGAGCTTGGCGGCATCGCGCGCCGGATCGGCCCGGTACTTGTCCAGGCGCGAAGTAATGGCCTTGAGGTAGCGCGCGTAATGACCGAGCTGCGCCCAGGGAGCCACGGCGATGAAGTTCTTGGGCATCAGCTTTTGCAGCTGCTCGCTCGCGTCCTTGGTGGCCTCCGGCGCGTTCTTCGTGTCCTTGATCTTGCGCGCGGCGGCCGCGTACTCGGCAAGGATCGTGGCCGACATGCGAGCCACCTCGTTGGCAATCAGCGTAAGGCGCCCACGGCCGTCCTGCACGCGCTGCTTGAAGTCGGCCTCGTTGCTCGGCAGCGGCTCCTGCAAAAAGGCGCGGTCGATGGCCACGTCGATGATCTGGCCGCGCAGCTCCTCCTGCGTTCCGAGCGGCATATAGGCCACGGCCATCTTCTGCAGATCGGGAATGTTCTTTTCCAGATACTTGAGCGCATCGCGAATCTGCAGCGCGAACAGCCGGCGCAGACCCACGCGGTGCTTGGCGGCGGCCGCCTCGGGTTCGTCGAAGACCTCGATGCCGACGGCGTCGCCATGGTCGATCAGGGCCGGAAAGCCGATCAGCGTGGTGCCGCCCTTCTTGATTTCCATGAGCTCGGGCAGCTCGCCAAAGCTCCAGTCCCTGTAGCGCGCATCATGCGGCTGCGCCGGCTTGCCCGCCACAGCCTTATCATTTTTAGGAGCTGCTTGTGCTTGTCTATTAACATTTTCAGATACTTTTGACTCTGAAATGCTTGTATCACCTGCGCTAGCAGCTACCTTTAATGAAGCAAGCGCCTGAAAAGCGCCGCGTGCCTTGGCGCCCCACTCGGCCTTGAGCGCGCCCAGATTGCGGCCCTGGCCCAGCTGGCGGCCATGCTCGTCCGTGATGCGGAAGTTCATGAACAGATGCGGGCTCAGCATGTCCAGCTTGAAGTCGGCGCGCTTCACATCCAGCGAGGTCTCGTCGCGCACCTGCTTGAGCAAGGCGTCGATCAGCCCCCCCTGGGCCCAGCGCTCGCTCTCGGTGAACAGCTCGGCCAGCCGCGCCGCGCTCTCGGGCAGCGGCACGAAACGGCTGCGCGGGCGCTGGGGCAGGCTCTTGAGCAGCGCCTGAATCTTGTCCTTGAGCATGCCCGGCACCAGCCACTCGGCACGCTCCTCAGACACCTGGTTGAGCACGAACAGCGGCACGGTGACCGTGATGCCGTCGCGCGCGTCGCCGGGGCTGTGCAGATAGCTGGCGCTGCAATCGGCACCGCCCAGCTTCACGGTCTTGGGAAATTTGTCCGTGGTGATGCCTGCGGCCTCGTGCCGCATCAGCTCGTCCCTGGACAGGCGCAGCAGCTCGGGCTGGTTTCTGCTCTCGGCGCGGAACCACTTGTCGAAGGTCGCGCCGCTGTACACATCCCTGGGCAGATGCTGGTCGTAGAAGGCAAAGATCAGCTCGTCGTCGACCAGCACGTCCTGGCGGCGGCTCTTGTGCTCCAGCTCCTCGACCTTGCGCATGAGCTTGAGGTTGGCGGGCAGGAAATGCCACGTGGTTTCCCACTCACCCTCCACCAGCGCCTGGCGGATGAAGAGAGTGCGCGCCTCGTGCGGATCGACGCGGCCGTAGCTCACGCGGCGGCCGTTGTAGACCACCAGACCGTAGAGCGTGGCGCGCTCCAGCGCCACCACATCGGCCTGCTTCTTGCTCCAGTGCGGATCCAGCAGCTGCTTCTTGAGCAGATGGCCGCCCACATCCTCCAGCCACTGCGGCTCTATGGCCGCAATGCCGCGGCCGTACAGGCGCGAGGTCTCGACCTGCTCGGCCGCCACGATCCAGCGACCGGGCTTCTTGCTCAGGTGGGCGCCGGGATGCGGGTGAAACTTGATGCCGTGCGCACCCAGATAGCTCTCGCTCTCCTCTGCACGATAGCCAATATTGCCGAGCAGCCCCGACAGCATGGACAGGTGCACGGCCTCATAACCCGCCGCCTCGTTGTTGAGCAGCCATTTCTGCTCCTTGACCACCGTCAGCAGCTGAGAGTGGATGTCGCGCCACTCGCGCACGCGGCGGATATTGATGAAGTTCTGGCGCAGCAGCTGCTCCCACTGGCGGTTGCTGATCTTGTGCGCGGCCTCCTCGGCATGTTGGGCCTGCTCGGCGGGGTTGAACAGCGCCAGCCGCTCCTCCACCGTGCCTTCGAGCTGCGCGCCGCTGGCACGCTGGCTGACGGGCAGGAAGGCCTGGTTGCGCGCACTGGGCTTGGCCGCAGGCGCGTGCTGGGCCGCCATCTCCTTGCGGCTCTTGGCCACGACCTTGCCGCCGCGCGCATCCGACAGCCATTTCCACAAACGCAGATAGCCGCTGAATTCGCTTTTCTCGTCGTCGAACTTGGCATGTGCCTGGTCGGCCTGCTGCTGCGCTTCCATGGGCCGGTCGCGCACGTCCTGCACGCTCAGAGCCGAGGCAATGATCAGCACCTCGGCCAAGGCGCGGCGCTCGCGCGCCTCCAGAATCATGCGGCCCACGCGCGGATCCAGCGGCAGGCGCGACAGCTCCTTGCCCATGGGCAGCAGATGGCCGTGATCGTCCACCGCACCCAGCTCGGCCAGTAGCTGATAGCCGTCGGCAATGGCGCGGCCCGAGGGCGCTTCAAGGAAGGGAAAATGCACCACATCGCCCAGACCCAGCGACTTCATGCGCAGGATCACGCCGGCCAGCGAGGAGCGCAGGATTTCGGGGTCGGTGAAGCGGTCGCGGCTGACAAAGCTCTCTTCGTCATACAGGCGAATGCAGATGCCGTTGGCCACACGGCCGCAACGGCCCGCGCGCTGGTTGGCGGCGGCCTGCGAGATCGGCTCGACCAGAAGCTGCTCCACCTTGCTGCGGAAGGAATAACGCTTCACACGCGCCGTACCGGCGTCGATCACGTAGCGAATACCCGGCACCGTGAGCGAGGTTTCGGCCACATTGGTGGCCAGCACGATGCGCCGGCCCGTATGGCCGTCAAAGATACGGTCCTGCTCGGCCTGCGACAGGCGCGAGAACAGCGGCAGCACCTCGGCGCTGCGCAGCGTGGGCGAGTGCTGCAGATGCTTGCGCAGATGGTCGGCGGCTTCGCGAATCTCGCGCTCGCCGGGCAGGAAGATCAGGATGTCGCCGCCCTTGCCGCCGGCCCAGAGCTCATCGACGCCATCGGCAATGGCGTCGTTCAGATCCTTGTCTTTTTCACCCTCGAACGGGCGATAGCGCATCTCCACCGGATAGGTGCGGCCCGAAACCATGATCACGGGCGCAGGACCGCTCTTCGATTCGAAGTGCTTGGCAAAGCGGTCCGCATCGATCGTGGCGGACGTGACCACCACTTTCAGATCCGGGCGCTTGGGCAGGATCTGCTTGAGATAGCCGAGCAGAAAGTCGATGTTCAGGCTGCGCTCGTGCGCCTCGTCGATGATCAGCGTGTCATAGGCCTTGAGCAGCGGATCGGTCTGGGTCTCGGCCAGCAAGATGCCGTCGGTCATCAGCTTGACGGAGGCGTTCTTCTGCAGCGTGTCCTGAAAGCGCACCTTGTAGCCCACCACTTCGCCCAGCGGCGTGTTCAGCTCCTCGGCAATGCGCTTGGCCACCGAGCTGGCGGCAATGCGGCGCGGCTGGGTGTGGCCGATCAGATGGCCTCGCACCTGGCCGTTGGCGTCGGGCGCGGCATTGAGCCTGCCCCGGCCCAGCGCCAGTGAGATCTTGGGCAGCTGCGTGGTCTTGCCCGAGCCGGTCTCGCCACAGACGATGATGACCTGATGGCGATCCATGGCCTCCATGATTTCCTGGCGACGGCTGGATACGGGGAGCGACTCGGGGAAGTTGATCTTCAAAGACATAAGGGCTGGGATTATCCCCGTCCTTGGCCGGTCTTGCGCAGTGATGGCAAAAGCAGCCGTGCCGCGCCATTTTCAACGCCCTGCGTTGCGCCGGGGACAGCGGCTGCAGCAGCTTTCATCGCGGGGACACCAACGCTTGCTATGCTCGCGGCAATTTATGTAGGACTTACGCAAACAAGAATGCGACAACGGCCTGCCTTCTGAGGCCGTCGCCCGGCCTGAAACCGTTTTGCGCAAGTCGTGTTTTGATTTCTCTGCTTCCCATGGTTTCGACTGCTGCTTTCGTCATCCCTCTTCTGGCTCTCTGGCTCTGGTGGCCTGTCTCCAGTCTCAACGGCACCTCCCGTCTGAGCCGCCTGCTGGCGGTTTTGATCACGAGCTTGCTGGGCATCGCGCCGGCCTTGCTGCTCAAGGCCGTGCAGACCAATGCCCTGCCCTACGCCGTGGTGGCACGCCTGCAGGTGCCCGGCGGCTGGGTTCTGGCCATGCTGCTGATGCTGGCGCTGTTCGTGCTGCTGCGCGATCTGCTGTGGCTCATCGCCCGGCTCATGGGCCGTACCGGCCTGGCGCAGCTGCTGCACCTTCCCGCACTCACCGCGGCCGCCGTGGTGGCGACCGGCTGCCTGAGCGCCATCGGCGTCTTCAACGCCCTGCAGCCGCCCAGGGTGCATGAGCAGCAGATCGCGGTCCAGAACCTGCCCGCCGCATTGCAGGGCCTGCGCATTGCCGTGCTGGCCGATATCCACGCCAGCCCGGTCAATGATGCAAGCTATGTGCAGACCATCGTGCAGCGCACCCTGGCCACCACACCCGACCTGATCGTGCTGCCCGGCGATATGGTGGACGGCGATGTCGCCACCAGCGGCGCCCATGTGGCACCGCTGGCCGCCTTGAGCGCGCGCTACGGCGTCTGGGCGGCACCTGGCAACCACGAGTACTACAGCGGCTACAACGCCTGGATGGCCGAGTTCCGCCGCCTGGGCCTGAATCTGCTGGAAAACCGCATGCAGCTGCTGAGCATCAAGGGCAGCAAGCTGGCCCTGTCCGGCATCGGCGACCCGGTGTTCGGCCGCACCTCGCCCAACAATGCCGACCCCGAGGTCGCCGAAGGCATCCCCCCCGATGTGGACGCGGTTGCTGCCCAGGCCCGCAAGGCCGGCGCACCGTTTCATATTCTGCTGGCGCACCAGCCCAAGTTCGCGCGCGACAACGCGGGCAAGGGCGTGAATCTGCAGATATCGGGCCACACCCACGGCGGGCTGATTCTTGGCATGGACCGCTGGCTGGTGGCTCCCGTCAACAACGGTTTTGTGCGCGGCGAATATCAAATCGGCAATATGAAGCTGCTGGTCAGCAGCGGCGCAGGCCTGTGGGCCGGTTTTGCCATACGCCTTGGCGTGGCGCCGCAAATCGAGCTGCTGACGCTGGTTGCGCAGCAGTGATTACCCGCCTTGCTGACTCCCGGGGTTCGGCAAGGCCTGTATTTCGTTGAAATCTTTACGGCGCAAAACACTCCCGACCATTTGAAGCATTTGCAAAAATCAAACAGATTTCGAGATTCGAGCTTTTCTCGGCAATCCCGGCTTCCATAAAGCACCTGATTTATTGCGTTCTTTTCAAATCAGTCACTTACGCCAGAAATCCCCTGAAACTCCGCGCGCAGCCCCCTAAACCCCAACCCCATTCAAGGATTGCCATGCCTGACAAAAAGCTGTCAAAGCCGAGCATGCTTACATTCCCGTAAAGCGATCCAACAGGCTGCGGCAAATGCGCCGCTAAGATACAAATCATTTTTCATGGGTCCGTACCGGTTCATGCCAATGCGCAGAAACCGGCCCATATTCCACGCATTGCCAAGGCAGCAATGCCGCCGAGCGGCCATTGCTGCGGACTCTTTTCTCGAATGCAGACCATGAATTGTTCCCAATGCGGCAATCCGCTCTCTCCCACTGCCAAGTTCTGCAAGAGCTGCGGCGCCAGACAAGAACCGGAAGCGGCAATCACTGCTGCTGAAAAAATCTGCAGCCAATGCCAGGCTGTCTGCAAACCCGAGGCCCGCTTCTGCACACGCTGCGGCATGGTGTTCGAGCGCCCCGGAGATAACCATGCTGCGGTGGCAACTGCGCCGCCCATGCCTTTGGATGCCTCGCAGGCCGTTGACAGCGCAAGCCTGGCCCCGCCCTTGATCGAGGCCATGGATACACCCGCACCAAGGCCGCCACAGCCGGAACCTGCCGCATTTGCGACGCGCAACGACCGCACACCGGCCTTTCCCCAAGAGCCGGTGCGCAGCAGCAATGCCTGGATCAAATGGGTGGCGCTGGCACTGCTGGTCGCAGCCATTGCGGGCGGAGTGATGATGGCAAGCAATATGAAGGGCCTGAGCGGCGCGGGCAATAGCGCATCCGGTTCGTCCCAAGCCGGCAAGGATGGGATATCCCCCGAAGACAAGGCCAAGGCCGACGCCCTGGTCGGCCCGCTGGGCGGCAGTACCGCAGCGCAAGCGACGCCTGCCGAAAATGCCACGATTGCCGGCGCCGCAGACAACGCACCCGCCACCGCAGTCGCCCCCGCGGTGACGACCCCAGACACTGTCAGCGTCACCCCCGCGCCGGCGGCCAACCCGGAGCTGTCCTCAGCCCCGGCATCTGGCAAACCGCCCATGCCGGCCCCTGCAAGAACACCTGCAGTCAAGAAAAACACCGCGCCATCGCTGGATGACCTGTTGGATTGAAAGCCATGAAAAAACTCAAACTCACTGTGCTGGCCTGCGCCGCAACGCTGCTTGGCGGCTGCGCCACCTTGCAAGATGCCTCCACATCGCTGAGCTGCATGCTCTCGCGCGTCACCAATTCTGCAGACCCCAGCTGCGGCCCCGGCGGCAGCGCGCCCGCAACCGCTGTGTCGGGCGGGCAGAACGAGCGCTTTGCGCGTCTGCAGGCCGCTCTGGATCAGGAAACCCAGCAGGCGCAAAGCATGCAGGCCCAGGCCGTGCAAGCCATGCAGAAGCTGCCGGCCAGGCAGCGCGCCGTGGCCGGTCCGGTGCAGACCAGAACCGTCAGCATTGCCGATGCCCAGTCGGGACAGGCACACCAGATGCGCAGCTTCTCCGCCCTGACCGTGGAGATGCCGCTGGCCGCCAAGGGCCGCAAGGAATACACCCAGGCCATGAATGTGCTCAAGGAGCTGGCCAATGAACTGGCCGACAACCGGGGCTCGTCCAGCATCGTGGTCGATCAGTCCGACGAGGATGTCAAGGCCGGGCGTGTGAATACCGCCACTGGCACCACCCAGTCCAAGGGCGGCAAACCCGTGACTGTCATCAAGAAGATCGATACTGGTCTGCCCGCCGGCGTGGAGCGCTACACCATCGAAGCCGGCGAGATCCGCGGCAAGCTTTGACCCCGGCCAGCCAGCGGCTCATCGCGCCACACCAGCCAGCCCCAACCATAAGACAGGACGAAAAATGAGAGAGCAACCCCTGGGAGAGATACGTTTTGCCACCCTTGCCAGAGCCGCCGAAGGGCTGACTCAGTGGCGACCGCTGCTGCTGTGCTTCTTGACACTGCTGCTGACCGGCGCACTGATAGCGGGCGCGGCCTGGATGCTGGTCAAGGCCGGCTTCTTCATGTACCTGATCTTCATGCTGGCGGCCGTCATTGCGCTGCTGGCCGGCTCTTCAGGCGTCGGCATCATGCTCATGGACAAGGCCAGAAACGAGCCCGTACGCTCCTTCTCGGCGGCGGCATCGGCCGGTCTGCTGTGCCTTCCCAAATTCCTGCTGGTCGGTCTGGCGATATTTGTGGCCACGCTGGCCTACTACCTGCTGGCTGCCGTCATTTACTTCATCTGCAAGATTCCCGTGCTCGGCGGCATTCTGGCCTTTGTGGCCCACCCGATTCTGGTGCTGGTCGCCGCCGCCTTGCTGATCGCCATGATCTGGGTCGTCGGCCCGCTGATGGGTCCTGCGCTGTGGAGCGGCCTGTCCGTCAAGGCTGCTCTGGCCAATGTGCTGAGCATCGCGCGCAAGCGTCTGGTCGAAGTGGTGCTGATGGAAGTCGTGCTCTATGTCATTTTGGGCCTGGTCTGCTTCATGCTGTTCGCCGGACTGGTGCCTGCCACCGTCTCCCTGACCGGGATGGCCATGAGCATTACCGGAGATGCCGGCTCCATGGCCGGCATGTTCATGGGTGGCGGCTACGGCCGTGGCTACGGTGGTGGCTTCAATCCCATGGGCATGATGAGTGGCGGCAGCACCGGCCTCATCGCCGGCCTGGGCGTTCTCTACTGCGTAGTGGGCGCACTGCTGGCCCAGGTGGCCATCATGGGCATGAATCTGATCTATCTGCAGGCTCGTGAAAGCGTGGACCCCGCCGAAGCCGAGGGTGCACTGGACAGCCTGATTGGCGATGTGCGCAAAAAAGCCGAGGAAGCCAAGGCCCAGACCATGGCTGCTGCAGAACGCACCATGGCTGCGGCCGAGCGCGCCAAGCAGGCTGCCAGCGAGCGCCTGCAGGAAGCCACGGCCAAGCCCTCCGCCACCGACACCCCGCCCGGCACCGACAGCAATGCCAGCGCTGGCGCAGCAACCGCTGCCTCAGCAACGGCTGGCGCAGCAGCAGCTGCCGCAGGTCTGACTGCCGCCACGGCGGTATCCACCGAGCAGGCGTTTGCCGAACAGCAGGCGCGCGAGCGTGCTGCCGCCGATGCGGCGGACAAAGCACGTCAAAGCGCTGAAGAGGCTGCCGCCCGCCAGCGTAGCGAAGCCGAGGCAGCACGCCTGCGTGCCGAGGCCGAAGCAGCCCGTCTGAAGGCTGAAGCTGAGGCCACCGAGCAAGCTGCACGCGAACGTGCGGCTGCCGAAGCTCAGGAACTGGCCGCACGCCAGCGGGCCGAAGCCCAGGCCGCAGAGCGCGCAGCACAGCAAAAGGCCGCTGAGGAGCGCGCCGCAGCCCAGGCTGCCGAAGAAGCACGTCAGCAAGCCGAAGCCGAGCAACTGGCCAGGCAGCAGGCTGCCGAGCGTGAAGCGGCCCGCGCCCGCGCCGAAGCAGAGGCCGCCGAGAAAGCCCGCCTGGCTCAGGCTGCGCCGAGCTGCCCCGCCTGCAGCGCCCCTGTAGCCGCCAATGACCTGTTCTGCGGCGAATGCGGCCACAAGCTCAAGTAGAAGCTTGCATAAAAAAGCCTGGAGCGCTTGCGAACAAGCGCTGCTGGCCAAAATCAAAAAAGGGGCCTCAGGCCCCTTTTTTTGTGCTCCCCGGACTCAGAGCCCGCAGGCCTGTTCGACCTGCTCCTTGAGCGCCTCGGTCGATGGCTCACGACCCGTCAGCGCCAGCAGCCCGCAGGCCAGCGACCCCTGCCAGTGCACATAGTCATGACCGGTGCTGTGCACACGCTGCACGACCTTGTTGCCCTTGGCACGCAGCACATCGCCCAGCTCCTGGCTGGTTTCGCGTATGCCTGCCTGCCCGCCACGAGTCCCCTCGTAGATGCCGGCATCCAGGTAAAAGCGTATCGGCAGCTGCGGCGATTGCAGATATTGGCGGGCCAGCCAGTTGGGCGGCTCGCCCTTGGGAGCCCACCAGTAGGAGCCCGAAAGACTGAGCACATTGCCAAACCACTGCGGATAGCGCAGCGCCACATAGCTTGAAGCCAGGCCGCCATAGCTCGATCCTGCAATCACCGTGCGCTCCGCCCCTGCCGCTATGCCCTGTGCCTTGAGCCAGGGCATGAGTTGCCGGCCCATGAAGTCGGCAAACTCCGGATTGGGCGGCAGCTCGCGGCTGCGCGCGTCGCCTGCGCCATTGGCCACCAGCACGACGGCCGTTGCAGGCAGCAGGCCGTCGGCCATAAGGTTGTCGATGATGGCGGGCGTGGGAACCTGGCGCAGATAGGCCTGGGCGTCGAACAGCACCAGCAGGGAACGCTGAGCCGCATCGGCCTGCTGCCAGCCCTGCGGCTTGTAGATCCAGATGTCGCGCCCATTGCCCAGTGCCTGGCTGCCCAGCCAGTGACGCTGCAACTGGCCAGTTGCCACGCTGGCGCGGGACTGGCTCCAGGGTTGGGGCGGCGCCTTGGCCAGTGTCAGCACTGAGCGCCCGTCGTAGCGATCCTGCACCGCCTGCAGATCCGCAGACCGCCCCCAGCTCTGGCGATTGAGCGGATCGCGCTGCAAGGTGGACAGAATGGCTCGGCGCTGAATCATGGCATCGGCCGAGACCGCAGGCACATCGGGCGCAAAACCATAGCTGAGCCGCGCATCCCTGGGCATGACGAAACTGGCCCACCAGACATCGCTGCTTCCCAGGCGCTGCAGCGGCTCATGATTGCCCGAGGGACTGCCGAACAGCCGCACGGACTGCCCGGCGCCACGCCAGACAAAGCTCACCAACTGGTGCTCGGCATCCCAGGGCTCGATCAGCGGCGTTCCCTCGCGTTGCATCTCCTGCCAGAAGCTGCGGCCGTCGCCGCCCTGCGCCAGCCGCGCCTGCAAGGCCTTGAGCCTGGGGCTGCGCAGCGGCTCCGGTTCGATCTCTGCCGCAGGCGCATGGCCAGCCGCCAACGGCGCCAGCACCTGGGTGATCGTCAGCTCGTAGGCGCCAGGGCTGGGCGCAGCATAGGTCGGAGCATCGCTGCGCCCGTCCTGCGCCGCCGACACGCCGTTTGCTGCCCACGCATAGGGCTGGACCTTCTCGGCGCGCAGCACCAGACGCTCCTTCGCCATGCCCCGGCTTTGCCAGGTGAATGCGTGATCGGCGCCTGCGCCCTGACTCAGCCGCCGCAGATGGCGCCCGTCAGGCGTTTGCACATCCAGCACAACGCCCAGCGCCTGCAGATTGCCGCGCACCACGGCACCGGCCGGTGCCTGCAGCTGCAGGCTCAGCCTCTGTCCCGGCGCAAGCCTGCCGGAGAGCGGCTCCCCCAGCGTCAGCGAGGCGGCCGCCTTGGCCGCACTCTGAGCGGTGTCGGCCGGCAAGGGACGGGCCGCACCGGCAGCACTGGCCGGACTAGCGATGGCGACGCTGGCCGCAGCCAGCAGGCCGGGAACAAGCAAGGAACGCAGGCCTTTGCCCGATGGCCTGTGGCCTGTCACCGGCAATGGCAATCGCAATGGCAATGGCAACCCTTGATGATTTTCATGCATTGATGCTTCCTCCGCCTCAGAAGTCCACAGCAGCGCTGATGCGCACGGTGCGCGGTGCGCCCACGATCAGGAAGTTGTCGGCAAAGGCTCCAGCCCAGTAATTGCGCCCAAAGACGTTGTCCACCGTACCGCGCAAGACCACTTTCTTATCGGCAACGCGCGTGGTGTAGCGCGCGCCGACATCAAAGCGCGTCCAGCTCGGGGCACGCAAAGTGTTGGCCGAGTTGACCCACTGCTTGCCCGTATGCACCAGGCGTGCGTTCAGCGCCAGACCGGCCACGCCCGGAACATCCCAGTCCGCCGCCAGATTGGCCGCCCAGCGTGCTGCTCCGAACGCATCATGGCCGTCGTTGGAGCCGCCCTGGGTGCTGGTCAGCTTGGGCTGCAGGTACGTGATGCCGCCCAATACGCGCAAACTGGAGCTCAGCGCGCCGAAGGTATTCCACTCCACACCGCGGTTGCGCTGCTCGCCATTGAGCTTGAGGGTATTGGCCGCCGTATCGATGGTGGTCGAAGGCTTCTCGATCTGGAACAGCGACAGCGTATTCGTCCAGCCTGCGCGGCGCCACTTCACGCCCGCCTCCATCTGTTTGGATTTGTAGGGCGCGAATGCCTCGCCTGCATTGGCATAGGTGGAGCCGACCTCAAGGCCTGGGCTCAGCCCCTCGATGTAGTTGGCGTAGAAGGACAGATCCTCGCCCCAGGGCTTGGCCACCAGGCCGAGCATGGGAGTGACGGCGCTCTCGTCGTAGCCCTTCATCTTCTGATTCACGCGCTGGTGGCGCGCGCCCAGCGTCAGCTGCAGCCTGTCCTGCAGCAGGCTCAGGGTATCGGCCACGGCAAGACTGCGGATCACATTGTCGTTTTCCTGGCGCACGGCATTGCGCGGGCCGGCCAGAACCGGCAGCACCGGATCGTAGATATTGGTGGTGTAGCTGCTGCTGACCACGATGGGCAGCGCGCGCCCGCTTTGCTGCTGCAGCTCGTTGAACGAGAACACCAGCTGATGGCCCACATCGCCGGTCTTGAAGCGCCCGCGCAAACCCGCGTCCAGCGCCGTGCTGTTGGTATAGCCCTGCAGGTTATAGGTCTGACCCACGGCAGAGCCATCTCCCACGGCGTTGAGCACCACACGTGTGCCCGTGGGCTGGCCGGCATAGTCATGCCAGGCCTTGCCCAGGCTGCCGTACAGCTGCCAGCTGTCGCTGAGCTCGAAGGTGCCGCGCAGCGCCACCGACTTGTTCTCCACTTCGGTGTTGACGCCGCGGAACAGATTGTTGCTGGCATCCGGCGCGCCGATCAGATTCTTCATCTTGCCAAAGCTCACCATCACCGGGCTGCCGTTGTCCAGATTCACCTTGTAGTGATAGGCATCCAGTCCCAGCGTGAAGCGATCGCCCTGATAGTCGAGCGCCACGGCGCCCAGGCGGCGGCGGCGCTTTTGGTCGTCGACCTCGGTTTGCCCGCTGGACAGCGCGCCGTTAAAGCGTATGCCCAGGCGACGCTCGGGGCCGAAGCGCCGCGATACATCCACATGCTCCTGCAGCTGCGAGCCCGAGGTGAAAGTGGTGGTCAGCCGCGTCAGATCCTCGGCCAGCGGCTTCTTGCTGACCACATTCACCACGCCGCCCACCGCTCCATTGGGAGCCATGCCGCCGAGCAGCGCGCCCGGGCCCTTGAGCAGCTCCACGCGCTCAATCATCTCGGTCGGCACATGGCTGTCGGGCGCCAGTCCGTACAGGCCGTTGAAAGCCACTTCGCTGGCATTGACGTCGAAGCCGCGAATCACATAGTTCTCGTTGACATGGCCGGTATTGGTGGTGAAACGCACCGAGGAGTCGTTTTCCAGCACGGCAGCCAGCGTGGCCGCATTCTGGTCGCGGATCAGCTCTTCGGAGTAGGCGGTGATGTTGAAAGCAGCATCCATCACATCCACATTGCCCAGCAGCCCCAGCGCCGCCCCTTTGGCGACCTGGGCGCCAGGGGCAAGCGCAGGCAGAGCGCTGCCGTCCTGCTTGCCGGAAACCGTGACTTCGCTCAGGCGTTTTTCCTGCGGGTCCGTCGCCTGCGACTGCGCCTGGGCACCGGCGCTCAAAACGACCAACACCGCCAGCCCCACGGCTGAGCGGGGGCTGCGGCACGCCGCAGAAGACAGCCAATGCGCGAATGGAGCGAGCCGCGTGGACGCGAGCGCTGAAGCCGACGGCGCATTGCCTGCGCCGCCACGAACTGGGGTTGCCATGTAGACCTCGTTTTCGATCGATCTCCTATGGCTAAAACGAAGTGCGTGGCTAAGGCTTGTTGAGAATGAGTCTCAATTTGTTAAATTGTATAACAAGCAAACTTTCTCAAAACGATAGCAGCAAGCGATTTCCATGCATAGCGATAAGTCGTTTTCAATGCTGAACCCGAGCTGGATTTTCCACCTCGCAGTCCTGCTCGGCGTTCTCGCTCATCAGCACACGCACCACCTTGCGGGCATCGGCATCGAAGACCGCGATATCGGGGCAGTAACGGGCGCCTTGGGGCGTATCGACCTTGCGGTAGCTTGCGCCATAGGCCTTGAGGACCTGGGGTGGCTGTCCGGCTCTGGGCTCGGCCAGCACCTGTACCAGATTCTGGCCCATGGTGGCAGCAGGGTCGGCATCGCACCAGTCGGCAGCAGGCTCCTGCGCCAGGCTCAGCTCGCCGCCGCGCTGGTACAGGCCGCTAGGCCAGCGCACATGGCCTTGCGCATAGGCCGGCATCTGATAGCAGGCCATGAGCTTGCCGCCCTTGCGCACCGGCAGCATATGGCTTTCAGCCTGCTCGACCAGCTCCGGCCCCGCGGGCTTCCAGGCGTAGATGTCCACGCCATGGCTGCAGCAACTGGCACGCCATTCGCTGTAGATGCGCCTGGCCTTGCCATCGAAGGCGGGCGAGCTGATGTCCTGCAGGGACTGCGGCCCCAGCACCAGCTTCTGCGTGTCCGGGTCGTAAATCCAGGTGCGGTGCGCAATATTCGGCCCCGCAGGCAGATTCAGCGCCTGGGTCAGGTCCGGCCAGCCGTCAAAATTCGCATCCACCCAGCGTGGCTGCACCAGCCAGCAGCTGCCCACGGCGTCGGTCGGCAGGCTTTGCTTCAGGCGTCCCTGCTCATAGACCTGAATGGCAGACACCTGCAGATCCGTATATTCGCCGCAGTCGGCCAGGGAGCGCAGCTTCTGATTCATCAGCAGGCGCAGCTCGTAATGCAGTGCATGGGGAAAAGCCGGGGGCTGGCGCAGCAGATGGATCGGCCAGCGCCTTTTGCCGTCCATGGACTGCCACTGGCCCTGAAGACGCGGCGGCGCCATGCCCGGCAAAGCCGCCAGCGACCAGCGGCCCGACGGCCTGGGATCGCTTGCTCCCGCCATCGGCGTCTCGGTCAGCTGTCCGCTTGCCGAGCCTTCCAGATCGAGCGTGGCGCCGGGCCGATTGCAAGGTTCATAGCAATAGCTGCCGCCAACGGCTCCGTCGAGCCGCCACAACTCCAGCTTGACTGCCTTGCCGGCGATCTCGCCGCGATAGCTCGCCGACCAGACCACCGCTTCATGCGAGGTGTCTGCCGTCTCGGCATGCGCCATCGACGCCCAGCTCATGAGCGCCATAGCGATGTTCAGGCCCGCAGCCCGGCCAGTCAGGCATTTCAACGTCATATCACTTCCATTCACTTCGATCACCAGGCTCGCATCTGCATCATGCCCGCTGCAAACCTTTTAATGTGCGGCCAATATGAATGCTGCAAGATGTGACAAATCTGCGCACAAGCATGGACAGCCGAAGCGATTTATGCAATCAGACAACAACACACAACAAAGCCGCAATATGGGCCTGCTGGTCGCAGCCCAGTCCCTGGGGGGAGCCTCTCCGCCCATCATCATCTCACTGGGCGGCCTGGTCGGGCAGCAGCTGTCGTCCAACCCCACGGCGTCCACCTTGCCGGTCAGCATCTACCAGCTCGGGCTGGCGCTGTCCACCCTGCCGGCCGCCTGGATCATGAACCGCATGGGCCGCCGCGCGGCCTATGTGCTGGGTGCCATCCTGGGCGTGATCTCCGGCGTGGTCGCCGCGCAAGGCATTGCCCACAGCGACTTCGTCACCTTCTGCATCGGCACGGCGCTCGCTGGCTTCTATGCGGCCTGCGTGCAGAGCTACCGCTTCGCCGCCACCGATATGGTGAGCGAGCCCGCGCAGCAGGCCAAGGCCATTTCGCGCGTGATGGTCGGTGGCCTGATTGCCGCCATCATCGGCCCGCAGGTGGTGATCTGGACGCGTGACGCCCTGCCTGCCACCCCGTTCGCCGGCAGCTTCTACAGCCAGGCGGCCCTGGCCTTGCTGGCCCTGCCCCTGCTCATGGGCCTGCGTCTGCCGCAGCCTCAGAGCAAGAAGGCCGTGGCTGGCGACGCCAGGCCGCTGGGCGAAATTGCCCGCACGTCCCAGTTCGTCGTGGCCTGCGCGGCCGGTGTGGTCAGCTACGGCTTGATGGCGTTTTTGATGACCGCCGCGCCCATGGCCATGGTGGGCTGCGGCCACAGCGTGGGCGAAGCCGCCATGGGCATCCAATGGCATGTGCTGGCCATGTTCGTGCCCAGCTTTTTTACCGGCAAGCTGATTGCGCGTTATGGCAAGCGGCCCGTGACAGCTCTGGGCCTGCTGATGATAGGTGCGGCCGGCGTGCTGGCCTTGATGGGCCTGGATATCTTCCACTTCTGGGGCTCGCTGATTTTGCTGGGCGTGGGCTGGAACTTCGGCTTCATCGGTGCCACGGCGCTGCTGACCGAGTGTTACCGCCCCTCGGAGCGCGCCAAGGTGCAGGCACTCAATGACTTCCTGGTCTTCGGCACGGTGGCCGTGGCCTCGTTCGGATCGGGCCAGCTGCTGCACAGCGCCGGCTGGAACGGCATCAATATCGGCATGCTGCCTCTGGTGGCCGTCGTGCTGGTGCTGCTGGGCCTGCACAGCCAGCGCAGGGCAAAGGCCTGAAGCTGCGCCGGTATTTTCCGCCTTCAGACAACTATCAAAATAGAAGCTTGCTTCGCAATTCAGGCAATGAAATAGAGTTACTTCAGCAATGAAATCCATTCAGGAAAAGCGCTACAAGCTATATTTTATATAGCACCGCTTTCCCTGTGGATACGCCGAGCGGGTGTTGCCTGAAGACCGGATCAACGCTCGCAGCAAACCGTCGTCAAGACAGCCACCGGCAGGCCAGGAGGAAATGCCGGCCTCCTGCCGGGCTGCAGCTTGCCGAGGACTACCCGGCCTCATCCCTAAAAGCGGCTACTCAGTGCCGCGGCGGCCCTGCCCCAGGCCGTGATGCCTACGCCCCGGGCCTGCCCCGCCATGCAGCAGCGGGCACCTCAGGCCCCGGAGCATGGGTAACGCCCACAGCACATTTCAGCGCCTGCCGGGCTTCACCGGGCCAGCTCTCTCTTCAAGCCCTGTCAGCGTTTCTGCTGCCTCCCCGGCTCCCCGACTCCTCTGCGCGCGAGCTCCAGGCAAGGCCTTGCGAGCGCCCTCTGTAGCCGACACCGACCGTGAGCCCATCTGCGTCAGCCAACGCATGAGACCACTGCTTACGCAACCTACAACGGCGTCACATTTGCATCTCATGCAGATTAGGAAAATTCTTACGAGATCAAATATTGATAAGTGATTT
Organism: Comamonas testosteroni; assembly: GCF_000761245.1. GTDB lineage: Bacteria > Pseudomonadota > Gammaproteobacteria > Burkholderiales > Burkholderiaceae_C > Comamonas > Comamonas testosteroni_C. The sequence goes on along the minus strand of NZ_AWOR01000046.1, from coordinate 370,155 downwards.
CTATAGGAATAGTATTTCCACAAAATTAAACAAAAGAATGAAGTTGATAGAGAAATTGTATTTAGTCACATATCGTCCGAATCCTGTAGACATCAGTCAGATGAGCTGAACGCAGCAGACAGCCAGCGTCAACTCTGAGGCCCGAACAGGATTCGCTGAACACAGGACTGGAGGTTGACCATGACATCTTCCGAACTCAGCGCAGCATCCGAGCTGATGGCGGGCCTGTTCACCGAGCCGCGCTCGCTGATATTGCTGCTGCTCCTGCTGGCTGCCAGCATCAGCGATCTGCGCACACGGCGCATTCCCAATCGCCTGACTTTTGGTGGCATCACCCTGGCCCTGCTCTATGGTCTGCTGGCCCACCACCACCCCCATAGCGGCGGCTTTTTCTGGGCGCTGGGCGGCATGGCGCTGGGTCTGGCCATGATGCTGCCGCTGTATCTGCTTCATGCCATGGGCGGCGGCGACGTCAAGCTGATGGCCATGGTCGGCAGCTTTATCGGACCCGAAGCCACCTGGCAGGCCGTGATCTTTATCTTCATCACCGGCGGTGTGGCTGCCATCAGCTACGCACTCTGGCACCGCATGGCCGGCAAGCTGCTGCGCAACTCTGCCGAGGCCGTCCAGCTGCTCTACATCAATGTCGCGGCAGGGATCACTCCCGATGCCCGCTCCAGCTCGGCGCAGTCGGTAGGCAAGCTGCCTTACGGCGTCAGCATCGCCCTGGGAACCCTGGCGTTCCTGGTCGCTCGGCAGTTCACCTGGGTCTAGTCACTTACATCACGGCATAGCGGGAGCCTCCCATGAAAAACCTCAAAGCTTTGGGTCTGTTTGTCCTCGCCGTACTGGCCAGTCTGGCGGCCGCAGTCTACGCCGCCAACTGGGTCGCCCAGCGCGGCAGCCTGGACGCCGACAAGGTGGTCGTTGCTGCCACCGACATTCCACTGGGCGGCAAGATCCTGCCGAACATGCTGAACACCGTGGACTGGCCGCGGGGCTCCATACCCGATGGCGCTTTCCATGACATGCAGCAGCTGCAGGACCGGGTGGTCAAGGTCGGCGTGCTGCGCGGCGAGGCCGTGCTCGAAGGCAAGCTGGCCCCGATCGGCACCAAGGGCGGACTGGCAGCCGTCATCGCTCCGGGCAAGCGGGCCATGACGGTGCGCGTCAACGATGTGGTCGGTGTGGCGGGCTTCGCCCTGCCCGGCAACTACGTGGATGTGGTGGTCAATGCCCAGCAGGAGCAGGCCGGCAAGATGGAGGATTCGCGCCAGATCAGCAAGACCGTACTTGAAAACGTGCTGGTCCTGGCCGTGGCCCAGGAAGCCGACCGCGACGAGACCAAACCCAAGGTGGTGAGCGCCGTCACCCTTGAGCTGAGCCCCGAAGATGCCGAGAGGCTCGATCTTGCACGCAGCGTGGGCAATCTTTCACTGGTGCTGCGCAACCAGATCGACAAGGAACCGACCAGCACCGTCGGCATCACCAAGCACCAGCTGTTTGGAACACCTGAGCCTGTGCCTGCCCCCGTCAAGGTCGCAGCACCCGCCAAACCCGTGATGCAGCGAGCCAGGCCCGCACCCCAGGCTTCGACAGCCACCTGTGTCGAAGTGATCCAGGGCGGCGCTCGAACTCTCAACTGCTTCTGATCTTCCACCCGCAACCACTCAGAGAGGTCGGCCGTGCAACACCATCACCTATATCTGGCAGCTAGCATGCTGCTCGCCAGCTCAGCACCTGCGCTGGCCCAGTCTGCGGGCACACCTGCCCAGCCCGGCCCTGTGGCTGCGGCCGCTCCCGCAGCTCCCCGCACCACCCTGCCCGCCAGGAACTGCACGGCCATTCACACAGAGGACCCGACCACGGTCACGCTGGGTAAATCCGTGGTCATTCCACTGAACTCGCCCATGGCGCGCATCCTGGTCAGCGGCCAGACGCCCGGAGCCGGCCAGGCAGCCGCCAACGGACAGCCGCAGATGCAGGTACAGAACGGCATGGGCGATATCGAAGTGCAGTTGCTCAGCCCCAGGGATCTGTTCTTTCGCGGCCGCAAGTCCGGCTCCATGAACGTCATCCTGCAAAACGCCCAGGGCGCCTGCTTCATCAAGGACGTGATCGTCACCATGGACCCGGGTCCGCTGCAGGCCAAGCTCAGCGAGCTCATGCCGGAGGAGCGCAGCATCCGCGTCCAGGGGGCAGACAATGCCCTGGTCCTGAGCGGAGAGATCAGCAATCCGCTGCGCCTGGACGATGTGGTGACGCTCGCCGGCGCCTATAGCGACAGCAAGAAGATCGTCAACCTGCTGCGCACCACCTCGCCCCACCAGGTGATGCTGGAAGTCAAGATTGCCGAGGTCAGCAAGACTTTGCTCGACAAGCTGGGCTCAAGCCTCAGCGGCCAGCGCGTCACCAGCAATGGCCAGAACAGCTACAGCATCATCTCCAACTTCCTGAGCGGCGGCGGTGGCGTGTTGAGCGCCTTGCGCATCGGCAAAGGCTCGATCAGCATCGATGGGCAGAAGGATGACGGCCTGGTGCGCATCCTGGCCGAGCCCAACATCATGGCCATCAGCGGCCAGCAGGCCAGCTTTCTCTCGGGCGGCAAGATCTTCATTCCTGTGGCGCAGACCAATACCAACGGCGTACCGGTGATGTCGCTGGAGGAAAAGGAATTCGGCATCGGCGTCAAGTTCACACCGACCGTGCTCGGCAACTCGCGCGTCAACCTCAAACTGGTGTCCGAGGTCTCGGATCTGTCGCAGACCGGCTCGCCCTTTACCTCCATCAACGGCGTCACATCCGTGATCCCCTCGCTCACGGTACGGCGTGCGGACACCACGGTGCAGCTCAATGACGGGCAAAGCCTGGTCATTGCAGGCCTCATCAAAAACAATATCACCGAGGCCGTCAAACGCTTTCCGGGACTGGGGGAAATACCGGTTCTCGGCGCGCTGGCCCGCAGCACCGAGTTCCAGACCGATCAGACCGAGCTGATGTTCATCATCACTCCGCGCCTGGTACAGGCTCTGGCAGAAGCGCCGAGGGTACCCACGGACAACCATGTACCACCCTCACGCGCCGAGCGCTATCTCAACGGCGCACTGGAGAGTTCCAAGCCCGCGCCCGCAGGGAAGACAGCACCTGCACCTGCCATGCCTGACGGCGCAGCCACACCGATGCCAGCACCAACCGCAGCACCCCAGGAGCTGCAACCACAAGCACCGGTCGAGCCCTCGGTCGACCGTCCCGCCCCCCTGAATCCGCCCACCTGAACCGGAGGCAAGCCATGACCGAACGCAGCATCCTATTTCCCGTAGCCCTTGCCGCCCTGCTGGCGGGCTGCGGCAGCACAACCCCGCACTACGACGCCCGCTTTGGCGAAGCCGTACGCAACGCCCGCCTGCAGATGACCATAGACCCGCAAGCGGGCAGGACGGCCGGAGTCGGCGTGGACGGCGCCACCGGCATGGACGGCCGGGCCACGCGCCACAGCATGGAGCGGTACGAGCAGAGCTACAAGAGCCCGCCTCAGGCCGTCAACGTCATCAATATCGGTGGCTCGCTGAGCACCAGCAACTCCGGCGCCAGTGGCGGAACTCCTTGAACACACCCAGTTTTTTCACCATCCGACCAATTGATTCCGAAAGGAGCCCCGATCGCACACCGGCCTTGCACGCCAGCCCTCGGCACAGCCGCCGACCTTTCGAAACTGTCTTCAATCCATCAACATTGTGAGGTTCATCATGTCCCATATCGCTCAACAATTTGGCCATTCCCTGCTGTCTTTTGCTCGTGACGATGAAGGTGCGCAAGTCGTCGAGTACGCACTGATCATCGCCGTGGTCTCCATCGCGCTGGTTCTTGCTCTCAAGGCACTCACAGCGTCCGGTGGTGGCTTCACTTCCTTCATCAACCGCGTCGCCGCCTGCCTGTCGCCAAACACAACCTGCCAGTAACCCAGCCCCAGCTGTCCTGGACATACACCTTTACAGGAGAAAGCCATGTACTCCATCACCCAATCGAGCCTGCGTCTGCAGCACTTGCTCAGGGACGATGAAGGTGCGCAGGTCGTCGAGTACGCGCTGATCATTGCCGTGGTGTCCATTGCACTGGTGCTGGCAATTCAGGGCCTGGCCGGCGGCAAGCTTGCGGACTTCGTCGCACGAGTCACAAGCTGCCTGACGGGCACCTGCAACTAGCAGCGACGTCGATGCGGTCGGCACGGCAGTCCTGCTGCCGTGCCGACCGCCTCTGACCCGCATTCTTTTCACCGGTTCTGCCGCCCTATGAGAGTCCATCATGAGCACCCGCATTCTTGCCCCGACCCTGGTGCGGCCTGCCGGAAGCCGCAGCCGGCGCAGTTCACGGCGTCAGCAGCATGGCGCCATCATCGTCACGGCAGCATTGACTCTTTTGCTGCTGCTGGGATTCATGGGCATCGCGCTGGATTTCGGGCGCCTGTTCATCGTCAGGACAGAGCTGCAGACGGCACTTGACAGCTGCGCGCTGGCCGCGGCGCGCGAACTCAACAAGCAGCCAGATGCAATCAGCCGCGCCGTGAGCGCCGGTGCTGCTGCCGGCAATCTCAACGGCGTGAACCTGCAGTCGGCCAACTGGAGCGGCCAGGGTCAGATCACCGCCGCCGATGTCAGCTTTCGCGACGCCAGCTATCTGAGCACCACAAGCGCGACCGCTGCCGTCTATTCGCAGTGCACGCACACCCAATCCAATATCAGCATCTGGCTGCTGAAGGCGCTGGGGGCCTTCTCCGGTGACAGCACCAGCTTTCCGGCCACCGGCAATGTGGGCGCTTATGCAGTGGCCACACGGGCCAGTGCACAAAGCGCCTGTCCGATTCCGGTGGCTCTGCAAGCAAAAACGCCTGGGGCAACCAAACCCGACTACGGCTACACAGCCGGAGACTGGCTCACCCTGTTGGCCAAGTCCAACGGCGGCAGCGCTTTCGGCTGGGCCAATCTGGACGGCTCCAACAGTGCCTCCGAGACCGCCGACGAGCTCAACGGCCATTGCGGCAGCAAGCTGGGCGACACCCTGGGCACACCTGGCGTTCAGGCTTCCATCGTCGAAATCTGGAACTATAGATTCGGCATCTACAAGAACTCCAGCGGACCCAGCGTGGGCCGGCCCGACTACACCGGCTATATCTACAACACCAGCACCTGGAGCGCAGGCCGCAGCGCCTACAACGGCAGCTCGGGCGGCACGCCCAACTTTCTCGCCCAGCGCCTGGCGTTCACGCCCTGTGGCAACAACCCCGCCCAGTGCGGGCAGCAGGGTGGCGGCTTCTCGTCGGTAGCCACATCGGCGCAGCTCAAGACCTATGGCGCGGACCGCCGCATCGTGACGGTACCCATCGTCAACACCAGCCGCAAGGTGGTCGATTTCGCCTGCATGCTCATGCTCGAGCCCATGAAGATTCCAGTCGATGATGTGCAGCTCGAATACCTGGGCAATGCCAGCGCCACTGGCAGCCCCTGCACCACCAGCGGACTCGCGGGCGGCTCGGCCGGACCGCTGGTTCCCGTCCTCGTGAGGTGAACGCCATGACCAAGCACCATAGGCAACAGGGAGTGGAGCTGGTTGAGCTGGCTCTGATCCTGCCCTTGCTAATCCTTTTGAGCATGCTGGTCGTCGAGTTCGGCCGTGCGCTCTACGAATACAACACGGTCGCCAAATCGGTGCGCGATGCGGTGCGCTATCTCTCGGTCCAGCTGCCCAACACCGGCTGCAGCCAGGCCCAGAACCTGGTGGTGTATGGCCAGACCACGGCGGGAACCACACCTCTGGCCCCCGGACTGAACACCGGCTCCGTGAGCTGCTCCTGGCAGACCAGCGGAACCTATCCGCTGATCAACACCGTCACCGTGACCGTCAGCGGCTACCGCTTTCGCTCCATGACCGCCAGCGTCTTCGGCTTGCGACTGGGCGATGCCAACGGCGGCCTGACGCTGAGCAATATCGCCGCCACGATGAGGACACAGACATGAAAACGCCACGTCACTCCCGCTCCGAGCGCGGAGCAACCATCATCGAGTTTGCCCTGGCTCTGCTGGTCTTCCTGATGTTTCTGTTCGGCATCCTGGATTTCAGCCGAATGCTGTTCACCTGGGTGGCGGCCAATGAAGCTGCGCGGGCCGGGGCACGGTATGCCGCGGTCTGCGACGACACCGCCCAGCAGGCCAAGGTGCTTGCGCGCATGCAGGCCCTGCTGCCCCAGGTGAACACGATCAATGTCAGCTGGGCCCCCTCCGGCTGCACCACGGCGAGCTGCCAAAGCGTGACGGTCGCGATCACAGGACTGAAATTCCAATGGATATCGCCCATCGTGGGCCAGGGCCTTCAAGCGGCCATTCCCATGCCCACTTTCGCCAGCACGCTTCCCCGGGAAGTCATGCGCCAGGACATCAACAGCAGCACGGCCTGCTCAAGCTAACCGGGGGTGCCCATATCATGAAAATCGCCATCATCTCTCCCAACACCACCCATCTTCAGGAGATGGCCCGCGTGCTGCAGGAGCAATCGCACCAGGTCCAGACCTTCGAAGGCGGCAAGACACGCATGCCTTCGATTGCCGAGCAGCACCGGCCCGATCTGATGCTTGTGGACGGCATGTGCTGCGAGCCGGCCGACCTTGCGCCGGTGGAATATGTGACCACGCATCAACCGCACATCGCCGTCATCTTGCTGTGTGCCCAGCAGACACCCGAGTTTCTGCTGCAGTCCATGCGTGCCGGCGTTCGCGAAGTGCTGACTTCACCGGCTCCGCATCAGGCCCTGCTGGACGCCGTGCAACGCATCGCCGCCAAGCTGCAGCATCACACGACGGACCGCCATCAGGGTCAGATCATGGCCTTGCTGCCCTGCAAGGGCGGCAGCGGAGCCACCTTCCTGACCACCAATCTCGGCTGGATGCTGGCGCGCAGGCACTCGGTGTTGCTGATCGACCTCAATCTGCAGTTCGGCGACACCCTGGCCTATCTGCATGAATCCAAACCCGCCTCGACCCTGGCAGATGTGGCCCGCGACATTCATCGCCTCGATGCGTCCTTTCTCACGGCCAGCACCGTCAAGGTCACTCCTCATCTGCATGTGCTGGCAGCCCCCGAAAGCGCCATGCATGCCATGGAGGTGGAGCCGGCGCATGTGGATGCCATCCTGCAGCTCGCCGCCGCGCACTATGACTTTGTCCTGATCGACATGGGGCGTGTGCTTGATCCGCTGGCTCTGCGGATGCTCGACAGAGCCCAGATGATCGTTCCCGTGTTGCTGCCCAATGTGCCAGCCGTGCGCAATGCGCAGAAGCTGCTGCACATGTTCCGCGATCTGGGCTATCCCGAAAGCCGCCTGTATCCGGTGCTGAACCGGGTCGACCGGCGCAACGAAATCGGCCTGCCCGAAGTGCGCAAGGCACTGGGCCTGGAGCAGCAATGGCGCAGCATTCCCGACGCCGCGCCGGAAGTGCAGGCGACCATCAACGCGGGAGTGCCGCTGGCCGAGTCCTGCCGCAACAGCGCCGTGGTCCGTGAACTGGGCGCCTGGGCCGATGCACTGTCGCCTCAGGTCCGGGAAGACAGCAACGGCTTTTTGAACCGGCTCTTCCGCCGGGCATGAGCCATCCCCTATCGCACAAGGAGACCGTCATGTCACTCAGAGATTTCTTGGCCACATCAGCGACACGCGCCTCCAAGCCGGCGCTGCAGGTTGTTTCCGAAGCGGCAGACACGCCCGAGGTCGCCGCGCCGCAAGCGCCTCCCTCTGCGCCCGCCGCCCCGCACTACGGGCACTCCGCGGCCTATCTGGCGCTCAGGGCGCGCATTCATGCCAAGCTGCTGGAGCGCTTCGACCTGGCAGCGCTGGAGTCGCTGCCCACACAGACGCTGCAGCAGGAAATTGCCAGCATGACCGAACGCCTGCTGGAGGAAGACTCTGCGGTCGTCAACGATCTGGAGAGAAGGCTGCTGATCCGCGACATCCAGCACGAGATGCTGGGCTTCGGCCCTCTAGAGCTGCTCATGACCGACCCTGCGATCTCCGACATCCTGGTCAACCGCCACGATCAGATCTATGTGGAGCGCCTTGGTCGCCTGGAACTCACGCCCGTGGTCTTCACCGACGACAAGCATCTGCTGCGCATCATCGACAAGATCGTCTCGCGCATCGGCCGGCGCATCGATGAGTCCAGTCCCATGGTCGATGCCCGCCTACCCGACGGATCGCGCGTCAACGCCGTCATCCCGCCCGTGGCGCTCGATGGCCCCATGATGTCGATCCGGCGCTTTGCACGCATCCCGCTGCGCATGGACAACCTGATCCAGGACCTCAAGAGCCTGACACCGGGCATGGCCCTGACCCTGGAAGCCCTGGCCAAGGCCAAGGTCAACATGATCATCTCCGGGGGCACGGGCGCCGGCAAGACAACGCTGCTCAATATTCTCTCGGGCTACATTCCCGCCGTGGAACGTGTGGTCACCATCGAGGATGCCGCCGAGCTGCAGCTGCAGCAGCCTCATGTGGTGCGCATGGAAACGCGCCCAGCCAATATAGAGGGCCGCGGAGAAATCACGCAGCGATCCCTTGTGCGCAACGCACTGCGCATGCGCCCTGACCGCATCATCATCGGCGAAGTCCGGGGCGCCGAAGCGGTAGATATGCTGCAGGCCATGAATACCGGCCACGAAGGCTCGCTGACGACCATCCACGCCAACACTCCGCGCGACTCGCTGGCACGTCTGGAGAACATGGTCGGCATGGCAGGCCTCAATCTGCCGCACCAGGCCGCGCGCCAGCAGATTGCCTCGGCCATCACGGTGATCGTGCAGGTGCTGCGGCTTACCGACGGCAAGCGCAAGATCACCAGCATCCAGGAGATCACCGGCATGGAGGGCGACGTGGTCACCATGCAGGAGATCTTTGCCTTCACCCAGACCGGCGTCGGTGCAAGCGGCGAAGTCCAGGGGTATTTCCACGCCACGGGCGTCAGGCCCAAGTTCGCTGACCGGCTCAAAGGCTTCGGCATTGCGCTGCCCGACAGCATCTTCTCTCCAGAGCGTCACTATCAATGAACTCGGCCCAAAGGTGCTGCCATGCCGTCCTTTTCTTCTTCCCACTCGATCCTGGTGATCATTGCACTGGTGTTTGCCGCCGTGCTTTTGCTGCTCGAAGGCGTTCACATGGTCTGGAAGCAATACAAGAGTCCGGAGGCAAAGCGGCTTGAACGCCGGCTCAGGGCCTTGTCCGCCGCGGACGATCACAGCAATCCGACCAAGCTGGTCAAGGAACGCGTACTCAGCGACATGCCCAGGATGCAGCGTATGCTGCAAAGCATGCCGCGCGCGCACCAGCTGGACCGCGTGATTGTTCAGTCGGGCCTGGAATGGACTGTTTCCGGTTTGCTGCTTGGCATCGGGATAATGTTCTTCCTGGGTGCGCTGGCCACAAGCATGTTCCATCTGCCCATGGAGCTGGCACTGCTCGCCGGCGCCGTCCTGGGCTGCCTGCCATGGCTTTACCTGCAGCGCAAGCGCAGTCAGCGCCTGGGCCTGCTGGAGCGCCAGATTCCCGAAGCGCTGGATCTGATTGCACGGGCATTGCGCGCCGGCCACGCATTTTCGGCAGGCCTGCAAATGGCCGGAGAAGAGCTGTCCGAGCCCATAGCCGGCGAGTTCCGCCTCGTGCACGACGAGATCAACTACGGCACAACGCTGCAGCAGGCCTTGAACAATCTCGGAGAAAGAATACCGCTCACCGATCTGCGCTACTTCATCGTCGCCGTGTTGATACAGCGCGAATCGGGCGGCAACCTCACCGAGATGCTGAGCAATCTGAGTCGCCTGATCCGCGAACGGCTCAAGCTTCACGCCAAGATCCGAGTTCTTTCCTCCGAAGGTCGACTGTCGGCCTGGATCCTGGGGCTGATGCCTTTTGCCCTGGCAGCCCTGCTCAATTTCGTGAACCCGGAATTCATGTCCACGTTGTGGACCGACCCCATAGGCATCGTCATTTTGCAATGGCTGGCCGGACTCATGGTGATCGGCGTGTTGATGCTGCGCCGCATTGTCCGCATACGGGTATGAGTGCGTCCAAACCGCAAGGAGTCCGCCATGTTAATCGTCGCCCTGCTCACTTTCGCTGCCCTCATGCTGGCTGCAGGAGCCCTGTTCTTCTGGGTCACGCCCACGGTCACCGAACAGCGCCTGCAAGAGCTGAGCCCGGCCCCTCTGTCCAGCGGCTGGACAGAAACCGCCATCAAGCTGGTGGGGCCGTTCGCTCACCTGTCCTCCCCCACAGCGGGCAGTGATGCCACCCCGTTGCGCCTGCGCTTTCTGAATGCAGGCATTCGCCACGAAAGCGCGCCCTTGCTGTATTTTGGCGCGAAGACTCTGCTGCCTCTGGTGATGATGTTCCTGGTCTATTCGCTGATGCTGGCCCAAGGCACGACAGACAGCCTGCAGCTCCTGCTTTATCCGCTGGTGACCGGGCTTGTGGCCTGCTACCTGCCCAATCTGGTGCTGCGCTGGATGGCCGCGCGCCGCAAACGTGAGATCTTCGAGAATTTCCCCGATGCCGCCGATCTCATGCTGGTCTGCGTGGAGGCAGGCATGGGACTGGATGCTGCGCTGGGCAAAGTGACTGCCGAGATCCGGATCAAAAGCGAAGCCCTGGCCCAGGAACTTCACTGGACCAACCTGGAAATGCGCGCCGGCAGCACCCGCGAGAAATCCCTGCGCAACCTGGCCGCCCGCACCGGAGTGGACGAGATTCACGCCTTCACGGCCATGCTGACGCAAGCGGACCGCTTCGGCACCAGCATCGGCGACTCCATCCGCGTGTTCTCGGACGATCTGCGTCACAAGCGGCAGATGCGTGCCGAGGAGCTGGCCGCCAAGATCCCCACCAAGATGCTGCTGCCGCTGGTGACCTGCATCTTCCCCGCCATCGTGATGGTGGTTCTGGGGCCGGCAATCATCAGACTGCTGCGCATGGTGCTGCCCATGATCGCAGGAAGCGCCTAGGGCGGACTCGGACGGCCGTACAACTGCGGCATGTCCCTGAAGACCCGGACATGCCGCCAAGCAAGGAAGGTCCATACCCAGGCCTGTAGCGTGTGCGGCAGCCGGCCTTCACGGACGATCGAATGGATCAACAAGGGAGCTTGCTATGAACTTGATGCAGGGAACCGTCAATGGCTGGCAACTGATCAGTCCCCGAAAGCTCGCGCCCATGCTTTTCCTGGCAGCCGTGGCCCTCGGAGAAGCCCTGTGGATACATGCCCATCCGCTTGCCTTTTCCGGCACCGAGCCGGTGTTCTGGACATCACTCATCTTGCTGAGCATCAGCTGGATCTATGGATCTTCGGGGCGTAGCCTGGCCTTGTCCGAGATGTCGTTCTACGCAGCTCTGTGGATAGTGACAGCGCTGATCGGCGCGATACTGACCTATATCTTCGCGACCCTGAACCTGCCGCTGCTCGATGCCCAATTCACCAGACTGGATCAGGCTCTGGGATTCAACTGGCTGGCCTTTTATGACTTTGTCCAGCAACACCCGCTTCTCAGAGCCGTGCTCACGCTGGCCTATTTCAGCGGCCTGCTGCAAGTCTTTTTCTCGATCATCTACCTGTCGCACTGCGCAAGAAACGACAGAAACGAGGAACTATGGTGGTCGTCCTCCATCGCCTTGATGCTGACGGCCTTGCTATCGGGCCTGCTGCCTGCCGCAGGCACTCTTTTCTACCACTCCGTGGGTCTGGAAAACGCCGTGCACCTGCCTCACTTCATGGCGCTCAGGGAGGGAAGCCTGAGCGAGTTCGCCTTCGGGGATCTGAGGGGCATTGTTACGTTCCCCTCCTATCACACGACGATTGCCTTGCTGCTCATCCATGCCTATAGACAGCTCGGGCTTTTTCGCTGGGTGCTTGCATTGAACATCCTGATGCTGATCTCCACGCCCATCAACGGCGGGCACTATCTGGTGGACATGCTGGGCAGCGGCGTTGTTACCGTTTTTTCCATCTATCTGACGAGGCGCGTTCAATATTTCCTGCAGCGATGACTTCAAACTCACCCGCACAATGGGCCAGACTTGGGAGAGCTCTGAATGAAAAATATGTCGTGCAACTTCATGCTGTTGAACGAAGTGATACGGTCTCCCCGCGAGATCGGCGCCCTGTGCCCGAGTTCGGAGCGATTGGGCAACACCATGGCCTCTTTGGTGTGCAGCGGAGACGAGGGCCTGGTGGTAGAGCTTGGAGCAGGAACAGGAGTCATCACCGAGTCACTGCTGCGCAGCGGCATCGCCCCCGGCAGACTGGTGATCATAGAAAAATCTTCCTCGTTCGCCAGCTACCTGTCCGAGCGATTCCCGCAGATCAGCGTTTTTCACGCCGATGCCGGCGACTGGCCCTCGATTCTCGGTCGTGCAGCGGTCAAGGCCGTAGTCTCCGGCCTGCCGCTTCGCTCACTGCCCCATCAGTCAGTGCACAAGATCACCGACACCTGGGCCCGCTCGCTGACCAGCGATGGCCGCGTGATCCAGTTCACCTACTCGCTGTTTGGCGCATCCGCCTGGCAAAGCGCAGGCCTGAAGCGCATAGACCGCGAAACCGTGTGGGGCAATCTGCCGCCGGCACGGGTGGAAGTGTTCTCACGCCCCTGAGCCTGCGCTGCCTGTGCCTGCCGCGCCTGGCCTTGCGGGTGGAGCTGCTGCATGGCTGGCGCCAATTTATCGGTATCGTTGAGCCATCTGAATCCGCGAGGAGGCCGAGGACATGGTGGACATCATTCATAGAATTGGTATCAGAGCGCCTATCGGCGATGTTTTCCAGGCGATCTCGTCCGCTGCAGGCATAGCCGGCTGGTGGACACGGGAGATGGACGCAAGCGCAGGGACTGATGTCGCGATGAGCGCACGCTTCACGGACCAGGCCGGTCGGGAGCTCGGGAAAATATGCTTCGACCTTGTCAAGCAGGACAGGGAGCACAGCGTACGCTGGCGCTTCACGGACGGGCCCGAAGAATGGATAGGTACCGAGGCAACTTTCGAGCTGAGCCGCCAGGACGGGTACACCATCCTGTTGTTCGGCCACCGGAGCTGGCGCGAAACAGTCGAGTTCACCGCCCATTGCAGCATGAAATGGGCCGTCTTCCTGCTCAGTCTCAAAGCTCTGGCCGAGACCGGCAAAGGCAGCCCGTCTCCCCATGACACCAAGATCGACAACTGGAACTAGCGCTCCAATGCGCGACAGAGCTAGGGATAGGTCCAGGCCCGTCACGACCGGCAAGCCCGTGTCCGCATCTGCCGCACATGGCTTTCGGCGCTGCCCCAGAAGCTGCTCCCGGGCACAAGTCGTCATTTTTTGAAAACACCGCGCCACAAAAGCCACAAACTGTGCGATCTGCGCGCATAAAACCACGCAGCAACTAGCTCAGGCACGCTAGTAACCGCTACACTTTGCGCCGCAGGCCTGCGTAATACCCGACGCAGGCCTTTTTTTCCCCGATTTCGAGGTTTTCGCGCACTGCCATGTCCACCGTCTTCAATTTCACCTTTGTTCCCTGGTTCCGGTCTGTGGCTCCCTATATCCACAAGTTCCGACACCAGACCTTTGTGGTGGGCCTGACTGGTGAAGCCATTGATGCGGGCAAGCTCAGCTCCATCGTCCAGGATCTGGCAATGATCCAGGCCATGGGCGTCAAGATCGTGCTGGTGCACGGCTTTCGCCCCCAGGTCAACGAGCAATTGCGCCTCAAGGGCCAGGAGCCGCGTTATTACAACGGCATGCGTGTCACCGACTCCATTGCGCTGGACTGCGCCCAGGAAGCAGCCGGCCAGCTGCGCTATGAGATCGAAGCCGCCTTCAGCCAGGGACTGCCCAACACGCCCATGGCCGGTGCGCGCGTGCGCGTGATTTCGGGCAACTTCCTCACGGCCCGTCCCGTGGGCATCGTCGACGGCGTGGACTTCATGCACTCGGGCCTGGTTCGCAAGGTCGACGTGGAAGGCATTCGCAGCGCACTGGACTCCGAAGCCATGGTGCTGGTCTCGCCCTTCGGCTTCTCCCCCACGGGCGAGGCCTTCAACCTCAGCATGGAAGAAGTGGCCACCCGCGTGGCGATCGAGCTCAAGGCCGACAAGCTGCTGTTCCTGACCGAAGTGCCTGGCGTGCGCATGGACCCCAGCGGCCCGGCCGACGAGAACAACCCCATCGATACCGAGCTGCCGCTGGACGCCGCGCGCCGCCTGCTGGCCCAGCTCCCGCCTGCACAGCAGCCTACCGATGTGGGCTTTTATCTGCAGCACTGCGTGCGCGCCTGCGAGCATGGCGTGGAGCGCAGCCATATCCTGCCCTTCTCGACCGACGGAGCGCTGCTGCTCGAGATCTATGTCCACGACGGCATAGGCACCATGGTCATTGACGAAAAGCTCGAAGAACTGCGTGAGGCCACGATCGACGACGTGGGCGGCATCATTCAGCTGATCGAGCCCTTCGAGCGCGATGGCACGCTGGTCAAGCGCGACCGCACCGAGATCGAACGCGATATCGCCAGCTACACCGTCATCGAGCATGACGGCGTGATCTTCGGTTGCGCGGCCCTGCACCCCTACCTCGAGGCCAAGACCGCCGAAATGGCCGCCGTCACCGTCTCGCCCAAGAGCCAGGGTACGGGCGATGGCGAAAAGCTGCTTAAACGCATCGAACAGCGTGCACGCGCCCTGGGCTGCGAAACCATGTTTGTGCTGACCACGCGAACCATGCACTGGTTCATCAAGCGCGGCTTTCAGCCCGTGGAGCCCGAATGGCTGCCGGAGGCCCGCAAGGCCAAGTACAACTGGGGCCGCAAGAGCCAGGTGCTGGTGAAGAAGCTCTAATCCGCCTTCATGATTAAAAATAGCTTCCTGCGCTTGATGAACAAGCGCTGGAAGCTATTTTTTTGGGAGCCAAAGATGCGTGCAACAGGCACAGGCACAGGCACAGGCTGCGCAAGCCGCAGCTCTGTGTGCAGCAAGGCCGGCTAACGTGGCGCCGCTCTGTCTGCCGCAGCCGCAAATTCCGACGGCGGGCGGCCGAACTGCTTGCGGAAAGCCGCCGTGTATGCACTATGGCTTTCATAGCCGCTTTCCAGTGCCACGGTCGTGATGGCCATGCCCTGCAGCAACTGGGGGATGGAGGCCATCAAGCGCATCTGCTGATACCACCGGCCCCAGCTCATCCCGGTGCTTTTCAGAAATCGACGGTGCAGCGTCTTGGGCGTGAGCGCGTGTTGCCGGGCCAGGGCCTGCGCCGTGGTGCGCTGCGCCGGTGCACGCAGCATGCTCTCGCAAATGCGTCGCATCAGCACATCTTCAGGCCAAGGCAAGTAATACGGCAGCGGCGCCAGGGCCCTCAACTCCTCCAGCAGCAAAGCGCCCAGCAGCGCATCGCGCGGGCGATGCGGCCCCTGATGGGGCCAGTCGGCGAGCGCCGCCATCAACTCCCTGACCAGCGGCGAGACATGGAGCACGCAATCCTGTGCTGGCAAGCCTGCCGAGCACGCCTCATCAATGAACAGACCAAAGGCTCGCACCGCCGTGGTCGCCGTGATCCGGTGCAGCATGCCCGGGCGCAGCCACACTGCCGTGGTCGGAGGAACCAGCCATTGGCCGCAGGGGGACTCGACCAGCAACACGCCTTCCGAGGCATAGATGAGATGGCCGCGCGCGTGGCTGTGCTGCGGCACCACATGGCCAGGCGGATAACGCTGCTCCACGCCAGTGACAGGCAGTGACGAGACCTGAGCATGCTGCAGATCCAGGGCATGTGCGCCATGTTCGGGGGAGGCAAAACCCATTCAATCTGTCCAAATCTCTACAACAAATGAATATCTATCGATAGATAGTCTATACCGTGACGACATAAAGTAGCCCCACTGTCTGCATCAACAAGCATTTTTGCCGTGAAACACTGCCACCCGCTTTCGCTATGCCTACTGGCTCTGACATCTGGTCGGGGTCTGCATGCACGCGTTCGCGCATGGTCCCATCCTGGTCTTCCCAGACCCCGGCCTTAGCCAGCCCCATCCGGGCAGGGAGACCAGGTGATCGTTTCTTCAACTCCAAGGTCTCTATGCTGGCTGATCCCTCTACCAAATACCGCGCATTTCCCGTGGTGAACCTGCCCCACCGCCAATGGCCTGCCCATACATTGACGCAAGCGCCTGTGTGGCTTTCGACCGATTTGCGCGACGGCAACCAGGCGCTGTTCGAGCCCATGAACCACGAGCGCAAGCTGCGGCTGTTCCAGGAGCTGGTCGCCATTGGTTTCAAGGAAATTGAAATCGGCTTCCCCTCCGCTTCGCAGACCGACTTCGACATCGTGCGTCACCTCATCGATGCCCAGCTGATTCCGCATGACGTCACGCCTATGGTCATCACCCAGCTGCGCGAGGACCTGATTGCCACCACGGTGCGCAGCGTGGCCGGCGCGCGCCGCGTGATCGTGCACCTGTACAACGCCGTGGCCCCGGCCTTCCGCGAAATCGTCTTTGGCATGGAGGTGCCGCAGATCATTGCCATGGTGGAGCACCATGTGCGCCACCTCAGGCAACTGACCGAGCAGCACCCCGAGACCGAATGGGTGCTGCAGTACTCCCCGGAAACCTTTTGCATGGCCGAGCTGGACGTTTCCCTGGCCGTGTGCAATGCCGCGATTGCCACCTGGGATGCCGGTCCTAAGCGCCCCATGATCATCAACCTGCCGACCACCGTGGAGGTGTCCACCGCCAATGTGTTTGCCGACCAGATCGAATGGATGGACCGGCGTCTGGCGCGGCGCGAGCACATCACGCTTTCGGTACACCCCCATAACGACAGAGGCACGGGCGTGGCCTGTGCCGAGCAAGCCCTGCTGGCCGGCGCCCAGCGTGTGGAAGGCTGCCTGTTCGGCAACGGCGAGCGCAGCGGCAATGTGGATCTGGTGACACTGGCCCTGAACCTCTACACCCAGGGCATTGCTCCGGGCCTGGATTTCTCCGATATCGCTGCCGTGGCACGCATTGCCGAAGCCTCGACGGGCCTGCCCATCCATCCGCGCCACCCCTATGTGGGCGATCTGGTGTTCACGGCATTTTCCGGCTCGCACCAGGATGCGATTGCCAAAGGCTTTGCGGCGCAGAAAGCCGATGCTCCATGGCGCGTACCCTATTTGCCCATAGACCCGAAGGACCTGGGACGTACCTATGACAGCATCGTGCGTGTCAACAGTCAGTCCGGCAAGGGCGGCATTGCCTTTCTGCTGCAAAAGGACAGAGGCATCATCATGCCGCGGCGCATGCAGATCGAGTTCAGCGCCATCGTCCAGGCCTGGGCCGACAGCAGCGAAACCGAACTCAGCAGCGCACAAATCTGGGAGCTGTTTGAAGCCACCTACCTGCATGCCCAGACCGAACCTCGGTCACTGCGTTATGAAAGCCACCGCCTGTTCGACAACCCGCAAGGCCAGGGTATCGAACTGCACTGGCACGATGCCGACGGGCAACCCAGGCTGCGCAGCGGCATCGGCAACGGCCCTATTGCAGCCACCGTCGCTGCACTGGATTTGCCGCTGCGCATAGACAGCTATGAAGAGCGCAGCCTGGGCAACGGCGCCGACGCCTGCGCCGTTGCCATCATCGAAGCCGCATTGCCTGGGGTGCCCGGCTCACGGTTTGGCGTAGGCATGCACGCGAACATCGTCACCGCATCGGTGATGGCTCTCGTGAATGCCGCTGCGCGCTTTGAGGGGGACATGATTCAGACCCGCGCGTAGCCTTCGATAGATCGTTGCTTCGCCCTATCGTCGGCCGATACCATTTGTCGGCCGATACCATTTGAAGCTCGGCCTGCGCGGTGTCCTCCCTCATACGCCGACCCGGTCTTTTCCGTCTGTTTTCGGCGGGTCTGTCACAATTTTGAGGCGGGCCCGTTCTGCCGATGGAGGCCTCTGGCCACTTGGTGCATCGGCGATGTTGCGCTGCGTCACAGCACTACCAAACAGTCTGAGCTACAAAGTCGACATCCGATTAGCATGAGGCATGCCATGAACACACTCCCTCCCCAGGCCATCAGCCAGGATGTGCTGGCCGAAAAATATCTGGCCGACGGCGAGCAATCCGAGCAAGACCTGTTTGCCCGCGTGGCACGAGCCCTGGCAGCAGTTGAAAAGCCTGAGCTTCAGACACATTGGGAGCAGCAATTCCTGACCAATCTGCAGCGCGGTGCCATCGGTGCTGGCCGCATCATGGCAGCGGCGGGGCTGGACACCAAGGCCACGTTGATCAACTGCTTTGTGCAGCCCGTCGCGGACGCCACCAATGGTTTCGACACCCAGGGCAACCCCGGCATCTACACGGCGCTTTCTCAGGCGGCCGAGACCATGCGCCGCGGTGGCGGCGTGGGTTATGACTTCTCCAACCTGCGACCGCGCGGTGCGCTGGTGCGCGGCACCAACTCCTTTGCATCGGGCCCCTGCTCCTTCATCGATGTCTTCGATGCGTCCTGCACCACGGTGGAATCGGCCGGTGCGCGCCGCGGAGCCCAGATGGGCGTGCTGCGCATTGACCACCCCGATGTGCTGGAGTTCATCACCGCCAAACGACAAAAGGGCCGCTGGAAAAATTTCAATGTCTCCGTCGGCGTGAGCAGCGCCTTCATGCAGGCGGTCAGGGACGATACCGAATGGGAGCTGGTGCATGTCGCCAGTCCCAGCGAGGCACAGATACAGGCCGGCGCCCATCTCCGCGACGATGGTCTCTGGGTCTATCGCAGCCAGCCTGCGCGCACGTTGTGGGATGCCATCATGCGCTCGGCCTATGACTTCGCCGAGCCTGGCATCCTGTTTCTAGACAACATCAACGCCGATAACAACCTCTGGTATGCCGAGCAGATTGCCGCCACCAATCCCTGTGGCGAGCAACCCCTGCCGCCCTATGGCTGCTGCGATCTGGGCCCCGTCATACTCACGCGCTTTGTGCGCGAGGCGTTCACACCCCAGGCTTTCTTCGACATGGAGGCCTTTCGCGCCGCCGTCACGGTTCAGGTGCGCATGCTGGACAATGTGCTGGACGCCACCGTCTGGCCCTTGCCCGAGCAGCAGCGCGAGGCACAGCAAAAGCGCCGCATCGGCGTGGGCTTCACAGGACTGGGCGACGCGTTGATTCTGCTGGGTCTGCGTTACGCCAGCGATGAAGGCCTGCAGCAGGCCGAATCAATAGCCCGCGCCATGCGCGATGCGGCTTATGCCGCGTCAGTGGAGCTGGCACAGGAAAAAGGTGCCTTCCCGCTGTTCAATGCCAAGCAGTATCTGAAAAGCGGTTTTGCCAAACGCCTGCCCAAGGAGCTGCGCGCCGCCATCAAAAAACATGGCCTTCGCAACAGCCATCTGCTGTCCATCGCCCCCACGGGCACCGTGTCGCTGGCCTTTGCTGACAATGCGTCCAACGGCATCGAGCCCGCCTTTTCCTGGACCTATACGCGCAAAAAGCGCACGGCCGACGGCGGCGAGCAGTTCTACACCGTGCAGGATCACGCCTACCGACTCTACAAGGCCTTGCACGGTGAAGAGGCCTCGCTGCCCGAGTGCTTTGTCAGTGCACTGGAACTGAGCGCCAGCGAGCATGTGGCCATGATGCGCTGCGTACAGCCCTTTATCGACACTTCGATTTCCAAGACCGTCAACATCCCGGCCGACTATCCGTTCGAGGACTTCAAACACCTCTATATGGAATGCTGGGAGGCCGGCCTCAAGGGCTGTGCCACCTACCGCCCCAACGACACACTGGGTGCGGTTCTATCCACAGATTCAGCGCCTAACCCCTCTCAAGCGCTTACCGATAAATCACAGGCTGCTATCAATTCCTCAGGCGCCGGCGGCCTGACGGCCGTGATTGAGCGCCGCCCCGAGGGCCCGCTCAATGCCGTGGTGGACAAGATCGAATATTTCACGCATGACGGCATACGGCGTCTCTATCTGGTGGTCAGCTTCATGGTGGTCGACGGTGTGGAGCGTCCCATCGAGTTCTTCATGCCCGTGGGCCAGACCGGCGAGAGCCAGCAATGGATCACGGCCACCATGCGCAGCCTGAGCCTGGCCGCGCGTGGCGGTTTTCTCGACAAGGCCCTGGCCGATCTGCGCAAGGTAGCCTGGGATCGCGGCCCAGTGCGCTATGGCAGCAGGACGCGTGACGACGGCAGCCGCATCCCGCTCTGGCACGACAGCGAAGTGGCGCTGCTGGCCTATGCGATTCAAAGCATCATCGCCAACCGTGGCCTGCCCCAGCCAGCGCCCAGCACGGCAGCCACACCGGCATCTCCGCCTGAGAACAGTGCCTCCGTCAGCGGTCAAAAGTGTCCCGACTGCGGAGCACATGCCATGATCAAAAAAGATGGCTGTCAGTTCTGTACTGCCTGCGGCTTTGTGGGGTCATGCGGTTGAAAAATGGATAGCTTGAGCTTGAGTCGCGATCACGCTGAGCAGCGAGATGGACGACTGGGTCCGGAGCAGCGTCCATTCAGGTCGATACCCAAAGCAGCGGTCCGACGCGGCTTCGGACCCAACACCCTGCGCTCAGCAATGCGACGGGTGACCGAGGCATGTGGAAACGGTAAGTACAGACGTTGATATCGAGGCCTTCGATCATCACTCTCTCAACTGAAAGGTGCCATCATGAAAGTCAAAGTCCTCTGCTTCGGCATCTCGCTGGACGGTTACTCCGCCGGTCCCAACCAGGATTTGCAAAACCCGCTCGGCATCGGTGGGCCTGAGATCCTTGAGTGGTTCTTCCCCACCCAAGTCTTTCAGCGTATGCATGGGGGGTCTCAGATCGGCGAAACAGGTCTCGACAATCAGATGGCCGAACGCTCCTTCGAGAACATCGGTGCGTGGATTCTGGGGCGCAATATGTTCGGACCGGTACGCGGCCATTGGCCCGACGAAAGCTGGAAGGGCTGGTGGGGCGAGGAGCCGCCTTATCACGTACCCGCATTTGTCCTGACGCACCACGCGCGGCCCACACTGCGCATGCAGGGCGGCACTGATTTTCATTTCGTCACGGATGGCATTGCATCGGCGCTGGCGCAAGCCAAGGCAGCCGCAGGTGATCGCGATATTCGCATTGGCGGCGGCGTAGCCACCGTGCGACAGTTCCTGCAGGCGCGACTGGTCGATGAGATTCACCTCGCTGTACGTCCTCTGTTGATGGGGTCCGGTGAAAACCTCTGGCAAGGCCTGGACATGCGTGCTCTGGGCTATGAGGTCGCCGAGGTGAGACAGGGCGAACGAGCCATGCATGTGATAGTGCGCAAACAAGCGTAACGCCTAAGAATTGGGTCGCACCTGATACAGCAGGTGTACTCCTGGCAGTCTGGACTGTCCAAGTCCATTGACCTGACGCTTGTGGCGGTCATGGACCAACCGCGACGGCCAGCGACAGTCGTATCCAGGACGCTTGCTTAGCGCTTAGCTTTGGAGGTCGAAAAAGATGACTGGCTGGAACGACAGGCCAGATCGGTGCTGCAAGTGGCCTCGGCCGTAGACGTCGCATACATCACCAATGGCGAGCTCGCCCAACTTCTAGCTCTTTGGATATCACACCCCAGCTCTTGCCTCTCAAGCTCGACCATCAGGTACTCACGGTAAGCATCCACTCCGCCCCTCTTCGCTCAGGGTAGAGCCTCGCGCGCCATGCACTGCAACACGCTCGATGAGCACATAGGCCTGACTCACCGACTGCGCCTCGTGTCCAGGATCACCTGCACTCCTGACTTCACCCGAGCACAACCGACGTTGGCCCAAGCTCGTTCAATTCCGCGTTGACGCTGCTCATGGATTCAACCGACAGCCTAGCCTTGACGCGATTTTTGCAGGGCATCAGGCTCGGATGACTCATTCAGCGCCACTGGCTGCGTGGACTCCGCTGGAGCCGCAGCAGTTTCAGGCTCCGGCTCCGGCTCCTTGGGCAAAGAGGCCCTTGCCACCTGGAGCATGTGCAAGGCCAGCGATTCATACAGCGGCCGCGCAATCATGCGCGAGATCATGCTGGCAATCATGGCCGATGCCATGAGGCTCAGCACCAGTGAGTGGCCGTCCACCATCTCCATCACGATGATGAAGGCCGTCAGCGGCGCCTGGGTGACCGCAGCCAGAAAGGCTGCCATGCCCATTGCTATCAATGCAGGAGCTATATCCGTAGTTCCAACAATCGATGCAACGTTATTCCCCACGCCTGCACCAATCGACAGCGAGGGCGCAAAGATACCGCCGGGTACGCCCACCCAGGCCGATAGCCAGGTAGCGATGAATTTGAGCGTGACATAGAACTCGGGCACATCGGCCTCGCCCTGCAGCATATGCTTGACGGCTTCGGAGCCAGCACCAAAGGTGGCGCCGCCGGTAACCACGCCGATGACGGCAATCAGCAGGGCCAGCACTGCCGCAAAGCGGATGGGAAAGCGTGACCTGAGCTTGTTGAGACGCTCGGTGGACGAAGTCAGCGAGTGGGTCATGAGCTTGGCGAACAAGCCGCCCAGCACGCCGCAGGTCAGCGCCACGGCAAGACAAGGCAGCAGGTCACGCCAGCCGAGCTCTGCCACACGAATGCGGCCAAAGTAGCTCAGGTTGCCGAAGACCGAGACCCCCATCAGACCGGCCAGCACAATGGCCGCAATGATGAGCCCGCTGGAGCGCGACTCCAGCTTGCGCGAGAGTTCCTCGATTGCAAACACCACGCCCGCCAGCGGGGCGTTGAAGGCTGCGGCAATACCCGCCGCTCCACCAGCCACCAACAAGGCATGGGTATTGATGACGGACTTGGGGCCCAGCCAGCGTCGCGCCGAATGCATGACACCTGCAGCCACCTGCACAGACGGTCCTTCCCGTCCTATCGACAGCCCCGCAAGAAAGCCCGCGCTGGACAGCACGATCTTTGCAAACGACAGCCACAGCGACACAAAGCGCTTGCGCAAACCAGCATCGACCGCGGGCTCCAGCGTGGCAATCACCTGCGGGATGCCCGAGCCGCTGGCACCGGGAGCCCATTTGCGCGTGGCCCAAACCGCTGCCGCCGTAATGGCGGGCATCCAGATCAGTACCAGCCAGCCATTGACACCGTGGTAGATGCTCTCGAAAAAACCGAACGCTGCTTCGGCCAGCAGCGTGAAAGCCACCACGCTCAGGCCCGCCGCCGCGGCATATGCCAGCACCACCGTCCGCTCCAGCCAGCGCTTTCCGTCGCGCATCTCTTCATTGAGGTTGTGAAAGAAATCTGGCTCTTGCTGCATAGGCGGGCAATCGTTTCGGGGCGGCTGCAAAAATGGGCGGATACCCGCATTCTGCGCCCGCCCAAGGGCTTGCTAGATCGGCAATAGCCACAACGATTGCCCACACAGGTTTTTACAATAGCCAACCGAGCGGCACATATATTGCGAATCACCCGGCTAACGCCCGAGCGAATGCAGATGCTGTCATGCCGCGCAGGCCCATCTCCGCCGTGGCAGTGACAGGCCTCTGTATCCGGGCCTGCTGGCTCCAACCCGGCAGCCCTCATGCCGTATCGGTCATCCCGTGAATGCGGGCAAAAGCGTCCCGGCCAAGGCAGCCAGACCTCCCATGGCTACCAGCACCGCACCGGGCCCAGGCATATAGGCGAGCAGCCATGTGAGGGCCAAAGCGGCCACACTGAGGCCGCCCAGCCAGACGATGATTCCCACCGCACCACCCCACAAGCCCGTGCACAGCCACAGTGCGAGCAGCAGCAGCGCCGCCCCCGCCAGGCGCAGTAAGGCCCGCAGCGCGGGCCCGGGCTCGCCGCGCGATACAAGCTGGGCGCAATGCCTGTCCATGGCCTGGCTCAGCACCAGCATGCCTGCCAGACACAGCGCCAGGGCGCAGACCATCACTTGCCACAGACTCATGCCACACCTTTCAGCGCCTGCAGCGCAGCTGTCAGCAAGGCTGCCGGGCCCGCCATCCATACCATCACGCGCAGCAGGCTGCGCACATGGAAGGCCCAAAGCGCCACTGCGATGTAGAGCACAAAGCTGAGCAAGGTGGAAAGCAGCACGGCTGGTGCACGCTGCATGGCACCCACGGCCACAAGCACATGGGCCATCACGGCGCAGGCCAGCGCCGTGAGCGCATAGCCGCCCAGTGTGGCCATCAGCACGCGCAGCAGCACGGCCCAGCGATGGCGCCTGGTCTGAGCCTTGGTCATTGCAGCCGCTTTCATGTGAGACCTCCTGAGATCACGCCACGGCCCGCACGCAACTGCGCCGTGCTCTTGCTGCGCTGGGACTTTTCATGCAGCCATGCGCCCCAGGCGACCAGCAGGCCCAGCGCCATGCAGGTCAGCTCCAGCCCGGCCCGCTGACCATCGCCCTGCGCCAGATACAGCAGCAGGTGCTGGCCTGTGGTCATGACATTGAGCAGCGGCAGGCCCAGGCACAGCAAGGCCAGAATCCATAGCTGTTCGCACCAGGCTTGGCGCGCCGTGCGCAGCAGCGCATGCAGCAGGCTCAGAGCCCAGACCGCAAAGAACACGCGGATTTCCCAGCTGGAACGCGCCTCCAGTAGCAGGGGTAGCAGACGATTGCCATACAGATAGGCAATGGACGCCAGCGCCGATCCTGCCAGTGCCGCCACATTGAGCGCATCGATGCAGCGGTAAATGGAGGGCGTCGCCGCGCCCCATTCATGACCGCTTCTTGCACGGCGCTTGACCGCAAACAAGATCGATCCGCTGGCAATCATTGCCGTGCCGACCAGGCCCAGGACAAAGTACAGCCACTTCATCGTCCAGCCACCAAAGGTGACCAGATGCAGCGCGCTGATGACGGGATAGGTGTCAGTCGCCAGATTGCCGGATGCGGGATTGTTTGGTGCTTGCAGCAACCGACCGCTGATGGCATCAAAGATTAGTGAATTGGCGCTGTTGACCATTCGACGCGTCACTGCCGTATCCGGCTTGCCTTCCGTGAAGCGTATCGTGGCCGGCGCCCCCTCAGGTCGCTGCACCACCACGCCCACAACAGGCCCCGTCAGCAGGGACTGGGCATGCTGCGCAAGGCTGACAAGGTCCACAACTGCAATGGCTGGCGCATTCGAAGGCGTATTTGAAGGCGTATTCGCCTCGGGTCTGGCGTTCAACTCGGACTCGTAGCGGCTGTAGGCCGAACGGTCTTGCCCATACAGCGATTGCAGCGGCCAGGGCATATAGCTGGTGTAGAAATGCGCGAGTCCCGTGTAGACGATCATGAACAGAAACGGCAGAGTGAGCACGGCCGATGCATTGTGTGCATCCAGCCAGGAGCGCTGGCCCTTGCCGGGCCGGAAGGTAAAGAAGTCCTGAAAGATGCGCCGGTGCACAATCACGCCCGAGACCAGCGCCACCATCATGCACATCGATACCAGTCCCACCACCCAGAAGCCAGCGATACCGCCCTGCAAGGAATAGTGAAAGGACATGAAATGCCGGCCGCCTTCGGTCTGACGCATGGCTGGTTCGGGCAGGACTTCGCCCGTGTGCACATGCAGGCTGGCCTGCAGATCGCCGTCCTGGGCGCGCGCGAATACCTTGACCCCATCGCCTGTGTGCAGCGGCAGACTGATGCGCCAGATACTGGCATCCGGCGCCGTCTTGCTCAGGTGCTGCTCGGCCAGCCGCAAGGTCTGCAGACGCTCTTCCGGAGAAAGCGGCTGCTGACCGCCGCCCTCCAGTGGCACTCCCTGCATCCATAGCGTGATGGGCTCACGGAACACGCTGATCGAGCCCGTCAGGAAAATGGCGCAGAGCAGCCAGCCGCACACCAGGCCGCACCAGGTGTGCAGCCATGACATGGTCTGACGAAGTCCGGGCTGAGATGCTGGCTTGCCGCTCACGTCAGCCCGCTCAGAATGCACCACGCAAGGTCAGCAGGACACTGCGCGGCTCGCCATACCAGTTGCCGCTGCCCGAGGTCCCAACCGTCTTGTAGTAAGTCTTGTCGAACAGATTGTGCACATTGAGTGCAGCCGACCAGTTGCGATTGATGCGGTATTGCACGCTGGCGCCCCAGACTGCATAGCCGGCCTGAGTGAAGCGGAAGGGAACGGCATCGCCATCGTATTGGCCCGATGCCGGGTTGTAGCTGTTGGCGGTGCCGCTGACATAGGTGGCGCTTTGCAGCGTCACGCCACCGCCCAACGTCCATGGCGAGAGCTGGCCCTGCAACTGATACGTGCTCCACAGCTTGAACAGGTGCTTGGGTGTGATGGAGCTATAGACCAGTTGCGACGGGTCGGTCTTGTTGCGATTGTGGTTGTAGGTATAGCCGGCAAACAGCTGCCAGCCCTGCGCCAGCTGACCGGTCACTTCCATGTCCACACCCTGGCTGATGATCTTGCCTTGCGCGACATAGCAGCAGCTCAGGCCCAGATTGCCCACATCCGTTTCCGGATATCGCGGATCACGCACCGCCTGCCCCTTGCGCTCGATACGGTAAAGGGCCAGCGCAGTATTGAGCTTGCCATCGGCGAGTTCCCCCTTCATGCCCAGCTCGAAGCTGCGGCCCTTGATCGGGTCCAGCGCAGCCCCCGGTGCCGGCCCGGCCAGCATATTGGCCTGCGACTTGTGGATCTCGGTCACGCTGCCATAGGCCGTCCACTGGTTGCCCAAGTCATACACCAGACCCGCATAGGGGGTGAAGATGCCGCTTTCGCTGTAGTACTCGCGACCGCTGGCCCGAACACTGCCATCGGCGTTGTAGTTGATGTATGGCGTGTCATAGGAGTAGCTGGCATAACGTCCTCCGACAATGGCGGTGAGCTGATCCGTCAGGCTCAGGTTGGCACGACCATAAAAGCCTTTTTGCGTGGCACCATAGCCGGGATAGCTGCGCGTCATGCGTTCGCGTACCGCAGGGGGAATTCTGCCGGGATCGAACTCATAGACATTGGTCAGAGACAGCGGCGTATCCATCTCGGAGTAATAGGTGTCCTGATCGTCACGGACCTTGCTCCAGTCCGCGCCGAGCAGCAAGCGGTGCTTGCGACCGAACAGCGAGAATGGGCCGCTGGCATGCACATCCAGGCTTTTTTTCTCAGAACGAAAGTCGTTGGAAAAGCCGGTCCAGTTGGCGCCAAGACCTGTTGCAGGGTCAACGGCTCCGCTGAGGCTGGCCAGCCGCGCATCGCTATCCACCTTCTGATAATTGAGCTGGGCCTTGAGCTTCCAGTCCCCCGTCAGTTGCTGGTCGAGCTGCGCAAAGACCTCCTTGGCGCTCTTGTCGTAGTGGCTCCAGCCCGCCATCAGCGCGGTTTTGCGGGACAGCTTCAGATCGTCGCCATTGGCGGCACGCGGCAGGCCTTCGCGCCAGGGTGTGGCCTTGAGCTTGTCGTAGCTGGCTCCCAGACTCACACGCGTGGAGCTTGTCACATCGGCCTCCAGAATGCCGTAGAGCAAGCTGTTTTGCGAATCCGCTCCGCGA
This sequence comes from Comamonas testosteroni, assembly GCF_000761245.1. Lineage (GTDB taxonomy): Bacteria > Pseudomonadota > Gammaproteobacteria > Burkholderiales > Burkholderiaceae_C > Comamonas > Comamonas testosteroni_C. The sequence goes on along the minus strand of NZ_AWOR01000046.1, from coordinate 342,660 downwards.
TAGAAAAAGTTCTTGTCCGAATGCGCGAGCACGGCACGACCACGCAGGCTCCCTGCTTCATTCAATGGCCCTGCAACATCCAGCTCGACCTGTTTGCGACTCCAGCTGCCAACGCCCGCCGAGCCCAGAATCTGCTGTTGCGCCGTGGGACGCTTGCGCACCAGATTGATGGCACCGCCAGGCTCCCCATTGCCGCTGAACAGGCCGTTGGCGCCGCGCACCACCTGCACGCTGTCATACATGGCCAGATTGGGATCGAACAGCTGCTGGCTGAAAGCGTCCACGCTGGCTCCGTCGATCTGCACATTGCTGATCTCGAAGCCACGCGACAGAAACTTGGTGGCCGCACCGCCCAACCCTCCCGCACCGCCATAGTCCACCGTCACGCCGGTGGTCTGCTGCATCACCTCCCCCACATTGCTCATGGCTTGATCTTCAATGCGCTGGCGCGTCACCACCGAGATCGACTGCGGTGTCTCGCGGATGTCCTGCCCTTTGCCCAGGGACACATGCGAGGCGGCATACGAGCCACTGCCCTCCGTGGCTTCGCGCTGGGCCTGGGCCGTCACCGTCACTTCGCCCAGCATGCCGGTCTGGCTGCTGTGGCGGCGCACGGTGATGGCAGACCCGACAGGCACAGCCTCCAGCCCGCTCCCCGCCAGCGCCTTGGTCAGCGCCTCGTTCAAGGTCTGAACGCCTTGCAGCGCCGGCACCGTGCGGCCTTCCACCAAGGCAGCATCGACCGAAACCGACACCCCCCAGGTGCGGGCCAGTGCATTCAATGCCTGTCCCAGGGGCTGCGCAGGCAGGCTCAGGCTGCGCGATGTGGACATGGCCATCTGGCTGCTGGCGGTCTGGGCATGAGCCGTCGGCAACACCGCCAGAGCTGACCATGCAAGACAAGCCATGGCACTGGCCAGAGCCACTGCGCGCAGACCGCCGCAATGCGAACCTGCAGCCATTCCCTCCCTCTGAACGGAAAAAAAATGAGAGTGATTTCTTTTCATCAAATGCATCCTGTGAATTGCTTGTCAAAGTGCTTTCACAGTGAAGACGCATGAAACGGCTTGTGCCGGACAAAAATTTTCAGCCGGCAATTCCAGCCATCAGCGCCGGTGGATGGCGACTCTGCCATCGGGCAGCGACTGCACTCGCACCGGTAGGGAGCGCGGCAGGCTGGCGATGAAGATGGCGGGCTCGCGCAGCTTGAAACTGCCGGTCAATCGCAGTGATTGCAAAGAGGCTGCATCGTCCAGCACCATTGGCTGAGCCAGGTAGTCATTCCAGCGCGCCACGACCTCGGTCAGCGGCGTATGGTCAAACACCAGCCAGCCTTCGCGCCAGGCGCCCACATCCGCCGCGTTCAGGGAGTAAGGGGCAAGCTGGCCGTCTGCATTCAGGCGCAAGCCCTGGCCTGCAGTCAGGAGTGCGTCGGGGGGCTGATCGGCCGTGCTGCCCTGCTTCCACACTGCCACACGCCCCTGGGCGACGCTGACTTGCAGGCCGGCGGGCCGTAGAGCCACAGAGAAAACCGTGCCCAGCACACGTATGCGGCCCAGGGCCGTGTGCACCTCGAGGGGACGCTCTGCGTCATGGGCCACGTTGAGCCGGATTTCGCCCTGCTGCAGATGAACCTCGCGACGCTGGCGGTACAGCAGCACCGATGCATCGGTGCCCGGAGCCAGATCAAGCTGGCTGCCGTCGGGAAGATGGCGACTCAGTTGCTGGCCATGGCCTGTATGCAGCGCCATCTGATCCAGAGGCTGCAGCCAATGCCAGCGGCCGAGCATGCCGGCAAGGCCTGCCACACCGGCCACCCCCAGCACGGACAGCGCACGACGGCGGGTCTGCTGCACACGCGCCGAATGAGTGGCGGGCAAGGGCACCTCGCCCTGCAAAGCGCTGCCTTGCGTCGCTTCCCAAGCTGCCATAGCGGCCTGCGCCGCCTGTTCGTTCGCCGGCTCCCTGGCACGCCAGCGCGCCAGCGCCTCGGTCGCAGCCTGCGCCGCTTCAGGACTTGCGCCATGCTGGCGCGCAATCAGCAACAAGGCATGCTCCAGCCGCTTGCGATCCGGCATGCCGAAGGAAACGTCGGCACTCATGAGGTCAGCCCCATGCAATCACACACGGCGCGCACCACATGCTTTTCAATGGCTGCTTCGCTGATATTCATATGCGCTGCAGCCTCGGCATGGCTGAAGCCATAGATGCGCACCAGCACAAACACCTCGCGGCGCTTGCGCGGCATGGCTTGCAGGCGCCGTGACAGCAAGACCAGTTGCTGTCGCCCTTGCACTTGACGCTCGACCGAGGGCACCTCGTCGCCCCCCACCACCGCCAGGGTCTCCAGCACGCGGGCTTCTGCAGCGCGGCGGCGCGCATCGTCAATTACGATGTTCTTGCCAGTACGAAACAGCAGTGCTCGCAAATCCCGTACCGCAAGCTCTCGCGACTGCATGGCAAAGACGCGGGTATAGCTTTCCTGCACGACATCCGCAGCCGCATCCCGGCTATTGAGCGAGCGAGCAAAGAAACTGACGAGTTCTGCGTAATAGTGCGCAACCACGGGTACACCTCGACCTCTTGCAAGGCATGTCGCCCAGGCTCTGGAATCGGCCGCAAAACATGCAGCTACGAAGCGGGAAAGCGCAGACTCTACCAGAAAATGAGAATCAATCTCATTTATTGACAAATCTCAAAGCCTCGTCACATCGATGCAGAGCCGGCGTCGCGACGGCTTTGAGCTTGTGTCTGCATCGCTGCCACAGCTGGGTGAGCTCTGCCCCGGGTCATCTCCTGCGGTCAGCCATTCAGGCGCAACAACTGCTGCCTGGCATACCCAAGTTCAAGCGCAAGGTTCAGGCAGGACTTGTGATTGGCCGGCCCCCATGTCCCGGCAGGCAACAAACCTCAGGCCTGAAAGGCAAGCCCGCAGAGCGTCCTGCGGACCGCAATCGAGTGAACGGCTGGGCTCCTGTAACAGCGCTTCCCCCAAGCCTGCAGGCATGCAAGATCCTTGCCCACGATCGAAATCACCGCCGCTACTTCAGATCGCGTAATACCAGCGCTTGACCGCTTCGCCAGCCCTGGCCAACACGGCTTCGCGCCCTGCCCCATCGAGCTGGCTGCCGGTCAGATACGCCGTCACCAGCAGCGGCGCAGATTGTGCGGTAGGCCAGACGATAAGGGTGTCGCAGGCCGTGCCCCTCTCGCCGCTGCCGGTCTTGCCGCCCACTGTCCAGTCGCCGGGCATGCCGGCGCGCACGCGCTTGTCGCCGGTACGGCTGTCCACCAGCCATTGCTGCAACAGGGCGCGGGCATAGCCCTCCAGCACATCGCCCAGCAGCAACTTCTGCAGGCTTTGCAACATGGCCTGCGGCGTCGTGGTGTCTCGTTCATCGCCGGCCAGCGCCGTGTTCAGCGAAGGTTCGTTGCGGTCCAGCCTGGTGGTGCCGTCACCCAGTTCGCGCAGCCATTGCGTCAGCGCCGCCGGCCCGCCGCTGGCCTCCAGCAGCACATTGGCCGCCGTGTTGTCGCTGACAAGCACCATCGCTTCACACAACTCCTGCACCGTCATGCCGCCATTGGCACCCGCGCGCTTTTCGGAGATCGGCGACCACGCCACGACTTCGGAAGGAGAGTAATAGAGCTTGCGCCACAGACGAATTTCATCTCGCTGCGCCAGATACAGCATGCGTGCGGCCAACAAGGTCTTGAAGGTGCTGCACATGGGAAAGCGCTCATCGCCACGCCAGCCTGCCTCGGCACCGCTGACGGTATCCAGCACATACAGGCCGAATCGGCCCTGGGCCTGAATTTCCAGCACCGCCAACTCGTCGCTCAATGTTCTCGCTGCTGCGGCTTGCTGCTTGGAGATAAAAGCACAGCCGCTCAGTCCCCAGGCTCCCAGACCCAAGGCCAGTCCTGTTGTCAGCATGCTGCGTCGTTGCATAAGATCCTCTTTTGGTTAACTGCCATGGTTTGAAGCATAAATCGGTAGATTCTTACGAACCAGCAGTAATAATTGACACGATCCATTAGAAAAACTTGCATCTTGGTTGAGATATGCAGCTACCACTGAACGCCTTGCGCATGTTTGATGCGGCCGCCCGTCACCTGAGCCTGACCCGCGCAGCTCAGGAGCTGCATGTGACGCAGGCCGCTGTCAGCCAGCACATCCGCAATCTCGAAGAGCGCTTGGGCAAACCTTTGTTTCGCCGCCTGCCGCGCGGCTTGGCCCTGACCGACGAAGGCCAGGCTTTGTGGCCAGTGGTGGCACAGAGCTTCGAGCGCATAGAACAATCGCTGCAGCAGGTGGCTGAGCCACGACCACGCGAAATTCTGACCGTGGGCGTGGTTGGCACTTTTGCCATCGGCTGGCTGATCCCCAGGCTGAGCCAGTTCCAGCAGTTACATCCCTATATAGACCTCAGGCTGCTGACCAATAACAATCGCGTGGATCTGGCCGGCGAAGGTCTGGACGCAGCCGTGCGCTTTGGCGACGGTGCCTGGCATGGCACGCACGCGCAGATGCTGCTGCGCGCGCCGCTCTCTCCCATGTGCCCCCCCATGCTGGCGCAACAGCTGCGCGAACCTGCCGACCTGGCCCGGCAAACCCTGCTGCGCTCTTATCGCACCCAGGAATGGGAAGGCTGGTTTGCCGGCCTTGACCAGGCTGCCCCGCTGGCGCGCGGAGCCATGTTCGACTCCTCGCTGACGCTGGCCGAGGCCGCCGCTCAAGGCGCAGGCGTTGCCTTGCTGCCCGCACGCATGTTCGAGCACATGCTGCAACAGGGTCGGCTGGTGCGCCCTTTTGCCCATGAGGTCGACACCGGCGCCTACTGGCTGACCTATCTCAAGTCACGTCAGGCCAGCTCCGCCTTGCAGACCTTCAGACAGTGGCTGATGACCCAGCTGCAAACCGACTGAAGCAAGCGCTCTGCAATGGATAGAACCTTTTCGCATCAAGAGTTTCAAGCTATCAATCCGTGAGCACTCCACCGCATCTAAGCCGCACAGGTCTGCATGGCTTCAGAGCAACAGGTACAGTACACGCCCAGCAAGCGCCATGGCGCTTTGGTTTTATTCATCTCTTCAGACACCTGCCTTGACTGCCGCCGCCACCCTGCCCGTCCTGTACTCCTTCCGCCGCTGCCCCTATGCCATTCGCGCCCGTCTGGCGCTGGCCCATGCGGGCCTGGCTTGCCAACTGCGTGAAATCAATCTGCGCAACAAGCCACAGGCGCTGCTCGACGCATCGCCCAAGGGCACGGTGCCCGTGCTGGTACTGCAGGACGGAAAAGTCATTGATCAGAGTCTGGAGGTGATGCTGCATGCGCTGCGCAGCAACGACCCCGATGGCTGGCTGCAACCCACGCATGGCAGCCTGGAGGACATGCTGGCTCTGATCGAGCGCAATGACGGCTTCTTCAAACAGGCTCTTGACCGCTGCAAATACCCCGAGCGCCACGACGCAGAGGCCGTGAACCAGGCCCAGGCCGATGCGCTGACCTGGCTGTCGGCCCTGAACGATCAACTCGAGGAAACCGGCTATCTGTTCGGCCTGAACCCCAGCCTGGCCGATATGGCACTACGCCCCTTTGTGCGCCAGTACGCGCGCATCGACGAAGCGCAGTGGAACGAGCAGCCTTGGCCTCATCTGCAGCATTGGCTGCAGCGCTGGATCGACTCGGCCCTGTTTGCCGAAGTCATGGAAACCTATCCGGGCTGGGTGCCGGGCAGCCAGGGGCCGACATTTGTAGGCGAAAGCGTGGAAAGCCTGTGATGCCGCAGCCATAGCTGCGAACGCTTGACTGACAGCGGTGGCAAGCGTTTGATAAGCGTCAAAAAAACCCGACAGCTTGCGCTTGCCGGGTTTTTTTATGGCATTGCCATCAACAAGATTCAGCGCTTCGCGCCCTTGAACAGCAGTACCGCCAAAATCACGAAAAACGCCACAAAGCAGACAAACGACCAGTTGGCAATCGAGCCGCCCAACAGGGTCCAGTCAATCGCCGCACAGTCACCCGAGCCCTGGAAGATCATGGGAATGGAGCGGCTGAAAGAGTAGTGTTCGATCATTCCGTAGAAGTCACGGCCGCAGGTCGCAAACTCGGGGGGATACCACTGCAACCAGCTCTGGCGTGCTGCCACAAACGCGCCGAAACCGCTGCTCAGCAGAGCCAGAACGCCGAAGCTCATCCACCAGCCTTTTTGACCTCTAAGGCTTGCAAGGCCTGTGAAGATAGCTACCAAAATAAGTGCATAGCGCTGCACAATGCACATGGGACAAGGCTCCAGGCCCACCACATGCTGCAGGTAAAGGCCAAACGCCAGCATGGCCACACAGGCAACGCTGATGAGCGCCAGGATGCGCCGCGGCGCGGTTTCAAACCATTGAAGCATCATTCTCTTTCTGCGAAATTAACGGATCATGCCTGAGGCAAGGATAGCGCCCCCCGTACCTGCACGATTCCTTTCGCAGGAGACACCTAGGAAGCGCTGCCGCGCACCAAGGGTGTCGTCACCCTCCCACAAAGCGAGAGAGGGTGAAGGCGCTTAGCGCCTCAGGGGTATCAAATCCCAGCCGCCTCATCCAGGAACACCTTGGCACGGCGCGGCGTCACCACCAGGGTTTCACCTTCGCGCAAGCCCATGTCCTTGAACTGCTGTGCGGGAATCTGGGCTTCGATCAACCCGTCTTCCCCGGCATGGCTGGCATTTGGTGTGGTCTCGGAGGGAATAAGTTCCAGCCTGGCGATGGGACCGACCACAATGGCGCGCGAAAGCTGGGCCACGATGCCTGTGGGGCGACCCTGGGCATCGAGATTCTGGCCCGGGGAATAGCGCTCCACCTCCAGGTCATGAGGTCGCACATAGGCAAAAGCCTGGCTGTCCTTGGCACCGCGCGCATCGCTGCTGTCGAGCTGCATGCCCTCGTCCAGATAGACCCGGCCGTCGCTGGCGCGACCCTTGAACAGGTTGACATCGCCCAGGAAGCCATAGACAAACGGCGTGGCCGGGTTGTCCCAGACCTGCTGGGGCGTGCCTTCCTGCTCGATCTTGCCCTGGTTGATGACCACCACACGATCCGCCACCTCCAGGGCCTCTTCCTGGTCGTGGGTCACGAAGATGGAAGTCACATGCAGCTCATCGTGCAGCTGACGCAACCAGCGGCGCAGCTCCTTGCGCACCTTGGCGTCCAGCGCACCAAAGGGCTCGTCAAGCAGCAGCACCTTGGGCTCGACGGCCAGGGCTCGGGCCAGTGCGATACGCTGGCGCTGGCCGCCCGAGAGCTGCGAGGGGTAGCGCTCGGCAATCCAGTCCAGCTGCACCAGCTTGAGCAGCTTCATGACCTTTTCCTTGATCACTGCCTCGCTGGGACGCTCCTTGCGCGGCTTGACACGCAGGCCGAAGGCCACGTTCTCGAACACCGTCATGTGGCGGAACAGCGCATAGTGCTGGAACACAAAGCCCACGTTGCGGTCGCGCACATGCACATCGGTCGTGTCTTCGCCGCTGAAGTGGATGCTGCCCACATCGGCCGTCTCCAGACCCGCGATGATGCGCAGCAGCGTGGTCTTGCCGCAGCCCGAGGGGCCGAGCAAGGCGATCAGCTCGCCCGATTTGATATCCAGACTCACATCGCGCAGGGCCTGAAAATCGCCGAACTGCTTGCTGACATTACGAATTTCGATACTCATGATGAATCTCTTGTTCTGACCCCGGCAGCTCAGGCTGCCTTGGCGGTTTGGTTCGTTGCGAGGCTGATCTGGCCTGGACGCTCGGGCGGTGTTTCGGCAGCGGCCTTGGCCTGCTGCTCGGCACGCCATTCGGCGAGGGACTTGATGACCAGCGTCACCAGCGCCAGCAGCGCCAGCAGCGATGCCACGGCAAAGGCGGCAGCCGCCTGATAGTCGGCATACAGCACTTCCACATGCAAAGGCATGGTGTTGGTCTGGCCCCGGATATGGCCGGAAACCACGGACACGGCGCCGAACTCGCCCATGGCGCGCGCATTGCACAGAATCACGCCATAGACCAGACCCCATTTGATATTGGGCAGGGTGACATTCCAGAAGGTCTGCCAGCCCGAGGCACCGAGCACGATGGCGGCCTGCTCCTCGTCACTGCCCTGGGCCTGCATCAGCGGAATCAGTTCACGGGCGATGAAGGGGAAGGTCACGAACACGGTGGCCAGCACGATGCCGGGCACGGCAAAGATGATCTGGATCTCATGCTCGGCCAGCCAAGGGCCCAGCCAGCCATTGGCACCAAAGACCAGCACATACATCAGACCCGCGACCACGGGCGAGATGGAGAATGGCAGGTCGATCAAGGTCGTCAAAAATGCCTTGCCCTTGAACTCGTACTTGGCAATACACCACGCTGCCGCCACACCGAAGACCAGATTCAAGGGCACGGCAATCAGCGCCGTGATCAGCGTGAGCTTGATGGAAGAGATCGCATCGGGCTCACCCAGCGCCGTGACGTAGACATCCCAGCCCTTGCGCAGCGCCTCGCCGAAGACGGACAACAGCGGCAGGATCAGGAACACCAGCATGAACAGCAGGGCCACCGTGGTCAGAACCCAGCGCACCCAGCGCGGCTCGGTCGTGGTCATCTTCTCCAGCTTGGCGCTCTTGGGCGGGGCCGTGATCTTGTAAAGCGCGACCAGCACGACCAGGGCAATCGCGACGATGGTGATGAGGTGTGCCCAGATGGGCAGCAGATTGGGGAACAGCGCTTGAATGGCTGCGTGAATCGAAGACATCTCAGCGGCCTCCCTGCGCCTTGCGCTGCCATGCCTGCAGTGCGTTGATCAGCAGCAGCAATACAAAAGAGATCAGCAGCATGACCACGGCCACGGCCGTGGCACCGGCCACATCATGTTGGTCCAGCTTGGCCATGATGATCAGCGGAGTGATTTCCGAGACCATGGGAATATTGCCGGCAATGAAGATCACCGAGCCATATTCACCCACGGCGCGCGCAAAAGCCATGGCAAAGCCGGTCAGCAGCGCCGGGCCGATATGCGGCAGGATGACCTTGTAGAAAATCTGCCAGCGCGATGCGCCCAGGCTGGTCGCGGCCTCTTCCAGCTCTTTCTCGAAGTCTTCGAGCACCGGTTGCACGGTACGCACCACAAACGGCAGGCCAATGAAAATCAGCGCAATCGCGATGCCCTTGGGGTTGTAGGCCATCTGGATGCCCAGCGACTCGAAGTACTGCCCGATCCAGCCGTTACCCGCATACAGCGCCGACAGCGAGATGCCGGCCACGGCGGTGGGCAGCGCAAACGGCAGATCGACCAGCGCGTCCACCACCTTCTTGCCGGGGAACTGGTAGCGCACCAGCACCCAGGCAATCAGCATGCCGAACACCACGTTCACGCAGGCCGCGATAAAGGACATGGTGAAGGACAGCTCGTAAGACGCCACCACGGCCGGTGCCGAGACTGCCGCCCAGAACTGACCCCAGGTCAGAGTAAAACTGGCGGACAGCAGGGCCACCAGCGGGATGAGCACGATGATGCTCAGATAAAAAATGGTGTAGCCCAGCGTCAACCCGAAACCGGGCAACACTCGCTTGGCACTACGCGCCTTGCGGGGGGCTAGAGCAGCAGAGGACATATTCAAAGACGAAACGGGAGGGATGGATTTCACTGAAGGTCAATCAAGCACGGCCCAGCTCAAAAACATCGAGCAAGGGCCGTCCCGCAGCGAGGTTGTTGTCCTCTCCCGCGCAGCGAGAGAGGAGGAAGCCGCAAAGCGGCCCAGGGGGAGCCGGTTACTTACCGGGGGTATACAGCTTGTCGAACTGGCCGCCATCATTGAAGTGCACCTTCTGCGCTTCGCTCAGCGAGCCGAAGTACTTGGCCACGGTGAACTGCTTGATGGGCTTGAACTGGTCGGCGTGCTTCTTCAGCACCGCTTCGGAGCGCGGACGAATCGCATGCTTGGCGGCGATTTCCTGGGCTTCGTCAGAGTACAGCCACTGCAGATAGTCGGTGGCCAGCTGTGTCGTTCCCTTCTTGGCCACGGTGCGCTCGACCACGGCCACGGGGTTCTCGGCCACGATGCTCACCGAGGGGTAGACGGCGTCGACCTTGCCCTGGCCGAACTCACGGTCCACGGACACGACTTCGGATTCGAAGGTGATCAGCACATCGCCGATGTTGCGCTGCAAGAAGATGCTGGTCGCATCGCGGCCGCCCTTGCCCAGCACGGGCACGTTCTTGTAGAGCTTTTGCACGAATTCGGCCGCTTGCGCATCGGTGCCGCCCTTTTCACGCACCGAGCCCCAGGCGGCCAGATAGGCGTAGCGACCATTGCCGCCGGTCTTGGGGTTGACCACCACGACCTTCACGTCGGGACGCACCAGATCGGACCAGTCCTTGATGTTCTTGGGGTTGCCGTTGCGCACCAGGAACAGCATGGTCGATGTAGTGGGCGAAGCATCATGCGGGAACTTCTTGTTCCAGTCCTTGGCGACCACGCCGTTCTGGGCCAGGAAATCCACATCGGTGGTCGTGTTGAAGGTCACCACATCGGCAGCCAGACCGTCATTGACAGCGCGGGCCTGGGCACTGGAGCCGCCATGGGACTGATCCACCTTGATGTCCACGCCCTTGGTCTTCTTGTAATGGGCGATAAAGGCAGCGTTGTAATCCTTGTAGAACTCGCGGGCCACGTCATAGGAGACATTGAGCAGCTGAGTTTGCGCAGAGGCAGCGCCTGCTGCTGCCAGTGCGATGGATGCCAACAATGTCTTGAGCTTCACGGAATGCATGGTTCGCTGCCTTTTCTTGAGCAATGTGTATAGATGTACACATTGTGCGAACGACTCCTTAAAACTCAAAAGAATATATTTTTCTTTGTTTTTCCGAAATTTAATATAAAGAATAAAACAGCACGCAAAGCCAACACAAAAATAGCTGAAAGCGCTTTATCAGTAAGCGCTTGCAGCTATCAAAAGTAAAGCATGACCGGGAACCTGACCAAGGATTTCAAGCCGCAAGTGCAGCTGACTGCAAGGGCCGCTCAGAGGCCCGGGCATTCCAGCCGCCCTGCTCGGTCAGCGACTGCAGCAGTGCCAGCCCCAGCGGCCAGGCACCAAAGCCCGACTCGATATTGATATGTCCGGCGTTCTGCAAACGCACCAGCTCGCTGCCCCAGGCCCTGGCATAAGCGCCCGCACGGCGAATGGGGCAAAACGGATCATTGCTGCTGGCCACCAGCACGCTGCGATAGGGCAGCGGCGCATAGGGCACGGGAGCGAAGTCCGCCAACTGGGCACGACGCTCAGGGTCGGCAGGAGCCACCAGCAAGGCGCCATGAACGCGCGCTGCGGCAGCCTCGCCCAGATGCGCGGTCGTGATGCAGCCCAGGCTGTGAGCCACGATGACGGCAGGACGCTCATCGGAGAGCAAGACTCTTTCGAGCTCCGTCACCCAGGCATCGCGGTGCGGCACCAGCCAGTCCTGCTGCTGTACGCGCACTGCTCCTTCCAGCTGCTCTGCCCACAGGCTTTGCCAATGACCGGGGCCGGAGTTGCGCCAGCCTGGCACGATCACGATGCGAAATGGGGATGTCATGCTGCCTCCTGTAATCTCGGAGCACCAGCCGGGCCAGAGGAAAAAGCCCAGCGTGCTCCTGATCTGATAACAAGGCAGTCATTGTGGGCAGGGCCTGTCCAAATCCCAACGAATGTTTTGTTGTTATCTTATGGGCAGAAGCTAATGCAGCGCCGAGGCAGATGCAGCCTTCTGCGCGGCAGAGATGCTGCTGCCCGGCATGCGCTCACCGAGAAAGTCCAGAAAATGCCGGACTGCCGGCGCCAACCCACGCCGCGAGGGGAACACCGCATGCACAATGCCGCGCGGAGGCGCCCATTGCGGCAGCAACTGCACCAGAGTGCCCCTGGTCAATTCGTCCTGACACATATAGTCAGGCAGCCAGCACATGCCGCTGCCGGCCAGGGCAGCAAACTTCAGCGTCAGCAAATCGTCGACCACATAGCGCGGCTGCAACTGCAGCCGATGCTCCTTGCCTTCGGGCCCGACAAGCAGCAGGCTGGAATGGCCGTCGACTGCCGCCATCGCCATGCTGTCGAGCAGCTGCAAGTCTTCCAGCGACCTGGGAGTGCCCTGGCGCTGCAGCAGATCGGGGCTGGCCACCAGAATCTGGCGTGAGCTGTCGAGTCGCTTGACGACCATGGAGCCGCTGTCCTCCAAAGTGGCGCGCACGCGCAACGCGACATCCACACCCTCCTCGACCAGATTGACTGGGCGGTTGGTAACCTGCATCTCCACCTGCACCAGCGGACAGCGCTCGAGAAACTCAGGCATCAGCTCACCCAGCACCGTCTGCGCCAGAGTCACTGGACAGGTCACACGAATGGTGCCGCGTGGCTCGGTCTGGACTTCGGCCACGGCATCCGACGCAGCCAGTGCGGCATCGCGCATGGCCTGGCCATGGCGCAAAAAGGTCTCGCCGACCTGCGTCAGAGACAGCTTGCGGGTGGTGCGCTGCAGCAAGCGCACTCCGAGGTGTGCCTCGAGTTCGGCAACACGGCGCGAGAGACGCGACTTGGGGATGCCCAGCGCCCGCCCGGCAGCAGCAAAGCCGCCGCGCTCGACCACCTCGACGAAGTACAGCATGTCGTTGAGATCCACCATGCACATTTCCTTGGAATCGATTGAATTGATATTTGGAACGATCTATCGCATTTTTGCAGACTTATTGGCGAATCTAAACAAATCTACAATCTATCCCATTGCAATTCAAAACCAATCACTGTTTTGCCGCAACGCAGCATCGGGGCTAGGCAAGAAGTGTTTTCTGACTCATTTTTAGAGGTATAGATACCAATATGCAAATCCTGCACATCGACTCTTCCATCACTGGCTCCAATTCCGTGACCCGCGCACTGACAGCCGATATCGTTGCCAGCCTCAAGCAGAACAACCCTGAAGCCAAGGTGGACTACCTGGATCTGGCCGTGAGCGCCCCCAGCCACCTGAGCGCACAATCCCTGGGTTTTCGCACCGGCCAGGCCGCTGCCACCGAAATCGAACGCCAGGAAAACGCTGTCTCCGAAGCGCTGGTCAGCCAGTTCCTGGCCGCTGATGTGATCGTCGTGGGCGCCCCCTTCTACAACTTCACCATTCCCACGCAGCTCAAAGCCTGGCTGGATCGCATCGCCCAGGCTGGCCGTACGTTCAAGTACACCGCTACCGGCCCTGTGGGTCTGGCCGGCGACAAGAAGGTCATCGTCGCTTCCGCTCGCGGCGGCGCCTACTCCACCAGCGATGCGGGCCAGGCCATGGAGCACCAGGAAAGCTATCTGAAGGTGATCTTCGGCTTCATGGGCGTGACCGACGTGACCATTGTTCGTGCTGAAGGCGTGGCCATGGGCCCCGACGCCAAGGCCGCCGCCTTGGAAGCTGCCAAGGCTCAGATCGAGCAAGCACAAGCCGTCGCTGCCTGATAGCTGACAGAGGTGCAAAAGCCGGTACCGCCCATGGCGTACCGGCTTTTTTGCGCAACAAACTTGCTCACGACCAAGGTTTAGGACATTTCCGACTGAAGTTCTCGAAAAAAATGCCGATCTGAAGGCCTGAACCCGCTGTTTTTGATACGCTGAAAACAGTTAGATACTTATCAGGTCCCAGTCCCGGTTGACCCGGTCACGTTTTCCCAGATGCCAGCTTCCCGTCCCATGCCCACCGCCGTCCGTCAATCGCCTCAGCGCTCCGACGAAAACCTCGTCGTCACCGCTATTGCCGTATTTCTGGTGGCAGCACTGATTCTGGGTACGGTCGCCTATCGATACTTCAAGCATTCACAGCAGCAGCAGGAGCAGACTCGTAGCGAGCGTCAGGCCTACAAGCGCTATAACGACTACCTGGACTCCACCGAACAAGCAACTGCCAAGCCTGCCGCCAACCAGCCCTCCCCCGTACAGGCCAGCGCGCCTGCCGCAGCGCCCAGCATGGCCGAGAAGTTGCTCAGCCACCCGGCCGTCACGCCTGGCCCAGGCTTCAACGCCCCCGGCGTGCAGCAGACCGGCGTGGCCATCATCGATGCGATGGACCACGCCCAGGCATCTGCCAAGCAGTAAGGTCAGGAAGGCAGGCAGGCTTTGCCTAGCTGCCTGGCAGCTCAGCGCATCACCAGACCGCCGTCGACAAGCAGCAACTGCCCGGTCATGAAACCGCTGAGTTCAGACGCAAGGAACAGCACCGGCCCCGCCACATCTTCGGGCCGCGCCAGCCGGCGCAGCGGCGTGGCCGCCATCAGCGATTCACGAAAAGACTCCTTGCTGCCCTGTGTGCCCTGCGTGGGATAGACCAGCCCGGGCGCCACACAGTTGACACGGATGCCCACAGGCCCCAGCTCGCTGGCCAGATTGCGGCTGAAAGCCAGCAAGGCCCCTTTGGATGTCGTGTAGTCGTGATAGGCAACAACAGGCTGCTCCACCAGATTGCTGACGATGTTGACGATGCTGCCGCGCGCGCGCTGGCGCATCAACGGCAGCACCGCTCGGCAGACATTAAAGCTTGCACCCACGGCCCCATCGAACTGGGCCTGATAGTCCGCCCATTGCAGATCGTCAAACCGGCTGCGTCGTTCGGGGTCAAATGCATAGGGCCTGAAGGCGTTGTTGACAACGATATCAATGCCCCCCGCTTCGCGCACTATGCTGTCCACCATGCCCTGCACCGCATCGGGCGAGCCCACATCGGCCTTGACCGCCCAGGCATCCCCCCCCGAGTCCTTGCCCGCGGCCAGGCAGGCATCCACAGTGCCGGCTGCGGCTTCGTCGTTGGACAGGTAGTTGACAGCCACCGAGGCACCCTCACGCGCAAACGCCAGGGCAATCGCCGCGCCAATCCCGCGGCTTGCCCCAGTCACCAGCACCACCTTGCCGCGCAAGCCCATTGAAGAAGACTGACTCATATTCACGATTTCCGTTCAAACACTGGCGGGCCCCAAGTAAGAAACAGCAGGCAATGGCCTTGGCGGCCCCGCCGCCCCGCAGCGATGCTGTCATCCCCTCCCGCAGAGAGAGAGAGAGAGAGAGAGAGAGGGAAGGCGCTGGGCCGCCCAGGCAACGCGCCTCAGGGGGAGATTTACAGCGGCACAACCACATCCGCCACCTTGATCTGACGCTGCACCATACCCAGCGCACGATAGGCATCGGCGCCTTTTTGCAGCGCGGCCATATCGAAGCTGCCCAGCGGCTGGCCCTGGACTGCCGGCATGGAAGAGGCGTTACGCAGGCGAATCACATCCAGATTGATATCGCGACGCGTGCCGTCGATGGCATATTTGCTGGCCAGCACCGAAGCCTCCTCGGGGTTCGCCATCATCCAGGCAGCGCTTTCGCGATAGCCCTTGACGAATGCCTTGAGCAAGTCCTTCTTCTGCTGGAACACTTCCTCGCGCACCACAAACATGTCGCTGGACATATTGAGGTGGTCGCTGACCTGCATCACATTGACATCGCCTATGCCCTTGCGCAGTCCCACAGCCAGACCTGTATCAGTGGCGGCCGTGGCATCAACCTGCCCTTGCATCAGGGGAGCAAAGTTCAGCAGACCGGTCACGACAATGCTCACATCCGACTCCTTGAGACCGGCCTGATGCAGCATCACCAGCAGGTTCTGGCGCGTACCGCTGGCAAGGCTGTAGACACCGATCTTCTTGCCCTTGAGGTCTGCGGCCTTGCGAATGCCCGAGGACTTGAGCGAGACCACGTTGAACACGTTCTGCGGATAGATGTCGTAGATGGCCACCAGCTTCTCGCCCTTGTCCAGAGCCATGAAGAAGGAGCCGGGGTCGGTAAACGCGACATCGGCCTGGCCGCTGAGGATATTGCGGATCGCATCGCCGCCACCCGCACCGGGCAGATAGGCCAACTCCACCCCGTTCGCCTTGAAGAAGCCTTTTTCGGGCTCGACCAGAATATTGGTGATCTCGCTGATGGGCTTGCTCCAGCCGGCCAGGCGAATCTTGCCCTGCAGAGGAACCGCCATGCTGGTGCCGGTCATGGCAAGGCCGCTCAGGCCTGCACAGGCGCCAAGGAGGCTGCGGCGAGAGATGAACGAAGTCTGGTTGCTGGTATGCATGACAAATGGTTTGAAGATGCAGTCAGGTCCGGTCGCCAGACTGCGAGGTTGAAAAGTGATAGGTGCGCAGCAAATCGCGCTCCAGAACAAGGCAGGCCTGATAGAGCAGCAGGCCCATGGCGGCAATCAGCACCAGCGCCGCAAACATCAGCGTGGTATCCATCATTCCCTGGGCGGCAATGACCACGGCCCCCAGGCCCTGGCTTGCGCCCATGAACTCGGCCACCACGGTGCCGACCAGCGCCAGCACCACGGCCACGCGCAGCCCGGCCAGAATCGCGGGCAGCCCGGTTGGCAGTTTCAGGCGCAACAGGGTCTGCAGTCTGGTAGCCCCCAGCATGCGAAACAGCTGCAGACGCTGGGCATCCACCTGCCGCAGACCCGTCAATGTGTTTTCCATCAACGGAAAAAAGCAGATCAGCGCCGTGATCAGCACCGTCGGCAGCATGCCGAAGCCGAACCACAACACAAACAATGGCGCCAGGGCCAGCTTTGGCACTACCTGGCTGACCACCACATAGGGCTTGAGCACGCGCTCCAGCAACTCGGACTCGGCCAGCGCCATGCCGGCCAGCAAGCCCACGGCGCTGCCGACGAACAGGCCTAGCAGCAAGGCCTGCAAGGTCGCCCATAGATGCGGCCAGAAATAGCCGGACGCCAGACCCGACCACAGCGACAGCGCCACCGCCGAGGGCGCAGGCAACACCAGCGCCGACAAGCCAAATTGCCTCGCAGCCAGCTCCCATATTGCGATGACAGCTATCAAAAGCGAGGCAGACAGCCAGTGTGTTCTGTTGAGCAGGCCGCTCATGCGCCACCCCGGTCCATGGATGCGCGAATGCGCGCGCAATAGTCGTTGAACGCCGCGCCATGGCGCATGCTCTGCTGGCGCGGCTGTGGCAGCTCGACAGACCAGTCGTCCACGATGCGACCGCCATGCATGAGTGCAATGCGGTCGCCCAGATAGACGGCCTCGTTGATGTCGTGGGTGACAAACAACACCGTCGTGCCATGCTTATGGCAGGTGCGCAGCAAATCGTCCTGCAGTTCCGAGCGAGTGATGGCATCCAGGGCCGCAAAAGGCTCGTCGAGCAGCAGCAGAGGCGGCTCCAGAATCAGGGCGCGTGCCAGCGCCACGCGACTTTGCTGTCCGCCCGAGAGCTGGCCCGGGTAAAGCCGTGAATGGGCGCCAAGACCCAATTGCTCCAGCAGCTGCATGGCCGCCTGTTGATCCTGCTGCGTGGGTTTGCGCTGCAGCGACACGGGCAGCAGCACGTTGTCGATCACCGTATGCCAGTCCAGCAGTGTCGGTGCCTGGAACATGAAGCCCAGCTGCGGCCCCGGCGCTGCCAGCTCGCTGCCGCGCAGCAGGACATGCCCCGACTGGGGCCTGAGCAGGCCTGCCGCCAGCTTGAGCAGCGTGGTCTTGCCGCAGCCGCTGCGCCCCAGCAGGCAGTGAAACTCTCCGGCCCCGACCTGCCAGTCCACGCCATCCACCACGGGCGCTCGTCCCGGGTAGCTGAATCGGGCCTGCTTGAACTCCATGAATGCCACGGCTGTATCCACTCCCTCAGTCCGCATAGGCGGCCAGCGGCTGGGCCGCGAGTTCTGCCGACTGCTCGATCTCTGTCATGCGCACCAGATCCAGCAGGTTGAAGCGCCCGTCATGGTGCCAGCCGGCCTCGGGCATGCTCATGGAGCCGATGGCGCTGATACGCGTGACGCCAGCCGCGCCCAGCAGCCCGGCCAGGCGGTACAGCTCTTCGGGGCCGGCCGCAATGCCGGCGGTCTGCAGATAGTCGCGCTGAGCGGCCACCACGGGCAGCACGGCATCGAGCCGGTCCACGGCCACCACGGCAATCGTGCGGTACAGCGCGGTCGGCGCCAGGGGCTGCAGACTCTCGCTGTAGGCAACGCTCCAGGGCGCATCCACAGGCCCCAGCAACTGGTGTGCTTCACCGCCCCACTCCATGTTCTGCTGCCAGCGGGCCAGCGCCGCCCCTTCTTCCAGATCCAGCTCGCGGCGTGCGAAACGTCGCTGCAGATTGGCAAGCTCGGCCGCCAGATAGTCGGCAAAAGCACGCGGCGAAACCGGCGCCCCACGCTGCACATAGAACACATGGGGCGAATAGCAGCCCTGCTGGTCGTAGCGCATCACGTCCCAGGCCGCCAGCCTTGCCATGGCCGGAGCCTTGAGCGTATCCAGCGCCTGCGCGTCAATCAGGCCAAAGCCCAGCTTGTGGCCATGGGGCAAAAAGCGGGTCGTCACGGGCAGGCGACGACGCAGTGCATCCAGAGTCTGGTTGCCGCCATAGGCCAGCACCGTATCGGCCTGGGCATAGAGCGCGTCGGCCTCCTCGCCGCCCGCGCCGCGCCACCACACCACGGCCAGGCAACCGGCCAGCGGCGGATGCACCTCGGCCAGCAAGCGTGCAAACCATCCCGCAAACAAAGGCTCGGCACTGGCCAGCTTGCCAATCGCAGGGGCCTTGACCAGCAAGCCACAGACCAGGCTCCACAGCGACAGCGCAGGTACGTTGCCAGCCCAGCTATGCACCAGCAGATCCGGGCCGAAAGCACGTACGGCCCCGCCCTTGGCTGCCGGTTGAAAGCCATCGAGCACCGCCGGGTTGGCAAAATCTTCGGCCACAAAGCGCTTGAGCTGCGCTGCACGAAAAGTCTTGAAAAATCCTGTCAACCCCAGCCGCACCATATCGGTGTCATAGCCGCTGACCACGGGCAGCCAGGCTTCGGCCTGCTGGCGGTAGATGTCATTACGGTCCAGCAGGCGAGCCATCGCACGATCGACGGCATCGATGATCTCGGCCACCGGCATGGGACGCAGATGGATGGCCGCGGCCTTGCGCACACGACAGGCCAGTGCCTGCATCTGCGGCGCCGTCAGCAGGGGAACGCAGACTTCCAGACTCTGGCCGTCCCGAGACTTGAAGTCCAGCGTCTGCCACTGCACTTCATCGTCGCCGAGGCCTGGCAGATAGCCAGCCCTGATACGCTGCACCTTGCGCTGCTCGCTCATGCGCCGGCAGCTTTCACAAACTCTTCAACCGCCAGCGAGCACCCCTTGGCGGCAGCACCCTCGGCTCGTCCAAGCAGCAAAAAGCCGTCTTTTTCCTGCTGGCCGGCCCACAGGCCCACATCCTCGGTCAGGATGGTGGTCACCGCGTTGTAGTTGGCCAGATCGCAATGCACCAGAATGCCGCGCTCACCCGCTGCCACATCCCGCCCTGTGATCGGCTCGACCAGACGCGAACGAATCCAGTGCGGGCCGGACTTGACCGAAGGCAGCACCGCATTGCCATCGTCATAGAACTGGGTGCTCAGCTCGGTCATGCCATACATATTGATGCACAGACTGCGCGGCACGCCCAGCAGCTGCGAAAGCTCGGCATAGAACTGCTCGAGCGGCAGCTCGCGCGACTGCCCCTTGTAGCCGCCCGTATCCAGCACGCGGCTGCCTGCGGGCAGGCGAAAGCTGCGGCCCTGCGCACGCAGGGCATCCATCACATGGACCAGGCTGAAGCTCGCGCCCAACAGGGCAAAGGGCTGGCCGCTGCGCTCGGATTCTGCCAACGCGGCGCACAGGGCCGGCATGTCCAGCCCCTCCGAGTTCAGGTAGTAGCGGCTGCCTGCCGAGCCAAATTCGGACCGGGCAAGTGCCAGATAGTGGGCCAGCGAGGAATTGGGCATGGCCTGCTCATCGGGAAACAGAATACCCATGGGCATGCGCTCCAGACCCTGCATGAAATGCCTGGAGAAATAGCGCTTCATGGACAGGTCGTAGACATCGAGCTGCGGATGGAAATGACGTCCACGCGCGGCGCGGCCCGTGGTGCCGCTGGTCATGAACACGCGCTCGGCGGGCGACGGCGGCTCGCTGCGCAGCTCCATGGCCTTGAAGGCATCGATGGGCACGGCCGGAACATCGCGCCAGCTCCTGACATTGCGCAGCGTGGCGCCGCGTCGCTGGCAAAAGCTGCGAAACGGCGCATTGCATTCGTACTGGTAGGCGAAAAGGCGCAGGGCGAGTTGATTGAACTGGTCGTCGGTGCAGTCATCCATTGCGATGAAAGCAAGCAGATCGGCGACCAGCGAAGCGGCCTTGTCCATGAAATTCCTTCGAGAGCGGGGACATCATGCTCCGAAGGCTTGCTGACCATGCGAGAACGCACTGCCCTGAGGTCAGCTTGCAAGCTCTTCTTCCGCCGGTATGAACCGGGTCAAGTTCGCGGGTGTAGATCTCAGCACTGGTGTGCACCCCGGAGCGCGGCGCCATCTTACCCCAACGGCATCGCTGCAAGGGGCCTGAGCTGCCGTATGAAAGTCGCGTCACTTGTAACCTGGGGTAATGCTCCAGCACGGGCAAGAAGGACATCCAGGACAAAAACATCAAAACACTGCTGCCCAAATACAATCGACCCGGCACCGCAAGCTGCCTGAGACGTAACCTGCCACGGCGCCGACAATGGCGCAGGTACGCCATGCCTGAAAGCGCGGCATGTCGCGGCGATGGACTGCGTCAGCAGACGCTTGCAAGCCATCCAGGGCACTGAATGCCCACCCCAAGCCCCAGAGATATTCACATGCATTTTTCGCGCCTTTGTCATCTGGCAGGCTGGCCTGTGGCCGCCGCCGGACTGCTGCTGACGGCACAGTCCGCAATGGCCCAGCAAGCCACCGCCCAGCCGCAGCTGCCCCAGTTGTCCGAAGTCACCGTGCGCAGCACCTTGCAGGATTCCGCGCTTGAGCAGACACCGGCATCCGTCACGGTGCTCGACGGCGAGCGCATGCGCGAGCGCAATCTGCAGGTCAATCTCTCGGAGTCCCTGAGCGCAGCTCCGGGCCTGCAGCTGCAAAACCGCCAGAACTACGCGCAAGACCTGCAGCTGTCGATTCGCGGCTTTGGCGCGCGCTCCACCTTCGGCGTGCGCGGCATACAGATCTATGTGGACGGCATCCCCTCCACCATGCCCGATGGCCAGGGCCAGACCAACAATATCGATATCGCCTCGCTGGAGCGCGTGGAAGTGCTGCGCGGCCCCTACTCCGCGCTCTACGGCAACGCCTCGGGCGGCGTGATCAATGCCTATACCGAACGCGGCGAGGGCGCGCCCTCGGTGCAAAGCAGCTTTGCACTGGGCAGCGACGGGCAAAAGCGCCTGGGCCTGAAGGCCAAGGGCGAAGCCAATGGGATTGGCTATGTGCTCAGCGCCAGCCGTTTTCTGACCGACGGCTACCGGGCCCAGAGCGCGGCGGACAAAAACCTGTTCAACGCCCGTATCGACGTCAAGCCCGACGAATACAGCCAGCTGACCCTGGTGGCCAACCATGTGGACATCGATGCCAAGGACCCGGGCGGCATCACGCCCAAGGACTGGGCTGCAGACCCCAGGGCTGTGGCCTCCAATCCATTGCTCTACGACTCGCGCAAAAGCGTGAAGCAGACCCAGGCCGGACTGACCTATGAGCGCCAGCTGGACGGTGGCCAGGCACTGCGCCTCATGGCCTATGCCGGTCAGCGCGAAATGATGCAGTTTCAGTCCGCACCCAAGGCATCGCAGACCGGCTACAGAGGTGGGGTGATCGGTCTCAAGCGCGACTATGGCGGCATCGATGCGCGCTGGAGCGGCAAGTACGAGCTGGGCAGCGGCAGCCTGGGCCTGATTGCCGGCCTGGCCGCCAACACCGTCAGGGAAGACCGCCAGGGATACAAGAACTTTGTGGGCAACCAGCTGGGTGTGGTCGGCGAGCTGGTGCGCGACGAGCGCAATACCCTCACCAGCGTCGACCCTTATCTGCAAGCCTCCTGGGCCTTTGCACCGCGCTGGAAGCTCGATGCCGGCCTGCGCTGGAGCAATGTGCAGTTCCAGTCGCGCGACCATTTCCTGGCCGACAAAGACGATAGCGGCAATGCCGGATTCCATAAGCTGCTGCCGGTTGTTTCGCTGCAGCACGAGCTCAATCAGGACACCAATATCTATGCCTCGCTGGGCCGCGGCATGGAAACACCAACCTTCAATGAGATTTCCTACCGACCCGATCTGGCGGGCGGTCTGAACTTCGGCCTCAAGCCTGCGGTATCGACCAGTGCCGAGCTGGGCATCAAGCAACGCTTCAAGATGGCCGGCCTCTACGGCGACTGGTCTGCCGCGCTGTTCCAGACCCAGACCGACAATGAAATCGTGGTGGCCAGCAACGACAACGGCCGCACCTCTTATCAGAACGCAGGCAAAACCCGCCGCCGCGGCATGGAGCTGAGCACCAGCACCTGGCTGATGCCCCAGTTGCGCCTGAACGGCGCGCTGACGCTGCTCGACGCCAGCCTGCGCAGCGGCTATTGCGACAGCAAGGGCCAGGACTGCATTCCCGCCGGCAACCGCATTGCCGGCACGGCCAGGCATCTTGGCTACCTGGGGCTGGAATGGCTTCCCGCCACCGACTGGCGTGTGGGTCTGGACTGGCGTCATGTGGGCCGTATTGCCGCCGACGACAAAAACCAGGTCTATGCCCCCAGCTACAACGTGGCCAGCCTGAGCGTGGGCTACACCCGGCGCCTGGGTGCCTGGAAGCTCAGTGCTTTTGCCCGCGTCGACAATCTGGCGGACAAGAACTATGTGGGCTCGGTCATCGTCAACGAAGGCAACGGACGCTACTACGAGCCGGCCCCGGGGCGCCAATGGATGACTGGTGCCAGCCTCAGCTACCAGTTCTAGGCATGTCCTGCGGCTTTGCCTGACAGCAGTAAGCGGGCCCGGAGCCCGCTTTTTTCATGTCCGGACAGGTCAAAGGCCATTTTTTTAGAAATATTTTGGGTGCTTGCAAACTGCCTGCCTGAGCCCGAAAGCAGCCAATCCCGCACCGGTTTGCCTGCCTGACGGCAAAGGCCCGCCGCAGCTTGTGCTCCTGAGCATTGCAAGCCACGTCAAAACATGGCTATCCACGGCCAATCGCACGAATCTTCACGCCAGCGCTCGAGCGGTTTGAGCGAAGTTAGCCCCTGAAGCAGGCCAGAACGGCACACAGAAATGCTTCACTCTGCAACACGCTGCCATCTGGCGCACAACTGCGACGAAATGCGGGCCCAATGGCAACAAACAGCCTCCCCAGGTAAAGAAATCATTTCTTATAGGAAATTCACATAAAAAGAGCTCAGATGGCGGACTTTTGAAAGCAAATTCACAGCGCTAGAATCCGCCACCAACGCAGCCTCGTATGTTGAAGCCGGGGCACAGTTTCAGATTCTCCCCGTATGTCAGCCCTTTTCGTTTTTTGCCATCCCCATTCCAGCCCGGCATCTTGCAGCCCGGCCCTTGCCGCAGCAGGAGCTGGCGCATGAGCGACGGTTTGCAAAGCCCCACCCAACAGGGCGTGCAGTTGGTCGACATACGGCTGCAGCGTGGCCAGACCCAGGTGTTTGACGGCCTGAACCTGGCCCTGACGCAAAAGCGCATAGGCGTGATCGGCAACAACGGCGCGGGCAAGTCCAGCCTGTTCCGCCTGCTTTGCGGGCTCGAGCTGCCCCAGGCCGGACAGGTACTGGTGGATGGCATGCCCTTGCTGCAGGCGCGCCAGCACAAGCCCGGCCTGATCGGCCTGATGTTCCAGAACCCGGACGACCAGATCATCTTCCCCACCGTGGAGGAAGAGCTGGCCCTGGGCCTGCGCCCCCAGGGCCTGAGCAAGCAGCAAGCCAGAGCCAGGGCGCGCGAGCTGCTGGCCGAACGTGGCCTGGCCCACTGGGCCGAGCGGGCCGTCAGCAGTCTGAGCCAGGGCCAGCGTCAGCAGGTGTGCTGGCTCTCGCTGCTGATTGCCGCGCCCCAGCTGCTGCTGCTGGACGAGCCCTTCGCCAGCCTGGACCTGCCCGGTCAGGCCCTTCTGGCCCAGGATATTGCCACCGCGCCGCAACAGGTGCTGGTCTCCACCCATGTGCTCGATCATGTGCGCGACTTCGAACGCGTGATCTGGCTGGAGCAAGGCCGGCTGCGCGGCGACGGCCCGGGCCGCGACATCTGCAGCGCCTACGAGACCTCCGTGCGGGAGCAGTTGCAAAAGAAAAGCTCGCACGGAGACCTGCATGGGTAGTCTCTACAGCGAAGTTGCGACCTGGCTGCATCGCTGGCCGGCCGGCCTCAAGCTCTTGCTGCTGGCGGCCTTCGGCACCCTATTGTTCCTGATAGCCGATCCCAGGGTGCTGGCGGGTTGCGGCGTGGCTTGCCTGGTTCTCTGGGTATCGCTGGGTCAGGCCACGCAGGTGGCGCGCCGTCTGATGCGATCGGTTATCGTCGCGGCGCTGCTGGTGGCGGGCTTTCATGTCTTCATGGGCAACCCTGTGCTGGCAGCCGTCAGCAGTCTGCGGCTGGTCTGCGCCTCGACTCTGGGCATTGCGCTGACCATTACCACGCGCCCCAGCGATCTGGTCGAGGTACTGGAATGGCTGCTGGCCCCACTGGCTGGCCTGGGCATCCCCACCGAGCGCGTGGCCATGCAGCTTGCACTCATGCTGCGCTTTACCGAACATTTCTTTGTGCAATGGACAAAGCTGGACGAGGCATACCGCCTGCGCACCGGCAAAAGCGGCGGCCTGCGCCTGATTGCACCGCTGACGATTCATATGCTGCAGGCCACGCGTCGTGTAGCCGACGCCCTCTGGGCAAGACTGGGTTTCTAGGAGAGCATTGATGACTACCACTCCCTCTCACACCGTATCGCGCGGCGGCGCACGCTCCATGGCCCAGGTATCGCTGTTCGCCGCCCTGATGGCCGTGATGGGCCTGATTCCCAAGATCGACCTGCCGTTCGGCGTGCCCATCACCATCCAGTCGCTGGGAGTGATGCTGGCAGGCGTCATGCTCGGGCCCTGGCGCGGCCTGCAGTCCATGGCTCTGTTTCTCGCAGCAGTGGCCGTAGGCCTGCCACTGCTGTCAGGCGGGCGCGGCGGCATCGGAGTCTTCATGGCACCGTCTGCCGGCTATCTGATCGGCTATATGCTGGCCGCCGCCGTGACAGGCGCCATCATGGCCGCCCTGCCGCAGAGCACGCCGCGTCGCACGGCGCTGAGCGCCTTCATCGCCTCCTTGATCGGCGGCCTGTTGTGCCTGCATGCCTTTGGCGTGCTGGGCCTGATGCTGGTCGCCAAGATGAGCCTGAGTCAGGCTTTTGCCGTGACGCTGGCCTTTGTGCCCGGCGACTTCATCAAATGTGTTCTCTGCGCCATCATCGTCCACACCGTGGCGCGCGGAATGCCTGACTGGCGTTTTGGCGGTCGCCGGTGAACGCGCTGTCCGCTGCAACTCCGCTGCAGGGCGCCTGGCAGCTGGTTCATGGCCCGCTGGCCCATTGGGCGCAGCACCGGCCCGATGGGGTGGCCCTTCAGAGTGAGGCCGGCTCCTGGACCTTTGGCCGGCTGCATGCCGAGGTCGAGCAGCGCTCGGCGCGTCTGGTGGCGCAACGCGCGCCGCAGATGCTGCTGCTGGATGCCAGCAGCTCCACGCTGGAGCGGCTGGTGGACTTTCTTGCCGTGATCCACAGCGGCCGCTGCGCAGCGGTCGCCGACCCCGACTGGCAACCGGCCGTGCGCCAGCGCATTGAAAGCTGGCTGCCCGAGCAACCCTGCGAGCTGGAATCGGCAACACCGACGGCAGCCTTCTATACGGGCTTTACTTCAGGCAGCACCGGCCTGCCCAAGGGCTTCAAGCGCCACCATTTGTCGTGGACGGAGAGCTTTCGCGTCGGCCTGCAGGATTTCGGCCCCGTCGTCGCCCAGCGCACGCTGGCACCGGGGCGCATCTCGCATTCGCTATTTTTGTTCGGCGCCATGCAAGGCATCTGGTATGGCTGCGGCGCCGTCATGCAGGAAAAGTTCTCGGCCTCGCGCTGTCTCGCAACCCTGGCGGGCGGCGATACGCCCTGCCTTGTCGCCGTGCCCAGCCAGTTGCTGCTGATGCTGCAATGGGCGGAGCATAGACAGCTCGCACCGATTCCCGAGGTCGAGCTGATCACCATCAGCGGCGCGCGCTGGATGCGCGCTCACACGCCGGCGCTGCGCGCCCTGTTCCCCAAGGCCCGCATCATCGAGTTCTACGGAGCCTCCGAGGCCAGTTTTGTGGCCTGGATGGATGCCGACGAAGCCAGCGGCCCACAGGCCGTAGGCAGGCCATTCAGCAATGTCGAGCTATCCATTCGCCCCACCGGCAGCGATGCCGCCGAGAATGCGCTGGCCGAGCATGGCACCAGCCACGCCAGCGACGGCCTGATCTATATCCGCAGCCCCATGCTGTTCATGGACTATGTGGGCGATGCCCATGACGCCACGGCCGTGCTGCGCGATGGCGAATGGCTGTCCGTGCGCGACATGGGCCATATCGACGAACGCGGCATGCTGTGTCTGGCGGGCCGCCAAAGCCGCATGATCGTCACCCAGGGCAAGAACCTGTTTCCCGAGGAAGTGGAGAACCTGTTGGCCAGCCACCCGGCGATTGCCCAGGTCTCGCTGCACGGCCAGGCCGATGCGCTGCGCGGCCTGCAGGTACACGCGGTGCTGCAATGGAGGCCGCAGACCGAGGTGCCTACGGCCCTGGAGCTGAACCAGTGGCTGCGCGAGCGCACCGAAGCCTTCAAGGTGCCGCGCCAGTGGTGGATCTGCGAGCACTGGCCGCACACAGCCAGCGGCAAGACCGATCACGGCCAACTGGCCCAGGCCTTGCGCGCCAGCATGGCCGAGCCTGCCGGAGCTGCCAAATCCCCTGCCCTGCTCCCCTCATTGCGGCCGTGGCAGAGTTGAGGCCCATGCCAAGCAAGACCCCCATCATTGCCTGGGCACGCAGCCCGGTGGCTCCGCTGGGCTCGGCCCTGGCCCGGCTCAGTCCCCATGAACTGGGCCAGCCGCTGCTGCTGTCACTGCTGCAGCAAAGCGGCTTGCCGGCCCATGCCGTGGATGCGGTCATCGTCGGCAACGCCCTGGGCGCTGGCGGCAACCCGGCGCGCATGCTGGCACTGGCCGCAGGCCTGCCCGATGGCTGCGCCGCGCACACCATCGATACCCAGTGCTGCTCGGGCCTGGATGCCGTGGCCATGGCCGTGGGTCTGCTGCAATCGGCTCAGGCCGAGGTGGTGATTGCAGGCGGCATCGAGGCCTGGAGCCGCGCCCCCATTCGCCAGACCCGCCCGCTGCACCCCGGCGAGCAACCCCAGGGCTACGAGCGCCCGCCATTTGCCCCCGATCCCGCGCGCGACCCCGATATGCTGCAGTCGGCGGCCGACTATGCGCTCACGCATGGCCTCAGCCGCAGCCAGCAGGAGCAGTATGCGCTGCTGAGCCACAGTCGGGCCCTGGCCGCCCAGGCGCAGCTCGCCTCCGAAATCGTGCCCGTGGCCGGGCTTGTGGCAGATGCCTATCCGCGTGCGCTGCAGCCCGCACGTGCCGCGCGCATGCCGGTGGTCGCCCGGGGTTGCAGCCAGACCGCCAGTCCCGGCGATATCGCCGCCCATGCGCTCAGCCCCCTGACCATTTCGGCCAGAGCCGATGGCGCGGCCCTGCTTTTGCTGGCCACGCCCGAGGCCTGCGCCCGCTGGAATCTGCAGCCCCGCGCACAATGGCTGGCCAGCGCCAGCGTGGGCGCCGCGCCAGAAACACCGCTGCTGGCCGCCATTGCGGCGGCGCAGATGGCGCTGGCCAGGGGCAGCCAGGCATTGGCAAGCCCACAGCTGAAGGCGCAGGAGCTGTCGGTGATCGAGCTGCATGACGCCTTTGCCGTGCAAGGCCTGGCCTTTTGCGCGGCCATGGGCCTTGCGCCCGAGCAGATCAACAGCGCAGGCGGCGGCCTGGCGCGCGGCCACCCGATAGGTGCGTCAGGCGCGATTGCGCTGGTGCGCTGCCTGGCTCAGCTTGAGTATCAGGCCCAGTCATCGACACCCAAGGCCGCACTCGGCCTGGCGGCCATCGCCGGAGCCGGCGGCATCGGAGCGGCAACCCTGGTGCAATGGCTGCAAGCCTCTTCCTGAATTCATTTTTGATAGCTATTACCCCATGTCCAGCAACGGTTCAGTCGCAAAAACATCTGAAGACTTCGACTTGCCGGCAGGCATGGCGCTGATGCAGCAGCGCCGCTCCACACGTGCTTTCCTGCCCGATGCCGTGCCTGACGCACTGCTGCAGCAGTTGCTGCTGACGGCGCGCCAGGCGCCCAGCGGCGGCAATCTGCAGCCGGGCCAACTCATCGCAGTGCGCGGCAAGCTGCGCGAGCAACTGACTGCCGCCCTGCTGCAGGACGTTGAAAGCCAGGTGCCCGAATGCGAGGACTACGCCTACTTTCCGCGCCCCATGCCCATGCAGCTGCGCAAGCGCCAGGTGGCTTCGGCACAGGCGCTTTACGGCGCCCTGGGCGTGGCGCGCGACGACCGCGTCGGGCGCGAAGCACAGTTTGCGCGCAACTACCGCTTCTTCGATGCGCCCGTGGCGCTGGTCGTCACCATCGACGCCCATTACGGCCCTGGTGGCTACATGGACCTGGGCATGACGCTCTACGGCCTGCAACTGGCCGCCGCCGCCATGGGCCTGGGCAGTTGCGCCATCGGCGCCCTGGCCTCGTACCCGGCCACCGTGCGCCGCGTGCTGGGCCTGGCCGAGAGCAAGCACATCGTCTGCGGCCTGGCCCTGGGTTGGGCCGACGAGGCCGCCCCCGTCAACCAGACCCAGACCACGCGTGCGCCGCTGGGCGAGTGGTTTCAGTCAATGGAATGACTGCAAAAACAGTAGCTTCCAGCGTAATCCATCAAATGATTTCAAGGTATTTTCTACCTGAACTCCAATACCAACGGGCGCTAGCAGCTATTCAATCAAGAGCAACAAAAAAGCGCTGCAAGTGCAGCGCTTAGGTAAATGCCCTTCAAACAGCCCCCCATCTAGGAGACAGCAAGCAAGGGCCGCCCCGCAGCGAGGCTGTCGTCCCCCTTGGGGGCGCCCGGCCAGGGAAAGGCGCAAAGCGCCTCAGGGGGTAAGCATCAAAACGCCGGGAAGACCGATCCCTTGAATTCCTTGTCAATGAACTGGCGCACCTCGTCGGAGTGATAGGACTTGATCAGTTGGGCAACCCAGGGCTGATTCTTGTCGGCATCGCGCACCACCATGATGTTCACATAGGGGTTCTTGGCCGACTCCAGCGCAATCGCATCCTTCTTGGGGTTCAGACCAGCCGAGATCGCGAAATTGGTGTTGACGGTGGAGGCATCCAGGTCGTCCAGCGAACGTGGTAGCTGCGCCGCATCCAGCTCGACGAACCTGAGCTTCTTGGGGTTGGAGACTACATCCAGGGGTGTCGCCTTCAGGCCCGCGCCCTCCTTGAGCTTGATCAGGCCCTGGGTCTGCAGCAGCAGCAGCGCGCGGCCGCCATTGGTGGGGTCGTTGGGGAGGCCGAACTTGGCGCCCGTGGGCAGCTCGGACAAGGCCTTGATCTTCTTGGAGTAGATGCCGATGGGGAAATTCACCGTGTCGGCCACCCAGCTGATCTTGTAGCCACGATCCTTGACCTGGGCGTCCAGATAGGGGCGGTGCTGGTAGCTGTTGGCATCCAGGTCGCCGGCTGCCAGTGCCGCGTTGGGCTGGACATAGTCGCCGAACTCGATGACCTTGAGGTTCAGACCGTTCTTGGCAGCCACCTTTTTGACCACTTCCATGATCTGCGCATGCGGGCCGGCGGTCACGCCGATCTTGATGGTCTTGTCCTGAGCTTGGGCGGCAAAGCCCAGCGTGGCCGCAGCAGCCACGGCCAATGTGGTGCGCAAAAGCGAGCGCTTGTTCAACATGCAGATTCCTTGTACGGAAGATTGAGAGTGGCTAAGACTGTAGCGTCAGTTTCATGTGCCAGAGCGCTGTTTCTTAGACAGATTGCTCAGATGCAAACTACAGATTGGCGATGCAAGCCGTAACGGGTTGCATGCGGCAACCCAAGCGCCCACAAAAAAGCCCGCTCCTTCACGGTGGCGGGCTTGTCTGCATGCGCAGGCTGTCAAAGATCGGACATCGTGGGTGCTGCCAGCACCTGCTGGGCCACCACATCGAGCACAGCATGGGACTCCTCTTGCCTGTCGATCCAGACCTTGGGCGTGAAGCTGCCACGCAAGGCAATCGCATCGCCTTCGGACAGGCTGCGCAGCACGGCGCAAGGTGCATTGTCAAAAGCGACGATATTCACGGGAATCGAGGAGCCATCGCCTGCGTTGGCTCGCATGCGGGCCACCATATAGGGGCGGCGGTTGCGGTCTACGCGACTCTCGGGGATGCCGGTCAGTCGGCCGGTAATCAAACCATCCATCATTTGCTGTTATCTACCCAGAAAAAATCATGGCCGCCCTTGAGCAAGAGCGGCCTTTCGAAAAATTTTGAACTTGCATTTTAGGGCGGCGCCTGTTTCCAGGTAGCAGCCCTTTTCTTAATTTTTTGTAATGTACGGCACGGCTCAACGATGGCTCAGACGGCGCACGGCCCAGTCGCCCAGACTTTGAATGGCCTGCACAAAGAAGATCAGGATGATCACCACAACCAGCATCACGTCGGGCAAGAAGCGCTGGTAGCCGTAGCGAATACCCAGGTCGCCCAGGCCGCCACCGCCGATGGCACCTGCCATGGCCGAGTAGCCGGTCAGGCTCACGAAGCTGATGGTCAGGCCCGCGACGATGCCGGGCAGCGCCTCGGGCAGCAGCACCTTCCAGACGATCTGGCCGGTGGTCGCACCCATGGACTGGGCCGCCTCGATCAGGCCGCCATCGACCTCGC
The DNA here is from genome assembly GCF_000761245.1 of Comamonas testosteroni. Classification (GTDB taxonomy): domain Bacteria; phylum Pseudomonadota; class Gammaproteobacteria; order Burkholderiales; family Burkholderiaceae_C; genus Comamonas; species Comamonas testosteroni_C. Next base: position 311,737 of record NZ_AWOR01000046.1, on the reverse strand, counting down.
GCAAGGCGGTCTCCACCAGACGGGCCACAAAAGGCGCCGCCGCAATCGTCAACGGCACCACGGCCGCCCAGGTACCGATGGAAGAACCCGTGATCAGACGCGTCAGCGGAATGATGGCCACCAGCAAGATGATGAAGGGGGTGGAGCGCAGCGCATTCACGATCCAGCCGACAACCTTGTTGGCCGGGCCGTTCTGCAAAATGCCGCCGTGGTCGGTCAGGCGCAGGAACACGCCCAGCGGAATACCGATCAGACCGCCGATCAGGCCCGAGATGCCGACCATGATCAGCGTCTCCCAGAAGGAATCCAGCAGCAGCTGGAGCATCATTTCCGAAAAATTCTCAAACATCGCTCTCAATCCTTGCTGGACACGATCTGCACTTGCACACCGCTGGCACGCAGGTGCTCCACGGCTGCGTCAATCTTGGCGGCCTCGCCGCTGGCGTACACCGCCAGCGAGCCAAAGGTCTGCTCCTGGATCTCGTCGATCTGCCCGTGCAGGATCGACAGATCCAGACCCAGCTCGCGAATCAGGTGCGAGAGAATCGGCTGATAGGCGCTCTCGCCCGCATAGGACAGGCGCAGCAGCTGGCCTTGCTGGCCGGGCTGCAGCTGGGCGGCCAGCTGGTTCACGCGCTTCATCACCGACTCGGGCAGTTGCTGGGGCACGATTTCGTCGATCAGGCTCTTGGTGATCGTCTGCTGAGGGCGGGTGAAGACGTCGATCACGGGCCCCAGCTCGGCAATCTCGCCACCGTCGATCACGGCCACGCGGTCGGCGATCTGCTTGATCACCAGCATCTGGTGGGTGATCAGCACCACGGTCACGCCCAACTCACGATTGACCTTGCGCAGCAGATCCAGAATGGAGCGCGTGGTTTCGGGGTCCAGCGCCGAAGTGGCCTCGTCGCTGAGCAGGACCTTGGGGTTGCTGGCCAGCGCCCGGGCAATGCCCACGCGCTGTTTCTGCCCGCCGGAAATCTGTGCCGGATAGCGGTCGGCCAGATGATCCAGGCCCACCAGCTCCAGCAGCGGCGTCACGCGCTGATAGATCTCGTCCTTGGAAACACCGGCCAGCTCCAGCGGCAGGGCCACGTTGTCATAGACGGTGCGGGACGACAGCAGGTTGAAGTGCTGGAACACCATGCCGATGTCGCGGCGCGCTGCGCGCAGCTCGCCATCGGACAGCTGCATGAGGTCGCGTCCGTTGACGATGACCTTGCCGTTCGTGGGGCGGTTGAGCAGATTCAGGCAACGCACCAGCGAGCTTTTGCCCGCGCCGGAGCGGCCGATGATGCCGAACACCTCGCCGGAGGCGATTTCCAGATTGATGCCACGCAAGGCGTGCACCGGGCCCTTGGAGCCTTGGTATGTCAGGGATAAATCCCGAATTTCTATCATGAAAAATATCGCGAATCACGCATGAACAATGCGTTTTACGCTATAAAAAGTGATTATTCCCATCCCAGCTGCAGCGCTGCCGAGCAGCGGGCAATGCAGGCCTTCGTTCTGGTAGATGCCGGCAGATCAAGCCAGCCTACTTTTAGTAGTAACCCTCAATAATGCCTGAGTCTAGGCAAACCTGAGAGCAACTGGGACAAGTGAATTCACTTATGGCGCCGCTAGCAAGCCAGCAAATGCGAGCCTTGCCCGGGCCTGTCCCCACTGGCGGCACGGCCTTGCAGGCCTTAGCATGCTTGCATCTGCCTCTGGTTTTCTCTGCCGCCCTATGCAGCCGCCCCCCCTGCCCATCCGTGTTGAATGCCCGCCCGGCGCCTGCGACTGCCGGCGCGAGCAGTTGCTTGGCACGCCGGATGCGGATCTGCGCATTCTGCAGCTCACGCGCGAGGAAGAAAAAAAGCTGCTGCAGCGCCTGGAGAGCATCAGCAGCCTGGTCGATCTCGAGCATATGCAGCAGCGCATTCACGCGCTCCTGGGCTTGGAGATACGCATCACCCCCGGCAACAACGAGGTGCGCACCATGCGCGGCATCCAGATCGAGCTCGGCGACCTGCCGGGTCTATGCCGCAAAACACGTCAGAGCATTCCGGCCGCCATCCGCAAGGGGCTGGAGCGCAGGCCCGAGATTGCCTGGGCCCTGCTGGATGCCCATGACCTGTTTGGCATGCCCGGCAGCTGAGCCAGGCACCGGCAACGCCCTGCAGCAAAGCAGGCACTTAGCCACCCGGGTCTTCAGACACCGGTAGTCCTTGCGGCCTACGTCGCCCGGCCCATGGCGGCCTTTCGCCTTCAAAAGCATCACGCCAGGCCTCCCTCAAACCCAAATTCATCTTGGTTTTCCCGAGGTCTGATGCCACAGGTTTTCCCTTGCCTGCTCCAGTCAGCGCAGGGCTGGAGCAGCAGTCTGTCTCTGAGGTGACTTCGCTAGGCCTTACGGTCTAGTCCAAACGAGCGATGGTGGGCGGCAGAGCTCGCTTGAACATTGAATTCATCGACAGGCGTCAAGTCAGCGACTAGCTGACCTGGACTAGACCTTGGCCCGATTCGCGGGCAGATCGATAGTGCAAATGCTGCACACATACATCTTTGAGGATTCGTGATGGAAAGCAACCTGAGCTACCGCGCCCTGATCGCGCTGACCGTGACCAGCGTCATGGCTGGTGCAGCCGCTGCCAAAGGCAGCCCCGAAGAAATTGAAAAGCTGGGCAAGTCCTTGACCTGTATCGGTGCTGAAAAGGCCGGCACCGCCAGCGGCGTGCCCGAATACACGGGCAAATGGCTCGGAACGCCGCCTGGAATTCAGTACACGCCGCATGCGGGTCAGCACCCGGTGGACCCGTATGCCAATGAAAAGCCCTTGTTCTCCATCACGGCCGAGAATGTCGCCAAGTACGCCGCCAATCTGACCGAAGGCCAAAAGGCCATGTTTGCGCGCTACCCCAAGACTTTCAGCATTCCCGTCTATCCGGGCCATCGCGACTTCCGCTATCCGGACTTTGCCTGTGCCTCGGCCAAAGCCAATGCGCAGAACGCCGTGATAAGCGCCGACGGAATGGGCACCGACAACGCAGTCAAGGGGGCCATACCGTTCCCCTTCCCTAAGACCGGCATGGAGCTGGCCTTCAACAACCTGTTTCCGCTGCGCTCGTTCACCGAACACACACTGCGTGACAACGCCTATGTGATGCAGGACGGCTCCACCGTCTTCGGCCGCGCCGACAACCGCAGCATGAGTCTGCTGAACTCGCCCGAGCAGGCTGGCAAGCCGCTGGAAGGCACCATGGCCCAGGGCATGAATGCGGTCAAGCTGCCCGAACGCGAGAAAGGCGGGGTCAGCGTCAGCCGGGAGCCGGTCAACTTCGGCAAGGACAAGCGCCTGGGCTGGAGCTATGACCCGGGTACACGCCGGGTGCGCCAGATTCCCGAGTACGGTTTTGACCAGCCCATGGGGGGCGGTGTGGGCGCAAAGATGACGATTGATTCCGACCGTCTCTTCAATGGTTCTCCCGAGCGCTACAACTGGAAGAATCTGGGCAAGAAGGAAATCTATATTCCCGCCAACGCGTACAAGATTCACGCCAATACCGTGAAGTACGCCGATCTGCTCAAGCCCGGCCATGCCAACCCCGACTACATGCGCTACGAACTGCGCCGCGTCTGGGTGCTGGAAGCCACGCTCAAGGAAGGCTATCGCCATCTCTATGGCAAGCGCGTGCTTTTCCTTGATGAAGACACCGGCCACGCCGTGATGAGTGACTTCTACGATGCACGCGGCAATCTGTGGCAGCAGGGCCTCATCAATTACTACTACGCGTTTGACTCCAACGCCTGGCATGCAGGCACGGCCTTCTACCACGACCTGATTGGCGGCGGCTACGTGGCCTACAACATGTTCCAGGAGCGCCCCAAGGGCCCCGTGCTCAACAAGGGAGACATGACCCCATCCATGTTCACCCCTGAAGCCACGCGCAACGCCGGCACCTGAGCCGCCGCTGCCTCAATGAACCGCCAGCACACACTGTATGCGGTGCTGGCCGCAGACAGGCCCGGGCCGGGATGGAAAAAGCCACCGGCCCCGATCATCACCACAACAACACCATCTCAATCACATGTCAAAGTTGAACCGCGCCGGGCTGCGCGCCATGGCGGCTGCTGCATTGGGCCTTTGCCTGGGCATGACCCATGTCCAGACATCCGCGGCCACCGAAGACCAGGCTCTGGACAGCCTGATCCGCGAGGCCATGCTCTACGCCTACCCCTATCAGGAATTCATGAAAATGCGACATGAAGCCCTGGAGGTCAAGGACTCGGCCACCGCCACCACCCTCAACCAGTTCCGCCACTCGCGCCACCTGGCCACGCCCAAGGACCGCTGGGCCAACGGCCCGATTCGCGACACCTTCTACTCCACTGCCTGGCTGGATCTCGAAAAGTCTCCCCTGGTGCTGTCTCTGCCCGAAACCCATGGCCGCTACTACGTGATCGCCATGATTGGCGCAGACCTCAACACCTTCTCCTACGTGGGCCGGCGTATTGGCGGCACCAAGGCACGCAAGGTGGCCCTGGTCGGCCCACGCTGGAGCGGCAAGATCCCGCAGGTCGACCAGATCGTGCGCGCGCCCACACGTGATGTCTATCTGAATTTGCGCGTGCTAGTGACCGGTGAAGATGATCTCAAGCGCGCCCATGCAGTACAGGATGGGTTTCGCATGGAGCCTGTGCTCAAGACCGGCGCAGACAATCCGCAGCTCAAGCCGCAAGCCCAGGACTGGAGCCGCTTTGTCGATGTGAGCAATGAGGCCCTGGCGCGCAACCCACCACCCGGCACGGAACAACCACTGCTGCAGCGCTTTGCCAGCGTGGGCATCTGCGGCAAGGCCTGCAGCTGGGACAAGCTGCCCGAGGCCGTGCAGCAGCGCTGGCTGAGCCTGGCGCCCGAGATCGAGAAAAGCGAACTCAAAAATCGCCTGAATGCCGACCGCAAGACGGCTGACCCTGGACGCAGAAACGGCTGGACCCCATATCGCCTGCCTGACGGCTTTGGAACAAACTACGCCATGCGTGCCCAATCTGCAGCCATGTCGGGGGGCATCCTGGGCCTGGAGGCCGCAGAAGCCACCTATTTCGCTGCCAGTGTGGACGGCAACAATCAGGCTCTCGGCAAGGGACAGGCTTACCGACTGCATCTGCCCCAAGGTCGCCTGCCCTCCGATGCCTTCTGGTCCATCTCCCTCTATGAGTTTGTGACCGGAGGCCAGTACATGGTGGACAACCCCATCAACCGCTACTCCATTGGCGACCGCACCAAAGGCATGAAGTTCAACGCCGACGGCAGTCTGGACATCTGGTTGCAGCCCACAGACCCGGGCCCTGAAAAGCGTGCCAACTGGCTGCCCACGCCCGAGAAGAACCTGTTCTATCTGATGGCTCGTGCCTACCAGCCCTGGCCCGAAGTGCTGGATTCCTCGTGGATTCTGGAGCCCGTGCAACGGATCAACGCCCAATGAATACAGCGATGGCCAATATGAAAAGAGTATTCCCATTCTCCCGCCAGGCCCTGGCCGCTGCGCTGGCACTGAGCCAGCTCTGCATGGGCACGGCCAACGCCCACGATCAGGACGATCGCGGCGGCTCGGGAGCGCGAAGCCCTGCCGTGCTTGCAGCCCGGGCCCAGGTGTTCAAGGCCAATCCGCAGATGGTCAGGTCTATCGTGGAAGGCGGGGGCTTCGGCACCGAGCTGTCCTATGCCGTTGCCAACAGCATGTACAGCCGAACCGACCAGAACGCCATTGCAGATGCCCGAGCCAGGCTCAAGGTCGAGGCCGTGGCTCCACGCACCTGGCTGCTGCGCTTTCCCATCGTCAATGTGGTGGTCTTCGAGACCGACGAAGGTCTGGTCTTGGTCGATAGCGGCTACGCACCTGCAGGCCCGGCCTTGGCCGAAACGCTGAAGAAGCTCAGCAGCAAGCCGCTGCACACCGTCATCCTCACGCACTTTCATGCCGACCATGCCTTTGGCGCCTGGGCATTGATGGACCAGAAGCCGCGTGTAGTGACCGAGCAGCGCTTCATCGCCCAGATGGAGCTTGATATGCGCAGCAACGGTCTGATCGCGCGCAACAACCAGCAAAGCGTGGCCGATGTGCCCCGCACCTGGGCAGATGCAGTGCGGCCCACCCAGACTTTCAGGGACAAGACCACACTCAAAATTGGCGGCGAAGACTTTGTGCTAACCCATGCCCGCGGCGAGACCGAAGACCAGATCTGGGTTGCCGTGCCGGGCCGCAAGATCGTGGCCAGCGCGGATTACTTCCAGGGTTTTCTGCCCAATGCGGGCAACGGCAAGCGCCGCCAGCGCTACCCCGAGGAGTGGGCCCAGGCCCTGCGCGACATGGCGGCACTCAAGCCCGAGCTGCTGCTGCCGGCGCATGGCCCGGCCATCATCAAGCCCGAGGAAATTCAGGACCGACTGCCCGCCCAGGCCCAGATGCTGGACAGCATCTCCAGGCAAGTGGTGGCTGGCCTCAACAGCGGCGAGCGCCGAGATCTGGTGATTGACAAAGTCGCACTGCCGCCGGAGCTGGCCGGGCGCAGCGATGCGCGCGAGCTCTATGTTTCGGCCAAGGACATCGGCCGCATGGTGGTCAGCGAGTACAGCGGCTGGTGGGACGATATTCCGTCGCACTGGCGCCCGGCGCCCCTGGCCAATGAGGCAAAAGAAATCGTGCAGCTAGCCGGCGGTGCCAGGCAGGTGATTCGGCGTGCCACCGCATTGGCCGACCGCAACCCGGAACTGGCCTCCCATCTGGCCGACTGGGCCTGGTATGCGGACAGCGATGACCCCGAGGTGGCCCAAGGAGCGCTGAATGTCTATGCCAGCCGTGTGGCCAAGCCTCTGCCCACACAGGAAGTGCTGGTCTATGCCGAGCACATGGTGCGCCTGCAGCTCAAGCTCAATGAGCTCAACAGCGCACGCGCGGCCAGCGCCAGTCAGAGCAGCGCAGTGCATTAATCACTGCTGCAGACCCTGCGGAAGCTGCCCATTCTTGGCAAAGGCATTGATGGGTAGCTGAATATAGGTGCGGCCGTCGTCCTGTGCAGGCGGCAGCTTGCCAGCACGCACATTGACCTGCACCGAGGGCAGAATCAGCGTGGGCATATCCAGCGTGGCGTCGCGTGCAGTGCGCATCTGCACAAACTCCGCCTCGCTGACGCCAGCATGCACATGGATGTTGCTGTCGCGCTGGGCCTGTACCGTGGTCTGCCATTGCGGCTTGCGCCCAGCCGGCGGGTAGTCGTGGCAGACCCAAATGCAGGTCTGCCCAGGTAGTGCCAGGATGCGCCGAATCGAACGATAGAGCGTCGCCGCATCGCCGCCGGGAAAGTCGGCACGTGCCGTGCCCACATCGGGCATGAACAGGGTATCGCCCACAAACACGGCATCTTCCACCAGATAAGACATATCGGCCGGGGTATGGCCGGGCACATGCATGGCCAGCAACTCCAACCGCCCCAGCGGCAGACGTTCGCCATCCTGCACCAGATGGTCGAACTGGCTGCCGTCGGGCAAGAAGCTGCGCTCAAAGTGATAGATCTTGCGAAACACTGCCTGCACATCGCGGATATGGGCACCGATCGCCACCTTGCCGCCCAGATGATGACGAATATGCTGGGCTGCGGAGAGATGATCCGCATGAGCGTGAGTTTCCAGAATCCACTGCAGCTGCCAGCCATTGCCTCGCACATAGTCAATCAGCTTGTCCGCAGAACGGCTGCTCAAGGTGCCGGATTTGGGCTCGAAATCCAGCACCGGGTCAATCACTGCGGCCTGACCACTGATCGTATCGGCCAGAACATAGCTCACGGTACCGGTTGCTGCATCAAAAAACGGCTCGATATGCATCACATTGGCTGACATGGCGACTCCTAAAACGATGTGACTGAAACACAGCAGCACACCAATCAATTTACTTTTTTATATAATATATGAAAATATTTTGAAAAACGAAACAGTGAACTCATCAACCTTTGACGACACACAGTCCACGCTGGATTTGCATGCCATGCGAACCCATGCAGGCGAAGCTGTGGCCATGCTCAAGCTGCTGGGCAATGAAGACCGACTGCTGCTGCTGTGCCAGCTCTCCCTGCAAGAGCGCACCGTGGGCGAGCTAGAGCAACTGACAGGCGTGTCCCAGCCTACCTTGTCCCAGCAATTGGGCATTTTGCGGCGCGAGGGTCTGGTCAGCACCCGCCGCGAAGGCAAATTCATCTGGTATCAGTTGGCCGATGCCCGCGCCCTGCAGCTGATGCAAACCCTGTATCAATTGTTCTGCCAACCCGGAAAGACAGCATGAATATCTTATGGAGTGAATTCACGCCCTGGACATCTCTGGCCGGCGGCCTGCTGATCGGTCTGTCCGCGGCCCTGCTCATCGCCTTGCTGGGTCGCGTGGCCGGCATCAGCGGCATTGCCGGGGCATTGCTGCAGTTGCCGACCTGGTCCTCCATCAAGCAGTGGGGCTGGCGCCTGGCATTCATCCTGGGCATGGTTGCCGCGCCGTTGGTCTGGTCGCTGTTTGCCCCGCTGCCAGCCATGCAGATGCCTTCCAGCCCGGCAGTCATCATTGCCGCCGGCCTGCTGGTGGGCTTCGGCACGCGCATGGGCTCGGGCTGCACCAGCGGCCACGGCGTGTGCGGCCTGTCACGCCTGTCGCTGCGCTCTCTGGCCGCTACGGCGACCTTTATCGCCACAGGCGCCATCACCGTGTTCGTGATGCGCCATGTCATTGCTTGAGTCAGCGAGGAGAACATCATGATCATCAATATTGCTGCCTTGCTCTGCGGACTGGTGTTTGGCCTGGGTCTGATTCTTTCGGGTATGGGCAACCCCGCCAAGGTGCAGAACTTTCTGGATTTTTTCGGTCGATGGGATCCTTCGCTGGGTTTTGTCATGGGCGGAGCCATCGCCGTAGGCTTGATTGCCTTCACCTGGGCCAAGCGCCGCAAGACCGCTTTGTTGGGCGATCCCATGCAACTGCCCGCCAGCACCGTCATTGATCGCAAGCTGCTGACAGGCTCGGCCCTGTTTGGCATAGGCTGGGGGCTGGCAGGTTTTTGCCCCGGCCCGGCGCTGATGAATCTGGCGACCCTCACACCGCAAGTCTGGCTGTTTGTCGCCGCCATGCTGGCCGGCATGTGGGCGCAGCATCTGTGGGCTGCAAAGAAAAGCTGAGACCTGGCTGCGATTCGCTCAGGAGTCATCCACAAATCGACGTGCTGGGGCCGTGCAAGCTGCCTGCATCACTTGCCCATAGCTTCGCAGGCACGCAATTGCAGACATCGGCCTTGACCGGCTGAAGTGACTCCAGCAAAGACAGGCAGGCTGCCCCCATATCGCTTCATGCAATCCGCGCTGCCTCACTCCTTCGGCATGAGTGCCTGTGCAAAATGTCTGGCCGGTGCAGGCAGATCGGCAAAGCTATTGGCATACAGCTTGAGGCTGCGCTCCGCCCAGGCATCGGTCAGCGGCACCGCATGCAGAGCACGAGCCTCGCCCAGTCTCTGGTATGCGCCTTCGGGCATGACGCCTACACCCAGCCCGCATTCGATCATTCGGCACATGGCACTCAGGCTGTCGACCTCGATGCGCTGGCGCAGCATGCGTCGACCGGCGCGGGCTTCCTGATTGAGCACCTCCTGAACAATGCTGCTGTCGCGCAAACCGATCTGGGCGTAGTCCAGGGCTTCTTCATAGGCCAGCTCCTGATGCCGGGCCAGAGCGTGGTCATTGGGCATGATCAGCACCATGCGTTCATGCCGGTACGGCATGGACTCCAGCCCCTCGACTTCATCACTGGGACTGCAGACCCCCAGATCGGCCATGTGATCGCGAACGGCGCGCGCTACCGAGCGACTGGTTGCCTGACGCAGATCAATACGGATGTCGGGATGATGCTTCACGAAGACAGCAATATCCTCGGGCAAGAACTGTTCCACGGCCGAAGCATTGGCACTGAGGCGCACCAGCCCACGTACGCCCCGCGCATATTCGCCAAGGTCGTCACGCAGGTGTTCGACACCCAGAAGAATCGTGCGCGCATGCGCCAGCAGCAACTCTCCGGCAGGGGTCGGGCGCACCCCGCGGGCATGGCGCAGCAGCAAGGGAGTGCGAGCCAGGGATTCCAGTTCGGCAACACGCTTGCTGACCGCCGAGGCGACCATGCCGCCTTGCTCGGCCGCCCGCGCAATACTGCCGTGCTCGCAGATCAGCACGAACAGATCCAGCGATGAAAGGTCTATCTGGCGCAGAAAGCTGCGCGGCGAAGTGAAGTCGGACATGGGGCGATGACAAGCGGGCGCTCGGAAGCGCAGCCAGGGATTTCAGACAGGACGCAGCGGTCAACATCCCAACGCGCAGCTCGAGCCATCACGTTTTGGAACGGCTCGAGGAATTTTAGCCACTTCTTGCCGCAAGCCTGCCTACTTAACATGCCCACTTTGCAAACACACACGCTCATGCTTCTTTCCGCTTCCGACGCGCCACGCGTTGCCCGGGCCCTGGTCGGCCTCGGCGCTGTACGCATTGCTTCGCATCAACCTTTCATCTACACCTCGGGCTGGGCCAGCCCGGTCTATGTGGACGCCCAGGTCCTCATGTCCGATGTCGCTCTGCGCAGCGAAATCATGGACATCGCAGCCCGCTGCATACAGCCACTGATTGCCGCCCGCGGCATCAATGCCATCGTGGGAACAGAAAGCTCGGGCATTGCCTTTGCGGCATGGCTGGCCGAGCGACTGGCGCTACCCATGCTCTATCTGCGCAAGCGCCCTGTCGGCTGGGACATCACAGCCCAGCTCGAAGGCCGCCTACCTGCCGATGCCAAGGTCCTGCTGGTGGATGACGTCACCACCGACGGTCGCTCCAAGGCCGGAACAGTTGCCGCCCTGCGCCGCGCCGGCCCCGTGGTCGAGGACGTGCTGGTTCTGCTCGACTATGCGCTCTACGCCCCCCAGGCTGGCATGCTGGCCGATCACGCCTTGTCCCTGCATGCTCTGGCGACCTGGAATCAGTTGCATGAAGCGCTGCTGGCGAGCGGACAGCTCAGTGCCGAGCAAAAGGCCACGCTGGCGGACTTCTCGGCCTCTCCTGTGGACTGGTCCATCCGACATGGAGGCAGCGGAGCATGATGGCCTGCAATACCCTGACGGATACCAGCGCACTGGCGCAAGCCCTGCTCTGTGAAATTCGCGATGCCACCCGTGACGGCCTTGGCGTCACCCGTGAAAGCTATGGCGAAGGCGAGACGGCCGCGCTGCGCATACTTGAGGAGCGGGCCGCAGATCTGGGCCTGAGCCATGAATGGGATCGAGCCGGCAACCTGTGGCTGAGCCTGCCAGAGGAAAACCGGACGGAACCCTACGTCGTGGTTGGCTCGCATGCCGATTCCGTGCCACAGGGCGGCAACTTCGACGGACTGGCAGGCATTGTCGCCGGCATGCTGATGCTGCTTCAGCTGCGCGGCCGCCACGAACAGGCTCCGCCACTGCGCGTTCTGGCCCTGCGCGGCGAGGAAAGCGCCTGGTACGGCAAGGCCTACCTCGGCTCTCTGTCCCTGCTGGGCAAGCTGCCCGCCGCCACCTTGAAACGCCCTCACCGCGATGGTGCAGGCGTGCTGAGCGAGGCCATGTCGCGCTGCGGCGCCGATATCGACGCCATCCAACGCGCCGAGCCGCTGCTAGATCTCGCGAATGTATCGGCCTATCTGGAGCTGCACATCGAGCAGGGTCCGGTCATGGTCAATCGGGGCTGGCCGGTGGCCCTGGTTACAGGCATCCGCGGCAACGTCCGCCACAACCTGATCCGCTGCATCGGCGAAACCGGCCACTCGGGTGCCGTGCCGCGCTGGCTGCGCAAGGATGCATTGCTGGCGGTTGCCGAGCTGCTGTCGCGCATGGACGAACACTGGCGCGTGCTGCTGCAGATGGGCATGGACATGGTGATGACCACGGGCATCTGCTCCACCTCGGCGCAATCGCATGCAGTTTCCGTCATTCCCGGCGAAGTGGCCTTCAGCTTCGAGGTACGCAGCCAGGACACCCAGACGCTGGAGCGCTTCTACACTCTGATGCGCGAAGAGTGCCAGGCCATAGAGCGCGCCCGCGGCGTGCGCTTCGAGTTCGACGAGCGCCTGTTCACGGAGCCTGCCACCATGGATGCAAGCTGGCTGAACCGTCTGGAAGCAGCCGCCGGGCAAGACATGAAGCTGGAGCGCATGGCAAGCGGTGCCGGTCACGATGCAGCAGTGTTTGCCAATGCAGGCGTGCCGTCGGCCATGGTCTTCATCCGCAACGAAAATGGCTCTCACAATCCGCATGAGGCCATGGACATCGGCGACTTCCTGGCAGGAGTGGATCTGCTGACCCGTTCGCTGATTGTCTGAACCACGCCCGCTTTAGCCGGGCACTTCCGAGCGCATTGCAGGCCGGCAGCCAGGATTGCGCTGCCGCCTGCTACCAGGACGCCAGTCTTGGTAGCCAGGCTGCCCCTTGCCCAAACCCAGGTTCGACTCAAGCAAGGGGGCATCGAGCTGTTCTTGATCTTTCAGATGACTGCCTTGAGCAGATTTTCCACATCCTCGTTCGATATGAATTTCTCGCTGTTCGTCCACGCGACAAATGCATCCGGACGAACCAGTATCAAGTCAGACCCATAGCGCGCAAACTCATCCGTTTTTGCGGTTTCAACAATGGTTAAAGGCAACTGCCTGGTGCCGGCAACATACCGAAACGTCTCAAGCGTTTGCGCAGGCATATCGGCTGCCAGCAGCGTGTAGCCCTCCCCCAAATGCTCGAATGCATTCCGGCCATCGCCGAGCGCGGCTGGAGCCAGGTGGTGCCCAGCACGTGCGGTGAATATATGTGAGCCCTTGGCGCTGCAATTGCCGACGGCCGACGCCTGAGCGCTGCGCACAATGGGAGAGCCTTCATAGTTGGGCTCGAAAGCATGAACCTCACCTGCGGCCCCATTGGCCCGCTGACTCCAGGCTGCTTCAAAGGCACTCCTATCCTTTTCTGGATCAAAGCTGTCCAGAAACTGGTGATCGATCTCTATGGACTTGGCAATAAAGTCGTCAATGGTGGATTTGAATACAGGACGGCGCTCCTGGTCATAGGAGTCCAGCAGCTTTTCGCTGCCCCAGCCTTCCAGCACGGCTGCCAGCTTCCACCCGAGATTACGTGCGTCTTCCAGGCCTGAGTTCACCCCATAGCCGCCATAGGGTGGGTGACTGTGCGCTGCATCCCCGGCGATAAAGACCCGGCCTGAGCGATAGCTGTCGGCAAGCATGAAGCGCAGATCCCAGAAGCCAATATGTTCGAACTCGACATCAAAAGATGCTCCGACAGCATCTTCCAGATACGCCTGGAAGTCGAAGTTGTCTGCCGTGGTTCCTGGTGGCACTGGCGCATGGAAGAACCAGGTATTGCCCAGATCGACGCGGCCGAAGAATTTCCAGTAGCCCTTGAGCTCAGGCTGAAGCACGTTGTAGTAAGACTTGCCGGGAAAGCGCTCAAGCAACTTGTGCAGTCCCTGTGAGCGGAATACGAGCAATACCATGAGGCGATCATGATCGGTCTTGGTCTGGGTGATGCCCGCTTGCTGCCGGACGCCAGAGCGTGCTCCATCACAGCCCACGACATAGCTTGCCCGCAGCGTCTTGCTATCCGATCCGTTCTTTTCGGATACCGTGACGCTGACACCCTCGTCGCCCTGCCGCAAGCTATCGAAATTCCAGCCGAAAAAGGTCTGCACAGAGGGCAGCTCGGCGGCTCTATCCCGCAGAACCGCTTCCGTGGCGTACTGAGGCAGGCGCTCGTTGGCCGTGAAGTAATAAGGTTTGACGAGATCGCGCTGGAGCCAGTCGTAAGAATAAGACCCCAGCAATGTGTTGTAGGCCGTCAGGCCTCCTATGCCGTATTCGGGCGGAATGGTACGAGCTTCGCGAAGCTCCTTTTCCGCACCCCAGGCGTGGAAATGCTCCATGGTGCGCTGGGTCAGGTTCTGCCCCTTGGGAATCGGTTGCGGCTTGGCGTAGCGCTCCACGACGATACAGCGGATACCGCGCTGACCCAGCTCTATAGCCAGCCCCATGCCCACGGGGCCGCCACCCACAATGATTACATCGGCATCCTTGTCTGGCGCTTGTGTCTGATTGACTTGCATATTCATTTGGTCTTCTTGTTATGGCTGGCTTATTCGGCAGTAATGCCCTGGGTCTTGATGAGATTGCCCCAGCGCCTGGCATCGGCTTCGATCAAGGACTGGAAGGCTTGGGGAGTGCTGTGCTGGGGCGTCATGCCCTGGGACTCAAATGCTTTGGCAACTTCAGGCTGAGCAAGAATGCCCTTCAGGGCTTCGTTGATGCTGCGCACAAACTCGGGAGACAGGCCTTTGGGCCCCAGCAAGCCATACCACATGTCCACATTCATATCGCCCAGGTTCAGACTCCTCAGCGAGGGCACCTGAGGCAGGAGCGGGGATGGCGTGTCTGAACTGATCGCAAGCGCGCGAAGCTTGCCGGCCTTGATGTGCTGCAAAGCAACGTGGATAGGGAGAAACATCAGATCAATCTGTCCACCCAGCAAGTCCGTCAAGGCCGGGGCCGTGCCGCGATAGCTGACATGTGTGAGCGATATCCTGGCTTTGCTCTTGAGCAGCTCTGTTGCCAGGTGATGGGGGGTTCCGGCGCCGGGCGAGCCATAGTTCAGCATGCCCGGATTTTTCTGTGCATAGCTGATGAGCTCCTTCAGATCCGTGATCCGGGATTGAGAGCCCGTGACCAGCACCAATTGACCTGCGCTGGTCTGGCTGATGGCGCTGAGATCACGAACCGGGCTATATCCCATCTTGGGGTATAGCTCGGTATTCATCACCAATGTGTTCACGGTGACAAGCAAAGTCGTTCCGTCGGGAGTGGACCGGACCACCTCCAGGGTACCGATGTTGCCCGAGGCCCCAGGCTTGTTGTCCACGATGAAGGGACGCTGAAAGCGCTCCGAGAGCTTGGGACCGATGACTCGAGCAATCAGATCGATGCCTGTGCCTGGTGTGAATGGCACAACCAGCCGCACAGGAGCCTGCGTATTAGCGAATGCCGAAAGCCCGAGAGGGCCCGTCGTGGCTATGGCAGCCAGGGTAATAAGTGCCTTGCGGCGGCTGAGGGCCAGCCCTCCTATTGAAGGTGTAAGCATGGTGTCTCCTTGTGTTTTGTGCTGCAATTGCACCGCGTCCATTGATTTGAATCAAACGGGAATTTTTGGTGAATTCATCAGTAAAGCTGATTAATATCGGGAGCCGTCAACTGCAGGCGTTTCTCGAGATATGCAGGTGCGGCAGCTTTGCGGCAGCGGCAGAGCGCATTCATCTCTCTCCTTCAGGGGTCAGCATGCTGGTCAAGGAGCTTGAGCGCCAGTTGGGGGTCAGGCTCTTCGAGCGAACCACACGTGCAGTCGCATTGACCGACGCAGGCCGGCTGCTGCAGCCCTATGCCGAGAGGGTCGTGATGGAGCTGCGGCAACTGGGCGTCGCGTTACAAGGCAGCACCTTGGCCTCTCGTTCAACCCTGACCATTGCCGCGACGCCTGTGATCGCGACCTGTCTTTTACCGAAGGTCGTGGCTGAATTTGCACGCAAACATCCCGAGGTGCGAATCCAGGTCATGGATGGCAGCCTCGATTCCGTTCGGCAAGCCGTTCTTGAAGGACATGCCAACATGGGCATGGCATTTTTTGTGAAGCCTGCTGCTGGCCTTCTCAGAGAGTCGGTGTGCAGATTCCGGCTCATGAGTATCAGCCCAGGTGAGAGGCGGCGCAGCACACATATCCAGAACCGAACATGGAAATCTCTGGATGGCCTGCCCATGATTGCTCTGCCGATTTCAAACCCGATTCAGGCCTTGATTGATAAGCATCTTCCCAGCGTCAAGGCAAGCCAGGAAGAGCGGGCAGAAATGAATTTTCTGGGCACCATGATTGCCATGGTGGAAGCGGGCCTGGGTAACGCGGTCGTACCCTCCTTCATGATGGAGGAATGCCAGCAGCACGGCTTGAACATAGCGATGCTGACCGAACCAGCCGTTCACCTCAATATGTATGTCGCGCTACGGAGAGGCGCAGATCGACAGCTTGCCGAGACTCACTTCATAGAAGCCTTGAAAATGCATATTGCCATGTCAGATGACCTGGCTTGACGCCCCACCTCCCCATTCTTCCTCTGGATCCATCCGTCCTCGCATATGGCCTGAAAACTCGAACCCTGGCGTCTCGTGCAACTCTCAGGCAGTTCGGAATTTCAGACCAAGCCTCTCGTAATGCCTGCCTCTCGATAGAGGCGGCCATCAATCGGCAGTAGCTTGATGACGGCTTTCAGCCCTCACGGAACATTTGCATCACTCCATCTATTTGCTCCATCCGCTTTAGATCCGCAGAACGCCTAGATTGCTGTTGACGTGGCTCTGTTGGGAAAACGTGGTCATGATTGCTGGGTATCATTTCATTGGCACCTCTTTCGAAGCCCGTGGCTTGCTTTGCAAGCTCATGTCATCACACACCGCCAGGGGCTTGAGCTCCGGTTCGAGACGGTCACATTCGCTTGACTTCATCTTTTGTGTTATCTCCAGAACGCCAGGGATTCATCCTTACTCGCAATTGGCGAGACACGCCGGCGGGCGTCGAGCTTGAGTATTGGCTGGCAACCGATAGCGGCCCCCTGAAGGTCCTCCTGACTGCTCAGAAATCTGTGGCTTTCGTAGAGGCCCGGCACAGAGAAGCGGTAGAAGCGCAACTCTCGCCCCTGGCTGGAGTGGAATTGCGGGAACTGGGCCTGAAGAGTTTTCAGCAAGAGCCCGTCTTGGGTATCTATGCCAGGAGTTTTCGTCAATTACGGCGACTTGCACGCACTCTCCAGCAACTAGGCATTCCCCTGCTGGAAGCCGATGTTCGACCCCATGAGCGCTACTTGATGGAGCGCTTCATCACGGCGGGCGTCACGCTGCAAGGCGGACGGACAGAACATGCGGCGCTGGTGAACTGCAAGCTTGTTCCCGCGCCCGATTTCCGGCCGGTTCTGAAGGTTGTGTCATTGGACATCGAGACCAGTCAGCACCAGGATCTGTATTCGATCGCACTGGACGGCATGGTGGAGCGCGTCGTTTTCATGCTGGGTGAGCCTCCTGCCAAACCCGTAAGAACGCCTGGCTTCGAGTTGATTCATTGCTCAACACGCAACGCCATGATTGACAGCCTCAACGACTGGTTTGCACGCAATGATCCGGACGTCATCATTGGATGGAATGTCATTCAGTTCGACCTTCGTGTGCTGCAGAAAACTGCAGACGAATGTGCAACACCGCTACTCCTGGGACGCGAGCGCAAGCCCATTGCATGGCGAACTCATCCCGGCAAACAAGGCTATCTGTTTGCCCCCATGCCAGGACGAGTTGTCGTTGACGGGATTGAAGCGCTCAGGGCCGCGGTCTGGAGCTTCCCGTCGTTCAGCCTCGAGAACGTCGCGCAAGAGCTTCTGGGCGAAGGCAAGGACATCGGGGACGAGTACGACAAGATGGCCGAAATCGAGCGGCGCTACCAGCTAGACAAGCCCGCTCTTGCCGCCTACAACATACGCGACTGCGAGCTGGTTCTACGAATCTTCGAAAAGGCGAAGCTGCTGCAGTTTGCGATGGAGCGCGCCCACACCACGGGCCTGCAGCTCGACCAGTTCGGTGGCTCCATTGCTGCATTCAGCCATCACTATTTGCCACGCATGCACCGCATGGGGTATGTCGCGCCCAACGTGGGCGATATTCAAGGCAAGTCCTCCCCCGGCGGCTACGTCATGGACTCCAAGCCTGGCTTCTACGACTCCGTCGTGGTTCTGGACTACAAGAGTCTCTATCCATCAATCATCCGCACCTTCCTCGTTGACCCCGTGGGTTTGGTAGAGGGTCGACATGCGAGCTCTTCCGAGCTTCCGATCAAAGGCCCAAGGGGCACGCTATTTTCTCGCGAGAAACACTGTCTCCCGGAAATCGTGACCACCCTCTGGCAGGCCCGAGATGAGGCCAAACGCGCCAGGAACGAACCACTGTCGCAAGCGCTCAAGCTGGTGATGAACTCATTCGCTGGGGTACTAGGCGCGTCGGAATGCAGATTCTTCAATCCGGATTTGATCTCAGCCATCACCTTACGTGGCCACGAAATGGTGAAGCTCACAAGGGATCTGGTCGAAGAGCGCGGATACGAAGTTATTTATGGAGACACGGACTCCATCTTTATCTGGCTCAAGCGGCCCCATACCACTGAAGAGGCATATGCTGTGGCTGCCAAGCTGGCCCAGGACATCAACGCGTGGTGGGTTCAAGCCCTGCACCAAGAGCAAGGCCTGAAAAGCTTTCTTGAGATCGAGTTCGACACGTATTACAAGAAGTTCTTCATGCCCACCATCCGCGGCTCGGACGTCGGCAGCAAGAAGCGCTATGCCGGCTTGAGTGTAGATGCCGCCGGAAACGAATCGATGATCTACCGCGGCCTTGAAATGGCACGCAGCGACTGGACACTGCTGGCACGGCAGTTCCAGGAGGGTTTGCTCTCGCGCGTCTTCCAAGGTGCCCCCTACCGCGAGTTTGTCATCGAGTACGCCCATTCGACGCTGGCGGGCAAGAAGGATGATCTGCTCATCTATCGCAAACGCCTGCGACATCGCCTGGATGCCTATGTGGCCAATGTGCCGCCACAGGTCCGTGCCGCTCGCATTGCCGATGAGTACAACGATCGCGTGGGGCGTCCCAGGCAGTACCAGAACGGCGGATGGATCCAATACGTCATGACCAAGAATGGCCCTGAGCCTTTGGAAATCCGCCGCTCACGCATCGATTACGAGCACTATCTGACGAAACAGATCAAGCCGATTGCCGACTCGATCTTGATCCCCCTCGGAGAGGATTTCGTCACTCTGACATCTTCTCAGCGGGAGCTTTTCTAGCGATCCAAGCTCATGCTCTCACGCTTTCAGGAAAGGCAGCTCGCGTGGTGTATGGCCGCTCAGCTTGGCGATGGCGTTGGCAAAAGCGGGGGCCAATGGCGGCACACCCGGCTCGCCCATACCCGTGGGTGCATCGGCACTCGGCACGATATGCACGCTGATCGCGGGCATATCGGTTAAGCGGGCCACAGTGTAATCATTGAAGTTACCTTGCTCCACTTGCCCATCTTTGAATGTGATGGCCGCTCCAGGCAAGCACATGCCAAGACCCATCAAGGCACCACCTTGCACCTGAGCTTCGACACTTCGAGGGTTCACCGCCAGATTGCAATGCACGCCAGCTGTAACCGCATGCAGCTTGGGAGCGCCGTCCTTCATCGATGCTTCGACCACATAGGCAACCACCGAATCAAAGGACTGATGCACGGCCACACCCCAGGCTCTGCCTTCCGCCAATTGACGCTTTCCGTAGCCCGACTTTTCGACTGCCAGTTGCAGCGCGGCCTTGTGACGCGGATGCCTATCGCCAAACTGTTGCAGCCTGTATGCGACAGGATCTTGCTTTACAGCTCGGGCGATTTCGTCCATCAAGGTCTCCATCACATAAGCAGTGTGTGTGGAGCCCACGCTGCGCCACCAGAGAACCGGCGCATTGAGTTCGGGGTGATGCACCGAGAGTCGCATCGGCAGGTCGTACGGCTCTTTCATTCCTTCAACCGTAGTGGTGTCCACTCCGTTCTTGACCATGAAGCCTTCAAACGCCGTGCCTTTGGCAAGCGACTGGCCTACGATCACATGGTCCCAGGCGATCACCTTTCCCTTACCGTCAAAACCTATCTCGGCGCGATGCACATGCATGGGTCGGTAATAGCCTCCTTTGACATCGTCCTCGCGACTCCAGATCATGCGCACCGGTGCCTCAATACCAGATGCTCTAGCGGCCTTGGCAATCTCGCAGGCTTCGGCCACGTAGTCACTGCGCGGGTTGGCACGGCGACCGAAACCGCCCCCTGCCATCTGAACATTGACTCGAACATTCTGAGGAGCCACGCCAAGCACGCGCGCAGCAGTTGCAACTTCCCAGCCCGGAGCCTGCGTGCCCAACCAAAGTTCAACCTTGGCATCCTTTCCTGCACCCGTCACACGCACTGTGCAATTGAGCGGCTCCATCGGCGTATGGGCAAGGTAGGGGAATACATACTCGGCACTGATTTTGTGAGCAGCACCGTTGAGTGCCGAAACATCGGCATCGAACTTGAGCGCGCCCGGCTTTTTGACCAGTTCGCGATACTGCGCCAGTTGGCGAGCCGAATCGACTTTGCCAACCGCGCTGCTGTCCCACTGGATTTTCAGGGCATCACGCCCCTGCTTGGCTGCCCAGTAACCATCTGCCAGCACCGCAACCAGCTCGCCCCCCCAGACGCTGGGCACACGAAGCACTGCACGCACGCCCTTGATGGCTTTGGCTGCCGCATCGTCCACCGATTGAATCTTGCTTCCATACACCGGCGGATGCGCCACAACCGCGGTCAACATACCCGGCAGATGCATGTCAATACCGTAGGACTGTCTGCCGCTGGACTTGGCGCGTGCATCGAGCCGACCCGTCGCATGACCAATGATGCGAAAGTCTTTGACGTCCTTGAGCTTCACCTGCTGCGGAACAGGCATCTTCATGGCCTCATCCGCCAACTCGCCGTAGCCCAGCTTCTTGCCCCGAGGCCCGATCACCTGCCCTGCCTGAGTGCGCAAGGACTGCGGGTCTACACCCCAGCGCTTGGCAGCCGTGGCCAGCAGCATGGAGCGGGCGCGCGCCCCCAGTTCACGATACTGGACATACGAGTTCTTGATGGCAGTGGAGCCGCCCGTCAGATGCATCCCCATGACCGGATCCAGATAAGCGGGATCGGCATTGCCGTGCACGCTGTGCACCTTGGACCAATCGGCGTCCAGCTCTTCGGCCAGCACCATGGGCAGGCCGGTTTGCACGCCCTGACCGAACTCCAGACGGTTGATGGTGATCGTCACCGCGCCATCGCGATCAATCTTCACAAAAGCCGACGGCTGCTGGTAAGGCTTGAGTGCGCTGGTAGAAACCTCTTCGTTACCCTTCGCCTGTGCCAGTGCGGCAGAGGGAAATACGCCCAATGCAAAACCAGAGGCCGTCGCCAGCTTGAGGAAATCGCGTCGCTCGAGCTTTGCGCCTGCATCTATCGTGTCAGCCGCCAGCGCTCGCAGACCTTTGGGCATGTCTGCAAGAAAATGGTTGGGTATAGGCATGGGATGTGCTCCTTCTCTTAGGCCGACAGGTTCTTGGCGGCATCGTGGATGGCTGCACGGATGCGTGCATAGGTTCCGCAGCGGCAGATATTGCCAGCCATGGCTGCATCGATATCTGCATCGCTGGGTTGGCGATTGCTTTTGAGCAGCGCCGTTGCGCTCATGATTTGCCCACTTTGGCAATAGCCGCATTGCGCCACATCGTTGCGAACCCACGCATCCTCGACAGCCTTGCCCACCTTGTCGGCAGCCTGCGCTTCGATGGTGTCGATTTTTTGCCCTTGCGCCGCCGATATGGGCGTAATGCAAGAACGGATGGCCTGGCCATTCAGATGCACAGTGCATGCTCCACACATGGCCATGCCGCAACCAAATTTGGTCCCTGTCATACCCAGCGTGTCACGCAGGGTCCAAAGAATGGGTGTTGAAGAGTCCACATCGGCCGATGCAGGCTTGCCGTTGAGAGTGAATTTGACAGGCATGGGGAGTGCTTTCTTATTTGCTTTTCAACACAGGAGCCGCCGCACGAGCACATGCATCGCGCGAAGCAGAGGCAGTGTGCGCCAGGCAATGCAAAAGAAAAAGCCAAGCAATCTATTTAAGTTATTAACTTTTACTTAAAAATAGAAGGCATGAAGCCCGAAATACTCGCCTATCTGGCTGCCTTTGAGCAGGTAGCTCAGCATCGCAGTCTGACCTACGCCGCCCACGCCATCGGGGTCACACCGGCCGCACTGTCCCAGACGATCAAGAAACTAGAAACCCGTCTGGATGTACGCCTGTTCGATCGAACAACGCGCAGCCTCAACCTGACAGAAGCCGGAAGAATCTATCTGGAGCGCATTTCCCCTGCTCTCGCCGACCTGCGCGAAGCGACCGAGGATCTTCAGCTCCAAGCTGGCGTCGAAGGCGGCACGCTGCGCCTCACCATCTCCCATCCTGCTGGCCAGGTGCTCGTCGAGCCCATGCTGGCCGAGTTCTTTGCACTGCATCCGCACATTCACGTCGAGCTGGTCTATGACGACGGCTTTGTGGACATCGTGCGAGAAGGATTTGACGTCGGCATACGCAATGGAGAGTCGCTGGAGGGCGATATGGTTGCCGTGCCACTCACACAGGATCTGACCATGTGTTTCGGTGCATCGCCTGCTTACCTCAGAACGCACGGCACACCCGAGCACCCCGATGAGCTGGAGCAGCACCTATGCATCAACTACCGCATGAGCAGCAGCGGTGCAGTCTACAAGTGGGAATTCAATATCGACGGCAAACTGAGCGAGCGCTCCGTGAGCGGGCCACTGACAGTCAACCATAGCGACACGGCCATGCGCGCGGCCCTGGATGGTATCGGCGTGATTACCGGCTGGCGCGAATCCATGACCGACGCATTCAACACAGGCCAGTTGGTTGAAGTACTGAAACCCTATTGGGCCAGCTTCCCGGGCTTTTATGCCTATTACCCACACCGCACACACCTGCCTCTCAAGACCCGGATATTTCTTGATTTTCTGGTCCAGCATGTGCAGCGCAATGGCTTGTCCGAAACAGCCCGCGGGCAGATGAGACCCTGACCACGGCTTCTTCTGGTGTATTTCTCAATCAGTGACTTCTCGTCATCTATACGTTTAAGTCCCATGTCCCATCACCGGATATTCTTCAAAGGATGGAAATCCCCCTGCGGTAGCTTGACAACGATAGTTGCTGCTCACGCCCGCCTCGCGAGCTACCGGTCAACGCCAGGTTTCTGGCAAACAGGCGACAATGAATGTCAGTTCCAACCCGACTATATTTGGCTGAAGTCCTCTATCACAGCTCAGGAACATGCACTGCAGACCCCATGCTGCCGTTCAAGCCAAGCAAGAGCAGATCCTGCGCGGCGATTTCTACATCAAATGATCTAGCTAAATCCGAGCTCCAAACAGATTCATGAGATCAATATAAAAAGCCGCTTTTCCTAAAGAAACTTCGGTAGCGCTGATCTTCGGCCATCAAAAATGGTCCGAATTGTTTGTAGTCCTTGTACGCAACTTCAAAACCTGAATTTTCTAGTTGATCCACAAAATCTGTGTCTTTGATCACCTTGTTGATCTCGGTGGATAGATACAGAGCCAGTTCGGATGTTGCTCCCTTGGGAAGGAAGATACCTTGCCAGTATTCGAAGCTGACGCCTTGGAGTCCCTTCTCCTGAAACGTGGGGATATCGGAAAAACGCTTCGACCTTTGAGCCGATGCAATCCCCAATGCGTGCATCTTTTGGCTTTGAAGATGGGAGGCTATGGGAGCAAGCCCCGCAAAGAGTAAATCCACTTGTTTGCCCATCAGGCTTGCAGTTGCAGAAGCGGCTCCCCCGTATGGAACATGCAATAGCTCCACACCCAGGGCTTTGCCCAAGCTCTCGCCCACCAGATGCTGCAAGCTGCCAATTCCCGAGGATGCGAAACTCAAGCCACGGGCATTTTTTTGTGCTGCGGTTGCGATATCACCCAGTTGATGTATTGCGGAGTCGCCACGCGTGGCAAGAACAATAGGAGCAGAGGAAATTTTGGCGACCGGCACCATGTCAGCGACCTCGCCCGAGTCCCGACTTCTGGTGTAAATGGGATTGATGAAAATTTCGGCAGGCGACGCCAAGAGCAACGTATTCCCATCGGGCCTGGATTTCGCAACATAGTTCGCGGCGATGGCTCCACCTGCCCCCACTCTGTTTTCCACATAGACTGAACGCTGCAATCGCGCCGAGAGCTGGGTTGCGAACGCGCGCGCCAAGGTATCCATAGCACCGCCGGCTTCGAATCCGACAACGATTTTGACGGGTTGGCGAGACGCAGCCTTGTCGGCACAGGCTGCACTCATCAGCAGCCCGCAAAGCAGGCAAGCTCGAATTAGCGTCACGGCAAAGTTCATCTATCGTCAAACACAGAGGTGGTGAGTGCCCGCACTCAGGGCATTCAGGGCGGGAGGCAATGCTGTGCGAAAGCTTTAAATCAGCGGTAATCTGACGAGCATGCATAGAAATGAGGATTACTCAAATCTCGCTTGCCGTAGCTCAGAACATCTCCATTGAGCGCATGAATCTGGCCGCCTGCAGCGGCCAGCACCGCATGACCCGCAGCGATATCCCACTCCATGGTTCGCCCCAAGCGTGGATAGAGGTCAGCCTCTCCCTGTGCAATCAGACAAATCTTGAGCGATGAGCCCGCACTTTTGAGTGAGCGCACCAAGCGCCCATTGAGAAACTGATCAAGCGCATCAGCATCGCCGTGCGAACGACTGGCCACCACATCAAGGCCATCCTCCGGGATGCTTCTGCATTCAATGGCTTGGCGCTTTCCCTGCATCTCCAGCCATGCGCCAAGTCCTATGGCTCCAGAGTACATGCGATCCAGCGCTGGAGCGAAAACGACGCCCAGCACAGGGTCTCCATTTTCGATCAGCGCGATATTGACTGTGAACTCGCCATTGCGGTTGATGAATTCCTTGGTGCCATCAAGAGGATCCACCAGCCAGAAGCACTGCCCCATCTCAGGTACATATCCCGCGGCAGCGGCTTCCTCGGAAACGATGGGAAATTGCGACTGCAAGGCACCCAGGCGCTCAAGAATCAGGCGCTCGGCCTTTTCGTCGGCTTCTGTCACGGGCGATGCATCCTGCTTGCCGCGTACCTCAAAGTCGCAGCGATAGATCTTCATGATTAAAGCACCCGCTTCGCGGGTGATGGCCATTACGTCTTCAAGCAGTGCACTTCGAGTCTGAGTCACAAAAATCTCCTGTTTTGTTATTCATGTGGTCCGTTTGGCCTATGCGCCGATCAGAGGACAGACCGACAGTAAATGCGTCCGGATCTTCGCAAATAAGCGAGTGAATGTTTAACAGGAATGAGCATGGCTGTTGGTAAGAAACTCAGTGTCCAGGAAATCAATCCACTGCGAATTCAAGCCGTGAAACTGCGGCTTGAAGGCAAAACACTCAAAGAAGTCGGTAAGGCGACGGGCCTGTCCACACCAACCATCATTGCCGCCCACAAAGCCTGGCAGGAAGGGGGATGGAACGCCGTCCCTGTGCGCGAGCGAGGCCGCAAACCTGGCGAAGGCCGCTCCTTGTCGGCCATACAGGAGCAGGACATCTATGTGCAACTGGTCAGCACCCAGCCCGCCGACCATGGCCTGCCTTTTTTGCTGTGGCAGCTAGAAGCCATGCAGCAGCTGATCTTGCAGCGCCAGCAGCTTGACTTGCCCGAGCGCACCAACGCCCAGTACCTGCAGCGCTGGAACCTGAATGCCGACCGCCCTGCCAAGCGCATGAAGCAGGCATCCAGCAATGTGCAGCGCTGGTATGCCACTACTTATCTGGATATTTGCGAGCAGGCCCGAAAAGAGAGCGCCAGCATTGTCTGGATCGATGATTTTGGTGCCCATAACAACTGCCCCGGACGCCTGAGGCATGGCATCTTGCGTGCTGTCAACAACCGCGGCAAGGTGTATTGGCAACCGTATGAAGGCAGCCTGTGCGCCGCGCATCTGGAAGATTTCTTTGATCGCCTCAGGTGCTCCAGTGAGGGCAAGATCTTTGCCCTGCTTGCCGCCATGCAGTGGCAGCGCGCGGCCACTTTTTCATCGCTTGCCAGCGACAGCCACGACCGGCTTCGCCTGTTTCATCTGCCTGCTGCCACAGAGATGCTCATCCAGTCGAACGAATTGGCCAGCAGCATCTTGAAGACTGCGCAAGACGTATCGCTGGTGCCGAAGAACACCAATGCCAGAACCCCAACGTCACCGAAGCTGGATGCTATGACGAGCATGACGCAGCAACTTCTAAAACATCAATTCGCGCAAAGATTTGATTTAACGGACTCCTACAGTTGGCAGCACCCAAAACAAAAAACCAAGGAGAAATCTGTGGTGCTGACTCATTTGCAAAGGCTGGAAGCCGAAAGCATTCAGGCCATGCGCGAGGTTGTTGCCGAGGCAGAAAACCCCGTCATGCTCTACTCCATCGGCAAGGACAGTGCGGTCATGCTGCACCTGGCGATGAAGGCGTTCTACCCCGCCAAGCCGCCCTTCCCCTTGCTGCATGTGGACACGACCTGGAAGTTTCAGGACATGTACCGCTTTCGTGACCAGATGGCAGCCAAGCTGGGCATGGACCTGCTGGTCCACATCAACCCCGAAGGTCTTGAAATGGGCATCAGCCCGTTCAAGCATGGTTCGCAAATTCATACCGACGTCATGAAGACCGAGGGCCTGAAGCAAGCTCTCGACAAGTATGGCTTCGACGCCGCCTTTGGTGGCGCGCGCCGCGATGAAGAGAAGTCTCGCGCCAAGGAACGCATCTTTTCCTTCCGCTCGGACCAGCATCGCTGGGATCCCAAAAACCAGCGCCCGGAACTCTGGCATCTGTACAACACACGCAAGAACAAGGGCGAGTCGATCCGCGTGTTTCCGCTGTCCAACTGGACCGAGCTGGATATCTGGCAATACATCTATCTGGAAAACATTCCAATCGTCCCGCTGTACTTCTCGGCCCCGCGCCCTGTGGTGGAGCGCGACGGCACGCTGCTGATGGTCGATGACGAGCGCATGCCGCTCAAGAGTGGCGAAGTTCCCATGATGCGAAATGTTCGCTTTCGCACCCTGGGCTGCTACCCCCTGACGGGGGCCGTCGAATCCGACGCCAACAGCTTGCCCAAGATCATTCAGGAAATGCTGCTGACCCGTACTTCGGAACGACAGGGCCGGATGATCGACCACGACTCGGCCGCATCCATGGAAAAGAAGAAGCAAGAGGGGTATTTCTGATGTCACATGTATCTGCACTCATCTCTGAAGATATCGAGAAATACCTGAAGGCACACGAGCAAAAAAGCCTGCTGCGCTTCATCACCTGCGGCAGCGTGGATGACGGCAAGAGCACACTGATCGGACGCTTGCTGTACGAATCCAAGATGCTGTTTGAGGACCAGATGGAGGCACTGGTCGCGGACTCCAAGAAAGTCGGCACGCAAGGCGGCGAGCTGGACTTCGCGCTGCTCGTCGATGGTCTGGCCGCAGAGCGCGAGCAAGGCATCACCATCGATGTGGCCTACCGCTTCTTCTCTACCGACCAGCGTAAGTTCATCGTGGCCGACACGCCCGGCCATGAGCAGTACACCCGCAATATGGTCACTGGTGCTTCCACCGCCGATGTGGCCGTGGTGATGATCGATGCGCGCCGCGGTGTGCTGACGCAATCCAAGCGCCATAGCTATCTGGCATCGCTGATCGGCATCCGCAAAATCGTGCTGGCCGTCAACAAGATGGACTTGATGGGCTACTCCGAAAAAATCTTCAACGACATCGTGGCCGACTACCGCGAGTTCGCCAAGAAAATCAATCTGGAAGACATCACGGCCATCCCCATGTCGGCCTTGCGTGGTGACAACATCACCGAGCAGAGCGAGCACATGCCCTGGTACCGCGGCACCACGCTCATGGGCTATCTGGAGACGGTGGAGATCGACGAAGCGCGCCAGCAAAAACTGCCGTTTCGCATGCCTGTGCAATGGGTCAATCGCCCCAACCTCGACTTCCGCGGCTTTGCGGGCTGCATTGCCAGCGGCCAGATTCACCCCGGAGACAGCGTCCGCATCCTGCCTAGCGGGCGCGTGACCAAGGTTGCGCGCATCGTTACCCAGGATGGAGATCTGCAGCAGGCGGTTGCTGGCCAGTCCGTTACCCTGACGCTGGCCGACGAGGTGGACTGCAGCCGGGGAGATGTGATTGCGGTTGCGGATGCACCTTCCGATGTGGCCGATCAGTTCCAGGTCACGCTCATCTGGATGCATGAGCAGCCCATGCTCGGCGGTCGTCCCTATCTGATGAAGATCGGCGGCAAGACGATTCCCGTCACCTTCGCCGCCCCCAAATACAAGATCAATGTCAACACGCTGGAGCATCTGGCCGCCAAGGAACTGGCACTCAATGAAATCGGCGTCTGCAATCTGTCCAGCAGCCAGCCTATCGCTTTCGATGCCTATAAGGACAATCGCGAAACAGGCAGCTTCATCCTGATCGATCGCCTGAGCAATGCCACGGTGGGCGCGGGTCTGATCGACTACTCGCTGCGTCGCTCGCAGAACATTCATATGCAGCATATGAATGTGAACCAGGAAGCGCGTTCCGAACGCCTGCATCAAAAACCGGCCTTGCTATGGTTTACCGGTCTGTCGGGCGCTGGCAAATCCACCATTGCCAATCTGCTCGAAACCCGTCTGCATGCACGTGGCCGGCATACCTATCTGCTCGACGGCGACAACGTGCGCCACGGCCTCAATCGCGACCTTGGCTTCACCGATGCAGACCGCGTGGAGAACATTCGCCGCGTCGCTGAAGTGGGCAAGCTGTTTGTGGACGCCGGGCTGATTGCCATCACCGCCTTCATCTCGCCATTCCAGGCAGAACGCGAAATGGCGCGCAAGCTGGTGAGAGATGGCGAGTTCCTCGAAGTATTCATCGACACACCTCTTTCCGTTGCCGAAGAGCGTGACCCCAAGGGTCTCTACAAGAAAGTGCGCCGTGGCGAGCTGAAGAACTTCACGGGGATCGACTCTCCGTTTGAAGTGCCGGAGTCTCCGGACATTCATATATCCACCCCCGAGATGACTGCGCAAGAGGCGGTGGACAAGATCATCGCCGAACTGGTGGCCCGCGAAATCATCGCAGCGGAAGACTAAAGCAACTGGATGAACTGTGGCGTTGCCAGCCTTTGCAACGCCCCTCTTTCTTCTTTCACCCACCGCACACGACCACCACCTGGCAATGCGCGGCACACAAAGAAAGCCAGATCATGGATACCCAAACCATTAATGAACAACTGCTCAGCGGCGAAACCTGGTCGCAGTTCTGCGATCACCTCAAACGCTGCGGCCAGCAGATTCTGCGTCCCGAAACCCCTGCCGACCCCGCAACGCGGGCAGAAGGCTATCGCTATCTGACCCGACTGCTGCGCATCGCGCTGGAGATGCATGTGGAATTCGCCGACCCGGCGTTTCCCAGCTTCTTCAAGACCTCGCACGAAACCGCCAAGATTGGCGCGGACAATCCGGACAACATCTACGAATACTCGCGCCTCAACGGTTCCATGCAATACCGCATTCATGGCAACCGAGGCACAGTTTCGTACCTGAGCTTTTGCACGCAAAAAGGCGGCTATGAAACCGATGGCCGCATGGTCGTCACCGGGTTTATCGACGCCACACAGCTCAAGACTGATGAGAACGGCGACTTCGAACTCATCGTCAGCCGTGACCCGCAGCCGGGCAACTGGCTGCCCATGGAAGATGCCTCGGTGTCCTTGCTGGTGCGCCAAACCTTCATGGACCGCAAGATCGAAGTGCCCGCCAAGCTCGCCATCGAGCGCATTGGCACCACGGACACCCCCGGCCCGCTGGACCCCTTGGTGCTGGCGCAGTCGCTGCAGCGCGTGACATCCTTTGTTGAAAACACCGCAAAGCTTTTTGCTGATTGGGCACAAAGCTATCAACCCCATAGCAATCAGTTGCCGCCAGCCGATCAGGACTACTGCCAGTCCGTGGGCGGTGATCCCAATATTTTCTACTACCACTCGCATTGGGAACTGAGCGAGGACCAAGCCCTGGTCATTCATATCGACAAGGTGCCGGAATGCTCGTTCTGGAATCTGCAGATCAATAACTACTGGCTGGAGTCTTTGGACTACCGCTACCACCAGATCTGCATCAACAAGCATCAAGCGCAGTACGACGAGAGCGGCGGCGTCACTCTGGTGCTGAGTGAAAAGGACCCCGGCATTGCCAACTGGCTGCAGACAGCCGGTCTACGCCAGGGAACCATGTGCCTGCGCTGGGTTGGCGCCAAGGAGCAGTGCCACCCCACCACCAAAGTTATCCCGATAGACCAGTTGCTGGAGACTGTATGAATGCCCCTGTGACACCCCAAACTCTGCACGTCGAAGAACTGCTGCAAGCTGCACGTGAACGTACACCAGGCCTCAATGATTTTGGCAACGACAACTACCAGCAAGCACTGGAAGTTCTGACGCGAGCCTTGAACACCGAAGCCAAGCTGTCGGCAACTGGCAATGCCATGATGCGCGAGCGGCTCGTGGGTCAGTTGGTCAATCGCCTGCTCATGGAGGACTATCTCCGGCGCTTCCCAGAAATCTCGAAGATCGAGATCGAAGATCCGTTGGTTATCGTGGGCCTGCCGCGCACCGGCACCACCATGCTGCAGCGAACACTGGCCGTAGACCCGCGCTTTTACTCTGCTGCCTGGTGGGAGACCCGCTACCCGGCACCACTGACCGGTGAAGGCCCGCAGGACTGTGAAAAACGCATGGCCATGGCCAAGGCAGAGGTCGCTCAAACGATTGAGGCGATTCCCCAGATTCTGTCCATCCACCCCATGAGCGCCACGCTGTGCGACGAGGAATTCATGCTCATGGAGCATTCCTTTCTCTGCGCCATGGACGCTTACGCCGATGTGCCCAGCTACACCGCCTGGCTCGATCAGCAGGATCAGCGCCCCGTCTATACGCAGCTCAAGAAGATGCTGCAGTTTCTGCAATGGCAAAAGAGCCAGCGCGGCGAGGCGCAGGGCCAGCGCTGGCTGCTCAAAGCCCCGCAGCATCTGCACACGCTGGAAATTCTGCTGTCCGTCTTTCCCCTGGCTCAGGTCATTCTGACTCATCGCGAGCCAGCGCAGACCATCCCCTCCATGGCCAGCATGGCGCATACGCTGTGGCAGATCTACAGCGACCAGCCTGACCCAAGCTCTGCAGGCCGCCAGTGGAACAGCCGCATGGCGCGCGGTATTCACCACACCATGCAAGTGCGCGAGCAGCAGGACAGCCGGCGCTTTCTGGATATCCACTTCTCGGACACCGTGGCCAAGCCCATGGAGGTGCTGGAGGCTGTCTATCAGTTCGCCCAGATGCCCTTCACCGAGAAAGCCCGCACCGATGCGCAGCAATGGCTGTCTGGCAACGGCCGGGAAAAGCGTGCGGGTCATGACTACAGTCTGGAGACCTTTGGCCTGAGCGAGCAGCAGATGCAACGCGACTATGCGCTGTACCGATCCCGGCATCTGCCAACCCAAAGCTAAGAGGTGCTTTCATGGAAAAAATCATGTTCAGCCTGTGGCGCCCCGCACAGCATTCGGCAGAAAGTTGGTGCCAGTCGCTGATGGATTTGCAAAGTTCCTTGCAAGCCTGTGGTGCCTCGCGAATTCGTGTGATGGTTGTCGATGGCGCCATGGATAAGGCCGCAAGCCAGCGCATCACTTTCAGCAAACATCCTCTCGATGGAATGATCAGTCTGTGGCTGGACAGTGCATCCATGCTGGGCCCGGTGCAGGCGCTGATCGCGCAGCAGGTGGCAAGCCTGCATGCCTACCTGGTCTGCGAGTCCGAGCCTTACCCCGAAGAACGCAAGGCACGCATTGCGCGTTTTGATGCTGAAGTGCCGCTAGGCAAGCGCACACCTGGCATGTGCCAGGTGGCGCTGTTCAGAAAGCCGGTCGGCATGAACTTTGAAGAATGGATGGTTCACTGGCGTGAAGGCCATGGCAGCAATGCCTACCCGCTGCAGTCCATCTTCGGATACCGGCAAAACCTGGTCGTGCGACGCTTGACCAAGGACGCCCCGGAAGTCCACGCCATCGTCGAGGAGCAGTTTCCCGATATCGCGATTGGCAGTGCTCACGGCTTCTATGACACGCAAGGAGATGAAGACCTGCTGCGCCAGCGGCAGAAATACATGTCCGAATCTGTGACTCCCATCATGGATTTCAGCAGCCTCGATTGCATTCTCACCAGTTTCTATCAAGTCAGCGCTTGAGACTGACCCACCACCGGAGACAAAACACATGTTGGACCTGGAAGCCATTGAGTTGATCAAGCAACTCAAGGCGCGCTACTTTCGCGCCATCGACACCTGCAATCTGGAATTGCTGCAGGGCATGCTGACGCCAGACATCAAACTGGCCTTCAAAAGCCCGGCTTACGAATTCCATCTGGAAGGCCTGGACAAGGCGCTGGACTTCTACAAAACCTCCTTTACCAAGACCCGCCTGGCCATGCACAACGGCCACACGCCGGAGATCGAGGTCAAGGGAGAGGAAGCTACCGCGCTCTGGTATCTGAACTACGTCTTCATCAACCTCGAAGAGAAAACGCATATGCATGGCGGTGCGATCTATGAAGACCGTTATGTCAGGCGCGATGGCCGCTGGTGGATTGAAGAGACGGGCTACAAGACTTTGCTTGAAACCATGGAGCCGCTGAGCGAGCAGTTGCAGATCACCTCCAAGCCCATCAACTGAAGCGAGCACTCCAATGACCAAAGCTGCCAACCTCGTCACTTCCATCAAGGTCGAAATTAATGCGCCCGCCAGCGTGGTCTGGGAAGTGCTGGCCGATCTGGAGAACTACCGTCTCTGGAACCGCTTCTGCCCTGACATTCGCTGCAGCCTGCAGCTCTACGATCTGGTCGAGATGAAGACCCGCCACCCCCTGACCGGCGAGATCTGGCCGGTCAATGAATACCTGGTCGCGTTTGAGCCCGAACAACTGCTGTCCTGGGAGCAACGTCCGGTGCCCGAGAACAAGGACGCTGCGCGCCGCGATCAGTACATCGAAGCCATTGACGCCAACCGCTGCACCTACTACACGACAGACCAGTTCCTGGGACTGAACGCCGACACCATCATGCGCGAGCATGGGGCTTGGGTAAAGATCGCCTTTGACCAGGTCGCCGAGGATGTCAAGCACCGCGCGGAAGAGCTGCACTTTGCCCGCACCCGGGCTGCATTCTGAAGAACACCTAACCTAAAAAATCCAAGGAGACCCATATGCTTCTGAAAGACAAAGTCATCATCATCTCTGGCATCGGCCCCGGCATGGGCATCAAGCTCGCCCTGCGTGCGGCGGAATACCAGGCCAAGGCCGTGGTGCTGGCAGCCCGCACACAGTCCATGCTCGATGAGGCAGAGCAAGCGATTCGCGATGCCGGCCACTCCTGCGAGACGCTCAAAGTGTCCACCGATATCTCGCAGCCCGGGCAGTGCCAGCGGCTTGCAGAGCTGACCGTTGCCAAGTTCGGCCGCATCGATGCGCTGATCAACTCGGCCTATGCCCACGGGAGCTGGGGCTCTTCGAGCAACTCCTCCATGGATGACTGGCGCAAGGTCATGGAAGTCAATCTCTACGGCTCCATGAACATGACCCAGGCCGTGGTGCCGCAGATGAAAAAGCAAAAAGACGGCAGCATTGTGATGATCAACACCATGGCAACGCGCCGCCCCAATCAGCTCGAAGCCGGTTACGCCGTATCCAAAGGCGCGCTCAAGACCGCTGTGCAATATCTGGCAGAAGACCTTGGCCCCTTCGGCATCCGCGTCAACAGCACCTACAACGGCTGGATGTGGGGCGCACCAGTCAAAGGCTATTTCCAGGCGGAAGCCAAGCGCCAGGGCGTGCCCATGGAATCGTTGGTCGATGTGATTGCCCAGCAGATTCCCTTGCGCAACGAGATTCCCGACGATGCCGATTGCGCCTCTGCCGCGCTGTATCTGGCCAGCGACTATGCGCGCGTGGTGACCGGTGCCCAACTGGACGTCAGTGGCGGCCATTACCTGCCTCACTAAACTCCAGAGGAGAACAGCATGCAAACTCTCCTGGATATTGAAGAAATCAAACAGCTCAAGGCGCGCTACTTTCGCGGCATTGACACTTGCAATCTGGAGCTTTTGAAAACCGTTCTGGCCGATGATGTCCATATCCGTTTCGACAGCCCGACATACCAGTATGAGATCAATGGCATCGATGAAGCCATGAACTTCTACCGCAATGCCTTCACCCATCGGCGCTTTGGCATGCACAACGGGCATACACCGGAAATCAAGGTCAGCGGTGACATGGCCACCGGCATCTGGTATCTCAATGACCTGTTCATCAATCTGGATGAGCAGACCATACTCACCGGCAGTGCGCTGTACGAGGACTGCTATACCAGGGTCGCCGGTCAGTGGAGGGTGCAGCGCACGGGCTACAAGCGGCTGCTGGAGATGATTGAGCCTCTGAGCAGTGGTTGTCGCATCACATCGCAACCTATTACGAGCAGCTTATAAGTGACATTAAGACTGCTATTGGACTTTCTCTTAGCAGGTAGACATGCCTAGGGGCAGTTCAATGTAGGTTTAAGCAGGAGCAGAGCTCTGCTTCTGCATCCTTTTGCTCCTATAAAGCGCTTTTGTGGAGCGCTTTTTGGTTCGACGCACATCGTGCTCAGTACGGTGATGCTTTGAGCTGCACGAATCCAGGTTGAGCTCGCATGAGCCTCGTTATCGTTCCCTGCCTGGGCGAGACTGCGTTGCATTAAGCCACGGAGTCCACGATCTGCAGCAATTTCTTGTGCAGGCCTGGCTTTCTTCCACTGATTGCCATCATTGATTACGGCCGCACGATACCTCGACTACCTCTCTATAGCGGTCAGGTGATCCAGTGACGGTTTTCAAGCAAACGGCAGGCGGTGGCTATCGGTTTCAGGCCAGATGTCACTTCCCAACTTCAACGGATCAGTGCGAGATTGAGGTGCGAATCAAGTTTGCAGAGGGCTGATCCAAGCCGCGCTTGATTCCGATGGCTATTTAGTCAACGCCCGAGGCATTTACTTGAATGTCAATTGATTCAATGAAATCTTGATGAAGCAATTGATGCAAAGCAACGAATCGAGAAGAGCCTTGTTGCAAGTCAATTTTGTAGGTAATCTCGTGGCAAAGTTCGTTGTCGGATCTCTATCGCCAAATCATGGATGCCGAATCATCCAAGCCAAAGGGGATTGCTAATGACAGAACCTCAGCCTGAATCGACTCGTACCGAGGAGTTGCGCAGCTTCGCATTTCTCGCAGTTGTTATGGCACCTATATTGGCCGTTGTACTGATTGCTACTTACGGCTTTGCGATCTGGTTTTATCAGATGATCATCGGTGGCCCCCCACATGCATGAAGAATCTGAGCCCGTCGAAACTCATACCGACTTGCATATCACCAGTCTGGTTGTGCATGTGCTGCCTCAAGCACTGGCGCCAGTAGCTGCAGGGATTGTCACGATCAAGGGCGCCCAGGTACACGGAAGTCACCCAGCCGGCAAGCTGGTGGTGACCCTGGAAGCGGCGCATGCAAGAGAAATACTGGATTGCGTATCTCAGATCGAGCAACTGGATGGCGTGATCAACGCCTCCCTGGTTTACCAGCATGTTGAGAACTGGCAGTCACTGAACCAAGAGGTAACACATGACTAGCACTAGGCGTGATTTTGTCCGTCAATCCGCGGCCGCAGCTGCAGGGGCCGTTGCAGGCATACCCATAGAAGCTCTGTCCCAGGATGCGGGAGCCATGGCGGCCGATCTGAAGTGGTCCAAGGCTCCGTGCCGCTTCTGCGGCACTGGCTGCGGCGTCATGGTGGCCGTCAAGGACAACCGCGTTGTGGCCACTCAGGGTGACCCTGAGGCCGAGGTCAACCGCGGTCTGAACTGCGTCAAGGGTTACTTCCTGTCCAAGATCATGTATGGCGGTGACCGTCTGACAAAGCCGTTGCTGCGCATGAAGAATGGTCGCTATGCCAAGGATGGCGAGTTCCAGCAGGTTTCCTGGGATACGGCCTTCGACGTCATGGCAGAGCAGTTCAAAAAGACGCTCAAGGCCAAGGGGGCCGACGCGGTGGGCATGTTCGGCTCCGGCCAGTGGACGGTATGGGAGGGCTATGCCGCCTCCAAGCTGTTCAAGGCAGGCTTTCGTACCAACAACATTGATCCCAATGCACGGCACTGCATGGCCTCGGCAGTTGCCGGCTTCATGCGCACCTTTGGCATGGACGAGCCCATGGGTTGCTATGACGACATCGAGGCCGCGACTGCCTTTGTGCTATGGGGCTCGAACATGGCTGAAATGCATCCGGTGCTGTGGACGCGCGTGACCGACAGGCGCCTGTCCACACCAGGCGTGAAGGTGGCCGTGCTGTCCACCTTCGAGCACCGCTCGTATGAGTTGGCGGACATGTCTCTGACCTTCAAGCCTCAGACCGACCTGGCCATACTCAACTACATCGCCAACCACATCATCACCACTGGCAGGGTCAACAAGGACTTTGTCTCCAAGCACTGCAATTTCAAGCTTGGCAACACCGATATCGGCTACGGGCTGCGTCCCGAGCATCCTCTGCAGAAGGCGGCCAAGAACGCCAAGGATCCCAACGGTGCCAAGTCCATAGACTATGAGGAATACGCCAAGTTCGTATCCACCTATACGCTCGAGTACACAACCAAGCTCACGGGTGTACCGGCCAACCGCCTCAAGGCCCTTGCAGAACTCTATGCAGACCCCAACAGCAAGGTGGTGTCGTTCTGGACCATGGGTTTCAACCAGCACACACGCGGTGTCTGGGCCAACAACATGGTCTACAACATTCACTTGCTGCTGGGCAAGATCGCCACACCCGGCAACAGCCCCTTCTCACTGACGGGACAGCCTTCGGCCTGCGGAACGGCGCGTGAGGTGGGCACTTTCTCGCACCGCCTGCCAGCGGACATGGTGGTGACGAACCCAGAGCATCGCAAGACTGCTGAAACCATCTGGAAGCTGCCCGAAGGCACGATTCCCCCCAAGCCCGGCTACCACGCCGTGGAACAAAACCGTGCGCTCAAGGACGGCAGGCTCAATGCCTACTGGGTGATGGTCAACAACAATATCCAGGCGGGCGCCAACCTAGCCCAGGAAGGCTACCCGGGCTACCGCAATCCTGACAATTTCGTGGTGGTCTCCGATGTCTATCCCACAGTTACGGCCGTGGCCGCCGATCTGATCTTGCCGTCGGCCATGTGGGTCGAGAAGGAAGGCGCCTACGGCAATGCAGAGCGCCGCACCCACTTTTGGCACCAGTTGGTCAAGGCTCCTGATGAGGCGCGCTCCGACCTGTGGCAATTGATGGAGTTTTCCAAGCGTTTCAAGGTCGAGGAGGTCTGGCCCGAGGAACTGCTGGCCAAGAAGCCGCAGTTGCGCGGCAAGACCCTGTTCGAGGTGCTGTACCGCAACGGAAACGTGGACAAGTTTCCCTTGGCCGATATGGATCCCGCCTATGAAAACGAGGAAGCCAAGGCCTTTGGCTTCTATCCGCAAAAAGGTCTGTTCGAGGAGTACGCCTCATTCGGCCGTGGCCATGGCCACGATCTGGCACCGTTCGACCAGTACCACAAGGTGCGCGGCATGCGCTGGCCCGTGGTCAACGGCAAGGAAACCCTCTGGCGCTACCGCGAAGGCTCGGACCCCTATGTGAAGGCCGGTACGGGCTACCAGTTCTACGGAAATATCGACGGCAAGGCCAACATCTTTGCCCTGCCCTATGAACCACCGGCGGAGGCTCCGGACAAGGACTATCCGTTCTGGCTTTCCACGGGCAGAGTGCTTGAGCACTGGCACTCGGGATCCATGACCCGGCGCGTACCCGAGCTGCATCGTGCCGTGCCTAACGCACTGTGCTACATGCATCCTGACGATGCCAAGGCGCTGGGCGTGCGCCGCGGCAGCGAAGTGGAGCTGTCCTCGCGACGTGGCTCCATGCGCACGCGCGTCGAGACCCGCGGCCGTAACAAGCCACCGCGCGGATTGGTCTATGTCCCATGGTTCGACGCCAGCCAGCTGATCAACAAGGTGACGCTGGATGCGACCGACCCGATTTCGTTGCAGACGGACTTCAAGAAGTGCGCTGTGAAGGTCACCAAGGTTTGACGAAAGAGAGGTTGACCATGAACTTCTTCCGCAAATTCGTCCGTCTTGTGGGCATGCTGCTTATGCTCAATATAGGTATGGCCTGGACGCCAGCCGCTATCGCGGAGACCTTTTATGACTCTGCGCGCGGCCCCACGCCCATCATGCAGGCGACCAAGCC
The DNA here is from genome assembly GCF_000761245.1 of Comamonas testosteroni. GTDB lineage: Bacteria > Pseudomonadota > Gammaproteobacteria > Burkholderiales > Burkholderiaceae_C > Comamonas > Comamonas testosteroni_C. The sequence continues at coordinate 273,503 of NZ_AWOR01000046.1, read as the reverse complement.
ACCAGTGCTTGGCAATGCCGTCAACGATGACGTGCGCCGCACGCGCAACTACACCTGGCAACCTCCCACGATTCCCCATCGCGTGGACGGCTATCAGGTAGACAAGAACTTCAACAAATGCATGGACTGCCACTCGCGAACCAAGGCCGAGATCTCACAGGCCGTGCCGGTATCGGTCACGCACTATATGGATCGCGACGGGCGCATGCTGGGGCAGGTATCCACGCGACGCTACTTCTGCCAGCAATGCCATGTGGCCCAGGATGCCGTCCGCCCTCTGGTCAGCAACACCTTCGAAGACGTGGATACCGTGATTCTGAAGGCCCTGCAGTCCCAGTCGGGCAAGGCATCCAAGAAAAACTGACGCTGCGGCACACGAGGTTCATCTATGTTGACACTTCTCAAGCGCTACTGGGCGGTGATCCGCCGCCCCAGCGTACATTTCAGTCTGGGCTTTCTGACCATCGGCGGCTTTATCGGCGGCATTCTCTTCTGGGGCGCATTCAATACCGCCATGGAGCTGACCAATACGGAGAAATTCTGCACGGGTTGTCATGAGATGCGGGACAACGTGTTTGCCGAGCTCAAGAGCACGATCCACTACACCAACCGCTCGGGCGTACGCGCCGTATGCTCCAACTGCCATGTGCCGCACGACTGGACCGACAAGATCGCTCGCAAGATGCAGGCCTCCAAGGAAGTGTGGGGCAAGATCTTCGGAACGATCGACACGCCTGAAAAGTTCGAAGCCAAGCGACTGGAGTTGGCGCAGCACGAGTGGGCTCGCTTCAAGGCCAACGATTCGCTGGAGTGTCGCAACTGCCATAACTACGACTCCATGGATATGACACGGCAGAGTTTGCGTGCACAGAACATGCACAGCACCTATTTGGACAGCAAGGAAAAAACTTGTATCGACTGCCACAAGGGCATTGCCCATAAGCTGCCTCACATTCCTCCCGGACAGGGACCCAGCGACACGCCAGGTCAAAAAGTGCCGGGGCCAGCTGAGGCTTCGGTTGCGTCGGTGCAGTAGCGGGGTGAATGGCTTGGGCACGGCTGCTTCCAGATTTCTTTGCATATCCGGCCTGGGTTGTGTACGCGGTGGCCGGGTGGTGCTGCGCGATCTGGGCTTGGAACTCGGTGGCGGTCAGCTGCTGATGCTTAAAGGTCATAACGGCGCGGGCAAGAGCAGCCTGCTGCGTTGTCTGGCCGGCCTTCTGCCATGGCGTACTGGAAGCCTCCAGTGGTGCGGAGCTACGCTGCCCCCTCAGGATCCAGCCTACCAGCGGCAACTGGCCTATATGGGACATCAGGCAGGAATGAGCGACGCCTTGACAGGGATGGAGAATCTGCGCTTTGCGCTGGATCTGATGGCTGTGAGCTGGAATGAAGCACGCGTGCAAGCCGTTTTGCAGGCCTTGTCGTTGACGGGAGTCGTCGCACGGCCTTTTGGCCGACTGTCCCAGGGACAGCGTCGGCGATTGGGGCTGGCCCGTGTTTTGCTGGGCGAGCGTGCGTTTTGGTTGCTGGACGAACCCGATAACTGTCTAGATGCCCAGGGCGAACAATATCTGGTCGAGGCACTGGAGCAGCACCTGGCCTCAGGAGGAATGGCCGTGGTGGCTTCGCACCGCCGCCTGGTGCTGCCGATGCCCCGGGTGTCAGTGCTGGACTTATCCTGCTCCGTGGTCACGACGGCAATGAATGAGCAGGTGGCTGTTTGCTGAGAGCTGTGTGCGCAAGAGAGTTGAAATTGGCCGCTCGAAGGCCTTCCGATGCCTTGGGCGGGCTGTTCTTTTTCGTGCTGGTGGGCAGTCTTTTCCCGTTGGCTTTGGGGCCGGACGCGCCCCTGCTGAGGCAGATTGCGCCGGGCATTGTGTGGGTCGCGGCCTTGCTGGCCGTGCTGCTGGGGCAGTACCGTTTGTTCGAGAGCGACATGGCCGACGGGTCGCTGGAGCAGTGGTTGCTGGCGCCTGCGCCCCTTTCGCTGTTGGTGGGCCTCAAGGTGGCCACGCACTGGTTGCTGGGCGTGTTGCCATTGTTGCTGGTGGCTCCCTTGCTGGGCTGGCAGTACGGCCTGGATGGGACGGTGATCGGTATTCTGCTGGCATCGCTGGCCCTGGGAACGCCCAGCCTGTGCCTGCTGGCGGCTCTGGGCGCAGCACTGACACTGGGTGTGCGGGGGCAGTTGCTGCTGGCTCTGGTGGTGCTGCCGCTGAGCGTACCCATCCTGATCTTTGGCAGCCATGCCGTGGCCCAGGCACAGCAAGGGCTGAGTGCAGCGCCTGCTCTCAATCTGCTGGGGGCATGCCTGTGCCTGGCGTTACTGGCCGGCCCCTGGGCTATAGCAGCGGCCTTGCGCCTCGCACTGGAGTGATATGAATTCCCTTACTTCCAATGCATCACCGACGCCTGCAGCAGGGTCCAGCGGCCGCAAATGGCGCCAACTGACTTCGCCCCCGGTTTTTTTCCACTGGGCAGGCCGAGTCTGGCCCTGGATGGCTGTGCTGGCTGCCGTGCTGGCTGCTGCGGGTCTATGGGTCGGATTTGGACTGGCACCTACGGATCACCAACAGGGCGAGGTCTACCGCATCATCTTTTTGCATGTGCCGGCCGCCTGGATGTCCATGTTCATCTATCTGGTGGCAGCGCTCCATGCTGCCCTGGGGTTGATTTACGGCACCCGTCTTTCCCCCTTGCTGGCAAGGGCCCTGGCACCCACGGGGGCGTTGTTCACGGCCATCGCCTTGTGGACCGGGGCTGCCTGGGGCAAGCCGACCTGGGGAGCCTGGTGGGTGTGGGATGCCCGGCTGACGTCGGAGCTGATCCTGCTGTTCCTGTATCTGGGTTATATGGCCATGGTCTCTGCCATCGAGGATTCGCGTCGGGCCGATGGCGCTGGCGCCATCGTGCTGCTGGCCGGCGTGGTCAATGTTCCCATCATCTATTTCTCGGTTCAGTGGTGGAGCACCTTGCACCAGGGCGCAAGCATCCGCATGGATACAGCTCCCAGCATGACGCACACCATGCTGGCCGGCATGCTGCTGATGGCGCTGGCCTGCTGGGCCTATACGCTGGCCGTCGCTCTGGTGCGGGCACGTTGCCTGATTCTGGAGCGAGCCCGCGAGGAGAGTCTGTAATGCAGGATCATGCTTTTTTCATTGCTCTGGCCTACGGTGTGAGCGCGATGGCGCTGGGTATCGAGCTGGTCAGCATCTATGTGCGCAGCCGTCGCCTGAAGGCTGAAGCCGCGTCCGGACTCTCAACCAGGGAGAGCTCATGAAGCCGCGCCAGCGTCGCCTGCTGTGGGTGTTGGCAGGACTTGCGCTGGTGGCCGCAGCCGTCACGCTGGTGCTGCGAGCGCTCAACTCCAATGTGATGTTCTTCTACAGCCCCAGCCAGGTTCATGCGGGCGAGGTTCCGCATGGTGCGGCCTTTCGCCTGGGAGGCCTGGTGGAGCCTGGCTCACTGCAGCGCAGCGGCGACGGAATATTGCTGCGCTTTGCCGTGACCGATGAAGTGCGCAGTGTGCCTGTGCAGTATCGAGGATTGCTGCCCGACCTGTTCCGCGAAGGCAAAGGTGTGGTGGTATCGGGCCGTATGCAGGCGGACGGAGCCTTCCAGGCCTCCGAGGTGCTGGCCAAGCACGACGAGAACTACATGCCGCCTGAAGCGGCCCATGCATTGAAAAACGCCGCCGGCAAGTCGCCGGAAAAGTCTGCCGATGACGCCACCGTCAGGGACGCCGGTCAGGACAGCGCCGGTGCCGCTGCCGTCTCCAGAGGAGGCCGCACATGATCGCTGAACTTGGCGTGTTCTCCCTCGTACTGGCCCTGGTTACGGCAGTGCTGCTGGCGGTGCTGCCGCTGGCCGGTGCCCACTGGGGACTGGCGGGCTGGGTAAGGCTGGCCCGGCCCGCAGCCTTTTTGCTCTGCGCGTTGTGCGTGCTGTCTTCGGCCAGCCTGTTCTGGTGCTTCTGGCGCGGAGACTTCTCGGTGCTGTATGTGGCGGCCAATTCGCATAGCGACCTGCCCATGGCCTACAAGCTGGCAGCGTTCTGGGGCGGTCATGAAGGCTCCATGCTGCTGTGGCAGCTCATGCTCTCGGGCTGGACCCTGGCAGTGGCCTGGCGCAGCCGAGACCTGCCGCCGGCCTTCGTGGCGCGCGTGCTCGCGGTGCTGGGCTGGATCAGTGTGGGCCTGCTGCTGTTCCTGCTGTTTCTCTCCAACCCGTTTGCGCGCCTGATCCCGGCGGCGGCGGAAGGCAAGGACCTCAACCCCTTGCTGCAGGATCCCGGCATGGTTCTGCATCCTCCGCTGCTGTACATGGGCTATGTGGGCTTTGCCGTGCCTTTTGCGTTCGCGCTGGCGGCACTGATCTCGGGCGAGCTGGGTGCTGCCTGGGCGCGCTGGTCGCGCTCCTGGACACTGGCAGCCTGGGGCTTTCTCACGCTGGGCATTCTGCTGGGCAGCGCCTGGGCTTACTACGTGCTGGGCTGGGGCGGCTGGTGGTTCTGGGACCCGGTGGAAAACGCCTCTTTCATGCCCTGGCTGGTGGGTACGGCCCTGCTGCATTCGCTGATCGTGACCGACCAGCGCGGCGCCTTCCGCAGCTGGTCCGCCCTGCTGGCCATCTGCGCATTTTCACTGAGCCTGCTGGGTACCTTTCTCGTGCGCTCAGGCGTGCTTACCTCGATTCATGCCTTTGCCGTGGACCCAGGGCGGGGGCTCTTCATCCTGTGCTTCATCGTGGCTGTGGTGGGAGCATCGCTGTGGCTGTTCGCCTGGCGCGCACCGGAGCTGGGCCGCGGCTCCGGGGAATTTGCCATGCTCTCGCGCGAAACCTTTTTGCTGATCAACAACGTGCTCTTCACCGCTGCAGCGCTGGCGGTGCTCATAGGCACGCTGTACCCGCTGGCGCTCGATGTGCTGAGCGGTGAGAAGATCTCCGTTGGGCCGCCGTACTTCCAGGCCGTCTTTTTGCCTTTGGTACTGCCGGCACTGGCCCTGATGGGCGTGGGCACGGTGGCGCGCTGGAAGAGCAGCCTGGTTGGCGAGCTGTGGCGGCGCCTTCGCGCGGCCCTCGTGCTGAGCCTTGCCTGCGCGGCGGTGCTGGCACTGGCAGGCGGCTGGATGGGTGTGCGCCTTTCCCCTGCCACCTTGCTGGGCCTGGCCCTGGGCCTGTGGTGCCTGCTCAGCACACTGGCCCATATCTGGCAGCGCCTGGGGCAAGGCCTGGAAATCGGCCATCTGGGTCAGCGCCTGTCGCGCCAGCCCTGGGGCTGGTGGGGCATGCTGATGGCCCATGCCGGTGCGGGCGTGTTCGTGCTGGCGGTAAGCCTTGCCGACGGGCTGGAGAGCCGGCACGAAACCACGCTGGCGCAGGGTGAGACTGCCGAGGTGGGAGGCTACCGCTTCCGCTTCGACAGCCTTGGTCCAGCCGCCGGTCCCAACTATGACGCGCAGCGTGCCCAATTCACCGTCAGCCGAGCGGGGCTGGACAGCTGGAGCATGTTTCCCGAGAAGCGGGTTTACCGCGCCCAGGGCATGGCGCTGAGCCAGGCCGCCATTGACAGCGGCTGGACACGCGACGTTTTCGTGGCCCTGGGCGATCCACTGGACGATCAAGGCCTGCGTTGGAGCGTGCGCCTACAGGTCAAGCCTTTCATGGACTGGGTCTGGATAGGCACACTGATGATGGCGCTGGGCGCGGGCCTGAGCCTTATGGACCGGCGCTTTCGTACGGCCAAACAGCGAGCGCACCGCCAGTCCGGCGCTCCGGCCCTGCAAGGAGCTGCCTGATGCGCTTTGTCCTGCCCCTGGCAGTATTTTTAGGCTTGGCCATCATGCTCGGGCTTGGCCTGCAGCGTGACCCAAGGGCCCTGCCTTCGGCGCTGCTGGAACAGCCCGCACCGGCCATAGACCGCCCTCTGCTCGAAGACCAGCAGCAAATCCTCCATCTGCAGGACCTGCGAGGCCGGGCATGGTTGCTCAATGTCTGGGCCTCATGGTGCGCACCCTGCCGACAGGAGCTACCCGTATTGGCCGAACTATCGAAGCGCGACGCGGTCGCGGTCTACGGCCTGAACTACAAGGATCAGCCGGACAAGGCTCGCGCGCTGCTGCGAGTGGCGGGCAACCCCTACCGAGCTTCAGCCATCGACGGCGATGGCCGCGTGGGCATGGACTTCGGCATCCAGGGAGTGCCGGAAACCTTTGTCATCGACGGCCAGGGCCGCGTGCGCTATCGCCATGTGGGCCCGGTAACCGCAGAAATATGGCGCGATCGGCTGCTGCCGGTCATCAGGAGTCTCCAATGAAACCGCGAAGCACCGGCGCAGCCTGCACAGCGGCCTTGCTGGCCTGCATGGCAATGCTGGCCCAGGCCGGGCAGACCGCTCGGGACCAGGAACTGCTGGATCGTGAAATGGCGCTGGCCGCTCAGCTTCGCTGTGTCGTCTGCCAAAACCAGACGGTGGCCGAATCGCGTGCCCCCATGGCCGAGGACATGCGCCGCGAGATCCGCAGCCAGCTCGAGCAGGGCCATAGCAATGAGCAGGTGATCAACTTCTTCGAACAGCGCTATGGCTCCTTTGTGCGCTACAACCCGCCCTGGAAGCCATCGACCTGGTTGCTGTGGAGCAGCCCATTCCTTGCCGTGCTGGGCGGCTTTGTCCTGCTGCGGCGCACACTGCGCCAAAGGAGCACGTCGCACGAGCCACTCACGCCGCAGCAACGTGACCGTGCACGTCAATGGCTGGACACGACCTCGAAGGAGGAACGCCAATGAGCGCCATGCACTGGTTGTGGCTGGGTGCCATCGCCCTGATGCTGCTGAGCCTGGTCGTGCTTCTGCCACCTCTGCTGGCCGAGGCCCCATTGCCCGCCAGCGATCCTGATGAAGCGCTGCGCCGCCTCTACCAGGCCCAGTTGGCCGAGTTGAAGCTGGAGCGCTCAGGCGGGCGCATGAGCGAGACCGACCATGTGCAAGCGGTCGAAGAACTGCAGCGGCGCCTGCTCAGAGAGCTGGACAGACCCAGAGCATCGGTTGCCTGGCGCCAAAGTCCATGGCTGCGCCGTGGCAGCGCGCTGTTGTTGGCGGTGCTGCTTCCTGTCGCCGCGTTCGCTTTGTACCTGCAGGTGGGTGACCCCAAGGCTGCGGCGCAGCTGGCGCAGGAGCAACCCGACGCGCACGGAGACGGCGTGGGCGATACACAGGTGCAGGCCATGGTGGATGGGCTGGCCCGGCGTCTTGAGGAGCAACCCCAGAACCTGCCCGGCTGGGTGATGCTGGCCCGCTCCTATGAAACTCTGGAGCTATTTGACGCTGCGGCCCAGGCATACCGACGGGCTTTGCAAGAGGCGCGGCGTAGCGCGATGGATGAGGAAGTCCAGGCGAGGTTATGGGCCGATCTGGCCGACGCGCTGGCATCGGCGCAGGGCGGTGATCTGGATGGCGAGGCCGGCAAGGCCATAAAGCAGGCACTGATGTTGCGGCCCGATCAACCCAAGGCTCTGGCCCTTGCAGGGAGTGCCGCCGTGCGCCACGGCAAGCTGGATGAGGCACAAAAGAACTGGCAAGCCCTGCTACGCCAGCTGGAGCCAGGATCGGACATGGCGCTGCGAGTGCAAGATGATCTGCTCAAGCTGGAGGCTTTGGCCTCTGAAGACAGCTCGAGCATCACTGCCAAGACTGCGGCTGCCTCCAAAAGCCGCCTGAGCGGAGAATTGCGATGGGCAGCCTCCAAGGCCAATCCATCTGAACCAGACCGGTTGACCAAGGCTCAGGTCTTTGTCGTGGCTCGCGCCGACGGTCACCCCCGGCCTGTGGCAGTGCTGCGCCTGCCTGCAACCTCCCTGCCGGCACATTTCACGCTGGGACCGGAGAACCTGCTTGATCCTGCAGTTTCGCTGTCGTCATTTCCAGAGCTACGTTTGCAGGCGCGAGTGTCGCTGGACGGCCAAGCCATGCCACGAGCTGGAGATATCTACAGCCAGTCGTTCTCGGTGACTCCCGGCTCCTCGAACTTGCTGCTGGAATTGAATCCTGCTTTCTAGCAAGTGTGTCCGGACTGCAGCCAGCTAGGCAGACAACGTGCGTTATTGGCATCTCCGGTGCAGGCATTGCGCCGTCATGTGCTGTGACAGCCAATCGGAAGACAGAGTCAAGAGCAGCCATGTTGCGAGGGGCGGCTCAATCTTGAACCACTACTCCGCTCTGGACGGTGATCGGCTGCGGGATTTGGACACTGGCAGAAATCAACCGACAGTTGCGACAAAATGTCTGTTTGAATGTCGTTTTCCGCTAGCGATTTCATACCGACAAAACAAAAATGCCCGCTTTTCAGCGGGCATTTTCTGTTGCAAACTCTGGTTTCGTCTGCACGTTTGGTAGGCGCGATTGGACTCGAACCAACGACCCCCACCATGTCAAGGTGGTGCTCTAACCAGCTGAGCTACGCGCCTGTTGTTCTGTTCGATGAAGCAATTGTAGCACGGGTTTTTCACTCATTTTTTGAGAGCTAACATTTTCTTGTCATCGAGCACCGTCAGGCGCAATCGGGACTTACATCAGCGCCTTCTTGCCGAGCGAACGCCGGAGACGCTGGCGACGATGCCAAGTACCTTGTTGAGGCGACCCGAATCCGCCACTTCCACCGTGAACGTCATCCACGCCGTCCCCTTGACGGACTGGGTCTGCACCCCGATGACATTGGTCTTCTCACGTGCAAACACGTCCGAGATATCGCGCAGCAAGCCTTGACGGTCGGCCGCCTCCACCGCAACGTCCACAGGGTAAACCGGTCCGCCCTTGTCCACCTGCTTGGGAGTGCCCCAGTCGACCTCAATGACGCGCTCGGGGCTCTTGGCCATCATCTCGCGGAAATTGGAACAATCGCAGCGGTGCACGCTGACGCCCTTGCCTCGAGTCACAAAGCCGCCGATCTCGTCCGGAGGAGCGGGCTTGCAGCATTTGGCCAGCTGGGTCATGAGCGAATCGACGCCCACCACCAGCACTCCGCCTCGCGACGAGTCATGACCACGCGCCTTGCGCACCGGAGTGAATGCGTCTTCCTCTGGCGTTTCTTCACTGGGACGCAGCACGACTTCGATATTGCGCAGTGAATACTCGTCCTTGCCCACGACTTCAAACAGTGCATCGGCAGACTTGAAGCCCAGCTGTGCAGCCAGCTCTTCAAGCTTGATCGCCGTCTTGCCCTCGCGCTGCAGCAGCTTTTCAACGGCCTCACGCCCGCGCGAGACGGTTTCGTGTGTGGCCTGGGCATTGAACCAGGCGCGCACCTTGGCCTTGGCACGGTTGCTGACCAGATAACCCAGCTCGGCATTGAGCCAGTCGCGCGAGGGCCGGTCTTCCTTGGCTGTGTTGATTTCTACCGTCTGGCCGCTTTCCAAAGCGGTGTTCAGCGGCACCATGGCCCCGTCCACACGCGCGCCACGGCAACGATGGCCCAAGCTGGTGTGCACCGAGTAGGCAAAGTCCACCGGCGTGGCCCCTTGCGGCAGCTCGATCACGGCCGCATCGGGCGTCAGCACATAGATGCGATCTTCAAACAGACCACGCTGGGCCGAGCCCGTCAGGTCGCTGCCCCAGGCCAGCAACTGGCGCAGCACGGCGATCTTGGCGTCATACTCGCTGGACGCCGACACACCTGCATAGCCCTTGGTGCCGGCTTCCTTGTAGGCCCAGTGTGCGGCCACGCCATGTTCGGCATGGTCGTGCATGGCCTGGGTGCGGATCTGGATCTCTATGGTGCGGCCGGTTTCATCGCGCACCACCGTGTGCAGCGACTGATAGCCGTTGGGCTTGGGTTTGGCGATGTAGTCGTCGAACTCTTTTTCCAGCGGCGTGAATTGCTCATGCACCCAGGAAAGGGCTGCATAGCAGTCCTTGACCGTAGGCACGATGACGCGCATGGCACGAATATCGAACAGCTGGTCAAAGCTCAGCGACTTGCCGCGCATCTTCTTGACGATGCTGTAGATATGCTTGGGTCGCCCCTGAACCGAGGCGCTGATGCTGTGGGCGCGCAAATCCGCCTCGAGGCGCGCGCGCATCTGCTCCATATAGGCTTCGCGTTCGACCCGCTTTTCGTCGAGCAGACGCGCAATCTGGCGATAGGTATCGGGCTCCAGAAAACGGAAAGCCAGATCTTCCAGCTCCCACTTGATCTGCCAGATGCCCAGACGGTTGGCCAGCGGCGCAAAGACATAGAGCGCTTCGCGCGCGATGCTTGGCGAGACCGGGCTCTTCTCGGCCGCGTAGTAGCGCAGCGTCTGCAGGCGCGACGCCAGGCGCAGCAGCACCACGCGCAGATCGCGCGAGAAGCCCAGCAGCATCTTGCGTACGTTCTCGGTCTGCGTGGCCACGCCATCGACATGCTGGCTGCTCAACTCGGCCTCTCGCGCCTGCTGCTGCACGCGGATGAGCTTGATGGTCTCGACCGCCAGGGTCGCAAAATTATCGCCAAACGCCTTGGCAATCACTTCCTGCGGCTTGTTCAGGTGCACGCTGGCGTGCACCAGATAAATGGCCGCCTGCATGGTTTCCGAGCCCCCAATCTTCTTGAGGATGGCGGCCACGGCGTCGGCGTGGGTCAGGGTGTTTTCACCGGTCTCCATGACTTCGCCTGCAATCAGCGGCTCTGCAAAGGCGCGCGCGCGCGCCAGCGCATTGACTTGATCGGGCAAAACCTCGGATGTGGCGGTAATCAGATGCGGCGTAGGCTCCGTGAGCTTGGGTGCAGCGTCAGAGACTGTGGTTACGGTATCGCTGGTCTTCATGCAGCTTCCTCTTGGGCCTGCTGCGCAAGACTGATGCTCGCAGGCAGACCCTTATCCCCTTGTAAAAACTTTTGTATCAACGCCACTTGCCCCGGCACTACCAGCGTTGGAGCATGTCCCACGCCTTCCAGTTCCGTGCAATGCGCTCTGGGGCCACGCTCGGTCATGGCCTTGGCGGTACGGCTGGAAAGCAGATCGGACTCGGCCCCTCTGATAAGCAAGACCTGTGCCTTGATCTGGTCGTAAAGCTGCCAGAGCAAGGCCTCACCCGCCTGGGCGGTCTCGCGCGTCATAAGGGCCATCGGCGCCGCAATACGGGGGTCGTAATGCAGCACCACCCCCCCTTGGGGATCTGGCTTGATCATGGCTTGCGAGAGCCGGCTCCATTGCTCATCGCTATGTGGGCCGAATCCCTCGGAAATCAAGCGCATGGCGGCGGCAGCGCTCTCAAAGTTGGGAAACTGCAAGCTTTTGCCGACATAGGAGCCGATGCGCTCCAGCGACTCCCACTCAATGGCCGGGCCGACATCGTTGAGCACCAGCCGCCGCGCCGGCACCGGCAGCGGCAGGCCGGGTTGGCCCAGCACCGCCATGCCGATCAGGCCGCCCATGCTGGTGCCCACCCAGTCCAGGGTTTCAATCGGCGCCTGTGCATGCAGCTGGGCGAGCAGCGCCAGCATATCGGCGGCATACAGCGGCACCTGGTAGCCCATGGGCTCGGCCAGCCAGTCGCTTTCGCCGCGCCCGACCACATCGGGACAGATCACGCGGGCAAAGCGGCTGAGCTCGGTGGCCAGCACATCAAAGTCTCGTCCCTGGCGCGAGAGGCCATGCACGCAGACGATGACATGAGGATGTCTTGGATTGCCGGTACGGTTCCATTCCCAGTACGCCATGCGGTGCGTGCCCTCGGGCTGAACCTCGACCTGCTGGCGACGCTGGGAACTGGCCCAGCTGGGAGCCATGGCAGAGGCTCCGGGACACGATACGTAATTCAGCGTAGGTTGATTCATGGAGAACGCGTTTTCAGGACCGGAGCCGATAATGGCTGTGTCGCATCGTAATTCATTCGGAGACCTTGTATGTCCATGTTGAAAGGCAAAACCGCTCTCGTGACGGGATCGACCAGCGGAATCGGCCTAGGTATCGCAATCGCTCTGGCACGCCAGGGTGCCAATATCGTGCTCAACGGCTTTGGCGACGTCGAAGCACCACGCGCCCAGGTACTGGATGCCGGCAAGGCAGCCGGCATCCAGGTCGGCTACCACGGTGCTGACATGAGCAAGACCGCCGACATCGAGGCCATGATGAAATACGCCGCTGCCGAGTTCGGCCGCGTCGACATCCTGGTCAACAACGCCGGCATTCAGCATGTGGCCAAGGTGCAGGACTTCCCCGTGGAGAAGTGGGATGCCATCCTCGCCATCAACCTGAGCAGCGCCTTCCACACCACGCGCCTGGCCCTGCCCGCCATGCAGCAGGCCAACTGGGGCCGCATCATCAATGTGGCCTCGGTACACGGCCTGGTCGGCTCGGCCGAAAAATCGGCCTATGTCGCCGCCAAGCACGGCATCGTCGGCCTGACCAAGGTGACGGCACTGGAAAACGCCACCACCGGCGTGACCTGCAACGCCATCTGCCCCGGCTGGGTGCTGACGCCGCTGGTACAAAAGCAGGTGGATGCCAAGGCTGCCGCCCAAGGCATCAGCAATGAAGACGCCACCAGACAGTTGCTGGGAGAAAAAGAGCCTTCGATGCAGTTCACCACGCCCGAAGAGCTCGGCGAGCTGGCCGTCTTCTTCTGCTCGGCCGCGGCCAACAATGTGCGCGGCGTGGCATGGAATATGGACGGAGGCTGGGCAGCACAGTAGACACTACAGGGCTTGCGCAATTGCATCTATCAATTAGATAGCATCTAGCGCTTGCCAGTAGCCATATTCAGCATCAAATCATGATGAAAATCAAAAAGGAGCAGCGCAAGCTGCTCCTTTTTTATATGCGCAGCGCCGCTCCGATCACTGCATCTGAATCGAGCCACCGACGCTGACCGTCACCTCGGTGCGATCCGCCTCTACCGGCACAGGTGCGGCATCGGCATAGCTGGCCTTGGCCATGCTCATCATGCGCGGGCGAGGCATGGGATGCCCGCCACCGCCGCTGCTGCTCACATTGACCTCGCGCAGGCTGTAGCCCGCAAAACCGAAGCTCTTGGAGATGGCCGCAGCACGCTGACGGAAGCTCTCGATCGCCTTGGCCTGGGCTTCGCCCTCCACCTTTTCCCGTGCTTCGCGCGAGAGGCCAAAGCTCATGCCAGCCAGCGCCATGTCCTGCACCTTGGCCGCAGCCTGGGTGATGCGCACGAAGTCGCGCCCCTGCAGCACGATCTCGGCCTGGCCCTGCCAGCCTTCGATCTTGCCGTTGTTGCCATAACGCGGCGAGATGGAGAAATTACCTGTGCTCAACTCCATCTGCCGACCTTGTGCATCGTTACGCAGCGTGGTCATGGCGGACTCCACGATCTTTTGCAACTGGGACTGAACGGACGCAGCATCGCGACCATCCTTGCTGGCAGACAGGGTTGCCGTCATCCAGTCCTGCTTGACCTCCACGGTTCCCTGAGCCGACAGCTGCACCACATTGGCAGGTCTTTGCATGTCACGCGCGGCGCCCTGGGCCCATGCATTGCCGCCAGCGCAGGCCGCAGCCAGCGCAAGTGCGGCAGCCGCGGCGCGAGAGGAAGAGGAAGACTTGGAAAATTGATTCATGCGGTTCACCCTTGTAAGTAAATCAGGCCATGCAGATACACATGCATTTCACCATTGCGCAAAGTCGCTGCAGCGCAGCATGTCAGCCCAGAGTGTGACTTTATGTACGAATACTCCGTATTCGACACACCAACAGAACGAACACTGAAACAATAGTGCAAAATACTTTTAAAAAGTTCCTCATGAAACATTTATTGTTCCATTAATAAACGCAACAATCGTAACAAGTGGCAAGACTTGACCCTGTTTTGCTGGATTTTTTTGATCTAGCGATAACAATGGGCCAGTTACAAATAAATCGACAAGGACGATCATGGCAACGACGAACAACCGTACTGACAAGATCCTCGTGGTGGATGACGATGCACGCATCCGCGACCTGCTGCGCCGCTATCTGACGCAGGAAGGCTTCGAGATCATGATTGCCGAGGACGGCAAGGCGCTCAACCGCATCCTGCTACGCGAGACTGTCGACTTGATCGTGCTGGATCTGATGATGCCCGGCGAGGATGGCCTGTCCATCTGCCGCCGCCTGCGCTCTGCCAATGACCGCACCCCCATCATCATGCTGACCGCCAAGGGCGAGGATGTGGACCGCATCGTGGGCCTGGAAGTGGGTGCCGACGACTACCTGGGCAAGCCCTTCAACCCCCGCGAACTGCTGGCCCGCATTCATGCTGTGCTGCGCCGCCGCCCTCCTCAGGAAGCACCGGGCGCTCCTTCGGGCGACAACGAGGTGGTGACCTTTGGCCCCTTCACCTTCGACCTGGGCACCCGCGTGCTGCAAAAGAATGGCGAGGAGTTGCCACTCACCACCGGCGAATTCGCCATGCTCAAGGCCTTGGTGCGCCACCCTCGCCAGCCTCTGTCGCGCGAAAAACTGGCCCTGCTGGCCCGTGGCCGCGAATTCGAGCCATTCGACCGCAGCCTGGACGTGCAGGTTTCCCGCCTGCGCAAGCTGATCGAGGAAGACGCTGCCGCACCACGCTATATCCAGACCGTCTGGGGCGTAGGCTATGTGTTCGTACCCGATGGCATGAACTGATTTTGCCCAACTCCATTGCAACAAGCCGCCTGCTGCGCGGCTTGTTGCGCTTGGGTGCTGGCCCATAAGGCCCATAAGTCAAGCTCTTTCAACAACCACCAGTAGATAGACACTTTTTGGACAAACCGTAACCCGTGCTGCCCATATTGGGCGTACCCTCGGGTCCAGTTATTTCCGCATTGCTGTTCATGAGCGCTTTTCACCATCCGCCGCCCGACGCCACCAGCCCCGTACCTCTGGAGTACGAGCGGCGCAGCACAGCTCGCTCCCCTGTGGGGCTGAACCTGTTCTGGCGTACCTTCTGCCTGCTGGCCCTGCTGCTGGTGGGCAGCATTCTGGCCTGGCTGCAGACACTGCGGGCACTGGATTTCGAGCCACGCACGCTGCAAACGGCCAAGCAAGTAGCCTCTTTGGTCAACCTGAGCCGCGCTGCCCTCGAGCATTCGGACGCGATCAATCGCGTCTCCCTGATCAAGACCATGGCCGACCAGGAAGGCGTTCGCATTCTGCCCCGCGAGCCCGGCGACTCCTTCGAGCTGCTGGAGCAAAACGCCCTTGGCCAGAAGTTGACCGAGGAGCTGACCACCCGCCTGGGCTACGGTACCGTGGTGGCGCGCAGCGTCAACGGGGAGCCCGGTCTGTGGGTGGGCTTCACCATCAACGGCGACCGCAACTGGATGCTGATGGACCAGTCGCGCTTCACTCCTGCCAGCGGGCAGACCTGGCTGATCTGGCTGATCACGGCCGCCCTGTTGTCGCTCATCGGCGCGGCCGCCATCGCCCGCCTGATCAACCGGCCGCTCAAACAGCTGTCTTACGCGGCCAACCGAGTGCGCGAGGGTGACTTCGATGCCAGCCAGCTCGACGAGGAGGCCGTGACCAGCGAAATCCGCGAAGTCAACATCGGCTTCAACCGCATGGCGCAGAAGCTGGCCAAGCTGGAGCAGGACCGTGCCGTGATGCTGGCCGGCATCTCCCACGACCTGCGCACGCCGCTGGCGCGGCTGCGCCTGGAGACCGAGATGAGCGTCTATGACGATGTGGCGCGCGAGCATATGGTGGCCGACATCGTTCAACTGGACGCCACCATCGACAAATTCCTGGATTACGCCCGCCCCGATCATCGCGTCATGCTCAGCCCCGTGGATCTGCACGCCGTGGTTGCCTCCTGCGTCTATGCAGTGCAGGACCATCGTGAGCTGCAAATCACCATGAACGTGCCCGAAGACCTCTATGTCATGGCCGATGAGGTGGAGCTGGCACGCGTGATCTCCAATCTCTTCGAGAACGCACGCCGCTACGGCAAGACCCCATCCACCGACACGACCGAGGTGGATGTGGTTGCCAAGGAAAGCGAAAAATGGGTGGTCATCCGTATCCGCGACCATGGCAAGGGCGTGCCGGCCGAGCAACTGGCCAATCTGACCCAGCCCTTCTTCCGCGGCGACACTGCACGCACGGCAGCTGCAGGCGCAGGCCTGGGGCTGTCCATCGTGGACAAGACGGTTCAGCGCATGGGCGGCATGTTTGCCCTGTCCAATTCATCGACGGGCGGCCTGGTCGCCCATCTGCAGCTGCAGCGCGCCATGGGTGTGACAGCCGGTGCTGCACCCGAACAACGCCTGCAGCGCCCCCAGGTCAAGCGCAATCTGCCGCGCGACAAGAAAGACGATGAGGTAGGGCAAGACTGAATCGACCCACCTCATTGCACAATCGGCATCGCCTTTCAACCATCTGCCGGAGAGTTCACCATGCAAGCCCGATGCCTGTGCAAAGCCGTTCTCGTCACCGCACCCGATACCCACGAAGTTCATGTCTGCCACTGCAGCATGTGCCGGCGCTGGGGAGAAGGCCCTGCCTTCACCCTGCATGGCGGCACAGCAGTGCAGACCAGCGGCCCCGTCACGCGCTATGCCTCCTCGCCATGGGCGGAGCGCGCCTTCTGCAGCAGCTGCGGCACCCACCTCTTCTACCGTCTGCTGGCAAACAACGAGCACTTCCTATCTGCCGGGCTGTTTCAGGACGCCCAGGGACTGACACTGGCACAGCAGATCTATATCGACGAGAAGCCAGACTATTACGCGCTGGCCAATGACACCCCGACCCTGACCGGGGCCGAAGTGCAAGCCCTCTACAGCGATTCATGACCGGCTTTCGCAGCGGCCATTGCGCCAAACGAAGCTAAGCAGTCCGCACCAGCAAGGCCACGGCACGAGCCTCCATGGCCTGCTGCTGACCCACAGGCCCCAGCTTCTCGGCCGTCTTGGCCTTGACGTTGACCTGCTCCACATCCAGCTCCAGCACCTGGGCAATGCGCTCGCGCATCTTCTCGATATGGGGTGCCAGCTTGGGCGCCTGGGCCACGATGGTGCTATCGATATTGCCGATCTCGAAGCCCTTGGCGCGCACGCGCCTGGCAGCCTCGGCCAGCAGCACGGCAGAGTCCGCCCCCTTGAACTGCGCGTCGGTATCCGAGAAATGGCGGCCGATATCGCCCAATGCCGCAGCACCGAACAAGGCATCGGTGATTGCATGCAGCAGCACGTCGGCATCCGAATGCCCGAGCAAGCCCAGGCTGTGAGGCACCTCGACACCGCCGAGAATCAGCTTGCGCCCAGGAACCAGGGCATGTACATCCCAGCCTTCACCAATACGAAAATTCATAAAAATCCCTGTCAAACTCTTGCTCATAAAGCGCAAGCAGCTATCAAATTAAATACTATCTGCGCCGACCCGGGGCGGGCACGGCATTCTGCCGATGGCAATGCCCACCGTGCGCTCTTGCGTGCGTCAAGCCCTGCCGATGCCAAATCCCTCTAGCCACCCGCCTTGCGCTGCAGCAGCACGGCCTCGGCCAGCGCAAAGTCGTCGGGGTAGGTCACCTTGAAGTTCTGCGCACCGCCCGGCACCAGTCTGGGTGAGTGACCGGCCAGTTCCATGGCGCTGGCTTCGTCGGTCACGGCAGCGCCCGCCGCCTGCAGCGCAGCCAGCAAGGCTGCGATACGGAACATCTGCGGCGTCTGAGCCAGCCATTTGTCGCTGCGCTCCACCGTCTGCGCCACACGCGCCGGGCCCGCTCCGGCGGCCTGCTGCTTGAGAGTGTCGGGCAGTTTCAGCGCCAGCAGCCCACCCACCGCATCCGGCAGACAGGCATCGATCAAGGCGTTCACCTGCGCCGATGCGACCAGACAGCGCGCCGCGTCATGCACCAGCACCCAGTCCTCGCCGCTGGCCCCCATGCGCAGCAACTCCTGCAGGCCGTTGCTCACGGTCTCTGCACGGGTGGCTCCGCCACAGGCAGCAATGCCGAGCCGGGCGTCCGTGGCGCGCCCTTGCCAAAAGCCATCGGAAGCAGAGACCACCAGCAGCACCCGGTGCATGCGCTGCACCGCCAACATGGCGGCCAGCGTGTGCATGACCATGGGCTGGCCCGCAACGCTCTGGTATTGCTTGGGTAGCTCGGGGGCCGGGGAATCTGCGGCAATGGCACGCAGACCGACGCCCGCGCAGGGAATCAGCCCCCAGCAGCGGGGTGCAGATGCAGGCGACGACGCCGCCGCAGCGTTTGCCTTGTCGTCCGTCATGGACTCAGGCGAGAAAAACCGATCTGTCATGCACAGTATTTTAAAATCACCATTTCGTCCGAAAGCCTGTGAGATCCATCGAAGACCTGCTTTCGGCTTGCATCGCCTTGAGGTGTCCCCATTTTGAGTGAATGCGCTGCCAACCATCAGCTCCTCGCTGATTGGGCTTTAAGCCCTGCCTTTGATGGCCGGACTCGCCCGCATTCAATCTGTCCCCGTTTTTTTGCATCCAGCCCGCACCTGTGCGCCGCTGCCTGCGCTCGTCTGTGAAAAACCATGCAACTGCCCAAGCTCACCCCCGGTAAACGCTTTCACCTGCCCCGCCCTGTCGGCAGCGCCGACGCGCTGCTGCTGGCCAGGCTGGGCGAGCGTGAAAAGCACGACGGCCGGGTCACGGCCATCGTCACGGCCGATGCCGCCGATGCCCACCGCCTCATGGAGGAGATGGCCTTCTTCGCCCCCGAGCTGCGCTGCGCATTGTTCCCCGACTGGGAAACCCTGCCCTACGACAGCTTCTCACCGCACCAGGATCTGATCAGCGAACGCCTGGCCACGCTGTGGCGCATCAACCAGCGCGACAAGCAGCATGGCGCCGATGTGGTCATCGTGCCCGCCACCACGGCCCTTTATCGCCTGGCCCCACCCTCGTTTCTGGCCGGCTATACCTTTGAATTCAAGCAGGGCCAGAAGCTGGACGAGGCCAAGCTCAAGGCCCAGCTCACGCTGGCGGGCTACCAGCATGTGTCCCAGGTGGTCAGCCATGGTGAATATGCGGTGCGCGGCGGCCTGATCGATCTGTTCCCCATGGGCTCGCTCCAGCCCTACCGCGTGGACCTGTTCGACGACGAGATCGACTCCATCCGCACCTTCGACCCCGACACGCAACGCAGCCTCTACCCCGTGCCCGAGGTGCGCCTGCTGCCAGGGCGCGAGTTCCCGATGGACGAGGAGGCGCGCGCCAAGTTCCGCAGCCGCTGGCGCGAGCTGCTCGAAGGCGACCCAACACGCAGCCGCATCTATAAAGACATGGGTCTGGGCATTGCCACGGCCGGCATCGAGTACTACCTGCCGCTGTTCTTTGACGAGACGGCCACGGTCTTTGACTATCTGGGCGATGAGGCCACCGTGGTGCTGCACGGCGATCTGGAGCCGGCCTTCCAGCGCTTCTGGCAGGACACCAAGGACCGCTACCGCCTGGTGCAAGGCGACCCCGACCACCCGGCGCTGCCGCCCGAGACGCTGTTTCTCAGCGCCGACCAGTTCTATACCCGCAGCAAGGAGCATGCCCAGCTGGCCTTGCGCCCGGGCACCGAAGATGTGGCCGACAGCGCCATCTTCCAGAAGCTCGAAGACCTTTCCGTGCTGCGCGGCGCCGATGACCCGCTGGCCAAGCTGCAAAAACATATAGCATCCGGCGCAAACCGGGTCTTGCTTTTGGCCGAATCCGATGGCAGACGCGAGAGCCTGCTCGACTTTTTCCGCGCCTCGGGCGTCAACCCGCCCGTGTTCGATTCTCTGGCCGAATTCCAGGCCGATGCCACGGAAAAGGTCGGCATTGCCACCTCCAGCCTGATGACGGGCTTTGCCTGGGTCGAGGAAGGCCTGGACTTTGTCACCGAAACCGAGCTGTTTGCAAGCAGCCCTACGGGCCGCCGTCGCCGCCGCCAGGAGCAGGTCAGCGATGTGGAGGCCCTGATCAAGGACCTTTCCGAGCTCAAGGTGGGCGACCCCATCGTCCATGCCGATCACGGCATAGGCCGCTATCGCGGGCTCATCAACATGGACATGGGCCAGAAGAACCCTGACGGCACGCCTGCACTGCAGGAATTTTTGCACCTGGAATATGCGGCCGACGCCGTGCTCTATGTGCCCGTCAGCCAGTTGCACCTGATCAGCCGCTACACCGGCGTCTCGCCCGACGATGCGCCGCTGCACAAGCTGGGCGGCACGCAATGGGAAAAAGCCAAGCGCAAGGCCGCCGAACAGGTGCGCGACTCGGCCGCCGAGCTGCTCAATATCTATGCCCGCCGCGCCGCGCGCCAGGGCCATGCCTTCCGCTTCCCAGCAGCCGACTACGAGCAGTTCGTGGCCGACTTCGGCTTCGAGGAAACAGCCGACCAGCGCGCGGCCATCCACGCGGTGGTGCAGGACATGATCAGCCCCCAGCCCATGGACCGCCTGGTCTGTGGCGATGTGGGCTTCGGCAAGACCGAGGTCGCGCTGCGCGCGGCCTTTGTGGCGGCCATGGGCGGCAAGCAGGTCGCCTTCCTGGCGCCCACCACGCTGCTGGCCGAGCAGCACTACCAGACCCTGGTGGACCGCTTCTCCAAATGGCCGATCAAGGTGGCCGAGGTGTCGCGTTTCCGCTCGGGCAAGGAGATCACGGCGGCCATCAAGGGCATCTCGGACGGTACGGTGGATATCGTGGTCGGCACGCACAAGCTGCTGTCCGAGTCCACGCAGTTCAAGAATCTGGGCCTGCTCATCATCGACGAGGAACACCGCTTTGGCGTGCGCCACAAGGAGGCCATGAAGGCCATGCGTGCCGAGGTTGATGTGTTGACGCTGACGGCCACCCCGATTCCGCGCACCATGGGCATGGCGCTGGAGGGGCTACGCGATCTGTCGGTGATTGCCACGGCGCCGCAGCGTCGTCTGGCCATCAAGACCTTTGTGCGCAACGAGGGCACGGGCGTGATTCGCGAAGCCGTGCTGCGCGAGCTCAAGCGCGGCGGACAGATCTACTTCCTGCACAACGAGGTCGAGACCATAGAGAACCGCAAGCAAAAGCTGGAGGAAATCCTGCCCGAGGCACGCATCGCCGTGGCCCACGGCCAGATGCCCGAGCGCGAGCTGGAGCGTGTGATGCGCGATTTCGTGGCCCAGCGCTACAACATATTGCTGTGCTCGACCATCATCGAGACCGGCATCGACGTGCCATCGGCCAACACCATTCTCATCAGCCGCGCCGACAAGTTCGGTCTGGCGCAGCTGCACCAGCTGCGCGGCCGCGTGGGACGCAGCCACCATCAGGCCTATGCCTATCTGATGGTGCCGGACCTGGACGGCCTGACCAAGCAGGCCCAGCAGCGGCTGGAGGCCATCCAGCAGATGGAGGAGCTGGGCTCGGGCTTCTATCTGGCCATGCATGACCTGGAAATCCGTGGCGCCGGCGAGGTGCTGGGCGAAAACCAGAGCGGCAACATGATGGAAGTGGGCTTTCAGCTCTATAACGAGATGCTGTCCGAAGCCGTGCGCAGCCTCAAGGCCGGCAAGGAACCAGATCTGCTCTCGCCGCTGTCGGCCTCCACCGATATCAATCTTCACGCCCCGGCCCTGCTGCCCAATGACTACTGCGGCGATGTGCATCTGCGCCTGTCGTTCTACAAGAAGCTGGCCACGGCCAAGACAGCCGATCAGATCGATACCCTGCTCGAAGAAATCGTGGACCGTTTCGGCAAGCTGCCGCCCCAGGCCCAGACCCTGATCGACGTGCACCGTCTGCGCGTGCTGAGCCAGCCCTATGGCGTGGTCAAGGTCGATGCCGCCCCCGGCGTGATCAACATCAGCTTCAAGCCTCAGCCGCCGATCGATCCCATGAACATCATTCACCTGATCCAGAAGAACAAGCACATCAAGCTGGCGGGCAATGAGAAGCTGCGCATCGAAAAAGAGCTGGAGAACCCCAAGGACCGTGCCCAGATGGTGCGCGATGTGCTGCGCAGCCTGGGCCAGCCGCTCAAGAGCGAAACAGCCGTTCATGCCTGACAAGGCTGCTGACAAAGCCAGCAGGGCTATTGAGCCCAGTCCGATGCAGACGGTGCAAGATGGCGGCGGAACCTGAATTTCCGAGCCGCCATGTTTCTTGAAGCCGCCATTGCCCTGCTGGCCTTGTTGCTGGCCCTGCTCTGCCGCCCCTGGCACATGCTGGGCAGCCGGGCCGGCCCTGGCGGTATGCAGGACCCGGTACTGTCGCCACTGCTCACGCCCTTGCTGGCCGTTCTGGTGCTGCTGCCCTGGGTCTGGGCGCTGCCTGAGTTGCACAAAATGCCTTTGCAACTGCACTGGTCTGGTGCACCGTTGGTGCTGCTTCTGATCGGCTGGCCGCTTGCAGTGCCCGTACTGATTGCGACAAGCGCTATCGCCTATGCACTGGCTCCCGCACTTGGACTGCAGGACGCTCTGGGCATGGCAGTCTGGCAGGGGCTGGTGCCGGCCACGCTGGCCATGCTCTGGGGTGCAGCGGTACGCCGCTGGTGCTGGCACAACATCTTTGTCTTTATTTTCTTGCGCGGCTTTTTGGGCACGGTTCTGTGCGTGTTCGTCGCGTCCTTGCTCGGTCAATGGGCAGGGCATGTGCTGCCCAATGTCAACGACGAACTCTCGCGCATGGCGCGCTGGCTCATGGCCTGGAGCGATGGCGTGACCACCGGCATGCTGACGGCGGTATTCGTGGTGTTTCGCCCGCACTGGGTCGCCACCTGGTCCGATGCCCTGTATCTGCAGCCGCCTGGCAATCCTGAAAGCTGAGGCCGTCGAGGCGCATCAGCTCTGCCGCATCAGCCCTGCCACTTTCCCGGCCACTGCGCAAACCGCATCTTTCCCATCAGGCAAAACGCCAAGGCATCTGGCACAGGGCTTGCTCATCATTGGGCTATCGCACCGCTGCCGTCACCAAGGTGGTGCATATCTTGATGAAAGAGGGATCGCATGCTGCTCCAACCCGTTCGCAACATTGTCTACGGCCATATTCGCCATGCCGCTCATGCCATGACCCGCCCCGCACTGGCCTGTGCGCTGGCGGCAGGCTTTGCCGCCGCGGCCCAGGCACAGGACGCGTATCCCGAGCGTGCTGTCAAGGTCATAGTCGCCCTGCCTGCCGGCGGCAGCGCCGACATGATTGCCCGTGTGGTCGGGCAAAAGCTGGCCAGCGAACTCAAGCAGCCTTTTGTGGTGGACAACCGCGCCGGTGCCTCGGGCCAGATCGGCACTCCGGCCGTGGCACGTTCTGCCCCGGACGGCTACACGCTGATGGTCTCGCCGGCCTCATTCCTGACCACCAACAAGAGCATCTTCAAATCCCTGCCCTATGACCCCGAGGCCGACTTTGTGCCCATCAGCAAGCTGGTGAACCAGCCCATGGTGCTGGTGGTCAAGGACAGGCAGAAATTCCCCAGCGTGGCTGCCGTGGTGGCGGCAGCCAAGGCCGCACCGGGCAAGCTGACCTTTGCCTCCTCCGGCGACGGTAGCCCCCAGCACCTGGCCGCGCTGATGTTCGAGACGCGCACCCAGGCCAAGATGCTGCACGTGCCCTACAAAGGCGGTGCGCCGGCCGTCAACGATACGCTGGCAGGCAATGTGGACATGCTGTTTGCCGTGCTGCCCGAAGCCCTGCCCCATATCCAGGCTGGCAAGCTGCATGCCCTGGCTCTGATGGCGCCCAGGCGTGCGGCCATGCTGCCCAACATCCCGACCATGGCCGAAGGCGGTTTTGCCGACCTCAGCCTCTCGGCCTGGGTCGGCCTGTTCGCCCCGGCCAAGACGCCGCAGCCCGTGATCGACAAGCTCAACCGCGCCGTGCGCGTTGCCCTGGACAGCGAGATCAAGACCAAGCTGGGTGAAAACGGCATGGAAGTCGCGCCATCGACGCCAGAGCAGCTCAGGCAGACCGTGGCCCAGGACATCAGGCTGCATGCCGAGCTGGTCAAGGCAGCAGGCATTCAGCCGCAGTAGGTGCCGCCTCGTGCAGCACCAGGGGTACAGACTCAGGGGTGAATGGCCAGCCGAAGCCCGCAACAACAGCGGATAATGGCGGCCACCTTGGGCAATGGAGCAGACCCGATCTCCGCCATTCCCCTTTCTGCTACCCCCTCATTCGCACGACTCGCAATGACCGACGCCACCGAATTCGCTCCCGGCCTGATGATCCGCGGCTTTACCGCCCCCCAGAAGCTGGCGGACTACAAGCTCATCGCCTTTGATATGGACTCGACGCTGATCACCATCGAGTGCATCGACGAGATCGCCGACGCCACGGGCAAGAAGGCCGAAGTGGCGGCGATTACCGAAGCCACCATGCGCGGCGAAATCACCGACTTCAAGGACAGCCTGCGCCAGCGCGTGGGCAAGCTGGTCGGAGTGACCGAGGCCGACATGGCCCGCGTTCTGGCCGAACGCCTGAAACTCTCGCCAGGCGCAGAAACCCTGGTCAGGACCGCCAAGGCCGCCGGCCTGAAGGTGCTGCTGGTCTCCGGCGGCTTTACCTACTTTGCCGAGCATGTACGCGGCCTGTTGAATATCGACTTTGTGCGTGCCAATGTGCTGGAGATCAGGGACGGTGCACTGACCGGCGGTCTGGTCGAGCAGGCCTGGGGCGATATCTGCGACGGCGCGGAAAAGCGCCGCACATTGCTGGAAGTGGCTTCGCTGATCGGCATCGATGCCAGCCAATGCATTGCCGTGGGCGATGGCAGCAACGACATTCCCATGATGCAGGCAGCCGGTCTGTCCGTGGCCTTCCACGCCAAGCCGCGCGTGCGCAACGAGGCCAAGGTCGCCATCAACGAAGGCGGCCTGGATCGCCTGCTGGAAGTGCTCAAATAGGCGGCGACAAGCACCCGCCTCCATCAGCCGCGGCTCTGTCATCCAGAGTCAGCGGCTTTTTTGCGCCCGCTGCGGCGCGGCAATCCCCGGCAGCTTTGCTACAGTGCCATGCATCTTCCTCAACCCAGTCGAAAGGTCAGAGCATGAGCCAACTCAAAATCGCCGTCATCGTGGGCAGCCTCAGCAAGCAGTCCATCAACCGCCAGCTCGGCCAGGGCCTGGCCGCACTCATGCAGGACAAGGCCGATTTCGAATTCATCGATATCAGCCGCCTGCCGGTCTACAACCGCGACTTCGACAACACCCCCGATTTCAAACCCTTCGACGACCTCAAGCCCCTGATTCGCGGCTGCAACGGCGTTCTGTTCGTGACGCCCGAATACAACCGCTCCATCCCCGCATCGCTCAAGAACGTGCTCGATGGACTGAGCCGTCCCTATGGCCAATCCGTCTGGGCAGGACTGCCGGCCGCCGTGATCGGCAGCTCGCCCGGCGCGGCCGCCACGGCCATGGCCCAGCAGCACCTGCGCAATGTGCTGGTATCGCTGGACATGCCCACCCTGCCCCAGCCCGAAGGCTTTGTGCGCTGGTCCGACACGCTGCTCGACGCCGACGGCAAGATCGGCCAGGGCAGCCATGACTTCCTCGTCAAGTACATGACACGCTTTCTCGACTGGGTGCAGTTGCACCAGAAGCGCTAAACCAACTTTCCTCTGACTCGATAGCATGCCCCGCTCACGCACCAAGCGCTGCGGGGCACTTCAGGACTATTTCCCTGCATTGAAGACTACTGGAACTTTTGCGCATGCAGAGTGTTCCTACAATAGCGTGCGGCCTCATACATCACACAACATCCGGCCGCCAGGGTCTGAGCCCTGTCCTTTTACGGACAGTTTCAGTTCAGCACCTTGAAAATCCACCTCTCGACTTTAAATACCATAGCAAGCAAGCCTGACGCGATAAGCGTCGCAAGGCATGCTGGTTGTCTTCGCTCGTCAGAGTGCAGGCTGCCATCTATGACAACCATGACTGGAATCCATTTCGTGAAGACTTCGTACCGTGCTGCTGCCTCCGTGATTGCCATCGCCATCGCATCGCTGACCGTGCCTTCCCTGGCTCAGGCCAAGCGCATGGGCAGCAGCAAGTCCGTTCGCCCTGCCAGCATCGGCAGCAAGGCGCCCGCTCAGCCCGCACCCGTGGCTCCTGCCGCCGCCGCGCCCAAGGCTGCTGCACCTGCCACACCCGCAGCCGCAGCGGCAGCTCCTGCGGCCGCTCCCGCCGCTGCAGCCGCTCCTGCTGCTCGTGGCTCCGGCATGATGGGCACCATGGCCGGTGCAGCCGTCGGCGCCGTTGCTGGCACCATGGCTGGTAATGCCATTGCTGGCGCCATGGGTGGCGGCGACAAGGAAGCCGAAGCCAAGAAGGCCAAGGAAGAAGAGGCCAAGAAGGCTGAAGCGGAAGCCGCCGCTCTGCAAAAGAAGCTGGACGAAGCCAAGGCCAAGGCGGAAGCCGCTCGAGCAGCTGTCAAGTAATCAACAGGCCTTGTTGCAGCCCGGCACGCCAGGCCTCCGGCCACTGTCAAAAAAGGGATGCAACTGCATCCCTTTTTTGCATCCTTTTTTCATCACGCTCTGCATGATTCTGTGCTCCCCGACAGCACAGCACTCGAAAAAAGCATCTGCCCGCCACACGCCAGATGCACGGATGCGGCCATGCACCATGAGCTGATCGTGGCCACCGATGCCGGCCACCACCGCGATCTCAGGCGCTCCAGACAGCGGCCATGATCGCTGCAGCCGCAGCCAGAATGCAGGCAGCCGCAGCGGCCCCGCGGGCAGCGATGCTGATCAGGGCAACGACGAGCAATGCGCCTGCCGATAGCCAGCCCAGCCAGGCCACGACGCCTACGCTCCAGCCCCAGGCCTGTACGCAGGGCATGACCGCCGCAGCCAGCAGCCCCGCTCCCACTGCGCGCAGCAGCCGCGCTCGCGCCGCAGAGATCTCCATGGCAGCCGTGAGCTGCTCGTGGTGGCGTTCCATGGCAAACGCCAGCGCCGCCATGCCCGCAAAGCTCAGCGCAAACGCCAGCCACGATGCTTGCAAGACATTCATGCTCCCACCTCCATCTTGCCCGCTGAAACCGGGCTTTCCGAACGGGCGCTGCGGCACCGCAGATAGTGCCAAGCCCAGGCGGCCGGCAATCCCAGCGCCATGGCGCACAGCTCCACTCCCGCGCTCTCCCAGTCGCCGCGAGCGATCTGCGCAGGCAGACTGTCACCGACCGTGATCCAGTTCAGCAGCGGCAGCAGCAGGCACAGAGCGGCCAGCAGACCCAACTGCTCCTGCCATGCAACGGCGGGCGCACGCACCAGCGCATGCACCAGCGCCAGACTCCAAAGCCCGAAGAACACCGCTAGCTCCCAACTCGCTCTATGGGGCAGCCCGACGGGAACCAGGCGGTTGGCCCACAGATAGCCTATGCAGCCCAGGCCCAGACCGGCGATGGCCGCGACATTGAGTCCTTCGACGAGCCGGTACACGCGCGCCGTGGCGCTGCCGAACTCGCCAGCCTGCCGGCCCAGATGCTTGCCGCGACGCTTGACCATGAACAGGATGGCCCCGGTTGCCATCATGGCGCTGCCGGCCAGCCCGCAGAGGAAATACAGCCACTTGAGCGGCTGGCCGCCGAACTCCACCTGGTGCAGACTGCCCATCACCGACTTGGCCATGGAGGCGCCAGCACCGTCCACATCGCCAGGCTGGCGCAGCCTCAGCACCTCTGCGGTCGCCGCCGAGAACATCGCCATGCCAGTCGTTGGGTTCAGGCGCTGCTGCATTTCCTCGTCGCTATTCCAGCCGTAGACACCGATGCGCGCCGCCGCGTCGCCTGGGTTGTCCACAACCACGGCCCGCACAGGCTGACCCATGAGAGCCTGACCGCGCCGAGCAAACGGCTCCAGGTCTGGAACAGCCATTGTCCGGCCCGAACGCTCAGGCCTGTCCGACTCGTTGAGCGCTACCACATAGGAGTGCAGCCCCTGACTGCCCGTGCCGAAATAGGCCGCAATGCCGGCCGGCATGAATGTCGAGGCGGAGATGGCAATCCCCGTGTAGGCAATCATGATCTGGAACGGCAGCGTCAGCACCGCCACCGCATTGTGGGCATCCAGCCAGCTGCGCTGACCTTTGTGGGCACGAAAGGTGAAGAAATCCTTGAAGATGCGCCTGTGCGTGATGACGCCGCTGAGCAGCGCCACCAGCATGGCCATGCCCGCAATGCCGACCACCCAGAGACCAGCCTGCCCCGCGTGCAGCCGATAGTGGAAGTCCACGAAATGGTGACCGCCCTGGGTAGCGCGCACGGCGCCATGAGCTGGGTCCCTGAGCAGCGGCTGCCCGGTAGCGGAATCCAGCTGGGCCGAGGCGTACTGGCGCTTTTCATCGAACCAGTAAACACGGAGGTCGCCAGCGCCCTCGGCATCCGAGGGCCACAGCTCCCACATCTCGGCTCCCGGGTGGTGTTTTTCCATATAGGCCAAACCCCAGGCCAGGCGCTGCCCCAGGTCGCCCCCACGCTGACCCGAGGCTCGGGCGGCCGCCTGCGCCTGCTCCTGGGCGTGATGCTCGGGCGTCATCCAGTGGGAGATGGGCTCCTCGAACACCGCCAGCGTCCCCGTGAAAAACACCGCGAACAGCAACCAGGAAAACCACAGGCCGCACCAGGTGTGCAGCCAGGCCTGGGCCTGGCGAAAACCGCCCTGGCCTGCTCCGCCCGCATTTTTACGCTCGGCCATGCTCAAGCTCCTCCAGCCAGCCAGGCCGAGGCGCCGGCCAGCACGACGGTGGGCAGCAGCAGACCCAGCCAGACACGGCTGGGCGACACCGGCGAGAAGGCCCAGATCACGGCCAGCACATACACGGCAAAACTCCACAGCATGCCCGCCAGCACCGACTCGGCACGCGGCGCGGACAGGACCGTCGCCAGGAATACGGCCAGGGCGCTGGCTAGCAGATAGCCGCCCAGGACAGCGGCCAGCAGCCGGGATAGAACGCTGCTGCCCGCGAAGCTTAAAAAGAAGGAGGTCATGACATAAGGAGAGAGAGATGGGTGCCCCGGACAACCCGGGGCGAAGGAGGCCGCAGAGCCCTGTCTCTATGTATGACAAACGAAAACCCAAAAAGGGTCATCCGCCCCCGCCACGGCACAGGCGGGCTTGAGCGGCAGGGCCTGCAGCGGCTCAGGCTTGCCGCCGCCAGGCCAGCACAGAGCCTTGGCTGAACCATGGCAGCGGCAGCAGAGATCGCCAGCCTGAAGCGCCGCTGCACTCAGGCCGACGGCACCGGCGGCCTCCAGGGCAGGAGTGCTGCCTGCACTCAGAAGTCGTAGCGCATGCCCACGTTCACGCTGCGCGGCGCCCCCCAGGTGTAGTACAGGCCACCCAGGTTGCTGACGCCGGCAAAGTATTTTTTGTCCAGCAGATTGTTCACATTCAGGCTCAGCGACAGATGCTTGTCGACTTGGTAGCGGGCCATCAGGTCCAGCACGGCATAGGACTGCTGCGCCAGGGTGTTGTGGCTGTCGCTGGTCGAGGTCTTGCTTTGCCAGCGAGTGGCCGCTCCCAATGTCAGACCTCGCAGCGATCCACCCTCGAAGCGGTACGTGCTGCCGAGCTTGAGCTGGTACTTGGGATACAGGCTGGAGCTGGTCAGCGAGCTGTTTTGCTGCACCAGACTTCCCTGCACCTGCCAGCCGCGCGCCAGCTCACCCGACAGCTCCAGCTCCCAGCCGCGCCGCGTGGCGCCGCTGACGGCACGGTAGGCCATATCGCCGCCAGGAGTGAAGCCGCCGGTTTCCTCGGCCGAGTTGTCGGTCTTCATCCAGAAGTGGGCGATGCTGGCGTTGAGCCGCTTGTCCAGGAACTCGCCCTTGGCGCCGACTTCAAAGGTCTTGCCTTGCTCGGGATCCAGGGTACGTCCCTGCTCATCCTGTGCGCTTTGCGGCTTGAAGATGGTGGCATAGCTGCCGTACAGCGAGACCTGGGGGTGCACTTCATAGACCAGGCCGGCATAGGGCGTGGTGACGGTTTCGCGCATATCGTAATTCCACCAGGTGGGCGTCACGTCATGCTGGCGGTACTGCGTCACTCGCATGCCCGCAATCAGCTGCAGCGGATCTGCCAGGCGGAAGCGCCCTGCAGTGTAGGCATAGCGCTGGCGCTGGTTGAAGACATGGCGGTCATAGTTCCAGTTGTTGAAGTCTGGCTGGGCCAGCGCGCCGCCGCCCTGGGCATAGCTCAGGCCCAGATTGGCCAGCGGTACGCTCTTTGAGCTGCCGTAGAGCAGGCTGCTGTGGTAGCGCGACATGCCCACGCCGGCCAGCAGCTCGTGCGTGCGGCCCAGCAGTGTGAAAGGGCCTTTGACATCGAGATTGATCGACCAGTTGCGGTTTTCCACGTCCTGCCACGGCAGATAGGCAGCGGTGGTGCTGTTCCAGAGATAGCCCAGTGTCATGTCGTCCATCTTCACGCTCTGATGGAAGAACTTCAGGCTTGCCGTCCAGTCATGGGCCAGACGCTGCTCCACGCTGCCGAACAGCTCGGTGCTTTCCTGCTCGTAGCCCGACCAGGGCGCACCGTTGTTGAACGAGCGCGGCATCAGCCCCACTTCGGCACCCGCTGCGGTGTAGCGCTGGATGGGTCGGGTCGTGCCAAAGCCGCGAGTCTCGCGCTGACGCAGCGTGATGCCCAGGTTCAGCAGGGTATCGGGAGTGAGGTCAGCCTCCAGTGTGCCGAACAGCATCTTGCTGTTGCTCTTTTCGTTGTCGCGAAAGCTGCCCGCATCCGTCATGGACGCAACCACGCGGCCACGCAGCGTCCCCGCCTCGTTGAGCGAGCCGCCTATATCGGCCTGCGCACGGTAGGTATCCCAGCTGCCGGCATTGGCGCGCACGCTGGCCTGGAACTCACGGGTGGGACGCTTGCGGATCAGGTTGACGGTGGCGCCATAGCCGCCCTTGCCGACAACCAGTCCCGACGAGCCTTTGAGAACCTCGACACGGTCCATCTCCGCCATATCGTCCAGCGCATACATGGTGCTGGTGACAAAGTACCAGCCATTGCTGAGCTGGGACATGCCGTCGACCTGCAGATTCACCTCCGAGCCGCGGGCCTGGAAGTCCGTCGCGTTGTTTTGGCGATAGACGCCAATGCCCGGCGTCTGCTCCAGCACGTCGGCCAGCGTCTCCAGCTTGAAGTCGTCCATGCGCTGGCGTGTCATCACGCTCACCGACTGCGGCGTCTCGCGCAGAGTCAGGCCCAGGCCCGTGGCCGTGCGGCTGGGCCCCGTCTGGGTGTAGCTGCCCGTGCCTTCCGTGGTGCCGCTGCGCTCGGCCTGGGCCGTCACGCGCACCTCGGACAGCGTGCTGCCCTCTTCACTCGAGACGGGCGCCACGGCCTGCCTTTGCAGGGTATAGCTGCCGCCGGAGCGTGACACCAGCTCCAGCCCGCTGCCAGCCAGCAGGCGCTGCAGTGCCTCGCGCGGCGTATAGCTGCCGGAAAGCACCGGGCTTTGCCGACCTTGTGTGAGCGCAGGATCGAACGACAGTGCCATGCCGGCCGTAGCCGCCACCTCGGACAGCACCCGGCCCAGTGGGCCTGCTTCTATCCGGTAGGCCTGAGCCTGCCCAGCTGCTGGCGGCTCGGCAGCCTGCACGGAGGTCGCCGCCAGCGCCCAGCCCAGCAAGGCAAGCTGCGCGGCGCGCGCAACGGGGCTGAATACAGGATTCGATAGGGAACGAGAGGCCATGGAAGCAGGCATGAAAGACAGTCCTTTGGAAGCAAAAATGAGTGGTTCACCTTGCTTGCCAAACAACTTTCCAGAAAGTCTCACCTTCGTGCATTTTTTAGAAGATGCCTTGCTTGTGAACTCAGCGGGCCGCCACCGTGACCCAGTAGCCCTGCCAACGCCGGTGCACCGTCACCGCATAGGTTTCGACCAGCATGGCCAAGGCCCGGTCGGTATCGGCCAAGGGGTACGCGCCCGAGACTTTGATGGACACCGCCTCCGGGGCACAGTGCAGCAGGCCGGGCCGGTAACGCGACAGCTGGGCGCAGACTTCTGCCATGGGCATGGCGTCCGCCACCAGCATGCCGTGCACCCAGGCCAGTTGCTGCGGTCGTACCGTCTGCAGCCCCCCTGCACCCAGCGCAGTCAACCTCGCCCAGTTGCCCGCAGGCACCACCAGCGCGGGCCGGGAGGCTCCGAGTAATGTGACTTCGACCGCACCCTGGGTTACGGCCAGATCCACGAATTTGCCCTCGCTGTTCTGCTGCACCGAAAAGCGTGTGCCCAGCGCCCGCAGGCGCCCCACGGCCGTCGCCACCAGCAACGGCCGGTCCACGCCACTGGGATCGGCGGCAGTTTCCAGCAGGATCGAGCCCCGGTGCAGATGTATCAGGCGCTGATTGGCATCAAACCGGATATCGACGGCCGTTCCTGTATCCAGCAGCAAACGGCTGCCATCGGCCAATGTCACGAGGCGCTGCTCGCCCGCGACAGTACGCAGATCGGCTGCCCATCCCTGCTGCTGTGCCACACGCCAGCTCATCCAGCCACCAGGCACGGCGGCCAGCAAAACAGCCAGCTTGGCCACTGCGGCCCGTCGGCTGCGACGCTGCGATCGGCCCAGCGTCGGCATGGCCAGCGCCGGTGGCAACCCTCCCAGCTTGTCCATCAGCCGCTCGGCCCGCATCCAGGCGCCTTCATGGGCGGGACTGGCCTGGCGCCAACGCTCGAAGGCGACGCGTTCGGCAGCCGTCAGGCCTTCATCGTTCAGACGGACCAGCCAGTCCGCAGCTTCGCCCAGCAAACGTGCATCCATTGCAGTCATTCCATCAGCGCCAGACACTGCCTGAAAGCCTGGGCCATGTAGCGCTTGACGCTGGTCAGCGACACGCCCAGCTGCAAGGCGATATCGTCGTACTTCATGTCCTCCAGCTGTGAAAGCAAAAAAGTGCGCCGCACCAGCGGCGGCAAGGCATCAAGCATGGCATCTATCTCATGCAGAGCCTCCAGCACCAGGGCCCGGTGCTCAGGCGACGGCGCTTCAAGTTCGGGCAACAGGGCCAGAGCCTCCAGATAGGCTCGCTCCAGCGCCTGCCGCCGGCACCAGTTGACCAGCACGCCCTTGGCCACTGTGGTCAGATAGGCACGCGGCGATTCAATCTGCTGCGGCTCGCGCACACCGAGTATGCGCACAAAGGTGTCCTGCGCCAGATCCGCCGCATCGAAGGCATTGCCGACCTTTTTGCGCAACCAGCCCTGCAACCAGCCGTGATGGTCGATGTAAAGCGCGTTGACTTCGCGGTGGATGACGGATTCGGCAGCGGACATGGTGCGATGGAGATAAAGCTCGGGCGAAACTCAAATGATATCAATTCTCATTTTCAATGTAAGCAAAGGCGTCACTATTTCCGCAGGGACCGGGCTCTGCCATCCAGCCCGGCGCGCCGAGGCCGGACGCCTGGAAGCACAAGGATCGCAAGCGCCGCGCAGAGATCGCTGTGCGCAAGCCCTGCCCTCGGCCGGGCTTGCCCAGAGATCGCGGCAACCGGATGGTGTGGCAAAAGGCAAACAATGATCGGGCGCGGCTGCGGCCCACGGTTGCGAGCCGCTGCCTCCGATAGACTTTCCGATGACTATTGCACTGCCGAGATCGGCGATGTTTTACTGGGCCGGTGACCGCGTCGCTTGCGGCCCGGGCTGCCAATCAGGGAACTCAAGAATCAAGATGACAGGCTTTCATCCTCAACGGCTTTTGCGTCGCATCGTGCTCGGCAACCTGCTGGTGGCCGCCCTGCTGTGCTTTGCCACCTGGCTGGGCGTGCATGCCAATTACCGCGCGGACATGGAGCTGGGAGTGGCCGTCACCCGACACCAGGCACGCAGCCTGAGCCTGGAACTGGCTGCCGAGGTAAGACTGGTCGAGAACGCCTTGTCGGCGATTGCCAGCCGTTATCGTGCACGCAGCTCTGACGGTCTGCCCGCCGCCAACTCTGCCCTGTATGAAATGCTGCAGGAGCAGCGTGCCCTGATTCCTTTTGTCACCGCCCTGCGCATCACAAACAGTGCAGGCGAGGTACTCATCACTCCCAGCGAAATTGATGTGCCATTTTCAGTGGCGGAACGCGCCTATTTCGCTCAAGCCCGCGAAACAGACCGAATGGTGGTGTCTGAGCCTTTGATCAGCCACTCCTTCGGAAAATGGTCCATCGTGCTGGCAAGGCGTCTTCAGGCCGAGGGCGGCCAGTTCCAGGGCATCGTCTATGCCATTGTCGCGGCCGAGCATTTTCACCAGCTATTCCAGCGCCAGTCGTTCGGCACGAGCAGCGCCATGGCATTGCGCACCGATCAGGCACTGCTGGTAGCGCGCTATCCGGCTGCAAGCCAGGATGCCGACGCGGGTATCGGCAAGGCCGCTGTCTCGTCTGAATATCAGCAGGCCATCAGCCGCAACAGCGAGGAAGGCTGGTACATCACACCGACCCTGATCGATGGCGTGGAGCGCATCACGGCCTACCATCGGCTGCCTGGATATCCTCTGACGGTATTTACCGGGCTGGGTACGGAGGCCTATATGGCCATGTGGCGCGCCTCAGCTTGGCGTGCATGGGGTCTCGCCGGCTTGTGCATTGCCCTGATTGCTTTGGGTTCGGTGGCACTGTACCGGCTGCAGCAGCGTGAACGCCGCATCCGCAAAGAGCAGGAGCTGGTCATCAACAATGACCTGATCGGCATGGCTCGCCTGCGCGAGCGCAAGATCGTCTGGACCAACCCCGCCATGCGCCGTCTGCTCAAGCAGCCAACAGCTGCACTGCAGGGCGCATCCACGCGCATGCTTTACCCGGACGAAGCCTCCTACAGGCGTATCGGCGAAAAAGCCTATGGCTCTTTGCTGGCTCGGGGCAAATTTCACGCGCAGTTCCAGGTGCAGAATGCCGAGGGCAAGCTTTTGTGGGTGGATGCATCCGGAACACTGCTGAATGCCGAAGAGTCGCTATGGATTCTG
This sequence comes from Comamonas testosteroni, assembly GCF_000761245.1. Taxonomy (GTDB): domain Bacteria; phylum Pseudomonadota; class Gammaproteobacteria; order Burkholderiales; family Burkholderiaceae_C; genus Comamonas; species Comamonas testosteroni_C. The sequence continues at coordinate 238,635 of NZ_AWOR01000046.1, read as the reverse complement.
GTGGACATCGACGCCCTCAAGCGAGGCGAACAAGCCGCCAATCACCTTGCCAACCATGACGCTCTGACGGGTCTGGCGAACCGACGAGCACTTGAAGAAACGCTGAACCAGGAGCTGGCTGACGGCCAGATGCTTGCCGTGTGCTTCATGGACCTGGATGGTTTCAAACAGGTCAACGACACCCAGGGTCACGACGCAGGCGACGAGGTTTTACGTGTGGTAGCTGCCCGACTGACGGCTCATGCTCGTGCCGGCGACTGCGTTGCCCGCCTGGGCGGCGATGAGTTTGTGGTGCTGCTATCCGGCTTGCGCACTTCCGATGAGGCCATGTCTGTCATGAAGCGCTGCATGGAAGCCGTGCGCCAGCCCATTGCGCTGAATGGTGGAGTGATGGTGCAAGTGGGCAGCAGCATCGGTATCTCCATCAGCACCACAGGTAGCTCCTCGGCCAACCTGATGCAGAGCGCGGACGAGGCCATGTACTCAGCCAAACATGCGGGCAAGGGACGCATTGTTCAGCATTCGGACCTCCCGCAAGACTCCGAGGCTTGAGAGCGTCCCCCTGCGAGCAGCTGCATCTGTATATGTCCAGAGCCGAGGATTGACAACGCCTTCGGGGCCGAAGCCGGGCATTTTGGAGACTCGCGGCCAGGCCGCCGTCAGCCAAGCCCAAAGGCCAGCCACCTGAGTCCGACCAAAGGCAAACTGCCAGGGCTTTTGCAGGCCCACATGCCGCATATTCATCTGGCCGACTGAAGCCAGCCCTCTCTCTTGGCTATTCCTGTGCTCTTGGCGGCAGCCCTGCAGCCTTGCGAATGGGCTCCAGCAAACCGCTGAGTCCGTTGTGGTCGAGCTCCTGCATCAAGGCCAGCAACTGACCGATCTCGCCTTTGGGAAAGCCCTCGCGGGCAAACCAGTTGAGGTAGTTGCCTGGCAGATCGGCAATCAAACGGCCCTTGTACTTGCCATAAGGCATAGGCACGCGGACCAGGCGCTCCAGCATTTCGGGATTCATGGCATTCAATCGGAATCAGATTTTGTATAAAAAACGACGCTCTTATAACCAAATAAGAAAAATGTCCTGCAGACGTCTGTACACGGCACTAGACTATGCACCTTAGTTCGCTGCGGTCCAGATGAGGCCCGGAATTTATTGCAACTTGCTGAAGAAGGTCAGAACCAATGTTGAAGAAAGCTCTCTCTGCTATCGCTATTGCCACTCTGGCGCTGTCGGCCCAGGCTGCTGACGTGCTCAAGGTAGGCGCCACGGCCGTTCCTCACGCCGAAATCCTCAATCACATCAAGCCCGCACTGAAGGCTCAGGGCATTGATCTGGAAATCAAGGAGTTCAGCGACTACGTGCAGCCCAACGCCGCCGTGGAAGACAAGCAGCTGGATGCCAACTTCTTCCAGCATCAGCCCTATCTGGACAGCTACAACAAGGACCGCAAGACCTCGCTGGTGGCTGTACCCAACGGCAAGGTTCATGTCGAGCCCTTCGGTGGCTACTCCAGCAAGATCAAGAACATCAAGGATCTGAAGAATGGCGCTACCGTGGCCATTCCCAACGACCCCTCCAACGGCGGCCGTGCACTGATTCTGCTGGCCAAGCATGGCCTGATCGAGCTCAAGGATCCCAAGAGCCTGACCCCTACTGCTCTGGACGTCGTCAAGAACCCCAAGAAGCTGAAGTTCAAGGAACTGGAAGCGCCTTTGCTGCCCCGCGCCCTGGCTGATGTCGACCTGGCCCTGATCAACACCAACTACGCAATCGAAGCCAAGCTCAACCCCACCAAGGATGCCCTGTTCATCGAAGGTGCCGATTCGCCCTACACCAATATCGTGGTGGCCCGCAAGGATCGCGCCAACGGCGCCGACATTGCCAAGCTGATGAGCGCTCTGCACTCTGCAGACACCAAGAAGTTCATCCAGGAAAAGTACAAGGGCGCCGTGGTTCCTGCGTTCTGATTCGCAAAGGCCTTATAAGCGTAGGCGCTCCCCTCCTCGACAGGAGGTGACGGCCGCGCTGCGAAAGGTGAGATGGGCACAGGCTCCTGCTGTGGTCCCGGGCCGGACAGAACCGGCCGCCGACCACACTTGACGACCTGACCCAGAAAAAAGCGCTGCTTTTGCAGCGCTTTTTCTTTTTATTTAATAGCTTATAGCGCTTTACAGGCAATGGTTTAAAGCAATTCTCACTTGAGATTTCTCAATGCGAGGGTGCAGGCACCGAGTGCAGCAAAACCGGTGTCTCGCCATCGCCGTTGACGCTTTCCAGATGCACGCCAAATCCCCACAGGCGAGCCACATGCTTGAGAACCTCCTGCGCATCTTCTGCCAGCGGCCTACCCTGGTACTGGGTATGCCGCAGAGTAAGACTGCGGTCGCCGCGCAGATTCACGCTCCAGGCCTGAATATTGGGCTCGCGCGTCCCCAGGTCGTATTGCTGAGACAGCAACTGGCGCAGCGTGCGGTAGCCATCTTCGTCGTGAATGGCACTGACCAGCACATCACGTTCGTCAGGGTCATCGTGCAAAGAGAACAAACGCATGTCGCGCATCAGGTGCGGGCTCAGAAACTGGCCGACAAAGCTCTCGTCCTTGTAATTGCGCATGGCGTGGTGCAACGCCGGCAGCCAGGGCGTACCGGCCATGTCGGGAAACCAGCGGCGATCTTCCTCGGTCGGCTTTTCGCAGATCCGCCGAATATCACGGTACATGGCAAAGCCCAGCGCATAAGGATTGATGCCGCTGAAGGCCCGGTGGCCAGCGGGAGGCTGGTAGATCACATTGGTATGCGATGACAGCCACTCCAGCATCACGCCATCGGTCAGCCAGCCCTCGTCATACAGAGTGTTGAGCAATGTGTAATGCCAGAAGGTGGCCCAGCCCTCATTCATCACCTGAGTCTGGCGCTGCGGATAGAAATACTGCGCGATCTTGCGCACGATGCGCACGATCTCTCGTTGCCAGGGTTCGAGCAAGGGAGCGTTCTTCTCGATGAAATAGAGGATGTTCTCTTCGGGCTCTCGGGGAAAGCGCTCGCTGCCGTGCGTCGTGCTGTCCTTGTCCTTGTCCCTTCGTGCTGGAAGGGTGCGCCACAGCACATTGACCTGTTGCTGTACATAGGCTTCACGCGCCTCTCTCTCGGCGCGCTCGCGCGACAGGCTTTTATGCGAGGGACGGCAATAGCGGTCCACACCAAAGTTCGACAGCGCATGGCAGGAGTCCAGCAACTGCTCCACAGTGTCGAAGCCATAGCGTTCCTCGCATTGCGCCACATAGTCGCGCGCATAGACGAGATAGTCGATGATGCTGCCCGCGTCAGACCACATGCGAAACAGATAGTTGTTCTTGAAAAAGCTGTTGTGCCCATAGGCCGCGTGAGCAATCACCAGGGCCTGCATAGCCGTGCTGTTCTCCTCCATCAGATAGCTGATGCAAGGGTTGGCATTGATGACGATCTCATAGGCCAGTCCCATATGACCTCGTCGGTAGCGGCGCTCCGTGGCCAGAAACTCCTTGCCATAGCTCCAGTGCCGGTAGTTGACCGGCATGCCCACGCTGGAATAGGCATCCATCATCTGTTCGGCAGTGATGATCTCCAGCTGATTCGGATAGGTATCGAGGCCGTAGCGCTCAGCCGTGGCCGCAATCGCCGCGTGATACTGTTCGATCAGCTCGAAAGTCCAGTCGCTGGGGTCGGGCAAGGGAGATGCAGGTCGCTGGGACGCCATCAAAGGTGCCTGCGGCACATCGCGAAAGCGCGGCTCCCCCTGGGCATGCGAATTTCCGGCCTTTCTGCTGGCGCTGAGATCCAGCACGGGATAGAGATTGAGGTTCATATCGATACCCCATCCTTCTTGAAGAGATCGCGGAACACCGGGTAGATCTCGTTGGCTGCCGATACCTTGCGCATGGCGAAATGGGGGAACAGCGGCAGCAGGCGGCTGTACTCTTCCCAGAGACTCTGCTCCTCGAGCACCACTTGCAGGTAAGCGTAGTAGCGCACCAGCGGCAATATTCTTTCGGCCAGAAGGCTGTGGCATTTGCCGCCGTCGTCGCTGAAGTTGTCGCCATCGCTGGCCTGGGCGACATAGATATTCCAGTCGTTGATCGGGTAGCGGGCCCTGATGATCTGTTCGAGCAGGACCAGCGCGCTGCTGACTACCGTGCCGCCGCTTTCCGTGGAGTGAAAGAACTCGTCTTCGGTGACTTCCGCCGCCTGGGTGTGGTGGCGGATGAAAACAATCTCGATCTTGTCGTAATGCCTTGTGAGAAACAGATACAGCAGGATGAAGAAGCGCTTGGCCAGCTCCTTGCGCTCCTGATCCATGGAGCCGGACACGTCCATCACGCAGAACATCACGGCCTGGCTGCTGGGCACGGGCACCTTGCTGCGATTGCGAAAGCGCAGATCCAGTTGCTCCAGGAAAGGCACTGCGCCGATACGCTCACGCAAGGTATCGATACGGCGTTGCAACTCGGCTACTGACTCACTGGTGCCGTCATCCTGCGCCAGCAGAGTTTCAAGCTGTTCTTCCAGTACCTTGAGCTCACGGTGCGGAGCTTTGGTCAGCGCAATGCGCCGCCCCAGGGCGCCGCGCATGGTGCGCACCAGCGCCAGATTGCTGGGCGTGCCGTCATGGCTGTAGCCGGCGCGCCTTGTCTTGTATTGCAAGGTGTTGCCGATGTGATTGCGCAGCAGGCGCGGCAGGGCCAGATCTTCAAAGAAAAGCTCCATGAACTCTTCCTTGGTCAAGGTGAAAGTGAAGTCATCCTGCCCCTCACCGCTATCGCTGGCCTGCGATCCCGAGCCGCCTCCCCCACCAGGCGGCCGGGCAATGCGATCACCGCGCACATGCTCGCGATTGCCGGGCAGCACCATATCGCGGACACCACCCTGACCATGCCTGAAGACCGGCTCCTGAATGTCTTTTTTCGGAATGGTGATGCTTTCCGCCTGATCGATGTGGCGGATGTCGCGCGCAGACACGGCTTTGCGCACCGCCTCCGCGATCTGCTCTTTGAAACGCCGCACAAACCGCTCGCGGTTGCCCACCGATTTATTCTTGCCTGCGAGCCTGCGGTCGATGATATGCAGTGCCATCTGTGCTCCCATCTCCAGGGGCTGTTCTCAACCGTCCTGCCGATGGCCACGCCGGGCCATCGACACCACTGTCAGCTGCTCTTGCGCACGCGCAGATACCACTCGCAAAGCAGACGCACCTGCTTGGGCGTATAGCCCTTGGCTTCCATGCGAGTGACGAAGTCCTCATGCTTGCGCGCATCTTCGGCGCTGGCCTTGGCATTGAAGCTGATGACCGGCAGCAACTCCTCGGTGTTGGAGAACATCTTCTTCTCGATCACCACGCGCAGCTTCTCGTAACTGGTCCAGCTGGGGTTCTTGCCCTGATTGTTAGCCCTGGCCCGCAGCACAAAGTTGACGATCTCGTTGCGGAAGTCCTTGGGGTTCGCAATGCCGGCCGGCTTTTCAACCTTCTCCAGCTCGGCATTGAGCGCATTGCGATCGAACACCTCGCCGGTATCGGTGTCGCGGTATTCACTGTCCTGAATCCAGTAATCGGCGTAGGTGACGTAGCGGTCAAAGATGTTCTGGCCGTACTCGCTATAGCTCTCCAGATAGGCAGTCTGGATTTCCTTGCCGATGAACTCGGCATAGCGCTGGGACAGATATTCCTTGATGAAACCGATGTACTTGGTCTCCAGCTCGGCCGGAAATTGCTCGCGCTCGATCTGCCGCTCCAGCACATACATCAGGTGCACGGGATTGGCCGCCACTTCGGTGCTGTCGTAATTGAAGACCTTGGCCAGTATCTTGAAGGCAAAGCGGGTGGAGATGCCCTCCATGCCCTCGTCCACGCCCGCGTAGTCACGGTATTCCTGATAGCTCTTGGCGCGCGGATCAGTGTCCTTGAGGCTTTCGCCGTCATAGACCTGCATCTTGCTGAAGATGCTGGAGTTCTCTGGCTCCTTGAGGCGCGTGAGCACGGAGAACTGCGCCATCATCTTGAGCGTGCCAGGCGCGCAGATGGCATTGGCCAGCGAAGACTCCCGGATGAGCTTCTCGTAGATGCGGACTTCCTCGCTCACGCGCAGGCAGTAAGGCACCTTGACAATGTAGATACGATCGAGAAACGCCTCGTTGTTGCGGTTGTTGCGGAAGGCCTTCCATTCGCTTTCATTGCTGTGTGCCAGCACCACGCCGTCAAACGGAATCGCGCCAAAGCCTTCCGTGCCCTTGTAATTGCCTTCCTGCGTAGCCGTCAGCAAGGGGTGCAGTACCTTGATCGGAGCCTTGAACATTTCCACGAACTCCAGCAGCCCCTGATTGGCCAGGCACAGGCCACCGGAGTAGCTGTAGGCGTCGGTGTCGTCTTGCGAAAAGTTTTCCAGCTTGCGGATGTCCACCTTGCCCACCAGGCTGGAAATATCCTGGTTGTTCTCATCGCCGGGCTCGGTCTTGGCAATGCCTATCTGCTTGAGAATGCTGGGGTAGCGTTTGACCACTCGGAACTGGCGAATGTCTCCGCCGAACTCCTCCAGCCGCTTGACGGCCCAGGGCGAGAGTACATGCTGCAGACTGCGACGCGGAATGCCGAACTCATCTTCCAGCACCGGACCGTCTTCCACGGGGTCGAACAAACCCAGTGGCGACTCGTTCACCGGCGATCCCTTGAGCGCGTAGAACGGGGCCTTTTGCATCAGGTATTTGAGACGCTCTGCAATCGAGCTTTTACCGCCGCCAACAGGTCCCAGCAGATAGAGAATCTGTTTGCGTTCCTCCAGACCCTGGGCCGCATGGCGAAAGAAGCTCACCACCTGCTCGATGGCATCTTCCATGCCGTAGAACTCAGAAAACGCGGGGTAGCGGCGGATGACCTTGTTGGCAAACAGACGCGACAGCACAGGATCGTTGCGGGTATCCACCATTTCGGGTTCACCGATGACGGACAGCATGCGCTGCGAGGCTCCGGCGTAGGCCATTGGATCACGCTGGCAAAGGCTAAGGTACTCGTCCAGCGACATTTCTTCTTCACGCAGACGAACGTAGCGTGCTGCGGAATTGCTGATGACATCCATATGACCTCCCGTGGCGGCACCAGGGCTCGAATCAGTGCCGCAAAGTTGCAAGGCATTCGTTACCGTGTGCGTCCGTTGTAGCACCTCGCTCCTAATTTGAATAGACCGAGATTCCTACAAATACGCAGTAGCCACGACAGCCAAAACCGCAAACCGGATAGCGCAAAAATCGGTCAAAAAATATGACTCGAAATGAGCATAGAAGTCTGTCCTCATGGAAGCAATAAAGCCCCCTATCTATCTGCCATCATTCAAGATTTCAACGACTCGCAAAACTGATCGGAGCATCGCTTAACAGGCAATCTGGGTGACAAAAAAAACGCTGCACAAACAGCGTTTCGAACTATTGCAGCTACAGAAAACAGAGCTTGCTGCTTAAATTCCAAGGGTTATTCACTAGAAATATTTCAGCAAAGCATTGATGAGCAAGCGCTCGCAGCATCTCTTTTCATAGCATGGGTATTCATCCGGAAGTGGCTGCCGAAGCATCCACCGCAGGCGATTTGGTACCTGGGCGCGTCACGGCACTACCCATGGCCGCAGCCATGATGCAGGCAATGGCGGTCCACTGCGTGGCCGTCAGGTTCTCGCTGAGCAGCAGCATGCCCATCAGTGCCGCAATGGCCGGCTCGGTCGCCAGCGCGATGCCGAAGGTAGCAGGCGGCAGACGGCGCAGAGCCAGCATTTCCAGTGAGTAAGGCAAGGCACTGGAGATGGCCGCCACCATCAGCCCGAACAGCAGAATCGACGGCGTCAGCAACTTGACTCCAGCCTCGGCCACACCAAACGGCACCACCACCAACGCCGCGCACAGCAAGCCCAGAGAGACGGCCTGGCCGCTGGGGATATGGCCCAGCCTGCGCCCCAGCACGATGTAGGAGGCCCAGCAGATGGCGGCTCCGAGCGCGCAGGCAATACCCACCGGTGACAGGTTAAGGCCCGAAGCACTGCCGCCCAGAGGAAGAATCAAGGCCAGGCCGACAACCGCCAGCGCCAGCCAGATAAAGTCCAGCGCCCGGCGTGAATAGTAGATGGCCACGGCCAGCGGTCCTGAAAACTCGATGGCCACGGCCAGGCCAAACGGAATATCGCGCAGCGCCATGTAGAACATCAGATTCATGCCGCCCAGTGCCATGCCGAAAACCAGCAGAGCGAGCGCCTGCTGACGGTTGAGCGACCAGCGCCAGGGCCGCCAGACGCACACCAGAATCAACGCGGCAAAGCCCACTCGCAGTGCCGATGTACCCTGGGCACCAATCAAGGGAAACAACTGCTTGGCCAGCGAAGTCCCCAGCCCGAGTGCAGTGACCGAGCCCAATACGGCCAACACGGGCCACCAATGATTCCAGCTGTTTTTTGACATAGGTGGGTACGATATTGCATGTCATCCGCGAAATTTGCTCGTTTTCAGTCCTGAATCTGCAAGTTTCGCTCTCAACACATTCCAAACCATGCCTGCTGCCGACCTGGACTCCTTTGACCACGCGATTCTTGCCCTGCTCCAGCGTGACAACCTCATGCCGCAGCGTCTGATTGCGGAGCACATCAACCTCTCGGCCCCGGCCGTGCAGCGGCGCATCAAACGATTGCAGGAAACCGGGGTGATTGCCGCCAATGTGGCCGTGCTGGAGCCCGTCAAAGTGGGCCGCACGCTGACTGCGGTCATCACCGTGCAACTGGTCAACGACAGGCCGGATCTGTCGCGCGGCTTCAGAGCACGGATCGCCGACGAAGCGGCTGTGCAGCAGTGCCTCTATGTGACGGGCGAAACCGACTACATCCTGGTCGTCACGGCAACCGACATGGATGATTACCAGGCCATCTGCAGACGCCTGTTCGAAGGTGACGAGAACATTCGCCGCTACACCACCTCGATCGCGCTGGAGCGCATCAAGACAGGTCTGCAACTGCCGCTGTCTGTGCCATAAGGCAGCCCGGCTGTTCGGCTGGAGCTGATCCAGCACGATGGCAGCCATCGGCCATGGAGACTGGCACTGGCGCCACCGGAAACAAAATGCAACAATTACGTCATAAACCGGCTCAGATTCTGCACAAACAAGAGTCCACTCTTGAGGAGACACGATGAACGCTTCTTCCGCTACCTCGCCCGATATGGCCACGCTGGTTGCCGATCGCACCCTGGACAAATATGCCAAGGACTACTTCCCCCGGCGCGAGCAAGTGACGATTGCCTTTCGTGGCGACATTGCCGAGAGGCACAACTACGACAAGATCCGCCCGCTCTCCGAAGCCCAGCGTCACGGCAAGCATATTGTGGTGATCGAGGGCCAGAGCCAGAAGACCGGAGCCACAGGCCACTACCGCATTGAATGCAATAGCTGGAACCTCATCGAAGCCGTAGGCCTGTGGGAACAAGCCGCAGAGGCTTGAAACTCAATGCGGGAGTGTGCAATGAGCGGCGCTGACGCAACTTGAGACTCAAATTTCCATTCCCAAAGCGCTGCTCGCCACCCACCAAGCCAGACACAGCATCATCACACCGGTGATGCCGTCCATGACGCGCCAGGCACCGGGGTTGGCAAACAAGTGCTTGAGACGGTGCCCCGCCATCGCCAGCAGCACAAACCAGAGGCAGCTGGCCGAAACCGCTCCCATTACGTAGGACCAGCGGCCGGCACCCTCCTGCTGGGCGCCAATCGAGCCCATCAGCAACACCGTATCCAGGTACACATGAGGATTGAGCAAAGTGATGGCTGCCAGCGCAGCCAGCACGCTCATCATTCCGCGTGGTGCCGCCCTGCGCTCGCCGGCCTCCATGGCTGCATCCGGGGCCAGCCACATGCGCCGCAAGGCGAAAAGGCCATAAGCCAGCAAGAATGCGGCTCCGCCCAGCGTCAGATACTGGGCCAATGCCGGATAGCTGGCCAGCATCTGCGCCATGCCGGCCACCCCCAGCGCAACCAGCAGCCCGTCGCTTAGCACACATAGAGCCACGCAGGCCTTCACATGTTCGCCCTGCACTGCCTGGCGCAGCACATACAGGTTCTGGGCACCTATGGAAACGATGAGCGAAGCGCACACCGTAAAGCCTGCAATCCAGGCGGAATAAAAATTAGTTGTCATGTCCATGAGCCGCTGACTCCTCCAAACCGGCCCGGATTCTTGCTCTGCGCAGCGATTAAGTAAAATTACATTTACTCAATCTAATGAAGAGTTTCTAATGTTTGACTACGCAGGACTGGAAGCGCTTGCCGCCGTATTGCGCGAGGGAAGCTTCGAGCGTGCGGCGCGCAAGCTGCACGTCACCCCCTCCGCCATCTCCCAGCGCATCAAGCTTCTCGAGGAACGCGTGGGGCAGGTGCTGGTGCTACGCGGCACGCCTTGCACCGGCACGGAGGCTGGCCGACGCCTGTGCCTGCATGTGGAGCAGGTGGCGCTGCTGGAAAACGATTTGCGCCGCAAGAACCCCGAGCTGGTCCCCGAGGGACAGAGCGCCTTGCCCACGCTGAAGCTGGCAGTCAATGCCGACTCCCTGTCGACCTGGTTCATGGATGCCATGGCCGCCTTCACGCAGGATGGCAACGAGTTGCTGGACATCAGCATTGACGACCAGGACCACACTGCCAAACGCATCAAGGAAGGCGAAGTCATGGCCGCCGTCACGGCCACGGACTCTGCGATCGCAGGCTGCAACACCTGGCCGCTGGGCCGCATGCGCTATATCGCCGTGGCCAGCCCGGAGTTTGTGCGGCGCCACCTGGCCAAAGCCGAATCAGACCGGGAGCTGGCCCAGATGCTGGCCAAGGCGCCAATGATGTACTACGGCCGCAAGGACAGCCTGCAGGACCAATGGCTGCACAGCCTGGGGCTGGACGGACGGCGCAATAATGCACGTCACTTTCTGCCCTCCAACCAGGGCTACACCCGTGCCGTGGAACTGGGCATGGGCTGGGGCATGCACCCGGCACAGCTGATCACCCCACAGCTGGCCAGTGGCGATTTGATGGAACTGCTCCCAGGCAGAGAGCTCCACATCCCCATGTACTGGGCCCATACCCGCAATGCCCAGGCCAGCCTGCAGCGACTGACCGACTGCATCATCCATGCCGCAGCTGCCTGGCTGGAGCCCATGCAGGACTAGCTCAGTCTGCTGCTGATTTTTTCAGGCCGTAATAGAACACCCAGGCGGCCGCCAGGTACAAAAAGGGATAAAGCGCCAGATAAGGCGCCAGATGCAGATAACTCGACCATCGCTGGGCCGAAAACAAGCTCGCATAAACCAGGGCTGCCAGCAGTGCCGCACTGCCTACCAGCAGACACGCATAGGCCAATACCGTGGCCAGACGCAAGACCGGCCTGCCGCGCTCGACCAGCCGCAACCGGCCCGAACGCAGCTGCACGGGAATCTGGTAGAGGCGAACGAGTGCCATCAGGAAGACGATGGGCACCAGGATCAGAGGCAGGAAAAACATGTCTCGCGGCGCAATCAGGGGCGATGCTCGGACTCCACATGGCGCACGGCCGCCCTGGCCTGGGTGAGCATATGAAAGTCCAGAATGCGTGTCGCCATGATGGTCTCCCAGAGAAAGCAGCACAGCGCCAGCACAAAGGCCAGCACCCCCAGCAGGAAGCTGAAAACGGCATAGCCGTGGCCGCTGACGCCGTAGGCCTGGCCCACGAACAGCAGCACGATGGTCAGCCCTATGCACATGCCGCACAGCGTCAGCAGCGCGATGGAGACGTTGGCCAGCCGCCCGCGCTCGCGCAGAAAATGCAGCTCCTTGAGGTAGCGGGCGATCAGATCGTGATCGTCCAGGGTGCGCAGGCTTTCCTCCAGCTTGCGGGCGCGATCAATGATGCGGGCCAGCCGCCCCGCTACGGAGCCAATCATGCCGGCCACGGCAGTCAGAAAAAAAACCGGCGCAACAGCGAGCTGAATGCTGTGGGTGACGGTCTGTGCGTCGATGGACCAGATGCTCATGGTGTCCTCAAAATCGGGGGCTATCTCAGCCTCTATTTTTATGCACAAATATCAGCTCAGTTTTGACTAAATTCACTCAAAAAACAGCCATGGCTGTTTTTCTACTGCGCCCGATGTTTGACGGCAATTGACATGCCTGCCGCAATGCCGCTGCTGGCCCTGTGCCTTTCCTTGGCGCCATGGATCCCGCCTCGTAGTCACTGCCGATGGCCGCTGCTATATAATTTTTCGCGAACGATCTTTCAGACTGCGGTCTGCCAAGCTTGTTCAACGTAGCAGGTGCCCAATGTTTCATCGGGTTAAACGGGAACAAGGTTCAAAGCCTTGGCTGCCCCCGCAACGGTAAGCAGATCAATCCACTTCACGGCTTTTGCACCTGCAAAAGCCAGTCACTGGCGTTCTACGTGGCCTCTTCAAGAGGTGCGCGGCAGCGCTGGGAAGACGAAGTGGCATGCCTCGCGCAATCTGCCAGCCCGGATACCGGCCTGTTAAGCGCTGACCGTCCGGGTGCAACTCCGGCAGTCGGCATTTGCAACGACCGTCTGCGGGGAGCAGCGTGACGGCAGCTGATCGGCGACAGGCGCGCACACCCAGGCGCACTTTGGACGCCAGTCATGGTCTCGTCACACGCATGCAGGCTGGTCAGTTCTCGCTGACGACATGAAATCTTTCGCCCTGCCTGCTGCCCTGATCGGCCTGGCACCTGCCTTGACCTTGGCCGCAGAACCTTCCGCCAACAGCTCAAGCCCCTCCACTTTCTCCTCCGCAGCGCAACTGCCCACCGTACAGGTCACGGACACCGCCCCTGGCGGACTGGGTCTGTCGCGGCCAACAACATCGGGCAGCCGGACCGGCATCGCCACCCGCGACCTGCCCGCCAGCCTCGACTATGTGGACGAGCAGACCTGGCAGGAGCGCGGTGACAGCCGTATGGCTGAGATCATCGGGCGCACGGTGGGCATGACGCCTTTGTCCCCCACCAGCTACAGCAGCCTGTCCTTTAGTTCGCGCGGCTTCACCGGCACCAATTCTGTTGGCATTGCCGAAGACGGCGTACGCCTGGGCGTGGCGTCCAGCACCACCCCCTACCCCGCCAACAGCTGGGGCTATGAGCGCGTGGAAGTGCTGCGCGGCCCGGCCTCCATCGTTTATGGCACGGGCACCGTGGGCGCCACAGCCAATGTGGTGCGCAAGCAGCCCAGCAAGGAGACGGTGCGCGAAGTACTGGTCGGGGCCGGCTCGCACGGTACGGCCAAGCTCGGTCTGGGCGTTGGCGGCGCGCTGAGCGACACGCTGAGCTACCGTCTGGATGCCTATGGCCACCACACAAATGGCGAGCACGACATGAGCCGCGCCAGCGGCGGCAAGCTGATGAGCACGCTGCGCTGGCAGCCCACGGCGGCCCTGCGCATGGAGCTGCTGGCCGATGTCAGCGACGAAAAACCTGCACGCTACTTCGGCACGCCCACCGTGAACGGCGCCATCGTGCCCGAGCTGCTGGGGCGCAACTTCAACACCGCCGACAGCGATATCCGCATCAAGGACAAGCGCGTGCGCGCCCGTGCCCAGTACCAGGTCAACGACTGGCTGAGCGTGAGCAACGAGCTCTACCATTTCAAGGCAGATCGCTACTGGCGCAACATCGAAGCCTATAGCTACAACCCCAGCAAGCAGCAAGTCACGCTGGGTGACTATCTGGAGCTGGCCCACGATCTGGCCCAAACCGGCAATCGGCTGGAAACTACCATCCAGGCCGGTGCACACAAAGTAGTAGCGGGCTGGGAGGTAAGCCGCGCCCGGTTCAACTTTGCACGCAACGACTATGCGGGCAGCACGACCATCGGTGTGAACGAGCCCTCGCTGGGCTACTGGCCCAATACCTCGCCCATGCTGCCCAACTACCGCACTCAGGCCACCACGCATGACTTCTATGCCGAGGATGCCTGGACGCTGAGCGACAAATGGCTGCTGCTGGCCGGCATACGCCGCGCCCTCACGGACTTTGAGCGCAATGATCTGGTGGGCAGCGCCTCCTTCGACAAACGTCTGAACGGCACGGCTTGGCGCCTGGGTCTGACGCACAAGCTCAGTGCCCAGACCAGCCTCTACGGCCAGCTATCCCAGGGCCATGACCCAGTCACCAATGTGCTGACCCTGAACCTGGGCAACAGCCCCTTCAAGCTGACCACGGCACGCCAGATTGAGCTGGGCCTGAAGCAGCAGTTCGCCCAGGGCCAGGGCGAATGGACGGCCGCCGCCTATCGCATCGAGAAGAAAGACATCATCACGCGCGACCCGAACAACGCACTGCTGTCCGTGCAAGGCGGCAAGCAAAGCTCGCAGGGGCTGGAGCTGAGCGCGGTCATGCGCCTGTCGCCCCAGTGGCGCGTGGAAGGCAACTACGCCTTTGTCGATGCCCAATACGACAAGCTGATCGAAGCCGGCGGCGTGGATCGCTCCGGCAAGCGTCCCACCAACGTGGCGCGCAACACCGCCAATCTGTGGGCCCACTACACTACCCACAGCAGCCTAGGCCTCTGGCAGGCATCGCTGGGCGCACGTGCCGTGGGCAGCCGCTTTGCGGACAACGCCAACACCGCGCGCAGCGGCGGCTACACCGTCTGGGATGCAGCACTGAGCTGGCGCCCCCAGCCGCACAGCACTTATCGCCTGACGCTGCGCAACCTCAACGACAAGCTCTACACCTACTCGGCAGTCTCCAATGCCCGGGCTTCCCAAGCCTATCCCGGCGAGGGGCGGCGCGTCGATCTGACGGCCGAGTTCACGTTCTAAGCGCCATACATCGCTTTGATATCAGTAGCAGCCTGCACTTGTATTTTCTTGAGTTCAGACATTTTTAGCCATGAAGTCCTTTAAATACATACGCCAGCAGCTCCTGTTACTGAAGCAACCGCTACGGTTTGTCGCACTGCTGGCTTCGGCAGCAGCGCTCAGCGCCTGCGGCGAAAGCCATCAGGCCGGCAGCACCCCGCAAGCCTCAGCCAGCAAGGCGGCAAAAACAGCGCTCACCATCGATGTCTGCACCCAGCCCGTGGTCTATGACAAAGTTCCGCAGCGTGCCGTGGTGCACGGCATCAATCTGCTGGAGATGTTTCTTGCCCTGGGCCTGCAGGACAGGCTGGTGGGCTATGGCGGTCTGCGCGACCTCAGCCGCCTGCCCACCGCCATGCAGCCGCTGCTGGCCGGCGTGCCCGATCTCTCCAGCCAGGGCATGAACCTGGAGACCTTGCTCAACGCCCAGCCGGACTTCGTCTTCAGCGGCTGGTCCTATGGCTTCAGACCAGGCCAGATCACTCCCGCCAGCCTCAAGGAGCTGGGCATTGCCAGCTATGTGCTCAGCGAATCCTGCATACGCCAGGTGGCTCGCGAGCGTGTTTCGCTGGAAGACACTTTCAACGACCTGCTTAACCTGGGCCGCATCTTTGACATCGAGGCACGCGCCCAAGCGCTGGTGGGCGATCAGCGCGCCCAGCTGCAGCGCGTGACCGATGCCCTCCAAAACGTGAGCCACAAACCCAAGGTCTTTGTGTTCGACAGCGGCACAGACATCCCCGTCACCACGGGCCGCTATGCCATGCCCCAGGCCATGATCGAGGCCGCTGGCGCAACGAATATCTTTGACGATCTGGACAGCAGCTGGATGCGCGGCAACTGGGAAGACGTGATTGCGCGCGAACCGGACTGGATCGTCATCGTCGACAACGACAGACCCACGCCCGACGGCAAACGCCAGTTTCTGCTGGCCAAGCCTGAGTTGGCCCACCTCAAGGCCATACGCGAGCAAAAGTTCGTGCTGCTGGAGTTTGCCGAAGCCACGCCCGGCCCGCGCAATGTCGCCGCCACCCAGCGCCTGGCCCATGCACTGCACCCCGAGCAAGTAAGCGAGCCATGATGCAGGCCACTGACACCACCACGGCAACTGCAGCGACCGACTCTTTCGCTGCTGCCAATACACCTACCAACGCGTTTATTCGCCAGCGCCGCCAACTGGCATTGTGGCTGGCGGCATTGATCGCGCTGCTGCTGCTGTCGCTCACGCTGGCCATCACGCTGGGGCCGGTGCGCATGGCACCACAACTGGCCTGGCAGATCACGGCGCATGAAATCGGCCAGCAGCTCAACAACCTGGGCTTGAACTTTGGTGGGTCCGGAGGTGACTGGACCGTGGCACAGCAACAAATCGTCTGGCGCGTGCGCCTGCCGCGCGTGCTGCTCGCAGCTCTGGCCGGAGCAGGCCTGGCCGTGGTGGGCGTGGCCATGCAAGCCATGGTGCGCAACCCCTTGGCCGACCCCTATCTGCTGGGAGTGTCGTCAGGCGCCTCGGTGGGCGCAGTCAGCGTTCTGGCCTTTGGCACGCTGGCCTTTGCGGGCGAGTTGGCCCTGCCGCTGGGCGCTTTTGGCGGCGCACTGGCCGCCTGCACCACGGTGTACTTTCTCGCCCATGCACACGGCCGGCTACTGGCCTCGCGCCTGATTCTGGGCGGTGTGGCCATTGCCTACTGTCTGGGCGGCGTCACCAGCCTGATCGTGCTCACGACCGATCAGCGCGAGCTGGCTAACTCGGTGCTGACCTGGACGCTGGGCAGCCTGGCCGGCACGCGCTGGGACGAACTAGGCCTGCCAGCCTTGCTGCTGCTGGCGGGCGTGGTGCTGCTGCTGACGCAGGCGCGCTCACTCAATGCCCTGCTCGCGGGCGAAGAAACCGCCATGACCCTGGGCGTGGACACCACACGCACAAGGCGCTGGCTGTTTGTGCTGGTCTCTCTGGTCACTGGCGTGCTGGTGGCGCTGACAGGCCCAATCGGCTTTGTGGGCCTCATCGTGCCCCATGTCACGCGCATGCTGGTCGGGGCCGAGCATCGCAGCGTGCTGCCCGTGGCGGCGCTGGTGGGCGCCATCTTCCTGGTCTGGGTCGATGTGTTCTCGCGCATCAGCTTTGCTCCTGCCGAGGTGCCCGTGGGCGTCATCACCTCGCTGCTGGGCGGCCCCTTCTTTGTCTGGATGCTGTGCCGCAAGAATGCCAGGGAAAGACTGAGCCTGTGATGTTCCAAGCCCATCAAGCTCAGGCACCCAGCCAGTGCAAGCTGCTTTTGCAGGCCAGTCAGCTCAACTTTCAGGCCGCAGCGGCGCACATCGTGCGCGATGTCAGCATGCAGGTGAGCAGCGGCCAGTTCGTGGGCCTGCTCGGGCCCAACGGCAGTGGCAAGTCCACGCTGCTGCGCATGATCTACCGCATCCTCAAGCCCGCAAGTGGCACGGTTTTCATGCAGGAGCGCGACGTCTGGCGGCACAGTGCCCGCGACAACGCCCGTGCCATGGCCGTGCTGGCACAGGAAAATGCCAACGAGTTCGATCTGCGCGTGCGCGATGTGGTGCTGATGGGGCGCACGCCGCACCAAAGCGCCTTTGACAAGGACAGCGCGCAAGACTTTGCCATCGTCACCCAGTCGCTGGCGCGGGTACAGGCCCTGTCACTGGCCGAGCGCATGTTTTCCACACTCTCGGGCGGTGAAAAGCAGCGCGTGCTCATGGCCCGCGCACTGGCCCAGCAGGCACCGCTGCTGGTGCTGGATGAGCCCACCAACCATCTCGACGTGCGCCACCAGTTCGAGCTGATGAATCTGATTCGCGGCCTGAGCCTGACCACTTTGGCCGCTCTGCACGAGCTGCCGCTGGCCGCGCATTACTGCGACCGCATCTACCTTTTGCAGCACGGTGCGCTGGTGGCGCAAGGCACTCCAGCCGAGGTGCTGACGCCCGAGACCATTGCCCGTGTCTACGGCGTGCACGCCCAGGTGCACACCAGCGCACGCACGGGCAAGCCCGTGATCGAATTCATGCCGGATGAGCTGCTATGACCCAGACCTGCACTGAGCCCACGCCCTCTTTACCTGCAGCCAACGCCGACCTGGCCATCGTACTGCTCAGTCGCGGTGCGGCCTATGCGGGCGGCCTGACGGAACTGAGCGACCTGGCAACGCAGCTTGAGGCCCGGCTGGCTGCCGCACAAGCGCCTGTGCTGCGTGTGCAACCCGCCTTTGTGGACCGAGCACAGCCTGCCTTGCCCGAAGCGCTGGACCTGTGCGCCGATGCCGATCAGATATTGATCCTGCCTGTCATGGTGCCCGACGAGCCTTCGCTGCGCCGCTGGCTGCACAAGCTCATCATGCGCTGGCGCGCCAAGCAACAGGCTTCAGGGCAACCCGGCAAACACGCCCCTCGCATCGTGTTTGCTCAACCCCTGCTGCAGTTGCCGGCGTTGGCCGAGCTGCTGGCCACCACCATTCCCAGCGCGCTGCAGCAGCCCGAGGTGCCACAATTGCTGGCCGATGAGGACTGGGAGCGCGACCCCAAAGCCTGGTCCCAAGTGCCGGAGCACCAGCACCATGTGCTGTGGTGCGTGGGCCCGCGCTGCGCGGCCAAGGGAGCCGTCGCGCTGTGGCCGCAACTGGCGCGCACCGTGCAGCAAAACCCACTGCTCAAAAAGCAGGTGATGCTGCTGCAAACCAGTTGCCAGTACCCGTGCAACCATGGCCCGCTGATGATCGCCTACCCCGAAGGCGTGTGGTATGGCCCCATGGATGCCACGACGATCGAGCCCGTACTAACAGCCCATGTGCAGCAGCAGGACTGTCCCCACGAACACCTGCGCGTGCATGGACCACAGCCTGCACTGCACGAATAAGTTTTCCCTGTCGAATTTCCCTGTTGATTCCCATCCGGAGAGTGATCCATGCAAACCACCAAAATCCCCGCCACCATCGTCACCGGCTTTCTCGGCAGCGGCAAGACCACGCTGATGCGCCATATTCTCGAGCAGGCCAAGGGCCTGCGCGTGGCGGTCATCGTCAACGAGTTCGGCGAACTGGGCATTGACGGCGAAATCCTCAAGACCTGCGCCATAGGCTGCAAGGAAGAAGGCGGCGCGGATATGCAGTCGGGCCAGATCTACGAGCTGGCCAACGGCTGCATGTGCTGCACCGTTCAGGAAGAGTTCTTCCCCGTCATGAAGGCTCTGGCCGAGCGCCGCGCCGACATCGATGTGCTGCTGATCGAAACCAGTGGTCTGGCCCTGCCCAAGCCCCTGGTCCAGGCCTTCCAGTGGCCCGACATCGCCAATGTCTTCACTGTCGATTCGGTGGTCACCGTGGTCGATACGCCCGCTGCGGCCGCCGGCCAGTTTGCCCATGACCCGCATGCCGTCGACGAACAGCGTCAGGCCGACCCCAATCTGGACCATGACGCCAGCCTGCATGAGCTGTTCGAGGATCAGCTCTCGGCCGCCGACCTGGTGGTGCTGTCCAAGGCCGATCTGGTCACGGCCGAGCAACTCGGCCAGGTACGTGCCCTGGTGGCCGAAGAAGTACCTGCCAGCGTGAAGATGATCGAAGCCGTGCAGGGCCAGGTGCCCTTGAACGTGCTGCTGGGCCAGCATCGCGCCGCCGAGCTGTCGATCGACGACAAGCACAGCCACCATGACCATGACGAAGACCATGACCACGATGCCTTCGACTCCCTGCACCTGGACCTGGGTGCCGTGGACCGCGAGCGTCTGATGCAGGCGTTGCAAGCCATCGTGGAGCAACATGGCGTGCTGCGCGTCAAGGGCTTTGCCGCTCTGCCTGGCAAGAAGATGCGTCTGCTGGTGCAGGGCGTGGGCCGCCGTTTTGATGCCTATTTCGACCGTGCCTGGACCGTGGGCGAGACTGCCGCTACGCGCCTGGTATTCATTGGCAAGCAACTCGACGCCGCCGTGCTGCAGCAGGCGCTGAAAAGCGCCGAAGTCTGAGAAATTAGCCGAAACCGGCTCTAGCCCTTTGCTGAAAAGCGCCATCAGCTACTGTTTTTGAACCATGCACCTGCTCAGCTCCCGCCCCGGCGGCTTTGTCGAAGACGACAGCATCGTCACCCGTCTGGACCAGACGCCTGCCGACATGGTGGTGCTCAGCTCTGCCGACACCACGCTGTCGCTGCTGGCAGATGCCTACCGGATATGGCTGCAGGCCGAGCCCCAGGCCGCTGGGTCCACGCCCACGCTACGCCTGGCCAACCTGCTGCATCTACGCCAGAGCGCCTCGCTCGATCTGTATATCGACGAGGTGCTGCAGCATGCCAGGCTGGTCATCGTCGATCATCTGGGAGCCGAGTCCACCTGGCCCTACGGCATCGAGCAGTTGCAAAAGCTGGCGCGCCGCAAGGGCCAGAAGCTGGCCATGTTCTCGGGCGACAACCAGGAAGATCCGGAGCTGCTGGCCAAAGGTACGCTGGAGCCCGAGCAAAGCCGTGCGCTGTGGCAATACCTGCGCGCCGGCGGTCTGGGCAATGCCCGCGAGTTCCTGCGCATGGCGGCAGCCTGGGGCCTGAACCAGGGCCGCGAGGCAGCGCCCGTGCGGGTGCTGCCCCCCGTGGCCGTGCATGTACCACAGGCCTGGATGGATGACGATGCAGGGCATCTTCCGGGCCTGGACGACCTGCAGGCACGCTGGACGCCTGGAGCACCCGTGGCCATGCTGGTCTTCTACCGCTCGCACCTGCTGGCGGCCAATACCGAGGCCTTCGATGCCATGGCCGAGGCCCTGCTCGCGCGCGGCCTGAACCCGCTGCCGCTGGCCCTGGAGTCGCTCAAGGACGGGTTGTGCCTGCAGACGCTGCGCTCCCTGTGCATCACCCACCAGGTGCAGATCATTCTCAACACCACGGCGTTTGCGGCTCTCGGAGAACATGCGCGCACCGGCGAGGCGGCCGACGCGCTGGCCGGCGACATTCCCGTGCTGCAGGTCATCGCCAGCGGCAGCAACCGCGAAGACTGGCTGGCCGACAGCCAGGGCCTGCGCCCGCGCGACATTGCCATGCAGGTGGTGCTGCCCGAGATGGACGGCCGCATCATGACGCGCGCCATGAGCTTCAAGGGCCTGGCCCATCGCTGCGAGCTGACGCAGACCGATGTGATCAGCTACCAGGCCGAGCCCGACCGCGTCGCCTGGATTGCCGAGCTGGCCTGGCGCTGGTGCCGGCTGCGCAGCAAGCCTGCAGCTCAGAAGAAGGCCGCGCTGATACTGGCCAACTACCCGGGCAGCGAGGCACGCATGGGCAGCGGTGTGGGTCTCGATACGCCGGAATCCGTCATTGCCCTGCTGGATCAGCTGGCACGTGACGGCTGGCAGCTGGGAGATGCTGCTGCGCGGCCCGACTGCGGCCTGGCGCTGATGGGCCTGCTGCAGCAAGGCATCGCCAATGACCCCAAAAAATGGCCGCTGCGCCCTGCAAGCCAGGGCTATTCGCTGCAGGCCTATCAACAGCGCCTGGCACAGCTGCCCGGCGACATGGCCCAGACCATAGCCGAGCGCTGGGGTGCGCCCGAGCAAGACCCCATGCTGCGCGATGGCTGGTTCATGATTGCCGGCCTGCAGCTGGGCCATGTCTTCGTGGGCATACAGCCCGCACGCGCGCTCGACGGGCGCAATGACTACGCCAGCTATCACGACGCCGAGCTGGTGCCGCCCCATCACTATCTTGCGTTCTACTTCTGGCTGCGCGATGTGTTTGGCGTGGACGCCATGGTCCATGTGGGCAAGCATGGCAATCTGGAATGGCTGCCGGGCAAGAGCCTGGCGCTGTCGCAGCAATGCTGGCCCGATGCCATTCTCGGCCCGCTGCCGCATGTCTATCCCTTCATCGTCAACGACCCCGGCGAAGGGGCGCAGGCCAAGCGCCGCAGCCAGGCCGTCATCATCGACCATCTGATGCCGCCGCTCACGCGCGCCGAAAACCACGGCCCCATGCAGGAGCTGGAACGCCTGGTGGACGAATACTACGAAGCCCTGCTGGTCGATCTGCGCCGCTCCAGCCTGCTGCGCAAACAGATTCTGGACTGCGCCAGACAGCAGGATCTGCTGCGCGAGCTAGGCCTTGAAGCTGCGAGCGCGCAACCCGATGCCGACGAGCAGTTGCTGGAACGCATCGATGCCTATCTGTGCGAACTCAAGGAAACCCAGATCCGCGACGGTCTGCATATCTTCGGCAGCTCGCCACAGGGCCAGCTGCGCGAATCCACCCTGCTCTCGCTGGCGCGCTATCCGGGCAGTGGCGGCGACGAGCAAGGCCTGCTCAACGCGCTGACTACCGACCTGCTGCCGGACATGGACTGGAACCCGCTGGACATGGATGCCGCAGCCCCCTGGAATGGCCCACACCCGGCCGCGCTGCAGCAGCAGGATGCCGGCACCTGGCGCCATGGCGGCGACACGCGCGAGCGGCTCGAGCTGCTGGCCTTGCAGGTCATTGCCAATCCCGCGCTGGCCCGCGACTGGCCGCACACACGACAAGTGCTGACGCGCATAGAGCAGCAGATTGCACCTTCACTGGACGCCTGCGGCCCACAGGAGCTACTGCAGTTCTCGCGCGCACTGCAAGGTCGCTTTGTGCCGCCCGGGCCCAGCGGCTCGCCCTCGCGCGGGCGCTGCGACACCTTGCCCACGGGGCGCAACTTCTACACCGTGGATACCCGTGCCGTCCCCACCCAGACTGCCTGGGCGCTGGGGCAGCAGTCCGCACAGCGCCTGCTGGAGCGCTATCTGCAGGAGCATGGCGAATATCCTCAGGCCATCGGTCTTTCCGTCTGGGGAACAGCCACCATGCGTACCGGCGGCGACGATATCGCCCAGGCCTTTGCCCTGATCGGGGTGCGTCCCAAATGGGCGGCCGGCAGCCAGCGCGTGACCGACTTCGAAATCATTCCTGCCGTGGGCCTGCGTCGCCCGCGCGTTGACGTGACGCTGCGCATCAGCGGCTTTTTCCGCGATGCCTTTCCCAACGTGGTGCAGATGTTCGATGCCGCGGTACGTGCCGTGGCCGAGCTGGATGAGGACGCCGAGGACAACCCTATCCGCTCCCGCATGCTGCGTGACACGCAAACTGCCATGGACCAGGGCCTGAGCGCCGACGCGGCCCGCGAACAGGCGCTGTGGCGCGTTTTCGGAGCGCCCACCGGCAGCTATGGTGCCAGCATGCATGAGATGCTGCGTACCGGCCAGTGGACCGATGCGGGTGACTTTGCTCGCCACTACCTGCACTGGGGTGCCTATGCCTACGGCCAGCAGGCCGATGGCGTGCCGGCCCGCGCCGCGCTGGAGCGGCGTCTGCAGGCACTCGATGTGGTGCTGCAGAACCAGGACAGCCGCGAGCATGACCTGCTGGACTCCAGCGAGTACTACCAGCATCAGGGCGGCATGGTGGCGGCCGTGCGCCACCTGGGCGGCGGCGAGCCTGCCATCTATCATGGCGACCATGGCAATCCTCAGTCTGCCAAGATCCGCTCCCTGGCCGAGGAGATCGGCCGTGTGGTGCGCGCCCGAGTCACCAACCCCAAGTGGATTGCGGGCGCCATGCGCCACGGCTACAAGGGCGCCTTCGAGATGGCGGCCACAGTGGACTATCTGTTCGGCTTCGATGCCACCACAGCGCTGGTCTCGGACCAGCATTACGCCATGGTCACCCAGGCTTATGTCGAAGACGAGAGCGTGCGCCAGTTTCTGCGCCAGCACAATCCTCAAGCGCTGGGCGATATCGTCTCGCGCCTGCTGGAGGCCATAGACCGCGGCATGTGGGAGCAGCCTGGCGAACATCACCAGAGCCTGCTGGCCCAGATGCTGGAGCACGAAGAATTCATGGAAGGACAACTTTCCCAATGAGCCCGAACCACGATCCGGCACCCGTATTCCCACTCTCTGCCATACAGGGGCAGCCCACCCTGGTACAGGCCCTGCTGCTGGCCGCGATAGAGCCGCAACTGGGCGGCGTGCTGATCCGGGGGCCGCGCGGCACGGCAAAGTCCACCGCGGCCCGTGCGCTGGCAGATCTGCTGGCCCCTGCGCCTTTCGTCACCCTGCCGCTAGGTGCCTCCATCGAGCATGTGACCGGCAGCCTGGACCTGTCCAAGGCGCTTTCGGGCCACGAAGTGGGCTTCGCTCCAGGGCTGATCGCCAAGGCGCACGACGGCGTGCTCTATGTCGATGAAATCAATCTGCTGCCCGATGCCATCGTCGATGTGCTGCTTGACGTGGCTGCCTCCGGCATCAATCGCATAGAGCGCGACGGCATCTCGCACAGCCATGCCGCGCGCTTTGTGCTGATCGGCACCATGAACCCCGAGGAAGGCATGCTGCGCCCGCAGCTGCTGGACCGCCTGGGCCTTTGTGTGCAATTGGACAATGCCCAGGACCCGCAGCTGCGCAGCAGCATCGTCAAGGCCAGGCTGCGCTTTGACCTGGACCCCCAGGGCTTTGTGCAATCCCATGCGTCCCGCCAGCAGGAGATTCGTCAACAGCTGGCGCAGGCCCGCAGCCGTTGCCGCAATCCCTCGGAGCTGGCATGGAGCGATGCCATCCACGAGGCCGTGGCCCTGCAGTGCATTGCCGCCCAGGTCGACGGGCTGCGCGCCGACCTGGTCATGCTTCGCGCTGCACGCGCCCTGGCGGCCTGGCAAGGCAGTCACAGCATCACGCCAGCACATGTGGCCGAAGTCGCGCCACTGGTGCTGCAGCATCGCGCCAGCCAGTCCCCCCCGGACAGCGCCAGCCAGCTGCGGCAGCCCCCCGCAGCCACGCCTTCCGCCCAGCCGCCGGCAACGCCTGCCACACCGTCGGGCACGGGCGGAGCAGGCCGCACAGAGCCTGATACCCAGGCGCCAGCCTCTCATTCACCGGCCACCCGCGAGCCCGGCGCCACGAGCTCCTTGCCTCAAGATGCTGGCCCGGGCCTCGAACAGCCGCCTGCCGGCTGGGGCCAGGCTCAAGCCGTGAGCAGCGTCGTCTTCGAGGCTCAACAGGCCGACGCCATGGCACAGGCAGCCCTGGAGGCCCTGGCCGCAAAAAAAGCCCGAGCCTCCGGTCCGCTGCGCTGAGCGGCGGCCGGGGGCAAGTCGGCTCCGAAAACCATGGCCTCTCCCTGGCCAGCCATGCTGCACCCAGCATCCACAAGATGCCAGGGGCGAGCATTGACTGGACTGCCACCCTGCGCCAGCGCCAGGGGCTGCCACTGGCCCCCGCACATCTGCGCTGGCGCCAGCCCGAGGGAGCTGTGCGCAGGCAACACCTGTTCCTGCTGGACTGCTCGGCTTCCATGGTGGAGAGCGGCGCATTTGCCCAGGCCAAGGGCTTGCTGCTGCAGTGGTTGCGCCGGGCCTATCTGCAGCGCGAATCCGTGGCCCTGCTGTGCTTCGGCGCAGGACAGCTGCATTGGCTGCTGGAGCCCACGCGGGCGCCACGCTGGAATGCCGATCTGATCGAGCCACTGCGCGGCGGTGGCGGCACGCCGCTGGCCCATGCCCTGCAGTCAGGCTGGCAGATGGCGGCCAGATACTCCCGGCAACCATCCTGCCTGTGGCTGCTCAGCGACTTCCGCAGCCCCGATGTGCTGCAGCTGGAGCGCGGGCCTGTACCTGTCGTGGCACAGATTCTGGTGGACTGTGAAATCGCTGCGGGCCAGAACAGGCGTCTGTTTGGCGGTGCCGAGCGGCTGACAAAGGCCTGGCCGGATACGCTGCGACTTCCGCTGAAATTCACCCAATAAAAGACCTCAACAAATTAACGATAAAGCGTTTATTGCTATCTATTTTGATAGCCGCCTGATAGGACATCACGCCAGCTCGCCGGCCCATCTGATCGATATCCGGTCGTTGCGCAGGCGGCAGGAAAGCGGCTGCCAAGCCGATGAATTGGGCCGTGTGCACCAGGTTATCGCGTAAGATCGCGCCACCACAGGTGCCTCATGGCGTGCTCTGCGCGCGGAGGTGAAACGAGAAGCAGGTGAATGGAATCTCCACCAATCCTGCACTGCACCCGCAACGGTAATCAGAGAGATGGAGATGCAAGCCCTGGCCCACGGCCACGGCTGCCACTGCGCAAGCGGGAAGGCGCATCGACATGCCACCCCCAGGTGGGCTCTGTAAGTCCGGAGACCGGCCTGGTGTGTACAAGGCGCAGCGGGATTGCATGTGGCTTGTGATCTGCCAGCGCCCGCGTGCGGCTCATCACCTCTTCATTTCCCTCTGCACATTTTGTTTGTCTGGCCCGGGTATCGGCCAAACCGACCGTGGATGACCTATGTTGCATGGAATTTGCCAGTCAGATTTGTCCCAGTGGGCCGGCCGTGCCCTGGCCTCGTCGCCTGGAGCAGCGCTTGTCCAGCCCTGAGACCATCCAGATTCGCGGCTGGTGTCCAAGCACCTGGAAGCCCATGCAGGCACAGGACGGCTGGATCGTTCGCGTGCGCCCTCGCTGCGCGTCACTCACCGCTGCTCAGTGGCTGGTACTGGCCGAGCTCGCACGAACCCATGCCTCGGGGCAGATCGAGCTGACCCGCCTCGGCAATCTGCAATTGCGCGGCGTACATGAGTCGTCCCTGCCTGCCTTGCGCGCAGCGCTCGTTGCCTCCAGACTGGCCCCTGCCGATGAACAGACAGATCTGGCGCCTGCCGTGCATTGCACGCCGTTCTATGCCAGAGGAGATCGCACCCATGCGCTGGCTCTGGCGCTTTCTGTGGCGGCGGCGCGTGATCTGACTCCCCTGGCCCTGCAACAGCAGGACATGCCGGCCCTGCCCGGCAAATTTGACATGCTGGTCGACGATCCGCGGTGCCATCTCCAAAGCCTGAGCTCCGACCTTCAGCTATGGGCCTGCGCCGATGGACGCTATGGGCTTGCCCTGGGCCAATCGGCAGACTGGTACGGTTTCGAGAGCGCACCGGCGGCCGTCCAGGCCGCCATACGGATTGCCCTGTGGTTTGCCCGTGAGCGCAGCGCGCAGGCCGCAGGCCGATTGCGCGGCCTTGCAAAGCCCATCGACCTTCAGGCCTGCGGACTCGCCAGGGCCAGCCATCACCTTGAGCTCCGCACTCAGGACACGACCACTGCCAGGCCGTTGCGGCCCGGAGCGCTCAACCCTCACGGCCTGCTGCTGGGCACCCCGCTGGGGCGCCTGGACGCATGGGCCATACAGAAGCTGGCGGCTCTCATGCCCGAACAGGCGGAGATCCGGGTCACGCCCTGGAAATCTTTGCTGCTGCCGAACAAGCACCTGGATTCACTGCCTGCCCGGCTCGATGCCAGGGACTGGATCAGCCAGCCTACGGATGTGCGCCTGCGGGTCTCGGCCTGTACCGGCGCCCCCAACTGCCCTCAGGCCCATATCCCGGCCCAGCCCATGGCCTTGCAATTCGCCAGCTCACAGGCGGCGGACCGGCATCTTCATATCAGCGGCTGCGCCAAGCTCTGCGCCCTGCCTGCCGATGCAACAAATGTGGTGTTTGCCAGCCAGGACACAGCGGGCCAGATATGGCTGCACGCCAGCCCCGCCGAGGCGCAACCGTCGGCCCGGGCCTCCATTCCCTATCGGCCTCTGAACTCCGATCCTCACGAGATACAGCAACAACTCAATGACCTACAACTATGAAAAGTGCGGTGAAGAGATTTACCGGCAATCGTTCAGCATCATCCGCCGCGAGGCCGATCTCAAGCGCTTCAACCCCGTGGAAGAGCGGGTCGCCTGCCGCATGATTCACGCAGCCGGCATGGTGGAGCTGGCCTCGCATATCCATTTCTCCCCGACCTTTGCCGAAGCAGCGGAAGCCGCGCTGCAGCGCGGAGCACCCGTGCTCTGCGATGCACGCATGGTCAGCGAGGGCATCACGCGCAAGCGCCTGTCGGCTCAGAACTCCATCATCTGCACCCTGCAGGACCCGCGTGTGCCAGCGCTGGCCGCCGACATGGGCAACACCCGAAGCGCCGCAGCACTGGAGCTGTGGCGCGAGCATCTGGACGGTGCCGTGGTCGCCATCGGCAATGCTCCCACGGCCCTGTTTCATCTACTCCATATGCTGCAGGACCCGCACTGCCCGCGCCCGGCCGCCATCGTCGGCTGCCCGGTCGGCTTTGTGGGAGCTGCGGAGTCCAAGGACGCGCTGCGCGAATGGGGGCAGATCCCGTTTGCCATCGTGCAAGGGCGCCTCGGCGGCTCCGCCATCACGGTTGCCGCCATCAACGCGCTGGCAACCACGGTGGAGTAGGAAGAGTCACCATGAATCAAGGAAAAATCTTCTGCGTGGGACTGGGTCCCGGCGATCCCGACATGATGAGCGTGAAGGCCGACCGCCTGCTGAGAAACGCCCGTCATGTGGCCTACTTCCGCAAGCGCGGTCACCCGGGCAAGGCGCGGCAACTGGTCAATGGCCTGCTGCATGCCGAGGTCACGGAGTACCCGATGGAGTACCCGCTGACCACGGAGATTCCGCACGACGACCCCCGCTATATCGCCCAGCTGTCCAGCTTCTATCAGGACTGGCAGTCCAGGCTGACGGAGCTCACGCGCAGCGAGGATGTGATCGTGCTCTGCGAAGGCGATCCATTCTTCTACGGCTCCTTCATGCACCTCTATGTGCGCCTGCGCCAGGCGGCACAGGTGACGGTGGAGGTGCTGCCCGGCATACCCGGCATGGTGGGCTGCTGGCATGCCACCGGAATTCCCATGACCTGGGGTGACGATGTGATGAGCGTGCTGCCCGCGACCCTGCCCGATACGCCACTGCGTGAGCATATGGCGCGCTCGGACGCGCTGGTCATCATGAAGGTGGGACGGCATCTGGGCCGCATCCGTGCGCTGCTGATCGAGCAAGGCAAGCTGGAGCGTGCCTGGCTGGTCATCAACGGCACCATGAGCGATCAGCAGGTCATGCCGCTGCGCGATGCGCCCGAGCGCTGCCCTTATTTCGCCATCATCGTCGTGCATGGCCAGGGCCGCCGCCCGGCCAATGACATGTGATCGCGCCGCCATGAGCAAGACCTCAATGCCTCCACAACTATTGGTGCTGGGCCTGGGCCCCGGCGATGATGCCCTGCTGACGCAGCAGGTGCTCGACAGCATTGCCAGCGCCAGCGATGCATTCGGCTACTTTCCCTATGTGGCGCGGCTACAGGGTCTGGAACATCTGCAGCTGCATGCCAGCGACAACCGAGAGGAGCTCGAGCGTGCGCGCAATGCCTTGAATCTTGCAGCCCAGGGCCGCAAGGTGCTGATGCTCTCGTCGGGCGACCCGGGCGTATTCGCCATGGCCAGTGCCGTGTTCGAGACGCTGGAGCAGGCCAGCCCCGAGGAGCATGCCCGCTGGCAGGGCGTGGACGTGCAGGTGCAGCCGGGCATCACCGCCATGCTGGCAGCGGCAGCGCGTCTGGGCGCCCCCTTGGGACATGACTTCTGCACCATCAATCTGTCCGACAACCTCAAACCCGCCAGCATCATCGAGCGCCGCATCCGTCTGGCCGCCCAGGCCGATTTCGCCATGGCCTTCTACAACCCCTGCTCCCGATCGCGCCCCGAGGGCTTCTCGCGCGCCCTGCAGGTGCTTCAGCAGGAATGCGAGCCCGAGCGCCTGATCTGCTTTGCCCGCAACGTCAGCCGCCCCGATGAGACACTGCGGGTCGTGAAGCTGCTGGATGCACGGGCCGATATGGCCGATATGCGCACGGTGGTGATCGTGGGCAACAGCCAGACCCGCCAGGTGGGCAAGCATGTCTACACCCCGCGCAGCTATGAAGCCTGCAGCAGCGCAGCTTCCATCGTGAGCGACCATGCCTGAGTACACGCAAGGTCCTGCCGGGCAAAAGTGCTCAGCAGCGCTGCCGGTCCAACCACTCCATGGCCTGTTGCGGGCTTTGGCACTGGGTGCGCGGCTCCAGCACCGGTCTGTCGACCATGATGACGGCAATGCCCAGTTGCCGCGCGGCCTCGATCTTGGCATAGGTGTCTGCTCCACCGGCGTTCTTGCTGACTATGCAGTCGATGCGGTACTTCCCGAGCAGCGCCAGTTCATCGGCGAGTTGAAACGGACCGCGCGCCACGATCAGCTCATAGCTGGATGCCGGCAAAGGCAAGGCACCACCCTCCTGGTCGATGACGCGCAGCACAAACTGGTGCTCGTCGGCCAGCCCCACAAACGCCGCCAGCTGCTTGCGTCCAATGGCCAGAAATACCCGCTTGAGCATAGGGCTCAGGATCTTGGCGGCCGCCGCCATATCCGGCACATGCTGCCATTGATCGCCGGGCCGGGCCTGCCAGGCTGGCCGCTCCATGGACAGCAAGGGCAGATTCAGTCGGGCGCAGGCCGCGATGGCATTGGCACTCATCTGTGCGGCGAACGGGTGGGTGGCGTCAATGACATGGGTGATGTGATGCGCACTCAGGTAATCGACCAGCCCCTGCACGCCGCCAAAGCCGCCCACACGCACCGGCAGGGCCGGAGTACGGCGCGTCTGGGTGGCCCCCGCATAGGAATAGATGGCTTGCACCCCGGCCTCATGCAGCAGCGTGGACAAGATATAGGCATCGAAAGTGCCGCCTAACAGGAGAACTTGGGTCATGGCCAATCCGTGGCTTTCAATTATCGGAATTCATCCGTCAGGGCTGGAAGGCCTGAGCCCCGCAGCGCGACAAGCCCTGGATGATGCCAGTGTTGTGTTCGGCAGTCCGCGTCATCTGGCCCTGGCGCAAGCAGGAGCGCGTGGCAGAGCCTGGCCGATCCCCTTCAGCGTTGAGCCCGTGCTGCAGCTGCGCGGACATCAAGGCGTGGCCGTACTGGTGTCCGGCGATCCGTTTCACTTCGGTGCCGGGGCATCGCTGGCCAGGCACCTGGAGTTGGGTGAGTGGCGCAATTACCCTCAAGCCTCGACATTTTCCTGGGTTGCGGGCGAGCTGGGCTGGTCCCAGGAGCGTACCCATTGCCTGGGCCTGCATGCCCGCAGCCTGAGCAGCCTGACGCCTCTGCTGGCGCCTCAAGAGCGCTTTATCTGCCTGTTGCGTGACGGCCCGGCCGCTCACACCCTGGCGCAGTGGCTGCTGCAGCAGGGCTGGGGCGACAGCCCCCTGTGGCTGGTGGAGCAGGCAGGCAGCGATCAGCAGGACGTCCGCAGTGGCACGGCGCGCGAGCTGGCTTCGCTGTTGGCAACCCAGCCGGCCAAGCCCCCTGTGACTGCGGCTTTCGAAGCGCGCGGCGGAAAAGGTCTGTCCCAGGTACCAGGCCGGCCCATCAGCGAGTTTGCCCATGACGGGCAGATCACCAAAAGCCCGGTGCGGGCCATGACGCTGGCCGCGCTGGCTCCGCGCCAAGGCGAGTGGCTCTGGGATCTGGGTGCGGGCTCGGGCTCGGTCGCCGTCGAGTGGTGCCTGGCTGGTGGCCAGGCCATCTGTGTGGAGCAGCATGCCGCGCGTGCGGCCAATATTGCGCAGAACGCTGAGCGCTATGCGGCAGCGATCGAAGTGGTTCATGAGCACGCCCTGGCAGCCCTGCCCCGTCTGCAGCCAGAGCCTCAGGCCGTTTTTGTCGGCGGAGGCTTTAGCGCCGAGCTGTTCAATGCCCTGTGCATGCGCCTTCCCGGGCCCTGGCGGCTGGTGGTGAATGCTGTGGCGCTGCACACCCAGGCGCTGCTGCTGGAGCTGCACCGCACGCATGGCGGCCAGTTGTATCAACTGCAATGGAGCGAAGCACAGAGCCTGGGCAGCATGCATTCCTGGACCCCGGCCCGCCCCCTGGTGCAGTGGGTCTGGAGCAGCCAATGAGATATTTGTTCGCAGGCTGGGGCTTTCAAGCCGGCGCTCTGCCTCAATCATTCGAAAGCTGCTGGACCCAGGCCCACCAGAGGCTCGAGAGCGCAGATTCAGCGCCCTGCCGCTGGACCTTTGCCCTCCTGGCCAGCAAAAGCCAGACCTCAGCGGCACGCGCCTTGCAGGACTGGGCGAGACGGATCCCGGGCCATATCGACTGGAAGACCTGTGCCGAAAGCGAGATTGCGCATATCGCCACACCATCCCATTCCGCAAGATTGCAGCAGCGCTTTGCCACGGGCAGCGTTGCAGAAGCTCTGGCCTTGCAAGCCGGCGCCGCCCTGACCCATCGCCGGCTGCTAGTGCTGCGCACCGTCTCGGCAGACCGACGTGCGACGCTGGCGATTGCCGGCTTGCCGCTGCCCACACCATTTATCCCTGGAGTTTTGCCTTGACCGTTCATTTCATCGGAGCCGGCCCCGGTGCGGCCGACCTCATCACCGTTCGCGGACGTGATCTGCTAGCTGCCTCGCCTGTGTGTCTGTACGCAGGCTCGCTGGTACCCAGCGAGTTGCTGGCGCACTGCCCTGCAGGTGCCCGTCTCGTCAACACCGCCCCCATGTCGCTGGAAGACATCGTGGCCGAAATCCAGACCGCACACGAGCAAGGGCTGGATGTTGCCCGCCTTCATTCCGGTGACCTGAGCATCTGGTCTGCCATGGGTGAGCAGTTGCGCGCCCTGCGCGAGCTGAATATCCCCTACACCGTCACGCCCGGTGTCCCCGCTTTCAGTGCTGCAGCCGCTGCTCTGGAGGCCGAGCTGACTTTGCCTGGCTCCTGCCAATCGGTGGTGCTGACACGTACCTCGGGCCGGGCGTCGAGCATGCCGGACGGCGAAACCCTGGCCGCCTTCGCGGCGACCGGCGCCGTACTGGCCATTCATCTGTCGGTCCATGTAGCCGAGCAGGTGCAGCAGGAACTCATCAGCCACTACGGCCCGGATTGCCCGGCAGCCATTGTCTGGCGCGCCTCATGGCCGGACGAGCAACTGCTGCGCACCCGCGTGGGAGATATCGCCAGCACAGCCCAATCCAATCCGCTGCAGCGCAGCGCACTGATTCTGGTCGGGGCCACACTGAGCCAGCAGGATTTCGGCAGCAGCCGGCTCTATGCCAATGACTATGATCGCCGCTATCGGCCGCGCGGCGACGAACCACGCTTTCCTTGCGGAGCTGAGGGCGCCTGATGCTGGAGCTGTTCCTGATCGGCATCGGCACCGGCAACCCCGATCACCTCACCCGGGAAGCCGAGAAAGCGATTCGCAGCGCCGACCTGGTTCTGCTGCCACACAAGGAGGACAGCAAGGCCGAGCTGGCCCAGGTCCGCCTGTCGCTGCTGCAAAGCCTGGCCGTGGACGAGAGCCGAATTGCGCACTTCGATATGCCACAACGCCGCCAGCAGGGATCGGACTACGACCAGCAGGTGGATGAGTGGCACGACGCCATTGCACGGCGCTGGCAAGCCAGTCTTCAGGACCGTCTGTCTGACCGCTCGGGGCGTGTGGCCCTGCTTGTCTGGGGCGACCCCGCCCTCTACGACAGCACGCTGCGCATTGCCGCGCGTCTGGGCCTAGCCCACGAACAGGTGCGCGTCGTGCCAGGCATCACATCCATGCAGGTGCTGTGCAGTGCCCACGGCATTGCACTCAACGAAATCGGCGAGCCCTTTCTGATCACCACCGGTCGCCAACTGCGCGAAAACGGCTGGCCATCCGGGGTGAACACCCTGGTCGTGATGCTGGATGGCCAACGCAGCTATGAACAGCTGAAAGACACCGATGTCGACATCTACTGGGGCGCCTATCTGGGCATGCCACAGCAATTGCTCATGCATGGCCGGCTTTGCAATATCGCGCCAGACATCACCAGCAGACGCGCCCAGGCCCGCGAGCAAAATGGCTGGATCATGGACATCTACCTGCTGCGCAGGGTCGCGGCCCCCTGACCCTGGGTTGCCAAGGCGCATCCCAGTCGCCTGGCAGGCACGCCCGATCAGCGCGCGGAGCGCTTCATGTCTGCAAGGTATCGATAGCCCGGGGCGTTCAGCCTGCTTGCCGGTAACCGTCTATGCGGATGCCGGTGCTGCAGCATGAGGCAGCTTGAGCCGATGCCAGAGCCTGAGCATCTCCTGCAGCAGCGCTGGCGCATGGTCTGTACGATACACCGCACCCAGCGGCGGCAAGCCACCCTCGATACGCACATCCAGCGCACGCACACGCCCCTGGGAACGCAGTCCCGGAAGAATGCTGCGGGGTACCAGCGATACGGCCCCAGGCTGGGTGAGCAGGCCCTCGAGCACTGGCAGGGACACAGTGGAGGCAGGAAACCAGGAGGCATCCTCCAGTACGGGCAGCACCTCGGTCTCTACGATATTGCGCACCGCGATGCCAAAGCTCGGCAGCACCCAGCGCGCGCCCCTCAAGGCAGGCAGCGGCACATCGCGCCGCCCGACCAACGGATGATCAGCATCCGCAATCACCACGGCCGCATCCAGCAACAGCGGCTCGAAGGAAAACTCCACGGGCAAAAGCTGGGGTTGGCGACAGAACACCACATCTAGGCCCGAAGCCATGAGCTGCGACAGCAAAGGGGCGCTGGCGTCCTCATGCACATCCACATAGACCTGCGGGTGCGCCTCGTAAAAGCGTGGCAGCAACTGGGACAGCACCGAGAGCGCAGCTGCCGGAATGGCCCCGAGGCGTAACGCTGCCGAAGCCCCGCGACGGATGGAGGCCAGCGATTCGGACACTTCCTGCAATCCCACCAGCATGCTGCGTGCCGCATCGATCAAAGCCTGGCCTGCCACTGTGGGCCGCATGCCGCGCGCATGGCGCTCGAACAGCTTGATGCCCAGCACCCGCTCCAGCTCGGCCAGGGCCTGGGTAGCCGCTGACTGGCTCATGTTCAGCTCCACTGCCGCCTGCATGACCGAGCCGCATTGCTGCAAAGCCAGCAAAAGCTGCAACTGACGCAGCCGCACCTGCTTGACCATCCGGGAAAAGAGCAAGCGGCCCTCGGGGCTTGCAGCCCCTGCTCCGGCCGGTATCTGAGAAAAAGAAGAGTCAGCAGCCATGATTTCAACGGGTGTCGATCGCTTCCACAAAGTTCGTTGCAGCGTCTCGCCAACGCTGGCACCGAACACCGCCGGTGCTCGAGAGCCAGCCGCTCGCATCGAGCATCGAAATGACCGTGATGAGGATGGTTTGCACGCATCTGACCATGCATTCACTCCTGCTTGAGCGTTCGCAAGAAACGCCGCGACACCGCATTGTCGTGGCAATTGCCCCGTCTGCTGATGACAGAGCGCCGTACCAGCCGCCCGCGAACCTCCTGAGAGCGATCAATGCATGGGCCTGCCCAGTCGCTGGCTCGCCTTTGAAATCGCATAGTTCACAAGGCAGTAAAGCGCCGCCACGACCAGGTACACCGGCACCAGCGAGTGGTAGTTCGCTATGAGCACCTTGGCGTTCTGCATGAGTTCACCATAGGTGACGACATAGCCGAAGGTGGTGTCCTTGACCACGATGACCAGTTGCGCAACCAATGCCGGAACAATGTAGCGAAGGGCCTGAGGAAAGACGACGAAGAAAAAGACCTGAACTTCGGTCAATCCCAGGCTTCGCGCGGCATCGGTCTGGCCGCGCGGAACGGCGAGCACGCCCGCGCGGTATACCTCGGCAACCACGGCTGCGGTACTCAAGCCTATGGGCAAGGTCAGCATCCAATAGGTGCTCAGCTTGATCCCGACCGATGGCAGCACCAGAAAGCAAACATAGATAAGCAGCAGCGTCGGCGTGCCGCGCAGGAACTCGATGACAGCAATGCTGGGCCAACGCATCAGCCTCAGCCGCGACAGCCGTCCCAGCAGCAGCACCAGCCCGAGGGCCAGAGAAATGACCGCGGCCATCGCCGACGATGCCAGCGTGCCGAGCAGACCTTTGGCAAGAAAGCTCCAGGTCGTCGGCCAGGCAAAGAATTCCCAATACGGAGCATCGAGCTGCCCTGCCGAATGGAAGCGGAACACGATTGCCATCGCCAGCAAAAGCAGCACGGCTGCGGCGATCGCGCTCACCACGTTGGTGACGGCCCGGGCCTGGCGGCCTGGCGCAGCAAACAAAATTTCTTCCAGAGAGCGGCTCATCGCAGTATCCGCACTTTCTTTTCCAGAGCCGCGCCGGCCCAGGCGATGAGCAGGCCTGTCGCGACATACATCGTGGCAGCCACAGCGAACGCAGCAATGCCCAGCGCCGAGTCGTTGGCGATCTTGGATACGAGCGCGGTGAGCTCCCGACCTGGAAACGGCAGCTGCGACGCCAGAGAGGTTGACAGCATCAATGCAATCAGCAGCGAAGTCATCGGCTGCACCACCGAACGCAGCGCCTGCGGCAAGACCACAGCAGAAACAATCTGCAGCGGCCGCATGCCCAGGCTGAGTGCAGCCTCGATCTGGCTGCCGGGAATGGTGTTGATACCCGAGCGCAGGTAGTCCGCCGTGAATGCGGAGCAGACCAGCGTCAGCGTCAGGATCACGCTGGGCTCATAGTCGATCACGATGTTGAGATCGGGTAGCGCGAAAACGATGAAGATCAGCAGCGCTACGCTGGGAATATTGCGGAAGATCTCGACGTAGACGCTCAGAGCCCAGCGCAGCGGCGGCAGGGGCATAAGCCTGAGCACCGCGACGAGCACGCCCAGCAGGACGCCAGGCACGAAGGACACTAGCGTGAGCTTCCATGTCAGCAACAAGGCCTGCCAGAAGGCAGGCCCATGGTCGGCCAAAAGCCTCGAAACCTCACCCATTGTTCAAGGCAGAGCTGGCGGCGTCGGAACAGTCGTGCTACCGGTACGCTGCCCTATGGAGATGGTCCAAAGTTTGGCCCAGGTACCGTCAGCCTCCAGCTTCTTCAGAAAGGCATTGATAAATGCTACGCCGTCCGAGCCCTTGGGCAGTCCCACGCCATAAGGGTCCTGCGCGCCGAATGGCGCACCCGCCAGCCGCGCGTTGCTGGTGCCAAGGCTCAGGGCGTTGAGCAGCAGCGTGTAATCGGTCACGTAGGCATCCACGCGCCCCTGACGCAGTGCGTCGAGGGCTTCCTGATGTGTCTGAAACTCTTGCACGACAGCCTTGGGGGCATACTGAGCCAATATCGCAGGCCCCGTGGAGCCCGCTTGCGTAGCCACCTTCTTGCCGCCCAGGTCGTTGTAAGACTGAACCGTCTTGTTGCCCGACTTGACCAGCACACCGGACTGCGATGTGTAGTAAGGGCCGGCAAACGAGATCTTCTCGGCGCGAGCAGGAGTGATGGAGTAGGTGGCGAAGACCATGTCCACCTGATTATTGATAAGCACCTGCTCACGCGTGGACGAGGTCACCTGCGTGAACTGGTACTTGGAGGCGTCGCCCAGAATGTAGCGAGTGATGAGCTGGGCCAGACCCAGGTCAAAGCCGCGGATCTTTCCGTCTTTCTCATTGAGCAGCGAGAAAAGATTCGAGGTTTGCGTGCTGCCCAGGCGCAGCGTGCCAGCCTGTTTGATCTTGCTGGCCCAGGTGCTCGATGCGATGGTCGCCGCATCGGCCACAGGCCCCTGCGCAACCAGTGCGTCATAGGCCGCTGCATTGATGGGAGTGCCCTGTGCGAAAAGCGACCCACCGGTCACGATCGTCAGTGCCACCACGGTGGATTTCAGAATGGATTTGATCGACATGCGGTCTTCTTGGATGGTCTGCGACGCGAATCAATATAAAGCAGCATTTGGAATGCGCGGGCCGCTCGTCCGAGCGTAGCCACCATTGTGCACACAATACAGCCCTTGTGCCCCAACACGGCACGACGCAGCTAACAGTCCCAGGCCTTGCCTAGCACTCATTCGAGATTCTGTCCCGGCCGGCGTCCTGCTATGGCAACTAGCGAGCAGTCTGAACTCGACCTCGATGCGATTTCTGGCGCCCAAGCCGGCTAAACAACAGCTGCTGCAGGCAAGGCAATATTGCCGTCGCTAGATCACACCGCCAAGGCAACCTGCCGAGAACACCTCGACGGCAGCTTTCAAGCCATCAACTTGAGAGGTCGAAACCTCCGCTGTCATCGAGCATGACCAAATACACACGCCCCCGTAAGTAGATCCAGCGATGTTGAGCGACATCTCTGTCCCAGGCACTGTCCGTGGAAAACATGATCAATGATCGCGAGAAGCATAAGGGTTTTTACTGGTAAATATCACACCCCACAGAGAGCGCCTCACCAAAGGTATCGACAACGCTTATAGCTAACCGCAAATAGCATGTACTGCCAAGGCTCCGAAATTTCTATATTTCATTTCCATGACGGCAGAATTTCGTGAACAGCACTGATGGTGTAGGCACGCATCGGCCGATATCTTTCAGGAGCCTTCCATGCCCACCTCTTCACGCACTCGCGGCTGCACAAATAGCCTCAATCGCAGCGTCGGCCTGCTCTCGCTGGCGGTTGCCAGCTCCTTGTGGACCCTGGCTGCGCCGCAGGCGCTGGCCGCTGACGCCTATCCAAGCAAGCCTGTCAAGCTCATCGTGCCTTTTGCCGCTGGCGGCTCCACCGACATCGTGGCCCGCGTGATTGCCGAAGGCATGCGCACCACGCTGGGGCAACCAGTGATCGTGGACAACAAGGGCGGCGCTGGGGGGCTGATCGGCAGCGAGGCCATCGCCCAGGCAGCTCCAGATGGCTACAGCATTGGCATGGCTACCGTGAGCACAGCCACCATCAACCCCCTGCTCTACAAACGCGCCAGCAAGATTGAAGGCAAGCTGCTGCCGGTGGCCAATCTGGTGACCATGCCTTCGGTCTATATGGCCCACCCAAAGATGGGCGTGAACAACTTCAAGGACTTTCTCGCCAAGATCAAGGCCCAGCCAGGCACCTACAGTGCCGGAGTGCCGGGCCTGGGAACGCTGGGACATCTTATGGTTGCCTCGTTCAACGAAACCATGAAGACCCAGATCCAGATCGTGCCCTATCGCGGCAACGGCCCTGCACTCAATGATGCCTTGGCCGGCATGGTTCAGATCATGACCGACCAGTTGCCCTCGGCAATGCCCCAGATCAAGGGTGGCAAGCTGCTTCCCGTGGTGGTCGCCTCACATGGCCGCTCACCCGACCTGCCCAATGTTCCGACCTTCAAGGAACTGGGCTACGACGAACTCAATGAACTGGGCATCAGCTGGTTCGGTTTGGTCGTCCCCAGCAGTACACCGGCCCCCATTGTGAAGCAGTTGCAGGATGCAGCTGTCAAAGCAGTCCACCTGCCCGAGGTGCAAAAGCACCTGAAGAATCTAGGCGCCACGGCGACCGAGGCGGCGCCCTCCCAGTTCCCAGCCCAGATCGCCGCCGAACTCAAGCGCAACAAGACCCTGCTTGACAAGGCCGGCGTCAAGCCCGAATAAGAGCCCCCCTGCAGCCGACACTCGCTGCAGCCGGCCGGTTGCTTCTTCATGCCCTATCTTCTTCACCACAGCTCAAGGACCCTTTTGCCATGCAAGCGATGAGCGCCCTGCACGATTTCTTTCAACGCGAGACACCGCGCATGACGGCATTGGCCGACCAGATCTGGTCTCTGGCCGAGCTGCGCTATGCCGAGAACGCTTCGGCCCAACTCCACATCGATGCGCTGCAGCAGGCTGGCTTTCGCATCACCCGCGATGTAGCAGGCATTCCCACCGCCTTCATGGCCGAATGGGGCGATACCGGCCCGGTCATTGCCTTGCTGGGTGAATACGACGCCCTGTCAGGCCTGAACCAGCAAAGCGGTGCTCTGGTGTGTACCCCATCCACCGACAGCCCCGGTCTGGCCGGCCACGGCTGCGGCCACCATCTGCTGGGAACTTCTGCGCACTTTGCCGCTATTGCGCTGCAACAGCACCTGAAAAGCACCGGCACGAGCGGACGCGTGCGCTATTACGGCTGTCCAGCCGAGGAAGGCGGCTCCGGCAAGACCTTCATGGCCCGCGCCGGCGTGTTCGATGATGTGGATGCAGCACTGACCTGGCACCCAGCCAGCTACACCGGTCTGTTCAGCCAAAGCACGCTGGCCAATATTCAGGCAAAGTTTGTCTTCCACGGCAAGGCATCGCATGCCGCGCACTCGCCCCACCTGGGCCGCAGTGCCTTGGATGCAGTGGAGCTGATGAACGTGGGGGTGAACTATTTGCGCGAACACATGCCCTCGGACGCCCGCGTGCACTACGCCGTCACCGATAGCGGTGGCCTGTCACCCAATGTCGTGCAAGCGCGCGCCGAAGTGCTGTATCTGGTGCGGGCAGCACGCAACCACGAAGCCACCGAACTCTATGAACGCGTGCAGAACGTGGCTCGCGGCGCCGCGCTGATGACGGACTGCAAGCTCGAAATCATCTTCGACAAGGCCTGCTCCAACCTGCTGCAAAACAGCACGCTGAACGGCGTGATGCATGCGCAGATGCAGGCACTGGGACAGTTGCAAGCCGATGCACAGGCGTATGCTGTTGCCGGTCAATTCCAGGCCACGCTGGACAAAAACGATGTCGATGCCGTCAGCCGTCCCTTGGCCAGTGTGCTGCGTGGCAAGGTACCGGCCATTTTTGAAGGTCTGACGCCCTACGACCCGAACGCCAAAGACATCATGTTCGGATCCACCGACGTGGCCGATGTGAGCTGGATCACGCCCACGGTTCAGGCCTGGGTGGCCTGCTATGCTTTCGGCACGCCGCTGCACTCCTGGCAGATGGTGTCGCAAGGGCAGTCCGGCCTGGCTCACACCGGCATGGTGCACGCCGCAAGAATTCTGACCGCCACCGCTGTGGAGCTGTTCGCCCAGCCCGAATTGCTGGAACGCGCCAAGGAAGAACTAGTGCAACGCCGCGAGGGAAAGCCCTATGTCTGCCCCATTCCTGCAGAGGTAGCTCTGCCCTTTTTGCGAAAGTAAGTTGGCAACGCCTCCCTCCTCTGGACGAAATTCCGGCAACTTCAAAGCAAAAGTCCCTAAAAACGCCCGCCAGGATTGAGGATCCTCCATGCGAGCCAGCTTGCTCTGCCTCAAAGCGGCAGCAGCCGAAGCTTGATGCAGCACAAGCCCCCGGCCAGGCCGAGCAGCCATAGTGAGACATGCCGCAAGACTGCGGAAACTCAACAGGGAGGCACCATGAAGCTGATGATCGATCTCTTTTCCACCGACTACGGGCTGATGAGCCTGGCCGTGATTGTGCTGATCCTCGTCATGGCCGCTTTCTTCA
The DNA here is from genome assembly GCF_000761245.1 of Comamonas testosteroni. GTDB lineage: Bacteria > Pseudomonadota > Gammaproteobacteria > Burkholderiales > Burkholderiaceae_C > Comamonas > Comamonas testosteroni_C. The sequence continues at coordinate 197,676 of NZ_AWOR01000046.1, read as the reverse complement.
CCCGCCTCTTCCTGGGCAAGATGAAAAACGTTGCAAACACCCCGCTGGAATAGTCCCGAGCTTCGCTGCATGCTGCGTAGGTACTGCCTTGAGTTGCTGGCGGGATAACTTGGATTGAACGCAAAAAGCCGATGAGTTCGCTACTCCTCGGCAATTTATATATCCAGGACGAATGAGTCAGTGCAAGCTCTCTCAGCCCCTCTTGCAGGGGCTTTTTTCTTGCCAGGATTTTCTGCGGATAGTGTCGAACACTTGGCTATTGTGTTTCAAGGCATTCTTGAATCTTTACACGTCAGGAAGCAAGAGTCGACCAAGAGTGCTCGGGGCATTTACTTGCCGAAGAAAATCCAGCTGCAGTGAAGCGCGCGCCACAGGTCCACCCCAACACTTCGGGTTCAGCGCCACAATCCGCCTTGCCAGCGGCGAACACCACGTTGGCCACATAAAGACCGACATCCAGGAATACCTGTACACCAGGGCACAAGCAGGAAGAAAGCGCCAAGGTCAAGCGCATGTATGCCGGTCCCTGTCTCGCACACCATGTCTTGAGGAGCTGCTTACTGCAGGGAGGACCGCCGCTACTGATTGTTCCGCACCGAACTCGGCAGCACCCCGTGAATCAAAAGAGAGTTCGACCGGTGGCGCTATCAGCTGGGTGCGACTTTCTGCGTCTGCATCGAGGCAATGCGCCTGAAGCCATTCCAGGAGAGCGCTCTTGTTCATAGGCCTCGCGATGTGATAGCCCTGTCCTTCATAACAATCCATGGCGAGCAATGCATGGCACACAGTGGCGTCCTCGATTCCTTCGGCGAGCACGCTCAGCCCGAGCTTGCGACCCAGTTGAACGACCATTTCCGCTATCCGTGCGCCGTCCGGTTCGCTAAGCTGACACACAAAGGAACGGTCAATCTTGATCCGATCCAGAGGAAGCTGCTCCAGATAGCTCAGCGAAGAGTACCCGGTACCGAAATCATCGATGGCGATGGAGACGCCCTCTGCCCTCAGCGCCGACAGCGTTGATTTCAGTAAATCCGTGGGAAGCGCCGCCACTGATTCGGTGATCTCCAGCTCAAGGTGATCCCCTCGCAAACCACTGCTGGCGAGTGCTGCGCACACGATCTCAAGAAATCCAGGGTCCTGAAGCTGCACCGTCGAGACATTGACGGCGATGCGCTGAGGCGCGACTCCTGCATCCAGCAATTCGCGCATCGCTGCACATGCGGCCATGAGCACCCATTGGCCAAGGGCCACAATCAGACCCGAGTGCTCGGCAACAGGGATGAACTTGTCCGGAGGCACGAATCGGCCATCCTCCGTACGCCATCGCAGAAGCGCCTCAATTCCAACGACGCTACGCGTCACCAGGTTGAGCTGAGGCTGATATACCAGAAACAGTTCCCGGTTCTCGATCGCCTCTCTGAGTTCGGACAGCAGCAATGCCCTGGATCGCGCCTCGGCGCCCATCTGATCGGAGTACCGCAGCACCTGACCGCGGTGATCTCGCTTCGCACGCTTGAGTGCAATCGTGGCATCCTTGACCAAGTCCGCCCCTGCTCGAAACTCTTGAGGCAAAAGCACATAGCCACAGGTGAGCGAGACCTTGTAAGGAGCCCCATCAATACTCAGCGGTTGGCGCACGCACTCCAGCAGACGCCTGGGCTGCACCTGTCCAATAGCCCCCAATACCCCGAAGGTGTCCGCACCCAGCCTGGCCAACAGCACATCGCCTGGCAGCACATCTTCAAGACAGCGAGCAACGCGCTCCAGAAGACGGTCCCCGAACAGATGCCCCATCAGGTCGTTCGTGGCACTGAAATCGTCAATGTCGATCAGCGCCAGAATGTAGTCGTGCAAGCCCTGTCTTGCGCATTCATCGACTGCCTCGACGAAATGGGCGCGATTGGGAAGATTCACCAGAGGATCATGATAGGCACTCTCTTTCAGGCGCCCGAGCAAACCGCGGTTATGCAGCAATGTGCTCAGGTTAGCACAGAAGACATCCAGCAGTTGCGGATGCAGCACGGCGTGGTGCCTGGGCACATCGATAAATACCACGAAGTTCTGTCCATCGTCGTGGCCGATATGCAGTGCCAGCCCGCCAGTCTCGCCATAGACATTGCAGCGGCCTTCAACGGCCTTTCTTAGTAAGCCTAGTTCCGATGTCTGCGGCAACAACTCCAGAGGACGCCCGATCAGCTCGGAGAATCGGCCCGTTGCCGCCTGCACGAAGTAGCAGCCGTCGGGATTGGCCACCTCCTGAGCACACACCACACCTACTTGCACAACCTTCAGCAAAGCCGCCAGCTGTGTCAGTACGCCGGATGCGAATTCGTAGCAATCCTTGATCTCCAGCAGAGATGCACTGGATCGCAGAACATGCTCCAGGCCGCCTCGGCTTGTGTCCGCCGCGCACAGCTGTTTGTAGGAGCGAACTGCCGTGGCAACGATGACGTGCAAACGATCCGCAGTCAGTTCCGCTCTAGTTCTGTAATCACTGATGTCATTTTCAATCAGTGCATCGAGCCCGGGCTCCTGCCCCGGTTGGCCGGACAGAAGAATGATGCGGGTATTGCGCAGGGCCGCAGCATGGCGTATGAAATGCACCAGATCGATTCTCACGCCCGCCCGCTCCATCGCAAGATCGAGTATGACCACGGCTAGGTCGGCTTCGCTCAGAAGCAGCTGTCTTGCCTCGTCGCCAGAAAACGCATTCAAAAATAGCAGCGGGCGCTCGAACAGCATCTGCGCATCCAAAGAGGAACGGCTTGCCGCGTGAACCTCTGGATCTGCGCTCACAATGAGGATGCGCCACCTTGGTCCAAAGGCCGAGTCTGCGCTTGGCATTGCATCGGCGGAGACCAGGCGCGACTGATCCCCCCTTGGAGCTAGCTCAGGTCTCATGCTCGAGAGACTGCAAAAAACACGACGAGAGGCAGACCTGGTTGCGTCCGCCACGCTTTGCGACATAAAGCGCTTCGTCAGCGAAGCCATACGCGCTGTCGAAATCGCCGCCCGGAGGCGCCCAACTCACGCCAAAGCTGGCAGTGACAGCACTTCCATCGGGCAGATCGAAATCGCAGATTTCAATCGCGCGCCTGAGATCCTGCGCAAGTCTTTCGGAAACGTCCGCACTCTGACGAGGTAGCACAACAGTGAACTCCTCACCGCCGACCCGGCCGATCTGCGCTGAGGAAGGCACCACGGCCTGAAGACAGGCAACAACGCCGAGGATGACCTTGTCACCCGTCGGATGACCAAAACTGTCGTTGATTCTTTTGAAGTGATCGATATCCAGCACGATCAGTGAAAGATCATCATGTACAAAATACCGGTTCACCAGTTCGATGACGGCAGCCCGGTTCAGGACACCAGTCAGCGTGTCGTGAGTAGCCCGATGTTCAAGCTCTGCCGCTAGGTCCTGAAGCCGGGAATTCAACTGATTCATCTCCAGTTCCGCGCGATCGCTGCGGCGCACCAGTCGGCGTGTTTCTCGCAACAGCCTTTCGTATGCAAGAAGCAGGTCACCCAAAGCCTGTCTGCATTGAGATGGCGCTGTGCAGGCGCAGCCGGTATGTGCCGCTCGCGCAGTCAACAGCGCCTGGTTCTCTGCTTCAAACAGATCTGGCGCCGCTGAAGTGCCAGGGCTGTCCATTCAGGTTGCTCCAACTGGATGGGCGACAAACTCGAGAGCGGGAAAATCCTCGCTCAGCTCCTGCCCGAACTCAAGAATCGTGTCGTCTTCTTCATCGTGATACCAGTTGAGCACCACGTGATTACCGGCCTCTGCGCAGTTGCTCAAAGCCTCTATCAAATTGAAGAGCATTTTGGTGCTGGAGCTGTTGAAATACGCCAGCGCAATATTCACTTCGATCTTTGTCTCTATCTGTGCGGACAGGTAGTCCTTGAGCCGAGAAATGATGTCGCTGTAGAAAGCTGCAGCATTTTCCGGATAGGACTCGCCGCGCATGCTCAAGGTATGCGCATCAAAAATGAAATCCACCTCGGGAGAGCTGGGCGTTGGGGCAATGTAGAGGTTTTCCATCAGTTTTCTTTATTCGTTGACGGTCTCGCCGTGCCTATATGGCTGCCTTCAGGTAGAAGACAGGCGAGTCGCCAGACTCCGCGTCGAAGTCGAACTCCAACGGCTCCCTGGCATCCCGGGCAACGGTCAAGAAACCCATGCCCGCACCCTTGCTTCCCTCAGGCGTCTCCTCGCGAAGTGTCTGTCGATAGGCTTGCTTGATCTCTTCAAGCGTCATGCTCCGCAGTGCATTCAGTTTCACCCGCAGCGCTTCGGCCATCAGTGGCTCAATAGGATTGGCGCAAAGCAGCAAAAAGCTGCCGTCCTCCTCTCGACGAATGCAGACCGAGCCATGACGTAGCTCCCCGTTGTTCAGACTGGATGGAGTCAGCGAATCAGCTGAGTAGTGAATGATGTTCTGCGCCATCTCCACGAACGAGGAAAACAGCTTGCGTCGGGTTGGAGCGGCAACCCCGGCAACTTCAAGCTGCAACTTCACTGCATCGGCCATGGCCGCAACGATGTGCTGCGAGAAATACCCGACGTAGTAGAAAATGACTTGGTGCTGACGCGCCAAATTGAAGAAGGATCCGTACTTCTCGGCAATCATGGGGGAAGGCATATATGGGCCTTGAGACTAGGTACGAAAACAGAAAAAAGTCAGATCGTCACGGCGGTGGTGTTCACCTTGCCAGACGCGCAGAGATTCGAGCAAGGCCATATTGATCTCTGAAGGAGATTTCTGTCGATGCTCAAGCAGTGATTCCCGCACCCGGCGCTTGCCAAGAGCGATACCGCGTGGCCCGCCGATCTGGTCAATCAGTCCATCGGTGCTCACAAAGACAAGCGTACCGCGAGGAAGGCTTACCTCCTGGTTGAGCCAGGCAAAATCGATCTCGCTGTCGACATAGCCGACTCCCTTGCGCTGCCCCTCCAGCATCTCAACAGTGTCCGCATCAGGGCGCAGCAGGAACATGGACAGCCGTGCGCCCGCGAAGGTCAAGCGCCCGCTTGCGGGCTCAAACCAGAAGCAGGCCGCATCCATGCCGTCGTCCGAGCCCGGTGTTGCGTCCTGACCGTCGACTTGACCCAGCATCTGCTTGATGCCGCGATTGACATGACCCAGCAGACTGGCCGGATCGCGGGACCCGTTCTGCCCTATCGCCTGGTTGAGGCTGGTCGACGCAATCAAGGTCATGAAAGCACCTGGCACGCCATGCCCCGTGCAATCAGCCACGGTCGCAAACCAGCCATCGGTGTCGGTGCTGAACTGGTAGAAATCGCCACCGACAATGTCACGTGGCTCCCACACCAGATGTGCGTCGGGACAGGCTCTTGCGAGCGCATCCAGGGAGCTGCGAAGTGTCGACTGCTGAATCACGCTGGCATATTCGATGCTGTGCATGATCTGGCGATTGCGCGAAGCCTGCATATCCGCCACCACCCGCATGAGCTGCAGCCCATTGCCCGTTCCGACAAACACACCATCTCGGGTAATGATGAAGCCGTCAGACAGCGCTTTTTCGCCGTACTCCACGGTTTTGAAAGTCAGCGCCTCGATGTCCAAAGCTGCATCCACGATCAGCGGCTCTTTGTCCATGAACGCGATACAGCTCTTGCGACCATAAAGTTCCATGCGGAACTGCTTGCTCATCTGCGACAGGAAGATGTTGCGGTTGATGAGCCCGATGGGCTGTTTGCCTTCAACAACGGGAAGGCTGACAAGGTCACGGTAGCGGCTGAAAACCTCCATGACTTTCTCATTCGTGTCATCAGTCGTCATGCACGGGACCTCAGTGCAGAGGTCGGCAGCACTCGGTGGGCGAAAGCGTGGCCGGAAGTCGCTCAGATACTCGGGGATTTCAGGCATGCAGCATCGCCATAGGAATCATTGTGAGTAAATGTTACGCACGCTATATGGCGATTTCATGACAACGCAATAGTGAAGCCATTTCACTGACACATTCAACAGTTCACAGGAAGGAAACGGCCTCCTGCAGCCTTTGTGGAGTTTCAGCAAAGACGCTTTACAGCGCAGGTTGAGTGCACACGTAATCAAAAGAGATTCCAGCATTGAACGCTGCATAGAAGCATCCTGCTTGTGACTGGAATCAGCGCCACGTGACTTCCGCTCCCCTGCACCCTGTTCTAGGCGGTATCGTCATCGCCAGCGTTGTGTGGACGTTCGATGCCTGCCGCTATACCGAGCTTGGCATTCCAGGCTTGGGGCGAGCGTTTGGCTAACCCATTCAGCCTTACTGGACAAGCTGCTGGAATCGGGCCTGCCCCTGGTACAAGTCGCCGAGAATTGCGGCTACGAATCGGAGCGCGTCTTTGCCCGCGCCTTCAAGCGCTGGTGCGGCCTGCCGCCACGCGCCTACCAGCGCAAAAAACCAGGCTCTCTGAAAAAAGCTTGCGGCGCTGAAATAGGACTGTGCCGCCCTTGCCGGGCCGGCAATCGCTGGCTCGAGCCGCCGGCCTCCCTCAAACTTAGAAATAGGCACTCTGCGATGCGCCGCCCACGATCTCATGCGGGCAAAGCCCGCTTTGCGCCAACAGAGAAGGCAACCGCAGCGGAGATACCTGCGGCTCGAGCCTCCGCAGGCATCTTGAATCTGCCGCAGCTCAAGCGGAAATTCCAGGCGCAGCCGCAGTCAGTAATGCGGCGGCAATTCGTCGCGCAGATTGCGCACCGCCGCACCCCCGCCTTCTGGCGCCTGGCGCTTGAGTTCCCTCACCTCGTTGATCAACAGATCGATCTGCTGCTGCTGGCGGTAGATCGTCATATTGAGTTGCTCGAGCAAATCCTCGGTGTAGCTGGCCTTGATCTCCAACTCCATGATTCGCTCTTGCAGCGCGTCGTGACTGTCGCTCATGCCTTCAGCGCCTTGGCAAGACGAGCAATGCCTGCGCGAATCCTGTCCTCATCAGCCGTGGCAAACGAGAGGCGGAAGGTCGCCGTATCAGGGTTCTGTGCATAGAACGGAGCGCCCGGCACAAAGGCCACGCCCTCTTCAATGGCCTTCTTGGCCAGCACAGCCGCATCGGCCAATTGACCACGCGCACCCGTCAGGCGCACCCACATGAACAGGCCGCCGGCAGGCTGTACAAACTCGACAGCATCGCCCAGTTGCTCGCGCAGCGCATCGCCCATGGTCTCGGCGCGCTTGGCATAGACCTCGCGCACATGGGCCAGGGTCTTGGGCATGGCGCCGGACTTCAGATACTGGGCTGCAGTGGCCTGGGCAAAGGTGCTGGTATGGGCATCGCTGAACTGCTTGCACATCACGGCGCGAGCAAGCAATTCGGGATGTGCAATCAGCCAGCCGATACGCAGACCGGGGCTGAGCACCTTGGACAGGGAGCCGCAGTGAGCCAGCCACTCGCGGCTGCCGGGAACTTCGCGCGTCAGCGACAGCAGGCTGGCAGGAGGCGCTTCATTGAAGTACAGATCGCCGTAGGGGTCGTCCTCCACCACCAGAGTCTGGTACTTGACAGCCAGCTCCAGCACCTTTTTGCGGCGCTCCAGACTCAGCATGGCACCACTGGGGTTGCCGAAGGTCGGGATCAGATATACCAGCTTGGGCTTGTGCTCGGCAATCAGCTTTTCCAGTTCGTCGGTCCTCACGCCATGCTCATCCACAGGGGCGGAGATCACCTCTGCGCCATAGAGGCGGAAACACTGAATCGTGGCCAGGAAAGTCGGGCCTTCGACGATGACCTTGTCCCCCTCGCCCACCATGGTCTTGCCCAGCAGGTCCAGTGCCTGCTGGCTGCCAGTGGTGACGATGAGTTGATCGGGCGCCACATCGGGCACGCCCTTGCCGGCCATAAAAGACGACAGTTGCTCGCGCAGCGGCTGGTAGCCCTCTGTCGCACCGTACTGCAATGCTGCTCCAGCCTCCTGCTGCAGGGCTGCCGCGGAGGCAGCGCTGATGCCGGTTACGTCAAACATGGCGCTGTCCGGAAAGCCGCCCGCAAAGCTGATGATGCCTGGCTTGCCCAGCAGCTTGAAGAGTTCGCGGATCGCAGAGGTTTCTACGTTTTCGAGTCGTTTGGCAAATTGCATACGTTTTCTTGGTTAAAGCGCTACGGAATCTCGTCGCTGCTTGAGCGGCAGATGCCCATTGTGGCGCGCGAATCGCCCCAGAGGCAGGAAATGGCTTTTATGTAGGCGCTATTCCATGCGGCAAGTAATCAAACTCCTACCAAAATACAAAAGTTGATAGCAATTGTTAATTGCGCATAACTTCGTGTCTCAAACTTTGAATTGGACAGCGCCAAGCCTCTGACAAGAACATACGCATACCGATCAACGGACCGCGTATTCGACGGATTTTTTCACTTGTTTTTGGGATGGAGGATTTATGCGTACTACTACTTTTACCGGCAAGGCACTGTCTGTTGCCATTGACGGCAAGACCCCGTTGAGCCTGCGCAGCCTGTGTGCCGTAGCCTTGGTTGCCAGTCTGGCTGCCTGTGGCTCGAGCGGCTCTCTGCGCAGCGACCTCGGACCCGACGGCACCGGGGGCGGAGATGTTGTTGCCGGCGGTGGCACGGGAGGTGGCACGGGAGGTGGCACGGGAGGTGGCACGGGAGGTGGAACTGGTGGTGGCACGGGAGGTGGAACTGGTGGTGGCACTGGAGGCGGTAACACCGGCGGCGGTGATGGCGGCACGGGCAATCCGCCTGTGGCAAACACTCCTCTCACGCCGGTGCGCGACACCGTGGCGGATGTCACAGGAACGCTTTCCGGAACAAGTGGCGTCATCAGCGATGTCAACAACATCGTGACCTCCACTCTGGGCACGGCTACCAACGGCACGCCTCTGAGCGGCGTGGCCCAGCCGGCCAGCGGCATTCTTGGCAATGTGAACAATGCCGTCAACAGCGTGGGTAGCGGCGTCAGTGCGGGTCTGGGCCAGATCGGCAAGACGGCCGACCCCATCGGCACTACCTTGCAAGGCGTGGCTCCCGCTGTGGGCTATCTGGGAGCAGCGGTCAGTTCTGCGGGCAAGACGGTCAGCGCTCTGGACAAACCTCAGCTTGGCGTGGTCGGCGATGTGGCGGGCCTGGCGGGCGGCACGGTACAAATCCTTGGCGCCACCGTTTCCGGTGTCGAAGGCACGGTGGCAAAGCTGACCGGCAACCCACTGGTCTCGGGTCTTACGACTCAGGTCAGCCAGGTCGCCACACCGGTATTGAGCACCGTGCTCGGTACCACCCAGAATCTGGTTCAGACCACGGGCCTGGGCCAGCCGGTTAACAGCTTGCTAGGGACCGTGGGCGGTGTCGTCAATCATGTGGGGGCTTCCGTCACCAGCACCGGGGTTCCCGTTGTTGCGCCGCTGGGCGGCGTGGTCTCGGGTGTCGGCCAGACCGTGGCAGGCCTGGGTGGTGTGGTGACTGGTCCCGGCACACCTAGCGGCGGCCTGCTAGGTGGCGTACTTGGCAATGTCACGGGCGGCGCAGGCGGCTCCGCTGGTGGAGCAGGCAATATTGTCGGCGGCGTGCTGGGCAGCGTCACGGGTCTGGTTGGAGGCGTGACCGGTGGAGCAAGCGGTGGCGGTAATGCCGGTGGCCCTGTCGCAGGAGCAGGCAATATTGTCGGCGGCGTGCTGGGCGGCGTCACCGGGCTTGTCGGTGGTGTCACAGGATCGGCAGGCGCTCCAGCAGGAGGCACCGGCAGTGCTGGCACTGCGGTGACGGGCCTGGTCGGCAACACCGTTGGCGCAGTATCAGGCCTCGTCGGCGGTGTACTTGGCGGCGTGACCAATGTGACTGCGGGCGCAGGGGCCGCAGGTGGCGCAAGCGCCTCGGGTGGCTTGCTGGGTGGACTACTGGGCGGCAATCTGGCGCTCGGCCTGGGCGGTGGAGCGGTAGCCACCAGCAAATAAGGGAAACGGCGGTGGCCTGTGCACCGCTTGAGCCTGGCCCGCCTTCAGGCGGGCTTTTTTACGACAGCCCCATACCCAGTTCTGGGGATGTAGGGAACAATGAGAGTCATAAAAATAGAACAGGAGGGACTTTTGCAGTCAAAAGCAAAACCACAGGGCCGCATCGGCTCCAGGATTCAGGCGTTGGTACTTGCGGCCTGGGCTCCGCTGGCCTGGTCACAGCAGGCAGGCAACCCGCTCAACAGTCTGCCCCAGACCCCCGAATCTGCAAGGAATCTGCAGCAGCCCAAACAGGTATCGGTGCAGATAGACAAGCCTCAGCCAAGTGCCCAGGATCTCATCAACCTCCGGGTCGCAGTACGTGGTGTCAACGTGCAGGGAAGCACGGCGATTCCTTTCGAAGAGGTCAGCGCGCTTTTCACGCCCTTTATCAACGGCACGCATACGGTGGGCGAGCTCAACGCCGCGACCCAGAAGGTCAGCGAACTGTATCAACGCCATGGTTACGCCCTGTCTTTTGCCTACCTGCCGCCGCAAGACTTTGCCAATGGCGCGGTGCAGGTCATCGTGGTCGAGGGCTATGTGCAGAGCTTGAATCTCGAGGGAAATTTCGGCCGCTCCGAGGACCAGATACGCGAAATTGCCCAGCCGCTGCTCAATGAGAGGCCCTTGACCACCAAGACCTTTCAGCACCAGACCCAGTTGATGGCACGCCTTCCCGGAGTGCAGATCACGGCGTCGGCCAATCTGCCGACCACCACCGATGGTGCGGTGCCCCTGGTCATCAAATCCAAGCACAAGCCCATTGCCGTCACCGTCGGGGGCGAGGCGCGCAAGCCCACGCCGCGCATCATTGCCTCTCTCACCCTGAATGACCCCTTGTGGGCAGGCAGCCAGCTTCAGGCTTCGGCGATGTTGCAGAACCCCGACAAGGAGCGTTTCGGCAGCATCGGCTTCACTCAGCAGCTGACACCCGAGGGCACGCAGGCACGTGTCAGCTATTCCGACTACCGCAGCTTCAACCCGCCGGCAACGCGCGTTCCCGGCATTGATGACCTGACACAGCAGCGCAAGCTGGACTTCAATATCAGCCACCCATGGATCTTGAGCAACACCACACAGCTCAGCACCACGGCGGGTCTGTATGCCATCAATTACAGCCGTGAACTGGCCGATAGCCAGGCCTCCCTGCTGCGCGAGGAAAAGGTTCGCACGCTCTATGCGCAAATGGCCTGGGCGTCCTTTGGCAAGAACACCACACGCTCGGCTTCGGTCTTGCTGGCCCACGGCCTGGACAGCCTGGGTGCCTACAAGAATCTGGACCTCTACTATCGCCAGGGCTTGCTGCAAAAGTTTGAAAACTCGGCCAAGCTGGACTTCACACGCATCACCGCAGACTATGCACAGCGCCATCGCTTCGCCAACAAGATGGGCGCCGCTTTTGCCGTGGGCGGGCAATACAGTGCCGACATTCTTCCCGTCCCGGAGAAAATCTCCTTTGGCTCCACCCGCTACGGCCGCGGCTATCAGGCTGGCGAGTTCTCTGGCGATTCCGGCGTAGGCGCCAGTGCCGAGCTCAACTACCAGTTCCTCATCAACCAGGCCTGGATTAAGTCGGCCGAACCCTATCTGCTCTATGAGTGGGCACGCACGCATCAGCAGACCAGCGGTGTCAAAGGCAATACGCTGCGCTCTGCCAGCCTGGGGCTGCGCCTGTCCGACAGCCGCCACTACGCACTGGACCTGGCCATGAGCAAACCGCTGGGCGATCGCTCCGTCAACAATCCTGATCGGGAGCTGCGCTACAGCCTTGTGTTGAGCTACAACCTGGACCCCTGACTCGCCGCAGCGCCACCCGCCGAGCCGCTGTATATCGCAGCGGCTTTTTCTTTATTCCTCCCCCTGAACGACAAGCCACAATATCGCCCATGAAGAAAAACGATATAGCGCCGTTTTTTGCAGCGCTCAAGGCCGCCAACCCCACGCCACAAACCGAGCTGGAATACACCACGGTGTTCGAGTTGCTGACCGCCGTACTACTGTCTGCCCAGGCCACCGACGTAGGGGTGAACAAGGCCACGCGCAGGCTTTTTCCTGTTGCCAACACTCCGCAGGCTATTCTGGATCTGGGGCTTGATGGGCTGGAGAGCTATATCAAGACCATAGGCCTGTACCGCAGCAAGGCAAAGCACCTGATGGAGACCTGCCGCATGCTGGTTCAGCTGCATGGAGGCACAGTACCCAGAACCCGCGAAGAGCTGGAAGCCCTTCCCGGTGTGGGCCGCAAGACCGCCAATGTGGTGCTCAACGTGGCTTTCGGCCAGCCCACCATGGCCGTTGACACGCACATCTTCCGCGTCAGCAACCGCACGGGGCTGGCACCAGGCAAGAATCCGCTGGAAGTCGAGAAGCAACTGCTCAAGCGCGTACCCGAGGAATACGCGGTGGACTCCCACCACTGGCTGATCCTGCTGGGCCGCTATGTCTGCCAGGCGCGCAAGCCGCGCTGCTGGGAATGCGTGGTCTCGCAGTACTGCGATTTCACGCCCAAAACTCCGGCACCGACATCAGGAAAAAAGATCTAAAAGCGTCTCAAACGCATACCCATCAAGCTCTTGAAGCTATATTTTTTGCAAGTTCCTCAGCTCTTGGTGCTGACGCCGGCCGATTCAAAGCTGGCCATCTCGTTGAGCATGGTGCAGGCCGAGCGCAGCAGCGGCCAGACCAGGGCCGCGCCCGAGCCCTCACCCAGGCGCAGTTGCCAGTCCAGCATGGGCTGGGCCTGCAGATGAGCCAGCAGGCGGGCATGTCCAGGCTCGCCCGAGCGATGCGCATACACGCAGCGCTGCAGCACATGGGGCTGCAGACGGCTGGCCACCAGCACGGCGGCCGTGGTAATGAAACCGTCCACCACGATCAGGCGACGCTCGGCAGCGGCCTGCAGCACGGCTCCAGTCATGGTGGCTATCTCCAGCCCGCCCATGGCTGCCAGCACGGCCAGTGGATCTTGCACGTCGGCATGGAGATCCAACACCTGCCGAAGCACGGCGATCTTGCGCGCCAGGCCTTCGCTACTCAGGCCCGTACCCACTCCAGTCACTTCCTCTATCGGTTCCGCACACAGACGCGCCAGCAGCAATGAAGCGCTGGATGTATTGCCTATGCCCATCTCGCCCAGCAACAGTGCATTACCCGGCAGCTTCTTGACCAGTTCTCCCCCATTGCGCAGCGCCATCGCACATTGGGCCTCGCTCATGGCCGGGCCCTGGCTGCAGTCTGCCGTGCCATAGGCCACCTTGCGCCGCCACAGGCGAGGCTCATGGGCCTTGGGCAGCTTGTGCGCAGGATCCTGCTCGCGCACCTCAAAGTCGCGGGCCACGCCGCAGTCCACCACATTCAGATCAATCCCGTTCTGCTGCGACAGCACGCTCACGGCGGCCCCGCCGGAGAGAAAGTTCTCCACCATCTGCCAGGTCACATCGACGGGATAGGCCGACACACCCTGGGCGGCCAGCCCGTGGTCCGCCGCGAACACCACCATCTGCGGCGCATACAGACTGGGGTTCTCGCCGCCCACGATGCCCGCAATGCGCAAGGCCAGTTGCTCCAGCACGCCCAGCGATCCCTGGGGCTTGGTCTTGAAGTCCAGGCGATGCTGAACACGGGCTTGCAGTGCCGCATCATGGATGTCCGGCACCTGCGGGCAGGACCAGAGGGTGGACGGTAGGGAATCGGAAAAGGAAGCGGAACTCATGCGTGCAGTCATTCCCGGTGATCAGGCCTGGGTGCCATCCACCACCGGGATGCAGAAGGCACGTGTTTGCGATCCTGCAAGTATCGCGCTTTCATTGCTGACCAGGCACCAAGTTCACCGATGGCCCGCGGCAGATATGAAAAAGGCCCCTGGGGGCCTTGACTGGAGACGCAGCAAAGGCATCAGCGAATGACTTCCTCCACCGTGATTTCGCGCAGGATGCCGCCATCCTTGACCGAGCCGCTGACCGCTCCGTCCTTGACGCGCGCCATACAAGCCTGCTGATCGACTTCGGTCTTGAACACGCCGCAGCGTGCATAGGCATTGCGCTGGTACTGGCTGAGGCCTTGGCCGTCATCGAGCTTACCCTTCTTGGCTTCGGCACTGGCAGCCATCGCCTCGCGCGAAGACGAATTGCTCTCGCGCATGGGTCGCTGGCCCTTTTGATGATGACGGTGGTGGTGCTTCTTCATGGCTGGCTTGGCCGCATCCACCGCAGCTGCCTCAGCCGCCGGCTTGGCCGCATCCGTCTGCGCGCCTGCCATGCCTGCCAGTGACAAGACCGCCGCACCCAAGGCAAGTTGAAGAGTCTGAACCTTGAAAAAAGCCATACGCAACTCCATTCCAGAAAGTGAATAGCTCGGTCAGCTTGCACGCACTCTCAGGCTGGGCTTATCGGTTCAGCGGCTATGAGCCCGAAGGATCAGTCCTACAGCTGCTGCAGGCGCTCAGAGCGCGCCGGGCTCAAACCATTGCTCCACGCCCTGTGCCAGCCGAGCAAACACCTGCTCCAGGCTGGGTGCATCGTGGCCGAACAGCGCGTGAATCACCTCGGCATTTTCAAACAGGCCATGCAGATAGGTGCCGACCACGGCGCTATTGCCTCCTTGCCACAGCATGCCTGGCAGCAGCTCCCGCGCCGGCTGCGCGCCAGCCGCCTGCATGTCGGCGCGCAAGCTGGTCTGGCCGTGGTGGATCTCGTAGCCTCGCGCCGTCACACCGCTAAGGGCACTCCAGGGGACTTGCAGCTCTGGCAATTTCAAGCTCGTCGGCTGCACGGTCTTGTCCTGGGCAAACAGCGTCGCCAGCGGCAGCAGGCCCAGGCCTGCGGCATTGCCGTCCACGCCATGCAGATCGATCAGCGCCTCGCCCAGCATCTGCAGACCGCCGCAAATGCCCAGCACGCGCTTGCCGAGTTCGGCATGGGTGACTACGGCCGCATCCAGCCCTTGAGCACGCATCCAGGCCAGGTCTGCAGCCGTGGCCTTGCTGCCCGGCAGAATGACCCAGTCCGCATCCGCGAGTTGCGCGGGCGAACGCGCCCAGACCACGCGCAGGCCGGGCACTTGCAGCAGCGGCTGGAACTCGTCGAGATTGCTGATGCGCGGATAGGCGATGATGGCAATCGTGGTGTGAACGGCCTGCCCGGCCCCCGCGCTGCCGCGATCATCGAACACGCCGTCCTCCTCGGGCAGACCATGCTGGAACTGCATGGGAATGCAGGCCACGGTGGGCACGCCGGTCTTGTCTTCCAGCATCTGGGGTGCCGGCGCCAGCAAAGCCGCATCGCCGCGAAACTTGTTGAGCACAAAGCCCTTGATGAGCTTTTGCTCGTCCTCGGGCAGCAATGCCCAGGTGCCGTAGAGATGGGCGAAGGCTCCGCCACGGTCGATATCGGACACCAGCAGACAATGCGCGTTGCAATGCTTGGCCACGCGCATATTGACCACATCGCTGGCATGCAGATTGATCTCGGCCGGCGAGCCCGCGCCTTCGATCACTACCACATCGTTTTCGGCACGCAACTCGTCCAGTGCCTGTGCGATCTGCGGCCAGACCTTGAGGCTTCGCCCGCGCCAGGGCATGGCGCTCAGTTCATCATTGACCTGGCCGAACAGCACGACCTGACTGCGCGTGTCGGCCTCTGGCTTGAGCAGCAGCGGATTCATGCGCACATCGGGCACGGTCCCCGCCGCCAGGGCCTGTAGATACTGTGCCGTACCGATCTCGCCCCACTGGCCCTGCGGCGTGGCGACGACACGCGCGTTATTGCTCATGTTCTGCGCCTTGAAAGGCGCGACCTTCAGGCCCTGGCTTCGATAGTAGGCGCACAGCGCCGTGGCCACCCAGCTCTTGCCCGCGCCACTGCTGGTGCCCAGCACCATGATGCAACGTGCTGTCATGTCTTAACTCCCTGCCTGTATGGGCAGCACCACGCGCTGCAGAATTCGGCTCAGCGCCTCGCCAGGATGGGTGCACATGCCCATATGCGAAGGCGAGGTCTGGATGATGCTGCTGCGCTTGGCTGTGAGCCAGTGGTAACGCGCCCGCATGGGCAGTTGCGCGATCGGCCCGCCATCGGCGCGGCCTTCGCAGATGGCCACGATGGAGCCCAGATGACGGTGCACGGCCTCCAGATCCACATTCGGGTCCAGCGCCAGCAGACGCTTTTCATCAAGGGCCACGGCGGCCTGTAGATGGCCGGTGCGCTGGCAAGAGAGGATCACGCCCGCATTCACAAATTCCTCACGCTCCACGCGCGGCACCACGCGCACGATGGCGTAGTCGTAGACCTCATGCGCGAGCATCGATCACTCCTTGCAACCAGCGGCCACGCTCGGCAAGCCGGGCCGCAAAATAATCCACATAGGCCGCGCGATGAGCCTGCACATTCTTGAGCACATCGCCCTCTTTGTCGGCAGCGGCCTGCTCCAGAAAGCAGTCGGGCACCTCGTCCAGAATGCTCTTGAGCACTTCAGGCCCCAGCTTGGCGGCCAGCTGCGCATCCAGCTGTGCCAGCTGGCTGGCCTGCGGCAGCAGCACATGTTCGGCACTGGGCGCAAACGGCTTGGCCGGATCGGAAACCATTCCGTTCCAGGCATGGTGAAAGGTCAGGCTCGCGCCATGATCGATCAGCCAGGGTTGCTTCTGGTACATCAGCATATTGGTGTTACGCGCCGTGCGGTCCACATTGCTGACAAGGGTGTCGAACCACACTAGGCGCGAGGCGAAGTCGTCGTCCACCACGTCCACCGCCGGGTCGAAGTTGATGGAGCCCGGCAGATAGTCCAGCCCCACGTTCAGCCCGTTGCTGGCACGAATCAGGTCCTGGATCTCGGGGTCGGACTCGGTGCGGGACAGATCGCCTTTCAAATGTAACAGCACGATTTCGGGCACCGGCAGGCCCAGCGCACGCGCCATGCCGCCCGAGATGATCTCGGCCATCAGCGCCCGCACGCCCTGCCCAGCCCCCCGGAACTTGAGCACATAGGTGCCCAGATCGTCGGTCTCGACAATTGCCGGCATGGAGCCGCCTTCTCGCAGCGGCGTGACATAGCGCTCCACCAGCACCGAGCGCAGCTTCAGGGTTTCAGTGTCCATGAGAAATAGTAGCGCCTTGCGCCCATCAGGTCTGATGGGCAGGGTCATTGAATGCTTTTCCAGGCCTGCTCCAGCGCGGCTTGCGACACGGGCGGCAGCACGCCCAGCCGCACATGACCGCCCAGACCAAAGCTTGCGCAGTCGCGCAGCTTGATTCCCTGGGCACGCAAGCCGGCCAGATGCGTTTCAAGCTCTGCCAGCGGCAGACCTGCGACAAAGTAATTGGCCTGATGACCGGGCACGACCTGCCAGCCCAGCCTCTCGCACAACGCCAACTGCTGCGCCTTCCAGCGGCGCAAGGTCATCAAGCTGTGGCCCAGCCATTGCTGCACCTCGTCCGTCACCCAGGCCTGCAGCATGGCCACACCATGCGAGCCCACCACCCAGGATGCCGCCAGCGCGTTCAGCGCCTGCAGCTCTGCGGCCGCGGCATGCAGGGGGGCAATAGCATAGGCAGCGCGCACGCCCGTCATGCCCAGGGCCTTGTTGGGCGTCCACAGCTGCCAGACATCGTCGAGATCGCGCTCGGGTGGCTCGCCCTCCAGCCATAACGGGCGATAGGCGCAATCCAGCACGCGCCATTCCTTCTGCGCCGGCGGCTGCTGCCAGGCGTCCCAGATGTCTTCCATTGCCCCCAGCGGGCTTGAAGGCTCGCAGGCCCAGCTGAGCACTGGCGCCACGGCAGCTTCTGTGCGACGGCACAGCGCCAGCCGCCAGACCCGCGCGGCCTGCAGATAGTCGCCATAGTGGTGCTGGGGAAACTGCACGCTTTTGGCACCGCTGCGCACGGCGTGCAGCGTGAGGCGATGAATCAGCTCGCTGCTGCTGGCGCCAATCAGGATGCGCTCGACCGCCACGCCATGAAAGGCCGCCAGCTGCGCGCGCAATGCCCTGTATTGTGGATCGGGGTATTGCGCGACATGGGCGGCCTGCAGCGCTCTCACGGCCATGGGACAAGGCCCGCAGGCATTGCGATTGGTCGAAAAATCATGCGCCGGAACGCCCAGCGCATCGGTACCGCCATGTATGGCTGCCGCATTCGCATCAAACATTGGCAAGCAGCCTTCCTCTCCACAGAACAATCAAAATCATAGCGGCCAACGCAAGCAGGACATGCGCCACGATCACTTTTGATGCCAATTTTACAGACATCTTCAGATCAGCCGCCTGCGGCGCCCGTCCCTGCGGGTTGAGTCGATAAACACCGGGCTTGGAAAGCCGAACCCCCAGTGCCTGCGCCATGGCCCCCATGGGCCAGCCGCCATTGGGCGATGGCGTCACGGCTGCATCGCGCCTCAAACCGGTCCAGGACAGGCCGCCGGCCAGCAGCGCCAGCCACATTGCGGTGATGCGCGCCGGAATCAAGTTCAGCACATCGTCGGCGCGGGCCGCCCATTTGCCCGCCCATTGCCAGTGGCGGCGCCTGTCGCCCTGGCCACGCCAGCCAGGGTAGCCCCACATGGCATCGGCCGTATTAGCAAGGCGATAGACGGCCGCCCCGGGCAAGCCGGCCACGGCAAACCAGAACAATGCAGCGATCACGGAGTCGCTGAGGTTCTCGGCCAGTGTCTCGATGGCGCTTTCGCGCACGGTGGCCGCGTCCAGTTGCGCGGTGTCGCGGCTCACCAGCCAGCTCAGGCGCTCCCGCCCTGCGGCCAGCGATTGCTGCAGCGCGGCCTCCACAGCCAGCACCTCGTCCTGGAGCATGCGCCAGGACAACAACGGCTTGAGCAGCACCCCCATCACCAGCCCCCAGAGCCACCAGGGAGCAAAACCCAGCATGAACTGGGCCAGGCCATAAACCATAAAGAACACAGCGGCCAGCGCACACCAGACAAGTGCGGCAAGACAAAAACGCAGATAGTCGTGCTGCACCTCGACGCGCGGCGCAAGCAACTGCCCTGACCAGCCCAGCAATTTGCCCATCAGCACCACCGGGTGCAGCCACACCGGCGGCTCTCCCCAAAGCCGGTCCAGCAGCAAGGCCACCAGCACGGCCAGCAAGCCAGCCTGCACATTGGCAGCCCAGTTGGGCGCCGCCAGATCACTGGCGGTGAATGTCTGATAGAGCCATGCCAGCGGACTGAGAGAAAGACCGATCAGCTCAGTCCAGCCAAAACTCGTCATGTGTCTGTTTCGCTCTTCGCTGCACGTGGTTCGCTGCCTTGCTTGCCCTTGGTCGCCGCAGCCACCACACGCGAATCGTCCCAGACATCGTCCATCAGCATGTCTTCCAGCGGTGCCCGGCAGGCCCATTTTTCCTGCTGCAACATGGGCTCGGCATAGTAGGCATCGACAGGGCCCAGGCAGAGCACGCCCAGCGGGTGGGCACCTTCGGGCATCTGCAGCAATCTGGCCAGCGCTAGCGGATCGAAAATCGAGACCCAGCCCATGCCTAACCCTTCGGCACGCGCGGCCAGCCAGAGGTTCTGGATGGCACAGGCGCTGCTGGCGATGTCCATCTCGGGCAGGGTGCGGCGGCCGAAGATATGGGCCTCGCGCCCCGGCGGCATGGCCACGACCAGCACCTCGGCCGCATCGAGCACGCCCTGGACCTTGAGCTTCATGAAGTCCTCTTCACGCTCGCCCAAGGCCTGGGCGGTGCGCACGCGCTCTTCCTCGATCAGGCCGTGGATCTGCTGGCGCAGTTGCAGGCTCTTGACGCGAATAAAGCGCCAGGGCTGCATAAAGCCCACGCTGGGCGCGTGATGCGCGGCGCGCAACAGACGCAGCAAGACCTCGTCGGCCACCTTCCCGCCCGCAAAATGGCGCATGTCGCGGCGCTCATAGATGGCGCGGTAGACGGCAGCGCGCTCGGCCTCGGTGAAAGGCGTTGCGGCTATCGTTGCGAAGGAGCTGGTCTTGGATTCGGTCATGGAACTATTGTCGCGCCACAGACGTGGCAAAAGCCATCAGTCTTCGATACCTCTTTGAGCGGGAATACCCGCCTGGAAAGCATGTTTGATCAGCGTCATCTCGGTCACGGTGTCGGCGATGTCGATGATCTCCTGCGGGCAGCGTCGGCCTGTGAGGCAGACATGCACATCCTTGGGACGGGCCTTGAGCGTGTCCAACACCTCCTGCAACGGCAGCCAGCCATAGATCAGCGGATAGGTGATCTCGTCGAGCACCACTAGGAACAGCTGGCCCGAAAGAATATCGCCCTTGGCCTTTTCCCAGCCGTCACGCGCCAGTTGGGCGGAGTGATCGAGGTCCTTGCTCTTCCAGCTAAAGCCATCGCCAAGCCCTTCGATGGGCAGTCCGACCTGCTCGGCCAGGCGGTGCTCGCCAAAGCGGGCCGTAGGCACCTTCATGAACTGATAGACCTTGACGGCCTTGCCCCGTCCCGTGGCGCGAAAGGCCAGACCAAAGGCGGCCGTACTCTTGCCCTTGCCATTGCCGGTGTTGACGATGATCAGGCCGCGGCGCTCGCCCTCGGGCTTTTCGTAAGGCTTCTCGGTGGGAGGAGTTTCAATATTCATAGCTACTCTCGCTTGTCTATCAGGGGCTAAAGGGCAAAAAATCAAGAATTGCGACCGAGCTCAGCTCAGGCGCGGCAGGGCCAGCCACAGGCCATCGAGTTCGCGCACCTGTATGCGCCGGTCAAACACGGCCTCCAGCGCGGCATGGGTGGCGGGATCGCCGCAAGCGCCCTGGTGCGTGATACGGCCGGCCTGCATGACGACCATTTCGTCAGCCAACAGGGCGAAGGACAACTCGTGCAGCACGCTGACCAGGGTCACGCCTTGCTGCACCAGACTGCGGGCCGTGAGCATCCAGTCGGTCTGGTGCGGCGGGTCAAGATTGGCCAGTGGCTCGTCCATCAGCAGGGTCCGGGCCTGCACGGCCAGGGCCCGCGCCAGTAGCACGCGCTGGCGCTCACCGCCCGATAGCTGGCCTATGCTGCGCTGGCGCCAGTCCCAGGCATGGGTCTGGCGCAGCGCCTGCTCCACGGCCTGCCGGTCGGCACCCGAGGCCGGTGCCAGCCAGCCCTGGTGTGGCAAGCGCCCCAGCATGACCAGGTCATACACGGCCATATCGGCCGCCACAGGCTGATTCTGGCCCAGCCAGGCCAGCTCTTTGGCACGCTCTCTGCCATTCCAGTCCCCGAGCTTGCGGCCCTGCAAAAACACGGCGCCGCTTTGCCGCTGGTTGGCCGCACGCATGCCCGCCATGGCGCGCAACAGCGTGGACTTACCCGCACCATTGGGGCCGACTATGGCCGTCCAACGGCCCTCAGGAATGCGTAGGCTGATCTGGCGCAGCACCTCGCGCTCGCCCAGATGCACGCTCAGGGCCTCGGTCGCCAGGGCACTACCAGTCTCGATCTTGCTGCTCATGCGCCCTCGCCTGACGGCATGGCGCCGCGTTGGTGCATCAGCCACAGCAGATAGCTGCCGCCGAGCACGGCGGTGAGCACGCCCACAGGCAGCTCCTGGGGGGCAATCAGCCAGCGCGCCAGCAAGTCGGCCGCCAGCAGCAGCACCGCCCCCATGAGGCTGCTGAGCACCAGCAGCCAGCGGTGCAGCGCGCGCACCATGGAGCGCACCAGATGGGGCGCAGCCAGGCCTACAAAAGCGATCAGACCGGTTTGCGCCACGGCCGTACCCGTGGCCAGCGCCAACAGCACGATCAGCAGCAGACGCAGCGGCGCCAGCGGTAGACCCAGGCTATGGGCCGTGGCCTCGCCCAGCGCGAGTCCGTCGAGCACGCGGCTCAGGCAGCAGGCCAGCACCAGCGCAGGCAGCAGCACCCAGATCATGAGTGCGCAGGCATTCCAGCCCGCAAACGCCGTGCTGCCCAGCATGAAAGACTGCATGGCCTGCATGATGTCGGGGTTCATCAAGAGCACCAGCGATGCGGCGGCGCCGAGCACCACGCCCACCACCACGCCGGCCAGCAGCAGACGCATGGTGTTCTGCACGCCCTTTGCCAGCACCAGGGTCAGCACCACGGCAAGCACCGCACCGGCAAAAGCCGCCCCCGTCACGCCCCAGCGGGCCAGGCCGACCAGCGCGAATGGAGAGACACCCAGGGCGGCCATGGCCAGCGCCACCCCCAGCGATGCCCCCGAGGCACTGCCCAGCAGATAAGGATCGGCGAGCGGGTTGCGAAACACGCCCTGCGCCACCGCCCCGGCCAGGCCCAGCAACCCTCCGGCCAGCAAGGCCGCCGCCGTGCGCGGCAGGCGAATATCCACCACGATCTGCCAGGCCAGCGGGTCATGCCGCGCCTGAAGCACGCTCTCGAACCCGGTGCTGCCAATACCCGCGCCCAGCAATGCCAGCAAAGCCGCAGCCAGCGTCAGCCACAGCAGCAGCCAGGCAGCGGCCAGCCCGCGCTGCCCCCTGCGATGATGACTGGAGATGCAGACCTTCATGGGCTCTTGCCCTGCCTCGCAGCCAGACGCTGCAGACACTGGGCAATGATTTGCGCCCCCTCGGCCATGCGTGGGCCTGGACGCACAAGAATGTCGGATTGCTCGGGCGTGAAGGCGCAGATCGCGCCCTGCTTCACCGCCCGCATCTGGGCCCAGCCCGGGTATTCCGGTACACCGGTTTTCCAGGCTCGCTCGCCGGCCATCAGAATGTCCGGGTCCAGCTTGACCACATATTCGGGGTTCAGGCGCGGAAACGGCCCTTGCCTGGCGTCGACCACGTTGCGCAGGTGCAGCCGCGTCAGTGTCTGGCCGATAAAGGATTTTTCACCGGCGGCATACGGACCGCGACTGGCTTCAAAGTACACACGCTGACCGCGCATGGCTTCGGGCACGCTGGCAGCGGCCTTGTTCAAGTCGGCTTCGATTCCTGCCCAGACGCGATCTGCGCCCTGTGTGGGCGGCAAGGCGAGCAGCTGACCTATTTTCTGCATCACGGTGCGCGCTTCCTCGTGGGTGCGCGGCTCCAGCGCCACCACCTTGAGGCCCAGCGCCTCCATGCGCGCAATGGCCCGTGATGCCATGGAAACCAGCACCAGATCGGGCTTTAGCGCCACGATAGCCTCGATATTCGGATCCAGCCCGCCACCCACCACGGGCAAGGTCTTCACATGGGCGGGCCAGTTGGAATAGCGATCCACCCCCACCAAACGCTCACAACCGCCCAGTGCGCACAGGCTCTCGGTCAGCGAAGGCAGCAGACTGACGATGCGCTGCGGCGGTTTTGCCAATTGCACCTGTGCGCCACGTGCATCGGTGATCTGCACGGACTGCGCTGCCACCGACAAAGCTCCAGCCAAGCCGCAAATAAGCAGCGCAGCAGCCGCAAGATGCTTTACGGCGGCCCTCATGGCTGCGGCCCTTTCAACGCCAGCGGCAAGCCGGCGCACATCAGCGTGACGCTTTCGCAATGCACTGCCGCCTGCTGATTGAGCAAGCCCAGTGCATCGACAAAGGCGCGCACTTCGCGCCCCATGGGGATGACACCGAGACCGATTTCGTTGCCGACCAAAATGACCGGACCGGACGCGGCATCCAGTGCTTTCAAAAAGAGAGCTAGCTGCGCTTGCCAGTCATGGGATTGAGGCTGATTTCCCTCTAAATCTTCAGCCTGCACCGGCATCAGCCAGTTCGTCAGCCACAAGGTCAGGCAATCAATCACCAGCAGGCGCTGCGGGCTGCTGTGCCGGGCCAGCACCTGAGCCAGCTCGCGCGGCTCCTCAATGGTCTGCATGCCGGGCACGCGCTCGGCGCGGTCGCGTTGGTGGCGCGCAATACGCTCGCTCATTTCCGCGTCCCAGGCCTGACCTGTTGCCACCAGCACAGCCTGATGCCCGGCATCCGCCTGCAGCCACTGGCGCGCCAGCAGCTCTGCACGACGGGATTTGCCGCTTTTTTGCCCGCCCAGTAGGAGCTGGGTACGCGGCATGACGAAGGAGACTGTGCTTGCAGGGCTCATGGTGATGGACTAAAGGCTCAGCCTTCGATTGTTGCGCCAAAAAGCGCCGCCACCGCCGATGGGCAGGACGGAAACCAGGCATGAAAGTAACTGGCCTGCACACTGCCATGCCGATACAGCGCCTCGCCACGGTCGGCCTGCACGGCCGCGCCGGGGCGGCTGCTGCGCGTGAGCACCGGCATGGCTGTCTCCAGTCGTGTGTAGTGAAAGGTATGGCCGCGCAACAAGCCCGCATCGAGTACCAGCTGCTGCATGCCCAGACCACCAAGCCGGCTTTGCATGATGACCTGACCGGGCAGCAGCC
The DNA here is from genome assembly GCF_000761245.1 of Comamonas testosteroni. Taxonomy (GTDB): domain Bacteria; phylum Pseudomonadota; class Gammaproteobacteria; order Burkholderiales; family Burkholderiaceae_C; genus Comamonas; species Comamonas testosteroni_C. The sequence continues at coordinate 173,423 of NZ_AWOR01000046.1, read as the reverse complement.
CCCACATGGACTGGGTGCTGCCGTCCAGGGCGGTCACGCCATCGCACAGCGCCAGCATGCCGCCGCACTCGGCCCAGACCGGCTTGCCCTGCGCCATATGCTGGGCAATGCCGTCGCGCAACTGCCGGTTCTCATGCAGCGCCCGGGCATGCAGTTCCGGATAGCCGCCGGGCAGCCAGATCGCATCGCAGGGCGGCAGCGCATCGCCAGCCAGCGGCGAGAAAAAGCACAGCTCTGCCCCCATGGCACGCAGACAGTCCAGATTGGCGGGATAAATAAAGGAAAACGCCGCATCGCGCGCAATGGCAATGCGACGTCCTTCCAGCCAGGGCTCCAGCCGAGCTTGATCGCGGGACATGTCGGGCGCGCCAAAGTCCACGCACCAGTCCTGCCAGCTAGGTTGGCCGTCGTCCGAACCCCAGGCCCTCTGCCCCAGCGGCGTCTGGGCCAGGGCATCGGCTGCGGCATCCAGACGCTGCAGCGCATCGCCAAGTTCATGGGCGGCAATCAGGCCCAGGTGGCGCTCCGGCAGCAACGCCGCAGACCTGGCCTTGACTGCCGCATCGCCCAGTTGCACCCCAGGCATGGCCCCCAGCCACAGCGACTGATCGCGCAGGCCTTGCCTGAGCAGATCGGCATGGTGAACCGTGGCGACTCGGTTGGCCAGCATGCCGGCCCAGCGCAGACCCTCACGGAAATGCTGCAAGCCATAGGCCAACGCCCCGAAAGTGCCCGCCATGGCCGAGGCATCGACCACGGCCAGCACGGGCAGACCCAGCAACTGCGCCAGGTCGCCAGCACTGAAATTGCCGTCGAACAGACCCATCACGCCTTCGACAAGAATCAGGTCCGCATCCTGGGCCGCCTCATGCAGGCGCTGGCGCACATCGGCCTCGCCCGTCATCCACAAGTCCACCGAATGCACGGGCGAACCACTGGCCAGTTCGTGCCAGTAGGGGTCCAGAAAATCCGGCCCACACTTGAATACGCGTACCTTGCGTCCCTGGCGCGCATGCAGCCGTGCCAAGGCTGCCGTCACGGTGGTCTTGCCCTGGCCAGAGGCCGGAGCACTGATAAGCATCGCGGGGCAGCGGACTGCATCCTGGGCTGGTTGCAAAGTCAGTACAGCCTCCATTTCACTCCCTCTGCTCACTGATCAGAAATGCTGACGCAGCGTCGCCATGACGGTGCGGCCTGCCTCGGGATAGATAGACGTGGTGACACCGCCCGCGCAGCCATAGGCCTGGGTGTAGAACTTTCGGTTCATCAGGTTGCCCACGGCCAGCGCAAATTCCGTGTCCCGCCACTGGTAGGCGTAGCGCATGTCTGCGTTCATATAACCGGGCATGCGACATTGGTTGGAAAAATCTGGCCGCTGCGACGAAACCCACTGAATCCCGCCACTCAGACGATGCGCGGCTGCTATCTGCCAGCCTGCGCGCAGCGATATCGTGCGGTTTGGCGACAGGGGGACCTGGCGACCGGCATAAGGCCCTTCACGGAAGGTGGAGCGGCGCAGTGCGACATTGGCGCTCAAGTCAAACGCTGCGCTCACCGCATAGCTGGCACTGACCTCCAGCCCCCGGCGGAGCGTGGGATCGAAGTTGATGTTCGAGCCAGGACCGAAAGGTCCCACGCCGTTGGGGTCATAACCGATCTCATTCGTCAGCGCGCTGCGATACAGGCGGACATCAGCCTTGGCTCTCTCGCCCGCCCAGCGCAGTCCCAGCTCGGTATCGCGCGAAGTTTGAGGACGCAGAGCCACCGTGGGGTTGGTAAAAGTGAACTCGTCTACATTGGCCAGACGGAAGCTACGACCCACGCGAGCATAGGCAGTCCAGACCATGCCCAGAGGTTGGCTGACGCCCAGCTCCCAAGCATTTTGGCGATCGGACAAACCATCGGTACTCGACGACGAGAGTTTTTCGATCCGTTCGGTGCGCAGACCAAAACTCAGGCGGGTGCGGCTCCCCGACAGCGTCAGATCATCCTTCAGGTAGAACGCATGCGTAGTAGCCTTTGACCGCGATCCAGAGTTTCCCAACACATCGCGCGTCCAACGGCTGTAATCGCTGCCAACGACAAACACATTGTCCAGACCCGCCAAACGCGCGGAGTGGCGGGCGCGCAGCGCATAGCTATCAGCCTCAATGTCATAGGCATAGGCCCCCCAGGACGCCACATAGCGCAGTTGCTTTTCGCGGTGGCCCATATCGGCAGCCAACTCCCACTCGCCCAGCGTGGCGCTGGCAAACACCGTGGTACGTTGGTTGTCGATGCGGCCATGGTCCGCAGGAGTGTTGGTCTGTCGCGGATTGGCCGCATACTGGGCCGCCGTCAGCGAGCCCGGCAAGCCAGTGTCCAGCGAATCCTCGGCATAGCGCACGCCTGCACGCAGCCAGTCGTTGGCCCATTGCCCCGTAGCCGATATGCCGTCGAAGTCAGACTTGAAATTGTCGCGATGGTTGTCGGCTTTGCGCTTGGTGCCAGACACATCCATCGAAAAGCCTCCGCCCACCAGCGTTGCACTGGCGCGCGCCTCTCGCAAGCCATAGTTGCCGACGCCCGCCTGCACCATGGCTGTGTTGCCACGATCCTTGCCCGCACCGGCCTTGGTCGTAATGACTATCGCGCCCCCCGTAGCGCCTTCGCCATAGAGCACCGCACCGCTGCCGCGCAGCACTTCTATGCGCTCCACACTCTCGATTGGAATCCCGGCCAAGCGTGTGCCGCCCAGGTCGGCCTCGCTGACTTTGATACCGTCAACGATCACCGCCTGATTACTATCGGCCGTAGTCCCAAAGCCGCGCAAATCCAAGGCATAGTCGCCGCCCCCATACATATCTTGTCGCCCGACCACTCCGAGCATGCGCATCAGCGCTTCATTGACAGTACTCACGCCTGCGGCCTGGATGTCCTGCGCCGTAATCACACTCACACCCAGAGGCAGGCTGGCAGCCGGTTCCGGAAAGCGCGTGGCAGTGACTATGGTTTCGGGCAGTGCGCTGGCACCGGTTTCCTGTCCCTGTGCGGTCGCAGGCAATACACCAGCGATGGCAAGGTTCAGCGCGCCCAAATATGCGCACGAGGGATATCTCTTCATAGGGGGAAACAAAAGCAAAAAACCCCGCCGACTTCCCCGTCGACCTATGGGCAATAACGGCTGAGCACCCCTATCGGAAAAAGACGCGCGCATCCACTGTGTTGGCCGGTATCCGGGCTAGGCGAATCATCCTTTTGCCGGCCTTCCCAGCGCGCAGCGCCAGTGACCATGGGGAAAAGGCGGAATGCCGCAGCATTCCATTCGCCGACCGTTGCGGGGGCAGCGCAGGTTCGGAGTGCCAGTGCATCTGGCCAGCCCCCTCCCTGCTTCCCGTTGAACTGAGACCACAGAAAAGCGGCCTCGAGCACCAACAGGCGCCCATTGTAATGAGCGCTACGCGGCACAAATCCTTCATTCGGAGTAACCGTGCGCGGTTCAGGTGACGATTTTTTACCTTAAACATGCGTTTGAGGCACACAGAACTTGCTCAGCACGCTACGATTTTGAGAGAAATATTGCAGTTTTACGATTGCGGCAGTCAAGCAGACTGTGCTCTGGCGCAAACTGCGAATTTGCCTGCACATTTATACTCACCCACGGACTGCAAGACCTACAATGGCAGAGTCTATGACCACCCAGCCCTCTCTTGATCTCATTGCCGAGCGCGTGGAGCGTCTGCTGGTGCGCCACGAGGAACTGCAGCGCACCAACACCCTGCTCACCGATCAGGTCATCGCTCTGACACAAGAGCGCGATTTGCTGCGTCTGCGCCTGCAGGCTGCACGTGCGCGTGTCGATGCACTGATTGAACGCCTGCCCGCCAACCAGGGAGAGTGACAGCCGTCACCCTCCATCACCAGACCCGCCACTGACGCCCATGAAGCAGATCGATGTGCAAATCATGCAGCAAAGCTATGTGCTGACCTGCCCCGATGGTCAAGAAGAACGTGTGCAGGAAGCCGTTCGCCGCGTGGACGAGGCCATGACCCGCATCCGCGACAGCGGCAAGGTCCGCTCACGCGAACGTGTGGCAGTGCTGGCAGCCCTCAATATGGCTTTCGATGTGCTCGACCGCGACGCCCAGCAGGCCCACATGGCCAACGCCCAGGCGGAAATGCAGGCACTTGTTCAGGAGCAGCTCGCGCGCCCCGAGGTCAATGAGGCCGCCCAGGCTGAGCTGCAGCGCCAGCAGGAGCTGGCCGAGCAACTGGTGCTCAAGCTCGATCAGGCACTGGATGCTGACGCCAGGCTGCTCTGATTAGGTAACCTCAGCAGCAAAGCAGTCATGACCTCCGCGCGACTGCCAATACCCGTTAGAATAAAACCGTCTGCAAATCTGCCGGTTTTTATATTTCCTTGAACCAATGCTCAACGAGCATGGGCTTGATAAATCACCTATTGAGCGTGATCGTCTCGCGTCAGATGAACCCAACGATAGGTTGCTCTTGCCCACCTGAACCCCCGGTTCAGGATGACGAGCCGGTGGCATTTGCAGACACCTTTACACACACAAGCTGTTGATTTTCTTGCTTTCCAGCCACGAAGATTGCCTGAAGAATCAAACAAAGCCGAGCAATCGCAGGCAATTGAAATCAACAACTTGTGCATCTATCTGGATTGATGATTGGCCCGCATTGCGGGCCTTTTTCTTGCCCAATAGACTGAAACCATGCTTGCAGCTACTGTCCTCTGCCTCGTCATCGGCATCTCAGACGGCCGCACCCTGAACGTGCGCTGCGGTGAGCCTGGCGCTTATGAGCAGGTCACGGTCAGGCTGCAGAGCATCGATGCACCCGAGCGCAAGCAGCCATTCGGCGAGAGCGCCCGACAAGCATTGGCTGAGCTGACATTTCTTAAGGAGGCCGAACTGCGCTGCACCAAGACAGATCGGTACCAACCGCAGGTCTGCTCTGGTTGGGTGACGCCTGCATCGGCACCCAGCGGGCCGCGCACACTCGATGCCGGCCTGGCCATGATCACCCAAGGCATGGCCGGTGGCACCGCACCTGTGGCCACGAACAGTCTCCCCCGGCGCGTGGACAGTATGAGTTTGCCGAGCAAGAAGCCATGACTCGCGAAGTCGGGCCGTGGCGTGATCCAGAGCCGGTTGCGCCTTGCAATCGGCATATTCATGCAGATCTCTGCAAACTCTAAGTCAGTAGTCGCCCTAGTGGAGTAGATCGAGATTTTCATGCCATTGCCCGCTGCGCCGGGCGGATTCAACCGACCGTTGCAACACAAAGCAGCCGTTCCGACGTGAAATCAACAGCACGCGTATGACATGATTCATCGCCACCCTCGTCGCAGGCATACCCTGCCCCGCGCGCAGCTCCTTGCAGGCTGTGCGCCTTCTTGTTTGCCGCTGTCCACCAACATCCCTCCGCCATGAGCACCGCCATCCCCCTTCAGCCCCGCCCTTTCATGACCGTGGATGTCTTCACGGCCGTGCCCTACCGCGGTAACCCCGTGACTGTGGTGCTCGACGGGCGCGGCCTTGACGATGCTCAGATGCAAAACTTTGCGCGCTGGACCAACCTGTCCGAGACTACCTTTGTCCTGCCCCCGACGGACGCGGGCCGTGCCCAGGGGGCCGACTACCGGGTGCGCATCTTCACCCCGGCCGCCGAAATGCCGTTTGCCGGATACCCGACGCTGGGCACCTGCCACGCTTGGCTAGCCCAGGGCGGGGTCCCCAAGCATCCAGAGCGCATCGTGCAAGAGTGCGCCAAGGGTCTGATCCCCATCCAGCGCTCGATCCACGGACTGGCATTCGCCACTCCGGACCACCAGGCCTTGCCCCTGCCCGACCATTTGCACCTGATCTACGAGGCTCTGGGCATAGGCGCAGCACAGGTGCAGGATGCGGCGTACCTGGACAATGGAGCACAGTGGCTGTGCCTGCTGCTGGACAACACGGACAGCGTTCTCGGCCTGGTGCCCGACTTGGCACGCATCAAGGCTCTGGGCCACAAGGTGGGGGTGGCTGCTCTGTACCAGGCCGCCAATGGGATGCCACTGATCGGCGGCGCCTGTCAGGAGACACAGGCACAACTGGAAGTGCGCGCCTTTTCCACCACCGGTGTGGAAGACCCGGTTACCGGTAGCCTGAATGGCAGCCTGGCTCAGTGGCTAATCGCCCAGAAATATATGCAGGCGCCCTACGTGGCAAGCCAAGGAATCTGCGTGGGCCGCAGCGGCCGAGTGTCCGTGCAGCAGGATGCACAACAACTGTGGATTGGAGGCCACACAGTAGCCTGCATGCAAGGCACGGTCCAACTGTAAGAGCGCCCCTGATCCACGAGACGTGCGCCGACGATCAATGCAGCCAATTTCAGCAGCTCCTCGTGGACACCAATCGCGATTTGTACAAGCTGGCTGGCAGCTTGACCAAGCTTGAAGTGAGATGCTGTGTACAAGGTGACATGACAGACGCCGAACCGGTTTCTTAACGGCTCGGCCCATTGAGTCTGTCGCTGCTCGGTCGAGAAGACCGCAATAACGTTGTAACTGGGCCTGAAGTAGGCTCAGCTCGAAAGCACCGCACGAATCAATGCCTCTACGTGGATTTCAACGGTATCAAGGCAAGGAGCAGGGCTGTTGCAGCCACTAAGGATCAGCGGCAGTTCAGTGCGAGCGAGTGCTATACGGTCAATACCTTCACGTTGCTGCAAATCCTGAATGATGGCAACGAACTCCTGGTGAGTGTTCGCGTTGACCAGATCCACATCACGGTTGCTGGACATGGTTTAGCGTTATGAAGTGGATGCAGCACTGATTTCTAAGCCCTTCACGGCACCGGAACTGGCGACCCAGAAAGCATCCGATGAGGACCTGGTGCTCATCGCCGCACGCTCGGCTACCGGTGTGCTGGATTCGGAACAGTTGTCACGCTGCACAGTGATTGCATTCCCAGCAGGCTGTTCGTACCGTCGAATCCTGGAGGAATGGTTCGCCAGTATCGGAGCGGCCCCTCACCCCATTCTGGAGACGGCGTCCTACCACGCCATCGTGGCTTGCATTGCAGCCGGTACGGGAGTTGGCATCATGCCGCGCTCCATCTTGAGGGCAGTACATGCTGAACCACAGTTGCAAGTGCTTCCCCTGCCCAGACACTATGCAGACATGAGCACGCATCTGGTCTGGCTGCCACAGCAGGAGTCAGCCTCCACGGATGCGCTGAGGCAAATGCTGACCGCCGAGCCCCCAAAGAGTTGACTTAGGCTCCTTGAGCTTAAGCGGCCGCTTCTGGTCGTTTCCGACCGGACACCATGCCGCAGCCGCAACTGCCTGCTACGGGTCGCTCTCGTCTGCCCGATGAGCCACCGATCAAAATCGTCCACAAGCGCATCTGCCAAACCTTCCTGCAGCCCTGAAGTCCCACAACAACGCCTACCCAAGCTCATCAAAGTACCGCAGGAAGGGCTGAGGCAGGCCAACCACGTCAACTCCTTCGACAAGCCCAATGATTTCCTATTGAAATCGACGCCAACGCCACAGGCGTGATGATTGCGGTCGATGGCTGGGAAATGCCTTTGGTTGAAGGGTGCTGGACTTGCCCAGTCAATACTGGGCGATCGGAACCTCCTTGAGTGGCTGAGCGACAAGAGCGTGCAGTACCTAAAGGAAGATCCTTGGGGCGTCAGGGAAGAAATAGCGGCATTCGCGCAAGATGTGGTTCTTCCGGCTTAATCACGGCGCCAGCCAAGGCCTCCAGAAGTGTCATCCCCGCCTGCCCATAATGGCATGTTGCCTGGGCCTTGATACGCTCCACGCCCCCATTCATAGCGCATATCACTGCTTCCCATCGTCCGTTGGGCACCTTGCTCTTGCATGCGTCCGGCATCACGCCCCGGCATCATTGAGCAACCCGCCAGCGTACTGGCTACTGCTGCAATTAAAAGTAGCGCTTTCATGACAACTCCTTGAGAAGAAGGAGCCTTCAAGACTATTCCTGAGGAGTATGCCCTCTGTAAATTCTTGTTGAACGGCTACTTTGCTTACCTAATTCGTACAGCAGTCAGTATCCACGCGCTCTGTTTTTTGAAGCTTTGAAGCCATAAAGCTTGGATGCCTACCAGATGTCGGGGCTGATCGGCTCTTTCGCACAGGCTGATGAACCCTTTGTTCCAGTGAAGGCACCGCGCGACGAATTCGTGCGCCTAGGCTCGTATGCCGAGTGGCTGGACGAAAGGACCGTGCAGGGCCTCAAAACAAACCTTGACCCAGCTATTCACCTACATGTTCTGAGCGCCATAGAAGGCACCACCACCTCCGGTCCAAGGACCACCATTGTCGTCATGCATCCAGCGATCCCGGTCACCGCCCATATTCATGCCACCCATCGTCTGACTGGAACCCTCGGCAGGCATACACCCGGAACTATGCCCCGGCATCATCGATGCATTCTGGCAAGTGCCGCGATTAAAAGTAGCGCTTTCATAGCAGCTCCTTAAGAGCGTGGAACCCTGCAGACTAGTCTTGCCGCGCGCGCCGCATGCCAGCTCTTGTTGAACTTCCTGTTTGCCTACCCAAATCGCGCACCAGCCCGGCTCAAGCGGGCTTTTCTTGTTTCTGGAGCGCAATGTTCAAGAGCATGATCATTTACCGAAGTGCCGTAGGTCGGCATGTCGAGTTAATGGTGCCAGGAAACACCTCTACCGTTATAGCCCTCCAATGGGTCTGGGTCGCATTGCCGTATGCCCCGATAGCTATCAGTTCGGCCCGAGCTTTGTCAGGTCACTCATCGTAATTTTTCAGGGCCAGAATTCGGGCAAACTGTTATTTGTAACAACCAATCGCACTTTGCACTTTAGCGACCATTAACCGGCAATGGCTCACTCCCCTGAAAAAACACGCGCTCCACCGTTGTGGGGCCCTAAGTCTTCATCGCCTCTTGCCAATGAGACTCGGCATTTCGAACGCTGGCGTAAGCGCACTTGGCAGTTGCACGCTTCGGTCCTAGTGAGCCATCTATATGCATTCATGCTATTTCTCGGCCACTGCTGGGCAGGCTACGTACCGTTGCACGCAGTGCTGCTGTATGGACTCTGGATAGGCGCTGGGATGGCCTTTATCACCTGGGCCTACGCCAGTGGGTGGAGCCAGACTCAGAGTGACCCTGGCTTGTTCTTCTGGCACCAACTGGTCGCGGTTACAGGGGTGCTGGGCCTGCTTGTCGCAGCTCCTCAGGTTGCGTTCCAGGCGCTGGTTATGCTTCTGGTCTTCAGTACCGACGGCTTCCTTGCGCCGCGGCGTACCAGCTTCTGGATGACCTGGAGTTGCACGCTCATTGCAATTGCGCTGGCCGTTTACTGGGTAGGACCACAGATGCGCATGACCACCGATACCCTCATCGGACAATTCCTCACTGTCGGTGTCATGCTCGGAGCAGTCGTCCGATGCAGCGTGCTGGTCACCTACTTTCGCAGCATGCAATATCGACTCAGTGCGAGTAATGAAAAACTGGCCGTCGCGCTGAAGCAGATTGAAAACTTGGTGCGCAACGATGACTTGACGGGACTGGCAAACCGCCGAGGGGTCATGGATCGACTGCAACAATGTATCCATGCGGCTCAACGCAGAGACGCCCCGTTTTGCATCGCATTGCTTGACATTGACTTCTTCAAGCAGGTCAATGACCGCTACGGGCATGAAGGAGGAGATCAGGTGCTTCGTGCCTTTGGACAACTTCTGTCTTCGCAGATTCGTGCAACCGATTGCGCTGGTCGTTACGGCGGAGAAGAGTTTCTTCTGGTGCTCTGTGATACACAACTGGCCCAGGCAGGAGTGCTGCTCGAAAGAATTCGCGAAAGCACAGAAGCACTCCAGTGGGCACTGTTAGTGCACAAAGATCTGCGAGTGACATGCACGTTGGGCGCGACTCAGTATCGACTGGGAGAAACCGCAGAAGCCCTCATCTCGCGCGCTGATGCGGCCATGTATCGAGGCAAGGCCGCTGGACGCAATCGCGTGGTACTCGCCTAGTTCAATTTTTTGCTAGGCAAGATCCTTAGCCGTCAGATCATTTCATAGTGAATGGTCATTCCAGCCCACTGCCCACCGCTATCAAGCACTTTGCGCTTCTTGATGCGGTCATGAATGCCGAGAACCTGGATGATCGCAGCTTTGATACAGCTGGTGCCATTGCCAGGGGCGAGCACCGCCCTGCAGCAACCGTCGACAAATACCCCTGCATGCAGCCTACGCAGGCAACTCAGCCGACAGTGCTTGATGCTCTCGCCTCTGCAGCAATCGTGCTAAGCGACTAACTGAAAGACTGTGATCGGCATTCGACGGCTCCAGGCGTCGGCAGCGCACCTGCCTTCGCATTCAAAACTGATTTCAACCTTGCAGGCTGCGTCTCAGCCCTGATAGTGCCGACCTTTAAGGCATGACCCAGCCAATGAATGACGACTTCAAGCATCCTGACTGCGACTCCAACAACTACGAGGTAATGACAGATGCAAGCCCCATACTGGCAACAGCTTCCAACTGGGCACAAGAAACAGCCGGCAATGCAGGACTTTTTTGCCTGTTTTCCGTGCTGGAATCAATGGTTGCCCAGCCAGGCCACGCTGTTGAGAAAGAGTCGCACCAGTTCAGTCTGACGGCGAACCCCTGTCTTGGAGAAGATGGAGCGCAAATGGGCGCGGGCGGTATTGGGTTTGATACCCAGAGCCTCGGCCGCCTCCTCCAAAGACATGCCGTTGCTCAGGTGCGTGGCCACTGCTGTCTCTGCAGGAGTCAGATGGAAAAGCTGCTGCGTGAGCTTGACGGGCGGCTCTGCCTTGCCCGTCGTATCGCGCAGAAAAACCGCTACGCTGGGACGCTGCTTGCCTTCGGTCCATTCGTCGGGAGAGATGCTTTGCACCACCACTCCCCAGTTGAGTTGACCGGACTGGCGAGTGATGGACATGCCCTCGGTCATGGAGACGCTCTCCAGCTTGGGAGAAAGCAAGGCATCACGGATCAGACGCTGCAGCCGGCGATTATCATTGGCATAGACGGCCTCGAGCGCACCGTTGTTGACCCGTATTCCATCACCCACGTTCAAAATGGTGATGGCCGCTGGGTTGGCCTCTATCATTTTCCCCGTCTGATCGAGAATGACCACGCCCATCATCAGCTGCGCAGTGGCACGCCCGTATAGCGAAATGACCTGCCGGTCACGATGCAGATTCAGCTGCATGTTCAAAACCCGCTTGAGGTGCGGCACCAACATGCGCACCACGTCCAGATGTGTTGACTCGAATGCTCCCGCTGCCGCAGACCGCGTGATGCGCCAACCATAGGAGCAGCCGTTATCGGTCATGACATCCACGGCCAGAATGTGCTCGATGTCCACCCCCTTGCACCAGTCGGTGTAGTAGCGACAGGAATGCCATTCGGCCTCTGTCATCACATCCGACAGGGTGAGCACCTTGTCCTTGACGATACCGAGAAACGGACTCCATTGCGCATAAGGGTCGTAAGGAATGACTTCGGAGCGACCGCCCGTTGCTGAAATTACCCAGCCCACATTCTCACCATGAGGGTCTCGCACCACGAGCGAGGCGTAGTTGCCATTGGCGCTTGAGCGCAGCAGCTCCAGAAATACCTTCCAGTTCTGCGGGTCCATGGCTGACTCGTACAGCGCAGTAATCAGTTGACTCAAGGCTTCGGTACCGATGACCGAGGCCTGTTCCGGCGAAGAAGCAGCCTCAGGCTCCGCAGCATACGGAACGGGAAAGCCGGCGACGGTCTGAAGAGCATCCGAGCGATAGCTGTAGAAATCAAAAGTTGCGTAATCGCCTTTGGGCATTTGCTGTCTCAAAAAATCCGGCCCATCAAATACCGCACAGTTACTCAACTCTGCGCGCGCTCTTCATTGATGCACGCACCCGGAAGTCGGCCCAAGAAATGCCTTGATTTTGTTGAGTCCTCAGAAACTGCGCATCGTCAAATCAGACGATAGGAAACCTAGCAAAAAAGCATGCCCTCAGACTATTGCAGACCTGCAATATGAATACCGCTGACATCGTCATCCGGTGAATACGGCTGAACTCTCGGCTCCTGCTCGGATGCACCCTGCTCCAAACGCTTTCGGAATTGCTCCGCAGGCAAGGCTGGCGAGCACAGATAGCCCTGAAAGTAGTCGCCTTGTAACTGCTCGATTGCCTGGCATTGTTCCTGCGTTTCCACACCTTCTGCCACAAGTTCCACGCCCAATGCCTGCCCCATGCTGATGATGGCGCCCACAATGGCCTTGTCTCCCGCATCATGCGGCAGGCCGCGCACAAAACTCTGGTCGATCTTGATCTTGGAGATCGGCAGTTTTTTCAAATACGCCAAGCTCGAATAGCCGGTACCGAAATCGTCAATGACCAGACCCACACCCAGCTCTGCGATCTGGTGGACGCGCAAAGCCATTTCCTGCGCCTCCTGCAGCAAAATGCTCTCGGTCAGCTCCAGCTCCAGCCACTGTGCCGGCAAGCCGCTGGCTTCCAACACATATTTGAGGCGATCCACAAAGTCCGGCTGCCTGAACTCCAGCGCGGAGACATTCACCGATACCTTGACGGGCATGTCCATAGCCAGCCAGCGCGCCGCCTCTTGTACTGATTGCTCCAGCACCCAGGCATCCAGCGCAACCACGTAGCCGGACTCCTCCGCTAAGGGAATGAAGGCTGCAGGAGAGATCACCCCGAGTTCGGGGTCCGTCCATCGAAGCAAAGCCTCTGCCGCCACGATGCGACCCGAACGGATATGTACCTGTGGCTGAAAGTGCACGGCCATATGCCCTTTGTCCAGCGCCTGGCGCATGGCATGCTCCAGCTTCATGCGCGAGAGCAGACCCGCACTCATTTGCGGCTGATAGAAGCTGAAATTGCCGCGTCCACGCTCCTTGACGCGATACATGGCGATATCGGCCTGACGAATCAGCTCGTCCAGCGTCAAACCATCTGCCGGAAATTGCGCAGCCCCAATGCTGCACTGAACGGAAAAGCCCAGACCGTCAAGCATGAAGGGCTGGCGCATTTCGTCCAGAATACGGGCGGCCACGGCCGAAGCCCCTTCCCCCGTGCAATCATGCAGATAGAGAACAAATTCGTCCCCGCCCTGACGGCACAACACATCGGCAGGGCGCAGCAGTCCGCTCAGCCGCTGAGCAACCAGCTTGAGCACCCGGTCGCCGAAGTCATGGCCCAGTGAATCGTTGATGATCTTGAAACGGTCCAGATCCAGAAACAGAATGCTGAAGGGCTGCTGTGTGAAGCGCGCAGCAGTGATGGCGGCTTGCACGTGACGGCTCAAACTCAGGCGATTGGGCAGCCCTGTCAACGCATCACTGTAAGCCAGCTGCTCAATCTGCTTTTGCGCACTGCGCTGCATGGTCATGTCGCGCATAAAGCCAATGCTTTGTACCAGACGCCCATAGCCGTCACGCAATGCCACCCAGGACAGCCAGACCGCGCAGCGCTGACCGTCACTTTGCTTGAGCCAAAGATTGCCCTCCCAGAAGCTGCCCACATCCCAGCGCGCAGCGGCCAGCTCCAGCAGGTCGGACACAGCCCCCCCCTCAGACTCGAACAAAGTCCAGGCGGCGAGCCCCAGCACCGCCTTGCCATGCAGCAACTGCCCGCCAGCCGGGTTGACCTGAACGATGACACCATTGGCATCTGCAATGAAGATACCATCCAGGCTGGACTCGAACACTCTTGCAGCCAGACGCAGTTCGGTCGCCGAGCTGGACTCCACCGTGATATCTCGATAGGAGTAGATACGTCCTATCGCCACACCGCGACTGAGCTGAGGCACGGAGCGGCGCTCCAGAACCCTGCCACTGAGCAGTTGCAGCACCTCCGAGGTTTCAGGAGCCGACAGGTCCTGCGCATCCTGCAAAAGAGTGAACTGACTCTCGCTGCTGATGGTCTGTGCTTCCAGGTGGGTAAAGATGGCCGCATCATCTCGCTGCACGAGCAGTGGCTCGGGTAGTTGCCACAGCTCCGCGAAGCGGTGGTTGAATGCACGAATGCCGCCGCGCAGATCACAGACCAGCATGCCATCTGCAGCGGACTCAAGCGTCGCCCGCAACTCTGCAAGCAACATGTCCAGTTCGCTCTCGTGCCGCAACTGCTCGCTGCGGTCGAGCATGGTGAGCATCAACCAGCGTGGGTTCAGGGCGACGGAGCCCACCCCCATCTCAACAGCCGTCAATGAACCATTGGCTGTACAAATTTCCGTGAGAAATTTCGCCCCACCCACCCAGTTTGAGGCATCCTGCCAGAACGCTTTTTGCACCAGGGAGGCGCACAGCACATCAACATACTGCTCCTGCGCCTGCTCGGGCGTGTAGCCTGTGAGTTGCATACTGGCTGCATTGGCATGCACGACACGCAGTGTCTGTGCATCCAGCAGCCAGACCGCCTCCTGCAAACCATCGAGCATGGAGGCAAGCAGAGGGTCGATCAAAAAACTCTGCTGCAAAGTCACGCGATGTCTTTCTCGGCAGCAGGTGCTGCAGAACTATCAAAAAAGTAGCAAAGACGCCTTTGCGGCTGTAAAGCTTCTAACGCATTTCGAGAAAGCTGATTTCGCGTCAAACCTCGGCGAATACCCAAACCCACATATTCAAGCAAATCTACGAACCGCAGCTTCTGCGGCGCCTGCATGTCATAGGTCAGCACCTGCGGCTTGAGCGACTGGCTGGTGTTGACGGACACCACCACGCCCATCCGCCCATCACTTAGCTCCACCAAAGAGCCCGGCGGATAGACCCCCAATGTCTGCACGAATGCCTTGAGCACATCGGGCGCATATCGCTGGCGATACTGCCCGTACAGTGCAGCCATGGCTTCATGAGGCGTCATTTCGTTGCCTTGCAGTGGCAGATTGCACAAGCGCTCAAAATTATTGACCAGCGCCAGGATCTGTCCGGCAATGTCCATATCTGCGGCCAGCAAGCCGAGTGGAAAGCCTGACCCATCGGCCCATTCATGATGCTGGGCGATGGCCGTCGTGACGGAAGGAGGATAGCCCATGGATAGAGCCAACGCCACCGACTCTCCGACATGACGTGCATACACGGTCTCTCGCAGAGGCGTGCGGCCCGCACCTTGATTCAGTGCATTGGCCGATGCGGAAATCTCCAGCCCCGGCTTGCCGATGTCATGCAACAGGGCCGCCGTGCCCAGATCCTGCAATACGTCATTGCACAGACCCAGCGTCTTACCCAACAACAGGCTCAGTACGGAGACATTGACACCATGAACGCCAAAGGTGGCGCCCCCCGTATCCGCGAGCAGATGCAAACTCAGATCACGAGCCTGCGCCAGTTTGACGACTTGCTGCGCAACCAGCATATCCGTCGTTGTCCGCGCCTTCTCGGGGTTGACTGGCAACAAGGCCTGCACGTCATCAAATACGGAAACCGCGCCCAGAAACCTGGATTGCATGCCCAAAATACTGTTACGCCATGCATGCGCATCATTCTCGGGGGGGGAAGGTGCGAGTTGAGGGTCTGCAGCCGCAGACGCCGCTGCCTCTTCCAGATCGCTTCTCGATAGATCAACCTGAACTGCCTTGAGCTTCAGGGTCCTGAGTGTCTGCAACTGCTCGTCATTGACAATCTTGAAGCTGCTGACGGGAAACGGATGGCGCAACCAGCCAGTCTCCAGATGGACATACATACCGATACGCAGTTGTCCGATATCAATAGCAACGAAACGATTCACTTTGAGCGCTACACACAAGATAAGACATTATTCCGCAGTTCCATGACTGCTCAACCATGACTAGGGTCTGTTGGGATGCAAACAGCGTCAACAATCCCCTCTTGTGTGACTTATCGGCACCAAAGGCTGGGTTTGTAGACCAGGTCCATCCACAAAGCCCAACTCGCAACACCAATCAGCATCAGACCTGCGACTCTGGTGCCCCATCTGGCCCGCAATGCATTGACATGCGACTGTCCCAGCTGCCACAGCCAGGGTCCCGCCAACAGCCACAGTGCACCACCAACGGCAAAGGCTGCCATGGACAAAGCACCTTGCCAGGCGCCGCCACTCAAGGCCGCCACCAACACCGCCGAATACAGCAAACCACAAGGCATCAGTGCCCAGGCAAAGCCTGCTGCCAGACTGCCGCCCGGCGCGGTGACCCAGGGCTGAGCCCTGGCCCAGACGGAACGCCCCGCCCGCTCCAGCCAAGCTGGTTGCCGCGCCTGCACCACCATGGCCAGTCCCCAGGCCATTACCGCCACATGCATCAGCGTCCAAAGTCTCTGCAATGCCGTTGTCTGACTGGTCAGCCAGGCCAGACTTTCCATGGCCACGGCCGCGACCCCTCCCAGCAGGGCATAGGCAGCGATGCGACCCAGATGAAACAGGCTGGTACGCAGCCATTGGCGTTTTTGCAGGCCGTGCACGGCAACGGGCTGCCCGCCACCGACAGGCTTCGCTGCTGTGACCACACTGCAGGGGGCAGCGCACATTACAAGACAATGGGGCCCACCCACGAGCCCCATGATCAAAGCAGTCCAGACCAGCGAAAACAACATGCGCTAGATGATGCGCGAAAAGCGCGCGCGGTTTCGGTCGGCCTGCAAATATCGATCAAACAGCATGGCTACTCCGCGCACAAAAAACCAGCCCAGGCCCGTGACCTTGAAGCCCTCGTCGGATAGCTGAACCAGGCCATTGCGCTGCATTTCCGCCAGTGCGGCGAGCTCCGAAGCAAAGTACTCGCGGAAATTGATCAGCCAGGCCTGCTCCATCGGCTCATACAGGACGGAGCCCTGACACATGATGGACATGATGACGGCTCTGCGCACCAGATCGTCACGTGAAAGCGCCAGTCCACGCTGCACGGGCAGCATGCCGCCATCGACGGCATCGTAATACTCTTCAAGAGTCTTGACGTTCTGACTGTAGGTCGCGCCCACCTTGCCGATAGCCGATACGCCCAGTGCAATCAGATCGCAATCAGGCTGGGTGCTATAGCCCTGAAAGTTTCGATGCAAGCGCCCCTGGCGCTTGGCAATGGCCAGAGAGTCGTCAGGCAGTGCAAAGTGGTCCATGCCCACATAGACATAGCCGCCATTCATGAACGCATCGATGGCGCCGGAAAGCATGTTCAGCTTGTCCTGTCCCATGGGCAGGTCTGCCGACTCGATACGCCTTTGCGGCTTGAAGCGCTCGGGCAAATGCGCATAGGCATACAGTGCAATGCGATCGGGGCGCAGCTCATTGACCTGTGCCAGCGTGCGCGCAAAAGACTCGGGCGTCTGCCTGGGCAACCCGTAGATCAAGTCCACATTGATGGAGACAAAGCCCAGGCGGCGCGCCTCGGCCACCAACGCAAAGACTTGCTCGGCGGGCTGCTCGCGGTGCACCGCTTTCTGCACCGCGGGGTCAAAGTCCTGCACGCCAAAACTCAGTCGATTGAACCCCATGTCCTTGAGAGCTCTCAGCCGCTCGTTGCTGACGGTGCGCGGATCGACCTCGATGGAGTACTCCCCCGCGGGATCCAGCTTGAAATGCTCACGCATCAAGACCATCAGCTGCTGCAACTCGGCATCGCTGAAGAAGGTCGGTGTACCTCCGCCCAGATGCAGCTGGCTTACGAGCTGGCCTTTGCCGCAGTGCTCGGTATGCATGGCCAGCTCGCGGCTCAAGTAGTCCAGATACTCGGCAGCCTTTTCATGATGCTTGGTCACGATTTTGTTGCAGGCGCAGTAATAGCAAAGCGACTCACAGAACGGCACGTGCACGTAAACGGACAGGGGCAAAGCGCGCGAGCCAGAATGCGTCTTGCGCTGCTTGAGTGCCAGTATGTAGTCGTCTGCACCAAAAGCCTCAACAAAACGGTCGGCTGTTGGGAACGATGTGTAGCGTGGGCCGGGGATATCAAAGCGGCTCAGCAACTCAGGCGTGACTGCGGTCATAACTGGGAGTTAGGGTGCGCCCACACTCTGTATAGAGCATATTTCAATGGAAATCAGATCCTGAAAATCATGCCCCAAATAGGCAAAAGCGCATGTTTTTGAACGAATACGGTCAATGTGCCCCAAGGCAATCACCCTGTCCTTGATCAAAATCAAGAGACCTCAAGGCAAGTGCTGCGACAATTTGATCCATCTCATCTTCAACCACGAGGTCAATGACCAGCGCGACTCTCCACTCTGTGTCTGTCTGCGCAGTTGCAAAAAGCCCATGAATCTTCAGACCATCAAAGCATCCTGCTCCAACTGCAATCTGCGTGAACTGTGCATGCCCATGGGCCTGGACGATGAACAAATGGAGCGCATTGACGAGATTGTGGCCACGCGCCGCAAGGTCAAGCGCGGCGGGCTGCTGTTTCGCAATGGCGAAGAGTTCACCTCTCTGTATGCCATTCGAACCGGCTTCTTCAAGACCAGCGTGGCTACCGAAGACGGACGCGATCAGGTCACAGGCTTTCAGATGGCGGGCGAAATCATTGGTCTGGACGGTATCGTCAACGACCACCACACCTGTGATGCCGTGGCCCTGGAAGACGCCGAGGTCTGTGTCATGCCGTTTGACAAGCTGGAGCAGCTCTCGCGCGAGGTCACGGCGCTGCAGAACCATGTGCACAAGGTCATGAGCCGCGAAATCGTGCGCGAGCATGGCGTGATGCTGCTGCTGGGCAGCATGCGTGCCGAAGAGCGCCTGGCGGCTTTTGTGTTGAACCTGGTCCAGCGTCTGTCGGCACGCGGCTTTTCCAAGTCGGAGCTGGTGCTGCGCATGACGCGCGAAGAAATCGGCAGTTACCTGGGCCTCAAGCTCGAGACCGTGAGCCGCACTTTCTCCAAATTTGCAGAGGAAGGCATTGTGGAAGTCAAGCAGCGCCACCTGCGCATTCTGGATACCGAGGCGCTCAAACGCATCGTCAACAGCCAGCAATGCCAGAGCTGAACCGAGTCAGCAGACGCTCTCAAGACAAAGCCCGCGGACAGCGGGCTTTTTTATCTGGGCGAATTACTCGGGCAGAGGCTCGGAAACGATGCCGCCATTGAGATCGCTGACGGAGCGCCCCAGCATCACCGTCATCGCACCTCCCATCAGGGTCACGACCCAGAAGGCAAAAAAGGCGACCGTATAGATGGCCTGGCGTGACCAGTCCAGGGGAGAACCCAGCCAGTGCACATCCAGCGGGTCCACAAAGGCGAAAACCACCGTCTCCATGATTGCTGCCGCCAGAAAGGCCGGCCAGACAATCCACATCCAGCGTCGAGCATCCATCCTGATTCTCCTTGGGCTGTGGGCTTGGTCATATTTTGCACAACAGTAGTGGCCGTTCATGCAGGACTGCGGGCATGCACCGTGGCGGGAAACCCTGAATCACTCTCTTTTCAGTAGCACCCTGCGCCATCGGGATAACAAAAAACCATTTACTTCTATATCAACGTTAGACGGAGCATGCGCAACACGCTCTGATTTTGATATCGGCAACAAAAAAGGCCGCAAAAGCGACCTTGGCGAAGCAAGCACCGGAGCGCTCAGCGATCCAGAGGATGGTCCTTGGCTGGAGTGGCCGCATGATTGCGGCCGGTGACTGCAGGAGCCATGCTTTTTTCACTTTCGCTCAGGCGCTGGTTGATTTCCATGCCATGGCGGTAGTAGTCAGGGTCAATCACGGGATCGGGCCTGCTCAGTGCGATGTATGCGGTGACAAAGCCGGCAATCACCACGATCACCGGGCCGGCGATGATGAGCCAGACATGGGCAAACTTCCACCAGGACTTGCCGTCCTCGGGGTGGATGATCTTGGCCGTTTGCGAGACCTTGGCTTGTGCTGCCGACATGATGAAACCTCTTTCCAAAATTCTGGCCACCCAGGCACATATGGCAAGGTGGCATAGATTGTTGCCGATTGGCGGTGTCCTTGTCCGGCCTCCGTGATGGCTCACGAAGACCGGCAAGACCTGGCATTAACGCGGCACCAGGAACACCGTCTTCTCGGAAATACGCCCTGCTCCGGCAGTCACTGCATCCACATTGAAGTGTACGGGGTGCGAGCCGGGAGTTGCTGAGCCATACGGAATCTGCAGCCGCACCGCAATGCCGCGCGTCTCGGCAGGGCCAACGGTCACTTCCTGCTCGGATGCGACTTCCAGACCCTCCAGGCCCACGGCGCTGATACGGTAGCGCTGTTCGGACTCGGTGGCGTTCATGATCTGCAGACGGTAGACGTTCTCCAGCTTGCCGCCCGCCACGATGCGCGAAAGCGCCGCACGGTCGCGAATCACGTCGACCTTGAGCGGCTCGCGCAACACCAGACTGGCGATCATGGCGGCGCTGAGGGCCACCAGCACGGCCGAGTAGATCAACACACGGGGGCGGAAAATACGGCGAATCACCTGCACCTGCTTCCAGGCCTTGGCCACGGCATTCTGAGTGGTCAGCCGGATCAGGCCGCGCGGATACTCCATCTTGTCCATCACGGAGTTGCAGGCATCGATGCACAGACCGCAGCCAATGCACTCGTACTGCAGCCCTTTGCGGATATCGATGCCCACGGGGCAGACCTGAACGCAAAGCTTGCAATCTATGCAGTCCCCCAGGCCCTGTGCCTTGTAGTCAACGTCTTTCTTGCGCGGGCCGCGAGCTTCACCACGTTCGGCGTCGTAGCTGACGATCATGGTGTCCTTGTCGAACATGGCACTCTGAAAGCGTGCATAGGGACACATGTACTTGCAGACCTGCTCGCGCATGTAGCCGGCGTTGCCGTAGGTGGCGAACCCGTAGAACGCCACCCAGAAAATCTGCCAGTTGCCCTGGAAGGCCATCAACTGCACACCCAATTCACGGATGGGCACGAAGTAGCCGACAAAGGTGAAGCCTGTCCAAAGAGACAGAACGATCCAGAGAAACTGCTTGAACGACTTTTTCCAGATCTTCTCCAAAGTCCAGCCGCTCTTGTCGATACGCATGCGGGCACTGCGATCGCCTTCGACCTTGCTTTCGATCCACATGAAGATCTCGGTGTAGACCGTCTGCGGACAGGAGAAGCCACACCACAGACGCCCGGCCACGGCGGTAAACAGAAACAGCCCCAGCGCGCTGATGATCAGCAGCCCCGTCAGATAGATGAAGTCCTGCGGATACAGCACCAGTCCGAACAGATAAAAGCGCCGGGCTTCCAGGTCGAACAGCACCATCTGGCGCTCGCCCCACTGCAGCCAGGGCAGGCCGTAGAAGACGAGCTGGGTCAGAAACACCATGGCCCAGCGCCACCGTGAGAACACGCCACTAATAGAGCGTGAGTACACTTTTTGCTCGGAAGCGAACATAGGCACCAACTCAGGCCCGCCCTCATGAGGCTCAGGCGTGATCGGTATGACTTTTCGGGGCTTGCCCTGATCGCACGGCATCGCAGTTCCTTAATGTTTTTGTAATTACTGAAAATTGAAATGCGAAAAAGGCGGTGCCAGGGCACCGCCTTTTAATAACGCATTACTTCTGGTTTTGCGTATTCGAAAGACTCCAGACATAGGAAGCCAGCACCGCAATTTGAGCCTCCGTCAACTTCTCTTTCTGGGCAGGCATCTCATTGTGCTTGCCGCTGTTGACGATGTTGACGATTGCCGCCTCACCCCAGCCATGCAGCCAGATGTCATCGGTCAGGTTAGGTGCTCCCAGCGCAGGGTTGCCCTTGCCGTCCATGCCGTGACAAGCCGCACAGGCCACGAACTTGGACTTGCCTTGCGAAGCCTTGACGGCATCGTGAGGGCTGCCCGACAGGCTCAGCACATAGTGCGCCACATTGCGCACATCTTCCGCCGAGCCCACGGCTGCCGCCATGGGCGGCATCATGCCGATGCGGCCGTTGGTGATGGTCTCCCTGATCTTCTCGGGAGATCCACCATGCAACCAGTCGCCGTCCGCCAGATTCGGGAAGGACTTGCTGCCGCGAGCATCAGAGCCGTGGCATTGCGCACAGTTGTTCATGAACAGACGCTCGCCAATGGCCATGGCCTGAGGGTCCTTGGCCATTTCTTCGGTAGGCATGCTGGTGAACTTGGCATACAGAGGCTCCAGGTCTGCCTTGGCCTTGGCCATTTCCTTGTCGTAGGCGCCGGTCTGGCTCCAGTCCAGCTTGCCGCTGAAGCCGCCCAGACCTGGGTAGACCACAAGATAGGCCAGGCTGAAAACCACGGTGATCACGAACAGACCCATCCACCACTTGGGCATGGGATTGTTGAGTTCACGCAGGTCTTCGTCCCAGACATGGCCTGTGGTGTTGTCGCCCGAGGGAACGACCTTCTTGCTGGCCACCAGAATCAGCAGCAGCAAGCAGCCAAAGATGCCTATCAGCGTAATCGCCGCGACATACACCGACCAGAAATTGTTAATGAAATCGCTCATGGGATGTTCTCGTTGTGGTGATCAGACTCAGTCTTCCAGGAATGGGACCTGAGCTGCCTCGTCAAAACGGGCCTGGTTGCGGCGGGCATACGCCCACCACCAGATGCCCACGAAACACGCCAGCGATGCCAGCGTGGCCACGATACGCATGGTGGTGATATCCATTTCCAGCCCTTTCTCTCTTACTTGACGGCGCGACCAAGGACCTGCAGATAGGCAATCACTGCCTCCATCTCTGTCTTGTCCTTGACCTCGGCCTGAGCACCGGCGATTTCCGCATCGGTGTACGGCACGCCCACCTTGCGCAGCGCGCTCATGCGCGTTGCCACGGCCGTGTCATCCACCTTGTTGGCTTCCAGCCAGGGGTAAGCAGGCATGTTGGACTCGGGCACCACGTCACGCGGGTTGTTCAGGTGGATGCGATGCCATTCGTCGCTGTACTTGCCGCCCACGCGATGCAGGTCGGGACCGGTACGCTTGGAGCCCCACTGGAAGGGGTGGTCGTACACGAACTCGCCAGCTACCGAGTAGTGGCCATAGCGCATGGTCTCGGCACGGAAAGGACGGATCATCTGCGAGTGACAGTTGTAGCAACCCTCGCGCAGATAGACGTCGCGCCCCATCAGCTGCAACGGCGTGTAGGGCTTGAGACCCGCCACTGCTTCGGTCGTGGACTTCTGAAAGAACAGCGGCACGATTTCCACCAGGCCACCAATGGTCAGCACGAACAGCGTCAGCGCGATCAGCAAAAAGTTGCTGGTCTCGATCTTCTCGTGCGAAAAGCTCTTGGGAGCTGCGTTTTTTTGATCAGACATTGCTTTTGCTCCTCAATGCTCAGGCGTGAGCCACCACGGCAGGCACTGCCACCTTGACGGAACGGCCGGCCATTGCGGTCTTCCAGGTGTTCCATGCCATAACCAGCATGCCGCCCAGATACAGCAGACCGCCAGTCACGCGAATCACATAGAAGGGATAGGTCGCCTTCACGCTTTCCACGAAGGTGTAGGTCAGCGTGCCGTCGGGGTTGACAGCGCGCCACATCAGGCCCTGCATCACACCGGCAATCCACATTGCGGCGATGTACAGCACGATGCCGATGGTCGCCATCCAGAAGTGCAGCTCGATCGCGGGCAGGGAGTGCATCTTCTCGCGGCCGAACAGACGGGGGATCAGGTAGTACAGAGAGCCCATGGTGATCAGACCCACCCAGCCCAGAGCGCCGGAGTGCACGTGGCCCACGGTCCAATCGGTGTAGTGGCTCAGCGCGTTCACGGTCTTGATGGCCATCATCGGGCCTTCGAAGGTGGACATGCCGTAGAACGACAGGGACACGATCAGGAAACGCAGGATGGGATCGTCGCGCAGCTTGTGCCAGGCACCCGACAGCGTCATGATCCCGTTGATCATGCCGCCCCAGCTGGGAGCCAGCAGGATCAGCGAGAACACCATGCCCACGGACTGGGTCCAGTCAGGCAAAGCGGTGTAGTGCAGGTGGTGAGGACCCGCCCACATGTACGTGAAGATCAGCGCCCAGAAGTGCACGATCGACAGGCGATACGAGTACACGGGACGACCCGCCTGCTTGGGGATGAAGTAATACATCATGCCCAGGAAGCCGGCGGTCAGGAAGAAGCCCACGGCGTTGTGCCCGTACCACCACTGCACCATCGCGTCCTGCACACCAGCGTAAGCCGAGTAGCTCTTCATCCAGCCGGCGGGGATGGAAATATTGTTGACGATATGCAGCAGGGCCACGGCCAGGATAAAGGCGCCGAAGAACCAGTTGGCCACATAGATGTGCTTGACCTTGCGGATGCCGATAGTGCCGAAGAACACAATGGCGTAGGACACCCATGTCACGGCGATCAGCAGGTCCAGGGGCCATTCCAGCTCGGCGTATTCCTTGCCCTGGGTGTAACCCAGAGGCAGGCTGATAGCCGCACCCACGATGACAAGTTGCCAGGCCCAGAACGTAACGCTGGCCAGCTTGGGCATGAACAGCTTGGTCTGGCAGGTGCGTTGCACCACGTAGTAGCTGGTCGCGAACAGCGCCGAGCCACCAAAAGCGAAGATCACGGCATTGGTATGCAGCGGACGCAGACGTCCGTAGCTCAGCCAGGGAATGCCGAAGTTGAGTTCCGGCCAGGCCAGCTGGGACGCGATCAACACGCCCACCGCCATACCTACCACCCCCCATACCACAGCCATGATAGAGAACTGTCTTACGACGGTGTCGTCGTAATAGACAGCATTGTTATTTGTTGCTTCCATCGGGCACCTCTTAGATATCTTGCAAAGTGTTCATTGGTTTCTGGTCGGGCTCGTTGAGCCACATCAATCGTCGCGAAGAATGCGCTCGCCTTCTTGTTCCACGCTCTCGAACTGGCCCCGGTACACGGCCCACCACAGGGCAGCCACAATGGCCATGACCAGAACAACCGACAGCGGAATCAATACATACAAAATGTCCATCAATGGCCTCCTTGAGTCAGTGGCATGACGGTGCCCCGCGGCGCAAGGTGCGCGGGGGCGGACGCGTTGCTATCTGCAGCCTGCAGCGGCAACGCACGTGCAAGACGGGCTGCGTTGGCGACGACCAGCAAGGAGCTCAGCGCCATGCCGAGCCCTGCCAGCCAGGCAGGCATCCAGCCCACAAGGGCCAGAGGAATAGAGATCGCGTTATAGGCTGCTGCCCAGCCCAGGTTCTGGCGCACCACGGACAGGGTCCGTCGGGCCAGTAACAGGCTTTGCAACACTAACTCCAGGCTGTCTCCCAGTACCACGAAGTCTGCTCGCGATTGTGCCAGCGGCACTGCTTTACCAAAAGCAAAAGAGACATGCGCTCCGGCTAAAACTGGGCCGTCATTCAGGCCGTCGCCCACCATGGCAACCTTATGCCCTGCAGCCTGTGCCGCCTGCATGGCTGCCAGCTTGTCCTGCGGTTGGCAATCACCCTGCGCCTGCTCTATGCCCAGCTTGGCGGCCACGGTTTGCACCGCTGCAGAACGGTCACCCGAGAGCAGCTGCACCGCCACACCTTGCTGCCTGAGGTCGGCAATGACCTGGGCTGCTTCGGGACGCACGTCCTCACTCAGATGGAACTGCGCCAGGGGCAGCCAGCCACTTTGCGATTCCTCGGCCAGCATCACGCTCTGCCCTGGCTCATGCGGAGCCAACTCGGGCACGCCGCAATGCGCGGCAGAGCCCAGACGAAGGTGGCGGCGCAAAGCGGTATTGCTACGCGCCTGCACCCAGACGTCAAGGCCGCTGCCAGCAACTTCCTGAACGGAGTCCAGCAGCCACGCGCTTGCAGGCAGTTCGGCCACCTCGGCTGCCTGCGCCAGGGCCCTGGAAGCGGGATGCATGGACTGACGCGCCAGCAAGGCGGCCAGCGCCAGCAGCTCATCCGTGTTTTGACCTTCAGCAGGTGTCAGCGCGCGCAGCACCAGGCCGTCGCGCGTCAGCGTTCCGGTCTTGTCGAACACCAGCGTATCCACAGCAGCCAGCGCCTCCAGCCCCTGCAGATTGCGCACCAGCACGCCGCTGCGCGCCAGGGTGCCGGCCGCCGTCAGCATGGCCACGGGCGTGGCCAGCGAAAGCGCACAGGGGCAGGTGACGATGAGCACCGCCACGGCCACCATCATGGCCTTGCCCGGGTCGGTAGGCCACCACCAGATGGCCGCAGCCAGCGCCGCCAGCAGCACCACGACAAGGAAAGGCCGGGCCACCTTGTCGGCCAGCTGGGCCAGGGTGGGCTTTTGCAGCGAAGCGCTTTCCATCAGATTCACGATCTGCGCAAAGCGGGTGCCCTCACCCACGCTGTCCACTCTCACATCGACAACACTGTCCAGGTTGTAGCTGCCAGCGGTGACTGCATCGCCCTGTGCGCGCAAAACAGGCGTGGATTCGCCGGTCAGAAGAGCCTCATCGGCATGGGTGGTACCGCGCAGAATCCGGCCGTCTGCGGGGAAAGCCTCGCCCGTGAGCACACGCACCACATCGCCCACGCGCAGGCGGCGCGTGGCCACTCGCTCGAACTCGCCCGATTCGGGCTGCTGACGCAGCACCGAATCCGGCAGCCGGTTCATCACGGCCTCCAATGCACCGGCCGTGCGGTCGCGCAGGCGCAGCTCCAGCCAGCGCCCTGTGAGCAGGAAGAAGACAAACATGGTCAGCGAGTCGAAGAAGACTTCCTGACCGAAGGGACCGGAGGGATCAAAAGTGCCCAGCGTGCTGATGACAAAGGTGATCAGCATGCCTATGGCCACGGGCAGGTCCATGCTCACGCGGCGCTGGGTGATGTCCTTGAGCGCGCGCTTGAAGAACGGGCCGCAGCAAAACAGCACCACGGGCAGAGAAATCACCCAGGAGGCCCAGCGCAGCAAGGTCTCCATCTCCAGCGACAGGTCGCCGGGCCGCGCCGTGTAGGCCGGCCATGCATACATCATCACCTGCATCATGCACAGGCCGGCCACCAGCCAGCGCCACAGGGCACGGCGCGTCTCGGCCTGGCGCAGCTCGCGCGCAAACGCATCGCGCGCGGGCAAGGCCCGATAGCCGGCACGCGATACGGCCTCCATCCATTGCGATGGAAGCACCTGGGCAGGACGCCACTCGACACGGGCTCGGCGCGTTGCGGCACTGACTTCGGCTGCCTGCACTCCGGGGACGGCCCGAAGCGCCTCCTCGATGGTCAGCGCACATGCAGCACAGTGCATGCCCTCCAGAACCACGAAGGAATCCCACACCGGGGACTCGGTTGCGTTTTCGGAGATTGGGGCCTTGGGGCTCTGACCGGCGGGGCGACCAAACGAGCTCCATTCTTGCGGATCGTCCAGCAGATGACTGTGCATCTGGGACAAGTTCAGGAAACCGGTGTCAGCAACAGCATGCTCTGCCGCGGAAGGCTGGACAGTAGTGTGTTGGGACATGTTTCAAGCGTAACTACGCCAGATGATACCCACCTTGACATTAATCAACCGTTAACTGCCCAATCGACATATGCTTGTATTTACAACACCTGCAACCTAAGGAGAAAGCTATGTACAACCGCATTTTGATTGCTACCGACGGCACCGAACTCTCGGACAAGGCTGTGCATGCAGGCCTGGATCTGGCCGCTTTGTGCGGCGCCAGCGTGATTGCGCTCAAGGTTGTCTCGCACTATCCGCGCAGCTATCTGGAAGGCAGCGACTTGCTGGACATCAAGGAAGCCAAGCGCATTGAGGAGCAATGGACCAATCAGGCCCAGACCCTGCTGAACGGCGTCAAAGCCTTTGGTCATGAGCGCAAGGTCAACGTCACGACCGAAATCGCCCACTCCGACCTGGTGGCCGAGTCGATTGTGGAGATGGCCAAAAAGCACGACTGCGACCTGATCGTCATGGCTTCGCACGGTCGCAAGGGTCTGCAGCGCCTGCTGCTGGGCAGCGAAACCCAGCATGTGCTGACACATTCGCCCGTGCCGGTGCTGGTGCTGCGCTGACTGGCTCTCCTTGAGCCGCTTCGCGGCTTGCACTGAAGGGACGGCATCTGCACTGGGGAACGACCCTGGCCGGGCGCCCCTTGCTGGGCTTGCCCTGATATCCAGTATCCAGTGCACAGGCCGCTAAGAGGCCGCCGTTTGCTACTCACAAATTAAAAGCAGCTTGCGTACAAGCTGCTTTATTTTTAGGCCGATTCGATGCTGAATTCGCCTTCCAGGCTACGTAAACAGCTCACTTTTCAGGAGTCAAGTCAAAAGACAAGCGCCTGAAACGCAGCCAATAGTGCAGCCAAAAACCAACGCTTGGCGTGCGGCTGGAGACGCTCGGCAGCAGGTTCAGGAGAACTCCTGCTGATACTGATCGCGCAGCAGCTTCTTCTGGACCTTGCCCATGGTGTTGCGCGGCAGGCTGTCCACCACATAGCAGCGCTTGGGCACCTTGAAGTTGGCCAGCCTGGCCTTGAGCGACTCCAGAATCTTCAGCCCATCCAGCTGCGCGCCCTTGCGCGGCACGATGACGGCAACGCCGACCTCGCCAAAGTCCGGGTGCGGCACGCCCACCAGGGCGCTTTCGTCCACGCCAGGCAAATCGTTGATGAAGCCCTCCACCTCGGCCGGATAGACGTTGTAGCCGCCCGAGATGATCAAGTCCTTGCTGCGCCCCACGATGCTGAAATAGCCGCGCGCATCCTGCATGCCCACATCGCCGGTCTTGAACCAGCCGTCTGCCGTGAACTCCTCGGCCGTCTTCTCCGGCATGCGCCAGTAGCCCTTGAACACATTGGGCCCCTGCACCTCGATATTGCCGATCTCGCCTGCGGGCAGGGCCTTGCCGTCGTCGCCATGAATGCGCACGCCCACGCCGGGCAGGGGAAAGCCCACGGTTGCGCCGCGACGCTCGGCCTCGTTGCCGTAGCGCGCATCTGCCTGATAGGGGTTGGAGGTCAGCATGATGGTCTCGCTCATGCCATAGCGCTCAAGGATGGTGTGACCGGTACGCGTCTTCCAGGCGCGGAAGGTCTCGATCAGCATGGGAGCCGATCCCGAGACGAACAGGCGCATGTGCGCGGCCATGTCGCGGTCCAGCCTGGCATCGGCCAGCATGCGTACATAAAGGGTCGGCACCCCCATGAAGACGGTCGCATCCTTGAAGCGCGCCATGACGGCCTCGGGCTCGAAGCGGGCAAACCAGATCATGGGGCTGCCGTTGAGCAGCGCTCCGTGAATGGCGACAAACAGGCCATGCACATGGAAGATGGGCAGCGCGTGAATCAGCACATCGCCTTCCTGCCAGCCCCAGTAGACCTTGAGCATGGCTGCATTGCTCAGCAGATTGCCGTGACTGAGCATGGCGCCCTTGCTGCGCCCCGTGGTGCCGCTGGTGTAGAGAATCGCCGCCAGATCGTCGGCGCCGCGCGAAACGACCTGGTGCTCGTCGCTGTGGTGGGCCGCGCGCTCCAGCAAGCTGCCCGTGCGATCGGTGCCCAGGGTGTAGACATGGCCCACGCCGTGGTTGAATGCAATCTTGGACACCCAGCCAAAACAGCCGGGTGCGCAGACCACCACGGCCGGCTCGGCATTGGTGATGAAGTACTCCATCTCTGCGCTCTGGTAGGCGGTGTTCAGCGGCAGGAACACATGGCCGCTGCGCAGCGTGGCCAGGTACAGCATCATAGCTTCGACCGACTTTTCCACCTGCACCGCAATGCGGCTGCCCTCGGGCAGATCCAGAGAGGCCAGCAGATTGGCCATGCGTGCACTGCCCTGCTCCAGATCGGCCCAGGTGTAGTAGAGACTGGAGCCATCGGGCTCGATGGCCTCCACGGCATTTTTCGTCAGATCCGCAGGAAATGCAGCGCGCAGCGCGCTGAAAAGATTGGCTTGAGGCATATCGGTCATCGTGATGCTGTCGAACTGGGCAACGGTGAAAGCAAAAGGTCCATGGCCATCATAGGCCCGGCCCTGGCCTGGCTGATGGCAGCAGGCACTGAAAAAACGCACTTCTTAAATGGGGCGCCTGCAAAGGCCGCCCCGTAAAGCGGCCAGCGGGCTCAGGAGTCAATCTTCACATTCGCCGCCTTGACCACATGGGCCCAGCGCTGGATCTCGCTTTGCACCATGGCGGCAAACTGCGGCTGGCTCAGCTGCCCATAGTCGGCGCCGTTCTTGGCCCAGGCAGCCTTGATGTCCTCGGCTGCTCCGATCTTGCGCACCTCGTCCAGCATCTGCTGCTGCACGGCAGCAGGCGTGCCCTTGGGCGCCCATAGCCCATACCAGGTGGTGACGGTGAAGTCCGGCAGGCCGCACTCGGCAGCGCTGGGCACATCGGGGAAGGCAGGGTTGCGCTTGGCGCCCGCCACCATCAAGGCCTTGATGCGGCCGCCCTTGATATGCTGGGCCGATGAGCCCAGGCCGTCGAACAGCATGTCCACATTGCCGGCTATCAGGTCCTGCAGCGCCGGGCCCGCCCCCTTGTAGGGAATATGGGTGATCTGGGTCTTGGTCTGCAGCTTGAACAGCTCACCCGCCAGATGGTGCGAGGATCCCGGCCCTGCCGAGGCATAGTTGTACTTGCCGGGGTTGGCGCGCAAGTCCTGAACCAGAGCCTGCAAGCTGGCATGCGTCACCTTCTTGGGGTTGACCACCACGACCTGCGGCACGCTGGCCAGCAGCGCCAGCGGGATGAAGTCGCGCTCCAGATCGTATTCGAGCTTGGGGTAGACCGAGGGCGCAATCACATGGTGGGTGCCGCCCATGAAGAAGTTGTAGCCGTCGGGTGCGGACTTGGCCGCAATGCTGGCGCCCAGCGTGCCGCCCGCGCCACCGCGGTTGTCTATCACCAGGGTCTTGCCCGAGGTCTTGGCGAACTGGGCAGAGAACGGTCTGGCAAAGGTGTCGGTGCCGCCGCCGGCAGGAAAAGGCACGATCAGATTGACCGGCCTGCTCGGCCATTCCGATGCCTGGGCCATGCCCGTCCAGCCCGATGCCCCTGCCGCCAAAAACGCCCCCGTCGACCCAAGCAGCGTGCGCCGCTGCAAACCCACGCTCTTTGCCCAAGAATCCTGCATGTATGTCTCCTCTGCTCGCCCGGTCAGCAGCACCGCCGCAGCCGGGCTTGTGGTTGGAAGACGCAGCAGCAAAAGCCGGCTCAGGCCGGGTGCAGCGCGAGTCGCGATGCACTCAACCCTTGCACAGCGATTCGATCTCCGAGGACACGGGAATCTTGCTCTGCGCCAACAGGCTGCGGTGCTTGTCCAGGCGCTTGAGGTCATACAGATAGTTGACCATCAGCCCCATGGATTGCTTGAGCCCCTTGGACGACAGGTCTGCCGCCCAGTTCAGGCGCTCAACGCGCGCACCGTTGCCAAGGTGAAAGCGTGCCACGGCATCCAGCGGACGGCCCTTGGCAGTTTCCCGCCCCAGATAGCGCGCGGCGCAAAACATGGTGGCCTGACGCACCACCGACTTTTCCGGCAGCGAGCCGGGGTCGTCCAGCGCAGCCAGCAATTGCGCGGCACTCACTCCGCCGGCGACTTTTTCCAGGGCCGCCTTCTGCTTGTCGTCCAGCTCCGCCAGCGCCGCATCGCCGTTCTTGCTCAACCAGTTGCGCAGTCCCGGAATGGGCGACAGCGTGGCGAACTGCTTGAGCTTGGGGAACTCCTGCGTGAGTGTCTCCACCACATGCTTGATGAGCGAATCGCCGAAGCTCACGCCCTTGAGCCCGGTCTGGGTGTTGCTGATGGAATAGAAGATGGCGGTATTGGCCTTGGCCAGATCGGCAGCCGCTGCGGCCTCGTCCAGCAGCGGAGCCATGCTGCCCGCCATCTTGTCCAGCAGCGCCACCTCCACAAAGATCAGCGGAACATTGGGCATGCGCGGGTGAAAGAACCCATAGCAGCGGCGGTCGCTGTCGAGGCGATTTTTCAGATCGGCCCAGCTGCGGATATCGTGCACGGCCTCGTACTTGATCAGCTTCTCCAGCAGCGATGCCGGCGAATCCCAGTTCAGGCTCTTGAGTTCCAGCAAGGCCACATCGAACCAGCTGGAAAACAGATGCTCCAGCTCGGCATCCAGCGCCACATAGTGCTGCTCGGCCTTGGGCAAGGCCAGCAGTTCGGCACGCATATCGACCAAAAAGCCCATGCCGCCCTTGGGCTGGGCAAAGCGCTGCAGCAGCCGCGTGCGCGATGAAACCAGGGCGCGGCGCAGGCTCATCTCTGCCTCGCCGCGCTCCACATCGCTGCCCGCCTTGTCGTAGCGCTCGCGCGCCGCCTGCAAGGCCTTGGCATCGGGGCCGAACTTCTCGATCGCCAGCAGCCAGAAGTCCTTGCGTGCGGCCAGATCGGCCTTGCCATACCAGTCCATCAGCACCTGCGCGTGACGGCCGCCCTCCACGTCGCTGAGCGCGGTATCGGCCACCTGCTGCATGTCCTGCAGCAAGCGACGCAGCTCGCGCGGCGACAGCGACTCCTCCCCACGACGCAAGGTGGCCTCCAGGCGTTGCGCCAGCGGGCGATGCTGGCCATCGCCCTTCTCGCCCTCCGCACCGCGCACCCACAGCTTGGTTTGCTCAATCCACTCGGCTGCCCAGCCCATAAGCATCTCCTTGTTCCAGCACCATCATGCTCTCATTGAAGAAGCAGATACCGCAATTGCAGTAACGCTTTGAGCCATTATGTGCAGTTTTCCTGCCTCAGCCAGCGCCGTAAAAAAAAATGCAGACCGAAGTCTGCGTTTTCCAGGATCTGGCCTTCAGGCCGTGGTTCGCTGAACCACGTACGCCTGGCGCTTGCCGCACCACACCCACATGAGCACACCGGCCACGATCATGGGAAGGCACAGCCACTGCCCCATGCTCATGCCCAAAGACAGAATGCCCAGGAAGTCATCGGGCTCGCGGAAGTACTCGGCAATGAAGCGGAAGGCGCCATAGCCGATCAGAAAGACCGCTGCGATCTGGCCGGGCTTGCGTTCCTTGCGCGCGTACAGCCACAGAATGAGGAACAGCAGCAGCCCTTCCATCAGGAACTGATAGATCTGCGAGGGGTGACGCGGCAGCATGGAGCCGCTTTGCGGGAACACCATGGCCCAGGGCAGCTCTGCACTCGCAAAACGTCCCCAGAGCTCGCCGTTGATGAAGTTGCCGATCCGCCCCGCTGCCAGCCCGGTGGGCACACAAGGCGCGACAAAATCTGCGACTTCCAGCCAGTTGCGCTTGCGCGAGCGCGCAAACCAGATCATGGAGCCGATGACGCCCAGCAAGCCGCCGTGAAAGCTCATGCCGCCCTGCCAGACGGCAAGAATCTCCAGCGGATGCGAGAGGTAGTAGCCAGGCTTGTAGAACAGGCAGTAGCCGATGCGCCCGCCCACGACCACGCCCAGCACGCCGAGAAAGAGAATGTCCTCCACATCCTTGCGCGCCCAGGCACGCTCGCCCGTCATGTATTTGAATGGAGGGTGGTGCAGTCGGCGCGTGCCCAGAAACAGGAACAGACCAAAGGCCACCAGATAGGTTATGCCATACCAGTGCACGGCCAGCGGGCCAATCTGCACGGCTACAGGATCAATGTGCGGATACATCAGCATGTCAGGCATTGTGCCGCAGGCCGATGACGTTTCTGCAAAACTGCATGCACCAAGAACGCTGCAAGGCCTCATTCGTCGATTCAAAGACCTCAGAGACGCCAAACCCCGGCCTGGATGACTGCGGCATCCGGCACCGGCAGTCCTATGTGAAGCGTCAATGCGGCTTGTCCACCGCCAGGCCCTGCTCGCGCACGGTCTGGCGCACGACCTTGGCGGTCTCTTCCATCATGGTGCTCAGGCGCTGCGCCGTGCCGCCCAAGACATGCACGCCCATGGCCTGCAGACGCTCCTGCACGGCAGGCTCCTGCAGGGCCGCGTTGGCAGCGCCGTTGAGCCTGGTCACGACGGGCTGAGGCGTTCCTGCCGGGGCAACGATGCCAAACCAGGTGATGGCCAGATCGTTGAGCGCAGGGTGACCCAACTCCCTGAACGTAGGCACCTGCGGCAGGGCCGGCAGGCGCTCCTGTGCGGCCACGGCGAACGCAACCAGGCGGCCCGCAGCCACATGCGGAGCCGACGAAGGGTATTGATCGCTGAGCACCTGGGTCTCGCCCGACAGTGCACCGCTGATCACCGGCCCTTGCCCCTTGTAGGGAATGTGGTGCAGCTTGAGCTTGAGATCGGCATTGAGGCGCTCGGCAATCAGATGCCCGATGGAGCCTACTCCGGCCGATCCGATATTGAGCTGACCCGGCTTGCTGCGCGCAAGAGTGAGGAACTGGGCGTAGTTCTGCACACCCATATTGGGATGCACGGAGAACACCGACGGAATGGACGCCAGTGCAACCACCGGTACAAAAGCCTTGGCAGGATCTATGCGTGCCGACTGGGGCAGCATGATGGGATTGACCACCAGCGTGCTGATGGTGCCCAGGCCGATCGTGTAGCCGTCAGGCGCCGCATTGGCCACGGCCTCGGCCCCGAGGAAGCCGCTGGCGCCGGAGCGGTTGTCGACCACCACCGGCTGACCCAGAGTCGTGTGCATGGCATCGGCAACCAGGCGCGCCACGATATCAGTGGAGCCTCCGGGCGTGAAAGGGACCACCAGACGCACGGGACGCTGCGGGTAACGCCCTTCTGCAGCCTGCGCCGTCAATGCCCCCAGCAAGACCAGCAGCCCTGCTGTCTTCAACAAGAAGGAGGGGCGAACAGCGAAAGACATGGAGATCACTTTCTGGCAAGACAATAAAAACAGCCGCGCGACTTGCATCGAGCGGCTGTGGGATTGTCCGTCAGCATGGGAGCCCGCGCTGACGAAATGACGAAACAAACGTAACGGCGATTGTTCAGTCGTCGAGCAGCGACAGATCGCGTACGGCGCCGGTGTCGGCGCTGGTCACCAGCTTGGCATAGGCCTTGAGGGCCGCCGAGATCTTGCGGGGACGGGCTTGAGCAGGCTTCCAGCCCTTGGCATTCTGCACTTCACGGCGGCGGGCCAGCTCTTCGTCGCTGACCAGCATGTTGATGCTGCGGTTGGGAATGTCGATGCGGATGATGTCGCCGTTCTGCACCAGACCGATCGCGCCGCCGGCTGCCGCCTCGGGAGAGCAGTGAC
This sequence comes from Comamonas testosteroni, assembly GCF_000761245.1. Taxonomy (GTDB): domain Bacteria; phylum Pseudomonadota; class Gammaproteobacteria; order Burkholderiales; family Burkholderiaceae_C; genus Comamonas; species Comamonas testosteroni_C. Next base: position 138,387 of record NZ_AWOR01000046.1, on the reverse strand, counting down.
CGATGGACAGGCCGGAGGTACCGCCCGAGAAGCGGCCGTCCGTCAGCAGCGCACAGGCCTTGCCCAGGCCCTTGGACTTGATGTAGCTGGTGGGGTAGAGCATTTCCTGCATGCCGGGGCCGCCCTTGGGGCCTTCGTAGCGCACGATGACCACGTCGCCGGCCTTGACCTTGTCGGCCAGGATGTTGGCCACGGCCTCGTCCTGCGACTCGACCACATGGGCCGGGCCTTCGAACACCAGGATCGACTCGTCCACGCCTGCAGACTTCACCACGCAGCCGTCCAGCGCGATGTTGCCGCGCAGCACGGCCAGGCCGCCTTCCTTGCTGAAAGCGTGCTCATAGCTGCGGATGCAGCCTTCGGCACGGTCCAGGTCCAGGCTGGGCCAGCGGGTGTTCTGGCTGAACGCCACCTGCGTGGGAATGCCGGCCGGGCCGGCCATGTAGAAGTGGCGCACTGCCTCGTCCTGCGTGCGCACGATGTCCCACTGCTCCAGCGCATCCTTCATGGTCTTGGCATGCACCGTGGGCACATCGGTGTGCAGCTTGCCGGCTCGGTCCAGCTCGCCCAGGATGGCCATGATGCCGCCGGCGCGGTGCACGTCTTCGATGTGGTACTTGGGCGTGTTGGGCGCCACCTTGCACAGCTGGGGCACGACGCGCGAGAGGCGGTCGATGTCGGCCATGGTGAAGTCGATACCTGCTTCCTGGGCGATGGCCAGCAAGTGCAGGATGGTATTGGTGGAGCCGCCCATGGCGATGTCCAGCGTGATGCAGTTCTCGAAGGCCTTGAAGCCCACGGAGCGTGGCAGCACGCTGTCGTTGTCGTTCTCGTAGTAGTCGCGGGCCAGCTCGACGATGCGGCGGCCGGCGCGCAGGAACAGCTCTTCGCGGTCGGCATGCGTGGCCACCACGGTGCCGTTGCCGGGCAGGGACAGGCCCAGCGCTTCGGTCAGGCAGTTCATCGAATTGGCGGTGAACATGCCCGAGCACGAACCACAGGTCGGACAGGCGGAGCGTTCCACCTCGGCCACTTCGGCGTCGGAATAGCGCTGATCGGCCGCGATCACCATGGCGTCCACCAGGTCCAGCTTCTTGAACTCGATGGTCTTGGTTTCGGGGTTGGCCAGCCGGGTCTTGCCGGCTTCCATGGGACCGCCGGAAACAAAGATCACCGGAATGTTCAGGCGCATCGCGGCCATCAACATGCCGGGGGTGATCTTGTCGCAGTTGGAGATGCACACCAGCGCATCGGCGCAATGGGCATTGACCATGTACTCGACCGAGTCCGCGATCAGGTCGCGACTGGGCAGCGAATACAGCATGCCGTCATGACCCATGGCGATGCCATCGTCCACGGCGATGGTGTTGAACTCCTTGGCCACACCGCCGGCCGCCTCGATCTCGCGCGCGACCAGTTGCCCCAGATCCTTCAGGTGCACATGGCCGGGCACGAACTGGGTGAAGGAATTGGCAATCGCAATGATGGGCTTGTCAAAATCGCCATCTTTCATGCCGGTGGCACGCCACAGGGCGCGCGCACCGGCCATGTTGCGGCCGCCAGTGGAGGTTTTGGAACGGTATGCGGGCATGGGGTTCGCTATAAGACGTTATCGGGAAATGATTCTTTGGATTATGGCCCAGCACTGCAAGGCAGCGATGCCTAGCCCATGGCGGGCTGTCAGGCAAAACAATCACAAGACATCGTCAATCACGATGCCTGATTCGCTGCTCAGCGACGTCGCTGACCCGGTGCCATGGCTTGCTTCTGACGTTCGATACGCTCTTTCTTGCGCTGGTCCATCTTCTCCATGGCCTTGCGCTTGGTATAGCCGGAGGCATCGGCCCAGGCCCACCAGGCGGCAGCCGCGCCATAAAGGGCCAGAATCGGCCACCAGCTCCAGCCTGTGACAGGCCCGATCTGCGCAAGCTTGAGCAGCGACAGCACAATTGCCAAACCTAACAGATACATACATCCCCTTTTTTGTTGATTTTCCAAAACACAGAGTGCACTGGAGAGTACACAACCCAAGCACTACAATGCGCTAAAAGATCAACTTTAACCCCGCACCCTGGGAACCCATGATGAAGAAATTTTTGATCGCTTTCGCCCTTTCCGCCGCTGCCGTGGCCCCTGCCATGGCCGATCAGGCTCTGGCGCAGTCCAAGAACTGCATGGCCTGCCACGCTGTTGACAAGAAACTGGTTGGTCCCGCATTCAAGGATGTGGCCGCCAAGTATGCAGGCCAAAAGGATGCAGCAGACAAGCTGGCTGCCAAAGTCATCAAGGGCGGCTCCGGCGTGTGGGGTCCCGTGCCCATGCCCGCCAATCCCCAGGTGAACGACGCCGACGCCAAGAAACTGGTGGCCTGGATTCTGGCGCAGAAATAATCTGCCACTCCCACGCAGTGCAAGCTGCCAACAAAAAAACCGCGTGCCAGCCATGCGGTTTTTTTGTTTTCAGGCTACCGCCCTACCGGGTGACGATGGGGAAGTCGGGACGGCTGGCATCGAGCAGCTTCAGGAATGCCCCCAGGGCTGCACGGTCACCCTCGATTTTCATGGCTGCTGGCGCTTGCCCTTCCTTGGCAGCTCCGGACAAAAGCTTCAGGAATGCGGCTCGGCTGAGACTCAGCGACACATCCGCGCCATCCTGGGCTGGTGCCTTGCGGAAATGCAGCACCGCGTTTTCAAGCCAGATCACATAGCGCTCGCCCACATCATCCAGCGCCAGATTCATTACAAAGCGAGTGTCCGCGGCCTTGACTGCGTCCAGCCGTGTGGCCAGCACTTCGAGAAAACGCTCGGTCGGAATCTGCGCCATCATCTCGGCCATGGCCGATAGATCCTTGGACATGGGCACCAGACCCTGGCGCAACTCCAGCGCCGCCGTCAGATAACTGTTACGCCAGGTGGCAGACTCGGCGCGGTAGCCCAGCTGCTCATGGCAACGGGCCAGCAGCTCTTTGGCCACCGTGTTGTCCGGCTCGGCAAACACCAGTTGCTGCAGCAGCTCCACGGCCCAGCGATAGTCGCCCTTCTCGGCCGCTGCACTGCCTTGCTCCAGCACCTTGGCTGCGCCACCCAGCGCCGCCACATATTTCTGCGCCTTGAGCTTAGGCGGCAGCGGATCCAGATTGGCAGGGTTGCCATCGTAATTGCCAAGGTAGAACTGGTAGATGGCTTTGACGTTATGACGCAGATCGCCGTAATAGCCACGTCCGCCCCAGAAAGCCGCCAGCGACGGCGGCAGCTTGATCTGCTCGGCAATCTCGGCAGGCTGCAGCCCCTGGTTGATAAGGCGCACGGTCTGGTCATGCATGAACTGGTAGAGATCGCGCTGGCGGCTGATGAAGCTGGCAATATGCGCCTTGCCCCAGACCGGCCAGTTGTGCTGGTTGAACAGCACCTGCGCATCGCCAGCCTGCTCCAGCACCTTTTGCAGATAGGCAGACCACTGCAAGGCATCGCGTACCTTGGCGCCGCGTATGGGCAGCAGATTGTGCATGGTCTGCGCCAGAATCTCGGCCCCTCCAAAGGCCTTGAGATCCGGAATGCTGAAAGTCAGCTCGGCAGGGGCCTCGGCCCCGGGCATGTTGTGAAACACGAAGCGCACGCCGTCCAGCATCATCTCCTGATCGGCCCTGTCCACGCTGACCGTGGGGGGCAGAATGCCCATATGGCCGCTGACCAGGCTCTTGCCCAGGCCCGTGTCCACATTGCCCGTGGGCGACAACGGCAGCCGCGTGCCGAACTGGTAGATGGCGCGCCGCGCCATGGCTGTGCCCACGAGCAAGTTCTCGCTGGTGGCCTCATTCATGAAGCCCGCAGGCGCCACCACGGGCACTTTGCGTCGCGCCACTTCCGCCGGACTGATGACTCCCAAGGCACCGCCAAAATGATCTGCATGGCTGTGCGTGAAGATCAGCGCCGTCACGGGCTTGTTGCCCAAGTGCTGGCGCGCAAATGCCATGGCGGCCGCGGCAATCTCGCGGCTGGTCAGCGTGTCCACCACAATCCAGCCAGTCTTTCCCTCGACCAGGGTGATGTTGCCTATGTCAAAGCCGCGCAACTGGTAGATACCGTCGGTGACCTTGAACAGCCCCGCCTGGGCATTGAGCCGGGCATGGCGCCAAAGGCTGGGGTTGACACTGTCGGGCGCGGTGCCCTGCACAAAATCAAAGGAGGCAAAGTCCTTGAGCACGCTACCACCGACATCCCGGACCTGGCCCGTGGGCCTGGCAATCAGGCCTCGCTGCGCATCTTCGCGATCCTGAGCATCGTCAGGCGGCAGGCTTTGAGCAAAAGTGGCCAGCACCTCGCGCGTGGCACTGCTGACCTGGCCTGCCTGCAGCGAACCTGCGTTTTGCGAAACGGCAGAAGGTGCTGCGCAGCCAGCCAGCACGCCAGCGGCAAGCAATGCGGCAACACCGGCTTTGGGGGTGAGCCGAAATTCCATATATGTCTCCTTTTGTTATAGCTGTCAGCGCCTGATGGATCTACGTCAGAGCCCCAAAAGACGTCAAATCCACCGAGGCTGCTGTCACATTCTGGGCAGCGCCATGCATTGCGTCCAATGCATAGTCTGAGAAATTTCAATGCATTGAACTCATCGCTATGGACATACGCCGACTGCAGCATCTGGTCATGCTGGCCGACAAGGCCAATTACGCTCGTGCAGCCGAGCAGCTGCATCTGAGCCAGCCCGCACTGACGCGCAGCGTGCAGGCAGCAGAGGAGGAATTTGCGATGAAGCTCTTCGAGCGCGGTGCGGGAGAGGTTCGCCCCACGGCAGCTGGCCAGTTTGTGCTGGAGCGCGCCCGTGAGCTGGTGCGCCAAAGCCGCAATCTGCAACGCGATGTGCAGCTCTATCGAGATCGGCAGATGGGGGACACGGCCTGCGGCTTTGGCCCGTTTCCGGCTCAGTTCCTGCTGCCGCCACTGCTGCAACAGGCCCGTAAAGCCTTTGCTGCAGTACATGTGCGCGCCATCATGGGGAACTGGCAACAATTGCTGCAGCGCCTCAAGGACGATGAGATCGAATTCTTCGTGGCCGAAACCCGTGAGCTGCCCGCTGGCAGCGACTGCACGGTACGCGCCCTGCCCACCCAGCCCGGCGGCCTGTATGTGCGCAGCGGCCATCCGCTGCTGCAGTCCGCGCAAACCGATTTCACGCTGGCCCATTTGCATGCCCATGGCCTGGCTGCCGTGCGTCTGCCCCGAACCGTGCGCGATGCCTTATGCGCCCAGTTGCAGCTGGACCATGACAAGAATCTGCTGGCGGTGGAGTGCGACGATGTCAACAGCCTGATCCAGCTGACGCTGCACACCGATACCGTGCTGGCCGCCATCGAACCTGCGGTGCGTCCTTGGCTCCAAGGCGGACAGCTACAGGCCGTGAGGGTGCGACAGGTGCCGGCCATGACTTCGAGCTATGGCGTGGTCTGGCAGCGCGGGCGCAGCCTTTCGCCCATGGCGCAGTGGCTGGTGCAGCAGGTTTGCGAGCTGGCAGCACAGGCATGAAAAGTGATGTCCCACGCTCGCCCGCTGCGTGTTGCCGCCTCTTGCCTTTGGACGGCCTGGGGATAATAAAAAAAGGCCCCGAAGGGCCTTTTTTTGGATTCACAGCCTGGGCTTGTGAATTACGCATCACGCGAAGCACGCTTGCGATCGTGCTCCTTCAGGTGACGCTTGCGCACGCGCAGGCTGGTGGGGGTGATTTCCAGCAGCTCGTCGTCTTCGATGAATTCCACACCATATTCCAGCGACAGGTCGATGGGAGGCGTGATCTTGATTGCATCTTCCTTGCCGCTGACGCGGAAGTTGGTCAGCTGCTTGGTACGCGTGGCGTTCACCACCAGGTCATTGTCGCGGCTGTGGATGCCGATGATCATGCCTTCGTACACAGGGTCGCCGGCCTTCACGAACATGCGGCCGCGGTCGTCCAGCTTGCCCAGGGCGTAGGTGAAGATTTCACCGTCGTCCATGGAGATCAGCACGCCGTTCTTGCGGCCGCCGATGTCGCCCTTATGGGGTTCATAGCTGTCGAAGATGTTGGCGATCAGGCCGGAGCCACGTGTCAGGTTCAGGAATTCGTTGGTGAAACCGATCAGGCCGCGGGCAGGGATACGGTATTCCAGACGGACGCGACCGCGGCCATCGGGTTCCATGTTCACCAGCTCGCCCTTGCGCTCGCCCAGTGCCTGCATCACGCCGCCCTGGTGGCCTTCTTCGATGTCGGCCGTCACCAGCTCGATAGGCTCGTGCTTTTCGCCGTCGATCATCTGCATCACGACGCGGGGCTTGGACACGGCCAGCTCGTAGCCTTCGCGACGCATTTCTTCCAGCAAGATGGTCAGGTGCAGTTCACCACGGCCGGAGACTTCAAAGATACCGTCTTCGTCGGTTTCCTTGACGCGCAGAGCCACGTTGGAGCGCAGTTCCTTTTGCAGACGGTCCCAGATCTGGCGGCTGGTCACGAACTTGCCTTCACGACCTGCCAGGGGCGAGGTGTTCACGCAGAAGTTCATGGTCAGGGTGGGCTCGTCAATCTTCAGCATGGGCAGAGGCTGGGGATTGATCGGGTCGGTGACGGTTTCGCCGATACCGATGTTTTCGATACCGCTGATCAGCACGATCTCGGAAGGACCGGCTTCGGTGGCCTGCACGCGATCGATACCCTGGAAGGTATGCACCTGGTTGATCTTGCCGCTGTAGCTCTTGCCATCAGGGCCGGCCATCACAGCCACTTGCTGACCGGGCTTGAGCGTGCCCTGGGTGATGCGGCCCACGCCGATACGACCCACGAAGGTGGAGTAGTCCAGAGCGGAAACCTGCAGCTGCAGGGGAGCGTTGGCGTCGCCCTGCACGGCAGGCACGTGAGCCAGGATGGTGTCGAACAGGGCGGACATGTCCTCACCCCACTTGGCACCGGGCTCGCCCTCTTCCTTGGAAGACCAGCCGTTGATGCCGGAGGCGTAGACCACGGGGAAGTCCAGCTGCTCGTCGGTGGCGCCCAGCTTGTCGAACAGGTCGAAAGCGGCGTTGATCACCTTGTCGGGGTTGGCACCGGGCTTGTCCACCTTGTTCACCACCACGATGGGGCGCAGACCCAGGGCCAGAGCCTTCTTGGTCACGAAGCGCGTCTGGGGCATGGGGCCTTCCTGCGCATCGATCAGCAGCACCACGCCGTCGACCATGGACAGGGCACGTTCCACTTCGCCGCCGAAGTCCGCGTGACCGGGCGTGTCGAGAATGTTGATGTGGGTGTCCTTCCAGGACACGGCGCAGTTCTTGGCCAGAATGGTGATGCCGCGCTCACGTTCGATGGCATGGTTGTCCATCACGGTGTCGACGACTTTTTCGTGCTCGGCAAAAGTGCCGGACTGGCGCAGCAGCTGGTCCACCATGGTGGTCTTACCGTGGTCAACGTGCGCGATGATCGCAATGTTGCGGATTTGTTTGCTCATAATGTTTCCAAAATGCCGCTTGCTTGTGGACGCGGCGTTCCTTCCAAAATTTGTTGAATTTCTAGCGGACTGAGCAGGCGCTCGGGGATCAACTCCCCGCTCGCCACACGGCCTACCCCTAAAAGGGCATGCGGGCGCTCACCATACACCGCCACGGCCGGGGCATCAGCCCAAGACCCTCGACGGCGCAAGCCTGATAGAAAGCGACCTGCATCCTGTTCACCCAAGGTGACGACGGCATGACGATGCAGCAGGGTATCCACAGGCAGGACCTGTGCAACGCGCTCTTCATCGTTCATGGCTTCCAGCGCCTGCAGCGTCACGCAGCGCGACACTTCAAGACCGCCGGTTTCCACACGGCGCAGAAAACGCAAATGGGCGCCACAGCCCAAGGCCTCGCCCACGTCTTCGCCCAATGTGCGGATGTAAGTGCCCTTGCTGCAGGTCACTCTCATCTTGATGGCTGGATGCCCTTGATCGTCCTGCACCAGCGTCAGCTCCAATGCATGAATGGTGACATCGCGTGCAGGGCGCTCCACTTCCACGCCCGCACGGGCGTATTCATAGAGTGCCTTGCCGTCCTTCTTCAGCGCACTGTGCATGGGCGGCACCTGCTGGATGTCGCCCGTGAACTGCGCCTGCACCTGCGCCAGGCGCTCGGGCGTGATGGCGGCCAGATCGACGGCACGCTCCAGCACCACATCGCCCTCGGCATCGGCCGTGGTCGTGGTCTGGCCCAGGCGGGCAATGGCTTCGTAGGTTTTCTCGGCTTCGAGCTGAAGCTGACTGAATTTGGTGGCAGCGCCGAAACACAGCGGCAGCACGCCACTGGCCAGTGGATCAAGCGTGCCTGTATGCCCGGCCTTTTCGGCGCGCAGCAGCCACTTGACCTTCTGCAAGATATCGTTGCTGGACCAGCCCAGCGGTTTATCGAGCAGCAACACCCCATGCACAGGGCGCCGCTGCACCCGGGTGCGAGGGGCGTTCATGTGCTTATTCCTGTTCGGGTCCGCGCGACGCCACAGCCTTGGCGATCAAGGCGTTCATGTCGGCAGCGCGCTCTGTAGTGCGGTCGTAGACGAAATGCAGCGTGGGCACGGTATGAATGTGCAGACGCTTGAACAGGCCGTTGCGCAGAAAGCCTGCGGCCTGATTGAGTGCAGCCAGCGTCACTTCGGGATCGCCGACGAGCACGCTGAAGAACACCTTGGCGTGGGCATAGTCAGGAGTCACCTCCACGCCTTGCAGCGTGACCATGCCGACGCGCGGGTCCTTCAACTCGCGGGCGATCAGCTCCGACAGATCACGCTGGATCTGGTCGGAAACTTTGAAGCTGCGATTGGGAGCAGCAGATTTGCGTTTGGTTGCCATGAATAAAAAAGGAGCTATTTGCGCTTGCTGCACAAGGAGTTCAAGGCGTTTTCAGCCTCAAACCCTTGCGCAACAGGCGCTAGCAGCTATTGCTTTTACAGCGTACGAGCGATTTCCTTGATCTCGAAGACTTCCAGCACGTCGCCTTCCTTGATGTCGTTGTAGTTGCGCAGCTTGATACCGCACTCGAAGCCTTCCTTGACTTCCTTGACATCGTCCTTGAGGCGGCGCAGCGACTCGATCTCGCCCGTGTAGATGACCACGTTGTCGCGCAGCAGACGGAAGTGTGCGTTGCGGGTGACGTGACCTTGCGTGATGTACGAGCCGGCAATGGTGCCGATCTTCGTCGCCACGAACACGGTACGGATCTCGGCCATACCGATGATCTCTTCGCGCTTCTCGGGAGCCAGCATGCCGGACATCGCAGCCTTCACCTCATCCACGGCGTCGTAGATGATGTTGTAGTAGCGAACGTCGACATCGTTGCCTTCGGCCGTCTTGCGGGCCTGAGCATCCGCACGCACGTTGAAGCCGATGATGATGGCCTTGGAAGCCAGTGCCAGGTTGACGTCGGACTCGGAAATACCGCCCACGCCGGAGTACACCAGCTGGACCTTGATTTCGTCCGTCGACAGCTTGAGCAGCGATGCTGCCAGCGCTTCCTGCGAACCTTGCATGTCGGCCTTGATGATGATGGGCAGTGTCTGCACATCGCCAGCAGTCATTTCGGCGAACATGTTTTCCAGCTTGGCGGCTTGTTGCTTGGCCAGCTTGGTGTGGCGGAACTTGCCGGCACGGTAAGTGGCAATTTCACGGGCACGACGTTCGTCGCTCAGCACCATGAAGTCATCACCTGCCATAGGCACTTCGTTCAGACCCTGAATCTCGACAGGGATGGAAGGACCGGCTTCCTTGGTCTGCTTGCCGTCTTCGTCGAGCATGGCTCGCACGCGGCCATAGGTCTGACCCGCCAGCACCACATCGCCGACCTTCAGCGTACCGGACTGCACCAGCACCGTAGCCACGGTACCACGGCCCTTGTCCAGCTGGGCTTCGATCACGATACCCTTGGCAGCGGCTTCCACCGGCGCCTTGAGCTCCAGCACTTCGGCCTGCAGCAGCACTTGCTCCAGCAGCTCGTCGATGCCCTGGCCAGTCTTGGAGGACACGGCCACGAAGGGAGAATCACCGCCGTACTCTTCGGGCAGCACCTCTTCCACGACCAGCTCCTGCTTGACGCGGTCGGGGTTGGCTTCGGGCTTGTCGGCCTTGGTGATGGCCACCACGATAGGAACACCAGCCGCCTTGGCGTGCTTGATGGCTTCCTTGGTCTGGGGCATGACGCCGTCGTCGGCAGCAGCCACCAGAATCACGATGTCGGTGGACTTGGCACCGCGAGCACGCATGGCCGTGAAGGCCTCGTGACCGGGGGTGTCCAGGAAGGTGATGATGCCGCGAGGCGTCTTCACATGGTAGGCACCGATGTGCTGCGTGATGCCGCCGGCTTCGCCCGACGCCACCTTGGTGCGACGGATGTAGTCCAGCAGCGAGGTCTTGCCGTGGTCCACGTGACCCATGACGGTCACCACAGGAGCGCGGGGCAGTTGCTCGGCTTCGGCGTTGGAGACTTCCTCGGCAGTGAAGGCTTCGGGATCGTCCAGCGCAGCCACCTTCGCAGTGTGGCCCATTTCTTCCACCACGATCATGGCGGTGTCCTGGTCCAGCGGCTGGTTGATGGTGACCATCTGGCCCATCTTCATCAGCACCTTGATCAGCTCGGATGCCTTGATGGCCATCTTGTGGGCCAGTTCGGCCACGGTGATGGTCTCGGGCACCGAGATCTCCAGCTGACGGAACTCGGGAGCCTGCTGCTGTTGCTGCTCGTGACGGTCATTGCCACGACGGCCCCCCCTGGGACCGCCGCGCCAGTTGGAGCGGCCAGCGACGCCACCGGAGCTGTCGCCACGGGTCTTGATTTCCTTCTTCTTGGCCGCATCGTTGGACCAGCTCGAAGACAGCTTTGCAGACTTGACTTCCTTGCCGGGACGGGCGCCACCACCAGCGTTGGCTGCACCAGCGCTGCCTGCAGGCTTGTTGCCATCCTTGGCGGCAACAGGCTTCTTGGCATCCGCAGCGACCGGAGCAGCCTTCTTGGGCTCCTCGGGCTTCTTGGCGACCAGCACTTTCTTGGGCGCAGCCATCATGGCGCGGATGGCTTCCGCCTCGGCCAGGGCCTTGCGGCGGCGTTCATCCAGATCCTTGGCACGGCTGGCTTCTTCAGCAGCCTTGGCCTGGGATTCTGATTCCGCCTTGGCGCGTGCCTCGGCCTGGGCCGCTGCACGTGCAGCAGCGCCTGCGGCGTGCTCGCGCTTTTCCTCTTCCTTTGCCGCCTTGGCTTCAGCCACCTTGGCGACTTCCGCGGCTGCATAAGCTGCAGCACGTTCTTCGGCTTCGCGCTCGCGGCGCTCGCGCTCTTCGCGCTCTTGACGTTCCTTGGCCAATTGTTCTTCCTGATGGCTCAACAGCTCAACCTCGCGGCGAGCATCTTCTTCACGGCGTACCAGCTCTTGACTAGCGGCACGCTCCTGCACAGCCTTAGCCATGCTTTCCGCATTGGCCTGAGCCTCGGCGGGAGTGTCTTCCCGCTTCACGAAAGTGCGCTTCTTGCGCACTTCCACCTGAATCGTACGGGCACGGCCCGATGAATCCGCCTGCTTGATTTCGCTGGTGGACTTCTTGGTCAGCGTGATCTTCTTGGCACCGCTGCCATGGCTTGCCTGCAGGTGAGACAGCAAACGCTGCTTGTCACCTTCGGTCAGCGCATCAGCGGCATTGGCCTTGTCAACCCCGGCGGCCTTGAGCTGCTGCAGCAAGGTATCAGGGGTCGTGTTGCGCTCTTTCGCAAATTCTGCAACCGTATTACTCGACATAAATGCTCTGTACCTCCCTGACCTTACTCTTGCCCATCGGTAAACCAGTGCTCACGCGCCTTCATGATCAAGGCCTTGGCTTCTTCGGCAGTCTGACCGGTGATTTCGGTCAGCTCATCGATTGCCAAGTCGGCCAGGTCATCACGGGTGTGCACATCAGCTTGCGCCAGCCTGTCCAGCAGTTCGGCAGTCATGCCGTCCAGGGACACCAGATCCTCGGATGCCTTGCTCACATTTTCTTCGCGAGCAATTTCCTGACTCAGCAGTGCATCCTTGGCGCGGCTACGCAGCTCGTTTACCGTCTCTTCGTCGAAGGATTCGATTTCGAGCATTTCCTGCAGCGGCACATAGGCCACTTCTTCCAGGGTCTCGAAACCTTCTTCGATCAGGATGTTGGCGATTTCCTCGTCCACATCCAGCTTTTCCATGAACAGCTTGCGCGAGACAGCCGACTCGTCGGCCTGCTTCTGAGCAGACTCTGCAGCGTCCATGATGTTGATTTTCCAGCCTGTCAGCTCGGAGGCCAGACGTACGTTCTGACCACCGCGACCGATGGCGATAGCCAGATTTTCCTCGTCCACCACCACGTCCATGGCGTGCTTTTCCTCGTCCACGACGATGGAAGAGACATTGGCAGGAGCCAGAGCACCGATCACGAACTGAGCGGGGTCTTCGGACCACAGCACGATATCCACACGCTCGCCGGCCAGCTCGTTGGTCACGGCGTTCACACGGGTACCGCGCACGCCGACGCAGGTGCCGATGGGGTCCACGCGCTTGTCGTGGCTCAGTACGGCGATCTTGGCACGAGAGCCTGCGTCACGGGCGCAGCTCTTGATCTCCAGCAGGCCTTGCTCGATCTCAGGCACTTCATTGCGGAACAACTCCACCATGAATTCTGGGGCCGAGCGCGACAGCAGGATGGGAGCGCCGCGCAAAGTGGCATCGACTTCCATGATCATGGCGCGCACGCGGTCGCCATTGCGCAGATTTTCCTTGGGGATCATCTCGCCGCGCTTGAGTCGGCCTTCCACACGGCCGGATTCGACAATGATGTCGCCCTTGTCCATGCGCTTGACGGTACCGGTGAAGATCTTATCGCCACGGGCCAGGAATTCGTTGAGCAGCATTTCGCGCTCGGCGTCGCGAATCTTCTGCAGGATGACCTGCTTGGCAGCCATGGCACCGATACGACCGATGGGCAGCGACTCGATCTGCTCTTCAATGAACTCACCAATTTGAATGCCGGGCACGCGGTCTTCCGCATCCATAAGCATTTCTTCGGCGTCGGGGTTCTGCAGACCGGCATCGTCAGACACCACCACCCAGCGGCGGAAGGTGTCGTAGTCGCCGCTTTCGCGATCGATGGACACGCGGATGTCTACTTCACCTTGGTACAGCTTCTTGGTGGCCTGTGCCAGTGCGGATTCCACGGCACCAAAAACCACATCGCGCTCCACGTTCTTTTCACGCGAAATGGCTTCAACCAACATCAACAGTTCGCGATTCATGCGACGACTCTCCTATTTCAATCACACAAAGAGGATTTGCATGCGACCTCTTTGCCCCAAAAGATTCCAACGCTTCAGCTGCCTCATTCAGGCTTGGCTGCGCGTCCTTTGAAATTCACAATCGGTGCCAGACGAGCTTCGCGCAACTCGTCAAGCGTAAAGCCCATGGCGTTCAACGGCGCTGGCTCACGCTTCTTGCTGACGCGCACGCCCGGCTTAGGAGGCGGCTCATCGCTCCAGACGATCTGCCAGCCACCTTCTTCAGTCCGCTCCAGCGTGCCACGAAATTTCTTGCGGTTTGCATTGATCTTGTCGCCGCCAGCAGCCCCGATGGGAGCCTTGAGCGTCAGATCCACCTCCGAGCCTTCAAAACGGATGAAGTCCTGCTCATGGCGCAGCAAACGATCAATGCCTGGGGAAGAGACCTCCAGGCGGGCGTAGTCAGCACCATCGACTTCCAGCGCAAACTGAAGCTGGCGCGTGACTTTTTCGCAGTCTTCCACTGTCACGAACTGCTCGGGCAGCTCAGGCGCACCTTCCTCCGGCGCCTGCCAAGGCAAATCAATCGTGATGCGCAGCAGGCCACCGGCCGAGCGCTCGATTTCAACCAGGTCATAGCCCAGACCTGTTACGGTTTGTTCAACGATTTGCTGTAGTGCCACGTGTATTCAGTTCAATCCCGAAAAATCTGTCAAATCATGGACTTAGCTCTGTCAAAAACAGGTTTCGCCATGAATTGCCCAAAAAAAACGGGCGGTATGTACCCGCCCGTTTGGTCGTGAAGCCGTGATTGTAGCCGCAAACCATTGTTTTCGCAAAAAGTGTCTCGCATAAAACTGCGATCAACGCAAGACGTCCTGCAGGTCATCAGCGCGCAACAATCGCTGCAGCAAATCCTGAGCCTCCTGCACATCGGCAGGCCTCGCCGCTGCATCAGCAGGCAGGGAGTGCAGCATCCGTGCCAGCACCCCCGTCTGCGGAAGCACAGGCCCCAGGAATCTGGCCTGCTCGCCCTGCGCCACCAAGATGGACGGAAAGGTTTCTATGTCCAGATCGCCGGCTACATCCTCACGGTCTTCCACATCGAGCCAGACAAAACGCATCTGTGGAAACTGGGCAGCAAGAGCCTCGAAGGGCTGCCGGTACTGTTTACAGGTACCGCACCAGTCAGCACAGAGGCAGACAACCAGCCACGCGTCTGCTTTTGTAATTTCTTGTTTCATTTCAAACTCTGGGCAGGCCTTCGCACATGCCCCTGCATTGATCCCCGCAATGGTAGCGCCAGATGCACCCAAGGACTCAAACCCCGGCCATCACCCCACCAGCGCGCATTGAGACCCTTGAAGCCGCAGCACTCTATCCCTATTATTTTTCCTGAACCCGGGCGCGGCAATGGCAGCAGCCATAGCAGCTGGCTTGCGCCCTTCTTTCGACAAGAAGATTGGTGACTCCATGGATTACAAGGACTATTACAAGATACTTGGCGTGGACAAAAAGGCCTCCGCCGACGACATCAAGAAGGCCTATCGCAAGCTCGCCCGCAAATACCATCCGGACATCAGCAAGGAAAAAGATGCGGACGCTCGCATGGCCGAGGTCAACGAAGCCAACGCCGTGCTCTCCGACCCCGAAAAGCGCGCCGCCTACGACGCCATGGGCGACGAGATGCAGTTTGCGCAAAATGCCAGAGCCCAGGGCGGCGGAGGCTTTCGCCCGCCGCCCGACTGGGATCAGCAGGACTTTCACTTCAGCAGCCAGGGCGATGCCGGCAGCGACGCCGATTTCAGCGACTTCTTCTCGCAGATGTTCGGCCAGGCCGCTCGTGCGCGACGCCATCAAGGCCAGCAAGGCGCGCGCAGCACACCCGATATGCGCGGCCAGGACCAGCACGCCAGCATAGAGCTGGATTTGCAGGACAGCTACAGCGGAGCCGTGCGCTCGCTGCATCTGCGCAGCACCGTGCTCGACGACCAGGGCATCCCCACCCATAAGAACAAGGAGCTGCAGGTCACCATTCCAAAGGGCGTGCGCGAGGGCCAGATGATTCGCCTTGCCGGTCAGGGCAACCCGGGCCTGGGCAAGGGTGCCCCAGGAGATCTGCTGCTGGAGGTGCACTTTCGCAGCGACCCACGCTGGTGGTCCGAGGGCAAGGATGTGTACCAGCGAGTGCCACTCGCACCCTGGGAGGCCGAGCTGGGCGGCCCCATCCCCTTCAAGACGCTGGCCGGGGAGCTGGAAGTCACCGTGCCCGCCGGCTATCGCTCGGGTCGCAAGCTGCGCCTCAAGGGCAAGGGCCTGCCCGCCGCCACGCCGGGTGATTTGTATCTGGTGCTGGATGTGGTCTTCCCGCCCGCCGCGACAGCCGCGCAAAAGCAGGCTTACGCCGACTTTGCCAAGGCCTTCCCGCAGTTCGATGCCCGCAGCCTGAGTTGAAAGGTTTTCCCATGAGCACCTCCCACTACCCTTTCTACGAGCCTGCCGAGCTGCTGGAGCAGGCCGTGCTCGATCTGCACGAGTTGGCCCGTCATTGCTGCACCAGCCCTCAATGGGTGATCGAGCATGTACAGACAGGCGTCATCAGCTACGACAACGCTGGCCAGGTCCGCGAGATCAGCCACGAGCAATGGCGCTTCAGCAGCCAGACACTGGTACGCGCGCGTCGCATTGCCCAGCTGGAGCACAGCTTCGACGCCGACCCCCAGCTCGCCGCCCTGACCACCGATCTCATCGAGGAAGTGCAGCAGCTGCGCCGCAAGCTGAGGAATCTGCAGGGATAAGCCCGCCAGCACCCTGATGGCCCAAAAAGCAAAAAGCCCTCGCACCGAAGTGACGAGGGCTTTTTTGCGGGCCGCACACCAGGGCGCAGCCTGCTGCAGGAATTAGCCGTGGCGCTTGCCGGCTTGCTTCTTGCTGCGAGTGTGCGAACCACGCTCCAGGCTCACGCGCTGGCCACGGCCGGGAGTAGGCAGGGTCACGCCATTGGGTGCCTGGGGACGGGGAGTGGCCTTGCGGTCTGCTTCGGTAACGATCTTATTGCCCATGTCGAATTCTCAATTGGGAGGTTGAAAGGGACCAATTAGGCCACAGCCAGAGAATTCGCGCCAAACAAATACAAACTTTCGAGTGCGGATTCAGTGTTTTTCAGCACATGCCTGCCTCGCGAATCAGTGAATCGACAGCAATTGCAGGCATTCAAAGCCTCAAACCTTTGAAGGGAAAGCACTGCTCGCCATCACATTCAGACCACCGGCGACTCGGCAACGACCCCGGCGGCCTCGACCAGCTGGCGCGTATAGGCCTGACGCGGCGCCGCGAGCACCTGCTGGACACTGCCCTGCTCCACGATCTGCCCCTCCTTCATGACCAGCACCTCATGGGCCATGGCGCGAATCACATCCACATCGTGGGTGATGAGCAGATAGGCCAGACCACGCTCCTTTTGCAGCCGCTGCAGCAGGGCCAGCACTTGCTGCTGTATGGTGACATCGAGTGCACTCGTGGGCTCGTCCAGCACCAGGACCTCGGGCTCCATGATGAGCGCGCGCGAAATCGCCAGGCGCTGCCGCTGCCCGCCCGAGAATTCATGGGGATAGCGCTGCAGCAGGCCGGGAAACTGGGTCTCGGTCAACCCCACCTCTTCCAGCATCTTGAGCACGCGCTCGCGCCGCAGCGCGGCAGCGAGCTCAGGGGCATGGATCTGCAGGCCTTCGCCGACGATCTCCTCCACCGTCATGCGCGGAGACAGCGAAGAGAACGGGTCCTGAAACACCACCTGGATCTTGCGCCGCAGCGCCAGATTGGCGGCGCTGTTGCGAATTGCCGGCTGCTGCCATGGCCTGCCGGCCACCTGCAGCGCCCCGGCCGCAGGCAACAGCCCCAGCACAGCCTGGGCCAGCGTGGATTTGCCCGAGCCCGATTCACCGATCACCCCCAGGGTTCGGCCGGGCCGCAGCAGCATATCTGCGCCCTTGACCGCCACGAATGCCCCTTTTTTGAACCAGCCGCGAATGCCGGGCAAGGGCGTGGCATAGCTCACCTGCAGGGCCTGGGTCTGCACCACGGCCGCCTCGCCGGACGGCTCGCCCCCCTCCACCACATTGCGCACCGGCCGACTGGCCAGCAGCTTGCGGGTATAGGGGTGCTGCGGGTTCTGCATGAGATCGGCCACAGCACCCTGCTCCACGAGACGGCCTTTTTCCATGACCGCCACGCGGTCGGCGAAGCGGCGCACCAGGTTCAGGTCATGCGTGATCATCAGCACGGCCATGCCGGTCTGTCGCTGCAGATCGGCCAGCAGATCCAGGATCTGGCCACGCAGCGTCACATCCAGCGCCGTTGTCGGCTCGTCGGCCAGCAGCAGCCGGGGACGACTGGCCAGGGCCATGGCAATCATGGCGCGCTGACGCTGGCCACCGCTGAGCTGGTGCGGAAAGCTCTGCGCGCGGCGCCCAGGCTCGGGGATACCGGTGGTGGCCAGCAGCTCCACCGCCTGCTTCAAGGCCTGGGCACCGCTCAATGACTGCTTGAGCTGCAGCACCTCGGCCACCTGCGCGCCCACGGTCATCAGCGGATTCAGCGCCGTCATCGGCTCCTGAAAGATCATGGCGATATCGCCGCCGCGTATGCCCTGCATCTCGCGCTCCGAAAGCCCCAGCAGATCGCGCCCGTCCAGCAGGGCCCGGCCACCCAGCTGTGCATCGCCCACCAGGCGCAGCAGCGACAGCGCCATGACCGACTTGCCCGAGCCGGACTCCCCCACCAGCGCCAGCTTCTCACCGGCCGCCAGCTCGAAGCTCACATCCTGCACCACGGGCTTGCCCGCAAAAGACACGCTCAGATCGTGCACGCTCAGCAGTTGGCTGCGGCTGTCCATCCCGTATTTCTCCTGGCTCATGGCTTGCCTCCCGCACGCTTCGCGGCTTCGGTGCGCGTCTGCTTGCGCGGATCCAGCGCATCGCGCAGGGCGTCCCCCATGAAGGTCAGCAGCAGCAGCGTGATGACCAGCACGCCAAAGGTGGACAGGGAAATCCACCAGGCATCGATATTGTTCTTCCCCTGACTCAGCAGCTCGCCCAGGCTGGGCGTGCCCGGGGGAACGCCCAGGCCCAGGAAATCGAGCGAGGTCAGCGCCAGGATGGCCCCGCTCATGCGAAACGGCAAAAAGGTGATCACCGGCGTCATGCTATTGGGCAGGATGTGGCGAAAGATGATGGAGCGATTGCTGGCACCCAGCGCCTGGGCGGATTTCACATAGTCGAGCTGGCGGTTGCGCAGAAACTCGGCGCGCACATAGTCGGCCAGCCCCATCCAGCCAAACAGGCTCAGCAGGATCAGCAGCAGCGAGACGCTGGGCGCAAACAGCGCACTGAAGATGATGAGCAGGTAGAGCTCGGGCATGGAGCCCCAGATTTCCGTCAGGCGCTGAAAGGCCAGATCCGTCCTGCCGCCGAAAAAGCCCTGTACAGCCCCCGCCAGCACACCAAGCAGCACGCCCACAGCCGTCAGCGCCAGGCCGAACAGCACGCTGACGCGAAAACCGTAGATGAGCTGGGCCAGCAGATCGCGCCCCCGGTCGTCGGTGCCCAGCCAGTTGTCGGCCGACGGTGCAGAAGGGTTGGGCGACTTGGCAAAGTAGTTGATGGTGGACTTGCCATAGCGGTTGAATGGGAAGATCGCCCAGTTATCGCCCTCACCGAGCCTTTGCTGGATGAAGGGATCTAGGTAATCGGTTGGCGTATGGAAATCGCCCCCAAACGTGGTTTCCGGGTAATCGTGCAACAGCGGCAGATAGGTCTGTCCCTCATAGCGCACGATGAGCGGCTTGTCGTTGGACAGCAGTTCGGCAAACAGGCTGAGCACCACCAGCACCGAGAAGATCAGCAGGCTGACAAAGCCCAGCCGGTTGGATTTGAAACGCCTCCAGGCCCGACGCCCCGGAGATTCGGATTGGGCAGCAGCCGCCGCAGGCACACGCTCCGCTCCTGTATTCATAGCTTCTTGCGGCTGCAGGGCATTGGTTTGAGGCTTATCTTGCATAAATCAGTCAAACTTGACCCGGGGGTCCACCCAGACATAGCAAAGATCGCTGATGAGCTTGGTCACCAGACCGATCAGCGTAAAAAGATACAACGTGCCCAGCACCACGGGAAAGTCGCGGCGAATCACGCTTTCATAGCTGAGCAGGCCCAGGCCGTCGAGCGAGAACAAGGTCTCGATCAGCAGCGCGCCGGCAAAGAAGGCGCCGATGAAAGCCGAGGGGAAGCCCGTGACGATGGGAATCAGCGCATTGCGAAACACATGCTTGTAGAGCACCTGGCGCTCGGACAAGCCCTTGGCGCGGGCCGTCAGCACATATTGCTTGCGGATCTCCTCAAGAAACGAGTTCTTGGTCAGCATGGCCGTCACGGCAAAGCTGCCCGCCACCATGGCCGTCACAGGCAGCGCGATATGCCAGAGATAGTCCACCACCTTGCCCAAGGCGCTGAGTTCGTCGAAATTGGCCGATGTCAGCCCTCGCAGCGGGAACCACTGAAGCTGCCCACCAAAGATGACCAGCAGCGCCACACCCAGCACAAAGCCCGGGATGGCATAGCCGATGAGAATCACAATTGTGGTTGCCAGATCGAAGCGCGAGCCCGCTCGCACAGCCTTGGCCACACCCAGCGGCACAGCCACCAGATAGCTGATGAAAAACGTCCAGAGCCCCAGGCTGATGGAGACTGGCAGTTTTTCCTTGACCAGCGCCCAGACGCTTTTGTTCTGGAAAAAGCTGGTGCCCAGATCGAAACGCGCAAACTGGCCCAGCATCTGCACGAATCGTTCGACCGGCGGCTTGTCAAAGCCGTACAGCGCCTTGATCTCCTCCAGGCGCCTGGGATCCACGCCCTGGCCGCCTCGGTAGCTCATGGAAGCGCCTTCGGCACCATGTCCGGCGCTGGCCTTTGCCTCGGCCAGATACTGCTCCACCGGGCCGCCGGGCACGAACTGGATGACGACAAAGGTCAGCAGCAGCACGCCCAGCAACGTGGGGATCATCAGCAAAATGCGTTTGAGAATATAGGCAAACATCTTCGATCAACCCTTATTTCCAGCCGCAGCGGCGATGGCCGCAGCACCGGGCCGCCCCAAGCAAGGCCAGCCTCCCCTCTGTGGCAGTGGCCGGTGCAGCGGTGGAGCGCGGGGCCACTTTACTTGGGCCGCCGCGCCGGGCCGCCCCAAGCAGGGCCAGCCTCCCCTCTGTGGCAGCGGCTGGTGCAGCGGTGGAGCGCGGGGCCACTTTACTTGGGCCGCCGCGCCGGGCCGCCCCAAGCAGGGCCAGCCCCCTCGGGGGGCAGCGACCCGTGCAACGGTGGAGCGTGGGGGCCACTTTACTTGGCCCACCAGGCATAGACCGCCCATAGTTCGCCCGGCGAATAGGCCGGAATCTGCCCCGGCAGCGCCAGCCTCCAGGCGTCATAGACCATCCGGTGCGTGCCCGAGTAATACTGGGGAATCAGGTAATGGCCTTGCACGATGATGCGCTCCAGCGCATGGCAGGCGGGCAGCATCTGCTGCTCGGACTTGGCCGCAGCCATCTGAGCAATGATGGCATCCACCGCCTTGCTCTTGAGTCCGACATAGTTCGAGCCCCCCTCCACATCGGCGGCGGCGCTGCCGAACAGCTCGGCATATTCCTGCCCCGGATTGTGCGTACCGGGCACGTTCAGCGTCACGATGTCGAAATCGTATTTGTCCATGCGCTGCTGATAGAGCGCGTAGTCCACATTGCGCACCTTGAGCGTGATGCCCAGCTTTTCCAGGTTGCGCATCCAGCTGCTGACGATCTTGACGCCACTCTCACTGCTGTCCAGATATTCCAGCACCATGGGCTCGCCGCCGGCGTTGCGCAAGGCCCCGTCCCTGACCGTCCAGCCTGCATCGGCCAGCAGCTTCTGCGCGCGGCGCAGATTGCCGCGCAGGCCGTCGCCCGTATCGGTGCGTGGCGGCTGGGCCATGGGCCCCAGCGTGGCGGGCGGTAGGCTGGTCTTGAAAGGGGTGAGCAGGGCCAGCTCCGCCTCGGTGGGCTCGCCCCGGGTCTCGCACGCCGTGTTGCCGAACAACCCGTGCACACGCTGATAGGCGCCGTAGAACATCTGGCGGTTCATCCACTCATAGTCATAGGCCAGACCCAGCGCCTCGCGCACGCGCACATCCTTGAGCTGCTCGCGGCGCAGGTTCAGGAAAAAGCTCTGAAAGCCCGAGGGCAGCTTGTTCTCGAACGCGCCCTTGACCAGCTCGCCCGACGCAAAGCGCCGCCCCGTCAGACGCCGGGCCCAGTCACCCGCGCTATTGATGCGCATGAGATCGAACTCGCCGGCCTTGAGCGCCTCCAGCCGCGCCGTGCCGTCCTTGTAGATCTTGATGGTGATGCGGTCGAAATTGGCCAGGCCGACACGCACCGGCAACGCCGCGCCCCAGTAAGAAGGGTCGCGCACATAGCTGATGTCCTTGCCGAACTTGACCGGACCGATCTTGTAGGGCCCGCTGCCGATCGGCGTGTCCATCACCACCTGGTCAAAGGCCTTGGGCTTGCCATCCGCGCCCAGCCCCCAGTCGCGGCTGAACACCGGCAGCAGGGTGCCCACGGTCAGCGGCAGGTCACGATTGGGCTTTTTGAAGCGAAAGCGCACCGTGCGCTCATCGATCACGTCACAGCCGGCCACCTCGGCAAACAGCGTCTTGTAGCCGGGCGAGACATATTTGCTCAGCAGCGTCTCGTAGCTGTGCTTCACATCCTGAGCCAGTACCGGCTTGCCGTTGTGAAAGCGCGCCTGCTTGCGCAGTTTGAAGGTCGCGGACAGGCCGTCGGCCGCCACCTCCACATCCTCGGCCAGCAGGCCATAGCCCGTAGCCGTTTCGTCGAGGCTAGGGGTCAGCAGAGTCTCGAACAGCATGTCTGCCAGATAGGCAGGCGGCGAGCCCTTGATCGTGAAGGGGTTGTACTTGTCGAAGGTCGAATAGCGCAGATTGCTGACCATGCGCAGCTCGCCGCCCTTGGGCGCTTGAGGGTTCACATAGTCAAAGTGCTTGAAGTCGGCCGCGTACCTGGGCTGACCCCAGAGCGCATAGCCATGTGCTGCCAGGGCAGGTGTGGCAACTTGGCTGCTGACAATCAGGGCTGAGCAAATCATCCAATGGCGCATGCGACAATTCTGCCCTACCCCGACTGATTCGCACCCAGTTCGAACGGATACGTTTTCAAAGATGGCGCGTCTGCCACAGATGCAGCCATCGTCTCTTTCAATTTTCTTTGGAGAACAACAATGGGTTTTCTCGCCGGTAAAAAGCTGCTGATCACAGGCGTTCTGTCCAACCGTTCCATCGCCTACGGCATTGCCAAGGCATGCCACGAGCAAGGCGCAGAACTGGCTTTCAGCTATGTGGGTGAACGCTTCAAGGATCGCATTACCGAATTTGCTGCCGACTTCGACTCCAAGCTGGTGTTCGACTGCGACGTGGGCGACGACGCCCAGATCGAAAAGCTGTTCGCCGACCTGGGTGCCACCTGGGGCAAGTTCGACGGTTTTGTGCATTCCATCGGTTTTGCCCCCCGTGAAGCTATTGCCGGCAACTTCCTCGACGGTCTGAGCCGCGAGAACTTCAAGATCGCCCACGATATCAGCGCCTACAGCTTCCCTGCCATGGCCAAGGCGGCCCTGCCTTACCTGAACGACAAGTCCTCGCTGCTGACCCTGTCCTATCTGGGCGCTCTGCGCTCCATCCCCAACTACAACACCATGGGTCTGGCCAAGGCATCGCTGGAAGCATCCGTGCGCTACCTGGCCGAAGCCGTGGGCCGCACTGCCGACGGCCGCGCCATCCGTGCCAACGGCATCTCCGCCGGCCCCATCAAGACCCTGGCGGCCTCGGGCATCAAGGACTTCGGCAAGCTGCTGGGCCGTGTGGCCGATGCCGCCCCCCTGCGCCGCAACGTGACGATTGAAGACGTGGGCAATGTCGCCGCCTTCCTGCTGTCCGACCTGGCCTCCGGCGTGACCGCCGAGATCACCTATGTGGACGGCGGCTTCAGCCAGACCGCAGGCCTGTCGGCCGACCAGGTCTGAGCCCCAGGCTTTTGACGACACCAGCCCCGCAGGCTTCCAAGGCCTGCGGGGCTTTGTTTTTTGGGCCCGCTCCCGACATCTTGGCCCTTGCCCTACAAGCGCGGCAGAGCACTGACGCTATGGTTCACAGTGTTTTCTCTATGGTTCTTACGAATATTCAAGAGGAGCTTACATGCCATATCGTTTTCTCATCCTGACCGCATTCGCTGCTGCCCTGACGGCCTGCAGCACCCCCGAGCCCCAACCCGCCCAGGCCATCGCCAGATTGCAGGCCACTTCGGGCAGCAAGGTCAGCGGCGATGTGAAATTCACCCAGAAGAGCGGCCAGCAGGTCGTGATCAATGCCGTGATTCACGGCCTCAAGCCCAATTCCGAGCACGGCTTTCACATCCACGACAAGGGCGACTGCGGCGACAACGGCAATGCTGCTGCCGGCCACTTCAACCCGCTGGGCAATCCCCATGGCAAATATGACTCGACCCAGCACCATATGGGCGACCTGCCAAGCCTGAAGGCCGACTCCAACGGCGTGGCCACCGTCAACGTACAGTCGGCAGACATCACCTTGCTGGCCGGCCCTGGCAATGTCATAGGCCGTGCGGTCATCGTCCATGCCCAGCCCGACGACTACACCACCCAGCCCACGGGCAACGCCGGCGCACGCATCGCCTGCGCCGTCATCAGCCGCGACTGAAGGCCTTGCCCCTTGACAAAAGCCGCTGCCTGGCTGCAGCGGCTTTTTCATTGAAATCACCGCAATCCCTATAGATAAACCGCTGATAGCTATAGATAAGCCGCCGATAGCTATGTTTTTTGATATGGGTTCGTACCCGCATCGACACCATAGGCTCCGCGCTCTAGCATGAGCTGCCTCATTACCGGGAGATAGCCATGCCTGAGCCACGGCACCGATCCCTTCGGGAATGCATTCACTGGCTGCTCTGCGCCTGCCTCTGCATGGGCTTTGTTGCCGTGCGGGCCCAGACCACGGCCCAGCCGCCTTCGCTGATGCTGGCCCAGGTCTGGCGCAGCGGCCTGCCGCTGCAGGACTATTGGGTCAGCGAAAAACTGGACGGCGTGCGCGGCTACTGGAACGGCCACCAGCTCGTCAGCCGTGGCGGGCTGCGGATCGCGGCGCCAGAGTGGTTTGTTCGGGACTGGCCGGCCACCCCCATGGATGGCGAGCTCTGGGCTGGACGCGGCCGGTTTGCCCATGCCCAGTCCACCACGGCACAGGCCATCCCGAACGATCGGGCCTGGCGCCAGATGAGATTCATGGTGTTTGATCTGCCCGCAGCTGCGGGCAGCTTTGACCAGCGCCTGCCGCTGCTGCAGCGCACCGTCGGGGCCATTGCCCAGGACTGGGTGCAGATGGTGGAGCAGCGCAAGCTGGGCTCGGAAGCCGAGTTGCGGCAATGGCTGCACACAGTCGTCACAGGCGGCGGCGAGGGCTTGATGCTGCACAAAGGCAGCGCGCCCTATCGCCCGGGCCGCAGCGACGACCTGCTCAAGCTCAAGCCTTTCGATGATGCCGAAGCCCGGGTCATAGGCTACAAAAGCGGACGCGGGCAATGGCAGGGCATGACGGGTGCGCTGCTGGTGCAGACCCCGGACGGCAAGCAGTTTTCACTGGGCTCCGGACTGACGGCGCAGATGCGCAAAAGCCCGCCTGCGCTCGGCAGCTGGGTCACCTACCGCTACCAGGGCCTGCATGAAAAAAGCGGCCTGCCGCGCTTTGCCCGCTTTTTGCGCGTGCGCAGCGAGCCGGGCTTTCAGCCCGAGCCGGCAGGCCCGTGACTCGGGCTTCATCGCGGCCTGCGACTGCCGAGCATGCGCCTCACGCCCACGGCGCCCCAATCTACGGCAGTTGCGCCCCCAGGTCGCGCGCGGCCTGCAACACGTTTTTGACATAGCGTTCGTCATAGCGATGCGCAGGCATGGTCAGCGTCAGGGCAGCGGCCAGCTCCCCGCTGCGGCGAAAAACCGGGGCCGAGATGCCGGCGATCTCGCTATGCCTGTCACCCACCAGGGCTTCGTAACCATCGGCCCGTACACGCGCATAGTGGCTGCGCTGCTTCTTCACCCAGTCGCCCAGCTCAGGATCGAAAGCGACCAGCACGCGCCCGCCAGCTCCCTTATCCAGGGGCAGCAGATCTCCGACACGCGCATGGTCGCGCACCGGATGCGGCGAATCCACGCGGTACAGACACAGACGTTCGCGCCCCTGACGCACATGGTAGGCAGCGCTCTCGCCCGTGGCCTGGACCAGTGCGCGCAGCACCGGCATGACCAGCTTGTCCAGCGAAAAGCTCTGCTCGTAGACCGCATGCAGCCTGGCTACGGCCGGGCCCACCGCGTAGCGCCCGTCATCCTGGCGCTGAACCCAGCCGCCATGCTCCAAAGAAGCCAGCAATCGCAGCACCGTGCTTTTGTAAAGGCGCGTGCGCTCGGCCAGCTCGGCCAGGCTCAGCGCGGCATCGCCATCCTGGAATGCGCTCAGCACGCTCAGGGCCCGATCCACTGCGGCCACACCGCCAGGCGCGGCATTCTCGTCGGCTACGGATTCATTCAGGGATTTACGCGGCATAAAAACTCCTGCCCCTCAGCTTGACAGGGCATCAGGACGCAAGGCAATATTTCAATAGAAAGAATTCAGTTCTATTAGATAGAACACCATTAAAGCATTGTGCCAGCCGCAATGCAAGCATGAAATCCAAGTGAGGCAACCATGTCACTCCCCCACCGCTTCGATCTCCTGATCAGCGAAGTCGGCCCCCGCGACGGCCTGCAGTCAGTCTCGGCCACCATGAGCACGGCCCACAAGTGCGCCTGGATCGACGCCCTGGTGGCAGCGGGCGTGCAGGAAATCGAAGTCGGCTCCTTTGTCTCGCCCAAGCTGCTGCCGCAGATGGCCGACGCCGCCGAGGTCGTGCGCCACGCCGTCACACACCCCGGCGTCACCATCATGGCCCTGGTGCCCAATCTCAAGGGAGCCGAAGCCGCCATGCGCGCCGGCGCGCACAAGATCACGCTGCCCGTATCGGCCAGCCCCGCGCACTCCATGGCGAATGTGCGCAAAACCCCGGCACAGATGGTGGACGAGGTGCGCGCCATCGCCAGGCTGCGCGACGAGATGGCCCCCGGCGTGCATATCGAGGCCGGTATCTCCACCGCTTTCGGCTGTACCTTGCAGGGCCTGGTGCCCGAGGACGAGGTGATTGCGCTGGCTGCGGCCTGCGTGGCCGCCGGAGCCGATGAATCGGGGCTGTCCGACACCACGGGCATGGCCAACCCGGCCCAGGTCAAGCGCCTGTTCACGCGCCTGCGCAGCGAACTCGGCGACAGGGCCGGCGCCGCGCATATGCACAACACCCGAGGCCTGGGTCTGGCCAACTGCCTGGCCGCCTATGAGGCGGGCGTGCGCACTTTCGACGCCTCCCAGGCCGGACTGGGCGGCTGCCCCTATGCCCCCGGTGCCTCCGGCAATGTGGTGACCGAAGATCTGGTCTTCATGTTCGAAGCCATGGGACTGCGCACCGGCATTGATATTGAGCGATTGCTTGCAGCGCGAGAAACGCTGGCCGCCGGCCTGCCGGGTGAGGCGCTGTACGGCATGCTGCCACCTGCAGGCCTGCCCAAGGGCTTTGTGCCTCACCGTTACTGATCACCAAGCGGCTCGCAACCGGGCCAAGAACAAGAAGAGATGAATATGCACTCCTCAACCGAATCCGCCGGCACCGGCGCCGCACCCCTGCCCTATGCCGGCATCCGCGTGGTGGAATTCACCCATATGGTCATGGGCCCCAGCTGCGGCCTGATGCTGGCCGACCTGGGCGCCGAAGTCATCAAGGTCGAGCCCGTGGGCCACGGCCGCAGCGGCGACGCCACGCGCAAGCTGCTGGGCTCGGGCTCGGGTTTTTTCCCGCTGTTCAACCGCAACAAGAAAAGCCTGACGCTGGATCTGCAGACGCCCGAAGGCAAGGAGGCCGCGCTCAGGCTGATCGCCACTGCCGATGTGGTGACCGAGAACTTCAAGCCCGGCACCATGAAAAAGCTGGGTCTCGACTACGAAAGCCTCAAGAACCAGTTTCCGCGCCTCATCTATGTGAGCCACAAGGGCTTTCTGCCCGGCCCCTACGAGCACCGCACGGCCCTGGACGAGGTGGTGCAGATGATGGGCGGCCTTGCCTATATGACGGGCCGCCCCGGCGACCCGCTGCGCGCGGGCACCAGTGTCAACGACATCATGGGCGGCATGTTCGGTGCCATGGGAGCCATGGCGGCCCTGGCCCAGCGCGAGAAGACGGGCAAGGGCCAGGAAGTGCAAAGCGCACTGTTCGAGAACAATGTGTTCCTGATCGCCCAGCACATGATGCAGTACGCGGTGACCGGCAAGCCCGCAGCGCCCATGCCCGCACGCATTTCGGCCTGGGCGATCTACGACGTGTTCGAAGTCCAGGGCGGCGAGCAGATATTTCTGGCCGTGGTCAGCGACGGAGCATGGCGCGAGTTCTGCAACGCCTTTGGCCTGGAGCAGCTGCGTGACGATCCGCGCCTTGGCAGCAACAACGACCGCGTGCAGGCCCGCAGCTGGCTGATGCCGCTGCTGCGCGAAACCATGGCCGGCTACAGCGCCGCACATATTGCCAGCGTCTTCGAGGACAAGGGCCTGCCGTTTGCGCCCATCGCCCGTCCGCACGACCTGCTCGAGGACCCGCACCTGAACGCCACCGGTGCGCTGGCCCCCATCACCTTGCCCGACGGCCGCGACAGCAAGACCGTGCTGCTGCCGCTGACCCTGGACGGCAAGCATCTGCAGGTGCGCCTGTCGCCGCCCAAGCTCGGCGAGCACAGCCTGGAGATTCTGACGGCGCTGGGCTACAGCCAGGCCCAGGCCCAGGCGCTGGCACAGGGCCAGCCCGACTGAGCGGCCCTGCGGGGCCATCGCCCCGCACGACTCACCCACCCCAGAACAGGGCGCCCACGCGCGCCCTGCGGGGATTCTTTCGCCCCATTTTCATCATTCAGGAGACAAAACCATGCCACACAACCCCTATTCCGGATACCCGAGCCGCCGCCAGGCAATGGCAATGGCCGCCTGCGCGCTGACGGCCATGACGCTGGCCGCAGGCAGCGCTGCGGCACAGCCCGGGGAATGGCCCGCCAAGTCGATCCGCATGGTCGTGCCCTTCACGCCTGGAGGCGGCACCGACACGGTGACGCGCCAGATCAGCGAGCGCATGGCGACCGCGAATCGCTGGGTCATCGTGGTGGACAACAAGCCAGGTGCGGGCGGCAATATCGGACTTGATGCCGTCGCCAAGGCACCGGCCGACGGCTATACCTTCGGCATGGGACAGACCGCCAATCTGGCCATCAACCCCTCGCTGCTGCCCAGCATGCCGTTCAATGCCAGGGCCGACCTGCTCCCCGTGGCGCTGGTGGCCTCGCAGCCCGTGGTGCTGGTCGTGCCCACCGATTCGCCCTGGAAATCGCTGCAGGATCTGATCGCTGCGGCCAAGGCCCAGCCCGGCGCCATCAAGCAAGGCCTGGCGTCCACGGGCACCGTGGGCCATCTGGCGGGGGAAATGCTTTCCTACAAGGCCAAGATCGATGTGCTCAACGTACCCTACAAAGGCGCCGCGCCGGCCGTGACCGATCTGCTGGGCAAGCAGACCCACTATATGTTCGGCACGCCTCAGGCGGTCTACCCCATGATCAAGGGCCAGCGCCTGCGCGCCCTGGCCGTGACCTCGGCCAAGCGCCTTTCCATCCTGCCCCAGGTCCCCACCGTGGCCGAGTCCGGCTTTCCGGGCTTTGAAGCCGTGGACTGGAAGCTGATCGTGGCGCCCAGGAACACGCCTGCCGCGCTGGCGCAGAAGATCAACGCCGCCGTGAACACCGGCTTGCAGGACCCTGCCGTGCTCAAACAGCTGCAGTCCGAAGGCAGCACGCCCATGGGCGGCAGCCTTCAGGATGCCCAGGCCTATCTGCAAAAGGAGCAGGCCAGCTGGGCCGCACTGATCCGTGACGCGAAGATCACGCTGGAATAGTCATCAAAATCAGGAGCGTCTTGCGCAATAAATGCCTATGTTTCAAATAGATTTATACCTATATATGAGACAGGTCAATCGCAAGCAGCTACTATTTTTGCTTCATGCAGCGCAGCCCCTGAATGAACAGCACAGCCAGGCTCGCGCCCACTGCATTGGCCAGCGCATCGAGCCACTCGGCTGACCGCGTGGGGGCGACGCTGGCCTGCAGCAGCTCGATCACGCCGCCGTAGCCAGCACAGATCAGCACCACGGCCAGTGCTTGCCAGGCTGTCCAGCGCAAGCCCATAGCATGCGCACGCGCCAGCCCCGCGCAGCAGAGCAAACCCGCCAGCACAGCATGCAGGCCGGCATGCACCAGCTTGTCCGTGTGCTCGAAGCCACGCAGAAACGGGAACAGCCTGAGAATCAGCCCGCCGCTGCTGCCTGTCTCATTGAGGCAGCCCCACAGCATGAACAGGGCCCAGCCCAGACTGGCTGCCGCCAACAGTTTCCACAGGGGCACGGTGCCAGCCGGTTGCAGGAATGAATGCATAGCAGGGACATGAAAAAGCCCGAAGTGCAGGCACTCCGGGCTGATGTGCAAAAGGCCGGGATCGCCCCGACCTTGCAAAAGCCAAGGCTTATGCAGCCTTCCTTGCCGTTTTGGCTGCAGCCTTCACTGCAGGCTTTGCGGTGGACTTGGCCGCTGCCTTTGTTGCCGGCTTTGCTGCCGCCTTTTTGGCAGGCGTCTTGGCAACTGTCGTGGCTCCGGGCGCCGCAGCCGTCTTCTTGGCAACCGTCTTCTTGGCAACCGTCTTCTTGGCAGCGGGCTTCTTCACCGCAGCAGTCTTCTTCACAGCCGCAGCCTTGACGCTTTGCTCGGCCACGCAGTCCGCGTAGTAGCGGATTTCGCCGTTTTCGTCTTCCAGCTCCACCAGACCGTGGATATCGGTCTCGAAGCCCGGGCACTCCTTGGCGAATTCGCGCGCGAACACCAGGTAGTCCACGATCTTCTTGTTGAAGACTTCACCGGGAATCAGCAGCGGAATTCCGGGTGGGTAAGGCGTGACCAGACCCACTGTGGTGCGGCCGACCAGATGGTCGATTTCCACACGCTCGGTCTTGCGCTGCGCGATATGCGCATAGGCATCCGAGGGCTTCATCGCAGGCTTGAGATCCGACAGATACATCTCGGTCGTCAGGCGTGCAATATCGTACTTGGCATACAGCTCGTGCACGTGCTGGCACAGGTCCTTGAGGCCCATGCGCTCGTAGCGGCGGTGCTGCTGGCAGAACTCGGGCAGGATGCGCGCCAGCGGCTGGTTGCGGTCGTAGTCGTCCTTGAACTGCTGCAGCGCCGTCAGCATGGTGTTCCAGCGGCCCTTGGTGATGCCGATGGTGAACATGATGAAGAAGGAATACAGACCCGTCTTCTCGACCACCACGCCATGCTCGGCCAGGTACTTGGTGACGATGGAGGCGGGAATGCCGGTGTCGGCAAAGTCTCCGTCCAGGTCCAGGCCGGGCGTGACGATGGTGGACTTGATGGGGTCCAGCATGTTGAAGCCGTCGGCCAGATCGCCAAAGCCGTGCCAGTTGTCGAACTCCTTGCCGTTCTTCTTGGAGCGGGTCTTGGTCGATGCGTCCGTGCCGCGGATGATCCAGTCATGGGCCGTGCCCACGCCTTCCTCGGCCAGCGCTTCAGGTCCCCAGACCTCGAACCACCAGTCGTCGTCGCCGAACTCGTCTTCCACCTTGCGCATGGCACGGCGGAAGTCCAGCGCCTCGACGATGGACTCTTCGACCAGAGCAGTGCCGCCGGGCGGCTCCATCATGGCGGCCGCCACGTCGCAGCTGGCAATGATGCTGTACTGGGGGCTGGTCGAGGTGTGCATCAGGTACGCCTCGTTGAACAGCGGGTGATCCAGCTTCTCGGTCTGGCTGTCCTGCACCAGCACATGCGAGGCCTGGCTGATACCGGCGAGCAGCTTGTGGATGGACTGGGTGGCATAGACCACCGAGTGCATCGGACGCTTGCGCTTCTTGCCCATGGCGTGATAGCTGCCGTAGAAGGGGTGGAAGGCAGCGTGGGGCAGCCAGGCTTCATCGAAGTGCAGATTGGCCACATAGCCGTCCAGCATGCCCTTGATGGTCTCGGTGTTGTAGAGCACGCCGTCGTAGGTGGACTGCGTCAGCGTCAGCACGCGGGGCTTGACGGCCTTGGCGTCCACGCCCTTGAGCAGCGGGTTGGCGGCAATCTTGGCCTGGATCGACTCCACGCTGAACTCGCTTTGCGGAATCGGGCCGATGATGCCGAAGTGGTTGCGCGTGGGCTTGAGGAACACCGGAATCGCGCCGGTCATGATGATGGAGTGCAGGATGGACTTGTGGCAGTTGCGGTCCACCACCACCACATCGCCGGGTGCCACGGTGTGGTGCCAGACGATCTTGTTGGAGGTCGATGTGCCATTGGTCACAAAGTAGCAGTGATCGGCATTGAAGATGCGCGCGGCATTGCGCTCGGACTCGCCGATGGCACCGTTGTGGTCCAGCAGTTGGCCCAGCTCCTCCACGGCATTGCAGACGTCGGCGCGCAGCATGTTCTCACCGTAGAACTGGTGATACATCTGGCCCACGGGGCTCTTGAGAAAGGCCACGCCGCCCGAGTGACCAGGGCAGTGCCAGCTGTAGGAGCCGTCTTCGGCGTAGTCCAGCAGCGCCTTGAAGAAAGGAGGCTGCACGCTCTCCAGATAGCTCTTGGCTTCGCGGATGATGTGCTTGGCCACGAACTCGGGTGTATCCTCGAACATGTGAATGAAGCCATGCAGCTCACGCAGGATGTCGTTGGGCAGGTGACGGCTGGTCTTGGTCTCGCCGTAGATGTAGATGGGCACCTCTTCATTCTTGCGGCGCACTTCACCGATGAAGTCGCGCAGGCTGTGAATGATGGGGTCCTTGTCGCCGCCGAGCTGGAATTCCTCGTCGTCGATCGACAAAATAAAGGCGCTGGCCCGGCTTTGCTGCTGGGCGAACTGCGACAGATCGCCATAGCTGGTCACGCCCAGGACTTCAAAGCCCTCTTCTTCAATGGCTTGAGCCAGGGCGCGGATGCCCAGTCCCGAGGTGTTCTCGGAACGATAGTCCTCGTCGATGATGACGATGGGAAAGCGAAACTTCATGAACAGCCTCCGTACCAATCAGGCCTAAAAAACGAAACAGCCGCGAAGTGTAAGGAATATCCTTATTGCGGCTTTGAAACAGGCTGTTTTTAACCCAGAATGTGGTGCACTAAATACAGCCTCTAACAGGAGTTCAGATATGGATCTCTCCACCGCATGGTGGTTGCTTGTCGGTTTGCTGGTCATTGCGGAGCTGTTGACCGGCACTTTCTATCTCCTCATGCTGGCTCTGGGTGCCATTGTCGGCGCACTGTGCGCTCATTTCGGCATGGGCACCAGCAGCCAGATCGTCGCCGCGGCGCTGCTGGGC
This sequence comes from Comamonas testosteroni, assembly GCF_000761245.1. Classification (GTDB taxonomy): domain Bacteria; phylum Pseudomonadota; class Gammaproteobacteria; order Burkholderiales; family Burkholderiaceae_C; genus Comamonas; species Comamonas testosteroni_C. Next base: position 105,480 of record NZ_AWOR01000046.1, on the reverse strand, counting down.
TCGGGCGCCGTCCTTGTCTGCTATCTGCTGCGCAAGCGCAGCCCGCGCAGACAGCCCGCCTCCAGCAATCGCGATGTCAACATGGATGTGGGCGAAACCGTGGTCGTGGAGCAGTGGAATTCCGACGGCACGGCCCAGGTCCGCTATCGCGGCGCCACCTGGACCGTCATGGGGCGCCAGGGCGCCCTGCCCATTCCCGGCACGCACCGCGTGGCCGAAGTCATCGGCAACCGCCTGCTGGTTGACAAGATCTGATCACCGGCCAACCCCGGCATGGTTATGCTGGACGCTGGAACGCCTCGCACTCTTTCTTCACACCAACGCCCCACAAGGGCTGGAGACAATATGGATTACGCAGTCCCTCTCGCCATCGCCATCATTGCCGTCATCTTCATCGTCCGCTCGATCAAGGTGGTCCCCCAGCAGCATGCATGGGTCAAGGAGCGTCTGGGCAAATATGCAGGCACGCTCACACCCGGCCTGAATTTTCTGATCCCCTTTGTCGACCGCATCGCCTACAAGCACAGCCTCAAGGAAATTCCCCTGGACGTGCCCAGCCAGGTCTGCATCACGCGCGACAACACGCAGCTGACCGTGGACGGCATTCTCTACTTCCAGGTCACCGACCCCATGCGCGCCAGCTATGGCTCGTCCAACTACATCATGGCCGTGACCCAGCTCGCCCAGACCTCGCTGCGCAGCGTGATCGGCAAGCTGGAGTTGGACAAGACCTTTGAAGAGCGCGACATGATCAACGCCCAGGTCGTCAATGCCATCGACGAGGCCGCACTGAACTGGGGCGTGAAGGTGCTGCGCTACGAAATCAAGGACCTGACACCGCCCGCTGAAATTCTGCGCTCCATGCAGGCCCAGATCACGGCCGAACGTGAAAAGCGTGCCCTGATCGCCGCTTCCGAAGGCCGCCGCCAGGAGCAGATCAATATCGCCACCGGCGAGCGCGAGGCCTTCATCGCCCGCTCCGAAGGCGAAAAGCAGGCTGCCATCAACAAGGCCCAGGGTGAGGCTACCGCCATCACCACCGTGGCCGAAGCCACCGGACAGGCGCTGGAGCGCGTGGCCACGGCCATCCGCCAGCCCGGCGGCGAGCAGGCAGTGCAGCTCAAGGTGGCTGAAAGTGCCGTGGAGGCCTATAGCAAGGTGGCTGCGGACTCCAACACCACCTTGGTCATTCCAGCGAACATGACCGAGGTCTCCGGCCTGATTGCCTCCGCCATGAAGATGATCCAGGTGGGCAAGAGCGCCTGAGCCTGTGTGCCTGAGGTGGCGTGCAGAAAAGAACTTTCTGCACTTTCATTTTGAGGTCGAAATTTCTGGTTAGAATAGCGGCTTCATCACACGGAGCGGTGGATGAGTGGTTTAAGTCGCACGCCTGGAAAGCGTGTGTGGGTTAATAGCCCACCGCGGGTTCGAATCCCGCCTGCTCCGCCAGATTTAAAAATCAAGTCGACCACACTTGGTTTTTTACTTCAGACATGAAGTATTTTTGGGATCGCTGTGGAGCGGTGGATGAGTGGTTTAAGTCGCACGCCTGGAAAGCGTGTGTGGGTTAATAGCCCACCGCGGGTTCGAATCCCGCCTGCTCCGCCAGATTTAAAAATCAAGTCGACCACACTTGGTTTTTTACTTCAGACATGAAGTATTTTTGGGATCGCTGTGGAGCGGTGGATGAGTGGTTTAAGTCGCACGCCTGGAAAGCGTGTGTGGGTTAATAGCCCACCGCGGGTTCGAATCCCGCCTGCTCCGCCAAATGACAAAAGGCCTTGAAGCAATTCAAGGCCTTTTTTCTTTTTACCGCATTCGAGCGTGAATGCGATTTGAATTCATTGCGCAGCAATAGCATCTTGCATATTTTGCGCGGCACCGGCCAATGCCACGGGCCTGAACTGTCCAAGTCGAAGCCGGCCATTTCCGGGCCGGCTTGAAAACCGCAGCGCGTGCTGCCTGCCAGCAATGCCCCGAGAGCCGGCTCTCGCGCCTGCATTGCCAGGCTTTCAGGGGCCAGGACATCTGCAGCCCGGCCCGGGGCTCGCCTTGAACCAGGCGCTCAGAACCTGCCGCGCAGCGTCAGCATCACATTGCGCGGCTCACCATAGTAGTTGGAGCCATAGGCCGCCCAGACCCGCTGGTAGTACACCTTGTCAAAGACATTGTTGACGGTCAGCGTCGCATCCAGATGCTTGTTGAAGCGGTAGCCGATCTGCAGCGCAGCCGTGGTCACCGGCCCCTGCGAGAACTTCACATCGCCATTGAGGCGGTACATGCGGCTGGTGCTGCGCAGACCGCCGCCCAGGCTGAAGCCTTCCAGGGCACCCGGGCCGAACTGATAGCGCGTCCACAGGTTGAAGCTGTGGCGCGGAGCGATGAAGGTATAGAGCTGGGCCTTCTCGTCCGGCGTTCCTTCCAGGGTTTTGGTCTGCGTGTATGCATACCCGACAGCCAGATTCCAGCCCGCAGCGATACGGCCATTGATTTCGGCCTCCACCCCCTGACTTCGCATCTTGCCTGCGGCAACCGAAAACAGCGGGTTTGCCGGGTCGGTCATCGCACGATTGCTGTCCTCCATGCGGAAAATCGCCGCGCGGGCATTGAGCTGCTTGTTCAGCCACTCCCCCTTCAAACCTGCTTCGTACTGCTGACCCACGCGTGGACGCAATGTCATGCCGTCGACATCGCTGGCGGTCTGCGGCGCAAAAATGCGGGTATAGCTGGCATAGGCGGACAGCTGTTCGCTCAGATCGAACACCACACCCGCATAAGGAGTGAACTTGCCGCTGATGCGCGTATGGGTTTCGGAGAACTGGTTGAAATAGGCGTTGCGATTGACGGCATGGTTGTCCCACCAGGTCATGCGTCCACCCATGCTGAGCAGCACGCCGCCGGCCGGGCGCAGATTGACCCGCCCATACAGCCCGTACTGCTCCGTACGATTGTCGTTGCCATTGGAGAAACTGTAGTTCGTCGGCTTGGGAACGTTGTTGTCAGGATCGAAGATGTTGATCGGAGCACCATCGCCGCCCCCGTACTTGAAGCTCTTGTGCACCTTGCGATAGTCTGCTCCCAGCGTCAGCTCGTTGTTGGATGAACCCAGAGCGGTAAACGGCGTGCTGATGAAACCGTCCAGGCCATGCGTCTTCCAGTGGCTGCGGTAAGCCCAGCTGATGAGGCAGCTGTCGCCGCTGGCGGGGTCCGCTGCACAGTCCGACCAGCCGAACAGCCGCGAGGGCTCGTCCTGCTCACGGTAGCTGGCGTTGAGCTTGATCTGCCCGCCGTTGTCCAGGCGATGCTGCAGCTCTGCGAAGTACTCGGTATTGCGTTCGGTGATGTGGTTCCAGATGGGATCCAGATAGCTGGAGCGCGGAATGTCCAGCAGGCGTCCATCCGGATAGGCCGGCAGCCCGAATGCGGGGCGTCCCTTGTATTGCTGATGGCTGGCTCCGGCAGTGAGCGTGCTCGATGGCGTGAGATCGGCCTCCAGCACTCCATAGATCAGCGGCTTCCTGGAATACACATGATCCACAAAAGAGCCCTGGTCCTGGTAGGCCGTGACAAGACGCCCGCGTATGCGCCCATCACTGCTCAGAGGCCCCGTCATGTCCGCCTCGGCGTAATAGCGGCTCCACGAACCGGCCGACAGCTGGGTGCTGAACTCCTTGTGCGCCTTGGGGCGCTTGCGCACCAGGTTGATGGAGCCGCCAGGATCGCCGGCTCCCTGGAACAGTCCTGCAGGGCCGCGCAGGACTTCGATACGGTCGTACATCGCCATGCCGAATCCGCTGGATAGATCATTGCCCGTACTGGCCGGGTTGTTGATACCGTCCACCTGCACGGTATCCACCGCGTAGCCGCGCAGATAGAAATTGCCATGATTGCCTCCGGTGCTGCCGGGCTCCACGGTGACGCCGGGCACGGTGCGCATGGCGTCATCGAGACTCTGGATATTCTGGTCCTCGAGCATCTGACGCGTCACGACGGAAACCGACTGCGCAATCTCGCGCAGGCTCTGCGCGCTCTTGCCGATGGTGACCAGCTGCGCCGCATAGGAGCCCGTACCCTCCGAGAAGGTCGACACCTCGGCTGGTGCGGTCACCAGCACTTCCGCCAGGCTGGGGGCCGTGCCGACCGCCACAGGGGACGGAGTGCTTTGGCGCAGGATGAAAACGCCGGGCTGGGTCTGGACGGCCTCAAGCCCTGTGCCGCGCAAAAGCTGCGCAAAACCCTCAGCGACCGCGAATCTGCCATGCAGACCTGGAGTTTGAATCTCCCCGGAAAGTGCGGAGTCCGCAGACAGCGTGACACCTGACTCTCCCGCAAAACGCGCCAGAACCTGACTCAATGGCCCGCGAGGCAGGCTGTACTCTCGCCGCTCCGGCTCGCTTGGAAAGCTCTGGCCAGACTGGGCCCGAACGCCGCCGGCAGCGGCCATGCCCAGCAGCAGTATCAGCCCGGCTTGCACGGCGCTCTGTTTGAATCCCTGTCCGCCGGCGGACAGGATGGACGGTGAAAGTAGCGAAGTCTGCCTGCAAAAATGCTGCGCCATGACCATGGAGTAACCCTTCTGAAAAACGCCGATAAATGTGTTGTCTTTCTTGTATGACCGGCGTCCCGCCAAAAGGGGACATGGAAGCGGAATGAATCGAATGCCTCAGCGCGGCACGATGCTCACCCAGTAGCGCGAGCGCTGCAAAACCCTGATGGGCAAGGAGGCCGCCAGCGCCGCCAGCGCCTGATCCGTATCACGCAGCTGAAAGGCTCCGCTCACCGACAGGGCCGCCACTGCGGGATCGCACCGCACAATGCCCGGACGGTAGCGCGAGAGTTCGGCAGCAAAGACGCCCAGCGCCGTCTTTTCCGCATAGAGCACCCCTGCCGTCCAGCCATCGGCGGCAAGATCGGCGGCTTCGGGCGCGTCCACATGCTCTGCACTCATATGTGCCTGCTGCCCCGCATCGATGCGCACCGCCGCGCCGCCGTTGGCGGGGATCAGCTCCACCGCCCCCTGCTGAACCGCGACGAGGGAGCTGCGATCCGTCAGCGCAGAAGGTGGAGCGATACGCACGGTGAAGCGCGTTCCCAGCGCGCGCGCCGTTCCTTGCGCCGTCTGGACCAGAAACGGCCGCTGCGCGACATCGGCAGCAGTCTGCACCCAGATGGCGCCCGCGCGCAGGATCAGGCGGCGCTCCGACGATGTGAACACCATGTCGACGGCACTGCCGGTGTCCAGTTGCATTCTGCTGCCGTCGACCAGCGTCGACTCACGGCGCTCGCCCGTGTGGGTACGCATATCCGCCGACCATTCCTGCCAGGGCGCAAGACGCCAGGCACCATAGCTGAGCGGCCCTGCCACGATCGCGGTCGCCAGCAGCCGCGTGAGGGCCCGCCGCTGCGACCGGTTCGCTTCGCGCAAGGCCGCCGCGCTCAGCACACCCAGCGACTTGCCGGCCCGGCTTGCATGCAACTGGCCGAGAACCCGTTCGGCGCGCTGCCAGGCGATTTCATGGCGCGGGTCAGAGTTGCGCCATTGCATGAGTTCTGCCTGCAGCGTCGCATCGCCTTCATCGGCGTGCAGCCGCACCAGCCACTGTGCTGCCTGTCGCTCTGCACTCGGATCGATAGCCAGGGTCGAGCACGGTGAAGCAGACATGCTCAGACCACCAGCAAGATGCACTGCTCGAAGGCCTGTGCCATATAGCGCTTGACGGTGCGCACCGTGACATCCAGGCGCTGCGCCACCTGCGCATAAGTCAGGCCATCGAGTTGAGACAGCAAGAACGCCTCACGCACCTTGGGGGGCAGGCCGTTGAGCATGGCATCGATCTGATGCAATGCCTCCAGCACCAGCAACTGCTGCTCGGGCGAAGGCGCCAGGGGCTCGGGCAGCTGGGCCATTGCGTCCAGCCAGGCCTGCTCCAGCGACAGCCGCTGCACATGATTGATGAGCAAATTGCGCGCCACCGTGGTCAGATAGGCTCGCGGCTCGCGCAACACCAGCGCGCGCTGCTCGGCCTGGGCCGCAAGCACTCTCACAAAAGTATCTTGCGCCAGATCCGCGGCGTGATCCGCACCGCCTAGCTTGCGCCTCAGCCAGCCCAGAAGCCAGGGGTGATGCTCTCCATAGATCGCGGCCATGTCGGTCAAGGAGTGGGATGGGTATGACAAGATACAACAGCTTACTTGTTTTGATAATGAGAATTATTATCGATCAACAAGCAAACTGAAATAGCTGTGGTTTTTCCGGGGCGACCTGCCCGGCAGCCATCTCCGGCTCACGGGGTGGACTCCAGCCCACCGAGGCTCAGGGGCAGCACCCGATGCGCCGCCCCCGGAGCGCACTCAGCCTTGTGCCCCCTGCTGCGCCTGCCAGCCTCCACCCAAGGCCTTGAACAGCGTGGCCAGGGCCATCTGCCGCTGCATGCTGACCTCGATCAGGGCCATCTGCTGCGCAAAGTCCGTGCGCTGCGCATCCAGATAGCGCAGATGACTGTCCAGCCCGGCGCGATAGCGCAGCTCGGCGAGCTTGAGCGTATTCGCGCTGGTCTGCGCCAGCCGCTGGCGGGCCAGCTCCTCGCGCCTCAGGGTCTCGACGGAGGCCAGCGCATCACTGACTTCACGAAACGCCGTCTGGATGCTGCGCTCGTAGCTGGCTACCGCCATGTCCTTGCGCAGCTGCGCGATTTCCAGATTGGCGCGGTTGCGGCCTCCATCAAAAATCGGCAGGCTCAGCTGCGGCATGAAGGCCCAGGAGCGCTGGCCGCCGGCAAACAGATCGGAGAGCTCGGCACTGGCCGAGCCATAGGAGCCCGTGAGCGAGATACGCGGAAAGAACGCGGCCCGCGCAGCGCCGATGCTTGCATTGCGCGAGCGCAGCTGGTATTCGGCAGCACGGATATCGGGGCGCAGCACCAGCAGATCGGATGGCAGACCGGCGCCGATCTCCTGCACCACGGGTGTGGCACTCAGTTCCGCTGCCGCCTGGAGCGAGCCGTCGCCCACCAGCCAGTCCAGGGCGTTTGCCGCCTGGCGCAGCTCGCGCGCCAGGCGCTCGACTTCGGCGCGCGCCAGTTCGAGCTGGCCTTGAGCCTCCTGCTCGTCCAGGCGACTGGACGTGCCGGTCTTGCGGCGCTCGCTCATCAGCTGCCACTCCTTCTCGCGTGCCTGCAAGGTGCGCAGCGCCAGAGCCTGGCGTTGCCGCGCGCCGTCCTGCGCCAGCGAGGCCTGGATCACTTCGGTGACCAGACTGATCTGCACGCTGCGCGCGGCCTCCTCGGTGGCCAGGTATTCCATCAGCGCGGCCTCGGACAGTGAACGCACGCGGCCGAAGAGATCGAGCTCGAAAGCCATCAACCCGACGCCTGCCTGAATGTTGCTCTGCACCGTGGCCGCTCCCGTGCCGCTCAGGTCGGCAGGCAGGCGCTGGCGGTTGCCGCTGGCCTGCGCCTCCAGACCGGGCAGCTGGTCCGCACGCTGCACCCGATAGGCCGCGCGAGCAGTCTGTACATTGAGCAGTGTCTGACGCAGATCGCGGTTGTTGGCCAGCGCCGTTTCGATGCGCGAGCGCAGGCGCTCGTCGATCACGAAATCCTTCCAGTGCAAGCTCTGCGCCGATGCAGGCGTGGCCGGCGAGGCCGCGCTCCAGCTGCCGGGGACGGGCGCAGCCGGCCTGTCATAGGTTGGTGCAAAAGAGCAGCCGGCCAGTGCCGCGGTGATCAGCGTCAGCGCCGCCCTGCGCATGGGTTCATGCCGGTTCATGCGGCTTCTCCTTCGGAGTCTGGTTTCTTTTCCTGAGGCACTGCACGGCGCTTGCGCCGCAGCGAGAGCACGAAGACAAAGAAGATGGGCACGAACAGCACGCCCAGCAAGGTGGCGCTGAGCATGCCGCCGATCACGCCGACGCCGATGGCGGCCTGGCTGGAGGCACCTGCGCCGGTGGCCAGCGCCAGCGGCACTACCCCGAGGATGAAGGCCAGCGAAGTCATCACGATGGGACGGAAGCGCAAACGGGCTGCCTGCAATGCTGCCTCCGTCAGCGAATGGCCGCGCTCGTGCAGGTCCTTGGCGAACTCCACAATCAGGATGGCGTTCTTGGCCGCCAGGCCGATGATGGTGATCAGACCGACCTTGAAGTACACGTCGTTCGAGAGACCCAGCGCCGAAGTGGCCAGCACCGAGCCCAGCGCGCCTATGGGCACGATCAGCATCACGGCTGCAGGAATGCTCCAGCTTTCGTACAGGGCCACAAGCAGCAGGAACACCACCACGATGGCCAGTGCGAACAGCTTGGGGGCCTGTGCGCCAGCGGCCTTTTCCTGATAGGACAGCGCCGTCCACTCGTAACCTATGCCGCGCGGCATCTCGCCCAGTATGCGTTCGAGCTCGGCCATGGCCTCACCCGTGGTGTGGCCGGGCTTGGCGTCGCCCGCAATTCGGAAGGCCGGATAACCGTTGTAGCGCGAGATCTGCACCGGCCCCTGCTCCCACTCCACGCTGGCAAACGAGGCCAGCGGCACCTGCTCGCCCTGGGCATTGGGTACATACAGGCGCAGCAGGGCCTCGGGCGTCATGCGCGCGGCCGTGTCGGCCTGCACCACCACACGCTGCAGGCGCCCCGCATTTGGAAACTCGTTGATCACGGCCGAGCCATAGGCCGTGGACAGCACGGCACTGATGCTGGCGAAGCCCACACCCTGAGCCTGGGCCTTGCGCCGGTCTATGTCCAGGCGCAGCTGCGGCGCATCTTCGAGGTTTTCCATCATCGCGTAGGCGATCACCGGCGAGGCATTGGCCTTCTTGAGCAGCTCGTCGCGCGCGGCAACCAGGGCCTCGCGACCCAGATTGGCGCGATCCTGAAGACGCAGCGCAAAGCCGCCGGAATTGCCCAGGCCATCGATGGGTGGCGGGTCCACCGCCATGGCCGCACCATCGGACAAGCTGCCGAAGCGCTGATTGAAGGCCTGGACCTCGTCCCACGACGCCTGGCCCTTGCCGCGCAAGGACCAGTCCTTGAGCGTGACGAAGGCCATGGCCGCGTTCTGCCCCATGCCCGAAAAGCTGTAGCCCATGAGGAACTCGGCCTGGGCCGTGGCTGGTCGGCTTTGCACATAGGCTTCCATGTCGCGCACCACAGCCTCGGTGCGTGCTTCGGTTGCGCCAGGCGGCAACTGCACGCTGACGATGTAGTAGCCCATGTCTTCATAAGGCACAAAGGACTCGGGCATGCGCGTATAGGCAAAGCCCAGCCCGCCCACGATGGCTACATAGATCAGCATATAGCGGCCCGTGCGCTTGACCAGACGCTGGTTGAGCAGCGAAAAGCGCTCGGTCAGCTTGGCAAAGTGGCGGTTGAACCAGCCGAAGAGGCCTTTCTTCTCCTCGTGGTGATCCTCGGCAACAGGCTTGAGCAGCGTGGCGCACAGCGCCGGCGTGAATGTCAGCGCCAGCAGGCCCGAGAACAAGATGGAGACGGCCAGCGACAGCGAGAACTGACGGTAGATCACGCCCACCGAGCCGCTCATGAAGGCCAGAGGCAGGAACACGGCCACCAGCACCAGCGTGATGCCGACGATAGCCCCCGATACCTGCTGCATGGCCTTCACCGTGGCGGCCAGCGGCGAGAGGCCCTCCTCGGCCATGAGACGCTCCACGTTCTCCACCACCACGATGGCATCGTCGACCAGAATGCCGATGGCAAGCACCATGCCGAACATGGTCATCATGTTGACCGAGAAGCCCAGCGCATACATCACCGCCAGAGTGCCGGCCAGACACACCGGGACCACGATGGTGGGAATCAGCGTATAGCGCAGGTTCTGCAAAAACAGCCACATCACCAGGAACACCAGCACCACGGCCTCGACCAGGGTCTGGATCACCTTGCCGATGGCGACTTCGACAAAGCGCGAGGTGTCATAGGGCACGGCGTACTGAATATCGTCGGGGAAGTTCTGCGACAGCTCGGCTAGCCTCGCCTTGACCGCCTTGGCGGTCTGCATAGCATTGGCACCAGGTGCCAGTTGCACGGCGGCCGCCACTCCTTTGTGGCCGTCCTCGCGCGAGGCGAAGCTGTAATCGAGCTGGCCGACTTCGAGACGCGCCACATCGGCCAGGTGCACGGCCGAGCCATCGGCCCTGGCCTGCAACACGATCTGGCCGAACTCCTCGGGCGAACTCAGCGTTCCCTTGACGGCAATCGTGGCGCTGAGCTCCTGCTCGGACGATCCGGGCTGGCTGCCGAAGCTGCCTGCCGGCACCTGGGCATTTTGCGCAGCAATGGCCGCATTCACGTCCGCCACCGACAGGCCGTAGCCCAGCAGTTTCTGCGGATCGACCCAGACCCGCATGGCGACATCGGCGCCGAAGTACTGCACCTTGCCCACCCCGGGCACGCGGCGGATCTCGTTATTGATGTTGCGCACCGCATAGTCGGAGAGGCGGACCTCGTTCTTGCCGCTGTCGTCGCCCTTGTAGGTCAGCGAATAGATCAGCAGGAAATTGGCGCTGGCCTGCTCTACCTGCAAACCCATCTGCATCACCGATGCGGGCAGTCTGGCCTCGGCCTTTTTGATGCGGTTTTGCACCTCGACCTGAGCCAGTGCGGGATCGGTACCAGGCGCGAAGGTGGCCGTGATTTCGGCCAGGCCCGTGGCACCGCTGGAGGAGTCGAAGTACAGCAGACCCTTCGTGCCATTGAGCTCCTCCTCGATGACGCTGGTCACCGACTCCATGACCGTGGTGGCCGATGCCCCCGGATAGGTTGCAGAGATGGAGATCTGCGGCGGAGCCACGTTGGGAAACTGCGCCACTGGCAAAGCCGGGATCGCCAGCAGGCCGGCAAGCAGGATGAAGATCGCGACCACCCAGGCCAGCTTGGGGCGATCAATAAAAAACCGGGACATTATCTATCCTTGAATAAGGCTTGTCTTTTTGGCATTCAGCGCTTGCAGGACCAGCGCATACTGCTCATTTTTTTACAGTGGCTTCCGCGTCTTTGACGATGTCGGCGGCATTTGCAGCGGCAGCTCTGATCTGCACCTTGGTGCCGGGCACGGCTGCCGCCAGGCCTCCGACCAACACCCTGACGTCTTCCTTCAGGCCCTCGGTGATATGCCAGTCGGAGCCGTACATGGCGCCGGTGCTCACCTTCTGGGACTGCACAATGTTGTGCTCGTCGAGCACCAGCACATGGGCCATTCCATCGCTGCCGCGCTGCACCGCACGCTGAGGCACGAGAATGGCCGCGGGATCCTCACCCAGCCCCAGGGTCACACGCACATACATGCCGGGCAACAGCAAACCATCCTTGTTGGGGAATTCACCACGCAGCGCAAGCTGGCCGGTGCCGCGATCCACCGTCACATCCGAGAACAGCATGCGTCCCTGGCGTTCCTGATCCAGGCCGTCAGCCACCAGCGTCACCGCAGTGCTGCGCGGCGACTGGCCCTGCAACTGCTGGGCACGCCAGCGCGTGGCCAGCGCTGCGGGCTGGCGAAAATCGGCGTAGACGGGGTCCAGTTGCTGGATCACCGCCATCGCTGTCGCCTCCCCCTGGCCGACCAGGGCGCCTTCCGTCACCAGGGCACGGCCGATGCGGCCGGCGATCGGGGCTTTCACCGTCGCATAGTCCAGGTTCAGGCGTGCCGCCTCCACTTCGGCCTGAGCCGATTGACGCGTGGCCATGGCACTGTGCAGCGTGGCCTTGGCGCTGTCGAAATCCTGGCGGCTCACGGCTTCCTGCGCCACCAGCGGTTCATAACGGCGCATCACGGACTGCGCTTCAGACAGCGCAGCCTCGGCTCGCGCCAGCTCGCCCCGGGTCCGCGACAGCGCAGCGCGCAGCGGCGCAGGGTCGATGCTGAACAGCACCTCACCGGCCTTCACATCGGCGCCCTCCTTGAAATGGCGGCTCAGCACAATACCCGGCACACGCGCACGCACCTCGGCCACGCGTACAGGCTCGATGCGCCCGGGCAGTTCAGCGCTGAGGCTCAGCGCCCTGGGCTTGACGGTCACCACATCCACCAGTGGCAATTCCTGAGGCGGGCTGCCCGCCTCCGACTTGATGCAACCGCTCAACATCATTGCTGCCGCCAATGCGGCCAGGGCCGGCCAGGCACGCACATTCTGGCTTTTCTTCTTCATGGCTTTTGAGTCTTGTCAAATCTTGAAAGAAGTGCATGATGCATGAAAATATTTTTTGAATCAAATTTGATTCATTAAGACCTATATTGATTCATGGCATTTTGATACCAAGTAAAGTTGCCATCCCAAGCTTTTAAGCTCGCTGCTTGAATCAAAATAGGTTCATCCGTATCCGCCCCAACCGGAGCCACGAATGACAACAGCCCCTCACGACAACACAGCAATCCTCCCCCCCCTGGCCCTGGCCCTGGTCAACCACCCACGCGCCACGCTTCAGGAACTGGCCAAGGCCATAGGCATCAGCAAGGCCACGCTCTATCGCTTCTGCCCCACGCGCGATCTGCTGATCAAGCGCTTGCTGGAGCAGAGCCTGCGCACGCTGGACGATGCACTGGACGAAGCCCGTATCGAGGAAGGCCCGGTGCTCGAAGCACTTAAGCGCCTCAATGCCAAGCATCTTGAACATCGCGAATTCACGCTGTTCCTGACCTATTACTGGAACGAAGTCGAAAAGCCCGTGGAGGAAAATGCGATCTGGGAACCCAAGGTCGACGCTTTTTTCCTGCGCGGCCAACAGGAAGGCGTGTTCCGCATCGATTTCAGTGCCGCAACGCTGACCGAGTTATGGCTGGGAACCGTGATCGCACTCATCGATGGAGAGCGCCGCGGTCGCATCCCTCGCGCCCCGCTGGCACAGCTTGCAGAGCAGGCATTTTTGCAGGGAGTCATGCGCCAGGACGAGACGGCGGCAGTCTGACAGAATCGACCCGGACTGCAGCCTTAACGGCGATGCCGACCTCCAGCTGCACCATGGTCATGCCGCTCCCCTGCAACGCGAGCCCGCGTGCCTTCACACTCGTTTTCACAACCAGACAGTAGCCTTGTCATGATCAGTCACCTCGACCACCTGGTTCTCACCACGGCCAATGAAGCGCAATGCATACGCTTTTACACCGAAGTCCTCGGCATGCGGCTGGAATCCTTCATCGGCGGCACTCCGCCCGTGGAGCGCAAGGCCTTTGTGTTCGGCCGGCAGAAGATCAATCTGCATGTGAAGGGGAAAGAGTTCGAACCCAAGGCTCATACGCCGGTACCCGGAGCTCTGGATCTGTGCTTTCTGGCCTCCGTGCCGCTGAACGAGGTCATCGCCCGTCTGCAGCAGCTGTCGATTCCCATCGCCGAAGGCCCCGTGATGCGCACTGGAGCCACATCCCGAATCCGCTCCATCTATTTGCGTGACCCCGACCTGAACCTCATCGAGATCTCGGAGCCGGCCTAGCCGACTTCGCCCTCGCCCGGGCCAGCCGGGGACCGCGAAAACGGTCCCCGCTTGTCAGGTCAGAGCTGTGCCAAAGCCTTTTTTGCCGATGCATGGCCTTGTGCGGCAGCACGCTGCAACCATTCACGCGCCAGCTTGGCGTTCTTCTTCACACCCAGACCGTCCCGATACAAAGTGCCCAGCGCATACTGGGCGGGGGCATCCTGCTGCTCGGCGGCCATACGGTACCACTTCAGCGCCTGCGACAGGCTTTTGCCCACACCCTCGCCGTTTTCATACAAGGTGCCCAGGTTGTACTGGGCCTTGGCATAGCCTTGATTGGCTGCCATGGTGAACCACTTGGCGGCCTCGGTGTAGTTGGGCTGCGCAAAGCCCTTGCCCAGATATTGAAAGACGCCGACGTTGTACTGGGCCAGAACATTGCCCTTGAGAGCAGAGTTCAGGTTCTCCATGTATTCCATGGACTGCGCAAACTCCGCGGACTTGGGCGATGAAGCCGAGAGCTGCTCCAGCCGCTGCGCCGCCGCAGCATGCTGGTACTTCAGCGCCTGGGTGTAATAGGCAATCGCCTCTTTTTCGTTGCGATACTCGCCCTCTCCCTGTTCGAACAGGCGGCCCAACTCATAGTAAGCCTCACCCGAGCCGCGGATGGCAGCAGCGTGCAGCAGCAGCACGGCCCGCTTGTAGTCGGGGTCCACACCCTGGCCTTCGAAGCAAATCTTTCCCAGCAGCAACTGGGCCTTCTGCACGCCTTTGTCCGCCAGCGGGGTAAGCCATTTCGCGGCTTCGGCACGATTCTTCTCCACACCTTCGCCAAGGTAATACATCTCGGCCACCGTGAACTGCGCAAGCACATCGGCTTGCTGGGCCGCCTTCAGATACCAGCGAAACGAGGCCTGCAAATCCTGGGCAAGCAGCTCGCCTTTGCGGTAGACGAAGCCCAGGCTATTTTGTGCCGCTGCAGAGCCCTGCTGCGCGGCGCGCTCCAGCCATGCGACACCTGTTGCGGCATCCTTTTCAACCGCTTCGCCTTTTAGATAAATAGTTCCAAGCAGGTTCTGGGCATCGAGATTTCCAGCGTTTGCAGCCTGATGAATGTGTGCCAGGCCTACCTCAGGATCCTTTTTCACACCCTCGGCACCCAGTACATAGACCAGACCCAGCAGATACTGGGACGGCGCATGATTGTGCTCAGCGGCCAGACGCAGCCAGCGCAAGGCATCGTCGGCATTCTTTTCCACGCCCTGGCCGTAAAGATAGGCCTTTCCCAACTCGTACTGTGCCGCGACATCGCCTGTCTTTGCGGCATTGACCATTTCGCTGGGCTGAGCCTGCGCACAGCCCAAAACTGACAGCCAAGCCGACAGAACCAAAGCACCAGACCATCGCGCAAGCATTGCTTCCCCTATTCACATAAAAAAGTGAGTATATAGAAGCAATCCCCTGTCCATAAAGCGCTGACAGCTATCAAAACCATACTGACCCGACTCAACACGGAAATGACTGCCGATGGGGCTAGCCCTGCACTGTCGTCACAGAGCCGCTATGTGCCCGCGAGGTTTTTCTTGTCTCGGGACAGCATTGCTGCTCAAGGCTCTCTCAGGCCATGCAGCAAAGAGATTTGCCCGGTCAAACTCTGCCAGCGCGCAGTTTGCGCTGCATGGTCGCGATACTGCAAACAGTGCGGAAAACCAGGCCTGGACCCTGCGTCTCCGCGGCCAAGCATCTCTACGGCTCAGCCAGCAATGGGCGTACAAAGCTCTACCACGCAGCCATCGGGGCAACGCAGATAAGACACCATCTGACCCCAGGGCTTGGCTGTCGGTGCGGCCATCTCGGCAGCGCCGGCGCTCAGTGCATTTCGATGGGCCTGCTCGACATCCTCCGTGACCAGCGCGATTTCGAAACCCAATGGCTTGGCGGAGCTATGCGCTTCGACATGGCCTCCAGGAAAATTCAGCGCGCCCAGTTCATGGGCGGCAAATGCCAGCGTGGTCTGCCCAGTCTCGAGCTCGCCGTAGGTTCCGGATTCATGCAGAAAACGCCGCTGCAGCCCGAATGCCCGGCTAAAGAAATCCAGAGATGCCGAGACATCGGGGACGTAGACGATTGTGTAACCCAACTTCATGAAAACACCTTCTCAAAGCTCGAGCGAATTTGAACGTTGAACGTTGAACGCATGCCTGTTTGTCGTTCAGAGCCTTCATCCTACCCTGCAGAACGACAAGGCCTTGAAATGATTCAAGACCCTGGTGGCTGCTTGCCGGCATCAGGCCGTCATCTACAGCCCCATGCCCAGAATCGAGTTATCGGCATGCAGCTCACTGCCACTCATGACACTGGACTCGTCGCTGGCCAGGAACATCACCAGCTGCGCGATACGCTCGGGCATATAGGCGCGCCCGGCGCGGTTGAGCTTGGGGTCATGCAGGATCATTTCCTTGCTCACGTCCTTTGGCAGCGAAGCCTGCATCATGGGCGTATAGATGCCATCGGGATGAATGGAATTGACGCGAATCGCATAGCCTTGCTTGCGACAGTTCAGTGCAGCGGCGCGGGTCAGTGCCGACACTGCGGCCTTGCTGGCGCTATAGCCGGCGTATTGCTCTATGGGCAGCCAGCTCGATATCGAGGCCATATTGATGATGGAGCCTCCTGTCTCCTTCATCGCCGCAATGCCCTGCTGGCAACCAATGAAGACTGACTCGGTGTTGATCTTGAGCAGGCGGCTGAAATCCTCCAGACGCCCTGTCTCCATATCACCAGGCAGCAGGATGCCGGCATTGTTGACCAGCACATTGAGCGTGCCCAGACGCTGCTGCACCGCCGCCATCACAAGCGTCCAGTCCGCCTCGCTGCTCACGTCATGGCGGACAAACATGGAGCGTTCGCCCAATTCAGCCGCCAGCTGCTGCCCCACCGCTTCATTGATATCGCTGAATGCGACCTTGGCGCCTTCTCCAAGAAGCAGCTTCACCACCTCCAGACCCACACCACTGGCGCCACCAGTGACCAACGCCACCTTGCCCTGCAAACGATTTGTCATCTACGTCTCCTCTTTTTTTCAAAGCCCTGAGAAGGGCATTGCTGCTGCCACATAAGGACGCGCAAGCGCCTCCTAGCTTGAATGGCAAAAGTCCACAGCCGCACAAGTTACGCCGCAGGCCGTTTGCCGGATTCATCTTTTAGTTGCCTGCATTACGTGCCGCTTCGGGCGTAAACATGGCTGCAGTCATATTGCCCTTGTTCAAGACAGGGCCCTGAGGGCGCTCCTGGAACAGGTTGTAGGCCACATAGCCGCCAGAGTTCAGATCGTGATAAAGCTGGTGCCCGCATGCCAGATCCGGGCGTCGAAGGCGTAGTAATGATTGACCACCGACTGAAGCCACAGCTGGCCGCGGGCATCGTAGTAATCGCTCATCAGAGCCTGACCGGTATCTTCATCGAGGAACAGCACGCGCCTGCCGAACATGTGGCGATAGCCGTCCTTAAGCGAAGCCTCCAGCACCCAGACACGGCGCAGCTCATAGCGCATGTAGTCGGGGTTTTCATGACCGGGTTTGAGCAGGTCGGCATACTTCACGTTGCTGCCGTGAATCCTGAAGGCATTGGCCGGCACATAGACCTCCCTCTTGCCCAGCGCCTTCCAGTTGTAGCGCTCGGGCGAGCCATTGAACAGGCGATCGGAGTCAATCGTCAGCTTGCCACCGGTACCCGACAGAGGCTGGTCGAAACCGTACTCGGGAATCTGGCGCACACGACGTGTGCCGGGGTCATAGCTCCAGCCCAGGCGCTTTTCCTTGCCAAATTCAACCGGCTCGGACACCACGCTGACGCTGCCTTTCTCGCGTTCGGGCAACTTGACCGCATTCATGCCCTGGGACATGGGACTGCTCAGTGGCTGACCTGCGTTGGCCGGGTCGTTGATCTGACTGAAGGCGCGATTGTCGGCACGGCCCCAGACGATGCTGCCATCGACCAACACATTGGCGTTGTCACGCAGCGTGTGTTCGGTGAAAGCACGCGAAGGCAGCAGATTGTTGAAGGCCAGTTCCAGTCCATTTCTGGGGAACGGGAAGGGCAGCGCACCCTTGACCGCCCCCGTTGTGCCCTGACCGTCAGCGTTCATTACGGCATCCTGGGCGTTCTTTCTGGCCGCCGCGCAGACGGCATCCGGGAAGCGAAAGTCACGGTGGCCCTGATAGACCGGGATACGATAGGTCTTGGGGTATTTGGCAAACATGGCCTTCTGACCCTCGCTCAGGCGCTCTCCATACTGCGCCAGATTCTCAGCCGTGATGGTGAGCAACGGCTTTTCACTGGCATAGGGGTCCACCGGGTGCTGGCCAGCGTGCGGGTTGTATTGAATGCCGGGCGGCGTACCCAGCCATTTCCCTGTGAACTCGGGCACACCACTGGCTGTACCCGCTTTTTCTCCCCCCGTGCAGGTCAACGACTTGCCCAGCCTGGCCAGTTCATCGGGCGTCGCCTTGGCCCAGGCCGCCCCCACAAACAATACACCTGCAGCCAAGACCGCCAGCAAACGGGACCCCTCTCCTAACTTCATGCCTAGTCTCCTCGGATGCATCCGCCATGCATCTACCTTGCATTGAACTTCTCTTATCGTTCTTCTTCCTTGTCGACCCGCAATTGCGAAGCAACGAAATCATTGTTCGACCATTGGCAATCGCAAGCATCGTCAATTAGGACTAGCACAGGCAGGCGCCAGCAACAGACAAAAAAAAGCGGGCCATTGGCCCGCTTGGGAAAAGCAGATTTCGTTCAGCGCTTGATGCCGAACACACCCAACATCTGTTCCGTCTGCTTTTGCATCTGCTCCTGCATCTGGGTGAACATGTTCTGGGACTGCTCCATATAGCTGCCCATCAAACCCTGCATGGCTTGAGGCTGCATGCTCATGAACTGCTTCCAGGCCTCGGGGTTCATACCCTGGGGCTGGCCCGCCAGCTTGCTCTGGAAGTCCGTGAACATCTGCACATTCTTTTCGATGTAGCTCCCCATGAAGCCCTGCATGGCATGTCCATAGAAGCGAATGATGTTGCCCAGCATGGCCTCGGAGAACATGGGGGCCCCACCCGCTTCTTCCTCCAAAATGATCTGCAGCAGGATGGAACGCGTCAGGTCTTCATTGGTCTTGGCATCCCTGATGACCACCGGCTCGCTATCCATGACCAGTTGCTTGACCTCGGCCAGCGTGATGTATGAAGAGGTATTGGTGTCGTAGAGGCGACGATTGGGATACTTCTTGATGATTCGCTGGCGCCCCGCCTGGACATCACCCTCTTTGCCCTCTTTGTTTTCTTGCATCGCAAGTCCTTTATGTTCTGGGGGTCGGCCCCGTCGTCAATTGAGCTATTGCAGTGCAACAGATTTTAGGCAGTGCACAAGCCTCATCGGCAAGCAGTAACCCTGACACCCCAGCTTGTCCGTGCTGCAACAAAGTCGCACCACCGTCACAGCCAGCATCAGGTCTTTGCCATTTATTCACAAAAAACAGTTTGCCGTCTATCGAAATCAAGCTTGCAGAAGGTTTACAGTGCCTGTCGTTGTTTGACGAAAGGCTCAACGGATGATTACCACCAAAACACGCAATGCTGTTTGTCTGACCGCCCTGCTGGCTGCTGCCGGCTTCATGACTGCAGCACAGGCCCAGCCCGATGCTGCTGCGACCGATGCCGCCAAGGCCGCTGCACCGCAGGCTGCTCCCGCAACTCAGGCAGCCCCTGCCAACGTGGACGCCGCTGCCGCAGACGCCGCATTGCGCAAGCGCCTGCAGGCAGTTGTCGCAGCCATGGACGGCAAGTCCAAGCTGGCTGCCAACAATTTCAACGAGGAGTTCCTCAAGAACTCCCCCATCGACACCGTGCAGAAAGCCCTGGACTCCGTGCGCACCGGCGTCGGTAGCTGCCAGACAGTTGGCCGCATGGAGAGCTCCACACCTTTGGCCACCAGCGTGCTGCTGAGCTGCACCAAGGGCTTTGTGCCCATGGAACTGGCGGTCGAGCCCAAGGCTCCTTACCGTATTTCCGGCATTTTGCTGCGCCCGGCATTCTGGAAATAAGCCGTTGCAGCTCTCAAAAATGGAGCCCAAGGGCTCCATTTTTTGTGGGTTCTCGCAAACTCAGATCACCACTGGTTCGGGTTCCAGGCGAATGCCAAAGCGTTCATAGACACTGGTCTGAATCGCCCCCGCAAGCGTCATCACCTCGCCGCCGGTCACGCTGGCGTCAATGCTGTGGCGATCTCCTCGGTTGACCAGTACCAGCGCCTGCTTGTCGTAGACACCCGCCCGGCCCATGGTCTTGCCTTTCCAGCCGCAGGCATCGATCAGCCAGCCGGCCGCCAGCTTGATGGAGCCGTCATCCATGGGATAGTGAACAATCTTGGGCTCGCGCGCGATGATGTCCGCGCATTGCTCGGTCGTCACCGTGGGGTTCTTGAAAAAGCTGCCCGCATTGCCAATGACTTCGGGGTCCGGCAGCTTGGCACGACGAATTTCGCAGACCCATTCAAAGATCTGCTGTGCGCTCGGCTGCTCTACGCCTTTTTCCGCCTGCTTGCGCTGCAGGTCGAGATAGCCCAGGTCCGGTTGCCAGCTCTTGGGCAGCGCCAGACGCACCCGGCAGATCACCGCCCGTCCCTTGAGGCCCAGGCCACGAGGGACAGCGGTCGAACCCGTCACGGGCCAGTACTTGGGCTGAGCAGGTGCATGCTTGAACACCGAGTCACGGTAACCGAAGGCACATTGCGCAGCATTGAGGCTGAACTGCTCGCCGGTGACCAGATCGATCGCGTCCAGGGAGTCAAAGCGATCCTGCAGCTCCAGACCGTAAGCGCCGATGTTCTGCACTGGGGCCGCGCCTACCGTGCCTGGAATCAGGGCCATGTTTTCAAGGCCTGTATAGCCCTGGGCCAGCGTCCATGCCACCATGTCATGCCAGCGCTCGCCCGCCCCGATCTCGACAATCCAGTGCTTGTCGGTTTCGCGCAGCAGCCGCATGCCCATGATCTCCATCTTGAGCACCACGGGGGCCACGTCGCCCGTGAGCACCACATTGCTGCCACCGCCAAGGACGAACACAGGCTGCCGTCCCCATAGCGGGTCGGCGAGAAACTGGCGGATATCGTCCTGGCTACGAATGCGCACCAACGTTTCGGCGCGCGCGGCAATGCCAAAGGTGTTGCAATGCTGCAGGGGAACATTTTTCTCGACTAACATCCATCCAATTGTCGCACTGCGCCTGCTCTGCTGCTGGCAAGCAGCTCATCACGGCCCGGCGCACTGTGGCTGTTTACCGCTCTGATACTGATAGGAATTACACATGCCTTCTTTTGACACTGTTTGCGAAGCCGATTTCGTCGAAGTGAAGAACGCCGTTGACAACGCCACCAAGGAAATTGGCACCCGTTTCGACTTCAAGGGCACATCGGCCGCCGTCGAACTCAAGGACAAGGAAATCACCATTTACGGCGATGCCGAGTTCCAGCTGCAGCAAGTCGAAGACCTGCTGCGCAACAAGCTGACCAAGCGCAATGTGGACGTGCGCTTCCTGGACATCCAGAAGGCACAGAAGATTGGCGGCGACAAGGTCAAGCAGCTCATCAAGGTCAAGAACGGCATCGAGTCCGAGCTGGCCAAGAAGATCCAGAAGCTGATGAAGGAAAGCAAACTCAAGGTGCAGGCTGCCATTCAGGAGGAGAAGGTCCGCATCACCGGAGCCAAGCGTGACGATCTGCAGGCGGCCATGGCATTGATCCGCAAGGATCTGGCCGACCACCCTCTGTCGTTCAACAACTTCCGCGATTGAATGAAGCCCCCCCTGCGCAGCTCCGCTGCTTCCCCTTCTCTCGCCCTGCGGGATGGAGACGAGGCCGTTGCCGCAGGGCGACGCGGCCAGCGCAGGCTCTTGCCTGGCGTCTCTCGCCTGCGTCGCGTGGGGCTCATGCTTTCAGTCGCTGTGGCCTCCAGCGGCGCCTTTGGACAGTCCGTTGCCCTGACCGGCGTGCTGGGCAGCAAGGCCTTGCTGGTCATTGATGGCAGCGCCCCCAAAGCGCTGGCCGTCAACGAAAGCCACAAGGACGTGCGCCTGCTGCAAGTCAGCGGCGACTCAGCCGTGGTGGATATCAAGGGCCAGCGCCAGACTGTGCACCTGGGAGCAGCTCCGGTCAGCGTAGGCAGTCGGGGCGGCATTGGTGGTGCCGCGCGCTCGGGCCGGCTGGTTCTGATCGCCGACTCGCGCGGCCATTTCATCGATCGTGGCTATATCAATGGCAAAACCATGCAGTACATGGTGGACACCGGCGCCAGCACCATTGCCATAGGCCGAGCCGATGCCGATCGCATGGGCCTGCCCTATGAGCAGGGTGCCCCCATTCTGATGCGCACTGCCAACGGCACTGCCCAAGGCTGGCGCATCAAGCTCGACAGCGTCAAACTGGGCGAAATGGAGGTCTACGACATAGAGGCCGTCGTCGCCCCCCAGTCCATGCCCTATGTGCTGCTGGGCAACAGTCTGCTGACCCGGTTTCAGATGACCCGCAAGGGCAATGAGATGGTTCTGGAAAAGAACTGAACCCGCCTCTCGCCCATGCACGCACGCTACGACGACCCCTATGAAGACCTGCTGGGCCTATGGTCGGATCTGGAGGCCGCACTCGCGGTTTTGCTGACCGAGCCGCTGCGCATTCCCGGCTTTGCCATCAAGCTGCATCAGCTTGATCTATGGTTGCAAGACCTCATCACGCAGGACAGCGATGCCGCGCTGTATCTGATGTTTCAGCGTGCCAGCTCGACAACCGTGGGCTACAGCCCGTCTCACGCCGTGGTCTGCGCAGGCCTGTGCCATATCCTTGCCAAGGAGCTTGACCTGCCTCAATCCGAGCGCGACACGCTGATCCGGGCCGCTCTGACCATGAACATCGGCATGACCGTGCTGCAAAACCAGCTGGCCGAGCAACGCACACCGCTAAGCAGCCAGCAGGCCGAAGCCGTCAAGCAGCACCCCACAGAGGGCCGCCTGATGCTGGAGAGGCTAATGGTGCGTGAGCCGCTCTGGCTGGACAGCGTGCAGTACCACCATGTGGTGCTGCAGCCCGCGCCGCTGGCACAGTTGCAGCCGCTGGAGCGTCTGGTACGCATTCTGGGCACGGTAGACCGTTATGCAGCCCTGATCAGCCCGCGCAAGACCCGTAGCGGCCGCTCGGCCACCGAGTCTCTGCAAGTGCTGCAGCAGGGCGGTCAATACGCCGATGAGGTCAAGCAGGCCTTGATCGATGTCGTGGGCCTGTACCCGCCCGGCACCTATGTACAGCTGGACAATGGCGAGGTGGCAGTCGTGCTGCGCCGAGGCAAAACCCTTGAAGAGCCCCAGATTGCCAGCGTGATCGACCGCGACGGCCACAGCATGTACCCGCCCATCTGGCATCTGGACGGGCGCAGGCCGGCCATCACCTCCGCGCTGGCCCGTTCGTCGCTGACGCTGGATCTGGACCTGCGCTCCATGGCACAGCTGGGCATTCACAGTGCACGCGGCAATGCCGAGCTGTACCGCATGGTGAAGCTGCCAGGCAGCAGGCGCTGACTCTTTCCAAGAGCCGGTTGACGTTCTAGACGCCCTGCGCCGCCATCAACCCTGCATGGTGGCCACGCGTGAACGCCTCTTCCAGCACCGAATAGCCGGCCCAGTCCGAATGCGCAAAGCTCAGGCGCGCCGTCGCAGGCGTGGGCAGGCCCTGCACTCGCTCCCCATTCAATAGCAGATTGCGCCTGCTGGAACTGAACTTGACGGCTATTTCGCTCAATATCTGCTGATCGCCAGGGCGCGGAATCGCCATCGCATGGCCATAGCGAGTGATTTCCATGCGTGTGGCATGCTGCAGCAAGTCTGGGTGCGGCTCGCTCAGCGTGTTCACGACGCGCTCGCGCCAGAAGGCAAACGGCTGCTGCATCAATTGCCTGCGTCCATCGGCCCAGTCACCCAGCGCCTGGTAGTAACTCAGCACCGTGGGCTGGCTGCGGATGCGGTCCAGCCGCTGATTGCCCGCATCCACATAGCCCAGCCCACCCGCATTGCCATCGCGATACAGCACATTGTCCCAGGCGGGCTCGGCGCCAGGGTAGTCGGCCAGCGGTCGGTCGATATGGATGTTCGCCACCAGCCAGGGGGCCCAGTCCAGGCGAGCCGCTACGACACGCAGAAAATCGGGCGCATTGCGCAGCACTCTTGCGGCAACAAAGCTGGGCAGCGCCACCACGCAATGGCGCGCCAGCCAGCGTTCGTGCTGCTGGCGGCCATGGTGATAAACCTCGATCTGCACGCTGCCCGCATCCTCGGTGACGGCGAGCACGCTGCAATCGGTCTGCAGCTGCGTGGCTTTCAGCCCCGCCACCAGTTGCTGCGCCAGCCAGCCATTGCCCTGGGGCCAGGTCAGCACCTGCTCGCCGTCCGCTTCGCTCTCATGCTCGGACTGCGGACGCGGCGCGTGAAAACCATGGCGGCTGGCGAAATAGTGAATCCCGGCCCAGGCCGAGACGCGACTCAGACCGGCACCGAAATCATCCCGGCAGCTGTAGTCCAGATACCAGAGCAGACGCTCGTCATCGAGGCCCTGCGCCGCCAGCCATTGATCGAAGCGCTGCGCATCGAGCACGGCATGAGAGGCAGGCAGACCCGCTTGGCGCTGCCAGACACGGATCGATGGCATGGCAAAGGCCGCCGCCCGAGCCGCTGCCTCGACCTGCTTTTCAAACAGCGCATATTGCTCCAGCGTGCGCTGGCTCACGCCCTGCACGGGCAGCAGTCCCTCATGCCAGCCGCCCTGCCAGTACAGGCGCTCCTGCGGGCTGTGGCAGAGATAGCGCTCGTCGTAGCGCCAGCGGCCCGCCAAGCGCTGGCGCACGCCCAGCTCCTCCAGCCAGTCCTGCACCTCATGGGCATCGTCTCCGGGCACGGGCAGATAGTGCGCGCCCAAGGGGCAGGCAATGCCCTTGAGCTGCCCAGCCTGGCTGTTGCCTCCCATGGCGGCCTGGGTATCGAGCAAGGCTGCGCCCTGAACGCCCGCCAGCTCCAACGCGCGCGCCGCTGCCAGCCCGGCCATGCCCCCGCCCACAATCACGACCGGCGCCCGGTGCACCACCGCAGGTGGGGGCAGCTCCAGCCCTTGCGCCAGGCGCTGCCAGAAAGGGCGCAGGCCATGACCGCGCTCCAGCGCCACGCCGCTGAAGCCGCCTGGCAGATCTTCCAGCCTGGGCGCTGGCTGCTTGCAGCCGGCCAGGCCCGCTGCGCCCAAAGCGCCAGCGGCCGCCAGCCCGAGCCAGTCGCGCCGCTTCAGATCGGACCGCATCAATGCTCCACCTTGCCCCACTCGCGCTCATAGGTGTTGACCAGCACCTGATTGGACAGGCGATTCACCTCGGTCGGCACGCGCGCCATATCGAGAGGGAAGTCAAACATCAGGCGCAGCGTGGGCAGGGTCAGAAAACGCATGCCGGCGGGCAAGGCCTCGGGCTCGCGCCAGGGACGGTGGCTGGCCAGCACAAAGCCCCATTCGCCAAAACTGGGCACATGCACGTGATAGGGCCTTGCCGTCAGAGCCACGGACTCCACGGTCTGTACCACGGTCCAGAAGCTCTGGCGCGCAATCAGCGGCGAGGTGGTCTGAATCACGGCATAGCCACTGGCTGCCAGACGCTTGTCCAGCAACGAATAAAAACTGTTGGTGAACAACTTGCCAATGGCGAAATTGGTGGGATCGGGAAAGTCCACCACGATCACATCGAAAGTCTCCGCGCTTTGCTGCAGCCAGTGAAACGCATCGGTATTGACAATGCTCACGCGGGCGTCGTTGAGCGCATTGCCATTGAGCGCCGTCATCATGGCATTGCTCTTGAACAGATCAGTCATGGCCGGGTCCAGCTCCACCAGCACCACGGACTCCACGCCCGGGTACTTGAGCACCTCACGCACGGCCATGCCGTCGCCGCCGCCCAGCACCGCCACCTTCTTCGGTGCACCATGTGCGGCCATGGCGGGGTGGACCAGCGCTTCGTGATAGCGGTACTCGTCGCTCTGGGCAAACTGCAGATTGCCGTTCAGGTACAGCCGCGCGCCCTGGCGTCCCTGGGTCACAACGATGCGCTGATAGGGCGAGCTGCTGGAGAGCACGATGCGGTCCTGGTAGAAATGATCGTCGGCCAGCCGGGTCAGCTGATCCGCGCCCGCGATGCCGCCGCCCAGGGCCAGCAGCACCAGCGCGCAGGCCCAGGAATGGGCTCGCAGATTGCGCAGCTCATGCTTGAACAGCACCAGGGCCCAGACGGCGATGGCCGCATTCATGAAGCCGAACAGCAGACCTGTGCGCACCAGGCCCAGCTTGGGCACCAGCACGATGGGAAACGCCAGCGACACAGCCAGGGCCCCCAGATAGTCGAAGGTCAGCACCTTGGAGACCAGATCCTTGAGCGATGCATTGCGCTTCAAGATGCGCATCACCAGCGGGATCTCCAGCCCCACCAGCGTGCCCACGACCATCACCATGCCGTAGAGCAGAAAGCGGAACGCGCCCGGCGCATAGGCATTGGCCAAGAACAGCACGGCCGGCAAGGCACCGCCGACCAGCGCCACCATCAGCTCCACACGCAGAAAATGCGCAGGCAGTTGATCTTCGAAATAGCGCGACAGCCACGAGCCTATGCCCATGGCAAACAGGTAGGTGCCGATGATGGTGGAGAACTGCAGCACCGAATCGCCGAGCAGATAGGACGCCAGCGCGCCGGCCGCCAGCTCGTAGAGCAGGCCGCAGGCCGCGATCACGAAGACGCTGGCCAGCAGCGCCACATCAATGGGCCTAGGCCCCTGGCCAGCGCTATGCTCCTTGGCCACCATCGAAGTCATCTAATTCCTTTAACCGTAAAACAGGCGCGCGCCGTCCTCTGCCTGCCAGGGACAGCGAGCAAGGGCCTGGGCGGCCCCGCCGCCCCGCAGCGAAGCTGTCGTCCCCCTCCCCTAGCGCCCAGCGCGTCAAGAGAGGGGGAAGGCGCGCCGCGCCTCAGGGGGAGCCTCAATGTATCGCCGCAGCGACGATGATGCTGATGCCCAGGCACATGGCGGCCACCACCATGGCCAGCGCCTTGTTGTGCTTCTCCACGATCTCGGCCCACATGTCCACGGGCGTGATCTTGTCGATGATGATGAAGCACAGCCAGAACACCACCACGCCCACCAGGGCGTAGATGATGGAGCCGAAGAAGTTCTGGGGGTTGAACCAGTCAAACATGATCTGTCTCCTCGAATGAGATAGGGGTGCTATTTGTGGCTTCCGCCGGAGGTATAGCCGCCATAGGAGCCGCTGCTGGAGCGGCTGTAGCTGCAATTGGGGTCGGTGCGCGGGTCGCAGTTGGGGCTGGACATGCAGGCACGCAGGAACGGCAGGATGAACAGCAGCAGGAACAACCAGAACAGAATCGTGCCCCAGCTGAAGCCGCTGCCCGACAGCGGACTGACCTGGGAGCGGTCCTTGAGCTTGGCCACGCCGAACGCCTTGGCCACCGTCTCAGCCGAAACGCGCTGGCCATGGGTCCAGGTCGTTTCCTGGTTGGCAGTCTCCAGCGCCAGCGTGGACTGCTTGCCTCCATTGGCAAAGTCCACATTGCTGGACTTGGCTCCCTTGAAGACGGGCCAGTAGAACTCGCCCTCGGCATATTCCGTCTCGGCCAGATAGGCGTAGTCGCGCTGATATTTGCGCTGCAGATAGGTGGCAGTGGCGCCGTTCTTGCTGAGCTTGGGTGCGCCCGTGATGACGCGAGCCGTGCTCCAGCCGTCTTCCGAATCGACGATGAACGAAAAGCCCGCCTTCTTGTTGTAGAGCAGGTACTCGTCCCAGGTGAAGCTGTCGTCCTCATCCTCACCCAGACCACGCCCGCTGCGCCTTTGAAAGCCCACGACCTGCCATTTCAGGCCATCGAGCGTGCCTTCGCTGCCCAGCGCGATCAGAGGCTTGACCTTTCGGCGCTGCTCGGCATAGCTCAGCTCCGCCCCCATGCCCTTGGACATGTCGATCAGGCTGCCGCAACTGGGGCAGCTCAGGGCCTTGGTGGTGTCAAAGCGCACGGGCACCACGGCACCGCACTTGGGACAGTTGAAGTGGCGACCCTGGGCTTTTTGCTGGGCGCTGCTGCGCAGTCCCTGCATCTGCAAAGCCTCCAGCGCCACGGCAGCCCCCAGGCTGAAGGCCGGTGTCTTGTCGCTGAAGTCGATGGAGAGGATCTGGTTCTTGTCGCTGCGCAGCTCCACCAGCTTGAAACTCTTGCCCAGCTGGGGCAGCTGGGGCAGCTCGCCCTGGGCCGCCATCAGCTGCGCATCCTGAATGCTGGTGACGGTGAAGGATTCAGTGCCGGCCTGGAGCTCGCGACCCATGCGCCATTCGCGCTGCTGGAACTCTTTCACGTTCCAGCCCGGCGGCTGCCAGTTCACGGCAAAGACAAAGCTGCCGTTGTCCTCGCTCAGCCAGGCCAGCTCGCCGTTGCTGAGCGCAGCCACCCATTCCGACCAGTTGCCGGCCGCGCTTTTGTACTGCGCGCGGCCCACGACGGTAAAGGGCTCGGGCTTGCCGTTGCGCTTGACCATGCCCGAGGCACCCAGCTGCAGCGGGCTGTAGTCCTCGAACACCTCGGCCATGGAGCCGATGCGCTTGAGCGTCTCGCCATCACGCAGCACGGTGCTGCGGCAGAACTCGCAGACGGCAAAGCTCGATTGCGCACTGGCGAAGTGGACCGGCGCGCCACAACCAGGACAGGGAGCGCTGTAGTCGCGCTGCGATGGGCTGGAAGCCATATCTTTTTGCTATTAAATTAAGAGCTTGCGCTTATATATATAGGGTCTGGCGACCCTCATGGACTATCTGCGCAAGCGTCCTAGCGATGCTTGCTCTTGCTGCTCTTGCGGGCCCCGCCCTCTGCAGGCTTGGAGCCGTCGGTCTTTTTCTGCCCCAGCCTGGATTCCTTGCCCGCAATCAGGCGCTGGATGTTTTCGCGATGACGCCAGACCAGCAAAATCGCCATCACGACAATCGCGGCAGTGATGGGCGTTTCCGCATCCCAGACAACGCCGCTGCACAGCACGTAGTACACGGGTGCGAACACCGAGGCCACCAGCGCAGCCAGGGAGGAATAGCGGAAGAACACGGCCACGATGACCCAGGTCAGCGCCGTCGCCAGACCCAGCCAGCCGCTGATGCCCAGCAGCACGCCCAGCGCCGTGGCCACGCCCTTGCCGCCCTTGAAGCCAAAGAACACCGGATACAGATGGCCCAGGAAAGCGGCCAGACCGGCCAGTGCCACCGTGCTGTCGCCCAGACCGAACGGCTCGCCGAAGGCCTTGACCAGCACCACGGGCACCAGGCCCTTGAGCGCATCCAGCAGCAGCGTGACAGCCGCAGCCGCCTTGCTGCCCGAGCGCAGCACATTGGTGGCGCCGGGGTTGCCGCTGCCATAGGTACGCGGGTCGTTCAGGCCCATGACGCGGCTGACGATGACGGCAAAGGACAGCGAACCAATCAGATAGGCCGCGATGACGGCGATAACGGGATAGAGGGCGTTCAAAGGAATTCCTCGGCCAGAGACTGGCCCTTAGGCCCGCCAACCAAAGTCGACGGAGCCGATTGTTGTCACGACTTACGCAAGCTAGGACCGTGCATGCTGTCTTGTCGATAGCAATGCCGTTGCAGATTCTTGATTGCGTATGTTTTAGTTGTTTGCTTTTTTGCCAGTCGGCGTCTGCCCCGGCTGACCAGCCCCTATTCTGCCAGCGCGCAGTGCACCGGCCGGGCATCGAGCAACCGGGTGCAGACCTCGGGGGCCAGTTGCACCAGATAGCCGCGCCGCCCGCCGTTGATGGCGATGCGTGGCAGCGCGAGTATGGTTTCCTCGATATAGACCGGCATTTCGCGTTTGGTGCCGAAGGGCGAGGTGCCGCCCACCAGATAGCCGCTGTGGCGGTTGGCCACCTCGGGCTTGCAAGGCTCCACGCTCTTGGCCCCGATCTGGCGCGCCAGGTTCTTGGTCGATACCTTGCAATCGCCATGCATGAGCACGATCAGCGGCCTGGCATCCTGATCCTGCATCACCAGGGTCTTGACGACCGCATGCTCGTCCAGCCCCAGCTGACGCGCCGACTCCTCGGTGCCGCCATGCTCCACATAGTCATAAGGGTGCTCGGTGAACTCCACCTTGTGGGCCTTGAGCATCTGCGTGGCCGGCGTCTCGCTGACATGGGTGTTTTTGTCTTTTTTTGCCATGATTCAATTTTGATAGCTTCCAGCCCATGAACTACATGGGATAGCAGCCATTCTCCCTCAATAAATCGATCAGATTGCCGGGTCGCGCATCTCCCAGCGGATGGCATCGATTTCGGCCAGCAGCTCGGCAGGCAGCTGCGTGCCCCAGGCGTCGAGATCCTCGTCAAGCTGGGCCACCGAGGTCACACCGATGATGGTGCTGGCCACCTGCCACTTGGTGTAGCAAAAGGCCAATGCCAGCTGCGTGGGAGTGAGGCCGTGCTCGCGCGCCAGCGCGTTGTAGCGGCGCGCGGCGGCCAGCGCATCGGGGCGGCCCCAGCGCTGCCTCTGCACGGATTCATATCTGGCGATGCGTGCCTGCTTGGGAGCGCCCTCCTCGGTCGGCGCAAACTGGTCGAACTTTCCCGTCAGCAGGCCGAAAGCCAGCGGCGAATAGGCCAGCAGTGAGACATCGAGGCGGTGACAGGTTTCGTCCAGCCCGTTCTCATAGCTGCGGTTGACCAGGCAGTAAGGGTTCTGGATCGCCGCCACGCGCGGCAGTCCGTGCTGCTCGGCCAGGCGCACAAACTCGTGCACGCCGTAAGGCGTCTCGTTGGACAGGCCGATATGGCGGATCTTGCCCTGCTTGACCAGGCCGGCCAGCGCCTGCAGTTGCTCGTGGATGGGCGTGAGCGAGCTTTCTTTCTTCGGGTCGTAGTACATGGTGCCGAAGGCCGGCACATGGCGCTCGGGCCAGTGAATCTGGTAGAGGTCGATCACCTCGGTCTGCAGACGCTCAAGGCTGGCGTCGCAGGAGCGCACGATATCCTGGGCCGACATGCCAGAGCCTTCACGGATCCAGGGCATGCCGCGCGATGGACCGGCCACCTTGCTGGCCAGCGTGATCTGCTCGCGCATGCCGGGGCGGGCCTTGAGCCAGCGGCCGATGATGGATTCCGTCGCGCCAAAGGTGGCCTCACGGGCGGGCACGGCATACATCTCGGCCGTATCGAAGAAATCCACGCCACGCTCCACGGCTCGATCCATGATGCGCCAGGCTTGAGCCTCATCGACCTGCTCGCCGAATGTCATGGTGCCCAGACAGATGGGGGTGACGCGCAGATCGCTCTGTCCCAGAGCAACGGGATTCATGGAAAGACGGGAAGTGGATGCAGCAAAAGTCATGCTTCCAAGTTTAGAGCCTGACAGTACAAGATCAGGGCAGACGCCTTGATTTTGCTGACACAGCTGTCCCGCGCACGACGGGCCATGCTGCAAGCGCAGCAATAATCAAAGCAACGGAGACACTATGACAACGCACAACCCCACGCAGACCGGCCAGCTCACCGATATCCCGCCCTATCAGCCTCGCCGCCAGTGGCGCTCGCAGATGCTGCCCGTGCGCAATATGCACTACCACCTGCGCAGCTGGGAGCCCGAGCCAGCTTCAGGAATCGATCCCGAGCTGCCCGTGCTGGTGCTGGCCCACGGCTGGATGGATGTGGCCGCCTCCTACCAGTTTGTGGTCGATGCCTTCAGCGACGCCTTTGTGCAGGGTCGCCGCATTCTTGCCCACGACTGGCGTGGCTTCGGCCTGAGCCGCAGCAACGAGCCCTGCGACAGCTATTACTTCACCGACTATCTGGCCGACCTGGACATGCTGCTGGAGCAGATCTCGCCCGATCAGCCCATTGACCTGGTCGGCCACAGCATGGGCGGCAATATCTCCTGCATGTATGCGGGCGCGCGACCCGAGCGCATACGCCGCTTTGTCAATCTGGAGGGCTTCGGCATGGCGCCCACAACGCCCGAGCAGGCCCCCACGCGTCTGGCCCAGTGGATGGATCAGCTACGCGAGCAGCGCGCGGGCGGCATGGGTCTCTCGGACTATGACAGCGTGGAGGCCGTTGCCAACCGGCTGCAGAAGACCAATCGCCGCCTGCCCCGCGACAAGGCACTGTGGCTGGCTCACCATTGGTCGGCCCCCGATGCCCAGGGCCGCTGGCATATTCTGGGCGACGCCGCGCACAAGCTCTCCAACCCCTATCTGTATCGCGTGGACGAGGCCCTGGCCTGCCTTGCCGCCATCACCGCGCCCACCTTGTCGGTCGAAGCCTCGGACGACAGCCTGGGCCAGTGGCATCAGGGCCGCTACACGCTGGAGCAATACCACGAGCGCATACGTCATATTCCCCAATGCGAGATCGCCCGCGTGCAGGACGCAGGCCATATGCTGCACCACGACCAGCCAGAGGCCGTGGCCGGCTTGATCGAGGATTTCCTGCGCTGAACGCCTGCGATTGCGACTGCTTTCATTCCTGCATCTGCTATTTATACAGGAGCTTGTAGCACATGAATTCATTGAGTTTCAGCATCTTTTATATCTGAAATCAATATATTAAAGTCGATGTAAGCTCACTTATTAATAGCTACCCACATCCTGACTGGCCTGCAACTCCAGCACATGGCGCCAGCGCCCCGGCTGCATCTGCAGCTTGCGATAGCGGCCGTCGGCCCATTCCCGGCTCATGTCCGCATAGCGGCCCGACAGCGCCAGCCCGCTCTGCCCGGTCTGGTAGATGAACTGCGAGGACTCCGGATCGCCCAGGTCGTAGATGGCGCGCAGCGAGGGCCCGTGGCGGCTGACAAAGCGCCCGCCCAGCGGGCCTTTGGCATCGGAGGGCGACGGGTTGGCGTTGTACTGCCCGACGTTGACGCTATAGGTGTCACCGCCCGAGGCCACGCTCACATTGAACACGCCGGCCAGCGCCGCCACCGAGCCCAGTGGCTTGTGCGCGCTGAGCGCCGGATGCGCCGTGCCCCAGCGCCACTGGCGCGGGTCCTGGCCATAGGCGGCCTGCAGCTTGTCAAGCGCGCGGGTCAGCGCTTGTCCTGCCTGTTGCTCGCAGCTCAGCGGCGCGCACCACCAGGCGTCATTGCGCGCCAGCATTCCCTCCAGCCCGGCGCGGAAGTCCCGCTTGCCGTAGCTCATGGCAAAGCGCTGCTCGCCAATGCGCGCAATCACCAGGGCGCGCGTCAGCTCGTCGGCCCAGACCGAGAAGATCAGCGGCTCGGGCCTGTCCCGCTCCATCTGTCCGTCAAAACCCGCCAGCAGCTGCTGCGCCTGCTCTGCCAGGGCGTGGCTCGATGGCGCCTTGCGCAGCACGGGCAGCAAGGCGCGGGTGGCCAGGGACTGCACATCGTTCTGAATCGCCGCCATGCTGGTCACGTCATGCTGGCTGCCGGCCGCCAGCAGTTGCTCTATGCGCTGGTGGCGATAGGGCAGGCTCCAGTCCTGGGTCAGAAAATGTGCATAGCCCGCTTCCGTCACGCGCTGGTTGGCCGTGGCCACAAAGCCGCGCGCAGCGCCATCGTCCTGCGGCGTCTGCTCGTAGCTCAGCCAGCCCTGCCAGTCATAGCGCGCCTGCCAGCCGGGTGCCGGTGCCACTCCGCGCAAGTCATTATCGGGCGCACGAAGCGGCACCCGGCCTGCGGCCTTGAAGCCGATATGTCCCTGCACATCGGCCGCCACAATGCTTTGCATGGGCGAGTGGTAGATGGAAAACGCCTCGAACAGTTCGGCCACGGTCTGCGCCCCGTTGGCTCTGAGGCCGGCCTCCACCGTACGGTTGTCCGTGTCCAGCGCCGCCCAGCGCAGGGCCAGTGCATAGCGGTCGGTGTTGATGACCTTGCCGTATTGCTGCTGCGCATCGCTGATCACGGGGCCGTGGCGCGTGCTGCGCAGCGTCACCCTGACATCGCCCTGGCCCTTGACCTTGAAGACTTCCTCGCGCACGGCAAAATTTTCCCAGCCTGTGGGCGTGCGGTACTGGCTGGCATCGGCCGGGTTGATCTGCTCCAGATACAGGTCCTGCACATCGGGGTTGGTGTTGGTAAAGCCCCAGGCCACCTGTGCCGTGCGGCCCAGCACCACGAAGGGCATGCCGGGCAAGGTGGCCCCTGTCACATCCAGCGCGCTCAGGGCGCTGCCGTCGCTGGCCCGCCCCTCTTGCGACTGAAGGCGCGCGAAGTACCAGATGGCCGGAGCGCTCAGGCCCAGATGCGGATCGTTGGCCAGCAAGGGCTTGCCGCTTTGGGTCTTGCTGCCGGCCACCACCCAGTTGTTGCTGCCCAGTCCGTCGTTGCTGCCCATGTCCCGCACCATGGCCAGCGCCCACTGGCGCAGCGCCCACTGGCGCAGTGCCGACTGCTGCAGTGCCGACTGCCGCAGCGCTGATTGAGTCTGCCCGGCCGGTGCCGAGACCTCGGGCTTGGCATCCGCCTCCCGGTAGACACCGAGCTGCCGGTACAGACTGGCGAGGTCCAGTGCCGTGGCGGGCTGCTCGCCCGGATAGGCCGGCATCAGCTGCCACAGCTGCTCGGTGCTCAGGACCTGCAGCAGATTCAGCCGCGCGAACTCGTTGCCCCAGTTGCCCCCCAGATCCAGCGCCATCATCAGCGCCCAGCCCACAGTGTCTTCCGGCTCCCAGCTCGATGGCCCTGCTGCTGCGGCCCTGGTGCCCAGCAGCAGGAACTCCGGCGCTGCAGCCTGCGAGGGCCTGGCGTAAAAGGCGGCAATGCCCTGGCTGTAGGCCTGCAGGGCCTCCTGCACAGAGAGCGGCAGCGCCGCGTACTGGCGACGCGCCGCGCCATGAATATCGAGAGCACGCATCAGCTTGTCCAGCTCCAGCGTGGCCGGCCCCAGAATCTCCGACAACCGCCCCTGCATGAGACGGCGGTTGAACTCCAGCTGCCAGCCGCGCTCCTGCGCATGGACAAAGCCCAGGGCCCGCCAGGCATCCTGGGGCGACCGGGCGCTGATATGCGTGACATCGGACTCGTCGCGCCTGACCCACACGCTGCGCTCAAGCCCGGCGAGGACCAGCTTGCCGTCCATGCGTGGCTGGGCCCGCACGCCATAGACCGCCAAGGCGGCCCCTGCCAGCAAAACCAGTCCGCAGGCCGCAGCCGCCAGATGCAGTGTGCGCCTGAGCCAGGGATGTGCAGAGGGCTCTGCCGCCGAAGTGATGTCTCCCATATCGCCTCTTGTCATGCGTCCGGTGCGCAACATCCACATGCTGATCGCGTCCAGCCATGGGCGACAATACCCGTTTGGGCCCCGGCCCGGTGTTAGGAAAACGACTTACGCAGATTCGGATCGGGCATGGCGCTTTGTAGGTAGGAATGCCCGTCGTGCCCCCTGTTTGCGTCAGTCCCAAGGAATTCAACGCATGTGGCCCTTCAGTCTGTTCAAGAAACTCAGCCAGGACCCGGCCGTGGGTCAGCCCCGGGGCGACTATATCGGCTGCTATCTGCTGGGCACGCATACCAGCGGGCGCGACGATGACATCAGCTATATCTCGCTGGCAACCACGCGCGAGCAGCTTGAGCTGGATGCACGCCAGTATCTGCAGGAGTTCCTGGAGCAGCATCCGCAGTTGACCGAAGCAGAGCGCCATGCCCTGCAGGATCTGCTGGAGCACTGGAATGCGCGCGCCGATGCCCATCTGGCCAAAGCAGCCGGCAAGCCTAGTCAGCCCCTGGCCGTGCAGGGCGGCAGCGAGCTGTTCCTGCGCACCGGCATGCGGGCGCGCAAAAAGGAAAAAGGCGTTTATCTGGAATAGGCGCCGGGGCGGCGGCTGCTGCCCGACGCCTGCCGCTACTGCGTGAAGTTCATGTCAAAGCCGGCCTCGGTCAGGCGCACCTCGTCGCCTTCGGCTTTCTCCAGCCAGCCCTTGCCGACGGCCCAGTCCAGCGCTGACTGGCGCTCTCCCTCGCCTATGCCGTGTCTTTGCAGGTCGGCAGCAAGCGCTTTCTCGCTCATTGCCTCGCCGGCACGCAAGCTTTGCTCCACCACCAGGATGTAGACCATCTTGTGGGCGGCTGTCTGAATGCTCTGTTCTGTCATGTGCAGGAGTCCTTTGGCCGCAAGGCCTTTGAATGCAGAAGACGACCAGGCGGGGGCCGGGCCGAAAGCCCTGCGCTTTCGCCAGAGCTTGGTCTGGTCACCGCTGTTTGTATGCCGCCAGCCATACCCACTCTGGTAGTGAGTTTGTAGCCATCTCTCTAGTATTTCCTGTGCGTTTCCTCTGCTTGCCGGCTCCGCGACCATGGTGCCGGCGCTTCAGTTTCAGAACTGTGTTTCAGGGAGGTCATCATGGCTCGCCACACGCCCATAGAGCGCTATCGCAATATCGGCATCTCCGCGCATATCGATGCCGGCAAGACCACCACCACCGAGCGCATACTGTTCTATACCGGGGTCAACCACAAGCTCGGCGAAGTCCATGACGGCGCGGCCACCATGGACTGGATGGAGCAGGAGCAGGAACGCGGCATCACCATCACCTCGGCGGCCACCACGGCCTTCTGGTCGGGCATGGAGCACAACTTCCCGGCCCATCGCATCAACATCATCGACACCCCCGGCCACGTGGACTTCACCATCGAGGTCGAACGCTCCATGCGCGTGCTCGACGGCGCTGTCATGGTCTACGACTCCGTGGGCGGCGTGCAGCCTCAGTCGGAGACCGTCTGGCGCCAGGCCAACAAGTACAAGGTGCCGCGCCTGGCCTTCGTCAACAAGATGGACCGCGTGGGCGCCGACTTCTTTCGCGTGCGCCAGATGATGGTGGACCGACTCAAGGCCCACCCGGTCCCCATCGTCATCCCCATCGGGGCCGAGGCCGATTTTCACGGTCTGGTCGACCTCATCAAGATGAAAGCCATCTTCTGGGACGACGAGTCGCAGGGCGTGAAGTTCGAGTACCAGGAGATCCCGGCAGCGCTTTTGGCCAGCGCGCAGGAGTGGCGCCAGAAGATGGTGGAGGCCGCCGCCGAGGCCAATGAAGCCCTGACGGAGAAGTACCTGGACAGCGGCGACCTCGGCGCCGAGGACATCATCACCGGCCTGCGCCTGCGCACCATTGCCACCGAAATTCAGCCTATGCTGTGCGGTTCGGCCTTCAAGAACCGCGGCGTGCAGCGTCTGCTCGACGCGATTGTCGAGCTCATGCCTTCGCCGCTCGATGTTCCGGCTATCGAAGGGCATAGCGAAGATGACAGCGCCAGCACCACGCTGATACGCCATGCCAGCGATGATGAAAGATTCGCCGCCCTGGCCTTCAAGCTCATGACCGACCCCTTCGTGGGCCAGTTGACCTTTGTGCGTGTTTATTCGGGCGTATTGACCAAGGGCGATCTGGTCTACAACCCGACCCGGGGTAAAAAGGAGCGCATAGGCCGCATCGTGCAGATGCATGCCAACGCACGCCAGGAGATCGACGAAATCCGCGCAGGCGACATTGCGGCCTGCGTGGGTCTCAAGGACGTGAGCACGGGCGAGACGCTGTGTGATCCGCAAGCGCCCATCGTGCTGGAAAAAATCTCCTTCCCCGAACCCGTGATCGCCCAGGCCGTGGAGCCCAGGAGCAAGGCCGACCAGGAAAAAATGGGCCAGGCACTGGCGCGCCTCGCGGCCGAAGACCCGTCCTTCAGAGTCAGCAGCGACGAGGAGTCGGGCCAGACCATCATTGCCGGCATGGGCGAGTTGCACCTGGAAATCATCGTCGACCGCATGAGACGCGAATTCAATGTGGCCGCCAATGTGGGCAAGCCTCAGGTGGCCTACCGCGAAACCATTCGCAAGAAAGTCAGCGATGTGGACGGCAAGTTCGTGCGCCAGTCCGGTGGCAAGGGTCAGTACGGCCATGTGGTGCTGACCGTGGAGCCGCTGGAATCGGGCAAGGGCTTTGAATTCGTCGACGAAATCAAGGGCGGAGTGATTCCGCGCGAATTCATCCCCGCCGTGGAAAAAGGCCTGCGCGAAGCCATGAACTCGGGCGTTCTGGCCGGCTACCCGGTGGTCGATGTGCGGGTGCGGCTGACCTTCGGCTCCTACCACGAGGTGGACTCCTCGGAGCAGGCCTTCCGCATGGCCGCCATCCTGGGCTTCAAGGAAGCCTGCAAGAGAGCCGACCCGGTGATTCTGGAGCCCATCATGGCCGTCGAGGTGGAAACGCCCGAGGAATACGCAGGCGCCGTGATGGGCAATCTGTCCTCGCGCCGCGGCGCCGTGCAGGGTATGGACGATATGGCGGGCGAAGGCAAGACCATCAGGGCCGAGGTGCCGCTATCGGAAATGTTCGGCTATGCCACGCATCTGCGCTCCATGACTCAGGGCCGCGCCACCTACACCATGGAGTTCAAGCGCTATGCCCAGGCCCCGCAGCAGGCGGCGGCCGCTGCGAGCGCAGCGACCGGCCACCGGAAACAGGGCTAGGCCCATCCAGGCAACTCGGCTGCGACTCGGCAGCAGAGTTGCCGGACTGGTTCAGACAGGCAACTCAGACCGCATGCAGCCACTGCATGGCCATGGCATCTTCGGTAAAGGGGAAATGCCTGACCTCGGCATGCGTGAGATGCCTGCCGACGAACTCGGCCATGCCCGCCAGATGGCTGTCGGTCACCAGAGCAATCTGCTCCACCTGATGGCGGTGGCTTCTGACAAAGCCCATATGGGCGCTGAAGCCGGCCCAGTTTTCCCAGCCGGGAAAGTCCTTGGACTGAATCATCACCCCATGCAGTTTGGGATGCTCGGCCAGGAAATCGTCCACGTCCTGACTGACGCCGTCGAAATCCTGCTCGGTCAGGGGCCCATGGGGCTCCAGCAGCAAGATGCCTTCGGGTTTCATGAGGGAGTAATTGAGCATATGCAACTCCTGCAGCGAAACTTCACTGTACGCCTGCACTCGCAGGAATGCAGCCCTAGACAGCACCCGCAGCGCAGGTTTTCACGGCTCCTGGCGCAGCGCCGGGCCGACTGCGGAGTCGACTAGGGGCAGCCCATGGCCCGGCTCAGGCCCTGCAGCTGCTCGTCCAGTGCGGCACGCAGATCGGCGCGCATGGCATCGCGTGTGAGCAGCTCTTCGGCATAAAGTGCCGCCCAGTCAATCCCCACGCCCAGCACCACACCGGCGACTGCTCCCGCCACCGCCCCCACGGCAGTACCGACACCGGGAACCACGGAGCCCACGGCCGCACCGGCTACCGCTGCCCCGGCCTTGCCAAGACCCTGCTTGGCGGCGGCCTTGGCCAGCACCTTGCTGGCGGCCTTCATCGAGGCCTTGGCCATGGCTTTGCCCGCGACAGCTGCGGCAAAAGCACCGCCTCCTGCGCCCGCCAGGGCGCTGGCCGTCAGACGCTGGCGTGCATCGCCCAGAAGCTCCAGCGCAGGCAGACTGGCCACCTCGGCACGCACCAGACACTGCCCCGGACTCAGGGCCAGATGATGGCGCGCCAGGGTTTCCTCGATGCGCTGCTGGCCCTCGGCCAGAGCGGCGCCGCTGGTCAGTGCCTGCTTTTGCAAAGCCTGCACCCAGCCCTCCAGTCCTGGCGTGGCTCCCAGGGTTT
The DNA here is from genome assembly GCF_000761245.1 of Comamonas testosteroni. Lineage (GTDB taxonomy): Bacteria > Pseudomonadota > Gammaproteobacteria > Burkholderiales > Burkholderiaceae_C > Comamonas > Comamonas testosteroni_C. The sequence continues at coordinate 66,344 of NZ_AWOR01000046.1, read as the reverse complement.
CGCTCAGCTTGTTCTGCAGAAACTGGCTCACATCGCCCGTGAGCAGGCTGAGGATGCGCCCCCACTCCGCGCCCAGGCTGAAATACCAGTCCAGATAGCGCTCGACGGCCGCATCCAGCTGCCGGTTCATCTGTGGGATGCTCTGGCACAAGGCCTGCCCGGCATGGGCCCGGCCCAGCAGCTGCAGAACCTGCTGGCGTGTGGCGTCCAGCGTGCCAAGACTGTAGAGTTGCTGCCCGATGCGCTCGCACTCGGGCAGGCGCTTGAGCGCCAGCGGGCTCTCCTGGGCACGCGCCAGGCCGTCAAGGGCGGCCGTGGTCTGCACCAGTATGCCCAGCACCAGCACCGCAACCAGGGCCAGCAAAGGCGCGGCCGGCAAAGGCGCTGCCGGCGAAGGCGCGGCATTGCGCACTGCCGCCAAAGGCCTGGCCTGCAGCAGGAGGGCCGAGGAAGTCGATGCCCCCTGCATGGCGCGTCCCAGGCACAGCAGCACGCCTACCGGGCCAAACAGCGCCAGCAGCAACAGGCGCAGCACGGGTAGTTGGGGCAGGTCGGCTATGGCGCCACTCGCCAGCTGCACGGCCAGCAGGGCATCCAGCCCCCAGCGCACCAGCCCCGAGGGCGCGGCATGAATCTGCGCCAGAGCAAGATTCAGCGCTTCGGGCTCCATGCCGGCCGCCAGTGCCCGCCCCATATCCTGCTGACTGGCCATGCCATAGAGCCAGCCACCGCCCAGAAGCGCCAGCAGCAGCCAGGTAGCAGCGCGCTGAGTGAAGGCCCAGGCAAAGGCCGTGGATGAAAACTCTCGCCTCAGGCCCGCCTGCATGCCGTAGGCCAGCAAGGCATAAAGCAAGGGAGCCAGCGCCAGCAGGGCCCATTCCCAGGGCGCCAAAAACCATGCCTGCCAAAGTGAGCTGGTGCACAACAACAAGGCCAGCGCCAATGCCTTGCAGCCAGGCCACCAGCCCCCGGACAGCCAGCGGCCCATATGCCCTTGTGGTGCAAACTGCAAACGCAGCAGCTTTTTGCGCAGCATCAAGAGCAGCCAGTGCCCCCATGCCGGCAGCAGCACCAGCAGCAGGACTGCGAGCAGCCAGCCCCAGGGCGGCAAGCGCGTCAGCCAATGGGAAAAGCCGGCCAAGGCCGCCAGCCACAGCCAGCCCAGCAGTACCGCGCGCAGCAGGGTCTGCGGCCGGTTCGCCGCAAGCTCCGTCACTGGCGCGGCAGCCGAATTCATGGCTCCAGACTCTTGCCCGCTCCCCGGCCCGCTGCAGCAATCCCCCTGGCGATGCGAGCGTTGTAGACCGTCAGGCGGCTCAAGCCCAGTTGATCGGCAATCTTGGCATCGGATGCGGTGCCCAGCAAAGCCACAGCCTCGTCGCACCAGTCAAAAGCACTGCTGGCCGCAGCTCCCGTCACCGAGGCAATGCCCCGCTCGGTGCGCTTGGCCACCACGCTGGCCTTGCTGATGCCCAGCTGCTTAGCCACTTCGGCATCCGCTTCCAGGCCCAGCAAAGCCAACGCTGGCTGCGTCCACTGGAAATGCCCGAAAGCCGGGATGCCCAGCGCATTGCGCTTGAGGTTGACCGTCTTGGCCGATGTGCCCCAGCGCTCGGCCAGCACGGCGTCTTTCTCCTGGCCCAGGCGGGCCAGCATTTCCTCGGTCCACTGCAGTGCAGCCTTGCCCATGCATGCGTCCTTCCCGATCTCAAAAATACAAGCTACATTGGCATTCAGCCCAAAAGCAGCCTACGTTAACAGCTATTAAAACTGAATCATCCTAGGCACAGACACGAGGCGCAGGCCATGCTGGCGGCTCAACCTCAGCGGCAGTCTGCCGTCACACATGCCCCCAGTAGATCAGCGCATCCCGCCCTTCCACAGACAGCGACACCTGCGCGCCCACGGGCAGCAGCACCTTGGTCGGCACATGACCAAAGGGCAGGCCTTGCAGCACGGGGCGCTTGAGCTGCATGCGCAGCCAGTCGATGACGGTCTGCAGCTTGAAGCCCTTGTCATGCGTGGTGAGCTTGAATTCGGTGAACTGGCCGAAGACGATGGCTTTTTGCTTCTGCAGCACGCCTGCCAGCAGCAGCTGCGTCAGCATGCGCTCGATCCGGTAGGGGTGCTCGCCCACGTCTTCGATGAACAGAATGCCGCCATCGATCTGCGGGAAGTAGGGCGTGCCCAGCAGGGATACCAGTACCGCCAGGTTGCCACCCCACAAGGTGGCTCCGCCGGGAACATAGAAGTCCTTGAGCTGGGGCTTGCCATTGGACAGCTCGCCAATCCTGGGCATCTGCCAGCCCGCGCCCTCGCCCTGGCCGCTGAGCAGGTCCTCAAAGCAGTCCAGCATGATGTCGTCCACGGGCTCGCCGGTCTTTTTGCTGTCCACACCGAAGTCGGCGTTGAGCGCGGGACCCGCCCAGGTGACCGAGCCGGTCTGTGCCAGCATGGCCAGCTGAAAAGCCGTGAAGTCGCTGAGGCCGACAAACTTGGTGCCGCCCGCAATCGCCTTGGCCACGGTCTTGTACTTGATGCCCGGCAGGATGCGCGTGAGGCCGTAGCCGCCGCGCGAAATCAGCGCCACATCGGCTCCGCTGGCCGCTGCACGATGGATAGCAGCCAGACGGGTGGCGTCGTCACCCGCAAAGCGCTGGCTGCTGGCCAGTGCATCGGCATCGATCTCCACTTCGTAACCCAGGGCCTCCAGCTGCCTGATGCCGCGTTTGAAGGCTGCCTTGTCGCGCACCGCACCCGAGGGCGAATAGATATAGACATGCTTGCCGCCATGGCTGTGATCATGGCCGCAGCAGCTGCCATCGGCGCTGTGCACATGGTCGTGATGATCGTGGTGGCCGTGCTCATGGCTGCAGTGCTCGTCATGCACATGTGCCTGGTGGGCCGGCTCATGCCCGTGCGAGTGGGCGTGGTGCTGCGGATCTTGCTGCTGGGGCGCTGTAGTGGATGCAGGGGATTTGCGCGAGGTTGCCAAAGCCTTTTCATGCGGCCATCGGCCGCATGCTCCGTGAAAAGTGGATGAATCCGCAGATTCAGAAGTTCATACGACTTACGCAAACAGGTTCAGGCCGGGCGACTGCCTCAGAAGGCGAGCCCTTGTTGCATTCTTGTCTGCGTAAGACTCCTAGTTCAGATGCTTGCTCCGCCGGTCTGGCCGTCGGGCTACGGCGCAAAGTATTCCACAGCCGCTGCACCGCCGCCCTGCCGTGCTGCAGGAACCGGAGCGCCAGGCCGGGTTTGCCGCCAGACTCCGGCCTGCGCCGCCAGTTGCGGCACGGCCTGCAGCCAGGCTGCCTGCCATTGCGCAGCAGAGAGAGAATGATCCGTGGACGGTGCCTGCAGCCACAACCTGCCGGCCTGCGCCCATTGCTGTAGCAGCTCGGCGGGCGGCACAGCCAGCTCGGTCTGCAGGCGCGGCCAGGCCTTGAGTGCTGCCCGATGGCCGGGCTGCGCAAACGGGGCATTCCAGGCGCGCGCCTCTTCAGGCCCTTGGGCATCCACGGCTGTGTGCAGCCCTTGCAGCCCTGCCATGGCCCCCGCCACATCCCAGCCCGGCTTGCGCGCAGCCTGTTCAAACCATTGCTGACGCTGCTGCGGCTGCGTGTTCAGCGGCCAGGTATCGATCAGCCACGCGCCAGCAAAGCGCTCTGGCAGGGCTTGCGCTGCAGCCAGACCCAGGCGGCCGCCATCGCCCTGCCCGACCAGTACCAGCCGCCGCAGGTTGAGCGCTTCGATCAGCTCGGCGATGATTTGCAAATGCCATGACGCGCTGTGCTGCTTGTCTTTCTTGGGCTGGTCGCTGCGGCCAAAACCCGGCAGATCGGGCACCACCACACGATGACCGGCGGCCAGCAGATCAGGCAGCAGATGCCGGAAGCCATAGCCCCAGCCCGGGCTGCCATGCAGACACAGCCAGGTCAGCACAGCATCCTCAGGCCCCTCATCGACCACCGCCAGACGCAGACCCTGCAGCGCCGGCAGGTCGCTGCGCCACTGCGGCTGCCAGGGCCAGGCGGGCAGGTCGGCAAACGCCTCATCGGCATTGCGCAGCGCCCAGTCCCTGAGCGGGTGCGGCTGCTGCGCCTTTTTTTCCTGGCGTCGCAGCTGGAAGAACTCTGCCATCAGCGCCGAGCATTGCGCGGCCAGCACGCCGCGCAGCACCCGCGTCTGGTGATTGATGGCGGGGTAGCTGAAGACATCGAGCACCGATCCTGCCGCACCGGTCCTGGGTTCGGCCGCACCATAGACCACGGCATCCACGCGCGCATGCAGCATGGCGCCGCTGCACATGGTGCAGGGCTCCAGCGTCACATACAGCGTGCAGCCCTCAAGCCGGTAATTGCCCAGAGTCCGAGCTGCTTCGCGCAGGGCCAGCACCTCGGCATGGGCCGTCGGGTCCTGGGCAGAGAGCGGGCTGTTATGACCGCGACCTATGACCTGCCCGTCCTTGACGACCACGGCCCCCACCGGCACCTCGCCGCAGGCGGCGGCGCAGCGCGCCTGCTCCAGCGCCTGGCGCATGAAGTGTTCGTGCACGGAAGCATCAAGATTCATAGCTCTATGCGCCTGACAGACAAGGCCCGAATAACAATTGCTCGAAAAAAATCAATGCCGCTCAATGGCCGCTGATCACCAGCTCCTTGCGTTCGCCGGAGTCATAGCCGTAGAGCGTGACGCGCGGATTCTGCAGCTCGCCCTGCGAATCAAAGGCAATCGTGCCCGTCACCCCCTCGTAACGCGTCTGGCGCAGGCGCGGCAGATACGCCTCGGCCTGGGCTGAATCGGCGCTCAGCATGGCCTTGGCCAGCACCATGGTCGCGTCATACGCGTAAGGGCTGTAGACCTGATACTGGCCGGGAAAATGCTGGTCGTATTTCTGCTTCCAGAGCAGACCGCCGGGCATATTGCCCAGGGAGCTGCCGCTCATCACGCAAACCACGTTCTTGAGCGCCGGCGCCTTGTCAGCCATGGCAGGCAAGCGCTCCGAGCATTGCGCATCGCCGCCCAGGAACTTCACCTGATTCATGGCCAGCTGCGACATCTGGCGCAGCATGAGTCCGGCCTGTGCATCGAGCCCTCCGAAGAAGATCGCATCGGGCTTGCGGCCTTTGATGGCGGTGAGGATGGACGAAAATTGCGTGGCCTTGTCGCTGGTGTACTGCTTGTCGACGATCTGCACATCGCGCTCGGCCGCTGCGGCTTCAAACAGCTTGACGATGCCCTGCCCATAGGCCGTGCGATCGTCCACGATCGCGATGCGTTTGACGCCCTGGTGCTTGACGGCATAGTCAAGCAAGGCATTGACCATGGCACGGTCATTGGCGATGACGCGGAAGGTGTCGTCATAGCCGGCCTCGGTAATCGCGGGATTGGTGGCTGCAGGGGTGATATTGGGAATACCGCAGTCGTTGTAGATCTTGGCCGCCGGCAAGGTCGTGCCCGACTGAAGATGCCCCACCACGGCCGCCACCTTCTTGTCGCAGAAGCGGCGTGCCAGCGCCGTGGCCTGGCCGGGATCGCCCACGTCATCGCCGGCTTCCAGCTTCCAGTGCACGGGACGGCCGCCCAGTTGCAGCTTGCGGGCGTTGAGCTCGTCGATCGCCATGCGCACGCCGTTCTCCTCATCCTTGCCCAAGGCTGCGATAGGACCGGAGACCGGTCCGCCATGGGCGATGCGCACCACCAGAGGCTTTTCCGCATCCGCTGCATGGGCGGACGCCAGGGACATAGCGACCAGCGCCAGACTCAGGGCAGACGAGGTGCGGACACGGCGGCTCTGGGCCGGGCGATCAGTCATGGACATGCTTTCTCCTTGATGAAGCGGAAGGCTGTGGCATGCAAGCCTACGCCAGGCCAAGGCCTCAGGCGTAGCGGCAAAGCCCGCGATACCAGTTCAATGTGCAAGCGAATGGGCAACCCCTGGAGTCTAAGGAGCAGAACTCCATTGGAGCGATTGCTAGCAAGCCAGAGCAGACTCGACTCTTGCGGCGTTGAGCACAGACTCAGGCAGCTGGGGATATTTCGGATTTCGGCTGAAGCTGCCGACCTTGCTCTTGCACCGTCGCCAACTCAGCGCCTTGATTGTGCCGCGTTGGCAGGGATGGTGCACGCTGCGCCGGACTTTCCTGGCTGCCGGGCAAGCCTTTTGGAGGGCCGGCATGTTCACCACGGCTACAGGCACCTGCAGACCGCGCAGGCCCGGCGCGGCTTTCGCGACCTCCGCTGCGACAACCAAGGGCCTGCGACCTGCTTGCAAGGTGTGAACAGGTCCCGCGAAGGGAGCATGGCCACGCAAAATCTATCGGGCCAGCACCTGATTCAGCGCATAAATCGATTGCGCCAGCGCGCGAATATCGGCCTGCTGATGCAGCCTTTGCAGCCAGTGCGCAGGAATGCCGTTGCGCCCCCAGAACGCACCCGCTATCTGGCCGGCAATGGCCGCAGTGGTGTCGGCATCGTCACCCAGATTGGCCGCCTCCAGCACGACGGCTTCAAAGCTCTCGAGCCTGTCAAAACACCACAAAGCAGCTTCCAGACTGTGCACCACATAGCCCGAGCTCTGGATCTGCTCGCGGCTTTTGCTGCGCCAGCTGCCTTGTGCAATCTCGGCGATGCGCGGGCTACCAAACGGCAGCGCAGCCAGATCCAGCACCTGCGCCTTGTCTGCGCCCAGCAGGGCTCGGCTCAGTACCACGGCAAACAGACGGCAGGCGTCCAGACACTCCGCAGCCGCATGCGTGGTGCAAGAGCTCAGCGCCGCCCGCTCCTGCACCTCTTGCTCATCATGGGCATAGGCCATGGCCACCGGAGCCAGCCGCATCAGCGAGCCATTGCCGGCGCTGCGCGCATCTTCACTTCCCGCCAGCGCATTGCCGGTGCGCAGATAGTGCTGTATCGCCTCGCGCGTTGCCATGCCGATGTCAAAGCAGTGACCGGTGGAGCTCCAGTAACCCCACTGATACCAGTTGGCGTAGCGCGTCATCTGGTCCCCGGGGTCGCAACCTTCCTTGACGACCAGACTCTCGGCCAGGCACAAAGCCATGGACGTGTCATCCGTCCATTGTCCGGCCCTCAGTGAAAACGGCCCGCCCCCCACCATATCGGTCAGCGGCACAAAGCTGCCGCGCGCCCGAAACTCCAGCGTCGTACCCACGGCATCGCCGCAAGCCAGCCCCAGCAGAGCGCCTTCAAAACGGTCCAGCGTGCTCATTGTCCGGCCCTCAGCCTTGCACGCGCGGCCATCAGCGCAAAACCCAGCAAATTCTGTCCACGCCATTTGCGCGGCTGCTCGGCATCGGGATTGGCAGCGCCCAGGCCGATGCCCCAGATGCGGTCGCGCGGACTGGCCTCGACCAGCACACGCTCACCGGTTTTCAGCAGAAACTCTCCCATGGCCGGGTTCTGGGAGAACTTGGCCACACTAGCGCGCACCACGATGTCGAAGCACTCCGCCTTCCAGCGTGCCTCATCGAAATTGCGCACGCTGCGCCCTATCTGCTTGGCACTGGCCGGAGACGGCGCAGCCAGCACCTGCACGCGCGCCTCTTCATCCCCGAACAGCCGCGCCTTGCCGGCCATCATGAAATGCTCCGCCGTGGCAAAGCGGTCTGCGTCCACGGTGAATGGAGCCGCAAACCACTGGCTCAGGCAGCCTTTCCCCACCGAGCCATCCCTTTCGGCTTGATGGCCCCAGAAACAAAGGTATTTGGGACGGTAGCCTTGGTCGAGCTGGGCCACCAGATCGGCTGCGGATCGAATTTCGTAATCTCGGTTCATGTCTGTTCTTCTTGATAATGGTTCAGCCACCAGCGGGAAAAGTCCGCCAAAGTGGCGTGAGTGGAGTCAATGGCCTGCAGACCCGGTCCAGTATTGGGTGAGCCGCCCTGCTCGCGCAGCACCAGCGCCTTGTGAACCCTGCCATCCACACCGTCGAAATACGGCAGAAAGTCATCGACAAATGCCAGAGGTCTCAACTGCGCCAGGGCTTGTGCCTTGGGGCTGGGACCCGGATCGGCACGGCCGCTGGTGGCGACCACACGCGATATGGGAAAGCCCAGCTTGCGCAGATTGGTCTGCCGAGCCTCGGCGAACTGCGGCTTGATCGCCGACACACAGACCAGCTCGTAACCGGCGGCGCACAGCTGCTCGCAAGCCTGGAGCGCTCCGGCAATCGCGGGAATGCTTGACCAGAACTGCGCATCAAAGCTGGTGCGAAAACGGTTCAGAGCCTCGCCCTGCAGGCTGGCGACACCCCATCGCTCCATGGCCCAGTAGGCGTCAGGCTGCCTCAATACAGGCCGCTCGCCAAATACCCGCTCCCAGGCTGAGGCATATGCAAGGTTGTAGTCCAGCAGCACGCCATCTGCGTCGAGAGCTATGATTCTTGAAGCTTTCATGACGGCAGCTTCAGCAGATACCGGGGCGGGACGACATCGGTCAGCCACACACCGTTGTCGGAGCGGTAGAACACATGGCCCTCGCCATGCATGCGCGAAGCATCCACCTTCAACAAGGCCAGCTTGCCGTGACGACTGCCGACCTGAGCAGCCACTTCCACGCTCTCGGAAAGATGGACATGGTGGCGTGACTGCCGATTCAGGCCCTCGTGAAAAATCGCATCCAGAAAACGCGTGGCCGTGCCATGGAAGAGCACTGCCGGAGGACGCCTTGCCTCAAGGCCCAGCTCGACCTTGATGGAGTGGCCCTGATTGGCGCGTATGCGCTTGCCATCAGCGCTGAAGGAATAGCGTTGCTTGTTGTTGTCAGCCACCATGGTCTGCAAATCCACCAGACTGATGGGTCGACCGGAGCGTGCCAGGCAGGCCAGCAGCTCATCGGTCTGGGCCCAGCCCGCCTCGTCAAGCTTGAGTCCTATGGTCTCGGGACTGTGCCTGAGCACCAGGCTGAGGAACTTGCTGCGTGCGGTAGTGTTTTGGTTTTTCATTTTCTTTTTCTCTTGTTCTCTTTTTCTCTTTGTCTGAAGCCAGCCGACCTGGCTCATGACAGGCTCTAGCACGGCAGGGACCCGGCCTTGGCGTACTTTCCACGGTGCCAATACCTTGTGGCAAACCCAGACCAGGCTTTGTTGGCATGCGTCTGCATGCTTGGGCTGGGCTCCAGCTATAGGACATAAGTTGTATTGAGCAACTTATGAGAGTTGTACAATACAACTCAACATTCATCCAGTCAAGCCTGATTCATGACCGTTACACAGCGTCACTCCAAACCAGCGCCGGACTTTCCCCGTCCCTACACCACGGTGGATGTGGTGATCTTCACGATTGCCCAGGGCCGCCTGAATGTATTGCTGGTGCAACGCCCAAGCCATGAAGACGATCCGTTTCCCGGCCTCTGGGCCCTGCCCGGCGGATTTGTGAATGTGGATCTGGATGCCGATCTGCAGGCCTGCGCTGCGCGCAAGCTCAAGGAGAAGACGGGTGTGGACAGCCCCTATCTGGAGCAACTCGGCAGTTGGGGCGGCGCGGCGCGTGATCCGCGTGGCTGGTCGGCCACCCATGTGTACTTTGCGCTGATTCCCGCCCATGAGCTGCAACTGACCAAAGGCGCCAATGCGGCCGATGTGGCCTGGTTCGAAGTGGATGAATTGCTGCGCCGGCCCGCTCTGGCATTCGACCATGGCACCATATTGCAGGCGGCAGTGGAAAGACTGCGCAGCAAGGTCGAATACACCTCGCTGCCCGCTTTTTTGCTAAGCGAGCCCTTCACCCTGCCCCAGCTGCAGCAAGTCTATGAAACCGTGCTGGGGCGCAGCGTGGACAAAAGCGGCTTTCGCACCCGCATGCTGGCAGCGAACTTTCTGGTCGAGGCCGGCCATGTGGACGGTGTGTCGAACCGCCCCGCCATGGGCTACCGGTTGGCGGACCGCAGCGGGCCCGTGGTATTTCCGCGCACATTCAGCCCACGTGGCCATTGAGCAAGTCGATTACCCACCGCTGTGCCGAAACCGGGGCTTGCTGAGATAATCCTGCCCCTATGTCTCTCCTGCCCCACCAGCTCGAACTCCTGTCCCCGGCGCGTGATGCCGATATCGGCATCGAAGCCATCAACCATGGCGCGGATGCCGTCTACATCGGCGGCCCGGCCTTTGGTGCGCGCGCGACGGCAGGCAATGACATCCGCGATATGGAACGGCTCATCAAGCACGCCCATCGCTTTGGCAGCCGTATCTTCATCACGCTCAACACCATCCTGCGCGACGATGAACTCGAAGGCGCGCGCCAGATGGCCTGGGACATGTACAACCTGGGTGCCGATGCACTGATCGTTCAGGACATGGGCCTGCTGGAGCTGGATCTGCCACCCATCCAGTTGCACGCGTCCACCCAGACCGACATCCGCACGCCCGAAAAAGCACGCTTTCTGCAGGACGCTGGCCTGTCGCAAATCGTGGTGGCCCGCGAACTCGATCTGCAGCAGATCGCCGCCGTGCGCGCCGCCACGGACCCGGCCCGCACCACGATTGAATTCTTCGTACACGGCGCGCTGTGCGTGGCCTACTCGGGCCAGTGCTACATCACCCACGCCCATACCGGCCGCAGCGCCAACCGCGGCGACTGCAACCAGGCTTGCCGCCTGCCCTACGAGGTGATGGACGACAAGGGCCGCATCATTGCCCACGAAAAACATGTGCTGTCCATGAAGGACAACAACCAGAGCGACAATCTGCGCGCCCTGATCGATGCTGGCGTGCGCAGCTTCAAGATCGAGGGCCGCTACAAGGACATGGGTTATGTGAAGAACATCACCGCCCATTACCGCAAGCTGCTCGACGAAATCATCGAAGAGCGCGAGTTCTCCGAGCAGCCGCTGGCACGCTCGTCTTCGGGCCACACCACGTTCAACTTCGAGCCCGATCCCGACCAGAACTTCAACCGCGAGTTCACCGACTATTTCGTCAACGGCCGCAAAGACGACATCGGCGCCTTCGACACACCCAAGACTCCCGGCCGCTCCATTGGCTGGGTCACGCAAGTGGGCGACAAATGGTTCGAGATCGAAACCAGCGACAAGGCCACCGAACTGCACAACGGCGACGGCCTTTGCTACTACGACCTGCAAAAAGAACTGGTGGGCGTGCACATCAACCGCGTCGAATGCATGCATGCCAAGAAAGGCATCTGGCGCCTGTTCCCCAAGAACGAGATTGCCGAGTTCAAGGACTTGCGTAAAGGCCTGGAAATCAATCGCAACCGCGATATGGACTGGGTGCGCATGCTGGAGAAAAAATCCAGCGAGCGCCGCATCGGCCTGTGGGCCGAGTTCAAGCAAGCCGCCCAGGGCTTTGCGCTGACGCTGACCGATGAAGACGGTTTCAGCGCCACCGCATCCATCGCGCATGAGCACCAGCCAGCCACCGACGCGGCCAAGGCCGAAGCCACGCTGCGCGAGCAGCTGGGCCGCTTTGGTGCCAGCATCTTCTCGGTCAACGACATCAGCCTGCAGCTGTCCCAGCCCTGGTTTGTGCCGGCCTCGGCCCTGAACCAGCTGCGCCGCGATGCAGTGGCCGCATTGGAGCAGGCCCGCACTGACGGCTTTGTGCGCCTGCCCCGCGCCAAGCCCGTGGAGCCGCCCGCGCCTTTCCCTGAAGACACGTTGACCTATCTGGCCAATGTCTACAACCAGAAGGCCCATGACTTCTATGTGAAGCATGGCGTGAAGATCATCGACGCCGCCTACGAGAGCAAGGAAGAGGAAGGCGAAGTCTCGCTGATGATCACCAAGCACTGCGTGCGCTTTTCGATGAGCCTGTGTCCCAAGCAGGCCAAGGGCGTGATCGGCGTCAAGGGCACCATCAAGGCAGAGCCGCTGCAGCTGATCAACGGCAAGGAAAAGCTCACGCTGCGCTTTGACTGCAAGCCCTGCGAGATGCATGTGGTGGGCAAGATGAAGAAGTCAGTGCTCAACCAGCATGCCAAGGAAATGAAAGAGTCTCCCATGCAGTTCTACCGCACACGCCCCACGCCTCAGCAGCCTTCCTGAGCGCGCGCATGCCACCCCAAAAAGCCCGCCACCGGCAACGGTTGGCGGGCTTTTTTTACAGGCTGAGAACCACTGGTGAAAACCCTCGGTTTAATCCCTTCACGCAAATCGTCTATTTTTTAGGCAATCCGTGCAAAGCACCATCTGGCGCGGGTTTCAGGGCTTGAAAGCATAGTTTTCCACAAGAGCGTCCACATGATGCGGGGATAAAAACTGAGGCTTTCATCACACACAACTGTATGCATGAACAGTTGCGAGATTCAGGCCTGAGCAAGCCCCAAGGACTTGGCCTGGTGGAGCTTTGCACAAGCCTCTTCGAGCAACCTTGCCACCTCCGGCACCAGGGTGCTGAAGTTGGCAAACCCATGCAACATGCCTTGAGCCCGCAGGCAGGCCACCGGCACTCCGGCCTGCTCCAGCCGCAGACCAAAGGCCTCGCCCTCGTCACGCAATATGTCCAGCTCCGCAGTCACCAGCACCGCTGCTGGCAAACCAGCGAGATCGGGGTACTGCATGATGGAGGCCAGTGGATGTGCAGGCATGGCAGGGTGATAGTGGCGCCACATTGCGGCCATGGCTTCCGTGGTGAGAAACGGCATCTGCCCATAAAGTGCATGCGATGGCGCATCCATATGCGCATCGCAGACCGGATAGAGCAGCAGTTGCTGGGCTATGCCCCTCCAGCCGTCTTCTTTTGCGCGCAGGCAGGTGGCAATGGCCAGATTGCCCCCCGCGCTGTCACCCGCCACCAGCAGTTGCCGCGCATCGCAATGCAGCTCGGCCGCATGCAACGCCACCCAGCGCGTGGCAGCATAGGCGTCGTCCAGCGCGGCGGGAAAGACATGCTCGGGAGCCAGACGGTAATCGACCGACACAAGATTCATGCCGGTCAGGCGCGCCAGGTGGCGGCACAGGTTGTCATGCGTGTCCAGCGTGCCTATGCACCAGCCACCACCGTGAAAATAGACCATGACAGGCGCTGCCTGCGCGGTGCCGGGACGGTACAGGCGCAGCTTGAGCGGCTGGCCATCGCCACCGGGGATGTCGATCTCACGCACCTCATGCATGGGCAGGTCGGCAGGCGGGAAGGCCATGTGGTCCATGAGCTTGCGGATTTCGGGCACCGGAGTGGCCACAAAATCCATAGGTGGAGCATCCTTGAACTGCTCCAGCACGGCAGCCATTTCAGGGTGTATCTGCATTGGGACTCCTTGAAGTTGATGGAGCGCGCCCGACCAGGACGGGCGCGAGGTGGCACTCAGGCCACAAGCTCTTCGGTCTGGTGGTGGATATAGTCCTGCCACACCGGCGCACTCATCTCCTGCCTGAAGCGCGACTGCGACCAAGGCCAGGTGTTGGGCACACCGTTTCTGTCCAGATACCAGCTGTTGCAACCCGAGCCGAAGACCGAGCCTTTGGCGGCCTGCAAGCGCTCCTGGTCGTAGTGAGCCAGGGCTTCGGGACTGGCCGAAAGCCCTGCCACACCGGCTTGCTGGCCACGCTCTATCAGCTGCGAGATATAGCCCCACTGCATTTCCGAGGTATCGATCAACGAGAAGTTACCCACGGGAGAGGTCGGCCCGTTCATGAAGTAAAAGTTGGGAAAGCCCGGCACCGAGATGGACTTGTATGCCGTGGGCACATCGCTCCAGGCCTGCTCCAGCGTGGCTCCGTTCAGGCCCGTCACATTCATGGGGCGCACATAGCGGTCGGTCTTGAATCCCGTGGCCAGGACGATGACGTCCACCTCATGCAGCACACCGTCGCTGGTACGCACTCCCTTTTTCTCGACCTTGGCAATAGCTTCGGTGATCAACTCGGAATCGGGGTGCTGGATCGCCTTGTAGTAGTCGGGCGAGTAAATCAGGCGCTTGCAACCGGCCCGGTAATGCGGCTGTAGTTTTTCACGCAGGCCTGCGTCTGCAACAGAACCATCCAGGTTGTCCTGGCAGATTTTCTGAATTTCCTGAATCTGTTCCGAATTCGGATCCAGCACACCCTCGGTAAAGCGTTCAACATTGGCCACATAAGTGGGTTCGCGCTGCAGATAAACCAGCAGATCGCGGTTGCTGCGGAATTCGGCACGCTGCTCTTCGCTGAAAGCTGGATTCTCGACCGGGAAAATCCATTGGGCCGTGCGCTGAAAATGCCGCACCCTGGCACGCGACGCCAGTGCCGAGACAATTTGCACGCCCGTTGATCCGGTGCCGATGACGGCGATCCTTTTACCGTCCAGCGGTACCGAATGATCCCAGCGCGCACTGTGAATCGTGTTCCCCTCGAACTCCTCCAGGCCCTTGATCTGCGGATAGTTGGGGTGGTGCAGCACACCTGTGGCAGCAACCACCACCTTGCCCTGATATTGCTTGCCATGCTGATCCTGCAGCGTCCAGGCATCGCCCGTCCATTCGGCACGCGTGATTTCGGTGCCGAACCGCGAAAAATCGGCAATACCGTATTTCTGGAACACACCTTCGAAATACTGCTGAATCTCGGCTCCGGGCGGCAGCACCCGAGACCATTCGGGGTTGGGCTCGAAAGAATAGGTATAGGCGTGCGATGGCACATCGCAAGTCAGGCCTGGATAAGTATTATCCCGCCAGGTTCCTCCCAATGTCCCGGCCTTCTCCAGAATAATGAATTTCTTCCCGCTATTTTTCAGATGAATACCAGCCAGAATGCCGGACATTCCGCAACCAATCACTATGACATCATATTTCATTGGAATTCCTTAAATATTAATTACTTTGGCCGCAGAGAATCCACCATCCACTGGAAGATTGACCCCGGTAATAAATGAAGAAATATCGGAAAGCAAAAATGCCACGGCATTACCCACCTCTTGCGGCTTTCCGGCCCGCTTGAGCAAATGCATGGCCTCGAAAGCCTGGCCTACAGGCAGTTCATCAAGCATGGTGGTCATGGGCGTGTGGATATAGCCGGGGCTGATGCTGTTGACCCGCACACCGTAAGCACCGAGATCTGCTGCCAGACTGCGCACCATCTGGATCACCGCCCCCTTGGAGGTGCAATAGGCCAGATTGGTCGGGTTGCCCAGCATGCCGTTGATACTGGCGATGGTGACGATGGAGCCCTGACCGCGCTGCTTCATGTGGCTGGCCACGGCACGTGCACTGAGCATGGTCCCAGTCAAATTGACTTGCAGTACCTGCTCCCACTCCTGCAAGGGCATGCTCTGCAGATCACCCACGCGGGAAATGCCAGCCGAAGTCACCAGCCCATCAATCTGCCCATAGCGGTCCAGCATGTAAGCAACCAACTCATTGGTCAGCTTCTCGCTGCTCACGTCGAGCTTGCGAAATTCGCAGCCCTGCGGCAAATCCTGGCTTTGCTGCAGATCAGCGCACACCACCTTGGCTCCGCTGGAGGCCAGTGCCTGGGCACTGGCCAGGCCAATGCCAGAGGCACCACCTGTGACCAGAACCACTTTTCCTTCCAAACCACCGATGAATGAATTCATTTTCAAACCTCAATACTGACTGACCGCCACCAATTGGCGATGAGAATTGAGATTCTTTGCTCTTTTCAAATTCAAATCACTGTGACTTTTCCTCTTTACAAAATAAGTTTGTGTTTACAGTCCCTAGTGAAAACCATTAATCCATTCGGACGTACTGCGCCCAGGTTTTTTATATGTCAAGCAGGTATTTTTATTTAATAAATTAACAAAGACTGCAAACACCTTCAATAACTGTCAAGCGGGAATTCGTGAGAAATATAGATACGCTGGGAGTGCTTTAATTCATTCGTATTTAGCCAATGAGGAAATCATGAAAGTTGCAGTCATCACCGGCGCCGCCAGTGGAATTGGTGCAGGCCTTGCCAAAAAGGCAGTCTCTCTTGGAATGAAAGTCGTGGTTGCAGACCGCGACCAGACGGGCCTTGAAAAAGTCGCGCTGGAGCTGGGAGATCAGGCATTGGCCGTGGCCACCGATGTCACCAGCCAGGCGTCGCTGGATGCGCTGGCCGACAAGGCCTATGCAGCTTTCGGTCAGGTCGATCTGCTTTTCAACAACGCAGGCGTTCTCAGCACCGGCAATAGCTGGGAGATCAGCGATGCCAAGTGGCAGCAGGCCTGGCAGGTCAATGTCAACGGCATCGTCAATGGACTGCGCGCTTTTGTGCCGCGTCTGCTCAGGGCCAACCGGCCTGCCCGCATCATCAACACAGCATCGGTAGGCGGCTTTCTGCCCAGCGCCATGATGGCGCCCTACTCCGCCACCAAGTTCGCAGTGGTGGCGCTGACCGAAGGTCTGGCTGGCGAACTCGCGGCCATCAATCCGCAAATCAAGGTCTCGCTGCTGGCTCCTGGTCCTGTCAAGACCGCCATCTTCCGAGAAGCACCTGGCACAGCGTCGGCTCAGTTTCACGGCATGATGACCCATATGCTCGACGAAAACGGTATGGACACCGAGGAGTTCGCCAACCGCGTCTTTGCATCCATTGACCGTGGTGAATACTGGATCGTGCCTCAGCCGGAGATGCTGGACCCGCTGCTCAAGGCCCGCAACAAGCTCATCGAGACGCGCGCCGATCCGGTACTGTCCTGGACGCAAGAGACAGCAAAGTGAAACCAGGGCCTGCTTTTGCAGGCCCTGGCAGCATTTGCGGAGCAAGCCCGGATATCAGGTGCCCCAGAGCTCTCTGGCTACCTGCTCGAACTGGCGTCGCATCACGTTTTTCTGCACCTTACCCGTCGCCGTGGACGGGAAGGCCTCCACAAAATGGACCAGCTTGGGCACTTCAAAGCCGCTGAGATGATTGCGGCAATGGGCCAGTATCGCCTCCGAGTCCACTTGAGCCCCTGGCTTGCGCATGACAAAGGCACAGACCGCCTCGCTCCAGTGGGGGTGCGGTAGACCGAACACGGCAGCGGCAGCTACGTCCGGGTGAGCCAGCACGACGGCCTCAACCTTCACGCTTGCGACGTTCTCGCCGCCGGTCTTGATCATGTCCTTTTTGCGATCTATGAACTCCATGCGGCCCTGCTCGTCCCACATACCCAGGTCGCCGGTATGGTGCCAGCCAAACTTCTGTGCCTCGGCCGTCGCCTTGGGGTCCTTGAAATAACCCAGCATGGCATTGGGGCCACGATGCACGATCTCGCCGACCTGGCAGGATCCCAGCAGATTTCCATCGTCATCCATAACGGCGGTCTCGCAGGTGGTCAGAGAGCGCCCCCAGAAATTGGCATCGCATTCGGCATTGAGCAAGGGGTAGAAAGTCATGGTGGCCGGATATATCTCGGTCTGCCCTGTGGCTAGAGAGATATTGCGGCACATGCGCTGCGCAATCTGGGCAATCAAGGGTTTGGGAATGGGAGCCATGGCATAGATGCATTGCCGGATGGAGGTGGGCGCAAAGCCCGGATCGGCCAGCACCGCTGCATACATCAGGGGCAGCCCGACAAAGATCGTCACGCCTTCCTTCATCACCAGTTGCCCGACCTCCGCCGGCACAAACTGTCGCGTGAGCACGGTGCAAGCGCCTGCCGCCAGCGCAGTCTGCACCAGCGCATGCTGGGCGCAATGAAACAGAGGCAACCAGCCGCTGAGCACATCGGTTTCGCCATATTTCATCTCGTCGATATTGCCCTTGACCGCCGCATATACCGACAGATGGGAATGCACTACGCCTTTGGGATTGCCCGTGGTGCCGCTGGTGTACATGAGCAAGGCCGCCTGGTTGTCGTCAATATCAACCTCCGGCAAAGCATCGGACCGGCCGGCCTCGGCCTGTGTCAACGATATGCCCGGCAGTCCTTGCTGCACTTGCAGGCGCGTGATGATGAGCGGCACTTGCAATTGCTGCAGAATTTCAGCCAGTCCGGGCAGGGCCAGCAACTCCTGATCGAGCACCACTGCCGACACCTCGGCATGCCGCAGGATGTAGTCGATGCTCGATACCTCCAGCTTGATATTGACGGGCACCCACACCTGACCCGCTTTGTGAATGGCATTGCAGGCCACCACCATGTCTATGGAATTGGCGCACAACATGCCGATCTGCTTGCCCGTCCCCAGCGTCGACAGCAAATAATGCGCGAAGCGCGAGCTTCGCGCATCCAGCTCGGCATAGCTGATGCGCTCAGCACCATCGACCAGCGCCGTGCGGCTGCCAGACTTGCGCGCCGTGCGGTAGAGCAGGTCGCCCAGCGCAATGCGCCGGATGCGCCGTGCCTCCTTCGTCAGACTCATCTCGATCATGGTTTGTCTCCTTGATAATGTGCAACCCGGAACCCATAACCCACGCTTTTTCTTGTTGTGTCTCTAAGACTGCTGCGGCATTGCCATCGCCGCGGCGGCAACCATGGGCGAGAGCTGGCCCTGCGCACCGCCGTCGCAGGCAATGACCGTGCCGGAGATGTAGCTGGCCGCATCGCTGCCCAGAAACATCGCCAGCCGGGCAATATCCGCGGTCGTACCCATGCGCCCCAGCGGCACCATGCTGCGCACCAGAGCGTCTCCTTCTGTCCCCTGCGGGGCCAACCGGCGCATGCCTTCCGTGCCCTCGATGGGGCCGGGGGAAATGGCGTTCACACGAATGCCCCTGGCACCCCACTCCAGCGCCAGCACCCGCGCCAGATGGTCCACTCCAGCCTTGGCAGCGCAGACATGGGCCTGGTACATCATGGGCACGGTGGACTGCGGCGCGGTGATGAAGATCAGGCTCGCCCCGGGCTGCCGCAGGTGCACCAGAGCCTGACGCGCGACATGAAAGCTGCCCAGCAGATCGATGTCCACCACCACCTTGAAGGCGTTGGACGACATCTGCTCTACAGGTGCCAGGAAGTTGCCTGCCGCACCAGACACCAGCACGTCAAGCGGCCCATGGCAGGCTACGGCCTGCGCCAGCGCTGCGCCCACCGCTTGCTCATCGCGCACATCGGCCACCACGCCAAAGGCTTGCGCCCCCAGCGTCGCCAGGGCCGCATCCACATTGGCCTGCTTGCGACTGGCGACCGAGACCCTGGCACCTGCCATCGCGTAGTGCTGGGCAATGCCCAGGTTGATGCCTGTGGTGCCGCCAAACACCATCACATGGCGGCCCGAAAAATCAAATTGCACATTCATGAACAGCACTCCTCTGCTCGCAACAAGGCTTTCTGGATCTTTCCTGCCGGTGTCAACGGCAATTCGGTGCGAAACACCAGCTGGCGCGGCAGCTTGTAGTCAGCGAGCTGCTGGCGGCAATGCGCGAGCAGCTCCTCCTCGCTCACGCTGGCACCGGGTCTGATCACGATGTAATAGCGCCCCACCTCGCCCAGCACGGGGTCCGGCACGCCGATGCCGGCGACCATCAGCACGCCTGCATGACCGGCAATCACGCTCTCCACCTCGCTGGGATAGAC
Organism: Comamonas testosteroni; assembly: GCF_000761245.1. GTDB lineage: Bacteria > Pseudomonadota > Gammaproteobacteria > Burkholderiales > Burkholderiaceae_C > Comamonas > Comamonas testosteroni_C. Next base: position 46,951 of record NZ_AWOR01000046.1, on the reverse strand, counting down.
GTTGAAGCCGCCCTGTATGAACATGTCTTTTTGCCGCCCCTTGAGGTGGACCAGGCCCCGCTCATCGACAAGCCCCAGATCCCCCGAATGCAGCCAGCCGCCGGCAAACGCCTCTTCGTCCCGCTGCTGCCCCACATAGGCTGGAATCGCCCCCGCACCGCGAAACCACAGCTCCCCCACCTCGCCACTCCTCAGCTCCTCTCCATCTGCCCCCGCCACGCGCAGCTGCGCCCCTTGCAGCGGCTTGCCTATGCTGTGCAGCAGGGCCTGCTGATCCGCCTGCCAGGGCGTCATCACGATGGCCCCCGAAGTCTCGGACAGACCGTAGAGATTCATGATGCTCACGCCTGGAAACTGCTGCTGCAGCCGCTGCAGCAACACCGGCTCCACATTTGATCCACCCACCACGATCAGGCGCAGCCGGCTCATATCAACCTCTGCCAGCAGCGGATGCATGAGCAGCAGCGTCAGCATGGTAGGCACGCCCACCAGCCAGGTCGGCGGATGCCGGCGCGCCATCTTCCAGACGGCCTCGGGGCTGAACATGGGCACCAGCTCGCAGCAGCCGCCCGCCAGCAGCATGGTCAGCACGCCGCAGGTAATACCGCCAACATGGTTGAGCGGCATGGCCAGCTGCACCATATCGTCCACCACAGCCTTCACATGCGCATGCTGCGCCAGCGCTGAGCCCAACTGGGAGCGATGCGTCAGACCCGCCGCCTTGGGCCTGCCCGTGGTGCCGGAGGTGTAGATGATCATCAGCAGGTCATCCGGTTCAGGACCGGTGCCTTCATACAAGGCTTTCGCGCCGGACCGCAGCGGTTGCTCGAATCCTTCATCCACCCACAGCAGGTGCTCCAGCGCCGCAAAACGCCGACGGGCCTGCGCCAGATAGCTCTGGTAGTCGAAACCGGCAAACTCGCGCGGCGCAAGCACGGCCTTGACCTGGCTGTCCTGCAGCATGAAGTCCAGCTCGGCGTCCCGGTATCGGACGCTGAGGCCCACCACGACCAGCCCCGTCTTCGCCGCTGCCAGATAGCTCAGCACCCAGGGCAGACCGTTGGGCAGGATGATGCCGATGCGTTCACCGGGCCGCAGGCCCAGCGAGGACAGATGGGCAGCCCAGGCGCTGGCCATGACATCCACCTGCTGCCAGCTGTAGCTGCGCCCCTGGTCGATATAGGCATCCCTGTGGGGATGGGCGGCCACGGTCTGCGCCAGCGCCTGAGCCACGGTCTGAGGAGGAGTGCAAGTGTTCATCTGCAACTTCTCCCCGATTCAGGCCGCCAGGTGCAGCATCTGCCTGGCCTCCCTGGGAGTGGCGACTTCACGGCCTACATCACGCGCATAGCGAGCCAGCTGCTCGATCAGCGGAGCGTTGGATGTGACCTTGCTGCCGTCCGGCAGATAGAAAGTGTCTTCCAGTCCGCTGCGCAAATGTCCGCCGAGCTCGGCCGTGCGCAGATGGGTGGGCCAAATCTCGCTGCGCCCGATCAGCGTGGTCTGCCATGGCGCATCCTTGATCTTGAGCCTGAGCAGGATAGGCAGCAGGTCGGGGTCTGCCGGCATGCCGGACTCCACACCCATCACGAAGTTGTATTCGGGCAGGCCTCGGTACATGCCGGTTTCCACATACATGCCCACGCAGCGCACAATGCCCACGTCAAAGCACTCGAACTCGGGCAGCGTGTGGGTCTCGGCCATCACATCGAGAAAGTCCTGCACCTTTGCGGGCTGGTTGTCGAACAGCATGGGCGGCCAGGCCCAGCTTCCATTGCTGCGGGTTTTGAGATAGTTGAGCGAGCCCGCATTGCAGGCCGCCATCTCGGGTCGCGTGGCACGCAGGCAATCCAGCGGTCCCTGGTAATCGGGGCCGACCACGCCGGTGGTCTGATTGATGATGAGTTCGGGGCAGGCTGCACGCATGGCATCCACGCAGGCCCTGGCCACTGCCGGATCCCAGCTGGGCAGATGACCCTTGCCCTCTTCCTGGCGCCTGAAGTGGACATGTACCACCGATGCGCCTGCGTCATAGGCTCGGCGTGCTTCCTGCGCCAGTTGCTCTGGCGTCACAGGCACATGATGCTGATTCGGGTCGGTCAGCACCCCGGTGATGGAACAGGTAATAATGGCTTTATCGGACATATTGCTCCTTAAATGGAAGCTGATAGCGCTTTACTCATAAGCGCTTCAGGCTGATCTCTGAAGTTCTCCTGCAAGGGCTGCCACAGATGCGCCCTAGATACGCCACTGGCGCGCGGCCAGCTCTTTCATGATTTCCTCGGTGCCGCCGCCAATCGTCAGCACCTTGACTTCCCGGTAAATGCGCTCGCTCAGCGTGCCGCGCATAAAGCCCATGCCGCCCAGAATCTGCACCGCCGTATCGGCGCAGAACTGCATGGTCTGGGTGGCGTGGTTCTTGAGCACGCAGACCTCTCCCACCCAGTCCGCACCGCTATCGCCACCATCGGCACGTGCGCAGACGGCGTTGATCCAGGCTTCGGTGCTGCGCAGGCGCTGCTGCATGTCCACCAGTTTGTGGCGTATGACCTGATGCTGATTGAGCGTCACGCCAAAGGTGTGGCGCTGCTGCGCCCAGGCCAGCGCCTCGTCATAGCAGGCCTGGGCAAAGCCCAGCGCAGCGCAGGCAATGCCCAGGCGCTCGCCGTTGAAGTTCTGCATGATGGCGCGAAAGCCCTCGCCCTCGACCCCGAGCAGATGACTGGCCGGCACGCGCACGCCATCAAAGAACAGATGGGCCGTATCCGAGCATTGCCAGCCCATTTTGTGCAGCTGGCTGCGGCGTAATCCCGCGCTGTCGCCGGGCACCAGGATCAGGGAGATGCCGGATGCACCTCTCTCCTCGCCCGTGCGCACTGCCACCGTGATCCAGTCGGCACGCATGCCCGAGGTGATGAAGGTCTTCTCGCCCTCGATCACATACTCGTGACCATCGCGCCTGGCCCTGGTACGAAGCCCCGCCACGTCCGATCCGCCGCCGGGCTCGGTAATCGCCAGCGCCGCGATCTTGCGGCCGGCCAGCACATCGGGCACCACCTGTTGCTTGAGCGCATCGCTGCCCAGAGCCACCACGGGCGGCAGGCCGATGTTGTGCGACAACAGGCTGGCCAGCACGCCGCCGCTGCCCCCGTAGCGGCACAACGCCAGCCACAGGGCGGCGCGCAGGCCGTGCGTGGCCGCAGTACCACCGAGCTCCTCGGGGTAGCCAACGCCGAGCAGCCCCAGCTCGGCGGCCTGGCGATAGAGCTGGCGCGGGAACTCGCCAGCTTCGTCCCAGGCCGTGACATGAGGAGCGATATGCTCGCGCGCAAAGCGGCGCACCATGTCATAGAGCATTTCACGCTCAGTGGCATCAGTCATGCAGTGCCTCCAGACATGGGCGCCAGTTTCAGCAGCACCTGACCCGGTGCCACCTGCTGACCGGCATTGACCAGCACGGCCTCCACCTGGCAGTCGGCCTTCACGCTCAGGCTGTGCTCCAGCTTCATGGATTCGATGACCACCACTACATCGCCGGCCTTGAGCGTCTGCCCGGCCACCACGTCCAGTTGCACCACACGGCCGTTGAACGGCGCACGCAGCTCTGCTGTCTGGCCCGCTGCAGCCGCATTTTCGGGCGGGGCATAGCTCACATCTTCGAGCCACCAGTCCACGTCGCCGGCCTGTAGATGCCAGCGCGAGCCGCCCTGCCCTGCGGGCAGTTGCACTGCCTGCACGGTTTGGGTCAGGCCCGCACATCTCGCTCGCCAGCCATAGGCCAGCAACTCGTCGACCTGCAGCAGCACAGGCTCAGCGCCGTGCCGGTGCAGCAGCCAGCTTTGGGCAGTCTCGGGCCGCAGCGCCAGCTCCTGCGTCCGGCCCCGGTGCTGCAGCTTGCGCAACTGGGCATAGCTGCAAGCCAGCGGCCCCGGCCTTTGGCCCACGACGCACAGCGCACCCCAGTGCTGGTGAGCCTGAGCTTCCTTTTCTCGCAGCAGCTGCTGCAAGCGTGGTGCATCGCCCGCCAGATAGGAGATCAGAGCCTGGCCCCGCCTGAACACCTCGTCGTTCAGGCATTCAATCAGAAAGGCACGGTTGGTCGGTAAGCCCAGCACCGTGAGCCGGCCCAGTGCATGAATCAGCCGGTCGATGGCTTGCTCTCGCGTTGGCGCATGGACAATCAGCTTGCCCAGCATGGCGTCGTAATAGGGAGTGACCTCGCTGCCGGTGTGCAATGCGTGGTCAAAACGCAGCGGTGCGCGGCTGAAGACAGCAGCCTCGGGGGCTGAGAAATGCCGCACCACACCGGCATGTGGCTGAAAGTTCTCGTCTTCGGCGCACAGCCGTACCTCGATGGCATGGCCGTCGAGCCGAACCTGCTGCTGCGTCAACGGCAAGGCCTCGCCGCGCGCCACGCGAATCTGCCACTCGACCAGATCAAGGCCCGTCAAGGCCTCGGTTACAGGATGCTCGACCTGCAGTCGGGTATTCATCTCCATCAGATAGAACTGCCGGCCTTCGACCAGAAACTCCACCGTACCCGCCCCCACATAGCCTGCGGCCTTGGCCAGGGCCACGGCACAGTTGCCCATGTGCTCGCGCTGCTCGGCGCTGACGGCCGGACTGGGGGCTTCCTCAATGATCTTTTGGTGGCGACGCTGAACCGAGCAGTCGCGCTCCCCCAGATGAATCACATGGCCATGCCCGTCGGCAAACACCTGCACTTCCACATGACGCGGGTGCATGACGGCACGCTCCACCAGCAAGTCACCGTTGCCGAAGCCAGCCACGGCTTCCGAACGTGCACTGTTCAGAGCTGCATGCAGATGTTGGGCACTTTCCACCAGCCGCATGCCGCGCCCGCCTCCACCGGCCACGGCCTTGACCATGACGGGGTAGCCAATCATGGCGGCTTCGTCGGCAAAGCGCGCATCGCTCTGGTCATCGCCCTCATAACCTGGCAGACAGGGAACGCCATGGGCCTTGGCCAGTTGCTTGGCGGCCGCCTTGCTGCCGAGCTGGCGAATCGCGGCCGGCGGCGGACCAATCCAGATCAGGCCCGCTTCCTGCACGGCCTGGGCAAAGCCGGCATCCTCGCTGAGAAAGCCGTAACCGGGATGAACGGCATCGGCCCCTGTTGCCTTGGCGGCCGTCAGCAGCTTGTGCATGTCCAGATAGCTCTGGGCCGATGTCAGCCCGCCCAGAGCATAGGCCTGTGTGGACTGTTGCACATGGAGGCTTCCCACATCCGCATCCGAGTACACCGCCACGGTCTCTATGCCCATGCGCCTGGCCGTAGCCATGATGCGCAGCGCAATCTCTCCACGATTGGCAATCAGAATGCGCTTCATGATGTGCCTCCTGCAATGCAGGTCCAGGGAGCGGGCTGCTTGCTGGCAAAGGCCTTGAGCCCCGCCCCCGCTTCAGCGCTGCGCAGTGCACTGGCAAAGGCCTGCGCGCCCTGGTTCAGCGACGCATCCAGGCTTTGCCCGCCAATGGCTGCCAGCAGCTTTTTGGTGGCTGCCACCGCCTGCGGTGCGGCTTGAGCGCAGATCTCGAGCTGCTGCTGCAGCTGGCTCTGCCAGTGGGCAGCGTCCGTAGCCTGGATCACGGCCTGCACCAGGCCGGCCTGCTGCGCCTGACTTGCGGACCAGCGCTGACCGCCCAGCAGCCATTGACGCGCAGAACCCTCGCCCAGCCTGCGCAGCACAAACGGCGCGATCTGCGCGGGCACAATGCCCAGCGTCACCTCGGGCGTGGCAAAGACGGCCTGCTGATCCGCCACCACCCAGTCGGCCACGCAGACCAGCCCCACACCGCCGCCCATGGCTGCGCCCTGCACGGCAGCGATCAGCAACTGGGGCAGCTCTGCCAGCTGCTGCAGCAGATGACCAAACTCGCGGTTGACCTCAACCAGCGGGTCCTGCGCACCCGCAGGCAGCGGCGAGCCTATGCTGCTGGCAAAGCCTCCCAGGCTCCCACCCGCACAGAAATGCCCGCCGTTCCCGCACAGCACGACCACGCGCAGCAGTGAATCCTTCTGCGCTCTTGTGGCCTGATCGCGCAAAGCCTGCACCACCTCATCGGTCAGCGCATTGCGGGTTTGCGGCGAGTTCAGTCGCCACCATTCCACAAAGCCGTTGCCCAAGGGAAGGCGTTCGATTTCAAGCAACTGGGTCATGCGCCGCTCCTCAGTGCGCCTGGCGCTTGATCAGCCCCATGGTCTTGCCGATGATGCCCAGCATGACCTCGTCGGCACCGCCGCCTATCGAGCCCAGACGCCCGTCGCGGTACAGGCGCGAGACACGGTTGTCCCAGGTAAAGCCCATGCCGCCCCAGAACTGCAGACAGGTATCGGCCACTTCACGCGTCAGCCGCCCCGACTTGAGCTTGGCCATGCTGGCCAGTTGCAGCGCATCCTGGCCCGCCATATATATCTGAGCGGCACGATAGGTCAGTGCTCGCAGCGCCTCGACTTCGGTCTGCAACTCGGCCAGCTTGAACTGCACCCATTGCTGATCGATCAGGGTGCTGCCGAACATCTGCCGCTGCTGTGCCCACTCAATGGTCTGCTGAATGCAGTCCTCCATGGCGAGCAGGCCGCTGGCCGAGGCCCAGAGCCGCTCCTCCTGAAACTGCTGCATCTGATAGATGAAGCCCTGCCCCTCCTGCCCAACCAGATAGCGCTGCGGCACGCGCACCTCGTCAAAGAACAGCAGGCCCGTGTCCGACGAGTTCATGCCGATCTTGCGCAGCTTCTGCGCGACTTCCACGCCCTTGGTCAGCTTGCCGCGCGGGCCGTCACGCAGCGGCACCATGATGAGACTTTTGTTCCTGTGCACCGGTCCATCACCGGTGTTAACCAGCATGCACATCCAGTCCGCCTGAATGCTGTTGGTGATCCACATCTTCTGCCCGCTGATGATGTAGTCATCGCCATCCTTGCGGGCATGGCTTTTGATGCCCGACACATCGCTGCCCGCACCGGGCTCGCTCACGCCTATGCAGCCCACCATATCGCCCGCGATGGAGGGCGCCAGAAACTGATCGCGCAAGGCGTCGCTGCCAAAGCGTGCCAGTGCGGGCGTGCACATATCGGTCTGCACGCCAATGGCCATGGGCACGCCGCCGCAGCGGATATGACCCAGTGTCTCGGCCATCATCAGGCTGTAGGAGTAGTCCAGCCCCGCACCGCCATAGGCTTCGGGCTTGGTCAGGCCCAGCAGGCCCAGATCTCCCAGACCCTTGAACACCTGATGCGCCGGGAAGATCTCCTCCTGCTCCCATTCATCGACATGAGGATTGATCTTCTCGTCGATATAGCGCTTGAGGGTCTTGCGCACTTCCAGATGTTCATGGGTCCATTGCATGGCTTGTCTCCGTCGGGTCCTGTTTGGAAGAAAAAGGGGGAAGAGGCGCGGCACTACATGCGCGCGACCCCGAACTGCATGGGGCGCAAGGTGCGCTGCTGCGCTTCGTGCAAGGTCTGCAGGCAAAACGAGAGCACTGCGCGGGTGTCGCGCGGATCGATCACGCCGTCGTCCAGCAGCAAGCCGCTGGTCACCAGCGCATCGGCCTGGGCTTCGAACATGGCCACGATCTGGTCGTACTGCTTTTGCATCAGCTCGGCATCGACAGGCAGGCCCTTGCGTGCCATGGCTGCCTCGGTGACCTGACGCATGGTGCTGGCCGCCTGCTCGCCGCCCATCACCGCCGTCTTGGCGCCGGGCCAGCTGAAAAGAAAGCGCGGCGCATAGCCTCGGCCGCACATGCCGTAGTTGCCTGCTCCGAAACTGGCGCCGCACTGGATGGTGATCTGCGGCACGGTGGCGTTGGTCACGGCCTGAATCATCTTGCTGCCGTGCTTGATCATGCCGGCCTGCTCGCTGTCCTTGCCCACCATATAGCCCGTGGTGTTCTGCAGATAGATGATGGGGTGGCCCAACTGGCACATCCATTGAATGAAGTGGGCGGCCTTGTTGGCACCTGCCACATCGATGGGGCCGTTGTTGGAGATCAGGCCCACGGCATGACCGCCGATATGCGCCTGCGCGCACAGCGTGGCCGCACCGTAGCCGGATTTGAACAGCAGCAGCTCGGAACCATCGACCAGCCGCGCCATGACTTCGTGCATATCCACCGGCTCGCGATGGTGCGCCGGCATCAGCCCCAAGAGCTCATCGGCGTCGTAACGCGGCTCGACGATTCCTGAATTAATAGCTTCCCGTGTAGATATATCAAGAGCTTCAGGCTTTTTCCATTGGGACAACTGAGACACTACGGTGCGTGCCAGGCCCAGGGCATGGCGGTCGTCCTCCGCCAGATACTCGCCCAGCCCCGAGATACTGGTATGCATTTCGGCACCACCCAGCTCTTCCTCGGTCGCGATCTCGCCGGTCGCCGCCTTGAGCAGGGGCGGCCCGGCCAGAAAGGCACGCGAGCGACTGCGCACCATGATGACTATGTCCGACAACCCTGGCATATAGGCTCCGCCGGCCGTGCCCGAGCCGTGCTGCACGGTGATGACCGGCAGACCTGCCGCGGACAACCGCGCCAGGTTGCGAAACAAGGCGCCACCCATCACAAAGCCCTCGACGTGGTAGCGCATGAGATTGGCACCCGCGCTCTCTACCAGATGGATGAAGGGCAGCTTGTTCTGCAACGCGATCTCCTGCACGCGCAGCATCTTGTCCAGGCCTTTTTCCTGGATGGCCCCGGCCTCGATGCCCGAGTCGCTGGCCACCACCATGCAGCGCACACCGCTGACAAAACCGATGCCCGCCAGCATTCCGCCTCCGGGAACCGACTTGGCAGGGTCTTCCTGGTCCAGCATGAAACCCGCCAGCGTGCAAAGCGGCAGCCATGGCGCTCCTGCATCCAGCAGCAAGGCCACTCTCTCTCGCGGCAGCAACTGGCCGCGCTTTTCAAACTGCGGCTTGGCCCGCTGCGATGCCTGGGCCGCCCGCTGCTCCAGCTCACGCAGCGCGGCGATGCGCGCCAGCGTGGCGGCCCGGCGCTGCTGCGCCTGCTCGCCAGCTGCATTCCATTGCGATGCAAAGACGCTCATGACTGAAAAACCTTGGGAGTCTGGTAGAGAGAAAATCCGTCAAATGCACGCACTGCGCCGCGTTGCTGCACCTCGGCACTGGCGGCCACCGGCCCCATGCCCATGCGCACCTGGGGACGGGCGCCGTCGACCCGCAAAACCGTTCCACTGATGAAGCTGGCCGCCGGACTGAGCAGAAAAACCACGGCGGCGGAGACTTCGGCCTCGTTCCCAAAGCGCCCTGCGGGCACGGTTTCCGGCATCTTGCGCAACATGACCGCAGCCTCGGGCGGGTAGTGGTCCATGCCGCTGGAGGCTATGTAGCCCGGCGCGATGGCATTGACGCGCACACCCTGGGCGGCCCATTCCACGGCTGCCGTTTCGGTAAAGCTGACCATGCCCGCCCGCGCAGCACCGCTATGTCCCATGCCCGGCATAGAGCCCCACATATCGGCCACCATGTTGACGATGGAGCCACCCTGCCGCGCCATGTGCTGTGCATAGCATTCGCGCGCCATGAGAAAGCCGCCGGTGAGATTGGTGTCCAGCACCGCTTGCCAGCCCTTGGCGCTGATGGACGCCAGAGGCGAGAGATACTGTCCGCCCGCGTTGTTGACCAAGGCGTGGATACGCCCGTGCTGGTTCAGTATCTCTTCGACCACGGCCTTGACGGCTGCCTCGTCGCGGATATCGCAGCTGTGACTGCTGGCTTGAGCTCCCTGCTGCGCCAGTTCATCCTGCACGCTCTGCAGCTTTTGCGCATCGCGCCCCACCAGTGCCACATGTGCGCCCAGCGTAGCCAGCTCATGCGCTATGCAGCGGCCTATCCCTGAGCCACCACCGGTCACCACCACCACTTGCCCGGCAAACAAATCCGGGCGAAAAACGGATTGGTACATCAGCTCTCTCCAATGAACAAGGCCAGAGATTGATCGGTCAGCGCATCCAGACTCAGGCTGCCGTCCTCGGAAAACCACTGCGCGGTCCAGTTCAGAGCGCCAAAGATCAGCAATCGCGCGATTTCGGGACGGGCCTTGAGCTTGCCCGTGCGCTGCAGCGCCTGCAACACGGGCATCCATTGCGCTTCGTAGGCATCCTTCTGTGCGCTCACATCCATGCGCTGCGCATCGCTGAGCAAGCGCCATTCGTAGAGCATCACGGGGATGAAGTCGCTCTCGCCGCCCACCATGATCTGCAGGTGATTACGTACCAGGGCGCGCAGTCGTTCCACTCCGTTGGCACGGGCCCCAAGCGCCTGCAGCGCGGCGTTCTGACTATCCGCAGCCTGGGCCATCCCATCCCGCATAACAGCATGCAGCATGGCTTCCTTACTCTCAAAAAAGTAAAAAATGGACCCCGGCTGCATGCCTGCAGCAGCGGCGATGTCGCGGGTACTGCTGCCATGAAAGCCTCGCAAGCGAAACTGCCTGGCTGCGACACGCACCAGCTCGCTGCGGCGCACGCTCTCATTGCGTTCCTCGGTGGACTTGGGCGGCCTGCCGCGTCCGCGTTTGACGGTCGGAATTTCTTCATGAACTGCTTGCATGAGATGCAGCATATCGACGTCTTATATTTTTACCAATCACTTGATTGGCAAAAATATTCAGTACTTTCACGCAAGGGTTTTCCGCAGCTCGAACGAACTACCGCGAGTGCACCCGAATACTGCTCATCTAAGCCGCTCTGACCCGGTATAGGCCCGGTGGGCTCCCAGTCCAGCCTTTGAAGGCACGCTGGAATGCAGCCGCATCGGCAAAGCCCAGATCCGCAGCCAGCGTGGCAAAGCTGACCGTGCTGGAGCCCAGACGGGAGATGGCGATATCGCGGCGCAGTCCATCCTTGATGACCTGAAACGAGGTGCCGGCCGCACTCAGCTTGCGTTGCAGGGTAGGGGCAGACATATGCAACGCCGCTGCCGTGGCCTCCAGCCCCACCCAGTGCGGGCGGCTTTGCTGCAGATAGGCATGCACCAGGGCAGCAACCTCATTGCCAGCGCGCGCAGGAATGACGGCTGCCGCAGGCCAGCTTGCGACAAAGCTGCGCAGAGCGCTCTCGTCGCGCCGGCACACACGCCGAAGCAGACCAGCCTCAAACCAGAACGCCGCTACCGTCTGCCCAAAGCACATGGGGGCTGGGAACGCCTCCCCATAGTCCCTGACGTAGTCGGGCCGTGCAAACACAAAATCAAACTGCCGCACCTTGAGCCCGCCCCCCATCAACCAGGAAGCAATACGCCACAGTATGCGCAGCAGGTACTCGTACAGAAAATTGGCCGGAGACTGGCTGCTCAGCGAACGCACGCAGATGGCGGCCTCATCTGCCCTTACCAGCAGACTCACTTCCACATCATCCTGCAGCAGATTGTGGACTTCGCACATGCGCTCCAGCGCCCCTTGCACCGTGTGCTCTGCAGAGGCCACACGCGCTATCAGCTCCAAACTGCCGCGCTTGAGCGGGCGCGAGAACAGGCCCAGCGCTTCGTCGTTGAGCGCCGAGATCACACGCCACATCAATGCGATGTATTGATCCGAGCTGACGCGCGCGCCCGCCTGCTCCAGCAGTTTTGGTGCTATGCCGGCCTGCAGCAGGAAAGTCTCCGGCGCATGGCCTTTGCGCTCGATGGATTGCACGATCCCTCGCACCAGCTCAATCGACACGGTATAGGGAATAGTCTTGCGGGTTTTCATTGAGTCATCATGAGGTCTTTTGACATGTCGACGATGTACTCCGCAATGGGCAAATGCAAGAGGTTTTCCTAGCATGGCTGCTGTACCAACCCTTTGCAGGAGCCCCATGAGTCGCGATGTGTTTGTTGCTGGTGTCGGCATGATTCCGTTTACCAAACCTGGCAAGAGCGATCCCTATTTCCAGATGGGCTCAACCGCGACGCAACTGGCGCTTGCCGATGCCGGCATTTCCTATGCCTCGCTGCAGCAAGCCTATGTGGGCTATGTGTACGGAGACTCCACTGCCGGCCAGCGCGCGCTGTACGAGCTCGGGATGAGCAGCATCCCCATCGTCAACGTCAACAACAACTGCTCCACCGGCTCCACCGCGCTGTTCCTCGCACGCCAGGCCGTCGCCAGCGGCGCTGCCGACTGTGTGCTGGCCCTGGGTTTCGAGCAGATGAATCCCGGCGCACTGGGCTCGGTCTACACCGACCGACCCAGCCCGTTTGACCGCTTCGATGAAGCCACGGACGCACTGGTCGGCAACGGCGAAGTGCCTCTGGCACTGCGTTATTTCGGAGGGGCAGGCAAGGCCCACATGGAGCAGTACGGCACCAAGCTGTCCACCTTTGCCAAGATTCGCGCCAAAGCCAGCCGCCATGCGGCACACAATCCATTGGCACTGTTCCGCACCGAGGTGTCGGAGGAGGAAGTCATGGCCGCGCCCATGATGTGGCAAGGCGTGATGACCCGCCTCATGGCCTGCCCGCCCACCTGCGGCGCAGCGGCCGCCATCGTGGTGTCCGAGGCCTATGCACGCAAGCACGGACTGGACCATAGCGTGCGCATTCGTGCCCAGGCCATGACCACCGATGGACCTGAAACCTTTGCAGCCCAGGATATGCGCGAAGTCGTGGGCTTCAGCATGGCCCGCAACGCGGCCCGACAAGTCTATGAGCAAGCCGGCATCGACCCTTCGGATGTGGATGTGGTGGAGCTGCACGACTGCTTTGCCCACAATGAACTGCTGACCTATGAGGCTCTGGGACTGTGCCCCGTCGGCGGGGCTGAGAAGTTTGTGCTCGATGGCGACAACACCTACGGCGGCAAATTCGTCACCAATCCTTCGGGCGGTCTGCTCTCAAAGGGCCACCCGCTGGGTGCCACGGGTCTGGCTCAGTGCACCGAACTGGTCCAGCAACTGCGCGGCAAGGCCGAGCAACGCCAAGTGCCAGAGGCACGCCTGGCCCTGCAGCACAACCTGGGCCTGGGTGGAGCCTGCGTGGTCACTCTGTATGAGCGCGTCTGAGGAAGACGGGACATGGTCGCCGAAACAAGGACCAGGCATGAGCTGCGTGCCACCGAATGCAGCCTGGACCGAAGCAAGAGCATGTGCGCTGCCAGCTTCATCGATTCACCCACATTGTCCAAAGTCGCAAGACGCCAAAGACCGTCTTGGCCTTCTTATGGACTCCATATGAAAGAAAGGTCGCCTGATGTCTGATCTGGTTCTCTGGGAGGTTCGCAACGGCGTAGGTCATGTGGTTCTGAACCAGCCCGAGCGGGGCAACGTGATCAGCACGGCCATGGCTCACGACCTGAAGGCAGTGGTACAGCAGGCCTGCAACGCAAATATCGGCGCCCTGCTCATTTCTGCAAGCGGTAAACAATTCTGCGTCGGAGGTGACATCAGTGAATTTGGCGTACATCGAGAGCGACTGGCACCGTTGATCGGCGCCATGCTGGATGTGCTCAATCCTGTCATGCATCAGCTGGCCAGCTTGCCGCTGCCGGTCATCAGTGCCGTGCAGGGCCCTGTCGGAGGCGGCGGCATCGGGCTCGCACTGTGTGCGGACCTGGTACTGGCCAGCCGTCACATGTTTTTACGCGGAGGGTATTCGGCCATCGGTCTGAGCCCGGATCTGGGTGTATCGAGCTATCTCACCCGCCGTGCCGGCGCTGCCAGAGCCAAATACATTCTGATGAGCAACCGAGCCATCGCGGCCGAGGACTGTCTGCGCATGGGCCTGGTCGACGAGCTGCACGAGCCCGAACAGCTGCTCACTGCGGCAACCGTACTGGCCGAGCAACTTGCCGGCGGCCCCACCAACTCCCTGGCGGACATCAAAAACCTCTGTGACTCGGCACATCGGCAGGACCTTCAGCAGCAACTGGGTGCCGAGCGCGAAGCCATGCTGGCCTGCGCCCGCTCCGGCAACAGCCTCGAAGGCGTGACTGCCTTTTTGCAAAAGCGCAAGCCCGTGTTTCAGCGCCGCTGAATCGATTGCCTGTTTTTTAGGCACAACATGCAAAGCCTTGCCAGTCAAGGCTTTGCGCATTTATTCCGATATTTACCCACAGGCCACACCACATGTTCTGGGGATAAGCACGAAGCTGGTGTGTAATCACCGGCATGCCCCGATTGATTGCACCCAGCAAGGACGAAAGTGCCCTGCTTCCGCCGTTTCTGGAATTGCCCGAACATGCAATCCACATTCCGCAGTCCGAAACCGAATTTGAAGCCGCCTTCAAGGCCATGAATGCCGAGCCCCTGCTCGGCTTTGACACGGAAAGCAAACCCATCTTCAATATCGGCCAGCAAGACAGTGGCCCTCATCTGGTGCAGCTCGCCACAGCCAGCCAGGTCTGGCTGCTGCAGCTGCACAAGCCCATGGCTCTGGAAGTGTCGCGCATGGTGCTGGCTGCAGAACATATCTGCAAGGTCGGCTTCGGGCTCGACAACGATAAACACTCCCTGCCCCGCAGGCTGGGAGCGCCGCTGATCAATATTCAGGATCTGGACAGCCGCTTCAAGCGGCTCGGCTATGGCCCATCAGTGGGAGTGCGTGCGGCCGCAGCGATGGTACTCCAGCAGAGCTTTCGCAAGTCCAAGCGCACTACCACCTCCAACTGGGCTGCCACAGAACTCAGCCCGGCCCAGCGGCGTTATGCCGCCAATGACGCCCATGCTCCGGTCGTGATCTATGCCCACCTGCCCGCCTGGGAAAGCACACAACCGGTCCTTCCCCGACGCGGCCCCTTGAGTCCGAGGTCGTGAACGTTCAGCCCTCAATCGCGAAAAGAAGCCAAATGGCAAAACACCATAGACTCTGCCCCCGACAGCAGGATTCAGGCAATCATTCCCCATTGCAGCTCGCTCTCGTCCTGCGCAGAGCTCATGACACAATCCCGCCCCGCCTTCTTGGCCTGGTATAGCAACGCATCGGCCCGAGCCAGTGCCTGCTCGAAATCCTGCGCGGAACTGAGTGCCGCAATGCCAAAACTGGCTGTCACCCTGAGTTGCGCAGCCAAACCTCCGAGCGCCTGGCTTTGCAAGCGCTCACGAACGCGCTCCACAACGGCTTGCGCTTCGAACAGCTGTACTCGCGAGAGCAGCAAGACAAACTCCTCTCCGCCGAAACGGGCAACCAGATCGCAGTCTCTGACCTGCTGAGTCAGCAACTGTGCCAGTTGCTGCAGCACCTGATCGCCGGCCGCATGGCCCCAGTTGTCGTTGATGTATTTGAAATGATCGATGTCCACGGCAACCACGGCCCAGGGCACCAGCCGCTGATCGGCCAGGCGCGACTCCGCGGCCTCCATGAAGGCGCGGCGATTGAGCAGGCGCGTCAAAGAGTCCCGGTTGCGCTCTTCGCGCAATGTCGTCATCACATCCCTGACCGAGCATGCCAGCAGTCCTACGGCAAACCACATCGCAAACAGAAGCGCTATAGCCTGCGTGAGCAGCCAGTATCCGGACCGGGTCAGCTCCTGCACTTCGTGCACAGGCAGCAGACTTACGGCCGCCGGCCTGAACAAGGCATAACAGACATTGAGCCCATAGGCCCAGCGCACTCCGCGCTCCAGCCAGTCCTTTGACGAATCGGCCTTGAGAAACGCCGGCATGGCCAGGGTCAGCTGCAAGGCCATGGCCAGAGCCAGGCACTGCACTCGGACCCACAAATCACTTTCGATCCGGGAAAAATAGAACAGCACGGACAAGGCGACGACGGCGACCAGAATGCCGCCCGGCACACTCGCCCCTGCAGACCCCAGTCGCAAGGAAACCCCTTGCGCCAACGACCAGGTCCCCAGCAGATACAGACATGCCGTGGCGATTGCAAACTGACTCAGCTGCGCATTGGTCATCAGGCTTTGCGCAGCCAGAGCCGTCGCGAGCAGCACATAACCGCCCACCAGCCAGAGCAGAAACAGCGCACGCGGCTGTCGGCGCTGCACATACCAGCAAGCCAGCAAGGCAAGCCCGAACAGCACCACGCAAGCTGGCGCAATCAAGGCAAAGTACAAATCTGCAGGCTGGCCCAAGTGAGGTTCTCCGCGCAGGAAACTGTGAATTCAACGTCATCCATTCTCCGGCGAGAAGTATCTCCAATATTCCAGTGCAGCGCTCGCTTTCGCTCTGGCATAAGCACATAGCCATTAGGTCGTTCGCCTGAGTCAGCGTCCTGCCCATAATCAATGACGCCAAAGCTCTGGCTGTGGCGTTCGAATAACTTGCCAAAGAGACACACACATGCGCATAGAGACACTCGCCGTACATGCCGGCTATTCCCCCGACCCCACCACCAAGGCTGCAGCCGTTCCCATCTACCAGACGGTGGCCTACGCGTTTGACAGCGCCCAGCATGGCGCCGATCTGTTTGATCTGAAGGTCCCGGGCAATATCTACACGCGCATCATGAATCCCACCACCGACGTGCTGGAAAAGCGCGTCGCGGCGCTCGAAGGCGGCATTGCCGCACTGGCCGTTGCATCAGGCATGGCTGCCATCACTGCCGCGATCCAGACCCTGGCCGAAACGGGTGACAACATCGTGTCTGCCAGCACGCTCTACGGCGGCACCTACAACCTGTTTGCCCACACCTTCCCGCAGCAGGGCATCGAAGTGCGCTTTGCAGATCCACGCGATCCGGCCAGCTTCGGCAAGCTGATCGACGCCAGGACCAAGGCGGTATTCATCGAATCCATCGGCAACCCGCTTGGCAATGTGACCGATATCCGTGCGTTGGCCGATGTGGCCCACCAGCATGGCGTGCCGCTGATCGTCGACAACACCGTGCCCTCTCCCTATCTGCTGCGCCCGTTTGAACATGGCGCAGACATCGTCGTACATTCGCTGACCAAATACCTGGGCGGCCACGGCACCAGCGTTGGCGGGGCGATCGTGGACAGCGGCAAGTTCCCCTGGGCGGAGCACAAGGCCCGCTTCAAGCGCCTGAACGAGCCCGACGTCAGCTATCACGGCGTGGTCTACACTGAAGCACTGGGCCCCGCCGCCTTCATCGGCCGCGCCCGCGTCGTTCCGCTGCGCAATATGGGCGCCGCCATCTCGCCGCAGAACGCCTTCCAGATCCTGCAAGGCATTGAAACCCTGGCCCTGCGTATGGACCGCATCTGCGAAAACACGCAGAAGATTGCAGAAACACTGCAACAACACCAAAAGGTGGAATGGGTGCGCTATGCAGGCCTGAAAGACCACCCCGACCATGCCATCGTGCAAAAACAGTCTGGCGGCCGCGCATCGGGCATTCTGTCGTTCAGCCTCAAGGGCAGCGAAGGTCGGGCTGCCGGAGCACGCTTCCTGGATGCCTTGCAGTTGTTCACGCGCCTGGTCAATATCGGCGATGCCAAGTCGCTGGCCACCCACCCCGCCTCAACCACCCACCGTCAGTTGGATGCGGACGAACTGGCCAAGGCCGGCGTGACCGAAGGCATGGTACGCCTGTCCGTTGGCATCGAGCATATTGACGATCTGCTGGCCGATCTCAACCAGGCGCTGGAACAGGTCTAAAACGAGTTTCAACTCTGGCGCGCGACTTCAGGCATCGCGCGCCAGGCGCAGCCCCGTCATCTGCCAGCGAGCCGTTGCGGGAAAGAAGTTGCGATAGGTCAGCCGCGCATGACCGGCAGGCGTGAGGCAGGAACCTCCGCGCAGCACATACTGGTTGACCATGAACTTGCCGTTGTACTCACCCACGGCACCCTCGGCCACACGAAAGCCCGGGTAGGCGGCATAGGACGAATGCGTCCACTCCCAGACCTGGCCGATTGCCGCTCCATGACAGCCGACCGTGGCCTCGGGATGCAGGCTGGCATGGCCCGCAGACAGGGACGCAGGCCATTCACGCAAGCTCATTGCCACCTCCCACTCCATCTCCGTCGGCAGGCGCGCACCGGCCCAGCGCGCATAGGCATCTGCCTCGAAATAGGAGATGTGACAGGCAGGCCTCAGCGCATGCAAAGCCATCACGCCATACAGGCTGAACTCCTGCCAGCCCGCATCACCCGCACCATCTTCAGCTTGCCTCCAGTACCAGGGGTGGCTCAGTTGCTGGGCCTGGCACCAGTCCCAGCCCTCGGCCAGCCACCATTGCGGCTGACTGTAGCCTCCATCCAGCACAAAACGCAGAAACTCGCCATTGTTCACGGGCCTTGATGTAATCTGCGCAGCTTGCACATATACGCTGTGCCTGGGCATTTCATTGTCAAACGCAAAGTTGCCACCGCCGTGACCTATGCTGTAGATGCCCGCCTCAAGTGGCTGCCATGTGAGATCGGCATAGGCCTGCACGGAATTCCCCTCTGCCCCCCCATCTGACGCATAAGCAGGCCAGAACGGATGACAAGAAAGCAAATGCTTGATGTCGGTGAGCATCAACTCCTGATGCTGCTGCTCGTGCTGCAAGCCCAATGTGACGAGCTGAGCAACGGCCTGCTGCGTCGTCGGGCTTTTGTCTTTCATGGCGGCCATCAGCGCCAGCATCTGCTCATCCACCACAGCGCGATAGGCCATGACCTGTGCCAGAGCCGGTCTGGTCAGCAAGCCCCGCTGGGCTCTGGGATGGCGTGCACCCACCTGCTGGTAATAGGAGTTGAACAGCATGCGAAAACTGCCGTCAAAAGCCTGATGCCCTGGCTGGTGCACGGCCAGTACAAAGGTTTCAAAGAACCAGCTGGTATGGGCCAGATGCCATTTGACAGGACTGGCGTCCGGCATGGATTGCACGCAGGCGTCTTCTGCAGACAAGGGCGCAGCCAGCTTTTGCGTACAGGCTCTCACGCGCTCGAACTGCTGCGCAAGTACCATCCAGTCCCAATCAGCAGATGCCATGAAAAAGGGCCGATCCATTGTTTCAGGCATGGGCATGAATGACGGCAAACCATTGCTGCTCATCGGTCCAGACCATGGGTTCGGCAAATCCCGCGCAAGCCAGCATGGAGAGGAAATCGGACAGCGGGTATTTGTAGCTGTTCTCCGTATGGATGGTCTCGCCCTGAGAAAAATAGCGCAGGCCCTGAGGCCAGCACACCATGACGGGGCGACGGGCGCGCAAGTGCATCTCTATGCGCGATGTCCGGCTGTCGAAGCGCGCCTCATGCGCCCAGTCCTGAAGATTGAAATCGCTGCCCAGCAGACGGTTCACATGATTGAGCACATTGAGATTGAATTCGGCTGTGACGCCCTGCTCATCGTCGTAAGCGGCTATTAGAACCGGTACCGGCTTGGGCAGATCAATGCCAATCAGCAGCCCGCCATCGCCCCCCAGAAGTGAATGCATATGTCTGAGCATATGCAAAGCCTGCTGCGTATCAAAGTTGCCGATCGAGGAGCCAGGGTAGAACAGCTCACGCCGCGTCAGTGGCACGCCTGACGGCAAATGCCAGTCTCCCGTGAAATCCGCCGCAACCGCACGAGCCGTAAGTCGCGGAAAGTCATGCTCCAGCCTGGCCACAGCGGCCTGCAGAAACTCGACCGCAATATCCACTCCCAGAAACTGCTGCGGCCCCACACTGCGACACAGGCGCCGCACCTTTTCGCAATTTCCCGCTCCCAGCTCTATCAACACCTGGCAACCCGCCATGGCCTGGGCGATCTCCAGGTCGTAGCGGGCCATGATGGCCGCCTCGGTTCTTGTGGGGTAGTACTCGGGCAGCTCGGTTATCTGCTCAAACAGGGCGCAGCCATGCGCGTCATATAGGAACTTGGGGGAAATCTGCGCCTGCTGCTGCATCAGCCCCTGTGCCAGCTCACAGCGCACATGCGTCGAGGGGCTATACACATCCATGAATGAGCTACTCTCGCCCTGAAGCGGTGGAGGTCTCAACGAGGACGCCAGAGGCAATGGAATGCGCCCTGCGCGTGATGCAAACTCTATCGATGCTCCTTGCCTGTCCGGTGTCGCGCGCATGCTGATCCTCCTGATGAGCCGATCGCGCGAGGCAGCCATTGCCCGCGCCATCACTGCCAAGCCTGCTTTAGAAGGTGCTTACGATTTCTACGCAGCCGCGTTGGAGCGCAAGGAGATCGTAAACACGTTCTGAGACCCTCAGCCTAGCGCGGCCGGCAATCGGCAGAAGTAGGACTGAAGCCAGCGAACCTTTTACTGCATGCGCATGCAGCAATGCTGACAAAGTCAATACTGGCCAAAGAATTCGGCAAAAAAAAATCGGTACCCCGCGCTGGCGGAATACCGATCTAAACATACACCCTAGCCTCCGAAGTCATCAGGCCATGCCGACCTGCTGACCCCGATGCACCGCAGAGCCTGCGGTGCGTGCCTCGCCTGCGGGAAGAAGGCCGCAGACAAGAACACTCTTTGCCGTGAAGCTATCAGAAGCGATAGCCCACGCCCACACCCACCAGCCATGGGTCAACCTTGAACTTGGTGTTTTCA
The DNA here is from genome assembly GCF_000761245.1 of Comamonas testosteroni. Classification (GTDB taxonomy): domain Bacteria; phylum Pseudomonadota; class Gammaproteobacteria; order Burkholderiales; family Burkholderiaceae_C; genus Comamonas; species Comamonas testosteroni_C. The sequence goes on along the minus strand of NZ_AWOR01000046.1, from coordinate 26,540 downwards.
AACACGCCTGCACCTGTGACCTTGGTACCCAGATACACCTTCTTGATGTCGAAGTTCAGCGACCAGTTCTTGTCCAGCGCATAGTCGAAGCCGACCTGCAGCGCGCCGCCAAAACTGTTCTTCTTCACGGTCACGGCACCATCCAGGATGTCAACGTTCGAGAAGCGCGTGTAGTTCACGCCTGCCCCCACATAAGGCTTGAAGGCCCCAAAGTTGGTGAAGTGATACTGCGCCAGCAAAGTGGGGGGCAGATGCTTGAGCGAACCGATCTTGCCGCCATTCAGGCGCACATCATGCTTTTGGGGATAGGTCAGCACCAGCTCTGCCGCGATGTTGGGCGTGAAGAAGTAGGACACGTCCAGTTCAGGCATCCACTTGTTGTTGATGCTCACGCCAGCGTCTCCGGCAGCGCCACCGTTGTCGCTATCCAGATGCAGCGCGCGCACGCGAACCTGCCAGGGGCTGGAGCCGTCAAACGAGGATTGGGCAAAAGCGGTACCGGCAGTCAGGGCGCTGGCAACAGCAGCAATCGCGATCAGAGTCTTTTTCATGGGTTCTTTCCTTGAAGAATTGGGTGAGTGCAATGCTTTGCATCCCTTGGCATCCATTGAAACAAAGCCATTGCCACACGGGTTTGTCCCATGTCAACCCGCACACCAACACCACAAAGAAAAAAGCGGACGTTGCCCATAGGCCACGTCCGCCCAAGATACTGATGAAGCGCAAAAAATTGCGTCACCAGTGATGGTATTTGTCAATTCGGATGAGCCACCTCGGCTGGTCGCAGCTTGTGCCACAACTCCACGCACACCACAACCGCACCGCCAATGACGGCCCCAACCAGCACATGCACCAACACCGGCCCCAGCGCTGCAACAATACCGCCCCTGGGCACAATCACCAGCTCTATCCAATGTTCAACAGGCTTTATGCCGTGCACCAGCAAGCTACCGCCTACCATGAACATGGCGGCCGTGCCCACGATGGACAGCCCGCGCATCAACCACGGGGTAAAAGCAATCAGACCACGGCCCATGGCCTTGGCAGCGCTGCTGCTCCTGGCCATCAGCCAGCCGCCCACATCATCCATGCGCACAATGCCGGCCACCAGTCCGTAGACGAACACGGTGATGCCCAGAGCCACGGCGATCAGCACCGCTGCCTGCTCCCAGATGGGCTTGGTCGCCACAGTGCCCAGCGCGATGGCCATGATTTCGGCCGACAGAATGAAGTCCGTGCGCACGGCGCCCTTGACCTTCTGCTTCTCGTACTCCATCGGGTCCATCTGCTTTTCGCGCGCAGCACGTACCGATGAGGGCGCAACGCCTTTATGGGCAGCCTCCTCGGCATCCACCACGGCGTCATGCGCATCATGCTTTTGATGCTTGCGAAACAGCTCCAGGATCTTCTCCACGCCTTCAAAGCACAGAAACGCGCCCCCGACCATCAGCAAGGGCGTGATCAGCCAAGGCACAAACGCGCTGATCAGCAGCGCTGCGGGCACCAAAATGGCCTTGTTCATTAACGAGCCCTTGGCCACAGCCCAGACCACGGGCAGCTCCCTGTTGGCCTTGACACCCGTGACCTGTTCGGCGTTGAGGGCCAGATCGTCGCCCAGCACGCCGGCCGTCTTCTGCACCGCCACCTTGGTCTGGGTGGCCACATCGTCGAGAATCGCCGTGCTCTTGCCTGCTGCCGTCTTGGTCATCAAGGCCACGTCGTCCAGCAAGCTAGCAATATCGTCTAGCAACATCAAAAGGCCGGCACCTGCCATCGCTTCTCCCGGTGGTTTGCAAAGTCACCATCATGCCTGCAAACCATGCAGAAGCTGCGACAGGAAATTGCCAATCAGCTGTGCGATCGGCGCGGCCCGGACTTTGCAGCGACAATGGGCACCCTCATCGAACGGAAACCCTGTGACTCAAGCCATCGCCCATGCCGAACTGATTGCCAGCTACCGCAAACTTGCCGCAGAGGCCGCCAAGAAGACCGAGCTGGTCAAGGCCGCTGCGGGCAAAGGCCCCAAGACCATTGCCACGGTCAGCGAAACCGCGGCCAAGGCCGCGCGCCGCCGCGATGTGATGGCCGCCAGGCTGGCCAAGCTCGGTATCGATCTGCCGGACTGAGCCCCAACAAGCAGCCTTCTTTCGGCAGCCTTCTTTCGGCAGCCTTCCTATTTGCTGGTCTTGAAGCCCTGCGTCGCGGCCCAGGCTGCCACATCGTCGCGACGGATGGCCGCTGCCATGAGCTGCGGAAAAGCATCGGGGGTGCAGGCAAACGAGGGCACGCCCAATGCCGCCAGCTTGGCCGCCAGCTCCGCATCATAGGCCGGTGCGCCCTCGTCGCTGAGCGCCAGCAGCGTTATGAACTGCACGCCGGCCTCGACCAGCTCGTTGGCGCGGCGCAGCAGGCCCGACTCCACACCGCCTTCGTAGAGGTCGGAGATCAGCACCAGAATGCTGTTGCGCGGCTCGCTGATCAGACCCTGGCAGTAACCGACCGCACCATTGATATCGGTGCCACCGCCCAGCTGCACGCCAAACAGCACATCGACGGGGTCGTCGAGTTTTTCCGTCAGATCGACCACGGCCGTATCGAACACCACCAGCTTGGTGGCCACGGCCGGCAGACTGGCCATCACCGCACCAAAGATGCTGGAATAGACCACCGAGTTGGCCATGGAGCCGCTCTGGTCAATGCACAGGATCACCTCGCGCTGCGGGCGGCGCGCCTTGCGCCCATAGCCAATCAACGTCTCTGGAACAATGGTTTTGTACTCGGGCTGCCAATGACGCAGGTTGGCGCGTATGGTGCGATTCCAGTCGATCTCGGCATGGCGCGGGCGGCGGTTGCGCTGGCTGCGGTCCAGTGCCCCGGCCACGGCACTGCGCATGGGCTCTTCGAGCTTTTTCATCAGCTCGTCCACAACCTTGCCCACCACCAGCCGCGCCGTGGCCTTGGTGTTCTGCGGAATCACCGAGCCCAGCGAAATCAGGTCCGCCACCAGGTGCACATCGGGCTGCACGTTCTCCAGCATCTCTGGCTGCAGCAGCAGCTCGCGCAGATTCAGGCGCTCCATGGCATCGCGCTGCATGACCTGCACGACCTGGCTCGGAAAGTACTTGCGGATATCGCCCAGCCAGCGCGATACCGAGGGCGAGGAGTTGCCGCGTCCGCCCTTGCGCGATGCCAGCTTGCTGTCTTCCTCATACAAGGCGGCCAGCGCCTGGTCCATCTCCTGCAAGCGGCCCGTCACACCGCCACAACTGGCGTCAGCGGGGCTGCCCAGCACCATGCGCCAGCGCTGCAGCCGCGTGGTGGGCAGCAGCTCTTCGGACTCCTGTTGCGGCTCGGTCGCCAAATTTGCTGTTTGCTTCATCGTCACACCTTGGCCGCGGCCGCATCAAAATCGGTAGCTGTCTGGGCTTGGCTTATTAGCGCCTGAGGCAGATTCAAGCCCAGCAACTCATTGAGCACGGGCAAGGCCAGCAAGGCACGCGACTCATCCCAGAGCGCGGCATCGTCCGCAGCGCCCATGGCAGGACCGGGTGCCGCAGCGCCCCCCACAGGCGTTCGCTTGACCTTGTCGCCCAGGCTTTGCCGCTCGTGATTGCTGAAGCTCGAGAAGCTGCGCCGCACCAGCGGCAAAATCTGTGCAAACTGCACCTCGCCCAAACCGCTGAGCCAGGCATCGACAGCACCCCAGATGGACTCGTCATGCAGCAGCACCAGCGCCTGCTGGTTCAGAAAGCCGTCCAGCCAGGCCGCCACATCCAAGGGCGCCGCACCCAGCGAAAGATTGCGGTTGAACTGACGCACGATCTCGGCGCTTTCCAGCAACTGCTCGTCGAGCAGCAAGCGGCAGGCCATGCCGCGCAGCAGTGCCGCTGCGGCATCCCCCATGGCCAGGCTGCGCAGTGCCAGGCGCCAGGCATCCACCGCCTGCTGGGCCTCGCCGTTGCTGGTGCGCAGCCGCAGTGCCTCGTGCGCCGCCAGCACCTTGGTCTTCATGGCGGCCGCAGCATCCTCATCCATGGCCATGCAGGCTACAGGCAGGCCGATGGCGGCGCGCAGCACCAGCGAATCGATCACGCCGGCCAGCAAGGCGGTATCGGTCTGGCGCACGCTGCCGTAGCGATAGACATTGGCCAGCGGCGGCAAGGCCTGCAGCAGTTGGGCCACATCGCCCGTGGTGGCTGCACGCTGTGCCAGCGTGGCGATCAGGGCCTCGACCAGCTGCGGCAAATCGGCCAGCAGTGCATCGTCGATGGCCTGCGCGATTTCGGGAAGCGAGGTCTCGGGCGTCAGGCTGGAGCGCAGCCTGGCCGTGGCGGCCTGGGCCACGGTCGCGCCATGCACGCTGGCCTCGATGATGCGCACCGCCAGCTCGGGCTCCCACTGCAGTTGCCAGCTTTCGCGGAAGGTGCCCCGGTTGCGCTGGGCATCGGTGGCGCGCACGCCCCAGTCAATGCCCAGCAAGCGCAGACGGTGCAGAAAATGGCTGCGTGCCAGATCGGTGTCCTTGCGCAAATCCAGCGCCAGCAGCCTGCTTGCCGCCTCGGGCTTGAGGCGCAGCGACTTCTGCTGCTGCTCGATATCACGCTGCAGCGGCACCTGAGGCACATCGGCGGGCACTTGGCCCAGCACATGACCGACGGTCAGTTCCTCGTCGATCAATAGGAGCGGTGCATCCTCGCCCATGCAGATCACGGTGACGATGGCCTCGTTGATTTCTTCCAGGCCGGGCATGGGCTGGCCACGCAGCGCCGCCAGACTCTCGGACAACCGCGTGGCCTCGATGATGTGAGCGCTGGAACAGTCCAGATCCTTGTCGCGCAGCAAATGGGCCACGCGCGTCAACCAGCCTGCCGTGCGCAGCGTGGCCGGAGCAACTGCGCTTTTGATAGCTGTTTTCGCTTCACCCTCAAGCGCTGGAGGTTGCTTTGACTCCAAACCGGGGGACTGCTGATAGCACTGCCACAGATGCTGGTACCAGCCCGGCGAAGTCACGCCCGCACCATAGCCGCTGCTACTGGCCAGGTTGCGATAAGTCCAGGGGGCCCAGGTCGCCATTACCTTGGCCTTGGGCAGGCCCTTCAGCAGGGCGCTGTCGGCCTTGGCCGTCACGCTGGCCCTGAGCGCTGGCACATGCCAGGCACCGCAGACCACGGCAATGCGCTGGTGACCGGCCTTGGTCGCCTCCCGAATGCACTGGCGCATATGGGCTTCGCGCAGTGCTTCTCGCTTCATGTATTCCTCGCCGCGCCAATGTTCGCCGTCCTTGGCCAGCTCTTCGCGGGCTGCCGTCATCACTTCGCCAATGCTTTCAAACAGTGCTTCGCTGTCGCCTCGCTCCTCGACCAGACGATTCCACCAGCTCTCGCCATCGTCAAAGCCTGCGGCATGGGCCAGCCAGTCCAGCGGATCGCGGTGCAGGTGTTGAGGAGCCGGTGCCGGGAGGTCCAGCTGCAGTTCATGCTCGTCGCCATCCTGCATATCGGCAAGCGTCGCGGCCTCCGCGACATCCGGTGCATCCTGCTCCGAGTCCGGGACAGCCGCCGACAGCACAGCCTCCTCGGCCTCCTGTGCGGCCTTCTTAAGTGCTTCGCGTCGCGCAAACTCGATGGCCATGCCATGGGTCTGCGGCAGGTCGATAAAGCGGGTTGCAACACCCCGGCGACTGGCCCACTGCAATGCCTGCCATTCGGGTGAGAACTCGGCAAACGGATAGAACGCGGCCTGGCTAGGCTCGTCCTGCATATAGACCAGCATGGCCACGGGCGGGCGCAGCTCAGTACTTTGCAACATGGGCAGCAGCGCCTCCCCCTCGGGCGGGCCTTCCACCAGCAGGCAATCGGGCTGCAAGGCCTCAAGCGCCTGCAGCAGACTGCGAGCGCAGCCCGGGCCGTGGTGGCGGATGCCGAAGAAATGGACGTTGTCAGCGGAAGTGGCCATGGGCTCGATCAGCAGTCACATGAGAAAGGAATGGGAAAGTCCCGAGAAGTACGTCAGATCTGCTCGCGGCAGGCGCGGTACAGATCCTTCCAGTCGCTGCGCTCCTTGACCACGGTTTCCAGATATTCCTTCCACACCACCGTGTCCTGCACCGGGTCCTTGATCACGGCTCCCAGCAGGCCCGAGGCCACATCGGCCGCGCGTAGCACGCCATCGCCGAAATGGCCGGCCAGCGCCATGCCGCTGTTGATGACCGAGATGGCCTCCGCCGTGGACAGCGTGGAGCTGGGCGACTTCACGCGCACGGTCTTGCCGTCCTCGGTCTGGCCGTGGCGCAGCTCGCGGAAGATCTGAACCACACGGCGCACCTCCTGCAGCGCAGGCGGCTCGGTTGGCAGCTGCAGCGCCCGCCCCTGCTCGGCCACGCGCTTGGTGACGATCTGCACCTCCTCGTCCTGCGAGGCCGGCACAGGCAGCACAACAGTGTTGAAGCGGCGCTTCAGGGCGCTGGACAGCTCGTTGACGCCCTTGTCGCGGTTGTTGGCCGTGGCAATGACCGAAAAGCCCTGCACGGCCTGGAACTCCATGGACAGCTCCGGCACAGGCAGCGTCTTTTCGGACAGCACCGTGATCAGCGTGTCCTGCACATCGGCGGGAATACGTGTGAGCTCCTCGATGCGTGCGATCTTGCCCAGCTTCATGGCATGGACCAGGGGGCTTGGAACCAGCGCCTTCTCGGACGGGCCATGGGCCAGCAACTGGGCATAGTTCCAGCCATAGCGCAGCTGTTCCTCGCTGGTGCCGGCCGTGCCCTGGATCAGCATGGTCGAATCGCCGCTCACGGCCGCCGACAGATGCTCGGACACCCAGGATTTGGCCGTGCCTGGCACGCCGTACAGCAGCAAGGCACGGTCGGTGGCCAGCGTGGACACGGCAATCTCCATCAGGCGCGCATTGCCGATGTATTTGGGGCTGAGCTCAAACCCGTTGCTGAGCTTGCCGCCCATCAGATACTGGAGCACGGCCCAGGGCGAGAGCTTCCAGTTGGGCGGGCGCGGACGGTCGTCCACCTTCTGCAGGGCATCGAGTTCTTCGGCAAATTGCGCCTCGGCGTGCTGACGTAGTACTTGGCTCATGATGACTTTCGGTTGAATGCAGAAAAATTCGAAGGCTTAGGCGCCTAGTGCGGCATGCAGGGCCAGGCGCAGATCGACGCTACGGTTGAGTTGCTCGAGCACGCGCTCGTCATCCCAGGGGCGCAGACGGGCGCGCTCCAGCCGCGCCTGCTGTTCGGGTGTCAGGGTGCTTTGCGCAGCCACTGCGGCGACCTCTTCGGCCGCATCGGCCACCTTGGATACCAGCTTTTTCCAGATCCCGCCCAGCCCTGACGGGGCTGCTGCCTCGGGTGGCTGCTGCGGCACGGCAAGTTCCTCAGCCTGTGGAGGCTGACGCCAGAGTCGCACAAAGCGCGGCAGAACGGCCGGATGCAGGCGGCGCGCGCAGGCCAGCACGGCCCGATCGGCCTGCCAACTATGCCAGCTGCCTGTGGCCTGCTTGCCACCCAGCGCCTTGTCCAGTGCGTCCATCAGTTGCTCAGACATGGATTGAGAAAACACGCCAACCACGGGCATGCTGCTCTCGATGGTGTTGATGCGGTCCACCAAGCTGCCCTTGGCTTGCTGCAACTGCGTCTGCCATAGCGCCTCGCGCTCCTGCTGGCTCAACCGGTCCAGCAGGGCCGGCAGCAGCGCTTCAGCCCGTGCATCGCGCTCCATGGTCTGCAACAGCGCAATCCAGCGCACATCGGGCTGATCGCGCAGGGCCGCCAGCCAGCCCTGGCGCAAAGCGGTCTTCCAGTCGCTGCGGCGGCTCCAGTCCCAGAGCTGCTCGGGCGTCATCTCCAGGGTCTGCAGCCAGAAATCGATGGACGCAAGCTCCACCATCTGCTGCAACCACCAGGCTTTCACGCCCTTGATATAGGCCGGCGGCTGCAGCGCAATGCCGTCGCGCTCCCAGTCCTTGCTCCCCTCCTCGGGCGGCTCGATCTGCCATTCTCCCTTGGCATTGCGGCTCAGCATGGACTGCAGCCAGCCCAGGACGCGCAGGCTGTGCGCGCTTTGCGGCAGACGCGACAGCAGACGGGCCGCGTTCTCACGCACCTCCTTGCTGCGATCGGTCAGCAGCTTTTCCAGCAGCGGCTCGTCCGCCATCGACAGCCCTACACCCAGAGCCAGCACCATGGGTGCACGCTCCTTGGCATTGAGCTCCTTCAAGCTGGCTTCCAGTCTGGCACGCGCCTGGTCGGCATCGGTCTCACGTTCGCTGTGCAGCAGCGCCACGCGCTGCTCGATGGAGCCCTCCTGCCAGATCAGCTCGGCATTGGCCGTCTCCTGCACGCCGCTGGCATAGCTCCACTGCGGGTTGAGCCCGGCCAGCCAGCGGCCTCGCTCGCCCAGCACCGGCGTCAGCCAGGTACGCAGCTCCACCGAACGGCGGCCTTCATTCAAAGCATCGACCAGGAGCGCATGAGGCAGGCGCTGTCCAGCCTGATCGAGGACATGGAACATGGGAGCCAGCATGCTCTCGGGCCCATGCTGCAGCACATCACGCATCAGGTCATGCAAGCGCTCATCCTCGGGCGCACGGCGAGACTCGTCAGCTGGCAATGCCGGAGAGCTCAAAGGTGCGCCGAGCCTAACCTGCGCACCGGGCTGCCAGCCCGCCCGCTCCAGGACGGCAGCGACGGCGCTGGCTCTGAGCAGCTGTGCCGCCGTTGATGCAGCCGGCTGCAGCCAGGCGGCTTGCATGGCTTGCAAACCGGGGCTGGCTGCGGCATCGACCTGCGCGGTCAACACCGCAGGCACGGCCAGCCTGTCCGACCCGACCAGACTTGACTGCTGCAGTGCAGCCCACAAATTGGCGCTGCTCATCGCATCTCTCCTTGGTTATGCCAGATGGGGGACAAGGCCTTGCTGTGAGCATCCTGCTGCCAGGCACTGAGCAAGCGCCAGCGCCCCAGTTGCGGCCCGGACTCCCACTCGCCAAACAGGGCCAGAGGCGTGCCGCCGCTCAGCGCCAGCAGCCGCCAGGCTTCGTCATCGGCAATCACCGCAGGCACGGGCGCCGCCTGGCTCTGCCCTGTGGGCCAGCCCACCAGCCATTGCCCCTCTACATACAGTAGTTGGGCATTCGCACACCACAGCGGCTGCACCGGCTGCAGCGCATTGGCCGCAATGCGCTCGCCCAGTTGCTGCAACGGTTCGCCCAAAGCCTTGGCCGTCAGGGCTGCGGCATCGCAGCTGTCGAGTGCTTCAACCCCATTGACCGCGACCGCCCGCAGGCTCGCCCTGCCAGGGTAGAAGCTCAAGGCTGTGCGATAAGCGCCGCCGCTCACCCAGGCCGTCTCGAACCCGCGCCCGCCCTGGGCATAGTCCAGGATCAGGGCTGCGCGGCCAGTATTGAGGCCCTGCAACCAGACGCGGCGCTCCAGCAGGCGGCCCTCGCGCTCGATCAGGCGCTGGCCCAGCACCCGCCAATCGTCGCTGATGGTCTCGCCACGGGCCTGTACTTCGGCCTTGTCCATGGGCCAGCCCAGGGCGGCCATGACGTCGGCCTTCACCTCGGGGCTCAGCGAGTCACGCCGCTGCACCGCATCCACCAGCAGCTGCCAATGGCCAAGCTGCACCAGCAGGTCACGCGGCCAGGTCGGGTGACTGTCCACCAGCTCCCAGGCTTCCCTGATACGCGCGGCCATACCCGTGGCCTGGGCATCCACCATGCGTGCCGCCATGGTGTTCCAGTGCTGGCGCGTTTGGCTGTCACCCGCCTGATTGGCCAGGCCGGTGCGCACCATGTCCTGCATCCATAGCGACAGCTCCTGCATGCCGCCAGCAACCTTGTCCCAGCGTTTGTCCTCGCGCTTGGCCTGTTGTCTGACCAGAGCCTCCTGATCCGCAACTGGCGCAGCGGCAATGGCCGCCGCCTTGGCCTCTTTCTGCTCGGCTTTTTGCAGACGACCACCCAGCCAGTTGCTGACCCATTCAGGGGGCTCGCCGCCCTCCGGCACCTGGCCGCCTGCGCGCAGCAGCATCAACGCCAGCCCGTGCTTGCAGGGGAACTTGCGGCTGGGGCAGGAGCACTTGAAGGCCGGCCCGCTCAGATCGACCTGAGTCTGATACGGCTTGCTGCCGCTGCCCTGGCATTCCCCCCACGCCGCAGCATCATTGCTGCCTGTGTTCGGCCATTTGCTCAGGGACTGCAGTCCCTTGGCCGCCTTGGATGACGCAGCATCCGGCGACAGTGCCAAAACTTCCGCTTCCGTTGCTAATACACGCGACACCAATGTCTCCCGTCCCGAATCGACGCAATATCTTGATAGTTCGAGGCGCTTACGCACCAAGGGCGAGTACCAGACTACCCTCGGAAAACCTCGTCCGCACTTTGCTGAAACGGTGCTTTCAGCGCGGCAAAAACTGTGGTTTGACAGACCGCGCAAACCGTTGCGCGCAATGCATCAGCCTATCATCGCCATGGCGCTGTGCCGATGAAAACGTGCAAAAAATCAGAACACAAAGAAGCCGTGCGACATGCATCAACCGGCTTCCTCGCCAAGCTGCGGCGCTGCTGTTCCCGACGAACATTCAGCCCGCCGACGCTGCTGCAGATGCAAGTACCGACTCCGCAGCAGCCAAGTCACGGCATCCTTGCTACTTTTGCTTACCAATAGTTCGACCCGGCGTAGATGCTCATGCCATTCAAGCTGCTTGCAGCTGCACCAGGCTACCCATGCGGCTGTCGAATGGATACTGCAGATCTGGCTTCTCTGGGTCCAACCGGCCAGGACGCCCGCGAGGCCACATGCACTGTGTCAAGGCCTTGGCAGTCGGCTGCGGGTCGGAGACTCGGCCACTGACGACACTTCATCTGAAAGGCCCGCTGTCAACAAAATAGAAGACTGCAAGAGATGCTGTCTGGCGGCCGAGGAACAGCGTCGAAAGTGATCCAGCAAAAGCTGTTCGCTGGCATCCTCCGCGGGCAAATCTGACTGACGCTGACCGCAGCACATCAACACCTGCTGCGGCAACCGCAGCAAGGTACTCGCTATCTGGCTTTCGTTCGTCTTTCTCATAGTGCAGTTGAGCCTGCAACCGGGCTCTGTGAAAGCCATGAGATATGAAAAAAGGCTCTGCAGAATGCAGAGCCTTTTGATTGCACTAGAAGTGCCAGGGAATCAACCCAGCCACTTGCGGGCGTTGCGCCAGACGCGCATCCAGGGGCTGAACTCGGACTTGTCGCCCGAGGTCCAGCTCATCTGCACATTGCGGAACACGCGCTCGGGGTGAGGCATCATCGCGGTGAAACGCCCATCGGCGGTCGTCACTGCAGTCAAGCCACCAGCCGAGCCGTTGGGGTTGAACGGATACTGCTCGGTCGGCTGGCCGTGGTTGTCCACATAGCGCATGGACTTGACCACCTGCTGGGCATTGCCACGGAACTGGAAGTTGGCAAAGCCCTCGCCATGCGCCACGGCGATGGGCAGACGGGAGCCGGCCATGCCTTGCAGGAACAGGCTGGGCGACTCCAGCACTTCCACCATGCTCAGACGCGCCTCGAAGCGGTTGCTCTGGTTTTGCGTGAAGCGCGGCCAATCCTGCGCACCGGGGATGATGTCGGCCAGTTCGGCGAACATCTGGCAGCCGTTGCAAACGCCCAGGCCGAAGGTGTCGCTGCGACCGAAGAAGGCCTGGAACTGCTCGGACAGACGGTCGTTGAAGGTGATGGAGCGTGCCCAGCCAATGCCCGCACCCAGGGTGTCGCCATAGCTGAAGCCGCCACAGGCCACCACACCGGCGAAGTCCTTGAGCTGCGCACGGCCGGACTGCAGGTCGCTCATGTGCACGTCCACCGCATCAAAGCCGGCTTCGGTGAAGGCGTAGGCCATTTCCACATGGGAGTTCACGCCCTGCTCGCGCAGCACCGCCACGCGAGGCTTGGCAGCCACGTTGATGAAGGGCGCTGCCACGTTCTCCTGAGGGTCGAACGTCAGATGCACATGCATGCCGGGGTCGGTGGGTTCACCCGCCGCAGCATGCTCGCTGTCGGCGCACACGGGGTTGTCGCGTTGCTGGGTGATCTTCCAGCTCACGGCATCCCAGACCTGGTGCAGATCGGACAGGGTTGCGCCGAACACCTTGTTCGCATCGCGCCACACCTGCAGCTCGCCCTTGCCGGCGTCCACAGCGGACGAAGCAGGACGGGTCTTGCCGATGACATGGCTGCACTGGATCAGGCCATGTTCGCGCAGCACCTGCAGCACTTCGGCACGGTCCTCGGTCCTGATCTGCAGCACGGCGCCCAGCTCTTCGTTGAACAGCGCGCGCAAGGTCAGGTCTTCGCGGCGACCGGAGACCTGCTTGCCCCAGTTCTTGCCTTCGCCGCTGTCCATGCGGCTGTCGGAGATGCCGTCGCCTTCGGTGATCAGCATGTCCACATTCAAGGCCACGCCCACATGGCCGGCAAAGGCCATTTCGGCGGCCGTGGCCAGCAGGCCGCCGTCGCCCCTGTCGTGGTAGGCCAGGATCAGTCCCTTGGCGCGCAATGAATTCACTGCGTCCACCATGGCGATCAGATCCTTGGGCTCGTCCAGATCCGGCACTTCGTTGCCCGACTGATTGAGCACCTGACCGATGATGGAGCCGCCCATGCGCATCTTGCCGCGACCCAGGTCGATCAGCACCAGGGTGCTGTCTTCCACCTCGGCGTCGAGCTGGGGCGTGAGCGTGCTGCGCACATCGTCGATGGCGGCAAAGCCGGTGATGATCAGGCTCACGGGCGAGGTGACCTTCTTGGTCTGGCCGTTCTCGCTCCACTGGGTACGCATGGACAGGGAGTCCTTGCCCACGGGAATCGAGATGTTCAGCGCGGGACACAGCTCCATGCCCACGGCCTTGACGGTGGCGTACAGCGCAGCGTCTTCGCCGGCTTCGCCGCAGGCGGCCATCCAGTTGGCCGACATCTTCACCTTGGACAGCTCGATGGGTGCGGCCAGCATATTGGTGATGGCTTCGGCCACGGCCATGCGGCCCGAGGCGGGCGCGTTGATGGCGGCCAGCGGTGTGCGCTCGCCCATGGCCATGGCTTCACCCTTGAAGCCCTTGTAATCTGCCAGGGTCACGGCCACGTCGGCCACCGGCACCTGCCAGGGACCGACCATTTGGTCGCGATGGGTCAGGCCGCCGACGGCGCGATCGCCGATGGTGATCAGGAAGCGCTTGGAAGCCACCGTGGGGTGGGCCAGCACTTCGATCACGGCCTTTTCCAGCGGCACGCCGGTCAGGTCCATGGCGGGCAGTTCGCGCTCCACGCTGGTCACATCCTTGTGCACCTTGGGCGGCTTGCCCAGTAGCACGTTCATGGGCATGTCCACGGGGAACTTCTGGTCGCCGGACTCGACCCCCGTGTCCTCCAGCACCAGCTGGCGTTCTTCGGTGGCCGTGCCGATCACGGCAAACGGGCAGCGCTCGCGCTCGCAGAAGGCCGTGAACTGCTCCAGCGATTCGGGAGCGATGGCCAGCACATAGCGCTCCTGCGATTCGTTGGACCAGATTTCCTTGGGCGACAGGCCGGACTCTTCGAGCTTGACTGCACGCAGGTCAAAGCGTGCACCGCGCCCGGCATCGTTGGTCAGCTCGGGGAAGGCATTGGAGATACCACCGGCACCCACGTCGTGGATGGCCAGGATGGGGTTCTCGGCGCCCTGCTGCCAGCAATGGTTGATGACTTCTTGCGCACGGCGCTCGATCTCGGGATTGCCGCGCTGCACCGAGTCGAAGTCCAGTTCGGCGGCATTGGTGCCCGAAGCCATGGAGCTGGCCGCCCCGCCGCCCATGCCGATGCGCATGCCGGGGCCGCCCAGCTGGATCAGCAGCGTGCCCGCCGGGAACTCGATCTTCTTGGTCAGCTCGGAATCGATCACGCCGAGGCCGCCGGCGATCATGATGGGCTTGTGGTAGCCGCGAGTGATGTCGCCGACCTGCAGTTCGTACTCGCGGAAATAGCCGGTCAGATTGGGACGACCGAACTCGTTGTTGAACGCCGCGCCGCCCAGAGGGCCTTCGATCATGATCTGCAGCGGGCTGGCGATGTGCTCGGGCTTGCCCACTTCGCTGCCCCAGAGCTTGGAGACGGTAAAGCCGGTCAGGCCGGCCTTGGGCTTGGAGCCACGGCCGGTTGCGCCTTCGTCACGGATTTCGCCGCCGTTGCCGGTCGATGCGCCGGGAAAGGGCGAAATCGCCGTAGGGTGGTTATGTGTTTCCACCTTCATGAGCACATGGTTGGTAGCCGCCTGCTTCTGATAGCTGGGAGCGCTGATTGCGTCTGCCTTGGCATCGAACTTGGCGACAAATCGCTCAACCTCATGGCCTTCCATGATGGAAGCGTTGTCGGCATAGGCCACCACGGTGTGCTGGGGCGAGCATGCTTCGGTGTTGCGGATCATGCCGAACAGCGACTTTTCCTGCTCCACGCCGTCGATGGTGAACTTGGCGTTGAAGATCTTGTGGCGGCAATGCTCGGAGTTCGCCTGCGCAAACATCATCAGCTCCACGTCCGTGGGATTGCGCTTGAGGTCGTTGAAAGCATTGACGAGATACTCGATCTCGTCTTCGGCCAGGGCAAGGCCCCATTGTTTGTTCGCTAATTCCAGCGCTGCGCGGCCACCGCCCAGCACGTCCACAAACTCCATGGGTTGTGCAGCCAGGGTGGTGAACAGTTGCTCGGCCTCTGCGCGTGTCGCAAACACGGACTCGGTCATGCGGTCGTGCAGCAAAGCGGCGACCTGAGCGGTTTGCTCTGTCGACAACTCGGGCTTGCCGCCCAGCAGGCCGGACTTCATTTCCACGCGATACTCGGTCATGCGCTCCACACGGAACACATTCAGGCCGCAGTTGCGGGCGATATCGGTCGCCTTGGAAGCCCAGGGAGAGATAGTGCCCAGACGGGGGGTAACGATGAAGGCCAAGCCGTCCGCACTGCCCTTATAGGGGTCACCATAAGTCAAGAGCGCCGACAGGCGCTCTTGCAATGCGGGCGCAACTGCGCCCTCGGTGGCAACCAGGTGCACAAAGCGTGCAGATACGCCGGTGATCTTGGGGTGGATGGCGACCAGATCGGTCAGAAGCTGTTGGGCGCGGAACGAGCTCAGGGCGTTTCCACCCTCAAACTGTGTCAGATGCAATGTCACGTGGCGGCCTGTTTATGTGAAGGCTGTTGAAAAGCGACCTGGCCAATCCCCTGCCTGAGGGGACCCGGCCAACTCGCTGAATTCGGTGAGCCTCGGATTTTACCGTGCCTCGGGGTTAGTCCGAATGCTCACACCCACAAGCCCTGCATGTTCAAGCGCGCAATGGGATAATTGCGGCCATGAGCATCACACTGAAGACTCCCGAAGACATCGAGCGCATGCGCGTTGCAGGCCGCTTTGCTTCGGATGTGCTGGACTACATCACCCCCCACATCAAGCCCGGCATCACCACCCAGCAGATCGACGATCTGTGCGCCAAGCGCATGGCCGAGCAAGGCACCAAGACCGCCTGCCTCGGCTATCAGCCCCCGGGCATGACGCCCTATCCGGCCTATGTCTGCACCTCGGTCAACCATGTGGTGTGCCACGGCATCCCCAACGACAAGCCTTTGAAGAAGGGCGATATCGTCAATGTCGACGTGACCATCATCACCGAAGACGGCTGGTATGGCGACAACAGCCGCATGTTCATCATCGGCGAAGGCACGATTGCCGCCAAGCGTCTGTCCAAGTTGACCTTCGAGGCCATGTGGAAGGGCATTGCCCAAGTCAAGCCCGGCGCCACGCTGGGCGATATCGGCCATGCCATCCAGACCTACGCTGAGGGCAACAATCTTTCAGTGGTGCGTGAATACTGCGGCCACGGCATCGGCAAGGTGTTCCACGACGAGCCCCAGGTGCTGCACTATGGCCGCCCCGGCGAAGGCGTGGTCCTGGAAGAAGGCATGGTCTTCACCATCGAGCCCATGCTGAATCTGGGCAAGCGCGACATCAAGGCCATGCCCGACGGCTGGACCGTGGTCACCAAGGATCGCAGCCTGACCGCCCAGTGGGAGCTGATGCTGGCCGTTACAAAGACCGGCTATGACGTGCTGACCTGGTCCGATGGCTCACCCACTCCGCCCGACTTCATCACGGCCATCCGCACCTGAGCGCGCTGCTGCCGCTGATCTGCATGCCGCATCCGGCCAAAGCTGGATGCGGCATATTTTTTGCTTGTAGACCTTGTGCTGCAAGCGCCATGCGCTCATCTTTTTGCCATCACAGGCCTCAAGCCCAAGTCAGTTGGGTTAAGGTGACGCTCAAGCACTTGCCCTGTTGAAACGCTTTTTTCTACTGCGCATGACCTCATCTGCCCACTCCTACGCCAACTCTGCCGACGCCTCCGACCTCTCCTCGCTACAGAGCCTGCGCGAGCAATACCGCGAGGCAAAGGCCCGGCAGATGGAGTTGCTGCGCAACCCCACGCTGGGCAGACGCAGCGTGCGCGGAGTGCTGCACCATTTCAGTGAACTCGCCGACGGTCTTCTGCGCACTCTCTGGCAGCGCGCGCAGATGCCGGAAGGTGCAGCCCTTCTGGCCGTGGGCGGATATGGGCGCGCCCAGCTCTTTCCCTATTCGGACATCGATGTGCTGGTGTTACTGCCCCAAAGCAGTGCACAGCCGGCTGCGGAATTGGCAGCCAGCATCGAGCAGTTCATCAGCAGTTGCTGGGATGCAGGCCTGGAAATCGGCTCCAGCGTGCGCAGCATTGCCGAATGCCTGCAGGAGGCTGCGCAGGACCTGACGGTGCAGACCGCCATGCTGGAGTCACGCCGCATCACGGGCAGCAAGGCCTTGTTTGCCGACTTCGAGCAGCAGTTCCGCGCGCAACTTGATCCCAAGGCTTTTGTCGAAGGCAAGCTGCTGGAAATGCGCCAGCGCCACGCCAAATACGACTTCACGCCCTATTCGCTCGAGCCCAACTGCAAGGAATCGCCCGGCGGGCTGCGCGATCTGCACACCATGCTCTGGCTGGCCAAGGCCGCAGGCTTCGGCAACAGCTGGCATGAGCTGGCTGAGCAAGACCTGATCACCCATTTCGAGGTCCAGCAGCTCGAATCCAACGAATCCCTGCTCAGCCTGATCCGTGCCCGCCTGCACGCCACCGCCGGCCGCCATGAGGACCGGCTGGTCTTTGACCTGCAGACCGCCGTGGCCGAAGCCTTTGGCTACCGCTCCACCACGCCGGAGGGCCGCAAGCTGGCCATGCGCGCTGGCGAGACCCTGATGCGCCACTATTACTGGGCCGCCAAGGCGGTGACCCAGCTGTGCCAGATCGTGCGCATGAGCATCGAAGAGCGCCTGAACCCCGGCTCGCACGAACTGATTCAACTCAATGATCGCTTCTGTGAGAAGGCCGGCACCATTGAGGTGGTCAGCGACGATCTGTACGAGCGCGATACGCATGCCATTCTCGAAACCTTTCTCATGTATGAACAGCATGAGGGATTGACGGGTCTGTCGACGCGAACCCTGAGAGCGCTGTATGCCAGCCGCAATGTGATGGACAGTGCTTTCCGTCGCGATCCGGTCAATCGCGCCACCTTCATGAAAATCCTGCAGCAGCCGCGCGGTATCACCCATGCCATCCGGTTGATGAATCAGACCTCGGTACTGGGCCGCTATCTCTGGCCCTTCCGCCGCATCGTGGGACAGATGCAGCATGATCTGTTCCACGTCTACACCGTGGACCAGCATATCCTGATGGTGCTGCGCAATGTGCGACGCTTCTTCATGGCCGAGCATGCCCATGAGTATCCGTTCTGCTCCCAGCTCGCCGCAGGCTGGGACAAGCCCTGGATTCTGTATCTGGCCGCCATCTTCCACGACATCGGCAAAGGCCGTGGCGGCGATCACTCCGTGATCGGTGCCGTCGAAGTCAAGCGCTTTTGCCGTGCCCACCAGATCGACAAGGCCGATGCGGAGCTGGTCGAGTTTCTGGTGCGCGAGCACCTGACCATGAGCCAGGTGGCCCAGAAACAGGATCTGTCCGACCCCGATGTGATTCGCGCCTTTGCCGAACGCGTCGGCAACGAGCGCAAGCTCACCGCCTTGTACCTGCTGACGGTGGCCGACATTCGCGGCACCAGCCCCAAGGTCTGGAGCGCCTGGAAAGGCAAGCTGCTGGAAGATACCTACCGCCTGACCCTGCGCGTGCTGGGTGGCCGCGCCCCGGATGCCGCCGCCGAAATCGAAGCCCGCAAGCGTGAGGCGCTGGTACAGCTGGCACTGTCCGCCCAGCCCTTCGAGTCCCACAAGAAACTCTGGGAAACACTGGATGTGAGCTACTTCATGCGCCATGAAGCGGCCGACATCGCCTGGCATACCCGCCATCTCTCACGCCATGTGGGTCAGGGTAAGCCCGTGGTACGCGCCCGGCGGTCGCTGGCCGGTGAAGGTCTGCAAGTGCTGGTCTACGCACCTGATCAGCCCGATCTGTTTGCCCGCATCTGCAGCTACTTCGACCGGGCCGGGTTTTCCATCCTCGATGCGCGGGTGCACACGGCCAACAACGATTACGCACTGGACACCTTCCAGGTCGTCGCACCCACCATGCAGGAGCAGTACCGCGAGCTCATGCACATGGTGGAAAGCGATCTGACCCAGACCCTGCTGCACGGCGGTCCTCTGCCCACGCCATCGCAAAGACGGCTGTCGCGCCGCGTCAAAAGCTTTCCGTTCGCTCCGCGCGTCATCCTGCGCCCCGATGAAAAAGCCCAGCACTGGCTGCTGTCCATCTCCGCGTCAGACCGCGCCGGCCTGCTCTACATCATTGCCCGCATCCTGGCCCAGCACCATATCAGCGTGCATCTGGCAAAGATCAGCACCCTGGGTGAGCGCGTGGAAGACACCTTCCTCATCGAAGGCCCTGAACTGCAGGACAACAACAGCCAGTTGCGCATGGAGACCGAGCTGCTCAAGGCCCTGGCCCAGCCCGGTTGAACCAGGCCCGGCAATTCGGGCTTTAGTTTGGTGATTCGCTGCCGATAAGCAGTCACCACTACTACGGAAAGCCCATGCAGCTCGCCTCCAATGAAGTTGCGGCATCGCCGCCCACCACACGCAGTGGCCTGTTTCATATGCCGTTGTTTCGCCCCGGCACCGAGGTCACTCAGAATGGCCGACGCGAAATCGTCAGCCATGTCATCTTGCGCAGACGCGAACTGATGGTCTACCTCCGAGGTCACGACGACCCGGTAAAACCCGATCGCCTGAGTCTTGCCCCCACAGTGTTCACCACCGAACGCAGGCCCGAGCCGCTGACCTGGTTTCTTTGATCCATCAAAACAAGAAAGCCGCTGAGCTCATGGCATCAGCGGCTTTTTCTATGAAACCCGGCTATCAGCCCAGCTTGATCTGGGCGTTGGCCATGACCTGACCCAGTTGCACCGGCGCCGCTGGCTGCCACTGCGGATTGAACTGCAGGCCTGCCGCTTGTGGAAACAGCATGACCACCGTGGAGCCAAGCTGAAAGCGGCCCATCTCCTCGCCGCTAGCCAGCGTCACTGCTTCGGCACCTTCGTAATTCCAGGTCTTGATATGGCCTGGGCGCGGCGGGTTGACCAGGCCGTGCCACACCGTGGCCATGCTGCCAACGATCGTCGCGCCCACCAGTACCAGCACGAAGGGGCCATGGTCGGTATCAAACACGCAGACCACGCGCTCATTGCGCGCGAACAAGCCGGGTACGCCACGTGCGGTAACCGGGTTCACCGAGAACAGATCCCCTGGCACATAGGTCATGCTGCGCAGCTTGCCGGCACAAGGCATATGAATGCGGTGATAGTCGCGCGGGCTCAGATAGATCGTGGCAAAGCTGCCGTTATCGAACTGACGGGCTAGAGCCGCATCGCCTCCCACCAGGGCGGTCGCACTGTATTGATGCCCCTTGGCTTGAAATATCTGCTCGCCTTCGATCCTGCCGAACTGGCTGATCGCACCATCTACCGGGCAAATCCAGTCCGCCTGCGCCAGAGGGCGAACGCCGTCCTTGAGCGCACGTGTAAAAAAGGCATTGAAAGTCTTGTAGGCGGCAGGATCGGGATTGGCGGCCTCGGCCATGTTCACCTGGTATCGCTGGATAAAGCGGCGAATGACCGCCGTCGTCAATCCGCCAGCCTCGGCTTGCGCCAGTTTTCCCATCAGCGCGGTCAGCGCCTGCTTGGGCAAGAAATATTGGGAAAGTACGGCAAGTCGATCAGACACAATGGAATTTTGCTATCAAAGTTATAGAGCTGTCGAACAGGATTCTAGCCAAGACCACGGCAGCGGCGGCTGTCTTTGAGGGCTACAGGCGTTTTCCCCCATCCAGGCCACCACCCGGGCACGACATCTCAATGATGCAAGCGTCATGACAAAGACCCATACCCCCGTCTCATCGCTGCGACGCTTTACCCATTTATGAGGGCATAAGCGAAGGCGAGACGCTACAATTCCAATGTTTAGCTGAATGCTGCTTCACAGCATAGCTTGATTGGATATCGGCCTTTTGTTCGGTCTGCGCAAACAGCGCAGCGCCCTTGCCACATTGAGGCCTGAGCACTTGTACTGCTCAGGCCTTTTCCGTGGTGATGACGAGCAAGCGCCGCAACTGACCTTTTCTGAGAGATTGAACAATGGCCAAGGAAGAACTGATTGAAATGCAAGGCTCCGTGACGGAAGTCCTGCCTGACTCGCGTTTTCGCGTCACGCTGGACAACGGTCACCAACTGATTGCCTATACCGGCGGCAAGATGCGCAAGCACCACATTCGCATTCTGGCCGGCGACAAAGTGTCTTTGGAAATGTCGCCCTACGACCTGACCAAGGGCCGCATTACCTTCCGCCACCTGGCCAACCGTGGCCCGGCCCCCACGACACCTCGTTCAAAATAAATAGCGCCTCGCCATTAAAAATTCGACACTTTCAAAAAATGAGCAATTTTTTGTAGTTAGAATAGAGGCTTCGGAGCGTAGCGCAGCCTGGTAGCGCATCTGCTTTGGGAGCAGAGGGTCGCGAGTTCGAATCCCGCCGCTCCGACCAAATGACAAGGGGTTAGATCGAAAGATCTAACCCCTTTTGTCTGTCTATGCTTTGCAACCTTGCCGACTTATACGCGCCATCATATTTATTTGTGGCTCGGCAGGCCAAGAACCGCCTTACCCCTCTAAGGCCAGCACGGAGCATTGATGCTTTGCGCCCTCATGGCAAGAAAACCGGCTGCCTCCGCAACTCCAGCTTCCACACCTTCGGCCAAAGGTGACACATGCAAGAGCTCTCCGTGAGCAATGAAGAAGCCCTCTCATCACCCGTGCGGCATGCCACCTGAGCGTAGCCTTGGCTGGCTCAAGGGAACAAGAAAAGCCGACGAGACAAAGCCCTGGCCGCAGCAACCAGCTCTCGGCTGGCAGAAGGCAAAAGAAAAAGCCCCGGCTGCTACAGCCAGGGCTTTGGAATTGGCGCCAGGGGTTAAGCCATCTTTCAGTGCTACAACCTGAACCTAGCGATGCGTATCTTGCTCTCGAAATATGACAGAAAGATGGCAAAAAAAGCCCTGACCGTTTCCGACCAGGGCTTTATTGGTTGCGAGGGCCGGATTTGAACCAACGACCTTCGGGTTATGAGCCCGACGAGCTACCAGACTGCTCCACCTCGCGATATTCCGCGTCGGGGGCCGACCACCATTCCTAGGCGCCAGCATGATTTCCCCGACGGTTGCATTGTAGCACACATGTATAAATTCACAGCATGAATAGATATTCAGTAATGAACCACGCCAGAAAGCAACACAAAAATCAGCTGGCTGGCCTAGCGGACTTTGCTCATTAGAGCTCGTGCAGCTTATTTTTTGCAACCTCTTGAATCGCTTCTTTCAGATCACCGACCTTCTTCCGAGCGGCACCTTCAACCTGCTTTGCGATCCCCCTGGCTTCTTGTTCAGGACTGTCTATGAGTTCACCAAATCTCTCCTGAACCCTACCTGCAGCATCCTTCAGCGCACCCTTGGCTTGATGAGTATTAATGATGCCCTCCCTATGAACAAAGCCGCGAAATGCGGCTTGGGTCAAAGTTAAGCGCAAGCGAGGCCTACGGCCGCGGGAGCAGCCAGGGCATCCATGCGGTACAAGCCCTTACACGTTATCAACGTGCCCACAACGGTAAACGCAGAAGGCGCCAGCGGATCATGCCTGGGACTTGGGCCACTCCGCTGACTACCGCCAGGCAACCAGGACATACGCCTCAGTGTCGCGATGAATGGCCACTATAGAGGCATGCCTTATCAGGATACGTCAGCAGCATACGAAATATCAACCAGAGGGAACGCAGACCATGGATTCGACATCATGCCAGCGCTGGCCAGGCGCCAGCGCACAGAGTTCAAGTGCTCCCTCTTCAGGGCACAGGCTACAAACAGCAAATGATGGAACTTCATGGACACGGCTTGCAGTGCAAGCTGAGCCTGTCTAGCGCCAGTCCGGAAATTGATGATTCATCTTCCAGCGGCAGAGACTGGTACCGTTCCTCGGCACTGACACATCGCAACCTCTTCCAACGCGCCTGAACCCAACACCCGTATCTATCCAGCAACTCTTGGAGCAATTCAGTTTCATGCCTCCAAGCATTGGCCCTTTCTTTCTATAGTCCTGAGAATCGCACGGTTATTTGCAAACGATTCTCAATTGCGTTTATGATTCATCTCATGGTGCAGCGAATCGCTGTACCGCCTCTTCATCGTGGGGCGCTGACAAGCGAGGGCTTGCAGCGTTTTAGCTAGCCAGCGGCCCTCTCCTATTAGCCAAGCCTTTTTTCCACGATCGAGCCAATCAAGTCGGCAACCACCGCAGCACAGCCAAACACCGTTGCGCAATCACAAGCCTGCCTCTCATCTGGAGCACAGGCCAGAGCTTCTCGACTGCGTCATCACGCGCCGCGCATGGCTGACAGAGTCCAGCACCAGATTGACTGCAAAGCATCCGGCAACAACCCGGCTATCGCCGCTACTGATACGCCGCCCTGCATTGCGGCGACGAGCCCGCAGAGGATGAAAAACCATGGCCAAACCGCTTGGCGCCATCGCGCTTGCTGTCTACCCTCCGCAGCAGCGATACGCTGATTTGCTGGCCCGGCTTGGGCGGATACCGACTTCAGCCCCCTGGCGGTGCGATCCGAGTCACTGCACGCGCTGCCTTTTTCTGCCCGGGCAGACAGCCTAATAACCGGACGACAGGACCGTACGATGCCTGCTTGAGAATCTGTAGGCACACCTCACGGCTTACATTCCTGTCAACGAACTGACACAGTCAAACGTTAAAAAGGGACACATCAGCTTCCATCCACCCTTCAAGGAGTAGCCATGACCTACCTGTACGCCGCCTATCCAGAACTCAAAGCGACGATTCAAGAGATCATGACGCCAATGCCTGACCCGCGCTCCCCCGAAGAAGTTCTGCGGATGCTGTCCCAGAACCCTCCCGAAGGCGAGTACAGCGTCGACGCTTTCTAAACAGTCTTCAGATAAACCAAGCCACCTCAAAGGTGGCTTTTTTGTGTTTCAGGCCTGGCGTCGACCGTTCCCACGTCCGCTGTGGCGCTTATGCCCGCGCGATGACCACCCAAGACCGATGACCATGATGCTTGTGGCCGTGTGGATGCCCGTAGAACCCATCATGGTAACGGTGCCCTTAACCATGTCCATGGTGTGCATGGCAGCCAGACAAGAACAGTGCGAATGCCGAGATTCCAAGCAACTTTTTCATAGCAATAGGTCTAGGTTATTCCATCGCTTACAGGTATTTGACGTGTAAGCAAGCGAAGCTCCTGCCCACACCTCGCCAGCCTTGAACTGGTTTTTTGTTTCTGTAGTCTCACATGAACCTGACTTTCTGACTTTGGTGAAGCACAACAGCCCCCTATCTCCAAAGACCAGGATGGCTGCAATACGAGTCCAGGAATGCAGCTTGAGCATCAGAAGCGCCTTATCGGCAGTGCCAATACCGTGTCGGAGCACAAGGGCTGGCACGTCTCGGGTATCAAGCCCTGAATGCAGGAGGACTCAAGGCATGCCCAAGAGTGGCGTTGCCGGATAGAGCAAAAGACACGTGGAGCAAAAAGCTGATGACAGATCCCCCCCGAGACGGCTATTCTGATTCCAGAAATCGAGAAGATGCTCGCCCGGAACCGAAACCCATTCACGTTGTGTTTGTGCTGGCTGATATGGCCACCGCACTCATCCGCCGGGTAGCCAGATACGACACCGAACCCATCAGATAGAGAGCCCTATAGAGCCTCGACCTCTTTATACAAAAGCAAAGGTAAAAGGCGAAAGGCCTGCTCGGCCAAATTTCAATCTCCAGAAATTGAGAAAATTCGACTGTCTGTAAACAGGGTTTACTCCCGTTTTTCCATATCATCACTGCGTGAAAAATAGAATGAAGATTCATTCTATTTTTACAATGCAAAAAGAAACCTGGACATTCTTTCCAAATGCCGGCTCCCGCCATATTCAAACGCTTAGCGTGGCTCTGAGGCTTTTTGTAAGGAATGGCTTCTTTAACACTTCAATCCAAGAGTTATGCACCGAGGCTGGAGTTTCTATCGGCTACTTCTACAACCATTTCACTGATAAAGAAGGCATTGCTCGGGAGCTGTATCGACACCTGCTCGCCCGCATGAATGTGCTGCTGGATGTCATTGAAGTGCAGTACGCAAGCAGCCGCGAACGCTGTGAAGCCGTACTGCGCATGTTGTTCGCTTTGACTGAAGCCGAGCCTGATGCAATGGGTTTTGTGGTCAACGCACGTCACCGCGAGTTCCTGCCAGAGGAGCAAGCGATCTGCTCCGCTTCTGCATTTGTCCGTATGCGTGGCTTTGTGTTCTCGGGCATGAAAGACGGCGAGATTCGCTCAATGGAACCCATGGTTGCGGCCAGTTTGATGTATGGCAGCGCAATTCGCATTATTTGCCTGCGTCTTGACGGACTGGTGGACACACCGCTCGCACAGCTCTTTGACTCGTTGTGGGAAGGAGTCTGGCGCTCACTTCGACCCGATTGAGCTTGGTTTCCCGAACCGGCACCTATCGGGGTCGGCCATTTTCCGACTGAACGTAAAAAGGAGTAGCAGGATGGCGCATCACATATTGATCATTGGCGGCGGCATTGGCGGAACCATGACAGCCAATCATCTAGTCATCAAGTTGTATCCAGAATTGCTGAGCGGCAAGGTGCGCATCACCATGCTCTCTAATTCTCCCTGGCACTATTACAAGCCAGCCTTTATGTATGTGGCTTTCAATGCATTCTTCCGGGACGAGCTGAGGCGTAAACAACGCGGACTGCTGAGGCCTGAAATCGACTTTCAAGTTGAGGAAGTGGAGAACTTCTATTTTGCGGCTCAATCAGTCCAATGCAAAAGCGGAAAGCGCTTTAATTACGACCATCTTGTGATATCCACAGGCTGCGTTCCTTCCCCAGAGCGCATTGCTGGCTTGGCCGAGGGCGGTGACCATTTCTACCAGCATGGACCTGCCCGCCAATTGGCCGACAAGCTGACTCGTATCGAGAAGGGCCGAATATTCATCACCGTGACCTTCCCCAAGACCCCGAACGTCCCCCACCAGTGTGGCATCGCACCAATCGAGACGACCCTGATGCTCGACGATCTGTTACGCCGCCGCGGAGTGCGAGACAAAGTGGAGATCATCTATACCTACCCCACGGTATCGCAACTGCTGCGCAACTGCCTGTTCCTTCAGAGGGATACCTGCGAGATCCTCCCGACAGTGTTCGAGCAGCGCGGCATACGTTATCAGCGCGGGTTCACGTTGTCGCACGTGGACCCCGACGCAAAGATCGCCTATTCGGAAGAGGGCGGGTCAGAAGACTTCGACATCCTCATGGCCACTCCACCCATTCGCGCAGTACAGGCCGTACGCGATAGCGGTATGTCCCAGGCACAGGATGGCGAAGGTTGGCTCCCCACCGACCACGAGACGATGCAAATGTTAGGCACTTCGAATGTCTACGTGCTCGGCGACACCGTGGATCTTCCTGTCAGCAAGGCCGGTGGCTCCTGCCACAGCCAGTCACCTGTTGTCGTCAACAACATCGCATCGCAGATCCGCTTCGACCGTACCTGCGACGCATACGACGGCCGAGTTGTAGCCATCGCACAGATGGGGCTCGATGACGGAATGCCTCTTTGGTATGACTACAAAGTAGATGTCAAGCCAACGCCTCCCACCAAGATCGGCGGAATGATGCGCAAGGGTTTCAATCGAGGCCTGTACTGGGCAGTAGCACGTGCTCTGGTCTAAGCCAGCTTCATGGATACACACAAGGAGATTCGCGATGAATAGCACTACCGATATTCCGATGGCCGAGCACGAATCTGCCATGAAACTCAGTGCAGGTCTGCTGAGCGACGATGCCGCTCTTCAGGGTTTGGCCGAACTCATGGCCAAACTCGAGCCTCTATTGGCAGGG
>NZ_AWOR01000045.1 GCF_000761245.1 Comamonas testosteroni | reverse complement strand
ACCGTCAACAAGTTCTGGAGTGCTTTGTTACGTTCCAAAACTGCTTTCGGTGAAGGCAGTTTCAGAAAACGACGGAGAAACAGTAATACCCAATTCAAAGATATTTTTGAAGAATTTAAAATGATGAAAAAAATGATTTATTTGTTGTGGTTCGTGAATGACGTGCTATTGAAAAAATAGTGCTTGTTGAAAAATTCTTACAATGCTAAAAAATGTAATCTATATTTCATTTTATTTTATCTATCCATTGTTTCAAAAATAAAGGGTTTACATCTATTTTTACGATGAAAAGAAGTTAATACCTTGTATTCCAGTATTAATTTGTAAAAATTTAAACCTTATTTTTCTTTATTTGTTTTTTGTGGATTTTTAATGGGATGAATTCTATTTTTCGCGAGGTTCCCAAGCAATCGACTCATCAAATGGAGTGTCACATGTATCTATCCGACGCATTTATGAGCTCACGGTTTGATGATGCAGGCAGTGCAGAAGTCACATCTACAGTCTTTAGGCACATGTGGCCGTCCGACATGAAGGGGCAGCAGAACCAGCCGGTGCGAGTCTTTCTGGTTGACGAAGACAACCATGTCAGGAATGTGATCTCGCAGGAACTCATGCGTGACCCGCGCACTCTTCTGGTAGGGCAGGCTTCCAGCTACAAAGAGGCTCGTAAGAACGTCTTTTTGGAAGAGTTCGATGTGCTCCTCATCGACCTGTCTATTGGCGAAGGTCAAGGAGCCGAGTTGCTGGAATCGGTCCAAATAAAGAGGCCTGACGTGCAGAGCATTGCAATTTCTGCAAGTGAAAACGACGATGCGGCAATGAATGCTCTTAAAAGAGGCGCTGTTGGATATCTGGTAAAGAGCTCATGGTTTGGAAGTTACTTGCAAGCTGTGCTGGAAGTGGCCAATGGCGGAGCGGCTATATCTCCAGTAGTAGCGAAGAAAATCATTCCAAAAATATTCAAGGCCAATTTGCATGAGGAAAGTATCTTCAAACACAAGAGCTTTGAGTCGCTGACTGAAAGAGAAGTGGAAATATTGAAATTGATAGCTCAAGGAAAGAACGCTCTCGAGGTTGCGTCCTACTTGCAAATAAGCCCTTTGACTGTGTCAACGCATATAAAAAATATATACGGAAAAATGCAAGTAAGAACCAGAGCGCAAGCCGTCAGGTGTGCAATCCTGATGGGAGTCATTTGAATAATGCTGTTAGCTGTGTTCAAGGTCTTACGTGAAAAATACTCTGTCTGACGTCGAATATTGAAATCATATTTAAATTTGAAATATTTGTTTGAAGGTTTCTTGATAGGGAAATTTCTTTCATGAGGTGGAGGGAGCTTTACCTGAGCGCCTTCGATCATGTGGTCCTTGTTGGCCAAAGCTTGCGTGCTGCTTTCACATAGGATGCTATCCGGCAGCTTTGACGCTTTATCAATGTCATGTTGGGTTGGCCGAGAAGTTACGCATGTCGCACATAGGCATGGTGCGGATTCGTTGGCCTGCCCCATCAGTGATGGGGACTTCTGTGCGGTAGTCCTCAGCGTCGCCGGCATCTCCCCAAAGTCGGGTGATTCTGCAATCTCAAATTCAATAGCGTCTTTGACTATCTGGGTCTTGTTGACATCGTGCTTGAGCAGGCCGTCTCCAGGCATCTGTGCTGCAATCACATCATTCAAAAGCATGCCGGTCGCAAATGCCAGGTCCATTCCGTCCCGTACCACTTGATCGGCCTGGGCATTGACGGCGCGGAACAGCTCTGGCGTGATCTTGAAAGTGCGGGCATTGTGTCCATGCCCCAGGCGGCAGGCCCGAAGATCTCAAGCTGATTTCGGTCAACGAGTTCGCGGCCAAGGATGATTTCAGCGTGATCAGGAACGCCAGCGAGGCCAATGTGCTGGCCGCGCATCCCGTCTCGTCTGGATTGCTGGGCATCATCCCCGGCAACGCTGGGCGGACTTGGCCATGCCTGCCAATCCCTGGATGTCTTCTACGAGGATGAGGTTACCCCGTTGCAAAAGCTGTTCGAGACATTCAAAGAGTGAGCGGGACGGGAGATTTTGAGGCTGCTTCCTTATGAGGCAAACCGAGGCTGACCACTGCACTCTATTCAGCGGTGCTAGGAGGGGGAGTCAATGAATGGGGGCCACTCCGAAATGACCGATGCTGCGTGTGCATGTGCTGATCGCCAGAGGTCGTTCTGGCTGGAGCCAGGATGGTCTGGTAGTTCGATGTGTCTATCAGTAGCCCGAATGGCGAACCAAATGCCATGGTCCCAGTCTTTGTCTCGTCGCTGCTTCTTATGGGCAGGTGCAGTCATCACGACCAATCTCTTATTGCCCGCTCTTGCATAGCCGATTTCAACCCGCGTTCCAAAAGCCTCTAGGTCTTCGAGATAGGCGACAACAACGTCAGCCCGTGAGATGCCTTGAAGAGCTCCGCGATAGGCAGCGCTTTGGGGGGGAGGGAGAGCAAGCATTCGCGCCATGCATGTGTCCATGGCAGCCATTTCTCGCTTTCCACGGACCTGAATACATGAACCTCGTGCGAGTTCAGTGAAATAGCATTTCTTCCGGCAGCGCGATCTGCACATCGGTATTTGAATTCACGATCCCTAGATCACCAAGTACCTCGGATCCGGATACGTCGAAGATTCGCCAACAGGAAAACTCTCCGCCCGGGTTCCCATTGTCTGTAGCCGCCCCCATTTTTCCCGCCATGTAGACGACAGGTAGAACCAGGTTCGCTTGGCGAATTGCCTTGCCTCCTGCAGCCAGCTTTCGGCATCCGTTTCGCACCAGCCAACTGCTCTGTTGCTCATTGGTGTGGGATGAGGAATTCGGAGGGACATGACGTTCTCGTCGAGCCTGCCTGCTTCGTGGGTGTAAATTACGAGCTGGTCGGCATATCGCGAACCTGCGCTAATGCACGGGATGCAAGATATTTGGGGGCGGCAAATTACGAGGCTTGCGGGACGCCAGATAGACTGAAGCCATCATTGGATGGGGGCGCCTTTGTCCAAAGCGAGAGCTGCCATCTCGTCACGCAAGCGGGAGGACACAGGCATGCTTCGGATGTCGTCGCATGGTTTTTGCGCCAATCGTTTTTTTGAGATGCACCAAATCTCAATTTGCGAGGGGAGCATTGCGGCAAAAGAAAAAGCCGTTAAGTCTTTGGAACTTAACGGCTTATTGTATGTGGTGCCCGGGGCCGGAATCGAACCGGCACGCCTTGCGGCGGGGGATTTTGAGTCCCCTGCGTCTACCAATTTCACCACCCGGGCTTCGCTTAGCGCAGACGCGAATTATGGCACAGTATTGGACATGAAAACTTATTCGACCATCGAACATGCTATCGGTCACACGCCGCTGGTGGCATTGCAACGCATCGGCGCGGATGCAAACCGTGAACGTGCAAACGTAGTGCTGGGCAAGCTCGAAGGCAACAACCCGGCTGGCTCCGTCAAGGACCGGCCTGCGCTGTCCATGATCCAGCGTGCTGAAGAGCGCGGCGAGATCAAGCCGGGCGACGCACTGATCGAGGCAACGTCGGGCAACACCGGCATTGCCTTGGCCATGGCTGCAGCCATCAAGGGCTATCGCATGATTCTGATCATGCCCGAGGACCTGTCCATCGAGCGCGCACAGACCATGAAGGCTTATGGCGCCGAACTGATTCTGACGCCCAAGAGCGGCGGCATGGAATATGCGCGCGATCTGGCCGACCAGATGGTGGCTCAGGGCAAGGGTGTGCTGCTGGATCAGTTTGCCAACCCCGACAATCCCAGGGCCCACTATGAAACCACAGGGCCGGAGCTGTGGGAGCAGACCGGTGGCGAGATCACCCACTTTGTGAGTGCCATGGGTACTACCGGAACCATTACCGGCGTTGCCAAATTCCTCAAGGAAAAGAACCCGGACATCAAGATCATCGGCGCTCAGCCTTCCGAGGGATCGCGCATTCCTGGCATCCGCAAGTGGCCCGAGGAGTATCTGCCCAAGATCTATGACGCTTCGCTGGTCGACGAACTGGTCTATGTGACCCAGGACGATGCCGAAGACATGGCTCGCCGCATGGCGCGCGAAGAGGGCATCTTTGCGGGCATCTCGGCAGCCGGTGCACTGTGGGTGGCCCAGGAAATTGCCAAACGCGAGCAGAACGCCACCATCGTTTTTGTGGTGTGCGACCGTGGTGATCGCTACCTCTCTACAGGCGTGTTTCCGGCATGAGCAATGTCTTTTGCGTGATAGCGTAAAAGAGGATCAAAGCTCCAAATGACAGTCAGCGTTTATCCATCAAGCGCTGACTGCTACCAATATCAAGAATAGTACTTACGCAAACAAGAATGCAACAGCGGCCTGCCTTCTGAGACAGACGCCTCGCCTGAACCCGTTTTGCGTAAGTCGTGAAGAATACGGAGAGCCTCATGGCTTATGAAGTCCGCTTTTGTTCCAACTGCGCGACTGAGCTGCAATGGATTGTGGCCAGCGAGGACAGCGGCGAGGTACAGCGTCTGCGTTGCCCGAGTTGCGGGTTCACGCATTGGGGCAATCCCACGCCAGTGCTGGCGGCTGTGGTGGAGGGTGATGACGGCCGGGTGCTGCTGGCGCGCAATGCACTGTGGCAAGAGGGCGTTTTCGGCCTGATTACGGGCTTTATGGAAGCCGGTGAATCGCCAGAAGCCGGTATCTGTCGCGAGGTTCTCGAAGAGACGGGTCTGCGCGTGAAGGCGCTGCGTCTGCTGTGTTGCTCGGAGTTTCTGCGCATGAATCAGGTGTTGATTGCCTACCATGTGCGCGTGCAGGGCCGGCCAGAGGATGTGAAGCTCTCGCCCGAGCTGCTGGAATACCGCTGGCAGACGGCCGAGGAGTCGCTGTGCTGGCCTGCAGGCACGGGCTACGCTCTGGCAGAGTGGATCAAGCAAAAAGGCTTCGAGCCACGTTTTGGCGCTTTCCGCCCTGGTCAAAATCCCGAGCCTGACCCCGCCAAATGGCCTGTGCGACGCTGGGTTGATGACACGCGCTTTACGGTGGCCCCCATTCTGAATTGAGCAAAGACCGCGCTGTCACTGACAGAGCCCGGCTTTTCTACAATCGGAGCTGACGAGGAATCCACCCCATGCAAGTAGATCAAGAAGTTGACACCCGCGGCCTGAACTGTCCGCTGCCTATTCTCAAAGCCAAGAAAGCGCTGGCTGCCATGCAAAGCGGCCAACTGCTCAAGGTCGTGGCCACCGATACCGGCTCCATCCGGGACTTCCAGGCCTTTGCCAAGCAGACCGGCAATGAGCTGGTCGAGCAGCAGACGATCGGCGATGAGTTCATCCATATCCTGCGCCGACGCTGAAAATCAGTGGTTGACGCAACAAAGGCCTGCATTTGCAGGCCTTTTTTTTTGTAGCGCTCGGTGCGCTTACCAGCGCGGGTGCACAGGGTCAAAAACGGGTTTACGCCAGAAGCGCTGTGCAATCTCGGCATAACTGCGGTAGTGGAAGCCGTCATTGCTTTGCAAAACGGCTTCACGATGCTGGCGAAAGTAGCCAGGGATGCGGTACCAGGGAAGCGTAGGAAACAGATGGTGAACCTGATGCAGATTGTTGTAGAGGTAGAGCAGGCCGCCCACCACATTGGATTCCACGATGGCTGTGCGTTGCACCGGTTTCTCGCCCCAGCGGTGCTCGGTAAAAGTGCGCAGCTGGCCTAGCATCATGCCGGGATAGACAAAGTACAGCAGATATTCCCACCACTGCATGCCTGCTAGAGCCAAGGCGAAGTACAGCAGGGGCAGGGCCGATGCCGTATGAATGGCCCACACAGGCGACCGGCTGAAGTCGCCTGAGCGTATAAAGCGCCATTCCGTGCGTAGCAGTTTGTGGAGGCGCAGCAAGGGGCCCATGGTCAGGCGTACAGGAAGCACTTGGTTGGCCTGGTAGATGGTTCGCCATAGGGGACTGAGAGCTTTCCATTGCGCGGGACCGTGATAGGCGCTTTCGGTGTCTCGCTGTGGGTGGGTCAGGTGAGCGTTGACATGGTGGGTGCTGTGGCTTGCGTGATAGAACGGGTAGGGTAGCCACAGATTGATGGGGGGCCATACCAGGACAGTGCGCAACCATGCGGGCCAATGGCGCATGGCATGGATGGACTCATGCTGCAGGGAAAAATGCAGCTGTGCCACATAGCCGCCAAGCAAAAAAAGCAGTGCGCCAGGAATGAGGGCATGCCACCAGATCAGCGCTGCCCAGGCTGCATACAGGATGGCCGCCAGGGCCACCGTGGGAAGCTCCCAGCGATCCCAGAGCTTTGGGGAGCGTTGAGGAGTTGGCAGGCGCTTGACGGGGTGCGCCGAAAGCACCTCGGATGACGAAGCGGGCTTTGCAGTTTGCGGGGCTGTATATGTAGCCGAAGAGGTGGAGGGCATTGAAAGATGAGAAAACGCAGAGACCTCGGGCGAGGCTGATGGGGCTGGTTTGCATGGTGGGTGCCCTGGGTAGAAATGCCAAATGCGAAATCCGCATTTGCTTGCTTGAAAAGCGTTGTTCTCTCCTGGCGTGAAACGCGCTGCAATGCCGCATTTCCTTTCAACGCTCTTGCGGCCCGTACGTCATGCTTTTCCCTTTTGCTTCTTTTTCGCGCCGCCATGCATCATCTCTAGCGCTGTCCATGACGGCCGTCCTGGCGATGCATATCCCGAACGCACAGGCCAAGGAGGCTTATCCAAGCAAGTCCATCCGCCTGGTTGTGCCCTACCCGGCGGGCGGCATTGCCGACAAGATTGCCCGTGAAGTGGGAGAGGAGCTGGGGCGTCGACTCAAGCAGACGGTAGTGGTGGACAACCGTATCGGGGCGGCTGGCAATATCGGTTTCGAGTGGGTGGCCCGCCAGCCTGCAGATGGCTATACGCTGCTGCTGGCTCCATCCTCCAACCTCACGGTGCAGCCGGCCCTGTTCAAACAGCTGAGCTATAGCTTGGACAAGGACTTCACCCCTGTCTCCCTGCTGGTGCAGACGCCGCAGGTGTTGCTGGTCAATCCCAGTCTGCCGGTCAAAAATGTGCAGGAGCTGATTGCCTATTCTCGCAAGCATCCTGGCCAGGTGAATTACGGTGTCAGCATCGGCGCCTTCTCGCATCTGGCCGGGGAGTCTCTGCAGGCGTTGACAGGTGCTAACTTCACCGCCATTCCCTACCAGGGGTCTGCGCCGGCGCTCAACGATCTGATGGGAGGGCAGACCCAGTTCATCTTCAACGAAGTGGTCACAGCCATCCCCTACATACAAAGTGGCAAGCTCAGGCCGCTGGCCGTGGCCTACAGGACAAGGGCGCCCTGGCTGCCGGATGTACCCACGACCGCAGAGGCTGGAGTCCCCAACTTTGAAGTGACTTCCTGGTATGCCGTCGTTGCGCGTTCAGGAACGCCACCGGACATCGTGCAACGTGTTTCCAAGGAGTTGCATGAGATTGTGCAATCGCCCGGTTTCAAGAAGCGCTATGACGATATCGGTGCTTTCACCGTGGGCAGCACACCGCAGGAATTGGAGCGCTTTATCAAGAGCGAGTCGACGAAGTGGCTGGCTGTGGTCAGGCAAGCAGGCATACAGCCGAACTGAGCTGGGAGTCAAGCGTGAGTAACCCGGCTTTGCTTAGCCCCGATGATCTGCGTGTCTGGCTGCAGGATGGGCAGGAACTGGCCTTGCTTGATGTGTCCGAGGCTCGGCACTATGCCCGCTCCCACATCGTGGCGGCACGCCACCTGCCCTTGTCTCAGCTGGCACTGCAGGCCCCAGCTCTGTTGCCAAGACTCGGTGTGCGGATTGTGCTGTGCAGTGCCGATGTGGACGTCGATGCTGCCCAAGAGCAGGTGCAGCGTGCGGCAGATCTTTTGCGGGAGCTGGGTTGCACGCAGCTATGGTCGCTGCAGGGAGGATTGCAAGCCTGGATGGCGCAGGGTGAGTTGCTGATTGACGGCTACAACACGCTGGTCAAGGCCTTTGGTGAGAGGGTGCGCCAGCATTTTGAAGTTCCTGCCTTGTCAGCGCAGGCACTGGCGCAGCGCTGGCAGCAGGGCGTGCCGACAACCGTGGTCGATGTGCGGACCTTGGGCGAGCATCGTTACAGTACCTTGCCCCGTGCGCTCAGCTATCCAGGTACGGAATGGCCGCTGTGCGATCTGGATGCACATGCCGCAGCGGCGCAGCCTGGACATCTGTGGGCTGTCACCTGCTTTAGTCGTACGCGAGGTGTCATCGGCACCGCCACACAGCGGGTACTGCGTGGCGCCGATGTACCGGTGGCGTGGGTAGACGATGGCGTCATGGCTTGGGTCGTACAGGGGCATGCCGAGGTGAGTGATGTGGAGCAGGCGCAGGAGATATTGCCAGTCTTTGCTCAATCACAGGCGCGAGCCAAGGCCCAGGAATTGGTCGCACGCTTTGCACTGGCGAGCGTGGACGATGAGGGCCTGGCGCAGTGGCGTGATGACCGAGAGCGCAGTGTGCAGCTGTTCGACCTCCGCCCCGGAGCCATTTCCCGCCCCGGCATTCAGGCCGTGGCAGGCGGGCAGTTGCTGATGCATTTCGAAAACCTGGTGGTTGTACGCCATGCCCGGGTCGTGCTGCTGGACGAGCCTCACCAGCTTCGCTCTGCTGTCACGGCATTCTGGCTTGCTCAGCTGGGCGAATGCGATGTCTTTCTCTATGCGGGCGATGCCGGAACCATCGAGGCTGCAGGCTTGCAGGGCGGTCTGCCTCAGTACGATGATGTGCAGTCCGTCACAGCAGATGCGCTTGCTTCAAGGTTGGCGCAGCTGCAGGCAAAGGTCGTGGACGTAGGGCCCAGTCTTGATTATGTGAAGACCCACATTGTCCAGGCGGTGCATGCGAATGCTGCTGCCCTGGCGTCGTTGCAGCTGGCTCATGCCGAGGCCCGGGATCAGGGCCAGTGGCTGGTACTGACATCTCCAGATGGTCAACAGGCGCGCCATGCAGCCCGTGCTTTGACGCGCTCGCTGAGTGCCGAAGCCAGCAAGAACGTGCGCTGGCTGGAAGGGGGGACCCAGGCCTGGATTGCCCAGAACCAGCCTGTAGAAGCCGGGCACAGGCCTGAGCAACTGTTGACGGCATTTCTGGACGACTGGGGTTCCATCATGCGCGTGCCGCAGGAAAAGCGCCTGCCAGCCTGGAGTAGCTATCTGCGATGGGAGCGCAACCTGGCCGCAAGGCTGGATGGCGACCCAGGTGTGCGCTTTCGTTTTTTCGATGCTGCAGCCTGAAGAACAAAGAGCAGGTCCGGGCCGTAGTCCACCTGCTCCTTGGTGCGATCAAGTTCGGCTCAGAGTACGAGCTGTTTCAGGTACTCGCGAAAGCTGTCGCCCACATCGGGGTGCTGCAGCGCCAGCTCCACCGTGGCCTGCAGAAAGCCTTCCTTGCTGCCGCAGTCATAGCGTTTGCCGGCGTACTGGAAGGCGTAGACGGCCTCGTGCTGCATCAGGCGCTCTATGGCATCGGTCAGCTGTATCTCTCCGCCTACTCCCTGGGGCTGGTTGCGGATCTGGTCGAAGATGGCCGGGGTCAGCACATAGCGGCCGGCCACGCCCATGCGCGACGGGGCTTTTTCGGGAGCGGGCTTTTCCACGATCTCGTCGATACGCATCAGAGGTCCACCCGCGGGCTCGCCCTTGACGATGCCATAGCGCTTGGTGTGCTCGAGCGGCACTTCCTGCACGGCCAGCAGCGAGCGGCCCTGCTTCTGGAAGGCGGCCGTCATTTGCGCCATCACGCCGGGGCCGCCGTTCTCTCCGGTCATCAGGTCGTCGGCAAGAATCACGGCGAAGGGCTCGTTCCCCACCAGAGGCTCTGCGCACAGCACGGCATGGCCCAGGCCCAGGGAGCGGGGCTGGCGCACGAACAGGCAGTTCATATCGGCCGGGCTGACGCTGCGCACCAGGTCCAGCATGGCTTGCTTGCCGGCATTCTCCAGCTCGTTCTCGAGTTCGTACGAAGTGTCGAAATGGTCTTCGATGGCTCGCTTGCTGCGGCCGGTGACAAAGACCATGTCGCGGATGCCTGCCTCGTACGCCTCTTCCACGGCGTACTGGATCAGCGGCTTGTCCACCACAGGCAGCATCTCCTTCGGGGAAGCTTTGGTGGCGGGCAGAAAACGGGTGCCCAGACCTGCAACGGGGAACACGGCTTTGCGGACGCGGGTTTGATTGCTCATGTGCTTGTCTTTTCTAGATGGAAAAAAGGCGCAGTTGCCTGCGCCTTGTTTTATCAGGCAGTTTAGCGGTGTTTAACCGAGGCGAGCCAGTTGCTCGTTGATGCGTGTCAGCGTGGCGCCAAAGTCGGCCAGACGTTTGCGCTCCTGCTCCAGCACGGCGGCGGGCGCCTTGGCGCAGAAGGCTTCGTTGCCCAGCTTGCCATTGGCTTTCACGATTTCACCTTCCAGACGCTTGGCTTCCTTGCTCAGGCGGGCCTTCTCGGCTTCCACGTCGATCTCCACGAACAGAGCCAGACGGATGTCGCCCATCACGTTCACGGGCGAGGCTTGAGCCGCGGTGGCCCAGGCGGCCTCGTCGTCAAAGACCTTGACTTCGCTGAGCTTGGCCAGGTTCTTGAGCACGTCGGCATTGGCGCGCAGGAAGGTCGAATCGTCGGCATTGCCGGCCACGGCCAGCAGCGGCAGGCGCTGGGCGGGCGACACGCCCATCTCGCCGCGCAGCGCACGGCAAGCGTCCACCATCTGCTTGATGCGGCCCACGTAGGCAATCGATGCTTCGTCTATCTTCTCGGGCTGGGCTTCGGGATAGCGGGCCACGGCGATGGATTCACCCTTGAGGCCGGCCACGGGCGCAACCTGCTGCCACAGCTCTTCCGTCACAAACGGAATGATGGGGTGGGCCAGACGCAGAATCGCTTCCAGCGTACGGATCAGCGTGCGGCGGGTGGCGCGCTGCTGGGCTTCGTTGCCGGTCTGGATCTGCACCTTGGCGATTTCCAGATACCAGTCGCAGAACTCGTTCCAGACGAAGTCGTAAATCGTGTTGGCGACATTGTCCAGACGGAATTCGGCAAAGCCCTTGGCCACTTCGGCCTCGACCTTTTGCAGCTGCGAGGCGATCCAGCGGTCGGGCTGGCTGAAGTGCATATAACCCGCAAACTCGCCACCGGGCTGGCATTGTTCCTTGGTATGAGGAGCCAGGCCGCAGTCATGGCCTTCGCAGTTCATCAGCACAAAGCGCGAAGCATTCCAGAGCTTGTTGCAGAAGTTGCGGTAACCCTCGCAGCGCTTGCTGTCGAAGTTGATGCTGCGGCCCAGAGACGCCAGGGCGGCAAAGGTAAAGCGCAGTGCGTCGGCACCGTAGGCGGGAATGCCTTCGGGGAATTCCTTTTGCGTGTTCTTGCGCACCTGGGGCGCAGTCTCGGGCTTGCGCAGGCCGGTGGTGCGCTTGTCCAGCAGGGGATCGAGTGCGATGCCGTCGATCAGGTCCACGGGGTCCAGCACATTGCCTTCGGACTTGCTCATCTTCTTGCCCTGTGCATCGCGCACCAGGCCATGGATGTAGACATGCTTGAACGGCACGCGACCGGTGAAGTGCGTGGTCATCATGATCATGCGCGCCACCCAGAAGAAGATGATGTCGTAGCCCGTCACCAGCACCGAAGAGGGCAGGTAGAGGTTGTAGTCATCATCGGCGGCATTGCCCTGCTCGGGCCAGCCCATGGTGCTGAACGGAACCATGGCCGAGGAGTACCAGGTGTCCAGCACGTCTTCGTCGCGGCGCAGCGTCTTGCCGGGGGCCTGGGCCTGGGCTTCGGCTTCGCTCTTGGCAACGTAGATATTGCCTTCTTCGTCATACCAGGCAGGAATCTGGTGGCCCCACCACAGCTGGCGCGAGATGCACCAGTCCTGGATGTTGTTCATCCATTGGTTGTAGGTGTTGACCCAGTTTTCGGGCACGAAGGTCACGTCGCCATTGGCCACGGCATCAATCGCCTTCTGGGCGATGGACTTGCCAGTAGGGTCCTGGTCGCTGACCTTGCTCATGGCGATGAACCACTGGTCGGTCAGCATGGGCTCGATCACCTGGCCGGTACGGTCGCAGATGGGCACCATCAGCTTGTGCTTCTTGATCTCGACCATCAGGCCCAGCTCTTCCAGGTCGGCCACGATGGCCTTGCGGGCCACAAAGCGGTCCATGCCGCGGTATTTTTCGGGTGCTTCGTCGTTGATCTTGGCGGTCAGCGTCAGCACCGTGATCATGGGCAGCTTGTGGCGCTGGCCTACCTGATAGTCGTTCTGGTCATGCGCAGGCGTCACCTTCACCACGCCGGTGCCGAACTCGCGGTCCACATATTCGTCGGCGATGATGGGGATCTGGCGGCCCACCAGAGGCAGGGTCACGGTCTGGCCGATCAGGGCACGATAGCGCTCGTCTTCGGGATGGACCATCACGGCCACGTCGCCCAGCATGGTTTCGGGACGGGTGGTTGCGACCACCAGATTGCCTTCGCCGCTGGTCAGCGGGTAGGCGATATGCCAGAGCGAACCGTCTTTCTCCTGGTTTTCCACTTCCAGGTCGGAGACTGCAGACTGCAGCACCGGGTCCCAGTTCACCAGGCGCTTGCCGCGGTAGATCAGGCCTTGCTGGTACAGCTTCACAAAGGTCTCGGTCACCACCTTGGACAGCTTGTCGTCCATGGTGAAGTACTCGCGGCTCCAGTCCACGGTATCGCCCATGCGGCGCATCTGGGTGGTGATGGTGTTGCCGGACTTTTCCTTCCACTCCCAGACCTTCTTGGTGAACTCGTCGCGGCCCAGGTCATAGCGGCTCACGCCCTGGGTCTGCAACTGGCGCTCCACCACGATCTGGGTAGCGATGCCTGCGTGGTCGGTGCCGGGAATCCAGGCCGTGTTGTAGCCCTTCATGCGGTGGTAGCGTGTCAGCGAGTCCATGATGGTCTGGTTGAACGCGTGACCCATGTGCAGCGTACCTGTCACATTGGGTGGGGGCAACTGGATGGAGAAGTTGTTGCCTGCAGCGGTAGCTTCGGTACCGGGCTTGCCCGTGCCGCGATAGCCGGCATTGCCGTAGCCGCGCTTTTCCCACTCAGGGCCCCAATGGGCTTCGATGGAGGCAGGTTCAAAAGACTTGGAGAGGCTGTCGAGGCCGGGCTGTTGAATGGTGTCGCTCATGGCTGCGTTACAAGAACTCTGGAAATGAAAACGGCATCCTGAAAAGGGATGCCGTCTGCATGAAAGATAAGGACGGATTGCCAATGATTTTAGCGATCCGATCCAGTGATGAGCGCGGTAGGTCTTATTTCGCCCTTCTGCACTTATTTATCAAGCGCTTGCAGCTATTAAATTAGCGAGACATCGCTCGAATAAGCATGTACCACGCCAGCGACTTCGAGCAAGGCCTGGGCGGCCCCAACCGCCCCGCAGCGAGGGCGTCGTCCCCCTTGGGGGGAAGGCGCAAAGCGCCTCAGGGGGCAGGGATGAATTCCGGTCGGTCGTTGTTTTGCGGCTTGAGTGGAGCGCCGGACTTGCCCTCGGCACGCTCCTTGCGCCACTGCTCCTTGCGGGCCGTCCACTCGTCCAGACGTGCATGGGCGGTCTTGCTTTCCTTGAGCATCTGCAGCTCGTCGGCCAACTGGGCCGTCAGCTCCAGGCGGATGCCGTTGGGGTCGAAGAAGTAAATGCTCTTGAAGATGTGGTGATCCGTCACGCCCAGCACTTCCACGCCGCAGGCCTGCAGGCGGGCCTTGGTGTTTTCGAGCTCCTGCACGGAGTCCACACGGAAGGAGATGTGATTGATCCAGATCGGAGTGTTGGGTGAGGGAAGGGCCGCTTCGTCGTCACCAATGTCGAAGAAGGCGATGAAGGAGCCGTCCTTGAGGCGGAAGAAGAAATGGGTGTAGGGACAGTACTCGCCCGTGGAGGGGACGTAGTCGCTCTGGATGATGTGATAGAGCGGCAGGCCCAGGATGTCCTCGTAGAAGTGACGAGTCTCTTCCGCATCCTTGGCTTTGTAGGCGTAATGGTGCAGCTGCTGCACGGCCGCAGGTGCGGGCAGCTGGCTCATGTCCGCACGCCGGGGCTGGGAGTAAACCGGGGTAGGGGCGGCTTGGCTCATGCGATGTCTCCTTCAATTGTGTGAGTGGATTTATTCTACTATTCGTAATTGATTAACCTAAAGTAAATTTTTTGATGAAAGGGGTTTGTGTCTGAAGCATGCCGCAGACGCAAAAAAGCCCGGACCGTTTGCACGGGCCAGGCCAAAGAGAGAGCCCGCAAAGGGCGTCACTCGAGAGTCTTTGCGGACCTGGATTACTGCTTCACAGCCTCGATCTGCAGGACCAGGCGCACTTCCTTGGGGAAGCCGTAGGGAATGCCGTAGTTCACGCCCCACTGGGTGCGGTCGATGGTTGCCTCGAAGTCGCCGCCGCAGACTTCACGCTTTTGCAGCATGGGGCTTTCGTAGCAGGTGAACTTATTGGCCTTGACGGTGATGGGCGCAGTCTTGCCCAGCAGGGTCAGCTGGCCGGTCACTTCCTTGAGCTTGTCGCCGTCAAACACAAACTTGTCGGAGACAAACTTGGCTTCGGGGAATTTTTCCACGTTGAAGATGTCGGCGCTTTGCAGATGCTTGTTGAAGGAGGG
The DNA here is from genome assembly GCF_000761245.1 of Comamonas testosteroni. Taxonomy (GTDB): domain Bacteria; phylum Pseudomonadota; class Gammaproteobacteria; order Burkholderiales; family Burkholderiaceae_C; genus Comamonas; species Comamonas testosteroni_C. Next base: position 124,645 of record NZ_AWOR01000045.1, on the reverse strand, counting down.
CGTGCCGGAGTTCACCGAAGTCATGTCCAGGGTCACTTCGACCTTGCCAGTCTTGGCTGCCTTGTCGAACTGCACAGTGCCGCTTTTCTTGTCGAAACGGGCACGGTTGGTGGAAGCACCAAAGTGATCGATCTCGAAAGTCGCAAACGTGTGCGTGGGGTCGATGGCGTAAGTGGCGGGTGCCGCCTGGGCAGCAGTGGCAAACAGGGACGCAGCGGCCAGGGCGAACAGAGTGGAACGCATGGTGAATACTCCTTCAGGGATTAGAACTATCAAAAACATGAGCTACCAGCGCTTGACTACCAAGGGCTGGAGCTGAAAAAACGCTTAAAGCTTGCCGACGCCGGTCAGAGCCAGCTTGAATTGCACGTTGACCTCGTCGGCCACCATGGAGGTGTCCTTCCAGTCGCCATCGCCGATCTTGAAGTTCAGACGCTTGAGCGCCAGCGTGCCGGTGGCCGTGGTGGTGGCGCCGGACTGGGTCAGCGTCACGGGCAGGCTCACCTTTTGTGCATTGCCCTTGATGGTCAGCGTGCCGTCCACCTGGAACTTGCCTCCGCCCAGAGCCTTGACGGCGCTGGAGTCAAAGGTGGCTTGAGGGAATTTGGCAACGTTGAACCAGTCTGCCTTGGGCAGTTCGGCATCGGTTTCCTTGGCGCCCATGGTGGCGCTGCCGGTATCGACCGTGAAATGGATCTTGCTGCTCTCGGGTTTGGCGGCGTCGAAGGCAATCTGGGCGTCGAACTTCTTGAAGTGCCCCTTGAGCGGCACGCCCATCTGCTTGGCTTCAAAGTTGACTGCGCTTTGCGTGGGCACCAGGGCTTGAGCGGCCTGTGCGGCAGTGCCCAGGAAAGCGGCTGCAATCAGTGCAGAGGAAAAAAGGACTTTCATCAAAAACTCCTTGTGATGAACAGAGAAAATTTAAAAACTGGCGTGATCCAGGTCAGGAACGCCTGGCAAGCGCCGCCGCCCCGGCAAAGCCGCTCAGGAGGTGTTATTTCCCAGGAATCATTCGTAACAGCAGTCCGTCGCGGTCAATGATCTGGTGCTTGATGACGGCAGCGATATGCATCGCCACCAGGGCTGCCAGCGCATAGGCCAGATAGCCGTGCCAGGGCTTGAGCGCTTCGGCCAGCTCGGGGCTCTTGCCTACCAGGTCAGGCAGCGGCAATTGACCGAACAGCACGATGGGAAATCCTGCGGCCGAGCTGTACATCCAGCCCACCAGCGGAATTGCAAAGAACAGCGCATACATCAGGTGGTGCACGCCATGGTGGGCAATGCGCTGCCAGGCGGGCATGGTGCGGGTGACGGCTTCGGGCAGCTCCGGCGGTCGGTGGGTGAAACGCCAGACCAGGCGCAGCACGGACAGGATCAGAATCGTCATGCCCGCCCATTTGTGCCAGTTGAAGTACTTGAGGCGTGTGGGCGAGAAAGGCAGCCCCGTCATATAGAGGCCAAAGGCGAAGATGCCGATCAGCGCCAGGGCCAGAACCCAGTGCAGGGCGATGGCGGTACCGGTGTAGCGGGAGCTTGAGTTCATGGAAACTGCAATCAGAAAGTGCGGGTTGCGGGCACTGGGGGCCTGCTTAAATTGATATGCAGTGTATGAAGCGGCGAATGCAAAAAGGTTCAGCAGGATTGAGGTCTCAATTCAAAAAAGCTGAATGTCCGAGCCAAAAAGCTCTGGCTTCTGCAATGTCATCGAGCATTCGAGGCGCAGCGAAGTGGGCGCACGCCGTTTTGTGCGACAAGCATCAATGAAGGAAGTTGGCATTGATGAGCATCAATATTCCGAGTATTTGACTTGTGAATTTAGGTGGCGGGAAATCATGCAGGCCGCTGTTTCTATACTCCGCGCCTCTTAGTCTTTTAAAAGACCAAAGCGTGGCGGACGGCCAAGGCTGGCGATATGTGGGTAGAAATGCCGACAACAACTGCAGCCGTTATCACCTGCTTTTTGACTCTTGGACGCATACAACGTTCAGGAATACATAGTCATCTAGCGATGTGCCCACGCCAGTCCTTGCTGTAGCTGTGCGCATTGCAGCAAGGAGTTGGAACCGTGTCCAAACTGGACTTGAATCGGCGCAGTTTTCTGAAGACTGCCGCCGCCATGGGCGTGATCGCAAGTGTGCGCCCGGTCAAAGACGCGCTTGCGGAATTGATCACGCCCGCCAGCGGTCAGGAGACCCACTGGATCAATGGCAACACCCTCAACTACCGCCGCGACGGCCTGGCCAAGGTCACCGGGCAGAAGGTCTTTGCCATCGACCTGCGCGCCAGGGACATGCAGGGCTGGCCTGCGCAGCAGTCGCATGCGCTGACCATCCATATCCCGCGCGCCGACCGCATCTATGAAGGCCTGGATCTGTCGGTGCTGGGCAGCGACTACCAGCCCGATGTGCTGATCGATGCCGAGTCCATTGCCGCCGACGGCGTGGGAATGCCCGAGCCGGGCTTCTACGGCGAATTCTTCGTCAAGAAGGGCCAGGTCTCGCCCATGCTGGGTCACCCGGTGGCCGTGGCCATCTGGCACGACTACGAGAAGTTCCGCGTGGCCAACCAGCGCCTGCGCTTCAATGACGCGATCTTCCGCTTCGGTGCCGAGGCTGCCCAGCCGCCGCGCGCGCCCTATGTGGCCGCGCGCTACGTACGTGTGCAGGGCGAGGACGGCTATGGCGAAGACAGGTTCTCGCCCATGAAGAACACCGTCATCTGGCCGCAGCTCGATGAAAAAGGCGTGCACTGGCCCGACAGCAGCCACCCCGCCTTCGGCGCGCTGATGGGCGAGTCGGCTCGCATTCAGGCCGAGATGAAGCAGCCCAAGGACGGCTTGCGCGCTTTTGCACGCAAGTACTACAGCCAGTCCATCGAGCATGTGGCCATGGAAATGGAAAACGGCCTGGCCTGGTATGAGCAGGGCAGCGGTGCGCTGCATATGGTCGCCGCGAGCCAGGCGCCCTATGGCACGGCCGAGCATGTGATGCACATGCTCAAGGACAGCAAGCTGCCGCTGAACCAGCTCGACTACATCAGCTCCTACACCGTGGGTTACGGCCAGAAGGAGCACCATCCCTTCCCGTACTATGTGGCACTGGCGTCGCTGTACGCCCAGGGCCGCCCAGTGCGGCTGGCGCTGGACCGCTGGAAGCACTTCCAGTTCGCACTCAAGCGCCATCCCTTCGATGTGGAGACCGCGATCTCGGTGGACAAGGACGGCAAGTTCCAGGCGCTGACCTGCCACATGGTGGGCGACGGCGGCGGCGTGACCAACTTCAGCCCCTCGGTGGGCACGGTGGCGGTGACGGCGGCGCAATCCATTTACTACTTCCCCGAGAGCGACCTGTCGACCGAGGTGTACCCCTCCATCGGCGTCACGGCGGGCTCCATGCGCGGCTACGGCACGGTGCAATCCATGGCCTATACCGAGATGCTGGTCGACGAGATCGCCCAGGAGATCGGCCTCGATGCCATCGAGCTGCGCCGGCGCAATGTGCTCAAGAGCAGCATGAAGAACACCCAGGGCGCCTCACCCTCGGGTCATCTGCGCATCGGCGAGATCCTCGACATGGCGGCCAAGGACCCGATGTGGACCGAGCGCGCCAAGCGCAAGGCCGACTTCGAGGCTGCCAACCCCGGCCTGCGCTACGGCATAGGCTTCGGTGCGGTGCAAAAAGACTTCGGCACGGGGGCGGAAGCCTCGATCGCGCAGCTGGAGATCACGCCCGAGGGCCGCATCAAGATGCGTCACATTGCCACCGAGATCGGCACCGGCAGCACCACGGCGCAACTGGTGGCGGTCGAGCCCTTCCTGGGGCGTCCGGCGGACGACGTGGACTTCGCAGTCAACCACTGGGACAACCTGCCGCTGCATACCAAGGACGAGCCCTACACCACGCCCCAGGCCAAGGAGGACGAGCTGGCGCGGGACCCGACCTGGACACCGCGTCTGGTCTCGCCGGTATCGGCCTCGAACTCGGCCTACTACTTCCGCCACGCCACGCAGCAGGCGGCGCAGCTGCTGCTCAAGCTCTGCCTGTGGCCTGCGGCCCAGTCGATCTGGTCCGGCAAGGACGGTGGTGGACAGTTGCTGCCCAGCACCGTCACCGAAGACATGCTGGAGTGGCGCGATCGCATGCTCGTGGCCGAAGGCCTGGAGCCGCTGAGCCTGGAGCGCCTGGCTGCCCGCGCGCACGAGCTGGGCATGGTGACCGGCGTCTGCGTGCATGCCTTCAATCGCTGGGCCTGGGCCAAGGCCGATTTCACGGTCGAGGGCAAAAAGTTCCAGGCCATGATCGACGCCCTGTCCGTGCAGTACGGCAAGGGTGCCGGCGAGGCCAAGAAGGCCGCGATGAAATCCGGCGGCTATGCCTTCATCGCACGCGACAAGGTCTATTACCCGCCGGTGCAGCGCACCAATGCGGGCACGGTGTACTACGCGCCCTGCGCCACCATGGTGGAGCTGTCCGTGTCTCCGGGCACGGGCAAGGTGAACATCCTCTCGCACAGGACCTGGCTGGAATGCGGCACGCAGATCGTGCCCGAGCTGGTCTCGGGCCAGATCCAGGGCGGTGTGGCCATGGGCATTGGCCACGCGCTGTACGAAGACCTGCCGCTCCATGAGACCGGCCCCGGCAACGGTCAGTGGAATCTGAACCGCTACCACGTGCCGCGCGCCAGCGAAGTGGCCGTGTGGAAGGCCGAGGGCGTGGTGCTGCCGCCGCTGTCGCGCACCGATCCGCCCAAGGGCATGGCCGAGGTGGTGATGATTCCGGTGGTCGCCGCCTGCGTCAACGCCATCGCCCATGCCACGGGCAAGCGCTTCCATGCCACCCCCGTGACCCCCGACAAAATCAAAGAGGCACTGTGATGCAGGACCGTATTCAATTCTCCGCCACCATCAATCGCAAACAGGTAGGCCCCGTCGACGTTCCCAAGGACTTGATGATGATCGAGTTCCTGCAGGAATACGCGGGCATGAACGGCACGCGCCTGGGCTGCGGCCAGGGCGTTTGCCGCGCCTGCACCATCATCGTCGACGACCCTGAAAAAGGCTCGATCACCGTGCCCGCCTGCGTGACCGGCGTGACCTGGCTCAACGGCAAGACCATTCGTACCGTGGAAGGCATTGCCTCGGTGGACGACAAGGGCGTGGTCCATCCCTCGCCGGTGCAAAAGGCCTTTCTCGAGCACTACTCCTTCCAGTGCGGCTACTGCACGCCCGGTTTCGTGAACTCGGCCACCGTGCTGGTGGAAAAGCTCCAGAAACACCCCGTGCCCGCCGATGAGGTGGAAAAAGCCATCGAGGAGCAGCTCGAGCCCCATATCTGCCGCTGCACCGGCTATGTGCGCTACTACAACGCCGTGCGCGACGTGATCCTGAAGACGCCGGGCCTGACCACGGGCAAGCGCAGCAAGGAGGTCGTCAACAATGGCTAAGACCTGGATCAAGGGCCTGGGCGCAGCCGCCGTTCTGGGCGTGCTCGTGGCTGGAGGCATGTATCTGTACGGCAGCGCAAGTGGCGACGTCCCCCCGGCCACGGTGGACTTTGCCAAGCTGGGCCCGCAGGAGTTCGATGCGCTGTACAAGCGCGGCGAGCAGGTGTTTCGCGGCGGTGACTGTGCGGCCTGCCACAGCTCGCCTGCCACGGGGGCGGAGCTGGCAGGCGGCGTGCCCATGGTCACCCCCATGGGAACGCTTTACGGCAGCAATATCTCGCCTTCCAAGGAGCACGGCATCGGCGGCTGGACGGCCGACGATCTGTACCGGGCAGTGGCCGCCGGCATGGCACCAGGGCGCAAGAACCTGTATCCGGCCATGCCGTATGCCAGCTACCACCAGATCACGCGTGCCGATGTTGATGCACTCTGGGTGTGGCTGATGAAGCAGCCGGCCGTGGAAGTCGCCAACAAGCCCAGCGAGATGAACTTCCCGTTCAACATCCGTCCTGCCGTGGCCATGTGGAATGCGCTCAATCGCCCCGCAGCCAAGGAGTTCGACATGTCGGTGGACGAACTGGTGCGCGGCAAGTATCTGGTGGATGTGCTGGGCCACTGTGCCGAATGTCACAGCCCGCGCACCAAGGCCACCTTCGCCATGGATGGCTCGCGCTATCTCGAGGGCAATACCATCGAGGGTTCGTACGCTCCGGCGCTGACCCCCGATGCCCTGAGTGAGCGCGGCTGGACCAAGGACGATCTGGTCAAATTCTTCCGCACCGGCCTGTCGCCGCAAGGGGTGATGACTTTCCGCATGTCATCGGTGCTCGAGCATTCCACCTCGCGCATGGCGGAGGCCGATGTGCGCGCCATGGCCGCCTATCTGACCCAGAACCGCGAGATGCCCGGGCCCAAGGTCAAGGCTGCCGAGGGTCAGACCAGCGTCAAGGGCGAGAACCTGTACCTTGGCCTGTGTGCAGGCTGCCACGGTGCGCAGGGCCAAGGCCAGCCGCATTCGTCGGTGCCCATGAGCACCAACACCACGGCGATGTTCCCCACGCCCATCAACCTGATTCGCGTGATCCGCGAGGGCGTGCACGAGCGTGATCTGGCTCATGGCGAGCGCATGCAGACCATGCCTGGCTATGCCGACAAGCTCAGCAACGAGGAGATGGCCGACCTAGTCAACTACATGCGTCAGACCTGGGGCGGCCGCCCTGGCGACGTGACAGCCGCTCAGGTGGCGGAGCATGTGAAGACCATAGAGCACAGCAAGTAACTCCAGAGCTGGCTAGAGGCCACGGTCGCTCGCGGTTTGCCGTGGCGGCTGTGGCCTTTTGTTTTGCGCTCGGCCAGAGCAGAGTCGTTGGTCGCACAGTGCCCGCCTGACTCCGTGCCGCAGTCGCGGCTTCCCTGCTGCTTGTGAGCCGTGTCGGAGCGCGCCTATTCGTCCTGCGCCGGATTGTCCGGTAGCACCACCATGGCCTGGGCTGCGAGCTTCCAGGCGATGGCCGAGGCCTCCATATCGCCACGGTGCTCGGCCATCAGCGCCAGACGCTGCCAGGCGCGGGTACGCAGTTGGGGGTCTTGCAGCAGCGGTGCGGCGCGGGTCAGCAACTGCTGGGCCTTGCCCCATAGCTCGCGCTGCACGCAGGCCATGCCGGCCAGATATTGCAGGCGCGGCTCGCGCGGGTTGGCATTGGCTGCGGCTTCCATGCGAGCGAGCCAGGCTCCATCCAGCTTGCCCAGGCTTGACTGCAACACTTCCACCAGCTTGGGCAGATGGGTTTCCGTGCGCGGTCCGGGCTGGGTCAGTAAATGCTCCCACACGGGCAGCAGCCAGGCGCGTGCCTGCTGGGCTTCGCCACCCAACTCGATCAGGCGTTCCGTGGCAGGGATGGCCACTTCGGGCATGGCGCGCTCGTCTTCGTCCAGCGACAGCCAGAACTGCTGCAGCGACGAAGTGTCACGTGCGTCGCGGATGCTGGCCAGCAACAGGCCGCGGACCACACTGGCCGAGGCCGCGGGAGAGAAGGCGCGGTGCTTGGCCAGCAGCCGGGCAGTGTCCAGCGCCGCCTGCGTGTCGCCGGAAAGGCGTGCTGCCTTGAGTTTGATGCGCAGGGCGATCGTGCGACGGCCAGCGCCCAGAGGCAACTCGCCCAGGCGGCGAATAGATTCGGCGGCATCGCGGTCGTCCAGTGCCCAGCGGGCTGCGCGCATCTGGGCGCCTTCGCGAATTTCCATGTCCTGGGTGTTGCCGGGGATGGGCAGCACGTCCAGAGCCTGCTGCCAGTGCTTGTCGCGCAAGGCAGCATCCTGCAGGGCGTGGGAGGCATCGGCGGCGATCAGGTGGGCCGTGGCGTTCAGGCGCTCGCCATAGGGCAGGCCGGCCTTTGCTTCGCGCAGCGATTGTTCGGTGGACAAGGCGGCCAGGGCCGATTTGCGGGCGCGCAAGAAGCGGCCGGCCTGCAGATGCGAGAGTGCTTCGAGCAGGCTTTGGTTCATGCCACGCTCTTTTTGCTGCATGCGCCAGCGGCGTGCCTGGTGCGGCATCTGCAGCAGCACTGCCAGTGCACGCAGCGCGGCATACAGCAGCACGAAAGCCAGAAAGAGCAGAACCAGGGCCAGGTTCAGCGACATGTCCACCCGGTAGGGCGACAAGAACCAGGTGACCGAACTCTGGTTATTGCCGGCAAACAGTGCCATGGCCACGGCCACGGCAAACAGAACCATCAACCACAAGGCGGCGCGCATCTCTGTGTCCTCCTCGATTAGCGGCCGGCGGCCGCTGTGGTCAGAGCGTTCAGCGTGTCTTCAAGCTCTACGCGTCCGCCAGTATGCAGATTGGCCTGAATCTGCTGCAACTGCGCCTGGGCGATCTGGGTGCGCCGTGAGCGTGCGTCAAAGTATTTGTTGAGCAAGGTGCCTGCAGCGCTCAGGTCGGCGCGCGCCGACTCCCACTGGCGCGACAGCAGGGCCAGACGGGCGTTGAGCAGTTGCAGCTTGAGGTTCTCGCGCAGGAAATAGCCCTGCTCGGGGGCCAGCAGGGCCACCTCGGGGTGATCGATGCGGCGCACGCGCACCAGATCGGCCGCGCCATCCTTGAAGGAGTCCCAGACCCGCTGACCCTGGCCCTGCCACCAGGCCCATTGAGTGAGGGAGAGACTGGCGTCCTCGGGCGTGTCATGAGCGGCCGCCGTCTTGCGGGGCTGAGCATCGCGCGCACGCGGGCGACCCACATCGTTGATAAGAGCCAGGTCGTCCACTTGGCGAATCAGGTCTTCGATACGACTGAGCACCCCCGTGGTGTCCGTCACGCTCATGCGCGAGAGCTTGTCCAGATCCAGATCAATGGCTCGCACAACGGGAGCCAGACGCGGCTGGGCCGTGCTTTCCACGCGCTTTCTGGCCGATTTGAGGCTCGCTACCATCGGCTGCAGGCTGCCCGAGAGTTCAGCCTGTTGCTGGGCCATGCGTACCGAGGATTCGATATCGGCCACCAGGTTTTCATCGCGCGAGCGCGACATGCTTTGCATCAGCTCTTCGAGCTGGTTGCGTTGCAGGTTGAGTTCGGCCACACGCGCCTCCATCACGGAGACACGCGCTGCGCTGTCGCGAGCCAGATCTTGAGCGTCCTTGGCCAGGGTGCGAGCCTCCACCGACTGCGCGCCGGACTGCGCCGACTGACGTGCCAGTTGCTCCTGCATATTGCCCACGCGCTGCCACAGCATGCCGCAGGCGACCAGGGCTGCGGCAGCCACCGCTCCCAGCGTCAGCACCAGAGCCGTGGGTGCACCACGCCCGCTCTGAGTGGGCACGGAATGGTCCTGGTTGGGCGGTGGGGCTATGGGTTGCTTGTCGGAGGTGGGGATGGCATCGGAGCTCATAGAACCGATTCTATAGACGCCACCACATCGTTCAGACTTGGGCGACTGTGCAAAACCCGACCGAAACCAGCTGAAAGTGCTTTGCTGGCAATGCGCTCATGGGTGGTGAGCGCTAACCCCGAGTGCCATTGCTGCTGGGGTAGCAGCTGTTGCAGGTTGGCAACAGCTTCCGAGCTGCTGAACAGCCACAGGCTGCCGTCGCTGGCGGCCTGTCGCGCGATATCCAGCTGCTGCGCCGTCCAGCAGGGAAGCTGGCGCTCATAAACGGCCAGCAGTTCCACCTCGGCTCCGGCTTCGCGCAGCCGGGCTGCCAGCCAGTCACGGCCTGCGCCTTGTATGGACGGCATTGGTGTGTCGGCATTGCCGGCGACGGGGGCGGTCGCCGGGCTGGTGCCGCGCACGATCAGCACGCGGTCGCCGGCTCGAACCTGGCCCTGCACGTTCTGCCACAGCGCTTCGGACTCGAACTGGGCGGCATCGGGGCAGGGGCCGTCGATCTGGCGGGAGCTCAACCCGAGCTCCAGCAAGGCACGCTCCGTACCCGGACCCGGAGTCCATGCTCTTGTATCAGGAGCCAGTAACGCTTGACCAATATTTGTTTGAGGTGAGCTAGGCGCAAAGAAATACTGCGCCGCATTGCCGCTGACAAACATCACGGCGCGGTAGTGGCCTGACTTCAGCGCCAGCTGGCGCGCCCTCAGCAGGGCCTGGCGGGCCGCCGGATCGGTGCAAGGCCCTATGCCTATCAGCGGCAAGGCCTCGGCCTGCAGGCCGCGGGCGCGAAACGCATCAACCCATGGTTTTGCATCATGCAAGGGGCGGGTGACCAGAATGCGGCGCATCGGCAGGCGCGGCTCAGTCCTGCTTGGGGGCCGCAGGCACGGCGCCCGCCGCTTGCAGCTGCGCGGCCAGTTGCTCGCCCAGGGCGTTGGCGCTGGCAAAGTCCGTGACTTGGGCGCTGGCCTGCACGCGCACCAGACCCTTGTCGCCTTCCATATCGCCCCAGGCCGCATCCATGTGCAGGGTGTCGCCTTCAAAGCGGCCGTATGCGGCCAGCGGCATGGAGCAGCTGCCGCCCATGCAGCGGCTGACGGCGCGCTCGGCAGTCACGGTCAGCCAGGTGGGCATATGGGCCAGCGGAGCCAGGGCGTCGATGATGTCCTGACGGTCGGCGCGCACCTCGATGCCCAATGCGCCCTGACCGGCAGCGGGCAGCACCTGGGCCGGATCGAAGCGGGCGCGGATGCGCTCGCTCATCTCCAGGCGCATCAGGCCTGCAGCGGCGAGCACGATGGCGTCGTACTGGCCTTCGTCGAGCTTGCGCAAACGGGTGTTGACATTGCCGCGCAGGGCCTCGATCTTGAGGTCGGGGCGCAGCGCCTGCAGCAGGGCCTGGCGACGCAGGCTGGAGGTGCCCACCACGGCACCCTGGGGCAGCTCGTCCAGCGATGCATACCGGTTGGAGACAAAGGCATCGCGCGGGTCTTCGCGCGTCATCACGCAAGCCAGCACAAAGCCCTCGGGCAGCTCCATGGGCACATCCTTCAAGGAGTGCACGGCCAGGTCGGCGCGGCCTTCCTCGAGAGCCACTTCCAGCTCCTTGACGAACAGGCCCTTGCCGCCCACCTTGGACAGGGCACGGTCCAGAATCTGATCGCCCTTGGTCGTCATCCCCAGCAGATCGACGCTGTGGCCGCGGCCGCGCAAGATCGCCTGCACATGCTCGGCCTGCCACATGGCCAGCTGGCTCTCACGTGTGGCAATGACGATGGATGTGGGTGAGGATGCAGAAAATTTCATGACGGCGCGGTCTCAAGCGGGTAACAGGGAATGCTAGCATGGCAAGTTGCCTTACACCGTGCCCAAGGAGAATAGTTCATGCCTTCCGCCCGCCCCAAGAGCGCCGCACATGCAGACAAACATGGCGACAAGCCGGCACGCAAGACCGACAAGGATTTGCCGCTGATCGAGGACATCCGGCTGCTGGGGCGCATTCTGGGCGATGTGATTCGCGAGCAGGAAGGTGGAGCGGCCTACGAACTGGTCGAGCAGGTGCGCCAGCTCTCGGTGGCCTTCAGGCGCGATGCCGACGAAGCGGCCGACAAGGCGCTCAAGAAGCTGCTCAAGGGACTGTCCAGCGATCAGACGGTGAGCGTGATTCGCGCCTTCACCTATTTCTCGCACCTGGCCAATCTGGCCGAAGACCGCCACCACATCCGCCGCCGTGCCGTGCACGAGCGCGCCGGCAACACGCAGGAGGGCAGCATCGAGGTGGCACTGGCACGCCTGCGCTGGGCGGGCATTTCGACTGCCACCGTGGTCGACACGCTGGCCAAGAGTTTCATTTCTCCCGTGCTGACGGCCCACCCCACCGAGGTGCAGCGCCAGAGCATTCTGGCGGCCGAGCGTCGCATTGCACAGTTGCTGGCCGAGCGCGACGACATCCTGATGCGCGCCCAGCTCTACAACAGTGCCAAGGATGCGCTCACCCCGCGCGAGCTGACCCGGGTGGAGGCGCAACTGCGTGCCTGCGTGGCCCAGCTTTGGCAGACGCGGCTGCTGCGCCATTCCAAGCTCACGGTGGCCGACGAGATCGAGAACGCTCTGTCCTATTACGAAGCCACGTTTTTGCAGGAGATCCCCAAGATCTACGAGCAGCTGGAGCAGGAGCTGGGCGAGAAGCTGCCCGAGCAGAGCTTTTTGCGCATGGGCCAATGGATAGGCGGCGACCGCGACGGCAACCCCTTTGTGACGGCCGAGAGCCTGGAGCTGGCCCTGACGCGTCAGGCCGACGTGGCGCTGCGTCACTATCTGCGCGAGGTGCACTATCTGGGCGGCGAGCTGTCGCTGTCGGCCAATCTGGTGGATATCACGCCCGAGATGCAGGCGCTGGCCGATGCCTCGCCCGACCACAATGTGCACCGCAGCGACGAGCCATATCGCCGGGCGCTGACGGGCATCTATGCGCGGCTGGCCGCGACGCTCAAGCAGCTGACGGGCGGCGAGGCGGCACGCCACGCCGTGGCGCCCCAGAATGCCTATGCATCGGCCGACGCGTTTCTGGCCGATCTGCAGATCATCGACGACTCGCTGTCGCGCTACCACGGCGATGCCCTGGCGCCGCAGCGCCTGCGCCCGCTAATGCGTGCCGTGCGGGTCTTCGGCTTCTATCTGTCCACGGTGGACCTGCGCCAAAGCTCGGACAAGCATGAGGAAGTGGTGCGCGAGCTGCTCTCGGTCGCCAAGGTCGAGCTCGACTACAGCCTTCTCGAAGAAGACGCCAAATGCGCGCTGCTGGTGCGCCTGCTCGAAGACGCACGCCCCCTGCGAGTGATGGGCGGCGACTACGGCGATCACACGCGCAGCGAACTGGCCATCTTCGAGACCGCCAAGCGCCTGCGCGAGCGCCTGGGCGGCGAGGCGATTCGCCATTGCATCATCAGCCACACCGAGACCGTGAGCGACCTGCTCGAGGTGCTGCTGCTGCAAAAAGAAGTGGGCCTGCTGCGCGGCACGCTGCAGGACGGTGCGCAATGCGATCTCATCGTGGTGCCGCTGTTCGAGACCATCGAGGATCTGCGCAATGCCGCGCCCATCATGCGCCGCTACTACCAGTTGCCCGGCATTGCCGAGCTGGTCCGGAAAAGCGGCGGCGAGCAGGACATCATGCTGGGCTACAGCGACAGCAACAAGGATGGCGGCATCTTCACCAGCAACTGGGAGCTGTACCGGGCCGAGATTGCGCTGGTCGATCTGTTTGACGATCTGGCCGACCACTACGGCATCCGGCTGCGCATGTTCCATGGCCGCGGCGGCACCGTGGGACGTGGCGGCGGCCCCAGCTATCAGGCCATTCTGGCGCAGCCGCCGGGCACGGTGCGCGGTCAGATCCGCCTGACCGAGCAGGGTGAGGTCATCGCCTCCAAATACGCCAACCCCGAGATCGGGCGCCGCAACCTGGAAACCCTGGTGGCCGCCACGCTGGAGGCCACGCTGTTGCAGCCGACCAAGCCCGCGACCAAGGCCTTCCTGGAGGCCGCGGCGTTTCTGTCCGAAGCCAGCATGGCGGCCTACCGCGCGCTGGTCTACGAGACTCCGGGCTTTACCAATTACTTCTTCAGCAGCACGCCGATTCGCGAGATCGCCGAACTCAATATCGGCTCGCGCCCCGCATCGCGCAAGGCGACCCAGGCCATCGAGGACCTGCGCGCCATTCCCTGGGGCTTCAGCTGGGGCCAGTGCCGCCTGACGCTGCCTGGCTGGTACGGCTTCGGCTCGGCGATCCAGGCCTTCATCCACCGTCCGGGCAAGGATGCCAAGGCGCAACTGGCACTGCTGCAGAAGATGTACCGCCAGTGGCCGTTCTTCCGCACCCTGCTCTCGAATATGGACATGGTGCTGGCCAAGAGCGACCTGAACCTGGCCTCGCGCTACAGCGAGCTGGTGACCGACACGCGCTTGCGCCGCCGCATCTTCGGTGCGATCGAGGCCGAGTGGCACAGCACGGTGGAGGCGCTCAACCAGATCACGGGCGACAAGCAGCGCCTGGAGCACAACTCGGCGCTGGCGCGTTCCATCCGCCACCGCTTCCCCTATATCGATCCGCTCAACCACCTGCAGGTGGAGCTGGTGCGCCGCTGGCGTGCAGGACAGACCGACGACAGGGTCAAGAACGGCATCCATCTGTCCATCAACGGCATTGCCGCCGGAGTGCGCAACACGGGGTGAGGCTGTCAGCGGATGCTCCTAAATAAGGAGCTTATATCGCCAATAAATAAAGGGTTTTAGGTAGATAAATGCTTAAAACCCTTTGTTGTATGGCGCTGCAAGCTATGAAAGTTGAAGGGCCTTCAAGCAGGCATGCTCCAAAAGCGAGGCATCCAGCAAGCGCTGTCGCTGCTTCGCAGCCATCAAGGCCGGACACGCTGAAAGCGCCGCAGCAGATCACAGGAGAGTAGGTTGCAACTTTAGTAGCTGCCTGCGCCAACGCATAAAGGGTTTGAGGCAAATAAATGCTTCAAACCCTTTTTCGTATGGTGCTGTCAGCTATGAAAGTTGAGTTTAAAACTGGCGTGCTCCAGGCCAGAGGCAGCGAGCAAGCGCCGCCGCGCAGCGAGGCTGCCGTCCCCCTCAGGGGGAAGCGGCGCAGCCGCTCAGGGGGTTAGTGAAGCATCAAGGATCCAGCCGCCTTGCTCTTGCCGGCGCGCGCGGGAGGATTGCACAAACCGCACTGGTAGTGGCGCGCATTCTCGTAAGGCTCGGTCACGAACTGGCCCTTGCAGACCGAGCATTGCGTGCGCGTCAGCATCTGTGCATCGACAAACTTCACCAGGCGCCAGGCACGGGTAAAGGACAGCAGCACCTCGAGCTCGGCCGCCTGAATCTGTTCGGTATAGAGGCGGTAGGCCTTGGTCAGCTGCTCGGCCGAGTCCAGCTCCACGCCCTTGGACAGGTATTCGTAGATATTGAGGAACAGCGAGCTGTGGATGTTTTCCTGCCAGGTCAGAAACCAGTCCGTGGAAAACGGCAGCTGGCCCTTGGAAGGAGACTTGCCCGAGATTTCCTTGTACAGCCGGATCAGGCGTTCATAAGACAGCGTGGTCTCGGACTCCAGCACCTGCATGCGGGCGCCCATCTCGATGAGCATGGCGGCGCGCTCGATTTGCTTGGATTCGTTCAGAACGCTTTTGGTGGCAGTCTTGGCGGCGGGCATCAATCTCTCCTTAAAACCAGGTAGTCGCTAGCGGGTGCTCAGAGCACTTCGGAGACACGGCTGGCCATCAGGATGTTGGCGTGCAGCGTATTGGTGGCGGCGTTGCCGATCTTGTTGCTGCTGTGATTGGTCAGCAGGCTCCAGACCATTTCGTCATCGGCACGGAAGCTGGCCAGCAAGGTGTTGCGCGATGCCAGCTTGAGCACCTGGGCCGAAGACAGCGAGCCCAGCAGTTCGCAGGACTCTTCGTTCAGACCCAGACGGAACACGGCCTCGGCCTTGTCCTGGCGGATCAGGGTCTGGGCCAGCATCAGATAGGTGAGGTTGGCTTCGCGGATCTCGGCAAGCAGTTGTTCGTTGTTCATGGGTCCAGTCCTTTCAATCTCGACAGACCGTCACGGCACACATAAACAAGACGTTAAAAGTGTTTCGATCTGTTGAAATGAATTGTGTTTCAAGCCTTGATCGAACTGAAGTCGGGGAGCGTCGGTATCGCCGGTCTGGTTTTACAGGCACACATGTAGGATTTCCCTTACTGCCCTGCCGTCCTTCGGGATGACTCGGAGTGCCGGGTGGGGGCTGACATTGCATCAGGCCGGATTCCGCTGGTGCATGTATTGTGAATCTGTCCGGAAGATGACAAACGAGGAAATAGGCGGCTTTTTATTCGGTATCTGATCGCCTATTAAACAAGGAGGCGCGGATTGCCTGTGATAGCGGCCTGCATCCGGGTTGCCAAACTGCATCGACACGGGGCGCGGACATGGGCGTCGGTCATGCCGCCAAGGCCCGGAGCACCGCGAAGGAATGGGCTTGGTCTTGGTCTGGTCTGGCTTGGTTTGGCCTGACTTGGCTTGGCGCTGATCAACAAGCGCCGCATCGCGCTTGGGCCTGTCCGCCGTGATCACGCTGCGCTCTGACCGTGGCCCAGGGCGTGAACCCGGCAAGCGCGGGGGGCGAGCATGCCTGTTCGAAGCCGGTGCCTGGCACGGCACCGGCATGCGTCAGGTTCAGCCCCTCTCGGCCGGCCGCGAAGGCTGGCTGCACCACTCGCTCCAGCTGCCGGCAAACAAGGCGGTGGGCGCAAAGCCTGCAATGCGCATGGCCAGCACATTGGGCGTAGCGCTGACGCCGCTGCCGCACTGGTGCACCACGCTGGAGGGATCGCGTCCGGCCAGCAGCTGGTCAAACTCGGCCTTGAGCAGCGCTGCGGGCTTGAAGCGTCCATCGGCGGCGATATTGCTGCCGAACGGGCGGTTCAGCGCGCCCGGAATATGGCCTGCCACGGGGTCCAGAGGCTCCACTTCGCCGCGGTAGCGGGCCGGGGCCCGGGCATCGATGAGGGTCTGGGTAGCCTGACCCAGATCGGCCTCGACCTCAGCGACGGTCTTGAGCGTCTCCAGCGGCTGGCCCAGTTCAAAGTTGGACTGGAAATGGCGGGGCTCTTCCCCGCTGCCCAGGGCTTGGCCGGCCGCCTGCCAGGCCTGCAGTCCGCCATCGAGCACGGCCACGGCATCGTGGCCGGCCCAGCGCAGCATCCACCACAGGCGACCGCAGTAATTGGCAGCGTTGCGGTCATAGACCACGGCCTGCATATCGTTGGCAAAGCCTATGGACGACAGCCAGGCGGAAAAGCGCTCGCGCGTGGGCAGGGGGTGGCGGCCACCGGATGCCGACTGCACGCTGGTGGCGACCTGGCCGTCTTCGCCGGGTGCTCCGTGCGGTGCACTGAGGTCTTTGTCCAGATCGACGAACAGGGCACCGTCGATATGGACCTGCAGATACTGCTCGCGGCCGGCAGGCGGATTCATGAGGTCAAAGCTGCAGTCAAACACCATCAAGGGCTTGCCGCTGGCCTTGAGCCGGGCCAGTTCTTCGACGGAAATCAGGGTGTTGTAGTGCTCGGGCGTCGAGTGGTTCATGGCTTGCTGCTCCAAAGATTGAACGGCTGCAGACGGCATGGCGTGCAGTCTTGCGGCATACAAACCATTATGCGATCGGGCCGCAGCGCCCGAGCCCGGCCGCTTCATTGTTTGGATATGGCAAGCCGCGCAGATCCGGCGTGGACTGCGCGGCAGGCTGGGGCTGCTGACGTGCATGGCGAAGGCGCCGGGCGCCCCAGGCATGGCTAGCCCCTGGAGCGCAAGGTGGTGGCAGCGGCGCCGCTGGCGACGATGAGCACAATGCCTCCCCAGCCGATCAGGGGGATGCTTTCGCCGAACAGCACCAGGCTGAGCAGGGCGGCAAACACAATGCCCGAGTACTGCAGATTGGCGACGACCAGAGTGTTGCTCTTGCTGCCGGCCGAGGCATAGGCCTTGGTCATGCAGACCTGGGCCACGGCGGCCAGCACGCCCACGGGCAGCAGCCACAGAGCGCTCCAGCCGGGGAAGGGGGAGATGCCGGTGAACAGCATGGTGATGCCGCCGGCAATGGCCGAACCCACCGAGAAATAGAACACCACGCGGGTTTCAGGCTCGCCCAGGCGCGACAGGGTGGTCACCTGCATATAGGCCATGGCCGCAAACATGCCGCCAAACAGGCCGCCGAGCGCAGCCACCCATTCGCTGGCCGGGGCGCTGGTCGGACGCAATACCAGCAGCACGCCGACAAAGCCTGCTATCACCGTGGACACCAGGCCCCAGGGGAAGGGCGGAATAGCGCGGCGGGTTTCGGGCTCGGCCGCATAGGATTTGCGCAGGGTGTGGCGCATCCACAGGCCCTGGGCGATGAGAAACACCGCCATCCAGATGCTGCTCATGGAGTTGAGCGTGGTGGCCGTGGCCAGTGGCAGATGGCCGATGGCGTAGAACCAGGCACCCATGGAGATCACACCGACAAAGCTGCGCCAGGCATGCTCGCGCGAGTACTGGGTGGTCAGCGTCACGCCGCTGCGCCTGGCCAGCCAGACCAGCAGCGCCATGCTGACCAGGCCGCGGTAGAACACGATCTCTGCCGCATTGAAGTCCTGGGAGGCAAACTTCACACACACACTCATGACCGCAAAAATCAACGCGGCCAACACCATCCACAGGGCTTGCATATCTCACTCAATTCAGCATAAAAAATAGCTGCTGTGCTTATGGGGTAAGCGATAGCAGCTATCAGTCTTGAGGTTTACCTCATTCAGCGTTGGGGAACGCTGTCACCCATGATGCGGCGATACCACTCATGGAAATGTTGCATGCCGTCTTCCATGGGGCTCTGATAGGGGCCGACCTCGTTGTCGCCGCGTGCATGCAGCGCCTTGCGGCCGCCGTCCATGCGCTCGGCGATCTCGTCGTCCTCGATGCAGGTTTCCATGTAGGCGGCCTTCTGGGCCTGCACGAACTCGGGCTCGAAGGCGGCGATTTCCTCGGGGTAGAAGAACTCCACCACGTTCAGCGTCCTGTCCACGGCCAGCGGGTGCAGGGTCGAGACGGTCAGCACATGCGGATACCACTCCACCATGATGTGGGGGTAGTAGGTCAGCCAGATGGCGCCGCGCTCGGGCAGATCGCCATTGCGGTAGGCCAGCAGCACCTCGTGCCACTTCTTGTAGATGTCCGAGCCCGGGTTGCCGAAGCTGGGGGCAACGCCCACGGTCTGCACCGAGTACTCGC
This sequence comes from Comamonas testosteroni, assembly GCF_000761245.1. Classification (GTDB taxonomy): domain Bacteria; phylum Pseudomonadota; class Gammaproteobacteria; order Burkholderiales; family Burkholderiaceae_C; genus Comamonas; species Comamonas testosteroni_C. The sequence goes on along the minus strand of NZ_AWOR01000045.1, from coordinate 106,001 downwards.
TGGCGAATTCCCACTTCAGATCGTCGCAGGTGACGAAGTTGCCCAGACCGGGGTGGAAGGGGCCGACGTGATAGTCCTCCAGATAGACCTCGATAAAGGTCTTCCAGTTGTAGTTGCACTCGTGCATCTCGACATGGTCGAGCACAAAGCCGTCGAACTGGAGCTGCTCGCGCAGCTTCATGCCGGCCAGGTCGGCCTCGATGTCGCGGCCGTTGTCCTCGAACAGCAGTCCGTTCCACTCGCGCAGACGGTAGTTGTTGAGGTTCAGGCAGGGGTCGTGGCTGAAATGGGGCGCGCCCAGCAGCTCGCCGCTGGTGCTGTAGGTCCAGCGGTGCAGCGGGCAGACAATGTTGCCGCCGGCATGGCCCTTGCCCTCGGACAGCAGATTGCCGCGCCCCTTGAGCATCACGGCCTGACGGTGGCGGCAGACATTGGAGATCAGCTCGATCTCGCCTTTGGCATTGCGTACCAGCGCCCGCCCCTCTTTTTCCTGAGGCAGGGCGTAGTAGTCGCCTATCTCGGGAACGGCCAGCTGGTGGCCCACGTAGCGCGGGCCGCGCTTGAAAATCGTTTCCAACTCGCGCTGGAACAGCGCCTCGTCGAAATAACTTGAAACTGGTAGTTGGCTTGCGGCCTGCTGCAGTTGAAGACTTAAATCAGTCATGGATGACCTGACCTAAAGACTCCCCACAGGGAGGGTGCACGTGCGCACACGGTAAAAAACGAAACCGGCCTTGTCTGGACACGGGCTTCAGGCAATAGGCGGTGGCTTGGCCAGCCGACTCGTTTGCCCGACCGGATGACCAGGCACGGGGCCGGCTTGACGGGAATGGGATTATAGGCTGTGGGGTTATTTCCGTTTTTCTGGTACGTGTATTGACGTTATTTCGGCGGTGTGGCGAAGAATCCTGTCAGCAAGCTGCCAGCCGCTCGCAAACCTTGGCTGGTCGCCAAAAAGGCCGGCGCGAACGGCGCCGACCTGGCCGGAAGTCACAGCCAAGACATCTCGCGCCGGCCGGCTTTGCGGGCATTGCACGCCAATGGTGCAGGGACGCCTAAAATCGTCGTTTTCGTCCAACATAAGCCACACCCTCCATGCCCAAGGCCGCTGCCGCCAAAAAATCCGAACAGCCTGTCAGCTATGAAGCTGCTTTGCAGGAGCTGGAACAACTGATTGCGCAGATCGAATCGGGTCAGCTGCCGCTGGAGCAGATGCTCAGCGGCTACCAGCGTGCGGCCGAGCTGCTGGGCTTTTGCCGCAGCCAGCTCGAAGCCGTGCAGGAGCAGGTCAAGGTACTGGATGAAGGCAAGCTGTCCGCCTGGACCCAGGACTGATCCCGGCGTCCGCGCTTTTTGCCTTGAAGATGCAGCCCATGAATGAATCAATGATTGCCGAACCATCGACGCCTTTGAACGAGGGCAAGCCTGCCCTGGATTTTTCCGTCTGGATGCAGGAGAGACTGGCGCGCACCGAAGATGCTCTGTCGCGCTGGGTGGGCATCAATGCACCTGCGGGCCTGGGCGAAGCCATGCGCTACGCCGTGCTCGATGGCGGCAAGCGCTTGCGACCGCTGCTGGTCTGGGCGGCTGCCGAAGCGGTGGGCGGTCAGGCTGCGGCCACGCTGCGCGCAGGTTGCGCTGTTGAGCTGATTCACGCTTATTCGCTGGTGCACGACGACATGCCCTGCATGGACAACGACATCATGCGCCGTGGCAAGCCCACCGTGCATGTGCAGTTTGGCGAAGCCTCGGCCCTGCTGGCCGGTGATGCTCTGCAGGCCCTGGCGTTCGAGCTGCTGCTGCCTGAAGACGACGGCATTCCCTGCTCCATGCAGGCCAAGCTGTGCCGCCTGCTGGGCGCGGCGGCGGGCAGCCAGGGCATGGCCGGCGGCCAGGCCATCGACCTGGCCAGCGTGGGCAAGCAACTGAGCGAGGCGCAACTGCGCGAAATGCACCGCCTCAAGACCGGTGCGCTGCTGCTGGGCAGCGTGCTCATGGGCGCTGCCTGCAATGCGCAGACCGATGTCAGGGCACTGGCTGCGCTGAGCGACTATGGTCAGGCACTGGGCGTGGCTTTCCAGGTGGTGGACGACATTCTGGATGTGGTGGCCGACTCCGCAACGCTGGGCAAGACGGCCGGTAAGGACGCGGCCAATGACAAGCCCACTTTTGTGTCGCTGCTGGGGCTGGAGGCTGCGAGAGCCCATGCCGAGCAGTTGCGTCAGCAGGCTCATGCCGCCCTGACGCGCAGCGGTCTGGCCGACACGCAGGCCCTGGGTGCACTGGCCGATATGGTCGTGCAGCGTACCCACTGAGATTTAATAGAGAAGCCCTGTAATCCAGTATTGGTAAACACTAGCAGCTATTAAAAATATAGAACATGTCCACGAATACCTCTTCCCTGCTGCACAACATCAACGATCCCGCAGATATGCGCGGCCTCTCGCGCTCCCAGCTCAAGAGCCTGGCTGCAGAGCTGCGCACCTATGTGATCGACAGCGTCTCAAGGACCGGCGGGCACCTCAGCTCCAACCTGGGGACGGTGGAGTTGACCGTGGCGCTGCACTCGGTGTTCAACACGCCCTATGACCGCATCGTCTGGGATGTGGGCCACCAGACTTATCCGCACAAGATATTGACTGGCCGCCGCGATCGCATGGGCACGCTGCGCCAGTTCGGCGGCCTGTCCGGCTTTCCCCAGCGGGCCGAGAGCGAATATGACACCTTTGGCACGGCGCACTCGTCCACCAGCATCTCTGCTGCGCTGGGCATGGCTCTGGCCGCCAAGCAAAAAGGCGAAGACCGGCGGGCCATTGCAGTGATCGGTGACGGCGCGATGACGGCCGGCATGGCGTTCGAGGCGCTGAACAACGGCGGCGTGCATGACGCCAACCTGCTGGTCATCCTCAACGACAACGACATGAGCATCAGCCCGCCCGTGGGTGCGCTCAATCGCTATCTGGCCCAGCTGATGAGCGGTCAGTTCTACGCCAAGGCCCGCGATGTGGGCAAGAGCGTCCTGAAGCAGGTGCCGCCCTTGCTGGAGCTGGCCAAGCGTCTGGAACAACAGGCCAAGGGCATGGTCGTGCCTGCCACCATGTTCGAGCAATTCGGCTTCAACTACATCGGTCCCATCGATGGGCATGATCTCGATTCGCTGATTCCCACGCTGGAGAATATCAAGGGGCTCAAGGGGCCTCAGTTCCTGCATGTGGTCACCAAGAAAGGCCAGGGCTACAAGCTGGCCGAGGCCGACCCCGTGGCCTATCACGGGCCCGGGAAATTCGACCCGGCGGTTGGTCTGGTCAAGCCAGCCACGCCTGCCAAGCAGACCTTCACCCAGGTGTTTGGTCACTGGCTCTGTGATATGGCGGCCAAGGACCAGCGTCTGGTCGGCATCACGCCTGCCATGCGTGAAGGCTCAGGCATGGTGGAATTCCACAAGCGCTTTCCTGGTCGCTACTACGACGTGGGCATTGCCGAGCAGCATGCAGTCACTTTCGCTGGCGGCATGGCCTGCGAAGGCGTCAAGCCGGTGGTGGCCATTTACTCCACCTTTTTGCAGCGTGCCTATGACCAGCTGATCCACGATGTGGCGCTGCAGAACCTGCCCGTGGTGTTTGCTCTGGACCGCGCTGGTCTGGTGGGCGCTGACGGTGCCACGCACGCCGGTGCTTATGACATCGCCTTTGTGCGCTGCATTCCCAATATGAGCATGGCCTGCCCGGCCGACGAACGCGAAACGCGCCAGTTGCTGAGCACGGCCTATGAGCAGGATCATCCTGTCTGCGTGCGCTACCCGCGTGGCGCCGGTGTGGGCGTGACTCCGCTGGAGAGCCTGGAAGGCCTGCCATTCGGCAAGGGCGAAATGCGCCGTGAGTCAGCTTCCAAAAAGGTGGCGATTCTGGCCTTCGGCAGCTTGCTATACCCTGCCTTGCAGGCCGCCGAAGCCTTGGATGCCAGCGTGGCCAATATGCGCTGGGCCAAGCCTCTGGATGAAGAGCTGTTGCTCCAGATCGCGGCAGATCATGAGCTCATCGTCACGCTGGAAGAAGGCTGCGTCATGGGCGGCGCTGGCAGTGCCGTCCTGGAGAGCCTTGCCGCCCACGGCCTGAGCAAGAGCGTGCTGCAGCTGGGTCTGCCGGACGAGTTCATCGAGCATGGCGACCCCGCCAAGCTGCTTGCGCTGCAGGGGCTGGATGCGGCAGGCATCGAGGCCTCCATCCGAAAGCGTCTGGCTGCGGGCTGAGGCGGCAGGGACATCGTTGATGCAAAACGGGCTCGGGCTGTTGCTGAATCCCTGTTTGCGTAAGTCCTGATGGACTGAAACCAGGCCCTTCATCGAAGGGCCTTTTTCTTTGCTTGTCGTCAAGAAAACTGACGGCAACCGTGAATCGCCACACGGGCGGCGTCTGCGTTCCTAGAATGCCTGTGGCTGCCGGCCTGTGATCAGGCTGTTGCGGCCGACTTTGCAATGGACAACTACTAGCGGAGAAATATTCATGGATCGTCGCTCACTCGTCAAACATGTGGGCATGGCCGGTGTGCTGGCAGCGGGCGTGGCTCCTGCGGTGCGCAGCCAGGAAGTGCTGCGCTGGCGCATGGTGACGAGTTTCCCCAAAGTCCTTGACGCCATCTCTGGCGGAGCAGAAAAATTTGCCCAGTCGCTGCGTCTCATGTCGGGCGGCCAGATCGAGGTCAGCGTGCACTCTGCAGGCGAGCTGATGCCCGCTTTTGGCGTGATGGAGGGGGTGCAGAATGGTGTGGTGGAAATGGCTTTGACCGCTCCCTACTACTTCACCGACAAGGACTACTGCTTTGCACTGGGTTGTGCCGTGCCCTTTGGTCTGACGGCGCGACAGATGGATGCCTGGATGGAGTGGGGCGGTGGGCGCAAGCTCATGGATGATTTCTACGCCCAGTACAACATCAAGAGTCTGAGTGCCGGCAATACCGGCACACAGATGGGGGGCTGGTACCGCAAGGAAATCAAGACCGTGCAGGATCTGCATGGTCTGCGCATGCGCGCTGGCGGCGGTCTGCTCGGCGATGCGCTGCAAAAGCTGGGCGTGCAGGCGGTCAACATGCCCATTGCTGATGCGCAGCAGGCGCTGGAAAAGAACCGCCTTGATGCGGTGGAGTTTGTCGGCCCTTATGACGACCAGAAGCTGGGCTTCGGCAAGATCGCGCCTTACTACTACTATCCGGGCTGGTGGGAGGGCGGTGCCGAGCTGGCCTATTTCATCAATGCCAAGGCCTTTGCAGCCCTGACGCCCGAGCTGCGCGCCATGGTGGAGGCCGCCGCGGCGCTGGCCGCCAAGGATCTGACTGCCAAGTACCTGGCGTACAACCCCGCAGCGCTCAAGAAGCTGCTCAGCGAACGCGTGCAATTGCGAGCCTTTCCGCGCGAGCTTATGGATGCGGGGTTCAAGGCCGTGATGGCCACCATGGCCGAGCATGAAGCCAAGTCGGCACAGTTCAAGAAAATTCACAGAAGCATGCGCGGATTTCAGCACGACCAGTTGCTCTGGGATCGTTTCTCCGAGTTCCGCTATGCCAGCTACATGAGCGCTGTACGGCTGTAGTGAATGAGGACATGGCGAAAGCAGTGCAGTTCGATACCGCGCACTAGGTAGAACTTCTTAAGCGAACGGTCACTTTTTAGCGCTTGCGAAACGGTGGGCTCGTGTACATTTTGTGCCTGTTGCATAAAACAAGCTGGCATAGATCAGTGGTCTGTATCAGCTCAATTCGTTCCTCAAGGAGACTAAAGTGGATCGTCGTTCCATTCTGAAAAATGCCGGTATCGCCGGTGTGCTGGCTGCGGGTGCAGCACCTGCTGTTCACGCCCAGGCCGCTGTGCGCTGGCGCCTGGCCTCGAGCTTTCCCAAGTCGCTGGACACCATTTTCGGCAGTGCTGAAAAGCTGTCGCAACTGGTCAAGGCCATGTCGGGCGGCAAGTTCGAGATTTCGGTGCACCCCGCTGGCGAGCTGATGCCCGCCTTCGGTGTGGTGGATGCGCTGCAGGGCGATACCATTGACATGGCACAGACCGCTGCCTACTACTTCACCGGCAAGGATCCCATCTTCGCCTTCAGCTGCGCCGTGCCCTTCGGCCTGACCGCACTGCAGATGAACGGCTGGAAGGATCATGGCAACGGCCGCAAGCTGCTGGACGCATTCTTTGCCAAGTACAACTTCAAGACCGCATCCGCCGGCAACACCACGACCCAGATGGGCGGCTGGTACCGCAAGGAAATCAAGACCGTGGAAGACCTCAAGGGTCTGAAGATGCGTCTGGGCGGCGGCGTGTTCGGCGAAGCCATGGCCAAGCTGGGCGTGGTGGCGCAGAACATGCCTGCGGGCGATGTCTACCAGGCTCTGGAAAAGGGTACGCTGGACGCCGTGGAATTCGTCGGCCCCTACGACGACGAGAAGCTGGGCTTCAACAAGGTTGCGCCTTACTACTACTATCCCGGCTGGTGGGAAGGCTCTGCCGAGCTGGAGTTCTTCATCAACATCAAGAAGTACAACGCGCTGTCGCCCGAGAACAAGGCGATCCTGGACGCTGCAACCCGCGTGGCTGCCGCCGACATGACCAGCAAGTACCAGGTGCTCAACCCCCAGGCCATCAAGCGTCTGGTAGCCAACAAGACCCAGCTCAAGATGTTCCCCAAGCCTTTGATGGATGCCGGCTTCAAGGCCTCCATGGAAGTGTTTGCCGAGCACGAAGCCAAGTCGCCCGAATTCAAGAAGATCCACCAGGACATGCGCGCCTTCCAGCGCGACCAGATTCTGTGGAACCGCTTCTCCGAGTACCCTTTCAATCAGTACATGGCGACTGCCAAGATCTGATTGAGCTCAGACTCCAGAGCGCCGGCGCCATGCGCCGGCTGCAAAAAAACCGCAGCTTGCTGCGGTTTTTTCATGCCTGCAGATCATGCCAGCCTGACCTGGGCGGCACCCGCATCGGACAGCGCAAACAGTAAATCCTCCAGGGCTTCGACAGGTGCAGAGCCCAGGTCTATGGTGACTTTCATTGCCTCGGCAAGGACTTGCGGGTCTGAGATGAAGTGAAGCACCTGCAGCAGGCCTGTCTCATCGGGCTGATTCTCGTCCTCTCCATCAAACCAGTCCATGAACCAGTCGGTAAGCGCCTTGGCAGCCTGCTCTTGTGGCAGCCCTTGCACTTCCACGGACAGCCAGTCCCAGACAAAGGGGTGCAGCTCCATCGCGCAGTCGCCAAGGCTAAGATGAACGGGCTCGAACTCGAGCCGTGTCTGTGAATCCACCTGCACCGTTTCGGTCGTGTCTTCCGACATGCGGATGAGATCGGCCCGGCAGGGCAGATCCCATATGCCTTCGGTTGCCAGCGTCCCATCGCTATTGCGATAGGCCGGCTCCACATAAGACTGCTGGGCATGGGCAGCCTGAGACAGCAGGTCTGTGTAGGGTTGACGGATGGCCGTCAGCAGTTCGGTGATGGTCATGGAGGTTTCCTGAAGGGGAGTGAATCTATCACCCGTCAATCGTTGAGCCATGAAAAAGCCCCGGCTCTGGCGAGTCGGGGCTGTGCCTGAAGGGGTGCGGATTTACTTGGCTGCAGGCGCAGCGTTCAGCGAATCCTGCAAGGCCTTGGCCGGATCATCCGAGCCATAGCCGCCCGCGTCGGGCGCGGCGGGGGCAGGCTGGCTGCCATCGGCAGGGGCCTCTGGCGCAGCAGATCCTTCTTCACCGCCTTCAGGCGCTCCGAAGGGGTTATCTGCACCATAGCCGCCGCCAGCATCGTTGAGCTGGTTGAGCATCTCGTCGCCCACCTTGTTCATGTCCACGACCACCGGTTTGTCGAGCGCGCCGGTCACAATGCCGGGGAAGGCGATGAGCACGCCCACCATCACCAGCTGAATCAGCACAAAGGGTACGGCACCCTTGTAGATCTGCATGGTGGTGACGGGATCGATGACCTTGTGCGTGACCTTGTCGACGTATTGCTTGTCGGGAGCGACCGAGCGCAGGAAGAACAGTGCAAAGCCGAAGGGCGGATGCATGAACGAGGTCTGCATGTTCACGGCCAGCAGCACGCCGAACCAGATCAGGTCGATGCCCATCTTCTCGGCCACGGGGCCCAGCAGCGGCACCACGATGAACGAGAGTTCAAAGTAGTCCAGGAAGAAGGCCAGGAAGAAGATCATGATGTTGACCACGATCAGGAAGCCGACCTGGCCGCCAGGCAGGCTGGTCAGCAGATGCTCCACCCACTTGGGGCCGTCTGCAGCCTGGAAGACCAGGCTGAAGGTGGTGGCGCCGATCATGATGAACATCACAAAGCTGGCCAGCTTGGTGGTCGAGGCCAGGGCCTGCTTGAGCAGATCCATGTTCAGGCGTCGGCGGGCAAAGCCCATGATGAGGGCCGCCATGGCGCCCATGGCGCCGCCCTCGGTAGGTGTTGCAATGCCCAGGAAGATGGTGCCCAGCACCAGGAAGATCAGCAGAAGAGGGGGGATCAGCACAAAGGTCACGCGCTCGGCCAGCTTGGACAGCAGGCCCAGTTTGAGCACGCGGTTGAGCGAGGCGATCACGAAGGCGATGAAGGTGCCGCCGCACATGGCGGTGACGATCTTCTCGTCGGTGGCGACTTCGGTGATTTCCTTGCCCTGCCACCAGGTGTGCAGATCGGCCATGTGATTGGCCAGGAAGATGGCCACGATGGTCGAGATGCCCATGACCACGGCCAGCGAGGTATAGCCGGAGTTGCCGTTGGACTCGCGGTAGATGCGCGCTTCGGGCGGCAGTGCAGGCACGGTATGGGGCTTGAAGATGGCCAGGAATGCCACCCAGACCACGTACAGGCCCATGAGCATGAAGCCGGGGATGAAGGCGCCCTTGTACATATCGCCCACGCTCTTGCCCAACTGGTCGGCCATCAGAATCAGCACCAGCGAGGGCGGGATGATCTGGGCCAGCGTGCCCGAGGCCGCAATCACGCCCGATGCAAGGCGGCGGTCATAGCCGTAGCGCAGCATGATGGGCAGAGAGATCAGGCCCATGGAAATCACCGAAGCAGCAACCACGCCGGTGGTGGCAGCCAGCAGCGCGCCCACAAAGATCACGGCCAGCGCCAGACCGCCGCGGATGGGGCCGAACACCTGACCGACTGTGTCGAGCAGGTCCTCCGCCATGCCGGAGCGCTCGAGAATCAGGCCCATCAAGGTGAAGAAAGGCACGGCCAGCAAGGTGTCGTTGGCCATGATGCCGATCAGGCGCTGAGGCAGCCAGGCCATCACGGAGGAGGGAAAGACCCCCAGTTCGATGCCCAGAAAGCCGAAGGCCAGGCCCGCAGCGCCCAGGCTGAAGGCTACGGGAAAGCCCAGCAGCAAAAAGCAGATCAGCCCCGCAAACATGATGGGGGCGTAGTTGGTAGCGATGAATTCCATTGATTGTCTCCCGCTACCGTTAGGCCTTGGCCTGGGCGGCCAGCGCTTCAGCCTGCTTGCGATCGGCTTCGGCACGCAGGGCCTCGGCCAGCTCTTCCTCGGCGCTCTTGTCGCTGAGCTTGCCCATGGGGTCGGGGCCGTCACCGCTCAGGAAGGCAATGCGCTTGATCAGCTCGGAGATGCCCTGCAGCAGCAGCAAGGTGATGCCCACAGGAATCGCCGTCCATACGGGCCAGCGGATCAGTCCGCCGGGGTTGCCCGACATTTCGCCGGACTGGTACATCTGAATCACCACCGGCATGCTCAGCCACAGAATGGTCACGCATAAAGGGGTGAGAAAGAAGGCAAAGCCGATGATGTCGATCCAGACCTGGGCCTTTTTGGACAGACGGCTGTTGATCACGTCGATGCGCACATGCTCGCGGTGCAGCAGGGTGTAGCCCGCCGCAATCAGAAAGGACCATGCGAACAGATACCACTGGACTTCCAGAAAGCCATTGGAGCTGGTGTCGAAGGCCTTGCGAACAATGGCGTTGGCGGCGCTGATGAAGGTGGCGGCAAATATCAGCCAGATGGAATATTTGCCGACAAAGGCGTTAAGCCTGTCGATGGCCCTGGACAGGGCGAGTAAAGCCTGCATGGTGTCTCCAAAAAGTAGGCTGTGTATGCGTCGCGCTGTTGGGGCTGGTAAGCCTCAGGGCGATCTGAGTTTTTGAACCGAACTGGAGATTCTACGGATGCAGGTATGGTGTTTTTTACAAATACGCACGCAAATGTGGCGCTCGAGCGTCAGTGGTGCCTGCTATGCGCACGATAGCTTGAAGTGCATGACTGGTAATGCTTAGGTGGTTGTTTTATTGAGGGATTTTAGGTTTTTCATGGGCTTGCTTGGTAGTGTGCGCCTGCTGTCGTGGAGGGTGTTTTTGCACTGAAACTAGGGCAAATCCGTAGAGGGCCAAACTGCATCAGATCGGGTTCAAGACCTCTTACTTGCTCGCCAACCGGCGGTACAGCGTGGCCCGGCTCAGTCCCAGGTTGCGGGCGGCCAGGCTTACATTTCCGTGCGCCTCCTGCATGGCCTGCTGAATCAGCAGCAGCTCGCTGGTGCGCAGCGGCGTGGCCATGGTGCTGGCCGATGCTGAGCGGCTGGTGTCGGCCCCCGTCATGACGGGCGCGCGCAGCAGGGGGCCGGCCTGCGCGAGAGCCAGCAGGCGCATGCCGGACCACAGCGGCAGCTGCAGCGGGACCTCAGGCCGCTGGCGCGCATGCTCGATCAGGTGGCTCCAGGGCAGGGCCAGCAGCTCATGGCTCTGCATGAGCGAATCCTCCCCAGGTGCTTGCAGCGGACGTGGTACCAGCTGCCTGGCCACGGTGTTGCTGCCCAGCAATCGGCCTTCGGCATCAAAGACCATCAGGCCTTCGCCCTCCTGGCCCAGCGGGCCGCCGGGCCAGTTCACGCGCAGTAAGAGGGCATGGGGTAGGGCTCGCAGCAATCGATCTTCGATGGCGCGTGCGCAGCGCAGTGCCAGCAGCAGCAGCTCGGGGCGCTCGGGTACATCGATGCCGGTGATGTCCAGCATGCCCAGGCATTCGCCCTGCGGCCCGAATACCGGGGCACCCGCGCAGCTGTAGTCGCGCAGATCGTCAAAAAAATGTTCCTGCCTGTGCAGCCATACCGGGCTGAGCTCGGCCAGCGTCGCACCTATGGCCGAGGTGCCCACGCCGCGCTCGGACAGGTCCACGCCGACCCGGCCCACGGCCAGCGCGCGCAGATCGCGTTGATCGACGGGGCCTTGCACCTCCAGCACCAGGCCCTGCGCATCGGTGAGCAGGCAGAAGTAGCGCATGGCGCCCACGGCCGCCACCAGTTGCGTCATGACCGGGCGTGCGGCCTGCAGCAGCAGCTGATGCTGTTCCTGGGCGTGGCGCAGCGCATGAGGACCTACGGCCTCGAACTCCACTCTTTGCGCGGGATGGCGCCCCAGGGCCATGCAGCGCAGCCAGGAGCGCCAGAGCCAGGGGGCCAGACCGGAGGGCAGCAGCGCATGGGAGCAGTCCGCCTCCAGCAGCAGCTGCCTGGCCTGGACAAGCAGTGCATGGCGTGCACCAGCATGGGTTGCGGCTTGTGCGGAAGAAGCGGGGCTGGCGGGCGACATGCGGACTCCGGACAGTGTTTCATTTTGAGAATATCTGTGCGTACTGCGCCTGACCCGGGGGTCAACCCTAGAGCCCCGCATTGCAGCAACTGGCCACCATAGGGAGTGCAGTTGTGCTTTGTTACCCAATTCTTCGGATATAGGCAGGAGGCATCACGATGAATGTTCAATTCACGGTCAATGGCCGCGCGGCCAGCATTGACGTCCCCCCCAATACCTTGCTGGTGCAGGCGCTGCGTGAACAGCTGCGCCTGACGGGCACCCACGTGGGCTGCGATACCAGCCAGTGCGGAGCCTGCACGGTGCTGGTCAATGGCAAGGCCATCAAGTCCTGCACCATGCTGGCCGTGCAGGCCCAGGGCGCCGAGGTCCAGACCATAGAGGGCATGGCCGCTGCCGACGGCAGCATGCACCCCATGCAGGCGGCGTTCAAGCAGTGCCATGGCCTGCAATGCGGCTTCTGCACGCCGGGCATGGTCATGAGTGCGGTGGATCTGTGTCGCCAAAAACCTCAGGCCAACGATGCCGAGATCCGCGAACTGCTCGAAGGCAATATCTGCCGCTGCACGGGCTACCAGAACATCGTCGCCGCCGTCAAAGCAGGTCGCGACGGCATGAACGCCGCTTGAGCAGCGCATCACAACTAGAAGAGGAGACACACCATGGGTGCATCTGACTTTTCCAAGCTGCCGCATATCGGCGAGCCCCTTTTGCGCCGCGAGGACGAGCGCTTTCTGACCGGAGCAGGCCAGTACACGGACGACATCACGCTGGGCGCACAGACCTATGCGGTGTTTGTGCGCTCGCCCCATGCCCATGCCAGGCTGCGCAGCGTCAACATCGATGCGGCCAAGGTGGCTGAGGGGGTGATCGGCGTGCTCACGGGCGCCGACGTGGCGGCCGCCGGTATCAACGGTCTGCCCTGCGGCTGGCTGATCACCAGCACCAATGGCGAGCCCATGAAGGAGCCGCCGCACCCGATTCTGGCCCTCGATACCGTGCGCTATGTGGGCGATCAGGTGGCCATGGTGGTTGCCGAGACCCTGCAGCAGGCACGCGATGCCGCGGAGCTGGTGGAGGTTGACTACGAGGTGCTGCCTGCGGTGGTGAATGTGGCCGATGCAGCGGGCGGCAAAAAGTCCGGGGCCGTGGTTCACGACATTGCCCCAGACAACCATTGCTACAAATGGGCGATTGGCGACAAGGCGGCCGTGGATGCTGTGTTTGCGGGCGCCGCCCATGTGACCCGGCTGGACCTGATCAACAACCGCCTGATCCCCAATGCCATGGAGCCGCGGGTGGCCATAGGCAGCTACAACCGTGCCATGGACGAGTACACGCTGTACGTGGCCAACCAGAACCCGCATGTGGAGCGGCTGCTGATGACGGCTTTCGTCATGGGCCTGCCCGAGAGCAAGGTGCGCGTGATTGCTCCCGATGTGGGTGGCGGCTTCGGCTCCAAGATCTTCCTGTATGCCGAGGATGTCTGCCTGACCTGGGCGGCCAAGAAGCTCAATCGCAATATCAAGTGGACGGCCGATCGCAGCGAGTCCTTTCTGACCGATGCGCATGGCCGCGACCATGTCAGCCATGCCGAGATGGCCATGGATGCCAACGGCAAGTTCCTCGCCATGCGTGTGCACACCGATGCGAATCTGGGTGCCTACCTGTCCACCTTCGCCAGCGCCGTGCCCACCATTCTTTATGCAACCTTGCTGGCGGGGCAGTACACCACGCCGCAAATCCATATCGAGGTCGATGCCTGGTTCACCAACACCTCGCCCGTGGATGCCTACCGGGGCGCAGGCCGCCCCGAGGCCACGTACCTGCTCGAGCGTCTGGTCAGCCGCTGTGCCTGGGAGATGAATCTGTCTCAGGCCGAGATCCGGCGCCGCAACTTCATCACCAGCTTTCCCTATCAGACGCCTGTGGCGCTGCAGTACGACATCGGCGACTATCAGGCCTGCATGGATCAGGCCGAGCAACTGGCCGATGTGGCGGGCTTTGCGGCCCGGCGCGCAGCCAGCGAGGCCATAGGGCTCAAGCGCGGCCTGGGCTACAGCAGCTACATCGAGGCCTGTGGCCTGGCGCCCAGCAATATTGCCGGGGCGCTGGGCGCGCGTGCCGGTCTGTTCGAGTGCGGCGAGGTGCGCGTCCACCCCACGGGCAGCGTGACGGTGTTCACGGGCTCGCACAGCCACGGTCAGGGGCATGAGACGACTTTTGCCCAGGTGGTGGCGGCGCGGCTGGGCATTCCCGTCGAGCATGTCGAGATCGTCCATGGCGATACGGGCCGCGTGCCCTTTGGCATGGGAACCTATGGCTCGCGCTCCATCAGCGTGGGTGGCGCTGCCATCATGAAGGCGCTGGACAAGATTGAGGCCAAGGCCAAGAAGATTGCCGCCCACCTGATGGAGGCCAGCGATGCCGACATCGATTTCGCAGGAGGCGAGTTCACGGTGCGCGGCACCGACAGAAAGCTCCCGTTTGCCCAGATTGCACTGACGGCCTATGTGCCGCACAACTATCCGTTGGACAAGCTGGAGCCGGGGCTGGACGAGACCGCTTTCTACGACCCCACCAACTTCACCTTCCCGGCCGGCACCTATATCTGCGAGGTCGAGGTCGACCCGGCCACGGGCGTGGTGCGTGTCGACCGCTTCAGTGCGGTGGACGATTTCGGCACCATCATCAACCCCATGATCGTGGAGGGCCAGGTCCATGGCGGACTGGCCCAGGGCATAGGCCAGGCACTGCTGGAAAACTGCGTCTACGACCGTGATTCGGGGCAGTTGCTGACCGGCAGCTTCATGGACTACGCCATGCCCCGCGCCGACGATCTGCCCGACTTCAAGCTGGGCACGGTCTGTACTCCCTGCACCCATAACCCGTTGGGCACCAAGGGCTGTGGCGAGGCCGGGGCCATAGGCTCGCCGCCTGCCGTCATCAATGCCGTGCTCGATGCCCTGCATTCGCTGGGTGTCAAGGACCTGGACATGCCTGCCAGTCCGCATCGTGTGTGGGAGGCCATCGATGCTGCACGCCCCTGACCACTGCCTGAACACACCCGACTGAGAGGAAGAGAGGACAACACATATGTATGCCTTCAGTTACTCCAATCCCCGGACGCTGGATGAGGTGAGCGCTGCCAGCGGTCAGTTTCTGGCCGGTGGCCAGAGCCTGATTCCTTCGATGAAGCTGCGCCTGGCCCAGCCTGGTGCGATTGTGGATCTCAACCAGGTCGATGGTCTGGCGGGAATCCGCGTCAGCAGTGATCAGGTCGAGATCGGCGCCATGACCCGTCATGCCGATGTCGCCGCCAGCCGCGAGGTGTTGCACGCCATTCCAGCGCTGGCCGAGTTGGCCGGCGGCATTGGCGATCGGCAGGTGCGCGCGCGCGGCACGATTGGCGGATCGCTGGCCAACAACGACCCTGCGGCCTGCTATCCCAGTGCGGTACTGGGTCTGGGCGCGACCGTGGTCACCAGCCGGCGCGAGATTGGGGCAGACGACTTCTTTCAGGGCATGTACACCACGGCGCTGGAAGAGGGCGAGTTGATCAAGGCAGTGCGCTTCCCCGTGCCCAGGACTGCGGCCTATATCAAGTTCAAGCAGCCCGCGTCGCGCTTTGCGCTGGTGGGCGTGTTTGTGGCGCAGACGGCGCAGGGCGTGCGCGTGGCCGTGACCGGTGCGGGGCTGTCGGTCTTCCGCCATGCGGGGCTGGAAGCCGCGCTCAACCAGAGCTTCACGGCCGCTGCGGCGGCTGCGGTGCCTATTGACGACAGCGAGCTCAACAGCGATCTGCACGCGAGCGCGCGCTACCGGGCGCAGCTGATCAGCGTCCTGACGCAGCGAGCGGTGGATCAGCTGCTCTCTGCCTGAGCGGCTTGGTCTGAGTGGCCACGCCTTGGCGGCCCCCGCCTCCCTGGCCGGGCACTGCGCGCCGAGGGCTAGGGAGGCCGCCTCGCGACGGGCGGGGGCGAGCTGCGGCCGGGATAGGCGCTTGCTTGCAGTCTCTTTGTGGCAGCCGCCTTCTTTGAAGCCGTGTTTTTTGAAGAGAACTCGATTAATCCCTTATCAGTAAAGCGCAAGTAGCTATGAATACTGAGGTGACACGCGCTCTGCAGTCGGTGGACGGGCTGCTGGCCGCCTTGCAGGAGGTGGGCTATTTTGCGGACCGGCGTCTGGCCACGGCCGTGTTTCTGGCGCTCAGGCTGCAGCGGCCCCTGCTGCTGGAGGGTGAGCCGGGTGTAGGAAAGACCTCGCTGGCCCTGGCTCTGTCCCAGGTGCTGGAGCGGCAGCTGATCCGGCTGCAGTGCTATGACGGACTGGAGCAGCGCGAAGCGCTGTATGAGTGGAATTACGCGGCGCAGCTGCTGCATCTGCGGGCGGCCGAGCTGCGTGGCGCGGCGGAACTGGAGGCTGTCGAGCAGGAGGTCTATCAGCCGCGCTATCTGGTGCGCCGCCCTTTGCTGCAGGCCCTGCAAGCGCCTGCGCCTGGTGCGGTGCTGCTGATTGACGAGGTGGACAGGGCCGACGAGCCCTTCGAGGCCTTTTTGCTCGAATATCTGGGCGAGTACCAGGTCAGCATTCCCGAGCTCGGCGTCGTCCGGGCTCAGGTGCCGCCCGTCACCATTCTCACGAGCAATCGCACGCGCGATCTGCATGATGCGGTCAAGCGCCGCTGCCTCTATCACTGGCTGGACTACCCCGAACGCGAGCGCGAGCTGGCCATTGTCCAGTCCAAGGTGCCCGAGGCCGCCGCGGCCCTGACCGAGCAGATCGCCCGCTTTGTGAGCCGGCTGCGCAGTCGCCCGTTTGCCGATGCCTTCGAGCGCACGCCCGGCATTGCCGAAAGCGTGGAGTGGGCCAAGGCGCTGGTGGCACTCGACACCCTGGTCATAGACCCCGAGCTGGTGCACGAGACGGCGGGCATTTTGTTCAAGCAGCGCGAAGACGTGGCGGCGCTCACGCCAGAGCGTCTGCAGCAATTGCTGGAGCCCGATGCCACCGCCTGAGCTGCAAGCGCAGTCGCCACAGCGGCCCGCAAGCGTGAGCTGGTGGGGCGATGCGCGCAGCGGCAAGCTCCCCATCAATTTACTGGGGTTTGGCCGAGCCCTGCGCCGCGCGGGGCTGGCGGTGGATGCCGAGCGCCTGGCGCTGGCCCAGCAAGGCCTGCTGCTGGTGGGCATGAACCGCGAGGACGTGGCCGCCGCGCTGGAGGCCGTGCTGGTTTCGCGTGAACAGGACCTGGCGGTCTTTCGCGAGCTGTTTGCGGCCTACTTTCGCAACCCCGAGGTGGCCCAGCAGCTTTTGAGCCAGCTGCTGCCGGGCGCGCCGGAGGCGGCCAGGCCGCGTCACAGGCCGCGTGTGCAGGAGGCCCTGTCGGCGATTCGTGCCGCACGGCAAACACCCGCGAGCGAGGAGTCGACGCTGGATGCTGCCATGTCGGCCAGCGACCGGCACAGGCTGCAGCATGCGGATTTCAACCAGCTCAGTGCCAGCGAGTACCGCCTGGTGCAGCAGCTGGCGCGCGATATCCGCTTGCCGCTGCCCAGCTATCGCAGTCGCAGAAGCGAGCTTCGCGCCTCGGGGCTGCGCGTGCACTGGCCCGCCAGCCTGAAAGCTGCGGCAGCCACGGGCGGCGAGCTGGCAAGTCTCAAATGGCGCAGGCGCAAGCGGCTGCCCATGCCCTGGCTGGCGCTGGTCGATGTCTCGGGCTCCATGGAGCGCTATGTGCGTCTGCTGCTGGCATTTCTGCACCAGGCCACCAGCCCCCGGCGCTATCCACAGCTGCGCCGCCATGTCTACAGCATGGGAACCAGCCTGCAGGAGCTGAACCGGGCTTTTGCCCACAGCGACCCCGATGCCATGCTGGCCCAGCTCAATCACGACATCGACGATTTCGGCGGCGGCACCTGCCTGGGGGAATGCCTGGCGCAGCTGCGCCGCCAGGGGGCACGCCATCTGGTGGGGCGACGTACCCTGGTGCTGTTGGTCAGCGACGGGCTGGATACCGGTGACAGCGCGCTGCTGGAGCGAGAGCTGCAATGGCTGGCTCGGCACAGTGCGCGCATTGTCTGGCTCAACCCCTTGCTGCGCTTTGACGGGTATGCCCCGCTGGCCAAAGGCGCACAGGTGCTGCATCGTCACAGCCATGCCATGCTGGCCGTGCACAACCTGCAGTCTTTGCAGCAACTGGCGCTCCACCTGGCGAAGCTGCTGCAACTGCCGCACCGAGATTGAAAAGGAGAACATCATGGAAATGCATGCCAGCCGTCCTCTTGCCGTGAGCCAGCAGCAGGCCTGGGAGGCGCTCAACGATCCGCAGGCATTGCAGCAATGCCTGGCCGGCTGCGAGAAGTTCGAGGATGCGGGCGATGGCTCCTATGCGGTCACCATGTTGGTGAAGATCGGTCCGGTATCGGCCAAGTTCAACGGTCGGGTCACGCTGTCAGACGTGCAGCCGCCCAAGAGCTACACGATTGCCTTTGAAGGACAGGGCGGTGTGGCCGGCTTTGGCAAGGGCCAGGCCAAGGTGGACCTGACTCCCGTCGATGTACGGCACTGCGAGCTGCAGTACGAGGTGCAGGCCCAGGTCGGTGGCAAGATTGCCCAGCTGGGCCAGCGCCTGATCGACGGCGCTGCCAAGAGCATGGCCGAGGATTTCTTTGCGCGCTTCGAAGCCTTGATGCAGCAGCGCCACCCGAGCGAGCAGCCCGAAGACGAAGGCGGTGCGGAGGAGCCGGATACACGCTCCTGGGAACATGACGCGGCCTCCACCAGCTACGCCCCGCTGGACGCCACACCCTCGGCGCCCCCGCGCGAATCGTCTGGCATCCCCGTCTGGGCCTGGGGCCTGGGGGCTGTCATCGTGCTGGGCGCGCTCTGGCTGCTGACTCGCTGACCAGCGCATGAATAAAAAAGCCCCTGAGCCTGAGGCCAGGGGCTGGATGCAGGTGGCCAAGCCTTACTGAGGCTGGGCGTGGAAAGCCTTGTTGGCGATCTTCCAGCCCTGCTCGGTCTTGAGCAGCACAAAGTAGTCGGTGAAGGTCACGGCACCGTGGTAGAGCGTGACCTTGGCCATGGCGGCCGTGCCCACGATGTCCAGGGAGTCGATGACGCGGCGACGCGTGGCTTCGTCGGCAGCGGGCGTGTTCTTGAAGCGCTGGCAGTAAAAATCCAGGTCCCAGGATGTCAGCGGGCCTTCGCGCACGGACTCCAGCCGTGCTGTGGGCATGAAGGCTGCGCGCATATGCTCGGCATTGTCTTCGGCATGGCCGCGCATGTACAGCTCCAGCGGCACGCGCACGGCGGCTTCTTCGGGGTGATTGGTCAGGCGTTCGGTGGTCATATGGGTCTCTCCTTGGAGCCGGATTCCTTGCGCCGCATGGCGGATGCAGAAATGGCAGTGTCAGCCGCCAAGCATGAGGCCTGAAAACGCCGTCATTGCTGCTATGGAAGTCAGCACTGTTTAAGTCTCCGAATACGGAACTTCAGCAGGTAAACCCAAGGTAAAGCGGGGGTAAATGCAGGCAAAGCCGGCGCTGCCTGACCCGGGGTTTGATTGCAACTGGATACCATTGGCGCCAATTCAGGCTCGAAATTCCTGCGCTCAACCATGTCCAGCTCATCCAATCTGCACCCCAATCGTCATTCTTTACAGCAGGGCAAGGTCCGGCCCGCCTTGCTTGCCTCTGTGGTGCTCGCTGTGGCGGCCGCTGGCGGCGGCTATTGGTGGTATACGCAAAAACAGGGTGCAAGCGGCGATACGTCTGCGTCTGCAGCTCCTAAACAGGGAGCGGGCGGGCCCGGTGCACGCGCAGGGCGCAATGGTCGCGCAGGGCCGGGCGGCCCCGGCGGCATGAGCCAGGCTCAGCCTGTGAGCGTAGGCGTGGTGGAGCAGCGCGACATGCGCGTGCTGGTCAGCGCCATCGGCACCATGAATGCACGAGCCACGGCCGTGGTGCGCGCCAAGGTCTCGGGCGAGCTGCTCAAGCTGCACTTCAAGGAAGGTGACGAGGTCAAGGCGGGCCAGTTGCTGGCCGAGATCGACCCGCGCAGCTTTGCTGCCTCGCTGGCGCAGGTGCAGGGGTCTCTGGCGCGCGATCAGGCCCAGCTCAAGAATGCGCAGCTGGATTTGCAGCGCTACAAGGAACTGCAGGCCCAGGACTCGATTGCCCGCCAGCAGGTCGATACCCAGGCCGCGCTGGTGCGCCAGCTGCAGGGCACGGTGGCTGCCGACCAGGGCCAGGTCGATGCGGCCAAGCTGCAGCTGAGCTATACCAGGATCACGGCCCCCATCTCGGGTCGCCTGGGTCTGCGCCAGGCCGACCTCGGCAACGTGGTCAACCCTTCTGACGCCAACGGGCTGGTGACGATCACCCAGATTCGCCCCATCGATGCCGTCTTCTCCATCCCCGAAACCCATGTCGGCACGCTGGCCCAGCAACTGCGCGAGGGCAAGGTCATGCCCGTAGAGCTCTGGGACCGCGAGCAAAAGCAGATGCTGGCCAAGGGCCAGCTCAATGCGCTGGACAACACCATCGACACGACCACGGGCACCGTCAAAGCCAAGGCCTCGTTCGACAACGCGGAGCGCAAGCTGTTCGCGAATCAGTTCGTCAACGTCAAGCTGCAGCTGCGCCAGCTCGATCAGGCGCTGGTCGTGCCCGCGAATGCGGTGCAGAACAATTTTGTCTATCTGGTCAAGCCCGACAACACGGTCACCCAGCGCAAGATCACCGTGGGCGTGACGGACGGTGACTATGTCAGCGTGCGCGGCGAGCTGGAGCCCGGCGACAAGGTGGTGACCGACGGCATCGACCGCCTGCGCGAAGGCGCCCAGGTGACGGTGGTGGACTCCGAAAAGGTCAAGAAGGTCGACCAGGCCGTGCAGGATGCCGCCAACCAGCCGCGCGGCATGATGCGCAACCTCAGTCCCGAGCAGCGTGAAAAAGTCGCCAAGATGACGCCCGAGGAACGCAAGGAGTTCTTCCAGAAGCTGCGCGCCGAGCGCGGTGCCAATGGCGGCAATGCGGGCCCAGGCCCGGGACCGCGCGGCGCGGACGCCCGTGGCGATCAGCCGCGCGAGGCGCAGGGCAGTCCCTCCAGGCCGGACGGCAAGGCAGAAGTCAAGCCGGATGCCAAGCCTGCGGCTGCGAACGAGGCCAGGCCCCAGGCTGGGGCCGAGCGTGGTGAAGGCGGTGAGGCTCGCACGGAAAGATCCGAGGGCCGGGGTGAGCGTCCCCAGCTGACTCCCGAGCAGCGCGCCAAGCTGGAGGCCCTGTCGCCCGAAGAGCGCCGCGCTTTCTTCCAGAAGCTGCGCGCCGAGCGCGAAGCCAATGGCCAGACCGGTACGGCAGCCGGCGGCACGGCTCGCTGAGCATAGCCAGAGCCTGCGGCCATCATGAATCTCTCGCGTCTCTTCATTCTCAGGCCCATCGCCACCAGCTTGCTGATGGTGGCGGTGCTGATCTCGGGCATTCTTGCCTACCGCCTGCTGCCCATCTCGGCCCTGCCCGAGGTGGATTACCCGACGATTCAGGTCACAACCCTCTACCCCGGGGCCAGCCCCGATGTGATGACCTCCAACGTCACGGCACCGCTGGAGCGCCAGTTCGGCCAGATGCCAGGGCTGGACCAGATGTCCTCGACCAGTTCGGGCGGTGCATCGGTGATCAGCCTGCGCTTTGCGCTCGATATGTCCATGGACGTGGCCGAGCAGCAGGTGCAGGCCGCCATCAACGCGGGCACCAATCTGCTGCCCAGCGACCTGCCCATGCCCCCGCTCTACAGCAAGGTCAACCCGGCCGATGCGCCGGTGCTGACGCTGGCCGTCAGCTCGCCGTCGTTGCCCGTCATCAGGATCAACGACCTGGTGGAGAACCGCCTCGCACCCAAGCTCTCCCAGGTCAAGGGCGTGGGCCTGGTGGCCATTGCCGGTGCGCGCCGTCCGGCCGTGCGGATCCAGGCCAACCCGGCTGCGCTGGCCAGCTTCGGCATGACCCTGGACGATGTGCGCACCGCCATCTCTGCGGCCAACGTCAAGACCGCCAAGGGCAGCTTTGACGGCCCCAACCGCGCATCGACCATCGATGCCAACGACCAGATGCAGTCGGCGGCCGAGTACCGCAACCTGATCATCGCCTTCAAGAACGGCAACCCCGTGCGCCTTTCCGATGTGGCGCAGACCGTGGACGATGCCGAGAACACGCGTCTGGCCGCCTGGTCGGGCACGCCCGAGACCGGCTCCAAGTCGGCCGTGATCCTCAATATCCGCCGCCAGCCCGGCGCGAATGTGATCGACACCGTCGATGCCATCAAGAACCTGCTGCCCCAGCTCAAGGAGACGCTGCCCGCCTCGATCGACGTGCAGGTGCTTACCGACCGCACCGTGACCATTCGCGCCTCGGTCAAGGACATGCAGTTCGAGCTGGCCCTGGCCATCGCCCTGGTGGTGATGGTGATCTTCCTGTTCCTGCGCAGCGCATCGGCCACGCTGATTCCCAGCGTGGCGGTGCCGCTGTCGCTGGTAGGCACTTTCGGCGTCATGTATCTGGCGGGCTTTTCCATCAACAACCTCACGCTGATGGCCCTGACCATTGCCACGGGCTTTGTGGTGGACGATGCCATCGTGATGATCGAGAACATCGCCCGCTACGTGGAAAAGGGCGAGCCGCCCATGCAGGCCGCACTCAAGGGGGCCAAGCAGATCGGCTTCACCATCATCTCGCTGACCATCTCCCTGGTCGCGGTGCTGATTCCGCTGCTGTTCATGGGGGATGTGGTGGGGCGTCTGTTCCACGAATTCGCCATCACCATGACGGTGGCGATTCTGATCTCGGCCGTGGTTTCGCTTACGCTCACCCCCATGCTGTGCGCGCGCCTGCTGCGCCACAAGCCAGAGGCCGAGAAGGAAAAGGCCGAGTCCAAGGGCCTGGGTGCAGCCGTCGCACGCTTTTTCGACAAGGTGATTGCCGAATACGGCCGCATGCTGACCTGGGTGCTGGATCACAGCAAGCTGACCTGGCTGGTGTTCATCGCCACGCTGGTGGTCACGGTGCTGCTGTACTTCGTCGTGCCCAAGGGCTTTTTCCCAGAGCAGGACACGGGCACGATTGCCGCGACCACCGAGGCCGACCAGTCCATCTCCTTTGCCGCCATGGCCGAGCGCCAGCAGGCGCTGGCCGAGCATTTGCTCAAGGACCCGGCCGTCGCCTCCATCTCCTCGTTCATCGGCGTCGATGGAACCAATACCACGCTCAATACCGGCCGCATCCAGATCGACCTCAAGCCCCATGCCCAGCGTGAGCGCCTGCCCGTGGTGCTCAACCGCCTGGCCGAGGACTCCCGGGCCGTGCCCGGCATCCGCCTCTATGCCCAGCCCGTGCAGGATCTGACGATAGAGGACCGCCAGGCCCGCACCCAGTACCAGCTGCTGCTTTCCTCGCCGGACATGAACCAGCTCACGGCCAGCACCAGGGTTTTGGTGGAGCGTCTGCAGCAGCTGCCCCAGCTGCTCGATGTGAGCAGCGATCTGCAGAACCAGGGCCGCCAGGCCTACGTGCAGATCGACCGGGCCCAGGCCAGCCGCCTGGGCGTGACGGTCTCCTCAGTGGACTCGGCCCTCTACAACGCTTTCGGCCAGCGCCTGATCTCCACCATCTTCACGCAGTCCAACCAGTACCGCGTGGTGCTGGAGGTGGCGCCGCAGTTCAAGATCGGTCCCGAGGCCCTGCAGAACATCTATGCCGCATCGAGCAACGGTGCGCCGGTGCCGCTGTCATCGATTGCCACGGTGAGCGAGCGCCCGATGGCGCTGGCCGTCAACCATGTGGGGCAGTTGCCGGCGGCCACCATTTCGTTCAACACCGCATCCGGCGTGTCGCTGGGTCATGCGGTGGAGGCGGCGCAAACCATCATTGCGCAGCTGCGCGACGAGGGGCAGATCCCGCTGTCGGTGGACACGCAGTTCCAGGGCGCGGCGCTGGCTTTCCAGGCCTCGCTCTCCAACACCCTGCTGCTGGTGCTGGCCGCCATCATCACCATGTACATCGTGCTGGGCGTGCTCTACGAGAGCACGATTCACCCGATCACGATTCTCTCCACCCTGCCGTCGGCGGGTGTGGGGGCGCTGCTGGCGCTGCTGGTGTCGGGGCTGGATCTGGACATCATCGCCATCATCGGCATCATCTTGCTGATCGGCATCGTCAAGAAGAACGCCATCATGATGATCGACTTCGCACTGGACGCCCAGCGCGAGGAAGGCATGAATGCGCGCGATGCGATCTACCAGGCCTGTCTGCTGCGCTTCAGGCCGATTCTCATGACCACGCTGGCGGCCCTGCTGAGCGCGCTGCCCATGATGCTGGGAACCGGCGTGGGCAGCGAGCTGCGCCAGCCATTGGGTGTGACCCTGGTGGGCGGTCTGCTGCTGAGCCAGCTGCTGACGCTGTTTACCACGCCGGTGATATATCTGACCTTTGAAAACTGGGCCGAGGGCTGGCGCACCAGGCGCGGCCTGCCGGCCGTCAAGCATGTGCCGCACTCCGAGGCCGAAGTCATGGGCGAGGGCGGGGATGGCGGCCAGGACGGGGCGCGTCCATGAGCATCTCCACGCCCTTCATCTTCCGGCCCATTGCGACCATGCTGCTGACCATCGGCATGGCCCTGGTGGGCGGCGTGGCGTATTTCCAGCTGCCGGTGGCGCCGCTGCCGCAGGTGGACTATCCGACGATTTCGGTGACCGCCAGCCTGCCCGGCGCGGCGCCGGACACCATGGCGGCCACCGTGGCCACGCCGCTGGAGCGCGCCCTGGGCGCGATTGCGGGCGTCAACGAGATGACCTCCAGCTCCAGCATGGGCAGCACGCGCATCACGCTGCAGTTCGATCTGACGCGCACGGTGGACAGCGCGGCCCACGATGTGCAGGCCGCCATCAATGCCGCGCGCACACTGCTGCCTTCGGGCATGCCGGGCAACCCGACCTACCGCAAGGTCAACCCGGCCGATGCGCCCATCATGATTCTGGCGCTGACATCGGATTCGCTCACGCGCGGCCAGATGTATGACGCGGCCTCCACGGTGCTGGCGCAGAAGCTGGCCCAGGTGGAAGGAGTGGGCCAGGCATCGATCAACGGCGGCGCGCTGCCGGCCGTGCGCGTGGAGCTGGACCCGGTGCGGCTGGCCGCCAACGGCGTATCGCTGGATGCGGTGCGCACGGCCATCACCGCCACCAATGCCAACCGCCCCCTGGGCGCCGTGGAGCGCGAAGACCACTACTGGCAGGTGGCGACCAACGACCAGGCCCGCACCGCCGCCGAATACGCGCCGCTGGTGCTGCGCTGGAACAACGGCAATGCCGTGCGCCTGTCCGATGTGGCCGATGTCACCGACTCCGTGCAGGACATACGCAACTACGGCGTCATGAACGGCAAGCCCGCCGTGCTGCTGCAGGTGTTCAAGCAGCCCGACGCCAACATCCTGCAGGCCGTGGACAAGGTGCGCGCCATGCTGCCCCAGCTCAGGGCCTCCATCAATCCGGCCATCGATGTCACGGTGATCTCGGACCGCACGCCCACGCTGCGCGCCTCGGTCAAGGAGGTGCAGAACGCGCTGCTGATCTCGATAGCGCTGGTCATCATGGTGGTGTTCGTCTTTCTGCGCCGGCTGCGCGCCACGCTGATTCCGGCCGTGGCCGTGCCTGCCTCGCTGATGGGCACCTTCGGCGTCATGTATCTGTGCGGCTACACGCTGGACAATCTGTCACTGATGGCGCTGACGGTGGCCGCAGGCTTTGTGGTGGACGATGCCATCGTGGTGCTGGAGAACGTGATGCGCCACATGGAGCGCGGCAAGACCGCCATGCAGGCCGCCATCGAAGGCGCGCGCGAGATCGGCTTCACCGTGGTCTCCATGAGCCTGTCGCTGATTGCGGTGTTCGTGCCCATTTTGTTCATGGCCGGCATCGTGGGGCGCTTCTTCCGTGAGTTTGCCGTGGTCATGTCGGCAGCGATTCTGGTCTCCATGATCATCTCGCTGACCACCACGCCCATGATGTGTGCGGCCTTGCTGCGCACGCCTGCCGAAGAGGAGCGTCGCCGCACTGAGCGCGCGCGCCGCCCGTTCACGCGTCGCTGGGATGCGTTTTGGCTGCGCATCTCGCTGGCCATGGATCGCTTCGAGGTGCGCGTGACAGCGCTGTACCGCCGCACCTTGGCCTGGGGGTTGCGCCACCAGCCCGTGGTGCTGCTGAGTCTGGCGGCGGTCATCGGCCTCAACATCCATCTCTACCAGACCATAGACAAGGGCTTCATGCCCAGCGAGGACACGGGCCGCGTCATGGGCTTCATCCGTGCCGACCAGTCCACGTCCTTTCAGGCCATGGAGCGCCGCATCAAGCGTTTTCTCGATGTGGTGCAACAGGACCCGGCCGTGGAGTATGTCACCGGCTTCACCGGCGGTGGCCAGGCCAATTCGGCCAATATGTTCATGTCGCTCAAGCCCATGGCCGAGCGCAAGGTGTCCAGCGACGAGGTCATCAACCGCCTGCGTGAAAAGCTCAAGGACGAACCTGGCGCGCGGCTGTTCATGATGACCCAGAGCGATGTGCGCATCGGCGGGCGCCAGAGCATGTCCTCCTATCAGTACACGCTGCAGGCCGACGATACGGCCGAGCTGCGCCTGTGGGAGCCGCGCATCCGCCAGGTGCTGTCCACGCTGCCGGAGCTGACCGATGTCAACAGCGACGTGCAGGACAACGGCATGCAGACCAAGCTGGTCATAGACCGCGACCAGGCCACGCGCCTGGGCCTGACCGTGGCGCAGATCGACAACACGCTCAACGACGCCTTCGGCCAGCGCCAGGTGGGCGTGATCTACAACCCGCTCAACCAGTACCGCGTGGTGATGACGGCCTCGTCCCAGTATCTGCAGAGCCCGGAGACGCTGCGTGGCTTCTTCTTCGTCAACAGTGCGGGCCAGCAGATTGCGCTGAGCGCCTTTGCCAAGATCACCACCTCGACCACGCCGCTGTCCGTGCAGCACCAGAGCGGCACGCCGGCCAGCACCGTGAGCTACAACCTGGCGCCCAATGTCTCGCTGTCCCAGGCCAATGACGCGATCCGCAATGCCATGCTGGAGCTGGGCGTGCCCGTATCCATTCGCGGCAGCTTCAGCGGCTCGGCCGGTGCCTTCCAGCAGGCGCTGGCGGGCCAGCCCTTGCTGATCCTCGCGGCCATCATCACCATCTATCTGGTGCTGGGCATCCTCTACGAGAACCTGGTCCATCCGCTGACGATTCTGTCCACGCTGCCCTCGGCTGGCGTGGGAGCGCTGCTGGCGCTGATGTGGTTCAAGACGGAGTTCTCGCTGATCGCCTTCATCGGCGTGATCCTGCTGATAGGGCTGGTCAAGAAGAACGCCATCATGATGATCGACTTCGCGCTGGAGCGCGAGAAAGGCGGCCATGCCACGGCGGCCCAGGCCATCTATCGGGCCTGCCACCTGCGCCTGCGCCCCATACTGATGACCACCATGGCGGCCCTGTTCGGCGCGCTGCCCCTGGCCCTGGGCCGGGGCGACGGTGCCGAGCTGCGTCAGCCCCTGGGCATTGCGATCGTGGGCGGCCTGCTGCTGAGCCAGTTGCTCACGCTCTACACCACGCCCGTGGTCTATGTGCTGCTGGACCGTGTGCGCCTGCGCGTGTTGCGCCTCTGGGCGCGCCGTCCGGCCAGAGGGCGCGGCGGCCAGGCCTCTGCCATGGCTGAGGCGAAGTGAGATGAATATGCCAGCACAGTTTTTGAATCAAATCGGCTTCAACCCCAATCAGGGTAAGCGTAAGAAGCTCACTTTTATGAAGAACTCTCACAAGGCGCTGCCCCGTTGGGTGCCGCGTCTGTTACCGCTTGCCACGGCGCTGGCGCTGGCGGCCTGTTCCACCCAGCCCGCCTATCAGCCGGCCCGGCTCGATGTGCCGGCCCGTTTCAAGGAGGCCACGCCCGAGGCTGCGCAGTTCGGCATCTGGCAACCGGCGCAGAGCTCGGCGGCCAGCCCGGGCGCAGCAGTGCCCGACCAGTGGTGGACGGTGTACGGCGACAGCACGCTCGATCAGCTGCAGCAAGCGGCAGCCGCAGGCAATCCCAGCGTGGAGCAGGCCGTGGCCCGTCTGCGCTCGGCCCAGGCGGCCGTCGCCAGCAGCCGCGCTGCGCAATTGCCCACGCTCAGCACCACGGGCAGCGGCTCGCGTGCCTTGACCGGCGGCGGCACCTACAGCAACACCAACGGCGAGAACGTGGCGCGCAGCGGCAGCATCAACAACAACTTCTCGCTGGGCCTGAGCGCCAGCTGGGAGCTGGATCTCTGGGGCAAGCTCTCGGGCGCGGTGGACGCCAGCCGCGCTTCGGCCCAGGCCAGTGCCGACGATCTGGCGGCAGCGCGCCTCTCGGCCCAGGCATCGGTGGCACAGACCTATTTCTCGCTGCGTGCCGCCGAGGCGCAGATGACGTATCTGCAGGAAAGCCTCGAGGCCTACGAGCAAAGCCTGAAGCTCACGCAGAATCGCTACCGGGCGGGCGTGGTGTCCTCGGCCGATGTGGCCCAGGCCCAGTCCCAGTACAAGAGCACGCAGGCCAGCCTGCTGGAGGCCAGGATCACGCGCGCGCAGTACGAGCATGCGCTGGCGGCCTTGCTGGGCAAGGCTCCGGCCAATTTCAGCCTGCCGGCGACCGGCCACCTGCCGACGCCGCCCGCTGTGCCCGAGATGCTGACCTCCACCTTGCTGGAGAGGCGCCCCGACATTGCAGCCGCCGAGCGCCGCGTGGCCATGGCCAATGCGCAGATCGGCGTGGCGCGTGCGGCCTATTTCCCCTCGCTGACGCTGTCGGCATCGACCGGCTATCGCAACTCCGTGCTATCCGATCTGCTCAATGCGCCGAATCTGTTCTGGTCGCTGGGCCCGGCGCTGGCCATGAGTCTGTTTGACGGCGGCGCGCGTTCGGCGGCCGTGGAGTCGGCCCGTGCCACGCTGGACCTGAATGCCGCCACCTACAAGCAGACCGTGCTGACGGCGCTGCAGGAGGTGGAGGACAACCTGGTCGCCGCCGTCAATCTGGCGCAGGAGGAGCAGGTGCAGACCGAGGCCCTGGCTGCAGCGCAGAAGTCGCTGACCGTGGCCAACAACCAGTACCAGGCCGGCATCGTGGCCTATCTGAACGTGCTCTCGGCCCAGACGACGGTGCTCAGCGCCCAGAACAGCCTCAACAGCGTCAAAAACCGCAGGCTGACGGCCGTGAACACCTTGCTCAAGAATGTGGCAGGGAGCTGGGAGCCGCTGGATGCGGGGCTGCGCAAAGAGTGAGCGCGCCGTGCAGGCTTGTGGTCTGGGTTACAACCGTGGCTCTGTTGTTGTGAAGATCAAACCATGAGCATTGCTGTTTTCTACCTGAGCAATTCCGAGCCCGAGGGCCAGACACCGGTCTGGCAGCCGCAATGCCGGGCCTTCTCCGATGCGCAGATGAGCGAGGCGCTGGCCCTGTGCCAGCAACTGCGCAAGGACGAACGCCATGCCCATGTGGTGATTTCGTCGGAGTTGCGCGATATGGTCGGGCCTGTGGGCGTGTCTGCGGTCGAGGACGGCAAGACGCCCGACGGCGTGGACTATCAGTGGAGCAAGGCCGGGCGTGCCGGGGCCAGTCGCAGAAATGCGGCCGAGCCGCCCAAGCAGCGCCAGGATATGGATCGCTAGGCCGAAAACGGCTGACTAGGCCGCCTGTATCCTGGCCAAATAGCCGGCCAGCAACTGCATGCTGCCGCTCCAGCCCATGTTCATGCTGGCATGCGAGCTGTCGAACACCGCTTCTTCCACGGCACTGGCATTGAGGGCGCGCCACTCCAGATGAATGCGCGTGCCGCCGGCTTCCTCGCTGAGCGTGGTGGTCGACAAGGTGTAAAGCGGCCATTGCGGCGCCATGGGGTGGCGCGTGACGCCGCCGGCCGCGTCGCTGAATTGCACCACGACGACAATGCGCTCGGGCGCTTTGAGCTCCCTGAAGCTCCATTTGCCCCACATGGCAGGCGCCTGGGGCATGGCCTCTGCACGCATGCCGTAATGAAAGCTACCGCCTTCGCGTGCACCCACTTCGCATTGCGTCATCACCATGCCCGGCGGGCGCATCCAGTGGCTCAGGTGCTCGCCTTGCGTGAAGGCCGCGTAGACCAGCTCGCGCGGTGCCTTGATGAATTGCTCGATGACAAACGGTGCAGAGAGTCGCTCGCTCATGGCATTGCCTTTGCAAATCGCTTCGAGCCTTCCATTGTGCACAGCGTGCACCTGACTTCAAGCGCCGCAGCCTCTGGCTTGGATGTCAGGCTTCGAGATCAAAGGCCTGGCGCAGTGCATCGCCGAACTGCGTGGAGCCCGAAAGACAGAGGCTGACCGTGGTGCGGCCCGTGGCCGATGCCTGCAGCTCCAGCCTGCCTGCTGCCCTGTCGAAGCGGGCGCTCAGGGGCTGGCCGTCATCGTCCTGCGCCTGCAGGTCATAGTCCCAGTCATTGCCGTCTTCCAGGGCACCCTGGCGGCCCGCAAACCTCTGGCTGGCCCAGCGCAGCAGAGCTTCGATTTCGCCGGCCAGTTCCGGCACCCGCTCGGCCCTGACGCTGGCCATGGCGTCCCAGGTGCCCGTGCCTTCTTCATCTTCGCTGTAATCGAATTCCAGATAATCCAGAGCCATGGCATATTGCGCGCTGTTGAGGGGGACGCCATTGTGCCTGTGCCTTGCTTCGCGCATGGCTGTGGGCTTTTTAGCGGTATTCAGCGATAAATCCATATGTAGAAGGCGCTGTCAGCTATGAATTCCGAACGTGATGAGGGCTGCGACTCTCGCTGCATGGTGCAGGCCCTGCAGGTGAGTTTTGGCTACCCGGGCCGCGCGGTGGCCCATGAGGCCTCGCATTGCTGGCATGCCGGGCTGTGCCTGCTGCAAGGCGATGAGGGCACGGGCAAGACCAGCTGGCTCAAGGCATTGGCCGGGCAATTGCCGCTGCGCACGGGCTTGCTGCACTATCCGTTTGCCGACAACGGCCGTCTGGCCGCCAGTTCCTGCTTCTGGCAGGACCCGCGCCAGCCGCTCAACGATGTCTACGGTCAGATGTCGGCCCAAAGCTGGGTGGCGCTGCAGCGCACGCTGTATCCGCATTGGTCACAGCAGCAGTTCGAGCAGCATGTGCAGGGCTTCGGGCTGGAGCCGCATTTGCACAAGCCGCTGCTGGCGCTGTCATCGGGCACCCAGCGCAAGCTGTGGATGGCCGCCGGCTGGGCCAGCGCCGCCGAGCTGGTGCTGATCGACGAGCCGCTGGCAGCGCTGGACAAGCCCTCCGAGCGTTATGTGCAGCACGCGCTGGCTGCCATGGCCGCCGAGCTCAAGGACGCGGCGCGGCCCCGCAGCGTCATCGTGGCGCATTGGGATGCCATGCAGGGCGTGGACTGGGAAGATGTGATGGAGCTGGCTACATCGCCTTGAAGCGCGTTGCGTAGAGCCGGCTGACGGCCAGCTTTTCGGGACGCTCGCGCAGCAGCAGGCTCAGGCGTCCGGACTCGTCACGCTGGGCGCTGGCAATGGCCTGCGCTCGCACCACGGTGCCGCGATGGATTTGCCAGAACTGCTGGGCGTCCAGTTGCGGCAGCAGATCCTTGAGCGGGGTGCGGATCAGATACTCCTGGCTGGCCGTCAGCACGCGCAGGTACTTGTCGGCAGCCTCGAGGTAGACGATGTCCTGCACCCTCACCATGTGGATCTGGTTGCCGACGCTGGCCTGGATGATCTGCAGTGCGGCGGGGCCCTGCCCCAGCAGTTGCTGCTGCAGCCCGAGCAACTGCTCGAGCTGACGGTGATTGTGCATGGCAAGGTCCATGCCTTGTTCCGGCTGGCGCTGCTGCCACCACTGCTGCAGGCGCTGCACGGTCTGGCCGAGGCGCGCCGCCTGTACGGGCTTGAGCACATAGTCCATGGCGCAGGCCTCGAAGGCTGCCAAGGCGTACTGGTCGTAGGCGGTGACAAAGACAATCGCCGGCAGCGGCTGCCCGTCAGGCCAGGCGTCGGCAATTTCGGCGGCCGCCTCGAGTCCGCTCTGGCCCGGCATGCGAATGTCCAGGAACAGCAGATCGGGCAGCCGCTGCAGCGCCTGCTGCACGGCGCTGATGCCGTCGGCCACCCTGGCTTCGATCTGCAACTGGGGCCAGAGCTGGCCCAGCAACTGCTGCAAGGCCAGGGCCAGCAGCGGTTCGTCTTCGGCAATCAGGGCGCGCGGTGGACTGGTGTTCATGGCTGGGGCGTCAGGGGTAATACGATGCAGGCCTTGGTTGCGCCTGCGCGGTCTGCTGTCAGATCGAAGCGGGCAGCGCCGCCGTAGCGGCTGGCCAGACGTTCGCGAACCTGCTGCAGGCCAAAGCCGGAGCCGGAGCCGGAAGGCGGCTGGCCAGGCAGCGCCGGCAGGCCCAGGCCATTGTCATGCACGCTGAGCAGGAGGTGGCGGTCATCCAGCATGCTTGCGTGAACGGCAATATGGCCGCCGGCCAGCTGGGGTTCGAGTCCATGGCGAATGCTGTTCTCCACCAGCGGCTGCAGCAGCAGGGTTGGCACGGGCAGTTCGGCCAGTTCAGCGGGCAGATGGAGGCCATAGCTGAGCCGGTCGCCCATGCGGATCTGCATCAGGGCCAGATAGTCGGCCAGCAAGGCAAATTCGCTGGCAAGACTATGGGTGCCGTTGCGCGAGCCGGCCAGCGTGGCGCGCAGATAGGCAATCAGATGGTCGAGCATCTGCTCGGCACGTGGCGCATCGGTGGCGATCAGCACGCGAAGATTGGCCAGGGTGTTGAACAGCATATGCGGCTCCAGCTGGGCCTGCAGCAGACTGAGCCGCGCTTCGGCGGCCTGGCGCTGGGCCTGCTCTGCCTGCATTTGCAGATGGCGCGACTTGCCCACCACATAAAAGCCCCAGGACATGGCAATGCTGGTCGCCATGGTGATGGCAAGCGGCAGCCATAGCGAGGGCCGGGCTGCGGCGGGCAGTTCGGGATGGAACTGCTGAACGTAAAGGTGCCCCAGTGGATTGCCCAGAACCAGACCTGCGGCAATTCCCAGCGGCACCACGGCCATGCCGCGCATGCCGCGCGGCCAGGGAATGTCGTCGGACTCGCGCCAGCGCAGTCTGAGCAGATCGATGCTCAGCCAGCTGATCAGGCCGATGGCCAGCGAATAGGCAAGGTTGACATCCCACAGGCCCTGGCCGAGTGCTGTCAGGGCCGCAGCGATCAGCAGACAGGCAGCCACGGTGATGCCGGCATGACGAAAGAGGGGAGCGGGCGCAAACATGGACATGACGGGCATGGTAGGTGATGGGTGGCCTGGCATCTAGCGCTTTTCGCTGCGCTGCAGCGTTTTCAGCTCGTGCTCCAGCAACTGCTGAAAGAGCGGACTGCCGGGTGCCAGCAGCCAGACCACGGCTCCATGAATCAGCAGGCCCAGGCCCCAGCCCAGAGCCGGGTAGACGGCCCAGTGCCGTCCCTGGCTCAGAGCCAGGGCCATCAGCCCGAGATTCACTGCGGCATAGACCGCAGCATGGATATACCAGCCCAGCTTCATGCCGGCGCGGCGGCGTGCCGACTGGTGCAGAGCGTCTTCAGAGATCGGGTTCATGTTTTTCCTTGTAGTGCTTGGGATGAGGGCGGGGTTCAGGCCAGTCGCTGCCACAGCAGATTGCCGAGCAGGCGGCCCGGAAGCAGCGTGAACAGTCCCGCGACGACGCAACTGCCCAAGTACAGCTTGCGCATGACGCTGCGGTGCTGGGCAATGCGTCGATGGGCCAGATGCCAGAAGGACAGCGCCAGGCCGCCTAGCGTCACGGGGATCAGCAGATGAATGGGCGTGAAGCCTGCCCAGTTGGGCAGCTTGAAGTCGCGAATGAACAAGGCGGAGAGGGCGGTGGCCAGCATGAGCAGCACAAAGCCATAGCCTGCGATTCTGTGCACCCAGGGCAGCGGGCTGGCCTCGCGCCTGGCCCAGAGTGCGATGGCTCCGGTCAGAGTGGCCGCTATGGCGCAAGCCATATGAAAGGCGATCAGCGGTGTGAGTGGCATGGCGAGCTCCTGGTGTTTGCACATGACTGTGCAAGTCCGTGCCGCCGCCATCCAGCGCTTTGCGACGAAGTGACAGAAACCGGGAGCCAGCTGCAGTCCAGGGGATGCGACGTGTATGGCGGCCTTGTTTGTGTGCACGCACATACCACGCAGCGGTTTCAGGGTTGGCAGTTTCCCGTGGATCCCGTGGAGGTTTCAGGGTGTTTTATAGCGGTAATGAGATTGATTACTAAAATTAACGATTCTGAAAATCATTCTCAATAACTTTAAAAATGTTCCTGCTGCGACCGATTTCCCTGGCTGCCCTCGCACTGTGCAGCCAGCAGACTGTTTTTGCCCAAACTTCCAGCACTGAATCAGAAGCTGCCCTGCAGACCGTCACCGTGGAGGCCAGCGCCGATGCTTCGGCCCAGGGTCTGGCCAAGCCTTTTGCGGGCGGGCAGGTGGCGCGCGGAGCGCGTGTCGGCGTACTGGGAAACCAGGACATGATGGAGACCCCGTTTTCCGCCACCAGCTACACCAGCGATCTGATTCAGGACCAGCAGGCCAAGAGCGTGGGCGACGTGCTGCTCAACGATGCGGGCGTGCGCTCGGCGCGAGGCTTCGGCAACTTCCAGCAGGCCTACTTTGTGCGCGGCTTTGTGCTGTATTCCGACGATGTGGCCTACAACGGCCTGTACGGTCTGGTGCCGCGCCAGTACATGGCGTCGGAGTTCGTGGAGCGCGTGGAAGTGTTTCGCGGAGCGAATGCCTTTCTCAGCGGCGCGGGTGCGGGCAGCGTCAGCGGCGGCGGTCTGGGCGGCCTCATCAATGTGGTGCCCAAGCGCGCCGGCAACGAGCCGCTCAATCGTGTGACCCTGGGTGGCGCCAGCGGCGGGCAGGCCTACGCGGCTGCGGATGTGGCGCGCCGTTTCGGCCCCGATGATGCAGCCGGCGTGCGCCTGAATCTTGCACGGCGCAGCGGCGGCACCGGCGTGAGCAACGAAAAAGTCCACACCACGGTCGGTTCGCTGGGCCTGAACTGGCGCAGCAGCCGTGCACGCCTGTCGGCCGATCTGGGCTGGCAGGAGCACAAGCTGACGGCGCCGCGTCCCTCGCTGACCCCTTCGGGCAATCTGCCCATTCCAGCCGCACCGGACAGCAAGACCAACTACGCACAGCCCTGGACCTACTCCAACAGCCGCGACCTGTTCGGCACCGTGCGCGGGGAATACGACTTCAACGACCAATGGACCGGCTGGGCCGCTGTGGGCATGCGCCGGGGCAGCGAGGACAACGCGCTGTCGGGTCTGACGCTGTCCAGCGCGGCTGGCGATGCCGTGGTCAACCGCTTCGACAACACGCGCAAGAACCGCGTCAAGACCGGCGAGCTGGGCCTGCGCGGCAAGTTCGAGACCGGCTCGGTCAAGCATTCGGTGGTGGCTTCGCTGTCGGCCTTTGATTCCAGCGAGCGCAATGCCTGGGGCTACAACTACGCAACCGGCCAGAGCAACAACATCTACAACCCGGTGTCCCTGCCTGCGCCTGGCTATACCGGACTGGGCGGCATCCTGGGCAACCCGCGCGAGACCGAGCGCATCAAGACCAGCAGCCTGGCACTGGCCGATACCCTGGGCTTCATGGACGAGCGCCTGCTGCTGACGGTGGGCATGCGCTACCAGAGCATCAAGGTCGACGGCTTCGATGCCACGACGGGTGCAAGCTCGGGCAGCTACGACAAGAGCCGCGTGACTCCGGTGGCGGGCCTGGTGTTCAAGCTGACCCCCGCGGTTTCGGCTTATGCCAACTACATCGAAGGGCTGGCCAAGGGCGGCAGCGCGCCCATGACCAACGGTGGCCAGGTCGTCAGCAATGCAGGCCAGGTATTCGCTCCCTATGTCTCCCGCCAGAAGGAGGTGGGCCTCAAATACGACGGCGGCAATATCGGCGCCAGCGCCTCCTTGTTCATCACGAGTATGCCCAGTGCCTATGTGCAGAACAATGTCTACGGCGTGTTCGGCAAGCAGCGCAATCGCGGTCTGGAGTTCAATGTGTTCGGCGAACCCGTCAAGGGCCTGCGCGTGCTCGGCGGCGTGACTCTGCTGGACGCCAAATACCTGAGCACGGCGGATGGCGCCAATGATGGCAAGCGCGTGGTGGGCGTGCCCCGCAGCCAGGCCAATATCGGCGCTGACTGGGATGTGCCGGGCGTGCGCGGCCTGGCATTGAATGCACGGCTGATGTATACCGGCGCGCAGTACGCCAATGCCGGCAACACCCAGCGCGTGCCGGCCTGGACCCGCTTTGACCTGGGCGCCCGCTATCTGATGGACGTCGGTGGCAAGCTGGTGACCCTGAATGCGCGCGTGGACAACGTGGCTAACCGCAACTACTGGGCCTCGGTCGGCGGCTATGCCACCAGCGGCTATCTGGTCCAGGGCGCGCCCCGCACCTTCTCCCTGACCGCCAGCGTGGACTTCTGATGCGCGCTCTGTGGACCGTGGTTCATCGCTGGGTCGGCCTGTTTCTCGCGGCCTTCCTGGTCATGACCGGTCTCACGGGGGCGGTGCTCTCGTGGGACCATGAAATCGACGACTGGCTCAACGCCGACATGCTGCACACGCCGGGACGCGGCCCGCTGCAGACGCCGCTGCAACTGGCCAAGGCCGTGCAGACAGCCGATGCGCGCGTCGAGATCTCCTATATGAGCCTTGGCCTGCGCGAGGGCGAGGCGGCTTCCTTTTTGGTGCGCCCGCTGGTGGACCAGGGCACGGGCAAGCCCCATGTGCTGGGCTACAACACGGTGTTCGTGGACCCGGTGACGGGTGCCATCACCGGTCACCGCGACTCCAAGAGCCTGGCCCTGAGCTGGCGCAATCTCATGCCCTGGCTGCGCCATCTGCATGAAAGCCTGCTCAGTCCCACGTTTGCGGGCAGCAACCGCTGGGGCTACTGGTTCATGGGCGGCCTGGCGCTGCTGTGGCTGGCCGACAGCTTCTGGGCGCTGGTACTGACCCTGCCGGTGAAGAAGAAGGCGGCTGCGGCCGGGGCGCAGGACGCGCCCGCCAAGGCTGGCGGCAAGTCCTGGTGGGCGCGCTGGATGCCTTCCTGGCGCATACGCTGGGGCGCCGGTGCCTACAAGCTCAATTTCGATCTGCACCGCGCGGGTGCGCTGTGGATCTGGGGCGTGATCGTCATCGTGGCCTTTACCTCGTTCTCGATCAATCTCTACCGCGAGGTGTTCTATCCCGTGATGAGCAAGGTCTCGACCACCACGCCCGGGCCCTACGAGACGCTCAAGCCGGCACCTTTGGGCAGCTTTATCGAGCCGAAGATCGGCTTTGCCACGGCCATGGAGATCGCGCGCAAGGAAGCGCTGCGGCTGGGTATCAAGACCGAGGCCGGAGGCATCTGGTATGGCGGGGATTTCCCGTTCTACAACGTGTCCTTCTTCGATCCCGACGACGAGACCGGGGCCATGGGCATGGGGCTGTCCAATGTCTATGTGAGCTCGGAAAGCGGTGAGGTGCTGGGCAGCTATCGCCCCTGGCATGGCACGGGAGCCGATGTGTTCGTGCAGCTGCAGTTGCCGCTGCACAGCGGCCGCATTCTGGGCACCTTCGGGCGTGTGCTGATATCGGTGGTCGGTGTGATGGTGGCCATGCTGTCCATCACCGGCGTCATCATCTGGTGGAAAAAACGCCGTGCCCGGCGAACGACCTCGGCGGCTGCCTCGGCCTGAAACCACAAAGCCACCCTGCGGTGGCTTTGTGCATTGCGCCGAACGTCGCGCAATCCGGCTTGGTGACGCCGGGCCTGGCTTTTGCTCAGGACAAGGGCGGCAAAGCGGCTCAGCCCGCTCAGTCCTTCTTCAGGCACTCGCTCATGAAGGCCTTGCGCTCGTCGCCCTTTTTGCCGGTGGCATCGGCATTGCAGCTCTTCATGCGTTCCTGCTGACGCTTTTTGCCGTCGGACAGGCAGGACTTCATGAACTCCTTGCGCTCATCGCCCTTCTTGCCGGTGGCTTCGGTGTTGCAGGTGCCCATGAGCTGCTGCTGGGCGGTTTTGGGTTTGTCGCCGGCAGCCATGCTCATGCTGCAGGCCAGGGACACGACAGCCAGGACCACAAATTTTTTCATGATGGTGTGATTTTTGAAAAAACGCCGACAACCGGCGCGCAGCTATTGCAGCACAAGCGCGTGACTTTGCCCAGAAGCGTCGACCGTGTCTTGTAAAAGTTTGCGATTGTCTGTCGATTGGCGGGCGGAAAAGGTCTTGTGAGCGCGATCGGGAAAATGGCGAGCGGATAATGGGCGGCTTTGCTTCAACCCTGCATCCAAAGGACGATTCGCGTGGATACTTTATTGCTGGTCAAGGCCGCCATCATGGGCATTGTGGAAGGGCTGACCGAGTTCTTGCCGATTTCCTCAACCGGCCACCTGATCCTGGCGGGTTCGCTGATGGGTTTTGTCGGCGGCAAGGCCAAGGTGTTTGAGATTGCGATCCAGACCGGAGCCATCTTTGCCGTGATGCTGGTGTACTGGCAGAAGATCCGGGACACGCTGGTGGAGCTGCCCAGCAGCCGCCAGGCGCAGAAGTTCGCGCTCAACGTTCTCATCGGCTTTTTGCCTGCCGTGGTGCTGGCGCTGCTGTTCGGCAAATATGTGCAGGAGCATCTGTTCACTCCGGTCATCGTGGCGACCACCTTCATCCTCGGCGGCTTCGTGATTCTCTGGGCCGAGAAGCGGCCCGCTGCCGCCACCCGCGTGCAGTCGGTGGACGATATGACGGCTCTCGATGCGCTCAAGGTCGGCCTGGTGCAGTGCTTTGCCCTGGTGCCCGGCACCAGCCGCAGCGGCTCCACCATCATCGGCGGCATGCTCATGGGCCTGTCGCGCAAGGCGGCCACGGACTTCTCGTTCTTCCTGGCCATGCCCACGCTGATCGGCGCGGGCGTCTACAGCCTCTACAAGGAGCGTGCGCTGCTGTCCATGGCGGATGTGCCGCTGTTTGCCGTGGGCCTGATCTTCTCGTTCATCAGTGCCTGGCTGTGCGTGCGCTGGCTGCTGCGCTTTATCTCCACCAACAGCTTTGTGCCGTTTGCCTGGTACCGCATCGTTTTCGGCATCATCGTGCTGGTGACGGCCTATACCGGCATCGTGGACTGGCACCATTGAGTGCCTTGGCGCTGCCCACAAAAAAAGCCGCTTGCGTAATTGCAAGCGGCTTTTTTAATAGCTTGAAGCGCTTGTTCTGATTGAATTTCAGATTGTTTTGATGCTGAAATCGTTATCTGAAAAGCGCAAGAAGCTACTTATTTGTGAG
This sequence comes from Comamonas testosteroni, assembly GCF_000761245.1. Taxonomy (GTDB): domain Bacteria; phylum Pseudomonadota; class Gammaproteobacteria; order Burkholderiales; family Burkholderiaceae_C; genus Comamonas; species Comamonas testosteroni_C. Next base: position 66,972 of record NZ_AWOR01000045.1, on the reverse strand, counting down.
TGCTTCCTGCGGATTTCTGCAAAATGGTCTGCTCCATATTGAGCAGCGATGCCTCGATGGCGGCGGCCGTGGCCTCGGGGCGCTCCATGGGAAACAGATGGCCGCCGTCCAGCATCGTGATGCGCCCGCGGGTGATGCGCTGCGTCATCTCCATGCCCACCTGGCGCATCTCTACCGACGAGCGACCGCCGATGAAGGCCACCGGGCAGCGCACGGGGTGACGCCTGAGCTGGTTGTTGAGATTGCTGGGCAGGGTGTTGTAGATGGCGGTTTCCACCTCGCGCCTGAACAGCAGGCTGCGCTTGCCCTGGTCGTCCTCCAGGCCGTGCTGCACATAGTCCTGCAGCACCTGCGGGTGCCACTGGGCAAAGGCCTTCTTGCTGCGGAAATACTCCAGCGCCTCTTCGTTGCTGGCCCAGGTGGTGCGCCGGCGCTGGCTGATCTTGCCGGGGGAGACCGAGGCCACGATCTGCGTCTGCTTGGCCAGGCCCACGGCGTTCGCCTTCCAGCCGCCCAGCAGGGGCGAGTCGATGAGCAGCACGCCGCGCGCCAGATCGGGGCGCTTGGACGCCGCCTGAAAACTCAGAATGCCGCCCAGCGAGTGGCCCACCAGATAGACCGGCCGGCCGTGCCGCTCGACCTGCTGCTCTATGTATTCGATCAGCTCGTCCACCAGATGCGGCCAGTGATTGGTGACCGGGCGCTGGGGGTCGTGGCCGAAGCGCTGCACGCCGCCAGCCTCGATACCGCGCTGACGCAGCAGCGAAAACAGCAGGCGATAGGTACCTATGGGAAAGCTGTTGGCATGCGCGAAGACCACGGGCAGGGTGTTCGTCGTGCTGGTGGTGGCAGTGGGTTGGGACATGGCGCGGGACGGGCTGGACAGGAAAAACGCCCCGAAGGGGCGTTGGATGCGTCGATCAGTTTAGCGCCTGGACAGGCCTGCCTGTCTTTGCATGCGCGCCTGCTCTTCTGCCGTCTGCAGGCGCTGGTATTCATCGGCCATGCTCAGGCCGGCCTGAGCCGGCACTACGGGCTGGCGCAGCGCGGCGGGCGGAACATTGCCTGCACCCAGGCCGTGGGCCGAGCGTGATGCAACGGGTGCACCCACCTTGATCAGCGGATGCGCGCGCGGGCTGTGAATGCGAATCGGCGTATCGGTCTGGCCGCCGTCCCAGGCCGGATCGTCGATGCTGTCGAAGACATGGCGCAGGCGCTCGCCCCAGCTGTCGTGCAGCATGCGCAGATAGGGGTTGTCGGCGTCCAGGCAGACAATGCGGTCCGTGGCGAAGCGGTTGTTCTCGTAGACGATCAGATCCAGCGGCAGGCCCACCGAGAGGTTGGACTTGAGCGTGCTGTCCATGGACACCAGCGCGCACTTGGCGGCTTCGTCCAGCGGGGTCTCGGAGGTGATGACGCGGTCCAGCACGGGCTTGCCGTACTTGGATTCGCCGATCTGGAAGTAGGGCGTCTCGCCCGTGGCCTCGATGAAGTTGCCCGCCGAATAGACCTGGAACAGGCGCATGCGCTCGCCCTGGATCTGGCCGCCAAAAATCATGGAGACATTGAAGTCCACCCCGGCGCGCTGCAGCGCCGTGGCCTCGCGCTCATGCACATGGCGCACGGCCGCGCCCAGCACGCGCGCGGCATCGAACATGCTGCGCACATTCCAGATGGTCAGCATCTCGTCCGTGGTCGTGTCGTGCAGCTGAAAGCTCTCCAGCAGCTCGCGCACAGACTGGGTGATGGACAGATTGCCGGCCGATTGCAGCACCATGAAGCGCTCGCCCGGTTGCTCATACAGCATGACCTTGCGGAAGGTGCTGATCTGGTCGAGTCCGGCATTGGTGCGGGAGTCGGACAGAAACACCAGGCCGGCGTTGAGCTTGAGGGCGACGCAGTATGTCATGGGTGATAGAGACAATAATGAAAAACGTATGAACACCAGATGCAGCAAGCGTCGAGTGCTTTTAAATGTATAGCGGTAAACGCAGGCTGCAACGCGATTTTAGAAGGGTTTTAATAGTGTCGTTGGTGGCCCTGTAACTGTTGCCAATGCCCTGCCCAGGCACGGCTGCGGGGCCGGGCTCAGGAAGTCCCTGAGATGCACGCCCAGGATGCGTGAGAAGATGCCGCCCCTTGATGGAACACTTGCTTACAGCTGGTTAGAAGAGGGACTCCCATGCACGCATTTCGCAACCTGTCGATACGGACCAAGCTCATGTCCAGCATGGTGAGTTGTCTGCTGCTGTTCGTGGCGATTTCCACGGTGCTGGGTTTTGTGCTGACGGGCGCCAGCCTGCGCGAGCGTGTGGTGGGTCAGGAGCTGCCGGCCGTGGTGGGTGAGATCCGCAACGACATCCTGCGCCAGATCGGCACGCCGCTGGCCATGGCCAGGTCGGTGGCCGGCAACAGCTTTGTGCTGGACTGGGAGGCTGCGGGCGAGCCCGAGGACGGCAATGCCGCGTGGGCCAGATACGCCCAGGCCGTCAAGCAGCAGGCCGGGGCCTCATCGGTGTTCTGGGTCTCGGGCAGCACGGGCCAGTATTTCGGCGAGCAGGGGCCGGTGCGCAAGCTGGCGCCCAAGGGTCAGGGCGACCAGTGGTTCTACGAGCTGCTGGCCGGCGACAAGTCGCAGGTGCTGGAGATCGACAAGGACGTCAGCTCCAACGCCTATATGCTGTTCATCAATGTCCGCTTCGATGCGGGCCAGGGCAGGCAGGGCATTGCGGGCCTGGGCCTGTCGGTGGATGGGCTGGCCCAGGCCGTGCGTGCCTACCAGGTGGGTGAGTCCGGTTCGGTCTCCCTGGTGCGCGGCAACGGCAGCATTCTCGTGCACCGCGACCCGGCGCTGGTGGACGGCAAGCACTGGCTCAAGGACCGCCCCGGCTTCAGCGCCGAGCTCAGCGCTGCGCTGCTGAACCGCGAGCGCTTTGCCCATGCCATGTACGAGGCGCCGTCGGGCCGTCAACTGATCGCTTCCTCCTATGTGCCCGAGCTGGACCTGTACGTGATTGCCGAGCTGCCCGAGGCCCAGGTGCTGGGTGGCGTGCGGCGAACCATTGCGCTGACCTCGGCCGTGGCCGGCTTGGTGGGCGGCGGCATCGGCCTGCTGGTGATCTGGCTGGTGAGTCGGGCGATTGCGGCGCCTGTGGGGCGCGCGGCGCGCATGCTGGAGGAGATTGCCGACGGTCATGGCGACCTGAGCCGTCGCATGCCGGTGGAGAGCAATGACGAGGTGGGGGCGCTGGCCTCGGCCTTCAACCGCTTTGTCTCCTCGCTGGAGCGCATGGTCGGGGCCGTACGCCAGGCAGCCGATTCGATTTCCGTGGCCAGCTCCGAGGTGGCCCAGGGCAACCAGGACCTGAGCCAGCGCACCGAGCAGGCGGCCAGTGCCTTGCAGCAGACGGCGGCATCGCTGTCGGTGCTGACGGACAGCGTGCAGGCCAATACCGAGGCCACGCGCAGCGCGGGCGAGCTGGCGCAGTCGGCGCGCGGCGTGGCCGAGCGTGGCGGTGCGGCCTTCCAGCAGGTGGTGATGACCATGGAGGGCATCAACCACTCGTCGCGCAAGATTGCCGACATCATCGGCGTGATCGACTCGATTGCCTTCCAGACCAATATCCTGGCGCTGAACGCAGCCGTGGAGGCCGCGCGTGCCGGCGAGCAGGGCCGGGGCTTTTCCGTGGTGGCGGCCGAGGTGCGCAGCCTGGCTCAGCGCTCGGCCGAGGCTGCAAAGGAAGTGCGCCAGCTCATCACGGACTCCGTTACCCAGGTGGGCAGCGGATCGCAGCAGGTAGCGCATGCGGGGGCCACCATGCAGGAGTTGCTGGACGCCGTGGCCAGGGTGACGCGGATCATCGAGGAAATCAGCGACGCTTCGCAGACCCAGGGGCGCGGCATCGCCGAGATCAATCAGTCCGTGGCCGGCCTGGACGATGCCACGCAGCAGAACTCCGCCCTGGTCGAGCAGTCGGCCGCTGCCGCGACCAGCCTGCGCGAGCAGGCCGCATGTCTGTTGGGCGAGGTCTCTGCCTTCAAGCTGGGCGAAGTACCGCAGCGCAACCCGTCCGTGCAGGAGCAGCAGCTGCAACTGCTTGAGGCCTGAACGCCAGCCGGGCCTGAAGAGATCAGGCCCGGGCTTGAGTCCGCTAGGCTTAGAACGTGTTCTCAGGCGGCGCTGGTGCTCAGTTTCTTGAGCTGGTAGAGCACTTCCAGCGCTTCGCGCGGGCTCAGCGCATCGGGGTTGACGTCGGCCATGGCCTGGTCCAGCGCGCTGAGGGCGGCGCTTGCGTCCACCAGCTCCGGGGCATCGAACAGGTTGACCTGCAGCTCGTTCTCGCCGGCCTGGGATTCGAGGGCTTCCAGCGCATGGCGCGCATGGTTGAGAACGCCTGCGGGCATGCCGGCCAGCTTGGCGACCTGGATGCCGTAGCTGCGGCTGGCGGGGCCGGCCTGGATCTCGTGCAGAAACACGATGTCGCTGCCCGACTCTGCGGCGCTGACATGCACGTTGACGGCGGCCTTGGCCTTGGCGGGCAGCTCGGTCAGCTCGAAGTAGTGCGTGGCAAACAGCGTGAACGCCTTGGTCTTGTCATGCAACTGGCTGGCAATGCCGCTGGCCAGGGCCAGTCCGTCGAAGGTGCTGGTGCCGCGACCGATCTCGTCCATCAGCACCAGGGAGTGGGGCGTGGCCGAATGCAGAATCTGCGCGGCCTCGGTCATCTCCATCATGAAGGTGGACTGGGCATTGGCCAGGTCGTCGGCGGCGCCGATGCGCGTGTGGATGGCATCGATGGGCCCCAGGCGGCAAGCGCTGGCGGGCACATAGCTGCCCATGCTGGCCAGCAGCACGATCAAGGCCACCTGGCGCATATAGGTCGATTTGCCGCCCATATTCGGGCCGGTGATGATCTGCATGCGCGTGTTGAGATTCATGCGCGTGTGGTTGGCGATGAAGCTGCCGCTGGAGGTCTCGGCCATGCGTGCTTCCACCACGGGGTGGCGGCCGGCCTCGATCTCTATGCAGGGCTGGCTGACGAACTGCGGCTCGGCCCAGTTCAGTGTCAGAGAGCGCTCGGCCAGCGTGCACAGAACGTCCAGTGCGGCAATCGCCTGAGCCACGCGCGTGAGCTGAGGCACATGGGGCTGAAGCTGGTCGAGCATCTGCTCGAACAGGAACTTCTCGCGCTGCAGCGCTCGCTCCTGGGCCGACAAGGCCTTGTCCTCGAAGGCCTTGAGTTCGGGCGTGATGTAGCGCTCGGCGTTCTTGAGCGTCTGGCGGCGGCGAAAACGCTCGGGTACCGCATCCTTGTAGCTGTTGGTGACCTCGATATAGAAGCCATGCACCTTGTTGAACTGCACGCGCAGGTTGGGAATGCCGGTGAGCAGCTTTTCCTTGGCCTCCAGCTCCAGCAGAAACTCGTCGCAATTGTTCTGTATGGCGCGCAGCTCGTCGAGTTCGGCGTCAAAGCCCGTGGCGATCACGCCGCCGTCACGCACCAGGGCTGCGGGCTCTTCATGAATAGCGCGCGCCAGCAGCTCGGCGCAGCCTTCGGGTGGCATCAGGTCGCTGAAGATCTGCGTCAGATAGGCCGACGGAGCCTGTCCGGACTGCGCCAGCAGCTTCGCTTTCTCCAGCGTTTTGGACAGGCCCACCAGCTCGCGCGGGCGCACCTGGCGCAAGGCGATGCGGGCCGTGATGCGCTCCACGTCGCTCACGCCCTTGAGCTCGGAACGCAGGGCTTGCCAGGGCGGCATGCCAGCACCTGTGCCGCGCAGCACGCCAATCGCTTCCAGGCGTTGCATGGCTGCCTTGCGATTGCGCTCGGGCTCCAGCAGCCAGGTCTTGAGCAAGCGACTGCCCATGCCGGTCATGCAGCTGTCCAGCAGCGAAAACAGCGTGGGAGCATCTTCGCCGCGCAGCGTCTTGACCAGCTCCAGATTGCGGCGCGTGGCCAGCGGCAGCGCAATCAGCTCGTCGTCGCGCTGCACCTGGATGGCGTGGATGTGCGTGAGATTGCGGCCCTGGGTATGTTCGGCATAGGACAGCAGGGCGGCACTGGCACCATGGGCCAGCGGCAGACCTTCGGCCTCCCAGGCCTTGAGGCTGGCCGCGCCCAGCAGCTCCAGCAGCTTGCGCTCGCCCAGACCCGAGTCAAACTGCCAGTCAGGGCGGGGTGACAGAGGGCAGCTGATGGCGCTGCTGTGCTTGACGGCAAACAATGCCTGCTCGAAGCGCTCGGTCACGCCTGCGCTGTAGATCACCTCGCTGGGCGCAATGCGCGACAGCCAGGCGCCGAGATCATCGGCCGCGCATTCGGCCATATGGATGCGGCCCTGGGTCACGGCCATCCAGGCCAGGCCACAGCGCTGGCGACCGGCGGTGTGCACGGCGACCAGGATGGCTTCGCTCTTGTCGGAAAGCAGTTCGCTGTCCGTCAGCGTGCCGGGCGTGACCACGCGCACCACCTTGCGCTCCACCGGGCCCTTGCCCACGCCGATCTCGCCGACCTGCTCGCAGATCGCCACCGACTCGCCCATCTTGATCAGGCGGCCCAGATAGTTTTCCAGGGCGTGAAAAGGTACGCCCGCCATGGGTATGGGTTGACCGGCTGTCTGGCCGCGCGAGGTCAGCGTGATGTCCAGCAGGCGCGTGACCTTTTCGGCATCGCCAAAGAACAGCTCGTAAAAGTCACCCATGCGGTAGAAAACCAGCGTGTCGGGGTAGTCGGCTTTGAGCTTGAAGTACTGCTGCATCATCGGCGTATGCGCCGAGAGGTCAGTCATGTCTGGGGAGTAGGGCAGCGACGGGGATTCTGTGCTTTTCTGGGTCATCGCTTCAGCGGTATGCAAAACAGGGGGCGCCGCGCCGGTGCTGGGCGGGCGCCGAATGCTGCATTATCCGTGATGCCCAATAGCAGGGGGCATGGCTGTTTTTTGGCTATTTGGCAGAGGCGGTCTGCACGCCTTGCTCGGGTTGAGAGCCGGAGCCTTGATCGTCGTCATGAATGGGGCGGTAGCCCGGGCCGAAGGACACATCGCCCAGCCTCCAGCCCGCGCGGCAACTGAAGGCTCCCCAGAAACGCTTCAAGGTGTACCACTGCATGGCGATCAGGCCGCGCTCGTTGTCGGCATCGACCTCGGGGTCGCTCACGCCCGTGGGGCGTAGTTCCTCGGCGTGATAGAGGGCGGTGCCGAACAACTGATCCCACCAGGGCAGAACCTGGCCGAAGTTGCAATTGTGGCGCTCGGGGCGCTCGGCATCGCGCAGCATATGGTGGTTGCGGTGAAAGCGTGGGCCGACCAGCAGGCGCTCGCCCATTTTGCCCAGCCAGCCCAGACGCAGCGCTACATTGGCATGGGAGAAGTTCTGCACCAGCTCGCTGAGCAGGCCCAGCATGGCGAACTCGGACGGCTCCACACCCATGGCCAGACCCACGCTGGCCAGCACAAAGCTTTGCAGCATGCCGTCCAGATAGTTGCTGCGGTCGTTGCTCCAGCAGCTCATCTGGCGCTGGCTGTGGTGCATGCTGTGCATGGCCCACCACCAGGGGATGACGTGCTGGGCGCGGTGCATCCAGTAATACGTGAGGTCGTAGACCACGTAGTACACGGCAAACAATATATAGGGGTGGCCTTCAAACCAGGGCAACCAGGCCTTGAGGCCGCTGGCCTCCGAAGTGGACGGGCCGCCGCCCAGCATATGGGCGACCGGCATGAGGATCAAGAAGCTGAACAGCGGAAACAGGCCCAGCAGCATGAGCAGGGTGTAGTTGCGATCCACCGACGTGTGGCGGCGGTCGGCCCAGCGTTCGGCGGGGATCAGGCTCTCCAGTGGCCGCATCACGCCACCAATGAGGAACAGCTGCACCAGCGCGATCAGGATGCCGGCGGCTATCTCGCGCGGATCGCCCGCTGCCTCGGCAATATGGAGTGCGTCGACCACGGGAGTCACCGCATGCACGGATACCCAGTCAATGGCCAGCGCCCAGTGCTGGCTGAAGAAGTCCATCATATTGTTGTGCCCATTTATCGTCGGGCAGATTCTGGACCGGGAGTTTGTGGATTCTGTGGAGAAAAAGTACACCTCCAGCGCTTGTCCACTGCTTGTGGGCGCGGCCCCCAAGGAGTGCTTATTGACTGGGGCGGCCTGGCGGCATAAAAAAAAGGGCCCGGTCCACCGGACCAGGCCCTTTCCGCAGTCGTGGGGCGACCGCCTTTTTATTCTGCGCTCTTCTGGCCTTCTTCGGCCACCGCCTCGGCATCTTCTTCGGCCAGGGCTTCGAATTCACCAGTCTTGACAGCCTGACGCACAGCCGCTTTTTCACCAGCGGTGGCGAACTTGCTGAACTTGCCCAGCACGGGAATCAGCGAGCCATAGATGCGTGGGTTGGCGGCCAGGATTTCGCGTTGTTCCAGGAAGTCGGCTTCACCCGTGAAGTTGCCCACCAGACCACCGGCCTCGCTGACCAGCAAAGAGCCGGCAGCCACGTCCCAGATGGACAGGCCGGACTCAAAGAAGCCGTCGGCAAAGCCGGCAGCCACATAGGCCAGGTCCAGGGCGGCGGAGCCGGGGCGACGAACGCCGGCCGTGCGCTGCATGACTTCGCCCAGCATCAGCATGTATTGCTTGAAGTTGTCGCCACGGCGGAAGGGGAAGCCCGTGGAGATCAGGCAATCACGCAGCTGGGTGCGCTTGGAGACGCGGATGCGGCGCTCGTTCAGATAGGCACCACGGCCCTTGGTGGCCGTGAACAGGTCGTTGCGGCTGGGGTCATAGATCACGGCGTGCTCGATCTTGCCCTTGTAGGCCAGGGCAATGCTCACGCAGTACACGGGGAAGCCGTGGATGAAGTTGGTGGTGCCGTCCAGGGGATCGATGATCCAGACATGGTCGGAGTTCTTGGCACCATGCTCGCTGCCCGATTCTTCGGCCAGGATGGAATGCTGGGGGTAGGCGTTGAGCAGCGTCTCAATGATGATGCGCTCGGCCGCCTGGTCTACCTCGGTCACAAAGTCGTTCACCTGCTTTTGCGCAACGCGCACCGATTCCACATCCAGTGCGGCACGGTTGATGAGGGCGCCAGCGGCGCGAGCAGCCTTGATGGCCACGTTGAGCATGGGGTGCAGGGAGTTCGACATAAATTGTGAGTGCGTTGGCGATGCAGCCCGGAGCAAAACTGGGCTGAACTACGCGGGTAAGAACGTAAAAGCCGCGACCGGCGATGCGGGGCGGCGACAATGGGCGCAATTCTACCCAGGCTGCGCTTTTTTTGCTTGTTCGTCCCGGCGACCCGAGGGTCTTCTCTGCGGCACTCGCGGATGCGAGAGAGAGCAGGTAGCGTAGTCTGCTGTCTTATCAAGGCCACAAGTGGGGCCTTTTGCATTGTTCTGCGTTGATGAAAACCCGATTCGTACTGATTGAAACCAGCCATGCCGGCAATGTGGGCGCAGCCGCCCGAGCGCTCAAGACCATGGGTTTTGACGACCTGGTGCTGGTGCGCCCGCGCTACAAGAACGTGCTGCGCAAGGAAGAAACCATTCAGCGTGCCAGCGGAGCACTGGATGTGCTGGACAAGGCTCGCGTGGTCGACACCCTGGAGGAAGCCCTGGACGGCATCAGCCATATGTGCGCGACGGCGATGACGCCACGCGACTTCGGCCCGCCCACACGCACTCCGCGCGAGCATTTCGAGTTGCTCCTGAAAGGAGAGCTTGATGCACGCTCTGTCCCCTCGGAGGACGCCGGTCTGACCGATAACCAGCGCACGCCCGATGCTGTCTGCAACCAAAAGGGCGTGGCCTTTCTGTTCGGTTGCGAGCGCTTTGGCATGAGCAACGACGATGTCTACCGCTGCGATGTGGCGCTGTCGATTCCGTCCAATCCGCAGTTCGGCTCGCTCAATCTGGGTTCGGCCATTCAGGTCGTTGCCTATGACTGGCGCGTGGCACTGGGTGGTTTTCCCGTGGTGGAGCACACGCCCGAGGCGAATCGCGCCGACATGGCCCAGGTGCAGGGCATGCTGGGCCACTGGGAGCAGGCCCTGGCCCATATCGGCTTTCTGGACCCGGCAGCGCCCAAGAAGCTCATGCCCCGGCTTAACCAGCTTTTCAACCGCGCGCAGCTGACCCAGGAAGAAATCCATATTCTTCGCGGTGTTGCCAAAGCCATGCTGCAGAGCCAGCCACCAACCCGCTAGACTTCACAAGCTAAACATTTCCTCACGTTGTTATTTGATGCTTGATCGCCTGCGCTCCGACATCCAGTGCATTCTTGACCGCGACCCTGCGGCCCGCAGCACCTGGGAGGTCATCACCTGTTATCCGGGGCTGCACGCCATCTGGCTGCAGCGCCCTGCGCACTGGTGCTGGACGCATGGCTTCAAATGGCTGGGCCGCTTCATCTCGCATATGGGGCGCTGGTTCACCGGCATTGAAATCCACCCTGGCGCCGTCATCGGTCGTGAGGTCTTCATCGATCACGGCATGGGTGTCGTGATCGGCGAAACCGCCGTGGTGGGCGATGGCTGCACCATCTATCACGGTGTGACCCTGGGCGGTACCTCTTTGTACAAGGGCGCCAAGCGCCACCCGACCCTGGGCAAGAACGTGGTGGTCAGCGCCGGCGCCAAGGTGCTGGGCGGCTTCGAGGTGGGCGATGGGGCCAAGATCGGCAGCAATGCCGTGGTCATCAAGCCCGTGCCTGCAGGTGCCACGGCCGTCGGCATTCCGGCGCGCATCATTCCCAGCAAGACCGGGCAAAGCGCCGATGTGACCGAGCATGAGCTGGCTCCCAAGGTCGAGGCCAAGGCGCAAGCGGCTGTCGTGGTCGACGAGGATTGCGGCAAGAGCGGCTTCACAGCCTATGGCGTGACGGCCGAAATCGACCCCGTGGCCCAGGCCATGCGCTCTCTGTCCGAAGGCGCTGCCGGTCATGAAAAGCAGATCGCGCTGCTGTGGGCCGCCATCGAGAAGCTCTCGATTCAAGGCCATGTCAAGGACTGTATGCCCTGCGAGTCGGAGCGCCCCGAGGCCTTCCAGAAAGACAAGATCGATCAGATTCTGGGTAAGTAAACCCAAGCGCTTGTCCATGGATCGCTGATGCTTCTAGCTCTGCTGGTGAAAGCCAACGCCTGTCGTTGGCTTTTTTCATGGTGCTTGCCCGTAGTCGATTTGAGGGGCGAAGGCCCTGTCCGTCCGGCCGAGACTGCCTGCCAACTCAACCCCAAGGCAAGCAATGATGAATGTGGAACAGGCCATGCAGCAGCGCCATTCGGTGCGTGCTTTTTTGCCAAGGACGGTGGATGCGGCGCTGGTCAGGGATTTGCTGGCGCAGGCCGGACAGGCGGCTTCCGGCGGCAACCTCCAGCCCTGGCGCGTGATAGCGCTGACGGGGGACAGCCTTCAAGCCTTGCGCCAGGCCATGCCTGCGGCGACACCCGACTGCGATGCGGCCCTGGTCTATCCGGCGCAGCTCTGGGAGCCCTATCGCAGCCGCCGCTTTGACAATGGCGAGGAGCTCTATCGTTCCATAGGCATAGGGCGTGAGGACAGGAGTGGGCGGCAGCAGCAGCTAGCCCGCAATACCCATATGTTTGGCGCGCCGGTGGGCGTATTCACCGCCGTCGACAGCCGCATGCTGCATGCGCAGTGGGTGGATCTGGGAATCTATCTGCAATCGCTGATGCTGCTGGCGACCGGAAAGGGGCTGGCCACCTGCGCCCAGGGCTTCTGGCGCAATTACAGCGATTTTGTGAGCCGGCATCTGGCGCTGCCGCAGGGCTACCAGATCGCTTTTGGCATGGCACTGGGCTATGAGGACAGCGCGGCACCCATCAACCAGTGGCGCTCCACCCGGGCCGGGCTTGGGGACTGGTGCGAGATGCCTGGGTTCGAATGAGCCTTGTCTTGATGCCGGTGTGGGCAGTCGCTTGACGCTTCTTCTCGCATGACAAGAAGGCGGTGCCGACGACGAAGCGCAAGGCATGAGGCCGGGCGCCATGCAGGCAGCCCGGCTTCTTTTTCTCAATGCCGGTCGCTTACTTCCACAGAGCGCACTTGCTTTCTTCCTTGGTGGTGAAGACCTGGTCGCCGGGCAGGTTCTTGAGCACCTTGAAGTAATCCCAGGCCTTCTTCGATTCGGCCGGCGCCTTGACCTGCAGCAGATACATGTCGTGGGCATAGCGGCCATCGGGGCGAACCACGCCCTTGGCATAGAAGTCCGACAGCGGCGTGGCCTTGAAGCCGGCCATGATCTTGTCGGCATCCGTCGTGCCCAGCTTCTCGGCCAGCTTCAGATACTGCATGGCGGCCGAGTAGTTGGCGGCCTGCAGCGAGGTGGGCATCTTCTTGAACTTGGCAAAGAAGCGGTCCGAGAACTTGCGGCTTTCGGGATTCAGGTCCCAATACCAGCTGTCGGTGAACATCAGGCCTTCGGTGGCCTTGAGGCCCAGGCTGTGGATGTCGGAGCTGAACAGCAGCAGGCCGGCCAGCTTCATGGTCTTGGTCAGGCCGAACTCGCGAGCCGACTTGATGGCATTGATGGTGTCGCCGCCGGCGTTGGCCAGACCCAGGATCTGGGCTTTGGAGTTCTGGGCCTGCAGCAGGAAGGAGGAGAAGTCGGCCGTGTTCAGCGGGTGCTTTACATTGCCCAGCACCTTGCCGCCGGTGGCATTGATGACGCGGGTGGTGTCGGCCTCCAGGGCCTGGCCAAAGGCATAGTCGGCCGTCAGAAAGAACCAGTTCTTGCCGCCCAGTTCCACCACTGCCTTGCCCGTGCCCTTGGCCAGTGCCACGGTGTCGTAGGCATAGTGCACAAAATAGGGGCTGCACTGCTCGTTGGTCAGCGCCGAGGTGCCCGCGCCGTTGATGATGTAGACCTTTTTCTTCTCGTCGGCCACCTTGCCCATGGCCAGCCCGGCGCTGGAAGTGGTGCCGCCGATCAGCATGCTCATGCCCTGGGTGTCGAACCACTCGCGCGCCTTGCTGGCCGCGATATCGGCCTTGTTCTGGTGGTCGGCCGTCAGCACCTCGATGGGCTTGCCCAGCAGCTTGCCGCCGAAGTCGTCCACGGCCATCTGCACGGCCAGAGCGCCACCCTTGCCGTCCACGTCGGAGTACAGGCCCGACATATCGGTGATGAAGCCGATGCGAATCTTGTCCTGCGCCTGAGCGCCTGCAGCGGCCAGCAGGCAGCCCAATGCCAGCGTCAATGTTCTGGGGGAGAAAGCGGTAGCGGAGCAAACAGAGCGAGGCTTCATCAGAGTCATCTCCTGAGATGGTGGGTACCCGGTCACTGCGACGGGCAGCCAGCATGGTCGCAGCTGGCGCAGGCCGCGCCATCAGGGCAAGCACCGGGGCGGCTGCGACAAGGTATCCGGTGCGACTCGGGAAAATGCCGCAGGCTTCTACACTGCCGTGCAGCAAATTTGGAAAGAACAAGAGATGGATATTCGTCAAGCATTGCAGCAGCGCCGCTCGGTACGCGCTTTTCTGCCCCAGACCGTGGCCGCAGCCACGGTGCGGGACTTGCTGGAGACTGCCGCGCAGGCCGCGTCCGGCGGCAATATGCAACCCTGGCGTGTGACCGCCGTGGGTGGCCAGACGCTCAAGGATTTGTGTGCCAAGGCCGGACAGACCGAGGCCGTGCCGCGCCCCGGACTGTCCTATCCGCCCGGACTGTGGGAGCCCTATCGCAGCCGCCGTTTTGAAAACGGCGAGGATCTGTATCGCTCACTCAATATCGGCCGCGAGGACAAGGCCGCACGACTGGCCCAGCTGGCCAAGAACGGCCAGATGTTCGGTGCGCCCGTGGGCATTTTTGTGGCGGTGGAAGAGCGCATGGGTTATGCGCAATGGGTGGATCTGGGGATTTATCTGCAGTCCTTCATGCTGCTGGCCGTGGAAAAAGGTCTGGCCACCTGTGCCCAGGGTTTTTGGCGCATGTACAACGACATGCTGATCGAACAGCTGGCATTGCCGGATGGCTACCAGATTGCCTTTGGCATTGCCCTGGGCTACGAAGATGTCAGCGCGCCCATCAACCAGTGGCGCGCAAGCCGCGCGGCCAGCCATGAATGGCTGGTGCTGCAGGGGCTGGATTGAAGGGCGGATTAGGCGCTTGAGGGTCAGGATAGTTAAACAGCTTCAATGGTGCGCAAATTGTGGCAAAACCAGCCTATACTGCGTGCAGCTCCGGGGTGTGCGAAAGCGCTGAGATGCCAGTCACTGTGAAAACAGTGCAGGCGAACCCGACGAACTTGATCCGGTTCATACCGGCGGAAGAAGAGCGGGACCCTGACGCAGGGCCTATGGATGAACAGGACAGCCGGCATCAGTGCCTGCCCTGAAAACCATGGGCACAGCAAACCCCAGGCGCCTCGCGCACTGGGGTTTTGTCTTTTCTGGGCAGCCGGTGCGTGAAGAACCAGGCCGAAATTGCAGAATTTCGGCGGCACAGGCCGGACACCCCTAGCGGGTCCGGTGCCGGGCAAGATCAGAGCAGGGCCGCACTCCACGGAGCGTTTGATGCATTTCAACCGCTTTGAGGAGACTGCGATGAACGCCCCTGATTCCATTTTCACGCCTGCTGCAGGCCATGCCCCCGATGCCGCCCGTTTTGCCGAGCTGCTGGCCCAGTCGCGCCAGCCGTTTCCGGCATCGACCAAGAGCTATCTGAGCGGCGCGCTGCACCCCCAGCTGCGTGTGCCGGTGCGCGATATTGCGCTCACCAATGGAGAGCAGGTCAGCGTCTACGACACCTCGGGCCCCTATACCGACCCCGCCGTGCAGATCGACGTGCGCCAGGGCCTGCCCGGCGTGCGCAGCGCCTGGATCGAAGCGCGCGGTGACAGCGAGTACTACGTGGGCCGCCAGCGCGTGGCGCTGGACGACGGCGGCAAGCGCGGTGAGGAAGATGCGCGCGTGGCCCAGCTGCGCGCCGAGGCGGCCGCGCTGCAGCGCCAGCCGCGCCGTGCCAAATCAGGCCAGAACGTGACCCAGATGCACTATGCGAGGCGCGGCATCATCACGCCCGAGATGGAATATGTGGCTCTGCGCGAAAACGGTCGCCGTGAATGGATGGCGCAGTACCAGCAGGACGCGGCGCGCGAGCTGCGCCTGGCCGGCAACAGCCTGGGCGCAGCGATCCCGAAGATCATCACGCCCGAATTCGTGCGCGATGAGGTGGCGCGTGGCCGTGCCATCATTCCGGCCAATATCAACCACCCTGAAATCGAGCCCATGGCCATCGGCCGCAATTTCAAGGTCAAGATCAACGCCAACATCGGCAATTCGGCCGTGACTTCCAGCATCGAGGAAGAGGTTGAGAAACTGGTCTGGGCCATTCGCTGGGGCGCGGACAATGTGATGGATCTGTCCACCGGCAAGAACATCCACACCACGCGCGACTGGATCGTGCGCAACTCGCCTGTGCCCATCGGCACCGTTCCCATCTATCAGGCGCTGGAAAAGGTCGGCGGCATTGCCGAAGACCTGACCTGGCCCATCTTCCGCGACACGCTGATCGAGCAGGCCGAGCAGGGCGTGGACTACTTCACCATCCACGCCGGCGTGCGCCTGGCCTATATCCACCTCACGGCGCAGCGCCGCACCGGCATCGTCTCGCGCGGCGGCTCCATCATGGCCAAGTGGTGCATGGCTCACCACCGCGAGAGCTTCCTCTACGAGCATTTCGAGGACATCTGCGACATCATGAAGCAGTATGACGTGAGCTTCTCGCTGGGCGACGGCCTGCGTCCCGGCTGCGCCAGCGACGCCAACGACGATGCCCAGTTTGCCGAACTGGCCACACTGGGCGAGCTGACGCAGATCGCCTGGAAGCACGATGTGCAGACCATGATCGAAGGCCCGGGCCATGTGCCCATGCACATGATCCAGCAGAACATGACCGAGCAGCTCAAGCACTGCCACGAGGCTCCGTTCTATACCCTGGGCCCGCTGACCATCGACATCGCCCCCGGCTACGACCATATCGCGTCGGCCATCGGCGCGGCCATGATCGGCTGGTTCGGCACGGCCATGCTGTGCTATGTCACGCCCAAGGAGCATCTGGGCCTGCCCGACCGCGACGACGTCAAGCAGGGCATCATCGCCTACAAGATTGCGGCCCATGCCGCCGATGTCGCCAAGGGCCACCCGGGCGCGCGCTCGCGTGACGATGCACTTTCCCAGGCGCGCTTCGACTTCCGCTGGCAGGACCAGTTCAACCTGGGCCTGGACCCCGACACGGCCCAGGCCTACCACGACGAAACCCTGCCCAAGGACAGCGCCAAGGTGGCTCATTTCTGCTCCATGTGCGGACCCAAGTTCTGCTCCATGAAGATCACCCAGGAGGTGCGCGACTTTGCCAAGCAGCAGGGCATGAGCGCCGAGCACAGCATTGCCGCGGGCATGCAGGCCAAGGCGGCCGAGTTCAATCAGGCCGGTGGCGACTTCTATATTCCCATCGTCAATGCATCGACGGACACCACGGCACGTTGACGTGAGCTGAAGCGGGGCTGCGCAGCTGGTGCACCCGGCGCCATGAAAAAAAGGCAGGCCGAAAGGCCTGCCTTTTTTTGCCGAGCGATGCCGCAGGGTCTGCGGCGTTCGGCTCAGAAAGGGTAGCTGGGGACGCCGCTCGTCAGATCCACCCAGCGGCCCAGCTCCAGCTGGTTGCCCTTGCCGGGCACCATGGCATAGAACTCGGGGCCGAGCTGGGCCATGCCGTGCGCGGCAATCGAGCTCAGGGCGACAGGGCTCAGAGGAATGCCGTAATGGGCAAAGACCGGACGCATATCGCGGCCGATGATGCGGCTGGACAGCACGTAGAGCAGCTCATGGTTGCTGATGTCCCGGCTGGCATAGTCTTTCATGCCTAGCGCGTTCTTGTTGGCATTCCAGTAGGCGTCGTTGTAGATCAGGCGCTCGCCGCGACCCAGCAGGCCCAGGAAGTCGATCACATCCGCAGGCTGCGGCTGGGCCTGGCCCAGGCGTTCCCGGGTGTAGATGAAGGCCAGCTGAAAGTGCACGGCACGCATGGCGTTGTCGGACTTGTTGGCCTTGGTCCAGAAGCGCTGGAACATATCGGCCTGCAGAGCATCGCCGCTCTTGCCTGTGGCGCGTGCCGCCTGGATGTCCAGGTAGAGCTTTTTATGGTCTATGCGCTCGCCGCTGTTGTTCTCGGCGCCGTTGGTGATGGCGTACTGGCGCAGGGCACTGGCATTGGCCAGGATGTTGTTGTCGCATTCCACGGGGCAGCCGCCGCCGTCCGCGGTCAGCAGCGTCATATGGCGCATCACGGTGTTGTGGCCCAGCTCATGCCACCAGCCCCATCCGGGGGCAAGGCCTGCGGCGCCGTCCGAAGGATTGCCCGAGCACAGAAAGCCGCAAGCCGCCAGCCAGCCGACAAAATGCTGCACGCCGGGCGCGCGCTGGATGCTGCCGCTGCAGTCCCAGCCCAGCGTCGCGCAGACGTTGTTCACATTGGCGCTGGCACTCATATTGTTGTAGCCGTTGGCCAGGTGGTTGCTGTCGAAGATCATGCCCTTGAGGCGCTCCACGACATAGGTGCGCGGATGGTGGCTGCCGATGGCGCTTTGCGCGTAGCCAATGGTCTGCTGTACCTCGCCCCCCACCATCTTGGAGGTCTGCCAGCCAAAGTCGCCGCGTTGCAGCGCCTGCACAGCCTCGTCGATCTCCTGTGCACCGGGATTGCGCGTGAAGTCGAAATGCGCGTATTTGACGCTGCCGCGTACGCGCAGCTTGACCACGCTGCCGGCCTTGGCCCCAGAGTAGTTGAGAAACAGCGGGCCGCCCCAGGCCGTGCTGTAGCTCAGCGTCTGGCCCGGGCTCAGGCGCGCCTGGTGCCCATCGGGAAAGCGCGGTCTGGTGTAGTTTTCCTGCGCCAGGGGATTGCCGCGCGTGCGGATATTGCCGACCCGCAGCGCGAGTCCCGCATCCGCAGCGTCCACGATCTGCACCTGCACGGTCTTGCCCGGCACGGCGCCGCGGCCTATGGCCGTGCGACCATCGGTCTGGGCAATGGTGACTTCGATGGTTTCCCAGCTGTCGCTGGTGACCAGGCTGGTCGAGGTCTTGGGCATCCAGTCGGAAAAATTCAGCGGCGTGCTCTCATGCTCGCGCACGGCATAGCTCAGCGTATCGGCCGCCATGGTGCGGAAAAAAGCGCTGGCATCGGAGCGCCGCACCTGCGCATAGTCCACCTGCCGGCGTGCCAGATCGGCCCAGAGCACGAGGCGGCGATGCGCTGCCATATAGGGCTTGAGATGGTAGTTGTCGGCAAACAGATCGATGCCCTGGCCTTCCTGGCCGAGCAGATCGTTGCGGATGCCGTCGAGAGCGCCGATCAGACTGGTGTCCGCAGAGAAGTCGGCACTGCTGCCGTTTTTCAAGGCTGCGAGCGCGGACTCATGCGCCCCCAGTCTATCGGCCGCCTGGCGCTGCTGGGCAGCGGTCCTGCCGCCGATCTGGTAGCCATCGGCGGGCGCCCAGTAATTGCCGGCGTAGCCGCCCAGCTCCATGCCCATGGCCTGAAGCACCTGTCGGCCGCCGGCCGAGTCGCCCCAGTTGCTGTGCAGATAGATCACGCCCTTGCCGGCCTGCAGGTAGCGGCTGACCTGGTTGCTCAGCGATGCCGAGAACGGCGTGTTCTGGCCGAAGACAAAGACATCGATGCTTTCCCAGCAACTGTTGGCGGGGTCGGTGATGGCGCAGCTCACCATCTCGGCCTTGCTACCCAGGCGGGCGACCAGGCTCGTGACCGAGGCCTGGCTGTAGTTCTGCGCCGCCATGCGCAGCGTGGCCGGCAGCGGACCTTGCGCCTTGCCGGTGGCAAGCCAGGTGAAGCTGCGCTTGAACAGAGGCAGCTGCGCCTGATTGGCGCCCGAGGCCGTGGCGAGCTGCCCCAACAGGTCCTTGCCATAGGCCAGGGCGCGGCCATTCTGGGCTGTTCCTATGCTGGCCAGCACATTGCCGTTGTTGGCCACCAGCAGCGGGCTGGCGCTGGTCGACAGCAAGGGGCTGACGCGCTGGCTGTTGTTGCCGAAGTCCAGGGTCGCGGCCGTGCTGTCGTCCAGCAACTGGGCAAGCAGTCTTTGCTGCTGCAAGCGGGTCTGCTGTATCAGCTGCGTTGCCGATTGCAGCAGCTCCGTCTGGTCCTCGGCCAGCAGCAGGCGGCTGTCGCCGGCGCGCAAGGCCTGCTCAATGCGGCTGCTGGTCGGCGGCTCGGTCACCGGCGGCAGTACCGCAGGCGGATCGACTTCAGGAGGCGCAACCTCGGGAGGCGGGACGCCGGGAGTGCCGGGCTGCACAGGGATTTCGGTGCCAGGAGGCGTGGCATGGGAGGAGTCACCCGAGCCACCGCCGCCGCAGGCGGTCAGGGCAAGGCTTGCCAGGAGAGTCAGAGTCCAGCGTGGAAACATGAGTTTGGAAGTCAGGGCGCCGCAACTCGCAGTCATGCTGCGTTGCTACGGGTCAAAGAAACTACCTATTTTTAGGTAGTGAAACAGGCGTAAAGCCGATAAAGCGCGGCGCAGTGTAGCCTTGTCCGTGAGCCTCATGGACCATGGCTCAACGAAATTGCCCAATCCCTGATTGGGCGTGCCAAGCGCTTATTGACTCAACACAAAGACCTATGGCGCGATAGTCTGCATTCCGGTGTTATGTGAATGAATTGCAAGTCCTGAATGCAGCAGGGAATTTTGGCAAAGGAATTTTGGAATCTAATGACTGTAAAAGGATTGCTGCTTTTAAATTGATAGCAGTTCAACTCGCAGAAATACTCGAATGTTTTATTTTGTAATTTGTGTTTTAAATATGTGATTTATTCGTCGATTCGGGATTTTGTCTGCATTGATTTCAGGCTCGGAGTTTTCGGGTATTGCGCTGCGGGCCAGCCATTCGCATGGCCCATGGGGTAAAGAAAATGGGAGCCTGAGCTCCCATTTTTTAGTCCACGCAAATCCGCTTTATCGCCAGTACTGGCATTTGCTTTCCGCCTTGGTGGTCCAGATCTGCTCGGCAGGCAGTTTCTTGATGATCTTGTAATAGTCCCAGGTGCCCTTGGATTCGGCCGGCGACTTGACCTGCATCAGGTACATATCGTGCACATAGCGGCCGTCTTCACGGATGTAGCCCTGGCCGAAGAAGTCGTCGATCTTGGTGCTTTTCAAGGTGGCCATGACCTTGTCGGCATCGAGCGTGCCGGCTTTTTCCACGGCCTTGAGGTAGTTCATGGTGGCCGAGTAATCGGCGGCCTGGATCTCGCTGGGGCGGCGCTGGGTCTTGGCCATGAAGGCGTCGGCAAACTTGCGCGAGCCGTCGTTCATGTCCCAGTACCAGGGGGCGGTGAACTGCATGCCTTCGGTGTTCTTCAGGCCCAGGCTGTGGATGTCGCTGAAGAAGACCAGCAGGCCGGCCAGCTTCATGTTCTTGGTGACGCCGAACTCCTTGGCTGCCTTGATGGAGTTGATGGTGTCTCCGCCGGCATTGGCCAGGCCCAGAATCTGCGCCTTGCTGTTCTGTGCCTGCAGCATGAAGCTGGAGAAGTCGCTGGCGTTGAGCGGCGTCTTGACCGAGCCCAGCACCTTGCCGCCGCGCGCTTCGATGATCTTGCTGGTGTCGGCTTCCAGGGCGTGGCCGAAGGCATAGTCGGCCGTCACGAAGAACCAGCTCTTGCCGCCCGTGTCCACCACGGCGCCGCCCGTGCCCTTGGCCAGGGCCACGGTATCGAACGCATAGTGCACGGTATAGGGGCTGCACTGTTCATTGGTCAGCGCCGAGCTGCCCGCACCGTTGTCGATGAAGACGCGTTTTTTCTCCTGGGCGACCTTGGCCATGGCCAGGGCCGTGGCGGAGTTGGTGCCACCAAACACCAGGCTGATGCCCTGGGTGTCTATCCATTCGCGGGCCTTGCTGGCCGCGATATCGGCCTTGTTCTGGTGGTCGGCCGTCAGCAGCTCGATGGGCTTGCCCAGTACCTTGCCGCCAAAGTCGTCAATCGCCATCTGTATGGCAACGGCACCGTTCTTGCCTTCCACATCGGCATAGAGGCTGGACATGTCGGTGATGAAGCCGATCTTGACTTTTTCCTGCGCCATGACGGGGGCCGCAAAGGCCGCCGTCAGGGCGAGAGCCAGCAGGCAGGCAGAGGGTGCAGACTGGGGCAAGCGATGCATGGAGTCTCCTGAAAATTATGAGAAATGTGGAGAGAGCGTGCAGCGTCCGGGCGGCGGGTGGCCGCCGTCGCTGCATCGCAGCAAACATGCTAGGGGCGGCAATTGCGTCTGGCATCGGGGCAAGCACTTGCGGGAAATCCCAAGGGATACACCGGATTTGATAGCTGTTAGCGCTTGTTATTCATTGGTTTCAGATGGTTTTATTGCTGAAATCTATGGATTAGTGGCGCAGTAAGCTATTGTTTTGGTAGCTGTTGCAGCGAAATGCCCTGTAGATTCGGGCCGCGCCAGCGCCATGAAAAAAGCAGCCCTCAGGCTGCTTTTGTGGAAGTTTTGGCAGGGATTGCACCTGGCGCTGCAGGCTATGCCGTGCGGGGCGCTCGAATGGCGGTCTTGGGGCGGAAGGCCTTGCAGATCTCGTCATGGGTCTCGAGATAGGGGCCGCCGATCAGGTCGATGCAATAGGGCACGGCGGCAAAAATACCGTTGATCCTGGATTGGCCGTCGGCGTCCTTGAGGCCTTCCAGCGTCTCGGCAATCGCCTTGGGCTGGCCCGGCAGATTGATGATCAGGCTGCTGCCGCGTATCACCGCCACCTGGCGCGAGAGGATGGCCGTGGGCACAAAGGCCAGGCTGATCTGGCGCATCTGCTCGCCAAAGCCCGGCATCTCCTTGTGGGCCACGGCCAAAGTGGCCTCGGGCGTCACATCGCGCAGCGCGGGGCCGGTGCCGCCGGTGGTCAGCACCAGGCTGCAGCCCGCATCGACCAGCTCGATCAGTGCCGCGCTGATGCCGGCCTGCTCGTCGGGAATCAGGCGTGGCTCGAACTGGATGGGGTTCTTGAGCGCGCGGCTCAGCCATTGCTGCAGCGCGGGCAGGCCCTTGTCTTCATAGACGCCGCTGCTGGCACGGTCGCTGATGGAGACAATGCCGATCTTCACGGCATCGTGAAGATATACGGGCTCATCACTCATCGCCGTCGTCCTTGGCGCTCGCACCGGCCTTGCCGGCGCTGGCCAGTTGCTCGCGCACCAGCTGGAACAGGTCGCGGTAGGCGCGGCCCTTGCTCACTTCCTTGGGCTCGGCATCAGGGCCGGCGGCAGCGGCCGCTGCTGCGGCTTGTTCCTTGGCTTTATCGATGTCCTTGCGCGACTGGCGGATCAGCGAGCGCAGCTGTTGCACATCGGTGCCGGGGAAATGCTCCAGCCAGATGGACAGGGCCGCTTCCTCGACGATCAGGCGGTCGCGCCATTGCTCGGCTACCTGCAGCGACATTTTTTCGCCGGCCGAGCCATTGCGCTGCTCGTCCAGCGCCTGCTTCACGGCTGCGACCTGCTCAGGCGTCAGCTTGCGCATGAGCTTGCCGACATATTGCATCTGGCGGCGCTTGCCTTCGAAGTTGGTGATGCGCTTGGCCTCGGCCAGCGCATCGATCAACTGGTCGGACAGCTGCAGGCGCTTGAAGAGGTCGCTGCGCAGCGTCATCAACTCCTTGCCCAGATCCTGCAGCGCATCACTTTCGCGCTTGAGGTCGGTCTTGGTGGAGTCGTAGGTGCCTTTGAGTTCGGCCTTGAGTTCAAGGTCCAGCTCGCTGCCTTCGGCAACGAACTTTCCGCGAACAAAATAGCCTTTGGTGGGTTTGCGTGACATGGTAAGGGGGCAATATCGGTGGCAGCGCAGAGGGCGCAGCAGTGGCGGCTATCATATCCGCCGCTATGAAAAAACCTCGCTCCAGCAATACAAGCACTTCCAGTGCACAGGCCCAATCCGCACCGCAAGCCGGTTTCAGCTTCAGCCAAGCCTTTTTCGAGGGGCTGGTGGACCAGGCTCTGCAGCATGCCAAGAAGCTGGGTGCGACGGATGCCGGCGCCGAGGCTTCCGAAGGCTGCGGCCTGTCGGTCAGCGTGCGCAAGGGCCAGCTGGAGACCGTGGAGCGCAACCGCGACAAGTCGCTGGGCGTGACCGTCTATCTGGGCCAGCGCAGGGGCAATGCCAGCACCTCGGACTTCTCCGAAGCCGCCATCAAGCAGACCGTGCAGGCCGCCTATGACATCGCCCGCTTCACCGCCGAAGACCCGTTTGCCCGCCTGCCCGACAGCGCAGATATCGCGCTGCCTGGCACGCACCGCGATCTGGATCTGTTCCATCCCTGGGATATCACCAGCGAAGCCGCTGCAGAGATGGCGCTGCGCTGCGAGGAGGCCGCCTTCAAGACCCACCGCCGCGTGAGCAACAGCGAAGGCGCGGGCGTGTCGGCCCAGCAAAGCCATTTCTTCACGGCCCATACCAATGGTTTTCGTGGCGGCTACGCCAGCTCGCGCCACAGCATGTCGGTGGCGCCCATCGCCAAGCTGCCTGGCAAGAATGGCGAGATGCAGCGCGATTACTGGTACAGCTCCATGCGCAATGCTGCCGATCTGGCTTCGCCAGAGGCCGTGGGTCGCTACGCGGCAGAGCGCACGCTGAGCCGTCTGGGCAGCCGCAAGATTCCGACCACCGAATGCCCGGTGCTGTTCGAGTCGCCCCTGGCCGCCGGCCTGCTGGGCAGCTTTGTGCAGGCCGTCAGCGGCAGCGCCCTTTATCGCAAAAGCACCTTTTTGCTCGACTCCATGGGCAAGCCAATCTTCCCCAAGCACATCGATGTCGAGGAAGACCCCTTTGTTCTGGGCGGCAAGGGCAGCTCGCCCTTTGACGAAGAGGGCGTGCGCGTGCAGGCCCGCAAGGTGGTCGATGCCGGCCGCGTGGAAGGCTATTTCCTGTCCAGCTACTCGGCGCGCAAGCTGGGCATGAAGACCACGGGCAATGCCGGCGGCTCGCACAATCTGGTAATGACTTCGCGCCGCACCAAGGCGGGCGACGATCTGGATGCCATGCTCAAGAAGCTGGGCACGGGGCTGTTCGTGGTCGAGCTGATGGGCCAGGGCGTGAACTATGTGACCGGCGACTATTCGCGCGGCGCCAGCGGCTTCTGGGTGGAGAACGGTGAAATCGCCTTCCCCGTGGACGAAATCACGATCGCGGGCAACCTCAAGACCATGTTCAAGGGCATAGAGGCCATCGGAGCCGATGCCTACAACTATGGTGCCAAGACCGTGGGCTCCATACTGATCAATCGCATGAAGGTGGCCGGCAGCTGATCACTGCAGATCGCTCCATGAAAAAAGCAGCCCGGTGGCTGCTTTTTTTGTGTCTGCTTCAGCTCTCGGCGGCTGCCTGAACAATGCAGTGCGAGAGTTTCTCGAAATGCTTGTGGGCATCGGCACTGAGCTCGATTTGCTTGCGTCTGGCATCCTCGGTATCGGCCAGCAGGATCCAGCCTTTTTGGCGCATGGACTTCAGACGGGTGTGAATCGTGGCCGGAGACCCCAGTTCACGTTGGGCCATCAGGTCTCTGACGCAAAGACGCTCCTGACGCGTGCCGGCATTGGCAATTTGTTCCAGCAGGCGCTCCTCCAGTGGATCCAGCGCGGGCAGCATGGGCAGGTTGCGGATGGTCGCTGCCAGGTGCAGAAAGCGTAAATAGATATCGGCAGACAGGGACTTTGGCATGAGAAGGCAAAAACAGACGGCGCGCCGCTAACGAAGAGCGAAGAAACGGCACTCATAATACTGCGCAGACAGTGAACAAGCTCGGCGGCAGCGCATGAAGAACATTTGGACGCAATTTTCGGTGGCGGTTATCACGGCTTTGCTGTTCCTGGCGATGCTGGCCTTGAATCAGTGGATTTTCTCCGAACTGGAATTTGTCAGAGGCGTCAACTGGATTTACCTGCCTGCAGGTGCTCGTCTGCTTTGTACCCTGCTTTTTGCGGAGGCGGGCGTGGTGGGGCTTTTTGTCGTGTCATGGCTGGTCTGCAACTTTTACTTTTTCCCTGATGACTGGTTGCGGGCATTTGCGGGCGGCATCATGGCCACGCTTGCCCCCTATGGCACCTATTGCGCAGCTCGCAAATGGATGGGGCTTGGGCGATCTCTCAGTGATCTCACGCCGCGTCGCCTGCTGTGGCTCAGTGTCATTTACGGCCTTAGCAATGCCTTGCTGCACCAGGCCTGGTCCGTCGTAAGAGGGGATGGTTTTCAGCTGGACCAGCTTCTGGTGATGATTCTGGGCGACTTCAGCGGCACTTTGATCGTCCTGTATGTATTCAAGGCCTTGCTTATGCTGCCGATCAAAACGGACCGGTATCTGCTCAAGTAAGACCGTTTGCAGTCCCGGCGTTCTATTTGACCGCTTTTGCCGCCAGCCATGACTGATGGCAAGTCATACTAGGGGCTTGATCTAGAAAATCCAATATCAGTTGTCAGTGTCATGAGTTCTGCATCCTCGCCCACCTCCGGCATGAGTCGTCCGGACTGGCTCAGCGCCATCATCGTCATCGTGGTCTGGGGTCTTAATTTCGTGGTCATGAAGTGGGGGCTGGCCAAGCTCTCGCCCCTGCTGCTGTGCGCGCTGCGCTTTGCCGCGGCATCGCTGCCATTTCTGCTGTTCGTGCGTGCACCCAAAAATCTTTCCTGGGGTCTGCTGGCCGCCTATGGTCTGGTGCAAGGGGTTGGGCAGTTCGGGCTGCTGTTCACCGGCATGAAGCTGGGCATGCCTGCCGGCATGGCATCCGTGGTGCTTCAGACCCAGGCCTTCATCACCATGCTGCTGGCGGCTGCGTTCTTGCACGAGAAACCGCAGCGCTGGCAATGGATGGGCTTGCTCATCGCTCTTGCAGGGCTGCTGCTGATCGGTACAGCCCATGGTGAGGGGACATCGGATATGACGCTGATCGGTTTTGTGCTGACCGTGGGCGCCGCAGCCATGTGGGCCGGCTCGAACCTGCTGACGCGGATGGCGGCCAAGCAAGGCTCGTATGAGCCGGTGTCCTTCATCGTCTGGACCAGCGTCTTTCCCATGCTGCCGCTGCTGTTGCTGTCCCTGTGGGTGGATGGCGTGGATTCGGTGACTTCGCAGCTGCAGTCCATAGGCTGGAGCGAGCTTGGAGTGATCGCCTATCTGGCCTTTTT
This sequence comes from Comamonas testosteroni, assembly GCF_000761245.1. Lineage (GTDB taxonomy): Bacteria > Pseudomonadota > Gammaproteobacteria > Burkholderiales > Burkholderiaceae_C > Comamonas > Comamonas testosteroni_C. The sequence continues at coordinate 40,762 of NZ_AWOR01000045.1, read as the reverse complement.
GTCCACCTTGCTGGGCTATGGTCTGTGGACGCGGTTGCTGCAGCGCTATGCGGCCAGCACCGTGGCCCCATTGTCGCTGCTGGTGCCGGTAATCGGTCTGCTGTCGGCCATGCTGCTGCTGGGAGAGGCACCCAATGGCCTGCAGTGGCTGGGGACGCTGGGCGTTTTGCTGGGCATGGTGGTCAACCAGTTTGGCGGCAAATGGCGGCGCTGAGACACCGGCTGGCTGATAACAGGGCACATCCGCTGCTCTGCCGGGGCGGCCTGTGACTGCCTGGCAGAGCACTTTGCCAGCGCAGCACAGGCTCGCAAGTCAATAGCTGTTGCCGATCGAAGTTTTTTTGAACACTCGGCCCGAATCACGAATATTGAATCCCGTTTTCGTCATTATTATTGCCAGCATCCATATAAAAGCATGACTTTCCCATTCCGGATTCGAGCCGGCCTGGGATGCGAATATGCAAAGGAATAATGATGCGTGAGGGAGATATTGGCGCGATGCCTCCTGAGCTGCAGCTGGCCCAGCTGCAGGCCTTGGACAGGGTCATGGCCATGGCTGAATTTGGCCTGGATGGGTCGTTGCACCGTGCCAATGACAACTATCTGCAGCTCATGGGGTTTACGCGTGAGCAGTCTCTGGGTCGCCCACATCGCAGCTTTTGCTCTGCGCGTCTGGCCGACAGTGCCAGGTATCGGGAAATCTGGACGCATCTGTGCGCAGGCAATGCCTACTCCGGAGTGGTGGAGCGACTACGCAGCGATGGCAGCAGTTGCTGGCTGGAAGCGACCTATTCACCGGTGATGGATGCCCAGGGCCGGGTGATGCATATCCTGAAGATCGCTACCGACGTCACGCAGCGGCGAGCCCGGGAGCAGGCGCAGCAGGAGCACCTGCGTCGCTTGTCCCTGGTGGCCGATGCCTCCGACACGGCAGTGGTCATCAGTGATGGAAGCTCACGCATCGTGCATGTCAACGGCGGCTTTACGCGCATGTTCGGCTGGCGTACCGAGGAGGTCGCGGGGCGCATGCCGATTGCCTTGCTGGCTCCTCAGGTTTCCGAGGCCTTTGTGGACCGCTATCGCTCGGAATTGCGCGCTGGCCAGCCCGTGGGGCGTGAGGAAATCGTGGTCGGCAAGCATGGGCAGCGCTACTGGGCCAAGGTCATCAGCAACCCCATCCTCGACGCGGACGGGCGCTGGCAATACACGGTTTCGATGCTGACCGATATCACGCGCTCCAAGATGCATGAGGCCTTGCAGCACCGCGTGCTGGAGGCCATGGCGCGCGAGCGGCCGCTGGTGGATGTGCTGGAGATGGTGTGTCTGGAGGTCGAGAGGATTGCTCCTGAGGTGACGGCATCGATTCTCGAGGTGGATGCCCAGGGGCTGCTCCATCCGCTGGCCGGACCAAGCCTGCCGCATTCTTATTCAGCGCTGCTAGACGGGGTGGCCATAGGGCCGAATGTGGGCTCCTGCGGAACGGCGGCCTGGCGCAACGCGCCGGTGCTGGTGGACGATATTGCACATGATCCGTTGTGGACGGATTTCAAGCACCTGATCCTGCCGCAGGGGTTCAGAGCCTGCTGGTCCACTCCCATCTGCAACAGCGGTGGCAAGCCGATCGGTACTTTCGCGTTCTATTACCGGGAGCAGCTGACCGGTGGGGCCTCGGCTTTTCATCAGCAGCTGGTGGATGCCTGCATCCATCTGTGCGCCCTGGCGCTGGAGCGTGAGCTGTCGCGTGTGCGCATTCGTCAGCTGGCTTTCTACGACGGCCTGACCGGATTGCCCAATCGAAGTCTGCTGCAGGCCAAGGCCGATCAGGCGATTGCGTCAGCTGCCGGCAATGATGAACAGTTGGCGGTGCTGTTCATCGACCTGGACCGGTTCAAGCAGGTCAATGACTCTCTGGGTCACCCTGTGGGGGATGAATTGCTGCGCAATGTCGCGGCACGATTGCAGCGCGTGCTGCGCAGCTGCGATATTGCCGGGCGTTTGTCGGGTGACGAGTTTGTTGCCGTGCTGCCGCAATGCGATGCGGAGCATGTGGCCAATACCATCGAGCGCCTGCAGGAGTTGCTGGCAGAGCCCCTGAATATTGCCGACACCTCGCTGGCCATATCCGCCAGCGTGGGCATTGCAATGTTTCCCATGGACGGCAGGGATATGGAGACTCTGGTGCACCGCGCCGACATGGCCATGTACCAGGCCAAGAGCAAGGGGCGCGGCCGTTTCTGTTTCTTCAGCAGCGAAATGAACCGCTTGGCCCAGGAGCGTCTGGCACTGGAGACTGCACTGCGCAAGGCGCTCAAAAGCGGCGGCCTGCGCCTGCACTATCAGCCTCAGATCGAGATGGCCACCGGCCGTCTGTATGGCGTGGAGGCCCTGGCGCGCTGGACCCATGCAGAGCTTGGCGAGATTTCGCCTGCCCGCTTTATCCCGCTGGCCGAAGAGTGCGGGCTGATTGCCGATCTTGGAAGCTGGGCATTGGAGGAGGCCTGTCGCCAGCTGTCGCAGTGGCGAGCCAAGGGAATGGAAGTCCCCGCAGTGTCGGTCAATCTGTCGCCATCGAGCTTTCACAATCTGGATTTGCCACGGATGATCGCCGATACGCTGGACCGCAATGACCTGGCGCCGCAGGACCTGACCCTGGAGCTGACGGAAAGCATTTTGCTGGACACCAACCCCAGCACCATGAAGACCATAGACGAGGTGCATGCGCATGGCGTGCGCCTGTCCATGGATGATTTCGGCACCGGCTACTCCAGCCTCAGTTATCTGCGCCGCCTGCCGGTCAGCGAGCTCAAGCTGGATCGCAGCTTCGTGGCCGATCTTGAGCATGACGAGGCGGCTCGGGCGTTGAGCAGTGCTATTTTGGGCATTGGCAAGAGTCTGCACCTGACCGTGGTGGCGGAAGGTGTGGAGACGCCAACGCAGAGCGTGATGCTGTGCGAGCAGGGCTACCCGGTGGCGCAAGGCTTTCTGTTCGCCCGGCCGCTGGCTCCAAAAGAGTTTGAGCAATGGCTGGCTGCCAACCCGGCTTCCCCGGTGCCGACCGTGCAAGGCGCCGTCGCCGCATGAACTTGCGGTGCAGAGGCTCGGCGCAGATTGCTCCGGCAGCGATGAAGTGATGTGCAGATGCGGCTGAGAGGCCGCGCGTATTGTGGCGCGGCCGACGCTTTGGCGGCTGTGCGGCATTGCCGTGAGGTTATGCGGGCATGGTTGCAACTTCTGCGTTGTGCTTCAAGGCTTCAGTAGGCGGCTCCTGGCAGTGCAGGGGCCGCCACCGTGGAGCCGGCAAACTGGCTACGCAGCTTGCGCGCGGCATTCACGAACATCAACACATCCACGCCCACGGCCACAAAGCTGCAGCCGAGCTGAAGGTAGCGCTGTGCCAGCGCGGGGTCCGAGGTCAGCGTACCTGCCGCCTTGCCACTGGCAACAATGGTCCGCATCGCTGCCTCGATGGCGGCCTGCACCTCGGGGTGGCCGGGGTTGCCGCGATGGCCCATGGAGGCCGCCAGGTCGGCCGGGCCTATGAAGACGCCGTGCACGCCGTCCACGTTGCAGATGGCTTCGAGATTTTTCAGGGCCGTGGTGGTCTCGGCCTGCACCAGCAGGCAGACCTCGTCGTCGGCCACATTCAGATAGTCGGCGCGGCTGCTCCACTGTGAGGCACGTCCAACGGCACTGCCGACGCCGCGCACGCCCAGGGGCGGGTATTGCGTGGCGGCCACGATGGCGCGCGCCTGGTCTGCCGTGTCCACCATGGGCACGAGCAGCGTCTTGACGCCTATGTCCAGCATCTGCTTGATCAGGGCCGTGGTGCCTTCCACGACTCGCACCACGGGCTGAGCCGGATGCGGGGCCACGGCCTGCAGGGCAGCCAGGGTGCTGCGCAGATCGTTGGGCGCATGCTCGCCGTCGATCAGCAGCCAGTCATAGCCCGTGGTGGCGGCCGCTTCGGCCAGATAGGGGTCGGCCATGGACAGCCACAGCCCGATCTGGGGCTGGCGTGCGGCGATGGCGGTCTTGAACGGGTTGTATGCAGGCATGCTTTTCTCGGTTTGACTATTCATGACGTGGTACGGGGCCACGGCGATGCAGGAGGATCTGCTTCACAGCAGGTGACCGGCGGGCAGCGGCCTGCCTGCCAGGTGGTCGACGATGTTCGCGGCGGTCAGCGTCGCCACGCGCAGCGCTGCCTGGCGCGTCACGCCGGCCACGTGCGGCGTCAGCAGCACTTGCGGCAACCGGGCCAGCGGATGGCCCAGGGGCAGCGGCTCGATGTCGAAGGTATCGAGTCCGGCGCCGCCCAGGTGGCCGCTTTCCAGTGCCGCCAGCAGCGCGGCTTCGTCGACCACAGGGCCGCGTGCGGTGTTGATCAGCAGGCTGCCCGGGCGCAGCAGCGCCAGTTCGTTCGCGCCGATCAGGCCGCGTGTCTGCTCGGTCAGCGGGCAGTGCAGGCTCAGTATGTCCACGCGGGGCAGCAGCTGGCGCATATCGGGCTCGCAGTCGAAGTCGCCGGCCTGGCCTGCGGGGCGCAGCACCAGCACCTTGGCGCCCAGGGCCGCAGCCAGCTGCGCGGTGGCGCGGCCGATGGCGCCATAGCCGACGATGCCCACCGTGGAGCCACGGAAGTCGCGCCCCTGCCAGTTGCTGCCGGCCCAGCCGCCGGCGCGCACCTGCCCGTCCAGCTGAGGCAGCTGGCGCATCAGCGCCAGCATCAGTGCCAGTGCATGCTCGGCAACGGCCGGGGCATTGGCGGCCAGTGCCACGGCTACGGCCACGCCTTGGTCACGCGCGGCTGCCATGTCCACGCTGTCCACGCCGGCACCGTTCTTGGCCACGATGCGCAAGGCGGGGGCTGCCCTCAGCACGGCTGCGCTCACAGGCTTGGAGCCGCGCAGCACCAGGGCCTGGGCGCCGGTCTGTGCCAGCCGCTCGGCCAGGCTTTGCGCGGTGATGGGCTCGGCCATGAAATGGATCTGCCCACCGGCTTGCTGCACCAGGGCCTGGGCTTCGGGCGCCCAGTGCTCGGCGGTGACGAGAACATTGAATGGTGTGGGGGTTGTGGTCATGCTTGTGCGCTCACCCAGTCCGGCTGCACGCGCACATGGCGGATATGCTGGCGGAATACGGTATAGGCCAGATGCAGCGCCCCGTCGGCGCCCTGGCGGATGGAGGGATAGGAATACTCGCGGTTGCGGCCGCGCTCGGAGTCGTTGCTCATGCACCAGCCGTCGCCCACCTCGAGCTTGCGTTGCCAGGGCCAGCTCAGACCGTCGTCGGCCGACAGTGCCAGCGTCATGGGTGCACGCGGTGCGCCCCAGAATGCGCGGCGCTCGCCGGCTGCAGCCTTTGCCGGTGTTGCCGAGCTGTCGTCCAGTTCGTCATACAGCGACTCGCGCCGCTGCGTGGCATCGGCGGCGCTGCTGGCATTGAAGATCATGGCCAGACGTCCGTCGGTCAGGCGCAAGGCCTGGATGGATGAGTTGTTATTGGGCAGCGATATGGCTTCGGGTGCCTGCCAGCTCAGGCCGCCGTCGTCGCTGCGGCTGCGGTAGACATGGTCGGCCCAGCGGCTGCGAAAGAACGCCAGCAGGCCGCCGTCCGAAGCCTGCACGATATTCATGTGCACGCAGCCCAGGCTGCCGGGTACGGCAATGCGCTGCCAGCTGCGTCCCTGATCGGCCGAGCGCAGCACGCCGCTGTCGTCGTGGCTGCCGTCCCAGGCCTGGCCCGGCTGGGCCCGGCAATGGAAGACCGGCAGCAGCCAGCTGCCGTCCGTATGGACATGGATGGGCTGGCGCACGAAAGTGCCTGCCGGGGCATCGGCCAGTGTCTCGGTGGGCTCCCAGCTCAGGCCGTGGTCGTGCGACAGGCGCCGGCGCACCACCGAGGTGTTCTGGTGCCCCGAGTGCTGTGCCGTATGCAGCAGCCAAAGTGCGCCGCCCGGCGCGGTAAACAGCACGGGGTTCTGTTCCGAGCGCTCGGCATCGTGGGAGAGCTGGATGGGCTCGGACCACTGCGCGGCACCAGGGGCAAGTCGCGACATGAACACCGAGATGTCGGAGCGGCCCTCCATGGAGCCGCCGAACCACACGCAGCCCAGGGTGCCGTCGTCCAGCACCATCAGATTGGCGGCATGGGCCTGCACACAGGGCGAGGGCAGGTCCGCCACCAGGCGGTCCGGGTCTTCGGCATGTGGGCGCAGCAATCCATCAAGCATTGGTTTTCCTTGGTTTGTCATGACACTGTGCTGTCTTCAATGTTTCTGGTTGTGTCGCGAGCCTATGGAGGCGGCCTGTCAAGAGCCAGTGCCACCTATTGGGCTCGTGCCGCCCCGCAGCGAGGAGAAGAGAGAATCTCACCTGCTACGGGGAGGCGGCATGTCAATCGGCCTTGATCTTCGCGGTCTTGATAAGGCCGCCCACGCGCTGGTATTCACGGGGCACGAAGGCGCGCAGCTCTGTGGCATCGCCGCTGCCCGGGGTCACGCCCAGATCGCGCAGCTTGGAGGCCACCTCTGGCTGCTTGAGGGCCTTGGCCAGTGCACCCGAAAGCTTGGCGCTGACATCGGCGCTGGTCTTGGACGGTGCAAACAGCGCATACCAGGCCGAGAACTCGAACTGCGGATAGCCGGCTTCGGCGAAGGTCGGCACATTGGGCAGCTCGGGCAGACGGGCGGTGGAGCCCACGGCCAGGGCGCGCACCTTGCCGCCGCGCAGCAGCGGCATGGAGTTGGTGGCGGTATCGAAGATGACCGGAATGCGCCCGCCAATCAGGTCCACGATGTGGGCATTGCCGCCCTTGTAGGGCACGTGGGTCATGGGGACCTTGGCGATGGACACGAACAGTTCACCGGCCAGATGCAGCGGCGAGCCGTTGCCCGAGGAGCCGTACATCACGGCCTGTGGGTCCTTGCGGGCCGCGTCCACCACATCCTTGAGCGATTTGTAGGGCGAGTCGTTGGCGGTGATGGCGATGATGGGGGCGCTGCCAATCATGCCGATGGGCTCGAAATCCTTGACCGGGTCGTATTCGGTCTTGATCAAATGCGGGCTGGCAGCGTGTGTGGCCAGGCCGCCGACAAGCAGTGTGTAGCCGTCGGCTGGCGCGCGCGCCACGATGCCCGCGCCCAGCAGTGCTCCGGCACCGGGCCGGTTGTCCACCACGCTTGCGGTTCCCAGTACCTCGCCCATCTTCTGGCCGACCAGCCGCCCCAGCATGTCATTGGCGCCGCCCGCAGGGTAGGGCACCACGAAGGTGATGGGCTTGCTCGGGAAGTTTCCCTGCGCCTGTGCCAGTGGCATGGCACCGGCCAGGGCCAGTGCGGCCAGTGCGCCAAGCACGGGCCTGCGGGTGAGGTATCGGGATTTGCTCATGGTTTGTCTCCTGTTGTGAATGGTTCTAGCGACCGTGTTGCGTCAATCCAGTTGTCCCTGGCAGACGTATTTGATGTGCAGGTAATCGTCGAGCCCGTGAGTGGAGCCTTCGCGGCCGTAGCCTGACTCCTTGACGCCGCCAAAGGGGGCGGCCTCGGCGGCCAGCGCGCCTTCGTTGACGCCCACGATGCCCGACTCCAGGGCATCGGCGACACGCCAGATGCGGCGTATGTCCTGGCTGTAGAAATAGGCGGCCAGGCCGAACGGCGTGTCGTTGGCGGCGGCGATGACCTCGGCCTCGTCGTCGAACACGGTCAGCGGTGCCACGGGGCCGAAGGTTTCCTCGCAGGCGCAGGCCATGGAAGCGGTGGCACCCGAGAGCACAGTGGGGGCGTAGTAGGTGGGGCCCAGATCCGTCAAGCGCTTGCCGCCCGTGAGCACCCTGGCGCCCTTGGCCACGGCGTCCTCCACATGGCGGGCGATCTTCTCGACCGCGCGGTCATTGATCATGGGGCCGATCTGCGAGGCTGGCTCGTTGGCAGGGCCCACATGCAGGGCAGCCACGCGGGCGCTGAGCTGGCTCGCAAAGGCCTCGTACACCGAGCGGTGCACGAAGACGCGATTGGGGCAGACGCAGGTCTGGCCGCCGTTGCGGAACTTGGCGGCCATGAAGCCGTCCACGGCGGCTGCCACATCGGCATCCTCGAAGACGATGAAGGGCGCATTGCCGCCCAGCTCCAGCGAGAGCTTTTTGAGCGTGTCGGCGCTGCGGCGCGCCAGGTGCTTGCCAACGGGCGTGGAGCCGGTGAAGGTGATCTTGCGCACGCGGCTGTCATCCAGCCACTGGTCCACCACCTCGGGCGTGCGCTCGCGCGAGGCCGTGACGATGTTGAGCACGCCGGCCGGCACTCCGGCTTCGTGCGCCAGCAGCACCAGGGCCAGCGAGGTCAGCGGCGTGTCCTCGGCCGGCTTGCAGACCACGGTGCAGCCCGCAGCCAGGGCCGGCGCGATCTTGCGTGCAATCATGGCGGCCGGGAAGTTCCAGGGAGTGATGGCGGCGACCACGCCCACTGGCTCGCGCAGCGCAAACATGCGCCGGCCTGGCATGGGCGCGGGGATGACTTCGCCGTTCATGCGCGTGGCTGCCTCGCCGAACCATTCGATATAGCTGGCGGCATAGGCGACTTCGCCCTTGCCTTCGGCCAGGGGCTTGCCCTGCTCCAGCGAGATCAGCGTGCCCAGATCGTCCTGATGGGCCAGCACCAGATCGTTCCAGCGCTTGATGATGGCAGCGCGCTGCTTGGCCGGCAGCTTGCGCCAGGCGGGCAGGGCAGCCTGGGCAGCGTCCACGGCGGTGCGCGCATCGGCTGCACCTGAATCGGGAACCTTGGTGATGGTGTTGCCCGTGGCCGGATCGGTCACGGCAAAGCTGGCGCCGCTGGCAGCTTGCGTCCAGGCCCCGGCGATGAAGTTGGCGCTGCGCTGCAGTTCGGTGCGTTGCAGTCTGAGTGGCGTGGCGTTCATGGTGAAAATTGCAGAAAGTGAAGGTTGGATAAGGGCGCAAAGCTCTGGAAGATGCGCTTTCCTCAGCTCACGATGCCCAGGTGCCAGGGCACGAATTCATGGTCGCCCAGTCCCAGTGCCTCGCTCTTGGTCTGTTCGCCGCTGGCGTGGCGCAGGATCTGCTCGAAGATCTGCTGGCCCAGCTCGGGCACGGTCAGCCCTCCGTCGACGACCACGCCGCAATTGATGTCCATGTCCTCCTGCAGGCGCTGGTACATGGGCGTGTTGCTGGCCAGCTTGATGGTGGGGGCGGGCTTGCTGCCGAACATGGAGCCGCGGCCCGTGGTGAAGCAGATCAGCTGGGCGCCGCTGGCGATCTGGCCCGTGGAGGCCACCGGGTCGTAGCCCGGCGAGTCCATGAAGACAAAGCCGTGCTCGGTGATGGGCTCGGCGTATTCATAGACGGCGCGCAGTGGCGTGGTGCCGCCCTTCATGGCGCTGCCCAGGGATTTTTCAAAGATGTTGGCCAGGCCGCCGGCCTGGTTGCCATGACCGACCACGCCGTTGAACTGGGCGTTCTGGCCGGCTGCATAGCGCTCCCACCAGGCCAGGCGGTCCAGCAGCTTCTGGCCGACTTCGGGGCTGATGGCGCGGCGCGTGAGCATGAACTCCACGCCGTGGATCTCGGGCGTCTCGGACAGAATGGCCGTGCCGCCATGGCGCACCAGAATGTCCATGGCCGCGCCCAGTCCGGGGTTGGCCGTGATGCCCGAGAAGCCGTCCGAGCCGCCGCATTCCAGGCCGATCTTGAGGTGGGCGGCGCTGACGGTGCTGCGCTGCGCCTGGTTGGCGATGGGCAGCATTTCTTCGATGGCGGCAATACCGGCCTCAATGGTGACGCGTGTGCCGCCCACTTCCTGCATCACCAGGGTGCGCAGCAACTGACCTTCCTTGAGGCCTTGCGAATCCACCAGGGTATCGACCTGGTTGCGTTCGCAGCCCAGGCCCACGATGAGCACGCCCGCCAGGTTGGGGTGGCGCGCGTAGCCGGCCAGGGTGCGGCGCAGCACGTCGAAGTGCTCGCTGGGCGAGGACATGCCGCAGCCGCTGCTCTGGGCAAAGGCGGCCACGCCGTCCACATTGGGGAAAGCTGCCAGCCGCTCGGGCGTGAAGTGGGCGGCGATGCGCTTGATCACGGTGGCCGAGCAGTTGACCGAGGACAGGATGCCGATGAAGTTACGCGTGCCCACGCCGCCGCCCGCTCGCACAAAGCCCTGAAAAGTGGCGCGCTGCTGCTCTGGCACGTAATCCACGGGCCGCACGTCGGCGCCGAACGAGGGGTCGCGGTAGTAGTCCACCAGCTTGAGGTTGTGGCTGTGCACATAGTCGCCAGGCTCCAGGTCGCGTGTGGCGACGCCGATCACCGTGTCGTACTTCTTGACCTGCTCGCCCTCGGCGATGCGACGCGCCGCGATTTTGTGGCCGGCCGGCACCTGGGCGCGCGTGCGCACTCCCAGCTCGGGAATGTCCTGGCCCAGGGCCAGGGCGGTCTTGGCCACGAGCACGTTGTCGTTGGGGTGCAGGTGCAGCAGGGAAGAAGAGGAGGAGAGCATCTTGGAGTCCGGGGATGGCGGGCCTGAGGCGGTGGGGATGCGGTGGGAACGCTGCGCGTCAGCGCATCAGGTCGCGCAGTTTGAGTTTGTCGATGAGCACGGTTTCCTTCTGGTAGACCGTGTTCACATACCTGGCGTAGTCGGGGCCGTCCAGGTAGAGCAAGGGCGCGTCTAGCCTGTCGGCCACGGACTTGAACTCGGGGCTGGCCACGGCCTGGCGGAAGGCCTCGCGCAGCTTGGCTTCGACGGCGGGCGGCAGGCCCTTGGGCGCGCCGATGCCGTTGGGCGCATCGACGACCACGTTGTAGCCCAGGTCCTTGAGTGTGGGCACGTCCTTGAAGCGCGGCGTGCGCTGCTCGCCCCAGGTGGCCAGCAGGCGCAGCTTGCCGGCTTCGACATGCGGGGCCCAGGAGCTGGAGTCGGCTAGCGCATCGACATGGCCGCCCAGCACGCCCTGCAGCGCCTCGGCGCCGCCCTTATAGGGCACATGGCTGAGCTGAATGCCCGCTGCGGCCGCAAACTCCTCCATGCCCACATGGGTGGCGCCGCCCACGCCGGCGTGGGCGTAGGTGATGCTGCCGGGCTTGGCCTTGGCGGCGGCGACCAAGTCCTGCAGGGTCTTGAAGCGCGAGTTGGCCGGCACGGCGATGCCGAAGGTCTGGCCCGAGGTGCGCGCGATATAGGTGTAGTCCTTGCGCGGATCGGCCTGCAGCGTGCCCAACTGGGAAAAGCGCGTGACCGAGATCGGGATCTGGCCGATGGTGTAGCCGTCGGGTCTGGCCGAGGCCAGGGCCTTGGAGCCGATCATGCCGGAGGCTCCGGCGCGGTTTTCCACGGCAATCGCCTGACCCAGGATGCGGCCGGCCACGGTGCACAGCGCGCGCATGGACTGGTCGGCCGTGCCGCCGGCAGGCCAGGGGCAGATAAAGGTGATGGGGCGCTCGGGCCAGGTCTGGGCCAGCAGGCGGGTGGAACTGCCGAGCGTGGCTGCGCCGAGGGCGCCGAGCACAAAGCTGCGCCGGCTGCTGCGTGGGGGGATCATCGCTTGTCTCCTGTCGTTATTTGAACTGCCAGCCCCGATTGTTCAAAACTGCTTCATGACAATCCAATGAAAAGATAGACTATCTTCATAACCATCAGGTAATGAAGCCCCATGAGCAAGATCGATCGTGTGCTGCGCTCCAACCTCAAGCTGCGCCATCTGCAGCTGTTGGTGGCGCTGGACCAGTTCCGTCACCTGGGCCGTGCGGCCGAGTTTCTGGCTGTGACCCAGCCCGCCGTCTCCAAAACCCTGGCCGAGATCGAACGCATGCTGGGCATGGCGCTGTTCGAGCGCTCCACGCGCGGCACCGAACCCACGGCAGCCGGCGTCAGCATGGTGCGGTTTGCACGCTCGGTGCTGGCCGGTTTCGAACGCACGCGCGACGAGATGGCTGCCGAGGCCAGCGGCGCGCGCGGGCGCACCAGTGTGGGCGCCATGGTGGTGGCCACGCCCGTGTTGCTGGCGCGCGCTGTGGAGCGGTTAAAAGCGCGTTCGGACCAGACCACGGTGATGGTGGAGGAAGGGGATCTGACGCGCTTGCTGCCCAAGCTGCGCCTGGGCGAGCTGGATCTGTTCGTCGGGCGGCTGGAGCCCGGCTATGCCGCGCCCGACCTGGAGACCGAGGCGCTGTACGACGATCCCATGGTGGCCGTGGTGCGGCCCGGTCATGCGCTGCTGGCGCCGGGCGCTGCCAGCTGGCAGGCCCTGGCCGAAGAGCCTTGTGTGCTTCCTCCACCCTGGGCCTCGCTGCGCGTGAAGCTGGAGCAGCAGTTCTATGCCCACGGCCTGCACCCGCCGGTCGACATCGTGGAGACCGCGTCCTTTCTCTCGCAGCTGACCTTTGTGCACCAGCGCGGCGCCGTGGCCTTCATGGCGCGTGGCGTGGCCCGCTGTCACGCGGCCCTGGGTACGCTGGCCATGCTGGATCTGGCCGTGCCCATCGATCTGCCGCCCGTGGGACTGATCACCTTGCGTGGCCAGCCGCTGACGCCGACCACGGGCTTGCTGCTCCAATGCCTGCGAGAGGTCGCGGGGGAGCTGGGCTGAGCCTGGCATGAGCCTGGCATGAGCCTGATATAGGGCGGGCTGGCCCTCTGGGGGAGCTCTGCTTTTGCGTGCTACTGTGGTGCAATCCTTGTCCCATGTCTTGAGCCTTTTGCCTTGTGCCTTGTGCCGGACATGGTTCTAGGTCCAACCATGGAGCTCCATCTATGACTGCCTTGCCATCCACGCCAGCACCTCCGGTCGAGCCTGTCAGCGGCCCTGAGGCTTCGGCTCTGATCGATGCCAGGATTGCCGGCCTGGACGACTGGCGCGGCACCACGCTGGCCCGCGTGCGGGCGCTGATCCGCGGGGCTTTGCCCGCCGTGGTGGAAGAGCTGAAATGGCGCGGTACGCCCGTTTGGTCGCAGGACGGCATCCTGTGCACGGGCGAGACCTACAAGGCCGTGGTCAAGCTGACCTTTGCGCATGGCGCAGCCCTGGCCGATCCGGCCGGCCTGTTCAATGCCAGTCTTGAAGGCGCCACGCGCCGGGCCATAGACCTGCATGTGGGCGAAGTGATCGACGCTGCAGCTTTCCAGGCACTGGTGCAGGCCGCCGCGCAGCGCAATGCCCAGGCGCGGTCGGCCAGAAAACCGGCTTCGCAAGCCAAAGCCAAACCGCGGTCTGAAGCCTAGGTCGCCGCAGCCAGTGGCCCTGGGCGTTCAGGCGTGCAGGTGTACAAAAGCACCCCGGCGCAGGTTCAGCCTGCGCGGGGTGCTTCTTATCTTGAATCCGGCCGGCGGGGCCAGCCCGGAGCCATCAGGCCTTGGCGATGGCAGCCGCGATGGCTTCGCCCACTTCGGTGGTGTTGGCCTTGCCGCCCAGATCGGGCGTCAGCGGACCGGCCTTGATCGTGTGCTCGATGGCGGCCACGATGGTGTCGTGGGCCTGGCGCCAGGCACCTTCGCTGCGGCCCAGGAAGTCCAGCATCAGCGCGCCCGACCAGACCATGGCGATGGGGTTGGCGATGTTCTTGCCGTAGATGTCGGGCGCCGAGCCATGCACGGGCTCAAACAGCGAGGGGAAGCTGCGCTCGGGGTTGAGGTTGGCCGACGGTGCCAGGCCGATGGTGCCCGTGGTGGCGGGGCCCAGGTCGGACAGGATGTCGCCAAACAGATTGGTGGCGGCCACCACGTCGAAGCGGCCGGGCTGCAGCACGAAGCGGGCCGTCAGGATGTCGATGTGCTGCTTGTCCAGCGTGACTTCAGGATAGGCCTTGGCCACATCGTCGGCGCGCTTGTCCCACCAGGGCATGCTGATGGCGATGCCGTTGCTCTTGGTGGCCAGGGTCACGTGCTTCTTGGCGCGGCTCTGGGCCAGATCGAAGGCGTACTTGAGCAGGCGATCGGCGCCATGCTTGCTATAGACCGATTCCTGGATGCAGATCTCGCGGTCCGTGCCTTCAAACATGATGCCGCCCAGGGCGGTGTACTCGCCCTCGGTGTTCTCGCGCACCACGTAGTAGTCGATGTCGCCGGGCTTGCGGCCGGCCAGGGGGCAGGGCACGCCTTCGAACAGGCGCACCGGACGCAGATTGATGTACTGGTCGAATTCGCGGCGGAACTTGAGCAGCGACCCCCACAGCGAGACATGGTCGGGCACGGTAGCGGGCCAGCCCACGGCGCCGAAGAAGATGGCGTCCATGCCCGAAAGCTGCTCCTTCCAGTCCTCGGGCATCATCTGGCCGTGTTCGGCGTAGTAGTCGCAGTGGGCCCAGTCGAAATGGTGGAACTCCAGCGGCAGGTCGAAGCGCCTGGCTGCGGCCTCCAGCGCGCGCAGGCCTTCGGGCATGACTTCCTTGCCGATGCCGTCGCCGGCGATGACTGCAATCTTTTTGGGAGTGGACATGGTGCTCTCTCGTGAATGTATGGGGTGGCGAGGCGGCGGTTCGGCCTGTGCCTGGCGGTATTCTGCATCGTACTTAACTGAATACAATTGACAAATCGTGGCCTGATTGTTTACAGATCGTGCAGAAAATGCCTTCACCCGAAGACCTGCGTGTCTTCATCACCGTGGTGCGCAAAGCCAGCTTTGCCGAGGCTGCGGCCGCGCACAATGCTTCACCGGCCTTTGTCAGCAAGCGCATCCGCCTGCTGGAGCAGGAGCTGGGCGTGAAGCTGCTGCATCGCACCACACGGCGGGTCGCTGTCACGGAGCAGGGCGAGCGCGTCTACCACTGGGCGCAGCGCATTCTGGACGAGGTCGAGCATCTGCTGCAGGAAGTCGATGTGACGCGCCGCCAGCCGCGCGGGCTGCTGCGGGTGTCCACCAGCTTCGGCTTTGGCCGCAATGTGGTGGCGCCCGCGCTGTCGCAGCTGATTGCGCAATATCCGGCGCTGCAGCTGCGCCTGGAAGTGTTCGACCGCATCGTCGATGTCGCGGCCGAGGGCTTCGATCTCGATGTGCGCGTGGGCGACGAGATCGCGCCGCATCTGATTGCCCGGCATCTGGCCGACAACCATCGCGTGCTGTGCGCGTCCCCGGCCTATGTGCAGCGGCGTGGCAGCCCACGCACGCTGGACGAGCTGGCTGCGCATGACTGCCTGGTCATCAAGGAGCGCGACCATGCGTTCGGTGTCTGGAAGCTGCGCTCGGGCAGTCAGGAGCGCAGCGTCAAAGTGACCGGCCCGCTGTCCACCAACCATGGCGAGATGGCCGTGCAATGGGCGCGCGACGGCCATGGCATCGTGCTGCGCTCGCTGTGGGATGTGGCGGCCGATCTGCAGGACGGACGCCTGGTGCAGCTGCTGCCCGAGTGGCAGCAGCAGGCGAATATCTGGGCCGTCTATCCGACGCGGCTGGAGCGCTCGGCCAAGGTGCGGGTCTGCGTGGAGTTCCTGCAGGAGTTCTTCAGCAGGCAAGCTCCTGCAGGATTCAGGAATGCTATTAAAAAAGAAGCTGCTAACGATTGATATACATGAATTTCAGAGTCTTTTGAATCTGAAATATATGCACGGCAAGCGCAAGCAGCTTCTGTTTTTGACTCTGATGCCGTATGACGGCTCAGGCCGGTTGCCAATTATTGGGTCAGCGCGGCCTTCACGGCAGCGGACACCAGGCCCATATCGGCCTTGCCGGCCAGCTGGGCCTTGACGGCGCCCATCACCTTGCCCATGTCGCCGGGGCCGGAGGCGCCCAGCTCGGCCACGATGGCCTGCACGGCCGCGGTGATCTCGGCTTCGCCCATACGCTCGGGCAGATAGACCTTGAGCACTTCCATTTCGGCCTTTTCCACATCGGCCAGATCGGTGCGGTTGGCGGCTTCGAAGGCGGCGATGGAGTCCTTGCGCTGCTTGATCAGCTTGTCGACGATGGCGATGACGGCGGCGTCGTCGAGCTCGATGCGCTCGTCCACTTCCTTTTGCTTCATCGCGGCCTGCAGCAGGCGGATGGTGCCCAGGCGTGCGCTGTCCTTGGCACGCATGGCGGTCTTCATGTCTTCGGTAATCTGGGCTTTCAGGCTCATGGCTTTCTCCTTGGGGTGGGCGAATGGTGGTGCGCCGTGTGAACGGCGTTGACTATCCATGCGCTGGGAGGTCACTGCGCGGCCGGTCAGGCTTGGCAGTGGCCAGAAAACAAAAAACCCGCGCCTGGCGTCCCGAGCGCGGGTTTGCGGCTGTTTTAAGGCCGACTGGTCCTAATCAACGATTAGTACAGCTTCTTAGGCAGTTGCATGCTGCGAACGCGCTTGTAGTGACGCTTCACGGCAGCAGCCTTCTTGCGCTTGCGCTCGGCTGTGGGCTTTTCATAGAACTCGCGAGCGCGCAGATCGGTCAGCAGACCCAGCTTTTCGATGGTGCGCTTGAAGCGGCGCAGGGCAACTTCATAGGGCTCGTTTTCTTTGACGCGGATGGTAGTCATTTAATTTCCAGATATATCTGTGCTGACAGAGGGTTCTCGGGAAGATCGGGCCTGAGAGCCGTGAACAGCGGTTTCCCCGCCACTTTTTAACTAGTATGGCCGACGGGGTAATGCCAGCAAAGTCGAGCATTATAGACCAAGACTTGGGTTGCGTCTGCATACCGCTGCCAAGCTGTCGCGCGCTGGCCAGGGTGACAGGGTTTGCCGCTACCGGCTTGCGCTGCCAAAGGCCTGGTTCAGGCTCCGCCATTGTGCCTTTGTGCCTGTCTTCATGCCTTTGACGCGCGCAATACATAGGCCTTCGGCAGGCGGGCCGGCACGCCGCTGCTCCAACCCATGTCGGTCTCGCTGGACTCTGGGGTTTGTGTGGAGCATCTTGTGCACGGAAATTGCATACAGTTTGAAAACTCTGTTTCTTGACCCAAGTCAGGAAGCGATTGGCCTGGTGCCTGTGCGCATCGCTGTTTTTCCGTGTCCAAGGAGCTTTCATCTTGTCCAGCGCTTCTCATCCCTCTTCGGTTTCGCGTCGTCAATGGATGGCTTCGGCCATCGCCGTCCCCGGCTTGCTGGCGCTGACGGCCTGTGCCGGCAAGGCCCAGGCTCCGGGCGCTGCTGCGGCCGGCAGTTCTCTGGTGGTGGGCGGTCTGTTTGCGGGCTCGCGCAGCGACAAGGGTTTTATGGAGGCCGGCTGGCGTGGTCTGGAAAAGGCGCGCCAGGAGCTGGGTGTGCAGACCCGTTTTCTGGACGGCATGGCGCCCAGGAAGGAGTTGCTGGTGCCGGCTCTCGCGCAGCTCGCGGAGCAGGGGGCGCAGCTGGTGATTGCCCATGGCGGGCAGAACAATCAGGCCGCAGCCGAAGTCGCGGCGCGCTTCCCCAAGACCCAGTTCGTCGTGACCCAGGGCGCGGTGCAGGGGAGCAATCTCTGCAGCTATGACGTGCTGCAGGAGGAGTCGGCCTATCTGGCCGGCGTGCTGGCGGCCCTGACCACCAAAACCGGTGTGGTCGGCCATATGTCGGGCATTCGCGTGCCGCCGGGGCTCAAGGGCCGTGCAGCCTATGCGGCCGGTGTGCGCGATACCGATTCCAGGGTCAAGCTGCTGACGAATTTCTCGGGCGATCAGGACGACAACGCCTTGTCGCTTCGCATCGCCAAGGCCCAGATGGCTGCCGGTGCCGATGTGATCTTCACCATGCTCAACTCCGGCCGCGATGGCGTGACCCAGGCCTGCCGCGATGCGGGCACGCGCCAGATCGGCAATGTGATCGACTGGACCGCGGTGGACCCGCAGGTGTTTGTCGCTTCCGCCTGGGCCGATGTGGGCATTGGCGCGTTTTTGGCCGTCAAGGACATGCAGCAGCGTGGTGCGCCCGGCCCCGGTATTCGCAAGATTGGCCTGAGCGACCCCGCCGCCGTACGCCTGACCATGGGCCAGGGCGTGGCAGCCGCTGTGCGCGAGCGAGTGGCCAAGGCGTCGGCTGCCATCGCCTCGGGGCAGCTCAAGGTTCCCGAGCACTATGAAGGCAAGGAGTTTTCTGCCTGAGCGGATGTTGCGCCGAAGGCGCAGGCAGCAAAAAAGGATGGTTCAACCATCCTTTTTTCATGGAGGCTGCCGCTCCGATTTCAGTCGCTCAAGCCAGGATTGACTGCTTTTGCGCCATGGCCTGCGCGCAGGCGGCGGCACTGGCCCAGGCCCACTGGAAGTTGTAGCCGCCCAGCCAGCCCGTGATGTCCACCACCTCGCCGATAAAGTACAGGCCCGGCCGGCTCTTGCACTCCATGGTTTGCTGGGACAGCACCTTGGTGTCTACGCCGCCCAAGGTGACCTCGGCTTTTTTATAGCCTTCGGTGCCCGTGGGAGTGATCTCCCAGCGCGACAGCTGTTCGGCCAGTCTGGCCAGGGCCTTGTCGCCGGCCTCGTTGATGGGGCGCTGCAGCTCGGGCATGCGGCCGACCCAGGCATCGGCCAGGCGCGCGGGCAGGTGGGCGGCCAGCTCGTTGGCCACCAGCTTGCGCGAGTGGAGCTTGGCCTGGGCCAGCACCTCGGCCAGATCCACGCCCGGCAGCAGATTGATCTGCAGCGCGGTGCCGGGCTTCCAGTAGCTGGAGATCTGCAGCACCGCCGGGCCGGAGAGGCCGCGATGGGTGAACAGCAAATCCTCGTGGAAGCTCATGCGCTCCTTTTTGCTTCCGGTGCTGATTTCCACGGGCAGGGCCAGACCGGCCAGGCCCGCGTAGGGCTGCCAGCCTTCGCCGTCGAAGGTCATGGGCACCAGGCCGGGCGTGCGCTCGATCAGCGGCAGATCGAACTGCTGGGCCAGCCGGTAGCCGAAGTCGGTGGCGCCAATCTTGGGAATGCTCAGGCCGCCGGTGGCGATGACCAGATTGGCAGCCTGCACCAGGCCGCGATCGGTTTCAATCTGATAGCTGCAATCGCTTTCAGTATCTGCGTTTGCCGGTGAAGACATTACCTTCTTGACCTGGCAAGGCTGCCAGCGCTGCACGCCGCCTGCGGTGCACTCGGCCAGCAGCATGGCGATGATGTCCTCGGCCGAATGGTCGGCAAACAGCTGGCCCTTGTGCTTTTCATGGTGGGCAATGCCGTGTTTGTCCATCAGCGTGATGAAGTCGGCAGGCGTGAAGCGCGAGAGGGCCGAGCGACAGAACTGAGGGTTCTGCCCCACAAAATGCTTGTGCGGCGCACGCACGTCGAGGTCGCGGTTGGTGAAGTTGCAGCGTCCGCCGCCCGAGATGCGGATCTTCTCGGCCACCTTGGGCGCATGATCGATCAGCAGCACTTTCAGGCCCTGCTGGCCGGCCTGGGCTGCGCAGAACAGGCCGGCGGCACCGGCGCCGATGATGATGGCGTCAAAAATCTGGAAGGGGACCTGTGGGGTGGAGGACACGGCGGGCAGGGCGCTGAAGCACGAACAACAAAGCCGGTCATTGTCCCAGATGGCTGGTCACCGGGGTTTGAGGGGCTGACAAAGTCCCGCAATGCATGGATCGTGATGCCTGCGCAGCCGCCAGCCCGTTGTCCTGTTGGGATATGTGGCAAGCCTCTGCATGTGCCATGGATCACTTCTAGAATCGCGCCCCATGAATACACCATCCCACCAGCTGAGCATGACCGTGCTCATGTCGCCTGACATGGCCAACTTTTCCGGCAATGTGCACGGGGGCGCCATCTTGAAATTGCTGGACCAGGTCGCCTATGCCTGCGCCAGCCGCTATGCGGGCCGCTATGTCGTGACGCTGAGCGTGGATCAGGTGATGTTTCTGCAGCCCATCCATGTGGGCGAGCTGGTGACTTTTCTGGCCAGCGTGAACCACACCGGCAAGTCGTCCATGGAAATCGGCATCAAGGTGATTGCCGAGGAGATTCGCAGCCAGGTGGTGCGCCACGTGAACAGCTGCTTCTTCACCATGGTTGCGGTGGACGATGACAAAAAACCTGCCCCTGTGCCCCCGCTGCAGCTCGAAACCGACGAGGAAAAGCGCCGCTGGAACGCCGCCATCGTGCGCAAGGAGCTGCGCAAGGAGCTGGCCGAGCGCTTTGCCGAGACTCGTACTCCCTGAGCCGGGTCGTCGCTAGCCCGGGTTGCGGGACAGCCCGGGGGGGCGCTCCTGGCTCAGGCGGCCGCTGACTGCGGCAAGGCCTGGGGCTGGCTCTGCCAGGCGGCAATGCCCTGGACCACATCGCCGACGATGATGATGCTGGGGCTGCCCAGCTGATGGTCGGCAATGCTCTGCGGCAAATCCTTCAGGAAAGTCAGCGCATGGCGCTGCTGCGGCAGGCTGGCATGCTGGATCACGGCCACGGGCGTGCTGCCGGGCAGGCCGCTGAGCAGCTCGCTGCTGATGCGCTCGACGCTGCTCACTCCCATATAGATCACCAGCGTCAGCTTGGCCGCATGGGCCGTGGCGGCGATCTGGCGCCAGTCGGGGCCGCTGTCGCCGGGCTTGGCATGGCCGGTCATGAAAAGCACGCCATGCGCGCGGTCGCGGTGGGTCAGCGGGGCGCCCAGGCTGGTCAGGCCAGCGAGACCGGAGGTGATTCCGTTGATGACATCCACCTCGATGCCGGCCTCACGCAGATGTTCGACCTCCTCGCCGCCACGGCCAAAGATGAAGGGGTCGCCGCCCTTGAGGCGCACCACGCGTTCGCCCTCCTGCACGGCGGCAATCATGAGCTTTTCGATAAAGGCCTGGGGGGTGCTCTTGCAGCCGCCGCGCTTGCCCACATAGACCACGCGGGCACTGGGCGAGGCATGGCTCATCACGCCGTCGCTGACGAGGTCGTCGACAAACAGCACGCTGGCTGCGGCAATGGCCTTGGCTGCCTTGATGGTCAGTAGTTCGGGGTCGCCGGGGCCGGCACCCACCAGGGTGCACGAGCCGCGCTGATTGGGGTTGTGGGAAGTTGCAGTCATTGTGGGGGATCTCAGTCGGGGCTGCGGTTATAGGCTTGCAGTGCGGCGCGGCTGGCGGCGGCGTCGGCATCTGTGGCCTGCATGGCCTGCATGGCCCGATGCAGGGCTTGTATCTGTTCCAGTTGTTGCGCAATGGGTGCCGGCACAGCAAGCTGGCCGCTCAATATGTCCAGCGTCAGCCGGGCTGTCTGCTCGGCATTCAGATCTTGCTGCGGGGCGCTGCTCTCAGCGCCGGATGCGAGCTGGCTGCTGTGCAGGGAAGAGCGCTCAAAGCAGATTTCTCCGGCAATCACTCCCGTGCTCACGGGCTCGCGGTGGGGGGCGGCCACGGCCTCGCCTTCCGTGCCGCGCACCAGCAGCGCACTGGACGCGCGCATGGCCAGCGTCTGGATCATGGGTTGGGCATAGGCCGGGTGGGTGTAGCTCGCCAGCACCAGCCCGGATTGCGCGGTGCTGCCGCCATGGATAGGGTCCAGCAGTTTGACGATGCTGTGCGCAGGGTTGCGCAGGCCCATCTGGCGGCGAATCTGCAGCAGCCGATCCAGCGGTGCCAGCAGGTGACGGGTCTGCATCCAGACCTTGTCGCCGGGCTCCAGGGCGACGGGGCGCTCGATGGCCGTCCAGCCCAGTTGCTGCCACACCTCGGCTGTGCCCAGGCGCTTGTCCTCGGTATGGCTGCCGTGCACCAGCACGGGCAGGCCTTGCTGTGCCAGCAGACCTGCCAGCAGCGGCGTGAGATTGGCCAGCTTGCGCGAGCCGTTGTAGCTGGGGATGACCACCACGGGGCGGGCCTTATGGGCCTGCGGCCACGCGGGCAGACGCTGCTGGGTGGCGTCGAGAAAGCCTGCCAGCTCTTCGGCGCTTTCGCCCTTGAAGCGCATGGCGATGCAAAAGCCGCCCAGCTCCAGATCGCTGACCTTGCCGTCCAGCACCTGCCCCATCAGATCGCAGGCCTGGGCCCGCGAAAGAGAACGCGCGCCCTTGGTGCCGCGACCGATTTCCTTGATGTAGTGGCTGATGCTCATGATTAACGCAATTGTCGCTATAAAAACCATGAGTTGTCAGACGATTTGGTTATATAAATCAAACCGGCCGTGGTCGAGAAGGCGTCGCTCCCTGTTGCGCCAGCTGTGCAGCCAGGGCCTGCAGCTGGGATTGCGCGAGCTGGGCGACAAGGTCCAGCATGGGGTTGCTCTTGAGCGCTTGGGCAGACGCCAGGACGGCGAGCCGGCTGATCTGGCGCGAAGCCCGAAGCGGTCGGAACACGATCTGCTCTCGGTGGAACATCGCAAAGGACGCCGGCACGATGGCCACGCCCAGACCGCAGGCCACGAGCGCCAGCACATTCACCAACTGACCGGCTTCGTGGCGGATCAGCGGAGTGAAGCCGGCCTCGGCGCACAGCGCGACCGTGCGGTCGAAGTAGTCGGTGTCCTGATAGCGGGTGAAGCCCACAAAGGGCTGATGCACGGCGGCTTGAAGATCCAGCATTCCGCTGCCTGCGGCCAGAGAATGCGAGACCGGAACAGCCAGGCAATAGGGGTCATCAATGCTGGCCAGCTCAAGCTCGTCGGCCTCCTTGTGGCCGGGCCGGGCAAAACCGAGTTCCAGCTCGCCCTGGCGCAAGGCCCGCTGTTGCTGGGAGGAAATCATTTCGCGGGCTTCGATCTGCACCTCACAGCCGGCCTGTGCCACGGCCTGCAGCAGACCGGGCAGCAGCGACTGCATGGCCGAGGGAACCAGCCCCAGGCGCAGCACGGTCTGGCTGCTGCGTTCGCGTTCGCGCGCACGCAAGGGGGCTTGCTCGGCGCGCGCCAATATGACGCGCGCATCTTCCAGCAGCGACTCGCCCGCCGCAGTGAGCTGCATGCCGCGTGGCAGGCGCGTGAAGAGTTGGGCACCGACCTCGTCCTCGAGTTGCTTGAGCTGCTGTGACAGCGGCGGCTGGGCGATGAACAGTTTGCGGGCCGCCCGGCTGACGTTGCCCTGCTCGGCGACCGCCACGAAGTAGCGCAGATGTCTCAGTTCCATGCCTGAATCAATCCATATCTCAAAAGTATGATTTTTATATTTAATCAGTGTTGGACATATGAATGATGGGCGGCAACACTGCCGATCCTGTTCGTTCTGAGATGCATGTCCACGCATGCATTGCCTGTCTCATGCAAGCCTTGCAAAAAACCGAGTCCGCCAAGGGACTGAAGCTCAACGAGGTCGACATGCCGTCGCCTGCCGCAGGTGAGGTGCTGCTGCGGGTTCATTCCACAGGTGTCTGTGGCACGGATCTGCATATCGATGCCTGGACGGCGAGCTATCACTTTTTGCAGGCCGCGCTGCCGGTGACCGTGGGCCACGAGTTCAGCGGTGTGGTCGTGGCCAGAGGCGAGGGGGCAGAGCATCTGCCCCTGGGTCAACTGGTGGCCGTGCGACCTTCGGTTACCTGCGGCAGATGCCCCAGTTGCAATGCCGGAGCCTTCGATGCCTGCACCACCCGCCGCGGCATCGGCGTCATACGCCATGGCGGCTTTGCCGAGTATGTGGCCGTGCCCCTGCGCAATTGCGTGGCGATTCCGCATGGCGTGGACCCCGAGATTGCCGCATTGGCCGAGCCGCTGTCGGTGAGCTTCGAAGCCGTGCGCACGGGCAATGTCCAGCCCGGCGATCGCGTGCTCGTCCTGGGGCCGGGCAATATCGGTCAGGGCATTGCGCTGTTTGCCCGTGCCGCAGGGGCCGCCCAGGTGGTGGTTGCCGGCCATGGCGATGCCGCGCGGCTGGAGGTCCTGCGCTCCATGGGGTTCGAGGATTTGCTGGACTTCGAGGGGCAGGACATCGACGAAGCCCTTGCTGCGTATACGCAGGAAGCTTTCTTTGACGTGGTGATCGAAGCCACCGGCGCGGCGGCCGTGCTGGCCCCGGCCCTGCGCGCGCTCAAGACCCATGGCGTTCTGGTGATTGCCGGCATTCATTCCGCTCCCGTGCCGCTTGACCTGACAGCCCTGGTGCGACGCCATCAGCAGTTGCGCGGCTCCTATCGCGCGCCTGAGCGCTGCTGGCTGGAGGTCGTTGAATTCATGCAGACCCATCAGGATCAACTGCGCCTCATGATCACCCATCGTGTGCCGCTTGCGCAGGCCGGGCATGGTTTTGAGCTGGCGCGGGCGCGGCTGGCGAGCAAGGTGCTGATTCAACCCGGCGCGGGTTGTGCACCATGAGCAGCGCCTTCCTGGCCTTGTGGAACGACATCGACCGGCCCGAGGCTCGCGCAGAATATGAGGCTTGGCATGCCCTCGAGCATGTGCCCGAGCGCGTGGGCCTGCCAGGCTTTGTCTACGGCCATCGCTATGCCGGCGCCTGCGGGTACTTCACGCTTTACGGCCTGGAGTCTCTGGCGGCCCTGGACTCAGCCGAGTATGCGGATGTGATCGCCAATCCCACGCCCTGGTCGGCACGCATGCGGCCGCGCCTGAGTGCCTTCATACGCAGGCCCTGTCTATTGCAACTGCAGGCTGGAGCATCCAGCGGTGCGGCGCTGACGACGCTCAAGGCCGTCACCACCGATGTGCAGGCCTGGGCCGTGCAGGCAGCCCGCTGGGCGGAGCAGGCGGTGCAGCAAGGGCGTCTGCTGCGTGTCATGGCGGGTGTGGTGCCCGTCGAGCGTTGCTTGCACTACCCCGTTGGCGGGGAGCGCATTGCCGAGCAAGCCCAGGGGGAAGTCACGGTGGTCATGCTGGCCGAGCATTTGGATGGACCGGCATGCACCCAGGGGGGCCGGTGGTGGGCCGACCGGATGCAGGCGCAGCACCTCGAAAAGCCGCAACAGCAGGACTTTGTTCTGCAAACCCGGGTGTACCGGTCGCTGCTTGCTCTGCCTGCCAGCGGACGCCTGCCGCCCTTGATGGAGTTGATGGCTGGATACGCCGACTGCTGATCTGAGACTGAGATTCTGGAGACATGAAGATGACAAAAAAAACGATGCCCGTGCGCCGGGCCGCCCTGCTGCTGTGCGCTGCCGCCTGCCTGCCCTTTGCGGCTCAGGCTCAGGGCAAGGCTGACTGGCCCACGCGTCCCATACGCCTGATCGTCGGCTATGCCAGCGGCTCTTCACCCGATGTACAGGCCCGTCTGTTGGCCGAGCCCCTGACCAAGGCCCTGGGCCAGCCCGTGGTGGTGGAGAACAAAGGAGGCGCCAGCGGCAATATCGGAGCCGACGCCGTGGCCAAGGCCGGCGACGGCCACACCATAGGCGTGATCGGCAACGGCCCGCTGACCAGCTCGAAGTTTCTCTACAGCAAGCTGCCCTACGATCCGATCAAGGATCTGGCCCCTTTGGCCATGATCGGCTCGGCGCCTCTGGTGCTGGTGGCTCCCAAGTCCATGGCCGCGAATGCGGGCGCCTATTTCAAGGCGCTCAAGACCGGAACCCAGGGCAACTACGGCTCGGTGGGCACGGGGTCCGGCGGCCACCTGGGCGTGGAGTTGATCAAGGAAGCCATGGGCCTGAGCCTGCAGCATGTGCCCTATAACGGCGGCCCGGCTGTGGTCAACGCCCTGATGGGCGATCAGGTGCAGATGGCCTTGCTGCCGGCCTCCACCGTCATGCCGCTGGTTCAGTCCGGCAAGCTGGCCGCCCTGGCCGTGAGCTCCAGCAAACGCAGCCCGCTGGCACCCGGCGTCCCGGCCATGCCCGAGATCGGTGCCGGCAATGTGGACATCGAAGTCTGGAATGCGGTCATGGCCCCGGCTTCCATGCCCGCCGAGCATCGCGCCAAGCTGGCTGCAGCCTTGGAAAAGATTCTTCATGCTCCCGACATCCGCAGCAAGCTGCTGGCTCAGGGCTGGCGCATCGATGACACCAGCGCCTCCTCGCTGGCCAGGCGCATCGAAAACGATGCACGCATCTACGGCAGCCTGATCACGCAAAAGAACATCCGCCTCGAATGAGTGCGACCGGCGCAATCTGAGGCGCCGGGCTCCCACACGGAATCCGCCGCAGCTGCGGCGGATTCTGCTGTCAGCGGCTCGAAAGCGGCAGGACTCTGCCGCGAGCCCCATCCATTATTAAAAAGAGAGACTTCATGACATCCTTGCAATCGGGAGGCTTGGCCGTGGCCGCCGTCTTCATCTCCACATGTTCGCTGGCCCAGGCACAGACCGCTGCGCCCGCCACATCCCAGCTCACGCTGTACGGCGTGGTGGACATGGCCGCCGAGTCGGTGTCCACCGGTGCAGGCCGCACCCTGCGTGCGGAAAGCGGTGTCCTGGCTGGTTCGCGCTGGGGCGTTCGCGGGACCGAAGATCTGGGCGGCGGCCTGCGTGCGCTGTACGTGATGGAGGCCGGACTGAATGCCGATACCGGTGAGCGCGGTCAGGGGGGCCTTGCCTTCGGTCGACAGATCTTCGTCGGCATGGGCGGCGACTGGGGCCAGTTGACGGTAGGCCGCCACTACACCACGTTTCATACCGCGCTGGCTTCTTACGCCCTGACGGGCCTGATCTGGGGCAACGCCGCCAACTATTTCCGTGACGGCTCGGTGCTGCGCGCTGACAACTCGCTGCGCTTTCAGTCGACCTCCATGGCGGGACTGGTGGTGCGGGGCATGTACTCGTTTGGGGAGAACGCCGGCAGCAATGTGGGTCGCCAGTTCGGCGGCTCGCTGGACTACACCCGTGGCCCCTGGTGCCTGGGGGCCTCGCTGTGGGAGCGTCGTACCACGGCCCAGAACACCGACCGCTATCGCCTGCTGGGCGGCTCCTATGACTTCAAGCTGGCACGAGCGGCCTTGCTGCTGTCCACCCGCGAAGATGATCTGCCCGATGCCGCCAGCAAGCGCGGGCGTTTCTTTGAAGCCAGCATGACGATCCCTGTCAGCGCGGCAGGGCAGGTGCTGCTGTCCTATGGGCAGTTCCAGGGGCGTGCGCGCGCAAACAGCGATGCCCGCGCCTTGAGCCTGCGCTATGACCATGCGCTGTCCAAGCGCACCAAGCTGTATGCGGGCGTCTCCGCGATCCGCAACGAGGCGGATGCAGCGTTCACCATCAACAGCGCCAGCAATGCAGGGCCTTCGGTTTCCAAGGGCAGCAAGCCGCGCTCGCTGCTGGTCGGCATCTCGCACTCCTTCTGAGCGAAGCCGTCATCAGACGCAGCCGCCTGCAGGAGGCCCAATCCAGGGCGCAGGCCGCCTCAATGGTCTATAGCCTGGGAGGGGCTTGCGTAGTGGATGAACATTGATCACATTTCGGGACACAGAGCGCGCGTACCATGTGCGCTGTTTTTGAGGAGTGTTGAAATGACCGCTAACGCATCTTTGACCGACGAACTCATGGGCCAGTTGCAGGGCGCCCCCATGCAGGGCCTGGCCCAGCAGCTGGGCATTGACTCCGTGCAGGCCGAGCAGGCCGTGGGCGTGGCGCTGCCCATGCTGTTTGGTGCGCTGGGCCAGAACACGGCCCAGCCTCAGGGGGCTGCCGATCTGTTCGGTGCGCTGCAGCGCGATCACAGCAGTGCCAATGGCGCGATGGATATGGGAGGTCTGCTGGGCGGGCTCGGTGGCCTGCTCGGCGGAGCGGGCGGTGCGGCTGGTGGCCTGGGTGGACTGGGCAGCATTCTGGGCTCGGTGCTGGGAGGCGGCTCCGGTGCCGGCAACTCGCAACTGGATGCAGGCGCCATCCTGGGCAATATCTTTGGCGGTCAGCAGCAGCAGGCCGAGTCCCGGCTGGGTCAGGCCACGGGCCTGGGTGGCAATGCGGGTCAGTTGCTGGCCCTGCTGGCTCCGCTGGTGATGTCTTTCCTGGCCAATCGAGTCCAGGCGCAGGGCATGGGGGCCGGCGACCTGGGCAATGCTCTGGATCAGGAGCGCGGCCAGATCCAGTCGCAAGGCGGCGCTGCAGGAGGCATCCTTGGCAGCCTGCTTGACCAGAATGGCGACGGCAAGCTTGATGCCGGAGATCTGTTCAAGCTGGGCGCGGGTCTGCTGGGCGGTCGTCGCTGAGCACAGGACTCGGTGACAGTATCAAGGCAGCTTTGGCTGCCTTTTTTGTTTTTGTATACGGGCATAGCCTGATTGCCGCAATGCAGCAGGATTCTCACACTGGTCATGTCGTCATGCGTTTTGCATGACAGGCCGATCCAGAAAGGAGAACCAGATGACGACCGTCGCCGAAATTCTGCGCGCCAAGGGCAACAGCACTATCTACAGCGTTTCTCCCTCCGACACCATGCTGGCTGCGCTGCAGCTCATGGCGGAAAAAAGCATTGGCGCGCTGCTGGTGCTCGAAGGTGGCGATATCGCAGGCATCGTGACCGAGCGCGACTACGCGCGCAAGATTGCTCTGCAGGGCCGAAGCTCGGCCAGCACGCGAGTGGACGAGGTCATGACGCGCAAGGTCCATTGCGTGCTGCCGCGCCAGACCAGCGAGGAGTGCATGTCGCTGATGACCAGCAATCGCATGCGCCATCTGCCCGTGATCAGCGAGACCCGCGAGCTGCAGGGGCTGATTTCGATTGGCGACATCGTCAAGGAAATCATCTCGGCCCAGCAGTTCACGATTCACCAGCTGGAGCACTATATTTCCGGGACACCCAATGTGAATCAGCCGTAGGCTGCTATGAATTGAATAGTGAAGGCGGGCAGGGCTAATGTCCGCCTTCTCTGCGTCTGGAGGGCGCAAGTTCTACACTTGCGGCCATGAGTTTGCTGATCCTGGGAATCGAATCCTCTTGCGATGAAACCGGTGTGGCCCTGGTGCGCACCCCGGACGGCCAAGGTGTGCCCACCTTGCTGAGTCATGCGCTGCACAGCCAGATTGAAATGCATCGCGCCTATGGCGGCGTGGTGCCCGAGCTGGCCAGCCGTGACCATATTCGCCGTGTGCTGCCGCTGACCGAAAAGGTGCTGGCCGAATCCGGGCAGCAGCTCGAAAACGTCGATGTGATTGCCTTTACGCGCGGACCCGGCCTTGCCGGGGCTTTGCTGGTCGGCTCCGGTGCTGCCTGCGCCATGGCAGCCGCGCTGGACAAGCCTGTGCTGGGCGTTCACCACCTCGAAGGCCATCTGCTCTCGCCCTTTCTCAGTGCCGACCCGCCGGAGTTTCCGTTTGTGGCCCTGCTGGTCTCGGGGGGGCACACCCAGCTCATGCGTGTGGACGGCGTGGGCGAATACGAAATCCTCGGCGAAACCATCGACGATGCGGCAGGCGAGGCTTTCGACAAATCGGCCAAGCTCATGGGCTTGCCCTATCCGGGCGGCCCCGTGCTCTCGAAGCTGGCAGAGGGCGGCGATCCTCAGGCCTTCAAGCTGCCTCGCCCCCTGCTGCATTCGGGTGACCTGGACTTTTCGTTTGCTGGTCTCAAGACGGCCGTACTGACCCAGGCCAAGAAGCTGGGCGACGAGCTCGAAGCGCGCAAGGCCGATCTGGCCGCCAGCACCCAGGCCGCGATTGTGGACGTGCTGGTCAAGAAAACCATGGCCGCACTCAAGCAGACCGGCATGAAGCGCGTGGTGGTGGCGGGAGGTGTGGGGGCCAACAAGCAGCTGCGCGAGCAGCTCAATGAAGCCTGCGCCAAGCACAAGATTCGCGTGCATTACCCCGAGCTGCATCTGTGTACCGACAACGGCGCGATGATTGCCATGGCTGCCGCCATGCGGATACAGGCAGGACGCGAGCAGGCCCTGCATGAATACGCGTTTGATGTGAAGCCGCGCTGGCCGCTGGATTCGCTCAGGTGAGTTCGTGCAGCAAAAAAGCAGCCCAGGTGGCTGCTTTTTTCATGGTTGCCTGCGCTTATCCGGCAAGCTTTACGGCCAGTTTCGCTACGTTCTGGCCTTGGTAGCGGGCAATGCTCAGCTCGTCGGGATGAGGCTGGCGCGAACCGTCGGCACCCGCAATCGTCGAGGCCCCATAGGGCGAATTGCCGCCCTTGACCGCGCTCAGATTGGTCTGTTCGGGCAGCGGATAGCCCAGCGGCACGATGATCATGCCGTGATGGGCCAGCGTCGCCCAGGTGGTAGTGGCCGTCATTTCCTGGCCGCCGCCAGTGCCGGTCGAGGTAAAGACACTGCCGATCTTGTTGATCAAGGCCCCTTTGACCCAGAGACCGCCGGTCTGGTCGAGAAAGCTGCGCATCTGGCCCGGCATATTGCCAAAGCGCGTGGGCACGCCAAACAGGATGGCATCGTAGTCGGCCAGCTCGGCTGGGCTGGCGACCTCTGCGCTCTGATTGGCCTTGCCGCCTGCGTTCTTGAAGACATCCTCGGGCATGGTTTCGGGCACGCGCTTGACGGTGACCTCGGCACCGCTGACGCTGCGGGCGCCTTCTGCCACGGCCTGCGCCATGGTTTCGATATGACCGTACATGGAGTAGTAGAGAACCAGCACTTTTGCCATTTTGAGCAGCCTTGAAAAATGGGACCAGGGAGGAATGCCGTCTAGCGGCATGCGGAGCATTGTTGGGCAGAGCACAGCGTCTGCGCCCACAAGTTTGGAGCGCATGGTTGTAGGTCAACAAGCCAATCAAACCCGTAGATCTGAATGCACCAAAACGGTGCATTAAACAAGAGCCTTTCGTCAACAGTAGTGATGATTGAGGGTGACAGGCTATTTTTTAAGGAGCTGTAAACCTAATGCTGAATTGCGCTTGGGTAAGGAAACATGCCGACTTAAAAATCGCTTTCATTGTTTGCGAAAGCCGACACCGCTGCGATCTGAGTCATCACTGCTGGTCTGATTACGGGAGTCAGGCCTACAGTCCAGGATGGAGCTGAATAGTTAGAGGAGGGAGCGATATATGAAGTACCCAAGAGCTGGGTGGATGGTTGCGGGCCTGATGGCCGCTGTATTGGCTGGTTGTGGCGGTGGGGGCAGCGATGGAGGTGTCGAAGGGGGGAGCAGCAATGACGGCCAGCCTCAGACGCCGAATCCCGTCCCCGAGGTCGCAGCTCCTGGTGTTGTCAGTCCGTTTCTCGGTGTCTGGAAGAACTATCCGGACAACTATTGCACCGCTAACTGGGCAGTGGTTCCTGCATCGGAGCGCAGTCACAAAGGTGTGATGCCTGTGAGCTATGAGTTCACGGAGTCCACCATGTCGTACACGCACAATATCTACTCCGATTTACAGTGCAAGCAGCTGGAGGGCTCGGTGACGCTGACTGGGAAGATCAGCTGGGCGGCGGTGACGATAGATGGCTGGAAGTCGGCCGTGCGTGCCGAGCTGACTTACACCGGCTCGAAAGTGACGGGCAATATTGCGGTGAATGAGGCCGAAGCGACGGATGAATATGAAGATAACGGCAAAACAATTCTGGGCATTGCCAACAACCAGTTGTTTATAGGCGACCTTCTTAGCGCGGGTGCCGATGGCTATCCCAGGCGCTTCCGCAGCGAGCCAGTGGCCTTTAAATAGGCGTTGAGATTGCCTCAATAAGAAAGCCCGCAGTGCATAGGCATTGCGGGCTTTGTGCTTTCCGGCCGACCTCTTGCTAAGAGGAGATGGAAGAAAGGATGAGGCTGGCCGGTCGGCGTAAACAGCGCTTATTCGATGCTCAGCGTCACGGCCTTGCTCTGGGGCTCGAGCTTGGCCAGGGTCAGCGTCAGCACGCCATGCTCGAGCTTGGCCTTGCTTTTGGCAGCATCGATTTCATGGCCCAGATCCCAGCTGTATTTGACCTGGCGGGCTGCGCCTTCCACGCTTTCAAGCTTTGCGACGGAGCCTTCCAGCGAGAGTTTGAGTTGCTCGCGTGCCAGGCCGGGCACATCCAGGGTCAGGGTCGTGAATTGGTCATCGCGGCTGACTTGAACCTGGCGTTGTACGGGGCTTGCAGCGCCCAGGGTTTCCTGCAGAAAACGTTGCAGGGCCAAGTCGGCGGCGCGAGGGGATACAAAGGTATTACGGCTCATCACAGGGGCGAAGAACATGGTGTTTAACTCCTTTAAACTGCGCGGCTTGCGTTGTTGCCGCTTGACTCATAGGTAGGTGGTGGCAAGCGCATTTCAAGAGGTTTTTTTTGATGAATAAATTGCGCCGTGATGCCTTGAAATATCTGCAGTTGCCACTACTATGCGCGCCGTTCGGCATTGCTGGCGCTGCTGTGGCTGCAGCCAAGGCCAAGCTTGCACAACCCATCAAGCTGGCACTGGTGGAGAGTCTTTCGGGCCCGTTTGCAAACACGGGCGAGGCCGTGTTCCGCAATTTGCTGTGGGCGACCGAGCGAGTGAACGCGCGCGGTGGCGTGCGCCTGGCCGACGGTCTGCATGAGCTGGTGATAGAGCGCTATGACAGCAAGGGCCAGAACGAAGAGGCACTGTCGGCGCTGCGTGCGGCCATAGACAGCGGTGCGCGCATCATCATGCAGGGCAACTCGTCGGCCACGGCGGCGGCGCTTCTTGACGCCATCGACAAGCACAACAGCCGAGATCCTTCGCGCCGTGTGCTGTATCTGAACTATTCGGCCGTGGATCCGGCGCTGACCAACGAGCGCTGCAGCTTCTGGCATTTCCGCTTCGATGCCCATGCCGATATGCGCATGGCCGCGCTGATGGAGGTCATCAAGGACGACAAGGCTGTACACAGTGCCTATCTGATCGGGCAGGACTACAGCTTTGGTCAGGCCGTGCTGCGCGAAGCAAGGCGTCAGCTTGGCATGCAACGGCCCGATGTGCGCATTGTGGGCGACGAGTTGCACCCCGTGGGCCGCGTCAAGGACTTTGCGCCTTATGCGGTCAAGATCAAGCAAAGCGGTGCCCAGGCCGTGATCACGGGCAACTGGGGCAATGATCTGATGCTGCTCGTCAAGGCTGCGCGCGAGGCAGGCTACGAAGGGCGCTTCTACACCTTCTACGGCAATGCCCTTGGAGCCCCGGCGGCCTTGGGAGATGCCGGCGTGGGCAAGGTGCTGGCCGTGGCCGACTGGCTGCCCAATGTGTCCACGGCCGAGAGCCGTGCCTTCTACCAGTCCTTCCGTCAGCGCTTTCCCAGTCCGCAGGACGACTATGTGCATATGCGCATGCAGCTCATGATTGAGGCTCTTGCGCAGAGCCTTGAAAAAGCCGGCAGCACGGACACCGTCGCCGTGGCCCATGCCTTGGAGCATGCCAGGGTCCAGCTGGCGGGTCGCTCGGGCAGCATGCGGGCGGCAGACCACCAGTTTCAGCAATCGCTGGTGGTAGGCATGATGGAAAAGAGAGGCAGCGCAGGCGTGGACTTCGATGTGGAAGGCTCGGGCTACGGCTTCAAGGTGGTGCGCGAGATCTCTGCAGCTAGGGCGGAGATGCCTGGTCAGTGCCAGATGAAGCGCTTTTGAGTGGCTGGGGAACTATCGAATCAATAGCTGCCAGCGCTTGTTGGAAAAGCGCTGCAGCCCGAATTAATCTAGTTGCGTTTAGCAGAGGCGGTCTGGCTGGCCAGATAGGCTTCATGTACCTCGCGCCCCAGCTCGATCACTGACAGCGCATAGAACGCCGACCAGTTATAGCGCGTGATGGCGTAGAAGTTCTCGGTACCCGCGATGTATTCCGTGGGGCCGGAGCTGCCGTTTTTCAGCTCGATCAGTGCCAGCGGGCGCTCATAGTTGTCGGCGCCCAGTACACGTACTTCGCGTTCTGCCATCTGCGTGGCCGTGAACGTGGGGTTGATATCGG
The DNA here is from genome assembly GCF_000761245.1 of Comamonas testosteroni. Taxonomy (GTDB): domain Bacteria; phylum Pseudomonadota; class Gammaproteobacteria; order Burkholderiales; family Burkholderiaceae_C; genus Comamonas; species Comamonas testosteroni_C. Next base: position 7,247 of record NZ_AWOR01000045.1, on the reverse strand, counting down.
GTGCCAGCAGGGTCGCCAGATTCTCGCCCTGGGCGCGCATGTCCACGGTAAAGGCCGTGGGCAGGCCCGGCTTCCAGCCATGGCCGACGAAGTAGTTGGCGACCGAGCCGATGGCGTCGGTGGCGCTGTTGAACAGGTCTATGCGGCCGTCACCGTCAAAGTCGACCGCGTATTTGTCCCAGCTGGTGGGCATGAACTGACCCAGGCCCATGGCGCCGGCATAGCTGCCGCGTAGCGCAAATGGGTCGCTGCCCGTGCGGCTGGCCGTGACCAGCACCTGCTCAAGCTCGCCACGAAAGTAGTCGGTGCGGGCCTGTGCACGAGGGTGAGCCTGCGGAAAATCCAGTGCCAGCGTGGCCAGCGCATCCATCACGCGAAAGTTGCCCATGTTGCGGCCGTAAATGGTTTCCACGCCGATGATGCCGACGATGATCTCTGCGGGCACGCCGAACTGCTGCTCGGCACGCGCGAGTGCCTGGCGGTTGGCCTGCCAGAACTGCACGCCGGCGCGTATGCGTACGGGGTCGATAAAGCGGCTGCGGTATACCGTCCAGTTTTTCACAAAGGTCTTGCCGGCCGGCGTCATCAGGCGTGTGACCACGGGCAGGTTGCGCGCTTCGCTCAGCTGCGCACGCACCCAGTCGACAGGCAGATCGCGGCGGGCAGCGATTTCTTCGGCCAGTTGCATGGCGTCGCTGCGGCCGGCATAGGCCACGGCCGTAGCGGCTGCAGCCGTGACTGCTGCTGCCGGAGCCGCCTTGCGGACGGCCTTTTTGGCCGGTGCGGCGATGGCGCCGGCGGTCAGCAGGCACAAGGCCAGAGTGCCTAGTGTCTTGGTCTTGAAATGTTTGCTGTAGTCAGGGTTGCTGCTCATGTTTTTAATTCTTGGTGGTTTGGGGCCAGCGCTGCTTCCGGATGGACAGCCAGCGCCGGCGCAAGGTCTTCAGTTCGGTGGCTTCGGTATTGGAGGATGGCGCATAGCGTAGCCTTTCCATGTCCAGCAGCCAGTCGGATAAGGCCGCAGCCAGGGGCGCGGATGCAGATTCCTCGGCCCAGCGCTCCTGCACGCGGCGCGAGAGGCTGCGCGCGGACTCGCTGGCGCCGCTCGCCATGCCTGCGCGCTGCAGCCGCAGCTTGGCGCCGTGCATGAGCTGGGCCCAGCCGTCGCGCTGCGTGCGCGTGGCGCGGGCCCAGATCAGCCACAGCAGCGCCATAGCGCTCAAGCTACCCGCCAGCAGGCGCACCAGATCCGGCCAGCTTGGTGCTTCAAAGCCCAGGCTCTGAAGCAGATTGAGCTGACGGCTTTGTGTGTAATTGATCACCCACTGGTTCCAGCGGTTGTTGACGGCCTCCCAGATGGCGCGCAGCTTCTGCAGCGTGCCGGTATCGACGAAATTGCCAACGGCGCTGGCAAAGGCTCCGGGTGGAGCACTCAGGCGCTGGAACTGGCCGACCCGGCTGGGTGCAACAGCGCCCGTGGGGTCCACACGAACCCAGCCCCGGCCGGCAATCCAGACTTCGGTCCAGGCATGGGCATCGCTGTTGCGCACGGTCCAGTAGTTGTCCACGCTGTTGCGGTCGCCGCCCTGGTAGCCGGTCACGATGCGCGCGGGCACTCCCATGCCGCGCATGAGCACGGCAAAGGCGGAGGCGATGTGCTCGCAAAAGCCTTGCTTGCTGTCAAACCAGAAATCATCGGCTGTGTGGACACTGTCCACCACGCCGGGCTCCAGTGTGTAGGTGTAGCCGCCGGTTTTCAGGCGCTGCAGGGCGGCGGCGATCAGCCTGTCGGTACTCGTATTCGTATCCGTATCCGTTTTGGCGCCCAGTTGGGCGCGCAACTCGGCCCGCAGTTGCTCGCCCAGTGCCTGTGTGCGCGGGTTGCTGCCAGCCGGCAGTTGCAGATAGCGCTTGAGCTCGGGCGTGAGCTGCAGCGGCCCATGGTTGAAGTCGAGATAGCTTTGGGCATCGACACGCAGCACATCGGTAATCGGGCGCCAGCTCAGCCACTGGAGGCTGGAGCTCATGCGCAGCCTGCCGATCGAGGCGCCCGGCGGAATCTGCGGCTCGGTCTTGACGGCATCCAGCAGCGTCAGCCAGCGGCGCTTGCTGGGCTCGATCAGCATCTGGTAGCGAACGGGCTCACCGCTCACACGCAATTGAGACATGGCCATGGCGTCGAGCACAGGGTCGGCCTGCCAGCTGCGGCCATCGAATTGGCTGAGCACGGGGCCGCGAAAGTACAGGGTGTTGGCGGGTGGCTCCTTGCCGTCCGGCGTATCGAAGCGAATGCGCAGGGCCACGCTGTCGTCCATGGCCAGCGTGGCGACTTGGCCCACGCGCATGCTCTCGGACAGGCCCGAGCGGCCTGCCATATCGTCGGCGGGCACGCCCCACAGCGGTGCCATGCGTGGGAAGAACAGAAACAGCGCCACCATGACCGGCGCGCCCCAAAGTGCGAGCCAGCCCGCAGTGCGCAGAGCCTGTGTCAATGGAGGCTTGCCAGCCGTCATATGGGCGTTGACCAGGGCCGTGAGCAGGCCCATCAGCCCAAGCACCATGGCCATGGCTGTGGGCAGGGACTGCGAATAGAAAAAGTTGCTGAGCAGTACAAAAAATCCCAGAAAGAACACCACCATTGCATCGCGCCGCGCGCGCAACTCCAGTGTCTTGAGTGCCAGCAGCATGACGACCAGGGTCACGCCGGCATCGCGGCCCACAATCGTTTTGTGCGTGGCCCAGGTAGCTCCAATGGCGATGGCTAGTGCGCCCGCCAGGACCCAGCGGCCGGGCAGGGAGGCGCTGGTCAGTGCCAGGCGTGCACGCCACAGCAACAGAGCTGCGGCAAAGGCGCTGGTCCACCAAGGTGTGTGCTGAATCTGCGGCAGCATGATCCAGGCGATGACGGCGAGCAGAAACAGCGTGTCCCGTGCTTCGCGCGGTAGGGCCGTCAGGCGTTGCAGCCAGTTGCTGCCGACGGAAGAGGCGGTTGCTTTCATGTGCAGGCCGCCAATGCTTCGAGGCAGCGCGTGGCATGCTGTGCGCCGCTGGCGGGCGCGATTTCTTGCCCGCCCGGCAGGCGCAAGCCCCAGGTACGGCCTTGCTGCTGGGCCATCAGCACCCAGGCGGCGAGGCGGGACAGGCGTGCTTCATGGTCGGCAAGTCCGGTTTGGCGCACATCGAGCCAGAGCCTGTGATGGTGAGCTATGGGCCGGTCGCGGCTGACGAGCTGGTGGCTGCCTGCGGCAAAGGCTTGGGCCGCTTTCTTCCACACCACCAGCTTGAGCGGGTCGCCATTCTGATAGGCCCGTACGCCGTCAAATTCCTCACCGCTGCGTACCTGGGCGCTGCTGCGGCCGCCGGCTTCTGGGCTGGCTGCAGGCAAGGGCGGCGCATGGGTTTCGGGAGCGGGATAGACCCAGACCTTGGTTTTGGGGCGCCACATGGCCCAGACGCGAAACGCACCCAGCGGGTAGCGTGTGAGTATGGAGATGGCGGGCAGCTCCTGCCGGCCGCGGCGCGTGGGCATGAAGCTCAACTGCACGGCGGTGCTGCCCTGCTCGGGGATATCGACCCAGGTCCAGGCATCAGAGTGATCGGTGTTGTGCCGGGTCTTGTGCAATGCGAGGCCTATGCCCCAGCGGCGCGAGCGGTGGGCATTGTGCAGGCTGACATGCATGGGGCAGGGCGTATGGGCAAAACAGCCGCCAGATGTACTGCCTTGAGTACCTGCGCCGCCGAGGCTCAACTGCAGACCGCGCAGATTGCCATGGCCCACAACCATGCTGGCGGCCGCGCTTCCTGCCAGCAGAAACGTGAGCAGGTAGCCCAGATTGAGCTGGTAGTTGATGGCAGCGATCAGCAGCACGATCAGCGTGGCCAGCATGGCCCAGCCGGCGCGCGAGGGCAGGATGTAGACATTGCCCTGGGTCAGCATGAGCTGGTCGCTGCGCGGCAGACGAGCAAACATCCACTCGCGCACCCTGGCGCGAGGTGAGAGCCGCTGGAAGATATTGGATGTTTCTGGCTGCTCGCACTTTGATGTCGGGTGCTTCATGCTATGAAATTCATGGCAAAGTCCACCAACATCAAGACAGCGCAACGGCTTGCATCATGGCGCGCACCTGCTCCACGGCACCACGGCCGGCATGGCCCACGGGAACCAGACGGTGGGCAATCACCTGGGGCAATATGACCTGTACATCGTCGGGCGCCACATAGTCGCGGCCTTCCATCAGCGCGATGGTCTTGGCCGCACGCAGCAGCGCGATGCCTGCGCGTGGCGACAGGCCCTGGGCAAACCACTGGCCATTGCGTGTAGCGGCAATCAGATCCTGTACATAGTCGAGCAGGGCGTCGCTGGCATGCACGGCCAGTGCTGCGGCCTGCAACTGCTGCAGCTCCTGCTGGGAGATGACGGGCAGTAGTGCATCGGCAGCGGCGCGGCGGCCATTGCCCGTGAGCAGCTTGCGCTCGGCATCGCGCGAGGGATAGCCCAGGCTGATGCGCATGAGAAACCGGTCAAGCTGGCTTTCGGGCAACGCAAAGGTGCCCAACTGCTCCAGAGGGTTCTGGGTGGCAATCACAAAGAAAGGGGCAGGCAGGCTGTGGGTCTTGCCTTCGGTCGTGACCTGGTGCTCCTCCATGGCTTCGAGCAGCGCACTCTGGGTCTTGGGGCTGGCGCGGTTGATTTCGTCGGCCAGCAATACTTGGGCAAACACCGGCCCGGGGTGGAACACAAAAGCCTCTTGTCCGCGATCGTAGATGGAGACCCCCGTGAGGTCGCTGGGCATGAGGTCGGCAGTGAACTGCACACGCGAGAACTGCAGGCCGAAACTGCGTGCCAGTGCATGGGCCAGGGTGGTCTTGCCTACACCGGGAACGTCTTCAATCAGCAAGTGACCGCCTGCCAGCAAACAGGCCACACCGTCTCTGACCTGATCCGGCTTGCCCTCCATCACCGTGTTAAGCTGACTCAAAAGCGCATTAATTGTGTTCTGTGCATGCATGGCAGAAACATATCCTAAATAAGCGATAGCGGAGACATGACTGTGGGCAAGACAGGTTATTTCACCCACCGGGATTGCTGGTTGCACGAGATGGGGCCGGGCCACCCTGAATGCCCGGCACGGCTGGACGCGATAGAAGACAGACTGCTGGTCAGCGGCGTGGGCGATGCGCTGGAGCGCTGCAATGTGCCGCTGGCGTCATTGGCCGAGATCGAGCTGGCGCATGACCCCATGCATATTGCCGCCCTGCAGGGCCTGACAGACAGGCTGGAGCAGGAGCTGGCGGCTGGCGGGCCTGAGTACAGGCAGCTCGACACCGATACCTCCATCAACCGCCACACCTTCAAGGCCGCACTGCGCGCTGCGGGGGCCACTCTGGCGGCTACCGATGCGGTGCTGGCCGGCGAACTGGAAAACGCCTTTTGCAGCGTGCGTCCGCCCGGGCACCATGCCACGCACAACCAGGCCATGGGCTTTTGCTTTTTCAACAACGTGGCCGTGGGCGTCAAGTATGCGCTGGAGCGTCACCATCTCAAGCGCGTGGCAGTGATCGACTTTGATGTACATCACGGCAATGGCACGGAAGACATCCTGGCCGGTGATCCGCGCGTGTTGATGTGCGGTATCTTCCAGCACCCGTTTTATCCGTTCAGCGGTGACAAGGATCCGGCCCCGAACATGCTGAACGTGCCTGTGGCCGCGTACACCAAAGGCATGGACATTCGCGAGATCATCGAGATGATGTGGATTCCACGCCTCGAAGCGTTCAAGCCCGAGATGATCTTCATCAGCGCTGGCTTTGATGCACATCGCGAAGACGATATGGGTCAGCTCGGCATGACGGAAAACGACTTTGCCTGGATCACCACGCGCATCAAGGACATCGCTCGGCGCTTTTCCAAGGGCCGCATTGTTTCCTGCCTCGAAGGCGGTTATGTGATGGACCCGCTGGCGCGCAGCGTGGAGGCGCATCTGCGCGTATTGGCCGATATCTAGTCCGAAAGCAGGGAGACAGCGATGAGCGATTCCTTAGTGCAGCTGAACCAGGACGAGCGCGGCGTGGCACGCATCACGCTGAGCGACGCGCAGCGTTTCAACGCCTTGAGCAGCGAAATGCTCGCGGCCTTGCAGTCGGCGCTGGATGCCGTGGCCAGGGATGAGCAGGTGCGTGTGGTGGTGCTGGCGGCCGAGGGCCGGGCCTTTTGCGCAGGGCATAACCTCAAGGATATGGCCAAGCACACGGAGCTGGCTTACTACCAGCAACTGTTTGCCCAATGCAGCCGCATGATGCTGTCGATTCAGAAGCTGCCGGTGCCCGTCATTGCAAGAGTGCAGGGTATTGCAACGGCTGCAGGCTGCCAACTGGTGGCGCAATGCGATCTGGCCGTGGCCAGCAGCGAGGCTCGCTTCGCCACCAGCGGTATTCAGTATGGCTTGTTCTGCTCCACACCCAGCGTGCCCCTGGTGCGCAACATGCCCATCAAACAGTCCATGGAGATGCTGCTGACGGGCGAGTTCATCGATGCGCAGACGGCGCTGCACTACGGCCTGCTCAATCGTGTGGCCGAGCCAGAGCGGCTCGATGCCGCAGTGCAGGAGCTGGTGGCGGCTATTGTGAGCAAGCCTCGCACAGCCATCAGAATGGGCAAGGAGCTGGTCTATCGCCAGCGGGAGATGGGATTGGAGTCGGCCTATCAGCTGGCGGGCCAGACCATGGCCACCAATATGCTGGATGCCGATGCACAGGAAGGTGCTCAGGCTTTTCTTGAGAAGCGCAAGCCTGGCTGGTCTTGATGCCTCGGCCATCGTCCGCCGGGCAGGCTGATCTGCGCGAATGGTGCAGCCACGCATCGTGGTTTTGTGCTTCAAGCCCGTCCATTTGAACGACGAGACTGCTTTCGGGCAGTGATACCGTGAGACTTGTCTGAATGCAGGCATGGCGTTGATGAGCTCACTTCCTAGGTATTACCCTGATTGGGCTCATCTCATACCTGTGATTTCGCATGGCTTGTGCATAAAATAGAACGGTCGTTCTTTTTGTGCCAGTCCGTTTGCGAAGGCTGCTGCAGAGTTCTCCGGGCAGATTGTCTGGAAAATTGTGCAGAGAGTGTTGCAGTGCCGCATAAAATGAATCCAGTTTACGTAAACGTCAATGCAGTAATCATTAAGGAGCCGCAGCAATGAAGGTATTGGTCCCTGTCAAGCGCGTGGTGGACTACAACGTGAAGGTCCGCGTGA
>NZ_AWOR01000044.1 GCF_000761245.1 Comamonas testosteroni | reverse complement strand
ACACCACGGTGAAGACGGCCTATACGCTGGCCTGAGCACGGCCCTTAGGGGTTCTCTGGTTTGCTGCTTCTCTTTGCCGGGCCTTGTGCCCGGCTTTTTCATGGCGCGGTGGCGATCAGCCCAGCAGCGCTGCCCTGATGGTCTTGACGCCGTCGGCGTTGTCCCAGACCCCTTCTTCCAGCGCGGCATGAATGGTCTTGTCCAGCGCGGCAGCCAGCTGCTCGCGTGTCTGGGCAGCCTGGGGGCTGGCGTCCAGCACGATGCGCAAGGCGGTGGCCAGTGCCGTGATCTGGGCCGTGAGATTGACGACGGTGGTGTTGGAGCTCATGAATCAGTCCTTGAAAATGCGATGAACAAGGCAGCGAGCGGGGGGCGCAACGCGGGTCGCTCGGCTGTCGACGGCCCTCAGTGTCGCGCTGGTGGATACTGCTGTTAACGTGTCAACAATGAACAGCGGCCGCGAAGATTTCGCCTGGTTTCAAGGGCGGAAAGTCTTCAGATGCTTTGGGGTAAAGCGCCGGCAGCTATCGTTTTTGAGATCTATATAAGACAGGAGAGACAAGAGCATGAGTCTGAAGAGAGTCTGTATCTACGGTGCCGGTGCCATTGGCGGCTGGCTGGGCGTGGCGCTAGCCAGGGCGGGCTGCGAGCTGAGCGCCGTGGCGCGAGGCCAGACGCTGGCTGCGCTGCAGCACAACGGCCTGACGCTGGTGCATGGCGAGGAGCGCCAGACCGTGGCCGTCAATGCGCAGCAGGACCCGGCCGCCCTGGGCGTGCAGGATCTGGTGGTGATTGCCGTCAAGGCACCGTCCATGCCCGATGTGGCGCGTGCCCTCGCACCGCTGCTCGGCCCGCAGACACTGGTGCTGACCGCCATGAACGGCGTGCCCTGGTGGTTTCTGGCCGGTGGCGTGGATGCCAGCCTGCGCGGCCTGCAGCTCAGGGCCGTGGATCCGCAGGGCGAGATTGCGCGCGCCATCCCCACGCAGCAGGTCATTGGCTCGGTGGTGCATGCCAGCTGCTCACTCGACGCGCCGGGTGTGGTGCGCCGACATTTCGGCAACAGCCTCATCATGGGCGAGCCTGCGGCCCTGCCCGGCGATGCGACCACGCCGCGCCTGCTTGCGCTGGCCGAGCTGCTGCGCGCGGGCGGTATCGAGGTCAGACTCAGCGACAACATCCAGCGCGATGCCTGGTACAAGCTCTGGGGCAATATGACCATGAACCCCGTCAGTGCCATCACGGGCGCCACCACGGACCGGATTCTGGGCGATGAGCTGGTGCGCAACTTCATCACGGCCGTGATGCTGGAGGCCCGGGAAATCGGCGCGCGCATCGGCCTGCCGATTGCCGACAGCCCGCAGGACCGCCATCAGGTCACGCTCAAGCTGGGCGGCTTCAAGACCTCCATGCTCCAGGATGTGGAAGCCGGCAAGCCGGTGGAGCTGGACGCGCTGGTAGGCGCCGTGCGCGAGATCGGCGCCATGTGCGGCATGAGCACGCCGTTCACCGATGCGCTGCTGGGGCTGACGCGGCTGCGGGCGCAGCAGCTGGGCCTGTATCCGGTGTAAGGCTGTGGCGGGCAGGGCGGTCTTGGGCCTAGACTAGACGGCATGAGCACCACATCTACCCAGACCGCCACTCCCAAATCCACCTCCGCGCAGGACCGCCATTGGGCCACGCTGTGCGTGGTGACGACGACCGTGGGGCATTCGGCCGAGGCCGAGGACATGGCGCGGGCTCTGGTCTCGGCCAAGGCTGCGGCCTGCGTGCAGACCGAGCGCATCACCTCGTATTACGAGTGGGATGGCGTGCTGCAGACCGCTCCCGAATGGCGACTGACCTGCAAGACCCTGCCCGAGGCCCTGCCGCGGCTGACGCAGCTGCTGCGCAGCCATCACAGCTATGAAGTGCCCCAGATCACCATGCGCACCGAGCGCTGCCTGAACGACTATGCCAAGTGGATCAAGCAGCAGGTGCAGCTCTGAAGCCTGAATAAAAAAAGGAGCGCCTTGCGCGCTCCTTTATTGGGTTTCAATGCTGAATCTATCTGAAATCTTTATAGATAAAGCGCTGGCAGCTATGGTTCTTGCACTTCAGGACAGCAGGGCCTGGGCGAACTCGCGTGCGCTGAAGGTTTCCAGATCCTCGATCTTCTCGCCCACGCCGATGAAGTAGACGGGCACGGGGCGCTCCTGCGCAATCGCGGCCAGCACGCCGCCCTTGGCCGTGCCGTCGAGCTTGGTGACGATCAGGCCCGTGAGCTGCAGCGCATCGTCGAAGGCGCGCACCTGGGTCAGTGCGTTCTGGCCGGTATTGCCGTCAATCACCAGCAGCACCTCGTGCGGGGCCGTGCCGTCGGCCTTGTTCACCACGCGCTTGATCTTCTTGAGCTCTTCCATCAGATGCAGCTGCGTGGGCAGGCGTCCGGCCGTATCGACCAGCACCACATCCTTTTTGCGCGCCTTGCCGGCGGAGACGGCATCGAAGCTCACGGCAGCGGGGTCGCCACCGTCCTGGCTGATGATTTCCACGGTGTTGCGATTGGCCCAGACGCCCAGCTGCTCACGCGCGGCGGCGCGGAAGGTGTCGGCGGCGGCCAGCAGCACGGACTGCTCGCCGTCGGCCAGATGCTTGGTCAGCTTGCCGATGGACGTGGTCTTGCCTGCACCGTTGACGCCGGCCACCATGATGACGGTCGGGGTGTGCTCGCCGATGGTCAGCGGCTTTTCCAGGGGCCTCAGCAAATCGGTCAGCGCATCGGCCAGCAGCGCCTTGACGGCGGCAGGCTCGGTGGTCTTGGTTTCCTTGACGCGGCGCTTCAGGTCTTCCAGCAGATGCTGGGTGGCCTTGACGCCGGTGTCGGCCATCAGCAGCGCGTCCTCCAGCTCTTCATAGAGCCGGTCGTCGATCTGCGTGCCGGTAAAGACGGTGGCGATGCTGGAGCCGGTCTTGCGCAGACCGGCTTTCAGGCGCTCCATCCAGCTTTGACGGGAATTTGGGGCTTGCGGCTTTGCGGTAGGCTCGGGGGCTGCTACAAAATCCTGAGTGGCAGGCTGATCTTCGCCGGCCTTGGCTGTCGCACCGCCGCCAAAGGGCTTGCGCCACCAGGAGCTGCTGCCATTTTCGGCAGGCGCAGCAGGCGTATCCTGTGGAGCGGGCCTGATTTGCGGAGCAGGAGCGGGCGCCGCAGCTGCCTGGGCAGCGGGCGTGGTGTTCACCGCATCGGGTGAATTGGGCTTTTTCTTGAAAAAACTGAACATTGGCGGGTTTTTAGAATCGCATCATTCTATGAAACATGTACGCGCACTCCCTGTACTGGGCTTAATGGCCTGTTTGAGCGCTGGGGCAGCCTTGGCTGCGCCGGGCGCATCGTCGCAACCTGTGCCTGCTGCTGCCGCCACGGCGGCCGCGCCGCAAGTGCAGCAGTTCACGCTGAAGAACGGCATGCAGCTGATTGTGCAGCCCGACCGGCGCGCGCCTACGGCCGTGCACATGGTCTGGGTACGCGTGGGCTCCATGGACGAGGTCGACGGCACCACGGGCGTGGCCCATGCGCTGGAGCACATGATGTTCAAGGGCTCCAAAAGCGTCAAGCCCGGAGACTTCTCGCGTCGCGTGGCGGCGCTGGGCGGCCAGGAAAACGCTTTTACCTGGCGTGACTACACGGGGTACTACCAGCAGATTCCGTCCAACCGTCTCGAAGACGTGATGAAGCTGGAGTCCGACCGTTTTGCCAACAACCAGTGGCCGGACTCGGAATTCAAGAAGGAAATCGAGGTCATCAAGGAAGAGCGCCGCATGCGCACCGACGACCAGCCGCGCGCCATGCTGATGGAGCAGCTGATGGCGGCCACCTTCATGGCATCGCCCTATCGCCGCCCCGTGGTGGGCTGGATGAGTGACCTGAACTCCATGACGCCCGGCGATGTGCGCGACTTCCACAAGCGCTGGTATGTGCCTGCCAACGCCGCCGTAGTGGTGGTGGGGGACGTGAACGTCAACCAGGTACGTGCCTGGGCCGAGAAGTATTACGGCAGCATTCCTGCGCGCGCATTGCCGCAGCGCAAGCCGCAGACCGAACCCAGCCAGATCGGCGTGCGCCGCATCGAGGTCAAGCAGCCGGCCGAGCAGGCTTTTATCGCCATGGCCTATCGCACGCCCACCCTGAAGAGCGTGGACAAGCTGCAGGCCGAGGACAAGGATGCGCTGGCGCTGCTGGTGCTGTCCGCCGTGCTGGACGGTTATGACGGCGCTCGCCTGGAGCGTGCCCTGGTGCAGGGCGAAGGCCAGGCCAATGGCCGCGTGGCCGATAGCGCCGGCAGCTCGGCCAACATCATGGGGCGCGGGCCCAGCCTGTTCATGCTGACCGGCGTGCCGGCCCAGGGCAAGACCGTGGCCGATGTCGAGGCTGCGCTGCGCGCCCAGATCAAGAAGGTGGCCGATGAGGGCGTGCAGGCCGAGGAGCTGGAGCGCGTCAAGACGCAGTGGATGGCTTCCAACGTCTATGAGCGTGATTCCGTCATGGGCCAGGCCCAGAACCTGGGCAACTACTGGATCCAGAACATGCCGCTGGATGCCGAGGACAAGCTGCTGGCCGAGCTGCGCAAAGTCACCTCTGACGATGTGAAGGCCGTGGCCGCCAAATATTTTGGCGACGACCAGCTCACTGTCGGCACCCTGGTGCCTCAGCCTCTGCCGGCGGGTAGCAAGCCCCAGCGTCCCATGTCGGGCAAGGCGGATGCCGATAAATCCATGCACTGAGCGCAGCGGAGAAACATATGAAAACTATGAAAAAGATAGCTGCTGGCGCTTTTGTAGTAAGCGCTGGAATGGGTTTTCTGACCCAGTCTGCCTGGGCCTTGCTGCCGATAGAGCATTGGACCCAGCCCAGTGGCGCCCAGGTCTGGCTGGTGCAAAGTCCCGGCATTCCCATGGTGGATGTGCAAGTGGACTTCGACGCCGGCAGCCGTCGTGATCCCGAGGACAAGGTGGGCCTGGCGACAGCCGTGGCCATGATGTCCTCCAAGGGGGTCAAGGCGGCAGGCGATGCACCTGCGCTGGATGAAAACGGCCTGGGTCAGGCCTGGGCCGATTTGGGCGCCAGCTTTGGCGCCAGCGCGGGGCGCGACAGCTTCAGCTTCGGCCTGCGCACTCTGACCGAGCCCAATCTGCAGCAAAAGGCCGTGGCCCTGGCGGCGCGCCAGATCGCCTCGCCAAGTTGGCCGGAAGCCGTGTGGCAGCGTGACCGCGAGCGCTGGAGCGCCTCCATCAAGGAAGCCGATACGCGTCCCGGCACCGTGGCCTCCAAGGCCTTCCGCAAGGCTGTGTTCGGCAGCTCGCCCTATGGCTATCAGACCACGGTCGACAGCCTGGGGCGGATCGATGTTTCGGCCATGCAGGATTTTCACCGCAAGCTGATTGCCGCCTGCCGCGCCAAGGTCAGCGTGGTGGGAGCGGTCAATCGTCAGCAGGCCGATGCCATGGTCAAGCAGTTGCTGGGGCCGCTGCAGGCCACCAATGGCAACGACTGCCCGCCGCTGCCTGCCGTGGGCAAGGTGCAGGATCTGCAGCAAGCCAAGGTCGAGAACATTCCGTTCGAGTCGGCCCAGGCCCAGGTGCTGATCGGCCAGCCCGGCATTGCGCGTAACAACCCCGATTTTCTCGCCGTGATGGTGGGCAACCACATTCTGGGCGGCGGCGGCTTTACCTCGCGACTGATGGAAGAGGTGCGTGAAAAGCGGGGCCTGACCTATGGTGTCTCCAGCGACTTCTCGCCGGGCCTGGATCGCGGCGCCTTCATCATCGGCCTGCAGACCCGCCCCGATCAGGCGGCCGAGGCGCTCAAGGTCTCGCAGGACGTGTTGCGCAAATTCATTGCCGAAGGTCCTAGCGACAAGGAACTCAAGGCGGCCAAGGACAATCTGATCGGCGGCTTTGCCTTGCGCATAGACAGCAATCGCAAGCTGCTGGGCAATGTGGCCAACATCGCCTGGAACGGGCTGCCGCTCGATTATCTGGAGCACTGGACCGATCGCGTTCAGGCTCTGACCACCAAGGACGTGAAGGAGGCGATGCAGCGCATGGTTCAGCCCGAGCGCATGGTCACCATCACTCTCGGAGCCAAGCCATGAGCCGCAGTGCCATCAAGCTACACACCCCCGCAGGCCGCAAGGCGCTGGACAAGATGATTCACGAGTCCGAGCGCAAGGCGCAGGAGCTGGCAGCCAGCCGCCCGGCCCGCCCCGGAGCCAAGGCCGCCCAGCCTGCCGCAGCCAAGCCGGCGGCCACCGGGGCCGGTGAAATCCGCATCATCGGCGGGCAATGGCGTCGCACGCGCCTGGCCGTGGCGCAAAAGCCCGGTCTGCGTCCCACGCCCGATCGCGTGCGCGAGACCCTGTTCAACTGGCTGGGCCAGGACTTGAGCAACTGGAAATGCATCGATGCCTTCGCGGGCACGGGGGCGCTGGGTTTCGAGGCCGCATCGCGCGGCGCCAGCAGCGTCATCATGAACGAGCAGGATGCCGCCCTGGTGCAGCAGCTGCAGCGCCTTCAGCAAAAGCTCGATGCCCGGATGGTCAAGGTGCAGCGCGGCGATGCGCTGAGCTGCCTGAAGACCGTGGCGGGCCAGGATCTGATCTTGCTGGATCCGCCGTTCGGGCAGACCGAGCTGTTCGAGCCCGCGCTCAAGGCCGCCACGGCGGCCCTGAATGACGGCGGCTTCATTTATCTGGAAGCTCCCGAAGCCTGGGCCGAGGACCGCTTGCTGGAGATGGGGCTTGCGCTGCATCGCTATCTGAAGGCCGGCGCCGTCCATGCGCATCTGCTGAAGAAGCAGTAAACCTTTGCTGCCGAACCGAGGGCTGCTGGCGCTTTGAGCAAAGGCGTCAGCAGCTCTTTTTTGCATGGGTCAACGCTGTGCAGGCCTGAATGCATAATCTCTTGACTGCTGCACTGCAGCAGCCCTCACCCTCATCAAGACCCGCAGGAGAGAGATAAGCCATGAGCCAGGACCTGATTGCTGTTTACCCCGGAACCTTTGACCCGATCACGCTGGGGCATGAAGATGTGGTGCGCCGGGCTGCACAGCTGTTTGGCAAGGTCATCGTCGCCGTGGCAGCGGGCCATCACAAAAAAACGATGTTCACGCTGGAGGAGCGCATTGCCATGGTGCGCGAGTCCTGCGCCAATTATCCGCAGGTGGAGGTGGAGAGCTTTGACGGGCTGCTCGCGCATTTTGTGCTCGCACGCGGCGCCAAGGCCATGGTGCGCGGCTTGCGCGCGGTGACGGACTTCGACTATGAGTTCCAGCTTGCCGGCATGAATCGCACGCTGATGCCCGAAGTGGAAACCGTGTTCCTCACGCCCAGCGATCGCTATCAGTTCATCAGCTCCACCTTTGTGCGCGAGATTGCCACGCTCAATGGCGATGTGGACAAGTTTGTCTCCAAGGGCGTGCATGAGCGCCTGATGCTCAAGGTCGGCCGCAAGGCCTGAGCCTTTCAGCCTCCCTGGCTGGTCATCTGGCTGCGATAGCTGCTGATGGTCTCGTGGACAAAGCGCAGCTTGTCCCAGGCCGGGCCCGAAATGGCGAATGGATAGGCGTCGCCATGGCCCAGGCTGCGATTCAGGCTGTTGTGCAGCAGCGTGAGCGGCACCCACTGGGACTGCATCACCGAAAAATCGGGCGGCACGGCCCCCAGCGGGTTTTGAATGAGCTGCTGGCCGCGGCTCGGGATGTCCGGCACGGTAATGCAGGTGCCGTAGCTGGCTGCGGTCTCCAGCAAATCCACCATGTGCAGATAGTGCGCCCAGGTTTCGGCCCAGTCCTCCCAGGGGTGGGCCGTGGCATAGGCACTGATGAACTGATTGCGCCAGCTGTTGTCCAGCGGGTTCTTGCCGTAATGGCGCTGCAGCGCCTGGGCATAGTCCTGATTCTCATAGCCGAACAATGCCCTGAAGCGCTCCAGATGCTCGCTGTTCGCTATCAACTGATCCCAGTAGAAATGCCCTGATTCGTGGCGCAGATGTCCTGTCAGCGTGCGATAGGGCTCGTGAAAGGCCTGGCGGCGTTTGGCGCGCTCGTCGTCGTCTGCCTCGACGACGTTGAGCGTGATCATGCCGCTGGCATGGCCGGTCATGACGGGGTTCTGGCCGGGCAGGTCTGCGAGCAGGGAAAAGCGCGGCTCGGCCACGCGGTGCCCATGAGGGTCCAGCAGGCCCAGCCTGGCCAGGGTGTAGAACAGCCTGCGCTTGGCGATCTCGATCTTGGCCCAACGCAGCTCATTGGCGGGATCGCTGTCGTCGGGCAGCCATTCGGTCTGTCGGCAGGAAACGCACAGCGGCTGCGGGTCTGAAGCCTCGATCGCAAAATTGCACAGGCTGATGTTGTGGCGGTGGGCGCAGGGGCGATAGCGTGCGTCGGGAGACCCGATCGACGGCAGAATGCCGACGCGCAGCTGATCGGGCAGAAATGCCTGGCTTGCACCGCAATGCACGCATTGCAGGCTTTCAAAATAGATCAGGTGCCCGCAGGCCTCGCAGTTGAAAACTTGCATTCGAACACTTTAATGGGGAAGTCCGCTGACCGGAGTAGGAAAAAAAACAAAGCCAGCTCAAAAGCTGGCTTTGGGGCTGTAAGCGCTGCCCTTAGGCAGGGCCTTGCCTCAGGCGGGCCGCATCAGGGCCTGACCACGATGCTGTTGCGCACGTCGCGCACATGCTTGGTCGTGCGGGCAATTTCGCCGGCACGGGCTTTTTCTGCTTCGGATTTGGCAAAGCCCGACAGCTGCACGGTGCCGTTCATGGTTTCCACGCTGATGGCGGTTGCCGAGACATTCTTGTCTTCGGCCATCTTGGCCTTCACCGCTGTGGTGATGCCGGCGTCATCTACATAGGAGCCCACAGTCTGCTGGTCACGAGCCACCGAACAGGCTGTGGTTGCCAGCACGGTCGTCGCAGCGACCAGACTGAAAGCCAAAGCACGAGTCAGATTCTTCATATGGTTCTCCCTTGGTTTTGAAAAGGCGCAAAGCACGCCTGCGAAAGCTAGGAACGTCAACACGCTCCAAGAGTTACTTCCTGCGCGAGCGGCCCAGAAAGAAGGCCGTTGCCAGGGCCGCCCCGGTCGCAGCGGCGATCAGCACGGAACGCCCGGGTTGTTCCGAGACATACTTGGTGGTCGCATCCGCTGCTGTGTTTAACTGACGGCGTGCACGGTGCGAGCTGTCGGCCCAGAAGTTGATGCTGCGCTCGGCCAGGTCCTGTGCGCGGTTGGCCAGGTTGTCGATCAGCGGGTTCTCGCTGTCGTCGAGATTGCGTATATGACGCCCTGTGGAGTCTATCGCCTCGGAGGCCGTGCGCCTTGCGCGGCGTGCGGTGTCCTCAACCTTGTCGGCAACATCCTCGGCTACGTCGCGTGCTTCATTGACCATCTTGTGGGCGGCCTGCTTGCCTGAGTCCACGGCATCCTGCGCTGCGTCGGCCATCTTGTGCGCAGCATTCTGGGCAGATTGGGCGGCGTGCTTTGCCGTGTCCTTGACGTCGGCTGCCACATCCTTGGCGGCGCCCTTGAGATCTTCAACCGTGTCCTTGGCGTCTTTTACGGCTTGGCTCATTGTTTGGAACTCCCTGAAATCTAGAAATTTTCGTGACAGCGTGTGCAGTAACGCCGGTCTGCGGAACCCTGCCTCCAGGAGGCAGAAGTTGAGAACGATCATGGCGAATACTGGTGGTTTGTGCAATGTGCATGAACAAAGTTCTACACATTCGGTCGCTTGGTCATTTCTTCACGAGGCCCATCAGGAAGGTGATGACGGCCATGACCAGAAAGACGAAAAACAGAATCTTGGCAATACCTACGGCGCTGGCCGCAATCCCGCCGAAACCGAAAACTGCAGCGATCAAGGCAATCACCAGAAAGACAATGGCGTAGTGCAACATGGTTTTCTCCTTTCGAATGCAGACCGACAGGCATTGCTGTACGGCCATGTATTGACTGTAGAGAACTGCGCAGCCCAAGCTTGACGGTGAGCTTCTGTCACCAGGGTCGGGGTATTTAGGGACAGTCATGTAGGACTGCGTTGACCTGCGCACCGAGTTCAGGTGTTTGCCATTGTCAAGGGAATGACTGCCGAGATAGTGGTTCCCTTGCCGGGCTGGGATGCTACGGTGAGCCTGCCGCTAACGGCTTCGACACGGTGTTTCATGCCTGCCAGGCCATGGGAGTTGGGGCGCATGCTGGCCGGCTCGAACCCTTGACCATCGTCCTGAATCTGCACGGCCACATAGGTGGGATAGTTGTGCACCGTCACGATTACATGGCTGGCCCTGGCGTATTTTCCGATGTTGGTGAGGGACTCCTGTACGACGCGATAGACCGTCAGCTGCGTGGACTCAGGCAGGTCCACTTGCTCCAGGCTGCATTCCACCTCGATGTTGCTGCGATCACCGAATTCTCGGGTCAGGATTTCCAGGGCGGTGGTCAGGCCCAGGTTGGAGAGAGAAGAGGGGCGCAGGTCCTCAATGATGCGGCGTTTGAGTGCAATTCCGCTGTTGAGCGTCTCGATCAGATGGGTGATGCGTTCGGAGACGTCGGGTATCGAGGTGTCGATCTTGGACTTGAGGCGCGCTACGTCCAGTTTCGCGGCGGTCAGCAGCGAGCCCAGCTCGTCGTGCAACTCGCGTGCCAGGTGCGCTCGCTCATCCTCGCGCACCTGCTGCAAATGGGTGGCCAGCTCGGTGAGGGCCGCTGTGCGGTCGCGAACGACTTCCTCCAGACGATTGCGTTCATCGCGCTGAATCTCCTGCTCGCGCTGATGTGAGTGCTGCAGCGCATTGGCCTGTCGCAGATACATGAAGAAGCCCAGAATCCCCAGTGCGGTCACTGTCGCAATTCCCAGGCGTGACAGACCCAGCGTTTGTTCGATATCCGCGAGATTGGACTTGACGCGCTGGTCGATGCTGTCCATCAGGGTTTTGATGTGGCCCCGTATGGCATCCATGTTTTCCATGCCTACGTCGGTAAACATCACAAAGCGCCACGCTTCATCGTTGCCCTGGCGATAAAGGCGCAGGCTCAGCTCCATTTCGCTGGTCTTGCGCTCGACCTGGCGGGCCAGCGGAGTAAAGGTTGCCAGCTCTTTGGGATCCATGATGAAGATGCCGCGCAGCTCGTCCATGCTGCTGCTGATAGCGGCGGAGGCGGAGTTATAGGGCTCCAGATAGCGCTCCTCTCCTGTCAGCAGGTAGCCGCGCAGGCCGGTTTCCGCATCCAGCATTTGCTGCATCAGCAAATTGAGCTTTGCTCTGGTGGCTTGCGTCTTGGTGAGCGTGTCCAGAGCCTGCAACGAGCGCTTATAGCCTGCTTCATTAATGCTTACCATTAAGACTGCCGCAATGACTGCGATCGTCAGGCTGACTGCAATTTTGCGGATATTGGTCCAACGCATCTACTTCCTCTCACCTACAAGGCAATTACCTGATATTCTGCATAACCGTAGCGTCAACGACTGACATCATAGTGCGGGTCTTAAAATGTGATGCGCCCTGGAGATGAGCGCAGTTTCATGAAAAGAGGTGTTCATGATAAAAGTAGGCATAGTGGATGACCATGCGATTGTTCGCTCGGGGTTACGCCAATTCCTGTCGGAACATGTAGATCTGAGGGTCGTGGGAGAAGCGGGCAATGGGCGGGAGGCCATTGACCTGGTTCGGGAGCATGAAATTGACGTGCTGCTGATGGACTTGTCCATGCCGGGGCAAAGCGGCATCGATGCCTTGGCCATGCTCAGAGCCAAAGCACCTGATATGGGCATCCTGATACTAAGTGGATACCCTGAGGAGCATTACGCAATCAACTTGATTCGTCAGGGTGCCAGCGGATATCTCAACAAGGAGTGCGATCCTCAGGATATTGCAGAGGCCATCCGGACTGTGGCTCTTGGAAGGCGTTACCTGACGCCGGCAGTCGCAGATCTTTTGGCCCAGCAACTCAACCGCAAGGATGATGTTCCGGCACACGAGCAACTGTCGGAGCGTGAGTTTCAGGTATTTCTGAAGCTTGCGCGCGGCGAGACGGCTGGAGATATCGCCAAATCGCTTTCGCTGAGCGTGAAAACAGTGAGCACTTACCGGACAAGACTCATGGAAAAAATGGGCCTTTCCTCAAATAGCGACCTGACCTACTATGCGTTGAAAAATCGATTGATCGATTAATGGAAGCTCAAATAAAAAAGGCTTGAAATATTCAAGCCTTTTTTACTTTGCGTTATTTTCAAGATTTACTGGTATTTAAATCAATACAGAAATCGATAAGCGCATCTATTTCGTTGGATTTGTCAAATACGGCATCTGCGCCGAGTTCAAGGCAGCGCTGTCGTATATCGGCAGTCGCGTAATTGCTCAACACGAGCAACTTTTTCTGCGGTGGTCGATGTTGAAGGCTTGTGACGATGCCCAGACCGCTGCCCTCGCGCAAGAACAAGTCCACGATGACCAGATCCCAGGCGTCAGGGTTGTGGCTGAGCCAGCGTACAGCATCGGCTTCGGTCTCTGCCACCCCGACCGCTTCCACATCGGCAAGCTCCGCCATCGTCGCAATCAGGTTGTCGCGAATCGTGGGATTGTCTTCAACAAAAAAAGTACGCAGTTTCACGACGGTAGCAAGCTGATGAGGTGGACGCCAAGGATCAAGCGGTGAGAGTCATTTCAATTCGCAATGTGGAAAATCAACTACGGCCCATGAAAAAATCATTGTATTGTCATTTTTTGTAATTTGTGTTTGGCGTTCCGCAGACATCACAGGTTTTAACCCTAGCTATTTTCATCCTACTCCACTCCATGGAACGTGCATCAAGCATTTGAAGTTGTCCGACAGAAGATCGGCCAAAACCGACAATCAGCTTCAGTGCTTCTGCTGCCTGCTGGGTGCCTATCAGTCCAACCAGCGGGGCAAAGACGCCCATGGTTGAGCACTGAACCTCTTCGAATTCAGCCTCTGGCGGAAAGACGCATGCATAGCATGGGCTGTCGGGGTTGCGTGGATCAATGACCATCAGCTGGCCATCGACACGGATGGCCGCTCCTTCGATCAGGGGGACGCCGTGACGTACGCAGGCCGCATTGATAGCCTGGCGCGTCTTGTAGTTGTCGGTGCAGTCGAGCACGATGCTGGCCTCGGGCAGCAGCTCGTCGAGCAGGGTATCGGTTGCACGCTGCTGGATGCAGCGAATCTCGATCCCGGGATTGATGGCATGTACGGCAGTGCGGATCGATTCCACCTTGGGCATGCCTATGCGTTCGGTCGTGTGGGCAATCTGGCGCTGCAGATTGGTCATGTCCACGACGTCGTTGTCGACGATGGTGATGCGCCCCACACCTGCCGAGCCCAGATAGAGTGCGGCAGGCGAGCCCAAGCCGCCCGCTCCAATGATCACTGCATGCGCCGCCAGAATGCGCTCCTGGCCTTCGATGCCGATTTCGTCGAGCATGATGTGACGGGAATAGCGTAGCAATTGATCGTCATTCATCGGTTTGCTTCCATGGTTCCAAGAAAAAAGCCGGGCAAGCCCGGCTGATTTTGAGCGGGTTTCATAACCCGGTGCTTATTTTTTGCTCTTGTCGGATTCGCCTTTTTCGGGCGCTTTCTTGTCAGCGGGCTTTTTGTCTGCTGCCGTCGCGTCTCCGGGCTTCTCTTCGATTTTGCGCTCCGTCAGGGTTTTGCTGACCTTGACGGGCTGGCCCTTGAGCTTGTTCAGTGCCTGTTGCAGCTGAAAGTCCTTTTCAGACCCGAATTCGGGCAGGCGGCGTTCGGCGGCTGGCTTCTTGGCTTCCTCTTCCAGGCGCTTGCGCGCTTCCTCGCGGGCCTTTTCAAGTGAATCGTTCTTGACCTCCGCACCCTGTCCGCTGGACAAATGCTTTTCAAGGTCTGCTTCACGCATGCTCAAGGCAGCAAACAAATCGCCGTCTGCAGTCTCATCGACCATCACATCGGGCACGATGCCCTTGGCCTGAATGGACTTTCCGCTAGGCGTGTAGTAGCGCGCCGTCGTCAGCTTGAGAGCCGTATCGGGCCCCAGGGGGCGCACGGTTTGCACCGACCCCTTGCCAAAGGACTGGCTGCCCATGACGGTAGCGCGTTTGTGATCTTGCAGAGCTCCGGCAACGATTTCGCTGGCCGAGGCCGAGCCTTCGTTGACCAGCACCACCAGAGGCAGCTTTTTGAGGGCCGCAGGCAGGCGCTGCAAGGGGTCGCCAAAACCGCGCTGAGCGTAGAACTCGGGCGAGGCCTTGTAGACGGCCTTGCTTTCAGCCAGCTGGCCGTTGGTGGAAACCACGGGCACATCGGGGGGCAGGAAGGCTGCAGAGATGGCTACGGCCGCATCCAGCAGCCCGCCGGGATCGTTGCGCAGGTCCAGCACCAGTCCCTTGAGATTGGGCTCCTGCTTGTAGATTTCCTCGACCTTGCGCACAAAGTCGTCCACGGTGCGTTCCTGGAACTGGCTCAGGCGGATCCAGCCATATCCGGGCTCGATCACCTTGCCCTTGACCGATTGGGTCTTGATTTCTTCACGGGTGATGGTGACGGGGAAGCTGCGGCTTTCATCCTTGCGCAGGATGTTCAGGCGCACCTTGGTATTGGGTTCACCACGCATGCGCTTGACAGCGTCATTGAGCGTCAGGCCCTTGACGGCCGTGTCGTCGATCTTGGTGATCAGGTCGCCGGTCTTGAGGCCTGCTCGGAAAGCGGGCGAGCCTTCGATGGGGGAGACGATCTTGATCAGCCCGTCTTCCATGGTGATCTCGATGCCGACGCCAACGAACTTGCCGGAAGTGCCTTCCTTGAATTCTTTGTAGGTTTTCTTGTCGAAGTACTGGGAGTGCGGGTCCAGGCTGGAGACCATGCCGGAGATGGCATCGGTGATCAGCTTCTTGTCGCTGACCTGCTCCACATAATCGGTCTTGATCAGGCCGAAGACGGCCGACAATTGCTGGATTTCTTCAAGTGGCAGAGGCGTCACACCCCCGCGAGCCAGCGTCTGCAGGGATACGGTGGTCAACGCACCGGCGACCACGCCCACAGAGATCCAGCCTGCAATTTTGATTTTTTGACCCATAGCACCCCTTAAACCATTCGCAATATACACCTTGGACGGCGGAAGGCCCATGAGGTTCCACAGGCCTTTTGCCGTGTCAGCCCGGTTCAGACCGCGCAAGCGGCCTGAACCGGGGCGGTGAGGAGGTCTCTCTCAGGCCTTGCCCTGGGCCGCAACTGCCGCTGCTGCCTTGGCTGCGGCTTCGGCGTCGCCCAGGTAGTAGTGGCGGATGGGCTTGAGATCGGCGTCCAGTTCATAGACCAGAGGAATGCCGTTGGGCACGTTCACGCCCACGATCTGGTCGTCGGCGATGTTGTCCAGATACTTGATCAGGGCGCGGATGGAGTTGCCGTGAGCAGCAACGACCACGCGCTTGCCGGCCTTGATGGCGGGGGCGATGGACTCTTCCCAGAACGGCACAACGCGGGCAACCGTGTCCTTGAGGCATTCGGTCAGCGGGATCTGCTCGGGCTGCAGCTTGGCGTAGCGCACATCGCTGCGTTCGCTGCGGGGGTCGGTGGCTTCCAGGGCGGGAGGCGGCACGTCGTAGCTGCGGCGCCAGACCAGCACTTGCTCATCGCCATACTGCTTGGCCATATCGGCCTTGTTCAGACCTTGCAGACCGCCGTAGTGGCGTTCGTTGAGACGCCAGCTATGCACCACGGGCAGCCAGGTGCGGTCCATTTCATCTTGCACATGCCACAGGGTGCGGATGGCGCGCTTGAGCACGCTGGTATAGGCCACATCGAAGTCATAGCCTTCTGCCTTGAGCAGTTGGCCGGCCTTCTTGGCCTGTTCGACGCCGGTGGCAGTCAGATCCACATCGGTCCAGCCGGTGAAGCGGTTTTCTAGGTTCCAGGTGGATTCACCGTGGCGGATCAGAACGAGCTTGTACATGGATTCTCTCAAAGTAGCAAAGCAGTAATGACACAAAGTCAAAAGCGTGCATTTTAGAGGCTGGGCTTTGTCCGGGCATGAGGCAAGGAAAGCCGGAGCGATCCGGCGCCGGCCGGCGCGCTATTCCTGTAGCGAGCTTCGGGGATTGTGCGCAGCGCCCACTTGCGGCTCAGGGCGCGTCAACCGGGGCTATGGGCTTGCAGGCTGCAGGTTTGTGGCCCGTTGCTGCGGCCCGCAGGCTGGCCTGCCTCTAAAATCGTTCGGTTTGCCATCCCAAGGAATGACGTGAAATTCATCATTGATAACTGGTATTTGATCCTGATTGCCGTGGCTTCGGGTGTGATGCTGCTGCTGCCCGCGCTGCGCGGCGCGACCGGCGGTTCGCTGTCGGCCGCAGCTGCGGTGCATCTGATCAACCGCGAAAAAGCCGTGGTGCTGGACGTCTGCGAGCCCGAAGAGTTTGCCGCCGGCCATGTCAACGGCGCCAGGAACCTGCCGCTGAGCCAGTTGGAAGAAAAGCTGCCCACCACCGTCAAGAACAAGCAGCTTCCCGTGGTGCTGGTCTGTGCAACGGGCGCCCGCGCCGCGCGCGCCGAGGCGGTGGCCAAGAAGCTGGGTTACGAAAAGGCCCAGGCACTGGCTGGCGGCATGAAGGCCTGGCGCGATGCCGGCCTGCCGGTTGAAAAAGCCTGATCCGGCCCCAACTGAGAACCCTGACGCATGCAGCGTTGCATGCTGCATTGCAAAAACACCGAGGAAGTTGCCCATGCAAGCCGTGAAGATGTACACCACCGCCGTCTGCCCTTATTGCATCCGTGCCAAGCAGATTCTCCAATCCAAGGGCGTGGAGCAGATCGAAGAGGTGCGCATCGACTTTGATACCGCTGCCCGCGATCACATGATGCAGACCACGGGTCGCCGCACCGTACCCCAGATCTTCATTGGCGAGACCCATGTGGGCGGTTGCGACGATCTGATGGCGCTGGATGCCAAGGGCGGTCTGCTGCCTTTGCTGAAAGGCTGATGCATCTGCGCCGCCCATGCCGTCCCAGGACATGAATTTGCACTTTGTGCCGGATGCCAGGATGCATTCATTGGCGGCCACTGCATAATGCCAAGTGCTATTTTCTTGGAAATGCCTGCTGTGAGGATAGCTGCGTGCTGATCCTACGTGCAGGCATTTTCATTTCCCCCTCAAGATTTTTCTGAAAGACCAAGCTCATCATGGCCGAACAAGACAACAGCCCCGTGTTCCAGATCCAGCGCGTGTATCTGAAGGACCTGTCCCTGGAGCAGCCCAACTCTCCCGCCATCCTGCTGGAGCAAGAGCAGCCCAGCGTGGACATCCAGTTGGGCGTGGAAGCCACCCCCGTGGCTGAAGGCGTCTACGAAGTGGCCGTGACCGCCACGGTTCAGACCAAGATTCAGGACAAGACCGTGTTCCTGGTCGAAGCCAAGCAGGCCGGCATCTTCGAAATCCGCAACGTGCCCGAAGACCAGATGGGCGGCGTGATCGGCATTGCCTGCCCCCAAATCATCTACCCCTATCTGCGCGGCAACGTGGCCGACGTGGTGACCCGCGCCGGCTTCCCTCCCGTGCACCTGGCCGAAATCAACTTCCAGGCCATGTACGAGCAGCAGCAAGCGGCTGCCGCAGCACAGGCCGAAGGCCAGCTGCCCCAGTAAGCTGACGGCAATTGCTGATTCCTGCGATGTGCAAGAATCGGCAGCCAGGCAAAGAAAGAGGCCCTAGAGGCCTCTTTTTCTTGTGGGTTGTGCGCAAACTGCTATCAAAATTCAGGTATGAAAATTCTTGTCATCGGCGCTGGCGCCTGGGGTACGGCCATGGCCATCAGCGCGGCCACCCATAAGGACCAGGATCGCGTCAGCCTCTGGGCGCGGGATCCGGCGCAGGCGCAGCTCATGCAGGCCGAGCGTGCCAACAGCCGCTATCTGCCCGGCATCCGCTTTCCGGATGCACTCACGGTGGTCAGCGGCGATGTGATGGACCATGTGGCGGATGCCGATCTGATTGTGCTGGGCACGCCCATGGCGGCGCTGCGCCAGTGGCTGGGCCAGCTCAAGGA
The DNA here is from genome assembly GCF_000761245.1 of Comamonas testosteroni. Classification (GTDB taxonomy): domain Bacteria; phylum Pseudomonadota; class Gammaproteobacteria; order Burkholderiales; family Burkholderiaceae_C; genus Comamonas; species Comamonas testosteroni_C. The sequence goes on along the minus strand of NZ_AWOR01000044.1, from coordinate 124,889 downwards.
TTGCCGCCGGCCCGTGGTCTGGCTGTGCAAGGGCTTCGAGGCCGTGGCCGCCGACGCCCCTGCCGGCAGCTATGGGCTGATGGCGCACGAGGTCTGCCAGCAGGTGGCGCCGCAGCTGCAAAGCGGTGCGCTCAGCGGCCCCAGCTTTGCGGCCGAGGTGGCACGCCAGCAGCCTACGGCTTTGGTGGCAGCCAGCGCCCATGAGGGCGTGAGCGAGCTGCTGGTGTCGGCCTTTCACGGCGAGGCCATGCGCGTCTATGCCAATCACGACATCGTGGGCGTGGAAGTGGGCGGAGCCGTCAAGAATGTGCTGGCCATTGCCACGGGTCTTTGCGACGGCCTGCAACTGGGGTTGAACGCGCGCGCAGCCCTGGTCACACGTGGCCTGGCCGAGATGACGCGTCTGGGAGTGGCGCTGGGCGCGCGCGCCGAGACCTTCATGGGCCTGTCCGGCCTTGGCGATCTGGTGCTGACCGCCACCGGCGATCTCTCGCGCAACCGCAAGGTGGGTCTGCTGCTGGCCGAAGGCAAGAGCCTGGAGCAGGCCGTGACATCGCTGGGCCATGTGGCCGAGGGCGTGTACAGCGCCCGCACCGTGCTCGCCCGGGCACGCCAGGTCGGTGTGGAAATGCCCATCACCGAAACCGTGGTTGCCCTGCTGGACGGCCAGCTGCCGGTCACCGAGGCCGTGCAGCATCTGATGGTGCGTGATCCGCGCGGCGAATAAGCCAAAAGCCAAAAGCCAATAAGCCAATAAGCCGATAAGCCGATAAGCCGATAAGCCGATAAAACGATAGCTGCTAGCGCTTGATATTCATGGATTTCAGATATTTTTCTATCTGAAAGTCAATGGATTAGGGCGGTAGTAGCTATTGTTTTTAATGGCGCTGACCGGCAGACTCAGGCGCTCCCGGCGCGCTACCTTGTCTCTCTGATGCTGAGCCAGGCACTCGCTGCCCCGCACAGCGCAATGACGAGCATGCCCAGCACGGCCCATTGGTCGGGGATATGGCCATAGACCAGCCAGCCGGCCAGCAGCGCGCAGGGAATCTGGCTGTAGAGAAACGGCGTGATGGTCGCGGGCTCGGCGTTTTCATAGGCCTTGAGCAGCATCAGATGTCCCACGGCGCTGCCTGCGCCCATGGCAATCGCGGCCAGCCAGAGTGCGGCGCTGTCCGGCAACTGCCAGGACCAGGGCAGGGCCATGCAGGTCAGGCTCAGGGCCAGCAAGCTGGTGTAGATCTGTGTGGTCAGCGGGCGCTCCTTGCCCGCCATGCGGCTGCTCAGGATCTGATAGGCGGTGTTGGCCAGCAGCTGCAGCGCAGGCCAGACGAGGGCCCAGCCGCTGAACTGGCCGCCGCCGGGCCGCAGGATGACCAGCGTGCCCGCAAAGCCCAGCGCCACCAGCACCCAGCGCAAGGGGCTGACCTGCTGGCCCAGCCAGAGCGCGGCCAGCAAGGTCAGGGCCAGCGGCGTCAGCGCCACGATGGCCGTGAACTCGGCCAGCGGCAGATAGCGCAGGCTGAGCATGGCCAGCGCATTGCTCAGGCAAAACAGAATGGCGCGCAGGCACTGAAAGCCCGGGCGCTGGGTGCGAAAGATGTCCAGTCCATGGCGAGCCACGCCAAAGCCCACGGTCAGCGCCGACTGCAGCGCATAGCGCAGCCACAGAGCCATCAGCAGCGGCAGCAGGGCGCCCGCATATTTGGAGCCCGTATCGAGTATCGAAAAACAGGCGCAGGCCAGCACCGTCAAGCCGATGCCCGTCAGCGTGTGGCGATGGACTGAAGGGGCGGAGTGCTGTGACATGGAAGAACTTGCCGGGCACTGCGCGGTGCCTGGAGAAAAGACTTCAGGTGATTTGGACCTGAAGCGCTTGATGAATAAGCGCTAGCTGCTATCGAACCAGCTAGCCATGGTGCAGTATGACGCCCGTATCGCATGAAACCGGCGCACACCAAACCAGTGCAGCCGAGCAAGGGCCGCCCCGCTGCGAAGGCTGCGTTCCCCTCCCTTAGCGCGCAGCGCGTAGAGAGAGGGGCGCCCGGCCAGGGGAAGGCGCGGGGCCGCCCAGGCAAAGCGCCTCAGGGGGAGCTTGAATTACAAGCCCAGTTCCAGCGCCAGCAGTTCTTCCACCGTCTGTCGACGGCGAATCAGCTGGGTCTGCGCGCCATCGACCAGCACTTCGGCGGCCAGCGGACGGGTGTTGTAGTTGCTGGACATGGAGCTGCCGTAGGCGCCCGTGTCATGAATCACCAGCAGGTCGCCCACGCTGGCGCCGGCCAGCGAGCGCGGCAGCACCACGCCGCCGTCGCCCTGGGTGAAGACATCGCCCGATTCGCACAGCGGGCCGGCCACTACGCTGTCCTGCGCGGGCAGGCTCTGGCCGTCGCGGCGCAGCACTTCCATGCCGTGGTAGCTGCCGTACATGCTGGGGCGCATCAGTTCGTTGAAGCCGGTATCGACCAGCACGAAGTGGTTGCTGCCCGCATTCTTGGTGGCGCGCACGGTGCCCAGCAGCACACCGGATTCGGCAACCAGGAAGCGGCCGGGCTCGAGCTCCAGACCCAGGCTGTGGCCCACCAGACTTTCGGCCTGCTTGCGCGCCGCATCCCACAGGCCGTGGTAGTGCTGGGTGTCGATGGTGGCATCGCCAGCACGATAGGGGATGGACAGGCCGCCGCCGGCACTGATGGCGTGCAGATCGACGCCAGCCGCCTTGGTGCGCTCGACCAGCTTGACCATGGCGCCGCAGACTTCCTGCAGATGGCCGTAGTCCACGCCCGAGCCGATATGCATGTGCAGGCCGGCCAGCACCAGGCCGCCCGCCTTGATGGCGTCCAGCGCGTCTTCCAGCTCGGTGTGCCAGATGCCGTGCTTGCTGTGCTCGCCGCCGGTGTTGGTCTTGTTGCTGTGACCGTGGCCGAAGCCGGGGTTGATGCGCAGCCAGACATGGTGGCCCCTGGAGACGGCAGCCAGCTGGTGCAGCATGTCGATGGAGCCCGCATTCACGGGAACCTTGTGCTCCACCACGGTGGCCAGCGTCGCCTCGTCCATCACGTCGGCCGTGAAGACGATGTCGGCAGGCTCGCCAAAGCCGGGCGTGAAGCCCGCTGCCAGCGCACGCAGGACTTCGCCGCGCGAGACCGCATCCACCTTCACGCCCTGCTCGCGCATGAGCTTGAGGATGTGGATATTGGAGCAGGCCTTCTGGGCAAAGCGCACGGTGTCGAAAGCCTTGAGCTGGGCAATGCGCTCGCGGATGGTGGCGGCGTCATACACCCACAGCGGCGTGCCGTACTGGTCGGCCAGGTTCCAGAGCTGTGCGGGAGAGAAGGGGTTTGCCATGGGCGGTCTCTTGAAAGGGAAAGGTTGCGCGCATCATGCATGCGCCTATCTATTCAGTCCAATAGCTTGATTTTTGAAGATCATTCAATCTTGATATGCTTTGCGCATGACCGATTCAGAAGCTTCTCAGCGCATCACCCATCGCCATATCGAGGTGTTCCGTGCCGTCATGACGGCCGGCAGCGTCACCGGCGCGGCGCAGCTGCTCTATACCTCCCAGCCCACGGTAAGCCGCGAGCTGGCGCGCATGGAGCAGCTGCTGGGCTATGCGCTGTTCGAGCGCGTGCAGGGCCGGCTGCGTGCCAATGCGCGGGCCTTGCTGCTCTGGGACGAGGTGCGGCGCAGCTGGCAGGGCCTGGAGCGCGTGATCGACCGTGCCGTGGAGCTGGGGCGTCCGCAAGGGGCGAGCATCAGCGTGCTGTGCCTGCCGGCGCTCAGCCATGCCTTGCTGCCGGGCGCGCTGGCACGTCTGCAGGCCAGTCACGGCGCAGTGGCAGTGAGTGTGAGCACCCAGGAGGCACCGCTGCTGCAGGAGTGGATGGCGGCCCAGCGCTTCGATCTGGGCCTGTCCGAGCTGGCCGATGCACCGCCGGGAACGCGCAGCCAGCCCTTGCCTGCCATGGACGAAGTGGCCGTGCTGCCCGCCAACCATCCACTGGCGCAGAAGACGCTGCTGAGCGAGAGGGACTTTGAAGGCGAATCCTTCATCAGCCTGGCACGCGACGACCCCTACCGGGCCCAGATCGATGCGGTGTTTGCCCGCGCCGGCGTGCAGCGCCGGCTGAGCCTGGAGACCGCCAGCGCAGTGGCCGTCTGCGCCATGGTCCAGCATGGACTGGGTCTGGCCGTCGTCAACCCGCTGACGGCGCGGGCCTGCGCCGGCCCGCAACTGGTGGTGCGGCCGCTGGCGTTCTCGATAGCGTTTCAGGTGCATATGCTGCTGCCGCTGCACCGGCCCGCCGATGCGGGCCTGCCCTGGCTGACTGCGGCACTGGAGCAGGAGGCACTCAGCCTGCTTGGGCACAGGCGCTGAGTTTGGCGATAGGGCTTTCGCAAGTGAGCTTGCGCAAACTTCTATGTTGCAGTGCACAATAAAGCGCCTGAATGCAAGGAGTTACACATGCCTGAATCCGCCATCCCTCACCGCACTGCCAGCGAGCTGCTGGACATCAGCATGGCCGTGCCTCAGGTCATCAACCACCGGCTCACGCGCATGGCGCTCAGCGGTCCGGTGCTCTCCGCGCGCGATCAGAAGGAGTTCACGCGCATGGTGGTGGAAAAGCAGGTCGCCTTCAGCCAAGCCTGGCTGACCATGGGGGCCGAAATGTTCAAGGTGCAGCAGCAACTGTGTCTGGCCTGGATGCGCAACCCCTGGACCATGAGCCAGAAGCTGCCCGTGGCAGCCGACAAGGTGGCGGCCAGAAGCCTGGCGCCGATTCGCCGCAAGGCGGTGGCCAATGCCAAGCGCTTGTCGCAGACCAGCCTGAAATAAGCGGCCACCGGCCGCCAAACCTAGACCCTGATGCGTTCTATGAGCCGCTGACTGGCCTCGTCCAGGCCCTTGAGCTCCACGCGGCAGCCATGCTGGCGCAGGCGCTCCATCACCTTGTCCAGCGCGCCCACGGCGGTGATGTCCCAGAAATGAGCACCACTCACATCGATGCGGGCCTGCCTGCCGGCCGCGGCACGCACGTCGAAGGCCTCGATCAGCGCATCGGCCGAGGCAAAGAACACCTGGCCGCTCACCGTCCAGGTATAGAGATCGCCGGCCTCGTCCAGGCTGCCCCGGACCTGCAGCATATTGGCCACCTTGAAGGTGAAGAACACGCCTGAGAGCAGCACGCCGGCCACCACGCCGGCGGCCAGATTGTGGGTGGCGATGGTGATGACCACCGTCACCAGCATCACCGAGCTGGACAGACGCGGGTGGCGCACCATATTGCCCAGGGACTTCCAGTCAAAGGTCGAGACCGACACCATGACCATGATGGCCACCAGAGCAATCACCGGCACCCGGGACACCCAGGGCTTGAGGGCGACCATCAGAATCAGCAGAAACACCCCGGCAAACAGGGTGGACAGACGACCGCGGCCGCCGTATTTCACATTGCCCACGGCCTGGCCGATCATGCCGCAGCCCGCAATGCCGCCGAACAGGCTGGCCGAGACATTGGCCAGGCCCAGGCCCGTGCATTCGCGGCTCTTGTTGCTGGGCGTGCCCGTCAGGTCGTCCACCACGGCTGCCGTGAGTACCGACTCCAGCAGGCCCACCATGGCAATGGCCAGGGCAGGCAGGGCGATGATGCGCAGCGTCTCCAGGCTCGCGGGGATTTCGGGCAGGGCGAACAGCGGCAGGCTGTCTGGCAGATGACCGAGATCGGCCACGGTCTTGAGCGGCAGACCCATGAAACTGGCCAGCAGTGTCAGCACCAGCACGCAGATCAGAGGTGAGGGAATGGCGCCCAGCGCCTTGAGCTGCAGTCGCTGTCCCAGCCAGGGCAGGCCGTAGATCAGGGCCAGGCCCAGGGCCAGCATGACCCAGGTGGCGGTGTTGGCGCCATGCAGATGCGGCAGCTGGGCTGAAAAGATCAGAATGGCCAGCGCGTTGACAAAACCCGTGCGCACCGAGCTGGAGACAAAGCGCACCAGAGAGCCCATCTTGCACAGGCCGAAGGCGATCTGCATGGCCCCGGCCAGCAGGCCTGCGGCCAGCAGATATTGCAGACCATGTGATGCGACCAGCGGCGCGGCCACCAGGGCCACCGAGCCGGCCGCTGCCGAGACCATGGCCGGGCGCGCGCCGAACACGGCAATCACGATGCTGATGATGAAGGAGGCGTACAGCCCCACGGCCGGGTCCACGCCCGCGACAAAGGAAAAGGCAATGACCTCGGGAATCAGCGCAAACGTGGCGACGGCACCGGCCAGCAGCTCGCGCGGTACGCTGGGCGCCCATTCGGCGCGCCATCGGCTCAGGGAAAAATTGGGGTTCATATCGCAGCAGCAAGTGAGGCGCTGTCTGTACAGGGCAGGCAGCGCCGGTGGGCGATGTTAAGCAGTGCCCGGGACTTTTGCTGCGTGAGGGTCAGCCAGGGCGCTTGAAGCACACCATCTTGGGCCTGAAGCGCTGCAGCACCTCGCCGCGCTGGTTTTTGGTGTGGGAGAGCACGCGCACCAGGGCCCGGTTGGGTTTGGACTGGGAGGGAATGATCTCCACGATTTCGGACTCCACCTGCAGCACGTCACCGGGGCGCGTGGGCTGGGGCCAGGCCAGCTCCTCCATGCCGCCGCCGATCACGCCGTCGGCCAGGGGAATGCTCTGCGTCACCAGCAGCATGCTGATGGAGGCCGTATGCCAGCCGCTGGCGGCCAGGCCCTGGAAGAAGGTGTGCTTGGCAGCTTCGGGGTCGAGGTGAAAGACCTGGGGATCGAACTGCCTGGCATAGGCAATGATTTGCGCCTCATCCAGCGGGTAGCCCTCGCTGACGAACTTCTGGCCAACGTACAGATCGTCCAGATACAGTTTTTCGCTCATTTGGCTCCTCTTTCCTTCTTGGGTGTGGAGTAGCCGACAGTATGCGCGGCAGCGGCCCCGGCCGCTGTTGCCAAGGTGCCAGAGCGCTATGCTCGGACGCATGAATTTCGAGTTTGAAGATTCCGAGGTCGCCGCGATCAGCCTGCACAGCGGCGCGCTGCAGATCCGCTTTTCCGCGGCCCGTGTGCATGACAGTGACCGAGCCGGCGCTGGCGAGGGGCTGTGGCAGCCGTTGCTATTAATATGCAAGCACATTGCGCAGACTGACAAAGCGCTGGAGGCGGATCTGACTCCAATTCTGGCCGCTGTGGGCCGTGTCCGGCAAGCGCAGCTGCATATTGCCGGGCAGCGCCTGCGCCGCCTGCCCCTGCCTTTTGCCAGCGATGCCGGTTTTGTGCTGGAGCTGGAAGTGGGCGACGGCCTGTTTTGCCGGCTCAAGGGGCAGGGACTTGAGCTGCAGGCTCTGCCCGGTCGCTCATCGGTAGACTCCTACCAGTGCTGAGAGTGCTCGAAGCCTCTGCATTGCTCTTGATGCCTGACACTGGCGCGGCCCGAAGTTGACACGGGCGCGGCCCGAAGCAGAGACACAGGGCAAGGGACTGATCCTGGGCCGGCCGCGCCGCAGCAGGTGTGCTGCCCGCCGCCCGCCGCCCGCATGCCTCCGCCACAAAGCGCCTGAGAGGGATTCGGAATCCTAGAACTCCAGGTTGTCTATGAGCCTGGTGCTGCCCAGGCGTGCCGCGCCCAGGGCCACCAGCTCGCCGCTGCGCGCATCGGCAGGCGTCTGCAGATCGCTGCGCTGGCGCACGCTCAGATAGTCGGGCTCCCAGCCCTTGGCGCGCAGCGCGGCCATGGCCTGCGCTTCGAGATCGGCCAGATTGCCGCCCTGGCGTGCGGCATCGGCCAGGGCCTTGAGCGCCTGCGACAGCGCCATGGCCTGCACACGCTGCTCATCGCTGAGGTAGCCGTTGCGCGAGCTCAGTGCCAGGCCGCTGTCGGCGCGCGCCGTGGCGCAACCGATGATCTCTATGGGCAGGGCGAACTGCTGCACCATGCGGCGGATCACCATCAGCTGCTGATAGTCCTTCTGCCCGAAAACGGCCGCTCCGCCGCCCGTGGTCGCAAACACGGCCTGGAACAGCTTCATGACCACGGTGCAGACGCCGGTAAAGAAGCCGGGGCGGAAGTGCCCCTCCAGAATATCTGCCAGCTGTGCATCGGGCTGGACCTTGAAGGTCTGCGGCTCGGGGTAGAGGTCTTTCTCCCTGGGGGCGAAGACGATGTCGCAGCCCTCGGCTTCGAGCTTGGCGCAGTCGGCATCGAAGGTGCGCGGGTAGCTGTCGAAGTCTTCGTGGGGCAGAAACTGCAGGCGGTTCACGAAGATGCTGGCCACGGTCACATCGCCATGCTGGCGGGCCTGGCGCACGAGGCAGAGATGGCCCTCGTGCAGATTGCCCATGGTGGGCACGAAAGCAGGGCGGCCGCGACCGGCCAGGGCGGCGCGCAGGTCGGCGATGGTGTGAACGATTTGCATGACTCAAACAGTGGGGGAAAACAAATAGGACTTACACAAACAAGAGTGCAACAACGGCCTGCCTTCTGAGACAGTCGCCCGGCCCGAGCCCGTTTTGCGTAAGTCGTGACAAAAACAAAGGCCCGGCCTTACCAAGCATGCAGCGCATTGTCGGGGAAGCTGCCATTCTTGACGGCCTGCACATAGGCTTCCATGGCACCCTTGACGCTGCCTGCATCGGCCATGAAGTTGTGCACGAACTTGGCCATCTTGCCCAGGTTCACGCCCAGCATGTCGTGCAGCACCAGAACCTGGCCGGCCGTGCCACTGCCCGCGCCAATGCCGATGGTGTGGCACAGCGGCAGCTCCTCGGTCAGCTGGGCGGACAGGGCTGCTGGCACCATCTCCAGCACCAGCATGGCGGCCCCGGCGTCCTGCAACTCCAGCGCATGCTGGCGCAGCGTGGCTGCGGCCTGCTCATCCTTGCCCTGGACGCGGTAGCCGCCCAGGGCATGCACGGTCTGCGGCGTCAGTCCCAGATGGGCGCAGACGGGCACGCCGCGATCGACGAGAAAGCGCACGGTGGGAGCGGTCCAGCCGCCGCCTTCGAGCTTGACCATATGGGCGCCGGCCTGCATCAGCTCGCAGGCACTGCGCATGGCCTGCTCGGGACTTTCGGCATAGCTGCCGTAGGGCATGTCGGCAATCACCCAGGCCGTGGCCTGGGCGCGGTGCAGGCCGCGCGTGACGCTGGCCGTGTGATAGGCCATATCCTGAAGCGTCACGCCCACGGTGCTGTGCAGGCCCTGGCAGACCATGCCCAGCGAGTCGCCGACCAGGATGCATTCCACACCGGCAGCATCGGCCACGGCGGCAAAAGTGGCGTCATAGGCCGTGAGCATGGTGATTTTTTCCCCGGCCGCGCGCATCTGGGCCAGGCGCGGCAGGCTGACAGGGCGGCGCTGGGGCTGGGGCGAAGAGGGGGGAATGGTGCCGTAAGGCGTGCCGCTGGCGGTCATGGGATGTCTCCTGGTCTTGTCTATGGCCTGGCCCCGCAGAAAAAGCCTGCAGGCAAATTTGCCCGCGAGTCTATGCGATGCTGCGCTGCAGCGCCACGTTGAAAAGGGTATGGCTGCTGTCGGCCACCTTACTATGCTGTGTGGTCTGCATTGCATGGCCCTGCGTTCTGCGGCCTTCCCTTTCTTTTTTGCACAAGGTGGTTCATGTCCATGCTCGAGTCCCCGCAGTCCTCGGTTTCAGCGCCTGTGTCAGCCGTTGCCTGGCAGGGATTGCGCAACGTGAGCTGGCTGGAGTCGCTTTCCGACGAGAGGCTGTCCGTGCTGGCGGGGCAATGCCGGTGGCACAGGCTGGAAACTGGGCAGGTGCTTCAGGGGGCCTATACCGACCGCCGCATCTATATGCTGATCAGCGGGCAGCTCAGTGTGGCGGGTCACAGCATCAGCGGGCGGGCCATGATCGTGGGGTATCTGGGACCGGGTTTTTTCTTTGGTGCCTTTGCTGCGCAGCCGCCGCGCACCGTCGCGGTGCAGGTGCAGGCCACGCAGGCCAGTCTGGTGGCATCGCTATCCAATACGGAGCTGGAAGCGCTGATCATGAGCGATGTCCAGGTCATGCGCGCCGTGATTCAGCGGCTGAACGAGCTGACGGGCGTGCTGGCGCGGCGCGTGGTCAGCCTGGGAACCCTCACGGTGCGCGGCCGCCTGCATGCCCAGTTGCTGGAGCGCGCCGAGATGGCGGGAGTCGAGAACGACGAGGCGCTGCTTTCGCCGGCCCCGCGCCAGAACGACCTGGCCCTGATGCTGGGCACCAGCCGTGAAGAGGTCGCACGCGAGATGTCGCGGCTCACGCGCCTGGGCCTGCTCAGGCGCGAGGGGCGCAATCTGCGTCTTTGCCGCGTCGATGGCCTGCGACTGCTGCTCGAAGAAGCGCATTGACTTTTCGCAATGTGAAATGAGTTTTTGCGTGAGAAAACGCACAGACGGCCCATGGGGGCCGGGCGCATAGTTCAGTCGTGCAGCACGCGGCAGGTCTTCTTTCCGCTGCTGCGCCGTTGAAAGGATTGAAAATGCGCTCCCTCACCCGTTTGTTGACTGCAGCTGTACTGACCGCCAGCGCCGCAGTTGCCATGGCCCAAGACCTCCCCCAAACTTCCGTAACCTCCAGCAAAAGTCGTGCCGAAGTGATGGCCGACCTTGAGATGTACCAGCGTGCAGGTCTTGGCTATATGCCCACGCCTGCGGCTTATGTCGAAACAGAATTCAGCACCGAGTACCGCAAGGCTTATGCCGAATATCAGCGTCTGCTGGCCAGCCCCGCCTACACGGCTGCCGTAGCCAAGTACCAGTCGCAACTGGGCGGCAAGTAACAGAGTTCTCTCTTAGCCACCCGACAGAGGTGGCCCATTGGTGGATGCGCGCTGAGGGAATCCTTCAGCGCGTTTTTTTATGCCGGCAATGCCAGGCTGATGGATATAGCAAGTTTGATAGCATTCGGCGCATATCGATAGTGCGCTTGCAGGTGATCTGACTTGAAAACCGTTCTTGATTTCACCGCTCCCTGGCAGGCGGGTGCTGCCCGTCTGCAGCATGGCTTTGGCGAGCCCGAGCGCATATTGCAAGCCCATGCTCCCGAGGATGTGCCGGCCGTGCTGGAGGCCGTGCAGCAGGCGGCCGAACAGGGCCTGTGGTGCGTGGGCTGGCTGGCCTACGAGGCGGCCGCTGCTTTCGACCGGGCCTATGCCCAGGCCGTGCATGCCGCGGCAGCAGGCCAGCCGCTGGCCTGGTTCGGCCTGCACCGCGCGCCGCTGGCTGCCTGCGGGCAGAACCCGCCCGTGCCTTGTGCGGCAATACATTGGCAGACGGCTCTGAGCCGCGAACAGTTCGATGCCCATGTGGCACGTATCCATGCGGCGATTGCAGCCGGCGACTGCTATCAGATCAATTACACCGCCCCCCTGTCTGCCGAGCTTGAGGCGCCGCAGGATGGCGATTCCAGCGCACTGGCCCAGGTGCTGTTCGCAAGACTGCGGCAGGCCCAGCCCGGAGGCTATGCGGCATTGGTCGATTGCGGCGACATGCAGGTGCTGTCGCTGTCGCCGGAGCTGTTTTTCGACTGGGACGGCGAGCGGATTCTGACCCGCCCCATGAAGGGTACGGCGGCGCGCGGCAAGACCCCTGAAGCCGATGCACGGGCTGCGCAAGCTATGCGCGAGTCGGCCAAGGAGCGGGCCGAGAACGTGATGATCGTGGATTTGCTGCGCAACGATCTGTCACGCATAGCCGTGCCGCACAGCGTGAAAGTGCCGCAGCTGTTTCAGGTTCAGGCGCTGCCGGCTGTCTGGCAGATGACTTCGGATGTGGTGGCACGCACACGCTCGGATGTGCGGCTGGTGGATGTGTTCGAGGCGCTGTTTCCTTGCGGCTCGATTACCGGGGCGCCCAAGCGCCAGGCCATGCGCCTGATTCGCGAGCTGGAGCCCGAGCCTCGTGGCGTCTACTGCGGTGCGCTGGGCGTGGTGCGACCCGGGGCTGAGTCGGGGAGCATTCACGCAACGTTCAATGTTCCCATTCGCACAGTGGTGCTCAGGAACGGGGGCCTGAGCTGCGGCATAGGCAGCGGCATCACGGCCAGCGCCAATGCGGCCGACGAATGGATGGAATGGCAACACAAGCAGACTTTTCTGAAGGTGCTTGAGCAAGGCGTTTGAGCATGAACACGAATCTTGAAATCCTCGAAACCCTGGCACTCAAGGATGGCCGTTGGCAGAATTGGTCCTTGCACTGGGCTCGTTTGCAAATCACTGCGCAGCATTTCCGCTATCCGTTGATGCAGATGCAGCTGGAGTCCGATATGGAGCGCATGGCCGGGCAGACTCATGCCCTGGGCGACTGGCGCGTGCGGCTGGCGCTTTCGGTCACCGGTGAAGTGCAGATCACGGCCGAGCCCTTGCCGCCCACGGTCCAGCCGGTGGCGCTGCAGCTGGCGCATCAACCCATTGCAAACGCGGTGGCGCATAGCGATGTGGTGCGTTTCAAAACTTCGGTACGTCAGCATTACGACGCTTTCAAGCCCCAGAGCGTCGACATTTTCGATATCGTGCTTTTCAACGAGGACGGTCAGATCACCGAAGGCACGCGCGGCAACATTGCCGTGCAGCTGGATGGGCGCTGGGTCACCCCGCCGCTGCAATGCGGGCTGCTGCCGGGCGTGGGGCGGGCACTGGCCCTGTCCCAGGGCCGGCTGACAGAGCAGGTGGTGACGCTGGAGCAGGCGCGTCATGCCGGCGGCTGGGCCTTTATCAATAGCCTGCGTGGCTGGCTGGATGCTCGTTTGATCGCCTAGGCCTGGTTTGTTATCGTGCGGATGTAAGCAACCTGGAGGAGTCTGAGCCATGGATGACGACGACTTTGATGCCCTGTATCTGGATCTGATGAAGGAATTCCTGGCCACTGCCACGCCCCTTCAGTGGCTGGCTGTGGTCACCACCATGAACTACGACAACGGCAGCGCGCTGCCCGACTGGATCAGCAAGCATCCCAAGCTGGAGCCGGCCGTTGCCAAGGCCTTGTACTGGTATCAGCAGCCGGGCTACTTCCAGCACTATGCTTCGCAGGACAAGGTACCCAGCATCAACCGCTCAGGCTGGGCCCGTGTGCAGGCGCTGAGCCAGCGCTTTGAACAGGGCAATCTTGCACCCGCCACCATTGGCTGGGATCCGGCCAACGATCTGGCTTCGCCCACGGGCAATGACAAGCACCCTGGCTATGACTGGACCAGCGAAGCCGTCAAGGGCGATGAAGCCAAATGGCAGATTCCGGCCATCATGCTGCAGGCCGTGCCCGGCGAGCAACCCGATATCTATGCCTATGTCGACGAGCATGGCTGGGAAGACGGCATGCCGCCCCATGTCCAGGAAGAGCTCAATGCGGCCATGGATGGCGATGAAGTCGAGGATGAGGACTGAGGCCCAGAGCCTGTGCGCGATGGCCTGGCAACGGCTGTAGCTCAGGGCATGCAAGCATGCTTGCAACCCAAGCCCTGAGCCTGGGAAGGGGAAAAAGTGCTTTGAGTATCTTCTGGTGATACTGTGTGAAGAAACTCTTGGCTTGAGCGAACGGATTTTCTACTATCCGTTCACCACAACTTCTGAGACCCGCTCATGAACTCGCAAGCCATCACCAGCCACAAGCCTTCCTCCGCCTTTGTCGGCGCATCCTGGGCCGCCTTGCTGCTGGGCATCGCCGCCTTCCTGGTCGGGCTGTGGAATGCCGCCATGCAGCTCAACGAAAAAGGCTTTTACTTTGCCGTGCTGGTGCTGGGCCTGTACTCGGCCATCTCGCTGCAAAAAACCGTGCGCGACAAGCTCGAAGGCGTTTCCGTGACCGGCATTTACTACGGCATCAGCTGGGTGGCGCTGATCATTGCGGTGCTGCTTCTGGGCGCAGGTCTCTTCAACGCCACGTTGCAGCTCAGCGAAAAAGGCTTCTATGCCATGGCTTTTGCACTGGCTCTGTTTGGTGCGATTGCCGTGCAGAAAAACACCCGCGACAGCCTGAGCGCCGACGATGGAGCAGCAGAGCGCAAGCGCAGCAAGAGCGAGCGCAGCGGCCCTGCCCTGGTGATGACCGATCCCGCCAAGCCTGCCGATGTGCCCGAGCAGGTGGCCAACAACCGCTGAGCCGGAAAGCCGTTTGACGGCTGAAGATCAGGCGCCCCTTTGGGGCGCCTGATTGCGTTGGCGCAGCTGCAGTTGCTGCGCCACAAACTGCTTGAAGACTTCATGCAGTGTTGCATTGGCTGCCCCATCTGCGCTCCAGTTGTGCAGCTGTGCCAGGGCCTGGGCTGCAGCCTCGAAGCTGGAGAGCTGCCCTGGCAGATGTGCCTTGCGGATGGCGTAGCCGGAGTCCTCCACATTTCGGAGGGGCAGGCGCGGCAGGGCTTGCAGTGCAGGATTGAGATAGAGCATCTTGCGGCTTTTGCGCCAGGTGCCGTCGATGACCACCAGCCGAAGGCGCTCTGGCGGCTGCGGCCAGGGCAAAGGCAGAGGGCTGGCCGCAGCCAGCCCCAGGGCGGCATCCTGCTCTGCGGTATCGGGGTAGAGCAGCAGGCTGTAGCGTGGCGCACTATCGGCCCGACTTGCCCAACAGGCCCAGCCGCCATGCAGAGCCTGTTCCAGTTCGGCTGCATCAAATTCCTCGCCCACCATGACCCGGCTATGCGGCAGGCACAGATGCAGCAAATGCCCCGTGCCCTTGGCTTCATGCACCTCCATGGGATGCATGAGGATCAGCACTTCGACCTGATGCGCGACCGCCTGCGCCAGCGCGCAGACGCAGGTGCGCAGTGCTCGGTGACAGTGGGGGCAGCGGGGGCGAGGGTCAGGTCTGCTCATGATTCAGGAGCTGCTTGCTCTTTCGAGGTAAGGGATTGATGCGATTTTTATCTCAAACCAAGGTCCCTGAAACAAAAACGCCCGCGAGCATGGGCTGCGGGCGCTGTTGCAGGAGTCGTGAAGGACTTAGAGGCGACCCTTGAAGTAGGTGGCCTTGTCCATATCGGATACGTCCACGCTCAGCTGCACCATCACATCGGCAGGTTGGGGCACGAGGCGGCGCAGCACTTCGGCAATGCCGTCCGACATCTGCTTCTTGGCTTCGGTGCTGCGGCCTGCCATCAGTTGCAGGTGCACATGGACAAAGCCACGGTTATCGGGCTGGGTGCCGATATAGACATGGTCCATGTTCAGTCGGGCAATGCGGGCCTTCACATCGGCTTCATCGAGAACGGTGGGGTGGGAGCAGACCACGGCGTTGATGTCACGCATCAGTGCGCGCTCGTTCAGGCCGGTCAGGTTGTCGGTGTATTCAATATGCAGATGAGGCATGGAGTTCTCTCGCTCGGTGTTGGAGGCAAAAGCCGTTTTTACAGCATCTGGGTGGGCACTTTGTGGCGCAACTCGACCTGTTTGTTGCTGTCGTCCACAAAGACCAGCTGCGGCTGGTGCTCGGCCACATCGCTTTCATGAACCTGGGCGAAGGCGGCAATGATGAGCAGATCGCCCACGCTGGCCCGGCGAGCGGCCGAGCCGTTGACGGAAATCATGCCCGAGCCGCGCTCGCCCTTGATGGCGTAGGTCACAAAGCGCTCGCCGTTGTCGATATTCCAGATATGGACCTGTTCGTTTTCAGCAATGTTGGCGGCATCCAGCAGATCCTCATCGATGGCGCAGGAGCCTTCGTAGTGCAGCTCGCATTGCGTGGTCTTGACGCGGTGGATCTTGGATTTGAGCAGGGTGCGGAACATGATTGTCTCTCTGGGGCGCTTTGCGCGTTGCTGGAATGGGGCAGGCCTGTGCTTGCGAAAAATCACGCAAGTCTAAATGCGATCGGCAAAACCCATCTAGTTCATAGAGGGCATTGACAGGGAAATGCCGTGCTGCGCATTGACGAGGGCGCCGACTCTACCGATGGTCCTTGTAGGACCATACAGCGATTGTTTGTAAGATTGTTGTTTTGTTGAGAATTTAAGGGTTGTAACTAATGTTTCATTTTCACTTTGTTTAATGACTTCAGTCCCAGACGGGGCCCGTCCAAGGCAGGCCGTAGCCGTACTGCATGGGCTTTCTCATTTCTACAAACAAGTGAACAGCATGAAACGAACTCTTCTCGCCCTTGCCGCCCTGACCGTCTCCGCCGGTGCCCTGGCTCAATCCAGCGTTACCGTCTTTGGCGTGGCCGACGTGTCGGTGGCCCACATCTCCACGACCGGCAAAAGCGTTTCCGGTCTGGCCAACGGCGGCAACTCCAGCAGCCGTCTGGGCTTTCGCGGCGTGGAAGATCTGGGCGGCGGTCTGAAGGCCGATTTCTGGCTGGAAGGCAGCCTGAGCGTGGACGACGGCACGGCTTCCGGCTTCAAGTTCGATCGCCGCTCCACCGTCAGCCTGTTGGGCAACTTCGGTGAAGTGCGCCTGGGCCGCGACAAGACCCCCGCCTACCAGAACCTGGAGACCTTCCACGCCTTTGGTGATACCGGCATGGGCGCCATCAACGGCCATAACCTGATCAGCGGCTCGGCTGCAGGCACCTCCGAAGGCTCCAACCCCAAGCGCAACTCCAACGCCATCAGCTATCTGCTGCCCAAGCTGGGCGGTGTCTACGGTCAGCTGACCCACAGCTTTGGCGAGCAGGCCGGCGACCACAGCCTGGCCAGCTCCACCGGCGTGCGTCTGGGCTATGCCAACGGTCCCCTGAACGTTGCTGCAGCCTACGGCATCGCACGTGGCGGCACGGCTGCCGTCGGCGTGGACTACAAGACCATGAATCTGGGCGCTTCCTACAACTTCGGCGTTGTCACTCCCATGCTGCTGATCGCGTCCGATCGCGGCAATGGCAAGCGTGTCGATCTGTACAGCCTGGGCGTGAAGATGCCTCTGGGCGCGGGCGAACTGCGTGCTGCCTACACCTGGTACAAGGACAAGAAGCAAAGCGATGCGGACTCCCAGCGTCTGGCTCTGGGCTATGGCTACAAGCTGTCCAAGCGCACCGAAATCTATGCAGCCGTGGCACGCATGAGCAACGACGACAAGGCTTCCCGCAAGCTGGGTTCGTCGCTGAGCCCTACACCCGCTGTGGGCAAGAGCCTGACGGGTTACGAAATCGGCCTGCGCCACAATTTCTAAGAGCATGGTCAGCAAAGAGCTGCGGCGGCTGCCGCACTTTGCTGCCCGATGATCTTGCCGAGTTAGGCCTCCTGGTGGGAAAGCCGTCTGACTCTCAGCAAGCTGGCCCCGCAATAGCGGGGCCTTTTTTTGTTGCAGCTGCGCGCCTGTCCTCAGGGCAGATCGAGCACGCAGCCATCGCCGATGCTGTCGCGCCAGACACGGATGCGGCTGGGCGCTGGCTGAAGGTCGGCCAGGGCATTGGCGATGAAGAGACAGAGGTTTTCCAGCGTGGGCTTGCCCAGGCCCGGCACTTCATCGAGAAAGTGATGGTCTAGCTGATCGCGCAGCAGCTCAAGGCGCGCGCGCAGGTGGCCGAGGTCGATGACCATGCCGTTGTCCGGATTGCGCGGGCCGCTGACGCTGACTTCCGCCCAATAGGTGTGGCCGTGAATGCGGCGACTGCTCTCGGTTTCGATGGCTCGCTCCAGGGTGTGGGCAGCATCGAAGAAAAAACGCTGGTGAACGGTGAACTGCATAAACGTTATTTCTGGCTTTGCGCATGCAACCGGCACGCACCAACGCCAGTGACAGCAAGCAAGGGCCTGGGCCGGCCGCGCCGCCCCGCAGCGAGGCTGTCGTCTCCCTCCCGCGTAGCGAGAGAGGGGGAAGGCGCGAAGCGACTCAGGGGGTGTTTCATCGAATGCCCGTGAGCTTGTGGGTTTGCAGACTCAGGCGCCAGGCGGGGCGCTGCATGCATTGCTCGATACAGGCGGCAATATTGCTGCTCTGCATGGCGTTGTCCATGGGCTGCAGAAAATAGTGCTGGAATTCGGTGCTGGCTTCAATGGCCGCCAGGTCGAATGTGGGCTGAGGCCAGACCAGCTTGAGCTCCTGGCCGCTGCGCTGAATCCAGTCGGCGCCGGCCTTGGGGCTGATGCACAGCCAGTCTATGCCCTCGGGCGCGGCCACCGTGCCGTTGCTTTCCACCGAGATGCGAAAACCGCGCGAATGCAGGGCGGCGATCAGGGCCTCATCGACCTGCAGCAAAGGCTCGCCACCCGTCAGCACCACCATGCGGTGCCGGCTGTCGTCGGCAGGCCACTGGCTCAGAATGCGCTCGGCCAGCGCATCGGCGGTGGCGAACTTGCCGCCCAGGGTGCCGTCAGTGCCGACAAAATCGGTGTCGCAGAACTGGCAGATGGCATTGGGCCTGTCCTGCTCACGGCCCGTCCACAGATTGCAGCCCGCAAAGCGGCAGAACACGGCGGGCGTGCCGGCCTGGCCGCCTTCGCCCTGCAAGGTGTAGAAAATTTCTTTGACGCTGTATGTCATGTCGAATGTGTCGCGTCAAGGCGCGGTGGAACAGGAGGCTGGCGTGCTGCAGCCCGGGATACGAATGTAAGCCCTTGCTGAACTTCTGGTGGGCCATAGGGTTACAAGGCGCGTGCCTTGCAACCGGCCTCAAGCCTCACACCGGGGTATAGGCCAGGCGCACATAAATGGGCGCGTAGGCTTCGGCCTGGGTGATTTCGATCAGCGTTTCCTTGGCCAGCTCCAGCATGGCGATAAAGGTCACGACCAGCACGGTCGAGCCTTTTTCAGGGTTGAAGATGCGCTCGAACTCCACGAAACGCTGGCCCTGCAGCTGCTTGAGGATCTGGCTCATGTACTCGCGCACCGACAGCTCTTCGCGCGTGATCTTGTGGCTTTGCACCAGCTTGGCGCGCTTGAGGATGTCGCGCCAGGCCGCTTGCAGCTCGCCGATTTCCACATCCGGAAAGCGCGGTTGCAGGCTTTGCTCGATATAGACCGTGGCCTTGAGAAAATCGCGCCCGTAGGTGGGCAGCTGCCCCAGCTGCTGGGCGGCCAGCTTCATCTGCTCGTATTCGAGCAGGCGGCGCACCAGCTCGGCGCGCGGGTCCTCGGCTTCCTCGCCGTCCTCCTGCTTCTTGGGCGGCAGCAGCATGCGCGACTTGATCTCGATGAGCATGGCCGCCATCAGCAGATATTCGGCTGCCAGCTCCAGATTGCGGCTGCGCACCTCGTCCACATAGGTCATGTACTGGCGTGTCACGTCCAGCATGGGGATGTCGAGGATGTTGAAGTTCTGCTTGCGGATCAGATAGAGCAGCAAGTCCAGCGGGCCTTCAAAGGCTTCGAGAAAGACTTCCAGCGCATCGGGCGGAATATAGAGATCCTGGGGCAGCGCAAACAGCGGCTCGCCGTAAAGGCGTGCCAGAGCCACCTGATCGACGACCGAAGGCGACGGGTCAGGGGCGTCCGGGTTCTGGCCCGGCAACAGGGTCTGTTCTTCAGCCTCGCTCATGGTCTGCTATGGATTGCAGAGCTGAGCGCGCTTGATGAATAAGCGCTTGAGGCTGATTTCATCGAAAAGATCAGGAGTGGTTGGTCTGGTACACGTAGGGCTGTTGTTCCACGCGGCTGGCGCGCAGATCTTCCCAGACTTCATAGTTCACGTCCTTGTCCCACAGCAGGGCGCGACCGGCTTGCTGCTGCTTGTCCAGCTCGGGCTTTTGCTGCTTCAGGTCGTTGATGAAGTTGGTGGTGTCGGAACGGTAGTCGGGGCGACGGAAGAAAGACATATGTGTAAAACCTCTCAGAACAGCGGATTTTAGCCCGTCGCGGACGCCAGGCCCGCGCCGGGCTATTTCAGCTCCTTGAGAGAGATCTGCGCGAACTCCTTGCATTCGTCCGAGGCCAGGGGCGAATCGACGATCTTGCGCAGCACGGCTGCAAATTCGGCGGCTCCGACCGGGTTCGGGTCGCCGCGCTGAAAGTCTTCATCCACGCGCATGGTGCGGTCCAGCCAGCCCATCACCTGCACGCTGGGTTGGCGCTCCAGCGACGCCAGCAAGGCCGGGGTGTAGGCGGCCATGGGGTGCTCCTCGATCAGGCTGCCGAACGGGCCGGGGCCGCCATAGTCCAGTTCGGGATAGGTTTCAATCAGCGTCAGGATATGCGGCAGGACCTGCTCCAGTGCCGCGTCCTGCAGTGTCTCCAGGTGCTCGTAGACGGGATCGATGATCAGCCATTTGTCCTGCTGATCCCGGGCCGCCTGCGCGGCGTTGGTGAATTGGGAAAACAGTTGCTCAAGGGTTGTGCTCACAGGGAATGGCTCCGTTTTGACAAGCGTTTGCAAAAGTGGCGCGTGTGCGCGGGTGGCTTGCTGTCAGAATTCGCATTCTGTCTGGCAAGCATTGTGATTCAAGTCCATGAATATTTTTTCCCGTGTGACGGCGGCCCTGGCGGCCGCTGCAATCAGCACCCTGGCGCTGCTGGGGTGCGACGAGCAGAAGATCAAGGAGCTGGAGGAAGGCCTGTCCACCGAGGCCGATGTGCGCGCAAAGTTTGGCGAGCCCGAACGCATCTGGAACGAAGAGGATGGCTCGCGCACCTTTGAGTACAACCGCCAGCCGGCCGGTGCCAGGAACTACATGATCACCATAGGCGCGGACGGCAAGATGAGTGCGCTGCGCCAGGTGCTGGCCCCGCATGTGTTTGCGAGGATCGTGCCCGGCATGGAGGAAAACGAGGTGCGCCGCATGCTGGGCAAGCCCGCCAAGATGATGACTTACCAGCTCAAGCAGGAAACCGACTGGGACTGGAACTACATCGATCCGCCCACGCGCGAGATGCAGTTCACGGTGACCTTTGGCTCCGATGGCCGGGTGCTGCGCACGCTCAACCGCGAACGCCTGCCCGACGAGTCGCGCGGCTGAGCGGCCCTAAAGGGGGCGGATCTGCTCAAAGCCCTGCCTGCGATGGTGCAGTCAGGGCTTTTTGGCATCTGTCTTGGCATCCGATAGGGAGGCGCTGCGCGCATACGTTGGTGACGGGTGCGCTGGATTGCTTCTGAATTGATAGCTTGCAGTGCTTTAACAGTAAGCGATGGGGGCCGAAAAGCTAAAGGTTCTTGATGGAGGTGCTTCCGAAATTCCCCTTCGGGATTTGTTGCGTTGCAGCAAATCATGTGCATACAGCATGAGTCCATCCGTAAAATTAAGGGGTTACCCGGTGTTATCCGCACCGGCACGCCCCGGTCTTTATCGAGATCATGGGCATCAATCTTGCTGTCTTACCCGACATGTCCACACCGCTATCTTCTTCGGCCAGCTCTGCTCTGGCCGGCCGCATGGATGCCCCCGCTGCTGCGGCACCGGCCACTTCGGGCCTGCGCCATGGCCGCTTCGAGGACGCGCAGGCCCTGTTCACGGGCTCGCTGTTTGTCTCCATCACCATGATGCTGTTTGCGCAGGCGGGCTTGCTCACGGGCAGCACGGCGGGCGTGGCCTTTTTGCTGCACTACGTGACGGGACTGCCTTTCGGCGCCGTCTTCTTTGTCATCAATCTGCCGTTCTACTGGTTTGCCTGGAAGCGCATGGGCGCGGAGTTCACGATCAAGACCTTTGTCTCGGTCGCCATGCTGGCACTGATGGCCGATGTGGGCCCGCGCTTCATCCATATCGACTACCTGAATCCGCTCTATGCGGCCGTGGCGGGCGGCTTGCTCATGGGATCGGGTTGCCTGTTCCTGGCACGGCATCGCTCCAGTCTGGGCGGGGCCACCATCGTCTCGCTCTATCTGCAGGACCGTTACGGCATTCGCGCCGGCAAGGTGCAGATGATGATCGACTGCACAGTTGTGCTGCTGGCGCTGGCCATCGTGCCGCTGGAGCGCGTGGCGTATTCGGTGCTTGCGGCGGTGATCATGAGCATGTTTCTGTGGATCAGTCATCGTCCCGGCCGCTATCAGGGCAACTGAGGCCTGTCATTCATGAAAAAGCCCCGCCCCGGTGCAAACCGGGCGGGGCTTTTTCATTGCCGGGCCGCCCCAAGATGAAAACGCCGGGGCCGCCTAGGCCCTCTCGGAGGGGGCGCGGCCACATGTAGTGGGCAAGCGTGGTGAGCCATTTCTCATGGCTCTCGCCATTAGGCGACGCTGATCGTCTTCTGGGCACTCAGCGTCTGGCCCTGCTCGTCCTTCCACTGCATCTGCAGCTCGCCGCTTTCCCGGGCCACAAAGGTGAACTCGATATAGGGGTTCTGCGCAATCGAGATGCCTGGCTCCCAGCTGAACAGCAAGGCGTTGCCCAGCCGGGCTTCGAAACGGCTCACGATATTGCGCGGACGCACCTTGCCCGTGGCCGGGTCGGTGCGCAGACCGCTTTCCATGACATGTTCCATCTGCGCGCGCACGCGCAGCACTTCGCCTTTCTTGGGGTTGGCATTACTGACCCATACGCGGGGTGGTTTATTCATCAAAATTCCTTTCAGTTCAGGCATCTATCGTGAATGTGGATGCAGCTACGCCCCATACCAGAAGTGGGCCTGGGCCAGCAACCGCCGCGCAAAGGCCGCCCTGCCGCGCGGGCGGTGTCCCCCTCGGCCACGCAAAGCGTGGCACAACAGAGGGGGAGGGAGCGCAGCGACTCAGGGGGTGTTTACAGATTCACATGCCGCAGCCGCTGGCGGCCACGGTCGTTGCCTGTTTGGCGATCAGTATCTTGCCGCTTTTCATGCGTGCCAGGGCATGAACGGTCTGCGACTGGGACAGGCGTATGCGCACCGCCGCCTCGGCCGCTCCGGCCGCAGCCGTGAACTGCATGCGGCAGGCCAGCGGCGAGGGGTTGAGCTCGGCCAGCACGATGATCTCCTCGCACCAGTCCTGCTCGGTGATGGGCAGCGTCGCCTTGACCTTGACGGGAACGGCGCTGGGGTTGTCGGCCAGCACGGGAACCTCCAGCTGCAGGCCTTCGGCCAGGCCAGGCTTGCCGCCCGTGAATTGCTCCATGATTTTCCTGAACTCGGCCGGGTTGGGGGCCAGCGGCCCGACCAGCGAAGGCTTGGCCGCGCTGCTGGCCTGGGCCAGGGCCGAGGCGGGAAGTGCCAGACCGGCCCCAGCCGCCGCCGCGCCCAGCACCAGACTTCTACGGGAGGTGTGCTTGAACATTGCTTTTCTTCAATCCAATTAACAAAACTTCAATACTCGCACCGGCTCCAAGCGAGAGACGCCAAGCAAGAGCCGCCTCGCGGCGGGGGCGCCTAGCAGAGGGCGTCGTCCCCCCTCCCGAAGAGAGAGGGGGAAGCGGCAAAGCCGCTCAGGGGGAGATTTAAGTGCCCAAGAAATCTCCGAACTTGCCGTTGATCCAGGCAAAGTCTTCCTTGACCAGATCGGAGGTACGCACATCCATGTCGATCTGGGTCTGGTTGACCTGGCCGCTGGCGTCCACCTCGTATTCGAACTTCACCGAAATTTCCTCCTGAGGGTCGCCGTTGACCATCATGTAGCAGAGGTTGTCGGGCAACCGGGCCACGACCTCCTTGCCGGCCACGCGCTCGGCAATGTTCCGGGCCACGATCTTGCCGACGTAATTGGCCACATGGCCGCTCTTGGGGTAGTGGCCGAACTGGGGCGAGATCGCGCCCATCAGATCGCCGACGAAGTACACGCGGTCGTCGCTTCTGGCATGGAACAGACGGTTGTGCATATCGGCCCAGCCCGTGGGCTTGCCGGTGGCCGCATCCTTGCCGATCAGATCGGCCTTCCAGACCATGTCGGCCGCCTGGTGGGGCGGCATCAGGATGGCGTCGTCAAACTTGAAGTCGCCTGCGGCGGTCTTGATCTGCTTGTTGAAGGGGTCCACTTCCTTGACGCCGGCGTTTGGCACATGGGTGATGATGTCTGCGTACAGCTCTTCGAAAGCCTGCTTGTAGCCCACGCCGATGGGGGCGATCTTGGGCTTGGGGTCGAGGATCAGGATCTTGCCGGGAATCTTGTTCTTCTTGATATGCCAGGCAATCAGGCAGGCGCGCTCATAGGGCGAGGGCGGGCAGCGATGCGGCGGAGGTGGCAGCGTCATCACCAGCGTGCCGCCCTTGAAGTTCTTGACCTTGCTCTTGAGCGAGAGCATTTCCTGATTCGGGATATAGGCGTTGGGAAAGTGGGTGCGCGTGTACTCGATGGCGCGCTGGTCGTTGCCGAACCAGGCCTCGTAGTCGTTGCGAATGCCGCCCGAGAGAATCAGGAAGTCGTACTCGATCAGGCCATGGGCCGTGCGCACCAGCTTTTTGTCGCGCTCGAAGCCGTTGACTTCGGTTTGCAGCAGCGTGTAGCCGTATTTGTTGGCCGGGTGCAGCATGTCGCGGTTCACGAAGTCCGTACCCACGATATCCACCAGCCACTTGTTGCTCATGGGGCCGGACCAGAAGGTCGGATTGCGCTCCAGCAGCACGACGTCGGAAGCGGGAATCAGCTCGCGCAGATAGCGTGCCGCCGTGAGGCCGCCCCAGCCGCCGCCGCAGATCACGATGCGCGGACCCTTGCCCTTGCGCGGCAGGATGGGCGTCTGGCTGCTGATGATGGCGGGTGCAGCCATTGCCGGGCCGGCAGCGGCGCCCAGAGCGAGTGCGGGCGGAGTCCAGAGGAAATGGCGACGTTGCATGAGCATTGCTCCTGTAATGGGAATGGGGCCTGATCAAGGCCTCGGATTCGGGGGAGGGGCAAGCAAGCTTGGGCGCAGCGCGGTGGGATTGCCTCTCAGCCGACACGCGGCACAAGCACAGCTGGTGGCTGGAGATTCTAGGAGCAGGCCCTGATCCGGAATCGGTGAATACCCAAGCGAAGCCAGCGCTATTGCTGGCGCAGCAGGCGCAGACTGAGAAGCGCTCCGAGCAGGATGCCGGCAACGGCCGCAAAACTGGCCAGCGACAGCGTGGACAGCCCGCTCAGCCCCTGGCCGATGGAGCAGCCTGCGGCCAGTACGCCGCCAACGCCCATCAGCAGGCCGCCACCGGCGCTGGCAGCCAGGCGGCTGGTGGAGTCAAAGCCTTCCCAGCGCGCCTTGCGGCTGCCAAGGGCTGCGAGAAATGCGCCGGCGAGCACGCCCGCCGTCAGCGCCAGGCCTATGCCGGGCTCGCGGCCCACGGACAGTTGCAGATAGAGCTGGGTCTCGGCAATCGGTCCGATAAAACTCAGCGAGGTGAGCCGGGCCGGCTCGAACTCATCGACCCCGATATGCGCAGTCAGCCACCAGCCGGCAGCCACCAGCAGGCCTATGAGCACCGCACTGCCCCACTGCAAGCGGCTTTGGCGCAGGCCGGGGCGCAGCAGGGCGTAAGCCAGCAGCGCCAAGGCGGGCACCAGCGCGATCAGCCAGGCGCTCAACCCAGGCAGATAGGCTGTCAGGGTGGCATGGGTCAACGTGACGGGGGCGAGGGCCTGCAGCCAAAGGCGCAGAGGGGTCAGTACACCGGTCATGGCCAGTTGCGCGCCCAGCGCCAGAAATACGACGGTGACCAGGCAGCGCAGATTGCCGCCCGCCAGCAGCACCAGAGAGCGTGCTCCGCAGGCGCGGGCCAGCACCATGCCGATGCCGAACAGCAAACCTCCAATCAGCACGCCGGCAATGGAAAAGCTGGGCCGCACAATGGCAGCCTGGCCCAGATCAAGCATTCCAAGAGCCTGCAGCCCCTGCGAGGCCAGCAAGGCAACCGCCAGTGCCAGGGCAAAGCCCTGCAGCGCAGGCGCCTGGCCGGGCGCCACTTCCGAATCCAGCCCCATCTGCTGGCGCAGGCCACGCAGCAGACAGAAACGTCCCAGCCGCGCGGCAACGCCAAAAGCCATGCCCAGCAAAAAAACAGACCACAACAACATATCGATGACTCAAGCAAGGCAAGCGGCAGCGCAGCCTTGAAATACGGCTGCTTCCGGCTTGGGGCGCGCTGGGGAGGGCCACCAAGCAAGGGCCGCCCCGCCGCGATGGTGGCGTCCCCTTCCCGCAGTGCGAAGCACGTAGAGAGAAGGGGAAGGCGCAAAGCGCCTCAGGGGATGAGCCAGTTAACTACCCCAGATATCCGCGCTGATCGCCTTGTACCAGGCCGCGCCGTAGTCGGCCTCGGCCTTGCGGAAGGCGGCATCGCCGTTCAGGGGGCTCACGCCGCCGGAGTCGGGCACCTCGATCAGCTTGCCCGCTGCCGTGCGGTAGACGCCGGCCACGGAGATGCCGTAGTCGGTGCCGATCAGGCTGTAGCAGGTGTTGGCAAAGGCCGCAGCAGGCAGGGGCTGGCCGCTCAGTTCGGCGGCAATCGCGGCAGCGGCCACCTTGCCTTGCGTATTGGCGGCAAAGCCGGACTTGGGCATGGGCGCAGCAATCGTGGCGTCGCCCAGCACATAGACATGCTGGATCTGGGTGGATTCAAAGGATTCGGGCTTGACGGGCACCCAGCCGCTGGCGTTGGTCACGCCGGCGCGGTCGGCGATAAAGCCGGCCTTCTGGGGCGGGATGACGTTGAGCACATCGGCCTTGTGCCGGGTTCCGAAAGCGGTTTCCACTTCCAGGTTCTTGGCATCCACGCGCGTGACCTTGCCGTCATCGGCCTGCTTGACCCACTCGATCATGTCGCCGTATAGCGCCTTCCAGCCCTGGATGAACAGACCTTGCTTGGAGAAGGCGTCCTTGTCGTCCAGCAGCAGAATCTTGGACTTTGGTTTGTGCTGCTTGAGGTAGTGGGCCACCATGGCGGCGCGCTCGTAGGGGCCGGGCGGGCAGCGGAAAGGGTTGGCAGGGATGACCATCACGAACTTGCCGCCATCGGGCATGGCTTCGAGCTGCTTCTTGAGCAGCTGGGTCTGTGCTCCGGCCTTCCAGGCATGGGGGGCGAGTTGGGCGGCCGCCTCGTCATAGCCTTCCAGCGCATTCCAGCGCATGTCGATGCCGGGCGAGAGCACCAGCTTGTCATAGCTCAGCGCCTGACCGTTGGACAGCAGCACGCGCCTGGAGTCGGTCAGGACCTGGTCGGCACGTGCATGGACCACGTTCACGCCGGCCTTGCGCAGACCGCCGTAGCCGTGGCCAATGCTGTCCCAGCTGCGCAGGCCGGCCAGGTACAGATTGGAGAAGGGGCAGGTATAGAAGCGCTCGGCCGGCTCCACCAGCGTGACCTGGATATGCGGTGCGAACTGGCGCAGATAGCGCGCGGCCGTGGCTCCGCCAAAGCCGCCGCCGATAACGACCACATGGGCCGAGGCTGCCTTGGCCTGCACGATGGCTGGCATTGCGAAGCTGGCTGCGCCGGCGGCGGCACCGCCGAGAATTTGACGACGATTGATCTGCATTTACGGGCCCTTCTTGCTGAACCACTGGGCCAGCGCTTTGAGTTGCTCATCGTCGTAGCCCTTGGCCAGACGGGTCATGACGGTGGCGTCCTTGGCGGTGCCGGCCTTGAAGGCCTGAAGGCGTTGCAGCAGATGGGCCTCAGGCAGGCCGCGCAGCTGGGGAATGACGCCCGTGGAGCGGCCGTCCGGGCCGTGGCAGTTGGCGCAGCTGGCGGCCAGCACGGCCACATCCTGCACACGCAAGGAGGTGGCGGCAGAGCTGGCCAGGCTGGGCAGCGGCGCTGCCAGGGCAAAAGCCAGCCATAGCGCAGAGCGCGCTGAAGTGAGCAAGGGTTTCGATCGCATGGGGCCTCCCGTTGTCCCCACGCAAGGCCGCGTGGGGGATTTATGACCTCGATGCCTGAATGTGCGCGGCCTTTGTTATCTGTGGCGAATGTCGAGCATTCTTCTGGGCAGGGGCGGAGCAGGCAGAGTTGATGGAGTCGGATTCTAGGAAGTGGACCGCTCCTGGCAAGCTCAATATCCCGGTGGTGTAACAGGAAGTTATTGGTTATTTAGTTATGCGCTGCGCTTGTGCTTGCAGGGCCGCGCCAGGGCATGAAAAAACCGCATTGCGCTATCTAATGTGTAGCGCAATGCGGTTTTCCGTGAACCGATGCGGGCGGTTCGTCAGTATTGCTGCGGCAGCCCGTCAGAGGGCGCGGCAGGTGCGGGGCTGGCGGTCGTTGCCGGCATTTCTGCCGCTGCGGGAGCGGTGGGCGAGGGATCGCGGTAGCGAATATTCACGCCGCTGGTATCGGGCGGGTCGTCATCCATCAAGGCATCAGCGGCCTTGCCCACGCCCTTGCCGACGATCTTGGCTGTGCCGATGGCGGCATCGGCAGCCAGGCCCACGGCCCCGGCCGTCACGCTGATGGCGGTGCCGGTGACGGCGATCACGGTGCAGCCCGAGAGCGCCAGGCATAAAAAAGCTCCAGCCAGCCAGAAACCGCAGGAGCCTGATGAGGCATGCCCCCGCGAGGAGACACCGAGCAAGAGCCGCCTCGCGGCGAAGGTGTCGCCCCCCCGGGGGGAAGGCGCCGAAGGCGACTCAGGGGGGATCATGAGATCAATGAATCCGCATGCCGGGCATGGCGCCGGGGAAGGGCTCCAGCACATAGATGCCGGGGTGGGTCTTCTCGTCGGCGTGGCTGGCGGCCAGCACCATGCCTTCGGACAGGCCGAACTTCATCTTGCGCGGTGCCAGATTGGCCACCATCACCGTCAGCTTGCCCTGCAGTTGCTCAGGCTGGTACATGCTGCTGATGCCGCTGAACACATTGCGGGTCCTGGGCTGGCCCCTCTCGTCCTTCTCGCCCACGTCCAGCGTCAGCTGCAGCAGCTTGGTCGAGCCTTCCACCGCCCTGCATTCCACAATCCTGGCGATGCGCAGATCGACCTTGGCAAAGTCGTCGATGCTGATGGTCTCGGCCAGCGGCTCGCCGCCGGGGGCATTGGGGTCGATCACGGGCTCGGCCTTCTTGGCGGCCTTTTTCTCGGCCTTGGCGGGTTCGGCAGCGGGGGCGGCCTGGCCAGCGGGCGCTTCGAACAGGGCTTCGAGCTGCTTGGGATCGACACGCTGCATCAGGTGCTGGTAGATGCCGATCTGGTGGCCTGCGCCCAGGGGCTTGACCACGTCGGCAAAGCTCTCGGGCGGCACGATGAGGAATCGGGCCACTTCGGCGGCCACGCCGGGCAGGATGGGGCTCAGGTAGATGGTCAGGATGCGGAAGGCTTCGATGCAGGTCGTGCACACATCGTGCAGGCGTGCATCCATGCCTTCCTTCTTGGCCAGCTCCCAGGGCTTGTTGGCGTCCACATAGCTGTTGACCTTGTCGCACAGCAGCATGATCTCGCGCGCGGCACGGGCGCTGTCGCGGGCCTCGTAGGCGGCGACGATGGCGGCTTGCTGCTCGCGCAGCGCGGCCAGCAGGGCCTGGCCGTCTTCGCTTACCTGACCCAGCCTGCCGTCAAAGCGCTTGCTGATGAAGCCTGCGGCGCGCGAAGCGATGTTCACGTACTTACCGATCAGGTCGGAGTTGACGCGCAGCATGAAGTCTTCGGGATTGAAGTCGATGTCTTCGTTCTTGCCGTTGAGCTTGGCGCCCAGGTAGTAGCGCAGCCACTCGGGGTTCATCTTGAGCGACAGGTACTTGAGCGGATCGAGGCCGGTGCCGCGGCTCTTGCTCATCTTCTCGCCGTTGTTCACGGTCATGAAGCCGTGCACGCAGATCCTGGTCGGCGTCTTGCGGCCGCTGAACTTGAGCATCGCGGGCCAGAACAGCGTGTGGAAGGTGATGATGTCCTTGCCGATGAAGTGGTACTGCTCCAGAGCGGGGTCGGCCATATAGGCGTCATAGTCCTCGCCGCGCTTGTTGAGCAGTTCCTTGAGCGATGCCAGATAGCCCACGGGCGCATCCAGCCAGACATAGAAGTACTTGCCCGGAGCATCGGGAATCTCGATGCCGAAATAGGGGGCGTCGCGGCTGATGTCCCAGTCGTCCAGGCCTTCGCTGGTCGAGCCGTCAGGGTTGGTGCGCACACCGAACCATTCCTTGATCTTGGCCGCCACTTCGGGCTGCACATGCTTGCCGTTCTGCGTCCACTCGGTCAGGAACTCCACGGCGCGCGGGTCGGAGAGCTTGAAGAAGAAATGCTCGGACGACTTCATCACCGGCGTGGCACCCGACAGGGCCGAGAACGGGTTGATGAGGTCGGTGGGCGCGTAGACCGAGCTGCAGACTTCGCAGTTGTCGCCGTACTGGTCCTTGGCGTGGCAGCGCGGGCATTCGCCCTTGATGAAGCGGTCGGGCAGGAACATGTTCTTCTCGGGGTCGAAGAACTGCTCGATGGTGCGGGATTCGATGAAGCCGGCGGCCTTCAGGTCCAGATAGATCTGCTTGGACAGCTCGTGGTTTTCGGCGCTGTCGGTGTTGCTCCAGTTGTCGAAGGCGATGTGGAAGCCGTCGAGGTACTGCTTGCGGCCGGCGGCGATGTCGGCCACGAACTGCTGGGGCGTCTTGCCGGCCTTTTCGGCGGCAATCATGATGGGCGCGCCGTGGGCGTCGTCGGCGCCCACGAAGTTGACCGCATTGCCCTGCATTCGCTGCGCACGCACCCAGGTGTCGGCCTGGATGTATTCCATGATGTGGCCGATGTGGAAGTTGCCGTTGGCATACGGCAGGGCGGTGGTGACGAATAGTTTGCGTGCGGTCATGAGGAAACAGCTTTCACAGAGAACCCGTCATTCTAGAAGGGCTTGGCTTCAGGCTGCGGGCGCGGGTTTTGCGGCGGCGCCCGCCGAGTTCGTTCGGCAACGGTAGTTGCTTTGTTTTTTGTAGCTAGTTACGCAGTTTGCATATTGTTTTCAATATGAAAACAATGTTAATTCTATGAATATAAAGCGTAAGTAGCTCCTAAATTAGAAGCGTTGGCCGAGGCTGCGCTCAGCTCACCGAAGGTCTTTTGTTGCGATACATGTCCTGGTCGGCCACCTTGAGCAGGCTTTGTGCATCCTGAGCATCTCTGGGATACAGGGCCTGCCCCACGGATGCGCCCACGGTCACGGCTTCCCCCTCGGGAATGCCTTGCAGCGTGCTCAGCGGCTGTTGCAGCGCATGCTCTATCTTCAGGCGCACGGCCTGAACCTGCTCCTCGTCGCTGACGCCGCGCAGGATGAGGATGAACTCGTCACCGCCCAGGCGGGCAACGACATCGTCGGGGCGCAGCAGATTGCGCAGGCGCAGGCTGATCTCGGCCAGTGCCAGATCGCCGTTGTCATGGCCCCAGCGGTCATTGAGCGGCTTGAAGCGGTCCAGGTCCACGAACAGCAGGGCAAATGGGGCGGCCATGCTCCGACCGGGCAGGGGGCGGGTGAGTGTGGTCAGAATATGCTGCAGTGCGCTGCGGTTGCTGGCTCCGGTCAGTGGATCGGTAAACAGGCTGTGGCGCATGCGGTGGAAATTGTGGGCCAGTTCACCAATTTCATCGCGGCGCTGCACTTCGATCGGCGTGTCGATTTCGCCCTGGCCCACGCTGCGTACGGCGCGGGTCAGCGAGCGCATATCGTTGGCCACGGCGCCGAAGATGCGGGTGCCGATGACGACGGCCACGACCAGGGCCAGCAAGCCCAGGCTGCCCACCATGGCCATATGGCGGTAGACACCGGCCAGCATGTCCTTGTGCGGTACGGCCACCACGGCCATCCAGTCCTGACCGGCTCCATTGCTCAGACGCCGGTAGGCAATGCGAATATGGTTGTGCCTGTCATCTTCGAGCAGGGCTGTGCCGAGGGCGTCGCTGGACGGCGAGGCCTGGAAGGCGCCCCGGATTTTGTCGTACACCGCCTGAATCAGCGGGTCCTGGCTGTTGGCGGCGGTCATGCGCTCCAGCTTGCCGTCTTCGCGCCGGTGGATGTTGGGCATGCCGGTGGCGGCGATCAGGGAGCCGTCGGCCTCGATGATGAAGGCGCGACCATGTTCGCTCAGGTGCAACTGGTTGACGAATTCGTTGAGAGCACGCAGCGAAATATCAGTGGCAACCACACCCTCGAGACTGCCCTTGCTGGAGAGGATGCGGCGTGCGCGCGTGAGCACCAGGTCCTTGGCACTGAAGTCGATATAGGCAGGAGTCCAGATCACATCGGCCGATTGCGCCGCAAGCTTGAACCAGGGGCGCTGGCGCGGCTCGAACAGATTGGTTTCGGTGGATTCGTAGATCGGCTCGGCATGCATGCCGGCGACCTTGAAGTAGCTGCGGTGCTCGCCGGGCTGGGTCTTGAGGCGCAACTGGCCCAGTTCTGGGGCCACTCGCTTGAGAGCAATGCCCTGGCCCGCGATATTGGCGTAGTACACATAGTCATTAGGCCGGGTATGCAGCGAGGTCGCCACCCACAGCCGGGAGATCAGCTCGGGAATATGTTCGCGGATATCGGCAGCTACGGGCTGGCCGCTGGGAAACGCTGCCTCCAGCACGGCGCTGGACGGGTACAGGTGGCGATCCACGATCAGCGCGATACGCTCGGCTTTCTCTTCCATCACCTGCTCGGACAAGGCGGACACCGTGTTGCTGCCGGTCCAGTACCAGAGCATGCCCAGGGCCGATGTCAGCAGCGCAATCAGGGCAACAAAAGGCAGGATCAGCGAAAGCTTGAGCGATTTGGAAGCGCGGATGGGCTGTGGGGATGGAGTCACTAGGCGGTTGTCGGAAAGATGATGAAGGTCATGCAAAGTGTCTCACGCATCATTTGCCTGTCTCCTTTCGCATCATTAACATTTGTTACATTCTTGAGGCCAACCCAGGAAGGCGCACAGCTCCTCACTTCGGGCCAGCGTGTCTTTGCGCCCCAGTGCTATCAGTTCACGGGTATAGCCTTGCTCAAACAGCAGGTAGCTGGCCAGCGCGCCATCGCGCATGGGGTTGCCCGTGCCGGCGCGCACGCCCAGCGTGGCCAGCAGGGTGCGCACGGGCAGCGGCAGCTTGTCGATGTGGCGCGTGGCAATATCGTCGATGCGCTCGCTGGGGGTGATGGCCAGTACCTCGATAGGGCGCAGCCGGCTGTGGATGCGCTCGGCCGGCGAAATCAGGCTCAGCGTGTGATTGATGCGTTCGGCACGCTCTATGTCCACAGCCAGCGTGTCCAGGAAGATGCTCGACAGCGCGTGCCCGGCCACCTGGGCCAGGGTGGGATAGCTGGCATCGGCCTGCGGCTGGCTGCTCACAGGCTCGTGGCGTCTGCCCGCGCCGACCACCAGCAGCTTGCTGGCGCCGAGATGGATGGCCGGGGCCAGGGGCGCAGTCTGGCGCATGGAGCCGTCGCCGAAATGCTCGAGATGTCCGTCCATGGGCAGCGGCATGGCTGGAAAGATGAAGGGAAGGGCCGACGAGGCCAGCAGGTGATCGGCGCTCAGCAGGGTCTGAACGGCCTTGCGCTGGTCGCGCACCCAGGGGCTCAAGGCTTCGCGAGTCTGAAAGAAAGTGATGTGCTGGCCGCTGCTGTAGCTGGACGCGGTGATGGCCAGGGCGTGCAGATGACCGCTGTCGATGAGTTGTGGAATGCGCTCGAACGGCATGAGGCCGCTGTTCATCAGGGTTTTGAGCGGAGCGTTGTCCAGCAGCGAGCGCGGGCGCATGCGGCTCCAGCGGGCCAGCGCCCAGCCCAGCGACAACAGCGTTAGCCAGCGTGCGCCGCTGCGCAGCACGCTGAGCGAGTCGGTCTTGTAGATTTGCTCGGTATGCATATGGCCCCAGACATGCAGCATGCGCCGCACTGCGCTGTCAAAGGCATCGGCATGGCAAGCCAGGGCTGCAACATTGATGGCGCCTGCCGATGTGCCTGCAAGCACTGGAAAGGGGTTGGGGCCATGCTGCAGACCGCGAGCGCGGCGCAGCTCGGCGATGGCTGCCAGCACGCCGACCTGGTAGGCAGCCCGGGCGCCGCCGCCGCTGAGCAACAGGCCGGTCTGCCCGATGCTGGAGCTGGGGCCTACGGAGCTCTGCCGCTCTGCTTCGGCAAGACTGGTTGGGAGGGGGGGAGAGAACTTCACTGCCGCCATGGCTGCAGTGTGCCCGGATTGGGCCGCGGGCGGTAGGTGGGCCGGGCCATCGAGCGGGCCGGTGGCGGCCCTGGGGACAGTCTGAGGCGGGCGTCAGCTCTTTTTCTGGTTCTTGGCGATCAGCGTGGCAATGGACTTGGCATCCAGCACCACCAACTGATTCTGCGCAGCCCAGCTGGCGGCATTCTCGCCCAGAGGCTGCAGAGCCACGTAAACGCAGAGATCGGCTTTCAGCTTGTGTTGCGCGGCCTGCAACTCGCGCAGCGGCTCCACGCCGTGGGCGGCGGCCTTCCAGCGGCGCGCGCCGACCACGCTGGTCTGGCTGTTGCGCGTCAGCAGCAGATCGGCACCGGCCTGGTTCAGGCGCTGAACCTCATAGCCTTCGGCTTGCCAGGCCGTCTGCAGCTGTGCGCTGAAGTCGGCCCAGGACTGCTCGGCAATCACCTGCTGAATCTGCTCCAGCCTTGCCGGGCTGGGGGCCCGCAGCTGCCTGTAGCAGGCAATGCAGCCGACGACGAAGAACGGGAAGGCGCCCAGCGCGGCAAAAGGCGAGATGTCTTTGGGGAACACCGCCAGCGACACCAGCACCACGGCAGCGCAGATCGCAAAGCTGATCCACCAGCGCGAGCGCATCAGGACTGCGAACAGGGAATTTTCGGCCATCTTCAGTTTCACGGGCTGTCTCTCAAATCTTGGGCAAAGGGCTGCATTGTCTCCTGTGCACAGGGGTTGGACAGCTTCGCTAGACTATCCCTCATTGAAGAAACCTCTGGAAAACTAAATCCAATGGCTGTTACAGAACAAGCGCTTCTGAGCGCGCTGGCCACCGTGCTTGATCCGCACACTGGCAAGGACTTTGTGAGCACGCGCGCCCTGCGCAATCTGCAGATCGCGGGTGACGACGTCTCGTTCGACGTGGAGATGGGCTATCCCGCCAGCAGTCTGCATCCTGCGCTGCGCAGCCAGTTCATCGCTGCGGCCAGGACGGTGGCCGGCGTGGGCAATGTCTCGGTCAACATCACCACCAAGGTAGCCTCGCATGCCGTGCAGCGCGGCGTGCAACTGCTGCCCGGGGTGAAGAACATCATCGCCATCTCGTCCGGCAAGGGCGGCGTGGGCAAGAGCACGACCACGGCCAATCTGGCACTGGCGCTGGCCGCCGAAGGTGCCCGCGTGGGCATTCTGGACGCCGACATCTACGGCCCCAGCCAGCCCATGATGATGGGCGTTTCGGGCAAGCCCGAAAGCCATGACGGCAAGACCATGGAGCCGCTGGAGAACCATGGCGTGCAGGTCATGTCCATCGGTCTGCTGGTCAACAACGACCAGGCCATGATCTGGCGCGGCCCCATGGCCACCCAGGCGCTGGAGCAGATGCTGCGCCAGACCAACT
This sequence comes from Comamonas testosteroni, assembly GCF_000761245.1. Classification (GTDB taxonomy): domain Bacteria; phylum Pseudomonadota; class Gammaproteobacteria; order Burkholderiales; family Burkholderiaceae_C; genus Comamonas; species Comamonas testosteroni_C. The sequence goes on along the minus strand of NZ_AWOR01000044.1, from coordinate 89,692 downwards.
GGAAGGATCTGGACTATCTGCTGGTCGACATGCCGCCCGGAACCGGTGATATCCAGCTGACGCTGTCCCAGCGCGTGCCCATGACGGGCGCCGTGGTGGTGACCACGCCACAGGACATCGCCCTGATCGATGCCAAGAAGGGCATTCAGATGTTCGAGAAGGTCGGCGTGCCGATTCTCGGCCTGGTCGAAAACATGGCCGCCCATGTCTGCACCAATTGCGGCCATGTCGAGCATATCTTTGGCGCCGACGGCGGCAAGAAGATGGCCGGCGAGCAGAACATCGACTATCTGGGCGCGCTGCCCCTGTCGCTGCAGATCCGTCTGCAGGCCGACAGCGGTAAGCCCACGGTGGTGGCCGAGCCCGAGAGCGAAGCCGCCCAGGTCTACAAAAAGGTCGCCCGCGATCTGGCCGTGAAGGTAGCTCTCAAGGCCAAGGACTTCTCCAGCAAGTTTCCCACGATCACGGTTAGCAGCAATACCTGATGAACCTGCTGACCTCCATGCGTTATCTGGTGGCGCTCAATGAGCACCGCCATTTCGCGAGGGCGGCGCAGGCCTGTCATATCACGCAGCCTGCACTGTCCAATGCGCTCAAGGCGCTGGAGGACGAGTTCGGAGCCGTCATCGTCAGGCGCGGCCGCGTCTTCGGCGGACTGACCGCCGAGGGAGAGCAGGTGCTGGCCACGGCGCTGTCCATGCTCAGGGCCGAGGAGGCGCTGAGGCAGGATCTGAGCGCCGCAGCCGGCCAGCTCAAAGGCCTGCTGCGCATGGCTGCCGTGCCTACCGCCATCCCCATGCTGACGCGCTTTGCTGCGCTGCTGCGTGCCCGGCATCCGGGCATCACGCCCATGGTGCTCTCCATGAGCTCGCTGGAGATAGAAACCGGACTCGAAGATCTCACGCTGGACCTGGCCCTGGGCTATAGCGAAAGGCTGGAGTCGGGCAGCCGTGCGGCGCGCAGCGCCCGCATCTCCGTCTGGCCGCAGTATCAGGAGCATTATTTTCTGCTCAGTCCTGCGGCTGAAGAGCAGAGCCAGAAGCCTGTGAAATGGTCTCAGGCGGCCAGGCTGCCGCTATGTCTTTTGACGCCGGACATGCATAACCGGCTGATTGTGGACCAGAGCTTCATGGCGGCAGGCTGCGAGGTCAGTGCGGCCATGGAGACCAATTCCGTGCTGAGCCTGATGCTGGCCGTGACTGAAGGCGGTTTGCACAGCGTGCTGCCCGGCGCGCTGGTGGCGACGCTGCCCGATTCGGACCGGATCTCGGTGCGCCCTCTGACTGCACCCAAGGTGCAGACGGCCATCGCTTTCCTGAGCCCGTCGCAGGAGCAGGCCACCCGGGCCCAGCAGGCCGCCCTTGTGCTCATGCAGTCCCAGGACTGGCGCCAGCAATGTGCGAGCTTTGCCGGGGCCGTGCGCTGATTTGCAATTTGAATCGCTGCATCAATTCAAAGAATTTGACCTGAGTTGCGGCCGGGGCTGAAATACGGCATGAGACAAAGGGCGCTGGTGCGCTCTTATAAAAAGGCCGCCCCATGCCCCACAACCCGATTGCGCAGCCGCAGGAGTCTGCGCCGCTGCTGCTCAGCCCTGAACAGCAGGATGCCCTCAAGCAATGTCTGGCACGCTTTGGCCAGGAACCTGGTGGTCTGCTGCCGCTGCTGCATTCCCTGCAGGACAGGCTGGGCTTCATCCCTCGTGCTGCCGTGCCCGCCATTGCCGAGGCCCTGAATCTTTCGCGAGCCGAGGTTCATGGTGTTGTCAGCTATTACCCGCATCTGCGCGAGCAGCCCCATGGCAGGACACTGATCCAGGTCTGCCGGGCCGAAGCCTGCCAATCGCGTGGTGGCGATGCACTGCTCGCCCATGCGCAGGCGAAACTGGGCTGCCAGGCCCATGGCACGAGTGCCGATGGCAGCGTGACGCTGGAGCCTGTTTACTGCCTGGGGCTGTGCGCCCAGTCGCCGGCCGTGATGGTCGATGAGAGCGAAGTCCATGCGCAGATGACTGCGGACCGGCTCGATGCCCTGCTGGAGGAAATTCAGCAAAAGCAGCTTGAAACCAAAGCAGATGAACCGCAGCCAGCTCTCGAAAGTGAAGCTGTCGCTGCCACGCGCATCTATGTGCCACGCGATGCCGCAGCCCTGGCCGTGGGCGCGGATGCAGTGGCCCAGGCGCTGCAGCGCGAGTGCGCGGCGCGAGGCCTGGCGGTGGAGTTGGTGCGCAATGGCTCGCGCGGCCTGCTGTGGCTGGAGACCCTGGTCGAGGTCGAGACTGCACAGGGCCGCGTGGCCTACGGCCCGGTTCAGGCGGCCGACGTGCCGGGTCTGCTGGACGCCGGCATGCTGCAGGGCCAGCCCCATGCGCTATGCCATGGGCTGACCGAGCAGATGCCTTATCTGGCACGGCAGGAGCGGCTGACTTTTGCGCGCGTGGGCATCATCGATCCGCTGAGTCTGCAGGACTACGAGGCCCATGGCGGCTGGCAAGGCCTCAGGTCCGCTGCGGCCATGGCGCCCGAAGCCATCGTCCGGCAGGTGCTGGACTCCGGCTTGCGCGGCCGCGGCGGGGCGGCATTTCCGGCGGGGATCAAATGGAAGACCGTGGCGGCTGCACCAGGTCCGCAGAAATACATTGCCTGCAATGCCGACGAAGGCGATTCGGGCACGTTCGCCGACCGTCTGCTCATGGAGGGCGACCCGTTCTGCCTGATCGAGGGCATGGCGATCGCTGGTCTGGCCGTGGGAGCGACTCAGGGCTATATCTATGTGCGCAGCGAATATCCGCATGCGATTGCGGTGCTGAACGAGGCGATTGCGCGTGCCAGTGCTGCGGGCTGGCTGGGCGGCAATGTGGCCGGCAGCGGTCAGGCGTTCTACCTGCAGGTGCGCAAGGGGGCGGGCAGCTATGTCTGCGGGGAAGAGACCGCCATGCTGGAGAGCATCGAAGGCAGGCGCGGTATTGTGCGTGCCAAGCCGCCGCTGCCCGCGATCGAAGGCCTGTTCGGCAAGCCCACGGTCATCAACAATGTGATCACGCTGGCGACCGTGCCCATCATCCTGGCCAGGGGAGCGGCCTTCTATCAGGGTTATGGAATGGGCCGCTCGCGCGGCACGCTGCCGTTCCAGCTGGCAGGCAATATTGCGCAAGGCGGCCTGGTGGAAAAGGCCTTCGGTCTTACGCTGCGCGAGCTGGTGCAGGACTTTGGCGGCGGCACGGCCACGGGCCGGCCCGTCAAGGCGATTCAGGTGGGCGGGCCGTTGGGCAGCTATGTGGCCCGCGAGGACTGGGATGCGCCACTGGACTATGAAGCCTATGCCGCAAAAGGCAATGTGATAGGCCATGGCGGGCTGGTCGTGCATGACGATCAGGCTGATATGGCGAAGCTGGCGCGCTATGCCATGGAGTTCTGCGCCATCGAGTCCTGTGGCAAATGCACGCCCTGTCGCATCGGCTCCACGCGGGGAGTGGAGGTGATAGACCGAATCACGCGTCAAGGTGGTGCGGAGCGTGCGGCCAATGTGGCACTGCTCGAGAGCCTGTGCGACACCATGCAGCATGGCAGCCTGTGCGCCATGGGCGGCATGACCCCCTATCCGGTGCGCTCTGCGCTGCAGCACTATCCGCAGGACTTCGGTATCGAGTCCGTGCAGACCGTGAACCCCGTCTGAAGAGAGAGCCATGCTGGAACATCTGAAGAACACCGATTGCGGAACGCCTGCCAGCCTGTCCGAGGAGCTGGTCACGCTGCATATCGACGGCCGCGAGGTCACCGTGCCCAAGGGCACATCGCTGATGCGCGCAGCCGTCGATGGCGGCATCAAGGTGCCCAAGCTCTGTGCCACGGATTCGCTGGAGCCCTTTGGTTCCTGCCGGCTGTGTCTGGTGCAGATCGAGGGGCGCAAGGGCTTTCCAGCGTCCTGCACCACGCCTGTCGAAGCGGGCATGCAGGTGCGCACCCAGAGCCCGCAGCTGCAGGAGCTGCGCAAGGGCGTGATGGAGCTCTATATATCCGATCACCCGCTCGATTGCCTGACCTGCTCGTCCAACGGCGACTGCGAGCTGCAGGACATGGCCGGAGTGGTCGGTCTGCGCGAGGTGCGCTATGGCATGGATGGAGCCAACCACTTCAAGGGCGAGGCCAGGGCCGAGGTCGATACCTCCAATCCCTATTTCAACTACGACCCCAGCAAGTGCATTGTCTGCAATCGCTGCGTGCGCGCCTGCGAGGAAACGCAGGGTACGTTTGCACTGACGATCAGCGGACGCGGTTTCGAGTCTCGCATCACGGCAGGCCAGGGCGACGGCTTCATGGCCAGCGACTGCGTGAGCTGCGGCGCCTGCGTGCAGGCCTGTCCCACAGCCACTTTGCAGGAAAAGACCGTGGTCGAGCTGGGCCAGAGCGAGCACAGCGAGATCACCACCTGCGCCTACTGCGGTGTGGGTTGCGGCTTCAAGGCCGAGATGAAGGGCGAGCAGGTGGTGCGCATGGTGCCCTGGAAGGACGGCAAGGCCAACGAAGGCCATGCCTGCGTCAAAGGGCGTTTTGCCTGGGGCTATGCCACGCACAAGGACCGCATCACCCAACCCATGATCCGCGCGAAGATCACCGACCCCTGGCGCGAAGTCAGCTGGGAGGAGGCCATTGGCCATGCGGCCAGCGAATTCCGCCGCATCCAGGCAAAGCATGGCAGGGACTCGATTGGCGGCATCACCTCGTCGCGCTGCACCAACGAGGAAACCTATCTGGTGCAGAAGCTGATTCGCGCAGCCTTCGGCAACAACAATGTCGATACCTGCGCGCGCGTCTGTCACTCGCCCACGGGCTATGGTCTGGGCCAGACCTATGGCACGTCGGCAGGCACGCAGACCTTCAAGTCGGTCGAGCACTCCGATGTGATCATGGTGATCGGCGCCAATCCCACGGCGGCGCATCCGGTGTTCGGCTCGCGCATGAAAAAGCGGCTGCGTGGCGACGCCCGACGAGCTGGTGCCGGGTTGATCGTGATCGACCCGCGCGAGATCGAGCTCGTCAACTCGCCCCATGTCAAGGCCGACTACCACCTGCAGCTGAGGCCCGGCACCAATGTGGCCATGATCACGGCGCTGGCCCATGTGATCGTCACCGAGGGCTGGCTGGCCGATGCCTATATTGACGAGCGCTGCGACGCCAAGTCCTTTGCGCAATGGAAGGAGTTCGTCGCCCGGCCCGAGAACTCGCCCGAGGCCACGGCCGACATCACCGGCGTGGCACCCGAGCTGGTGCGCGGCGCGGCGCGGCTGTATGCATTGGGCAGTGCGGACCATCCGCAAGGAAAGCAGGTCAACTCCGCCATCTACTACGGCCTGGGCGTGACCGAGCATGCGCAGGGCTCGACCATGGTCATGGGCATTGCCAATCTGGCCATGGCCACGGGCAATGTGGGCCGCGAAGGTGTGGGCGTGAACCCGTTGCGCGGCCAGAACAATGTCCAGGGTTCCTGCGACATGGGCAGCTTTCCGCATGAGCTGCCGGGCTATCGCCATATCTCGGACAGCATCACGCGCGCCGAGTTTGAAGGCGCCTGGGGCGTGAAGCTCAGTCCCGAGCCGGGCTTGCGCATTCCCAATATGTTCGAGGCCGCGCTGGAAGGCAGCTTCATGGGCCTGTACTGCGAGGGCGAGGACATCGTGCAGTCCGACCCGAACACCCAGCATGTGACGGCAGCGCTGTCGGCCATGGAGTGCGTGGTGGTGCAGGACATCTTCCTCAACGAAACCGCCAAGTACGCCCATGTGTTCCTGCCCGGCTCGTCCTTCATGGAAAAGGACGGCACCTTCACCAACGCCGAGCGCCGCATTTCGCGCGTGACCCAGCTCATGCAGCCGCTGGCCGGCTATGCCGACTGGGAGGTGACTCAGCTTTTGTCCAAGGCGCTTGGCTATCCCATGAACTACGGCCATCCGCGCGAGATCATGGCCGAGATTGCGGAGCTGACTCCGACTTTCGCAGGTGTGAGCTACGAGAAGATCGAGCGCCTGGGCAGCGTTCAGTGGCCCTGCAATGAAGGCACCGAAGAGGCGGGCACGGCCATCATGCACAAGGAAAAATTCGTGCGTGGCAAGGGCCGTTTCATCATCACCCAGTATGTGGCCACGGATGAAAAGGTCACGCAGCGCTTTCCGCTGCTGCTGACCACGGGGCGCATTCTCTCGCAGTACAACGTGGGCGCGCAGACGCGGCGTACGCCCAACAGCCACTGGCATGGCGAGGACAGGCTGGAGATCCACCCCCATGATGCGGAGGATCGCGGCATAGGCGATGGTGACTGGGTGGGCATTGAAAGCCGTGCTGGTCATACGGTGCTGCGCGCCGCGGTGACCGAGCGCATACAGCCCGGTGTGGTCTACACCACCTTCCATTTTCCCGAGTCGGGCGCGAATGTGATCACCACCGACAGCTCGGACTGGGCCACCAACTGCCCCGAGTACAAGGTGACGGCCGTGCAGGTACTGCCCGTGGCGCAGCCTTCAAGCTGGCAGCAAGGCTACAAGCGTTTCAACGACCAGCAGCTCGGTCATCTGGCCGCGGCTCAGCTGGAGATGGGAAGTCAGTGATGGACGTGAACAACCTGATCCGCATGGCCAATCGCATAGCCGAGTTCTTCGAGGCCATGCCCGAGCATGACGAGGCGCTTGACGGTGTGGCCCAGCATATCCAGAAGTTCTGGGAGCCGCGCATGCGGCTTCGCATTCTGGCGGCCTTGAACGAGCCCTCCGAGGCAGCGCAGCTGCGACCTCTGGTGCGTGATGCGTTGCACAAGCATGCCGCGCTGCTGGGGCCTGTGCAGGCATAGCGCAGTGCGCCAGACAGCAGCGGCATGCATCCATCCATCCATCCATCCATCCGGAACGTGTTGTGCGGGTATATTGGGTCTTCAGATCCCTGATCTGAGCCGCTGCCCGCGATCGAATGGCTGCGGCTTTTTTTGTTGGCCATCTTCATGACTTCCGAATCCGTCAAAAGCTCTTTGATGAGCGCGCATCTGCGTCTTCTGGGCATGGCCCTGATGTGGGGCGCTTCCTGGCCGGCTGGCCGCATTCTGGCGCTCAATATGCCGCCGCTGGCGGCGTCGGCGCTGCGCTTTTTGCTGGCCGCTACCCTGCTGCTGCCCTGGCTGTATTTTTCGGGCGGGCTGGGTGCTCTGAGGCACTGGTCTGTCAAGACCTGGCTGGGCATGTTTGCCGCAGGCGCGACCGGGGTGTTCGGCTACGCCAGCTTTTTCCTCACAGGTCTGCAGCATCTGCCTGCGGGCAAGGCGGCGCTGCTCATCACGCTCAATCCGGTGGTCACGCTGGCGTTTGCCGTGTGGCTGTTCAAGGAACGCATCAACGCCACCATTGCCCTGGGCATGCTGCTGGCGGCTTGCGGTGCCGTGGTGGTCATCTCGCATGGCGATCCCATGCAATTGCTCAACGGAACGGTGGGGGTGGGCGAGATGCTGATTCTGGGCTGCGTCGCCTGCTGGGTCTGCTACACGCTGATCGGCCGCGCCATGCTGGCAGGCGTGGATGCGCTGGCTGCCACCACCGTGACCTCCATTTTCGGTGCCTCGCTGCTGCTGGCCGCCAGCCTGATGCTGGAAGGTCCGCAGGGGCTGGTTTCGGCATTCCAGGCCAGTGGCACGGCCTGGACGGCTATGGTCTTCATGGCCTATGGCTCCACGGCCCTGGCCTATGCCTGGTACTTCGCGGGCGTCAAATCTCTGGGCGCGGGTGCCGCATCGGGCTATATCACGCTGGTGCCTGTGATCGGCGTGCTGCTTTCTGCCCTGCTGCTGGGTGAAAGCATTGATGGATCGATGGTGCTGGGCGGTGCCATGGCGGTGCTGGGCACGGCAGTGATGAACTGGGGGCGCCGCACGGGTGCCTGAAGCTGCTTGCGACCTGCTTAAAGCGGATCGTATCGCGCATATTTTGGGTTGAACCAGCGCAGATCCTGTTTGCCCAGGGTGTGCAGATGAGTCTTGGCCTGCAGCAGCAGCGGCTGCTGCAAGTCCTTGAACTGCAAGGTGCGTGATCTACCCGCCTCCTCCAGTCGAAGCACACTGGCCTGCGCGCTGGTGTCGCTGTAGCTGCGCACCACCAGGCTTAGATTGCCCAGCGTGAAGCGGTAGATGTCGTATTCGTAGTAGTACTCGTAAAAGCCCTCGGCATCGGGCTCACTGGCGTCGATATGGTGGCTGCATTCCACTTGCAGGCTACCTGTGCTCATGCTTTAGCTGCAATCGGTGTGCAGCCGGTGTGTGCCGCACTTCACGCAGCGAAACAGGTAGCCGCCCACCGGATCACCGGTCTTGCTGATGGCCTGCAGATAGCGCTCCGGCATGCTGGCAATATCGGCCTGCAACTCCTGCTCCAGCTGCTTGATTTCGGTATGGTCGGTGTAGCCCACAAAGGCGCAGGGCTGATCGCAATGCACCAGCCATTGCTCCTGCTGCCAGCTGTGATAGCTGGGCGTGCGTTCGCAGACCTCCAGCAGCAGCACGCGATCCATGACGATGCTGTCAGGTTCGCCGGGATCGGCGCTCACGCCTTCAATGCCCAGGTAGTCGTTGAATTCGCCCTCATAGTGCTTGGCCGCGCTGCCGTCGGCAATGCACCAGGGGCAGAGATAGTCCGGCTCTTCGCGGCTGTAAAACGAGCTGTTGTACTTGAGCTCACGCGCTTGGCCGCAGCAGGAGCAGGTACCGCTTTCGGCCACAAACAGATCCAGCGCATAGGCGTTGGGGCTGAGACGAAATTTCGGCAAATCCATGGAATGCTCCGTTTAGCGTGGATTTTTCTTTGCGATAGTCTGCAGCAGGTTCTGGCAGGCGTCCTCGATCAGATCGAGCACATGCTCAAAGCCTCGCTCGCCACCATAGTAGGGGTCGGGCACTTCAGGCTCCTCAAAGCGCTGACAGTAGTCGGTCAGCCGCTTCATGCGCTGCTGCTGGGCGGGCGTGGCGATGCGGCGCGCCGCAACCTCATTGGCGCTGTCCATCACCAGCACCAGATCGAAAGCGTCAAAATCCTGCTTCATCAGCTGCCGCGCACGCTGCCGGCTGAGGTCATAGCCCCGGCGGCGTGCATGCTGCTGGCTGCGAGCATCGGGAGCCTCGCCCACGTGATAGCCGTGCGTGCCGGCGGAGTCCACCTGCACCAGATGCTGCAGACCCGCATCCGCCACCATTTTTTCCAGCACGCCATGGGCTGTGGGGCTGCGGCAGATGTTGCCGGTGCAGACCATCAGAACGCGAACGGGTCTGGCGGCAGTCATGGCTGATCTTTCGCTGTGGCTTGTACCTCGGCCAGGCTGGTTTCCAGTGTGCGGATCTGGGTCTTGAGCTGGCGCATGCTGCTTTGCATGGTCACGCCCAGCAGCCGGCGCATGCCTTCGAAGAACAGCACCATGAACAGCACCACGGGCAGCACGCCCCAGCGCAGCCAGGGCGTGGCCTGGTTGATCCAGGCCACGGCGCAGACCACCACGGCCATGGCCACGGCAAGATAGTTCCATTTCCTCGAGCTTTGCATCTTGCTTTCGTACTTCTGTGCAGTGGCCTCGAGCTGCTGTTCGGTGACTCTGAGTTTGGCAATGGACGCCTGAATCTCTTCAAGGCTGGCGGGCTTGTCTGAGGGCATAGGGCAGATGGTCGGTATGAGAGGAGGCGGGTGTTATGCCTGCCGGAATCCATTTGATAGCTGAAATCGCCTGGTGGACAGGCGATGCGGCGATATTTGATCAGAAGCGGTGTGTGCGGCTCAATGCATCGAACTCGTCGCTCCACTGCTGGCGCAGGCTGCGTTTTTCGCTCTCGTCTATCCAGGCCGCATCGATGCCGTTGAGCATGAAGTCCTTGAGGTCGGCCATCGAAAAACCAAAGTCGCTGACCATCTTGGTCCAGGCTCCCGTGGGGTTCACATGGTGCAGCGTGGGGTCGTCAGTGTTGGGGTGCACACGAAGGCCCAGGCCGGGCATCTGGCGAATCGGGTGGTCCAGCGCCCAGCGCTCTGGTGCCAGCGTGCGCAGATAGTAGGAATTGGTCGGCACCACGGTGAACACAATGCCCAGATCGGCGCAGCGCCGGGCCAGCTCCGGGTTGTCGATGACGGTGTAGCCGTGGTCGACGCGGTCCACCTTGAGAGTCTCGATGGCCGTTTGCAGATTGTTCCAGGGCAGGCCGAACTCGCTGGCATGGGCCGTGGTCTTGAGGCCGTTGCGACGCGCCAGCGCATAGGCTTCGACAAACAACTCGGGCGGGCGCTCGTTTTCACGGTAGTCGATGCCGATGCCGGGCACATCGTCATGGCGGTTGTCCAGCATCCATTGCACCATCTGCACGGCGGCCTCGGCCGGGGCTTCGCGGTCTATCGACGGCACCAGGCGGCCGCGTATGCCGCAATCCTTTTGCGCGGCTGCGGCGCCGGCCAGGATGGCTTGCTGGGCGGCGGCATAGCTCATACCCGAACACTGCACCGTGCCCGTGGGGTTCCAGAAGAATTCGGCATAGCGCACGTTGTGCGCGGCGGCATCCTGCAGGTATTCATAGGTAATGCGCTCCAGGTCGGCCGGCGTCTGCAGCAGCCACTCGTCGAGTGCGCGCAGCACGCGCAGCACGCCCACGGGCTTTTCGCCGCGCGTGTAGAAGGCCTCGATCTCTTCGGGAGCCAGTGGCGCCTGGGCGCGCTGCGCCAGTTCGATGAAGGTATTTTTTCTGACCGTACCCAGCAGGTGGCAGTGCAACTCCATCTTGGGGATGGCATGGGCAAAGGCGGTCAGTTCAGGTGTGGGGGCGGTAGGCGCGGCATTCATGCCGAAGATGGTAGTGGCTTGCGATCAGCCTTGCCGTAGGCAGTTTTACGTTACTGCGCGAAGAACAACTTCGGCACGGACGCCGCCAGCATGGCAATGCCCGAACAGGTCAGCAGGCTCAGCACGATCTGGCGAAAGCGCGCATCGCTCACGCCCTTGTAGACGCGGGTGCCGAAGATCACGGGCACCAGCACCGCCGGCAGCACGATGGCGAACGAGGGCCACATGGCAGGCTTGACCAGGCCGGTGGCCAGATAGCTGGCCATGGTGACGGCCAGCACGGAGAGATTGAAGTTCTGGATCACCGTGCGCTGCACATGGCGCTCAAAGCCGCGCAGCGTGCACCACAGCGTGGGCACAGTGCCGCTGAAGCCGCCCAGCCCGCCCATGGCGCCGCCGATCAGCCCCGCAAGCGCATCGGTGCTGCGGGCCAGCAGGCCGCCGCCCAGCGTCAGCCGGGGCAGATGTGTGCTCAGCAGCATGGTAGGGCACCACAGCACCAGCAGACAGCCCAGACCGAGCTTGAACCAGTCCATGTTGAGATGCGGCATCACGGCCACGCCCATGGGAATGCCGACCAGGCCGCCGGCGATGAACGGCAGCAGCGATTTCCAGTGGAAATCGCGCCGTACGGTGAAGGCCGCGATGATCTGGCCCGTGAGGGAGCCGAACACCGAAAGCACGGCTGCCAGCTGCGGCTCCAGCACCCAGGCCCAGAAGGACATGGCCACCATGCCGAAGGCAAAGCCCGACAGCCCCTGCACAAAGCCTGCCACCGCAGCCCCCAGGGCCACCACCAAGATCACTTCCACGTTCTGGTCTCCGTCTGAAGGCATAGATTATCGTCCCGCTCAAGCAGGGCATTGCCATGCAGTTTGGGCATGGCGTCAGGCCGCTGCGCTATCGTGCAGACCATGCAAGCATCATCTGTCTGGATTCTGGGACTGCGCAATCTCTGGCGCGATCTGCGCGCTGGCGAGCTGCGCCTGATCATCGTGGCCGTTCTGCTGGCCGTGGCGGCACTGAGCTCGGTGGGCTTTTTCGCCGACCGCCTGCAGGCCGGCCTGCAGCGCGACGCCCGTCAGCTGCTGGGCGGCGATGTGGTGGTGGTCAGCGACAATCCCGCCCCGACGGTTTTTGTGCAGCAGGCCAGGCAGCAGGGGCTGCAGAGCGTGGCCACGGCCAGCTTTCCGACCATGGCGCGGGCCGCTCAGGAGCAGGGCGGTGCCAGCCGCCTGGTGGCGCTCAAAAGCGTGGAGCCCGGCTATCCTTTGCGCGGCGTGCTGCATCTGAATCAGGGGCCGGGGCAACCGGATCTGGAGGTGCGCGCGATTCCTGAAAACGGCCATGCCTGGGTGGATGCGCCGCTGCTGGAGGCGCTGGGCCTGAAGCTCGGTGACCGATTGCTGCTGGGCGATGCAAGCTTTCTTATCTCGCACATCATTGCCATCGAGCCCGACCGCGGTGCGGGTTTCATGAGCTTTGTCCCGCGCGTGATGATCAACAGCGCCGATCTGGCCGCGACGCGCCTGGTGCAGCCGGCCAGCCGCATCACCTATCGCCTGGCTGTGGCTGCGCAGGCAGACGCAGGGCGCGGCGCGCAGCGGGCCGCGCAGGACTATCTGGGCTGGGCGCAGGAGCTGGCCAAGAGCCTGCATGGCGTGCGTGTGGAGTCGCTGGAAAGCGGCCGCCCCGAAATGCGCCAGACCCTGGACAGGGCCGAGAAGTTCCTGAGTCTGGTGGCGCTGCTCTCGGCACTGCTCTCGGCCGTGGCCGTGGCACTGGCTGCGCGCGCCTTTGCCAACAGCCATCTCGATGCCTCGGCCATGCTGCGCGTGCTCGGCCAGAGCCAGCGCCGTATTGCCCTGGCCTATGTCGTGGAGTTTGTGAGCATCGCCCTGGCCGCCAGCGCGGCCGGCGTGCTGCTGGGCTGGGCCGTGCACCATGTGTTTGTCTGGCTGCTGGCCGGACTGGTCGAGTCCGCCCTGCCTGCGGCGAGCCTGTGGCCCGCATTGTTCGGCATGGGCATGGGGCTGACGCTGTTGCTGGCTTTTGGCCTGCCGCCCGTGCTGCAGTTGGCGCAGGTGCCGCCGCTGCGCGTGATGCGGCGCGATCTGGGGGCGCTCAAGCCAGCATCGTGGCTGGTGCTGGGTGTGGGTGTTACGGGTTTTGCGGCCTTGCTGATGGTCGCCAGCCGCGACATCAAGCTGGGCCTGATTGCCGTGGGCGGCTTTGCCGTCGCCGTGCTGTTGTTCGCGGGCCTGGCCTGGCTGGCCGTCAAGCTGCTGCGGCAGGTGGTCAATGAGAGCACGGCGCCGCGCTGGCTGGTCATGGCCACGCGCCAGGTCTCGGCCAAACCCGTGTATGCCGTGGTACAGGTCAGCTCGCTGGCCGTGGGGCTGCTGGCTTTGGTGTTGCTGGTGCTGCTGCGCACCGACCTGATTGCCAGCTGGCGCAAGGCCACGCCGGCCAATGCGCCCGATCGCTTTGTCATCAATGTCCAGCCCGATCAGGCGCAGGACTTTCAGGCCGCGCTGAAAAAGGCCGGCGTGCACAGCTATGACTGGTATCCCATGATTCGCGGCCGGCTGATCGCCGTCAACGGCAAGGCCGTCAGCCCCGATGACTATGAGGAAGACCGTGCCAAGCGCCTGGTGGACCGGGAGTTCAATATCTCCAATGCCGAAACCATGCCGGATCACAATCAGATCGTGGGCGGCCGCTGGCAGGCGGGCGAGCAAGGCGCGATCAGCATGGAAGAAGGCATTGCCAAGACCCTGGGCCTGAAGCTGGGCGACACGCTGCGCTTCGATATCGGCGGCGAGGAGAGCGAGGCCCGCATCACCAGCCTGCGCAAGGTGGACTGGAGTTCCATGCGCGCCAACTTCTTTGTGATCTACCCCGTGCAGCATCTGGAGAACGTGGCCGTGACCTACCTGGCGGCCTATCGCGCGCCCGACGTCAAGGGCTTTGACAATGCGCTGGTCAATGAATTTCCCAACATCACCAATGTCGATCTGAGCAGCACGCTGGCCCAGGTGCAGCAGGTGATGGACCAGGTCATACGTGCCGTGGAGTTTCTGTTCGGCTTCACGCTGGTGGCAGGGCTGGTCGTGCTGTTTGCCTCCGTCACCGGCACGCGTGAGGAAAGAGCGCGCGAGTACGCCATCATGCGCGCCGTGGGTGCCAGGTCGAGCCTGCTGCAGCAGGTGCAAAGCGCCGAGCTGGCCGGAGTGGGCCTGATGGCCGGCTTTCTGGCCAGCTGCGTGGCCCTGGCCGTGGGCTGGGCGCTGGCGCGCTGGGTGTTCGATTTCGAATGGAATGTGCTCTGGTGGGTACCGCTGGTGGGCGCGCTGGCGGGCGCATTGCTGGCCTGGCTGGCCGGCTGGTGGGCGTTGCGCGAGGTGGTCAGCCGCCCGGTGATGATCACGCTGCGCCAGGCGGCGGAATAAGGCTAGCCCTTGAACAGCCGCTCGCTCGCAAAGTCCACAAAAGCCCGGACCTTGGGCGAGAGCTGGCGGCTGGAGGGCCAGAGTGCCGAGAACTGCCCGCTATGGGTGAGTTGCTGCGCCAGGACCTGCTGGAGCTCGCCACGCGCCAGTGCGTCGCGAGCCAGGAAGTCGGGCATATAGGCCAGGCCCAGGCCTGAGACGGCCGCGCCCAGCATGGCTTCCATATTGTTGCAGACCAGGGCGATGGGCATGGCCGGCAGCCCAGGCAACGTCCATTCCTCGAGCTTGCCGCTGTTCAGAAAGCGATAGCGCAGGCTGGCGTGTCCCGCAAGGTCGGCTGGTGTGAGCGGCACGCCGCGCTCGATCAGATAGGCCGGCGAGGCCGCGAGAATGAAGCGAAACGGCCCCAGTCGGCGTGCCACCAGCCGCGAGTCGGCCAGCTCGCCGCTGCGGATGACCACATCGAGGCCGGCCTCTACGACATCGACCAGGTGGTCGTTGAAGTCCAGATCCAGTTCCACTTCGGGATAGCGGGCCTGGAATTCGGGCAGCACGGGCAGCAGAAAACGGTAGCCGATGGTGGGCAGGCTCACGCGCAGCCGGCCGCGCGGCGCTTGGGCGGCGGCCTGCATGGCAGCACGTGCATCGTGCAGCTCGTCGAGGATGCGCCGGCAGCGTTCATGAAACAGAGTGCCTTCCTGCGTCAGGCGAACCTGACGTGTGGTGCGATGGAACAGGCGCAGGCCGAGCTGCTGCTCCAGGCGCGCCACGTTCTTGCCAACGGCCGAGGCCGAGATGCCGAGCGCGCGGCCGGCCTCGGCAAAGCTCAGGAGATCGGCGGCACGTACAAAGGACTCAAGTCCGCTGAAGCTGTCCATGGTGATTGGCAACCTTTGGTTGGGATTGTGGGGAGTTTTAACGCTATTTTCGTTTCATTGGAGCGCTTTTATCGTTCATGTCTGATTGATTCACGACGCCAGCCCTCCATGCCTTGCTCCACTTCCCCATCCCGCCCGCACACGGATCTTCCTGTTTACGCCCGCCGCGCATCGCCTGCCTGGGTGCTGCTGTCGGTATGCCTGGCCGCGCTGGCCATGCCGCTGAGCTTTACCGGGCCGGCCGTGGCGCTGCCGGCGCTGCGCGAGGCGCTGGGCGGCAGCCCTCTGGCGCTGAACTGGGTCACCAATGCCTTCATGCTGAGTTTCGGTGCCACGCTGATGGCGGCAGGAGCACTGGCCGATATCTACGGGCGGCGGCGTGTGTTTCTGGCGGGGCTGGCCGTAGTGGTTGGCAGCGTGCTGCTGCAGGTCTGCCTGCAAGGCAAGGGGGCCATCATCGGCTTCAACCTGCTGCGGGCGCTGCAGGGGCTGGGTGCGGCTGCTGCACTGGCGGCAGGCACAGCAGGCCTGGCCCAGGCCTACGATGGTGCCAGGCGTACCCGGGCCTTCAGTTTCGTAGGTGCCTCCTTTGGTGTTGGGCTGGCCTTTGGGCCCTTGCTGTCGGGCTGGTTGCTGCAAAGCTGGGGCTGGCGCAGCGTGGTGCTCAGCGCAGCCGCCGCTGCATTCGCTGCGCTGTTGCTGGGCCTGCGCCATATGCCGGAGTCCCGTAATCCGCAGGCGCAGCGGCTGGACCTGCCGGGTGCGCTGTCGTTCACGCTGGCGCTGGCTCTGTTGACCTGGGGCATGCTGCAAGTTCCGGAAACGGGCTGGTTGCATGGCCGCACATGGCTGCCCCTTGCGGCAGCCCTGCTGGCGGCAGCGGCCTTTGTGCAGATCGAGCGACGCAGCCCCCATCCCATGCTGGATCTGTCGCTGTTCCGTTATCCGCGCTTTGTCGGCGTGCAGCTGCTGGCTGCAGCACCTGCCTATGCCTTCGTGGTGCTGCTGGTGCTGCTGCCGCTGCGCTTCATCGGCGTGGAAGGCCTGGCGCCGCTCGCGGCCGGGCAGCGCATGTTCGTGCTGTCGCTGCCCATGCTGTTCGTACCACTGCTGGCGGGCTGGCTCTCGCGCTGGCTGTCGGCGGCCTTGCTCTGTGGGGCGGGGTTGCTGGTCTGTGCCATGGGCTTGCTGTGGCTGGGCCGTTGCGCGCCCGGCTCGGACCTGGCGCAGATGGCCGCACCGCTGCTGCTGATCGGTCTGGGCATAGGGCTGCCCTGGGGGCTGATGGACGGGCTGGCCGTGACGGTGGTGCCGCGCGAGCGTGCCGGCATGGCCACGGGCATCTTCAGCACCGTTCGTGTGGCAGGCGAAGGCATTGCCCTGGCCGTGGTCGGGGCGGTGCTGGCAGCGCTGCTGGCGCGGGAGCTGACGGCCATCTGGCCGTCCATGCAGCATGGCTCGGCCGTGGCCCAGATGCTGGTCACCGGCAACATGCAGGGAGCACTGGCGCTGATGCAAGGCGCATCAGCCGTAGAGCTGCTCAAGGCCTATGGCCTGGCCTTTTCCAGCTTGCTCGATGTGCTGGCCGGCGTGACGGTGCTGACGGCCGTTGGCGTTTTCGCATTCCTGCGCTCGGGTACGGACATGCCGCATGTCCGACAATCGGGACTGACTCGCAAAGCCGCTACACATGCAGATTGAAGAAAAGCCCCCGTTTGACACCCCCTACGAATGGATAGGTGGCGAAGACAAAGTCCAGCAGCTGGTTGCCCGTTTCTATGACCTCATGGATCTGGAGCCTGGCTACAAGGAGCTGCGCGCCGCCCATGGCAGCACGCTCGACGACGCGCGCCAGAAGCTGTTCTGGTTTCTCTGCGGATGGCTGGGCGGCCCCGACTATTACCAGGATCGTTTCGGTCATCCGCGTCTGCGCATGCGCCATATGCCGTTTTCCATCGGTATCCAGGAGCGCGACCAGTGGGTGGCCTGCATGGATCAGGCCATGGGCGAGACCGAAGTACCCGAGGCCCTGCGCACGCGCCTCAAGGCCAGCTTCATGAACACGGCGGATTGGATGCGCAATCGCGGCGCCTGAGTTCCTGGACCGAGTTTCAAAGCGTCAAATTTCCTTCATGACGCTGTAAAAAGCCCTGTAGACACTGCCTGTTTTTCAACAAGCAGGGTCAACCATGCAGGATTTCGATTTGCCCGGCGCAAAGCTGCGCTCGGGCGGTTTCTTCTCGGCAGTGCAGCAACGCCGCCATGTGCTGACGGCAGTGGGCTGTGCCGCATTGCTGGCTGCCTGCGGCGGCAGCGACGACGGCAGCACAACGCCTGTCAGCGCGCAGCCTGCCACGGCGACGCTGGCCGTTTTGGAGACCACGGATCTGCACTTCAATGTGCGCAGCTATGACTATTTCAAGCTGGCCGAAGACAAGACCTATGGCTTCGAGCGCACGGCCACGCTGATCCGTGCGGCTCGCAAGGAATTTGCCAACACGCTGCTGGTGGACAACGGCGACACCATCCAGGGCACGGCCCTGGCTGACTACGAGGCCGAGGTAAAGCCCATACCCTGCACGCAGCAGCTGTCCATGTACAAGGCCATGGGTGCGTTGAGCTTTGACGCGGGCACGCTGGGCAATCACGAATTCAACTACGGCCTGCCCTTTCTCAACCAGGTGCTGGGCGGAGGCCTGGATGTGGATGGCGTCGATGCCAGCCAGAAATGCGCGGGCAACGGCTATCCGGCCGTACTGGCCAATGTCTACAGCAGCAAAACCAAGAAGCCGCTGGTTCAGCCCTATGCCGTGCTGGAGCGCACCATGGTGGCCAAGGGCAGCGATGGCAAGGAAGTCAAGCTGCCCATCAAGATCGGCGTGATCGGCTTCACCACGCCGGGCATCATGAACTGGGACAAGCGCTATCTTGAAGGCAAGGTCTACACCGAGGGCGCGGTGGAGGCTGCCGGCAAATACGTGCCAGAGTTGCGCGCCAAGGGTGCCGATGTGGTGGTGGCCCTGCTGCATGGCGGTCTGGACGGCTCGGCCTATTCGGCCACCATGGAGAACCCCGGCCTGTATCTGTCCAAGGTGGCGGGTATCGATGCCATGGTCATGGGTCACCAGCACAGCGTGTTCCCCGATCTGTCGGCCAAGCCCGCCTACAGCCAGAGCGGCGTGGACAACCAGGCCGGCACCATCAACGGCGTGCCTGCAGTCATGGCCAACTCCTGGGGCAAGGCGCTGGGCGTGATCCAGCTGCCGCTGCAATGGGACGGCAAGAAGTGGAGCGTGGCCAAGACCGGCAGCAAGAGCGAGCTGCGCAATATCCAGAACAAGGATGCCGCAGGTGCCACGGTGTTTGTGGATGCCGATCCGGCTGTTGCTCCGCTGATCGAGGCACAGCATCAGGCGGCCATCAGCTATGTGAAGACGCCCATCGGCAGCACGGACTTCCGCATGAGCACGCTGTTTGCCGATGTGGGCGACCCCGGTGCGATCCAGATCGTCAACCAGGCCCAGCAGGCCTATGTGGCCAGCTACATCAAGGCCAATCTGCCGCAGTACGCCAGCCTGCCAGTGCTGTCGGTGAGTGCGCCGTTCAAGTCCGGCTTCCAGGGCGGCAAGGACTTCACCGATGTGGTTGCCGGCCCTCTGGCCATCTACAACGCGGCCGACCTGTATCTCTACCCCAACACCGTGTACGCGGTGAAGGTCAATGGCGCGGACATCAAGAGCTGGCTGGAGGCTGCCGCCAAGCGCTTCAACCAGATCGATGTGAACAAGGCGGCCGAGCAGCCCTTGATCAGCAGCTTCCCGGGCTACAACTTCGACATGTTCACCACGGCCGATGTGCAGTACGAGATCGATGTGACCCAGCCGCTGGGCAGCCGCATCAAGAACCTGAGCTATCTGGGCAAGCCCATGGATACGGCGCAGGAGTTCGTGATCGCCACCAACAACTACCGTGCCACCAGCGGTGCCAGCTTCATCCCCAAGCTCGACGGCTCGTCGGCCATCTGGGCGTCGCCCGATGCGAACCGCGATGTGGTGATCGAGTATGTGCGCAAGAACCCGCAGATCACCAGAGCCGCCAATGGTGCAGCCAAGAGCTGGCGCTTTACCAAGGTGACGACGGCCGGCCCGGTGGTGTTCAGCTCCGGCACCAATGCCTTGAGCGTGGCCCAGGCCGCGGGCCTGACGGGAGTGTCCTTGCTGGCCGCGGATGACGGCTTGGGCAAGGGCATGAGCAAATACCAGCTCGATCTGTCCAAGTAGGCGGCGTTGCCGCAATGACTGCCGCCGTGGCTGCAAAAGCCACGGCGGCTTTTTTTCTGGGACTGGCTATGATGCGAGAAATTTTTTCAGGGATAGGGAAGAGGGTATGACGACATATATCGCGCTGGCAGTGGTGGTGGTGATCGTGATCTGGGCAATTGCCCTCTACAACCGCTTGCGCACGCACAAGAACCAGGTGGAGAACGCGTTTGCGCAGATCGATGTGCAGCTCAAGCGCCGTCATGACCTGATTCCCAATCTGGTGGAAGTCGCCCGCGGCTATATGCAGCATGAGGCGCAGACGCTGGAGGCCGTGATCCGCGCACGAGGCGAGGCCGTCAGCGCTGCCGACAAGGCCCGTCAGTCGCCGGGCAAGGCGCAGGCCATGGGGGCACTGATGGCCGCGGAGCAGGTGCTGGGAGGTCAGGTAGGCCGCTTGATGGCGTTGGCCGAGGCCTATCCCACGCTCAAGGCCGATGCCCGCATGCAGCAGCTCGGCGAAGAAATCACCAGCACCGAGAACCGCATCGGTTTTGCGCGTCAGTCCTATAACGACGAGGTGCTGGAATTCAACAACCAGGCCGGACAGTTCCCGGATCTGATCGTGGCGCGGCTGGTGGGTTTTGTGCACATGGACATGCTGGCTTCGACTAAGAGCGAGCAGGAACGCGCCGTCCCTCAGGTCAGGTTCTGAGCGCATGCGTTTCTGGGAGCGACAGCGCCAAGCCAGGCGCAGTACGCGCTGGTTGCTGCTGGTGTTCGGCCTGTGTGTGCTGGCTGTGGTGGCGTCGGTGCATCTGGGCCTGATGCTGGCCTGGTGGCTGGGCACTCTGGCATTCGGCGGCTGGGACTATCCCACGGGCTTTGCAACGGTGAATATCTGCGTGACCTTGCTGCTGGTGCTGGGCGGCTGCTGGATAGAGCTCGACCAGCTGCGCCACGGCGGGCGCAAACTGGCCCAGCGCGTAGGGGCACGCGAAGCCAGAGCCGGCAGCTCGCTGGCCGAGCAGCAACTGTGCAATATCGTCCATGAAATGTGCATTGCGGCGCACTGGCCCGCACCCCAGGTCGCGGTGCTGGCGCGCACCGAGGCCATCAATGCCTTTGCGGCGGGCTGGGATGCGCAGGACGCCGTCATTGCCGTGACCCAGGGTGCGCTGGACCAGCTCAGCCGCGAGGAAATGCAGGGTCTGGTAGCGCATGAGCTGTCCCATCTGCGCGAGGGCGACACGCGGCTGAACATGCAGCTGGCCGGCATGGTCTACGGGCTGGAGCTGATTCACAACTTCGGCCAGAGCCTGCGCGAGCGCGACAGCATCCTTACGCAATGGTTCGGCCTCTTCATCCAGGCTGCGGGATTTGTCGGCTGGCTCGGCGGCCAGTTGCTCAAGGCCGCCGTATCGCGCCAGCGCGAGTATCTGGCAGATGCCCGTGCCGTGCAGTGGACGCGCAGCAAGGACGGGCTGGGCGGTGTGCTGCGCAAAGTGCTCACGCAGCGTGAACTGGCCGAGCAGCAGTACGGCAGCTGGCAGCAGGATGCGCGCAGCCACCAGGGGCTGGACAAGCGCATCGTGCAGCACATGCTGCTGGCCGAAATTCCCCATGCCAGCCGCCTCGAAGACTGGCTGGAATCCCACCCCACGGTGCCCGAGCGCATACGCCGCATATACGGCCGCGATATGCGGCCGCTGCCCTTGCCGCTCAACACCGTGCCGCAGGGAAGATAGGCTTTGGGGGCCCAGGCCCCATGCCGACAGGCGCGGCCGACAGGAACGAGCAGCTATCAGGTCGTCAACACGTTCTCAGAACAGCTTGCGCTTGCCCGGCTGCAGCAGCACCACCAGCGCGCCCGCGCCACCTTCGGCCGGGCGGGCCTGGACAAAGGCCAGCACCTCTTTCTTCTGCACCAGCCAGCGCTGCACCTTGCCCTTGAGCACGGGGGTGCGGCCCGGCGAGCCCAGGCCCTTGCCGTGCACGATGCGCACGCAGCGTACGCCCGTGCGGTGCGACAGCCGGATGAACTGGCCCAGCGCCTCGCGCGCTTCGTCCGAGCGCAGGCCGTGCAGGTCCAGCTGGCGCTGAATGCTCCAGTGGCCGCCACGCAGCTTGCGGGTCACGTCCAGACCGATGCCGGGGCGGCGAAAGCTCAGCTGATCGTCCACGTCCAGCAGGGTGCTGACATCGAACTCGTCGCTCATGGCTTCGCGCAGCACGTTCTGTTCGTCCAGCACCATCTGCAGCGGCAGCGGCGAGGGGGCCGGCTCCAGAAAGCTGACTTCGTTGCGCGAGCGCAGCGGCGTGACCTTGCCGACGCTGAGCGCAAACAGATTGCGTTCACGCTCGCGCGCAGCACGCGCCTGGGCCTGCGCGAGGGCCAGGGCTTCGGCCTGTTCGCGCATCTGCTTGAGATGGCGGGAGATGCCGGCCAGATCCTGTAGCGAGCGGTGTGCGTGGCTCATAGCAGACCCTCTTCGGCCATGGAGCAGGCGGCGCCCGGCCCGACGATGATGTGGTCGAGCACGCGTACATCGATCAAGGCCAGAGCGGCCTTGAGAGTGGCGGTCAGCGCGCTGTCGGCACTGCTGGGCTGCACGTTGCCGCTGGGGTGGTTGTGCGCGAGGATCACCGCGCCGGCCTGATGGTGCAGGGCGCGCAGCACGACTTCACGAGGGTAGACGGAAGTTTGCGTCAAGGTACCGCGAAACATTTCTTCAAGAGCCAGCAAGCGGTTCTGGCTGTCCAAAAACAGCACGGCAAACACCTCGTGCGGTCTGGCCGCCAGATGCAGCTGCAGATAGTGCTTGACGGCCTCGGGGGAGGAAAAGACTTCCCGCTCGCGCAGCTGCTGTGCCGTGGCACGGCGGGCCAGCTCCAGCACGGCCAACAGCTCGGCGCGCTTGGCCGGGCCCAGGCCTTTGACGGCTGTCAAAGCCTTGTAGTCGGCGGCCAGCAGCCCGGCCAGACCGCCTGCTCCCTGGCGATCACCGGGCAGCTTCAGCAGCTCCTGCGCCATCTGCAGCACCGTCTTGCCGGCGATGCCGGTGCGCAAAATGACGGCCAGCAGCTCGGCATCCGAGAGCGCAGCCGCACCCCGCTGCGCGAGCTTTTCGCGCGGCTGGGCATCCAGGGGCAGGTCTTTGATGGGCATGGGTGTCAGTGCTCGCTTGCACAAGGCGGGGAAGGGGCGGGCCGGCCATCTCAACGCAGCGGCGAAGAGGTTATAGGCTCGCTCTTACAATGCAGCCCAGTTTATCGGGACTTTCATGACCACAAGCGCAACCCCTTCGGATCTGCCCGTCGTGCAGGCAGGCTCTTTTCTCACGCTGCATTACCGCCTGGCGGGCCCTGCGGGCGATGTGATCAATACCTTCAACGAAAAGCCGGCGACGCTGTCGCTGGGTGCGGGCGAGCTGTCGCCGGCCATGGAAGACAAGCTGATCGGCCTGGCCGAGGGCACGCACAGCACTTTCGAGCTGCCCGCCGGCGAGGCTTTTGGCGAGCGCAACCCCGACATGATGCAGTGGGTAGCCCGCAAGCTCATGAACGAGCTCGGCGACCCGCATGAGCAGTACACCGCAGGCGATGTGGTGCAGTTCCCCACGCCCGACGGCAGCGGCAGCTACGCCGGCGCGGTGGTGCAGGTGCGCGAGGACGGCGCCGTGCTGTTCGACTTCAACCACCCGCTGGCCGGCCAGCCCGTGACGTTTGAAGTGAAGCTGATCGGGGTACTTTGAGGTGGTGGGAGCCAAGGAAGTCCTGCTGGCCGAGCCGCGCGGCTTTTGTGCCGGGGTGGATCGCGCTATCGAGATCGTGGAGCGGGCGCTGGCCAAGTTCGGCGCGCCCATCTATGTACGCCACGAGATCGTGCACAACACCTTTGTGGTCAACGACCTCAAGGCCAAGGGTGCCATCTTCATCGAGGAGCTGGACGAGGTGCCGCCCGGCTCCACGCTGATCTTCTCGGCCCATGGCGTCTCCAAGGCCGTGCAGCAGGAGGCCGAGCGCCGCGGTTTTGCCATCTTCGATGCGACCTGCCCGCTGGTCACCAAGGTGCATGTGGAAGTCGCCAAGCTGGCCAAGGAAGGCTACGAGTTCCTCATGATCGGCCACAAGGGCCATCCGGAGGTCGAAGGCACCATGGGCCAGCTCTCCGAAGGCATTCACCTGGTCGAGGACGAGGGCGATGTGGCCAAGGTGGCGCCGCGCCAGACTGAAAAGCTGGCCGTGGTGACGCAGACCACTCTGTCGGTCGATGACGCCGCAGGCATCAAGGCCGCCATCAAGGCACGCTTTCCGCTGGTGCGCGAACCCAAGCAGCAGGACATCTGCTATGCCACGCAGAATCGCCAGGATGCCGTGAAGGTGCTGGCACCCCAGGTGGATCTGGTCATCGTCGTCGGCAGCCCGACAAGCTCCAACAGCAACCGCCTGCGCGAGCTGGCCGATCGCCTGGGCACGCCCGCCTATATGGTGGACAACGCGCTCGAGCTCAAGCAGGAGTGGTTTGCCGATGCGGCCCGCGTGGGGCTGACGGCCGGGGCTTCGGCGCCCGAGGTGCTGGTCGACGAGGTCATCGCCCGCATCCGGCAACTGGGCGCAGTCGCCGTGCGCAAGATGGACGGTATCGAGGAAACCATCAAGTTCCCGCTGCCCAAGGGTCTGAAGATCGACGCGGCCACGGGCCTGGAGATCGCAGTGCGCAAGGCGCCCGAGACCGGACATTGAGTTCTGACAAGCTGACTGCTTGTAACTTCATAGCGCCTTGCGCACGGTATTCAAGGACTTCAGATGGTTTTTATCTGAAAATCTATGAATAGCCTGCGCAAGGCGCTTTGCTTTTGATAGCTGACTGCTGCCATCCCCCGTGTATCGGCCGGGTGCAGCCAGTCGCTCTAAAATCTCCCTCTATGCTCGACATTCAACTTCTCCGCAAAGACCTGGATTCAGTCGTCGCCCGACTGCAAACCCGCAAGAACCCCCAAGCCTTCCTGAACGTGGAAGCCTTCAAGGCGCTGGAATCCGAACGCAAGTCCATCCAGACGCGCACGGAGGAGCTGCAGTCCAAGCGCAACCAGCTGTCCAAGCAAATCGGCATGTTGATGGGCAAGGGCGAAAAGGACGCCGCCGAAGCCGCCAAGGCCGAAGTGGCTGCCATGAAGACCGAGCTGGAACAATCGGCCACGCGCCTGGAGCAGATCCAGACCGAGCTGCAGGCCATGCTGGTGGCCGTGCCCAACCTGCCTCATGAGTCCGTGCCCGTGGGTGCCGATGAGGAAGGCAATGTGGAAGTGCGCCGCTTCGGCACGCCGAGGAATTTCGACTTCGAGATCAAGGATCACGTCGATCTGGGCGCGCCCATCGGCCTGGACTTCGAAGCCGGCGTCAAGCTCTCCGGTGCCCGCTTTACCGTGATGCAGGGGCAGATCGCACGCCTGCACCGTGCGCTGGCCCAGTTCATGCTGGACCTGCAGACCGAGCAGCATGGCTACACCGAATGCTATGTGCCTTACATCGTCAACAGCGATTCGCTCAAGGGCACGGGCCAGTTGCCCAAGTTCGAAGGCGATCTGTTTGCGGCCCAGAAGGGCGGCCAGGATGCCGAGCCCCTGCCCGACACCGCAGCTCTGTACCTGATTCCCACGGCCGAAGTGCCGCTGACGAATCTGGTGCGCGACGAAGTGCTGGCTGAAGACCGTCTGCCCATCAAGCTGACGGCACACAGCCCCTGCTTCCGCTCGGAAGCCGGCTCCGGCGGCCGCGACACGCGCGGTCTGATCCGTCAGCACCAGTTCGACAAGGTCGAGATGGTGCAGATCGTGCATCCCGAAAAAAGCTATGAAGCGCTGGAAGAGATGACCGGCCACGCCGAAGCCGTGCTGCAAAAGCTGGGCCTGCCGTACCGCGTGATGAGCCTGTGCACGGGCGACATGGGCTTTGGCGCTGCCAAGACCTATGACCTGGAAGTCTGGGTGCCGGCACAGGGCACCTACCGCGAAATCAGCTCGGTCTCCAACTGCGAAGCCTTCCAGGCGCGCCGCATGCAGGCCCGCTTCAAGAATGCCCAGGGCAAGAACGAACTGGTGCACACGCTCAACGGCTCCGGCCTGGCCGTGGGCCGTACGCTGGTCGCCGTGCTGGAGAACTATCAGAACGCCGACGGCTCGATCACCGTGCCTGAAGCACTGGTTTCGTACATGGGTGGCAAAACTTTGCTGAAGGCCTGAATTTTTAGGCTACAATAGACGCTTCGACACAGGAGAGGTGGCAGAGTGGTCGAATGTACCTGACTCGAAATCAGGCGTACGTGCAAACGTACCGTGGGTTCGAATCCCACCCTCTCCGCCAATGCGGCTGTAGCTCAGCTGGATAGAGTACTTGGCTACGAACCAAGGGGTCGTGGGTTCGATTCCTGCCAGCCGCACCAAACGTTAAGCCTCAGAGTAAAAATACTCTGAGGCTTTTTCGTTTCTGGCATCTGCGTTTCTGGCATCTGCGGGAGATAGGCGTTTGGCAGAAAGGCCTGGACACAGCAGTGTCCAGGCCGGGCCTTGGTCAGGTCTTGCTTTAGGCCTGCATCCCTGCGCTGGCCAGCACGGCCAGGGCGCATGAAGCGATGCGGCTGGCCACGGAGTCGGAGCGGCTGGTCAGCACGATGGGCACGCGCATGCCCAGAACCAGGCCCGCGCATTCGGCGTTGGCCATGTAGACCAGCTGCTTGTAGATCATGTTGCCGGCTTCCAGGTTGGGGGCCAGCAAGATATCGGGGCGACCGGCGACATCGGAGACGATGCCCTTGTTGTGCGCCGAGTGCAGGGAGATGGCGTTGTCGTAGGCCAGTGGACCATCAAAGATGCCGCCCGTGATCTGGCCGCGGTCGGCCATCTTGCACAGGGCTGCCGCATCGATGGTGCCGGGAATGGCAGGGTTGACGGTCTCCACGGCCGACAGCAGGGCCACGCGTGGCTGGGCTATGCCGATGGCATGGGCCAGATCGACCGCATTCTGGGCGATGTCGCGCTTTTCCATCAGGCTGGGGAAGATGTTGACCACGCAGTCGGTCATCAGCAGAGGGCGGTCGTAGCCCGGGATGTCCATGATGAAGACGTGACTGGCCCGGCGGCTGCCGCGCAGACCGGCTTCGCGTGCCACGGCCGCGCCCAGCAGATCGTCGCTGTGCAGGCTGCCCTTCATCAGGGACCGGGCCTGGCCATCGCGGCACAGCGCTGCGGCCTGGGCCGCGGCGATGCGAGGGTCGTCCGCCGTGGAGTGGATCTCGGCGGCAGACAGATCGAGACCCGCAGAGCGGGCCGCGGCTTCGATACGCTGGCGCGGTCCTACCAGCAAGGGCCTGATCAGGCCGGCTTCCGCCGCTTGCATGGCTGCCTGCAAAGAGCTGGCATCGCAGGGGTAGGCCACGGCCACGGGAATCGGGCCGCGGGCCCGGGCCTGGTCGATCAATTGCTGGAGATGTGGACGCGGCGTGGCGGGCGCATCGTCGGCGGCCACGGCAAGTGAGAGTGAGGGAGTCATGAAAGCTCCTGCGGGGAAGTACAAGGCCCGGCGCGAGCAACGCAGGGGGTCGGGGAGTCGGCTTTCGAGGGCCTTGCGCTTTACCCAAGGCGCATGAAACCGGCGCGGCCCGACCAAGGGACACCGAGGAAGGGCCGCCCCGCACCGAGGGTGTCGCCCCCCTCCCCCGCGCAGCGGGTAGAGAGGGGGAAGGCGCGCAGCGCCTCAGGGGGTGTCAGACGGCGTCAGACAAAGTCCTTGTACTTGTCCAGCATGCGCACGGGCTTGGACAAGGCGTCGCGGCGGAAGGGATCGCCGAGCTCGCGCGTGCACATGATCTCGATCACGCAGGTCTTTCCTTCCTTCATCTGCATGTCGATGGCTTTTTGCAGTGCCGGGCCCACGTCCTCGATGTGGTCCACCACGATGCCTTCGGCGCCCATGGCCTTGGCGATGTCGGAGAAGCTTTCGCTCTCGAGCTCGCCGGCCACGAAACGGCGGTTGTAGAAGTCCACCTGGTTCTTCTTTTCCGCACCCCATTGGCGGTTGTGGAACACCACGGCGGTCACGGGGATGTCGTGGCGCACGGCGGTCATGATTTCCATCATGCTCATGCCCCAGGCGCCGTCGCCTGCATAGGCGATGGCCGGGCGATCGGGTGCTGCGCACTTGGCTCCGATGATGGTGGGCAGGGCATAGCCGCAGTTGCCGAAGCTCATGGGGGCGAAGAAACTGCGCGGCTCGTCGAAGCGCAGATAGCTGTTGGCCACCGAGTTGATGTTGCCGATGTCGGTGGACACCATGACGCGCGCCGGCATGGCTTTTTCGAGTTCGCGCAGCACCTGGCGGGGGTGCAGATAGCTGCCACCGGTCGGCGTGCGCTCGCCCTTGGCCTCTTCGATCATGTCCAGGCTGTAGGGGTCGCGCTCGTGGGTCCAGCCGTCAAGTTCCTTCTCCCAGGCGGCTTTTTCCGTGGCGATGGTGTCGGCGCGCGCTGCCTTGGTGGCGTCACAGCCCAGCGTCACATCGGCCAGGCGCCTGCTGAGTTCGGCCGCGACGGCCTTGGCATCGCCGTTGATGCCCACGGCAATCTTCTTGACCAGGCCCAGATTGGTGTGGTCGGCCTCGATCTGGATGATCTTGGCGGTCTTGGGCCAGTAGTCCATGCCGTGCTGGGGCAGGGTGCCGAAGGGGCCCATGCGCGAACCCAGTGCAATCACCACATCGGCCTGGGCGATCAGCTTCATGGCGGCCTTGGAGCCCTGGTAGCCCAGTGGGCCGGCCCACAGCGGGTGCTTGGCGGGGAAGGCATCGTTGCGCAGATAGCCGGTGGCCACGGGCGCGCCCAGGCGTTCGGCCAGTTGCCTGGCTTCTTGCACGGCATCGCCCATGACCACGCCGCCGCCGGCCAGGATCACCGGGAACTTGGCGGTCTTGAGCAGGTCCACGGCGGCCTGCAGGCTGGCCTCGCCGCCATGGCCGCGGTCCACGCGCATGGGCTTGGGAATCTCGCACTCGATCTCGCCGTAGAAGTAGTCACGCGGAATATTGAGCTGGGTCGGGCCCATCTCGGACATGGCGCGGTCGAAGACGCGACCTGTGAACTCGGCCATGCGCTTGGGGTTGCAGACATGGCCCTGGTACTTGGTGAACTCCTGGAACATGGGCAACTGGTTGGCTTCCTGGAAGCCGCCCAGGCCCATGCCCATGGTGCCGGTCTCGGGGGTCACGATCACCACCGGGCTGTGGGCCCAGTAGGCTGCGGCAATCCCGGTCACGCAGTTGCTGATGCCGGGGCCGTTCTGGCCGATCACCACGCCGTGGCGGCCCGAGACGCGGGCATAGCCGTCGGCCATATGGGCCGCACCTTGCTCATGCACCACGGGGATCAGGCGAATGCCTGCGGGGGCGAAGATGTCCATGGCATCCATGAAGGCGGAACCCATGATGCCGAACATCTCGCTGACGCCATTGGCGACGCAGGTTTCCACGAATGCTTCCGAAGGGGTCATCTTGTGAACGCCTTCAACCACTTTACGATTGTCCGTTGCAGCCATCTCTGTCTCCTTGAAAATTTGAAACCTATGGTTCCGAAAAAAGAAATAACGATGTCAGTCTATGGCATTTTTTTGCTTTCATGCAAATAAATTTCTTTTTATGGAATAAATTGACTCAAAAAATGGAAATTACTATGATCGACAACGATATGAAGCACAGCGAAGACACCCCCTCGGCTCGCCTGGACGGAGACACGCCCAATCTGCGTTTGTTTGCGCTGCTGGAGGCCGTGGCGCAAAAAAGCCAGCCCTTCACCCTGCAAACCATGGTGGAAGAGACGGGGCTGCCCAAGCCGACCATGCACCGCATGCTTGCGCAGCTGGAGGGCGCCGGAATCCTGCAAAGAGATGGCAACGGGCGTCACTACGGCACGGGCCAGCGGCTGATGCGGCTGGCGCAGAACGTGCTGCTCAACAACACCACGCATGGCGCGCGGCATGCGGTGCTGACCCAGCTGGTGCGCGAGCTCGGCGAGAGCTGCAACATCACGGCTTTTTCGGGCAGCGAGGTCCTGTATCTGGACCGCGTGGAGACGCCGGTGCCGCTGCGCTTTTATCTGCATCCGGGCTCGCGTGTGCCCGCGCACTGCTCGGCCACGGGCAAGCTGTTCCTGAGCCAGATGTCGCCAGCCCAGCGCCGCCGGCTGCTGGCCAATGTGCCGCTGGAGGCGTTCACCGGCAACACGCTGACGACCTTCGAGGCGCTGGAGCAGGAGCTCGATCAGGTGCGGGCTCAGGGCTATGCCTTCGACAACGAGGAGTTTCTGCCCGGGCTGCTGTGCCTTGGCGTGCTGGTGCCCGCCCCCCATGGCAACTCCAATATGGGGCTTGCCGTGCAGGCACCCATCATGCGTTTTTCCAAGGAGAAGGCCTTGTCCTTTCTTCCCAAGCTGCAGGCGGCCGTCGCGGCGATCGCCCGTATTAACGATGACGTTCCACCGGAAGCCGACGATGACTGACCTGAGCCTGCTGCAGCCCACCCGCACCGTCAGCGTGCGCGATGTATTTGGCATCGACACGGACATGAGCGTGCCGGCTTTTGCCGAGCCGGGCGAACATGTTCCCGCCATTGACAAGGCCTACCGCTTGAATCCGCAGGTGACGCAAGCCATCCTGGCGGGCTTTGCGCACAACCGGCGCGTGGTCATTCAGGGCCTGCACGGCACGGGCAAATCCACGCATATCGAGCAGGTGGCCGCCAGGCTGAACTGGCCTTGCGTGCGTGTGAATCTGGACGGTCATATCAGCCGCCTGGATCTGGTGGGCAAAGACAGCATCGTGCTGCAGGAGGGCAAGCAGGTGACCCAGTTCCAGGAAGGCATCCTGCCCTGGGCGCTGCAGCGGCCCGTGGCCATGGTGTTTGACGAGTACGACGCCGGACGCCCCGATGTGATGTTCGTCATCCAGCGGGTTTTGGAGCGTGAGGGCAGCTTTACCCTGCTCGATCAAAAGCGCGTGATCCAGCCGCATCCGTGCTTTCGGCTGTTTGCCACCATGAACACCCTGGGGCAGGGCAATCTCAACGGGCTCTATCACGGCACCCAGCAGCTCAACCATGCCCAGCTCGATCGCTGGAATCTGGTCACCAGCCTGAACTATCTGCCCCCGGCCGAGGAAGCGGCCATCGTGCTGGCGCGCGTGCCGGATCTGGCCACCGCCGAGGGGCGCCGCAAGGTGGACGCCATGGTGGCGCTGGCCGGGCTGACGCGCAAGGGCTTTGCGGTGGGAGACCTGTCCTTGCTGATGTCTCCGCGCACGGTGATCAACTGGGCCGAGAACATCGCCATCTTTCACGACCTGAAGCTGGCCTTCGAGCTGTCATTCCTCAACAAATGCGAGCCTGCAGAGCGCGCCATCGTGAGCGAATATTTCCAGCGCTGCTTCGCCCAGGAGCTGGCGCAGCCCTCGGAATCTGCACTGGCGTTGCTGGCATGAGCGCCGGGACCTCCGGCCCTGCCTCGCTGTCCAGCATGGAAGCCTGGGGCGGCGCCATGCTGCGCGCTGTCACCGGCGACGCCAGCCTGCAATGGAGCGGCCAGACGCTGTACCGGGGCACCACGCCCATACCCCAGGCGGCGGCCCACCATAGCCAGGTGCCGGTGCAGCAGACGGATCAGCGCGGCCTGCTCGACAGCATGGGACTGCGTCTGCAGTGGAGCGACCAGGCCTTGTTTCAGGCGCATCTGCCCCAGGACCCGGTGGAGCGCATGGTGTTTGAACTGCTGGAGCAGTTGCGCGTGGAGAGCTTGGTGCCCGAGGCCTGGCCCGGAGCGCGCGAGAACATGCGCCAGCGCTTTGTGAACTGGTGCCAGGCCTTCGTGGATTCCGGCCTGACGGAAAGTAGTCTGGGAATTTTGCTGTTTACCGTGGCCATCACGGCCTGGAGCCGGCTGACCGGGCACGAGATACCTGAGCGCATGGCCGATCTGGTGGAGTCCACGCGCATGTCCATGGCTTGCCCGCTGGGCCGACACTGGGATCGGCTGCGGCGCTTCAGAGACCGGCAGCTCCAGTTTGTCGAGCCTGCCCTGGCCCTCAGCCGCTGGGTCGGCATGGCGGTGCGTGCGGCGCAGGACGATGCACCACGCGGTGCCGGCGGCCCCAGGCGGCGCAGCAGCTTTGCCCTGCCTCTGCATTTTGAGTCCCACAGTCAGGACGGCATGCCCGTGGCGCAAAGCGGCGACAGCCGGGCCTGGGCCGGCACCGCGCAAAGCTACCGGGTTTTCACGCGCGAGTTCGATAGGGAAGTGCAGGCCGGTGAGCTGATCCGCGCGTTGCAGCTGGCCCAGTTCCGTGAGCAGATGGACGAGGAGCTGGCGCGCTCGGGATTGCAGCAGGCCGGGCGGCTGGCGCGCTATCTGCAGCAGCGCCTTGCCAGCACGCAGCGCAATGGCTGGAACTTTGGGCTGGAGGAAGGTCATCTGGACGGCAGCCGCCTGTCCCAGCTGGTGACGGACCCGCAGCAGCGCGCGATCTTCAAGGACGAGATGCAGCGCCCCATCAACGAGACCGCTGTCACTATTCTCATGGACTGCTCGGGCTCCATGAAAACCTATGCCAAGCCTCTGTCGCTCTTGCTCGACGTGCTGGGGCGGGCGCTGGAGATGGCCGGAGCGAGCGTGGAGATACTGGGCTTTTCCACGCAGGCCTGGAATGGCGGCAGAACGCGCCGCCGCTGGCAGCGCGCCGGTCAGCCCCAGTTTCCGGGGCGTCTCAACGAGCGCCTGCACATTGTCTTCAAGGACGGGGCCAAGCCCTGGCGTCATGCCCGGCAGGGCATTGCGGCGCTGCGCAAGCCCGACATCTTTCGTGAAGGCATCGACGGCGAGGCCGTGGAATGGGCGTGCCAGAGGCTGCGTGCAAAGACCGCACAACGTCGCATCCTGCTCGTCGTCTCCGATGGCTGTCCCATGGATACGGCTACCCATCAGGCCAATGACGAGCATTATCTGGATCAGCATCTGCGGCAGGTTCTTGCCGCCCAGGAACGCATGGGAGGCGTGAAGGTCTGCGCCCTGGGCGTCGGGCTGGATCTGGGGGTCTTTTACCGTCAAAGGCTTGCCGTCGATCTGCAGCACGATATCGACGAGGCCTTGCTGTTTTCGGTGGCCGAGATGTTGTGCCGGCGATAACCGGGACGGAGCGTGCGAGAGGTATCACGCAAGGCCGGGCAAGCACAGGCGGCAAGCCGAAAAACCGTAAAGCCGTAAAGCCAGAAACAGAAAAGCGGGAAGGCGCAATGCCTGCCCGCTGTCTGCTTGCCGGAGTCACCCCCGTCGGGGAATCGGCCGCTCTTACATGCGTCCCTTCCAGGGAACCAGGCGCTTTTCGACCCAGCGCATGAACAGGTCGAACACGTAGGCGATCACACCGATGACGATGATGCCCATGATCACGATGTCGGTGCGCAGGAAGTTCGAGGCGTTGAGCACCATCTGACCCAGACCCACGTTCGCCGCCACCATTTCGGCGGCAACCAGAGTCGTCCAGCCAAAGCCGATGGCAATGCGCATGCCCACCAGAATGTCGGGCAGGGCCGCCGGCAAGATCACATGGCGGATCACCTGGAAGTAGCTCGCACCCATCGAATAGGCGGCATTGATCTGCTCCTGTGCTGCGCTGCGCATGCCCGATCGGGCTGCCAGAGCCAGGGGGGCAAAGCAGCTCAGGAAGATCAGCAGAATCTTCGGCGTTTCATCGATGCCGAACCAGATGATGATCAGCGGCAGATAGGCCAGTGGCGGCAGGGGACGGTAGAACTCGATGGGCGGGTCGAAGATGCCGCGTGCGATGCGTGACATCCCCATCGCGATGCCCAGCGGAACGGCAATCATGAATGCCAGCCAGAAAGCCACGGTCACGCGCAGCAGACTTGCCGAGAAATGCTGCCACAGCGGTTTGTCGTTGGCCTGCCCGGTCAGGTATTCATAGAACTGCTGAAACACCGCCTGCGGGCTGGGCAGGAACAGGGGCTTGATCCAGCCGAAATTGGTGGCGGCGAACCAAAGTGCCAGCAGCACGGCCACGGTGACGATGCTGATGCCGAGACTGGAGCCTTCGCCGGGGGTCTTGAAGCGACTGGTCTTCACCGGTCCTGACGCCTGCGAGGCAGTGGCCTTGGGCTGCACGCGCGCTGTCGCGGCGGGCAGATGGTTGATTTGGACTGCTTCAGACATTGGCAGGCTCCCGGTGGTGAATCAGACTCAGAACTTCTTCGCGCATCCTGATGAAGTCGGGGCGCGACTTGACGGCACGTGCGTCGCCGGTGCGCAGAAACTCATGGCAGAACGGCATGTCGTCGTAGACATGGGAGATGCGTCCCGGGCTTGGGCTCATGACGATCAGCCGGCTGGCGAGAAACAGCGCCTCTTCCACCGAGTGGGTGATGAAGAACACCATCTTGTGGGTGGCATGCCATACGCGCAGCAGGATTTCCTGAACCTGCTCGCGCGTGAAGGCATCAAGCGCACCCATGGGCTCGTCCATCAGCAGCAGTGCGGGATCGTTGGCCAGCGCACGGGCAATGCCGACACGCTGCTGCATGCCTCCAGACAGTTCATAGACGGCACGCCTGGCGTAGTCCTGCAAGCCCACGAGGCCCAGTTTCTCTTCGGCGATCCGCGTGCGCGTCTTCAGATCCATGCCGCGCATGCGCAATCCCAGTGCGACGTTGTCGATCACATTGAGCCATGGCATCAGCGCATGTTTTTGAAACACCACGCCCTGATTGGCACCAGGGCCCTGAATGGGCTTGCCGTCCAGCAGGATCTGGCCGCTGGACGGTGCCAGAAAGCCTGCCATGCAGTTGAGCAGTGTTGTCTTGCCGCAGCCCGATGCACCCAGAGCGACCACGAAGTCGCCTTCATTCATGGTCAGGTTGACGGGCGCCAGGGCTTGCAAGTGTCCGCCCTTGACCTCGTAGTTGACGGTCAGGTCACGTATATCCAGAGTCGGCATGACATTGCCCTCCTATGTGAAACAAAGCGGGGAGCCACGACGGGGCTGGCCGTCGTGGGCGGGCAGTCAGCGGCCGAGAGCCTGCTTGACATAGCTGCTGCTCACGTACGCGGCATAGTCGGGCTTGACCTCCTGAATGCGGCCTTGCGACTTCAGAAACGTTGCGGTGTGGGTCATGGCCTTGGCCGCACCGCCTTCCAGCCATTGCGCGCCGAGCTGCTCTTCGGCGCTGGGGAAGCGGTAAAGCGCCATGGCTGCGGGCACGTCCTTGGGGTCGGCCTTGCTCCATTTTGCAATGGCCTTGATCTCGGGCGAATCGGGAGTCCACGTGGCCAGGTTGTCGCGCACCTGGGCGCTGGCCCGGTTCAGGGCCTTGATGAACGCCACCATGAACTGGGGATTTTCCTGGGCGAACTTGCTGCTCACGGCGATGCCTTCGAATGTGGGATAGCCCATCTGTGCAATGGAGCCGGAGGTGGCAATCACCTTGCCCTTTTGCTTGACCTTGGCCAGTACCGGATCCCAGACAAAGGTGCCGTCGATATCGCCGCGCTCCCAGGCTGCGGCAATCTCTGGCGGGCGCATGTTCATGATGTTGACCTTGCGTGCATCAACGCCTTCCTTGCCCAGGGCCGCGACCAGCTGGTAGTGCGCGGTGGAGACGAACGGCACGCCTATGCGCTTGCCCTCCATGCTCTTGAAACTGCTGATGCCGCCGCCATCGCGTGCCACCAGGGCTTCGGCACTGGCGATGTCTGCAGAGATCCAGAGCAGCTTGATGTCCTGCCCCTGGCTGGCCGCAGCAGTCAGCGGGCTGGAGCCTACCTCTCCCATCTGCACGTCGCCCGAGGCCATCGCCCGTATCACGTCGCCGCCGCCCGAGAACATGCGCCAGTTGATCTTGTAGCCCGTCTCCTTTTCCACCTCGCCCGATTCCATCACCAGGCGCAGCGGCACCAGCATGTCCTGGTTGGCGAAGGTCACGGTTTTCTGCTGCGCCAGCGCGAAGCCGGTCATGGCCAGTGCGGCTGTGGCGACACCCGCTTTCAGCGCCCATCGTTTTTGCAT
Organism: Comamonas testosteroni; assembly: GCF_000761245.1. Taxonomy (GTDB): domain Bacteria; phylum Pseudomonadota; class Gammaproteobacteria; order Burkholderiales; family Burkholderiaceae_C; genus Comamonas; species Comamonas testosteroni_C. The sequence continues at coordinate 54,150 of NZ_AWOR01000044.1, read as the reverse complement.
TTTCATTGCCAATTTCTCCATGGTTAGAGCGATATCGGTTGAAGACTTCGATCAGAGAACCCTTGCTGTGCTCACTCTTGCTGACTTGCTTTCCCATTCCCTCTTCTGGCTGAACCGGTTGAAAGCCGCATCGCGAGGCTCAAAGAGCTTTCTCAGCGGATCGTAGTGAGCAACCTTGCGCAGCCAGTAGGGCCAGTTGATGTGAATCGTTAGGTCCAGTCGCGCACGGTCCCGGATGGTGCGCGCAGCATGGGTTGGCCTGCACCGCGACCGTGCATGGCAAAGCCTTGCAGGGCGTGGCTTGCGCGGGATATCCCGGTCCTGGTGGAAGGCGTTTTTTCGGTGTCTGAATGGGCTTAGGTGGTTTCACTGATCGCAGGCAGAGGCGGGAGGATTGGGCTGTCCGGCAGGCATGAATGCTTGCGCAATATGCGTGCCAGAGGTGCGGCTTTCCTGTGGCCCGGGCGCTGGGGTGTGCACCGCATCGCATCCGCAGATCGGATGAAAAAAAGCACCTTCCTGGCGGAAGGTGCTCTTCGTTACGTGCAGCCGGACGGCGGCTGCAAGGATCAGTTCTTCTCGTCGTTCATGTGATACCAGTGGTAGAGAAAGCGCTGGCCCATGCGGCGAAATGGTGCAAATGCCTCCGAGCGCACCATATTGAACACATTCGGATATTCGAGCGATGAGTTGTAGATTGGCAACTCGAAGGCCTTGATCTTCTGGCCTGCGATGCGCTGGGCCATGCGCCGGCCTGCATGCGCAGAAAAAGACACGCCATTGCCGCCATAGCCGACCGCATAGAAGACGCTTTCCCTTGGATCGGGCTGGGTGATGCGCGGCATCATGTCGTGGCTCACATCGACCCAGCCCCACCAGGAGTAGTCCACCTGGATTCCCTTGAGGGCCGGGAACTTGTGGTGCAGGCCCTCGACCAGCTTGGCCATATGGACCGGATTGGGCGCGTCGGCGCCGGTGACGGCGCTGCGGCTGCCGATCTGCACGCGGTTGTCGGGCAGCTTGCGGTAGTAAAAGCGCAACGTACGGGTGTCGGTGATGACTTGCGTGGTCTTGAAGTTGGTGGCGGCCAGCTCTTCTTCCGTCAGGGGCCGGGTGACCAGCGAGTTCGAGAGAATCGGCATGATCTTCGAGCGCAGGCTGGGGTGCAGGCCGTTGCTGGTGTAGCCGCCGGTGGCAAAGCCGACGGCGCGTGCCTTGACCGTGCCGCCCGGTGTCTTGAGGTAGTGCACGCCGTTGCGCGTTTCCATGCCCAGCACGGGACTGGCGGGATGCACCTTCACCCCCAGTTCGCGGGCCTTGCGCAGATAGCCGAATGCCAGCTTGAGCGGATGCACGCCAATGCCGTCGGGCTCGTGCATCGCGCCACGGCAGTCGGCGTCATCGACATAGTCGCGGCGCACGGCGTCGACGCTGAGTATGCGGGCGTCGTAGCCGAAGACTTCGCGCATGATGCGGGTCTCGTTGCGCAGAAAATCCATTTTCCTGTCGCGGTGGGCGATATACAGATGCCCTCCTGGTTGTGGCTCGCATTCTGGAAACTCCGCCACCAGTTTTTTGAACGTGTCGAATCCTTCGCGGATTTCCGCATCCAGCTTCAGGGCGGTGTCCTTGCCCCAGCGCTCTATCCACTGCGAGCGATAGAGGCGGCCGCTGGCATTCTGGCCCTGGCCGCCGTTGCGGCTGGTGCAGCCCCAGGCGCTCTGGTTGGCTTCGAGAACCACGGCGCGAATGCCGTGTTCGCGGGCCAGAAACAGCGCAGTGGACAGGCCCGTGAAGCCCGAGCCCACGATGACCACATCGGCTTCCATGTCGCCGCAGACCGGACCATCGTCCTCGGGCGGCCGGCCTGCTGTTCCTACCCAGTAGGTCGGAGCGTAGCCGGCCCCATGTCCGGGGTTTCTGGCAACCAGGGGGTCGTATTGCGGGTCGTATGGATTCAGATGGCTGGGGCGGATGTCCTCGGCTTTCATGGTGCTCGTCTCCTGGTGTGGCTGCGTTTGAAGCGGCGCTCTATTGCTATGGAATTGATGGACGCAAAGTCAATGCAGATGCCGTTGCAGGCCACTGCTTGCGGGGTCCAGAGCAGCATAGCCAGCCCCTTGCGCAGCTGGTTAGGGCCACGGCGAAGGTTTTGATGGAGCCAGAGCGCAAGCCTGGTCGCCCGATTCTTAGGATTGCCTCAGACGGGCTGCGAAGCGCCTCCTGCAAACCGGGCTACGCATCGAGCCGCGCTCGCCGGGCGGGGCTGCACGCTGGCCTGCTCCAGGCCGGCATGACGAGGCTGTGCCGGTCGCAACCTCAGGGGGATGCATTGGAGTTCACCGCAACCTGTGCAGCCAGCGGGTGTGGCTGCAAGCAATCCCTGCGCCTGTGGCGGCGATGACCGCATTGAGCGTGTTGATGCTCTCCTATCGTTTTCACCTAAATGAAGCGGCCGAAGAGGCGTTTGCCCACGGGCTTCGGTGTGCCTGTGCAAGAGCTGCGACACAGCGTCGCGCTCAGAGGAGAAGCGGACTTTTTCAAGGCATCTTGCGGTGCGCGCCGCCGTCATTTCACGAGGGATCCGCGCCTTGCGCGGCAAGGTCTTGGACTTAACGATAGCCGGCAACTGGTCCTACGAAATGGAGCCAGTGCTACCTACCATGAGCCATCGGAATTTCAGGCATTTTTCGATCAAAAGGGGGCGCTTTTGCAACGGTCGGCCCCCATGACATGACAGCAATCTGGAGAGCATATGAACAAGCAAGAATCCCAACCCGACGTCCAGTTCCTGGCGCGTTTCTCCGACGCGTGGAATCGGCATGACATTGATGCATTGATGGACTTCATGGCCGACGAATGCGAGTTTCACGCCGTTGCCGGCCCTGATCTGATGGGGCGCAGCTTTGTGGGGCGTGAAGCCGTGCGTGAGGGCTTTCAGCTGGCCTGGCAGGCATTCCCCGATGCAGCCTGGGTGGATGGAGAGCATTTTGTGCAAGGCTCGCGCGGCGTTTCGGAGAGCACCTTCAAAGGCACCAAGGCCGATGGCCTGCGTGTGGAAGCTCGCATGGTCGATGTGTTCACCTTCCGCGACGGCAAGATCGCCGTCAAGAACGCCTACCGCAAGGATCGTCCACCTGTAGCGCTTTCCTGACACGAGCCTGGTGTGCGTGCGCGCCTCTTTGTCTCACGGCAAGGTCCGCTGCACGCATGGCTTCGCTCAACAATTTTTAAGCAGATAACTGAACGATCACGGCAACGGCCTGCATGAGCAGCAAGGCACAACCAGATACATAAAGCCGTGGCGACCGGCATTTCCAGGCCGGCAAGACAGGAGACAAAAATGATTGGAAATCCGCATTCGTCGCCGGACGGGCTGTCGCACAGTCTCAAGCAGCGGCACATGACCATGATTGCCCTGGGCGGCGTCATCGGTGCCGGGCTTTTCGTTGGCAGCGGCGTGGTCATCAAGTCGGCCGGGCCGGCGGCCGTCATCTCTTTTCTGATCACCGGCCTGCTGGTGGTGCTGGTCATGCGCATGCTGGGCGAGATGGCCTGCTCCATGACGGGGGGCTCCTTTTACGAGTACGCCCGGGAAGCATGGCGCGATCGGCCCGCCGTCGGTCAGCTGGCGGGATTTCTGACGGGCTGGATGTACTGGTATTTCTGGGTCATCGTCGTGGCGATCGAAGCGGTGGCGGGGGCCGAGCTGGTGCGCTACTGGCTACCCGACGTGCCGGCCTGGAGCATCAGCCTGGTCCTGCTGATCATGATGACGCTGACCAATCTGGTCTCGGTCAAATCCTTTGGCGAATGCGAGTTCTGGCTGGCTTCCGTGAAAGTGGCCGCCATCGTGGTGTTTCTGTTCATCGCCGGTGTCTATGTGCTGGGCCTGACCCCGGGGAGCGGCGGAATGCATGTCGCCAATCTGAGCCAGAACGGCGGCTTCATGCCCAACGGCATTGTTCCTGTGCTCACGGGCGCCGTGGCCGCGACCGGCTTCTATTTCGGCGCGGAGATCGTGACGATTGCCGCCGCCGAAACCGCTGAGCCCCAGAAGGCCGTGGCCAAGGCCACGAATTCGGTCATCCTGCGCGTGCTGGTGTTCTACGTGGGATCGGTGCTGCTGGTGGCCTGCCTGGTGCCATGGAACTCCACCGGTATGTCCATGCCCTATGTCAGCGCTCTCGATGCCATGGGCGTGCCGGCGGCTGCACAGATCATGAATGCAGTGGTGCTGACCGCCGTGCTGTCGGCGCTCAACTCCGGGCTCTATGCTTCTTCGCGCATGCTGTTTGCGCTGACGCGACGCGGCGATGCGCCCAAGGTGCTGGCCCAGGTCAGCCGCAACGGCGTGCCCGTGTACGCGATCTTGGTGGCTACATTGTTCGGCTACGGTGCCATCGTCATGTCCTATCTGTCGCCCGACAAGGTGTTCGCCTTTCTCGTGAACTCCTACGGAACGGTTGCCATCTTTGTCTATATCCTGATTGCGATTTCCCAGCTGCGCCTGCGCTATCGATTGGAGAACGAGGCGCCGCATCTGCTCAAGGTGCGCATGTGGTGCTTCCCTTATCTGACCTGGCTGGCGATTGCGGGCATGCTGTCCATCGTGGTGGCCATGGGCTTCATTCCCGAACAGCGCACGCCGCTGGCCCTGGGTGTGGCCAGCCTGTGCATCTTGCTGATTGCCTATGGCGTGCGCCAGACGCTGCGACGCGGGGTGAATCCAGAGAGCCTGCTCGACGAGCTGGCGCCGCCCAAGCTGCGCAAGAATTGATGAGACCCGCAAAAGCCCCGGACCTTGAGTCCGGGGCTTTTTTTTGCGCCTCTACATGCAGTGCATGGCTTCTGCCAGGGCCTTGATGCCCTGGGAGATTTGTGCCGCAGGAATGGACTGGTAGCCCAGGCGTATGAAGTTGCCCGTGTTGCGAGGGGAGGTGAAGAACACATCGCCGGGCTCGATCAGCACTCCATGCTCGGCGGCCTGGCGTGCCAGTGCCTGCGCGGGCACATGCTCGGGCAGTTGCACCCAGCACGAGCCGCCGCCGCGTACCGGCGTGATGCGACATTGGGGCAGGTAGCGAGCCATGGCTGCCGTCAGCTCGGCATGACGCTCTTTCTGGGCCTGGCCCAGGCGGCGCAGCTGGGCTTCGTAGTGGCCCAGCGAGATGAACATGGCCAATGTGCGCTGGATGAAGGTGGACGGATGGCGGATCATCAGACGGCGCAGGGCACGCAGCTCCTTGACCAGCTCGGGGGGGGCCACGATATAGCCCACGCGAAGGCCGGGTGCCAGACTCTTGGACAGACTGCCGATATAGATCACGCGGTTGTTGCGGTCCAGGCTTTTGAGTGCCGGGATGGGTTGTTCGTCGAAGCTGCTTTCGCTTTCGTAGTCGTCCTCGATGATGATGAGATCGTGCTTTTGTGCGGCTTCGAGCAAGGCTTCTCGCCGCTCCAGCGGCATGGTGACGCCGGTGGGGCACTGATGGCTGGGCGTGACGTAGAGGTACTCGAGCTTGCGCATGGCATTGACTATAGGCAGTCCATCGCCATCCACGCCGATCGGGATGACCTGCGAGGTGCGGCTGCTGAAGATATTGCGCGCATCGGGGTAGCAGGGGTTTTCGATGCCGATGGAGGTGCCCTCGCGCATCAGCAGATCGGCCACCATGTACAGCGCATGCTGGGCGCCGACGGTGATGATGATTTCGTCGGGTGACGCCCAGACGCCGCGGCGCGGCAGGATCTTGGTCTGCACCTGCTGGATGAGGCTGTCGTCGTCGCGGTTGATGTGATCGGGCGCCCACATGCGGATGTCCAGCACGCCCAGGGACTTGAGGCAGCACTCGCGCCAGGCGGCCGTGGGAAACAAGTCCTTGTCGAACTGGCCGTAGAGAAACGGATAGGGGAACTGCTGCCAGTCGTCTTCCTTCACGATGCTGCGCTGCAGGCTGGGGCGCAGCCACAGGCGGCGCGACCAGTCCGTGCGCGCCTCAGCGTCCGAGCTTCTGCCGCTGCCCGGTGTGCGTTCGGCCGTGCGGCCCTGCAGCACGTCGGGATGGATGAAATGGCCTTTTCTCTCGCGACTCAGCAAAAAGGCCTCTTCGGTCAACTGCTGGTAGGCCATGACCACGGTGATGCGGCCCACGCCCAGCAGCTTGGCCAGTTCTCGACTTGAGGGGATGGCATCACCGGGCGCGAGAATGCCGGCGAGGATGGCATCGACCAGCATTTCGCGAATCTGGCCCTGAAGGCTCAGCGAGGGCCTGGCGCTGCGGCGAAACAACTGCTCCCACATGGCCACGGATGGAGGAATCGAAGGCGAGGCCTGTTTTCTGTCTGTCGTCATTGATGGTTCTGAATGCACTGCCGCAGCCCGTGGTGGCCTGGAGCGACCGGCGCCCCTGACGCGCGGGGTCTGGCTCTTTAGGGTCCATGAACGCGACATCGCAGAGGCCGCCAGCAGCTTGCTGGCGGACCGGTTTCAGCGCTCAAGATTAGCGCATATGCATGTGCTTGGAATCAGGCTTTTCATGTGGTTGCACGCGCGCAGCGGCGCCCGGAATTTGAAAAATCTGGGGGACTTTCCTGCAGGCTAAAAAATAAGTATATAATTCGAGGCTTAGCGGCTGTAGCTCAGCTGGATAGAGTACTTGGCTACGAACCAAGGGGTCGTGGGTTCGATTCCTGCCAGCCGCACCAAACGACAAGCCTCAGAACTGCAAAGTTCTGAGGCTTTTTCGTTTCTGCCGTGTGTGCTTCGCCGGACTGATGGCAGTTTAGTGTCTTTGAAGAAAAATTCGGGTTTTTACCGAGCGCCCTCAGAATCTGTATATAATTCGAGGCTTAGCGGCTGTAGCTCAGCTGGATAGAGTACTTGGCTACGAACCAAGGGGTCGTGGGTTCGATTCCTGCCAGCCGCACCAAACGACAAGCCTCAGAACTGCAAAGTTCTGAGGCTTTTTCGTTTCTGCCGTGTGTGCTTCGCCGGACTGATGGCAGTTTAGTGTCTTTGAAGAAAAATTCGGGTTTTTACCGAGCGCCCTCAGAATCTGTATATAATTCGAGGCTTAGCGGCTGTAGCTCAGCTGGATAGAGTACTTGGCTACGAACCAAGGGGTCGTGGGTTCGATTCCTGCCAGCCGCACCAAACGACAAGCCTCAGAACTGCAAGGTTCTGAGGCTTTTTCGTTTCCGGGCTTTGACGAGCCCTGGCCAGATCAGGCCCCGATCTGTGTGAAGATCGGCCTCATGAGCAAGGCTTTCACCAAAGAATCGGACGGCGACGACGATGATGACGTCGGCGCTCTGCCGCCATTGCCCGCGGGCGGCAAGAACTACATCACGCCTCGGGGCTACCAGCGCATCAAGGACGAGCTGCTGGATCTGATCGACAACGAGCGCCCCAAGATCGTGGAGATCGTGCACTGGGCGGCCAGCAACGGCGACCGCTCAGAAAACGGCGACTATCTCTATGGCAAAAAGCGTCTGCGGGAGATCGATCGCCGCATCCGCTTTCTGACCAAGCGGCTGGAAATCGCCGAGGTGGTCGACCCTGGCGTGCATGCAGGCAGCGACCAGGTCTTTTTTGGCGCCACGGTCAGCTACGTGGATGACGAGGGCGTGGAGCGCACCATCACCATCATGGGCATTGACGAGGCGGACAGCGCTCAGAACCAGGTCAGCTGGATTGCCCCGGTTTCGCGTGCGCTGCTCAAGGCGCGCGTGGGCGACGAGGTGGCCTTGCCCACGCCGGCCGGTGTGCGAATGCTGGAGATTCTGGACGTCAGCTATCCTCAGCCCACAACTCGATCCTGAGTTCACCGGCAACAAAAAAGCGCGGCTTCCGTATCGGAAGCCGCGCTTTTATTCTGTGAGCTGCAATCGCTTGATGTCAAACGATTTCAGATAGTTTTAGTATTGAAATCGTTGATCACAAAGCGCTAAAAGCTATTATTTTTGAGGCTGATTGCCAACCTGCAGGCGTTGCAGCAGCTCCAGCGTGGGGTAGCCGTCTGCCGCCAGACCCTGGCTCTGCTGGTACTGCCGAAGCCCGGCACGGGTGGCCGGACCCATCACGCCGTCGGCCACTCCGGTGGCAAAGCCGCGCTGGGTGAGGGCGGTCTGCAGCGCCCGGGTCTGCTCACGCGTGAGTGCGCCGAGATCGCGTGGCCATTCGGCGCTGACACCGCCATTGCCTGCCAGCTGCGATGCAAGCAGGCCCACGGCGAGTGCGTAGTTGGTGGAGTTGTTGTAGCGCAGGATGGCGCGGAAGTTGCTGCCCACCATGAAGGCCGGACCACGGGCACCGGCCGGTGCAATGATGCTGGCTCCGGCCATCGCGGGCAAGGCCTGGCCGTTGACGCTTTGCACGCCTTCTGCAGCCCAGGCATTGCTGTTTTGGCGCGTGGAAAGCTCGGTGCGCGCGTAATCGAAATTGGCTGGCAGGCGCACTTCAACGCCCCAGGGCTCGCCGGGGTTCCAGCCCGAGCTTGCAAGATAGTTGGCGGTGGAGGCGGCCACATCGGCCATGGAGCCCCAGATGTCGCGGCGGCCATCTCCATCGGCATCGACTGCATATTGCAAAAAGACCGAGGGCAGAAACTGGGTGTTGCCCATGGCACCGGCCCACGAGCTGATCATATGGGCGGCGTCGATGTCGCCGTTGTCTATGATGCGCAGCGCGGCAATGAGCTCCTTCTGAGCCCATTCGGCGCGGCGGCCGTCGAAGGCGAGAGTGGCCAGTGCATCCACGGCCGAGAAGCTGCCGAAATTGCTGCCGTAGTTGCTCTCCATGCCCCAGATGGCTGCAATCACGGGTGCCGGCACGCCATAACGCTGGCTGGCCGCTTGCAGACTGGCTGCGTATTCCTGCATCTTGAGCTTGCCGGTCTTGATGCGCTGTGCGGAGACGGCGCTGTCCAGATACTGCCAGGGCGTGCGCGTGAACTCGGGCTGGGAGCGGTCGAGCTTGACGATGCTGGGCTGCAGCTTGGCACCGGCCAGGGCACTGCCCAGCGTGCGCTCAGAAATGCCGGCGGCGCGCGCACGCGGGGCAAATTCCTGCTTCCAGTGCGCGAAGTTGCTGGCCTGTATGGGGTTCTCGGCTGCTGCCGCCTCGCCCGTGGCCTGCTCTGCCTTGGCGGCCGGTGCCGGCTCGGGCGTGGCCACCGCAGGAGGTTCGGGCCGGGTGGCGCAGCCTGCAAGCAGGGCTGCTGCGATGGCGGCGATCAGCAGCTGCTGGCGGGCATTCAGAAGCGAAGGTGCGGTTTGGAGCATGAATGCCATTGTCGCCTGCTGTCGTGGCCGGCAGGCCCTTGCAGGGCGGGATGGTGCCCGCAGAATGCAACAAAATCTTTCGCCCATGAAAAAGGCCGCCCGAGGCGGCCTTGTGGAGCATGGAAGAGATCAGGCCATGACGCGGCTGGCGCGAATCACCGAATGCAGGCGGCGCAGATTGCGCAGCGCATTCTCCAGCTGCACGCTGTTTTGCACGGAGATGACAAAGCGCAGGTCGGTGGTGCCGATCGCTGCTTCGTCGGTCATCTCGACGCGCACGATATCGGCTTCGGCGTTCGATAGCTCGGCCGCCACGCGGGCCAGCACGCCCTTGTTGTTTTGCACCGTGACCACGATGCCGGCCTCGAACAGGCGCGTGATGTCGTCCGACCAGTCCACGGTGATGAAACGGTCGGCATCCTTTTCGCGCAGCTTGATGGCATTGTTGCAGTGGGCGTGGTGCACGACCAGGCCCTGACCGCCCAGGTAGCCCAGAATCGGGTCTCCCGGCACGGGGCGGCAGCAGTGCGAGTAATAGACCGAACTGCTCTCGTCGCCGTTGAGCGTGACCGCGCCCTGGAAGGGGCGGTTGTGTGTGTTGAAGCGCTCTTGCGTGATGAGCAGGGCATCCGGGCGCACACCCTGCTTGGTCATGAAGCTGGTCATGCGCGCGGCCACCAGGGAGGCGATGCGGCGACCCATGCCGATATCGACCATGAGGTCTGCGGGCGTGCGGTTGCCCGTGATGCGCAGGATCTCGTCCCAGACGCCCTTGTTGGCATCGTCCTGCGACGGCACGCTGTCAATGCCTTCGGCGCGCAGGGCCTGGGCCAGCAGCGTTTCTCCGAGCTGGCCGGCTTCGGTCTGGGCCGCATTCTTGAGGTAGGAGCGAATCTTGGAGCGGGCGCGTCCGGTTTTTACAAAGCTCAGCCAGGCCGGATTGGGCGTGGAGGTCTCGGAGGTGATGATCTGCACCACATCGCCGCTCTTGAGTTCGGTGCGCAGCGGCACTTCCTCGTCATTGATCTTGGCCGCCGTGGTGCGATGCCCGATCTTGCTGTGGATGGCGTAGGCAAAGTCCACCACCGTGGCGCCGCGCGGCATGGCCATGATCTCGCTCTTGGGCGTGAACACGTACACGGCATCGGGAAAGAGGTCCACCTTGACGTGATCCCAGAACTCCGCCGCGTCGCGGGTCTCGTTCTGGATATCGAGCAGGGACTGCAGCCACTGGGTGGACAGATGCTCGGAGTCATGACCTTGCTGCGCCTTGTACAGCCAGTGGGCCGCGACGCCGGCCTCGGCCACGATGTTCATCTCTTCCGTTCGAATCTGGAATTCGATACTGACGCTGGAGGGCCCCACCAGCGTGGTGTGCAGCGACTGGTAGCCATTGCTCTTGGCAATGGCGATGTAGTCCTTGAAGCGGCCCGGCATGGGCTTGTACTTCTGGTGCAGCACGCCCAGGGCGGTGTAGCAGTCCAGCGTCTTGGGGACGATGATGCGAAAGCCGTAGATGTCGGTGACCTTGGCAAAGCTCAGCTGGTTCTTCTGCATGCGCTGGTACAGCGAGTACAGCGTGCTCTCGCGGCCCAGCAGCCGCACCGGCAGACTGTGCGTGGCAAAAGCGGTGCTGACTTCGTCCTGCACGCGTTGCACCAGATCACGGCGGCGCGTGCGCGAGCGGTCTATGGCTTTTTCCAGCGTGGCATAGCGCCAGGGATGCAGATGCTTGAACGACAGATCCTGCAGCTCGCGATAGGTCTGGTTCAGACCCAGGCGGTGCGCGATGGGAGCGTAGATTTCCAGCGTCTCGGACGAGATGCGACCCCACTTGCTGCGCGGCATGTCGCTCATGGTGCGCATATTGTGGGTGCGGTCGGCCAGCTTGATCAGGATGACGCGCACATCGCGCGCCATGGCCAGCAGCATCTTGCGAAAGGACTCGGCCTGGTTTTCCTCGCGGGTATTGAACTGCAGCTTGTCCAGCTTGGTCAGCCCGTCCACCAGCTCGGCCACATCCTCGCCAAAGCGCTCCTTCAGATCCAGCTTGGTGATGCCGCAATCCTCCATGGAGTCATGCAGCAGGGCCGCCATCAGGGCGGGGGCATCGAGCTTCCAGTTGGCGCAGATCCCCGTGACCGCGATGGGGTGGGTGATATAGGGGTCTCCACTGCTGCGCCACTGATCGGTATGTGCTTGATCTGCGTAGACATATGCCTGGCGCACGCGCTCGGCGCTATCGGCATCCAGATAGCCCAGATGCTCCATCAACCCGTCAAAAGCAGCAGCCGACACACGTGCAGCCTGTTCAGCGGGCATGCGCTGAGGCTTGGCCGGTGCCGTAGAAGAAGGTGCAATCGTCGAGTTCTGGGCCGCTGTCATATTCCTTAAATGTAGCCTGCAAGTACCGAGTGCAAGGTGATAGGTACAAAAAAGCACCGACGAGCGGTGCTTAATTGTCTATTTTGGTGCTGCGATGCAACAGCTTAACCCGGCACCTTCTTCAGCATTTCCAGGCCTACCTTGCCGTCTGCGATTTCACGCAGGGCAGTGACGCTGGCCTTGTTCTTGGTTTCAATCTTGGGGGTATGGCCTTGATTGAGCATGCGGGCGCGGTAAGTCGCGGCCAAAACGAGCTGGAAGCGGTTGGGGATCTGCTCCAGGCTATCTTCAACAGTAATGCGTGCCATCAGGAACTCCGGGAACGGTCAGTTAGATTCAGGGATATTGAGCGACTCGAAGGTGTCGGCGCGAAGGCGCCGCTGGGCCGCATATTTGAGGCGTTGCGCGTGAATGATCGCCTTGAGATCAAAGAGCGCACTCTCAAACAGTTCGTTGATTATAACGAAGTCGAATTTTGCGACCTGCGCCATTTCCTCTTCGGCATTCCTCAGGCGCATTTCAATGACTTCGGGAGCGTCCTCGCCACGATTTTCCAGGCGCGCGCGCAGCTCGTCCCAGCTGGGCGGCAGGATGAAGATCAGCACGGCATTGGGAAAGGCCTGCTTGACCTGCAACGCACCCTGGTAGTCGATCTCGAGCAGCACATCGGTGCCGCTCTGGATGCGCTCTTCCAGAGACCTCTTGGCAGTGCCGTAGCGGCGGCTGTGCACATTGGCCCATTCGACAAAGCCGCTGTTGGCGACCATGGCGTCGAATTCGGCGTCCGAGACGAAGTAGTACTCGCGGCCGTGTTTTTCCTGGCCGCGCGGCGCGCGCGTGGTGTGGGAGACGGAGGGGTAGACGCGTGCGTCGAATTCACGCAGAGCGCGTACCAGAGAGGATTTGCCGGCACCGCTGGGTGCCGACACGACAAATAGATTTCCGGGATGGTCCATGACTTTGGGCATGACTTTGGGCATGAATCGAGCGTACGGAGTAGTACGCTCAGGGCTTGCTTACTCGATGTTCTGCACTTGTTCGCGCATCTGCTCGATCAGCACCTTCATGTCGACGCTGATGCGGGTCAGCTCCAGCGTGGCTGATTTGGAGCCGAGGGTGTTGGCTTCGCGGTGCAATTCCTGGATCAGGAAGTCCAGACGCTTGCCGATGTCGCCACCCTTTTTGAGCAGACGCTCGATTTCGTCGAGGTGAGAGCCCAGACGCGTGACTTCTTCAGCCACGTCGATGCGGATGGCAAAGGCCGTGGCTTCGGCCAGGGCGCGGTCCTGGGCGGCCTCGGGAGCCACCGAGCCTTCACCGAGGGCCATGGCCTCCTTCCAGCGCTCCAGAAACTTCTGGCGCTGCTGCTCCACCAGCTGCGGCACCAGCGGCACGGCGGTCTTGGCCAGCACACGCAGTTGCTTGATGCGGTCGAGCAGCATGTCAGCCAGGCGCTCGCCTTCGCGGGCACGGGCCGCGAGCAGCTCGGTGATGGCCTGTTCGGCCAGGGCCGGAGCGATCTCGCTCCAGTCCGTGGTGGTGGTGGCGGTGCCGCTGCACAGGCGCAGCACATCGGCCACGGACAGGTCGCGTGCCTTGGGCAGCCAGGCCTGAACCGAGTCCTGCAAGGTCACAAGGCGTTGCAGCTGTGGGGCTGCGGGAATGGGCAGGGATTGGTTGCTGGAGACGTCGATGGCGGCTCGTACTTCCACCTTGCCGCGCTTGAGGCGCGCGGTGAGCAAGGTGCGCAGGGCCGGTTCAAGGGCGCGCAGTTCGTCGGGAAGGCGGAAGGACAAATCCAGAAAGCGGCTATTGACCGCGCGGATCTCAAGGCCCAGACGGCTGTTGGACTGGGACTCTTGACCACCCTCAACGGATGCGCTGTGCTGGGCACTGGCGTATCCGGTCATGCTGTAAACTGGCATTGGACTTTTGATGGATGCTTGCAATTTCCCGATTATCCGGGTTTCGTATCATCCTTGAGGTTTACCGGTAAAAAATGTCTACAAAAACCAAGCCAGCCCCCCTACCGTCGGGCAGCACAATAGGCGGATACCGGGTGGTGCGCAGGATTTCCTCGGGGGGGTTCGGGATTGTCTACCTGGCTCTGGACGCCGATGGCCAGCAGGTAGCGATCAAGGAGTACCTGCCGGCTTCGCTTGCCACTCGGGCGCCTGCCGAACTGCAGCCCATGGTGGCGCCAGAAAAACTGTCCCTCTATCGCCTCGGGCTCAAGAGCTTTTTCGAGGAAGGACGCTCGCTGGCGCAGATTTCCCACGCCTCCGTGGTGAGCGTGCTGAACTTCTTTCGCGAAAACGAGACCGTCTACATGGTGATGAACTACCTGGAAGGGGCGACCCTGCAGGAATTCATCGTCACGGCGCGCGAGCTCAAGGCCGACAAGGTGTTCAGGGAGTCGACCATCCGCTCCCTGTTTGACGAGGTGCTGCGCGGCCTGCGCATCGTGCATCAGCACAAGATGCTGCATCTGGACATCAAGCCCGCCAATATCTTCATCACCAATGACGACAAGGCCGTGCTGATCGATTTCGGCGCGGCGCGTGAAGTGCTCTCCAAGGAGGGCAACTTCATCCGTCCCATGTACACGCCGGGCTTTGCTGCCCCTGAGATGTACCGGCGCGATTCCCAACTGGGTCCCTGGACCGATATTTACGCCATTGGCGCCTGTATCTATGCCTGCATGCAGGGCATACCTCCCAATGAAGCTCCGCAGCGTCAGGACAAGGACCGATTGGCCCTGGCCTTGAACAAGCTGCGCGGCGTGTATTCGGACAATCTGATCGAGGTGGTGGAGTGGTGCATGGCCATGGATCCGCTCTCGCGCCCGCAGTCGGTGTTTGCTCTGCAAAAAGAGCTGAGCCGCGAAGGCGAGCGTCGCTATACCAAGCTCAGCATGCAGGAGCGCATGCGCATGCAGTTTGACAACATGGTGCAAGACGCCAGGAAGAATCTTCAGAAACTCGGCGGCTCCGAACGTGGAGCGGTGACCGACAGCAATCGCAAACCATGAAATTTTCCGTCTTCCAGCTCAGCCGCCGCGGAGGCCGTGCCCTCAACGAAGACCGCATGGGCTACTGCTATACGCGAGAGGCGGCGTTGTTCGTGCTGGCAGACGGCATGGGCGGGCATCCGGACGGCGAAGTGGCCGCACAGATAGCATTGCAGGTGGTTTCCACGCTTTTTCAGCAAAAGGCCAAGCCCATGCTGGAAGAGCCTGTCCTGTTTCTGGAAGAGGCGCTGCTGCAGGCCCATCGCCAGATCCTGCGTTATGCCAGCACCAAGGGCATGATGGACACGCCGCGCACCACGCTGGTTGCGGCCGTGCTGCAGGACGGCAAGGTGACCTGGATACACTGCGGCGACTCACGTCTGTACTGGGTGCGCGAGGGGCAGCTCGTGGAGCGAACACGTGATCATTCCTACAGCGAGATGCGCAAGGTCTCCGGTGCGCTGGCGCCGGCCAACCGCAATGTGCTGTTCACCTGCCTGGGCTCGCCTTCCAAGCCCATCTTCGATGTGAGCGAGACAAGGCGGCTTGAAGAGGGCGATCAGCTGATGCTGTGCTCCGATGGTCTCTGGGGGGCGGTCCCGACACCGGAAATTCTCCAGATCATGAGTGGCAAGGCTGTGGCCCATTTTGTGCCCATGCTGGTCGATACGGCACTCAAGCGAGCCGGGGACGGCAGCGACAATGTCACCGTGCTGGCACTGGTATGGGAAACACCGAATAATTTCGAACCGTCTTCCATCTCCACACAGGAGATCGAGGATCAGGGCTTCGAGTCCACGATACAGGTGGGACCGATCGATGAATGCGAGGATGAACTCGACGACGAGGCCATCGAGCGATCGATTGCAGAAATCAACGAGGCCATACGCCGCTCGGCACAGCGCCACAAAGCCAAGACCTGAACACGGTTGCACGCTGCAACGGGCGCTGGCTTGAAACTACTGATCAATAGCTGATTGCGCAAGCGCCATAAGCGCTTGCATGGATTTTTATTATGAAAATTGTGCTGGCATCCAACAACCGCGGAAAGCTCGTCGAGCTGCAGGCCATGTTTGCCCCGCTGGGTGTGGAGCTGATCCGCCAAGGCGATCTGTTCGAGGGAGAAGCTCCCGAGCCCTATGGCACCTTTGTAGAGAATGCTCTGTCCAAGGCGCGCTTTGCGGCCGAGAAGACCGGCTTGCCTGCCATTGCCGATGATGCCGGCATGTGTGTGGATCACTTCGGCGGTCTGCCCGGTGTGGACACGGCCTACTATTGCACCCAGTTCGGCTACGAAAAAAGCGACGACAACAATGTGCGCGCGCTGCTCGAGCAGATGCAGGGCGTGGCCAACCGCCGTGCCGCCATGGTCAGCACCCTGGTGGGCGTGCGTTCGCCCAAGGACCCCGAGCCGCTGATTGCCGTGGGCCGTGTGCAGGCTCTGCTCACGACCGAGCGCCGTGGCAGCAATGGCTTCGGCTTTGACCCGGTACTGCTTATCCCCGAGCTGGGCTTGACCTTTGCCGAGATGGAGCCCGAGCTCAAGCATGCACATAGCCATCGTGGACTTTCTTCTCGGAAGATGATCGCGATGGTGAAAGAGAGATGGTTATAACCAGCGGTCTTTGACCGCACTCCCCCTGAGGCGCTTTGCGCCTTCCCCCTCTCTCGCTTCGCGGGATGGGGACGACAGCCTCGCTGCGGGGCGGCGGGGCCGCCTAGGCCCTTGCTTGCTGTCCCCTGGTTGGGGTGTGCTAGTTTTAGCAGTGTCGGTTTTGTTTGCGCTAGAAAAGCATATTTCCCATGATCCCCATTCAGCCTCAAGCAGAGACTGCCGAAGCGGCGGTGCAGCGCGATATTCAGCACTACATGCGGCCCGGTACGCTTCAGCTGGGCAGCCTGCCGCCGCTGTCGCTGTATGTGCACCTGCCCTGGTGCCTGAAGAAATGCCCGTACTGCGACTTCAACTCGCATGCCTGGGCCAAGGCAGATGCGCTGCCCGAGGATCGCTATATCGATGCTTTGATGGCCGATCTGGAGTCTGCGCTGCCGCTGATCTGGGGGCGTACGGTGCACAGCGTCTTCATGGGCGGCGGAACGCCCAGCCTGTTTTCGCCCGAATCCATCGACAAGCTGATTGCCGGTCTGCGCGCGCGTCTGCGCATGGAGCCCGATTGCGAAATCACCATGGAAGCCAACCCCGGCACCTTTGAGAAGGACCGTTTCAAGGCCTTCCGTGCGGCCGGCGTGAACCGCCTGTCAATCGGGGTGCAGAGCTTTGACGACCGCTATCTGCAGGCTGTGGGCCGTGTGCATGATGCGGCGCAGGCCCAGGCTGCGGTGCGCGAGGCAGCCGACAATTTCGAGACCTTCAATATCGACCTGATGTATGCGCTGCCCGGCCAGAGTCTTGCCGATCTGCAGCGCGATGTAGACACGGCACTGTCGTTTGCACCGCCACATCTGTCGATTTATCACCTCACCATCGAGCCCAACACCTATTTCGCCAAATATCCGCCCGTGGTGCCGGAGGACGATACGGCCTATGAGATGCTGGACCTGATCACGGCCAGCACCCAGCGAGCTGGCATGCAGCGCTATGAGGTCTCGGCCTATGCCAAGGACGGCCACCAGTGCTTTCACAACAGCAACTACTGGCAGTTCGGGGACTATCTGGGCATTGGCGCCGGTGCGCACAGCAAGCTGAGCTTTGCCCACCGCATCGTGCGCCAGGTGCGTTTTCGCGATCCGGCCCGCTACATGGACATGGCGCTGGCCGGCACGCCGCTGGCACAGGACAACGAGGTCAAGCGTGCCGAGCTGCCGTTTGAATACATGCTCAACGCGCTGCGCCTGCGCGGCGGTTTCGCGCTGCAGGAGTTCATGGAGCGCACGGGCCTGCCCATGTCGGCCATCGCCAAGGGACTCGATCAGGCGCAGGCCAAGGGCCTGATCACGCGCGACCTGGGCCGCGTGGTGCCCACCGAGCGCGGCTTCGACTTTCTGAGCGACCTGCAGGAAATGTTCCTGGCCGACTGAGAGGCAGGCCGCCATGGCAAAACGGGAGGTCCAGGCCTGCCGGACGGTGCCAACCGCAGCGCCGGGCGCCCGTGTCATGGCATTCCTGAGGAGAGCCTGAGTTGAGCCATGAACTCAACGCGAAACGGTTGCGGGCCATCCTGGCTGAGCGCGAAAATCATTGTCGTAATGGGCTACTGCCAGCTTGCGCATAGGCGTCGAAGTCGCTGCCTGTGCGCTGAATGAGGCAGACCAGCGGAGTGTTCTTCCGCTTGCCTTGACTAGGAAAGCCGTCGCCATGAAATTACGTCATGCCGTTTTTGCGGGTTCTGGCCGTCCTGTTTGGTATAGGCTCGAATTCAAGCGACTTTTCAAAGGGCTGGCATCCCGTGGTGCAGTCGCTGGCAGCGTCGTCCGCCCCGGACTTCATGCGTGTCTGCTGCTTGGCATGATGGCTTTGACAGCGCCGGCCAACGCCGACCTTCGCTTTGTCTGCAACCCGGCTCAGCTGCCCATGCTCGAAACGCAGATGCTCGAGTACCTTGGCAAGTTGGACATCGACCTCGCGCTGGTCACCCAATCAGAGCAGCAGGACACTGGGGTCGTCGTTTATGCACTGGCCACGCCTGCGGACGATACCGACACCTTGGACCTGGTCCGTCGCGTGGAGTACAACGTGCCGTTGGAAATCGTCCAGCTGCCGGAGCGCAAAGGCAAGCTGCGCAAGGTTGCCACTGTTTCCAAAAAGGAAATCCTGCTGTCTGTGCTCCAGCATGGCCGGATGACCTCATTCGATGACGGCGCTTGCAGCCTGGGGGCTTTGGAGGACCACATAGGCTTGCGCCAGAATATCGTGGCGTGGACCGAAGTCTTGCAATGGACTTGGCCCAATGGTGGGCGTGCGCGCTGGAACGTGCGCTACTGGGCGAATGGCACCCCCAGGAATGGCGTGTCGACAGCAGCGGCGCTGATGGACGCTTTTCAGTCGCAGCACAAATACGCAATCGGCTGCTATACCGCCGCCAAACTATTGATGGCCCAGGGTGTGGTGGACTACTTTCAGCGCGTAAGACCTGATGCCAGCCGGGAGCTTGGCGTCGAAAGACGGCTGGCCTTGGACGGCGACCCCTTGGTTGACGTGGAGCCGCCCCGGATGTGGAGTTTCGAGAAGGAATTCGACCCAGCGACATTGTCGCGCCCCGGTAAATTGCTTCGCATTGCAGAGCATGTCGCGCCGCGCAACTTCATCCCGGGCGACTGGGCCTATTTCGTCAATACGGATCCGCGATTTTCGCAGAAGACGGGATATGAAGGTTCCAACGCCATCTATCTCGGGCGTGGAAAATTCGGCGATTTTTACAACGACAACCACCATGCCTATACCTTCGACCAGAAGCTGGATGAAGTGTATCAATGGCGCAATGGCGTTTTCAGCCGGTCCCGAGACTTCAGGAAAATCCAAGAAATGTCCGCCCAGGACTACGAGCGGCTTGCCAGGACGCCCGAGGAAGGTGGTCTGGTGCTCGATATTCGTGCCACCCCGCAGCTTTTCGGATACGAAACCCAGCCCCCGCCTGCGGCTCGGTGAGACGAGGCCGTATTTCGGGTTTTGTTCCTGTGCTCTCGGCCCTGTCCTCGTCGCGACTCGATGTCAGCTTTCGGCGTGCTTGCTCGGCTTTGCGCACCGTATCGTTTGCCAGGTGTGCTTGCGCGATTCGGGCCGTGTGCTGCCCACCGAGCGCGGCTTCGACTTTTTGAGCGACCTGCAGGAAATGTTCCTGTAGGCCCGGCAAGGAAATTCAGCCGCAGCGCAGCGCCGTGATCTTGCCTGCGTCATTGGTGATGACGTTCAGGCGCTCCTGGTTGTAGTCCATGGTGGCGGGCTGACCCTCGCGCAGCACGCGCAGCTGATACGAGCCGGACTTCTGGCGGATGGTCTCCAGCGTCGACGCCACGGTGTTGTGGCCCAGATAGATCTGGACTGGCTCCGCATGGCATACCTGCAGCTGACGCGCAGGCGGGGCGGTCGTGCCGCCTGCGACCATGCCGTTGCTGGCGCAGCCAGCCATCAGCAGAGCCATGCTGGCTGCAGCCATGCCCAGCAAAGGGCGGGTGGAAATATGCAGAGTGGGTGTTCGATGCTTCATGCCCCACACCATAGCGCCCCCAGGTGCTCGCGCATGCCAGACCAGGCCTTGATGTGCAAGCGGGTGCAACAAAGAAATGCGTAAATTTGATAGCTTCATGCGCAAGGCCATCAGGGGAATGCTTGCATTTGGACTCTCAATGTTTGGCGCCAGAGTCTATGGCTTGCGGGCGTCTTCTGCACTTTGAAAGATGCCGGCATCGATATTCGCTGCCTGCAGCTTGCGCGCAGCCTTTTCAGCGCGCTTTCGGCTCTCGAAGGGGCCGCTGCGTACCCGGGTGACTTCCCCCTTGTTGCTGGCCATCTTCTGCGTCAGCGCGGGCAGTCTGGACTTTTGCAGCTGCGCCAGTACCTTGTCTGCATTGCCGGCCTCGGAATAGACGCCCAGATTCAGATAGAACTTGCCAGGAACCAGATCCGAGCCGGCATGGGGTGTCGAGGAGGCATCTTTGACGGGCTGCTCCTTTGTATCTGCCGCCGGCCTGGCTGGTGGCTTTTCGCTCAGCTCGGCCTTGAGCGCCGCTTTGCTCGGCACTGAGGCAGCGGCGTCGGGCGCTGCTTGCTCTGCGCTTGTGTCTGTCTCGGTGGCGGTCACAGGCGCTGGCGCTGCCGAGCGGCTTTCTGGCTGGACGGCAGTAGAGGCAGCTTCGGGGGCGGGCTTTGCCAGGTCCGGGCTGGCAGCCGGACGACTGGCCACGGCGGCGGCTGCAGGCTCCGCGCTCTTGGGTGGTGCAGGGTTGCCGGCGGGCAGCAAGGCCAGGCCCGCGCCTGCGGCCGCTGCAACAGGCAGGGCCAGCACCAGCATGGCTGCGGTTCTGTTGCGAGGAGAGCCGACCTGCGCCTGCAAGGCAGCATGGGCGGCGGCCATATTGGGCGCGTCCGTAATCGCCTGCAGCGTCTGGGCCCTGATCTTTCGCCAGTACCAGCCATTGCCCAGCAGGCCGGGCACGGCCACGGCGACCAGCCACAGCGCAATGCCCAGGCCCAGGGCCATGGCCTCGGGCAGAGCTGGGCGCAGGCCAAACCACCAGATCAGCGCGGTTGCCGTGACGGCTGCCAGGTATTTCGCAGCCTCGCGCCATAAACCGTGCAGGCTGCACCAGGCCAGGGTCAGCAAGGCGGCCGCCATATTCCAGCTGGGCAGGCTGCGGTCCAGGGCATCGAAGCGCTTGAACTGGGCCAGGTAGAAGTCGCGTGAACGCGGGCTCAGACGGCTGGCATAGAGTTGGGGCAGCAGGCCGCTGTCTTCCTCTTCGGGCGCAGCGGTCTGCTCGGCCTGGTGTTGCAGACTGTGCTGCATGGAATAGGCCGCGGCTGCAAAGGCTCCTGCAATGGAGGCAGGCAAGGGGCTGGCATCCGAGCGCGCAGGCTGGTCCAGCGCGGGCTCCTGGCGCTGGTTTCGGCCAGCAGGGGCGAGTGCAGGGGTGGGGGTGTCCGAAGCGGAAGGCATGGCTGCAATTGTGTCATGGCGTTACGGGCAGGCCGAAGGCAGATTCCCAACAAAAAACCGGCGCCAGGCCGGTTCTTTGAAGGGATGGCCGAGGCGCGCTCAGGCCTGGTGTGCAGGCAGCACGGTGGCGCGGCATTCGCCAAAGCCGATGCGAGCGGCTCCAGGCTTTTCGCACCAGCCGGTAAAGACCACGGCGTCGCCGTCGAGCAAGAAAGTGCGGGTTTCGCCGTTGCTCAGGCTCAAGGGCTTTTTGCCGCCCTCGGTGATTTCCAGCAGGGCACCGGCTTCGGCCATGGTGGGGCCGGACAGTGTGCCCGTGCCCAGCAGGTCGCCGGGTTGCAGATCGCAGCCGTTGACGGTGTGGTGGGCAATCAGCTGGGCCATGGTCCAGTAAGCGTGGCGGTAGCTGGTCCGGGTGATCTGCTCGGCTGCCTTGCCTTCGGCGCGCATCTTCCCGGTCTGGATGGCGACCGTGAGCTGTACATCGAGCGCACCGCGCTGCGAGTTGGCTTCGGAGCTGAGGTAGGGCAGAGGCTGTGGGTCCTCGGACGGGCGGACAAAGGCCGTGCGATAGGGCTCCAGTGCTTCCAGCGTCACAATCCAGGGCGAGATGGTGGTGGCGAAGTTCTTGGACAGGAAGGGGCCCAGTGGCTGGTATTCCCAGGCCTGAACGTCGCGGGCCGACCAGTCGTTGAGCAGGCACAGGCCGAAGATGTGGTTTTCGGCGTCCTCGATGCCGATGGCCTCGCCCCAGGCATTGGCCGAGCCTGCATAGACGCCCATCTCCAGCTCATAGTCGAGGCGGTTGCAGGGCTTGAGCACGGGGTCGGCATCGGGGGCCTTGAGCTGGCCGTTGGGGCGCTTGAAGTCCACGCCGGAGATGCGGATGCTGGAGGCGCGACCGTGGTAGCCGATGGGCACCCACTTGTAGTTTTCCATCAGCGGGTTGGTGGGGCGAAACAGCTTGCCCACATTGGTGGCGTGATGCACGGAGGTGTAGAAGTCCGTGTAGTCGCCCACCTGTGCAGGGACGCTGTACTCCACATCGGCCTGGGGCACGAGGCAGGCCTTGAGAGCGGCTTCTTGGGCAGCGCCGCCGCGCAGAGCGCGCGACAGGGCCAGGCGCAGGGCCGACCATGACGCAGGGCCCATGGCCATCAAGCTGTTGAGCTGACCCTGCGCTGCTGCTTCGAGCTGGGCCTGCACATCGCCGCTCAGTGCCTGGGCATCGCGAACGGCCGCCATATCGAGCACCTGGTCGCCAATTGCCACGCCGCCGCGAAAAGCCTCGCTGCTGTTCTTGCGACGAAAGACTGCAAACGGCAGGTTCTGGATGGGGAAGTCGCTGCTGCCTGTGTTGGCGCTGGTGACCCAGCTTTGCAGGCCGGCGTCGTGGGTTTCGTTCAATGCCATGTTCGTCTCCTTAAACGATTTGAATAAAAACAGGCTGCAGCGCTGATCTGCTGTGCGCTGTCAGCCATTGATCTATGACCGATCCATGGGATCTGGCTTGTGCTGGCTGGTGGACCTTTCATGCCGCGGTAAAGCCTCCATCCATATTCCACTGTGCACCACGCACCTGGGCTGCGTTGTCGCTGGCCAGAAAACTGACCAGCGCCGCAACCTGTTCCACCGTTACAAAAGCCTGCGAGGGTTGCTTGGCACCCAGCAGCTTGGTGCGGGCTGCGGGCTCGTCCAGGTTTTCGCGCAGCGCCAGGGCCTGGATCTGGGCCTGTACCAGCGGCGTGAGCACCCAGCCGGGGCAGATGGCGTTGCAGGTCACGGGCGTGGTGGCCAGCTCCAGTGCCACGGATTTGCTCAGGCCCAGCAGGCCGTGCTTGCTGGCCACATAGGCGGGCTTGTGGGCCACGCCGACGAGGCCGCTGACGGATGCCATATTGATGATGCGCCCCCAGCCGCGCTCCAGCATGGCCGGCGTGCAGGCCTGTATGGTGTGAAACGGTGCGCTCAGGTTGACGGCCAGCATGGTGTTCCACTGGGCCGAAGGGAAGCTGAGCACCGACTCCACATGCTGCATGCCTGCGTTGTTGACCAGGATGTCCACTTCCCCCAGATCGGCGGCAATACGCCGGGCCAGGGGGGCAATGGCTTCGCCGTTAGCCAGGTCGAGCGCGTAATAGCGGGCTGCCACACCCAGCGCCTGCAGCTCGGCCAGCTGGGCATCGGTGCGAGCGCTGGGGGCGGCGCTGCCATGCAGGGCAATGGCGGCACCTTCGCCAGCCAGTTGCCTGGCAGCGGCCCAGCCTATGCCGCTGGTGGAGCCGGTGATCCAGGCTACGCGGCCGCTATGGGGCTTGGAGAGCTGCTGGACTTGGGGCGGGACGGTGGTCATTTGAGCAGGTCCATTTCGATATGCACGTATTCGCTGATGAAGCGTACCTTGGCCCAGTAGACGATCAGGCCCTGTGGATTGCAGGCCCAGCGCAGCGCCTGCATCAACGGCGTGCCCAGCGGCACGCCCAGATGCTCGGCAATCAGCTCGTCGGCCGGGGCTACGCTCAGGTACTGGCGGGCCGTGGCGATCTGCGCTGGATCATTTCCCAGCGCCTGAGCCAGCGTGGTGCGCTCCAGCTGTTGCTGCAGCCTGGGGTAGAGGTTCTGCTCCAGGTACAGCTCGGACAGGCAAAAGCGTGCATCGCCGTGCTTGTGCACGCGCAAAAAATAGGTATAGGCAGGGGCCAGCTCGCCAGGGGAGGGGAAGCCGGCCGGAATGGGCGGCACGCAGTCATTCGCCTGCTGCAGCGTGGTCTGCTGAATCTGCTCGCCAAAGGCCACCAGCTCCTGCCAGGTCGTGGGCAGCAAAAAGGATGGGGGCTTGTAGGGCTGGCCCACGACCTTGGTGCCGCCGCGCTTGCGGGTCTCCAGCAGGCCTTCGTCGACCAGCGCATGCACGGCCATGCGCACCGTGGTGCGCGAGACGCCGTGCAGTGCCTCGAGCTCCTCGACCGTGGGAATGCTTTGTCCGACCGGCCACTCGCCCGTCGCTATCTTGTTGCGAAACAGCCGGGCCAGCTGCAGGTGCAGCTTGTCGCGGGATTGGGAGGCGGTGGACGTAGCAGTCATAGGCGCAGTTTCGCGGGGCAGTGTAGCAAATAAAGTATCTAAAAAAGTACTTTATTAAGGCAAACAAGCAGACGCTCAAGAGGGCGCAATAAGGCTGCGGGAGGCAGTGCCAACCAGCCCCAAGAAGCGCAAGAGTTCACAAATGTCACCATTCTGGCAGTGCAAATGACTTTTAAACTCCTCGCTTTTGATAGCGGATAGTGCAGGCAGCCATTGGTTGCCATGTGCTTTGACAAGGGCAATCCTTGCCTGGGAGTTGGTAGTTTCATGCACAAGCAGTACGAGTGGCAGTTTTTCCGCGCCGGCGAGGTGGATCAGGTGGTGATCCGCACGGGCCAGGACATTGCCCATATTGGTGAGCTGGATCAGAAGCTGTGGGTGGCTCTGGCCTGTCCCACCAGAGGTATCGAGTTCGACAGCGCAACGCTGGATTTGATTGACGAAAGCAAGGACGGCCGTATTCGTCCCCCGGAGCTGGTGGCCGCCTGTGAATGGGCCGTGGCAAGAGTGCGTGACCCGCAAGTTCTGGCCGATGGCGGTGATGCGCTGCAGCTGAACAGCATCAACGATGCGACGCAGGAAGGCGCGCTGCTGCTGGCAGAGGCCCGGCGCGTGCTGGAACTCGCGGGCCTGCCCGATGCCCAGGCCATCACGCTGGCCCAGGTGCAGGAGCGCATGGCCTCGCTGCAGGCCCTGCGCTTCAATGGCGACGGCGTCGTCAACGCGGCCACGGCAGAAGGCGACACGGCCCTGGCTGGTCTGATTGCGCGCATTCAGGAGCTTTATGGTGCGGTGGATGGCCACGATGGCGTGCCGGGAATCGATCGCGCCAAGGCCGAAGCTTTCTGGGCAGATCTGCACAGCCTGCAGACCTGGTTTGCTCAGGCGGCCGAGCTGGGCTGTCATCTGCAGCCGCGCGCGCTGGCGCTGGCTGCTGCCGGGGCTGTGAACGCCGTGCAGGCCAAGGTCGATGACTTTTTTGCCCGCACGCGACTGGTCGAATTCGATGCCAACGCTCGAGCTCCTCTCAACCCGACCGAAGAAGGCTATGCCGCCCTGGGCGCGCAGGTGCTCAGCAATGCCTCCGAATCGCTGGCCGCGCTGCCGCTGGCTGCGGTGACGGGCGAGCGCAGCCTGCCGCTGGTGAATGGCGTCAATCCCGCCTGGGCTGCTGCCTTGCAGACCCTGCGCGAGCAGGCCGTGCAGCCCGTGTTTGGCGAGACGCTGACCGTGCTGAGCGAAGCGCAGTGGGAGCAGCTCAAGACCATGCTGGCCAACTGCCAGCAATGGCTGGCCGCCTGCCCTGCCACGCCCCTGGGGGCAATCAGCGAAGCCGAGGTGCAGCAACTGCTGTCCAGCGGCATGCAAGCAGCGCTGACCCAGTTGCTGGACCATGACGATGCCGAAAAAGAGCATGCCGTGCAGGCCATGGCCCTGGAAAAGTTGATCCGCCTGCAGCGCGATCTGCTGGAGCTGCTCAACAACTTTGTCTCCTTCTCCCGCTTCTATCGCCGCGAAGGCGCGGCCTTCCAGGCCGGTACCTTGTTTCTCGACGGCCGCAGCTGCGATCTGACCGTGGAGGTGGCCGATGCTGCAGCCCACTCCACGCTGGCCGCCATGGCCAAAACCTATCTGGCCTACTGCGAATGCAAGCGCGAAGGGCAGAAAAAGACGATCGTCGCGGCCTTCACGGCAGGCGATGTGGACTTTCTGTTCGTGGGGCGCAACGGCGTCTTCTACGACCGTGCGGGCAATGACTGGGATGCCACCATCGTCAAGCTCATCGACAACCCGACCAGCATCGGCCAGGCCTTTTTTTCGCCCTACAAGAAGTTCCTGCGCATGATCGAGGAGCAGGTCGCCAAGCATGCCGCCGCCAAGAACGATGTGGTCAATACCAGCCTCAGCGACAACGCCACCAAGCTGGTGACGGCCCCCAAGGATCTGGCTCCGGCAGCTGCAGCCCCTGCCGCGGCGCGCAAGACCGATGTGGGCACGGTGGCGGCGATTGGCGTGGCACTGGGCTCGCTGAGCGCCGTGATCGTCGGCATCTTTGGCAAGTTCATCGAACTGGGGCCATGGATTCCCATGGCGATTTTGGGCATCATCCTGGCCATCTCGGGGCCGAGCATGCTGATTGCCTGGCTCAAGCTGCGTCAGCGCAGCCTGGGACCGATTCTGGATGCCAGCGGCTGGGCCATCAATGGCCGCATGAACATCAATCTGGGCCTGGGCCGCAGCCTGTCGCAGACGGCCAAGGTGCCTGCCAACGCCAAGCGCAACATTGCCGACCCTTATGCGGACAGCCATGGCCTGCGCAACAGCCTGTGTGTGCTGGCGCTGGTGGCAGCCGCGGCGCTGCTGGCCTGGCGCATGCACTGGCTGGACGCCGTGCTGCCCGTCAGCTGGCAGCATGTCCCGGCTGCCGCCAGCGTGCCAGCGGCCAGCGCGCCGGCAGCGGCCGCAGCAGGAGCCGCAGTCAGGTAAGCCAGGCAAGCCGGGAGCGCGTGCCGTCTGCACAGGCTGGCGGCAGGCTCATCGCCTCTTTGGCAGGCAGCTCGCTGCGCCCCCAATACCGCTGGCATGGGTGCGGTATTGGGCGGCTCAGCCGGAATCTGTCCTAGAGTGCAGTTCTGTACTCACCGAAACACCTTGGATGTGCATGCATCCAAGGTGTTTTTTCATTGCATTTGATGACAGGAGCAAGCCATGGGACGTGCCATCCATAGCGCACATGAACTTCTCGCCACCGATGAGCGTGAGCTCTACGACCTTTCCCAGTCCGATACGGCCCTGGTCAAGCTGAGCCCGGCCCAGCGCCGCCTGCAACTGCAGCGCGCCCGTGCCATGCGCGACCGGGCGCGTGCGCTGTACCGCAAGCAGGTCGGCCATACGCTGCACCACACGGCCACCAAGCGTGGCTTCACGGGCATGGCCAACGAGCGCACCCGCCAGAAGGCCCAGGTGCTGTCCGAGGTGGTGCGCCGGCTGGCGGGCGAGCCGACTTGAATCCCCGCCGTCTCGGTGGATCTGTGTAGCTATTGAAAAGTGAGCTTTTTGCGCAAGCCATTCATGGGTTTCAATATGAAAACACATTGAAATCGTTGAATGGATTGCGCTATCAGCTCCTTTTTTATGCTTGGGGCAGATTCACGGCCGACAGCAGCGGCATGCCGGTGCGGCGCGTGAACTCCTCGTAGCTGATGGGCGGGCCCATGCGGGTGTCGGCACTATTGGCCTGCCAGTACACCCAGCTCTTGCCGGTGCTGGCGTCATAGACCAGCTTGAAGAGGTAGTCAGGCACTGCCACCTTGCCTGCTCCGATGGTCGAGGCATTTTTGCTGAACACCGGGCCGGTGAAGACATAGACGTCGCCCCGGGCACGCAGTGCGTATTTGCGCGTGGCCTGCTCCACCTGGCTCCAGGCTCCCGCGTTGTGCACCTGGTTTTGCGGAACCATATTGGCGAGGCTGAAACTCTGGGCCATGGCCTCGGGCGTGCTCATGTCTGCTGCCGGGGCCATATGGCCGCGCGAAAAGCCGGAGCGCTTGTAGTCATCAAGCTCGGAGCGCTCGGCGCGCGGCAGGCGTGCGTCGGCATAGAACTTGTCGCTGCGCTGCAAGCCCTGGGCCTGCTGCAGCGTCTGGCGGTTCAGACGCTCGGCCACAAACACCGGGGTCTTGGTGCTGCCGTTGTGCAGAACGGCAAAACCCGAAAAGCACAGCTCGCGCTCATGGGAGTGCAGTTGCAGGGCCGGAGCCTTGCCGCCGGGAAAGAACTGGGGGCAGCCGGCAAAGTGCGTGGGCTGGGCAGTTGCAGTGACATCGGCCTTGCCCACCTTGCCGCCCACGCTGGGCGTGTGGGAGCCGGAGCCGGAATGCAGGCCATCCAGATCCGGCCAGCCGTTCTTGCGAAAGGCCTGCAGGCTCTGGCCCAGCGCATCGAGCGCGGGAATATGCAGGGCCGCCAGCGCCTGGCCCAGCAGTTTTTCGGCAGAGACACTGGGGTTGAAGCTGCAGCTGGCAATCTGGAAGCTGGCCAGCGCTGCTGCACCCGCAGACAGGGCAAAGCGCTTGATGCGGGAGAGGCTGTAGCGAGCAGTCCTGGAAGCATTGCCGCGCTTGCGCGCAGGCGTTTTCTTTTTCTTGGCGGTCGTCATTGAGGCGGCAATGGTACGCCGCCTCAATGCTGCTTGAAGCATGGTGCGCCCCGCAGGCCGCACTTTGTGTGTCCGGCAATGAAACCGTATGTGAATCGCATGCCTGCGGGCGCGCAATTCAAGGGCCGAGTGTTTGTTTCAAGCCGTGATGTTGCCGGTACTGGCCTGGCGTCAGGTCCAGGTGTTTGCGAAACACATGGCCCATATGCGACTGGTGGTTGAAGCCGCATTCCAGCGCGATCTGCGTCAGAGGCAGATCGGTGCCTCGCATCATGGCGCGGGCCGCCTGCAGCCGGGTCTCCGTGATCCAGGCATGCGGCGTCATGCCCGTGAGCCGTGTGAACTCACGCAGAAAGCGCAAGGGGCTGGTGTCCACCATGGCAGACAGATCGGCAATGCTCAGCGGCCGCCCGAACTCGGCGGCAATGCGGTCCAGCACGCGCGCATAGCCGGCGCCTGCGGGGGCTGCGCGCGCGTCGCCCCCGCAGGCGCTGCCTTCCTGGCAGGCCAGAAAGCGCAGCGCCGCCTGCTCGATGGCCAGAGCGTTCGGCTGTGGGCTGAGCAGCAGCCGGCGCAGATGCTGCGCCATCTGCAAGGCCGCACGCTGGCCATGTCGCGAGACGCGCTGCGATGGGCTGGGTGCGTCAGCCTCATGGGCGGCATAGCGCAGCACCAGATATTCACCGCCGGTGGCCGACTCGGAAAACACCTCCACGCCCGGAGGCGTATAGCTCAGGGTGCCGGGCCAGGTGTCGAAGTCCACGCGCCTATCGGAGGCAATGGCGTGCACGCCTTGCTGTCTTTGCAGCGCAATGCCCAGCGCATGCATGCGCACCGGGTCGCGGCTGCTGTAGGCAGCGCGGCCGAGCAAATGGATCTGCACGGCTGGCGCATCGGTTGCCGAAGGCTGAATCAGGTGGGTCTTCATGGCGGGCTGAAATTTCATGATAGACGATGGCGGCCAGCCGGCCTCACACTGGCGCTCATGAATCAAAACCTGCAAACGAGCGCCGGGCCGCAGCGCGTCATAGGCCTGATCGGCGGCATGAGCTGGGAGTCCAGCGCCGAGTACTACCGGCTGATCAACCAGGATGTCCGGGACCGGCTGGGCGCGTTGCGCTCGGCCAGGCTGCTGATGTACAGCGTGGACTTCGGCCCTGTCGAGCAGGCCCAGCATGAAGGGCGCTGGCATGATGCGGCAGCGCTGCTGGCCGATGCCGCCCGGCGTCTGCAAGCCGGCGGCGCCGACTGTGTGCTGCTTTGCACCAACACTATGCACAAGGTGGCGGATCAGGTGGCAGCAGCCGTGTCGATTCCGTTTTTGCACATAGCCGACCCGGTCGGTGCGGCCGCGCGCGCAGCCAGTGTGCAGGTGCTGGGGCTGCTGGGCACGCGCTTCACCATGGAGCAGCCGTTCATGCGCGAGAGGCTGGAGCAGCAGTTCGGCCTGAACGTGCTGGTGCCTGATGAGGCCGAGCGCACGCAGGTGCATCGCATCATCTATGAGGAGCTTTGCGCGGGGCAGATCAGCGATGTGTCGCGCAAGCTCTATCAGCGTGCCATCGAGTCATTGGCGGCCCGTGGGGCGCAGGCCGTGGTGCTGGGGTGCACGGAAATCGGCTTGCTCATCAAGAGCGAAGACAGCGTGCTGCCGGTGCTGGACACCACGGCCTTGCATGCGGCTGCGGCCGTGGACTTTGCGCTGCGGGCCTGAGCTGACGGATATCAGCGCGCCGAGCCCGGCTGGAGGATCTCCGCAATGGCGCAATGCGTGCTGGCCTCGTTCATGGCGATGTCATGCTCGTGCTTGGCCACCTCCACCGACATGGCCTGCGGCAGCGGCACGGCGTTTTTCACGGCCAGAATCTCGGCCATCACGCTCACCGCGATCTCTGCCGGAGTCTTGCTGCCGATATAGAGGCCGATGGGGCCGCGCAGCTTGGCCAGCGAGGCTTCGGTCTCGCCAAAGTGCTCCATCATGCGCTCGCGCCTTGCGTGGTTGTTGCGGCGCGAGCCGATGGCGCCCACATAGAAGGCCGGGCTGTGCAGGGCTTCAAGCAAGGCCAGGTCGTCGAGCTTGGGGTCATGGGTGAGGGCGACGATGCAGCTGCGTGCATCGGGCTTGAAGGCCGTGACGGCATCGTCGGGCATGTCGGTGACCGTGCTGACCTGGGGCACCGACCAGCTACCCATGTATTCCTCGCGCGGGTCGCAGACGGTGACAGTGAAGCCGTTGAACAAGGCCATGGTGGCCAGGTATTCGGCCAGGGCCCCCGCACCGATCAGCAGCATGCGGTAGCCGGGGCCGAGGTGGTTGACGAGTTGCTGGCCGTCAAACTCCAGCACATCGGGGTACTCGGCCGTCTGCAGGCTGACTTCGCCGCTGCTGCAGTCGATGCTGCGTTTCACCAGTGATCCTGCTTCCAGTTCGGCCACCAGTTGCTGCAGGCTGGCCGCATCGGGGTTGAATTCCAGCAGCAGCTCCAGCGTGCCGCCGCAGGGCAGACCGAAGCGGTGGGCCTCGTCGGCACTGACGCCATAGCGCACCAGCTGCGGCGGGGCGTCCGGAATGCCCAGATTCTGGTTCAGGGCCTTGGTGTGGCGAGCTATCAAATCGTCTTCGATGCAGCCGCCCGATACCGAGCCAATGGCGCGACCGTCCTCGCGCAAGGCCATCATGGAGCCCACCGGGCGCGGGGACGAGCCCCAGGTGCGCACCACGGTGGCGAGCAAGGCGTGCTGACCGGCCGAGCGCCAGTCACGCAGTGCCTTGAGTACCAAGACGTCGATATTGTCCATTGCTTGCTTTCTCTGTTTCTCTCGCTCGCTGCAATTTTGAAGCATCAGGCGGGCGCTGGGTAGCGGCGCTACCCGTAAATGATCACGCGCAAAAAGGCCTTCCGAGGCCCGATGGGACAGGGAAGGCCGGCTTGTGCAGAGCTGTGCAGCGCTTTGGCAGCGCCTGCTGTCAATGCGCCTGGGTCTGCTTGCGCAACTGGCCTACCTTGGCAGCCAGATCCTTCCACTCGTCCACGCCGTACTGGGCACGCATGGTGTTGAGCAGGGTGGCGATCTGTGCATCGCTGAGTGCATGGCGGAAGGCCGGCATGGTGCCCAGGTCGGCATGGGCCGGATGTTGCACGCCTTCGAGCACGGCCATGATGGCGTTGTCGGGCGATGCGGAGTGCAGGCTGGTGCTCAGCGCCAGCTGGGGACGCACGCCGAAGCTGCTGCCCGAGGGATCTGCCTTGTGGCAGGCCATGCAGGCGCCCTGGTACAGGCGGTAGCCTTCGGCATCGAGCGCCAGCTTGGGCTTGGCGGTCTTCTCTTCGATGAGTGCCTTGGCATCGCCGGGCGCGGCGTCGGCCTTGCGGTAGCTCATCAGATAGGTGGCAATGGCGTCGATGTCGGCATCGCTTTGCTGCGACAGGCCGTGGGCAACGGGAGCCATGGGGCCGGCTGCCACGCTGTGACGGGCCGAGAAGCCGGTCTTCATATAGTCGACCATATCCTGCTTGGTCCAGGGCAGGGGCGATGCCGTCTTGTCCGTCAAAGCCGGAGCATCCCAGCCTTCGGCGCTGCCGCCGGTGAGGTGGAATTCACCCGTTTTTTCAGCGGCCAGGCCGTTGCGCGGTGTGTGGCAGGCGCTGCAGTGACCCAGGCCTTCGACCAGATAGGCGCCGCGATTCCACTCGGGAGCCTGCTTTTCATCGTCCTTGACGACGCCGGGCTTGAGGTAGAGCCAGTTCCAGGCCGCAATGCCGCGGCGCACGTTGTAGGGGAAGTTCAGCGCCGTCTTGGGCGCCTCGTTCTCCACGGCAGGCTCGCTCATCAGAAAGGCGTACAAGGCCTTCATGTCCTCATCCGTCACGCGGCTGAAGGCCGTGTAGGGGAAGGCGGGGTAGAGGTACTGGCCTTCGCGGTCCACGCCGTGGCGCATGGCGCGCTCGAAGGCTTCATAGCTCCAGCTGCCGATGCCGGTCTGCAGATCGGGCGTGATGTTGCTGGTGTAGATGGTGCCGAAGGGGCTGGGCATGGCCAGACCGCCCGCGTTGGTCTTGCCGTTGGGAGCAGTGTGGCAGACGGCGCAGTCGCCCATGGCGGCCAGCAGCTTGCCCTTGGCAATCTGCTGGGGCGTGAAGTCGGCAGCGGGAATGGCTGACTGGGGCGCAATCTCGCCCTGATGGGTGAGTGCCAGGCCGGCGGCAGCCAGCACGACCACTACAGCCGCACCGCCCGCCAGAATCTTTTGGAACGTTCGCATATCTATGTTCTTTATCGGTGGAGTCACTTGGACGAGGCGGCGCTGCTCTTGGCGGCCTTGAGCGCGGCCAGCACGCGGCTGGGCGTGAACGGCACTTCCAGCAGGCGCACGCCGGTGGCGTCAAAGATGGCGTTGGCCACGGCGGCGGCGCTGGGCACGGAGGCCGATTCGCCAGCGCCCATGGGGGCCTCGTTGGGGCGCTCGACCAGCAGCGAGTCGATCTCGGGCAGCTCGTCAAAGCGCAGGATGGGGTAGCCGCCCCATTCCACGGAGGTGACGCCGCTCTTGTCGAAGGTGACGAACTCCTTGAGCACGCGGCTGGTGGACTGCACCACGTTGCCGTGCACCTGATGACGCACGCCTGCGGGGTTGACCATGGCACCGGTGTCCTGGGCGACAAAGACCTTGTCGACCTTGACTTCGCCGGTTTCGCGGTCTACGGTCACGTCGACCACCCAGGTCGCCCAGGCCGCACCGTAGCCGGGGAACTTGCTGTGGAAGTAGCGGGCGTAGGCAAAGCCGCGACCCTTGACCAGGCGCTGATCGTCAGCAGCCGCATTGCGGCGCGCCGGGCCTTCCTGCCAGTTGCACTGCTTCTTGGCCTCGGCAATCAGCGCCACGGCGCGGGGGTCCTTGAGGTAGCGCAGGCGGTACTCGATGGGGTCGGCCTTGGCCAGGTAGGCGCATTCGTCGATCCAGGACTCATGGGCGAACACATTGGGCAGGGCGGAGACGCCGCGCATCCACGAGGCGCGCACGATGGGCACGGCGTCCTGGGAGATCACGCGCATCTTGGGATATTCGTACTGCGGAATGGCAGTGCGGTCGCCCATTTGCTGGGCCTCGATCTTGGCGGAGACCTTGCCCGTGAGGATCAGGGCCAGTGCCGTGGCGTTGTTCGAGGGGTAGCAGGTGCGCAGCTCGTAGGCGGCCACATTGTTTTGCTCGTCCAGGCCGCCGCGCACGCGAATCAGCTGGCCCGTGCCCTTGGGCTCCCAGCCGGCTTCCTGCTCGCGCATCAGTTGCACGCGCACGGGCTTGCCCACGGCGGCAGACATCAGAACGGCGTCCGAGCAGACGTCGTCCGCGCAGTTGCGGCCGTAGCAGCCAGAGGCTTCGAGGCGGGTGACGTTGATGTTGTCGGCATTCACGTCCATGAGCTTGGCAATGTCCTTGCACACGTCGTGAGGGTTCTGCGAGCCGGTCCAGACCTGGATCTGGCCGTTGCCCACTTCGGCAATCGCGCAGGACGGGCCGATGGAGCCGTGAGCGTGATAGGGCCAGACATAGTCGCGGGTCAGCGCAGTCTTGACCTGCTCGATCGCCTGCAGCGCGCCTTCGTCTTCCTGCAGCACACGGTCGGTCTTGGCGTGGTCCACCAGGGTCTGGTGCAGGCCGCTCAGCGACATATCGGGCAGGCCGCTCCATTCCTTCCAGGTGACCTTGAGCTGGCGCATGGCAGCGATGGCCTGCTCTTCACGCTCGGCCACCACGCCCACGAAGTCGCCCTTGACCACGACCTTGACGATGCCTGGCAGATGGGCGATGGACTTTTCGTCCACCGACACCAGGCTGGAGCCCAGGGGAGCCGTGGCATCGGCACCGGTGTAGGGAGGGCGGATCACGCGGCCGTGCAGCATGCCGGGTACGCGCAGGTCATGGATATAGGTCAGCGCGCCCAGCACCTTGTTGGGGATGTCCACGCGCTGCACCGATTTGCCGATGTACTCGAAGCCGGACTTGCGCAGCTCGATCTTGTCGTCGACCTCGATCTGCAGATCCTGGCCCTGGACCAGCTCGCCATAGCCGTAGCGCTTGCCGCCGGCGATGACAAAGCCTTTCTGGGTGGTGATGCGCTCGGCGGGAACACCGGATTTTTCGCTGGCCAGCTTGATCAGCAGCTGGCGCACCTGCGCTGCGGCATGGCGCATGGGCAGGGAAGAAACCTGGATGGTGTTGCTGGCAATGGTGGGGCCCAGATCCGGGGTGCGGGCGGTGTGGCCCAGCACCATGGTCACGGCGGCAAAGTCCACATACAGCTCGTCGGCCACCAGTTGGCCCAGAGCCGTGCGCACGCCTGTGCCCAGGTCCACGTGGCCGTTGTAGGCCGTGACGGAGCCGTCGGCGCCAATCGCGATGAAGCTGTCCACCAGCTTGGCCGACGGAATGGGGAAAGCGCCCTTGGCAGCCGCTTCGGGGGCGGTCTGGGCCATCAGCATATGGCCGCCTGCAACGGAGCCGACCATCAGCATGCCGCCGGCCTTGAGCAGCTGGCGACGGGTCAGTTGAGCGTGATTGTCTTTGGTGAAGAATTTCATGATCAGGCAGCCTTTGCGGTGGTGGATGCGCCGGCGGGGAGGGCCGGGCTGTGGCCCTTGGCAATCAGCTCACGGGCGCGCGCGGCGGCCTGCATGATTTCCACATGGGTGCCGCAGCGGCACAGATGGCCGGACAGGGCGTGCCTGATTTCTTCGTCGCTGGCCTTGGGCTGCTGGTTGAACAGGGCGACCAGCGCCATGATCATTCCGTTGGTGCAATAGCCGCACTGCGCAGCCTGTGCATCGACAAAGGCTTGCTGCACCACGTGCAGGGTGTAGGTGCGTGGGGTGGCCGGCGCTTTTGCCTCGGCGGCGCTGACATCCAGCACGGCGCGGTCCTGCAGGGCTTGCGCGCTGGCGGCCTTGCTGGCGTCGGGCGACAGGCCTTCCAGCGTGGTGACCTTCTTGCCGTCGACCGCCTTCAGGGGCACGGAGCAGGAGCGCGCCACCTTGCCGTCGATCAGCACGGCGCAGGCACCGCACTCGCCCAGGCCGCAGCCGAACTTGGGGCCGTTGAGCTGCATGTCGTTGCGCAGCACATACAAAAGAGGTGTATCGGCAGTGGCGCTTTGCGCATCCACTTCCTGGCCGTTCAGAGTGAATTTCATGGCGTCAAAAAATCGTAGGGTTCAAGAAGTCAGTCTTATATATGTGTAGTCAATTATATGACTAGACAAAAATAAAGTGCATTGGCTTGATCTAAAGCAGATCCGATTGCTCTGGTGTGTGCCGGCGACGCAAGGCCGGGCCGGTGCCAAGGAGTGGCTTCTGGGCCCGGATCTGCGGCAGCAGGGCGGGACTGGCGTGGTTCCTGGGGCGGCCTTGACTGGGCTTGACCGGCCTTGACCGACCTCGACCGGCCCCGACCGGCCTTGAAACCCGCAGGGCCGATGCAGCCTGATCCATTTCCGGTGTCTTCGCGAGAGCAGGGGCGCTATGGCTGTATCGGAGGGATGGCCCTGCACCGTGCGACATGGGGATTGAAGAGGTGGAGAAATCCGGCTTCAATGCACAGACACCGAAAGCCGCCAGTACATCGGTGCATCGATAGAGAGGGGTTCGCGGTCTGCGGGTTTGCAGACATTCATCAGTCCCTGTTCAGGAGAGCCAAGATGGTCAGCAAAAACACGATTTGTCTCTGGTATGAAGGCGAGGCACTGGAAGCCGCCAGGTTCTACGCCCAGACTTTTCCCGATAGCGCCGTGGGCGCGGTCCACCACGCACCGGGAGACTACCCCTCCGGCAAGCAGGGCGATGTGTTGACGGTCGAATTCACGGTCATGGGCATTCCCTGCCTGGGCCTGAACGGCGGCCCTGTGTTCAAGCACAACGAGGCGTTTTCGTTTCAGGTCGCGACGGACGATCAGGAGGAAACGGATCGCCTGTGGAACGCCATCGTCGGCAATGGCGGCCAGGAGAGTCAGTGCGGCTGGTGCAAGGACCGCTGGGGTCTGTCATGGCAGATCACGCCGCGTGTGCTGACCACGGCCATTGCCGACCCGGATCGCGCGGCGGCCAGACGGGCCTTTGAAGCCATGATGGAGATGAGGAAGATCGATATCGCCGCCATCGAGGCCGCATGGCGCGGCTAGGCGACCGGCTGCGATAGCAAAGCCGCGACAGGTCGGCGGGCTGCATTCATCGTCGCGGCACAGCTGTGACGGGCCCGGTCGGCCCGGGCCAAGGGCGCATCAGGGTGCATCAGGGTGCATCAGGGCACCGGCATGCGCTGGCGCACTTTGCCAAGCTTTGAGCGTCCTAGGGCAAACGCTTTGCAGACAGCTCTTCTACAGTGAAATTGCTTTCAATTTCGACGATTCGGTGCCTGCTGGCCGGTGTTGCCCATGCCTTTTGAATGCCTGGCGGCATTGCACAGGGTGGGCAAGCCGCGGCCGTGGCTGTGCGTCGAAGCCCGCATTCACTTGGAGACATGTCATGAACTTTCTCGACGGCCACCTGTTCCCCGAAAACCAGCAACCCCTGATCATTACTGCGGCGCCCTATGCTCCGGGCTGGCTGCCTTCGGACTTCCCTGAAGACATTCCCGTCACCATGGAGGCGCAGATTCAGAAAGCGGTGGACTGCTATAACGCGGGCGCCACGGTGCTGCACCTGCATGTGCGCGAGCTGGACGGCAAGGGCAGCAAGCGCCTGTCCAAGTTCAACGAGCTGATCGCCGGCGTGCGCAAGGCCGTGCCCGAGATGATCATCCAGGTCGGCGGCTCCATCAGCTTTGCTCCCGAAGACGAAGGTCAGGCGGCCAAATGGCTCTCTGACGACACCCGCCATATGCTGGCCGATCTGGAGCCGGTGCCCGATCAGGTGACCGTGACGGTGAACACCTCACAGATGAACGTGACCGATCAGGCCGAAGACGCGGACTTTGCCGGTACCTCGCGCGCCAATCCCACGCTGTTCAATGCCTACAAGGAAATGACCGTGCCCGCTCAGCCGGGCTGGGTGGAGGAGCATGTGCGCCGCCTGACCAAGGCCGGCATCCAGAGCGCTTTCCAATGCTACAACCTGAACAGCTTCGAGTCGGTGGAGCGCCTGATGCGCCGCGGCTTCTACATGGGCCCGCTGGTCATGAACTGGGTGGCGATCGCCGGCGGCATGGACACGCCCAGCCTGTACAGCCTGGCCAACTTTGTGCGCGCCGTGCCCGATGGCGCCGTGCTGACCGTGGAGAGCAATGTGCGCAACGTGCTGCCCGTGAACATGTGGGGCATTGCCGCCGGTCTGCATGTGCGCTGCGGCACCGAGGACTGTCTGTGGAACCAGACGCGCACCGAGAAGGCCAGCACGGTCTCGCAGATCGAGCAGCTGGTGCGCATCTCGCGCGAGTTCGGCCGTCCTGTCGCCACCGCCAGGCAGGCGCGCGAGATCAGCAAGATCGGCGTGTTCTACGACAGCGTGGAGGAGAGCCTGGCGGCCAACGGCTTTGCGCCCAACCGGCCCGGTGCCAACCAGGGTTTCCTCAGGAAGACCTCCTGATCTTCCGGGACAGGCTTGCAGGCAAGGCGATCACGGCCTCGCCTGCAAGCGGTCTTTGCTGAACTGACATGCGCAAAAACGGCCTCCGCGATGGAGGCCTTTTTCATGTCTGGATGATTTCGGGCAGACCCGGAAAAATGCCTCTGGCACGGCCGGGGCCGGGCCTGAGACAGGCTGGTCAAGGTGTCTGGGCCGGCGGCTGCCGATGGATGGTCTTGAGCATGTCTCTGGGCGGCTCACAGCGGTCAAGGCGCGGGAGGAGCTGGAGGGCGGGAGGGGCGGGAGGTCCGTGATGCGCACGCCGCGCGCTGCAGTGCTCGCCACAGGATCGCCAAGCAAAGATGCTGCAGGCGCGGCTGACGAGGATCACCATGGTCATATTCAGACTCGTCAGGCTCGTTAGACTCGCGCGTGCCATGGCTCACAGCAATGGCAGGCTGTATCTCGGTATCTTGCAGTGCTGCCGCCCTTCCGGGCCTGCGCTTTGTTTTCGGCCTCAGGACGCGATCGGCGCAAGGCAGGGCCTGGTCAGGCGCACATTCATGCAAAGGAGTGATGACTAAAAAATAATAGCTGCCTGCGCTTGATTTAAAAGCGTTTCAGGCAGCTATGAATCTATCTTTGATGGCAGTCAAGCGATGCCAGCTATTGTTTTTGTGCAGCGCCGGTGTGATGCACCGTGTTCCGGCGCCGGCACGCGGCGGCGCTGGTGGCTGGCAATAGAGGGTGAGAAGAAGCGGGGCAGAAAAGCGGCTCGGATAGCTCGCTCAAAAAGGCTTGTCGCCGATGATGGCAGCGCGCTCCATCTTGCGCGCGGCGGGCCAGTAGTCCTGCACGGCGTAATGCTGGGTGCAGCGGTTGTCCCACATGGCGACGCTGCCGGGCTTCCAGCGAAAGCGCACCTGGTACTCGGGGATGGCCGCCTGACTGATCAGATAGTTCAGCAGCATGCTGGCACCGGGCGTCTTGTCCTGGCCATAGCGCACGTTCTCGGGCGTGTGGTAGTTGGCAAAGTGGGTGGTGAAGCTGCAGACGTAGAGAATCTTCTCGCCGGTTTCGGGGTGGGTTCGCACCACGGGATGCTCGACCGGGGGATGCTGGCGGCCCAGCTCCAGACGCTTTTCTTCGGGCATGACGGCACCGAAGCCATGCTCGATACTGGACTTGGCCTTGAGACCGTCAATCTTTTTCTTGATGTCTTCGGGCAGGTTGCGGTAAGCCTCGGCCATGTTGACCCAGATGGTGTCGCCACCGACGGCAGGGCCTTCGATGCAGCGCAGCACGCAGCCCATGGTCGGGTTCTCGCGCCACTGACCGTCGGTGTGATAGGTGTTCTCGTAGTTTTCGCGCTTTTCGCTGCGGTAGATCTGCACCAGGCCGGGGTGGTCGGGGTCGCTGCCGGCCACGGGGTGGTCTTCCAGATCGCCGAAGTGGCGGGCAAAGCCCACATGCTCGGCCCGCGTGATGTCCTGGTCGCGGAAGAACAGCACTTTGTGCTGCAGCAGCAGGGCGCGAATTTCCTCGGCCAGGCCCTTGTCGCGGGACGCATCGCCGAGGTGGATGTCGGAAACCTCAGCGCCGATGCTGCAGGTCAGTTGTTCGACTTTCATGGTCTTCTCCTAAGTACCCGGCAAAGCCTTGATGCAGGGCGCCGCCGTCTGATGGAAAAATTCTCGGCGCAGCAACAGCCTCGGGGCTTGACCGATCGCGTCAGCTTGTTGCCCTCTTGGGTGGGTGCAAGGAAAACCCTAGGGCCCGGCCTGGGGCGTCTTGAAGTGGACGCATCTGCGCGCCGAACCGTCATATCTGTCGCGATCTACTGGTATCCATTGATTGACTGCTTGTCGTGATATTGATAAACATCAACACCCGAAATGCAGGTTGCCCTTAAGGCCTGCTTCCATCCATGAAATCCGGGCCTGTTGCGCAGTACCCGGGTCAACCGTTTTCCTGGTCACGATGAAGCCCCGTATCCGAAGTGTGAGCCTGTGCAAATACGCCAAGGTGGCGAATGAGCTCGGCATCGATCCGCTGCGCATGTTCCGCCAGGTGGGGCTGGATCACAGCTGCCTGAATTCTCCCGACCTCATGGTTCCCGAAGCTGCGTTTGCGCAGTTGCTGGAGGCTTCGTCCGCCCAGGCCGGGCATGCTTCGCTGGGCCTGCTCATGGGCTCGCACTGGCGTCTGTCCGACTTCGGGCCGATCAGCCTGCTGCTGCAGCACCAGGCCAGCCTCTCCAGCATGCTCAAGACCTTCAAGGACTATGACCACATGATCAGCACCACCGTGGGCACGGAGGTGGTGACCCAGGGGCGCTATTCCATCATCCAGCTGAACCTGGATACCGAGCGTGAGAGTCCGGGGCGCCACCCGGTTGAGCTGGGCATCACGGCGCTGATGAGTCTGTGCCGATATCAGCTGGGCAGGGGCTGGAGCCCGGCCAGCATCCACTTCTCGCACAGCTCGCCAGGCAGCACCATGAGCCATCGCCGCGTGCTGGGCAGCGAGATCGTGTTCGGCTCGGACTTCGATGGCATCGTGGTGAGCAACGAGGATCTGGAGGCCATCGATGCCGATCACGACAGCCTGATGGAGAGCCACGCCCGCAGCCTCATGGAGAGCCACGCACCGCGGCCCATGGCCAGATCGCTGGAGCAGCAGGTGCGCAGCACCTTGCAGTCGCTGCTGCCCCATGGGCGCCACAGCATTGCCCATGTGGCCGGCGCGCTTGGCTATACGGCCCGCTCGCTGCAGCGGCACCTGGAAACCCACAACACCAGCTTTCAGGAAACGCTGGACGCCGTGCGCAGCCAGGCCGCGCTGCGTGCGCTGCAAAATCCGCAGCTGTCGGTGAGCGAAGCGGCCGCTCAGGCCGGCTTTGCCGAAAACAGCTCGTTCACGCGCTGGTTCAGCAAGCATTTTCAGCAAAGCCCCAGCAGCTGGCGCCAGCAGAATCTGAATCGCAGCCTGTCCTGAGGCCTGTGTCCGAATGAAAACGCCAGCCTGCTCGCTGGCGTTTTTGCGTTGCGGCTCAGGGCTGGGGCATCGCGGCCAGCCGGGTCGCTTCGGGCTGGGCCTTGGCCAGCAGGAAATCGATGCAGGTGCGCACGGCCTTGGTCTGATGCCGGTTGGGCAGGTAGAGCAGATACATATGGGTGCCGAAAATGCTGAGCCGGTACTCGTCCAGCGTGCTCAGCACCTCGCCCGTGGCCAGCTTGTCCTGCACCACATAGTCGGGCACCAGGCCTACTCCCAGGCCGGCCAGAATGCCGTCGCGCAGAAAAGGGAAATGCTCGGAGATCATGGTGGGCTCCAGCATCACTTCGTGGCGCTCGGTGCCCAGATAGGCGGCCAGGCGCAATTGCCGCCCCGTGACCCCGGCGGTGATCAGCGGGCTGGCGCGCAGGGCATGCAGGGTTTTGGGCAGGCCGTGGGTCTGCGCATATTCGCGTGAGGCGCAGGCCAGGTAGCGCACCGTGCCCAGGCTGCGCGCCACCAGGGACAGGGGCGGCTCCTGGATCACGCGCACGATGATGTCCACATCGTCGCGCAGATTGTCGGCCCGGTTCTCGAACAGCACGTCGAGCACGATGCCCGGGTACAGGCGCTTGAACTCGATCAGCCATTCGCTCATCACGATCTGGCCGTAGCCGCTGGGCACGCTGATGCCAACGCGCCCCTGCAGGCTCTGGCCCAGCGCCGTGATGGCCTCGCGTGCGGCCAGCATTTCGTTGTGGATGTTGCGCCCGTGCTCGTACAGGCGCAGGCCGATCTCCGTGGGCTCCACGCGGCGCGTGGTGCGCTTGACCAGTTGCACGCCTGCGGACTTTTCCAGCTGGGTCAGGTGATAGCTCACATTGGCACGCGTCATCTTGAGCTTGCGCGCAGCCTGACTGAGATTGCCGCTATCGATGATTTCGACCAGCAGGGTCAGCGATTGGGAGTCCATGGCGTGTTTGTCCAATTTCCTTTGACAGTCTGTCAATGATTCATGGGATTGTTAGAAAACATTGTCGTCGTAAAAATAAAGCCCATTCCATAAAGAGATTCAGGAGACTCGCATGACCGCCCAAGCCAGCACCTCTGTCGTTGAACTCAGGCAAGACGGTGACGTCCTGCTCGTCAGCGTCAACAATCCGCCCGTCAATGCGCTGGGCGCTGCCGTGCGCCAGGGTCTGATGGCGGCCATTGAGCAGGCCGATGCCAGCGCCGCGGTCAAGGCCGTGGTGATCGTGGGCGAGGGCAAGGCTTTCATCGCCGGTGCCGATATCCGCGAATTCGGCAAGCCCCCGGTCCTGCCTTTCCTGCCCGATGTCTGCAACCGTATCGAGGCCTGCAGCAAGCCCGTGGTGGCCGTGATTCATGGCGCGGCACTGGGTGGCGGCCTGGAGATTGCCATGTCGGCGCATTACCGTCTGGCGCTGCCTGGCGCGAAGCTGGGTCTGCCCGAAGTCTCCCTGGGTCTGGTGCCCGGCGCCGGCGGCACGCAGCGTGCGCCGCGCCTGATGGGCGTGAAGGCCGCGACCGAGCTGATGCTCAGCGGCCAGCAGATCGGTGCAAAAGCCGGGCTGGCGGCCGGACTGGTGGACAAGCTGGAAGAGGGCACGGACCCCGTGGTCGCAGGTCTTGCCTATGCGCGTGAGTTGCTGGCGCAGGGCGCTCCGCTGCGTCCCGTCAGCGCCACGCCGGGTCGTCTGGCCGACAAGGCTGCAG
Organism: Comamonas testosteroni; assembly: GCF_000761245.1. Taxonomy (GTDB): domain Bacteria; phylum Pseudomonadota; class Gammaproteobacteria; order Burkholderiales; family Burkholderiaceae_C; genus Comamonas; species Comamonas testosteroni_C. Next base: position 11,324 of record NZ_AWOR01000044.1, on the reverse strand, counting down.
CCCAGGCTGAACTCGATGTGCTGCGTGCCGACACGGCCAAGAAGTCGCGCGGCCTGTTCTCGCCGCTGAAGATCATCGATTGCGTTCAGGCTGCGCTGGATCTGCCGTTTGCCGAAGGCCTGAAGTTCGAGCGTGCCCAGTTTCTGGCCTGTATCGACAGCCCGCAGCGCGCCGGCCTGATCCACGCCTTCTTTGCCGAGCGCGAGACGGCCAAGATTCCCGAAGCCCGCGCCGCCCAGCCGCGCGCCTTCAGCAAGATTGCCATCATCGGCGGCGGCACCATGGGCGCGGGCATCACCGTCTCGGCGCTGGATGCCGGCCTGGTCGTGACCATGATCGAGCGCGATGCCGAATCCATCGCACGCGGCCAGGCCAATGTGGAGAAGGTCTACAACGGCCTGATCGCCAAGGGCCGCATGAGCGAGGAGGCCAAGGCAGCCATCATGGCGCGCTATACGCCCTCGACCCGCTATGACGACATTGCCGATGTGGACCTGGTGATCGAGGCGGTCTTTGAAGACCTGGAGGTCAAGAAGGCCGTGTTCAAGGAGCTGGATCGCGTCTGCAAGAGCGGTGCCGTGCTGGCCACCAACACCTCGTATCTGGACATCGACGCGATTGCCGCCGTCACCAGCCGTCCGCAGGACGTGATCGGTCTGCACTTCTTCAGCCCGGCCAACATCATGAAGCTGCTGGAGATTGTCGTGCCCGCCAAGGTGGCGCCCGATGTGGTGACCACGGCCTTCGAGCTGGCCAAGAAGATGAAGAAGGTGCCCGTGCGCGCCGGCGTCTGCGACGGCTTCATCGGCAACCGCATTCTGGCCACCTACAAGCAGGCTGCCGACTACCTGATGGAGGACGGTGCCAGCCCCTACGAAATCGACGAGGCCGTGCGCGGCTTCGGCTTTGCCATGGGTCCTTTCCAGGTCACCGACCTGGCCGGCGGCGACATCGGCTGGGCCACGCGCAAGCGCCGCGCCGCCACGCGCGACCCCAAGGCCCGTTATGTGGAGATTGCCGACCGCATCTGTGAAAACGGCTGGTTCGGCCAGAAGACGGGCCGGGGCTTTTATCTCTACCCACAAGGCGCGCGCATCGGTCAGCCCGACCCCGAGGTGCTGGCGATTGTGGACGCCGAGCGCGCAAAGAAGGGCGTGACGCCGCGCTCCTTCACGGCCGAGGAAATCATGCGCCGCTACATGGCCGCCATGGTCAACGAAGGTGCCAAGGTGGTGGGCGAGGGCATTGCGCTGCGCCCGCTGGATGTGGACGTGACCTTTATCTCCGGCTACGGCTTTCCGCGCCACCGCGGCGGTCCCATGAAGTGGGCCGATATGCAGGGCCTGGCCAAGGTGCTGGCCGATATCGAAGCCTTTGCCAAGGAAGACGCGCTGTTCTGGAAGCCTGCGCCGCTGCTGCAACAGCTGGTGGCCGAGGGCAAGAACTTCGAAAGCCTGAATAAGTAACACCCCCTGAGGCGCTCCGCGCCTTCCCCCTCTCTCGCTTCGCGGGAGGGGGACACTGCCCTCGCTGCGGGGCGGCGGGGCCGCCTAGGCCCTTGCTCGGCAGTCCGCCGATGGGGCGTGCCAGTTTTTGCGGCCAGTTTATAGAAAATAGGAGCTGCTATCGCTTTATTTGTATTGATTTCAGTATGAAAAGTATCTGAAATCAATGAATGACAAGCGAAGACAGCTATCAAAAATAGTTTTCAACATTCACAGAGACAAGCACCATGCGTGAAGCCGTTATCGTTTCCACCGCCCGCACACCGCTGACCAAGTCGCATCGCGGCGAGTTCAACGTCACTCCTGCCGCCCAGCTGGCTGCCTTCTCCGTCAAGGCGGCGGTGGAGCGCTCGGGTGTCGATCCCGAAATGATCGAGGACCTGATTCTGGGCTGCGGCAACCCCGACGGTTTCCAGGGACGCAATCTGGGCCGCCAGACCGTGTTGCGCGCCGGGCTGCCGCTGTCGATCGCCGGCACCACGATCACGCGCTTTTGCGCTTCGGGCCTGCAATCCATCGCCATCGCGGCGGGCCGCGTCGTGGCCGAGGGCGTGGACGTGATGCTGGCCGGCGGTATCGAGACCATCTCCGGCATCCGGGCCGGCAACAATCTGCCCACCGACATGGACCCCTGGCTGGTGGAGCACAAGCCCGAGCTGTACATGGCCATGATCGACACCGCCGATGTGGTGGCCAAGCGCTACGGCATCACGCGTGAAGACCAGGATGCGTTCTCGCTGCAAAGCCAGCAGCGCACGGCAGCGGCCCAGGCCGCCGATCTGTTCAAGGACGAGATCATTGCCTGCTCCACACGCATGATGGAGAAGAACAAGGAAACTGGCGAAGTCACCTACCGCGACGTGGTCGCCACGCAGGACAACTGCAACCGCGCCAGCACCACGCTGCAGGGGCTGGCCAAGCTGGAGCCTGTGAAGGGCCCTGGCAACTTCATCACGGCCGGTAATGCCTCGCAGCTGTCCGACGGCTCCAGCGCCTGCGTGGTGATGGAAGCCAGGCTGGCAGAGCGGCTGGGCCTCAAGCCCCTGGGCGCTTTCCGCGGCTTTGCCGTGGCCGGCTGCGAGCCTGACGAGATGGGCATTGGCCCCGTGTTTGCCGTGCCCAAGCTGCTCAAGCGCCACGGCCTGACCGTGGATGACATCGACCTGTGGGAGCTGAACGAAGCCTTTGCCTCGCAGGCCCTGTATTGCCAGCGTCAGCTGGGCATTCCCAACGAGCGACTGAATGTCAACGGCGGCGCGATTTCCATCGGCCACCCCTTCGGCATGACGGGCGCGCGCCTGAGCGGCCACATCCTGCTCGAAGGCCAGCGCCGCAAGGCTCGCAACCCCCAGGTCAAGTACGGCGTGGTGACCATGTGCATCGCCGGCGGCATGGGCGCTGCGGGCCTGTTCGAGATTTTCTAAACACCCCCTGAGCGGCTGGCGCCGCTTCCCCCTCTCTCTTCGGGAGGGGGACGACGCCTTTGCTGCGAGACGGCTCTTGCTCGGCGCCTCTGGTTCAGAGCGTGCCGGTGTCAGAGGCTGCAAAGGCGCGCTGCGCCATGGATTACCAGGAAATAGCAATGGATTTGCAATTCACCCCCCAGGAAGAGGCGTTTCGCGCCGAGGTGCAGACTTTTCTCAAGGAGAAGCTGCCCAAGCATATTTCGCTCAAGATCAAGGCCGGCCAGCGTCTGAGCAAGGCCGATCAGGACGAGTGGCATGCCATCCTCAACGAGCGCGGCTGGTATGCGAATCACTGGCCCCAGGAGCATGGCGGTCCGGGCTGGGGAGCGGTCGAGAAGTTCATCTTCGACACCGAATGCGCCCTGGCCGGCGGCCCGCGCATCGTGCCCTTTGGCGTGAACATGCTGGGGCCGGTGCTGATCAAGTACGGCAACGAGCAGCAAAAGAAGTACTGGCTGCCGCGCATTCTGAGCGGCCAGGACTGGTGGTGCCAGGGCTATTCCGAGCCCGGCGCAGGCTCCGATCTGGCTTCGGTGAAGACCACGGCCGTGCGCGATGGAGACTTCTACATCGTCAACGGCCAGAAGACCTGGACCACCCAGGGCCAGCACGCCAATATGATTTTTTGCCTGGTGCGCACCAACCGCGAGGCCAAGGCCCAGGCCGGCATCAGCTTTTTGCTGGTGGACATGAACAGCCCCGGCGTGGAGCTGCGTCCCATCCGCACGCTGGACGGAGACAAGGAAGTCAACGAAGTCTTCTTCACCGATGTGAAGGTGCCTGTCGAGAATCTGGTGGGCGAGGAAAACCGGGGCTGGACCTATGCCAAGTATCTGCTGACCTATGAGCGCACCGGCATTGCGGGCGTGGGCTTTTGCATCTCGGCCCTGGCCAAGCTCAAGGTCATCGCCGCCAAGGTGCACAGGAACGGCAAGCCTTTGAATCAGGACCCGCTGTTCGCGGCCCGCATGGCGCGCGTCGAGATCGACCTGGAGAACATGAAGACCACCAATCTGCGCGTGATCGCCGCCGTGGCCGGTGGCGGCGTGCCCGGTGCCGAAAGCTCCATGCTGAAAATCCGCGGCACCGAGATCCGCCAGGAAATCCTGTCGCTGATCCGCCGTGCCATGGGCGTGTATGCCGTGCCCTATATCGACGAGGCCCAGTACGAAGGCTATGACCAGGCGCCCCTGGGCGGCATCGACGAAGCCGCCACGGCCTCGGCCAACTACTTCAACTACCGCAAGCTGTCGATCTTCGGCGGCTCCAACGAAATCCAGAAGAACATCATCTCCAAGATGATTCTGGGCTTGTGAAATCCCCCCTGAGTCGCTGCGCGCCTTCCCCCCGGGGGGACGACGCCCTCGCTGCGGGGCGGCCCTTGCTGGGCGTCCCTGGCGAACCGGGCGGTGGCATGCGACACCGATTCGTTCGATTGGGTAGAGAGAATTTGTCATGAACTTCACACACACCGAAGACCGCCGCATGCTGGCGGACAGCCTGAACCGCTTTGTTTCTGAGCAGTACGGGATCGAGCAGCGCAACCATTTGGCCTATGGCGCAGAAGGTCACAGCCCCGCGCTGTATGCGCAATTTGCCGAGCTGGGCGCGATCGGCGCGCTGTTCCCCGAAGAGGAGGGCGGATTTGGCGGATCGGGCTTTGACATCAGCGTGGTGTTCGAGTCGCTGGGCCGCGGCCTGGTGGCCGAGCCCTTGCTGGGTGCACTGGTCGTGGGCCAGGCCCTGATTGCGGCCGGCAGCGATACGCAAAAGCGCCAGCTGGAGGACATCATCGCCGGCGGCGTGATCGCTGCCCTGGCGCACGACGAGCCGGGCAGCCACTACGAGCTCAACAAGGTCACGGCCACGGCGGCCAGGACCGCCACGGGCTGGGTGCTCAACGGCGCCAAGAGCGTGGTCGCCTTTGGCGAAAAAGCCGATCTGCTGCTGGTGTCGGCGCGCACCGCAGGCGGCATGTTCGATACTGCCGGCATCAGCCTGTTCCTGGTCGACGGCAAGGCCGCCGGCATTGCCAAGCGTGGCTATAGCCGCATGGAAGGCGGCCGCGCCGCCGAGCTGACTTTCGAGAACGTGCAGCTGGCCGAGGATGCGCTGCTGGGCGCCGAGGGCCAGGGCCATGCCGTGCTCGAGCATGTGCAGGGCTTTGCGCTGCTGGCGCTGGCTGCCGAGGCGCTGGGCGCCATGGATGTGGCCAAGCAGAACACGCTGGAGTATTTGCAGACCCGCAAGCAGTTCGGCGTGGCCATCGGCAGCTTCCAGGCGCTGCAGCACCGCATGGCCGATCTGCTGCTGGAGGTGGAGCAGGTGCGCTCCACCGTCATCAATGCAGCCGATGCCATCGACAACGCCCAGGGCACCGAGCGCGAGAAGATGCTGTCTGCCGCCAAGTACACCGTGGGCTCCGTGGGGACCCTGGTGGCCGAGGAAAGCATACAGATGCATGGCGGCATCGGCATGACCTGGGAGCTGCCGCTGGCGCATTACGCCAAGCGACTGATCATGATCGACCACCAGTTTGGCGACGAGGACCATCATCTGGCGCGTTTCATGGCCTTGACGCAGGCCTGAGCTTCGGGGCTGAGGTGCTGCGGTTTCGCTAGACATGGAGAACATCAATGAGTGACGCTTTGCTGATCCGCCGCGAAGGTGCCGTACTGGTGCTGAGCAACAACAACCCGGCCGCGCGCAATGCGCTGTCGCCCGCGTTCTACGCGGCCGTCACGAGCGCGCTGGCGGATGCTGCGGCCGATGCCAGTGTGGGCGCGGTCGTGCTCACGGGCGAGGGCGGTCATTTCTGCGCCGGTGGCGATCTGCGCCAACTGGCCGGGCGCCGCGAACTGCCCGTGGAGCAGCGCCGAGAAAAGCTCGAAGGCCTGCATGACCTGATTCGCGCCGTGCGCGACTGCCCCAAACCCGTCATCGCCGCCGTCGAAGGCGCGGCAGCGGGCGCGGGCCTGTCGCTGGCCCTGGCTTGCGATATGCTGGTGGCCGCCCGCGACAGCTTGTTCTCCGTGGCCTATGTGAAGGTGGGGCTGACGCCCGACGGCGGCGCCACGGCCTTTCTGGCCGAGTTCGTCTCGCGGCAGGTATTGACCGAGCTGTGCCTGAGCGGCGAGCGCATCAGCGGCGAACGCATGCACGCTCTGGGCCCCGTCAACCGCCTGGCCGAGCCCGGTCAGGCCCTGGCCGATGCCGTGGCGCTGGCCGCGCAGATCGCGACCGGCCCGGACCAGGCCATGGCCTTGATCAAGGACCTGTGCCGCCAGGCACCGCGCAATACGTTGGAGCAGCAACTGGAGCTGGAAGCCCAGCACATGGTGCACTCGCAGGGGAGCGAAGAGTCCCGTGAAGGCATTGCCGCCTTTCTCGAAAAGCGCAGCGCCGATTTCACCAAACTGCGTGCGTGAGCGCTCGACGAAACCAAGATTTTCCAAGGAGACAAGGCAGATGGCCGACAGCAATACAGAACAGAACCAGGACATCGACTTTCCGCTGGAGGGGGTGCGAGTACTCGATCTGTCCCGCGTCTTCGCCGGGCCGCTGTGCGGCATGGTACTGGCCGACTTCGGCGCCGAGGTGGTCAAGGTCGAGCACCCGGGCCGCGGCGACGACACGCGTGACTGGGGCATTCGGATCGGCAAGACCGAGACCACCTACTACAACAGCATGAACCGCAACAAGCGGTCCATCACGCTGGATCTGCAAACGCCCGAGGGCGTGAAGATCCTCCATGAACTGCTGCCCCAGTTCGACGTGCTCATTCACAACTTCAAGACCGGCGGTGCCGAGAAGCTGGGCCTGGGCTACGAGCAGCTCAAGGCCATCAAGCCCGACCTGGTCTACTGCGCCGTGGCTGGCTACGACAGCAGCGGCCCCGAGGCCAAGCGTCCCGGCTACGATCTGGTGATCCAGGGCGAGGCGGGCCTGATGGCGCTCAACGGCGATGCCGGCATGCCGCCGCTCAAATTCGGCGTGGCCGTGGTGGATCTTGTCACCGGCATGTATGCGGCCCAGGCCGTGCTGGCCGCCTTGTTCCGCCGCGATCGCACGGGCAAGGGCCGGCTCATAGAGATGGCGCTGTACGACAGCGGCATCACGGTCACTGGCTACTACGGCCTGGATGCCCTGCAGCTGGGCCACGACCCCGAGCGCTACGGCAACGCACACCCGTCCATCGTGCCCTACGGCATGTACGAGGCGGCCGACGGCCCGCTGATCATTGCCGTGGGCAACAACAGCCAGTTCGACAAGTTCTGCCGCCAGGTCGTGCTGCGCCCTGACATCGTCGAGGACCAGCGCTTCTCCACCAATGTCAACCGGGCCAAGAATCGGCTGGAGCTTCTGCCCATGCTCAAGGAGCTGATTGGCAGCTTCCCGCGCGATCTGCTGCTGGAGCGTTTGACGGCCGCCGGCATTCCCTGCGGCCGCGTGGCCGGTCTGCACGAGGCCCTGACCAGCGAGCGCACGCGCCGCAGCGGCCTGCTGCGCGACATGCCCCATCCCGTGGTCGGCACCACGCCCGTGTTCGCGCCGCCCTACCGCCTGGACGGCCAGCGTCTGCCCATCCGCCATGCACCGCCCACGCTGGGTGAGGGCACGCGAGAAGTGCTGCAGCGTCTGCTCACGCTCGATGATGCGCAATTGCAGGACCTGCAGGCCAAGGGCGTTCTCACGCTGCCCCAGGAACCTTCATGAAGCACCCCCTGAGCCGCTGTGCGGCTTCCCCTCTCTCGCTTCGCGGGAGGGGACGACACCCTCGCTGCGGGGGCGGCCCTTGCTCGGTGTCCCTGTTGGGCCGTGTCAGGCTCACAGGCCGCGGACATCTTCTAGTGCCATAAATAACTCAAAAGCAAGATTAAAGGCCGCGCAAGACGGCAGATAAAGACAGCGACTTCATAGGAGACAAACCATGAGCATCCCAGTCACACGCCGCGATCTTCTGCAAGGGCTGGCCGCCATCGGCGGCGGCAGCCTGCTTGCCACGGGCGCCGGCAGCGCACTCGCACAGGCAGGCAAGCCGGCCTGGCCCGCAAAGCCCATCCGCGTGGTCGTGCCCTTCAACGCGGGCGGCGCCACCGACATCATCGCGCGCACCATCGGCGAGGCTCTGGCCAAGCGCCTGGGCCAGCCCGTGGTCGTCGACAACCGCGGCGGCGCGGCCGGCATCCTCGGCACCGAGGCCGTGGCCAAGGCCGCGCCCGATGGCCATACGCTGATGGTCTCGCTCAGCACCTCCATGCTGATCAACCAGTTCCTCTACACCAAGCTGCCCTACAACCCGCAAAAGGACATCGCGCTGATCAGCCAGATCGCGGCGGCGCCCGTCACCCTGGTGGTCCATCCCTCGGTGCCGGCCAACAATATGAAGGAGCTGCTGGCCTATGTGAAGGCCAACAAGGGCAAGCTGTCCTATGGCTCCTGGGGCGTGGGCTCGTATGCCCATCTGGCCGGCGCCTATATGAGCAAGACCATGGACGCCGACATGAACCATGCGGCCTACAAGGGCGAGGCTCCCATGATCCAGGAGCTGATTGGCGGCCAGCTGCAGCTGTGCTTTTCCAGCGCGCTCAACACCAAGCCCTTTATCGACTCGGGACGCCTCAAGGCCATCGGCGTGACCGGCAAGGAGCGCATGGACATCCTGCCCAAGCTGCCCACCATTTACGAGCAGGGCGTGCATGACGACGCCTACTCCATCTTCGGCTGGGTGGCCATGGGCGCACCCGCAGGCGTGCCCAAGGAGGTCGTGGACCAGCTCTACGGCCACCTGCGCGAGATCATCAAGGAGGCCAAGGTGCTGGAGCGCATCGCGGGCGCGGGCTTCATCCCCATGATGAACAGTCCCCAGGCTTTCCGCGAGAACTACCAGCGCGATATGCCGGTCTGGAAGGCGCTGGTCGAGCAGGCTGGCGCAAGGCTTGATTGAACCCCCTGAGTCGCTTCGCGCCTTCCCCCTCTCTGCCCGCTACGCGGGGGAGGGGGACGACAGCCTCGCGGCGGGGCGGCCCTTGCTCGCTGTCCCTGGCGTCGGGCTGCGCCGGTTTCATGAGCTGGGGGTTGCGCACAGCGCCATGGATCACTGAGTGACTGATTTTTACGGCCTGCGGTAGCGGGCCACCACCGACGACTGCTTAGACAGTCCAGACAGGAGACTTCATGGACACGCGCAATACCGCACCCCAAGCCCGCGCTACCCGGCGCACCGTTCTGGCACTGGCCGCCGCGCCGCTGCTGGCCGGCATGGCCGGCGGCGCGCTGGCCGAGACCGACTGGCCAGCCAAGATGCTGCGCCTGGTCGTGCCTTTCCCTGCGGGCGGCCCGACCGACACGGCATCGCGCATCGTGGGACAGAAGCTCAGCGAGCGCCTCAAGCAGACCGTGGTCGTGGAAAACCGCCCCGGGGCCTCGGGCTCCATCGCGGCCGTGCAGGTCGCCAAGAGCCCGGCCGACGGCTACACGCTGATGATGCTGGCCACGCCCACGCTGCTGGCACCCCATCTGTACAAGAAGGCCGGCTACGACACTGTCAAGGACTTCGCGCCCGTGGCCACGGTCTATGACCTGCCCATCGTCATCGTGGTCAACCCTGCGCTGCTGCCCGATGTCACCGATCTCAAGAGCCTGATTGCCCACGCCAAGGCCCAGAAATCACCGCTCAACTACACCAGCTCGGGGGCCGGCAGCTTTGGCCACCTGAGCATGGAGCTGCTCAAGCAGATGGCCGGCTTCGACATGCAGCATGTGCCCTACAAGGGCGGCGTGCCCGCCATCACCGACACCATCGGCGGCCAGGTGCCCATCATGTATGCCGACCTCGTGGCCGCGCTGCCTCATATCCAGGTCGGCAAGCTGCGTGCCATCGCCGTGGGCTCGCCCCAGCGCGTGAGCATGCTGCCCGACATCAAGACCATTGCCGAGCAGGGCATCAAGGGCTATGACGCCGTTTCCTGGGGCGGTCTGCTCGCGCCCAAGGGCACGCCCAAGGCCGTGATCGAGCGCATCGCCTCCGAAGTCCAGCAGATACTGGCCGACAAGGACGTCCAGAGCAAGCTGCTCAACGCCGGCGCCATCGCCGCCTTCCAGAATCCCGCCCAGCTGGGCCAGCGCATCCAGCAGGACTACACGCGCTGGGGCCAACTGATCCGCGACAAGGGCATTGCAGTGGAGTAACACGGACATGAAGACACGCATCACCGAACTCTTTGGCATAGAGCACCCCATCATCCAGGGGGGCATGCACCATGTGGGCCTGGCCGAGCTTGCCGCCGCCGTCTCCAACGCGGGTGGCTTGGGGCTGATCACGGGACTGACCCAGCGTACGCCCGAGCTGCTGGCGCGCGAGATCGCGCGCTGCCGCGAGATGACCGACAAGCCCTTTGGCGTGAACCTGACGTTTCTGCCCTCGGTCAACCCGCCCGACTACCCGGGCTACGTCAAGGCCATCATCGAAGGCGGCGTCAAGGTGGTGGAGACCGCCGGCAACAACCCGCAGAAATGGCTGCCCGCGCTCAAGGAAGCCGGCATCAAGGTGATCCACAAGTGCACCTCGGTGCGCCACGCGCTCAAGGCCGAGGCCATCGGCTGCGATGCCATCAGCGTGGACGGCTTCGAATGCGGCGGCCATCCGGGCGAGGACGACATCCCCAACTTCATCCTGCTGCCGCGCGCTGCCGAAGAACTCAAGATTCCCTTTGTCGCCTCGGGCGGCATGGCCGACGGCCGCTCCCTGGTGGCCGCGCTGGCCCTGGGCGCCGAAGGCATCAACATGGGCACGCGCTTCATCGCCACGAAAGAGGCACCCGTGCACGCCAACGTCAAGCAGTCCATCGTCGCGGCCAGCGAGCTGGACACCCGTCTGGTCATGCGCCCGCTGCGCAACACCGAACGCGTGCTGACCAACTCCGCCACCGAGCGCCTGCTGCAAAAGGAGCGCGAACTGGGCGCGGCTGTCACCTTTGCCGACATCGCGCCCGAGGTGGCTGGCGTCTATCCGCGCATCATGCACGACGGCGACATGGACGCGGGCGTCTGGTCCTGCGGCATGGTCGCCGGCCTGATCCACGATGTGCCTACGGTTGCGCAGCTGATCGACGGCATCATGGAGCAGGCCCATGCACTGATCAACGAGCGGCTGGCAGGCCTGGCCCGCTGACCGCCCATCTTCACAGGACTTACGCAAACAGGATGCGGCAACGGGCTGCGCCCCATGGCAAGCAGCTTGCCTTGTTCCTTGTTGCGTAGGTCGTACTTCAAAAACCAGGAAAGAGCTTTCTCATGAAAATCCTTGTACCCGTCAAACGTGTGGTGGACTACAACGTGAAGGTCCGCGTGA
>NZ_AWOR01000043.1 GCF_000761245.1 Comamonas testosteroni | reverse complement strand
CGTCCTCTGGGCACGTCAGTCGGTTCTGAAATACGACCAGGTAGCATTGGCTGCTTTCCGAGAGGCTCCACACAGTCGCAGGGCGCATCCTTCAGACGAATACTATCTGCCTTTGCTGGTGGCAGCGGCTGCAGCCAGTTCTAGCGACCCGATCACCGTCATTGACGGCGGCGTGACTTACGGTGTGTTGTCGATGGAGGGCTATGTCTTTGGTGAGTTACCCGACTCCGACATAGCGATGCCTATTGCAGCCGACGCCGCAGTGCCTTCCTAAGCCTGAGCTTGAGAGCGAGCACGAACACGAACTCTGATTTCCACATCGTCAAATAACCCGAAGGCCAATCCTGGCAGTTTGTGCTGTTCATGCATGGCCGTTGGTTCAGCGCCGCAGTCCTTGATGGATGCCGACCAAGTTTTACGAAGCATGAACCATTCAGGAAGGCACTGGCAGGATCACCGCAGTTATGCAAGATTTGGGGGCAGGGGCTGTTAGGGCGCAATCGCTGCATGGCGGCCCTGCGAGCACCGATGCAGGTGCAGACCCCTGACAGGTTTGATGCGCGGCCGTTAGATGCAACCCGAAGGTTGCTGAGGGCTGTTAAAGCGATTCATGAGCAGGTATCTGCAGCCTCTGAGAAGCCACATTTTGATAGCTTCGATTGCATCCCATGTAGTCTGCAGTGAATCGACCAGCCTTTCCTAGATAGTTTGAGATTACAGCTTCAAGTCGGAACAGGTAATGCGCTGCAGACCAAGTCGAACCTGTGCCACAACTGTTGGATCCGCTAGGCCTCTCTCAGGGTGTGATCTAACAAGCTTGTCACGACACCATGCAGGCCACTGGAGAAAGTCGTCGTCGATAGCGAGCCAATCGGATGGGCGGCGACGAAACACGTCTGCCCAAACTTGCATGCCTCGGTAAGCCGAGTTGAATTCGGCCCGGTCCATTTGACTATGAAAGGTTGCCCCGATGACTCTGTTGCGCAACTCAAGAGGTAGACGACGCGCGGCACCATGGCAGCCATACTTCATGGCCCAGGACGTAGATAGGACGATGCGGACTGCAGAATGCGGCTCCAAGAGCTCGACCAGCAAAGGAGCATGTTTGAACAAACTGTCACTGGAAGATGCGTCTAGGTAGGGCCCTTTTGACGCTGACCAGAGTACGTTATGGTGATGTAAAACGCCATCGAAATCGAGGTACAGCACGGGCCCGCAACCAGACAAGCCTTGAGACTCTGGCCTTTCGATATGCATGTTTGTCATGGCCGATCTTCTTGGGAAAAGTGCAGTCATTTAGTAAAAGGCGACAGTCAGACTCTCAAACTTCAAGCTTACCAAATGAGGGACAGAGAAAGCTGTATTTAATGCCAATCAAAATGCGTACAAAGAAGCCTCTCTCTGTCAAAAAGCGCTGGTTTTCCCTAATAATTTTGAGGTTGGCCGGCAAGCTCAAGAGCTTGTCATTGTTGGGGCGTTGTTGTACATCCAAACTCTCCTTTGGTCACCTTCCCTTGTGCAATAGCACTCTGCAAATCAAGTTCCTTCCGTAATGCTTCGTTCTTACTTACCAGCCGCGTGATCTCTGCAAGCTGATCTTTGACTTGCTTGTTCAGTTGGCGGTTCCGTTCCCGCGCCTCTGCAAGAAGATCGGCCGTGTCGTTTCGCTGCTGGCGAATTGTGCGACCCACGAGCGCTCGTACCTGCTCGGCGAAGTCGGGGTAGCGGTGGTTAATCAATGAAGGAGACACGTTGGCTTGATCGGCAACCGCCTTCAACGTGATTTTCTGACCAAGACTCTGCAAGATTTCGAGCGCATTTTGTAAATCGGCCATGGTGCGCTCACGGTCTCGACGGCGCGGGGTAGGGCGACTTTCTTGCCCAGCCGATGAACCGGATCGTTGCGTTGAAGAACGTTGCAAAGCCGTACTTTCTTTAGGTTTTCCTGTCTTGGTGGGCATTTTCTGCCTCCGGATTGATGCCCAAGTCACGAAGAATTTTGCTTGCTTGTTCCAGATCCGCGCTGACCCGCTTGAGAGCTCCAGCACCCCACTGTTCTGCTTCTACTAACAGTTCCTTGTGATGTCGGTAGGCTTCCTCCCAGATGTTGATGAACCGGTTGTCTATGACCCCATCACGGCAGCTTCCGCATCTACCTCTCTCATATATGCCCGACCCACCACATCCTTCATCTTGAGCTAGGCACCATGAATGGCCTGTGGAGCGAATTAAGACTCGCTTAGATGCTTCCATCACCAGCGTCTTGCGATCAGGGAACTTGTGGGCGCGCATTTCCATGATTTTATGGCCAGCACCTCCTGCTAGTGGCTCATCTTTTTCCAACCAACTGGCAATAATCTCCCCCTTATAACGCATCAGTTCTGAGAGGATGTCGTCATATAGCGCACTGTCCTGACGGGGGCTCGCGGCATAGAGCTGCGCCATGTTGATGCTCGAATGCTTGAATTGTTCTTTCAGAAAAAGCAGGTCACCCAATTTATGGCGCACGAAGGTGTGGCCGTATAGTCGGCGCATCTGATGAGGAGCCAGAGCCCAGGTTGTCCCAGCTTTACGGGCAAGCCTCGAGAGGTTGAAACCCCAACAGGAATCCGACAACGTTGTTATCCCGCTATGTGGTGCTTTGCCGAGAAACAGCCGCCTACAGTTACTGCGGGCTGTGGCAAGCCAATGCAGTTCCTCCGCTGTGTGCGAGCCGGGTCTAAGCTCCATTTCGACGATCTGCTTTGCGAGCAACTGGCGGTAGGGTTCCGACCAGCGTTCCAGAATATGCAGTATTCGGTGGCCCATAGACGGCATCAGGTAGTCCACCAAACCTTTTTTTGTCTTGTACTCTGTACCGGTGAGCCAGTGAAAGGGGATGCCGTTTCGTTCCTCCGTACGCCCCGCACCGACTTCGATGCTGGCGAGTTCGGAGCAGCGCATACCTGTGAGCACTCCTAGGAGATAAAAGCAGGCATCGCGGATAATTGTGATCTGGGGGTCATAGAACGTTTTACGTTCTCCCCGATCGCGTTCGTCCATCAGAGACTCGGCCTTGTCCAGAGTACCCTCGGCAAACAAAAACAGAGTGGATGCCACATCCATTGGAATGAGTGGCGTTTGAGAAACTTTGCGCGAATTAGCGCGCTGCATGCTGGTGTTTCCCGCCATGTCGGCGGCACTCGAATCTGGCCACGGGTGAAGCGATAGAGTTCCCTCGTGCTCGGCGCGAAAGAGATAAAGAAGCTCTATGCTAGAAAATAAGTTCATCAGCGTGCCCGGCGATTTTCCGGAAAGCTTCTGCTCATGAACAAAGTTGGCAATGTGGAGTGCTTGTAGATCGGCCAGAGACTTTAGCTTAAATGCGCTGGCGTAGCGACAGAGGTGTTTTAGTTGTTTGATGAGCTTTAATAGTGAACTAACTTCTGGGGTTTTCAGCCCAGGCCTCCCTCGTTTCCAATAGGCATAGAGGACGTTTTGCACGGCCTCTCGATAATCGTCAGGAATGTCCAACCAGTTCAGCTTCTTTTCTGAGTTTCTGATGTTTGCGGTTCTCACGAATGGCCACAACTCCCACTCTAGATCACCGACCCGACTTATGACCAACGTATTGCCCGAATTATCAATAACAGCGCTGACTACTACCTTGGCCCGCTCCTCTTGCGATAGACCTGCCAAGCTCGGCGGTTGTTCTGCCAGGAGACCATAGGCTTTTCCAGTCCGTTGGCTGCCCGTGTGCATAAGGTAAAAGCGCTTGGCTACCGAAGGTGTCGCCAATTTCAACTGCTCGCTTGGGGAGAGGTTGTGCTTGACCATTGGTGATCCTTTACAAGGTGTAGGCCGCCCAGAAGCCGAGAGGCTCTGCGCGGGAGCGCTCGCGGGCAGCGGCTACCAACTCGACATCAAACTTATCGGCTGTAAATCGTTCGATCAGTAGCATGGTTTGGCGGAACTCTGTCCGCCAATCTTCGGATCTAGCACGATGCATCTCCCGTTCCAAAAAGAAGTAAAAGGAGAACAGGCGGTGTAGGTCGTCGGGCGAACCGGTGATAGCGTACGAAGTGCATGAGAAGCACGCGAGAAAATCGTCGCAGGCTGTGCCGTCTTTAGGTGCCCTGTCGCCTTTGTAGGGGTCTCTGCAGCGTCCTGTTGGCGTCCTCTCAGGCAGGATCGGGATTATCTTGTCCGTGTCGCTGCCATTTCGATATATTTCGGGTAGGGCCTCCCCGACGAAGGTGGCATTTTCCCGCATCTGCTGAGTGCAGGCGAGGTAATGCATGTCCGCTACTTTGGGGCTGTGGCCCATAAGCGCTGCTGTCGCGATCAAGTCTCCGCCCGAGAGGTCGAACAGGCGCATTTCCACCGTTTTTCGTAGGCGTGACAGGTTTAGCCTTAGCGGTTTCCCGTCATCCCCGCACAAATTGTTGCGAGTGACAAATGCTTTGATGCCATTTTTAAGCATGGCTGAGCTCAGGGGGATGGCTTTTCCAGCTGCCATGCTGTTGCGCATTGATCGGTATAGAAATAGCCGGTTGCTGTATTCCGGCGCTGCTTCGCTTACTAGATGCGCTGAGTAGGTCTGCGCTTTTTGCACGAGTGCGACACCATCCATGGCGACTGATACCGAATCTTCAACTTCCTTGCTGTAGCGAAGTTGAACGATTCTAGTTCCCTTTCCTCGTCGCTTGAACAGAACTAAGCGCTTCATGTTGGGCATGAAGGGATGATCCTGCAAGCAATCACGCTTGGCTTCAAGTAATGGTGCCGGATTAGCCCCGCATCGGATTGCCACGGCTAATACCAGAACGACCAGAGCGTGCGACTCAGGTCCTAGGAACTGACCGTGGTGGCTGGCGATTAAGTCTTCTCGCAGCGCATTCGCCACACGCATTCGCTCGGTTGATGACAGCGGCTCCTCTCCTCTGGCCTGGCTGTTACTACGCGGGAATGGATTAACAGGAAACAGATCTTCATGCGCCGGAAAGATTTGGCGTCGGCTGAGTGCGGTTAATACAGACTTGATGTCCCTATAGCGCCCGCGTTGGGTGTCGTATGACCAGCCATGTATCGAGATCCAACCGAGGAGGCGACGAATGGTTCGTGGTTCGAGAGCTGCGGGTTCGGAGGGGCCTTGATTGGCTACAAGGAACTCGAAAAAGTACCGTAGGCCATGGCTCCAGTAATGAGCAACCGTGGTTGGTGTCACACTTTTCCCTTGAATGAATGTGCGCAGTAGGGCAGCGCAGGCATAGATCCAAGCATCGATGCCTTTATTGAGCCACGGGGTCAGGTCAATGTTTCGTGTACCCGTTGTATTCTCAGGCAAAGAGATCACCAGCGGGCTATCTGCTCCCAGTCGGGACTCGGACGGAGGAGTCGTTGTTATCGCTATTGGAGCTGGAGCATCAAAGTTCTTCTTTGTTCTCATGAGGATTCATTTCCTACTGTTGAGCTGAACAGTTGGTCTATTTCGTCCTCGTGCGCTAGCACAAGCTGGCCTTTTAATATTCGGATTAGGTGCAAGTAGTGATATGTGGTTGACACGTTGCTATGGCCCATCCGATCACAGACATAAAGAATCGGCTCGCCCTGGAAGGTGGGGCTTTTATCTAGGCTCCACAGGAGGTAAGTGGCATAGCTATGTCGAAGCATGTGAGCGGTGACCTTGAAGCCTACTCTTTGTGAGAGCTTCGCGAAGATGGCAGTCACGGCGTTCCTGCTGTAGGGAACGCCACCTTCGGTCAGGAATAGATGAGGCAATTCTTTGGCCTCAGGGTGGTTGTTTGCCCGGACTTGCCTCTGACGCACGCTGTAAATCCACAGTTTTTCCATCAGGTCGTAGGGCATATCAATATCCCGTGGCTTTTCGCGTTTCAGATCCATGTGCTTAGGGTCGAGGTACAGCGAGAACTTTGCTCCTGCTCGTAAGTCCTTGCGCCTTGACGGATCGAAGGTATAGGCATCAGGGAAGCTCCTGCACTCAATCTGGCGCAAGCCCGTACGAACCATTAATTCGAACATGAGCTGGTGAGTAGGGTTGACCAGCGTCTTATGACAGAGGTCGATCTGCTCTTTTGTCAAGAACCGTATGGTTCTTTGTTCTTCGGAAAGCAGGATGGCAGGTGTTTCCATCTTTCCGCCGCTTGCGTCAACATGGGCGAGAAAGCCTGGTTCGCGGCTGGTTTGAACCGTCACATAGTCGAACGGCACGCGCTCAATGTAGCCTTGTTGTTCCGCCCATTTGTAGAAGCGAATGACCACGCGCATGCGCTGATTTATCGTGCGCGCGCTCAAACCCAGAGTGCCACGCGACCAATCACGCCAAGCCTCAATGGCTCCTGGATGGTCACTGGTGGGTGCCGCGCGCCAGTCTAGATGATTGGTCAGGGAATAAGCGAAGAAGTCGTAGATCGCGCGGCCATAGGCCTCCCAGGTCTTCTTGCTTTGAATCCGGCCCGTACTGGGGAGTAGATGCCACAGAAACGATTGAGCCGGCTGAATGGCGTCACCATCGTCGTCGATCAGCAGTGGAAAGCCTTCATAGACCATACCGGCGACCACCAGGTTGCTGTCCGCTAAAACGAATCTCATAGAGTTTCCCCAAGTCGCTTCCTAGTCTCTTTGAAGTCGAGCTCGAAAAGATCTGTCACCAAATCGTTCGTCTCCGTTTCGCTCCGTTGCACGTGCTTATCAAAGGGCTTTGTGCCGGCATCGGATGGCTCACAGTAACGCTCCCCCACAGACGCACCTAAACGTACGAAGCTCCTGCATTGGTGCGGGCTGTGCGTGGGGCGAAGCTCGATATGAGCATGCAGAGCAGGGCGCATGACCATTGTCGCGGGCATGAGTGTCCAGCTCTCCAATTCCAAATTACCTTCAGGTCGAGTTCGCATATTGCATCCCTTTGGCCCCGTCATACAGAGGAAGACGGCTAAGGAACTCTATCGAGGGATTGATGCTAAGTCAATTTGGTAACTATTCTGATCACGGCAGCCCCATGAATGTGATCGAGGACACGCACTGGCGCCAAAGCTGGAAGGCCCTGGGCCAGGAGCTGACGGCCAAGGGCATTGCGCCGCAGCTGATTCTCTGCGTCTCGGCCCACTGGCTGACCGAGTCCGACTGGGCGCTGACCGGCATGGCCCAGCCGCGTACGATTCATGACTTCGGCGGCTTCCCGCAAGAGCTGTTCGATCAGCAATATCCGGCCCCCGGCGCGCCCGAGGTGGCCAGGCAGCTGGCGGCCGAGCTGCATTCGCCGCAGGACGGATCGGCCTTGCTGCTGGACCAGAAATGGGGTTTTGATCACGGCACCTGGTCGGTGCTGCTGCCCATGTTCCCCGAGGCGAAGATTCCCGTCATGCAGCTGAGCATGCCCTATGGTCTGGCGCCCGAAAAGCATTTCGAGATGGGCCGCCAGCTGCGCGCGCTGCGCGAGCGCGGCGTGCTGATCGTGGGCAGCGGCAATATCGTGCACAACCTGCGCGCCATGCAGCGCGGTGCCAGCGACAACCAGGCCTATGACTGGACGATCCAGTTCGACACCGAAGTACAGCAGCGCCTGGACAGCGGCAATCTGGCCGATCTGAGTACCTTCCTGGACTGGGGCCCGCAGGCCCGTCTGGCCCATCCCACACACGACCACTATCTGCCCCTGCTGTATGCGGCAGGGGCGGTGCAGGAGGGCGAAGCGCCGCGCGTGTTCAACACGGCCTACCAGTATGCGGCGCTGTCCATGCGCTCGGCCATCTGGGGATTGGAAGCCTGATATGTGATTTTGATAGCTTGATGCGCTTTTTTTAAAAGGTTTTCAGATGCTTTTCTATCTGAAAACAATATAGGTAAGGCGCTAGCAGCTATCAAATATTGGGCGGCACTGAAACGGGTACTGAAACAGGTACTGAAGCCGGCATTGAAGCAGGCATCGAAGCGGCCATAAAAAAAGAGCAAGGGACTAAAAGTCCGTTGCTCTTTTGCTTTCAGGGGCCAGGCCCTGAATCGCGCGCTTAGATCACGGCGGCGATGGCCTTGCAGACATAGTCGATGTTCTTGCTGTTGAGCGCAGCCACGCACATGCGGCCGGTGTCGGTGCCGTACACGCCGAACTCGGAGCGCAGGCGCACCATCTGGTCCTTGGACAGGCCGGAGTACGAGAACATGCCGATCTGGGTGGTGATGAAGGACATGTCTTGCTGCACGCCGGCAGCCTTCAGGCCGTCAACCAGCTTCTGGCGCATGGCCTTGATACGCACGCGCATCTCGCCCAGCTCCTTCTCCCACAGAGCGTGCAGCTCGGGGTTGTTCAGCACCGCTGCCACCACGGCGCCGCCATGGGTGGGAGGGTTGGAGTAGTTGGTGCGGATGACGATCTTCAGCTGCGACAGCACGCGAGCGGCTTCGTCCTTGTCGGCAGCCACCACGGACAGGGCGCCCACGCGCTCGCCATACAGGCTGAAGCTCTTGGAGAAGGAGGTCGAGACAAAGATGTCCAGGCCGGCGGCCACGAACTTGCCGATCACGGCGCCGTCTTCGGCGATGCCGTGGCCAAAGCCCTGGTAGGCCATGTCCAGGAAGGGGATCAGGCCCTTGGCCTTGACGACGGCAATCACTTCATCCCACTGAGCGGCAGTGATGTCGTAGCCAGTGGGGTTGTGGCAGCAGGCGTGCAGCACGACCACGGTGCCGGCGGCGGCAGCGTTCAGGTCGGCCAGCATGCCGGCGAAGTCGATGGAGCGGGTCGCTGCATCGTAGTAAGCGTAGGAGCCGACTTCAAAACCTGCGTTGGTGAAGATGGCCTTGTGGTTTTCCCAGCTGGGGTTGGAGATCAGGACCTTGGCGTTGGGGTTGAGCTTCTTGAGGAAGTCGGCACCGATCTTCAGGCCGCCGGTGCCGCCGATGGCTTGCACGGTGGCCACGCGGCCGGACTTGACCACGTCGGACTCGGCACCGAACACCAGGGCCTTGACGCCGTTGTCATAGGCGGCGATACCGTCGATGGGCAGATAGCCGCGGGCGGTGGGTTTTTCCATCATGGCCTTCTCGGCGGCCTGCACGCACTCCAGCAGGGGCAGCTTGCCGTTGTCGTCGAAGTACACGCCCACACCCAGGTTCACTTTGTTGGGGTTGGAGTCAGCGTTGAATTGCTCGTTCAGACCCAGAATGGGGTCGCGGGGGGCCATTTCGACGGCGGTAAACAGAGACATGAAAAAATCCTTGAGGGATGGAAATAAGTCAGGTCACCCCCAGCTACTGCTCCGAGCGCGTTAGACGGGCAGGGCATTGCCCGGTGCTCGAAAAAACGCATCAGCCTAGGTTAGGCTTGAGGGTTGGGCTGCCATTCTACTCCGCGCTTACCCTATGCGTCATGGACATGAGATCATGCAAGAACAAAATATGAATGCCGAGCCGCAAGGCCGTTTCGTGCAATACCCGGACTCGCCGTTCGAGCTGTTCCAGCCCTATCCACCGGCGGGCGATCAGCCTGCGGCCATCGAAAAACTGGTCGAAGGCGTCAATGACGGCGAGTCCTTCCAGACGCTGCTGGGTGTGACTGGCTCGGGCAAGACCTTCACCATGGCCAACGTGATCGCGCGTCTGGGCAAACCGGCTATCGTGTTTGCGCCCAACAAGACCCTGGCCGCACAGCTGTACTCGGAGTTCAGGGAGTTTTTCCCGAAAAACGCGGTCGAGTACTTCGTCAGCTACTACGACTACTACCAGCCCGAAGCCTATGTGCCCCAGCGCGACCTGTTCATCGAAAAGGACAGCGCCATCAACGAGCACATCGAGCAGATGCGCCTGTCCTGCACCAAAAGCATCATGGAGCGGCGCGATGTGGTGATCGTGGCCACCGTCTCGGCCATCTACGGCATTGGCGAGCCCGAGAGCTACCACCGCATGATCATGACGCTGCGCGCGGGCGACACGCTCAACCAGCGTGACGCGATTGCGCAGCTGATCCGCATGCAGTACCAGCGCAACGACCAGGATTTCTCGCGCGGCACCTTCCGCGTGCGAGGCGACACCATCGACGTGTTCCCGGCCGAGCACTCGGAGCTGGCCGTGCGCATCGAGCTGTTCGACGACGAGGTGGAGACCCTACAACTGTTCGACCCGCTCACGGGCCGGGTGCGCCAGAACATCCCGCGCTTCACCATCTATCCCAGCAGCCACTATGTGACGCCGCGCGACAAGGTGCTGGCGGCCGTGGAGACCATCAAGGAAGAGCTGGCCGAGCGCCTCAAGCAACTGGTGGGCATGGGCAAGCTGGTCGAGGCGCAGCGCCTGGAGCAGCGCACGCGTTTCGATCTGGAAATGCTCAGCGAAGTGGGGCATTGCAAGGGCATCGAGAACTACACCCGCCATCTCTCGGCCTCCAAGCCCGGCGATCCGCCCAGCACGCTGACCGACTATCTGCCGCGCGACTCCATCATGTTTCTGGACGAGAGCCATCAGATGATCGGCCAGCTCAACGCCATGTACAACGGCGACCGGGCGCGCAAGACCACTCTGGTGGAATATGGCTTTCGCCTGCCGTCGGCGCTGGACAACCGTCCGCTCAAGTTCGAGGAGTTCGAGCATCGCATGCGCCAGGTGGTGTTTGTCTCGGCCACGCCCGCCGAATACGAAAAAACCCATGCCGGGCAGGTGGTGGAGCAGGTGGTGCGTCCAACGGGCCTGGTCGACCCCAAGATCGAAGTGCGGCCGGCCATTCACCAGGTCGACGACGTGCTGCAGGAAATCCGCCTGCGCGTGGAGCTGGAGGAGCGCGTGCTCATCACCACGCTGACCAAGCGCATGGCCGAGCAACTGACCGAATACCTGACCGACAACGGCGTGAAGGTGCGCTATCTGCACTCCGACGTGGATACGGTGGAGCGCGTGGAAATCATCCGCGACCTGCGTCTGGGAGCCTTCGATGTGCTGGTCGGCATCAACCTGCTGCGCGAAGGCCTGGATATTCCCGAGGTCTCGCTGGTGGCGATTCTGGATGCCGACAAGGAAGGCTTTCTGCGTGCCGAGCGCAGCCTGATCCAGACCATCGGTCGCGCCGCGCGCAACGTCAACGGCAAGGCGATCCTGTACGCGGACCGCATTACCGAGTCCATGAAGAAAGCCATAGGCGAAACCGAAAGACGCCGCGAAAAACAGATGGCTTTCAACGAAGCCAACGGAATTGTGCCCAAGCAGATTGTCAAGAGGGTGAAAGACCTGATTGATGGTGTCTACAGCGAAAAGAGCGGCAAAGAGGCCGAACGCCTGCAGGAGCAGGCGCTACAACAGGCACGTGTCGAGGATATGTCGGAGAAAGACATTGCCAGGGAGATCAAGCGTCTGGAAAAGCAAATGCTCGAGCACGCCAGGAACCTGGAATTCGAGCAGGCAGCGCGTGTGCGGGACCAGCTTTCGCTGCTCAAGCAGCAATTGTTCGGTGCGGCGCCGTAGGAATATTCCTTCGCCTTTCTCAGGGTTATTACGTGAGTGCACGCTGTTACCCGACAAAATTGATGGGGAATGTGATATACTCGCGTCAAACACTCAACAACAAACTTCCCTCACAGAAGGGCTCTGAACCTAATCACAGGACGGAGTAAGGGCGGAGACTGTGCTCGTCTAGGTACTGTGACCAGACGTGCGTTTCTGTAACGAACAATCCTGACTGAAGGAGCTCGTATGCGTCTTACGACCAAAGGCCGCTTTGCGGTCACCGCGATGATCGACCTGGCTCTGCGCCAGAACAATGGCCCTGTGACCTTGGCTGCCATCAGCCAGCGTCAGCAGATTTCGCTGTCCTATCTGGAACAGTTGTTTGGCAAGCTGCGTCGCCACGAACTGGTGGAATCCACCCGTGGCCCCGGCGGCGGCTACACCCTGGCCCGAAAGGCAACGGACATCACCGTGGCCGACATCATCGTCTCGGTGGATGAACCCATTGATGCGACCCAGTGCGGTGGCAAGGAAAACTGTCTGGGCGAAGCCGGCCGCTGCATGACCCATGAGCTGTGGGCCGCACTGAATCAGCGCATGGTGGAATTCCTGGACTCCGTCACTCTGCAAAAGCTGGTGGACGAGCAACTGGCCAAGGGCATCCAGATCGAGGACAAGCCCGTGGTGCGCCGCGCCATCTCCACAGCACCTGTGGTCAAGCCCATCCGTGTGAACGCACCGAACTCGGTGTTCGCCCTGGGTAACGCCTTCGCTAAATCCTGATCCGGGGCCGCTTGAGCAGTGCTCGGGCGGCAACCAGATCGGCATGAAGCCCGACTCCGATAGTCAGGGCCTGGATGCATGCATGGCTGTGCGGCATGTTTCTTCGCCCTGATGGCACCACAAGGTGCATCGATTCCTCACGATTTGTCAGCCAAAAACAAGACGAGCCAGTCATGGACATGACCCCGCACTTTCCCATTTATCTCGACTACGGTGCAACCACTCCGGTGGACCCCCGCGTGGCGGACGCCATGATTCCCTGGCTGCGTGAACATTTTGGCAATGCCGCATCGCGCAGCCATGCCTGGGGCTGGGAAGCCGAAGAAGCCGTCGAGAAGGCCCGCAAGCAGGTGGCTGATCTGATCGGCGCCGACCCGCGCGAGATCGTCTGGACCAGCGGTGCAACCGAGTCCGACAACCTGGCCATCAAGGGTGCAGCGCATTTCTATCAAGGCAAGGGCAAGCACCTGATCACCGTGAAGACCGAGCACAAGGCTGTGCTGGACACCATGCGTGAGCTGGAGCGCCAGGGCTTTGAAGTCAGCTATCTGGACGTGCAGGAAAATGGTCTGCTGGATATCGAGGTGTTCAAGGCGGCGATCCGCCCCGACACCATCCTCGCCAGCGTGATGGCCGTGAACAACGAGATCGGTGTGGTTCAGGACCTGAACACCATTGGCGCTCTGTGCCGTGAGAAGGGCATCATCTTCCACGTCGACGCAGCTCAGGCTTCGGGCAAGATGGATCTGGACATGCAGACCATGCCCATCGACCTGATGAGCCTGGCTTCGCACAAGACCTACGGCCCCAAGGGCATCGGTGCGCTGTATGTGCGCCGCAAGCCGCGCGTGCGCCTGGAAGCGCAGATGCACGGCGGCGGTCATGAGCGCGGCATGCGTTCGGGCACGCTGGCAACCCACCAGATCGTGGGCATGGGCGAGGCCTTCCGCATCGCCAAGGAAGAGATGGCCAAGGACATGGAGCACGCCCGTGCGCTGCGCCAGCGCCTGCTCGACGGCCTCAAGGATCTGGAGCAGGTGTTCGTCAACGGCGATATGGACAACGGTGTTCCCCATTACCTGAACATGAGCTTCAACTTCGTCGAAGGCGAGTCGCTGATCATGGGTATCAAGGGCTTGGCCGTGTCCTCGGGTTCCGCCTGCACATCCGCCAGCCTGGAGCCCAGCTATGTGCTGCGTGCCCTGGGCCGCAGCGACGAGCTGGCACACAGCTCTTTGCGCATGACCTTTGGTCGCTTCACGACGGAAGAAGAAATTGACTACGCGATCAAGTCGATCCGCGAAAACGTGCTGAAGCTGCGCGAGCTGAGCCCGCTGTGGGAGATGTACAAAGACGGCATCGACCTCAGCACTATTCAATGGGCTGCACACTAAGCACAGATTACAAAGAGTTCAAGAGGTAGACACCATGGCTTACTCCGAAAAAGTTGTTGACCACTACGAAAACCCCCGCAACGTTGGCTCGTTCGACAAGAGCGATGACTCCGTCGGCACGGGTATGGTGGGCGCGCCCGCCTGCGGCGACGTGATGAAGCTGCAGATCAAGGTCAATCCCGCCACCGGCGTGATCGAGGACGCACGTTTCAAGACCTATGGCTGCGGCTCTGCCATCGCCTCGTCTTCGCTGGTGACCGAATGGGTCAAGGGCAAGACGCTGGACGAGGCTGCGGCCCTGAAGAACAGCCAGATCGCTGAAGAGCTGGCGCTGCCCCCGGTCAAGGTTCATTGCTCCATCCTGGCCGAAGACGCCATCAAGGCAGCCGTGAACGACTACCGCGCAAAGCGCACTGCAACGGAAGCCTGAGGCCATGGCCATCTCAATGACCGAGGCGGCTGCCCGTCATGTGAACCGCTATCTTTCACGTCGCGGCAAGGGGATTGGCGTGCGCCTCGGCGTGAAAACCACCGGCTGCTCCGGTCTGGCTTACAAGCTGGAGTATGTGGACGAGGTCCAGCCCGATGACGTGGTGTTTGAAGACCATGGCATCAAGGTTCTGATCGACCCCAAGAGCCTGGCCTATATTGACGGCACGGAACTGGACTTTGTCCGCGAAGGCCTGAACGAAGGCTTCAAGTTCCACAACCCCAACGAGCGTGATCGCTGCGGTTGTGGTGAGAGCTTCAGGATTTGATTTCTCCCTGAGTCGCTTCGCGCCTTCCCCCAAAGGGACGACACCTTCGCTGCGAGGCGGCTCTTGCTCGGTGTCCCTGGCGTGTGTAGCGCCCAAGCGTAAGAACGGAACCGCCTCAGCGCTGCTGTAGGCGGTTTTTTAATGCCATGAATCTGCAATCTGACGACTTTGAATTGTTTGGCCTGCCGCGGCAGTTTGCGCAGGAGCGCAGCCAGGTCGATGCACGCTGGAAAGAGCTGCAGCGCGAAGCGCACCCCGACCGTTTTGCCGCACAGGGCGCTGCCGCGCAGCGCGTGGCCATGCAATGGTCGGTACGCATCAACGAGGCCTATCAGCGTCTGAAGGATCCGCTCAAGCGCGCCGCCTATCTCTGCGAGCTGGCGGGTGCGCCGGTGCGCGCCGAAGACAACACGGCTATGCCTGCGGCATTTCTGATGCAGCAGATGGAGTGGCGCGAAGCGCTGGAGGATGCAGCCAGCGAGCAGGAACTCGATGTCCTGGAGGC
The DNA here is from genome assembly GCF_000761245.1 of Comamonas testosteroni. GTDB lineage: Bacteria > Pseudomonadota > Gammaproteobacteria > Burkholderiales > Burkholderiaceae_C > Comamonas > Comamonas testosteroni_C. Next base: position 145,292 of record NZ_AWOR01000043.1, on the reverse strand, counting down.
CGAGATGCTGGCCGCCAAGAAGCAGATGCTTGGCGAATGCGCGCGTCTGCTTGACGAGGCTGGCGATGCCGCAGCTGCCGTGCAGCAGGTGAGAGCCCTCATGTTTGTTGCGCGATTTGCGCAAGATGTGGATCGCCGTCGCGATCAACTGGGACAATAAGACCCAGAGCAACGCTTTGCGCCCATGGCGCATGGCGTATCCATCTTGAGCGGGCCAGCCACGCTGGCCTCAGACGTTTCAAAAGAAGAATTTCATGGCGCTTTTGCAGATTTCCGAGCCCGGCCAATCCCCCGATCCCCATCAGCGACGCATTGCCGTGGGTATCGACCTGGGCACCACGCACTCTTTGGTCGCCGCCGTGCGCAATGGCGTAGCCGAATGCCTGCCTGACGATCAGGGGCGTGTGCTGCTGCCGTCGGTAGTGCGCTACATGGAAATGGGCCGCCGCCAGATTGGCTTCGATGCCAAGGCAGCGCAGGCTCAGGACGCCGTCAACACCATCAGCTCGGCCAAGCGCTTCATGGGGCGCAGCCTGGCCGATATCGAGTCGCCCGAAAAGCTGCCTTATCGCTTCGGTACTGGGGACAGCAGCGTGATCTCCATCGAGACCGTGGACGGTGCCAAGACGCCCGTGGAAATCAGCGCCGAAATTCTGGCGACCCTGCGTTTCCGCGCCGAAGACACGTTCGACGACGAGCTCTACGGCGCCGTCATCACCGTGCCCGCGTATTTTGACGATGCCCAGCGCCAGGCCACCAAGGATGCGGCCAAGCTGGCAGGCATCAATCTGCTGCGCCTGATCAACGAACCCACGGCGGCAGCCATTGCCTACGGCCTGGACAATGCGGCAGAGGGCGTCTACGCCGTCTACGATCTGGGTGGCGGCACCTTCGATATCTCGGTGCTGCGTCTTGCACAGGGCGTGTTTGAAGTGATCGCCACCGGCGGCGACTCGGCACTTGGCGGCGACGACTACGATGACGCGCTGGCGGCCTGGGTGGCGGAAAAGACCGACACGCAGCTGGAGTCGGCGGCAGACAAGACCGCCTGGCGTATTGCCGCGCGCAATTGCAAGCAGGCCCTGACTGAATCAGAAGTTGTAGCGTTTACCGCTGATGTTTCTTCGGGTTCAGTGTCTTTTGATGTCAAACGTGAGGAGTTCATTGCGCTGACTGCTTACTTAACCAGCAAGAGCCTTGCGGCCGTGCGCCGCGCGCTCAAGGATGCAGACCTGAGCCGCGATGAAGTGCAGGGCGTGGTCATGGTTGGCGGCTCCACCCGCATGCCCCAGATTCGCCAGGCCGTGGCGGACTTCTTTGGCAGCGAGCCGCTGACCAATCTCAATCCCGATGAAGTGGTGGCGCTGGGCGCTGCCATTCAGGCCAATCAGCTGGCCGGCAACAATACCGCCGGCGATTTGCTGCTGCTGGACGTGATCCCGCTGTCGCTGGGCGTGGAAACCATGGGTGGCCTGTCCGAGCGCATCATCACGCGCAACGAGACCATTCCCACGGCTCGCGCACAGGACTTCACGACCTACAAGGACGGCCAGACTGCTCTGGCCATTCATGTGGTGCAGGGCGAGCGTGATCTGGTGGCGGACTGCCGCAGCCTGGCGCGTTTCGAGCTGCGCGGCATTCCGCCCATGGCCGCCGGTGCGGCGCGCATCCGCGTGACCTTCACGGTCGATGCCGACGGCCTGCTGTCCGTCAGCGCCAAGGAGCAGACCAGCGGCGTCGAAGCGCATATCAACGTCAAGCCTTCGTACGGGCTCTCCGACGACCAGATCGCCCAGATGCTGCAGGACGGCTTTGCCACGGCACAGGAGGACATGAAGGCCCGCGCCCTGGTCGAGGCCCGCGTGGATGCCGATCGCATGCTGCTGGCCACACAGAGCGCGCTGGACGTGGATGGCGATGTGCTCAGCGCCGAGCAGCGCGACAGCATCGACGGCCTGATGACGGCGCTGCGCGCGGCCGTCGCGAGCGATGATCCGGCCGTCGTGGAAGGCGCGACGCAGGCCCTGGCCAAGGGAACCGAGTCGTTTGCGGCCGAACGCATGAATCGCAGCATCCAGCGGGCGCTGGCCGGCAAGAGTGTCAACACCATTTAATTCATAAACAGAACAATGCCCATCATCAAAATTCTCCCTCACGCCGAGTACTGCCCCAACGGAACAGAAATCGAAGCTCCCGTCGGCACTTCGATCTGCGAAGCCATGCTGGACAACGGCATCAATATCGAGCATGCCTGCGACATGAGCTGCGCCTGCACGACCTGTCATGTCATCGTCAAGGAGGGGTTCAACTCCCTGAACGAGGCCGAGGAAGAGGAAGAAGACCTGCTGGACAAGGCCTGGGGCCTGCAGCCTCAGTCGCGCCTGTCCTGCCAGGCCATTCTGGCGCGCGAGAATGTGACGGTGGAGATCCCCAAGTACTCCATCAATCACGCTAAGGAAAATCACTGAGCACCCCCTGAGGCGCTTTGCGCCTTCCCCCTCTCTCTGCGCGCTTCGCGCTAGGGGAGGGGGACGACACCCTCGGTGCGCGGCGGCGCTTCCTCGGTGTCCTGGCTTTGGTACGCGCTTGTTTTAGAAATTGTTGGGCGATGTGAGCGCCGCAGGTAATTGGGAGAAATTGAATGTCGCGCCAAATTGTTCTGGATACGGAAACCACCGGTCTGTCGGCCATCGATGGCGATCGCCTGATCGAGCTGGGCTGCGTGGAGCTGGTGAACCGAAAGCTCACCGGCAACAATCTGCATCTGTACTTCAATGCGGGTCGCGACAGCCACCCCGATGCCTTGCGCGTGCACGGCATCACGACCGAGTTCCTCAAGGACAAGCCGCGCTTCGAGGAAAAGATCGACGAGATCTGGGAGTATCTGCAAGGCGCAGAACTCATCATCCACAATGCGCCGTTCGACCTTGGCTTTCTGAACAACGAGCTCAAGCTGGCCAAGCGTCCACCGCTCAAGCAGTGCGTGGGGGGCGTCATTGACACTCTGGTCATGGCCAAGGAGATGTACCCGGGCAAGCGCAACTCGCTGGACTCGCTGTGCGATCGCCTGGGTGTCGACAACTCCAACCGTACGCTGCACGGCGCCTTGCTGGACGCGGAGCTGCTGGCGGATGTCTACATCAATCTGACGCGCGGGCAAGATGCCTTGCTCATGACAGAGGAGCCTGCAGATGCCCCGGCGGCCGGGACGATGATCGTTGCCTCGGTAGACCTGAGCAGCTTCAAGCTGCCGGTGCTGCGTGCCAACGAGCAGGAGCAGGCGGCCCACGACGATGTGCTCAAGCAGTTGGATAAATCCAGCGGCGGCAAGACTGCTTGGCGCAACTTTGAAAATGTGAGCGCCAATCCCTGATACAATAACGCTTATCGGGTGATTAGCTCAGCGGTAGAGCACTGCCTTCACACGGCAGGGGTCACATGTTCGATCCATGTATCACCCACCAGATAGCAAACCCTCTTGAGTCAATGATTCAAGAGGGTTTTTTGTTTTGGGGATGCGGGCTGCATTCATCCCGTTGATGCATGCCGAGCTGCTCCAGAGCTGCGGAGTTCGGGCTCGCGCGCGAGCCGTTGGGACCTGGCGGGCGCCGTGTGCTCAAAGCATGACTGAGTGGCAGAGTGCCTGCTCGGCCTCGGCAGCTTGCGCAGGGCCAGGCAGTCAGTTGCCGGTGATGCGGCGCACGGCCGCGAAATACCAGGCATCGGGCAGGCAGCGCAGCAGACGCATCCAGCGTGTGAAGCGGCGCGGAAAATTCATCTCGAAACGTCCCTGGGCCCAGCCTTGCAGCATATGCCGGGCAGCCTCGTCGGCATCGATCAGGGCCGGCATGCTGAAGTGGTTTTGCGCCGTCAGCGGCGTATCGACAAAGCCGGGGTTGATGATGGATACACCCAGGCCCCTGTCGTGCAGGTCCAGATAGAGGTTCTCGGCCAGGTTGTTGAGTGCTGCCTTGGTCGGGCCGTAGGCCAGGGACATCGGCAGCCCGCGATAGCCGGCCACCGAACCGACCAGTGCCAGATGGCCTTGCCCGGCGGCCAGCAGCATCGGAAGCACGGCATCGAGCAGATGCAGGGCGCCGCCATAGTTCACGGCCAGATGGCGCTGCATCTCGGACAGGTCGAATTCCGTGGCGCGCTGGGGCTTGTAGCGGCCTGCGCAATAGACAATCAGATCGGGAGCCTTGCCGCAATGAACCTGCACCGCCCGGGCTCCTGCAGTCAGGGCTGCAGCGTCGGTCACGTCCAGCGGCAGGGCCAGGCAGCCATCGTGGCTGCGCACGAAATCCTGCAGGGCGTCGCCTTGGCGCGCAGAAACGATCACTCTGGCTCCTTGTCTGTACAGCGCGTCGGCCGTGGCGCGGCCTATGCCCGACGAGGCTCCCAGAATCCATGCCGAGCGACCCTGCCAGTCGCGCAGTGGCGGGTTCAGCCGTGCACACAGCAGCGACATGATCATCACTCCTTGATGATGGCAAGTGTCACATCGCCCAGGTGCAGGCCCAGCTTGCTCATGGCGGTGCGGTTGAGCAGGGTGCGTCCGTCGATCAGGTACATCCAGTCATCCATGCTGACATTCCAGACTCTTCCATTCACGGGCAGAGCGAGCACATAGCTCCAGCGAATGGCATTGCCGGCGCTCTGGCCCTGGGCTTCGCCCACCACGTCGTCGGCGCGGCCGCTGTAGCGCCCGTCGCCCAGGTGGCGGAGATGCCAGATGCGCTGCTGCGTGCTGCCGTCGCTGTAGACGAAGTGCTCGTCCAGCGTGCCTTCGTCGCCTTTCCAGCTCCCTGTCATGCGCACGGTGAAGCGCTTGACCACCTTGCCCGAGCGGTCGGTGAACATGCCGTGCGCCGTCAGCGGCCCGTTGAAATACTGGCGCAGGTCCAGTTGTGGCTGCTCCCTGGCATAGTCCTGCACGGAAGGCCCTGCGCAGCCAGCAAGGCTCAGTGCCAAGGCCGCACCCAGGCAGGTGCGCCGCAGTGGCGAAAACGAGGTGGATCGGATGATGTGGCTCATGTGTGCCTCCATGAAGAATGCAGACGCTCGGCGCGCCAGAGCAGGGCCGCTGCTGCGAGCTTGAGCAGGCAGGGCAGGCCGCCATAGGCCCAGGCCAGTGCCTGCAGGCCTGCAGGCTCGCCGGTACCGCTGCGATAGCCGGCTGCCGACAGCAGGGGCAGGGCCAGACCCGCAGCCAGGGCCAGGTTGAGCTTGGTGGCGCAGGTCCACCAGCCCAGGTAGCGGCCTTCGCTGCGGCCGCCTTCGCCAGATTCGTGAATCACGCCTGTGAGCAACGCCCCCGGCAGGGCCAGATCCGCGCCCAGGGCCAGCCCGCTGGCCAGGCAGATCACGGCAAAAGCCATGCCATCGCCTTCGCCTAGCCAGGGCGTGAAGCCGAAGGCCAGCACGCTGGCCAGCATGCCGGCCCGCCAGCTGGGTGCCAGACCCCAGCGTGCAACGGCTTTCACCCATAGCGGCAGGCCCAGGGCTGCAGCGCCGAAGAAGCAAAGCAGCAGCACCGGTAGCAGTTCCGAGGCCTGCAGCCGGTCTGCCACGAAGAAAGGCAGCAGGGTGGCGGGAATGGCGGCAGCCACCCCATTGACCATGAAGATAGCCAGCAGCCGCCTGAAGCCTGCATTGGCCCATGGGGAGTTGGCAGGCCCGGTCACGGGCTGCGGCTGTTGTTGCTGTGGAACCGGAGTCTTGAGCCGCAACAGGCTGGTCAGGCCCAGTGCCAGACCCAGTGCGAGAAAGCCTGTGGTCGCATCCAGTCCCAGCCAGGCCGGCAGCATGCTGGCCAGCAGCACACCCGTCAGGCTGGCCCCCTCGCGCCAGGCCGTGACACGCGCACGCCAGGCGGGCTCACCGCCCCAGCGCGTGCCCCAGGCCTGGTGGAGGATGACGAGCATGCTATAGGCCAGCGTGCACACCAGCAGGCTGCAGGCAAGCCAGCTCAGCAAGGCCGCCGTGTCCTGCGCATCGAAAGGCGGATGCCAGAGGGCACCGAAGCCCAGCGCCATCAGCAGGCTGGACAGGACCGCCGCACCTGCGGTGCAAGCCACGCCCCGGCGCAGAAGCCGGTCGACCCAGCGGCCTAAGGCTGGGTCGACCAGGGCATCGAAGGCCCTTGTGGCCAGCAGCACGGCGCCCAGTCCCGCCAGCGGGGCTCCCGCCACGCTGGCGTAGTGGTAGGGCAGGTTCACATACAGCGGCAGGGAGGCGAAGGCCAGCGGCGCGGCCAGCGCGCCATACGCCAGCCCTGTGCGCCAAGGCAGGAGGGGGGCGGTGGCCGTATGCGAAGGCATGAGATGCTCCACTGGCGCTCAGCCCAGGCCCAGCAGCGAGCTGCGCATGGCAGGGGCCGAAGTCTGAGGCGAGAGCCAGATGCCGAAGAACAGGCGTGCATACTCAGCATCGCGCAGCTGCGCAGTCTGGCGGCCGTTGTGGAAAAAGCGCACTTCGCCCTGGCCGTCGTTCAGGCCCAGCAGCCGGTCCTGGGCCTGTACGTCGGGGAAGGCCTGTTTCATCAGCTCCAGCCATTGGCGGGCCTGCTCCTCGGTGAAGCTGCCCACTCTGCGCATTTCGGCGATGGAGCGCTCGGCAATGGCTGTGCCCTCGAGCTTGCGGTCATAGACCAGCTCCAGCGCAAACAGGTGCCGGGCGTAGTCTTCTGGAGGGAACCCGGGGGCGGCCCACAGCCGTGCCTCGTAGACGCGCAGGCCGAAGAAGCGCAGCACGCCTTTGCCCACCAGGCGTCCGGCAGGCAGCGTGCTGCGCAGTTCGGTGGGGAGATCTGCTGTCGGGGTCATGGCGTGAATCAGGTTGGACATGGCGGTCAGTGAAGGGGCAAGAGCGCAGGCAGCGCCCCAGGCCAAGGCCTGGCGGCGGTGCGCGCGGGGTGGAGGGGCAGTCATGGCAGGGGCCTGCGCAGCGTGAACTGGACGACATCGGTGTTGCCGGTGTCGAAGGCCGCCTCGCAATAGGCAAGGTAGAAGCGCCAGATGCGTACAAAGCGCTCGTCAAAACCCAGGGAGTGCACGGCGTCGAGTCGGTGCTCGAAGGACTGGCGCCAGCGGCGCAGCGTTTCCGCATAGTCGCGGCCGAAGGCCAGGTGATGCTCGACCACCAGGCCGGCGCGCCGTGCTTCCTGCGCGAAGGCGGAAATACTGGGCAGCAGCCCGCCCGGGAAGATGTACTGCTGTATGAAGTCGGTGGATCGCAGATAGCGCGCGAACAGGTCTTCGCGCAGCGTGATGGTCTGTATGCAGGCCAGGCCCCCGGGCTTGAGACAGTCGCGCAGTGTCTGGAAGTAGCCGCGCCAGTATTCGCGGCCCACAGCCTCGAACATCTCGATGGAGACGATGGCATCGAAGGGCTGGCGGGCATACAGGGCAGGCAGGTCACGGTAGTCCTGGTAGCGCAGCTCCACGGCATCGGCCAGACCGGACTGCCGCATGCGCTGCTGCCCCCAGTTCAGCTGCTCGCGCGACAGCGTCACGCCTGTGACCCGGGCGCCGAATTCGCGCGCTGCCGTCTCGGCCAGGCCACCCCAGCCGCAGCCGATCTCCAGCAGGCGCTGGCCGGGCTGCAGCCGTACCTCGTCCAGCGTGCGCCTGAGCTTGGCCTGCTGGGCTGCCTGCAGGTCGGCTTGTTGCAGCGACTCGCCCGTGCGGCCCTCGAACCAGGCTGCGCTATAGCTCATGCCGGGGTCCAGCCACAGCTGGTAGAAGTCATTGCCCAGGTCGTAGTGGGCATGGATGTTTCTGGCGCTGCCGGCTCGCGTATTGCGCTGCAGCAGGTGACGCAGGCGGTAGCCCAAGCGGCCCCACCAGCTGCCGTAGATCAGGCTTTGTACATGGTCGCGGTTGGACATGCACAGCCGCAGCAGCGCAGCCAGGTCGGGGCTGTCCCACTCGCCCGCGATATAGCCCTCGGCCAGACCGATATCGCCCGACTTCAGGGTGCGCTCCAGCGCCTGCCAGTCGTGCAGCACGCAATGCGCATCGGCAGCCCCCGAAGGCGGGCGGGGCAGGTGCAGCAGGCGGCCATCGGGCTGCTCAAGGTCCAGCTGCCCGTGGGGCAGGCGTTCGAGCAGGTTCAGCACCTGGCGTGCCCGCGCAGGCATGCGGCGCGGCACTGCGGCAGAGCGGCTCAGCAGGGGGGCGGCAGTGGTGTTCATCGTGTGACAAAGCGCTCGGGCGCTGTGGGTTTGCCATGGAAGGGCAGGCGCTTGGCCCAGAGGCGCAGCGCCTGCCAGTGGATGCGGGCGATGACGCCCAGCGTCATCAAAGGAGTGCCGAAGAAGGCGCGGCGCACGGTGGCCGCGTCCAGCGGATGCAGCGTGCCGCCCACGCAGGTCTGCAGCAGCGGGCCGTTTTCGTCATGCAGGTCCACGCGAGCCAGGGTGCGCTTGTCACTGCGCTCGAAGCGGAAGCGGTACTCACCCCGCACTTCACAGAACGGCGAGACATGGAATTGCTTGCGTGCCGTCTGCTCGCGGCCCCAGGCCAGGTCCGGGCCGGCCAGCAGATAGGCATGGCGCTCGCCGAAAGTGTTGTTGACCTCGGCCAGCACGGCGGCCAGCGAGCCATCGCTGCGGTGCGCATACCAGAAGCTCACGGGCTTGAACACATAGCCCAGCACGCGCGGAAAGGTGTGCAGCCAGACTTCGCCGTCGGCATCGTCAATGCCTTCGCTGTGCAGCAGTTGCTCGAACCAGGTCAGGGCGTCGGCTCCACCCTCGCCGTGGTCGCTGTCGTGAAAGCTGATCCAGCCGCGCCGGTTGCGCCGCAGCACGGCTTCGGGCTGCGTGCGCAAGCTGCGCAGTGGCAGCATGAGGAAGTAACCGGAATATCGGAAAGCATGCTCGACGGGCCGCAGGCGGCGATGCCAGACATGGCCGAAGCCGATGAGGGGGCGGGCCTTCATGCTGCCCCCCTGATGACAGGGCTGACAGGCAGCTTGGGCAAGGCGTCCAGCAGAGCATCGGCCGCGTCCAGCCCCGAGCGCAGGCCGTCTTCGTGAAATCCGTAGCCGCACCAGGCACCGCAGAACCAGGTCCTGCGCTGACCCTGCACAGCGCCCACCTGAGCCTGTGCCCTGATGGCCGCCAGGTCGAACACCGGGTGGCTGTACTCTATGCGTGCGTGAACCTTGCTGTCGTCGATGGGACGCACCGGGTTCAACGAGACCATCACGGGCTGCTGCCACGGCAGAGGCTGCAGGCGGTTGATCAGATAGTGCAGGCATACACCTGTCTGGTCGCGCCCCGCATCGGCCGCGCGCTCGTAGTTCCAGGCTGCCCAGGCCGCCTCGCGGCTCGGCAGCACGCTGGCATCGGTGTGCAGCACGGCTTGGTTGGGCTGATAGCGTATGGCTGCCAGCACGGTTCGCTCTTGCGGCGTGGCATCGAGACCCAGCAGGCGCAGGGCCTGGTCGCTGTGGCAGGCCAGCACCACGGCATCGAAGTGTTCCGTGCCATGCGCCATCTGCAGCAGCACGCCATGCGCCACGCGGCGCAGGCCCAGCACGGGCGCGTTCAGACGGGCCTCGTGGCTGCCATCTTGTTGCAGCGCGCTCAGCATGCGCCGCACATACTGGCGCGAGCCGCCGCGCACCGTGTACCACTGCGGCCGGTTCGAGACCTGGATCAGGCCATGGTTGTGGCAAAAGCGAATCAGCGTGGCCACGGGAAAGCGCAGCATCTGGTCCGTTGGGCAGGACCAGATACAACCCATCATGGGTAGCAGGTAGTCCTGCCGGAACGCGGTGCCAAAGCCGTGTTCATCCAGAAAGACTTCGATGGAGCTGCGCAGGCCGGCTTCGTCGCCTTCTTGGGCGATACGTGTGGCCAGACGATTGAAGCGCAGGATCTCGGCCAGCATCTTCAGAAAACGGGGGCGCAGCAGATTGCTGCGCTGAGCGAAGACAGCTCCCAGTGAACTGCCACTCCATTCGAGGCCCTCACGTCCATCGGCCTGCGGTACCTGCACCGAGAACGACATTTCGGCTGCTGCTGTAGGCACTTGCAGATCTTCGAACAGCTGCGTCAAAAGCGGATAGGTGCGGTGATTGAAGACCAGAAAGCCTGTGTCCACCCCCTGGCTCACACCATCCAGCGTCATATCCACGGTGTTGGCATGGCCTCCGAAATGACCACCGGCCTCCAGCAGCGTCACGCGATGTCCACCCGGAGTTTCGGCCAGCCGCCGGGCCGCTGCCAGACCCGCAACCCCTGACCCTATGACTGCAATGCGATGCATGGGAATGCCTTTCCTGCTTTTACCGCTAGTTTAGACCATGAAGGTCAAACTGTGAACTGATGAGTTCAAACTATAAACCATATATTTATGTTTTGTACTATCTAGTACGAGGTGTGGCCTATCAGGTCTAAAATACGCACATGACAAGCCGCTCCTCCATCAAACAGCAGATACAACGCGTGCGTGAGCAGGCCATCGTGGTAGCCGTCAACCGGCTGCTAGCCACCAAGGGCTATGACGCCATGACGGTGGACGAGGTCGCGGCCGAAGCCGGCATGGCCAAGGCCAGCCTCTACAAGCTGTTCACCTCCAAGGAGGAACTGGCGGGTGCCGCCATGGTCGGTGTGCTGGACCGTGCCCTGGCCTTCGTGGAGGGGCTGCGCGACGAGGCAAGCCAGGCGGCAGAGGCCGGTGCGCCCATGCGCCCGCTGGATCAGCTCAAGTCCGTGACGCGCTGGGCCATGCAGACGCAGCTGGAGGGTGAAATGCCTTCCCTGCCGGCGCAGAACTCAAATCTCAGCGCCTCGCTGCAATCCAACGATGCCTACATGGACCGGCTGATTGCCCTGAGCAATCGGCTCAGCATCTGGATCACCGAAGCCCAGACCAGCGGCCAACTGCAGTCCGCTCTACCCCCCGAATTGGTGCTGTATACGCTGTTCGCGCGAGCCTGCGATCCCGTCGTGGCCCTGCTCAAGGAATCGGGCCAGTACACGCAGGCGCAGATCATCGACTGGGTGACGAGCACCACGTTTGACGGGCTGGCGGTGGCGCGCTGAGGAGCCTGCGCCGGCAGATACACCAGCTCCTGGTGCTGCCCTGGCAAGGGCTCGATCCGGTTGGCGGGAGTCTGTCGCTGCCTCAGGATTGCATGACGACCGGCCCGCCCTTGCTCAAGGCTCGCTGGTATGCAGCACGCTCATGCATGCGCTGGCGATAGGCGATCAGATGAGGCCAGGCGTTCTCGTTTTCGCTGCGCACCAGAGCCGCTTCAACGGCAAAGCTCATCTGGAAGTCGGCCATGCTCAGATGTTCGCCGGCAAACCAGCGATGTTCTGCTAAATGCGCTTCCATAAACGCCAGCGCTGTCTGCACATTGGGCGCAACGAGTTTTTGCTGCACCCGCTTGCACAGAGCACGGGCGATGGGGCGCACGAAAAACGGCATGGGCTGGCGCGGGATGGTGTCGAAAACTAGTTTCATCATCAGCCAGTTCATCAGCGAACCCTCGGCATAGTGCATCCAGAAGCGGCACTCACGGTATTCTTTGGTGCCTCGCAGGGGCTCAAGGTGCGAAAGCTCCGAAGGCAGCTGATGGCCGTAGCGCTCAACCAGATACTCGATGATCGCGCCTGATTCGGCGACGACTATGCCAGCATCCGTAATCACCGGCGATTTGCCCAGCGGATGCACGCGCTTGAGCTCCGGCGGTGCCAGGCGGGTCCCGGGATCGCGCTGGTAGCAACGCAATTCGTAGGGAACACCGAGCTCCTCAAGCAGCCAGAGTATGCGCTGCGAGCGCGAAGTTTCAAGGTGATGAACGGTGAGCATGGGGCGTTTTTCTGGAAGCGGAACCTGCTTTGCGCAGCCAGCGCATCAAGATTCCAAGCAAAGGCAGCTTCTCGTAAAGCTCTTCAGCTGCATCCCAGTAATCGCGATGCTGGCAGACGAGACCTTGTGCATCAAAGCGCAGCAGGCTGGCACCGCGAATGCATTGCTCGGAACCGGGGCGCCAGCGCCGCAGGCGAAAGCGAAACTCCCAGGCCAGAAAGGCCTGCCTCTCCTGTACCAGCCGCTCGGTGACGACAAAACGCGGCTCTTGCAGCGTGTCGAACATATGGGCGAAGATGCCGGTGATTGCGGTCACGCCGCGCACCTCGTTGAACGGATCCTTGAAGTGTGCATCGCTCGCGTAATAGCTGTCGAGTCGCTGCAGATGGCCAGGAGCCAGTTGTTCGTACAGCTGGACAAGCCGCTCCACTGCGGCACCCGTATTGGTTGAGGAGGAGGGGCTTTGCTGCATGCATCAAATTGTAGGCAAACTGCTCTGCATCGCCCGTGGCGGGTGCGCCACGGCTGTACTCCGTTTCCGATGATTCTTGGCTGCCTAGCGATTGGGGCTGTGGCTGACTCGCCGCTGATCGCCCAGATGTTCGGTGGGCACGCTGCGAGTGCTCCCGTGCGGTGCCGCTTGCAGCGCATTTCGTCGGACTGCTACGGATGCGCTTTCTTGGTCAGCACCGGATCGCTCCGGTAGCGGTTGGGGAAGAGGCGCTTGAGGTTGTTCACCTTGGGCAGATCATTGAAGATGATGTAGGGGTGACGCGGGTTTTCGGTCATGAAATCCTGGTGATAGAGTTCAGCCGGATAAAAGCTGGCCTTGCCTTCGAGGCGGGTGACTATAGGCTTGGGATACAGGCGTGCAGCATCGAGCTGTGCAACATAGGCCTGTGCCGTCTTGAGTTGCTCGGGACTGGTCGCAAAAATGGCCGACCGGTACTGCGTGCCGGTGTCAGGCCCCTGCCGGTTGAGCTGGGTGGGGTTATGGACGACCGAGAAAAATATCTGCAGCAGCTCTCCATAGCTGATCTGGGACGGATCGAAGGTGACTTCCACCGATTCGGCATGGCCGGTGTTACCGCGGCTGACCAGCTCATAGGACGCGTTGGAGGCCGCGCCTCCGCTATAGCCCGAGACAGCACGTTGCACGCCTTTGACATGCTGGAAAACGCCCTGTACTCCCCAGAAGCAGCCGCCGGCAAAGATTGCACGTTGTGGGGATTGCCCTGCGGCTGGAAGATCCGTGGCAGGTGCAGGAATGCGAACTGCATCCTCGGCCGAGAAGGCAGTTGGCTGCCATAGCAGTCCGCTGCCCAGCAAAACGATGCTGCTTGCCATTGTCTGGAGCAGGTCACGTCGGTTCGAGATAGTCGCTGAGGTGAGGCTGGTGTTCATGATGGTCATCCGAAGGTGAAGGCATAGGCGGAGACGCCGCTGTCAAGGAACTCGATGCTGAAGGTGTGCTCGGCAACGGCGCCGGACTGGCGCACCAGCTGATAGAGTCGCTGTCCGGTAACGATGCCGCTACCGTTGCTCGCCACGTCCACGCCGTGGGCATCGCCGGGTGGTTTGCCGTCGATGCAGACCTTGAAGCGCACGGGTTTTCCGTCCGGGCCGGGGCTCAGCACCAGATGCAGGTCACGCGCCTTGAAGCGGTAGACGATGCGGCCCGAGGGGCCGGTCAGCAAGGCGCTTTCCGCCCCCACCATCCATTGACCGGCCAGGCCCCAGGTGTTCAGCCTGGGCTCTTGCGGCTCCAGATACGTTGTCGTTCTGTCGTGCACGGCTTTGGGAGTAGAGGTGAAGTTCTCGGCGCGCTCGTAGCCCAGATAGGTTTCGGGCGAGGCGACCTCATCCATGCTGGCGGCCAGTTGCAAGCCCCCCGCATCCACCTCCGTCAGGCCCATGGCCGAACGGGTGCTGCCTGCTTCTTTGAGAAGCTGCTGTATCACACGTTCAGACTCTGCATAGCCGCCCTCGCCAAAGTGGTGGTGGCGTATGCGTCCCGTGGCATCGATAAAGTAATGAGCAGGCCAGTATTGGTTGCGGAATGCGCGCCAGATCGCATACTGGTTGTCCACAGCCACCGGATAGCTGATGCCCAGATCTTTCATGGCCTTGCTCACGTTGCCGATGTCACGTTCAAAGGCAAACTCGGGTGCGTGCACGCCGATCACGATCAGGCCCTGGTCGCGGTATTTTTCGGCCCAGGCCTTCACATAGGGAAGAGTGCGCAGGCAGTTGATGCAGGAGTAGGTCCAGAAATCCACCAACACCACCTTGCCTCGCAGGTCCTGCTCGCCCAGAGGCTTGGAGTTGAGCCATTGGGTCGCACCGTCCAGGGGCGGTGCGATGCCTTCATCGGGCAGCGCCTGGGCTGTGCCGGACGGCCCGCTCATGCGCATTGCAGCTCCTGCGGCCATCATGGCGGCTCCGTCAGCCGGCGCCTGGGATGGCGCTTGCATCATCATGCCTGGGTTGCCACGCATGGCAATCTGGTTGTCATTGTGCGGCTGGTTCAGGTGCTCGAGCAGTTTCTGCTCCAGGCCGCTGGTGGATGATGTTGACAGTCGGGCCAGCAAGCCAGTGTCGATTCCCAGGGCGATGGCTGCAACGCCGGCGAGCATGGCTGCCCCGAGGCCGCGCCGCACCCATTCACCGGCACCCAGCGAGCGCTTGAGCGCAGCAAATACCCGGGCGCCGAGCAGCAGAGCCGCGGCCATGGAGGTCGCAGCCCCGGCGGCGTAAGCCAGAAGCAGCAAGGTCGAAGTGGTATTGGCACCCTGCAGGGCCGCGCCTGTCAGTATGAGGCCCAGGATGGGCCCGGCGCATGGGGCCCACAGCAGCCCTGTCGCTACTCCCAGCACGACAGAGGATCCGATCTGCGGCGTGCCGCCGGTCTGTGCCGACTCCGACAGGCGTGCGCCTGCAGCCACCAATGGTCGGGTCAGCCGCTCCGACAGATGCGGCAGCAGCAGGGTCAGCCCGAAAACGGCTACCAGCGCCAGAGCCAGCCAACGGCCATATTGATTGGCAGTCACGACCCAGCCGCCGCCTACGGCTGCGAGAGAGGCAACGACCGCGAAGGTCAGCGCCATGCCTGCCAGCAATGGCAGGCCGCTGCGCACAAAGGGCTGATTCGCGCGAGAGAACACGAAGGGCAGCACGGGCAGGATGCAGGGACTGACGATGGTCAGCACGCCGCCCAGATAGGCAAGGACGATCAGCAGCATGGCCTGTTTCTCCTCAAGCGGGCTTGGGCGTGAAAGTCAGCGCAAGACCGTTCATGCAGTAGCGCAGGCCTGTCGGAGGCGGCCCGTCATCGAAGACGTGGCCAAGGTGACCGCCGCAGCGCCGGCAGTGGGCCTCGATGCGCACCATGCCGTAGCTTCGATCCTTGCGGGTGGCGACGGCATTGTCTAGGGGCTTCCAGAAGCTGGGCCAGCCGGTGCCGCTTTCAAACTTGGTGGTGGAGGCAAACAAGGGCAATGAGCAGCCGGCGCAGGAAAAGGTACCCGGGCGGTGCTCCTTGTTGAGCGGGCTGCTGCCCGGAGGCTCCGTAGCCTCCTGGCGAAGCACGGCATATTGCTGGGGACTGAGCCGAGCACGCCACTGGGCGTCGGTGTAGCTGATTTCGAAGGACTCGGTCGCCGCAGTGGCGCGGCGGTGGAACGTTGCGGCGCAGAGAGCAGCGGCGGAGGCTGCTGCGCCCAGGAGCATGTGGCGTCGGGTGGTCATGGCATCGGCTTTCTGGGTTCGATGACATTGAGCTTATGGAGTGCCGGTCCCGAAGTCCTCACGCAAAGTTAAAAAAAACGTGATAACTCCCAGCGAGCAGTTTGAGCACAATGTGAAACCAAGCGGCACTGCGCCAAAGTGCTGCATCAACTGCCCCGGAGACCTGAATACCCATGACCATCGCCCGTCGCATTCTGCTGGTCGAGGACGACGCCCATATCGCCGATCTGCTGTCGCTACACCTGCGGGACGAGGGGCTGGATGTCGTGCATTGCGCCCGCGGCGACGACGGTCTGGCGCATCTGGAGCGTGGCGGTTGGGATGCGCTGGTACTGGATCTCATGCTGCCTGGCGTGGACGGTCTGGAGATCTGCAGACGTGCGCGCGCCATGACGCGCTACACGCCGATCATCATCATCAGCGCCCGCTCCAGCGAGGTGCATCGCATTCTGGGACTGGAGATCGGCGCGGACGACTATCTGGCCAAGCCGTTTTCCGTGTTGGAACTCGTGGCCAGGGTGAAGGCCCTGCTGCGCCGGGTCGACGCGCTGGCTCAGAGCGCGCGCCTGGAGTCGGGCAGCCTGTCGGTCAACGGGCTGGTCATGGATCCGGTAGCCAGGGATGCCAGCCTGAACGGACGCCATCTCGACCTCACGCCCCGGGAATTCGATCTTCTGTATTTCTTTGCCCGCCAGTCGGGCAAGGTGTTTTCGCGCATGGACCTGCTCAACGCGGTTTGGGGCTATCAGCACGAGGGCTACGAGCACACCGTCAACACCCATATCAACCGGCTGCGTGCCAAGGTGGAGGTCAACCCAGCACAGCCCACGCGAATCCTCACGGTCTGGGGGCGAGGCTACAAGTTTGCCGAAGCCGGGGAGGGCGAATGAACCTGACTCTGACTCAGCGGCTGGCGATCGTGTTTGCCCTGCTGCTGCTGGTCTGCAGCGGCACTTCCGCCTGGCTGCAGCTTCGCTCCAACCGCATGCACGAACTGGAGGTGGTGCAGGCCTTGTCCCGCGACGTTGCCGAGAGCATTGCCCGCGACGCCCAGTTGACGGATGCGAACGGCTTGATGCCGAACGCGGTGCGCAATCTGTTCAACCAGCTGATGATGGTGAACCCGAGTGTCGAGGTCTATCTGCTGGAGCCTGATGGGCGCATTGCCGGTCATGCGGCCCCCGAGGGGCGCCTGCGTCGCGACCGGGTTGACCTGGAGCCGGTTCATCGATTTATCGATGGTCATATGCTGCCCATTCTGGGTGACGATCCGCGCAGCCGCGATGGCCGCAAGGTCTTCAGTGCCGCCCCCTTGAGCGTGAACGGCAGGGAGGTCGGCTTCATCTATGTGGTGTTGCTGGGCGAGGCCCATGATCTGCTTGCCGCCAGAGGCTCCGCAGACGCGGTGCTGAAGACCGCATTGCTGTCGATCGGCATGGTGGGGTTGCTATGCCTGGCTGCTGGGCTTGTCGCCTTCACCTTGATCACACGCCCCTTGCGGCGTCTGACCGAGTCGGTGCGGCAGTTCGACATGCAAGGCGTTCCGCCCGAGATGCCGGAGCGTGCTTCGGAGGCGGCCGATCACAGCCGTGACGAAATCGCCGTGCTGGACTCGGCCTATAGGCAGATGGTGCTGCGCATCAGCGAGCAATGGCAGGCGCTGAGGCGACAGGATCAGGAGCGCCGGGAGTTGATCGCGAATGTTTCCCACGATCTGCGCACGCCGCTGTCGTCCTTGCATGGGTATCTAGAGACCCTGCTGCTCAAGGATGCAAGCCTGGATCCCGCAGAGCGCAGGCGCTATCTGGGCATTGCGCTCGACCAAAGTCAGAGGGTGGGGGCTCTGTCCCAAAGCCTGTTCGAGTTGGCGAGGCTGGAGTATGGCTTTGTGCAGCCCGAGCTCGAATCCTTCTCGCTGCGGGATCTGGTGCAGGACGTTTTTCAGAAGTTCGAGCTTGCCGCGGAGTCGCGCCATATCGCCCTGCAGGCGGATCTGGCCCCGCAGTTGCCGGCGGTTCGTGCAGACCTGGGAATGATGGAGCGAGTCCTGAGCAACCTGCTCGATAACGCCTTGCGCTACACCCCTGAAGGCGGGTCGATCAGGGTAGGCATCCGAGGTGTGGGCCAAGAACTGGAGTTGACGGTCAGCGACACCGGCCCAGGCATTCCGCCGGAGTTGCGCGAAGGTCTGTTCAGGCGTCCGTTCACGGTCGGCGGCGCCCGCCGAGACGGAGGGCTTGGCTTGAGAATCGTGCACCAGATGCTGGAGCTGCATGGGGTCAGAATCCATCTGGTCGAGGGTGACGGCGGGGGCGCTGCGTTCCGGTTTTCTCTGCCACGTGCTCCCGATGCCTGATGCACAGCAGAGCTGCAAGCAGGCGTTTCCTGAGCCACGAAGGCCATCCCCGGCCGTCGGTATCGCCTTGAGTCGGGCCCCGCTGCGGGCTGTGTTTGGCGACCTGGCAATCGCCTGCAGATTCATAGCAGTCTTATGTCTTATATCTAAGTGAAAACCCCAGTTGCGCACTCCAATAAAAGACCATCACCTACTAGCAGTCAAGGCAGTCGTCTGACACAAGTACTTGCCAGCGCAACTATTATCAATTTGTTAAGGCGGTTTGGGCCGGCTTGAAAAATGCTTTGGCTCTGTGTACGAGTGCCCGCTTTGCGGGCATTTTCTTTGGGCTGCAGCTTTCGGTCGGAACCACCGCTGATTCAAAAAACTTGAACACTTGCTCATCGCACAACTGGCTGTGCATGAGCGGGTTCACACGATGTAGGAATCGCAAAATGTCCAACTTTTCCCCACCCAGCCGCAGATCCTTTCTGTTCGCCTCCGGTGCTGGCGTCGCACTGGCCGGAACGGCCGTGACCATGCATGCCAACTCCAAGGAGCCAGCGCTCAAACTGGATGCATACAAGCCCGAGTATTTCGATGCGGATGAGTGGGCCTTTGTTCTGGCGGCGACAGCGCGCCTGATCCCGTCCGAAGGCGACGGTCCCGGAGCGATCGAAGCCCATGTGCCGGTGTTCATCGACCGTCAGCTCAAGAGCTACTACGGCACTGCTGATATCTGGTACATGGAGGGGCCGCACGATCCCACGGCCAAGCCTGACCGCGGCTGGCAAACGCCTTTGACGCCTGCACAGCTCTATCGCAAGGCGATTCCTGCCTTCAACGCCGAGTGCAAGACACGCTACGGCAAGGAATTCAAGGACCTGTCACATGAGCAGCAGGATGAAGCGCTGACGGCTTTGCAAAAAGGTGAGATCAAGCTGGACCCCGAGTTGAGCATCTTCTTCACCACCTTGCTGGCCAACACCAAGGAGGGCTATTTCGCCGACCCCATGCATGGCGGCAACTACGGCATGCAGTCCTGGAAATACATCGGCTTCCCTGGCGCTCGTGCCAGCTTTTCCGAGTGGGTTGACCAACACAACAAGAAGTACCCGCTGGGTCCGGTTTCCATCAAGGGCGAAAGGGCATAAACCATGGCACGCATTGAAAAGAAAAAAGACGTGGTCATCGTGGGCCTGGGCTGGACCGGCTCCATCGCCGGCATGGAGCTGGCGGCCGAAGGCCTGGAAATCGTGGCGCTGGAGCGTGGTGGCGACCAAAACACGGTGCCCGAGTTCAAGTACCCCAACCAGATCGACGAGCTGACCTGGGGCGTGCGCCTGAAGAACATGCAGCATCCGCGCCAGCAGACGGTGACGATCCGTCGCAATGACGGCGAAATCGCGCTGCCATACCGTGCGATGGGTTCGTTCCTGCCTGCCAACGGCGTCGGTGGCGCGGGCACCCACTGGAATGGGCTGCTGTGGCGCCCTCAAGCTGAAGAAATTCAGCTGCGCAGCTATGTGAAGCAGCACTGGGGTGAGTCCATCATTCCAGAAGGCATGAATCTCATGGATTACCCCGTCAGTTACGACGAGCTGGAGCCCTTCTTCACGCAGTTTGACGAAGTAGCGGGTATCTCCGGCAAGGCTGGCAATCTCAACGGCAAGATTCAGCCTGGCGGCAATCCTTTCGAAGGCTGGCGCTCCAAGGATTACCCCATGCCCCCGCTGCCTGCGACCTACGACGCAACTTTGTTCGAGGCGACGGCCAAGCAAATGGGCTATCACACGTTCCCGGCGCCCGCAGGCATTGCCTCCACCGCTTATGTGAATCCCTATGGCATGCAGATGGGGCCCTGCAACTTCTGCGGTTTCTGCGAGCGCTACGGCTGCTACCAGTATTCCAAGTCGTCACCCCAGACGGCTGTTCTGGACGCGCTCAAGCGCAAAAAGAATTTCAGCTATCGCACGCATTGCGAAGTGCTGCGCGTGGAAAGCTCGGAAGACGGCAAGACCGCCACCGGCGTGACCTACTTCGACTCCAACACCAACGAAGAAGTGTTCCAGCCAGCAGATCTGGTGATTCTCTCTTCCTTCCAGCTCAACAACGTGCACTTGCTGCTGGTTTCCGGCATCGGCAAGCCCTACGACCCCAAGACCAACGAGGGGGTGACCGGCAAGAACTACGCCTATCAGATGAATGGTGGCGTGACGATGTTCTACAAGGAGGCGAACTTCAACCCCTTCATCGGTCACGGCTCCAACGGGTTCTGTATCGATGACTTCAGCGTCAATCAGAACGACTTCGGCAAGCTGGGCTTCATCGGCGGTGCTTACTGGCGTTCGGGGACCTTCAACGGCCAGCCCATCCGCTCCATGCCGCTGCCCAAGGGTACGCCGGGCTGGGGTGCCGGTTGGAAGAAGGGTATCGGCGAGTGGTATGGCCACTCCATGTCCATCGGCACGCACGGCTCGCATATGTCCTACCGCGCCAATCACCTGGATCTGGACCCCACCTACAAGGATCCACACGGCCGTCCGCTGATGCGCATGACCTTCAACTGGCAGGACAACGACCTGAAGATGAACCAGTACCAAAAGCTCAAGGCTGCAGAAGTTGGCAACAACATGAAACCTGATCAGATCCAGCTGGGTTTCAAGGACATCGGTGCGCAGTTCGACGTGCGTCCCTACCAGACCACACACACCACTGGCGGTCACATCATGTCCGACAAGCCTACGGAAGGCGTGGTGAATCGCTACTGCCAGACCTGGGACAAGCACAACGTGTTCGTCTTCGGTGCCGGCAACTTCGTGCAGAACACCCAGTACAACCCGACCGGCATGGTCGGCGGCCTGGCGTACTGGACGCTGCATGCGATTCGCACCATGTATCTGAAAAACCCACGTCCGCTGGTCTGAGGAGCAAGACATGAAGAAAATCCTCAGCATTCTGATTGCGCTGATCGTTCTGGGCATTATGGCGGCGCTGGCGCTGATCTATGTGCCTTTCAAGCCGACACCGGCGAATGAAGCGCTGGCCGCCGACTGGAAGGCCGAAGCCGGTCGTGGCGAATATGTCATGCGCGCCAGTGACTGCATGGCCTGTCACACCGCCAAGGGTGGCGAGCCCATGGCTGGCGGTCGCGGCATTGAAAGCCCTATGGGCACCATCTGGTCCTCCAACATCACGCCGGACAAGGAAACCGGCATCGGCAGCTGGACTCTGGACCAGTTCCGTGCTGCGATGGTGGACGGCATCGGTGGTCATGGCCAACAGCTGTATCCGGCCATGCCCTACGAGAACTATCGCTTCATGAAGGAAAGCGATATTCGCGCACTGTATGACTACATCCAGACCGAGGTGAAGCCCGTCAGGAACGAGGTGCAGGCCACCAGCCTGAGCTTCCCGTTCAATATGCGCTTTGGCATCCGTGCCTGGAACTGGCTGGCGCTGTCGGGTGATTCCGACTTCAAGCCCATGGCCGGTGACGATCAGCAGATTCGCGGTCAGTATCTGGTCGAAGGCGCAGGTCACTGCGCCGCCTGCCACAGCCCCCGCACTGCCTTCATGGCACAAAACGGCACACGCCTGTCCGATTCCAGCTTCCTCACGGGCGGCATGGTGGACGACTGGTCTGCTCCTGCGCTGCGCGGCAAGGACGCGCGTGCCCAGAAATGGAGCACCGAGCAACTGGCTGCCTATCTGGCAACCGGCCGCAACGCCCATGCGGTGGCCAATGGCGAAATGGCGCTAGTGGTCGAGCACTCCATGCAGTACATGAGCGACGCCGACCTGAACGCCATGGCCAGGTTCCTCAAGACCATGGATGGCCAGAGCGCAGATGCAGCCCCTGAAAAAGTGGTGACACCGGGTCCGCGCAGCACTGCGGTTGCCAAGGCTGATGAAGCTGGTGAGGCCACGGCCAAGCTGCTGAAATCCGCCTCTGCCGACATGCCCTTGGGCGCTCGCCTGTATCTCGACAACTGCGCGGCCTGCCACTTTGTCAGCGGCAAGGGCGCGCCCGAGATCTTCCCCGAGCTGCAAGGCAATGCCATGGTGCTGGGCAAGGACGCCGGCCCCCTGGTGTCGGTGATTCTGCAGGGCGCTTCTTCGCCCGCCACGGATCGCCGCCCCATGCATCTGGTGATGCAAGGTTATGCCGACCGCCTGACCGACGGTGAAGTCGCCGCACTGGCCAGCTTTGTGCGCAAGGGCTGGGGCAATCAGGCTTCGGATGTGAGCGAAAGCCAGGTCAGCAAGGTGCGCAAGCATGTGCAGGCCGCAGCTGCTCCGCAGCGAGCCCAGTAAATAGCACGAACATCCGCCAGGTGTCTTGCGCACCAGGCGGGCGCCCGAAAACCCAGCCCGATGGAAATCTGGCTGGGTTTTTTCATGCAGCTGCTCATGGCCCAGGCGATGGAGCCGTCCAAAAATCAACAGGCCGCATCACTGTGCTTGAGTGATGCGGCCTGTTGCGTGTGCGTGCTGCGGATCAACCAACCGGATGCTGACGGTAAACGGCGCGGTATGTTGAATGGTTTTGCTGCGTCGGTAAACGTGCTTCCATGGACTCAAGTGTGCATGTTGCGCTGCAGAAAATGTTGCTTCAAATTCTGTGAATATAGGTCTGCTACAGAAAAATTTTCTGTTTTTGATTATTTTGCGGTAAATTCCAGAATATGGACACCTTGGATAAAAAGATTCTTGCTGCCTTGCAGGCCAATGCGCGCGCCAGCCTGCAGGACATTGGCGCGGCCGTGGGCCTGAGCGCATCGCCATGCTGGGCGCGCATCAAGAAGATGGAAGAGGCCGGCGTGATCGAGGGCTATACCGTGCGTCTGAACCCCCAGGCTTTGGGACTGGCCGATTCGGTTCTGGTGATGGTCACGCTGGACAGCCATTCGGACAACACGCTGGAAAAGTTCGGCGAGGTGCTGGCCACCATTCCCGAAGTCGTGGAAGCGCATCTGGTATCGGGCGAGTACGACTATCTGTTGCGTATCGTCGTCAAGGACACGCGCGACTACGAGCGCCTGCTGCGCGAGAAGCTCTACAAGATCAAGGGCATACGCCACAGCCAGTCCAGCTTTGTGCTGCGCACGTTGAAAAAAGCCGATCTGCCTCTGGGCGTGTGAAGCAGCATCGCTCTACGTGGTGCGATCAGTCGCGGCGCGGAGCAGGTGTGGCTGAAGCACTCAGGTTTCAACTCTCGTGGAGAACTGGATGCAGACCGGATCGCTGGCAGCGTTGGCTCATCTGGGGGCTGTGCGGCGGATGTGATGGAGGAGCGGGTGAAGCTGACGCGGTGCCGGGGCGCCGCGTCAACCGCCTCAACGCATGGCACGGCGCAAGCCGGCGCTGCTCCAGTCCACGGCAATACTCAGCAAGAGCATGGCCATGATCACGGTGCTGGCCTGGGCATAGTGGAACAGCGAAAGTTCGAAGTACAGCAGCTGGCCCAGCCCGCCAGCTCCCACAAAGCCCAGAATCGCCGCCATGCGGATATTCATCTCCCAGCGGTACAGCGTGTATGCCAGCAGCTGCGGCGCTGCGCCGGGCAGGGTGCCGTAGAAAAAGGCCAGCAGGCGATTGCTGCCGCTGAGCTTGAGGGCATTCGCGGGAGCTGCCGGGGTGTTCTGCAAGGCCTCGGCAAACAGGCGGCCCAGCACACCAGTGGTATGCAGGGCCAGGGCCAGAGCACCGGCAAACGGGCCCAGGCCCACGGCCAGCGCGGTGATCGTGGCCCAGACCAGCTCGGGCACGGAGCGCAGCACGTTGAGCACCACATTCCACGGCGCACGCCAGCGCGGCAGGGCCAGCAGCAGGCCCCCGATCGCGGCCAGCAAGGTGCCGACGATGGAGATGGCCAGAGTCTCCCAGATGCCTTGAAGCACCTTGAGCAGCCAGGGCTGGCTCAGATCGGGCGGGAAAAAGCCGCGTACAAAGTCGCCCATGCTGGCGGCTGCATCTGCCGTGAACAGTGCCGAGAAATCAATATCCAGAAGCCGCAGACTGGCCCATAGCGCCGCGCAGGCAGCCAGCAGAAATGTGCCGGTTCGCCAGCCGAAGGGCAAGGCGCGCGGGGCAGGCGCGGCGTCGAGTGCGCGACGCAGCCACCAGGAGAGCAGATCGGCTGCCGCCACCAGCAGCATGAAGGCCAGCAAAATGCTGGCGGCTTCGCCGCCGTTGAGCATCTTCATGGCCTGGTCCATGAGCTGGCCCAGGCCTCCTGCACCCACAAAACCCATGACCACCGAGGCGCGGACTGCGCATTCCCAGCGATAGACGGTGTAGGAGGTCAGCTCCTTGGCGGCCTGGGGCAGCAGGCCATAGAGCAGAGCCTGGATGCGGCCGGCACCGCAGGCGCGCAGGGCGCGGGCCGGCGCCGGATCGGTGGATTCGAGAATTTCGGCATAGACCTTGGCCAGCATGCCTCCATAGGTCAGGCCTAGGGCCAACACGCCGGCTGCGGGGCCCAGGCCAAAGACACGTACAAATACCAGAGCCCACACCAGCTCGGGAATGCCACGCAAGATGGTGAGCATGCTTCGGGCGATGGGGTTGAGTGTGACCCTCTCGCGTGCCGCGCCCGTGGACAGATAGGCCATGGGCACGGCAATCACAAAGGCCAGCGCCATGCCGGCCGTGGCGATGGCCAGGGTCTCCAGCGTGGCCTGACCCAGGTATGCCAGGAACTCCCCACTGGTTTCGGGCGGCAGAAATTGCGCGAGAAAGCCGCCTATGACCTTGAGATTGTCGGCAGCGAACAGCGGCTTGAGCGAGAAGCCCGAGGTCTGCAGCATGGGCCAGAGCACGACCAGGGCCAGGATCAGCGCGGCGAGACGGCCGCGTGCGGCGGGGTCGCGGCGCGGCGCGGCAGTTGGCGTGTCCCTGTTCACCGGCATGCGTTGACCTGGATGGGGGCGGGCGCCGCCGTGCCGGCAGGAGCGACTGGAGCCAGGCGGTTGTGCAGCGTGGGCAGATCGGCCGGGCTGCCATCGGCATGGGCATAGAGGGCTTGCAGCTGGGCATCGCTGACCTGCGCGGCCGGCAGGTCAAAGGCCAGGCGGCCATCGCGCACGCCCACGATGCGGGCAAAGTTGGCCAGCGCCAGATCGACGGCATGCAGGCTGGCAACCAGCGTGGCCTGGCGCGCGGCGGCTTCCCGCACCAGCAACTGCACCGTGGCCTGCGAGAGTGCAGGGTCCAGTGCCGAGACAGGCTCGTCGGCCAGAATCAGCTCGGCCTGCTGGTAGAGCACGCGGGCAATGCCCACACGCTGCAGCTGACCGCCCGAGAGCTGGTCGCAGCGTGCAAACAGCTTGTCCTCGAGCTGCACACGGGCCAGGGCTTCGCGTGCGCCCGTGATGTCCTGCGGATAGGCCAGCGATGCCAGCGCCTTCCACAGCGGCCACTGGCCGAGCTTGCCGGCCAGCACGGCCGTGACCACGCGCTGGCGCAGCGGAATGGGCGCGGCCTGATGCACGGTGCCAATGCGGCTGCGCAGGGGCTTGAGATCGCGGGCGGCGGATTGCGCAGACGCGGCCCGGCCCAGCACCTGCATGCGGCCTGCCGTGGGCAGATAGGCCGTTCCGATGGTGCTCAGCAGCGAAGTCTTCCCGGCGCCCGAGGGCCCGATGAGCGCAATGCTCTCGCCCTGTATGGCGGACAAGGAGATATGGGACAGGGCGGTAAAGCCGTTGCTGTGGGTCAGGCCCACATCGTCCAGCATGAAGCTCATGAGACGAACATTCTGAAAACAATAGCTGCCAACGCTTGATACATAAGCGTTGGCAGTCAAAAAAGCTGAATTTTTTACTTCAGCAGACCGGCGGACTTGGCGGCGGCTTCAATGCCGTCGTAGTTCTTGGAGTCGGTGGCGATGAACTTGGAGGCGCGCTGCAGGTCCATGATGGCCTTGTGCTCTGGCTTGCTGGGGTCCAGTGCCAGGAAGGCTGCGGTCAGCTTCTTGACGATGGCTGGGTCCAGGTCGCCGCGCACCGTCCAGTTGTAGTCAAAGTAGGTGGGCGTCGTGGCGAACACACGCACCTTGCTGGTGTCCACCTTCTTGGATTCGACCAGCTTGTCCCACACCGAAGTGTTGAGTACGCCGGCCTCGGCCTTGCCTGCGGCTACAAAGGCCACGGTGGCATCATGCGCGCCCGAGTAGGCCACGGTCTTGAAGTCTTTTTCGGGGTTCAGGCCGTCTTGCTGCAGGAAGAAGCGCGGCATCAGGCTGCCCGAAGTGGATGAAGGGGCGCCGAAGGCAAAGGTCTTGCCCTTGAGGTCGGCCAGCGTCTTGATGGCGGGGTCGGCCGTGATGAACTTGCTGGTGAACACCGCATCCTCGGCCCGCTGCACGATGGGGATGGCTGTGCCGTTGGTGCGAATCTTGGCCTGCACATAGGTGAAGCCGCCCAGCCAGGCCAGGTCCAGCTTTTTGGTGGCAAGGGACTCGACCACGGCCGCGTAGTCGGACACGGGGGTGAACACCACCTTGATGCCGGTGGCTTGCGAGAGGTATTCGCCCAGGGGCTTGAACTTGCGCTGCAGCTCGGTCGGTGCCTCGTCGGGAATGGCCGAGACGCGCAGCACGGCAGGGGTGTCTGCATGGGCTGCGGACAGCAAGGAGGAGGAAGCGAGAGCTGCCACGGCCAAGCCGCGCAGCGCCTGGCGGCGAGCGAAAGAGTGCTTCATTAAGTGCTCCGTTCAAAAAGCCACCGCCGTCCGGATACACGGCGGTTTAGTAGGTCACAAGCGTTTGGCTTGCGGCGAATGGGAACCCATAGGCGGTACACCGACCGCTGGCGCTTATTGTTACGTAATTGAGAAACCCTGGGCGCAGTCTTTGCTTGATTTGAATAGCAAAAAGCCCCGTGGGGACGGGGCTTGGCATGAAAGCGACTGCTTGTCTGCAGGTTTCAATATTGCAGATTGAGCTGGTAGACGGCCGTGGTTCCGCTGACCTCGTTGCCCACCATCAGCAGGGGCTTGCCGTTGGGCGACTTGGCGGCGGAAATGAAGTGCAGGCCTTCGGGGCCCAGATCGCCCACATTGCTGAGTGCGGTGCCGGCCAGGCCGGACTTGCTGTCAAAGTTGGCCGTCCAGTTCTCGCGGGTGTTCAGATAGTCGATCTGCTTGGGTGCCTTGGGGTCGGTGATGTCGAACACCAGAATGCCGCCCATGCGCTCCAGGCCCACAAAGACAAAGGTCTTGGTGCCGATCTGGCCCACGGTCAGCCCTTCGGGCTCGGGACCCTTGGCGCTGCTGCGCGCATCGAGCCTGGCCGTTTCGTCATGACCGGTGTTGAAGTAGGTGGCGCAGGCAATGTCACGTTTGGAGCCCAGCTTGCATTCGGGGCTGGCGAGGAATTTCTCGAAGGCTGCGCCAGAGTCCCAGACCTGCTTGCCCTTGGCATCCCAGATGGAGATGGAGCGACCTCCATAGGCATAGAGCCTGTCATAGGTCAGGTAGCCCTTGCCGTCCTTGACGGGGTTGCCGCTGCTGTCGCTCTGGTAGCCCATGGTCCAGGTGACCTTGAGGCGTCCCAGTTTGTCGTCGTCGCGGCAGGTCTTGGGATCCGTGCCAGCCGCGCCGCACCAGGCAAAGTTGGCGCCATTCAGATAGGCGCCATTGGCCAGCTGAGCCAGGTGGGCCGGCAGGTCGTCACCCGCACGGCGCATAAAACCGTCCTTGTGCACCAGATGCTTGATGCGCCACTCTTCCACAAAGCCCTTGGTCACATCGCCTGCCGCAGCCGGGGCGCCGCTCGTCTTGTCGGCGGCTGTGCCGAAATAGCTCTTGTTGCCTTCACCCCAGGCACGTGCATCGCCTTCGTTGGCTGTGACCAGATAGGTTGCACCGTCGGCGGCCTTGTAGGCGGCGATGGAGTCCGGCTGGAACATGCCGAAGACGTTGGGGGCCTGGGTGATGTCGATGATCGGGCTCTTGCCGTCACTGTCGGCGAAGTCAAGCTCGTTGCCGGCTGCGCCATGGTCCTTGTAGCCCAGCGCCACCACATCGGTCACGGTGGCGCTGGCAATGTCCACAATCGCCAGCGCATTGTTTTCCTGCAGCGTCACCCAGGCGGTCTTGCCGTCGGGGGCCACGGCAATGTATTCGGGCTCCAGGTCGTTGGCCACGGCGGCCGTTCCCTGGCCGTCTGCGGTCGGGCCGAAGATGCGCACGCCCTTGGCCAGCAACTGCGCCTTCTGGCTGTTGAAGGCCTTGAAGTCGGCAGTGCGAGCCACAGGCTTGGCAGGCGTGCTCACGTCGATCACGCTGATCGAGCCTTCGGGGTCGAACTGGTAGTCATCGCTGGGCTCGCCCTCGTTGGCGACCAGAATGGTCTTGCCGTCGGGGGTGAAGGTCAGCATATCGGGCAGGGCGCCCACGGGCACTTCGGCGATCACGCTGAGCTTGTCGGCGTCATAGATGACGACCATGCCCTTGTCCGTCTTGACCGATGCCTGCACGGCAGCAGCCACCAGGCCGCCATGCACAGCCACGCTGTTGATGGAGGCACCCGCACCCAGCGAGAGCTTGGTGGCATCCAGGCTGGCCAGCATGCGCGGGGCAGCGGGGTTGCTCATGTCCAGCACATCCAGCGCACCTTTTTGGGCATTGACCACAAAGCCGCGTTTGGTGACGGGATCGAAAGCCGTAATTTCAGCGGCGCTCTGCAAAAAGATGCCCGACTGATAGCTGCCGATCTTCTCAAGCAGGAGCGAGACAGGCGTCTTCTCGGGTTCGGGAGCCGGTGCAGGGACCTCGGGAACCGGGGCAGGCGCTGGGGTGGTGCTGTTCGTGTTGTTGTCACCGCCACCACAGGCGGCCAGGGCGGCGGCTGCGATCAGGGAAATCAGAAGAGGTTGGCGCAAGGTCTGTGCAGATGTCATTGAGCGTTTGGCAGGTGCAGTAGGAAAACTTCGATTTGTAACCAGCCTGTGTTTCATCTCTGTGAAACCGATTCGTGGTCTATGCACCACAGGCCCTGCAAAGCGCTTGGCAGTTGCTATACCAAGCCGATAAACTCGCCAGCCTTTACCTCACTTGCGTTATCTGCTCTCATTTTCGAGGTACACCATGTCCTGCCGCATTCGTTTTCGCTAAACGACTTCGCCACACGCTGATCTCTCACGTGTGCGCTGCGGCGTGGACTATCGATCCCCTGCGACGCTTGGCCCGGGCGACCCCGGACGCCTGCTTGTTGCTCCAAGGGGTACTTGAAACCCTTGTTTGGCGCCTGTGACCTCGCTCACGCCCAGGTCTTGCGCTCTTTCACTCTCTGAATCCCGGCCTGTCCTTTGCTCGACGGTCAGGCTTTTCTGTCTTCGTCCGGTGGTGGCGGCGAGCGCCGCTGTCTTTGTCCTTGGTTTGTCTGCCACGCCTTTGGGCGCGTGGCTTATTCCCTCTTTGGAAAGCACAACATGACTACTTCCCATTTATTCAACCTGGAGATTCTCAAATATCCGCGCACGCCGCATTTGCGTGGCTCGCGGCTGCAGGTCGGCGATCAGGCCGAGGCCGTCTCCTATGAAGCGCTGGCCGGCCGGCATATCGTGGTCGAGGAAAAGCTCGATGGCGCCAATGCGGCGCTGAGCTTTGGCGCCGACGGCAGCCTGCTGCTGCAGTCGCGCGGCCACTATCTGCAAGCCGATCAGATGGGCGGGCGCGAGCGCCAGTTCAATGCCTACAAGCAATGGGCCAGAGCCCATGAAGGCGCGCTGATGGCGCTGCTGGACGAGCGCTACGTGATGTATGGCGAGTGGCTGTACGCAAAGCATTCGCTGTACTACGACGCCTTGGCGCACTGGTTTTGCGAGTTCGACATCTGGGACCGCTCGGCGCAGCAGTTTCTGGACACGCCGCAGCGCCATGCGCTGCTGGCGGGTGTGCCCGTGGTGTCCGTGCCCGTTCTCTACGCCGGCCTCGCTCCCAGGCGAATACAGGATTTGCTGGCATTGCTGGCACCGTCCCTGGGGCGCAGCACACGCTGGAAGGCGGTGTTCGAGGATCAGGTGCAAAGGCAGAAATTGGATTTGCCGCTGGCCTGGCGCCAGACCGACAGATCCGAACTGGCCGAAGGTCTGTACATCAAGGTCGAGGAGAACGGCCAGACCGTGGAGCGCTACAAATTCGTGCGCTCCGACTTCGTGCAGGTGATCCTGGAGTCGGGCTCGCACCACAGCGAGCGGCCCATCGTCGCCAACGGTCTGCGTGCAGGCGTCGATATCTTTGCCAGCAAGATTCAAAAAAGCTGGTGAGGCCTGTCCAACAAGCGCTGATAGCTATCAAGACCGTGGTTTTCATGAAGAGGCTGCGGTGAAAGGAGAACTTATGTGGAGCTGGAAACAGATAGCGGCCCTGGTGCCGCATTCCGCTCGCCATGCGGTGGACTGGGCGGCCTGCCTGGAGGCTTTTCCGCAACTTGAGCTGGCCAAGACCACGCCGCAAGACCCGATCTACCATGCCGAAGGCGATGTCTGGACGCATACGCAGATGGTGGTGACCGAGCTGCTGCAGGATGGCGACTATGCGGGGCTCACCAACGAAGAGCGCGAGACGGTCTTTCTGGCCGCGCTGCTGCACGATGTAGCCAAGTGCTCGACCACGCAGATAGCCGACGACGGCCGCATCGCGCAACCCGGCCACTCACGTCGGGGGGCGCTCGACGCGCGGCTCATGCTCTGGGAGGCTGGCACGCCCGTGGCCCGACGTGAGGCGGTATGCCGCCTGATTGCAGTGCATCAGGTGCCGTTCTTCGCCTTTGCCGATTCGCGCAGAGGCGTCTCGTCCGAGTTCATGGTCAGAGAGCTGTCCTGGCAGGTCGATCTGCATTTGCTGGTGCTGCTGGCCAGGGCAGATATTCGCGGCCGCATCTGCCCCGATGTGGACAATGTGCTCGTGAACATCGAGCTGTTCAGGGAGCTGGCGCTGGAAGAGGGCTGTTTGCACAAGCCGCGCAGCTTTGCTTCGGCCGAGACGGCAGTGCGCTATTTCCGCGGTGCCGAGTTGCATCCGGACTATGCCTTGCACGAAGAGCCGGGATCGCGCGTCATCGTCATGTGCGGTCTGCCGGCATCGGGCAAGAATCACTGGGTGGCTCAGCATCATCCGGGCTTGCCCGTGGTGTCGTTTGACGATGCGTGCACCGAGCTGGGCCTGCGCCACGGCGAGAACGAGGGCGCGGCCGCCCATCATGCCGTGGACAAGGCCAAGAGCCTGCTGCGCTCCAAGGCAGCTTTTGTCTGGAATGCCACGCACCTGTCCAGGCAGATGCGCGGCAAGACGCTGGACCTGTGCCTGGCCTACGGCGCGCAGGTGGAGTTGGTGCACCTGGAAGCGAGCAGGTCCACCTTGCTGGCGCGCAACAGCAAGCGCGACACCACGCTCGGCAATGCCGCACTGCTGGGCATGTTGCACCGATGGGAGGTGCCCTTGCCGACCGAGGCGCATGGGCTGCAGCTGCTGGTCAACGAGTAGTCCGCGCAAACATGAAAAGGAAAAAGGGCCTGGAAGTTTCCAGGCCCTTTTGTGTTTTGGCAATGTCGTGCTCAAGGCCGCTGCATGGCTTGCGGATAGCCCTGGGGGTTGAAGCGTGTCACCAGCAGGCAGACCAGTGCGGCCACGCCGGCCTGATAAAGCCAGCCCGTCATCCAGCTGCCGCTGATCTGGTGCAGTTGCGCCATGATCAGAGGGGCCAGGGCTGCAAGGATGAAGCCGCCGCCCTGCATCAGCGAGTTCAGCGCGCCGGCCTGCATGGGTGAAGGCAGATGGTCCAGCGCCACCAGCATGAAGAGCGAAAAACAGCCGCCCAGACCCAGACCCAGCACGATGGCATTGAGAGTGGGCATGGCGTCGGGCCAGAGTCCGAGGCCGGCAAAGCCGATGATCTGCAGCAGCAGGGCCAGCATGAGCCAGCAGCGACGGTCCAGGCTGCGGCGCGCGAGAGCGGGCATGGCCAGCGCCGATGCAGCCTGCGCAATCGACAGAATGGCCAGCAGCGAGCCGCTTTGCGTGGCCGTCCAGCCATGGGTTTGATAGAACGGAGCGAGCCAGGCGACGGTGGAGCCATAGCCGCCGTTCATCAAGCCAAAGCTGATCAGCAGCAGCCAGGTGCGGCTGCGGCGCAGCAGCCAGCCGGTGTCGTTGTCGGCCGCTACCTGGGGCATGGAGGGCCCGGGGGCAACGGGCTCGCGCATCAGGGTCAGCGCATGCCAGGCCAGCGGCAATGCCAGCAGCACGGGAATGGCCCAGATGGCCAGCGAAGCCTGCCAGCCCAGACCCAGCTGCATGGCCACGGGCGAGAGCTGGGCGCTGAGCGCGCCGCCGCCCATGAGTGCGGCCGAGTACAGGCCCATCATGGGCGCCACATTGTGGGGCGACTGGCGCTTGATGAGTCCCGGCAGAATGCTTTGCGCCAGCGCCACGCCCGCGCCGCACAGGCCGGCCGTGACGATCAGCAGACTGCCGGTCGCAGCTCCTGCAGGCGCGAGGCGCAGGGCGCAGCCCAGCGCAATCAGCAGCAGCGAGGCGCAGATGGCAGCGCGCGCGCCCCAGCGGCGCAGGGCCGTGGGAGCCAGCCAGCCGCCAATGCCCATCAGCGCCATGGGCAGCAGCGTGAGCCAGGAAAAGCTGCGCAAATCCATACCTGTGGCCTGCTGTATGGTCGGGGCCAAGGGGCCTGGAGCCGTCAGAAAAGGACGCAGATTGATGGTGACCAGTATCACCACGGCCAGCCACAACAATGGCGGCACGCGGTGCGTTCGGGAAGATGTCGATGTCATGAAGCTCGGGGGCTGGCTGCGCTGCGGTGCGCCGGTGTGCGCGCCGCTCGTCCTGGGCAGCCCGGTTTGTTGTTATGGTTTTGGCGGCAACGAGGATCAGGCGGCGGGCCAGGCCTCATCCCCATAGAGCTGGGCTGCGCGGATGCCGGTGTCGATGCGGGTAATGGGCAGCGGCGGCGGCGTCAGCGACAGGCGCAGGCGCTGGTACGTGCCCTCGCTGGACAGGCCATAGGGCGCGGCGTCCTGGTTGTCGAAGGCGAAGAACACCTGCTCGGCACCATTCATGACCAGGGCCGCCAGGCACATGGGGCAGGGGTGGCCGCTGGCATAGATGGACAGGCCCGCCAGGCTGGGGTTGGCGCGTTTTTGCGTGCCCGCGCGTATGGCCTGCATTTCGGCATGGGTGCTGGGGTCGTGGCTGGCAATGATGTTGTTGACGCCGGTGGCAATGACTTCGGCGCCCTTGGCGAGCACGGCGCCGAACGGACGGCCGCCGTTGACGCGGTTGGCATGGGCCAGGTCCACGGCCAGGCGCATCAGTTGTTGTGGGGTACCGGAAGTTGGGCTCATGACTATGAAAGATATGGCGGCGAGCGCCGGATGCTGATGCATCAGCGTCGCAGCTCTTGTGTTTGAAAGGGGCGGGGCGGCGCCCCGCGCCGTGCAGCGTACACCTGCAGGGCCATGCCGCTACCCGTCTGCAGAGCAAAGCTCATTTGCTCTGAGGGCGTTGGCGGCCTATTAGTTCCGCCCAGGTCGAGCAGGCAAGCTCGACCTGCTGGCGCGCCGCCGGGCTGGCAGCCAGCATGCGCGCAAAGCCGTGAACCATGGCTGGGGCGCGCAAAAGCTGCAGCGGTGCGCCCAGTGCCTGGGCCGCGTTGGCAAAGGTTTCGGCCTCGTCGCGCAGAATATCGTGGCTGGCCGTCATCAAAAGCGTGGGCGGCAGATGGGCGATGGCTGCGCTGCAGCGGCCCGGCGTCAGCCATTGCGCGGCCTGGCCGTCAGGCTGCCCTAGCTCCTGCCAGTAGCGCTGCATGGCGGCGGGCATGAGCCCGAAGCCTGTGGCAAAACAGCGCATGCTCTCGTTGTCCTGATCGGGCTGCAGCGGTGGGTAGAGAAGCAGCAGGCCTGCGATGCGGGAGGCATCGGTGGGTTGCTGAATCTGGCGCACGGCCGCTGACAGTGCCAGATGGGCGCCAGCGCTATCGCCTCCGAGCAGGACCTGCTCAGCCGCAAAAGGCAGCAGCCCACGCATATCGCTCAGCCATTTCAGCACGGCCATCACATCGTCCAGCGGCGCGGGAAAGCGGCTCTCCGGCGTGCGACGGTAATGCACGGACAGCACCACATGGCCGGTGAACTGGGCCAGATGCTCGCACAGGTCGTCATGGGTGTTGAGATCGCCCACCATCCAGCCGCCACCATGCAGCCAGACCAGCGTCCGGCCGCTGCCCGCGCCTTGTCGGCGATAGCTGCGCACGCAGATCTCGCGGCCCTCGGCAGCCACAAAATGCTCGGCCCTGGAAATGCCGGGCAGGGCCGAGCGAATCAGCCCGGCCTGCAGCTCGCTGAGCAGGCGCCGGCGCTGCACATAGTCGAGCTGTGGGGTCGGCGTTTCTGCATCGAGCCGGGCAAAGCGCTTCAGCGTGGCTGCCAGAGCCGGGTCCACGGGTTGCAGAGGCAGGCTGCGGCCCTGATCCGTGCCCTCGCTCATGGCTGCTGGGCCTCTGTCAGCGCAGGTGCGCGATAGACCATGACCTTGAGGCTGCGCTCCTCGTCCACATCGGCAAATACGGCCGGGTTGGCCAGTCGTTCCACGAACTCCAGCTCGGGGGCGATTTCCGCCATCTGCTCGCGCAGAAAGTCGGTGCCGAGTTCGGGTGCGTTCAGGCACAGCAGGACCTGGCCGCCCGGCACCAGCAGATCGGGCAGGCGGCGCATCAGGCGCGCATAGTCCTTGGTGGCGATGAAGCTGCCTTTCTGGTAGCTGGGAGGGTCCACGACGATCAGGTCGTACGGTCCGCTGCGGTTGATCTTGCCCCAGCTGCTGAAAATATCGTGGGCGGCGAAGCTGGCACCGGCCTTGACGCCGTTGAGCTGATGGTTGTGCTGACCCGTGGCCAGAGCGCCCTTGCTCATGTCCATATTGAGAACCTGGCCCGCGCCGGCCAGCTTGGCCACGACCGAGAACGCGCAGGTATAGGCAAACAGATTGAGCACTTTCATGCGCGCGGGCCGCTCATGGGCCAGTACCTGCCGGCGCACCCAGTCACGGCCGGCAGCCATGTCCAGGAACAGGCCGTGGTTCTGCCCGCGTGCGATATGGATC
This sequence comes from Comamonas testosteroni, assembly GCF_000761245.1. Lineage (GTDB taxonomy): Bacteria > Pseudomonadota > Gammaproteobacteria > Burkholderiales > Burkholderiaceae_C > Comamonas > Comamonas testosteroni_C. The sequence continues at coordinate 110,252 of NZ_AWOR01000043.1, read as the reverse complement.
AGATAGCGGGCACCGTTCTCGGTCACCACATGCGGCTCGGGCAGCTCGCCGGCCATGATGCGGGTTTCGACCTTGCCGCCGCTTTCGCGGCTCTGGAAGGCCCAGGTCAGAGGCAGCCCGGCCGGGGCGATCTGCTGCCAGCGCTGCTCCAGCGCCTGGCCGATCTGGCTCAGCTGGGCTTGCTCCATGGGGGCAAAGCTGGTCAGCACGATGACGGGTGCAAACGCATCCAGCGAGATCTGCTCGCAGCCCGGATACCGCCCGCCGCGGCCATGAAAGATGCGCTGGGCATCGGTAGGAAAAGGCATCTGGGCAATGGCGTCGAGCAGGGCTTGCATGGGGGAGCGCAGAACTAGCCCTGCAACCGAGGCAGGGCATCGCGAATTGGTGATGAAAAGGGCGCCAGTGTATGCAGTTAGCAGCGTCTTTGCGCGGCTTGCTATCAATTCTGGCTGGATTGAAGGATGGCATTGTGAATGTCGGCCCTGGACAGGGTCTGTTCCCCTTTCTGATCGAGCCATGCGCTCCAGAGCTCAATGGCACGTTGCTGGTAGCTTCTCAGCTCTTGTTCCAGACTCAGTCTGGAGTTTGATGGCATGAGCTCTTCCGGCAGCAAGGGGTCCCGCAGCAGGTGGGCTATGGCCGAGCGCCCCAGCAGCAGCGATTCACGCACGGCGCTTGGCAGCGGCATGCCGTCCAGTCTCTGGTGGCTGCTGAGAATCACGCTGATCCAGTGCTTGTGGGCTGCCTCCAGTGCCTGGGTGTTCCAGAGCTTGCGTGCCTGGGCCTCGTGCAGTGTGTCAAACCGATGAATCTGCATCAGACAACTGCCTGACGCAATGCCCAGTGATTCCAGCTCGGCCTGGAACTCGGTGAACGGAATGCGCAGATTGTCAGGGCGTATATGCAGCTGAGGACCAAGCGTTGCAAAGCCGCGCAACCCCAGCGCGCGCTGATGACGGCGCCATAGGGATTTGTCCGCTTTGGAGGCGGATGCGTCCTGTAGCGCAAGCCATTGCCCATGCCAGGGCTGACGCAACTGCTCACGTCGGTGCCAGTTGTCCACGATATGGGCGAGATGGGAGGGCTGGAGCCGGGCCAGATACATACCGCGCTCGGGTCTTTCCACTTTGCCGGCCGATATCAGGCGACTCAGGCAGACGCGGACCGCATTTTCCCCAATGCCGAACAAGGCTGCAGCCTGGGTGATGGCAATGGCGGAGAGCGGAATGGCGCGTGCCACCAGCAGGTCCAGTATCAAGTCCGTAGCAGAAGGGCGTCTTGGTAGAACATTACATGATTTGTCCATGATGGAGAAATATTGAAAGCTTTACTAGCATGAGCGTCAAGACAAAAGGAGACAGCTCATGCGGTTTGTGCAATTCGAAATCAATGGTCCGGTCTGCACCATCACCATGAATCGGCCCGACAAGCGAAACGCTGTTCACCGGCCCATGGCCGAGGAGCTGCGCGATGCCTTTTTGCGCTTTGAGCGCGATGAAGCACTGCGTGTTGCAGTGCTGACCGGCAGCGGGGGGCATTTCTGTGCCGGCGCCGATCTGGCGGCAGTGGCCGACCCCGGATTGAGCAACGAGCTGGATTTCGAAGGGGGCGGAAGCGGCCCCATGGGGCCGACACGGCTTGAATTGAGCAAGCCGGTGATTGCGGCCATCAGCGGCTACGCGGTAGCCGGAGGGCTGGAGCTGGCGTTGATGGCCGATATTCGCGTGGCTGACGAGTCTTGCGTGTTCGGAGTCTTCTGCCGCCGCTGGGGGGTGCCGTTGATTGATGGGGGAACGGTGCGCCTGCCGCGGATGGTGGGAATGGGCAGGGCGCTGGACATGATCTTGACCGGCCGGCCCGTCAAGGCCGAAGAAGCTCTTTCCATGGGCCTGGCGAACCGGCTTGTGCCTGCCGGGCAGGCTTTGGAGGCGGCAAGGGCGCTGGCGCAACAACTGGCGGCATTTCCTCAGCAGTGCATGCGTGCCGATCGCGCTTCGGCCTACGCGCAATGGGGCATGACTCTGGCAGATGCCCTGCGTAGCGAGGGGCGCAAAGGAGCTCCGGTGGTGTCTGCGGAGGGAGCCGACGGCGCTGCGCACTTCACCCGGGGCGAGGGACGTCATGGGCAGTTTTGCGGTGATCGCTGACAAGGCTTGAAACTGAAACAGGAGGAGATCACGATGACCAGCTATCAGTACGGCGGCATGCATGCCGGGCAGCCCACCTATATCGAGCTCATACGACGCGGAGCACGCCAGCATGCGGATCGCATAGCCCTTGTGTTTGGAGAGGACAGCCTCAGCTTCTCCGAGGTCGACGGGCTGAGCAGCCAACTCGCCCATGCCCTGTACTCACAAGGAATCAAGCAAAACGATCGCGTGGCATTGCTGATGAACAATGGCTTGCTCAGCGTGCCGCTGGACTTCGCTTGCGCCAAGGCCGGACTCAATCGTGTGCCCCTGAATGCGCGCCTGTCCTTGGCTGAGCATGTAAAGATGCTGCAGGAGACTGGCTGCATCCACCTGATCTTTGGGCAAGGTCTGGAGCAGCGTGCTGCACAAATCAAGGCAGAGCTGCCGGCGCTTTGCTGCCTGGGGCTTGGTGCGGCCATGCCGGGTGTCGTGGATCTTGGTGCGCTGGCTAGCCGTCATCCCGCGCAAGGGCCGGACATCGAGGTGCAGCCCGATGACATCGTGCTGACTCTGTTCACCTCCGGAACCACCGGGGCCTTGAAGGCTGCCCAGCATACCCAGGCATCTTTTGCCAGCATCTGCCGCAATGTGCTGCTCAATCTGTTGCCGGCCACAGCGGATGACGCCATGCTGCATGCCGCCTCCTTGATTCACGCCAGTGGTGTGTTTGTGCTGCCGTTCTGGCTTCGAGGCGGGCGCACCGTCATTCTCCCGAGCTTTGAGCCGGGCCGGTTTCTGGCGGTGCTGCAGGCGCAGCGCATCACCGCCATCAATCTGGTGCCGACCATGCTGCAGATGTTGCTGGAACACCCGGATTTCACCAAAGTCAATGTCTCGGCGCTCAAGTATGTGATCTATGGCGCTTCACCCATGCCGCGCAGCGTGCTGCAAAAGGCCATGGAGCATTGGGGAGCCCACCGCTTCTGGCAGTACTACGGGCAGACCGAGGTGCCTTTGTGTCTGGCGGTTCTGAGGCCTGAAGACCATACACCGCAGCTCATGGGGTCGGCCTGCGGTCAGCCCTGTCTGGATGTTGAGCTGCGCTTGCTGGACGAACAGGGGCGGGAAGTGGCGCCGGGCGAGCCGGGTGAGATCACCGTCAGGGCACCGTCGGCGGCACGCAGCTACTACAACGCCCGACAACTCAATGAGGACACTTTTACCCCCGACGGCTGGGTGCGCACGCGAGACATGGGGCTGCTTGATGCTCAAGGTTTTCTGCATCTCAAGGATCGCAAGTCCGACATGATCATCACGGGCGGCTACAACGTCTATCCGCTGGAAGTCGAAAATGCCTTGCTCACACATCCCGACGTACGCGAATGCGTGGTGGTAGGGCTGCCGCACGACAAATGGGTCGAAGTCGTGACTGCGGCGGTTGTTCTCAGGGACGGGGCGCAAGCCAGTGAGCAGGAGCTGGTTGCCCAAGTGGCGACGCAGCTGGCTTCGTACAAAAAGCCACAGCAGGTGATTTTTGTGCAGGAGATTGCAAAGACGGCGGTTGGCAAGCTCAACCGCCGTGCCATGCGCGAGCGGCTCAAGCCTCAGTAGGCTACCCGCCGCACATCGAAGAAACAGCTTTCGGTGCCGCCAATGCCTTGCAGGGCGGCTTCAGCTGCGGCGCGGGCGGCTTTCATCCAGCGCTGGAATGTGAGCTTGGCGTCGTCGGTGATTTCTTCGGGCGGGGTGTCCTCCAGGCCCTGCACCAGAGACAGGGCTTCGCCGACCTGTTCTTCCCCGCCAAGCTGGCGGGCCAGCACGCGGGCATAACGCGCCTCGGCTTGCTGGCGCTTGTCCTCGGGCAGCTCGGGGTAGTCGCACAGAGAGACGGTGAAATGGGCTTCTTGCATGTCCGTATATCCACAGTGTTTTGACTGTGTAAATATACAGTAATTAACTGTTTTTGCATCCAGTCTTTTGAAAATTTTTGCATGAGGGCAAAGACGGCGTTTTGTAGACTGTGTGCATGAATCACGCTGCTTCGCTGCCTTTTCCCGGTCATGCCTTGTTTGTCACGCGCATCGGTGCATGCGGGCTGGCCTGGAATGCCAGTGCCATCTGCGCCGTGCAGCTGCCCGAGGCCAGCTGGGGCGAAACCCGGGAGCGCATGCTGCTGGGCCTGTCCAAGCGCCATGCGCTGCAGCCGCAGCGCGGGCCTGCGGCCTATGGCGCAGTGACCTCCATCTCCGCTGTACCGGGCTTTGCCGTGCAGGCCATGGCCGGGGTGCAGTGTCTGCTGGCAGGCGTGAACTCGCAGAGCGAGCAGGGCTGGGCGCAGCCCGGCGCAGAGGCTGCGGCTGTCGGCGTGCTGGGGGATATGCGGCAGGCCTTTGCGCATGGGCCGGGCGGCGTTCTGCCCGACCTGCTGGAGGTTGCACTCGATGAATTTGCCGTCCCTGCATTTCATTGCCGGGTCTATGCTTTCACACGTGCCCTGGCGCCGGGCCGGACCAGCACCTATGGAGAAGTTGCCGTAGCGCTGGGCGAGCCCGGTGCGGCGCGCGCCGTGGGTCAGGCGCTGGGAGCCAATCCGTTTGCACCGATTGTTCCCTGTCACAGGGTGCTGGCCGCTGGGCGGTCGCCGGGCGGGTTTTCGGGCGGACAGGGCGCTTTGACCAAGCTGCGCATGCTGGAGCTGGAAGGCGGGGCCTGGGGAGGCACACAGTCGCTGTTTGCCGATTGAAAGCGCTTGACACAATTTTCACTGCTTCGGCGCAACGGCGGGTCACCACTTTTGTGCTGCCGGCAACTGCGTGCCCGGTCCCAAAGCCGTGACCTGCGGGTCCTGAAAACGGCTGCCGCGATGGGCCTGCCACCTGCGGGACAGCGCCGACACGCAGGTGACAACACCGGGCCTGAGGCGCCCGCACAATTCATGCAGCTTTTGACGGGCAGGCCTTGCACGGCGCTGCGGACCCGGTTTGAACCTTGATAACAAACAGGAGACATGAGAATGACACGTACGGTGCAGCAACTTTTCGATCTCTCGGGCAAGACGGCCTTGGTGACCGGCGGCTCGCGTGGCCTGGGTCTGCAGATGGCGCATGCGCTGGGCGAGGCAGGCGCGAAGATTTTGCTGAGCTCGCGCAAGGCCAAGGATCTGGAAGAGGCCGCAGCCGAGCTCAAGGCCGCAGGCATAGAAGCTGACTGGATTGCCGCCGACTGCTCGGACGAGGCCGACATCGCCCGTCTGGCCAAGGAAGCCGTGCAGCGCCTCGGCCATGTGGACATTCTGATCAACAATGCCGGAGCCAGTTGGGGCGCCCCGGCTGAGGACCACCCGACGGCGGCCTGGGACAAGGTGATGAACCTGAATGTGCGCGGCTATTTTCTGCTGAGCCAGCAGATCGCCCGCCTGTCCATGCTGGAGCGCAAGAGCGGCCGCATCATCAATCTGGCCTCGATCGCCGGCCTGGGCGGCAATCCCACGGGCATGAAGACCATTGCCTACAACACCTCCAAGGGCGCGGTCATCAATTTCACGCGTGCGCTGGCCGGCGAGTGGGGCGAGCATGGCATCACCGTCAACGCCATCTGCCCGGGCTTTTTCAAGACCAAGATGGCGGCCGTGCTGATCGAGACGCTGGGCGAGGACGAAATGCGCTCTCATGCCCCGTTGCGCCGCCTGGGTGACGATGAGGATCTCAAGGGCCTGACGCTGCTCTATGCCAGCGATGCCGGCAAGCACATTACCGGCCAGTGGATGGCGGTGGATGGCGGCGTGAGCGCCCTGGTCGGAGGTTGATAGTGGCGGACGAAGGGTGGGTCATGTTTTTTGTGCGGCGCAGCATTCTGAGACTGTCCGCTGCGCTTACATTCACGGTTCAGCTGCTGCGGTCTGCGGCACATCACTCTTCTGAAAGGTTTCGCGGTGTTGTCATTTGGTCCTGAAATTCCCTTTGTGCATGAGCTGGGCTTCACCCTCCACAAGATGGAGGACGGTGAGTCCGAGCTGCACTTCACACCGCGTCCCGAACACCTGAATTCCTTTGGCGTCACTCATGGCGGAGCCTCGATGACGCTGATGGATGTGACCATGGCCGTGGCTGCGCGCAGCGTGGATTTCGATCAGGGCGTGGTCACCATCGAGATGAAAACCTCGTTCATGCAGGCGGCCAATGGCCCGCTGGTGGGCAAGGGCGTGCTGCTGCATCGCACAGGCACCATGGCTTTTACCGAAGGCCGCATCTACGATGCACAAGGCCGACTCTGCGTACATGCCACGGGCACCTTCAAGTACATGAAGCGCAAGCCCAAGGCAGACGGCGAGTTGCAGGCTCTGGCCACAGATTGAGATAGACAGGCTGCTACTGTTTGATGAGCTAGCAGCGCTTTTTCAGTCTGTGTTTGAGGTGAAAAATGCTGTCAAAGTCTTTGAGATAAGGCGCTGATAGCTATCAAATTGAAGTTCGAACAGGAGACAGATATGACGGTCAATCAGCAGATCCTTCTGGACAACCGCCCCCAGGGTGAGGCGGTGGAGAGCAATTTCAAGCTGGTGCAGTCGCCGCTGCCTACGGTAGGCGAGGGCCAGGTGCTGGTGCGCCACCACTATCTGAGCCTGGACCCCTATATGCGCGGCCGCATGAACGACTCCAAGAGCTATGCCCAGCCCCAGCCGCTGGGCGAAGTCATGCAGGGCGGCACGGTGGGCGAGATTATCGAGAGCCGCCACCCCAAGTTCAAGGCCGGCGACAAGGTGGTCGGCATGGGCGGCTGGCAGGAGTACTCGCTGCTCGACCCCAGCGTGCCCGGCGCGCTGCGCAAGGTCGACACCACCCATGTGCCGCTGTCCTACTACCTGGGTGCGGTGGGCATGCCGGGCGTGACGGCCTGGTACGGTCTGGTCAAGATCATCAACCCCAAGGCCGGTGAAACCGTGGTCGTCAGCGCCGCGACCGGTGCCGTGGGCAGCGCCTTTGTGGCGCTGGCCAAGGCGCGCGGCTGCCGCGTGGTGGGGATTGCGGGCGGTGCCGAGAAATGCCGTTACGCCGTGCATGAACTGGGCTTTGACGCCTGCATCGACTACCGCGAGCACCCCGATGTCAAGACCATGGCCAAGGCCCTGAAGGACGCGTGCCCCAACGGCATCGACGGCTATTTCGAGAACGTGGGCGGCTATATCTTCGATGCCGTGCTGCTGCGCACCAATGCCTTTGCGCGTGTGGCCCTGTGCGGAATGATTGCCGGCTATGACGGTCAGCCCCTGCCGCTGGCCAACCCGGCGCTGCTGCTGGTCAATCGCATCAAGCTCGAAGGCTTTATCGTCAGCGAGCACATGGAAGTCTGGGGCGAGGCCCTGACCGAGCTGGGCGGCCTGGTGGCGGCCGGAAAGCTCAAGCCGCGCGAGACGATTTCCCAAGGTCTGGCCTCGGCGCCCGGCGCATTCCTGGGCCTGCTCAAGGGCAAGAACTTCGGCAAGCAGCTGGTGAAACTGCTCTAACCCCCTGAGGCGCTTTGCCTGGGCGGCCCCGCGCCTTCCCCTTGCCGGGCGCCCCCTTTCTTTACGCGCTGCGCGCTATGGGAGGGGGGGCGACAGCCTCGCTGCGGGGCCGGCGCGGTCGGCATAGGCCCTTGCTTGCTGTCCCTTGGTTGTGCCGCGCCGGTTTCGAGCGTGGAAACGCATTGGAGCTGCGTCCAAATAAATACGGAGACAAGAATGATCACGAATTTCGCGGGAAAGACGGCTGTTCTGACGGGTGCGGGCTCTGGCTTCGGGCTGGAGTGCGCGCGCATTGGAGCCGCCAGAGGCATGAATCTGGTGCTGGTCGATGTGCAGCAGGAGGCGCTGGATAAGGCCGAGGCCGAGCTCAAGGCCGCCGGTGCCAAGGTGCTGGCGCGCAGGGTCGATGTGTCGGATGCGGCCCAGATGGAGCGACTGGCTGCCGAAGTCAAGGAGACCTTTGGTGCGCCGCACTTCGTCTTCAACAACGCGGGCGTCGGCGCCGGCGGTCTGGTCTGGGAAAACACGGTAGCCGACTGGCAGTGGGTGCTGGGCGTCAATGTCTGGGGCGTGATCCATGGCGTGCGCCTGTTCACGCCCATGATGCTGGAGGCCGCCAAGGCCGATCCCACCTATGAAGGCCATATTGTCAACACCGCCAGCATGGCAGGTCTGCTGGCGCCGCCGAACATGGGCATCTACAACGTCAGCAAGCACGCAGTGGTGTCGCTGACCGAGACGCTGTACCAGGACCTGGCCCTGGTCTCGGACCAGGTCAGTGCCAGCCTGCTCTGCCCCTTCTTCGTGCCCACGGGCATAGGTCACAGCGAGCGCAACCGTCCCCAGGGCCTGGAGGCACAGCCTTTGACGGCCAGCCAGAAGATTGGCCAGGCCATGACCGACAAGGCCGTGGGCTCGGGCAAGGTCACGGCGACCGAGGTGGCACAGAAGGTGTTCGATGCGATTGCGTCGGGCCAGTTCTATATCTACAGCCACCCGCAGGCCCTGGGCTCGGTGCAGGTGCGTCTGGAGGATGTGGTGCAGGGTCGCAATCCGACGGATCCGTTCGCGCACAAGCCCGAACTGGGCGAGAGCCTCAAGGCGGCGCTGCGCGCCGGCTGAGCGTGCGGGACTTGAAAAGGCCTTGCCGCTGCGGCAAGGCCTTTTTTCATGGTGTGGCCGAAGTCTGGGGGCCGAGCTCGGCCTCGGTGGCCGGGCGCACCAGGCGAAGCAGCAGGGCATTGCCCTTGCCCATATCGGGCACGGCCTGCAGAGTCTCGGTGTTGACCGCCCAGGCCTGCTGGGCCGATAGGCCGGAGATGCTGCTGGATTTGTCCACCTGGGCGTAGTTGTAGGTGTTCAGGCGCTGGGCATTCACGGCGGCCGTGCCTGTCCAGTGCCAGTCGCGTGGCGCGTTGGGAAAGAGCTCGGGGTTCAGTCCCTGGGGCTTGCTGCTGCGGTCCAGCAGGCGCTTGAGCTCATTGACGCGCGGCAGGCGCCAGCGCAGGTTTTCGGCCTTGCTGCGTTCTGCAGCATGGCTCATGGCCTGTTTGTAGCTGAAGACCTCGGCGCTGCCGACGCAGGCTTTGCCATTCCAGCTCATGCCCTCGGCGCAGCGCGGCCAGGCCAGCTTGGCGCGGGTGTCTATCACCATGCTGGCGTCTGGCGAAAGCTGAAAGGCGGGCAAGGGCGCTGCCGTCTGGGCGCTGGCGGTGTGAGTCAGCATGCAGAGCGCGGCGAGAGCGGGCAGCGAGAGGGAAAAGAGTCGTTTGGAGGAGCTTGCAGCAATCACGGCAGTAGCAGGGAAGGGTCGCAGTAGCTCGATTGTGCGAGCTGCTGGAGCAATCGTTGCGCCGATGAATGGGCGGAAAGCAGCGCTATTGGTGGTGCTGTACTCTGCGCCAGCGTGAGACTGCGCTGCTATGCATGAAAACATGCGCTCGCTCAGCAAATAAATCAAGTTACCACGACAATCAGGCCCCTATGCAAGCTTCTGTTTCCCTGCGTCTGGTGTTGATTCTGGGCCTGTTGTCGGCCATCGGTCCCTTCGCCATTGACATGTATTTGCCCGCGCTGCCGCAAATTGGCGCCAGCCTGGGTGCCGAAGTCGGCGCTGTTCAAGCCAGCCTGACGGCGTTTTTTCTCTCGATTGGTGTCGGTCAACTGCTTTACGGCCCGGTCTCCGACATGGTGGGCCGCAAGCCGCCGTTGTATTTCGGTCTGACGGTATTTGCAATTGCCAGCGTGGGCTGCGCGCTGGCCCCCAATATCGAGATTCTGGTGGCTTTTCGCTTTATGCAGGGCCTGGGCGCTGCCGCTGGCATGGCCGTGCCGCGCGCCGTGGTGCGTGACTTGCATACCGGGCATGCCGCTGCGCGCATGATGTCGCTGCTGATGCTGGTCTTCAGCGTCTCGCCCATTCTGGCACCGCTGGCTGGCAGTGGCGTGATTGCGGTGGCCGGCTGGCGTGCCGTGTTCTGGGTGGTGGCAGCCGCAGCCTTGCTGGGCTTGATTGCCACCTGGCGCGGCGTGGAAGAGACCCGCACGGCCGAGGCGCGGCTGGACAGCAGCCTTGGCGGCGCGCTCAAGGCCTATCTGAGCCTGCTGCGCGACTGGCATTACCTGGGTCTGGTGTTTATCGGTGGTTGCGCCATGGCGGGCTTTTTTGTCTATCTGGCGGGCTCGCCCTTTGTGCTGATCAACTATTACGGCCTGTCGTCCACGCAGTACAGCATGGCGTTTGCTTTTAATGCCATTGCCTTTATCGGGGCATCGCAGCTGACGGGGCGGCTAGGTCAGCGCTTTGGCCTGGTCAATGTGGTCAAGGCAGCGGCGTCGGCTTCGGGCTTCACCATGACGGCCTTGCTGGCCTACTACCTCATGGGTGGCGAGCAACTGGCAGTGCTGATCGGGCTGTACTTCATCGCCAGTGCCTTCATGGGACTGGTGATTCCCACCACCTCGGTGCTGGCGCTGGAAGAGCATGGTGAGATTGCCGGTACGGCCTCGGCCCTGCTGGGCACGCTGCAGATGCTCAGCGGCGCGGCGGCCATGCAGATCGTCGGGCATTTTTCCAACGGCAAGCCTCTGCCCATGGTGGTGGGCATGGCAACCGGAGCGCTGGTAGGCGTGGCGCTGACCTGGATCACGCTGGGCAAGTCTGCCGGTGCAAAGCGAGCCGCCCATGGCTGAGGCCGCGAATGAAGCTGGGCTCAAAGCTCCTGCGGCTTATGACGGTCTGCCCGATGGCGCGCGTGGCCACGCCATGCTGGTCATTATTCTGGGTCTCACCCTGTCGGTGCTGGACAGCAGCATCGTCAACCTGGCCTTGCCCGCCATTGCGCGCGAGTTGCAGGCCAGCTCGGCCCTGACGCTGTGGGTGGTCAACGCCTATCAGCTCGCCGGTCTGGTGCTGCTGCTGCCGCTGGCGGCGCTGGGTGAGCGGCTGGGTTACCGGCGCATCTATTTGCTGGGCATGACGGTGTTTGTCATTGCATCGGTGGCGGCCACGCTGGCCAGCTCGCTGGCCACTCTGATTGCGGCGCGCGTGTTTCAAGGCATGGGTGCGGCCGGCATCATGAGCGTGAATGCGGCGCTGGTGCGATTGACCTATCCGCGCGCCATGCTGGGCCGCGGCATGGCCATCAACTCGCTGGTGGTGGCGACCTCGTCCATGGCCGGGCCTTCGGTGGCCGCTGCCATCCTGTCGGTCGCCAGCTGGCCCTGGCTGTTTGCCATCAATGTGCCGCTGGGCCTGATCACCTTGTGGATGGGGCGCAAGGCGCTGCCGGCCAATCCCGTGGTGCGCAAGGACGGCGAGCCTATCGCCGCGCTTGACGTATTGCTCAATATCCTGATGTTCACCCTGTTGTTTCTGGGCGGTGAGCAACTGGGCGTGCGTATGGGGCAGGGGCAGGGCGCTGCGGGTAGCTCGCTGATGCCTTCGGGCTGGTGGCTGCTGGGCGGCGGCTTGGTGGTCGGCTATGTCTATCTGCGCCGCCAGTGGCACAAGACAGCTCCTTTGTTTCCGGTCGATCTGATGCGCATTCCCGTGTTCCGGCTGTCGATGTGCGGCTCGGTCTCTGCCTTTTGCGCGCAGATGCTGTCCTATCTGGCCCTGCCGTTCCTGCTGCTGGAGGCACGCGGCATGTCTCCCATGGAGGCGGGCATGCTGATCACGGCCTGGCCGCTGGCCACCATGCTCACAGCCCCGGTGGCCGGGCGTCTGATCGGCAAGTATCCCGACGGGCTGCTGGGCGGCATCGGCATGGCCATGTTTGCCTGCGGACTGTGGCTGCTGGCGGCCATGCCCATCGATGTCGCGCACTGGGACATGGTCTGGCGCATGCTGCTGGCGGGCAGCGGCTTCGCGCTCTACCAGTCGCCCAACAACCACACCATCGTTAGCTCGGCCCCCATGTCGCGCAGCGGCGCAGCGGGCGGCATGCTGAGTTCGGCCCGCATGACGGGGCAGACGCTGGGTGCAGTGGTGCTGGCCACCATCTTTGCCATCTCGGGCGGGCATGGCGGCAATGCTGAACTGCTGGCGCTGGCTGTGGCCGGCTGTTTTGCGGCGCTGGCAGGAGTTTTCAGCATATTGCGCGTACGCCCGGGCAAGCAGCAGCATTGATTTGGCAGCACAAGCCGCTGCCGTGCTGATATTGATGGCGCTGCCAGCTGTCGATTTCGGGGAGAGGCGGGTGCTGGCTCTAGTCCGTTATGACGAGGAGCCTTGCTGCCAAGGGTTTCTACAGTGGTGTCTCAGCCAGAGAGTGCTGCATACGCCGTATGCCCACATGACAGGACAATGGCAAGCAGGTGATTGCCGGCATGTCATTGCGCCCGTGGCTGCTTTACATTTTATTAATATTGTCGGCGCACAATGTTGACAAGTTCTTTAGTTCAGACTGCTCCACGTATGAAGATTGACCAGCCCGCTTCGCTGAGATCGCGCCGAGAGGCGCATTTTTCTTGCCTGCCCAGTGCAGGCCGGCAGCGGCATCGCCAGCAGCGCTGGACCCTGGCCGTGGGCGCCATGCTGATTGCCGCAGCGCTGGTGGGCTGCTCCAAGCCCGAGGCTGAGCAAAAAGGCCCGGCCAAGTCCGACCCCAAGGTCGGCGTGGTCACCTTGCAGTCGCAAAGCCAGCAACTGGACGCCAGCCTGCCGGGGCGCACCCGCGCCTTCATGACGGCCGAGGTGCGGCCCCAGGTCTCGGGCATCATCCAGCAGCGCCTGTTCACCGAAGGCGCGCTGGTCAAGCAGGGCCAGCAGCTCTATCAGATCGACGCCGCATCGCTGAAGGCCGCCGAGGCCAGTGCTGCAGCAGCCGTGGCCAAGGCCGAAGCCAGCCAGCGCACGCTGGCGGCCACGGCCCGGCGCAATGCCGAGCTGGTCAAGATCGACGCGATCAGCAAGCAAGCCTTTGACGAAAGCCAGGCGGCGGCCGCCCAGTCCGCTTCGGACGTGGCCGTGGCCAAGGCCAATCTGGAAACCGCACGCATCAATCTCAAGTACAGCCGCATCGAGGCCCCCATCGGTGGCCGCATCGCGCTGTCTGCCGTCACGCCCGGCGCGCTGGTCACGGCCAACCAGGCCACGGCGCTCACCACCATCGTGCAGCTCGACCCCATGTATGTGGACTTCACCCAGTCCAGCTCCGATCTGATGCAGCTCAAGCGCGATCTGGAGTCTGGACGCTACCAGAAGGTCGAAGGCAACAAGATTGCCGTGCGCATCCAGCTCGACGACGGCAGCGACTACCCGCAGCAAGGCAAGCTGGCGTTTGCGGGCGTGATCGTCAACGACACCACCGGCACGCTGACCTTGCGCGCCGAGGTGCCCAATCCCGACGGCATGCTCATGCCCGGCATGTATGTGAAGGCCTTGCTGCCCACGGCCCTGGCCCCCGATGCCTTGCTGGTGCCGCAGCAGTCGGTGACCCGCGATCTGACCGGGCGTGCCAATGTCATGGTCGTCAAGGACGGCGACGTGGTTGAAAAGCGGGATGTGGAGCTGGACCGTGCCGTCGGTGCTTTCTGGTTGCTCAAGACGGGCCTGAAAGCAGGCGAGCGTGTGATGGTGGATGGCTTTCAGCGCATCAAGCCCGGCGACAAGGTCCAGACCGTGGAGGTGGATCTGAAGGCCAAGGCAGAGCGCAAGAGCCAGCGTGGCGAGCCGCCGGTGCAGGCCGCTGCCGATGCGCCTGCCAAGAAGTAAGCAAGGCAGGCGACACACATGGCTCAGTTCTTCATCAACCGGCCCATCTTCGCGTGGGTCATCGCCATCATCATCATGCTGGCCGGGGCTTTGTCGATCAAGCTGCTGCCACTGGAGCAGTACCCCGAGATTGCTCCGCCCCGGGTGACTATCGGCGCCCAGTACACGGGCGCTTCGGCCGAGACGGTCGAAAACTCGGTGACGCAGATCATCGAGCAGCAGATCAAGGGCATCGACAACATGCTCTATATGAGCTCGACCAGCAATGCGTCGGGTCAGGCCCGCATCACACTGACCTTTGCTCCGGGCACCAATGTCGACGTGGCGCAGGTGCAGGTGCAAAACAAGATTCAGGGCGCGGTCAACCGCCTGCCGGACTCCGTGAAGACGCGCGGCGTCTTCATCAACAAGGGCGGCCAGGATTTTCTGGTCACCTACAGCTTTTATTCGCCCGATGAAGATGTGACCGCCGTGGACATCGGCGACTACATCAACAGCAATCTGGTGGACATCATCGGGCGCATCGAAGGCGTCGGTGACATCAACGTCTTCGGCACGCCCTATGCGATGCGCATCTGGATGGACCCGGCCAAGATGGAGAAGTACGGGCTGATTCCCTCCGATCTGAGCAGCGCGCTCAACGCGCAAAATGCCCAGGTCTCCGCAGGTCAGCTGGGAGCCTTGCCTGCGGTGCAGAACCAGCAGCTGAACGCCACCATCACGGCGCGCACCAAGCTCAAGACCGTGGAGCAGTTCGAGGACATCGTGCTCAAGTCCTCGAATGACGGCTCTGTCGTCACCATCAAGGACGTGGCCCGGGTGGAGCTCGGTGCCGACAATCTGTCCATCCAGGCCAAGCTCAACGGCATGCCCGGTGCGGGCATGGGCATCATCCTGGCCGACGGTGCCAACGCCATGGCGGTGTCGGATGCCGTGGCGGCCAAGCTGGCCGAGCTAAAGCCCTTCTTTCCCAACCAGATCGACTATTTCGTGAGCTCGGACTCCACTCCCTTTGTGCGGGCCTCGATCAGCGAAGTGGTGCATGCGCTGGGCGAGGCCATGGTGCTGGTGGTGATCGTGATGTTCGTGTTCCTGCAGAACTTCCGCGCCACGCTGATCCCCGCCATTGCCGTGCCGGTGGTGCTGTTGGGCACCTTCGGCGTGCTGTCCGTGGCGGGCTTCTCCATTAATACCCTGACCATGTTTGCCATGGTGCTGGCCATCGGCTTGCTGGTGGACGATGCCATCGTGGTGGTCGAAAACGTGGAGCGGGTGATGCACGAGACGGGCAAGTCTCCCAAGGAGGCGACGCGCCAGTCCATGAAGGAAATCACGCCTGCGCTGGTCGGCATCGGGGTCACGCTGTCGGCGGTGTTCGTGCCCATGGCCTTTTTTGGCGGCTCCACGGGTGTGATCTATCGCCAGTTCTCCATCACCATCGTGGCGGCCATGGCGCTGTCCGTGTTCGTGGCGCTGACGCTGACGCCAGCGTTGTGCGCGACGCTTCTGAAGGCCCCGGATCGCGGTCATGGCGAGGGCCACGAGCGACCCATACGCTCCGGGGTGCTGGGCATCAACGACCGGTTCTTCCGATGGTTCAACCGCAATTTCGATGCGTCTGCCAACCGCTACCAGAGCACCGTGGCCTTCAGCCTGGGCCGGGCCAAGCGCATGATGCTGATCTTTCTGGCCGTGCTGGCCGCGGTCTGGCTGCTGATGGCCAAGCTGCCGACCTCGTTCCTGCCTGACGAGGACCAGGGCTTTGTCTATGTCAACGTCAATCTGCCGTCCGGCGCCTCGGACGCCCGTCTGCAGGAAGTGCTGGACCAGGTGCGCGAGTATCTGGCCAAGCAGCCAGACGTGATCAGCTTCAACCAGGTCTCGGGCCTCAACGGCGACCAGAGTTCGGCGCGCGGCTTCATCCGCCTGAAGCCCTGGAGCATGCGGCCCCTGCCTTCGCAATCGGCCGCAGCCATTGCGAACAAGGCAACCCGGGAGCTGGCCGGCATCCGCGATGCCCGTGTGCAAGTGGTGCTGCCGCCTGCAGTGCGCGGCCTGGGCTCGAGTTCGGGCTACAACTTCATGATCAAGGACATCAATGGCGTGGGCCACGAGGCCTTGCTTGCCGCGCGTGATCAGGTGTTGAGCGAAATGCGTGCCAACAATCTGCTGACGGCCGTGCGTACCACCAATCTGGAAGACGCCAGCGAGCTGCGCGTGGATGTGGATGACCGCAAGGCCGCCGCTCTGGGTCTGTCCTACACCGATATCAACAGCGTGCTCTCCAGCGCCATGGGCGGCACCTATGTGAACGACTTCCTGAACAACGGTCGCGTCAAGCGTGTCTACATCATGGGCGATGCGCAGTACCGCATGCTGCCCAGCGATATTGCCAAATGGACGGTGCGCAACAACAAGGGCGAGATGGTGCCTTTCGGAGCCTTCTCCAAAACCTACTGGGCCTACGGCTCGCCCCAGCTGCTGCGCTATAACGGCAGCCCGGCCTATGAGTTCGAAGGCCGTGCCGCCGCCGGCATCAGCTCGGGTACCGCGATGGAGACGGTGGAAGGCATCTTGAAGAAGCTGCCCAACGGCATTGCCTACGAATGGACGGGAGCTTCCTTGCAGGAGCGCCAGTCCGGTGCGCAGGCGCCCATGCTGTATGCCATCTCGATTCTGTTCGTCTTCCTGTGCCTGGCCGCGCTGTATGAAAGCTGGACGGTGCCTCTGTCGGTGATGCTGGCCGTGCCGCTGGGTGTGGTCGGTGCGCTGCTGGCCACCTATACGCGGGGCCTGACCAACGATGTGTATTTCCAGGTCGGCCTGCTCACCACCGTGGGCCTTGCGGCAAAGAACGCGATCCTGATCGTGGAGTTTGCGGTGCAGCTGCAGGAGCAGGGCAAGAAGCTGTTCGATGCGACGGTGGAAGCCGTGCGTCTGCGTCTGCGCCCGATCCTGATGACGTCCCTGGCCTTTGGCTTCGGTGTGATTCCGCTGGCCATCGGCACCGGCGCAGGCGCCGGTGGACGCAATGCCATCGGCACGGCCGTGCTGGGCGGCATGGTGGCATCGACGGTGCTGGGGATCTTCCTCGTGCCGGTGTTCTTCCTGCTGGTGCGCAGCTGGTTCAAGAGCCGTTCGCGCAGCGATGAGGCGGCTGACGTCAACAAGGAGAGCGCAGCATGAGGCGCCCGAGCATGAAATTATCGGCCATGGCGGCTGCCGCAGTGACTGCCTTGCTGGCGGGTTGCAACCTGGCTCCGGCCTATAAAACGCCTGATCTGCCTGTGCCCGAGACTGTCTCCGGCAACGCCGCGCCGGCCCTGGCCAGCGAGGCGGCGCTGCAACAGGCCCAGGCGCTGCAATGGCTGCAGTCGCCGCAGCTGCGCGAGGTGGTGGCGCTGGCGCTGAGCAACAATCGCGATCTGCGCGTCGCGCTGGAGAGCATCGAGAAGGCGCGCGCCCAGTACGGCATCACCAGAGCCGACCTGCTGCCGGGCATCACGGCCCAGGCGCAGAGCAATCGCACGCGCACCGCAGGCGATCTGACGACGGCAGGGCGTTCCAGCGTCAGCGAGCAATACACGGCCCAGCTGGGTTTCGCCAGCTACGAGCTGGACCTGTGGGGGCGCATCCGCAATCTGAGCGAAGCCTCGCTGCAGCAGTTTCTGCAAAGCCAGGACAACCGGCGCAATGTGCAGATCGGTCTGGTGGCCGATGTGGCCAATGCCTGGCTGACACTGGCTGCCGATCAGACGCGCCTGCAACTGGCCAGGGACACGCTGGACAGCCGCATCAAGGCGTTCGAGCTGACACGGCGCATGCATGAGCTGGGCTCGACCTCCGGCCTGGTGCTGGCCCAGAACCAGACCACAGTCGATACGGCGCGCGGGGATGTGGCCAGCTACACCTCCCAGGTCGACAGAGATCGTAATGCCCTGCAGCTGCTGGTGGGCGGTCCGGTGCCTGCGCAACTGCTGCCCACCGCCCAGACCCTGACGGGCGCGGCCGACACGGCAGCTCTCAAGGCCGTGCCTGTGCCTCTGCCCTCATCGGTACTGCTCAAGCGACCGGATGTGCAGGCTGCGGAGCGCAATCTGCAGGCCATGAATGCCAATATCGGCGCAGCCAGGGCGGCGCTGTTTCCCAGCATCACGCTCACCGGCAGTATCGGTACCGGCAGCAATGAGCTGGACCGCCTGTTCGGCAACAACAACAGCACCTGGAGTTTCATCCCTCTGGTCAAGCTGCCGATTTTTGATGGCGGGCGCAACCGAGCCAATGTACAAGTGGCTGAAAGCAATCAGCGCATTGCACTGAGTCAGTACGAGAAGTCGGTGCAGACAGCCTTCAAGGAGGTGGCGGATGTGCTGGCCGACCGCGCTCAGTGGGATGAGCGGCTGGCCGCCCAGACCAGCATGGTGGCCAATACGCAAAAAGCCTTCGACTTGTCGAATGCTCGCTTCAAGGCGGGCGTGGACAACTATCTGACGGTGCTGGATGCGCAGCGCAGCCTCTATACCGCGCAGCAGACCTTGATAGGCCTGCGCCTGTCAGAGCAGCTCAACCGCGTGACCTTGTGGAAGGCATTGGGTGGGGAAGAGGCCGCACAGCCGGGTTGATGGGGCAACTCGCTCCAAAAACAAGGCCGCAGTCCGAAAGACTGCGGCCTTGTTTTTGATAGCTACTGGCGCTTTACCAGTAAGCGATTGGGTCGGATTTCATTGAAATTTCGGCGCGCCAGCACTCAAGGCATCTTGAACAGCAGGGCCACCTGAAGCCGGAACAGGGTTCCGGCATTCATGGGCACTTCGGGGTGAATCACGGTGTTGTTCATCATCGCCAGCCACAGCGGCGCGAGCAGCAATTCCGGATGCCGCACCAGCTCGGGAGCCTTGAGCTCGTTGCGTTGGGCGGCCAGCTGTGCGAGTCGGGTGAAATGCTCGAGCAAGGCATCGTGGACGTAGCGGCGATACATCTGCGCCAGCAGCGGAAACTCCAGGCCTTCGGCGACGACCAGCCTAGCCGTGGCAGAGCGGCCGCTGCTGTCAATGACCTCCGCCGCGGCGCCCACGGTGCGCAGAAGATACTCGCCTACCGATTCATGCTCGTGCATGGGGCTGGACTGCAAGGCCACGGCGGCCGAGGCGATATGTGTCTGGATCACGGCCTCGAACAGGGCTTCCTTGCTATCGAAATAGCGAAACAGCGTGACCTTTGACAGTCCTGCGCGCTGTGCAACCGAAGCCGTGGTGCCACGCGCATAGCCGTGTTCCAGAAATTCTGCAAACGCAGCCGCCACGATGGAGCGGCGCGTGGCCTGAGTCTTTTGCGGACTGGGGCCGCGAGGCGTGCGCTTGGGACGTGCGGTGTCTGGTTCAATCATGGACGCAAGAGCTGGTGAAGTCGCAGACTATGCCTGCTTGGGGGCGCGCATCGGGGAAGAGCATGCGCGCGCAATGATGGCACATTTATACAAGCCGATTCGAAGGCCCCATTCTTGCCCTTGTCTGGAGCCTGACCTGTCCAGAATGATGCGGGCAAACCCTTGTTTTTCTAGAAAATGCCCAAGGCCAGCCCCGTGGCCAGTGATTGCCCCAATTCTTCGCAGCGCTGCAAATCGGCGGCCTGTATCTGTTTGGGAGCGAGTATGGCCTCCGGTGTCTGGGCATGGGTACAGACAATGAGCGGCTCTGCCACGGCCTTCAGACGCCAGCCGGTGGCAATGCGTTCCATCTGCCTGGCTGCGTTATGACCGTCACTGCCCGCACAGACCAGACTGGCATAGGGGCGGCCCTGTATCCGGTCGAGCACGCCGTAATAGCTCCGGTCGAAAAAATCCTTCATCAGACCGCTGATGGCCGCCAGATTCTCCGGAGTCGCAAACAGATAACCCTGGGCCTGCAGCAGGTCTTGAGGGCCGGCGTCGGTCGCGTGCAGCAAGCGGACCTGGACGGATGCTTCCTGGCGCGCACCGGCACTGGCTGCTTCGACCATCTGGAGTGTGCCGCCCGTCAGGGAGTGGTAGACGATCAACAAGGTCGGGCGTTGGGGCATGGTTGTATTGCCGGTGGACAAACCACAGGCGCTTGCACGCGGGAATAACCGGGTAGGGCGCTGTGGTTCTGCATGGTTGTTGCTAAAAAGATACGAATTGTCGTGGTTTGTGATGCGGCCTGAATAGGACTAAGCTCCGACAAATATTGACATTTGTCAATTTTGCGACCCGATGTTGCTCTTGATTTTGCAGCGCTTTGTATTGGATATACAAGCTTATGCCTATGATTTGATCTAAATCTAGACGCAATCATGCCAAGCCTTTCAGGGTAATCACTTGGTGTGAATGCTCTTTGGATGTAGGTTTGCTCCTACAAACTATGTCGATCCTCAAGTCGGCTCATGGTGCCGCTGCCTTTGCTGAAAGGCGCCACTGTCGACTGGAGCCATCTCGCAACTCAGGAATTTTGTGTTTTTTGCATGTCGCAATTCGCAACTCAGCCAGTGATGAAAGTGCGTAAACCCTGGTTGGCGCTGCTGGCATTGGGTTTTGGAATTTCCTGTGGCGGTTTGGGGGGCTGGATGCTCCATCAACGCCAGGAGTCGCGCATGCAACAGCGCTTGCAGCTCAGTGCCGATATGGCGACACGAGCTCTGGAGCAACGCCTGGGCAGCTATGACCGTCTGCTCGTCAAGCTCGCCGAGCAAATGGGCCGCAATGCGGATGCGGGCCAGCAGGTGTTTGCCCAGCATGCCCATGCTCTGCTCAGTCAGGATAGTCTGGTGGGGCTGCAGGCCCTGAGTCTGACCCGTGCAGTGACTGCGGAGCTGCATACCGATCTTGCGCGTGATTCACAGGCCTTCGAGGTTTCCTACGTCTGGCCGCTGATAGGCAACGAGGCACTGGCGGGGAGCAATGCGCGTCAGCCGGCGGCGGCATTTCATTCCTTGATACAGGCATGGAACTCTCGCCAGATGTCGATGTCGGCTCCATTTCGCTTTCTGCAACTGCCCGATAGCCCCAAGGGCGTGGTGTTGCGGGCTCCGTTGTGGGCCGCAGCAGAGGAGGGAGGCGCCGCCGCTATCGGGAAATCTTCCGGAAAGCCCCTCGGAACGCTCAATGCACGGATCCGTCTGGGCGAATTTGCGAGGGGGCTGGTTCCGGCCAACCTCTACCCTCAGGTAGCCTTCAAGCTGGTGGATCTCAGCCCAGCCGACCCATCGCCAAAGGCCGATGGGGACCACAAGAGACTGACCACGCCGCTGTCGATGCTTGCCGGCGGTTCGGAGATTTTATTCACTGGCTCACTGTGGGCGGAGGCGGAAACTCATCCTGAATTTGCCTTGATCAAGCCGCTGGAGCGGCAGATACAGGTGTATGACCGCATCTGGTCGCTGCAGTTCAAGCCCGCGCTCAGCACTCAGAGAAGGCTTGAGAGGTATCTGCCCTGGCTGGTATTGGGCCTGGGCCTGCTGGCGGGGCTGCTGCTGGCTGCCTGGGTCTCGGGCTGGTGGCAAAGCCGCTGGAGCTGGAGCCGGCGCCTCAAGTTCAGTGCTCAGGCAAGGCAGGAGAGTGATGCGCGCTTTCATGCCATGTGCGAGCAGGCTGCCATGGGCGTGCTCGAGCTTGATGTCGCCACGCGCAGGGTACTCAAGGTCAACCAGCATTTCTGTCGGTTGCTGGGCTATGAGGCCCAGGAAATTCACAGACGCAGCGTGCTGGAGCTGGTCATGCCCGAAGACCAGGCGCACTGTGCGCAACTGCTTGAAGGACTGGACTTGCAGCAGTTCCAGCACAACGCGGGCGAGTACTGTCTGCGTTCCAAGGATGGCGCGCCAGTCTGGGTTGAACTCAATGCGTTTCTGACCGGACGTCATGAATCCCGGCGCCTGCAGGTGCTGGTGCAGGACATCAGCGGGCGCAAGCGCCTCGAGCAGATGGAGCGTCTGGGTCATCAGCAGTTGCGCAATCTCATGCAAAGACTCCCGGTGGGTCTGGTCATGGAGGATCTGGATGGGCGCCTGGTCTACTGGAACGAAGAGTTTTTGCGTCTGGCCGGCCATGGGGGCAAGCCCAGCGTATCAACCCAGCAGTGGTGGGAGCGCATGTTCCCCGATGCCGCTGAGCGCGAGCGCGTCATCCAGCGCTGGGAAGTCGCCAGGGCTCAGGCCCGCCGGACGTTGCAGCTGAGCCAATCCGAGCGTGTCGACGGTGTGCAGGCTCAGTGGGACGAGCTCGCCACCGAGGCGTCGGCTTGCATGGTGTCTGCGCAGACATTGATGCTCAGGGGGATAGACGGTCTGCGACGTCCGGTTGCGGTCAGTGCCGTGTTGCAAGCCGAGGGGTGCTTGATGGTGCTGCAGGATCAGAGCCAGCGTATGGCGGCCGAGCAGGAGGTCCGCCGTCTGGCCTTCTACGACGCCTTGACTGGCCTGCCCAACCGGCGCCTGCTGGCTGATCGGCTGCAACAGGCTCTGGCCGTGGCGCAACGCAAGGCGCATTTTGGCGGTGTGGTGCTGCTGGATATCGATAACTTCAAAGCCTTCAACGAGACCTATGGTCTGGATCAGGGCGATTTGCTGCTGCAGTCGATGAGTCAGCGCATCCGTGGACTGCTTCCTTCAGGGGCCACGATTGCTCGTCAGGGTGGCGATGATTTTGTACTGCTGATCGAGGACCTTGGCAGCGATTCCGTCGCGGCTGCCGCCAGGCTGGAGCAGCAGGCCGACCAGTGGCTGAGCCGATTGCGTGAGCCCATAGAGATTGGCGGTATTCCGCGCTCCATCACTGTCAGCATGGGCCTGAGCCTGTTTGGCGAGGCAGAACTGACGGGTGAAGAGGTACAGCGCCGCGCTGAAATGGCCATGTACCAGGCCAAGAGTCAGGGGCGCAATGTCAGTTGCTTCTTTGACCCCCAGCTGCAATCGGCGCTGCAGGAGCGTCGTACGCTTGAGCAGGACATGCGTGCCGGTCTGCAGGCCGGTGAGTTCGAGCTGTTCTATCAACCCCAGGTAGAGATGGGCAAGGTGATTGGCGCCGAAGGACTGCTGCGCTGGAAGCATCCTGAAAAAGGCTTTGTCCCCCCTGCGCATTTCATTCCGCTGGCCGAGGAAACAGGCGTCATCCTGCCCCTGGGCGACTGGGTGCTGCAGGCCGCCTGCCAGCAACTGGCGAAATGGGCCAAGCACCCTCGTTATGCGCAACTGGTGCTCTCGGTCAACGTCAGTCCCAAGCAGTTCCATCAGAGCGGATTTGTCGAACAGGTGCTCAAGGCGCTGGCCGAGCATGGGGCCGATGCGCGTCGACTCAAGCTGGAGCTGACCGAAGGCATGCTGGTCTCCGACGTGGACGACACCATCGCCAAGATGATGCGTCTGAAGTCCTACGGCATCGGATTCTCGCTGGACGACTTTGGCACCGGCTACTCCTC
This sequence comes from Comamonas testosteroni, assembly GCF_000761245.1. GTDB lineage: Bacteria > Pseudomonadota > Gammaproteobacteria > Burkholderiales > Burkholderiaceae_C > Comamonas > Comamonas testosteroni_C. The sequence goes on along the minus strand of NZ_AWOR01000043.1, from coordinate 86,969 downwards.
GCTGTCCTATCTGAAACGGCTGCCGCTCGATCAGCTCAAGATCGATCGCAGCTTTGTGCGTGACGTGCTGACCGATCCCAATGACGCGGCCATTGCCCGCACCATTGTGGCTCTGGCCAAGAGCCTGAGTCTGCATGTGATCGCCGAAGGCGTGGAAACCCAGGCGCAGTGTCGTTTTCTCGAAGGGATACGCTGCTATGCATGGCAAGGCTATCTGATGAGTCCGCCCGTGCCGGTCAGCGAGTTCGAGAGTCTGGTCACCAATGGCAATGTGCCAGGATCTCCGATGCCGGCTCTCAGTCCGGTGTCCATGCGTTGAGGCGGTTCATGCTCTCTACAATGCCCGCATTTCGCTGTGTGAGAGATTGAATTGCCTGAAATCAAGACCCTGCTGCTATTTGTCCTGACCGCCGTGGCGGAGATTGTGGGCTGCTACTTGCCCTGGCTCTGGCTCAAGCAAGGCGGCAGTGCCTGGCTGCTGCTGCCCGCCGCGGTCAGCCTGGCCTTGTTTGTCTGGCTGCTGACTTTGCATCCGTCGGCCTCTGGTCGTATCTACGCGGCCTACGGCGGCATCTACATCAGCGTGGCGCTTCTGTGGCTGTGGCTGGTGGATGGCATCAAACCCAGCGCCTGGGATATGGCAGGGGTGGCCGTCTGTCTGCTGGGGGCGGGCCTGATCGCTTTGCAGCCGCGCGCTTGAGGCGTTCGCCGCTCTCTTATCGGATCTGAATCACCCCCAATCCCTTGCCGATCCAGCGCAGGCAGCTATGGTTTGCGTGTATGCAGCAATCTTGGCTGGCGAGGGGGCGGGCCGCGTTATGATTCCCGTCTGTTGACGGTTGCGAGCAAGAACAGGGCTTTTTCAAGTTTTGCGTTTGTGCAACCGCTTTTGCCGTTTTTCTTCCCCAATCACAAGCCTTTGCTGGCCAGCCTCTAGACCTACACCGACACCGTGCGCCTGAATTCCATCAAGCTCTCCGGCTTCAAATCCTTTGCCGAGCCCACCAATTTCATTCTGCCGGGGCAGATGGTCGGCGTGGTGGGACCCAACGGTTGCGGCAAGTCCAACATCATGGATGCGGTGCGCTGGGTGCTGGGGGAGAGCAAGGCCAGCGAGCTGCGTGGCGAGTCCATGCAGGACGTGATCTTCAACGGCACCACCCATCGCAAACCCTCCAGTCGCGCCAGCGTGGAGCTGACGTTCGACAACAGCGACCACCGCGCGGGCGGTCAGTGGGGGCAGTTTGGCGAGATCGCCGTCAAGCGCGTGCTCACGCGCGAGGGCAATAGCAGCTACTTCATCAACAACCAGCCCGTGCGTCGTCGCGACGTTCAGGACGTGTTTCTGGGTACGGGTCTGGGACCGCGTGCCTACGCCATCATCGGCCAGGGCACGATCAGTCGCATCATCGAGTCGCGCCCCGAAGAGCTGCGCCTGTTCCTCGAAGAAGCGGCCGGGGTTTCCAAGTACAAGGAGCGTCGTCGTGAGACGGAAAACCGCCTCTCGGCCACGACCGAGAACCTCACCCGTGTGGAAGACATTCTGCGCGAGCTCAATGCCAATCTGGACAAGCTGGAAAAGCAGGCCGAAGTTGCGGCCAAGTACAACGGCCTGAACGCCCAGGTCACGCTCAAGCAGCACCAACTGTGGTTCATGAAACGGGCCGAAGCCGAGGCCGAGCAGGACCGCGTGCGCATCGAAGGCCTCAAGGTCGTCAACGAGCTCGAAGAGCGCATGGCCGATATCCGCAACAACGAGAGCGGACTCGAGACGCTGCGCCAGTCGCACTACGATGCCAGCGATCAGGTCAACCAGGCGCAGAGCAAGCTCTACGAAGCCACTGCCGAGGTCGGCAAGCTGGAGGCCGAGATCCGCTATGTGGTCGAAGGCCGCCAGCGCGTGCAACTGCGTCTGCAGCAACTGGCCGAGCAACTGCTGCTGTGGAGCAGCCGCAGCGAAGAGGCCCAGGGCGAGATCGAGAACATTGAAGGTGCAGGCATGGATGCTGAAGAGCAGGCCGAGATGCTGGCTGCCCAGCTCGAGGAGCAAAGCACCCGCCTGCCTGATCTGGAAGATTCTCTGCACAAGGCGCAGAAGGCCGATGCAGACCAGCGCAACTCGGTGGTGCAGGTGCAGCAGCAGATTCAGGTGCTGGCCGCCGAGCAGCGCAGTCTCGATGAGCAGCGCCGCCAGTTTGAAACCCGTTATGAACGTTTACGGGCCGACCGCAATGCACTGGAAACGCCGGACGAAGCGCGTCTGAACAATCTGCAGGCGCAACTGGCCGAGGCGCAGGAGCTGGCCGAGATGGCCAATGCCGTCCTCAATGAGTTGCAGGACAGCGTGCCGCAACTCGACGAGGATAGGCGCGCACGCCAGCAGGCCGTGAATGCCGAAAACAGTCGTCACGCCGATTTGTCTGCGCGGCTGGATGCGCTCAAGGCCTTGCAGGAAAAGGTCAAGACCGATGGCAAGCTTCAGCCCTGGCTGGCCAAGCATGGGTTGGACGGCATGCAAGGTCTGTGGAGCCGCATTGCCATCGAGTCGGGCTGGGAAAATGCGCTGGAAGCCGCACTGCGCGAACGTCTGGGTGCGCTGGAGGTGGGGCGCCTCGACATGGTGCGTGGTTTTCTGGGCTCGGGGGGGCTGGACGCTCCGCCAGCCCGACTGGCCTTCTTCAGCCAGGCTCAGGCAGCCGGTACCCCGGCAACTGCTCGCTTTGCGCGTCTCAGCGATCTGCTCAAGATCAATGACGCCGGCCTGCGCGCCGTGCTGGTGGACTGGCTGACGGGCTGCTATACCGCCCCCACGCTCGACGAGGCCCTGGCCAAGCGTGCCGATCTGCAGGCTGGCGAGACCATTTATGTGCCCACAGGTCATGCGGTGACCGCGCACAGCGTGACCTTTTATGCGCAGGACTCCGAGCAATCGGGGCTGCTGGCACGGGCGCAGGAAATCGAGCACCTGGAAAAGGAAGTTCGCGCCCAGGCGCTGATCGCCGATGAATCGCGTTCGGCTTTGGTGCGCGCCGAAAGTGCCTATGCAGATGCCTCGCAGCGTCTGGTGTCCGCACGTCGCGAAGCGAGCGAGTCACAAAGCCGAGCCCATGAGCTACAGGTCGAGACCTTGCGCCTGTCTCAACTGGCCGAGCAGGCGCGGGCACGCAACGCGCAAATTTCGGCGGATTTGTCCGAAGTCGAAACCCAACTCTCCGATATCGAAGAGCGCAAGGTCGCCGCAGAGGCCCGCTTTGAAGAGCTGGACATGCAGCTGGCCGACAGTCAGGAGCGCCATGCCCAGCTGGGAGATCGCGTGCTGGAGGCCGAGCGCCGCCTGAACGAATCGCGCGAGCAGTTGCGCAGCCTGGAGCGTCAGGCCCAGGAGGCGACCTTCTCGCAGCGCACGCTGCACGCGCGTCGCGCCGAGCTGTCGCGCACCATCGAAACTGCCAGCCAGCAGGCCAAGTCCCTGGCCGAGGAGCAGCAACGCGCTCAGGACGAACTGACAAGGCTGTCTGATGCCGCGGCGCAGGGCGGTCTGCAGGATGCACTGGATCTGAAGATGCAGCGCGAAAAAGAGGTTGCCGAGCGCCGCAGCGAATATGAGGATCTGACCAACAAGCTGCGTGCCAGCGACGAGCGCCGCCAGAGCCTGGAAAAGGCACTGGATCCGCTGCGTCAGCGCATCACAGAATTCCAGCTCAAGGAACAGGCCGCGCGTCTGGGTCTGGAGCAGTACAGCAATCTGCTGACCGAAGCCGAGGCTGATCTGGCTGCTGTGGCTCAGTCGATCGCCGAAGGCAATGTGCGCATGCACGGCCTGCAAGGTGAAATCGACCGCCTGCACCGCGAAATTCAGGCCCTGGGGGCCGTGAATCTGGCTGCGCTGGATGAGTTGACCCTGGCACGTGAGCGCAAGACCTTCCTCGATGCGCAGATGGATGATCTGACCAAGGCCATGAACACTTTGGAAGAAGCCATTCGCAAGATCGATGCCGAGACGCGGGATTTGCTGACCGGCACCTTCGACATCGTCAATCGCCATTTTGGCCGCATGTTTCCCGAGCTGTTCGGTGGCGGTCAGGCCAAGCTGGTGATCACCGGCGACGAAATTCTCGATGCCGGGGTGCAGGTGATTGCCCAGCCGCCCGGCAAGAAGAACCAGACCATTCACCTGCTCTCGGGCGGCGAGAAGGCGCTGACCGCGATTGCGCTGGTGTTTGCCATCTTCCAGCTCAACCCAGCGCCATTTTGTCTGCTGGACGAGGTGGACGCACCGCTGGACGATGCCAATACCGAACGTTATGCCAAGCTGGTTTACAGCATGAGCAAGGGAACCCAGTTCCTGTTCATCAGTCACAACAAGATCGCCATGGAGATGGCCGAGCAACTGATTGGTGTGACCATGCAGGAACAGGGCGTTTCACGAATTGTTGCGGTGGACATGGAGTCCGCCCTCTCCATGGCTGAGCTATCCTGAGCCCGGTCATCCCCTATTGAAGAACCGTTTTCTCACATGAGTAACTTGCAAATCAGTCTGGCCGTCCTGGGTGTGGTGCTGTTGGCGCTGATCGTTGCCTACAACTCCTGGACTGCGCGCCGCAATGCGCCCAGGCGGGCCGAGCCTGAGGAAGAAAGCACAGATCCTCAGCGCCTCGAGCCCGGAATGAACACCGTCGGTCATGGTGCGGACCTGACCAAATACCAGCATGAGCCCGTGCTGGGGGATTTCGGCAAGGCCATTCCCGGTACCGAGCCCCTGCAGTTGCCCGAATCCGCAGGTCGCTTTGCCGAAGCCGATGCCGAGCTGGCCCGCCTAGTAGCGCGCGAAGCCCATGAGGAAGCGCAGCGCCAGGAAGCCCTGGCGGCCGCCCAGCACAAAGCCGAGGCGACTGAGGCTGTGCAAGAGGTGACCGCTCAGCGCACGGATGCAGCTATTGCTGCCGTGACCGAGCAGGCCGCACAAGCAGTGGAGCCCGTGCTGACGGACGCTCCTCTGGCAGCTTCGATTCCTCCCGCCCCGTCCGTGGAGCGTCGCGGCCATCTGGATGCGTTGATCGATGCGATTGCTCCGATTACCGTGGCCCAGATTGTTCCTGGTGAAGTGGCCTTGCAGGCCCAGCCCAGCACCCGCCGCGCCGGCAACAAGCCCTTTGCCATTGAAGGCATGAACCAGGACAGCAAGCAGTGGGAGCCGTTGCAGACCGGCCAGCGCTATCTGGGCTTTCAGGCCGGTGTCCAACTGGCCAACCGTACCGGTGCACTCAACGAGATCGAGTTTTCGGAATTCGTCACCAAGGTGCAGCGCTTTGCCGATGCGCTGGGAGCCATGGCCGATGTGCCCAATATGCTCAATGAGGTCTCGCGGGCACGCGAGCTCGATCAGTTCGCCAGCGAGCATGATGCGCAGCTGAGTTTTATGCTGCGTGCGCGTCAGGCATCCTGGAGTGCTGGTTATGTGCAGCAAAATGCCCAGCGCCTGGGCTTTGTCATCACGCCCATGCCTGGCCGCATGGTGCTTGCCTCGCCCATCCAGGGCCTGCCGCCGGTGCTGGTGCTGAACTACGACCCCCAGGCCGCCATGGGCGACGATCTGGATCAGTCAGTCGTGCGCGAATTCCTGCTCAGCCTGGATGTGGCCCAGGTGCCGCGTGGACAGCAGCCGTTTGCGCGCCTGCGTCAGGTGGCAGAGCAACTGTGCCAGACCATGGATGGCGTGCTCTGCGACCAGAACGGCTATCTGCTGCCGGTCTCGGCGCTGGACCCGATTCAGCACGATCTGGAGCTGCTCTACGACAAGCTCGACAGCGCGGAGCTGTCGGCCGGCTCACTTCTCGCCAGAAGGCTTTTCAGCTAAAACAAACAGGGCCAACGATGTTGGCCTTTTTTATCCCAGACCGTGAATTCCCAGCGGGCAGAGCATGACCGAGAATTTAGACCTTTTTTCCGCTGAACCCCAGGGCCAGAAGCCATCGACAGCTATCAATGCAGGGGTGCCAGAAAGCGTGACGAGCAAGGCTGCGGCATTGCGCGCCCAACTCCATCAATGGGCACATGAGTACTATGTGCTTGATGCGCCCACGGTTCCCGACGGGGAATATGACCGCGTCTATCAGCAACTCGAAGCACTGGAGGGGGCTTACCCCGCACTCGTTACGCCGGACTCTCCTACGCAGCGCGTGATCGGTGCGGTGCTGGACGGTTTGACTCCGGTTCGCCATGCCGTGCCCATGCTGAGCATCCAGACAGAGACCGATAACGAGGCCACGGGTGCGATTGCGTTCGACCAGCGTGTGCGCAAGGAGCTGGGGCTGGATGAATCCGCTGCTGCCATCGAATATGTGGCAGAGCCCAAGTTCGATGGCCTGGCCATGAATCTGCGTTATGAAAACGGCCGCCTAGTGCAGGCCACCACGCGCGGCGATGGTGAGGTGGGGGAAGACGTCACGCACAATATCCGTACCATTCGCCAGATTCCACTGACCCTGTCCGCAGGCCGCGATGTGCCGCCCGTGGTTGAAGTGCGCGGCGAGGTGCATATGGCCAAGGCCGATCTGGACAGGCTCAATGCGCGCCAGCAGGCCGCAGGTGCCAAGACCTTTGCCAATCCGCGCAATGCGGCGGCCGGATCGGTCCGTCAGCTCGACTCGAATATCGCGGCTCAGCGTCCTCTGTCGTTCTTCGCCTACGGTCTGGGCGAGATCACGCCGCCGGAGCAGGGCGGGCCGGACTTCGGCACGCACTACGCCATGCTGCAGATGCTGAAATCCTGGGGCTTTCCGGTTGCACCGCAAGTCAGTATTGCGCTGGGTGCTTCTGAACTGGTAGCGTTTCACGAGCGCATCGGCGCCGAGCGCGCCAATCTGCCCTATGAAATCGACGGCGTGGTCTACAAAGTCAACAGCCTGGCCCTGCAGCGTCAGCTGGGCTTCAAGTCGCGCGAGCCGCGCTGGGCCGTGGCACACAAATATCCGGCACAGGAGATGCCAACGCTCATGGAAGCCATCGATGTGCAGGTGGGGCGCACGGGCAAGCTGACGCCCGTGGCGCGCCTGGCTCCTGTGCAGGTGGGCGGTGTGGTGGTGACCAATGCCACGCTGTCCAATCTGTTCGACATCCGCAAGAAAGGTGTGCGCGTGGGCGATCAGGTCATCGTGCGCCGCGCGGGCGATGTGATTCCCGAGGTGGTGGGACGGGTGCCGGGCGAGCGGCCTGCTTATGTGCCCAACTTCCGCATGCCCAAGACCTGTCCCATCTGCGGCAGCGAGGTGGTGCGTGAAAAAGGCGAGGCCAATCACCGCTGCACGGGCGGCCTGTTCTGTGGCGCGCAGCGCAAGGAAGCAATCTTGCACTTTGCTCACCGCCGTGCCATGGATATCGAAGGTCTGGGCGACAAGCTGGTCGATCAGCTCGTGGATGCCCAGGTGGTGCGCGTGCTGCCTGACCTTTACAGGCTGGGTCTGAGCTCGCTGGCAGCGCTCGATCGCATGGCTGAGAAATCGGCCCAGAACGTGCTGGCTGCCCTGGAGAAATCCAAGAGCACCACGCTGCAGCGCTTTCTGTTTGGTCTGGGCATTCGCAATGTAGGCGAATCCACGGCCAGGGATCTGGTCAAGTATTTCGGCAAGCTCGACGCCATCATGGACGCCAGCGTGGAGGAGTTGCTGCAGGTCAAGGATGTCGGGCCGGTGGTGGCCGACAGCATTCACACCTTTTTTGCCCAACCCCATAACCGCGAGGTGGTGGAGCAACTGCGCGCCTGCGGTGTGCACTGGGAGGAAGGCGAGCCGGCCGAGAAGGCACCTCAGATTCTGGCTGGCCTGACCGTGGTGCTGACCGGCACCTTGCCCACGCTGGGCCGCGACACCGCCAAGGATATGCTGGAGGCAGCGGGTGCCAAGGTTTCGGGTTCGGTCAGCAAAAAGACCAGCTATGTGGTCGCAGGGGCGGAGGCGGGCAGCAAGCTGGCCAAGGCCGAGGAGCTGGGCGTGCCCGTGCTGGACGAAGCTGGCATGCTGGCACTGCTAAGGGGCGATCAGCCTGGTTGAGTCGACTGTAGAAGCAGCAAGGAGGGCCACATGAACAAATTGCGACGCAAACCCGTTGTGGGCCTGGCCCTGGGCAGCGGCTCCGCAAGAGGCTGGGCGCATTTTGGCGTGCTGCGCGCGCTGCGCGAAGCCGGTGTCAGCCCCGACATCATCTGCGGCACTTCCATTGGCTCATTGGTCGGTGCAACCTATGCGGCCGGAGAAATGGATGCCTTCGAGAGCTGGGTGCTGGGCCTGGGCAAACGCAAGGTCTTCGGCTTCATGGACTTCAATCTGGGCGGCGGATTGCTCAAGGGTGAGAAGATCATCGAGTTCTGGCGCGAGAATTTCGTCCAGGAAACCGTGGAGCAACTGGGCACGCCGTTCGGCTGCGTTGCCACTGATTTGCAGACAGGTGCCGAGGTCTGGCTGCGCAAGGGCTCGATTGCCGAGGCTGTGCGCGCATCCATCGCCTTGCCTGGCCTGTTCACTCCCGTGATGCGGGAGGGGCGACTGCTGGTCGATGGCGGTTTGGTCAACCCGGTGCCGGTGTCGCTGGCACGCGCCATGGGCGCTGACATCGTCATCGCCGTCGATTTGAATGCCGACATCATGCGCAGGCATATGAAGCCCGTGGACATGAGCGGGAGCGAGCTCAATCTGCATGCCCGCGAGCTCAGGGTCTCGCAACTGCACCTGGAAGAGGAGGAGCCTCCGGTGCCACTGAGCCAGATTCCCGAAGCTCTGGCGGCCAATGGCTCACCGCTCGGTTGGACGGGCGCATGGAAGCGCAGCATGACGAGCGTGAAGACATTGTCCTCATCCGTCATGCGCAGGGGCCGCAAGGGGGAGGGAGATGTCGAGGACGATGCTTCTGTGCCTGTGCCCTCGCTGGTCAATGTGGTCATGGCCAGTGTCAACATCATGCAGATGCGCATCACCCGCAGTCGCATGGCGGGTGACCCGGCCGAGGTGCTGATTGCTCCGCGCCTCTCGCATGTCGGGCTGATGGACTTCTACCGTGGGCGCGAGTCCATCGATGAGGGCTATGCCGCAACCCAGCTGGCATTGCCTGCGCTCAAGGACTGGGGTCTTTAGCCCGGACTCTGGAGTGCCGAAAACGCTGTCTGCTCAGCTGCGGATATAGGTCCAGCCATCCTGCTGCATGCGGGCGATGGCTTCGACGGCACCCATGGGCAGCACCTGAATATTGTCCGGTGCGCTGATGCCAGCATTCCTGAGCGTGTTGGGGCACAACAGCACATGTGCCAGAGCCGGTCCCATATCTTGCGGCAGGTCCATTACGGCTTGCACGGCCTGGGCATTGACGACAATCCAGACCTCCAACTCAGGGTTGGCGGCTTTCAGGTTCTTGAAGTTGCCGCGTGCGCGGAGCAGTGCCTGCGTGCTGGGGGCGTGCAGCACGATGCGAGTGTCGGGGCGCAGGGCGGGCAGCAGGGTGTTCCAGTCAGGTTGGCTCATGGTATTTGGACAGATTTGCTAGCGCAATGATAGCTGCTTGCATATTCTGTGTATGGCTATGCGGCGGTTCGAATCCTAATGTGCGGGCGACTTGGCGGGAGCTTTGTCCATCAACTCGTCCAGCAGCCCGGGAGGCATGCCGGTGCGGATTTGCACCACTCCCTGGGCATTCTTCCAGATCGTTGCGGGTGTGGCACGCAGGCCTGCATTGCTCATCAGCGCGGCGTTGTTGGTCAGTGCGTCGCGGGCCGACAGGGGGATGCGCTGCAGCGGTGCAATACCCAGGGCATCGGGATTCTTGCCATGAGCGTCGGCATAGGCCATGGCGTGGCTGGCAAGAGCTTGCTCGGGTGCCTTGGAGGCCAGAATGGCGGCGGCCTTGCCTTCGCTGCTGGGGCGCAGCATGCCCACCAGAATATGGCGCAACTGCAACTGGCCCGCTTGCACCAGTGGCCTGGCATCGCGCCAGAGCTGGTTGCAATAGGGGCAGTTGGGATCGGTGAACACATAGGCGATGCGGGCGGCATCGGGCCTGCCGTCGCCAATCCAGTGTGTACGCTCCAGATCGGTCCAGAACTCCTGACCCATGGGCTTTTGCACGGCATTGTGCAAGGCTTTGGCGTTGACATCCTTGCCCTGGGCATCAATGACGGTGCCAATCACCCAGTGCTTGCCGTCAGGCATGCGGTAGATGGGAATGGGCTGCTGGTCGCGGTAGGCGGCCCAGGCCTTGAGGCCGCCGGAGCTCTGCATGGGGCCCACAATCTGCAGGCCTTGCTCGGCGAGAAACTGTGCTGAGGGCAGATCGCTGCTTGCCCCAGTGCTTGCTGCAGCGCTGCTGGCGGCAATCACGTCGCGGGTATAGGCCACGGCCACCACGGTGGCTGCGGCTGCAGCGAAGATGGGGAGAATCAGAGCTGCCAATTGGCGTGACAGGGGCTGTAAACGTGGCACGATAAACCTTTGTCCATCTTGAGTCATGGGGCCTGCGTTGGAGGCGCAATGATGCGCAACTGCTCGCTCAGGCTGGCGCGGGAGAGCTCCCCCGTACGCGTGGACCGCAGGCGTCCATTCGCGTCATAGAAATAGGTGGATGGCAGGGAGCGTTGTTGCCAGTGCTGACCGACGAGCTGGTCAGGGTCCAGGAGCACCTGGGCCGGGGGGAGAGGCATGGACTGCAGATAGCGCAGAACTGCAGCGGCGTCTTCACCCTGGTTGATCCAGATGAAACGCACGCCTGGATGATCTTTTTGCGCTTGGGCCAATACCGGCATCTCGCGCTTGCAGGGCGGGCACCAGCTGGCCCAGAGGTTGATGACCAGCGGTTGACCGCCGTAGCTGCGCAGATCCATGGGCTGAGCGGCAGCGTTGACCAGCGTCAAAGAGGGGAGTGAGGATGCTGGAGGCTCAACCCAATTTCGCAGTGCGTAGGCTGCCATCAGGATGAAGGCGCCCACACCCAGGGACTGCAGTACGCCACGTTTCAGGAGCGCATGGCTGCGGCAGCTCCAGGCTGCCCAGAGAGCAGCCACCAGCAGCCCGGCCCAGAGGTTCCAGCCACCGTCGCGAATATCCAGAATCTGCAACGCGTTGGCGGGGGATGCGCTCACGGGCTCCCAGTACTCGGGCCACCATTGCACGACGTAGGCCGCGCGCGCCGCCACCAGTCCAGCAAGCGTGGCGTGAAGCAGCAGCTTCTCTACAGGCTGATTGCTTTGCCGCTGCCTGAGTCGCGCCCACCACTGGCTGGCAAGCAACGCCAGAAAAGCGGCAAGAGCCATGGTGGGCAGAGCAAGAGGGCCTATCCGCACGCTGGGGGGTAAGGCCAGTGCCTGCAGCAAGCCGGGTTGAGCTGCTTGCATGTTGTCTTCGTTCAGGGCTGGAGTCGGGGCATCTGCATTCCTGTCCATGCCTGCCTGAGCGGCGCTGATGATCTGCTGCTGTACCGGGTAGCAGATGCCTATCTCGGCACAGCCCTGCCATTGCAGCTCCAGCGGCCATTGCACCGACCGCTCAGGCAGCGCGGCATGAATGCGCAACTCTCGGTGAAAGACCTGCACACTGCCAAAAAAGGCATCGCTCAGGGGCCGTCCTTCAGGAATCTGCAGTGGTATTGGCTGACCCTGAGCATCGAGCATGCGCAGCTGGTCGCGGTAGAGATAGTGACCAGGAGCAATGTTCCAGCGCAGCTCCAGCAGGCGGCTGCCATCAGCCTCTGTTTTGATGGCGCTTTGCTCGGCGTGGATCAGCTCGAAAGCCTGTTCAGCAGTCAGGACTTCGGGTTGCGCGGCGGGCTTGTCGGCATTCAGGCTGGGCAGGGTCAGCGGCTGTGCCCAGGCAGTCATCCCCGTCAGCAGGACTGAAAGCAGAACGAGGGCTGCGGCAGAGCGAAGAGACATGAATGGTGGTGGCTGAGCGTCTTGGATGAGGCAGTCCCGCATCTTGGGTGCAAGGGATTAAGCAGGGGTTAACGCTGCGAAAAGACAAATCTGCGATGCTCGACCGCTTCGGATAAACAAGGCGCGTAACGGGTACTCACGTCTCCGGATGTGATGGTGCGGGTGGCGGTTGCGCAGTGAAAAAATGCATGTGCTGTTAGTGGAAGATAACGCTTTGGTCGCCAGCGGGGTGAAGGCGGGCCTGCAGCTACAGGGCTTTGGCGTGGACGTGGTGGGTTGCGCCAGCCAGGCTGATGCGGCGCTCAAATCCTCCCACTTCGATGTGTGTGTGCTGGATCTGGGTCTGCCCGATGAGGACGGTCTGCATCTGCTGGCGCGGTGGCGCCGTCAGGGGCTGGAGTTGCCGGTGCTGGTGCTGACCGCACGTGATGCAGTGGACCAGCGGATCGAAGGCTTGCAGACCGGGGCTGACGACTATCTGGTCAAGCCCTTCGATCTGCACGAGCTGGCTGCGCGGCTGCATGCGCTGCTGCGCCGGGCGGCGGGGCGTACCGTGGACTGGATTGTGCTGGGCGATGTCAAAGTGGATCTGGCCGTCGGCCAGGCCATGCGTGAGGGCAGCATCGTGGACCTGTCGCGTCGTGAATGGGCGTTGCTGCGCGCACTTTTGCAGTCGCCGGGGCGAGTGCTGAGCCCTGAGCAACTGCGCGACAGCCTCTATGGCTACAGCCTTGATGTGGAGAGCAACGCGGTCAATGTGCATGTGCACCATCTGCGTCGCAAGCTGGGCTCGGACATGGTGGAGACTGTGCGTGGTGTGGGCTTCAGATTAGGGCGCGTGCAGGGAGGCAGTTGCTGATGCGCAGCCTGCGGGTTCGTTTGCTGGTCTGGCTTTGTCTGGCGCTGTGCACTTTGTGGGGCGGTGTGGCCGCCTGGATGTTTGCCGGCATGAGGCATGAGCTGCGCTCCGTGCTCGACGACCGACTGATTGCATCGGCTCGCATGGTGGCGGGCATTGTCCACCAGTTCAAGCCGCACAACGCCAGTCCCGAGGATTGGGGCCCCATGCTCAATGTGGTGGCACGTGATGGTGTGGCTTGCGAGGTCAGCATGATTCGCAGCGAAGTGCATACCGCACCTGCGCATGATGCTATGGATTCGGATGCAAATGCGGTGTCGGACGAAGTGAGCGAAAAGGCGGCTCGCCCGGCACTGATTCCGGCATCTCCGTTGGATGTGCCGCGCGCCAAAACCGCAAAGACCGGCCGTGCCGGGGATTCCGCAAATACGGCTCCCCAGCGGGCGGCCGAGCCTGCCGATTCTCATGTGCTGGCTCGCACTGCGGGTGCGCCCAGCTTCCAGGGGCCGCTGCCGCTGGGCTTCTCGAGTATCACCAAAGGCGGCAAGCCCTGGCGCACCTATGTGTTTGAGGAGCATGGTGTGCGCATTGCGACGGCCGACCGCATCGATGTGCGCGAGGGACTGATCCATGGTTTCGCCTACACCATCATCCTGCCCTTTGTGCTGGCGCTGCTGGCCAGCATGGTGTTGATGTGGTGGGGAGTGACGCGCGGCCTGCGCCCCCTTGAGTCGCTGCGCCAGGAGTTGAGCGAGCGTCCGCCCGGAGATGATTCGCCCGTGCTGCAAGGCCGGCAGGTCAAGGAGCTGGCGCCACTGGTGCAGACCATCAATCACTTGCTGCAGCGCGTGCACAGAGCCATTGAGCGTGAGCGTCGCTGGAGCGACGATGCAGCCCATGAACTGCGCACTCCGCTGACTGCCGTCAAAACCCATGTGCAGGTGGCGCAGATGGCGGTGGCCAATGCGGGGTCTCAGATGGTGGCTTTGAGGGATCAGCTCGGCGCTGGGAAAGAGGATGCTGCGCCCAGGCCGATTTCGGAGACTGCGCAGTGGCAGATGACCCGGCAGGCGCTGGAGCAGGCGGGGGAGGGCGTTGAGCATTTGCAGCACACGCTGGAGCAATTGCTGCTCTTGGCCAGACTGGATTGTCAGCCGGCGCGAGAAGATGCAGGAGGCTCTCGTGCCATGGCCTGCGGTAGCGAGCCCGCCTGTGCGTGGGAGGCTCTGGAAAAAGCCTGGGGATTGGCCGCCACGGCCATTCCTTCAGGCTCGCTGCGCCTGCGCTGGTTGCCTCAGCAAGCCCTGAATGACGCCAGGCTGCAGGACTTGCGTGTGGCCGTACCTCAGCCCCTGCTGGTGTCGGCATTGCGCAATCTGATGGAAAACGCCTTGCGCTATGGGCAGCAGGCAGGTGGCGAGCCGGGCGACTCTGAGGTGCTGCTGGGCCTGCGCCACATTCCCCAGCTGGCGCAGGTCGGCGGCGACAAGCCGCAGGCGATGCTTGTCAAGCCTGCCGGTTATGTGGAGTTCACGGTGATTGACCATGGGCCCGGGCTGAGCAGCGAGGACTGTGCCGTGGCGACCCAGCGCTTCTGGCGCAAGCAGCATCAGGCCCATGGCAGCGGCCTGGGATTGGCGATTGTGCAGCGCATTGCACAGTGCAGCGACGGTGAGCTGGAGCTGCTGCCCTTGGCCAAGTGGCAGCAGCATAAGGGCTATGCATTCGAACAGGTGCACAACGGCCTGGCGCCAGAAGCGGTAACGGGGCTGGTGGTGCGTTTATGCCTGCCGGTGAAGTCCTGTGCTGCGCCGCCTGAGTAGTCAGCTTGGGGGCCAATTGTTTGCAGCATTAATTGGCTCTTAATCTTCTATAAGTATCTTCGGGCAATGTGCTTGCTGTCATTGGGCTGCTTTGGCTCGTGACATTCCAGGTCAGACGTCGGCGTTCAGCACACGCCTGATGTGCGGCAGATCTGAGCCGCTTAAACCTCCATTCCCAAGATGAATCGCTTGAACACAAAGACTCTGCCCCGGTCGTGGGTGGCTGTCGGCATTTCCATGCTGATGGCGACCAGCGCCTGGGCACAAGAACCTGCTGCCGCCAAGGCTGCATTGAGCGGCAGTGCCGCTGCCGGTGCAAAGATTGCTCAGTCCGGCTCGGCTGGCGGTGCGGCTGCCTGCGTCACCTGCCATGGTGCCAAGGGCGAGGGCCAGCCTGGCTTCCCCGCACTGGCGGGTCAGCACGCCGGCTATCTGGAGCGTCAGCTGAACCAGCTGGCGGCTGGTGCTCGTCAGTCCGCTGTCATGGCTCCCATGGCCAAGGCCTTGAGCGAGCAGGAACGCGCCGATGTGGCCGCCTATTACGCTAGCCTGCAACTGCCCATCAAGAGCGTGCGCGGTGCCTTGCCCGGCAAGAGCGACGATAGCGGTGCCTGGTTGGTCGAGCGTGGTCGCTGGGCCGACGGCATTCCTGCCTGTGCGCAGTGCCATGGCCCCGGTGGAGTGGGCGTGGGCAAGGACTTTCCGGCCATCGGCCATCTGTCTGCTGACTATATGCAAAGTCAGATCGATGCCTGGAACAAGGGGCAGCGCGAGGCCGGCCCCCTGGGTCTGATGGGGGCTGTGGCCAAGAAGCTCACTGCCGATGACGTCAAGGCCGTTGCTGCGTACTACCAGCGCCTGCACAACCCCGCTGCTGCCGCAGCAACCGCCAAGCCCTAAGAGTTCGGGAGTTGACAATGTCGAACAAACAACAAGCTGCTTCCAAGAGCTCCAATCTCGCTGAATACGCCGTGGTGGCCTGCCTGTTCGCAGGTCTGGGCGGCGCGCTCTGGTATGGCATGAGCATCAGCAGTCCCAAGAAAGCCGAAGAACCGGTCAAGGTGGCAGCGCCTGCTGCAGAAGCCCAGGCCGTGACCGTGGCTGCCAAGCCCGGTGAATTCACACCTCCTGGCGCCAGCGACTACCCGGAAGGCCCCATGGGCGAGTGGGTGCGCCGTGGCGAAGCGATCTTCACACGCACGCCGGTCAATGCCGTAGGCTTCTCGGGCAACCCGCTGAGCTGTACCAATTGCCACCTCGACGCAGGTCGTTTGAAGGGCGCAGCCCCCATGTGGGGGGCCTACCCCATGTACCCGGCCTATCGCAAGAAGACCGACCATGTGGACACTTTTGCCGAGCGCGTGCGCGGCTGCTTCATGTACTCCATGAACGGCAAGGCACCGGACGACGGCCATGACATTCTGGTGGCGCTGGAGTCCTATGCCTACTGGATGGCACAGAAGGCCCCCACGGGCGAGAAGCTGCCCGGTGCAGGTTTCAAGAAGGCGGGAAAGCCCGAGGAGACTCCCACCTATGAAGCCGGTGCCAAGGTTTATGAAGCCAAGTGCGCGCTATGTCACGCAGCAGATGGCAAGGGCCAGTTTGTCGGCGATGTGGCCGTGTTCCCGCCGCTGTGGGGCAAGGACTCCTATAACTGGGGCGCCGGCATGCACGACATCGACAAAGCTGCCAACTTCATCAAGAACAACATGCCCTACGGCAATGCAACGCTGAGCGATCAGGAAGCCTGGGATGTGGCGACCTTCATCAACAGCCAGGAGCGTGGCCAGGATCCTCGCTTCAACGGCAATCTGCAGGCTACGGCCGAAAAGCACCATGGCAAATACTCCATGTACGGCAAGGAAGTGAACGGCAAGCTGCTCAAGGGTCTGTAAATGGACGTTTGATCAGGTCTGCCGGATGCCAGCTCATGGCCAGCCCTGTAGTCGGGGCTGGCCTTTTTTGTGATCGGGGTGGCCAGAATGCGTGTCCGGCTAAGTAGCCGTTGAGCCATCGGCGGTAAGTTGCGCCCCGGGCGCGGAGCCCATGGTTTGGCAGGGCTGAACAAGATCCATTGAATCCGCACTCAAACGTAGACTCGGAAAGCACGGAAAAATCACTTTTTGATGGTCGTAAAAAAGCCCGGCGAGCCGGGCTTTTGCAATGGCAGGGCTTGAAAGGTCAGGCCATGAACAAGTAGTGATCCACGAGCAGGGCGAGAAACAGCAGGCTCAGGTGAAGCAGTGAAAAACGGAAGGTGCGGCGCGACAGCTCGTCCGAGTAATTGCGGTACAGGGCCACGGCATAGGCGATAAAGCCTGCACCCAGAACGACAGCCGCGAACAGATACAGCCAGCTGCTCATGCCGTACATGAAGGGCAGCAGACCGGCTGCAAACAGCACAACGGTGTAGAGCAGAATCTGCAGGCGCGTGTATTCGCTGCCATGGGTCACGGGCAGCATGGGCAGGCCGGATTGGCGATAGTCCTCCACGCGGTACAGGGCCAGGGCCCAGAAGTGGGGCGGAGTCCAGAGGAAGATGATGAGGAACAGAATCAGCGCCTCGGGGCCGACATTGCCTGTCATGGCGGCCCAGCCCAGCACGGGCGGCATGGCGCCAGAGGCTCCGCCGATCACGATGTTCTGTGGCGTGGCGGGCTTGAGAACCACGGTGTAGATCACCGCATAGCCGACAAAGGTGGCCAGTGTCAGCCACATCGTCAGCGCATTGGTCCAGACCAGCAAAATCGTGGCGCCAATCATGCAGAGAATGGCCGAGAAGGCCAGTGCCTGCTGACTGGAGAGTTCGCCGCGCGCGGTGGGGCGCCAGGATGTGCGCTTCATCTTGGCATCGATATGACGCTCCACCAGGCAGTTGAAGGCCGCAGCGGCAGCCGCAACCAGCCATATGCCGACGCAGGCAACGCCCATATGTATCCACTGATTGGCTGTGGGCCAACCAGGAACGGCCAGCACCATGCCGATCAGGGCGCAGAACACGATGAGCTGCACCACGCGCGGCTTGGTCAGTGCATAGAACTGGCTGATTCGCGAGGTGTTATTCAACAAGGCTTCACTTTGACTCATGCAATCACTCTTTTACGCTATGCCTCAGGCTGGGCGGCGCGCCATTTCGGGCCCGGGGGCGGCGACGGCATTTGCGCGCGTCACGGCCAGACTCCAGACCACAATCGTTACCAGGGCCGCGGCTCCACCGGTGTGAAGCACGGCCGCAACCAGGGGCCAGTCCAACACCACGTTGGACAGACCCGTCAGAACTTGCAGCACTGCAAAAAATCCCAGCAACTGGCGCTGCTTGGCCAGTGCAGGAGCATGGCGCAATGCCCACCACAGACCAGCCAGTGCCACAACCACCACATAGGCCGCCAGACGGTGGGTGTAGTGAATAGCGGTCAGCGCTTCGAAGCTGATGTGGCTGCCGTCCTTGAGCATGCCCAGAGGGCGCCAGATCTGCATCGCTTCGGCAAAATTCATGGCTGGCCACCAGCCACCCTGACAGCCGGGGAAGGTCGTGCATGCCAGCACGGCGTAATTGGTGCTGACCCAGCCGCCCAGGCTGACCTGGACGATGAGCAGCGCGAGGCAAAGCCACAGCACAATGCGCAAGCGTCTGGCGATCAGGGCCGGAGAGCGGCCAGCTTGCTGCTGGCTAAGGCCCGATGCAGGAATGGCCAGCAATGCCAGCAAGCCGGTACCGCCCAGCAGGTGCAGCGTGACGATGGCCGGAAACAGTTTCATGGTGACCGTCAAGGCGCCGAAAGCGCCCTGTATGCAGACCCATACCAGAGCCAGAGTCGGCCACCAGGGGTTGGCCGCTCCGCTGAAAGACGCATGCTGACCCTTGCGCCTGGCGGCCCGTGCCTGCTTCCAGCTCATGACTGTCATGGCAATGATGAGCACGCCGACCGTGGTCGCCAGATAGCGGTGAATCATTTCCACCCAGGCCTTGCCATGGGTGACCGGGCCGGTCGGCATGGCAGCTTGCGCTTCGGAGATCTGGGCATGCGCTGCAATAGGGCTGGCCGTGCCATAGCAGCCAGGCCAGTCAGGGCAGCCCAGGCCCGAGTCTGTCAGCCGTGTGAAGGCGCCGAATAGAACCAGATCGAAGGTCAGGAACAATGTCAGCACGCATAGCGCCTGAAGGCGTCTGCCGGAACCCGTGCCGCGATTGCGCCACCAGACCCAGCATAAAGGTCCCAGGGCCAGCGCCAGGCCAAAAGCCATCAGCTCCAGTGCAGGAGCCAGGTCGTATAGCTGTTGCTCTGTCATGCCATTGCTCCATGGGCCATCTTCCATTGCTTGGCCGCCTGCAATTCAGACAGGGCAGGGCGGTCAGCGGTCAGGGCAAAATCGCAAAGGCAAAGTGGCATGGTTTGGCAGGGGCGGTCAGTGCTTGGCCAGTATTTACAGAAATTATTGAAGATCCTGGTCAAGCTCAAAACGAGAGAAAAATCTGCTTGCCCATATCGAGCCTTGAGCGCTCCAGGACGAGGACTGTGCTCGACGCTTGGAGCAGTAGTTGAATGCAGGCTCTTTGATCCCGCACAATTTTACCCATGTGATTTGAGGCTAGGCAGTCGTGACCTGAGTGTCCCTAACAAAGAGGAAGAAAGGCTTGTCCTCAAAACCCTGCTTTCGGGGAAACTCCGAGGCAAAAAAATGCCCAAATGCTCCGATTTTGAACGGAGGCCACACAGCCATGATGTACGATAGCCCAAGCTCGCAGCCTGGAACTGTGGGCCTGTCGAGGACGGCTGCAGTCGTGGCTTCGTCTCAGACGCGGGCGTCGTTCAATGGTAGAACGGCGGTTCTCCTCTGAAAACTGCATAAATTCCACAAAACCTATACTAAAACCTATACTAACTTTTTTCCCTATACGGACGAGTTTGATTGGGTATGGTTGAGGCTAAGGCCGAGGGGTCAGGAAGTTATGTACTTTGACGTTCGCGCAGCCAAGCTGCTTGCACCCGGTGAGGTGTTAGCCGTTGAGGGATGCCCAGGCCTACGCCTTGTGGCAGTTAAATCGTCCAAGACTTGGACTTATCGCTATCGAGATGTTGCGGGTCGCCTCAAGCAGGTCAAGCTGGGGTCTTGGCCTGAGATGAACATTCAGGAGGCGCTTGGCATATGGACGAAGTACCGCGCTGACCGTGAGGCGGGTGTCAATATTGTCGAGCAGCGTAAGCAGGCCAAAGAAGAGAGCAAAAAGGCTTTGCTTCCCCAGGAGGAGGCTGTTTATAGCGTGAAGCGTCTGGCGCAGGACTATGTGGACGGGCATCTGGCCCATTCGCGAAAGCCTGAAGGTCTGGCTGCCGCGAAAAGTGCCTTTCTGCGATTGTTTGAGGCGAACCCAGATTTTGCCAACATGCCCGCAGACTCCGTCACTCGACAGATCGCCTTTGGAATCCTTGAAGTCAAAAAAATTGACGCACCATGTGCAGCGCAGAAGTTGCGCTCCATGTTTGGCGGCGCCTGGGACTATGCCTTAGACGCAGGCCGTATTTCTGGGGAAACGCCGAACTGGTGGCGATCAGTCCAGAAAGGGCGCTTGCTGTCCAAGGGGAAGAAGATGGGTGGCAAGCACATCGGCCGGCGTAGGCGCTTTTTGACCGACGACGAAATTGGTGTGCTGCTGAATTGGCTGCCCAATATGCAAGCGATCGGCATGGATGCCGTCATTCTGTATTTGTGGACGGGTACCCGAGGGTCTGAGATTTTTGGGATGAATGTCGAGCACCTTGCTGAAAAGGATGGCGTCCTGTGGTGGACGATCCCGAAGGCGCTGACCAAGAATGCGCGCTTCCCTGACGCGACAGACTTACGGGTTCCGCTGCTTGGCCGGGCCCGAGAAATAATTCAACGTCGCCGGAGGGAGGCAGACGAAGAAGGCAATTTGTTTGTGGGTGCCACAGGCAATCGCTACAGCACCCACACTTTTTCGGGATACCTCTACGACTTGCAGCCATATAGCCCGAAGTCAAAGCGCAAGGGGCGAGTGAGAAAGATCTTGCCTGTGACGGACTGGAGCGCTCATAACTTGCGTCGCACAACACGCACCATGCTCTCCGCGCTAGGCTGCCCCAAGGAGATTGCGGAGGCCATCGTGGGCCATATGCCAGAGAAGATCGAAGGCACTTACAACGCCTACTCCTATGATGCCGAGCGCATTTACTGGCTCGGCAAGGTTGATCAGCGCCTGGAGGAACTGGCTTCTTTGGCTTTGCCTGCGCGCCCATAACCGCTGTTGCGTGGCGGCAATCCGTGTGACACGGGCAGATTACGAGCTACAGCCAACAGCTCTTCATACAGCCAACCGATGCGACCAGGTGAGATTTCACGCGCCGGAGGGTATCGCTTGGAGCGCACTTCGCTCTCAAAAGTGGTGATGGAAATGGTTAAGGCCTTCGCCGCGGCCTCCTTGGACAGAATGATGAAGGGGAATGGGGTCGCTGTAGCAGTCATGATTTTGCTTTCTGTGCGGTGAAATATTTGCGGCCAGCCTCACTGGGCTGGTGATCAATGCCGTCCAGCATCCCGGCGCGATGCAGTGCATGAAGGGTGCTGCTGGCTTTGTTGCTGAAGCCAGTGGCGCGGTTGTATTCGTCCCACAGCGTTTGGCCTTGGGGGCAGCGCGCCTGCTTGCCGCCGGATAGCCCGGCAGCGCAGCAGGTAGGGCAGTTGAAGTGGTGGGCGATGTAGGCCTTGTCTTCTGGCAGGCCCACGGTGCTGGCGCTGGTTGCCATGAGGTCTCCCAAAAAAGCAGAACCCCGCTCAGTGGCGGGGCTCTGGGTGGTCGATAGGTTCGCGCCATCTGTCGCGCTTGCCGCTTCGGTCGCGGGCTCGGCGGCTCATGCTTGGCCTTTCTGCGTCTGGGAGCGCTGGGTGAGTGAATACTGCGGAGGGATAACGTCTTTGACCGTCTTGCAGGCGGGGCAGACATGCCGGTATCCCTTTCCTGGCGGGATGTAGAGGCCTGTCGGCGGGTCATGCTCCGGATGGATGCATGTTTTGTCTGAGGGTAGGTCGAAGAACATCACTCCCCCTTTGTTGCCGCGATAGCGGCGCGGTCGATGCGCTCGATTTCGGCCAGGCCCATGGCTGTGCCTTTTATCAGCTGACGCCGGCGGTCATCGCCAAAGTTCGGCATTTCCCAGTCGCCGGGCAATAGGGCCTCGGCCAGTGTGTCTCCGTAGCTGGTGCTGGTGGCATCCCATTCGCGCGAGCCTTCGGGCATGATGAAAAGAGCAGCCATAGCCGCGATCTCGTCGTTCACATGGTCGTCGTCGTGCTGCGGGTCGTAGCCTTCCTGCGTGATTTGGCGCTGACGCTCGGCCAGCACATCGCGCGCTGCTGGTGTCAGCGCATCGAACGCGCCAGGCTGCACCATGGGTGATTGACCATCCCACCACCAGCCGACGAACCCGCCATGATTGATGAATCCCCGCTCTGGCTGCGCGCCTTCGACGGGCTTCTCGATCGCATAGCCGGTGATCTGGTAGCCGCGCTCCTGCAGGTTCTTGAGCTTCAACGAGGCAACGTGGCAGAAGGCGGGCACCGCATGCGCGGGAAGTCCGGTAGCAGTAGCCAGCAGGGCGCGCACTGTGGAGGCGGTGTACAGCGCAACATCATCGGGCGCACGCCTGTCGCCGGTCACAACCCAGTCGGATGATGTTTCAACGCGATGCGCGTCTTCAGAATCCATGTAAGCGTCAGGCTCAGGCAGCACCACTGGCGCGGCTGCTTCCTTCTCGGCAATTTCTCGCTTGAGGTTGCGAATGGTGATCGCTGCTTCGGCGCGGCTCAAACGCGCAGCTGCTGCCGGGGTGGCAGCAAGCGCGGCGCGGGCCTGCCATGCGATCCAAGCATCCTCTGTTCCATTGTCTTCATAGAGGTTTGCATCAGCTTGCCACCTCTTGATGCTGTAGCCAACAAACGAGGCCCACTTCTCAAACGCCTCACGTTCATCAGGCACAGCCGCGGCTTCGGGCGCTGCCTGGGGCTCAGTGATCTGGTGCAGGCAGGGCTTTGTTGCTTCTGCCCATGCTGCGCGCCAAGCGAGGCGCTCATTGCGCAGCTGATTGAGATTCCAGTCTGCGTCGTAGTGGCGCTCGAAGGCTGCAATCAGAGCGTCGGGGATCTTGTCTTGCATATAGGTGGCTCCCAGAATGAGAAAAGCCCGCGGTGGCGGGCTGTGAAGGGTTAGGATCAGTGCCCAAAAGGGAGAGGGCAATGGCTTATTGGTGGGTAAATCACAAGCAGACATTCAAGTCTGAAATTTCCGGGCGGTATATATGGAGTCCCAAACGGAAAGCCAATGGCGGCTTTAATCAGACCTACGAAAACCTCCGATTGGTGAAGCCAGGAGACACGGTGGTTTCCTTCGCAGATGGGTATATCAAAGCCATTGGTGTGGCTACCTCGGTCTATCGTGATGAAGCGAAGCCTGAGGACTTCGGTGCTGCAGGAGATGCCTGGCATCCAGAAGGATGGCTGGTGCCAGTTTCCTGGGTGCCGCTTCCAGTACCGTTCAAACCCAAGGACCACATTTCCAAGCTCGTCGACAAGCTGCCTGAAAAGTATTCACCCATTCAAGACAACGGCAATGGCAATCAAGGGGTCTATCTGGCAGCAATCTCGGATGATCTGGGCAACGCGATTGTTGAGCTGGCAGGAATGGCCAACCACTCAGCCTTAGTCGATCGCGACGAAGAAATCGCTGAGTTTGAAGAGGACCAGGTGCAAAAGCAGTTGATCGAGTCCACAGTGCTGCCCAGTACTGAAGTCGACCAGCTAATCAAGGCTCGCCGCGGACAAGGGGTCTATCGCACTAATTTGCAGAAGCTTGAGAAGCAGTGCCGCCTCACGGGCGTGACCGATCTGCGACTGCTCGTGGCAAGTCACATAAAGCCTTGGAAAGACTGCACCAACGAAGAACGTTTGGACGGCCACAACGGCTTCTTTCTGTCTCCCCACGTCGATCGCTTGTTCGATCGTCACCTGATCAGCTTCAATGATGATGGTTCGATCATCACGGCGAGCCCGGCGGTTGTGAAGGCAATGCTGGCTTGGGGCCTTGATCCACAGATGCATGTTGGTTCCTTCACAGACGAGCAGAAGGTATATCTGGCGCATCACCGAGCCGCGCAGAAGACATCACCTGTGCAGGGTTAGGTAATCTTTGTGACGAGAGCATTAAGGGGCAAGCATAGGGCTCCAGAAAGCAAAAAGCCCGCTCAGTGGCGGGCTGTGGTTTTTGGGTGGGCTACCATCCTCCAAAAATTGGAGGGGTAATGGTTGTCACAGTAAAAATTGACGGCAGGCTGGTCTTATTGACTTCCATCTACGTTTCGATAGGCATTGCCGCACTATTGCTTGCATTTCCCAGTACATCAATTTGGTTGCCGTCGAATTCATCCGAGATGGCGAGCTGGGTTCAGGCTATCGGTGGAATTGCTGCGATTTTTTTCGCTGGTCGATATGTTGCAAAGCAGATTGCTCATGCCGATACGCAGCAGCGGCGTGTTCAGACAGAGGCTGAACTAGCTTCTGTTTGGGGTTGCATTTTTGCAGCGCGAGATGCCTACGCAGCCCTCATAGATCTGTCAAGGAAGCTCAGCGGGACAAAAGATCGACCTCCTAGTTCAAGCATTGAGCGAATAGAAGGTCTGGAGGAGTCAATTCGTACACTCCTTGGTTCAAACCCCCACCCCGCGGCAGTCGTCTCGCTGCTCACGATCTTGGCTGAGCTAGCCTATTCGCGAGTGGCAATCCGTGAGTGCGAGATAGAAAAGGATCGTGAGGCTCAGGCGTTAAAAGCAGATGCTCGGACACGAAAGGTCAGAAAAGCACTTGAGAATCTCACGGCCCTCTATAAATTCCTTGAGAAGAGTCAGGGTGCTTAACCCGTTGTCCGGCAGCTGTTGTATCTGAGGTTCATTCTGGCGTTCAAGCAATCACCTTCTTTATTTCTTGGAGCTGCACCTCAAGCCAGCCATTCTTGAGGGCCAACTCTTTGCAGAGCTGGGCGGCTTCTTGAAGGGGGTAGGGCTTGCTGCGCACTGCGGTGCGCTTGGCGGTGCGCAGCCATGCACCTTCATCAAAGGGCTCCGGCGGCTTGCCTCCCGCCTTTTGCGCCATCTAGCAAAGCCGCTCGTGCGCCTGCTTTGCCTCTTCCAGCATTCCGGGTTTGATGCCAGAGACGCGCCAGCCCTTGTGCACTGACACCGCATCCGCTTTGGCAGCCAGGCGGCGCTGGCGCTCGAGCTCCATTCCTTGAGCTCGCATGGCGGCCATGCGGGAATCGGTGATGGGGTCGCCGTTGTGATTCACGAAAGTCAGACTCATGGGAGCCTCCAAAGAAAAAGCCCGCTGGTCGGCGGGCCGTTGATTCATTGATGTGGGCGCGCGGCCCGGTTCAAGAAAATCTATGAATAGGTGATCAGTTGCTGGCGCTGGTTGTCAGCAGTTACGGTCGCTCTTTCAGGCATTGCACGGTCTTGTCATCCAGCCACTCGGCATGCATGCCGGGGCAGGCGAACTCGTCGCGCAGGCTTTGTGTGATGGTTTGGGGTTCATCGGCTTGGGCATCTGGCGCGGACAGCCAGGCCGCCAAAAGCAGGGCGCCGACGATGACCAGCAGGGAGTCAACAATCGTCTTCAGCATGAGATCTCCTGTTCAAAAATCGCGTTCAGCTTCAAAGCTGAAGGCCTAGAGGGGCCAGGCTTCTGGCGTGAGCGCCATCACCACGGCCGCGCCGACCAGGCAGAAGAGGCCGAAGCCGGTGAGAGCCCATTGCGCCGCGATCAGCAGCTTTGTGGTGTGGGCTGGCCGATGAGTCTGATTTCGACACTTTCACCGGCGGCCTTGCCGCTGACCATGAGCAGCCGTGAGATTGCGGAGCTGACAGGCAAGGAGCTGGGCCATGTGAACCGCGACATTCGCGCGATGCTGGACAGCCTGCAAGATGATCCAGAGCTGGAGCATGTGCGTGTGCCTGCTGGTGCCAATGACGAGAGCACGGTCACAACCAGTGGTACCAAAGCTGCTGTGGTGTTTGAACGCAAGGGGCAGGTGTTCTTTCGCCAGGCGCTGGCTGGCGTCTCCGAGGCATCTGTGTCTGGCGGCAAAGGCTCTTGGCTGTCCACCCAGGATCTGGAGCGGCCTGTGCCGTCCGAATACCAGCCCATGTTCGAGAAGGGGCAGCTTCCGGCGACTGGCCCCGATGGCGAGCGGCTGATTGTGGGCTGCGATGTGCCTTACTACGTACTCTCATATGACGCGCCGCTGGAATTCGTGACCACTGGTGCCACGCTCACGCTCCAGAACTACACCTTTCCCTGGCCCAGCCTTGATTCCTTGCCCACGTTGGCGGTGCGCGCCGTCATCGACCCGGGAAGCTGGCAGGGCAGCAGTGCAGCCGGCGTTGTGGAGCTGCTGCAGGAAGACAAAGTGATTGCAGCCTGGGCACTTCCGCCCCGCGGCTCGCCCGTTCCGCTGGCGTCCATCGCCCCCATCAACCCGGCCCAGATGACCGGATTCATAGCCTCTGCCTAGACCCATGAACACCATTGTTTGCAACACCTTGAGCGGCGCCGTCAGCGAGTACACGCGCCATGATTTTGATAGCGTCACGGCCATGCACTGCGCAGGTGTGGACGGTCTTTTTGCCTTTGGCGGCGACAACGATGCAGGCCTACCGATCACGACTGAGCTGCGCCTGCCGGCCACGCTGCGCGAAAACACCCTGAAGCAGCAGATTGCCATGGTCTATCTGTCCATGCGAGGGCAGGGCGAGGCCCGGTTCACGGTGTTCGGCCCTGGCCAGAGCTGGAGCTACCCGTTTCCCCTGCGCGTCAGTGACCAGACGCGCTGCCCAGTGGGCAAGGGTATTCGCGAGAACTATCTGGGCTTCGGCCTGAGCACCCCCAACGGCCAGGCCTTCACGCTGGATCGCGTAGAGGTGATGAGCGTCAAGTCCAAAACACGGAGAGTTTGAGATGGCAGAGTTTGATTTCAACGGCCCGGCCGAGATTGTTCAGGACAAGTACCAGCGCTCGATTGCTCTGGCCGATCAGGCCGTGCGCGAGTCCAAGTCGATGCAGGACGCTTTCAACAACCTGGTGCTGCCGACCCCCACCATCAGCGTGCGCTGGGGCACTATCGCGGCGCCATCCCTGCCGGAAGTGCTGGACCTGCCCGAGCTGCCCAAGGTCGGCTTTACCGCCCCGAGCAATATTCCGGGCGATCTGGACCTGGCCGGCCTGCCCGATGTGGAAGTGCCCGCCTTTGAGCTGCAGCCGCCGGCCATGGACTTTGGTGCTGCTCCGGAGCTGGTGATTGGCCAGGCCCCGGCCTTGCCCCAGATGCGCGAGGTAGCCATCCCCGATGCGCCCGATGTGAGCCTGCCGGACGCGCCGGCGTTTCTGGCGCTGACCACGCATAGCTTTGGCGGCGTGAATCTGCACGAGGACTGGCTGGACAAGCTGGATGACATGCCCGAGCTGCAGTTGCTGGAGCCCGCGCCATTCGAGTTCAAGCGCGCGCCGGGCTATGCCTCACAACTGCTGAGTAATCTGCAGGCCGTAATCAGTGCCCGCATTCAGGGCGGCACCGGACTGAAGCCCGAAGCAGAGCAGGCCATTTGGGATCGCTCGCGCGACCGCGAAACCCAGGTAGCTCTGGCGCGTGAGCAGGAGGTGATGCGCGCGGCTGAGGCTCTCGGATTCCCGCTGCCGTCTGGCGTGCTGGTCGGACAGCTGGCCGATGCTCGGCGCGAGTACCACGACAAGCTTTCGGGCCTGTCGCGCGATATCGCCATCAAGCAGGCCGAGCTGGAGCAGGCCAATGTGAAGGACGCAATCACCCAAGGGCTGGCGCTGGAAGGCCAGTTGATG
Organism: Comamonas testosteroni; assembly: GCF_000761245.1. Lineage (GTDB taxonomy): Bacteria > Pseudomonadota > Gammaproteobacteria > Burkholderiales > Burkholderiaceae_C > Comamonas > Comamonas testosteroni_C. Next base: position 59,464 of record NZ_AWOR01000043.1, on the reverse strand, counting down.
GACCAGGCCATGCAACTGGATCGACTGTCGTTTGAAGCAGCCAAGGCGACGGCCGACCATGGCATTGCGACCCATAACGCGGCGCTCGAGCGCTTCAAGGCACTGCTGGATGGCTACCGTGCCTATGCCATGGCCTATGAAACCGTGGTCAAGGCCGAGATGAACAAGGTCGAGGTCTACAAGGCCATGCTGCAGGCCGAGCAGACCAAGGCCGAGATCAATCAGTCACTGGTGGCGCGCTACAAGGCCGAGATCGATGGACGCATGGCGGCCGTGGAAATCTACAAGACCCGCGTGCAGGCCGCCCAGACGCTGGTGAGCCTGGAGCAGACCCGAATTCAGGCCGGTGGCGAAGCGATCCGCGCCTTTGTGGCAACCCTCAACGCCGAGACTTCCAAGGTGGAGCTGTACAAGGCCCGCGCCCAGGGCGAGGCTATCAAGCAGGATGCCTACCGATCCCAGGTACAGGCGTACAGCGCCTTTGCCAGCGCCCAGGCCGAGCGCGCCCGGGTGGCAATTGCCCAGGCCCAGGCCAAGATTGCCGCCAAGGGCCTGGAGTGGGATGGCTGGAAGGCGCGCCTTTCTGCCGAGGTGGCGAAGATGGACGCCGCGGCCAAGCAATCAGCCATTCTGGTGGACGGCTACAAGGTGAGCGCCAATGCCATCGAGGCCAAGGCTGCCAGCTATATGCGCCGCTGGGAAGCGGACGTCAAGCAGTACGAGGCCGGCAGCAACATCAGCCTGCAGACAGCCAAGCTCAATGCCGATGTGGCGATTCAGAGCAATGCCGTACGCCTGGAGGCGGCCAAGATCGGCCTCACGACTTCGGCGCAGCGCGTGGCCAGCGCCTGGAGCATGGTGTCGGCTTCGGCTGGAATCTCTGGCGGCGTTGGCTGGAACTACAGCGGATCGCTTGATCAGTGAGGAGGGACTGGAAACGACCCTGAGCCGACTCACAAAATTTGTGTCGATGTAGAGAGCGCTACAAGGTAACGGAGATTTCTTGAAGCGCCTTGCCCCACTGCAAGAGCTTATAGCCACGCTTACTGTGAATGAAATAGGGGTCTTGTTCCACTAGCTCTACTGCACGAGCCTTTGACATTTCGGCAAGTACCCAAAGCCCGCCACCGAATGGCGCACTCTCATTTTCACGAAGCCCTCCGGCTAGAAGAATTTCTTTTTGATTGGCTCTCAAATATGCCAAGTGAGCAGGCTCGAACTGTTCACGAATTGCGTGCATTTGCGGCATCGGCTCAAAGATTGCTACCCAACGCATGACTTGCCCATCTCCTTCCTAGACTCAAAGTGCAATTGCATTTTGACTGCTTCTGGCCGATAGCGGCCTGCAGTAGGGCGTACACCCCTCTAGGGTTCGACCATTGAGTCCAGCCCCGGAACACTCCGGGGCATGAAAAAAGCTCTCGCATCAATGCTGGCGCTGCTGGGCATTCACCAGCATCTGAGTGCCGAGCAAAAACAAGACATAGCCATCGCGGCTGTGCAGACTACGCCAGGAGCTGCGTCAGCCGGAGCAGCGCGGCTGGGCGGGCTTCCTCTCAGTGATTGGGCCGTGGTGGCAACCATCGCCTTTGTGGCGCTGCAGGCGGCCTATCTGATTTGGAAGTGGCGCCGTGACTATGTGCACGAGCAGGCCCGCCAGGAGCTGCGCGATAAGGCCAAGGCTGCCGTAGGAGGCACGCCATGAGCAAGATTCCAGCACAACTGCGCGCGAGCATCGGCGCTTTGCTGGTGCTGAGTGGCTTGGGCGGTGGAACCTACTACGTGGACCAGGCCGCGACGGCCGAGGCTCAGCAGAATCAGTACATCCAGGCGGTGGCGGCTGACCCTGAGATGCCCGATGGCATGCGCATCGCCATGGTCATGGCCGCGTTCTATGAATCCAGCAATCGCCACATCGGCACGCCTTACGTGGACAAGGTGGGCAAGGGCCAGCCGCTGACGGTCTGCAATGGACTGACTGGCAAGGATGTGGTCGCCGGCAAGCGGTACAGCCCTGCAGAATGTTTCCACCTGGAGAAAAGGCGCTATGTGCAGTATGAGCAGATCGCCAAGCGCTCACTGACTTACTGGGGCAGCTACAACCCCTTCCAGCAGGCTACGTTCTACGACTTTCTGCACAACAAGGGCGACGGCAAATTCCAGACCAGCACCATGAGGCGCGATGCAAACGCGGGCAACTGGGTCAAGGCCTGCCGTGAAAACGTGCGCTGGAACAAGGGCACGGTCGATGGCGTGTCCGTGGTGCTGCCCGGGCTGAAGATCCGCGGCGATGCGAATGCCGAGCTCTGCGAGTGGGGCCTGTCATGGCGCGGCTGACCATCTACGCATCCCTGGCAGCCGCTGCCGCCGGCGCGGCGCTGGCCTGGTCCTTTCAGGCTGCGCTCCTGGGTGCCGAGTTGGCCGACGAGCGCCTGCAGGCCATCCAATACCGCGAGCAGATCGCCGATGAACGCACGGCCGCCGGCCGCCGCGTGCTGGCCGTCGAACGCACGGTCAACGCCACATACCAAGGAGCCCTGAATGACGCCATCCAGAAGCAGGCCGGTTTGCAGGCTGCTGCTGATCGCGCTCGCCGCGAGCGTGACGGCATGCGCAAGCAACTGTCCGAAGCCGAGCAGCGACTTGCCGATGCTTCCCCCGCCGCCCTCATCGAGTACGCCCGAGCCCTTGGAAAAGTATTCGGACAGTGCAGCCAGCGATATGCAGAGCTGGCAATCCGAGCTGATGGCCACGCAGCTGATGCAGCAACCTGCCGCGCAGCCTGGCCAGTGATCCCCCAAACCAAGGAAACCCAATGAGCAAAATTGCAATCACTGAGCAGATGGTCGGCCGCTTCTTGTCCTGGCCGCTGCCGGCTGACTTTGCGCCTGACTGTGGCATCTCCTTCATCCGCTCTTCACACCCTGGCATGAGCCCCACGGGCACGAACCTGCTGCACTTCGGCCAGGCCAAGGAGATGCTGGAGCACTGCATCAATGGTGGCACTGCCAGCGCCGGCGCGCTGCCGCCCCACCAGCAGCGCGTGCTGGATGAGAAGCAGGAGCTGGACATCCGCATCACCAGGCTGGACGAGTTCATTCTGCGCAATGCCTTGTTCCGCCAGCTGGACCCCGAAGAGCAGGCCCGCATGCGCCGCCAGCTCGATGTGATGCGCGAGCTGTCTGTGATCCTGGGCGAGCGCATCTCTGCTTTCTAAGCCTCGCGGCCCGCACCGGGCGGCTGCCGGATGTACCCGACTGAGCGTAAACAACTACTCTGCGGAACCAATTGGCGCAGGCATACTGTTTGGAAATTTAAATCGACAGGTGCTGCTATGAAATGGCTGCTTATCAGTTTTGCGCTTGTTGTGCTCACGCTCTGCGTCAGCTTTGTTGCATCAGTTGCGGACGACCTCAGGAGAGCTGGCGACGAAAGCTGACTGAGTTTTCGTCTCAATAGCCGTCGACCAAAGGCATTTCCGTGCCATCGACCGCAATCATCACGCCCGTGGTGTTGCGGTCGATTTCAAGGGGCGTCCCATATTCAGCTGAGGTTTGTTTAGAACCTCTAACTGCAGGCTTGCTTATTTGGGGAGCAAAACCTTGTCGATCACGTGAATCACGCCATTGGATTGATAGACGTTAGGAATGGTCACTGTGGCCGTGCCGCCTTTTTCATCCGTCAGCATGATTTTCTTGCCGCTGGCCTTGGCCGTCAGGGTGCCACCGCTGACTGTTTTGATCATGGCCTTGCCTTTGCCGTCCTTGATCATCTTGCTGAGTGCTGCGGCATCCCATTTACCCGGGACGACGTGGTAGGTGAGGATCGTTGTCAGCGTGTCTTTGTTTTCAGGCTTGAGCAGCGTATCGACGGTACCAGCGGGAAGAGCATCAAATGCGGCATTGGTGGGCGCAAAGACGGTAAATGGACCGGGGCCCTTGAGCGTGTCGACGAGGCCAGCAGCTTTGACCGCCGCGACCAGCGTAGTGTGATCCTTGGAATTGACTGCGTTGTCTATGATGTCCTTGGAGGGCAGCATGGGGGCTCCACCCACCATCACATCAGCCATTGCCGCGATGGACACAGCAGACATCGAGATTGCCAGGCTGAACGAGGCCAACTTACGTGCAGATTGAATCGAGAACATGGATGCTCCTTGATGTACAAGCCGAAAAATGCCGGCTGAAAAGAATACGCAGCCACTTTCTATCTGGATTCATTGAATTTCGTTATCTATTCTTTGCTGGCGATTCGTCAGGTGCAAGGGTGTAAGGCAAGGTTGCCTCTACCGGCTGCAATGCTTGCTTTTGAAGATGCCGGGCGGTGGCTCATCAAGCCTTGACGGGCGGAAGTCTTAGATCTGTACGGCTCGACCAATGAACTGGATGGGGCCAGTGGGTCGTCCAACCGGTGAGCCGCCATAGGGCTCCAGGGTCAGCTCAAACAATTGGTTGGGCTGCAGTGGAGGGAGCTTGTCCACTGGAACCTCTATGGCCTCGCCTGGTTTTACCAGGCCAAGCGATACTGGAGCGCTCCAGCCATCAGCCTTGGTCCAGAACTGCAGGGATTTTTCTGCAGGAACGTTATCGGTGCCTAACGGCACCAGACGCAGCCTACCTTCTGTCTGGGCTTGCACCAGCCAGCCAGGAGACTGACTTTGAGGTGCTGCCAGCACCACAAAGTAGCGTGGTGCAGCGGGGGCAGGAGTCTCGCGCGTTACAAGGACTGCTGCCAACACGGCGGCTGCGGCGAAGCCAGTGCCTGTCAGTCCACGCCATAGAGAAAGGCTGTCCCACTGCCACCAGCGAATCTTGGCCGCTGTAGCTTGAGTAGGCTTGGGCTGTGCAATGCTTGCGACGATGCGCTGCCACACGCCGGCTGTCGGTTCGATCGGCTCGGCCAGGGATGCGAGCGGCAACAGGCGTTGCTCCCACTCATCCACTGCTGCACGCAGGGCCGGCTCATATGTCAGACGGGATTCAATGGAGCGGCGCTGATCTGCATTGAGCGTGCCCAATACATACTCTCCGGCCTGGGTATGCAGGTCGTCTGGAGGCAGTGATTGTTGGGTTTCGCCGCTCATTGCATGCATTCCCGCAGTGCGCGCAGTCCGCGCTGAATCCAGGCCTTTACTGTGCCCAGGGGTGCTTTGACCCGCTCGGCAATCTCGCTGTGGCTGCAGCCGTCCACATAGGCGTGCAACAGGCAGGCACGGCGCGCTGGCTCCAAGCCATCAAGGCAATGCCCCAGACGGCCAAGCGAGGCCTGTCGTGCAAGCTCATCGCCGCTTTCCTGCCACGTCGCAAGAGCTGCCTGTGCATCGAGGTGAGTCGTAGCCGGTTCATCCAGCACGGTCTCTCGCGCGCTATTGCGCACTCGATTCAGGGCAGCATGTCTGACGACGCTGTAGATCCAACCCCGCCCAGCACCTCGGCCGGCGTCAAAGCTCGATGCGCGCTCCCAGATGGACACAAAAGCATCGTGCAGAACATCCTCTGCAGCAGCACGATCCCGAACAATTCTGAGAGCAACACCAAGCAGGTAGCGCGCTTCGCGCTCATAGATGCTGCGCAAGGCCTCGCGATCACCTCGCGCACAGGCTTGTAGCGCAGCGTCGTGGTCGAAAGCGTCGTCGTTGAGGGCGGCTGCAGGCGGCACAAATAAAGAGGTAGAAGGAAATAGAGATAGATCCTTCAACCATTCTAGTCATGCCGTTGCAAAGCCTTACATCGTGGGTTTCCAGAAGATGTAATCAGCCTGGTACTTGACCATGGTCTTTTGGCCTTTGGTGGCTGTTGTGCAGGGTTTGTCTGCAGGAGCAACACCCCCTTGGAGCGCGACGCGCTGGATGTAGCTAACGTCTACCAGCGCGCCGGCACCCATGGCGGGATTGGCCTTTACCAACTGGTAGGGCAAGCTTCCAGGGCTAGATGGTGCGACTGCGAGCTGTGTAGCCGTGAGCTTGGAGCCGTCATTGGCTTCCCAGGTGGCGGGAGGTCCGTAGTAGCGGCCCACAGTCTTGCCGGAGCGATCTTTCAACACCGCATCGGGACCGACGAAGACCCATTCGGTTTGGCCAGGTGCATTGGCCTTGTCCCGGCACTCATAGGTGATGTCGCCACTGCCAACTGTTTCCCAGGCTACCTTGTGACCGGCGGGAACCTGGATGGGGGCAGGCAGCGAAGCCTGAGAGAAGCTGCTGGCTGGTGACTTCATCGAGCCGCATGCAGCGAGCAGGGCTGCAGCGGAAGTGACGGCAGCAAAGGCGGCGAGGCGGTATGCGAAGCGAGTGGTCGACATTGAGATTCTCCAATTAGATCGGTTGGAAGGATTCACTGAAGCAGCACATTGCTTGTGTTGCTGCAGGTACTACCCGCGAGATCGATGTTTGGATGCACCCGATGCAAATTTTTTTGAAAATATTCCGTAACGCTATAACTCGTGGCCGCTTTAGTAGCCCTCAACCAAAGGCATTTCGGTCCCATCGACCGCAATCATCACGCCCGTGGTGTTGGGGTCGATTTCAATTGGGACGCCCCACAGCTCATTGGGCTTGCCGAACGAATTGACGATGTTGAACTGCCGCAGCTCCTCCGGCGGGATCTTAATCAGCTTGGGGTAGGCGTTGTTGTGGGCCTTCCAGTGCTTCAGGAAAGTTTGGCAAACGCGCTTGTGGACTGTGTGGATCGGAGATTCATCGGTCATGGCGCGATTGTCTCAGAGCAGGCCGCCAAGTCGCATTCGCACATGTGGAGCTGTATTCTGAGATCGTGCCGATTCCTTAGTTTCGGCGGAATGCTGCTCTGGATCACCCGTCTAAATCTGCATGTCAGCTGCAGATTGGAGCATTTGCTGAACAATGCTCCCTCAAGGCTGGCTAACCCTGTTCCGCCAATCAGTTAAGTAGCTTTAGTCCACTGGTGCCCCGATTCTTGTGCAGGATCTAATGAGCGCGTTGTAGCCTATTCCACTCATAGGCCCGCCCCACTGCTCAGGGTACTCGTTCATGTATTTTTCAACGATGGCAGCAAACTGCACCGTGTTAAGGCGCATCTGTGTAGTGCAATCGTGAATCTTTGCTGCTTTCGTCTTGTTAGTTGAGGCCAGAAGTGGCGCAAGCATGAAACCGTCAAACAACCCCTGAAGATAGTTCATTCGCAGGATCTTGTTGAGGCGCATATAGTCGTTTCCACTTACATATCCGCCCGGTATGTAGAGCGATTCTGCATGGCAGTTCAGGAATGCGGAAACAAAGAGCACACCTACGAGTAGCTGTTTCATTGCTTTTTCCTTATCGATTATTCGATATATATTTATTTTAGCTATTTGGTGGCTAATTGTCTCTTGGGTCTTGCGAGATCAAAAGGGGCAGGGGAGCGCACAGCGCTTGCCGGGCCGGGTCCGAAATACACAAGCCCGTCGTCAATGGTGACAACAAGCACCCATCCGGGGTGGACTGCTTCTGTGATGTAGTCGCTGGCGCTGCCAGGCAGGATGCGCACATTGGGGAGGCTATATCGACCGGGCGTGCGCAACAGGGTCGGGTATGTCTGCTCTGTCAGTAGTCGGTCAAGGCTGAGCATCTTCGGTGATCCACTTCTTCAGGAGTGCCACGGGGTCAGGGTGGAGCGCGTGGATTTTCATTGGGCAGACGTGGAGCAGAGATTCGTAAAACGCGCGAACCGAGGTGTCGAGCGTCGATACATCACCCTCATTTAGTCGATCTTCGGACCATCGCAACCAGCGCTCCAGCATTTCGTCTTTCACTTCGTCAGGGCTGAGCGTTGAGAGCACTTCGGCGTGGACGGGCGACCAGAAGTACTGGATGGCCCATCGGTGCATATTGGATTTGGTCAGTGCATAGGTCAGGCGGACGCGCCCCAGCATCATGGTGTCAATGTCGGCGGTGATGGTTGCAGCCGACTCGCGGCCAGCCGGAGGCAGAGTCTTAAGCGCAGCCCCCAGCTCCGGTCCGGTCACACGCCCAAGACATCCGTTGGTCGATGACATTTCAAGCCCCTTTGTCTAAAAATGCTGTTTATTTATACAGTAAATTTGAAAGCAAAGCTGATCTGGAGTCCAATGGAGGGCCAGGTTAAAGGAGGTCCCCCATGACCGATTCCGAAGAAGATTTCGACGATGACGACGATGTTGGGGAGTTCGGGGATGTGGAGCGGGAGCTATTCAGCTCTCTGATACCGCAGCCCAATTCCAATGTGGCAGTGTTGAACGCTCTGGCTACTCAGGTTGGCCTTATCGGCCAAGGTGAGTGGATCACCGAGGAGATGCGAAAGTTTGCGGGCGCGATCATCGAGCGCTGCGCCCGAAATGCGTACAAGGCCGTGGAGGTGGGGGAGGTTCCACAGGAGTACATCGAGCGTGAGATGCTGCCTGAACCCCTGGAAGAAATCAGGAATTCAGACAGCTACACCATCTCAAGATCCAAAGTCGCATTGCTGAATGGACTTGCAGCGGATGCCGGCCTCATCGAGCAAGGGGCTTGGATCACACAAGAGTTGCGTCGGTTTTCCGGCGCGGTCATCAAGCGCTGTGCCTGGCACGCGAGACTTGCCCTGCTGGTTGATGAATCCCCGGGCGAATGTGTCCAGCGCGACATGAAGCTGGAGTCTCTGGAGGAGGCGCGGCAGGTCATGGCCGATTATCGGCACGAGCTTGACGAGGAGCTTCAGTACGCTGGCGGCGGCAACATCAACGATGGCGACTGATGTGCAACCGCTATAACACCCCTACAGAGATCGAGATAGAGCGTCACTTTCGTATTGGCCGGGAATCTCCAGGCTGGTGGAAGGATGAGCGTCTCGAGATCTTTCCTCGAGCGCCTGGCCCGTTTCTGCGCCGCGCGGTCGATGACCCGGGCTACAGCATCGAGGGCGTGGCGGGCCAGTGGGGGCTGATCCCCTGGTTTGCGAAAGAACGTACTCTGAAGTACAGCACCAACAATGCGCGGTCAGAGGAGCTGGCAGACAAGCCAAGCTACAAGGCGCCCTGGGCGCGCGGCCAGCGCTGCATCATTCCCGCCTGGAGCTTTGATGAGCCGTGCTGGGAGACTGGCAAAAACGTGTGGTGGAGGTTTCGCCGGACCGATGGCGCGCCGTGGGCGCTGGCCGGGCTGTGGAATCGCTGGAATGATCCAGCTTTAGGCGAGCTCGTGGAGAGCTACACCATGCTGACCATCAATGCAGACTCACATCCCCTGATGAGTCGCATGCACAAGCCAGATCCCAAGCTGCCGGCGGACCAGCAGGACAAGCGGAGCGTGATTGCGATCGAGATGCAAGACATTGATCAGTGGCTTGCGGGCACGATGCGGGAGGTGGGGCAACTGCTGAGATTGTCACCTGTGAATGTGTTTGATGCCGAGCCTGTCTAGTTTCGGGTTCGTGTCGATCGGTTGAATCTACAGCCACAAGCTGTCATTGGCACATTGATCTTCTGCGCTAGTCACATGCACATGAGCTAGCTAGTCACATGCACATGAGCTAAAAATTTTATGGCTTGTCGAAACACTACAAAGCCAAGTTTGCTATCAATTTGATAGACTCATAGAGTATTCTGCGAGCTAGACATGCTTGTCGCATGTTTTCTAAATCTTGTTAGACAACATATGCAGATTCAGCGCCAAAACTTTGCTCGTATAGGAACCCTCACACATCTCTTCGCTGATGCTTGCGAACGAGGCTACGACCAATTCATCGATTTAAGCGAGAAGATCAAAGTCTTTGAGCCATCCGATTACGCCCCTGAGCACGTCGAAGCCGAACGCTTGAGAGATATAGCAGGGCTGCAGACGATTGTTTTTTCCGGAATGTGCTTTGAGTCAGCCATTTATGAGTACGCGGCAGACCACCTTGGTGATGCATATGTCAAAGAACACTTGGATAAGCTTGACGTCCTCTCAAAGTGGGTCATCGTTATGCGGCTTGTTGCAGGATACGAATTCCAAAAAGATCTGGCTCCATACTCGGCGCTAAAAGGACTCGTTTCAGCCAGAAACAGACTAGTGCACAGCAAATCTGAACCTTATAACTTCGCAAACCCTCGTGATCAGTTAGATAGGCTTATGGCTGAAGAGCAGAAGTTAGTTTTGTCGGTTCACAACGCCTATCGCGCCATCCCACTAATTTCGCTGGAGCTTGAATCTGCCCTTGGTTCTTTAAACAATCCTCTCCCGTCGTTTGATCCTGAGGTTTGTCCTGCACTTGTGATCCCCAAGAACCTCCAGCAAACGATTGCGGACTGTCGATCGATTCTGTCGAAGGCAAAAAAATCCTAACCATGCCATCGAGAGGACTAGCCTCGGCAAGCTGAGTCGGGCCTTTCACGTCAAACGCAAGCGAATGCCTGGAGTAGGTCGTTTACGGACTTAGGTTTTGCCGAGGCTCGCGTAAGGCTTTGCGCCAATCCCATAGCGCGATTGGCTCTGGGTCTCGCCAAAGTCCAACGTTTCGAGCCTTGGCCTCTTGGTCTGCAAACTCGTATTGCCCGCGCACCTGCGGTGACTGTTCGCGGGCATAGGCGCGATACCACCAGGCCATGCCTTGCGTGATCATGGCCAGACCTGTATCGAGTGTGCGCGGACCGCTGGGTGCTGACGCTGGAACTACCCAAACTGAGCAGACTTGTCGCTTATACCGGTCTGTCTTGGTGCAGCGCAGCTCAGCCTCTTTCTGAAATGTCAGCTCGGCCAGTGCTTGGCGGGCGCGCTCCCCAAATGGCTGCTTGCGCTCAGGGGCGTCGATGCCCTGCAGCCTAACTTTGATCTGTTCATATTGACCTGGCTCGCCACATCGAGCGGTTAGGGTGTCGCCGTCGGAGATGCCGACGACAAGGCAGAGAAGCGAAATGGCGATCATTCGGCACTATAGAGGCAACGGGCATCTCGCCCGAGTGCTCGGTTGCAAGGATTTCAGCACCGGCGTTCACGAGTCCTAACGGTGGAAAAACCTATACTGAAACCTATACCAGTTGGTAAAGTGCAAGCGTGCTTCATTAGGTTACGTTGTGCTAAAATTTTTCGATGCACTAAATTGTTTTTCCTAGTGAAGACAACGATTTGCGGCAGATTTTGCAATGAAATCATGCAGTTATCAGTGTGCGGGCGTCGTTCAATGGTAGGACTCTTGCTTCCCAAGCAAATAACGTGGGTTCGATTCCCATCGCCCGCTCCAGCTTTACTCTTCTAAAACAAAGACTTATCACGATCTTTGTTTTTTCGGGGGAGTTCCTGGGGAGTTTTGTCCGATGAAGGACTCCAGCTTCGCCTGCTCTATATCCCCCTGACCGTCGTCCAGCCACTTGGAATAGACGTTCAAAAACATCTCCACAGAATGTCCCATCTGCTTGGCTGCATAGGCCGGCGTGGCTCCTGCCATGAGCAGCATCGTCGCATAGGTGTGGCGCATATGGTTGGGCGGGCGGTAACGAATGCCCAGCGCCTTGAACATCGGCACCCAGAAGGGGTTGCGAAACCGCTTGTCGTCTGCCCATGGCTCGCCATGCGTCGGGTCAGCGAAGATCGTTTGTGAATCCTTGGGTGCGGCCTGGTTCATGACGTCGCTGGCCATGCTGCCGAGTTGCGCCCTGGGCGTCTGCTCCTTCTGCCTTTCCAGCGCATCCAGGGCCCGGCTGTTCAGGCTGACCAGGCGGGCCTTGTTGGTCTTGGTCTGCTTGCGCAGGCCCTTGACAACCGCCTCGTGGATCAGCACCTGCTTCTTGTTCCAGTCGATGCTGTGCCAGCGCAGGGCCACCATCTCGCTGGTGCGCAGGCCTGAGAAGAATCGAAACGTGATCAGATTGGCGACCGTGGGCGCAAACTTGGCGCGTGCGTAGTCGATGATCTTCTCGACAGGGTTGGTTGTCGCGCGTGGTGACGCGAACGGCATGTGTGCCGAAGTTGAAAGAAGTGATGTCAGCCATGACGGCCTCCGAAGGTTGTGTGCTTTGCTACAACCACCGCAGCTCGCTTCCCAACAAATGGCGGTGACTCGAAGGGGTAGGAAGACCGGACAACCCTGCGGCAAACCGGCGAGCCTCGCGGCTCCCCCTCCGAGCCACCATAAAACTGGGGCCACAGACGACAAAGCCGCACGACTGCGGTTCAGGTGCGGCTTTGTTGTTACCGCAAGATTGTTTCGGGCTTCCCAACCCGATCACGCTTTACTGGCGTGACGGGTTGGAGTGTAGCGCTACTCGCCTAGGTTTGCAAAGTGTTCCAATTTTTCCAACTTAACGAGATTGACGATCTTCGCGAGGTTTGCCACAATGGTGCCACCTCAACTCATGGCGCAAGCCGTCACCCACCTCTGTTTTGAACCCAACACCATGACAGCCGAAGCACTATCACCATCACCAAATCCTGCGGAGAGCTTGCGCGAGCGGCTTATTCGTAAAGGAGTAATTACTCCAGAAGCTTCTGATGAAGTTAATCAAAGGGCAGCCAATGTTGTCAATCGAGTAATTATTGTAGGAAATTTGGGAATAGGTTTTTACTCGGAAATAAATAGAATCTGCGAGATAGTCAATAGAGTATTTAAGACGATAAATAAATCGCTGCAAAGCGCTTTATTAAGTCTTGCAGAGAAAAAGATCAATAAACTGATTTTCTCTTTTGAAAATTGCTTTTTAAAACTCAATGAGGGTTTTGAAATAGTTAGACATAGTTTCTTTTTTGCCTTCAAGGTAGATAAAAAAAATACGCCATGAATATGGCAGAAGGAAGTTGAATGTTAACTAACTCTTTAACTCATCTTTCTGCTTTTCCAGAGGCAGATACCAAGGGAAGGACAACGGCAAAAGCTGATCCTTATGCCACTGCTGCGCAATCGGCTGCAGTGTTGCGCTCAGGCGCGGAGTTCCGTAAGAATCGGATCGCTGCTGCCGACATGCTGACAACTGACGAGGCTGCAGAGCTGGCCGGTGTATCGCGTGTAACGATCAATGCTTGGATCAAGCAAGGTCGCTGCATCGGCATCTCCAACCTGCGTCGTGGTTTCAAGCTGCCCAAGTGGCAATTTGAACCTCATGTCTTCGAGTTGATTCAGCCGCTGTTTGAAGCGCTGGGCACTACGGATAGCTGGAGCTTGTTGGCATTCCTTGAAAACTCACAAGAGGCACTTGACCGTCGCACACCTTTGGTGGCGCTGGCACAGGGTGAATCTGCTGAGCGTATCTTGCAACTGGCCATGGCAGAAGGACATTGATAAAAATGACCTTCAAAAATGACAATTTCGGTAGATCAGGTTCCAAAAATTGAATTGCCCGCAGGGCAGGTTTTCCATCGCGTTCAACGTATTAAGGCGCGAAAGGGTAGCAATAGTATTAATCGCATGATTCTTCCTCCGGCAGGAATCAAAGCAGGGCGGTTTTGTCTGGCAACTGGGGTGACGGCGTATCTGGCAGATAGTGCGGAGACGGCGTTGTATGAGGCAGTTTTCAGACGTGAACTTAAAACCTTCGTAGCTTTGGAGGATTTGCGATTAAAAGCGTTGAGTACTTTTGTTTCCAAGAAGCCTTTACGACTGGTGGATCTACGAGGCCTTGAGGAGCAGTACCCGGTTCTGCAGTCGCAGCGTATTCAGCATACGCAGGCGCTGGCTGAGGAGTGTTTTGGTGGTGGTTACGACGGCATCTTGTATGCGTCGGCGCAGCACCCTCAGCATGAGTGCGTCTGTTTGTTCGAGTCAGGAGCCAGGCGGCTGAGTTTTATGCAGACGCTGCCTTTGGTGAAGCCGGACACGAACATCTTGCTGCAGGTGGTGATCGAGGCCGCAAGACGTTCAGGTGTGGAAATTACCTGAAGCTAAAAAGCCCGCGAGGTCTGGAACCTTGCGGGCTTTTGTTTGGGTAGTGACTTCTCAATTTGTGAGCGCGCTGCGCTTGCTCTATCTGCATTTGAAAGTAGTTTGATGCTGATAGCTTTGCTGGGCTGGCGGTAGCTGCTTTGCTTTCCATAGCACATAGCAGGCGGCTGCGCTGGCGGTCGTTGTGTTGCAGCTCGTGCAGCACGGTGTCGATTGGATGCATTGGCAGGGGGCTGGTGTAAATAGTTGGTTCCATCAAAGCCCATTTCCAAGGCCTGTGGAGCGTTCCACACGATGCCCACGATCAAGCTGCTGCCGCAGTTCAGAACCAGGGTGCACCCGGCGTGGCCTCGACAAACAGGGGCAGGTGGGCCGCTTTGCCGGCGCGTAACCGGTGCATCTGCATGCGTGCAGGGTGCTTGCTACGAGCCTTGGATATGGATGGCGAGTGCCGTGGTCTTCCAAAAACTAGAAAACCCGCGTGATGCGGGTCTTCTAGTTGATGGTCAAGGGTCAGTGCATTTGCTCTTGAATTTGCGTCAACGGTTGTGAGCCTGGTTGACGTTTATTGCATTTGCATTGCTGCTGACTGAAATTTGGATTTCTGAGCGGCTGCCCCATTTGCATGGGCCAGTAGAAGCGCCAAAAACGAGTTTCGTTGACCGTTTGGGTGGTACCAATCTTCATGGAGATCAGCGAAATAGTCGTCACCCCTGCTGGGCAGGATTTTTCTGCTCTTGTGCAGGCTTCTGGCCAGGCTGTTGCGGGTTTGGGGTTTGCTGCTGAGCTTGCTTGTCTTTTTGCTGTTGATCCGCAGGCGACTGGCCTTGCTGGTTTGCAGTGCTTTGTGGGTTGGTTTGTTGAGTCATGGTGAACATTCCTTGAGGTTGAGAGCAGATCGGAAAGACCTGCTTTGGATCCAGGGACACTTTGAAAGGAGCCACGTTGTGGAGATTCTTTGTGGAGCGATGTCCTGGTGGGTAGTGCTCACGACAGACCGTCTGTTAGCACCGCTGATGCGACATCTTTTTAGGTGACATCGCTGTGAAGTTCCCGTTGTCTTTGGATCAAGACTGGCTGTTGACGCTCCAGATCTTTTTTTTCTTCGTCTGTGGGAGTTTTGTTCTCCTGATGATCTGGCTGGCTGCTTCTATTGCTGATGCCTCTGAAGGTCTTTTTTATGGAGCACAAAAAACCTTGGCATTGCGAATTTAGGTAGGACATAAGGCCTCCTTGTTTGGCGTTGAGTCCTTGATTAATTATTGTTCTGAAGGTGTTTTTATTGTTTTGTGAACTTGGGAGTGTTTTATGGTTTTTCTAGAGAACTCATCAAATTTCGCTATCTCGCTCTCTGCATCGTCATTCGACGACACAGTGAAGTATTTGTCGGTAATAAGGTAGTCGTCTATATCCAAGAGATGTGGTCTGTATACCTTGAATAAATGTGTGTATTTATTGATGAGGGGCATAAAGACCTCTGGTATTTCTGGAAAGCCCTGACTGACTCCCATAGATAAACCATACGCCTCTTTCACCAATAAAACTGTTTTCAGACGAAAAATTACATTAATTGAGGCTGTGTCAAGTAGCAAATAAATGGCTTGGAGCTAGCGTGCAAAAGACTTTATTGCTATCACTGCGTGAGTGATTCACACAAAGTGTTGTTGTGAAAACTTTATAAATATGGGTATATTCGAAGAAATTAATTAACTTCAGAAATTACCCCAAATAGGAGCTATGCCGGTAGATGAAAACTATTGTGGAAGTTCGTTTGAAGGGATACCGCATCCTCTATTTGGATGCCTGAATGGCTGCAGCGTTGAGAAGAGAGGGCTGCGCCAGTTGAAGCAACCTGCAGGTCAAACTATCGTGCAACTAGCGGTGCAGAGTGATAGGCGAACGGGCTCGGAAGCCTTATTCAGTGGCGTTGCTACGTTGTGCCTGACGAGATTTTTTGATGCGCACTTGTGTTTTTTCGTGTTCGTTTTGACGCAATCTGGCTTCGTAAACCGCTGGGCAATAGACAAAGTCGCCAGTAGGCACTGCAGTGCTATCAACTTCATGAAGGACAGGATTGTTTTCAGATGAGGGATTTTTGATTACGCTTAACATATAGGCCTTTAATTTAGCAGGGGAATTATTGATGTCCACCGCCATGCATAGTACTCCTTTTTCGATTTAAAGCCACCTGTAGGGTTCTGAAGGGTCGATCGAGGGGAGGGATAGTCGAATTAGCTTAAGCATCACGATTAATTTGATGCTCTTTTTCGGTTACAGGTTCCTGCAATTGAGTATTCGTTTCTTCCTCTTCTGGCAGGCCTGGAAAAGCTCTCGCCCAAGGAAATAACACATGTATGAGATTCGACCAAAGTTCTTGGGCTTTGGGTAGTGGTTGTGCGAACATATAAATTTCCTTTCGCTATTCGCTCAGAAATCTCTTTCCCACTATTTTCACTTTCCCTGAAGAGGCTTTAGGTGATGGGATCCTTTTTGCAACGATGTCGCTCAAAATAAAGCGTCCCTTTTTGATGGGGTGAACAGGCGTGTGGGAATAGTCGTCATGGGAGGCCGAATGACTATCGACGTCTGGAAGCCCGGTTTTATGGGTGCGGGCATTGAAACCCTTTTTAACTGTGGCTTTCATAAAAGCCTCCGATTCAATAAAGCACTCAGAAATGACTGCTTTCTTCACAATACTCTCTTTTTCTGGCAGAAATCGATTTTGAACCAAAACTAACAGAATTTCGGTTGTCTAGATCTCGGAGAGCAGGGCCACTCGCTCGGTGCTGCAGCTCGTGCAGCACGGTGTCTATCGGATGCATCGGCAGGAGATCCCCAAGCCCAGGTGGCCCGGCTCGGCAAAGCCGTGGTCAAACGCTTCTGCGGCGCTGCGGGCAATGTGGTGGATGGGCGCGCCGCATCGTGGCCCGCATGGAGGGTGGCGACACCAGCATCTCGTACTACGCCGGCAAGTCCGCACGCATGGCCCTGGGCCTAGAGGTGAAGGTTTGATGCGCTGCACAAAAAATAGGCTGAGTGAGGGGCGCGGGTCCTTCCGGCGGGTCTCTGAAGAGAGTAATTCAAGCCGCATTGTCGGACTGTTGCGTGAGTTTCCTAAGGGGGCTAACGAAAGGTTCTGCCTTATTTGGATGCTATCGTTTCGCAAGCAGAGTTTGCGCAGATGGTGGGTGTCAGCGAAGCAAGCATCAGCAGGCGCATGAGCGAAGGCGTGCTGACTTGTGGTGAAAACGTCCACGCCTGGCTGGTGGGCTACTGCGAGCACCTGCGCGACCAGGCGGCGGGCCGTGTCGGAGAGACCCTGGGCCTCGACCTAGTGCAAGAATGCGCCGACCTGGCCAAGGCCCAGCGCGAGGCGCAGGATCTGAAGAACGCCGTCGCCCGTGGCGAGTACGCGCCCCTTGGCATTCTGGCCGACGTGCTAGGACTGGCCAGCTCGGCCATTGTCGATCACATGGACCAGTTCGAAGGCCAGGTCCGCAAGGCCTGCCTGGATCTGCCGCAAGAGGTGCTGCTGATCGTGCTGCGCATCATGGCCGATGCGCGACGGATGGCTCCGCTCCACCTCCCAACTGGTCAACAAAGAGGTCGAAGCCATGGCGCAGTTCGACGCAGACGAGACCGCAGCATTGGATATCAGAGCAGGTAGCGTTTAGGAGGGCAACGCCGCACGAGCGCACACCTCAGCCCCGAAGCCATGGCTACCATCCAGGCCGCCAATGCGCTGCCCGCATTGCCTGGAGAGCATCACCCAGGCCGACCACCTGCCCGGCGGCTGGCCGCTCACCGGCACCTGGGTCTGCAAAAAGACCGGTCGCCGCTACGGCGCAGACCGAATCTGGCACGATGCTGCGGGCCAGCCCTGCCGCCCGCCGCGCACCCTGGGCGTGCATGTCTGGGCTGCCTACAGTTCCCAGCGCACCTGGGTCAGCATCGTCGAAGAATTCGAGCAGGCCCACCGCGCCCTGCAGGCTGGCGACGTAGGGCCCATGACCGGCTTTACCAACGAAACCCTGGGCGAGAGCTGGGTGCTCAAAGGCGACAGCAGCGACGAACACGCCCTACAGGCCCGGGCCGAAGACTATCCCCCCTGGGCCGCGTGCCCGCTGGCGCGCTGCTGTTCACCGCCGGGGTTGACGTGCAGCGTGACCGGTGGGCTGTCGCCCACCAGGTCATTCAGGGCAACACCGCCAGCGAGGCCGACTGGGAGCCCGTCACCCAATACCTGCAGCAGCGCTACGTGCAGGCCTGGCACGGCGGCAGCCTGGGGCTGTCTGCTATCAGCATCGACTCGTCCGACCAGACCCAGGCCGTCTACAACTGGGTGCGCAGCGCGCAAGGGTAGCTTGCCGGCCTGCGCGCCATCAAGGGCGATAACAACGACAACCGCAACATCGTCGGCCCCAGCAGCCTGCAAGAGGTCAACTACCGCGGCCGCAAGATATCGCACGGCATCAAGCTCTGGCTGGTAGGCGTGGACAGCGCCAAAGACTTGCTGCTGGCCCAGCTCGCCGCACTGGCCACGGCCTGCACCCAGCGCCTCACCCAACGCGCTCAGCACCGCGAAAAGCAGGCCGCTAGGTCAAACCGTCCCGCCACGTAACCCGTACCCAGCCTGCCGCCTGGCACGCTGATGATGACCTTCAAGTAATCAATTTTTATAGCCGCTACCGCTTGATGGATAAGTGCTAGAGCCTGATTTGGCTTGAATTTCTCGGCGCAATGAAAAAGCCCCTGCTAGCATTGGCTGGCACGGGCTTTTTGTGTCTTCACTGCCAATTAACTGGTGCATGACGGTTGACGAGCGCAGTCACGAAATGCTCCAAAACATAGTCCTCAGTCAACTGCCAGTTCCAGCGGGCTAGCCAGCTCATAGCGAATGCTTTGATTTGCGAATAGGCGTAGTAGATGCCAAAGAAGATGACGTAGAGGCCAATTGCTATCCCTAGAAGATTGATCAGATAACCGCCAAAGCTATCGTGGGCCATGAACTCCAGGATACTTGGCAGTTCTATGTCTGTGGTGCGGCTGACCAATGCGACAAACAGCGCAAGAGATGCCAGGGTGATGGAGATCAAGCGGGCCTTGGAATCAGGGTCATAGACCAAGCGCCAGTAATTGATCTTCGGAGGGGAAAAGCGTATCTGGTTGGTTCTAAGGTCCGCAATTTCTTTGACAACAGCGGCAAAATTGCCTGCGGGCTTTTGTGTGATGTGCTGCAAGTGCATACATTGCACTTCTTTCAGGTGAGTCTTGGGGTTTTCCTCACGCAGCTTGAAGTACCTTTTTTGCCTTTTCCATTTGAAGTTTTCAATCCAGAGGCTGGAAAGGATGAAAAGCACTTCGGCCGTGTACATGGGGATCATCCAAGGCCAAGTACGAAACCAGACCAAAGTACCGATAAAGGTGAAGAACGCAATTCCTGTGATGAGCCAGCAGGCCCATCGTAGGCTCAATAGCTTGGGGTAGAACTTTCGGCCCTCGAAGGTGTGAAAGTACTTCGCAGCCATTTCATGGTATTTTTCCACGCCGGTTCCCTCTATATTGTTTTATGCTCTTAAGTATCTTAGCTTTGCTATCAATTTAATTGTTGATGTCATTGCTGCATAAGCCCGAAACAAGGCAGAACGAATTTAGAGAACTAGTTTCTCTGGATTGTTTCTAGCGCCCCGCCGACCATCGGCGCATGATTCTCTACAGCCACCTCACCACCGAACAGCTCACCGCCCGGCGCGACAGTTATATGGCCGCCATCGATCCGCGCCTGCTGGCTAAGGCGCGGGCATTGTTAGCCAGCTTGTCGGCTTGGTCGAGCGCCGAGACGCCCAGGTCAACGCCCTGAAAGGGCAGGTGCAGGTCGATCGGCAGTTGCTGGCGACCTACTGACCAGGCTCACTCTTTGACCACAGGCCTGTGCACCAGCACCGGAATGTGGCTGTTCACCAGCACGCGCTGGGTTTCGCTGCCCAGCAGAATGCCGGCAATGCCCTTGCGGCCGTGCGACGCCATGCAGATCAGGTCGCAGTGGCTTTCCTCGGCTTGATGGATGATGGCCTTGTGCACCGAGGCGTTCATGGCTCGTGCCGTCCTGCAATCCACCCCCTCGGCCCTGGCAATGTCCTGCACCGCCTGCAACACCTTGTCGGCCGTTCTTTCGGCGTCCTTGTTCAGGTCGCTGGTGTTGTAAGTCATCATCGCCTCGCCGCTGTACATCAAGGCGGCATAGTCCGGCATCACATATAGCACCGTCACCTGGGAGTCTTGCTCCTTGGCAAACTGCATGCCCGCACGCAGCGCGGCTTCGGAGAGTTTCGAGCCGTCTGTCGGAATCAGAATGTGCTTGAACATTTTCAGCCTCCTTGCGCGCCAGCGCCTGTGGGGTTGCCACGCAATCCGAACGATTGCCAAACCCATACTCACACTCCGGGATGGCTAATGCAACACCCAGAAGTAGGTATTCCGGCGGTTTTTTTGATGGGCAAGCAAAGGCCTGAAATTCAGTGGAAATCGGCTCTGACCTAATTGGCCACCGGCCTGTGCACCAGCACCGGAATGCCGCTGTTCACCAGCACGCGCTGGGTTTCGCTGCCCAGCAAAATGCCGGCAAGGCCCTTGCGACCGTGGGACGCCATGCAGATCAGGTCGCAGTGGCTGTCCTTGGCCTGCTGGATGATGGCCTGGTGCACTGAAAAGTTCATCGTCCGCTCCAACTTGCAGTCCACTCCCTCGGCCTTGGCAATGTCCTGCACCGCCTTTAGCACCGTGTCGGCCGTTAGCTCGGCGTCCCGGCGCATCTCGCTGGGGTTGTAGGCCACCATCCCCTCGCCGCTATACATCAGGGCCGAATAGTCCGGCATCACATAAAGCACCGTCACCTCGGAGCCTTGCTCCTTGGCCAGTTGCATGCCCGCACGCAGCGCGGCTTCGGAGAGTTTCGAGCCGTCTGTCGGAATCAGAATGTGCTTGAACATATCCATCCTCCTTGCGCGCCAGCGCCTGTATGGGTGCCACGCAATCCGAACGATTGCCAAGTCATCCTCACACTCCAAGGTAGCTAGTGCAATACCCATAGTGAATATTCAAGAGGGCAGAAGGGATGCCCCTTAAGCGCGGGGCAGAGCCGACTTAAAGTGATCAGGGTGCTATGGAGTCTTTGCATTCATCCCGGCAAGCTGTGTCGATTCAGGCGCCGGTTCTCCTGTGATGACAAGCGGTTGTTGCGTACTTATGGGGCATTTCCAGATACGCATCGCTCTTTAGGAAGGTCGCTATGACTACATCTGCTGAGGCAGCATTTCGGGAAGTTTCCTCGATGCTTGATGCCTGTAAGAAAGAGCGCGACAGTATGCCTGCTGTACTTGTCGCTGAGTCTATTGGCTTTAGAAGAGATAAGAATGCAGACCCGCAGGTGATCGTCAGTTTGGTGTTTGAAGATGACGCCGGCAGCTCGGTGACTCTTACCGAGCGTCGGCACGACCCTTCCGGATCGCTTCAGAACCTGCCCGACATTCATCGCCTGCGCCTGGTTCTGAATGTGGGTGACGATTCTTCGGTGTGGTGCATGGTCGAGTACTAGGGTCGGCTCGCCGATGGATGATCGCTTCAGGCTTCGAACATCAAGGAGTTCCCATGCTCAACACGGACACCGTTGCCAAGAGGTTGCTCGGAGTCTCCGCAGATACCCTGGACGCCAGAGCGCTCAAGGTCGCCCAGCACATTGCCCGGCGCAAACACATCTCGCGCAATGTGGCGCAGGAGCTGGAGCAAACGCCGCCCACCTTCGGGCAGCGCGCGGCAGATGCCGTTGCAACGTTTGGCGGGTCCTGGGCCTTTGTGATCCTATTTGGCGCAACGATGGTGGTATGGGTTGGCCTCAACACGCTGCTTCTTTGGGCGCGCGGCTCCACCTTCGATCCGTACCCCTACATTCTGCTGAACCTGTTTCTGTCCATGCTGGCCGCCATACAGGCGCCCATCATTCTCATGTCGCAAAACCGCCAGGCAGAAAAAGACCGCATCCGTGGCGAGCACGACTACGAAGTCAACCTCAAGGCGGAGCTGGAGATCATGCTGCTGCACGAAAAAATAGACGAGCTGCAGAAAACGCAGTGGGGTGAGCTCATCGCCATCCAGAGCGAACAGCTGCAGCTGCTGCGCCGGCTGGCGGACGGGCAGCGGCCCGTTTAACCGCGCAGGCTTTGTGCATGGTGCTCTCGCATCCGCTGTGAAGATCGGTATTGGCGGCTAGGGCGGTAGTACGATTCACCAATAACAACTTGGAGAGGGTATGGGCAAATCGACGTATCGCGCATTGGTGATTGCTTCGCTGGGCATCCCAATCCTCGGAATGCTGGCGGAATATGGCTTCGATCTGGTGCCCCATGAGCTGACAGATCTTTCCCAGAGCCTCTTGATGCAGTCAGAGGTCGCCCCCATGGACTGGCTTTTCTTGCTGGCGTTTTCGGTGGTCTTGGTGCTCTGCCTCATTGCTTTCTACGGCATGCTCCGGTTCAGAGCATGGGCACCTCGGTTTACCCTGTGGTCTTCTGTTGCGACCTGGGTTGTCGCCTGTTTCAGCCCGCCCATCATCCTGTCCGGTCTGGGGCACTCTACGTCGACCTTGGGTTGTGTACTCTTTGGAGCGGTGCTTGCCTTGCCGTACTACTCTCCCGAAGTGCGAGAGCTGTTCTGGCCTTCCACGCCAGAGGACTGAGCAAAAGCCCCTGCTAGGGGCTTTTTGTAGGGCACAGCGCTTCGGGCTATCAAAAGCAGCCTATCGGAACGTCATGCGCAGCAGGCCTTCATCGGGCGCAGTGGGCTGCTTGGCTGGCAGGGCCGGTGCAGACGCGCGGCGCTGGCCGGGGGAATTACCGGGGTAGATCGGCAGCGTCACCTGCTTTTCGCGGTGCTGGGCGCGCTGGGTCAGTCGCTGGGTGCAGGCCGTTGCCAGCGTGGCCAGCTGCGCGTCGGTCGCGCTCATGATATCGCCGTCGGCAATGCGCTGCGGCAGGCTGCTGAAGGACACCACCATCTGGTCGGTCGCAATCGGCTGGGCGTGGGGCAGGGTGGCGCGGCCCTGGCTGTCGTAATTCAGGTTCAGCAGATAGCGGCTGTGCTGCCACTCATCTGCATCGCCCTGCATCACCGCATTGAACACCGTGCGGTGCACCTGCGCCGCGGCCTCTGCGGCCAGAGAAAAGGCCAGCTCCATGCGCTGCGTGTCCGCAGGCTGGTGCAGCGCAGCTTCCATACGGTTAAAGGCGTCGATATAGGCGACCTTCCAGCGTTGTGCCTCTTTGCCGGTAAAGCCCATGGCCAGCAGCGTAAAGCCGTCGCGGGTCAGACGGTAGGCGGGGTAGGTTTGTCCGTTTTGCTCGTCGGTGACTGAGGTCTCCGCAAAATTGCGGACACCCCCCTTCGGGCAACTGCGCGCAGAGATTGCGAATGCCGCGCAACACGTCGTCATGGCGTTTGCCAAAGTGGCTAGCTAGATCGGTGCTGAGTGTGGTGGGGATGCCGTCAACGATGGTGACGGTGGGAGAGATAGCCAGTGCGGGCTGAGACATGGTGCTGCTCCTGTTCGAGACTTTTGAAGCCTTATCGCAGCGTTCTTACGCACTGCAATAAGGCGGCCGGGAGGTTAAGAACCTGGGAACAGCCAGGCGGACTTCTTCCCCTTGCGGGTCTTGTATCCGTCGCCCTCCCGGCCATAAATCAACCGTCTGCAAGAGTGCAGGCGTGCAATGTCCGGGCGCAAAAAAACCGCCAACTGTCGGGTGCGGTTCTTCCGCTGTTCCTTAGGAGTTCTTACGCTCCACCTCTTGCGAGGTATGTCAAGTATAGCGGGTGCGCTTTGGCTGGCAAGTGTTGGAATGTGTATCTGCGACTCAGATAACATGCTGCGTCAACAAAAAGCATATGTAGAGGGAGTGACTGTGGCGCAGGAAAAACCAGAGAAGCCGTTTGGCCGTAGTTTGAGTGATTTTGGGCGTCTCAAACTTGGTGAGCAAAAGCTGCTGGATGCCTGTAGATTTGGGAATGAAGCTATCCTTGGTTACGACGGTGTACCTACTCTAGCTAAAAATAATAGAGTCGTACGTGCTGAGTTTTTGCGCTTCTTACTATTGGGAGGCGATGAAAAGGCGCCTATCCACGAGAGAGGCGTGGCTTTACGCGGAGCTTTTTTGTTGGGTGACCTTGATTTGAGTGGTGGTTATATAAAATTCAAGGTTAGCCTGAAATCTTGCCGTATTGGTAATCAGTTCATTGCAACGAATACTCAATTTGATGGAGATATTGATCTTGAAGGCAGCTATCTTGGTAAAGGTCTTCAAGCAAACTTTTTGTACTGTACGAAAAGTGTATTTTTAGGAAATGGATTTAGATCGGCGGCTGAAGTTCAGTTCAGAGGTGCTCGTATTGGCGGTGATTTTAACTGCCGAGGAGGGCAGTTAAACGCTGATAAGGGCGTATCGCTACGTGCACAGGGTATGGATATTTTTGGTAATGCGATATTTGACGATGGCTTCGTTGCCACTGGTGAAGTTCAGCTTATGGACGCCCAGATTAGATGTAACTTGGACTTTAGCAGTGGGCAATTAAAAAATGATTTTGGAGCGGCATTGTGTGCGGATCGTATAAATGTCCAGGGTAGTATTTTTTTTAGAAATGGATTTAAGGCTTCAGGTGTCGTCCGGTTGCTGGGAGCGCAGATTGGTAGTAACTTGGATTGCGGTCGTGGGAACTTCGACGGGATGGCAGATTACGCTATTGACGCTGATCGAATTAATGTAAACGGCAGTGTTTTCTTAAAGTCATCATTCAAAGCCTTTGGTACAGTTAACTTCAACGGTGCAAAAATTGGCTGCAACTTTGACTGTACCGGTGCTCACTTCAAAGTGCAAAGTGGTTTTGCATTATGTGTCGGTAGGAGTATTATCAATGGGAGTGTTTTTTTAAACCATGGATTTAGTGCGAGTGGCACCGTACATATGCTGGGAACATGCATCGGAGGCAATCTAAGTTGCATTAAAGGGGATTTCAAGGCGCACAAAGGTTTTTCTTTAAACATAGAGACCATAGTTGTTAAAGGCGCTTGGCAAATGAGAGAGGGTCTCACTCCAGTACTTGTGAATGCATTGCATGCGGAAGTGGCTGTACTAGATGATGATGTAAATTCATGGGCTAAAGGTAGTGTTCTTGATGGTTTTTTGTACAAATCTATTGCCGGCTCTAATCAAGATTTAGGTGAAAAACGCTTGGCATGGTTGCGTAATCAGTATCCGGATCACTTAAGTAATCAGAAATTCCGGCCACGATCATGGCGTCATCTACAGCGTATTTTGCGGGAGATGGGGTATGTAGAGGATGCAAAAAAGGTAGGTGTTGCCTTAGAAGAGAAGTTATACGAAATTGGGCGCAGAGGGCAATTTTTATGGCCTAAACGCGTGCGTGAAATACGTGAGTTTTTAGAGGGTGGAATGACTTTCTTGACGCACCGCGTATTTGGACTATTTGTTGGTTACGGTTATCGTCCTTTTCGCTTGGTGACCTGGATGTTGTCTGTATGGGTTATTTGTGGGGTGCTGTATTGCATTTTTGCTCTGCCGCAATTTAATGCGATAGCTCCCTCTGATCCATTGGTTTTCCAGAATCCTATTTATGGCGAATGTCAGCCCATTCAAAATAAGAAATTTGAAAAATCTGAGAAGGCCGGGGTGAAGTACGCATGGACCAGTTGCTCCAAGCTCCCCGGCGAGTATTCAACATTTAGTCCATTATTTTATTCTTTAGACTTGTTGTTGCCCGTTGTGGATTTAGGGCAGGAGAATGCTTGGGGAGCTTATATACCATCGTCCACAGACGATATGGTTGAGAAGCCAATCTGGAATCTGCGCTGGGGCTATGCAGTGCGTTTACTTGCTTGGTTTGAGACGCTTTTTGGTTGGATGAGTAGCTTGCTGTTGGTTGCCATTATCTCGGGATTTTCGCGCCGCAACGATGAGGAATAGCGTAACGCTTGGTTGTGAGCGACGACGCTGACTGGCCTACGAGGTGTGTCCACTGTCGTAGTGGCCTATTTAGGCATGCTCAAGTAGGACGGGAAAACTCTGGATGAACTTAAGCGGGCCGAGGCCTGCAATTTCATCTAGCTCAGTTGGTCGCAAAGCAGTACATCAGACCGGTGCTGCCGCTCTGCTGGAGTTGCTACACGCCGCAGCCGCGCGTGTCGTGCGATGTTGGGCAACTCTAATAAACCAAAGAAAAAGGCAATGTAGAGAGCTACATTGCCTTTTTTCGTGAGTGGGCGCTTTTTGGGGCACTAATCAGATTTCAACGGCGACCGCGGGCTGCGCCGTCTCTACCTGCTGCCGGGTTGGGCGCTTTGCGATAGCGCCGCTTGTTGCTGATTGGCAATGAGCTGGGCGGCTAAATGGCTTCTAAGCACTTGCTCCAGCGCGGGCGAGGGCGTCTCGGGGTCTGGGGTCTTGCCAAAGGCAATCAGATTTCTGGTGAGCTGCACCGGCGTCATCAAAATTCCCCAAGGCAGGCCCCACCAGCCCAGGAACAATGAAAAGACCGTGTCTCCGATTTTTTGTTTGGTACCGCATCGTGCACAAGCCACCAGCGGCCGGCTGGACCACGACGTCATCATGACGACGGAATACACGCGGTAAGAGGTATGCACATCCACCGGGCCGGGGCCATCACACTTGGGGCAGTTGCCTCTGTGAACCCGAAAAATATGGGCCTTCACATCGGCGGGGAAGAGCTGGCTCGCAGCGTCGGAAAGTAGCCCTTGGTGCAGGCATTTCTCATTGCAGTAGCGACGGTCGCCGTCTCGCTTTCCGCCAAAAAGAATTCTGGTATGGCAGTACGCGCATGAAGCCATTCAATCTCTCTCAGTGTTGTTATCGCGCCTGATTAAACCAAATATCGCTGGCGATCACTCATCTAAATTCAGAAGGAATGAGTCGTGTATCAAATGCGCCTAACTCGTGAGAGCGAAGGCATGTGGAGTTTGTTTTTCATCAAGAGGTCAGAACGAACTCAGGATGAATCATTGAATTGAGCGCGGCCTGGTGCTCAAGCAAGGCGCGGGCCGAGACCCGCGCTTTCACCCCGATCAGTTGGTCGCGAAGCAGTACATCAGCCCGGCGCAGCCGCTTTGTTGGAGCTGGTCGGTGCTGAAGCCGCGCGTGCCATCAGGGCAAATTGCATCATGCAAAGCGCTTGATGCAGCTGGTGACGACGCCCCAGATCTCCAGGGTCTGTCCTTCCTGCGGCACGACGTCGGGGTAGGTGGGGGCGCCCGCCTTGAGCTTGCAAGTGTCGCCATTGCTGTCCAGCACTCTGATGACGAGCTCGCGCTCGACAACCGCCACGACGATGCTGCCATCGCGGGCGCGCAGCTCCCTGTCCACCACGACGATGTCGCCGTCATCGATGCCGTGTTCCTGCATGGACGGGCCGGCCACGCGCAGCAGGAATGTGGCCTTGGGGTGCGTGACCAGCAGGTCTGTAATATCCAGCCGCTTGCCTGCGAAGTCATTGGCGGGCGAGCCTGCGCGCGCGCTGCGATCAGCCAACGGCAAAGTAACCGGGGACGCGATCAGTTGGACGGGCATACCACTCATAAGGCGATGACTGTGCATATGTACAGTGTAGCGGTTGATGGGGTTCAGATGTCATGAATCCACGTTGATGTCGCATGCTTTCCACCCGATCTAGCACCTGGCCAGCCTGCGGTAGTGAACTGGCTGCGGTCGGGTCGGGCGCGGTTGTCAGAAGTTCGTGCCTGAGAGCGTTCAGAGCCACCGCTTCTCGATGAACTCGGTAATCGAGTAAACCCGATTTAGTAGCTTTTGCTCAATCACTGCACTTACGATTTGCTGTACGCCATGAGCGTAGGGAGAGTCGCCAACTACTCTCGATTCCATCGCGATCTGGCACGAACCATCATTGATTCTGATTTGATGGAAGGCATGCCGCCCCAGATGTTCTTCTTGAATTTTGAACTCACCTGTT
This sequence comes from Comamonas testosteroni, assembly GCF_000761245.1. Lineage (GTDB taxonomy): Bacteria > Pseudomonadota > Gammaproteobacteria > Burkholderiales > Burkholderiaceae_C > Comamonas > Comamonas testosteroni_C. The sequence goes on along the minus strand of NZ_AWOR01000043.1, from coordinate 31,598 downwards.
TGGGTGGCTGTATCACGAACTGAAGCAATCTTGTCTATGGAAAGGCTCAATGCGTTGGCAATAGCAACAGCGGTGCCTGGGACAGACTTTTTAGATGCCTGGTGAGATTCCGTTAGCTGTATGTCATAGCCACTGAACAAACTGCCTGAGCATTCCAACATATGCATAAATTTGAGCATGAGGATGTTGGTGTTGGGGCATAGCACAACAGGAAAGCAGACATCAACGGACTCAATCGCGGAACCGGTGGACAGTTCAATCAGAACGGAGGATGTGCGTGAACAGAAAGTGGAAATTGTCTGCAGCTCTCGTCCAGAGCCTGCATGAATAACTATGCTTCGTTCATTTGAAGTCGGCTGGCTATGCCAGGGCAAAATTGTTTGTCTCTGGTTAGAAGTGAGAGATGTCAACAATTCAGAACCAAGTTTTCCTGTGCCGGCTACAAAGACTTGCATGAAATAGATCTACCCGTTCAACCACCATTGATGTAGTGCATCGTATCGTGAAAACGATAAAGCGAATCATCGCAAGGGCCGATGACAGTCTTTGGCTTTGCTGAGGGCTGTGTTGACGACCAGGCAGAGTAGGGTGGCCGTGAGCACCGAAGCGTCAGGGGCGTTTAGGGCGAGCGCCGGCTTGCCATCAAATTGGGCAGCGATATCGGTGTGTGGGGAACGTGGCGATCTTCATGTCGTGTTCAAACAGGGCAAGGAAGCCCTGCTTGAACTTGCGCGGCCGAGGCTCGCGCCTTAATCCCTGTCAGTTGGTGGCAAAGCAGTACATCAGCCCGGCGCTGCCGCTCTGTTTGAGCTGGTCGACGCTGCAGCCGCGCGTGCCGTGCGACGAGTTCCACGAGGCATTGGCCACAGGGTCGGGGTTGGTGCCCTTGTGGTCGTGGTGGCCCACGATGGCAGAGCCGCCGTCGCTCTTGGTCCAGTTGCCGCAGGTGGTGTCCTTGCCGGGCTCGGGCACGGCCAAGGTGCCGTCAGGGCGCGAGCCGGTCAGGATGTCGTGGCGGTTGACCTCATCTCCAAAGCCCGAGACGACTTCGCCCTTCTCGGTCAGCGAGGTGTCCTTGCCGACCTTGGCATTGGCGCTGTGCAGGTCGGCCACGCTGGTGGCAATGACCACGCCCTTGGCATTGGGCCACGGCCCGTTGCCGATGCGGTCGCGCGCGTTGATAGCGGGTTGCCCATTCAGCGCCGCATTGCTCAGGTAGGCGCGCCAGGTCTTGTTGCCGGCGCCCACGCTGGCGGCCAGAGACTGGCAGTAGCGGTCGGCCCCGGCCAGCCCGCCCAGGTCGCCGCCCTTGCCGGGGTTGGTGCTGGTGATGAAAAAGCTCATGGGGTTGCCGCCTGACGGCCCCATGGCGCCGCAACCAACAATCAGTGCGGCAGCAGCAAGGGCGGTGCTGGCAGATAGAACCAAACGACGGGACATGGCAGGCTCCTGAGCAATAGTGGAGCACGCAGGCTAACGCAAGGTTGTGTCAGCGGCAATATGGGTGGGGCTGCAGGCTGGGCTAGGAGCAGTGGGATGTCTGTAGATGAGGCAGTGGACTAGCACTGCTTCAATCAAATATCCAGAAATAAGCACCCGCAGCAGCACATGCCAAAGCCATCACCAAGAAGACCCAGTGCAAGCCTGGAATTCCGTCAGCCCCGGTGTACTTTTGAGAGCGAGAAGTCCCTTGTTCTCGTACCGACAAGGGGTCGGCGCCCACAGCTCTGCCTGACGCAGAGGAAACCGCCCAAACTCGATGATTCGCCGAATGGCGAAACTGAAATGCGTCGTAGGCTAAGTAGCCAAAAAAGGCGGCGAGCGCAAAGAGCCAAAGCGGTGACATTCAAAGCATCGGTTGTTATGGAGGGCACATAATTATTGGCTCAATCCTTAAGAAATATGGCAGAGTCTGGCTTCACACAGTTCCGAGATGTGAAGACCGCGAGCCATGCCCAGAATTCCTCCTGCACCTGTAAAACTAGCGCGATCTGATGTGCTCGATGGGGATCCCGTCGCCGAGGAAGAGCGTCAATGGTGGGTGCGCATCATTTTTGTAGCGCTAAGTGCAGGCTGCGTAGTCTTGGTGATTAGCCTTCTGCGTTCGTTTGCAACGCTTCAGGACTATGCAGGTGCTATGTTGGTTAGCATTTTTGCATTGCTCGCTGCATTCTTTGCAGTCTTGGCAGCCCCCAACCGGTTTCAAGATAGATTTATACGACCAATAATGATCTACGGACTAATATTAGAAATAATAGTCAATAGTTTCATTATTATGAAATGACGTCCAAGCCTTATGCTTGGACACTCGAATATCAATCGTGTTGCATGCTAAGAAGTTCCATCCTATGTCTGAAAGTACCGTTGTAACTGGTGTCGTGGTAAGAGCCATTCAACCCAAAGACTTTGATCAGTGGCTCTCGCTCTGGGACTGCTACAACGCTTTCTATGGACGCTCCGGAGCTACGGGACTGCCCCGAGAAATTACCGAGACAACCTGGGAACGCTTCTTCAATCCCATCGAGCCGGTATTTGCAGTGGTCGCGGAACATGAAGGAGAGGTAGTTGGCCTGGCCCATTACCTGTTTCACTGCACCACCACCAGGCTTGGCCCGGTCTGCTACCTGCAGGATCTTTTCACGGCCCCCACACGGCGCAAGCTCGGAGTTGGCAAGGCCCTCATCAACAACGTCTACGAGCAGGCCATGCTGGCTGGCGCGAGTCGTGTCTACTGGCAAACTCAAGCAGCCAATGAAGCTGGTCGCGCGCTCTACGACAAGTTGGCCAGACATGCCGGGTTTATCGTATACAGCCATGAGCTGTAGCCTGTTGCGACCATGCTGGCGGGGTGAGGCGGCTGTTTGGGGTCGTGCAACTGCTGTTGTTAGGTTGTTGACTTCGGTTACTGGTGAACTTCACAATGAGTGCCAAATTTGCAGGAATAGCTATGTCTTTATTGCAACGCCTCCGAGGTGACCTTTTTCAGCAAGTGCCTTGCCTTGGGCAAACGCTTTTCCTGTACAAACAAGGTTTTGTCTTGGGCATATTTGTTGCCCTGATTACGCTCATTATTTTCAATCTTCCATGGCAAATTCTTTCGTTTGAGCGAGAGGCAATACAGCTCGTCATAGCTGTAATTGGAAGCTATGCTTCGGCCAATCTCGTGGGTACTCGCGCGCCCAGTGGATGCCCACCGGAGGTCGCTGCCAAGCGCTGGATATGAACCGGTAAGCTCACCTCGGGGTAGAACTGCGACTATTTAAGCTGATAAATATCAGGTTCTTCTGGATAGAAATGGATTGCGATGATTAACCCATTTTTTATAATTGTGTTGATTATAATAATCGTTATTATATTCCTTTTGGCTTTTCATGTTTTTCGAGATGTACGAGGCGGCAGAAGAAATAGAGAACTGAACTGCTACGCATGTGGAGCGCACACACAACTCTGGCCCATCCATCACAGCAAGGGTGGCACATACCTGTACTGCCAAGACTGTAAGAAAAGGCATGAAACGCTGAGTCGTTGGTTTGGAATGGTTGGTTTGGTGTTGGTGGCTTTCTTCTCAATGGTTATATTTTTTGCTAGAAACTGAAATTAATCGAAAATAATACTTCCCTGTTCATTCATGCACTGAAAATAATAGATAAATTACCTTTTTAGAAACATGAACTTGTTAATGCCAATCATTGTCAAGAGTCAGCTCTCTCTTGCAACCGTTTATCTGAGTTTGGGTATGGTTGTTTTCGGCTTGTTGCTGGCATTTTTTGATACCAAATATCTCTTCATATCGGTGGTTTTTGGTGGGGTCGGATTGATATCTTTATGGGGTAAGGTGATCGCAAACCGACGTCAAGTCAACTTAGATGCCGCTGCTGGTCAGGTGACCATTTCGAGGGTTTCAGCCCTCTTCAGGCCAAAGCAGCGTACCTACCCTTTAGAGATGTTTGGATCAGTTCAGTCATACATCCTGCAAGGGAAGTTCCCCATCAACCGTGTGGAGTTGGTTACTAAGGCAGGGGGAGAGGCATTGATGGTTGCTCAATTTGCGCCTGCAAACTTCGCTCCTTCGTTTTTTTCTTTCCCCGCAGACGGGGAAAACAAGTGTGCAGCAAGTCTTCGGCAAGAGATCGCTGTTCAGCTCGGGCTTCTTGATCGAGGTTTTCTCGGGAACAGAATGTTCGGAGCGCAACTCAAAGACTGACAGCAGCTCAGCTGCTGAAGATTTAGTGCCAATGGCAGCAATGAGGCGGTCGGCGGCAGTCGCGGATCCGCTAGAAGCAAACTCTGGAAATTGACTTCAAGCCCTTGTACAACTCAAGTTCGGGGAGGCGTCGTGAAGTTATTTATTGTTATGTTTTTTTTGTTGATATTGGCTGTATCGATATTTTTTGAAATTATTTTATTGATGAGCTATTCATCGTCAGATAAATTCAATCAATGGAAAAGTGAATTCATTAATGGAAATAATTTTCATTTGGGTAAATTGTGGGGATTTTTTGAAAAAACCATTCGAATCAGATATATATTTATTTATCTCGGTCTTATTGGTTTAGCACTTTCTTTGATTAACTATAGAGATTGAGGATCCGCGGATGACCTATTGCTTAGATTGTGGCGAATAAAATTACGCAAATTCCACTGTGGGTTGGAACGGACTTAAGTTTTTGCTGTGGCCAGCATTGACTACCTGGAAGAGCAGGGTGGTCGCAAGCATTGACGAGTCAGGGGAGTTTTCTGGGGAGTTTAGGGGGCGCGACGGGAATTGAAATGATGGCGCTCAGAGGGAGAGTCCCCCGCTAAACCCCCTTAAACCCCGGTTTGATCGGTTCGATTCCCATGGTTTGCACTGTCGGCCTTTTCACGCGGGGAAGAACTTGAAAAATAGGGCTGATGATAAAAGCACGACAAACAGGCCGAAATATGAAATGGCCTGAAAGTCTGAGTAATCTTCAATGTCCTTGCTCGGTCTGGCCAACCTGGGGTACTTTCCAAGCGTAAGAATTTTGAGTGCCAACCAACCTGGCCAAAAAAGCACAAACTCGAAGGCGAACTGTTTCACTGCGTGTCCAACGAGACTTAGGACAGCATCCATATTTCTTCCCTGTACAGTGGTCGTCCAATCATTTTTGATGCGATTGTCGCCTGAGTCAATTGCTTGAGGTTCGGCCGCACATGTGTCCGCTCATCGATTGACTGCAATTGGCTGAGAGCAGCGGCATGACACGACATGGAGCCTTCGTTGTCTTGTAGGAGTTCGGCAAGTGTCATTGGTCATTAAGCGGTTTAATGCCGTTCACTTCAAAAATCCGAGGTTTGCATCAGAGACATGAGCCAAGTTGCTTTAACTATCGCCGTAGCCTGGTTTGGCTTTGCTCAAGCAATCCAGCCCGTTGAGGCTGGCCTCCAGCCTTTGCTTGACCGTCAGAAGGCTATCCAGCACGAGCAACAGCAGCTCAATCAATTGCTTCAAAGCACGGCCACAAAGCCGGAGATTCGAGCAGACGCGTACCGGGAGTACACAAGAGTTGAGCTTGAGAGGCAAGAACTGGAGTGCGATATAAAAAGGGCGAGAAGCTGGGTAGTTTCGCCATTGGTGATGCATGCGATGCCTGAAACAGGAGTCTCCTGTCATGCAGCGCTGGGCTAACGCGCCGGTGAACCACGTTCTGCGAATACTGAAGCGAACGTTAAGCAGCTATCCCAGGGTGTTGTTGACGGCTGGGGAACGATCGCGGCTGCACACCAAACAATGCGAAAGCTCACAGGCTTGTGCCAAAGCGTGTGGATCAGGCCATATTTGCGGCCCAACTGCGAACTTGCTTTCGTGATTTGATTTTCCAGCCATCCTTTGTGCGCTCGAGGCTGTCCTCATACCAAAGGCCGCTCACAGAAGTGGTTTCTTTGCCTTCAGGTGTCTTGCCTGTCATGGGGACGATGGCCGCAGATCGCGCGGTGGCGATATTTCCTGCGAGATCAATTTTGACCGTAGAGACTGTGTGCTGTGTCGAGGCCAAGCTGCCAAGGATTGGCACAAAAAAACTTTGCAGCTCGGCAGGAGAGCCTTTGGGTCCACCAAAAGCGGTGAAGTCCAAAACCGCATCAGGAAGAAATATCGCTTGAAACGAGTGCCAATCCTTTTCGTCTAAGGCATGACAGTACCGTGCCAGGAGTTCGTTGATTTCTACCTTGTCCGAGATGTCCTGAAGTGTCATTGCTGGCTCCGTTTGGAGGTCATGATTTGAACCAATCAAGACAATACGAGCATCGTCCGACAGGGGCATCGTCTGTATCGACTATCGCGCGTGTAGCGGTGCTGTCCGAGGAGCATTTCAACTTCCGCGTTTGATTTCTCTTGGAGGTAAAGCGCGACCCTGAGCGGACATTTTCTGAGTCAGCTGGGTGCCAGTGTTCTGTTGGAGCCCTGATCAAGATGGACGGAGACGCTGAGGGGGGCGTTGCGGTAGTAGGCATCAGTCAATGGCTGGGAAAGCGCTGAACATGGCGTTTGTGTGCGACTCACCAAGGCTGGCGAATGTACGTCACCGACAACCGATTGCAGCTGTCGCTGCTCGGTCCATTGCAGTCATACAGCTGCTGATAGGATCTCTATATGGCAGCGCTTCTACAGCCATCGAGTCGCTGAATATATGCTGTTGTCCGTCGTCATTTCTTCAGATACAGATACTATGAAAATCAGTGCTCGCAATGTCTTGCAAGGCAAGGTTATCTCGATTGTCACGGGCCCAGTTAGCACGGAATTGACACTAGAAGTTGCCCCTGGTGTGAGAGTCACATCCTCTATCACCTCAACGTCGGCCCAGTCTCTGGGATTGAAAGAGGGCGACAATGCGTATGCCGTCATTAAAGCGTCATCGGTGATGGTTGCTGTGGATTAAACAGCTCTTCTGTCTAAGCAAAAAGGCTCCCCCAGGAGCCTTTCTGATCCAGCCAGTTCAGATCGATTGCATGCGCTAAGTTGAAAACTTCTTTCGCGAGCACATCGATCTCCAGACCGACGCCGCGGATAGCACGGCGACGTTTGCGTAGACAGCCAACACGCATCAGAAGCCGGACAAGGGATTGCTGCGCTTCTGAATTCCCGGGGGCGTCTGAGGTCCCATCAAGTCAGGTGGTCTTCCACAATCAACCAGCCCATACTCCCAACACCATCATTGATGATGTCCAAGTGGTTGCCGCCCTCGTGCACACGAATGTTCTGACCAACGAAGGCTTTGGGTGCAACGCGCTCAATATTGGACAGGGCCAGTCTTATTTGCTCGCCAAGCTCAGAAAGCGACTTTTGAGAGTAGTCAATGTCGATAGCCTCGGCCAGCAGTCCATAGACAACTCTCTTTTTTCCCTCCTCAGGGAAAGCGAGCACCTTTGTATGCAAGAGCTCTGCATCCGAAAATTTGCGACCAGTGAGCTTTTCAAAAACTTCAATGCTTGGCAAAGTTCCCTCCTAGCGCTGCGTGACTCAATGTAACCAGCATAGTCGAGCGCATTGAAGAGATGCAAGCACCAAGAGCGCGTAGTTACGCCTACTTCACTAATGAATTCAGGACTGCAAACGACCCAGACCAGTCGCTGGACAGCGTTTGTCAATCGTCCTCGGGTGCCTGATCCTGCCTGTGAAAGGCCTCCCATGCCGCTGCTTCCAGTTCACCGCCATCAGAGATGAGATTGCCGTCCTCATCATGAAGCGTATACGTTTGCTGCTCGCCTCCAATGCTCGCGGCGCCATCAAGTCCCAGCAGCAACGTATACATGGTGTCTCTCAGCACAGAATCTAGAATCGCTCGGAGTTGCTCGTGTTGCTTGGGCGTGAGCTCTAGAGCTTCGATCCTCGCTGCGACCTCCGACTCTTCATGAGCATTCATGAAAGACAAAAGAAGTTCTGATTTGAGGTTGACCCAGTTCTCAACAAATTGTTTGGAGTTCATCGTCATATATCAGGATGCAATGGGCAAAAGACCGCCATTGGCCGATTGAATCCGCCACCCATTGCAGTCATCGGCAGAGTTTAGGAGGCTGAAGAAAAATTACCGCAAAAGTCGCGACTTGTGGCAACTCACTGCTCGCCAGCACTCTGTTTGCAGCTGTTCATTACAGCGAGCCTGAGCCAGGCCAACGCAGGGTCATTGTGCTTTCGCGTATGCCAGGCTTGTTGGTATGCCATTTTGGGTAGTTGCAACTGGCGTGGAGGTGCAAACTGCCGCAGATTCTTAAATGAGCGTAGCGGGCCTACAGCACGACGGGCAATCGTCAGAACCAGATCGGTACCTGGCAGCAATTCAACCGCAGCGCTCCAGTGTGGCAAGGCCACGGCAATCCTCCTTTTGAGTCCCTTGGCGGCGAGTGCGCGCTCGATTTCGTCGTTCGCATCCGGCCTCAATGCCAGCATGACATGTGGGCGTGTCAGCCATTCCTCTAGCGACAATCCTCCTTTTTCCGGACTGACGGACTTGTCTGCGAGACAGATGAAATCCTCTTCGAACAGTGTTTCGACCCGGATGTCTTGTGCAAGATCGGGAAAGATCCCCAGAGCCAGGTCCAGTTCACCATCGGCTAGCTGTACCAGCATTGCATCCCGGCTGGCCTGACTGATGGCGAAGTCAAAGCCAGGCGCATGTTTGCGGACGTATTGCATCAGGTCCGGGAGTACCAGCCGAGCCGCATAGTCGGACAGTGACAGCCTGAATCGTCGTTGTGCCTGCAGTGGATCGAACTGGGGCGTTCCCAGCAGAGTATTGAGGCTGCCTAAAGCCTCCGAGAGTGGTGGCAACAGCACATTGCCGCGAGCCGTCAGCTCCAGCTTTCCCAGCTTGCGCACCAGCAATGGGTCATTGAAATGCTCGCGCAGCTGAGCTAGCGAATGACTCACTGCCGGTTGGCTCTTGTGCAGGCGCATGGCAGCCCTGGTCACGTGCTTCTCAGTCAGCAACGCGTGAAGTGCCAGCAGCAGATTAAGGTCGATACGGCGCAGATCATCCATATGACGAATAGTACATGTACATATAAACGATTTCCATAATTAATCCGTATGCGAGACCATTCAAACATTGCTTGTAGACGTTTGAAGGAGTAGCAGATATGAACAGCAAGATGGCATTGATGACGGTCGCCTCACTGGGTATGGCCTTGCTGGCGGGGGCCATCCTGCCTTTTCAGGCCGCTGCAAATGCCAACGTAGGCCGTGCTCTTGGTCACCCTTTCTGGGGAGCAGCCACATCGCTGGTGATCAGCCTGGCCGTGATGGTGCCCATGCTGATGCTGGTCAAAGCCCCCATGCCTAATTTCAGCAATGCGTTTCACGGTCCCTGGTGGTTGTGGATCGGCGGTGTCCTGGGGGCTGTTTACGTCGCCAGCGCTGCAGCCTTGATACCCAAGCTGGGTGCCGGCGGATTTCTGGTTGCCGTGGTCGCAGGACAGATGGTCGTGGCGGTATTGATCGATCACTTCGGTGTCATGGGACTGGAGCCCAAGCCCATCAACGTCATGCGTGTACTGGGTGTGCTCCTGATTCTTGGCGGGGTGTTCCTGATCCAGGGCGCAGGAGCAGCCAGGCCTGCCGCCACTGCGATCCCCGTCACTTCCAGCGTAGGCTTGGCTTGAGCACAAATAGTGATTGATCCACTGGCGCCAGCGCGCTGAACACTTCTCGAAAGGAGATGGAAATCAGCGCGTCGCGCCGAAATGCTCAATGCGAACCCCTGAGTAGACATTGACGGCCCCGTGCCGTAACCGCTTGAAAGATCAAGCAAGCACAGGCCTTCCGATCGAAAAAATGTCCCTGACGCTCGCCGAACGTCTGGGGTTTCATCACACCAAGTGCATACGATTACGAGTGTGCATGTCCGCAGCAGGAGATCGCCATGAGCAAATTCAGTATTCAGCACATTGATCACATCGTGTTGCGCGTCGCCGACCTGGAGCGAAGCATCCGCTTTTACCAAGCGGTCCTGGGCTGTGCCTTGGTGAAGCGTCGCGAGGATTTGGGTATGGTTCATCTGCGAGCTGGTGCATCCATGATTGACCTGGTGGATGTTGAGGGCCCCTTAGGCCGTGCGGGCGGAGCTGCGGCTTCAAGCGAGCGCAGAAATGTCGATCATTTCTGCCTGCGTATCGAGCCTTTTGATGAGCAAGCCATCCTCACCCATTTGGCTGGCCATGGTCTTGAGGCGGATGGGGCGGTGCGACGCTTTGGCGCTGACGGCATGGGCCTGTCCATTTACTGCAAAGACCCGGACGGCAATCAGCTTGAACTTAAAGGGCCAGCGAGCGCCGATTGACAACTCAGGCGGCAGTCCGTACTCCCGGAGTGCTCGCTATGCCCGATCTGGTTGCTCGAAAGACAGCCTCTGGCTGTGGATTCAAGCGATTGCGGGTGCCGCTGTCCGGCCCGCAACAGACGCTGCCCATCGCGGCAAGGTGTCACCGCTCCTGTCCCTGTCAACTCAGGACGGGTTCGTTTGACCCTTAAACTAGCCGCATGAATCGACGTAGTCTGGTCTTATCGGCCCTGGCCGCAGGGTTTGCTCAAGTGACGGCGGCAGGCCCCCAGCCTCAAGAAATGGCCGAGTGGTCTCGGTTTTTCACAGAAGCCGATGCGCAAGGCAGCATCGTTGTTCTCGATGCACGCGATAACTCTGAAACTACTCACGTCTACAACGTGTCGCGTTCCGCTCGGCGTTACTCGCCAGCCTCTACCTTCAAGATTCCGCACAGCCTGTTTGCGCTTGATGCAGGGCTGCTGCGTGACGAATTTCAGCTTATTCAATGGGATGGTGTGAAACGACTTGTGGCGGCGTGGAATGTGGACCAGAATCTGCGCTCCGCGATGAGGAACTCCACCGTCTGGGTGTATGAGCGCTTCGCCAAGGAACTCGGCGATGCACGCGAGAGCGCCTATATGCGAAAGATTGGGTATGGCAATGCGGTCGCCACTGGCGACAAGCCATTCTGGGTTGAGGGCGACCTCGCCATCTCATCCTTCGAGCAGATTGCTTTCTTGCAACGGCTTTACCGCAATCAACTGCCTTTCCAGGTCGAGCATCAGCGGCTTGTGAAGGACGTGATGGTCAATGAAGCAGGACCTCACTGGATACTGCGTGCAAAAACGGGCTGGACCGGAAAAATCGGCTGGTGGGTGGGCTGGGTAGAGTGGCCCAGCGGCCCCGTCTTCTTCGCCTTGAACATGGACACGCCCAACAGACTTGCCGACCTTGCCAAACGGCAAAGCATCACACGCAATGTTCTGCGCTCCATTAAAGCGCTACCCACTTCAGCATAGACCTGAACCGGGAGCGGAAGCCGGCAGAGCCATGTCTTGAAGAGCTCCTGCGGCCGGTTCCTGCCCCCGTTTGCATGTTCCAAAGGGATACTTGAGATGTGAGCCGACATGGATAGTCAGGCGACGATCTCTCCGTTGCGGATCGCCACGCGAATGGCCTGCGCCGTCGTGGCGACGCCCAGGCGCTTGCGGATGCGGCGCAGGTGGTTTTCTACAGTGCGTTCGGACAGGCCGAGGGTTGCGGCAATCTCCGTCTGCCGCCGGCCGGCGGCCGTCCACGCAAGCACCTCACGTTCGCGATCGGACAGGGTGCCGAGCTCCTCTTGCGGGGGCAGTTCCAGCAACCTGCGCGCCGTGCGGAACGCGGCTTGGGCGATCAGCTCCAGCGTCAGCCGGGCCTGCGGCGAGGCATCGATGCGCTCGCCGCCCAGGCTCATCGCGCCTTCCAGCCCCAAGAGGCCGAATACAGGCACTTGCAGGCCGTGGACACCAGGGCCCTGCGGCGCGCGGACGACGCTGTAACGCTCGCTCTGAGCGCCGTTCGTCTTGGTCCAGAAGAAGGGCAGATTCGTCTCCAGGATGTGGCGCGTCATCGGGCAGTGCCGCACGTAGGTTTCAGCATCGACAGGCGCGCTCGTGCCGAACCAGTCTCCCTCGATCCAGTAGATGCGCTCCACCGCATCGTCCCGAGCGCTAGAGGCCGAGAACAGCACGAAACGGTCGTACCCCAGTGGCGCACCGACCGCACGCACCGTATCCTGGATTGCGGCGAGACTGCGGGCACCCTCTATGATGAGGGCTGCTTGGAATGCCGCCTGCGCGATTGCGGTGCTCATCTCAGGCCGTGACTTCCTTGAGCAAGGTTTCGGCCGCGAGCTTGCCAAGCGCATTGCCAGCCAGCGGGCTGTCGCCAGTGATCAGCTGCCGGTCCCGGTGCACGGCACCCGAGATGCCGTCGTTGACGATCTCGAAACCCAGGGCCTTGAGCCTTTCGCCGAACTTCCAGGTTAGGTGACCTGGCATGTAGCCGATGGCAGGGGTCTGCGCATCGAGCGTGTCCGGGAAGGCGCAGATCTTGTAGCCTCGGTAGATGTCGCTGTCGCCAACCGCGAGGAAGGCAGCAGGGCCGTGGCACAGAGAGATGACGAACCGGTTGTTGGCCGCCGCCCATTCCAGCACCGCGCCCACGTCACGGCTGTCGGGGATACCGATCAGCGCGCCATGCCCGCCGGGGACGAAGATGGCGGCGTACTGCTCCAGCCCCTGCTCAAGCACCGTCGACAGGCGCAGCGGCTCCTTGAATTGGGAGTGGTACTTGTTGAAGAAGCCCTTGACCCTATCGTCTTCGGAAGGCATTGCCCAGAACTCGAACTTGACGGGATTTCCCGACACCGTCGCCACATCGAACGCGAAGCCCGCCTTGTCCAGGTGGTACATGGGCAGCAGCGTCTCGACCGGGTGGTTGCCGGTGGAGAAGAAGCTGCCGTTGTCGGTCAGCAGGTAGCGCTCGTCTGCACCGATCATCAGGATCTTCTTGCTGCCTTGGTAGGTCTTCGCGTAGTCGGCGCCGCTCAGGTCGGACTTGGGCGACGTGAACTGACTGAGCGAGTAGGGCGAGGGAAAGAACGCATTGAGTTCGGCTGGATCGGGTTGCGGTTGCTTGTCGGGAGTCGTTGGCTCAGCCATGGGTCACCTCTGAGGTAGTTTGCGGAGTGCACAACAATGCTGCGGCAAGAAACCTGTGGCAATGAGGGATTTCCGTCAATGCGGGTCAGGCTAAGCCGGAATTTTGCTCCTGGTCTGTTTCAGGCTCGCACAGAGCCAAAGACGGGGGCGGAAGCCTGGAGTCGCTCCGCCAATTCGCGTGTTTCAATGGCTGAGTCACCTGCTGAGTCACTTTTGGCCGACTGCATTTGCGATGCTCGCCGCGCCTGTTTGTCCGCATACATGCACTGATCAGCCTCCTTGAGCACAGCCTGCGGAGAGCTGGCGGATGGATCGGCACTCACAATGCCAAAGCTTGCTCCTGGGTAGTCGAAGCTGCACTCGGCAAATTTATAGCTTCCGATCAGCAGCGGTGCCAATCGGCTGTGCATGGCTTCAAGAGCTTTGTCCTGATCCATTGGGTCAGGCGGCGCAATCAGTCCGATGACGACGAATTCATCACCACCTAGCCGCCCCAGCATGTCACTCTTGCGCAAACCCGCAGACATGCGCCGGCCGACTTCGACGAGGAACTGGTCACCGACCACATGTCCGTAGGTATCGTTGATCGCCTTGAACCCATCCAGATCGATGAAAGCCACCAGGACCCATTGCTGCGTGCGGCCCGCTAAAGCGAATAGCCGGTCCAGTTGAGCCATCACATTGCGCCGGTTAGGCAGATTGGTCAGTGCATCATGGTTCGCGGCATGCCGCTCGTCCTGCCGCCGCACCACCATTTGCACGATCACGTGGCTGGATAGCAGGATGAAAAGCAGGCCGATCGCCGCCACCAGGCCTGCCATCCAATAGTGCTGCCGACGCATGGCAGGCAGGTGATCCAGGGCAGCCATCGTGATCAGCTGGTACTGTGTTTTGGATAGCGGCTCACGTCGTAGCAGATAGGGTATGCCATCGATGAGCCACTGGTCAGCAAGGCCAGAGCTGACTATGGCTCGCACATCCAGAGCTATTCCTGGATCTTCATCATTGTCTGGTGAAGATGTCATGCTGGAAGACCGCGCAGAACCCGGCGAAAGAAGCGCCGCCGCATTGCGGAGCATGAATGGAGCAGACGAAGCGGTGGTCACTCTTCCCTGGCGATCCACGATCAGTGCAATGTGCTGTCCAGTCAGGTTGAGCGCTATTTCCGGGGCATCGAACTTCACTGTGACGGAGCCCAGAGGCACGTCGTCTTCGTTCTCGATGCGGCTTGCCACAAAATAGGACGGCGTCTTGTTCAGCCGGGCGATACCGAACGAATGGCCATTGCCGTCACGCAATGCATCGATCAGATAGGGGCGGCCAGAGTAGATCATGCCCACGATGCTGTCAGGCTCGTCCCAGTTGCTGGCCGTTACCGTGTCGTCCGACATGTTGTTCATGTAGATGCGGGCATAACGCAGGTCGCTGGAGAGTTCATGCATGAAGTCGCCGACTTTGCGCACCAACGGATCCTGCGTGAATTGCGCCGCGCGCTGCTGGCGCGTAAGCCTGGCCAGACTTGGCGGATCGTCGCGATACCGGGTGGCCAGCTGGATCACCGAGCCCTGGCGCGCCACCATATTGGCCACACTCGACATTTCCGTGAACAGCCGATCCATGATGCGTGCGGTCGTCTTGACTTCGTATTCGACGCTGGCCGCCAAGCGGTCCAGTTCTGCCCCCTCGACCTGCTTTGACATCCACCACCCCAGACCCGCCACCAAGGTCAGCCACGCAACGGCCATTCCTAGTGTCGCGATGCGCACCGTGGATCGCATTGACTGTTTGCACTGAGCTTGCTGCGGTATTGCCTTGCCCACGTACTCCCTCCAGGCCGTTTTGAACGGATGGTAACAAGTACGTCTGGAGCGAAAAGTCAGGAAAAGTCATCGGTGAAGCTGGTGCCGCGGCCGGATGAGTCCTCTTCGAAAAAAGCCGGAGCAGTCGATGGCTGAACCGGCCTGGATGCGACCGCCTTGAGAGAGCTCCCGAATGGTGTGCCGTCTTTCCCGGGCACTTAAACCACCGCAGCGCTGAACGGCTCTGGCCTTCGTGCAAGCAGATGAGAGAGCCTTTGAAGGCCTGTCTGCAGGCGGCCACGGTCCTTGATGCTGCCCAACGAGATGCGAATGGCATTGACGGAGTCGCTGCAGGTGGCGAATGCCTCTGCTGGAGTGACTGCGATGCCCTCGCTGCCGGCTGCACGCGCAAGCTGTGAGGAGCTCCAATACCCTGGCAACTCGAGCCATATATGCAGGCCGTCTCCTGTGCCGTTGTACCTCCCCGCAAGAATATCCCTGGCCATCCAGTGACGCAGACGCGCCTCCTTGCGAACGCCTTGCATCAAAGCGGCAGCCGAGCCGTCGAGGATCCACTGTGTGGCCAGTGCAGCCGTCAGAGGAGCGACCATCAGCGCAAATGACCTGAGCGCGACCAGGAAACGTTCGCGTTCATGCTGGTCACGTATGAGCACGAAGGCCACACGCAAACCGGGCGTCAGGCATTTCGACAGGGTCGAGATGTAGCACACCTGCTCCGGGGCAAACGCGGCAATAGGTGGTGGCGGTGCATCGGCAAGCAGCCAGTAGGGATCATCCTCGATGATGCGTACATTGCAGCGCTTCGCGATGTTGGCGAGCTCCTTGCGCCGGCGCTCCGGAATGGTGATGGCGGTCGGGTTCTGCAATGTGGGATTGAGGTAGACCAGCCCAGGCTGGTGCTGATGGCAGGCCTGCTCCAGCATCTCGGGCATTATCCCGTGCTGGTCCGCTTTCACCGCAACGATGCGCCGGCCGAGCTGGGTTGCGGCAGTACGCAGGCCCGGATAACTTGCTGACTCTGTCAGTATCACATCGCCAGGCTTCGTCAGGGTCAGGATCAAGGCGGCAATTGCCGCTTGCGCGCCCGGACAGACAACAACCTGCGCTGAATCCAGAGTTCCAAACATCGGCTCCAGCCATCTGGCTCCTGCCTTACGGTCGGAGTCGCTTCCACCGCCCAGGTGGTAAGTCATCAGCAATGCGGTGTCTGCCCCCATCATTACCTGAGAAAGGCCTTGCTTCAGCAGGTCGTCGAAGTCCACGCCAGCAGGCGGGGGAGGAGTGTTCATGCTCAGGTCGAGGACCGAGGTCAGTTCAACTTTCGGTGCCGCAACATAAGTACCTCGCGCGCCGCGGCCCTCCAGCAGATGGCGGCGTCTGGCTTCGTCGTATGCGCGCGTGACCGTCGTCAGGTCGAGGTTCAGCTGCGCTGCCAACTGGCGCTGCGGAGGCAGACGATCACCCGGCTTAAGCGATCCGTCTGCCATTGCCGCCTGCAAGGCATCCGCAATCTGCAAGAAGCGCGGCCCGCCATGCACGGCCAATCGCGGCAGCCAAACTGGCAAACTGTCATCTTGTATGGTTTTCATACGCAGACATTTTGTCTTAATGTATGGAAATTGCTTTTAAGTAATATGCCTCAGAGCGTGTGGCGATCCCATTCTTGTATGGCAATCGCCGACGTCTTCGCTTCTCTCCTTCGGGAGGGCGGTGCTCCTCACGATAGACAGTGTCAAGTCATAGGCTGGAAATTCTCAAATGATCGATTGGGTCCCTGTAATCTTTGTTACGTTCAAGGTTCTCATCTTCGGCGCGTGCATGTTCTTCGCCATCAAGTGGCATTACGACCAAGGAAAGAAGGGAATGGACAGGCGCGCGCTGCTGCGCACGGGTGGCAAGGTGGCTGCAGCCTTCATGCTGGCGCTGCTGTGTGTGTTGCTGTTCACCTTTGGCCTTGCCAGGATGCTCGGTATGGACTTGAGCCTCCCATGATGGCAAAGACTGGTCGGCAAATATCCAGTAATGCAATGAACCTTGCATTCTTCGGACGACCATAACTTGTTGCCTTATCGAAGACGGCAATCTGCCTTGCGTCGCCGTTGCTGACCACCTTTGGCTCCAGGCATTCGGGAGAACACTTGCCCCGGATGACGAAGTCACTCAATACTCAACCGCCAGACTGGCCCTGCTTTTCTGAGCCAGCTCGACAAAAGCCAAAGCAGCGGGCGAGAGCTTGTCAAAACTCAGCGCGGCCAACGCGATTTTCCGGCGACAGCGGGGCTTTAATGGGCGGTAGACAACACCAACCGGGGGCTCTGGCAGAGCCAGGCGTGCAGCAATGGTGACTGCCTCGCCTTGCGCTACAAAGCCCATCATTGAGGTGAGCTGCTCAAACCTGAACAGAGTTCTGGGTGAGGCGTCTTGGCTGGCCAAAAAAGCATCGATATGGGGGCCTGAGCCTGCGCTGGTGCGGATAAAGGGCTGTCCATGAAAGCTCATGGCACCAATGGCCGATTGGGATGCCAGGGGATGCGCAGCAGGCAGCACCGCCACCAGCTCGTCTTCGGCCAGGGTCAGGGTGTCGAAGCGCTCGTCGGGCAAGACGACAAAGCCCAGTTCCACGCGCCGCTCCAGCAACCACTGCACGACTGTGCTGTCTATGGTTTCCTCGATGTGCACCTCGACCAGGGGGTGCTTCTGCTGAAAGCGCGCCAGGAGCCGCGGCAGCACACGCAGCGACGAGGTGGCGCCAAAAGATGCAATGCGCAAGGTGCCCCGGGCAATGCCATGCTCCGCATCGGCTTCCTGCTGCAATGCCTCTTTTTGCTGAAGGATGTCATTGGCGCGGCTCAGTAGTCTGGCGCCCACGTCGGTCAGTGTTGCCGCTGCCCCTTCTCGCTTGAAAAGCGTCACGCCCAGCTCTGTCTCCAACTGCTTGATGGCATGGCTGACGCCGCTCTGGGAAATACCCAGCACACCCGCTGCGCGCGAGAAGCTGCTGACTCGGGCGAGCGCAGCAAATACTTCGAGTTGCGTGAATGTCATGAGCTTTTACTCATTCGACGATGAATACTGATTATCAGATAGTAACGTCTCATGAACACATTACGAACCTCCACCCATTTGGGATTGATTGGCATGGCTGCCCTGTGGGGCGCTTCCTGGCCCTGGGGACGCATCGTTGCGCAAGCCATGCCTCCTCTGGCTGCGGCCAGCCTGCGCTTCTTTCTGGCTGGGCTCCTGCTGGTGCTGTGGCTGTACCGCAGCGGGCGCATGGGTGCATTACGTGTCCTGGAGCCTCGCCAATGGGCGGGCCTGGCCTGCGCTTCTGCCGTAGGCGTACTGGGCTACTCCGTGTTCTTCTTACAGGCACTCAAGACTGTGCCTGCGGGCAAGGCGGCCATGGTGGTGGCGCTCAACCCGGTCCTGACCATGTTGTTCGCAGCGCTACTGTTTCGTGAACGCGTGAACGCCATCATGTGCCTGGGTTTGGCGCTGGCGGTGACGGGCGCCCTGTATGCGCTGAGCGGCGGCGCTTTGGGGGGGCTGGTGTCTTCCTCGTCCGGCGTGGGGGAGTGGCTGCTGCTTGGCTGCGCCGCATGCTGGGTTGCCTATACCCTGATAGGACGCATCGTTCTGACCCGCGTGGATGCGCTGACCACGACGACGGCGACCGCACTCATTGGCGCTGCACTACTTCTTGTGGGCAGCATTGCCCTGGAGGGCTCGTCCGCCTGGGCTGGCCTGGCAAAAGCCCCTGCAGCCGCTTGGTACAGCGTTGTGGCCCTGGCCCTGGGCGCTACGGCATTGGCTTACGCCTGGTACTTGAAGGGCGTCCAGGAGCTGGGTGCTGGCGCCGCAGCCGCGTATATGTCCCTGGTGCCGCTGTTTGGGATGCTGCTGTCCAGCTTCTGGCTCAGAGAACCCATTACCAGTTCGCTGCTGGGAGGCGGCGCTACGGCCATCTTCGGCATGTTGTTGATGAATATCGGGCGCATACGACTGGAGAGGGCCGCTCACTCTGCTGCTGCCTGATTCGGGTCGAGTGCTGCTGCTTTCGGCCCGGAGCAGACCTCGACTGATACATTTAAATGCAACAACACTTAAGAAACCATCATGCCTGGCTTTGAGAATTGGCTTGCTTTCGGCCTTGTTTCCCTTGGAATGGTCCTCACTCCAGGACCGAACATGGTTTATTTGATTTCCCGATCGATATGCCAGGGACGTGCCGCCGGGCTTATCTCCCTGGGAGGAGTTGCTCTCGGTTTCGTGTTCTACATGATGTGCGCGGCACTTGGCATTACGGCAATCGTCATGGCGGTACCGTATGCCTACGATGCGTTGCGCATTGCTGGGGCTCTGTACCTGATCTATCTGGCATGGCAAGCCGTCAAGCCGGGCGGTCGCTCTCCGTTCGAAGTCAAGAACCTTCCGCAGGATGGCCCAAAGAAACTGTTCCTGATGGGGTTCCTGACCAATCTTCTCAACCCGAAGATCGCTGTGATGTATCTGTCACTGCTGCCTCAATTCATCAGCCCTGAACATGGCAGTGTGCTCTCTCAATCCCTGGTTCTGGGCTTCACCCAGATTATGATCAGCGTCAGTGTGAACGCCACGATTGCCATGCTTGCAGGATCGATAGCAGTATTTCTTTCCGTCCGTCCGACGTGGATCTTGGTCCAGCGATGGCTGATGGGAACAGTCCTCGCCGGCTTGGCCGTTCGTATGTTGACCGAAGCAAGGAAATAGCACCTTGCCGAACCACCTTGGGACGTATTGCGACAGTCATAGATAGAGCATTTGCGGCTCTTCACACATCTCAGAAGCGTTCACTGGGATATGAAGCCATTGACAATGGCGATGCTAGACAGCCAATCGGCGTTCAGCATCGTCTGACGTTACACGCCTGACCCGTGAAGCGGCTAGCACGACCCGGCAAACCCAAGGTTTGCGGTTGAGACGAAACGCGAAGCCGCAGGCAGTACAGAAGTATGACAAGGCTTCGCTGCGACGTATCAAGGGTGGTGTTGGCGGCTCTTAGAAGCGGTAGCGCGCTGTCACCAGTACATTGCGCGGATCGCCATAGACGCCCGTGCCGTAAGAGCCCAGGCCCGGCATATAGGTCTTGTCGAACAGATTGTTCACGTTGATCGACATTGACCAGTGTTTGTCCATCTCATAACGTGCCATCAGTCCCACCACGGCATACGACGGCTGGGTGGCACGCCAGTACGGGGCGCTGGGTTGCTGGTAATAGGTTTCGGTTTGCCAAGTGACATTGCCACCCACGGTCCAGCGCGACCAGTCACCGTGCAGGCGGTAGGTGCTGCCCAGCTTGAGCAGATGGCGGGGCTGATTGGTATTCACCGCTGGCGTGACCACATCAGGCTGTGCCGGCGCCTTGGACGTGCGGTAGGTATACCCCCCGAACAGGTTCCAGCCCGGCGCGATGCTGCCGGACAGCTCGGCCTCCAGACCCTGGCTGGTGATGCCATCGATGGCGGTGTAGATCTCCTCACCGCTGCTACCGTTCAGCCCCTGGTACTGCGCCGCATTCTTTTGCTTGATGTGGAACAGCGCCACGCTGGTGTTGAGCTTGCCATCAAGCAGTTCGCCCTTCACTCCTACCTCTTTGCTCAGCCCCGTCAGCGGCGACAAGGGGTTGCCGCCCGCATCCTTGTAATAGGTCTGCGGGTTGAAGATATTGGTCACGCTGCCGTACACGGACCACTGCGGGTTCAGGTCATAGACCAGGCCTGCATAGGGCGTGATCTTGCGGTTCACCTGCAGGTCGTTGTTCAGGCTGGTCTTGCCCGTGGCCAGCGCCGTGTTAGTGTCCAGCATGTCGTACCAGCTGGCGCGGGCGCCCAGAATCACCGACAGGTCATCCGCGGGCCGCAGGCGGGTTGCCGCCGACAAACCCTTTTCCAAAACCACGATGTCGCGGTCTGAGTTGCGCGTGAACGTGGGCTGGGCGATGTTGCCGTCCCAGGCAAAGTAATTGGGGATGTTCGTCCAGACCGTGTTAGACAACTGGGCCGCCCGGTGCTGGCGCGAATAGCCCGCACCCAGCATCACATCATGGCTACGGCCCAGCAGCTGAAACTTACCGTTCAATGCAGCGTTGAAGGTGTTGACGTCGGTCTGCGTGGGAATGGTGCCCGCGATCATGCGGATACCCGCCCCCGTCACCCGGTTCACTGTGCCGTTATAGGCCGCACCGTAGACCACGTCACGCGACTGCGTGAGGTGGCTGGCCGATGCATCCAGCACCCAGCCGCCACCAAAATCATGCTTCAGACTGCCGAACAGGTTGCGACTGTCGTTGTCCCAGTAGGACCAGCGCGCAGCCGGATTGACCGAGCGGCTGAAGTCGGTGCGCGTGCCATCGCTGTAGAACAATGGCAAGTGGCCGAAGGTTGAGCCATCGGCCTTGGACTGCATGTAGTCAAAGCCCAGGCTCAGCAGCGTGTTGGGCGTGAGGTCTGCCTCGACAATGGCGTAAAAGTTACGCGTGTCCCGGCTGTAGTAATCCACATTGGACTCGGCATTTTGTCCGGCCACGACGACACGGCCGCGCACCGTTCCGGCCGCATTCAACGGCCCGGAAACATCGGCGGTAGAGCGGTAACGGTTCCATGAACCTGCGCCCACCTCCACCGAGGCTGCGAGCTCCTTGGTGGGCTTTTTGCGCACCAGATTGACCACTGCCGATGGGTTGCCCGCTCCGGTCAGTAGACCGGTGGCGCCTTTGACAACCTCCACTCGCTCGTAAATGGCGCTGTCGGCCAGCGAGGTCGTGTACTGGTTGGCCGAGTCCATGGTGTTGGGCACGCCATCGAACTGGAAGTTCTCGATGGTGAAGCCGCGCGAATAGAAGGTGTAGCGCTCGCTGTCATTGCGGCCCACGGTGATTCCGGGCGTTTTTTCAAGCACGTCAGGTACGGCTGTCAGTGCCATATCGTCCATCAGTTGGCGCGTAACGACGCTGACGGATTGCGGCGTTTCTCGCAGCGCCAGGCCCATGCGGGTAGCGGTGGTCAAGGGGGCGGTGGGTGTATATGCACCCTCAGCAACAACAGTGCGCTCAGCTGCTGCAGTCACTGTGACCGCCGCCATTTCGGTTTCCCCCGCAGCTGCTCCAGCAGCGCTCTGGCTTACCTGCGGCACGCGGCGTAAGGCCCAGCCGCCATTGCTCTGGCGCACTGCTTGCCAGTCAGTGCCCTTGAGCAGCGCCCCAAAAGCCCCCTCGACGGTGTAGTTGCCGCGCAGCCCGTTGCTGCTTCGGCCAGCAGTCTGTTCTGGCGTGAAGATCAGTGCCACGTCGGCTTGACCAGCTGCGCTGCGCAGTGCCGTATCTAGGGGGCCGGCCGGGATGTCGTAGCTGCGCTGTTGCGATGTTTGAGCGTGAGCGGCCGTCACGGCCAGCGGCAAAATGGCGATGGTGCCTGCACACAGAGCCCAATGCACGGAATGGGCCAGTAGGGATGGAGCGAAAAGGCGGCGCGTTGACCGATGGGAGGTTTGAAGGTGCATGACGTTGAACAGTCTTTGAAATCCGATGGCAATGATTGAAAGCTTTCGGAAATAAAGAAGCCTGAGAGTTCGAATCGGGTCAGCCCTGGTGCAAATTTCTTTCAGATGCTTTGGACGTCATCGCTGCGGGCCGCAACTGCACAGAGGCTTGGGCGCAAGAGCTATCGAGAAACAAGCCGGACCAGCTGGATGTCACCCTGGCCCGAGTCCTGGATGGCAGGGCAGGGCGGATGCCATGCTGCAAGCAGTTGTGCCACCGTCGCCTCAATGGCTGCCGGCGTGGGCAGCCTCCACTTTGACCCACCAGTGGGAGCGCCAACGCACTTGCACTGGCAGCGAACTCGGGAGCATGGCCAGAACCGCATCGGTATTGGCAACTCCTCCTTCTGCCCCAAGAGGGAAGACTCCTGAAAAGCGCAGCCCGGCCACCGCAGGATCTACCCGTAGCCAGCCACTGCGGTAGCGCCCCAGTTCAACCAGAAAATCATCGAGCCGCTGGTTGTCCACCCACAACTGCCCTTGGCTCCAGGCCAGCTCGCGCTCACCGGCTGCACCTGGCTCATGAGCATGCGTGCGTTCAAAAACGACTACCTGGCCTGCATCCAGTCGCAAGGGTGTGCTGCCCGGGGAAGCGTCGACCGGGTGTATTTCCACCGCGCCCTCAAACACCGCCACCTGGGTCTTGCCACTGTTCTGCCGCACAGTAAAACGCGTGCCGAGGGCGCGTATACGTCCTTCGGCGGTCTCAACCACGAAAGGCAGCTCGCCCAGTTCACCCGGCGGGTGGCCGGTAGTGAACAGGGCTTCGCCCTGCAGCAGACGAACGCGGCGTTCGGGGCGTGCGAAATTCAGAGCCACCGCACTACGGGTGCCCAACAGCAATTCGGTGCCATCGGGCAGCGTGTGGCGCTGGCGCTCTCCGGCGCCGCTGCGGTAGTCCGCCGCCAACTGCTGCCATTGAGGCGTGCGCGTGACGATCCAGCTAGCGCCTGCGGCAGTGCCCACGCCCACGAACAAGCCCAGCAAACGTCGACGTGACGCGGACGCGGGCGCTGCGTGCAATGTGCGGTAGCCCACACCGTCTGCGTTCAATCCCTGCAATGCACCGGTAATGGACTGCAAATGCTGCCAGGCACGGGCATGGTCTGCGTGGGCGTCATGCCACTGACTCCAGCTCTTTTTCTCTGCTTCCGTAGCGGCGCCGCCGTGCAGGCGCGTAAACCAGTCTGCGGCGGCTTCGGCAACGGAGGCATCTAGGGGGGCACCGCCGGCGCGCAACTGCACACCGGTGCCCGGTGCAGGAGCCGCCAGGCGGCAGGTAGAGCGCTTTGTCATGACGAAACAGAAGCAGTGCGCATGGATCAGGCCAGCGCCAGGAGAAAACATTGACGGTGCGCCTGCATCAGATAGCGCTTCACCGAAGTCATCGAGACACCGAGCCTCTGTGCAATGGCAGCGTAAGTCAGGCCTTCCAGATGAGCCAACAAGAATGCTTCACGTGCCTTTGGAGCCAGAGCATCCAATACTTGATCGACTGCCTGCAGCGACTCAAGAGTAATCAAGCGCTCCTCTGGTGGCGGCACCAGATCTTCCGCCAATAGCGCCACAGCATCAAGATAGGCTTGCTCCAGCATACGACGGCGGTAGTGGCGAATGACCAGGTTCTTGGCTACCGTAACCAGGAAAGGTCGAGGCTGCTCGATGCGCGCCGCCATCCCGGAGACGATGACGTTGACAAAAGTGTCGTGCGCAATGTCTGATGCCTCGAAGGCATTGCCCAGCTTGCGCCGCAGCCAATGCTGTAGCCAGCCATGATGTTCAACGTACAGCGCGTGAACGGGATCAGCAGGAGCAGAGGAGGATGCGGTCACAGACGGTAGACCGCGATGACGCGGCATTATTTGATAGTGAGAACTATTCTCATTCTAGCGTCTAATCAAATTGTTCTTTGCGGAGTCGCCGCGCCAATGGCCCGTTGCCATCGCTCCATTCACGATGGGCGCTACGTTTGCATCATGGCTCTCATGGCGCGCAGAGAATATCGCCACAGCGGCTTCGCCGCCTGCTGTCGGCCAGAAGCTGCCCTTGAACCGGCAATAAATTTTCAGGACACGCGAACGAATTGCTGCTCAGTCACTGCGCTTCCCCACTGAGTTCCTTGTTCCTCCTTCTGCAGCTTGAAGCCAAAAGACTCATACAGCTTGCGGGCAGCGTCCAACCCCTTGAATGTCCACAGATGGACTTCACGGAACCCGCGCATATCGCAGAATGTCATCGCCTCTGTCATCAATTGCCTGCCGACGCCGCTACCGCGACAACCATCGTCCAAGATAAACCATCGCAGATGGGCCCTGTTTTCACCCAGGTCCTGCCCATCAATCGCGAGCGAACCAACAATTCGGTCATTGAGCAGGGCGGTCCACACCCTATTGCATGGCTTGTTCAGCCGTCCGGCGAACTCAGCCGCTCCACTTGCGACCTGGCTCTCGAAAAACTGCCCAAAATTGGAGTGCTTCCAGTAGAACGCCGCGTGCATTTCGGCAATGCGCCCAACCAGTCCGGGGCGATATCCTGCGCTTACGGTAATTGGGCTTTGCTGCTTTTCTGCCAAATTCAAACGGTGGGATTTAAGTGCTCCTGCATATGCGGACAAGCCCTGCGCAACCGCTTGTTGCTGGGAGCGATTGAGGTGCTGAAACGCACTTTGCACCTGCATCTGGCCATAGGAATGAATCTGTCTGACCGTGCAGCGCCCCTGATGTGTCAACTGCAATAGCTTGAAACGGCCGTCATCGATAGCAGCCATTTCCTTGATC
Source organism: Comamonas testosteroni (assembly GCF_000761245.1). GTDB lineage: Bacteria > Pseudomonadota > Gammaproteobacteria > Burkholderiales > Burkholderiaceae_C > Comamonas > Comamonas testosteroni_C. The sequence continues at coordinate 6,444 of NZ_AWOR01000043.1, read as the reverse complement.
TCTCCTGCTGCAACCAGTTTCGCAAGCATTCGGCTGACGCTTGACTTCTCCAGCCCTAAAAGCTGCACGAGTTGAACGGAGGTCATGCCTTCATGGGCGTCGATTTCAAGCAATGCATGCACAGCCGATGCCGAGTAATCCGTTGCGGCCAGTGTCGGCTGCATGAATCCGAGCTCTCTTACCAGGGCGCGGGAGTCGGCTCGAATCGAGTCAATTTCAGACATGGTGTTGGTCATCTGTGGTGCCAAACAATCATAATTGGTTGCAATATACAACTATATAGTTGTAATGTGCAACGGATTTGTGCTGCAGCCTGCCATGGGTAGATGGATGCCCATGGCCAGATACAGCGCGCCAGCCATTCCGTCGCAGAATGCCTGTCAAGGAAGGCCCGTGTTGATTTCCAGGTAAAACGGACCCTCCGGGGGCTAGTGGGTCACTTCTGGGTGGAAATCAACAGCCTTGTAGAGATTTCCGAACGTCTTAACCGCAGCATCAAGACAATGAGTTCCCAGAAGATGGCCGCGATGCGCAAGCTCGAGGCGAAGTCCAATCAGGCGCTGATGGCGTTTTGTCTGAATAGCGGAGTGTTCATCAATGAGATGAGCTCGCTTGCCCTGGAGCCCCCAATCGAGCATGAGGTGGGCACGACGTGCGGTGTCCACAATAAGAACGTCGTGAATTCAGGCCTCTCTAGGAAAGGCTGTTCGATTCACACCGCCATCGCATCAATACCTGTGTGCCTCCGCCATGGCGGGGGTGGATGTGAAGGTCGCCGCCAATGTTTCGCATGCGATGAAACATGTTTATGACGCCATGCCCGGACTTGCTGGGGTCGTTGAGCACGGCTCGAAGATCGTAGCCCTTGCCGTTGTCCTCTATGCTCAGATACCAGTCCCAGCCGAAGCTTTGCAGATCGCCCTTTTGATAGGGCTCCAGTATCAACCACATCTCGGTCGCATCGGCGTGCTCGATGGCGTTGCTAAGACTAGCCTGAACAACGGCCAGGATTTCATGCGCAACGCGGTCTCTGGGAAGTGGCAGCGTGGTCTGCTGACCGACCCCGAGCTCGGGGTCGGTCAACTGCCAGTGCAGTACAAGGCCTTTGCGTTGAAGCGCGGGCTCCAGCCGATAGCGCAATCGCGCCAGGCGCATGGCCAGATTGTCGGATTGGGCATCCATGGAGTCGACGATCAGGCGCAGGTCCAGCAGCGACTGCTCCAGTACTTTTCTGGCAGGGCCATCTTCAGCCGAGGACTGTGAGTTCATCAGGCTCAAGGCCTCTACCAACTGGCTGCCCAAAGTGTCATGCAGGTCTGAGGCGATGCGCTTGCGCTCTTCCTGAACTTCCTTGGATGGTTGGGCACTGGAGCGCAGTCTGGCCTTGATGACACGATAGATTCCGGGAATGTACCAAAGCGAGATAAGCAATCCGCTGAAAGCCACCAAAATACTGAAGACAAAAAACCAATCCTGGTTTCGCAGAGGTGTGAGAAAACACCAGCTGAGCAAGGTAATGGCCTGAAGGAAACTGGTTGTTGCCCTCCAACCAAGATTTCTCAGCGATTTCATACTATTGCCGCCTCGGGCTATAAATAAAGAAAATGCCTTCAAATTTATATCAACCCACGCAAAGAGGCGGCTTTTACTGCATGAGCTCTTGTCTTGGCCTGCAGTTTTCGGTACATGTTTTTTACATGCGTGGATACTGTCATTGTGCTTATCTTGAGATGCGTGGATATTTCAGGAGAGCTGTAACCGCAGGCAATGAGTTTCAGTATTTCTATTTCTCGTTCAGATAGTTTCTCTTCTTTGGTGCGGTTTGACGCCGAAACGACATAATTTTGTGATCTGCTAACCAGCGACAGGATTTTCTTGGCGAGAGACGGGGTAATGGATGCACCACCATTGGCAACTTGCAATACTGCTTGTGCGTAGTCGCCAAACCAGGAGTTTTTCAGCAAATAGCCTACAGCACCTTTCTCAAAGGCCTGAAAGACCTTTTCATCTCTTTCAGTTACTGAAACGATAATGCTTTGCACATGCGGGTGGGTGCCTTGGACAAGCTCAAGCAGATCCAGACCTTCGCCATCGCCCAGGTTGAGATCTATCATCAGAACGTCGAAGTCGTGCTGTTGAATGCTCTTGCGTGCCTCACGCAAGCTGCAGGCATGCCCAACTAGCAGGGTTCTTGAGTCGCCCATCAGATCCTGGGCAATCACTCGACGAATATGGCTGTCGTCGTCCACCAGGAAGACGCGAACGGGCTGCTCTCGCTGGCCCACCATGTGCCCAGGCCACATCGAGTGGTTGATCGATGGAGGCGCATCATTGTGATTGTTAAACAAGGGCGGGCGAGACGAAGTCTGGACGGCTGACATAGATGGCTCCCGATGAAAAAACTGGGGGCTTGAATACTCTAGGAAATTAATTAGTGCTCATTGGGAAATCCATAGAAAATGTCAAATAATGTCAAATTTTACTGAACTTACAAAATGAATCCTTGAAAAGGGGTAGACGCTTGACGTTGTGTTTAATGAGTCAATATGTAAATATAATTAATTAAATCAACTCTTTGGATTTAATTTTTCAATTCATGCAAAACTGAAATAATTCGTCGTAAATTTTGTGTTATTGGAATTTTTTGTTTGGTTATTGATGGCGTATTTCAATAATCCATTCAGCATATTTTGATAGTTCTTGGAAATTCAGTTGGGTGTTTTTTGGAATTTTAAAGAGTTCAACTGATTTTCGATGCGCTGAATTTTTGTTATTTCGGGATTAGAATGAAAGAAAGATTATGATTTTCGGATATTTACATATTAATGAATAAATGCTGGGAAAATCTGGTCTTGAACGAGGTGCATGATATTTATGGCTTGAAGGTGGCAGTCTTGGGCCATTGCCGTGGAATGCCGGTCTTATTGACGAAATACCTTCTGTAACTGGAGAGTTGCCATTCAGAAATGGCATTAATAATCGCTGATTTTTCTGGCAGTTATTGCGTTGTCTGGTATTACCTTAGATGCGGTGAGAAGTTTCGGCATGGCGGTCAAAAACATGACGCCGAGTGCAGCATCTGCCTCGCTTGCGGGTATCGCCATTGCGGGCAGCGCGAGTGCGCTGAGCATGAGCCAGAGGCTTTGCGCTACCTGGGAATGCCGGTTGATTCAATTCGAGTAGCGGCAGGGCCGCAGGGTATCTGCTTGTGGCCTTACTGGGCCGCTTCTGCGCGAATCCAGTCCAGGAAGGCGCGCACTTCGGGGCGGTCAGCTGCACCAGGTCGGGTCACGGCGTAGTAGGCGAATCTTGCCGGCCAGGGTTTGTCCAGCACCTGAATAAGTCGGCCAGTCGCGACTTCTTCCTGGGCGTATGCCTGCGGCACCAGAGCCAGGCCCTGCCCAGCTTCCGCAGCGCGGATGAGAAGGAAATCGTCTTCAAATGCGCTGCCGCGCTGTGCACGCGCGTCGTCGGCCACCCCGTGTGCTTTGAGCCAGAGCGGCCAATCTGCGCGGTCACTGTCGTGGAGCAGGGGATAGTCAAGGCAATCGCCTGCCTCATTGATCACCGCACCCTGGCAGCTCTTCAAAAACTCGGGTGAAGCGACAGGCGCCAGAACCGGTGCCATGAGGCAGGTGACCTCAAGCCCGGGATAGTCTCCCAGCCCATGGCGCAAAGCGACATCAACACGGTCTCGTTGCAGATCCACCAGCTCCGACGTTGCTTCAACGCGGATTTCGATGTCGGGGTGCAATTGCTTGAAGCGTCCAAGCCGAGGTACCAGCCACGACGCCGCAAACGTTGCGACGGTGCTGACGGTCAGGCTGCGTCTTCCCTTGCTGCGTTCCAGGGCATGCATCGCCTGGTCAATTTGAAGAAATGCCTCACGCAGCCTGGGGTGCACGCTGGCACCTGCTTCGGTCAGCCGCATGCCAAGGCGTTCACGTTCCAGCAAGACAACTCCCAGGCGGTCTTCCAGCACGCGGATTTGCTGGCTTACGGCGCCGGGGGTGACGTGCAGGGCTTGCGCTGCGGCCTTGACGCTTTTGCGCTGCCCAACCTCGACGAATGTGCGCAATGCCTGCAAGGGATAGCTCATATTTACTTTAGATTTTCTAAATTCATTGGTAAGAAATGATCGCTTTATTTGAGGCTGTATTCATCTGAAAATTTGCGATGTCAGCGTTTCCAATGATTTTAGATTATCTATAAATTCAATGTTGCATCTCTACTCCGACAGCTCCCCCAATGGCTTCAAAGCGACGATCGCGCTTGAAGAGCTCTCTCTGCCTTGCCGAGCATGCGGATGGATGGCTGACCTATCCCAATGCAACCCATACCCCTAGAGGGCCTCAGCTCCTGGCGGAGAAGATTCGGGCCTGGCGTGAACTTCTTCCCGGAGGGGCGTTCAGGCCGCACATGACGAACGAGTGGATCGACCTGGTGGATGATCCCGGCTATCCTCGGACCCCCTTGCACGGTGGCTATGTTCTGCGCACCGGGCGAAAAGGGCTGATGGCCTTGCTTGAAGAGTGGCAAGCGGCAGGGGTAAACCATGCCGCGCTTGGCATTCAGCTTTCACAGCGCCCGCCAGCCGAGGTGCTGGAGGAGCTAGCCAGGGAGGTGCTGCCGAACTTTCCCTCGCACGAAGGACCGTCGGCGGCGTCCGCCGTCTGGTGAGAAACACAGAACCGGCTCGGGAGTGACCAAGCAGGAGCAACCATGGACAAGAGAACCCCGATGTCGAGTGCAGTGAAAATTCGCCCCCTGGAAATGAGCGATCGAACGCCATGGCGCGATCTCTACCGCCAGTACGCACATTTCTACCAGTCGCCCATGACCGATGCGATCCTGGATCGAAGCTGGTCATGGCTGATGGACCTGCATCACCCGATGGAAGGGCTGGTCGCAGAATCGCGGGAGCGCCATTTGCTGGGATTGGCGCATTTTCGCGCGTGCCCTGACCCGCTGATCGCGCAGGATGTCGGGTTTCTCGACGACCTGTTTGTGGCTCAAGACCAGCGTGGCTCAGGCATAGGCCGCAGCCTGATCATGGGCGTGGCTGCCAAAGCGCAGGAGCGGGGCTGGCCTGTGGTGCGTTGGATTACCGCTGGCAGCAATGCCCAGGCGCGCCAGCTCTACGACAAGCTTGCATCGGCGACCGACTGGGTCACCTACGACCTCGATGTGCAGCGATAGCGAGCATATTCGGCGGCCTGGTTCGGGCCTGACTATGGCCCTCGCAGTCAGTCCCCGAGCCTGCATCCGAGCGACTGCAAGGTGGTCATTGAAATGCCGGGCTGTAGCAGGGCTGCGAAGGTGAACCCATGTCAGTGCTCTTGTGAGGCAGCGATCGCCTTGAGGAACGTCGAGGCCTCTGAAGGCTCGGAAAATTCAATCCATTGCAGATGCGCATACTTGCCATGCTCGCGAAGATCTGCGAACTTTGACTGGTTTTTTGCATAGGTGGATAGTGACCAGAGAAGTACTGATTCTTTCGAGAGAAAGGCCATCCGCAGTGACTCCCGGTTTCCGTGCGACAGACGCTTACGGGTGATGCCATGGCCAAGAGTGCGCCGGAGCAGGCGAGAAAATACGGTGAAGCGACCGTAGTTGAGCCATACGACGTGTGTAGCTCGTGACCAAAGCATGTCTCGAACAGCACTGTAGTTCCCATCGGCTACCCAGCATGCTCCTTGAGTAGCTTCAACAACTGAATGCTTGAATTGCTCGGGTGGCACTGCTTGCCAGTCTGCCCCCCAGTAGTGGGAATCCAGTTCGATATATGAGGCCCGGATCTTGCGAGCCAGCTTTTTGGCAAAGGTGGATTTGCCCGCACCACTGGTGCCGATCACTAGATAGCGCATCTGAGTCCTTTGCAGCTATGAGCGGCGAACACGATCCGGCAAACCGAAGGCTTGCGCTTGAGACGAGGCGCGAAGCCGCGGGCAGTGCAGAAGTACGACAAGGCGATGCAACGACGTATCAAGGTTTGTTACTGGTTCTCAATGACGGTCGGCCATGCTGATCATAGGTGAGGGAAACGACGAGTTTCAATGTACGAGAATCAGGCAGCACTGCTACTGCTGGCTGGGCTGTGACCGCAGCAAATCGCTCAGTGTTTTCGGTTGGATTCTAGTCTCGCGACTGCTTCTTGCTGGTGGGTGAGCGCCTCAGGAGGACCCATCGCAGCCCCTCGTTCGCTGTCGCCATAGGTCAGCTTTACAGCGATTGCTGCTGCTCATGCCTGCATAGTGAACAACAGGTCTCTGCCACATAGCAGGCGTCCCGAGCACTAAGACAGTCGATTTCTCAACGACTGATTTCAGATGAGAAGACCTGGATCGCTCGAGGAAGGACAGGTGCTGACACGATCAGGAAGTCTTTAGGCTTGAACTCGTACACGGGCCACTTCAGTGCTGAGTGGCTGCGTATTTGAAGAGC
>NZ_AWOR01000042.1 GCF_000761245.1 Comamonas testosteroni | reverse complement strand
TATCTCGAAGGCCGATTCGCGGTCCACGGCTTTCTCATAGACGCCAGCGACCAGGGAACCATCGATCAGGGCCTTGCGCTGCTCGGCCGTGATGGGGCCGAGCTGGCTGCCGGGTGGAATCACGAACACGCGCTCGGTCACGCTGGGGCGGCCTTTATCGTCGAGGAAGCTGACCAGGGCCTCGCCCACAGCCAGCTCGGTGATGGCTGCGGCAATGTCCAGGCCGGGATTGGGGCGCATGGTGGAGGCGGCCGAGGTTACGGCCTTCTGGTCGCGTGGGGTGAATGCGCGCAAGGCATGCTGCACGCGGTTGCCCAGCTGCCCAAGCACGCTATCGGGAACGTCCAGCGGGTTCTGGGTGACGAAGTACACGCCCACGCCCTTGGAGCGCACCAGGCGCACGACCAGCTCGATGCGCTCGATCAGCACCTTGGGCGCATCGTTGAACAGCAGGTGGGCCTCGTCGAAGAAGAACACCAGCTTGGGCTTCTCGGGATCGCCGATTTCCGGCAACTGCTCGAACAGCTCGGACAGAAGCCAGAGCAAAAAAGTCGAGTACAGGCGCGGCGCGTTCATCAGCTTGTCCGCCGCCAGCACATTGACCACACCCATGCCGTTGGCGTCGGTCTGCATCAGATCGTTGATGTCGAGCATGGGCTCGCCAAAGAATTTGTCGCCGCCTTGGCTTTCAATGCCCAGCAGTCCACGCTGTATGGCGCCCACACTGGCCGAGCTGATGTTGCCGTACTGGGTGGTGAACTGCTTGGCGTTGTCGCCCACAAAGTTCAGCATGGCGCGCAGATCCTTGAGATCCAGCAGCAGCATGCCGTTGTCGTCGGCGATCTTGAACACCAGATTGAGCACGCCCATCTGGGTTTCGTTCAGATTCAGCATGCGGCCGATCAGCAGCGGGCCCATGTCCGAGATGGTGGCGCGCACGGGATGGCCCTGCTCGCCGAACACATCCCACAGCGTGGCGGGGCAGGCCAGGGGCTGGGGCAGGTCCAGGCCGCGTTCCTTGAGCGAGGCGGCCAGCTTGCCTTCTATCTTGCCGGCCTGGCTGATGCCGCTCAGGTCTCCTTTGACGTCGGCCATGAAGACCGGCACGCCGATCTGCGAGAAGCTCTCGGCCAGTTTTTGCAGCGTGACGGTCTTGCCGGTGCCGGTGGCGCCGGTGATCAGGCCATGCCGATTGGCCAGTCCGGGCAGCAGGACACATTCTGTGGCAGAGTGCTGGGCAATCAAAAGGGGTGAAGCCATTTCGGGTTTCCTCTGGGGGGGCATGCAGTCAAAAGTAAAATCGCTCCCGCTAGGTTAAATCAAATATCAAAGGATTCCCTGTGGCAGGACACAGCAAATGGGCCAACATCCAGCACCGCAAGGGGCGCCAGGATGAAAAACGTGGCCGCATCTGGACGCGCATCATTCGTGAAATCATGGTCGCAGCCCGCCAAGGCGGCGGCGATCTGAGTGCGAACCCGCGTCTGCGTCTGGCAGTGGACAAGGCCAAGGCCGCCAATATGCCGGCCGACAATATCAAGCGCAATATCGACAAGGCCACGGGCAATCTCGACGGCGTGACCTATGAGGAAATCCGTTACGAAGGCTATGGCATCGGCGGCGCGGCCATCATTGTGGACACAATGACGGACAATCGCGTACGTACGGTGGCCGATGTTCGCCATGCATTCAGCAAGTACGGTGGCAATATGGGCACCGAAGGCTCGGTGGCCTTCCAGTTCAAGCATGTGGGTCAGATCATGTTCGCCCCCGGCACGGACGAAGAAAAAGTCATGGAGATCGCACTGGAGGCTGGCGCCGACGATGTGATCACCGATGACGAAGGTGGCATCGAGGTGCTGACGGCCCCCGGCGACTTTGAAGCCGTGCGTGATGCACTGCAGGCCGCCGGCTTTACCGCCGACATGGCCGAGGTGACCATGCGCCCCGAAAATACAATCGCTCTCGAAGGCGATGATGCAGCTCGCATGCAGAAGCTGCTGGACATGATTGAAGACTTGGATGACGTTCAAGACGTCTACCACAACGCAGAACTATGAAAATTCTTGTGATTGGCGGCGGTGGCCGTGAGCACGCTCTGGCGTGGAAGTTGGCCGAATCGCCCAAGGCGACCAAGGTCTATGTGGCTCCCGGTAACGGTGGCACAGCCCTGGCTGGCGGCAAGCTGGAGAACCTCGACATCACCGATGTGAAGGCTCTGCGCGAATGGGCCCAGGCCGAAAAGATTGCCGTGACCGTGGTGGGGCCCGAGGCTCCGCTGGCGGCTGGTGTGGTCGATGAGTTCCGTGCCCATGGACTCAAGGTCTTTGGTCCGACCAAGGCTGCAGCGCAGCTGGAGTCCTCCAAGGCCTACTCCAAGGACTTCATGGCGCGCCACAGCATCCCCACGGCGCAATATGAAACCTTCACCGACGCCGTCGCGGCCCATGCCTACGTGGATCGCCTGGGTGCTCCCATCGTCATCAAGGCCGACGGTCTGGCTGCAGGCAAGGGGGTGGTGGTGGCCATGTCGCTGCAGGAAGCCCACGATGCCGTGGACTTCATGCTGGTGGACAATAAGTACGGTGTTCAGCACAACGAAGGCGGTGCACGCGTCGTGATCGAGGAGTTCCTCGAGGGCGAGGAAGCCAGCTTCATCGTGCTGTGCGACGGCAAGAACGTGCTGGCGCTGGCGACCAGTCAGGACCACAAGCGTCTCAAGGATGGCGACCAGGGCCCCAATACCGGCGGCATGGGCGCTTATTCGCCTGCGCCCGTGGTGACGGCCGATGTGCATGCCCGCGCCATGCGCGAGATCATCCTGCCCACCATCCGCGGCATGGAAAAAGACGGCGTGCCCTACACCGGCTTCCTGTATGCAGGTCTGATGATCGACAAGGCCGGCCATCTCAAGACGCTGGAGTTCAATTGCCGCATGGGCGATCCGGAAACCCAGCCCATCATGATGCGTCTGAAGAGCGATCTGGTGGACGTGATGCTGGCAGCCTGCGAAGGCAAGCTGGATCAGCTGGAGCTGCAGTGGGACCGTCGTACCGCACTGGGCGTGGTCATGGCTGCCGCCGGCTACCCTGAAAGCCCGCGCAAGGGCGATGTCATCACGGGCCTGCCCGCCGCCGCCGACGATGCCATGGTCTTCCATGCCGGCACCCAGCTGGGCGATGACGGCCAGCCTGTGACCAGCGGTGGTCGCGTGCTGTGTGTGACCGTGCTGGCCGACAGTGTCAAGCAGGCGCAGCAGAAGGTGTATGACGTGGCACGTGGCATCCATTTCGATGGCGCCCAGTATCGTCGCGACATCGGCTTCCGCGCCGTCAAGAAAGCCGACTGATGATCCAGGCATCCTCATCTTCTGTGGCTGATCAGCTGCCTGCGGCCGAGGTGCGTGAGTACCTGATGGGTCTGCAGACCCGCATCACCGATGCGCTGGAAGCGATCGAAGGCGAGGGTGGTGCGCGTTTTCTGGCAGATGCCTGGCACAAGGAGCCGGGCGAGAAGCTGCAAGGCAACGGCGTCACCAAGATCATGGAAGGCGGGCGCGTGTTCGAGCGCGCAGGCTGCGGTTTCTCGCATGTGCGCGGGCCACAGCTGCCGCCTTCGGCCACACAGCACCGGCCCGAGCTGGCAGGTGCGCCGTTCGAGGCCATGGGTGTATCGCTGGTATTTCACCCGCGCAATCCCCTGGTGCCCACGGTGCACATGAATGTGCGCATGATATCGGCCGGCCATGAGGGCCAGCCCAAGACCTGCTGGTTTGGCGGCGGCATGGATTTGACGCCGGTCTACGGCTTTGAGGAAGATGCCGTGCATTTCCACCAGACCTGCCGCGATGCACTGGCAGCGTTTGGCGAGCCGCTCTATCCACGCTTCAAGCAATGGTGCGACGAGTATTTCTTCCTCAAGCATCGCAACGAGCAGCGCGGCATTGGCGGCATCTTCTTCGATGATTTCAGCGAACTGGGTCAGCAGCAGAGCTTTGCCATGCTGCGCTCGGTGGGCGATGCCTTTCTGAAGGCCTATCTGCCCATCGTGGAGCGCCGCAAGAATTTGCCTTACACCCCGCAGCAGGTGGACTTTCAGCGATACCGCCGTGGGCGCTATGTGGAGTTCAACCTGGTCTGGGACCGCGGCACGCATTTCGGCCTGCAGTCCGGCGGCCGTACTGAATCCATTTTGCTGTCCATGCCGCCCCACGCGGACTGGAGCTATCAGCGCGAGGATGCACCGGGTACCCCTGAGCGTGATTTGCTGGATAAATTCCTGATTCGCCGCGACTGGCTGTAATCAGTCTGTTTCCTTGCCGGCAGCGCATAAAGCCCTGTCAGCAAGGAAATTTTTAGAAAACTATAATTTCCATAGCTGGATGCGCTATCGACTGGCGCGTCAACCTTTTTCAATGCGTGAAGAGCACGGGTCTTAGGGGCCCGAACGCAGACGCTAACCCAGCCCTGATACGGGTGTGGCGCAGCACACGCTATATTGATCCCATCATTTACTGATTCCATCGCCTGATGACCACCTCCACCAAATCGGATTCCGCAGCCAAGCGCGACGTCACCAAACTCCAGCGAGCCATTGTTGACGGTCTCGAAGACGTCAAGGCCCACGACATCCAGGTGTTCAACACCGAAGCACTGTCGCCGCTGTTCGAGCGCGTGATCGTGGCCTCGGGTACTTCCAACCGCCAGACCAAGGCACTTGCCTCCAGCGTGCGCGAAGCCGTCAAGGAAGCAGGGTTTCCCGTGCCCCGCCAGGAAGGTGAGCAAAACGGCGAATGGATCATCGTGGACTGCGGCTCGGTTGTCTGCCACATCATGCAGCCGGCCATCCGTCAGTACTACCGCCTGGAAGAAATCTGGGGTGAGACACCGGTGCGCATGAAGATCGGTGCCGCCAAGCCCAAGCCCGCCGAAGTGGCCGCCAAGAAGCTGGCTGCCAAGCTGGCCGTGGAAAAGGCTGCTGCGGAAAACACCGTGGTCGAGAAAAAGCCTGCTGCCAGGAAGGCCGTGGCCAAGAAGCCCGCCACCAAGACGGCCGCCGGTGCCAAGCCTGCAGCCAAGAAGCCTGCTGCCAAGTCCGCCGCTGCCAAGACGGTCAAGACCGTGGTCGTCAAGCCCAGCACGCCCCGTACTGCCAAGCCGGTTGCGGCCAAACCCGCAGCCAAGCGTGCTCCCCGCGCCAAGGCCTAAATGAAGCTGACCATCGTGGCTGTAGGCCTGCATGTGCCCGACTGGGCGCAGACGGCCTACGACGATTACGCCAAGCGCTTTCCACCCGAACTCAAGGTCGAACTCAAGGCCGTCAAGACCGAGCCGCGCGGCTCCAAGACGCTGGAGACCCTGTATGCGGCAGAGCGCAAGCGTATCGAAGCGGCCATTCCCAGAGGTACCCGCATCGTGGTGCTCGATGAGCGCGGCACCAATCTGACCACCAAGGCGCTGGCCCAGCGTCTCAAGGGCTGGCAGCTCGAGAGCGACGATGTGGCCCTGGTCATCGGCGGCCCCGACGGGCTGGACCCCGAGTTCAAGGCCGCGGCACACGAGCGCATCCGTCTCTCCGACCTGACCCTGCCGCATGCCATGGTGCGCGTGCTGCTGATCGAGCAGCTCTACCGCGCCTGGTCGGTCAATGCCGGCCATCCCTACCATCGCGAATAAGCGCTTGTGATCGGACTCTGCGTGCAATTTCGCGCAGTGCGTGATACTATGATTTTGATAGCCTGTAGCGCTTTATATATGGGCGCTAGAGGCCATTTTTAATCAAAATCATGGCGCCATTTCTCTATCTTGCATCCCAAAGTCCCCGCCGTCGTCAACTGCTCGAGCAGCTGGGTGTGGCGCATGAATTGCTGCTGCCCAATGCGGCCGGCGACATCGCCGAGGATGCCGAGGCCATAGAGGCCGAGCTGACTGGGGAAGACCCCCATGACTATGTGCAGCGCGTGACGGCAGGCAAGCTCGATGCGGCCGTGGCCCGCCATGCGCGGCGTGGTCTGCCGGCAGCGCCCATTCTGTGCTCGGACACCACCGTAGCACTGGGCAAGCAGAATCTGGGAAAGCCCACCGATGCCGAAGACGCGCGACGCATTCTGCGCCTGCTCTCCGGGGCCGAACATGAGGTGCTGACTGCCGTGGCGCTGCAAAGCGGTGTGCGGCGTCTGCAGGCCCTGTCGGTGTCTACCGTGCGCTTTGCGCCCATGACCGAGGCGCAGATCGATGCCTATGTGCTCACGGGCGAACCCATGGGCAAGGCCGGTGCCTATGGCATACAGGGCAGGGCGGCCGCACATATTGCAGAAATCCGCGGCAGCTATTCGGCCATCATGGGCCTGCCCGTTTATGAAACTGCCGAGCTTTTGCGCCAGCTGGGCTGGCCGCTCTGAACCTTTGGCGCAATCGACACTCTGTTCTTGAGATTTCCCCCAAGGGAAGGTCTGCATGGCAGCTGTCTTGCGCCAGCCATGCGCGCGTCGCACACTGGGTGCAGCAAAAGCCAGGACATATAAAGAAAGAACGACAGTCAATGCAGCAAGATATTTTGATCAACTGGTCGCCGCAGGAAACGCGGGTGGCGATTGTCGAGAATGGTGCCGTGCAGGAGCTGCACATGGAGCGCCCTCTGGAGCGGGGACTCGTCGGCAATGTCTATCTGGGCAAGGTCTCGCGCGTGCTGCCCGGCATGCAGTCTGCCTTCATCGATATCGGCCTGGAGCGTGCTGCCTTTTTGCACGTGGCCGATGTCTGGCAGCGTCAGGAAAGCGGCGAAGCCCCGATGTTTGCGCGCAAGGACCAGCCGCTGATACCCATCGAAAAGCAGGTGTTCGAAGGCCAGTCCATCATGGTGCAGGTCATCAAGGACCCCATAGGGACCAAGGGCGCACGCCTGTCCACGCAGATCAGCATTGCCGGGCGCCTGCTGGTGTTTCTGCCGCAGGACGACCATATCGGCATCTCCCAGAAAATTCCCCAGAACGAACGCGATGCCTTGAGGGCCCGTCTACAGGAGCTGGTCGGCACCAAGGACGGCGGCGGGGGCGGCGGATTCATTCTGCGCACCAATGGCGAGGAATCCAGCGATGCCGAGCTGGCCGATGACATCCGCTATCTGCGCAAGACCTGGGCGCGCATCAAGGATACGGCACAGAAGCTTCCCGTCATGTCGGTGCTGCATCAGGATCTGAACCTGCTGCAACGTGTGCTGCGGGATCTGGTCGGCGAGAACACCCAGAGCATTCGCATCGATTCGCGCGAGCAGTTTGCGCTGCTCAAGAGCTTTGGCCAGGAGTACATGCCGGCGGCCGTGCCCAAACTGGCGCTGTACAAGGGCGAGCGGCCGATCTTCGACCTCTACAACATCGACGAGGAAATCGCGCGTGCGCTGGGACGGCGTGTGGATCTGAAGTCGGGCGGCTATCTGATCGTCGATCAGACCGAAGCCCTGACCACCATCGATGTCAACACGGGCGGCTATGTCGGTGCGCGCAATTTTGACGACACCATCTTCAAGACCAACCTGGAAGCGGCGCACGCCATCGCGCGTCAGTTGCGGCTGCGCAATCTGGGCGGCATCGTCATCGTGGACTTCATCGACATGGTGCGCGAGGAGCACCAGGGCGAGGTGCTCTCCGAATTCCGCCGCCAGCTGGCGCGCGACCGCGTCAAGACCATGGCCGGCGGCTTCTCGCAGCTGGGCCTGGTGGAGATGACGCGCAAGCGTACGCGCGAGTCGCTGGCCCATATGCTGTGCGAGCCCTGTGCAGCCTGCTCCGGCAAGGGCAACGTCAAGACCGCGCGCAGCATCTGCTACGAGGTGCTGCGCGAAATCCTGCGCGAAGCCCGTCAGTTCAATCCGCATGAGTTCCGCGTCGTGGCATCTCCCAAGGTAGTCGAGATGTTCCTCGACGAGGAAAGCCAGCATCTGGCCAGTCTTTCGGACTTCATCGGCAAGCCCATTTCGCTGCAGGCCGAGACTGCGATGGCGCAGGAACAATACGACATCGTGCTGCTGTGAGGATCGCTGCTGCGGCGTAGGCTGCCGACCACGCTGGCGCCGAGCCATCAAGCTGCGGCTTCAAACAAAACGAGGCGCCTTGGCGCCTCGTTTCATGTTCCCGTCGAATACCGGTGCCGTGGCTCAGTGCTTGGCTGCTGCCACAGCGATGGCTTCGCCATCTCGATCGGCGTAGGTCAGCCCCTTGGGGGCGACCAGCCAGTAAAAGAAGGCCCCCAGTCCTGCGGCAATGAACCAGGAAAATGCGGAGACGGACTGCAGATGGGGCACAAAGGCGAAGAGCAGCGAGATCAGGGCTGAGGGAATCAAGGCCTGAATGGCTCTGGGATTGATACCGTTGCGGTAGTGGTAGGGGCTGTTTGCATTCTGGGCGTACAGAGCCGGAACATCCACGCATTGCTTGCGGATCAGCCAGTAATCGGCCATGACGATGCCGAACAGCGGCCCGAGCAGAGAGCCCAGTCCACCAAGGAAATACACGATCACCACGGGCGAGCTGTACAGATTCCAGGGCAGGATGACAAAGCCCAGGATGGCGCTGACCAGGGCGGCCTTGCGGAAGTTGAGCTTTCTGGGCAGCAGATTGGTCAGAGCCAGTGCTGGGGCCACAAAGTTCGCCATCAGATTGACGGCAATGGTCAGGATGATGAGCGCGATACTGGCCAGGATCAGCAGGGGCTTGCTGGGAATCTTCTGGATGATGTCCACAGGGCTGTTGATGAGCGTGCCGTCGATGGAGAGCTGACCGCCGGTCAGGATCACCACGACCAGACCGAAGACCAGCATATTGATGGGAATGCCCCAGAAGTTGCCCTTGATCACGGCGCTGCGCGAAGTCGTGCCCCGCGTGAAGTCGCAGAAATTCAGCACGAAAGTGCCGTAGAGCGCCACCCATAGCGAGGCGGCGCCGAGAATCTGCACCCACTGCGAGCCACTGGCCTGCACCGAAGGTGCCGACCAGTGCAGCTGTCCGCCCGAGCTGTAGAGAATCCAGCCAGCCAGAGCGATAAAGGTCATGAAGATCACCGGACCCGCGAATGCCTCGTACTTGCGGATGCTCTCCATGCCCCAGCAGGCGATGACGACCTGCACCACCCAGAGCAGCGTGAAGCTGATCCAGCCCAGCAGCGGCAGACCAAGCAGGCTTTGCTCGGCCAGGGGCTGCCACTGCGGCAGCAGCATCAGCACCAGGACATCGAGGACCTTGGATGCCAGATAGGTCTGTATGCCAAACCAAGCGATGGCCACGCCGCCGCGTATCAAGGCCGGTATCTGTGCGCCGCGCGTGCCAAAGCTGATGCGGCTCATGACGGGAAAGGGGACGCCCGTCTTGCAGCCCATGAAGCCCGAGAGGTTCAGCAGCGCGAAAAGAAAGCTGGCCCCCAGAAGCAGCGCCGTCAGGATCTGCCCCCCGCTGAAGCCCAGGGTAAACAGGCCGATGGCAAAAGAGTAGTTGCCGAGGTTGTGCACATCGTTGACCCACAGGGTGAACAGGCTGTAGGCACCCCAGGACCGACCTTGCTTGGCGGTGGGCGCGAGGTCGGCGTTGTAGAGCGCTGGCGAGACTCCTGCTGGCAGGGTTTCATGCGGCTTGGCCGTTGCAGTGCTCTGACTGGGGGCGAAGTGGCCGCCTTCGTTGATTGCTAGGTCTCTCATTTATTGCCTTTGGTGGGGAGCAACCACTTGTCCGGGCGCGGGCTTTTCTCAGGCAATCGCTCCCGTCTCGCCCAGACAGCGTGGCATCGGCATGACCGCGCTAATGGGCAGCGGACATGCACTCCGATGCTTTGAAGATGAGAGGATTCAAGTCTCAAACTTGAATATCATCTTGTATACATCAGATAAGACGAAAAATGTATACAAGCCGATTCGGGCTCGAATTGGTGGGAACCCTCGGTCATTGGAGTGCCTACAAATAGTTCCGAATGCGCGTTCGGGGTGGCGCGCGGAGTTTGCAAATGCTGGCGCTGGCGCGTTTGTGCAGGGCCCGGGCGGCAGCGGGTTCGGGCAAGGTAAGCAACGGTAAACTGCAGGCTGGCGCAAAAGCCATGGCCTCTGTGCCATGGCTTGCGACCGGGCCCCGAAGCCGGTGATGGCTGCCTTGGCACCGGGCTGCACGCCCAGTCCTGTTGATTGAATGGAGAGCCATGCAGAAGGTAATGCTGTGATCACCAAGACCAAGATTGCGGAGCGTCTGATCGAGTCCATCCTGACGGGCAGATTGCGACCCGGCGTGAGGCTGGGCGAGCAGGACATCGCCGACATGTTTGAGGTCAGCCGCACCCTGGTGCGCGAAGCGCTGATCCAGCTGCAGGCGCGCGGCTTTGTCGAGGTGCGCTCGCGCGTGGGCTGGTATGTGGCCGAGCCCTCGTTCGAAGAAGCCCAGGAGACCTATGCCGCGCGGCGTGTGGTGGAGCCGGGCATGCTGCGCGATGCAGGCAGGCCGCTGCAATCTGCGCTCAAGCGTCTGCGCCAGCATATTGCGCAGGAGCAGGAGTCGATTGCTGCCGACGACGCCACTGCTCGCAGCTCGCTGCTTGCGGACTTTCATATCTGCCTGGCCGAATGCCTGGGCAATCGTTTTCTGTCCTCGATGATCGTCGATCTGTCGGCAAGGTCGATGCTGGCTGCGGCGCTGTATCACTCCAAGAGCGAGGCTCAGGTCTCCAATGACGATCATGCGGCCATCGTCGAGGCACTGGCCGAAGGTGATAACGCCAGGGCCGAGCAACTGATGATTGCGCATATCGACGCCCTGAAGTCGCGTCTGGACGAGGGGCTGGCCAGCAATGGGCGGGAGCGTGACCGCCTGCGCTCCATCCTGATTGCCGAGCAGACCGCGCCGGCGAAGTAGCCTTGCCGGGCCCGACTGGGAGCGCAGCAGCATGGCAGGAATTTGCCTTGCCAGGCAAAAGCGCCAGCCCTGGGAGATGTGCTGCTGACCTGGATCTTCAAAAAATATAGCGGCTGGCGCTTGATGGGCAAGCGTCAGCCGCTATCTTCATGGATGCTGTGATGGGGCGGGGCCTTGCCGCCCGGGATCAGAACTGCTCCATGGGCAATGCCATCACGCTGGCCGCGCCGTTGGTCACGGCATCGGCCTGGCCGGGCACCCGGGTCAGGATATGTTCGGCATAGAACTGTGCCGTGGCCAGCTTGGCCTGCATGAAGGCCGTGTCCTGGCCCTTGGCCAGCAGCTCCTGCGCAGCCAGCACCGAGCGGCCCAGCTGCCAGCCGGCGACCAGATTGCCGGTGAGCATCAGATAGGGGACGCTGCCTGCATAGGCCGCATTGGGGTCGGCCTTGGCCTTTGCCACGATGAAGTCCACCACCTGCACAAAGGCCTGACGGGCCTGGGCCAGATTCCTGGCAACGGCCTTGGCCGTGTCGGTGCCGCTGGCAGTAAGGGCGGCTTCGGTCTTCTCGATCTGGGCGGCAATCGCCTTGGCGGTCAGGCCGCCATCACGCGCGGTCTTGCGGCCGACCAGGTCATTGGCCTGGATGGCGGTCGTGCCCTCATAGATGGTCAGGATCTTGGCATCGCGGTAGTACTGGGCGGCGCCGGTTTCCTCGATGAAGCCCATGCCGCCATGCACCTGCACGCCCAGGCTGGTGACTTCCAGGCTCATTTCGGTGCTGTAGCCCTTGACCAGGGGCACCATGAATTCATAGAAGGTCTGGTTGGCCTGGCGCACTTCTGCGTCCGGATGGTGGTGAGCAGCATCGTAGGCGGCAGCGGCGGCGGTTGCCATGGCGCGGCAGCCCTCGTTGCTGGCGCGCATGGTCATCAGCATGCGGCGCACATCGGGGTGATGGATGATGGTGGCGCTGGCCTTGACCGAGCCGTCGACGGGGCGGCTTTGCACGCGTTCCTTGGCGTAGGCCGCGGCGTGCTGGTAGGCGCGCTCGGCGACGGCCAGGCCCTGCAGGCCCACGGCATAGCGCGCGGCGTTCATCATGATGAACATGTATTCGAGGCCGCGGTTTTCCTCGCCCACGAGGTAGCCGATGGCTCCCCCGTTGTCGCCAAATTGCAGCACGGCCGTGGGCGAGGCCTTGATGCCCATCTTGTGCTCGATGCTGACGCAGTGCACATCGTTGCGCTTGCCCAAGGAGCCGTCCTGGTTCACCAGGAACTTGGGCACGACAAACAGGCTGATCCCCTTGACGCCCTCGGGCGCCCCCGCCACGCGGGCCAGCACCAGGTGGACGATGTTGTCCGCCATATCGTGCTCACCATAGGTGATGAAAATCTTGGTGCCGAAGACCTTGTAGCTGCCGCCGCCCTGAGGCTCGGCCCTGGTGCGCACCAGGGCCAGGTCGGAGCCGGCCTGGGGCTCGGTCAGGTTCATAGTGCCGGTCCACTCGCCGGTGACCAGCTTTTCCA
Organism: Comamonas testosteroni; assembly: GCF_000761245.1. Lineage (GTDB taxonomy): Bacteria > Pseudomonadota > Gammaproteobacteria > Burkholderiales > Burkholderiaceae_C > Comamonas > Comamonas testosteroni_C. The sequence goes on along the minus strand of NZ_AWOR01000042.1, from coordinate 162,519 downwards.
GGTAGCTGGACTTGAGCGCGTCGCTGCCTGCAGTCAGCAGCGCCTCGATGGCGCCGTCGGTCAGCAGCGGGCACAGCGCAAAGCTCAGGTTGGCGCTGTTGAGCATCTCGATACAGGCCGCGCCAATGGTCTTGGGCAGGCCCTGGCCGCCAAAGTCGGCTGGGTGCTGCAGGCCTTGCCAGCCGCCTTCGGCGTACTGCTTGAAGGCATCGGCAAAGCCGGGCGTGGTAGTGACGACGCCATCCTTGAAGGAAGAGGGATTGATGTCGCCGGGAACATTCAGGGGGGCGACCACGCCTTCGCAGAGCTTGGCGCATTCTTCGAGCACGGCCTGCGCGGTTTCCAGCCCCGCATCTTCAAAGCCGGGAATCTGGGCGACCTGCTCGATCTGGGCCAGATGCTCCATGTCGAACAGCATGTCTTTGATGGGCGCTTTGTAGGTCATCGTCTCTGTTTCCTTGAATGCTGGCCCGGCTGGCTGCCAGACCTGAGTTGTGCCTTGGATTGTTGGGGATGTTGCCTGCCACGGATGGCAGGGGCTTCCCTCGACTTCATGTCTGGCGCCTGGCAAGCATGTCAGGACCTCGCATTGGTTTGACGTTTACGTAAACGGAATGATTCTAGAGGCTGTGACGGGCTTGCCGCAGTCGCAGACGCGCAATATGGTGGCCAACGCTTGCGGCAAGCTTTCAATCAAATAGAAACTTTTAAGTTAACTTTTTTGACTTGGTATTTACCCGTGGTGTCGCGTAAAGACAAGAGGGCGGCGCTCTCGGGAAATGTCCTAGAGCCGAATTCCCATAAATTCAGTCCAGTCTGAATGGAGAAATACCGGAGATATGGCTTAAGTCATTGATTCGTATTGCTTCTGTTCGAGGTGAGGCAGTGTGCCGTATCACCTTTCGATTGGTATCTGACTGGGAGTTTGTATGGCTAAAGTAATCCGTTATCACGAAGTTGGCGGCCCCGAGGTGTTGCGACAGGAAGACATTGAAGTCGGCCAACCCGGTCCAGGTCAGGTTCGCCTCAAGCAAGGCGCTGTGGCCTTGAACTTTGCCGATACCTATTTCCGCTCCGGTCTGTATCCCGCTCCTTTGCCCGCAGGCGTGGGCAGCGAGGCTTGCGGCACGATCACGGCCGTGGGCGACGGCGTGACGGATTTCAAGGTCGGCGACCGCGTGACCTATACCGGCGCACTGAACACCATCGGCGCTTACGCCACGGAGCGCCTGATTTCTGCTGCCCCCCTGATCCGTCTGCCTGACAACATCAGCTTTGAAACCGCAGCAGCCATCACCATGCGCGGACTGACGGCGGCTTACCTGATGCGCCGCATCTGGGACTTCAAGAAGGGCGACACCATCTTGCTGCACGCTGCGGCCGGTGGCGTGGGCCTGCTGGTGTCGCAGTGGGCAAAGCTGGAAGGCCTGAATGTGATCGGCACGGTCTCCAGCGATGCCAAGGCCGCAGTGGCCAAGGCCAACGGCTGCGTTCACACCATCAACTACAGCCACGAAGACGTGGCCAAGCGCGTGCGTGAGCTGACAGACGGCGTGGGCGTGAATGCCGTCTTCGACAGCGTGGGCAAGGACACTTTCGAGGGCTCGCTCAACAGCCTGAAGGTGCGCGGGCTGATGGTCTGTCTGGGCACGGCCTCGGGCTCCATTGCGCCATTCAACCCGCAGATTCTGGCCGGCAAGGGCTCGCTTTTCCTGACCCGTCCCGCATCGGCGCATTACATCGCCGACCCCACGGAGCGTGCAGAGCTGGCCAACGAGCTGTTCGCCCATGTGGCCGAAGGTCGTATCAAGGTGGACATCAGCAAGCGCTATGCGTTGGAAGACGCCGTGCAGGCTCACCGCGATCTGGAAGCCCGCAAGATTGTGGGATCGGCCATCTTCACGCTCTGAGATACCGAAGGCAGCATGCGGGTATGAAAAGGGCTGAGCCATTCAGCCCTTTTTGCATCAACTCCGGTGACTGCCCAAAGAAATAAATGCCATGACTCAAAGCTCTGCTGCAACGACACTGCAGGTCGACTTTTCGCTGGACCTGATCTGCCCCTGGTGCTGGATCGGCCTGCGCAATCTGCTGGCCGCCCGTGAGATGCTGCTGGCCAGATATCCCGACCAGCAGCTTGCAATCCATTGGCATGCAGACACTCTGCTGCCCCATATCCCGGAGCATGGAGTGCCTTACCAGGCCTTCTATGAAGCCAGGCTGGGCGGTCCCAGGGCCGTGGAGGTTCGCCGTGCCCAGGTGCGCTCGGCGGCCCACGCGGCAGGCCTGCAGATCAATCATGCGCTGATTGAAACCTTCCCCAGCACGCGCCTGGTTTGTGCGTTGGTCAACTACGCCCAGACTCTGCTCGATGGCGAATCCATGATCCGCTTTGTGGAGTCCATCTTTGCCGCTTACTTTGTGCAGGGCCGCGATATAGGCTCGGTCATGGTGCTGCAGCAGCTGGCGCACTCGGCAGCACTGGACTGGAATCCCTCCCGCTTTGATGCGCTGCGCTACCAAAGCGAGGAGGGCCATACTGGCGGCGTGCCGCATATGGTGTTCAACCAGCGTCTGCAGGTGACGGGCGCGGTGGCGCCCGCAGAACTGCTGCGCGCCATGGAGCATGCCCGTGTTGCCGACAGCACCTTCGCCTGATACCGCATTGCTGGCCGCCGGCGCCGTGCGGGATTTGCCGCCGGGCGGGCGAAAGTTGGTCTTCACGCCTGGTGGCCAGAGCATCTTGCTGCTCAATGTCGAAGGCGAGTTCTATGCCTTGGACAACAGCTGCCCGCATGCGGGTGCCTCCATGGCCGGTGGCAGCTGCGATGCTCATGTGCTGAGCTGCCCCGCGCATGGACTCAAGTTCGATATCCGCAGCGGCCGGTGCACGGCATCGCCGCAGATGACGATTCCTCTCTACGAAGTTCTTGTCAGACAGGGGCTGCTCTGGCTCAAACCGCCTGACAACTGCTGCTGAACCATCGAGCGCTGATGTGCGATGAAGAAGGCCCGCGGATTATCTCTGCGGGCCTTTTTCTATGGTTTCAGGATTGATGTCCTCTGGCCGGAGACCGGAGAACGGAGAACGGCAACCGGCAACCAGCAGGCGCCGGTTGCCATGGATTGGGCTCAGAACGTGTGGCGAACGCCGATGTCAAAGCCCGAAGCATTGCCGCCTGCGACTGGAATCGGGCCTTGCAGCGCGCCCGTGGCCACCGGCAGGTTGATGCTGCCGCGATTGTCTACATAGGCATAGGTGCCGTAGAGTGCAGTGCGCTTGGAGAGGTTGTGCACATAGCCCACGGCGTACTTGTTGGAGCTGCTGCCGCTGTTGTCGTTGCGGCTCAGGCGCATGAAGCTCATGGGAATGTTGCCGTTGCCGACCTTCCAGATGGCACCCAGCTGCCAGTAGCGTACATGGTCGGCATTGTCCAGACCTGCCAGGCGGTTGCCGGTGCGGTGATCGGCAGCCAGAACCATGAGGCGGTGGCCCTCCCAGAGGTAGGAGGCGGCGGCATTGATCTGCCTGTAATCGTCGGCGGCACGGTTCTTGGTGGTTGTGATGGCGACGGCTGCATCCCAGTTATCGCCTCCATAACCCAGGCGTGCACCATAGACGCGGCCGTCCTGACGGTTGGGGCCGGCATCGTTTTCGCCGAATGCCGTCATCAATTGATAGAACAGTCCCTTGCAGCTCGAGCTGGAGCAGCCGGGCGAGAGGTAGCCAATGCTGTTCGACGCCCGAAAGCCCGTCACCGTCGTGCCGTGCAGCACATGCAGGCTCATGCCCACGCCCAGACGAAAGGGGTCGTAGTTGAACATGTTCCAGAAGGCGGGCACATAGTCGCGGCCCAGACGTACCTCGCCCCATTGCTTGCTCTGCAGATAGACCAGGGACTTGCGGTTGAAGCTCAGACCGCTGCCGCTGCCGGCCCCCGAAGGCTGGTTGTTGGTGTTGGAGGCCTGGCCGGTGCCGCTGTCGGTGTTGAGTCCCGCTTCCAGATCAAAGCCGGCTGCCAGACCGCTGCCGAGGTCTTCACGGCCCTTGAAGCCCAGGCGGCTGGCCTGATTGCCGCTGGAGGTCAGCATCTGGCGCGAGCCTGCGCCCGCGCCGCGGTAATTGGATACGGCCATATCCACCACGCCGTAGACCTGTACAGACGATTGTGCCGAGGCCGCCAGCGGCACCAACGTGCATGCCAGAGCGCCCAGCGTATTGAAAGCCATTTTTTTTGTAGTCATTCATGTCTCCTTGAACCGTTGAAAAAAGATGCCTGATGGCAAACCGACGAAAAACACAGCGGGGCAAGGCCGGGCCTGAGAATGGGTTGAAGGCGCAGGCAAGCCCCAGCTCGAATCCTGCAAAAGGGCTTGAGCCGGGCGCAGCCGCCCACGGTGCCAAGGGGGCACCGGGCAGAGGTCTTGAATCAGATAGGTAGTGGAGCCGCGTGAGAGCAACTGCTCAAGGACCCGGGGCTCAGTTTTCGGGCTTGTAGCCTATGGACTTGAGGAGAGCTGCCTGCTTGCGGCTGGCCTCTTTGAGGTCGGCTGTCATTTCTGCCGTGGTAAGCGGCTGGCCGGGCTCCATGCCCACCGTGGCGAGCTGTTTGAGCACGGACTCCTTGCGGAAATGTGCCAGCGCCACATCTCGCAGCTTTTGCTGGATGACGGCCGGGGTTTGTGGGTGGGACCACAGGGCGAACCAGCCGGATTTGGACAGCTGGGGGTAGCCCAGCTCGGTGAACGTCGGCACGTCGGGCAAAGTCTGCAGGCGGCTCGGGTAGACGACTGCCAGTGCCTTGATCTTGCCGCTGCGAATCAGGGGTAGCGAAGTAGTGACGCCATCGAACATCACCGGGATATGACCACCCATGAGGTCCACCAGAGCAGGGGGCGAGCCCTTGTAGCCCACATGGCGCATATTGATCTTGGCCAACTGGCCCAGCAGCATGCCCGAGGTGTGACCCTTCAGGCCCGTGGCGTAGGAGGCAAAGTCCACGCCGTCGCGTTGCTGCCTGGCGTAGCTGATGAATTCAGGCAGGGTCTGGAACGGCAGATCCTTGTTGGCGACCATGACCAGGCCGGTGCGTGTGAGCTGGGCCAGCGGAGTCAGGTCCTTGAACGGGTCGAAACTGACTTTCTGGGCCTGGGGTGCCTCGCTCAGTGCTCCGTCCTGAATCACCAAAAAGGTGTAGCCGCTTTTGCCATGGGACTTGAGGTCCTGGATGCCGATGGCCCCCGAGGCACCGGGCTTGGACTCCACGATCACGGGCTGTTTGAGCTCTTGCTGCATACCCTCTGCCAGCAGACGGGCCAGTGTGTCGGCCGTGCCGCCGGCAGGCCCGGTGACGATCAGGCGTATGGGCTTGGTCGGCCAGTCCGCGGTCTGCTCGGCCTGTGCGGGCAAGGCCAGGCTGGCGGCCACGGCCATGACGGCCAGGCCTAATGTCCGGCGCAGTGCGCTGGCTGTCGCGGTGCGAGAGTCTGCCGTGTGCACTGAATTGCGCGAGGCGGGTGTCGTTGCCTTCATTGCTTGTCTCCTTCAATGGGGAGATCTGGCTCCCCATCTGCGCGCACCTTTTATATATTGTGGGTGGCTGCGCATTCATCGTGATGGTTGTCGGGCGGCTCAGGCCGTTGGCTCGGGCTGTCGGGCCTCGATCCGAGCCTGCAAATCCTCGATCAGCTGTTTTGCCTGCGGCCAGGGGCCGTGGCCCGAGGCCGGGTTCAGGTGGCCCTGGGGGCCCAGCTCCACCAGCTCGCTTCCCCAGTCGCGCGCAAAGCCGCGCGCGCGCTCCAACTGGGTCAGCGGGTCATTGCTGCTGGCTGCCAGCAGTGTGGGAAACGGCAGGCGCTGGCGCGGGATGGGCGTCCAGCCGTTGGCTGCCAGCACTTCCTTGGTGGGGTAGCCGGCAGGCATCTGGGTTTCCACATCGGCGGGGGCAGCAAGCAAGGCTCCGAGAATGGGACGGGCTCGGCGCAGCGCCCAGTGCGCGACCATCATGCAGCCGGCGCTGTGCGCCACGATGATGACGGGGCCGTCGATGCTGTCCAGTGCACGGTCGATCGCGTCCAGGCGGGCCTGGCAGCTGAGCTTGTCCTGCTCCAGCGGTGGCACGGTGACGCAGGGGATGGACTGAGCAGTCAGCTCCTTGGCCAGCAGCGTCTGCCAGTGCTCTTGCACATGGTCGCGCAGGCCGGGGATGATGAGAATCGTGTGGTTCAAGGTCATCTTCTGTCTCCTGGCTCAGTCCGTGGGGCCGCCGATGATGGCGGTGCGTTCCATCTTGCGGTGGCAGGGCTGGTAGTCCATCACTGCGTAGTGCTGGGTGGAGCGGTTGTCCCAGAAGGCTACGCTGTTCTTGCTCCATTTGAAGCGCACCTGGTACTCGGGAATCATGGCCTGGCTGGTCAGGTAATTGAGCAGCTGCGAGGAGCCGGGCGATTTGTCCAGGCCGAAGCGCACATTGGCAGGTGTGTTGTAGTTGGTGAAATGGGTGGTGAAGCTGCTGTTGACGAACAGAATCTTCTCGCCGGTTTCGGGGTGGATGCGCACCACGGGGTGCTCGGCGTCGGGGTATTGGGCCTTGAGTGCCAGGCGTTTTTCGATGGGCATGACGGCACCAAAGCTCGCTTCGATGCTGTGGCGGGCACGCAGATGCTCGATCTTGACCTTGATGTCGGCTGGCAGATTCTCATAGGCCATCACCATGTTCACCCACATGGTGTCGCCGCCCACGGGCGGGCACTCAACGCAGCGCAGCACGCAGCCCATGGGGGGCTGCTCGCGCCAGGTGGCGTCGGTGTGCCAGGAGTTTTCGTTGCGGTCCAGAGGGCTGTCGGGGGTCTTGTAAATCTGCACCAGGCCAGGGTGCTCGGGGTGGCTGCCCACCACCGGGTGGTCTTCCAGTTCGCCAAACTTGCGTGCAAACGCCACATGCTCGGCGCGCGTGATGTCCTGGTCGCGGAAAAAGATCACGCGGTGCCTGAGCAGCGCCTGGCGGATCTCTGCCATCAGGCCTTCGTCCTCGGCGGCCGCACCCAGATGAACGTTGGACAGCTCCGCACCGATGGAGCAGGTCAGAGGATTGACTTCCACAGAGCGGGTCAAAGAGCTGGAGCGGATAAGGGCGGGTGCTGCGCCAACCTCGTTTTTCATGGGGAAGTCTCCTTATAGAATCAATGTCGCCAGTGTGAAAACTCCCCTCGATCGGCGCTTGTCATTACATGACTGGTGCTTTGCAATTAGTGCCAAGTTAGTGAAACCCCATGGCCTCTCTCGTTCGCGCAGCCTGCTTGACCAATTACGCCGAAGTCGCCCAGGCTTCGGGGCTGAATGGCGCGCGCATGCTGCTCGATGCCGGCCTGAGCCCCGGTGTGCTCGACGAGCCGGATCTGATGATCCCGGTGGACAAGGTGGGGCGTTTGCTGCAGGCCTCGGCCACGCAGTCGGGCAATGAGAGCTTCGGTCTGTGCATGGCGCGCTCGCGCCTGCTGTCCAATATGGGCCCGGTGGGCCTGCTGATTCGCGATCAGGCTACGCTGCGCGATTCGCTGAACCTGCTGGTGCGTCATCTGGCCCTGCTCAATGGCGCCATGACGCTGGAGCTGGACGAGCAGGCCGAGACGGTGCTGATCCGTGAGCTGTTGCTGGCCGGCCGTGCCCATGAGCCTACGCGCCAGCGCGTGGAGCTGGCGCTGGGCGTGATGGTGCGCGCCATTCGGCAGCTCATCGGGCGTGACTGGCAGCCTCGCATGGTGTGTTTCGAGCATGCCGCGCCCAAGGACCTGAGCATGCATCACCTGATGTTCGGCCCGCGCGTGGAGTTCAATCAAGAGTTCAACTGCATTGTTTGCGTCAAGGCCGATCTCGATACGCGCAACGAGTTTGCCGACCCTGCCATGGTGCGCTATGCCCAGAAGCTGCTGGAGTCCGTGGCGCCCATGAGCGAGGATACGGTGCTGGACGATGTGCGCCGCACCATCTTGCTGCTGTTGCCCAGCGGCCGCTGCAGCATTGAGAAGGTCAGCGAGCACCTGGGTGTGGTGCCACGCACCATTCAGCGCCGGCTGACGGAAAAGGGGCAGAGCTTTTCCTCGCTGATGAACGATATCCGCAAGGAGCTGGCCGTGCGCTATGTGTTCGAGAGCAACCGCTCTCTGACCGAGGTGGCCGAGCTGCTGGGCTTTACGGCCCCCAGCAGTTTTTCGCGCTGGTATCAGAGCCAGTTTGGCTGCAGTGCCAAGGACAGCCGTGCCAAGGCACAGACCGAAGGCACAGGCGGCGCATAAAAAAGCGGGCCGCAAAGGCCCGCCAAACACACTACCAAAGTGCCGCCCCTGGGAGAGGGCGGCTACGCCAGCGTCCTTCAGTTGCTGGCGATTCTGAGCTTGCTCAGAATTTTGCGGTTCTGCTCCACCGTGTTCAGCATTTTTTGTTGCAGCTCCGTCATCGTGCTGGGCTGGGGTGCGTCAAAGCCCTGGGTTTTGAGCTGCGCCTGGAACTTGGCGGATTGAGTCACCTTGTCCATTTCCTGGCGCACCTTCTGGATCAGGGCCGGGGGGGTGCTGCTCAGCACGAACAGTCCCACACTGGCATCGGGCAGCACAAAGTCGGGCATGTTCTGCTCGGCAAAGCTGGGCACATCGGGCAGCAGCCGCGAGCGGTTGGGCGAGACCACGCCCAGGGCCTTGATCTTGCCGGCCTTGACCAGCGGGGCTGCATTGGTCACCACTTCAAAGGTCAGTTGTACCTGGTTGCCGATCAGATCGACGATGGCAGGGGCCGAGCCCTTGTAGGGCACGGCGGTGATCTTGCCGCCGCTTTTCTCGCTCAGCAGCTCGCCCAGCATGTCGGAGCGAGTGCCGGGGCTCAGGTTGGCGATATTGATCGGGCTGGAGCTCTTTTTTGCATAGTCCAGCACCTCCTGAATCCTGTTGGGGGGAAAGCTGTTGTTGGCTACCAGCATATGCACCATGGAGGCCACATCCGAGACATAGGTGAATGTCTTGTGCACGTCAAACGGCGTCTTCACGGTGAGTGGAAAGTCGGTCCAGATGCTGGAGGGCGCAATCATCAGCGTGTGCCAGTCGGCAGGTGCATTCATCACGGCGCGCTCGGCAATCACGGCCGATCCGCCGGGTTTGTTGTCGACGACCACGGGCTGGCCCAGATTGGTCTGCAGATGATCGGCCACCAGGCGCGCCACACCATCGGTGATGCCACCTGGAGGCGCAGGAACGACGAGGCGGATGGGTTTGGCGGGCCAGGCAGGTGCTGGGGTCTGGGCCTGTGCGGCGGTGCTGGCCATGACGCCGACGCAAAAAAATGCGGCGCAGGAGCGCAGGGTTCGAGGAATGTTTCGCATGTGTTGCTCCCTAAATGGAGTTGCTCAGATGGCGCTGGCAGGAGAGTCTGTGACCCTCATCGTCAAGAACGTAGGCATTCAGCGCCTGTCTTGCAGCGGCGTTATCGGCGCTGGCTTGCAAGACGCGAATCACTGGCATCACTTGCGGTCCGGGTGGTCCAGCAAAATTCACAGCGGTTGTCATTGATGTCTCCTGTCGTTTTTTCATGGGGGCAGACATTCGGCATGACGCCGATCTCTGTCTCGCAGGGGGCAGACCCAACGAATAGGTGATCCGCTGAAGCTGCCGGCATGTCCCTGCGCTCTTGTGCTCGGGGTGTAGGAATGCACCAATTCATGATGGAGGCCCGCAAGTGCGCTGACTTGGCGTTTCATGCCTGCGACTTCGCATTTGATGACTGCAGTAATCCGCACTTACCCGATGTAGGGCTGCAGCCTGCATGGCTCAGGGCGTGCTTGAGGCGCGGTATGGGCGCCTTGCAATCGGAGCCGCCAGGGGGAGATGGCTGGTTGCCGATGCAGCGCAGCACTCGCCTGGACTTTGCAGCGCATGCAGCAATTTCGTCTCTCTGCTGCCTGCCCCCAATCGCCTTCAGGCATGGTTTGCCGGTGTTGTCGCGTTTGAGAAAGCGCGTGTCTTGAAATGCAAAGTGGCATCTCGCACGGCATTTGATACTGGCCTCACGCATCGGCAATGGCCTGAAATCGGCTGATGCAGTTTGTCCAGACACTGATTTCTCGCACTCAAACCGGAGACAACAACCATGAACTTTCTCGACGGTCACCTGTATCCCGAAAACCAGCAGCCGCTGATCATCACTGCGGCTCCCTATGCACCGGGCTGGATTCCCTCGGACTTCCCCGAGGACATCCCCATCACCATGCAAGAGCAGATTCAGAAGGCCGTGGACTGCTATGAGGCCGGCGCCACCGTGCTGCATCTGCATGTGCGTGAAGACGATGGCAAGGGCAGCAAGCGTCTGTCCAAGTTCAACGAGTTGATCGCCGGTGTGCGTGAGCGTGTGCCCGAGATGATCATTCAGGTCGGCGGCTCCATCAGCTTTGCACCTGAAGGCCCGGACGGCCAAGCCAAGTGGCTCTCCGACGATACCCGCCATATGCTGGCCGAGCTGACACCCGTGCCCGATCAGGTGACGGTGACCGTCAACACCACGCAGATGAACGTGACCGAGCATGCCGGCGAAGACGACTTCCGAGGTGTCTCGCGCGGCTTCCCGCATCTGCACAAGACCTACAAGGACATGATTGTTCCTTCGAACCCCAGCTTCGTCGAAGAACATATCCGCCGCCTGTCCGAAAAGGGCATCCAGAGCGCCTTCCAGGTCTACAACATCAACAGCTTTGAGACCATCGAGCGCATGATCCGCCGCGGCGTCTACAAGGGCCCGCTGGTCATGAACTGGGTCGCCATCAGCGGCGGCATGGACCAGGCCAATATCTACAACCTGGCCAACATGCTGCGCGCCGTGCCCGACAACGCCATCGTGACGGTGGAGAGCTCGGTGCTGAACGTGCTGCCCATCAACATGATCGGCATGGCCCTGGGTCTGCATGTGCGCTGCGGTATCGAAGACGTGCTGTGGAATCAGACCCGCACCGGCAAGATGAGCACTGTGGAGCAGATCAAGCAGCTGGTGCGCATTGCGGGCGAGTTCGGTCGCCCGATTGCCACGGCCCAGCAGGCCCGCGAGATCAAGCAGATCGGCGTGTTCTACGAAACCGCCGACGAAACCCTGGCCAGGAACGGCTTCGCGCCCAACCGCAAGGGCGCCAACCAGGGCTTTTTGCGCAAGCCCATGGATGCTGTGGCCTGAGTCTCGAAGCCCGGATGACTGGGCCCGGCTCATCGGCCAAGGGGTAGCCGCTGTGCGCTTGTCACGCTTGCCTGGTGGATGCGTGGCCAGGCGCCTGCCCCCGCCGACTTCCTTGAGAAGTCGGCTTTTTTATTTCTCTGGATTCAAGCCCGCAGATACAGGTCTTCGCCGCGCACGTTGCGCTCCTGCAGGATTTCACCGGCCGCCTGCAGCTCATCCAGATGCTGGGAGATGCTGCGCGTCTCGGCCCCCTGTACCCAGGGCGCATCAAAGCCTTGCGGGTAGAGCAGGCGCTGCTCCACCATCTGCGAGAGCGTCAGGGGCCGCTGCCTCAGCCATTCGAGAATGCGTGCACCGCGCTCGTCAATGACCGCAGCAAAGCGCTTGAGGTCTCGCAGAAACGTCTCGCGCTCGGTGTAAATGCCCTTGTGGTGAGAAGTCACCCAGATCTTGGCCTCGATCTCCGGCAGCCGCGCCAGGCTGCGGCGAAAGTCCGCCAGACAGGAGCAGGCGTCGCCGTAATAGGGACCGAAGCCCGTCAGGTCGATATCGCCGATAAAGGCAACCCCTTCGGGCTCGATCAGCAGCACGCTGTGGCCCACCGTATGGCCCGGCATATGAATGGCGCGAATCTGCGACTGCCCCAGCTCCCAGACGGCTCCATCTTCGTAGCCCCTGGCATCGGGTCTGGGGGCGTAGAAGAATTCGCTCTCCAGCTTGCTGCGCATGCTGTCGGCTTGCGCCGAATCGGCCCAGCCAAAGGTGGCAAGCAGCCCTTGCCAGCTTTGCAACGCCGCCAGATCGCCTGCGTGAGCAAAGACCTGCGCGTCCGGTAGGCGGTGCAGGCCAGCCATATGGTCCTCGTGCACATGACCCATCACCACCAGCTCGGTGGCATCGAACTCGGCCCCGATATGGTTGGCAACGATAGGCGTATCCAGCGCTGCCAGCGTATCGCTGCCGCCAATCACGATCTGGTTGCCGTCCGGATACTTGCCACCCTTGGCGCCGCGAAACACCGTCACGCGGCCAAACTGGTGGCGCTGTATGTCTGTCTGGGCTGTGTCGATGGGATGCATCATGGTCTGAGTGGAGAAAAGTGAAGCCGGCATCTGCGAAGATTAAGACCTTGGATGTATTTGCGCTGTCACCACAGCGCTTTGAAAGACGAGTCGGAGATGACCCAACAAGACAAACAGGCTCAGGAAAGCCATCTGATCGAGCACTCCATCAAAAGCGAGCTGGTGCATCAGGGCAGTTTTCTGCAAGTCAGGCTCGATACCGTGCGCCTGCCCCATGGCGGTCAGGCCACGCGCGAGTATGTGGTGCACCCCGGCGCCGTGGTGGTGATAGGCCTGCTCGACGATGGCCGCGTGCTGCTGGAGCGGCAGTTTCGCTACCCCGTGGGCCGGGTCATGACGGAGTTTCCTGCGGGCAAGCTCGATGCGGGCGAGCAGCCGCTGATCTGCGCCCAGCGCGAGCTGCTGGAGGAGACCGGCTACAGCGCGCGTGAATGGGCCTATGCCGGCCCCATGCATCTGGCGATCGGCTACTCCGACGAAGTCATTCACATCTTCTTTGCACGCGGCCTGACCGCGGGCGAGCGCCAGCTCGATGCCGACGAGTTTCTCGATGTCTGCAGCATGACACCTGCCGAGTTGCTGGACGGCGTGCGTGGCGGCCATGTCACCGATGCCAAGACCTTGAGCTGCTGTCTGTGGCTGCAGAATGTGCAAAGCGGTGCCTGGTCTCTGGAGTGGAAGCCGGCTTGATTTTTTGATAGCTGCTTGCGCACGTTGAATATGGGTTTCAGCTATAAAATTGCCTGAAATTCATGTCGCTCGGGCGCTGGCTGCTTCCTTTTCGGGATTGCCTGATGCCCATCAGTGTTTGTCGCCGGGTGATGGCAGGCGCTGCATGACCTTCCTATAAACTGCTGCCATGCACCATGGCGTATCGCCTCTATTTGAGGGTTGCAGTCTGAAGCGGTGTTCAGGAGTGTTTCATGGAATCGTCAGAGCTTGAGGATGACAGCGTTTTCGAGAGTGCGGCCGAGCTGTTCAAAGCCATGGCTGCGCCCATGCGGCTGAAGATCATCAGCGCGCTGTGCAACGGAGAGAAAAACGTCTCCGAGCTGCTGGCTTCCATAGACACGACCCAGCCCAATATGTCTCAGCACCTGAACACGCTGTACCAGTCCGGCATTCTGGGCCGCAGGCGTGAAGGGGTCAGCATCTACTACTTCATCGCCAACGAGAAGGTCGTCCATATGTGCCGCACCATCTGCGTGCAGATGGCCATCGAACAGAACTGATGGCTTGAGCCCCAAAAGAAGAAAAGGCGCACCAGGCGCCTTTTTTCATGGCCGTATGCGCCTCAGGGCTTGAGATAGACAAAGCCCTCTTTGGCCTGCAGGCGTGCGACTTCGGCCACACCGGAGGGGACGACCGAGGCTTCCATCAGCAGGCTTGAGGCATCGAGCTTGCGCGTTTGCAGCGTGTTGTTGCAGACCTTGAACTCCACGCCGCGCCCCACCAGTGCGCTGACCTGGCCGCTGAACTCGCGGCCCTTGCTGTCCTTGGCATTGCTGAGCAAAAAGTCTATGCCGGGCCCATGGGTGACCACCACGATCTTGTCCGTGGGCGAGGCATTGAGTTCGTTATTGATATTGGCGAGTATGGCGGCTGCCGTTTCCACGCCGGTGTTGACGTGATAGACCACTTTCACATCCTGAGCGGCGGCGATCGCCGTACACAGGGCAAAGCTCAGGGCAACAAGTTGGCGCTTCATCGAAGGTCTCCTGTGGGGTCTGTAGGCATCAGGGAAGATGCTGCTGGTTAAATATTGCCACTTGCTTATATTAACGATGACGCAAACATTCAAAAATAGGGCAAGCGCTAGTGGCGACATTAGTGGCGGCATTCATGCATGACGCGCTGCCCATGCAAGGGAGACAAAGCCATGACAAGCTGGGCAGGGGCTGCGCTGAGGAGCTTTGTGTGGGCAGCGATCGCAGCGACAGGGGCAGCGGCTGCGCACGAGGCCGCACATGAGGGAGCACATGAGGCAGCACATGAGGAGGCTCCCGCGCTGAACGGTCCCGTGGCGGGCACTCCCGTGGCGGGCACCCCCGTGGCGGGCACCCCCGTGGCGACCAGTGCGCCCGTGATGGAGCTGCAACAGGTGGCGGCCAATGTGTTTTTTGTGCAGGGCGTATCGGCGCTGGGCAGTGCGGCCAATCGCAACTTCATCTCCAATGCCGGCTTTGTCATCACCCATGACAGCGTGGTCGTGATCGATGCGCTGGGCTCGCCCGCACTGGCCGAGGAGCTGGTGCAGAAAATCCGGACGCTGACGCCCAAGCCCATCAGCCATGTGCTGCTGACCCACTATCACGCCGACCACATCTATGGCCTGCAGGTGTTCGAGGCCCTGGGCGCGAAGATCGTCGCCCATGCCCAGGCGCGTGAATACATCAATTCAGAAACCGCGCATCTGCGGCTTGAGGCTTCGCGCAAGGACCTGGCGCCCTGGGTCGACCAGGGCACGCGCCTGGTGCCGGCGAGTCAATGGGTGGCAGGCGACAGCTCCACGCTGAAGGTGGGGGGCGTGGACTTTGTGCTGCAGCATATGGGGCCCTCGCATACGCCGGAGGATACGGCCATCTTCCTGCCGCAAAGCGGTGTGCTGTTCATTGGCGATGTGGTGTTTCGCAACCGCATTCCCTATGTGGGCCAGGCCGACAGCCGCCACTGGATTGCGGCGCTGGACGAGCTGCTCAAGCTGCCCGTGAAGGTCATGGTGCCGGGCCACGGTCCGGCCTCCGAGCAGCCGCGCCGGGACATGCAGCTGACGCGTGACTATCTGCACTATCTGCGCGAGGCCATGGGCAAGGCCGCAGCCAATCTCGACCCGTTTGACGAGGCCTACCAGGCGACGGACTGGTCCAGGTTCTCGGCCTACCCGCTGTTCAAGGAAGCCAATCGCATGAATGCCTACAACACCTTCTTGCTGATGGAGCAGGAAAAGCCGTGACGGCCTTGGCCCGCTTCTTTGATGCCCGCAGAAGACTGTGCTTGCAGCTGCTGCTGGCGGGCGCGGCCCCTGCGTGGGCGGCGCTCGATGCCTCAGAGCGCCTGCTGCCCACCAGCCAGAGTCTGCATAGTGACCTGGCCTTGGCGCTGGCCCACAAGCAGCCGCTGGTGGTGATGGCAAGCCTGCATGGCTGCCCGTTCTGCAAGATCGTGCGCGAGCATTACCTGCTGCCGCTGCAGCAGTCTGGAGCTTTGGTGACCCAGATTCATTTTCTGTCGCCCGAGCCGTTGCGGGACTGGAATGGCGCGGCGACCACGCATGGCGGCATGGTCAGGCAACTGGAGATCGAGGTCGCTCCCTCCGTGCTTTTTTATGGGGCAGGACGGCGGGAAGTGGCTGAACGCCTGATTGGTAGCTCCATCCCCGACTTCTATGGCGCTTATCTGGATGAGCGCATGAAGACGGCCCGCGCGGCGGTGCAGGGGCGTTGAGCCTCGTTATTCCTGTTCGGGAATAACGAGGGTTAGCGCGGGATTTCAAATTGGGCATCCTGGTCGATACTATAAATAACAACATGCTTATATATAAATATAAGGAGACCGAGCGATGAAGACTTCATCCTGGCTGGGTGGCTTGACGGTGCTGCTGGGGCTGGCTGCTCCTGCACTGGCGCAGGCAGATCAGGCGCTGGCGCAGAAGAACGCCTGCATGGCCTGCCATGCGACGGACAAGAAACTGGTAGGCCCGGCGTTCCAGGACGTGGCCAGGAAATATGCGGCTCAGGCCGATGCACAGGCCTATCTGGCCAAAAGCATCAAGGCCGGCGGCTCCGGCAAATGGGGGCCGGTGCCCATGCCCGCCCAGCCCGCACTCAGCGATGCCGACACCCAGACACTGGCGGCCTGGATTCTCAAGGATTCCAAATGAAACAGGCGTGTTGCGCTGCCCCAGTAAGCGCCACCAGCGATCAAAGAGAGAGCTTATGCAAAGCCAGTTGATGGGCAAGGTGCGCAAGGCACCCGAGAACTTTGTGCGGGCGGACGATGTCGGCACCGTGTTTGCCGAAGCCAGGGCAGGTCGGCGTGACTTCATTCGCGGGGCTTTCGCAGCCGCGGCAGCCGGCGCTTCAGCCGTCCATGCGCAGGGCCGGCAGGCCGTGAGCGGCGAGGGAGACCCGAATATTCTGGAGCTGCCTGCGCACAGCAAGGGCCTGGGTCAGCCGGTGGTCACCGACGGCTACGGCAAGCCTTCCAGATACGAGGCCAATGTGCAGCGCCGCCAGAGCCCGGGGCTGACCCAGACCAAGCAGGCTTCGGTATCGTTTGCACCGCTGCAGTCGCTGTTCGGCATCGTCACGCCCAGCGGTCTGCATTTCGAGCGTCACCACCAGGGCTGGTGGGACATCGACCCCTCCAAGCACAGGCTGATGATCAACGGTCTGGTGAAGAGCCCCAAGGTCTTCACCATGGACGAGATCATGCGTCTGCCTTCGGTGTCGCGTTTTCATTTCATCGAATGCGGCGCCAACACCGGCATGGAGTGGGGCAATGTGGCCGTGCCCACGGTGCAGTACACGCACGGCATGCTGTCGTGCAGCGAGTTCACGGGCGTGCCCCTGATCACCTTGCTGGAGATGGCCGGCGCCGATCTGAAGAAAGGCCGTTTCATCCTGGCCGAGGGGGCGGACGGCTCCTCGATGACGCGCACCATTCCCGTGGAGCTGATCACTTCGGGCGAGGTGCTGCTCGCCTACGGCCAGAACGGCGAGATGCTGCGGCCCGAGCAGGGCTATCCGCTGCGCCTGGTGGTGCCGGGCGTGCAGGGCGTGAGCTGGGTGAAATACCTGCGCCGCATCGAAGTGGGCGACATGCCTTATGCGGCCAAGGACGAGGCCATCCACTATGTGGACCTGATGCCCGACGGACAGCACCGCCAGTACTCCAGCATCCAGGAGTGCAAGAGCGTGGTCACCACGCCGTCCGGCGGGCAGATGCTGCTGGACAAGGGCTTCTACAACATCACGGGCCTGGCCTGGTCGGGGCGCGGCAAGGTCAGGCGCGTGGATGTGAGCGTGGACGGCGGTCGCAACTGGCGCACGGCCCGGCTCGAAGGGCCGGTGATGGACAAGTGCCTGACGCGCTTTCATCTGGACTGGGTCTGGAATGGCGAGGAATGCATCATCCAGAGCCGTGCCATGGACGAGACGGGCTATGTGCAGCCCAGCAACCAGCAGCTGCGCGCCGCGCGCGGCACGCGCTCCATCTATCACAACAATTCCATCCAGTCCTGGGCGGTACGAGCCAACGGGGAGGTCGCCAATGTTCAGCTTGCGTAAACCGTTGGCGCTGCTGGCGCTGCTGTTGGTCATGGGCGTGACTGCCGGGCCCGCTGCGGCGCAGGGCAAGTCTGGCGAAGACCGCTATCCCGGCGTGGGCCGCAATGCCACGGGCAAGGAGGTTCTGGCCTGGGATATCGATGTGCGCCCGGATTTCAAGGGGCTGCCCCCAGGCTTGGGGTCCGTGCAAAAAGGCATGGATGTGTGGGAGGCCAAGTGCGCGTCCTGCCACGGGGTGTTCGGCGAATCCAACGAGGTGTTCAGCCCGCTGATCGGCGGCACCACGGCCGAGGACATCAGGACTGGCCATGTGGCGCGGCTCAAGGATCCGGCCTTTCCGGGGCGCACAACCCTGATGAAGGTGGCCACGGTCTCCACGCTGTGGGATTACATCAACCGTGCCATGCCCTGGAATGCGCCCAAGTCGCTGTCCACCGAAGAGGTGTATGCCGTCACCGCCTATCTGCTCAACCTCGGCGGCGTGGTGCCCGAGAACTTCACGCTCAGCGAGAAGAACATTGCCGAGGTACAGCAGAAACTGCCCAACCGCAACGGCATGACGACTCGGCATGCGCTGTGGCCCGGCAATGAGTTCGGCAAGAGCGCTAGGCCCGATGTGCAGGCCGCTGCCTGCATGAGCAACTGCGGCCCCGAGCCCAGGCTGCGCTCGGCCTTGCCCGAGCATGCCAGCAACAACCACGGCAATCTGGCCCAGCAAAACCGGCTGGTCGGTGCCCAGCGCGGCATCGCCACCGATGGCGGGGCCAGCAAGGCCGCCCAGCCCGCGGCCGCCGGGAAATCGGGCAGCGCGGCACCGACGGCTTTGCTGGAGAAGAACGCCTGCATGGCCTGCCATGGCATGGCGCAAAAACTCGTCGGCCCGGCCTTCAGCGACATTGCCGGCAAGCATGGCGGCCAGCCGGACTATCTGGCAAACAAGATCAGGGGCGGAGGCTCCGGCGTCTGGGGATCAACACCCATGCCGCCCCAGCCCAATCTCAGCGATGCTGATGCCAGGGTGATTGCCCAGTGGCTGGCGGCGGGCGCCAAGCCCTGATGCAGCTTGTGTCGTGCGACAGTGAAGTGAATGAAAAGGAGACAAAGATGAAACGTAGAGACGCTCTCAAGAACAGCGCGGCCGTGCTCGGCATGTTGGTGGCCGCCGGTCTGCTGCCGCAGGCCGCGCAGGCGGCCTATAACAAGACCGCTTTCGACGCCAAGACCGTGGCCGATGTGCTCAAGGCCATGGGCGCTGCTGCGCCTGCCGAGAGCAAGGACGTGACGCTGACGGCGCCCGACATCGCCGAAAACGGGGCCGTCGTTCCCCTGGGCGCCGCGACCAGCCTGCCCAATGTGAAGCAGATGCTGGTGCTGGTGGAAAAGAACCCCAACACGCTGGTTGCAGCCTTTACCGTCAACGAGGCGCTGGAGGCCAATTTTCTGACCCGCGCCAAGCTGGGCCAGTCCTCGGATGTGTATGCCGTGGCCATCACCAATGACGGCAAGGCTTTTTATGCCAAGAAGGAAGTCAAGGTCACCCTCGGTGGCTGCGGCGGCTGATTGCAACCAATCATCTGAAACAGGAGAAGAACATGGCTGATCCAATGCGTATTCGTGCCCAGGCTGCGGGTGACAAGACCACTGTGCGCGTGCTGATGTCCCATGAAATGGAGACCGGCCAGCGCAAGGATGCGGAAGGCAAGACCGTGCCCGCCTGGTTTATCCAGGAGGTGACGGCGGCGCACAACGGCAAGCAGGTGCTGCAGGCCGAATGGGGTCCTGCGGTTTCCAAGAACCCGTTTTTGCAGTTCGTGGTCAAGGGCGCCAAGGCGGGAGACAAGATCTCGGTGAGCTGGAAGGACAACAAGGGCGAGACCCGTACGGATGAAGCGACCGTGAGCTGAGCACGGCGCAGACACCGGCTGGCCGCCGGCCAGCCTTCATCCCGGTCCAGAATCAATCAAAAAACAGAGAGCTGCCCCATGAGACATTCCTCCCCCAGTCAGATGGCTGCCGCCGTGCTGGCCTTGTGCATGGCCGCGCCGGTGCTGGCGCAAAAGTCCACGGCCGACGGCATTGCCGAGTACCGCGAGATGCTGCAGGACGGCAACCCCGCCGAGCTGTTCGAGATGAAGGGCGAGGAGCTGTGGAAGCAAAAGCGAGGCCCCCGCAAGGCGTCCATGGAGCAGTGCGATCTGGGCAAGGGGCCGGGCGTGGTCAAGGGCGCATTTGTAGAGCTGCCGCGCTATTTTGCCGACACGGGCAAGGTGCAGGATCTGGAGTCGCGCCTGCTGACCTGCATGGACAGGCTGCAGGGGCTGGACGCGCAAAAGATTGCGGCAACACCGTTTGGCAAGGACGAGCAAAAGAACATGGAAGGGCTGGTGGCCTGGATTTCATCGCAGTCCAAAGGCATGAAGTTCAACCTGCCCCAAGGCCATGTGCAGGAAAGGCAGATGTACGAGGCGGGCAAGCGCATGTTCTATATGCGCGGCGGCCCGCATGACTTTGCCTGCGCCTCCTGCCATGGTGCGGATGGCAAGCGCATCCGCATGCAGGATCTGCCCAATCTGACCAGGAACCCCGGCGCAGCGGAAGGCTTTGGTGCCTGGCCCGCCTATCGCGTCTCCTCGGGCGAGCTCTGGAGCATGCAGCGCCGCCTCAACGACTGCTTCCGTCAGCAGCGCTTTCCCTATCCCGGTTACGCCAGCGACGTGACGGTGGCGCTGGGTGTGTTCATGGGCGTCAACGGCAAGGGCGGGATGTCGACCGCACCGGCCATCAAGCGATAAGGAGGCCCTATGCGCAAGCAAAAATACATGCCGTATCTGGCCGTGGCCGCATCGTTGCTGGTGCTGGGCTGTGCCTCCGTCGACGGGGTGGCGGACATCGATGCCTTGACGGCCAAGATGGTGCAGACCTCTTTTCGCGATCAGGGCATCGCCAAGGTCGATCGCCTGCAGCAGGACGAATCGAATGCGGCCTGCAGCGCTGCCGATGCTTCGGGCAAGCCGCTGGCGCCTGAGCGTGCGCAAGCCATCGAAGCTGCCAATCTCAAGACCGTCAAATGGCCTCAGGATGGCAAGCTGCTCGGCGACTGGAAGGAGGGCGAAAAAATCGCCCAGAACGGCAGAGGCATGACCTGGAGCGACAAGGCGGGCAGCGCCAATGGCGGCAACTGCTACAACTGCCACCAGATCAGCAAGGAAGAAATCTCCTTTGGCACGCTGGGCCCCAGTCTCTACAACTATGGAAAGATTCGCGGCATCAAGGATCCGGGCAGCCCCGAATCCAGAGCCATCGTCGAGTACACCTGGGGCAAGATCTGGAACGCCAAGGCCTACAACGCCTGCTCGGGCATGCCCCGCTTCGGTCACTCCGGCATCCTCAGCGAAGCGCAGACACGAGATCTTGTCGCCTTGCTTGTCGATCCTGCCTCTCCCGTCAACAAATAGCCTCCTTCAAGCGGCGCGGCTGCTTGCCCGTCTCGCAGTGCTGAGCTATCCGGCAGGGGAGCGAGACCGGGCGGCGCAGCATTGCGGACATGGCTTGTGCCAGTTGGGATAGCGCGGGCGTCCTGTCGACGGAAATGCCCGCGCCTGCCCCTGGTTGGCACAAGTACCAACGGATATCACCATGAGTCTTTCCAAACGCGAATTTCTGCAAGTGCTGGCGGCAGCCAGTGTCTCGGGCATGGGCTTGCAGCGCTATGCCCACGCCGATCAGTCGCTGGCCGACAAGGCCTTGTATGAGGTGGCGCCGTTCGGCAATGTGTCCCTGCTGCACATGACGGACTGCCATGCTCAGCTCAACCCGGTGCACTTTCGCGAGCCCAGTGTCAATCTCGGTATCGCTGCGATGAAGAACCAGCGCCCGCATCTGGTGGGCGAGCATCTGCTGCGCTCCGTGGGCATCAAGCCCGGAACGGCTTCGGCCCATGCATTCAGCTATCTGGACTTCGAGGCGGCGGCCAGGCGCTACGGCAAGGTGGGCGGGTTTGCCCATCTGTCCACGCTGGTCAAGCGCATGCGCGCCTCGCGCCCGGGCGCACTGCTGCTGGACGGCGGCGACACCTGGCAGGGCTCGGCCACTTCGCTGTGGACCAATGCCCAGGACATGGTGGATGCCTGCAAGCTGCTGGGCGTGGACGTGATGACGGGCCACTGGGAATTCACCTACGGCATGCAGCGCGTGCAGGAGATCATCGACAAGGATTTCGGCACGCAGCTCGACTTTGTGGCGCAAAACGTCAAGACGGCCGATTTCGGTGATCCGGTGTTCAAGCCCTATGTGATTCGCGAGATCAACGGCGTGCCCGTGGCCATCATCGGCCAGGCCTTCCCGTACACGCCGATCGCCAATCCGCGCTACATGGTGGCGGACTGGAGCTTCGGCATCCAGGACGACAATCTGCAGAAGATGGTGGACGAGGTGCGCACCAAGGGCGCCAAGGTGGTGGTCGTGCTCTCGCACAACGGCATGGACGTGGACCTCAAGATGGCCAGCCGCGTGCGCGGCATAGATGCCATCCTGGGCGGCCACACGCATGACGGCATGCCGGTGCCCACCCTGGTGCAGAACGCAGGCGGCAAGACCATCGTCACCAACGCGGGCTCCAACGGCAAGTTTCTCGGTGTGCTGGATTTTGATGTCAGGGACGGCAAGGTGCGCGGCTTCCAGTACCGCCTGCTGCCGGTGTTCGCCAACATCCTCCCCGCCGATGCCCAGATGCAGGCGCTGATCACGCGGGTGCGTGCGCCCTATGAAAGCCGGCTGGGCGAAGTGCTGGCGCGCACCGACGGCACGCTGTACCGCCGCGGCAACTTCAACGGCACGGGCGACCAGTTGCTGCTGGACGCCATGATGGAGGTGCAGAATGCGCCGATTGCCTTCTCGCCGGGCTTTCGCTGGGGGACATCGTTGCTGGCCGGGCAGGACATCACGCGCGAATGGCTGATGGACATGACGGCCACCACGTATTCCTACGCCACGGTGACCGAGATGACGGGCACCACGATCAAGACGGTGCTCGAAGACGTGGCCGACAACCTCTTCAACCCCGATCCCTACTACCAGCAGGGCGGCGACATGGTGCGCGTGGGCGGCCTGCAATACCAGTGCGACCCGGCGGCGGCCGCGGGCCGGCGCATCAGCGACATGCGCCTGAACGGCCAGTTGCTGGAGGCGGACAAGAAATACAAGGTGGCCGGCTGGGCGCCCGTGGCCGAAGATGCCAAGAGCGCAGGCCACAAACAGATCTGGGAGGTGGTCGAGCCCTGGCTCAAGGACCGCAAGACGCTTGGGCCGCGCCGGCTCGACGAGCCCAGACTGATCAATGTCGGCGGCAATCAGGGGCTGGCCAAGGCCTGATGAAAGCCGATTAAGGCACAGTTATCGCGCGGGCTGGGGTATATGCCATTGCCTTGAAGCCGGGCCGCGCCGTCCAATGCCCGCATGAGTCTTGCCGAGTTTGATTCCCTGACGGCCACCGTTTTGGTGGCCATTTTGTTGCTGGCCGCTGTTCTGGGCTTCGTGATGCGCGAGACCCGCTTTTGCACGGTGGGTGCCATCAGCGATGTGGTCTATCTGCAGGACTGGGGGCGGGCGCGCCAGTGGTGCATGGCCATCGCCGTGAGCATGCTGGGCTTCACGGCGCTGGCGCTGTGCGGCCAGTTGCAGGTGGGCGATGCCCTTTATGCCAGCCGCCGCTTGCTGTGGCTGTCGGCCCTGGCCGGAGGGTTGCTGTTTGGCGCAGGCATGGTGCTGGCATCGGGCTGCGGGGCCAGGAATCTGACCCGGCTGGGCAGCGGCAGCCTCAAGGCGCTCGTGGTGTTGCTGGTCATGGGCGTGGCCGCCTTTGCCACGCTCAAGGGCATCACCGCCGTGGCGCGGGTGCGCTGGCTGGACAGTGTGCATCTTGAATTCGCGGGCCCGGCCCTGCTGCCCGAATGGCTGGCCGGCCATATCGCCTGGCCCTTGACGCTGCTGCGCGGTGTGCTGGGCCTGGGCCTGGGGGCGCTGTTGCTGCTGCTGGCCTTCGACCCCCGGCCTGGTGCCGAGCGCAGCCGGATCGTGCTGCTGGGCGGGCTGCTGGTGGGCCTGTGCGTGACGGCAGCCTGGTGGCTCAGCGGTCATCTGGCGCTGGTGGCCGAGCACCCCGAGACGCTGGAGCAGGTCTATGCCGCGACCTATAGCGGCCGTATCGAGGCCTTCAGCTTTGTCACGCCGGTGGCGCACACGCTGGACTGGCTGATGTTCTTCAGCGACCGCAACAAGGTGCTGACCTGGGGCATTGCCTCGGTGGCAGGCGTGGTCCTGGGCAGTTTTGTCCATGCGCTGTGGCGCAGGGACTTCCAGTGGCAGGGCTTTGCCGACCGCCGGGACCTGGCCCGTCACCTGCTGGGCGGGCTGCTGATGGGCGTGGGCGGGGTGACGGCCATGGGTTGCACCGTGGGCCAGGGCATCAGTGCGATCTCCATGCTCAGCCTGGGCAGCTTTGTGGCGCTGGCCGGCATTGTGCTGGGCGCGGTGCTGATGCTGCGCCATCTGGCACAGACGGCATGAAGCCCGATAAATTTAATAGCTGCTTGCGCCTGTCAGTAAACAGATTCAGCATGAAAACATGCTGAATATAAGAAAAGGAGCGCGGTAGGCGCTCCTTTTTTATGGTTTGCAGCGTTTCAGAGCTTGCGCAGACGCGCGGCCGCCTCGATCAGGGTTTCGTCCTTCTTGGCAAAGCAAAAACGCACCACGCGCTGATCGAAGCCGTCGCCGTAGAAGGCCGACAGCGGAATCGCGGCCACGCCGATTTCCTTGACCAGCCACTGGCAGAACTCGGCCTCGTTGAGATCGCAGACCGAGGAGATGTCGGCACAGAGGAAATACGTGCCGGCCGTGGGCAACAGCTTCAGGCGCGAGCCCTGCAGGCCGCCGAGGAACAGATCGCGCTTGGCCTGGTAGAAGGCAGAAAGCTCCAGATAGGGCGCGGGGTCCTGCATGTACTGCGCAAGGCCCGCCTGCATGGGCGTGTTCACGGTGAACACATTGAACTGGTGCACCTTGCGGAACTCGGCGGTGAGGGCCGCGGGCGCGGCCACGGTGCCCACCTTCCAGCCCGTGACATGGTAGGTCTTGCCAAAGCTGGAGACGATGAAGGCGCGCTCGGCCAGGCCCGGGTAGCGGGCGCTGCTCAGATGCTGGGCACCGTCGAAGACCATGTGCTCGTAGACCTCGTCGCTGATCAGCAGCACATTGGTGGGTGCCAGCAGGGCTTCGAGCTGGCGCATTTCCGCATCGGTCCAGATGGTGGCGCTGGGGTTGTGCGGGCTGTTGATGATCAGCAGGCGCGTGCGCGGCGTGATGGCGGCCGCGATCGAGGCAAAGTCGGGGCGGAAGCTGCCGGGCGTCAGCGCCACCCGCACGGCCACGCCGCCGGCCAGCTCGATATTGGGCACATAGCTGTCGTAGCAGGGGTCGAGCACGATGACTTCGTCGCCCGCATGCACGGTGGCCAGAATGGCCGTGAGAATGGCCTGAGTGGCGCCGGCGGTGATGGTGATCTCGCTGCCCGCGTCATAGCGGCGGCCGTGCAGCGTTTCGATCTTGGCCGCCACGGCTTCGCGCAGCGCGGGCCAGCCCGCCATGGGCGGGTACTGGTTGTGACCGGCGCGCATGGCGTCGTTGACAGCGTCGAGCAGCCTGGGGTCGCAGCCGAAGTCGGGGAAGCCCTGGCCCAGATTGACGGCCTTGTGCTCGGCGGCCAGCGCCGACATGACGGTGAAAATGGTGGTGCCCACATTGGGCAGCTTGCTGGGGAAGTTGGGAGTCACGATAGTCTTGCAATGCATGGGCCGGGTGCGCAGGCACCAGCCCTTAAGGCGGGCCGGATCAGAGCCCGAAGTCGTCCACGCTGCCGTTCATGGCGCGCATGATGAGGTCGCGCGAGAGTCGGTCGCTGAGCAACTCGGCAAACCTGTAGACGAAGTTGCGCAAGTATGCGCCGCGCTTGATGGCCACGCGGGCCACGCTGGCGCCGAACAGATGGCCGACGGGGCGCACCACCAGATCATTGACGGGGTCGTCGCGCATGGCCATCTCGGCCACGATGCCAATGCCCAGGCCCAGACGCACATAGGTCTTGATCACGTCGGCATCGATGGCCTCCAGCACAATGTGCGGATGCAGGCGGCGCATCTCGAAGGCTTGGTCGATCTTGCCGCGTCCGGTAAAGGACGGGTGGTAGGTGATCAGAGCCTCCTGGGCGATGTCCTCCAGCGTGATGCGCTCTTTCTGCGCCAGCGGGTGGCCCGTGGGAATGACCAGCACATGCTGCCATTCGTAGCAGGGCAGGGTCACCAGATCGGGGTAGTCAGCCAGCGATTCGGTGGCCATGCCGATCTCGGCCACTTCATCGATCACCATGCGCGCGACTTCGGCAGGCGTGGCCTGGTGCAGGCTGATGGTGACCTTGGGATAGAGCTCACGAAGGCGTGCCACGGCGGGTGGCAGCACATAGCGGGCCTGGGTGTGGGTGGTGGCGATGCTCAGCGTGCCGCTGTCCTGGGCGCTGTATTGCTCGCCGATGCGCTTGAGGTTGCCCACCTCGCGCATGATCAGCTCTATGCTCTTGAGGACTTCCTGTCCCGGCTCGGTGATGCGCTTGAGGCGCTTGCCGTGGCGCGCAAAGATATCGATGCCCAGTTCTTCCTCAAGCTCGATGATGGCTTTGGAGACTCCAGGCTGGGAGGTGTGCAGGGCTTTGGCCGCCTCGGTGAGGTTGAGATTGCGGCGGGCGGCTTCCTGAACGAAGCGGAATTGATGCAGGTTCATGACGGCATGGACTAAGAACTCGCATCATTATGCTTCAAATATCTAAAGAAGCTATTTTTTATTTGAAATCTGTATGTTTGAGCGCTTCGCTGCCGGCTGCCGCCTCTACTGCCTCTACCGCCAGCTGCGCCAGCAGGGACGTGACGCGCGGATTCTCTCCCGCTGCGGTCTGCAGATCGAACCGGCAGCCGGGATGCTGCCGGCGCAACTCGTCCAGCAGGCGCGGAATATCTTCTCGTGCATGTTTGCCGGTACCGAGAAACAGCGGCAGCACGATCAGATGTTCGACGCCTTGCGCAATCAGGCTTTGCGCGGCGGCAGGCAGATCCGGTGCGCAGGCATCCAGATAGGCGCAGATGCAGTGCAGGTCGGGCCGCATTGCCTGTACCAGCTGATGCACGGCCTCTATGGGCTGGCGCCAGAGAGCGTCTCTGGAGCCATGGGCCAGCAGGATCAGACCGGACCGGCCTGGAGTGTGGTTGGCTGCGTCATCCATGGCTAGCGCCTCAGTACCAGCCAGGCAAAGGCCGAGAGCGATAGCGCGGTATAGAGCAGGCCCGGCGCCGCGGCGGCCAGCCAGGGCCACCAGGATTGCAGGGTGCCGATATAGCCGAACACGTTGTTGAGCAGGAAAAAGCTGATGCCTGCCATCACCCCGCCAAACACATAGGCAGTGATGCCGCCCGAGCGGAAATGCAGATAGGCAAAAGGCAGGGCGAGCACCACCATCACCAGGCAGCTCAGCGGGTAGAAGACCTTGCGCCAGAACTCGATTTCATACTTCTGCGCCGCCTGGCCGTTGTCCTGCAGATGGCGTATGAACTGGAACAGTGCAATCGTGGTCATGCGATCGGGCTTGAGCAGCGCGCCCGAGACCATGGCCGCAGTGACCTTGGTGGGCCAGTTCATGCTGGCTTCGCTGATTGGGCTGAGCTTGGTGACATCGCCTTCCTGAGCGACCTTGCTGCCTTGCACACCATGCAACGTCCACTGTTCCTCGTCTTCATCGACCTGGGCTGATTGAGCGTTGATCTGCGCAGCGATGCGGCCCTTGCTGTCGAATTCGAAGATGCGCACATTGACGAAATCGCCAGGGCTCTTGACGGCCCCGACATTGATGGCCACAGAGTGATCGCCCTGCTTTTCCTTGAGCCAGGCGCCGGTGGCGCCCCGGGAGATCTGGCCCTTGCTGATCACGCGCAGTTTCTGGCTGAAGTTGTCGGCAGCAGGGGCAATGTAGTCACCCACCAGCACGGTGAGCAGCACAAAGCTCATGCCCAGAATCAGCAGCGTGCGCAATGCCAGCCAGGGGCCCATGCCGCTGGTGCGCATGATGGTGAACTCCGAGCTCTGGGCGAACTTGGCCATCACGAAGATGGCGCCGATCAGCACGGCAATCGGCATCAGCTCGTAGAGGTGGCCCGGAATGGACAGAGTCACGAACAGCAGCGCGCGCGTGGCGGTGTAGCCGGCATTGCCACTGCCCACCCAGCGCATTTCATCGACCAGGTCGAAGAAGAAGAACAGCGCCAGGAAGGCCAGCGAGACATACAGGACGGCCTGTATGACCTCGCGATAGATCAGGTTGCGCAGAACTTTCATCGTGCGCTCTCCTGACGCTTGCCCGAGCGCTGCAGCAGATCGCGCAGCGACCAGCGGAAGTGGCGCGCCAGCAGTACCAGCACGCTGAGCGTGAGGATGCTGCCATGCAGCAGGCCCAGAATGCCCCACATGCCTATCTTGTTGGCGCTGACCCAGCTCTCGCCCAGGGTCATGAGGTTGTAGTAAACGATAAAGGCGAAGAGGGCGATCATCAGGCTGCTGCTATTGCCCGCGCGCGGGTTCACGCTGGAGATGGCCAGGCCCAGAATGACAAAATTCAGCGCGGCAAAGGGCAGGCCCAGACGCCATGCCAGCACGGAGCGGGCAATCGGCTCATCCATGCCGATCAAGTCCTTGGTGGGCATGCTGCGCGCCGCCATCTCCTCGATGGCGACGGGGTTGTCGTTGTCGACCTGCACACCGTATTCCTTGAACTCGGTGATGCGCACCGAGCCGTCGTCGCTGCGTGTCTCCATGCGCTGGCCGTCCTCCAGAATCACCATGCGCTGGCCCTTGATGACGGCCAGATGCGCGCCCTTGGCCGAGGTCACGGATTCCTTGCCCGGGTCACGCGAGACCACGAAGACGTTGCTGGCAGCCATGTCCGAAGGGGAATCCTTGTCGACGAAGAACACGCGTGTGCCGCCCGCCGATTCCTGGAACTCGCCGGGGGCAATGCGATCCAAGTCGCTGCGCTGCTGGAACTGGGTCTTGATCTGCTCGATTTGCTGATAGGACCAGGGCAGCACGCCCAGAGCCAGGACTGCCGTGATGAGAATCACCGGCCAGGCAAAGCGCAGCAAAGGCTTGAGCAGGCTGGCCAGACCCTGGCCGGCGGCAAACCAGATGACCATCTCGCTGTCGCGGTACATGCGGGAAAGAGATCCCACAATGGCGACAAACAGACTCAGGCCCAGAATGGTCGGGAGTTGCCCGAGCACGGTGAAACCCATGACCAGCATCACGTCGGAAGGGCTGACACTGCCCTTGTAAGCCTGACCCAGGGTGCGGATCAGCATCATGGTCATCACCACAGTGATCAGAACCACGGCCGTCGCACCAAAGCTGCGGGCCAGCTCTTTGCGTATGGATGAATCGAATAACATTGGCTAAAAGGAAAACACCGATTATGAACTTTGAACTGAAGGCTCTGACCGCTGCCGCCGCAGCGCGTGAAAAATGTGATCTGCTGTTGGTGCTGGTTTCTGAACAGGCTGCATCGGGCACATTCGGCAGCGACGCCATCGGAGCCATGGTGGCTCATGCGGTGAAGCAGGGTGATTTTGCACTGTCTTGCGGCAAGCAATTGCCTTTGTACCAAGTGCCCGCCATTGCCGCACGCCGTGTGGTGCTGTTGGGCGTGGGAGCGGGTACTCCCAAGGACGTGCGCAACTCCTTGGCCGGCTGTGGCGTGGTGCTCAAGACCGAAGGCATTGCCAAGGCTGTTGTGAGCTTTGCCTTTGATGCCGATGTCCAGGCTGTAGCGGCTGCCGTGCAGGCAGTGGCCGATGCGACCTACCTCTATACCCACACCAAATCCCAGGCCAAGCCCATTGCGCTGACCAAGCTCGTGCTGGGCGTATCGTCCAAGACGGCTGCTGTTACCGCTGCTTTCAATACCGCAGTGGCGCAGCAGGAGGGCGTGGCCATGGCCCGCGAATGGGCCAACCGCCCGGCCAACCATGCAACGCCCACCTTGCTGGCCAATGCTGCCAAGAGCATTGCCAAGGCAGCACGCATGAGCTGCAAGATTCACGGCCCTGCCGATGTGGCCAAGCTGGGCATGGGCGCTTTCATGGCGGTGGCCCAGGGCTCGCGCGAACCCCTGCGCTTTATCGAGCTGCACTACAACGGTGCGGCCAAGAGCGTGGCCCCCATCGTGCTGGTGGGCAAGGGCATTACTTTTGACACCGGCGGCATATCGCTCAAGCCTGCAGCAGAGATGGACGAGATGAAGTTCGACATGGGCGGTGCTGCCAGCGTGCTGGGCGTGTTCCAGGCGCTGGCCAAGCTGCAGCCGGCCATCAACGTCGTAGGCCTGATCCCCGCATGCGAGAACATGCCCGACGGTGCAGCCGTCAAGCCCGGCGATGTGGTGACCAGCATGAGCGGCCAGACCATCGAGATCCTCAACACGGACGCAGAAGGCCGGCTGGTGCTGTGCGATGTGCTGCATTACGCAGCGCGCTTCAAGCCCTCTGCGCTGGTCGATATGGCCACGCTGACTGGCGCTTGCGTGATAGCTCTGGGCGGTTTGCGCAGCGGCCTGTTCTCGACCAGCGACGAGCTGGCAGCCGCGTTGCAGACCGCTGGCGATATGGCGCTTGATCCTTGCTGGCGCATGCCTCTGGACGACGAGTACGCCGATGGCCTCAAGAGCAATTTTGCGGACATGGGCAACGTGGCAGGGCGCGCCGCAGGTGCGGTGACGGCCGCCAAGTTCCTGCAGAAATTTGTGGGCGATATTCCCTGGGCGCATCTGGATATCGCCGGTACTGCCTGGAAGAGCGGTGCTGCCAAGGGCGCTACGGGGCGCCCCGTAGGCCTGCTGGTGCAATATCTGCTGGGTCAGGAAGGCCGGGTTGCCGCTGCGCCAGCGACTGCAGCCAGGGCTCCGGTGGCTCGCAAGAGTGCTGCCAAGCCTGCGGCTTCGCGCCGCTCGCGTGTGACTGCCAAGGCTTCAGCATAAGAAAAGTCGGCAGAGGCGGCCTGGTTTCAGACCGCCTCTGCCGCCAAGAGTTGTGACAGAAATTGCCTTTCATTTCAATGCGCCAGACAAGCTGGGCTATGTGTGCCGATTCGCACGCAAGGCTCTGCGTCATGGTGCGCGCATCGTGGTTCTGGGAGATGGAGCTGCGCTGAGCCGGCTTTCGCCCCGTTTGTGGAGCATGTCGGCCACGGATTTTCTTGCGCATGCTTGCGAGTCGGATGGAGCACAGATGCTTGCTGCTTCTCCCGTCATCCTGGCCGAACACCTGCAGGACTTGCCTCATTACGATGTGCTGGTCAATCTCACGCCGCAGGTGCCCTCGGGGTTTGAGCGCTTCGAGCGTGTGGTGGAAATCGTTTCTTCCGGCGATGAGATGGATCGCCAGGATGCGCGTGCCCGCTGGCGCGACTATGCAGCGCGTGGTTTTTCCATTGTCCGGCACGATCTGAATCTCAAGGGCTAGGTCATGAACTCCTCATCCAAAGTTCCGCCACGCTTCGTCCCTACCTTGACCGAGGTAGTTCAGCACGAGCCAGGGTCGCCTGAAGAAGCCGCACACAGTGGCCACACTGCAGAGCCTCAAGAGGCTCTGGGCTATGCGGCGCAGGTGCTCGATTCGCAGACTGGGCAAGAGAGCACGGCCCCTGTGCCTCGAGCGTCATTTCACACGCCCTGGCTGGCCGATGGACTCTACGTTCGAAACAGGCCTGCCACCATTCCGCATCAGTTGCCACCTTTGCCGGAGTCTTTGCCGCCGCAGCAGCCATTCGCGGAGGGCATCGCTGCGGAGGCGATCGGGGCCGTATCCGTCGAGCAGACTGGGCATGAGATGACAACTGCCGAGTTCGTGCAAGCCTTGCCGTCTGTCGACCGGATGGCTCAGCCATCCACACCGGACCCCGCAGAGCCTGTGGATGCAGAAGCTCTGCCTTGGCATGAAGAGCTCCATGAGGATGCCAGCGCGCCGGTTGCACAGCTCGTGGATGTGGATCCGGCGATTGAATCGCCCCCAGCCTTGGAGGAGGCCGATCTGCCCCAAGCACTGGATGCGTATGGGGCGGTGGCTGCCGAAGAATATCTGGTCCACCGGCTCATGCAACGAGTGGACCTTGTGCTGGAGCACAAGCTCAAGGAAGCAATAGCTCAGGTTGTGGAAGCGCAGACCCGATCCATGGTGCTTCGCCTGCGTGAAGAGGTGGAGACCGTGGTGCGTCAATCGGTCTACGAGGCCGTGGAGGCCGAGCTGGCGCTGCAAGCCCGGCAGTAGTCGCCGAGCTATGGCGGTTAGCGGTTAGCGGTTAGCGGTTCAAACGCAGTGGGCCGCTGAAAACTTCGGGATTCAGGATGTTGCTGGGCTGGCCGTCGGCAAAGTTCACCACGTTCTCAAATGCAGCACGGAAATACAGCTCATAGCTGTCTTGCTCCACGTAGCCGATATGGGGCGTGCAGATGCAGTTCTCCAGACGGAGCAGGGCATGGCCTTGCAAGATCGGCTCGCTCTCGAATACATCGATCGCGGCCAGTCCCGGGCGGCCGCGGTTCAGGGCACACAGCAGTGCTTCGGGCTCCACCAGTTCGGCGCGCGAGGTATTGACGAACAAGGCCGTCGGTTTCATGCGTGCCAGCTCCTGTGCCGTCACAATGCCGCGCGTCGCGTCGTGCAGACGCAGATGCAGCGACAGCACATCGCATTGTTCAAAAAAAGCTTCTTTGGACGGGGCACTCAGATATCCATCGGCCTCGGCCTTGTGACGC
The DNA here is from genome assembly GCF_000761245.1 of Comamonas testosteroni. Classification (GTDB taxonomy): domain Bacteria; phylum Pseudomonadota; class Gammaproteobacteria; order Burkholderiales; family Burkholderiaceae_C; genus Comamonas; species Comamonas testosteroni_C. The sequence continues at coordinate 130,047 of NZ_AWOR01000042.1, read as the reverse complement.
GAGGCTTCGCTGCCCCAAACACAGACCTGCATGCCAAAGGCCTTGCCATAGCCAGCCACCAGTTGCCCGATGCGGCCGTAGCCCCAGATACCCAGAATGCGTCCGCGCAGCACGCTGCCCAGTCCGAAGTTGGGCGGCATGGAGGCCGCCTTGAGTCCGGACTGCTGCCATGCACCATGTTTGAGATTGGAGATGTACTGCGGCAGACGGCGCATGGCCGACATGATCAGCGACCAGGTCAGCTCCGCCGGAGCAATGGGAGAGCCCACGCCCTCTGCAACCGCCACACCACGCTCGGTGCAGGCCTGCACATCGATATGGGCGCCAGCCTTGCCCGTCTGGGCAATCAGCTTGAGCCGGGGCAGTTTATCGAGCAGCTGGCGCGAGATCTGGGTGCGTTCGCGAATCAGGACGATGACATCCGCGTCGCGCAGTCGAACCGAGAGCTGACCCACGCCCTTGATGGTGTTGGTATAGACCTTTGCGTTGAAGGCGTCGAGCAGCTTGGCGCAATCGAGCTTGCGAACCGCGTCTTGGTAATCGTCCAGGATAACGATGTTCACCACTGGAATCCTTAAATAAGTGGCTGAGTTTATTGAATGAAATTCAATGCGATCAAAGGCTTAGGATTGCTTCTGTGAAAACTTACGCCAAATCGACGCCACCAGATTCCCTACGCGCACCCTACACACTCCAGAGCTTAGCGTAGGTTTGGCGCAGGTTTTGAAAGCTACGCTGGCCCAGGGAATTTGCATGTATCTTGATGCCCATGCCGCAAAAGCTCTGTCCGATGGGAATGCTATTGTGATCCAAGGTTGTCCTGGGGCGCGACTGCAGGCTGTTGCGTCAGCTAAAAACTGGGTTTATAGGTATAAGTCCCTGGTAGACGGGCGTAGGCGACAGGTCATGTTCGGGACTTGGCCGAGTACCTGTTTTACTGATGTATCCAAACCCCTCCAGCGGATGTGAGGGACGCCATTCCGGGCCATGTGACTCCCGGTGCGGATGGCATCTGCAATTGCCACAAATACGACGCCGAGAAACAGCAATGGTTGCAGCCATCTGGCACTGCGGCTCGAGGCCGTTGATCAAGCTGCTGCTGTGTGAGTGCGCAGAGGCTTTTTGGGCGCCGGTGTGTTCCGGCAACTGCAATCGAGACAACGGGTGCCTGCTCACCCATGCGTCAGGAGCGCTAGTCAGCCAGCGCCCCGCGCTGATTTGCCGAGGCTGGGGCAGGTTGTCTGCTTTGCCGTTCAAGGCGCTCAAAGGTCTTTCAGAGCAGATCCATCAGTTGAGCCGCGACTTCTTTGGCGATGATTCTGGGAGGTATTGCCAGGGAGATGCATCTTTGATTCAGTCATAAAAAAGCCCGCTCAAAGACGGGGCCGGGGGCGAGTGCTATGGGCGAGGGCGGCCGCGAGTTGCTGCTTCTTGACGGACTCGTGACGAACCAGGGAAACCATTGTGTTTCGGAGGAGATTTGCAGGGTTCTCGGCGCAATTGTTAACATTCAGGCGTTTATCAGTCCACTTAGCAAATGGACTCCACCTTCTGAGTCTCAGAGCATGGGTCACCACAATTGCGTTGCCGCGTGAATGAGCTTTCCTGATCCGCCAATTCATGCCTAGCAATTTGCAGCTGTACTTGTTGGTCGCGCCGGTATGCATAACGGCATTGGGCGCACTCATGGCTTTTTGCTGGCTTGGACAGCGCCGCTCCGTGTTTTTGCTCTCGACGGCTTGTGGGTTGACACTTACGGGGCTTGCCTTGGGTTGGCAATGCTTGACACCTCACGGGCAACTGGTTCGGTGGGCTATTTACACCGGGCCCATCTATCTGCTTGGTGCCTGGCTCTGTACCTGGGGCGTCGCTCAGAAATTTTCCGTCTCCTCATATCCCAAGGTCTCGGCCCTGGTATCGATCATCGTGGTTGCTGCTCTTTACGAGTACAGCATCGTGCAGGACAACATTGCAGCGCGCGTGCTCTGGCTGAACACCGGGCTTGGCATCATTCACTTCATACCGTTTCCGGCCATCGCGCTAAAAAGAGTCAGACGTGACGGGCTGGAGAAGCTGCTTTACCGGTCCTACGGGGCCTTTGCGATCTACACAGTGCTAAGGCCCATCATGGTGCTGTTTCTTGGATTCACTGAGCTCCAGGACATGCTCAGCTCCATTTACTGGTTGGTCACCATGCTGGGATCGCTGTTGTTCAGCCTGGCGTTCTCGGGCCTCATGCTCATCGTTTCGATGAGGGATGCAATGGCCACACTCAGAGACGAGCGCAATCACGACATGCTGACTGGCGTGTTGAATCGTCGTGGCTTCTGGGAGTTAGCGGACCTGCTGGCCAGAGATCGAAAAGCGCAGCCGATCTCCATCGTGGCGGCGGATCTGGATCACTTCAAGCGGGTCAACGACAGCTGGGGGCACGAGTATGGCGACGGAGTACTCAAGGCCGTCGCGGAAGTCGTACAGGCAAGTGTCCGTGGTAGCGACCTGGTGGCTCGCTTTGGAGGCGAAGAATTTGTGTTGCTGTTGACCCATGCCGACATTGAGACTGCACAACGTGTGGCGCAGCGTATTCGTGCAGGAGCGGTCGAGATCATTGCGCCATTGCCCGATGGCCAGCGTGTGACCTTGAGCATGGGTATCGTGGTCAACCCATTCGGCAGTGATCTGCGCGAAGCCGTGATGCGGGCTGACCAGCAACTCTACAAGGCCAAGGAGCTCGGGCGCGATCAGGTCGTCGTGCATGGACCAGGTGACGTCGCGGCAGCGGCGTGAGATGCAGGATGCACTCAGCTCTTCTTGCCAAAGAGTGATGGCCGCTCGGCGGACTGCGCTGCGTCGCGCATAAATGGAGGCACGGACAGTACAAGCAAAAGCGCGGCCAGCGGAACCACGCAGATGAAGCCGAGATGCTTGAAGCCCAGTGCACCGGTAATGCCGCCCAGTACAAACATCAAAATCAGCCCTGCGGACACCTTCATACGGCGCCAGTCATGCCGAACCAGGGGCGATAGTTGCAGGCCGGCGTTGGCATGGCGCTTCCAGAAAAACATCTTGCCCAGTTCCATGCCCAGATCCGTGAAATTGCCGGTCATGTGCGTGGTGCGAGTGCTGCCGCCGGACGTCTTGGAGCCCACGGCATTCTGCAAACCCATCATGAAGGACAGCAGCAGCACGGTCAGCGGCACTGCGAAGGGTGTGTTCCAGGTCAAGGTGACTGTGCCCATCAGGCCGAAGGCAATCAGCATGACGGCCTCCAGCATCAGCGGCAGGGCATAGACGCTGTACAGGTGACGTTTGCGTCCCCAATTCACCAGCAACGCGCACACGGCCGCGCCAGTTGTAAAGGCGATGATGGCACCAAGCGCATTCAGCAGCAGCTTGGCGTTCTCAAGCACCAGGCCATCAGCCAGTTGAGAGGCGAAGCCCGTCATGTGCGAGGTATACATCCGCAGCACAAGAAAGCCACCTGCGTTGACCGCGCCAGCATTAAAGGCCAGCAGCAGACCCAGGGCGATATTGGTGGACGGCGTGCGATGCCGGTTGGTGAGATGGCGAAGTCTGCGCATCAAAGATTCCACTGACAAAAGTGCACCCATGACGGGGTACATCAATGCTGACAAATGGGTTTGCCAGCGACCATGCATGGATCATTGTGGGCCAACTTGGATACGTGAGCTGCCTGGTGCGTGATGGCATTGGTCAGTGATTTCACCGGCTCACATCAGCAAGGCCATGGGGTGGTCTGCCGGTATGGTGTGTTCAAAGCTGATGTCAGGGTAAGTTCGGCCTTCCACATGAACGCGGTCTCGGCCAGCATTTTTGGCGCTGTACAGCAACTGGTCAGCTTGCCTCAGTGCACCTTCAAGCTGTTCAGCATTGCTGATTGATGTGATGCCGAAGCTCAGCGTCAGTGCTGGCCCGTTCGGCAATACCTCCTGGTCATTTCTCAACTCCAGGCCAATGCGCGTGGCGACTTGCTCGGCACCTTGCAAATCGATCTTGGTCAGCAGAACCATAAATTCTTCACCGCCGAAGCGTGCAACCAGATCATTGCTGCGCACATTGTGCTGCATCGCTCTGGCGACAAGCTGCAAGACCTCGTCACCTTTGTCATGCCCCCAGTTGTCGTTGATGCGTTTGAAGTGATCAATATCGCTGGCCAGAAGCGCCATGGGATACAGGCGCTGGTCGCTCAGGCGATGCTGTGCAGCTTCCCTGAATGCGCGGCGATTCAGTATCTGGGTCAAGGCATCCAGGTCGCGTTCAGTGCGCAGTTGACGGACTGTGTCCCTGATGGTGACTGCACAGACTAAAACGGTGAAGAGCAAGGCAAAAAGCAAAATACTCATCAGCGTTGTCAGCCAATAGGTTGAGTTGGCATCCATGGCATCGCCGAGACCGTTATGCGCGAAAGCTGCGACCAGCGTTGGGCGCAGCATGGTAAAGACTGCATAAGACAGATAGGACCACAGCAAAGTCCTATCCAGCCAATCGTTGGTGAGGCCTCGTTTGAGAACTGCTGGCACTGGCAGCAAGAGCATCAGTGCTACGCCTATACCGAATGCGTGCAGCCGACCCACCTGGTTCTGTGCCACATTGACGAAGTAGTAGAGCGAGGCCAGCGTTGCGGCACACAAGACAAGGGCAGCAAGCGGATATGTGGGTACACGTCGACGCTCTGAAAAGCTCTTGGAAAAACACCAAGCTCCCGCCAGAAACAGTGCGTTGACGAGAACCACATAGTGATTGAGGACTTCAAACTTCAGCACGCTGCGAATGCTGATGGACATTGCTGTTAGCAGGAAAGCGGCGCACAGCCAGAGCAGAAAGCGTTGCTTGGGCTGGGTCGCCCAGCACACCCCCAGCAGGCCGGCCAAGAAGAGCAGGGACAGAGATGGCATCAACACAAAGATGTGGTCGTTGCTCGTATGCATACACAGCCCTTCTGCTAGTGATCACCAACAGACAGGCCAGACTGGCCATATCTCTAGTCAAATCTAAATGCCAGGGCGGCGACTAATGTGTCAGCCGCTCATCTTCCGGATCAGAAATTAACAACTTCTTGCGATTTCTGACAGTTCACTTTTCCTTTTTTTGGAGGTGAAATAACTAAAAGTGACATTGGCTGACAGAGTGCCGCCAGCATCGTCGGTACCAACCCTTAGCCCCTATGAATGAAGGAAACGAGGGATTGATGCGAATCAGGAGTTTTGGCGGCTCAATTGAAAAAGGCGGAATTTGCTACATTGAGTCCATGAAAAAAGCACTTGGAACCACCAGCGCAGTACTTTCTGCGCTTGCTATCAGCGGTTGCGCCCAGCCTCAGCCTGCTGCGCCTGTGATTGGCATGGCCAACCCCGCATCGGTGTACTGCGCCAAGCTGGGCGGCAAGACCCGCATCGAGAAGACAACAGCCGGAGAGCGCGGCATCTGCGTGCTGCCCAATGGCACGGAAATCGACGAGTGGGAGCTGTTCCGCCGCGACCACCCTGCAAAGTAGTCGCGCCGTAGTCTTCACATCGGCGGGCTCAGGTGCTGGTGGGCTCTTGGTGCGCAGTGGATGACGTGGGCATGTACCTCGCTGAGGCCAAGGGGCGGCGTGACCCATCGTGTCTGCGTGAATAGAAAACAAACCCACACGGCGAAGGCTGGGTGGGCGGGATCTGGACAGTTCAGCCAGCTTTACCAATGGGTAAGGCATTGGCTGTGCCCAAAACAGTCCGCACCGGGCCGTCTTGAGTCTGCGCAAAGAAGTCATGCCGTTCCTGGTGCAGCTGCATTCGACCTGCTTGCTGTATGCAAATCTGAAAAATTTGTGCGAACTTGTGGCGCTTTAGATGGGGCGCATTGGCCCCCTGTGTGTCAAAGCATGCTTTTTGCTGTTAGCCGTGGGTTGGGGGCGCAGGCGGTGGCGCGTCGCATGGAGCAATTGGTAACTGATAAGCGCTCCTGGCAATGCCATGCGAATGACATAGTGATAAGTTTTTCATCTGTCCTTCAGCTCACCAGCTATACCTGAAGAATTCCTTGGGGGCTTGAGGTGCAGCTCTTATGAAGGAGAAAATCATGGCCACTCCAGTAAGCGTTGAGAAGCTAGAAGTCAGGTCGCACAGCGAGCCAGATGAACTTCGCACACCTAGCAAAACTCGCGTGGAGCTCGTAAAGCTTCAGGGCTACACGATTGGGCGGTTTAACTTTGAGCCCGGATGGCGCTGGTCCGAATGCATCAAGCCCGTGGTGAAGACCGACTACTGCCAACTCTCGCATGTGGGGCACGTCGTTTCGGGAAAGCTCACCGTTCAAATGCAGGATGGCTCTCAGAAAATGCTCAGCGCAGGAGAGTCCTACGCCATCCCACCCGGTCACGACGCCTGGGTCGAAGGCAATGAACCCTTTGTCGGCCTTGAGGTGCTAAGTGCAGAGGTCTACGCAAAACCTTCCGAATAACGCTCGCGCAAGTGCTTGCGGGCTTGCGACATGACAGATTGATGTAGCGGTAGTACATGCCAACCACTTGGCAAAAAAGCCTTCTAGGTCTGAAGCCTGGCGGGCTTTTGTCTGCTTGGAGGGCGCTTTCGAGCTTCTGAATTGGTGATTCCGTTGCGCTTGCCCTATCTGCATTTGAAAGTGTGCTGCCACTGATGGCATCGTCTGAATTGAACTAGCTGTCTTGCTTTCCATAGCAGGCAGCAGTCGGCTGCGCTGGCTGTCGCGGTGCTGCAGATATTGCCGCACGGTGTCTATGGGGCATGTGCTGTTCGCGGGGGCTGCGGGGCGTGGTAGATCAGGGCTTTTCGCGCAGGCACTGGACGGTGTGGGCGTCCAGCCATTCGGCGTGCATGCCCGGGCAGGCGAACTCGTCGCGCACGGATTTGGTGAGGGCGGTGGGCTCGTCAGCCTGGGCGTTGGGGGTGGCAAGCCACAGTACGCCCATGAAGATGGCGGCGACGAGGATCAGGGATTCGATGATCTTTTCCATGATATTTCTCCGGTCTGGCGCTTGTCAGGAAAACGCCTGTAGCTATCAAAATCGATGAGGTTGACCGTTCACAGCGGCCAGGCTTCCGGGGTGGTGGCAATGACGACCGCCACGCCGATGAGGCAAAAGATCCCCAGGAGGGTGAGGCTCCATTGCGCGGCGGTCAGTAGCCTTGCTCCAAGGCCGGGGCGATCAAGAGCAGGGCTGCGAGGAGCAGCGCGAGCGCGACGGTGGGGATGTGTGGCCATTTCACAGGCCCCCCTTCTCGCGCAGGCGCTGCACGAGGTCTTCATCAACGGGTTGAGGAACGGTGCTGTACAGCATGGAATCTCCTTGTGGCGAGAGGCAGGCCCGCTGGATAGGCGGGGGCGAATAAAAAAGGCCAGCGCTCTTGCGAGCAGGCGAAACCAACGAAGGTATGGAGTGAATGCGCTTCGCGCTCTGGTGCAGCAAGCTGTTGCTTGGAATTTTACTGTTATTTTCATCAGTGCTGTTCATTTGTACAGTAGTTTAAATTTGCCCTGTACAGCGCGTCAACAGACGTCGACCCCATGTGTTGCGTGGCCGCACTGAGTGCCTGCCAGTGCCTGCCGGCAAAGAAAAAGCCCACCGGCGTTGGCGGGTGGGCTTGTGCGTAAAGGCCGATGCCTTGCGGCGTGCCTGGGGAAGCGGAGGGAGGGTAGAGAACCTCAGGCTCGGCAGAAAGCGATGGGTAACGTCACCATCTGGTGTGACCGCTCAGACCGCAGCCCACAGCTTGTGCACTACGTACGGTATTGGCAAAGCGTATTTCAGGCCTCGATTTTGAGCAATACCTTGTACCTGGAGCAATCACACCAGATGGCCCCGCTTGACCCTGCGGGGAGAGGTCGCGCTTAAGGCCCGCGGGGCCGGGAGGCTACATTTGAAAATCTCCGCGCAAAAAAAAGCCGACCGCGAGGTGGGCTGAACTCCAAATGGATGGCGGCCGGCGCTGACCGGCCTGCGGTTTTTCTTGAGTTTGGGCACTAGCGCATGTGTGGCTGCGTGCCGGGGTCAGACAAAGGGCACACCATAGTGGTCATAAACACGGCGGCCGTAGTCGTCGGTGTATTCGGGCAATGTGCCTCCCTCGTAGTGAGGGGCATTTTCAAGCCGCTCCTTGGTGACGGAGACCACGTACCCGCCTTGGCTGGGTTCGTATTTGAGGCTATCCCACGGCAGTGGGTAGAGATCTGAGCCGATGCCCAGGAAACCGCCAAACTGCATCACTGCATATCGAATCTTGCCGGTGAGCTTGTCGATCATCAGTGAGTCGATAGCTCCCAGTTTTTCGCCGTTGGGGTTGTAGACGTTGGTGCCGTTGACACGATCGGATGAGATGACAGGTGAGGTTAATTGCATTCCTGCTCCTTTCTTTGCGTGATACAGAACAACGCTGGCAAGGTGGGCCAGCGCCGGGCGCTGACTTTCACTGCTGAGGCGTTTTGTGCTGCTGCCCAGGCTGCTGTTGCTGAGCAGGGTTCTTCTGCTGTCCCGGGGTTTGCTGTTGCTGCTGGCCGGGCTGGCTGGTGCTCTGGCCTGGCTGGCGTTGCCCAGGGTTTTGCTGCTGCTGTTGCTGCTTGTCCTGTTGGCTGGGGCTGTGCTGCTGGTTCGCTTGTTGCGTCATGTCCTTCACTCCTTCAGGTTGGTGATCAGCAAACCGGGTTGGCTTGCTGTGGGTGCATGGTCGCCGAGTCATGGAAAACCCTTCTGTAGGAGAACGTGGCACAACGCTGAATTTTGTGAGTTCACGGCCATTACGTAGCATTTGGTTTACGTTTGAGGCGGAACTCTCGATATTCCTCACAGTATTCATCCAAACGCGCAGCAGGATGTGGTGGGTTCTGGGCTCATTCAGGATTGCGGTCGCTGTCTCCACGATGCAAGTCGCTCCAAACGCAGTACCCTGAATCGGGTCCACCGGCTGGCCTTATGCCTTGGTGAAGGGCGCTGCCGTGATTCCGCCTGCCTTGCCGTTTTGCCCTTTTGCCCTTGTCCGCCTTCGACAGGCCCATTGGCTTTTTCCAGAGCTAGCCGTTTGGATAGCTTCCGGCGTTTGATGAATCGGCGCTGGAGGACTATTTGACCTAAATTCCTGGGTGCGGAAAAGCCTTGCAGCTACTGGTTGGCAGGGGCTGTTTTGTTCAGGCCAGGCAGCTCAGGTCGTAGCCCACCATGAAGAGCGAAGCTTCCATGGCGCGCATGCGATCGGGCTGGCCTGAAAACAGGCTGGGGGTCTTGCGCAGGGTCTCGGCCATTACCCAGGCCAGTCGCACCTTGGCGCCAGCCCAGCGCTGGGGCGTGCTTTGGCTGGTGTAGAGCAGGGTGCCCGGCGTCGGTGGCTGGTCAAACAGGCAAGCCAGTTTGTGCTGGAGCTTCTGGCTGCCGCCGGCCAGCGGGAAGCTCAGCGTATCGGGCAGGTGGGGCGTGCCGCTGCTGCGGCGCCAGAACTCCACCAGAGCAGCCGCTGCGGCGCTGACCCGTGAGTCATAGATGGGCAAGCCTTCGGCCGAATAGAAGGCGTGCACCTTGGTGAGCATGGAGTTCATGAGCCGCACTGTCGGAAAGCCGGTGCGCAGGCTGGCCGAGCCAAGCGCCATTTCCTGGTGGGTCTGGGCAATGTAGTGGCTGATGTTAGAGCCAAGGCCCACAAGAAAGGGCCGCGCGCCTTCTTTGGGGTTGCGCTCGCCGCCCCAATCCAGCACATCGCTACAGGCGGCCAGGGTGGCTGTCGCATCGTTGGCCTGCACGGCAGTGCGCAGCTTGGCAGAAAGAGTGCTTGTCTTTATGCACGACTCGGCCCAGTCGCCCGTTGTCAGGCCAGTCGCCCGCCAGCGGTAGTGGCGAGGTACCAGATCGGCAAAACAGGTGGTGGCTATCAAGCCCTTGGGTACGTAGCTGGAAGAGCGAATGTTCAACTGAATCTGTCGCTGGGGGAGTGTGGCTGCAAGCCAGTCGGTAAAGCCAACGACTTCGGGCTGTTGCAGGAATTCGGTGCGGTTCATTGATGCCTCGTGGCCTGTCGGATTTCTTGTGTTGGTCAGTTGGTGCAGCTTTGACATTGTCGCCCGTCGCAGGCGGCTGACGGAGCAAAGAAAGGCGACTGCAGCAATGAGTGCGCACGCCCCTGGTTTGCTCTGTGATGGTGTTTTGAGCGCATTTTCAGTTTCTGCTCCTTCGGTGGTTGAGGAGACTCCATGCGCCGAAACCGAGCGAGATCGTGCACCAGGTAAGCCAGCGCTATCGAGGGCCTGGCGCAGCCCGGCTCGCGCGCAGCGATTGCCATCGCCTATGCCATTGCTGCATGTGGCATTAAAGCCGCTGGTCTGGCGGGCTGGGTATTGTCTATCTGCTGGTGAGGATCAGAACCTGAACGTCGCTCCGACGATCGGGCCGCTCTGGCTGAAGTCCAGTCGCTTGCCCTCGTCACGGTAGTCCACACTCAGGTGGCGGTAGCCAACGGACACAAAGATGTTTTCCTTGACTTGGTAGTTCACCGAGCCGTGCACCTGCCAGGTGAACTTCGAGCCCACATCCAGCCCACCCATATCGGCATACACCAAGGTGGACCAGCGCGGCGCAATGTCGTAGCGCCAACGTGCGGCGACCACGGGGTCGACGAACGAGGTGTTGGACTGCGCCGAACCCACCCCTGGCACATTCACTTCGGCCTTGATCTGCCACAGGCGCAGCCCCGCCATCAGGTCAACGCTCGACTGCGGGCTCAGCATCCAGTTGTGACCGCCGGTCATTGTCAGCGAGGTCTGGCGAATCTTGGCATTTGCGCTCAGGCCTAAGGGTAGGGCAGCCTTGTCCGATGTGGCTGCGTAGCTGAAGTCGCCCTGCAGCACATATTGCCCCTTGCGTGCCGTGCCGTTCACAAAGGCAGCAGCGTCCAGATCCTCCAGAATGTCCGAGAACGATTTGTTCACGTTCACCGTGGGCGCTCCTCTGAACGGGCGGACGCTGCCGTTCAGCCCCGTCATCCATACATAGGGCGTGAGCTGAAAGCGCCATGCATCGGCCTCAGCCTTGTTCTGAGCCCAGGCTGGCGCGCCTGCCAGCAGGCCCGCGGCCAGTGTCGCAGCTGCCATGCCCGGAATGGTGGTGATGTGCTGGCTCATTTGTCTCCCTTACAGCGTGTTCTTGTACACCTTGCCGTCCTTCATGATCAGGCGCAGGTTCTGTTCCGGGTTGCTCAGGAAGTCCAGATTCACCGTCGGGTCGCCATCGGCCACCAGAAGATCGGCAAATGCGCCAGGGGCGATGCGGCCCAGTGGTTGGGGATAGGGGTTGCGCTCGCCCGACAGGGCCAGCAGTTCGCCGTTGGTGCCCGTGGCCTGCTTCAGCAGCGTCATGGGGTCGTAAAAGCGCGTCAGCTTGGCCAGTTGCTTGCCCTGTGTGACAGTGCCCTTGGGGTTGAACAGAATGTCCGTGCCCCAGCCCGTCTTGATGCCGTACTTCTGCGCCATCTCATAGGCGCGCACCGTGCCCTGGGCCACGCGCGACTGGTTCTCGCGGCGCACTGCATCGGTATAGGGGTTGGCGTCCTCGTCCTGTAGAAACGGCTGCAGGCTCCACCACACGCCTTCGTCGCGCATCATGCGCACGCTTTCCTCGTCGGCCAACTGGCCGTGTTCGATGCTCTTCACGCCCGCCTTGATGGCCCGCTTGATGCCTTTGGGCGTGTAAACATGGGACATCACATAGGTGTTCCAGTCTGCGGCGGCCTCCACTCCGGCGCGCAGCTCCTTCTCGGTGAACTGGGTGCTGTCCAGCGGGTCGTACAGCGATGCCACGCCGCCGCCTGCCAGCATCTTGATTTGCGATGCCCCCAGCATCAGCTGCTCGCGCACGCGGCGCAGCACCTCGGCCTCGCCGTCCGCAATCATGGCCACGCCGGTCTGCTCCACCATGCTCAGCGGCTCGTTCGCCGCACGCGGAATATCGCTGCGAAGGCGGAAGTCGCCATGGCCCGAGGTCTGAGAAATCATCGCCCCGCTGGGATAGATGCGCGGGCCCGGGACCATGCCCTCGTCGATCGCGCGCTTGAGCGCAAAGGCTGGGCCGCCCGCGTCGCGCACCGCGGTGAAGCCGCGCATCAGCGTGCGCTGCGCCTCTTGTGCGGCGGAGATGTACAGATAGCCCAGATCTGCCGTCATGGCCGTCATTTGCGGCACGGCCGCCAGCATGGTGTGCCAGTGCGTATCGATCATGCCCGGCATCACCAGCTTGCCCTGGCAGTCGATCACCTGGGCACCTTCGACCTTCTCGCCGGCAGAGGGCAGGGCGGCAATCAGCTTGCCCTGGATCAGCACCTGCACGCCTTGGCGCACCGACTTGCCCGTACCGTCAAACAGGCGCAGATTGGTCAGCAACACGGGGCCGTCGGCCGGCCTGGCCGCGCCGCCCACACCTGTCTCGGCTGCATGCAGGGCCACAAATGGCGCCATCATGGCCGCCACCCCGCCCACAAACATGCGGCGCGACATATCGCTCATGACCCGCTCATGCAGCAACTGGCACACCACGCTACCGCAGGTGCAGGCCCTCGGGCGAATCGGGCCGGTCTGCCATGCCAGGCCGGCATCGGTTGCGATTGCGTGACTCATCTGCCTTATCCCTTTTTTCAAAATGAACAAGAGACGCCGCTGCTGGCGTGAAAAATGGAACCTAATGTTCACAATTTGATGCACCGATGCTACACGACGATCGGCCCATGAAAAAGCGCCCCACCGCACGAGGGCGATGGGGCGTTCTTGCATTATGAGAGCGGCCGGGAAGTGACTCCGCCGCAGTCGATCAGGCTTAAACCGGGCGGTGCACCAGAACCGGAATGCTGCTGTTGACCAGTACGCGCTGGGTCTCGCTGCCCAGCAAAATGCCGGCAATGCCCTTGCGGCCGTGTGATGCCATGCAGATCAGGTCGCAACTACCCTCCTGCGCCTGCTTGATGATGGCCTGATTGATGGAGATATTCGTTACCCGCACCGTCTGGCAGGCCACGCCCTCGGTCTTGGCAATGTCCAGGGCAGCTTGCAACACCTGATCTGCTTCCTTCTGGGCGCTCTTGTCGAACTCTGCAGAGTTGTAGGCGATCAGCGCCTCGGCTCCGTAAATCATGGCTGCGTAATCGGGCATCACATACAGCGCCGTCACCTGTGCGCCTTGTTCCTTGGCCAGTTGTATGCCCGCGCGCAGCGCGGCCTCAGAAAGTTTCGAGCCGTCCGTAGGAATCAAAATGTGCTTGAACATATCCAGCCTCCTTGCGCATAAGTGCGCGTCTTGTTGCCAAATCAATTCGACCGATCATTGGACTCATATTCACACTCCAGGGCTGCTAATGCAACATCTTGAAATGAGTATTCAGATGGTTTCTTGATGGAAATCAAATTCATGAAGATGCAGGTATAAACCGCCTCAAGCCCTTATCCATAAAGCGTTAGAAGCTATCAAAAGCAGACTATTCGAACGCCATGCGGAGCATGCTCTGCGGCTGTTGCCGGTTGGCAAGCTGTCAAAGGAGGCCAGCATCAGGTCGGCCGCAATCGACTGTGCATGGCGCATGGGGCGGCCGTAATTCAGGTTTAGCAGGTGGCTGCTGTGCTGTCATTTGTCGGCATTGCCCCGTATCAAGGTCTTGAACGCAGTGCGGTGTACCTGCGCCGCAGCCTTCGCGACCAGATTGAAGGCAAGCGCCTTCTTGCCCGTAAGGTCCATGACCAGCAGCGTAAGGCCATCGCGGACGATGCGGTAATCGGGGAGTGTGCGCCCTGTGGAGCCAGTGAATTCGGCTGTGGCGTGGCGTCCTTTGAGAGCGCTAATCAGATTTCAACTGCGGCCCTTGCCGTTGGGTTGGGCGTGGGCTCGCCAATCTTGTGCAAGGTGTTGCGGTCGGTATGGGCAAAAGGCTCGCTCTGACCGGGGATGGTCAGCGTGGTTTCCTGCTCGTACGACCAGGTGCCGTCTGAGTGCTTGGTGACGGTGATGGTATAGGCGTCGGTTCTGAAGGCGTGCTCCAGAAACGGGTTGCTGGAGATGCCGTTGACGGTGGAGCCGCGCTCGGCCCTGAGGGTGAAGCTGGTGGCATCGGCCGTGGTCTTGCCCGTGGCCATGGCGGTCTGCCCGCGCGGGATGGTCAGGGTCTGGATGATGTTGCCGGTGGCAGGCTCCCACAGCCAGTAACCGACCTGGTCGTGAAAGGTTTCCACGTCGTCGGGCTTGACGATGCGTGTGTGGTAGCGCAGGCCATAGAAGAGCTGTGGGCCGTTGGTTTGCGCATCGATGGGCTGGCACTCCATGTGCTCGATAAAGGCCTGCTTTTCGGGCCCGTCAGCCTTGGGGTTGATGTCCAGGCCGCGCTTGCCGGTCCAGACGCCAGCCATGCCGGTGAGGGGGCCGAGGTTGGCCAGTGTATTCACATCGGGCGTAGGCTCGGTGTAGATGTCTTTGGGAAAGTTTTCCATATCGTGTAACGGGCTTTCACTTTGAATCTGTTAAAGCCAGTTTACAAGCCACGGACTGAGGTGTTCTTGACGGCAGTCAAGCCGTCAGGTGCTTTCTTCGGTGGTGAGCGTAAAGCGTGCGCTTTCGCCGCGCAGGGCTGCTTCACGCGTGAGGAAGATCAGCACGCGGTAGCTGGCACCACGCTCGATGCGGAAGGTGCAGATGTTGTTGTGGGCAGAGCCTTGGCATAGAGGCTGGGCAGCGCCGTCCTTGAAGACGTTCATCTGGCTGGACGGGTTGTTGGTGTTGAGCGTGACGGTCATGCGCTGGAAGGGCCGCGTTTCAAGCCCGTATTGCACGATGCCGTTGCCGGTGATCTGGCCGCTGTAGGAGTTGGTGTAGCCGCCTGGGGTTGTAAAGGCGGCCTGTGCCATGGAGCTGCTGCTGAGATGTAGCGTCATGAGACTGAGCAGGGCAGCAGTTGCAAGCATCGGTTGGAAGCGGGTCATGCAACTCTCCTGAATGTGTTGGACAGGATGGCGCTCCTGGCGCAGCGGCGGGTGTCTATGTCGACAGCCGGGCCTTCATCCCCCACCGCCGCGCCCTAGCGGCAGGAGACATTGCGCCAACTGAATTTGCCGTCGTTGAAGAACTCTGTCCATACCGACATGATGGGAGCCTGACGGTAAGAGAACGTAATCTGGTTGGGTATCTTTGGCCCTAGCGCGGCAGGCTGTCCGTCCTTGTCGAAGACCTTGACGATGTAGAGCGTGACGCCTCCGTCCTCGTCTGTGTGCAGGACTACACGGTAGTCCTTGGTGAAGAGATCCCAGTCGAATTGCTTGGTCACATACGTGTGCAGACGGACAAAAGCGCGGTTCGCGTTCTTGGCGGCAGGATTAACTTTTCTCATGACGACACTCCCTGTTCCTCAACAACTTGCCGCAGGACCTGCGAGCTGACATTTCATTGCATTTGACTGATGTTGTATCAAGCGGATGTAAGAAAGTATGTAGGCACTTACAGATCGCGCTAATGGATAGACCAGATCTGATGTGTGAGCTTCTTTGAAGCGCTGAGGAGGTGCTTTGCCGGTGCCGCTGTCATCTTTTTTTGATGAAGTAGCCGTGCTAAGTAACTGAGTGAAAAGATAGATTTTTTTAATGAAATCTATCTTGAGCTGGCATGGGTTTGAGCGTAAAAGTTGCCTGATGATGACAATTTTTAGAGGGGAGCATTGAATGTCAGGATGTCGATGCTCGGGGCCTGAGTCATCGAAAGGATGGCTGAATCGCGCTGCCTGAATTCCAACAGGCAAGTCATCGGTAGGCACTCCAGAAATACGTGGCAATGCGGTGACTGAACAGCTGGCAAGCGTCCAAAAGCCAGCTTGTCCAATCCTTGAGATATGTCACCGTGCAGGCTCAGGGTTCACCGTGGCTCTGGCCATTCTCACTTTGCCAGTCGTCTCTCAGCCCAGTCATCAAGCAGTGTTAAACCCTGAGCCTATTGGTGATGTAGATTTTGTTTCTGCTGCACTTTTCGGTAAATTGGGCGTAGGAAAATTCTGATTTTGATGTGCAAGTGGCGATCTAGCCCGATGCCTTACTGAATTCAAAAAAAAAGCCCATGTCCCATCACCTGCAATACACTTTTGCCTCCCGTCTGGATGCCTGGATCAGGCATATGAAGCTGGCCCAGCCTTGTCATACGCAGCAGATGGCTTATGAGTTGGTGATCGACAGCTGGGTGCAAACCAATGCAGAGCTTGGTGCTTCACCGGAATTTTTGAAGGCCTTGCGTCGGCGTCGGCTGTGCGAGGAGCATGGCTGGCGGGGGGTGAATACGAGCGTTGCACACTGGGATCTGGATGATGCACACACTGTGCGGATCTATCTGCACGAAGACGGCTCCATCGTGGTGCAGCAAATGGACTCGCAGAATCTCCAGATTCTGTTCACCTTGCCTGGGCATCGTGAGCGATTGGGAGAAGTACCGGAGCGATGTGCCTAGCAGCCAAAAAAATGCCCGCGCAAGGCGGGCAAGTTTCGGGGTCCTCTCGATCCGGTTCTGCAGCCCACACAGTCAATGCATTTGAATAGTTGGCAGAGGCGTTACTTTGGCCTCAATCGCCGTTTATCGCTCTTGCACTGTTGCTGACGCGTTTGAACGGTTGACAGGTTGCCCCATCGGGTGCGGCCAGCAACTGCTGACTGGCTGGCCTGCATTTTGTAGCCATGACTTGCAAGTCGCTTGAGCCCATCTTGTATCGAGGCAAGCGTGCGACATGCAGGACTGCTATTCGATATTTCTGGCTCCTTAATGTTTGCCGGTGGAGGCGGGCCGGTGTACCAGCACCGGGACATGGCTGTGCGTCAGAACGCGCTGGGTTTCGCTGCCCAGCAAAATTCCGCCGATACCTTTGCGACCGTGTGAAGCCATGCAAATCAGGTCGCATTGCAATTCCTGCGCCTGTTGAACAATGGCTTGGTAGACAGAGGCGTGGGTGACTCGCACAAAGTTGCAGAGCACGCCTTCAGGTCTGGCAATCTGGTCAACGAACTGCAAAGCCGCATCTGCATCGTTGTTGGCACTTCGCTCGAACTCTGCGCTGTTGTAAGTCAACAGCGCGTCTGCGCCGTAGATGATGGCGCGGTAATCGGGCATGACATAAAGGCCGGTCACCTTGGCGCCTTGTTCACGTGCAAGCAGAATGCCGGCACGCACGGCAGCCTCTGACAGTTTGGTGCCATCGGTAGGAATGAGCAGGTGCTTGAACATGTTCAGCCTCCTGATGCCGGAAGATGTGCCTGAGACTCAATCTATTCCAATATTTCGAGCCGCGCAATGCCTAGTTCTTGAATGCAGCAGAGTTGTAGACAGGAGGTAAGACTCTGTAACGAGGGGCGGTCGCGCCGAGTTGTCTCATTCCTCGGGCGAAGGAGGAACGCGATTGAGGATTTCGCCAGTGGCCTCTATCTCGAACTGCTGTGGATTGAGCCAGTTGACCTCTTGGTGATCGGCAGTTTCAAAGTAAATGGCAGATGGGCGTATGGAGATGCCATGCGGCATGTCGACCTCATCAAAACTCTGATAGACCAGAATCAGGCGCAGGTCTCCATTGGCGTCTTTGGCCTGTATGTGCTGCAAGAGCTTGCGGTAGGCACTCATAAGACGCCCTCGTTGACATGTGTATATGAATGTTTCCACTGTCGAGGAGGTGCCGCAATACCCTGATCCGGGTATCCGTTCTGACGGATATTCGCGCCTGACAAGGAGTTCTGGAGGCTGCGAGGCATTGTGCGAAATGCGTTCCGCGAACAGGCCCAGGCAGAACATCAGTAAAAAATTTACATGACGATCCAGATCGTTCGGCGCAAATACAGAGGGCCTGCGCTGGCGATATCGAGTTTTTCGCCTATGCACTGCTGGCATGGTTGTCTGGTGCCATATCTACCGGCCGATGGGCCAAGAGCGTTGAGATGGCTTTGTGTTGGATGCATATGGAAGCTTTGTTGCATCGCCTGCAGGCCTATTGCGGATCGGGCGTGGGCGGCATAAGTGCAGGCAGTCAAACCTCACTGTGCTTCAGACTTGCTGCTTCAGACTTGCGGGGCTGTTTGCTCATGGAGTGCCATACGCTCCAGCGCTGCGCAGACATCGGCCATGCGTCCGCAGATCAGCAGGCATTCGGGCTGCTTGCGCGGTTCTCGCTGCACGATTTTGAGAAGTCGCGGAGAAGCAGCTTGCGTCGACTCATCGGTTACTAGTGATTGCAGCTCTGGGGGCGCCGCAAAGGTCTGAGGATAAAGCGTATTGCTGCCTAGACGACTGCGGCCGCGGTTGGCGCGCATGACAGGAATGCTGATCTGCTTCGCCTTTGGTCGATTGGTAGTGAGCGATACGGGTTCTGCGGCGGCTTTGCTTGCGTCATCGGAGCTGAAGTTCGGGTTGAACGACAGCGTGGCAGGCAGGCTCTTCAGAGTCAGGCGTGTCAAAGTCTGCAGTGATGTGGCGAATCCCATTTTGGCAACTCCTTTTGATGACCTTGCGGCATGGATAAGGGCAGGATTGCATTCTTTCGGCAAAGCTCCGCCCAGGGCGAAGCTCAACGGCTTCGCGCCTACTGCCTGGGCTTGAGAGGGAAAGAGGCTCAGTGCCTGCGCTGCATAGACGGAGGGACGCCGTCTGCCCGTTACATGAACATGCTGTTGCGGATAAGGCCTACGGCCAGGCCTTCGATGGCGAACGGCTCTTCAGGATCGACATGAATGATCTTGTAGTCGGGGTTCTCGGGCAGCAGCTCGATGCCCTGAGGCGTGCGCTTGAAGCGCTTGACGGTAACGTCATCACCGAGGCGGGCCACCACAATCTGGCCGTTGCGCGCTTCATGCGTAGCCTGTACCGCCAGCAGGTCGCCGTCCATAATGCCCGCGTCACGCATGGACATGCCACGCACCTTGAGCAGGTAATCGGGCTTGGCGGCAAACAGGCTGGGCTCGAGCGAATAGCTCTGATCGATATGTTCCTGAGCCAGAATAGGCGAGCCGGCAGCGACGCGGCCGACCAGGGGAAGCACCAGCGGAGCCAGGGCCGTGAGCGGCAGCGCAAAGCTGGCACCGCGTGCCGCATTGATGGTGCGCACGGTATCGGCGCGCAGGCGAATGCCGCGCGATGTGCCGCTGACCAGATCGATGACGCCCTTGCGGGCCAGTGCCTGCAAATGCTCTTCTGCAGCATTGGCGGACTTGAAGCCAAAGGTACTGGCAATCTCGGCCCGGGTAGGGGGCGCACCCGTGCGAGCGATGGTGGACTGGATGAGGTCCAGAATCTGCTGCTGGCGGGGAGTGAGCTTGGGGTGGTCCATGGGCATTCCTTGATCGATCAATGATGAATACTGTGTGTTCATCCAGTACCTGTATTTTTAATCAGTTTGAAGAGGACTGCAAGTGGAACGTGACAAAAATATCGTCATCCTGGGCACCGGTGGCACGATTGCCGGTGTCGCAGAGCAGGCTGGCGCCAGCGTGGGCTACCGTGCGGCCCAGCTGGGCGTGGCTCAGCTGCTGCAGGCTGTGCCGGACATGGAGCGCGTTGCTGCGGCGTCGCTGCAGGCGGAGCAACTGGCGCAGCTGGACAGCAAGGATATGGATCACGCGACGTGGCATGCACTCGCGCTGCGCTGTGCAGAGTTGCTCGCGCGTGATGATGTGAGCGGCATTGTCATCACCCACGGCACGGACACCCTGGAGGAAACCGCCTGGTTTCTGCAATGTGTTCTGCGCCCGACTAAGCCCGTGGTGTTGACCTGCGCCATGCGCCCGGCCACAGCCATTTCGGCCGACGGCCCGGGCAATCTGCGTGATGCCGTGGCCTGTGCGGCCGATACGCAGGCTGCTGGCCGCGGTGTGCTTGCCGTGGTGGCGGGTCGGGTGTTCAGCGCACGCCAGGTGCGCAAGGTGCATCCCTACCGTGTGGATGCCTTTGATGGCAGCGGCGCCGGTCCGCAGGGCTGGGTGGAAGAGGGGCGGCTGCGCTGGGCAACGGGCGGGCTGCCTAGGGCAGCTTTGGCTGGCTCGCCTGCGATCGCTTTACCGCCCGCAGGTCAATGGCCCCAGGTGGAGCTGCTGCATAGCCATGCCGGCTGCAACAGTGCCGTGGCGCTGGCGGTAGTTCAGGCCTGGCATGCGCAAGGCGTGCGTGCCGCGGTGGTGGTGGGCACGGGCAATGGCACGGTCCATCAGGCATTGGGGCCAGCGCTGGACTGGGCGCAGGCGCAGGGCATGACTTTGCGTATCGCAACCCGGTGCGAGGAGGGGCAGGTGGTGCAGGCTCAGGGAACGCAGGATGATCATGTGAGCAGCCTGCCTGCGGCCAAGGCCAGAATCAGCCTGATGCTGGAGCTGATGGGCTGGCCTCGCGCATTGGGTTGATGCTCTTATTTTAAGAGCATCGTTCCCGCGTAATACGGGGAATCTACGATGCTTTTTATCTAAAACTCAATGGTCATGAGCGCAGATAGCTATGAATATTGATGGCAGCAATTCCACCTCGGTGCAGCTTGCCCGCATCGGAAGGATGCCGGCCGAACGGCCGGGAGCTTGAGGTTCGAGAACAAAAAAGGCCGGTGAAGACACCGGCCTTTTTCCGCGCAGAGATAGAGATGCCCGACCGCGAAAAGTCGGCAAGGCTTCATGCGCGAGTGATCAGGGCGATCAGGAAGCCAGAGCGGCCAGAGCGCGTTCGGTGATCTCTTCCACGCTGCCTGTGCCGCTGATGGCGCGGTACTTGGGGGCCGCTGCTGCATCGGCCTTGGCCCAGTTGCTGTAGTAGTCCACCAGAGGACGGGTCTGGTTGCTGTAGACGTCCAGGCGCTTCTTGACGGTTTCTTCCTTGTCGTCTTCGCGCTGCACCAGGTCTTCACCGGTCACGTCGTCCTTGCCTTCCACCTTGGGAGGGTTGAACTTGACGTGGTAGGTGCGGCCCGAGGCGGGGTGGCTACGGCGGCCGCTCATGCGTTCGATGATGGCGTCGAAGGGCACATCGATTTCCAGCACATAGTCCAGCTTCACGCCGGCGGCCTTCATGGCGTCGGCCTGGGGGATGGTGCGGGGGAAGCCGTCAAACAGGAAGCCCTTGGCGCAGTCGGGCTGAGCAATGCGTTCCTTGACCAGGTTGATGATCAGATCGTCGCTGACCAGCTGGCCGGCGTCCATCACGGCCTTGGCTTGCAGACCCAGAGGGGTGCCAGCCTTGACGGCGGCGCGCAGCATGTCGCCCGTGGAGATTTGAGGGATACCGTACTTTTGGCAAATGAAGGCCGCCTGAGTGCCTTTGCCGGCGCCGGGTGCACCCAACAAAATCAGTTTCATGGAAATCCTTGAGGAGAGTAGAAATTCTTGCTGGCCCCAGGCGGACGGGTGGTCGTCCGTAGTCCCCGGGCCGTATTTTTTCGCGGGCAAGGATAGCACGCACAAGACCAACACAGGCTTACACAATTCAGTCAAGGCTGTCACAAGTGCGGCCAATTGAAGGCATGTATCCGCTGCAAACGCGATTGCTGTAGTTGTAATCCAGGTGCCGAAGCCGTTACATATGCTATTCGGACTATGCGGAAAGTATAGCGATCAGCGCTTTCCTGGACTGGCCTAGGGCCCTTTGGGATTGCTATGGCCGACGGGGCTGCTGCCGGCTTGATGCGTGAGCAGCCCTGGATGAAGACAGCCTGCGCACCGGTGTCGCCAAAGTGCGCAGGTCTTTTTCTCAAACAGCCAAAACAGCGCGCACGCGCTCAAGGTCTTCGGGCGTGTCGACGCCGGCACCCGGTGCATCGGGCGTGATATGCACGGCAATGCGGTGGCCGTGCCAGAGGGCGCGCAACTGCTCCAGCTGCTCCATGGCTTCGGTCGGTGCGGGTGCCAGTTGTGGGAACTCGCGCAGAAAACCGGCCTTGTAGCTGTAGATGCCAATATGGCGCAGCGGTGTGAAACCTGTGTGACCGGCGCCGGGGGCCGCCGTCTGCCACCAGGCTTCATCGCCGTGGTCGCGCGAGAAAGGGATGGGCGCGCGGCTGAAATAGCTGGCCAGGCCCTTGGCGTCACAGACCACCTTCACCACATTCGGGTTGCGGTAATCCGTCAGGCTATCAATGGGATGGGCTGCCGTGCCCATGCTGGCTTCGGGGCGGGCCAGCAGCAGTTGTGCCACGGCCTCGATGAGCCTGGGGTCGATCAGCGGCTCGTCGCCCTGCACATTGACGACCACATCGTCGCCGGACAGGCCCAGCTGCGCACAGGCTTCGGCCAGACGGTCGCTGCCGCTGGGATGATCCTTGCGCGTCAGGATGGCTTGTACGCCATGCCGGGCGCAGGCCGCGACAATGCTTTCGTCGTCGGCCGCCACCACGCAGCGGGCTGCGCCGGCCAGAGCCGCGCGCTGGGCCACACGCACCACCATCGGCAAGCCGGCAATATCGGCCAGCGGCTTGCCGGGCAGACGGGTCGAGGACAGGCGGGCCGGGATCAGTACCGTATAGCTCATGGCTTATTGCTTTTCTTCTTCCAGCTCGTCGTCGGACAGGGTGCGGGCTTCGTTTTCCAGCAGCACCGGGATGCCGTCGCGCACGGGATAGGCCAGACGCGCGCTGTGGCTGATCAGCTCCTGATGCTCGCGGTCAAAGCGCAGCGGGCCCTTGGTGACGGGGCAGACCAGCAGTTCGAGAAGTTTGGCGTCCATGGAGTATTCCTGCAAAACGGGATGAGGGCGCCGGCAGTGTGCTGGCGCAGCAAAAAGAGGTGATCAAACACTGTTGATCCATAGGCCCAATGATAGTCAGCCTGGCTTGCCACCGCGGCGAATATTGGCGTTGGCCTTGGCCAGCTGCGCATCCAGCAGCTCCCAGAAGGCCTGCGGCAGCTGCAGCTTGAGGGGCACGGCCCAGGCTTCAGGATGGCTGCGCCAGAGCTTGACGGCATCTTTTTCGGTGCAAATCAAGGGTTTGTCGTTTTCCAGCTTTCGCGAGAAGCTCTCGAAATCATAGTGATCGGGCAGGGCCTGGGTTGCCGCCGCAGTGATGCCCTGCGCGGCCAGCATGGCAAAAAAGGACTCGGGGCGTGCCACGGCGGCCACGGCCTCCGGGCTCTGAGCGGCCAGGCTGCGCAGCGGGATGCTCTGGCCATGGCCGTTGCAGGCGGTCTCGGCCAGGCTGCGCTGCAGCGCGAACGCCGGGGATGTGCCCAGTGGGCTGGGCGGCTGGCCGGCATGCAGCGTGGCCGTCACCGGGCGAGGCCAGGGCTCGCGCAACGGGCCTGCGGGCAGCAAAAAGCCGTTTCCGACTCCTTCGTCATTGAAGACGCACAACTCCACATCGCGTGCCAGGGCCAGATGTTGCAGGCCGTCGTCGCTCACGATCACATCGACCTGCGGGTAGCGCTGGCGCAGCGCTTGCGCCGCCTCCAGACGCCTGGAGGCGACAAAGACCGGCACGCCGGTGCTGCGCGCCAGCAGGGCGGGCTCGTCGCCGACTTCGCTGGCGGGGCTGTCCGGCAGGGCCTCGCGGCAATCCTGCCCGTTCTCGATCCTGCGGCCATAACCGCGCGAGATGATGGCCGGCTGCCAGCCTCTGGCCTTGAGGTGGGCCACCACGGCCTGAGTCACGGGGGTCTTGCCCGCGCCGCCCGCAATCACATTGCCGACGACGATGACTGGCAGCCCCGTGCTTTGTTGGCGGCTGCGCATGCGCCGTGCATTCCAGGCCTGCAGCACTCCATAGACCAGCGATAGCGGCCACAGCAGCCAGGCACCCGCTCCACGCTGGCGCCAGAGGGCGCGCAAGCCATGTTGCGAGGAGGATGCTTGGACGGTGTTTTGAGGCATAGGGCTTCGGATCATACGGGCGCGGCCGGGGTTGCCAGGGTCAGCCTGCCGCTATTCAGGGCAAATCGCTAGGCAGCGTCCGGGGCGAAAAGCGCAGAAGCTGGACCCCGCTGGCAGCACGGGCCGCGCCTTGGTGACTCTGCAGCCCGGCACTCAGAAGCTGGCGAACAGGCTGTCCAGCGTCAGGCTGACAGCCAGGGACGTTAGCCAGGGCCGTTTGCCGCAGGTTCAAGCCCTGCAGCAGGGCTTGGGCAGCCCGCTGCACCGGTGCACTGCTCCGGTTCATTGCACCGGCTCATTGCGCCGGCTCATTGCGCCGGGCCATCGCGATACCGGTTTGACAGTCGCAGCATCCATCGCGCCAGGCTCTGCTCAGGCCTCGAAAGGGCGGCTGCCCAGCGTTTGCACCACATGGTCCACAAAGCAGGTGATGCGTGCCGCCAGTGCCGTATTTCGATAGTAGACGGCATTGACGGGCTGGCAGATGTCCAGCGTCTGCTTGCCGAACAACTGCACCAGATCTCCCTGCTCGCGGTCTGCGCGCGTCATGAAGTCTGACAGGCACACGATGCCCAGGCCGGCCAGCGCCATCTGCCTGAGCGTCTCGCCGCTGGAGGAGGCAATGTCCGGGCGAATGCGCACGGCGTTGCCGTCGGCATCGCGCAGCGGCCAGTCGTTGAGCGACTCGGGCTGGGTAAAGCCCAGCAGGCTGTGCTGGGCCAACTGTGCCGGACTGGCGGGCATGCCGTGGCGCTTGAGATAGGCCGGGCTGGCCAGCACGCGTATGCGGCTGATGCCCACAGGGCGGGCATGCAGCGTGGAGTCCTTGAGCACGCCGATGCGAAATGCCACATCGGTGCGCCTTTCGAGCAGGTCGATGATGCCTTCGTTGGAGTTCAGCTCCAGCTCCACCTCGGGGTAGCGCGAGCGAAATCCCGCGATCAGCGGCACCAGCACATGCAGCATGAAGGGGGTGGCCGCATCGACACGCAAGCGCCCGGCCGGTCGCATGCGCCGCGCTGCCATCAGCTCCTCCGCTTCGTCCACCGATGCCAGTATGGCCCGGGCATGCTGCAAGAAGGTGGCGCCTTCCTCGGTCAGCTCCAGCCTTCTCGTGGTGCGGCGCAGCAGCGTGGTCTGCAGCTTTTCCTCGAGACGTCCCAGCGTGCGGCTGGTGGCCGAAATCGTCAGGCCCAGCAGCTCCGAGGCGGCTGTGATGGACCCCGTGTCCACGACGGCCACAAAGGCTTGCAACTCATCGAGCGTGGTCTTCATTGTTGAATTGAATTCAAGAGAATTTATTGGATACAGGGCTTAATCTGCAAATATTAACCGGGCACACTGCGGCCATGAAATCCTCAGCTGCTTTGTTTGCCCTGGCCGTCGGCGCATTCGCCATCGGCACCACAGAATTCACTCCCATGGGGCTGTTGCCCGTGATCGCCGACGGCGTTCAAGTCAGCATCCCCAGTGCCGGCATGCTGGTCTCGGCCTATGCCGTGGGCGTCATGGCCGGTGCGCCGGTGATGACGCTGTTGTTCAGCCGCTTTGGCAAGCGTGCTGCGCTGATGTCGCTGATGCTCATCTTCACCATCGGCAATCTGCTGTCGGCATTCGCGCCCAGCTATACAACCCTGCTCTTGTCGCGCCTGGTCACCAGCCTCAATCACGGCGCGTTCTTCGGCATAGGCGCCGTGGTGGCGGCCAGCGTGGTGCCCAGGGAAAAACAGGCCAGCGCCATTGCGACCATGTTCATGGGGCTGACCATCGCCAATATCGGCGGCGTTCCCGCTGCCACCTGGATAGGCCAGCAGGTGGGCTGGCGCCTGGCGTTTGGCGGCACGGCCGTGCTGGGTCTGATCACCATCGCGGCGCTTTGGCTGGCGCTACCCAAGGGCGAGCGTGGCACGCGCCCCGATGTGCGCCGCGAACTCAAGGTGCTGGTGCGCCCCGAGGTGCTGCTGGCCATGGGCACTACAGTGCTGGGCGCTGGCGCCATGTTTGCGCTCTACACCTATGTGGCGCCCGTGCTGGCCGAGATCACGCAGGCCAGCCCCGGCTTCGTGGCCTTTGCCCTGGTGCTGATCGGCGTAGGCTTCACGCTGGGCAACAGCCTGGGCGGCAAGCTGGCCGACTGGTCGCTGGACGGCGCCACCAAGATCATTCTGGCGCTGCTCGCCATCATCATGGCCTTGCTGCCGCTGATCATGAGCACGCATCTGGGCGCAGCCATAGGTCTGGTGGTCTGGGGTGCGGCAGCCTTCGGCATTGTGCCGCCGGTGCAGATGCGGGTCATGCAGGCCGCTGCGCAGGCGCCGGGTCTGGCCTCGTCCGTCAACGTCGGCGCCTTCAATCTGGGCAATGCCCTGGGGGCGGCGCTGGGCGGTGCCGTCATCGGCCAGGGCCTGGGCTATGCGGCGGTGCCTCTCGTGGGCGCTGCGCTGGCGGCTGGCGGTCTGGCCCTGGTCTGGCTGGGCAAGACGGCTCGCCGTCCTGCAGCGCAAGCTCCTGGCGAGAGGGATGCCCGCAAGGCCTGATGGCGTGCAGCAGGCTTGCCCCGTCGCGTTCACCAAGTCCCATCCCAGCGGCCGGCTTTTGCCGGTCGGCCAAGGCCAGTCCCGCGACTGGCCTTTTTTGCTTGTACGGCATCGGATTGATCTCCATCGCATGCCCATAAAGCGCTGGCAGCTATCCAGATCCATGATGCATTGGTTCACTGCGCACTGCTTTCAGCGCTTTATATTTGAATTAAATTCAAGAGTATTTATGAGATACAGGGCTTAATCCGCAAATATAAAAAGCGCAAACTCCAGCCATGGAGAAAGCAATCAACGGTGGGCAGATGTGCTGTCCGGCCTGCTTTCCTGCACCTCAACCCCTGCAAGGAGTCTTTAGATGAGCAATATTCCCAGCTTTGGCGTCGGTACCTTCCGTCTCAACGGTCAGGTCGTGATCGATTCCGTGCGCAATGCACTCGATGTGGGCTACCGCGCCGTCGACACGGCACAGATCTACGGCAACGAAGCCGAAGTCGGTCAGGCGATTGCCGACAGCGGCGTGGCGCGCAGCGAGCTGTTTGTGACCACCAAGATCTGGACCGACAACTACAGCCGCGCCAAGTTGATTCCCAGTCTGCAGGACAGCCTCAGGAAACTGCGCAGCGACTACGTGGACCTGACCCTGATCCACTGGCCGGCACCCGGCAACGGTGTGGAGCTGCCCGAGTACATGGAGGCCCTGGCCGAGGCCAAGGCGCAGGGTCTGACCCGTCAGATCGGCATTTCCAACTTCAATATCGAGCTGACCCGCCAGGCCGTCGCCGCCGTAGGCCAGGGCGAGATTGCCACCAACCAGATCGAGCTGAGCCCCTATCTCCAAGGCCGCAAGCTGACGGCTTTCCTCAAGGAGCAGGGCATTCAGGTCACTTCCTACATGACCCTGGCCTACGGCAAGGTGCTCAAGGACCCGGTGCTGGCGCAGATCGCGGCCAAGCACCAGGCCACAGTGGCGCAGGTCGCGCTGGCTTGGGCGCTGCAGCTCGGTTATGCCGTGATTCCCTCGTCGACCAAGCGCGAGAACCTCGCAAGCAATCTGCTGGCCCGCGACCTGAAGCTGGATGCCGAGGACATGGCGCTGATCGCGGCGCTGGAGCGCAATGGCCGCGAAGTCAGCCCCGAGGGCCTAGCTCCTGTCTGGGACTGAGAACGGCGCCATCATGAGCGTTTAAGCCTGCTTGAGTGTCCGATCCTTGCGCAGCAGGCAGGAGAGGGCGCTCAGGCGGTGTTTGCGTTTTTTTCTGAGCCAGCGTCTTATTTCTTTCGTCTGATCCGGAGAAGGGATCAGACACGGGTTCTGCCTGAGCAGGCTTTCGCTGACAGCAAAGTCATTCAGCTCGCCAAGCGGCTGCTGGATTTTCTGCAGTCGCTTGAGCAGGCGGCGATGGTCTGCGGGCAGCTGGGGCCCGAACAGCTCCAGCAGATAACGTGCTTTCTTGCCGGCTTTTCTGACATCGTGAAAGGCTTCAAGGTCCGGCCTGCCGGCGGTGATCGCCCGCTTGGTGCGTCGGCGTAGCTGTCTCGCTGCTTGCGCAACCCGGGCCTCTGCAAGGGCTCGCAGTCGCGGCTGGCCGGACCCAGGGCCCAAGCTTGCCGAAGCCTGCGCCAGAGCTTCCTGCAAGCATGTCTGTATGTGAGAGGGCGATAGTATTTCCCGGCCCGCCTGCAGGGCGGATTCGCGGGCGGCCGAGATGGCAGCAATGCCGGCCGCGCTGCATTTGTCGTTGCGCCTCAGCAGCTCGATCAGAATGTCGTAATCGCGAGCCATGCCTGCAGCGCAGGCAATCGATTTCAGGCTGCTGCGCTGCAGCGCATACTTTCTTGCCTCCATCAGAGGCCGGTAAAACCACCACAGCGTCAGTAGGCTACGCAATGTGACGCGCAACTGATGGATTCCTTCGACTTCGGGTGCTCGGGCTATGTGCCGGGCCTGTTCGACTGCCGAGTCGACAAGCGGGGAGGCGATAGCTGAAAACGCCACTGTGGCGTCTGGTTTGCCTTTGCCCATATGAACTCCCGGGGCCGTTGTCATGAGGCTGCGACAGGCGGCGACGCGCAATGTGGTGCGGCATACGCCAGTGTTCGCCACAGTGTGCCATGTTCCGTGCCCCAGGCCCTATGGGGCTCGTTCCTGAATTGCGGCAGTTGCGCGACCAGAATGGTAGCGGCTTGGGTTGCGAAGAGCCTGAACATGCGCCTGAAGATCGGGCTATGGCAGATGGGCGACGAACACGGCCAAGCTCAAAGCCGGCTTTTCACAGGGGTCATCCGGCCCGGCCTGGCCCCACTGGGCATTGAGCCAGTCCTTTTTGACAATGTCTGCGGCAATCGATGCAAGCTTCGCTCCAGGGTCGATGGCGCAGCCGAAGGGCAGCCGGCCATGCGCGGCGGATACAGGACTGAAGCGTAGCTGCCTGGTCTGTGCCTCGTGCCAGTTGATGCCAGCAATAGAAAAAGCATGGGTACATCTCCACTCAGTTGCTTTTGTCTGGCTGCCACGACCTGCCCGATGAAGTCGGCAAGGGCTTCCGCGCTGATGCCCTGGGGCTGCTCATCGTCCGGAGAAAAGCACCATAGGTTTGACGATGCTTCGTGGTTGATGTCGGTGGCGTCGACGACGATCTCGTCATCGCGCGCCATGGACAGCCATCTTCTTAATGTCGGTGAATCTTTCAAGGGTTTGTTGGGTGCGGAGCCGCAGCGGCTTGTCCGCTGGATATCCGTGGCGGCGTTGCGCCCAAGAGGCGACGGATGCATACCTCCAAGAAAGCCTGGTAGCCAGCCGCGGTGATGAGGACTAAGCTTGCGGCCTCTAGCTCAGGAGTCCCGCATGCCACAGACCATTCGACTGCACCGTGTACTCAAAGCCCCGCCCGAGCGTGTCTACCGGGCCTTTACGACCCCCGAGGCCATGGTCAAGTGGCTGCCGCCTCATGGTTTCGCGGCGCTGGTGCATGAATTTGACGCCCGTGTGGGCGGCCGCTACCGCATGAGCTTCATCAATTTTTCCGCCAACAGTCGAAACAGCTTTGGCGGCGAGTTTCTCGAGCTGGTGCCGGATCAGCGCATACGCCATACCGACCGCTTCGAGGACCCGAATCTGCCGGGCGAGATGATCACCACCGTGGAACTGAAAGCCGTGTTTTGCGGCACCGAACTGAATGTGGTGCAGGAGGGCGTTCCCGACATGATTCCCGAAGAGGCCTGCTATCTGGGCTGGCAGGAGTCGCTGCAGCTGCTTGCCCTGCTTGTGGAGCCGACCATCCCTGACGGAGCGTGAAAACCGAGCAGAGCGCGACCCGAGGCCAATGCATGGCGTGATCCATGCTGCGGTGGTCCACGAGAGGCGCAGACACAAAAAAGCCCGCTTTGCAGCGGGCTGTCTTGCTTGCAAGCTCTGGTTTTGCTTGCGATGTTTGGTAGGCGCGATTGGACTCGAACCAACGACCCCCACCATGTCAAGGTGGTGCTCTAACCAGCTGAGCTACGCGCCTGTCGTCGATGGGATGAATTCTAGCAGCGGAAAAATGGTGGTTTGGGCAAAGTCGCGACTTTTTTGCGTTGGAGGCCCATTTTTTTCCGATCCGCCACCCGGGCCTGGGCTTGGCGGGGCGCTGCTGATTCGCTACTAAACTTTGATGTGTTTTCCAACCATTGAATCGGCAACCCCATGACAAAAGCGCAAGCAGGCATTCTGGCGTCTCTTCCCGAACAGGGGCGTTATGTTTTTTTCACCCTGGCCGGTGCAGGTGCAGATTTGCAGAACAGTCTGAAGAAATTGCAGACCAGTGTTGACGGCCAGCAGGTAGTGGCGGGTCTGGGCCTGCAGGTGCTGCAGGAACTGGACAAGAAACTGCCGCTGATGCGCGAGTTCCCGCACCTCAAGGGCCCGCAGTTTGAAGCACCCAGCACACCTTATGCGCTGTGCCTGTGGCTGCGCGGCGATCAACGCGGTGAGCTGATCGCCCTGACGGCCAAGCTGACCAACTTGCTGGCACCGGTCTTCAAGCTCGATCACATCGTGGATGCCTTTGTGCACCAGCTCTCGGACAACGGCCATGGCCGCGACCTGACCGGCTATGAAGACGGCACTGAGAACCCCGAGGACGATGAGGCCGTGGTTGCCGGCATTGCGGCTGAACTGGGGGCAGGTCTGGACGGCTGCAGCTACTGGGCCTTGCAGCAGTGGGAACATGACTACTCGGCTTTTGGCTGCATGAGCACCACGGAGCAGGATCATGCCGTGGGTCGCCGTCGCAGCGACAACGAGGAACTGGACGATGCCCCTGAGTCGGCCCATGTCAAGCGCACGGCGCAGGAGAGCTTTGAGCCGGAAGCCTTTGTGGTGCGACGCTCCATGCCCTGGTGGAGCGTCAGCCCGCAGGGCAGTGATCGCAGCGGTTTGATGTTCTCTGCCTTTGGTTGCAGCTTTGACGCTTTCGAGGCTCAAATGCGCCGCATGCTGGGCATGGATGACGGCATCAGCGATGGACTGTTCCGCTTTTCCACGCCGTTGACAGGCTGCTATTTCTGGTGCCCGCCGGTTTGCGGCGGCAAGCTGGATCTGACGGTGCTGGGTCTCCAGGCCTGAGAAATGGCCTGAGGGCAAAGAAAAACGGGCCATCTGGCCCGTTTTTTCATGTGGCGCCATCACCAAAAGGCAATGGCGAGGGTCTCCTAGTTGGCCTTGCCTGCGCTGGCCGAGGTCTGGGTGGCAAACGTGATTTGCGACAGTCCTGCGTGGCGGGCCGCTTCCATGACGGTCACCACCGACTGGTGCGGCGAGTTGGCATCGGCACTGATGATGACCACGCTGTCATTGCCCGCTGTTGCCGCACCGGACAGAGCGGCGGCAACAGAGGAGACGCTGCGGTCATCCACGCCTTGCTTGTTGACGGAGTAGCGGCCGTCAGCGGAGACGCCGACGATGATTTCCTTGGGGCGATCGCGTTGCTGCTCGGTGTCGGCCACGGGCAAGGTCAGCTGCAGCTCGGTGAACTTGCTGTAAGTGGTGGAGAGCATCAAAAAGATCAGCACCACCAGCAGCACGTCGATGAAGGCGATCAGATTGATCTCGGGCTCATCGCGGTGACGAGGACGGAAGTTCATGGTGGATGCGTTCCGCTTATTACTTGGCAGGCTTGAGGCGACCCAGATGGCGCACGAACTGCTCGGACGCCAGTTCCATGCCCAGCAGATAGGCGTCCACACGGGCGCGGAAATAGCGCCAGAAGATCAGCGAAGGAATGGCCACCATCAGGCCGAATGCCGTGTTGTAGAGCGCGATCGAGATGCCATGAGCGAGCTGGGCGGGGTTGCCGGCGCCGGAGCTGGCTCCGGGCTGGGAGCCGAAAATCTCGATCATGCCGATCACCGTGCCCAGCAGGCCCAGCAGCGGCGCCGCCGAGGCGATGGTGGCCAGGGCGCTCAAATACTTTTCCAGCTTGTGGGCGGCGGCGCGTCCTGCGCCTTCCATGGCCGAGCGCAGCTCTTCCTCGCTGCTTTCGGGGTGTGCCTGGCGGGTGCGCAAGCCGGTGGCCAGCACTTCACCGAGTACCGAGCTTTGCGCTAGTTGCTGGGTGGTTTCTGCACTGGGTAGGTTCTTGGTAGAGACCGAAATCGCTTCATTGAGCAAATTGGCCGGCGCAACTTTGCTGGCTTTCAGCGAGGCAAAGCGCTCAAAAATCAGGGCCAGAGCCAGAATCGAGCAGGCAATCAAAGGCCAGATAGGCCATCCTGCGGCTTGTATGATCGACAGCAACGTTGCTCTCCCTCGTCGTTCTGAAATTGCAGCCAACGATTATCACCCACTGTAGTGCTGTTGCGAGCCGTTTTTGCCGGCTTGATATGCCGGCTTGAGTTAGCGCAGCAAGGTTGTCAGGTGACGCTTGATGCGATTGGAGCTTGTTCAGACATCAGGGGTACGCGGAACTTGCGTTTCTTTGCGAATGCTTTCGCGTATAGCACAAAAATCTGTGGATAACTTTGTGATCTAGTTGCCGTGCCAGCGGTCTGTTTGCTTTGCAGTGAAGGCTTGTTACGAGTTTGACAGCTGTGTGAATGCCAATAAATTGTTTTAAATCAATAAGATGGGTTTTGTTTTTAAGGTGATTTTTAGAGTTTTCCCGGCTTTGTCGCCAACAAGGCTGGATGCCGACATCTGTGGAGAATCCGGCCCGCGTAAGCCCTCGCTGACACCGCATGAATTCAATGTTTGAACGATCAAACCCAGCAGCCACGCAGCATGTGTGGGAAGTTGGCGCGCTATGCCACGCCATTGGTGATGCCTTGCAGGCGCGCTTCAATCCGGTCTCGGTGCGCGGCGAGCTCAGCGGCTTTTCGCGCGCCGCCAGCGGGCATTGCTATTTCAATCTCAAGGATGCGAGCGGGCAGATTCGCTGCGCCATGTTCCGACGTGCAGCCGAGCAGGTCGGTTTCTCTGCGCGTGATGGCGAGCTGGTCGAAGTCAGAGGGCGTCTGGGCGTCTACGAGCAGCGAGGCGATTTGCAGCTGGTGGTGGAGAGCATGCAGCGAGCCGGGCAGGGGGCCCTGTTTGAGCAGTTCTTGCGCCTCAAGGCCCAGCTGGAGTCCGAGGGACTGTTCGACCCTGCGCGCAAGAGGCCGCTGCCACCCTTGCCGCGCGGCATCGGCTTGGTCACCTCCCTGGGGGCGGCCGCCTTGCACGATGTGGTGACGGCGCTGCGTCGCCGCGTGCCGCATATTCCAGTAGTGGTCGTTCCTGCTCTGGTGCAAGGCGCACAGGCGCCGCAGTCGCTGGTGCAGGCACTGTCAAAACTGTATCGGCTGCTGCAAGAGGGGCAGGGTCCAGGCAGCAATTTGCCTGCTGACTTCGCACGGCAGCCGGTAATTGACACCATCTTGCTGGTGCGCGGTGGTGGCTCGCTGGAAGACCTCTGGGCCTTCAACGACGAACAGCTGGCGCGCACCATTGTGCAAAGCCCGGTGCCGTTGATCAGTGGCGTGGGCCATGAGACTGATTTCACCATTGCCGATTTCTGCGCCGATCTGCGTGCGCCCACGCCCACGGCTGCGGCCGAGCTGGTAGCCCAGCCGCGCGAGGTCTGGTTGGGTGCGTTGGGTCTGATGCAGGACCGTCTGGACAACGCCGTGCAGCGCGTGATGGATCGCCAGGCCCAGCGCCTGGATATAGCGGCCCAGCGCTTGGGCCGGCCCAGCGAGCAGCTGACACGCAACCAGCTGCAGCTCAACAGGCAGGCGCAACGTCTGCGTCATGCGATGCTATTGAAACTACAGCGGCTTGCTCAGAACCAGCAAGCGCTACAGGTCAATTTTCCCAGTATCTTCCAGCGCAATCTGGAGCAGCAAAAGCAAACGCTTGATCGTATCGACCTGCGCTTGCAGTTGCTGGACCCGCGCCTGGTGCTGCAGCGCGGCTATGCCTTGCTGACGGATGAGCAGGGAAGGGCTGTGACCCAGGTCAGGCAGGCCGTGCCGGGAGCGGCGCTGAAGGCCCAACTGTCGGACGGTGCGGTGGATGTGGTGGTCACTCAGCCACGTCTGCTTTGAGGCTCGCCAGCCACAAGCTGGCCGCAAAACACCTGCACGCTCACCGGGTTCTTCATCAGAACTCTTTTGCAATCCGCGCAGGCAATGAGGCAGGGTCCAGTATTCATGCGCTGTAAGCCGTGAGCGCATGCTTTTGCCTGCGTGCGCAATAGTCCTGATGAATGGCGCGCAGCCTCTCAGTTCTTTCTACAATGGTTCGGTTAGTGCAATACTTGACGTCTGCAGTACAGCAATGTGCTTGCCGCCATGGCCGGCACAACGGTCACCGCTCAGGCGTCATGGCACTGGACGGCTCCCAAAAATTTCAACCACGAGGAAAACCATCATGGAACGCACCCTGCCCCCCCTGCCATACGCTATCGATGCACTGGCTCCGTTCGGCTACAGCCAGGAAACGCTGGAATTCCACCATGGCAAGCACCATAACGCCTATGTGGTGAACCTGAACAACCTGCAAAAGGGTACCGAGTTCGAAAACATGGATCTGGAAGAAGTCGTCAAGAAGTCTTCCGGCGGCATCTACAACAACGCTGCCCAGATCTGGAACCACACCTTCTTCTGGAACTGCATGACTCCCAACGGCGGTGCAGAACCTACAGGCGCTCTGGCCGACGCCATCAACAAGAAGTGGGGCTCCTACGCTGAGTTCAAGAAGGCTTTCGTGGCTTCCGCCGCCGGCAATTTCGGTTCGGGCTGGACCTGGCTGGTGAAGAAGGCCGACGGTTCCGTGGACATCGTCAACATGGGCGCTGCCGGCACTCCCCTGACCACCGCCGACAAGGCGCTGCTGACCGTGGACGTGTGGGAACACGCCTACTACATCGACTACCGCAACCTGCGTCCCAAGTTTGTCGAAACCTTCCTGGAAAAGCTGGTGAACTGGAAGTTTGCCGAAGCCAACTTCGCTGCCTGATCGGGGCAATACGGCATCAGGTTTGCGGCTGCACGGCTCGGATCTGATTGTTGGCAAAAACCTCCGCAAGGAGGTTTTTTTATGCCTGTCTGCTGAGAATGAGGATTTTTAGGTCTGCAGTTTTGATGGGGAAAGCGCAGGCGGCTATGTTTTTGATGACCTGTTGATGCATGGAAGGACTGGCATGAAGGAGCGTGAAAGCCTGAACAGTCAGGCGGTTTCCGGGCTAATAGAGGCAGGCGCTCGCATGCCCGTGTACTTTCTCTGTCATGGTGCCGGCCCCTGGCCCTGGGTGCCCGAGATGCTCGACTGGCATGCGCTGATGGCCGAGGACTTGCGCAATATTCCGCGCCAACTGGCACGCAAGCCCAGGGCCGTGTTGCTGATCTCCGCCCACTGGGAGGAGCCGGTTTTCACCGTACAGAGTGCCGCCCATCCCGGCATGCTGTATGACTACGGCGGCTTTCCGCCGCACACCTATGACCTGCATTACCGTGCGTCAGGCTCGCCTGAGCTGGCAGTTCGGGTGCAGCAGTTGCTGGCGCAGGCAGGGGAGGACGCGCGGGCAGACAAACAGCGCGGCTATGACCATGGCATGTTTGTGCCCATGGCGGTGATCTATCCGCAGGCCGATGTACCCGTACTTCAGCTCAGCCTGCGCAGCAATCTGAACGCTGCAGAACACCTGGCCGTGGGCCGTGCGCTGGCTCCGTTGCGTGACGAGGGAGTTCTCATCATTGGCAGCGGCTCCAGCTATCACAATATGCGTAGCTTCGGCCCCGTGGGGCGGGCGCCTTCCAAGCTGTTTGACGATTGGTTGGCCGAGACGCTGATGCAGATGACGCCTGCCGCGCGCAGCCAGCGGCTGGCCGCTTGGGAGCGGGCCCCCGGCGCACGTGTGGCGCACCCGCGAGAAGAGCATCTGCTGCCGTTGATGGTGGTGGTGGGGGCGGCCGAGCAAGACCAGGCCCGCCGCGTTTACTTTGAAGAGGCCTTCATGGGCTCGGCCACGCTGTCCAGCTACTGCCTTGAGGCCGGGGCGTAGCTCAGAGCTCTGCTTGTTCCTGCTCGTCCAGTGGTCCATTCAAAAATTCTTCCCTGTCATCGTCAATCGAGTCGGCGGACGCTTGAAGATAGGCTGAGAAGCTGAGGGCGATCCAGCAGATCTGGTCGGGGTCGTGCACATAGGCAATGATCTGGCCGCGCTGTCCTTCAGGACCGGGATGATGATCGGCCATTAGCACGATGTCGCCATAGAAGCTGGCAAACGGCTGCCAGCCGGCGTGCCACCAGCGCCCGCTCAGGCGAGGGTCCTGGGATGCGGGGCCGGCCAGTTCCCACATGCGCTGGGCCCGCTTTTCCATGCGGAGTGCCTGGGCCATGGCCTGTGGTGGTGTGAGAAGGTCCAGAGCATCCACAAAGCCTGGCCGCTGAAACAGGGGCTGGGTGCTGTCGGTGCTGCTGCCTGCAGTCAGGCGCCAGAATGAGGCAAGTTCGGTATCCAGAGGCCCCAGCGCGGCTGCCAAAGCGGCCAGATCCTGTTCGCTGGCCGGCGGCTTGGGGTGAAAGCTTAGCTGGAATGCAGCATACACAGCCTGCAAATGTGCAAGATATTGGTCAGGTGTCATGGTGGCGGGCGCAGAAGTCCGAGACAAGTGAATTGGACAACGAGGTCGGCTTGACAGCGGATGTCGGGGAGTGACTGTTCGGGTACATGGTGTGGCTCTTTGGATTTTCAGTGTAGTAAATCCGCGGCCTTTGCTTCATGCCAGCACTCCTTGCACCAGAGGCGGTCATTGCGTTGCATTGACCTGTTAGATCCACAGACGCTGGTGACCAGCATAGAAGCCACAGACGTACCTGCTTTTTTGCGTGGCGCGCATTTGAAGCACTTCTTGTGTGCTTGGACTTCAGTCTGAAGTCGGAAACTATAAGGTCGGCAGTTGCTTTTGACTCCAACCTTTGAATGTCATTTAAATAAATTAGACGCCTGACGCTTATAAGTCGAGAACTTGCAATCTCGTATGAGGTCGGAATTGAGAGTGTACTTAGCTATGAAGGTGCTAAGTGCAGAGGTAAAGGATCAAGGCTTGCAATCGCTGGATTACTTTAATCGCTATAGATTATTATTTGCTGGCCGTCATCATTGAATTTGTCAGAGAAAAATTTCAGATGTATCTCGGCATTGCATGATTCTGTTTTCTTGAAAATTCATTGATGTTGAAAATACCTGTTTCTTTGTTGTTAGTGCGTGATTTCAATGTGATGGATTATATTGAAAAGGATGAGCTATCCTGTGATTGAGATTTTTTGAAATCCTCGGCCCATTTTTGAAAATCGCTGGAAGGCATAGGTTTCGCGATGTAGTAGCCTTGTGCAATATCACAGCCAAGCTCCTTGAGCAGGTCCCAGTGCTCTTTGGTCTCCACACCTTCGGCAACTGTCTTTCGTCCGAGATCATGTACGAGATCAATGGTGGAGCGCACAATCGTGGCGGAATCCCGGTCGCGATGCATTGCAGAAACGAATGACTGGTCGATCTTGATGTAATCTACTGGTAGTTTTTGTAGATAGCTCAATGAGGAGTACCCTGTTCCAAAATCGTCCACATAAAGAGGAATCCCCGCGTCTCTCATCTCGCTCAGTGCTCGTAGAGCATATTCTGCATGTTCCATTACGGTGCTTTCCGTAATCTCGAT
Organism: Comamonas testosteroni; assembly: GCF_000761245.1. Lineage (GTDB taxonomy): Bacteria > Pseudomonadota > Gammaproteobacteria > Burkholderiales > Burkholderiaceae_C > Comamonas > Comamonas testosteroni_C. The sequence goes on along the minus strand of NZ_AWOR01000042.1, from coordinate 92,496 downwards.
TTCCAATAATCCGGTTGATACAGAGCGATCCAAATGCCATTGGCGATACTTAGCAAAAAGCTGTTCATCTCTGAAGTTTCGAGCGGAGAGATTGATTGCAATAGGGACAGCACAACCCTTTGCCTGCCAGCTCTGCAGCAGATCAAGGGCTGCGACAATGACCCATTCCGTCAAAGGCTTGATCAAGCCTGTTTGCTCAGCCAAGTCGATAAACAATCCGGGAGGAATTAATCCTTTAAGCGGATGCATCCAGCGTACCAAGGCCTCTGCTCCACAGATTTGCCCGGAGGAAAAATCAACTTTTGGCTGCAAAAATAGTCGCAGCTGGTTGCCTGCAATTGCTCGCCGAAGCTCCCCTGCCATGGTCAAGCGTCCCGCTTGATTTTTCTGATGCGACGGATCAAATACGCACTGGCTCAATCCGCGGGCCTTGGCTTGATGGGTGGCCTTTCCCATTTGACGCAATAGTTCATCGGCGTTTGTGCCGTGTTCGGGAAACAAAGCGATGCCAGCTCTCGCGCTGACATCCAATTCAATATCTGCGATCGGGAAAGGGCGGGAGATGGTTTTTTCCAAATCTTCGGCCAAGGCTACGGCAGAACCTCTATCCAAAGTGGGCGCTAATACTGCAAATTCGTCTCCGCGTAAACGCGCGATATGTGCAGAATCAGGAATGCTTTGCCTTAGGCGCTCTCCGAAGTCTCTAAGAATCTGGTCCCCATTAGAGAAACCTAGCACCTCGTTGATTTCTCGAAGGCGTTCGATATTGAATTGCAAAGCCGCAATTGGTCCTGGAAGTGGGGAGCTTTCCTCAATTTTCGCAGTCAGAATTTCCCTGAATTCAATCGAATTGGGTAGTCCAGTCAAGGGATCATGGCGCAGCATATGATTCATCTCTGCTTGTACACGTTGTTGTTCTGAGCGTGTACGCAGAATGGAAATCCCAAAAGCTAGATCGTCCGCTGACTCGGTCAGCAATGCGATTTCATCTTCGCCGAAGGCGTTTGGTTCGGTGTCATAAATGGAGAGTGCGCCAATGACTTCGCCCTCAACCAATAAAGGGCAAGATACGCCTGATTTAAGTTCACCAAGCTTGTCGTGCCATCGAACATGGTTGGAATCCATGCGCATGTCTTGGACAAAGTGAACCTTGCCGCTGCGAATTGCGCTAGATGTCAGACTTTGGCCCAGCTCCGTATCGGCTGCTATGAGTCCTAGGCTGCGAAGTGCTTCTATACCGCCTGGATAATTGCACTCGGCCATCGGGCGTAGTTGTTGATCTGGCTCGTCACCCGAATACCAGACGGCAGCCATGCCATAGCCTCCTGCAGCCACGATGGCTCGGCACATGTTTTCAAGCAGACTCTGTTCTTCGCTGGCACGTAGCATGGTGCGATTTCCGGCGCTCAACGTTCGCAGTCCGCGGCCAATGTGCTCTAACTCATGCACTCGTTGTTCAAGTTCCCCGTTGAGCGTCTGGATACGTTCTTCATAGTGCTTGCGCTCAGTAATATCTGTGCCCAATACGTAGTAGCCAGCAACCGTTCCATCGGCTTGATGTTTGGGAACATACTGAATGGTTTGCCAAACTCCTGGAAAGGGCTGCCAATCATATGTTTGCGGCTCTCCTGCGAGAACCTTGCTGATCAAATCATTGGCAACAACATAGCGTTCCTCTCCGAGGATTTGTCTTACCGACTCACCCGTGATGTCTTCTCGGCCAGGTGCAAAGCACTGACGATACTGAGTGTTGACGTACTCGTAGCGCTGTTTTGCATTGACGTAGGCAATCAGCGCCGGAACGGCGCTGATGACGTTGTGCAAATGACTTTGAATCTCATGCCATTGCAAAGTGCGTTGGTGCACGTCGGCTTCAAGTGACGCGTTTTGCTCACGGATGATCCGTTGAGCCTTTCGCTCCAGAGTAACGTCCCGAAAGACCAGTACAGCACCTCGTAGTTGGCCCTTGGAATCGCGGATGGGGGCGGCGCTATCAGAGATTGGACGTTCGGTGCCATCTCTGGCAATGATTGAGGTGTCATCGGCAAGTACCTGCACTTCCCCGGTGGCTAGCACCGTTGCCACAGGAATGTGAGCAGGCTCGCGGGTCTGCTCATGGATGATATTGAATACTTCCCCGATAGAACGGCCTTGAGCTTCGTTAATACTCCAGCCTGTGAGCTGTTCGGCCACTGAATTCATGCGGGTGATTCGGCCTTCAGTGTCTGTTGCGAGCACTGCATCGCCGATCGAGTGCAAGGTAGTCACAAGGCTTTCTTCATTGTCAGCCAGAGCACGCTGACTGGCTTGTGTTTCCCGCAGTTGTCGTCTTATCAGAAGATAGGAGGAGCCCAACAGCAAGATAAGTGCTATAGCGACCAATGCTCCAGCCATCACCAGCTTATGACGCGCTTGTTTGTGCTCGGCCTCTTCCAGGGCGAGTCGCAGGCGCGCCTCGGTATCCATCTCGCTCAGCAATTCATAGGTGCGCAAACGCGTAGATGCAAGCGTAGTTGCGGCAGCAAATGCATTTGCTGCCTTCTGGCCTTGGGTATTGCGCAATTTTTCAATTTGGCGAGCAGCTTCCATGCGCTGGTCAATGACTTTACGCAGCTCTGTCCAGCGACGTTGTTGATCTGGATTGTCGATCGTTAGTTGCCGTATTTTTTCCAGCGCAAGCTCTCGCGCAGCCATCGCTGCATTTCGCTCGGCAATATGCTCAGCATTACCTGTCAGACGGAAATTTTGAGTGGTTAGCTCAGATTGGAGAGAGTAGCCTCTGGCGCGATCTATATTGTTGAGCAACTGGTGTGCATGTGTCACCATTTGGGCGGCTTTGGCTGCATCACTTGCGACTTCCCACGTCGATAGTGCCATCGCGATCACTACCAGCGCGGCTGCTCCAAATGCAGTGGCAACCTTGGACTCGAAACTAGACCTCCGCACCATAGAACGCGCTCCTACGCTAGATGCAGGCCGCTACAAGCCATTTTTCACTTGCTGCGGGCCAAGGCTGATATCACCATCCATGCAAGAACTCCAGACACTCCATAGGGGAGGAATGTGCAGGGTCTCGTAAGCATGCAAACTGAGGGATACAAGCTCAAATATACAAACAATATGCGCTTTGTTTCATTTGTTGTCATTGGTTGACATTGCCGAGGCCTCGAAATTTGCGAGATTCTGCGTGTCGGTTGGTCTTGAAGCATCCGTTTGCCAGTTCGGAATAGCAGTGCGATATTCAGTAGCCAGCAGATAAATAGCGTTCTTTTTCAGTGTCACTGATGCGATCAAGACGCATTACATAGAAGCTGGATTCAAGTAACTGTGAGTTTTTACAATTGAGCCTCAACAAGAGTTGGCTTTTTTCTTTTGAATTCCTGAGCCATATCAGTTTGGAGAACGTTCTAAAACGCACAGCTTTGAATGAAACTGGGCGTTTTTTCAGGAGTGGTGTTCGACTAGAAAAAGTCTTGCGGCCGTCTGCCGAGCGGGGCGTTGACTCTTGGAGTGGCGACGATCCTTACCACTTGGGGCAGTACTCGGCTGCTATTTTTCACGCGATCTATGCGCTGCGTAACGCTGCGGCGATATGCGCGTTGAGCACGGCCTGGAGCGCTCTTTCTGCCTTCGGCAGCTGAAAATGGGACAACCCTTCGTACTCCTTTACACGCTCTAAAAGCGCATCCAGGCCAGTTACCTTCGCTTATGAGAGTCTTCGGTTGTGCGCTCTGGTGTTGGAAGTGCACTCGCAGCTCACTTCATTTCTGAACCAGTGCCCTGGTGGCTGGTAGACCCACCAGGCTCTCCGGCTCTTGCCGCAGCGGTGGTGGCAGATCGATGGGGCCGTACATGCCTGGGTCCTTTGAACTGTGCCTGGCGTTTGGCTCGATCCAGCATGGACTTCAGCCCCTCAAAGAAGGTGTCGGCCTGCGCAGTTGGCAGGAGCTTTACATCCGACACTCCTGTACCTATGGTTTGGCACACGAAGGCGAGCAGGGCGGCGAGGCTGCCTGTTGCACAGGTCACCGCTGCATCCGGCTTCCTTCAGAGAGACCTGATCTTCTCGGTTGGGCCAAATGGCTTGAAGTTTCTGGACTTGGGCTGCAAGCCCAGCTTGGCCATGTGAGCAAGCCCCTTGTCGCGGCCTGCTGAATGTGGCCTCGTTTATGGCGTGGCTGAACCTATCAGCGGCATATCGGTGAATGGCGGGCGATGCCTACATCGAGCAGCTTGCCAGGGAACGGATGGATTGATACGACAGGGCACATCCACTGGAAAACCGAAGGCTGTGGTGTGTGGTTCGAGTGGGAGCAGTACGAACCTAGGGCTGAAAAGCCCAAGGAAATCAAAGACAAGGTCGTCATCGGCATCAACGACCGGATTTTGCAATACGGGAATGCTTCAAAGACTTTGAGATGGAAGCTCAGGAGCAGGAGTACGCGGTTGGCTGCGATGCGGATCGGTGTGAACGTGGCGCGCTGGAAATCTACAACTGGGCCAAGACAAAGGGGTCTGCGAGGCAGTGTTGAAGGAATCGCCAGAGCGCCGGCAAACCCGAGCGCTGCGGCAGCTGGGAGAAATAAAAAGTGGCCGCTAGGGCCACTTTTAGATTTCGAACTTGGAACGGTCCTGATCTTTGATCCAATTCGGAGGCTTTCCTCGACCGGACCAAGTCTGGCCTGTGGCGGGGTCGCGGTATTTGGGGGCTACAGAGCCAGTCTCGCGCTTTTGTTTTTGCTTGGCGGCAGGGAAGACATCGTCCTGTGTCAGGCCGAAAGCCTCGACCAAGTCCCTGATTTTTTGCACCGCGCCTGCGACTTCGGCCTTTCGAGCAGCAGCAATCTGCTGTTCAAGAGCTTCGCGTTGCGCCAACAGTTCCTTGTACGAATGTGTACTCATTTAAAGACATCCTCTGTAAATGTTTGAGATAGCACTAAATTGGTGCACTCATACATGAGATACATCGCTTATGCAGTTAGTTCACTTTCAGTTGAAAGTGACCGCGCACATTGTGTACCAGTTCTAGGTGTTCAAAGCAGAGGTTGGGGCAGAAAAAGTGGGTTCTGCAATGCGTAGGGCTAGGCTTGGAGCCTATGTCTTGAGTGCTGCAACATGGCCGCAGAGGGTCGCCATGCCCGACTGTGCTCGGCCATTTTCGGACCAGAGATAGTGCCGATAGACTCCTGCCCTGTACCGTACAAATGCAGTGAAAGGTGCTGTTATGGGTGTCACTCTTTATGTTGAAAGATCACGCGATCAGCCTGCTATCGAGCTCAAAGATTGGTGTTCCCTCATCGAGGCATATACAAAATTTGCGGAGTAGAACTTCATCTTATTTAGTGATAACGCATTTGGGGTGCCATACTGGCTAACTTTCGCGGCCAACACGATGCAATAGGACGCATGAAAAGCCATGAGCACGAAACGCCTGCCTATTGAACCGGACACTCGCCTTCAGTGGTTCGGAGCAGTCGATGCTGGGAAACAGCTTGAGCTATTTGCAGAGATCGACGGTAAAGATCATTCGTTGATAACTGTTGTTGCTAGCGATTTGGACGAGTCGCTGTGGTTGGAGTTTGAGGCCGGGCATCATTTGGTCCGGGTGCCCTTGTCCAGAGTGCGAGAAATGCTTGAGGTAGCCCCCGGCAATGTTCATTCAGAAGCTTGGTATGAAAAGAACTTGTACAGCAAGCAAGAGGATATATAGCCCGTCTCATAGCATTCATCGTCGGATGTCAACGTCCCCTGTGGGGCGGTCAGCGACAGCCGAAACCGGCCAGGAACGGCTGATTAAGGCGAGAGGAATCAGATGCCCAATGCAGAAGCTATGTAGCGCACAGCGGCGTGGTTCGCCCACTAAACCAATATCGGAAAATTAGCCTGCATTACATGTCCCGATGATTTTTCCAATAAAGAGATTTCCACCATCGTACGAACCGTAGCCACTAATTGCCTTTGTATGGACAAGCTTTCGCTGACTCTCATCTATTGACCACGTTTCGACGGTTAGCCGATCATCCTTAGAGTCTATGCATACTAACGAGTTCTTTGTTGCCGGGCGGCAATCAAGATTCGACGGCTTCACTGCCCCTGCGTCATTGTTGATTGTGATCTCGAACGTCTGTCCAGTAAAACCATCATGGCCTAACGTGAAGCCACTTGAGGCGCGCGCTGAACTTCCACGTAAATCTGTGACCCTCCAGCACGTCGCGCTAGCGTTCATACAAACCACACCAATCAGCGCCGACATTAATAGATTTCGCATGACGCTCTTTCATAATTGACGATCTTCTAGCCTAAATTAGATTGCATCCAAAATAGACCGTCAAAGGCTCCTACGCTCATAGTTGCCTGCTTTTTCAGAGCAGGAGTAGCCTAAATTTGCCACATGACTATAGCAATGGAGTGGCTGCATTAAGCCTGCATTGAATGACTGCTGAGGGGCGATTCCTGCCGCTCCTGTAGGACTGAAAGTCCACTAGCTGATACATTCATCGCCGAAGCTGGCTCGGGCTGTTGGCGACAAAACAACACATTCGTGGCGGCTATCTCTTGCCAATTTGTCAGCCTTGGTACCAAAGGCTGTGCTACTTTGTGCTAAAGATCGCGCAAATTTTGTGGGGGAGTGAGCGCTTTGGCACTGAGCACAGGAGATGGAACTTCTTGGAAAGTTAATACCGGTGCGGGATTGCATGGCAAATCGACCTTTTTGCTTGTTGCAGAAGGTTTGGCACAGAATGGGTTGAAAAAAGGCATACAACGGTCGGAGTGGGCCTATAACGGGTGGAATAGGTTTACTCGGACCTCCAAGCTTCGCTTGGCTTGGCACACTACTTAAGCGCTTCTTGTGGTCGCCGCGCATATGTCTACTTCTAACTGAGCATGGAAGTTCCAAGGTAGGAAGCCAGCTGACTTCCTACCTTTAAAGGTCAATAAAATCAACTAGTTGGTCTGATCGTGTTGGAATGCAATGTCTTCCGACCTTGCGTCGATTTGTTCGCTGGGAAGTTGCCTTTATGCAGATGAGCAAAGCGGAGGACGCATGAAACATCTTAGGTTTTGAGTCGGTCATAAGCGCTCCAGTTGAGCTCTCAGTCTGCAACTCTGGCTAAGGCACAACATGTGATTTGACCTGTCTGTGTGCTCTCTTACGCACTGTACGAGTTCTTTGCAATGAGTTTGTCTTGTGTAGATTTTATGACTTAAATGTTGTATCTTGTTACACTGATTTTTGTGAATCCATCACTGAAGCAAATTTTATATTTATTTAAATTGCTATGAATATTATAAATAGTTGATTCTCGGTATTTAAATATTATTTATTTTTCATTTTAATAAGAAAGATATATTCGTATGATTACGGTCTTCATGCAAATCAATAATGCCAACAGAGCGATATCCCATAATATTGATATGCTCGTTGACCATCGGGGTTTGTTATCTCAGAATGTCTTGTCCCAACTTCGGAACCTTGTTGAGGGCGTGGTAGTTCTTTTTCATACTAAATCTCTTGAAACAGAATTTATTTATGCATCAATAGAGCCCGGACTGAATTATGTCAAGAGCAACGGTAAGCTGAGTTTTATAGGTAAATTTCACAAGCTGATTCAGAAGATCGCCTCTCACTATACTCTTGATGGCGATGCATCTGAGCGCTTAATGCTCAAATATTATGAATACCTATATCGTATTCGTAGCGTTTTAAAAGAGAATTATGGAGTTGAGATACTTAATAATTTGGAAAAATTTCCAGTAGATTTAGACCCATCGTTGCTCGAGTATTATGAGAAAATTGCAGAAAAAATTGAGCTATCCCGATCTATGCCTCGGGGAGAAGATGCTCGAGATAGATACTACATCCATAAGACGCGCCCATTTTTTGTTAGAGGTCGTGTTTATTATGAGGTGACATTTTATAGGGCAGTCAATAAGACTAATAAGTTTGACCGAATAATTGCCTTTACATTAATAGACATGACTGACAAGTACTCAGCAATGTTGACTCTCCGAAGGGAGTCCATTGATGTCATCGGTCAAACCATGCCTATTACGATTATTCGAAACTGGGAGGTTTCCATTCGGCCATGTGAGTTTGTTAACTTCTCAAGATTATTGGGGCTTAAAACTTCGGTTCGAACAAATTCAAATGAATATCAGCTTTTGATGAAGTGGTTGACTGTGGGTGGTCGGAACTTGGTTGAATTGATCGATATGCCAGATAATGCATATTCTTCTATGAAAGAGGAGGCTGTTAGAGATAATGAAAGACAGTTGCAGATTTTTCCAACTTTCGATAAAGTAAGAAACATATCGAAGCTTTCAGCGCGAGGGAAAAATGTAATTCGATATCTCTCTGTGCGGATGCATAATCAGACATTAAAGATGGTATTTAATTCGGAGGAATCTGCGATGCTTTCGGCAATGCGGCTTTCTTATGGGTGTATTCCGTTTGATACTATGCCATTGTGCACTTCTTTGCCAGGGCATAACCCAAAGTACTGGGATGTAGTTGAAAGCACTGACATTGTTGATCGTAAGCACGAGCTTTTAGGAAGGCATGTAAAGAATAATGTGGAGAGTCGTGGGATTCTTTACACGCCCTTAAAAGATGTTGAGGATTATGGCAGTATTTCTGAATTGTCTGAGGAGTACAATAATAATTTATATCGGAAGCATGTGCATCGGAAATTAGTTGTCGATGGAAAGTACATTCATATTTCAGGGTACGAAGATGAAACATGCTCTATCGTCGAGAAGTTGCAAGAATATGCTTCATTAAAAATAGATGGTTATACTCAGTCGGTTGAGCGCTGGCTCTCCCAATCGCACCGAGTGATCGATGATCAGATTAAAGTAGATGTTCTAAGAAAACTTTTCAGTGGATCAACAGTCGCAGTGATATACGGTGCTGCAGGGACTGGAAAGTCGACAATGGTTGACCATGTCGCTAATTATTTTAATGATAAAAATAAATTATTTTTGGCGCATACCAATCCTGCAATTGACAATCTTAAGAGGAAAATCACAGCACAAAACTCGGAATTTAGAACTATTAGCAGCCAAGTGGGAAGAAAAAAGATAGATCAGGAGTACGATATTCTGGTCGTTGATGAATGTAGTACCGTTAGCAATGCGGACTTTCTGAAGGTGCTGCTGAATACTCGGTTCAAGTTGCTTGTGCTAGTTGGTGATACATACCAAATTGAGTCTATTCAGTTCGGTAACTGGTTTGAGGTAATACGAGCCTTTATACCTGCTTCCTCTATTTTTGAACTGACAACCCCTTATAGAACGAAAAATTCTTCACTTTTGAGATTCTGGGATGCAGTTAGATTTATTAGGGATGATATAACTGAAATAATGGTTCGTAATGGATATTCTGCAGTGTTGGATAATACTCTATTTCGTCGTCAGGGTAAGGATGAGATTATTCTTTGTTTAAACTACGATGGACTTTACGGAATAAATAATATTAATCGTTTTCTTCAAAGTGGTAATCCAGGTCAGGCAACTGTTTGGCGTTACTCTACTTATAAAGTTGGCGATCCCATACTGTTTAATGATACTGAGAGATTTCGACCATTATTTTATAATAATTTAAAAGGTTTTATTGTTGGAATTAGTAGGGAAGAAGGGAAAATTCAATTCGATGTCGAGTTGGATCGACCTTTAAATGCATTTGATGTAGCAGATAATAATGAAGTTGTATGGATCAGGGACTCAATAGTACGATTCTCTGTCTATGACATGGCGACCAGTGATGATGACGATGATGATTCACTTAATACCATCGTACCATTTCAGGTGGCATATGCTGTTTCAATCCACAAGGCACAAGGCCTTGAATATGATTCAGTAAAGGTTGTCGTCACTGATGCTAATGAGGATGACGTGTCACATAGCATTTTTTACACCGCAATCACTCGGGCTCGAGAGAGTTTAAAGATTTTCTGGACTCCAGAGACACAGCAGAGTGTCATTAAGAAGTTGAATAGAGAATCAAATGCAAAGGATATTCATATTCTTTCGAGCCGTCGAGGCCTTGTGAAAATTTAATGGTGATAATTAATGATTTACAGGCTACTTATATGTAGTGGAATACAATATTAATTGATGTTTTTTGTATTATTTGTATCTGCAATTAATATATGCGGCAATTAATTTTGAATAATTGTATTAATATGGTTTTATAATGTCTGTTTTTATGATTACCATTCATGGAATCACCACTTATAGAAAAATTTTCTTAAAAAAATGCCCAACCATGCATGGTCGGGCGTTTTCTCTTTTGTGTGAGGCAAGGCGGGTTTAAAAGAGTGCCCGCTGCCTCCGGTCGAGCGGGGCTGTCACTCCCAAGCTGGCCGCTATGCGAACCACTTGACCCTCAGTGAGACCGTATTCGGCTGCGATCTCTCGAGCAATCTTGTTGGTCGCGTACTCAGATGCAATCCGTGCATTGCGCACGGCCTGGAGCGCTCTTTCCGCTTTAGGCAGCTGGAAATGAGGCAGGCCCCCATACTCCTCTGCCAGCTTTAAAGCGCCTCGACGCCAATGACTGCGGCATAGGGGTGATCTTCGGTGACACGCTCTGGGGTTGGGAAGTAAACCCGCAGCCCACCCCATTTCTGAACCAGCGCCATGGTGGCCTGCAGACTACCAGGCGCTCAAACTCCTGCAGCAGCGGCGGCAGCAGGTCAATGGGGATGGGGAAGGTCTGGGTCATTTCAATGCTGGCTGACGTTTGGCGCGATCCAGCATGGACTTCAGCGCCTCAATGACCGTGCTGGCCTGGGCGGTTGGCAGGAACTTCAGATCCGACACCGTTGTGCCTGTGGTGCGACTCACGAAGGCGAGCAGGGCGGCGGGGCTGCCGTTGCGCAGGCCGCCTGCTTCATTGAGCTTCTTCCAGAGCCACTTGATCTTTTCGGGCTGACCAAAGGGCTTGAAGCTGCGGGACTTGGGCTGATAGCCCAGCTTGGCCATGTGAGCCAGCACCTTGGCGCGACCCGCTGCATCCAGATCCGCAGAGCTGGCCACGCCCTTGATTGCAACCAGGTGGAAGCGGTAGTCATCCTCCGTCCACCCCAGGGCGGTGCGCCCCTGATGGATGCGGCTCAGCTCACGGCGGCGCTGATCTTTTGCCGCAAAAGGCGAGGTGTGAGCAACAAGAATGTGCAGTACAGTTTTTTGAGGTCTGCTTGTTAGCGAATGCTCGTGTTTGAAGGCATACGTCAAAAGCACGACGCTTGGCTCAGAAGATCTTTTTCGATGACGAAGAGTGATGAGCAGTGATCCGAAGTCTTATATGGATCAGCGAGCTATTGATATGCAGCAAAGCAACACTTGTGGTGAACTAATGCTTGCCGATTTGTCAGCCTTGGTGCCAAAGCCTGTGCTACTTTGCGCCAAAGATCGCGCAAATTTGTGCCAAAGGCCGCGCAACGCAACTCTTCAACGCAACTTGCATGGCTGTGATGTCTCTAAATGAATGCCGCAGTGCGACATTTTTACATGGCAGAAAACCGGGGAAAAAAGCCTGTTTCCCTATGAAAACACCTTGCGAAAGTTGAGCTAAATCCTTGAGTCTTGTACAAGACTTAAAAAAATCGGCCCGGTTGCGCGTAGAATTTTGTATTGTGGGAACGCATTGCATCAAGAAAGTGTCGTCCCGCTGTGTCAGGCCCCATTGCGCAAGCCCGGGATGCAGGCCCAAGGCACCTTTCCCCCTTTTTTCACAACCTGAGACAAGAGATGAGTACGCAGCAACCCACCATCATCTACACCTTGACTGACGAGGCTCCCCGCCTGGCTACCAGCGCATTCCTGCCCGTGATCCGTGCTTTCGCAGCACCGGCCGGCATCAATGTGGAGACCAGCGATATCTCGCTGGCAGGCCGTATCTTGGGCGAGTTCCCCGACTTTTTGACCGAAGCCCAACGCGCTCCGAACAACCTGGCTGAACTGGGCAAGCTGACGCTGACGCCTGAAGCCAACATCATCAAGCTGCCCAATATCTCCGCATCCGTGGGCCAGCTGCAAGAAGCGATCAAGGAATTGCAGGGCAAGGGCTACGCCATCCCCGACTATCCTGAAACCGCCACGACTGATGCCGAAAAGGACATCAAGGCACGCTACAACAGGTGCATCGGCTCTGCCGTGAACCCCGTGCTGCGCGAAGGCAACTCGGATCGCCGCGCGCCTGCTGCGGTCAAGAACTACGCCAAGAAGCACCCCCATTCCATGGGTGAGTGGAAGCAGTGGTCGCAAACCCATGTGTCGCACATGGAAGAGGGCGACTTCTACCACGGCGAAAAGTCCATGACGCTGGACAAGGCCCGCGAAGTGAAGATGGTGCTGGAGACCCAATCCGGCAACAGCATCGTTCTGAAGGACAAGGTCAAGCTGCAGGCTGCAGAAGTGATCGATTCCATGTTCATGAGCAAGAAGGCCTTGTGCGCTTTCTATGAAAAGGAAATCGAAGACTGCCGCGAGTCGGGCATCTTGTTCTCGCTGCACGTGAAGGCCACCATGATGAAGGTGTCCCACCCCATCGTGTTCGGTCACTGCGTGAAGATTTTCTACAAGGAAGCCTTCGAAAAGCACGGCAAGCTGTTTGATCAGCTGGGCGTGAACGTGAACAACGGCATGGCCAATCTGTACGAGAAGATTGAGACCCTGCCTGCTTCGCAGCGCGAAGAAATCATCCGTGACCTGCACAAGTGCCAGGAGCACCGTCCGCGTCTGGCCATGGTCGATTCCGCCAAGGGCATCACCAACTTCCACTCGCCCAACGACGTGATCGTGGATGCTTCCATGCCCGCCATGATCCGCGTGGGCGGCAAGATGTGGGCCGCTGACGGCAAGCCTTACGACTGCAAGGCCGTGATGCCTGAGTCCACCTTTGCCCGTATCTACCAGGAAGTGATCAACTTCTGCAAGTGGCACGGCAACTTCGACCCCAAGACCATGGGCACCGTGCCCAACGTGGGTCTGATGGCGCAAAAGGCCGAAGAGTACGGCTCGCACGACAAGACGTTTGAGATCGCCGAAGACGGCGTGGCCAACATCGTGGACATCGCCACCGGCGAAGTGCTGCTGAGCCAGAACGTGGAAGCTGGCGACATCTGGCGCATGTGCCAGGTCAAGGATGCTCCTATCCGCGACTGGGTGAAGCTGGCTGTGACCCGTGCCCGCAACTCCGGCATGCCTGCCGTGTTCTGGCTGGACCCCTATCGTCCCCACGAAGCCGAGCTGATCAAGAAGGTGCAGACCTACTTGAAGGAATACGACACCAACGGCCTGGAAATCCACATCCTCTCGCAAGTGCGCGCCATGCGCTACACGCTGGAGCGCGTGGCCCGCGGTCTGGACACCATTTCGGTGACCGGCAACATTCTGCGTGACTACCTGACCGACCTGTTCCCGATTCTGGAACTGGGCACCTCGGCCAAGATGCTGTCCATCGTGCCTTTGATGGCCGGTGGCGGCATGTACGAAACAGGTGCTGGCGGCTCCGCTCCCAAGCATGTGCAGCAGCTGGTGGAAGAAAACCACCTGCGCTGGGACTCGCTGGGTGAATTCCTGGCCCTGGCCGTCTCGTTTGAAGACCTGGGCATCAAGGAAAACAATGCCCGTGCCAAGCTGCTGGCCAAGACTCTGGATGAAGCCACCGGCAAGCTGTTGGACGAGGACAAGTCGCCTTCGCGTCGCACCGGCGAGCTGGACAACCGTGGCTCGCAGTTCTACATCGCTCTGTACTGGGCCCAGGCTCTGGCTGCTCAGAGCGAAGATGCAGAACTGGCGGCCAAGTTCGCCGCTCTGGCTAAAACTCTGGCCGAGAACGAAGCCAAGATCGTGGGCGAGATGAAGGAAGTGCAAGGCAAGGCTGCCGATATCGGCGGCTACTACATGCCCGACGTGGCCAAGCTGGACGCCGTGATGCGCCCCAGCGCCACCTTCAACGCCGCCATCGCGTCGGTGTAAGCCAGCTTGCCTCGCAGAGCGGGTTGCCCCGCCTGCGTGCAGGCTGTGCCCATAAAAAGCCGGTGGACCTGAAAAGGTCTCCGGCTTTTTTGTGTCCGGTCTCAGTAGTTGCTATATAAATAGAAGCTGCCTGCGCATGATGTATAAGCGCTGCAGCTTGACTTGATTCGAATTTATGAAAGGCGTTCCATGTCGCTGTATCAGTGTCCGTGCTGCGACTATTTCTCGCTGGATGATCGTGGCGAGTACAGCATCTGCAGCGTCTGCTTCTGGGAAGACAGTGGCTGGGATGTGGACTGCCCGGATAAATACTCCGGCCCCAACCATATGACGCTGCGCGAAGGTCGGCGCAACTTTCAGTACTTTGGTGCCTGCGATTACCGAATGCGCAAGAGCGTGCTCCCACCGGCAGCGCGCAGCCACTATCGGCATGGACCGCGCGTTCTGAGTAAAGTGGCCTCAATCCGCATGGGGCAGTGATTGCCGTGCCTCGTCAACCCAGCGCAGAAATCGTATGCTTGGATGCTGGCGCAGCAGCGGATAGCGTTGGCGGTGGTAGCAGTCCCAGTAACTGGCGGCCTGCTGCTTGCAGGTAGTCACAAACTCGGGGTTCTCGGCAGCAAAACGCCCGTAGCTGTGCGGCGATAGCCTATGGGTCTGGGCTGTCAGATGCTCGGCAATTTCCAGCACATACTCGCCAGCCGCACGGACCACAAACGGCAGCACCCAGTCGCAGTCATGCGCCAGTAGCTGGCGCAGACAGGTTTCGCGCACATGGCCGTTGGCGTGGCGGCTGCCCAGGCACAGGGCCAGTTGCTGTGTGGGGCCGCTGCTTTTTTGAATGCATTGCTGCAGCTCACGTTCGTCGTAGTACACGCGGTAGGGAGCATGCAGCAATTGGCCATCAATCCTTACCGTGAAGCCGGGGCAGGGCTCAAGCGCTTGCGATTTTTCCAATCTCCGCAGCAGGGCAACGGCGATATCGCTCAGTGCCTGTGGAAACCGCGGCTGGCAGGGCATGAAGGATGCGGGCTCTGGCGGTGCTTAGCGATTGAAGGGAGCGCCGCCCAGTTTGGTGCCGGCCTTGATGCCGCGCTTGGTGAACCAGCCCTGGTTCATCTCCAGCACATAGCGCACGGGCTTGGCCGAGCAGTGGGAGTCTTCGCTCATGGGCTTCATGTCGGCCAGATTGACGATGGTGCCGTCATCGGCCACAAAGGCCGCCGTCAGAGGCAGGATGGTATTGCGCATCCAGAAGCACTGAACGCCGGGCACTTCGAAGACAAAGAGCATGCCTTCTTGCTGCGGCATCTCCTTGCGGAACATGAGGCCGATCTCGCGCTGCTGCGGCGTGACGGCCAGTTGGGTGTCGATGCGGTACATGCCGGCAGTCAGGTCGATGCGGCGCAGATTCATCTGGGGCTGACCTTCGTCGCGGGCCATGGCGGGGCTGCCGAACAGGCCCAGCAGGGCGGTACAGGCCAGGGCCAGCAACGGAGCGCGCCAGCCGGATTTGGGGATTGTCTTGGTGGGGAGGTTCTTCATGAGCCTTGCATGCCAAACAGGAAGTCGGAAGTTGCAAGCCTATAGCAATCCGCGTGGGTTGCGGCGCAAATCGCTGTCGCAAATAGGCGGCCGGAGCCGGTCTGCAAAATGCAAAGTCTGCAGAGCTTTCCGTTCGGCAGGCTTTGGCGTGAGTCAGGTCCGGCGTACAGAGGCTTGGAGTGCTGGTATCGCCGCACCGGCCTTCAGCGCGCAATCAGGCTGGCTTGTGCATCTTTTTGGTGCTGTGCTGCATATGATGCTTTTTGGCAGGTTTTGCCTTCATATGCTTGACTGTGGGCGCCGCTGCTGCTGCGGCAGGGGAGGTGGCAGGCTGCGCCGGCGCGGCGGCTTGAGCAAAAGCGCCAGCAGCGAACGAACCGGCAATCAGGACAGCGAGTAGTTTTTTCATAGATGCCAATTTCCCAAAGATGCGGCAATGCCAGGTTTCAGATTGAAGTGCGGAGCAGCCCATCTGCCCCTCACATCCCCTCAACGGCGGTCCTGTGCCGCCGTTGACAGATTTTTATGCGGTATTTCTTAAAATTTGCTTAGAGCAAGGTGCCAAAATCGGGGGCAAGAAACAGCACCAAAAAGGTGCGCCACCGCGCAGTATTCAAGACTAGGAGATTCCACAGCATGAGCACGTCCCAGCACATCCAGGTTCCGCCGCAGGGTGAGAAGATCAGCGTCAACGCGGACAAGACACTGAATGTTCCGAATCAACCCATCATTCCGTTCATCGAGGGCGATGGTGTCGGTGTTGATGTGACGCCGGTGATGCGCAAGGTGGCTGACGCTGCCGTTGCCAAGGTATATGGCGGGCAGCGCAAGATTGCCTGGATGGAGGTGTATGCGGGTGAGAAGGCCACGCGCATCTACGGCCCCGATGTCTGGCTGCCCGAGGAAACCGTGGCTGCCGTGCGCGACTATGCCGTGTCTATCAAGGGCCCGCTGACCACGCCCGTGGGCGGCGGCATCCGCTCGCTGAACGTGGCGCTGCGCCAGGAGCTGGACCTGTATGTCTGCCTGCGCCCCGTGCAGTACTTCAAGGGCGTGCCTTCGCCGCTCAAGGAGCCCGAGAAGACAAATATGGTGATCTTCCGCGAGAACTCGGAGGACATCTACGCGGGCATCGAATACGCGGCCGGCAGCGAGAAGGCGAAAAAGCTCATCGACTTCCTGGCCAAGGAATTGGGCTCCAACAAGATCCGCTTTCCCGAAACCTCGGGCATCGGGATCAAGCCCGTCTCGCGCGAAGGCACTGAGCGCCTGGTGCGCAAGGCCATCCAGTACGCCATCGACAACAACAAGCCCAGCGTGACCCTGGTTCACAAGGGCAACATCATGAAGTACACGGAAGGCGCTTTCCGTGACTGGGGCTACGCGCTGGCGCAGCGCGAGTTCGGTGCCGAGCTGATCGACGGCGGCCCATGGTGCCGCATCAAGCACCCGAAGACGGGCAAGGACATCATCATCAAGGACTCGATCACCGACGCCTTCTTGCAGCAGATTCTGATGCGCCCGGCCGAATATTCGGTGGTGGCCACGCTCAACCTCAACGGCGACTACATCTCCGATGCGCTGGCCGCGCAGGTGG
The DNA here is from genome assembly GCF_000761245.1 of Comamonas testosteroni. Classification (GTDB taxonomy): domain Bacteria; phylum Pseudomonadota; class Gammaproteobacteria; order Burkholderiales; family Burkholderiaceae_C; genus Comamonas; species Comamonas testosteroni_C. Next base: position 75,368 of record NZ_AWOR01000042.1, on the reverse strand, counting down.
GCGGGATCGGCATTGCTCCCGGCGCCAATCTGTCGGAGAGCATTGCCTGCTTCGAAGCCACCCACGGCACGGCGCCGCGCTATGCGGGCAAGGACTATGTGAACCCCGGCTCCATGATTCTGTGCGCCGAGATGATGCTGCGCCACATGGGCTGGCGCGAGGCAGCGGATCTGATCGTCGAGTCGCTGGAAAAAGCCATCCAGAGCAAGCATGTGACCTACGACTTTGCCCGCCTGATGGACGGAGCGACCCAGGTTTCATGCTCGGGCTTCGGGGATGTGGTGATCTCGATGATGGACTGAGCTGTGCTGCCTGCCCGGCAGCTTGCAGGAGCTGCCGGCACGGCGATCTCAGCGGCCGCACCGTCTCCACGGTGCGGTTTTTTTATGCCTGCGGCCTGGCGCTTGTAGTCCTGAGGCTGGCGTGCAAAGCCTCGAAAGTATGTCGATGTGTATCGGCTTTAAAGCGTGCAATACACAAATGGCAATTAATTTCAGGTGAGGCTATGGCTCCTTCATCCAATGACGGGCGCTGGTACTGGCTTGCAGTGGCGTTGCTGATGCTGCTGATGGGTCTGTACATGACCATAGGCGGCGGTGTGCTGCTGGGCAAGGGAGGCAGCTGGTACTTTGTGCTGATGGGGCTGGCGCTGCTGGCATCGGCCACACTTCTGCTGGCGCGGCGCAGGGCCGGAGCCCATGTCTATGCGCTGGCCTTTGTGCTGACCCTGGTATGGGCCTGGTGGGATGCGGGCTGGGAGTTCTGGCCACTGGTCTCGCGCCTGATGGTGTTTGCCGTGCTGGGCCTGCTGGTGGCCCTGGGCTATGCACAGCTTGAGGCGGGCAAGCTGGTCATGAACGACTACGGACGCCTGGGGGCCGCAGTGTCGGTGGTGGTGCTGGGCCTGGGCATCGTCGCGACGGCCGTCAGTGCCTTCTCGCCCAAGGGCGTGATTGCCCCCGAGGTCACCGAGGTGCCGTCGGTCAGCTCCATGGAGCTCAAGCCTTCGGACTGGACGGATTGGGGGCAAGGTCCCGCAGGCCAGCGTTTTGCGGCCCTTGAGCAGATCAGCCGAAACAATGTCGACAAGCTGGCCGTGGCCTGGACGGCACGCACCGGCGATGTACCGCAAAGCACGGGCTCGGGTGCCGAAGATCAGAACACGCCGCAGCAGATCGGTGACCGTCTTTATGTCTGCACGGCCTACGGCAAGGTGCTGGCACTGGATGTGGACACGGGCGAGGAGAAGTGGAAATTCGACCCCGAGGCCAAGTCACCCAACTGGCAGCGCTGCAGAGGTCTGGGTTACTTCGATGGCAACGAGGCCACCATCAAGGCCTCGGGCGCCCTTGGCAAGCCCGCAGATGCTGCGCCAGGCTGCAGGCGTCGTCTGTTTTTGCCCACCATCGATGCGCGCCTGATCGCGCTCGATCCCGATTCCGGCAAGCCATGCACCGACTTCGGCAAGGAAGGTGTGCTGGATCTGACCCAGGGCATGGGCGAAGTCAAGGAGGGCTGGTATCAGCAGACCTCGGCGCCGCTGGTGGCCGAGAACCTGGTGATCGTGGGCGGCCGCGTGGCCGACAATTTCTCGACCGACGAGCCCTCGGGCGTGGTGCGTGCCTTTGATGTGCACAGCGGCAAGCTGGTCTGGGCCTGGGACCCGGGCAATCCCGACATCACCGGGCAGCCGCCGCAGGGGCAGACCTACACGCGCAACTCGCCCAATGTCTGGGGCGGCATGTCCTATGACGCCAGGCTGGGCCTGGCCTATCTGGGTACGGGCAATGCGACGCCGGACTTCTATGCGGCCCAGCGCACGCCGGAGATGGAGAAGAACAGCTCCGCCATCGTGGCCATGGATATCAGGACCGGCAAGCCGCGCTGGCTCTACCAGACCGTGCACCACGATCTGTGGGACTTCGACATCCCGTCCCAGCCCGCTCTGGTCGATGTGCCCAATGCCCAGGGCGGGGTGGACCCCGCGCTGCTGCAGGTGACCAAGCAGGGCATGATCTTCATGCTCAACCGCGAGAGTGGCGAGCCTCTGGCAGAGGTGCAGGAGCTGCCCGTGCCGCAAGGCCATGTACCTGGCGAGCGCTATGCACCGACCCAGCCGCATTCCACAGGCATGCCCAATATCGGCAACCAGACCCTCAAGGAGTCCGATATGTGGGGGGCCACGCCCTTCGATCAGCTGCTGTGCCGCATTGCCTTCAAGGACATGCAGCATCAAGGCGTGTTCACGCCGCCAGGCATGGGGCCGACGCTGCAGTTTCCGGGCTCGCTGGGCGGCATGAACTGGGGCAGCGTCTCCATAGACCCGATCAGCCAGACCATGTTCGTCAACGATATGCGCCTGGGCCTGGCGAACTACATGATTGCGCGCGCCGATATGAAGCCCGGCGCCAGCGGCATCGAGATGGGAGCCGTGCCCCAGGAGGGCACGCCGTTTGGCGCCATGCGCCAGCGCTTTCTGTCGCCGCTGGGCATTCCCTGCCAGAAGCCGCCCTTTGGCACCATGACGGCGGTGGACCTGAAATCGCGCCAGATCAAATGGCAGGTACCCGTGGGCACGGTGCGCGACACCGGCCCTCTGGGCATTCCCATGTGGCTGCCAATTCCCATCGGCATGCCCACGCTGGGCCCCTCCATGGCCACCAAGTCGGGGCTGGTGTTCTTCGCGGGCACGCAGGACTTTTATCTGCGCGCCTTCGACAGCGCCAACGGCAAGGAGATCTGGCGCTCGCGCCTGCCCGTGGGCAGCCAGGGCGGGCCGATGAGCTATGTCTCGCCCAGAACCGGCAGGCAGTATGTGGTGATCACCGCCGGCGGTGCACGCCAGTCGCCCAAGCGCGGCGACTATGTGATCGCCTATGCCCTGCCGCAATAGCGAAGGCAATAGCGAAGGCAATAGCGACGGGGCGGGGAGCCGCCGGCAGCCGGGCTGCAATGCGGCAGCGATATTATAAAATGATAGCTGCTTGCGCTTGATATATAAGGAACTTGGATTGAATAATGTCTGAGTTCTTTGACTATCAAGCGCTGCAAGCTATGAATAAAAGAGTGACTGCCGCGCGGGCTATGCCACTCAGCGCGGTGGCAGCTCGCAGCCGTCGGGGCCGCAGCTGGGGTCGCCACTGGTGTGGGTGTCGCCGGCCTGCTGCTGATTGAGCTCGGCAATCTGCTCGGCCCAGGCGGCCAGCTGCTGCTTCCAGCCGTCGACATCGCCCAGCCATTCGCCGATCTCGATGCGCTGCACGGCGCGCTGGCCAGCCTGCTCGGGGTGGTCGAACTCCAGCGCCAGGGTGGGGAAGCCCTGGCCCTGCACCATGCCCAGCCATTGGCGGCTGTCGGCAATGTGCTGCTCGGTGGCCGCACCGCTTTGCTCGGCGTAGGCCGCGTCATAGGCTGCGCTGTCCAGACCGATGCCGGCCGCCAGCTCACGCAGCACGGCGGGCTCGCTGATGCGGCGGCCCTCCACGTAATGGGCTTTTTGCTCGGCAGCCAGCATCTCCAGGCCCTTGCCGGCCAGCGCTTGGGCGGCCAGCAGGGCCGTGGTCGGGGGCTCGGAGTCCAGCGGCGCGCCAATGTCATTGAGCAGGCCGTTGAGGTAGGCATCGCCAAAAGGCTGGCCCGTCATCTCGGCAATGCGCTGGTCGCTGGGCATGACTTTGTCACGCCAGTCCGCGGTGATGGTGCGCGTGTGGGCTCCGGTCAGCATGCCGCCGGCATGCCATTGAACCTCGATGCCGGGCACTTCGCGCGCGGCCTTGACCAGCGGGGCGGCGGCATAGCACCAGCCGCACAGGGGATCGAAAATATAGTGAAGCACCAGGGCGGGCAGCTGGGATGTGTTCATGGTTGGACGACCAGCAAGGTCGGTGGATTTTGCAGACAAGCTTCAATGTAAGCGCTGCCGGGGCCGCCGTGCCGCAACGCGGGCGATGACCTTGGCGCCGGTCTTGGCAAAATGGCTGCATTGTCCTCAGCTTGTTTGTCTGCCCATGCGCCTGAATGTCACGCCACCGCCCCAGTCCTCGCCAGAGTCCGAGCCTTCCCCGCAATCCGTGGCACGGCGCAGCACAGTGCTGTTTTTGCTGTTCTGGCTGGTGGTCATGGCCGTGATGTATCTGGCCATGCAGCATTTCCTCAAGCCGGCCCAGGCCAAGGTTCTGGCCGATGGCACGGTGCGCATAGAGCGTGGCATGGACGGGCATTTCCGCGTCAAGGGCTATGTCAACGATCAGCCCGTGACCTTTCTGGTCGACACCGGGGCCACCTCGGTCAGCGTGACCGATGCACTGGCCGAGCGTGCCGGCCTGGAAGGCGGCGAGAAAGTGCGTTTTCGCACGGCCAACGGCGAACGTGACGGCCGCATCGTCACTGCCGACGAGGTCCGCATCGCCAGCCTGCGTGTGCGCGACGTGCGCGTGGGCACGGGCTATACGGGCGACGACAGCGAAGACGCCTTGCTGGGCCAGAACTTTCTGCGCTTCTTCGATGTGCAGATGAGCGGCGATGAAATGCTGCTGCGCCCGCGCAAGTGAGTGCAGCGAAGACCCTGGCCGTGATTTTGCGCACTTGTGCGAGTCATGGGCCGAGGCAGCCCAAAAGCGATCGCAGACTGGATTAAAGTAGGGCGCTTTGCCAACCGGCAAACAGGAATAGTGCACCTTGCGGGGGCCTCACACGGGCCTCTTGCTGTTGCTGCACTCGCCGCTCATGGGTGAAAGACATGTTCCGGGACTGTTGCCATTCAATGGACCGCAGGCGAAAGCTGGCTGCGGCAGACGACACTCAATGGACTGGTTAACCCAACTCTTCAAAGCCCTCAACGATATTGTCTGGGGCGTTCCCATGATCGTGCTGATTCTCGGCACGGGTTTTTATCTGCAGATCCGCCTGGGCTTCATGCCGCTGCGCAACATCGTGCGCGGCTTTCGCATGATCTGGCGCAGCCGCCGTCCCGGCGACAAGGCCGATGGCGACATCACTCCCTATGCCGCGCTGATGACGGCACTGTCCGCCACCGTGGGCACGGGCAATATTGCCGGCGTGGCCACGGCCATTGCCGTTGGCGGCCCGGGCGCACTGTTCTGGATGTGGATGACGGCGTTGCTGGGCATGGCTACCAAGTATGGCGAGGTGGTGCTGGCGGTGAAGTACCGCGAGAAAAACGACCACGGCCAGTGGGTGGGCGGCCCGATGTACGCCATCAAGAACGGCCTGGGCAGCAAGTGGAAGTGGCTGGGTACGCTGTTTGCCATCTTTGGCGGTCTGGCCGGTTTCGGCATCGGCTCCATGGTGCAGTCCAACGGTATTGCATCGGCCATGCACACGGCTTTCGGTCTGGAGAACTGGATCACGGGTCTGGGCCTGGCCGTGCTTACCGGCGCAGTGGTGCTGGGGGGCATCACCCGCATCGGCGCGGTGGCCGAAAAGCTGGTGCCTGCCATGTGCGTGGCCTATGTGATCTGCGTGCTCTATGTGCTGGGCGTGTACCTGGACCGCATTCCGGCTGCTTTTGCACTGATCTTCGAGCAGGCCTTCAACCCCACGGCGGCCACGGGTGGCTTTGTGGGCTCCACGGTGCTGATGGCCATCCGCATGGGCGTGGCGCGCGGCATTTTTTCCAACGAAGCGGGCCTGGGCACGGCCGGCATCGCCCAGGCAGCTGGCGCCACGCGCGACCCCGTTTTCTCGGGGCTGGTGGGCATGATGGGTACCTTTATCGACACCATCATCGTCTGCACCATGACCGGGCTGGCCATCGTGGTCAGCGGCGTCTGGAATTCAGGCGCTACCGGGGCCGTGCTGTCCACCCAGAGCTTCGAGGCCGCCATGCCCGGCGTGGGCAAATATGTGCTGGCCGTTTCGCTGTCGGTGTTTGCCTTCACCACGATTCTGGGCTGGGCCTATTACGGTGAAAAATGCTGGACCTATCTGGTCGGCACCATCTGTGAAAAGCCCTTCCGCATCTTCTGGACCATCAGCGCCTTTGTGGGTGCCGTGGCCACGCTGGACTTTGCCTGGCTGGTCGCCGATACGCTGAATGCGCTGATGGCGATTCCCAATCTGATCTCGCTGCTGCTGCTCTCACCCGTGATCGTGCAGCTCACGCGCGAATACTTTGCGCGCCAGGATAATCAGGCCTGACCATTTCGGTAGCTTTAGGCACTTGACGCACAAGTGCTTGAGCTTGACCTGACCTCACCTCTCACAGGGCGCAGTTGTGCAAGCAGCTGCGCCCTGTGCTGTTTTGGGGCGGTGGCTGAAGCTGCCCCGCATATCTGCGAAAATACCCCCCACACAGGGAATGACTGTTGCGCGAAATCTTGCTGCAGCCGTTGTGCGTATCGAGGCTCGATCCACGCCCTTGCTTCGTGGCCTGCCGGGCTTCATCTTGAGATGAGACTGCAGGTTTTTCATGTTGCCGAGCCTCAGGTCGAATCGCCGCGTTGTCGCGATTCCCGCTTTGCGCCCGACCACACGCCATTGCCCGGCAGCCATGCAGGCCGTCAGGCGCAGCCATGGATAGTCTGCCGTGTCCCACCGCCAGCCCGTTCGCGTTCCCGAACGTCACCAGTTTGATGCATTGATCGATGCCCGCTCGCCCGCCGAGTTTGCGCAGGACCATATCCCCGGCTCCATCAACTGTCCGGTACTGAGCAATGCCGAGCGCGCCGAGATCGGCACCATCTACAAGCAGGTCAGCCCTTTTGAGGCCAAGCGTCTGGGGGCGGCCTATGTGTCGGCCAATCTGGCACGCCATCTGCGCGAAACCTTTGCCGACAAGCCTGCCAACTGGAAGCCCCTGGTCTATTGCTGGCGCGGCGGTCTGCGCAGCGGCTCCATGGTGACCTGGCTGCGTCTGGTCGGCTGGGATGCACAGCAGCTGGCCGGCGGCTACAAGGCGTTTCGCGGCCATGTAATTGCGCAGCTTGAAAGCCTGGTGCCGCAGCTGCAGATGCGCGTGCTGTGCGGCGCCACCGGCTCGGCCAAGACCCGCGTGCTGCATGCGCTGGCCCAAAGCGGCGAGCAGGTGCTGGACCTGGAGGGCTATGCCAGCCACAAGGGCTCCTTGCTGGGCGGCCTGCCCGGCATCGAGCAACCCAGCCAGAAACGTTTCGAGACCCTGATTGCCGAGCAGCTGGAGAGCTTCGATCTCTCGCGCCCCGTCTATGTGGAAGGCGAGAGCGCCAAGATCGGCCGCGTCGGCCTGCCGCTGGTACTGGTGCAGCATCTGCACAAGGCTGCGGTCATCGAGGTGCGTGCAACGGCGGCCGCACGTCTTTCCTATCTGCTGCGCGACTATGCCTACCTGGGCGACGATCCCGAAGTGCTGGCCACCAAGCTGGGCTGGCTCAAGGAGCTGCAGGGCAAGGAGACCGTGAGCCGCTGGCAGCAATGGGCTCGGGAAGGGGAGCTGCCTGCGCTGTTCGAAGAGCTGATGCTGCGCCACTACGACCCGCACTACGAGCGCTCCCAGTCGAATCACTTCGAACAATGGCCCCGGCGCCAGGTGCTGGAGACAGACCAGCTCTCGGACGAGGCCATCGCTGCTCTGGCGCAGCAGATCATTGCGATGCAGGCGCGCTGAGCTGAGCTGAGCTGGTGGTTCAAACCTGCCAGCTGAAACGGGCCGGTGCGGTGCGGATTAGTCCAGCCCCATCACCATCAGCACCTCGTCAAAATACTCGCCGTCCACATACAGGGCCGCAGGCTCCAGCCCATATTCGCGAAAACCTGCCTGCTCATACAAGCGTAGTGCGTTGCCGTTGCCGGCATTGCAGCCCAGCATCAGCTGTCGCAAGTTCAGCGCTCTGCCGTGCTCAACAGCAGTCTCCAGCAGGCGGCAGGCCAGGCCCTGGCCTCGGGCCGGTGCAGCCACATACATGGCAAAGAGATGGCCTTTGTGCGCGGTCTTCTCTCCCTGGTCGCGATGCAAGCCCAGGCTGGCGCAGAGTCTGCCGTCTGCATCAAAGCCTCCCCACATGGCCTGACCCTGGGCGCCGCTGAAGCGGCTCAGCAGCTGCGCATCGGCCAGTGCCTGCTCGGTCGCGGGCGTGGCGCCGAAGGCGGCGGGGCATTCTGTCAGGGCCTGCAGGCGCAGGGCTCGATAACTGCAAAGATCGGACTCGCTCAGCTGGCGTATGGCATAGGACATGGGCCGAGTTTAGACATGCTCGGCAAAGATGGGCACCAGCGACAGCAGCAGCAGACCGGCCATCACGCCGTTGAACATGCGCAGTGCCTGTGGCGTGCGCAGTGCGCGCCCCACGGTGCTGCCGAACAGGGTCCAGACGCTGATGCTGGGATAGTTGACCAGGCCCAGCACCAGGGCCGACAGCATCAGGTTGACAAAAAAGCCTTCGCGCGGCGTGTAGGTCGCGACCACACCCACGGCCATGATCCAGGCCTTGGGGTTGACCCACTGGAAAGCGGCGGCCTGCCAGAAGCTGAATGGGCGGCTGCCCGACTGGCCCTGGTCCACGCCCCCGGCACGGGCGATTTTCCATGCCAGCCAGATCAGATAGGCCGCGCCCACATATTTGAGCAGGGTGTAGATGCGTGGCTCGGCCTCGAACAGCTTGCCCAGCCCCGCGCCGATCAGCAGCACCATGATGACCACGCCCAGACAGATGCCCAGCATATGCGGCACGCTGCGGCGGTAGCCGAAAGTGGCGCCAGAGGCCGTCAGCATCACATTGTTGGGGCCGGGCGTGACGGAGCTGACAAAGGCAAACATGGCCAAAGGCAGGATGAAGGCAGAGGATTCAGGCAGAAATGACATGGCGAACCTTGGGGCTGCATAAGCGTTGTGCCTCTATACTAAAAGCTTGAATCAGTACACTATCAGTACACTTTTGCAGGCCAGTTCATGAGCTGGCCTGCTCTAATTGACCTGACACTTTGAGAAAGCGCGTCATGCTGGATGCACATATCGACGGCGGGACAGCGACTCCGGCAGCCTTGCCTGTGGCCGCTACGGCATCCCTGGGCTGGCAGCCCATGCGCTCCAGTGCAGCAGGCCTGGTGGAGCAGTTGGTCGAGCATTTCGGCGGGCTGATCCGCAATCATGGCCTGCGTGTGGGCGTGCGCCTGCCTTCGGTGCGGGCGCTGGCGGAAAGCGCAGGTGTCAGTCGCGACACCGTGGTCCAGGCCTACGACAAGCTGGCAGCCCAGGGTCTGGTGCAATCGCGTCGCGGCAGCGGTTTTTATGTAGCGGCCCAGCGCCGCGTGATGGAGCCTGCCGCCGTGGCTGCCGCCTCGGCGCAGCCGGCAGACTTCGACACCGCTTATTTGCTGCGCGGCATTTTTCGCGACGACAGCGCGGGCACCGGAGGCGCGGGCTGCCTGCCTTCGAGCTGGATGGACCAGGGCCTGATCACCGGCGCCATGCGTGCCATTACCCGTAACAATGTGCGGGCCGAGCAGAGCTTTCTCAGCTATGGCCATCCCCAGGGTTTTTTGCCGCTGCGCCAGCAGATAGCCTCGAATCTGCAGGCCCAGGAGGTGCCGGCCCATCCCGAAGCGAATCTCATGACGGTGGGCGGCGTGACCCATGGTCTGGACCTGGTCGTGCGCTGCTTTCTCAAGCCCGGCGATACCGTGCTGGTCGAGGACCCGGCCTGGTTTCTGATCTTCGGGCGGCTCAAGTACATGGGCGTGAACGTCGTCGGCGTGCCGCGCCTGCCCGGCGGGCCCGATGTGGCGGCCCTGGCATCGCTGGCCCAGAGCCACAAGCCCAAGCTCTTCATCCTCAACACGGCGGTGCACAACCCCACGGGGCTGAGCCTGTCTGCCGGCGTGGCCCACGAGGTGCTGCGCATTGCCGAGCGCCATGATTTCCTGCTGGTCGAGGACGACACCTATGCCGAATTCCTGGGCGCCATGCCGCTGCGACTGGCGGCCATGGACAGATTGCAGCGCGTGATTCTGGTGGGGGGCTATTCCAAGACCTTGTCGGGCGGCCTGCGTGTAGGCTATATCGCGGCCAAACCCGAGTATGTGCACCGCCTGACCGACATGAAACTGCTGGCGGGCCTGACCTCTTCGCTGCCGGCGGAGCAGATCGTGCACCATATTTTGGCCGACGGCTCCTTTCGCAAGCATGTGGACCGGCTGCGCGAGCGGGTGGACCGCGCGCGCGGGCGCTGTCTGCGCAAGCTCGAAGCGCTGGGCTGCCATGCGGAGTACGAGCCCGTGGCCGGCACTTTTGCCTGGGTCGACTGCGGCGTGGATACCGAGGTGCTGGCGCGTCAGGCGGCGCTGAGCAATCTGCTGCTGGCGCCGGGCCTGCTGTTTTCGCCGCAGCAGGCAACCAGCAGCAAGCTGCGCGTGCCCGTGGCAATGGCCGACCAGACCGAGCCATGGAAGGTGTTGGAGCAGATACTCAGGCAGCTGCGCAAATAGCGTCCTGGCGCGGTGTGCGGGCCCGGGCTTTGTTCACGATTGATAACAATCGCGCGTATGTGGCGTGACTGAGGCAGCGGCATCTGCTGTTATGTTTGTAGCATGACAGCAGCACGAGCTTTGCCCCATGCCGCCGCAGGCCACTGCACGCGCGATCCGCTGCGCGGTGGCTCGCGCACGGGGCGGTGGCTGCTGTCAGGGCTGGTGCTGTGCGCTGTGGCCGCTTGTTCCAGCGCACCCACGAATCATGGCGAAGTGAAGGGCGAGGACTTTCACTCGCGCGAGCTGCTTCAGTCCGACAGCAACCGCATGGCGACGCTGGCCATGAAGGAGAACCTTGAGAGCCTGTTTCTCATCATGGACAAGCTCTACCGCCGCAACCCCGTCGAATGGAAAAAGACCGCCTCCAGCCGCGAAGCGGCCATGACCTATGTGCGTATTGCCGTCATGGAGCGCCAGCCCTGGCATGAGCTGCAGGACAAGCGCGACGTGGCGGCGCTATCCCTGGCCTTGCAGCCCGAGTTCTCGGGCGACCGGGTCGCGGCGTTCGTGCATGCTGCCGCCGATATGCTGATCACCGCGCATGGCGGGCGAACCAGCTTCACGCTGATCGACGGTCTGGACCCGCAGCATGTCTTCAATGCCGCGCGCAATCTGGAGATCGCCAACTGGATTCTCAACTCCCGCAAAGCGCCCGGTGGAAAGCCCTTGCTGCTATCGAATCAGATAGCGGAAGAGGGGCGCAATCTGAGCTTCGAGCGCGAGATGGGCAAGATCATCGGCCGGCTGGATCTGGTGGCGGACTACACCACCGAGCGCTACCGGCGCTCCGTCATCGGCTATGCGCAGGGACTGCTTGCCGGTCCGTTCATGCAGTTTTTGCCCGTTCGTTAGAAACGCTTCAGACTTCACAGAGCACGATGGTGGCAATCGCAGACGAGTCTTCCATGGCACGCACGGCATGGGGCATATTGGCCGGCAGATGCATGAGTTGCTTGGGGCCCAGTTCATGCACGGTCTGGCCGATGAGAACTTCGAGTCGACCCTCCAGGCATTGCAGGCTGACGCTGCCAGGCACGCGATGCGGCGGCAGTGACTGGCCCGAGCGCAGCACGACGCGAATGACTTCCAGATCTTCCGCCTTGAAGAGCACGCTCGAGTGAGCGGCAGAAAGCCTGGCTCCGAAAGGAGCGACATCCAGAGCTTGGTGGGTGGGCGTGGAGTGGATATGGTCCATGACAGCACCTGAGCGAAAGCGGTAATAAGGCATTCTCCCCCGAGTGGGCCCCAAGTTCAATCACCGTTTTGTGACAGTGCTGTAGGGCATCAGGCCTTATCACCTCGTTTCGTTGTTCATCAGCGCTGTTTGGCGCGTATCACCGAGGTCCGGGCTCGACTGGCAGCTGTCATGCCAAGTGCCGTAGATTCTCGGCAGGCATGGGGCTGAAGCCTGCTGTCGCGAATGCTGCAACCCAGCGTTTCACCAGGATCGAATAAGCGTTCAGGAAGAACTGCCGAGGAGCCTGGATCTGCCAGGTTGCGGGCAGGTAGAAGCAGCCGTCGTGGCTGTCTTCCAGTGGGGCCGCAAAGTCGTATTGCAGGCTTTGCAAGGCGGCTTGCAATGACCGGGTCAGCATCACTTTATGCGCAGTGCTCCATGAAGCCTGGTCACAGCAGGGAAAGAAATAGCGATCGAGCAGCAGCAGCAATTGCTGGGGATCATTGGGGTCATAGGCAGCGAGTTCCTGGCCCAGAGACTCTTCCCGATCATAGATATCGAAGGGCGCCAGCAAAAGAGACGGCTCGGCATGGAACTCAATGTCGCTGCCGGGGTACTTGAGAGGCTTGGCCATGGTCAGGGGAATACAGAGAAAGCAAGGCGACAGTTTGCCATCGGGCGGTGCTTCAAACGCCGTATCCGCTCCAGCTACTTGCTCAAACGGAATGCCTTGCGCCAGCGCCAGCCCGAGCGCGAGCGAGCAGTTGTGGTGTGGCTCATGCGGCACAAGTATTGCCGCCAGGCGTAGTAGCCGCTCTTGGTCTCGCTGTCGCTGCTGCTGCTGCTGCCGCCACCTCAAGGGCACAAAGGCTGGGGACGCAGGGGCAAATCCGGCTCATTTCGTCGTGCGCAGCGGCTGGGAATGTCTGGCTGGACTTAATGATTCGCAAATCGAATCATTCATGCGGTTTAAACAATTGGACTTGAATTATTGAACGCTTCAGCATGCAGTGCAGGCACCGGATACAGGTGCCGCAGCCTGAACAAGGAGACAAGCATGAACAAGCGATTCTTACTGCGCGCCTGTGCGAGCGCAGGCCTGGCAGCCACCATGAGCATGGGCCTTGCGGGGACGGTGCTGGCTCAGGAGAGCTATCCCGCCGCCCCCATCACGCTGGTGGTGCCGTTTGCCGCGGGCAGCGGCACCGATGCGGTGGCGCGCGTGGTGGCCAACAAGCTGGGCGAGCGACTCAAGCAGCCCGTGGTGGTGGACAACCGGGCCGGGGCCAATGCCCAGATTGCAGCCGCGCACGTGGTCAAGGCCAAGCCGGACGGCTATACGCTTTTCATGACCACCAATACCTCGCATTCGGCCAATCCCTGGCTGGTCAAGGGGCTCAAGTACGACCCCGTCAAGGACTTCACGCCCGTGGCGCGCGTGGGCGAGCTGCCGTTCGCGCTGGTGGTTCATCCCTCGGTGCCGGCCAGGACCGTGGCCGAGCTGATTGCCTATGCCAAGTCGCATCCGGACAAGCTCTCCTACGGCACGCCCAACAGCACCTCGCTGGTGGCTTCGGAAACCTTCAAATACATCACGGGCACTCAGATCACCGGCGTGCCCTACAAGTCCAGCCCGCAGGCGCTGACCGATGTGATGGGCAACCAGATCCAGATGTATGTGGCCGACCTGGGCTCGGCCTGGGGCACGCTCAAGACCGAGCGCGTGCGCACGCTGGGCGTGACGGCGGCCAAGGGTTCGCAGCTGCTGCCCCATGTGCCGGCCATCGGCAAGGCGCTGCCGGGCTTCGACATCACTTCGTGGAACGGCATCTTCGGCCCGGCCGGCATGCCCAAGGCCATTGCCGAGCGCATCAACAGCGAGCTGCAGCTCATCCTCAAGGACAAGGCCGTGCAGGAGCAACTGGCCCAGGTCGGCTTTGAAGTCTGGCCCACGGCCACGCCCGACGAGTTCGCGCTCTACGTGAAGGAGCAGCTCGCCAAATGGGGGCAACTGGTCAAGCAGGCCGGCATCGAGGCGCAGTGAGATGACGAGCATGCATAGCGATAGCCGTCAGGCTGCGGGCCACACAGCGGGCCACACAGCGGGCCACACAGCGGGCCACACAGCGGGCCACACAGCGGGCCCGTCAGCGGGTACATCAGCCGGTCCCTTGGCAGGCGTCAGGATCGTGGACATGACCTCGGTGATCATGGGGCCGTTTGCCACGCAGATTCTGGCCGCCCTGGGCGCCGATGTGATCAAGGTCGAGTCGCCAGAGGGCGACAACATGCGCCATGTAGGCCCCATGCGCAACCCCGGCATGGGCCCCATTTTTCTGCAGGCCAACCAGGGCAAGCGCTCCGTGGTGCTCGATCTCAAGCAGGCCGCCGCGCGCCAGGCGCTGCTGCAGCTGCTGGCCGAGGCCGATGTCTTCATCAGCAATGTTCGGCCCCAGGCCATTGCCCGGCTGGGCCTGGACTGGCAGACACTGGAGCAGAGCCATCCGCGCCTGATCCATGTGAGCTGCTGCGGCTTCGATCAGGCTGGCCCCTATGCGGCCAAGCCGGCCTACGACGACCTGATCCAGGGGGCGACCGGCGTGCCCTGGCTGGCCCAGCAGTATGGCGGCGGCGAGCCGTCCTATGCGCCCATGACGCTGGGCGACCGGGTCACCGGCCTGCACGCGGTCTATGCGGTCACGGCCGCGCTGTATGCGCGCGAGAAGAGCGGCCTTGGGCAGGCGGTGGTCGTGCCCATGTTCGAGGCCATGACGCAGTTCATCCTGGGCGATCACATGGCCGGGCTGAGCTTCGAGCCGCCGCTGGGCGATGCCGGTTATGCGCGGCTGCTGACGCGCCATCGCAAGCCCTATCGCACCAGCGACGGCCACCTGTGCGTGCTGATCTACAACGACAAGCACTGGCACAGCTTCTTCAGCGCCATAGGCCAGGGCGAGCGCATGCGCGAGCCCATGTTTGCCACCCACGGCCAGCGCGCAGCGAATATCGATGCCGTCTATGCCGAGGTGGCGAGCCTGATGCGCGAGCGCAGCACGGCCGAGTGGCGCGCGCTGCTGGACGCGGCCGACGTGCCCAACATGCCCATGGCCTCGCCCGAGGACTTGCTGGCCGACCCCCACCATGCGGCCACGGGCTTTGTGCGCGAGATCGAGCATCCCAGCGAGGGACGGCTGCGCACCACGGCCAATCCCACGCAGTGGAGCGCCACGCCCCCGGGTCGCGACGCCAGCGCTGCGCCGCAACTGGGCCAGCACACGCTGCAGGTGCTGCGCGAAGCGGGCCTTGGCGAGGCGCAGATCGCCGCCCTGCAGGCCAACGGCGGCTGCATGCAGGCTTCATCATCCAACGACCAAAGAGAGACAGAGATATGCCCCGCTATCTGATCCGCGAGCAGGACGTACAGGGCTACAGCCCCGCCAACCACCACGGCACGGTGAACCGGCGCCTGGTCAGCCAGGCCAATGTCGGCGCGCAGCATATGGAAGTGGTGCTCGGAACGCTGGAAAAAGGCGGCGGTGCGCTGCCGCATGCCCACCCGGGCATGGAGCAGGCCTGCTATCTGCTGGAAGGCACGGCCGAGGTGGAGGTGCAAAGCCAGGGCCAGACCGAGCGCTTTGCCATGCAGGCGGGCGACACCTGCTTTTTTCCCGAGGACTGCATGCATGTGTTTCGCGTCACCAGCGACACACCTGTGCGTCTGCTGGTCATCTACAGCCCGCCCTATGCCGAGAACCCGGCGCGCGTGCGCCGGCCTGATTGATTGAAAACAATAGCTGATAACGCTTGATGAATGGGCGTTTGAGGCGGATTTCATTGAAATTGAACTGATAGAGAGAAGCTGCCATGGATTTTTTATGGAGCGCCGAGCAGGAACAGATCCGGGAAGCCGTGCAGCGGGCCTGCGCGCCTTTCGACGATGACTACTGGCTGAAGAAGGACAGGGACGGCGGCTTTCCGCACGACTTCCACCAGGCCCTGGCCGAGGCCGGCTGGCTGGGCATTGCCATGCCCGAGGAGTTCGGCGGCGCGGGTCTTGGCATCACCGAAGCGGCGCTGATGATGCACACCATATCGGCCACGGGGGCGGGACTGTCGGGCGCTTCGGCCGTGCACATGAATATCTTCGGCCTGCATCCGGCCGTGGTCTTCGGCACCGACGAGCAAAGACAGCGCTGGCTGCCGCCGCTGATCGCGGGTCGGGACAAGGCCTGCTTCGGCGTGACCGAGCCCAATGCCGGGCTCAACACCCTCAAGCTGCAGACCCGTGCCGTGCGCGAAGGCGATGTCTATGTGGTGCACGGGCAGAAGGTCTTCATCTCCACGGCCCAGGTGGCCAACAAGATATTGCTGCTGGCACGCACCAGGCCCGTGGAGGAGTGCAAGGGTACCGAAGGCCTGTCGCTGTTCTATACCGACCTGGATCGCAGCCGCATCGCCGTGACCGAGATCGAGAAGATGGGCCGCAAATGCGTGGACACCAACCAACTCTTCATCGACGGTCTGCGCATCCCAGTGGAGGACCGCATCGGCGAGGAGGGCAAGGGTTTTTCGTACATCTTGCACGGCCTCAACCCCGAGCGGATCCTGATCGCGGCCGAAGCCGTGGGCCTGGGTCGTGCAGCCCTGGCGCGCGCCACCCAGTATGCGAACGAACGCGTGGTCTTCGACCGGCCCATAGGCCAGAACCAGGGCATGCAGCACCCGCTGGCCCAGGCCTGGATGGGGCTGGAGGCCGCGCATCTGATGGTGCAGAAGGCCGCCTTTCTCTACGACAAGGGCCTGCCCTGCGGCGCCGAGGCCAATGCCGCCAAGTACCTGGCCGCCGAAGCCTGCGCCAAGGCCTGCGAGACCGCCATCTTCACGCACGGCGGCATGGGCTATGCCAAGGAATTCCATGTGGAGCGCTATATGCGCGAGTCCTGGATTCCGCGCCTGGCACCCGTGAGCCCGCAGCTCATCATGTGCTTTATCGCCGAGAAGGTGCTGGGCTTGCCCAAGTCGTATTGATCGGCCGAGGAGGGGATGGACGGTCGAGCCAATGACCCGCTTGACCTGTCTTCGCCAAGGTCAGAGGGCGGGTCTCGGCCCGCCAGCCGACCTACTTTCCTCTACATGAAAGTAGGCAAAGAGTTGTCCCCCGCTGCCCCCGTCCCTTAGGCTGCGCTTGCGGGCAGCGTGGGCAAAAGGGGCGAGACCGGATGCGGGATAGCTTCTTTGGAAAACTAGTAGGTGCTATCGCAATCTTTAAAGCGCCAGAGGCCGGTTTCTCCACAACACTCGCAGGCCGCCCGCATTCACCCGTGTGTCTGCGCCTGCGGCACGCGGTTCGGGCTGCGGGCAACGCTGCCGCAGGACAGCGTTGCATCGTGAACTGGCTTGCCGCCGTCTGTCTGAGCGAAGCGGCAAAGCCGCGCAGCGAGTTGGGCGGCAGCGCAGCCTGAATGGCGTGACGCAGGTTTGCCCGCAGCGAAGCGCAGGGACGCAGATGGTCGGCTCGCCTTTTCTTTGGGTACTTGCTTTCGGCCGGCGATCCGGTGGCGAAGCAAAAGAAAGTACCTCGGCTGACGGGCCGAGACCCGTCTTCTGCCGCATGCGAAGTCACAGGCATAGCTTTGATAGCTGCTTGCGCTTTGTCTTATTGGGCTAGAGGCCTATCTGGCTTGAAATATGTGTTGCAGCAGGCTGGCAGCAGGAAATGTTGAACGAAGCCAATGACTTCTTGGATCGGCTTGCAGAACAGGGGGCTCGACCTGCACACCGAGGCGAAATCCCGGCTTCCAGCTGCATGGGGTATGGTCTTGGCCAAACTTTGCGAATCATGATGAAAACCCATTTGCTGCGTTACTTTGTGGTTCTGGCCGAGGAGCTGCACTTCGGCCGGGCCGCCCAGCGCCTGTGCATCACCCAGCCGCCGCTGAGCATGGCGCTCAAGACGCTGGAGCAGGATCTGGGGGCGGTACTCATGGAGCGCGACGCCAAGAACGTCAGGCTCACGCCTGCCGGTGAAGCCTTTTTGCATGAAGCGCGCAAGGTGCTGGCTCAGCTTCAGCATGCGGCCGAGGTGGTGCGCGGCGTGGCCCAGGGGCTGCAGGGGCGGCTGGACATAGGCATTACGGGGTCCATGGTCTACCGGCAGGTGCCTGGGTTCTGCCGGGCCTTTCGCGCCGAGCGCCCGCTGGTCGAGCTATGCCTGCATGAGATGTCAACGCGCGATCAGCTGCAGGCCATTGCCAGGGGGCAGATCGACTGCGGCTTTCTCAACATCGGAACGCCGCAGGACGATATACGCACGCTGTCCATAGGTGAGGAGGCTTTTGTCTGCTGCCTGCCCAGCGAGCATGCGCTGGCCTGGCGTGCCGAAATCGATCTGCGCGAACTGGCCCAGGACACTTTTGTCATGTTCGCTCGCGAGGTGGCCCCGGCAAATTACGACAACGTCATCGCTTGTCTGCAGCAGGCCGGCATTCATCCGCATACCCGCCATGCCGCGCGCCAGTGGCTGACCGTCATGGCACTGGTCTCTGCCGGTCAGGGCGTGGCCCTGGTGCCGGCCTGCATGCAGACCGTGGGCATGAACGGCGTGCGCTTTGCGGCGCTGCGCGGCAGCCGGGTGAGCACGCCGGCCGTACTGGCCTGGCGGTCACAGGGCATGCCGGCCGTGCTCGAAGCCTTTGTGGCCAGCGTGCAGAACCTGGTGCAGGCCGCACAGCCAGAACTCCCAGCCGCACTGCGCTAAGCCCGCAACTGTGGTGCGTCTCTTGCCGCTCGACGAGAAAACCCGCTCCATGGGACCCTGGCAGTCAAAGATGGCAATGCCTGTGGCTCAGCCGAATTGAATGCCCTGCGCCAGCGGCAGCTCGCGCGAGTAGTTGATGGTGTTGGTCGTGCGGCGCATGTATTGCTTCCAGGCGTCGGAGCCGCTTTCGCGGTCGCCGCCAGTCTCCTTTTCGCCGCCAAAGGCGCCGCCGATCTCTGCACCGCTGGGCCCGATGTTGACGTTGGCCATGCCGCAGTCCGAGCCGGCCGCGCTCAAGAACAGCTCCACCTCGCGCAGATCGTTGGAGAAGATGCAGGAGGACAGGCCCTGGGGCACATCGTTGTTGAGCGCAATGGCCTGCTCCATATCCTCGTAACTGAGCACATAGAGCAGCGGGGCAAAGGTCTCGTGCCGCACGATGCTGGTCTGGGCCGGCATGTCCACGATCGCCGGAGCCACATAGAAGCCCTGCGGAAACTGCTGCTCGAGCTGGCGCTGGCCGCCCGTGAGCAAATGGCCGCCGTCCTTTTGAGCCTGACTCAGCGAGTGCTGCAGCGCCTCAAACGATGCCTCGTTGATCAGCGGGCCGACCAGGGTATCCGGCTGCAGCGGGTTGCCGATGCGCAGGCTGCGGTAAGCCGGCAGCAGCCTGTCCAGCAGCGGCTGCTTGACATCGCGGTGCACGATCAGGCGTCGCAGCGTGGTGCAGCGCTGGCCGGCCGTGCCCACGGCGCTGAAGACAATGGCGCGCACGGCCAGATCCAGATCGGCAGCGGGCGTGACCACCATGGCGTTGTTGCCGCCCAGCTCCAGAATGCGCTTGCCAAAGCGCGCCGCCACCTTGGGACCCACGGTGCGGCCCATGCGGCTCGATCCCGTAGCCGATACCAGCGCAATCCGCGGGCTGTCCACCAGGGCCTCGGCCACAGCTGCGCCGCCCAGCACGATCTGCGCCAGACCTGCCGGAGCGCGGTCCCCAAACCGGGCAATGGCGCGCTCCAGCGCCTTGAAGGTGGCGAGGCCCGATAGCGGGGCCTTGTCGGAGGGCTTGAAGATCACCGGGTTGCCACAGACCAGGGCAATCGCCGCGTTCCATGCAAATACGGCGCTGGGAAAGTTGAAGGCCGTGATGACGGCCACCGGCCCCAGCGGGTGGTATTGCTCCATGATGCGGTGGCCGGGACGCTCGGACACAATGGTCTTGCCATGCAGTTGGCGCGACAGGCCCAGCGCAAATTCGCAGATGTCCACGCCTTCCTGCACCTCGCCCAGGCCTTCCTGCACGATCTTGCCGACCTCGCAGGAGATCACATGGCCGATATCGATCTTGGCGTGGCGCAGCTCCTCGCCCCAGAGCCGGACCAGCTCGCCGCGAACCGGGGCCGGCACCAGACGCCATTGCCTGAACGCCTCGACTGAATGGTCTATGACCAGAGGCAGCTGGGCGCCGGGCAGGGCGGCCAGACTCGCCAGTTCCGTGCCGTCGATGGGCGAGTGCACGCGGATGTCCTTGCCCGCCAGGGCCTGCAGCGCTATGCCGCAGCGGCTCAGCACGGTGTGGAAGTCGGCAGCGGCGATGGCAGTCATGGCAGTCCCTCCTGAGTGGTGTGAGATACAGGCCTCAGCCGAGCAGGCCGTCGAAATAGGGGGCTACGCGAGTGCCAGAGAGTGCGGCCAGCGTGCATTGCTCCTGGCGCACAAAGCCCTGCTGGGGCAACTGGCCCGCGGCGAACAGCTCCACGGCGGCCAGCATTCCGGCCGAGGTCGTGAGCTCTATGGCCGTGCGCTGCCTGCCGCGCAGCACCGCACCGAAGATGCGGGCGCTGCGCATCAGTTGCTCGAGGCGGCCCGCGCGCATGCCGCTGGCCATGGCGGCAATCACCACCATGTCTTCACGGCTGTGGGGCACCGCGCCTTCGAGCACCTGGCGCAGCAGATCGCGGCGCTCTATCAGGCGCAGGCCGTGCAGCAGCAAATGCATGGCGTCGCGATGGCCGGGGTGGCGTATGGTCTTGTAGTTGAGGTTGCGCACGCGGCCTTGCAGCGTCTCGCACAGCGTGCCCAGACCGCCCGAGGTGTTGAAGGCCTCGAAGTTTTCGCCGTCCAGAATCAGGGCTTCGACCCCCTCCAGCGGCGGCACCAGCATGGGCTGGCCGTTGACGATGGTGTTGCAGGGCTTGCAGTACTCGTTGATGACTCCGTCCACGCTCCAGGTGAAGTGGTAGCGCAGCGCATTCGTCGCATGGCGCGTGAGCGCGCCCACGCGCAGCTGCAGATCGAACAGCTCGTCGAACTGCTGGGCCAGATGCCCGCCCAGCATGCCGATCAGGCCCGGTGCCAGTCCGCACTGCGGCATCAGCACCGAGCGCGCCTGCGCCGCCATCTCCTGTATGGCGCGCATGGCCGCCACATCCTCGGTCAGGTCGAAGTAATGCACCCCCTGCAGCGCCGCAGCCCGGGCCACGTGCTCGGCACAGAAGAAAGGCAGGGCATTGATGACTACAGAGTGCTGCTGCAGCGCGCGGGTCAGCGCCGCATCGTCCTTGATGTCCAGCTGCAGGGGGCGGATCTGCGGGTCGCCGCCGGGCGGGGGCTGCATATCGGCCAGCGTGACGGTGGCTTCATGCAGCTCGGCAGCCATGTCGGCGATCGTTGAGCCGATCTTGCCGGCGCCGAGGATGAGAATGTTCTGTCCAGTCAGCTTCATCATGGAGAACTCCTTGAGAGCAACGCAGCGATCACTTCCTCTGGGGCCATCTTAAACACAGGGCGGCGATTTGCACCACTGAGAAAAGCGTCAGCAGGAGTCGATTTGCGTGGGCAGACAAGGAGTCCTCGGGTGCAGCTGTCTGACTGCGGAAACAATAGCTATCAGCGCTTGCTGGATCGGCGCTGGCAGCTTGACGTCCTCATGCCGGAGGCCTGCGGAGACATCCGCCGGGGCCGAACGGGGCTGGAAGATCGGTTGCCGCAGCCGGTGACTAGTGGCTGTGCAGAACGATGGTGATCAGGGCCGAGGAGTCGAGCTCGGCCTCGACCTCATGCATGGTTTGGGCGGGCAGAAACAGCAACTGCCCCGCGCTCAATGTCTGGCGGCTTGCGCCCCGGATGACGGCGAGCCGTCCCTCCAGACATTGAATCGTCAGTTCGCCCTGCACCTGATGTGCAGGCACGCGCTTGCCTGCCATCAGCACCAGACGGATCACTTCCAGAGTGCCGGACTTGAACAGTGCAGTGGTCTTCTGGTTGCCCAGCGCAGTGCCGTAGGGCAGCACGTCGACGGGAACCCCGGGTTGGGCGTGGGGCAGGGCCATGGCCTCAGGCCTTTTTCTGCAGCATCTTGATGATGCTGGAAAAGTCTTCGCCGCCATGGCCGGACAGGCTGTGCGCCGCATAGATGGAGCGCGCCATGCCGCCCAGCGGCGTGCTGGCGCGGTTGGCCGTGGCGTTGTCCTGTGCCAGGCCCAGATCCTTGAGCATGAGGTCCGTGCCGAAGCCGCCTGCATAGCCCTTGCTGGCCGGTGCGTTCTCATGCACGCCGGGGAAGGGGTTGTATTTTTCCAGTGCCCAGTTGCCGCCCGAGCTGCGGCGCATGATTTCGGACAGCACCTTGGGGTCCAGACCGTTGGCTACGCCCAGGGCGATTGCTTCGCTGGTGCCCACCATCAGAATGCCCAGCAGCATGTTGTTGCAGATCTTGGCCGTCTGGCCCGCGCCGACGCCGCCCGCGTGGAAGATATTGGCCCCCATTTTTTCAAGCAATGGCTGGGCGCGTGCCAGCTGCGCGTCGCTGCCGCCCACCATGAATGTCAGCGTGCCGGCAATTGCACCGCCGGTGCCGCCCGAGACCGGGGCGTCGATGAAGTCTATGCCCGCTGCCTGGGCCGCCTTGGCCACCTTTTGGCTGGTGGCCGCAGCGATGGTGGAGCTGTCGATGACCAGCGTGCCCTTGGCGATGTGCGCGAGCAGACCGGCCGCGCCGTCGCGGCCCAGGAACAGGCTCTCTACATGCTGGCTGGCGGGCAGCATGGTGATGACGGCTTCGGCCCCTTGCACGGCTTCCTGGGCACTGGAGGCAGCCTGTGCTCCGGCGGACACGACCTTGGCGATGGCCTCCTGGCTCAGGTCAAAGGCTTTGACACTGTGGCCGGCCTTGGCCAGATTGACGGCCATGGGGGCTCCCATATTGCCCAGACCGATAAAAGCGATTTGCATGTCTGTCTCCTTGCTGTTATTGAATTGATGGCGTCTAGCGCTTTACCCATAAGCGATTGATCGGTTTTTCGCTTAATTCTTGAAAATGGCACCCTTGTCAGCGAGCAGGCTGCGCAAGATGCTGCGGTGACAATGCGCCTCGTCGTCGCAGTAGCAGCCCAGAGAAAAGGCGCAGCTGTGCGACAAGGCTGCGAGCAGGCCCAGGGTGCGATCGGCGGCGGGCTCGGCCAGTTGCTTGCGGAACTGCTTTTCAAACTGCTTCCAGAGCTTGTCGGCCTGTGCCTGCTGGCCGGCCATGCGAAGCTTGATGGCCTCCAGGGCCTGCTGCATCAGCTCCACCTCGGGCGAGAGCTCCGGGTACCAGCAGTCGTAGTAGTTGCGACTGGCGAACTCGGCCTTGGGCACCCCGCGCGGCGGTCTGCGCACCGTACCTATGCGCAGACCCTCGTCAGGGACGCGTTCGCTGCCTAGCTGGACTATGCGTATGGCCATGAGGTCAGTCCTTTGTGCTTATTCGCTGTCGAAAATAGGGTGCTTTCCGGCAGCGTCGGCATCAGCCGGTTTCGGGGCTGCCCTGGTGCGCCTGCGCCCGCTGCTGGTGCCTTGACCGGCTGGGCTTTCTCCATCGCCCGGCTTCTTGCTATCGGTCTCGCTGCTGGCCTTGCTTCCGGTCTTGCTGCCGGTCTTGCGCTTTGGCGTGGCCTTTGCCAACGGGTTGAAGGCCAGGGCTTCGCTGATCCAGTGCTGCCACTGTTCACGCCTGGCGTAGGCCGTGGGGCCGACGAGAAAGTAGCCGTCCATCAGTCCGCGCGAGGACAGCGGGCGTACGCCCGGCATCTCCGCAATCTGCGCATGACTGGCGGGGGGCAGGCGCACCAGCAACTCGTCGTTTTCCACGCCCAGGCACATCTTGCCGTCGACCATGAACACATGGCAGCCGAACATGGTCTTCTCTTCCACGGCTGTGCAATCTTGCAGCGCATCGCGCACGGCGTCTATGAGCTGCAGGGTTTCAGGGGCGATGGGTTTGGCGGGCATGACAGTCCTTGCGTTGCATGATGGCAGCAGCTTAGCGAATGACCTCCGGTGCATCACCCTCCAGCATGCGCCTGGCAATGATGACGCGCATGATTTCGTTCGTGCCTTCCAGAATCTGGTGCACGCGGGCGTCGCGCATCAGGCGCTCCAGCGGGTACTCGCGGATATAGCCGTAGCCGCCATGCAGCTGCAGGGCCTCGTTGCAGACCATGAAGCCGGCATCGGTGGCAAAGCGCTTGGCCATCGCGCAGTAGGTAGATGCGTCGCGCGCGCCTGCATCCAGCTTGGAGGCCGCCAGCCGCACCATCTGCCGGGCTGCAACCAGCTCGGTCGCCATGTCGGCGAGCTTGAACTGCAGGGCCTGGAAGCTCGCGATGGCCTTGCCGAACTGCTTGCGCTCCTGCATGTAGTGCTGGGCCTGGGTCAGCGCGCCCTGGGCAGCGCCCACCGAGCAGGTGGCGATATTGATGCGCCCTCCGTCAAGGCCCTTCATGGCGATCTTGAAGCCTTCGCCCTCGCGGCCCAGCAGGTTGTGCGCGGGAATGCGGACATTGTCGAAGCTGATGACGCGCGTGGGCTGGCTGTTCCAGCCCATCTTCTCTTCCTTTTTGCCATAGCTCACGCCGGCCGCGTCGGCCGGCACGACAAAGGCCGAAATGCCCGAAGCCCCGGAGCCGGCATCTCCGGTTCTTGCCATCAGTACCAGCACATCGGTGCTGCCCGCGCCGCTGATGAAGGCTTTGCTGCCGTTGACGATGTACTCGTTGCCCACCAGCTCGGCCCGGGTCTTGAGCGAGGCCGCGTCCGAACCCGCACCGGGCTCCGTCAGGCAGTAGCTGGCCAGCTTGCTGCCGCTGGTGAGCTGCTCGCCCCATTCGGCGCGCACGGCATCGGTGGCCCAGTTGCCCAGCATCCAGGTCGCCATATTGTGGATGGTGATGAAGGCCGTGGTCGATGGATCGACGGCCGCCATTTCTTCGAATACCAGCGTTGCATCGAGTCGTGGCAGGGCCAGGCCGCCGATGCTCTCCGGAGCATAGAGGCCGCAGAAGCCCAGCTCGCCGGCCTTGGCAATCGCCTCGCGCGGGAAGATGTGCTCGCGGTCCCACTCGGCCGCATGCGGCGCCAGCTCGGCTTGCGCAAAAGCACGGGCGGTATCGGCAAAAGCGCGTTGATCTTCGCTGAGTTCAAAGTCCATTTCATGTCTCCTTTTTTGTTCTGCTCGTCTTCTGGCCCCTGACGGCTTTGCAGTTCAGTCCGGCGGCCCTTGGTGCAGCCAGCGTTTGAGAGTCGCATCGCGGGCCGTGATCTGCTGCACCAGACAGCCGTGGTAGCGGCTGGGCCAGTCGGGCTGCGCTTCAAAGGCCTTCGTGGCCTGCTTGCACTGGGTAATGCGCTGACGGCTCCATTCGCCTTGCTCCTTGCGCAGGGCGGGGCGCTCATGGGCCGATAGCGCGCGCATCACATCGCCATAGAGAATCTGGTGGTCGGTGTCGGCTTGCTGGAAGTCCTTGATGGCGCAGGCATTGGTCTGGGCCGTGGTGCCGCCGGGCACGCAGTCGGCGCCGGCCTGGGCCAGGGCTTGCTGGCTCAAGCTTGCTGCAATAAAAAGAGCAGCAAGCAATTTGGTGTCAATGCTCGCAGGCCGCAGTTGCCTGATTTTCTGAATGCGGATCGTCATGCCCGCATCATCGCAGCCCGGGCTGGCCTGCTGGCGCAAGTGATATGGGTTTGCCCGGTTCATGGCTGCTTTTCACCCTGTGCGTTCTTTGCCAGCGGATACCACTGGTTCTTGAAGGCCTTGACCCGGCTCAAGGCCATGCCGATGCGGCAGGCAGCCATGTCTTCGGCTTCATGGACGTAGCCATTGGGCTGACAGCGCCGGTCGCGCTGCTGTGTCCAGTCGTCCTGCTCGGTCTGCAGGGCCTGGGCGCTGGCCTGCGGCAGCTGGCGCTGCAGGTACAGGTAGAGCACCTGCATGCCCCGCTCAATGACCTGGGCCTGTTGCTCAAGGCAGGCAAGAGACAGTGGCTGATCTGCGGGGCAGTGCAACGGGGCCGGTTCGCTGTCCTGGGCCGAGGCCACAGGCAGATGGGCAATCAGCAGGCTGCCGGCTGCCAGGGCGCACAGACGGGTCAGCCGCCGTGCGGGGCTGTGAGAGGTATTTGCGGCCGGGCGCAGGCGGGGGGAGCGTGACAATTCTTGAGCGTACATGCCTGCCATCATCGGCAAAGCCGCACAGCGCAGCCCGGGCCTGGCAAGAGGCAGGGCTGCACTGTCGGGTTTCATGGCCGGCTTACTTCAGGCTGATGGTGGTATTCACGCCGTGGCTGGTGGTGCTGTCGTCGAACCAGCGTGCCGTGATGGTCTTGGTCTGGGTGTAGAACATGACCACCTGCTTGCCGTAGGGGCCCAGGTCGCCCAGCTTGGAGGCACGGCTGCCCGTGAACGAGAACAGCGGCACGGGCACGGGGATAGGCACATTGATGCCGACCTGACCCACATCGATCTCTTCCTGGAACTTGCGCGCGGCCGCACCCGATTGGGTGAAGATGGCCGTGCCGTTGCCATTGGGGTTGGCATTGATGAACTCGATGGCCTGATCGATGTCCTCGGCAGCGACCAGGCACAGCACGGGGCCGAAGATTTCCTGCTCGTAGATGCTCATGCCGGGCTTGACGCCGCTGAAGACGGTGGGGCCGACAAAATTGCCCTTGGCATAGCCGGCCACCTCGGGTTTGCGGCCGTCCAGCTCCAGCGTGGCGCCGTCGGCCAGACCGCACTCGATCAGGCTTTCGACACGCGACAGGGCCGCGCAGCTCACCAGAGGGCCGACATCGGTGCCGGGCTCGGTGCCGCCATTGACCTTGAGGGTCTTGGACTTGGCCACCAGATCGGGAATCCAGTTACGGGCTTCTCCCACCAGAACGGCTACCGAGACCGCCATGCAGCGCTGGCCGGCCGCACCGAAGGCCGCGCCCAGCAGGGCGTTGAGCGACTGCTCCTTGTTGGCGTCGGGCATGACGATGGCGTGGTTCTTGGCACCCATCATGCATTGCACGCGCTTGCCGTTGAGGCTGGCGCGGTTGTAGACATGGGTGCCGACCTTGGTCGAGCCCACAAAGCTGATGGCCTTGATATCGGGGTGGTCGCAGATGGCGTTGACCACGTCTTCGCCGCCGTGGATGACGTTGAGCACGCCAGGGGGCACGCCGGCTTCCAGTGCCAGCTCGGCCAGACGCATGGTGACGATGGGGTCCTGCTCGGAAGGCTTGAGGATGAAGGTATTGCCCGTGGCGATCGCCATGGGGAACATCCACAGCGGAATCATGGCCGGGAAGTTGAAGGGCGTGATGCCTGCACACACGCCCAGCGGCTGGTTCAGCGTATAGGTGTCGACACCGTTGGCCACATTGTTGGCCAGCTCGCCCAGTTGCAGATTGCCGATGCTGGCCGCGTGCTCCACGACTTCCAGGCCACGGAAGACATCGCCTTCGGCGTCGGGCAGGGTCTTGCCCTGTTCGGCCGTCAGCAGGGCGGCCAGCTCCTTCATGTTCTCGCGGATCAGCTGCTGCAGCTTCAGAAAGATGCGGGCGCGTGCGCCGATGGGCGTCTTTTTCCAGGTCTTGAACGCTTGCTTGGCATTGGCCACGGCGGCGTTGACCTCGTCGGGCGTGGCGAACGGTACGCGCGCCAGCACTTCCTGCGTCGCAGGGTTGACCACGTCGCGCCACTGGGTGGTTTTGGATTCGACCATCTGCCCGTTGATGAGCAGCTTGACCGTGGGCGCCAGAACCTTGGCGGAAGTCGGTGCGTTCATGAGGTGTCTCCGTTGGTGAATTCGTTCCTCATGGTATGTGTGCGGATTTGCCGTAGCAATAGCAAACACTGCACATAGGGTGTGCAAATGTGCACAAGTGGATGCTATGTCTGCCAGCGCTTTGGAGCCTGTCGTGCAGGCATGGCTGCAGTACCTGCGGCGGCAAAATGCAAAAGGGCCCACTCGGGCCCTTTTGCCGTTCTCAGGTGCTATTAGAGCTCGCTGAACATTTCGTCAAAGGCTTCGCTCGCGAAGTCGTTGCGCCAGGCCTTGTCCTTGTCCTTGGGCACCATGCCCAGAGACAGCGTACCTTCGTAGCTGTGGTTGGCGGGGACCGAGTAGGCGGCTTGCAGCTTCTTGAGTTCGCCCTGCACCTGCTCCAGGCTGAGTTTGTTGCGCACCATGCGTTGAATGCCCTCGGCCCAGGTCTCGGGGGCCTTGACCAGCTGGCAGCTGAACTTCACCTCGGTATTGAGCACGCCATTCTTGTCGAGCTTGGGCTTGGTGGCCGATACGGTCTTGCACTGCGATTGCTGGCGCGCCTTTTGCACCGTGCTCATCAGGCTTTCCACGGGTGCACGCAGGGCGTTGCGCTGCGCCTCGGGGAACAGGGGCAGGGCCACGTCGGTGACTTCGCGCGGGAAGTCCTTGTCGGCTTGCTTGAGTTCGGCGGCGTTGGCGTAGTCCGCGCTGCGGCCCGAGCGCAGGCGGTCCGGACGCAGATAGTCATTGAGCTGGCCGATGGCCTGCTCGTCGTGATTGACCAGAGTGCGGATATACAGCTCGGCAGCAGCAATGGGCGAAGGGGGCTCGGCTGCCTGCGAAGCTGCGGCTAGCGGAAGCAGCAAAAAAGCGATGGCAGTCTTGATGGAATTGTTCATTTTTTTATAACGATTTGAAGGGGCTGAATCACGTGGAGTCACGTGAAAACAGCATGGAGCCCTGGCAGACAGACGGCGCTGCGGCTTGGGCGGGGAGCTGCCGCACAGCCCTGACGCTTATTAGCGGGGGCTCATGGCATGCGGGCGTTTTAGAGGTGGGATGTAAGCCCGGAGAAACGCCTTGCAATAAGTGTAACCCCGGGTCGAGGTCGTTTTTGCGCGCCTTGGGAGCTCTGCTGTTTTTGTGCAGCGTCTCTTGATCTGGCGCGCAGAAAAAGGGCATCGCGTCAATGAAAAAAGCCCCGTGCAGCCTGTGCTGACGGGGCTTTTCCGGTTGCGAGCGTATGCCTATGGCGTGATCTGTTTGACGGCCGAAGGCGGCTCTCAATCCAGGCTGATCTGGGCTTTTTCAATCAGCAGCTTGTATTGCTCGGACTTCTTCTTGGCAAATTGCTGCATCTCGGGCACGGTGAAACTCATGGGCTGGAAGGCGAAGGTGGAGAACTTCTCCTTGACCTGCGGGTCCTGCAGCACGGCCACCACATCGCTGCGGATCTTGTCGCGAACGGCGGCGTCCACGCCCTTGGGGCTGAGCAGGGAGACAAAGGAGTTCACATCCAGCTCGGCGGGGCCGCCCGCCTCGGCAACCGTGGGCACGTCGGGCATTTGCGCGATGCGCTTGGGTGCGGCCACGGCCAGATAGCGGATCTTGCCGCTTTTGTAGATGCCCTGGCTGGAGGGCAGGCTGGCAAAGCTCCAGGTCGGGTCGCCGTTGGCGACCGAGGTGAACAGCTGGCTGACCTCGCGATAAGGCACATGGGTCATCTTGCTGCCCGTCAGATAGTCCAGCCATTCGCCGCCAAGGTGGCCGGGGCTGCCCACGCCCCAGGAGCCATAGCTGATCCTGCCGGGTTCGGCCTTGGCGGACTTGATCAGGTCCCCCATGCTCTTCCACGGTGAATTCGTGGGTACGGCCACAAAGAAGGGCGTCAGGAACAGCGGGGCCACGGGGTCGAAGTGGCTCAGCGTGTTGAAGTTCTTGTTCTTGTAGAGATAGGGCAGGGCGGAGATATGTTCGCTGTCCAGCTGCAGCAGGGTATAGCCGTCGGGCTTGGCTCGGCGCGCGTACTCGATGGCGACAAAGCCGCCCCCGCCGGGGCGGTTGTCCACGGTCACGCCCTGTTTCCAGCGCTGGGCCAGCTTTTCGCCCACGATGCGCAGCACGGCATCGGGGCCACTGCCCACGGCAAATGCCGTGACCACGGTCACAGGGCGGCTGGGATAGCCGGACGCATCGCCCTGGGCCAGTGCCTGGCCGGCTGCGGCCAGCAGAACGGCTGCAGATGCTATGGTTTTGATGGCTGTTTGCGTATGCTTGGACTGGTTTTTGTGCTGATTTTGCTCGTGTTTCACAGTTTGTCTCCGGTGGGCGTTTTTAGGGACTGCAAAGCGTTACAGGCAGCCGCGTCTGAGCGCGGCCGCAGGGGGAAAGGTCTATTGCGGGGCGTCGGGCTGGGCCAGAGGTGCTGCCTGGGCAAAGGCGGGCAGGGCGCTGCAGGCCGTATCGACGGCGCTGATCAGCGGCCAGCAGGCGAGATCCACACCAAAGCGGCGTGCGCTCTCGACCTGGGGAATCAGATAGACATCAGCCAGGCTCGGCGCCTTGCCAAAGCAGAAGTGCCCGCGTGTGTCGTCCTGTGCCAGCAAGGCTTCGATGGCATCGAAGCCGGCCGTGATCCAGGTGGCGCACCAGGCGTTGATGGCGGCCTCGTCGGCTCCGAACTGCTGGCGCAGGGTCTGCAGGATGCGGCGGTTGTTGATGGGGTGCACATCACAGCCCACGATGGCCGCCAGGGCGCGCACATGGGCGCGTGCCTCGGGGGGGGCTGGCAGTAGCGCGGGCGTGGGGTAGCGCTCTTCCAGCCATTCGATGATGGCCGGCGACTGGATCAGCGTCTCTCCGCTGTCCAGCGTCAGCGCAGGCACCAGGCCTTGCGGGTTGATGCGCTTGAAAGGCACTTCGGCCTGCTCGTCCACGCGCAGATCGACAGGAAGGTAGTCGGGCGTGAGGCCCTTGAGATTGAGGGCGATGCGCAGACGGTGCGAGGTGCCGCTGCGAAAGAAACTGTATAGCTTCATGGTCTGCGCGCCTTACTCGGGCTGGCCGACATTCAGGGTAATGTCGCCCACGCCTTCCACGCGGCCTGTGATCTGGTCACCGGGCAGCACGGCACCCACGCCCTCGGGCGTGCCCGTGTAGATCAGATCGCCGGGTTGCAGGTGATAGAACAGGGACAGGTCGGCAATGATTTCGCGGATGTTCCAGATCAGCTTGTTCACATCGGACTGCTGCTTGAGCTGACCGTTGACGCTCAGCTCGATGAGGCCGGACTCGATCACCTTGCCGGCCATGGGCACGATTTCGCTGGCGACGGAGGACTGCTCCACATCCTTGCCCAGATCCCAGGGGCGGCCCTTGTCGCGCGCCACCAGCTGCAGGTCGCGGCGCGTCATGTCGAGGCCGCAGGCATAGCCGTAGATGTACTCATGGGCTTGGTCGGCAGGAATGCGAAAGCCCGGTTTGCCGATGGCCACGACCAGCTCCATCTCGAAGTGGTAGTTGGCTGTTTCAGAGGGATAGGCCACGCAGGCACCCGAGTCGGTCAGCGTCTGCGGGGCCTTGGTGAAATAGAAGGGGCGTTCGACGCTTTTGTCCACGGGACGGCCCATCTCCACCGCATGGGCGTGGTAGTTGCGGCCCACAAAGAACAGGCGATTGACGGGCAGGCGTTGCTCGCTGTCGCGCACGGGCAGAGATTGCACGGGCGGCGGCGCCCAGAGGTAGTTGGCTTGGGTCATGGTGTGATTCCTGATGGGTATCGGTGACTAGGTGCTTGAAAAAGACACGTTCTATGTGTGAGGCAGCCAGAAAGGGCCTAGGCGGCCCCGCCGCCCCGCAGCAAAGGCTGTCGTCCCCCTTGAAGGGGAAGATGCGAAGCGGCTCAGGGGGTGTCCACCCTGTACGCGTGGACGGCTTCGAAAATCGGCGTGTCGGCAAAGCGAAACAGGTCCAGCTGCGGCTGCTCGGCATCGCATTGCGCGCTGAACAGCTGCCAGGAAGGCACGACGAACATGTCGCCGCGCCGCACCTGCCATTGGCGCTCGCCCACGGTCACCGTGCCCTGGCCGTCAAAGACCTGGAAGACGGCAGAGCCCACTTCGCGCTTAGGCCGGGTGCTGGCGCCGCAGGTCACGCGGTGCATTTCGCAGCGGATGGTGGGCAGTACATCGCGGCCATTGCAGGGATTGGTGTAGCGCACGGCGGCATGGCCGGGGCTGACCGTGGCGGCGCAGCCTTCGGCTTCCAGCGCCAGTTGCTCGGTCAGCGCGCGGTCGGTGTCCACCCAGCGGTAGGCCAGCAAAGGCGTGCTCGGGCTGTCCTGCAGGTGAGCGACAGGGCGCAGCCCGGGGTGGCCCCAGAGGCGCTCGGAGCGCGAGAACTCGGGCGTGACACGCTCGTGTGGGTCCAGATGCAGGCGGCCATGCTCGAAGAACTGGGATTCGGTGTAGTAGGCAAACGGAATATCCAGCCCGTCTATCCAGGCCATGGGCTGGCTGGCCGCATTGTGGTGGGCGTGCCAGTTCCAGCCGCCCTGGGGCAGAAAATCGCCGCGCGACATGCGGATCGAGTCGCCGTTGACCACGGTCCACACGCCTTCGCCTTCGACCACAAAGCGAAAGGCATGCTGGGTGTGACGGTGCTCGGGCGCATCTTCGCCGGGCATCAGGTACTGGATGGCAGCCCACAGCGTGGGCGTGGCAAACGGGCGGCCGCCGAGCGCCGGATTGGCCAGAGCAATCGCACGGCGCTCGCCGCCCCGGCCCACGGGGACGATGCGACCGGCTTCATCTGCGAGTTTGAGCAGATTCTCCCAGCGCCACAGATGCGCGGCGGCCTGGCTTTTGGGGTGGGCAGGCATCAGGCCGCCGATTTCCGTCCACAGCGGCACCAGCATTTCCTGCTCGAAGCCTCGGTACAACTGCGCAAGCGCAGCTGTGGGCTCGGGTTGGCCGGGGGCTTCGAGGGCCGTGAGCTTGACCGGTGAGGGCTGGGCTTGCACAAGGCTCATGGTTTGTCTCTTTCTTTGGTATCTGCTGGGCAGTGCGTTGCTGCCTTGCGTCTGGTTCTGACGGCCTTGTGATGGGCCAGGAGAGGCTGTGAATCAAATAAACAGCACACTGATGATTAGCATAATGTTGATCTGTGTCAGCGTTGATTGGGTTAAACCCGGTAGCAGGCTTAGCGCGAATCGGGGCGGCAGTCGTGCGAATATCGGGGTCTTTCAGTCATGGCCCTTCAACTGCCGCGCGGCAGGGCGGGGCCCGGCGTCGGCTCTCAAGACATGCAATACCAACCCGCAGAACTAGAAAACTATCCCGGCTATCACATCCGCAGGCTGCAGCAGATCGCCGTGGCCGTGTTCATGGAAGAAACCGAGGAATTTGGCGTGACGCCCGTGCAGTACGCGGCCCTGTCGGCCGTGCTGCGTCAGCCGGGCATCGACCAGCGCACGTTGGCACGCAATATCGGCTTTGACACCTCCACCATAGGCAGCGTGATCGACCGCCTGGAAGCGCGTGGCCTGATGGCGCGCAACGCCAGCCCTGCGGACCGACGCGTGCGTTTGCTGAGCCTGACCGAAGAGGGGCGCGATCTGCTGGTCGCTGCCGAGCCTTCGGTGCTGCGTGCCCAGCGCCGCATGCTGGAGCCTCTTGCCGATGACAAGCGGGCGCAGTTCATGGAAATGCTGTCGCTGCTGATTCACGAGAACGACGAGTTCGCGCGCGCCCCGAGCGCCGTGGCCCAGCGCAGTGCCGAGCGCAAGCGCAGTGCGGCCGTCAAGGCGGTCAAGGGCCTCACGGGCAAGCTGCAGGGCAGCGAGAACGACTGAACCACGGATCGCAAGGAAAGACATTGGACTGGGACCATCTGCGTTTTTTTGGTGAGCTGGCCCGCAGCGGAAGCATGGCCGCAGCTGCGCGGCGCATGGGTGTCGAGCACACCACGGTGTCGCGGCGCATTCAAGCGCTGGAAAAGCAGCTGGGCGCCGTGCTGTTCGCGCGCGAAGGCGGGCAGTGGCGGCTGACCGAGGCCGGGCGGCAGCTGCAGGAAGTGACCAACACCATGCAAAGCGCGGTGGACGGGATGGAGCGAGGCCCCCTGGCACATGCAGCGACCGCCGAGGGGCTGGCCGGGCTGGTGCGGGTGGGGGCAACCGAAGGCTTTGGCACGCAGATGCTGGCCTCCGAGCTCGCCAGGCTCACGCTGCGCTACCCGTTGCTCAGCGTGGATCTGCTGGCGTTGCCGCGCATGCTCCATCTGTCCAGCCGCGAGGCCGACATCGTCATCTCGCTGGAGCGGCCCAAACGCGGCTCGGTCGTGGTCACCAAGCTGACCGACTACCGACTCTATCTGTACGGCCAGCGTGAATATCTGGCGCGAAAGCCATTGGTGGCCAGAACCGAGGATCTGCGCCATCACAGCTTTGTGCACTATGTGGACGATCTGCTGTTCACGCGCGAGCTGCAACTGCTCGATACCTTGCACCGGCCTGAGCGTTTTGCGCTGCGCAGCACCAGCATCACCGCTCAATACGAGGCCGTGCGTGCCGGCGCCGGTCTGGCCGTGCTGCCGGCATTTGTGGCCGACAAGGATCCGATACTGAGTCGCGTGCTGCCCGAGCAGGCGTGCTTTACGCGCACCTTCTGGATGAGCATGCCCGTGGAGTCGCGCCAGATTCCACGCATAGCCACGACCTGGAGCTTTCTGCGCGATGCCGTGCAAGGCATGCAGAAGCTGCTATTGCCGGATTCATGATTCTTTGATGGCGTCTTGTGCTTTATGGCATTCAGACAGATTTGGATTTGATGCTGGAAATCAATGTGAGACAGATGCAATCCGGTATTGCCTGATCGATGCTTCGCTGGCGAAGGAGAACTGCTTCGGATGC
Organism: Comamonas testosteroni; assembly: GCF_000761245.1. Taxonomy (GTDB): domain Bacteria; phylum Pseudomonadota; class Gammaproteobacteria; order Burkholderiales; family Burkholderiaceae_C; genus Comamonas; species Comamonas testosteroni_C. The sequence goes on along the minus strand of NZ_AWOR01000042.1, from coordinate 40,987 downwards.
TGACGGTTGCAGCCTGATTGCCCTGTGCCCTGTGCCCTGTGCCCTGTGCCCTGTGCCCTGTGCCCGATTTGTGGCGTTGATTTGGCCCACGGCAAGCATTGGCCGGTCTGGACCGTGGGCCGCCATGACACGCTGTCTGCACGCATATACTGGGCCGAGCGGATTGCGCCGATTTTTGCTGTTTGGCTCGCCTGGATCTGCGGCATGAGGAGCGCTGGACAGTGCGTATGGGTGTCGATCTCGGTTTGCCGTTTTTTTGAAAGCCCAACATGATCGTCACAACCACTCCCTCTATCGAAGGCAAGCGCATCACCCGTTATTGCGGCGTGGTAGCGGGCGAGGCCATTCTGGGTGCCAATGTGTTCAAGGACTTCTTTGCCGGTATCCGTGACATCGTGGGCGGGCGCTCTGGAACCTACGAACGCGAGCTGCAAAGAGCGCGTGAAATTGCCCTCAAGGAACTGGAGCAGCGCGCTGCCGAGGCGGGAGCCAATGCAGTGGTCGGTGTGGACCTTGATTTCGAGGTGCTGGGCCAGGGCAACGGCATGCTCATGGTCTCGGCCAGCGGAACGGCTGTCGTCGTGGAATAGGCAGCCAGCGACTGAGCTGGCTTGGCGCTAGGAAGGCTGTACACCTATTCCATGTGCAATTGCACATTTTTTGACTACTTCGAAATTCATAGCGAAAAGTCGTTGTAGAATTCGTCCCATCGTAGGGGAGTCGCCAAGCTGGTTAAGGCACTGGATTTTGATTCCAGCATGCGAAGGTTCGAATCCTTCCTCCCCTGCCAAGAATCAAAACCCTGCTCATTGCAATGAGCAGGGTTTTTTGTTTGTAGAGCTTGGGACGCGTGCAAGCGAGCCCGAAGCTTTCAGTCATGCGCGATTGGAGCGCTCAGGTTGCGCTATCGCGCAGTCAGTCTTGCTGCACAGCACAAGGCGCAGTTGTCGGTGATTGGAGGCTGCTTGCCGTCTGGTGGGCTCAGGCATTGCCGAAAGCGACGCACTGGGCCAAAGAATTTCCTAGGGTAAGCACTTACCTTTCGCAGATATTTGCGTCAAACCAGCCAAACTTACCGAGTGTTTTCGCCGTATCGTCGGTGGCATCGATGAGCGCGGGAAAACAACCATTAGACTCCTCGCTCTTTTGTGTCGCTGTTAATCGGCGAGCGCACTTGGTTCCTTGTGAACGAGCTTGACCGCCCGCCCACAACAGAGATCTGGTTTCGGCCGGGGTCACCCTGAAGTTCCGCAGTGCGCCCTTGCCATGGTCACAAGCGCAGGCAAGTGCAGATATGTTGAATTTTTGCCTGATTGAAACAAATGTATTCAGATTTGCCATCTGAAAAGACAAGCTCACTGCCAGGCTGGGTTAGCTGACACAATGATTGGCTGTTGGGTGTGGCTGAGGTTCGCTCCAGGCATTTGACTGAGGGCGAGCAGCAATAGAAGTCGCTCGGCGCAATGCATGGCTGCAGGTGGTGGCAGAGAGTTCTTGGGGTTTGTGTTTAACGCAGCGTTTGCGTAAGTGCACGGCAAGATTTGGATAGACAAGGTATGGAATATCGACTGGATGAAACGGACCGCCAGCTGCTGCGCCTGCTGCAGACCAACGCGCGAGCCTCGACCGCGCATTTGGCTCGGCAGATGAATCTGGCTCGGACCACGGTGGTCGCTCGCATTGCCAAGCTGGAGCATGAGGGCGTGATCGCCGGCTATGGCGTTCGCCTTGGCTCACGCATGGAGCAGTCTGCCGTGCGCGCCTACTGCGGTATCCGTGTTCAGCCCAAGACGGCAACTTCGGTGATGCAGGCGCTCAACCGCTTCACCGAGGTCGAAGAGGTATCGGCTGTCAGCGGGCAGTACGACTACATGGTGTTTGTGCGCTGCGAGAGCAATGAGAAACTGGATGCGCTGCTCGACCGTATCGGCCTGATCGACGGCATCCAGCAGACCTATACCTCGGTGGTGCTGAGCCGCAAGATCGACCGCCGCACCACGGCCGAGGTCGTGGGCGAGGCGTAGACGCCCTGAGTCGCGATATGACGCTCATATGCAAAACGCCCGGTTTGAGCCGGGCGTTTTGCATTCTGTTTGGAAAGAAGGGCAGGGCTGCGCTCCTTCTCGACTGCCTGACGCGCTCAGTCCACAAAAACCTTGGGCGTGCCTGTCTCCATGCGGCCAATCACTGCAGCATCACCAAATCCGCTGTCGGCAAAGACCTTGAGTACTTGCTGGACAGCATCTGCCGCACAGGAAACAAGCAGGCCGCCAGAGGTCTGAGGATCGGTCAGCAGCGCTTTCTGGGCATCTGTCACGGTTGATGCCAACTGGATGTGTTCACCATAGGATGCCCAGTTGCGCCCCGATGCGCCCGTGAAAATGCCTTGCTCTGCAAGTGCCCGAACACCGGGCAGCACGGGCAGCTTGGCGCTTTCAAAGCGTGCACTGAGCTGGGCACCACGGGCTAGTTCCAGGCCGTGGCCCAGCAGGCCAAAACCGGTCACGTCGGTCAGCGCGTGCACGCCCTCGAGCTTGGCAAGCTCGGCGCCGGGGCGGTTGAGCTTGGTGGTTGCATCCACCATGGCACGGTAGCCTGCATCATCGAGCAAATTCTTCTTGAGCGCCGCCGAGAGAATGCCCACTCCCAGGGGCTTGCCCAGAATCAGCACATCGCCGTCCTTGGCATCGGCGTTGCGCTTCATCTGCTTGGGGTTGACGATGCCGATGCCGACCAGGCCGTAGATGGGTTCGACCGAATCAATCGAATGACCGCCCGCCAGCGGAATGCCTGCATCGCGGCAGACCGATTCACCGCCTTCCAAAATCTTGGCAATCACATCGTGCGGCAACACATTGATGGGCATGCCCACAATGGCCAGCGCCATCAGCGGCGTACCGCCCATGGCGTAGATATCGGACAGCGCGTTGGTGGCGGCAATGCGGCCAAAGTCATAGGGGTCGTCGACGATGGGCATGAAAAAGTCCGTCGTCGCAACAATGGCCTGCTCGTCATTGATCCTGTAGACGGCCGCGTCGTCTGCGGTCTCTGTGCCTACCAGCAGGTCGGGGAAAAACTGCTTGGGCAGATTGCTTTTGGCCAGCAACTCCGACAGCACGCCGGGCGCAATCTTGCAGCCACAGCCGCCGCCGTGAGACAGAGAGGTCAGGCGTGGGGTCGCTGGGGAGGCGGTTTCTTGAGTGGTGTTCATATCAATCCAGACGGCAAGCAGCACGGATGTTGCTGCGGTGACGGTAGCGATGTTTGTGCTCGGTCAGAAGTTCATCCTGAACGCACAGTAGGCTCTCATTATTGACTGCTTGCGGTGTGGATCTGCCGTTTTGCTGGCGATTTCATCGGAGATCTCCCCGGGTGAAGCATGAAGACGGTGCGGTGGTGTGCCTGGGGTCGTGAAATATATTTTTCAACTATTCAATGTTTTAAATATGAGATAACTAAATAGTTGAGGTTATGTTTCTTTGATTTTTATTATTGAGTGATTTTTTTGAAAACGCGTATGAGAAATTATTTTGATATTGTAGTACCACCGTGTTTTGCAGATTGAAAATATCTAACCATTTATTTTTTGAATTAAAATTATTTAATAGATAAAATATATCAAATCGTGCATTTCGATAGTTTATTGATAATGTAATTGAATGTGAAGTGGGAGGTAGTGGCTGCCTGTAATAAGGTTTTGCTTATGTTTTCATTTACAATCGGCCGATTGGATTTCAGTGCGTCTTGAGTCCAAAAGAACGAGGATTTATTTTGGACTCAGCCCCGTCTTCTGGTGCGATTTCTGCGCCACGTAGTTCACTTTCCGTTACCTTTGCGGTATGGAACGCACTTTTCCTGCGCGAAGCCGTTGCGCGCCTGAGCGCTACGCGCGGAGCCTGGGTGCTCATCGTGCTGGAGCCGGTGTTGCATGCTTGCTTCATGTTGCTTCTGTACACCGTCCTGCGTACACGTTCTGTTGCTGGCGCTGATGTGGCGGTGTGGCTGGTCTTGGGCCTGACTGGCTACTTTACGGTACAGAACGTCTTCCAGCGCGCCATGGGGGCGGTCGATGCTAACAAGTCCTTGTTTGCCTATCGTCAGGTTCGGCCTATAGACACCGTGATCTCTCGAGCTGCACTGGAGACTTTGCTCGGAATCATTATCTTGCTGGTCTTGTTAGGGGGGCTGGCTTTTTTTGGTCGCTCCGTTGTTCCCGATGCTCCGATGGAAACTATTCTTTCATGGGCGGGGCTGATGCTCTGTGCATTGGGGATTGGTTTGATTTTATCAGTGCTTAGTGATTTGGTTCCTGAGGCAGGAAATCTGGCGGTATTCCTTTTTAGACCTTTGTATTTTCTATCGGGAGCGATATTTCCTTTGTCTGTCATCCCGATTCAATACAGAGAGTGGGCATTTTTAAATCCATTTGCACATGGACTGGAGTTGTTGAGAAGCAGTTTTTTTCCTGTTTATCACGCGGCTCCTGAGGCTAATTTTGAATACCTTTTTGGCTTTGCTGCGGCTTCCATATTTTTCGGCGTGGCGTTGCAGATACGTTTTGCTCAGAAGCTGAGGGCACAATGATTATTGTGGAAGACGTACACAAGCGTTACCAGACCCCACACGGGGCAGGGCGCTGGATACTTAAAGGTGTCAATCTCACCATTCCTGCCAATGTCAGTGTGGGTTTGGTTGGCCGTAATGGTGCAGGTAAGTCCACTTTGCTCAACCTGATTGGCGGGGTGGATACACCTACACGAGGCCTTGTGGAACGGCGTAGCCGGGTTTCCTGGCCCATGGGTTATGGCGGAGGGTTGCAAGGCTCTCTGACTGGTCGACAGAATGCCAAGTTTGTCTGCCGATTGCATGGCTTTGGCGATGCACCGGCCATGGTGGACAGGATTGACTATATTGAAGAATTTGCGGAGCTGGGCTCATCATTTGATGAGCCCGTTCGTACTTATTCATCGGGCATGAAATCACGCCTACAGTTCGGCCTCTCTCTGGCATTTGATTTTGATGTTTATATTTCGGACGAAGCCACTTCGGCCGGAGATGCTTCATTTCGAAAGAAAGCATCTGATGCATTTAAGCGAATTGCGGATCGTTCTGGGCTGATTATGGTATCCCATAGCGATGGTACTTTGCGCGAGTTTTGTCAAGCTGGTATCTGGTTGCATGAAGGTCAGGCCCATTGGTTTGACAGCATTGAAGATGCCTTAAAGAATTACAAAGACAGTATTGCCACATGACCGATTTCTTTAAAAAAGAATGCCTTAAGGGCTATTGCCAAGCCATATGGCGGATGAAGGCTCTTGCCATTGCATTGTGCGTATCTATATTAGCCATTATCTATTGGGGACTTATTGCTTCTGATCGATATGTGTCTGAAGCCCGCGTGCTGATTCAACGAACCGACATGGCGGCTTCGCAGGCAATGGATTTCAGCTCTTTACTGGCTGGCGGTGATGGCATATCACGCGCAGATCAAATGCTGCTGCGCGATCGGTTGCTGTCCGTGGATATGTTGCTGCAACTGGATAAAGACCTGAACCTGCGGGAACACTACAGCAGCCACGATCATGACGTGCTTTCGCGCATGTTCTTCCATGATGCGTCTCTGGAGTTTTTTCATAGGCATTTTCTCTCGCGCATCAGTGTGGAATATGACGAGTATGCAGGTGTGCTGGTCATCCAGGCGCAGGCTTATGACGCAGACATGGCTCGCAAGATCACCAGTGCACTGGTTCATGAGGGCGAGCACTATATGAATACGCTGGGCCACCAGCTGGCGCAGGAGCAGGTGAATTTTCTGGAAAAGCAGGTCAAGGAACGTAGTGAGCATGCGCTGAACGCGCGTCAGCGCGTTCTGGCCTTTCAGAATGCCAAGGGCCTGATATCGCCGCAGTCCGCAGCTGAAAATCTGGCCGGTGTGGTCAACAAGCTGGATGAACAGCTGACTGAACTCAGCGCGCGCAAGACTGCGTTGTTGGGCTATCTGGCCCCCACAGCGCCTGCGGTCGTGGAGGTCGATCTGCAGATTCAGGCCGTGGAAAAGCAGATCAAGACAGAAAAAGCACGTTTGACCAGTGCCAAGGGGCAGTCGTTGAATAAGACGGTAGAAGAGTACCAGCGCTTGGAGCTGGAGGCCCAGTTTCAACAGGATGCCTACAAGAGCGCCTTGGTTGCGCTGGAAAAAGGCCGGGTGGAAGCAACGCGTACTCTGAAGAAGGTGCTGGTGCTGCAAAGCCCGTCGATGCCTGAATACCCCCTGCGCCCGCGTCGCCTCTACAACATTGCCACCTTTATCTTGGGTGCCTTGCTGCTGGCCGGGTTGGTGCAATTGCTGGTATCCATCGTGCGCGATCACCGCGACTGATTGTTCTGAATTTTTCGAGTCTCATCATGCAACGTTTTATCGCGCGTACCTGTATCAGTTCGGCAGTCGTGGTGCTGCTGACTGGTTTGGTACCGGCTCAGGCCCTGACCCAGACCCAGCCCCAGACCTCTCAAGCCCGGTCCAGCCAAGATACATCGGCATCCAGTATTGATCCTTTCCAGATCAATCAGGCGCTGGGGCTGGTTCCTTCTGGTGGATCTAGCGATGCTTCGGTAAGTCGCTCTGGTGCTGCCGTCCCCATGCAGTCCCCTGTGTTGCCGCAAGCCCCACAGACCGCTGATTACACGGCCAACCTCAATAGCGATGTCTTTGGTGCGAACCTGTTTACCGGCAACTTTGCACGTGCCGGGGCAACGCAGTTCAACCCCGATTATCTCGTCGCGGTAGGCGACCGCATCCACCTGCGCCTCTGGGGCGGCTTTACTTTTGACAGCGTGGCCGCGGTCGACCCGCAAGGCAATATCTTTCTGCCGCAGGTCGGGCCGGTCAAGGTACTGGGCATTGCCAACAAGAATCTTCAGCAGCAGGTAGAGGCTGCAGTGCGCCGCGTGTTCCGCGCCAATGTGTACAGCTACGCCAGCCTGGCGGCAGCCCAGCCGGTGCGCATCTTTGTGGGCGGCAATGTCATGCGCCCGGGCCTGTACAACGGCACCAGCATGGACAGCCTGCTTAACTATCTTGATCAGGCAGGCGGCATTGACCCGGAGCGGGGCAGCTTTCTGACCGTGCAGGTCAAGCGCGGTAGCTCCGTGCGTGCCACTTTCAATCTCTATGACTTTCTGCTCAAAGGCCAGTTGCCGCTGCTGCAGCTCAATGACGGAGATGTGATTTTTGTCCCCCCCATTGCCAACCGTGTGCGGGTATCGGGTCTTGTAAACAACGCCAAGCGCTTCGAGTTTGCTCAGGGCTCTGAAACGGTCGCCCAGTTGATGCAACTGGCCAAGCCGCAGGCCCAGGCCACCCATGTTCGTATTGCGCGCAATACCGGAACCGTGAAGAACACGGAGTACTACCCGCTGCAGGAGGCCAATGCCTTGGTGCTGCAAAACGGGGATGAACTGGAATTCACCGCTGATAAGAAGCCTGGCACGATTACCGTTCGGGTTGAAGGCGAGCATATGAATTCTCAGGAATATGTGCTGCCTTACGGCACTCGTCTGGGGTCTCTGATGCAGGGCATTCAGACCTCGGCAGACGCCGAGCCTGAGAGCATTCAGCTCTTTCGCCAGAGCGTGAAGGATCGCCAGAAGGAGATGCTGGCTACCAGCTTGCGTAGTCTGGAAACGGCACTGCTCACCGCTCGCAGCGGCAGCAGCGAAGAGGCCCGACTGCGCAAGGACGAGGCCGATCTGACCCTGCAATGGGTGGAGCGTGCCAAGAAGGTGGAGCCCACCGGGCAGGTGCAAATCGCACAGGCAGCACAGCGCGACAACATGCTGCTGGAAAACGGCGACGTCATTCGCATACCGCGCAAGGATGGACTGGTGCTGGTCAGTGGGGAAGTTCTCTTTCCCAATGCCGTGGCATTCGATGGCTCTTTGAGTCTCAAGGACTATATCGATCGTGCTGGCGGCTTTACTCAGACCGCAGATGCCGCTCGCGTTGTTGTGGCGCACCGCGATGGTGCGTTCGAGCAGGTTGATACCAGCAAGCTTTTTGAGAATACCCGACTCAAGGCGGGTGATCAGGTGCTGGTGTTGCCCAAGGTGGATGAGAAAAAGCGCCAGTTCTGGAAAGACATCACTCAGATCATGTACCAGATCGCGATTGGCGCGAAGGTCGTATTTGGTCTTTGATTTTTCTGATTTGTTGAAGAGCTATGAACAAAATTATTGTGGTGGGACACCCTCAGTCGGGCTTTGATGAGGTGGAGGAGTTGCTTCTGGATAGTGGCATGGCTGAGGCCAATCCGTCCAGACGTGAAGGTTTCATGCCGGCGCAGATCAGTGAAACCCTGGTCAAGGTGCATGGTGGAGTTCCGGTGCAGCAGGTATGCGTTGCCGATCAGCTTGCGCAGATTGAGGTGGCACCGGTCTGGCAAGGCCTGGCTCTGGATTTGATGCTGGCCAATATGGAGCAGCCTTTGTGGGGCTGGGCTGATGCACAAGCGGTCTATCTGCTGGATTACTGGAAGTCGCAAGACCCGCAGATGGTGTTCGTTCTGGTGTTTGATGAGCCGCAAAGCGTATTCACGCGCCAGGCGTTGGAGCATGCTGACGCCAGCCCACAAGAGCAGGAAGCTCGAATCAATGGCTGGATTGCCTACAACTCCGCCTTGCTGAATTTCCATTTGCGACATCCTGAGCGCAGTCTGCTTGTTCATGCAGCCCAGGTGCAAACATCGGCGCAGAGCTATTTGCAGCAACTTAGCTTGCATGTGGACGCACAGCTTTGCTTGCCCAGCGAAGCAGTGCAGTCAGAGGTTGAAGGCCAGAATCAGGAATTGAGCAACGACGAAATTCAGATCAGCACTGGCGCGGTGGGCAAGCCAAAGCAAGCTCTGGATGGCAATGCACTGGCGCAGTGGCTGGCCGAGCAACTGTTGGAGGACTATCCTCAGGCCATCGATCTATATGAGCAGTTGCAGGCTGCAGCATCGTTGCCGCAACGCAGTCAGGCCCAGACAGGTAGACAACTGCTGACTTCAAGTGTGCAGGCCAATCGTAGATATCAGGCCTGGTCGAGCTTTGTCGCGCAACAGGCCGCCATGCAGGCGCATGCCCAGCGCCTGTTGCAATTAGGCAAAGCGCTGGATGAGCAAGCTCAGCAAACGCTTGAGCGTGAGAGGCAGTTTGAGCAGTTGAACCAAGCAGGCGTTGCGGCGCAGCAGCGTGTCTGGGAGCAGGAGCGCCTGCTGGCAGGCAAAGCCACAGAATTGCAGGCTAGCGGGAGGGAAAAACAGTTGCTGCTGGAGCAACTACATAGAGTGCAAGAGGAACTGGAAAGCCGGTATCTGCAAGCCAAGCAGCAGGAAAAAGCTTTGGTGGAATTTTCCAAGGTCAAGATCGATTTGCAATCGGCCCAAGAGCGGGTCAAAACGTTGCAGTCTTATCAGTTGCAGAACAGCGAACTTAAGGCAGGACTTAAAGCCGCTCATGACAAGGCTATGCAGCTTCAGCAAAGTGAAGAGCAGCTAAAAAAGCAGCTGCAGACTGCAGGCGCCAGAACCTCGGTGGCAGAACTGGAGAAAGAAAACGAACTGCTGCTAACTCAATTGCACAAAGTTCAGGAAGAGCTGGAGCGCCATTACTTGGAAAACTGCAGGCTCAAGGCTGAACTGAAACCGCAGCCTCGGGCTCTCTTCGGAGCCGCTGATCGTGTAAAGCAGCAGCTTTCCTATCGCTTGGGTGCCACCATGATCAGGCAATCGCGCAGTATTGGCGGTTGGTTGAGTATGCCTTTTGCATTGCGCGCCGAGGCAAAGCGTTACGCGCAGGATAAGGTCGCAAGCAAAAGTCTCCAACTACCGCCCATCACGCAATATCGTGATGCGCACGAGGCAGAACTGATCAAACAACACCTCTCATATCGTTTAGGCGCTTGCTTGGTGGCAAATACCAAAACATTGGGCGGCCGTATGTCCCTGCCTTGGAGCCTGTACACGGAAGTGAAGGCATTCAGAAAAGATCGCCGGTCGCACTGAAGCTGAGGGTTTGCATGCACAAATCGCAGCCACTGAGTGTGGCTGAAACGGCAGAACTTTTATGAATAGCCCAATGAATACCATCATCCCCTGGCTGGAACATCTGAATGTACTGATGCACCCCGGACATATTGCTCTGGTAGGGGCAGGCAACGGCAAAGGCATTTGGGCTCAATGGCTGGCGCATCAAGCCAGCAAGTCCCGAGTGACGTTGATAGAGGCGGAGCCTCTGCAATATTCGACCTTGCAGCGCACAGTGGGCTTGTTGGGTGAACGTGCTCAACATTGCGAATTACGCAATACCGTGGTTGCAGCTCAACAGGGCACGGCTTCCTTTTTTGTGGCCAACAGTCAGCAGGAAAGTGGTCTGCTGGAGCCTCAATCACTCTTGAGTCTTTGGCCCAACCTACAGACGCAAGAGGTCAGAGAGCTGAGTGCCATTAACTTGGACGCCTTGTTTAGCGACCTGAGCGAAGACGTCGAGCCGCCAATGGGTGAAGGAAATTGGCTGATCATTGACTGCCTTCCTGCAGGATCTCTGCTGCGAGCTTCCAGCAAGCTGGGTCTGGTGGATGTAGTCATTGCAAGAGTCTTGCTGGGCGAGCTTCACTCAATGCCTGCTGGAGCAAGTCTGGAAGAAGTGGCAGAACTTCTTCAGCAAAACGGCATGATGTATGTTGCCCTCGAGGCTACGCGCCATCCTGGCATCGGGTATGCATTGTTTGTGCGCGATGCCCGGGCGGCCTTGCATGCCAAGGTGCAACAACATCACCGCGAGTGCCTTGCGCTGCGCCTGAATGGAGAGAAACAGACCAAGTTGCTGCAGGAGGCTCAGTCAAGGATCGAGCAACTGGCTCAGGCCGAAGCCGTTTCAGAGCAGCGGTCACGGGATGTAGCCAGGCGACTGGATCAGCTCAGCAAGACGTTTGATGAGCAGGCCAAGTTGGCTCAGGAGCGTCAGGCCCAGGTCGAGCAGCTGACCCAAGCCAAGGCTGTTGTTGAAAAGCAATCGCAGGAGCGGGCGCAGCAACTGGAGCAGGTCGGCAAGGCGCGGGATGAGCAAGCCAGGCTGGCACAGGAGCGTCAGGCTCAGATTGAGCAGCTGACCCAGGCTAAGGCTGGCACCGAAAAGCAATCGCAGGAACGAGCCCAGAAACTGGAGCAGTTGGGCAAGGCGCGTGATGAGCAGACCAAGCTAGCGCAGGATCGTTTGGATCAGGTCGAGCGGCTGACCCAGGCGAGGGCGGCAGCTGAAAAGCAGTCACTGGAGCGAGCCCAGCAACTGGAGCAGCTCGGTAAGGCACGCGACGAGCAAGCCAAGCTGGCGCAGGAGCGCCATGCTCAGATCGAGCAGCTGACTCAGGCGAGGGCGGCAGCTGAAAAGCAGTCACAGGAGCGAGCCCAGCAATTGGAGCAGCTCAGTAAGGCACGCGACGAGCAAGCCAAGCTGGCGCAGGAGCGCCATGCTCAGATCGAGCAGCTGACCCAGGCGAGGGTGGCAGCTGAAAAGCAGTCACAGGAGCGAGCCCAGCAATTGGAGCAGCTCAGTAAGGCACGCGACGAGCAAGCCAAGCTGGCGCAGGAGCGCCATGCTCAGATCGAGCAGCTGACCCAGGCGAGGGTGGCAGCTGAAAAGCAGTCACAGGAGCGAGCCCAGCAATTGGAGCAGCTCAGTAAGGCACGCGACGAGCAAGCCAAGCTGGCGCAGGAGCGCCATGCTCAGATCGAGCAGCTGACCCAGGCGAGGGTGGCAGCTGAAAAGCAGTCACAGGAGCGAGCCCAGCAACTGGAGCAGCTCACCAAGGCACGTGACGAGCAAGTCAAGCTGGCGCAGGAGCGTCAGGCTCAGATCGAGCAGCTGACCCAGGCCAGGGCGGCAGCTGAAAAGCAGTCACAGGAGCGAGCGCAACAGCTGGAGCGGCTCGGTAGGGCACGCGACGAGCAAGCCAAAATGGCGAAGGAGAGTCAGGTGCAGATTGAGCAACTGGCTCAGGCTAAAGCTGCTGTCGAAAGGCAGGCACAGGAGTGGATGCAACAGCTAGAGCACTTAGCCAAGGCGCGTGATGAGGAAGCTATCAAGCTGCACCAAGGATATAAGGCACAGATTGAGCAGCTAACGTTGGTTAATGCTCCGTGTGCCGAAAACAATGGTAATCAAAAAAATGAAATCGATGTTTTGACGAAATCTCTCCTTGAAGAAAAAAAACTGAATGATGGCTGGAGCTTGAGATTTAAGGATATCGAAAAGAAGAATATTGAACTAGAAAAAAAGAGTGAACAATTGAGAAAGAGTCTGGGAGAGCTTCAGGTAAAATCTGAAAAAGAAAGAAAATATAGCAGTGATGCTGATATTGATGATTTCTTGAATGATATATCTCCATTCTTTTATAATAGATCCCTTACTTATGTAGATGTTGGTGCATATATTGGCGAGGTTTTGTTAAAGCTCCATAAGAGTAAATTGCTAAAAATTCGTGAAGCCCATTTGTTTGAGCCTAATCCAATAAGCTATAAGCAGTTGGAGAATAATGTTCTTGAAGTCAATTTAAATAAGCTTCATACATATAATCATGCATTGGGCGCGGAGGATCAAGAATTATTATTGAGTCCCGCTAAGTCTATGAGCAAAGTTTTTCCACCTGAAATGCATTTGGACCAAAGCCAGGAAGTAAAAAAAATTCAATGCCGTAGTCTAGATGGTCTTGTGGATTTATTTACGGATAGGCATATCGATTTGTTGAAAATTGATGTGGAAGGATATGAGTTGGATGTTCTTGGAGGAGCAAAAATAATACTTGAAAACCAGCTCGCTGATGTAATTTACATCGAGGTTGGTTTTCGTCGTGATGGGACACAACAAGCATATTTTGGTGATATCGATAATTTCTTTCAGAGTTATGGATATCGTATATTCAAAATATATGAACAAAAAAATGAATGGATTCAAGATTCTCCATTGCTCAGAAGATGCAATTTTGCTTATATGAGTAAGCGGTTTGCTGCTGAAAATCCATATAAATGTAGTTTGGAAATAATGCGCCTGAAAAGTCAGCTTGATAAATTTGTTGAATAAATCAAGATGAAGTCTTTAGTTCTGAATGTGATTTAAGGTATTTTATGTTGATCTCCACTAAAGAAGCTAATCTCCTTTTTAATAGGGGTGAATATGAGCAGGCGCTTGCTGCTTACCAGCGGATAGAGCAAGAGTACCCTGATTTAAAGTATATTTTTACAGCAAATATTGAGCTGTGCAAAAAATTCATTATTAAATCGGAAATAAAGAAAAATTCCGAAGCGCCTGAAATTTTCATTACTCTTACCACTATAAGCGACCGCTTGAATCGGTTGTTGCCAGTATTAGAGTCGCTGCACAAACAGACGTTGCTGCCTAAAAAAATATATTTGAATATTTCGGAGGAGGCATATCTTCTGGATAAAGGTATTAGAAAAGATGATCCGCGGTTGGCTAGCTTTATCAAGCTTCCTTTGTTGGAGATAAAATGGACAAAGAATACGGGGCCTTTTAGAAAAATTATTCCATTCATGGAGGGTTTTTTTTCTGAAGATAAAACGAAAGATAAAATATTCATCACAGTGGATGATGACACTTTATATCCAGATTATTTTATCCAAACGTTGTATGATAAATACCTTGAACATGATAGTGTCATTGCATTTCGGGGGCGTTACATTACAGCCAACAGTAGTGGTATCAATCCGTACAGTAACTGGGAGCTCGGCAAGACAGTGGCGACTATGAACAATCTACCAACAGGTAAGGATGGTATTTTGTATTCCACTAAATTCTTTACTCGGGATTTCGTTGATATCAACGCGGCGATTGAATTGACTCCCACTGCGGATGATTTGTGGATTAAATGGCACTGTGGTCTGAATGGTGTGAAATCTGTGATTTTGAATCCTGAGGCATCTACGTCAGATTATAAGAGTTTTCCTGTTGTTGATTATTCGGCGGAATATCGAGATGTTAGTCTTTTTAAAGCGCACAACTCCAGCGCTTCGGGTGGAAAAAATGATATATCCACTAAGAATTTGGAAAAATATTTCTTGAAAAAATATGGATATAATTTGCATACGCTGTGTGAAAAAGAAGGGGGCGTAATGTGAAACGATTTCACCGAATCCACAATGAAAAGCAACAGAGCTCTGCGTTGGTTATTGCTGTTGAAAAAACAGTTTCCAATATCAATCAGCTGATTTTTGTTGCTGATCTTCTAAAAAAGCGATTTGATATTAAACTCGCGCTTATATTCAAGACGCCTGAATTACTTTTCTTTAATAGACGTCTGCTTCACTGGATTGCGCAGGGCACTATTGATCGAATTTTGATCACGGACGATCCCAAGGCATTTTGGTTTGACTGCATGGAGTTTGCCAAGCGGCAAGAGGTTGACCAAGTTTTTTTTGCAGAATTGCCGCAACTCAAATCAACCTGGGCTGAATTCCTGAAGTTCAAGGTGGAGCTGCTGAATGCCGAAATAAGCGCTGCACGCGCATGCAATGGACAGTATCTTGCTTTTTCTCAGAAGTACCTGCGTGACTGCCCGAGCATCAATCTTGAAAGCTTTGAGAGCTTATATTGGTCTATTAGGCAAGAACCAATCAAGGCGACTAACAGCCAGGAAGCCAAAAACCCAGGCATTGCATCTTTGTTTGTTACCAAACAAGGGCTTGAGCGCTTTGGTGGTGAGGCGGCGTTCAGATCGATTGATATTCTGATAGACGGACATCTACCCGCCAAATACAAGCGGCTTTGGCAGATTGACAATGACTTGGACTTGGAGGATTTTTGCAAGCAAGATATTGAAGTTCTTCGCCAGAGTAAAGTGGTTACCATTCCAGGCCTACTGTGCAATGCGCCAGGTCGCCAAATTTTGCTGGATATTAACCCGGCGCCACAGCGCAACGAGCCGACTGACTCTATCCGTCTACAGACCGCTAGAACGGTTCTGACCGTCACGACATGCAATCAATGGCCGCTACAGAAAAGCAGTGCCAGCGCCATCTTTGTGATGTCGAACTACAACAAGGCCTCTTATATCGCATCGGCCTTGTACAGCGTCGCGATGCAAACTCATCCACACTGTAGTGTTCACATGGTGGACGACGTCAGCACAGATCAGTCCATGCACATTGTTTCAGCGTTTAGGAAACTTGTTGATTCCTCCAAGTTCGATATCACTCTGGAGCAGAATAAGAAAAGCATGGGCACCTACTGGATCCGGAATTCGGTTATCCACCGCCACATCAACGATGACACGATCTACTTGGTCAATGATTCAGATGACTTTAGCTGCTGCCAACGGGCCAGTATACAGCTGCCCTTCCTTGAAAAATCCGATACCAAGGCCGTTATTTGCTTTGGCGATATCGTCCGAGTAGACAAACAGTTCAAGCTGTTGGCTTTGGATGGCAAGGTGGAGCGTTATGGCACGGCATCTTTGGCCTGTCGGGTTAATTCTCACCAGAAATATGGCTATTATGAAAATATCCGAAAGAATGCGGACACAGAGTTCATTGAGCGCCTGCGATACTTTGAAGGCAAGCATAGCACTCAATGGTTCAGATACCCCGTGCTATTTCAACCCTTTGACGGCATGAACCTCACCGCAGACATCTATAAAGTGGATAACAATGGGAAATCCATGCAATCAGATTTGTCTCAGAGAAGTAAGCATAAAGAGATTTTTCTCGAAAATTACAAAAAAATAAATAGAGATTTGTCTAAGCACTTCTCTTATCCGAATTATTTAAATAATCAAGAATATTTAAAGCAAATACCTGAGTTTCTTATCTGAACTCCCGATTTATGAAAAATTTACATATAATATTTTCTGGTCGTTACGGACTGTCTAACAGGGTGAGATCAATGGCTGGACATTATGCTCTTGCCTCAGTTAAGGGATTAGCTTTCAGCTATGAATGGATTAAGGATCCAAGCTGTCCCGGAAATTTTTCTGATCTTTTTAATTGTCAGTTAATGGATAATTCGGAGAGATCTGCTGTCACCAATCTTTCAGATAATCTGTTGGTTACATATAAAACGCAACCAACGCATTGCGGAAGTCATCCTTCTAGTATCGAAAAAGAATACAATCTTGATAAAGATGAGTCCATTCGATTTAATGAAATTATTAAAGAATTTTATGAAAATCTAGTTCCTGTGGAGTCAATAAAAAAATCCGTCAACTCATTATTTTTAAATAAACAGGATAAAATACTTGGTGTGCATTTGAGGCGCACTGATATGCTAGATCATTGCATAAAGATGGGTATTGAACCCCCAAGTGATGCAGAGCTCCACAAGCAGATCAACCACTATTTTGAATCCAATCCGAAGTCTTTGATAATTTTGTCTGCAGATAATCCTGACTCTGAATTTGAGTTTATGGAAAAATACAAGAATAAAGTGCTTGTTTTAAGAAAGAACTGGGATATTTCTAAAACAGAGGCTGCCGGAAAATCAAACATTCAAGAGAGGTTGTCTTCGTTAGAGGAGGCGGTTGCCGATCTTTATGCTCTCTCTAAATGTAGCTACATTATCGGGACAAAGCACTCATCTTTTAGTACGTTCGCCGCCATTTGGGGGGCTATCAATTACATTAGGGTTTAGAAAATGAAAAAAGCATTGATTACTGGGATCACAGGACAAGACGGATCCTATTTGGCCGAATTCTTGCTGGAAAAGGGCTATGAGGTGCATGGTATCAAGCGCCGAGCGTCCTCATTCAACACCCAACGGGTCGATCACATTTTTCAGGACCCGCATGTGGAAAATGCCCGCTTCAAGTTGCACTATGGCGATTTGACGGATTCTTCGAATCTCACGCGAATCCTGTCCGAGATCCAGCCGGATGAGGTATACAACTTGGGTGCGCAAAGCCATGTGGCCGTGAGCTTTGAGTCACCCGAGTACACGGCCGATGTGGATGCGATTGGCACATTACGCCTATTGGAAGCGATCCGCTTCTTGGGGCTGGAGAAGAAGACCAAGTTCTATCAGGCATCCACTTCGGAGTTATATGGCTTAGTCCAGGAAATTCCACAGAAGGAAACCACACCGTTCTACCCCCGCAGCCCCTATGCGGTGGCCAAGATGTATGCCTACTGGATCACGGTCAATTACCGCGAGGCCTATGGTATGTATGCCTGCAACGGCATTTTGTTCAATCACGAATCACCACGCCGCGGCGAGACCTTCGTCACCCGCAAGATCACCCGCGGCTTGGCCAATATTGCCCAAGGGCTTGAGAGCTGCCTGTATATGGGCAATATGGACGCCCTGCGCGACTGGGGCCATGCCAAGGACTATGTGCGCATGCAGTGGATGATGTTGCAACAAGACCAACCCGAAGACTTTGTCATCGCGACTGGCGTGCAGTACAGCGTGCGCCAGTTCATCGAGTGGTCGGCTGCCGAGTTGGGTATTACCCTGCGTTTTGAAGGTCAGGGCGTGGATGAGAAGGGAGTGGTCGTGAAGGTGGAAGGCGACAAGGCCCCTGCGGTCAAGCCAGGAGATGTTCTCATCGTCGTTGACCCACGTTACTTTCGCCCGGCCGAAGTGGAAACCCTTCTGGGTGACCCCGCCAAGGCCAAGTCCAAGCTGGGTTGGGTCCCCGAGATCACCGTTCAGGAAATGTGCGCTGAGATGGTGGCCAACGACCTGACGCAGGCCCGCCAGCACGCTCTGCTGAAGCAGCATGGCTATGAAGCTGCAGTGAGCTTGGAACGCTGAGCTGCACGACTCACATGAAGATTTTGCTGACAGGCGCCTCGGGTATGGTGGGGCGCAATATCCAAGACCACCCTTTGGCCTCAGAGCATGCTTGGCTGACACCCAGCAGTGCCGCGCTGAACTTGCTTGACTACGCCACAGTCAAACAGTATTTCGAGACTCATCGTCCAGATGCCGTGATTCACGCGGCCGGACGTGTGGGCGGTATTCAGGCCAACATGCGAGAGCCTGTGCGCTTTCTCGTGGATAACCTGGACATGGGCCGCAACGTGCTGATGGCGGCAGCGGAAACAGGTGTCGCACGCCTGATCAATTTCGGCAGCACCTGCATGTACCCCAAAGACCAGCAGGGTGCTTTGGCTGAAGGCGATGTGCTCACAGGCATGCTGGAGCCCACGAACGAAGGCTATGCCCTGGCCAAAATCACGGTGGCTCGTCTGGCCGATTACCTCTGCCGTGAAAATCCACAACTGCAATATAAGACAGTGATTCCGTGCAATCTGTACGGTCCATATGACAAGTTCGACCCGCGTTGGTCGCACATGATCCCTGCTGTCATTCACAAGCTGCACGAAGCCAAGCAGCAAGGTTTGGACAGCGTGGAAATTTGGGGTTCAGGTCAGGCGAGACGCGAATTTCTATATGCCGGCGATCTTGCCGATGCCGTCATGCGTGCATTGACGAACTTTGAAAGCCTGCCTTCGCTGATGAACATTGGACTGGGTCACGACTACACCGTGAACCAGTACTACGAAATCGCCGCCAAAGTAGTAGGTTATCAAGGGGGGTTCCATCACGACCTCTCGAAACCTACCGGCATGCAACGCAAGTTGAGCGACACACGCCGGGCAATGGAGTGGGGTTGGCAGCCCGGTCATACCCTGGAACAGGGTCTGGCAAAGACCTATCAATACTATTTGAATCAACTCTAAGGAACCTGAAATGCAATATCCGCTCGCCAGCACCACCTGGGACGAAGCCGAATACGCCGCCATTGATCGCGTGCTCAAATCAGGCATGTTCTCCATGGGCAAGGAAGTAGCTCAGTTCGAAAAGCAGTTCGCTGAATGGGTGGGCAGCCGCTATGCGGTGATGGTCAACTCCGGTTCTTCGGCCAACTTGGCCATGATCGCAGCGCTGATGTTCCGTAAGCAAGGCTCGCTCAAGCGGGGTGACGAAGTGATCGTACCCGCCGTCTCCTGGAGCACCACCTACCACCCGCTGCAGCAGTACGGCTTGAAGCTGAAGTTCGTGGACATCGACCGTCAAACGCTGAACCTTGACCTGGAGCAGTTGAAGACGGCCGTGACAGATGACACGAAGGCCATCCTGACGGTCAACCTGCTGGGTAACCCGAACGATTTCGCAGAAATCCGCAAGATCATTGGTCAACGTGACATCCTGCTGCTGGAAGATAACTGCGAATCCCTCGGAGCCGTCTTTGATGGTAAACAAGCCGGCACCCATGGACTGATGGGCACCTTCAGCAGCTTTTTCAGCCACCACATTGCCACAATGGAAGGCGGCTTGGTCGTGACGGATGATGAGGAGCTGTATCACATTCTGCTGTGCGTCCGTGCTCACGGCTGGACGCGCAACTTGCCCAAGCACAACTTGGTGTGTGGCGAAAAGAGCGACAACGCATTCGAAGAATCCTTCCGTTTCGTGCTGCCCGGCTACAACCTGCGCCCGCTGGAAATGAGCGGCGCAGTGGGCCAGGAACAGATGAAGAAGCTAGCCGGCATGATCACCGCACGCCGCAACAATGCTGAACACTTTGTCAAGCGGTTCGAAAAGCATCCCTGGTTGAGCATTCAGAAGGAAATCGGGGAAAGCAGTTGGTTCGGTTTTTCGCTTCTGCTGGCGGAAGACGCTCCAATCAGCCGTTCAGCCTTGATGGATAAGCTCTCGGCCAGCCAGATTGACGTGCGCCCGATCGTGGCGGGCAACTTCGCCAAGAATGAAGTTCTGAAATGGTTTGACTACACTATCCACGCTGATTTGAAGAACGCGGAATATATTGATCGTGCTGGTTTCTTCGTGGGTAATCACCATTATCAATTGATTGATCAAATCGACTACCTGCACTCTCTTGTAGCGTGACACTGTTAATGGTGTTGGCATGCTGCTGAGTGATGATGCATTCAGGACGGTCATTGAGTCTGCACCGTTGGTGTCGATTGATTTGGTTGTTAGCAATGATTGCGGCGAAATTTTGCTCGGCGAGCGGCTAAACCGGCCGGCGCAGGGAACATGGTTTGTTCCCGGCGGACGGGTGCGTAAAGACGAACGTTTGGACACGGCCTTCGAGAGGCTGACTCTTAATGAGCTGGGCCGTTCCAGCCGTCGGGAGCAAGCTCGGCTGCTGGGCGTTTTCGAGCATTTCTATGATGACAATGTGTTCAGCAACGCACCTAACAGCGCCGGCACTCACTATGTAGTGCTGGCCTACGCCCTTTCATGGGGTTCACAAAATTGGCCTCATAGCTGGCCGCGAGATCAACATGCTCGGTTTCGCTGGTGGCCATTGCAGGTGGCGGCTCGCAGCGAAGTCGTTCATATGAACAGCAAGGCCTATTTTTCTTTTCTGAGTTGAACATGCAAGTCATACCCGTCATCATGGCCGGAGGTTCCGGTACCCGTCTGTGGCCGCTGTCGCGGGTGCAATACCCCAAGCAGTTTCTGCCGCTGGCATCTGGTGGCCAAACCCTGTTGCAGGCCACGATACAGCGGCTGGAGGGGCTGGACGTGGCATCTTCGCTGCTGATATGTAACGAAGAACATCGCTTCCTTGCCGCCGAGCAGTTACGCTCTATCGGTCGAGACGAGGCACAGATCTTGTTGGAGCCAGCAGGCCGTAATACTGCACCGGCCATCGCTTTGGCAGCAATGCAAGCGAGCAAGCTGCAGGCTACCAGCGACGCAGTGCTGCTGGTGTTGGCTGCTGACCATGTCATTGCCGACGTGGCAGCGTTCCAACACTGTGTGCAGGCGGCCTTGCCTCTGGCAAGTGACGGCAAGCTGGTCGCTTTCGGCGTGGTGCCTACGCACGCTGAAACTGGCTATGGCTATATTGAGCAGGGAGCGGTCACCGGCAACGGGTTTGTGATTAACCGCTTTGTTGAAAAACCGGACGTCGCAACTGCGCAATCCTATTTGGACAGCGGACGTTTCCTGTGGAATAGCGGCATGTTCATGTTTAAGGCTGCTCGCTATCTGCAGGAGCTGGAACGCTTTGCGCCCGATATGTTCAAGGCCTGCCAAGCGGCCATGGCAAATGCTCAGGAGGATCTGACATTCGTACGCGTGGACAAGGCAGCATTCGAGGCCTGTCCATCGGATTCCATTGACTATGCAGTAATGGAAAAAACCGATGATGCTGTGGTGGTTCCTCTGGACGCTGGCTGGAGCGATGTGGGTAGCTGGTCGGCGCTGTGGGATGTGAGCCCCAAGGACAACGCTGGCAACTCCGTTCAGGGCGATGCTATCTTGCAAGACAGTGCGGGAACCTATGTGCACGCTAGTAGTCGGTTGGTAACTGCTGTGGGGGTGCGAGACTTGGTGGTTGTCGAGACCAAAGATGCGGTGCTGGTAGCCTGCAAGAACCGAGTGCAGGATGTGAAGAAAGTGGTTGAACGGCTGAAGGCTGACTGTCGTAACGAACACGATAGCCATCGGGAGGTGTACCGTCCCTGGGGCATGTATGACAGCATCGATAGCGGCATGCGTTACCAAGTCAAGCGCATCACTGTGAAGCCTGGCGCAAAGTTGTCGGTGCAGATGCACCACCATCGGGCGGAGCATTGGATTGTGGTGAGTGGTACAGCTCAGATCAGCAATGGGGATAAGACTTACCTCTTGACGGAAAACCAGTCTACCTACATACCGGTCGGTGAGGTTCACGCGCTGGAAAATCCAGGAAAAATCCCTTTGGAGTTGATTGAAGTGCAGTCTGGCTCATATCTGGGTGAGGATGACATAGTGCGGTTTGAAGACCGATATGGACGCACCTAATAACATCAATAATCTTTCATTTTTGGCCCTGCTTCACATTATCAGGGTAGCTCAGCTTGGGTAGCAGATAATTACCATAGGATTGCTAAATGAGGTAAGTGCATAAATGGAATTCAATCGTGTTTTCAGAGTATCGCTTCACCTTGCTTCGAAAAATAGATCATGACTTTAAAAATTGCAATTGCAGGTACAGGATACGTTGGCCTTTCCAATGCCATGTTGTTGGCGCAGTATCACGAGGTAGTCGCTCTTGATATTGACGAGCGTAAAGTGTCGTTGCTCAATGACAAGAGGTCTCCTATTGTGGATGCAGAGATTCAGAGTTTCCTGGCGGAAAAAAAGCTGAATTTTCGCGCTACTCTGAATAAGCAGGATGCCTATGCTGGCGCGGACTTTGTGATCATCGCAACGCCGACGGATTACGACCCACAAACGCAGTACTTCAATACCAAGTCGGTGGAGTCGGTGGCACGAGAGGTGATGACCATCAATCCGGATGCGGTGATGGTGATCAAGTCGACGGTGCCTGTCGGCTTTACCAAGCGCCTGAAGGAACAACTAGGTAGCGAGAACATTGTTTTCTCGCCAGAGTTCCTGCGTGAAGGCAAGGCACTGTATGACAACCTTCATCCCAGTCGCATTGTGGTGGGGGAGCGTTCCGAGCGCGGTCAGCAGTTTGCCGATCTGCTGTGCGAAGGCGCCATCAAAAAGGATGTGCAGGTATTGCTGACGGACAGCACCGAGGCAGAGGCCATCAAGCTGTTTGCCAATACCTATCTGGCGATGCGCGTTGCGTATTTCAATGAACTGGATACCTATGCGGCCGTGCATGGGCTGGATACGCGCCAGATCATTGAAGGGGTCAGTCTCGACTCGCGCATCGGCGGGCATTACAACAATCCATCGTTTGGTTACGGCGGTTATTGCCTGCCCAAGGATACCAAGCAGTTACTGGCCAACTATGCCGATGTTCCGCAGAGCCTGATGCATGCGATTGTGGAATCGAACCGCACACGCAAGGATTTTGTGGCGGACGATATTTTGAAGCGTAATCCCAAGGTGGTGGGTATCTACCGCCTGGTGATGAAAGCTGGCTCGGACAATTTCCGTGCTTCTTCCGTCCAGGGGGTGATGAAGCGCCTCAAGGCCAAGGGTGTCGAGGTGGTGGTTTACGAGCCTGTGCTCGATGCTTCTGATTTCTTCCATTCCCGGGTCGTGAAGGACTTTTCGGAGTTTAAGCAGATGGCTGATGTGATTGTGGCCAATCGTGTGGTGGATGAGCTGGCAGATGTGCCAGAGAAAATTTACACACGCGATTTGTTTGGTGGTGATTCCTGATATTTTTTTGCAATTGAAAGACGTGTGAAGATGAAAGTAAGAAAAGCTGTTTTTCCGGTTGCGGGCATGGGCACCCGATTCTTGCCTGCCACCAAGGCCAGCCCCAAGGAGATGCTGCCAGTGGTGGACAAGCCGTTGATTCAGTATGCGGTGGAAGAGGCCCTTGCTGCAGGCATCAATGAAATGGTGTTTGTGACAGGAAGAAGCAAGCGCAGCATCGAAGACCACTTCGACAAGGCCTACGAGCTGGAAAACGAGCTGGAAGTGCGTGGCAAGACCGAGATGCTCAAATATGTACGCAGCCTGATGCCTGCAGACATGAAATGTGTCTATATTCGCCAGCCAGAGGCCTTGGGTCTTGGCCATGCTGTGCTGTGCGCTCAGCCGGTGGTGGGCAATGAGCCATTTGCCGTGTTGCTGGCTGATGATTTGCTGGACGGCGAGCCGGCGGTGATGCGCCAGATGGTGGACGTGTACGACTACTACAAGTGCTCGGTGCTGGGGGTGCAGCAGGTGCCGCTTGCAGACACGCGCAGCTATGGCATCGTGGACAGCAAGCCGCTCAAGGAGGGCTTGGAAGCTGTGCACGCCATTGTGGAAAAGCCAAAGCCGGAGGAAGCACCTTCCACCCTGGCTGTGGTGGGCCGCTATGTGCTGACGCCGCGTATCTTCCATCATCTGGCTCGCCTGGGTAAGGGCGCCGGTGGAGAGATCCAGCTCACTGATGGAATTGCTGCGCTGATGAAGGAAGAACAGGTGCTGGCCTACCGCTATCAGGGCAAGCGCTATGACTGCGGCTCCAAGATCGGCTACCTGGAGGCGACCTTGGCCATGGCGCGCAAGCACCCCGAGGTGGGGGAGCAGTTCGAGGCGTTGCTTCAGTCGTTGCGCAACTAGAAAGCGCCGGCGCAATCCCTGCGATGCGCTCCTAGGTACAGCGGCAGCCGTTTTGCTGTCTACGGCTTCGGGCTGTGTCTCTTCCGGGTTGGGGGTTGTGTGACTTTCTCTAAAAGCATAGCTGTTGACGTATTAATTTATGGGGTTTCAGGTAATACATAACCTGAAACATCCGTATATCTTGCGCTGAAAGCTTCTTTTTTAGGAGCGGATGCAGGCAAAGCCTGCAGAGTGTGATTTGACAAGGATGATGTTTTGAGTGTGGATACACCCATTTGGCAGGCGCTGAGATCCAGGGCTGCCGTTTGCGAGCAAACGCTGAATCTGCAGCAGGCATTGAGCAGCCAGGAACGGTTTCAGCGGTTGAGCTTGCACGCACCTCATGTCTTGCTGGACTGCTCCAAATCCTTGTGGGATGAGTCTGTGTTGGAGGCCTTGTTGCAATTGGCCGAGGAGGCCGGTTTGGTGCAGCGACGCGATGCTTTGTATGACGGGGCTGTGGTGAACGAAACAGAGCAGCGCCCGGCCTTGCATGTGCGCTTGCGGGCTCCTTTGGCGCCGCAGGGCAGCTCTCTGCCGGAGGACGAATGCCACGCCGGCCTGCGCGCCATGCTGGCTTTGGCTCGGCAGTTGCGTGAAACGGCACGTTTTACGGATGTCGTGCATATCGGTATTGGCGGCTCGGGTCTTGGGCCTGAATTGCTGCTGCAGGCACTGCAGCCGTGGTGCGAAGGTGGGCCGCGCGTGCATGTGGTGTCGAACATGGATGGCCATGACCTGCAGCAGGCGCTTCAAGGGCTGGAGCCCGAGCGGACATTGTTCATCGTGGCTTCCAAGTCCTGGTCCACGGCCGAGACGCAGCGCAATATGGCTTCTGCCAAGTCCTGGGTATGTGCGGCTGGCGGCCTGCATTGGCCCGATCACTTCGTGGCTGTGTCTTCGCGCGAGGACTTGGCTCGCCAAAGCGGCTTCACCCAGACCTTGCATATCCCGGAAGGGATTGGTGGGCGCTTTTCCATCTGGTCTGCCGTGGGATTGCCAGTGGCTTTGGCTGTCGGGCCAGAGGTCTTCGAGCGTCTGCTGGCAGGTGCAGCGGAGATGGATATGCATTTTGCCCAGGCACCACTGGAGCGTAATGCGCCGGTATGGCTGGGTTTGCTGGATGTGTGGTACGCCAGCCTTTTGCGCATGCCGGGGCGCTGCGTTGCGCCGTATCACCATGGTTTGCGCAGACTGCCGGCCTATCTGCAGCAGCTGGAGATGGAAAGCAATGGCAAGCAGGTGCGTGCAGATGGAACAGCCGTAGGCTATCCAACTACCGGCATGGTGTGGGGTGAGCCTGGCAGCAATGGTCAGCATGCGTTTTTTCAGTGGCTGCATCAGGGAACCCAGCGTATTCCGGTGGAGTTCATTGCCGCGCGCACGGCGGCCCATGGGTTGCCGGAGCACCAGGAGGCCTTGCTGGCCAATGCCCTGGCCCAGGCGCAGGCGCTGATGCAGGGTAGCAATGCCGGGCAGGGGCAGTTGCCCGGACATCAGGACTTTCCGGGCAATCGGCCCAGCACCTTCATGTTGCTGGATGCATTGACTCCCGAGTCGCTGGGAGCCTTGCTGGCTCTGCATGAGCACCGGGTGTTTGTGGCAGGCACGGTATGGGGCATCAACAGCTTTGATCAGTGGGGGGTTGAGTTGGGCAAGACCCTGGCCAGAGACTTGCGCGCGCGCATGGACTCCGGCGATCTATCGGGGCTTGACGTGTCCACGGCGGGATTGCTGGCGTCTTGCATCCCGGAAACGGAACACGTCTGATGAAGGCCTTGTGTAGTCTGCTGCATCTGCTGCGCGGCGATGTTGCCCGTGCCCTGGCCGAGGTGGACACCAGTTCTTTGGGGGCTCTCAATAGCTGGGTGCCCAGGGCGTACTATCGCCTGGGCATGTATGCCACGGTGGCGGCGCTTCCGCTGAAGCCGGGCCGCAGGCGCCATGTCATGCCTGCCGTGGTTTCTCTGGCCGCATGCGGCCAGCATGATAGTGCGCGCAAGATGCTGGCTGCGGCGCAGTGGCGGGGTACCCCGGCGCACCTGCGTGTCGCGTTGGCCGAGGCCCTGGCGCCATTCATGCCAGCAGAGGCCTTGCAATTGCTGGAGTCTGTACCAGAGGGTGTACCTCCGGCTCTGCACGCCGCACTTTTATTGCGCACAAATCAGACGCAGCGCGCGGGTGAGTTGCTGGCAGATGCTTTGAACCGTGGCCAGGCAGCACGCTATCCTGAGTTGTATCTTTATCAGACTATGGCGGGGCCTGATCGGCCCGAGCAGCAACTGGAGCGGCTCAATCGCTTTTTTGCGGCTCACGGGCTGCCGCCGGTGGCGCTGTGCAACCCGCAGGAGGCGCCGGGCCCCTGCAATGTGAAATTGCCCGGCTTGCCTGCAGTGACGGATGGCCCGCTGGTTTCGGTTTTGATGACGACTTTCCAGACCGGCGCGAGAGCCTCGGTGGCGATCGAATCGCTGTTGAATCAGACCTATCGCAATCTGGAAATCATCGTGGTGGATGATGCCAGCGCTGACGACACTCCTGAGGTGGCGCAGAGCTGGGCACGAAAGGATGCACGCGTAAGACTGCTGCGATTGCAGACGAATGGCGGTACCTATCTGGCTAAGAGCATGGGTCTGCAGCTTGCCCGTGGAGAGTTCGTGACTTGTCACGATTCTGACGATTGGTCGCACCCGCTGAAGATCGAGATGCAGGTGCGCCCCTTGTTGGAAGATGCTTCTCTGGTTGCGACCACTTCGCATTGGGTGCGCATGCAGGATGACGGCGTTTTCTATGCCCGTCCCGTGCATACCTTGATGCGCCTGAATCCCTCTTCACCCCTGTTTCGCCGTGAACTGGTCTTGCACCGCATGGGTGCTTGGGATTGTGTGCGAACGGGAGCGGACAGCGAGTTTCATGCGCGGCTGCGGCTGGTGTTTGGAAAAGATGCCGTCAAGCGCATTGCAAAGCCGCTGTCCTTGGGTTCGCACCGTATAGGCTCGCTGATGACGGCAGAGGACACAGGCTACTCGGATGCCGGTGTTTCACCGCAACGGCTGGCCTATTGGGAGGCCGGGATGAGTTGGCACCTGGAATGTCTGCGCCAGGGCATCTTGCCGTGCCTGCCGCTGGATCTTGAGGCGTTGACTGCAAGCCGATTTTTCGATGCTCCGAAGGAGATCTGTGTCACGCCAGAGCAGGTCAGAGCCGCGCAGAATCAAGTCCGGCAACAGAGACTGCTTGTCGATGCTGGCAGTGAACCCGTTTTTATTTGAGAGTCTGGTGTCGCAAAGAATTGGCATTTTCTCGAGAGGAATACTCCGCATTCCTTTGCTTGCGGTATTGCTCAAGGCCGCGCCCGTGCGCTTGCGCGCATGGCGCGCCGCACCTGTTGATGTGGTGGCAGGCTGGGGCCTGCGTCCAACCACTCGTAAGGCATTGGCCTATGCGGACACGCATGGCCTGCCTTATGTAGCGCTGGAAGACGGCTTTCTGCGCTCCTTTGGTACTGGCGAGCATTTCCCGCCGCTGTCGCTGGTGGTCGATGACGCGGGCATCTACTACGACTGCACGCGGCCCAGTGCACTGGAGCGCCTGCTTTGCAGCGATGTCAATCTGCTGGCTGCAGATACCGTGCTGGTGCAGCAGGCCAGAGAGAAGCTGCTCTTCGCCGGGCTGAGCAAATACAACCACGCTCCTGATCTGCCTGAGGGCATGCTGCGCAGCGACGATGTTCAGCGCGTGCTGGTGGTGGACCAGACCGCGGGCGATATGAGCGTGGCAAAGGGCGGGGCGGATGCTGCTACTTTTGACGCTATGCTGGCCGCTGCGTTGGCTGAGAACCCGCAGGCCACCGTCTATGTCAAGACCCACCCCGAAGTGACTTCGGGCCGCAAGGGCGGCTACTTGACGGGCGTGCAGCCCGGTGCCCGCACGGTGGTGCTGCGCAATGCTGTCAACCCGATGAGCCTGCTTGCGCAGATGGACAAGGTCTATGTGGTCAGTTCGACCATGGGCTTTGAGGCCTTGCTGGCAAACAAGCCAGTGGTTTGTTTTGGTGTGCCCTGGTATGCGGGCTGGGGTGTGACGGATGATCGCCAGCCGCAGCATGCAGCCATGCTGCGTCGCGCCGCTCGCCGACGCTCGGTGGACGAATTATTTGCAGCCGGCTATATGCATTACAGCCGCTATTTGAATCCGGAGACCCGGCAACGTGGCGACCTACTGGACGTGATGGACTGGCTGGAGCGTCAGCGTCGGGTCGCTCGGCGCTTTGGCGGGCGCATGATTGTGGTGGGTTTTCGGCGCTGGAAGGCCGCGAACGTGAAGGCCATGTTGTCGCTGCATCCCGGCAAGGTGGTGTTTGTCAAGAATGCTGCTGCGGCCAGGGTTTTGCAGCCTGGCGGTGAAGATTGCCTGGTCTGCTGGGGGCGGGTGCCGCCGGCAGGTGTACAGGAGTTGGCGGATGCAGCGGGCGTGCGCCTGCTGCGCATGGAGGATGGCTTTGTCCGCTCCGTGGGCCTGGGCTCCGACCTGATTCCTCCGCAGTCCTTTGTGCTGGATGCCAAGGGCATCTATTTTGACCCGGGTCAGTCGTCGGAGCTGGAGGATTTGCTCAACACCAGGGCATTCACGGCGCACGATTTGCAGCGTGCGCGCAATGTGCGTGCGTTTATCGTCGAGCATGGCATCACCAAGTACAACCTCGAGCCCAATCGCCCGGTGGACTGGTTCAGCACGGATCGTCCGCAGGCCGGCAGGCAGGTGGTGCTGGTGCCGGGTCAGGTGGAAGACGATGCCTCCATTCGCTTTGGCTGCGACGCCGATGGCGTCTGCACGAATCTGGGTCTGATCCAGGCCGCGCGCGCTGCGTTTCCTCATGCATTCATTGTCTTCAAGCCGCACCCCGATGTGAGCAGCGGCAATCGCAAGGGCCATGTTGAACCGGCCCAGGCTTTGCAGCATGCCGACCACATTGAACAAGGCGCTTCGGTGGTCAGCTGCATCGAGGCCTGCGATGTGGTGGTGACCATGACCTCGTTGACGGGCTTTGACGCCTTGCTGCGCAACAAGCAGGTGGTGGTACATGGGCGCCCGTTCTACGCAGGCTGGGGTCTGACGCAGGATCGCTTGCCCGTGCCACGCCGAAGCCGTCCGCTGTTGCTGGATGAGCTGGTTGCAGGGGCGCTGCTGCATTACCCCTTGTACTGGGACCCGGTGCTCAGGGGCTACACGAGCTGCGAAGCGGTGCTCAGGCGCTTGCTTGAGCAACGTACTGCCCTGGAGCAGTCGGGCAGTCTGCATGGCCTGAAGTCCGGCTGGCTGCGGCGGCAATGGCGCAAATCCAAGGTATTGCTTCAGTCGATTTTGTCGGATTAGTGATACTTACCTTTTTTTGCAATTATTTTTCATCGATTTGTTGTCAACGTGCAGTGATATGCACGGGGGGCGCCCGGTGAAACCCCTAAAATACAGGGGTCATGCTTCATGACGCCTCCATAGAAATACCAAGCGGCCTGACAGCCCGCAGTCCCGTACGCATGAAGAACAAGAGTGGATTTGCGTCTAAACGTGTTTTGTTGCTGCAAGGCCCGGTAGGGCCTTTTTTCTGGAACCTGGCCAAGGACTTGCGCTCGGTGGGGGCGACTGTCTTCAAATTCAACTTCAATGCCGGGGACTGGCTGTTCTATCCGCGCAAGGCCCATTCGTTCCGGGGGGATCTGACCCAGTGGCCGGAGGTGCTGGAGGCCTTCATCGTCAGGCACCGTATCGATGCCGTGCTGCTGTTTGGCGACTGCCGGCCGGTCCATGCCTGCGTGCGCTCCATGACAGAGCGCCTGGGCTGTGCCTTCGGGGTGTTTGAAGAAGGCTATCTGCGGCCCGATCATATTACCTTCGAGCCCATGGGCGTCAACGGGCATTCGCATTTCGAAAAGAGACTGGCCCTCTGGCTGAAACAGAGGTCGAAGCAGGAGAATGCTCCATCGCGTCCTCATTCGAACGGGCCGGCCACGGAGTCATGGAAGAAGGTCGGGAACTCTTTCTGGCACTCGGCCATGTGGGGCATGCTGTATTTCTTTGTGGCCTGGCTGGGGCAGTGGTTCTGGAACAACGCCCTGCATCACCGGAGCATGACCGTGCGCGATGCCCCCTGGTGGTGGCTGAGCTATCTGCGTAAATTCTGGTATCGGCGCACGGAAAAAGAGATTGAGAATCTGCTGCTTGGTGACTTGCGCAAGAAGTTCTTTTTGGCTCCCTTGCAGGTCTATAACGATGCCCAGATCGTGGTTCACTCGAACTATGACTTCGTGACGGATTTCATCAATCACGTGCTGCATTCGTTTTCCCGGGCCCAGGCGCTGGAGCGCACGAATGGCGTGCCCGAGGGTGGAAAGTCGATTGCCGATGACGTGGTGGTTTTCAAGCATCACCCCATGGACCGCGGACATAGAAATTACGCCAACATCATCCGCTTGCTGGCGCGCCGCCACGGTTTGCAGGGCAAGGTGTTCTATATCCATGACCAGCATTTGCCTTCATTGCTCAAGAGCGCCAAGGGTGTGGTGCTGGTCAATAGCACGACCGGGCTTTCGGCCTTGGGTCATGGCGCCCCCGTCAAGGTCTGCGGCAATGCCTTGTATGACCTGGAAGGCTTGACCTATCAGGGCAAGATGCGCGACTTCTGGTTCCGGGCCCATCATGCGGTTCCCGATCAGGAAATGCTCTCGCGCTTTCGCAAGGCCTTGATAGAGTGCACGCAGATCAACGGCAGCTTCTACCGTCGGCTTCCGGCGGTCTCCTGGCGCTGCGGGGCTGCGCTGGATGGACAGATGGCCCAGCGCCTTTGGGGCGGCGGCCTGTCCGTGGATCCTGTGCTCTGGCCCGCAGAGGCTGCGGAGCCAGTCTTTGTTTCCAGGCCGGCCAATCAGAAAGATGCCATGCCTTCCATGCTGCAGGGGGCCGCCTCTGTCGAATAAGCCTTGGTATGGAGGGGGCCAATGACTAGCAGCGAAAAGAATATCTCAGTCGAGTCTTCAAAGAAGACAGGAGAGGGCGAGCGCCTCGTGATCTTCATGGGCGGCTTCGATCCGCGCGGTGCAAGGCACTATCACCAGCTGATGCGTTCCGAGGCGCAAAAGCAGCCGGTGGCTTCTGCGGACCGACAATATGCGATTGGCGGCAGAGAAAAATGGAATGCGGCTGAGCACGGGCAGGAGAAATCGCTGCATTCCCGCTGGAAAGTCTCTCAGACGGATTCCGGAAACACGGCTAGCGCCGATTTTGTTTTTTTCGACTGGCACGATCAGGTCCGTCTGCACTGGCCTTCAAGCCGGGCGGAGGTTTTTCGCCAGGCCGTGGGCACCTATGTTTCGATCTGGAATTTGAGGCAGTGGCTCAAACCCGTGCGGGAGCAGGCGCGCTTTACCCTGTGGGCGCTGATGTATCCGCTGTTTTATATGCTGCTGGTGTTGCTGGCCGGACTGGGCCTGGGCTCTGTGCTTGTCAGTGCCTGGGACGGCTTGCCGCCAGCGGGCGCAGCCACGCTGATGCTGGCGGCGGTCGCTGTCGTTGGCTGGGGCGGCCTGGTGCTGGATGGCTATCTGCATATCAGCTGGCTTCTGAGGATTCTGAACTTTGCCCATGTCAGTTCCCGGAAAACCTTTCCCGTGCTGGATGCGCGCATCGAGACCATGGCCGCCGAGGTGGCGCAGGCCTTGCAGCAGCAGCGCTGGCGCGAAGTGGTGGTGGTCGGCTTCAGTGTCGGCAGCGTGCAGGCGTTGAAGTTGACTCAGGCACTTCGCCGGAGACTGGCAGAAAGTCCCTTATCCTTGCAGGCTTCGCGCAGGCCGCTGGTGAATCTGGTCACCCTGGGCAATTGCATTCCGCTGTTCGGGCTGTTTCCCGGCGCTGGAGCCTTGCGGCAGACCTTGCGCCAGATTGCCATGGACGAAGCCGTGTACTGGGCCGATATTTCTTCCCCCAGCGATAGCGTGTGCTTCGGCATGTGCGATGTGGTGGGGTTGTCCTTGCGCGAGGATGGACGCCGGGATCAGAGCCAGCTTGCCAGCTCCGTTGCCGCTGCCGGCAAGCGCAGGCCGCAGTGGGGATTCAACCCGCAAGCGATGTGCTCCCCGCGCTTTCACAAGCTGTTTTTGCCGACAACCTACCGTTGGTTGCGCAGGAACAAGATGCGCATGCATTTTCAGTATCTGATGGCCGGCGAGGTTGCCGGCGCCTATGATTTTTTTGAGTTGCTCACCAGCGCCGGTCCGATGCATGACTACATAGAGAGGAAATTGGTGCGATGAGTCGTTTTTGCCCCGCCTATCCCAAACCCCATCCCGAGCAGACATCGAAGCTGCGCATGTTCTGGCATGCGCGGCGCTCCTGGATGGATGCGCTGTTCGAGCGCAGCTACAGCATGCAGATGGGCGAGGTCCATCTGCCCGGCGTGGATCTCTACATGCTCAATGACATTGCGGAAGTCAAGCGAGTCATGCAGAGCGAGGCGCAGCAGTTTCCCAAGAGCCATCTATTGCACGAGTCGCTGGAGCCCTTGCTGGGAGACAGCATCTTCACGACCAATGGCGAGCAGTGGCAGCGTCAGCGCACCATGATGAACCCGGCGTTTGCACAGGCCCGGGTGAACGTCGCTTTCCCGCGCATGCTGGGTGCGGCGCAGGCCATGCTGGAGCGCCTGGATGCCGTGGACGAGGCCCAGCCCTATGACATTGAGATCGAGATGACTCATGTCACCGCCGATATCATTTTTCGCACGATTTTTTCCACGCCCTTGCAGGGGCCTGATGCGCATCGCATCTTCGAAGCCTTTGCGCGCTATCAGTCGCTGGCTCCCAAGCTCATGCTGCCGGCTCTGTTCGGCGTTCGCTGGCTGACCATGCCCTGGTATCGCTGGCAGAGCAACCAGGCCGCCACGGAGATTCGCGGCCTGCTGCACGCCATGATCAAGCCGCGCTATGAAGCGCATCTGAGGGGCGAGGCCGAGGAGCAGGAGGATATTCTTGCCGCCTTCATGCAGGCCAAGGATCCGAATACGGGCGAGCCTTTCAACGAGGAAGAGCTCGTCAATCAGGTTGCCATGCTGTTCTTGGCAGGGCATGAAACTTCGGCCAGTGCGCTGACCTGGGCCAGCTATCTGCTGTCCCAGTCTCCCGACATTCAGCAGCGTGCCTACGAGCAAGTGCTGGAGGTGGCTGGCGATCGTCTGCCGCAGCAGGCGGACATGAAAAGCTTCACGCAGGTCTGGAATATCTTTCGCGAGACCTTGCGCCTGTTTCCGCCAGTGGGTTTCTTTGCGCGGGAGAACGTTCAATCCTGCCCCATCCGGGGCAAGCAATTGAAGGAGCGCAGCACGGTGGTGGTGGCTCCCTGGCTGCTGCAGCGCCACCGCAAGTGGTGGCAGAACCCCGATGCCTTCGATCCCGACCGCTTTGACCGTGAGGAAGACAAGGAGGCCATCAAGCATGCCTACATGCCTTTCAGCATGGGCCCGCGTGTCTGTTTGGGCGCTGCATTTGCGCTGCAGGAGGCGGTCCTGATTCTGGCCTGCCTGCTGCAGCGCTATGAAATCCTGCCCGCGCCGGGTCATGTGCCGCAGCCCGTGGGGCGTCTGACGATTCGCTCCGAAAATGGCGTTCGTATCAAGTTGCGCAAGAGAGAGGACGCATGAAGGAGCGCCTGGCAGGCTTTGTGTTGATGTGCGCCGTTGTCCCGCTCGCGGTCGTGGGCTGGCTGATTCTTTGCTGGGTCGGCCTGTTCGGCAAGACGGAGCGGGGCAGGGCCGGAGTGCGCGCGCTGGACCATTTCGTCAATGCCGCAGTGCTCAACGGCTACGCATGGGAAAGCGTCTCATCGCATGCCTGGCGCGAACGCGAGAACAAGCGCTGGGCGCGTTGGGTGATCAGAATCACCGATCACTTCCAGAAGGATCACTGCATGCGCGCCAACAAGCGCGAGCAGCCCGTGGTGGACCTGATCCTGAAAAAAGGCCTGCAGGGTCAGACGATCAAATGAGAGGCCGGCCGACTCGTTCAGCCGATTGAGCCGAATCCGCGCATTACGCCTCTTTACGCTTCGAGATTGGTACAGGTCAGCGGGAACCGGCCCTGGCGCGTTAAGGGCTTAAGCGTTTCCGGGTTGAAGCGCGATCTCGCCGGCCCCACGGTGATCTATATCGAGCATGGAGAGATATGTCCAATCGCACTTCAATCATCCGCAGTCTGGCGGCCTTGGCGCTGGTTTGCGCAGCGGGTGCCGCCCAGGCACAGGCCTATATCAGCGGCTCCATCTCGGGGCAGCTGGCGCCCGGGGTGTACGGTCAGGTCAATATCGGCAATGCGCCGCCGCAGCTGCTGTATGCCCAGCCAATGTGGGGCGGCCCGATGGTGCCGCAGGTGCAGCCCATCTATATGTGGGTGCCGCCCGGCCATTCGCGCAACTGGCGCCGCTACTGCGGTCGCTACCATGCCTGCGGCCAGCCGGTCTATTTCCTGCGCAATCCGCCGCCCCATTGGCGTGCAGGACCTCCGCCGCATCACCATCACGACAGGCGCGACTGGCGTGATGATCGCCGGGATCATCGCCAATGGGACAGAGGCGATCGC
Organism: Comamonas testosteroni; assembly: GCF_000761245.1. Classification (GTDB taxonomy): domain Bacteria; phylum Pseudomonadota; class Gammaproteobacteria; order Burkholderiales; family Burkholderiaceae_C; genus Comamonas; species Comamonas testosteroni_C. The sequence goes on along the minus strand of NZ_AWOR01000042.1, from coordinate 6,278 downwards.
CATGACCGACGTGACTGGGACAGGCATGATCGCGATGACCGGGGGCGAGGCCACGGTCATGGTCACGGGCGTGGGCATGGACGCCATGACGACTGAATTAGGGGTTAACCACTAAATCTACTGTTGCTTATGCACAGCAATGAAGGCTGAATGCTATTGAAAAAATAGCACTCAGCCTTTTCTATTTGTTGGTTTCATGCCTTGTTCGTAGGTATTTATACGTGATATGAGCAAGCACTTTGCTATGCCTTTGCGGCATAGCTGCTAGCGGAGGGCTTGCCTAGTAGGGGCGCTCAGGGCTGTCGACAATAGTCTCATTCGTTTTGACTAGATGGTTGCCTTGACGCAAGCCCTGTTCGAGCGTCCCAGTCCTGCCGGTGCAGTGCCCGCAGCATGAGGGAGTGGCTCGCAAAGCCTTGAAGGCTGGGTTGCGGAATCTGGCTGGGCAGCCACTGCATCCACTTCAGGAGTCTTCCGGCATGAGCGCAGCACTCAAAGGCATTTCTTCCATGGCAACCCGCCAGGTCCTCGCGGATCTGGCTGCAGCCTGGCAGGAGCAGGGCGGCGAGCCGGTGCAGATCGAATCCGTGGGCGGTGTGGATGCCGCGCAGCGCGTGCAGTCTGGCGCAGAGGCCTTTGATGTGGTCTTCCTGGCCTCCAACGCCATCGACAAGCTGCAGGCCGCCGGCCGAGTGGTTGAGGGCAGCAAGGTGGATCTGGTGCTCTCTGGCACCGCCGTGGCCGTGCCTGCCGCCGCGGCCCAGCCCGATATCGGCTCGGAAGAGGCCGTGCGCGCTGCCGTGCTGGCCGCGCCCAGCATTGGCTACTCCACCGGCCCCAGCGGCGTGGCGCTGCAAAAGCTGTTCGAGCGCTGGGGCATTGCCGAGGAGATCAAGTCCCGCATCGTGCAGGCCCGGCCCGGCGTTCCCGTGGGCTCCATGATTGCTTCGGGGGAAGTGGCGCTGGGCTTTCAGCAGCTGAGCGAGCTGATCCATGTCGAAGGCATCCGCATCGTGGGCGGCTTGCCTGCCGCGATTGCCATCGACACCGTGTTTTCGGCCGGCGTTGTGACGGGCTCGGCCCATGCCGATGCCGTGCAGCGTCTGCTGGCCTTCATGGCTTCGCCCGAGGCCGCAGCGGCCAAGCGCCGCCAGGGCATGGAGCCCGCTTGAATTGACTCGTGTCCAGGCGGGGGCCTGGCACTGAAACCCCATCCAGCAAAAGGGCAGTCATAGCCCTTTCGTGACGGACGTACCAGATGCCTTTGAGGCTTTGGCGCCAGCCGCGAGACAGGAGATAGAGGCGACAAAGAGAGGCAACTGAGATTCCAACTATGACTTCGCAAACTAGCAAACAGAACACCGACCCGACGGTCGTCAACGTGCAGACCGTGCTCAACGAGAGCCCGTTCTCGGGCTTTCAGTGGGGGATTTTCTTCCTCTGCTTTTTGATTGTTCTGCTCGACGGTTTTGATACCGCCGCCATCGGCTTCATCGCGCCTTCGCTGCTTGGCGAATGGGGCATCGACAAGTCCCATCTGGGGCCGGTGCTGAGCGCGGCCCTGTTCGGCCTGGCCTTCGGCGCGCTGGGCGCGGGTCCGCTGGCGGACCGCGTGGGCCGCAAGACCGTGCTGATCATCGCTGCGGTGGTGATGGGCGGTGCATCGATTGCCTCCGGCCTGGTGCATGACCTGCAAGGCTTGACCATCTGGCGCTTCATCACCGGCCTGGGTCTTGGCGCCGCCATGCCCAACGCCATCACGCTGATGAACGAATACTGCCCTGACAGCAAGCGCTCCTTCATCACCAACTGCATGTTCTGCGGCTTCCCCATCGGCTCCGCCTTCGGCGGCTTTATCGCGGCCTGGATGATTCCGCATTTCGGCTGGCGCAGCCTGCTGATCGTGGGCGGTGTGGTGCCCCTGATCCTGGCCGTGCTGATGATCGTGATGCTGCCCGAGTCGGTGCGCTTCATGGTGCTCAAGAACTACTCGGCAGACCGCGTGCGCAAGGTGATGGTGCGTATCGCCGCCGGCACGCGCAATGCAGCGCGCTTCGTGCTCAACGACGGCGGCGAGGCTGCCGCCCAGGCACAGCAGGGTCCCCAGGGCCTGCGTCTGGTGTTCTCGCAGAAATATCTGGTCGGCACGCTGGCCCTGTGGGTGACGTATTTCATGGGCCTGGTGATTGTCTATGGCCTGGTCAACTGGATGCCTGTGCTGTTCAAGGAAGCGGGCGTGCCCGCCAGCCAGGCTGCCGTGATTGCCGCGCTGTTCCAGCTCGGCGGCGTGGGCGCGATCTTTGTCGGTCTGCTGATGGACCGCTGGAATGCCAATCTGATCATTGCGACGGGCTACTTCCTGACCAGCCTGGGCGTGGCCTTCATCGGCCAGGTGCTTGGTGGCGGCGTGGGCATGCTGGTGGCTTCGGTCTTCATTGCCGGTTTGCTGATGAATGCGGCACAGTCGTCCATGCAGGCGCTGGCTGCCGAGTACTACCCCACGGAATGCCGTGCCAGCGGCGTGTCCTGGATGCTGGGCATTGGCCGCTTTGGCGGCATTGCCGGCTCCTTCCTCGTGGCCGAGCTGTCGCGTCGTCACCTGGAGCTGCCGCTGGTCTTCATGGTGGTCGCCATTCCCGGCGTCATCGCTGCGCTGGCGCTGCTGGTCAAGAATCGCTATGCGGGCGGCGCACCGCGCACCTCCATGCTGGGCCTTGGCGGTGCGCACTGAACTTTTTTGATAGACGAATTATTTTGAACGGAGCTTGAAGATGATCATTGACGTACACGGTCACTACACCACGGCGCCAGCGGCCCTGGGCGCATGGCGCGATCTGCAGATCGCCGGCCTCAAGGACCCGAGCAAGACCCCGTCGGTGGCCGATCTGAAGATCAGCGACGATGAAATCCGCGAGACCATCGAAACCAACCAGCTGCGCCTGATGAAGGAGCGTGGTTCCGATCTGACCATCTTCAGCCCCCGTGCCTCGTTCATGGCGCACCACATCGGTGACTTCCAGATCTCCAGCACCTGGGCCGCCATCTGCAACGAGCTGTGCTTCCGCGTCAGCGAGCTGTTCCCCGACCACTTCATTCCCGCCGCCATGCTGCCCCAGTCGCCCGGCGTGGACCCCGCGACCTGCATCCCCGAGCTGGTCAAGTGCGTGGAGCAGTACGGCAACGTCGGCATCAACCTGAACCCCGACCCCTCGGGCGGCCACTGGACTTCGCCCCCGCTGTCCGACAAGAGCTGGTACCCCATCTACGAAAAGATGGTGGAGTACGACATCCCCGCGATGATCCACGTCTCCACCAGCTGCAACAGCTGCTTCCACACCACGGGCAGCCACTATCTGAATGCCGACACCACGGCCTTCATGCAGTGCCTGACTTCGGATCTGTTCAAGGACTTCCCGACGCTGAAGTTCCTGATCCCCCATGGCGGCGGCGCCGTGCCTTACCACTGGGGCCGTTTCCGCGGTCTGGCGCAGGAGATGAAGAAGCCGCTGCTGGAAGAGCATCTGCTCAACAACATCTACTTCGACACCTGCGTCTACCACCAGCCCGGCATCAATTTGCTGACGGAAGTGATTCCCACCAAGAACATCCTGTTCGCCAGCGAAATGATCGGCGCCGTGCGCGGTATCGATCCGCAGACCGGTCACTACTACGACGACACCAAGCGCTACATCGAAGCCACGCAGAACCTGACGGCCGATGAGAAGCAAGCCGTCTACGAAGGCAATGCCCGCCGCGTGTTCACCCGCCTGGACAAGGCGCTCAAGGCCAAGGGTCTATAACTTCTCAAAAAAGAGAGCTGCTATCGCACGGAATTAAACGTTTTCAGCATGAAAACTATTCAGATATGAAGAATATCAAGCGATAGAAGCTCACTTTTTTGATTCAATCACGTCAAAGCTAAGAGGTATTTCCATGTACGAACTGGGAGTTGTCTACCGCAATATCCAGCGCGCCGACCGCGCTGCCGCTGACGGCCTGGCCGCCCTGGGCTCCGCCACCGTGCACGAGGCCATGGGCCGCGTCGGTCTGCTCAGGCCCTACATGCGCCCCATCTATGCCGGCAAGCAGGTCTCGGGCACCGCCGTCACGGTGCTGCTGCAGCCCGGCGACAACTGGATGATGCATGTGGCTGCCGAGCAGATCCAGCCCGGCGACATCGTGGTCGCGGCCGTCACCGCCGAGTGCTCCGACGGCTACTTCGGCGACCTGCTGGCCACGAGCTTTCAGGCACGCGGCGCACGCGCGCTGATCATCGATGCCGGCGTGCGCGACGTGAAGACGCTGCAGGAGATGGACTTCCCCGTGTGGAGCAAAGCCATCTCTTCCAAGGGCACGATCAAGGCCACCCTGGGCTCGGTCAATATCCCCATCGTCTGCGCCGGCATGCTGGTCACGCCCGGTGACGTGATCGTGGCCGACGACGACGGCGTGGTCTGCGTGCCCGCCGCGCGTGCCGTCGAAGTGCTGGCCGCCGCCCAGAAGCGCGAGAGCTTCGAAGGCGAAAAGCGCGCCAAGCTGGCCTCGGGCGTTCTGGGCCTGGATATGTACAAGATGCGCGAGCCCCTGGAAAAGGCTGGCCTGAAATATATTGACTAACACCCCCTTAGTCGCTTCGCCTAGGCGGCCCCGCGCCTTCCCCCTCTCTCGCTTTGCTTCGCAATGCGGAAGGGGACGATGCCCTCGCTGCGAGGCGGCTCTTGCTTGGCATCTCTGAGTTGTGCGGCGCCAGTATTGGCGGCTATGGCCCACTCACAGACCATTGAGGAAAAGACAAATGAGCCAATTTGAAAAGACCCCCGGCTGGCTGGACTGGTATGCCAACCCCAGCAAGCCCCAGTTCAAGCTGCCTGCCGGCGCTGTGGATGCACACTGCCATGTGTTCGGCCCCGGCAACGAGTTCCCCTTCGCCCCCGAGCGCAAGTACACTCCCTGCGATGCCAGCAAGGCCCAGCTGTATGCGCTGCGCGACCATCTGGGTTTTGCGCGCAATGTGGTGGTGCAGGCCACCTGCCACGGCTCGGACAACCGCGCCATGGTCGATGCCTGCAAGTCCTCGGGCGGCAAGGCCCGTGGCGTGGCCACCGTCAAGCGCTCCATCAGCGATGCCGAGCTGCAGCAGCTGCATGACGCCGGCGTGCGCGGCGTGCGCTTCAACTTCGTCAAGCGCCTGGTGGACTTCACGCCCAAGGACGAGCTGATGGAGATCGCCGGCCGCATCGCCAAGCTGGGCTGGCATGTGGTGATCTATTTCGAAGCCGTGGATCTGCCCGAGCTGTGGGACTTCTTCACCGCGCTGCCCACCACCGTGGTGGTCGACCACATGGGCCGCCCCGACGTCACCAAGGGCGTGGACAGCGAAGAGTTCGCCCTGTTCCTGAAGTTCATGCGCGAGCACCAGAACGTCTGGAGCAAGGTGTCCTGCCCCGAGCGCCTGTCCGTCACCGGCCCCAAGGCGCTGAATGGTGAGCAGAATGCCTACCGCGACGTGGTGCCGTTTGCGCGCCGCGTGGTCGAGGAGTTCCCCGATCGCGTGCTCTGGGGCACGGACTGGCCGCACCCCAACCTGAAGGACCACATGCCCGACGACGGCCTGCTGGTGGACTTCATTCCCCATATCGCTCCCACAGCAGAGCTGCAGCAAAAGCTGCTGGTGGACAACCCCATGCGTCTGTACTGGCCCGAAGAGGTCTGACGGAGTTCCGGCGACACATACACCCGGAAACAGGCCGCAGCCTTGTCGCATGGGCTGCGCCATCCGTAACGAGGAGAATTTATGGCTTTGGAAAAACCGTATCTGGACGTGCCCGGCACCATCATTTTCGATGCCGAGCAGTCCCGCAAGGGCTACTGGCTCAACCAGTTCTGCATGAGCCTGATGAAGGCCGAGAACCGCGAGCGCTTTCGCGCCAACGAGCGTGCCTATCTCGACGAGTGGGCGATGACCGAGGAGCAAAAGCAGGCCGTGCTGGCGCGCGACCTGAACTGGTGCATGCGCACCGGCGGCAATATCTACTTCCTGGCCAAGATCGGTGCCACCGACGGCAAGAGCTTCCAGCAGATGGCCGGCTCCATGACCGGCATGACCGAAGAAGAGTACCGCGCCATGATGATGGGCGGCGGCCGCTCTGCCGAAGGCAATCGCTACGTGGGCGAGGACGGTGATGCGCAGGCACACCATCAGCCCCAGGGCAGCGCAGGCAACCAGAACAAGGAAGGCAACTAAGACATGGCACGCATCACCGCATCCGTTTTCACCT
>NZ_AWOR01000041.1 GCF_000761245.1 Comamonas testosteroni | reverse complement strand
AGCGTCGCAGCTCTTTTTTTGAGCCAGCCAATCACGAGCTGATAATAACAATACCCCGTCAGCTGGTCCCTCAAGCTTTACGGAGCTGCCAGTCGTGTTGTCTTTAATTATCACAGTAGGAGTTGCCGTAATGCCCGCTTTGAGGGCCTCCTCGACCTGTTGGCCAACATGCCGGGCGATCACTTTGTCGGTAGCTGCACAGGACAATAAGTCCTGGTAAGT
>NZ_AWOR01000040.1 GCF_000761245.1 Comamonas testosteroni | reverse complement strand
TTTCCCGCCTGGTCCACCTCGGGCATCCAGGCGCGCTCCGACGCCCTGGACAAGATCGGCACGGAGATCCTGGCGCGCAAGGCCGAGCTTGGCGAGCTGCTGGCGCGCGAAGAAGGCAAGACCCTGCCCGAAGCCATTGGCGAAGTCGGCCGCGCCGGCCAGATCTTCAAGTTCTTTGCCGGTGAATGCCTGCGCCTGACGGGCGAGACCGTACCCTCGGTGCGCCCCGGCATCGGCGTGGAGATCACGCGCGAGCCGATTGGCGTGGTCGGCCTGATCACGCCCTGGAACTTCCCCATCGCCATCCCCGCCTGGAAGATCGC
>NZ_AWOR01000039.1 GCF_000761245.1 Comamonas testosteroni | reverse complement strand
TTTGGTGATGTATTGGAACAAGAAGAATATGGGATGTTTCCGATCATTAATGAGCTTACAGAACTCATGAGTGCGCGTCTTTTATTGCCTGAGGATTATGCAAAAAACTACATGAAAGTTCACGATTTTTATATGCCAATGAGTAATAAATTTGGCGTCACCATCGGCGCAGAGCACTCCATGCATCATTCGCGTTGAGTCGGCAAAGCGTG
>NZ_AWOR01000038.1 GCF_000761245.1 Comamonas testosteroni | reverse complement strand
ACGGCCTCAGACCCTTCAGCCGCACCGCCTGGGGCGTTCGGGCCGAAGTCTATGACTGGGATAACCTGCGTGCCGAAGCCTGCAGCGTGTACGGCCCCATGGGCAGTGGCGGCCTCATCGAAACCGTCACCCTTGCCGTGGTGAAACCTGGCACCCACCAGGTAATAGATCGTTTTCATTTCGCCCACGAAATTCAACAAGGCGAAATGTACTGGGCCATGGCCCAACTGTTCATGCAACAAGGCCCGCAAGCCCTGCCCGCTTTTCCCCGCCCACCTCGTGACTGGAACAACGAAGACGTGAGCTTCAATCTCGCGCGTCGCTTGGCCCC
>NZ_AWOR01000037.1 GCF_000761245.1 Comamonas testosteroni | reverse complement strand
TTGAGGCGTTCGATGTGTTCGAGCATGTGCCGCGAGTTCGGCTTGACCGGTGACTGGCGTAGCCAGGCCAGCCAGGTCGTCTTGCCGTTGTCCCGGCGCTTGAGCAAGTCGTCGAGACGGCGGCGATGTGCGTCCGACAGCGGTTCGGCCAAGGAATCGTAGATGCGCCGGTTGGCGCGGGTGATCGCCTCGGCGCTCGCCCGCTCGATAGCGTTGAGCGCGGGCAGAATGATCGACTGCCGCCGTAGATGTTCGACCAAGGCGCTGGCCAGCACAATACCCTTGTCGGTTTGCATGGCCAGCTCGGTCAGCGTGTGGACGGCCTGCCGGTAGTGGCTCATGGTGAAGGGCTGGAAGCCGAATACCGTTTGCAGTTCGACCAGATGCTCGCGCCGGGTCTGCTCCCGCTGCCCGTACTCGCCCCAGCTTTCAATGCCGACCTTGAGCTGGTCGGCGACCAGTTTCAGCAAGGGCGGAAACGGCGCCTCATCGACACCAAGAATGACGCCAGGAAAGCGCAGGTAGCAAAGCTGCACGGCGAAGCCCAGGCGGTTGGCCGGGCCGCGCCGCTGCCGGATGATGGCGAAGTCGGTATCGCTGAATGTGTAATGTCGGATCAGGTCGTCCTTGGTGTCCGGCAACGCCAACAGGCTTTCGCGCTCGGCGGCGGACAGGATCGATCGGCGGGGCATCGTCAGGCATCTTTCAGGTATTGGTACAGGGTTTCCCGACTGACGCCGAACTCACGGGCCAGCTTCGATTTCTGTTCGCCAGCCTCGGCGCGATGACGCAATTCGGAGGCGCGCTCAGGGGACAGTGCTTTCTTGCGTCCACGATACGCGCCCCGCTGCTTGGCCAACGCAATGCCCTCGCGTTGCCGCTCACGGATTAAGGCGCGCTCGAACTCGGCGAACGCGCCCATCACCGACAACATCAGATTCGCCATCGGCGAGTCCTCGCCGGTGAAGGTCAAGCACTCCTTGACGAATTCGATCCGTACCCCGCGCTTGGTGAGCGTCTGCACCATACGGCGTAGGTCATCGAGGTTGCGCGCCAGACGATCCATGCTATGCACCACCACCGTGTCGCCCTCGCGGGCGAAGGCCAGCAGGGCTTCCAGTTCTGGGCGCTGGATGTCCTTGCCCGATGCCTTGTCGGTGAACACCTTGTCCACCTGTGTCTGCTCAAGCTGGCGTTCCGGGTTCTGATCGAAGCTGCTGACCCGGACGTACCCGATCCGTTGTCCCTTCAAGATGCTCTCCCGTGCAAAATGTCAGAAAAGAATCTATGACCCTTTGTTGATCGTGTCAACAAATATCAAAACTCACTCTATCCTGACGGATTTCGGGAGCAATCATTGACGCCAGATTAGGGTATAGCTCAGACTGACATTATTATTGCTGCGCCGCCGCAAAGAAGGTAAAATACCCCTTCCAAAAAATCAGCAAGCCAACTATCGGAGTTCCTACCCGTGTAAGCCTCTTTCTCGCTGCGAGCCAGCTTCAACCACTCACCACGCTCGCACGAGGCTGCACGTCCGATTCACTGCGTCTTGCTGGCCCCGGATCACTCGGGGTTCGTTCTCTATTCCGCTGGCCGGGAAGACGCGCTTGCGCTCGCCCCAACTGCCACCACTGGCTGGCAACCACAACGGAATAGAAGAATGATGAAATCCTTACGCCAGGACTGGCTTTCCAATGTCCGAAACGACCTACTAGCGGGCATCGTCGTCGCGCTGGCACTGATCCCCGAGGCGATTGCCTTCTCGATCATTGCGGGCGTCGATCCCAAGGTCGGCCTTTACGCCTCATTCAGCATTGCCGCAATCATTGCCTTTGCCGGTGGTCGCCCTGGCATGGTGTCTGGGGCCACAGGTGCAATGGCGCTGCTGATGGTGACCTTGGTCAAAGACCACGGCCTGCAATATCTGCTGGCTGCCACCGTGCTGACCGGCGTGCTGCAAATTCTCGCGGGCTGGCTCAAGCTCGGCGCATTGATGCGCTTTGTCTCTCGCTCGGTCATCACGGGCTTTGTCAACGCGCTGGCCATCCTGATCTTCATGGCTCAGTTGCCCGAGCTGACCAACGTGACGTGGCATGTCTATGCCATGACGGCGGCAGGTCTGGGCATCATCTACGGCTTCCCCTACATCACAAAGGCGGTGCCGTCGCCGCTGGTCGCCATCGTCGTACTGACTGCCGTAGCGATCTTCCTCGGTCTCGACATTCGCACCGTGGGCGACATGGGCAAGCTGCCCGACAGCCTGCCGGTGTTCCTGCTGCCTGATGTGCCGTTGAACCTCGAAACGCTCAAGATCATCTTCCCTGTCTCGGCCACCTTGGCAGTCGTCGGCCTGCTGGAATCCATGATGACGGCTTCCATCGTCGATGATCTGACCGACTCCAACAGCAACAAGAACCGTGAATGCGTGGGCCAGGGTGTCGCCAATATCGCCTCCGGCTTCCTCGGTGGCATGGCCGGTTGCGCCATGATTGGCCAGTCGGTCATTAACGTGAAATCCGGCGGCCGTGGCCGACTCTCCACGCTGGCCGCTGGCGTGTTCCTGCTGCTGATGGTGGTGTTCATCGGTGACTGGGTGGCCCGCATTCCGATGGCCGCACTGGTCGCGGTGATGATCATGGTGTCCATCGGCACCTTCAACTGGGCCTCGATCCGCAATCTGCGCGAGCACCCCAAAAGCTCCAGCGTGGTGATGCTGGCCACCGTGGTGGTGACGGTCGGCACCCACGACTTGGCCAAGGGCGTGCTGGTCGGCGTGTTGTTGTCAGGCTTTTTCTTCGCGCACAAGGTGGGCCAGATTCTGCGCGTCACCTCTCGCACTGAGGACGAAGGCCGCGTGCGCACCTACACCATCACCGGCCAGGTGTTCTTCGCCTCGTCGGAACGCTTCATCAATGCCTTCGACTACAAGGAGGTCATCGAGAAGGTGCGCATTGACGTGAGCCGTGCCCACTTCTGGGACATCACCGCTGTCAGTGCCTTGGACAAGGTGGTCATCAAGTTCCGCCGTGAAGCCACCGAGGTAGAAGTCATCGGCTTGAACGAGGCTAGCGCCACGCTAGTGGACAAGTTCGCCGTGCATGACAAAGACGGTGCCGACGACATGCTGATGGGCCACTGAGAGGAAACAGGATCATGAAGAACGAAAACAAAGTGCTGGCCTGCGTGGATCAATCCCACTTCGCCGAATACGTGGCTGACTACGCCGCATGGGCCGCTCGCCGCATGGACGCGCCGCTGGAGTTCCTACACGTCATCGACCGCCACCCCGAGCAGGGATCAGGCGAAGATCACAGCGGGGCCATCGGCATCGACGCCCAAGAAAACCTGCTGACCAAGCTCTCCGCAGAAGACGAGGCCCGCACCAAGAATGCTCGTGAACAAGGCCGCATCTTCCTGAACCGCCTGCGCGAACGGGCCACCGCTGCCGGTGCCGCGCTGGTCGATGTTCGCCAGCGTCATGGTGAGCTGGAAGCCACGCTGGCCGAACAGGAAGACGGCGTGCGCCTGCTGGTACTCGGACGCCGTGGCGAAGCCGCAGAAACGACACAGCGCGACTTGGGCCGCAATGTGGAACAGGTAGTGCGGTCCCTGCACAAACCGATCCTGACCGTGACCGAAGGCTTCAAAGAGCCGCAGCGCGTGATGATCGCCTTCGACGGTAGTACCGTGACCCGGCGTGGCGTCGAAATGGTCGCAGGCAGCCCGCTGTTCCGTGGCTTGCCAATCACCCTGCTGATGTCGGGAAAGGAAAGCCAGGACGCACCCAAGCAGCTTGATTGGGCCAAGACCACCTTGGAGGCCTCTGGCTTCAATGTGACCGCCTCGCTGATCCCCGGCGATGCGGAAAACATCATCGCCAAGACGGTCAAGGAGCAGTCCATCGACATGCTCATCATGGGCGCATTCGGTCACTCGCCGCTGCGCACTTTGATGTTCGGCAGCAAGACCGCTGACCTGCTGCGTTCCTCGACCGTCCCCACGCTTCTACTGCGATAGCGAAGGAGTCGCCTCAATGGACATGGAACAGTTCCGCGCTCGACTGCTGATCGAGCAAAGGGAAACCGTTGAGGCAATCCAGCAGGCTCAACAGTCCGCCGCGCCGGTCGAGCTGGATCAATCCTGTGTCGGTAGGGTGTCGCGTATCGACGCCCTCCAACAGCAGGCTCTCGCCCAAGGATTGCGGGAGCGGCTGACCATTCGCAAGCGCAAGGTCGAAGCTGCGCTGGCCCGCCTCGACTCTGGCACCTATGGGCTGTGCTGCGCCTGTCACAGTGATTTGGAGCCGGAACGGTTGAACGCCGATCCTGCTGTTGTGTTCTGCCAGGAATGCGCAACAGAGCGTCAATGACAAAGCCGTATTGATGCCCAACGGTGGAGCCGTTTTGCCTTAACGTGCTTTATTTTCCGTTTTCTGAGACGACCCCAGGGCGCGCAAGCTCGATTGCCTGTCCTGACGCTATCGCTCAAAGGAGCATATTTCGAGGCCATCCGGGACGGTTCAAAGCATGAGGAATATCGGCTGGCCAAGCCCTACTGGTCAAAGCGTCTGGAGGGGCGCTCCTACGCTCAAATCGTGCTGACCCTGGGCTACCCCGCCGCAGACGACCATGAGCGCCGCCTGGTGCTTCCTTGGCGTGGGTACACACGGAAAACTATCACGCACCCTCATTTCGGGCCAGATCCGGTAGATGTCTATGCCATCGATGTGAGCGCGATATCGTAATCCACACAATAGAGCCAGCTCAAGCAGGCAACCAGGCCCGACAACCAGCAAATCCCAACTCACAGAAAGACCTTTATGGAAAACAAGCAACCGAAGATTGTTCAGATCGCGCCTGCAGGAGACTGGTGCTATGAATACAGGCCTGATCCCAATGAGAACTGGAAAACAACGATCCCAGTCGTGCTCTGGGCGCTCTATGAAGATGGCAGCGTGAAAGGGCTTAGAGGTCCAGAAGCTCCAGATGGTCTGACGGTGGAGCTGAAGCCTATCGGGGCAACAAACACCACGGGCCGCTTTGTGACCAAGGCCTGTCCAGAAGGGTCTGGCACTTCGCGCTAAACCGCGCCAGCTCAAAAGAAAAAGCCCGCTTGGCATGCCAGCGGGCTTTTGTATTGGTGCGACAGGTAGATCTAAGGGTGCGGCTTCGGACCTAGAGCGTTAGCTGTTGTAGCGCGCCTCTTCAGCTTGGCTCCACAGAATCTGACAGTTAGATCTGCCATCACGAGGACTTACCGGGTTAGGTACGTAGCGAGATGGATAGCGCCTGCGCCACTCTGTCTGCAGCGTGTTCAGAAACTCACCTGCATGATGGCTGTCTGCATAGCAGAAGTCGCGGTTAGCGTAGTCGCGCCAGAGGTTGAATTGCGTGACCAAATCGTTATCGTCAATTTCCATTTCAGCTCATTTCGTTGTGGTGGTGTCGCACAAAGCTATATCGTCAAAGCAGCACAAAGCTGAAATCAGTGGTGAATCATGTTGGGAAGATCTCGGCCCAATCGACCGCCTACTTTGTCAGGGTAAAAGAGTTCGTCATGCTGGATGGTTCGCATAGCGGGGTTAACTATGCATCTGGCGACTGCGCACAGATCACTCGTGTGGAGCATGAAGGTCACGCAGTCCTTGCGTTCAGGATGTTGGCTAGGGGAAAGATCTGGCCTATCCGGTGGCGCTGTCCAGGCCTCAAAGACGTGCGCCACCATCGGGGAATACTGCAGCATGGCATGGCGCAATCCTGGCACATCCTCCAAGCGGCGAATGACTGTGGGGTAGAGGCGATCAAGCAGACCGTTATCGAAATGCATGCCTATGAGCGTATTGGGGAATCCACCTTTGGAGGTGTAGACCTGCTCGACTTGTTCATACAGGAACTTGTATGCAATGTTGAAAGGGTCATTGCCCAGCATGTTGGCGCGCATGGCCTCGGTTAGTACAGAGCGGCCAGAGTTCTTGGCCTTCGCTTGTCCCATGGAGTTCTTTCAGGAAGTGAGTACGCTTCTAGTCTCCTGGTAGTTCAGAAAATGCAACCCTCTCCAGTAGGCTCAGGACGGGCAGGCTCAGCCTCGGGGCGCAAAAAAAACCTGCACTTGGCAGGTTTCTTGAAGTGGCGCTGGATTGTTCAGTCCTGAGACGCGGTGCTGAGTTCAAGCGCCCCCCGGTAGGTAATCTCAAAGTCGATCTATTTCTTGTTCTATCGAGCTGTGCGCCGCGCGCGAGAAACGCCGTCGATGACTTCAGCAAGTGTGAAATCTACAGTATCGCCATCCTTCAGATGTGCAAACTTTGCCGTCATAGCTTCGCTCACGTCCTGTCCGTACATGCGACGTAATTTGGCAGCATGGATGAAGCCAATCAAAGTTGGAGAGCCGAAATACGCGAAGAAGGAACCGATGATGATTGCGGAATAACGGATGCTCCTGGTGGACTCGAAGAACACATCAGCTGCTGTGGTTCCGTAGAACAAGCCAACAGTGAAAATGAAGAGGAGAGGCCAGAGCGAACTGCATGTGTGCAGTCCAAAGAGACGATAGGCGTGAAATTTTGCTTTGAAGTTCATAGCGGCTCCCTCATATTCCTTGATGTGTTGTTCGATTCTTGCTTAATGGTTGTCACAACGTGGCTTCAGCCAACCAGTTGAAATCCACTTTAAGGGTGCCTCATAAATTGCAACCCTTTCCAGGACCTGAAAGTAGGCAGCGCCAGCAATAGCGTAAAAAAACCTGCCCAAGGCAGGTCGTTCGGGAAGGGAGCACCTGGTTCTAGGCCCGATCGGTAGGGCGCTCGCCCTTTCGCATGCTCCTGAAAATGTCATATCCGAAGAGCAACAGCATCAAAACGATTGTTCCGTACATAGTGACCGTGGACTGCCAGGGCAAGCCATCGCTCTCAACATAGACCAGTCCACCAATTTGTTCTTTCGGGATGATCCTGACCTCGCCAACGCTCGACGGAGAGTCGATTCGATAGTCCCCAGTCAGGATATCGCGGCTCATGCGGCCTTCGAAGACTTGGCCGCTCTTATCGATAAGCTTGGCCTGCTCGTGGACCTGCAGCCGCGCTGCGAGGTTGAGGCCTGTGTAGAAGACAAAGAGGGCGAGAGCAAAAGTAAGAAGGGAACGCATGGATCTATCAGGGGGCACGTTTTCGAGGCTTCTGGGCTGTGCGCTGCACTTTGGCAGCATTCATGGCGTCCTCAGCAGCGCTGTACTCGTCAGGGGTTAGTAGCTTGTCACCAGGACACAGGAACCAGCCCTTGATGCAAGAAAGATCGTGGACCGCGAGCTGGAGGTGTGTGTCATCGAAGATCGCGCTTGATGGGTCAACTTGCTTGCCTTGTTCAAACGCACCCCGCGAAGCTTGAAATGGTGCAGTGTTGACTATCTGAAGTGTGGCTTCTTCCAGTAGCTTCATCTGTGCAGTGGTCAACATAGGTGAACCGCTCACATTCAACCCGAGCGATTGAGAAATCTGCGCGGCCAGGGCAATCGCCTCGGTATTCGCATGCCTGCGTAAGGCATGAACCATCTTGCACACTTCTCGGTCAAAGGCCCTGTGAAGATTCTCAGTGTCGCCCTCAAAGGAGGGCTTATTCTTGGGAGGATCTTCTCCATCGACTTCATAGGCCTTGACCATGATTTCCGCCGCAGAAGAGAAGTTCTCGATACCGCTTTGTGTGGTCAGGTCAAACAGGCGATCAATCTCAATAATTGCCCCAACTACAGCAGGCGTAGCTATGGGGTTGCGAGTGAGCTTGTGTTGAGGCCGCGTGCTGGATGCTGTAGCAAGTTTCAAGGCGCGGGCCGAGTCGCCTTCGAAAAAGTACATCCCATCGTAGAGCCAGTCATAGGAATTGGACGAGGGTAAGGGATTCTTTCGCCTTGCCACGAGCGAATCGCGCACCGTTGCGTCACAACCGTGATACGCAATAAGGATCTGACCCATCAGTTTTTGGACTTGGCAGTCTTCGCGTGAGACAGAGCAAATCCGCCGACGCTGCGCATGAAGTGCAATGCCTCTTGGCCCGTCAACTTGGGCACAACAAAACCGAGGTGGCTGTTCACGGATGCTTTGCGCGCGGCAGCCATTTTCTTCTCGAAACTGCGTGCGACGACATCGGCGTTGTGAGCCTTCTCAGCGGATTGAACGACCACGCTACCGCCAGCGCGGCTCGTGCCCGCTTTTGCTTTGGAGGAAGTGTGTGCTTTTGCCATGTTCATAGTTTGCCACATACGAAAAAAAAGGACAGCTGAATGGCTTGGACAAGCCTACGTTGCGTGTTGCGGCTCTCATGCGACCAGCGCCAGCAGAGCGCGAACGCGGTCCAGCTCTTCTGGGGTGTGGACAGAACCACCGGCATTGATTCTCAGGTAGTGGTTGAGCAGATCTGCGCGCGAATTGAATTCGTAGATGCAGAACTGAAGCGTGAAGCGACGTGGGTCAAAGGGAGTGCCCTTGAGATCCTGTGCTTTGTACTTTCCGAACACTGCGAACTCACCAGCCATAAATTTCCGGCAAGCGGTCAGGCGTTGCAGGCCGTCGATGCACTGGAATTCGTTGTCGTTGATGTCGCCAGCCGTGGTGGACTCGCGTGTCCAGCCGGGGCAGTTGAACATGATTCGGTTGGGCGCGGTCTTTCGAAAAATCGCCTCCACATAGGCAACCTGCTGGGCCTGGGACCAGACATGGCCACGCTGAAAGTCCGGTTCCAGCTCAAAGCAGCCGCTAGGCGTATCGGTGCAGTCTCGCTCAATGGTGGCCAGGGTCTTTTCAATTGAAGCGATGGCACAGTCCATGGTGTATGCCGCATCAGGCAGAGGATGGATGAGGGCGTACATCTCCTGGTGCTCGGGTGGCAGGTTGGCGACAAAGCGGTTTTGGGCGGTGGTCATATGGCACTCGTGTTCACGGCGTTTTGATTGAGCTTACGTGGGGTTGCCAAAATGCAAGTTCGCCGGGAGTGCCGAAGCGACTAGAAGATCTACAGACCCACCAATGGTGCAGGTCGAGTGAATTTGAACTGCAGTCACCAAAGAAAAACAAAGGGCCATTGCGGCCCTCTTGTAACGAACGAGCAGGCTAGACCTCCCCGCCCTCCAGAGCAGTGATCGCGCGTCTTAGTTGTTCTAAGGCCTTCTGCTTAGCTTCAGCTTGCATTGCAGATATCGAATCTTGGTATTTGACCCAGACAGACACATCCACTTCTGTGCCGCGACCGTCAATTTCTTCGTGGAGGTTCACCTTGACTGCCAGTTGTCCATGATAGGGTTCCTTGAAAATCGTGATTTCCATTGCCATTCCTTTAAGTTGCGCTCATGTAAATAGGATTACCTCACAGAATGCTCCGCTAGAGCAGCGGCTTACCTTCTGTCTCACTGGCAGTGATTTCACGCCCAGCTCAGGCAGAATACTAGCTTGTGAGGCATGTTTGACGCGACCGTGCAGCTTCCCTGGTCAGAGAGGCGGGCATAGAAGTTCGTCGTCATCTGTTTTGCAGCTATGCAGCGTATTTCGTATGGATTGAACATAGTGTCTGGTTCCAACTGGGTGTACTGATTGTCGTTCCTAACCCTCCCAATTGGGTTTTATCTGTATTAGTGCTGATATTTTATAAAGATGAATGAAGATAAGTTGAATAAATTCCTAGATATTGGCTTGAAGATATATCGTGTAATAAAACCGAGCTTTCATAATAAAATCACATGGGTTTTGATTTTCTTTGGAATCTCGCTGATGACCTCTAGTTTGCTAGAGGACATTGTTAATCATGTATTAAAAAAACAGTTTGACTTTACCGTCACCGGCGAGAAAGACGTTTTCTGGGGATTCATGCTATGTCTCATAGCACTGATCTACAACATCATCCTGAACATCATCGGTGCCTACAACGAGAAGGCAAACAGGCAGGAAAGGAAAGAGCAACAAGATCTGCTATTGGAGCATGATAGAAAGCTTTACCAGAAATTGGAGCCTAGATTAAAAGAGCAATACTTGCATAATATTATTGTAAATACCGCCACCGATCACGCAATCTATTCGAATCAAGTGACTACCCTGGAAGCATTCGTAAATGCTAACAAAGAGGCTGGCAACAAATTTTTATCACCAGAAATTTCAAGTGCGACACTGAAATTAGTAGAGGATATTGACAACTACTTAAAATTTCAGTAAGAACATTTTGACGCATACCCGTATCATCAGAGAGAGCAAAACTACAGGCTCTGTTTGGCACCTCAATGGAACGTTGATCGAGCAGGGCAGTGGGAGGATGGTGACAAATATGATCCTCTTGCAGACGAAATGCTAAGGTTGCTGAGGACTATGGGAAGTGCTTACGCATCTTGGCGCGCAGCAGTGAAAAAAGTACTCTTCATCTAAATTTGACTGCGGGATAAGCTTAAAGCTACTGCAGCGATTGAACATCCGAAACGGCCAATGAGCAGACGATCAAGAGTGTGACTATTTTGACATTTGAAAAATAACGAGCTGAGGTAATCTCTAAGGTTCATCCCCAGAAGGGGCCTTCAATAGAAATAGTAGAGACATGAAATCTTTAATCATCGCCTTAGGGGCCGCAGTTTTACTTTGTGCATGTGCGTCACAACCCCGTTATGCTTACATCAAAGAGGGCGCATCGGCTCATGCTACGCAGTCGGCACTGGCCAAGTGCGAGTATCAGATCAAGGTTCAAAAGACACCAATTGCTGAACAAGCAGGGCTAAAAAGGCTTTGCATGGAAGGTGAAGGCTACCGCTACAAACGAGTAGGCTAAAACCATCAAGAAAGCGCCCTGAGGGGCGCTTTTTACTTCTCATCGTCAATGAGGATTATGAATTCACAAGCGGATCTTTTAGGCTTATCAAGTCCTCTAGGTGCGGCGTGACATTGGCATCAAGGTATGCATGCATCTTTCTGCTTAGATGATGCTCGCCAGGAAGAACAATGTCCTGCTGAGACGCCCACTCACGAAGCACGCCAACCAACACCATGTTGACATGATGTGCGTCTTCCAAGAACTGGATCAGGAAAGTCAAAAGCCTTTCCCTGCCTACGTCCGAATGCAGGTCCAAACCTCCGGGGGTGTCGTGCAGCCGATGAGCAATGACATTGCGATTTTCGAGAAAGCGATCCAGTTGCACACCGAACTCGGGGAGCAGATCAACCCGCTGACGCAGGACACTGAGAAGTTTCCCCAGGGTGGCTTTCGAGTGCAGACCAAGCAGAGCTTTAACCTGTTCCTCTGTCTGTAGAGGCTGTCCATGAAATGGGAATCGCAAGCATGTTTGCAACAGACGCTCGACGCCTTGTCCAGCGATTACCGCAAGGCCAATCGTCTTCAGAACCTCATCCTGTACAGGCTTGTAGCCTGATTGCATTTCGTCTTTCATTACCTCTCAACCTTATCTAGATTACTTGGCCACTCTGTATTGGCGGAGTGCTGCCATTCGCACATTCGCAAATGCAAGAATCAGGCTGTCGATGCCCCGCGTCAGGGCTTGGCGATCAGCTTGAGCACCATGCTAGTCACCCGATCAGCCATTGCAGTCAGAGCATGAAATCTCTCTGTAGGCTTGAACTACCAATTTCCTATCACACTGAAACTGTGTATTAGTGTCTAGGTTGACCCACTGAGAATGAACAGGTCCGTAGGCTCTTATACGCGATGTATTGGGAGGATCTTGACCATCTATTATTGATTCGAAACTCACTTCATAGCATTTACCGCTTTCCGGCGCGAATGCGGAGCCGGTAATGAAAGGCGAACCGTTCTGCTTAGATGATCTGGGCACATGGCCCACTTGGGTTGGTATTCCGGTTAGTTGAGTGAAAGTGCTCATATATTCTCCTTAGGTCTAACTTGGACTGGAAGACATGCTATTGCATGTTCAGTTCGTCTTTGACGGGTTGAGTTTAGAGGATGATTGATAGAAATGCTGCTTATGTGCAAAGGTGCCGTAACCACCGTGGTTGAGGCCCCTCTGCTTTCAGACAGATCCTTGGTTTGAAGCCATTGGCAAACGGATAGCTTCTGCACTCAGTTCATCGTGAGCGATGCCCACAATAAAAGGAAAGGCCGTCACAGGGACGGCCAGCTAAGATTGGCTCTTCAGGTCAGAGTCGAATTGCGACGATCAGGGCATCAATGTGCCATGGATTCCTCAAGAACCGGAACGTCGATGACTTGCTGGGCTTCTATATCCAAGGTGTTGTCCGCCCAAAGGTTCTGTTCGATGTGGGCCAGGGCCAGCTCCAGGGTGCCATGCGCTATGCGTTCGACAGCGCTGCAGAGCACTTGCTTCACGAGCTGGCAGTTGCCGCGCGCCGGGGAGTACCACAGCTCCCATGCGCAATCGCTTTCATGGCAGGACACGCCGAACTTGACCCATCCGCCCTTGGCTTTGCGTATGAACGGGGCAAACAATCGGATGCCGCTGGCCACAAGCTCAATGGCACCGACTTTATGGCGCGACATGGCAATGGATAGCGCGGTCTGCTTTGTGTCGATCCATTCGCCATTCACTGAAAGGCCCTTATCGCTGGCCAGGGCCGACAGATAGTTGTAGTAGACGTAAGAGCAGCGGGGCTGCAGAAGCACAGCAATATCGGGCTTATCTCCCCAGCTTTGGATTGTCAGCGCCGCGATCTTGGCTTTGATACCGTTGACTTTTTCATCGGCAAGATCTTCCTTGCGTTCAGCTGCACGAAGGCATGCGACGGCTGCGGTGTGCTTGGCCTGGGCCAGGGCGAGCTGGCGATTGAGAAGGTCAAGTTCAGTTGTGATCGTCATGTCATGCTCTCCTGTACTTCTGGAGTAAGGATGTCGTCGATGTCAATGAGCAACTGCGAGCTGTCCCCTTCAGTGGCTACAAAGGCAACTGAGTCGAGCAGGGCGCGCGTGCGTGCCAGCACTGCGCAGGCTTGGCTGGCTCCTGTCTCATTGACATCGCGGCCCCGGATGGCTTCGACCGTGGCAATGGGGTCATAGCCGAGCGCGGCGATACGGTCCGCTTCGGGCCATTCCATCACGTAACCGCACATCAGCTCCGGTCGAGCTAGGGCATAGTCATACAAGCGTAGGGCATCGAAGGCGTTGCGCAGGCCAAATGACAGGGACTCTTCTTCATCACCGAGCCAGTCAGCGATGGCTATGAGTTGTTCTCGCGTATTCATGGATGGTGTGGCTTTCTAGTCGGCTTCGACATGCAACCCGTTAGGGGTGGGGGAGAGGACTTCCGCACCGACAAGACGCGCATGAACCAGGCGGGCGTGCTTGTCGATCACTTCGAATAAAGCTGGCAACTCGGCGTCAGTGGCCCCAAGGGTCTTGGGATGGCCAGTGAGTCCGCGCACGTAGGTGTCGAGAGCATCGAGCACTGCATCACGAGCGCCGTTGACGAACTGGTCTTGGGATATGACCTGGGTGGTTTTGATGGTGGTGATGGGCATGCCCATGCCTTTTTGAGTGGATGACTCTTTAAGCCTAAGAGCCACCTCAAAAATGCAACCCACCGTTGAGGCGATCAGAAGCAACGTTGCAAATGGCCACTACGGGGCAGAAAAGGCGACCAGGACAAGAGCGGCCAACAATAACCAGAGAATTTTCAATGCAGACGAGTTTTCGTTCGGAAGGCGATCAGCGTACATCCTGAGCCAACTGTGCACCCGAGCCTTCAGCAGGTTATCTCATTGATCTGCGACCGGCTTCAATATATCGAAAGAATCAATATTCCAAGTGGTAGGAGACAAACGGCAACCGTAGGCTGTTAGGTTAGGATAAAGTCCAAGATATTCCTGCAATACATCTGCCACAGCACTGGAAGATTGAAGCAAGGGATGTCTCATGCCAAAATAAATCTCCTTAATCGATTCTTCTGGGAGTTCGTAGCAGAAGAGAGTTTTATTTCCCGCTGGAATTTCTTTAAAAGTGCCGCTTGGATTAGTGCCATTCTCATCTCTGTCCGATAAGCACTTCACTACCCTAACCTCTTCTTCGTAAGCCCAGCAGGCAGGCTTTTGGAGAAATGTACGTTGCAACTTCTCTTCGTGGCCAGCTGGATAGTGATGCGTGTGGCCAACTAGAATTGGCATCCCTTTAAACGGTAGCATGGAGTGCGTTGGTCGCGTATGTGTATAGATGATATTGCCGTATTGTGCGGGAACAATACAACGTTGAGAATCAAGAAAACCAGATTTATCTACATCTATGCCTAGCACTACACCGCGATGTTCATCGCCGTAGTGTGCCCACATTAAGGGGTTCAATGGATTTCGCGTTAGACACAGAACCCCGTGATTCTCAGACCAGATGGACTGCTTGGCCCACGATTGAACACTATCGAAAAAAGAAGGAATAGGAAGATCAACCTGCGGTGGATAAGCCGCTGTCAACTCAAAAGGGTCATTAAAAGTATGGGGATTAGAAAACCCAATTGATCGGCCTGCAAGTATTGCTTTGGCTGCATCCGCGCTCATGTACTTATATAAGATCAATCTAGCACTCCCCGCAATTCTTAGAAAAGCCCCATAAGGCTTACTTCATCAGACTCAACTATAGATGACAAACTCCCGGCAAATTGTGCAACCGCGTTAGGTTCGGTCCAGCTTGAATGCTTGTGTTTGAGAGTCAAGGTTTGTCTGTGCAGAAAATTCGCCCGATGTCGATGACAGCGGCAACGGCTAGTAGCACTGGGAGTCCGTACTGGCCGATTTTGCAAACGATGGACCAGATGCTGCCCCTGAAGATGCCCATGTATCCACTGGCTGGGGCTTCATTACTGGAAGGGATCATGAGTTGGGGCGGTTCAGCCAGGTAGGCAAAGAGATAGTAGGCCAGTACAGCCAGCAGCAGATTGGTCCACCAGGGCCAGCTGGCGATGGCCAATGGCACAGCGACGATGAGAGGCTTGTTGGTGTTGGACATGGGCACCTATTTACGGTCTGTTGAGGAATCCAGACTCTAGGAGCGCCGCCATTGCAACCTTCACTGCTGATTTGCCCAAACTGGACAAGTCCGCATTCCTGGTTGATGAAGTGCCAGCAGTAGATTTTTGGCAGATCAACAAGGGGATGGTGATGATCCAGCTCACGGCCAAAAATCTTCATGAATTGCTCACCGAATTGCGCACTATGGACTACCAGGTGCGTTCAAAGGTTGACTTCGGACAGTTGCCGACCTTTGGGGGTGAATGTCCCAAGTACACAGGCAAGGTTTGGAGCTGGGACGAGTCGCAGATCCTGATCGGGACAGGCGTGGGCAGTGGCGATTTCGCTGGAGATCTGAAAATCGTGTCCAGAGCAGAGTTTGAAGGGCATTGAACTATGCAGAGCACTTCAAATTCTCGCGGTCGTACATTCCGTGCGCTTCGACTGGCGAGCAAATCATTCGTGCGAGGCTTTCTTGCTTGGCAAGCGCGGCCTAAGGCGTTTTGGAAGCAGCCATCTATAGCTTGGCCCCGGCGGCTGGACCATCTGGAGCTGGCCGAGTTGGTGTGCCACCGTGGTGGTGTTGTGAACTACAAAGCACTGATGGTGATGGAGGCCGTGATTGTGGAGAACGCTCTTCGAGGCTATGAAACCATGAGCGAGCAAGACTGCGCAGCTGTGCTTTCAGACCAGATTCTGCATAGGGCGCTCAAGCGGCATGTGGGCCGGCAGGCTGTACGGTCGATACATTTCATGCTCCAGCGGGTGCGCTTTGATACTGCGTGTCGGTACTCATATTCCGGTGTGAGTTTTGAGCTGCAGAACCTCTCAAGGCGTGATCAGACCTGAATGATTTCAGCGCTTGCCATCTTTGCCCGCACTTGCGGGCTTTTTTGTGCCAAGTGACAGCGCCCCGTTTGATGCTGCCTGAGGAGTAATAAATTGAACATTGGTCTTCCGAATACATGGCTTTGGGCCAGCTGGATTCGGTCGGATACAGTGCGGGCATGCACGCATTCATCACAGACACATCATTTGACAGCCGCCTTCGATCAACCATTTCGGCAGCATGGGCCGTCTTCGCGCGAAAGGTTGGCAGCACCCTTATTCCCATCAATAAGGAAGCTTCAATGCAGCTTCAGTACGCCTTTGTGCTGAAGCAGCTCTTGCCTATGGCACTTCAACACCCGGATGAACGCGCGGAGATAGAGCTTGAGCCAGGCGTCAACATGGGTACTGGCTCAAACAACATCGATATCCTCGTCCACGGCGCGTCCTCGAACGGTGAGACGAAGATTGCCATAGAGATGAAGTGCTATCGAAAGATAGCCGCATCGGGTCGCACGCGTGGTGCACACGACATATTCATGAAAGATGTCTATGAAGATCTACATGTACTGGAGCAGTATGTAGCTCAAGGTGTCGCATCGCGCGGCGTCGCCCTAGTGATGAACGACCTGGAACGGTTTGTCAATCCAAAAGCCAAAGATGGTAAGTGCTGGACTTATGACACATCGCACGGGCACACTTTTCAGGGGGGACATTTCACTGTGCCAGTTGGAGGGAAGGACGTAAACATCCAGCTTGCGCGGTCCTACACCTTCAATTGGGAAAAGTTCGGTCGGTTCTGGTTCTGTGAACTGGAGGGCAGATGTCCGCAAGAACTGCCCCGGCCTCACATGTCGAGCGTTGAAAGACGCTATCCCATACCTGGAAACGGTAACTATGGGGCGATAGCAGCTGCTGATCAGGCAGGCAGTTAGGTCATCACGTAGCGGAATGATGGCCGTTGATGGCCAACACCCCATCCCCGCTAACCATTCATCTCCCCTGTGTTTCCTGCATAACACCTAAGCGGAAGTTGCCCAAACCGATTTTTCGAACTCGAAAGCAGGAGTGGGCGTAACGCCCCACTCACGTTTTGCAAGTCCGAGATCTTCTGGTCCCAGGAAGAGTGCAACATTCCAACCACTTCGATGTACGGTACTACGGTATGCAACACCATCCAGTGCACCGTCTACGAATTCATAGTCACGAAAGTACTCGGTGACGACTTGAGAGGGAAGATAGTCAATTTGTACTTTATCGCTTCGCTGTACGGGCTTCATGATGTCGTTCGTGAAGTCGTGCAAGAAGCTCAAAGTTTGGGCTAGTTCTGGCGGTTCATCAGAGAATATTCCAGGAATATCCGGCAAGGATCGTAGATCCAGTACTCGAATTGGGCGGGCCGAGCGCCATAGTCCCACTTTCCCTTTGTCTTCGCGTGTTTCCTTTAGTGCTGTTGTGGTGGAAGACGCGAGATAGAACATTGGAATCCCAGATGGGTTCAGGCGATTGCTCTGAAGCGCGAATTGGGGCGGAGGAGGCCCAAAATCGGTCGCTGTCACACGCTTGTGTTTGGGTATATCTGTTCTTGCGCGCCAAAGGCGAATATCAACTGGTAGCTCTGTAATCAATTCGTGAAAATCAATTGAACGAGCAATTTTATTCAGCAGGGATGCTGGGGTGTAGGAGTCTCTATCATCGCTACCTGTAGCATGAAAGAAAAACCTCCGTTTGTGTTTCACTGTCGAGCAAAATGACTCCCAGCTGCTCCACAGGGCATCGTCAAGATCAAGTGTGGCAACGTCCTTATCAGTCCATGGTTCGTCAGTCATGGAACTCGCAATATCCGAGCGCAGGCTGCCTGTATAGTCTCTTGGAAAATCTAGGCCAATCTTGTCGAGCATGTCCCAAGAATCCCAATGTGGACCTAAGTAGCCACCTTCAGCTGAGCAATATGGAAGCTGGTCAACTGCTCTGCCATAGTAGCGCCTTAGGCGCTCCTCAATGTAATCCACAAGAACGTCAAAACCCACGGTAGGGGAGTCATATTTACGACATGCGTTGCATCCGCGAGGACCATTGTTCTCACGTATCCAGCTACGCAAGTCTTTGTCGGAAAAGCAAGAGGAGCAGACACGATTTGTACTCATATGAAAATAGTTTCTTAGAATAAAAGATCACAGCGGACATGGATCTTCCTTATGTATTTCTGAGAGATCCAGAAGGTAACTGCGAAGAGCAATTCAAGGCATCGTTTATCGAAACTTACTTATCGAGGTTTGGAGAATGCTTTGCCATATTTTGACGCCTGTTCAAGCCATACCATTTTATTCTGGTCATAAATTGCGAAAGCGCCATTGGGATTGATGAAGAGTTCAAGTCGAATTAGTTGGTAGGAGCAAGAACCATCTCGTAGATTCTTCTTGCTTTTTCTTTCAAGTACCCACTGTACTGGTGCTAACTCACTTAGTTCTTCAAGAGCTATATCGATTTTGCGCTCTGTATCTTCAATTGAATCTGAGCTTATTCCTTTGAGAAGCCCTTCAAGAATAATCAGAGCATCATCTCTGTAATTAATACGCAGCTGATTTAGATATCTATCATAGATTTCTAGTTTAGAATAATCTCTGGGTGGCTCTAACTTCGTGAATGCGACAGCATCCTCGATTGATGTCGGAAACTTATCAGCTTGAACTGGCATTAAATATATGTCTGTAAATTGGTTCTGAAAGTACGATTAGCTATTCAGCACCCAGGCGACGATAGCGAGCATGAAGCATGTAGCCCAAAAAACTGCTTTATGTGCAGAGTTCGTGTTATTGATGGATTCTTGTGTCTGAAATGTACCTACGTGTCTCTCGTAATTCTTGTGTTCTATTTCGCCGCGAAGTTCACAAGAGCGTTGGGTGGCTTGCGACATTGCACGCGCGGTATTAGAAGTCTTAACCCTGCTCGCTATCGTTGTAGGTGACAGTGTAGAGTTAGTCTTTTCAGAGGCTCCATAGATTGAATTGTGTCGGCTCATGTGATCCCCCGATTAGCTGGACAAGGATTCATATTCTCTCAAAGCTTTTCTAAACTTCGTGAGTATCTTCGCACGAGTCCGCAATTTTGCAAACGTCTTCTCGGCGTCAGCGACAACAGCTTGCACCCATGCTGGTTCACGCTGGAATGAAGACATGTCGTAGGAATCAGACTTTCCCTTTTTTATATGCTTCGAGAGAACTCGAATACTAGATTTTGATTTTTCTTTAGGAATTACGTTATTTCGATGCCAGGAGATCTCCAAAGAGCTATCTTTTATACGGACACGACAGCCCAAATAAGTTTGCTGCTCCTTGGGCATTTCCTTTCGGGCAGTTAGCGAAGTTTGATGGAAGTTGGCAGCAATCACATCTGCTTCAAGAGCAAGAAGTAGCAGCTGCGCTTCCACACCTTCCGCAGTGCTGAGCATGAAGGTCTTGGCTGCGGCCTCAAAGTCGATGTCTACGCGATGCTCCCAGGGCTTCTCAAGTTCAGTTCGGAGGTGTTCGATATGAGCGCTGGGCGGCAGTGAGTTGAAAGAGGGCATAGAGGTTGTTGGGAAAAAAATGTGTCCCTTCCCAAGATACTATCTTCTATGGGCTGGGAGAGCTATTTCCCATAGAAGAGGGCCGGTGCAAGAAAACTACCCTGCAAACGGCTTCTAGTAGATCACCGAGAAGGTCCTAGACTACGTGCCTGGTGCCGGTGTGTTCAGCTTTGCACGAACACTCAAAGAGTGGGAAAAACTTTCTGTTCTCCATATTCTATGGGGAGTGACCAAGCATGGCTGTAATTGATTGGATGCATTGAGTTGAACATCTATAGGCATCTGAGCAAATCTAAGAGGTCCAATGTGGGAAAGAACTCAGTTGTTCCCTTTTTATATGGGAAGCATAGAAAAAATCCCGATCTACTAACAGGGCCTTGAGTCCGCCTCAGGCGCGAAGAATTCGAGCCTAGCAGGAGGGGAGCAGAGATACAGGCCATGATCCTCCAGGCAACTAACGGACTTCAAAGCGACTTTGAAAAGAAAATTTTCCGTTGATAGTTCCATTTTATGCATCTGTGATGCTATGATGCCAAGCGTTACAAGTCGTTTTGAAGTCGTATCAACAGGAGGGAACATGGCGAAAAAAGGTACTGAAGCAGTGGAGAATTCTGAATTTATCCTCGGTATGGATATTGGCTATTCGAATTTCAAGCTGGCCTTTGGCCATCGTGAATCGGATATGACGACATTAGTCCGCCCAGTCGGGGCTGCCCCTCTGTCGCTGATGCCTCAGAAAATTGGAGGCGGCCACGGCTCCGACTTTGTACAGGTCCTGGTGAACAATGAGCAATGGGCTGCTTGTGTTGAACCAGGACGCATCCAAGGCTGGGAGCGGGAATTGCACGCAGACTATCCCAGCACGAACCAATATAAGGCATTGTTCTATGCAGCACTGGCTCTGACAGAGCAACCAGTGATTGATGTGCTTGTGACAGGTCTGCCAGTAGATCAATTTAAAGATGAAAACACCCGTAAAAGACTGAAAGATAAGCTGACGGGTAATCATCAGATTGCAAATCAAACAACGATTGAAGTTAAAAAAGTAGTTGTTGTTCCTCAGCCTGCTGGAGCCTATATGGACATCAGCGAAAGCGTGCAGGAAGATGAAATCGAAGCTGTCATCAATCAGGGCCGTACAGTAGTGATTGATCCTGGATTCTTCTCAGTTGACTGGGTATCTATCGCTGCAGGTGAAATGCGCTATAACTCATCTGGTACATCACTTAAAGCGATGTCTGTACTTTTGGATGATGCGGCAAGCCGAATCAAAGAAGAGTTCGGAGGTCAACTGAGTGTTGAAAAGCTAGAATCTGCAATTGTCTCTGGTAAGAATGAAATCCCTTTGTATGGGAAGATGGTCCCTATCAAGAGCTATGTTGAAGAGGCCATCAAGAAGATCCCAGACCTCGCGCTAACTTCAATGAAGAAGTCCATGCGAGAAGAGGGACTAGATGCTGACGTTATTCTTTTGGCTGGTGGCGGGGCAACCTTTTATAAAGAGGCTGCCAAGCGGATTTTTCCAAAGGCGCACATCATCATGAGTGCGAATCCCGAGTTGGCCAACGCTCGCGGCTTCTGGATGCTGGGTTAAAAGGAGTTGATAGTGTCTAAAGCAGATCAAAATGATTGGGATGGGAAACTATCAAATATTAAGGTTTCCAAGTTCTCGCATCCCGAGCTTTACGGGGACTTGGTAAAAGTCAATCAACGCGACAGAGGGGAAAGATTGCGCACTTTGGCAATGCTTGGCCTTCAATCGTTGAACCTCTCGGCCTTGGTAACTGGTGAACCATTAGCTGTACCCAGAAATGTGGAGCCGGAGAAGAATGGTGATGCTGGTTCAGCTGAGAAAAATGTGCAAGCAACTGAAGAAACCAATCAGCCTCCATCAGATCGAACCGTGGGGAGAGTGAGCGTAAATAAAAGCCGCCGTGACGCATTACTAGGCTCAATGTGATGATGAGGATCAGCGTGTTAGCTAGTCTTGCATGTGCTTTTCTGCCACTGCAGGTAAATGCACAAAATTGGTCTGAGACTGGAAAAGTCATCTACGTTGACGATGGAGATACAGTTGTACTGCTTCGCTCAGATAACTCACGGCTAAAGATACGACTGAGTGATATTGATGCTCCCGAGTCGATGCATGGGCACAAGCGGCCAGGGCAACCGCTCAGTCAAAAGGCTACAGACTATTTGAAGTCATTGGTACATGGGAAGATCGTCAATGCTCACTGTTATGAGTATGACCGTTATAAAAGAGGCGTGTGCACCATCACCATTAGTGGTCAGTCAGTTAACTTAAAAATGGTAGATGCAGGCCTCGCGTGGGCGAATAGAGCCAACCCAAGGTATGTACGTGACACCCGTGTATATGAGGCGGAGGTAGTCGCTAAGAAGCAGGCAGTGGGGGTTTGGAGTCTGCCAAATCAAGTTGCCCCTTGGAGGTGGCGTAAAGACTGCTGGAATGATGCTGCCTGTGAAGGAGCTGAGCAATAAAAAAGAGCGCTAGAAAATCTAGCGCTCTTTTTTTTATGACTTGATCAGGCTGCAATCATTTTTGCTGATTCATTCATCGGGAGACGAGCTGCATCATGGCAAAACGGACACTCAATGTATGTGCGCTGATTGACGCTGGTGAAGTAGGAGCATTTGCAGGAATTACATACTGAAAGAGAAGCCATTTCACTACGAAGTTCAGAGGCCAAGCACCAGGCATCCGTGATCGTGAAAGATGGCCAGCGCCCGTTCTTCATGCTGGGAATTTCATTGCGCAGGGTGTGATAGAGGCGGAACGCTTTGACCAGCTCAGGGATCTGTACAGAGATAGTCACATCGTCCCCTCCCAGGTTGTAGTACAGCTGCATGAGCAAAGATGCCTGGATCTTTGTCGCGCTGTTGTGGATCAGTGTCGTGCCGCTCCGCATGGTGCCGTGGTTTTTTCTTGCTCCAGTACCTTCATCTTGCTCAAAACCACTATAGATGCGGCGCAGTTGTTTGTGCGTAAGGCCGGTTTCGATCATGATGATCTTCGTAATGAATCCAGCTTTAGTCATCTGCCGAGCGAGAAGCAACTGCGTCAGCGACGCCATCTGCGCTTTAGGTGCTATCTGTGTGGTTCTGGACATGTCTTCCTCTTATGCAGTTATCGATTGTTGAATTTTTTTCAGCAGGATGTACTGAAGGTTTCGTCTCCCGGAAATGATTTCGGCAATGATTGATTCGTCGAAACGAAGAGCAAAACTCACTGCGAAATTTGTGGAAATACCGGAAAGCTGAATCAGCGTGGCGTTAGAACACGCACGCACCAGGTTCAGGCCAACGCCAAAGGTCTGTGAAGCTGTTTCCACATCTTTTCGTGCCTGTACGCCCAACTGCACCCAGTAGAGATCTGTGCAATTGCTGGTGTCAGTGATTTCAAATGTCTGCTTGTAGTCTCTGTCTTCTATCCACTGGCAGATCTCGTGTTGGTTGGCGACGAGCTTGAAGCTCAGAACTGTGCCTGATGAAAGGTTTGAAATTGCTTCATCGGACAACTGGGCAGCGAGTTCTACAGTGTGGCTTTTCAGGTTAAAGAGCTTGCCAGCCAGGTCTGGGTTCTGAATGGACACCTTTCTCAGGATGCCCCACAGCGAGGCATCCAGCTCTTTGACTGAAGGATCAGACTCACCATAGGTCAAATCCTCAGCTCGGTCATCCAGCTCTTGAATTATGTTCGTTTGAAACATCAACATGTCATTAACCCAGTCGTTTCAAGTTTCTGTAGATGGCCAAGACCCGCGCGCCGTAGTTACGCGCGCGTTCAGGCTCAGTCCAGTTGTGATAACGGCCAATGCCCAGCTCGATGTCGTCGGGTGACGATTTCAGGGATTCGATGAGAATTTGATTTGCGACCCGCAGATTCGTTGGGGGGTCGAGCAGATCGGCAGCTTGCTTGACGCGGTGCCCATGCCAGAACAAATTCGTTTGGCACATCCCTATATCGATCCTGCGGCCATAAGCCTCAATCCATTCCGCCAGCTTCATTTCTGCTTCTGCTTTGGTCTTGGCGTAATGGGATTGGGTAGAGCGCAGAGTCCATGGCCAGGGGCTGATGTTTCCCTTGCCCCGCCCAAAACCGGATTCAACGAGGGCAATCGTGTAGAGCAGAAGAGGGTCAGTGCCTGTGCTGTTTCCTTGTTGCTCAAATAACGACCCTCGCAACGAATCTGCAACTGAAGAAGTGTTGGTAGACGCGAGAACAGCACCAGCAGAGCTGGCCAGGGGAAAAGTCAGAAGTGAAAGGATATGGCGACGACTGGGCAGGGAGGAGGTCGGTCGGCACAAGTGCAGAGACTGGGGCATGAATGCAGGTTATCCAAAATGCGTTTAGAAGTTCATTTTCCGATACTGTAAAATCGTATCAGAATGTCAAATCCTTGTAATGCAACAGTTAGTCTTTTTTGGGATAGACGTTTTGTTACGAAGGTACACAGTTGCCCGTACCCGAGGCGATGAAAGGCGCGATTCGGCTGAATCGAGATGTCAGATGTGAAAGATGCGCAGGAGAAAGCAGCAAGGAAGGCGACATGGCCAACGATGCGAGGCTGGTGGCAGCAAGGCCACAGATTGATCCCTACCCAGTAGGGAAGCCTTTTCGGCAGAGAGAACCTGCAATGCAGGTGATGTGTGGCACTAGGCCTTGAGGGACTGCACTTCGGCAGTAGCAGCCAGTTGAGCTGAGCAAGCAGCGTGAGGTGGCTGTGAGATCATTATAAGCACAGATGGCCCTAAATGGGCAAGTGGCTTTTGTGGTCAGATTCATGTAATGAAGTTCTGCAAAGCGGCTCCCGAAGTTGCATTTTCTGAACCTGTAGTAAATTAGATGTACATAAAGAGAGAGAGGAACCAATGCTGAATTTCAACAAGATCTTCTTGGTGTATGTCCCCGGAATTGCTTTGCTGTCGCTACCTGTAGCTCCCCTGTTGAGTGTGTACGCGCTGGGTGCATGTGCTCTGTATCTGGCTTTCTTGCTGTTGAAGTTCATCAACAAGTCGATGGTCGCCACGATTCTGATGTGGGTCGGAGCCTCTTACTTCATCGGTGGATTCTTGGCATTGTTCGGCTTCGCAATAATGCGAGGGATATTTGCAACGCTTAAAGGTGGTGTTTCTTCCAGCGATCTGGACTTGCTAGATCCTGTAGTCGCAAATCCACACTTGAGGAAAAGAATATTTCCAGGTCAATAAAAAAAGCCGCTTCTAGAACAGAAGCGGCTTTTTTATAGGTAATTACTTGCCGGGAGTATTCTGAGTTGCGTTCCAGGCCTTCACATCTTTAAGAATAGGTCCCGATTGCCCATCTTTCGATCCTTGGTGCACACCCGCATTGTATATATCCTTATACATGCTGAGTGCGAATCGGTTGTCCTTTTCTGACAAGATTGCTTCACCGCTCGAATTTCTGAGGATTTCTCCTGATGAATCCCTTTGCGCCAAGCTTTCACGAAGACCCTTATAACCGGCATCAAGTCCGGCTTGATCATTGAACTTCGCAGAAGCGAAAATCTCAGCCTGATATCCTGGTAAACCGTGCTTCTCTTGGGCAAAGCGTTTCGTAAGACCTTTCATCTCCGATTTATGATCGTCCAAGAACCTTGCTGCAGTAGTAGCGCCGCCTGAGTACGCTTGGGCGAGGCCTTGAGCCATGAATGCACCCGTTTCCTCAATACTCATATTCTTAGTGTGATCTGAGAAACTTGACTTCCCGGTTCGCCATTCATTGAAAGCATTAGTCGCCTTCGCTGAGACACCCAGCAAGGTATTGCCGAGATAGCCTACGGCTCTTTCGCCTGTACTGCGATTCTTGAAGTCTTCTTGGAACTGTTTGATTCCTTCGCCCTTAGGATCGGCAAGTATCCGGTCATTCTGATCATTCGATGTTTGTATATTGGAAGCAGTGCTCTTCCCGAACTCCATAAATGAACTGCTCAGATCCTTGATTTGATCAAGTGTTCCCATATCGCGTTGAGCAAAACTTGTGGAGCTTGATTTATTTATAATTTGATCTTTAATAAAATCACTTTGTTCATTGGCAACCCCCTCAAGAGCACGGTTTCCGTTTTTAACCAATGTGCCTGTCCTACTTTGATGGTCTGCAACGACGGAGCTTGGCCCACCTGGCTGTCTTTGAGCTTGTGTTGTAACTGAAGACAACTTCCCATCATTAAATTCAGGGGCACCGGCTACTCGTGATCTGATCTCATCAGTATTGACACCTGTGGGTGTTTGTTCTTTGAGGCCGGAATTTCTGTTCGGATCACCGGTGAAATCAAGACTCCTACCAGTAGCTTGACCGATGATACGCATGCCTTCAGCTAATCCAGCGCTGCCATTTCCATTCGCATAGTTGCTTGAGTTTGTCAGTGCTTGAAGCTGTGCTGCGTTGCGGGCTACATTTCTGTCCATGTTGTAGCTATTCGCAAATCTATTCTCCAATGCAATTGCTTCCTGCCTTACGGCTTGAGGTGCATTTTGCACTGCATTGTTCAGCCTGCTCTCAGCTTCAGGAGATGCAGATATTGCACCGCCAAGAGTTTTCATGTCTGTACTGGTTTGCTGCCCCAGTGAACTTTGCATGCTTTGGAGAGAGGTAAGACTTTCAGTTGCAGCGATACTTTCCTGTGCTGATTTAGCAACAAGATTTGATGAACTATCAGACCATGATTTTGTGAATGAGTTACTACCTGAATCTACCGCCTGATGTGTGAGGCCACTTGTCAGGGCTTGAGAATCGGAAGTGGAGAATGTTGCCCCTTGTACAGCCCTCATAACGCTATCTAATCGTCCACCTTCGCTCGCAGTGTTAGATTTATCTGCTGAGAGAGCTGCGCTTAAAGCACCCTGTAGACCTGTACCCTTTGCACCCGCCCCGCCCATTGCAGATAGAGTAAGAGCACCTTTAATAGCGTCTATCGTGGATTCACTTAAACCGTACTGCTTACCAATTTCTCTGGCCTTGCTATCGATCATTTGGCTCTGTTTAGTGCCCATCGATGAGACTGAGCGCCCTAAGGATTGCAGTCTCTGGGACTGTTGCTGCGTGCTTCCGCCTTCGGTTACGCCACGAGAAACTTCTTGCTTGAATGCATCAGACTTCGATTGCTGAATTGCAGAAGCTGAAGAGATTCCGCTTGAAACAGCATCACCAAAATTCATACTTGAATTTAGGTTCTCTGTACCAGTTTTCTGTATTCCACTGAAGGAATTCCCGCTATGCATCGGCATCATGCTAACAAGTGGGCCACTTTGCAACGCATCGGGACTCGATAACTTCTCGTTAATATGATCGCTTCCGTTCACACGACCAGCAAGGCTTGTAAACGCATATGTGCTTCCAGTGACGATGAAGAGAGAAATAATTGGTGTAGAGGCAGCAAGCATGCCGCCAGTCGCAATCCAGTTCTGCAGAATTTCACCGGCTGTGTTTATGGCATAGAATGAATCAAGTCCTGGTAGATTAAGTTGAGCTATCTTATTTGTCGATATCACATGAATGTAGAGATTGACGACTGCGAGGACAGGCATCCAAAGCTGAATCCATAAAACAGTCAGGAAATACTTAATCAGCAAGCCCATACCGAAGCTTCCCATCACCATGAGCATGGCCATTATGGGTGTGAGCGAGTACACGAAACCCTCAAAGAACGCCATCATTGGCCGCGCTACCGTAACGAACATTGACTGCTCAGTAGCCCATTGGGTATTACGTTGTTGTATAGCTTGGTTCACCATTACCGCTGAGCCGAAGTCAAGCATGTCCTTGTATTTTCCAACAACAGCATCGTTGTACAGTGGCTCCAATATAGATGCCTTCAGATATTCGTTTGCAGATGTAGACGCTTGCCCAAGTGCCTGGATAGAGTCTTGAATGCGCGAAGTCGCTTGTCCAATATCAGGTCTGTTCAAGCCGATTGCTGCAGAGATAGCCTGTTGAACACGCATATCTGATATGGAGTCTAATGATGCACTTAGATAAAACCACCCTTCAGAGCAGGTATATTCTTCCCCATCTATTTCCCCAGGATTTAAATAGATTCTTGTTCCGTAGAGTGATGACATGAAAGGAAGAACCTCCGTCACCTTGCCCGTCATCATCGATTCGACGGAAACTAATCCTAAGTCAATTTTTGTAAGAGTACATTCGCGGATATAGTTGTCCCAGCTCTTTCTAATATCCACAGAACCACCGCCCATAGCATCATTCATTGCGACATAAATTCCCGATTTATCAAGATTTCGTCGGGTGTCATTGAGCAGTTTTAAAGATTCTGCAAACTCCGTTCTTGTAATGCTCGGTGCGATTATGCTAAATCCGGTCGTGAATAGATCTGTGACTGTGTACCCGACATTGGAAATTACTCCTCCTGTGAATCCAATTCCTAACGGGACGTTGGCAACTACGCGCACATTCCCATCGTATGCATCTTCAATTGTCACGACTGTAGCGGGACCGAAGAAGCACATGTAGCAAACCCAGCAAACAAAAACTTGCTGAAATTCGGTTTGCTTAGCACCTTGCAATAGCGACTTGACACAAATTATTAGAACGCCGAAAAGCATCCCAATCATGACGGCCTTTTCCAGATCGCCTGCACCTGTGATCATTGCAATGCCAATAAGTATTTGCTCTAGGAACGTCGAGTCACCTATTGAGTAAATCGTGAATGACATCATGATGTTTATGGCTTCGGAGCGGAGGTTAATGTGGAGAGTGCATACTTTTGCTTTCTTGAAATCTCCAGAATTGAGCGATATCGGTCAATAATTTTTGATAAGTCACCGTATTCGCCACGTAGGGCCGAATAGTCACTGTCAAACTTGCTTTTGGAAATATTAATTTCGTCAAGTAGTTGCTTTTTGTTAGCGGAGTCTGAAGAGCTAATTACAGCGAGCGCAACTCTGAAGAAATCATCGACAACCTTCTTCATCATTACTAATGAAATTGCGTCTGCCGAATCATTGGCGAACAAGACCGCAGAGTCATAAGAAACTATTGATAGGTTTCTTATGATCGCACCCATACCACTAGGCATGGAAGTTGTGAATGCTTTCTCAGTTTCAGAAAGAACGCCACTATTGGTTGCATACTTGTAGATTACGCCTGGAGTTGTGCCCCCTCCGTGAAGCAAATCAACAATCTTGGTTCTCATACCTTTGATGGTTACTCTCTTGGTGGTAGGGGAGTAGCATTGATCATCACCATTGCAAGTATAAATTTCAAGATTTCCACCTTGGATAAGGTCTTTAAGAGTAATGAGTCCGCCTGGGAGCGTAATGATCGGGTTGGTATTTTCCTCGCCGGATGAAGTCCCCGTTTTGTCATTCACCATGTCACCAACAACAATCGAGCCTGTCATAGACATGATGGTTTCTAGCAACTCTGTATCGCCGTATGTAAACCAAGAGCTGGCATAATTCTGTTTCATGGTTTTCCACAGAATATTACCAGTCATTCTTTTATAAACTTCAGGCGATTGATCCCTGATTTCCTTAATTGGTGTTTTTCCGCCTGTTTCTTGCTTTGTCGAGAAGAAGTCTTCAAATAGACCATTGGCAGAACCCATGAGCGAAGCATCTGTTTTGTTCTTGAGATCCATGCCGGAAGTCAGGTCATTAACAAACCCTTGCGCAAGTTGGCAAGAATTACCAAGATGCTGGTTGAGTTCCTGAATCTTCTTCTGGAAGGATTCAATCCATTTCGCCCCATCAGGAAATACATTGTCTAGTGCTAATTGGAATGCGTAGCCTTTGGCATTGGCTGCAACCGCTCTCAATAGTTGGACCAACTGCTCTGCATTAATAAAGCTGAATGATCCACCAAATAAATCAACGCCTCCACATCCGGCTTTCCATGATGGGGGTGTGAACGCAACCAAATTCGTATCGTAGATCTTTGATTTGGTAGTGAATCTCCCACCCGAAAGAACGCCGCGACGTTGTGATTCATAAACACCAGGAGGGGTCACATTCGTCATCTGGCCGAAGACGCCATCAAGCTGTGACTGCAGGCCACCAGCGTTTAACAGAGTAGGGGATAGCGATAGAGCAACAGCTGCAACAGATAATTTGAGTTTCATGATATTAATTACTTGGTATTCAGGCGGGTTCTGATGTATTCCATCAGTTTGCTTGGTTCAACAAAATTGGATTTGCCATTTGTCTTTTGCTGAATCCTTTCTAAGTCTTTACCAAAAATCGATGGATCTAGTTTCTCTGCAATGTTGTTATCTGTCGTGTAGATTGGTTTCGTCTTTTTATATTCTTCTTCAGAAACCCAGCCATTCCGTTTTGCAGCAATAATAATTCTGTGCTTCATCTCAGGAAGAGAGAGTGCCCCTTGCCCAATTGGCTCAAATTTCCCACTTGGTGAAACTAAGAACGTTGCAGGAAAATTGACGATATTTAGAGTTTTAGCATGGCCACTATCCGTCTTGAAGTTTGGGAATATGTTGTCTTTGAGTGGTCGTCCAGTTACCGAGATTGGAACGATAGTGAATCCTTGAGCCTCTAGCATCTTCACAATAGAGGCTTGAAGGTTGCTATATTCGTCATCTTTAAAGAAGAAAAAGATGCCAGCACGTTGAGCAATAGAGTCGATGAGGGCACTTTTCTCTTTACCTGCTTCAACATCTAGCTTTTGAGATGCAAATGTCGCTGCAGGACGCCGTGAAATTTCATCCAGATATGGATCACCCAGTACGGCCATCTCAGTAGCATTTGAAAACTGCTCCGACCTATCGATTGCAAATCGCTGGAGATACATGAATGCGCGAACGTTCTCCACTGTCGGGTTGTCCCAGGCCGCATCCTTGTACTTGGGGAGGTTTTCGCGCACCCACGCGGCTGAGAAAGGTGCTGGCCCTTTCTCCAGTGCTGGAGGAACAGATGCAGGCTTTGCAGGTGGTGACTGTGTTGGTGCCGCCTGAGGCTTGGGTGGTGGCTTTGGAGGCTCTTCTTCTTCATCCTCAGGCTCTGGGGCATACCAGAACCATCCTTCGCTCTTGCGGTCGTAGAAGCGAACAGGGGTCTCTTCGATCTGCTGTGCGTATGCTTGCCCAACCCCCATACAGATCGCGTTGGCCAGGGCAATCAGAATGCAGCTACGTTGAAATGCAGTGGTTTTCATCAGTCACAATTCCTCTTGTGACTGATCGTATGGATATGGCTATCTAGGCATGCATCAGCCTCTGCCCTTATAGGGCTGTGCAAGCGCCATAGCTATTCTGAGTGAACCCCTTTAGGCTCAAACCAGATATCTACGCTATTGCTACCTCGGCAGTGGTGATGATCGTGTACTTTTTCGCATGCGAAAAATCATGCTATCTCCATCTCGATTTTTGCCCGTGCTCGCCGTCTTTGAGCGACTTGGTTGAGGATGATTTCAATGATTCCGTTGATGATCAGCACTCGCATGGCGCGAGAAGAGCCAACGTACAACAAATTGATTTCGTCTTCACGAGCCTCTGGCTCCATATCTGGATCGAAGATATCTGGGTAGTCATCAGTCAGTTGAACAGTGTCCCATTCCAGACCTTTACTCCTATGCGCTGTGGTGACAGTGATTGAGGCCTCCATTTCTTCCTCAACAGTGAGGCTCTTGAGGTGATCAATCATTGCAGGGATGTCTTCGGCCGCGTATGTTTCCAGAATTCGCACTGACCGTTGCATCTCATGGTCTTTGGTCTGCTCTGCGGCTTCCTTATATTCCTCATAATCCTTGTAGTCGGCTTTGAGCTTCTTGTTCTTTACGTTTCCGAGTTCACCACGGCTAAAGTGGTGCAGATCTAGGAGATCCTGCACTTTGTAGTTTTCAATGCCTCCGACCCAAAAGATTGATTCGCCGCGAGCTGCAGCTGCAAGAGCGGATTCGAGCACGCCCATCACTGTTCTGGAGACTAAGCATCGATGTTCAGTGCCCATAGGAACGTGGAAAGTAACCGTGTCTGCTTGTCCACGGCCAACCACAGGAACTGTTTCGCCCTTCAGCTCAAGCAGCGCATTCGCAACGATAGCGACGTTGGGGCCGAACCGGAAACTATTGGTCAAGTACAGGCGCGGGACATCATTGAGAAGAGGGTGGTCGAGGGCGTTCACCGCGCCGCGATATCTGAAAATCTGCTGGTGTTCATCGCCCACAAGGGTGAGTTTGCAGCTCTGAGAAAGGACAATCTGGCTTGTGACGGGGTTCGCGTCCTGAGCCTCATCAAAAAGTATGCGCTTGTATTGAAGGCTGAGGTCTGGCATCGAAAGCTGATAGAGCTTCAGATAGCAGTCGTGAACTGTTGGAAATGAGTCGTCAGGGTCGCACATCCGAACCCAAACTCTCTCAGCTGCATCAACCACTTCCGCCTGGTACTGAACCATCTTGGTGGTGAGGTTGGGCTTACCGTTGAATCGAGTGAAATGATCGCTGTAGAACTTCATGTCAGCACTGCACATGAAATTTGTCAGGACATCCAAGACATCCTTCACGAATGCCCAGTTGCTTGTGTCCAGAGCGTTGGCCAGCTCGCGTAAGGGAATGTTCCCGTGATGTGAGATCTTGTGCTTTAGCAGCTTTCCGAACTTGGGGAAGGCAAGCTGATGTGATGTCTTGCAGTCAACCTGTCGCTTTGGGAAGCGCTGTGCAGCTGCATCGCGGATAGCGCGGCTATACGCCAAGTAGAGCATACGCTCGCGGGGGTAAGCTTGGGCGATCTGGAAAAATGTTGTCGTCTTGCCAGATCCTGCCCTCGCTTTCACGACAAGGCGCGAGCCGGAGAACTGAATAATGCGCGCTTGTTCAGCGGTTGGTCTGATTACCATCGGTTTTCTTCCTAGGCGTCTTTGTAGTAGCCGGGAAGAGGGTGCCTTGCCTGAGTCTCAGAATCAAAGATTCGATATCGCGGTTGCGCTTCTGTTCTTCACTCAGCATGTGCTCTAGCATGCCGATCTGCTTGTCCTTGAGGCTCAACTGGCCATTGGCATAGCTAAGCTTATCGAGTGCATCACGCACTTCACCCTTCAGCACCAGCGATTCATCACGAAGCTCAGCAGCCCGCTCTTCCTGGGCCTTGATAGTCGTTTCCAGCTCGATAGTCTGCCTGCGTAAGGCATCGATCTGCGACTGCGAAGAGGCACCGTTTTGGGCTGCTTGGTCATATTTGTCTTGGAGAGCAAGCTGGTCATGTTCCACCATTTGAAGTGCGCGCTCTTTAGCTTGAAGATCTTGTTCAAGCTTCTCTGTCTCTTCTTTGCACTTTGCCAGCTGGTCTTCTAGTTGATCGATTTTCTCGCTGTTGCTGTTGGCCATGTCTATGGCCTGCTGCATGTCTTCATTGATAACTGCCTCGCGGCTCCGCAGCTGCTCGCGCTCGGACTGGACCCGCATTTCGGCTCCGTCCAGCGCTGTGCGCCATAGCTTGCGGACGAGAAAATCGGCTTCCGAAGCCATGAAATCTGGCAAGACCATTTCCTCAGTTGGTGCTTCCTGCAGATTTGCGCTCTCCCACTCCTTCAGAAAGTTGGAGATAGTTGTGTAGCTGCCACCGCCGATGATTTGATGAACAGCCGTGATACGCGGAAGCTTGCCAGCTTTCACAAGCTCATTTTCAGCGGTGAATACGTCCTCTTTCGTAGCTATTCGTCTGGCCATGTCAATCCCCATTGTTTGTAATACCGTATTACCATAATTATCGTATTACGATAGAAAATCGCAACAGAATTTTCAGCAGCTAGTAAATGCGCAACAAAAAAGCACCCCGGAGGGTGCTAAGAAATTTGGAGCTGCTTCAAAGGTAATCGATGACTTCACTGGCCTTGCGTCTGCGCTCATCAGATCTTTTGTCGTAACGCTGTGTCGTTGTAATGCTGGCGTGGCCTAGGTTGTCTTTGACAGTGATGATGTCGATCCCTTTTTCAAAAAGAGTCGTTGCATAGGTTCTTCGAAGGTCATGGGGTGCGACATTCTCAATCCCGGCCTGCAAACTGCGCTCATGCAAGATGTGATAGACGGATTGACTCGACATCCTTTCGGAAGTCATGGCACCGTGGCGACGAATACGGGTGAACATCGGGCCGTCTTGAATGTCAGCAACATCCAACCAGGCAGTGAGGCGGGTCCAAGCTCCTGCTGGGATAAAGGCGATTCGTTCCTTATTTCCCTTGCCAATGACTTTGAG
This sequence comes from Comamonas testosteroni, assembly GCF_000761245.1. Lineage (GTDB taxonomy): Bacteria > Pseudomonadota > Gammaproteobacteria > Burkholderiales > Burkholderiaceae_C > Comamonas > Comamonas testosteroni_C. Next base: position 141,404 of record NZ_AWOR01000037.1, on the reverse strand, counting down.
AATTCGATCCTTCCTCACGAGGCTGGTCACATCGAGGTTGACGATCTCCGCTCTACGTAATCCGCAACCCGCCAAGATGGCCAGCATCGCGCCGTCACGAAGGCCAAGCTTTTTTTCATCTTCATCGCAGGCTTGCAACAAAAGCCGAACTTCCTCAGGCCGAAGTGCACGCCCCTTAGGAAGCCGTGAGCCACTGTCACCCTTGACTTCTTTGATTTGCTGGTAGTCCTCAACATTGAGCTGGTGAAGGAACCAGGCTTCCTTGCACACGCCTTTGATGCCTGCCAGATAGGTGTTTACAGTTGCTGGAGCCTTGCCTTTCCTTTGATCAATGTCACTACCGTTTTCGTCAGGCTTGCTGCTGAGCAACGACACTATGGCTAGAACGTGGTGGCGTCGCAGGCTACCCCATGGACAGGAGTGCAGATCAGAAAAGCCAATGATTCTGGCCACGTTGTTGAGAAAGGATTGCATCGTGACCTTGCTCTGGTCCGATTTGAGGGAAAGCAAGTATCTGACCGCAGCGTTCTGTCCTACATCCGGGCGTCCAGGCAAGGCTAAAAATTCATTTTGAAGAGAATCCTCACGAAGGCCGCCAGGAGGCTCTATAGCGAATTTTTTCATTTTTACATCCGACTGCATTGGGTGCTCCATGATGTGCGCTTGTAGGGCTTTCTGACAAGCCCATTTTTTTTGATCACTTCTACTTTTCAAAAGATCTATTTTAATAAGTAGAGCTGTATTTCAAAAGCTCACTGTTATCGTGAGCTATCGGCCATGCGATTTGGTCATGAGCGCACATTCATTCTGTCGCGCCATCACAGAATGCATCAAGTCTGTGCGCTTGGTACAGAGTAAGACTTAGATTGTGGGAGCGCAATAGATTCATACGTTGCTGGCGCGCTTGAACAGTGTGGCCAGGATCTTCATTCCAGTCTTGGCATCCGTGATGACCACATATCTATGGACAGATGAATCGTGCCCCCAGATTTCAACCTCATTGTCAGGTCCATACTTTCTGCGCTTATGCTCGATAACGCGGGGATCGAGTGGGATCTTGTGAAGATCTTCATGCTGCATCCTGTTGATGAGGGAAGCCCATGGGTTCTTCATATCAGCTGCTGAGTGATACTGAACATATCGATCAACGGCATGTTCGGTGATGACCAATTCACCAATCCTGGGTGTCTGAACAATCTCCTGAATACGATACTCTTTGGGATTTATCGTGATCTTTGTGAGTTTAGCGCCATCATCGTGATTGATTGGTGACTCAGATTTGATATTAATTTTGGCACCAGCGAAACGCCCCCCTTCCTGCATGAATGCTGCAAACTTGAGCAGATGCTTCTTATCGGATCTATTGAGGGAGAGCTTCTTTATGGCACCTTTGGATACATTGAGTTCAAATGCTTTTCCGCTATCAGGAATGCGGTCAAAGACAGCTTGATTGAATACCAGATGACGAATAGCTACTAACTCAGCGGCCAACTCGATGTCCTCAATCGGGTGCGTAAACTCTACAGTTAGTACACCGAAGTTACTTATACCTACTCGCCACAAAACAAAAACAGAGCGTTCATCGCTCTGTTTTTGGGAGTAAGTAGTCAAGCGCATCATGGCGACTACCCTTTTGCTTTAGGCTTTATCGTTCGAACTTTTGTCGATCAGCAGATCATCGAGATTGCCGCCTGCAGCGATATGTTCTTTCACCCAGCTAGGCTGCATGCCGCGACCCGTCCAGGTTTTTCCATCCTTGGCATATTTATCCGCGACCTTCCCGCGAGGCTTTCCTGCCGAAGATCCACGAGACTTTGACTGGAGATCTTCGATGGTGATGCCGTAGTCTTCCATCTTGGCTTTGATGTCAGAAATCACGCCCTGCACTTCCTTCAGGCGCATTTCTTCTGCTTGGCGAGAGAGTTCTTCAGCTTGAGCCAGGAGTTCTTTGTACGTTGCCATAAGTATTACCCTTCAGGTTGTGAATTACAGGGCAGAATACTAACTCAAAAAATGATACTGTCAAAGTTAAATTCAAGTAAAGTTGCTCAGAACCAAAAAAAAGCCTTCAACCCCTGTGAGGGCTGAAGGCTTTCTATTAGATAGTGGCGAAAGATCTAGCTATAAAGCTCTTCAAGTTCGCAACCCTAGGGAACCCTAAGATACCTTGCGAGAGCAAGACATCATTCCAGTCAACCCCTTTAGCTTTCGCTGGTATTGGCATCGATGGCATAAGTATGTGAACGTTCAGCCCGAGTGCTTTCGCACGCTGGTACAACACGTTTGCAGCAATTTCGCCACGAACAGACTTATCCTTGTCAGCCCATATCAGCAAGGTATGAACAGACTCAGGAATCTCAAAAGTTTCCATGAGCTGAGCATTGACGGACGACCAAGTAGGTATCTTTGTCGCTCGATATGCAGAGAGTGCCGTCTCCAGTCCTTCAGCTATACCCAGTACTCCCCCGCAAGAAGGATCACCGAGTCTTACTGCAGATCCGTTGACATCCATATCGTCAGGGATGCTCATCATCTTCTTCACCTTCTCTACCTTATGACGCTGGCCAACTGAATCCTTATAGGACACTGCGAGCTTTTTGCCATCCTTATTCAGGTAGGTTCGATGGAGAGTAACAATTTCCCCCTCTGCATTGCGGATAGCACAAACAATCGCTGGAAAAGATCCCAACAGAGTATTCTTGTTATCCACTTCTTCATAGTAGTCCAGGGCAGGATGAAAGCGCATGTCGGCCGCAGCACCTTTGGCCAGCTCATTGAAGAGCACGCCACGGGACTGCAGGTAGAGACGCATGGGTTCAGCGGTCGCAGATGGGAACGCCACACACTGATTCCAGACCTTCTCTATCTTCTCGCTCGCATAAGCCTTCCCTGCCGCTTTCGCGGCCAGCACGTTTGCTGCACGCTGCTGCGCTTCTTGCAACCAACCAGGCGCGGCCAGAGCCTTGTTGATGGGCACGACCTTCTGATGGGCTGCAATTGGCTCAGCACTGACTTCATCCGCAGTTTCTACGGCTTGTTTCGCAGAGGTTACGGCCACAGGTGAACCGTTGCTAACCTGAACATGCTTCACAACGCTGCTTGAAGCCTGGGTGCTTTTCAGACGAGTTTCCCCGATGCGAATCACTTCCCAAGTATTGCGATGAGTCTTGATCTCCTCTTCCGTAATCACACCGTCCTTGTCTTTTTTCTCGACAACAATAGTGACGGGGACGCGCCCCAGATTACTCAAAGTGATACTGTCACCGTAAGTGGCTCCGCTCTCTGCCAGGGCACGCTCAATGTCCACACCCCAAAGGGTACGTTCAAGATTGTTCCTGTAACGCAGAATTGCGTAGAAGCTCAGCTCATTTTCATCCTTGAACTGATACCGCTCTTTACCGAAGGCAATCAAAATTCCATCATAGAACTTTGCTTTCTTTGGGTCATGAGCGGCCACTAATTCAAGTCGCTTTGTTTGAGTTGGTTTTGCAGTTGGAAGCCCCAATGCTTGACCCACTTCATCAATAGTTTCGGAAAATGACCAGTTGCGTAACCACATCAGAACTTCAAATCCATTCGATAAGAAACGGATACTTGGATCATTGTGGAATGCAGCTCCAGTCACGTCAGCATCAGGCATTAGGCGGAATCCATCAGTGCCCCCTTTTATTGGGCAGGGAACATGACGGCCAACTCGCTGAATTGCGTGGCGCAGCTCAGGAGCTAGGTTTGCGAAAATAGCCAGCCAATTTTCATCAGCAGCCTTTTTGACAACTTCTTTATCGTAGTTAGCCATTGTTAGTCCTTAGAAAATTAACTGGAATTGAGGCTTCATTAAAGCCCTGTACAGGGATTTAATGAAACCCCCACACCAGTGGAACCAAGGAGTAGTCCCGCAAGGGACTTATCCCTGGCAGGGTTTTGATTTAGTTCAGGTAGCCAAGCTTACGCATGACAACTTGAACTCCTTCACGGATGCGGTCAGGGGACAGCATTTCTTCACGGCAGAGTACGAGGAACGAAAACGGATGTATTTCGTCTGACATTAGCCATTCGTAGTTCTCTTGCCTGGTTTCAGGGCTTGTCCGCCCATCACCTAGCAATCGAATATTTTCATCAAAAAACGCTGTGCGCAATTTATCGATGTCATCATCAGACCATACGAATTTCTCCGTATTGTCTAAGTTCTCTTCATCGACTTCATCGTGCTCTGAGGTTTCTTGAACATAAGCCCCTGTCTCTGGTGCGCAGATATCGAAATCAAGCGACAAGCTATTTATGAGGCTTTCAACATTCTTATTGCAGGTCTTCAAGGACAAATATGATTTGCCATGTTCACTGTATGAATATTGCTGAGAAGTCATCGTTTGATCCAGAAAATCAAACGACATTTGCCCCAGTTCCGGTTTGTGGATTGAGGGAATCATTGCCATGGCCACACTCCAAAAATGAAGGCCATGCCCCCGTTAGGAGGCATAGCCCCCTTAGGGTAGAAAAATTCACAAGGCTAGCTTGTAAACACCAGTTTCCAGACGTTCGAAGTATTTTGCGTCTTGCAATACCTGTCGGACTTTCGCCCTCCAATGTACGTTCTCTCTGAACTGTGCAAATGGCTCAATAGCTTCGTAAATCTGGTTTAAATCCATAGAGGGTTTCCCTTGCAGGACTCTACGAACAGCTGCTTTCCATGTAGTGGCAATCATATTGACTGCTTTTCGATGGAAATTTGATAGCAGGATCAACGAGTGACTTGCATCACGACGAAAAACTAAAAGCTTTTCGTGCGCAATAAGAACAATGTTGCCTGAATATTGTCGTGAATCACTAATGCAGTTGTGCTGCACTTTGATGATTTCATCGACCAGTTTGCCTGGAGCGATACGCTCCACAAGACTTGAGAGATTGTAGTAATCCCCGTTTCTGCGGAGATTGCCCATCAATATCCCATAGTGTCCTTTTACTTCGCAGGCATCATGAATGTTCATGACAGCAAGCTCTAACGACTCAACAAATTCATTTAGCTTCATGCGGCTCATGTCCCATTTGTGTGGTTCATTGCCCCATTGACTTCCTGAATACTGAATCATGTCCCAGTAAGCTGGGTGCCACCAGATCAGATTCGCTTTCTCTCCCAAGAAGGAAGAGAAGTCATCAGTCAGCAAATTAAAGCCCTGATGAAGGTCTGTGCCCTTGAAGCGCACTCCAAGTGAAGCGGCTACATCGGCGCTCGTTCCGCCTCCAATGCTTGGATCTGCAACGAGGCCATTCTGATCTTTTAGATAGGACTCGATGAAGTCCTTTATGACGTACCCTGAGCAGTTGCCACGGTACTTGTTGTCACCATAGTTTCCCCGGTTTGGGTAGGAACAAATCGAGTTTGAAAACATGCGTGCCTTAATCAATTGAGGGCACGCCACCCATGGGAGTGCATGCACCCCAAGGGTTGATAAAATGCTGTTTGTTTAAGGAAGCCAGCTACTTCACTTTTCGTTCCAAGAAGGAACAAAACCACATTACTAATACCAATGCGGGCATTGGTAATGGGTCTTAGGTCTAGTGGGCCAATTCCGGTTCTTGAACTGGAGTGACGTTCGATTTGACGATCAAGGTTTCGCGTTTCGCCGTTTTGGGATGCTTACGATGCCTAAAATGATGGCCGTTGCTGTCACTTCCCATGTAGTGCCAGCAATCACCAGTTTCTTGGTTCTCGCAAACATGATCGCCAGAATTCAATTCTGCCTCGGATAACCCTCCCCACATCGCTTGCCATTGCTCCGTGTTGCGTTCAATGAAGAACGGGACTTCCTTCATCAGTTCTCTCCTGTCTTTGCTGTATCGCGTAAGTGCATTGTCTGCATAGACAGGAAAAGGCATCACCATGAAGCTGCCCTATTTGGGCAGACCTAAAAAATAGATCAAGCTATTACTGAGTAGCCTTCAGGCAGGCTACTGGACTGGAAACGGGTTGCGTTCATCCCTTGGGGCATTGAAGTCGTAGGTTGGTCGTCTATCGATTTCGAATAGGCTGCGGTCCTTGCCATCTATCCATCTTGGTGGCTTGCCGCGACCGCTCCAAGACTGGCCAGTGTCTGGGTCGTAGTACCTGGCCACGGGTTCCTTCTTAGCTGGCTGCGGGAGTGGGAACACTTGATGCACTGTGAAGCCGAAAGACTGGACCAGCTCTCTTACCTGGATAAGAGCGTCAGTCTCTTCCGAGGCGCGAGCTTGTGCAATTTGCTTGTCTAGCTGGGCAAGCTCAGCTTTCAGTTGACTGTAGGATTTCATGAGAGTGTATGTATGCCCGAGATGGTGATCGACGTGCACTGTGAGCGCAGGCTCTTCATGCATGGGCAAGTCGGTTCAGAAATAAGAAAGGCCACTCCCAAGAGAGTGGCCAGTCTTTTTTGCTGCGTAACGTCAACTACGCTTTATTTTTTACCTTCACGCTTCTCTTCATCGATCTGACGCTGAGCGCCGATCGATCCAACAATCAGGAACACTCCAATGCAGAGCATGCTGATGGCGAGGGGACTGAAGAGGTGATTCATGGTGTGACCTTTCGTAGATGGGTTGTCAGCTACGGCTTATGAAGCCATTTTCTCACGAGTTTTGAGAACTGTCACTGCACCCTCAAGCATCACTGCAAAGGCGATGATGTCACCGATGGCAGTCGCAGTGTCTCCAGCTGCGAAAGAGTCAACAACGGCTTGGGCTACTTCGATGGCGTAGTAAGGAACCACGACACCGGTTACAAGGAAAGTCAGACGAAGCGAAGACGCAATGGCCTTCACCGTCATCGTTACCAGTTGGAAAGTTCCTGCAAGCAGGATGAAGATGTATGGCAGCAGAAGCAGTGCCACATTGATTTTTAGCATAGGCGAATCTCCGTAGAAATTGCCAAGGCGCACCCGCTAGGGTGGCTAAACCCTGGCGGATTGTTGAAAGACACTCATTGATCGAGCATCAAGTTGTCGTCGCAACTCGCAAGACTGAAGCGTCATGGACGCTATAGTTTTTGAGTTGAGATCGGACCTGGTACAAGTCAGCTCGACCGTGAAGCAAGTTCACGAGGCTGACATATGTTGCCGGGATGCGATGGGAGATCGCATTCAGCGTTAAGTGGTGTCTCGGTCATGCCGAGCACTAGAGATGCTGTTTATTTATGGAGGCCAGTTACCTCACACATTGCCCACGAGGGACAAAAAAAGCGCAGATGCAAAGCTTGGCTTGCTGCCTTGCATCTGTGCTCTTCTTCGGGAGTCTAGTGGTGATCGCTGTTCAACGACGTGGCTCAAGTTGCCCTCTTTGGGCGCTGTGACGAAATTTCACCAGAGCGCTTGTGAGCGCCTGGTGTAATTTCTTTAGTTCACTGACAGAGCTTCGGCTGCAGCAGCCTTCTGTCGCCATGGGTAGAGACATAGCGTGTAGTTCTCGCCATCGTCGCTTTTCAGCTCGACGGTATTCCCTGCTATGCGTGCTTTCGAGATGGTTTCCTCTTCAAAGAAGAGCCAGCCGTGGGGTTCGTCAGAGACATCGATTCGCAAGTGCCGCGAGAGGCTGCGATTGTTCTTGATGCCCGTACCGATCCCCTTGGTGATTGCCATCTGTCCGTTCAAGCGCACGATACGTGCATTCTTGATCATTCGGTAGAGTCGTTCGATTTGCATGGTGTCCTCGTATACGGGGCCAACATCCCCAAGGGGCTGTTAGCCCCTGATGGGTTGATTTATGCCGCCAATAGATCCAGCTGCTCGGCCTGCCCCATTGCTGGTGCGGGCAAAGCTGCGACGGTCTGTACCTCAGCGGGTGCTTGGAGGATCGGGCCACACTCCATCCCTGCCTGCGCAAGAACTTCATCTATGGCTTTTTCCATCCGCTCGGCAACGTTTTCCGAATCGCGTCCTGAAGTCAGTGCGTAGACCGGATTGCGTTCGTAGTAGCTATGGCTTTTGCCTCTGCTAAAAGCTTTGAGATAGTCATCAGAATATTTCTCAGCTTGTTCATATTGCTTCTTGAAATGCTCATTTGCATCACCCATGTCCTGGGGAAGCCATTGGCGTATGCGGCCAACGAAGCGATTCAAGCGATCAACAACTTCGTCACTCTTGGGGAAGAAGTGCAGCGTGCCGGTTCCCTTGTAGTAACGATATTCAAAGAACTCTGACGTAAACCGTTCAGAGGTATTGACATTATTTTGTTTAAATGATTGGCGAAGTCCGTAGTAATTACCGGAAATACCGTTCAGATATCCGAATACTTTGTCAATGTCTCCCAGGAACTGTTCGCATTCATAATGCAGAGTTCCACTACTCCACGTATTGAAACGCGGAATAATGAAGCGCTTCTTACGAATACGCATTCCTACCTTGTGCTTCTGGTTAGACTTCCACGACTTGTAAAACACAACGTTGTCAGAGCTGCGTTCAATAATCGTATCAAACAATCCCAGAACCATATCGGTGTAGATAGATCCCATCGACTGAATCATTCCAGCGAGGAACCCGTGAACATTCGATATCGAAAACTCAAGTGCGTATATTGTCTCAGCATCCGCTTCGAGCTTACGTCTTGCGTGGTTCGACAATTTTTCAGTTAAAAGTGTTGATCTGATAATCTGTGCCCAAGCTTTCCGCTTGAGATCTTCATACCTCTTCGAAAATAGCTCCATAGCTTTTTTTCGAATATCAATCGGATCTGGTCTGAAGTCAGACCCTACCCCCTTTGACTGCATTTCGTCTAGCGTCACTCCCAATTTATCTGATGCGTGCTCGAAGATGGCTTCAAACTCAGATGATTGTCGCGCTGCTTCGATAGCCGCGCTAAAGTGATAGTAGGTGTTCTCGATGAAGTTAGCTGGAAGAGCGAGAGTTTTGCAGATATGAGGGTCAAATTCATGACGACTCAAGTTATCTCCCACTTTTAGCCTCTTCAGAATATTGTCCACATCAGCAAATGCTTCCGGGACTTTATTCAAATAGACAATAGCTACCTCAACATCGGTTTTACGTTCCACATCATCAACGAATTGATCTTGATGGAATGACACACTGCCATGCTTCTCGATCAGCTCCACCAAGCGTTTACGCTCGCGCGTGTATGGATTCTTGATGGTCTGAGCATTGATGCACGCACTGATCTCAGCGTCGTAAACCAGATCCCAAGCATGAAGAACATGTTCCGCACCCTGGTTAAAGGGTGGGTTCATGATCACTTGTGTGACGGAGGCCAGAGACTGAACTTCTAAGAAGTCATGTCCTAGAACCGTTACACCCAGCTCGCGCAAGCTCGCATGGTGCTTGATATCGATTTCGACAGCCGATTTCTTTCGGGACGAAGATTTGTATTTGTCGCGCTGGTCATAGGACCAACGACGACGATCAAAGCGCTCTTCCAGGCTTGGATCGAACCAAGGAACTTCAGTGCCTTCCGGCAGTTCCTCGAACCCGTTCTCAGCGTGTCGAAACAACGCACCCTTACCTGCACTGGGATCACACACATGGACGATGGGCCGTTGGAATTGATGCCACAGCAAAGCCGTTGTGTATGCGCCTGTTGGGTAGTACTGAAAATCCATGATCTGCCTCTTGATTGAGAGACAGTCGCCCCAGATGGGGCGAGCTGCCCCAATGGGTGATTAGCTGACGATGAGGTCCATCTGCAGCTGTTGAAATGCAGCCACCTGAGATCCAGGCGTTGCAATGGGCTTAACTTGAATGCTTCGGGTTTGAGCCGTCTGCACATGCTTCCTGCGCACCTTGGCCAAGCCCTTGGTAATGGGCTGACTGATGGGGTGCAGGAGCTTCTTGCCCTCTTCCTTGAGCCAACGTGCATCCCCGCCCACAGAATGAGGGAGGCGCATATCAAGCTTCTTTTTGACGTACACGGTGGCATTCCCGTGGACTGACCATCCATCTTTATCGTTCCAGTAGCCCGCTCCGGTAAGAGCGTTTTCGTTGGCCGAGTAAATGACGAAAGTGCTCATGGCTGCTCCAAAACGTGCTGGAGCAGCGCCCTACCGGGTGTGCCCCGGCTGGGTTGATGGAAGACAAAACCCCACACCCTTTAGGGCGTGAGGTCAGTCACATGGCTGCGATTCAGTAAACAGTTCCCGCGATGAGTTCTGCGCCTGGGTAGGCGTCGAGAGCTTCAGCACGAGCTGCTTTCAGATCCGTGGCCATGGTGTAGTGGAAAGTGAGATCGCGCTCACCCTTTTGAAGCAGAGAAACGCAATACGACTCCTTGACTTCAAAAGCACTAGCCAGCTCGCAACCCCAATCTGCTTCAGCAATAGCCTGAGCGTTGTTGTCTTGAGCGATAGTGATGACGTTTTGCATGTGGGAACTCCGAAATTTTGCGGAGCGCCCCCCTACCGGGGGTGCGACCCCGCTAGGGTTGAAATTGCTGGGTTTCCCCAGCGGCTGAAATGCACTCTTTCGAGCACATAAGGTTGGCCACCTTCAGTCCACGGCAGTCAATGACTTTTCCATGAGCTTGAAGAGTGTTTTCTGCAAGTCTTCGACCGCATCAATGCAAATGCTCCGTGAGAACAAAGTTGCCGGTGCGTTCGTTTGGATGCCGATACCAATGACATCGATTCCGCTACGTTCGCAGAGGTCGATCACTTCCTTTGTGGCTTTAGAGCTGTTCGGCTCACCATCCGTAAGGACGATCAACATCTTGCGGTCTTCGCGTGTTTTGCTCAGTTCGTAGGCTGCATACCAAATGGCTTCAGCCATCGGTGTGCCACCTGAGGGTTCCACTGGAAACCTGCCTGTATTGGCCTGAACTGATTGCCCATGCTTCACAGCACAGACAACAGGAGACTCCGAAGAGTTTGAGAAAAAGGTCACTGCAGGATTCACATGGGCTATCGCATCGAGCGCGAGCGCCAATGCAATGCATGCTTCATCTGTAACATCGGCCAGCGAACGCGAGCTGTCGGACCTAGTAGGACGGGTCATGGACCCGCTTTTATCGCCAAGTATGTGGACCGCTGTATTCGGCTTTCGCTTTTCCTGCGGCTTTGCAAAAACTCGTGTATCACCCGAGACTACGCGATGCAGTCGGTTGATATCCAGGCGTTTGCCACTGCGGGTCGATTGCTTCGCACAACGCAGACTGGCTTGCACCAGGCCGAACAGTTGATTGCGAATTTTCGATGTTGCAGGCCGGACCCGGTTCATCAGCTCAAGGCCTTTGGCCTTGTCATCTGATGCATCAGTTCCCTTGCGAATGGTCTGGTAGGAGGGGTTGCCCTCTTTCCGCGCCACCTGTGACAGCTCCTGCTTCAGAGAATTGCGTGCGCGATCCCCATCCACATCCCCAGCGCCAGCTGAGAGAGCTTGCGTAAGTGCATCCAACTTTTCCTTTGCAGTGCGCGAGGCAATACCAGAATCGTTTTCAGCTCCCTGTTCGGCACCAGCCATGGATCGTTGACCTTGACCTTCACCTGAATCATCGCCCTCATTGGATTGGCCTGGGCCTTTCCCCTGTTGGGAGTCTTCGTGTGTTGAGTCTTGCTGGCCATCAGCTTCATCGGAGTCATCGCCTTCGCCGGAGGACTGTTCGTTCGGAACATTCTGAGGCTGTTGGCTTTGATCCTGATTCTGCTGATCCTGCTGTTGCTGCTCTTCTTCCTTTTCCTTCTCTTCCTCGATCATAGAAATGACCTGATCTGCCAGGTAGCAGATGTCGGAAGTCGATTCAGCATCCACCACCTTGCGGAGAATGGTACTTAATCGAGTGATAACGCCCTGCGGGAAAGTGCGCTCCAGAACAGGCTGCGCAGTCGCCAGATAAGACGCCATCACAGGTTGACCTACGGCCCTCGCTTGCAGCCAGTAGAGGCAGTAACCCACCAGGATCTGAGCTGGATGCTCATCGTCTCTAAGATGGGAGTAGTGACCGACCTTTGCCATGTAGTTCGCAACCTCGTTGAGCGTCGTGGCAGTACCTGGGTACAAGTCCATCATCGCCCGCTCGATGCGGCAATCTTCGAAAGCGTTGGTCAGTTCGGCATGCAGACCTGCGCGGCGCGGTGCACTGAAATCAGTGAATCGCACATGAGCGGCTTCATGCGCTGTGTAGCCCCACACAACATCCATGTTCGGATAATCGTGAGGAACGTTCGGGATAACAATCGTTTTCCCATCCGTATAGGCCACGTCTTGGCCTATACGGACTTTCACACCAAACTTGTCTCCATATGCAGTTGCCACGATGGGCAATGCGGTATAGATCGTATTTCGGTTCTGTTTGGCCATGGGTCTTCCCTCAAGAGGTATGGGGAACCCAGCCCCAAGGGGCTAGGATTCCCCTTGGGTTAAAAATGATGCGCTTAGGACTGCTTAGAAAAAGCCGTCTTCGTCGTCATCACCAATGGTGGCAAGCTGGAAAGAGGCATCGTTGTTGCTGTTTCCAGCTTCAACTTCTGCTTGCTCCTCCTCAACTCCCACTACAACTGCCTGCTGGCCCTCAGTCTGTGCTTGCGCAACAGAATCAGTAGGGACAAAAGTGGCTTCAACGTCGATAACCACTGAGCCTTGTGCAGGCTCGATGGCTTCTGACGAAGTTCCTGCAGGAGCTTCAAGCACTTCCACATCGACACGATGAACCACCTCTGCAGCCTGGGGCTGAATCGATGTCTCTGTGCGCGCGTTCGTGCCAAAGAAGCGGTCGAGGTCGGCAATAAACGCATCAGCTGGATTGCTGGACGCTTGTGCCGGTGCTAGTGCGCTGTCTACGGAGGTAAACAGATCACCCTCTGCAGATTGCGGTTGCATCTCCGCAGTTGAAGAGTCAGAGGCGTAGCTTCGATTCTGGGAGGCTGAGGCCTCCAGAGTCGCCGCTTCTGCCTTGACTGAAATCGCTCCGTTGAGATATTGCTCAATTCGCGCCTTGCTGCTCAGGATGAGCATTGTGGCGGTCAGCTGATGGAAAAACGGACCTGTGACATCGCGGCCAACAGCATACGTTTTGTACCCATTCAACGTTTCATTGAGAAGATCGACAAGCGGTTTGATTTTTGAGTTGAGGAACGACAGCCCATCGAGCTTGTCTCGCAGGTTCTGCAAAGTCTGCTTGGTGCCAATGCCGCATTTGTCGCGGCCCAGCAAGCGGTCTTCATAGAACTTATCTGCTTCCTCTATCAGTTCGTTGATGAGGTCATCGCCCAGGCCATGAACTTTTTCTTCAAGGCGAGTGCTCAGCTCTGCATCATCAGTAGGCGCGATCTTGAAGATCTGGAAATCGAACCCGAGGCGCTTTTCCACAACGGATTGTGGAAGCGCGCCTGAGCGGATTGCCGTCTCATATTGAGGATTTTCCTTGCACCAACTATCTATCGCAGCGTTGTAGTTTGCGATGAAAGTGGTGCGCAGTGCATCGAACTCAGTTTGCACTTCGCCCATTTTTTTGCACACCTCATCCATCTTGGTCAATGGAATTGCTACGCCGTCCATGAACTTCATGCCGATGCGCAGCAATGTGCGTCGAGTCTCTGCTTTGACCCGATGAAAGCCTTTCAGCTGTGCGGGATCGCAGATCTTCTTAGTACCCAGTTGGGCAATTTTTTCAGGTGGGATCTCTCCCCCAGCTCCAAGCTTCAGATCGTCAGCGGTCAGGCGAACCTGCCCGCTCCAAATGTCAAAGTCTGCATGTACAACACACAGCTGAGTCAGATGGTTGATCTTGGTGGAATTGGTTTGTGTCATGGTGCTCTCCGAAAAGAGGTGCACCACTCCCCCAAGGGTGTGACACACCCCAAGGGTTGATAAAAATGCTGTTTGTTTTAGGAAGCCAGCTACCTCACACTTTCGCTCCCAGAGGGAACAAAATCTGCTTTTCAGAAGGGGACTCGCTTGCGCGAATCCCCTGCCAAAAAGACTTCCCTAAATGTAAAAGGATTCAACGTCCAATGATAGGTCCTTGACGGGATCTGTGACCCCTTTGTCAACGATCAGGCGTGGTGCCATATCGTTTGTCAAAGTAACCCGGCATCGCTCGGTTGACTTTCGTCGGTAAGAGTCAATCTCCTGTTGAGTCACGCCTGCAGACTTGTCGGCTAGCAGCTTCTCGTAGTCAATTTTCCCTACCTGCACATAGCGCGTCACCATGACACCGCAATAGTCTGCGTGCATGTAATCGCCCATCATGCCCTGCATCGCAGCGCGTGAGGCCGACTGGCGCTCCTTCATCACCTCTAGGCGTTCTTCCAATTCCGAGATCTGTCCCTGCAGCAAGCGGAACTCCTCGGCTTGATACAACCAGCTGGCCATCTCTTCACCCTGGGGGATGTAGAGGTCGCGCGCTGGGTCCTTTTGCGGCTCTCGTCTCTTAACCACCTTATCCCAGAAGATTGGGGCAACGCCCTCTATCTGAGAGATCAATGCCTGGTCCCGAGGGATGCAGAACACTTCAACTTGGCCATCAAAATAGAAAACCAGCCACCCTCTCTTGGCCCCTGTAACAAGGATCTGATGCTGCACCTGAGGATAGTAAAACTTGAAAGCCTTACTGTTCTGACGCAACGTTGTGACCTCGATCCAGGTAGCCTCTGATGGGCACTTCATTTCCACAGGTTCACTGTCCTTGTTGAGTCCGTCCAAAGACGCCCTCAGCAAGGGGTTGTGCGAAGCCTGGGCACACATGGGCAGCAAGAGATCATCGAAATAGATCTCTGCAGCAGCTCGGGCAGCAGGCTCCATTGCAAGGCCATGCCTCACGAACGGATTACTGCTCAAATCTCGCTCGACCGCATACCCTGTTTTCTCTGCCCACAAGCGCCATTCGGTCTTGTAGGGAGACTGATCGACCAGCACTGCCGCATCGGTTGCTGTAACGCCGCCTTTACGCCAAGCAAGCCACTCTTCAGAGCCTTGAATCAAGTCAATGAATTTCACATGAACTCCATTCTGTTGAAGAAATAGAGAAACCCCGGAGGATTTCTCCCCACGGGGTTGATAAAACCAGCACCTTAGAAGAAGCTGGATTCAGCTTGAGAATCAAGCCCGCCTGGAGGCAGGACAAGATCATCAAGTGGTGGCATCACACGTTCTGAGCGTTCTACCTGACCACTGGCTCTGCGTTGCTGCATCGCTTCATAGTCCTGCTCTGGCGCATGCATGTGCTCCATCTGCTTGTCATGCAGGAAGGTCTTAGCTCGTTCAAGGTTTTCACCTGAAAAGCGTTGCTCAACATATTGATGAGCGACATTCCATGTCTGATTTGGCAGTGTGCGATTCAGCAGTTGCTGTAGCACCGGCTCCAGTTGTTCATGCGTCAACTGCGGGGGAGCATTCCCTTGTGCGCTGGCCACATTCTCAGCAGAGCTAGCAGTACGTTGATCATCCTGTGTTTTCACCACCTTGACGGAGGCTCCAACCACATTCGAATCAGCATCGATGATGCGTTCTGCCTCATCCTGGTCAAAGATTCCAGTAAAGCCGAGTGCCAGACGCCCGCACTGAATGAAAGCCTTATGGCGCAACATCCTTCTAGCGTGCGTTTGCCAAGGGCCATTGATTTGATAGGCACCGTGCGCCCCATTCCTTTGAGTTGGAGGGCGATAGCACTCATCCATGAATTCACGGACACGGGAGGGAACGGTCCTATCCTTACGGTGTATGACCACTTCGATCCACTCGTGAACTGGAAAATTCACACCCGTTACTTCAACCTTGGAATCGGAATAAACCACTTCAAAGCCGTCGTACTGAGGGTGAGCGTTGACAATGTTGCTCCAGCCATCGACGCCAACAACAGGAACGATCCCGTTGTTTTTGTCTGGGTAGGCGTAAATCTCCTTCAAGAAGGGATTCAAACCGTACTGCTCCGCCACGATCATCAGAGCCATCATTTGCTCATTGGTAGGCTGCGCATGCCCTTCTCTTTGTCTGAAGGCAACAGCCTTCAAGGTATCGAAGAGCTTGTGAGGATCAACACCAAAGCGCGCGCCGAAGCGGCCCATCAGTGTTGATTCATTTTGCGAGCTTTGCTCTTGGGACATAGTGACCTCGATTCAATTTGGGCGCTATGTCCCCCACCGGGGATACAAGCGCCCCGTTGGGTTACAGAAATGGACCTAGTGTTTAACCACCGGCCATGTAGTGAAGACGAGCGAACGGAATGTCGTCGTCAGTTCTTCCTCCCCCACCGCCTTGTCCGCGAATGGGTTGGGAATTAGCAGCTCTGGTGGACCCACCAGCTTGCGATCCTTGTCCACGGCCTTGAGCTGGTGCTGGAGCACGAGCTGAGGGACGAGACGAAGATTGCGACTGTTGGGCATAACCATTGCTTGCATGAGAAGGCGCACGAGCTGGAGCCGCTGCACGTTGGTGTGCATGGCTCTGCTGAGCTGGAGCCCCCCCGGAACTTTGATTCGGGCTGCCCAGCATTTGCATGCTGTCGCAGTGAATCTCAGTGATAAAGCGCTCAACCCCGTTTTCTTGATCGACCCACTTGCGCGTGCGCAGTGTGCCTTCCAAATAAACCTGTGAGCCTTTGTGCAGGTAGTCGCGCGCTATTTCAGCGAGTCGGCCACGCAGCACAATCGAGTGCCATTCTGTGCGCTCCCTAGCCTCTTGCGAGGCCTGGTCGGTCCAGTGTTCTGTCGTGGCAACGGAGAAGTTCGCAAAAAGCTGGCCGCTGCCATTGTTGCCGTTGCGGCAAACTGGATCTTTGCCCAGGTTGCCGACGATGATTACCTTGTTGACTGATGCCATGATGGCCTCCGAATTGGTGAAGCAGAGGCCATCCCCGCCAGGGGGTTGAAGCCCCCATTGGGTTTGGTTAGAAAAAAGCGTCCTCAGTATCGTCACAGGACAGATCCATGAAGTTGAAGATTGGCACTGCAAGCCCAAGAGCCACAGCATCCAATCTCACAACATCCCATGGTATGTCCCACTCCAACATGAGTGGCTTCAAGTCATCCAATACGTGGAACGCATAGGATGTGCCGGAATCGTCACTCAGGGAGATCAGATCCGTTGCAAGGCCTGTTTTGTTGATCTCGCTCTGAAGGAAGAACAAGGCCAACAAGAGCGCGTGATCCCCATTCGGAAGCAACTCACCAGCTCCGTCTCGGTAGACGAAATTGAACGAGTTGCCCGTTAGGGTGTTGCCCGAAAGGGAAAGAGTCAAATCGCCAGCGCGTAAGAGCACGCCAACATTCTGCTCATCTCCAATCGGTGACTCGCAGCCCATTTTCAGAGCTGCATTCTTGAGAGCGCTTCTCACAACCTCGATGAACTTGGCTTCAGAGGCTGTGGTAAACACCTTCATGCTCCAACTGATCTTTGGACCAGGGAAGATTTGAGACATGGCGATCTCAAGGCTGGGTGGCCGGGGTATCGTCTTTCCACTGCTCCCCAAAAATGTCCTTGGCCAAGCGAGTTATCGCAGTGGCATCCTCGGGTGTCGCGCGATTGAGCAGTGCCAAATCGAGCGCATATCCCAGAGGGTTAGGAGCACCCTTGAACTTCGTTGAAAGCTTCGCCCAGCGAACCAGCGTGCGCGTTGAGAACGTAATGGCCAGCTGGCCACCTTGTCCGTCCGATCCCATGAAGAGCTTGCGCACATCATCAGCCAGACGAACCATACCCTCAACAATTTGCTTTGGAAGTTTCGGTGATGCTTTGGTAACTATCGCTTCCTCAACTGCCTTCTCTGGATAAGAGACAACAGTAAATCGATAGCGATCCATGGCCGCGAGGTTCTGCATCTGAACACCTTGATATTGCCCAGACACATCACCAGCGCCACGCGAGTTGCCCGTAACAATCACGCGAAACATGCGGTGAGCCTTGATGATTTCACCGCCATTCATGCCAATGACCAGAGGACGCCCTTCAAGGACATCGTTCAGGCCAGCAAGCTCAGCAGGGTCAATCAGATCCACCTCGTTGATTAGAAGGGCATGCCCTTCTCTCATTGCTATTGCCAGTGGGCCATACATGAATTTCATGGATGGGGTTTCACCAGGCTTTTCAGAGACCAAGGCATGGTGCCCAACCAGGTCACACAATTCCATCTTGCCGTTGCCGGTGACTTGTTGTGTAGGCCAGTTGAGCGTGCCAAGAATTTGCAGGATGCCTGATGTTTTCCCCGATCCAGTAGGACCAGTAACAAACAGGGCATCCCCGTCAGGAGAGTTGAGAAAGGCCAAAACCTCACGCAGGAACTCACGACGATGCACAAAGCCCGCCATGACGGAGGGAATGTAAGCATTGGACATATCCACAAAACCGATGGTTTTCGCGGAATTGCCAATCTCTGGCATGCCAAAGATTGTGCTGGTTTGAAAGCTCGCTGTTTGAGCGATGGGTGTAGACATGGTGGACTCCAATTTCGATTGGGCACACTTCACCCTCACGGGCTGGTGTGCCCGTGGGCTATTAACGTCTTTCAGGGAAACGCCATCCGAGGACAGCGCAATCGGTTCAGTACACAAGGATGCCCTTGCGCTGCCAAGCTGGAGTGTCATAGACACTCCAATCAAAAGCAGGCTCTACTGGAATTGGCTCGGGGAAAGCCATTTCAACGGCACCGCGCGTAACGTGCGATGACAGTTGAATGCAGGATTGAACAGAGGTTTTCACGGATGAAAAGGTCGCGTTCAGGAAAGCCGTCTTATCAAAGGATTGAACCTTCGACAATTGGCTAAGTAGTTCAGCCGTAAGGCCGCGCATACCTTCAACGAAAAGCTTGAGAGCGAAGCCGAGGGCTACGATGATCAAGAGCAGAACGAAGAGGAAGGTGATAGCAGTCATGGTATTGCTCCGGTTTGAGGGGCAATACCCCCATCTGGGAGACATGCCCCAGGTGGGTTGAAAGTGCCGAGAGGCACGTTAAGGAAGCTGTTTGTTTATGGAGGCCAGCTACCTCACTCAAGTTGAAGCCGAGGCTGCAACAAAGAGAGGTTTCAGCTTATCGCAAAAGCCCCGGCTCAATGTTGCTCAGATGGCCCAATATGGGCACGTATCTAGTAAAGCTTTTTGAAGGTCCAGCCATATCGTCAGTGCGTCTATCACAAGGAGCACGACACATGGCGACAGAAGCGAATAGCGGTGCAGTCTCTGCAACCGATAACCCTGCAAAAGAGCAACCGAAGGCGGCCAAGCCCAAGGCAGACACGCCTGCACGCGAGCAACAGCGTGATCCTGTTTCCCGCCCCGTTTTCAAGCAGACCGTCAGCTTGAGGAGCGTCCAGGCTCAGCGAGTCATGGACCGCAGCTTTGCTCGTACAACACAAGCCTTCTTCTCCACCGAAGTTATCTTGCGTATCCTTGATCGGGGCGACTTCGTGGATGAAGTTAATGACATGATCAATGTGCAATTGCAGCAGTTCCGCGCGGCAATCGCAGACGCCTTGAACGTCAACAAAGCCAAGGTCAAAGAGGCCGGAATCACTCAGCAACCTGTGTACACCCACGCGCGCGAATTCAATGTGGAGCTGAGCACTCCCCAAAGTGCCCTCTTCCTGGGACTCGTGATGCAGTTGGATGAACTCGTGTCTTACTTCGACAGCCTGTGGTGGGCCACAGTGATCAAGGGCATGGAGCGCTCCAATGAAACCTACAAGTGGCAGCAAATGATGTTCAAGCTCGCTGGGCGTATCCAGGGCATCGAACAACGCGCGCGCAGGTCGGCCAGCAAGCAGGGCAAAGACGCACTGGTAGACGCAGAAGCACCGGCCAGCACCAGCCAAGATGAAAGCCAACACGCCAACGATGATGTTGCTTTGGCCATGGCTGAAGGACAGGCCGAAACCTCTTCGGAGGCCGTCCCGGCCTAACGGTAAACTTGGTTCTCGAATCTGTGATTTAGCCCGCTTCGGCGGGCTTTTTTGCGCTCAGAAGCTTGCATTTTCTTAAGCTACCTTACCATTATGGGTAGTTGTTAACAGAGGGGGATTTGACATGAAATTCAATATTCAAACAGCGGCAGCGCTTGCTTTTACTGCGGCCTTATCTGGCTGTGTGACCATGGAGCAGAAACCTGCCGCTTTTGATGATGGTCATTCGCTGGCATACAACATTGCGCGAGCAGGCGGGCTTGAAACAGGCATAAAAGATGCATCCGCCCCCAAGAATTCCAATACCGGGATGCCCGAGTCCAGCATGTTCAACACCGCTTCCGCAGCCGTGGCATATGCGAATCCAACGGCAGGCTTGTCTAATGCCCAAGGCTTGGGGCTGAATTTAATTGCCAGCGCAATCGCGCCGAACTCGCATGGCGCGCGCAGCAGCATCGTCGCCTGGATGCCTGCTTCTCAAGCAGCTAGCGCAGAAGAGGCTCAATCGAAGATGATTGACATTGTTACTCAGTCTCTGAATGAAAGCCTGAATAAGCAGAATTTGAAATTTAGCAAGACAAGAAAGAGCGAAAAAGGGACTTCGTTCTTCATTGAAGACAGCAACCTCAATTGCGAATCCATCGACCAAGGCTCCGCAAAAGCTTGTGTGATCTATCTGAATATCTTCAAGCCCAGCAAAACTTCAACACCTGAATTCGTCAAGAATGGAGAGAAGGAGTCTTGGGCATTCACATCAAGTCACGGTTTCTATTACAACGCAATGAAAATGGAAATTTCGAGGACGAGCAGCATTAACACATTGGATATAGTTCAGAATACAAGCGTAACTCTTCCAAGTTGGGTATTTATCTACTCCAGTCCAAACGACACATACATTGATAGGTCAAAGAAAAAGAACAGCATGTATCCTCTGATACTGTCAAAAGGCAACGCCTACTACTTTGTTAAGTAGCTCCAATAAAGAAGGCCTTGAGGAATAATCTCAAGGCCTTTTTGCTTTTAATGACCGGAGTTTATTTTACGCTCTGCTTCTTTTCGCTTCTCATCTACGTTAACCCCTTCTAACCGATTCTTGGCTCTTTCAACAGAGTTAACCCTATTTCCGTCATTAAGAATATTCCCAGAGCCTGTCAACTTATCCATCGTCAAGGTTTCAGGTGTCGGATAGTGCCCAGTCTCCCCCAGAATACCGAGCCATTCATCCAGGTTGATCTGATCCCAATCAACCTTTCCAATGTCCTCGATCTTCAATCCATCGCAACTAGGTGCCTTTGCTGTACCGAACCCCAGATTCATTTGTCCACGTATTTGCTCATTCATTATTCGTGACAATGGTGAGTTGTAGCAGCAGTATGACTCTCTTTTCTCGATACAAGCACCTAGCACTTTTGTCTTGCAGTAAGACCCTACATAATGACAACTCTTTAGCGATCTTTTCGCATTAAGTTCAAACTCTTCTTTTTCGCAAGCCCAGATTAGCTGAATCATCATCATTGATACAACATAGACCGTATAAACAGTCATAACAGTGCTGGCGATATTCCCAACCTGCGCCATCATATTTGCTGCATCAGTTGCAGCCTGCTGACTCAACTCACTTGCAGTGCCTGCAGCAACACCGGCTTCGGCTCCTGCCGATGTCATGCCATTCTGAATTGAGTTCTTTATAACATCCTGTATCGTACTTTTGACTGAATCAATAATTTGGTTATAAAACTCTTTAATAGGCGCTGTAAAAGCATCGACCGAGCCACCAATATTCTCTGCAAACGAAGCAAAGGGCTTGGTAACTTCTTGCCAACCTGAAACAACTGGATCACGCAAGACTTGATATGAGCCTCGCACAACACTTCCAGACTCCAAGTTCATGATGGCCGAGTCAAGCTTAGGCATGGCCATGAGCATAGTGATGTAATCAGCTAGCGAGATATTCTCAGGCTTCTCACAACAATTCTGAATTCCGCCAACTGCAATTTTGCATTGGCCAGGTGTACCACTGAACACCTTACAGCCTTCATCCACATTTCCATCACCTCCCTCTTCTCCAGCAGAATCAGAGCACTGCATATCTTGCGCAATAAACTGTGCAGCATTGAGTAAGGCCGCAGCCTTTGCAAAATCACCGTTTTGTTCAGAAGATATATCAAGACACTCTGACCCCATGCATTTAATCGGCCCCGAGCATGAATACTGAGTATTTTTTGTATAGTCGATTACATCAACATCATGACCACAATCATAGGTATCTTCAAAAACATAGCACTTCCCGTTTTCATCCTTTGCTCCATCAAGGCACGAAGTTGAAACAAATCCGCATTTGTTATTATTCTCATACTTTCCGCATGAATTTTGATTTGTACCATCATTATGAGGACAATGCTGTACCCCTTGGGGGTCTGTCCAGCAATCCATCTGACCAACATTGAAATTACATTGAATTTCAGAAACGGAAGCGGACTGCGTTAATGTTGGAAGCCCTTTTATAGGCGATGGAGTCAACGAATTGAAGAATGGATCTCCGGGGCATATACGAACACCTCCAATATCTACACACTCTTGATCGCTTGGTGGACCAACATCAACGCTAATATTCCCAGTACAGAAATTCTGTCCAATTGACTGAGCATCAGCTATGCATGACTCCGATGCCCAGACATCCGGCTTCTGTTTAATCAAACGAAGAGAAAATTTCCCACCAAGAACAAACTTTGTATCACTAGAAACCGATGTATCTTGTATCTGAACTTTACCAATCAGGTTGTTGTCGCATGTAGGAAATTCCAAGACTCGATAATGCACAGTTGAGTCAACAGTTCCACCAAGGCCGTGTTCAATCCAGTCCCACGATCCTACTAAGTCGGTCTTGTAGTTATTGGCACCAGTGCAAACATCCTCAAACTTAACTGTTGGAATGTTCATTGAGAAGGCAATGCCGTCTGTTGGATCAAGCGTATGGCCAGTACCATTTTTTAGATCAAACTCTACAGTAAGCCATGTTCTGCCAAGACCGGCTACAAATACATCGGCAACTTGATGCTCAATACCCATTGTATGGGTAATTTTGCATGCACCTGCTGGCTTAACAATACGCTCGCAACGCTCATATTCGGGGATATGCTTTTTGCTGTTTTTCTTAATGACCTCGCTCGTGCTTGAGCAATCTCCAAAGCTCTTTGTGATTTCATCAATATTGTTGAATGTATCCTTGCTTAGATTCAACATCGGATCATTGGAAAAATCTGGCCTAGATCGATTAGACGCATTAAGCAATATTTTATAAGCGGCACCCGATATAGACGGGTTATCACTCAAAGAGTCTTGGTACAGCGATTTGTCAGTTGTGGAGCCAACTTTATCCATATTGTTGGAGTCGTTATACACTCCTCCTAAGTCGTTGATGCTTGGCGCTGCACCACCTGGAAAATAGTAGTTTTGTGGTCTAGCGTTTGAGCTGCTTGTCGAAGGATAGAGATCATTAATATTGACACTGCTACCGTTCAGATTCAAAGTGCCATTGTTGTTAGAGCTATCCCTACTTCTGACAGTTTCAGATAAAGACTTCCCAAAGCTCTGAGCTTCACGGCCTGCATTAGCCAAGCTGTCATTAGTATTTTTTGTTTGCGCTGATGGGTATATCGGACTAATTGTCAGACCAATAACAAGAAGCGCAGAGATCAATCTCTTCAATATCATTATTTGACTCACTGAACTATTTTGGTATTGCAGCAATCATTCCAACGCCAGACCATGTAAACCGGATCTTGGCCAATTGATGGAATAGTTTTGGCTATTCCCCAAGTCAACGTCGATTCGCCAACAACATGGGACGAATTTGCCTCAGGAATTGGTGCTACAAGATTGAATTTGTACTGAGTTTTTGGAAGCGTAGGAGATATATATCCACCACATAGTGCATCGCTACCCATTGTTTTCCACGACAACCCACGGCGATGCAGAGCTGCAAGAACGCGTGTTTTTAGAAGACTGGATTCACGGATCACACCTCGTCCACCATTCTGATTACCACTCAATGGGTACAACGCACCCCAGGACCCGGCACACCAGAACATTTGCTTGAGTGGCTTCCCTGCAGTTGATGCAATCGCATCCGCTGAACAAGCTGCAGCTGCTATAGGATTTGCTACTGCAGCCGCCTCTGGGTTAGTAAAAAATGCAAGCTCGTCGTTATTCCATGTTGGATCTAATTCGGACATATACATTACGTCCAGATCCATGTACCCATCAGGATTACATTTCTGGTTCACGAACAAGTCCATCATGATCAATAACGGGAAAGCATAGAAATGGTAATGCATGAATGTCCCATCCGAGCCATCATGCGTGCTGTTCGAATGGTTCCCCTGATTCAAACGATCAAACGGAAACCTGATCCCATTCAACACCGATGAACAACCAGGCACACGCTGGAACTCAACGAGTCGCGCAGGCTCCCACATCGAAGTTGTAATCCCTGGCCGGGGGATACCATTTGTGTCTTCACAGGCGCAAAGAGGTGATGTGACGGAATCTTCAGGAAAGCTCCCACCAGGGCCGCTTATTGGAATCCCGGCAACTCGTATCGGAAAAATGCATGACCAACAAATATCCGTGAACAGTTTTGGGCCTATCAAGTCCGCGCTGTAGCAACCTACCTCTGCATTGCTGAGGCTAGACATCATCAACAGCCAAAATGCGACCACTATTCTTTTAATATGCATATGTGCTTTCTTTGACTTCTAACTTCAACGCTTGAATCGGCATGGGCTTATAGTGGATATAGCCTTGCTGAAGGAAAATATTTCTATCGCATGCGAATCTTGCTTGATCAAGTGTTTCAACTTTCTCTGCAATCAAATTAATTCCAGCATCAATAAATATCCGCGCCGCGTTATCAGACATCAGCGATTCAATTCCTGCCACCTCAACCTTGCAATACAGCCATGGGAACGATTTCAATCGGGAAAATGTTGAGTTGCAAACACCAAAGTCATCGATAGCCATTGTTATGGACTCAATGGCCATATCACACCATCGGCGCTCAAGCAGTTCATCAGGAACCTGCTCCGTGATCTCAAGCGTGACTTTCAGTCTTCCACCCTCAATCAATTCTTTAATTGAATCGACCCATTGAATGAAGTGGGCATCATCAAGCAATGTTTGCGCAGAGACATTGATAAAAATATGATCTATCTTCTTAACAATGTCCTCCTTATGAGAAAGCAGGTAATTTATTACCCCTCTGTCGATCTTCCGCCAGTCAATTCGATTCAAATTAAGCTGCCCTGGCGCATGGAGCCTACCGTCTGGAGTCTTCCATCTTGATAGCACCTCAGCACACAGACTAGATCCGTCTGAGACATTCTTGATAGGTTGAAAGACCGGCAAGAAGGTAATCATTTTTGAGTCTCCACCTTCTTGAACTCTGCAACTTCGAATTTTCTGTCTCTCGCTGTAATTACGGAGGGGGTCACACGAAGTTCAAACCTATTTCTAACATCAGGAGTCAGAAGGAAAATTGGAGCGCCAAGTGACTCAGTGATGTTTTTATATGACTTCCAACCGTCTTCAATACTGATCTCAGTAGCAATGTATGAAATTGAAGATACGTTCTTCTCTTTCAAAAGCTCTCTTGCCTTCAACTTCACAAATCGGTTTTGCCAAGGATCATTTGGATTGAAGACTATTACCGCTTGTGTGAATGAACGCAAATTCAATGGATTAATTGAAGTGCCGGACTTCACAATAACTTTCCCGTCTGCTGAAGAAATATCCTTCGCCACCAAGACGGTCGGATCAATTATTCTTTTAGCATCCTCATTCGCCGTAGGCAATGGTATGAACTTCTGATTCTTCCAGAAGTTCTTAATTGCATTTTTCTTTTTCTCATCCCAATCAATCGATGCGATCCTAGCCTTAGCCACTTCGATGATGTCTGGTTCTGATATATCTCTTGTAGGCCCGTAGTTACCTTGTTCGACTTTATTATTCTCGGCAAATTTTCTCTTAAGCCAATCAACAGAGCCAATCCCTGAAACTCTTGACTTGACTTTGTAGTTCTTGCTTTTGTCAGGTTTATTCAAAAGCACCACAGTTGGCACAACGTTGACGTTGAATTCTTGAAATAGCGTCGGATTGATGATGATGCTAGGCATCACCTTCCTGCTCGCTGCCATCGATTGGACTCTGGCGATTCCCTTGGCCAAGCTCTCGCCTGGAGCCACGCCGCGCAGGACGATGACGCTATCTCTACGACCAGCGACATCATCCATCAGCTCTTTCATTGCCGCTTCACCGAGGGAGAACGATGCAAAGACAAGAGAGGTATAGCTATCCGTCTGGTCCTTAGGCTGCTGGCCAGGTGCAGAGCTTTGCCCTGGCGTGCTCATCTGTATGCGCCCCTGTTCTTTCAGCTGTTCGTAGAACTGCCGAGCATCGCTGTCTGCTGCACTCATGTGCTTGTTCTGGAGGGTACTGAGATCCAGCAGGGATGCACCGCTTATCGCTTTGTCCTTGCCTCTCTGCATCATCTCGACATCAGCTGCTTTGAGGTCGGAGGCCATCGATGGGTAAGTAGCTCCAATAAGCAGTAGAAGCGAAATCGCCTTAGAAAATCGGATATGCGCGACCAATTATTTGCTCCTGTTTGATGGTTCCCCAGTAACGTGAATCAAAGCTGGTGAAGCTGCTGCCCATAACCCAGAATTGATCATCCAAAAGCTTCTTCTTTCCCACAAAGTTCTTCTCATTTCCACCAATTTTCATAATCAGTGGCAAACCGCTTGCCAGTGTCCGTTCGTTAACTTTCACATCCATCAGCGGACTCACCTCGACCACATCACCAGGAATTGCACGAAGATATTTAACCATCCAAGTTCCATCCTTAAACAACGGTTGGAGTCCTTTAGCCTTGAATGCGTATATCTTGTCTTTCTCAAGATTATTATTGTTAAGATCAATAAGGTATACCGAATAATTTGGTATACACCTATCTATTTGAGAATCGATTCCAATACGAAATCTAGTCATAAATGCAGCACCGCCAAGAAGTATGACAAGAGCGACTGATGCCATCTTAGGTATATAGACCTTCCAAGCCTGCTTCTTGACAATGAGCTTCATTTAAATAGTTCCTGATCCACAATAATGTCTTGTGGAGCAGCCAAGACGGCCCCGGCATCGATAACTAGATATCCTGCCTCCTTCAGCTTCAGAATTCCATTGTTCGTCTGCACCATGAGCGCATCGACTTCTTGAGGCGTAGCCCCCTGCGGGTAACTAGAGGCCAATTTCGTCAAATCGACAACTGCAATATTTGGAATCTGACTAAGCCTCTTATCAATTTTTTTATCTAGGTAGTAATATCCAGCTGCATTCAAAGCAACCAGGACGACAGAGAAAATTGCGAATGTTGTTTTGGAAATCATTGACGTATCCCTTGCTGGCGTTCTCTAATTACGTGGCGGATAGCTTCTGCATAGCTATTGCCTTGATCAAAAGATCTTTTAATTTGGTTTGTATCAACCGGGTTTGTTGAATAGAGTAGTTTCTGGAAGTCAGGAACAATCAAGCGACCGACTCCAATGCCCGCTTTTGTTTTCAAGAAAATCTCTGAATAGACACCTTGGACTGTGTGCACTGTTAGCAGTGTGTTATATCCACCATCAGACAATGAGAGCCGTTTAGTTGTTCTAACCGACTCTACCGATTCTGCTGTTTGTCCTAGCAGGTACATGCTTGAGGAGTTTTCTGCAATTGCTCGACCAACGGCATTCTCATAAAGGTCATTAATAGATTGAGTGGCAATAATCACAGACCCGCCATACTTTCGGAACTTCCGATAAGCGTGCTCCATGAATACAGCAACCTCGCCCTCCTTCAGCAGGTCCCAAGCCTCATCAATGATGACAACCTTCTTTCTATTCTTTTCTCCCAAGAAAACTTCGTTTTGGATCTGCTGAATAAGTTGCAGAAGAACAACCTGACGCAAATGCTTGCGCCCTTGCAGGTCGTCAAGCTCAACCACTGTTAATTGCGATTGAAACTGAGTAGCAAAATCACCCTTGAAATACTTGCCGTAACTCCCCTTCGATGTAAAGGCGTACAGCTGAGTACCAATATCGCTTAACCGTGTATCACCACTGTTCAAGCATCGTTCCGCAATATCATCGATTTGAGTCTTTTTGCCCTTTTCATGCCAAATTTCGTTAATGACCCGCTTCAATGAAGCTATCTGCCATTCATCAAGCGTTCCCTTGGCAGATGCCATTGCTGCAATATTTGCATTTATTGCATCTTCATCTTCGTCAAACTCTTCAATATTTGCAAATGGCGCTAAGCAAACTTTGGAGTTTTCCCCAAAGTGCACAAACTCTCCCTTTAATGTTGCGCAGAGCTTTTCATATGATCGCCCAGCATCAATAACCCAGACCTGCGCCCCCTCAGAAAGATATGAAGTAATGAGTTCATTTACTTCAAACGACTTTCCAGATCCAGATTCAGCCGCTATGACCAAGTTCTTATTGGTATCGCTGTCATGTAACGACTGGCTCATGATTTGCCCGTTGCGGGATATCAATGTTGCATGGAATGTCCCTGTTCCTTTCCACTCACCAAATATCGGCAACATTGGAACCACTTGCTCTGTGGACATCGTTTTGTAGCGATATAAATCAAGAATTGCCTTGCGATCAGTGCACAATGGGAGATGATTAATAAAAATTGGAAGACAAACAAATTTGTCCTCCATCATTTCAAATCGTGACTCTCGCCAGATATTTCGCGCTTTAGTCGCAGCTTCTTCGGCTCGCTCAGCTGTCGGAGCGAAGATAGCCAACGTGTATGTTGTCTTAATGGGCCTGGAGCCTTCTTTCAACGATTCATACAGAACATCGAAACTGTGCTTTTTATCGGCCAATACAGGAACAAATTTCAGCAGCGGTCCATACGCCTGGTTCACCGTGAATTGCCGCTTGCGTTCAAGTTTCGTTTTTTCCGATTCATGGTCAGGATAGAAAACATTCATACAGATGAAGTAGTTTTCCTTGACCCCTGAATCAGTACCAGCCAGATCCCCGATATATGCCAGTGCATCACCAAAGAACATTTTGTCTGGTGTCTTTTTGGCTGAGAGAACTTTGACGTGATAGTCACCAATGACTAATTTGTTCTTATAGACATCTATTTGCGTATCAAAGTCCAGAAGCTGATCGCATATAGCTTTGTCCTGATCGAGATTGTCATTCTCGTGCTTCCAACTCGCATCAGTGCCCCAATTAAGGATGGTCCCCATCACACGCTTGTATTGAGCTGAAGTCATTGCATGCGGTGCAACACCTATGCTCTGAATTGAAGCTTCACATTTCGTTCGTATCTGTTTCAGTTCCAGATACTCTTTTTCAGTTGGGAAGCGACCTGAGATTGGAATCTTGAAAGATATGATCAATTTTTGATCATGTACGATCCCGTTATCGTAGATACCTCGATCATTCGTGGCCGTTATTCTTTCCCGAGTATGCTTTTTTAAGAATTCAGCACGCTCTTGGATAGTCGCGGATAGAATCTCATGTCGAAATCCATCTCTCAGACCAAGAATTTTGTAGATTTCTTGGCTAATGTCAGGGGAGCGAAACGAGAAAAATTGAGCTATCGTGTTTTTGGGATAGTCCTGTGTCATGAACCCATTAACACGATCTTGTATTTTTTCATCTGCGCCATTGAGAGGCTGACAGATGAACCCAAAGCCTACTGTTTGATCATCACAGATAAATAGCTTTTGATCTTCATCATATGCGAGTACCGGAAAAAGAGTGGCGGCTCTGCATGAGGCAGGAATATATGTGTCGCCTTCAACTTTTCGAATTGTTGCCAGCATTATTTATTCCCCGCAAGCCATTCAGCCATCTTTGCAGGATAGCCTTTCGCATATCGTCCATTGGGAGCTATTACCATAGGGACACCTTCAACGCCCAAAATCTGGGCTGCAATAAGTGTCTTGTCGTACCCTTCAGTATTGCAGTTGGGGATTTGGGCTAAGCTTTGAATTGCATTAGTCGTGAAGGCTTCGAATGTTTTATTCTTATCCTTTGCACAGAATATTTGCTTGGAAAGCACGTTCGATTTATCGCCTAGTGCAGGAACAACAATAAAGCGGAACGTATAGTCTTTCAGCAATGATTTTGATTCGGTCATCAACTTGTGACACACAGCACAGTATGGGTCTACAAATGCCACGACCTCATTTTTCCCTGTACCAATGCTGATTGCGTTCAAGCTTTTGGGGTCGAGGCCAAGTGCTTTGAAGTTGAGAGTTTCAGATGCGTCCCGCATCTGTTTCATAGTGCTCAGCTCTTTTTTGGACCAAAGATCAATTACTTGGCCAGTAAATACGAATCGTCCGTTATCGCTAACGAACATAATTTGCCCCTTACTTTGAATTGCCTGAAGCCCTTTAACAGGCAGCTTCACCATCTCTTCGATGTTCGCCCCACGAGCATCAGTAATCTCAAGTGGTGCTGCATTGGCCATGGACAACGCACCAGACAGAACGGCGAGCAAGAAACTTTTTCGCATGCGAAACCCCAGTTATAGATGCTTCCAGTCTAGTTTTGAGGCTGCTAAAGTCTCTCTTCGGTGGAAGCCCATAATGGGCAACCCAAGCACTTTCACCCGATCCCTGAAAAAGAAAGAGCGCCCCTTGGGCGCTCTTTCGATGTCTTGATTTTGCCGGTTGACTTAGCAGCCGAGGCCGTTGCACATCGTGATCAGGCTTGGCACTGCTTTGTGGGCTACCGGAATGGTTGCCGACATAATGGATTCAATGATCGTTGGCGCGTTGTAGAGGCCCATGCCACCGCCAACGCCCATGGCAAAGGCCATCAAGCTCTGACGTGCAATTCCGCCGATGATGCCCACCAGGATGATTGCTCCCGCCACAATGCGACCCAGCGTACCTTGTGTCCAGTCCTTGAGGGTGTTCCATACATCGTCGAACTCGGAACCACCGCCGCCCGCCAATGCGAAGTCAGGGGTCATCAGAACAACGATGCTTGCCAGTACCAGGCCACCAGCGATCAAATGCTTCTTTTTGACCTTTGCCACGAAATTGCTCTGGCTCAGGGCAATCAGCTTGTTGTGTGTGAGTGTGCTCATGCTTGAACTCCTATTGCTTAATTAAGTCGATTCCGTTTTTGAGAGGCGATTTCTCGCTGTTGCTGTATCTGCTCTTGGCGAATCTCCCTCTCCTCTCGCTGTCTCTCCAGGCGAGCTTCACGCTCTGCACTCATCGCGGTATTGCCGATGCCTGTCGTTGGTGCGTCCAGTGATTGAAGTGGCCTGAGCACTGGATCGGAGGCCGTCATCGGTTCACCGACCACCCAGCGCCTGGGTTCAATTTCTGTGTATATGTATCCAGTAGTGTTCAGATCTCCATTGCTGTCCTCCCATGGAGCAACCCAAATCCGCATGACTTGAGCTGGTGTTCGGATTGGGACCGGGCGATCAGGCAACCTTGGGGCCACATAGTTGTCAACCACATCGTTTGGACTCGCCTGCTTAACGCCCGATTCATTGGATTTACCTACGCCGGTCTTTTGGACCATCTCAGCTTCATGCTGCTCAGCCTCCCTTCCCCTGACCATCGGGGCAGGAACTTGCCCATTGTTGGTAGCGACATAGACATCCCGAGCTGACATGCATTGCACGCCGTTCGGAAGGCCTGGACATCCGTAATCCTCTGCCCCGATATTCATCATCGAGCAGCCACTGAGCAGCACTGCTACAGCGGGAAGAATCACACGTTGAACGGATCGTAAGGACAACTTCATTTTTTGCTTCACCTCCAAATTGCCCGTTTCGGACAATTCATGTTTTTGTTCTAACGCTTGCGCTTCAGGTTGCGGATCTGCAGTCGCGCGCCTCGCGTCACAATCACATCCAATTGACGCCCAGCATCGATCTCAATGACTGGGAAAATACCTTCCGCCATTTCAATATAGAACTTGGCAATTCGATCTAATGCGCTCGATGCCCCCTTAACTGCCGCGCCTTGGAAAAGATCGGAAGACAATGGAGACTGGAATTCGGTTCGATTTGAGCCAGTCGTGTTGATAGTTGGGACCACATTAACGTCCATTGCTTTTGATGCTCCGCCTAAGAAACCAGCAATCAGGCTTTTTGCGACCATCTGTCCTTGTTTTGAAACCAATCGACCTCTTACACCAGCTTTACCATCTTCGCCAACCGCATACGAGTCAAGCCGAGCTTCAATAACTCCGCCATCCTCCCTGATACAAGAGAATGTCTCACCGCGTAAATACGCACGCTCTGAGCTTAGGTCCCCATAGCCAGAGAGAATCATGAAGCACTCCCTGACATCGGCGCGAAACTTGTTAGGCAGAATTGCCTCTTTCTGAATGCGTAGAGTTGATGGGAATGGATCTTTGCGCGCACCTTGACCAGTTGGAGCATCCATACCATTTATCAGCGTTCCAGTAATTATGGAACCTGCTGGCAAATACGACATGGTTTGCGACTCGTCCTCTTTGGGTTTCGACTTCGACTTTTCTTCTGCTTGAGAAATACTTACGATCCGCATTTCTTGCTGCTCTGCATTCAGACCTGCAACCTGCTTGTCGTCACTTTCACCAGTGTCTGTTCCTCCTGGATGATCGTGTTGACGAATTTTCTTGGTGTGGGGAAGAGGTGCGGATTTGAATACCGAGGCAGGGTCGTTGAAGTCCACTTTCTGATCAATATAGCTTTGCTGCACCACAGCTGGTTCCCCACCAGGCTTGCTCCCTCCAGCTTCAGCCCCCTTTCCAGCTTCATCACCTTTGGGAGGGGCAGGATTTTTCGCCTCGACCATATCAATCAAACGGTCAATATCAGCCCTCATGCGAGCGCTCTCAGCCGTATTTTCTTCCGAGGTTGAGTCAGGCTTTTGACTTACTCCCTCTTTCTTTATACGCTCTTGCTCGCGCTCAACTCCCTTCATCCTATTTTCCAGCGCTTTCAGGGAGCCAGAAATTGAGTCGATGCCAACGTCCCGCGTGTTCTTATCAGTCAGGATGCTCTTGATGGATTCATGGCGTCCTCGTTGTTTTTTCTCTTCTGGTGGCGAGGTGGTCAGTGCCATAGCACCAAGGATGACTACACCGATTGCAGATACCGCAACCAGCCGTTTGACCTTGGGGGTCAGCTGCCCCCATTTCTGCATCAAATTCAATTCCGGCCTCCTATCAGGGATGGACGCTGAGACATCGAGCTAGGAGCATGCCCTTGCTTCACTGCCACATAGACCTCTGTGCGCTGTCCTGGCTCCAGCACCTTCAGTGGCCAGCTGGTGATGGCTGCTGTATTCCAGTTTGCACACTGAGATTCACGAAACTCAACCAGATCCTGGCTGTCGTTACGCGCTACGCCGACATAAACATTCAGGTTATGGCCAGCCATGTACTGGCCTGCTGCGAAATCAACCGACAGCCCAGGGATAGAACACTTAGGTGCCTTTGCTGCGAGTTCGCGCGGTGTCGCTGTCATCGTGAACCCTTGAGGGATTTCATTCAGCGCGAGTTTTCTGAACAGCGTTCTGATAGTTTCGATGTAAGGCTGGCTAGTTTCCCAAGCCTCAGCTTTGGCATTTGCACTAGCCCGGACCCCACCCATACCACCAGCAAATGAGCCATCAAGCTTAACGAATACTTCGCGCGGTGGAATTTTGCGTGGAATCATCGTCAAACTTAGTGCTTGCGATTCACTCCCCTTCTCGGTGATGAACATCGTCACAGGGCTTTCTTTAAGAGTAGCGATATAAATTACGTTGTCCTTAATACAGACTTCACCGCATTTATCTTTCTCCCCCCCTCCACCACCGGAACTAAGAGTCGTAGAGGTGATATCGGGTGTACTAAATGGAGTCACAATACGATTTGGATGCCCAATAGCAATTGGAATGATCTGGTTCACCCCTGGCTTCATCGTTATATGTGAACTACTGTTGATATTCCCTGAGAAATTTCCAGAGTCCACACCTGCTTCAGCACCTTGGCCCCTGGCCTTCTGATTGTTAGCCACAGCAGATCGACTTCCTATCGGAGCCGGAACGTTCTCACGCATGACTCCAGCAGGCACCACAGGGATATCATCCATGGCCGGTGTTTTATCTTGTGCATGCACATGACCAGCAATTGCAAGGCTCACGGCCAGCAGGTATTTAGAATTCGCTTTCATCACTCGAATTTCTTTGCATATCATCTTCGTTCTGCTCCTGGATTCTTTTCTCTTTTTCCTCGCGCATCTCTCTTTGTTCTTCTTTGCGCTTCAGATTCGCTTCAATGGTTTTTGTGCGCGGCCGACCGGCGTATGTATCGATGTAGTCAATTTGAGGTGCATACTTGGCAATCTTTATGCGGAATTCATACGTTCTGTCAGTACGCGACTCTTTAGAGCTTGCGCCCTTGGCAAACGAATACCCATAAACAAACACCTTATCCGTTCCCATTTCATATTCAACATGACGCGGTTCAAAACGGAGAGAAACTCGGTCATCTTTGATTTGCCGAGACTGCACCTCAAGAATTTCAATGATTTGAGAGTAAATTTTTGGAGCGAAAAATGGTGTTGTCCGTGTCTTAACAAAGTCCACTGTTGCGGGTGTTACGTTGCCGAACAACTGTGCAAATGCCAATGCCCAAGACTCTTTATATGATCGTGATGCAGATTTCTCACCCAGCCAAGCGTCTTCAGTTAATGTGAATGGGACTATTTCAACAATGGTTTCTTTGGTGAGGACTTTTACGACCAATAAAGCATTGATCGCAATAAGACCCCCCATAAAAACTCGACCCCAATGGATCTCAGTCTGCATCCACGCATACTTCTTCAGGTAATTATTGATGTTCATGCCACGAACGTCCTGATGAATGGGTTGACCATCGAGCGTCCTTTGGAGAAGGCTGCACCAGTCCAATAGAGCATGTGCAACAAATAGCCATCAGGATTGCTGTCCTTGAATCGACGGTAGAGGTTTGTGACAAGCATCCCGGCCAGCACGCAAAGCAGAGCTTTGCCGACCACAACACCCACAACAAGCCCTAGCAGCATGGGAGCTAATTCATCGGCGCTCCAGAGCATCAGATGT
Source organism: Comamonas testosteroni (assembly GCF_000761245.1). Taxonomy (GTDB): domain Bacteria; phylum Pseudomonadota; class Gammaproteobacteria; order Burkholderiales; family Burkholderiaceae_C; genus Comamonas; species Comamonas testosteroni_C. Next base: position 106,455 of record NZ_AWOR01000037.1, on the reverse strand, counting down.
GGCGGCTCATCGATACGACGAGGGATTTCAATCAACTTCATGCGAACTTTCTCCTTGACTCGAATTCTTCAGAGTTCAAAGGAAAAACGTGCATGACCAAACGCCCATAGAGGGCAACTCCAGCACTATCGGGCGCTGTAAGAAGCATCGGCTGGCAATCTATCTTTTTCGCATGCGAAAAAGTCTTTCCTTGCCTCAGCCAAAAAAGAAGGGCACCCCAAATGGATGCCCTTCTTATACACGGTTGGATGCTGTTGCTATCAAATTCGCTTCTGGACGTTACCCATGGCCAGACCTATCAAGACGATAGTGCCCATCAGCGCCACAGGGATGATGATCGGGTTCAACGCGATGGGAGCCATAAACGCTGCTAACAGACCGAACACCAAGTAGCTCGCTCCGCGAACTGCATATCGATGCATGACTGGGCTTGAGTAGTCAAAGTTGGTCCGTTTGATTTTCCAGGTCATCAACCCATCGTAGCTCGCCGGAATGAACAAGATCAACATGTAAGGCAACCAGGCCATGAGAAGTGCAAGTCGTGAAAAGAACTGGTATGCGGCATTCATGAATGCATTCAGTCGCCCTTCAACCCAGGCGAACCAATCCTGCCCCATCTTCTCCATTCCACGAGAGCGTTTTTTCTCAGTTTCAGTAGGAATAAGCGTATTCAGCGCACCCTCATAAAACCCGGAATCGAGTATTGCGTAGTTATACCAGCCATTTGCCCTCTTCCTCACCCACTCTCTAGTGTCCTCGCCTAGTGTTTGCTCTACATATTTCTGTTCAATATGTATTTGCTTTTTGGTCCAATCACCTGGAATCAAAAGCAAAATTACTGTTGCTTCAAGGAGAAGCAGAATCACCACCACAAACCACGGTTTGTTCATAATTTACTCTCCGCAATACTTTTTTGATTCTTTCATTGGTGATGTAATCATAGACATACCTTCTACTAATTAAATCATCATCCAAAGTAAAGTCACTGCTCTCATGAATCGTTATCCTTGGCTTATTTGCCATTACCCAGTCAGCAAATGGAATTCCTTGAGAGACATCCCAAGAGCTTCCATTGCTTGAACAGACTTTCACTCGAAGCGCCAGTACTGTTTCATCAATCAAACACTTAAGAAACATTCCAAGGCGTATTGGATCTAGTATTTTTTTCCCGTTGTTTTCAATCAAGAGAACCGCGTACTGCTCCAAAGCTTCTTCAATAATAGTCTGTATTACAGGTTTCTTATCGGCTTGGATTCCTGCAGTTACATACCTTGTTAACTTCTGAAGCACCAATTCAACATCAGGCCAATCAAACTGCAAAACACTTAGTAATTCATTACTTTTCTTACTATTTGCCTTGATTTTTTCAACCATAGTAAAAGGCAAAGTCGTGTCAATCATTGATATGACCTCATAGTTCCGATACTTTTCAGAATTGTTTTTTTTCATATCCTCTTATGAAGTCAATATCGGCAACCTCCCCTTTACCACACGCCCGCCTGAAATCTTCCCTATGAACTCCAGGTTCGGCAGCATCCCCAGCAGCTGAGACGGAAAAAGCTCTGCTTCTTCCTCCATCAGGCGCTCCCCCTGGTTGCCACCATGCATGATTGGTTGATCGCCGTCTGTGTTGTGTCCTTGGTTGCGCATGACGTACTTCACGCGCGTCATAGGTAAATTTTCCGCTATGTACTTTTGCGACTCAGTGTCTGTGACGCGAAGAGCAAAAATATTGTTGATATTACCTAGAACTTGTAGCGCCTTCTCTTGACTGCCCAAGCGTGTTGTGAAATCTGCAATCGTTTGTGTCGCAACAAACAATCGCATCTTTGCTCCCCGCCCTTTGTTGAGCAGCTGAATAGTTGGATCATTGAGGACTTCAGCAGCTTCATCGATAAAAATATTGACTGGTCGGTTATCGACGCCGTAGTTGTAGCGATCACCCGCCACCGCTGTCAGGTCCGACAAGTAAATTGATCCGATTGCACTGCCCACCATGCTGTCTGTGAGCGAGTCCAGCCCGATGTAGGCAACCATGCCGTTGTTGATGATCTTCGCGTTATCAGTTATGGGCCTCTCGTCGCTCAGATCGTTTGGATCTGGCGAGAGCAGTGCCCCGATATCACCGGAAGTCAGCATGTTCATGATGGGCAAGAGGTTCGACACCATCTTGCCGAAGTGGGTGGCGTCATGCTGATACATGTTCAGCAGCCCCTCCAGCTCGGAGCTTGGGAAAGTAGGCTGTATTTCCGCCAGATAGAACTTCATCAGAGCCACAGCCTGTTTGTCGAGACTGGCGTTCTTGACCTTTTCCAAGTACGGTGCGGCCTTCTCTTCCCAATGTGGGTCAACCTTCTCAGAATAGGTCTTAACAGCCTTTACAACCAGGCCTTCAGCACCGCCTTCAAGGTAGCGGCGCAGCTTGATCAAGTTGGGACGCTCGTGGCAGATCAGCAGGCCTTGAACGATATTGTTCAAGGCCTGCCAGCCGAACGACTTGAAGGGATCAGCGCCAGCTTCGCTCGGGATGAGCGCCGCCAGACGGGAAGCAATCTCTGTCCCGCGTGTGAAATTGCGAAGCGGGTCTATTCGCACGGACTCTTCCGGGAAGGCAGGATGGAACTGTATGAAGCGCTCCGGGGTGCCCATCGCTTCACAAGTACGCCGCGCGTTGTCGCGCATCTCCTTATCGCCCTTGGGATCAATGATGATGACCACCTCATTGCGCATGATGGCCTGGGCAATATTCACATCGAATGCGCGCGTTTTGCCACTACCCGTTGTCCCGACCCAAAGTGAGTGCCCTTCTACATGCTTCAAAGGCTGATACAGATCCACCTCATTCGGTTCCACCCCATGAATCCAGGGTTGACCCATCTCCAGTTCTTTGGAAGCTTTGAGGTTCAGCCTCAGCAGCAGCGTTTCGAGCAATGACTTCTGGTTGGTGATGGAAGACCAGTCTCTGCGCAGGATCTCAAAAACGCGCTGTGCGTGGCGGTTTTCCCAGATGAAGCCTTTGCCGAGCCACAGCTCATCCTTGTGTTTGCTGATCATCTTTTGCACCTCTGAAATCTTGATGAATTCCAGTGGTCTGCCCTTAAGGTGCTCTTGCAGCTTGTGAAGCTTGTAGGCCTTCGGAAGTCTGGCCATGGCCATAGTCGCACCTATACCAGCCATCCAGTAGAAAGGCTGCGGGGGCATCTCTGTGACCTGCTGCACACACATTGCTCCAAAGGTGGCCAGCCCCCACCCCATGACCGCGCGCTTTTCATAGTTTGGCCGCCAGGGCATCTCATAGGCCAAAGCATCGTATTCAATTGCCATCTCTATTTCTCCGAATAAATTAATTGGTTTTCGCGGACCTTGAAGCCAAAGCTGCTCATCTTGAAGTGCACCGTCATCAACTCCACGCCTATCAAGTCGTTGGTCATCAGCTGAAGGGTGCGCTTGTCCACCAAAAGCTTTTCTCCCTCACGAATAGGCGCCGATGCAAGCCACGGTCCATTGCCCGCCTTAATCATTTCGATCAACCGTTGGAATGCGCGCTCGATGGGATCAACGCGCACCTCTATCACTTCGCCTGTATCGGGCTTCGCCGCGTTCTGCTTGTCCTTCTTGCCCTTTGGACGAGCTTGTGAATCGGCCCTCTCTTCCGCTCCAGCAGATGGGCTGGATGAGACCTTGGAAATCTCGTGTTCAATGGCCAGGGCTACTGGCGGCTGACTTTCAGTACGCTTTTCATGGGCCGGGATAAATAGTGGAGATTGACGCGGAGCTGCAGCCTCTGCGATGCCCAGGCCTGGATCTGCCCCTCGGCCTTTGGGCTTGACATCACGCAAGGCTGTCTTGGTGCGCTTCTGGCGAACAGGCATCTTGAAGCCCGTGTTCAAGACTGCTTCCGCCAATGCAGCTCCACGCAGCTTGTCCATTGGAGTAGGTTCGCTCGGTGTGACCTCAATGAATTGCACTGGAGCCATCATTGCCAGCTGACAGATTCCAGCTTCTTCCTGCTCTCCTGCTTGAGCGAGCGCCACCCGTATCGCTTCAGATATAGGCTCGCAAAGCACAATGCCCATGTAGCCGTCAAAGTCCCAGACATAGCGGCCTGGAGTTGCTGGATTGATGGAAATTGCTTGTTGCTGGGCCAGTATCTTGATTACCTCAGAGGCATCGCCGCCAATCTTCCTTGCTCCCTCTGGGTAATAGATCGCCGCCTGCTGACCATGCATGAACAAAACTTCCCCAAGGGTCATATCGCGCAGCAATACCGGCATCACGGCAGCCATGATCAATGCCTGCACTTGAGATCCGTATTGAGCCAGTACCTCAGCCAAGCCTCCTGAGAGATCGACAGGGCCAGCTCCTGGCTCCGACTGCGTGCTTATGGGTTCCTCTGAAAGGACAGGCTCGACCACATCGTTGGCCAGACGCATATGCTCAGGCAAAGGGTCAAATCCCAAACCGATATTGAGATCAATCAGCTCTTGGAGAGGGTTGTATTCAGATGGGGGAGGCAAGACGTGCGATGTCTCTGGCATTGAGTCGGGCGCGGTAGCACTTTCCACCGCAGGAGGTCGAGCTGCTGCATGGACGGCGGCTGGGGGGTGTGCATATGGAGGCATTGCAGCCTTATGCACTCCAGCCTTGCCACTGCCCTTCGACTGTTCCTCTGTTCCTAGAGCAGCTGCTGGTCGTCCCCCCTTTGCAGCCTCAGGCTTTGGTCTATCAGCCCTATTTGCTTTGATTTTTGTAGCACTCTTACCTGTCGCCTGCCCTGCACTTTGAGGCATCGAAGACGGAGTATGCGACTCTGTTGCGCTCGGATAATTTGCTGTCAGTACTGCCAGAAAATCATTGGCAGGACCTACAGTTGCAGGAGCATCCACGTCCGGTTTTGAGCCTGTTGCCTGCGCCAGCATCTGCATAGGAGAGACTTCTACCGAACTCACATGGTCATGTTCCGTTTTTGGCGGTGCAGGGGATTCAGCTACAGATGAGTTTGGAGGCGTTGGCAGCGGATCTGGCTTATGTTGCGCTGCAGCTGCTGGCATTGGGGAGGGGACAGGTGCAAACATGTCCAATCCCATCAAGCCTATCCCGGCCAAGGCGGACATGGCATCCTGCTCGGCCTTGAGCACTTCAGCACTGACGCCGATTCCATCTTCATCTACGCCAGCAACCGAGGGCGACTGAATCAAGCCGGGTATCAGCGCCAGCATGTTTGAGTTCGACTCAGAAGGCGGCTGAACAGCAGGCGCACCTTGCGCGCTTACATTAGCTCCTGTGCTTTGAGCAACTGGTGCAGATGATGAAGTGTGGGCTGCGGTCTGTCCTGCCGTTTGAATCGGTATTTGTGCGGGTGCTGGTGCTGTTGTTGCCGCAGCCGACTGCGCCGATTCATCTGGCGGAAAGCGCATATCCTTCCAGTCATTTTCGGTGCTGCTTCCTGGTGCAACGTCTGGAGCATTCAGATCTGTCAGTTGCACGTTGAGAGCGACCTCTTCTGCCGCTGCTTCGCCTGTAACTACCCCTTCGACCGCTGGAGGTGGCTCGGTTGTGAAAACCAAATCAGGAGATTCCAGCCGAAGCATCAGGAGAGGTTTCTCCAACCCCTGGGCCTTCACCAAATCGGGCATGACCTCCCAGTAGCGGTATGTGGCCATATTTCCGTTTTCGGAAACAATGTTCGATACAGCGAAACCACGTTCAACCAGGATATCGGCCAAGGTGTCGGCATCGCGCGGAACGCCCGGTATTTTGTCCTTCTCAACCAGATCCGTGATGTCCTGGGCGGGCTTCCAGACGATGAATACGCCCTGCTTCAAGTGCCAAACTTTTGCGCCCAGCTCGTTCACTTTCCAAGTGCCCTGCTTTACCAATCGGCGTATTGCATCGAACACATATCGCTCGACAGGTACGCCATATGAGAACTCATCGACATTCAGGCGCGACTGCTTCAAGTCACGGGCCACACTCTCCCGGTCAGCCATCAGCATCAGCTTTGTCACAGGCTGATTAACCCCAGTACCTGAGATCGCCTCAAGCATCGCCTCCATGATCTTGGGGCCGCTTTCGCTCAGGAAGCCGCGTGTCTGGTCAGGAAGAATGCGATCTACGGTCAGCAACGAGAACGACTCGTGACGCTTATGCCGTTTGTCGCGCCAGCGAATGAAATAGCGGTCCACGTTGTTCTTGCGTGCCCACTCATAGAGCGAGTCCCCATAGGGGTTCCAGACGATCTTTCCGTTGCGGTCGGTGATCGACACATCGGACAACGGCTTGCCAACGTCATGCAGCAATCCAGAAAAGCAGCTGGCCAGCCTCCATCTTGGCTCGTTGTCACGGCGCTCACGCGGTGTGCCCTCGGTCGAAAAGATAACCCCCTCAGAGGCTTGCGCTGACCAGAACGCCACTTCAAGGCCGTGACGAAACAGCCCTCCGGCCCCACGGTGGTGGTGTGCCTCTGATGCGGGTAGCAGATGGACAAAAGACGCATAGCGCTCGATGACTGGGACAACCAGGCGATGAAAGTCTTCTTTTTTGAAGCCCAGCGCCATGCGAATGCGCTCTACCAATTCAGCTTGGGTAGCCATGACCCGATCCACAGGCGCGACGGGCATGCCTTTGGCGAAAGGGGGATACCTTGGAATGTCCTCTTCATCGATGTCCAAGATCCGCCCGCTTCCACTGGAATGCACATTCGATGGCGCGCGAGAGGACGTAAATATCCCCTTGAGCGTTTTCAAAAATGGAGCGAGTAAATCTGGAGGCATGGACTGTGCTTTAAAACAATCCGCCGATGCTCCCCCAAAAGCCTCCCAAGACAAGATTACGGAGTGGCCCATTACGGGCAAATCGCGCATCAAGGTATCTGGGTACTGACTTCTAGAATTTTTTATCTGATTTCAAAGGAGTCAAGGCGCTATGCGTCCATATCTATCACTGCTTATTGCTGCAGGCGTACTTTCTGGCTGCGCGGCTTTTCAATCCAAGCCCCCGGAGCCTGTTGTCATCAAAGAAGACGACAAGCCCCAGCGCACGCACCGCCATCTGACAGTGGCCTGGGACAATATTGGCCGTGGTGGAGCCGCCCTACACCAACCAGGCTTTGTCGATGTGCTCAGCAATGAGGACTCACAAACGCAAAGCTATACGCCCGCCAAATCCCCAGCTCTCGCGCCAAAGCCCTCCCCGAAAGCGACACCAGCGATCATCGGCCCAAGCATTGACGAGATGCGCGCCCTCCTGAGCAAGTCTGCAGCCAAGCCTGTCCCCACCACGAACAAAACCAGCTATGCCATTTATGAAATGCGCCGCTGGGAGCGCTACTGCAACGCTGGCCAGGGCATGACCGAACAAGATTGGAAGTTCGTCACGCAAGCCAAGGGGGAAGTTCCAGCCGAAGCGATGAGCAGCTGCAGTCGGCCTAACCACAACTATCAGGAGTACAAGGACGCCTGGAAGGCATTTTGTTCTGGCACAACGATTTCAGAATCCCTGCAGGACATTGTTCGCAACTCCACTCGCCCAGCCAGCATCAAGAGCTGCAAGGGCAAGCTGTAAGAGGCTTCAATGTACTTCCAGAACAATCCACGCGATCTGCAGCTGCACGACCGCTTCTGCGGACACAACCCAGTCGAGGTCTGGCGCAATCGCCCCTTGAAACACAAGCTCAAACATAGATTCAATGTTTGCGCTGCTTTCGTCTTAGGCGAGGTCAGCATTCATTCGTTTTGGCTAGGGCTACGTCATCCTGAGTACATGGTTGCGCTGGCCTTGCGCAGACACGTAGCGAACATCAGCCGAGGCATGATTTTCGTATGCCCCGAAGCATTGGCCATGGTGGAAGAGATGCACCGCCCTAGCGCAGCCAACGAGCAAGAGCATCCTCAACTCATCGGGCGAGCGTGAATCATGGATCTGTATATCTGCGAGAAGCCAGCCCAAGGCAAAGACCTTGCAGGAGTGCTGGGCGTGCGCCAGTACAACGATGGCTACATCACAGGCGGCGACATCGCCGTCACCTGGGGCTTTGGCCATCTGTATGAGCAGCTGATGCCCGAGGACTACGACCCACGATATGAAGGCTATGAATCCTGGGATGACCTGAGCCTACTTCCGTTTGTTCCTTCGTCATGGGGTTACAAAATGAAGGAAAAAACGGCCAAGCAGACCAAGACCGTGTTGGGCTTGATCCAGAAAGCTTCGACCGTGTACATCTCTACGGACTTCGACCGTGAAGGTGAGGCCATTGGCAGAATCTTGTTGGCTCAGGCCAACTACAACGGTCCAATAAAGCGGGTGTGTCTTACCGCTTTGGATAACCAGAGCATTAAGAAGGCGCTAGCCAACGTCAAAGACGGCAGTGAAACCCTTCCGCTCTTTCATGCGGCATTGGCCCGAAGCCGCGCAGATTTCCTTGTCGGGATGAACCTGACTCGCCTGTACACCGCATTGGCAAGATCCATTGGCTTCCGCGAGATATTGAACATTGGTCGCGTGCTCACAGCAACGGTCAATCTGGTGTGTGAACGCGAGCGCGCCATCGCAAGCTTCCAACCTACCCCCTTCTGGACCATTCAAGCCCAGGTCAACACGCCCAAGGGGAGCTTCAAGGCCAGCTGGAAACCTCCGCAGGCTCATGCGGATGCCAACGGCAGATGCAATCAAGGGGACTTTGCCCGTGCCGCTGCACAGGCATGCAATGGTGCTGCTGCTCAGATTGTTCGCTCGGAACAAAAGCCAGAGTCGGAAACCGCCCCCCTGCTGTTCGATCTCACATCGCTACAGCAATACGCGAACAAGCGCTGGGGCTACACCGCCGATGAGGTGCTGGCTATCGGACAGGCACTATACGAAAAGCACAAGCTACTGACCTACCCGCGATCTGACAGCCGGTATCTGCCTCAGGATCAGCAGGGAGAAGTGCCTGATGTACTAAGCGCCATGGTCAAAACCGACCCAAGCATTGCAGGCCTTGTGCAGCTGGTCGATCCCGAGCGCAAATGCCGTGTGTTCAATGACTCTAAGGTTACGTCACACCACGGCATCATTCCCACCTTTCAAGCCGGTTCAATCGCCAGCCTGAATGAACAAGAGCGCAATATTTATGACATCGTGCGCCGTTACTACCTGGCGCAGTTTCTACCTGCACATGAGTACCTGCGTTCGGAAATCACAGTCCAATGCGGCCCTCATCTATTCGTGGCCACTGGGAACGTGACCACCAGCCCTGGTTGGAAATCGGCCTTCGGCAGTGACAACGACATCGACCCCCCGGACGAAGAAGTTGCAGATGAACAGGAGGGCACCGGTTCTGCTGCGCTTCCGGCAGTGGTTCCGGGTGATGCCTGCATCCTGGCCAAGACCGAGCTGGGCGAAAAAGTGACGCGCCCGCTGCCCTATTTCACTGAAGCCGCATTGCTTGGCGCGATGGAGAACATTGCGCGCTTCGAAACCAACGAGCAGTTGCGGAAGGTCCTCAACGAGAAATCAGGCATTGGCACCCCAGCCACCCGCGCAGGAATGATTGAGGGTGCAGTGGTGCGCAAATTTTTCGTTCGTAAGAAACGCGCTATACGCGCGACGGACAAGGCCCATGCGCTCATGGCCATCCTCCCACCGGCAATCAAACAGCCGTCGATGACCGCCTTGTGGGAGCAAGACTTGGACCGTATTGAGGACGGGACGATTCCTGTGGCCGCGTTTGAAGCCAAGATTACAAACTGGGTCTGCTCGATGGTCAACCAGCTCAAGGCTGCTGCTCCAGTCCTGTCACAAGCGGACGGCCCGATGGCCAAAGCCTTTGAAGCCGCCATGCCCCAGAAGCACGAATGCGTATTCGGCTGTGGCGGCCAGATGATGCGCTTCAAAGGTTCCAACGGGATGTTCTGGGGTTGTCAGAACGCCGAATGTAAGAAGACCTGCAGCGACAGTCGCGGCAAGCCGCAAAAGCCGCTTGCCAGCGATGAAGACGCACCCGACTGTCCAACCTGCGGCGGGCCTACCAAGCTGCGCAAAGGCAAGCCTAAGGACGGGAAGCGCGCCCAGAACTTCTGGGGTTGCTGCAACTATCCGAACTGCAAAGGGATTCTGCCCTTCGTCAAGCCCAAGCCTGGTGCCAAGGGAAAGCTAAGGATCTTCAATAGCTAAGGCTCTTCTAGGCAAGTTCTCACACATCGACCACGCAGATCCAGGCGGACTTGCATTTTTCCCATGCGCTTTAACTTGTTGTGAAGCTCCAGCTTCACGGCCCCGCCCTCAGCTCCATTGAAGAAACTGCATTCACCTCGAAGAAGGAAATTAATGTCAGCACGTTCAGTCGCTCTCAAATCCAGCGTTGATCTCTGTCCCTGTCCTGCATGTGGCAACCGAACGCACTTCAACCTGCACTCCGAGCGCGGAGGCGAGGAGTTCAGCGAAGTCTGGTTGAGCTGCATCTGTGGCCAGGACCCGCCGAGCACCTTTCGTGTTGAGGACATCTGGGGAGGACTCAGTGTGCCAATGCTGGTCACAGCTATCTATCAATGGAATAGCTGGCAGCGCGCTCCTCTCCCTGGCCAAGGGACTGATCTCGATATGGAGCTTGTCCAAGAATGACCTATTTGCAACGTTTCAAGCCTACAGATGATGACTTCGAGGCCTGCACACATGTGGTCAATGACCGGCCGATCATCGGCGTGAATGCCAAGAACAACAAAGCCAGAGTTCTGGCCATTACCGGAAGCCAGGGTGCTGCAGATGAGCACGAGAGCATCGGGAACGCCTTTCTCTTCGCGGAAGCGGGCACGGTGTTTCATCAGTGCGGCAAATCACCACGCGCAATGCTTGAGGACTACACCGCAATGCTGGCTCTGTTTGACGTTATGCATGCGATAGCCCAGGCCTTGCCTGCGGATGCGCGCGAGCGCGCCGAATCGCTCGTTGGCGTGCTTGAAAAAGCCCACCCGCTACTACCCCGCCCGAATGTAAAAAAAGCTGCCGCAGCCCTTCCTGTGCATTCTGGCTTTGCACCACCCTCAATCACAGCTGAAAGCGCTACATGAATTTCCACCGAGTCATCAACATGACAGTGCTCATCGCGTCAGTACTGCTGCTCGCATGTGCCGCAGTCGCCTTTTACGGCGCAACAAACAGCGCGGATGCGTCAAGTGCCCGCGCCCAGGTGCTTGCCGGAGTCTCGTCGGTTGTTGCCCTGGTGCTGACCTTCATCGCCAAGCTCCAGGCCAACAAGATCATCAAGCTCAAAGTCGCCATCGCTTCATTGAATGTGGAAAAGGCAATTCTTGTGTCGGGCGTCAAACGCTGATTTTTTTGGAAATTTGAATTCTCAATGCTGCTTCATCTCATTCCACGCTTGTACGCCTTCCGCTCAATTGAAGGCGAATGCTCCTTGATCGATTTTGAATGTCCGACGCTCGGCATATTTCTTCGAAATGGACATGAGCTGGTGGCAAGGCGTCCATACCCCAACAAGAACTACCTGGTGGGTTGCCGCAAGGTCGGCCAAAAAGCCATCAACGGACTCTTGATAGAGTCTCCCACTCGCATCAACCAGCTCACGACCATCACACGATGGGCAGTAGGCGCGGAGCGCGTTGTAACCCATAAGGTCCAATACGTGATCTTGGATTCCGAGATGGATGCGATTACTGAGAGCATGGTCCTGTGGCACACAATGTCTCCCAGCCTTGGCGGATTCGGAAACCGTTGGCCATCAGCTGCACAAAATTGGACACCCGCATCAGCTCAACCGCGCATGGAGTTGGTGCCTCGCTACCGTGACGGGAGCATCCAGGACAGTTTGGATGAGGCTGGCCGCATCACAGAGCGTTCTGAGATCTTCCATCTCCACACAGTAGAACGTGAGCGCGTTCTATTCAGAAGTGAGACAGATCTGTACAGCAGGAATCCCACTGCAGAAATGGCATTTACTGCTCCTGCATGAGCTTGTCGCTTGGGCACCCGTCATGCGCAAAAAAGGCCTGCAGCTCCCGATGAGCGCAGGCCTTTGTCATTGGCAGCTACTGAGCGTTACTGCAGCGCGGCTGGCTGCGAACGCCCGCCTGCATCATCGATGCCGATCAGCTGGACATTAGGCTTTTTTGCATCGCCAATGCGGTTCAGCGTCAGGCGATCACCAGTAACCGCTTTCACCTCACCGTCTACCGTCCATTCATAGGACCTCATGCGGCCATCTTCATCTTTGCAGGATGCATAGAAGAGCCAGGAGCCTACTGTTTCTCGCTGTGTCAGCGTGCATGTTGGCAGAGTGTTTTCTTTCACACTGATCCGCACCTTTGCCTCAGCTTCCTCACCCATTTTGCTGCGGATGCTGAACGCTACATCGTGATTACCAGCATTAAGAGTGATTCGGCCATAGTGTCCCGCGACATCCAGCTTTTCACCATTCACGGTGAACGAGCGTGTGTCGATGCGGTCAAGCGGATGGCCACCAGTCACATATGGTCGTAGCAGGACATCCAAGGGGGCGCGGTTGATTGCGTTCGACCCAGAGTACTGAAGTTCCACCTTGTAGGGGGCAGACTCAGCGATTGCCAGATCTTGCTTGATCACAGTCTCATGGCCACGGGCATCTTTCACAACAACGCCAATTTCATACACACCGTCTTCAAGGATCTTGAAGGTGCGCTGTGTCGCCTTGCTAGAGTCCGTAATGACTGCCTTGGTAGGAAGAGTCCAGCTATAGGTAGGCTCTTCAAGGTTGCCACTGAATGCGATAGGCCGGATCTTGACCGTCACCTCTGAAGGTGCAACCTTTGCGGTTCTCTTGATCTCCAAGCCAAAGGTTGGCCACACATACTCCCAAACCTTTGTCTTGAAAACGTAGGTGGACTCAGCCCCATCTTCACGGAAACCTTGTGCCCATGCCGTGTAGGTCACGTTAATCGTTTGCGATGCAAGATCTTCATCACTGGGGGTGTATTGGATGGATGTGCCCTTCTGAACAGTTCCATTCGGTAGAGTGAACTCGCCATCGAACGACAAATCCATGTCTCGATACGGAGGTGTCACCCGTGCAGCCAGTTCATAGGTCTTTCCCTTCTCGACCCGAATTGGGCCATCGACGTAGACGCGCGGCGGCTTCATCTTCAGGAATTCCACAGTTTTTCGAACAACGCTGTAGCCACTCATGTCCTCTGCAGGCGCTTCCTTAGAGCGCGCTCTGGCCACCAAACGCACTCGGGCCACTTCAGACTGCTTGATCTCGAACTGGGTAGATCCTTCATTGAAGGTTTCTCCGTTGTCTACAGACCATTCAACTACTGCATCTCCTGTGTTCATTGGCTTCCCATTGAGCGTTAGGGCAGCTGTGACCTTGGCGGTACCACCCACGTAGAAGGCTTGAGCACCTGTGAGCACAAGTTTCGGTTTGTCGTAAGCAATGACTTCCACTGGCTCCGAATACTTGGACTTCAGCGAATTAGCATTGACCACCTTTGCGCGGACCTGATGTGTACCTTTGTCGAAGACATTCACAAACATGAAGCGTTGTGATTTGTTCTTGACATCGTGCGCCACCCAGCTCTTTCCACCATCAGAACTGACCTCCCAGGCAACATCGCCCACAGCGCGCATATCCAAACGCTCATCGATGCTCAGCTTGAAGGTGTTCGTGAAGGGGGCTTCTCCAGACGTTCGACGGCTAGATATGGCTGATGTGATCTCTCCGCCTCGTGAAATGGTGACGAAGGCACCTTGAGGCGACTCTGCCACTCGCTTGTAGCCAGGTACAGGACTTTCTAGCTCAGCTTCGGCCACGAACCGCAGAGCCGTCGAATCTAAACTGCCAACATCGACATTGAATACAGCCTCGCCAGTTTCAGAGATCGCAACTGGTGCAGCAAGCTCTTCGCGCTTGTTGTAAGTCATGACTCGCACCAACCTCACCTTCCACTTCCCCATTGTCTCGGGGGTATAGGTCGAAGAGGTTGAGCCTCGGTCGCTCATCGTGACCACCACCTTCATGGGCGAGGTGTTAACAGCTGTGTCTGAATCCAGTTTGATGACTGGCTTCACACTTTCGCTGGGCGCTGCATAGACGCTGTACACGACCTCCTGTTTCACACTAGGAAGTGCGGTAAAGGCCGCTGCAACCTTGTACTTCGTGACTTCCCACAGATTACGGGCGTCCGCATTCAATCGTCGAAAGGTCGAATTGTTGGACAGGCCCATCGACTGCTCAATTTTTGCCTGTTCCAAGACTTCAGTACCACGCGCGATGGATAGGTCCAGAGCGGCACGTACCGACTTGATTTCGACATCACCGATGTACCCGCCCGCCATCGGAACAACCAACACGTTTTCAGCGTCTGGTACCAAGCTCTTGGAGTTGATAAGGATCTCGGGCTTAGGTGGGTTCACCGCCGTCAGGTTGATTGACTGCTCATTGAGCTTGATTTCAGCCCCAGTTTTGGTAAACAGACTCACGCGCCAGGAGATCGGGTGCACCCCCTCAGACGAGACAACGCCACGAAGATAGGGCGTGTCAGACCGCTCATCTTGAACCAGCCCTGGTGGGGTCTTGATCCAATCAACAAAGCAATAATTGCTCGCTTGCTCAGTTGACCGAGTGGCAGCATCTTGAATCGCCGCATCTCTGTTCATTGTGAGACTGCATTTGTAGCCATCTTGAATCTTCAGCCTCACACCGGCATCAGTAATTGAATGAACCACATTGGATATATCATCGGTAGCAGCAAGTGATACAGATCCCAAAGCAGATACCGAGTTCACCGATGCTATACCACTCTGCACCTGATTCTTTTTCCCTTTGCTGTCGTACACATACAGCGAAAATGAAACACCCTCCCTTCCGACTTGATTCATACGACCAATGAGGTCAACACCATTCGCCACATCGACCTGAATACTGTCACCAACAGGTTTTGAAAAAAAGTCCACGAGACAAACCGGAGCAAGAAGATTGTTTGCCGCCTTCGCCTTCGTCTCTTGCGTAGTCAGTTGGCACGTTGCTGATGTTTCTGGTCGAAGAGCAACAGTGTAATTCTCAATTCCCTGAACAATGCTACGCGAAGGGAAGGTGACATCTATCTCTGGCTTCCACATCGTTACTTCACCAACAACGATTGGAGAATTCGGGGCGGAAGAGGAAACCAGGATATTCGCAACACCTTTTTTGAATTGAGCACCAGGCTTTATATCAAATGCAATTTTGCTTTCGTTAGAACCAAAGTTGTAGTCCTTGATAACAGTTTTAGTTTCCCCTGGCGAAACTTCAACACCATTAACGCGAACGGGTGCCTCTGAATCTGATCTAAGCGTCAAGAAGATGTCATAGACACCAACAACGTTAGATCCATCTTTCAGTGTAAATTTTTCCGTTTCCAGGATTTTCTTCCCGCCTTCCAGCACGTAATCGCCTTCAAAAGCCGGAATCGAAATCTTTGAAGAATTTCCCTTTAGTGCGATCTGATTCGGCTCATACTTGAAAGTCACACTTTTCTGGACCTCATTTCCTTGACTATCTTGAGCCTTGATGCTTAGAGTATATTTTTCATTCTCCTTCATACTTGGAAACATCACTGGGTATTCCAGAGCATAATTTCCCGCAGAAAGTGAACGCACAGTCAAAAAAACGTTCTCATTGGACGCCCCGCCCTTCAGGTTTACCTCGGTTATTCTGGGGGTTTTGTCCAGTGCATCACTCAAGTTAATCTTGACATCATCAAGTGTCGAAATCGAGGTTCCGGCAACAATGTTCAGAACAGGCGGGGTCGAATCAATCGCATAAACACCATCAACACTTTTTTCGACAGAGTTACCATAATTATCCAATGCTCTCAATGAAAAAGTGTATTCTCCATCAGGAAGAGACTTATATGAAATCGTGAGATTATGGTCGTTACCTGCAGATGTTCTTCCACTGACTTCGGCAATTTCCGTCACCACTCCACTTCTATTATTTTTTGCATCGATATATCCCTTATTTAGTCCCATCCCATATGAGGTTGTGCCTGGCTCATTTACAGTAAAAACAAATTCCTTTATTTCCCGGATATGGGATACAGATGTTATCGTCGGACTCTTCTTATCCCAGTAGAAAAATCGCCCATTTCCTGACAGTGAAAGCTGGCCGTCTGACGCTCTTTTAAATACGCCATTAAATGAGTATGCACCATGCGAATCTGAAGTGTTAAATGGAAAATCAACTTCCATTTCACACGAAACTTCACCAGCCGGAATTACGCATGAAGGCTTACCTTGCGAAACCTGAATGTCATAGCCTCTAGGTGCCTTGATATGAAATCGGAGACGTGAAACTTTGGTATCTGCAGGAACATTTTTATCTTTCGTGTAGAAAGTATTAGCCCCCCAACCATATCCATCAATATATGCCTCCGTGAACTGTGGCTCCGGTGCTGACTGCAAAGGGTCAATCTCAGCATTTGGCACCGCCATTGACTTACAAGCATGTGTTGACGTATTAGTCCACCTATGCGTTTCGTTTGGGAAGTTGCCGAGTTCATTTACAGGCCCATCCATCACCAAGTAAGCATAATCTTCATCTGCTGTCAATACGGTTTTTGCGACTCCCATATTTGCAAAGTAACCGCCCCAGATCGGGTCAAAATCTCTCGATTGATTTTTTTTGACGCGATACAAGGCTTTTGCTGGATTGAACTTAACAATATTCTTTCCGTTGCTTGGACCAACAAATCCCTTCAACGCAGGAATATCAAGAAAGTTGCTTGTTGAATTGGGGTCATAAAGACCCATAAACTCCGGCGTATCAGGACAGGCTGAATTTACATACAACGCTCTTTCTAATGTTGAAGTGTTGCCAGCAATATCATTAATTTTGAACTTGAGTCTATATTTTCCATTATCAACATTGAATGTATTTGCAAAGAAAGTTCTTTTTAAGTCTATAGAATCCGAATTCTCGGCATACTGAGCATCACCAGATTTGACAACAATGCCAGAATTGGATGTCAGAAGTTCATAATTAATTGACTTGACAGAGTTGCTGTCATGAATATTGGATATGGAGACACTGGCTAAACCTGTCTGGTTATCTACTTTCGCAACGGCAATAAGACCATCGGCCATGATGCCGCCACCATAGGGGGACGTGATCGCAATTTCGCCTGCGGTCGGTGGTGTCGTGTCCACAATGACCTGATAACCATCAGTCTGAACCACCTGATTTGACGATGAAAGAAGCTCGGCCTTTACTGTGTACTTGCCTTCCCCTGGTAGCCTTAAAGTCATTACAAACCCGTAATAACTTTTGTTGTTCGCAACAACTCTGTCATTGGGTCCGACAACTGCGCTCGTTTGGGTCGCTATTTGTTTTCCAGTGGCATCAATGGCCGTCAATCTAATCTTCCGATCAATACCAGCACTGACAGTAACCGCTATATCACCGGATGGATTCAAGAAATCAATCGCTGAAGAAGCTTGAACAGTTTTTGTTTTCTTTAAAGTGTCCGTAAATTCATATTGGACAACTTCAGCATTGGCCCCATGTAGAAGGCCAGCTGCTGCAATCAGGAACAATGCACCTGACTTTCTGCGGAAATTCATACGCGTCTCCACGTAACTATGGGAGCTTTCAGTCTAGGATTCGCCCTTTGATTTCCTTGAACACCAAGTTGCCCTTCCTGGGCGGAAATGAAAAAGGCCCGCAGCTCCAAGAGCGCGGGCCTTATTTGGTAGCTACAGAGGCTTACTGCAGCGCAGCTGGCTGCGAGCGCCCGCCTGCATCATCGATGCCGATCAGTTGAACATTGGGCTTCCTGGCATCACCGCTGCGGTTCAGCGTCAAGCGATCACCAGTAACCGCTTTCACCTCACCATCCACAGTCCATTCGTAGGTTTTCATGCGACCATCCTCGTCTTTGCAGGATGCATAGAAGAGCCAGGAGCCGACTGTCTCACGGCTTGACATGGTGCAGGTTGGAGGCTGGTTCTCCTTCACCGAGATATTGAGCTTGGCCGTGGCCTCGCTGCCCATCTGACTCACAACCTTGTACTGAATGTCGTGCTCACCCGCCTGCAGGACGGTTCGGCCATAGAAGCCAGTGACGTTCAGCTTCTCACCGTTCACGAAGAACTCCCGAGTCAGGATGCGATCTTGCGGATGCCCACCCGTCACATAAGGGCGCAGCAGAACGCTCAATGGTGCGCGATTGATCGGGTTAGAACCCGAGTACTTCACCTCTACTGAGTAAGGTGCAGCTTCACCGATCAGGATGGTTTCCTTCAGCTTTGCAACGTTACCTCGCGCATCACGGACAACCACACCGACATCAAATGCGCCAGTGGAATTGAGGACAAAGGTTCGCAGCGTGGGGAACTTGTCGTCGAGCACGGTCGCGCTTGCTGGAATGTTCCAGTCGTAGGTCGGTGATTCAAGGGTGCCCTCGAAAGCAATCGGACGAACTGTCAGCGTGATCTGAACTGGCGACACGTTTGCGCTCTTGCGGATCTGCAGACCGAATGATGGGAACACATATTCCCAAACACGCGAACGCATCGAGTGAGTCCCTTCTGCCCCCTGGTTGCGGTAGCCATCAACCCAGGCGGTGTATTTTGTCTCGACTCGCTCTGCCGACAAGTCAGCTGCAGTGGGCGTATAGGTTGCCGACTCGCCGTTGACGACCTTGCCGTTCGGCAAGGTGAAGGCACCGGCCATCTTCACATCCATCGAAGGGTACGGAGGTGTGATGCGCGCATTGAAGGTGTATGTCTTGCCCAATTCGATTCGTGAGGGACCCGTCACGTAAGGACGGGGCGGCTTCACTGGCAGAAAGTCAATGCTCTTGTTCACGACATCGAAAGCATAGGCATCGCTGCCTGGTGCATCAATGGATCGAGCGCGAACCGATAGCTTGATCCGGGCTTCCTTGGCTGAGGTCAGCTGAAACGTATCTGTACCCTTTGCGTAGGTCTTCCCACCATCCTTAGACCATTCAATCACGACGCGATCTTTGCTGATGTAGTCCTTACCAAATTTGAATTTGGCGCTCATCGTGGCCTTGGAGCCGATGAAGTGCTGCTGCGCGCCAGTCAGTTCAAGCTTGGGCTTGTCATAGGCGATCACATCCACGATTTCTGTGTACTTTTCCTTTGCAGAGTTGATGTTGGTGATCTTGGCCCGGACCTTGTACTCACCTTTCTCGAAGGTACGCATGAACATCATCTTGCGCTGTTCCGGCTGAACGATCTTCTCCCAGCTAGATCCCCGGTTGCTGCTGACTTCCCAGACGACAGCGCCGACCGCACGCATATCAAGAGCTTCATCCAGTGCCAACTTAAATGCTGTCACGAATGGAGCTTCGCCCGAAAGGCGTCGCCCTGTCACGGATGCCCCAATCGCATTACCTCTCAACACAGTAATGAATGTCGGCACTGTTGATTCTTCAGTTCGTTTGTAGCCTTCTATCGGAGATACAAGCACCGCCTCTGCGATGAAGCGCACCGATGCTGCATTCACATTGTCCAAACCAACATTAAACGTGGCCACGCCGTCAACGGTTTCCACATAGTCCGTCATTGGCTCTCGCTTGTTGTAGGTCATGAGCTTGACCAAACGGACCTTCCATTTGCCCATGTTTGCGTTATAGGCCTCTGCAGGCTTATATCGGTCACTCATCGTCACCTTCACCTTCATGGCTTCAGTGTCCACAGCCTGGTTCGAATTCACCGATACAACCGGCCTCATGCCAAGCGATGGGCCTGCCACGATGCGGTAGACCTTCTTGGTCTTCACTTCAGGCAGCAACGTGTAGTTGACGTTGACGGTGTACGGTGTTTCAGTCCAAAGGGGCCGCTCGTCGGTATCAATGCGGCGGTATAGCTGGCTCTTGTCAAATCGGCTTGGCTCCGCAACACCTGACTCAAGAACGTCAGTGCCTCGCATGATGCTCACATCAAGTTGAGATCTCTCAGAAGTGATGGTCACGTCACCTACATAGCCACCCGTGTGAGGCACCACAAGCAGGCTATCGTTGACGACGTGTGGGGAGGTAATCTCTACCGTAGGAACGGAAGGATCAACGACCGTAATAGGCTGTGATTGCTCATTCAGGACAATCTGTTGTCCTGACTTGCTGAACATCGAGATTTTCCACTTCAGCTCAGTCGCGCCCTTGTTCGGGATGTTGCCCTGCAGCAGGGGAACTTCGACTCTCTCAGCTTGGCTCAAGCCTACAGGCAGCTTTGTCCACTCCACCCAGCAGCTTGGGCTTGCTGCGATGTTCATCTTGGTGCTGGCATCGAGCGCGGCCTTCTCAGCGCCTTGCACGAAGAGACACACTGGACCTTCAACCTGCTTGACGCGAGTGTCAATTTCCTGAATCCGACGAGTCACCTTCGAGAGATCGGTGATCGTGGCTATTTTCACCGAACCCATTGGCGATGTGACGTTTAGCTTGCCACTGCCGTTACCAACGAGATACTTGGTGCCGTTGGAGGCATACATGTAAAGAGCAAACGTCATGTCGTTGCTCCCCAGCTTGGATGCCCTACCTTGCAGGTTGATGGTGCTCTTGTCTTTCTCAGTAGATTGGTAATCCCCCTCTGGAATCTTGTCCCAACCCAGCAAACACACTGGGGCTGTGATGGGATCAGCGGTCTTGGCACGGGATTCATCCGTACTCAGGGCACACCGGCTCCCATTAGCAGCGTCATTCACTGCATTCGTTGTGTACACATCAATGCCCTGACGCACGGACGCAGATGTTCCTGTGAGCTTCCCAGCTGGCTTCCAGACGTTGATATTCGCAATGAGGACCGGGGAGTTCGGAGCTGAGGTTGTGACCAGCAAATTGGATGTGCCCGTTTGGCCATCCACTGCTGCAGACACGGACAGGCTGATCTTGCCACCTGTGCTGGCGAAGTCGTGGGCAGGCATCACGACAACAGTTTGGCCAGGTTCGACAACGAAACCGTTGACCTTCAGCGGTACTTTGGCATCCTTGCGCAGCGTGGCCATGATGTCATATCGGCCCGACACAACCGTACCATCGCGCATTGTCACGGGATTGGAGTCGATCACCTCCTTGCCGCTGGCACGCCTGAACTCCGCTGCCAAGGCAGGGATCGACAATATGCCACTCGCGTCTGGCGACATCGTTATTTGGCGAGGTGTGTAGTCGAAGCCGAAGCTCGCTTCTCCTATATTTCCCTGATCGTCTACGCCTTGAACTGTGAGCGTGTAGCTTTCACCTTGTTCAAGACTCGGGAACATGATTGGATACTCCAAACCATAGTAATTCAGTCCCAGTGAGCGTGCCGTTAGATAAACCGTATCTTTTGTAGGTCCTCCCTCAAGCTTGATGCTTGTGACTCGCGGCTTCGCCGTAGTTTCATCATTCACAGTGAAGGTAATATCATCAAGACTTGTCACACCGCTCCCTGATGAAATGATCTTAATCACTGGCTTGGTTGTGTCGTTCGCAATGGTGAATAATTTTGGAGATGGAGCTGCAGTATTTCCCCAGTTATCCGTTGCCCACGCGTAAACATCATACTGGCCAGGGGGTAGACCTTTATAGCTTGTCGTAAATGTATACTTGTTATTTCCAGAAACGACAGATTCATGATTGAAAATAGTTTCTTTTCCAGACTTATCGACAAATCTGAGGCCTGAATGCGGAAGATTTACAGTTCCCCAAAGACTACCTGAATTTCCTTCGAAGAATTCAACAGATACTTTCTTCTCAAAACTATCATGACTGACGAACCTCTGAAATATCGGATCTTCGCCATCATAGGCAAGGGTGATATACCCCGCAGGCACCACCATTCCAGGCATATCTAACCGACTAACATTACTCAGATACTGATACATCACAACTTCGCCTGTGACGTTCCAAGGCGTATTCGTATTGATATAGCAAGACTTCTGATTCGCGGGGACATCACAGGTCTGCTGAGCGACCATCACCCTTTGTACATATGGCCGTGGTTCAACCTCAACTGCGATACCAGTCATCTTGGTATCTCTGGGAATCGTCCTTCCTGGAATATCTTTGAATCCGACTTGGATACGACCATAACCAGCGATGTCAAACTCTTGCTTGATTTTATTATGAGGTGGAGTCGTTGAAGCTGTGAAATTAGCCTGAGGAAGTCTTACATCATCACAAACCCAGAACCCGTCACTGTTCCACCGCAAAAAATCCCCAAATTGTTTATCTGGATTAATAACACCGTCAATCTTGTAGTAAACATAGTTGCTATCACTATGAATAACAGAATGACTAATAACCCCACCAGCATCGGCTACAAAATATCCGCCATAGGGTTGTGTTTCTGTGGCAGATTTGCTTTGGCTTCTTGGAGATCGATAGATGAAGCTACCTGGGTTCTGAGGAAGATTAAAACTTCCAGTAATCTCTCTATATCCCTTTAATTGCTGAACACCATACAGGTTTCCGCCATATGCTGGATCGTAGTATCCAACCGGAATTGGAGTTGCAGGGCAAATACTATCATTATGAAAGATCATCGAAGATGATGAACTATTACCTGCTTTGTCCGTCACAAAGAATGTAATCTTATTCTTTGAGTTTGCCCCCAACGAGTTGAATGCTTTGTCGAACAGATCATTGACATTAGCCCCACCGATGATTGCCTCTTTCAAGCTTTCGTTGTAACCAACATCACCAGTGTTCGTGATCAGGCCGGTTTTCGGCCCATTAATAACTTCAGTCTTGAAGTTGATAGACGATATCCCACTTGCATCTTGGACATCTTTGATACCAATATTTCTTGCTTCGGTTGTACCGAATTTAGGTATCCCATCACCCTGTATTCCACCACCATATGGAACGCTCCAGAACCACTCACCCGTTCTAGGTGGTGTCCTGTCAACAACAAACTCGGTTTGTGTTGTCTGAACAATTTTGTTCGCTGATGACAGAGTGTCTTGACGGGCTACAAAGGTTCCTTCTGAGGGAGAGTTGAACCTCAGAATAGCACCGTAGTAAGACTTTGAATCGACAACAATCTTGCTGTTGAAACCCAACAACTCGCTTGTTTTGCTTTCGACTTCAGCACCAGTATCTTTTCGAAGAATGGTGATTTTCACCTTTCGATCTGTTCCAGCGCTTGCATAAATATCAAGAAAGCTATCGGGGTTTATGTACCTGTTTTCAGCAAGTACTTCTCGCACTTGGCCGTTGGCTTGACTGAACTTGTATTGCAGCACATCTGCGTGCACAGAACCTGCCGCGCCCGCCACTAGGGCTGCGGTAGCGTACAGGACCACCTTTTTTACGCTTTTCATGGAGTTCTCCACGGACTTATAGATGGTGTCAAGGCTAAACACGCATCTTCAATAGTCGGCCCGTGGGGCGGCCCATCTTGGTCAGCAAGTTCCTTCTGCTGAACCAATACGTACAAAAAAACGCTCTTACGGAAAGAGCGTTGTAGATCTCATGTCAATCGAAAAGTAGCGCCTGGTTCAGCTTAACCAGGCTCGCCATCTTTTGGCTTTTGCTGCTGTTGCCTACGTTCTGCGGCTTCAAGATCTCGCTTCTTTTCCGCCTCATTGGCACGCGCTCTTTCAAGCCGCTCTTCTGCCATAGCTTCTTGCCTAACACTGCCATCGCGTCGATTGCAAAAGCTTTCCGTCTCGGAAATGCATTCAGCTCTGGCAGCTTCATATGCCGCACGGGCTTGTTCTACATCTTTACTCATGGTGTTGTCCTCCTTGTTTGTTCGGTGGACGGGTCACTCTACAGAATCAGGCGCGCGAGCGCTGCGCAATACGGAAAACGCTATGCAATAGTAGGCCTTTGTGGACAAACTGCCCCTTCCAAAGAAGGTAGGACAGAGTTTTCGCATGCGAAAAAGAGATCATGCGCAGTGCGCAGCATAGCTCTCCAGCAGCCAACAGGCTGCGCCTTCAATGTCTCCTCAACTTCGGAGACGGTGAATCTTCCCTGGCCACGATGACCTTTAGTGTCACTTCTATAACGAGCATCAAGAGTGCAATGCATCCGACCAGTAGAAATGCATGCAACACAGGCACACCACCCGGCATGTCCTGTGCTACCAATTCAAGAGTACCCCAGATCTGCTGCCACATCAGAAATGCATTCCTTCTATCTGAACATTACCTTGTACGGATCAACACCCGTAAGCATGCGCGCGATCCAACCGGAGGCAGGTAGGCTGACAAAGAACATCGTCAGCATGATCAACACATAAGGAACATCAAATGCAGCTTGTGTGAAGAACACAGCTGCCCACAATACAAATGCAATGCTGACGGAAATTGTTCGCTTCCACATACCCAGTTCCTTCTCCCTGTCTTCCCCGCAACTCTCTCATCGCGTCACAAACCTCTTAAACAACAGACTCACGCTGGCCGTTTGCCTTGATGAGTTCGACCAGCTGCTCTCGGTCAATCGACCAACGCTCAATGGTCGATGTCCCCGTGCCCTTGTATGCGTTGTTGTGCTCAAACTGGATTTCCAGCATGACTGCTTCCTTGCCATGTGGCACGAGGACAATTTCACGCGATGTGTCAACGTGCGTGCTAGATGTCTCATGAAAGTAGTCCACCAATTTGAGCTTGCCGCTCGGTGCTGGATCTCTAGTAACTGCCATGTGATCTCCTTGTATTACTTTGCGGTAGCTTCTGGTCCAGTGGCATCGCCTCGGTGGCTTGGCGCTTGGCGATGTTCATGTGTGTTTGCGCATTCAGTTGCGCTCCGCATGTATCTGTTCCAGCTTATACATATCTTCAACAATAAACTTGTACGTTTCCAAAGTTTGCGCAGGAATTTTCGGTATTTGCTGTGCGACCCTGTGCAAAGTTTCACGACCATTAATCAATCGGCTTTCCTTCAGCAATTCTGCTATTTGCTTTACGTATTGCCAAACCTCGTCCTGTTTAAGGTGCCTAAGTGCGAGTCCAACGTAGTATTCAAATGCCCATTCCTGACCAATTTCAGAAAGATGTATGTTGGCATCTTGCTCATCACCTTTATACCCAAGCAATGCTTCCTGTCTGTCCTCTCCATAAAGGCTCTTGCAATGCAGATAGTCAGCTGCCATGCCAGATGCTAGGGTCATGATTGTGCCAACCCTCGCGGCCACAGCCATGGACATGGGCGTTTGCCACGCTGTATGCCCTTGACCATTTTCCGAAGCTTCGATAGAAATCTCTGTGACGTGAAACCCGCATGACATGGCCATCACAGCGTGGCCAGCTTCGTGATATGCAGTGATTTCGAGCTGCGATCTTTGTGTCATTTTGCTTTCACTGATGCTCTAAAGCGGAATCCTGATCTTATGCGTAGGTCTACTCTTGAAGCCAACTCGCACTGGTCTGGTGAGTCACTGTTTCTCCATCGACAGCTGCCGTAACCACGGCCTCACAATACCCACCCAACTCGACTGTCACGCCACACATTGCTGCCGCATGAGCTTCGCAATAGTTCGGGAAGACTGCGACATCTACGCGTCCAGTGCGGCTATTGAAGCTCACGCGACACGGACCTTCGTGCTCTTCAGAAACATCCGACCAAGCGACACCACCGACCCAGGTTTCGCCACTTCCGGCAATTACTCGTCTGGAATATTGAGGCATGGTGATAGTGCTCCCTTGATCAAGACTTGAGACTCTGGGCACTGATGGCCTTCTCACGCTCAACGCCGCGAAGCAGTTTTTCCAAATCTGCAATTCGGTCAAAAATTTCTTCGGCGCAGGCCTGCGGACAGACTGGACTGATTGCAAAGCTGTGAAGCCGCTCAATAGTGCTGGTCAACACGTTCAGGCGATCAGTTGTCAGGAGAATCGCACCGCTGATGGATGTCACAACATCCATCGTGGTGGGCTGGCTCTTTCCAGCCTGCTCTTCTTTTGGAGTGGGTAAGGTGTGGTTGAACCAATCTTCATGTAGCCCAAGGTCTTGAGCCAGCTTGCGTGCAGCAGCCTCACCAAAAGGGTGAGCTGAACTGGTCATCTGGGATACGCGTGCCTTGCTGATGCCAGTGGAACGCACAAATTCAGCTGCTCGCCCGTAATCATGGTCAATGAGGTAATTTAGGCGGGCTTTACGGTGTGCATCATTCATGGGTTATTTCTCTAAATCTCTGGATCAAACAGAAGTGCATTTCTTAGTCCCAGAATAATGCGAGTGCAACCGCCCCCAGACCAATCAAACCCATTCCAAAACCGAACCAAATTTTGTACCAATCAGAAAGCAGTAGTTCATCTGAAACTAAGCCCGTAACCACAACACCCACGCCCAAAAAAATTGCGACGATACCAACTGACTTAATTCTCGCCTTACGTTGACCCGCAGGGCTTTCCTTTTCAGCGCGAATCGCTGCATCCATTTCATCAGCGATTGCTTGAATCTCTGGATTGTGAAATTTGGCACCTTGCCATTCTTTAGCTGTGACGTATGCCCATGAAATCAGTACCAAGCCAGCTCCCAAGCAAAGCACGAACGGCCAATGACCAAAATTCCAAAGTGCGGTCTGAATGACAACTTCGCCATCTTTTTCAAGAGTCGGCATGTTCAGGCCTGTGCAGCCCAGAAGAACAAGCAGAACGCCGATCATAAATCGGCCCCCTGCCACTCGAAAAATCCAAGCCCAAATACTCATGATGGCTTTCCATTCAGCCCGCCAAGGCAATACGGCCCCATCCCCTGCGCAGGGGAAGTGCTCCATTTTTTCTCGCGCATCGTGCCTTGATCGATCATTTGTAGCTGTCTTGATCTCGCGCCTGGGCGTTCAAATCATCAATTGCTGCATCGGACAGAAGGACGCGCAGATCAGTTGAGCCAAGCATCACATAGTCGTCCGAAATCTCATTGCAACCCGCCTCTTCAAGCAACTTCGTTGCCTTCTTTGTGAGTCGCTTGGGCTTCTGTCCCATCCCAAGCACCAGGACATTGATAGCTTCAATTGTTCGCAAATCAAATTTGCGCACCGATCCATTGGCAACGGAAAAGCCTGCTTCCCGCAACTTCGCTTCACTCTCTTCGAGATCGCGCTGCAGTTTCAGCAAGTGACGCTTTGCAGATGAGGGGGTCATCGATGTTCCTTGCTTACTCGGTGATGGCTTCCAGGCCATCCCATTCAATGACTGCACAGCGAATGCCCACCCCGGCCAACACACGAAGAGCCTGTTCGGGCGTGTCGAATGAAGAGCGCCCATTGGGCCGCATGAGTAAGGCATCGTCGCTAGTGACACTCCACCCGCTCTCCAAATGGAGGATTCGCAGCGTGTCAGGGTCAGCAGCTTGCACGAATGCTTTCAACAATAGCTTTTTCTTCATGTATCTTTCCTGCCTCCTTCAACTCTTCCTGTCGCGCTCTTTTTTTCTTATTGGTGACGTACAACGGACATCCGGTACTCTGCGCCACTGCCATCGATGGCAATGCGTGTCTCTGTGCCAGTGGACACAACTTTCTCAATGTGTTTTTGCCAACCATCACCTGTTTCGATGTCAACAACTACGTGCGCTGTGTTGTCTGCGTTGAACCGCACGACCGTAGCAAAAATTGAGAATGCATCGGGCACACCGAACTCTTTACTGATGACCGGCGTGCCTACGAGTGACACTAAAGCACGCGATTTGACGAAGGCATTTGATGCGCTGTATTTCGCAATGGAAATGGTCGCTTGCGGTAACGTTTCAGCGTCTTGCCATACCTGGTTTGCGCAAATCAGCGTTTTCGAGAAACGACCGCCGAAGGTTCCATTGCTCACATGGGCGCAAGACTCTCCCTCCACCTGTGCGGCATGAACAGCGCTCACGGTCGCAGCAATCAATGCCACCGTGGCAACCGTCTTAACTCGCATCCAACTTCTTTTCATTGACTATCCCTGTCTGTCGATCTTCAAATTATCACTGGCCCGTGCTCTCGTGCTATAGGCCTGCCGTCCTGGCGGCCTGTAGCACGTTCTTCAGAACGCTTCTTGGGGTCTACCGATGTGTGATTTCCTTTGTCAGCTCAGGGGTTGGCTATCTGCTCGCCACACCGTCAGCATGTGCTCAAACCAGCCAGGATCGAGACTATTCACTGCATAGGGAATCGAATCATCTGGGCAAAGCTCGCGCATCCGGCCTGATGCCAGGGCAACATAGCGGCGCTCACCACCAGACAGGACCCCAGTGCGGTCATAGTTGCCAGCCCATGCTTCACGGGCAATTTCGTCCAAGTGCTCAAGTTGAGTCATTCTTCTTTCCTTGATGTCAAAATGAACTAGCTAATTTAGCCAAGATGGCGCGGGCGTTAGCTTTAGCTTCTTGTATGCCGCCATGCATTCCTCGTGAATCATCTTCAAGCATTCCAACGTCTTGCAGAGCTTTTAGCGATTTGTACATTTCTTCGGCTGCGGCGATCTTGTGAGCTTCTTCGCTTGTGCAGTTCAAGAGCATAGGCCTGCTCAGACCTATTAGATGGTGGTACGTAGGCCCCATTCCCTGCGCGGGGCTAACGCTCCATGTAATGTGCTCGCCATGGCCTCTCAGCCAGCTTTGGCACTCTTCATAGCTGCCGGTAAAGCTGGTGCTAAGAATCCAAGCGGTGAATTTACCGTTATGGTTGTCATCAAGTCGAACGGGGTTCATGGTGGCTTTCGGCGCATAGGTGTGCGTCATGTTTTCCTTCTTTATCGCTGGCCGTTTCGCACAGCCTCAATGTCGGCGTAGCTCTGTCCAGCCTCAAGCATCAGCACCGGCCATTTGGAGCCGTTCGGACAACGTGTAATCAGCGAAACTTCAAGGCCCAAATTCTCAATCTGGCGTTTCGCTGCGGCCATGATCTTCATGGCTTCTGCTTGAGCAGCTTCAATTGCTGCCCCGGCTTGCTGACCAACTTCGGCCTGGATTTGTTCAGTAGACATGGCTCTCTCTAGTTTCGCGGGCGAAAGACGGAATTCCTTGATTGCTCGTTTGCTAGGTTGGGTAGCAAGGGGCATTTGCATACTCTCGTGCAGTCACTAAAGCCCATGCGAGCAGGATTGAACTAACTGCACCCATCAAGACACACTTCCACATCGCATAAGGCCACAATCTTGATTGAAAGAGCCATTCCCCGTTGATGTAATCAGGAGCTGTCAAGAAAGTTGCGCTGGTATAGCCTAGAAAGATCATCCCCAAGGTGAATCGAAAGAACGTGTATCTAAAAAAGGCTGCAAAAGGGTTCATTGTTTTCTCCTTAACGGCTCGCAACCGCACCTGTCAACCAAGCTTGTGCCTGTGCCTCGATTTGATCTGAGATTGCCCGCGTCACATCGCCCGCTGGTTTCCTTGATTAAGCACTGATGGATGCAGCCACATAGCGCTGCACCAGCTCAAACACTTCACGCGCCGACTTACTTGGCGCTACATCACCGCCCATCCCCGGCTTAGAGGGCGGCATCCAAACATCGAACGAATCGCCATTCCGATACTTTGCAAGTGGGGAGCGCTTAATCGTGATCCACTTTCCGCCTGGAAGATCAATCGTCAAGCTCTCTTCTCTGGCACCTGCTGTGACTTTCACTTGAGTGCCCAGCGTTGCCAAATCGGCTTTTAGTGCTGCAATCATGAGATTGATGTTTTCCTATCTGGTGCGGTGGTTATCGGCTGCTTTGCCGACGCACTACCTGTGCAGGCAAAAATTTCTGGGGTGGTGCCGGGAATGGCTCACCAGTCACAACATCACGGGTCATTCCGATCATGACTAACTTGCCACGCTTACCCCTTGCAACTGCTTGGGTCACAACGTACTTGGCAGCGCCAAATCTAGGCCGAAGGTAGTTCAGGTGCATTGACTTCAGCGGTTCTTGCCCTATCAGATATTGGTACTCATCCACGATCAGAGGGGCCTCAGCGCCTCGCTTCTCTGTGGGGCGTATCTTTCCTTTTCGGCTAGAGACTTTCATGGCTTTCCTTGATCTATCCGTTTAACTGAGTAAATGCGACAACCAGGCCGGAAGCGCTCACCAGGAACGACAGCAAGCAAGACGGGGCCGCATTCCTCGCTTGATTGAATCCAATGATGAAGCTGACCATCGAAGCGACCACGCAAATTGCGCGATTGATTTCCGCAGGAGCTGGGCCAACTCCAGCGAACAGAACGGCCCCGCTCAAGATGAAGACAACCCATGCGCCGAATTTTGTCGCCATGGTGTTTTCCTTGGTCACAGTCCTAAGAAGTTCGCAAGCTCGATCACATCGGTGGCTGTGTTTGGAATGCCCACACCGACAGCCTCCAATGCATGCTGATTGGCTTCGAAACTCAGGCTGCGAGCCTCGGGATCACAAGACCACCGTTCAAAGGCTATCGCTTCAAATTTCTGATCGCCGCGTTCACGCTTCAGAGGACTTTCTGCCAGCAATACTGCGGCCTCCACGAGGGACGTAAATTCTGCGTCTGTCTTCGCCTTAATCGTCTTCATCTTGGTTCCTCCGTGGAAGCTTTCAAATCTGCAGTGCAAAGACCCAAGGCTTTGCGTTGCCATGTTTTCCTTGCAGACTCAGCGACCCCAGAATGGGTAGTCGCAAAGGTCTTCGTTGTTCTCTATCTGCTCATACGCGCTGGCGTATGACGGCCAAGTAAGCCACGCTGGATTTTCACGACTGGTCAATGGATACCAGAATGCCGCCCCGATAGTCCGGCGTATCGTGAAAGCATCGCCGGTCTGCAGCACGTTGTAAGTACCCATCTCCAGATCAGTACCAGATGCGAAGCGCTCAGGCCTGCGGGGGAGATGCACAGTGTCTGCCATGTTGGTTTCCTCGAATATCTAGGCGCTAATGTCATCGCCTCGTTGATGGGCTTCATACAGTTTGCGCATGTCCATTTTTAAAAATCCGATACCGGCACTGGCCCAGTCTCCCTCGATGAATTCCTCAAGGACTTCAAGGCAGATGGTTGTTGTGTCATAGCACATACGCTCAAACTCGTCGAAGTCTTCTGGCGGAGCAATCAGGAAAAACTCACGTCTACGATTTATCCGGTGATCTGCAAGTCGGTTGTGGGCGATGCGCTCGGCTCTACGCATATCGTGAACCCACCAAATTGCGCTGATATTCATGGGAGTTGCAGTAGCCGTCGTGTGGAGCTGCATCACTCTCTTAAACGGATTTTTGCTAAGCCCAACTTTGATCTCGTTGTGCAACCTGTCATTCCGAAAAATGTAGATGTAGCCAGCCTGTGAAGTTGAATCGGACATATGACTTCCTTGATCGTCAAACCTATTCGCCGTGACCAGCCAGCCAGCGTTTGCACGCCTCGTAACTACCCGTATAGACGGTGCTGAAGATCCAGGCTGTGTAGACGCCATCGCCGTTGGATTCAATGCGTACTGCCTTCATGATGTGTTCGGTCTTTCGCTCACTTCTGCGAGTTGGCCAGCATCGACAGGGCCATGCTCCTGAATCGAATCGCGGCAGGGCCACTTGCCCGTGATGGGATGATGATTTCAAGCACAGCTTCCAGAGTCACATCAAACCATCGAACATCGGCCCCGACCTCGCTCCATGCCAATACCTCATTGATGTAATTGACCGACGCCACCAACACGTCGTCTGTTTGACCAGCTGCGGCGATCCTTCGCTCGTAGCAGCGGGCACATTTCTCAAAGGATGCCGCAACAGTCTCAACAAGGTCGGTGGAGGCACTTCCTGTTGTTGTCCTAGCAAGCTGACGGCAGGCATCTGTTAGCGACTGAGCCATGTGTTTTCCTATGCAATCAGTTGGGCAGATGCACAACAGTCAGAGGCTTGCCGGTGCTCTGCAGAATTTCATCGACTGTGGCTACATGCAGCTTGGCAGCGGCCTTATCCAGCGTTCCCGCCACATAGAGCGGCTGACGATCGCTCACGCGCTTTTTCAGCACTTCGGCCATGTCAATCACTGGTTGTTCGTTCGTCTGTGTCATGTCTGGGTTTCCTATCACTCAATCAATGCTGGGTGCAGGAATATTCGAGCCCTTGGCTCTTGCGGCCTTCAGCGCCTTCGCGTGTGTGTTCCATGCCTCCCATACCGCTGCTGGGCGATGCTTCCCGTCAGAGTCAGCCTTGGGCAAGAGTTCAGGCCCCTTAAAGCCGCACGCATCACAGATTACAAACGATGTTCCGGGGTGGAGTTCAGAAGAAAGGCGTTTCGACTCGCCACATTCTGGACAAGATTCGAACAAGTTTTGCTCGGCCATGGTTTTCACTTTCTGAGATGCTAGGAAACTCCATTTTGGTGCATTTAACGCACCTGTCAAGGCCTTTGTTGCTCCCTCCTTTCTTAGAACTGGCCCCCAGTCCTCAATGACGTAAACCGCTCCATCCTTCTTCAAATTCACACGAGCTTGCTCTACAGCCTGCTCTAACAAGGCGGTAATCGTTTTTTTGTCCAAGCCTGTCGCTGCAGCGATCTGAACAAGCGTGTTGCTGCCCGCATCTATTGCCCCCAGCACTACCAGCATGCGGCGAAGGTCGCCCTTTGGGTACATTGGTGCTGTCATTACACTGCTCCCGCAACGATGCCGATCAAGTCGACTGGATCTGCCTCCACAAGCCGCTTTACTGTGGTCACGCTCTGTACTCCCAAAATTTCGGCAAGATGCCGGTAGTCGTAGCCCCTACGGTACAGCTTCGTAGCAAAAGTGCGGCGCGCAGATTGGGCTGACCCTCCCTCGATGCCCGCATGTGCATGCAGCCTGCTGATATACGCGCCCAACGCGTTGCACGAATAGCTCACAGCGCCAGATGGCAGCGCTTTTTCTGTCAGTCCATAGGCTGACCCTGCCTCAGTCAAAAAAATCGCACTGGCGGGGTCTAGGGCGCGATATGCGCCATGTTTGACTGTGACCCCTTGCTTATTTGACTTCCGCCAAGCAAGGTACTCGTCCAAGGCGTCGCATACGCGGTGATTTGTCCAATACAGTGGGCGCGGCACGCCGTTGTGGGCTACTTCTTCGCGCACCCGGCTTTTCTCGCGCACAGTTCCGTCCGCATTGAGGTAATCGGCCACGGTCAAGCAGGCCAGCTCAGTGACACCCAAGGCGGTGCCGTACAACGTCAGCAGCAGCGCCTTGTCGCGCGTTGGCACACGGCTGTATGCCACTGTCGCTTTCAGCATGTGCTCAAAGTCTCGGTCGCTCACGACCTGGGGTTTAGCCATCTAGCAATTCATTGAAGTTGCGAATTCCCAAGATATTACCCGAGCTATCCAGGTCTTGGCGGTCTGCAGCCCTGCGCCTGGGCCACATCAAGGAAAGTGCGCAACCAAGGCACGCAGGGGCCGCGCTGCCAAAACTGCCCGCGTCACAACGCCTTTTTTGGGAAGGTCTTCGCATGGATAAAAGTTTCACCTATACGTAGGGCAGACACGTTGTCTGCGCATGTTCTCAGGAGCCTTCTCATGCGCAATACCGCCCTATTCCTCGCCCACATCACCGCCCTGGTGCTCACGACCGCAGGAGCCGCTGCAGCCGTCATTGCAGCGTCCGCACTGCTGTGCTTCGTCCTGGCCTAGCCATCTTTCCTTGGTCAGGTCATCCAATGTATTCACGCGTGCGGATGGATATCGTGCGTTTTCGTATGCAAAAACGCAATCCATCTGAAGAGTGAGGGATTGTCTTGAAGAACTGGCGGTAGTCCCAAATTGGGACTATCATGGACGCATGCACATTGTTTCACGGGCTATCTTGACCGCCTTCTACAGCCAACCTAGATATGCCGATTCCCGTGATGCAATAGAAGCGTGGTTCGAAGTGGCGACAAAAGCGCAATGGCGCTCGCCTGCAGATGTGAAAGCCGCATTTGGCAATGCCAGCATCGTTGGCAACAACCGTGTGGTCTTCAACATCAAAGGCAACGACTATCGCCTCATTGTCGCCATCGCATACAAGATGCAATGGGCCTACGTGAAATTCGTAGGCACGCACAAGCAATATGACGCAATCGACGCTGCAACGGTCGATAATTCGAAATGAAAGGAGCCACCATGCAAATCCGCCCTATCCGCTGCGAAGCCGATTACAAGGCCATGCTGGCTGAAGTCTCGGCACTCATTGACCTTGACCCCGATGCCGACTCGCCCGAAGGCGAGCGCCTGGAGGTGCTGGGCCTGCTGGTCGAAGCATACGAGGAAAAGAAGTTCCCCATTGCAGCACCTACCCCGATTGAAGCCATTAGATTCTGCATGGAACAAGGTGGGCTGACCGTGGCCGATATGAAGCCCTACATTGGCTCTCCTAACCGCGTGTATGAAGTGCTCAACGGTACTCGCCAGCTCTCGCTGGCCATGATCCGTCGCTTGATGACGTTGGGCATCCCAGCGGAAGTCCTGGTGGGGCATGAAGACCCGGTGCACACCTGAACCTACTTCCCTTTAAACCCCAAAAGCTGTCCCAGGACAGCTTTTTTTTCGACCCTACTTTTTTGATCTTTCCGAGGTCGGCGCTGCAGCGCGAGGAAACTTGGCGAAGTATGCCGTCATGGATAAAAGCGCGCGCTTTACGTGTTGTGGGCAATGGTGCTCACAGTAAACACGGAGCTTCCTTTGCCTAAATATCTCATCTACTTTCTGTTGGCCATCACTCTCTTTCTTATGAGCACTCCTGCGCTTTAGCGGAAAGTTGACCAACAACCTTTTGGCGTGGTCTTGCGGTCGCCGCCGTGGTCAGGATCTGGCCTAGTGGGTAGCGCCTCGCGGCAGCGCTTAGTGCTCGGCACTGTCTATGGCCGGGGGTTTCATGGTCGGTCGTCGATCAGCTGCTGCAGGGTCGCCAGATGGCCCTGCAGTTCCTCGGTGCCAGTCAGGTGCACTCGGATCTAGCCGCAGGCAGCTGCTGGCCCAGCTGGTGCATATCTTTCCGTTGTTGGCCTGGTGTGCCATGAAAATTCAATGCTGCAACTGACTAAACTCTTATGCTCTGACCTTCACATTTACCGGAATAGAAATGGCGATTTTTCGAGAAAGAGACGGCGACGGGGTTATCACAACAACGTCCATAGGAGAAGACACTTTCATCCTCAAAGGCTCTGGTTCGATCCTAGCTCAAGGGGCTGCAGAAATTTTTGCTAAGAGACACGGGCTGGAGCGTGACTCCATGACGTTCTCCTTCAGAATTCCGAATCGGGTTCTCCATGGCCGAGTCTTGGTTGACTTGAGTGCTAACAAGTATTTTCAGAAAGTCTGACCCCTTCCGGTGCCTCCCTCAGCAAGCCTCTGTAGGAAGGCTGATCAAGCGCCCGTCAAAGGGTATAGAGGTCCCGGAAACACACTTGCAGCATTGATAGGTTTTCATCTTCATCAGAGCCTTCGCGGCTCCTGCAACCGAAAAATCTTCAATGGTTTCAACTCCTCAACAGTGGACTGTCCAGCTTGCCCATACACATGCGCCCTACTCTCAGATCTTCCTGCAGCGCACCCTCCCAGACCATTCGTGGTATTCCGTTGTAGTTGTTGACGTAGCGAAGTTCATGGCTTGCGTACGCAACGGCAATCAGTTGCGGATTCCAGAAATCCAGTTGTGGAGTGACGAAAAGCGTGAGGGCTTATATTCTCACCTGGACCCATCTGGTGTAGGCGTACCCGTGATGCCTCGTGCCTCCATCGAAGAAGTACAAGTCAAGCGCTGGTTTGGCTTGGTGCCACCAAGCATTCATGCAGTCGTCTCATTCACCAATGGACGACACCGATCAGCTTACATGGAGTTCGCTGGCGCTACACAGATGCCTGTTGAAGTGCTCACCGATCAAGTTGATCTTTTTGTTAGGCACTGCACCTGACTACAGATCCTCTATTCTTAGAGTGCGCTCACTCTAAAAAGCAGGAGCTGATTTTTGGCATTGATAGCGCCAAGTCCCAGCCTTTGGGAGTGTGCCTCCATGCTTGCTTTTCCACGAGGCAATTGTTTCGTCCGACAAGATGAATGTATGGGTCATTGCTCCGGTGACTCTGTTTATGTTCAGAACCTGGCCTTTGCCTACAGCTTTGACATGGTGGCTATTGAACTCAATAGTTGCCCCGCCAAATTGAGTCGTCCCGTCCGTGTTTTCAATTCTATTGACGGACTCTTTCAATACGAGAGTGATGCGCTTCGGCTTCTCTACAAGTAGCGACGCTATCCCGTCACCCGAAATGATGTTCAAAATGTGCTCGTCTTCATTCTTGGGAGGCTTTTTGTACAAATCGAGTTTTCCAAGATTCGCGTCAGAAACTTTGTCGCACACGATCAGAACACTGTCTGGAGAGCTTGCGCTTGCGTTAGCAGTTAGCAGGACCCCTATGATGGTCAATAGTGCATGTTTCACACATCCTCCCAGTATGTGTACCTCTATGAATTCATTCTAGATGACTGCGCCTCCACGCATCGAGCTTAAGACTAGGCTCTCATTGAGCACCACTCTAGGTTAGATTGCTCCTTTCAGGGAGGCGATATGAACCATGATTTGTTAGAAGATTCGGCCTGGCGTGGCCCATTGCTGCTTGCAATGCAGCGGGCAATATTGACCGAATTTACTGCAGCCGATTGGCGTGAGATTGGCTATGAGACGGGGCTTCAGGACTACATCACCAAGCATCCGCGCCTTCTGCGTAGTCTGTCCTGGAATGATGCTGACTACAGCAATCATGTATTTGCGGTGCTTGAGCATTTTTCACGGCAGGACATTCAAGCCTTGGTTGCGGTTATCCAACATCCAAAAATTCGTCCCCACCTGGAGCGAGATCAACCGGGAAAGCTGATCTCGATGGGCTACCAAGCAGGGCATGTTCCCCCCGTGGCGCAACATATTTCTGCATCAGAGGCTGTTCGTCTTGCTTTGGCCGATGCGGATAATTTGCTTGCAACCTCTGGGGCACCTAGCACTATTGACCGTCTCCATACCGCTATGCATGGATACCTAAAAACCATGTGCCAAGAAAGCGGAATCGAACTCCCAGACGGTGCAACCTTGACCGTGGCCTACAAGGCATTGCGTGCGCAACATCCTGCGCTGCAATCACTCGGGAATCACGATGGTGATATAGGGAAAATTTTGGCCCCCTTCGCAGCCGTTCTCGATGCCATCAATACCCTGCGTAACCACGGCAGCATCGCTCACCCCAACGAGAGC
This sequence comes from Comamonas testosteroni, assembly GCF_000761245.1. GTDB lineage: Bacteria > Pseudomonadota > Gammaproteobacteria > Burkholderiales > Burkholderiaceae_C > Comamonas > Comamonas testosteroni_C. Next base: position 69,382 of record NZ_AWOR01000037.1, on the reverse strand, counting down.
ATTGTCGGTACGCCGGAGGCTGCTTTGGTCGTTAACGCCGTCCGAACGATGTTTCACTACCTGAACCAGAAGCTTAGGCCATCGAGTTGAAGCGTTCTTTGCGTAAGTGTCCTGCCATGCAAGGAAGCTTGAAATCCAGGCCAGTAGCGCTATGGTTAGAAATCCGAGGATAATCCGGGTCAGCGGTTCTGGCAGGAACCCGCCTCTCGACACTGCAAAGCCACCCAGCACTGCCCTCAAGTCCGCAGGCACTTTCGTGTTTGAAGAACGGTGGTCGAGAGACGATTCTTTCCCTCAAACAGGAGAGTTCCATGCCCACTGAGACCACATCGCTCAATACGCTTGAAAGCATCAAGCGCCTCGCAAAAGCTATCAAGAAAGACGCCGGGATCAAGCACTTCGCTGCGCTTGACCAGGCTGCAATGCGCGCGGGTTTCGCCAACTACGCTCATGCACAACGCACCTTGAAGGATGCGCGACCTTCTACAACACATGACGAACCAAGCGTTGCGAATCAGCTCCTAGATCCGAAGTTGCTGCTTGCGACGGAAACCGAGGACGAGGATCTTCCCTCTCTCCCCACGGTCGCGCTGATGCAGATGGTCAAATCTGCTGCTGCCAAATCTGCAGACGGCGTGGCCCATCTTTCGTACTCCGACTTGGCTGCTGCAATTCATGATTCACGTCCAATGTCTGGACGAGAAAAGCAACGGTTGCGTAAGCAGTTCGCTCGGGCGGGGGAAGAAGCTCTGAAGCAAGGCTTGAAGTGGGATTTCGTGCTAACCACCTGAGCGGTCACTTGAGCAACTACGTGTTGCCCATCTTTCCGTGGTCGCGTGACACCCAAGGAATGTGCAGCCCAGAGCACCAATGAAAAAAGCCCAGTCAATCCGACGATTGAGCTGGGCTTGTTAGGAGTCGCAATTACATACCTGAGGTTACGTCATCATGAGCTTTTTCAGCGTGGTTTCCATACGCCTCAAGAGCACGTTTCAATGCCGGAACCTCCTGGGGATCAAAGCACACAAACGGTGCTTCATACCCCGCCTCGGAGGCCATCTTTTCAGCCAGATCGTAATGCTCGCCAAGGTCAATTTGATCTTGGGTTGCAGCAACATCAAAGACGGGCATATCGCTACTGCCACTTGCATTTCTGCATGCAACAACAACCTTGATAGTGCTACTGGTCTGTATGTCTGAAAGACTGATGCCACGGCACTTGGCCAGAGCACAGACCGCATCTTTGTAGCTACGTTGGAATGCACCAAGCTCAGGATGAGCTGGCACGATAAATCCTGACACAGTCACATCAAAAATTGGTCGCTCAGTCTGTCCAAGCAAGTCATGGTATTCGTCCACGGTGAAGACTTTTTGGTTCATTTCTATCTCCTATTGGTAGAGACAGACACAGGCCCTTGGGCTGCATGTGCCCGTCTGGGTTTCTAAATATCGTCAAACAACAGAGTTGGCCTTGGGGCCGCGCTTGCGGGATGCAATGCGGGCTTTCAGGCGTTCATTCGCTTCTTGACGCAGTTGGGTAAAAGTCGGCAGCTTCATTTTCAAGGTGTGCATCTCAGCCAATTCCTCTTGAGTGAGGAAATCGACGGTAGCGCCACCATGCAGAGCTACAAACCTATCGCTAGCCTCACGCTTTCGCCCTTCGCCCAGTGCCGAGATTTCGTCAATCCGCTGAACGACCATTTCTAGGGACTGAGCAGCCGCAGTTGACGTTTGAACAGACATATCAGACATGCCAGATTCCATTTGAGGATGAGCATGCCCCGGAAGGGCAAGGCCCATCCGGGTTTAAACATATCTTCGCTTTCCTGACCTATGAACCCCGCCGCCTTATGGCAGCGTAAAGCTCATAAGCCATTCAGGGCCAAGACGATTGCGAAGTTGACGCAACAGATGCCCATCGGGCATCGTCGCATCCTTTCCCGAAGTCCAAGCGGCTGACAGTCGGCCTTTCCAGTCAGCGCCAGCACGCTTCGCAAAGCGTGAGAGGGCGGCAAGCTGTTCCGGCGTGGGGTCTTCTTCCTGGTCCTCAGATCCCAGTCCAGTGTTCAATGTGTCGGTCACTTCCTTCAGTGCAGAAATCTGCGCTTGAAAAGCGGGGTCGTCACTTGCGCACAGTGGCTCAATATCAACCTTTGCGTGGTTGGCATTGCAGTTCAAACATGCCTTCATCCATTCCACCGTATCAGCCTGGTTCTTGAAGCGATTTTCAAAAGCCGCGCCTGCTGGTGTTGTCACGATGAGCTTTGCAATCACAGTGATGGTTTGGGGTTCGTTGCTAAATGCGTTCATTTCCAATCTCCTAAATTGGAAAGGCGCGGCCCAGAGGGCGACAACGCCCTTCCGGGTTAAACAAAAAGCTTTCGTTTCAGACTGCTACATCAGATGCAAAGCACACCTTCACATAGCCATCCTTATCCTGATATCCAGGCCAGCCCTTGCTGCAACTGCTCATATCGCCTGGGCAATAGTTGCAGTGGCCGCATGAGGCGCAGAGATCGTCATCGCTGATGCTTTTGACACCAGAAGTCTGGATCTTGACCAGCTCACCGCGCAGCAGGTCATAGGCCTTGCTTACAGAGATGAAGTGCTCGCCATCCTTAGCAGGCTCATCGCACTGCTCGTAGACCTTCGCAGTGGTGAAAGCCCCCCAGCAATCGCCTTCCCAAAACCCCTGCCTTTCGTTCTCAAACTCTTCTTCGGAGAAGAGAACGTGCAACTTGGATTCGAGGGTCAGTATTGCGGGCACGAACCCGAGAATGCGGTGCAGTACCGCGTTCACGCTTTCGCCTGGATGCTCCTGATATGCGCCCTTCAAAAGACGCACTTGCATCACTTCAAGGTGCTTGAGCAAGTCCTGTTCATCGGGTACCGGCCAGTCAAGCCCTTGGGGCAAGACATCGCACAGCAAACTAGGCACATAGGCTTGATAGCCCTTGCTTTGCAGCAAAGCATATTGGCCCAATCCTTCGTCGTTGTCGGTGTACCAAACCCACACGGGGTTATCGACAGGCAACATCGAAGGCATCTGTTGACGAAAACCCAGCAGCAGCAAGTGCTTGTCGGATTCCGTCTGTGTGTAAGCATCATGTTCGGTGACAGCATTACTGCCGCCGAACATCGCTTCCATGGCCAGGGACTCCATCATTTTCTGAGGGAGAACCAGACCATGCTTCGCAGTCACAGTGAGCAACCAGCCCGAGTCTTTCGGCCCAGTTTCTGCTAGTGAGGTGTAGTAGACATCACCCTCAGAGCTGATGTTGGCAAAGAACGATTCCGTTGGGCGGTCGTAACCGCATTCAAGAACCAGTTCAACACCATTGACGCTCGTTTGTTTGATGAAGTGCTTGGACATGGGATTCCTTTCGTGGGGAAGTGAAAGGGCACCGCGCCCCATAGGGCAAGACAGCGCCCCATAGGGTTGAAGAAAGTTGGGAAAGAACAGATTCAGCGACTACACATTTGCAGTCGCTACTGGGTCAGACTCCTGAGGAGCCTATTCATTGAGAAACGAGGAACGCGTCCCAGGCCTCGGTGGGCTTGGCTACGGCTTCCACAGCTTGATGGGTCCATCCCTCATCGGGTGGTTTGTGAAAAGAATGCTCACTGGCGATCATCTTCTTTCGCGGGTTGAAGATGCGCGCAGCACCCTTCAGGGCAGCTGTCGCCCATCTGGGTTAGAAAAGGCCGCGAGGCCTGCCAAAAAGCTGTTTGTTTGCGGAGGCCAGCTACCTCACGTTTTCGTTCCGAAAGGAACAAAATCAATCTGCCCAGTATGCCCCTACCGCATGGTCTTCGGCCTCTGCGCATTGGCCCAATCTGGGCGGTGTTTCGTCACGACAAAGCACCGTAGCTCATTGCCAGAATAAAAAAAGCCCAGCCAATCCCTGTAAGGATCGAGCTGGGCTTTTTGCTGTCACAGCAAGGCAATTTGCGCTGTATGGAGCTGGTCGCATCTGTGCTCCAGGTCCAACCAGGCGCGCTGGCCATGCAGTTCATGCTCCTGTCGCCATTGCGAGCGACGCAAGATCTCATCGGTCATCCGGCTTTGGCCAGTGGCGAGAGAAATTGTGCCCATGCGCAAATAGGTCTTGAAGCCATAAGTCCAGTCGCTGCAAGACGGATCGCAATAGCTCGCAATGTAGTCTTCGGCCAGGAACTCCAAAAAGTCTGCTGCTCCCACAGCGTCTACCGAGAAAGCATCCGCCTCTTCGTAGTCACACACCAATGCACCGTTGGAAAGGGATTTGAGGCCCACGTTGCACGAGTCTGCATACATCTCCAGGCCCACATCACGCAGACCGACTGCGCTTTTGATGCCTGTGACCTTGTACCAATCATCGCCCACATGAATGCGGCCCACTTTGGGTACGTCCGTTTTGGGGAAGACTGGTACTACCGGCGCTTCCTCCCATCCATCATTGTTCTGAAGATCCAGATAGATCTTCAAAGCGCTGAAAGGAGGGGCGATTGCGTACAAAGACCAACGAGCATCTATGGCAAAAAGCTGTTGAATGCTGATGATCTGCACACCGGACTTTCTTTCGGCAGTCAGGGTGTAGACCAAGAGCTTTTTCAGGGTGTCTGGCGAGTATGTGTCTGCGCCGATCTCGATGTAGCCATCACTGGCAATCGAGCGGCCCACAAACTGCCGCATGCTCCAGTCATACTGAGTGTTGGCAATCCAGTTGCGTAGCCGGTTCAAGGGTTTCATGAAACCGTAGCGCACCAAGTCAGAATCAATCATCTGCTCTGCTGATCTGTCATGCGGTCCGATGCGAGTGCATGCCCAGCATCCTGTGCGCGCTCCGCACGGTTTGCTACTTCCCGACATTTTCATGTCGGCAACGATCACACACGACGAACCTCCTGCAGCCTTGTAAAGCTCCATGGTGTCGGAGAAATCGCTATAGCTGTCATACACACCAGCTGCACACATCCCCAGATGCTCCCAAACGTCATCGACGGTGTGAAGCAATATTGGTGACGCGCGAAGATGACCTTGATCATTCACCCACATCCCTTCGGCAGACTCCTGACGCTCTTCAATACGCTTATCGCGCGCTGCAGATTCGTTCTGGCGCACACCAGTCATGACCACAGGTGCTTTCCAATCACCGAGATTCGGTGCTGAGCGCATCAGCTGGTTGAGCAGCTTAGTGTTCACCTTGACCTTCAGATCAGTTGAGCAATCCGGGCGACTTGAGGCGAATGCAGGTAGCGCCCGCCCGCCAATCACTCGGACAGGGAAAGAGTCGTTCAGATCTGGATAGCCAAGCAACACCCGAAGATCGAGCTGATGACGCTGTGCAAACAGCTCCATCTTTTTAAGCTCTGCCAGCGCCAACCTTGCAACCACTGGGTTTTCAATGCCAGTCTGACTGTGAACTATGACGATGGGTGGCACCTCATAGCCCTGCGTTTTCAGCTCGGCACCCGTCAGCAAAATGACGCTGGCCAGGACCGAGCTGTCTTTACCTGCAGAGAACGCACCGACACAGATGTGCCGAGCTTTCATAATGTCCGAGACGATACGACGAGCGCGATCCTCAGCTGACTCCAGCCTCACGCTAACAAGCGCCGTGGTGGACCCGACATCACTTGCTGCCTCATGGAAAAGGTCTAGCGTTTTCATTTTGATCTCCTGAATCAAATCAGGGCGATCTCCCCCACAGGGGCTGAATCGCCCCATGGGGTTGAAAAAGACCGCTAAGCGGACTCAAAGGGTTGGATAGGGATCAATCAAGGATGGTTGCCCCTACTCAGTCGGTGAAGGCAATTGATTGCCTGTGTCCTAGCCGAATGCCTTATCAGGCAAGCAGGCACTCTTCGATTTCTGTCCAGCGATATCGCTGCGCAAAACGAAACTCAGGGCTTGAGAAAGCATCAAACCGAACCTCTTGTGCGGCCTTGGCCACATCAGAACTCGGGACTCGCCACAACCCGCTCAGAAAGCGCGAGAACTTTCCATTGACAAGATAGACGCCATCCTTTGAAGGTGGCACGGTCCCCTTGTAGCTGGCCTTGGTTGGAGCCTTGGCACTCTCCCCTTCCAAACTGGTGAAGGAAACGGCCCAGGCCTGCAGCGGTTGAGGTTGTACGTGTATTGACATATCCACTCCGTATGAAATGGACAGACCCCGGCCCAAGGGCAACAGAGGCCCATCCGGGTTTGAAAAAGACCTTGCGGCCAATAAGAAGCTGTTTGTTTGTGGAGGCCAGCTACCTCACCTTTCGCTCCCAGGAGGAACAAATTAGATTTGCCAAGTATGCCTGTGCCACCCCGTACAGCTCAGTACTCGCATTGGGCCAGTTTGGGCAGAAGCTTGCATTCCTGAGGCTCCGGCTATGGTGTTTATGTGAGGCCGATACGGGCCACGAAGAACGACACTTTTCCAGGTACTCAACAATGCAAAACCAAACCACCGCTGAACTGACCGCCCTCGAACTGGCCTTGCGTCAACTCAACAGTAGCGATCTGTGCAGCTTGGTCCGTAACGAACAATCCGCAACGACCTTGAATCAAGTCTTTGAAAACCAGTCCGATCAACTGCAGCAGCTGGAGCTGATGAACAACAAGCTCACACTGGCTCTGAAGCGCGTGACTGCCGTGGCCATCTCCGTTATGTATTCCAGCAAGAAAGATCAGGTCAGCCGCGAGTTCTCGCACGACGAATTGCTGGCAGTGGCCACCACCGCTGAACCCATGCGCCAAAACGGTGTTGCCCAGGAAGCGGTCTACCGTGCAGCATGGTCCCTGGTGCAAGAGCAACAAAGCACCGACTACACGCTGCACTGAGAACCACCGCAAGCCGCACGAAAAACTCGGGCCATGCTCACATCCAGCAAAGCTGGCTTGTGACCATGGCCTTTTTGCTGAGTCACGCATTTTGCTAAACTGTATATATATACAGTACACCGCAAAACCGACATGCAGCCCCACCCTCTTCCCCTACAGCCACTGCCAATCGACGCCAGACCATGCTGGTTGATCGGCGTCTCAGGCGCTGTCAGAGCTGGATTTCCTAGCCCTGCCGAGGACTTTTCCCAGTCTCCAATTGATATCAGCAAGCTACTGATTCCTCATCCCCAGGCGACGTTTTACTTCCGAGTCTCCGGTGACTCGATGGTGCTGGCCGGATTGCATGATCAGGACTATGTACTTGTAGACCGCGCTATACGCCCGGAACCGGGTCATATCGTTGTCGCAGTCTGGGACCAGGATTTCACAATCAAATACCTCCGAAAGCGCGGCTGCTTCTACCTCGAAGCCGCGAACCCCACCTACCCAAAGATGGTTCCCCGCGAAGGACAGACGCTGGAGATCTTCGGCGTTGCACGCACTGGCTTGCACGCGCTTCCCGGTTTCAATATCCGGCCCTCATAGGTGCCCTATGTTCGCCCTTTTAGACGCTCACAACTTTTACGCATCCGTAGAGGGGGACATGCGGCCTGCGCTGCGCTCACACCCCTATGTGATCCTTTCAGCAAACGATGGAGCTGTTGTGGCCCGATCCGAGCTGGCGCGTGCCCTGGGGGTCAAGATGGGAGAGCCGTGGTTCAAGCTCAAGGATCTGCGCGAGCTGAAAGGCTTAATGGGGCTGTCCGCGAACTTCACGCTGTATTCCGACTATTCAACACGCATGCACAGCCTGCTTGCAGGCCTTGCTGAGCACACAAAGCCCTACTCCGTCGATGAGTCCTTCAGCTACCTGGGTGACATGCGCGGCGACCATACAGAGCGGGTCTGGCGCATGCGAGAGCGTGTTGGCCAATGGCTAGGCTTGCCTATGGGTGGGGGCATTGGAAAAACGCTCACGCTTGCGAAGCTGGCCAGCCATATTTCCAAGCAAGCTTTTCGTAGACCAGGCACCTACCCCGCAGAACTGGCCCATGTATGCAACCTTGGCCAGTGTGCGCCCTCCCTACTGCGGGACTGCATGGCGAATACGCCCGTCAACGAGGTGTGGGGTATAGGCCGACGCTACTCTGCGCAGCTGATCGACGGCGGCATTCTCACGGCATTGGATCTGGCCAACATGGATGCGGGCACTGTACGTGCAAGGTGGGGAGTCAATATGGAGCGCACCGTGCGCGAGCTGAATGGCATTGCTTGCATCGATGTCGAAGGCTCTAGCACGCGCCAACAGATCATGTGCTCACGCTCCCTTGCCAAGCCGGTGGAGTCCTGCCACGAGTTGCAGCAGCTGGCCAGTCTGTTCGCATCCAATGCTGCGCGCAAGCTTCGCCAGCAAGGCTCCGTGAGCAAGGCAGTTTCCGTATTTGCGATGAGTAGCCCATTCCGTGATGGCCCGAGATTCGCACGCTCCCGCGTCGTACCCCTAGCCAGAGCGACAGACGACTCCCGCAAGCTTTGTACTGCCGCAGCAGCTGGAATGCGGAGCATCTTTGAAGCGGGCTATGACATCGTGAAGGTAGGCGTCATGCTGATGGACATCAGCTCGCGCGAAGAGGCCATGGCCCAAGGCCAATTGCTGTTTGATGATTGTGCGGACGTAACAAACGAGGGGCCGCTGTCGTCTAAAGAACATGCCCTGATGCTGGCCGTCGATGCCGTCAATGAGCGCTATGGCCGACATTGCCTGCGCACAGCGAGCACCACCGTGAAAAGTTACAGCAGGCAAGAGCTTAGAACCCCGCACTACACGACGAATCTCCAGGATGCGCCAATTGCCAGGGCGTGACTGCAGGAGCTGGTGCTAATTGACCATCGTTCCGATGCAAGATGATCGGCCTGCTTACACAGACCACCGGCAGCAATCGACCCATTGCCGTCCTAGATAGCAACAATGGTGCAGCGCGTTAGTGGCACTTCCATCTTAATTTCATAATCGATCACACCGCTGCGCTTTTGCCGAAAGCCCTGTCGAACATAAACGAACTCTTGCTGAAGCAGATGCAGCTCAATGCGCCAAATCGGAGCGTCAGGAGCAAAGCCGATAGCATCTACAAGAGACTCGGTGTCGTAACTGCCAATCTTGACAGAGCACCAATGAGTTGAACAGCTACTGCCTAGAGGGTTAGGTCGTACAGTCTGCATTCCATTTTTATTGCATTCGAATGTGCTCGGATCAACTCTTGTGTAGTGATAGAACACATATGGTGGCGACGTAGTTGTTAAACGTGAAGGTCCCACATTCCATTCATGATGAACGTAGTTACCCGGAACAAAAGGATCTGCCATGCAATCTCTTCCAAATAGAGAGGCAGTGTAGACCATTCGTAGCGAGCAAAGGAAAGAGCGAATCGACCAGCAGCCTTGTCAGCCTCAACCGGCACAGACGGTCAGTTCAACCGGAATACTCTCGTGACAGCTTGGAGAGCTAGAGAGTTCTTTTGACAAAAAGGTGTGAGTTCCCGGCGGAAGAGCCAGGACCACACACCTGACCGGCTACTCCCAACGAATTTATGCCGTTGGGTAGATTTCTTTCGGCGCATCCGGCCACTCTTTGCGAATAACGTCGAACGAACCTTCGCGCCACAAACGAAGCAGCGCCATGGGATCTTCGCTCTGATTCTCCAGAACATAGTTAAGCAACGCATTCCACATTGGCCCCACCGGCTGCTCAGCAGCTTCCACCAGCTTCACCTCGACATCCGACGCATTCAATCCCCCGCCAAGGTTCCACCATGGAGTCCAAGAACCATCAGCATTTTTGAAGCGTGCCTGGTACTTGCCGCCGTTCGCGCCAATCCTCTTTTCAGTGTTGGGCGAGGTTCGATTTGGAATGCAGCTCATGATTTCCTGTGAAAGTCTGTGAAGGAATCCGAACCTTAGAAGCGTCGAAGCTGTACTCTTCAATGCTGCGCGACCCGTTTTGGGCAAGTTCACGCTCCAAATACGAACCACGCAAAAGGAAGGCCAAGAAATGAGCAACCTAGTCTGTGATTTCTACGATGACGATGGCGCACTGGATGGCCCATGGCACTGGTCTACAGTCCTCTGCCGTGGGTGCTTTGAAAGTCATATGGACTGGCGGGTTCGCGTCAGTCCGACGAGCGAATCCTGGGAAAAGTGTGAGCGCTGCGGGAATCCGCCATGCGAGAGCCTTGATAGTTCCCTGGATGCTGATGACGATGAGCTGCCCTCTCCAGCAGAACCAGAAAAGCCAGAAAAACTGCTTTCACCGTCCCAATCCATCGCTCTCATAATTGGTCACGAACGAATCAGTCATGCTGAGGCGGTGCGCAGGGTCTACGCCTACATCGAGGCGAATGCGCTTCATGATCCTCAAGCTCAACGCATCATCCTGTGCGATAGCATCCTGGAAGCAGCTCTCGGCGTACCCAAAGTGAGTCTATTCACCTTACCAAAACTGGTCCAAAGCAAGCTCCAGTAAGGCAATGGCCGTGGAAAGAGGCGGCAACCAGAGAATCCCAGAACCGTCCTAGATAGATACCCGCTTCGAGGCGATTGTTGCTGGTGGTGCAGTAAAAGCAGGCCGGTCATTGCGTATCTGCATGATGGGCAATTAAGGCCAGCGCCCATACTCAACGCGGTTGCCCCCAGGTCACATCCAGAATCTCTTCAATCTCGGTCACATCGTCTTCGTTCACATAGAACGGAATGACGGCTAAGCCCACGGCCTTTGCTGCGGCGTAGCGATGATTGCCACCGCTGAAAAAAGCTTCATCTTTAACGCGAATCACAAGCGGCGGGGTCATTGGCATCCCACGGCGCAGATGAGCTATCACCTGGGCCAGTCGCCAATCAGACCCGTGTGACCACAGCTCTTTTTCCGTGTCGCGGCGGCAGTAGCGGGCCAGATTTTGATCGAACTCGCGCAGCGGCATGTGACCCAAGCGCAGGCCATTTGGGTACATCTCAAGCATCGCATGCTCGGGCACTCCATCCATTGCGAAGTGCTGGCCAGCTTGGGAATAGTCCCAGTTGAAAACAAGTGCAGGCCACTCATTTACCGGCTTTCCGAGGTACAACGCGCCCTCCTCCTGCAGCGACTTGTTGTATGCCATAGAAGCTTCGTACTCATCCAGAGTCAGGCCACAACTCTGAGCATTCTGTCGGTCGATGATCTTGGCCAAATGGTCCTTGTCTATGCTGGCCAGCAGCTGCTTGAAATCTGAACCCATCCCAACGTCCCTCACCATACGAAGCCACTCATGCCCACAGCCCTTGCATAGAGACTGCAGGCTATGTGTACATCACTCCAGACGAACACCCCGTTTCTCTGGGTGATACGAACTTGACCTGAATGCAAGAAGCGCTGGTAAGAAATGACCAACTTCTTCTGACGGTTGATCAGATGCTCGAAGAGGCTTTCTGCGAACTGCAATTGCTCGACACTCACCTTCACTTTTCCAATTCGAGCAACCGTCTCCCTGGCATGAATACTGAACAACCCCCAATCCGTACTTTCACTCGGTAGCTCTTGCATCACTGCGTGGAAGTGGGCCAAAAACTCCACAATCGTCACGGCTGGAGCCTGGGCCTGGACCGGTGTACGAGCCTTAGGCTTGTGGTCGATGAACGCATTGAACGTGGACACCAGCTTATCAAGCACAACCTGAGAAATGCCAAAACTCTGTGCGTCTGAAGGCAAGAGAACTTGCAAATGCACTACTACCTGCGGAACCAAGTTCGGGGTCTTTGTTGCCAGTGGAACGATGTTGTCGGCCCGCTCCAGTACGAGGGAGCCGTCCTGCCGAATCCACTCCTGAAGCGTGCGTTTGTCACCGTAGCGAATTGTCGCGCCTGGAAGACCCAACTGTTCAAGCGCCGCGCGAAATGCACGCAGCCAAGCAGTGACGCGACCGATTTCGTCCTCCCGAACCCAGCGGCTCAATTTGTGCTTTTCGTACTGCTTGGACATGCTCAGCTGCTCACTGCTCCTAACAGGTCAATCTCATGAAACTTCAGCGCAACCAGATCACGCAACGTTGGAAGTTCGCTCGCCTGGTTGAGCCTTTCAGCAAAAGCCTTGAGCTGGGGATTTTCATGCAAGAACGCCGAATATCTTTCACGATTCAAACTTGCGGGTGTGGAGTCTAGGGCTGCACTGATCGAATCAATCATCTTGCCCATGACGGCCCTCTTCATCCTCTCATGCAGTGCTGCAAGCACCCCAAATACAGCAATCGCAGCCTTGAGAACGGTCAGAAAGTTATCTTCGCTTCCATTGATCAGATCTTTAGCAGCTAACGCTCCGAAAAGCAGGCCGCCGCCGCCAAAAATGGCAGTGTGCATTTGAACCTGTCGATTGGGCTGTCTCAAGTACGTTGCGACCGCCGCATCAAATTCCTTGGGCTTGTGAACCAGGGCATCGATACCCGCGCGCACACCGCCGCCGTATGCGCGCTCTGCAAGTTGCAGGCCGTAATAAACACCCTGCACATCGTTTTCCTCCATGAAACCAACCATCGTCTCTTGCTCGGGTAGCTTGTCCCGTTCGATCATTTCATTCCTCTCCGTTTCTTTGTGACAATCCCAGCAGCCAGCGCCTGATGATTGGGCACCAGCAGTGTATGGGGGGAACCATGAATCAACGCCGACTTTTAGCCATCGTCTCTGTCAATCAAGAGAACCGGGTTCGCTGCATGTTCCCCAACTGCAATCACCCGATCCACAAGCGTATCTACGTGGTGGACGATGCTGGTGACATCAAGCTCATTGGATCTACATGCATTACCAAGGATGGCTATGCTGCAGGTATCGACTTGAGCCAGCCTGCCTATTCCGTATCGTCTGGCAATGGCCGAGAGCTGACTGAGGAAGAGCGCCAGATCCTGATCAGCAATACCCACGAGCTTCTTGCACGCTTGAAAAATGAATACGAAGCCCAGCTGGCCAGTGAGGCTCTGCAGGCACTGGCCATGTCCCAAGCACTTGCTGCAAAAGCTCGCCCTACCAACTCTCCACCGTCCAGGCCTACCCCAGCTGCCATGGCACCAAAGCTGGTCGTTGGGGAGGCTCTGCGCAATGCACTGCCGCCCTGGCCATGGGTTGATCCACTTCGCTCTGTCCTTTTCATACAAATGGCGGACGGGAGCAGCTGGCTGCGCGTGCAATCGAGAGACAGCGGAAGCCATCACCTGATCCCGTATCCAGAATTTGTGGGATGGCAAGACTACCTGCCCAGCCATCTCGGCCATCTCAATTCCACCCGCGACGGAATTGAAGTTCCCAGCATTGGCCCTGCCCTCATGTTTCTTCGCGCTCAGAAACCAGTTTGTGAATCTGTGTGTCGAGGCTTCGCACAGGCACGCCAGATGGCCAGACAGTACCACCCGCATCTTTGATGGGTGCAACGCACTCACGCTGCAGCGCTGAACAATTCACTTTGCCCCACGGGCACAGTCTTGCGCAGCTGCTGCAGTGCGGTCTTGACGCAGTGACCAAACGAATTAGCCCAACGCAAGATCTCACGCCCAGCATGCTCACCGAGCGATGAAGCCGCACCGTAAGTGACGCTTTGTCCCAGCAACTCATTGGCCTTGGTCTGGGGCAGGCCTTCAATCAAATGCTTAGGAATTCCTTTGCACGCTGCATGCTCGATGGCTGTAGGCACGCGCAGCAACTCAGGGTTCGTCGGGTGCTGAATTTTCGGGTCGGTGCTGCGGTTTTTTGTGATGCCCTTAGTCAACGCACCAATGAACGTGTCTTCGGCCTTGAAGACGCGCATCATGAAATTCTTCCCCGCCTCTTTGTCGCGCTCTTGCTTTGCTTTGAGTCCGTCCATCGTTGACCAACGGTCCTTCACGACTTCCTCTGGCTCCAATACATCTGCCAGAGTGCGCGACGAGCACGCTGGCTTGCTGGCCATGGCCTCGAAATTAAAGTCTATCCCACGCGATACAGCCACCATATAGAAGCGCTCACGGGCTTCCAAATCACCGAATTCCGGGCCGCTAAGAACGCGCTCATGCGTCTCATAGGCCATATCGCGCAGTTGTTGACGAAGAATGCATGCACTGGCTGAATTGCCCCAGGGGATCACATTCTCAAAGATGCACACAGATGCGTTCAGCTTGGCCAGGAGGGCAATTGCTCCGGCGACCAGATGCCCCACATCCGGGTGAGCTTCGGGCATGTCTGTACGTCGCTTTGCTCGGCCCGCTTTGGAGGCACCAGAACACGGAAGGCCCATGCAAACAACGTCAACCTCACCGATGCGGTCCATCACCATTTCATCGAAAGCCAGCTCCTGCAAAGGAAGGTTCAATACGATGGTGGAGTCATTGAGTAATTCGTTGTATTCCAACGCTTGTTCTGTGAGGTCTTCGCGGATCTCATTGAAGGCGTGCAGATGCGCCTTGATACCGGCCTTGCGCAGGCCCGCATGTAACGCGTGGTCCAGCACTCCACCGCCGCTGGCTACCCCCGCAGTGGCGAGACTCTTGCCCGCCTTCAAGCGCTCCATCAAACGCTTGACGCGGCGAATCAAACGCAGCTCCGAGGCCATAGGAGAGACAAAGACTTGACGTTCACCGAAGACCACGCGGATGGCCTTGCACCCCATCAGCGGAGCCAGGGCGGTGGAGTCTCGGACATCGATGATGGAATCAATGCGCCCGTCCTTCTTACGCTCACGGCGAGCGACTTTGTTCGTGCCCTGCTCTTGAAGTTTAAGCACGACACCGAGGCCGTAGGGTTCAACAACAAACTGATGTCCAGGCTCAAAGCCCGAGTTGAGAAGTCGCTTGCCCTCAAGCCAAAGACGAGGCGATCCATCGCGCTCACTGAGTTTGCGAGTTGTGACTGTGTGCATGCTCATGGGGAAATCCTTGAAACGATGCAATCAGTCTTTCATAGCCCTGAAAAATGCAAGCGCTACCTATTCGCCAATGCAGAAGCGGGTAGCGCAAGACAAAAGCAGATCGAGGAGGCCATCAGCTTCACTCAGCTATCGCTGGATGCTCTCTGGGTTCACTCCATGAACAGAGCTGTTTTCTCCCTGCTCTATTTCATCCAGAAAAGCATACACATCGAGCAGTCCAGGTTGACCGTCTTCAGGTGATAGATCACGCCCTTCCTCGACTCCTGCGAAGAAGGCATCTGAATCAGCAGTGCCGACCACATACGGGCATGGCACCTTCGGCAACCTGTCAATACGAACACGCAGCGATGCCAGTACACCTTGCATGTATGGCTCGCTGCGTGGAGCGCGCCCAGGCTTGAAAGCCTCATCGAAAACAGCTTGAGCTGTCAGTTCCTTCATGACGTACTTCCTAGCGTATTGCAGGCTTTGCATGGGATGCCGCGTTTCGCAGCTGTGATGGTCCCGAAGATCATGTAATCGCTCTCAGCGCCGCAGCGTCTGCAGGTCATTTTGCACAGCGGCTTGCCTATGTCCTCCGGCTTGCCGGAATCCACTTGGCCAGCATCGCTGACATGCATCAACACGCGAGGCTTCGTGCGCTTAGGTAAGGTTTCTGGGAATAAGTCGTCGATCAACCGACGCGAAACATTCTCCACTGTCGAAGTTTTTCGCATGCGAAAAAGTCGCCTTACTTTCCTCGTGCAAACGGAGCAATTTTCGTAGAAGCTGCTGGCCAGTAGACCATGGGCTTGATGCCCTGTGCAGCGGCTTCTTTCTTGATTGTTGTGGTTGAACCAAACCCGTGCAGATGAAGCTCAGTTGCACCAACTTCCTTGGCCAAAGCAAGAGTAGCGCGGCAGGCTGCGATCTTGGTTTGGTAGACATCCTGCCGAAACTTTTCGGGGTTTGCCTTCGCTGCAGCTTCTTGTTCGTATGGCACGAACCAGTAGCCCGGAGCATCTTCAAAAATGGTGAAAATCGCCTGCTTCATCCCCTCACCTTTTTCAATTTGTGGACCAGCCATGGTAGCTGAACGCAGCTGCAATTTTGCCTGTCTTGTCCAGGGGCAAAGCCTTTTGCATCTCTGCCTTCACACGCTCGCTGTCTCCCATCTCCATGATCGAATCGAATTGGCGCTCACCGAAATCGAAGACCGTGTAGAAGCTATAGCCGGGGTTAGTGAATCCATTCAAGAACAGGCGCAGCATGCACTGCACGCGCTCATTGATATTGTCTTTGCTCAGGTCATAGAAAGACCGTTGATAGAAGTACAGCCAGCATCCCAGCTCAAAGTGATTTTTCGCATGGTCTACCTCATCCATTTCTTCCCAGTGGTCCATGCTCAGGCCTTTGCGCTCAGCGCAGGCGCGCACGTTTTGTGCATCCCTTTTCAGCTGTGCACGGACAGCAGCAGGAATCGGTGCTTTGGCATTGATGTCGATGATGAAGGGCTTGGCCTTGGCACTTGCCTTCGCACCTGGCTGAATTGCTGGTGCGACAAACCCAAATAGATCGGCGGTCTGAAACATGCTGGACTCCTGTTGTGACTGACAACCAGAGTACCGGCATCGTTAAAAATGCAAGACCAAACTCAGTAGGTAGTCGCCACGGCCTCAGCTAGGATCGCTTGCTTTGCCAACTCACGCTCTTCGGCAGAAATGGCACCATAGACCGTTTCGCCGTACCAGTGCCTGAACATCGACATGCTTCCGGCACGGTTGCGCCGTCCGATGTTGAGCTTGAATCGATCATCCTTCAGCGTGTCGTTGTACTTGGAGAACAGAGCATGGCGCTGCTCTGCAGGCATGCCATCAACCATCCCTTGTAGCTCGGTTTGCCGACGCAGCATGACTCGCCTATCGATATCTTCAATCGTCACTGTGTCTTCGACATTAGACCTGCGGGCATCAGGCACTACGTCATCAACTTCGTTGCGAACAGCCGAGACGAAGATAAGCCCCATCACCTTCGCGCAATCGGGGTAGTCCTTGAAATACTTGTGCTCCAAGCTACGCAAGAAATACTTGTGTGGGTGCTTGAGCTGGTACTTTTCAAACTTCGAGCGGTACAGCGTGTGGGCGTATGCGTTTTGTATGTCCTCGATGGAGTACTTACCGAAAAGGCTGAGGATGTCACCGTTAGGGAGAGGCCAGCCTTCAAGGAAGCCACGCATCTGAGCATGCGCAGGTGTTTCGCTGATGCCAGAGAGAACTTCTTGCCGGTTGTTTTTCAGCTTGATCAGCAGACGGACCTGATGAACGAATTTGCCCCGCTTGATGACATCCAGCTCAACGTTGAACCGGGTCTGCATCGAAACCTCATGGATCGATGGAATCAAATATCGCTCGCTGAAGCCGCTCCATGTCTCGGCCTTCTTCGGAATGTCCTTGGCCATGATCAGGCCACGCAGCATTTCCCATGGCATCAGTGCGGAGTGCTGGATACCAGCATCCTGGCAGACGAGTTCGTACAGCCGTACCGAGCACTGAAGCTTGAGAGCGGCCATCTCGCGCTCTTCGAGCAACGCGTATCGATGGTCTTTAGAAAAAAGATGCTCAACATCGCTGTTGATCTTGAAGCGCACTTCGCCAGATTCGTACAGGATGGTCGGCACGAACACAATCCACACCAGCTTGGGATTCTTCAGATCCTTCGACGCCATGTCGAAGTGCATCTTGATCTCCTGCATCGAATTTGCGACTGCAGAGATGTGGGTGCGATTGTTGGTGTTGAGGTTGAGTGCAACCTTCAAATCCGAAAATGGCATCGACCAAAAACCATCAGCATCGCGCTCTTGCGTCTGGACGCACTTGATGATCATGTTCATCAGCTTCTGCTGATGATTTGTCTGCAATGTTGCAGTCAACGAATGGATGAGCGGATAGTTCTTCCTGATGGACTCAGGCCGAGCTTTTGCTGCTCTGACGTTGACGCGGCGAAATCGCTTTTTCGAATCAGGTTCGGGGTCAGGGAAGCCAGACAGGCCAATTTGCCGGTCAGCATCGGTCATCGGCAGATTGAATTCTTCTGCTTCAACGTCTTTGGCCATGGCTTCGCCCTTTTTGTTGCCCTAACCAAGACAAGGAATTTTCCTGATCCTGGAGCCGATTTGAGAAAAATTTATTGATTGCCAACGGATTATCACCCCGGAATTTATTCATTTTTTTGCAGGATTGCAATAGGTGTGCACTTGCTCATCGCGCGCACCGTAAAAACATAGATACCTAGAGGCATAGATACTATAAGGACTTAATTAAGTTGTTTGTTATCAACAACTTATAGAGCAATGACACCCTTTGATTGGTACGAAGAATGCCGGGTATTGGTACTTCAACACCCCTCAGTTGGTACGTTGCAAGCCTTAATTTGTGCTGATAGCTCCCTTGTTTTGGGAAATTTTTGGCGTAAACAGGAAAAAACCGCACCCAGTCCGAATTTTGTCTCGATAGCTTTTCAGCAGCGACCCTTTTAGAGGGATGACTCCCTCAGCCATGCAGAAAAATTGCTCGTTAGCACCCCTCAATTGGTACGGTAGACCCCTTTTTTTGGTTCCTGATCTAACCATGTGGTTTTGTACGTGTGGAACGTCTTCTGTCTGACTCCGTGAGTCGTCGCTGCATTGGTTAGCTATCGGGAAAAATTTTCTTCTGTGCTCTACCGCTGCAACGTTTTTAGAACCCCAGGGAGTCCCGCATTTTTTTGCCTTTGTAAACCGCGAAAGCGCACCGTTAAAAACAATAAAAACTTTAATACGCTAACTACAATAAAGAGAGCGAAAAGCTGTTTGTTGACAATGGGTTGCAGAGGCATAACACCCCCGTATTGGTACGGTAGGCCCCGTCCATTGGTTCGATAACATCCGCTGGTTGGTAGGGTGTCACCCCCGATTTGGGCTCTTACACACCTTAATTTGGGATCATTGGTGTCACCCAAATTTGCTCGATAGCTCCTGTTATTCACAGTTTGGTGCTCCATTTTCTGGAGCACTATCAAGCAAATTTCAGTGTTCATCCCCCCTCATTTGGTACGTATCCCCCCTTCAGTTGGTACGTGTGCTTTTTCGCTATCGCGCCAAAAAATCTGTTTATCCCCCCTGGATTGGTACAACGCCTTCTGCTCTGAGGCGGCACGTTGAGGTGCTTAACTGTGGCCTGATGGCTATGCCCATCTGTGCTAGTGGTGAGCTATCGCATAGGCGTGCAGAGTGCTTTTAGGAAAAAAATTGGCCTCAACCCCCCTCAGTTGGTACGTTGAGCACTTCCACTGGGAAAAAATCGGCCTTAACACCCCTCAATTGGTATGTGCGGTTCTGAGCTGAACAGGTATGCCCTTCATCCCCCCTCAATTGGTACGTTTGGACAGTTTTTTTCCCTTTCCAACGGATGAGCTGAGATCTAGAACGGGGAAAAGCTACTCAAAATGAGCTTTTGATAGGGGTGAAACAGGCGCATTGCCTTAATTGGACAAAAATAGGGGGTGGAAAGCGGGTGCTGATCACTGCCTCTCCTCTGCTGGCTCCCGGCAAACCTATCGGTCAAAATTTCGGGGGGGTTTTTGGGGTTGAGAGTGTCACATGCCCGACATGGTTGCCCAAAATGGGCTATTCGGACAATTTTTGGGGGGGTTTTTGGGGTCAACCAGCGGTTGCCCCTCACCGGCTCCGTGAAGAGCGAAATCCATGGGGTATTTTTGGGGTGATGTGCTCGATGTCGATCCTCACAGCCTTTCACATGCTTCAGGCGAACTGGAGCTGCAGGGTCTGAGCTTGACGCTCCCTAGCTCTGATCTCCATGGACCTTGCCCGTTCTTTGTCTCGTGCGCGCTGGCAGCGTGCTTCATATTCGCCTGTGGCTACGTCCACCACATAGCCGAAGTAGAAAGCCGTCAGCGGGCCTCTCCAGCCCTTCCAGGTGCTACGAATGGCTTCCTGCTGATCAGGAGTAGCGCGGAAGAAATTTCCCCGAGCTTTGCGCCAGCAGCGAGCTTCATGCGCCCGCTGCCGCGCCTCTGTGCTGTCGAGCAGAGATTGACGGCGTGACAGCTCTGCATCAGCGTCAAATGGCTTCGGAGCTGGGAGTTGATCTGAAATAAGCGGATATTTCTCTTGGAGCTTCTTTGCCAAACGTGCTGGCTTTGAGGTGGCCATGGCGAGTCCGCGCTGTGTCCAAGCCGCGCGCTCAAAACGTTCCATTCGTTTGAATTTCATGGTGATGCTCTTCTTTGGGGTAGTGCACTACCCTACCCTGCTTCCCAGAAATGCAACCTGGCATGCGCCAGCCCTCATTCAATGCCAGTTCTGTCAAAAAAAAACCTGCGTGGAGATACGCAGGTTTGCAGGAAATCCTTGGCGGAAGAGTGTTCCGTCAGAACTTTCCATAGTGCTTCAGGAAGTTCTTCATGTCGATGATGCCCCAGTCATCGATGGTGTAGTACCCGTTGGAGCCTCTATCGCCCCCAGAGACACGGACATACCGTACCTGCATGCCAAAGTCAGACCGTAGGAAGCCAATTTGGCGTTTGATTGTCTGCAAAGGGATGCTTGTCGTCTCTTGGAGAACATGCAAGGTAGGCTTCTCGTGCGAACACAGCGCATTGATGAGATCGAATTTACGCTTCGTGTCGCGCGAGATGGTCATGAGCCACAGTTAGTCGGTTGCTTGAACCCCCCGGAGTGTAATCTGTTCGGCCAGCACCTCAGTTACATTTCCAGCATCTGTTTTCACCCAAACGCTGCCATCTTTAAGAGAAATCCGGTCATTCATGACCACGGCATTTGTAACAACGCCGTCAATGGAGACTGAAACTGCCAGGATGATCTGTCCTGGTGTGACAGCTTTGAAGCTCACATTCTTCTGAACACTTGGTTGACTTGGCTTCTTGTGAGCATCGTTGGGCTTGCTGGCCACGGTAGTTTGCGTCTCAGCATCTTGCGCTGCTGGACTGTTCATCTTTGCAGACTTGTCCAGCTCTTTGGCAGTGCTCTCTTGAGAGCTGGCCGTTGAGCCTGACTCGCTGGCAGCACTTGATGCATCAGGCTTGCCCTGGCTGGCATTGAGAGCCTTATCCGCTGCGGACTTGCTGTCGTCGCTGCTGTTGGGCTTTATCTTGCTCTCCTTGGCTTGAGGTCCACGCTTGCCACGTTCCTTCCCATCATCAGCGGTCAGCTCTTTCAAGATGGCGCGGGTGGCAGTGCGAGATAGGCTCTTTTCTTCCTTGGCCAGGGCAACAATCTCGATGGCTCTTTGCGGAGCCAGATCATGAATGCGACTCAGGTTGTACAGCGTCTCGGCATCGTTCGTGACGTCCTCATCGTTCAGCGCGCGAATGAAGCTGGGTATGCTCAGCAGAGACAGGTACAAAGATACAAACGCTGGAGTTTTAGACACACGTTTGGAGATCTGGCCATTGGTCCACCCTGCTTCCTTGAACTGGCTCAGTCCATCAGCGATTTCAAAAGGCGTGAGGTTTTCACGTTGGATGTTCTCTGCCAGCTCTTCCGCAGTGCGGTCCAGATCATCCTGCATCCGCGTATCGATGACGATCTTCATCTGTTTGAGCTTGGCAATTTTGCCTGCTCGCCAGCGACGCTCTCCTTTGAGGATCACATACTTGCCATCCTTGTTCTTGGGAGCAACGTTGATGGCATTGATCTGGCCATCAAGTTTGAGACTTTCAGCAAGCTCTTCCAGGTTCTTGAAGCGCTTGCGCACCTGGGCCTTGGAGACGATATCGTCAATGTCCACGGACAGAGGTTTGCCGTCCTCTTGTTGAATGCCGCGCGTAGCAACAGCGGCCAGTTCGGTTAATGAGGTGATGTTCTTCATTTCTTGTTCACTTTCGACAGCAGCTCTTTAATCACGGCCAGCACTTCTTTGGCGGCAACGTGAGCGTAAGGGAGCGTCCAGATCGGGACCCCATCAGATGTTGCTGTATCCAGGGGGGGACGGTTTCTGATGGTATTTTTGAACACGAGATCCGGGATAGCCGCGCGTATCTTCTCTTCAGCACGCTCATGGCTGAGCGAAGACGTGCGGTCGTTGATGAAGACGCCCAAGATCTCAAGATCGGGATTCGTAGAGTGCTGAACACCGATCAACGTTCTCAGCAGGCCCTCTAGACCATCGTAAGCAAAACCAGACAGCTTGACGGGTGCTACGACATGGGTGCTCATGGCGAGGGCAGCATAAAGCTTGCGGCCGAGGCTAGGCGGGCAGTCGATCAAAACATAGTCGTACTGCTGTAAGAGTTCACGCAAATTCTCACGCGGATTCAATGCGTCTACAAGCGTGAGGCCGGTTTCGATCTCACTGAGATCGTGGTCGTTCTTTAGTGTGTGAATGAGGTCAACACCGCATGGGCAGTGAATGACTTCGATGGGGCCGATGTCCTTTTTAAACAAATCCACCACACGAGTACCGCTGTAAACGGGGACCAGCTCACCCTCAGAATTTGTTTCATGTGGAACAAGTCGGGAGGATGTGTTGCCCTGGGCATCGAAGTCCAGCACAAGAGTCTTTGCTTGTTCTTTGATAGCGAGATAGAAGGCAGTCTGGATGCACACCGTTGACTTCCCCACCCCACCCTTCTGGTTGGAGAAGCTGACGACCTTGGCTTTACCCTTGTGTTTGCGCTTGATGACTTTGTTCATTAGATCGCCCGGTGGCCTCTTGAGTGTTATGTCCAGTCTTTTTCGCATGCGAAAAAAGCTGGGGGAAGTCTGGGCCTACTGGCTCATTCCAGACTGAGTTCTTCCTGATTTTCATTCTTTTCTTCGCCTTTGGGCGTGAGCTGCGGCAGCTTTCCTGCCAGTTCGCGCAGCAAAGCAACATCTTCGCTGGTCAGCTTCATGAGGAACGCCTGTCCATCATCCGATGGTGTGATGCTATCCAGGCGGCTGGTGAGGCCTGAGAGGCTGGTGTGCATGGCCGTCACCATCTTTTTGTTCATCTTGGGGGCGGCAGTCGCTTTCAGGTGCTTCTTCGTCACAAGCGCGCGCTTTTTCTTCGCTGGGTTGGCACCCTCCCCCTCGCCACTTTTGGAATCGTCTGCAGCTTTCACAGGCAGCGCAGCCTTAGCCGTTTTGACTGCTTCGGCCAGGATCTCTACAACGTCATTTCCATGTTCGTTGAACTGCTCCAAAGCCGTTGTCGCAGAGACTTCATTTTTCTGGATCATCACTTTGACAGGCAAAGGCAGATCCAACAGCGAGAGTGCGAAACGAACAGCTTCTGGAGTCACGTTGGAGCGTCTGGCCATCTCTGCAATGCTCCAGCCCCAGCTTTCAAGAAGCTGATATTGCACCGCACAGGACAAAACAGATACAGGAGCGCCGTTGTTGCCGTTGATGACAACCAAAGCCTGTTCAGCGTCGTCACCCTTCATCTCAGTGACGAAAATCTTCTGGATCAGCGCCCCTTCGGCAATGGCCAAATTCAAGCCGCGCTTGCGTGTGTAGCCATCACGGATATAGGCAACGCCGCCAATGACCTTCACCAGGATGTTCGGGACGTACTTGCCTTCCTTATAGGCATCCGCAAACATCCGAACGCGGGCAGCGTTCTCGGGCATTGCAAAGTACTCATCCTCGTCCATGAAGGCGGTGCGAGCATTGAACCCTGGTTGAGGGACCACCAAAGAGTGATGAAGCAGGAAGCCATCGGTGCGCGACATCTCTTCAAGAGGGAGGCTCTTTTCCAGTGCCTTGAGCGAATTGATGGTGTCGGGGTGAGGTTGTTTCTTGGGTGCTGCAGTAGACATGGTTGTATCCCTCCAATTGACAGACTTAATTTATGGTACTGCGATCAAGAAAAATGCAAGGACTTCAGCTACCGATTTTTTCGCATGCGAAAAGCCTTGCTATGCAGTCTATCTAGTCATTGAGTCTGTGTTGTGATCTTTGCGCTATTTGCGAAATTGTTGCGCCCAATCTTCATTGAGGAACCCGTGCTGTACCAACTTCGACGCGACAGAGTAGGGCGAACGTCCTAGTTGAGTAGAGAGGTGATGCACATCGATCTCCACCGCCTTAGCCCTGGCCAGGGTGATAGCATTTTGGATGATGCCCACCTCATTGGGCAACCAGGGCTTGCCGTGGTTGGCGAATTGCTTCTGGTGATTGTGCTCAGCTGGCTTTCCTTTCTGACTCCGTGGCAACTGCTGGGGTGGCTTTGGCTTGTCAGAGTGATGTCGTTCGGCCTGGGACGGGGTAGGGGGGCTGGATACGCGGCTTCGTATCTGTTCCGTCATCAGGCGCTCACAAATCTCCCGAGCCGAATGCAAGACGAAACGCTCCTGCTTGGTTAGGCCGTCTATTTTGACGATTTCATCCAGATCACCCGCCGTAGCCTTCAGGGCGCGGACCAGAGCATTTTTAATACGTGACATGGTGACTCCTTGAGTGGGAGGCTAAGCCACTGCGATAGTGGCCGAGGTCTTCAGTCGGAAGAAGGAGCGCGCAGATAGCCCAATTCCAAGGCTTTGAGCGCGACAGAGTAAGGGGATCTATTCATGCGCTTTGAAAGCAAGGCGATGTCGATCTCAGGTGCACAGATGGAACCCATCGCAGTCAGTAGAAGTGCTTCTTCTTCGAATGCCCAGGCGTCCTTTTTATAGTCGTCCTTCATCGCAGCCTGCAATTGCTCCCATACGAAAGAGTCAACACCGTGCAGGCGCTTTTGCAATGTCAGTTTGAGACAAACGCGCTGTGCGTCTTGGAGAGCCTTACGGTCGGCTGGCTCCAGAACCTCAAGCATTAGCACTTCGCCAAGATCCAGGGCCATTCCTTCGACGTATTCCAAAACTGCCCTCTTGAGCTGAAGCTTGGGTTTCTTGGGTCCGTTCGCAACGGCGATTACGCCAGGGGCATTCATGTTCATGGCTCCTGACTTTTAACTCTTGTCTTGCACAGCGCTTTGTTCACCAGGGCCGTTCTGGCTTTCTGCTTCCTCTTCAGCTTCTGCCTTGAGCTTGGAGACAGCAGCCATCAACGCTTGCACGGGCTGGGCACCAGCCACGAGCTGCATCTTGCCGGTGTGGTTATCGACAACGAAAGTTGCCGGTGTTGCCTTGATACCTTGCGCCGCGGCCTTTTGCATGTGCTCTTGGATTTTTTGCTGGTATTTGCCAGAGCCGACGCATTCGAGGAACTTGTTGCTGTCAGCGCCAATTTCCGTGGCCAGCTCAGCCAGATTGGGCACGCCTTGACCGTTGCCACGCGACTGCACAAACACATCGTTTAAGAAAGCCCAGAAGGCGCGGTTGCCCAGTTGTTCAGAGATGCACTCAGATGCGATGGCCTGATCTGCAGCTGCAGGATTGTGAAAGTCCAGGGGGTAGTGCATCCATTGCCAGTTCACATTGCCTTTGCTGGCGTCCACGAGCTGCTTGGGCGTGTTGTGGAAGCGTTTGCAATATGGGCACTCCAGGTCGGAGAACTCCACCAGTGTGTAGCGCGCATCCATGGAGCCGTAGATGTGCTTGCCATCAGGCACAAATTCGGGAGCGGCAGTGAACTTCTGCAGCTTGCTCTGGGCCATGGCTTTCTGTTTGTCTTCAACGATCTTGTTGAAG
The DNA here is from genome assembly GCF_000761245.1 of Comamonas testosteroni. Classification (GTDB taxonomy): domain Bacteria; phylum Pseudomonadota; class Gammaproteobacteria; order Burkholderiales; family Burkholderiaceae_C; genus Comamonas; species Comamonas testosteroni_C. The sequence continues at coordinate 43,997 of NZ_AWOR01000037.1, read as the reverse complement.
GCTTTGGCCACTGCATTGTTGAATTCGTCTTCTGTCTTGAAGCTCACGGACGAGCCTTTGCCGAATGAGCTTGTGATGTCGTTGAGCTTGTAGAGTTGCCAGCCCAGGAAGCCAGCGATGATTAAACCGAAGATGGGTAGAAAGATGTTGATGAATGCATTTCGGAACTGAACCGCTTTAGGTTCAGAAGTTTGAGCGGAAGTAGGGGCGTTCATGTTCATTTGGAAGCGGCTGATTTAGATCTGAGCGGAGCTGAGCAAGCACAGGAAGAGAATGACAACGATCAGGGCTGCGATGACATTTTTTGGCAGGTGCTTCATTGCCAGCGACGGAGTTAGCGAAGGGAGGGGAGGGCGTTGCTGAGTAATGCGCGAGCTTCAACCTTGGCGCGCTGAGACATGCGCTTGAAGAAATCTTCGCTTGGGGTGTAGTCAACGAGCTTGCTGACGCCAATAACGTCACTGGCGACCTGCTCCATGCTACCCAGGCCATCGATAAGGCCCAGGTTCTTGGCTTGCTCCCCGTTCCAGATCAGGCCCGAGAAGATCTTGGGGTCGTCTTGAAGGCGATCACCACGACCAGTTTTTACGCGTGAGACAAACTGCTCATTGGTCTGGGCCAACAATGCCTCCCAGAATTTCTTGATCTCGGGCGAGAGGGGAGAGAAGGGGTCAAGCAGTGCCTTGTGCTCGCCAGCGGTTATCGCGCGACGTTCAATGCCTAGCTTGTCCATGAGGCCGGTGAAACCGAAGGTGGAGCTGATCACTCCGATGGAGCCTACCAGGCTCGCCCGGTCTGCATAAATTTCATTGGCCGAAACAGCGATGTAGTAGCCGCCAGATGCACCGATGTCGTCAATGACCGCATAAACCTTCTTCTCAGGGAACTTGGCGCGTTGGACCAAGATTTCATCGTGGATACGCCCGGAGGGAACCGGGCTACCACCTGGCGAGTTGATTTTGATGATGATGGCCTTGGAATGCTCATTCTTGAATGCTTTCTGAATGGCCGGGATCAGGCGGTCAGAATCAGCCAAAGAGCCAGCAGCAATTTCCCCTCGCACGTTGACGAAGGCGGTGTGCGCCTTTGACTCTTCCGATGAAGACCATGGCCAGTTGCCGCCATTCATTGAGAGGACGATGAAGGCCAACGGAAAGAGAAGAACACCTATGGCCCTCATCATGTTGGCCAGAATGTTCCAGCGATTGTGGCGGCGATACTGGCTGTGTATTTCCCAGATGGCTTGATCGACGGACAAAGGAGGGGTAGGAGCTGACCTTGAAAACAGCTTGAACTTCATGGATTACTTTCTATATTGGCGACGACGCAGACCTTGCTTTCAGTCTTGGGTCTTCATGCCAGGGGTCCGCTAGCTCAGATCAGGTTGAGCTTGAGCAGGCGCATGAGCAAATCGATCACAAGGCCCAGCAAGGGGCTGAGAATCAAAGTGGAAACGAGGGTGGTGAATCCCTTGGCGTTTTCTTCAGCACAGAAGAATTTGTAGGCGAGAGGTGCGATGCCGATCACCCCAGCAAGCGCCGAGCCTGCAATTCCCAGCTCAGGGATGAATACAGCTTGGGCACACACCAGCACACCTGTGACGGTGCTGTATCGGCGCAGAGTAGCTTCCTCCTGAGTAGACAGCTTGAAGCTCTCGGTTTGCAGCTCTTGGTATGACGGTGAGTTAGGCATACAGCCCCCTTGTGAGTGAATGTTTCGGTTTGTTTAAATCCTATGCGCCTTTAAAAAAATGCAAGTTTTCAGCAATGCCCCAAAAGGGCCGATGCACCTACGAAGGCCGGTTTAAGCGCTTAAATTGTTCTGAGAGGACAGAGTAGGACCGCAGGGACACCTTTTTCGCATGCGAAAAAGTAGCCACAACATGCCGCTTTTTCGCATGCGAAAAAGCGAACAGGCCACAGCTCAGCCTGTAGCGATCCGAACGACAGCCCGGTCGCTGAGCAACCGAACCCGGTGATAGACCACAGTTTTGTCATTGACGGAGCCAACAACTGTTCTGATATAGCCGTGGCTAACGTTCGCGGTAGGGTACTTCTGACGTAGAGCTACAGCGTAGACAGACAACTGAACAACGTCTGATTCCATGACCCGGTGGGCCGAACGTGTCTTGGTATCAAGAGGAATGACTTCTCCACCTGGGGCGAGGAATACTTGATCGACACGCCCTTGGATAGGGATGGGGTGAGTGCATGAGATTGCTTCCTCATTCATCAGCACAGATGACCTGCGGAGTTCTCGCGGCATGTTCTCGCCTTGCTGCCAGAAATGCGCGCCACCTGCAATCCTGTGCATCAGTTGCTCGAATGCGGAGAGCGCGAGAGGAACGCCGAAGACGACGATCAGGAATTTAGTTGAGGTGTCCATGTATCCCTCTTGGTGCTGTTGACCTGTCCCTATTTACACAGGGGACGGTTTTGTTTGCTGGGCAGTTTGACGTTAGAGATCAATCCGTCTGTGAGGATGGAGGCAAGTGAAGCTGTGAGCTTGTATGGCTCAACTTCCTTGCCGGAGTAGATGAACCTGGGGTGCATGCCTGGTTGGAAGATGCCATGTGGGATTGCTTCGTCATCCCCGAACCACATGCGAAGTCGGAGATCGACAACATATCCAGCAGGCAGTTGAATCCAGTAGTGCGGTGTGACGTACTTCTTCCGATTGCTCAGCATCAAGTGCCCGGACATGCATTTATGAGGCAGCTTTATTCTGTTGAATAAGTACGAAATAACCCATGTCATGTTGTCGCACTCAATTCGGCAATCATCTAAGGCCAGAAGGCCAAGTTCCGCCTCTTCAAGCCATTCTTGATAGGGCGAGGGCATGATCGGCAAGGTTGGGCAGGCTATAGAAGCCTCTTTCAAAGTCGCTTCCAGATGATTTGTCATTTTTCAGATTGTTTTGATGTAACTTACAAGTGGTGTCTAGGTTGCAAGACACTCTTGTGGCGCGGCCAGATAGCGACTTACAGGCGACTTCTAAATAAGAAATCATGCGATTCTGTTGTCTTTCATTGCTGAATCTACTTCTAGATCGCTTTCAAGTAACTTCGACTCCCTGAGCCGCCTACCAACGGTGATCAACATGGAACAGAGGAACCTACAAGTCGTGTTTCCTCAGAAAAGAATACTTGAATGGAGAAAAATGCAAGCCCAAAGAAAAGGGCACTAATAAATAGTGCCCTTGGGTTATGGATACGCTCAGGATCTAAGCGATTCTCAACCGACCTTCTTTACCTTTACCGCACCAGTGGTCTGGTCACGTTTGACATTGATACGTATGGGCATGAGGTAGGTCTGTGTGCCAGTGGCAGTTCCCAGCGTCACAGACTCGGTGGCGATAACGCCTCCATCGGGAGTAGCTACTTGAATGTTGGCTCGACGCCCATCGGCTCTGCTGTAGTTGGCCACACCGATGTTGTAGTCTCCATCCATGATTCTGTTGGTGTCGCAGGAGGCATAGAAGTGCTCAGGGCCATAGCCAGAGATGTTGTCCACATCAAGGCGACCACTGGAGCCGATTTTGTTGCTGAAGTACACCTTGTTGCCGTTCGGCTCGTAGGTGTGCAGATCGACATCACCAGGACCATCCCAGTCCAGAGTCACAGTAAACAGACCTGGTTGCGCAACTTTAGGAGGAGCTTGGATAGAGCTGAGTGCGTTAATGATATGTCCGTCAATCAGCGGCTTTGTGGGAATCAACTCATTCAAATATATCATTTCAAGTGAATGGCCTTTCCAGTCAGTTGGGCCAGGATTTAGACGCTCAAGCAACCCTGGGATGACCGTATAAACTGGTGGATTGGTAAAAAATAGGTTCAGGCCCTTAATCACCAGATCTTTGTCAGCCACAACATGTGGGCCATGCGTGAAGGGTGACGCAGAGGCAATATGAACCACTTTGACAAAGTTAGAAGTGGTCAGTTTGAGGGCATTTTTATATGCCTCGTGAACGAATAAATTTCCCTGGGAATGGGCGACCATTACCAGTTTTCGACCCTCATTGATCGTGGTTTCGAGTCGTTGGCGGTGTTCGACCTCGGTTTGCCAGATTGCTTCGGTTTCATCACCAATAATCAATGAAGCAAGGTTTGCGATGCCAAACCGTGCAGCAATAGCTGAAGGGACTTGAGTAATTAAGTAATCCTGATAGGAATTAATCCAGTCGGTGAAGCCGTTGAAGACTGTACCAAGCTTATCGAACCAGCTATCACCAGGCTTATTAAGATCGCCACTAATGGCTTGCTGAAACAACTCCCAACGACCAGACAGGTTTTCGTCCTGCTGCAGAACGCGCTGTTCAAAGACTTCGATGAAGTCTCGCCAGCCCTTGGAGTCGTTGAAGTAGTTTTGCACGATCAAGGTTTCGCCCGTAGGGACCGCAAAACGCTTCTCATACTGTTGCGCGCGTAGCAAAGCCGCAGAGCGCTCAGCATCTTGGCGGGTGTTGAGAACACCGTTGAAATAGCCAATGGTGTAGCCATCAAGCGTCTGGCACTGGGCGGGCGCTGGAAGGCCAGTTGCGGCTAGGCCTGCTGTGGAAGAGAGCGCGATAGCGCTTGCCAGGACAACCGAAATTGCTTTTTGGAAAATATTCTTATTCATCGCAGTTACCGTTAAGTTGGCCTGTAAACACCATCCCGTTTGAAGCATGGCTGAAATCCACCATCGCTAGGAGTCGTTTTTTGGTATTAGCAGTAATGGCCGATATCTGCTTGCTGACGAAGTAAGGCTTTATTTCAAGGTCCTTATTTCTTGCTGTTTCGAAAATGCATCCATTGGCACGGGTGTATGCGTTGTTGATGTCGCGCACAGCATCTTTATCGTTCACATCCACAGTGAGCATAGACTGCTCAACTTGAGCGGCTTTGGTGGCCGCTTGACGTATTTCTGCAGGGAATACTTGAGAAATATAGGCGTCGATATCGTCGCGGACACCATTGCTGTCAGAATCAATACCCGTCAATGTATCGTCTCGATTCAATTTTGGCAGTTGGCCTGATTCTTCCAATGCAGCAATCTTTTGGGCAACGGTCAAAGGCTTTTCAGGTTCTTCCGGTTTCCCAGATGAAGCAGATGAATCTCCCCCTCCACATCCTTGCAGGAAAGCAATCACTGCAAGAGTGACAAGTTTATTTTTGAATTTCATGGATGCCTTAGTTTGGTATCAGTTGAATATCGATTAAGAATTACTAATGGTGTTCAAAATCGATTGACGATGATACCAAAAGTTACAGGTGCTCCGTCGCTGATTTGGCCCTTCCTGGGCAATTGCCCGTTCGAGGCTATGAGTGCTTCCAAATATGCTTTGCGCAGCAGCTTGCATTTTTTGAAGTGCTGGTAGTTTTAGTCGGGCAACATTTGAAGTTGCCCTTCATTCTGTTTGAACAATACAAATTGAGAGGGCCGATTAATGATGGATTCCATCGAGGTCATCACTTCAGAGCAAATACCAGAGTTGTTCCGTAACCCACTGGGTATCGGTGACTTTGGCAAGCTCGTCCGAGATCCTGAGATCGATGTCAAGCTGGACAAGCTACTGGGGAGCAATCCCTCTGCTGGACTTGCACGAAGCATTCGCGGAGTGGTGATGTGTTTAGAAGATGCAGACCCGAAAGCCATCTCGGAGAAGCCGTCTAAGTGGTCGAGATTCACTGGGCTGGCCCAGACAAAGCGTGTGCGCTTTGAGGTGGCCAAGATCAACATGGATCAACTGCTCAATGCAGCGACCAAGGAAGCCGCGCTGGTGCGCGATGTCATCGATGTGATTGAGTCTCTGTGCTCTACCTATGGAGCCGAGGCCCAAATCATCAGCAACCACATTGAAGCGGGTCAGAAATATCTGGCTCAAACGCCAGATAGCCAGGGTGGTGCATTGGCATTTGACCTGGAAACGAGCCGAGAGCGCTTTTCTCGCCGGTTGATCAACCTTCAAGCCATGCAGGTTTCCCACGCACAAACAGGCCAGCAGCTCCAACTGCTCAAGTACCAGTTGATCGATGTGCTGGATCGGTTTGACGAAACCGCTCAGGTGCTGGTGCCGCTGTGGCGTCAGAACATGCTGGGCCTGGGCGTGCAAAACCACGTTACGGGCGAGCAGCTGGCCATGGCTATCCAAGCCCATGAAAACCTGCGCAAGAGCTTCGCAGACAACCTCAAGTCCATTTCGGTCACTCAGTAACAGGGAAAAGAATCATGAACACGATTGCGACAAAGACACCGACATCTACATATCCCGTTGAAGTCCATCAGCTGAGCGACAAGCAACTGAAGGTCATGGGTCTGGGTAATGGCGATCTGGAGCACATCGCGCAGCTGGTGCAAGACATCGATCCGATGAATCCGGGAACGGTCAACACCTTCGGAAAGCGAGCGGGTGAACAGACTACGGCATATGCCGACGAACTGTTGAGCCAGGTTCGGAACGGTGAAGTGGGGCAAATGGGCGACCAGCTGGTTGAAGTCGTCGGCATTGCCCAGAAAACCAACATGAACGTACTGACAGGACGGCGCTCTAACCTCCCGGTGATTGGGCCATGGATCGACAAGCTGAAGATGCGCGGAATGCGCCTGCAGAACCAGTTCGAAACATCCAAGGAGCAGATCGACAAGGTGATCACCGAAGTTCAAACGACCGTGGCGGGGCTGAGCAAACGCAATGAAACGCTGGAAGTGATGTTCGACAACGTTCGCAAAGAGTATTACGAGCTGAGCGTGCACATCGTAGCTGGCCGCGTTGCATTGGCGCGCGTGCATCAGCTGATCGAGCAGCGCCAGCAAATTGCGAGCAATCCTGCGGAGCTGCAGGAGTTGTCCGATATGCAGGCTTTTGCGAGCAACCTGGGGCTGCGTATCGGCAACCTCGAAGCGCTTCAGCAATCGTCCCTGCAGATGCTCCCCCAGATCCGTGTGATCCAGTCCACGAACTTCGTCCTGGTGGACAAGTTCAACACCATCACTACGCTGACGATCCCAATCTGGAAGCGGCAGTTTGTGCTGGCCATGGGCCTGAATGAATCGAAAAATGCCGCAGAGCTGACTGTGGCCATCGATGATTTCACGAACAGCATGCTCACACGCGGTGCTGATTTGCTGCACAAGAACGCGGTGGCCACGGCTAAGTCAAATCAGCGCTTGCCTATCGATGTCAAGACTCTGCAGTACGTGCAGGACATGTTGGTGAAGACCGCAAACGATGTGAGCCAGATCCAGCTGGAAGGCAAGAGGGAACGCGAGCAGTCGAGTATGCAGATTGAGCACATGTGTGCGCAGATGAAAAAGCAAATTTCGACCAATAGCCAGAATCTGGGCATCTCTCGCGCAAGCGCAGCCACAGGAGCCTAAATCATGAGCGAGACACGTACCAAAAATTGGGGCGCTAAAGGGGTTGAGAAGACCGTGCTTGAAACGAGCTGGATTGAAGAGGTATCGGGCACATTGTTCCAACGTGCGAATCGCCTCAAGCGCGTTTGGCAAATGGCGGCCATTGTTGTCTTCGTAGCGGCAGCAGTTGCAGCTGTCCTGGCTTGGTTGGGAATGGGGCATGAGCCACTGCGGAGCATCGGCAGTCCCGATATTCCGAAGGCACTGGCCAAAGCCTTGGAGGCGAGCGGACCCGCAGAGACTAGCGGGGCGGTGGATGGGATTCGAACCGGAATGAACTCTTTTTCCACCTTTGTCACCCTGAGCAACCTAGTCAAAGTCGTTGGAGTATTGTCCGCGACAGCTCTGGCCATTAGCGGATTGATATTTGGTCAATTCGCTCGTGTGTTCATGGGGTTGATGCTGATCCCCGCATCCTTTGTTTTCCAGAATGTCATCGAAGGGATTGCTCCTCAACACGATGGACTCGAAAGCAGCTTGTTTTCATCAAGCTCCGAGCGAGCAGAGCACCGCCAGTCCAAGAGCGATGCAAGACAAAAGCAGATCGAGGAGGCCATCAGCTTCGGCCTGCCTGCACGCGTCACCGAGTTGATAGGCAATGCATCTGCTGATGCCCAAGAGTTCGGGCCATATCTTGTTGCGCAGGCACAGCTGAAACAGAAGGATTCTGAGATCAACTGGGATGCCTACCGTGCCAACCTGGATTTGGCACTGGAAAGGGCATCGAATGCAACGCCCGAACTGCAGTACTCCGCAGACGTGCTAGCCATGATGGAGAACAAGGCATGGGGTATGAGCCGAAGTCTTCGCTCCTTCAATCATGAGCAGCAGGAAGCTGAGGCCAAGAGCAGACTCAACCTATGGGCGAATTTGGTTCTGGCTGTATGTGGGCTGATGGCACTGCTGTCCGGTTTTGTGTTTGCTCTTGAGCAATACATGCGCAAGAACCTAAAGACGATTTACAGGCTGTCTGGCGTGTCAGCCAATACCTGAAATCACTTTGAGGCTTGGCCCAGTTTCATGGGCCTTTTTTTTGGGAAGGGCAGGGGATGACAAAGGATGAAATGACCGGAGATCTGTTCCCAGAGAGCGTCCCCTTGCCAGTGGAAAAAGCCAAGGCCAAGCGCGCGTCTCGCCGCGTGCTGATGCATGTGTCGGACGCTGGAACCAGCGAGTCTGGTCAGTACATCGCAGTCATGTCATGTCGGCGCTGCGGCATCTCTACAGGCTGGCTGAGCTTCGACAGCGTGACGGACGTGAAGCGCGGCATAGCATGCGTAGATTGCAACGGAGCAACAAAGTAGATGGTTCGACTACTGGGATTGTGGGTCTGCGCTATGGCGTGGCATCTGTGCAGGCTCATCACCTTGCGGCCAATGTTCGCGCTTTTGGCCGACTCGATAGCGACTGTGAGTTCCTTCAGTCTGGTGTTCTTTGTTGCTGGCTGGAGCAGGCTGTACTTGTCCGGTGGCGCGGACTGGCCACACATGCTCATCAATCTGGTGCTGTTCTACCTGTGCATTGTGATCTGTCTTGAGCGACGGACTCGCAGCTCCAGCTTGGTTTGCGCGGCCCTGGGCTTTAGCGCCGCCGTTGATGTCCTGATGATAGGTCTTTACGCCTCGGGCGCTATCTCCGGCCTGAATCCGGGTGCGCGGCTGATGGTCTTGAAAGTCCTTGGCATAGGCGTGCTGCGCCAGCAATTCCTGCGGTGTCCGCCTGATGTTCAAGCGAACGGATATCGCCGGAGCAAAGCACACCGTTAGCAACTGAGGCGCGGGAGTCAAGTTGTCAGGTTAGGACAGGTGAGTTATGTCACGATGCCAACTTGTTACAAAATGCATCTGACGCGCTAACTGTTTCGCATGCGAAAACCTAAGAGATAGAAAAAGAGGAAGTATGTTGAAGAAGAAGTGGGCGATTCTTTGGGTAGTGCGATACGCACCCATTGAGTTGATTTTGGGCCTCACATTGTTCCTGGCAGGAAGCTTTGGGTTGCACTCTTGCATAGAAGCGAGCAAGACAGAACTGCCCTTTGATACTGTGGTGACAGCATTCGGCATCTGGCCGTGGTTGCTCACATTGCTGGTTGGACTGGGCGCCATCCTGTATGCATGGAACATCGGGGCAGGAGTGAAAATGCTCCATGACAGCTTAGAAAGGGCCACAGCCAAATGAGCATTTATCGACTGAATGGTGTGCATGGAGAGATTGTCACAACCGCATTGCCCAGTGGCGACATGGCGGTGTCCAGCCCCAGCAATGGACCACTTGAGCAGATCGTATTTGATGTGTGCCGGTGGGACGGTAAGCGCAACCCGAGCTACGAAGGCTGGATAGTGCCCCACTCCAAGGTGGGAAAGATCAAAGCCCAGCTGGCTGAGAAATGCACACTGATCCGCGCATGAACGATAGCCAGGGCGGGGTCGTCTCAGAAAACGGACCGCAAAGTACGCTAAGGCGGCTGCAGCGGTCGTAGGGGCCTGAATTTGCCAGCTCCGATCTTGGCGCTGCTGCGCCAGAGGTAATCGCCGGTCAGGTTGATGTGCTCCCAGCCCAGCGGCGACAGGTACTGCAACAGCGCATCATCGACGCCGAGACCGTTTCCACGCAGCGCATGCGCTGCGCGCTCCAGGTAGACCGTGTTCCATAACACGACAGCCGCCGTCACCAAGTTTAGGCCGCTGGCCCGGTAGCGCTGCTGCTCGAAACTGCGGTCGCGAATTTCACCCAGCCGGTTGAAGAACACGGCGCGGGCCAACGCGTTCCGCGCTTCCCCCTTGTTGAGTCCGGCGTGGACACGGCGGCGCAGCTCCACGCTTTGCAGCCAGTCGAGGATGAACAGCGTGCGCTCGATGCGTCCCAGCTCACGCAGGGCGACGGCCAGGCCGTTCTGGCGTGGATAGCTGCCGAGCTTGCGCAGCATTAGTGAGGCCGTCACCGTGCCATGTTTGATCGAGGTAGCCAGCCGCAGGATTTCATCCCAATGGGCACGGACATGCTTGATGTTGAGCGTGCCGCCGACCATCGGCTTGAGCGCCTCATAGGCGGTATCGCCCTTGGGGAGGTAGAGCTTAGTGTCGCCCAGGTCGCGGATGCGCGGCGCGAAGCGGAAGCCCAGCAGGTGCATGAGCGCGAAGACGTGATCGGTAAAGCCCGCCGTGTCGGTGTAGTGCTCCTCGATCCGCAGGTCGGATTCGTGGTAAAGGAGGCCGTCGAGCACGTAGGTCGAGTCGCGCACGCCGACGTTGACCACCTTGGCGTGGAACGGCGCGTACTGGTCAGAGATGTGGGTGTAGAAAGTCCGTCCTGGGCTGCTGCCATACTTCGGGTTGATATGGCCGGTGCTTTTGGCCTTGCTGCCTGTTCGGAAGTTCTGACCGTCCGACGATGACGTGGTGCCGTCGCCCCAGTGACAGGCGAAGGGATGCCGGAACTGGGTGTTGACCAGTTCTGCCAGCGCCGTTGAATAGGTCTCGTCGCGGATGTGCCAGGCTTGCAGCCAGGCCAGCTTGGCGTAGGTCGTGCCGGGGCAGGACTCGGCCATCTTGCTCAAGCCCAGGTTGATCGCATCGGCCAGGATCGTGGTCAGCAGCAGGTTCTTGTCCTTGGCCAGGTCGCCGGATTTCAAGTGCGTGAAGTACCGGGTGAAGCCCGTCCACTCATCGACTTCGAGCAGTAGTTCGGTGATCTTGACGTGCGGCAGGATCATTGCTGTCTGGTCGATCAGCGCCTGCGCGGTGTCGGGCACCGCCGCGTCCAGCGGCGTGATCTTCAGGCCCGACTCGGTGATGATGGCATCCGGCAAGTCGTTGGCCGCCGCCATGCGGTTGACGGTGGCAAGCTGCGCTTCTAGCAGTGTCAGCCGCTCGTACAGGTACTGGTCGCAGTCGGTGGCCACGTCCAGCGGCAATTCGCTGCCCTGCTTGAGGCTGGCGAACTTCTCGTGCGGCACCAGGTAATCCTCGAAATCCTTGAACTGACGCGAGCCCTGCACCCAGATGTCGCCCGAGCGCAGCGAGTTCTTGAGTTCCGACAGCGCGCACAGTTCATAGTAGCGCCGGTCGATGCCGGCGTCGGTCATCACCAGCTTCTGCCAACGAGGCTTGATGAAGTCGGTCGGGGCATCAGTGGGCACCTTGCGGACGTTGTCAGTGTTCATGCCGCGCAGTACGTCGACGGCGTCGAGCACGCCCTTGGCGGCGGGCGCGGCCCGCAGCTTGAGCACGGCCAGGAATTCCGGCGCGTAGCGGCGCAAGGTAGCGTAGCTCTCGCCGATGCGGTGCAGGAAATCGAAGTCATCGGGCTGCGCGAGCTTCTGCGCCTCGGTGACGCTCTGGGCGAAGGCATCCCAGGACATGACGGCCTCGATGGCGGCGAACGGGTTGCCGCCCGACTGCTTGGCGTCGATCAGCGCCTGGCCGATGCGTCCGTACAGTCGCACCTTGGCGTTGATCGCTTTGCCGGACGCCTGGAACTGTTGCTGATGCTTGTGTTTGGCGGCGTTGAACAGCTTGCCCAGAATGCGGTCGTGCAGGTCGATGATTTCGTCGATGACGGTGGCCATACCCTCGATGGCCAGCGCGACGAGGGTGGCGTAGCGCCGTTGCGGCTCGAACTTGGCCAGATCAGCGGGCGTCATCTGGCCACCCTCGCGGGCGATCTTGAGCAGCCGGTTCTGGTGAAGCAGCCGTTCGATGCCAGTAGGCAGGTCGAGCGCTTGCCAGGCTTTCAGGCGCTCGATGTGTTCGAGCATGTGGCGCGAGTTCGGCTTGACGGGCGACTGGCGCAGCCAGGCCAGCCAGGTCGTCTTGCCGAACTCGCGGCGCTTGAGCAGATCATCGAGGCGATGCCGGTGGGGGTCTGTCAGCGGCTCGGACAGCGCTTCGTAGATGCGCCGGTTGGCGCGAGTAATGGCCTCGGCGCAGATGCGTTCAATGACGCCCGGTGACGGGAGCAGCACGCTCTTTTGTCGCAGCCCTTCGATCAACTCCGTCGCCAACACGATGCCTTTGTCGGTCTGCCAAGCCAGTTCATCCAGGCTGTGCACGCTGGGGCGATAGTGCCGCGTTGCGAAGGCCTGGAAACCAAAGATCGATTGCAGTTCCAGCAGGTGCTCGCGGCGCGTCTCGGCGCGCTGGCCGTAGTCCGCCCAGGCTTCGGGTGGCACCTTCAGTTGCGTGGCTACCAGACGCAGCAACGGCGGAAACGGCTCCGTATCTACCGCGAGCATCATGCCGGGATAGCGCATGTAGCAGAGCTGCACGGCGAAGCCCAGGAGGTTGGCTGGACCGCGCCGTTGCCGGATGATCGAGAGGTCGGATTCGCTGAACGTGTAGTAGCGGATCAAGTCCTCCATGGTGTCCGGCAACGCCAGCAGGCTCTCGCGCTCGGCGGCGGACAGGATCGAACGGCGCGGCATGTCCGGCGACTCCCTCTCGAATTCGCTTGGTTACATCTTCGGCGGCCAGTTATGCGTCTCACTCTGGCAGTGCTTGCACCATGCATAGAACGCGTCGTACATCACCATGCCGTGCTTGAGCATTTCATGGTCGTCGCTGAAGTTCTGCGACAAGCCAAGAGATAGCGCGTACAACCCTGTCGACTGCGGCGTCAGGTCAAGTCGGGATGTATCGGCACCGCGAACAATCACGGCGAGCTGTTTGAGGGCAGGGTCATCCATCGCGTACTTGGCCAGGAAGGCATCGAAGCTGCAAAGCTCACCGTCATGGGAAAGTTCCACTCCAGGAATGTCATACGGGACCGCGCCGGTCTCCTGAGCGATGCGCAGCACGTCGCCTGCCGGGACGTAGAGGAACTCGGCATCCGTGTCGATGAACCGCGTCACCATCCACGGGCAGGCAATGCGATCGATCTTCGGGCGTTCGCGGGTAATCCATTTCATGAGAGTCCTCCTGAGGGTTGGTGACTAGCCCAGCGAATAGCCGCTCGTTGCCAGTCGATGTTGGCCATGAATGCATCTACATAGGCACCGGCCTTGGCGCCATAGTCGATGTGATACGCGTGTTCATACATATCAAGCGCCAGGATTGGCAAAGCGCCAGCCAAGGTGTGGCAGTGATCGGCGGCCCACTGGTTGCTCAACTTGCCGTCGCGCGCTGATTGGACCAGCAGCACCCAGCCGGAACCGCCGCCGAGCGCCTTGCCCATCGCCGAGAATTCGGCCTGCCAGCGCTCGACGCTGCCAAAGTCGCGCTCGATCGCCTCGCACAGCGGGCCTACGGGCAACACGCCGTTGCCGCCCAGCGAGTCGAAGTAGATCTCATGCAGCAGCATCGAGTTGTAGGCGATCAGTTCTTCGCGTTTGAGACCGTTCAGCAGGAAGCCGGCTTCCTGCGTGAAGTCAAGGGTGCCGAGCTTGGTGTGGATGGCGTTCAGGCGTTTGACGGCCCCGGAATAGTTGTTTTCGTGATGGCTGGCGATCAGCTTTTCGGACAGACCATTTAGGGTACTTGCGGGGAAAGGCAGCGGTTTAATGTCGAAGGACATGGTGTCACCTCACAAGATCAAGGTCTTCAATATCAGGCCCAGCACCGCACATGCCGCGATGACGTGAATCACGTTTCGCTTGAAGCGGAACAAGGCCACTGCCGCACCGATGGTGATCAGTGCCGACACCCAGTCGAAGTGCCCGGCGAGGCCTTTGGGCCAGAGCACGTGATAGGCGAAAAACACGGCCAGGTTCAGGATCACACCGACCACCGCTGCCGTTATCGCAGTCAGCGGCGCGGTAAACCGGAGATCTCCGCGCGTCGACTCTACGAACGGCCCTCCGGCGAGGATGAAAATGAAGGACGGCAGGAAAGTGAACCAGGTCACCAGCGCGGCTGCGACCGCACCGGCAACGAACAACATATCGGGGCCGAATAGTGCCTGTACATAGGCCCCCACAAAGCCGACGAAGGCCACCACCATAATGAGCGGCCCCGGATTGGCCTCGCCGAGCGCCAACCCATCGACCATCTGCGTGGGGGTGAGCCAACTGTAATGGCCGACCGCACCCTGATAGATGTACGGCAATACTGCATAGGCCCCCCCAAAGGTCAGTAATGCGGCTTTCGTAAAGAACCAGCCCATCTGGGTCAGGGTGTGGTCCCAGCCATAGGTGCCGAGAAGGAATGCCATGGGGATCAGCCACAACAGGCAACCCATCGCGGCAACCCGCAGCGAGCCAGACCAGCGGAACAGGGCGTGCGACGGTATGGGGGTGTTGTCATCGATCAGCGCGGGGCCATAGGATTTATCGGCCGCACGATGCGCGCCGCCGGCCCTGAATTTGTCCGGGGTAACGCGACCGCCGATATACCCTATCAGCGCGGCCCCGGCGACGATGGCCGGAAACGGCACATTCATCGCGAAGATGGCGACGAATGCCCCAGCGGCAATCGCCCACATCAGGCCGTTCTTGAGAGCACGCGAGCCGATCCGATGCACGGCCTGCACGACAACCGCGGTGATGGCAGGTTTGATGCCGTAGAACAGGCCGGAAACCAGCGGCGTGTCACCGAACGCAATGTAAATCCACGACAGCGCGATCAGAAAGAAGAGCGAAGGCAGCACAAACAGGACACCTGCAACTATGCCTCCCCAAGTTCGGTGCATTAGCCAGCCCATGTATGTGGCGAGTTGCTGCCCCTCCGGGCCCGGAAGCAGCATGCAGAAGTTGAGCGCATGCAGAAAGCGACGCTCGCTGATCCAGCGCCGCTGTTCGACCAATTCGCGGTGCATGATCGCGATCTGTCCGGCGGGGCCGCCGAAGCCTATGAACCCGATCTTTAACCACAGGCGAAACGCTTGCCAAAAGCTGACAACTTGTGGGGAGGGAGGCACTGCCACAGCCTCCTTGGTTACGACGGTTTGAGTCATACGGTGAGGGTCCCTTTTTCAAAGCTGGCCAGTAAGCCATCGAACACAGTGGAGGCGATGGCCAATAGTTGATCGTCGTGGTCAACCGTTTCCCGCAAACCGGCCAGTACGCTTTCGATACCAGTGGCCTCTGGCGGCTGGATGCCGCCCACGTCGAGGTAATGCACCACAAGGCCAATCCTTGTGATGGCGGGCTGTTCCAGCCCAAAGCTCGCCGCCAGGACCTCGAACGTGACACGGCTGCCGACATGGCTGAACGTCGCGCCATCGAAGTCGAAGCCCAACGCATCCGGCGGGCAGTCCGCAGGGGTTGCCAACCAAAGGATGCGCGCCTGCGGGTCGATGAAGCGCCGGATCAGCCATGCGCTGGCGAGCCGATCAACCCAAGGACGTGCGCGAGTGGCCCAGGTACGGGCCTGGTAATCCAAACGATCCAAGCGGGTAATAGTCCCCTCTACAGCGTGCGGCTCGTCCGGCGACAGCGTGCGGGCGCAAGCTTGTTCCAGTTCACACAACGCACTGTCCGCTTGACGCTGAGCCTCGCCGGGGTAGAAGTCGATTTCAACCAGCGTAGTAAAGGATTTGCGAAGCTTACGCACCTGCCGCAGCACGTCTTGCACGGTATCCAATGTCAGCGTCTGCCTGAGATGATGGACATCGACTAGCAAGGCAGCAAAATCGTTGCTGCGGTCGAATAATGCGACGAAGTTGACCCCTTCAGGGTCTTCCATACGCAGCACATGAGCGACCCCACCGCCTTCACGCACATCGGAGGCCAAGTTATCCAGCACCGCGCGGCATTCGTCGCGGTCGGGCATCAGGTACACGCCGTCGCGCAGCACCGCAGCGCCGGAGGCTTTGAGGGCACGCCACGTCCGTTGCCGGACGGTCGCGTTTTCAGTAGGCAAGGAAAGGATAAGCGAAAGCAAATTCATTTCGTAGATGTTACTACAATAATGAGATAAGATCTACAAAATAAAGTCTTGAGTAGATTGCAAAAACGGTCATTTGCGCAATCACAATGGAGGTGTCATTTTCAGAAGACGACTGCACCAATTGACGGGGCGTAACGCCAGATGTGCAGGCGACTCCTGACAACGCAATATCAGAAGTCATCTGCACCAATCTCGACTATGCTCAATACTCGTGTGCACCAAAGCGAGGTGTGAGCATGGCGTCAGACACATCATTGATTGCCGAGCAAGGCGTGGCCACCCTGCCCGATGCGGCTTGGGCGCAGGCCCGGCAACGGGCGGAAATCATCGGGCCGCTGGCAGCGCTTGATGTGGTCGGGCATGAAGCCGCCGATGCCGCTGCTCACGCGCTTGGCCTGTCCAGGCGGCAGGTGTATGTCCTAATCCGCCGTGCCCGGCAAGGTGCTGGGCTTGTGACGGACCTGGCTCGCAGCCGATCCGGCGGCGGAAAAGGCAAGGGACGCTTGCCGGAATCAGTTGAGCGCATCATCCGCGAGTTGCTGCAAAAGCGCTTCCTGACCAAGCAGAAGCGTAGCCTGGCAGCGTTCCACCGCGAGGTCGCGCAGGCTTGCAAAGCGCAAAAGCTGCGGGCGCCGGCGCGCAACACCGTGGCTCTGCGGATCGCCGGCCTCGATCCGCTCAAGGCCACTCGCCGCCGGGAAGGTCAGGATGCGTCCCGCAGCCTGCAAGGTGTCGGTGGTGAGCCTCCCGCCGTGACCGCGCCACTGGAACAAGTGCAGATTGATCACACGGTCATCGACCTGATCGTGGTGGACGAGCGCGACCGGCAACCGATTGGCCGTCCGTATCTGACCATCGCCATCGACGTGTTTACCCGCTGCGTGCTCGGCATGGTCGTCACGCTGGAAGCGCCGTCATCTGTTTCGGTCGGCCTGTGCCTTGTGCATGTCGCCTGCGACAAGCGTCCCTGGCTGGAGGGTCTGAACATAGAAATGGAGTGGCCGATGAGCGGCAAGCCCAGGCTGCTCTACCTGGACAACGCGGCCGAGTTCAAGAGCGAAGCGCTACGCCGAGGCTGCGAGCAGCATGGCATCCGGCTTGACTATCGCCCGCTCGGGCAGCCGCACTACGGCGGCATCGTGGAACGGATCATCGGCACGGCGATGCAGATGATCCACGACGAATTGCCAGGGACGACCTTCTCCAACCCTGACCAGCGCGGCGACTACGATTCCGAAAACAAGGCCGCCCTGACGCTGCGTGAGCTGGAGCGCTGGCTCACATTGGCGGTCGGCACCTACCACGGCTCCGTGCACAACGGCCTGCTCCAGCCGCCGGCAGCGCGCTGGGCCGAAGCTATCGCGCGGACCGGCGTGCCAACCGTCATCACTCGCACCACGGCTTTTCTGGTCGATTTTCTGCCCATCATCCGCCGCACGCTGACCCGCACCGGCTTCGTCATCGACCACATCCATTACTACGCCGATGCGCTCAAGCCGTGGATAGCTCGGCGCGACCGCTTGCCTGCGTTCCTGATCCGGCGCGACCCGCGCGACATCAGCCGCATTTGGGTGCTGGAGCCGGAGGGGCAGCACTATCTGGAAATTCCATACCGCACCTTGTCGCACCCGGCTGTCACCCTCTGGGAACAACGACAGGCGCTGGCGAAATTGCGGCAGCAAGGGCGCGAACAGGTGGATGAGTCGGCGCTGTTTCGCATGATCGGCCAGATGCGCGAAATCGTGTCCACCGCGCAGAAAGCTACGCGCAAGGCGCGGCGCGACGCGGATCGACGCCAGCATCTCAAGGCAACGGCAGTTCTTTTCAAAACCACGCCACCACCGGACGCGGACATGGCTGACCCGCAGGCAGACAACCAGCCACCTGCCAAACCGTTCGACCAGATTGAGGAGTGGTAGCCGTGGAAGAATATCCCATCATCGACTTGTCCCACCTGATGCCGGTGGCCCAGGGCTTGGCCCGTCTTCCGGCGGACGAACGCATCCATCGCCTTCGCGCTGACCGCTGGATCGGCTATCCGCGAGCAGTCGAGGCGCTGAATCGGCTGGAAGCCCTGTATGCGTGGCCGAACAAACAACGCATGCCCAACCTGCTGTTGGTCGGTCCAACCAACAACGGCAAGTCGATGATCGTCGAGAAATTCCGCCGCACCCACCCGGCCAGCTCCGACGCCGACCAGGAGCACATTCCGGTACTGGTCGTGCAGATGCCATCCGAACCGTCGGTAATCCGCTTCTACGTCGCGCTACTTGCCGCGATGGGCGCGCCATTGCGCCCGCGCCCACGGCTGCCGGAAATGGAGCAATTGGCGCTGGCACTGCTACGCAAGGTCGGCGTGCGCATGCTGGTGATCGACGAATTGCACAACGTCCTGGCCGGCAACAGCGTCAACCGCCGGGAATTCCTCAACCTGCTGCGTTTCCTCGGCAACGAGCTGCGCATCCCGCTGGTCGGGGTCGGCACACGCGATGCCTACTTGGCGATCCGCTCGGACGACCAGTTGGAAAACCGCTTCGAGCCGATGATGCTGCCGGTGTGGGAGGCCAACGACGATTGCTGCTCACTGCTGGCCAGCTTCGCGGCTTCGCTCCCGCTGCGGCGACCCTCGTCGATTGCCACGCTGGATATGGCCCGCTACCTGCTCACGCGCAGCGAGGGCACCATCGGCGAGCTGGCGCACCTGTTGATGGCGGCGGCCGTCGCTGCCGTGGAGAGCGGTGAGGAAGCGATCAACCATCGCACGCTCAGCATGGCCGATTACACCGGTCCCAGCGAGCGGCGGCGGCAATTCGAGCGGGAACTGATGTGAAGCCAGCGCCACACTGGCCACTGCATCCGGCTCCCAGGGAAGGCGAAGCCTTGTCTTCGTGGCTCAACCGCGTGGCCCTTTGCTATCACATGGAGGTGTCCGAGCTGCTGGAGCACGATCTTGGTCACGGCCAGGTTGATGACCTGGACACCGCGCCACCACTGGCGCTGCTGGCGATGCTCTCCCAGCGGAGCGGCATCGAGCCGGACCGGCTGCGTTGCATGAGTTTCGCCGGCTGGGTGCCTTGGCTACTGGACAGCCTTGATGATCAGATTCCAGATGCATTGGAAACCTATGCGTTCCAGCTCTCGGTGCTGCTGCCGAAACTCCGCCGTAGGACGCGATCCATCACGAGCTGGCGTGCCTGGCTGCCCAGCCAGCCGATACATCGCGCCTGCCCGCTCTGTCTGAACGATCCGGAGAACCAAGCCGTACTGCTCGCGTGGAAGCTGCCCCTGATGCTGAGCTGCCCACTGCATGGCTGCTGGCTGGAATCCTATTGGGGCGTGCCAGGGCGGTTTCTCGGCTGGGAGAACGCCGACGCCGAACCGCGCACTGCCAGCGACGCGATTGCGGCGATGGACCAGCGTACCTGGCAG
Organism: Comamonas testosteroni; assembly: GCF_000761245.1. Lineage (GTDB taxonomy): Bacteria > Pseudomonadota > Gammaproteobacteria > Burkholderiales > Burkholderiaceae_C > Comamonas > Comamonas testosteroni_C. Next base: position 24,349 of record NZ_AWOR01000037.1, on the reverse strand, counting down.
GCACTGACGACCGGCCACGTGGAGTTGCCGCGCCGACGCATCCACGCCGGATTGTGGTTTAGGCTGCTACGCACGCTGCTCGATGAGCTGAACACCCCGCTTTCGACGTGCGGCACCTACGCGGGGTATCTCCGCCAAATCTGGGAATGCTGCGGGCATCCGCTGCGTGCTGGGCAAAGTCTGTGGCGACCGTATGAAACCCTGAACCCGGCAGTACGGTTGCAGATGCTGGAGGCGGCGGCAACGGCAATCAGCTTGATTGAGGTGAGGGATATAAGCCCGCCAGGCGAGCACGCAAAGCTATTCTGGTCCGAGCCCCAAACCGGGTTCACCAGTGGCCTGCCGGCGAAAGCGCCGAAGCCCGAACCCGTCGATCACTGGCAGCGTGCAATCCAGGCCATTGATGAGGCCATCATTGAAGCACGACACAACCCCGAGACGGCACGCTCGCTGTTCGCGTTGGCTTCCTATGGTCGGCGCGACCCCGCTTCCTTGGAACAGTTGCGCGCCACCTTCGCGAAGGAAGGCATCCCCCCGGAATTTCTGTCACATTATGAGCCTAGCCTACCCTTTGCATGCCTTAGACAGAATGACGGGTTAAGTGACAAATTTTGACGTGCAGAGCTTCCCGATGCAAACTGTCACATAATCGAACGTATATGTGACAGGTACAAGATGCTGATTGGCTACATGCGAGTATCGAAGGCGGATGGCTCCCAGGCGACGGACTTGCAGCGCGATGCGCTGGTCGCGGCCGGTGTTGATCCGGCGCATCTCTATGAAGACCAAGCGTCCGGAAAACGCGAGGATCGTCCCGGTCTGGCGAGCTGTCTGAAGGCACTACGGCCAGGCGACACGTTGGTCGTTTGGAAACTGGATCGGCTCGGGCGCGACCTGCGCCATCTGATCAATACCGTCCATGACCTGACCGGACGCGGCATCGGCCTCAAGGTGCTGACCGGGCACGGCGCGGCCATTGACACCACGACCGCCGCCGGCAAGCTGGTCTTCGGTATCTTCGCCGCGCTGGCCGAGTTCGAGCGCGAGTTGATCGCCGAGCGCACCGTGGCGGGCCTGGCCTCAGCACGGGCACGCGGCCGGAAAGGCGGCCGGCCGTTCAAGATGACCGCCGCCAAGCTGCGGCTGGCGATGGCGGCAATGGGGCAGTCAGAGACCAAGGTCGGCGACCTGTGCCAGGAACTTGGCATCACGCGGCAGACCCTGTATCGGCATATTTCACCCAAGGGCGAGCTACGTCCAGATGGCGAGAAGCTACTCAGCCGAATTTGATGCCGACATGAGGCGACGTAGCGAAAGCGTGGTTTGTCTCAATTTGACGGCGGCGAACCGCAAGCGTTCGGTTCGCCGCTCGTTTCGGTCGCAGTGCTGGCCCGCGCCTGGAAACGTTGATAACACTCCAGCCCGCAGAAGTGCTCGACGTACTCCGCGCCTTCCGGTGTGAAGGCGGCATCGAGCGGAATTTCCTTGCAGCACACGCAGCAACTGGTGGCGGTCGGATCATTTGCATTCATGGTGGCACCCCTCCATTGACTGACGAAGACGGCGAATGCCGCCGCCGGCATCGGCTTTGCGAACAGAAAGCCTTGCCCGCGCTCGAACGCTTGGGCCCTCCGCCGTAGTCCATCCATCCGGCCGGGAAGCGCTCATGATCTTTCCCTGAATGCCCGCAACGCCCGCGCCAGTGACAGAAGAAACAGGCCGGTCAAACCGAGCGCCGTGATGACCCAATACTCGACAAGGAATGCACCGGCGGTTGTGCCGGCCAGCACGGCAGCGAGGATGGACAGGTGGCAGGGGCAAGTCAGCACGGCCAGCGTGCCCCACAGGTAGCCGGTGAACGGTTTGTGCGTCTCGGCCGGCATGCGCTCGGGGCTGTTCATGGCAAACTCTCCGCATGCTGTGCCGGCGCGGTCGGCATGGCGGCCAACTGCACTTCCAGATTGGCCAACGCTTCGCGCCGGCGTTCGACGAACTGACGCAGCACAGCAAGCTGCGCGGCAGTTTCATCGCAGTTCGCCGCATCCAGCGCCCGGCACAGCCGCGCCAATGCGCCGAGGCCGATGCCCGCCTCGAAGGCGGCCCGCACGAAGCACAGTCGCTGCAAGGCGGCGTCATCGAACAGGCCGTAGCCACCCGTGGTGCAGGCGACTGGCCGCAGCAATCCGCGCAGCAGGTAGTCGCGCACGATATGCACGCTCACCCCGGCATCAAGGGCCAGCCGGGACACCGTGTAGGCGTTCATCGAACACCTCCTTTTGGTCGGTTCACGGCAATGCATATACCGTTTCGCCGAGTTCAATCCGCGCGCTGCGAATCCGATGCCGGTGCCGTAGAACATTGGGTCGATATCCGATCACGGTGTCCTAGATGACATGGTCTGCAACAGATGTCGATTAAACTCCTGGCCCAAGCCGAAAGCCTCGTGGACACTGACGATCGCCAATCCTTCCAATCCTTGATGCTTGGAGGCCCAGTCTTCCGCCGTCGGGACAGATGCAAAGAAATGTACATGGCAACAGAAGGACTGACGAACGTCGGCTGCTTCCTGCGGCAATACCAAGGACACCGCCATGCCGGCAGGTTCGACAGCCTGTATCTCGCTGGGTGAAACCGTAAGCGAAACGGGTGCTCCAGTTGCAGCGCAATGCGACGAGACGCGAGCTGTACGGCCGATTAACGCCGGGAGCATCAGGGTGTCCAGCGCGCACCAGGCATACAGCCGGCGGTTGTCAATTTCCAAGACATGCGACGTCTCGCGCAAGGTGAGGACATAGCCGATGATGTTCCCATCGTTGTCGTATTCGGTACTGGTGGCTTGTTCGAGCACAGCCGCCACTTGCTCAGCGGGCCAGCCAAGAGTCCTGGCAAGCGTAGTTCGCGAAATCGGGCGTCCCTTGGCAAGTTCACCCAGTAGCGCGACCAAGAACTCCGCAAAACCTTTGGGCCGGTTGGTCGGGGTGAGACGTTCTAAAATATATGGGGCGAGCTTCATGGTTCCATCTCCTATTTGAATTGGATAGCGTAACCTTACTTCCGTACTCATGTACGGAGTCAAGCGGTATGGAAAATAATTTGGAGAACCTGACCATTGGCGTTTTTGCCAAGGCAGCCGGCGTCAACGTGGAGACCATCCGGTTCTATCAGCGCAAGGGCTTGTTGCCCGAGCCGGACAAGCCCTATGGCAGCATTCGCCGCTATGGCGCGGCGGACGTGACACGGGTGCGATTCGTGAAATCGGCCCAGCGGTTGGGCTTCAGCCTGGATGAAATCGCCGAGTTGCTGCGGCTCGACGATGGCACCCACTGCGAGGAGGCCAGCAGCCTGGCCGAGCACAAGCTCCAAGACGTGCGCGAGAAGATGGCCGATTTGGCGCGCATGGAGGCTGTGCTGTCTGACCTGGTGTGCGCCTGCCATTCGCGGCAGGGGAATGTTTCGTGTCCGCTGATTGCGTCGTTGCAAGGTGGAACGAGCTTGGCAGGGGCTTCCACAGCTTAGCGTGCTTTATTTTCCGTTTTCTGAGGTGCCCCCTACCAGCAACGCACCGCCGAAGACCGGCAGCAGGAGCGCGAGCAATTCCAGATGGTTAACCGGGGCCTGAAAGACCAGATTCAAGACCTGCAAAACCGGCTCATCCAAGCCGAGTCAAGAGCGTCCGAGCTGATAGACACTAATGCGCAATTACAACGACAAACGCATGAGCTCGAACAGGCCAATGCGATGCACAAAAGCACCTTGGATAGGCAAGTGGCCGATATCCAGAACTTGGAGCATCAACTTAACGACGCCTCGGCAAAAAACCGGGAGCGGAAGCATGAAAGCAAACAATTGGCGGATAATATTGCCGCACTCGCAAGCCAGAAAGCAGATGCCGATAAGCAGGTGGCCGTACTATCCCAAGCATTAGAGGTCACCAAAACGGATCTGAAAGCCTCTCAGAATAGAGCGGAAGTTCTGTCCGATGAGAACAAGTTGATTCTTCAGGAAAAAGCGGTGATTCAGGGGCAGTTTAAGCAGCTTCAGGAGTCACTGTCGCGATAAAGGCTTTAGTCAAACATTCATCGAAAAAGCTATATTAATCAATATATTATATACGAAGTGGCTAATTCCAACGCTTTTACCGGCCGGACCTCAAGTAGCTGCACCGGCCGCCATTTCATTCAAAGAGGCCTCGACGACAGTCAAAACTGTTCGACGCACGTCGATCTTCCATCGCACGCGCTCGACGCATCGGTCCAGGCTTTCGCTATCGTCTGCGTCCAATGCTTTGCAAAGTCGCGCCAGTTCGTCGAGCCCAATTCCGGACTCGAAGGCTGCGCGGAGAAACCGCAGCCTTCCGAGTGTTTTGTCATCGAAAATGTTCTAGCCACTTTCGGTTCGCCGAGCAGGGTGCAACAAGCCGCGTATCATGTAGTCGCGCACGACATGCACGCTGACGCAAGCATCATCAGCCAGCTTCGATATCGAGTACGCATTCATACTGGGCTTTCCTCGCAGTCCTCTAGCAGCTTAAGCGCGACATCATGACCAAGGTCGAACGCACTCTCGACAGGCACGACCTCAATCCCTTGGTGGGTCGAAGCCCACGAATTTGCAATAGACGGAGACGCAAAGAAATGCACATGACAGCAAAACGAACAACGAATGTCGGGCGAAGTATCCGGAGTTCGCAGTGAAACCATTGCTTCTGCCGGTTCGACATGAAGCACTGCTTCTGGTGCAACGGTGAGAGTGATCGGCCTACCGGTGGCGGCGCAGCGGGAAGTGACACGGGCAATCTTGCCGGTCAAGGCGGGAAACATCAAGGTGTCCAGCGCACACCATGTGTACAAATGACGGCCATCCACCTCAAAAACGTGAGAGGTTTCACGTAGTGTCAGCCCCAGTCCAATGATATTGGCCTCGTCGTCATATTCCGTACCAGGTGCCTGCTCAAGTACCGTTGCAACTCTCGCTCCAGACCATCCGAGTGCGCCGGCGAGCTTTTCGCGTGATACAGGTCCCCCCATCGCTAGCTGTCGGAGCAGCGCGACAAAGAGCGTTGCGAACTCTTTAGGATGATTGCCAGATGAAAGGCTTTCGGCAATCTTTTTGGAATAAATAGTCTTGTCCATTTTCCACCTGTTATATCGGGCAGCGATCAACCGGGATAAACCTTACTCGGCGGTTACGTCCTGCGCTTAACAAAGACGAATTACTTTGTGCCTTGCCGGCGTTGCCATTCCTCGGCCAGCAGCTGGGCTTGCTGTAACTGTTCGGGCTTCATTTGAGCTGCATAGTCTGCAACGACTTTTGCTGCTGTCGGTTCTCCCGACGCTGCGGCCAGACTCATCCACTGGTATGCCTGCACCTGGTCGGGCGCGATGTCGGTAAGACCCTTTGCAAACAGCTGGGCCAGCCTGACTTGAGCCTGCGTGTGTCCCTGCTCGGCAGCGAGGCGGTACCACTTGAAAGCCTCTGCATCGTTGGCAGGAGCCGCACGCCCATTCTTATACATACCGTCGACTTCACTTCCGTAGAGGCGCCCGAGGTTGAACTGTGCATCGGCTTCACCCTGCTCGGCCGCCCTGCGGAACCACTGGATCGATGCCGCGTGGTTTTGCTTTACGCCCATACCGCATTTGTACGCAAGACCCATGATGTTCTGAGCCATGGCATCGCCAGCCCTGGCCTTCTTTTCCCAATCACTGACGGTCTCTGGCGACAATGTTTCAATCGCGGCGCCGAGCTTAGAAAAATCATAAGCCGCCAACGCTTGGTTTGGCATGCCTAACGTTGCGGTACTTGCCAGTACGATCGTCAAGCACGCGCGTACACGGCGTAATTTAAGTCTGATGTCACAAAACATAAAAACTCCTCTGTCCCTGTTTTGGTGCCCAAGGTTTAGCCGGCACAGCACGATAGCTGTGTCACATCCTTCGAAAAAGTCTGTGCCACCAGTTTGAGACCTTCAACCATGGTGAGGTAAGGGAAAAGCTGGTTAGCCAGATCCTGGACGGTCATGCGGGCCCGGATGGCAATCGCGGCAGTCTGGATGATTTCGCCTGCTTCCGGTGTCACAGCCTGGACTCCGAGAATGCGTCCGGACCCTGCCTCAGCAACAAGCTTGATAAAGCCGCGGGTATCGAAGTTGGCGAGTGCACGCGGCACATTGTCGAGCGTGAGCGTACGGCTTTCGGTTTGCAGACCAATGCGCTGGGCCTCTGCTTCACTGTAGCCTACCGTGGCAACTTGCGGATCGGTGAACACGACTGCCGGCATGGCGTCGAGATCGAGCTTTACGTCGCCGCCGGTCATATTAATGCCAGCCCGGGTACCAGCCGCGGCTGCAACGTAGACGTACTGAGGCTGGTCAGTGCAGTCGCCAGCTGCGTAAATGTTCGAAGCACTCGTGCGCATGCCTTGATCGATCAGGATGCGATGTTGCGAGTCAAACGTCACACCTGCGCGCTCGAGATTCAGGCTTGCGGTATTTGGCGTGCGGCCGGTGGCAACAAGCAATTGATCCACCTTTAACTCGCCCTGCGCGGTCGTCAGGATGAATTGGCGGTCGCAATAGGTCACGGCACTCGCCTGCGTCTGTGTCAGCACCGTGATGCCTTCCGCACGGAAAGCTGCAGTCACGGCCTCGCCAATGGCAGGGTCGTCACTGGCAAACAAGGTGCGCCGGGCCAGGACCGTCACCTCGCTGCCCAAGCGCGCAAACGCTTGTGCCAGTTCCAGTGCTACGACCGAGGCGCCAATTACTGCCAGCCGTTTAGGAATGGCTTCGCTAACCAGGGCTTCGGTGGACGTCCAATATGGCGTTCCTGCAAGACCAGGCAACGGCGGGATGGCAGCGCTTGCACCAGTGGCAATGAGACAGCGATCGAAGGCCACTTCGCGAGTGTCACCTTCTGCCGCTTCCACGATAAGCGTTTGGCCATCCTTGAATCGGGCGCTGCCTCGCACCAGATTGATCGACGGATTGCTTTCGAGGATGCTTTCATATTTAGCATGACGCAGCTCGTCCACACGGGCCTGCTGTTGCGCCAGCAGACGGTCACGCAGGACAACTGGGGGCGTTGCCGACAGTCCCACGTCAAAAGGACTTTCGCGTCGCAGATGAGCGATATGCGCTGCCCGAATCATGATCTTAGAAGGGACGCAGCCCACGTTGACGCAGGTGCCGCCGATAGTTCCCCGCTCGATCAGGGTGACACGGGCACCGTTTTCAGCTGCCTTCAGCGCTGCTGCCACAGCGGCGCCGCCAGTACCGATGATCGCCACATGCAGCTGACCTGCCGGTTTCTCCACCGCGCGCTCGCCGCTCAGCCACTGGGCGGCTTTGCCAAGGAGTCCTGGCTGTTCAACACTGCGCTCTTTGCTTTCAAATTCGTCTGTAGGCGTAGCACCGTAACCAAGGGCGCCCACTGCTGCTACGAGCGCGGACACGTCAAGCCTATTGCCTGTGACTTGCGCCTTGTTCGATGGATAATCGACAGCCGCTCGCGTTACGCCGGGGACCGCCAGCAGCGCGTCCTCAACGTGCCTTGTACAACTTGGGCAAGTCATTCCCGCCACGCTCAAACCAACTTCGTTTAACTCTTGCATTCCGCTCTCTCTTTTATCCGTTGTGCCCAAGCCAACTAGTACGACGCCTCGGTCACTGAATCGGTTGTGCGCTTCAGGGAACAGGCTCCGTGGGTCGTTTACAGGCTGCTCACGCGATGACGACCGGCAGAATCGCCTGAGCGGCATCTCTGCCGTGGTTCTAGCGATGCTGCCGTTATTTGTTGCCTTACTTCTTCAGCTCAGATGGGTAGCCTACATCCGTCGTCGCCTTGCTAAGCGCCTGGACGTTGGTCTTCGCATCGTCAAACGTTACGACGGCAAGCTTGGTTGAGAAGTCGACCTCGGTCTTGCTAACACCGTCGACCTTGCTCAAGGCCTTTTTAATGGTGATAGGACAAGTCGCGCAGGTCATGCCAGGAACGGCCAAGGTGACCGTCTGCGTGGCGGCCCACACCGGGGCAACAGCGGCGGCGAGGGCAAGGGAGGCAAACAGTTTCTTCATGATGAACTCCTGGTTAATAGAAAAATGGAACGACATAGGGAAATCCAAGCGCGACCAGGACCAGCACGGCCACGATCCAGAAAATCAGCTTGTAGGTGGCGCGCACCTGCGGAATCGCGCAGACCTCACCTGGCTTGCATGCCTGCACGGGCCGGTAAATCCGCTTCCAGGCGAAGAACAGCGCCACTAGCGCCGCGCCGATGAACAACGGTCGATAGGGTTCCAGCACCGTCAGGTTGCCGATCCAAGCACCGGAGAAGCCCAGGGCGACCAGTACTAGCGGCCCCAGGCAGCAGGTCGATGCAAGAATGGCGGCCAGCCCGCCGGCGAAGAGCGCACCGCGCCCGTTTTGTGGTTCAGACATACGTTGGCCCTTTTGAATTTGGATTGGATAGCGTAACCTTACTTCCGTACTCATGTACGGAGTCAAGCGATATGGAAAATAATTTGGAAAACCTGACCATTGGCGTTTTTGCCAAGGCGGCCGGGGTCAACGTGGAGACAATCCGCTTCTATCAGCGCAAGGGCCTGTTGCCGGAACCGGACAAGCCTTACGGCAGCATCCGCCGCTATGGGGAGGCGGACGTGGTTCGGGTGAAATTCGTGAAATCGGCACAGCGGCTGGGGTTCAGTCTGGACGAGATTGCCGAGCTGTTGCGGCTCGACGATGGCACCCACTGCGAGGAGGCCAGCAGCCTGGCCGAGCACAAGCTCCAAGACGTGCGCGAGAAGATGGCCGATTTGGCGCGCATGGAGGCTGTGCTGTCTGACCTGGTGTGCGCCTGCCATTCGCGGCAGGGGAATGTTTCGTGTCCGCTGATTGCGTCGTTGCAAGGTGGAACGAGCTTGGCAGGGGCTTCCACAGCTTAGCGTGCTTTATTTTCCGTTTTCTGAGACGACCACAGATCAGAAAAGACTGTGCAGCCGACTCTTGATATTCCGTGCAGTCACCTTCTGAAAATGACAGGAGGCAGCACACCCATAAGGTGTTGTGCGTTGCTAAAACGTATTGCAAAATAAAAACAAATGGCAATAGGAATAAGCAATCATGCGCATCGGTTACGCCCGCGTTTCGACCCAAGAGCAAGACAACCAAGCTCAAATCTCTGCCTTGCAATCGGCAGGGTGTGGGTTGATCTTCCAGGAGAAGGCCTCTGGTGGGCGCTGGGATCGTCCGGAGCTGCATCGGTTGCTTGGCCACCTGCGCTGTCGTTTTCAGAAGACGGCTGCACTGAACGTCAGAAGCCGACTGCACTATAGCAGCGGAGGGGTTGGATCCATCAGGCAACGACGGGCTGCTGCCGGCCAAAAGCGGTCTCTGGTCCCCCGTGTCCGGTCTTGACGACGAGGCACCGTAGTAGTTTAGAACCGGAGGGTTTCGCCATCCTCGGGAATCAGCACCCGTTGCTCAATTTTATGGTCTTGCACAAACTCACGCAGGGCCTTGCGGGTGAGTGACATGTGGTTCACCGCATCCATGTGCACGGCCACGATGGCCGCATGGGGCGCTGCCTTGGTGGCCTGGAGTGTGTCCTGCTTGCCCATGATGATGGGATGCTCCTCAAAGCCACTCACGAGCGCGCTCCCTGTGTTGAGGATCACCACGTCGGGCTTGTGCAGCTTCAGTGCCTGATCCACTTCCGGACGCCACACCGTGTCCCCCGCCACGTAGACCGTCTTTGCCTGCGGCGCCGCAAACACGACCCCCATGACCGGGCCCATGAACGCCGCACGCGCGGGGTCGGCAAACCACAAATCCGTGCCGTGCTGACCGCCGGTCCTGCTCAGCTTCACACCCTTGAAGGTGGTGGAGCCGGTGAGCACGCGGACGTCCTGGAAGCCTTGGCTGCGAATGAGCTTGGCATCCGCTTCGTTCTGCGTGAAGACCGGCAGGCTCTTGGGGATCGCCTTTTGAGCGGCCTCATCCCAATGGTCTGTATGGGTGTGGGTCACGACCACTGCTTCCACGCTGTCCAGCACATCCTTCACTGAAAAGGGCAGCGCGACCAAGGGGTTTCTCAGTTCGCTGCGGTAAGTGCCCGGGAAGCCGGGGAACGCCCCTTGGTCCGACAGCATCGGGTCGACCAGGAAGGTCGTGCCAGCAAAGTCGATCTTCACCGTGGCGTTACGGATCTGCTGCACTTTGACCGAGGTGCCGGTGACGGTTGCCGGTGCAGACCAGGCGGTTGCCGCAAAGGCGCCCAGCGACAGCGAGACCAGCAGGGGAGTGAAAGCTTTCATCGAGAACATGGGGGACACCCGCGTTGAGTTGAAGAGGCCTCCATGGTCGTGTCTCTCGCCCCTTTGTAGAATTGACCCAAGCGTCAATATTCGAAAGAATTGGGCCACTTCACCCAGGAGCTTCATGTCAAAGCGACTTCCCCTCGTGGCCCTCGTGAGCTACCCGCACTTCAGCCCGTTTCACTTTGGCGTGCCGTTCTTGATCTTCAGTGCGCAGTTGCCCGAGCAGGCGCTGTTCGATCTGAAGATCGTCACGCCAGGCGGCACCGCGCTGGCGGCCGAGCGGGCCTTGTTCGTCCAACCCGATGGCGGGCTGGAGTTGCTGGCCAAGGCTGACATCGTCGTGATCCCCGGTTGGCATGATCTGGCCGAGCGTCCTGAGCCCGAGCTGATAGCCGCCTTGCGCCAGGCCCGCCAGCGGGGTGCCCATGTGGTGGGGCTGTGCTACGGCGCGTATGTCCTCGCCTATGCGGGCTTGCTGGATGGCAAACGCGCATCCACACACTGGATGGCGGAGCAGGATTTCAAGCTGCGCTTTCCGCAAGTGCAACTGGACATGAATGCGCTGTATGTCGATGACGATGGCCTGATCACATCGGCGGGAACAGGGGCGGGCCTGGACTGCTGCCTCTACATCGTGCGCAAGTTCTACGGCCAGAAAACGGCCAACAAAGTCGCCCGGATGATGGTGGTGCCGCCTCACCGCGAAGGAGGACAGGCTCAGTTCATTGAACAGCCGCTTGCCCCTTCCACGCAAGATGCCAGGATCAATCAGTTGCTGGACCATTTGCGCCAGCACCTGAACCAGGTCCACTCGGTCGATGCGCTGGCCCAACGCGCCGCCATGAGCCGGCGCACGTTCACGCGCCACTTCAGCAAGGCGACCGGCATGTCGTTGGGAGACTGGCTCATCAACGAACGCCTGCAGCGGACCCGAGAGCTGCTGGAAAGCACCACCTTGCCGGTGGAAGCCATCTCTGACCTGGTCGGATTTCAGAACCCGACCTCGCTGCGTCAGCACTTCAAGCGCAGAAACCAGGTCAGTCCCAGTGAATGGCGAAGAACCTTTGGGCGCGCGTGAGCTTTGTCTGCTCCGGGCGGGACAGCGTCATCCAGCTACCTGCGCCACTGACTCAGCCTTGTCCAGCCGGCCGCGCCGCACGAACAGACTGACCAGCCGTTGACGGATCGCCACCTGGAGTTCCGCCAGTTGTTCCGGCGTGATGCGAATTTCACCCGCTCGACGAGCGCAACACCGGCGCCGCCTACGCCAAGAACCGGCGAATCGAACTCAAACTCACGAACCGCTGAGCGCCGCGTCACCGCGCTGCTGCGCCAGCCAGTCGCGCGGGGCGCAGCCCATGCGCACGCGGAAGGCGCGCGCCAGAGCGTTCGGGCTGCCGTAGCCGACGCGGTCGGCCACCACCGCCACCGGCCGCCCCTGCTTGAGCAGGGTGCAACTGACGTTCATCCGCCAGTCGGCCAGATAGTCGCCCGGCGTGACGCCCACCGCGTCCTTGAACGCGGCGGCGAAGCGCGCGCGTGACATGCCCGCCTTCGCCGCCAGCGCCTCGAGCGACCACGCGGTCTGCGGCGCATCGTGCATGGCGGTTATGGCGCGCGCGAGTTTCGGGTCGGCCAGGCCCGCCAGCAGTCCGGTGGCGCCAAGCCGCCCATCCATCAGATAACGCAGCAACTGGATCAGTAGCAACTCGCACAAGCGGTCGATGGCGGCCTGCCGACCGCACTGGTCGCGCTCGGCTTCGGCAAACAGCAACTCTAGCGTCGGCCCGAGGCCGGGCAAGTCCGCCAACGGAATCAGCAGCATCGACGGCAAGGCCATGGCCAACGGATTGCCCGTCGAAGCGCCCAGGTCGACCTCCGCACACAACTGCTCAGCGGTATCGCCGGGGGCGGCGACAAAACGATGCGACGCCACGCGCGGATAAAACAGCAGGCTCGGCTCGGTAACCAGCAGATCTTCATGCACGGGCGAACGCGCCGTAATCGGGCCGCGCCGCACCAGATGGATATAGCCATGCGGCGCCGCGTAATGATGCTGCCCACAGAAGGCGCCGCTGTGAAAAACGCGCGCCGAAAGCGAGTAGTGCCGGAGCAAGCCGGCCAGTCGATCCGCCATTCCACTCTCCATATAAAGACGATAGGTTACGTATTTGATACTTTACGTGCCATATCGTACCAAACAAAGGGCGATCATGCCCACGTGCTCTTGCACCTCACCCACTACGGAGATAGACATGACCCAAATCGCCCCCCTGACCATCGACACCGCTGACGCCGCTACCGCTGCCACACTCAAGGCCGTCAAAGCCAAGCTTGGCATGGTGCCGAACCTGTTCGCCACGCTGGCCCACGCGCCGGCGGCGCTCAATGGCTACCTCGGCTTGTCCGAAACGCTGGGCACCGGCCGCCTGAATGCCTCCCAGCGCGAGATCGTTGCGCTCGCTGCCGGTCAAGCCAATCGCTGCCAGTATTGCCTGAGCGCACACACCCTGATCGGCAAAGGTGCCGGACTGTCGGCAGAGGCCATCGCCGCGGCCCGCACCGGCCAGGCGGCCAACGCACTTGACGATGCAATCGCCGGCTTTGCCCGCGCGCTGGTCGAGCAACGCGGCGTGGTGTCGGCCGACGCCATGGCCAACTACCGCCGCGCGGGGCTCGACGACGGCCTGATACTGGAAGTGATCGCCAACGTCGCGCTGAACACGCTCACCAACTACACCAACCACATCGCCGACCCCACGGTGGATTTCCCCGTGGTCGCCGTCTGATCTCCATAGGCATATAAGGAGAACACGATGAAAATCGCACTCACCGGCGCTCTGCTCGCCAGCGCCCTCGTCCTGCCACTGGCCGTCACGGCCGGCGACTAAAGGCCTCGGCCGAGCACTACCGCAAGACCGGCAAGTTCTTGGACGGCGCCACGCTGGTGAAAGAGATCCGCAAGCTCGAAACCAGCGCCATGACCACTGGCAACCCTGTGGTCTGGGGTTCCGATGCGGCCGTGTGGTTCGTGATGGTCAAGGACGCCAAAGGCCGTTTCGCCAGCAACCCCTTGTGGGGCGACGGCTGGGGCTGGGCGCTGTTCAAGGCCGACGCCCCCGCCAAGAATGTCGCCGTCAGCTACGAAGCCGACTGCATGGGCTGCCATGTGCCGGCGGCCAAGACCGACCGCGTATTCATCCAGGGCTATCCGACACTGACCCAGCACTGACTTGCTGCCGGGTTACGCTTCGCGCAGGATGGCACCTCCGTCCTGCGCGAGCCACCCTTTCCGGAAGCGCGCCATGCCGACACTCGACGCCTTTCTGACCGACGTCCGCGCCTGCACGCGCTGCGCACCGCATCTGCCACACGGCGTGCAGCCGGTCTTCCAGTTTCACCCGAGTGCGCCCATCCTCATCGCCGGCCAAGCACCGGGGGCCCGGGTCCATGCCTCAGGCGTGCCCTTCGACGACGCCAGCGGCGCGCGTCTGCGCGCCTGGCTGGGCGTGGACCGCGACACCTTCTACGACCCTACCCGCATCGCCATTCTGCCCATGGGCTTCTGTTATCCGGGCACCGGCAAAAGCGGTGACCTGCCGCTACGCCCGGAGTGCGCCCCCCGCCTGGCGCGAAGCCTTCATGCAGCGTTTCGAGCGCCTGTCGCTGGTCATCGTGCTGGGCAGCTACGCCATGGACTACCACCTCGGTACTGGCAAGACGCCGCTCACCCGGGTGGTCGAAGCCTGGCGCGAGCACTGGCCGCAAGCGTTCCCCCTGCCTCACCCTAGCCCGCGCAACAATCGCTGGCTGGTGCGCAACCCCTGGTTCCAACAAGACGTGCTGCCCGCGCTGCAAGCACGCGTCCAGGCAGTCCTCACCGCCAACCCCAAGGAAACCCCATGACCGACGACACCGCCGCCATTACCGAGCTGCTGCACAAGTACTACGACACCCTGGCCTGGGCGAACGGAGACAGGCACCGGCTTTGGAGCGATGAACGACGGCTTCAGGTGCGGTAGCTGACGCCTGGGACCTCAATCACCGTATGACCGGGTCGAAAGCGGTCCTTTCTCTGACAACATCGCCCTAGCCCGCACTCAACCCCCACAACACATCCAGCACATGTTGCGTAGGCCGCTCGACGTCCCCACCACGGTGGGCAATACCAAGTTGACGCCACAATAAGGGCTGTAATGGCCGCATGACGATCCTGGTATCGGGCAATGGCGTGGAGGCTTCATGCGGCAACAACGTCGCACCATAACCGGCCGCCACTAGGCTTTTGATCGCATCGTTGTAGTTCAGTTGAATACGCGGCGTGGGCTGCCGTCCATCACTGGCGAACCACTCCGAGGTCAAGCGCGAAAGCCGAGTAGTTTTGTCATTCAGAATTAATGGCTGGGCGGCCAGCCAACCGGGGGTCACAACATCCGGGCATTCCCAGCGAGCCGGCAAGAAGGCCATGACCGGGTCCCGCCGCCATGGCTCGATCCGCAATTCCTTCACCGGGGTCTGTGGCAGCGCGACCAGACCGATCTCCAAAGAGCCCTCGGCAAGCTTCTTCAAAGTTTCCTGCGACGTGAGCACCGCGACCTGCACATCGATAGCGGGATGGCGTTGGCCCAACGTCTCCAAAGCTTGCGGCATCAACTGTGCGATGGCCCCTGTGGAGGCACCCAGCCGCACACGCCCGGCCAAGCCCTGCACCTGACGCTCCACGTCCTCAAGCGCCTGCTCCGCATCCGCCAACAGGCGCCGCGCGCGCTCCACCAGCGTTTCTCCAATCGCCGAAGGCTGAATGCGCCCACGTGTGCGCGACAACAGCTTTCCGCCAACCCGCGACTCCAGGTCGGCAATATGCAAACTGACCGTGGGTGGCGCGAGGTGCAGCACACGGGCCGCCTCGGCAAACGAACCCAGGTCGGCAATGGCCACCAACGTGCGCAGACGGTCCAGGCTGATTTCGCGCATGAGTCACTCCTTGTTCAGAAAAGCTGAATTTCATCGTTTAGAAATTCAACTTTTCCTATCTTAGCCCCTCACTGAAGATTGGAACTCCTGATTTCCTATGTCCGAGAGCATTCCATGGCAAGTCCTCTTATATTCATCGACGGCGACCACTCCTCGATCTGATCGAACGGTTTGGCCGGCGGCAGGTTGTCTGCCTGCGGGTCAGCCATGTCCACATCCGGCGGTATGGGCTTGGCCGGTGGCTCCGACGTCTTGAGGTGCTGGCGGCGATCAGCGTCGCGCCGCGCCTTGCGCGTGGCCTTCTGGGCGGTGGTCACGATCTCGCGCATCTGCCCGATCATGCGGAACAGCGCCGACTCGTCCACCTGCTCGCGCCCGAGCTGACGCAATTTGGCCAGCGCCTGGCGTTGTTCCCAGAGGGTGACGGCCGGATGGGACAAGGTGCGGTAGTGGATCTCCAGATAGTGCTGACCTTCCGGTTCCAGTACCCAGATGCGGCTGATGTCGCGCGGATCGCGCCGGATCAGGAAGGCGGGCAAGCGCTCGCGCCGGGCAATCCACGGCTTGAGGGCGTCGGCGTAGTAGTGGATGTGGTCGATGACAAAGCCGGTGCGGGTCAGGGTGCGGCGGATCACCGGCAGGAAATCGACCAAAAACGCGGTGGGGCGGGTAACGACGGCCGGGACGCCAACGCGCTCCACGGCCTCGGCCCAGCGCGCGGCCGGCGGCTGGAGCAGGCCGTTGTGCACGGAGCCGTGATAGGTGCCTACCGCCAACGCGAGCCAGCGCTCCAGCTCGCGCAGCGTCAGGGTGGCCATCTTCTCGGAATCGTACTCGCCGCGCTGGCCGGGATTGGAGAAGGTCGTCCCCGGTAATTCGTCGTGGATCATCTGCATCGCCGTGCCGATGATCCGTTCCACGATGCCGCCGTAGTGCGGCTGGCCTGGTGGGCGATAGTCCAGCCGGATGCCATGCTGTTCGCAGCCACGGCGCAGCGCTTCGCTTTTGAACTCGGCCGCGTTGTCCAGATAGAGCAGCCTGGGCTTGCCGCTCATCGGCCAGTCCATTTCCACATTCAGCCCTTCCAGCCAGGGCCGCTTGTCGCAGGCGGCATGCGCGAGGCATAGGCCGACCGAGACGGCGGACGGCGCTTCCAGCGTGACCACCATGCCGAGTACGCAGCGCGTGAACACGTCGATGGCGAGGGTCAAATATGGGCGGCCAATCGGTTGCCGGTCGCGCTCGTCGACCACGATCAGGTCGATGACGGTGTGGTCGATCTGCACCTGTTCCAGCGGCATGGTGACTTCTGGCGGAATGCCACCCGCGCCTTGCAAGGGACGGGCAGCGTCCTGCCCGCCCCGGCTGCGGGCTATTTTCGCCGGGTGTAGTCCGGCAATCCGCTGGGCCACGGTGTTGCGCGCCGGCACCGGCAGCTTCTGGGTTTTGCACGCCTGCGCGACTTCGCGGTGGAACGCCGCCAGGCTGCGTTTCTGCTTGGTCAGGAAGCGCTTTTGCAGCAGCTCGCGGATGATGCGCTCGACCGGTTCCGGCAAGCGCCCCTTGCCTTTGCCGCCGCCGGATCGGCCGGGCGTCAGGTCTGTTACCAGGCCAGTACCCTGCCGGGCGCGACGGATCAGGACATATACCTGTCGCCGGGACAGGCCCAGCGCTTGGGCTGCCTCATCGGCGGCTTCATGCCCGACCACCTCAAGCGCTGCCAGTGGCCCGATGATTTCCGTCCGGTGCCGGGCTTGCGCCCATGCCTCGTCGGGCAGGGTGGCCACGCCTTGCGCGGCAATCGGTGGAGTGTCTGATGTCATGCCCAAACCTCGCTTTGGTGCACACGAGTATTGAGCATAGTCGAGATTGGTGCAGACGACTCCTGATATTGGGCTGTCAGGAGCCGTATGCACACCAGGCGTTACATCCAGTCAGATGGTGCGGTCGTCTTCTGAAAACGACATGCGCAAGGCCGATGTGGTGGTGGTATGGAAACTGGATCGCTTGTCCCGGTCCTTGAAAGACCTGCTGCTGACCTTGGAAAAGATTGAAGAAGCGGGCGCGGGCTTTCAGAGTCTCACTGAATCTATCGACACCACGACACCGGCTGGACGAATGATGATGCAGATCGTCGGTTCATTCGCGGAGTTCGAGCGGGCGATGCTACGCGAGCGCACGCGGCACGGTCTGGAAGCTGCGCGCAAGGATGGGCGCGTCGGCGGCCGACGTCCGAAGCTGACGCAGCAACAGCAAAAAGAGATCGTCGCCCTGATCACGTCGGGGCAGAAGACGGGGGCTGATGCTGCCCGCTTGTTTCGAGTCCATCCTTCCACCGTTGTGCGGCTGCTGGCCAAGCATCGGCAGGGGCCGGGGTAGTCCGGCTTAGCGTACTTTGCGGTCCGTTTTCTGAGACGACCCCTTAACTGCACATTCGGGATATTTCTCTATATTCGCGGTTCAGCAGGCATGTCCCCTTTGAGGGCGACCCGACGACAGGATAATCGACCTTATGGTGCGCAAATATTTCGGCACAGACGGTATTCGTGGCAAAGCCAACGAAGGCGCGATGACGGCGGAAACCGCCTTGCGCGTCGGCATGGCGGCTGGCCGTGTCTTTCGTCGCGGTGACCACCGCCATCGTGTCGTGATCGGCAAGGATACGCGCCTGTCGGGCTATATGCTTGAACCCGCGCTCACAGCCGGTTTCACCTCGATGGGCATGGACGTATTCCTTTTTGGCCCGCTGCCGACAACGTATAGGAAGAATAAACGCCCTTTTCACCCAAGTCCAACAGCTTTGGACCGCAGTTGACTCTTTCGACACCCCTGCGATGCAACCCAATCCGGCTGACGGGGAGCCAGCAACGCTGAAAATTTACCCTCCTCTTTCCCACTAGCGGCTCCTTTTCCGACAACCAGCACGGCGGATCCCTGCCGCGGCGCTGTGAACGCAGCATTTTGATTGGTATCGTTGGCCTTCAGGCTCGTCAGTCAAACAGACCCAGGAGCAGCTCAGCCGGTGGCGCCCGGCTTTCGGGTAACGCCCTGGTCCCGCTGGTTTCGGCTTTGTGCTTCAGGTGATCAAGGATCTGCTTGATCACTATAGGGTCTTCAATGCAGGCGATGACTTTCATGGCGCCGCCGCAGCCGCTGCAGGTCTCGATGTCGATATTGAAAACACGCTTGAGCCGTTGCGCCCATGTCATCGACGCTCGCCGTTGTGCTGGTGTTGCCGGTTCATCAGCCACCCTGACCTTGTTGCCCCTGCCCCGTTTTGCCGGCGTGACCAACGCCCGGTGCCGACTGTTGGGTGCGAACACCCCGTGGAAGCGGGTTAGGTTGACTCTGGGCTTCGGTACCAGGGCGGCCAGCCTTGCAATGAAATCCAATGGTTCGAAAATGACGTGCGTGGTGCCGTCCCGGTACGGCGTCTTGAGCTGGTAGCGCACGTTGCCGCCTCGTGTTAACGACAGCCGCTTCTCGGATACCGCCGGGCGGCTGATGTACCGGCACAGCCGTTCGAGCTTCTTGCGTTCATCGGCCCTGGCCGCCACGCCGGCGTGCAGGCTGGACCCGGCTACCTTGCCAATCCCGTCACCGAACGGATCACCACTGGTCGGCAGAGTTTGCAAAGTGAACACCTTTCGCCCCGCCTGTGAACCGACAGCGATACGGTAAGTGATCGAGTGCCCCAGCAGGGGTGTCATCGGGTCGTCATCCACCGCATCCGAGGCCAGATAGCTGTTTTCGACATCCCGTTCCAGCAGGCCTTGCCGTTCCAGATAGCGACCCACCCGGTGGGCGATGGTGTGCGTCAGCTGGGTGAGCTCTGGGCTGGTCGGCGCCTTGACCCAGCGGAAACGCGCTGAGCCGTGGGATTGCTCGACATACACACCGTCGAGAAACAGCATGTGGAAGTGAACATTCAGATTGAGCGCCGATCCAAAACGCTGGATCAGGGTGACCGCGCCCGTCTTGGCCACTTGGTGGGTATGGCCCGCTTTCTTGACCAGGTGCGTGGCAATGACGCGGTAAACGATGCCCAGCACCCACCCCATGATCTCGGGCCGGCTGGCAAACAGGAAACGCAGCTGAAACGGGAAGCTCAACACCCACTGACGCATGGGTTGTTCAGGCAGTACTTCATCAACCAGCAAGGCGGCACTTTCGGCCATCCGCCGCGCCCCACAGCTCGGGCAGAAACCGCGACGCTTACAGCTGAAAGCGACCAGGTGCTCGGCGTGGCAAGACTCGCAGCGAACCCGTAGAAAGCCATGCTCCAGCCGCCCGCATTGGAGAAATTCTTCAAATTCCCGTTGCACATAGCCCGGCAATTCCTTTCCCTGCTCTGCCATAAGCGCAGCGAATGCCGGGTAATACTCGTCAACGATCTGATAGAGAAGGGTTTGCTCGGGTCGGTGGCTCTGGTAACGACCAGTATCCCGATCCCGGCTGGCCGTCCTGGCCGCCACATGAGGCATGTTCCGCGTCCTTGCAATACTGTGTTTACATACAGTCTATCGCTTAGCGGAAAGTTCTTTTACCCTCAGCCGAAATGCCTGCCGTTGCTAGACATTGCCAGCCAGTGCCCGTCACTCCCACTCTATTGTAAACAAGACATTTTTATCTTTTATATTCAATGGCTTATTTTCCTGCTAATTGGTAATACCATGAAAAATACCATGCTCAGAAAAGGCTTAACAATATTTTGAAAAATTGCCTACTGAGCGCTGCCGCACAGCTCCATAGGCCGCTTTCCTGGCTTTGCTTCCAGATGTATGCTCTTCTGCTCCTGCAGCTAATGGATCACCGCAAACAGGTTACTCGCCTGGGGATTCCCTTTCGACCCGAGCATCCGTATGAGACTCATGCTCGATTATTATTATTATAGAAGCCCCCATGAATAAATCGCTCATCATTTTCGGCATCGTCAACATAACCTCGGACAGTTTCTCCGATGGAGGCCGGTATCTGGCGCCAGACGCAGCCATTGCGCAGGCGCGTAAGCTGATGGCCGAGGGGGCAGATGTGATCGACCTCGGTCCGGCATCCAGCAATCCCGACGCCGCGCCTGTTTCGTCCGACACAGAAATCGCGCGTATCGCGCCGGTGCTGGACGCGCTCAAGGCAGATGGCATTCCCGTCTCGCTCGACAGTTATCAACCCGCGACGCAAGCCTATGCCTTGTCGCGTGGTGTGGCCTATCTCAATGATATTCGCGGTTTTCCAGACGCTGCGTTCTATCCGCAATTGGCGAAATCATCTGCCAAACTCGTCGTTATGCATTCGGTGCAAGACGGGCAGGCAGATCGGCGCGAGGCACCCGCTGGCGACATCATGGATCACATTGCGGCGTTCTTTGACGCGCGCATCGCGGCGCTGACGGGTGCCGGTATCAAACGCAACCGCCTTGTCCTTGATCCCGGCATGGGGTTTTTTCTGGGGGCTGCTCCCGAAACCTCGCTCTCGGTGCTGGCGCGGTTCGATGAATTGCGGCTGCGCTTCGATTTGCCGGTGCTTCTGTCTGTTTCGCGCAAATCCTTTCTGCGCGCGCTCACAGGCCGTGGTCCGGGGGATGTCGGGGCCGCGACACTCGCTGCAGAGCTTGCCGCCGCCGCAGGTGGAGCTGACTTCATCCGCACACACGAGCCGCGCCCCTTGCGCGACGGGCTGGCGGTATTGGCGGCGCTGAAAGAAACCGCAAGAATTCGTTAACTGGGGTCGTCTCAGAATTCGGAAAATAAAGCACGGTAAGCAGTTTGCAGCGCCCGTGCGCGTCGTTACCAGCACCTCAACTGCCCGCTCAATCCTTGGCCAGCACGTCGATGATCGGACAAGTCGTATGGCCGTCCCTCGCGTCGCACTGCTGTACCAGTTCCTCCAGCACCCGCTGCATGGCCACGAGGTCAGCCATCTTCTGCTCGATCAGACCCAGCTTGCGCACGGCCAATTCCTGAGTCTCGCCGCAGGCGCACGCCGCATCCAAGGTCAGCAGTGCGGCCACCTCATCGAGTGTGAAGCCGAGCGCCTGTCCCCGCTTGATGAATCGCACACGCTTGGCCTGCTCGGGCGCATAGCGCCGATGCCCACCTGGCGGCTTGGGCGGCTCACCCAACAGGCCACGTCGCTGGTAGTAGCGAATCGTCTCGATATTCACCCCGGCGGCGTCAGCCAGCTTGCCGATGGTCAGTTCTGTTCCCATCACATTCCCCTTGACTCCGTACTTAGGTACGGGATTTAGAGTAACACTTGGGCAAACAGGTTCAAGGAAAACGACATGGCACGACTCACTGAAAAAGGCTCGTTGATCGCGGGCGTACTGGCCGCCATCGGCGCGTCGGTGTGCTGCGTCGGGCCACTTGTCCTGCTGGCACTCGGCATTGGTGGCTCATGGGTTGGCAGCCTGACCGCGATGGAGCCGTACCGACCCTTTTTCATCGGCATGACGCTGCTGTTTCTAGGACTGGCCTTCCGCAAGCTCTATCTGGTGCCGCAGGTCTGCACGCCCGGCACGCCGTGCGCTGATCCGCGCACACGCCAGCGGCAGCGCCTGACGTTCTGGATCGTTACCGTGCTGCTGCTTGGCCTGTTGGCCGTGCCGTGGCTCGCCCCACTGTTCTACTGAAAGGAGATCCCCATGCGCAAACTGCTGATTGCCCTGTTGGCAGCCGTGCCGCTCGCCGTGCTGGCCACCACCCCGAAAACCGTCACGCTGGCCGTGCAGAACATGACCTGCGAGCTATGCCCGATCACGGTCAAGAAGTCGTTGGAGAAGGTGCCCGGTGTGAGCGCCGTCAAAGTCGATTTCGACAAGAAAACGGCCACCGTCACCTATGACGCCGACAAGACCAAGCCGGAAGCGTTGACCTCGGCCACGACGAACGCAGGCTATCCGTCCACCGTGCAAAGGTGACGCCACGATGAACGCCGTCATCCTCGAATCCGTCCTGACCTGCCCGCACTGCGGCCACGCACAGCAGGAAACCATGCCCACGGACGCCTGCCAGTTTTACTACGAGTGCCCGGCCTGCCATACGCTGCTGCGTCCAAAGCCGGGCGATTGCTGTGTGTTCTGTTCGTTCGGATCGGTACCATGCCCGCCGATCCAGCAGCAGCGTGGGTGCTGCGGTTAAGTCGGGGACAACGGTCGCAATGGCCTGAACTTGCCCGGGCCGATCTTGGCGCTGCTGCGCCAGAGGTAATCGCCGGTCAGGTTGATGTGCTCCCAGCCGAGCGGCGAAAGGTACTGCAACAGCCCGTCATCGACGGTCTGGCCATGGCCACGCAAGGCGTTCGCGGCCCGCTCCAGATAGACCGTATTCCACAACACTATGGCCGCCGTCACCAGGTTGAGGCCGGAAGCGCGATAGCGTTGCTGCTCGAAACTGCGGTCGCGGATTTCACCCAGGCGGTTGAAGAACACGGCGCGGGCCAGCGCGTTGCGTGCCTCGCCTTTGTTCAGCCCGGCATGCACGCGGCGGCGCAGCTCGACGCTTTGCAGCCAGTCCAGGATGAACAGGGTGCGCTCGATGCGTCCCAGCTCGCGCAGCGCCACGGCCAAGCCGTTCTGACGCGGGTAGCTGCCGAGTTTTCGGAGCATCAGCGAGGCCGTCACCGTGCCCTGCTTGATCGAGGTGGCCAGCCGCAGGATTTCGTCCCAATGGGCGCGGACGTGCTTGATATTGAGCGTGCCGCCGATCATCGGCTTGAGCGCCTCATAGGCGGCATCGCCCTTCGGGATGTAGAGCTTGGTGTCGCCCAGGTCGCGGATGCGCGGGGCGAAGCGGAAGCCCAGCAGGTGCATCAACGCAAAGACGTGATCGGTGAATCCGGCCGTGTCGGTGTAGTGTTCCTCGATGCGCAGGTCGGATTCGTGGTACAGCAGGCCGTCGAGCACGTAGGTCGAGTCGCGCACGCCGACGTTCACTACCTTGGTGTGGAACGGTGCGTACTGGTCGGAGATGTGGGTATAGAACGTCCGCCCTGGGCTGCTGCCGTATTTCGGGTTGATGTGGCCGGTGCTCTCGGCCTTGCTGCCAGTGCGGAAGTTCTGACCGTCCGACGATGACGTGGTGCCGTCGCCCCAGTGCTCGGCAAAGGGATGGCGGAACTGCGCGTTGACCAGCTCGGCCAGGGCCGCCCCGTAGGTTTCGTCGCGGATGTGCCAGGCTTGTAGCCAGGCCAGCTTGGCGTAGGTCGTGCCGGGGCAGGACTCGGCCATTTTGGTCAAGCCCAGGTTGATCGCGTCGGCCAGGATCGTGGTCAGCAGCAGATTCTTGTCCTTGGCCAGGTCGCCTGACTTCAGGTGCGCGAAGTGACGGGTAAAACCGGTCCATTCGTCCACCTCCAGCAGCAGTTCGGTGATCTTGACGTGCGGCAGAACCATCGCCGTCTGGTCGATCAACGCCTGCGCGGTGTCGGGCACCGCCGCATCGAGCGGCGTGATCTTCAGGCCCGACTCGGTGATGATGGCATCCGGCAGGTTATTGGCCGCTGCCATGCGGTTGACGGTGACAAGTTGCGTTTCCAGCAGTGTCAGCCGCTCATGCAGGTACTGGTCGCAGTCGGTGGCCACGGCCAGCGGCAATTCGCTGGCCAGCTTGAGGCTGGCGAATTTCGCGGGCGGCACCAGGTAGTCCTCGAAGTCCTTGAACTGGCGCGATCCCTGCACCCAGATGTCGCCCGAGCGCAGCGCGTTCTTGAGTTCCGATAGTGCGCACAGCTCGTAGTAGCGCCGGTCGATGCCGGCGTCGGTCATCACCAGCTTCTGCCAGCGCGGCTTAATGAAGTCGGTCGGCGCGTCGGCGGGCACCTTGCGGGCGTTGTCGCTGTTCATGCCGCGCAGCACCTCGATGGCGTCGAGTACGTCCTTGGCGGCGGGCGCGGCCCGCAGCTTGAGCACGGCAAGGAATTCCGGCGCGTAGCGGCGCAGCGTGGCGTAGCTCTCGCCGATGCGGTGCAGGAAATCGAAGTCCTCGGGTTGGGCGAGTTTCTGCGCCTCGGTGACGCTCTCGGCGAAGGCGTCCCAGGACATGACGGCCTCGATGGCGGCGA
>NZ_AWOR01000036.1 GCF_000761245.1 Comamonas testosteroni | reverse complement strand
GACGGATGATCACTTCCGGACGACCAACACCCATTTCGAAGCCTTCGCGACGCATGGTTTCGATCAGTACCGAGAGGTGCAGCTCACCACGGCCGGAGACCTTGAACTTGTCAGCCGAGTCGCCTTCTTCAACGCGCAGAGCAACGTTGTACAGCAGCTCTTTGTCCAGACGCTCCTTGATGTTACGGGAGGTCACGAACTTGCCTTCTTTACCGCAGAAAGGCGAGTCGTTT
>NZ_AWOR01000035.1 GCF_000761245.1 Comamonas testosteroni | reverse complement strand
GGGCGTTGTTGCATAAATCAGCCTCAGGCCAGATTTCCCCAACCCCAGACGTGGCTATGCCACAGCTACCGTCTGCGGGCAACCCAGCTCAGTAAACCGATTGAGGATAGCGACCCGAATGTGCAGTTCGTTGACCTGCCGCTCGAACATGCGTGACATCACTCGTTCACCCAGCCGCTTGATGCAGTTCATCTTGGTCTCGACCAAGCTGCGCCGGTGGTAACCACTCCAGCTTTTCCATAGCTTGCGACCGAAGCGCCTGCATGCGGCGATAGCCGCATTGCGGTGCACAAAGACATCGCCTTTGCGCATCCTTGCATTCTTTCTCGGGGGAATGATGGG
>NZ_AWOR01000034.1 GCF_000761245.1 Comamonas testosteroni | reverse complement strand
ACTGGGGTGAAGTCGTAACAAGGTAGCCGTATCGGAAGGTGCGGCTGGATCACCTCCTTTCTGGAAAAATGCTGCTTCAAATTGAACGTCCACACTTATCGGTTGTTGGAACAAGCCAGGTGGCCTGCTGAAAACAGTAGGCTGCATGGAATGGGTCTGTAGCTCAGCTGGTTAGAGCACTGTGTTGATAACGCAGGGGTCGTTGGTTCGAGCCCAACTAGACCCACCAAGATTCCAATATCTGGTCAGAGGATCCCGGGGGATTAGCTCAGCTGGGAGAGCACCTGCTTTGCAAGCAGGGGGTCGTCGGTTCGATCCCGTCATCCTCCACCAAAAATGATAGCGC
>NZ_AWOR01000033.1 GCF_000761245.1 Comamonas testosteroni | reverse complement strand
GGGTTTTCGATTTTGATCTGGTTGATCACGTCGATACCGAAGTTCAGGTGCATCGACTCATCGCGCAGGATGTACTGGAACTGCTCGGCCACGCCGGTCATTTTGTTGCGGCGGCCCATGGACAGAATCTGGGTGAAGCCGCAGTAGAAGAAGATGCCTTCCAGCACGCAGTAGTAGGCGACCAGGTTGCGCAGCAGTTCCTTGTCGGTGTCGACGGTGCCGGTTTCGAACTT
>NZ_AWOR01000032.1 GCF_000761245.1 Comamonas testosteroni | reverse complement strand
AGTGCGTCTACCAATTCCGCCACCTGGGCATCTCAGGAAAGACATAGATTGTATATCAAAAAAATGAACCCTCGCGCAAAAGTTGCCGATATGAACGAAGAAATTTTGGGCACTGTGCAGGGCCATCGTGACGGTCACGGCTTTGTCGTCCGCGACGATGGTGAGCGTGACATCTACCTTCCCTCCAATGAAATGCGTGCGGTGCTGCACAAGGACAGGGTCCAGGTGCGCATTGCCCGTCATGATCATCGCGGTCGCCCTGAAGGGCGTGTGGTGGAAATCGTGGAGCGTCCCGATCAGCCCATCATTGGTCGCTTTCTGCAGGAAAGCGGTGTCTGGCTTGTGGCCCCTGAAGACAAACGCTATGGCCAGGACATCCTGATTCCTGCCAACGCCACAGGCGCGGCCAAGCCGGGGCAGGTGGTGGTGGTGGAGCTGACGGAGGCGCCGGCGCTGTTCGGTCAGCCTGTGGGGCGCATCATCGAAGTGCTGGGCGAAGTGGATGACCCCGGCATGGAAATCGAGATTGCGGTGCGCAAGTATGGCGTGCCGCATATCTTCTCCGATGCCTGTCTCGAGCAAGCCAAGGCTCTGCCCGAAAAAGTCCGACCCGCAGACTACAAGCACCGCATTGATCTGACCGATATTCCTCTGGTCACCATTGATGGCGAAGATGCGCGCGACTTTGACGATGCCGTGTATTGCGAGCCCGCCAAGGTGGGGCGCAGCAAGGGCTGGCGCCTGCTGGTTGCGATTGCAGATGTGAGTCACTATGTGACCACAGGCAGCGCCATTGATGTGGATGCTTACGATCGCGCCACCAGCGTGTACTTTCCGCGCCGAGTGATTCCCATGCTGCCGGAAAAGCTCAGCAACGGGCTTTGCTCCTTGAACCCCGACGTCGATCGGCTGTGCATGGTCTGCGACATGCTGATCACGGCGCAAGGTGAGATTCACGCCTATCAGTTCTACCCGGCGGTAATGCATAGCCATGCGCGCTTCACCTATACCGAGGTGGCTGCAATCCTGGCCAATACGCGTGGCCCAGAAGCGGCCAAGCGCAAGGAGCGCGTGCAGGATTTGCTGAATCTGTATGGCGTCTTCCAGTCCCTGCTCAAGGCGCGCGAGGCGCGCGGTGCTGTGGACTTTGAGACGACCGAGACGCAAATCGTCTGCGATGACAACGGCCGCATCGAAAAAATCGTGCCGCGCACTCGCAACGATGCGCACAAGTTGATTGAAGAGGCCATGCTGGCGGCGAACGTCTGCAGCGCAGACTTCATCGACCAAAGCGGGCAGCTTGGCCTGTTCCGCGTCCACGACAAGCCTTCGCTGGAAAAGCAGGAAATTCTGCGCAACTACCTCAAGGCCATGGGTGTGAGCATGAGCATCAGCGAAAACCCTTCGACCAAGGAGTTTCAGCAGATTGCCAATGCCACCAAGGACCGTCCTGACTCGCAGCAGATTCACACCATGCTGCTGCGCTCCATGATGCAGGCTTTCTATACGCCGGAAGGCTCGGGACACTTCGGCCTGGCCTTTGAGGCATATACCCACTTCACCAGCCCGATTCGTCGTTATCCGGACTTGCTGGTGCACCGCGTGATCAAGGCTGAGCTGAGCGGCACACACTACAAGCTGCCCAGCTTGCCCACGCCGGGTGAAGCCGAAGCAAAGATGGCCAAGCGCTTGTCTTCGCGTGTGGTCGAGCCGGGGCAAAAGCCGCGCAAGCGCTCGGCGGCCAAGGAATTCCAGGCATGGGAGGCTGCCGGCCTGCACTGCAGTGCCAACGAGCGCCGCGCCGACGAGGCCAGCCGCGATGTGGAGGCCTGGCTCAAGTGCAAATACATGCGCGAGCATCTGGGCGAGGAGTTCGCGGGCACGGTGTCCTCGGTCACGACCTTCGGAGTCTTTGTGACGCTGGATGCCATGTATGTGGAAGGCCTGGTGCATATCACCGAGCTGGGCGGCGACTACTTCCGCTTTGACGAAGCCCGGCAGGAGTTGCGTGGCGAGCGCTCGGGTGTTCGTTATGGCATCGGCGCACGAGTGCGGGTGCAGGTCAGTCGCGTGGATCTGGACGGACGTCGCATCGACTTCCGCCTGGTTCGCGATGGCGAGGATGGCTTGGTGCAAACACCGCGCAGCGGACGTGGTCAAGTCAAGGATGAGGGGCGTGGTCGCCGCGAGTCACGTGACGAGCGCAGTGCGGGCGGCTATGCCGACAAGTGGAGTCGCCGCGATGCCAAGGCCAATCGTGCGCAGCGCAATGCTGCTGCGGGTCCGGCTTCTGCACCCGAGCCCGATCGCGCCAAGCAGGGTCGAAAGGCAGCCAAGAAAGCCATGCTGAAAAGCGTGAATCTGGCCGCACTGGAGGCAGAGTACGCACAAGAGCACGCCGCGCCTAAGCCTGAGCCTGTGCCTGTGATGGAGTCCGTCACTGCGGTGCAGCAGGCCAAGCCGCGCAAGGCGGCAGGCAGGAAAAAGGTTGCAGCCCTGCTTGCGCCTGATGCTCCGGCCATCTCTGTTGCCAAGGCTGCGGTAAAGCCCGAATCAAAGTCGGTCGCAAAGCCCGCAACAAAGCCCGCAACAAAGCCCGCAACGAAGGTCGCAGCGAAGCCTGTGGCGAAGTCGGCTTCCAAAGTTGTAAAGGCTGCGGCCCAGCCCGCGGCAGGTGCCAAGGCTGCGCCGGCAAGCAGGACGAGCAGACGCAAGACTGAGCGCTGATTGCTCTCCTATCAAGAGCTGAAAGGCCTTGCCGGAAAATGGCAAGGCCTTTGTTTTTGGTAGTTTATTGATTGCCCAGACGCAGAGCCAATGCACTGGCGCTGAATGGGCGTTCGGCAGGCCAGCAATCTGCAATGTGGCCATGGCGGAATGCGGCCTGGGTCGCTGCCATATCGGCACTTTGACCCTGTGCCCATAGCGCTGCTATCAATCCGGCAAGCACATCGCCGGTGCCGCCCGTGGCCAGGCGGGCATTGCCGCTGGCATTGATCCAGACTTGCCGCTGCGGGTTGGCAACAACCGTGCCCGAGCCCTTGAGCAGCACCGTGCACTGAAATTTGCTGGCCAGCTGCAGGCAGGATTGAAGGCGGTTGGCTTGTACTTGAGCGGTGCTGGTTTGCAGCAGGCGCGCGGCCTCGAGCGGGTGGGGGGTCAATACCGTGGTTTGCTGGCGTGCGGCGCGCTGGCTCAGCTGCTGTGCCAGTGCCGGGCTGGCCGCAACGGCGTTGAGTGCGTCGGCATCCAGCACCAGTTGTGGTGCTTGTGCCAGTATGTGGGGCAACCAGGCCTGCACGGCTTCGCCGCCACCGCAGCCGCAGACCACGGTGGCCTGGCTCCAGTCCTGCGCGGCGGGCCGGCGCAACATGATTTCCGGCCAGGGCGCAATGCCTTGCGGTGATTGCTCGTCCAGCAAGGCCAGCATGACGCGGCCGGCACCGGCGTGCAGTGCAGCCAGTGCCGCCAGCCAGGCTGCGCCCGTCATCGACAGGCCGCGCAAGCCCAGGCCTTCGCCACCGAGCACGGCCACATCGCCAAAACTGCCTTTGTGACTGGCGTGCGGGCGTGCTCTTGAGGAGGCAAGGCCTGGGTTGCTCAGATGCGCTGTGGGCTGTGCTGCAGCGGCTGGGGCGGGCGAGTTCGGTGCGTCGGGAGCGCTGGCAATGTCGCAGCTCAGGTCGTCCCACCAGATTTGTCCGCAGGCATCGCGGCCCTGACCGGTGAACAGACCGGGCTGCAGGGTCAGCAAGGCAAGCGTGTGGCGTCGCTGGTCGGCGGCGATATGGCCAGGTGCGAATTCCCTCAGATATTGACCGGTATCGGCATCGAGGCCTGAAGCAACGTCTACACAGAGTACGTTGCAGGCGCAATGCTGAACCTGGGCCAGCAACTGCAGCAGGCGCTGATCGGCAGTCGAGGTCTTGCCGGAAGTGCGCGGGCTCAGTCCTATGCCCAGCAGCGCGTCGACGCACAGGTCTTG
Organism: Comamonas testosteroni; assembly: GCF_000761245.1. Classification (GTDB taxonomy): domain Bacteria; phylum Pseudomonadota; class Gammaproteobacteria; order Burkholderiales; family Burkholderiaceae_C; genus Comamonas; species Comamonas testosteroni_C. Next base: position 172,626 of record NZ_AWOR01000032.1, on the reverse strand, counting down.
TGGTCCCAGATCGACGGAGGCGTCATTGAGCCATTGCACGCCAGCCTGCAAGGCTTTGTTCCTGGAAATCTGTGCATCGGGCGGAAGTTCGGCAGGTGCGCGCACTTCGCTGACCATGATTTGCGCATGGGGCAGCATGGCCCTGAGCTGCGCCGCCGCCTCGAAGCCGTCGCCGCCGTTGTTGCCAGGGCCGCAGGCAATCCAGATGCGCTGTGCGTGTGGAGCTATTGCCATTGCCAGTCTGGCGATGGCAAGGCCTGCGCGTTCCATCAGTGCGTGAGGCGGCAGGCGGTCGGCGCAAGCCTTCTCAATCTGCCGCGTGGCGGCGGTGCTGAACAGCGGCCAGCCTTGACCGGCGGAAATGGAGGCGGGCGGGGTGTCAGTGGGGGAGATGCGCAGCATGGTCCGAGGATAGCCTCCGGCTGCGCATTTGTGGGTTTTGATGATTTTTGCTTTGTTGAGCAATAACCATAAGCGGTTATTGCTACAAAAATGGAAGTCAGTTGCGATTGAGCACGGCTTCGATGTCCCCGCTGATATTCAGGATGGCATCGTCGTGCAGGGCGGCATGCCAGATCATCAGGCCCATGGGGAGTTCGTTCGGGTTGTGGCACGGCAGTGACAGGGCGCAGCCGTCCAGCATATTGACCACGCTGGTATTGCGCAGCAGCAGGCCGTTGACGCGGAAGAATTCTTCGTCACGCTTGATGTCGGCTGCGGCGTCGATCCCGTTGGCCGGGGCGACGGATGCAATCGTGGGGGCGGTGATCGGCGTGGTGGGCGAGAGCAGGGCGTCATAGCCGGCAATGGCGCTCTCCATCCTGGCAATCCAGTGCTTGCGCGCGGCCAGCAGATCCAGATAGTCGGCAGCGCTCATGCTCGCGCCGCGTTCTATGCGCGAGCGCACCCGGGGATCGTAGAGCGCGGCTTTGGCGGGATCCTGCAGATGGCGCCGGTGCCAGGCATAGCTTTCGGTGGGCGAGAAGCCGCCGATGATGTTGATGCCGTCCAGCTCCTCTAGCTCGGGCAGGTCAATCCACTCGATCTGTGCGCCGCCGGCCTGCAGCTTGGCGATGCTGCGTTCGAAGGCGCTGCGCACGGCAGGCTCGATCTGTTCGAAGAAGAGGGGGCGCGGAACTGCCAGACGCCACTGGCTCAGGCTACGTTCGTCCTTGGCGACTTTGCGCCCGGCCAGTATCTCGTGCAGCAGCACGGCATCGCGCACGCTGCGGGTGATGGCGCAAGCGGTATCCAGTGTGGGCGATAGAGGCACTGTTCCGTCGGTGGGGACCAGTCTGGCCGTGCTTTTGAAGCCAACCAGGCCATTGAGCGCGGCGGGAATCCGGATGGAGCCGCCGGTGTCCGAGCCCAGTGCCGCCCAGGCGGCGCCGCTGGCGACGGACACGGCCGCTCCTGACGAGGAGCCGCCAGGAATGCGCGCCGGCCATGTGGGTGCCAGCTGGGGATTGGCAGGGTGGCGGGCATCCAGTGCGGCAGGGGTGCCGAAATGCGGGTTCACGCCCACGCCGGAAAAGGCGAACTCGACCATATGGGTGCGGCCGATGATGGCTGCGCCTGCCGCGCGCAGGCGGGCGACGGCTGTGGCGTCTGCCCGGGCGACGGGCGCATCCTGTAGCACCAGGGAGCTGGCGGCGCTGCGCGTGCCTTGCGTGTCGAACAGATCCTTGACCGAGATGGCCAGGCCGGCCAGGGGCGTAGTGGATGGCGTTTCTGCAGCAGCCCAGCGTGCCTCGTCAAAAAAAGTCTGGCTGAAAACGTTGGTGCACAAGGGGCTTTGCGCGGCAGCGATGCTCATTTGCATGAGGTTTGCGGCGCTTTGGCGGCCTTCGCGAATCTCAAGAGCGACGTGACTGAGGTCGAGTTGCATGGCAGTGTGCTAAAATTTTGCGGCTTTGCTAAGGGTTAGTCCGTGAGGATTGACTTGAAAAGCTCTGAAGGTGGTTGATGCGATGGCGTTTTGTGTGTTGCAACAATTGCTTTTAAGTCTGCAAGGCAAATAGCAAACCGGCCTATTCAAGGTGTTGCGATCGCTTTTTTCAAGGCGGCTGCAATCGTTGGGCCGGATTTTAGACCCAACCTTTGAGGTAATTAACATGGCAGTAACAATGCGCGAGATGCTGGAAGCCGGCGTCCACTTCGGTCACCAAACTCGTTTCTGGAATCCCAAGATGGCTCCGTTCATCTTCGGTGCCCGCAACAAGATCCACATCATCAACCTGGAAAAGTCCCTGCCGATGTTCCAGGAAGCCCAGAAGTTCGCCAAGCAGCTGACTGCTAACGGCGGCACCATCCTGATGGTGGGCACAAAGCGTCAGGCCCGTGAGCTGGTGGCTGAAGAAGCCAAGCGCGCTGGCGTGCCCTTCGTTGACCAGCGCTGGCTGGGCGGCATGCTGACCAACTTCAAGACCGTCAAGACCTCCATCAAGCGTCTGAAGGATATGAAGGCTCAGCAAGAAGCTGGTCTGGAATCCATGTCCAAGAAGGAACAGCTGATGTTCGTTCGCGAACTGGAAAAGCTGGAAAAGGACATCGGCGGCATTCAGGACATGAACGGTCTGCCCGACGCCATTTTCGTGATCGACGTGGGCTTCCACAAGATCGCTATCGCTGAAGCCAAGAAGCTGGGCATTCCTCTGGTCGGCGTGGTTGACACCAACCACAACCCCGAAGGTATCGACTACGTGATCCCCGGTAACGACGACTCCGCCAAGGCAGTCGAGCTGTACGCCCGCGGTATCGCTGACGCGATCCTGGAAGGCCGTGAAGCCCGTCTGAACGACGTGGTGAAGGCTGCTGCTGGTGACAACGGCGACGAATTCGTGGAAGTGGAAGCGTCCGCCGCCTAAGCGAAGTCCGGCTGCGCGACCGCATCGCGAGAAAAAGCGGGGCTCTAGGTAGCCCCGTTTTTTTAGCCGGATTCCTGTAACGAATCGAACTGATACTGGAGAAATACGATGGCAATTACTGCAAGCATGGTCGCTGAACTGCGCGCCAAGACCGACGCCCCCATGATGGAATGCAAGAAGGCTCTGACAGAAGCTGATGGCGATATGGCCAAGGCTGAAGAGCTGCTGCGCGTCAAGCTGGGTACCAAGGCTGGCAAGGCCGCTTCCCGCGTGACTGCTGAAGGCGTTGTGGCTGCTTTCATCGACGGCGGCAAGGGCGGCCTGATCGAAGTGAACAGCGAAACCGACTTCGTGTCCAAGAACGACAGCTTCCTGGCCATGGCCAACGCCGCTGCCAAGCTGGTCGCTGAGCACAACCCCGCTGACCTGGACGCTCTGGGCGCTCTGGCCTACGAACAAGACGGCTACGGCCCCACTCTGGAAGACGTGCGCAAGGGCCTGATCGGCAAGATCGGCGAAAACATGTCCTTCCGCCGCTTCAAGGCTTTCAGCGGCGCTGGCCTGGCTGCCTACGTGCACGGCACCCGCATTGGCGTGGTGGTCGAGTTCGACGGCGACGCTGCTGCTGCCAAGGACGTGGCCATGCACGTGGCTGCCATGAAGCCCGTGGCTCTGACTTCCGCTGACGTGCCTGCTGACCTGATCGCCAAGGAACGTGCTGTGGCCGAAGGCAAGGCAGCCGAATCGGGCAAGCCTGCTGACATCGTCTCCAAGATGGTTGAAGGCTCCGTGCAGAAGTACCTGAAGGAAGTGTCCCTGGCTGACCAGGTCTTCGTGAAGGCTGCCGACGGCAAGCAAACCGTGGCTCAGATGCTCAAGGCTGCCAACACCAATGTGAAGGCGTTCACGATGTATGTCGTGGGTGAAGGCATTGAGAAGAAGACTGACGACTTCGCCGCTGAAGTGGCTGCCCAGGTGGCAGCAGCCAAGGCTGGTGCTTAAGCCTTAGCAACAATCGCGGCCTAGAGCCGCGATTGATTTATTCCCCTCCCGTTTTCATACTCATTCAACTTCCATCGGAGAAACACCATGTCCAACGCCATTCCAGCCCACAAGCGCATCTTGCTCAAGCTGTCGGGGGAGGCGTTAATGGGAGATGACCAGTTCGGCATCAACCGTGCAACCATCGAGCGCATGGTGGCTGAGATAGTGGAAGTGACCAAGGTGGGTGTGCAGGTTGCCGTGGTGATCGGCGGCGGCAACATCTTCCGCGGCGTGGCAGGCGGCTCGGTCGGCATGGACCGTGCGACTGCCGACTATATGGGCATGCTGGCCACGGTGATGAACGCCCTGGCTCTGGCAGATGCCATGGACAAGCAGGGTTTGACGGCTCGCGTGATGTCCGCCATCGGTATCGAGCAGGTGGTCGAGCCCTATGTGCGTCCCAAGGCGCTGCAGTACCTGGAAGAGGGCAAGGTCGTGGTGTTTGCTGCCGGTACGGGCAATCCCTTCTTCACCACCGACACGGCCGCTGCGCTGCGTGGTGCTGAAATCGGCGCCGAAGTCGTGCTCAAGGCCACCAAGGTGGATGGCGTGTACACGGCTGACCCGGTCAAGGATCCTTCGGCCACCCGTTACGACAAGCTGGCTTTCGATGAGGCCATCTCGCGCAATCTGGGCATCATGGATGCAACGGCTTTCGCGCTGTGCCGCGACCAGAAGCTGCCGATTCGCGTGTTCTCCATCGTCAAGCCCGGCGCACTCAAGCGCGTGGTCATGGGTGAAGACGAAGGCACTCTGGTGTACGCTTGAGCGTTTTGCCGCCACATGCCCGCAAAGGAACAAGAACATGACGATCGCTGAAATCAAAAAGAACACCGAAACCAAGATGGGTCAGTCCATCGAGGCTCTGAAGAACAACCTGGCTCGCGTGCGTACCGGCCGTGCGAATCCCGCGCTGCTGGATGCCATTCATGTCGAGTACTACGGCTCCATGGTGCCTCTGTCCCAGGTGGCCAATGTGTCTTTGCTGGATTCCCGCACGATCAGCGTGCAGCCTTGGGAAAAGAACATGGCTGCTAAGGTGGAAAAGGCCATTCGCGAGAGCGATCTGGGCCTGAACCCCGCCTCCATGGGCGATCTGATTCGCGTGCCTATGCCTCCCATGAGCGAAGAGCGCCGCAAGGAAATGACCAAGCTGGCGCGCAACGAAGGCGAGAACGCCAAGATTGCCGTTCGCAACCTGCGCCGCGATGCCAACGAAGGCGTGAAGAAGCTGGTCAAGGACAAGGAAGCCTCTGAAGACGATCAGAAGCGCTCCGAAGCCGAAATCCAGAAGATCACCGACAAGCATATTGCCGAGGTCGATACGCTGGTGGCGGCCAAGGAACAGGACATCATGGCGGTCTGAGTCTTTTCAAAGGACTTGCACTTTTGACATCCAAGAAAAACGGCGCGGTTCCGCGCCATATCGCCGTCATCATGGACGGCAACGGACGGTGGGCCAAGCGCCGTCTGCTTCCACGTCTTGCTGGTCACAAGCAGGGTGTAGAGTCCCTGCGCCGCTGCGCTCGCGCCTGCGTCGAGCGTGGCGTGCAGGTGCTCACGGTGTTTGCGTTTTCCTCCGAGAACTGGAGCAGACCACAGGAAGAGGTCTCGGGCCTCATGAGCCTGCTGGCCAATGCCCTGGCCAAGGAAGTCGCTCAACTCAGCCGCGACGGAGTGCGCCTGTACTTTGTTGGCGACCGTCAGGGGCTGAGCGACAAGGTTCGGGAGGGCCTGGCAGAGGCCGAGCGCATCACCGCTCACAACACGCGTCTGGTTCTCAACGTCTGCTTCAACTACGGTGGCCGCTGGGATATTGCCCAGGCTGCACAGAAGCTGGTGGCCCAGGGCTTGGAGCTGACTCCCGAGAATCTGGACAGGGCCATGGCCTTGGCCCATGTGCCGGATCCTGATCTCATGATCCGCACCGGCGGTGAAACTCGCATCAGCAATTTCCTGCTCTGGCAGGCTGCGTATACAGAGCTTTTCTTCAGCAATGCCCTGTGGCCTGACTTCGACGAGGCGGCTCTTGACGAGGCCATTGCCGTGTTTGGCGGTCGTGAGCGCCGCTTCGGCCAGACTTCCGAGCAGATTCAACCATCATCTACCGTCACCTTGACGGTTTAACCATAAGAGGTGCCATGCTCAAGCAGCGCGTCATTACCGCCTTGATTTTGCTGGCCATTTTGCTGCCGGCACTGTTTTATACGGCCAGCACCGTGCCCTTTGCCGCACTGATGCTGTTGTTCATGGCGGCTGGTGCCTGGGAGTGGGGGCGACTCAATGGTTTTGGACAGGCAGGCTCGCTGGGCTTGGGGGCTGTCTGTACGGCGCTGTGCGCCGGCTCCTGGTGGGCAGGCTGGGTTGCTCAGCCGCTGCCCACGATGTGGCTGATTGCGGGCTCCCTCTGGGTGCTGGGGGGCGTGCTGCTGCTGCGCGCTGGCGTGGCTGGCTGGCCGCATATTCCAGCTGCAGTTCGTCTGGTCGGCGGCGTGTTGGCATTGTGGCTGGCCTGGCTGGCCGTGGTGCAGGCGCGCAATATCGGCATCAACTTCCTGCTGTCGGTGCTGGTGCTGGTCTGGGTGGCCGATGTCTTCGCCTATTTTGCGGGCCGCACTTTCGGCCTGAAGTTCACCAGGAACAAGCTTGCGCCTTCCATCAGTCCCGGCAAGAGCTGGGAGGGTGTCTGGGGCGGCATGCTGGGGGTGACTGTTCTGGCTCTTGTCTGGAGCTGGGCTGATCGCCACTACAGCGCTGGTGTTCCCAGTTTCTATTCGGTGCTGCAGTCGCGCGGACTTTGGTTCCTGCTGCTGGCTGCGGTGTTTATGGCTGCGATGAGTGTGGTGGGCGACCTGGTCGAATCCCTCATCAAGCGCAGCGTCGGTGTCAAGGACAGCAGCGGCTTGCTGCCCGGCCATGGTGGTGTCCTGGATCGCATTGATGCCCTCCTGCCCACACTGCCGTTGGCGATGATGCTCTCATCCTTTGTGCATCCATGAAGCAGAAAATCACGGTTCTGGGTTCTACCGGTTCCATCGGAACCAATACCCTGGATGTGGTGGCGCGCCACCCTGAACAATACGAAATCTTCGCGCTGAGCGCAGCCACGCAAGTGGATCTGATGCTCAGGCAATGCGCGCAGTTCAAGCCGCAGTTCGCTGTGATGGCCAGTGCGCCTCATGCGCGTCAACTGGCTGAGGCAATCAAGCAAAACGGACTTCAAACACAGGTTCTTCAGGAGCGGGATGCTCTTGAAGTGATTGCGTCGCATCCTGATGTGGATGCCGTCATGGGTGCGATTGTCGGCGCGGCTGGTCTGGCGCCCTGTCTGGCGGCCGCCAAGGCCGGCAAGCGTCTGCTGCTGGCCAACAAGGAGGCCTTGGTGGTGGGCGGCGCGCTGTTCATGGATACTGTCAAGCGTCATGGCGCCACTTTGCTGCCCATCGACAGCGAGCACTCGGCCATCTTCCAGTGCCTTCCCGAAGACAGCAGCACATGGGCTGATCGCGTCGACTCCTTGCTGTTGACGGCATCGGGCGGTCCGTTCCGCCAGCGTGATCCGGCGACTCTGTCCGAGATCACGCCCGAGCAGGCTTGCTCGCACCCCAACTTCTCCATGGGGCGCAAGATCTCGGTGGACTCGGCCACCATGATGAACAAGGCGCTGGAGGTGATCGAGGCGCGCTGGCTGTTCGATATGGCGCCCGAGAAGATCAAGGTGGTGATCCATCCGCAGCAGATCGTGCACTCCATGGTGCAGTTCAAGGATGCGTCCGTACTCGCTCAGCTGGGTACGCCCGATATGCGCGTGCCGATTGCCTGCGGTCTGGCCTGGCCTGAGCGCATCGAGAGCGGCGCACCTGTGCTGGATTTCGCCAAGCTGGCGGCGCTGACCTTCGAGGAGGCGGATGCGCACCGCTTTCCGGGCCTGCATCTGTCCTGGCAGGCGCTGCGCGCGCCCGAGGGCACGACCACGGTGCTCAACGCAGCGAACGAAGTGGCGGTCGCCGCATTCCTGGAGCGTCGCCTGTCGTTTGACCGCATTCATGCCGTCAATCTGCAGACGCTGGAATCCGTTCAACCTGGTGCCGTAGGCAGTCTGGAAGAGTTGATGGTGCTCGATGAGCGAGCGCGCGAGCGTGCGGCTGACATAGCGAGGCAGTGGGCGCGCTGATCTGGCGTTGAGTTCGGGTGCTTGAGGCGTTGCGGTTGAACTTGCGGCCTGCTGCACACTCCAAGCATTGATTGGCATTAAGGAGTTTCAGGTGTTGCTGACGGTTGTGGCTTTCATCGTGGCGCTCGGCGTTCTGATTGCGGTACATGAGTGGGGCCACTATCGCGTTGCGGTGGCCTGCGGTGTCAAGGTGCTGCGTTACTCCGTGGGCTTTGGCAAGCCGCTGTTGCGCTGGGTCGGCAAGAAGTCGGGCACCGAGTATGTGATTGCGGCGCTGCCTCTGGGTGGCTATGTGCGCATGCTTGACGAGCGTGAGGGCGAGGTCAGGCCCGAGGAAAAACATCTGGCCTTCAACAACCAGCCCCTGCGTTCACGTGCAGCCATTGTTGCCGCGGGACCTGCGGCCAATCTGGTGCTGGCCGTGGCGCTGCTGACGGTGGTCAACTGGGTGGGTACCAACGAGCCTGCAGCCCGACTTGCGGCTCCTCCGGAGGGCTCGTTGCTGCATCGGTCCGGTATTCAAAGTGGCGACTGGGTGCAGCGTGCCTCTGTGGGTGGCCAGGAATGGCAGCCTGTGCGTGCTCTGGGTGATTTGCGCTGGCTGGTGACGACAGCTGCCATTGAAGGTGAAACCTTGCAGTTGGAGGTGGCAGCGCAAGAGCATGGCGCGGCGCGTGTCGTGCCGCTCGATCTCGCTTCTTTGCAACAAAAGGAACCAGATGCGGCTTTCTTTGACAAGGTCGGGCTGCAGGGAGCCTGGAGTCGTCCGGTCATAGAAGAGGTTGTTGCAGGTGGCCCGGCAGAAAAGGCGGGTCTGCAAAAAGGCGATGTGTTGCTCAGCATCGATGGCCGGGCAGCTCAGGATGGCGCTCAGGCGCGTGCTGCGATTCGTGCCTCGGGTGCATCCGGTCAAGTTGAGCCGCAGGCCTGGGTTGTGGAGCGTACGGGCCAGCGTCTGAATCTGCAGGTGCAGCCGGAAATAGTACCTGGCAAGGATGGACAAGCTGCAACTGCACGTGTGAACGCCTTTATTGGCAGCCAGCCCGAGATGGTGCTGGTGCGCCATGGCTTTCTGGATGGCTTGAGTGCCGGTGTGCACAAGACCTGGGAGCTGTCCTCCATGACACTGCGCATGATGGGGCGCATGCTGATCGGTCAGGCCTCGCTCAAGAATATCAGCGGTCCTTTGACGATCGCAGACTATGCAGGCAAGTCCGCCAGCATGGGGTTGGTGCAATACCTGTCATTCCTCGCGCTTATCAGCATCAGCCTGGGCGTTCTCAACCTGCTACCATTGCCCGTTCTGGATGGTGGGCACCTGATGTATTATCTTTGGGAAGGTTTGACGGGGCGCAGTGTCTCTGATGTCTGGGCTGAAAGACTGCAGCGTGCAGGCGTCGCAGTCATATTGCTGATGATGTCAGTCGCCTTTTTCAACGATATAAACCGGCTCTGGGGCTAATTTTTACCGCTACGGTAGGCCGCATTCGCGGCGATTTCCACTCATGAAAAAACATTTCAATCGCTTGGGCGTGCGCTCTGCAACTGCCCTGGCTGCTATGGTTTTAGCTGCGCAAGCGGCATGGGCATTGGAGCCCTTCAAAGTTCAAGATATCCGCGTCGAGGGTTTGCAGCGAGTGGAGCCCGGTACGGTGTTCGCTTCCATGCCTTTGCGTGTGGGCGATGACTACAACGACGAAAAGGGCGCTGCTGCCATTCGTTCGCTGTTTGCCCTGGGTCTGTTCAAGGACGTGCGCCTCGAAGCCAATGGCAATGTGCTGGTGGTGGTCGTGGAAGAGCGCCCCACCATTGCCGAGGTGAACTTTGCCGGCACCAAGGAGTTCGACAAGGACACTTTGCTCAAGGCCATGCGTGACGTGGGGCTGGCCGATGGCCGTCCTTTCGACAAGGCGCTGGCTGATCGCGCAGAGCAAGAGCTCAAGCGCCAGTACATCAACCGCAGCCTGTATGGCGCTGAAGTGGTGACCACGGTGACGCCTATCGAGCGCAACCGAGTGAACCTGACCTTCACCGTCTCCGAAGGTGAGCCGGCCAAGATCAACGAAATCCACATTGTGGGCAACAAGGCCTTCAAGGAATCGACGCTCAAGGACTTGTTCGACCAGGACACCGGCAACTGGATGAGCTGGTACACCAAGTCTGACCGTTATGCGCGCAACAAGCTCAATGCCGACCTGGAGTCGCTGCGCTCCTACTATCTGCAGCGCGGCTATCTGGAGTTCCGTGTGGAGTCCACACAGGTTGCCATTTCTCCGGACAAGCAAAATATCGGCCTGACCGTGAATATTCACGAAGGCAATCAGTATGTGGTCTCCGGCGTGAAGCTCGAAGGCAACTACCTCGATCGTGACGACGAGTTCAAGTCGCTAGTCAAGATCAAGCCCGGTGAGCCCTATAACGCCGACCAGGTTTCCGAGACCGTCAAGGCTTTTACCGACTATTACAGCAATTTCGGTTTTGCCTTCGCCAAGGTGGAGGCCGTGCCCGAGATCGATCGCGCCAACAATCGTGTGGCCATCGTGTTGCAGGCACAGCCTTCGCGTCGCGCCTATATCCGTCGCATCAGCGTCAGCGGCAACAACAAGACCCGCGACGAAGTGATTCGCCGCGAGTTCCGCCAGTTCGAGGCCTCCTGGTATGACGGCCAGAAGATCAAGCTGTCGCGCGACCGTGTGGACCGTCTGGGCTTCTTTACCCAGGTCGAAATTGAAACCCAGGAAGTGCCCGGCTCTCCCGACCAGGTCGATCTGATGATCAACGTGGTGGAAAAGCCTACAGGCTCGATCCAGCTGGGCGCAGGTTTTTCCAGCGCTGAAAAGGTCTCGCTGTCCTTCGGCATCAAGCAGGAAAACGTGTTCGGCTCGGGCAACTATCTGGGCCTGGACATCAACACCAGCAAGTACAACCGCACCATGGTGGTGTCGACAACCAATCCGTACTTCACGGATACCGGTATCTCGCGCACCTATGACCTGTACTACCGCACCATCCGTCCCTACTACGACGATGGCGCCTACAAGATCATCACCAAGGGTGCCAGCGTGCGTTTCGGCGTGCCCTTCAGCGAAGTGGACACCATCTTCTTCGGTGCCGGTGTCGAAGGCAATGAGATCAAGCCTGGCACGTATATGCCCGAGGTCTACAACGAGTATTGCGGCGGGGCCGTGGGCGCGAATGTCGGCTGCTCCAAGACCGGCATTCCCCTGACGCTGGGCTGGTCTCGTGATAATCGCGACAGCGCGCTGGCTCCGAATGCCGGCCGCTATCAGCGCGTGAATCTGGAAGCCTCGTTCATGAGCGATATGCGCTATGCAAAGGCCAACTACCAGATTCAGCAATATATCCCGCTGAACAAGAAGTACACGATCGCCCTGAACGGCGAGCTGGGCTGGGGCAAGGGCCTGGGCGGCAATCCCTATCCCATCTTCAAGAACTTCTACTCGGGCGGTCTGGGCTCGGTGCGCGGTTTCGAGCAAGGCTCTTTGGGCAAGCACGATTCCGTGAACACGAATCTGGCCTTGGGTGGTACCCGCAAGCTGACCCTGAATGGTGAATTCATGGTTCCATTCCCCGGTGCCGGCAACGACAGAACCCTGCGTCTGTTCGGCTTTGTGGACGTGGGTAATGTGTGGGCGGAAGGTGAAAGCATGGATCTGGGGACCTTGCGTGCTTCCACCGGTATCGGTATCAGCTGGATTTCGCCGCTGGGTCCTCTGCGTTTGGCGTATGCTCAGCCAATCCGTAAGGAAACCGGCGATAGAATCCAGAAACTGCAATTCCAAATCGGAACATCTTTCTAATGAAATCTCTCTCTAGCCATCTTTCTTTGGCTGTGCTGCTTGGCGCCATGGCCGTCTCTGCGCATGCACAGGAATTCAAGGCCGGTTTTGTGAACACGGATCGCATCTTCCGTGAGGCATCCGCTGCCAAGGCTGCCCAAGCCAAGCTTGAGCAGGAGTTTTCTAAGCGTGAAAAGGATTTGGTCGATCAGGGCAACTCCTTGAAGACTGCTTCGGACAAGTTCGAGCGTGAAGCTACTACCATGTCCGAGAGCCAGCGCGCTTCGCGCCAGCGTCAGCTGGTGGATCAGGACCGTGAATTCCAGCGCAAGCGCCGTGAATTCCAGGAAGACCTGAACGCCCGCAAGAACGAAGAGCTGGCCACGGTGCTCGACCGTGCCAACAAGGTTGTCAAGCAAGTGGCCGAGACTGAAAAGTACGACGTCATCCTGCAAGAGGCCGTGTATATCAACCCCAAGTTCGATATCACCGACAAGGTCATCAAGGCCCTGAACGGCGCAAAGTAATCCCAAGGATACTTTTGTGAGCGTTCTATTGGGACAGATTCTCGATGCGCTCGGTGGAGAACTGGTCGGTGGCGAGCGCGAGATGCCTATCTCGCGCATCGCTCCACTGGACTCTGCGGGTCACGGTGATCTGAGCTTTTTAAGCAATCCCCGCTATCGCCAGCAACTGGCCGCCTCACAGGCGGCCTGTGTCATTGTGGCGCCGACGATGCGTGATGAAGCGGCGCAGCGTGGCGCCTGCATTGTCGCGGCCGATCCTTATGCCTATTTCGCACGTGCCACCCAGTGGTGGAAGGCGCACCAGCTGGGCGGCAGGCCGCGCGGCGTCCATGCGAGTGCGGTGGTGGATGCCACAGCCCAGGTGCATGAAAGTGCCTATGTGGGGCCGCAATGTGTGGTGGAGGCAGGTGCCGTCATCGGTGCCGATACGGTGCTGAAATCGCGTGTGACCATCGGCCAGGGCTGTGTGCTGGGCGAGCGTTGCATTCTGCATCCCGGTGTGGTCATCGGTGCCGACGGCTTCGGCTTCGCGCCTTCGGCGGGCCAATGGGAAAAGATCGAGCAACTGGGGGGCGTGCGCATCGGCAACGATGTGGAAATCGGCGCCAACACCTGCGTGGATCGTGGGGCACTTGATGACACCGTCATTGAAGACGGCGTCAAGATCGATAATCTGGTGCAGATTGCCCACAATGTGCACATTGGTGCGCATACGGTGATTGCCGGCAATGCCGGCATTGCCGGCAGTGCGCGCATCGGCAAGCGCTGCCAGATTGGTGGAGCTGCCAATATTCTGGGGCATTTGACGATTGCGGACGGTACGGTGATTTCGCCGACCTCCATGGTCACTCGCTCCTTGCCCAAGGCAGGTTTTTATACAGGCATCTTTCCGTTGCAAGAGAACGAGCAATGGGAAAAGAACGCTGCAACCTTCAGGCAGTTGTACACGCTCCGCGAGCGCGTCAAGAAGCTTGAACAAGCGCTGGCAGAGGGCCGGCAAAGCAACAACGGAAATTGATGATGGATATTCAAGAAATTCTCAAGCAACTGCCTCACCGCTATCCCTTTCTTCTGGTGGACCGGGTGCTGGAGCTTGAGCGCAACACGCGCATCAAGGCGATCAAGAACGTCACGTTCAACGAGCCGTTCTTCACCGGTCACTTCCCCGGTCGTCCCGTCATGCCCGGCGTGCTGATTCTTGAAGCTCTGGCTCAGGCGGCCGGCTTGCTGGCCTTCGACGCCATGGGCCAGGTGCCCGATGAAAACAATATCTATTATTTCGTGGGCATCGACTCGGCTCGCTTCAAGCGCCCTGTGGTGCCGGGAGACCAGCTGGCTCTGGAGATCACCATCGACCGCGTGCGCGGCGGAATCTGGAAGTTCAACGCCGTCGCCAGCGTGGATGGCGAAGTGGCCGCTGAAGCCCAGCTGATGTGCACCATGCGTCACGTGGGATAAGCGTTGATGGCGGCTGTGAGCTTGATTCATCCCACCGCCGTGGTGGACCCTGCGGCCGAGCTTGACACCTCGGTGTCGGTGGGGCCGTATGCGGTTATCGGCCCCAGGGTGCGCATTGGCGCCGGCAGCAAGGTGGGTGCGCATTGCGTGATCGAAGGCGACACCACCATTGGTGAAGGCAACCACATCTTCCAGTTCGCGTCGCTGGGTGCGCAGCCCCAGGACAAGAAGTACGCGGGCGAGCCCACGCGTCTGGTGATGGGCGACCGCAACACGGTGCGCGAGTTCTGTACCTTCAACACGGGCACTGCGCAGGATCGCGGCGAGACGACCATCGGCAATGACAACTGGATCATGGCCTATGTGCATATCGCGCATGACTGCATCATTGGCAACCAGACCACGCTGGCCAACAACACCACGCTGGCAGGCCATGTGCATGTCGGCGACTGGGTGACGATTGGGGGCCTGACCGGTGTGCTGCAGCGCATGCGCATCGGCGCACATGCCATGGTGGGCTTTCAGGCCCATGTGAACAAGGATGTGCCGCCCTTCATGACGGTGGATGGCAATCCGCTGGCCGCGCGCAGCGTGAATCTGATCGGACTCAAGCGTCGTGGCTTCTCGGATGCACGCATTGCAGCCGTGCGTGAAATGCACAAGCTGCTGTACCGCCAGGGTCTGACGCTGGAGCATGCCATTGCGGCCATGGATGCGATCAAGTCGGCAACGCCTGAAGCCGTGCAGGACGTGGACTTCATGCAGTCCTTTCTGGCCTCGGCAAGCAACGGCATTACACGTTGATAGCAGCTCGCGCTGTCCCTATCTGAGTTTGAGACGTGAATGGCTCTGAAATGCCCGATAAGCAAACGCAAGTAGCTACAAATTCAATAGCACCCAGCATTGCCATGGTGGCGGGTGAGGCCTCGGGCGATTTGCTGGCTTCGCTGTTGCTGGACGGTCTTCGTCAGCGCTGGCCCGATGCGAGCTCCATGGGCATAGGCGGCGACAGAATGCAGGAGCGGGGCTTTGATGCCTGGTGGCAGTCAGAGCGCCTGGCCGTGCACGGCTACAGCTGGGAAGTGCTGGCGCGCGTGGCCGAGCTGCTCGGTATTCGCAAAAAGCTGCGTCAGCGCCTGATTGCGCATCCGCCCTCGGTGTTTGTGGGTGTGGATGCGCCGGACTTCAACCTGGGGCTGGAAACCAGCTTGCGCGAAGCCGGCATCAAGACCGTGCACTTTGTCTGCCCCTCGATCTGGGCCTGGCGTGCCGATCGCGTGGAGAAAATCCGCCGTGCGGCCGACCATGTGCTGTGCATCTTTCCCTTCGAGCCCGAGTTGCTGGCCCAGCATGGCATCGAAGCCACCTACGTCGGTCATCCGCTGGCGCAGGTGATTCCGTTGCATCCCGACAGAGCGGCCGCGCGTGCGCGCCTGGGCCTGGCCGAAGAGGGCCCGGTGCTGGCCTTGCTGCCCGGCAGCCGCCGCTCCGAGGTGCGCTACATTGCCTCAGGCTTTTTCAAGGCGGCAGCGCTGGTCCAGAAGGCATTGCCGCAGACCCGCATCGTCGTGCCTGCCGTGCCTTCGCTCTACGAGGAAGTGCAGCGCATTGCGGCCGAGGCCGGCATGCAGGACCGCTGCCTGATCGTCAAGGGCCAGTCCCACGATGTGCTGGCGGCCTGCGACTGCACGCTGATTGCCAGCGGCACCGCCACGCTGGAGGCCGCGCTCTACAAGCGTCCCATGGTCATCAGCTACAGCATGCACCCCTGGAGCTGGCGCCTGATGAAGCGCAAGCAGCTCCAGCCCTGGGTGGGGCTGCCCAATATTCTGTGCGGCGATTTTGTCGTGCCCGAGCTGCTGCAGGATGCGGCTACGCCCGAGGCACTGGCTCAGGCCGCGCTGGGCTGGCTCAGAGCCAGCCAGGATTCTCCTGCCACCATTGAAGCGCTGGTTGAGCGCTTCACCGCGCTACATCACGAACTGCGCCGCGACACTGCCGAACTGGCTGCCCATGCGATCCAAAAAATCATTGCCACCCCCGCTGCTTGAGCAAGGCTGCCTGCCCTGGCATCCGCCCGGGCTGGTCGCCGGGGTGGATGAGGCAGGGCGCGGCCCGCTGGCCGGCCCGGTGGTGGCGGCCGCCGTCATCCTGGACGACATGAAGCCGATTGCCGGGCTGAACGACTCCAAGAAGCTCACGGCCAATCGCCGCGAGGTGCTCTACGACGAAATCCGCGCCAAGGCGCTGTGCTTTTGCATAGCGCAGGCCTCGGTGCAGGAGATCGACGAGATCAACATCCTCAAGGCCACGCTGCTGGCCATGCGCCGCGCGGTGCTGGGCTTACGCCTCAAGCCCGTGCTGGTGCTGGTGGATGGCAACCAGCTGCCGCAGATCGATGTGCAGGCCGAGGCCATCGTCAAGGGAGACTCGCTGGTGCAGGCCATTTCGGCGGCTTCCATCTTGGCCAAGGTCACGCGCGACCGTTGGTGTGAACGCCTGGACGCCCAGTATCCGCAGTACGGCTTTGCTGGCCACAAGGGCTATGGCACGGCTGCACATCTGCAGGCCTTGCGCGCCCATGGTGCGACGGCCGAGCACCGGCGCTCCTTTGCGCCCGTGGCCCAGGTGCTGCAGGCAGGCCAGGTGTGCGCGGGCGGCATGGCCCAGCCCGTGCTCTGCGAGACCGGACTCTCGGGGGTGACTTCGAGCTTGCTGATGTCGCAGGCATCGCTCTACGTCTGATGCGCGCCTGATCGACATTGTCTGCATTCCCGAGTGCAGCGCAGGGCCGCCTCGGGCGTTCTATCTTCTTTGGGGCTTACGCAAACAGGAATGCCACAACGGCCTGCCTTTTGAGGCAGCCGTCTTGCCTGAACCCGTTTTGCGTAAGTCGTGTTCTTGTTTCAAGCTCGGCCAGGCGCTTGCATGCCGGGTTTTTGTTTTTTCTCAGAGGTCGACATGGCTGCACGCCCCCAGGTCACGGACATTCATTCGCGCGACAACGCTTTCGTCAAAGAACTGCGCCGTCTGTCCCAGGACAGCACGGCCTATCGCAAACAGGGGCAGCTCTGGCTTGAGGGCGACCATCTCTGCCGTGCGGCCCTGGTGCGGGGTCTGAAGCCAAAGGTTGCTGTTTTTGCGCAGTCTTTCTGGCCTCAGGCGCCCCAAGAGTGGGTGCAGGTCGCCAGCAAGGTGGTGGTGCTGGCAGATGCCTTGTTCGACGAGATCAGCGCTCTGGAGTCTCCCGCCCGCATGGGCTATGTGATGGACTGGGATGCGGGTGTGCAGGTGCAGCCGGGCGTTGCCACCGTGGTGCTGGACCGCGTCCAGGATGCCGGCAATGTGGGCAGTATCTTGCGCAGTGCTGCGGCCTTTGGCTTTACCCAGGTCGTGGCGCTCAAGGGCACGGCTGCACTGTGGAGCCAGAAGGTGCTTCGCGCCGGAATGGGTGCTCACTTCGGTTTGCATCTGGTCGAGGCGGCATCGGTCGATGATGTGCAAGGTCTGCAAGTGCCCCTGGTAGTGACCAGCTCCCATCAGGGGGCATTGATCCATGAGGCAGACCTGCCATGGCCCTGTGCCTGGGCCATGGGCCATGAGGGGCAGGGCGTGGGCGATGCGCTGATGGAGATGGCGAGCCACCACATCAGCATTGCGCAGCCCGGAGGTGAGGAGTCACTCAATGTGGCCGCTGCCGCCGCGATCTGCCTGCATGCGAGCAGCGTAAGCATGCTACGCCGTAGAGGGTAATCCCGGGGCGCTTCAAAGGGGTGAAGCGGACAGAGCCTATAATGGGCGGCTTTCAAGCATTCCTTCATACGCCTAGCGACGCTTCCTCGCCATTCCCTGCAGACACAAACGTCCCAGCACACATGCCGGGGCTTCGTTGGGCGTAACCGTAATTAAAAAACCGGAGAACCCAGTGCTTTTGTCTCTCAAGGGAAATTTCCCATCCGCCATTCTGGCGCTCGCAGACGGCACGGTCTTTATTGGCAACTCGATTGGTGCGCAAGGCACCACTGTTGGCGAAGTCGTTTTCAACACTTCGCTGACCGGCTACCAGGAAATCCTCACAGACCCCAGCTATTGCCAGCAGATCGTGACGCTCACGTATCCGCACATCGGCAACTACGGTGTCAATCCTGAAGACGTCGAAGCTGACAAGATCCATGCCGCAGGTCTCATCATCAAGAACCTGCCTTTGCTGGCCAGCAACTTCCGAAGCACCCAGACGCTGTCCGAGTACCTGAGCGAAGGTAAGACCGTCGCCATCGCCAACATCGACACCCGCAAGCTCACGCGACTGCTGCGTGATCAAGGCGCGCAGAACGGCGCAATTGTGGGTCTGGCCGCTGGTGAAGAAGTCACCCAGGCCAGGATCGACGAGGCCATCGCCGCCGCCAAGGCAGCCCCCAGCATGAAGGGTCTGGATCTGGCCAAGGTCGTGACCACCGACAAGTCCTATCCCTGGGCCGAGGCCGAGTGGAAGCTGGGCGAAGGCTACGGCAAGCTCGAAGCGCCCAGGTTCAAGGTCGTGGCCTACGACTTCGGCGTGAAGAAGAACATTCTGCGCATGCTGGCCGAGCGCGGCTGCGACGTGACCGTGGTGCCTGCCCAGACGCCCGCCAAGGACGTGCTGGCCCTGAACCCGGACGGCGTGTTCCTGTCCAACGGCCCTGGCGATCCCGAGCCTTGCGACTACGCCATTGCCGCTGCGCAAGAGATCATGGCGGCCAAGATGCCTCTGTTCGGCATCTGCCTGGGTCACCAGATCATGGCTCTGGCCTCCGGTGCCAAGACCTTCAAGATGCAGAACAGCCATCACGGCGCCAACCACCCCGTCAAGGAGCTGGACTCCGGCCGCGTCAGCATCACCAGCCAGAACCACGGTTTTGCGGTGGAGATCGAGTCGCTGCCCGCCAACGCCCGCGCCACGCACATCAGCCTGTTCGACGGCACGCTGCAAGGTCTGGAGCGCACCGATGTGCCTGCCTTCTGCTTCCAGGGCCACCCCGAAGCATCGCCCGGCCCCAACGATATCGGCTATCTGTTTGACCGCTTCACAGCGCTGATGGAGAAACACAACAATGCCTAAGCGCAACGACCTTAAAAGCATTCTGATCATTGGCGCCGGTCCCATCGTGATCGGTCAGGCCTGCGAGTTTGACTACTCCGGCGTGCAGGCCTGCAAGGCCCTGCGCGAAGAGGGTTACAAGGTCATCCTGATCAACAGCAACCCCGCCACGATCATGACCGACCCGGCCACGGCCGACGTCACCTACATCGAGCCCATCACCTGGCAGACGGTCGAGAAGATCATCGCCAAGGAGCGTCCCGATGCCATCCTGCCCACCATGGGTGGCCAGACCGCACTGAACTGCGCACTGGACCTGTGGAAGAACGGCGTGCTGGACAAGTACAAGGTCGAGCTGATCGGCGCCAAGCCCGAAGCCATCGACAAGGCCGAAGACCGTCTGAAGTTCAAGGACGCCATGACCAAGATCGGTCTGGGCTCCGCGCGCTCCGGCATCGCCCACTCCATGGACGAAGCCTGGGCCGTGCAAAAGCAGATGGGTTTTCCCACCGTCATCCGCCCCAGCTTCACGCTGGGCGGCACCGGCGGCGGCATTGCCTACAACCCCGAGGAATTTGAAACCATCTGCAAGCGCGGTCTGGAGGCTTCGCCCACCAACGAGCTGCTGATCGAAGAATCCCTGCTGGGCTGGAAAGAGTACGAGATGGAAGTGGTGCGCGACACCGCTGACAACTGCATCATCGTCTGCTCCATCGAAAACCTGGACCCCATGGGCGTGCACACCGGTGACTCCATCACCGTGGCGCCGGCCCAGACACTGACCGACAAGGAATACCAGATCATGCGTAACGCATCTCTGGCCGTTCTGCGCGAAATCGGTGTGGACACGGGCGGCTCCAACGTGCAGTTCTCGGTCAATCCCAAGGACGGTCGCATGATCGTCATCGAGATGAACCCCCGCGTCTCGCGTTCCTCGGCACTGGCTTCCAAGGCCACGGGCTTCCCCATCGCCAAGATCGCGGCCAAGCTGGCCGTGGGCTTCACGCTGGATGAGCTCAAGAACGAAATCACCGGCGGCAAGACCCCCGCTTCGTTCGAGCCCTCGATCGACTACGTGGTCACCAAGATCCCGCGTTTCGCCTTCGAGAAGTTCCCCGCTGCCGACAACCGCCTGACCACGCAGATGAAGTCCGTGGGCGAAGTGATGGCCATCGGCCGTACCTTCCAGGAATCCTTCCAGAAGGCCTTGCGCGGCCTGGAAGTGGGCGTGGACGGCATGAACGAAAAGACCCAGGACCGCGAAATCCTGGAAAAGGAACTGGGCGAGCCCGGTCCCGATCGCATCTGGTATGTGGGTGACGCTTTCGCTGCCGGCTGGTCGCTGGACGAAGTGCACAACATCACCAAGATCGACAAGTGGTTCCTGGTGCAGATCGAAGAGATCGTCAAGATCGAACTCGAGCTGGACACGCTCTACGAAGCCAAGGGCGAAGGCGCTCTGGCGGCTCTGGATGCGCAGACCCTGCGCAGCCTCAAGCAAAAGGGCTTCTCGGACCGCCGCCTGGCCAAGCTGCTGCACACCAGCGACAAGGCCGTGCGCGAAGCGCGCAAGGCGCTGAAGGTGCGTCCCGTGTTCAAGCGCGTGGACACCTGCGCTGCCGAGTTCGCTTCCAACACCGCATACATGTACTCCACGTATGACGAAGAGTGCGAAGCAGCTCCCACGGACAAGAAGAAGATCATGGTGCTGGGCGGTGGCCCCAACCGTATCGGCCAGGGTATCGAGTTTGACTACTGCTGCGTGCACGCGGCCATGGCCATGCGCGAAGATGGTTACGAAACCATCATGGTCAACTGCAACCCCGAGACCGTGTCCACCGACTACGACACTTCCGATCGCCTGTACTTCGAGCCCCTGACGCTGGAAGACGTGCTGGAAATCGTGGACGTGGAGCAGCCCGAAGGTGTGATCGTGCAGTACGGTGGCCAGACGCCTCTGAAGCTGGCTCTGGGCCTGGAGCGCGAAGGCGTGAAGATCATCGGCACCACGCCCGACATGATCGATGCCGCCGAGGACCGCGAGCGCTTCCAGAAGCTCCTCAACGAACTGGGTCTGCGCCAGCCTCCCAACGCCACTGCGCGTACCGAAGCCGAAGCCCTGGAAAAGGCTGCCGGCCTGGGTTATCCCCTGGTGGTGCGTCCCTCCTATGTGCTGGGCGGCCGAGCCATGGAAATCGTGCACGAGCAGCGCGACCTCGAGCGCTATATGCGCGAAGCCGTGAAGGTCTCCAACGACTCTCCCGTGCTGCTGGACCACTTCCTGTCCAACGCCATCGAGTGCGATGTGGACTGCGTGCGCGACAAGACCGGCGCCGTGTACATCGGCGGCGTGATGGAGCACATCGAGCAAGCCGGCGTGCACTCCGGTGACTCCGCCTGCTCGCTGCCTCCTTACTACCTGAAGGCCGAAACCGTCGCTGAAATCAAGCGCCAGACCGCAGCCATGGCCGAAGGCCTGCATGTGGTGGGCCTGATGAACGTGCAGTTCGCCATCAAGGAAGCGGACGGCCAGGACGTAATCTACGTGCTGGAAGTGAACCCCCGTGCCTCGCGCACCGTGCCTTTCGTCTCCAAGGCCACTGGCGTGCAACTGGCCAAGGTGGCTGCGCGCTGCATGGCCGGCCAGACTCTGGCCGAGCAGGGCATCACCAAGGAAGTCACGCCGCCTTACTTCAGCGTCAAGGAAGCCGTGTTCCCGTTCGTGAAGTTCCCCGGTGTGGACACCATTCTCGGCCCCGAGATGAAGTCCACCGGTGAAGTCATGGGCGTGGGCAAGACCTTTGGCGAAGCCTTTGTGAAGAGTCAGATGGGCGCCGGCGTGCACCTGCCTGCCGAAGGCAAGGTCTTCCTGTCGGTGAAGAACAACGACAAGACCCGTGCCGTGGCCGTGGCCAAGGAACTGGTTGCCATGGGCTACAGCCTGTGCGCCACACGCGGCACGGCTGCGGCGATTGCCGAGGCCGGTGTCGAGGTGCAGACCGTGAACAAGGTCACCGAGGGCCGCCCCCACATCGTGGACATGATCAAGAACGGCGAAATCGCCCTGGTCATCAACACCGTGGAAGAGCGTCGCAACGCCATCGCCGACTCGCGCCAGATCCGTACCAGCGCGCTGCTGGCACGC
Source organism: Comamonas testosteroni (assembly GCF_000761245.1). GTDB lineage: Bacteria > Pseudomonadota > Gammaproteobacteria > Burkholderiales > Burkholderiaceae_C > Comamonas > Comamonas testosteroni_C. The sequence continues at coordinate 150,534 of NZ_AWOR01000032.1, read as the reverse complement.
GTGACCACCTTCACCACCATCTTCGGCGCGGAAGCTGCCGTCGAAGGCATGAAGGCCATGCGTGGCAGTCTGGACGTGCACTCGGTGCAAGAGCTGCATGCCATGCTGACCAAGGCCTGAAAAGCCTGACGCCCGAAGCAGCCCGCAAGGGCTGCCGGGTTTTTACCGGATTTGTGCCGCAGCAAACACGGCATAATCTGCGGTAATGTATTTGAACCGCCGCGCGGCAACGTGCGGCGGTTTGCTTTTGGGGCACAGGCCCCTGTTTGACGTTGTCACTCAGGACTGTGCGAGAGGTGCCGCGCTTGGCGCGGCGTTTGCTGAATTTGGAGACTCGATCATGGCCACCATCCCAATCACCAAGCGCGGAGCAGAAAAGCTCAAGGTGGAACTGCAACGCCTGAAGACTGTGGATCGTCCCGCGGTCATTCAAGCCATTGCAGAGGCCCGTGCTCAGGGTGACTTGAGCGAAAACGCCGAATACGAATCCGCGAAGGAGCAGCAGGGCTTCATCGAAGGTCGCATCATCGAGGTCGAAGGCAAGCTGTCCGCAGCGCAGGTCATTGACCCGACCGAGCTGGATGCCGGCGGCCGTGTGGTGTTCGGTGCGACCGTGGATCTGGAAGATGAAGACAGCGGCTCGGCCGTGACCTACCAGATCGTGGGCGAGGACGAGGCCGATCTCAAGCACGGCCTGATCAACGTGTCCAGCCCCATTGCCCGCGCCTTGATCGGCAAGGAAGAGGGCGATACCGCCGTGGTGCAGGCACCGGGCGGCGAGCGTCGCTATGAAATCGTGGGCGTAAAGTACGTCTAAGCACCCCCTGAGGCGCTGCGCGCCTTCCCCCTCTGTGCTTAGCGGAGGGGGCAACATCTTCGCTGCGGGGCTGCCCTTGCTTGATGTTTCTGGCCTGGGCGCTGTGCCGCGTTCAAGGATTCGTGACTATGTACGAGCGTTTGCCTGTTTTCCTGGCCGCTTTATGGTGGGGCAGCCTATGCTCCATTGGCTTTGTGGCCGTGCCGATGCTGTTTGCCCATCTGCCCGCGCCGGCTCTGGCGGGCTTCATGGCAGCCAAGCTGTTTGCGGCGCAGACTTGGATTTCCATAGCATGTTGCGCTTTTCTGTTGGTGCTTTCAAAGCGAAAACATGCTGAAAAGCTTGAGCAGTGGGCGCAAGCAGCTATCGGTTTTGTGATCGCCGGCATGTTGCTGGCGCTGCTGGTGCAGTATGGCGTGTCGCCCAAGATCGTGGCGCGTGAGAACCTCAGGCTCTGGCACAGCGTAGGCACCGGCATGTATGCGCTGCAGTGGCTGTGCGCCGCCGTCGTGCTGTGGCGTGTGGCGGGTGCTCGCAAGCCGGCTTGATCCAGTGCAAGCCCGCTCCAGTTGCGGGGAGTACACTGCTCAGGCCATGGAATCTCAAATCGTAAAAATCGACGCGACCGACTGGAGCAAGGTCCAGGGGCGCGATGAATGGACTGCTGCCGTTGAAGCCGGCAAGGTGCTGTATTTCCCCCAGCTGAGCTTTCAGCTCTCCGAGCAGGAAAAAGCGCTGCTGCGCCCCGATGTGCGCGATCCCAAGACGCGCAATATCAGCCTCAATGTGGATGGCTCGATCAAGGGCGTTGCAGGCGACGAGTCCACGCAGGCCCAGGTAGCGGGCATGGTCGGGCGCTTTCGCGAGCAGGCCACGGCGCTGATCGCGGGCCTGTTTCCTGCCTACATGCCGGTGGTACGCATGGCACCCACCAGTTACCGCCCCTCGCAGGTGGAAACGCGGGCGCAGTCCTGGCGTGCGGACGACAAGCGCATGCATGTGGATGCCTTTCCTTCGCGGCCCAACTATGGCGAGCGCATTTTGCGCGTGTTCACCAATGTCAACCCGGATGGTCAGCCCCGGGTCTGGCGAGTGGGCGAGCCGTTCACCGATGTCGCCAAGCGTTTTGTGCCGCGTGCCAAGCCCTACAGCGCCTGGCAGGCCAAGGCGCTGGAGCTGCTGCATGTGACCAAGTCCTATCGCAGCGAATACGATCATCTGATGCTGCAGCTGCACGACGGCATGAAGGGTGATCCTGACTATCAGAAAAATGCTCCCCAGGAAACCGTGCCTTTCGCGGCAGGCTCCACCTGGGTGTGCTTCTCCGATCAGGCAGTGCATGCCGTCATGTCGGGGCAGTACATGCTGGAGCAGACCTTGTTTCTGCCGCCAGGCAGCGAATACAACCCCGCAGCCAGCCCGCTGTCCATTCTCTCGCGCATGAAGGGGCATCCGCTGGTCGATGCCAGGTACCGCTGAGCCTGTTCGGCATGCCGGCCGCTCGTTGATGAAATCATGCGGCCACAAAAAAGGCGTTGAACCTTGCGGTCAACGCCTTTTGTTTTTGAGGCTGCAACTTGCAACTGCAGCCGTTCCTCAGCCCCAGGCCTTTTCTATCCACCTGGCGGGCTCGATATGGCGAAAGCGCTTGTTGCGACGGCCTTCCAGGGCATCGGGCGGGTTCACTTCGCCGTGGAAGATCACGATGCGTGCATCGGTCGGCGGCACCGGCTCCTTCCAGTAGTTGGTGGGCCAGGTCGGAATGCAGTAGTACTTGAAGCTGGGGCACCAGGCTGCAGGCCAGTAGTCAAGCTTGCCCTGCTTGTGCAGAAAGTGCGACAGGTACTCCTGCTCGTTTCGGTACTTGGCGCGCATCTCTTCGGTGTGTGCACGGAAATGCTCCAGCACATCGGCATGGGCACCCAGCTCGAAGCGGTAGACCGAAGAGTTGCCGACAATGCGTTCGCCAAAGCGCCAGAAACGCGGATAGTCGTGAATGATGCGGAAGTCGCCGGGCAGCGTGAAGAACTCGTCGAGGCTGCCCACAATCACCACATCCAGGTCCAGGAACAGCGCCTGACCCTTGAGACCGTGCAGGTCGCGCTCGAAGGTGGTGAGCTTCTTCCAGGCGCCGTCACGCTGGCCGGGAGCCAGATGAATGTTCAGGTCGGGGATGGGGAAGCACTCCACTTCGGAGCGAATCCCCTCTGTGCTGTCGGTCAGGCAGACAAAGCGAAAATCTCCGCTGAGATGGCGGCGCACCATGGCGTAGAGTCGGTTGACGTACTCCGGGCCGTATTTGGTGCCCCATTTCATGCAAAGAATGTGGCGTTGCTGCTGTGTGGTCTGAGCCATGGCTTGGTGGTCTAGGCGAAGAAAAAAGGCGGGTGGGCGGGCAGACAGGGCGGATCGTCAGATCAGTCCTGACGGCCTTTCTTGACCGACTTCTGCTTGGGCTTGGCGCGCTTGATGGTGCCGCCGGCGGTCAGACGCTGGTTGCCGAGCACTCGCAGCTGTTTGACTTCGGGCTTCTGGCCGGCGCGGCCGAACTTGAGCACCTTGACGTCGCGAGGACCGGGCATGCGGTCTTCGTCAAAGGCCTTTTCCTTTTCGGGAATCGGGCGCCACAGCACCAGCAGCTTGCCGATGTGCTGGATGGGAGCGGCGTTGAGCTCGTCGCAAAGTTGTTGATAGATCTGCTCGCGGGCTGCACGGTCGTCGCCGAAAACGCGGACCTTGATCAGACCATGGGCATTGAGTGCGGCGTCCACTTCCTTTTGAACGGCAGTGGTCAGACCATCGCCACCGATGAGGACTACGGGGTCCAGATGGTGGGCTTCGGCGCGGTGTTCCCGGCGCTGCGCGGGAGTTAATTCAATTTGGGGCATACCCGTATTATCAAGGCTGCGAGAATTCAGGCATGAAAACGAAAACCAAAAGCAAGAAGGTCAATAAGAATTGGCTGCACGATCACATCAACGACCCGTATGTGAAAGCCGCCCAAAAGGATGGCTATCGTGCCCGCGCGGCCTACAAGCTCAAGGAAATTGACGAGTCGCTCAAGCTGATTCAGCCCGGTCACACCGTGGTGGACCTGGGGTGCGCGCCTGGCGCCTGGAGTCAGTATGTGCGCCGTCGTCTCTCGCCCAGCGGTGCGGCTGCGGGCGAACTCAACGGCCGCATCATCTCGCTGGACCTGCTGCCCATGGATCCCATCGAGGGCGTGCATTACATCCAGGGCGACTTTCGTGAAGAGGCGGTGCTGGCGCAGCTTGAAGAGGCCATGGGCGGCGGCAAGGCCGACGTGGTGGTCTCGGATATGGCGCCCAATCTGTCGGGTCATGGCGCCACTGACGGGGCGCGGGTTGCGGTGCTCATCGAGATGGCAGTCGATTTTGCGATCAACAACATGAAGCCCGAGGGCGCGCTGGTGGTCAAGTTGTTCCACGGCAGCGGCTATAACGAGCTGGTGGATCTGTTCAAGCAGACCTTCAAGGTGGTCAAGCCTATCAAGCCCAAGGCTTCGCGTGACCGGTCTGCCGAGATTTTTCTCGTGGGAATGGGTCTCAAGTAGGGCTCTTGACGGAGTCGCCGGCTTGCATAGGGGCATTTGACCTCATGGTTTGCTGCAGCAAACCAGTGAAACTGATAGCGCAAAGCCTTGATAAAACACAGGCTTAGGGCCGATTGCCAGCAAGGTCATACCTTGCCTATGGCCGCTATAGGGGGAAATAGGCGTCGTTGGCGCTTGAAACACCTAAAATGAACCTCAACTAGGTCTGGAGTCCCCTCCGGGCCTTTACGTCTGAATATTCCATTGGAGCCCCGCTTGAACAATCAGTGGTTTTCAAAAGTCGCCGTCTGGCTGGTCATCGCCATGGTGCTGTTTACGGTGTTCAAACAGTTTGACACCCGAGGTGCTGGCGGTGCCTCTCATGTTGGCTACTCGGAATTCCTGGAGCAAGTGCGCAACAACCGTATCAAGAGCGCCACCATTCAGGAAGGTGGCGGCGGTACCGAGGTCGTAGCCACCACCACCGATGATCGCAAGATCCGCACCACAGCCACCTACCTCGACCGCGGTCTGGTGGGTGACCTGATCAACAACAACGTCAAGTTCGACGTCAAGCCGCGTGAAGAAGGCTCGCTGCTCATGACGCTGCTCGTGAGCTGGGGCCCCATGCTGCTGTTGATCGGCGTATGGGTGTACTTCATGCGCCAGATGCAGGGTGGCGGCAAGGGCGGCGCCTTCAGCTTTGGCAAGTCCAAGGCGCGCATGCTCGACGAGAACAGCAATACCGTCACCTTTGCCGACGTGGCTGGTGCCGATGAAGCCAAGGAAGAGGTCAAGGAAGTCGTGGACTTCCTCAAGGACCCCAACAAGTTCCAGAAGCTCGGCGGCCGCATCCCCCGTGGTCTGCTGCTGGTCGGCCCTCCCGGCACCGGCAAGACGCTGCTGGCCAAGTCCATCGCTGGCGAGGCCAAAGTGCCTTTCTTCTCGATCTCGGGTTCCGATTTCGTTGAAATGTTTGTCGGCGTGGGTGCAGCCCGCGTGCGCGACATGTTCGAGAACGCCAAGAAGAACGCACCCTGCATCATCTTCATCGACGAAATCGACGCCGTCGGTCGTCAGCGCGGAGCTGGCATGGGCGGCGGCAACGACGAGCGCGAGCAGACTCTGAACCAGATGCTGGTCGAGATGGATGGTTTCGAGACCAACCTCGGCGTGATCGTGGTGGCTGCAACCAATCGCCCCGACATTCTCGACGCCGCCTTGCTGCGCCCCGGTCGCTTCGATCGTCAGGTCTATGTGACGCTGCCCGATATCCGTGGCCGCGAGCAGATTCTGAACGTGCACATGCGCAAGATTCCCGTGGGCCAGGACGTGAACCCCGCCATCATCGCGCGTGGCACGCCCGGCATGTCGGGTGCCGATCTGGCCAATCTCTGCAACGAAGCTGCGCTGATGGCGGCACGCCGCAATGCACGCACCGTGGAGATGCAGGACTTCGAGAAGGCCAAGGACAAGATCATCATGGGCCCCGAGCGCAAGTCCATGGTCATGCCAGAGGAAGAGCGCCGCAATACGGCCTACCATGAGGCGGGCCACGCCCTCATCGGCAAGCTGCTGCCCAAGTGCGATCCCGTGCACAAGGTCACCATCATCCCGCGCGGTCGTGCGCTGGGCGTGACCATGAGCCTGCCCGAGAAGGACCGCTACTCCTACGACAAGGAGTACATGCTCAACCAGATCGCCATGCTGTTTGGCGGACGTATTGCCGAAGAAGTGTTCATGAACCAGATGACGACTGGTGCATCGAACGACTTCGAGCGTGCGACCCAGATCGCCCGCGATATGGTGACGCGCTACGGCATGAGCGATGCGCTGGGCACCATGGTCTACTCCGAGCAGGAGGGCGAGCCTTTCCTGGGTCGTACCTTCAGCCGAGGCTCCAATCTGTCCGAATCCACCATGCAGAAGGTGGATGACGAAGTGCGTCGCATCATCGACGAGCAATATGCGCTGGCGCGCAAGCTGATCGAAGACAACAGCGACAAGATGCACGCCATGGCCAAGGCCATGCTGGACTGGGAGACGATCGACTCCGAGCAGCTCAACGACATCATGGCCGGCAAGGAGCCTCGTCCTCCCAAGGACTGGACGCCTCGCAACCCACCTTCATCGGATGGTGGCAATTCCTCGGGAGGCAATCCCGCATCGAATGCCGAGCCCTCGCCGACTACGGCTTGAGCGTCAAGCCTCATACACAAAAGGTCCCTCAGGGGCCTTTTGTTTTTGCACTCTCAGATATCGGAAGATTTATGTCGCAACAGTGGCAAACCTCGCGTTTTCTCTTGCAGCTCGACAAGCCTCAGGTCATGGGCATTGTGAATGTGACCCCGGATTCCTTTTCGGACGGAGGCAGGCATGCCGGTGTATCTCAGGCCATGGCTCACGCGGAGCTGCTTCTGGAGCAAGGGGCGCATATTCTGGATATAGGTGGCGAGTCCACCAGGCCGGGGTCGCCCGCTGTGAGCCTCGAAGACGAGCTGGCTCGCGTTCTGCCCGTGCTGCGCGAAGCCGTCAAGCTCAACGTGCCTGTCTCCATCGATACCTACAAGCCCGAAGTCATGGCCGCGTCTCTGGATCTGGGGGCTGACATCATTAACGACATCTGGGCGTTGCGCCAGCCCGGTGCCTTCGAGGTGGTGAGCAGGCACGCCAGCTGTGGCGTATGCCTGATGCATATGCACAAGACCCCGCAAGACATGCACCTGGAGCATATGCAGGGCAATGCCGTGGTTCAAGTGCGGGACTTCCTGCTGCAGGTGACGCAGCCTTTGCTCGATGCGGGCGTTGCACGCTCGCGCATTGCCTGGGATTACGGTATTGGTTTCGGCAAGAGCGTGGTACAAAATTTTGCCTTGCTTGCACATCAGCGTGAGCTGCTGGGCCTAGACTTCCCCCTGCTGGCAGGCTGGTCGCGCAAGGGCTCCCTGGGGCAGGTGAGCGGCCTGCCTGTGGATCAGCGCATGGTGCCCAGCGTCGCGGCTGCATTGCTGGCGGTCGAACGTGGGGCCAAAATTGTGCGTGTCCACGATGTGAAGGATACGGTGGCTGCGCTGGCAGTCTGGCAGGCGATGCATGATGCGCAAGCGCTGCAGGCCTGATGACAGAGCATTGAATCTGAAAAGGACAACGAGAATATGACACGACAGTACTTCGGTACCGACGGGATTCGCGGCACGGTGGGCAAGTCGCCCATTACGCCTGACTTCGCCCTGCGCCTGGCGCATGCCGTGGGACGCGTGTTGCGCCGCACGCAAGAGCGCCCCCTGGTGCTGATCGGCAAGGACACCCGCATCTCTGGCTACATGCTGGAGAGTGCGCTCGAGTCGGGCTTCAACTCTGCCGGTGTCGATGTCATGTTGCTTGGCCCATTGCCGACACCGGGCGTGGCCTATCTGACGCGCGCCCAGCGCGCCAGCCTGGGGGTGGTGATCAGTGCCAGCCACAACCCGTTTTATGACAACGGCATCAAGTTCTTCAGTGCCGAGGGCACCAAGCTGCCTGATTCCTGGGAAGAGGATGTGGAAGCCGCTCTCAAGGAAGACCCCGTCTGGGTGGATTCAGCCTCTTTGGGCAAGGCGCGACGTCTGGCCGATGCCGCCGGCCGTTATATCGAGTTCTGCAAAAGCACTTTCGATCACAGCCTGTCGTTGCGCGGCCTGAAGGTTGTTGTGGACGCGGCTCATGGCGCGGCCTATCAGATTGCTCCCAAGGTCTTTCACGAGCTGGGTGCCAATGTGGTGGAAATCGGCTGCTCCCCGGACGGACTGAACATCAACGAGGGAGTCGGCGCGACCCATCCCGAGGCGCTGGTCAGGGCCGTGCGAGCCAACAATGCCGACTATGGCGTGGCGCTGGACGGCGATGCCGACCGCCTGCAGCTGGTCGATGCGCAAGGCCGTCTCTACAACGGCGACGAACTGCTCTATCTCATGGCGGCCGATCGCCTGGCTCGCGGCGACGTGGTCAGCGGGGTGGCGGGAACCCTGATGACCAATATGGCGGTGGAGCAAGCGCTCAAGGAGCAGGGCGTGGGTTTTGTCCGTGCCAAGGTGGGAGACCGCTATGTGCTGGAAGCGCTCAATGCCAAGGGCTGGCAGCTGGGCGGTGAAAGCTCGGGCCATCTGCTGGCGCTGGACAAGCATACGACCGGTGACGGCCTGGTCAGCGCACTGCAGGTGCTGCAGGCCTGCGTGCGCTCGAAGAAGACCATTGCCCAGTGGCTGGAGTCCGTGCAGCTGTTCCCTCAGGTCATGATCAATGTGCGCTTGCAGCCTGGTCAGGACTGGAAGAGCAACGCCAAGCTGCCTGGTGAGCAGGCAGCGGTCGAGAAGCTGCTGGGCAGTGACGGCCGTGTGCTGATCCGTCCCAGTGGTACCGAGCCTCTGGTGCGAGTCATGGTCGAGGCCAGGAGCGCGGATATGGCCAGCAACTGTGCCGAGCGTCTGGCCGAGGTGGTCAGGGCCAGCTGACGGTGTGCAAACCCTGATGACTGTCATGAACAACGATGACAGTCATCTTTTGGTCATCTAATTGTCACAAACCATGGGCAGACTGCGGACATGCCCTCAGGGGCGCTTCAAGCTTTCGCAGGCTGCTGCCACATGTCCCAATCCGTACCTGGTTCCGACTCTTTTTTTTCCGCTTCCATCACTTCTTCTTCAGGGCAGGATCCGGCTGCAGTTTCCCCAGTGACCTCGCAGACCGACGCTCAGGCGCATGAGGCGGGGCCTGTCTCCCGGGGGCTGGCGCACATCTCGCTTGTGCCTCCAGTGACGACAGCGCTCGTCAACTCCGCAAGCGAGCCGGCTGCAGTTGCGCAAGCCGGGGCGGCCGGGCACCATGGTGTGCCCGGTGTCGTTTCTGACGCTGCGATACCGGTTTCTTCTGCCCCTGCCAAAGCGCCGCGCCGACGCCGAGCGGCGTCCAAGAACGAGGTAGCCATGCCGCCTGTGATCGAGCCGACTCTGGAGCTGCTGGACCGCGATCAAAGCATTCTGGTCTTCAATGAGCGCGTGCTGAGCTGGGCCGAGCGCGAGGATGTGCCGCTGCTCGAGCGCTTGCGCTATCTGTGCATCGTGTCCTCCAATCTCGACGAGTGGTTTGAGGTGCGCTGCGCCCCTCATGTCTCGGCCGCCAAGGTGGGCGACGAGCAGGGCACCTACTCGCGCGCCAGCTTCGAGCGGTTGATGGCCACGGCCCACGGTCTGGTCGCCAAGCAGTACCAGCTCTACAACCAGGCCATCATTCCCGCGTTCGACAAGCATGCGATTCGCCTGGTCTCGCACGGCGAGCGCAGCGTGGCGCAGCGCAAATGGGTGCGCGAGTACTTCATGCGCGAGGTGCAGCCCCTGCTGATGCCGGTGGGGCTGGATCCGTCGCATCCTTTCCCGCAGGTCGCCAACAAGGCCCTGAATTTCATCGTGCGCCTCAATGGCGTGGATGCCTTCGGGAGGGCCAATGAAGTGGCCATCGTCAAGGTGCCGCGTGCCTTGCCGCGCCTGATCCGCCTGCCCGAGAAGATCTCGGGCAAGCAAAAGCTGTTTGTCAGCATCTCCAGCGTGGTGCGTGCCCACCTGGCTGAGCTGTTCCCGGGGCGCGAAGTATCGGAGTTCTCGCAGTTCCGTGCCACACGTCACTCCGATCTGGCCGTGGACGAGGACGATGTGGTGGATCTGCGCATGGCCCTGCGCCAGGGCCTGCACCACCGCCATTACGGCCAGGCGGTGCGCCTGGAGGTGTCTTCCTCATGCTCGGTGGTGCTTTCGGATCTGCTGCTGGAGCAATACGGCCTGCCGGCCGAGGCGCTGTTCCGCGTCAAGGGGCCGGTCAATCTGGTGCGCCAGATGCAGCTGATCGATCTGGTCGACGACCCGGCCCTGTTGTTTCCCAAGTGGAAGCCGGCCTGGCCCACGCAGCTCGTGCCCGGCCGCTCCATCCTGGCGCAGATGCGCAAGAGCGATATCATCATCCACCAGCCCTTCGAGAGTTTCGATGGCGTGCTGGAGCTGCTGCGCGAGGCTGTGAACGATCCGCAGGTGCTGGCCATCAAGCAGACCATCTACCGCACGGGCACTGACTCCGAGATCATGAGCCTGCTGGCCGAGGCCGTGAGCCGCGGCAAGGAGGTGCTGGCCGTGCTGGAGCTCAAGGCGCGCTTTGACGAAGAGGCCAACATCAACTGGGCGGAAAAGCTGGAATCGCTGGGCGTGCAGGTGGTGTACGGCGTGGTCGGTCTCAAGACCCACGCCAAGATGCTGCTCATCACGCGCCGTGAAAAGCGCAACAACCAGCTCAAGCGCTATGCCCATCTGTCCACGGGCAACTACAACGCCCGCAGCGCGCGTCTGTACACCGACATCAGCCAGCTGACCTGCGATGACGAGATCACGGCAGATATGGATGCGGTGTTCCGCCATCTCTCCAGCCACAACACCATGCCCAAGCTGCAAAAGCTGGTCATGGCGCCGTTCCACTTGCAAAACCGCATGCTGGAGCTGATCGGCCTGGTGGCCGCCGCAGCGGCGCGCGGCGAGAAGGCACGCATGGTGCTCAAGATGAATGCGCTGACCGACGAGCCCCTGATTCGCGCCCTGGTCGAGGCCGGCCGCAAGGGGGCGCAGATCGATCTCATCGTGCGTGGCTCCTGCATGCTGCCGGCACAGCGCCCGGGCGTGACGGACAATATCCGCGTGCGCTCCATCATCGGCCGTTTTCTGGAGCATTCGCGCGTCTTCTACTTTGCCTGGGGCCAGGAAGAAGAGCTGCTGCTGTCCAGTGCCGACTGGATGAATCGCAATATGCTCAGCCGTGTGGAGCTGGCCTGGCCGGTGCTGGACAAAAAGCTGCGCCAGCGCGTGATCGACGAGTGCCTGGTGGCCTATCTGGGCGACGACCGCGATGCCTGGACGCTGGACGCCTCGGGCACTTACCAAAAGCCCGCGCGTCCGCTGGAGGGCAAGGGTGCCCAGCAGGCCCTGATGGTGCGCTACGGCGGCAAAAGCCTCTGAGTTATCAAATAAGGAGCTGGTTGCGCTTGGTAGTAAAGGATTTCAGATACTTTTCATGCTGAAATCTTTATCTGATAGGCGCTTACAGCTCTCTTTTTGAAGACCGAATGCAAAAAAGGGACTGCCTCGCAGTCCCTTTGCCTTTTGCAGGCCGCGACGGCCTGTCTGGTGATATCAGCGCAGCTGTAGCTTGAGGCTCCAGGGCGTCTTGCTCCATGCAATGGCTTCCTCTTCGAGCAGGCGGGCGGACTGCGGGTAGGTCAGCATCCAGCCCGAAGGAGTGGAGAGCTTGCATTCCGAGCCCGAGCGCTTGATCTGTATGCCCTGCATGTCAGGGTCGCGGCGGGTATGGCTCAACTGCACGGCAATGCGCAGTGCCATCAGCGGCAGGGCCAGCTGCGGCTGCTCAATGGCGTCTTCCAGCTTGCGCAGCTTGCCCTGGTGGCCGAGCACCAGCTGGCAGATGCGCTGGCGCAGCTCGGGCTCCCAGGTGGCCAGACCGCAATGCTCGACGATATAGGCGCCGTGGCGATGGTAGTTGCTCAGTGCCACGCGCATGCCCACCTCGTGCAGCTGCGCCGCAATGGCCAGGGCCTGGGGGTTCTGCGTAGCGCTTTCCCCAGGCAGGATTTGCCGGTACAGCTCGCAGGCGATGCGCTGCACGCGCTGGGCATGGGGTACGTCCACGCCGAAGTCCAGCTGCAGGGCGCCGACTTCCGCCGCTTCCTTGTCGGCCGGGGGCTCATGCTCGAGCAGGTCGTGCAAAGCTCCCTGGCGCAGTGCGCCCTGGGCGACTTCCAGCTCGGTAATGCCCAGCAGATCGACCACGGCCATCATCACGCTGATGCCGCCTGCGACCACGGGGCGGCGATCTTCCTTGAGGCCCGGCATGCGCAGGCGCTCCACATGGCCGATGTCCAGCAGCATCTCGTAGAGGTGGCGCAGCTTGGCGGGCGTGATCACCTGTCCATCCAGGCCCTGTGCCGTCAGGGCATCGGCCACGGCATTGGCCGTGCCCGAAGAGGCGTAGGCGCAGTCCCAGGCCGTGCCCGGGTAGGCGAACTGCGCATGGGCCAGGCATTGCTTGGCCGCGGCAACGGCGGCCTGGAAGTTGGCCTTGCTCAATGCGCCATCGCTGAAGAAGCGGCTGCTCCAGGAGACGCTGCCCAGCGCGAACGACGCCACTTGCAGAGGCTGGCTGTGTTGGCCGATGATGATTTCGGTGGAGCGTCCGCCAATGTCGATGACCAGGCGCTTTTGCTGGCTGGGCGGCAGCGAGCTGGCCACGCCGCGATAGATGAGCCGGGCTTCCTCCTCGCCGGGGATGACTTCGATGGGAAAGCCCAGCAACTGGCTGCCGCGCGTCACGAATTCGTCGGCATTCAGGGCCTCGCGCAGGGTCTGGGTGGCGACGGCTCGGACATGCGTGGCATCGAAGCCCCTGAGGCGCTCGCCAAAGCGTGCCAGGCAGTCCCAGCCGCGTTCCATGGCTTCGCGCGAGAGTTCCTGGCGCGAGTTCAGGCCGTTGCCCTGGCGTACGGTTTCCTTGAGATATTCCACACGCTCGATGCGTTGATGCGAGCCGATGCGGCCTATTTCAAGGCGAAAACTATTGGAGCCAAGGTCTACGGCGGCAAGCAGCGATTCAGGAGCCATTTCTGAGCCAATCAATGCGTTGTTGTTATGCGGGTTGGGGCACGGGCAGAGCATGAGCGTGATGGAACTGGCGACACATGCACTGGGCAGTGGAATATGCAATACGGGCCGTCATCGAGCTTGTGGGGCGCTGGGTTCAACCTCTGCCAAGTCAGGTATTTGCAGGTATTTGCCGGGTTGGGCCGCCAGGGTGCTGTCACGCTGTGTGACAGACTATGTCATACATTGTCGGCGATCAGACTTCAGCCTTGCGACAAGCTGTTACCCGGGTCGAGTCTGCGGCTCAAGGCTCAGCAGTTTGCGAATGAAATATGACACTCGCATGACTGCTTGGGAGCTCTTTCACTCGGTTGCGCCTTGAAATTTTCGTGTCACGACCTTGTCATAAAAGGTTTTTAAAGTTCACTCCATCGAATCTTTCAACCCTAAGAGGTCGTTTCATGAAGTTGTCCTTGATTCACGTTCTGGTGGCTGGTGCTCTGTCTGCAGCGGGTATTGCCAACGCCAGCCAGGAAGCCACAGGTGCTGGTGCGAGCTTCCCGGCCCCTCTGTATTCCAAGTGGGCTGCCGACTATCACAAGGCCACTGGCGTCAAGATTAACTACCAGTCCGTGGGCTCCAGCGCCGGTGTCAAGCAGATCGATGCCAAGACCGTGGACTTCGGTGCCTCGGACGCTCCCCTGACCGATGAAGAGCTGCAGAAGAAGGGCCTGCTGCAGTTCCCCACCGTGATCGGTGGCATTGTTCCCGTGGTCAACATCAAAGGCGTGGCTCCCGGCCAGCTGAAGCTGTCGGGCCAGGTGCTGGGCGACATCTACCTGGGCAAGATCACAAAGTGGAATGACGCCGCCATCACGGCTTTGAACCCCGGTGTGGCGCTGCCTGACGCCGCCATCGCTCCCGTGCGCCGCGCCGACGGCTCCGGCACCACCTTCGGCTTCACCAACTACCTCTCCAAGGTCAACACCGAGTGGAAAGACAAGGTCGGCGAAGGCACGGCCGTGAACTGGCCCACCGGTGCCGGCGGCAAGGGTAACGAAGGCGTTGCCGCCTTTGTGGGCCGTCTGCCCAACTCCATCGGCTACGTCGAGTACGCCTATGTGAAGCAAAACAAGCTGACCTACACGCAGCTGCAGAACAAGGAAGGCGCATTCGTCTCTCCTGACGACGATACCTTCAAGGCTGCCGCTGCCGGTGCCGACTGGGCCAAGAGCTTCTACCAGATCCTGACCAACCAGCCCGGCAAGAGCGCCTGGCCCATCACCTCGGCCACCTTCATCCTGATGCACAAGACTCAGGACAAGCCCGCCCAGGCCACCACTTCGCTGAAGTTCTTCGAGTGGGCCTACAAGCAAGGTGACAAGACTGCCGCCGATCTGGACTACGTGCCCATGCCCGACTCCGTCAAGAACGTGATCTACAAGTCCTGGAACGACATCAAGGACACTTCGGGCAAGGTTGTCGCCAAGTAATCCCTTGTAATCAGTGAGCAGCGGACTGCCGTGCCGGACGGCATCTCCGCTGCTTGTTTCAACCCTTTGCGAATAAAGGCGCTCACGTGTCCACTACGTCGCCCTCAAGTTCGCTGGCTGCTGCCTCCACCGATGCTGCCAAGCGACGCTCTCCTTCTCCGCCACGTGCTCCGATGATCTCGGGACGTATGGCGGATCGTTTGTTTGGTGGCCTGGCGCGCAGTGCAGCAATTTTGACGCTGGTGCTGCTGCTGGCCATCATGGGTTCGCTGATCGTCGGCGCCTGGCCCGCCATTGCGGAATATGGTCTGGGCTTTCTGACCAGCAGTGTCTGGGACCCTGTCCAGAATCGGTACGGCGGCCTGGTCATGATATACGGCACGCTGGCCACGTCGGCCATCGCGCTCATCATTGCAGTGCCCGTGAGCTTCGGTATTGCCCTGTTTCTGACGGAACTCTCGCCCGCCTGGCTCAAGCGTCCTCTGGGCACTGCCATCGAGTTGCTGGCCGCAGTTCCCTCCATTGTTTATGGCATGTGGGGCCTGATGGTGTTCGGCCCCGTGCTGGCCACCTATGTGCAGCAGCCTTTGCAGAACCTGCTGACCGGCGTGCCCTATCTGGGCGCTTTTGTCTCCGGCCCTCCCGTGGGTATCGGTATTTTGTCGGCCGGCATCATTTTGGCCATCATGATCATCCCCTTCATCGCCTCCGTGATGCGCGATGTGTTCGAAGTCACGCCGGCGCTGCTCAAGGAGTCGGCCTACGGTCTGGGCTCCACGACCTGGGAAGTGGTCTGGAAAGTGGTGCTGCCCTATACCAAGACCGGCGTGCTGGGCGGCGTCATGCTGGGCCTGGGCCGCGCACTGGGCGAGACCATGGCCGTGACTTTTGTGATCGGCAACATGAACCAGCTCAACTCCCTGTCCGTGTTCGAGGCTGCGAACAGCATCACCTCGGCCTTGGCCAATGAGTTTGCCGAGGCAGGCGAAGGCCTGCATCAGGCATCGCTGATCTATCTGGGTCTGGTGCTGTTCTTCATCACCTTTGTGGTGCTGGCCTGCTCCAAGGTGCTGCTCAACCGCCTGCAGAAGAACGAAGGAGCCCGCTCATGAGCCCGACCTCTACCTCCGCCAAGATGCTCGATGCGGCCGACCTGGCTGCGGTGCGTCAGGCCAGATACAACAAGCGCAAGCACCTCAATCAGGTTGCGCTGACCCTGTCCATGGCCGCCATGCTGTTCGGTGTCTTCTGGCTGGTCTGGATTCTCTGGGAAACCATTCGCCAGGGCGTGGGCGGTCTGAACTTCGCCCTGTTTTCGCAGATGACGCCTCCGCCCAACGAAGAGGGCGGCATTGCCAACGCCATCTGGGGCTCGCTGATGATAGTGACGCTGGCTACTTTCGTGGGCACGCCGATCGGCGTGATGGCCGGCGTCTATCTGGCCGAGTACGACAAAAAGAGCTGGCTGGCTTCCACCACGCGTTTCGTCAACGACATTTTGCTGTCGGCCCCCTCCATCGTCATCGGTCTGTTCGTCTACACCGTGGTGGTGGTGCGCTTCAAGAGCTTCTCCGGCATGGCCGGAGTGATCGCGCTGGCGCTGATCGTGATTCCCGTGGTCATCCGTACCACGGAAAACATGCTGGTGCTGGTTCCCGCCAGCCTGCGTGAAGCGGCTTATGCGCTGGGTACGCCCAAGTGGAAGGTCATCATCATGGTGACCTTGCGCGCAGCCCGCGCCGGCGTGATCACCGGTGTGCTGCTGGCCGTGGCCCGTATTGCTGGCGAGACCGCTCCGCTGCTGTTCACGGCTCTGAACAACCAGTTCTGGAATGCCGACATGAGCAAGCCCATGGCTAGCCTGCCGGTCACCATCTTCAAATTTGCCATGAGCCCGTATGAGAACTGGCAGCAACTGGCCTGGGCCGGTGTCTTCCTTATCACTATGGCTGTGCTGGGTCTGAATATCCTGGCGCGTTTCATCACCCGCCAGAAGTAATTCGAAAGTTCAAGATCATGACTGCAACCACTGCTCCCGCCAACATCAAGCTGGCCGTGCGCGACCTGAACTTCTACTACGGCAAGTTTCACGCGCTGAAAAACATCAATCTCGATATTCCCGAGAAGAAGGTCACGGCCTTCATCGGCCCCTCGGGCTGCGGCAAGTCCACGCTGCTGCGCACGTTCAACCGCATGTTCGAGCTCTATCCCGAGCAGCGCGCCGAAGGTCAGATCATGCTGGACGGCGACAACCTGCTGACCAGCAAGCAGGATGTGGCACTGATTCGTGCCAAGGTCGGCATGGTGTTCCAGAAGCCCACGCCGTTCCCGATGTCCATCTATGACAACATCGCTTTCGGCGTGAAGCTGTTCGAGAGTCTCAACGCCTCGGACATGGATGACCGCGTGGAGTGGGCACTGCGCAAGGCTGCGCTGTGGAATGAAGTCAAGGACAAGCTGCAGCAAAGCGGATCGGGCTTGTCTGGCGGTCAGCAGCAGCGTCTGTGTATCGCGCGCGGCATTGCCATCAAGCCCGAGGTGCTGCTGCTGGACGAGCCCTGCTCGGCGCTGGACCCCATCTCCACGGCCAAGATCGAGGAGCTGATTGCGGAGCTGAAGAACGACTACACCGTGGTCATCGTGACACACAACATGCAGCAGGCCGCCCGTTGCAGCGATTACACGGCCTATATGTATCTGGGGGATCTGGTGGAGTTCGGCGACACCGAAAAAATGTTCTTCAAGCCCCAGCGCAAGGAAACGGAAGACTACATCACAGGCCGCTTCGGCTAAGGACTTAAAAATGACAGAAAAACATTTGTCCACGCAGTTCGACTCCGAACTCAATCGTGTCTCGGCCCGCGTCATGGAGCTTGGCGGTCTGGTCGAGTCGCAGATCAGCAATGCCGTCTATGCACTGACCAGTTTCAGCACCGAGGCGGTTGAGCAGGTCATCAGCACCGAGCAGCGCGTCAACGCCATGGAGGTCGAGATCGACCATGAGCTGTCGTCCATCATTGCGCGCCGCCAGCCCACGGCCCGCGACCTGCGCCTGCTGATCGCCTTCTCCAAGGCCACGGCCAACCTGGAGCGCATGGGCGACGAAGCCTGCAAGATGGCCCGTATGGTCAAGTCCATCATCGAAAGCGGTGCTGCCCGTTCGCTGCCCAGCGGCGAGTTGCGCATGGCTGCCCAGATGGCTTCCGAGCTGCTGCGCAAGACCCTGGATGCCTTTGCCCGACTGGACACCAAGGCGGCGGTTGCCATCTTGCGTGAAGACGATCTGATCGACGAGGAGTTCGATGGTTTTGTGCGCAAGCTCATCACCTACATGATGGAAGATCCGCGCACCATCTCCGCCAGTCTGGACCTGCTGTTCCTGGCCAAGGCCATCGAGCGTATCGGCGACCACTCCAAGAACGTGGCCGAGCTGATCATCTACCTGGTCGAGGGCAAGGATGTGCGCCATCAGACCATGGCTGAAATCGAATCTGCGGTGTTGTAAAACGGAGGCTACTCAGGGATGAAGAAGATGCCCATGGTCCTCATCGTGGAGGACGAACCTGCGATTGCAGAGTTGATCGCGGTCAATTTGAGGCATAACGGCTTCCAGCCCGTCTGGGCGGAAGACGGTGTTTCGGCGCAGCGCGAGCTTGATGCCGTGCTGCCCGACGTGATCTTGCTCGACTGGATGCTACCCGGGGCCAGCGGTCTGTCTCTGGCCCGCAAATGGCGTGCCGACAGCCGCACCAAGGCCGTGCCCATTCTCATGTTGACGGCGCGTGGCGATGAGCCCGACAAGGTGGCGGGCCTGGATGCCGGAGCGGATGACTACATCACCAAGCCTTTCTCCACTCAGGAGCTGCTGGCCCGAATTCGTGCCGTGCTGCGCCGCCGTGCGCCTGAGCAGGTGCAGGACAAGGTCAGCATTGGCGAGCTGGTGCTGGATGCCGCGGCCCACCGTGTGAGCTGGCAGGGCGATCTGCTCAAGATCGGTCCCACCGAGTTCAAGCTGCTCAACTATCTGATGAAGCACCCCGAGCGTGTGCACAGCCGTGCGCAGT
This sequence comes from Comamonas testosteroni, assembly GCF_000761245.1. GTDB lineage: Bacteria > Pseudomonadota > Gammaproteobacteria > Burkholderiales > Burkholderiaceae_C > Comamonas > Comamonas testosteroni_C. Next base: position 131,944 of record NZ_AWOR01000032.1, on the reverse strand, counting down.
TGCTCGACAAGGTCTGGGGCGATCATGTCTTCATTGAAGAGCGCACCGTGGATGTGCACGTCAAGCGCTTGCGAGAATCGCTGGGTGTGGCGGGTGTTCTGATTGAGACCGTGCGCGGTGCGGGCTACCGTTTCAGCGCCCAGGCCATGGCCTGACAGCACTTCCCCCCGAACCTCGGCCCGGCCTGGCTGGGTCGTCAAAAATCACAACTGAAAGCAAATATGGGGTGGCGTGGTTTTCGATTGTTGGCTTCTCAGCTCGCGGCAGCCGTGGTGGTATGGCTGCTGTGGGCCTATCTCGTTGCACCCGGTGCGACGGCGCTGCAGCAATGCGTGGCGGCCATGACGGGAGCCTTGATCGGCGGCTGGATATGGTGGCTGGTGGACAGCTGGAATGGCGCGCGTCTGCTGCACTGGCTGCGTCAGTCGGAGCTGGGCGCAGTGCCCAACCTGGCAGGTATCTGGGGCGAGGCCAGCGTGCGCATGCGCCGCTGGATTCGTCAGAGCGTGCAGCAGGTGCAGCAGGGCGACCAGCGGCTCAATGACATTCTGTCTGCCTTGCAGGCCAGTCCCAATGGTGTGGTGCTGCTCGATGCACAGGGCCGCATCGAATGGTGCAATCAGATTTCCGCCAAGCAATTCGGCTTTGACGCCGAGCGCGATGTGCTGCAAAGCATCGGTAACCTGGTGCGAGATCCCCAGTTCAGTGCCTATTTTGCAGCGCAGGACTTCAGCCATGATCTGGTCATGCAGGGGCGCGAAAGCACGCCTTCGCGGCCGGTCAAGCTGTCGGTGCAGCTCTATGGCTATGGCGAGGGACGCAAGCTGCTGCTGGCGCGCGATGTGACGGCGCTGGAGCAGGCCGAAGCCATGCGCCGTGACTTCGTGGCCAATGTCTCCCACGAAATCCGCACGCCTCTGACCGTGCTGGCCGGTTTTGTCGAGACCCTGCAGAACCTGCCGCTTGAGGAAGACGAGCGAAGGCGCTATCTGGAGCTGATGGCCCAGCAGGCCGAGCGCATGCAGCATCTGGTCGAGGACTTGCTGACCTTGTCGCGCCTGGAGGGAAGCCCGCTGCCCAGCAACAATGACTGGGTGTCGGTGGCGCAACTGCTCAATCGCTGTGAGAACGAGGCTCGTGGCCTGTCCAATGCCTTGACGCGCAAGCAGGCCAAACCTCATGTGCTGAACTTTCCTGATGAGCAGGCGCTCAGGCAGGCCGGAGATCTGGCAGGTGCGAGCGCAGAACTGCACAGTGCGTTTTCCAATCTGCTGGCCAATGCCATGCGCTACACGCCGGCAGGCGGGCAGATTGATGTGCGCTGGCAACTGCTGCCCGATGGATCGGCCCGCTTTGCCGTCAAGGACTCCGGCCCCGGCATCGACGAAAAGCATGTGTCGCGTCTGACGGAGCGCTTTTATCGCGTGGATCGCAGCCGCTCACGCGACACGGGCGGAACCGGCCTGGGGCTGGCCATCGTCAAGCATGTGCTGCAGCGCCATGGCGCCAGGCTCAGTATCGAGAGTGAGCTGGGCAAGGGCTCGGAATTCGCCGTCACCTTCCCGCCCAGCCGAGTGCGGGCGGCTGCCGAACTACCCGCCAAGGCACTTTCTCATTAGGCGGTCCTGGGCCGGGCCTGCGGCTTTAGAGGTCGTATGGCTCTGTGCAAAATGCTGCTGAAGGCCATGGCCGTGACAAAAAGGGCTGCCGCGCTGCAAACCCACAAGGGCATGGGCGTGGCCTGCCAGTCCCGCCAGCCTTCGGCGCCCTGCCATCGGTAGGTCAGCCAATAGCCAAGACCCAGGCCGCCGCCCCACAGCAGCAGGCAATAGATCACCAAAGGCGCCACGGTCACGCGATAGCAGCGCAGCACGAAAATGCAATAGGTCTGCACGCAGTCGGCCACATGGTAGGCGGCCACGCAGATCAGCAGCCAGGACGTCATGGCCAGCACCTGCGGGGAGTCGGTGTAGATGTCTGCAATCCAGGTGCGAGCGATTAAAAGCGTGGCTGCTGTCGCAATGCCGATGAGCAAAGCAAGCTTGAAACACTGCTGAATCAGCGTGCTGGCCTGGGCTTCATCACCGGCGCCGCGCCAGTAGCTGACGCGGGCGCTGGTGGCAATGGCCAGAGACAGCGGCACCATATAGCAGATGGCGGCCAGATTGGCGGCGATCTGGTGGCTGGCAGACGAGAGCGAGCCCTGTCTTGCCACATACAGGGCCATGAGGGTGAAGGAGGTGACTTCCACCAAAATGGCCAGGCCTGCAGGGATGCCAAGGCGGCAGAAACGGCCCAGTTGCAGCCAGTCTGGGCGCTCCAGCCTTTGCCAAAGCGCCAGCGGAGCATAGAAATCCTGGGTGCGCATCAGCCACAGGGCCACGGCAAACATGGTGTAGTTGACCAGCAGCGTGGCCAGTGCGCAGCCCACTGCTCCCAAGGGGGCAAGGCCGAGTCCACCAAAGGTGAACCAGATGGACAAGGGGATCTTGATCAGCAGCGAGACCAGTTGCAGCCAGGTGACCAGCTTGGGGTGGCCGAGCGCCTGGTTGAGCGCGCTGAAGATGCGAAACAGCAGCGCCGGTGGCAAGCCCCAGGCCAGTACGGCGAGATAGCGCTTGACCTCCAGCTGCAGCGCGTCGGGCACATCGGTCCAGCGCAGCAGTGCGTCGGGCATGAGCAGCACCGCCATGCCAAGCACGCAGGCCAGCGCACACAGATACATGGACTGGCGCAGCGAATGGCCGATTGCCTGGACCTGACCGGCCCCCCGCTGTTCGGACCACAAGGGCAGCAGAGCCTGAAAAATGCCCATCAGCGAGGCATAGACACTGATGAAAATGGCCGACCCTACGGAGAGGGCGGCCACGGCATCGTTGGAGTAGCGGCTGGCCACGATGGTATCGGTGGTGCCAAAGGCCATGACGGCCAGCTGCCCGGCCAGCACGGTGCCTGCATGTCGGCCTATGTACTGCAATTCGCCCTTCATGGGGCTTTGGGGTCGGTGTACTTGAGCAGTACCAGGACTTCCTTTTGGCCCGCCAGACGGGTGATGCGGCTGACTTCATTCCAGCCTTGGCGCAGTTTGCGATTGTGATCGCCCGCCCAGCGGTCTGCGTCGACCAGTGCCCAGCCGCAGTCGCGGGGATTGCTGCGGCGCAATAGTGCCGTATCCACGTGGGTGTAGTAGCGCACGGCAGCAATTTGCGAACGGCCCAGGCCGTAGGTCAGCACGCAGCTTGTGGCGCCGTTGTGCTTGAGTTCGCCGCCCAGCTGTGTCATCTGGAATTGATAGCTGCGAGCATGATCCAGCGGCTCCATCCAGAGAGTGGACAGCAGCACCCAGCTCAGTGTGGCGCCGCCGGCCGGGAGCACCAGGCTCTTCCAGATGGCTGCGCGATTGCGCGAGGTGCGCCAGATCACCAGTACAAACCAGCCGGCAGTCGCGATTAGCGCCACGATGACCGTGGGCCAGGAGATGTTTGCTTCGAATTGAGGAGCGAGGCGCGCAATATTGGCAGCGATCTTGGGTGGAAATCCGGTCTGGAACGCCAGCCAGACCACCCAGATGGCAATCGCGGATGCTGTAAAGAACAGCAACGTGAACCAGTCGATCAGTGCGCTGATGCTGCGGCGGAAAGTGGGCAGGGCGAAGGCGGCCAGGGTGGCGATGGCGGGAAGCCCCAGCAGCAGCGCCCGATCGGCCGGGGTGCTGCTCAGGCAGGCCGCCACAGGGACAGTGGCAAACAGCAGGGCGATGGACAGATGCGGGTTGTGGCCGGGGTGTGCAATCTGCCGGCGCCAGACCCACAGCGTCCACAAGGCCAGGGGCCAGGCGGGCCAGCAGAACCACAGCAGCAGTTGCAGCAGGGCATCCCAGTCCTTGAACGAGTCCACCAGATGCCAGACCCACTGATCCAGGGTCGTGGTCAGGCTGGCTGCCAGTACCGTGGCGGCCAGCCAGGCTGCGGCCCAGATGCGGGCCTGGCGGTGGGCGCGGCCGGGATTGTCGCCCCAGCTGCGCTGGGTGAAGGCGATCACGCTGCCGCCAAGTCCGAACAGCACGGAAAGAGTGGGGGCGCCGCTCAGGGCCAATCCCAGCAGGCCGAATAGCAGTGCCGCAGCTGACTTCCAGGGATGATAGGCCATTGCCGCAGCTGCAAAAAACAGCAGCGCCGTGCAGCCCAGCTGCGTGACATAGCTGGTGGTTTCATGCGAGAGCTGGGCCAGGCCCAGGCAGGCAACCAGGGCCAGCAAGGCAGCATCGGCCATGGCGCGGGCATAGTCGATCAGCTGGGCTTCCCCTCCAAAGGCAAAGGCCACGGGCTGCGCACCGGGCGTGCGTGCAAGGTAGTAAGCGCCCCACCAGGTGGCTCCCAGGGTCACGATCAGCAAGGCGATGAACGGCAGGCGCGCCGCCATTTCAGCGCCGAGCAGCCACTCGAAGCCCAGCAGCGACAAGGCACCCAGCCAGTAGGGCAGCAGGCCGTCCATGCTGGGAGCCAGACCCGAAAGCGTGGGGGACAGCCAGTCGGTATGACCCTGCGCCAGCTCGCGCATATAGCCAAAGGCCTCCATATCGTTGGAGCGCCAGGGGCCGCGCATGACAAAGCCGGGAATCACATAGGCCAGGCACAGCAAAAGCAGGGCCCAGCGCGGCAGTCGGCGCACGGCGCTTTGGGCAACGATGGCAGGTGTGGGCTGGTTCACGCAATCAATCCGGTAGCGGCGGTGCGTATCTGCACGGCCTGATCAGGCGGGAGCGACCGGGTTCGGAGCGCTCGGTGCTCCGATGATAGGAGCATTGGGATACTGCGGGTCAGCTCCCAAAAAGAAAAGGCAGCACGGTTGCCCGAGCTGCCTTTTCAGCAAAAAAGTAAGATTTACTTCTTGCCGAAGCGGTTGCGGAACTTCTCCACGCGGCCACCCATGTTGTCCACCGACTTTTGTGTGCCAGTGTAGAAGGGGTGCGATTCAGAAGTGGTATCCAGCTTGAACAGAGGGTACTCTTTACCTTCGAAGTTTTCGGTTTCCTTGGTGGAAACGCAAGAACGTGTCACGAACTTGAAGCCGTTGGACATGTCAACGAACAGAACTTCGCGGTAATTGGGGTGAATGCCTTCTTTCATGATCTTTCCTTTGGTCAAGTGCGGGAGCCGCACCAGCCTGTCCGGTGTACTTTCCGCATAAAAGCTCTCCATTATTGCACACAATGAGAAAACTGCGCCGCTCGCGTCGGCAGGCGGTGGTGTGCGTTCAGCTTGCAAATCATGGCCAATAGCTTCGGTGGCAGGCCTGATCCAGGCAAGGCTGCAGAGTTCTTTTAGCTGCAGCAGCCCGGTATTTGGGGCCAGCTGCCGCATGCCGGATCGCTTCCGGCTGCGGGAGCTTGATGTGGCTCAACTCCCGGCAGTTCGTGACTATGCAACAATTTCTGCAGCGCATAAGATGTTGCGTTATTGCCATGCAGCAAAAAGGGGCCGCTATGGTTGACCGCAAGGCCGAAGCTCAGTTCAGTTCCAGCCAGCAGCTTGATCAAGCTGTGCGTGCGATGTGGGCGCAGCAGTGGCTGTCGGTTTCTCCCGAGTCCCAATGGCAGGCCTGGATGGATTGGGCCGGCAATCTTGCCATCAGCCCGGCAAAGCGTCTGGATCTGGCAAGGCTGGCGCTGGAGGAATGGGTCAGGCTTTGTTATGGCGGGCCACAGCCTCAGGAGGCGGAGCGTCTCTTTCAGGCTCCTGAATGGAAGCAATGGCCGTTCACGGTCATGAGTGCGGGATTTGTCGCCCAGCAGCGCTGGTGGCAGGCTGCCAGCCAAGGCGTTGCCGGTGTTGAAAAGCATCACGAGCGTCTGGTCGGGTTCTGGGGCAGGCAGTGGCTGGATATGCTTTCGCCCGCGAACTTTTTTGCCACCAACCCGATAGTTCTGGAACGTACCGCCAAAGAGGGGGGGGCGAATCTGGTGCGTGGCTTCCAGTACCTGATGGAAGATGTGCATGCGCAGCTCACAAACAAGCTGCCTGCGGGCTGCGAGGGGTTTCAGGTGGGGCGCGATGTGGCCGTCACAGCTGGCAAGGTGGTGCTGCGCAACCAGCTGATGGAGCTGATCCAGTACGCACCGACCACCGACAAGGTCCATCCCGAGCCGGTATTGATCATGCCGGCCTGGATCATGAAGTACTACATCCTGGATCTTTCGCCACACAATTCGCTGATCAAGTATCTGCTCGATCAGGGGCATACGGTGTTCTGCGTCTCCTGGAAGAACCCCGATGCCGCAGATCGAGATCTGGGCATGGACGACTATGTCGAGCTGGGCTGGCGTGCTGCACTGGATGCCGTCACGGCCATCGTCCCGGGGCAGAAGGTGCATGCTGCAGGCTATTGTCTGGGGGGAACCTTGCTGGCCATTGCAGCCGCCGCGATGGCGCGCGATGGAGACGAGCGTCTGGCATCGATGACCTTGCTGGCCGCGCAGACCGATTTCACCGAACCGGGCGAGCTGGCTCTGTTCATCGACGAAGCGCAGATCAGCCTGCTTGAGGCCCAGATGGCCCAGCAAGGCTATCTGCGTGCCGATCAGATGGCAGGCGCGTTCCTGATGCTGCGCTCCCATGATCTGCTGTGGTCGCGCATGGTCGATCAATACCTGCTGGGCGAGCGGGCACCGATGAGCGATCTCATGGCCTGGAATGCCGACGCCACGCGCATGCCAGCCAGGATGCACTCGCAATACCTGCGCCGTCTGTTTCTGAATAACGATCTCAGTGAAAGCCGCTATCCGGTCGATGGCAAGCCGGTCTCGCTCCTCAATCTGCAAGTGCCCATCTTCTGTGTGGGAACGCTCACCGATCATGTAGCGCCTTGGCAATCGGTATTCAAGCTGCACCACCACACTGCGGCTGAAATCACCTTTGTGCTGACGAGTGGCGGCCACAACGCCGGTATTGTCAGCGAGCCCGGCCATCCGCGACGCCGCTACCAGTTGCTCACGCGCTCTGTCGGCGCTCAGGACATTGTCGCCCAGCAGTGGCAGCAAGAGGCCGAGCAGCGCCAAGGCTCCTGGTGGCCGGCATGGGACGAGTGGCTCAAAAACAGATCCGGCACACCGATAGCTCCGCCGCGCATGGGCGGCACTGGCGTCGGGCCCTTGTATGACGCTCCGGGTCAGTACGTGCTCGGGCATTGAGTTTTCAAAAGCCGTTTGGTCACGGTGATATGCCGGACGGTCTGCCAGCCTCTCGATAGGCACCACCATCACCATAGGGAGAACGATATGAGCATTCAAGCGACCCCCCTGAATCTGTTCAAGGCCAATGCCGAGCTGCAACTGCGCATCGCTCAGCTTATGCGTGAAAGTGGCCATCGCTGGCTGGCAGCCGCGCAGCAGACCAGTGCTGCTGGCATCAGTGAAACCACGGCGGAGCTGCAAAGCCTGCTGCGTGCCGAAGACTGGCAATCACTGGCCAGCCTGCCCGCCGAGGCGCTCATGCGCAGGCTCGAAGACCGCATGAGTGATGCCAAGAGCGCCAGCGATATCGCGATCAAGAACCAGCAGGCTTTTGCCAGCGGTCTGCAGCAGGCCCTGGAGGCCTGGCAAAAATCTGTGGCCGAGGCCCTGCGTGCAGACGGCGCGCCCAATCTGCCCGCTTTGCCGCTGCAGGACATCTTCAAGCAATGGCTGTCTGCCTGGACGCCGGCCACTGAGGACCCCGCTCAGGCCAAGAGCGGCAAAGCGGCGCAGAAGTAGGCAACAGGCTGGCACAGCTTCAGCTAAAGATGGCGGCGCTGCCGCCTGCGGGCCGGCTGGTCAGCTGGCTCTCCATTGCAAAAAATCCGATGTTTCCGGCGTTTTGTGGCGATCCATAAAGCGCGGGAAGCTATTGTTTTTGAATCTTCTTGAGCAAGAAGATTGTGACTTCGGGAGCACGACATGAGCAAACCCAGCGGGGGCGGTCCGTCGATCAACGGGTCTGTTGATCCTTTTGCATGGTGGCGAGCCGCCGGGGCCTATGCGGTCGATGCCGCTCAACGTGCCGTGCTGTATGCCGACATCGAGCGGCAGGTGGGCGACCAGTACCGGACCCAGCGTGAGGCCAGGATGCCCAACGTGCTGCATTTCCCCGCGGAACTCGTGATGTCGGGGCTGGACCTCCCAAGACCTGTCAACTATGGCCTGGTGCGCATTCAGGCGTCCGAAGACCGGCCTGCCGACCCTGCCAAGCGTCCATTCGTCGTGATAGATCCACGCGCCGGGCATGGCCCGGGCATAGGTGGCTTCAAGCCCCATAGCGAGATCGGTGCGGCGCTGGAGGCCGGTCACCCTTGCTACTTCGTCGGCTTTCTGCCTGATCCCGTACCTGGTCAGACGGTGGAGGATGTGATGCGTGCCGAGGCCGCGTTCATGCGTCGCGTGGCCGAGCTTCACCCCGACAGTGAGGGCAAGCCTGCGGTCATTGGCAACTGCCAGGCGGGCTGGCAGATCCTGATGACGGCCGCTGTCTGGCCCGAGCTGTTCGGGCCCATCATTGTTGCCGGAGCGCCCCTGTCGTACTGGGCCGGTGACAATCCCATGCGTTATTCGGGCGGGCTTCTCGGGGGCAGCTGGATGACGGCTCTGGCCAGCGATCTGGGTAATGGCCGCTTCGACGGCGCCCATCTGGTGCAGAACTTCGAGCAGCTCGATCCGGCCAACACGCTGTGGAGCAAGCAGTACAAGGTCTATGCGAATGTCGACACCGAAGCTGAGCGCTATATAGACTTCGAGAAATACTGGGGCGGCTATGTCTTCCTCAACGATGTGGAGATGCAGTACATCGTCGACAATCTGTTCATAGGCAACAGGCTGTCGACGGCCCAGTTGCTGACATCGGACGGGGTGCGCATCGATCTGCGCAATATCCGCTCGCCCATCCTCGTGTTCTGCTCCTATGGCGACAACATCACGCCGCCGGCCCAGGCTCTGGGCTGGATCACCGACTTGTACGCCAGCGACGACGACGTGCGCGCTCATGACCAGACCATCATCTTCAGCACGCACGACAGCATCGGGCATCTGGGCATCTTTGTTTCGGGCGCCGTCGGCAGCAAGCAGCACCGCAAGTTCGCCAGTGCCATCGAGCAGATCAATCTGCTGCCGGCAGGCATCTATCGCGCCAGCGTTGACGATGCCACGAAGCAGGAGCAAAAGCTGCTCCATGACCCTTATCTGTTGAGCATCCGTGCCAGCGGCATCGATGAAGTGCGCGATATCGTCAAGCCCGATCCGGAGTCCGATCGCCGTTTCGACGCAGCGGCCCGGGTATCCGATATCAACCTGGCTCTGTATCGCAGCATATGGCAACCCTGGGTGCGTGCGCTCAGCACTTCCCAATCGGCGCACTGGTTGCAGACCTTGCATCCCATGCGCCTGCAATTCGAGGCCTGGAGCAGCCAGCACCCGCTGGCTTGCCTGATACGCAGCAGCGCCCAATACATACGCGAACATCGCCAGCCCGTGGATGAGGCCAATCCCTGGCTGCACATGCAGCAGCAGTGCTCGGCCGCACTGGATCGCGCTCTCGATGATTTCCGCGACCGGCGCGACCATATCTATGCCTTGTGGTTCGACATGCTCTATGGCTTGCCGCTCATGCAGGCGCTGGCAGGGCATGCTTATGGCGAGAGCGCAGCAGTGCGCCAGCATCCAGGCTCCACCCCCGAGCATCTGGCACTGATGGCGGGCAGGCAGCGACAGATCGAGAGCAGTGTGGATCAAGGGGGCGTGCTCGAAGCCACGCTGCGCGGCTTGCTGAGCGTGCTGTCCCAGCGTCGCGCTGTGGACGAGCGCTACTACCACCTGGCTGCGCAATTGCTGGAGCAGCAAGCACCTGGGAGCTGGAGTCTGGCCGAGCTGCGAGCCGCCATCCGCGAGCAGACCCTGGTGATGAGGCAATGCGGCAGCGCCGCCATCGAAGCCATTCCCGGCCTGCTGAAGAGCACGCCAGCCGACACCATCCGCAAGGCCGGCGAGGCCATCACCCAGATGGCCGCCATCGATAAGGAGCCTGGCGCGGAGGATGAGGCCGTGAGACATGCCTTGCAGCAGGTGCAGGCCTTGTTCGAGCAGGCCGCGCTGGCGCAGCAGCCCCGGATCCAGGCACCTCTGGAGCTGGCGCCGGCTCCGGTACAGACTCCTGCAGCCCCCCAGCGGGCTGCGGCTGCTGCGCGACGTAAACCGGCCGCACCACGCGGCAAGAAAGGAGTGCGATGAGTCAACCGAGCCCAGACATGATGCAGCAGCCGTTTGAAGGCATAGCCGTCGGCGACAGCCTGCGCGTCACCGTTGCTTCCCGTGACGCGAGCACGCTGACGCTGCTCTGCGCCCACGATGCACAGCCCCGGCAGCCGGCCTCGCAGCAAGCGGCTTGCATGTCATCAGGCGGCGCAGCGCAGCCGCTTGACGTTGCCTCCCATCACGGTCTGACCCGGCTGCTGGCGGCTGTCAAGGAACTGCCGCCGGTTCGCGTGGGGGTCGTTCATCCCTGCGATGCCACCAGCCTGTCCGCCGCGCTTGACGCACATCGGCTGGGGCTGATCGAGCCGGTCCTGATCGCTCCGCGCGCCAGGCTGGAGGCGGTTGCGCTTGCGCAGGGGCTCGAGCTGCAGGGCCTGCGCATCGAAGACGTGCCGCACAGTCATGCAGCAGCCGAGCTTGGCGCCAGACTCGCCGCCAGCGGCGAAGTCGAGGCACTGATGAAAGGCAGCCTGCACACCGACGAGCTGATGGCGGCTGTCGTTGCCGGCAGTGCCGGGTTGCGCACCAAGAGGCGTGTAAGCCATTGCTTTGTGTTGCAGACGGCCAGCTACCCACGCCCCTTCATCGTCACCGACGCGGCCATCAACCTGGCCCCCGATCTGCTGCAGAAGGCCGATATCGCGCGCAATGCCATCGAGCTGGCGCAGGTTCTGGGTGTGGCAAGGCCCAGGCTCGCCATCCTCGCCGCCGTCGAGACGGTCAACCCCAACATGCCCGCGACACTGGATGCAGCCGCACTGTGCAAGATGGCAGACCGGGGCCAGATCACCGGAGGCGTGCTGGACGGACCGCTGGCTTTCGACAATGCAGTCTCCATCGAGGCCGCGCGCACCAAGGGCATCACTTCGCCAGTGGCCGGTCAGGCCGACATCCTGCTGGTGCCCGATCTGGAAAGCGGCAACATGCTGGCCAAGCAGCTCATGTACCTGGGCGGCGCAGCCAGCGCAGGCATCGTGCTTGGCGCCAAGGTGCCCATCGTGCTGACCAGCCGCGCGGATTCGCGCGAGTCCCGCATTGCATCCTGTGCGATTGCGCTGTTGCTCGCACATCACTACCGGCAGACGCCGCCCTGAAAAGCATGGCCGATGGCGCCAGGCTGGCAGTTGCTGCGGTCTGTGCTCTTTCGGCAGACAAAGGCACTGACATGAGCAATTCCGTCATCATCGTCCTGAACTGCGGCTCGTCGAGCATCAAGTTCGCCGTCTTCGAGGCCGCCAGCCCCCTGCCGCGCAAACCCCTGTGGAACGGCAAGGTGCAGGGCATTGGCGGGCCCGCTCCCGACTTCGGCGAAACCGGCGTCCCGCCCTTTGCCATCGAGCTGGGTGCAGAGCACCCGTATCGCGATGCGCTGCGTATCATCCGCGAGCGCATCACGGCTCGGCTCGAGGATCGGCCCGTGGCGGCGATCGCCCATCGGGTGGTGCATGGCGGCAGCAAGTATTTCGAGTCCACGCGCATCGATGCAGGCGTGTTGCGAGACTTGCGCAGCTATGTGCCGCTGGCACCGCTGCATCAGCCGTTTGCGCTGGAGGCCATCGAGATCCTGTTGCGCGAGCGGCCCGACATCGTGCAGATTGCCTGCTTTGATACTGGGTTTCATCACAGCTTGCCCAAGGTGGAGCAGATCCTGCCACTGCCCTACGAATGGTGGCAGCGCGGCGTGCGCCGCTATGGCTTTCATGGGCTCTCGTATGCCTATATGGCGACTGCCTTGGCTGAGCGTCATGGTGAAAGGGCCAGGGGCCGTACCATCGTCGCCCATCTGGGCAGCGGAGCCAGTCTGTGCGGCATGCACCAGCTCCAGAGCATGGCGACCACCATGGGCTTCTCGGCCCTGGACGGATTGATGATGGGAACGCGCACCGGGGCGCTGGACCCGGGGGCCGTGCTTTATCTGATGGAGATCGAGAAACTGACGCTTCAAGAGGTGGGGCATCTGCTCTATCACGACTCGGGGCTGCTTGGCGTGTCGGGCATCTCGTCCGAGCCGCGCGTGATCCTGCGCCATGTCCGGGATTCAGGTGAGGCTGGCGAGCGGGCGCGCATCGCGCTGGACCTCTTTGTGCGCCGCATTGTGCGCGAGATCGGTTCTGTGGTCGCGGCGCTGGGTGGGGTGGACATGCTGGTGTTCACGGCGGGCATTGGCGAGCACAGCGAGGAGATCCGCGCCCGCGTCTGCGCCGATCTGGCATGGCTGGGCCTGGCGCTGGATGAGCAGGCCAATGCAGCCCATGCACCGGTCATCTCATCTGCAGACAGCCGGGTACTGGTGGGCGTGGAGCCCACGAACGAGGAGTGGGTGGCCGCCCGAGATACGGTACGGCTTCTCGCGGATTCATAGTCTTTTTGACACGCACCGATTGGCGGCCGGGCTAGAAGGCGCCATGCAGATATTCATGGCGGCCCCAAGCAGACGCTCGGCAGTTGCGCGCTTTACCGAATGGCCTCGCTCTCTTGCGCAGGACACTGCCTGGCCGCATCGATGCTTGCCTGGATGGCGGCGCGTGCCTGAGGGCTGTTCTTCCAGCAACTGGAGCCGGTGAGGGCCGAGGCCTTGGCGACGATGTCCAGGGCGTTGGCCTGACGCAACTGCGCAAAGGAGCCGTAGCCCAGGGATTCCAGCCGGCTCAGTACCGTTGGGCCGACGCCCTTGAGGGCAAGCAGTGATTGGCGTTCTTCAGTGGTGAATGGCATGGGTCGAGGCCTTGAGGTGGGAAGGAAAAAACTTTCAGCAAAAACAGAGGCGATACGCCCTCCGTGGTTGCCGCGGCGCCCGGCCAGAACTCAGGCCATGCTCGACAAGGTTTTTCTGAACCGCATCAGCGACAGCCAGAACAGCACGGCGCCGATTCCCGCCAGCCACACAAAGGGCTTCCATACGGTTTCTATGCCGGCGCCGCGATACAAAATCGCCTGACCCAGCTCCACAAAATGCGTGGTGGGGGCCAACAGCATTACGTCCTGCACCAGTTGGGGCATGGATTCGCGGGGTGTCATGCCGCCGGACAGCAATTGCAGCGGCAGCAGCGTCAACACCATCAGCAGGCCGAACTGCGGCATGCTGCGCGCCACGGTGGCCAGAAAGATGCCCATGGCCGTGGTGGCGAACAGGCACAGGGCCGAGCCTGCCATGAACAGCAGCAGACTGCCTTCGATGGGCACCTTGAGCGCGCCGCGCACGACCAGATTGAGCGAGACACCTGCCGCCAGCAGCACCACGGCGCCCATGGACCAGACCTTGGCCAGCATGATCTCGGTAGGCGTCACAGGCATGACCAGCAGATGCTCGATGGTGCCATGCTCGCGCTCGCGGATCAGCGCCGCGCCCGTGAGGATGATGGAGAGCATGGTGACGTTGTTGATGATCTGCATCAGTCCGCCGAACCAGATCTTGTTGAGTCCGGGGTTGAAGCGGGCGCGCAGCTCCAGGTCTACGGGCAGTGCGCTGGCTCCCCGGTGGCGCTGCACGAACTCGTTGACTTCGGCCAGCACGATCTGCTGCACATAGCCGCTGCCGGAGAACGCCTGGCTCATGCGCGTGGCATCCACGTTCAGCTGCAGCTCGGCCTTTCTGCCAGCCAGCACATCGCGCTGGAAGTTGGGAGGAATGGTCAGCGAGAAGGTGAAGTCGCCTGCATCCAGCCCGGGATCCACATGGCTGAAATCGACCATCTGCGGCGGCATGAACTGAGGCGGGTAGAAAGCCGAGGTGATGCGTGCGGACAGTGGCGACTGGTCTTCATCGACGATGGCGATCGGCGCCTTGTGCAGCGTATCGGGCATGGCCGTGGCCGCCGTGTACACCGAGGCCGTGAAGGTGTAGACGATGAGCACCAGCATCACCGGGTCGCGCCACAGGCTCCACAGTTCCTTGACGCCCAGGCGCCAGATATTTTTCAGGCTATGCCACATGGCGTTTCTCCACCGCGAAAAAGAGGGATAGCCGCACCCAGGACACCGAGCAAGGGCCGCCCCGCAGCGAAGGTGTCGTCCCCCTCCCGAAGAGAGAGGGGGAAGGCGCGTAGCGACTCAGGAGGCGCTTCATTATTTTTCCTGCTTGGGCAAGGCCCAGATGGCCACGCCCATGATCACGGGAATGGCAATCAGCAGCGGCAGCAAGGTCGGCGCCAGATCGTGCAGGCCCAGCGCCTTGTTGAAGACGCCGCGGCTGATGGCGAACATATAGGTGGCCGGGTAGATCTCGCCAATCCAGCGACCGGCGCCTTCGAGCGAGGACACCGGATCGGTCAGCCCCGAGAACTGCGTGGCAGGAATCAGCGTGCCCAGCATGGCAAAGAACATGGCGGCAATCTGGCTGCTGGTGACGGCAGAGGCCAGCAGGCCCATGCCCGTGGCAATGACGCTGAAGAGCAGGGCGGCCACGATGAGCAGCGGGAAGCTGCCGGTCATCGGGACGCCAAACACGAACACCGCCATGGCACACATCAGAAAGAAGTTCAGCATGGCCAGCACCACATAGGGCAGCTGCTTGCCCAGCAAAAACTCGATGCGGGTCACGGGAGTGACGTACAGATTCACGATGGAGCCCAGCTCCTTTTCGCGCACCACGGCCAGGGCCGTGAGCATGGCCGGCAGCATCATCAGCAGCAGCGGAATCACGGCCGGCACCATGGCGGGCAGGCTTTTCACATCGGGGTTGTAGCGAAAGCGGGTTTCCAGGCTGACCTGGCTGCCCAGCTGCACGCCCAGTCGCTCGCGCGCCTGCTGCACCAGCCACAGCTGGTGCATGGCCTGGACATAGCCTTTGACGGTTTCGCCGCGCTGGGGCATGGCGCCGTCGAACCAGGCGCCCACGGCAACCTGCGAGCCGCGCAGCACGTCACGGCCAAAACCAGGCGGTATCTCGATGGCTAGCGCCAGCTCGCCGCTCTTCATGCGCCGGTCCAGGTCCGCGTAGTCCTGGATGGGAGGCATTTCAATGAAATAGCGCGAGCCTGCGAGATTGTTCACATAGTTCTGGCTGATGGTGCTCTGGTCGCGGTCGAGCACGGCAAACTTCAGGTCTTCGACGTCCATGCTGATGCCGAAGCCGATCACCACCATCAGCACCAGCGAGCCCACCAGGGCCAGCGTGGCGCGCACGGGATCGCGCTGCAGCTCCAGCGACTCGCGCCACAGATAGCTCCACAGGCGCTGCAGGCTGAAGCCGGTGCTGCCAGAGTGTGCTACGGAAACAGGAGCTTGTTGCGCTTTATCTGTATCAATATCAGATACTTTTGATGTTGAAAGTGAGTCAGAGAAAGCGATAGCAGCTTCTTTTTTGATATCAAGCACGGGCGCTGCCTCGCCCGAGGCCTCCACCAGATAGCCGATGAAGGCCTCCTCCAGCGTGGCAGCGCCGCGCTTGGCGGTCAGGGCTGCCGGCCTGTCGCTGTCCAGCACCTTGCCCGCATGCATCATGGACATGCGGTCGCAGCGCTCGGCTTCATTCATGAAGTGCGTGGAGATGAAGATCGTCACCCGGTCGCGGCGCGAGAGCTCGATCAGCAGGCGCCAGAACTGATCGCGAGCCACGGGGTCCACGCCCGAGGTGGGCTCGTCGAGAATCAGCAGCTCCGGCTTGTGCACCATCGCCACGGCCAGCGACAGGCGCTGGCGCATGCCCAGCGGGATATTGCCGGGCAGCGTCTCGCGCACTTCGGCAAGGCCGAAGCGGGTGAGCATTTCCTCGACCCGCGCGGGGATATCGGCTGGATCCACGTGGAAGAGTTCGGCGTGCAGCACCAGGTTCTGCAGCACGGTCAGCTCGCCGTAGAGCGAGAAGGCCTGCGACATATAGCCCACGCGCCGGCGCGTGGCCACGTCATGCGGATCGATCTTCTTGCCAAACAGCCAGGCATCGCCCTCGCTGGCGGGCAGCAGCCCGGTCAGCATCTTCATGGTGGTCGATTTGCCGCAGCCGTTGGAGCCCAGAAAGCCGAAGATCTCGCCGCGACGAATGCGGAAATTCACATGGTCCACGGCCACAAAGTCGCCAAAGCGCATGGTGAGATCACGCGCCTCGATGGCGATATCGTCATCGCTGGTCTGCAGCGGCGGGATCTCCACGGCGGCATGGCCGCGCTTTTTCTCCTCGGGCAGCAGGGCGATGAAGGCAGCCTCCAGCGTGGCCATGCCGGTGCGCTCCAGCAACTCGGCGGGTGTGCCGGTGGCCAGAATCCGGCCGTCATCCATGGCGGCCAGCCAGTCAAAGCGCTGGGCTTCGTCCATATAGGCCGTGGCCACGATCACGCTCATCTGCGGGCGCTGGCCGCGAATGCGGTTGATCAGCTCCCAGAATTGCGCGCGCGCCAGCGGGTCCACGCCGGTCGTGGGCTCGTCCAGAATCAGCAGGTCGGGGTCGTGGATGAGGGCGCAGCACAGCGCCAGCTTCTGCTTCATGCCGCCCGAGAGCTTGCCGGCAGGGCGGGAGAGGAATTTCTGCAGTCCGGTGCTCTGGGTCAGATCGTCGATGCGCGCCCGGCGCTCGGCTGCGTCATGGCCGAAAAGGCGCCCGAAGAACTGCAGATTCTCCTCCACCGACAGCGTGGGGTAGAGGTTCTTGCCCAGGCCCTGAGGCATGTAGGCAATGCGCGGGCAGACGGCATCGCGGTGCTTTTTGCTGCGCATATCGCCGCCCAGCGCCTGTATCTCGCCGCCCTGCAGGGCGCGCGCGCCGGCAATCAGCGACAGCAGGCTGGATTTGCCCACGCCGTCAGGGCCGATCAGGCCGACCATGATGCCTGCGGGAATCTCCAGGCTCAGTCCGCGCAGCGCCTGCGTCTTGCCGTAGGCGAGCGTCACCTCACGCAATATGGCTACATGCTTGTTCATGGCAAACAGGGCCCCGGCGTTCACGAGGCCGAAGCGTCGCCGGTGCGCAGCTCCAGCTTGGCCGGCCATTCGCGCTCTTTATCGAGCTTGATCCAGGCCACGCCGGGCAGGCCTGTCTTGACTTGGGTCAGGTGCTTTTGCAGCAGGTCCGGGGCAATACGTGCCTTGACGCGGAACATCAGCTTCTGTCTTTCGCTGGCCGTCTCCACGGTCTTGGGCGTGAACTGGGCGGTGCTGGCGACAAAGGACACCTGAGCCGGGATCACATATTGCGGAGCCGCGTCCAGCACGATGCGCACCTCGGTGCCAAGGGCCACCCGGCCCGCCACGGTCTCGGGCAGGAAGAAGCTGATGTAGACGTCCGAGACATCCACCATGTTCAGCACCTTGCCGCCGGCGCCGATCACCTCGCCGGGCTGGGCCAGCCGGTATTGCACGCGGCCATCGCGCGGGGCGGTGAGTTCGCTGTCCTTGACGTCGGCATCGATGCGCTGGACGGTGGCGGCGGCGGCCGTCACCGCCGATTCCGCACCAATGGTCTGGGCCTTGGCCGCGTCGATCGCTGCCTTGGCGGCCGTGGCCTGTGCCTGGGCGGCCTTGAGTGCGGCCTGCGCGCCACGCACGCGCGCCCGGTCGTCGTCCAGCTCCTGCTCCGACGAAGCACCTTCGCGCGCCAGTGTCTCGGAGCGCTTGACGCGGCGCAGCGCCGCATCCAGCTCGGCTTCGCGCTGGGCCACCGTGGCCATGGTGGCCGCATACTGGCTTTCGCGCAGCGCGATTTCGGCGCGAGCCGAGGTCACCGCATGAGAGGCGCGCTCACGACCGGCTATGGCTTCACGCTGCTGAGCCTGCAGGCTTTCGATCTGCATGCGCGCCAGTGGCTGACCGGCCTTCACGAACTCGCCCTCCTGCACCAGGATTTCAGCGATGCGGCCGGCGTATTTGGTGGCGACGTCGATTTCGGTGGCTTCGATGCGGCCGTTGCCGCTGACCAGGCCTTCGGATGCCTGTGCGCTGCGCCATTGCTGCCAGCCATAAGCGCCCAGGGCGGCGGCGGCAACGATGAGAGCGGCGATGGTCAATTTCTTGTTCATGGACATGGATTCGCTGGTCAAGGTTGGAGGGCCGAAGGGGCGGGGGCGCTGCTCTGGCCTTGAGCCAAGTAGCCTCCACCCAAAGCGGCATAGAGAGCGACCTGGGTGGACAGCAGGGCCTCGCGGCCCTGAACCAGTTGTTGTTCTGCGCTCAGCAGGTCGCGTTCGGCATCCAGCACATCGAGATAGGGCGAGGCGCCCTGGTCATAGCGCAGCCGCGCCAGCCGGGCGCGTTCCCTGAGTGCAGCGCTTTGCTCGGTCAGCACCACGAGCTGCTGCTCGAGCATGGTGCGGCTGGACAGTGCATCCAGCACTTCGCGCATTGCTGTCTCTATGGTTTTTTCGTACTGGACGACCGCCATGTTCTGTCGCACGGCCTGCAGATTCAGGTTGGCCTGGCGCTGGCCGCCGTCAAAGATCGGCAGCGAAATCGTGGGAGCAAACTGCCAGGCACGGCTGCCGCTTCTGAACAGTCCGTCGAGCTCCGCACTGGCTGTGCCCCAGCTGCCGGTCAGGGCGATGCGAGGCAAAAACGCAGCGCGCGCGGCAGATACATTGGCCTTGGCTGCCTGCAGGCCGTACTCGGCGGCAATGATGTCGGGGCGCTGTGTCAGCAGGTCGGACGGCAGGCCTTCGGGAATGGGTTTCAGGATCACGGCGGTGGAGCTGCTTTGCGGCAAGCGGTCTGCATCCATTCCCGTGAGCTGCTGCAGTGCATTGGCCTGCAGCGCGCGCTGCTGTGCCAGCTGGGTGCCTATGGCCTTGGCCTGGTGAACCAGGGTTTGCACCTGCGTGAGCGCATAGCGTGAAGTGGAGCCCACCTCGGTGCGGCGCTTGAAGATGCGCAGCGATTCCTCGCGGCTGGCAATCGTGCGCTGGGTCAGGGCCAGGCGCTCATCCAGACTGCGCAGAGCCAGATAATTCAGCGCCACCTGCTTGACGAGACTGGATTGAGTCGCATGCTGCGTGGCATCCAGCGCCAGATAATTGCCTAAAGCGGCATCGCTGAGGCTTTTGACACGGCCCCAAAGATCGAGTTCCCAGCTGTTGAGGCCGACAAAGACTTGCTGATCGCCGGCGACGACGGAGCGGCCACTGGCGTTGAGGTCGGCGGGAACGCGTGCTCTGCCATGACTGCTGCCCAGGCCGATCGTCGGCAGTCGCGCAGCACTTTGTATGTCGTAGGCGGCCTGCGCTTCCTGCACACGCAGCAACGCGAGGCGCTGGTCCTGATTGTGGGCAAGAGCTGCACGAATCAGCTCCTGCAGGTTCTGGTCAAGGTAGAAGTCTTGCCAGGCAACCGATGCCATATGTGCTGGCGCAGCGTTCTCTAGTTTTTTTGTCCACTCCTGAGGCCACTTGTCCGGTAGCTTGGCCTGGGCCTGTGGCTGCAGAATCGGCACCGTCGGGCTGCAGGCTGCCAGCGCTGTCAGCAATGTGGCTGCTGCCAGCAGGCGTATCGGTGTGGTGTTGTAGGGTGGTGTGCGATTTGCTGAAGGGGCCATGAATGCAGAACCTGCGACTTGAAAGCTTTTGGCTTCCGGTTATCGCCAGATTTGTATAGATGTATATCCCTAGTATTGAGGGGCGGCTTGCAATTCAGTTTGAGCTATGTCAATTAATGGAGTCAAGCGCCAGAAACAACAAAGCCCCGCAAGGCGGGGCTTTGTTGTTTCGGTGCACGAAGGCCTTAGCCGCCGCGACGCATCATGTCGAAGAACTCCACATTGTTCTTGGTGGCCTTCATGTTCTTGATCATGAGTTCCATGGACTCGATCTCGTCCATGTTGTACATGAACTGGCGCAGGATGCGAGTCTTTTGCAGAATCTCGGGAGCCAGCAGCAACTCTTCACGGCGTGTACCGCTCTTGGTGAGTTCGATGGCTGGGAACACGCGCTTTTCGTACAGACGACGGTTCAGGTGCAGTTCGCTGTTGCCGGTGCCCTTGAATTCTTCAAAGATCACTTCGTCCATGCGGCTGCCGGTGTCGACCAGTGCAGTGGCGATGATGGTCAGAGAGCCACCTTCTTCCACATTGCGGGCCGCGCCGAAGAAGCGCTTGGGGCGCTGCAGTGCGTTGGAGTCCACACCGCCCGACAGCACCTTGCCCGACGAGGGCACGACGTTGTTGTAGGCGCGGGCCAGGCGGGTGATGGAGTCCAGCAGGATGACCACATCCTTGCCCAGCTCCACCAGGCGCTTGGCGCGCTCGATCACCATTTCGGCCACGTGCACGTGACGGGTAGCTGGCTCGTCGAAGGTGGAGGCAATGATCTCGCCCTTGACCGAGCGCTGCATTTCCGTCACTTCTTCAGGGCGCTCGTCCACCAGCAGCACCATCAGGTGCACATCGGGGTGGTTGGCGGTGATGGCGTGCGCAATGCTTTGCATCATCATGGTCTTGCCGCTCTTGGGCGGTGCCACGATCAGCGCGCGCTGGCCGCGGCCAATGGGGGCGATGATGTCGATGATGCGGCCGGTGATGTTTTCTTCGCCCTTGATGTCGCGCTCAAGGCGCATCTGCTCCTTGGGGAACAGAGGGGTCAGATTCTCAAACAGCACCTTGTGCTTGTTTTGCTCGGGTGGCCCGCCGTTGACCTTGTCGAGCTTGGTCAGTGCGAAGTAGCGCTCGCCGTCCTTGGGGATGCGCACTTCACCTTCGATCATGTCGCCGGTGTGCAGGTTGAAGCGGCGCACCTGGCTGGGCGAGATGTAGATATCGTCGGTGCTGGCGGTGTAGCTGGTATCGGGGCTACGCAGGAAGCCGAAGCCATCGGGCAGGATTTCCAGCACGCCGTCGGCGAAGACCTGTTCACCGGCCTTGGCGCGCTTTTTGATGATGGCGAACATCAGTTCCTGCTTGCGCATGCGACCGACGTTTTCGATCTCAAGCGCTTCGGCCTGCTTCAAGACTTCAGACACGTGCAGTGCCTTGAGTTCATTAAGGTGCATGAAATGACTCCAAGCGTGGAGTGAGAATAACCAGGGGGGGAGGCGTAGAGCCTAACGAAACACTGTGAAAGTGGGCAGGCTTGCCTGAAGAAAATCCAGCGCGGTCCCATGCGGTGGCCGGCGGTTCAGACATTATGACAGGAAAACTGGCGCAGCTTGCAAGCAATTTATCGAGGACTTGTCATCTGCAGCCTGTGCCGGGTCTGTAGCAGATGCAAATGGGCGAGGTAGCGGGTGCCCAGAAACAAACAGAGCTCCATCGGGAGCCCTGTTTGTTGAATGCATTAGATATGCTGGTCGAGGAAGGCGGACAGTTGCGTCTTGTTCAGCGCGCCAACCTTGGTGGCGGCCAGCTGGCCGTCCTTGAACAACATCAGCGTGGGAATGCCGCGAATGCCGAACTTGGCAGGGATCTCACGGTTTTCGTCCACATTCATCTTGGCGATCTGCACCTTGCCTTTGTAGCCTTCGGCCACATCGTCCAAGATGGGGGCGATCATCTTGCAAGGGCCGCACCATTCAGCCCAGTAATCCACCAGCACGGTCGTGCCGGGTTGCAGTACGTCAGACTCAAAGCTTGCATCCGTGATGTGCTTGATCAATTCGCTGGCCATTTGTAGTCCTGGATTTTCTTGAATCAAAAAGGTAGGCGGTCTAATCGCCTAGTGAGTTGATTGTGACAGAAACTCATCTCCCGCCATGGTGTGTGGCTGGTTGTTTGCAGCTATCGCGCTAATAGTGCCCGCAATATTGCAGAAATGCCGTCGGTGGTATTCTGCGCACCCTTTGGCGGCCGGTGGCTGCCGGCAGATTGAGGTGATAGAAGTATGAGTGTCTCGGAGCCCTTGATGGCCGATTCCGAATGGGTCTGTGATGTGGCTGTGATCGGTGCTGGGCCTGCAGGCCTGATGGCGGCCGAGCAACTGGCAAAGGCCGGCTTGTCGGTCAGAGTGTTCGAGGCGAAAGCCTCGGCGGCTCGCAAATTCCTCATGGCCGGCAAAGGCGGTCTCAATCTTACGCACTCCGAGGAGTTTTCGAGCTTTGTGACTCGCTATGGCTGCCGCTCTGCAGATGTGACTCCCTGGCTCGAGAAGTGGGGTGCGCGCGAGCTTCAGGCCTGGGTCAAAGAGCTGGGCTTTGATACCTTTGTGGGGTCATCCGGAAGAGTGTTTCCTGCGGATATGAAGGCCGCGCCGCTGTTGCGTGCCTGGCTGGTGCGTATGAAGTCGCAGGGTGTGCAGTTTCACATGCGTCATCGCTGGATCGGCTGGGCAGAAGATGGCAAGCCGGTTCTCCAGACAGGCGATGCCAGAGTCAAGATTGGCTGCAAGGCTCTGGTGCTGGCGACAGGCGGAGGCAGCTGGGCGCGTCTGGGCTCGGACGGTGCTTGGGTTTCGTTGCTGCAGGGCAAGGGCGTGGGCATTGCCCCGTTGCAGGCGGCCAACTGCGGCTTTGATGTGGGCTGGCAGCAAGGGCGTGAAGCCGGCTGGAGCGAGGTCTTTGCCCAGCGCTTTGCCGGGCAGCCCTTCAAGTCGGTGGTTTTGAAGTTTGTGGACGAGCAAGGTGCCGGTTTTGAGCGTCAAGGTGAATTTGTTGCGACGCAGACCGGGGTGGAGGGCAGCCTGATCTATGCTGTCTCCTCCCTGTTGCGGGACTGCATTGCCCGCCAGGGCGCTGCGCACTTCGAGCTGGATCTGTTGCCGCAGTGGAGCGCGGAGCGTGTGCAGCAGGAGGTGATGCGGCCGCGCGGCTCGCGCAGCCTCAGCAGTCATCTCAAAGGGCGCCTGGGGCTTGATGGCATCAAGGCGGGTTTGCTTTATGAGGTGCTCGGCAAGGATGGCATGGCGGACATGAAGCGCCTGGCATCCACGATCAAGGCGGTGCCTTTGACGGTGATCGCACCGCGCCCCATCGATGAGGCTATCAGCACTGCAGGCGGAGTTCGCCTGGAGGCTCTGGATGCGCGGGGGATGTGTGCCGCTCTGTCTGGTGTCTTCTGTGCGGGAGAAATGCTGGACTGGGAGGCCCCCACGGGCGGTTATCTGCTCACGGCCTGTATGTCCTCTGGTGTTCATGTGGCCGAAGGGGTGCTGAGCTTCCTGCAGGGCAGCTGACTCGCGAGCTTGTGCTTGTGCTTGTGCTTGTGCGGCGGAGATGCTGCATTGAATTCTGGAGTGCCCCGTCTTGACGGCGGGTGCTCTTGCCTGCTGCACAGCGCATAGGCAGGCTGGGGTTGGTGGCAGCTCGAGGTTCGTGGCTCGCGGCGATGAAGTCCTGCGTGCTTGCTCCCGCTTGAATCGCCGAGCAAGCCCCGGGATGGGGGTGGCTGGTCGGCTCGGGCTGGGTCCTGGAGCATGGCTGCAGTGAAGATTCTCAATCCGAGAGACAAGCCCTTGCTCGCCGGGCGATGTGGGGTGGAAATCCCCGAAGGAAATCCCCAAAGGAAATCCTCGAACAATGTGTCTGATTGATTCTGGAGTTGGTCTTTGTGACAGGAAGGCCGTATCTCAAGCCCTGTCTGGAGCCGGCTTGGGGTGGGCGGCCGCAAGTGGCGGGTGCCCCTCCTACGAGGCGAACTCTTGCTGTGGGACAGATGTCTTGAACCGGAGACATTACGCTGGCAACATTGCTCCATCGGTCTAGGAGTTTTGACGGATTTGCGTTGTTACCGGAAAAGGAGGTTGGTCATGTTTTTCGGCAAGATCTTCGGTTTTGGACGTTCCGAACCGCGCTATATCCGCCGTACGCGTGCCTATCTGCAAGAGGCGCGCATGGCTGTTCTGGAGCACACTATCGCGGCGGAGTACTACCAGTCCTCCGCTCAGATGTATGCCGAACGTGCTGCTCGACTGGAAGATGAATTGCGAGCCTGGGAGCAGGGCGAGCAGCATGTTCCCGTGGTGCCGCATCACTATCCCTATGTCCCTCACTCTGCACACAAGGCCGTCGCCGTAGATGCGCCGCCCGTGGGTGCTTCGGTGGGCGTGGTGAGAGCTGCCTGAGCAGATAAAAGAAAAAGCCTGTATGAAGGCATACAGGCTTTTGAATGGCTCCTCAACCTGGGCTCGAACCAGGGACCTACGGATTAACAGTCCGGCGCTCTACCGACTGAGCTATTGAGGAATGTGTCGGTGTGACATGCCTTGAACGATTGCAAGGCAACTAAATTTTGGCTCCTCAACCTGGGCTCGAACCAGGGACCTACGGATTAACAGTCCGGCGCTCTACCGACTGAGCTATTGAGGAATATGTCGGTGTGACATGCCTTGAACGATTGCAAGGCAACTAAATTTTGGCTCCTCAACCTGGGCTCGAACCAGGGACCTACGGATTAACAGTCCGGCGCTCTACCGACTGAGCTATTGAGGAATATGTCGGTGTGACATGCCTTGAACGATTGCAAGGCAACTAAATTTTGGCTCCTCAACCTGGGCTCGAACCAGGGACCTACGGATTAACAGTCCGGCGCTCTACCGACTGAGCTATTGAGGAATATGTCGGTGTGACATGCCTTGAACGATTGCAAGGCAACTAAATTTTGGCTCCTCAACCTGGGCTCGAACCAGGGACCTACGGATTAACAGTCCGGCGCTCTACCGACTGAGCTATTGAGGAATATGTCGGTGTGATGCTTTGATATCCGCAAAGCATCGAAATTCTTGGCTCCTCAACCTGGGCTCGAACCAGGGACCTACGGATTAACAGTCCGGCGCTCTACCGACTGAGCTATTGAGGAATATGTCGGTGTGATGCTTTGATATCCGCAAAGCATCGAAATTCTTGGCTCCTCAACCTGGGCTCGAACCAGGGACCTACGGATTAACAGTCCGGCGCTCTACCGACTGAGCTATTGAGGAATATGTCGGTGTGATGCTTTGATATCCGCAAAGCATCGAAATTCTTGGCTCCTCAACCTGGGCTCGAACCAGGGACCTACGGATTAACAGTCCGGCGCTCTACCGACTGAGCTATTGAGGAATATGTCGGTGTGACATGCCTTGAGCGATTGCAAGGCTACTGAATTTTGGCTCCTCAACCTGGGCTCGAACCAGGGACCTACGGATTAACAGTCCGGCGCTCTACCGACTGAGCTATTGAGGAATATGTCGGTGTGATGCTTTGATATCCGCAAAGCATCGAAATTCTTGGCTCCTCAACCTGGGCTCGAACCAGGGACCTACGGATTAACAGTCCGGCGCTCTACCGACTGAGCTATTGAGGAAGAAGACCTAGATTATAGGGTGTAAAAAAGAGCTCGCAGGAAGTTCATCACAATTTCATCAAATTCTCTATGTCTGATACCCCGAACAGGCCGCACCGTTCACGTGGATTGGTGGCGACGCTATGCTTTTGATGATTGAACAGTGTGGTGGCTCGGTGGTTGCTGCACGCCGTATTGATATATGACTGTACGTACCATTTTGAAGATGGGTGATCCCCGTCTGCTGAAGCTTGCCAAGCCGGTGACTGAATTTGATACGGATGCACTGCATCTGCTTCTCAAGGATTTGCTGGACACCATGCATGCTGCCAACGGTGCCGGCCTGGCGGCGCCGCAGATCGGCGAGGATTTGCAGATGGTGGTGTTTGGCTCGGGTGAGCCCAACCCTCGTTATCCGGATGCCCCCATAGTGCCCCGTACCGTGCTGATCAATCCGGTCATCACACCCATCGGTGAAGAGGAGCAGCTGGATTGGGAAGGTTGCCTGTCTGTTCCCGGTCTGCGAGCCATGGTGCCACGCTGGAGCAAGGTGCGCTACACCGGCTTTGATATCTACGGCGACCCGATCGACCGCACGGTCGAGGGCTTTCACGCGCGCGTGGTGCAGCATGAGTGCGACCACCTCTGGGGCAAGCTCTATCCGATGAGGGTGCGCGATTTCAGTCGTTTCGGCTTTACAGATGTGCTGTTTCCCGGCATCGCTCAGGCCGAGGAAGACTGATCGGCCACTGACAAGCGCTCCAGATTTCTCTTTTCTCTTCTCTACTGGATGCAAGACACAACTGGGAATGTGTCTTGCATCCTTTTGTTCTTTATAGAGGGCATGGAAGCATCGATGGGCGTGATCTGTGTCAATTTCCAGTGCCCGATCTCAGCCAATGAGCGTGCCTTTTTGCTTTGGAAAGGTTCTGGTCAGCACTTTGTATACAAAACTGTAGACAATTTTGGTCTCCTGGCAACGTACAGTCTCGACTCATGCCCTTCTGGGTATGGCTTTGATTGCGTAATGGAATAGTCCGTCCGGCGGATGTCATGCAATCAAAGGAGATTGAAAGACTGACTTGGGTGAATGAAAGAGTGGTTTGCTCTTTTCCATAGGTCGGATCGCTCTCGCAGAAGAGCGACTGGCTGCAGCGCAAGGCCTCGCTGGGGCGATCGGAAAAGATCGCTGCCGAAAGAGTTGCTGCAAGTCGACCGGACAGAGCGAAAGGCCTCTAGAGCCTTGGTGAGTAGGTAATTTAGGAGACAAAAATGAACGATCAGACCGGAGCATCCAGGGATGCGGCCGTCAAGCGCCCCGAAGATGAGAATCTTGGCGTCACCGCCAACCTCATGTATGGCTTGCAACATGTGTTGACCATGTACGGCGGTATCGTGGCGGTGCCTCTGATCGTGGCTGAAGCGGCTGGTATGTCCGCTGCTGATGCCGGTCTGCTGGTGACCGCCTGCCTGTTCATGGGTGGTGTGGCAACCTTGCTGCAGACGCTGGGCATCCCTTTCTTCGGCTGCCGTCTGCCTCTGGTTCAAGGCGTTTCGTTCGCAGGCGTGGCCACCATGGTCAGCATCCTGCACACCGGTGGTGGCATGCAGGGCGTGCTGGGGGCTGTCATGTACGCCTCGGTACTGGGTCTGATCATTGCGCCGGTTTTTTCGCGCATCACCAAATTTTTCCCGCCGTTGGTCAATGGCTGCGTGATCACGGTGATCGGCATGTCGCTGATGCCAGTGGCTGCGCATTGGGCCATGGGCGGCAATGCCAAGTCTGCTGATTACGGCAGCATGGGCAATATCGGTCTGGCCGGTCTGTCGCTGTTCATGGTGCTGCTGTTCAGCAAGCTGGGCAATGCCATGCTGTCGCGCCTGTCTATTCTGGTGGCGATCGTGGTGGGCACCATCACGGCCGTCTTCATCGGCAAGGCCGATTTCTCGCAGGTGTTCAACGGCCCCATTTTTGCGGTGCCCACACCTTTGCACTTCGGCTGGCCCACTTTCGACATGGCGGCCACCATCTCCATGTTCATCGTGATTCTGGTGATCCTGGTGGAGACCTCGGCCGACGTGCTGGCCGTGGGCGAAATCGTGGACAGCCCCGTGGACGGTCGCCGTCTGGGTGATGGTCTGCGCGCTGACATGCTCTCCAGCATCGTGGCTCCCATCTTCGGTGGCTTCACGCAAAGCGCTTTTGCACAGAACGTGGGTCTGGTGGCCGTGACCGGCATCAAGAGCCGCTTCGTGGTGGCTTTCTCCGGCCTGATCCTGATCGTGTTTGGCGTGCTGCCGGTGATGGGCCGCATCGTGGCCTGCGTGCCTCCCTCCGTGCTGGGCGGTGCCGGCCTGGTGCTGTTCGGTACCGTGGCTGCCAGCGGCATCCGTACCCTGGCCAAGGTGGAGTACAACAACAATATGAATCTGATCATTGTTGCCACCTCGGTGAGCGCGGGTCTGCTGCCGGTGGTGGCTCCCAAGTTCTATGACCAATTCCCTGCATGGTTTGCCACGATCTTTCACTCGGGCATCAGCGCAACGGCCCTGGTTGCCGTGACCCTGAACCTGCTCTACAACCACTTCAAGCAAGGCAATTCCGATCAGCCTTCCGTCTTTGAAGCAGGTTATGGCCGCGCCCTGAGCCAGCATGTGCTGGAAGCCCTGGCCGATGGCGACCGCGTCGAAGGTGGCAAGGTCTACGACAAGGAAGGCAAGGAAGTGCCCATCATCCCGGTCAAGCCTGCACATGGCCATTGAGCCGAGATCAAAGTGCGCGCGGTGGGGTCTGACCCCGTCGTGATTTACACCGCTATCCCGAGGGATAGCGGTTTTTTTATGCCGGGCTCAAAAGCTGCTGACCTCAAGGAGCCCGAGGCAGGACACCGGCGGCCCTTCAGTGAGACACGCCCAAGATGGCATGCAGGCGCGCGCTGGTCGTCGTGTATTCCAGCAAAGGCTTGCTGCCTTGTAGGTATTCGGCGGCTGCAAACGCGGCCATGGTGGCTTCGTGGAAGGCGCAGAGGATCAGCCGTTTCTTGCCGCTGTAGCTGACGATGTCGCCAATGGCATAAATCCCCGGTGCGCTGGTGGCAAGCGTTGCCGGATCCACCGCCAGTTGCTTGCGCTCCAGTGCCAGGCCCCAGTCCGTCAAAGGACCCAGCTTGGGCGAGATGCCCTGATAAACCAGCAATTGCTCGACGGGCAGCATATGTTCCTCGCCTTCACCGTCCATCCATTGCACGGCCTGTAGTCGGCGGTCGCCGTGCCGCACTTCGGTGATCTGGCCGATCAGCACCTCGACGGTGCCAGATTCGCGCAGTTGCTGCAGCTGGGTCAGTTGCGCAGGCTCGGCATTGAAACTGTCACGGCGATGCATGAGAACGGTTCTGGCCGCGCTTGAACTGCAGGCAATGGCAGCTGCTACGGCTTCCTCATCGCCGCCATAGACCAGCACCTTGCGGCCTGCGGCCATATCCAGCTGCTGCGGGTGATAGTGCAACTGGCCCGTGCCGAGTTCATCCACACCCGGTGCTTTGAGGGCCTTGGGCACGAACGCGCCGACGCCTGCGGCGATGAAGACGGTACGGGTGTTGAACAGCGCTCCTGCCGTGGTGCCGACCTGCCAGCGTCCGTCGTCAAGGGCTTGCAGAGTCTGTACTTGCTGGGACAGATGGGGGATCACCTGCATGGGCGCGATCTGCTTTTCCAGCAGTTGCACCAGCTCCAGGCCCGTGCAGACGGGAATGCCGGGAATATCGTAGATGGGCTTGTGCGCGTAGAGCTGGCTGCACTGGCCGCCCACATGGGGCAGGGCATCGATCAAATGGGCTTGAATGCCCTGCAGGCCAAGCTGGAAGGCCTGAAACAAACCCGCCGGACCTGCGCCAATGATGATGGCGTCGGTTTCCACGGCGGGTTGTAGTGAGAGGGAAGCGTTGGTCGTTGCGTTGGACAGGCTCATGCAGGCAAGCGTAGCGCAGTCCGCGCCCAGACTGGCTTAGCGCTCCAGCAAATCCACTTTGTTCGGCTTGCCATTCCACTCGTCGGCGTCGGGCAGCGAAGCCTTGCGCTTGGTGATGCTCTTCCAGCTCTTGAGTTGGGACAGATCCACGTTCAGCTTGATGAAGGCCAGCTGATCGGCAGGCACATCTTCTTCGGCAAAGATGGCATTGGCCGGGCACTCGGGAATGCAGACGGCGCAGTCAATGCATTCATCGGGATCGATCACCAGAAAGTTGGGGCCTTCACGGAAGCAGTCCACGGGGCAAACGTCCACGCAATCGGTGTACTTGCACTTGATGCAGTTTTCGGTAACGACGTGAGTCATTGAGAATCTTCTTCTTGGGTGGGGATTGGTAAAACCCCGTGATTTTAGGTTTTTTCCCGCGCAGCGCCAGTGCCTGGCTGGATAAGGCCGTATGGAGGTCTGGTTTGGCGGCCAGATCGCGGTTGCGGCCTTGTCTTCATTGGCTTCAGTTCACCAGTGCGGCACCGGCTGTTGCATTGCTGGCAGTGTCCACCAGAATCAGCGAGCCCAGCTGGCGGGCTTGGGTGAAGGGGGCGGCAGGAATGGCTTCCTGCAGCACCAGCTCCACCTGGCCGATGGCATTGGCCTCGAGCTGCTGGGCGTCTTCCTTGTCCAGTGTATTGATATTGAGGCGGTGCACCAAGCGGCGCGCCTTGGCCTTGACCCAGCGATGGCCATGCAGCGCCCAGTAAACGCGGCCGGGCACCAGGGGTTCGGTGTCCACCCAGGCCACGGTGACGGTGATCTCGCGGCTGCTGGGCCAGGGGCTTGCGGCAGCAGGGGCATCAAAGTCATCCTCGGCAACTTCGGCTTGCACGGGGGCGGCAATGATCCAGTCGCCGCGCGAGACATCGACCTCGCGGTCCAGCGTGATGCCTGCGGACAGGCCGGCAGCCACTTCCTTGGACGCGCGGGCATGGTCTATGACCTGGGCCACGGTCGCGACTTGGCCGCTGGGCAGAATCTGCACCTGGGCACCAACCCGGGCAACGCCCGTGGCGACACGGCCCCAGAAAACGCGGCGGCCCTGGCTGGTGTCGGACGAAGAAGAGAACTTCTCCACCCACTGCACGGGGAAGGCCAGTGCCAGATCGCTGTCGGTGGGCGTGTTGGGCAGTTGTTCCAGCAGTTGCAGCAGGCTGGGGCCGTGGTAGCCGGCCCAGCCGTCAGTGCTGTTGACCACGTTGTAGCCCTTGAGCGCGGACACAGGCACGGTGGCCGTGATCTTGATGTCTGCGGAGGCAGTGAACTTCTGCAGCGCCGCGCTGATATGGGCAAAGGCCAGGGCCGGGTCCTGAACGGCGTCGAGCTTGTTGACGGCAAACACCAGCGAATTCACGCGCAGCAGATGGGCCAGCAGGCTGTGGCGGCGGGTCTGGGGCAGCAGCTCCAGATCGGCATTCTTCCAGTCCAGCTTGGTGGCATCGACCAGCACCACGGCGGCATCGGCGCTCGATGCGGCCGTCACCATATTGCGTGTGTACTGCTCGTGACCGGGAGCGTCGCCGATGATGAACTTGCGCGACTCGGTGGCGAAGTAGCGGTAGGCTACATCGATCGTGATGCCTTGCTCGCGCTCGGCGGCCAGGCCGTCGGTCAGCAGGGCCAGATCCGTCTCGCCGGACTTGGTGACGCCGGCCAGCTGATCCTGCAGTACGGCGCGGGTGTCCACCAGCAGGCGACCGATCAGCGTGCTCTTGCCGTCATCGACCGAGCCGCAGGTGATAAAGCGCAGCGCGCTGCTGTTATGTGCATCAAATTGGCCTGAAGCGCTTGATTGGTTTGCGCTAGCAGCTACGGAATTAATAGTTTCAGTCATCGAATTCTTTCTAAAAACCGCCATGTCCCAACTCAGAGACACCGAGGAAGCGCCGCCGCGCACCGAGGGTGTCGTCCCCTTCCGGAGCGAAGCTCCAGAGAAGGGGAAGGCGCGTAGCGCCTCAGGGGATGCCTTAGAAGTAACCGTCTTTTTTGCGCTTTTCCATGGATGCTTCGCTGGTCTTGTCGTCCATGCGCGTCGCGCCACGTTCGCTGACCTCGGCGGCCAGGGTTTCGATCACGATGTCTTCGGCCGTTGCTGCCGTGCTTTCCACGGGGCAGGTGCAGGTGATGTCGCCCACGGTACGGAAACGCACATCGCGCTGCACGACTTCCTCGCCGTCACGCGGCGGGGTCAGTTCGGTCACGGGCACCAGCAGGCCCTTGCGTTCCACCACATCGCGCTTGTGGGTGTAGTAGATCGATGGCAGGGCGATGTTTTCACGGGCGATGTACTGCCACACGTCCAGCTCGGTCCAGTTGCTGATGGGGAAGACGCGGAAATGCTCGCCCTGTGCAATGCGGGTGTTGAACAGCGTCCACAGTTCGGGGCGCTGAGCCTTGGGCTGCCACTGGCCGAAGCTGTCGCGGTGGCTGAAGATGCGTTCCTTGGCGCGGGCCTTTTCCTCGTCGCGGCGCGCGCCGCCGATCAGGGCGTCGAAGCGGAACTCGTCAATCGCCTCCAGCAGCGTCACCGACTGATGCACATTGCGCGATTCGCCAGGGTGTGCCAGACGCACGGTGCCGCGCGCCATGGAGTCTTCCACGCTGCGCACGATCAGCTCGGCGCCCAGTTCCTTGGCTCGCTGGTCGCGGAAATCGGTCACTTCGGGGAAGTTGTGGCCGGTGTCGATCATCAGCAAGGGATAGGGAATGCGGCCCGCGCCAAAGGCCTTTTCGGCGCAGCGCAGCATGACCAGCGAATCCTTGCCGCCCGAAAACAGCAGGGTGGGGCGTTCAAAGGTGGCGGCCACTTCGCGCAGGATGAAAATGGTTTCTTCTTCCAGTGCATCCAGGTGGCGGTTGCTGAGATGGCTCAACACGGAAGTGTCCACACGAGCGTTCATTTTTTATCCAATCAAATAATGCTGTAGCGCTTATGGATATTTGGCTAGCAGCTATCTTTTTATTAAGCAAGACCTAAAAGCTGGCGCAACCTGAACAAGAGGCAGCGAGCAAGGGCCGCCCCGCCGCAATGCTGTCGTCCCCCTTGCATACAGCGAGAAAGGGGCAAGCCACAAAGCGGCTCAGGGGGTTAGTGAGATATATGCAGGCCGCATTCGCGGTTGTCTTCACCCTTGGTCGGGTCCACATAGTCAAAGTTGTTGGGCAGGCCGTGCTTTTCGCAGTATTCGTACAGCTCCTTGGACGACCAGTGCAGCAGCGGCGCAACCTTGATCAGACCGTCGGGATTGATGCTAACGGGCTCCATCTGTGCTCGCACGGCGGTGTCGGTGGCGCGCAGGGCGGTGAACCAGACCTTGGGTGCGGTTTCGCGCAGGGCGCGGGCAAAGGGCTCCAGCTTCACTTCTTCTGTGAAGGCCGCATGGCGCGGATCGTCCAGCGCCGGCGTGGCGCCTTCCACGGCCTCGCGGTGGGCACGTGAGCGCAGCGGCAGGTAGATCTTGAGGTTGAGCCCAAGCTGCTTGGTCACCGCATCGGCAAACCGATAGGTGGCTTCGGTGTTGTAGCCGTTGTCCATCCAGACCACGGGCACGTCGGGGTTGGCGCGCGTGACCATGTGCAGGATCACAGCCTCGAAGGGGCGGAAGTTGGTGGTGACTATGGTGGGCTGACCCAGGCCCACGGCCCAGTTCACCAGCGCCTGAGCGTCACGGCCCAGTTCGGCATTGATTTGTGCCAGATCCAGGCCGAGGGTGCTTGCGGGGGCGAGCTGGCTCATGCTTGCACCTCTACGAAATGGGGCTGTGTGTGCACGGCATCGGCCTGGTAGAAACCGCCAAAGCGCTCGAACTGACGCTGGGCATCGGTGGCGTCCACGCCTTCGCGCAGCACGGCGCTGCTGAAGCCCGTGCGCTCCATCTGAACCAGCTGGTCGATCAGCACATCGCCGGTGGCACGGATGTCGCCCTCAAACTTCAGGCGGCGGCGCAGCAGATAGGCCTGACTAAAGGCGCGGCCGTCGGTGAAGTTGGGGAAGTACAGATCCACCTGCGTGATGCCGTCGAGATTGGCTTCGAGAGCGTTCACATCATTGGCCAAGACCAGCACGTTGGCTGTGCTCTCGCTGGGGGCCTGGTATTCGTTGCTTGCCAGAATTTTCATGACTCGATCCTTGTTCTTATGGCTTCAGGCCAGCGCTTCTTCTTCGGCTTCCGCAGGGTGGCGAGCGGCCTTGCCGGCTTCCTTGAAGGGGTCCAGGCCGATGCGGCGCACGGCGTCGATGAAGTGCTCGCCGGGCTGGCGCAGGTCGCGATAGGTGCTGAGCACGGCTTCGATCACATCGGGCACTTCGGCTGCGCTGAACGAGGGACCGATGACCTTGCCGGCCACGGCCTGGCCGGACAGGGTCGAGCCGTCGGAGCCGCCCAGCGTGACCTGGTACCACTCCTTGCCGTCCTTATCCACGCCCAGAATGCCGATATGGCCGCTGTGGTGGTGGCCGCAGCTGTTGATGCAACCGCTGATGTGCAGATCGATCTCGCCGATGTCGTCCAGCTCGTCCAGATCCTGGTAGCGGGCCGTGATGGCGTCGGCAATCGGCAGGCTGCGGGCATTGGCCAGCGCGCAGAAATCGCCGCCGGGGCAGGCGATCATGTCGGTGAGCAGCGCCACATTGGTGCTGGCCAGACCCAGGGCCTTGGCCTCGGTCCACAGTGCATGCAGCTGTCCGACCTGCACCCAGGGCAGCATCACGTTCTGGTCATGTGTCACGCGGGCTTCGCCAGCGGAGAACTTGTCCACCAGATGAGCCAGTGCGTCAAGCTGTTCGCTTTGTGCATCGCCGGGGGCCTGGCCCACACGCTTGAAGGACAGGGTCACGGCGCGCAGACCGGCCACGCGGTGGGCGTGGACGTTGCGGGCAATCCAGCGTGCAAATGCGGGTTCCTTGGCGGTCTGGGCAATCAGGGCCTGCTCATCGCCTGCGGCATCGGCCACCACGGGCAGAGCGGGCGTGGTGAACATAGCGGCCACGCGATCGAACTCGGACTGGGGCACGGTGTGAGGGCCGCCGTCCACTTCGACGATCTGGCGGAACTCCTCTTCCACGGCATCGATATAGGCCTGGCCTTCGGCCTTGACCAGAATCTTGATACGGGCCTTGTACTTGTTGTCGCGGCGGCCCAGCTCGTTGTAGACGCGAACGATGGCCTCGATGTAATTCATGATCTGGTTCCAGGGCAGGAACTCGCGGATCACGGTGCCGATCACGGGCGTGCGGCCCATGCCGCCGCCCACGAAGACCTTGAAGCCGATCTCGCCGGCTTCGTTCTTGACCATGTGCAGGCCCACGTCATGCCAGCCCGTGGCGGCGCGGTCCTCGCTGGCGCCGGTGATGGCGATCTTGAACTTGCGTGGCAGAAACGCGAACTCGGGGTGCAGCGTGGTCCACTGGCGCAGGATTTCTGCGTAGGGACGGGGGTCGATGATCTCGTCAGGTGCGATACCGGCCAGCGCATCGGTGGTTGTGTTGCGGATGCAGTTGCCGCTGGTCTGGATGCCGTGCAGGTTCACGGATGCCAGCAGATCCATCACGTCGGCGGACTTGCTCAGCGGAATCCAGTTGAACTGCACATTGGTGCGGGTGGTGAAGTGGGCGCAGTTCT
Source organism: Comamonas testosteroni (assembly GCF_000761245.1). Taxonomy (GTDB): domain Bacteria; phylum Pseudomonadota; class Gammaproteobacteria; order Burkholderiales; family Burkholderiaceae_C; genus Comamonas; species Comamonas testosteroni_C. The sequence continues at coordinate 96,926 of NZ_AWOR01000032.1, read as the reverse complement.
TGGGCAGATAGGTCGTGCCCAGCTTGCCCTGGCCTTCCAGAGCCTGTTTGAAGACCTCGGCCTCGGGCTCGTCGTACTCACGGGCTACCTTGGCCAGCACGCGGATCTGGGCCGAGTTGATTTCACCGTAGGGCACGGCCACGCGCAGCATGGGGGCATAGCGCTGCACATACCAGCCGTTTTGCAGGCGCAGCGGGCGGAAGTCGTCTTCCGTGAGCTTGCCTGCCTGCCAGCGTTGGAGCTGGTCACGGAACTGGTCGGCGCGTTGCTTGACGAACGCTTTGTCGAAATCGGTGTATTGATACATGTCTTCAGTTCTTCCGTGGAGCGGATGCCTTGCCTCGGGTGGCATTGCACTTTGATCGTTGGTCAGAACTGTAGAGAGGCTTTATATAAAAACAAACGATTATTTAGTGCTTCATATATATCTGAATGAATATGTGAAGGGCTGCCAGAACGCTCGTACGGAGCACTTGAACCAATTTCCTTTCTACGCGCTTGCATTTTGTGAGCGCCCCTGCGCCGGGCATTCTTCTAGAATCAAGGCTTGTTCAATGATTGAGGCGCCTGGATTGAAAGCGGGTGCCTGACTATGGAAATAGCCATACTTTTCGCTCTCATCTGTCTGAACGGCGTCTTCGCCATGTCGGAAATTGCGCTGGTCACCGCCCGCAAGACCCGCATGCAGAAACTGGTGGATGAGGGCGACAGCGGCGCGGCAGCTGCTATCAAATTGGGAGAGGATCCGACGCGTTTCCTCTCCACCATCCAGATCGGTATCACCTCCATCGGCGTGCTCAACGGCATCGTCGGCGAGGCGGCTCTGGCCGGCCCGCTGGAGAACTGGCTGATCACCCTGGGCATGACCCAGAAATATGCCGACTACCTCTCCACCGGCCTGGTGGTGGTGCTGATCACCTACTTCTCCATCGTCGTGGGCGAGCTGGTTCCCAAGCGCCTGGGCCAGACCCATCCCGAGGCCCTGGCGCGCCTGATCTCGCGTCCCATCAACTTCCTGGCCCTGGCCACCAAACCCTTTGTCTGGCTGCTGTCGGCATCGACGCGTGGCCTGCTCAAGGTCCTGGGCGTCAAGGAGAGCAATGGCAGCGTGGTGACCGAAGAGGAAATCCAGGCCATTTTGGTGGAAGGCCACACGGCCGGCGTGATCGAGTCGCAGGAGCACACCATGGTGCGCAATGTGTTCCGTCTGGATGATCGCCAGATCGGCTCGCTGATGGTGCCGCGCAGCGATGTCATCTGCCTTGATGTCGACGAGAGCCTGGAAGAGACTCTGGCCCGTGTCGAACAGGCCGACCATGCGCGCTTCCCGGTCGTGCGCGGCGATATGAACAATATCGTGGGCGTGCTCAATGCCCGCCAGTGGCTGACGCAGGCCTTGCTCAACAAGGGCAAGCAGGCGCTCAAGGACCAGCCTCTGCAGGCTGCCCTCTATGTGCCCGAGACCATTACCGGCATGGAGTTGCTGGACAACTTCCGCACCTCCGATCTGCATATGGCCTTTGTGATCGACGAGTACGGCGAGGTGCAGGGCATTGTCACGCTGCAGGACCTGATCGAGGCGATTACCGGCGAATTCCAGCCGCGTGACCCCGAAACCAGCTGGGCCGTGCAGCGCGAGGACGGCAGCTGGTTGCTGGATGGCCATATTCCCGTGCCCGAACTCAAGGACCGCCTGAGCCTGCATGCCGTGCCCGAGGAAGAGCGCGGTCGCTATCACACCCTGAGCGGCATGATCATGCTGCTGCTGGGCCGCGTGCCCACCGAAGCCGACGTGGTGGAGTGGGAAGACTGGAGCTTTGAAGTCGTGGACATGGACGGCAAGACGCTGGACAAGGTGCTGGCGACCAGATTGGAGCCTCTGGTCACCGTGGCATCGTTAAGCAGCGAATAAACCCGGCTTTAGAATCAGGCCCGAAACGGCACGCAGCATTTCTTCGTAAGCGCTGCGTGCTTTTTTTTGCGGGAGCCTTACCTGCTGGGCTGCTGCTGGGCGCGGCTCCACAGGCGCTGCGTACCCAGTGCCTGAGCCAGCTTGGCATCCAGCGGCAGCGGCTCGCCATGCAGGCGTGCCGCCAGCAGCTCGCCGCAAAGCATGGACAGCGTCAGCCCACGTGAGCCCAGCCCCGTCAGCACCCACAGGCCCGGTAGATCGGCTGCCGACTGCCCGGCGGGGCCTGCCAGCGGCAGACGGTCATAGGCCGCGCAACGCAGGCGCGCCCAGGTGGCGGGCCGCTGGTCAGCGTCGAAGAAGGAGCGCAGCGCCTGCCTGCACCCGGGCAGCAAAGCGCCCAGCTTTTCGCCATTGCTGGCATGGGCGGCCTGCTGGTCGGCGGCGGTGGGTGGCAGCTCGGTCACATCGCGCTCGAAGGTCGATCCCATGATCCAATGGTGCGCGCCGACCTGGTTGGCCGAGGGAAAGTCCGGCACCAGATTTCCATGACCGTTGACGGGGAAGGGCGGCATGGCCGCCAGCGTCCCGGCATCATGCTCGGCCACGCTGACCTGGCCGCGTATGGCTTGCAGCTCCCATTCCCCTGCTGCCAGGCCGCTTGCTTGCAACAAGGGCTTGGTGTCCGGACCCAGGGCCAGCACCAGCATGGGGGCCTCGGCCAGGGGCTGGCCCTGGGCATCCAGCACCTGCCAGATGTTGCGCACTTCATCGCGCACCAGCCGTGAAGCTCGGGCATGGCCCTGCCAATGAATCCCGGGGGCTTGCAGCAGCGCGCGCACCAGTTGTGCGGGGCGTACCCAGCCAGCCTGCTCATGCCAGACGGCGTGGCTGTCTGCAGGCAGCTTTGCCGCAGCCAGCTGAGCCGGCAGCGCAGGCGCACTCCAGTGCAGGCCCCAGGGGCAGGTCTCGCTGCCGGGCTGCAGCCATGACCTGGGTAGATGAGAGGGCTCGTTCAGGTCATGCTCCAGCACGCCGCCATGGGCCCAATCCTGGGCTGGATGCAACTTTTGCGCTCGGCTTAGTTGCTGCAGATTTTGTAGCGTTGTGCGCACGCCGCTTCTGGATAGGCGCGATAGAACACTGTCATCGGGCGAAATATGCGGGCAAAACAAGCCGGCTGGCAGGCCTGATGCTCCTGCCGCAGGCTCGGCCGCAGCATCCAGCACCGTCACTTCCCAGCCGCGTCTGGCCAGGCTGGCGGCAGCGGCGGCACCAGCCAGGCCCGCACCCAGCACCAGGCAGCAGCCAGCCTGGCCCACGGGTGCAGGCAAGCCGTCAGGGCGATGGCGCGGCTCCCATGCCGGGTTGTAGGCTGCATGCAGGTTATGGCGCTTGGGCGGCACGCCAGCGCGCTTCTTGACTTCGAAACCCTGAGCCTTGAGCGCCAGGCGCACATGGCCGGCCACGCACCAGGTGGCAAGCTGCGTGCCCCGGCGGCAATGACGGGCAATGTTCTTCATGGCATCTTCATCCCACATCTCGGGGTTGAGCTGGGGAGAGAAGCCATCCAGATATACGCTGTCCGCCGTCATCTGCTGCTTGCGCAGCATGGACCTGGCATCGCCTATATAGAGCGTCAGCAGCACCTGGCCGTTGTCAAACGAGAGGCGATGCACGCCGGGCAGCAGCCCCCACCATTGCTCGGCCAGTTGTTCGCCAAGTGGGCGCAGCTCCTCATCGGCTGGCAAAAACGCGAGCAGATCCTCGCGCGAGACGGGGTAGACCTCCACCGAGACAAAATGCAGAATGCGCGGGCGCTTGGGGTCGGCTTTCCATGCCGCCCAGGTGACCAGGAAATTCAGGCCGAAGCCAAAGCCGGTTTCCAGAATGCGCCACTGCGCTGCATCAGCCCAGGCAGCTGGCAGATCGCAGCCACCTAGAAAAACCTGGCGTGCCTGGTCGAGGCCGCCGAACTCGCTGTGATAGCGATCGCCGAATCTGGAGCTATAGGGGGTGCCATCCGGCATCCATGTGATCGGTTCAGACATGGAAAGTGAAACTACATGGGTAATGCATGGCGCAGTCTAGTTCAGAGCAGCCAAGCAAGGGCCGCCCCGCAGCGATGGCTGCGTCCCCCTCCTGCGTAGCAAGAGAGGGGGAAGGCGCGCAGCGCCACAGGGGGCGTCTCGATCACTCCCAGCGCTGCTGGTACGAAAAAACCGGCAGGCGCCATTTGAAACGAATGGCGGCCAGACGGAAGGCCAGACCGCCGGCAAAACACACGATGGTGCTGATATTGGGGCTCACATCCAGATAGCGCAGGCCCAGGAACATCAGGCATACGGACAGCGACACGCTGGCATACAGCTCGCGGCGGAACACCACGGGGACCTGGTTGCAGAGCACATCGCGCAAGATGCCGCCGCTGATGCCGGTAATCATGCCGGCCATGATGATGACGATGGTGGGGTAGCCCAGCTCCAGCGCGGTATTGCAGCCGATCAGCGAAAAGGCGATCAGTCCCATGGCGTCCAGCAGCAAAAACACCTGCTTGAGCCTGTGCATATGGCGTGCAATCACGGTGGTCAGCAGACCGAAGCTGATGACCAGATACACATATTCAGGGTGCTGGGTCCAGCCGATGGGGTAGTGGCCCAGCACCATGTCGCGGATGGTGCCGCCGCCCAGGGCAGTGACAAAGGCGATGACGACTACGCCGAAGATATCCATATTGCGCCGGCCTGCGGCGAGTGCGCCGGACATGGCTTCGGCGGTAATGGCCACCAGATAGATGACCAGCATGACGGTGAAGTTGGAGGCCTGGAACGAGTCCAGCAAAGAGACGGAAGGAAGCATGAAGGCACTTGAAAATAGACCAGCCACTCACATCGGCGGGAGTGTCCGGCTTGCCTCTCCCGCTGTCCTTTTACCTGAGAGTTGCGCATGAGCACCTTCGCGGTGGACATGCTTGCCCCTTCGGTGAGCCCTGCAGACTTGTGGTTGCGGGCTGCTCTCCAGTTGGCGATATTCGGGCCCTGTCAGACCCACCTGCGGTACTTATTGCCTGAGCGATTATGGGAGTTTGCGCCTTCGGCGGGAACCCTCGAAAGGCTCCGCTCTCCCGCGGGATGGGCGCGATTCTAGCCAGTTTCAGCGACTTTATTCGGGTTAATACCTGTATTGGTGTGTTTCTGCGGCTGCCAGCTCGGGGTGCGCAAGGCCGGTCTGAATCCGTCATGGCTCGCACAAGCATCAATCTATCGTGCATGCGCTGATGACTGAGCTTCGCCTGAGTCAGCGCAGAGCCTGGCAGGCAGCTGGCCTGGCTCGATCAACGCATGCACCATGCACGGGTGGTTTGCGATGACTCCGGGCTTGATCAAGCCAGGTTGGGTTGTGAGAACCGGATTCAGCCGTTGAAAGAGTGGTTTTTGTGACACTAAAAGCCACTTTCTTTCAAACCTACACCCAAAACCCATCGGCCCAGCTCTCCGAGCACGCTGCGCCGTTCTCCCTCGATCTTCAAATGGCCGCGCGTCTCACGCAGCTGGTTCAAGGGCTGGTCCAGTTCCACCAGCACCTGAAACAGCGCAGCGCCCGGCACCATCGGGTCTTGCGCCGTCACCTGTACCGGTCCGCCGAAATGAGAGGAGAGCATGCGGTGAGCCAGCTGTCCTGTGCGGGTGCTGCCGATCGCCAGGACCCGGCCGCTGAGCGGCGCTGTCTGGCCCTCTGGGTAGAAGCGCACGGGGTCGTTGACCGCGATATGGTGAATCTGGCCTTGGGCCACATAGGCATCGACCTGCCAGCTCCGGGGATCGACAAGAATGCCCAGAGGCTCCTGGCGGCCGATCCATTGTCCGGGCTGCCAGTCAGGATTGAGGTCCAGCCAGCTGCCAGCAAACGGGGCCTGCAGGTTCAGGCGGGCGATCTCATTGCGCGTGGCCCGCGTTTCCTCGAGTTGCACATTGAGCCGCTGGCGCGTCGCGGCATCTTCGGCCAGTCCCGCCGGGTCGGCCAGAAGACCGGACAGCCTGGCCTCGTAGCTGCGGGCATTGGCTTCGCTGCCGCGCAGGCGAAAGTCCAGATCAGGTTCATCAAGCGTGACCAGCACCTGGCCGGCTTCGACCGCAGCGCTGTGATGCACGGACTGCAATCGTGCCGGATAAGGGGCGTAGATGCGCAGTTGGTGCTCGGCACGGGCCACCCCTGCGGCATCGATCTGGCTGTGCCAGGGAATGAGGAGGCCGATCAGGCCCAGCAGCAAAAGTCCTTTGAACAGCATTTTTCGCAAGCGTGGAATGCGTGCGCGCTGCTGCCACCAGTGGCTCAGCTCGCGCATCACGGGCAGGGCGATGAACCAGGACAGCTCGACCATGAACAGAAGAATTCCCAGTAGTTTGAAGAAGAACAGATACACCGCCACCGCGATGCCGAGGAACAGCACCAGACGGTATAGCCAGGTAACGATGGCAAAAGTGATCAGTGCCAGTCGCTGGCCGTGCGGGAAGGGCTCGGGCCAGTCTTCTGCGAGGCCCAGCAGTTGGCGTCGCAAGGCAACTCTTGCCAGGGCCGAGGCACGTTCGTGCAGATTGGGAAAGTCCAGCAGGTCGCTGAGAATGAAATAGCCGTCAAAGCGCATGAACGGACTGGCATTCAGGGTCAGCGACAGTATCCAGCTGGTGGTTGCGAGATAGAGCAGCGCGTTGCGCAGCGCGCCGGGGTCACACAGGGCCCAGCCCAAAGTGCAGAGGCCGGCAAGCGAGAGTTCGGTGACTATGCCCGCTGAGGCGATGGCCAGGCGCTGGCGCGAGCGCTTGAGCCTCCAGCTCTCGCCGGTATCTGTGTAGAGCATGGGCCACAGCACGACAAAGGCTATGCCCATATGACCGACCCGCAGGCCGAGGCGGGTGGCGACTAGGGCGTGACCGAGCTCATGCAGGGTCTTGGCGACGATCAGGGCCAGGGCAAAACTGAACAGGCCTTCGGTGGAAAAGGACTCGACCACGGCATGGGTGAAGCTGTCCCATTGCTTCATGACCAGGATCACGCCTAGCAGGCTCAGCGCCATCACCAGTGCGGCGGTCAGCGGATGGAACAGCCAGTCCAAGGCCTGGGCCAGCCGCTGCAGGCGTGCCTGGGGATGCAGCAGCGGGATGCGGAAGAACAGATAGTGGTGTAGCCACCAGCGCCAGCTGGACCAGGTGCGCTCCTGGCTCTTGTCCTGCAGGCGCGCCAGCTGTGCTGGGCCGGGGCGCAGCAGCTGATGCTGTTCGAGAAACTGGCGAAAGTCGAGGATCTGCTCCACATCGGGCTTGAGCGCCGTGTCCTTGGCAATTTCCTCACTGATGCGGCGCGGCGTCTGACCCCAGCGAAGCAGGCATTCGAACTCCAGCCAGCCTATGCGATAGAAGCGGTTGAGCACCGTGTCCTGAATCATCCAGGCCGGCTCGCCGCTGCTGCTCTTGGCAGCCTCGTCGAGGCGCAGGTCTTCGCGCAGCGGCGGCAGGGGCTGGTCAGCAGGGTCCTGCATCACCAACCGCTCCATGCGCGCAAGGTGGCAAGAGGACGGCGCAGCAGGTAGTAGCCCAGCATCACCCTGCCGCTGTAGAGCTTGGCTGTGCCGTGCAGACCGAGGCGGGCGTGCTCGGGCTGATCCTCGACGCTGGCCAGCAGGCGGTAGGCAACCACGCCTTCCTCGCTGGGACGGGCTTGATAGCTGGTCTCCAGGATCTTGCCTTTCAGCGGACTCAGCGGGTATGCGGTGAGAAACAGTGTGACTTCGGCGCCGGGTTCCAGGGCGATGGCATCGGCTACGGCCAGCTGGATCTGCATGGCTGGCTGTGCCGGATCTGCGACCTGCATGATGCGCTCACCCGTGACCACCGGCTTGCCCAACCAGTCGTTGGGGTCGCTGAAGACGGCGACTCCTGAGCGGGGAGCCAGCACCTGGGTGCGTCGCAGCTGTGCCTGTACTGCGGCGAGCTCGGCACGGCGCTGCTGGGCACGACCCTCGAGCAAGGTCAGCTCGTTCTTGCTTTGCGGATTGTCGAAGGCGCGCTGGCTGGCGGCAAGCAGTTCGGCATCGGCCACGGCCACTTCCTTGCTCAGTACTTCAGAGCGGCTGCGCAAGGTGGTTTCGTCCAGGCTGAGCAGCAGAGTACCTGCGGCAATGGGCTGGTTGGGCCGCACATGGATCTGGGCGATGACGCCATCGATGGGCGAGCTGATGATCTGCGCCTGGCGTGAAACGATCTGGGCCGGAGCCAGTGCGGTTTGCCGCACGGGAATGAGCAGGATTCCCAGCGCGATCATGGCTCCCAGCAGCAGATTGCGGCGGTTGAGATGTTTGTGACCTAGGCGTTTGCGCCGGGTCAGCGTGCGCCAGCAATAGGCCCAGGTGCGTGCAAGTCCGCCGATCTGCTGGCGCAGCATGGCCGGCGGCGGCTCGTCCATCAACAGCAGCAGCAGGCCCAGGCGCTGCGTCTGGCCATCCTGAATCGGAATGCACCACAGTCCTGCGGGCCACCATTCGCGCCAGCCCTGGTCTATGTCTTCGGGCGGGGTCGAAGACTCCAGACTGAGCCAGACAGGCTCTTCTGCCGGCACCTGCTCGGCGACCCAGCGGCTGGCGCGTTTGAGCCACACCAGATAGGGCGAATCTTCGGTGGGGCGGGCCAGACCCGAGACGGCGAGCAGTTCCTGCGACTTGTCATGGCTGGCGAAGACCAGGGCCTGGTGATAGGGCAGCAGTTGGTAGGGATCGTTCGCCATGCTGAATGCCAGGGCATTCAGGGAATCGGCGGCCAGGGCCTTGTCGCGCAGAACATCGAGTTGCAGCAGCAGGTGGGGGTGGGGCAGGGGCTCACCGACGGTCATGATTGAATCGTGCCGTGCCGCTCATGCCCGCCATCAGCTCGGGGAATCTGTTGTCCAGCCTGGCCTCCAGCTCCACAGTCTGCGCCACGGCATCGACGCGGGAGTTGACCATGCTGACTTTGGCGGGGTAGGTCTTGCCCGTTTCATGAATGCTCACTTCCAGAGGCAGACCCGGCTTGAGTTCCTTGAGCTGGCTGGAGGGCACGTTGAGGCGCACCTTGAGCGCGCCGTCGCTCACCAGATCGAAAAGCGGTGTGCCTGCGCTTACGGTCTGGAACGGTTTGACATGAACCTTGGCCACATGCCCGGAAAACGGTGCTGTGACCAGGCAGTAGCTGCTTTGGGCCTCGCCCATGGCGCGGGCACCGTCTGCTTTCAGCACCTCGGTATTGGCCATGGACACCTCGATGTCGCCGACGGCATCCAGCTTGCGCAGCTGCTTTTTCGCTTCCAGATTCTGCTTGGCCATGGCCAGCTCGGCGGCTGCCACCTTGCTGCGGGCATGGGCCTCGTTGCAGTTGAAGCGAGCCAGCACGCTGGACTTGGCCACGCGCTTGCCAAAGCTCGCGCCGAGTTCGCCCAGGGTGCCGCTCATCTGGCTGGAAAGCGTGGTTTCCAGCTCGGCCGCCAGCAGCACGCGGATGGTCGAGGCGTCATTGGCAGGAGCTTTCTGGGCAAAGGCTCCGCTGGTGCCGGCCAGGACCAGCAGCATGGAGAGCAAACGGTAATCAGCGGCCAACTTGGGCATTCGGCATTCCTTGCTGGGAAACGAGCAGGCGTTGGTGTTCCTGGGAGTTGAGGGTGTTCTGGATTTCCCGGGCCAGGGTCTGGATATCGTGCTTGTCGATCTCTGCCGGCAGGACTTCCAGGCCGACAGAGTTGTACAGCCGGCCCCAGGCCGCCTGGGCGCTCGAGAAGGCGGCTTCGCGTTGATAGCGGGCAAGCAGGTAGCGCCCTTCGGCGCGTATCACTTCGAGCTCGGATCCCAGCGCGCCGGATCGCGCTGCCGTGGCATAGTCCAGCAGGCTGCGGTCAACGCGCAGGCTTTCATCGGTAAAGGCGACTTCCTGGCGAGCCAGCTGGTAGCGCAAGGCTCCGACCCTGACCTGGGTGAGAATGGCCATGGACAGGGCAATCCGACGCGCATCGTCGGTCTCCGCCTGGGATTTAGCAGCATTCTTGATAGCCGGCAGCTGCAGCAGTCGCAGCAGGTTCAGCGAAACCTGAAGACCGGTTCCCATCCAGTTGCTGTTGTAGAGGTATTTGTTGGAGTCGTACTTGTAGCCGAGGTCCACGCTGACATTGGGCCACAGCTGCGCCTTGGCGATATCCAGATCTTTCTGGTTGACCCGCTTGCGATACCACTCTTCCATGATTTCCGGGCGGTTCTGCAGCGACAGCTGCTCAAGCTGTGCCACGCTTTGCTGCAGCTCCGGCAACGGTGCTTCGGCGGTGTCAGCCAGCACCATTTTCGAGCCAGGCGGCAGCGACATCAGTGCCGCAAGCTCTGCAGTGGCGAACTCGAGGTCCTGACGGCGCACCGTGAGCAGGTAGATGGAGTCCAGCAAGGCGCGCTGGTAGGCCAGTATTTCCTGGCGCGGCAAAAGACCCTTGCTCTCCGCTTCGCGGGCCGACGTCAGTGCGCGCTGGGTGCGCTCAAGCAGCTTGTCCACCTCCGGCATCAGGCGCTGGGCGCCGAGGGCGCGCCAATAGGCGTTGCGCACATCCTGCAGCACGTTTTGCGCGACCTTGCGCCTGCGCTCCTCTGCCATGAGGATCTGGTCCGACTTCTGCTGCGTGCGGTAGTAGGCAACGCCGAAGTCCAGCAGGCTCCAGCTCAGGCCCAGGCCGTAGAGCTCGCGATAGCGCTCTTCGGAGGTCGAGGGGCGCAGGCTGACCTGACGATCTTCGATGCCGATGGAGGTGCCGCCGGAATCGTTGCTGCGACCCGCATAGCCGGCCGAGGCGACCAGCCGCGGCAGCATCTCGTGGCGCGAGACATCGCGCAGATCGGTCGCCAGAGCGCTCTCCATGAGCTTGAGGCGGTAGTCGAGGTTGTACTTCAGCGCGCGTGCAGCCGCCTCGTAGAAGGTGATGGGGGCCGTGACCGGCTCCTGCCCCGCGTACATGCGTGCCTGATCTGAAACCAGGCGTTCGCGATTCTCATCCTCGGTGGAGATCTTGGGTTCCAGCGATGAGCAGGCACTGAGCAGCAGTACCGAAGCAAGTACCGTCGCAACATGACGAGCTGCGGGTTGGGGCATTTTCAATCCTTTTCGGTCACCAAAAGCGGGGTTCAAGATCATGGGCGGCGTCCCTTGTGCAGGCGCTCGGCGGCATTGCGCAACTGCGCACTGAAGCCGCGAGCAGGGTGTGATGCTGCGCGTTGTTCGGGCTGGGGCGCTGCATGGGATGGGTTCTGAGTCATGTCGCGGGCATCGGCAACAAAGACCGACGGATCGCGCAGCAGGCCATCGGCATTGAGTCCGGTTCGACCTTCGCGGCCCAGGATCCAGGCCAGATCCTGGTCGCTGGCGACGCGGCTCTCGCGCACCGATTGAGCGACGAACTGGCCAGGAATCAGACCCAGGCCGGCGCCCACGGAGCCGCTTTGCTGCATCATGACCGCAGCCAGTGCCATCCGACTGCCTCCCGAGGCCCATTGCGAGAGCTTTTGCTCTTCCGAATCGCGCTGCACCACTGGAGTGATGAAGATTGCGGGATCGCGGTCGAACAGCTGCGGGTTGGGGTCGCGATGGCTGGGTTGATAGGGATAGTGTTCCTCTCCGGGGGCAGGGATGAAGGGCGAAGAGATATCCAGGGTGATCACCAGCTCGGCCTGATCTGTGGCGCCCGCCAGATCCTGCACCGTGTAGGTGAAGCTGTCGTGCAGTATCCGGCCAAGCCCCGCTGCCGCGAGAACCTCGGGATTGCTCAGATCAATGCTGTAGCTATAGCTGCCATCGGCATTGAGGACCAGGGTGCCGTACTGGCCCTTGATTGGCTGACCGACCACGCCAGGCCTGCCGCTGCCCGATTCCGGCCCCGTGCGGATCGCCGATACCTGCAGGGAATCGCCGCCATCGACGTCGCTGTCGTTGGGAAGCACATTTCCCTTGGTCTGTGGCGCCTGGACCTGGTCACTGGCGACATTGCTGTCGTCGCGTGCCACAGGGGCGTCATTGGCTCCCTGGATGATGATGGTCAGACGGGCATCGGCAGTGGCGCCGGCGGTATCGCGCATCCGGTAGGTGAAGGTTTCGCGCAAGGTCTCGGCTGGCGTGCGCAGGGCCTGGACCAGCGGGTTGCCGTTGTCGACGGTGTAGGTGTAGCTGCCGTCGGCGTTGAGCAGCAGTTGGCCGTAGCGGCCGATCAGCACTTGCCCGGTGTTCGCCGACTGGCCGTCTTCGTTGCGCACGCTGACGACCTGTTTGGTCTCGCCGTTGGCGATGCTGTCGACGTCGGTGTCGTTGTCCAGCACGTTGCCGGTGGCATCGCTGCCCAGCGTGCCGTTGTCGACCCCGCCAGCCTCGACGGCAGTGCCGCTGTCGTCGCGGGCCACCGGGGTGTCGTTGCGCCCGTCAATGGTGATGTGCAGCTCGGCCTGGCTGGTGTCGTCCCAGCGGTCGGCCAGGGTGTAGCTGAACACCTCGCTCAGGGTCTGGCCGCTTACCCGCAGGGCCTGCACTTCGGGCAGGCTGTTGTCGAGGGTGTAGACCCAGGTGCCGTCGGCGTTGAGCAGCAGGTCGCCGTACTGCCCGCGCAACACAGTGCCTAGGCTGCCGACGGTGCCGCTCTCGTTCAGTGCACCGGTGCGCACGCCGATCACGTGCAGCGGATCGGATTCCGGATCGGTGTCGTTGGTCAGCACGTTGCCACTCGGGTTCAGGCCCGGCGTGCCGTTGTTGACCCCGCCGGCCTCGATGGCGGTGGCATGGTCGTTGACGCCGGTTGGCGCATCGTTGCGGCCTCTGACAATGATGTGGATCTCCGCCAGGTCGCTGAGGCCGCCACGGTCGGTGACCCGGTAGGTGAAGCGTTCGTTGAGGAAGTCCTGCGGGCCGAGGGCGCGTACCTGTGGATTGTCCGAATCGACAATATAGGTGTAGCTGCCGTCGGCGCCGATGATGAGCTGGCCATAAAGACCGTCAATCAAAGTGCCGTTGCTGCTGTCCGTGCCGGAGTTGACGTCGGCTAGGCTGCCGCCGGCATCTTCTGTGCCGAAACGGATGCCGGTGATCTGCAGCACATCGCCCTGGTCCACATCGCTGTCGTTTTCCAGGGCGTTACGGGTCGGGTTGACGCCGTTGTTGCCGCCGTTGTCGGCCACTGCCACGGCCGCATCGTCACGGGCCACGGGGGCGTCCCAGGCACCATCGATGCGGATGCTCAGCTGTGCGACGTCGGCGGCGCCCGCAGTGTCGCGCATGCGGTAGGTGAAGGTTTCCACCAGGCTGTCGCCGGCCTTGAGCGCCTGAACCGCCGCCAGGTCGTTGTTGATGACGTAGCTGTAGCTGCCGTTGGCATTGAGGGTCAGGGTGCCGTACAGGCCGGTGAGGCTCTGCGCGCCGCCAAGGCTGATGAAGGCGCCGCCGGCCGCTTCGGTGCCGGTGCGGATGTCGGTGACGGTCTTGCTGTCGTTGGCATCCACATCGCGGTCGTTGTTCAGCACGTTGCCGGTGGGGTTGACGCCCGTCGTGCCGTTGAAGCTGCCGCCGGCCTCGACGGCGACGGCGGTGTCGTCCACCGCAACCGGGTTGTCGTTGGCCCCGCGGATGACCACGGTCAGGGTCGCCGAGCTGGTGGCGCCTGCTATGTCGCGGATCTGGTAGGTGAAGACCTCGCGCAGGATCTCGGCATTGGTGCGCAGCGACTGCACCAGCGGGTTGTCGTTGTCGACCACGTAGCTGTAGTTGCCGTTGATATCCAGGGTCAGGGTGCCGTAGAGGCCTTTGAACGGCGTGCCGACGCTGCCGATGTTGCCGCTCTGGCGCACGCCGGTGACTTGCAGCACATCGTTGCCATCGACGTCGATATCGTTGGCCAGCACGTTGCCGGTGGGGTTGGTGCCGAGGGTGCCGTTGTTCAGGCCGCCGGCCTCGACGGCGATGGCGGTGTCGTTGTGCGCCACCGGGGTGTCGTTGCGTCCCTGGATGTTGATGGTCAGGGTGGCACGGTCTTCGGCGCCGGCGGCGTCGATCACGGTGTAGCTGAAGTCGTCGCGCAGGGTGTCGCCGTCGCGCATGGCCTGGACGGCGGCCATGGCGTTGTCCAGGCGGTAGCTGTAGCTGCCGTCGGCGTTGAGGGTCAGCCAGCCGTAGTTGCCGCGCAGTTCCTGGCCGAGGGTGCCGGCGGTGCCCGTGTCGCTTTCGCTGCCGGTGCGCACCGAGGACACGGCGCGGGTTTCGCCGTAGTCGTAGTGGGGCAGGTCACCCGGCACTTCGCCGCCGTCCACGTCGGTGTCGTTGTCCAGCACGTTGCCGCGCGGATCGACCCCCGCAACGCCGTTGTTCAGGCCGCCGGCCTCGATGGCGGTGGCGCTGTCGTCGTTGGCCACCGGGGCGTCATTGCGCCCGCTGATGATCACGATGATTTCGCCTGAGTCGAACTGCGATGGCGAGCCGTCGTCGGCCTGGGTGTAGGTGAAGCGCTCCAGCAGCAGGTCGCTGGCAATCCGCAGGGCCTGCACGTCCGGGTGATCGTTGTTCAGCACGTAGGTGTAGGTGCCGTCAGGGCGGATGGTCAGGCTGCCGTAGCTGCCGGACACCGTGGTACCGCCCGGTGCCACGCCGATGGCCGTGCCCGGCTCGTTGATCCCGCCGGACTTGATCTGCACCACGCTGAGCAGATCGCCCTCGGGGTCATGGGTCACGGCGGTGACATCGCCGCTGGGGTTAAGGCCCGGGGTCAGGTTGTCCACGCCACCGGCCTCGACAGCGACGACGATGGTGTTTTGCGCCACGGGCGGATCGTTGACGCCGTGCACGGTGATCACCAGTTGCGCGGTGTCGGTGAGCCCGGCGGTGTCCACCACGCGGTAGGTGAAGTATTCGGTGACGGTCTGGCCGGCGGCCAGGCTCCGGACGATGGCGTTGGTGCTGTCGACGTCGTAGGTGTAGGAGCCGTCGGCACCCAGCACCAACTGGCCGTAAAGGCCCGTCACCACCACGCCGCCGACCAGGCTGCTGCCCGGAGGCACGGCGATCAATACGTCGGTTTGCGGGTCGTAGGTGGCCTCGCTTTTGTTGATCACACCGTCGACGTGCAGCTTGTTGCCGGGGCGGTCGACTTCATCGACGTCGGTATCGACGCCGTTGCCTCCGGGCTGGTTGATGCTGCCGGGGCGGCTGGGGAACAGGATGACGTTGCCGGCCGGGTTGCTCTCGGCGGCATTGCCGTTTGAGGTGGCGGCCTGGGCGCTGGCGTAGTCGTTGCTGGCCACCGGGTTGTCGTTGGCGCCCTGGATGGTGATGCGCAGTTGCGCCACATCGTCGAGGCCGCCGGCATCGGTCACCCGGTAGCTGAACACTTCGCTCAGTTGCTGGCCGGCGCTCAGGCGCTGCACCGTGAGGTTGCCGTTGTTGACCATGTAGCGGTAGCTGCCATCGGGGTTGATGGTCAGGCTGCCGTAGAGGCCGTCGATGCTGGTGGTGCCGGTCACCGTGGTGAAGGCGCCGGGATTGACCTCGGGGGCATGGCGGATGCCGCTGACGCTCTTGGTCTCGCCATTGGCAACGCTGTCGACGTCGGTGTCGTTGTCCAGCACGTTGCCCGTGGCATCGCTGCCCGGCGTGCCGTTGTTCACACCGCCGGCCTCGACAGCGATTCCTTCGTCGTCCACCGCCACCGGGGTGTCGTTGGCGCCCTGGATGGTCACGGTGAGGGTGGCGCCGTCGGTGGCGCCGGCCAGGTCGCTGACCACGTAGTCGAAGCGGTCGGTGAGGGTCTGCCCGGCCAGGCGCAGGGCCTGCACTGCCGGGTTGTTGTTGTCCACCCGGTACTGGTAGGAGCCGTTGCTGCCGACGATCAGGTCGCCGTACTGGCCGGTGATCACCACCACGCCGATGTCCGGCAAGGTACTGGTCGCGCCGTTGACCGGGCCGACGGAGATCACCCGCAGGCGGTCGGCGTTGGTGGCGATATCGACGTCGGTGTCGTTGCTCAGCAGGTTGCCGCGCGGGTCGACGCCGTCAATGCTGTTGAAGGTGCCGCCGGCTTCCACGGCGGTGATGCTGTCGTCCACTGCGATCGGCGCATCGTTCACCGGGGCGAGGATGATCTGCAGGCTGTCGGTATCGGTGAGAGCGTCGGCTGAGGTGCCGGGGATGCCGTCACCATTGGCATCGCCCCAGTTGCCGCGGTCGTTGCTGACCACGGTGAGGGTGTCGGTGCCGTTGAAGTTGGCGTTGCCCAGGTAGTGCAGGCTGGCGAGCACGCTGTTGAGGTCGGCGAGGTTGCCGGTGAGGGTCAGGCTGGCGCTGTTGGCACCGCTGACCGTGACGCCGGGCAGGCTGCTGGCCACCGACAGGGTGCCATGCAGCACGCTGAGGGTGACGCTGATGGCGCGCCCGGCCACCTCCGGATTGCGGTTGGCGTCGATGTCGGAGACGCTGATGCCGCCGATCGCCAGCGGCACATCCTCGAAGCCGTTCTGAGTGCCCGGCAGGCTGTTGACCGGCGCGTCGTTCTGCTCGACATAGCCGGCGTCGGCGCTTTGGCTGTCGGCATCCTGCAGGCTGATGATGATTTGCCCGAGAGTGCCTCCATCGCTGTCTATGCGTACGCGCAGATCGCCTATGGGCTGGGGATAGCTGACCAGGCCGGCCGGTGCATCAATGCGGTATACGCCAAGCGGCAAGATGCCGAAGTGGTAGCGGCCGTTGGCATCGGTGACGGTGGTGAATTGCAGGTTGTCGGCCGTGGTGTCGAGGCGGCCGTCGATGCCGGCCCAGGTCAGGGTCACGGTCTGGCCGGCCAGGCCCGGGCCGTCGGGGGTGGTGCTGCCCGTGGCCGAGGCCGTGTCGTTCCACAGAGTGCCGCTGATGATGCCCAGGCCCGCGCGGTCACGCAGTATGTACTGGTTCGGCCCGACGCCGCTGCCGGTGCGCTCGCCAGTGACCGTGCCGTCGACACCCACGGCCGAGCCGCCCCAGCCGGTAAAGCTTTGCGGCAAGCTGGTCCAGGTCAGGGTGGCGTCGCTGCTGGCGGTGACTGCCGCGTTGGTCAGGGTGACCTGGTACTGCACGCTGACCTTGTCGCCGACATTGAGCTGGGTGAAATCGACACTGATGCCGCCACTGTTGCTGAAGCTCACGCCAGCCGGCAGGTTGCCGGGACCGTAGCTGACGCCGTTGATGCTCAGGCTGAACAGGCGGTAGTCGGTGGCGCCGGCAAAGCTGTCGCGCAGTTGCGCGTCGTAGGCCGGCAGGCCACCGCTCTGGGTGAAACTGATCTGTACCGTGGCGGTGCCGGTGCTGCCGCCGGGGTTGGGGTCGAAGTTGACGATCTGTTTGTCGAAATCGGTGAAGTACGGCTCGACGATGCGTTCCAGCACGGTATCGCTGACCGCCCGGGTGATGCCGTTGACATGCTCGGTGGCCTGCACGCCCAGAGCGACGCCGACCGCATTGCTGGCCTGGTTGGCTACCCGCACGTTGAACTCCAGCACCACGCTTTCGAGGTCTTCGTCGAAGCCGTTGCCGTTGACCACATTGCCGAGGTTGAAGGTCACCACCTGGCTGCCGTCGGCGTTGGTCACCACGCTGACCCGGGTCGGGTCGAGTACGCCCCGGGGCGAAAGACCGGTGAGGCCCGGCGTGATCGGCAGGGCCTCGGGGCTGTGTTCGTTGCCGTCGATATCGAGGGTGCCGCCGACGATCAGGTTGGCGTCGCTGCTCAGCCCTCCGTTGGAGATAAAGGCGATGCGCAGGGCGTTGCTCAGGGCGTCCGGGCTGATGAACTGCAGGCCGTTGGCGAGGGTCACCTGCACCGAGTAGTTGGGGTTGTTGCCCTCGGGTACCACCACCACCACGCGGTAGCGGATCACCTCGCCGATGGTCACCGACTCCTGCGGCGCGGTGGTGGGCGAGGGCGCAGGCGTGTCGGAGAGCCCGCCCACACGGGAGATCTGGATGGCCTGGGCCACCGGAATGGTCAGCAGCGACAGGTTGCGGTAGTCGTTGAGCAGGCCGCTGTTGAGCTGGCCGTCGACGCCGGTGCGCTCGCCGCTGTTGCTGCCGTTGAGGCTGGTCCACTGCACCTCGGCGAGGTTGCTGAACGAGGCTTGCGAGGCCGCCGTGGCGTTGACCACGCCGCTCAGGCTGAGAACGATGCTGCCGCCCTTGGCGATGTCGATATTGGCGCCGCTGGCGGTGCGCAGCTGACCGCCGACAATCTCGAAATCCACCCCGCCATTGTTGGTGGCACCGTTCTGGTAGAGCACGCCGGTGAGGGTGACGTTGTTCAACTGGCTGGGCAGGTTATCCAGCAGGCTGATGTCGAAGGCGTCGAAATCGGTACTGCCGCTGCCATTGCGCAGGGTGATGGTGAAGGTCACCACGTCGCCCTGGTCGTAGCCGCCTTGTCCGGCGGAGGAGGTAAGCACCTGGCTGATCTGGAGCGTCGGCTCGCGCAGGGTCACGGTGGGCTGGCCGCCGCTCAGGGCAACGGTGCGGTCTTCGGCGGTGTTGCCGTTGGGCGTGTTGCCGTCGGGGTCGCTGTAGAACAGCTGAGCGCTGTTTTGAAGCGATTTGTTGGCCTGGTTGCCGATGACGTTGCTGGCCACCAACTGCACGCGGATCACGAAGCTGTTGTTGTCGGTGCGGTTGTCGGCGGTGGCTCCGGCGGCGCTGAAGGTCCAGCGGGCGTCGGCGCCGTCGGCACCGAGGGCGCCGCCCTGGCCCGCGAAGGCGCTGACGCTGACACTGCCGGCAAAGTCCGCCACCAGGGCGCCGCTACCGGTACGGGTGGTGATGAGCTGGTAGCCCAGGCCATTGTTGAAGCTGGTGTCCAGGCGCAGGCCGGGCGGAATCAGGTCTTCGATGCGCAGGGTCTGGGTGGTGCCTTCGGGCAGGGTGATGAGGATGTCGTAGCGCATGCTCTCGCCCACCACCAGGTCGCTGCCCGTGGTGTGGCTGGCGCTGGAGTCGCCGTTGTCGAGGCTGCCATCGGCGAAGGTCTTGCTGATCACTGGCGCTGCGATCTGCTGGTCGGCCACGTCCGTGAGGTCCACCGGGGTGAAGTCGCTGCCGTTGTTGACGCTGGCGTAGTTGCTCAGGGTCGCGCTGCTTTGCAGGCTGCGCCCGGCCGTGATGCTGTCGCTGACCACGACGTCGTAGCTGATCACCACCAGATTGGCGCCGCTGGCGTCGGCAGCAGTGCCTGCGCGCCCTGCAAGCAGGGTGGCTTGGCCGCCCGCGTCAAGAAAGGTGATCTGCTGGCCCAAGACGCGGTAGTCCGTGCCTGCTACCAGAAGAGTGCCATCGCCGCGGTAGATCTGCAGGTTGGCGGCAGCCAGACTGCCGCCGACAAAGCTCAGCCCGCTGGGCAGGCTGATGCTGGTGGTGACATCCCAGGCACCGCCGCCGCCGCTGTTCTCGATTGCGGTCACCAGGCGCAGACGATCTCCTCCATCGATGCCGCTGACATTGCCGTCCACGGCAGCAAGGTCGGTGACGCTGCCGTTGAACGGCCGGCCGCTGCTGCCCGGCGCGTTCCAGCTGCCGGTGGTGTTGGTCACGCTGCCGTTGGAAGACGACACCACGCCGTGCTTGATCGCCAGCACGGGCTCGGCGATGGACGCGATCACCGCCACGTCGGAAGAAATCAGGGTGCGGTCGGTGAGGGTGGTCTGCTGGCTGGACTGGGCCAGCACGTCCAGTGAGCGGTGGTCGGCGAACGGCTGGTCGCCCACGGTCAGGGTGAAGCGCACGACGATGCGGCTGCCGGTGGTGTCGGGGGTCACGTGGCTGCCGAAGTCGAAGACGATGGAGTTGCCGATGCCGCTGGTGACGCTGACCACGTTGCCGGCGTTGGTGTTGCCGGCTCCGATCTGCCATTGTCCGGCGTTGTCGCCGACGCTCCAGTTGACCCCGGACACGTTGAACAATGGCAGCGGCAGATATGCCGTCAGCTTGAACTGCTCGTAGTCGCCGGTGACCAGGTCGTAGCTCATTTCGAAAGTGACTTCATCGCCCGGACGCAGCTCGCCGTTGGCCGGCGGCGTGCCGTTGTTCACTTCCACCAGTTCGATATCGACGGTGCTGGTCGGGATCACGCTGGTGCTGGTGGAGTCGTCGGTCTGGCTTTGCCCGGTGAGGTTGAAGATGTCGTGCAGCAGCGTGCCTTCGACGATGGCGCTGTTGCCCAGTTCGTCGCCTTCGTTGATCTCGTTGTGCGGCGAGCCGGCCGGTGGCGTGTAGGCCTGGCCGACCACGGCGGAATAGCTGAGCACCGCCAGCACCGCGCCTTCACGGCGGTCGTCGAAGGCCAGGTCGCCATTGAGCCAGCCGCGCAGGTCGGCGAAGGCATCGCGCATCGACTGGGCGATATCGAAGGCCATCGAGGTGCTGCCGTCGGCGTTGGTCACCACGCTGGTGACCAACGCGATGGTCTGCGGCACGCCAGCCAGGGTCACGGTAATGGTAGGGGTGCCGCTGAGCCTCTGGCCGTCGCTGAGCAGGTCGCGGACGATCAACTGGCCTTCGTTGAAGAAGTCGCGGCCAAAGGCGAAGTAGTCGGAAATCGCCAGGGTCAGGTTGTAGCGCAGGGTGTCGCCGGGGCTGATGCCGGTCTGGCCGATATCGGTCTGCAGGCTCACCTCTTTGAGCAGGGTGATGGACTTGGCGATGAAGTCGGTGGGCCGCCCGGTGCCGGTGAAGTCGATGACGTCGCCGGGCGTGGTCACGTCGCGTGGATCAAGCGGTACCCATTCGCCGGCCGCGGTGGGCGCGCCGACGGTGATGGTGCGCGGCGCGCCGGTGACCGGATCGAGGACCTGGGCGCCGTTGGCGTCGGTCTCGGGTACGTAGAAATTGACCACCGTATCGGTGGCGGCAGCGAGGCTGTCGTACTCGACGCTGAAGCTGCTGATGAAGATGTCGTCGGCGGCGATCAGCGCGGCGATGGCGGTGGGGTCGGTGACCACAGTGCCGTCGTGCAGCGTGATGGAGGTCAGGCGTCCGCCGGCACCGGGGGTGATGGCGGTGACCTGGACGTTGTCCGGCAGCGGCTGGGTGACTACCACGTGGGTCAGGGTCTGGCCCGGCGCCGGGGTCACGGTGACGGTCAGTGTGCGGCCGTAGTTGGGTCCCGTTGCCGTTTCCCCCTCCGGTGTGGTCAGCGTCTGATCCATGGTGATGACCGTGGGATGCACGACGAAGGCCGACGAAGCGCTGCCGATCAGGCTCGGGTCGTTGATCGGATTGTCCAGGGCGTCGTTGCCGAACTGGAAGCCACCGCTGGCGCGGATGGTCAGGTCGGGGCTGCCGTTGGAGAAGTTGGTGTCGGCCAGGTTGCTCAGACTGGCGGTGATCTGCACCGGTATCACCGGCTGGTTGGTGGAGACGCTGGCGAACGGCAGCTCCACCACGACCAGTTGGTCGCCGGCACGCAGGCCGAAGCTGGTGGCGTTGATGCGCAGGGCGTTGCCGGTGGCGTCCTTGGCCAGCGGGTGGGTGGCGTTGCCGGAAGCGTCGAAGGTGACCACGTGGGTCACCAGATTCTGACCCAGGTAGCTGGCGGAGATGAACTGCACGCCGTCGTCGCCGTCCTTGCCAGTGCTGGGCATGAACAAATTGATGAACGGTGCGTAGCCGATCTGACCGGAGCTGTTGCTGAAGTTCACCGTGAACGTGAAGTTGTCGCCCAGCAGCACGTCGCTGCCGCCACTGCCCAGGCTGACAGTGGGCGCGGCATCGGCCAGCAGTCCGTCGAAGTTGGCGAGGGCTGCAGCACTCAGGGCGATGCTCTTGTCGATGTCGCCGACCCGGGTTTCCAGGTTCCAGTCCCCACCAGCGGCGCTGTTGCCCGTGTCGTTGTTCGAGGCCGCCACATCCGCCCCGGTCCAGCGCGCAAGCTCGCTAACCAGGATCTTGCCGGCCTCGCCCGCGCCGACGCTGCAGCCGTAGAGCTGGATGTCGGCCCCGGCGCTCAGATGTTCTCTCCATTGCTGCAGGTTTTGGCCGAGCTGGCCAATGTTTTCGGCGCTGACTGTGCGGTTTCCCAAGGTGAATTGTCCGGCTGCACCATGAGAGAGCACCTGGATCGAGTCCACCTGACCCAGTTGTGCCAGCGCTGCGGAAATCGCCGCCAGCCCGTCTTCGCCGCTGTTGACCACAATCGCAGTGACATTGCCCGGAAGTTGATTCAGCAGTTGTTCCTTGTTTTCCAGGCGAGCATCCAGCACCAGCAGGCTGCGTGCGCTCGACGCTGCACGATCGTCGACCACGCGAGCTTCAACCTGCGTTGAGTGAGAAGAGGCATCATCTGCCTGGTCAGGATGGGGGTGTTGGGGTTCGGTGGCTGCAGTCGCAACTGCACCGTCGAATAGGATGCGTGGCTCCAACGCCAGTGCGTGGCGTTGCGGCCGAAAGTGTGAAGTCAGCGAGCGAGAGGGAAATGACATAGGCGGAATCTCCAAACCTGTGAAATACATTTCGGTGCAAGAACTATCCACTCTGAACTCAGCTCGGCTTAATTCACTTCAGAAGACTTGAGATTTGACTCTGCGCGCGATTCTGGCTACCTGAGAAAGTGCTATCAATTTTCTTTAATTTGACATTGAATTGGGAATACTCCATCGACCTCGCTGGAATTAATTGACAACTTTTTATTTGTCACTTGAATATTTCTGCAGGCCTAGTGTCTCGTGTAAATCGTCACTTGGCTTCATGGGTCCATGTACAGCTGAGACTGTTGTGGCATCGCAAGCGCTGCGCTGAAAGCCATGCAGCGCGTACTCACAGGTGGCAGACGCTTTCTCTGACTATCGAGAATCTGTTTGGCTTCGTGTGGCGTTGTTGCATAAATTGCTATTTGCCGTCGGCAGCCTTGGACGATTAATCAGTCCCTGCATTCAAGCCCTGCTGCCGCACAAACAGCTGGAAATCGTACAACGCTGCGCTCAAGGCGCGCGGCTGCCTGCCCATCAAGAAACTGCTGAGCTTGGCCGGCTTTGTGCAATCGCTGTTGGCTTTGTCTGGTCTGCCATGGCTTGTTTCAGACTTGAGTGCGCCATGTCGCAAACAACGCTGTCTGAATGTACAAGTGGTGTATCACTCCAGTTCGGGTGGACTGAACTGGCTGCTCGACTCCACTGTCATCAAGTTCCTGAGCGAAGGAGAATGGAAGTGCAAAAGCATGGCGCGGAACGTCGGCGTCAATGGCGCAAGCTGCATATAGGGATCGATGCCCAGGCATTGCAGGTGCGAGCCATCTGTGTCACCTCCAACAACGCCAGCGATGCGGTGGCGGCGATGCCTCAATTGTTGGGGCAACTGCCGGCAGCTGGACCTTGGCCGACCATCCTAGGTGACGGTGCTTATTTCTGCGCAGAAGTCCTTTTTGAAGTCGACTGTCGCCTCCTGGCCAGTGGAGCCAGTTCGTGGACCTCGCATACGGCTGACTTATTTGCGGGACTCGCGTACCGGGACTGGGATGTCTGCTTCTTGGCTCCTCTGTGCACTCACGCTACCGGCCAGAAGGCGTCGTTCACACGTAGAGTTGAATTCATTAATATTTGATGCATAGCACCTAATGGCGACTAGATGATTACCTTTGATTTCAATGGCGAATCCCAACTGGTGACATCGACCGAGAGCATGCGTCGGCTGCTTAGTCGATACGACGAAACGCCGGAATTTGAGCTGTGGGCCATATTTTCCTATGGTCCTTCACTCTGCATGCTTCGAAATGGCGGCCATGCGTTGCTTATGTATCTGCGGCAAGAAGGAGATAGTGGGTTCTCTTCCCGGTCAGGTGCCGATTGCGAGACCACAGTGGAGTACCGTCTCGCGAACGGGCAACGCGATGAGTATCCTCTCGCGTGGTGTATTGACGTCAAGCAGTGCTATGAGGCATTCGCATTTTTCTTTGAGAATGCTGGTGCAAAACTCGAATCGATTT
Source organism: Comamonas testosteroni (assembly GCF_000761245.1). Taxonomy (GTDB): domain Bacteria; phylum Pseudomonadota; class Gammaproteobacteria; order Burkholderiales; family Burkholderiaceae_C; genus Comamonas; species Comamonas testosteroni_C. The sequence continues at coordinate 73,012 of NZ_AWOR01000032.1, read as the reverse complement.
CATGGAAAGAAGACTGATTGTGAAGTCGCTTCCGTTGTGCGCAGTCAATGACAGCATCACTGAAGGCCATCGGCTAGATTTAGTCCTTGGCGGTCTGCGACAGTCGCAGATCGGCCAGGATCGGTCGGCCGGCGCTGACTCCCGAGCGACGGCATTTAGCTGAAACCATTCATCAAGCTCTAATGGCTTGATGACTTCTGATATCAGCAGCAGTCATTCGATGAAAAGGATTCGATGCAACGCAAACCTCAGTCACCGTGCTGGCTAGCTGCTGATTGCCTTTGAGGCCAGGAAAGTCAGTCCAGCATGATGCGCGAATATCTCGATCTGCTATTTGTGCATCCAATCGGATAGCTCATCAGCATGTTCCTGCTCCTGTTCAAGGATCTGCTCAATCAGACGGCGGGTGGTGTGATCTTTATCTCCGATCAAGGCAATCATCTGTGTGTAGACCTCGATAGCGACACGTTCAGCAACGAGGTTCGCCCGAATCATTGAGTGCAGATCGAGCTGCTCATCGTAGTCAGCGTGACTACGGTCAACAAGGGAAGCGGGATTAAAGTCAGGCTCGCCACCTAGCTGAACAATGCGCGCAGCTATTCGATCGGCATGGGTCTGCTCCTCGTTAGCGTGCACGAGAAATTCATCTGCAATAGCTGGTGAGGACAGTCCGGTTGCCGTGAAGTGGTGACGCTTGTAGCGGAGAACGCAGACCAGCTCGGTAGCCAGCGAGTCATTTAGCAGCCGGATGATGTCCTCGCGCCAGGGGCTTTTTTCTTCAACGACAGCTCCATCATCTAAGCTGCGCTTGGCTCTTTTTAGTGCTTCGGTATCAATCTTCAGCTGCGCGTGAGCATGCGTCCTTTGTGTAATTTGGGTCATACGTGGGCCTCTAAGTTATGCGGCAAACAGAAAAAGACTGCCAGATCCAGCTAGTGGGTGGCCAGCCGCGTAAGTTCAAAGTAGATTGCATCGCCACACATGTCTGTGAGACAAGTTCGCATATGTCTCGGTGAAGTGCAATTCAATGTTTAAGGCGCTCCTCGCCTTGCTCGACAGAGGTTGGAATCATTCCTTCTACACAACAGATGACTTCGCGTGCTCGAACCGGCAAGACTTTCGGATTGCCTGCGTAGGTGCAAACCCACCCTCATTTTTAGGTATGCCTGACGCTGCCACCGGCTCACAAGTTCTAGAGTCAACGTTCGCCCTGCACAACAGAGGAGCACGCCCTGGCATCGCCGCCGTTGCGTGGGATAACGATCTATTGCGTATGTCTGAAGGCATCGTGATAACAACCTGAAAAGGAAAGTGTCATGAAGTTCACCCATAAGCTGGCCATTGTTTACGCGGCAACCGCGTTAGCCACATCAGCTTTCGCACTGACTCCCGCCGAACACTCGGCAGAAAAGGACCGGATCAGTGCGGACTACAAGGCAGCCAAAGAGCAATGCAAAACCCTGAAGAGCAATGCCAAAGATATCTGTGAAGAGCAGGCCAAAGGCGTCGAAAAGGTATCGACAGCAGAGCTGAAATACAAAGTCGAACCTAATGAAAAGAATCAGTATGCGGTCGCCAAAGCAAAGGCTGATGCTGACTACGGAGTAGCCAAGGAAAAATGCGACGACTTCTCTGGCAACTCAAAAGATGTGTGTCAAAAGGATGCAAAGGCAGCCCATGTGAAGGCACTTGAGTCCGCGAAAGTCTCTGAAGTTCGCAAAGATCCGTCTGCAAAGCCAGGTGACATCGCAAACGCAAGAAAGGACGCTAGCGAAAAAACCAGGGAGGCGGACTACAAGGCTGCCAAGGAGCGCTGCGACCCGTTGTCCGGTGATGCCAAAGATGCTTGTGTAGCGGATGCCAAGAGGCGATTCGGTCAATAAGCTAACGCGATGAGTGCGTAAGGCGGAGCTTGCTGCTCCGCCTTTTTCTTATGAGTTTGTGGGTTCACACCAATCTAGAAGGAGGAGCTTTTGAAGAGGCTATCCAGTCTTTGCGCAGAAAAAACTGTGCACGGAACATGGCTGACGAAGCCTAGACTCGGATGTCACATTTGTCGGTGTTGAAGCGAATCTTTCAGTAAGAGTTCATCCGCCTATCGATGGCGTACCTCATTCAAACGCCAGGCTTGGAATGCTCTGCCTGCAGCCCTGCAAGAGCACCTGAGGACTTCAGGAGCGAAAAAGCACCTAACAAAAAGCCCGCAGTAGCGGGCGAATTCCTGGGGTCATATCAAGCAGTCTTGCAGCGTTTGCAGTCAATGCATTTGAGTACTTGGCGATGGTTTGGTTTCCTCACCCAGTTGCCGCTTATTGCATTTGCACTGTTGCTGATAGAAGTTTGGACTCTTGATAGGTTGCCCCATCTGCAGCGGCCAGTAAAGACTCCGATATTGCTTGTTCATCCATGAACGGCAAGCATCTTGATGTCCACTGGTCGCGTTGTCATGCTCTATTTGACTTGTTGCTGCTTCTTCTGATCTTGCGGCTGCCCCGGCTGTTGCTGCTTTGGGGCTTGCTGCTCATGCTGCTTCTTTTGCTGATCTGCGGTGTTTTGGTCTTGTTGGTTCACGTTGTTCCGCTGGCTGTTTTGCTGTTGCATAACGCTAGTCCTTCAGTTGTAGTGAACAACAAGCAGTTGCTTGCTGTGCTTTAAGCATGAACCCTCACGAAAAACCACTTTGTAGGAAGTCGCTGACCAAACCTGTCTTTTGTAACGTTGATAGTCACCGACCATGATCTGCCATTTACTTACGCCAGCAGTGACAGTAAGGTCAGGATGAAATCGAAGGAGACAGGTCATGAAATGTTTGAATGCGACCGGCCCTGATGCCCCCAATCTTCCCCCACTGAATGATCCGAATCAGCCTCCAGGCCTGCCATCGAAGCCCAAGCCCATCGATCCACCTCAGGAGGTCCCTCCCGTCGAGCTTCCCCCAGAGCCGGCGCCTCAGCCTTGAAGGAGGCCACACATGCCAACAGGAGACAAATCCAAGTACACGGACAAGCAAAAACGCCAAGCTGCGCATATCGAAGAGAGTTATGAGAAGCGTGGAACGAGTGAAAAAAAGGCCCAAGAGATTGCCTGGGCTACGGTCAACAAGGAATCTGGCGGCGGGAAAAAATCCGGCTCAGGCAGAGCCAATGCCAAGCCCAAGCAATAGCAATAGCAATAGCAATAGCAATAGCAATAGCAATAGCAATAGCAATAGCAATAGCAATAGCAATAGCGATAGCAACTCCGGCTCAGCACGGCGCTCATCAAACAGAGTGTTGTGGATGGCCCGCAGTCTGTGAGCCTTGCACAATTTTTTCGTGGTTACTGGCTCCGGATCAATGGATCAAGGCTACGCAAGCTGCCGCACACTTTCTGCAAGCAAGCGCGCAAGTTTGACAGTGCTGATGAGCGTGCCGCTCACATTCATTGGCACATGCCAGACAAATCTCGGCGCAAAGACGACAGATCTGCTTGGCCATCTCACTGTTGCGAGCCATGGACGACGCTGCAAGACGGCAGATCGCTGCGCAGTCAGTATCAAGCATGATGCAGCGAGTCATCATCTGCACATCACTTTCTTTGAGACAAGCGGCCAAGCATGAGTCGCAAGCGACAGCACAAGCGTTGCATTCATCCATGCAGGATCGATAGGGGTTGGTTGAGATCAAAGCGGACTCCTTTCAAGGCATCAAGGAAAGAGACTCAGTGAGCCGCTATGAAATCAATCAGTGCCCGGTTGAACTCCTCGGCATGCGAGAGGTTGCAGCCGTGCGGACCATTCTTGATGATGTGTATTTCACTGCCTTTCACTGCATCATGGGTTCTCGCCCCGCTGACCTCCAGAGGAACAATGCGGTCACTGTCACCATGAATGATGAGAGTGGGCACATCAATTTTCTTCAGGTCATCCCGAAAGTCAGTGCGCGAGAAAGACGCAATGCAGTCATGGGTTCCCTTCGGCGAGGCAAATGCCGCAATCGTCTTGGCATACTCGCGCTGTGCTTCACTGACTAGCAAGGTTCCGTCCGACTTCGAGAAGAACTTTTGTGTGAACTCGTCGAGAAAATTCAGACGGTCTTTGAGGACTGCCTTCTCCTTCTTCACAACGTCTTCTTCAGAGACAGCACCCTGCGGATTCGATTCGCACTTGAGCAGAAACGGAGGCACAGCAGCTGCGAACACCGCACACCTGATAGAGGCTGTGCCGTAGGTACCGATGTAGCGAGCAACTTCACCGCCTCCCATGGAGAAGCCCACCAAGCAGACATTCTTTAGTGTGAGTTCCGTGATTAGCGCATTGAGGTCGCTGGCCAGCGAGTCGTAGTCATAACCATCCCAAGGCTGAGAAGAGCCGCCAAAGCCGCGCCGGTCATAGGCGATGACTCTGAATCCTGCATCCACCAGATCGGCAACCTGAGGCTCCCAGGTACGCCCACTCAGCGGCCAGCCATGAATGAGCACAACGGGCGGACCATCACCAAAGTCTTGATAGTGCAGTTGCACTGGCTTGGATTTGGATTGGGAAAGTTCAATATATGGCATGAGATCTCCTGTGTAGTTACGGCGATACAAGAACGCTGCGGGCTAGGTCGTTCTTCGGCTAGCCAAGGGGCGGCCATCACTGGCCCTGGCATCTGTATCAACCAGACCTTTCTTGAGGTCCTTGTGGGCTTGCTTCATCTCTGGGTGGGCATTGACTCTGGTTGCGTGCAATGACTGATCCCGCTCGTGTGGCAACTGGGACTCGTTGCCAGGTGCCCTCGCATCACTCTTCTTTGCGAGATTCACCTTGGCTTCGTCGGGGCTGGCCACCGTAAAACGGTCTTTTGGCTTCATAAGCGCCTCCTTTCGAAAGCTCAGTCTGGTGTACTGACAAAAACTGCCGTGTAGTCCATACGACAAGACATGTTTGGAGCTGTTAATGAAGTGTCGAGATGATGTTGTCCGGCTCCCGAATTCAAGACTGATATGCCTGAAATCGTTTGCTTGTACAAAACATCGGATACCACCACAGGGCGGGCATATGCTGTGCCGACCTGTTCAAGAAGAGGGCTTTCTATCCTCACTTTGAGCGAGGAAGAGGTCGTTGCCTCAGGTCACATTTCAAATTGCCAGGTCCGGGCTCGGCCTACAGCAAACCCAATTCCATGTGCTTACTCTGAACCTCACATGTTCACGAAAGGAGTTCACATGAGATTTCGAAAAGCGAATGCCGCTGACCTCTCTAACGATCTGAGTCAACTGCTAGATGACTTGAAAGAAGTCCTAACTACCAAAGGCCGTGATACAGATCCGGCGGCATCACTGCTATTGAGCAAAGCAGCATCAACGCTGGAGAAAGTGAAAGCCGCGTCGTCAAATGCGATTTCCGACTCCAAGGCTGCTGCGGAGGCTGCTGACGCCTACATACACGACTCACCTTGGCGCGCAGTTGGCGGTGCACTGGCCGTTGGAGCACTGATTGGCTTGGTGCTCAGCCGTCGCTAACCCGGTCGAAATTCTCATCAACCACTGAGCCTCGCAGTGGTCCGTTTAAGGAGTTCCCATGATCACCACATCCGGTCTCATCTCATCGTCCAGGGTGGACGGTACCAAGGTATACAACCCGACCGGCGAAAAGCTCGGCTCGATTGAATCCTTGATGATCGACAAAATAACAGGCCAGGTTCGCTACGCAGTGATGGAGTTTGGCGGTTTCCTCGGTATGGGCGCCGATCGCCACCCTTTGCCATGGAGCACGTTGAAGTACGACACGAATCAGGAGGGCTATGTTGTTTCTCTAACCAAGGACCAACTGCGTCAAGGACCTAAATATCCAGCGGACTCTGTGCCCGAATACACAGACGAATACGGAAGGCGTGTCCACGACTATTACGGCGTGCCATGGATCTGATTTGATCCGCGTACTCTAGCGCTCTTGCCGTGAGCGCTTTGCAACAGCCGCCTCTGTCGACGCGGCTCTTTCAAGGAGTTTTTTATGACTGGCAATCAGCATTCCGCATCCAATAAGCCGGAACATTACGCTAACGACAAGCCCTCAGAGAACAAGGCCTCTGAGCCGACAATCATTGCTGAACAACATAAGCAGGCACCCGCAGGTCCAAAGGTCATCCCTGCGAACTCCACTGCTGCCAGCGCGCCGCCAGCGTCACCTGAACAGCCTGCTAATCCACGACCATCACAGCAACCGCAACACCCAGCTGATCCGATGGACCCTTCGGATCCCAACAGCCCGAATCCGATTGAAGGTGGACGAGAAGCACTGTTCCCCGCAGAGCCAGCAAGGCGGCAGCCACCCAATGAGTAACTTTTGACTTTGCTGAGGACGCATTTGTACCCGAGCAGCTTTGCTCAGCAAGAGTGGATCTGGATTAACCAGTATCGGTGTTCAGATGACCGCTACTGAATAATTAACAACAGGTCCAGCGCCCATCTGGGCAGCAGCAATCGCTGTACAGCAGACACTCACAGCCGAGGCGCGAAAGACCGCAACGGGTCGATAGCTGGCTTAGATCAATGGCGGTTTTCGGTGGTGGCCATTGTCAGCTTGAAACCTGAACGACGGCTAACGCAGTTAGCTGACACTGAGGCAGCCAGATAGGATGTATCAATAGGTTGTTCACCCGCTCCGAAACTGGGAAGCGGTGGTTACCATGCTATCGCCACTCTGGGCTGGAAGACGGCTTCACATCCAGCATGCAGCTCGTGGACGAACTGTTGGCGTCGCTCGGCAACGCCTGAAGATTCCCTCTCAACACGGACCTTGAAAGTCTCGAATGCCCAAGAAAATCTTCGTCAACCTGCCCGTCGCTGACCTGCCGAAGGCCAAGTCCTTCTATGAAGCAATCGGCGCCGTCAACAACCCGCAGTTCAGCGACGACACCGCCGCCTGCATGGTCGTCTCCGACAGCATCTACGTGATGCTGCTCACCCACCCGAAGTGGGCCATGTTCACCCAAAAGCCTATCGTCGACGCCCATGCTGCCAGCGAAGTCATGTTGTGCCTGAGCGCCGACGACCGCGAGGCCGTCGACAGCATGGTTGAGGCCGCTTCCGCTCACGGCGGCAAGGCGGACGTGAACCCTCCTCAAGACCACGGCTTCATGTATGGCCGCAGCTTCGAGGACGTAGACGGCCACATCTGGGAAATCATGTTCATGGACATGAGCCAGATGCCTCAAGGCTGACGCAACCTCGGCCATCGGCAACGCTTGCTTATGACGTCCTATAGCGCTGCCTGCGCGGCAATGTGCCGGCCGCTAGCTCAGGTCGGTAGCACCAGTTTGTAGACTTCGCAGGCAGCCGACTTCTCCGGCTGGGACCGCATATCGGGGTGTCCGCTTCCTGGCAGATCCGAGCGCTCACACTATCGGCCAGAAGCGCGCATTGAGAAAGTCATACCAAGCGACTGCTTGCGCTTCGAAGGACTCCATTTTGAGCCCTGTGCCCACTTCGATCCTAGACCTTCCCGCAAGGCCCGGGGTCCATGGGAGGGCGAATCGCGTCAGCCAACCGCACTTGTATCAATTCCAGCAGCGCCCGGACACGAGCAGTCACTGAATGGCGATGACTGTAGGCCCCCAGCAATTTCAGAGGGGCAGGGCGAAGGTCCAGTGACACTTCCTGCAATCGACCCGTAGCAAGGTCTTCCTGGCAGGGATAGGCCGCCACAATCGCGAAGCCGATGCCTTGCCGTGCGCCAGCTACGGCCAGCTCTCCGCTGTTGACGCGGTAGCGGCTGCGGACCGGCACCTTGATGATTTCCCCCGCGGCGTCCTGAAACTGCCAGGGCTGGCCCTTCAGCGCACTGAGGGTGGTGATGCAGGGCAGGGATTTCAGCTCACGCACATGGCGTGGCATGCCGGTCCTGGCCAGCAAGGAAGGGGCGGCAACCACGATGCTTGGCAGTGTGGCGAGTTCACGGGTGATGAAAGCACTGTCCTCCTGATGGCCCCGGTGGAAGACGATGGAAAGGTCTACGTCTTCTCGAAGCACTTCGAGTCCGGTCATCCGGGTATCGCATTCGAGCTCGATGCCTGGATGGAGGCTGCAGAATTCGGCAAGGATGGGGGCCAGCAGCCTTGGTGCCTCGCCAGGCATGCACATTTTCAAAGGGCCACGCAGTTCACGCTGTACCGCGCCAAGCTCCTCCTGCGTAGAGAGCAGGGTGTCGAGCAAGGGCTTGGCGCGTTCGTAGAGCAGCCGACCTGCTTCCGTCATGCGCAGGTGGCGGGTGCTTCGCTCCAGCAGGCGTGTACCAAGTCTGCGCTCCAGTGACGCGACGTGGCGGCTGACGTTGGATGAGGGAATGGCTAAAAGACGCGATGCGCCAGCAAAGCTTTGCTCATCAACAACCGCCGTATAGACGCGTACGGTATTCAGATCGAGTGCATTGCGCATTGATTATCCCGTTTGAGGTATGAAAACGTCCCAATTTTGCATGCTAGTTCTCTGTAGTGGCGAAATTTAAGATGCCCTTTTGCCCGATGTGACGCGGTGGACCGTGCACTGGGCACCGTATGAACAAGGAGAGCTTCAGCGTGGAAATTGGAATACTTGGTGGTGGCATTGCGGGCCTGAGCGTGGCACTGGCACTGCGCAAGCAGGGTTACAACCCTCGGGTCTATGAGCGTCGTGCGGTGCCGGCAACCATGGGGGCCGGCGTGACGCTGTGGCCCAATGCCAGCTTTGTGCTGGAAGAACTGGGGCTGCTGCAAGACATAGCGGCCATTGGCGGTCGGCCGCTGACAATGCGTCGCCAGGATGCTGCGGGAAATGCATTGGGAGGCCTCGATATTGGCTTGCTGGACCGGACGATGGGATACCCAACCTACACGGTGCTGCGCAGACACTTGCAGGAGGTGCTACTAGATCACGCAGCCCGGGCCGGGATACCGGTGCAGTTCGGATACCGGGCGGTGGCCATCGAGCTGGATGCCAATGGCAAGGCCGTGGCCCATTTCGAGAACGGCGCGAGCATCCGCCCGGATCTGCTAATCGGTGCCGACGGCCGCATGGGGTCAGTGGCGCGCAAGTTTGTCGCAGGTGACAACACACCTGTCTACCAGGGTTTCGTGAACTGGATCGGCGTGGCGCAGGCGCCGCATGCGCTGGTGGACGAGATGGCGATTCAGGACTTCTGGGGGGCGGGCGAGCGCTTTGGTTGCGTGCCGATTCGACCCGACCTGGTGTATTGGGCCGCGGCGCAGGTACGGCTGCTCAATGAGGCCACGCCCAGCGCAGACATGCGCAAGGAGGTCGAGGCCCTGTTTGCAAAATGGCCTGAACCGGTCGCACATCTCATCCGATCCACGCCCGCCAATGCCATTCGGCTGATTGCGGTGCATGACCTGGAGCCGCTGCATACATGGAGCAGGGCGAATGTCCTGCTGGTTGGCGATGCCGCGCATGCGCCGCTACCGACTTCGGGGCAAGGTGCGTGCCAGGCGCTCGAAGATGCGTGGCATTTGGCCCGCTGCCTGGATGGCGCAAGCGGCGGCTTGGACGACGTCTTTCAGGTATTTGCGAGAATCCGTGCCCCCAAGACCGCAAGGCTGGCGGAACAGGGCCGGGTCTTCGCGCGCGGGCTGTTCGCCACCGATCCTGAAACCTGCCGCATCCGCAATGAGCGGGCCAAGGCATCCGATCCTGTGAGTGACGTGCAGGTCTTGGCTGCCGGATGGAGGCAGGGCCTGCCAATGCCTGCTTGCACCGACGGCATGGCGGCGCAAGGGGGTAGCTTCGGCAGCCTGTACCGCATTGAATGACGTGCGCTGGATTCCACGCGGATAGAAAGCCATGTCTCCAGTGACGATAGTCGCGCGGCTGGCTGACCTTTTCTAGATGCAGGGTGTGCTTCGTCGATTTTTATTCAAGCGCCTCTTTCTATGCATCCGGCTAGCGTGCATGTGGGCACCAGCCGGCAAGCGCTGCATAGCAGGCATAGTCATTGACACTTGAACGACCGCCACGGGTTGATCTGAGACTGTCGCAGTCCGGCCAGGAGCTGCCGCAGGCTAACGCTCTGCATGCACCGCTGCTGTTACTTTCATGTCACACAGCACAAATGTCACAAAACGTACTTGCGTGTTGCTTAGAGTTCCGGCAGCGGTTGCAGCAAAGCCACCGCCATTCCCTCCGATAAGTACCGTTCGTATCTCGCCGATGAAAAATCATAAAACGTGCACGCGCACTCTGGCAATCGTGATTGGCACATTTGTCGCCTCTTCTTCCAGCCTGGCCCTGGCACAGTCCTCCATCACCATTTTTGGCGTAGTGGACGTCGGCATCACCAGTGCCAAGTCCGGCAGCAACAGGCTCAATGCTTTGAACTCCAGCCAAGGCAAGACCAGCCTGATTGGCTTTCGCGGCGCGGAAGACCTTGGCGGCGGCAACCGGGCTGAGTTCTGGCTCGAAGGTGGTCTCAACCCCGACGTCGGCACTGGCGGCAGCAGTGGCTCTCTGGGTTTCGAACGCCGTTCCACAATCGGACTGGCCAACAATTCCTGGGGTGAAATCCGTCTGGGTCGCGACTACACCCCCAGCTACAACATCTTCACCGCTTTTGGCGGTCCCGACACTACCACCGGCGTGCAGGCCAATCTGTTCCAGACGATCCGCCAGACCGCCTATAACGCCGCCAGCCAAAGCGGCACGGTGGACCGCACGCGCATCAGCAACTCCGTGGGCTACTTCCTGCCGCGCAACCTGGGCGGTGTCTACGGCCAGTTCTCGGTTTCCTTTGGCGATGAAAACGCCTCCGGATCGGGCGCAAGCAAGGCCCGCAGATACATAGGCGGCAACCTGGGCTATCGCTCTGGACCGCTGAACGTCGGTATCGGCTACGGCAAGATCGACGGCACTGCAGCCGTGACTTCGCCCAGCGCCATCGCCGCAACCAGCGATCTGGAAGACTTGGCGCTGGGCGCTTCATACAACTTCGGTAGTGTCCTTCTCAATGGCGGATACAACAGCCTGAAGTGGAAGCCCGTCAGCGGCGCAACCTCCGGGAAGGTGGACGGCTTCTACCTGGGCGCAACCATCCCCGTGGGGCCAGGCAGCTTCCGCGTCAAGTACGCCAGCGCCAAGTTCAGCGGTAACGCGACAGCCCTCACGCGCAGCGGCGGCAAGAGCGACAAGTATTCGATCGGATATGTCTACGACTTCTCCAAGCGCACCTCTGTGTACGCCGGGATTGCGCGTGTCAACAACAAGAATGGCGCCAGCATTGGCCTGATCGGCGGACCTGCAGGTGTAGCCAACACTGGCTCGACTGGTGTGGATATTGGCATCAGCCACTCGTTCTGAGCGGCGCAATGCCTCTTTGAGCAAAGAAGTCTCCAAGGTCGAGCAGGCCTTTGCCCCGCCGGGCTTGCTTTTTGGGGACTTCCATCTTCCTCTCAAGTCATACTTGCCATGCGCCACTTCACTTCTTCATCCTGCCTGATGGCTGCGACCGCCGCTGCGGTTGCATTGCTGAGCGCCTGCGCTGACAGCCGCCCGCTCCAGGTCGCCAGCCCAGAGACGGTCATGCAGACCACCGGCGTCGGCAGCATCAGCGCCGTCGTCACGCGTCAGGACGTCCAGTTCGACGACAAGTTCTATTTCCCCTACGAAGGCCAGCATCCCGGCACCAAGGCTGATTTCCCCAAGGGCTTTCTGCCGGCCTACGGCTCAGGCCTGGCCTTGAAGGGCAGGCGCGCCGACGGCACGCTGGAGTTCTACGCCATCACCGATCGCGGCCCGAACGCCACTACCGGCCCGGTCACGCAGATCACCGACGGCTCCAACCCCACGGGCTTTGCCAGTTCCACGGTGTTTCCTTCGCCCAACTTCACGCCATCCATCGGCGTGATCACCCTTGGCAAGGACGGAGCCAGGCTCGTCTCGACCCTGCCGCTCAAGTTCAGCGCCGCGCAGAACGCCAATGGTCGTGTGCAGCCACGGGGCATCACAGGCAACACCGGCGAGCAAGTCCTGGACGACTCCTTCACCTATCCCGGTAAGGCCAAGGGCTACAGTGAATTCGGACTGGACACCGAATCCGTGGTTGTGGATGCCGCTCGCAATGTGCTGTGGGTTTCCGACGAATACGGCCCTTTCATCGTGAAGATCGACCCGGCTACCGGCATCATCTTGAAGAAATACAAGCCCGGTACTGGTGCGGCCGATCTGCCTGCCATCCTCGCCAAACGCCGCGCCAACCGTGGCATGGAAGGGCTGAGCATCGATGCGGCCAGCGGCAAGCTGCACGGTTTCCTGCAAAGCCCGCTGAACGACGGCAAGGCCGACTACACCACTGCTGCCGTTCCTGATGCGACCGGCAAGTCGGAAAACGTGCGCGACTACGCCCGCTTTGTGCGCTGGGTGGAGTTTGACCCGACTACCGAGAAAACCCGCCTCTTTGCATTGCCCGTGGACAGCAACTGGTACAGCCAGGGCAAGACCGGCAACGCCAAGCTAGGTGATGTGGTCTCGCTGGGCAATGGGAAGTTCATCGCCATCGAGCAAGGCACGGGCAAAGACAAAAAAGTCTTTAACGACCTGGTGCTGATCGAGTTTCCGGCCAACGCTACCGACATCACCGCGCTGGGCTCCGACCTGGAAAAGAGCAGCCTGAGCGGCAAGCCGGTCAATGGCTCGGACTATTCCAAGGTAGTGGCGCTCAAGAAGACCCGGCTCTTCAACTTGAACGCCACCGGCTGGGTGGCCGAGAAGGCCGAGGGGCTGGCACTGGTCGATGACTACACGCTGGCGCTGACCAACGACACCGATTTCGGTGTCTCGCTGGCCGTGCTGGACGCCAGCGGCAAGGAGATTGAAGGCTCGGACGTCACCAAATGCATGGTGGATGCCGACGGCAAGATCGTGAACGATGGCAAGTGCGCCAAGGGCGCGGCGAGCCTGCGCTTTACCACCAATGACATCAACGATCGCGCGCAGCGACTGTGGACCTTCAGGTTCAGCAAGAAGTTGAGCGAATACGGCGCTCTCTGAGTCACAGCGGCTGCACAAGCCGTTCTGTGCTATAGCCCAGGGCGCCGTACCGGCGCCAGTCGGCCCGCTCGCACGAAGGCCGTGTTGACTTGGCACACAGCGATCTGCGCTGGTGCTCCAACGGTCTGGATATCCAGTGCGACCCGGACCAGACCGTGACAGAGCCACCTTCACCAAGAGTGGCGAACACCACCGATCCCCGGCGCGTACACAGATAATCGCCGCGGCCGATGTCAGCGGCGCTTCGTGGATATCCAGCCGCCGTGCAAAGCGGATTCGCAGCTTGCCAAAGCCAGCAAACATCCGTGCGTCCGCTCCACCACACGGCAATGCTTGCTCTGCCAATCTCTCAAGTGCCCCCGATGCCTGCTGGTGGAGCCACACTCTAAATTGAGATGCGCATCAAATGTGCAAGCGCATGCCTGATTCGGGCGACTACGGGGCTAACTGCTCCCGCAAGGTTGCCAATATTTCTTCAGAAAGCGCAGGGTTTCCCGCTGCCGTGGCACGAGCGAGAACCAAGGCACCAACCATGCTGCTGAGGGTCACGATAGTCTGAGTACGTTTGGCCACGTCATCACCTTGGAGCACGCTCATAAAGCGCTGGATATTGCGTTCCACCCCCTGAGCAAAAACCTCCGACATCTCAGGCCCCGCTCTTGCGGCATCTGCTGCCAATGCCGCAGCGGGGCAGCCCTCTCCAGGGTGATCGCGATGCGTGGCAGAAAGATAGCCATGCACCAGCGCGCGGAGCCTGGTTGCAGGCGCGCCATCCGCCTCCGAGGACTTCAATCCGTCTAGCGGCGTGATCGTCCACTCAAATGCACGCAGGCAGGCCTCGCGTGCGAGAGCATCCTTGGACTCGAAGTGCCGGTACAGCCCGCCATGTGTCAAGCCCGCATCGCGTGTGATCTCTGCCACGCCCACGCCATCCAGGCCCTTTTCTCGATATAGGCGCGCAGCGGCATCCACGATTCCTTCGCGGTTCTCGGCGGCCTGTGCTTTGCTCACTTTCATACGTTAGATGATACCCATCATCAAAACTCATTTATGATTGCGATCATCATCAATATAGTTGGGCTCAGCTCCTGGGCTCAATAGCGGAAGGTGCAGCATGGGTCGTCGGGTAGTCATCACCGGTTTGGGCTTGGTCTCTCCTCTAGGGTGCAATGTGGAACTGGCCTGGCAACGCCTGCTGGCTGGCCAGTCCGGGGTACGCGCCTTGAGCGCCGGTGTGGGTGAAGGCACAGGTGTCTCCATCGCCGGGCGGGTGCCAGGCCTGGAGGAGGATCCGCAAGCCGGCTGGAGCCCCGAAGCCATGATCTCGGCCAAGGAGCTACGCCGCATGGATCGCTTCATTGCATTTGCACTGGGGGCAGCAGACCAGGCGCTGGCACACGCGCAATGGGTTCATCCAAGCGTTGAACAACAGGAGCGCGCGGCGACCATCATCGGCTCCGGTGTGGGCGGCTTCAGTACCATTGTTGAAGCGGTGCGAACCACGGACGGCAAAGGGCCGCAGCGCTTGTCGCCTTTCACCGTACCGGCGTTCCTGGCCAATCTGGCTTCGGGGCAGGTGTCGATCAGGCACCAGCTCAAGGGCCCGTTGGGTGCTCCGGTGACAGCTTGTGCAGCCAGCATCCAGGCCATTGGCGATGCGGCACGTCTGATTCGCAATGACGAAGCGGACATGGCGCTCTGCGGCGGTAGCGAAGCCACGATTGACCGAGTTGCGCTTGGCAGCTTTGCTGCGGCAAAAGCAGTGACCACCTTCAGCGGCGATCCCGCGAAGGCTTCCCGACCTTTCGATCAGGCGCGGGACGGTTTTGTCATGGCCGAAGGTGCGGGCCTGCTGGTGCTGGAGGCACTGGATCATGCATTGGCGCGTGGCGCCAAGCCGCTGGCCGAGGTCGTGGGCTATGGCACCTCTGCCGATGCATACCATGTCACCTCCGGGCCCGAGGATGGATCAGGCGCCGCGCGATCGATGCGCGCCGCGTTGCGACAGGCGCAGTTGCAAGCTCGTGATATTCAACACCTGAATGCTCACGCAACCTCCACTCCCGTCGGTGACCAAGGTGAGCTGGCAGCCATTCGTCAAGTGTTTGGAGCAGGCCCTGGCCCCTCCATCACTGCCACCAAATCAGCCGTGGGCCACATGCTGGGTGCTGCTGGCGGAGCTGCTGCGATCTTCACCGTATTGGCCATGCGCGACCAGATCGCGCCACCCGTGCTCAACCTGGAGCATCCAGACCCTTTGGCGGAAGGCCTGGACCTGATCGCCGGGAGGGCGCGTGCTCATGCCATAGAGCACGCCATGCTCAACGGATTCGGTTTCGGCGGTGTAAATGCGTCGCTGGTTCTGAAGCGATTTACTGCCTGAGCCATACCGCTATCACAGGCTTCATCAGGCCGGCTCTTGGTAGAGCGTTCAGGCTTCTGACCCGAACGAATGCCAATGGCCGGCAGGGCGGGTTCAATAAATGTCCCGATAGCAGGCGTTAGATGCCAAGCAGCAAGTCGCTGACGGCTGCCTTAGGAGGCTCTGGCGTAGTAGAGCTTTCGGCCATGAGCCGATGTTCGGGATGTAGGCAGAGTAGCTCGCATTCATGTTGTCACCATAGCCAGGAAGACGACGATCAACAGCCCTAAATAAACCTTTGCGTGAACTCGGTCTGGAATACGCCCGATCCACAGCGATGCTGCACGGATACCGATCCAGGAACCGGCCACGAGCACAGCAGCAGCTCGTATGTCGATATAGCCGAGGTGCCACTCTCCAAGAGGTAAAGGAGATTGAGTGGACAGGACGATGTAAGTCCCTGTGCCTGCCAGCGCGACCGGCAGTGATAGCGGATTCGCCATGGCGGTAGCTCGTGTCATTTCGATTCCACGGCGGCGCATCAGGGGAACGGTCATCACGCTGCCGCCGACCCCCAGCAGTGCAGCAACCCAGCCGATAACCAGTCCGGACAGTGCATTCGCCAGCGGCCCAGGGCGGTGCTGCTTTGCAGCGGGCTGAGCAAGAAATCCAGGCCTCAACCAACAGTCCAGAATGGTCAGCACCAGATAGGCCGCAAAGGCCCAACGCAGCCATTCGCTTTGAACAACGGTTGCCGCAAGTGCGCCAAGTACGGCCCCCGCGCCAATGGGACCCACTAAAGGCCTGACATTCGTCCAATCCACTGTTCCTGCCCGTTGGTGACGCCAAGTAGCGAGCAGCGCACCGAAGACCATCACGCAGGTGGAAGTTGCGACGGCAATCTGCATGGCCGACTGCCCCACTGCGCTGCTTGGGGCGTTCGGTGTAGACAACAAGCGGTACAGCAGTGGAACCACCACGAATCCGCCACCAAAACCAAAGAGAACAGTAGTGACGCCCGTCACACATCCGCAGACCGCCAACAGCAAATACAACGACACGAAAAACTCCATTGATGCAGGAGCCGTCACAGTAGATTGCTCTGGAGTGGCGCGCTTTCGATGTTTGGTCAACAATATTTGCATTTCGGCCATTCGCTCTTTGCAGTCTTGCTGTGCGCAATCAATCACTGAACTCCCTCGATGCCACGCCTCGCGCCGTTGTCGCCATTGGCACCGACTACGCGCCTGGCACCGTTCTGGATACTCATAGCCATCGCCGAGCACAGTTCCTCTATGGCGCGACCGGATTGATGGAGGTCGGTACTGACGATGGCGCCTGGGTGATACCTCCCCACTGTGGTGTGTGGATTCCAGCAGGCAAGCCGCACAGGGTGAAGATGGTGGGAGTCAACACTCGAAGCCTGTACGTTGAGCCTGACGAGGTACCACGGAGCCAATCGCATTGCGAGGTGCTGGCTGTATCTCCGCTGCTACGGAATCTGCTCATCGAATCCATCGACTTGCCAGCGCTGTACGACGAGCGCGGTCGCGATGGCGTGCTGATGTCGCTTTTGCTGCTGGAGGTCGGCCGCGCAGAAGCACTGCCGTTCTTTGCGCCGCTACCGCGGGATGAACGACTGGCGACTCTATGCATTGCTTTCCTTCACCAACCCGACGTGCGCTTGTCGCCGCTGGCCTGGGCACGGCAGCTACACCAGAGTGAGCGCACCTTCAGCCGGTTCTTTCGCTCGCAAACCGGACTATCGTTTTCAGAGTGGAGAAGCCAGGCGTGTCTTCTTTTTGCAATGTCCAAACTGGGGACCGGTGATTCGGTGACAACGGTAGCGCTTCAATTGGGCTATGACAGTCCGGGTGCCTTCTCCACGATGTTTCGCAAGAGGCTCGGGAGCAAGCCGTCAAACTTCATGGCGGCAGAGCGGTAATCCGAGCCGACGGCCACGTTGTTGATTCATTACAGGCTCGTGAACGTCTGCCTTCAGGGGCCAGTTTTTCAGATCAGTCCAACTTCGTGCTTCGTCCCCTTTGGAGGCACTGCCATCAAACCGCTGCGCTCTGTTTGGATAGGGCGCGCGACCGACCAGTACCTGTAGTTCGCATCACACCGGATACTTTGTTGAGAATAAGTCGCATTAACAATCTATAATTTTGCCGTGTAGTTGATCGCAACTCTTTGCGCCAGGGATCCAAGGCTGTCTTACCGCCGCGCACGTTCGACCTCACTCATTGCTACTGGCTTTTTGGATCGTGCTGACCCGCTACTACAGAGACCTGTTGAATTTCTGCATGCGCAAAGTGAGAGACCGCGATACTGCGGCTGACTTGGCGCAGGAAAGCTATGCCCGTGTGCTTACCATGCAGCAAAAGGGGCAGGTCATTCTTGAGCCAGGTGCATTGCTGAGGCAGGTGGCCTTGCGCGCCAAAATCGATATGGATAGACGGGCTGAGGTGCGCCAGCATCAAAATATCGATTCTTTGGAGGAGCGGGATCAGCCTGCGAGTCCTCTGCATCTGCAGCCCGAGCATGCCTATGCATCGTCTCAGAGCATTCAAGCGTATCTTGACACTATCGAGGGACTGCCGCCTCGGTGTCGTGATGCCTTCTGCATGTACATCTTCGATGAGTTGCCCAACAAGGAAATTGCGCAGCGGATGGGGGTGTCGCTGAGCATGGTGAATCAGTACATCAGCCGCGGAAAACTTGCTTGTGCTGCGCGCAGAATGGAACTTGATAATGTCGAGTGATCGCAAATTCGCGTGCGTTCTGCGTAGCTGCTTCGCAGAGGGTGAGTTTTTGCCCCCGTCCCGCGCATCCATATTCCTAAGATGAGTCACTCTTTTGCATCCCAGCGCAATGTGCCGGCCTCCTTTGACGAGGCTGCGGAAGCGCGCGAGCTTGCGGATTTTTTCAGTCGACAGAATCCGGTGGATGTGGCGGCCGTCGAATGGCACTCGCGTTGGGAGCAAGGCTTGAGCGAGAGCGAGCATGAAGCCCTGCGTCAGTGGTTGGCTGAGGATGCGGCACATGACGCGGCATTTCGTCGTCTGACGCAAGACATGGCGGTGCTGCGATCTGCTCCTTCCGACATGGTTGCAAAAGCGCGTTCCTCGTTCAAGCGCGAAGCCGTCGCCAGTGGTGGATCTTCTGCGCAGCCTGGCGGGGAGCCTGCCAAGGAGAAGGCGCTGGAGGGATGGGCGCGCACAGGCACTTTGTTGAGCTGGATGCAGCCGCGCTCTGCCTTGGTCGCTGCCTGTTGTGCTGCGGTTTTTGCGGCAGGGATTGGATGGCATCAATGGATGCTGCAGCCGACATTCGAGAGCAGCTATGTTGCGCAGAAGGGGCAGCAAAGGCTTGTCACCTTGCCAGATGGCACCGAGCTCGCCATGGACACCGACACCCAGGCTCAGGTCACCATGTACCGCGACCGCCGGGAAGTGCGGATTGCTGATGGACAAATCATGTTCTCGGTTGCGGCCGATCCCAAGAAGCCATTCCATGTTCTCGCTGGGCCTGCGCGTGTCACGGTACTTGGGACACGGTTTTCCGTTCGCTATCGCAACCAGGGGGCCGATGCCGGGGCTGTCAATGTTTCGGTGGAGAAGGGTCATGTACGGGTCGCCAGTTCCTACAGCACAGCCAGCGCGAAGGCTGATCTGCCTGTCGAATTGCTGGCAGGACAAGGCCTGAGGGTGTCATCCAATGGGGTGTTAGGCCAGGTGGCCAGTGTTTCTCCCGGCAGTGTCGCCCTTTGGCGCAAGGGCTTGGTGCGTTTTGATAACACCTCACTGGCTGATGCATTGCTAGAGCTCGAGCGCTACGGGCCTACGGGACTGGAGATCCGCGACCCTGCGGTTGCCGCTCTGACCATCGGCGGCAGCTACCAGATTGATAGACCAGGGGAGTTTGCGCGCATGCTGAGCCAGATCCTGCCCGTGAAGCTGGTCGGCATGTCATCGGGGAAGACTGAAATCGTCAGTGCGCATTGAGCACTTCATGCTCAATGCGGCCATTTCGAATTTTTTTCGGACTAGGGGTGTATTTCTGGTGATCTGATGCGTCTTAAAGAGTAGTGAGTTTCATTTTCATTCATTACTCGACGTTCGGAATCCCTCTCCATGCGCTTCACGCAGCCTCGTTTCCAGCCCGCTCCTCTTGCTTTGGCCGCAGCCCTGGCAGTCCTCTCCCCGATGATTGCGCAGGCGCAATCCGCTGCTGATAGTGCAAAAAGCATCAGTTTCTCGATCACTTCCCAGCCACTGGGGAGCGCACTTAACGAGCTGGCAGCAGCCTCTGGCACCTCGATCGGGTTTGCTCCCGCGTTGGTTGCTGGCAAGACAGCGCGCCCCGTCCATGGAGCTCTCACGCTGAAGCAGGCCGTGGAGCAGATGCTGGCTGGAAGCGGTTTGGTCGCCGTGACTCAAGGGGGAGGCCTGATCATCAAGGCCATCGCGTCAAACGATGATTCCGCATCGCTGGCCACAGTCACGGTGACTGCACAGCTTGAGAGGGACGGCGTTACCGAGGGCACGGGAAGCTACACCCAGACGGGTCCCAGCCGGACGGCAACGGGCCTGAATCTCTCGCTACGCGAGACACCTCAATCCGTGACCGTCATGACGCGTCAGCGCATGGATGACTTCAAGCTGGAGACGCTGACCGATGTGATGGAGCAGACACCCGGCATCGCCGTCTACAGGCAGAACAATGCCACTGACTTTCAGGCGCGTGGGGCAAAGGTAAACCTGCAGACCGATGGGATGGCACAGCTGAGCAGCGGCTGGTACTACCTTACCAGCACCATGTTTTCGCTCGACGATATGGCCGAGATCGACCGGATCGAGGTCCTCAAGGGTTCATCCGGTCTGGTTGTCGGCAAGGGCGACTATGGCGCCACAGTGAACATGATCCGTAAGCGCCCGACCCGCGAATTTCAGGCCAGCGTGCGTGCCAATGCGGGGAGCTGGGACACTTATCGAACACAGGCCGATGTGAGCGGTCCACTGAACGAGGCGGGCACGGTACGGGGACGTTTGGTCGCTTCCGCCATGGACGCAGGGGGATTCCGCGATCATGAAAAGAGCAGCAGCAAGATGCTTTTCGGGGCACTCGAAGCGGACATCACTCCCAGCACACTCCTCAACCTCGGCATGACTTATCGCGAACGCGATGCACAAGGTATCGGCACTACGCAGCCGATCCAGCGCTACACGCGAACAGGTGGTGAGGTGGCGTGGATGCCGCGCTCTTTCAACACTGGTGCCCCCTGGGGCGGGTATTCCCAAAAAGGTCTCAATCTCTTCGGCAGTCTGGAGCAACGTCTGGCGGATGACTGGACAGCCACGCTCAAGTTTTCACATCAGGACGTATCCATGGACGATATGAAGGCTGGCTACTTCTACGACCAGGACCGCGCAAGCTTCGGCCGGTGGCGCAACATGGAGACCGATAACTGGAGCGTCAATCTGGATGTGAAGGGGTCATTCGAGCTGTTGGGCCGCTCGCATGAAATTCTGGCCGGCGCAGGCGTATCGCGCTTTCATAGCAATGTGCAATTGCCGCTGAATGCGTTGAACCTGGTGCCGCTCGGCAATCTCGGTATCAACATGGCACAGGGTGGGGCGGTGCTGCCTCAGCCTGATTTCAGTGTCTTGAACTACGGCAACAACAAATTCAGTCAGAAGCAGCGTTATGCCTATGCTGCGGGACGCTTCCGGGTGGCCGATCCTCTGCAGTTGATCACGGGGTTACGCGTTACACGGTTTGAAGAGCGTGACATCACACCATACTGGTGGAACTATGACATGAAGGAGAACGGTGTGATCACCCCGTACGCTGGGTTGGTCTACGAGGTGCAGCCGAACGTGTCGTTGTACGCAAGCTATGCCAATATTTTCCAGCCGCAGACGGCTCAGGATGCGCGGGGCGCAACGCTGGCACCGGAGGAGGGCAACACTTATGAGGTCGGCGCCAAGGCCGAATTTTTCGACAAGCGCTTGAACGCCAGCATCGCTCACTTCTGGATGAAGACGGAAAACACCGCAGAGGAAAGTGGTGATCTCACGCCTGCGGGCACTACGGCCTACCGTGCGGTCTCGTCTGCAACGCGGCGTGGCTGGGAGTTGGAGTTGGCGGGCGAACTCGCGCGCGGCTGGCAAGCGCAGGGCAGTCTGGTGCAGCAAAGCAGCTCGCTCACCAGCGCCAGTCAATATCCCAAGTACCAGTTCAAGCTCGGCACGACCTATCGCTTTGACCAAGGCTCGTTGCGGGGACTGACTGTGGGAGCGGCCACACGCTGGCAGGGCAAGACCTCGATGAGCAATAGCGCTGCCACTTTGTCGCAGAGGGGTTATGCGGTGCTGGACCTGATGGCGCGCTATCAGATCGATAAGCATCTGTCGTTCAGCCTGAACGTGAACAATGCACTGGACAAGAAGTACATGGCCGGTCTCACCAACTTTACCGCGGCAGGCCTGTTCTACACCTGGGGTGCTCCGCGCAGCGTAAATGTCGGAATGCGTTATGACTTCTGAATGCCGATGTTCAAAGTTGAACGTCGGTACTTCGCTGCCGTGGAGCTCGCCATGATGGACCTCCACTGATTCTGGGCAAGGCGGATAGAAACTCCGCGCTGACCGGCAATCAACCTGCCCAGTCTTTGTTATGTGCTGTTCGACGCAGGGCCTGGACTGCAGGCCATTGTCGAGCAGGAAGAAATCCCAAAGGCGCCACGACGCCGAGCGGATTGAATACAACCTTCAAGATGAGGATCGCTGAGTGCAATTGCTCCCTGTATTTCATCGAATGGCCTTGTGCCTGCTAGTCAGTGGCCTATGGTGCCCAGCACAGGCACAAGCGGAGTATCTCTGGGTGCAGCCCGACGGGGCGGAGGTCCGAGCCTATGTAGGAGAGTTGCACAAACCTTTAGACAAGTTGCCTGCATTGCTGGAGCCCAAGGCAATGCAAGCTGATGGCAAATCATTGCCAATTCAGACTGCGATCAACCATATTGCTGTTCCCAGGCCCATCAGCGATCTGCGCTTCTCTGCAACCGGGCTCGATGATGGAGTTCTTACCTACTATCAAGCTCGCTACGGTCGCCAGGACATTCAGGCCAGGAACGACTTGGAGCTGGTTCCTACCCACCCTGATGGAAACACCTTTCGATTGATATTCAAAGGACGAGCTGTTGCAGCCAGCCAGGTGAATATCGAAACGGGGGAAGGGTGGCGCCGTTCACTGACCCCGTCAAAGGACGGTACGGTGAGCTTTACGCCGTCTTTTCCTGGCCTGTATGTGTTGGAGGTATCGGCTCGTGTCAATGATGCAGTGGTTACTGTGGGTGGTAAAAAATATAACGATGTACGCTATACCGCGACGCTTAGTTTTACTGTCCCTCAGCAAGAGGGCAGGTGAGTTGTCTGGCGCTGGAAGCGCACCACATCGACGCTGTTGACGAGTATGAGCCAGTCATCGCAATAACTGAGGTGAAAGACAGCTTCTGTTTATGGATTCAACTGGTCAATGCAACACAATGACCGCCTCTGGTGCAAGGAGTGCTGGCATGAGCTTCCAGACTTTTCCCACTTGAAACCAGTACATCAATGGATCGATTCATTCCAATGTCGGCAGAAAATTCCCAGCAATTTGCTGCCCTTTACCGAAATGTTTTCAATGCCTCCCCATGGAACGATGGATGGTCGATGCTTGCGGCCATTGAGCGACTTGAAAGTTTTGCTGCTATGCCGACTTTTAGAGGCTTGAGCATTTTCAGGGATGACAAGGCAATTGGAATGGTTTTAGGGTGGGGCGAGCGCTGGGTGAACGGCTGGCTTTTCCACCTCAAGGAAGTGTGCGTGCATGCTGACTATCAGCGACAAGGAATAGGTCAAAAACTCATGCATGAATTTGAAAAGCGGCTCAGTGAAGACGGCTTCGTGGGCATGAATCTTCAGACCGGCATGCAAATGCCAGCACGAAACTTCTATGAAAAGTTGGGCTATGCGCCACGATCTTTGGTCACATTAAGCAAGCCACTGCTTGTCGGTGATTGACTGTTTCGGGGGTGTTCTGAGTCGATCGCCTATCGGCCAGGAGCAGTCCTTTAAGGCCCTCTCTCTGGTGGGTGCTTCTGGCTGGTCGAGGCAGTTCATCTCAGAGACACCAGCGACTGCTGCAGCGCATGGCAGACTTGCGTGTAGAAGTCGGGACTTGCTCTGACAGCGGGCGTTGACGCCTTCAAAGAAAAAGGCCTTGAGATCTGAGATCTCAAGGCCTTTTGCGCTGGCGCTTATGTAGAAGCGCAGGTTTCAGTGCTGCAGCACTTGCTGGTCATGCAAATCGCTCAGCACTTGTCGGATATAGCGACCTGCGGTTTGAACCTCGGACATATCTACGCCGGTCTCATAGCCCATGGCATGCAAGGCATGGATCAGCTTTTCGGTGGCCAGATTGCCCGAAGCTCCCTGGGCATAGGGGCAGCCGCCCAGGCCCGCCACAGAGCTATCGAAAATGCGAAGTCCCATCTCCAGAGAAGCGCAGACATTGGCTTCCGCCATACCATAGGTATCGTGAAAATGGCCCGCCAGGCGCGCGCTGGGGAGGTCCCTGAGGCAGACTTCCAGCAGCTTGCGTGTGGACTCGGGCGAGCCGCGGCCAATCGTATCGCCCAGAGAAATCTCATGGCACCCCATGGCCAAAAGCTCCTGCGCAACCTGCAAGACTGCCTCTGCAGCCACATCGCCTTCATAGGGACAACCCAACACGCAGGACACATAGCCACGCACAGGGACTCCGGCCTCCAGCGCCTTCTGCACCACAGGCCTGAAGCGATCCAGACTCTGCGCAATGCTGCAATTGATATTGCGTTGCGAGAAGGTTTCCGAAGCCGCACCAAAGACCGCCACCTCGTCACAGCGAGAAGTCAGAGCAGCCTCCAGTCCTTGCAGGTTGGGCGTCAGTGCGCTGTAGCGAACTCCAGGGCTGCGGTCGATCAAGGCCATGACTTCGGCGCTGCCGGCCATTTGCGGCACCCATTTGGGCGACACAAACGAAGCCGCTTCGATAAAACGCAGGCCTGCGCGGCTGAGCTGATTGATCAGCTCGACCTTGGCATTCAATGGCACAGGCAGCTTTTCGTTTTGCAGGCCGTCGCGTGGCCCGACTTCCACGATCTTGACCCGGCGCTCTGATGCATTCGACATTGCTGCCCTCGCTTTCAGAACAGCTTGAGCAGCGCAGGAACGCTGAGCACGGCTGTGTAATAGCCCATGAACTGCACGCCAGTGTTAAAGCCGAAAGTGCGTGAGAGCAGGCCGCCCATGAGGCCCATGGTCAAGATCACCAACAGACCCAGCAGACCGCCTTCCCAGACGCTGATCACGATGATCAGGCCGACAAAGGTGGCAATGATGGCTTCGTGGCTGACTTTGCGCGAGACAAACATTGCAGCACGGCGCGCGTAGTTCATTGCAAACGGATAGGACACCACTGCGGCAAGCAACACCGACAACATGCCGTAGCCCAGAAACTCCCAGTGGCTCAGCAGGTTGTGCAGATTGTGGGTCTGGCCCGTAGCAGCATCCACCGTAAAGCGTGGAGGTGCATTGAACAACGGTGCAGCAGGGCCGGCAGCCACAGGACTCAAGGGCAAACCAAAGGCGATCAGCGGAATCAGCGCTTCAGCAATATAGGTGGCTTCAGTCACGCCGTTACGAGCGCTCAGCACGGTGGTCAGGCGGTGATAGGCGTGTTTGATGCGAGAGCCCACCAACTCGCCCAGCACCACGGTCATGGCCACAGGGCTGAATACAAAGGTTGCGCTGGAAATGGCGGCAGTCGTCAATGTCCAACGGGTCTGGGTTCGATCCAGCACTTTGAGCGGGTTGGGGAAATAGCCCGACCAACCTTTGACATCAGGAGCCAGGTTGAACTGGCGAACCTTGTCGCGCAGCATGCTCTTGCGGCCTGCGGGCGCCATGACGGTAAAAAGATCAGCGACCAGAGGTCCAATGGCGATACCCAGGAAGTAGCTGATGCTGAGCTTGGTGTCGTACTTGGCAGTCAGTGCCTGCAGAGCCAGAATCACCACCACAAAAGGCACGAGCAAAGCAATTGCCCCCCAGCGGCCTTTGGAGAAATAAGCAATCAGCACGGCTGCTGCCAGAAAAATCCAGGGTGCAGTCTTGGTAATGGTTGAGCCGAACGGCGCCAACATCACGGCAAACAGCACCGCCAGCGGCACGGCGACAAAGGCCGCGACGATGGCGCCCGAGACCATTTTGCGTAATGCAATATGCGGCACGCCAAGCTTGCGCAGCAAGTCTGCATCCTGCAGCAAAGGCGTGGCGAGTGTATCTCCGGGGATGCCCAGCAGTGCTGTCGGAACGGCATGGGTCATGTGCTTGGCAACGGCACCAGCCAGAAAGAAGGTAAAGACGCCTTCAGGCGGAACGCCGAGCAAAACGACAAGCAGGGTCAGTGGTGCGAGTGTCGTGGTTTCGTCGGTGCCGGAAACCAGTCCGATTGCAGCAAAGACGATGGCGCCGATCAGGCCCATGCCCGCAGCGACGCCGATTTGTTCAATGAGTTGAGGATCCATGCCGTGTACTCCTTGGGTTACTGGCCATCACGGCTTCTGGATGTGCCGGGCGTGACGAAAAGCTCATAGAGCTTGAGTTCCTTGAGCTCCTGCACCACGACTGGGGGTAGGTCAGACACCGAACCCAGACCACCGGGCTGCTGCTCCAATTCACGCAGCACCTCGGCGCGCCACTCGGGGTTGCTGGAGATGTCTTCTTCGGTCACCACACGTTTGGGAGGGAAGATGCGGGCGCAAATAACGCCAGCCAGAACACAGCCGGCCAGGCCGGCGAGCATGGCGTAGGCATGAGCCAGCTGTTTGGATTCGACCACCGAGCTCAGCCAACGGCTGGCTGCAAAAAAGCCGAGCACGCTGATGCCGATGCCGATCAGGATGGACCAGCTCAGGTGCTTCAGGTCAACGGTATCGCCCCAGACCTCAGCGAGTTGCCAGTGCGAGGCTTGCTTGTCGGAACTCATAGCCTTGTCTCCTTGCTTGTTGTTGTTCCCGTTTCGGGTAGGAAAAGCCTCGCCCGGATGTGCCTGGCGAGGCTGAGGATGCTTAGCGCTGGGCGCGAATTTCTTGCAGCACTTCCAGTGCGCGATCGGTGCGCACGTCATGCTCGGCAGCCAGGCGCTTGGCGACGATCTCTACTTCTTCGCCCACGGCACCTGCGACCAGCGCAATATTGCGAGCGTGAAGTGCCATATGGCCGCGCTGAATGCCTTCGGTGGCCAGCGCGCGCAAAGCGCCCAGGTTCTGGGCCAGACCCACGGCGGCGGCAATCTCGCCCAGTTCCTGGGCAGATTTCACCTCCATGATCTTGAGCGCCAGGCGCGCCAGCGGATGGGTCTTGGTGGCTCCGCCCACCAAGCCCACGGGCATGGGCAGCTCGATCGTTCCCACCAGGGCGCCGGCATTGTCTTTTTCCCAGTGCGTCAGCGAGGTGTATTGGCCGTTGCGGCTGGCATAGGCATGGGCACCGGCTTCCACCGCGCGCCAATCGTTGCCTGTAGCGACGATGACGGGGTCGATACCGTTCATGATGCCCTTGTTGTGGGTAGCGGCGCGGTAGGGGTCAATGGCGGCGAAAGTGTAGGCGTCGAGCACGCCTTCAATAATTGCTTCGCCGCTGCGCTCTTTGGTGGCCAAGGTTTGCGGTGTCAGGCGTACACGAGCACGGGCCAGGCGCAGGTCTGCCAGGTTCGAGAGAATGCGCAGGCGCACCGAACCACCGGTGATTTTCTCCACCAGTGGCGAGACTGATTCGGCCATGGTGTTCACGGTGTTGGCACCCATGGCATCGCGCACGTCCACGATCAAGTGCATCACGACCATAGGGCCGCGTGGGGAATCGGGGAAGACATGGACTTCGATGTCCTTGCAGCCGCCGCCCAGGCTGATCAGCACCTTGTCTCGGCTATTGGCTTGCGCGAGGATCTCATCGCGGGCCTTGAACAACGCCAGTCTTGCGCCATAGGGGTCGCTGATGCCGACGATTTGCACCTGCGCACGCATCAGCGGCAAGGTGCTCGATGTTTCAAAGCCTCCGTCTTCACGGGCCAGCTTGGCCATATACGATGCAGCTGCAATGATGGAAGGCTCTTCCACTGCGAGCGGAATCAGCACATCGCGGCCGTTGATGCGGAAGTTGCCTGCAACGCCCATGGGGAGCTCGAACGTGCCCACCACATTTTCGATCATGCCGTCAGCCAAGGTGACGGGCAGGGCGCCTGCCTGGGTCAGTAGATTGCGCTCTTCGGCGCTGAGATTGCACGCGGTGGCGACATGCTCCCAGCGCTGTGCGGGGGTGAGAGCTCGGAAATTGGGAAGACGCGAATCGACGGCCATGAAAACTCCTACAGATCCAAATCTGGATATCAATACAAGGGGACGGTTGGCCGAGAATTTATTCAAACTGTACCTTTTAATACAGGTACAGTTTGCAAGAACAGTACTGCCGCAATGCAACATTGGACCCATCTGCATACATACTGGCGGCTCATGATCCAGGAGACTTGAATGGCGGGTGGTAGCAAGCGTCAGGCCCCTATTGCAGAGCGTTTAGCTGATTTGATAGGGCAGCAAATTACCGATGGCGTGTATCGCGCAGGGGACAAGCTGCCGTCCTTGCGTGAGCTGGCGCATTTGCACAGCTACGCCAAAAACACCGTGGTGGCAGCCTTTGATCTTTTGGTCTCACGCGGCTTGGTGGAGTCGCGGCGCGGCGCTGGCTTTTATGTTCAGCCGCAGGCACGCCATGCACCTCAGGACGAGGACGCAGGGCAGCTCAATCGTGCGATGGATGTGGTCTGGTTGATGCGCGAGCAACTCAAGACCCAGCCGGATGCTGTGGCGGTTGGCGATGGATTTCCGCCCATAGAGTGGCTGGCCGATATGCGCATGGATCGCTATCACCAGAAAGTGGTACGAACCGGACTAGGGTCCTTGTTTCGCTATGGCAGCCGCTTTGGCTATGCGCCGCTGCGCGATAGCCTGGTGCGCAAGCTGGGCGTGTTCGGCCTTGGAGTCACACCTCAGCAACTGGTCCTGACCCAAGGTGCGAATGAAGCCATGGATCTGGTAATTCGCTACTTCGTCCCGCCTGGCGCGACGGTGCTGGTAGACGATCCTGGCTACTATTTGCTGTTTGGCAAGCTCAAGCTGGCAGGGGCGCGCGTGTTGGGAGTTCCCAGGCAAGCCGATGGACCCGATGTCCAGGCTTTGGAGCAGTTGCTGTTGACTGAGCGCCCGCGCTTGTTCTTTACCCAGTCTCTGGCGCACAACCCCACTGGCTCAGACATCAGCGCTGCCAAGGCCTACCGCGTCTTGCAGCTTGCAGAACGGCATAACCTCTTGCTGGTAGAGAACGACCCATTGGCCGATTTCAAACCGACCTCGTCAGTGCGTTTGTCCACGCTGGATCAGCTGGAGCGCACGATTTATATAGGCAGTTTTTCCAAGTCGTTTTCTGCAGCCCTTCGCGTGGGATTCATCGCCTGCAGCGATGCTTTAGCCAGCGACTTGGCAGATTTGCGGTCACTGATCCATGTGAGCGGGTCCGAATACTGCGAGCGCATGGTCGATGTGATGCTCCGCGAAGGCCATTACGAGCGGCATCTCGTGCGCTTGCGCCAGCGTTTGGGCAAGGCAACGCAGCAGGCGCTGGATTGGTTGGAGATGCATAACTGCGAGGTGTTTGCGCGTAACCCTCAGTCGCTTTACCTCTGGGCCACGTTCCCCGGCAATCCCGATGCCGTGCGCCTGGCCGAGCGCTTGCTCGCCCACAAAGTCACCATGGCCCCGGGCCATGTTTTCAACCTCGATCCGAGCCAGACATCGCCTTGGTCGCGCTGCAATGTAGGTGCCATGCTGGACCCCCGCTTTGAGGTTGCCTATCGAGCAATGCAGGAGGTGCGCTGATCGCTTTCGCATAGCTTTGTGCAACTCATTGCTTGGAGTCAAAAGAAGAGAAGTGGCCTTGGTTGGGAGCCGCCTTCCCTGGATTGATCAACGCTACGGACTTATGGCAGCCGATTGCGGTCGCTGGCCTTAATTGACCATTGTTCCGATCGCGAGGACCGGCCTGCTTGTACTAACCACCGGCAGCAAACGACCCTCAAGAGACGTTCACCGGCAGGCAGTCTGGGCGGCAGGTTTCTGATTACTGCCGACGTTTAGAGCGTTGGTCGCATGCGAACTACCCGACCAAGGCTGCCGTCGGCGTGCCACTCTAGCAATGTCGGCCATGTAGCTGATTGCAGACTGAGGCGGCATAGACACTTGGAATTCATAAGCGCCCGCACTTGACTCGGCATTCTTGTACTCACATCATGTGTTCAAAATATTTTGCACACATGATGTGAGTATGACTAACGATGCTAGGGTGACCTACTTTGGCCATCGCCTCCAACAATTCCGAATCCAAGCGGGAATTGAGACGCAAAAAGAATTGGCCATAGCGATGGGCGTCCGGCAGCAGACAGTTAGCCGATGGGAGGCCGGCACATCTCGCCCCAGGGCGAAAGACATGCTTCGGCTCGCGCACGTGCTATCCGTAAGCCCCGAGGATCTAGAGAACGTGAGTGAGCGTGGGCCGGATCCGCAAACGACGACGGTCAGTTTCGACCAACCGTTTCCAATCGACTCCCTGAGCGCGGAAGGTTTCGAACGGTTTTGCGACTTCTTCATCTCCGCACTCAACCCGACCGCCGACGTGCATCGGTTCGGTGGGACCGGCCACAAGCAGGACGGCCTGGATATCGAGGCCGTTTTGCAAGATGGGACGATACGCACCTATCAATGCAAGAGGCATAAGGAGTTCGGCGCAGCGAAGGTCGAAGCGGCCGTCAAAGCACACGTCCGTCACGCCGACAAGAAAGTCCTGCTGCTCACGAGAATCGCCAGCCCGCAGGCGAGGGACGCGATTGCCGTCCATCCCGATTGGGAACTGTGGGACAAAGAGGACGTCGCAAAACGGATTCGCCAGATCTCGAAGTCGGAGCAAATTCGCTTGGTGGACATCTTTTTCCCCGGGCAGCGACTCGCGTTGCTCGGCGAAGTCGAAGCCGGCCCTTGGATGTCCGTCGAGGACTTCTTCTCTGCGTTCCTGCGCAAGGAGCGCGCCTTCAACCACCTGTGGCAACTGGTGGGACGGAGCGAGGAACTCGCAAACCTATTCGACAGCATCCGCGACAAGGATCGACTCGTCACCCTGCTGACCGGCTCCGGTGGGTCAGGGAAATCCCGTTTACTGTACCAAGCACTTGCCGATTACCAAGACGCGAAGCCTGGAATACTAGTCAAAGTCCTTTCCGCTACGGAGGAGCTTTCTACGAAGCATCTAGAGAGTCTCGGGCAAGCCGAAAAACTCTTGGTCGTCGACGACGCTCACGACCGAGACGATCTCCCCATGCTTTTCGCCTACGTCGCTAATCCTAAGAATTCGGCGCGAGCGGTCCTTTCCCTCCGGACGTACGGCCTCGAGCGGATCAGGTTGCAGGCTGCCGCCGTCCTTCTCCAGCCTCCCTACACTTTCCAAATCAGCCTCGAACCGCTGTCCCAGAAGCAGTCGGTCGAACTCGCGGCCCAAGTTCTGAAGGAGTACGGCGGCCCAGAATCGGCGGCCGAAGCGGTGAGCCGCTACACCCTCGACTGCCCGTTGGCCACGGTCGTCGCGGCCCAGATCGTGGCGAAGGAGAAGTTGCATCCGGAACTCCTGAGCACCGAAGGCGCGTTCCGAACGACCCTTCTGGCCCGCTTCCAGCAGGTGATCGCGGGAGACCTAGCCCAAGGCAAGGACAGGGAGGCCATCCTCTCCATCCTGAGAGTCCTTGCATTGGTCCAACCGTTCAGCCCGGACGACGCCGGGCTCCTGAAACTGCTGGAGAATGCCGAAGGAATCTCGGTCGCGGACAGCAATCGCCTCGTCAAGACCCTGGTAACGGGCGGCGTAGCGTTCAAGCGGGGCCTGACGTACAGGCTCGCTCCGGATCTCCTCGCCGACTACATCATTGAGCAGAACTGTGTAACCGAGAACGGCGCGTCGTCCGGCTATGCAGAAAAGATCTTCGCCGCGTCGCCGCAATCACTCGTCGAGCACGTCCTGCTAAACCTCGGGAAGCTAGATTGGCGGCTGTCGAGTGGAAACACCGCCAGCAGCCGATTGCTCGATGGGCTGTGGCAGCAATTGCGGCCCACGGGGGAATACGGCGACAAGCATTTCAAGGCAATGACGTCCGTCGCGTACTACCAGCCCGCGAGGGCGCTTCAGTTCGCCGAACAAAGCATCGCCGAAGGCAGGACTCCCAAGGACCTGCCGGAACTCGTCAAGTACGCCGCCTACAATTTCGAGCACTTGCAACGAGCCTGCGGTTGCCTGTGGGAATTGGGGAAATCGGACGAAAGGCAGTTGCACCAACACCCCGGCCACGCCATCCGCATACTGAAGGAACTCTGCGCGGTGGAGCCCAATAAGCCGGTCGAGTACAACGCCGAGGTCGTCGGATTCGGACTGTCGCTCTTGGATTACCCCGACTCGTGGAACGGTGCGTACACGCCATATGACTTCCTGAGCGGAATCCTCCAAACCGAAGGCCACACCACGTCTTCGAATGGCCGTGCGTTTTCGTTCAGCCCGTACTTGGTGAGGCAGGAAGCCGTTGCTTCGCTGCGAAAAGATGTGATTTCCGCTGCAATCGCCCGACTCGATTCCGAGCGGTTGGACGTCGCGATCCTATCCGCGAGGGCGCTTTCCGATGCGCTCAGGTATCCGATGGGTCTATTCGGGGCTGCCGTTCCGGAGACGGACCGGGAGCGTTGGACCGACGAATTCGTTGGCACTTTGGAATCAATTAAGGGCAAGGTGCTGTCGTCGATACTGGATCCGTTCGTCTGGCTCGAACTGCTTTCTTCGATCTCTTGGCACGCGAAATTCGCCAGCGGCAGGACAAGCTACGTAGCAAACGAGATATTCGCCCTTACTCCGGACAGCCTCGAATTCCGGACGATACGCGCGTTCGTCGACGGGTATGGGCACCTGGTCGAAGATTCGAATTTCGAAACCAGGCAAAAGGAATGGCAGGCGACCATCCGGCACACCGCAGCAGAGATAGCCGACGCCTTCCAGAACCCGGAGGCGATTGTGCACTTCGTAGCGTCGACGCTGGCGAGGGTCGAAGAAATAAAACTGAATAGGAATGCTTCGCCCCACGTCCTGCTCCACGAACTGCTCGCCGGCACAAACTCCTTGGCGCAATACGTCATGGAGTACGCGCTTGGAAAGCCGAAATCCGCCATCGCCCGATACGTCCCCATGGCCTTGCCGAGGATCTATTCGGAAGACGTCGCAAGTGGAAGGGCGTTTACGTCCAGAATCTTAGCTTCCGGGAGTCCGGAACTGAGAGCATCGCTGGTCCGCTGTCTCGGCCAAGTCCTTGGGAACTCATCCCTGGGCGAATACGAATTCGACACCCTGAAGGGATTTCTCTCTTCAGACGACGAATACGAAGTTGCGGCTGCGGCGGGCGAGTTATGCCATGTCGGGGCGTTGGACGCCGCGAAAGCGTTGGAGCTCATAGGAGCCACGAATTTCTGTGGTTCCGAGCATGTTGCCGACGAGGTCTTCTCCATCTTTGAATCCCCTGGACCGATTCCGCCCGACCTGCTCGATTCCCGCACGGTAAGCGCCCTACTGGACAAACTGTTCCCCATACCGGTTCTGGAAAAGTATTGGATCCAGAAATTTCTCGCGTCCACTTCGGTGAGGTACCCGGTGGAAACGCTGGATTTCTTCAAGAAGCGCGTCGCGTACGCGGCTTCGACGGAGGATTACGCATTCCGTCCCTGCAACTTCGGCCCGTACGTGCACGAGCCTTTGCGGTTCGCCGAGTCGGCGGCATTCGAAGACTTGTGCAAGGACGTATGGTCTTGGATGAGAGGTGGCGATGGCGGCGACCACAAGCTCCAATACTTCGCCTCGCACCTTTTCGGCGCTGTATTTTCCGCAACGGACGACAGGACTCTGTCTTTCATGCGGAATAAGTGCTCCGGCGACAGCCTCGATATCTCACTCATTGGGGAAATCCTCCGCGAGGCCGACCACGCATTCTCTTTGGACAATCCGACCTTCGTCGTCGGCTATCTCACGGCGGCCAAGTCGCACGGCAGTAAGTGTCTCGAATCCGCCACCAGCGCACTGTATTCCGCGGCCGTGAGCGGAGGAAAACAGGGGACGCCGGGCGAACCGTTTCCCCGTGACGTGGATGCCTTGGAAAAAGCGAAGTCCATTCTCGATTCGCTTCCTCGTTTCTCCCCCGCTTATAGGCTCTACGACCTCATCAAGCAGGACGCGGAGAAGAACATCGCCGAATCGCTAAAGGAGCGGGAGTTGTTCGAGGAGTAATAAGGCCATGCTTGTGTGCGCTGTGCTGGTTTCGGTCACATAGCAGACCCATCACACCGAGCATCTCACTGGCAGCACTGGCCGAACTCAGCCGGTCACGACCAGCAGCCTAGTCAGCCACAACCGGCACACGCGGTCAGTTTGACCGGAATACGCAGCCGATCACGGTCCACTGCTTGAGCGGCTTTCGCCGGCCACACCAGTTTTTGGGGCGTCGCCTGTCTTGAGCGGCAACTTCGTCCTCGGGGCCGGCTGCTTGGCTCGACGCGTACCCTTTCTGGCAATCGCTTCTGCCTGCAATGACAGGTTCATGCCCGTAGTGATACCAGGCGCTGCAGCAGGGCACGATGCCACCTTGGGTGAGGCGCGGGCGACGGTGAAAGCTGAACGTGAAGCCGAGCATGAAGCCGCCACCAGTCCCGTAGTGTGCAGGACTGCCAGGCGGACGCCTACCGGCACCAAGATCGACATCGGCCTGCGCGAGGCACCGCAGGCGGTATTCGTGGTCACTCGCGACCAAATGGACGGGCAAGGCATTCCGACCTTCTCTGAAGCCTTGCGCTGCACCTCGGGTGTGCGCGCGGAAGAGGGGGCAGACCAGTGCCAACAACTTGTTCTTGCGTGCTTTCCTCGCGCAAGGCAAACCTGCCTGGATGGTCTGCGCATTCGCCCGGATGGTTATTTCGGAGACTTCGCGGAAAAACCTTTGGCTTTGAAGCGTGTCGAGGTGCTGAGAGGCCCGGCTCCGGTTCTCTGTTGCCAGGCGTCTGGAGGCTGCGCCGTCAGTTGACCTGCATCTGGGCCTTGCGTGCCACGTCGCCCAGTCGTTTGTATTCCGACTGTGTCAGCGCTTCGAAGCCTTGGGCCGTAGACCCCTTGGGGGTGAATCCGGCCTGCACCAGCTTGTCCTTGACGGCCGGATCGCTCAGCGTCTGGTTGATAGCGGTATTGAGTTTGGCTGTGATAGCGGGGTCGAGCTTGGCTGGGCCATATACGCCGAACCATGGATCGACTGCGTAGCCTTTGAGGCCGCTCTCCGCGATTGTCGGCACATTGGGTAACGATGGACTGCGCTCGGTACCTGCCACGGCCAGTGCTTTGAGCTTGCCTGCCTGAATGTGTGGCAGGGAAGCGGGCAGGTTATCAAACATGGCTGGCAGGTGGCCGCCAAGCATGTCGGTAATACCCGGCACGCTACCTTTATAGGGCACATGGACAGTATCCAGGCCTGTCATTTGCGCAAACATCACGCCAGCCAGGTGCATGCTGGTTCCGGCGCCGGCAGTACCGTACTGAAAGCCTGGGTTCGCTTTGATGTAGGCGATGAACTCCTGCACATTGTTTGCCGGGAAGCTCTTGCCCACTTCCAGCACGATGGTGGAGTAGCCCAGCATGGAAACTGCGGTGAAGTCCTTGCGGGGATCAAACGCCATCGATTTGTAGATGTGCGGGTTGAGCGCATTGGTGGAGATGGCTCCGAACCCGATCGTGTAGCCGTCGGGCTTGGACTTTGCCACCACATCCATGCCGATATTGCCTCCGGCGCCAGGCTTGTTCTCAATCACCACCGGTTGACCCAGCGTGCGAGCCATGTGCTCGCCCACGACTCGTGCCACGAGATCGGTTGTTCCTCCAGCCAGATAGGGAACGACAAAGGTAATGGGCTTTTGAGGAAAAGCAGATTCCGCGTGGACGGTTGCCATGGTGGTGAGCGCACTTACGGCGGCGATGGAAGCAAGTATCTGTCGACGGTTCACGGGGTCTCCTTGGTAGTTCTATTGGGTAGCAGTTGAAGTCGATATCCGGAATCTGCTTGAGGCAATGCCTTGGAGGCCGTTGTCGCCCGAAGCAGGGTGACAAGCAGTGTATTTGTTCAATGCAGTCCGTGGGGGCTCAGTCTGGCAGCTGCTGGCCAGGTGCCAAATACAGATGTGGGACAGGTGCTGGCAACCCATTGACCTGTAGTCAGTACACGCGTTGAAAGGAGGAGGGGGCCTTCATAATCAAGACCTCCAACTTGTTCGAGATGCCTACCTTTCGTTATGGATAAATTGTTGTTGCAGCAGCAGGTGCTGAAACGGCTCGCCGAGGACCTTGTGCAAGTCGAGCAGGCAGCGAGGGTTGCCCATGAAGCGGCGACCCATGAGGAAAATATTGCCGAAAACAAATACGACACTTTGGGTCTGGAGGCTTCCTACCTGGCTGCTGGCCAAGCTCGTCGTGCAGAAGCCATCCGCCAAGCGATGGCCAATTGGCGCCAGTTCCGCCCGCAGTCCTACAACGCCAGCCAAGGTATACAGCTCGGCGCACTGATCTGCCTGGTGGATTCAGACGACAGGCAACAACAGATCTTTCTCGGCCCGGATGGGGGGAACATGAAGTTGCTCAACGGCTCTGAACTCATCCAGGTCATCAGCAGCAAAGCTCCCTTGGGCAGGGCTATGCTGGGTAAGTTTGAAGGTGATGAGGTGTCGGTACAGGTCGCTCCGCTCCGACAGCAGTTTGAGGTGCTGTGGGTTCATTAAGCCGCGAGCAGGTTCACACTGGATGGATCGGCAATTATTCGTTTCAAACCCATCAGGCGAGCTCATGACCGGTAGGCTGCGGGCGTCATGAATGCCTGGAGCAGACATTCGATGTGAGCTCCAAATCGTCCTGCGCCTGATTTCGGGGTCGCAAGTGAATGGACGAAAGAGCAGCTGTCTATGGCCAAATCGAGCATGGTGGCGGTCATTCGGCGACCGCAGGGTCAATGCCATCCCGGCATTCTTCTGCTCGGCGTTGACCTTCCCCCAGGCGTCCCATGTCCTGCTCCCCGCCAAATACAACCTTCATTACCGGGCACAAGACTCTCATGTGCTCTCGCTGATGGTTCCACTCAGGCTGGGAGAAAACCACCGAGCCGAGTCTGAAAACTGGATTGTTCATGGCAGACTCTTTACTGTCGAGGAGCTCTATTCAATGTCCCTGCGATACTGACCAGGTGTCACCCCCAGTTGCTGTCGGAAGGTGCGATTCATGTGGGTTTGGTCAGAAAACCCACAAGCGCTAGCAATCTCGGAGAGCGTCATTTCGCCATTTTTAATGAGCTCCTTGGCCTGTGCAACCCGCAGATTCTGTCGATATTGGTGGGGCGTCAGATGCAAGGTTCGGGTGAATCGCTGGAAAAGTACGGTACGGCTCAAGCCAACATATGCGGCCAATTCTCCGAATGTGAAAGGCCGCTCCAGGTGTGAACGCATATATTCGTCCACTTTTCTGAGTTGGGACTCTGACAGCCTTACGTCGGCATGAGGGGACTCCTTGCCGTCAAGTACACAATGCCGCTGGAGGATGTGGCTGCTAATTGCGCGTGCGAGGTACTCGCTGCGCCAGTCCTGATATAGCCCCTCCAAAAGCATCTGTTTGGTTGCGCGCATCAGTTGCGACAATATGGGGTCGGTGGCGCCGAACGAAGCCTTGTAGTGAAATTTCACCTTCCCTAAGTCGAATATGTCTTCAGCGACTTCTCTAAGCACACTATCCCTCAGGAAGAAATGCAACGTGCGGGGATTGTTGTCTATCGTATCTACAACGACCTCACCGGGCGGAGTTATGACAAGCGCCTGAGGTTCAAGCAAGCCTGCAAAATTTTCCCCGTGTGCATTCCGCTGAATGTCTGCTGGAGTCAGCGCCATCGCAATCCATATGCTGGAGATAGGTCGGTGCTCAATAGTGTGCGGAGACTCCTGAGTGATCGCTGCCGCTAAATCGCCCCATCCGCACCCTTCACTGGAATGAAGGATCTTGATGCTATCAATCAGCGGAAGTGAAGTTTCCTCCAGTCTATATTCAAGCGCGGACCATGACTGCTTACGCAGGCGTGAGGCAGGAGTCAATTGCTGCGGAGGATCCCAAACGCCTGAATAACTGTTTTTCTTACTGCATTTTTCCATGATTTTTTCGATGATTGCTTGTTGATTTCCCAGAGAGGCTGTTGCGTGGATCTCGTGGATATATAGGGCGCTGAGGAAATTTTCTATTGCTCAGGAGTGATCTGTCCAATAGAGCTCATCGGTTCCATTTTCAAGAAGGTCGCCAAAAACATGTACGATAAATCAATAATCAGGACGGATATTCTTTTTTTCTGAAATTAATTATTGATAATTCTTGGTGGAGATCTGAGCTGTAGTGCAGGTGCTAAGCAGGTGATTGATGGGAAAAGTCGGGGCACTATTATTCATGAGTGGCAAGATTTGCCATTTCAGTACAAAACAGGCACTCCTGCCTGGTTTTTCAGATGCTGCATATCACTGCTAGGACATTGATTTCTATGGTCATTCATCCTTGCAAGAGAGGCGATTTATTGGGTGCTTGTGAGAACCGAATGGTAATGATCTTCTTGGCTTTGGGAATTGCTGTTCTCTTTTTTCATTGACTTGCATGCGCATCTAACGTAATAGCTTGCCGCCGATCAAAAACTTGCATTGAAGTCAATATCTTTCGATTGAAATCTGCATATTTCACATGTTCGGCAGGGGAAATGGTATGTATTTATTGATTCTATTGGGTGCAGTTGTTTCGGTATTGAAGTTAATGGGGGTTGAGCCAGTTGTGGATTGGTCATGGTACTCATTAAGTATGACGTTCTTGTTTTTGTTGTTATGGTTGGTTTTGGTGACTGTTCGCAGAACTCGGGAAAAAAATAAAGAGAACGAAAACGATATCAACTCAGAACCTCCGGAGGAACCGGAAGTTGCAGTTTGGGCGGATATTCATGAGTGGGAAAGGAATAGAAAATGAAAATCATGCTAATGATGGAGTTGTTAATTCCGGCGCCAACAATATTTCCTATGATTAATCCATGGAACTCGGATTGAAAAATTTACTTTACGCGCAGAACTCCTTGGTTCCTATAAGAATTGTCTTATTTTGAGCTTTTTGCTGTGGGGTTTTTCCGGGTTTTTGCTTGAATTCGCGCCCTGGATTGCGCCCTGAATTGAGCCCTGGATTTAATAAAAACTGAGTATCAATGCATAAGAGTGAGTGTGTGAGAGGCTTCACACTGATCGAGCTTCTGATCGTCATAGCCATGATCGGCATCCTGACGGCAATCGCCGTACCTAGCTATAGCGACTACCTCAAGCGCGGGCGCATCGTTGATGGCCTGGTGCCTCTTGCGGACATGGGGGCCAAGCTGGAGCAGTATTTCCAGGATTACCGCACGTACACCGGTGCCTGCTCGGCGGACTCGATCGCGCCTTTGCCTGCGGAAACCAGCCATTTCAAGTACACCTGCGCCCTGGACGAAACACCCCCGAAGGTCACCGCCACAGGCAAGGGCAGCATGGGTGGTTTTGTCTTCACCCTTGACACCCAGGGCGTGCGCAAGACTGCCGCAACGCCTACTGGCTGGACGAAGCCTGAAGCCAATTGCTGGTCTTCACGCAAGGATGGAAGTTGCTGATGCGCCGCGCCGTACAGGGCTTCACCCTTGTCGAGATGCTCGTGGGCCTGGGTCTCACAGTCTTCTTCATGCTGATGACGCTGCCCAGCGCCAGCGCCTACCTGACCGACGCTCGCATCCGCGCAGCGGCACAGAGCTATTACAGCGGCGCACAACTTGCGCGCGCCGAGGCCGTACGTCGCAATGCCGAGGTACGGCTTTTGCTGACCGATGATCCCCGCGCTTCACAGCCCACTGCCAGAGTGAATGGCCTCGGCTGGGTAATGCTGGCAGGTGGTCCGCAGGAAGTCGACTGGAGCACGCTCGAGGGAGTGGATTGGGTTGCCAGCAAAGATCCTGAGGAAGCACGTACAACGGGACTGCACGTGGCGGCCAACAAGGCCGTCGTGCAGTTCGATGGCCAGGGTGCGGCCTCCGTCAACCAGATCGTCAAATTCCTGGGTCCCGTAGCGGACACCTGCTATCCGCAGGGTCCCCGCTGCCTGCATGTCGTCATATCGCTTGGCGGGCAGGTTCGTTTGTGCGATCCAGGCATTTCAAACAACGGAGATAACCGCAAATGCTGACCTCGCGCCCCGTGAGTACAGGCGCAAGACAGGGCCGTCACCAGCACGGCATTGCGCTGATCGAGTCACTTGTGTCCATCATCATCGTCATGACCGGCATCCTCGGAATTGCCGGGCTGACCATGAAGTCCGCGACCTGGGCCGGCCATGCTCAGTACCGCACGGAGGCGGGCATGTTCGCTTCGCAGATCGTGCGGCTGATCGAGCTCAAAGTGAGCCGCAGCTCGCCAGACAATCTGGCGAACTCGCTCGCAGCGTTCCAGCACCAGCCCGATGGCGAGATGTGCGACTTCAGCGGCAGTAGCGCAGGAGACGCCTCGTTCAAAGGCGTGCTCAAAGCCGCACGGGGTGAACAGGCCAACGTACATGGCCTGCCTGGCGCCACGGCTGCCATGCAGCAAGTCAGGGTGGATGCAGCGAACGACAATCGGATCACGGTCACGCTGTGCTGGCAAGGGCCCAATGACCCGGCCGTGCGCAACTACCAGATCCAGGCTTTTGTGCACTAGGGCATGCCGATGCACAAACGCAAGCTCCCATACGAAATCCCATGCGGAACGCCGCTGGCGATGGGGCGGTCCCCCGGTTTTTCCCTGATCGAAATCATGGTGGGGTTGGCCATAGGTCTGGCCAGCATGCTGGCCATCTACCAGCTGTATGCAACGTCCGAAGGGCGACGGCGCACCATCGTCTCGATCAGTGAAGCGCAGACGGCAGGCTCCATGGCATTGTTCGCCATTGAACGCGACATCCGCTCGGCAGGGCTGGGGTTTGCAAGCATCGACGCGCGCTATCTCAACTGCTCAGTG
Organism: Comamonas testosteroni; assembly: GCF_000761245.1. GTDB lineage: Bacteria > Pseudomonadota > Gammaproteobacteria > Burkholderiales > Burkholderiaceae_C > Comamonas > Comamonas testosteroni_C. Next base: position 32,333 of record NZ_AWOR01000032.1, on the reverse strand, counting down.
AAAGCCTACAACAGCGGACGCAGCACGGCCGCTTTCGACTTCCCGCTGCTACCCGTGCGCATAGCAGACGGGAGAATCTGGGTGCTGACTGGCTCGTCCAGCAATATGTTTGCCGGCGCCCGCTATGTGGGCAGCAGTGGCGGTGAATTCAAGATGGAGAGGTCCAATGCGGGCTTTCAGGCCGGCGATGTGATCCTGGGCACCAGCGACAGCTTCACCGACAGCTGCCTGCTGATGGAAGTGACCGCCGGCGCCGACCCGACATCCGCAACGGCAGCCGCCAACAAAAACAAGGTCCATCGAAAGACCGGCTCCTACCAGGATTTTTACCAAGGCAAGGAGGTCGACGCCACGCGCAATGATGGCGCTCACATCAGCCTCCTGGATTCGAGCAAAAGCAGTCTGGGCGAAGGCATGCTCTACAGCCTGGGGCCGGAGCCCACCCTCACCGTCTGGAGCGTGGACGACAAGAAGCAACTGACCCGCTACAACCATCTCGACGAGACCGAGACGGACAAGGTCGCCGTGGCCCATGACATATTTCAACTTCAGGCCGAATACGGCTATGACGCCAACGCCAATGGCGCGATCGATGAAGAAGTCGAATGGACCGCCTCGCTTTCCCCCAATGCAACCAGGTGGGAGCAGGTTCTTGCCGTGCGTATCGCCGTATTGATGCGTATTCCGCACTACGAAAAAGACAAAGTCACCAACTCCGCACCCCGCTGGGCCAACGGCACCAAGCAATTCAGCATGGGAGGCGGGGATGAATGGATGCACTACCGCTACCGGGTATACGAAAGCATTGTTCCGCTGCGCAACACGCTGTGGGGGCAGCAGTTATGAAAGCCGTGCATTCACCCACACATCGCCCCAAGCCCCAGCAGGCCCCGCAACGCGGCGTCATCCTTCTGGTCGCATTGATCGTGCTGCTGGTGATGACGCTCACCGGCCTGGCCGTGGTGCGCACCTCCACTCAGGGCGCCAGCATGGCAGGCAGCCTTGCGCTCAAGCAAGGGGCCACATCGGGTGCCGACTTGGGGCTGGAAAGAGGCATGGCCCAGCTCGATGCGCTGTATTCCGCTGGCAGTACGACGCTGGAGGCCGACGCTGACGGTGGCTACTTCGCCAGCCATGACCCTAGGGCGCCGCTGGACTGGAGCCAGGCCAAGCTGGTCACCGAAGACGATGGCCTGGGCAACAAGGTGGAATTTCTCATTCACCGGCTGTGCAGGGATGCCGGCCGCTGGGATGCGCCCGGCCAAAGCTGCGTGCTGCCGCAGGAGCTGGAATGCCCAGGCCCCTCAGAGACGGCAGGCAGTGTTTCCTCTTGCAACGCCCGCCCCATGTACCGCATCACCGCACGCGCCACGGGCCCGCGCAGCACCCTGAGCAGTGTGCAGATGACTGTGTATTGACCGTGGGGGGTCATGGATGGCGGCAGAACGCAGGCCGTGGACAGCTCGGCATGAATGCAGACCAACAGGCCGACAGGCAGACAGGCACTCGGGCTACCCGAGATCGGAAAAGGAAGGTTCGAGATGCACCAGAAACTGACGTATAGGCTGCGGCCATTCGTGGCGGCATCGCTGGCAGGGTTCATCGGTTTGGGCATGCTGGTCATCGCTGGCCGCATGGCCGTGGCCGACGCTCCGGCCCAGGATGTCGTGCAGATATCGGATACGCCGCTGGGCATCATGGCCGACCAGAACAAGCCGAACGTGATGCTGCTTCTGGACACCTCTGACTCCATGAAGTGGACCCACATGCCCGATGACTGGGAGCAGGACGCCACCACCTACTTTCCCGTCGGCTACAAAAGCGCGCTATGCAATACGCTGTACTACAACCCGCAAACTACTTATGTGCTGCCCAAGAGGCCCGATGGCCGGGACATGGACACGCCTGCGTTTGAGAACGCCTGGAAGGACGGCTATGACCAGTCTCTGGGGATGGTAGACCTGTCCGAGAAATTCCAGGCCTACGACAACGACACCCGCCGCAGGGCGCTTTATGAAGATCCCGCCCAGCCAGCCTATTTCTTTGAATGGCTTAATTACTACGCTGCCGGCAGAATGCCAGAGCCTCACTTTGAGGAGCCGTCCGAAAATATCGGTGTTTGCAACAAAATCAGCAGCAGTAATTGGAACTTTAACTCAGCGCGTGTGGACGACGGCACACTGCGCGTCGACCAGCGCAGTCCCAACATCTATGGAGGCGGCGGTCCGGACGGATGGTGGACACGCCGAGCCATACCAGCCGCCCAGAGGCAAAATTTCGCCAACTGGTATAGCTATTACCGCACGCGCATCAATATGGCCAAGTCGTCGGTCAGCTTGGCTTTTTCCACACTGAACGACAATTTTCGCATCGGCTTTCTGACCGTGGCCAATCCCGGTGTCGGGCCCCACAGCAAGTTTCTACCGGTAGCTGACTTCAATACAGAGGGCAAGCAGCAGTGGCTCGAGGCCATACAGACGGTCAAGACCGGCGGCACCTCGCCCGCCCGCGAGGCGCTGGCTCGCGTGGGCCGCTACTATGCAGGCCAAAGCGACAGCATCAATGCCAGCATGACGCCCTTCGTCGACCCCGTGGTGTCGGCCTGCCAGCGCCATTACGCCATTGTTACCACTGATGGGTACTGGAACATCGGCCAAGAGAGCGCAGGGCCTGTGAAGCTTGATGGCCAAACCCTGGTAGGCCAGCAGGACGGCCCGCCGGCATCGCTGACCGATGCGGATGGACTGCGGCCGCGGCCTATTTTCGATGGCTCGGTCGGCGGTACCAAAGACGTACACGATGCCAGCGTCAGCTATAAGTTGGCACAGTGCGAACTGGGCTGGAAGGTCACGACGCCAGGGGGCGGCACCAAGACCGAGACCACCTACAAAAAGATCGTCAAGAAGGACGTTCTCAAGAAGCAGTGGAGCACCGCCACTCTTCAATGGGCGAAGAAAAGCACGAATACGCTGCGAGAGCACTTCGGAAAAATCAGCAACAAAGAGGAGGAGCTGCTATGGCCCAAGCGCGTCCGTTCCTACTGGAATTCGCAAAGGAAAGACACGGTCACCCGCAAGCTCTACCGACAATTGCTTACCTGGGACTATGTCACCAAGACGCAATACCGCTTCAGGTCGACAACCACCTGGAGTACGGAAACACAGACGCCATGGGCTTCGGCCCTGGCCATTCAGACCCGGCAAAAGCGCTATTTTTACTGGTACAAGAACCCTGCCGTGGGCGAACAGGACCTCAAGACCACCGACAAAAACGTGTGCAATCAATTTGCGGGCGGCTGCAGGCTGGAGGGCAGCGACCAGTGGAGCGTGGTGCAGTCTTGCTCAGCCGGCGCAGACGGATTCTTCAAGGTCGAGTGCGAGACCGTGCCCATACAAGTCAGCGCAAAGGATTTTTGTGGCAGAAATGGCCAGTATGTGCAGGGACTGGGGCTCATCAAATGTGACGGTACCTGGGTCGCACCTTATTCCGGGCCTGTTGCCTCTTGCGGGGCCATTCACCCGGACCTGCAGCGCGAAATCCTGGCTGCATCGCAAGGCCATGGCGGCAATCCTCTTTCAATGGTGCAGTTCTCCAACTGCAACAGGGGGCACAAGGAAGAAAAATTCGTCACAGCCGACGAATGCAAACAGGTGTCGCCCAGCAAGGACAACGGATTCAGGACGACCAGTTGCGTGAAAGTGTCGGCCGGATCGGCCACGGACAATAGCTGCCAGATTACGACGACCCCTGTGCTGGATGCATCCAGCAACAACCTGTATTCGGAATGCACAAAGTCTTCTGGCCAGCAGTGGACCGCATTCTGTACCCCGGGTCCCATTGCTGACACATCGGTGCGCATGAATACCCAGTGCGGCAGCCGTGGGGACCCTGTTTCGGTCGCGACTGTCCCTCCGAACTCTTGCAAACCCGGCGCCAACGCGGACGGATATTTCTATGAATGCACGCCCTTGCCGAGCACTTGGAGCGGTCCGGTTGCGCCGGGCTACTACTCCTGCCGGACAGATGCTTCGGGGGGCCTGAGCTGCGAGCAAAGAGCCAGTGAATGGCGGCCTGCGCAGACCTGTCGGGCTGAGGCTCCCTCGGCAAGCAATGGCTGGATCGGCCGCGAGTGCAAAAACAAAGGCGAAGTCCCAGACCCGCCATCGTGCAAGCCAGCGCCAGGCAAGGAGGGCATTGTGCCCCCGGCAGGTGGCCCCAGGGCTCCAGGCACCTGCACGCCGCAGGCTGCCACGGCAGAAAATGGCTGTATTGTCAGCTGGTGCACTGTTGATGCCTCCGATCCGATTGACGTTGCAGCGAATCAGTGCACTTCCAGCGCGGCTTCGGCGACCAATAACTGGACGCAGACCATATGCACCAGTGTCTCCGAGCCAGGCAGATCCGTGCCTTCCTGCTCGGAATCAATGATAGGTTTCAAGAGCGTTTCAGGCTGTAGAGGCAATTCCGAGACCACGGACATGGCCTTCGGCTCCTGCGAATCTTCGCTGCTTGGGCTGGATGGGGGCGGGAATCCAACGCAAGCCAATGGCTGGACCACCAGCAGTTGTAGCAAGGTCGATGAAGGGGCGGGCGGACTGAGCTACTTGCAGTCCGAAGCGGACTTTGCGGCTTGCGAGGCCGGCAAGGGTACGGCTGGCAATGGTGTCGAAATCCAGTGTGTCAAGGATGGCCCCCACACCGTCGCAGTGCTCCAAGGTGAAGGCTGCGTCCCAGGCTACAACGCGAGCACGAAAAAGGTGACGGACTGCGCAGGCGTGGGCCAGCCCACTAGCGAAATCGTGGCCGACAAACCCGCCAATTGCCCTGCGGCGACCTGCGAGAAAGTTTTTGGCAGGAAGAAGATCTACGAGGGCAGGTATTGGTCCGACAAGAAGGCGATGACCGGCACGATCGAGACGGGGACAGTGTCGACGGGTAGGCGAATTGACTTCAGCGGTGACCTGGAGTCCCCTGCAAGATGCTATGCACCTGAGGAATGGGTTGCACTGGAGCCGCTTGAGCAACCCCCGAACGGGCGGCCGCAGCCAGGAACGCCGCCATGGACACAGCTTCCCGCAACCCACACGGGCTGTGGCAAGCTGCCCTGCGAAGAATTGAATATGCAAGACGCCCAAGGAGGAAGCACCAACTCGCTGGCCGACGTGGCCCAGTACTACTATGCAACCGACCTTCGCCCTGACAGCGACAATGTGGTGAAGCCCGCAGGTAGCGGAGCGGAGGATGACAAGGCTACATGGCAGCACATGAGCACCTATGTCATTGGCATGGGCGTTTCGGGGACGCTCAAGTACGACAAGAACTACAAGAATGGTGCGGGCGATTTCGCCGACCTGCGCACGGGCAAGAAGACCTGGCCGATCTGGCCCACTGAGGGCACGTCGAACTACGAGCAACGGCAATCCATCGATGATTTCTGGCATACCGCCGTGAATGGCCGGGGCCTGTACTTCAGTGCCAATGATCCCAAAGCCATTGAGGCCGGCCTGAGCGAGGTGTTTACAGACATCCGCGCCGTCATGGGGTCGGGCGCCGGCGTGGCGGTGTCCTCTGCACTGGTCGATGCCGACAGCAACTACGCCTACGGCGCCACTTACAAGACCGGCCGATGGTCTGGCGATCTGCTGGCCTACAGGATCGATCCGCAATCGGGCCAGCGCACACAGATTGATGGTTGGTCGGCACGTGCCAGGCTCGATGCCCGTGATCAGGCCAACGACCCCCGTACCATTTATTTCATGGACGGCAAGACGCGAAAGCCTTTCACATGGAGCGGGCTGGACAGCCTGCAAAGCCACTTCAGTGGCACCAATGCCTCGAGCCGCTTGGCACAGTACGACCAGATGTCGCAAGCGCAACAGCAGGAGGCTCTGGGCCAGAATCTGGTGAACTTCATCCGTGGCGACCAGAGCAAGGAAGGCTTCACCAAGGACCACAATAGCAAGCTGTATCGTACGCGCGAGAGTAGGCTGGGGGACATCATCGGCTCCCAGCCGCTGTATGTGGGGGAGCCACTGCGCAAGTACCGGGATGCAGGCCATAGCGCCTTTCGGCTGGCCCAGCGCGGCCGCACGCCGATGGTGTATGTGGGCGGCAACGATGGCATGCTGCATGCCTTCTATGCAGAGGTGGACCCGACGGCTTCTGGCACCGAAGGCCGCAAGCTGGTGCAGACCGCTGCACGCGAGGCCTGGGCCTTTGTGCCGACGACCGTGATGCCAGAGCTGCCCAGGCTGGCCAGCACCAGTTATGAGGGCGGTCATCGCTACTTCGTGGACGGCTCTGCGGTGATGGCCGACATCCAGGCCGGCGGCACCTGGAAAACCATCCTGGTGGGCGGATTCAACAAGGGCGGCAAGGGCTACTATGCGCTGGATATCACCCACCCGCAGGACCCCAAGCCGCTGTGGGAGGTCAACAGCACGACCATCTCCACCATGGGCCATAGCTTTGGCCGGCCACTGGTGTCCAAGTTGCCAGACGGCCGCTGGGCAGTGTTCCTGACCTCGGGTTACAACAACATTGACAACAAGGGGTATCTCTATGTGCTTGATGCCAACGACGGCAGCATCATCCACACGATTGGCACGGCAGGCAGCGGCCTGAGGGAGATCAACAACTACGTGCGCAACCCAACCATCGACAACACTACGCAGCTGCTGTACGGCGGCGATCTGGAAGGCAATATCTGGCGCTTCGAGTTCAAAAAGGACGGCTCAGCCATTGGCGCGAAGAAGGTGGTGCAACTCGTGGACGAGAGCAGCAATCCCCAGCCCATTACCACGCGCATTGAACTGGTACCCACTTCTGCGGCAACCGAGAGGCCGCGCATCCTGGTGGGCACCGGCAGGCTGTATGGTTCATCCGATCTTGCAGACAAGAGTACGCAAAGCGTCTATGGCTTCGATGACAACATGGATAGCACTTCGGGGGAGTCGCTGCGCAGCCGGCTCAATCAGATGCTGCTGGAGCCCAGTACTGGAGCGGGCGGCCAGCGCACGCGCACGATAAAGTGCTTGGGCAATTCGACTGACTGCAAGGATGATGCCAAGGGCTGGTACGTAGATTTGCCCGACTCAGGCGAGCGCGTGAATTTCGACATGCGCCTGGCCAACTCCACCCTGGTCATCGCCAGCAACGTGCCTTCACCCGATGTATGCCTGGCAGGGGGCTATGGCTGGATCAATTATCTGGACTTCAACACTGGTCAGGCCGTGACCCAAGGGCCGGATGGCAAGGGCGATGTTTCGACCATGGTGGATGGCTCAACGATCTCGGGACATGCCACCACCATCACAGGCGATGGCAAGGCAACCGATCACATATCGACGACGGGCAACAGGGACAAGCCTTTGGACATTGACATTCCCTATGGCGCACCCAAGCCGCTGGGTAGACGCATTAGCTGGCGTGAACTGGTGAAGTAAGCATGAGGGGGCCTCTGCAAAACCTCGTTTTCTGGAAATTCAATCCAATCCAATCAATGGGTTGTGATGGATTGGTGCATGAAAGCAGGGAGGGCAGGCCCTCCTTGGAGGGGCTAACACCACCGATCCACGAAATGCGCACCGATGACTGAGCCTGAGCAAGGCTTCGATGTGGGCCGCACAGGCCGCAAGCTGCCTGATCGTCCCGATCTTCCTGATGGGCTCGGGCATCATGGCGGTGCTCTACTCTCAGCTGTCGGATTCTGTGGCCATGCTTCGGGCCGGAGCGCTCGTGGGCCTGTTCGTCAACGGCATGATGGGCGAAGGCTCGGTGCTTCAGTCGCCATCGCAGACAAGCTTTCGCGTAGGGGAGCTTGACGAGATGAGTGCGAGGAGCGAAGTGATGAGGTCAAGCACTTCGAGCTTTTCGACTTTGCGCCAGTCCTCCGTCTCGGCGGAAACGCACTCGCCCTGCCAGCCAACGAGAACCAGCCAGGAGTCTGGCTTATGCGCGACATCCTGCATTGCTTGCTCTAGCTCGGTGCGAAGGCGATGCAGTTGATAGCCTTCGATGACACCGCCACCGTAAAGATCAATCAGCTCGCCTTTGTGGCGTTCGAGGTTTGCTGATTCAAAGTAGCGGTAAAGGAACCAGTAGTAGCCGTCGTCATTGAAGGTGACCGGCGATATCTCGCGGCAAGGCGTCTGGAGGTTGGCCTGATCGGCCAAGTACAAGGATACGGACATAGAGTGGCTGACGGACTGGGTAAGCCGACCGCAGAATGGGGGGCGGCTGGACTGAAGGGTTACCCCAAGGCGATATGAGAGGCGCAATGAAGCTCAGTTTGATGGCACTTTCAATTGTGGCTACGTTCCTCCTTGCAACCCGAGGCTGCGCAGGCCTCAACAGCTACTGGTACGAAGGCTATCTGCCTGAGGCGATCGAGATTGAAGAACTACTTTTTATTGAGGACAGCGGCGGCTTGAGAGAAGGTTGCGGAGCAGCTATCTACAAAATGGATGGGCTTTCGCTTGAACGCATTCGCACGAATGGGCTCGATGCCTTAAGAGATGCCAAGCAGGCCAGGCGGCATAAAGCGCGTGAATACAGTGACTGGAAGGAAACACCCTACGTTGAGCCGAAGGACGAAATAGTTCGAAACGGCTGGCTGACCGGTATGAACGAGGGGTGCTCGGATATTCCCTCCGAAATGCAGCGCGGCATCAATGAGGCGTTGAGAGAACCAGGCTCCTTCTATGCAACTGGGCATGAGTCTGGCTTGATCGTCATTCCCAAGCGTGGGTGGGTCATCTTCTCTCATTTCGGATGAAGATCGCTTGCGCGCCCTTTGGTTGCATGTACTTCCTCATCGCCATCCGATATCCGATATCCGATGCCTGCGCCGAGCGTCAGTTTCGCCTGCCTCCAGCGACGGCTCGTGGCCGGGACCTCCATTTCAATCCTGCCCTTGAAAGCGGTCGGCCGTGAACTTTCCCCGTCGACCGCTTCATGCCAGGTATCGGAAGAGAACGGGGCCGCATTGAATCACTGATTGCTGCCAATCAGGCAGTTCGTTCAGGTTTACAGGAGCTTGAATGGAAGCTCCGCTTGTAGTCGAAGCTGATTCATATTGGCTTCACCTTGCGCTTTATTCGTTCGATGCACTCCGTAGCGCAACTGCAAACTCAGATTCTTTGCCGCCCCATGTTGCACCGTGTATCGAACCTGAATGTCTCGCTCCCAGTGTTTGCCGTTGGCTGCCGAATAGCTGAGGCGGCTGGCATACACTGCGTTGAGACGGCTGTTGTCTATACCGGAGCCTCTGGTGTAGGCCACGCCCGCGCTCAATCCAGGGGTTGCAATGGAGCTCAGGTCCACGTCGTACCTGAGTTGCCATGAGGCTTCGCGCGGACCGTTGAAGTCGGACAGCTGCATCGCATTTTCCAGCCAGATGGAGCCGCGATTCACATAGTCAAACGGGTTGTTCCCGCGGACCTTCTGGTAGCCGAGTCCGAATTTGTGAGCACCTATGGCGTAGCTGCTCATCAAGCTCCAGGTGGTGGTGTCGATGACGCCGGACTTTGCCCTGCCGGTATCGGTGCTGCGATAGATATTCAGATTGAACGACAGTGAACGCTTATCTGGCAGGGGGAGTTTGTAGAAACTTCCCAAATAAGCGGTGTTCCAGTTGTCCGCGTATTGCCCGTAGTAGCTGCTGAGCGTCAGGTTGGTGATGGGTGTGAGCCATGTACCGCCTATAAAGCTGAAGGAGCTGCTGGTCACGCCCGAGTAGTTGGCCAGCAGGTCGGCACCGTTCTTGCGGGCGTTGCGGTCAGCCCAGCCGGTAAAGCGTCCGGCTTGCAGTGTGAGCGCAGGGATGTCTGTGCTGATGACTTGCCAGCCTCGATTGCTTTCAGGCAGCAATCGAGTATCGGACGAACTGAAGAGCGGGGACCTGCTCCGCATCTCGCCCACCTTCAGTTCGGTGGCTGAGATTCGGATTTTCAGCGCTGCGCCGGCGCGCCCAAAACGATCGGCAATCTCTTGTCCATTCCTGGCCACGTAGCGAGGTGTTGCGCGTGCATGGTTCGCTTCGGTACCTAGATTGAGGGCCCCATAGGCATGCGCATCAAGCCCCACTCCAACGAGGCCACGTGTGTAGCCTGATTCGTAATTGAGCATTAGCCCGTAGGCCGATTCGCGAGCAAGGGTTTGGCCTCTTTGCCCACTTGCGGCGCGAAAGCTGCTGCCATTTTGATAGTCGAGCTGCTCTGAAAGCATGCGGTTGCGCATGATGAGAGAACTGCCCTCGGCAAAGCCTTTGGCTTCGTCCTGTCCAATGGCGAAGGCCTTACCGCTGGCCAGGAACAAGGCCGCGACGATTGCAGGGGAGCAGAGGGTGGGGCGGGAGGTCTCGATAGGTTTTTCAGGGAAGACAGCGTGCATGTGCTCCTGCGTTCTTGGACCCATGGGTTGCTTGCCGGAAGGCAAGAGCTGGAGACATGTGCGGGTAAACATAGAGTTGATATGATAGTGATAATTCAATATCAATAGAGCAAGCAGCTTGTCACCTTCTTCGTCTTCGCTAGCGAGTGCTGGCCGTCTGCAATCGATCGATGCGCTGCGTGGTCTCGTCATGCTGTTCATGCTGCTCGACCATGTCCGTGAAACCTTTTACCTGCATCTGCAAGTACCGGACCCGATGGTGGTGGCAGACACTGCGCCCGGCCTGTTCTTTCCGCGCATGCTGGCCCATTTGTGTGCGCCTGTGTTTGTGTTTCTGACAGGCTTGGGGGCGTATCTGTATGCCAGCCGCCATGCCGAGGCGGGTCAGGCGAGTGCTGCGTCAGGCTTCCTGTGGCGGCGCGGCCTGTTCTTGGTGCTGCTGGAGGTGACGGTAGTCAACTTCGCCTGGACTTTCCAATTTCCCCCCACCAAGATCTTCCTGCAAGTGATCTGGGCCATTGGTCTTTCCATGCTGGCCCTGTCGGTGCTGGTGTGGCTGCCACGCAAGGCCTTGCTGCTATTGGGCCTGGTGCTGGTAGCAGGCCACAACCTGTTCGATAGCGTGCATTTCCCGGCGGATCACGTGATGCATATCCCCTGGGCAATCTTGCATGACCGTGGCTGGCTGGAGCTGGCGGGTTTGCAACTGCGCACGTCTTATCCCCTGCTTCCCTGGATTGGTGTGATCGCCCTGGGCTACGGCATCGGACCGTGGTTTGGCAAAGCCTGTGACCCGGCACAGCGCCGGCACCATTTGCTCGTTGCAGGCGTTAGCTGCCTGCTGGGCTTTGCGCTGCTGCGCACGCTGAACCTGTATGGCGATGCACCTTGGCTGGCCGGTGCGGATACGCTGCGGACGGTCATGTCCTGGTTCAATGTCACCAAGTATCCGCCCTCACTGTTGTTCCTGCTGTTGACGCTCGGCATCGGATTGCTGCTGCTGGGAGCGTTCGAGAAAGCAGCAGGCAGCCGCTGGCTGCAGCTTCTGGCCACGCTGGGGGCCGCGCCTATGTTCTTTTATGTGCTGCATCTGTACGTGCTCAAGTTCATGTACCTGAGCGCAATGGCGGTCTGGGGGGCCAACCAGGGGCAATTGTTCGGGCTGAGCAGTTTGCTTTGGCTATGGGTGATTTCGGCGCTGCTGGCCGTGACCTTGTATCCCGTCGTTCGCTGGTTTGCTGCACTCAAGCAGCGTCGACGCGACATCACCTGGCTCAAGTACCTGTAGGGGGCGGTCAAGGGGAGAGCCAGGGCACAATATTGCCTCCCCCGCTTCCATGACATAGCCTCGCCACAATGACCCCCTCCAAGCAACGATCCACGAAGCAGCGCGCGGCTATTGAGCAGGCCATGACGAAGGCCGACAGGCCGCTTGCGCCACAGGAGGTGCTGGAGCTGGCGCAGGCAGCGCTACCTGGGCTGGGGATTGCGACCGTGTACCGGGCGCTCAAAGCGATGGCTGAAGAGGGTTTTCTTCATGAGGTCCACTTGCCTGAGCGCACGCCCATGTATGAGGTGGCTCACCACGGACACCATCACCATTTCCAGTGCACCGTCTGCCAGCGGGTTTTCGATGTACATGCCTGTCCCGGCAACCTGGCGGGCTTGGCGCCATCTGGTTTTGTGGTCGATAGCCATGAAATTACGCTTTATGGCCGCTGTCGTGAGTGCGCATCCACCTTGTCGTGAGTGCGCGTCCAATTTGTCGCGGGGATGACCTCTATTGCCGTTAGCCGACTTGTTGATCAGTCAGCCCTGAATACGGATTCCATCCCAGACCAGCCATGCGATCTGCTGCCATGTCCGACATCATCTGGATGACTGCTTTCGCGTGTGTCGAAACGGTGCAGCAGACACTGGCGGACATTGGCAAGCGCACATCTGCGGCATGTCCGAGACCGCGCTGTCCTGCTTTGTACGACCACCTCGGATCTTGATGTTGTTTGGTGCCCCAAGGAGCAAGTCAGGCAGCCCTGTGCTTGGCTACCCAATGTGAGTTGACGAACATTGCAGTGTGCTGCAAAGACTGGCGTATATCCGGTTTGGCTATTCCATGCCTGTTGGCAAATTGCTCGACTGCTGCCGTATCAAAGCGAGTGGTCTGGATAAAGTCCAAGGCTTCAGCGCTTGTATTCAAGAACCGTGCGACGGGCGGAATACTCAGCAGCAGCTTCAGCAATCGCAGTGAAATGTGATGCCTGGGAGGCTTCAGGCCCATGGGGTGTGCCACCTGTCCCAGGAGCTCCCGCAAGTTGGGACTTTGGTCATCAAGCGCCAGCAGTTCCTGGCCCGCCATGGCAGGATCAAAAGCACAAGCTGCCACCAACTCAACCAGGTAATCCACGGTGACCAGTGGCAGCCAATGCTCGGCGGTACCGGGCACTGCAGCCAGCTTTCCCTGCGCAAGGTTGCGTATCAGCGCCACCAGAGGCTGACCGTCAAGGATATGCCCCGTGCGGCTGTGGCCACAGACCGTCGCGGGGTGGACAACGGTAACTTCCCCGCCCTTGGCGGACATGACCTGCAAAGTCGCAAAGTGCGCCTCCAGCTTGCTCGCCTCGTAAGCACCGACGTGCCGGTAGACGGCAGGCCAGTTGGTCCGCTCCGGATGACGAGGGTCAATTCCGATGCGCAGCAGATGTTCATGATTTTTCAGCATGTAGCCGCCGATCATCACCAAGCGGCTCTTTTGCTCAGCCGCCAGCAGCGCCACGCGCTTTGCCCCTTCTACATTGACCGCACGACAATGCTCCGATGAAAGCCCCCAAGCGAAATGGGCACCCAGGTGGAATACGACTCGGGCCTGCCTCAGCACTGCTTGGTCGGAAGGGCTCAGCCCGAGGTTGTCGCGCTCCAGGTCGCCAGCAACGGAAAATACCCGGGTGGCAATTCCTCCCAGATTGTCGACTTGCTCTCGCAGTGCAGCCAGCCGCTCTGGGTGGCGCATCAACACCCGGACGGTGTGACCTTTGGCACTCAGGTTCGCCAGCAAATGTTGACCGATGAAGCCGGTCCCTCCCGTGACAAAGCACTCCACGCTCATTCTCCTGCTCCTTGGTTGGGTGAGAAATCAAATGTAGAGTGTCGACCTAACTCTATAGTCAAGCGGTATTTTCATGAGAATCGGCGAACTTGAGACCCGTAGCGGCGCCAGCCGCCATACTTTGCGTTACTACGAGCAAATCGGCCTGATCTCGCCGACGCGACGAACCAACAACTATCGCGTCTACACTGCGCAAACTCTGCAGGATCTGACCTTTATCCAGCGCGCGCAAAGCATGGGTTTTTCGCTGGGGGAAATAGGGCAGATTCTGGATGCGCAGCGGAACAAGACGATCGATTGTGCTGACGGCGCCAAGCTCATTGAAAAGAAGATGGCGGAGATCAGGCAGAAAATCGCCGACCTCAAAAGCATTTATCGCTATCTGGATGAAGAGCGTGCAAACCTCGAAGCCAGCGCTGCCAGGCAACTTGAGCTGCAGCAACTGGCCAAGGCTTCGAGCTGAGCTGTCGGTATCCAGGAATGGAAGCTGCCGCAGGCTTGCGGTTTCAAGCCCCCGCTCAAGTATTTTCTGGAGCGTAGCGGCCAGACCCTGTCTGGTTCAGTGCCGGCTAGTGAGTCCTCTCGGTCTGCAATGTCTGCAAAGCAGACCTGAGGCGACAGCACGCGAAGCGCTGCGATGGGGGGATCTGTGACTGTCGCAGTCCGGCCATTCGCAGTCTTTCGGAGTTGGGTTAGCGGGATCCTTTCTATCTTGTGTTGCTGAAATTTCTTCTAGCCCGCAGTATTAGGTTCTCCGAAAATTCAGCGTCAAACAGGCATGCAATCTAATGGATACGTGCAAACTGGCTTCTAGCTTCCTAACCGTGACGTCATCCAGGAGCCTTCAGTCTGCTGTACTCTTGGCCGGTGCCTTTATTGTGTCTGCCTGTTCCAATGCAAACGAGGAACTTCCCGCCATTCTTCATGGGGTTAGTGCCGGCAGTGGTTACTCTTCCGCTTGCCCTGCACGTAAGGCAGAAGAAGTTTCAAGCATTCGCAAACTGGCCATTTCACCAGAACTCAATCAGCGCCTGCTCGAAGCGTTTCCTCCAGGGGCGACCGAAGAAGCACTGACAAACTTTCTTTTGAAGCAAGGCTTTAGCTTTCATGGTGCCTGTGATACCGACCCGCTCGTCCGCTATGCCTCCTTCAACCAAAAGGGAAAAGGTTCTCTAGCGCACCGCACTCATGCCCAAGTTTTCTGGGAAGTAGACGCTGACGGGAAAGTCGTTTGGACAAAGGGGGTCGTTGGCTTCAGTGGTCTCTGAACGAGTTCAGCGAGTCCAAACTCTGCGCAGGTCGGCTCGGGGTCGTCCAGAGCCTGTGCTCCCGGCCAGATGCAGACTTCCAAGCATCGCTTTAGAAGCTAAGCTGAATCCGCTATTGATCTGACAGGCTCATTGCTTCAGGAAGCGCGAATACGTCAGCAGGATTGAATCAAACATCGCACAGTCAACCCCTTTCTTTGACAGGTACTCTTGCGCGCTCTTGGATATCTCTTTAACGATGATCGCTCTGGCCACGATCTGATCATCTTTTGACACGGCCTGCTTACCCACCTCCTTCTCAACCGCTGAAAGCGCTTCCGAAAAATGAGTTCCACTTTTTGTCAGCCAGTTGACATAGGATTGGTTGGTAGGCATACCTTGCTTCTCGCAATACGCCGAGCTATGCCTAGCAAGCTCAAAAACCTGAATTTTTTGCACTGCTACTGAAAAAGACATCGCTTGCGCAACGTCAAAGAAGGCAACCGTTGATATTGCAAGAAGAAATGTTTTCATTTTTAAGGTCTGAGTGATCGGCGTCCTTCCATATTTGAGAATTATCTCCATTCGGAACCCAACCTCAATGATTGCTCAGGGCCGTGTCCTGCCGGTGCTTTCGGTCAAAAGTGTTCGTTGGGATTGAGCTCCAAGCTCAAAAGTGAACCAAACATGGTAGTCGTTCACACTGATCGACTCGCACCAAAAATTGATGGTCGTTCCGACTGACATACAGGAGAAGAAATGAAATCCTTCTTTGCCGCGCTATTGACAATGGAGGGGGTCTTAACGCTCGGACTTTGCGTAGCGCTTGAATTGATCATCATCTTCATCGTCTATCAGTATTTTCATAACATCGCGGGTTCTTTAGCTTTCTCGCTCATCGTCTTCGGTCCCGCCTCATTATTTGTTGGACCAAAACTTTATCGTTATTTTTCACGCTAACGACTGTCTCCTAAGGGGCGGTCGGCGACAGTCGCAGATCGGCCAAGAGCAGCCGCTTGAAAAGGCAAGATGCAAGTTATGCTGCATCATTTGCTGAACGACTAATGTGATCTGGTCATCACTTTATGGGCGGGACAGAATGGGTTTGATACTCCGAAGCGGGGATTCACGACGAGCAAAACAGTTCACGGCCTTCCTACTGGCAATCATTTGTATTGGAATATGGGCTGGGCTTAACCGCCGAAATTTCCTGCCAAGTGACTCTACGCATCAAGCCGCAGTGATCGCTGGGATTTTTGTGTCCTTTGTGAGTGCCTATGCACTCTTTCGTGATGCAAACCCAGATGCTCCATTCAATCGTTTTGGCCCAACTCGACGGACCTTTTTTGTGCTTCTGGGTGCAATGGTGACTTTCATCGCAGGATGGATGGCCACCTTCGGCATCGCTGCAGCAATCCTTCAGTTCGTTGTTGCTTCGCATGAGACTCAAACAACTGTGCAATTCGTGTACCCACCGCACGAAGGTAAAGGTTGCCGCTATCGACTAAAGCTAATCGCTTCTACCCCGCAAGTGGAAATAAGCCCTTGTGTTTCAGAAAAAATTTGGCGAATTGCTAAGCAGGGGGAGATCGCCACGGCAGTCGTAGCTTCAAACCCCCTCGGATTTCAATTTATTGATCTTCGGCCCGCCAACTGACAGACCGCTTTGGGTCGAATGGCGACAGCCGCAACCTGCCAGAAGCAGACATACCTGAGCCTCTGAGGGGCATCCGCTTCGGGCGCATCACGGTAACGACCATGGGGTCAGGGCACCGCCGAAGGTGAAGTACATCCGGGCTGCCGCACTGGCTCCAGTCGAGGCTAGAGGATCATCATTGCGTCCGCCCTGGCGGAAGCGGGGCGAGTTCCATCCGGTCCCGTCCCTTGCGCTTCGATGCGTAGAGGGCTTCGTCGGCCCGCTTGAGCCAATGTGACAGCTCGGTCTCGGGCTGGTCGAACAAGGTCGCACCGATGCTCAGGGACACTGGCTCCGGCGTTGCGAACATGGCGCGCGCTTGCTGCGCGAACGACTCGCGCAGGTTTTGCCCCAGCGCCTGCGCGGCGGCGGCGGAGACACTGCGCAGCAGAATCACGAATTCGTCCCCGCCCAGTCGTGCTGCCAGCGCGCCGTGGGGCAGCGAGCCGCGGATGAGGTCGCTCAGGGTCACCAGCAGGCGGTCGCCTGCATCGTGGCCGTGCAGGTCGTTGACCTGCTTGAAGTGGTCAATGTCGATCAGCAGCAGGGCACCAGGGCTGGTCGGCGAGGCCTGCCGCAGCAGCTCAGGTGCGCGCAGATAGAGCGCTCGGCGGTTGTCCAGGGCGGTCAGTGGGTCGCGGGCGGCGATCTGCGCGATACGCTCTTCACGGCGATGGCGCTCGGTGCCGGTCATGGACATCGCGAGCAGCATGATCGCCATCACGCCTTCCACCAGCGAGACCAGGATCACCGCGCCTCGGAAACTGGCCAGGTTGACGAAGGCGTCCGGTGCCACGGCCGAACCGGCCTTGGCCAGGTAGAACAGGCCGTGTGCCAGCAGAACGAAGCGCAGCTGCGCCGCGCCCACACTCAGCGCTGCGCCATGCGGGCGCAGCAGCAGGCCGGCGCGCAAGGTGATGACGGCAATCATCAGCGACTGGATGCCCAGCATCGTCTTGGACCACAAGGGCCCGTCGGGCAGAAACAGCATCGCCAGCCAGACGGCGGCCAGCAGCCACCAGGCGCGCGGCAGCCGGGTGCGCGTGAATCCGGCAACGCCTGCCAGGAACAGCCAGTGGGCGGCGATCAGCAAGCCGTTCGGGAACCAGATGCCGAACAGTACATAGCCGCTGGAGCGCAGCAGGGCCAGCCCGCTGCCCATGGCGATGATCGTGAACCCCGCGCTCCAGAGCAGCAGCGAGCGTTCGCGCACGCTGCTCCATTCTGCAGCCAGGTACAGCGCCGAGGCGGCGGCCATGGCCGCGGAGAGGACGAGCAGGGTGAAGGGATCGAGAACCATGGACGATGGATGTGTCAGCGCGGGTGGGCTCCGCGCGAGAGCCGTCCGGCCAGGGGCAAAGCGCGGGAGCCAATCAGCCGCTCGGTGGCGACGGTCGGGGCCGTGGCATTGAAATGGAACGGGCCACACGCGAGGCGAATTGTCTCAGGATGCGGATTTTCAAGCATCTCTTGTGGGCTGGGTCGCCGGGAGGAATTAACGGATGAAGCCGGGCATAAGGAGGGGATGTCCGACGCCGTTTCCGCCGCGATCAGCGGGCCGTCTTCGTTGACCGGCCGCATGCTGACCAGTCGTGCAATCTCGTTGTTACTGCTGCGAATTCACACATAAAAAAGCCCCGGGGCAGGGCCACGGGGCTTGGTGTGCGAGTCAGAAGAACTTACTCGGCGCTGGGGGGCACATAGCCGGCTGCAGCATCGGCACCGCCGCCAAAGAAATGGTTTTCCATCTGGCGAGCCAGATACTGGCGGGCGCGGGCGTCGGCCAGGTTCAGACGGTTTTCATTGATCAGCATGGTCTGGTGCTTGAGCCAGTCGGCCCAGGCCTGCTTGCTCACGCTTTCATAGATACGCTTGCCCAGTTCGCCCGGGGCAGGAGGGAAATCCAGGCCTTCAGCGTCTTGACCAAGCTTGATGCAGTGAACGGTACGTGCCATGTGTAGGGTCCTCTTGGTTGATTTCAGATGTTTGGGTAATAACAAACTGAAATCTTAGTAGTTTGAGTTTTAAGAATGCGGCTCAAGAATGCACAGCAACGGGGCAGAAGCCCGTTAACCATTCACTCCAAGAACACAGTCCAATGAAAAATCGTCGCAACTTTATCAAGTTTCCTCTGGCTGCCGGTCTGATTGCTGGCTTGACCCTCTCGGCTCTGCCCACATTGCCCGCTTTTGCACAAACCGGTGTGCAGCTGCTCAACGTTTCCTACGACCCCACACGCGAGCTGTATGTGAACTACAACCAGGCGTTTGCCAAGCACTGGAAGGCGACGCAGAACCAGGATGTGACCATCAAGCAGTCGCATGGTGGCTCGGGCAAGCAGGCGCGCTCCATCATCGACGGCATTGAGGCCGACGTGGCCACGCTGGCCCTTGCAGGCGATATCGACGCCCTGGTCAAGAACGGCAATGTCAAGGCCGACTGGCAAAAGCGCCTGCCGCACAACAGCGCGCCCTACAGCTCCACCATCGTGTTCCTGGTCAAGAAGGGCAACCCCAAGGGCATCAAGGATTGGGACGATCTGGTCAAGCCCGGCATCCAGGTGATCACGCCCAACCCCAAGACCTCGGGCGGTGCACGCTGGAACTATCTGGCAGCCTGGGAATTTGCCAAGCGCAAGTACGGCGGCGATGCACAGGCCAAGGATTTCATCACCAGGCTCTACAAGAACGTGCCCGTGCTGGACACCGGCGCGCGCGGCTCCACCGTGACCTTTGTGCAGCGCGGCCTGGGCGATGTGTTGCTGGCCTGGGAGAACGAAGCCTATCTGGCACTCAAGGAGTTCGGCCCCGAGAAGTTCCAGATCGTCGCGCCTTCGCTGTCCATCCTGGCCGAGCCTTCGGTGGCCGTGGTCGACAAGGTGGTCGATAAAAAGGGTACGCGTACCGTGGCCGAGGCCTATCTGAAGTATCTGTACTCCGAGGAGGCCCAGCGCATTGCTGGCAAGAACTTCTACCGTCCGACCGATACCAAGGTGGCAGCCGAGTTTGCCGGCCAGTTCCCCAAGCTGGAGCTGTTCACCATCGACAAGGCCTTTGGCGGCTGGGCAGCAGCAGACAAGGCTCACTTTGCCGACGGCGGCAGCTTCGATCAGATCTATACCAAGAAATAAGTGAAACGCAAGACGGGGGCACGATGAGTGCTCCTGTCTTTGCAATAACTAAAAGATAGAGCCAAGCCATGTCGATTTTGCTGATTGCCGGTAGTCCCTCGCAGCCCTCGCGCTCCAGTGCCCTGCTCAATGCCGTGGCCGCTCGCCTGCAGGCACAGGGCCTGAGCACCGAGCCCGTGCTGCAGCTCAACCAGCTGGAACCCACGGCCCTGTTGCATGCCCGCTTCGATCACCCCGAGATTCGTGCCGTGACCGATAGAGTGGCCCAGGCCGACGCGGTGGTGGTGGCCACACCCGTTTACAAGGCGGCCTATAGCGGCCTGCTCAAGGTCTTTCTCGATGTGCTGCCGCAGACGGCGCTCAAGGGAAAGCTGGTACTGCCCCTGGCCACTGGCGGTAGCCCTCACCATATGCTGGCGCTGGACTATGCGCTACGCCCCGTGCTGCAGTCGCTTGGCGCACGCCACATACTGCCGGGCATTTATGCCACCGACCAGGGTGTGCCTCTGCTGCCTGAAGGCGGCTATGGCCTGGCCCCCGAGATCGCCGAGCGCGTCGAGGATGCAGCCCAGCTGCTGGCCACCGATCTGCGCCGCAGTGCCCAATGGGCCGCAGCCAATGACTTTGAAAGCATTGCGTTTGCCGACGTGCGATGTAGCGTTTGAACTAACGCCCCCCTGAGCCGCGACGCAGCTACCCCCGAGGGGACGGCAGCATCGCTGCGGGGCGGCCCTTGCTTTCTGCCTCTCTGATGGGGCGGCGCCCATTTCTCCATGTCTCTGTTTTTGATAGCAGTCCCCGCACTGCAAAGGCCGAGTTGCGCCTGAAATCAGGCCGAAGGTGCGCCTGAAGTGTGTGGACTGCAAGCTCCGAGGATTGATTTCTCATGACCGATCGCAACAACACTTCTGCCGTCATTTCGTCGCAATTGCTGAACACCACACGCCGTCAGTGGCTGGCGGGTACGGCCGCCTCGGCGCTGGCCCTGGCCTCGGGTGGACTGCATGCGCAGCAGGGCAATGGCACGGCAGGCGGGCAGCGAGTGCTGCGTGTGGGCCATCAAAAAGGCTGGCTGTCGATTCTCAAGAATCGCGGCACGCTGGAAAAGCGCCTGACCCCGCTGGGCGTGGCAGTGCGCTGGGTCGAGTTCAATGCCGGCCCTGTGCAGCTGGAGGCGCTCAATGTCGGCTCGATTGACTTTGGCGATGTGGGCGAGGCTCCGCCCATCTTTGCCCAGGCCGCCGGTGCGCCCCTGGTCTATGCGGGTGCCACGGTGGCGCGCCCCGGTCTGGAAGCGGTGATCGTGCCCAAGGGCTCGGCTATCCGCAGTGTGGCCGATCTCAAGGGCAAGCGCATTGCCTACAACAAGGGCTCCAACGTCCATTACTTCCTGGTCAAGCTGCTGGAAAAGCATGGCCTCAAGTACGGCGATGTGCAGTCGGTCTTTCTGGCTCCTGCCGATGCGCGTGCCGCGTTCGAGAAGGGCTCGGTCGATGCCTGGGTGATCTGGGACCCGTTCCTGGCCTCGGCCCAGAAGGCTCTGGATGCACGCCTGCTGGCCGATGCCAAGGGCGTGGTCAACAACCGCGCCTACTACTTCACCTCGCGTGACTATGCGAGCCGCAATGCCGATGTGCTGCGCATCGCGATCGAGGAAATCGCCGCCATCGATGCCTGGGCCAGCAAGAACAAGAGCGCAGCAGCGGCAGAGCTGTCGCAGATCCTGGGCCTGGACACCGCCGTGACCGAGCTGTACCTGAGCCGCGCCGAGTTCGGCACCAAGGCCGTGAATGCCGAAATCCTGGGTGAGCAGCAAAAAATTGCCGACACCTTCTTCGATCTCAAGCTGATCCCCAAGAAGCTCAATTTGCTGCATGCCGCGCCCGTGGACTTGCTGGCCAGCCGCTGATTCATGAAAAGGTCATTGCCATGAGTTCTGCATCCCCTCCACCCCGTTTCCATCGCGGACGTCGCCAGGCTCTGCAACTGCTGGGCACTACGGCCTTCAGCTGGACCCTTGCCGCGCATTACGCCAACGATGCACTGGCCCAGCCTGTGCCGGCTGTTGCAGCTCCGGCCCAGTTGCGCATCGGCTATCAGAAGTCGGCCGTCAATCTGGTCGTGCTCAAGCAGCATGGCGTTCTGGAAAAGCGCTTTCCGGGCACCAAGATCAGCTGGCTGGAGTTTCCAGCCGGGCCGCAGCTGCTGGAGGCGCTGGCGGCCGGAAGCCTGGACTTTGGCCTGACCGGCGATTCGCCCCCTGTGTTTGCCCAGGCTGCGGGCAAGGATCTGCGCTATGTAGGGGCTGAGCCGCCCAAGCCTGAAAGCTCGGCCATTCTGGTACTCGCCGATTCTCCGCTGAAGAGCCTGGCCGACCTCAAAGGCAGGCGCGTGGCGCTGCAAAAAGGCTCAAGCGCCCATTACCTGCTGGTGCGTGCGCTGGACAAGGCAGGTGTCGCCTGGGCCGACATTCAGCCTGTGTATCTGGCCCCGGCCGATGCGCGTGCCGCTTTCGAGCGCGCAAGCGTCGATGCCTGGGCCATCTGGGACCCGTTCTATGCCGCCACCGAGCTGAGCATCCGAGCGCGCGTGCTGGCCAGCGGTGAAGGGCTGTCGGGCAACAACTCTTTCTATCTGGCCTCGCGCGGCCTGGTCGAGCACCATCCCCAGCTCATCAAGGCCTTGTTCGACGAGCTCACGCGCGCCGATCAGCTGGTGCAGACCTCGCGCAAGGAGGCCGTGCAACTGCTGGCCGCTTTCAGCGGGCTGGATGCGAATGTGGTCAGCCGCTTTATCGGCCGCAGGCCCAGCTCGCCGACCACGCTGCTCAATCCCGCCATCGTGCTCGAGCAGCAGCGCGTGGCCGATACCTTTTTTCGTCTGGGCGTGATTCCACGCCAGGTGAAGGTGGCCGACATCGTCTGGCAGCCCACAGCGGCGGAATACGCCGGCCATGGCCAGGCAAGCCCTGCCGCATCATCCATCACGCCCGCCGTGGCATCCAGGTTCTAAGTCAGGCTCAAGGAGATTGCGTCATGCAAGTGTTCTGGTTCATTCCCACCCATGGTGATGCCCGCTACCTGGGCAGCAGCGAAGGCGCACGCCAGCTGAGCCATGACTATGTCAAGCAGGTGGCCGTGGCGGCCGACAGCCTGGGTTATGAAGGCGTGCTGATTCCCACGGGCCGCTCCTGCGAAGACCCCTGGGTAGTGGCGTCCAGCCTGTTGCCCGTCACCAAGCGCCTGAAGTTCCTGGTGGCCGTGCGCCCCGGTCTGCATCAGCCCAGCCTGGCTGCGCGCATGGCAGCCAGCTTTGACCGGCTTTCCGGCGGGCGGCTGCTGATCAATCTGGTCACCGGCGGCGATCAGGCCGAGCTGGAGGGCGATGGCGTGTTTCTCGATCATGCGACACGCTATGAACAATCGGCCGAGTTCATCGAGATCTGGCGCGAGATTCTGGCGCGCAGTCATGAGGGAAAGTCGCTGGATTTCGAAGGTCGGCATCTGCAGGTCAAGGGTGCCAAGCTGCTGTTCCCGCCACTGCAAAAACCTTATCCACCCGTGTATTTCGGCGGCTCTTCGCCTGCCGCCCATGAGCTGGCGGCAGAGCAGGTCGATGCCTATCTGACCTGGGGTGAACCACCGGCCGAAGTCGCCAAAAAGATTGCCGATGTGCGCGAGAAGGCCGAGCGCCGTGGCCGCAAGGTCAAGTTCGGTATCCGCCTGCATGTGATTGTGCGCGAGACCGATGAAGAAGCCTGGGCCGACGCCGAGCGATTGATCAGCCGCCTCAAGGACGAGACCGTGGTACAGGCACAGGCTGCGTTTGCGCGCATGGACTCCGAAGGCCAGCGCCGCATGGCCCAGCTGCATGCGGGCGGCACCAAGCGCAGCCGCAAGGACCTGGAGATAAGCCCCAATCTATGGGCCGGCGTGGGTCTGGTGCGTGGCGGTGCGGGCACGGCCCTGGTGGGCAGCGCCCAGACCGTGGCCGATCGCATCAAGGAATATGCCGATCTGGGCATCGACACCTTTGTGCTCTCGGGCTACCCGCATCTCGAGGAAGCCTATCGCTTTGCCGAACTGGTCTTCCCGCTGTTGCCGGTCAACGTGCAGGAAAAGCTGGGTGGCGGCAATCCCGGCGGCCCGTTTGGAGAAACCGTGGCCAATCTGTACTCGCCGCGAGCCGCTGCTTCGGCAGCCGCTGCTCCAGAGCGTGAGCAGGTCCGAGTGTCGCAAAGCTGAAGGAGAGTGTATGAGTGATGTTCAAACGCTGACGTTGCAATCTGCTGCTCAGCCTGCAAGCCCGCCGGTGCCGCGCCTGGAGTTGCTGGCGCGTCAGTTCGCTTTGCGGCTGCTTCCCTGGCTGTTGCCGCTCGCACTGATCGCAGTCTGGCAGGCCGCATCGGCCTATGGCTGGCTGTCCACACGGGTGCTGCCCGCACCGCTGGATGTGTTGCGTGCAGCCTGGGCTTTGGCAGAGTCGGGCGAGCTATGGACCCATGTCAAGGTCAGTGCCGGGCGTGCGCTGGCGGGGCTGGCCATTGGCGGCAGCCTGGGCTTGCTGCTGGGTCTGCTCACAGGCTCGCTGCGCTGGGCCGAGACGCTGCTCGATTCCACGATCCAGATGGTGCGCAACATCCCTGCGCTGGCGCTGATTCCGCTGGTCATTCTGTGGTTCGGTATCGACGAATCGGCCAAGCTGTTTCTGATCAGCGTCTCGGTGTTCTTTCCCATCTATCTGAACACCTTTCACGGCATTCGCAACGTGGACCCAGGTCTGATCGAGATGGGCCGCAGCTATGGCCTCACGCGCTGGCAGCTGTATCGCGACATCGTCTTGCCGGGAGCGTTGTCTTCCATCCTGGTGGGCTTGCGTTTTTCGCTGGGGCTGATGTGGGTGATTTTGATCGTGGCCGAGACCATCTCGGCCCAGGCAGGCATCGGCTACCTGACCATGAATGCGCGTGAATTCCTGCAGACCGATGTGGTGCTGGTGGGCATCTTGCTCTACGCAATCCTGGGCAAGCTGGCCGATGTGTTTGCCCGTTCGCTCGAGCGCTGGTGGTTGCGCTGGCATCCGGGGTATCAGGGGTGACTCCCCCTGAGCCGCTGCTCGGCTTCCCCCTCTCTCTTCGGGAGGGGGACGACATCCTCGCTGCGAGACGGCTCTTGCTGGATGTCTCTGGCCTGGGTAGTGCGCTTTTTGGGGCTTGGTGGAAAGAATGAGAGGAGCTTGCGATGAGCAGTTTGTGGAATCGTTTGACGCAGTCGCTGGTGAGTGCCGGTGCCTTGAATGCGCGTCAGCCGCTGGTGGCATGGGAGGCATCCTGGGACGAGGCCGAGGCCTTGCAGGCTAGCGGCCAGCTGTGGCACAGGGCCGAGGATGCGAAAGAGGAAAAAAAGGGCAGCGACCAGCGCCCGGACGCGCAGCAGAAGGAGCAGGCCGAGGGCGCGCAGGGGGTGAATCTGCAGACGCGGCAGCTGACCAAGCGCTATGGCGGGCGTGAAGTGCTCAAACAGGTGCAGCTCGATGTTCAGCCCGGCGAGTTCATCGCCATCGTTGGGCGCAGCGGCTGCGGCAAGTCCACCTTGCTGCGCCTTGTGGCAGGGCTGGAAGAGGCCAGTGCGGGGCAACTGCTGATCGATGGGGGCGATGCGCGCGAGCAGCGCCGCCAGAGCAGGGATACGCGCATCATGTTCCAGGACGCGCGTCTGCTGCCCTGGAAGCGGGTGCTGGACAACGTGATTCTGGGTCTGCCCGATTCGGCACGCGAGCGCGGCCGCAAGGTGCTGGCGCAGGTCGGGCTGGCTGACCGCGAAAATGAATGGCCGGCGCGGCTGTCTGGCGGCCAGCGCCAGCGCGTAGCCCTGGCCCGTGCCCTGGTTCACCAGCCGCGGCTGCTGCTGCTCGACGAACCTCTGGGCGCTCTCGATGCGCTCACGCGCATTGAGATGCACCGCCTCATCGAAGGGCTGTGGCTCAGCCACGGCTTCACGGCCTTGCTGGTCACTCACGATGTGCAGGAAGCCGTGGCTCTGGCCGATCGCGTGGTGCTGATCGAGGATGGGCGCATTGCGCTCGACGAGCGCATCGATTTGCCGCGCCCGCGTGTGCATGGCGATGCCCGCTTTGCTGCGCTGGAGACACGCATTCTGGATCGCGTGCTGCAAAAGCCCGAGTCAGAACAGGCAACCGGGTTGCCGAGTTGGCCTGGCGTGCCGGCTACGGGCCTGCGCTGGGCGATCTGAGCATCCAACGACAACAAAGAGAAACAGGCGGCTGGCGCAGCCACAAGCTGTGCCGCCTGCCATCAAGATATGAATTTTCAGCAACTGCGTTCGGTTCGTGAAACCGCAAGGCGTGGCTTCAATCTGACCGAAGTGGCGGCCATGCTCCACACCTCGCAGCCCGGCGTGAGCCGGCAGATTCGCGAGCTCGAGGAGGAGTTGGGCATCGATATATTCGTGCGCGCCGGCAAGCGCCTGACGGGGCTGACGCCGCCCGGCACGGCCTTGCTGCCTATTGTCGAGCGCATGCTGCTCGAAGCCGACAATCTGCGTCGCGCGGGCGAGGACTTTCACGCCAGCGAGCGCGGCGGTCTGTCGATTGCTGCCACGCATTCCCAGGCACGCTATGCCTTGCCCCAGGTGGTGCGTGATTTCCGCAGGCTCTACCCCCAGGTTTCGCTGCATCTGCATCAGGGCTCGCCACGCCAGGTGGCCGAGATGCTGCTCTCGGGCGAGGCCGATATCGGCGTGGCCACCGAGGCGCTGGGCAGTTATGAGAATCTGGTGACTCTGCCTTGCTACCGCTGGTCGCACAGCGTGGTCGTGCCGCCCGGCCATGAACTGCTCGATACAGAAGGAGCACTGACGCTGCAAGCGCTGGCGCGCCACCCCATCATTACCTACGAGCAGGGTTACACGGGGCGTGCCCATATCGACAAGGCGTTTGCGGCGACCGGGCTGGTGCCTGATGTGGTGCTTACCGCCATGGATGCCGATGTAATCAAGACCTATGCGGAGTTGGGCATGGGCGTGGGCATCATTGCCTCCATCGCCTTCGATGCCGAGCGCGACCGCCATCTGCGTGCTATCGATGCTCGCCACCTGTTTGAGGTCAATCTCACGCGCCTGGCCCTGCGCCGCGATGCCTGGCTGCGTGGCTATGCCTATGCCTTCATTGAGAGCTTTGTGCCTACGCTGACGCCCGAGGTGGTGCGTGCGGCACTGCAATCTGTTGAAGACTGAGTTTCAACGCGACTTTCTGAAAGAGCTTCAAGCCCCTGGTATTGCGCTGCACGGGGCGAATATGCAGCAGGGGCCGGCACAGGTGTTGCTCAATGTCTCGCGCTTTTTTGCGCAGCCATATCGTGGTGATGGGCGTCTTTGTCATCCGCACGATCGGGCTGCTATTGGGCTGCTGCTCGATGTCTGGCCGCGCAGGCTGCTGCCGCTGTATGGATGCTGGTTTTCATAAGATGTTTTTGGCATAAAAATTTTTGTTTTTATTCTTTTGAGTTTTTTGGAGAAGGTTTCAGAATCGTTTTCATGCAGTGCAGCAAACACTGTTTTTCAGAACCTTTCATGACTTCTCAGGAGAAATTTGTATGTCCATTCAAGCCATCAACGTACGCAATCAGTTCAAGGGCAAGATCAAGGAAATCATCCGCGGTGATGTGGTCTCAGAAGTGGATGTGGAAACGCCTTGGGGCATCGTCACTTCGGTGATCACCACGCGCTCGGTCAATGATCTGGGTTTGGCGGTGGGCTCGGAGGTTGTAGCTCTGGTCAAGTCCACAGAGGTGTCCATCGCCAAGCTGTAAATCTCATTTACTTTCAAAGAGCACCCAGCGCAGGTACTGCTTGCGCTGGGTGCTTTCTTTTTGGGACGCGCTGATACCCCCCTTGATACGTTGTTGCTTTGCTTTGCCGTACTTTTGTACTGTCTGCGGCTTCGCGCCTAGTCTCAATAGCAAACCTGCAGTTTGCCGGGTAGTGTTGGCGGTTCTGAGGGGCGTGGCGAGTATCGGGCGCATAGCGCCTCAGGGGATGTTTGGCTATTCCAGCGTCATCAATGCCGCATTGCCGCCCGCTGCTGCCGTGTTGTACGACAGAGCTCGCTCATGCCAGAGCCGCTCCAGTCGAACGGGCTGGCCTGCCACACAGCGTGTGGGCAGTATCAACGGGCCGGGGCGCCTTGCCAAGGCCTGCGCCCAGCGTAGAAATTGAGGGTCGTCGCATTCCAGCAGTGCTGAATCCATGGCCTCGGTTTCCGCAATTTCCTCGATGCTCAGCCCGGCAGGCAACAGCAGCACATGGCGGCGCAGTGGCTCTGGCAGCTTGCCGTGAACTTCGGTGCCTAGCGGTCCGGGTGCCAACAGTGCTCGCGAGCCGCAGGCCAGTACGGCAGCCAGTTGCTGCAGCAGCATGGTTCTTTCCTGCGCCAGGCACAGTGTGAGCGGCTTGCCAAGCAACTGGTAGAGGTTGCGCTCGCCTGTGGGTCCGGGCAGCAGGCGCACGGCATGCAGATCGGGCAGGGCCGATTGCAGGCGCTCGCAATCGTGGCTGACGATGGCCTCACCGTGCTGCCTGGCCCAGTGGCCCAGCTGCCGCAAGGCGGTCGCCGCTGCTGCCGTGACAGGCGTGGCATTGGCCTGTGCCTCTCCGGATTGATGCAGCAGCAGACTGAGCAAGCGCAGGGGCGAGCCGGGTGTCTGCTGCAGGCGCGGCAGATACAGGGGGCCGCCGGCCTTGGGGCCGGTGCCCGACAGCCCCTCGCCGCCAAAGGGCTGAACACCGACAACGGCCCCCACCATATTGCGATTCACATACAGATTGCCTACATGTGCCGCCTGGGCGACCTGCTGAACGGTTTCGTCGATGCGCGTGTGCAATCCCATGGTCAGGCCGTAGCCCAGCGCGTTGATGCGCTCCAGCAACTGCGGCAACTCGCGCCTTTGATAGCGCAGTACATGGAGTACGGGGCCGAAGACTTCGCGCTTGAGCTGATGCAGGTCGGGCAGCTCGATCAGCGTGGGAGCCACAAAATGCCCCTGTGCGGCAGTTTCCGGGCTTAGCGGCGATTGATGGATGCGCAGACCCAGAGCCCTGAGCCTGGCGATATGCCGCTCGATACCAGCCTTGGCATCGGCATCGATCACGGGCCCCACATCGGTGGCCAGCTCGGCCGGGTTGCCGCAATGCAGCTCTTGCATGGCACCGCGCAGCATGGCCAGCAGCCGGTCGGCGCAGTCGCTTTGCACGCACAGCAGGCGCAGAGCCGAGCAGCGCTGGCCCGCGCTGTCAAAGGCGGATGCAGCAATGTCCTGCACGGCTTGCTCGACCAGGGCGGATGAGTCCACCAGCATGGCGTTCTGACCGCCGGTCTCGGCCACCAGCACCACGGGCTGGCCGTCGGGGCGCAGCCTGGCGGCGGTCTGCAGCGCCAGCAGTCGCGCCACCTCGGTGGAGCCGGTGAACAGCACGCCTGCCACGCGCGCATCGGCCACCAGCGCGGCACCCACGGTCTCGCCCCGGCCGGGCAGCAATTGCAGAACGTCTGGCGCAATGCCGGCCTGATGCAGCAGGCGCACGGCTTCAAGAGCGATCAGCGGGGTCTGCTCGGCGGGCTTGGCCAGCACCACATTGCCGGCGCCCAGGGCGGCTGCGACCTGGCCGGTGAAGATGGCCAGTGGGAAATTCCAGGGGCTGATGCAGACCACAGGGCCTATGCCGGGGGCGAGCAGATCCGCATCGGCCTGCCGCCGAATCTGAGCCGCGTAATAGTGCAGAAAGTCCACGGCCTCGCGGACTTCGGACACGGCATTGGACGCTGTCTTGCCGGCTTCGCGCATCAGCAGGCTCATCAGCGGCTGCATCTGCGTTTCAAAGAGCTCGGCAGCGGTCTGCAGCAGATTGGCACGCAGCTCGGCCGGGCTCGCCTGCCAGGCGGGCTGGGCCTGTGCGGCCGCCTGCAGCGCCTGCTGAATCTGCACGGGCCCGGCATCGCTGACATAGCCCAGCAGCTCCTGATGGCTGGCCGGGTTGGTTATGGCTGTGCCGATGGCGCCGGCGGCATGCACGGCATGGATACCCTGGCGAAGTTGTGCGGGCCGGCTTTGTGCAAGCGCTTGAGACAGAGTGCTCAGCACACCGTCATCGCTCAGGTCCAGACCTGAGGAGTTGCGGCGCTGTTCACCCAGCAGCTCGCGCGGCAGCACTATGCGCGGGTGGGGCAGGCCTATGTCATCGGCCGCAAGAAGTGTCTCCACCCCGGCTCGGGTTTGGGGATACGATTGGCCCTCAGCCCAGGTTTGGTCTGCAGGGGCTGCTATCAAATCAGAGATGGGCCAGTCGGGGTTGGCGATGCGGTGCACGAATGAGCTGTTGGCTCCGTTTTCCAGCAGGCGGCGCACCAGATAGGCCAGCAGTGTCTCGTGCGTACCCACGGGAGCATAGATGCGGCAGGGGCGGCGCGCGGCCTTGTCCTCGGCCTCGACCACATGCATGTAGAGCTGCTCGCCCATGCCGTGCAGGCATTGAAACTCATAACGTCCAGCGCTGTAGGGCTGGGCACCGGCCAATGATTCGATGCTGGCCACGGTCTGGGCGTTATGCGTGGCGAATTGCGGATAGATGGCGCTGGGGGCGGCCAGCAGCTTGCGAGCGCAGGCAATGTAGGCCACATCGGTGTGGTGCTTGCGGGTGTAGACCGGGTAGTCGCTCAGACCGTCGATCTGGGCGCGCTTGATTTCGCTGTCCCAGTAGGCGCCTTTGACCAGGCGCACCATCAGACGGCGCTCGCTGCGACGGGCCAGGTCGATCAGATAGTCGATCACATAGGGACAGCGTTTTTGGTATGCCTGAATTACAAAGCCCAGGCCGTTCCAGCCGGCCAGGCCAGGGGCGTGGGCCAATTGTTCCAGCAGGTCCAGCGACAGCTCCAGGCGGTCGGCTTCTTCGGCGTCGATATTGAGCCCTATGTCGTAGCTGCGTGCCAGCTCGCACAGTTGCAGCACGCGCGGCAGCAGCTCGGTCATCACGCGCTGCCATTGCGCGCGGCTGTAGCGCGGGTGAAGGGCACTGAGCTTGATGGAAATGCCCGGCCGTTCATAGACGCCCTTGCCGCCAGCGGGCTTGCCGATCGCATGAATCGCATTCACATAGGACTGCATGTAGCGCTGTGCGTCCTCGGCGGTGAGGGCGGCCTCGCCGAGCATGTCGTAGGAATAGCGAAAGCCTCTGGCCTGCAACTCGCGAGCGCGCTCCAGAGCCAGGGAAATGGTCTCGCCCATCACAAACTGCTCACCCATCAGGCGCATGGCCATGTCCACGCCCTTGCGCACCAGCGGCTCGCCGCCCCTGGCTGTGATGCGTTTGAGCGCCGCGAGCAGGCCTGACTCGCTATGCGTATCGACCAGCTTTCCTGTGACCACCAATCCCCAGGCGGCAGCATTGACAAAGAGCGAGGGGCTCTTGCCCAGATGCGCCTGCCAGTCGCCGCCGCGCAGCTTGTCGCGGATCAGCGCGTCGCGCGTGGCGGCATCGGGTATGCGCAGCAAGGCTTCGGCCAGGCACATCAGCGCCACGCCTTCCTGCGAGGACAGCGAAAACTCCTGCAACAGACCTTGCACCAGCCCCTGGCGCCCAGCGCTGGCGGGTTGGGCGCGCAGTTGCTCGACCAGCTTTTGCGCATGGGCAGCGACCTGGGCAGCCTGGGCGGGCGGCAGTGTGGCTGCAGGCAGCAGCCGGGCCACGGCATCGGGCTCGGCCATGCGGGTGGCGCAACTGATGGCTTGACGCAGTTCATCGGCAGGGCGGCTGGAATCTGGCAGCGCAGTGAAAGTCGGCATGTCTGTGCAGGTGTCGTAGAGCCTGGACGCGAGCGGGTGCGCGGCCTTCACCATGTTCACAGCTGCATTGCATGCGGCCCGGGCGCAGCTGTCTACATAGGGAAAATCATTGCTGGTTTGTCGAAAAATGAATCACTATATTTGGTGAATTAAAAAGAGGAATTCACCAATGATGGATGCTTCGGAAGTGGATATCGACAGGATTGATCGAAAAATACTGGCAATTCTGCAAACCGATGGGCGCATCTCCAATCTGCGCCTGGCAGAGCAGGTGGCGCTGTCGCCCACAGCCGTACAGGCCCGCGTGGCCCGGCTTACGCGCGATGGCTACATCCTGGGCTACGAAGCGCGGCTGAACCCGCAGAAGCTGGGTGTGGGCATGACGGTGTTCGTCGAGGTGCTGCTGGACCGCACCACGCCCCATGTGTTTGACGAATTCAAGGCCGCTGTGCTGGCTTACCCGGCCATCATGGAGTGCCATATGGTGGCAGGAGGGTTTGACTATCTGCTCAAGACCCGTATGGCCGATATGGCGGCCTACCGTGACTTCGCGGGCCGTGTGCTTTGGCAGCTTCCGGGCGTACGCGAGACCAGAACCTATGCGGTGATGGAAGAGATCAAGGACGATGCGCGGCTGCCTTTGTAGGAGAAAAGCGCGTCTGAATGAAGGGATCAGGACTCTGTATCTGCGTTGACGCGGGCTAGCAACAACTGCTTTTTCTGGAATGGGTGGGTCGCAAAAAATATGTAAATAATTGATACACACAGAGGTGGTTGCCGCAGCGCAAGCGCGACGCAGGCTGCGGCACAAGCTGTGCAGTTTTTCTCGATTAATGACCAAAAAGCGGCATCTATGAGAGTCAATGCACCAGTGACCCAGCGGGAGTACAGCTTTGATGAGCACGCGA
>NZ_AWOR01000031.1 GCF_000761245.1 Comamonas testosteroni | reverse complement strand
GTGACCCGACGCGACTGCGCCAGGCTTTACTGAGCCTTCTGGAAAACGCCCTGCACAAAACCGATGAAGGCGAAGTGTTGATCGTTGTCGCCCTGGATGAGCGCAGCACCAAGCCGCGCCTGCGCATTGCCGTGCAAGACAGCGGCGTACCCATGGAAGCTGCCGAACGCGACGCCCTGCTGCACAGCGAACTGCACAGCAAAAACTTCCTTTCCGCGACGCGCTTGAGCGGC
>NZ_AWOR01000030.1 GCF_000761245.1 Comamonas testosteroni | reverse complement strand
CCATCAAAGGCGTGACCGGCGGCGAGCACTTTGAAAATCTGGCTCCAGGTACTACCCCGGTTAATACCACCGTTACGGATACACCAGGCACTGACAACACCACTACGGTGACGCTGACCGCTCCGGCCGAGGCAAACGAAGGTGGCCAGATCACCTATACCGCGACCTTGAGCAATAAGGCCGGTACCGACGTCACGTTGAAGTTGGATAACGGCTCTTCGATCACCATCAAGGCCGGCGACACGGTTGGCACTGTGACCGTGCCTGCGCCTACCGATGACGTGTTCATCGATAAGAGCACGCAGACCGTCAAGATCACCGACGCTTCGGGCGGCAACTTCGAAAAACTGGAAGTTGCAG
>NZ_AWOR01000029.1 GCF_000761245.1 Comamonas testosteroni | reverse complement strand
GCAGCACTCATGATTCCATCAACCATGAACATACATGGACATCCTTTTCCCGGCCTGCTGATGAGCCGCATGGGCCAACTTTTCACTGAGACCCGCCCGCCCTGCCGGCACAGCCGAGGTGGCCCGTGCATCGCCGACTACCAGCTTGACCGTACGCACCGACTCATGCCCTTTTCCGTCGCTGACCTTGATCTGCAGCACCAGCGTGGTGCTGAGGTCCTTGGGAGCGTTGATGGTCAGCTGGCCTGTATGACGGTCCAGGCGCACCCATGCGGGCAGCTCCTGGCGAGCGGAGAAGCTGAACTGGAGTGACTCGATATCCCACGGACTATCCGAGGCCAGGAGTACGGGCTTCAGATCCAGA
>NZ_AWOR01000028.1 GCF_000761245.1 Comamonas testosteroni | reverse complement strand
GCTACAGCAGGTAAGGTAATGATTTCATCGCTCCCTCTTATACTCGGAGTACAGTTATTGCTTGCATTTATCGGATATGATATTGCATCAATACCTAAACGACCATTTCACAAGAAAAGGAGCTTGAAGTGACTTATCTGTTAGCTATAGTCTGTGTAATTGGAATTGCCGCCGGCCAGATCTTATTCAAGATGAGTTCATCATCTCTTAGTAAGTCGGGATCATGGTTTGATATGCAAACTCTGACAGTTCTTTTCTCTGCGTTCGCACTATATGGACTGACAACTATTCTATGGGTCTACGTATTGCAGCGAGCGGACCTTGGAAAGATATATCCCCTCATGGCTTTGGCATTTGTAATAGTCCCG
>NZ_AWOR01000027.1 GCF_000761245.1 Comamonas testosteroni | reverse complement strand
ATCTGAGCGTTAGTGGCGGCACCTTGAGTGCAGTCACCAGCATCGATGGCGGCATTACCTGGACTGCCACCTTCACGCCCACGGCCAACCTGGAGAGCACGGTCAACCTGATCACGCTGAACAATACTGGAGTGACAGACAAGGCGGGCAATGCGGGAGTGGGCACTACCGACTCGAACAACTACGCTGTCGACACTCAGCGACCTACGGCCACCATCGTCGTAGCGGACG
>NZ_AWOR01000026.1 GCF_000761245.1 Comamonas testosteroni | reverse complement strand
GGCCTGATCAACAAGGAATGGGACAACCAGTTCCTGGACCTGCTGGTCGAGAACCCGCATGGATTGGCGCAGATGCCGCATATCGACTATGTGCGCGAAGCCGGCTCGGAAGGCATCGAGCTGGTGATGTGGCTGATCGCGCGCGGCGCCATGTCCGATGTGGACGGCCTCGCATCGCTGCCCAAGGTGGCGCACCGCTTCTACCATGTGCCCGCATCGAACACGGCCGTCGGCCATCTGATTTTGGAGAGCATTGCATGAGCAAACCCTGCATCGTATTTTTGCCCGGCTTGCTTTGTGACGAGGTGGTATGGCAGGAGCAGAGAAAGGCGCTTTCCTTCGCCGACAGCATCATTCCATCTTATGGGCATGCGGCTTCCATTGAAGACATGGCTCACCTGGTGCTGGGCAAGGTGGGTGCACAGCGCTTTTCTTTGGCCGGGCATTCCATGGGAGGGCGCGTGGCGCTGGAGATCGTCAGGATGGCTCCGCAGCGCGTAGAGCGTCTGGCGTTGTTGGACACCGGCATGGAGCCCATCGCGGCTGGCGAAGCCGGTGCCAGCGAGCGTGTCAAACGAATGGCCTTGCTACACAAGGCGCGTGAGCATGGCATGCGGGAGATGGGGGGGCAATGGGCGCGAGGCATGGTGCACCCTGGTCGCCTTGACACTCCGCTGTTCGAGGAGGTCTTGGACATGGTCGCCCGCTTCACTCCGGCAATCTTTGCAGCACAGATTGATGCTCTGCTGGGTCGACCCGACGCTACAACGGTCTTGCAGGCTCTGAACTGTCCAACCCTGTTGGTCTGCGGGCGGCAAGACCTCTGGAGTCCTTTGTCTCGTCACGAACGCATGCAGGAACTATGCCCTGGAGCAGAGTTGGTGGTGATCGAGGATAGTGGTCATATGAGCACCATGGAGCAGCCTGAACAGGTGTCAAAAGCCCTGGCCCACTGGATGCTTCGCTAGGCGAATGAACTATCTGGGCATGTCCGCCATGGTCTGGCGGCAGGCCCGTATGAACAGTTCCAGATTCTGTGAGGCTGTTCCCTGCGCACGTATCGCAAGGCCAATGCCCCGACGAGTGGAGGGCAGCTCCACGGGCAAGATAGACAGCAGGCCGCCATGGTCGTCCCGCATGGCCTGTCCGCGCGAGGCT
The DNA here is from genome assembly GCF_000761245.1 of Comamonas testosteroni. GTDB lineage: Bacteria > Pseudomonadota > Gammaproteobacteria > Burkholderiales > Burkholderiaceae_C > Comamonas > Comamonas testosteroni_C. The sequence goes on along the minus strand of NZ_AWOR01000026.1, from coordinate 199,894 downwards.
AGGGCTAGCCTGCCGGTTTGCAGCACGAAGGCCAGCGTCATGGTCGGGCTGCTCGCTCGGAGATTACTGCGCGGCGGCTCCAGGCCGTGCGAGCGGAATAGCTTGACCATTGCACTGTCTGCTGGTGTGTTCGGCAATGGCGTAACCCATTGCCATTGCAGCAGCTCCCTGAGTGTCAGCTGCTCACGCTGCAGGCTTTCGTGATTGCTGGGAGCGACGACAACCAGGTCGTCGTCGAACATCTGAAGCTGCTGCACTTCATCTCCTGGCACTTGTGCGCGCAGCGCGCCGGCAATGACATCAATATCTGCACTCATAAGACCTTGCATCAGGCTTTCGTAGGTGCCGTCAACAATGCTGATCTCAATGTCGGGGTGACTTGCGGAGAGCATGTCTACGGCACTTGGCAAAAATATGCCCACGGACAGCGGCAATACCCCGACCACCACACGCCCCTTGATCTGACCATGCCAGGCCGAGATATCGCTTTCCATGTCCCTGATTTCCGCCAAAGCCAATTTGACTCGCCGCAGCAGAGCTTCTCCCGACGGTGTGAGCCGAGTTCCGAAGGTGAGCTTGTAAAACAGCTGCATGCCCAGGCTGGCTTCCAGGCCTTGCAGCGCGGCATGTATGGATGGCTGTGTGATGCCTATCTCCTGCGCTGCGAGGGACTCACTGCCGCAGCGGGCGATAGCCAGCAGGGCTCGTAAATGCCCAGGAGGCACCACCTCTGCGAAGCGGTGAGGTAATGAAGAACGCCGCGCCGTGAGCGTGGATGCGGCCTGAGCTTCGGCGGCTCCGCTTTCAAGATGCTGGAGCATTGTCTCGATACGTGCAGCCAGTTGGTTTCCCAGTGCGGTTGGCATCATGCCGCGTGCACCGCGAATGAAAAGCGGAAGCCTGCAGGCCTCCTCAAGCTGCAGCACTGACCTTGCAACAGCTGGCTGGGATAGGTGCATCGCCTGCGCTGCGCGAATGGTGCTACCTTGACGCACAACGGTCAGTGCGGCTCGCATGGATCGCAACTGGCTGGCCAAATCCGGGAAATGCGATGACTCATGCTTAATGACGCTTGGCGGAGATAGAGATGGAAGGTTCATGGCCCGTCTAGATTAGCGTAACGGCAGTCCGTGGTGTCATTGCCCCATAAGTAAAACGCATTGATTGAATGGATGGTGGCATTGGCTCTAAATGCTGGCTCGTGGAATCCTTGGGTCTCAAATAAAAACGGCATAACTGAGACGGCCGATCCGAGGAGACAAGTGATGGACAACGACCTGCAGCAGCTGCACCGGCAGGCTTGCATTGATCTGGTTTTACGTGCAGCGGCCTACGCCGACGCTGGAGATGCCCTGCGCTTCTCACAGCTGTTTACCGAAGATGCCGTGCTTCAACGCCCTAATGGTGAACCATTGGAGGGTCGCAGTGCCATTGTGGCGGCCTATCAGAAGCGACCAACCGGCCGCATGACGCGACATTTGCTCACCAATATCCTGGTCGAAATGCAAGGTGCGGACACCGCCAGCGCACATAGTCAGGTGCTGCTTTGGTCTTGTGACGACTCGGAGCCGGTGACAGTGCATGGTCGTAAGGCCCATGCGCGACAACTGTTGGGTGAGTTCAACGACCACTTTTGCCGCACTGCCGATGGCCATTGGTTGATTGCACGGCGCGAGGCACGCTTCGTCATGTTCTGCGACAGTCCCGCCGCCTGAACTGGGCGGGCTTCGCCCACTCCCCAAACGTCTGTAGCTAGCACTCTCAAACGGGTGTGACGTTGCGGCGTGCTGATTTTTACTACTACATCAACAGGAGACAAAAATGGAAACTTATTTCAGCACAGTGTTGTTAGCTTCACTATCGTTGGCTGCAGCCATGGGGGCGCAGGCTCAGACCGGTTCTTCGGTAACGCTATATGGGTACCTGGATACTGGAATTGAGCACCTAAGCAATGTGCAGGGCGGAGGCTCGTTGACGAGAATGCCAGGGTTGACCGGTACGGCGCCCTCGCGCTGGGGCGTTCGCGGTAAGGAGGATCTGGGCGGTGGTCTGAACGCCGAATTTGCGCTGGAGTCGGGATTCGGCGTGGATTCCGGAACCCTCAACCAAGGTGGTCGTGGCTTCGGGCGTCAAGCCTGGGTCGGCTTGAGTGGAGGCTGGGGGAGCGTATCGGTGGGACGGAACTACACCATGCTGTACTGGGCTCTGTTCGATGCTGATCTGCTGGGGCCCAATGCCTTCGGACTCAGCAGCCTGGACAGCTACATTCCCAATACACGCACCGATAATTCGCTGGCCTACCGCGGCCGCTTTGGAGCCTGGAGTCTGGGAACTTCCTACAGTTTCGGACGTGATACGGTCAACGCTGGTCCTAGTCCATCAGGGGCTAATTGCGCAGGGGAATCGAGCACGGACAGGCAGGCTTGCCGCCAGTGGTCTGCCATGCTCAAGTACGACACTGCTCCTTGGGGTGCTGCGATAGCTGTTGACGAGATGCGCGGCGGTGCAGGCGCTTTTGCGGGGCTGGTGCGTTCGGACATGAAGGATCGGCGCATCATGCTCAATGGCTATGCCTCGCTGACTCCTTCGCTCAAGTTCGGGGCTGGCGTGATTCGCCGTGACAACGACGCGGCTGCAGCAGCATCACTTACCAATGGCGCGACTCGACGCAGCAACCTGGCTTGGGCGGGACTTTCCTGGAGTCCGTCTACAGCCGTTACCGTAGACGGGCAAATACAGCAGCTGCGCTATTCGCAGGGCGGCGATCATTCGACACTGGCTGCATTGCGCGGCACCTACAAGTTCTCCAAGCGAACGGCTGCGTATGCCCAGGTCGCGCACATAAACAATGGAAAGCGTTTGGCCATTTCCGTCAGCTCAGCTGCTGTGGGAGGCAACCCGCTCGCGGGAGATTCTCAAACTGGTGTGATGCTGGGTTTGAAGCATTCGTTCTAAGTCTCGAGCCAAACAGGACACACACCATGCAACGAATCAAAAACATGCCTTCTTTGAAAGCAACTCACAGCTTTTACTTGGGCTCGATTTCTCTTGCCGCAAGCGTGTTGTTGGCGGGCTGTGGCGGCGACGACAGTAGTTCGGGATTTACCACGCCACTGGTTGTAAAGGACGCAGCCAAGACCTGCGCGGCATTGCAGAGTACTCAGATTGATGCAGCGCGCATTGCCGAGCCGACTCAAGGAGCGGTTGTCACCAAGGCAACGTATCGAGCTGCAGTGTCTGCAGCTCCTAATGCGGCCGGAACGGCAATGGTTGCAGCAACGCCAGATTACTGCGAGTTGTTGATCGATATTCGTCCTGTAGATACGACGGCGCCGTTGATCAAATCCCAGGTTAACCTGCCCGTTTCGTGGAATGGCAAGAGCGTGCAAATGGGCGGTGGCGGACTCAACGGGACCTTGGTGACTGGGCTTGGGCCAGGCCGTGCAGATGGCCCCGAGACGCCACTGCCGCTTACAAGGGGCTATATGACTCTTGGCACAGATTCAGGGCACCAAGTTTCGGCCGACGTGGATGCAGGAGCCTTCGCTCTCAATGATGAAGCGTTGACAAACTATGCCTATGCCGCGTACAAGAAAACGCGTGATGTGGGCGTGCAGTTGTCGGAGCGATTCTATGGACACCGAGCACTCAAAGCCTACTACATCGGAGGCTCTGAAGGCGGCCGCGAAGGCATGCTGATGGCACAGCGCTATCCGGCAGACTTTGACGGAATCGTTGTCATAGACCCGGTTATTCGGTTGATGGGCTTATGGCAATTCCAGTTAAGCATGGGCCAGGTGCAAAGCCAGCCTGGAGCTTGGCTGGGTGGCAAAGTCCAGCTATTGCATGACACGGTCCGAAAGGCTTGCGATGCTATTGATGGCATTGAGGATCAGGTCGTCAGCAACTACAAGGCCTGTCGGCCCCTTGCGGAGGCAGCAATTGCATCCCTCAGATGCTCCAGTGGCAACGATGAAGGAAATTCCTGCTTTTCAGATGCACAGCTAGCGACGCTGCGTTGGACATACGGTGGGCAACGCTATCCTTTCACATTGGCCAATCAGCTGCAGTCTTATCCTGGATACCTGTACGGCAGTGAAGCCGTTGATGGTGCATTTGAGCGTTGGGTTACGGGCACGGTTGCTCCCGGTACAAATCCCGACGCAGTGGGAGGAGGGCGCAGCTACTCTGTAGGAGGGAGCTTGGTTCGCTACTTCGTGACAAAAGACGCGAAATACAATCCGCTTGACTTCAAAGCCGAAGACCATAAAGCAAGACTGCAGCAGCTTTCGCAGTGGATGGACATGACGGATCCCGATCTCAGCGCGTTCCATGCGCGAGGAGGCAAGTTGATCATGCGCGAGAACCTTTCGGATAAGGGTAACAGTCCCCAGACTGGTATCGATTACTACGATTCGGTGGTGGCAAAAATGGGACAGGAGAAAGTCGATCAGTTCTTCATGGCTTATGCCGTGCCTGGATTGCCCCATACATCGGCGGGTTTGCCAGCAGGATCTGCCAATGCACCGACCTATGGAACGCCGGGTGCCATTGACTTCATTGGTCTGCTTGATGACTGGGTGGAAAAGGATAAGAGGCCGGCTAATGATTTGCTGCTGACTAGCCGCAAGCCATTGCCGCCCTTTGACCTTGTGTCTTCCAAGCCCATGTGCCGCTTTGGATCGTATCCTCACTACATTGGCAGCACGCCTCAAGGCGGCGCATTGGCTACTAACTATGCTTGCCGACCAATGTGAGAAGTTTCTGCTCGCTGGACCTTCTCTATAGGGCCTGTTGATATTGATGCCCCAACCTCAGAAGGCAACACAATAGCGCCCTGATTCAATATTTTTGACGGATAAGCAATGGGCTCGATTGAGCCCATTGTGCTTTTGGCAAAGTTGGCGACAGGGGCTGCAGTGTTGTAAGTAGCAGCCTTTTTCGTCGACGCAGTGTGCTGAAAGAAGTGCGCAAGCATTACGCATTGAGACTGGTGCAAACCACATCGTTGATGTGTTCCGGAGATCGCCCCAGCATGTGGATGCTGGCCACGTGCATGATTTGCCGAACTTTCCGCGCGCGCTTTGGCTACCGCTGATCTGCTGCCGACAGCCCCGGAGTGCATCCACAAGAAAATTGTTATGAACATCCACTCTGGATCGATAGGACCAGTTCGACCCAGGTAAAAGCGGTCACCCGAAATTCGTGTCAATTCACCGACGGCTTTTAGGTTTGGAGTGGACCTACGAGGAAGTTACGCTCCAAAGACTGCTTTAGGCACTTGCAGTCATTGGAATCTTTGAGTTGAGCGACTGTAGACAGCCTGAAGCAGTCGCCGTTGGAAACAACTCTAAGGACTGCTTCTGGCCGACTGACGACTGCCCGCACCCGTTGACTGCCTACCCTAAACTGGACGCTCAAGGCGTAGCCCCGAAGGTCCGCTCTGTGGTGCTGAGCTCGCAGGTAGCTAGGCCCGGCTTCGGCCAGAAGCTGTCGTCCGGTCGGTAGCCGTGGACAGCAGGTCTTGGCTGTGAGCGGTCTGTCACCGAACGGCAGACTTGATGGGCAGACCCACAAACCGGACGTACCCGTTAGTAGTCGTTCGCGTCGGCTAGCAATCGACCCGTTGCGGTCGTTCCTACCTAGGTGGCGAATGTCTGCTGCGCAGCGATTGCCGTGACCCATTCTGCTCTCGATCTATCGGTCTCAACTCACAGCGCCCGTTTCTGGCCAACCTGAGTAGGTGTTGGGGCGCCTGTTGAGAAACCACTCTGAAGCTTTGTCGGTTCTATCGCTTAACAGGTGTTGTGGGACTGAGAAAGTCGATAACGGCGCGCTCGAATTGTTCGGGCTGATCCAACATGACGAAGTGGTAGCTGCCATCGATGCGCTGAAAGCTGACATGAGGCGTGGCCGCGTAGGCGGATCGAAACATGGCATCGACGCGGTTTGCGGGGATGCCATAACTGCTGTCGTAGGCATGAACCACATGCACGGGCACCGTGATGCGGTTGAGTTCCGGGCGCAGGTCGGAGGTCATCAACTCGTAAGTGGCATGTGCCACTGTTGGGCGGTCTGATCGGAGGCTGGCGTCGAGCAGTGAAGGACGGGCTGCTTCGGTCTTAGTGAGGCGGGCGATGGAGGCGGATTGCATGGCCCTCATCTGAGCGTCGGTTGCTGCCAGCAAAGTGGCGCGGAATGCGGCCGCGCCCGGTGTAGCTTTCTCGCTGGTTGCGGACGGATCAAGCAGCAGGCTGTAGAAGGGCAATGCATCTACGATCATCAGACGCGACACCCGGTCAGGATGACGCGCGCCCAGCATGAGTGCGGCCTCACCGCCCAGGGAGTGACCGATGACCGCGGGTACCTGAAGATGCTCGCGTTCAATGTAGTCCGCGACGGCTGCTGCCGTGGGCTCAACCACCAAACCTTGCGGATTGTGCGCTGCGGGTGCTCCGGCAAACCCAGCCACCTGCACGAGGTGCAAGCGATGGCTTTGCTTGAGGCGTGCGGCAAGACCACGCCAAACATCGCGGGAAGATGCTAAACCCGGAATTAGGATGACATCTGGTCCGCTTCCTTCGACTACCACCGAGATGCGGTCACGCACCATGGGTGCTTGTGGTGCGGTTGTCGATTGGGCCAGCGTAGCCGAGGTCAGTAAAAAGGTGAGGCCGAAGGCTACAAGCAGGGCTGAGAAACGCATTAAGTCAGCCCTGTGCTCAGGGCATGTTCTGGACAAGCCGAGCATTATCTGCGCTGTTGGTATGGCTGGCTAAATCAAGATTTTCTACAACAGCAGCATCGTCACTCGTTGACGGCAGGGCTTTCGTCTGTAGCGTTTGAGACGCAACACTGTCAACGGATCGAGAACGTCTAGGTTCGCCTGTGCGATTCAAATCCAGCAAGTTTCAGGTTTGAGACGTACAGAAGACATCTGGCTAGATAACGGCGCGAGTTCTAGTATTGCTGGCATTGGTCAATGGCTTGTCAAAGCTCAGCCGCCGCAACCAACCTGGAGCGGACACTGATGTTGATCAGTCATATGTCTGCTTCTGGCCGACTGGCGACGGCCTGCACCCGTTGACTGCCTATCCTAAGCCGGACGCTCAAGGCGCAGCCCCGAAGGTCAGCTTTGCGGTTCTGTATTCACCAGTAGCCAGGCCCGGCTTTGGCCAGAAGCTGTCGTCCGGCGCGTGGCCGCGAACAACAGGTCTAGGCCGTTAGCGGCCGGTCAATGCCATTATTTGGTGGGCGGTTTCGGTTGGAAGGTGCCATCAAGTTTCTGACTGCTCAACGGCAGCGGTCAGCCGATTACGACAAAAAAGAACCCTCAACGGGGATCGGCCTAATGGGAGTGGGAAGGCAAGGACTTTACTGCGACCTGTGCCAAGAACTCCGCCAGCAAGTTCACCCCATGCTTTTCGGGCGTTTCCGGTACCAGCAAGCCAATAGCGGCCAGGGTGGGAGGAAACTGCAGCGCCAACACCCGCAGCCAGCCTGCCTGCACAAAGGGCTGAACCACACTTAGCGGAGTTAGCGCGACTGCGTTCGTGGTGCGCAGATATTCCAACAGCATGGGCAGGGAGCGCGTGATCAAGGGTGAGTGCTGCGGCAGCTGTGCACAGGACTCGAACAGTCGTTCGAAAGCTTCGTGCATTTGCGTGGACAAGGGCGCCAAAACCCATTGCTGCTCCAGCATCTGGTTCGCGTGTACGACACGCTTGCGGTGTAGCGGATGGCTGGGCCCAGCCACCGCAACGACCTGGTCCTGCAGCAACGGCACAAAACGCATCCCGCTGGCGACGACTGCGGGCTCGCGCACGAGCACCATATCGAGCGTGCGCGCGGCCAACGCAGCTAATAGTGCGTGGTGACTGTCTTCCACCACCTCCACACGCAGTTGCGGATGCTGCTGAAGAAATGGCGCCAGCTCTCGCCCCAGAAAACCCGACAACGCCCCTGTTATGGCCCCCACGCTGAGCACACCCTGCGCGCCTTGAGCGGCCGCAGCCAGCATTTCCGCACAGCCAGTGAGAGAGCCCAGCATGCTGCGCAGCAGCGGCAGTAGATCGCGGCAGATCAATGTGGGACGTACTCCTCGCGCATGGCGCTCAAAAAGCGGCAAACCCACCATCCGCTCTAGCTCAGACAAGGCTTTGGTCGCTGATGACTGCGTTTGCCCCACAACCTCAGCTGCGCGCTGGATGCTGCCCAGATCGGCAATCAATATCAGCAGCTGCAGCTGACGCAGCCGCGTGCGCGCCAACAACCGGTTGAGCAAGGCCGAAGAACGCCCAGAATTGGGCAAGGGCAAGGTATTCATGGATTGCATAGCTCAGTGAAATTTAGCACGTAAAAGATGGATGTCATGCTTCAGACTTGTCTCTGCCAGCTATCGAGGCTCGCCATCAATAAGGAGACACGCCATGACCTCTGCCCCCCACTCATTTGTCCGCCGTCTGCTCTGTACCGCAGCCACCGCCTGCGCGGTCTGGGCGCTGGCTGAGCCTGCCATGGCAGCTGGCTTTCCGGAAAAGCCCATCACTTTAGTCGTGCCATTTGCCTCGGGCGGCTCCATTGATGCCGCCATCCGCGTGGTTCAACCCAGGCTGTCGGCTGAACTGGGTCAGCCCGTGGTGATTGAGAACCTCGGCGGCGCTGGCGGAGCCCTGGGGGCAGCCAAAGTAGCCAATGCCGCCAAGGATGGTTACACGCTGTTGGTTGGATCCATCAACGATGTGGTGCTGGTGCCTGTGCTCAACAAAAACGTGCGCTACGAACCCAAGGACTTTGTGCCCATCGGTCCTATCAGCTCGAATTCACCGCTGCTGGTGGCGCGCAAGGATTTGCCCGCTAATGATTTGGATGGCTTGATCTCGGCGTTGCGCGCCAAGCCAGAATCCATCAGCTATGGCAGCCCCGGCGTGGGCACCATGCAGCATCTGGTGATGGAAGACCTGCAGTCACGCGCCAATGTGCGGATGCTGCATGCGCCGTACAAGGGTGCCGGCCCGCTGCTGACGGACTTACTGGGTGGCCAGATCGATTTGGCTGTCATGGTGCCCGCAACTGCTCTGCCGCATATCCAAGCCGGTCGCATCAAGGTTCTGGGCGTGGCAAGTTTGCAGCGACAGCCCATGATCAAGAACATTCCCACGCTCAATGAGGGCAAGGTCGTCAAGGGTCTGGAAATGAGTGGATGGATGGGGCTTCTGGCTCCTAAGGGCGTTGTACCTGATCGCATAGCTCGTCTGAAGACGGCATTGGAAGCTGCCCTTGCATCCAAAGGCGTTCCCGAGCAACTGACAGCCATGGGAATGCAAGTGTCCACGGCGGCGGAGCAGCGCCAGTTTGCCGATCAGATTGCCCGCGACGAGGCCAAAGCCCGCAGCCTGAGCGTAAAACTACAGTAAGAGAGAAGCATGCCAATCATTCAAGCCATTGCAGACAACCCCGAATTCCGTCAGATTCGCCACCATCTACATGCCCATCCTGAGCTAGGCTTTCAAGAAGAGCGCACCAGCGCACTAGTGGCCGACTACCTGGGGCAATGGGGCTATAAGGTAACCCGCTGTGTGGGGGGAACGGGCGTGGTCGGAACGCTCAGGCGTGGCCATGGCGAACGCAGCATTGGTTTACGTGCGGATATGGACGCTCTGCCGATGCAGGAGCTCAATACCTTCGCTCACCGTTCACGGTATGCAGGTCGTATGCATGCCTGCGGTCATGACGGCCACACGGCCACACTGCTGGCAGCCGCCTGGCATCTAGCTCAAAGCGGCAAGTTTGACGGCACACTGCACTGCATTTTTCAGCCTGCAGAGGAAGGCGGACAGGCTGGCGCGCGCGCCATGATTGAGGACGGCCTGTTTGAGCGCTTTGACTGCGATGCGGTCTTTGGTCTGCACAACGCTCCGGGACGCGCCATCGGTAGCTTTGGCGTGCGAGCCGGACCATTCATGAGCTCCAGCAACCGCTTTCGGATTGATGTCAAAGGCAAGGGGACACATGCCTCACAGCCTGACACAGGTGTGGACCCACTGATGTGCGCGGGCCAGATCCTCATGGGTCTTCAGACCATCATCTCGCGCAATCGCACGCCTGATGATGCGGCTGTGCTGTCCGTCACGCAAATCCACGGTGGCGATGCCGTCAATGTGATCCCCGACAGTGCCTGGCTGGGCGGGACTGTGCGCGCGCAAAGCGCAAACACATTGGACATGATCGAGCAGCGCATGAAGGATGTCGTGCAAGGCTCGGCCACGGCCTATGGCTGTGAAGCACAGTTGCACTTTGAGCGTAGCTATCCGGCGCTGGTCAATGACCCCGAACAGACGGCATTCGCGGTATCGGTCATGCAGGAAGTCGTTGGTGCCGAACAGGTCGATGACAACGCGCCCCGGCTGACAAACTCCGAGGACTTTGCCTTCATGCTGCAGCAACGTCCCGGCTGCTATGTATTGCTGGGCAATGGCGAGGGCGAGCACCGCCTGCCCGGCCATGGGCCTGGTCCTTGCCAGGTGCACAACCCATCGTATGACTTCAACGATGCGCTGATTCCGGTTGGCGCCAGCTATTTTGTGCGACTGGTAGAGCGCTTCCTGAAGTGAAATGCTGCAAGGCAAGCATTGATACTGAGATCAGTTGCTGGATCGTCGTCCGCGTCGGTACTTGGATAACTCCTGTGCAAGCATGGCTAGGCAGTAACGATACGGCCATGACTGACTGCATTTGCTAAAAGGAGTCGTCGCTGGACAAGAATCGAAGCACTGCAATGGGTCGTGAGCAGTCCTTGGCCGATGGATGCTACCGGCCAGGAGCAGCCGTTTGCGAAGGCTGCTTGGCCGACTGCTTCAAGCTCAGAGCTGACGAAGGGGCTTGAACACCGAATGTCGGCGGCGATCAACAGCTGAACTTGATGGACTCTGGCTGCAATCTCCAAGAATCGGCATTCAAGGATTTCCGCAGCCCTTGTCGCAGACCACCCCGACGCGGCCCCTTGACGACGATTCACCGTGCCTTCAGGCAAAATCCTGATGATCGGGGCAAGCCTGGCGTCAGGTCTGCCGGGAAGCCCACCTTGAAGAATGGAACAGTATCAATGGCACTGACAAAGAAGGGCGAGTTCTGGTATGGAACGACGTCCGGCGACACCCAAGCCGAGCTGCGCAGCTACAGCGTTGCGAATCGCCATGAGGCCGTCCGGTTTGCCTCGTCCAAATGCAATTGCGGGTGCCGGACTTTTGCGCTGCAGACCGATGAAGAAGCCGGCGTGGCAATCCGCACCTGCACCGACTGCGGGCAGGAACACCTGATGGGCGACAGCGCGGAATATGTTGAAGAGGCCGCCCCTGAGGCACACGAGTGCGTGTGCGAGAACGAGGCGTTTGAGCTGATGTCCGGCGTCTCTGTGTACGAGGGCACACACGACGTGCGCTGGTACTACATCGCTTGCCACTGCGTGGAATGCAATCTGGTTGGGGTCTTCGCAGACTGGAAGTGTGAAGCGGGTGATGCGGCGGCCTTCCTCGCCAAGGTATGAGCGCGTGCCCCCCGCAGAGATCATGCTCGCAGGCTCGGGCGGCCAAGGAGTGTCATGAGGTGGTTGGTGTGTTGCAACGACCGGTTGAATTCGTCGTCGTGAACAGTCCTTGGCCGATAGCTGCTACCGGCCAGAAGCAGACATTTGCACTTCGGCGCCGATGGTAGAAAGTAGTCATAAATTGCTGAGCACTTAACCATTCATGAACATTCGAAGATTTGGAAATGGTGATGAGTCGGCGCTCTTTCGCGTCTTTTTTTCAGCTGTGCATGACACTGCTTCACAGGACTACACCCCAGAGCAGGTCGATGCATGGGCACCAGCAGATATCGACCCCGAGTTGTGGGCTGGCCATATGAGAGCTCTTCAACCGTTTGTCGTCGAGCATGAGGAAGAAATTGTGGGGTACGCAGACATTCAGCCTAATGGTTACATAGACCATTTCTTCGTCTCCGGCTCCTATGCGCGACAAGGTATCGGAACCCTTTTGATGAAGCATATTCAAGTAGAAGCCCAACTGCTTGGCATTGCCGAGATGACTTCTGATGTGAGCAAGACTGCAGAGCCTTTCTTTGTTCGACATGGTTTTCAAGTGGTGAAGCGAGGGTTCCCAATTCGTCGTGGCGTAACACTTCAAAATGCATTGATGTGCAAAAAACTAGCGCAGCTCAGAATTGACTAACAGCCGCTTGGTGTCGGCCAGCGACAGTCGCAGATCGGCCAATAACAGTCGGTCTCGGCAGGTGAAAGCAGACGCTCAACGTCCCTGCTAAACGAGCAAAAACGTCAGGCCATCAGGCCCGGGATAGCGGTGCCGTTATGCATCCGATGGAATGAAAACTTGGGTCGAAGGATCCAAGGTTGTGGCAACCATATGGCGTGGAACGCACTATTGCAGGTCAACATCAAAAGAGATTTACAAAGCTGAGAATCGTCGACCAGGCCAGCTCAAGCAAAGCCCACGCAGAAAATAATCCGTTCACCACAAGAAAAAGTGCGCCAACGACAATCACTAGAACGATGAGTTGCAAAGCCTTCATACGGTGAAGTCTCCCGAAGAAACCAATTTTTTCATTGGGCATGTTTGGCTCTTACTGGTATGCCCTATCGCATACCCTTGACTGCTTTTAAGTTAGCTATGCACCGTCCCCCTGGCTCGTGAGCTGCCCTCGGTGGCTGGCGGCAGCTACCGGCCAAACCCCGTCGGGCATATGGTTGCCAGATAGGAGGCCGACTTCAGACGCTCTGCTCAGCTCTCTTACGGAACGGGTTTATTGGGCGCATAAAGGCGAAAACGCTGAAAGCGAGCACCTTCAATGTCTACTTCGCCATCAGGCTGAAAGCCTAGCCTGAAAATCCCTTTGATTCTTGTCCTTGAGGGTGGAAGCAAAATTGTGATGGATCCCAGCTCCAGAGAGTTGAATGCTTGTTTAACAATCTCTTGGTAAATCGCTTTTCCACTCCCCCAAAAGTCAGGGTGAAGCACCAAAGCTAGGTCGGCATCACCTTCCTCGCACTGCAAGCCGCCCCAACCAGCAAACTTTTGATCAATGAGAAATGCCCACGGGCCATAGCCAAATTGCTGCCACTGTGCGTCTTTTTGCTGGACCCATTCTTGTGCCTTCGCTAGATCGAAATTTGCACTTCCAAGCGGCATTTGCCGTAGCACATCGGGATTGTTGTTGAGCGAGATGATGTCTATCGGGTCGACTTCGGTAAGGCGCTTGAATTCCAGAGTCATGCTGAAGCTAAATATGGTTGTCTATCGACTAGGCCTAGCATATCAAAGCGGTGCTGGCTGGCTGCTGCGTCTCCAGTTGACAGGCAGCTCTTGGTGGTTTGCAGGCCAGCGCTCATCGCTTAAGAAGGAGCAGGTGAGCGCACCACGCCTGCCGGGCTGGGACCTAAGAAAACAACCCCGTCTTCAACGGCTGCCACAACTAGCTATCCGGGTTGCGCTTTTTCTGTGATGCAGTCGCTGGCGCTGCCAGGCAGGGCGCGCTCATTGGGAAAGCCATGTCGGCCCGGTGTGTGCAGCAGGGTCGGGTGACTAGGGTTGAGCATCGTGTGCGCGCACCGGTGCTGGCCCTGGATTCACATCCCCTGATGAGTCGCATGCACAAGCCAGACCCCAAGCTGCCGGCGGACCAGCAGGACAAACGCAGCGTGATCCCGATCGAGGTGCAGGATATTGATCAGTAGCTGGCTGGCACGGTGCGGGAGGCAGGGAAGCTGCTCAGATTGGCGCCTGTGGATGTGTTTGAGGCGGAACCAGCCTAGTTTCAGGATCCTGCCAGTTGGCTGCTATCGGCCATAAGCAGTCGATGACGACAAGGAACAGCGGACACTGAATGGACGCCATTAGGTCGCCTAAGGCACAACTGTCCTAGTGTCTTATCGTCTCCACACGCATCCCGGCAGCCCACCACCCGGGAAAGCCGTCATACACCCGGTCCGCCTGGAATCCCTTGACGCGCAGCCAGGCCACAGCCTCTATCGAGAGCACACAATAGCGGCCGCCGCAGTAGGCGAGGATTTCCTGGTTACGCGGCAATTGGGCAAGGTGTTGATCAAGCTCCTCTGCCGGAATATTGATCGCACCTGGGATATGTCCACTCTCATAGTCTTGAGGAGAGCGGACATCCAGAAGTAGCGCCCCGTTCTCCAATTTTTCGAGCAATTGCTCGATGGAGACGCCCTCCAGTTGTTCCGGACGCTGGATGCTGTCCGAAATGATGCGCTGCATATCGGCCTGCTGGTGGGAGACATAGTCACGTAGAGCTGCAAGCAGATTGGCAACCGGCCCGTTGCCGATGCGATACAGCACTTGCTTTCCATCGCGCCGGGACTGAATCAATCCCACTTGTCGCAATTGCTTCAGGTGTTGGGATGCATTGGTGATGGAAAGGTCGGTGTCTTGAGCCAACTGTTCCACGGAGCTCTCACGCTTAAAGATCGCTTCGAGTAACGCCAGCCGGTGGGCATGCCCGAGCGTCTTGGCGACGCTGGCCAAGTCATCCAGTGATTCGACGGGGGACGGGGTCGCGCTCGTTGTGGTCTTCATTGACGCCAAGATACCATCTTCATATCATTTCAACAATTAATGGAATGATGTTTAAAAGGATGAAGATGCACTCAATCAGTGGGAAAGACGCGTCATGGGGTGAGTTGCTTCAGGGACGCAATGGGCTTCGATCCATTGCTTTGGCGGGTGGGGTTGCATTGCATGCAATCAATATCTACGTGGTCACAACCATCCTGCCCACCATCATTCAGGAAATTGGAGGGCTGGAATATTACGCCTGGAGCACGACGCTGTTCGTCGTGGCATCCATTGTGGGATCGGCTGTTTCGGCCAAATTCATCGATGCACTGGGGCCGCGTCTGGCCTATCTATCGGCGCTGGCCATTTTTTCGCTGGGCGCAGCATGCTGTGCATTGGCTCCGTCGATGCCTGTCCTGCTGCTTGGGCGGGCCGTGCAGGGGCTGGGGGGCGGCGTGTTGTTCGCTCTCAGCTATGCCCTGATTCGCGTCGTGTTTGAGGCACATTTATGGCCGAGAGCTATGGCCCTGGTGTCGGGCATGTGGGGTGTGGCGACCCTGTGCGGCCCGGCCGTGGGTGGTGTCTTCGCGCAAAGCGGCCAATGGCGGTTGGCGTTCTGGGTACTGCTGCCAATTGCGCTGCTGCTGGCGGCAATCGTGGCAAGCCAGGTTCAACGCCGCGTGTCTGCGGCCGGAGCCTCCAGTTCTCTGCCTTGGCTGTCGATCACCTTGCTGGTCCTGTCGGTGCTGGCAATCTCTAGCGCCAGTCTGAGCGAGAGCCTTGTCTGGAATATGGCCGGTATTGCAGCAGGCGTGGTCCTGGTCTTTGTCATTGCGAAAAGGGACAGGCAGGGCAGCGTCAAGCTGCTGCCGTCGGGAGCCTGGTCGTTGTCAGCACCACTTGGAGTGGTCTACGCCATGATGGTTCTGCTTGTCATCGGGTTGACGACCGAGATTTTCGTGCCGTATTTCTTGCAGGTTATCCATCAGATGACGCCTTTGGCTGCGGGCTACATGACCGCCATGATGGCGGGAGGATGGACGCTGGCTTCGCTGTACAGCGCCGGACGCGGGGAAGGCCGAGCCGCCTACCGCTTCATACGGCTTGGTCCGCCGATCGTGCTGGCTGCATTGCTGAGCTTGGCTTTCACGCTCCCCAGCGTGACATGGGGCAGCTCCATGGCCGGTAGGGTCATGTATGGCGTGGCTCTCGCCGCCGTGGGGTTCGGTATCGGCCTGAGCTGGCCTCATTTGCTGACACGCGTGTTTTCCGTGGCGGCTCCAGGAGAGGAGACGCTCGCGTCTTCCTCCATCACTACCGTGCAACTGTATGCCACAGCCCTGGCCGCTGCCATCGCGGGGGTGGTGGCCAATCTGGCTGGATTGACCGACCCTGGCGGGGTCGACGGTGCGAAGTCGGCAGCACTGGTTTTGTTCGCATCGTTTGCTGCAGCTCCTGCGCTGGGAGCTGTTCTGTCTGCTCGAATGGAACGGCATCCTGAGTGACTGCTTTGCAGCGCATTTTCAAGGGACTGCTTAGGGTCGTTTACGGACCCAGGTCCTGCCGAGGCTCGCGCAAGGCTTTGCACCAATCCCAGGGCGCGATTGGCTCGGGATCTCGCCAAAGTCCAACTGTTCGAGCCTTGGCCTCTTGCTCTGCAAACGCGTATTGCCCGCGCTCCTGCGGTGACTGTTCGCGGGCATAGGCGCGATGCCACCAGGCCATGCCCTGAGTCACCATGGCCAGGCCGACGTTCAGCGTCTTGTTGGGGCCCGGTGCTTCACTTGTTTTGTGACCCACACCGAACAGACATGCCGCTTGTAGCTGTCGAGCTTGTTGCAGCGCAGCTCTGCCTCTTTCTGAAATGTCAGTTTGGCCAGGGCCTGCCGGGCGCGCTCTCCGAATGGCTGCTTGCGCTCTGGGGCATCGATGCCTTGCAACCTGACTTTGACCGGCTCATAGGCCTCCGGCGGTCTGCAACGGGCCGTCAGGGTATCGCCGTCCGAGATGCCGACGACAGACAGAGGAGGATGGTTGCGAGCATGGAAGCAGCCTAGCCATGTCGCGAAGATGGGGAATTAAGAGGGGAGGCGAACTCTAACGCGGTAGACAGTTCGGAATCGGTTAGACAAAAGGCCTTGAGTTTTTCAACCCAAGGCCTTGTATCGTTTGGTCGGAGCGGCGGGATTCGAACTCGCGACCCTCTGCTCCCAAAGCAGATGCGCTACCAGGCTGCGCTACGCTCCGAAGGCCGCAACTGTAGCTGAATTCGGACCTGGTTCCACCTAAGAGAGCGACTTTCTGCAAAATTTATTTCGCTTTCGTCCAAGAATCGATCATGTTGGCCCAATCTTGCAGCATTTCTTTGCGTTGCTCCCGGCATTCGGCCTTGTTGTAGACGGCGCGCGCGCCTTTTTGCTCGTGAGCAAGCCTGCTTGGAAACTTCGGCGCTCTTGGAGATGTGTTCGACCAGGTCGGACTTGTTCACGGGATGCTCCTTGTGGTGGATGTCCAGTTGATTGCAGGGCGCGGGGGGGTAAGCGGTGGCGGTCTGCAGCTCGTCGGCAAGCTTGCGGAAGCCAAGGGACAGCAGCAGCGCCAGGCGCTTGACGTTGGCTTCGGTGATCTGCACTGCTGCGCGCTCCTTGATGAACAGGATGCCGTGGTGCTCCAGCGTTGCGGCGCTGATCTTGCCTAGGCCGCCATTCAGAAGAGCATGGCCGTGCTCACCAAGTTGGCCAACGACAGCGCGAGCATCGCTTTGAATCTGCTCGCGGCCAACAAGGAAACCATCAAGGAGCTCAACAGCCAGGAGCCTCAGCACAGTCTGGGCGGAAACGTGACTCCTGAGCAGCTGAAGGAAGCGGTGCAGAGTGTCCAAGCCAAGTTTTAGCCCCGCCGAGCGTTTGGCCGCTGTGGGCTGGGCACGCGAAGACCTGTTCTCGTTCTCCCGCTGGATGTTCCTGCAGCGCAAGGGCTTCCTCTGGCGCAGGGCTCAGCACCACGCCAAGATCTGCAATGCGCTGATGCGTGTGTTCAATGGCGAATGCAAGCGGCTGATCATCATGATGCCGCCCCGATAGTCAAAGACCGAGCTGGCCGTGGTGAACTTGATTGCCTGGGCCTTTGGCAAGGTGCCGGATGCTGAGTTCATTCATTGCAGCTACAGCACTCCGCTGGCCGTTAACAACAGCACCCAGGTGCGCAACCTGGTGCAGCACGAGGCTTTTACCGAGATCTTTCCCGAGCTGCGCCTGGCCACGGATGCCGGCTCGCACTGGAAGACCACCGCCGGCGGCGTCATGTATGCCACTGGAACGCGCGGCACTATCACCGGTTTCGGCGGCGCCACCATCATCGATGACCCGCACAAGGCGGATGAAGCCAAGTCAGACACCATCCACAAGGGCGTGATCGACTGGTTCCAGAACACGCTGGAGAGCCGCAAGAACAGCCCGGACACTCCCATCATCGTGATCATGCAGCGCTTGCACGAGGATGACTTGACCGGCTGGTTGCTGGGTGACCGTGGCAAGGACGGCAACGGGCCGCCGGTGGCGGGCGGCAATGGCGAGGTGTGGGAGCAGCTGCGCCTGTCGGCTTGGGTGGGCGAAGACGAGGAACCGCTCTGGCCCGAGAAACACAGCGCCGACGAGCTGCGGCGCATGGAGAAGGCCAACCCCTATGTGTTCGCCGGCCAGTACCGGCAACTGCCGGCGCCGCCGTCCGGTGGCGTGATCAAGCCAGATCTGATGCCCGTCGTTGAAGCCATCCCGGCGGGCGTGGTGGAGTGGTGCCGTGGCCGGGACTTGGGTGCATCGGGTGATGGTGACTACACCGCTGGCGGCAAGGTAGGGCGGCTGGCCGATGGCCGCTACATCATTGCCGACATGAAGCGGGAGCAGTTCGAGACCAATCTGCGGGATCAGCCCGCCGGGAACGGAGACAGAGGGCATGCCCGAGAAGTGGGCCGATGTGCACCCCAGCCGTGTGCAGATCCTGGCCGAGGGCGCGGTGGGCGACTTCTACGACGGCGTGCCTCTGCTGCGTGCAGGCTTCAATCGTCTGGTGGACCTGGGCTAGATCGCCGGCGGTTCGGGTGAGTCTTTCCTGAAGAACAGCGCCGCACCATCGTGTTCAAGTACCAGCCAAGGGGCACACCTCAAACTATGGCTGGTCCAGATGGCGTAGAGACAAAGTCGATACGCGAAGCACACAAGGAACAAGTGAGAGTCTTGAACCGCAGTACTGATGCGGCTATCGTCATGCAGGGCGGCGATGTGACGGCGCTGTAGACAGCGATTAGCGACCCCGCCGGGCCCTGGACAACAGCGGCCAATGAATTCGTTGCCTCAGTGCGCATCCCTTTTGCTGTGCTGATTGGTCAGCGGTGATGACAAGGCCGACTTTGTCAACGACTGCTCCTGTAGGCGGAGGTTCGAGCTCACGCCAATGCTCGAGGAGTCCAGCACCAGGATGCAGGGCGGCACCGCGACTTCTACAGTCTGCCAGACCGCATTGGGCGAGCAAGTCGCAGCTCCCCCGCCGAGTACGCCTCAGTCTGCAGTACCGTATTCGAAGCAAAGCTAGCAGGCCGTCAGCGACTGGCGGAGCGTGGTGCAGGCATCGCGGCAAAAGCTGAAGGCCACGCAGCGGAAGCGATTAGCGAGAGGGCGCGAGACTGGTTCTCGTAATAGCAGTAAATTGGTCGAAGTAAATCCAAGCTGATCCTCATTAGCTCTGCTTAGCATTAATAGATTTTATCCATGCATGCTATTTGTTAATGAGAAATATATATTGAAATATTTCTCGGAAGCTTCTGGTCTATCTTGTCTATTCGGGTGAACTAATAGTCTTGGAAGGCAGTGAATTGATGATGGCCGAGACTCAACAATCGTGACACGCATAAAGCACGGTACTTATACCAATCAGCGGATTTTTTGAGGAGACGTTAATGGTGGCTATTACAGTCGATCAGTTCATTGATCATGTCATTGCATGGGCTCAAGATAGGGCGGTACAGTTTAAATTCAATTGGCCAGTGAAAGGAGGCTGGGAGGGGTGGATACAAGTTGATTTAACTGCTTATCTTTTAAATATCGATTCAGCGTATGAGATACTTCGAGAGCAGCCAATTTATGCGGATCCACGGCAGAGGGTTGATTTGCTCCTCAATGCTTCAATGGGGGATGACTGTGTGATTCCCGTAGAGATCAAAGCTGAGTCATTTGAAAATAGGATGGGGCCATTTATCAGTGGTACCAAAAATGATATACGTAAGCTAAATGACGATAGAAATACTGATTACAGTGAGACTACATGTGTCATGATTTCAATCCCATTTAGTCAGGAAAGCCTTAAAGCTATTTCTGAGATAGAAGAGGATGGCCATCGTATATTCCGAACAATCTATGTCGGAGAGGTAGCAATCGCCGTTGCAATATATACGGAGGCAAGTGGGTGGTTGCATGATTCGAATAATGTACCACTGATGCGAAAAGGGGGCTTCAGGTCAATTGCTTGAATTTATCTAAGCTAAATATATTTAATATAAGGGGGATGTATGGCAGATTTTAATGCAGATTTGTTCGTTAAGTTGTACTCTAAAATGGCCTTGGCATTAGGTGTTACTCCGGATCCACAGAAGATTCATGACAAAGAACTACAGGAGCTGTTCGAGGCAAAAGATCCGCCCCGTCCTAGTCGATCAGTTGCAGGACTAGAAAATCCTCAGTATTTGCTGGCGATCTACAATCCTGGGCAATACTTGCCATCTCAGATGAATCCTGAGTCAAACATAGACGACCGATATGCTTTGTCGGTGTTGTTCGATGTTGTCCCTCAGTTTAGCTGGGTGTTTAGGCCTGCTGCTACAACAATATCTAACTCTTATCGATCGATCTTGGATTACAAGGAGGCTCCACTAGTTAGTCTCACACCAGAGGAGAAGTCTAAGCTAGAGGTTGCCGAGAAATACTTCCTTGAAAAGCAAGAAGACTATTATCTTTATATGGAAAAGTATCTTGTTGTACTAGATGCTTATGATTCGGCGAAGGCTACATATATCAATGGGGGGCCGGCTATACCTAGTTCATTGAAAATAAGATTGAAGGCGGCATATGATCAGTGGGTGGCCCATCATAAGGAAGGCGTTGAGTCTGCTATCGCAGTTATTGCGCAGTATGAGGCCTTGGAACCATCATCATTCTGGTATAAATTGTTAGATCGATATAAAAATGGTACGCAAGTAGCAACTCTCGGTAATGAGTTTCAGACTGTAGGGTTTTCACCGCCATATAAGTCTTGGTTTCAGGATGCTGGTTGGACAAAATTCATCTTCACACAAAAGGATATGGACAACCAGAAGAGTTCGGATGCTATTGGTGTCGCCGGTCAACTGGATGGTGACTTTGGAATATTCAGAATTTCTGGAAGTGGTGATTATAGTGAAGATTCATCTTATAAGAAGATGGATGAAACGACACTGAATTTTTCGTGTGAGTTGATGCGCATTTCCCTTGATCGCAGTTGGATGAATCCGTTGGTTTTGTCTTCCGCAGCATGGCGCTGGGCAAAAGGGACACCAGTTTATGGGCAAGAATTCTCCAGTGGTGCAGACATTAAAGGAGGCATAGCGCCAACTGGGTCCATGACCGTGATACCGACCGCAGCTATCCTCTCTCGTAATCTGAAAATCAATGGATCATTTGATAATACTATTGTTAAGGAAATGAATAGGGAAATATCAGCGAATGCCTCGGTGGGTATTGGCCCATTCACCATCGCTGGTCGATTTAATATGGGCCACCATGAAGAGTCTGTAAAGGGAACAATTGCGACTGATGGAATAGAGGCAAAGGATGTTCAGATCGTTGCACTGATCTGTGAGGTATTGCCAAAATCTCCTAACCCTGATAATAAGCTCCCATGGCCTCAATGAGACTGCAAAGATAGTATTGGTTATTTTATTTTTATGCACTGACGTATTGGGATGCGCAGTGCATCAAATTTCGAGGGTATGATGAATTCGTTACGTAATCAGTTGAATGTTCAGATATATAGTAAGCTTGCAGCTGCTATGTCTGCGTCTGGAGTGGTTGGCGCAGATCCATCAGTAATTCTCTCTCTGCATCTGCCTGGGCTTTATGTGGTTCCTAACTTGGATAGGAACTCTCAAAAAACTAAATATTACGTTTCGAATGCACTCGATGGAGTTCTTGCTTGTAATTGGAATGCAATAAAGAAGCCTGGTAAGGTTTCTGATATTTATAAATCAATACTGGATGGCAAGCAAACACCTTTAGTTAAGCTCACGGAGGAGCAAGAAGAAATTTTAAATGAAGCTAATTCATTTTTATTTTGGGTTGATGGATCTCCAACAGAAAAATATCAGAAATACTTAGATGAACAAATGAAGTATCTAGAGGCTCTAGATAATTTTGAGGCCTCGTTAGCAACAGAGAAGAATGGTGGTGATAAGGTTCCTGAAAAAATTAATCAGGATTTGAGAAATGCTGAAGCCAGTTGGAAAAAAAATGGCTATAAATATGACGTCGAAATTGCCATTGAAAATATACGACAATACGAATCTCTAGAGCCGGCGATTTTCTGGAAGAAACTGCAAGATAAATTTTCGAAATACACTGAATGTTTTGATATTCAAAGTGAATTTCAAGTTGTCGAGGCTAATCCTCCCTATGAGCATTGGTTTCAAGAATTTTGGTGGTCTGATTTTAAATTCGATTCCTTGGATTTTGATAATCAGCGTCAATCCGGTAGCGTTGGTTTTGATATTTCTGCATGCTGTTCTTGTCCTGATGTTTTGTCTGAACCAAACTCTCAAGTCGGTCCCATTTCAATATTTGGTTCTGCATTGTTTGAAGAGGAAATTAAATTCGATGATGAAAATTTCTTACTAACTTGAAAATTACGCAGAATCGAGATAGTCCGGCCTTGGCTTGATATCAATGTCTTTCATAGCCGGGCTTGGAGGTGGTCTCCAGCAAGTGTGTCGTATGGGGTTTCAATTGCATCAGGTGGAGACATAGCCGGGAGGATTTTGCCGACGGGAGTTATGCCTGTACTTCCTATGACCGCAATTCTAGCCAGAGATGTGAATATTTATTGGAAAAGCAATAAGGGGATTTCTCATATTAAAGAGGGCTTGGAGAAAAAGCTTGATCTTAACATTGGACCATTTCGTATCTCTCGAGCAATAATTAAAGAGGAGCATCGAATTTATCAGCCTGATCCTCAAATAATAGGATATATCAGCACGATTCTTCCAAAATCTCCTAATCCTGAACCAACGCTGCCATGGCCGCTTGGAGAGAAAAAAAGCGATATATGGCCATAAAGGGGGAGTCGACTGGAAAAGCGCTTAAGCGAGGTTTCCGCTAGTTGATGACGCGTGTCGTGGGCGCCGGCCGGGCTATGGAATCGCTGGAAGGACCTCAAGCCAGTGGCGCTCGTGGAGAACTACACCATGGTGACTACCAAGGCCGACTCACATCCTCTGATGAGTCGCATGCACAAGCCCGACCCTAAGCAGTCGGTGGATCAGCAAGGCAAGCGCAGTGTGATCTCGATCGATATGTAGGATATCGATCAGTGGCTGGCTCGCACATATTCCCCGGTGATCTCCCGCAGTTGTAGCTTTCCAAACCGGCCTTGGACATCGCGCTCATAGACGGATCGGCGCATGTCTCGGGTGCTGTCGGCCACAATGAAAAAAGCCCGCGATATCGCGGGCTTGTATGAGCAAAGGTCTAAAGCTTGCGTGTCAGTTCACGACAGCGCTTTATTCCCACTCAATTGTCAATAGCTTAAAAATCGAGCCTTTCTCGAATGCTACAGCACGCTGCTGTACAGGCACTTGGGCTAACTCAGAAGGGCAATACCGTCACCTCTACCGTCAAAGCAATTGGCTGTAGTTGTATCGTGTTGCACTCATCGCGTGGGCATACCTTTAATACTGTAGCCCTTTATTTGTTGGTTTCGCGCTTGAGCATACCTTTGAGCACCTGCGTATATTCCATCACTTGCAGTGCCGTGTCCGTGGCCCAGTCGGCTACATCGGCCTGGCTTAGGCTACAGGGTTTCCACAGCCCATCGCACCAGCAGCAGCTGATTTTCCACTTGGTGGCACTGATGCGCTCAAACATGGGTTGCTGCAGTTGCGCGGCACTCCAGCGCTTGGCGATGTCCAGCTGCAGCTGAGCGGGCAGTGCGCCTTCGCCTTGCAGCAGCAAGCGCAGCCCCAGCCCAGTCCCCCAGCCTTCTTGGGATAGCTGCACCATGGTCAAATTGGGCCATGCTGGTGCAGCACCAAACGCACGGGGCAACTGAATCGTCAGCATGGGTTGTCCCTGGCGCAGGTGCACTGCCAGTGACAGCGGCAAAGGCTCTTTGACTCCCTGCACTTGCAGTTTAGCCGTTGTAGCGTTGGTCAGTTGAACCTGTAAAGTGAGCTTCATGCATCGCCACCACGCCTGCCGAAGTTCGGGCACATCGCTCAAAGCTTGAAACAACCGTTCATGCCACGCTATGCGCCTGGTTAAAGCCTTGGTACTCAGGTTCATGGCATCGGCCATTTCTTGAATGCTCAACATGACGTGACCATGCGCAGGAGCTTGACCGAGCACTCGCCTTGCAAACGTCAGCACCCAGGGCACATCACAGCGGCCACTGTCCAAGTGCCATAGCAAAGCGTAGATCGTTTCTGGTGCCTGATGCGGTGCATCGCGCACAACCGCTTGCGCATCTGCCACATCCCGCCACTGCAGCCAACTTGCTGCATCCGTGATGCCCTGGCCTTGCAAGAACGCTACGAGGCTACGCAAACGCTTCACGGCCTTGAGTGCAGATGCCGGTGAGTCGATTTCACCTTGCCACAGCAACAGGGCCAACTCAGCATCTTCCTCAGGCCCGTATTGATGCAGTAGTGCCATCAGGCGTGCAAAGCTGCCCAAGCCCAACTGCGGCACGGCACACCGTGCAAATGCCTGCCATGCAGCGGTGCGCTGGCTGATCGGCTCAAACACCTGTAGCGCTGCATCGGCCAGCTCCAGCACCATGGCCGACTGAAGCTCCATGCAAGGCTTGACTGTATGCACATAGTGCCCAGCTTCGGCACAGCCATTGAAGCAGCACGGCCACTGACCGCTGAATTCATGCAAAACAGGGGTTGCCACATCCAGGTCTGGCAAGGTCATCACTGCCGCCAGCAAACGCCGATAACGGTGCCACCTCAAGTGATAAGGGTGCATGGTTGAACTTTCAAAACAGACACGCCGCAACGGCACCTGAGCGCAGCCTTAAAGGCAAAGCACCAGACGCACCACGTGCACAAGGGAAAATCAAGAAAGAGAGGGCGAGAAACTGAAACCGAGACTCAAGCCAATGGGATTGCTGTACCACGGCGGGAGCGCAGGCCCACCTGCACCACCTTTTCCAAGGTAGCTTTCTCGGACCAGCGAGCATTGGTGTTGCGCAGCTTTTTGCTGCCCCAGTGCTCTAACAAGGCATTCCATGGGGTCAGTGGCACGCTGTCCATCAAAGGGTCAAGCACCAATAAGGAATGCGGCTTGCCCTTGACATACATCACGCCCACCGCCAAGACCCAATGGCTGTAACTGGGCGATGTGAAGCGCACCAGGCATACATGATCAGATTCCAGGGCGGCTACCGTGCGGGCCTCTAAGTCACGGCGCAAGGGGCGGCAATGCACCTGCTCGGCAAAGGGAGCAAACTGCTCCTTGAGCTGCGTAGCCGAACAGCCCGTGAAATAGCGAGACTGGCCGATAGCACAGACCTCGACCAAACGCCCATCGGGCTCATCCTCATACAAGGCATCGCGCGACACCACACCCAACAGCATGAGCGCCATGAGCACACAGTGGTGGCCACACGCCATGTCGCTCTCCCCCTGGCGCAGCAGCAGCTTGTCACCGTGGGCCAGTGCCCCCAGGCGCCCCACGCGCAGTTGGGAATGCATTGCAAAGCGCTGCCCTTGCATCAATACTCCTCGGGCAATAGCAGCGTAGTGCTGCTGCGGTCAGCTTCCGTGATGATCCACAGCCGCTGCGTGGACCCCAACACATAGACTGACATCACACGAGCGCCATGCACCAGTGCCTCGGCATTGGCCTGCCGATCCTCCTCACAGACATCTCCCCAATCACCCGCCATATGCCGCAGCACAAACCGCAGCGGGGTCATTTGCAGAGATCGAAGCAACTCCACGGCACACGGTGTAGCAAGCACCTGGCCCAAAGGCAACAGGGGGGAGCCGCTGCCAGAAGCAGGTGAGGAATTGTTCGGGCATGCAGCGGCCTGACCTGTATCAGTCATAGAAAACTCCAGAAATGGAAAGTCGAAAGGGGAAACAACGCCCAGCGGTGAACCGGCCATTCGCCTCAGGCCCCACCGCACGTCCAAACGACAGGCACAGCTGCGCCGCACAAGCCTTCAAAGGCGTGCACGCGCAATCAGCCTGATCAATTCAGACGGAGGGCGAAACAAGAGAGGCAAGTGCTCGGGAAACTGAGCGGAGAACGGGACCCGCGAGCTATGCCCAGGTGGCACGTCAACGGCATCACGTGCACTGATTATATCAAATATAACAAAAACAAATATTTATTTGATTTTATATTCAAATATTGAATATAAAACTGGGCAACGATAGCGTATAGCCCAAGCCATTTAGTGGGTCTGTGCATGTAGCAGCTGCGTTTGTTCGTCAAAGCGGCATAGGTAGCCGACCAAGATCGGTATCGACACCGTCCGCCTTTTTCCCCTCTGTCGCTTCTCATCGCTATTGATGCTTACCGTGCAGCGTTTGCTGCCAGCCTCCTTTTATGTGCCGGGCAGTTAGCGACCGTAAAGCAGTTATAGGTTTAAACCACTATAGTCACTGTTCTCGGTAAGGATTGCAGAGGTAAACTGTAACGACGCACGCACAGATGTACTTTTACGAGGGACATGGATGGACTCAGCTCAAGCCCAAATCTTGGTAGACAACTTGTTAAATACAGTAGTCGGCGATTGGCACATAGATACCTTCCTTGGTAAAGGAAAATCGGCTGTCGTACTTACATGCACCCGTGGGACTGAAATCGGGGCTATCAAGGTTTTCCATCCCGAACTTATTCAGCGCTACGGCAAGGCCGTACAGCTTCAGCGGATTCTGCGCGAGAAGAGTCTGGTCGGCGCTTCTCACCCCAATCTGGTGCGCATCCTCGACGGTGGAGAGTGCAATAAAACGGGGCACTTGTACGTGGTCATGGAGCAACTGCCCTACGCAAATTTACACGACGAACTGCAGAAGATACCGCCCGATGCTATCCCCGCGCTGATTGCTCAAATCGCGTCGGCGGCTAGGTTTTTAGAGGACAGAAATCTTGCTCATCGCGACATCAAACCAGAAAACATCGCGGTCTCTCCTGACTTCTCCAAGGCCATACTGCTGGATTTAGGCGTATTGCGCCCGGTAGGTTTCTCGAATTTGACGGATGTCGATCAGCGCCCATTCATCGGAACTTTGCGTTACAGCTCGCCTGAATTCTTGGAGCGCAAGGAAGAAGACACCCTCGAGGGCTGGCGCTCTGTGACGTTCTATCAGCTTGGCGCGGTTTTGCATGACTTGCTCATGAAGCGCGTGCTTTTTGAAGATGACTCAGAGCCTTACCCACGTTTAGTGAGGGCTGTTCTCGAAAATATCCCTCAGATTCACGCGTCTAGTGCGAAGTGCGTCGCTCTGGCAAATCATTGCTTACTCAAGAATCCGATTACTCGCCTCGAACTGGTCAACTGGGAGCGATTTCAAGCGCTGCTTGCAGACGAACCCGCCACCCTTTCATTAACACGGAGCCGAATTCAACAGCGACAAAAATTTTTCCAGGCCGCTGCGGTTCCAGTCAAATCGACAGGAAACTCCCAAAAGTTGAGCAGAAAGGCGTTGGATGACGTCTGCAATAGAGTCGAGTCACGCATCGCTTCCTTAATGAATGACTTGCAGGCGTTTCCGCTTCGCACGACCCAGTCGGTCAAAGATGCCGAACATGGGGTCTGTGAGACCTGCGTTTTCTTCGAGAAAGACATTCAGAAGGGATTGCCCTTTCGACTGGCGGTTCTACTTCGGTTTTCGCTGCTTGACGAAAACAATGGAAAGCCTATCTTCCGCGCTGAGGCCGCGGCCGCCATGGCTAACGACGAAATACTGCATGACCACATGCCGACGCCAGCCTTGATTCAAGCTGGCGAGCTCGAACTGCTTCTTGATGGCCCTAGCTTAGAAGCCGTTTTCGTAAGCGGACTAGATGACGCCTATACGCGCATTGAGAAAAATGAGGTGCCTAGTCACGGCACAATCATTGAACTCGCAGTCAAGGAGATGACACCGTGAGTGATAGCTGGTGGAAAGACGAAGATGATCTTGTTCCTGATCAGGCTAAGCTGTTAAGTATTGATGAAGATCGAAATCTTTTAATTAAAGGTCCGCCTGGTAGCGGCAAGACCAACCTGCTGTTGTTGCGCGCCAATCAGCTTTATTTGGGCGACTACCCCAATCTGCACATCGTGGTGTTCGGCTCGCTCTTGAAACAGTTCATTCAACTCGGCGGCAAGCAGTACGATTTTCCTGCCGAAAAAATCGTAACCCAGGCGAAGTTGTTCAACGATATCTTGCGTACTGAAGGGGAAGGCGTTGATGACGAAGACCTTGAACATGATGCGGCCCGCGCCGAAAGGGCCAATCGCCTTCAGAAGCTGGTTGATGAAGGGCGGGTCGGTGTCCAATTTGAGGCATTGCTTCTTGACGAAGCTCAAGACTACACCCCGCAGGAAATCAAACTGATGAGCAAGCTGACTAACGTCTTCATTGCAACAGCCGACGCTCGTCAAAAAATTTATAACGTTCTCGACTGCTCCGGTGAACTTGCTGCTTGCACCGATGAAGTCTACCCACTCACCTTTCACTTCCGCAACGGCATGGCTATTTGCCGCGTAGCCGATGGAATCATGAAGGGGACCTCTGGGTATGTTCCGCTGCAAAGGCACATGAACTACAAGGAAGCAGACTATCCTTCGACATTCACCCCCAAAGGGGGATTGACGTTGGATGAACAGGTTGCCGCAATGGCAGCTCAGATCAAAGACCAGCGATTTGCCTATCCAGATGACCTGATCGGTGTTCTGTGCCCTCGAAATGAAGAGTTAGATGCCTTGTACGTTGGGCTGATGCATGCTGGCTTTGGAGACTCAATTACTAGGGCCAACTCGAGAAGCTTTGATCCATCGAAGCCAATCTGGTTGTCCACCTTGACGGCAGCCAAGGGCCTCGAATTCCGTGCCTTGCATATTGCCGGTTTGGACTACCTCTACCGAATGGGGGGGGTACAAAAGCGACTCATATACACTGGTATAACGAGGGCCAAGACGGCCCTAACGATGTACTGGCACAAGTCTATTCCGGGGTACCTGGAATCAGCCATCCAAGGCGCTGTACCACCGAAGGGACCCGTTACTATGAAAAAAATTTTTGGAAAAGGCTGAACATGTGGTCAGCACTTGTTAGTAGACGCGAAGTCTTCGAGCTGTTTCTGGGATCGACCAAAGCAGTCGAAGGGAAGCTTCGTGAGACCTCGCAACTCCGCTTTGGTGCTGGAAGCGAGACACTTCTGGTTTGGGATTGCGACCCAACGCAGCGATTTTTGCTTCCCTCGCTAATGGTTGTTGCTGATGACGACGTTCAAAGCACCCTAAGCGCCATCGCTGCGGCTCCGCAAGCACCATCGCCTGTTACGGCGCTTACCCGCATCTTGACTCGCGAGGAAGCTACGCAACAGTTTGATGACGATTTACTGACCATTGACGAACGGGTTTTCCCTGCTCTGACAGCGCTCGCATTTGTCGAAGCGGTGCTTCATGGCGGCGGTCGCGTAGGGATCAGGCAGTTAACCCCGCTGATATGCAGACGTACCCTAGCTTTCGCGTGGGGTAGGACCCTTGCTTCGCGTGCCGGCGGAGAGGCATTCCTCGAGCTTCCGGCCCGCTGGCTTGATGTCTATTCATTGCTGAACTCGCCTTCAACCCATGACACAGCGCAGTATGCAATTGATCCCATAGTCAGCGTACTCGGTTTGTTAACACAGATTGCGCTCGGACGCCGTCCAGAAACGACTACAGGAGCTTTAGCCTACGAAATTCTCAATGGAACTCAAGCTAGTCAAGAGCTTGCTTGGGAGCAACTCGCTGCTCAGCTATCGCGCCAGATCAGAATCGATGCTCTACAGTCCCTGACTAGGGAGGAGCGAGGCAGCTATCTCCAGGAGGCTCTTCGGCAAATGTCCTCTTCCGGCAGTTACCGCGAGCAGGGAGATATGGCGGCGGCATGCGCGTTCCTTGCTACACGCCTTGCACCTGGCTCTCTTGAACACCTTGAGATCCTCAAGGGAGAAGGGCGACCGGATTTACTCGCGTGGTATGGGCTTTTTGCTGCACTTCAAAGTCCAAAGGAAATACTGTCCTTGTACGGCGGTCTTGGCTTCAGGTCATCGCGCGACATGCTTCGTGTCGAAGATAAACTGGCATCGCCTTCAGCCGATATTTCCTACTCTGAGCTGAAAATACTGGCGCGCGGAGGTCTAGAGCTATTGTCTAGTCGTATTGGGCATTCGAGTGAACTGCAAGTCGAGCTTGTTCCATACGTCTCGACCTCATTCACATTCCAGCTTAAAAATAGAGCCCGGCCAAAAGACGCACAACAGTTTTTTAATATGGAAGCGTCTGAGCCAGAATTATCCTCACGTGCGCGCTTGGCGAGAATTGCGGTAGAGCTTTCAAATCTCGCTCGAGAGCTCCCAGATTTTTCAGAAGAAAGCTACTCAGCTAAAAGATCGCGTAGAAAACTTTAATACTGATTAGTGCCGATTGGTTGACCGTACGATGGTGGATCGGTCGGCCTAAAGCGGTTATCTGTGGAGAATGCTTTCAAGGACTTTTTCTTGCCTATGCTGCGGGAAAAATCAGCAGCACTGGCGCAACCTATGAAAACAGGAAAACCGACCTTTCCGATAGATCTCGCATCGACAATCTCACAGGCGAGAAAGGGTAACCTGCAACCTAGCTCTTGAGCAACTGCAGCACGGCTTGCGGAATCTGGTTAGCTTGCGCCACCATGGTCACGCCTCCCTGCTGCAGGATTTGCGCACGACTGAGGTTGGCCGTTTCCACTGCATAGTTGGCATCCACAATACGGCCACGCGTGGCCGCAGTATTTTCCTCAACGATGCCGAGGTTAGTCACCACCGATTCAAAGCGCGACTGCATTGCACCGACATCAGCGCGTGCACGACTCACTTCCTTGATCGCCCAGCGCCCGACTCGCCGCAGCTGGCGTGGTGGGCTTGGCAACCGGCAGCCTGGCGGTGTGCCTTGAACTGCACCAGGACACGGCTCCACTTGGTTGTCGACCTGGTCATAGTAGCCCCATTCACACTGAATTCATCTTCCCGAAATGAGTGTGAGCGTTCCATTCGCCAGTACGTTATTTGGACCACGAAAGGCTCTGTTGTCATCGGTTCCTGCCGTATTCGCAAAGGCACTAAACGCTTTCGTTTTGCGCAACAGGTACTGCCATGCCACGCAAAACTAGGTCTCCTGCTGGAAGACCGTTATCGCCACGAGTAGTCTAAAGAAGACGATTGATCTTCTCAATGTGAGGGACACCGCGGAGTCATTTTGACTTTTCATGCAGGTTTTGCCGGAGAAGCTGATGACTCAAATCTGCGCCAACTGCGGACTACACTTTCAACCCCGTCCGCAAGTCCCCAATCAAGCCTATTGCTCAACCCCTGAATGTCAGCGGGCTCGCAAACTGCGCTGGCAGCAAGACAAGCTGCGCAACGATCCAGACTACCGAGAAAGCCAGCGCGATGCTCAGCGGGCCTGGTTTGACCGAAACCCCGGCTATTGGGCTAATTACCGCGCACGCCAATCCCTAGCGCAAAAATTCGGCAGAAATACAGTTGTGAAGGACACGTCCTGCGGCTCCGCAAAATTGGATGTGTCGCCACTGCCTGCCGGGTTGTACCGATTGCGACAAATCGCAGTTTCGCGCTCAGCAACACCTGGAGGATGGCTGGTTGAGCTCACGCCAGTCTGCCTTGACTGTCCATGCAAAAAGGATGCATGCAAAGAGAAGACTTGATCGACGGCCTTGTATTCGCTCCCTATCGTCATCTCTAAATGTTTTCTCGGCCAGCACGCATGGCAATGAATGCAGCGATCCACATGGCCTTTTGGAGGCTAAGCCTCGTCAGAAAAAGCAGGGCTGCACCGAGAAATCCAACTGTATTGACGAAGGCGACAACGCACCATGACAGCGAGCATTGTTTCAGCTGATCCAGATTCACCACCACTGCGCGCGGCACAGTACGTGCGCATGTCTACGGATCATCAGCAGTATTCGACAGAAAACCAGGCAGACAAGATTCGAGAATACGCCGCCAGGCGCAATATCGAGATCGTTAGAACCTATGCCGACGAAGGCAAGAGCGGCCTGCGCATTGATGGGCGCAAAGCGCTGCAAGCGTTGATCAAGGATGTTCAGTCCGGCAAAGCTGATTTTCAGATCATTCTGGTCTATGACGTGAGCCGCTGGGGCCGGTTTCAGGACCCCGATGAGGGAGCATATTACGAGTACATCTGCCGTGATGCAGGGATTCAGGTCGCTTACTGCGCAGAGCAATTCGAGAACGATGGATCGCCTATGGCGGCCCTTGTCAAGACAGTCAAGCGCAACATGGCTGGTGAACTCAGCCGGGAATTGTCGGTCAAGGTATTCGCGGGCCAGTGCCGCCTGATTGAGCTGGGCTTCCGCCAAGGCGGTCCTGCAGGATATGGCTTGCGCCGCGCGCTGATTGACCAAACGGGGGTACTCAAGAGCGAACTGGCACGTGGAGAGCACAAGAGCCTTCAAACGGATCGTGTCATTCTCCAACCGGGACCTGACACTGAAGTGGCCATCGTTAACCAAATCTACCACTGGTTTGTCAATGACAACCAGTCTGAATCTGAGATTGCCGAGCGGCTCAATACGCAGGGAACGCTCACCGATTTCGGGCGTGGCTGGACGCGCGCGTCCGTACGCGAGGTGCTGTCCAACGAGAAGTACATTGGCAACAACATCTTCAACCGCCGCTCCTTCAAACTTAAGCAACTTCGCATCATCAACCAGCCGGAGCAATGGGTGCGAAAAGACGGAGCTTTCGAGGGAATCGTGCCGCAGGCTCTGTTCTATACCGCGCAAGGTATCCTGCGTGCACGGGCGCACCGATACACCAACGAAGAGTTGATCGACAAGCTGCGTGGTCTTTATGAGCGGCACGGTTATCTGTCGGGGCTGATCATTGACGAAGCCGAAGGCGTGCCATCAGCAGCAGCCTACGCGCACCGCTTCGGTAACCTGATTCGTGCTTACCAAACAGTCGGTTTCACGCCGGATCGGGATTACCAGTACCTAGAGGTCAATCAGTTTCTGCGTCGGCTGCACCCGGAAGTTGTTGGTGAGACCGAACGGATGATTACCGAGATCGGTGGCACGGTTGAACGCGATCCCGCCTCCGACCTGTTGACGGTCAATCGTGAATTCACTGTCTCACTGGTGCTAGCCCGCTGCCAGCAGCTTGAAAGCGGACGACGACGGTGGAAAGTGCGCTTTGACACTACCCTCGCGCCGGACATCACTGTGGCAGTGCGCCTGAACGACAGCAACCAGGCTGCACTGGACTACTACCTGCTGCCGCGGCTGGATTTTGGCCAACCGCGAATCCACCTGGCAGAACACAACAGCATTGAATTCGAGTGCTATCGCTTCGACAGCTTGGACTATCTGTATGGGATGACCCGGCGTATGCGCATCAGGAGAGTTGCATGAACCAAGACAAAGAGTACCGCAAGGCGGAGCTTCAGATGATCCCTCTGGACCGGATCGAAGTGCTCAATCCCCGAGAGCGCAACAGCCGCGTTTTTGATCAGATCGTCGGCAACATTCAGAGTATCGGCTTGAAGAAGCCAATCATCGTGACACCTCGTCCCAGCAGCCATAGCGAGAACTACCTGCTCATTTGTGGCGAAGGGCGGTTCAAAGCCTTCAAGGCCCTAGGCCAGCAGGAAATCCCAGCCATGGTGATGCAGGTCGATGATGAATCAGCCTTCATCATGAGCCTGACGGAAAATATTGCTCGCCGTAAATTCAGCCCGCTAGAACTAATGGCGGGGATCGGGCAGTTGCGAGAGCAAGGCTACGACAGGCAAACCATCGCCAAGAAAACCGGCCTGAGTGCGGAATATGTCAAAGACATCTTGTATCTGCTCCAGCACGGTGAAGAGCGGCTTCTCATGGCCGTAGGCAGCGGGCGAATCCCACTTAATGCAGCCATGGCCATTGCCAGCGCAGGCGATGACAAAGCAGTTCAGACAGCTTTGCAGGAAGCCTATGAGTCGGGTCAACTACGTGGCAACCACTTGATCCAAGCACGGCGCGTGAACGAGCGCCGCCGAGTTCAAGGGAAAGCAGCCGTCGGCCCAGGTACCGGCTCTGCGCCACGCAAATCCATTGAAGGCGTTACCACGTCGAGTCTGGTACGCAACTACCAACGCGAAGTTGAACGCCAGAAACAAATGGTCAGAAAAGCGGAAGCCGCACAGCACAGCTTGCTGTTCATCGCAGGCGCCTTGCGACAGTTGCTGGGCGATGAAAATTTCGTGAATTTGCTGCGCGCCGAAGGCTTGAGCACCTTACCGCAATACCTGGCCGATCGCGTCTGGAAGAAAGGCAAGGGAGCATGAGCAAGAAACCTCCTTTAGGCTTCATTCCCGAGCCACTCCTTCTGCCGCTGTCCGCCATCCTGCCATTGCGCAAGAGTCCAGCAGGACTACAAACCTCTCGCAAATTCAAGCAGATCATCGCCTCCATTGAGACCGTTGGCCTGATTGAGCCGCTGTCTGTCGGCAAGCCCAACAGGGCAGGACAGTACATCCTTCTAGATGGACATACGCGGCTGGTGGCCCTGATGCAACTGGGCTTCGACAAAGCTCCATGCTTGGTAGCCATTGATGACGAGAGCTATACCTACAACAACCAACTCAATCGACTCTCCTCCATTCAGGAGCACGTCATGATCCGACGCGCTGTCGAGCGCGGCGTGTCACGTGAAAAACTGGCCAAGGCGTTAGACGTGGACATTAGCCACATCATCAAAAAGCTGAACTTGCTGGATGGTATCTGTCCCGAAGTGGTCGAGTTGCTACGCGATCAACATTTCTCGCCCAATTTGGGAGCGGTTCTCCGTAAGCTCAAACCCACTCGGCAAATCGAATGTGTGGAATTGATGATTAGCGCCAACAACATCACGGTCGCCTACGCCCAAGCCCTGGTAGCAGCAACCCCCAGCAACATGCTAGTCGGCGAAATAAAGACCAGAAAAGTGACCGGAGTCAGTTCCGAGCAGATGGCGAAAATGGAGTGGGAAATGGGCAATCTTCAAGAGCAATTCAAGCTCGCGGAGCAGTCATATAGTCAAGACGTCCTCAATCTGGTACTGGCCAAGGGCTACCTCGCCAAGCTCATGGGCAATGAGGCCGTCCTGCGGTATTTGACCAAAAACAACCGAGACATGTTCCACGAATTCGACCGCATCGTGCGCATGACGAATCTGGACAAGTGACCAGCCATACCTTCGGTGATCTGCGCCTGACTACATCTGAACATTGCCTTCCATTGCAGCTTGCCTGGGTAGCGTGGACCATCAATTCAGTGGCAGCGCCTTCGGCTCGCAGGCGGCAATACTGCGCTTGTTATTGTTGGCAATGATATTCATGGCTCCAGGCCAGCCGACGTTCTTACCTTTAAAGTCCATCCAACCTTGCTGCCACAGTGCTTGAAAAAGCTTGCTGGCCTCATCGTGCCGCGCCCCCGCCTTTGGGTTCATGATTGGGTGCATAAAAACCAACTGTAATTTGGACATGTCTAGTATCAGCCAAGCGATGTTGGCGTCGATGGGCGAGGCGTAGCGCTGCTCCAGCTCTTTATGTAGTTGCTGCAAGCTGTCGTGGGAAACGTTCGTAAACAGACGCTCCATCGTGCTGACTTTGAAGTCACCGTCGCTATCGGTCTGAACCGCGACCGTTGTTGAGTAGCCGGATTTACTCTTGTAATGGCCTTCGAGGCGGAATACGCCGCACAGGACGGGCTTGGTTTTAGCCATCAACTTGGGCAAGCCCTGGTCAAAGTACAGGCTTTTGCCTGTCGCGAACAACATGGGATAAGTCTTGATGTTCATTGTTTGATGGAGCCCGTTTTTACGATTCTCAGGCTGGGGTACAAAGTACATGGCAAGGTCTGCGGTATCTGTATTGCGCTTTCCTCCCAATGCTTGTTCCGCCAGTTCGTATGCCTGGACCAGATGGAAGAGGTTTCTACGCAATTGATCGCGCTCATAGCCAGGGCTAGACCAGGTTGCAGCCTCCTTCTCAAGACCGTCTTTGTCACCCTTGCGGTACAAAGCCTCCATGCGCTTGAAGCTATCTTCGGCATTGGGAGGCAGCTTGCTATTTGCAGTGAGGCCGGACCGCAATTGCTCACCTAAAGTCATCACCGGCACAAAAGGCGCGTTCAAGGTCTGGATGGATGCACCTAGACAGATGCCATCCATGCATGGAAGCTGCGCAGCAGCTGCTTTGATGCCGGTGTTTTTCACACCGGGCTGTTCAACGGATGTTTCCTCAGCCTTGGGGGGCGATGCCGAATATGATGGTTTAGGGGACCCTGCTTGCCCTGTCCGCGCTACGTTGCTAGATGCAGCTGGTTCGGATGATTTTTCGCCACGTGCTGTCGGTGCCGAACTGGACCGTAATGTATTGTTCACAACCGTTGTGGCCGGTGTGAGTAGGGTGGGTTGCTGCACTGCAGGAAGTTGCGTTGAAGTGGCGACTGGTGCTGACTTGCGTGCGGCACGGACCAAAGCAGCCTTGTCATAAATCAGCTTCAGATGAATTGCATGTACGTCTCCGACGTTGGACGCTACACGTAGCACCTTCACGGCGCTCTTGGCTGGTTGGAACTTGCGCAAATCCACCACCCAGTGTGCCCCTAGGTCATCAAAGGGAATGTCGGGCGTGAGCACCGTGTACATGTACAGCGACGGCTCAGGGCTTTTAACGGAGCACAATTCCGCGTCTGGGTTGTGGCATTCCGCATAGTAGTCATGCACCTCTGATGCCAGTTGAGTACCTTCACGAGCGCCGACAGACTGTGTCCAAGCGCTCACAGCAAGCCCCAACACGCCCAGCGCTGTATACCAGCGCATTCCCTCTCTTAACACCATGCTTAGTCCTTCTTATTGAACTGGGCAGCAGCTTCGTGCCCCAGCATAACTACGTAATTCGTAGTATCGAGAATAAAGCATAACTACGACTCTCGTAGCCTTTTGAAGGTGCGAGATGTCTGACGCGGATGAGCAATGGGGCGCGAGGCTCAAACAGGCCCGCTTGGCTGCGGGGCTGTCGCAAAAGATGCTGGGAATTGAGGCGGGAATTGATGCGTTCGTGGCGAGCACACGCATCAATCGCTATGAGCTTGGCATCCACAAGCCAGACTTGCTGACGGTGCGCAAGTTGGCCGAGGTGCTGAAGGTGCCTGTAGCGTTTTTCTACGCCGACACGGACGATGAAATTGCCGAACTGCTGTTCCAGTATGGCAAGGCTGGTGAAGAAGTTCGCCTGAGGATTCAAGCGCTTCTTGCTGAGCAGCCTACGCGAGACATGTAGTCGTTACGTTTGCGCCGAGCACGGGCTATATACGCCCTGCATGACTGCCTTGTACAAAATGATTTACTGAGTTGTAACCAGGCTGGCCGATTGAACGTCGCACACCACATCGGTTTCCCGAGGCTAGCAGGCGACTTATGCAGCAAAATCTGTCAGTGGTAAGCACTTGCGCCACTACCGCCCGAAGTCGTGAAGATATGCGTAAACACTGCATCCACCTTCATGCTGATTTCATCGTCGACGTATCCCTGATCGGGTAAGTGAGTCCACAGGTGTCTGATGATTTCGGCCCGTACTTGCGCTTGGGCTGCAGCCTTCTCGCGCCAATGGTCAATTTGCAGCTTGCCGTTATTCAGCAGGTCTAACAGGTCCTTGGCCACCTTCTTGATCTTTTCACGATCGCCTTTGGTAGGCTGGTCTTTTTGAAGCAAGTCGAACACGGCCAGCTGCGCATCGTTGTCCAGTCCTTCGCGCAGGTAACGCTTCTCTTCTTCGTTGAGCTTGTCATTTAGAGCGAAAAGATCATCCATGACCTTCTGAACCTCGATGGCGTCCTTGTCACGGTTGTATTCGGCAATGATTTTTTGATAGCGTTCGTACAGATCAACCCGCGTCGGGTTGGCGGCAAGCATCGCTGCCAGACGCTGTTCCAGTTGCTCCTGTAGGTTTAGCACCGCCACGGCCTTATGCCGTGTTTTCGCAAATTCGGCCTTCAGCCTATCGAAGTTGATCTTCGACAGGTCATAGTGTTTCGGTGGCTGATTCGCCATAAATGCAGGAGGCAGGCCATCGGTAGTCAATGTGGTGTCCACTACCTCGTACAGCGATTGCAGCAGAGCACCGATGTCGGGGGTGGTACGAGCGTCTTGCAGCTTGTTGTAGATCGCCGCCAAGGCACCTTCTTCTGCGTCGTACTCAAAAAGACCGGGGTTAGGGAACAAAGCCCGATACCGCGCTTGAATATCGTCGACGAAAACCTCGTAGGTCTTTCGTCGCTCAATGTTGGCGGCCAGCTTGTCAACGGCATCCAGCAGCAGCCCTTGTTTAGCAAAACCCTTGGCTTCGATCACAGCATCCAGATCCACGCCCAAGCCTTCTAGGTAGCGCCTTGCTTGTAGCAAGCTATTCGCGTACTCGGCCAACGCCACGCTGTCATCGCGCACCGTATCTTCTTCCTCATCACCTTTGCCTGTGCCCTTGCGATCGCCTTGAGCAAAGGTAGCCAGCGCCTTACGCAGGCTTTTGAGCATGCCGTTGTAGTCAATGACCAGACCATGCTTTTTGCCACCACCCACGCGATTCACGCGAGCAATAGCTTGCATAAGGGTATGGCCCTGCATGGGCTTGTCCAAATACATCGTAGCCAAGCATTTCACGTCGAAGCCGGTCAGCCACATGGCGCAAACAATGGCCACGCGAAAAGGGTTTTCGGGCTTCTTGAATTCTTCTTCCAAGTTGCGCTTGACCATCTTCTCGCGGTGAGAGGTGATATCCAAAGCTTCGTCCCGATGGTTCTTCCACTTTTTGAACTCCGCAACTTCGCCCTGTTCCTGCGACACCACCACACAAATTTCAGTCGCCCGCATCCAATCCACGTGTGCACGGCGCGTCTTTAGTGTTTCGTTCGGTGGTTTGCCCTTGGCTGCAAACAGCGCTTCTTCATAGGAGACTTTCGCATCCAGCTCATCCGCTTTAGCAGCCCACTTTTCCGCAATCAGGTCGTGCAGCTTCACGCAGGTGATTTTGTCTAGGCACACCACCAATGACTTGCTGGCACCCTTGGCCACCACCTGCCAGCGTTGGTGAAAATGCTCTACAAAATCCGCCGCTACCTTGTTCAATCGGGTGGGAGACGTCAGGATGGGGTATTCGCTGGCGAGGGCACGGTAAAGCTTGTCTTCTTTTTCTTCCGTCCACGGATCATCGACCGGTGCGCTGAGCTTGGCGGCTTCAATGTGCTCAACGATGCGCTCGCTCACTTTGGGGTCGATGATCTTCAGCTTCTCACCACGGTTCTCGTAAAACAGCGGCAGTGTGGCGCCATCAGCGACGGCACGCTTAAAGTCATAAATCGACACGTAGTCGCCGAATACCTGGCGGGTCAACTGCTTTTCAGCGTCATCAATCAATGGCGTGCCGGTGAAGCCCAGAAACTTCGCCTTCGGCAGCCCCTTGCGCATGTTCAGCGCCAAGCGTCCATACTGGCTGCGGTGTGCCTCGTCAGACAGCACGATGACGTCTTCGCGCTCGGAATAAGGCTCTGTCACTCGCTCGCGGTACTTTTGCACCAAGCCAAAGACATAACTTCGGTTTTGGTCACGCAGCATGCTTCGCAGCGCATTGCCACTCTTGGCTTGGTCAGCCTTGGCGCTGGCACGCCCTGTGGAGGTATAGATGCCAGCAATCTGGTCGTCCAACTCGGATCTATCGGTCACCACCACAAACGTGTAGCTGGCCGATATTTTGCGTCGTACCTTCTCGGTCAGGAACACCATCGAATACGACTTGCCCGACCCCTGCGTATGCCAAAACACGCCCAATTGGCCTGCAGCAACCTCGGCTTTCACCGTCGTGTCGTCGGACGTAAGGCGCTCAATCACCCGGTTTACGCCCAAATACTGGTGGTTGCGCGCTACGATCTTCTGCAGGCCGGCCTCCGAGGCATCGAACAGCACAAAGTTCTCCACAATGTCCAGCAGCCGTTGCTTGCCCAACATGCCTTGCAACAACAGGGGCAGCAGCGGCTGGGCTGTACCGGGCTCTGGGGCGTCCTCATCCAAACGCTTCCAGCGGTAGAAGTGGTCCTTGCTGGACGTGATGGAGCCGTATTGCGCATCATGTCCATTGCTGATCACCACCAACGCATTCCAGTGAAACAAGTGCGGGATGGTGTCCAGGTAATCGGCATAGTTCTTTTTGTAGGCGCTGTCTACGTGCACCTCAAAGCGTTTGAGCTCGATGAACACCAGAGGCAGGCCATTGACATAGCCAATCAGGTCTGGGCGACGCAGGTGCAGCGGGCCACGCACCCACAACTCACGCACAGCCAAAAAACGGTTCCGGTCAGGCTTGTCAAAGTCAATCAAGCGCAAGCGTTTTTCCACTAACTTTCCCGCAGCTTTGCCGGAGTTGTCGCGGAACTTCACCAACACACCATCGCGCAGCAGTTGGTATTTTTCTTGGTTCATCTGCACCAGCGACTTGGTGCTGTCGTTCTGCGTAACTGCTTCAAGGGCTTGGGCGTATGCGGTATCCGGCAGGCCGGGGTTCAGGCGCCGCAGTGCAGCCTCCACATCGCGCACCAGCACCACTTGGTTGTCTGCCGTGCGGCCCAGCAGGCCGTCTGCTACCAACGGCCCTTCATCCTGTGCCATCACGCTGTCCCAGCCCAGCTCCTCGCGCAGAAACTCAGCGGTGGGCGCTTGGATCAACACATCTTCCGAATACTCGCTCTTGCCCATAATCTCCCTCTATTCTTTGTCGTTTGGTGCTTTGGCTGTGCGCGCGTCAGGTGATCACTTCTTCGGCTTCGGGCAGCGGTATCTGGCTCACATCGAGTTGGCCGGACATGAGCTTGGGTAGCAGCAGGTCGCGGGCTCGGGCAGTGTGTTCGTTCTGCTTAAACAGCAAGTTGATTTCCTCGTACATAGGAGCCACTATCTGCTGGAATGAATCTCGAACCGCATCAGTCGGTAATAGCAGTGGCAGAGCATGTGCGTAATTCCGATTTAGCCCTGGCACTGCAGCGTCGCTGCTGATGAAGTTAAGTTGATGCAGAGCCAAGAATAGCCATAAAGACACCTGTTCAGGCGCTATATAGAAAACGGTATCAATGGGATAACAAGGTACCTGCGAGAGATACAAGCTACCGACGTTGCCTTTTCGCCCAACGACAATCGCTCCAGCTGGCACAAGCGCCTGATTGTGGGCTCCCACGATGCCACTTGATCCGTACACAGGAACATCGCCATCCTTGCGGTCTCCTGCCTTCAAGGCTTTGCCATAGTTCAGCGTAGCAATACTTCCTAGTGGGATAGGACTCCACCCTTCCGGCACTCCATCGCTCACTGTCACCGACTCATGTCCCGAAAACCGCAGGTGCGCAAACCACTCTCGGTACAGCAAGCGAGCTGTTTGTTCCAGCAGGGCAATGCGGCGCTGGTTAGTGGCGATTAGGTCGTCGTAGTTCTTGATAGCCGTAGCGACACGGCGCTGCACATTAATCGCAGGCATCTCGGGCATATCTAGCGCCCGAATGTCTTTCATATTTATATGGTGAACTGTCGCGCCGCCAGATTTCCCGAGCAACTGAGCTTGGAGGTTTGGTGTGAGAAGTAGGTAGCAAAGATAGTCCGAATCGACCACATTGGCTTTCGGGCGGATGAGGACGGTACGCTGACCCAAGCAAAACAACTCACCTTTTGGAATCACCGCCACATTACCGACAGGTGCCTCACGGGCCAAGATCAAGTCTCCGGCCGCAGGAATAGCCCGCTTCGTCCAAGCCTGATAAGTTGCTTCAGAGACACGATTTACGCCATCCAGCAAGAAGCGGCCTCGACCGATATTTGGCGTGCGAATGGAGGGGTAGCCCTC
Source organism: Comamonas testosteroni (assembly GCF_000761245.1). Taxonomy (GTDB): domain Bacteria; phylum Pseudomonadota; class Gammaproteobacteria; order Burkholderiales; family Burkholderiaceae_C; genus Comamonas; species Comamonas testosteroni_C. Next base: position 157,880 of record NZ_AWOR01000026.1, on the reverse strand, counting down.
ATCTTGGATTGGTGCTGTCTTGTGCTCGCAATCCGTGATTAACTCGCACAGTTCTGCCAACGTAGTCATGCCAGCAACTCCTTCAAGTTGCCAGCAATCTTCCCTGTCAGCTCCACGGCCTTGTCGTTCAACTCCAGTAGCTCTGTGTGAATTTCACGCAATTGCTCAGCAAACGCATCCTCGTCATCATCGTCCTGCACGGCCGCCATCCCCACATAGCGCCCCGGCGTCAGTGAGTAATCGTTGGCAGCAATTTCCTCACGCGTCACTGCCTTGCACAGGCCAGGTACATCGGCGTAGTAGCCTTCAGGAAAATAGCTGTGCAGTTTGTGCACTTGGTGTATGAAGTAGGCCGCTTGCTTGGGCGCCTCCAACACCACGTCGCGCACGGTGGGGGCTTCGTGCTTTTTGGCATCGGCTGCTTGCAGAGCACGGCGGGCTTCGCGGATGGCTTTCCCATGCCAAGCCTTGCTGTTACGCGCGCGCAAGGTTTTCTCTGCCGCATCGACCAAGCCCATGGCGCGCTTGTGCCGCGCTTCCAGCGTTTTGCTTGTCGCTTTCAAGATAGGAGTGAGGGCATCCAACGTGGCTTGCAGCGCCTTCTGGCCTGCGTGCGTGACCAAGTCAGCTTGCGCAATGGCTGTACGTGCATGTGCAGCCTGCTCCAGCATGGCTGCAAGCGCATTGGTCGCGGTGGTCTCGGCCAATGCTTGGGTCAGATCGGCATTCCAAACTTCTAGTGCAGCCTGCAACTCAACGCGCTGCTGGGTCAATTCAGCTTGCTGTTCTGCGGTTGGCTGTGGCTCGGCCTGTAATGGGGGGAGCAATTCCTCATTCACTTTGGCGTCGCGTGCAAAGCGCATGAGCTTGAGCGCCAACTTTCGCAGTGTGCGGGTGTCTGCGCGCAGGCGTTCAGGCAGCCCAGCCAGCCAATCGTCCACCTTGCGCTGGTAGCTTGCAACGAGCGCAACAAACTTCTCGTTCTCACCCCGGTACAACCAAGTGATGGCGGTCAGGTTCGCCAATTGCTCTTCCGTGAATACGTGCGAACGTGCCGACACCACGTGGTAAACGTTTCGGGCATCAATCATAAGCACTTGGTCTTGCAAGTCCTCGCCCTTGCCTTTGTCAAGGAACCACAAAGTGCATGGGAGGCTACGGGTGTAGAAGAACTTGGGGCCAATGGACATCATGACATCCACATGACCGGTCTTGACCAACTGCTCGCGGATGTCGCGGTCTTTGTTGCCCGCGTCCGATGCGCTGGAGGCCATGACAAAGCCAGCCCGGCCTGTGTCGTTGAGGTAGCTGTAGAAATACTGCACCCACAAGCTGTTGGCATTGCTGATGGCGCCGGTTTTAGCGTTGGTGCCGGGCAAGCCAAAGGGCAGCCGGTAAGGCCCCCCCTCAGCTTGCAATTTTTCTTCTTCAGTTTTTGGCGCAACCTGCTTGCTAACCTTTTTGATCTCCACACCGTCCACATTAAACGGTGGGTTGGCCATGACGAAGTCGCATTGGCCAATCAAGTGCTCGGCTTGGTCGTAGAAAGTATTGCCTTGCCGAATGTTGCTGGCATCTTGCCCGTGCACCACCAAGTTCATGCGTGCCAATTTGGTGTTGGTGTCGCTTTTTTCTTGGCCGTGGAAAGTCACGCTCTCTAACGCGCTGCTGCGGCGCACCTGTTCAATGAAGTGGCCGGTTTGCACAAACATACCGGCAGAGCCGCAGGCGGGGTCAAGCACGATGCCATGGTCTGGCTGAATCACATTGACGATCATGCGCACCAATGACGGGGGTGTGAAAAACTCACCGCCTTCTTGCGCACCAGTCATGGCGAATTTGTTGAGAAAGTATTCGTAGATGCGCCCGAACACGTCGCCGGTGGCCGTCTTCAGCGCCTCCCGGTCAAAAATCTTGACCAGGCGATCGAGTAGGTCAGGCTCGAAGGCGGAGTAGCCGCGTGGCAAGACTCCTTCCAAGACGGTGTATTCGGCTTCGATGGCGTCCATCGCAGCTTCAATGGCCTCGCCAACGTCAGCCCCTGTGGGCAAGCTGGCAATGGCATCGAATCGGGATGCTTCTGGCAAATAGATTGCCGACTTGCCTTGGAACTCCGTCTTGATCAGCTCTTCACGCTGAGCAGCAGGCATCGCGGCCGGAATGCTCGCCAAAATGTCTGGAAGGTAGGCTTTAAAGCGGTTGTCCGCATGGCGCAGAAAGATTAAACCTAGCACCGGCATCGCGTACTCAGCAGCAGTCAGCTTGGAATTGGCGCGCAACTGGTCAGCGGCTTCCCAGAGTTCGTTTTCTAGTTGTTGGACGTTCATATTTTTTGATTATCACTGAGCCCCACGAGCAGGGACCGTGCGGTGCAGAGCTATGGAATTCATATTTGAGATTGCTTCCATCCGATCAGTTCAAGCGGCCGCAGCCCAAACCGAACGGTGTTCCCTGCATGCAAGCCAGCTAGTTCCTTGAGCACGAGTTGTGTGAAGAGTTCGCGGTCTTCAGGCTGCACACTTCCAGGAAGGATGGCGTTGACGCTCGCCCCATTGATTGGCTGGCCGCTACGAACAACAGCTGCAATCACCTCACCGAGCACTTGCCGGTAGCGCAGACGCAAGATGTCAGGCGGCACCAAGCTTTGCTGCACAGCCACGTACTGCTGGCATGAACGCTCATAGGCCCACACGAAGACATCCCGCAGCAGGTCAACCTGGTTGAGCTCATACACACCGATCATCGCATCCACATAAGCTTGCTGCGGTACATCAATGAATGACAGCGGGCACAGATTGTGGCGTATGAAGGGGATGTTGGCGGCCAGGCGCGATACGCGCTTGTTTACATCCTCAAAGGGCTGCAAGTAAGGCAAGTGCACCATCAAGAAGAAGGCTTGCTCGAAAGGATCTTCGATCTCTGCGGACATGCCCACCACGATGCCGAACAGCTCTTCCAAGCGCTGAGGCAAAGCCACCGGCAGGTACACGCTACCACCAATTTCCACGGCACGACTGCGAATGCGGCCACACATGGCAGGGTCAGGCATCAAGCCATCAGAGAGCAAGGCATGCAAGGCCACGATAGTGTCTTGGGAGACCGCCGCCTGCTCAGGCGAGTGCACCAGAAATTCGATGGCCTGCTTGTGGTTCAGGATCATCTGCGTTTCAAACGCATCCTTACCCTCAGCCACCTGGCCAAACTCAATCAGCCGTGCTGTATCCAAACGGCTGTAGGTGTTGCCCTCCAGCTGGGAGGAAGCCCAGGAAAGGTCAATCAGCAAGCGGTTGAGAATGTCCCTGGCAAAGGTGCCAGCGGGTGTTTGCTCAGCAGGTGAACGCCCCAGGGCATGTAGCTGTTCACGCAGCTTCAAAGGCAGGTACGCGGAGTGGTTAGGGCGGTACTGCTCCAAAAACTCCGTGCGGTAGCCCACAGGCTTGCGCAGATGCCGGGGCTGGTGGACATACACTTTGATGGCTTCGCCTTCAGGGCTGACGGGAACATACGGCTCGATCTCAGCCTCTGTGCTTGAAGCATCCACCTCACTTGGGCTTTCATCTTGCAGAACTGGAAAGTAGCGCACGGCCCGCGCTTGCCCCTGCACGTGAATGCGCCCTTGTTCAACCAATACAGCCAATCTGCGCTGAAGGCTACGGCGTTGCAAGGCCAGCCCTGATTCCTGCAGCACTTCTTCAGCGTTCACCCCTTCTGGGTGACGCTCAATGATGTTGGCCAGCAAATCGAGTTCTTGCTGTGGTTTGACGCTATTCATGACGCGAATTATGACGCAATACTATAAATTGCGACATCTAAGTGTCGCGATAAGAAAGAATGACGACTCAGCATGAGGAAATCTACCCATGAAGGGGTGCTGCGATTAGGCCATCAACAACTTTAGGCAAACACAAAAACCAAAAGGGGCATTTAGCCCCTCTCTTAGATGCCGCCAATCAAGTCACCGCTCGGCCCGTCTTCATCTCGCCCAGGCTGGAAGCGTTCGCCATGTTCAGGAGTTTGCTTGTCGCGCTCCTGTTCAAGCTCCGACTTTGGCCCCTGCTGCTTGGCCAAGTTGAGCAACAGCACCTTCATAGCCTCCAGCTTTTGCCTAATGGTAGGACGAACAAACGAATAGGGTTCCAAGTGCTTCTGCGACTTCTTCAACTTGAACATGTCGGGGCAAAACAACCAATCAAGGGTAGGCATCGATTGCTGCTCCTCCCACGACATGTACAAGTCAACGTGGCAGTGCATTTGAATGGCACGCTTTACCTTGCTGCGGTACTTGGGATCCTCACTTTTGAAAGGCAAGTCATCAAAGGGTGTACCCCTATAGTGCTGTTCAAGAATTTCACGATGCTCATCGCTCAAGGACTGCATGAAATCCTGGCGATGACGGCGCTGGTTGAATTTTTCATTCAGGCGCAAAAGCTCGCGTGCTTCCTCAAAGACCTGCTCATACATTGCTTGTCCCGCCTTGCCCTTCCAACTGAATGGCGATGACCAAGAAGAAGACTTATCCGAGCCTTCGTCAGCACCCCAATTTGCATCAGCAGCCGTAAACCATGACTTTTTGAGCTGCACCTCAAAGCGTACATACTTTTTTGTGATTGTAAAAATCTGCTCAGCGACATCATTAGGCAAGCCACAAAAGCTATTTTTCGTCTTTCCAGACTTCACATAAGCAATCATCTCCGCCTTGTTGCCTTTGCGAATTTTGGTGTAGCTATTGCCATCTGACTCCCAATAATTCACGGCTGCTACGCGCTTGTTCTGCTTAATAACATTTCCATTAAACAAGGCCGAGCCACGTTGAGCAATCTGCTTGACGCACTCATTAGCGAAATCCCATTCTTTTTGTTTATTCAAATATGTGAGGTCAACGCTTTCAATTTTCACATGCTTCAAACCAATCTGCTTAACCACTTCAGCAGGAACACCGCGCTGCAGAAGCCAGTATTGAAGAAAAAATAAGGAAAAGAGGCATGAGTGATAAACATCATTCTCCATCAACCCATTGAAGCTTACGACGCTAGCTGGAACATTAAGACTAACTTTATAGGCTTTCACCTTATGGGTGCCATCTTCTTCTTTACACAAAGGTGTTATCTCAGAAATAGCACCCGTGAGTGGGGACTTGAATTTTGAGGTGATGCTGGCACGCTTGCCAATGACTCCATTCTCATCAGTACGCTGGTTGATATCCATTGGAAAGCTATCGTAATCAATATGCTCTACTGAGCAGGTTACAATGATTGAGTCTGCCATTTTGCTTCTCTAAAATTAGTGTTGATTTCTACTGGCTTGGCTACAGTGGTAAGTGACAATGAGGCAAGGGAAAAGAGCAAGTGATGGTTACGTTGTAGCGAGGGGCAGTGGTATTACTAGGAAAGTGAGCCTGATCACTCCCTCTCTTACAAGTGAAAAACAGCGTATTTGCCAAGCTAATAAGGTGTTTGCAGCTTCACCAACAGTGTTGCGGATTTCGTCTAAATCTTGCGGTTACAACAGTCGAAAATTAGCGATGAAAGTGCAGGTCGAAAGCATTTTCATCGCTATCGCCTGCCTCACATTCCTGCTTTAGGATTTGCTCTTCTCCAAGCACAGTGCGAAGTTACCAGTAATCAACATAGGTTGACCAGTTTCGGAACAAATCATCTTGTAAAGATCTTGATTGCCATTCAAATTGAAACCTGGGCTTACTTCCAGCAAGAACTTTTCCATTTTTTTCTTGCCTTGATAGTCAATCATCTCTTTCAAAACATAGATTGCACCATCAACCAAAAACTTTGTTTCAAAAGCCTTAACACGGAATTGTCCAGATCGATCGATGCCACAGAACTGAAAGCACTTTTTATCATCTCCCTTCACAGAACTTATGGCTTGCATAGAAAAAAATGTTTCTGTGTTGCTTGTCAGAGATTTGTTCTTCATGCTTTTTCTCCATTGCGTTGAGCAATGCATTTTTCGACATACGCGGAAATATCGCTAGCTGGCCAGCCTTTTAGGCGAGGGCCCATAGGAACACCGCCAGGAATTATTCCATCCTTTATGCGTTTGTAGAATGTGCTATTTGACAAACCAATAATACGAAGTACTTCATTTTTGCGCAGCAGGATTTCGCAGTTATTGCTTAATTGCATGTTCTCAGTACACTTTTTCATTCCGTTTTCCATCAAATGCAGTGTTAAAAGAATTTCGACGGAGGCGAGGCGTCCCTGCTTGAATCCATCTATATCGCGATGGATATAACTATGTCTGTGAATTGATTTTTTTAGAAAAACTTTCAAGCTTTTTAGAAAATTTCCAAAAAAAACATGAAAGTTTCCGAAAACAGGAGTCCACTTTCCAGCTCTCATTCAGAAACGGAGGCGCTCGCAAAAAAGTGGTGAAGCCATCTCGCCGACGCGAGATGGCTCAACAAGCAGTACAGCAGCGTGGCCTGTCTATCAAGATAGCTTGCCAAGTCTTCCAGGTCAGCCAAGCCTGCTACCGCTATGTGGTCCGCCGTGAGCGAAGATGATGAGATCGCCCAGTGGCTGCTGCGCTTGACCGATAACAACCGTAACTAGGGCTTTGGGCTTTGCTTTTTGTACATACGCAACGTGCGTGGCTTTACCTGGAACCACAAGCGCGTCTATCGCATCTACCGGGAATTGGAGCTGAACCTGCGCATCAAGCCCCGCAAGCGCTTGGTGCGCGAGAAGCCTGAGCCGCTCACGGTGCCAGAGCGCTGCAACGAAGTCTGGTCGATGGACTTCATGCATGACCAGTTGGAAGATGACCGCAGCATACGGCTGCTCAACGTGATCGATGACTTCAATCGTGAGGCACTGGGCATTGAGGTGGACTTCTCACTGCCTGCGCATCGTGTAATTCGAGTCCTGGGTCAGATCATGGCTTGGCGTGGAAAGCCACAGGCGATACGTTGCGACAACGGGCCGTAATACATCAGCGCTACGCTGCTGCACTGGGCCAGCGGGCAAGGAATTCGCATCGAACACATCCAGCCTGGCAAGCCCCAGCAGAATGCCTATGTGGAGCGTTTCAACAGAACGGTCCGCTACGAATGGCTGTCACAGTATTATTGGTCCGACCTTGACGAGGTTCGGGAGTACGCCACGCAGTGGATGTGGCGCTACAACCATGAACGCCCAAACATGGCATTGGGCGGCATCACCCCCAAACAGCGGCTGGCCATGGCCGCATAGCTCTACTTCTCAGAGCGGTGGTTTACGGGGGAATTACCAAATCTTCTATCAAATTCAATTGATGTAATTGACTGGATGAATATGGTTCTTTATCTTGGCTAGTTGGCAAAATATATGATAGCAAGAAAATTCCGCACTAGTCTCAAGAAATTTCTGATAATTTATTATTAAGAAAAGCAATTATTGTTTAATATTAAATAATAATTGCTTTTGTGGATATGGTTTTTAAATTATGCAGTGAAATATTTATAAGATAATTTTTCTCTTTAAATGATTTTTTGCTATTTTATCCATTTCGCCAATTTCTTTTGCATTTTTATCTTTGGAGAATCCATATATTATTTTTATATTGTTTTCGTTTGCCATACTAGCAATTATTTTCTCAACCGCATCACCTAGTTCTTGATTTGAAACACTAGATCTTTTAAATATATTTTTACGAAAATCAATAAACTCTTCTGGGCGGGAAATAAACATGCGAATTATTTCTACTAGTGCTGCATATCTTACCCTTGTATTCAAATCACCAGAACTTAAATCATCTTCATCATCAAAACTGTTAATATAATTTCCATCTATAGTTCTTATCAATCTGGGAGGTGATATTTTTTCCTGAAATTCTTTGCAATGCTCCCATTTGCACTCCACGGCAATTTTCGCAACACCAGGCAATGAGACAAGTTTATCTGAGGGATTCCCCAATAAATTCTTGATCGGTTTTATTATTGATCGTGTACTAGCCCGTCGCTTCAATACATTGAAACGTCTCAAGTATTCTTTGTGTAAATCTTGAAAACGCTGTAGTTTATATTTGTTTAAACGTGAAGGATGCAGCTTCAAGGACAACATTGCTGCTTGCCAATACTCAGCGTTACGCCCTTCGCGCCACATCTTCCATTGTGATTCAGTTAATCGCAAGCTCTCCAATTGAGTTGGCGTAGCTTTATCAGCATCAGCATCAGCATCAGCATCAGCATCAGCATCAGCATCAGCATTGAAATTATTTTCCATCATCTCACTATCAAGAGTGGAGGGGATGATTTTGATATAAGTTTCATTCATGAGGCAAAATTAATTGGCATTAATTAAAAACTTCAACAATGTTTAGCAGGGTTATTTTTGCATTTTTTACCACTTGCCCCACATCGCCTGAGTTAACACAGCAGTTCAATATGTCAGCCCATGCCTGTAGCATCACTTTTCTTTGAGAAGAGTACTCTGCTTTATTGTAAATACTGCGCACACTATTTTCTTCGTGAGCCAAACATTTTTCAATCCAGTCTCTATTGAAACCATATTCATTTAACAAAGATGATGCTGTCCTTCGTAAGTCATGAACGGTAAAATCATCTAATTCAAATCCATCGTCTTGTGCTTTTCTTACCGCCGCGTCAATAACTCTATTCAAAGTGGCATTGCTTAGCGGAAGGTTAGAGTCGTATCTGCCTGGGTGCAAGTATTTCGATGCAGAAAAGCATGCCTTAAAGCTAACTAATATATCCAAAGCTTGGCTGCTCAAATAAACTACATGCGGTCTTGAGGCTTTCATCCGCTCCTTTGGAATCGTCCAGGTTCCGTTTTCAAAGTCGACCTCATCCCAAGTCGCATTCAAAAACTCCCCCTTTCTCACCATTGTTAAAAGAAGAAACTTGATCGCTAATCGCAGGGTCGGTGTAGTCCCGATCTTTTCTAGACTTTCAAAAAATATCTTTATCTCACTTGGGCTGAGTGCACGATCCCGAGGTTTAAAGCTTGCGATATCACTTGGCCTGATATCAGCTGCAGGATTTTTGAGCTGAAGGTTTTTGTCTTTGGATAGTGCAAAGCGGTAGACAAGCAAAACAATTTCGCGAACTTGTACTGCGGGCGCTGGAGCACCATTCTTTTTAATTTTTTCACACAACTGCATCAGCAATGCAGGAGTGATTTCGTCCAGCTTCAGTTTCCCAAAAGCAGGGACCAGATGCCGCGTGTATACCGAGCGACGCATAGCCAGGGTGGAGTCCGCGAGCTTCGCCCCATTGTTTGGGTCTGCCTTGTCTTCAAAGTAGCGTTCAGCCCAAGAGCCAAAAGTCAAAGCATTTGCAGCTTCCAGCTTGATAACCGCCTTAGTTTTCGCAGGTGATTGCCCCCGTTCGACATACCGTCGCGCTACCGTCAGCAGCGACCTTGCTTCAGCTAACGATACCGTCATGCCAAATTCAAGCTGCTCTGGGCTTCTCGGGTGTTTAGCACCTGCAGCTCCGTCGTACTTACCAATGGTGAGGGTTTCGCGCCTACCGTTGAGGCGATAGTCATAGCGAAATGACTTGGTGCCAGCGGTTGTCACCATGACATACATGCCATCGCGATCCGTGACTTTGTAGGCTTTTTCTTGAGGGCGCAGTCTGCGCAGTTCGGTGTCAGTGATCATTTCAGGGTGGGCTTTCGTTGATACCGTCACTAGGGGTGTCGGTATGGGAAAGCAACGTTCCGAAATGTTACAGCTTTACCGTCAGGTATACCGCATGAATTTGCGGCTTGTGTGGCATGTTGTGGGTTGTCGCTGGACGGGCAACCCACGATTCTTTCAATAGAATCAATAGCTTCCAGAACGTTGCCATACGTTGCTGGAAACTTTAAATTATTCCCACTCGATGGTTGCTGGTGGCTTGGTGCTCACGTCATAGGTGACGCGGTTGATGCCGCGCACTTCGTTGATGATGCGGCCGGAGACGTTCTTGAGCAGGCCGTAGGGCAGCTCGGCCCAGTCGGCAGTCATGAAGTCGCTGGTGACCACGGCGCGCAGGGCCACGACATAGTCGTAGGTGCGGCCGTCGCCCATCACGCCCACGCTCTTGACGGGCAGGAATACGGTAAAGGCCTGGCTGGTCAGGTCGTACCAGCTCTTGCCGGTTTTTTCGTCGATCCAGTTGTTCAGCTCTTCGATGAAGATGGCATCTGCGCGGCGCAGCAGGTCGGCATATTCCTTCTTCACTTCGCCCAGAATGCGCACGCCCAGGCCGGGGCCGGGGAAGGGGTGGCGGTAGACCATGCCGCGGGGCAGGCCCAGGGCCACGCCCAGTTCGCGCACTTCGTCCTTGAACAGGTCGCGCAGGGGCTCCAGCAGCTTCAGGCCCAGTTGTTCGGGCAGGCCGCCGACGTTGTGGTGGCTCTTGATGGTGACGGCCTTCTTGCTCTTGGCGCCGCCGGACTCGATCACGTCGGGGTAGATGGTGCCCTGGGCCAGGAAGGTGGCGCCCTTGGAGCCGGCGTTGGCAGCCTTGAGCTTTTCGGCTTCGGCCTTGAAGACGTCCACGAACAGACGGCCGATGATCTTGCGCTTTTGCTCGGGCTCGGACACGCCGGCCAGCTCGCCCAGGAACAAGTCGGAAGCATCGACGCGCACGACCTTGGCGTGCAGCTTGCCTTCGAACATGTCCATGACCATATCGCCTTCGTTCAGGCGCAGCAGGCCGTGATCGACGAACACGCAGGTCAGCTGGTCGCCGATGGCGCGGTGGATCAGGGCTGCAGCCACGGAGGAGTCCACGCCGCCGGACAGGCCCAGGATCACTTCTTCGTCGCCCACCTGCTCGCGGATCTTGGCCACGGCTTCTTCGATGTAGTCGCCCATGATCCAGTCAGCTTGCGTGCCGCAGATGTCGAGCACAAAGCGGTTGAGCAGTGCCTGGCCCTGCACGGTGTGCGTGACTTCGGGGTGGAACTGCACGGCGTAGTAGCGACGTGCCTCGTCGGCCATGCCGGCGATGGGGCAGGAGGGTGTGGAGGCCATGACCTTGAAGCCCGCAGGCAGCTCGGTGACCTTGTCGCCGTGGCTCATCCAGACCTTGAGCATGCCGTGGCCTTCGGCCGTGGCGAAGTCTTCGATGCCTTCCAGCAGCTTTGTGTGGCCATGGGCGCGCACTTCGGCGTAACCGAATTCACGGGTGTTGGAGCCTTCGACCTTGCCGCCCAGTTGGGTGGCCATGGTCTGCATGCCGTAGCAAATGCCCAGCACGGGCAGGTTCAGCTCGAACACGGCGTCGGGAGCGCGGTCGTCCACTTCGTAGACGGAGGCATGGCTGCCCGACAGGATGATGCCCTTGAGCTTGCCGTCGGCGGCAAACTCGCGCACCCAGTCGCTGCTCACATCGCAGGGGTGGACTTCGCAGTAGACATTGGCTTCGCGCACGCGGCGAGCAATCAGCTGCGTGACCTGGGAGCCGAAGTCCAGAATAAGAATCTTGTCGTGTTGCATGGTGATCAAGGGCAAGAGGGTGGCAAAAAGGGATTAGAAATCTTCGGGAGCCCAGACGGTGACGCCGCTTTTGCGGGCGGCCGCAATCTGGGCTGCATCGAATGTGGCCAGCGGCAGGCGCAGCGATTGCGCCAGCCACAGGTATGCGGCATCGTAGGTGGGCAGGCCGGTGTCCAGCGCCACATCCAGCACCGCCTTGTGCTGTGCGGGAGCCAGGTCGTGCAGCTCCACCCGGTGACGAATGGCTTCCAGCACGCCCCACAGGCCTTCGACCGAGGTCTGCGGGATACGGCCATTATTCACGCCCGATGCAATCAGGTTGCCGCATTCCCACTGCCACAGGTTGGGGGCTTGCGGGTCCACTTCATCGCGGCGGATACGGGTGTAGAGGCGTCTGGTGTGCTCGCTGGCGTTGTCAGGCAGCAACCAGGCGGCGGTGACGGATGCATCGAGCACAAAAGCGGTGGCGCTCATGCCTGGCTCCGTCCTGTGTGGCGCAGGCCAGTGATGCTGTTCGCTGCGGTGTTGGTGGCTGCTTGAGCTTTCACTGTCTGCTGCAGGGCCGAAATCTGCTCCAGCTCACGGGCAATCTGTTCATCGGTGATCACGGGCTTGCGGCGCATGGGCAGCATGCGCACCACCTCTTTGCCATGACGCGTGATGCGAACTTCTTCGCCTTGTTCGACCATCTCGACCAGGGCGGAAAAGCGGGTTTTGGCTTCGTAGATACCGACGCAGTGCATGGAGGGTGAAAACAGAAAACGGATCTGATCAATGAATCAGACCCGATTTTAACATTCTGGTCAGAATGTGGTGAATTCTGACCAGAAACCAAAGGACATAGTGGCGAGAGAGGAGAGCGCTGCGTCAGTGCAAGGTAGTGCAGAGTACGTTCTCAAAAGTACGTAGTGACAGGTGATGGGCTTCGTTGTAAGTGTGTTGTGACACTGTGCGCTGCCCGCCGCGCTGCCAAGTAAGCCCCAGTATGTTTTCAACCCCCCGTTGCTCATTGGGGTCTTTGCACTCGCCCGCAGCGCTCAAAAAACTGCTTTAAATGTCGATTTGCCAGTTGGTCGCCTGAACCGCGACATTGACTTCACGAATCTTGCGCGAAAGATCATCGGCCTGTTTTTGCAGGCTGGCTACCTGAATCTGCGGCACCCATTTGATCTCACGCTGGCTGTAGCGATCCACATCCTTGTTGGTGGCGCTGATGGTGCTGATCAGCAGCGAATGCTGTGCAATCAGCGTGTCGCGCAGCGCCAGTACATCGGCAAGCAGGCGGCCATCGGGCAGCTTGGCGCTTTCGTTGGCGGCGTTGATGCGGCGCACCAACGATTGCTGCTCCTGCAGGGCAGAGCAGGCTTCGGCCAGCAGGTCTTCGACCTTTTCCTTGGGCGTTTCGCCTTCCTGCAGCAGGGCATTGCGGCCAATGCGTTCGCGCAGCGAGGCCAGCTTTTTCTTCAGATCGGCTCTGAGCAGCAGTGCTTCGGCAAGTTTCATGAAGACTCCTGAAATGAAAAAAGCAGGGCAGGCAATGCCCGTCCTGCTTTTGAGACTAGCGGGTCAATCAGTCAGCGCGGTAGTTGGGCGCTTCCTTGGTGATCTGCACGTCATGCACGTGAGATTCACGGATGCCGGCTGCGGTGATTTCCACAAACTCGGCCTTCTCGTTCATCTCGGAGATAGTGGCGCAACCGCAGTAGCCCATGGAGGCACGCACGCCGCCAGCCATCTGATAGACGATGGAGACCATGGAGCCCTTGTAGGGGACGCGGCCTTCGATGCCTTCGGGAACCAGCTTGTCGGCATTGGGGTTGCCGGTGGACGATTCCTGGAAGTAGCGGTCGGCCGAGCCTTGCTGCATGGCACCGATGGAGCCCATGCCGCGGTAGCTCTTGTACGAGCGGCCCTGGTACAGAATCACTTCGCCAGGAGCTTCTTCGGTGCCGGCAAACATGCCGCCCATCATGATGGTGGAGGCACCTGCGGCCAGAGCCTTGGAGATATCGCCGGAGAAGCGGATGCCGCCGTCGCCGATCAGGGGCACGCCCGTGCCCTTGAGGGCGTCGGCCACATTGGAGATGGCCATGATCTGGGGCACGCCAACACCAGCCACGATACGGGTGGTGCAGATGGAGCCGGGGCCGATACCGACCTTGACCGCGTCAGCGCCGGCTTCCACCAGAGCCAGGGCGGCAGCGCCGGTGGCAATATTGCCGCCGATGACGTCCACCTTGGGGTAGTTCTGCTTGACCCAGCGCACGCGATCGATCACGCCCTTGGAGTGGCCGTGAGCCGTGTCCACCACGATTGCGTCCACACCGGCCTTGACCAGCAGTTCCACGCGCTCTTCGGTGCCAGCGCCCACGCCGACAGCGGCAGCCACGCGAAGGCGGCCCGATGCGTCACGTGCGGCATTGGGGAAGGTGGTTTGCTTGGTGATGTCCTTGACGGTGATCAGGCCCTTGAGTTCAAAGGCGTCGTTGACCACCAGGATTCGTTCGAGCTTGTGCTTGTTCAGCAGTGCCTTGGCTTCGGCGGGGCTGGTGCCGTCTTTTTCATTGACGGTGATCAGCTTTTCGCGGGGCGTCATGATCTGGCTGACCTTGACGTCGTAGCGGGTCTCGAAGCGCAGATCGCGGCTGGTCACGATGCCGACCACCTTGCCGCCGTCGCACACGGGAAAGCCCGAAATGCCGCGTTCTTCCGACAACTGCAGCACTTGCAGCACGGTGTGTTCGGGGGTGATGACCACAGGGTCGTGGACCACACCGGATTCGTGGCGCTTGACCTTGGACACTTCAGCGGCTTGCTGCTCGGCTGTCATGTTCTTGTGGATCACGCCGATACCGCCTTCTTGCGCAATGGCGATGGCCAGACGCGCTTCTGTCACCGTGTCCATGGCGGCAGACACCAGGGGCAGGTTCAGGCGGATATTGCGAGTGAATTGGGTGGCGAGAGAAACGTCCTTGGGCAGGACTTCGGAGTAGGCGGGAACGAGCAGGACGTCGTCAAAGGTCAGTGCTTTTCCGAGAAGGCGCATGTGATGGCTCCAAAAGAAAGATTGTACCTGCGACTTGCCGCACAATGTGGGCTCGCGACCCAGAATCCCCAACGCCAGTCCAAGACTTATTGACTCCATGCACGCCATCAAGTTCGCTTTGTTTGCAGCCATTGCCTGCTGCACGGTCCCCGCAATTGCCCAGTGGCAATGGATTGACGGTCAGGGGCGCAAGGTGTTCAGCGACAGGGCTCCGCCGGCCGATATCCCCGCCAAGAATATTTTGAGCAGCCCCGGCGGTGCCAGGCCCGCAGCACCTTCGGCGGTGCCGGAGGTCAGCGCGGCCAAGCCCGTGGCGCAAGTTGGTGTGGACAAAGGCCTGGAAGAGCAAAAGCGCAAGCAGCAGGAGCAGGAAGCTGCCAAGGCCCAGGCCGACAGACTGCAAAAGGAAAAGCAGCGCCAGGACAACTGCAATCGTGCCAGGCAGGCCAAGGCAACCCTGGCGTCGGGCCGCTTGCTCTCTCATGTGGATGCCAAGGGCGAGCGTGGCTTCATGGATGAGGCCGCACGCGATGCCGAGATCAAGCGCGCCGATGGCGTGATCGCTTCCGATTGCGGACCTATGGCAGAGCCGGCGCAATAGGCGCGGGGGTCTTCGCAGGGATCTTCGCCGGAAACTTCGCCGAGCTCTTCGCCGGGATCTCGATAAAAAAAAGCGCCTGCTGAAGGCGCTTTTTTTGAGTCCTGTTGGGCTAATAACCCGCCTTGGCTCCGTCTCTTTGGCGTTTGAACAGTCCGGCGCTGCGCGCGCCCTGGCGGGCAAAGCGTTCGCGTCGGGCGACCTTGGGGTCTACGGTCAGCGGTCGATAGACCTCCAGGCGATCGCCATGCTTGAGCGCCTGGCCCGGATTCGCGACCTTGCCCCAGATTCCGACCATGCCGGCCGAGGCTTCGGGCAGTTGCACATCCGGCAAGGCTGTTGATGCGGTCACGGCGTGCAGCGCCTGCTGAACGGTGCTGCCTGCGGGAAGCTGCAGCAAGGCCTCCTGCACGGTGCCGGGGCAAGGCGAGATGCACACCGTGATGTCGATCAGCTGCGGCAGAGCATCAGCCATAGATCTGCTCGGCTCGCTTGATGAAGGCGTCGACCATGGAGCCAGCGATGCGGTCGAAGACCGGGCCGATGATGGCGGCGACGGCACCGTTGTCGAAGCCATAGTCCAGCTGCAGCTCGACCTTGCAGGCGCGCTGCGTGCCGTCGCCTACAGGATGAAAGCGCCAGTGGCCTTCAAGACGCGAGAAAGGTCCCTTGACCAGACGCATGCTGACCTGCTTGCCGCCGTTATCCATGCTACTGTTCGTGTTGCGCGTCACGAAAGACTTGCGCAGTCCGCTGAACGCAATACCCACCTCGGCTGTCATACCTGTGTCGTCCTGCTCCAGAATCTTGGCATGATCGCACCAGGGCAGAAAGTCGGCATAGTGGGCCACGTCCGTCACGAGGGCAAACATTTCTTCGGGGCTGTACCAGATGAGGACGGACTTGTTGACGTTTTTCATGAACAAAGAGCAATCAGCAGGGCGCAAGAGCAGGGAATTGGCCTAGGCCAATGCACCCAGAGGCGCGATGCGAAACTAAAATCATCGCTCAGAGGCGAGACGGCAATCCAGTATTGTAGGGAGAGCTTTCATCTCCGGTCCGCCTGCAACTAATATTCCATGGCCAAGAAACCAGAAACATCGTCGCGCATTGCCGACAATAAAAAAGCAGCTTTCAACTATTTCTTCGAGGAGCGCCACGAAGCCGGCATGGTGCTGCACGGCTGGGAGGTCAAGGCCCTGCGCAGCGGCAAGGTGCAGCTCACCGATGGCTATGTGCTGATCAAGGACGGCGAGCTGTTCCTGCTGGGCTGCCAGATCAACCCGCTCAAGACGGCTTCCACCCACGTCAATCCCGACTCGGCTCGTATCAAGAAGCTGCTCTTGAAAAAGGACGAGATCAAGCGCCTCGTCGGCAAGGTCGAGCAAAAGGGCTATACCCTGGTGCCCATCAATCTGCACTGGAAGAACGGTTACGTGAAATGCGAGATTGCCCTGGCCAAGGGCAAGGCCGAGCATGACAAGCGCGATGTGATCAAGGACCGCGAAGGCAAGCGCGAGGTGGAGCGCGCCATGAAAAATCGCAACCGTTGACCTGCCGCGCCTGGATCGACTGCCCGGACTGACACAGTTCTGACATCAAGGCCCGCTATGTTGGGCCTTGCTTTTCTGATTAACCGCAGCAAGGAGTTGGGTCATGGGCACTTGGTCGCACGGCAATTTCGATAACGACACCGCATTGGACTGGCTGGCCGATATCACGGGCCAGCTCATCGATGAAATTGCCGAGGCCCTGGACTCGCCCGAGGCCTTGCAGGCGGGGGAGACGGAGTCGGATCTGGTGCCTTGCCGCATTGAGCTGCTGTGCGCCATGGCCGAGGGCGGCATGCATCCGCTTTGGCCGGATCTGCAGACGGTGGAGCAATGGAAAGCCACTTATCTGCAGGCCTGGGACCAGAGCATCGACGAGCTGGAGCCCGAGGAGGGCTACAAGCAGGATCGCCGCATCGCGATCATCGAGACCTTCGATCGCATGATTGCGCTGGCTGCAGCAGACGAGGAAGAGGGCGCGGACGAAGACTGGGGCGAAGAATAAGTGCTGCAGTCATGCACGGCGCAGGCTTGTGGCTTGCGCCGCGGCAGCTGCCTTACGGGTTTTCGCCGTAGCGGGTCTTGAAATCGAACTCCAGGCGTTCGCAGTCCTGAGGGGTTTTGAACTCCTGGGTCTTGCGCTCGGCCTCGGGCTTGGCCGTCTGTTTCCAGCAGATCTTGATGGTTTCCGCTTCCGTCCAGCGCTGCTTGCTGAGCGGATCGTCCATGAACTGGCCGATGAGCATGAGCGCGCCAAAGATGATCACGGGCAGGGCGATGAGCCAGACCACCAGGCGGTTTTTGGCAGGGGCAGCGGGTTTGGAGGTCTCGGTTTGGGGTGTGTCGCTCATAGTGGTTGCCGATTATGCGCAAGCCGATGATCAAGACATTAATGCAACGCATGAAAATTCATGATCGCTGTTATCGGCACAAGGCCGCGCGGGTATGTAGCCGCAAACCTATAATGTTCGGCTGATTTGCCTGTCTGCGCAGCTCCTGAAAAAGCAGCGCCGGGCCGTACTGATCGCAGACGTCATGCAGGCGTCTTCATACCAAACACCATGAGTACACCCACTTTTTCCGTTGCGGACATCCGCAAGACGTTCCTGGATTTCTACGCTTCCAAGGGCCACACGGTTGTCGCGTCCAGCTCGCTGGTTCCCGGCAACGATCCGACGCTGATGTTCACCAACTCCGGCATGGTGCAGTTCAAGGACGTGTTCCTGGGCACGGACAAGCGCCCCTACAACCGCGCAACATCGGTGCAGGCCTGCCTGCGCGCCGGCGGCAAGCACAACGACCTGGAAAACGTGGGCTACACCGCGCGCCACCACACGTTCTTCGAAATGCTGGGCAACTGGTCCTTCGGCGACTACTTCAAGAAGGAGTCCATCGAGTGGGGCTGGGAGCTGCTGACCAAGGTCTTCGGCCTGCCCGCCGAGAAGCTGCTGGCCACGGTCTATCACGAAGACGACGAGGCCTATGACATCTGGAAGAACGTCATCGGCCTGCCTGCCGAGCGCATCATCCGCATCGGCGACAACAAGGGCGGCAAGTACAAGAGCGACAACTTCTGGATGATGGCCGACACTGGCCCCTGCGGCCCCTGCTCGGAAATCTTCTACGACCACGGCGAGCACATTGCCGGCGGCCCTCCCGGCAGCCCGGAAGAAGACGGCGACCGCTTCATCGAGATCTGGAACCACGTGTTCATGCAGTTCGACATGAAGGAAGACGGCTCCGTGGTCAAGCTGCCTGCACCTTGCGTGGATACCGGCATGGGTCTGGAGCGCCTGGCAGCCATCTTGCAGCATGTGCACAGCAACTACGAGATCGACCTGTTCCAGGCATTGATCAAGGCTGCCGGCCGCGAAACCCACATCGAAGATCTGAGCACTCCTTCGCTCAAGGTGATTGCCGACCATATCCGCGCGACTTCCTTCCTGGTGTCCGACGGCGTGATTCCTTCCAACGAAGGTCGTGGCTATGTGCAGCGCCGCATCATCCGCCGCGCCATCCGTCACGGCTACAAGCTGGGCCAGAAGACTCCCTTCTTCCACAAGCTGGTGGCCGATCTGGTGGTGCAGATGGGCGATGCCTACCCCAAGCTCAAGGAGCAGGAAGCGCATATCACCAGCGTGCTCAAGGCCGAGGAAGAGCGCTTCTTCGAGACCCTAGCCAACGGCATGGAAATTCTGGACAGCGCGCTGGCCGGTGACGTCAAGGTGCTGCCCGGCGATGTGGCCTTCAAGCTGCACGACACCTACGGCTTCCCGCTGGACCTGTCCAACGACGTGGCGCGCGAGCGCGGTGTGACGGTGGACGAGGCCGGCTTCAACGCCGCCATGCAGCACCAGAAGGAAACTGCCCGCGCAGCCGGCAAGTTCAAGATGGACCGTGCGCTGGAATACACGGGTGACGCCAATGTGTTCACCGGCTACGACAAGCTGGCCGAGGCTGCGAAGATCGTCGCGCTGTACGCCGATGGCGTGAGCGTGAACGAACTCCAGGCCGGCCAAAATGGTGTCGTGGTGCTGGATACGACCCCCTTCTACGCCGAATCCGGCGGCCAGGTCGGCGACCAGGGCGTGATTGTTGCGGGCGGCAACCGCTTTGCCGTGGAAGACACGCTCAAGATCAAGGCCGATGTATTCGGTCACCATGGCGTGCTGGAAGCCGGCAGCCTGAAGGTGGGCGATGCCGTTGAGGCGCAGGTGGATACCGCCGTGCGCGCCGCCACGATGCGCAACCACTCGGTCACCCACATCATGCACAAGGCCTTGCGCGAAGTGCTGGGCGGCCATGTGCAGCAAAAGGGCTCGCTGGTCAATGCCGAGCGCACCCGTTTCGACTTTGCGCACAACGCCCCCGTGACGGCCGAGCAGATCCGCGAGATCGAAGCCCGCGTCAATGCCGAGGTGCTGGCCAACACCGCCACCGATGCGCGCGTGATGGACATCGAGTCGGCCCAGAAGACCGGCGCCATGATGCTGTTCGGCGAGAAGTACGGTGAAACCGTGCGCGTGCTGGATATCGGCACAAGCCGCGAGCTCTGCGGTGGCACTCACGTCAGCCGTACCGGCGACATCGGCCTGTTCAAGGTGGTGGGCGAATCCGGCGTGGCCGCTGGCGTGCGCCGTATCGAAGGCATTACCGGCGAGAACGCGCTGGCCTATCTGCAGTCGCTGGAGTCCACCGTGGACCAGGCCGCAGCCGCTTTCAAGGCCCCTGCGGCCGAGCTGACCAACCGCATCGGCGGTGCGCTGGATCAGATCAAGGCACTGGAAAAGGAAATCGCTGCGCTCAAGGGCAAGCTGGCTTCCAGCCAGGGCGACGAGCTGGTCACGCAGGCTGCCGATGTCAATGGCGTGAAGGTGCTGGCCGCCAAGCTCGAAGGAGCGGACGCCAAGACCTTGCGCGACACCATGGACAAGCTCAAGGACAAGCTGGGTGCTGCCGTGATCGTGCTGGCCGCCGTGGACGGCGACAAGGTGCAGCTGGCTGCTGGCGTGACCAAGGCCGAGACCGCCAAGGTCAAGGCCGGCGAGCTGGTGAACTTTGTGGCCCAGCAAGTGGGCGGCAAGGGCGGTGGCAAGCCCGATATGGCCATGGCCGGCGGCACCGATGCCGCAGCCGTGCCCGCAGCGCTGGCCAGCGTGCAGGCCTGGGCGGCCGAGCGCCTCTGAGCCGAGCGCCTCTGAGCCGAGCGCCTGTAAGGCGAGCGTCAAAAGGCAGTCCAGGCTGCCTTGCCCCAAAACAAAACGCTCCTCAATGAGGAGCGTTTTTTATGGTTTGGAGCGAAACCCTTCCGACTGGCGCTGACCAAAATCCGAGATGCCGAGCAAGAGCCGCCTCGCGGCGAAGGCATCGTCCCCCTTCCATAGCGCGAAGCGCGTAGAGAAAGGGGGCGCCCGGCTAGGGGAAGGCGCAAAGCGCCTCAGGGGGTATTACTTTTTCCTGAACACCAGGTCCCAGACGCCATGACCGAGGCGAATGCCGCGGTTTTCGAATTTGGTCAGCGGGCGGTAGTCGGGCTTTTCGGCGTAGTTCTCGGCCGTGTTCTGCAGCATGGGTTCTGCATTCAGCACTTCCAGAATCTGCACCGCATAGGGTTCCCAGTCGGTGGCGCAGTGGATGTAGCCGCCGGGCTTGATGCGAGCGGCCAGCTTGGCGATCAGCGGGCTCTGGATCAGGCGGCGCTTGTTGTGCTTTTTCTTGTGCCAGGGGTCGGGAAAGAAGATGTGCACGCCGTCGATCGAGGCTTCGGGCAGCATGTTGTCGATGACTTCCACGGCATCGTGCTGCAGGATGCGAATGTTTTCGATCTCCTGCTCGCCAATGCGCTTGAGCAGCGCGCCCACGCCGGGCTCGTGCACTTCGCAGCACAGGAAATTATCGTCGGGGCGCACGCGGGCGATATGGGCGGTGGCTTCACCCATGCCGAAGCCGATCTCCAGAATCAGCTTGCCGTCGCGGCCGTAGGCGGCTGCGGCGTCCAAAGGAGCCTTCTGGTACTGCAGCAGGAAGCGCGGACCCAGTTCTTCAAAAGCCTTGGCCTGGCCCGTGGTGGTGCGGCCGGCGCGGCGCACATAGCTTTTGATGGTCTTGGGATAGGCCACGCCTTCGGGCGCCTGGCCTTGGGATGCTGCGGATGCGTCAGCGGCTGGCACGTTTTCGGCCATATCGGTGGTAGGTGTTGGATTAGAAGAAGTCACGGGGCGATATTGTAGGTTTGCTGCCAGCAGCGGACCCAGAAGTCCAGCGCCAAAGGCAAGGCGCTTGCGGGGCTTTCGTTGGCGCCGCATGGGGCGGCGGGCGCTTGTGGCAGGCCCAGCTGCTGCGCCGCGGCAGACAGCACGGCCAGCGGCTGGCTGACATCCACGGCGGGCGCGCCATGCTGCTTGGAGAGTTTTTCTCCGTTTTCCATGCAGACCAGCGGCGTGTGCAGATAGCGCGGCTGGGCCAGGTCCAGGGCGTGTTGCAGCAGGAGCTGGCGCGGGGTGTTGTCGGCCAGGTCTTCGCCGCGCACCACATCGGTGATGGCTTGCTCGGCATCGTCGACGACCACGGCCAGCTGGTAGGCCCAGAGCCCGTCCGCGCGGCGCAGCACAAAGTCGCCCACGCTGGTGATCAGGTTTTGCTGCTGCGCGCCCAGACGCCGGTCCTGCCAGTGCAGCACGGGGCGCTTGCTTTCGAGGCAAGAGTGCCCAATCGCTATGCTTTGCGTAGCTGCTGGCGCTTTTTGGTAGCGTGTTTCGGGTTGATTCTCTTGTAAGTCATGCACCTGCTGCTCAAGCGCAAAGCGCCAGGCTCTGGCAGGCTTGCCTTGCAGGCCATGACGGCAGGTGCCGGGGTAGGGCCGCTCCACATGGCGCTCGTGAGTCAGTCCCTGTGCCTGCCAGGCGGCTTCGATGTCTTTGCGCGTGCAGCCGCAGGGGTAGGCCATTTTTTGCGCCTGCAGCTGTTGCAGCGCCTTTTCATAGAGTGCATGGCGCTGCGACTGCCAGACCACGGGGGCATCGGAGTGCAGGCCGCAGGCGGCCAGCTGGCGCAGGATTTCCTGGTCGGCGCCAGCCTGGCAGCGTGGCGGATCGATGTCTTCGATGCGAATCAGCCAGCGTCCGTGGTGGGCGCGTGCATCCAGCCAGCTGGCCAGCGCCGCGACCAGAGAGCCGGCATGCAGCGCTCCGGTGGGAGAGGGCGCAAAGCGCCCGATATATGGCCCCGTGGCGGGAGCGCTGGAGGAGGGACGGGAGAGGGCCGCAGTCATGAGGGACGCCATCTTACGCCCCTTGACTGTGCGCAGTTGGCTCAGGCCAGGGCCAGGCCCATCTCCAGACCCGAGACAAAAGCGTCTTCCACCCGCATGCCTATGCACCAGTCTCCGCACAGGCCCAGGCCTGCCGAGGGGTCGTGGCTGAACGGTCTGCCCAGCGGCGCAAGTGTCTGGGCATGCTGCCAGAGGTAGACACTGGCATGGCGCGGCGCAACGCGGATGCCCGTAATCTCGCCGAAGGCCTTTTGCAGCTTGGCAAGCACGCGTGTGGCGTCGTCGTGACGGTGCTCGTTGGACCACAGCGGGTTGGCATGAATCGTCCAGCGCTCGGTCTGGGCGCGGCCGGGCTTGGAGGACTCACGGGCCACCCAGGCAACGCGCTCATGCGTGCTGCGTGCGGCATTCCACTGCGGGCCCAGTGTGGTCAGGCCGGCCTGCGCGGCCATGGGGTAGGACAGCGTCATGGCCCAGCAGGGGGCCATTTCCACGGGGGCCAGGGTCCTGGCCAGGGTTGCCCCCTGCGGCGCTGTCTGCAGCAGTTGCGCGGCCACGGGCGCCGGCACGGCCAGCACCACAGCATCGAAGTCGGCTGCAATTTGCGGGCCGTGGTCCTCGGTATCCAGCATCAGGGACCATTGGTGGCGGCTGTGGTGGCTGCCGCTGGCAATGTGGTGGCTCATGGCGCGCAGCGACTGGCCCAGATGCAGGCGTCCGGCATCCCATAGCGGCGCGGCCCAGGCCAGTGGCAGCGATTGCATGTCGGGCATGCCGACCCAGTGGGTCTCGCGCACCGGCGTGTGCTTGTCGACTCTGCGGCCCTGGGCGTTGCGGGTCTGCACGCTGTTCAGGCTCCAGGCGCGCAGATTGCCGGGCGTGGTGTCCAGCACCTGCTGAAAGCGCGGATCGCGTACGGTAAAGAACTGGGCGCCGATGTCAAAGCTGCCGTAGGGGCCGCTGACCGAGCGCATGCGTCCGCCGGCCTGGGTCAGGCGCTCATAGACATGAACGTCATGCCCGGCCTGCATCAGCGTGCGGGCACAGGCCAGACCTGCAATACCCGCGCCAATGACGGCAATGCGCTTGGCGCCGGTATGCGGGGAAGGGGAGGAAGCGGAGGCAGTTGCGGACGCGCGAGTGCGGGAAGCATTCATGAAAAAGCCTTTTCGACACCGTTTGAGTTCTAGCGTAGCCAGCTATCCAAAAGATAGCAAGTGCTGCTTGTGCTGAATTGTTGCAGCGCAACTCACTCTACACCTCCCGCGTGATGGCCGCGACGCGCAGCAGCTTATTGACGGTGATGGTTTTCCATAAGCGCCTTGCGCGTGGCAGGGCTTTCCAGTTGCGTCAGCCACCATTGAAGGGCGCGCCCAGGCGTGCGGTGGGCGGGGCCCGGCCATGCATAGTGCAGGCGCAGATTGCGACTTGCGCGCTGCACCTGTCTTGTGACCAGCAGGCCGGCATCCAGGTAAGCCTGCACCATGCCGCGAGGCAGAAAGCCGGCGCCAATGCCGCGTATCTGGGCCTCCAGCTTGGCCTGCATGCTGTCCACGGTGAGCACGTCCTGGCCGTTGACCAGGCCAAAGCTGGTGTTGCTGCGCACGCCAGAGTCGGCCACTGCCACCATGCGGTGCTGCAGCAGCAACTCGTCGGACAGCGGCTCATCGAGCCTGGCCAGCGGGTGGTGCGGCGCGACGGCGAAGACGAAATCCATCTCCCCGATTTCGCGCGTCTGCAGCTCGGAGACATTGCTGGTGTTGACCGCCACGCCAATGGCCAGATCGGCATGGCCGCTGGTCAGCACTTCCAGCGTGCCATTGAGAATGCCGTCACGCAGCTTGAGTGTGGTGGGCGGGGTCAGCGCATAAAAGGCTTCGACCAGCTCGAAGATGGGTGTGCGGGCCACGGCCCCGTCGATGACGATGGTCAGCTGCGGCTCCCAGCCCGTGGCCACGCGCTTGACGCGGTGCGCCACGGCGTCGATCTCCTGCAGCAGGCGGGCGCCTTCGCGCAGCAAGGCCTGGCCGGCCTCGGTGGCCTGGGCATGGCGCGAGCTGCGGTCAAACAGCAGCACATCGAGCGCATCTTCGATCTGGCGCACGCGGTAGGTCAGCGCACTGGGCACCAGGCCCAGGGAGCGCGCAGCGGCAGCAAAGCTGCCGGTTTCGGCAATGGCCTGAAGCATGGCCAGGCTGTCGGGGGTGAGCACATCGCGGGAGCTGGGCATGGTGGGATTGATGATTCAAACAGTTTGAATGATGCCATCAACGCCGTTCAGCCACAGCCTGGCAGGCGACTTCTACAGTAGAGCCCATAGAGACAGTCACTTGAACGAAAGGAAGCACACCATGATGACTCTGCGCAAATCCCAGGAACGCGGCTACGCCGACCACGGCTGGCTCAAGTCTTATCACAGCTTTTCGTTTGCCGGTTACTACGACCCGCGCCATATGGGTTTCGGCAATCTGCGCGTGATCAACGAAGACCGGATTGCCCCCGGCACGGGCTTTGGCTCGCACGGCCACCGCGATATGGAAATCATCAGCTATGTGCTCGAGGGTGCTCTCTCGCACAAGGACAGCATGGGCAATGAAACCCCCATCCTGCCTGGAGAGGTGCAGCGCATGAGCGCGGGCTCGGGGGTGGTGCACAGCGAGCAGAACTACGCCAAGGAGCAGACCACGCACTTTCTGCAGATCTGGCTGCTGCCCGCACGCACCGGTATCGAGCCAGGCTATGCCCAAAAGACATTCAGCGAGGCACAAAAGCGTGGACGTCTGTGTCTGGTGGCTTCACCCGACGGTGCCGAGGGCTCGGTTCCCATGAACGCCGATGCACGCTTGTATGCCGGTCTGTTCGACGCCGCAGAGGCTGCCGATGTGGCCCTGCCGGCCGGGCGCAAGACCTATGTGCACCTGGTGCGTGGCGAGCTGGACGTGAATGGACAAAAGCTGACAAGCGGCGACGCCGCACTTATTGAAAATGAGGAGCGCCTGCGCCTTGCCAATGGCCGGGCTGCGGAAGTTCTGGTGTTTGACCTGGAGCCTTGAGCCTGACTGTTTCAAGGCTTGTGCTGATATGAACCAAGGCGGCCCTGGGTCGCAATGAATGGAGTTGAAATGTTGAATCAATTGCGAAATCCTCTGGACCTGTTGGGCCGTGTGCTGATTGCCCTGTTGTTCCTGCCTGCGGGCATTCAGAAAATCAGCGGCTTCGCGGGCACCGTGGGCTATGCAGCGTCGGTGGGCATGCCCATGCCCCAGGTCGCAGTGGCGGTGGGCCTGGTGATCGAGATCGTGGGCGGTCTGGCCATATTGCTGGGCTGGCATACGCGCTGCGCGGCCTTGATCCTGGGATTTTTCACGCTGATTGCCAGCTTCTTCTTCCATAACTTCTGGGGCGTGCCCGCAGAAGCGGCCATGATGCAGCAGCTGCTGTTCTGGAAGAACATCGCTGTGGTCGGCGGTCTGCTTGGCTACGCCGCCCATGGGGCAGGCGCCTGGAGCATGGACGGCCGCAAAGGCTAAGGCAAAGCTTGGGCAGCACAGGCTGAAAGTGCGCAAGCGGTCATGGCTTTGATAAGCTAGTGCGCTTTCGCAAGACAAGGCTCGCCGGGTGTCAATCCGGCGGGCCTTTATTTGGCACAGATGCAGGATGGCGCGGCGGATGGCTGCGCCGATGCAAGCAGGAAAAGCAGAAAAAGCAGGAAAGAAGAAATCATGAGCAATATCGTTGTGGTCTACCACTCCGGCTACGGCCATACCCAGCGCGTGGCGCAATCCGTGGCCCAGGGCGCGGGCGCACAGTTGCTGGCCATCGACGCCGATGGCAATTTGCCCGAAGGTGGCTGGGAGCAACTGGCTGCGGCCGATGCCATCGTCTTCGGCGCACCGACCTATATGGCCGCTCCGAGCTGGCAATTCAAGAAATTTGCCGATACCTCGTCCAAGGCCTGGTTTGCCCAGGCCTGGAAGGACAAGCTGTTTGCCGGCTTTACCAACAGCGCGAGCGTGCAGGGCGACAAGCAGGTCACGCTCGATTATTTCTACCACCTGGCCATGCAGCATGGCGGCGTGTGGGTGGGACTGGGCCTGCTGCCTTCGAACACCAAGGCCGCCCAGCGCAACGATGTGAACTGGATGGGCAGTTTCTGCGGTGCCATGGCACAGTCACCCTCTGACTCATCGGCCGGCGAGATGGCCGCTGGCGATCTGGAAACCGCACGCCAGTTTGGCGAGCGCGTGGCCAGCGCTGCAGCGCGCTGGGCAAGATAAGCAGCATCAATCTGCTATCGAATAAGAAGCGGCTAGCGCTTTTGTATCATGGATTTCAGATGTATTTGTATCTGAAATCGTTTGATGGCAAGCGCTAGCCGCTCCTTTTTTGAGAGTCGCCCAGACAGGACAGCCTAGTCCATTAGATCCATCAGATTAAGCAGCATCAATCTGCTATTGAATAAGAAGCGGCTAGCGCTTTTGTATCATGAATTTCAGATAGATTTGTATCTGAAATCTTTTGATGACAAGCGCTGGCCGCTCCTTTTTTTTTGAGAGTCACCCAGACAGGGCGGCTTAGTCCATCAGATGCTTTTTGATGGGGCGGGGGTGAACCAGCTCGGTGCGCGACAGATCGGTGCCCAGCGAGTCGCGGCCGTCAAAGACAAAGCAGCCGCCGTCGTAGAACTTGCCGTCGGTTTCCTCGAAATATTTGAGGATGCCGCCTTCGAGCTGGTAGACGTTTTCGATGCCTTCATCCTGCATGAGGATGGCGGCCTTTTCGCAGCGGATGCCGCCCGTGCAGTAGCTGACCACGGTCTTGCCGGCAAGTTCATCCTTGTGCTGGCGCAGTGTAGGCGGGAATTCGGTGAACTTGCCCAGGCGCCAGTCGATCGTGCCGGCAAATGCGCCTTCGTCCACTTCGTAGTCGTTGCGCGTGTCCAGCGTCACCACCTCGCGGCCCTCGTCGTCATGGCCTTGCTCCAGCCAGCGGCGCAGCGTGACCGGGCTGACCGATGGCGCACGGCCATGGGCGGGTCGAATGGCGGGATGATCCATGCGGATGATCTCGTTCTTGACCTTGACCAGCATTTTGCGAAAGGGGACGGTTTCGGACCAGCTTTCCTTGGGAGCCAGGTCGGCAAAACGCGGGTCTTGCTTGAGCTGGTCCACAAAGCTGCGAACGGCCTGGGCAGGGCCGGCCAGGAAAAAGTTGATGCCTTCTTCGGCCAGCAGCACCGTGCCCTTGAGGCTCAGGTCATGTGCACGCGCCAGCAGCGTCTGGCGCAACTGGTCGGCGTCGGGCAGGGGCGTGAATTTGTAGCAGGAGATGTTGAGTATGTCGGCCACGTCGATATCCGGGGGGCGGCCGCGCGGCTGCTGCATCGACGGTGATGCAGCTCAGACCGGGGCCGTCAGCTCTGCCTTGATTTTATTGGACAGCTGTGCCACTGCGAGGGATGCGGGTGCTCCGGGCATGGCCTGCAGCAGCAACTGGCGGCGCATCACGGCCTCGCGCACGGCAGAGTCGACCGGAATATCGCCCCAGTGGGTCAGCTGCAGCGGCTGGCCGGACTCGGTGGTCACGAAGCGGTTGAGCACCTGCTGCAGCTGGCCCGTGATGGCGCGGCCATCGCCGGGGCGTTGCGCCTGGTTGATGACCAGGCGGATCTGCTGGCGCTTTTGCTGCAGGGCCAGCACCTTGATGGCGGCGTAGGCATCGGTCAGCGAAGTGGGCTCGGGCGTGGCCACGACCAGCACTTCGGTTGCCAGAGAGACGGAGAACAGCACCACATCCGAGATGCCGGCACCGGTGTCGAGCAGGATGATGTCGTAGCGAGGGCGCAGCAGCTCCACCGTGCGCATGAACTGGGAACGAATCTCGGGGGTGAGGCGCGAGTACTCGATCATGCCCGAGCCTGCCAGCAGCACCGAATAGCCGCCAGGCGTGGTCAGAATGGCATCATCCAGCGTGGAGCGACCTGTGAACACATCGTGCAGCGTGACCTTGGGGTAGAGGTTGAGCACTACATCCAGATTGGCCAGGCCCAGGTCTGCGTCCAATACCAGCACGTTGAAGCCATGACGCGTCAGAGCTGCAGCCAGATTGGCAGAGACGAAAGTCTTGCCGACACCGCCTTTGCCGCTGGTGACGGCAATGATGTGGGCCTGCTTGTTGCGGCCAGGCGCCCGCAGGGCATCTTCCATGGATATATGAGCGGGCAAAGTAGGGTGAGGGGCCAAGGTGTCCATCGTCTCAAGGCGTTATGACCTGGCTTGCGGCGTCGGTGTTTACGTCTGGTGCTGTATTGTCAGAGACATTTTCCTCTAACGAGGAGGCGGGCAAAGGGCTGAAAAGAAGGCTTTTTTCCTCAGCACTCACCGTACTGTCGGGCGGATCTTCCACGCAGACGCGGTTGCGTCCCGCCGATTTGGCCAGGTAGAGCTGGCGATCGGCTCGCTCGGTCCACAGCTGCGCCGTGCTGCGAATCCATTGCTGGGCGTAGACCCCGCCAATACTCACAGTGACCTTGAGCGACTGGCCGGAGGACACTGCGATGGAGTTGCTTTCGATGGCCTGGCGCAGGCGCTCGGCGACCGCACGGCCTTGATGCGCAGGGCACACCGGCAGCACTATGGCGAATTCTTCACCACCGAAGCGCGCCAGGGTGTCCATGGGGCGAATGATTTCGGACAGGGTCTGTGCAACGGACTGCAGCACCATATCGCCAGCAATATGGCCGTGCTCGTCGTTGATCTGCTTGAAGTGGTCGATGTCCAGCATCAGCAGCAGTGCGGTTTCTCCGGAGCGGGCCACGCGGTCGATCTCGCGCTCGATCACGGAGCGAAAATGGCGCCGGTTGGCCAGCCCAGTGAGAGGGTCTCGCAAAGACAGTGCGCACAAGCCATCAATCAGCGCTTGCAGGTAATGGGTGGGCGTGTCAGTGGGCAGACGGTTATCGCTACCGCCCGCGCGAGTCACCAGGTTGTGTGCGGTGGCAAGGCGCAGATCGCGCAAAAACACGGATTGGTGGGGGGCGGATGAGGTCACGACAAACTATCAATGATGACCGTCAGTGTAGCAGCGCCCCCTATCTTTTTGTGGATGTAGGCTTTTCGTCAGCGTTGATCCGAGTCAGTTCTGTGGGGAAATTGCCAAGCGTTCGAAGAAAGTCGGCATCCGTGCGATAGAGCCTGATGGGGCTGCCTTCCTTGTGCAGCAGGCCGGCGCGCTGCAGCCTTTGCTCGGCCGGCAACTTCAACCCCACCACGTGCAGCAGACCGCCCCGCAATGCGACCAGGCGTTCCAGGCGGGCAAAGGTTTCGACTCCGGTGATGTCTATGCTGTTGATGGATTGCATCAGCAGTGCCAGATCCCTGGCCTGGGGCGCTTGCTGCAGGGCATCGGCCGCGTAGCGCTCAAGTGCCGTGGCCGTGGCAAAGTCCAGGTCTGCGTCCATGCGCAGAGCCACGACTTCAGGTGCCAGGGGGGGCAATTGCCAAAGCTGGCGGCTGCGCAGGCTGCCGTCGGGATGCTCGCCGACCTCGATGATGCGCGGGTGCAGGTGGTGATAGAGGTAGTAGGCTTGGCTGAGCATGATGCCCGCGAACACTCCCCAGTACATGCGCGGGGCGGTGACGATGGTCAGCACCAGCGTGGCGACGCTGATGCATGCTTCGACCTTGGAGATCTTGAAAAGCTTGAGAATCGCGCTGGGCTTGACCAGGTTGAGCACGGCGGTGATCACGATGGCAGCCAGCGTTGCCTGGGGCACATGGTAGAGCCAGGGAATGAACCAGAGCACGACCACAACCACCAGCAAAATGGAAAAGACGTTGGCATAGCCGGTCCTGGCACCTGCGAGCAAGTTGACGGCAGAGCGTGAGAAAGAAGCGCTGGTGGCAAAGCTGCCGAACAGTCCGGCGCTGATCTTGGACAGGCCCTGGGCGATCAAATCCTGGTTCTCGTTCCAGCGCGTGCCGGCCTGCTGATGCTCGACCTGGGCGCTGGAGGCTGTCTCCAGAAAGCTGACCAGGGAGATGACCAGCACCGGCATGACCAGGGCGCCGAACTGCTCCCAGTCGAGCATGCCTGGCCATTGGAAGCTGGGCAGCCCCGCAGGCAGGTGGCCGATCACGGAGCCGCCCGCATCGGCAAAACCCGTGATCCAGCTGATGAAGCCGCTCAGGCCGATGATGAAAATGGCCGATGGAAAAGCAGGACGCCATTTCTTGGCCAGCATCAGCAAGGCCATGCTGACCAGGCCGTAGGCGATGGACTGGATGCTGAACAGATAGATGGACGGCGAATGCCAGACGGTGGACCAGTCAGCGCGCATGCCCAGCAGGGTGGGCAGCTGCGAAGCCAGAATCAACAGCGCAGCAGCCTGGGTGAAGCCTGCCAGTACGGGGGAGGTGACCAGATTGAGCAGCCAGCCCGCGCGCACCACACCCAGACTCCACTGCACCAGGCCCGACAGAATCGCCATCCATGCCGCAAGGGCCACCCACTGGGCCGAGCCCGGCTCGGCCATGCCGGTCAAAGAGGCGCCGATCAGCAAGGCGCTCAGCGCCGTCGGCCCCACGCCCAGCCGGGGTGAGGGGCTGAAGAGAATGGCCACTGCGGCCGGAATGATGGAGGCGTAGATGCCGGTGATCAGCGGCATGCCCGCCAGCGCGGCGTAAGCCACGCCCTGGGGCAGCAACATCAGGCCCACGGTCAGGCCGGCCCAGAACTCGCCGCGCAGCAGGCCGAAAGTCGGTTTGGGCCAATTGAGAAAGGGCAGCCATCGGGCCAGGGATTGCATGGAAGTCATGATTGCGGCGAACTAAATCCTCTGCAAGCTTAGTCGGGCTTTGTTGTGCAGGGATTAAAAACAGGACGAGGCTGCGACATTGGCCGAGGGGACGCCTTGTTCCAAAGTGACTCGAGGCGTTGTCCGAACCAGGCCCGCATGGCATCGATGGCGGCAAGGGGGTCGGCGGATGGCCGATGAGTCCGGGAGGCGGCGCCCGCCAGATCCGCGCCCTGCCATGCGACCGGGTGGGTCGTTGGCTGCTTGTGAATGATGCTCACGTTGAAATCGACTCGAAGACAGAGAAAAACGGCACCAACTGCTATGTATTTTCAATGCTGGCGCCGTGTTTCATCCTAGCACGCTGCCCGCGCATATGCTGGGGCGCGCTGCGGTTTCGGCGCGGGAGCGGCCATAAAAAAGAGAGGCTCATGGCCTCTCTTTAACCTTTCGGTGCGGTGCGCGCGGTGGCTGAACCACCTGTTGTCTATCAGTTGCCCAGGTTGCGAATCGCCTCGGGGGTGTACTGGCTCGGCTTGAGGTCGTCCTTGCCCAGAATCGGTGCCTTGGGGCGCTCCTGGACCAGATTCATGCTCACATAGGAGCCGGCATTGAGGTCATAGTAGAACGATGTGCCCGCGTGCCATTTCTTGATGTCGTAGGCGTAGTAGTAATTGATTTCACCGTGCTGCCACAACTGGCCGCGTGCGTCGTAGAAATCACCCGAGACGGCGTGGCCGGTGTCCTCGTCGATGAACATCACACGCTTGGAGTACAGGTGACGGAAGCCGGGCTTGAGCTTGCCCTCCAGCACCCAGACGCGGCGCAGTTCATAGCGGGTGTAGGCCGGGTTGGGGTGACCTGGCTTGAGCAGATCGGCGTATTTCATCTGCTGGTTGATGCGGAAGGTGTTGGCCGGAATGAACATCTCGCGCTTGCCGTGCAGGGTCCACTCATAGCGCTCGGAGCCACCGTTGAACAGGCGCTCGGAGTCGATGGTCGCCTTGCCGCTGGTTCCCGGGGCGGGCTGGTCATAGCCGAACTCGGGCAGCTGGCGTACGCGGCGGGTGCCGGGATCGTAGTTCCAGGCCAGGCGCTTGTCCGTGCCGAAGTTCATGGGCTCTATGGACAGGATCACGCTGCCTTTTTCGCGCTCGGGCAGGATGGAGAAGTTGGTCACATAGGCGTACTTGCCTTCGTTGGGCTTGCCCAGGTTCTCCTTGGAGTCATAGCGGCTGAGCTGTATGTAGCTGGTGCGGCCCCAGGCGATATCGCCGCCTGCGCCCACCAGTGCCATGTCGCGTTCCACCTCTTCGGTGCTGGCGCGGCTGGGCATGAGGTTGTTCCAGAGCAGTTCCAGGCCGGTCTTGGGAATGGGGAAGGGCAGAGCGCCCATGAAGCCCTTGACTCCATTGCCGTCGTTGACTACCTCGGCTTCCAGCGCATTGCGCTTGATGACGGCGCAGATATCGTCGTCATAACGGAAGTCGCGGTGGCCCGGATAGACGGGAATGCGCATGGTGGTGGGGAACTTGCTGAGCAGCGCCTTCTGACCGGCGCTGAGCTTGTCGCCATATTGCGCCATATTGGCGGCCGTGATCTCGAACAGCGGCTTTTCATTGGCGTAGATATCGGGCTGGAACTGTCCCACGGACTTGGTGAACTTCACGCCGGGCGGAACGCCCAGGATCTTGCCCGTGAATGGCGGGATGCTGCCGTCGGCATTGCCGGCTTTGATGGCACCGGTGCAGGTCAGCTCCTTGCCCAGCTTGTCGGCTTCCGTGGCGGGAACCTTGGCACAGGCGGCTCCTGCGCTCAGCAAGCCTATGCACAGCATCAACGCTGTGCTTATCGTCTTTTGTTGCATTGCTCTTGTTTTCCTAGTGAAAAAACGGTGCAGGCCACCGCCTGCGAGCATTTATTTTTCAGATATTTGTCATGACATGAATCGTCTGTTGGGACTATTCGACAGCATTTTTGGGGCCAGCACAGGACGCAAAAAAGGCAGCGCCGTTGCCGGGGCTGCCTTGGGCGGAAGTCAAAAATGACTAGGTATTAACGCGAGCCGTTCAGATCCATCTCCGCGTATTTGACGATCTTGGTGCCCTTGACCCATTTGTAGCCAAACCAGATGACCAGGAACAGAGGCAGGCCGATATAGGTGGCAATGGCGCCGACCCAGTCGATCTGGTCCTTGATCAGGTTCTCATAGTTCTGGCCCAAGGTGATGATCAGGCACAGCACAAAGGCGAAGATGGGGCCGAAGGGGAAGGCCGCTGCCTTGTAAGGCAGCTGGTTCATATCGTAGTTCTGCACTTCGCAGCCCTTGCGGAAACGGTAGTGGCTGATGGCAATGCCAAGCCAGGCGACGAAGCCGCACATGCCGGACAGATTCAGCAGCCAGATGTAGACGACTTCAGGGCTGAAGATATTGGTCAGAAAGCACAGAGCGGCAATCACGGTGGTGGCGATCAGTGCCAGCACGGGCACGCCGCGCGTGTTGACCTGGGCGAACACCTTGGGCGCCATGCCCTGCTTGGCCAGCGCATACAGCATGCGGGTGGAGGCATACATGCCGGAGTTGCCGGCCGACAGCACCGAGGTCAGTACCACGGCATTCATCACGGCGGCAGCGCCCAGCAGGCCGGCACGTTCGAACACCAGTGTGAAGGGGCTGACGGCGATATCACCCAGGTCGTTGCGCAGCAACTTGGGGTCGGTATAGGGAATCAGCAGACCGATGATGAGGATGGCGAAGACGTAGAACAGCAAAATGCGCCAGAACACCTTGCGAACGGCCTTGGGCACATTCTTGGCGGGATCTTCGGATTCGCCGGCGGCGATGCCGATCAGCTCCGTGCCCTGGAAGGAAAAGCCCACCACCATGGCCACGCCGATCAAGGCCGCAAAGCCGCCTGCAAACGGTGCGTCGCCCGTGCTCAGGTTGGCGATATTGCCCCAGATCCCGTCGGGCGCGCCGCCTTGCAAAATGCCGAAGATCATCAGCACGCCGATGGCGATGAAGACCAGCACCGTTGTGACCTTGATGGCGGCAAACCAGAATTCGGATTCGCCAAAGCCCTTGGCAGAAAGTGCATTCAGGCCAAACATCAGTGCCAGAAACAGAGCACTCCACAGCACGCCGTTGGTGCCGGGGAACCAGTAGGCCATCACCAACTGCGCTGCAACCAGGTCCACGGCAATGGTCACGGCCCAGTTGTACCAGTAGTTCCAGCCCAGGGCGAAGCCAAAGCCTTCATCCACGTACTTGGCGCCATAGGTGGCAAAGGAGCCGGAGACGGGCATGTGCGCGGCCATCTCGCCCAGACTGGTCATCAGGAAATAAACCATCAGGCCCACGATCATGTAGGCCAGCAATGCGCCGCCGGGGCCTGCTTGCGAGATGGTTGCGCCAGAGGCGACAAAAAGACCGGTGCCGATGGAGCCGCCGATGGCGATCATCGACATATGTCGGGCCTTGAGGGAACGGTGCAAGCCACCGTTGTCAGTTTTTGCTTGGCTATCGCTCATGAGAGATATTGGTTTTTTGCGGATCATGAAGCCTTGGCGGTCCTGCTGGTGAAAGCCTCGGCCTCATGCCCGTTTGTTGCGCTCTGATGTCTGGAGTCCCCGGATATCAACGCGGTCAGCGTGAACGGCGATGACATGCATCGTGCTCAGTGGCTTCCGATAGGGTGCAGATTGTGAGGGATTTGCGCAGGAGCCGTACAGCGTGAGCTGCGGATCAGGGCCGCCATGGCTTGAATCGATATCTAAGTGTTTGATATTTCAGAATTAATGACTGGATCAGAAATTCAGAAAAATATCCTTAAATCTTCGTCAAATCGTCGGCGAGAGTGGCTTCCTATTCGGCCTGCATTCGGTGGAACTTTGTCTATTTGATTGTTTGTTTTTTTCATTTAGTCAAAAATTATGGTCGAAATGTCAATGTTTGCTGTCAATATCTTCTGTCTTGAAATAAAAAAAGCCGCCAGCCAATAGTTATCAAGGACTGGCAGCTTCTTTTTTGATAGTGAACTGTGTGCGCTCAGGCTGTCCGGCTCGAATCAGCTGAGCAACAAGGCGTCATCCGCGAGCCACGGTGTATCGGCACATGCAGCAATGTGAGATCTTCAGCCCCGGCCGTCTGGGGGCTTGAGCAAGCTCTTGCATCGGTGCCAGTTCTGGCTCCTAGGCTTGTACCTAGATCAATCGGACTAAGGTTTACAGCCAGTAAGTAACGTCAAGCATCGCTGATAGCCTGCGCCTGTCAATGATCCACGGTGGGTGGATACATGGCCTTTACCCATAAAGGAGCAGGCATGAAGGGGGTGACAGGAGTGGTTTCATTCGCGAAGATCGATCGCAGCATGGACAGGCGCAGGGTCTTGCACCTGGGGCTGCTGGGACTGGTGTCCACGGGTGCTGGCGGGCTGTTGGCCGCCTGCGGCGGCGGTGATGGCATGGAGCCGAAAGCGGCCACGCCAAGGCTGTCGTCCATGCTCAACTTCCGAGACGTGGCCGGGGCGGACGACGCATCGGTCTACCGCAACGCTGCCGGGCAGCCACTGAGGCGCGGCGTGTTCTACCGCTCCAATGCGGTATTGCCCAACGCGGCCGATGCAGTGACGCTGGGCAACCTGGGCATTAGTACGGCCTACGATTTGCGCACCACGAACGAGGCGGCCAAGGACGCGGACCGTCTGCCGCCGGGGATCCGCTATGTGTATATGAACATCTTCGGCACGGCCGACCCGGTGTTCTCGCCCTTTCATACGCCCAAGGAGGCTGAGGCCGCGATGGAGGAGATGGGCCGCGTGATGGTGCGCGACGCCGGCATGCGCGCTCGCATGGGGCAGCTGCTCAGGACCATGGCGTCCACCGCCGATGCGCAACTGTTTCACTGCACCGCCGGCAAGGACCGCACGGGTTGGGTGGCGGCACTGCTGCACACCATTGCAGGCGTACCGCGCGAAACCATCCTGAAGGACTACCTGCTCACCAATACCTACACCGAGGCCTGGATGAACGCCACCTATCAGCAGATGCTGGCGCACAACGGCAAGGATGCAGCCGATCTCTACTGGCCTCTGCTGGGCGTGCAGCGCAGCTACCTGGAGGCGGAGTTCGACGAGGCCCAGCGCAGCTTCGGCTCGATGGACCGCTACCTGAGCGAAGGGTTGGGCCTGGGCGCGGACGAGCTCGCGCAGCTACGCGCCAAGCTGCTGGGCTGAGGCGGCTGCTATCTTTAGAGGAGCTGCAAGCGCTTGAAATGTCTGGATTTCAGATATGAATCCATCAAATACATAGAGCTTTCAAGCGCTGGCAGCTATCAAAAAAAAGTCCGCCAGCGGCGGACTTCTTGTAGGGATCGGGCCGGGTTTCAGCTCAGCAGCAGTGCATCGTCGGCCAGCTTCTCGCCACGCACCTTCTCGAACATGTGCAGCAGGTCGGGCACATCCATCTTGGAGCGCTCTTCGCCGCTGACGTCCAGCACCACATTGCCCTGGTGAAGCATGACGGTACGCGTGCCCACATCCAGCGCCTGGCGCATGCTGTGCGTGACCATCATGGTGGTGAGATTGGCTTCCTGCACGATGCGTGCCGTCAGTTGCAGCACAAAGTCCGCGGTGCGCGGGTCAAGAGCGGCCGTGTGTTCGTCCAGCAGCAGAATGCGCGAAGGCTGCAGCGCCGCCATCAGCAGGCTCACGGCCTGGCGCTGTCCACCCGAGAGCAGGCCGATGCGGTCGGTCAGGCGATTTTCCAGACCCAGGCCCAGCGTGGCCAGGCGGTCGCGATACAGCTCGCGATTGCTGGCCTTGACTGCCTTGGACAGGCCGCGGAGGTTGCCGCGCTCGTGTGCCAGCGCCATGTTCTCTTCGATGGAAAGGTCTTCACAGGTGCCGGCCATGGGATCCTGAAACACGCGGGCCACCTGCTTGGAGCGGGACCATACCGGCATGCGCGTCATGTCGATGCCGGCAATTTCGATCTTGCCCTTGTCCACGCTCTGGTCGCCCGAGACGCAGTTCAGAAATGTGGACTTGCCTGCTCCGTTGGAGCCGATGACGGTCACGAACTGACCGTCGGGGATGGACAGCGACAGGCCGCGCAGGGCGCGGGTTTCGATCGGCGTGCCGGGATTGAAGGTGAGTTCGAGGTTTTGTGCGTTCAGCATGGTGTTCTCCGCCGTCCTTCTTCTTACTTGCGCTTGCTCAGCTTTTTCTTGATTTGCGGAATCACCAGTGCGATGGTCACCAGCACTGCCGTCACCAGATTCAAGTCCTGTGCCTTCAGGCCGATGGCATCGATATTGAGGGCCGCTGCGATGAAGAAGCGGTAGACCACGGCGCCAAGCACCACGGCCAGCGTGGCCCAGATGATCTTGCGCGAGGGCAGGATGGTCTCGCCCACGATCACGGCCGCCAGACCGATGACGATGGTGCCGATGCCCATGGAGATGTCGGAGCCGCCCTGTGTCTGCACGAACAGTGCTCCGGCCAGACCGACCAGGCCATTGGAAATTGCCATGCCCAGCAAAATCATGGCTCCGGTGTTGACGCCCTGAGCGCGGGCCATGCG
The DNA here is from genome assembly GCF_000761245.1 of Comamonas testosteroni. Taxonomy (GTDB): domain Bacteria; phylum Pseudomonadota; class Gammaproteobacteria; order Burkholderiales; family Burkholderiaceae_C; genus Comamonas; species Comamonas testosteroni_C. The sequence goes on along the minus strand of NZ_AWOR01000026.1, from coordinate 120,092 downwards.
GGCATTGGAGCCCGTGGAACGGATGGCCAGGCCGCGTTCGGTGGCAAAGAACCAGTCCAGAGCCAGCTTGGCCACGATGACGAAGCCCAGCATGATCAGGGGGCGCATCACATAGTCTTCAATGTTCGCCGGCTGCAGCATGGTGAACAGCGTGGGCTCGTTGATCAGCGGCACATTGGGGCCGCCCATGATGCGCAGATTGACCGAGTACAGGCCGATCATCATCAGGATGGAGGCCAGCAGGTCCATGATCTTGAGCTTGACGTTGAGCCAGCCGGTGATGAAGCCGGCCACGGCTCCGGCTGCCGTGCCGGCCAGCGTGGCCAGCCAGGGATTGGTGCCCGTGGAAATCAGAATGGCACACACCGCGCCGCCAAGGGGGAAGCTGCCGTCGACCGTCAGATCGGGGAAACGCAGCAAGCGAAAGGAGATGAAGACGCCCAGCGCCACCAGGCTGAAGATCAGGCCAATTTCAATGGCACCGAGGATGGAAAATAGAGACATAGAGAGAGCGACAGGCGCGGCAAACGTCTAAAAAAATCGGCAGGGCCATGTTGCCACGGCACCTGCCGCTGCGCTGGCACTGCCTGGTGGCAGTGCTGGCGACAGGGAGTGGATTACTTGACCACGGTCGCGGCCGACTTGATCAGCGCGTCGGACAGCTTCACGCCTTGCTTTTCGGCTGCACCGGGGTTCACGAACAGTTCCATCTTGGTCGAGACTTCGGGCTTGATGTCGCCGGGCTTCTCGCCCTTGAGAATGCGCACCACCATGCGGCCGGTCTGCTCGCCCAGATCGCGGTAGTTGATGCCGTAGGCAGCCACAGCACCGCGCTTGACGGAGTCGGTGTCAGAGGCGACCAGAGGAATCTTGGCGTCCTGGCCAACCTTGACCAGCGATTCGTAGGCCGACACCACGTTGTTGTCGGTGTTGGTGTAGATCACGTCCACCTTGCCTACCAGCGAGCGAGCGGCGCTGGAGACGTCCACCGAGCGGGGAGCCGCAGCAGTCACCAGGGTCCAGCCCATCTTGGGCAGCAGGGCCTGCAGTTCCTTCACGACCACGGCGGAGTTGGCTTCACCGGGGTTGTAGACCATGCCGATGCGCTTGGCATTGGGCACGACCTGCTTGACCAGATCCATCTGCTTGTCCAGGGCCAGCAGGTCGGAAACGCCGGTCACATTGTTCTTGGAGGGCTCCCAGCTGGGCACCAGCTTCGCGGCCACGGGGTCGGTCACGGCGGAGAACACGACGGGCACGGTCTTGGTCGACGCGATCACGGCCTGGGCCGAAGGCGTGGCGATGGCGACGATGGCATCAGGCTTGTCACCCACGAACTTGCGGGCGATCTGGGCAGCCGTGCCGGTATTGCCCTGTGCACTCTGGTATTGCCACTTCAGGGACTTGCCTTCTTCGTAGCCGGCTGCCTTCAGGGCGTCCTTGACGCCGTCGCGCACCGCATCCAGGGCGGGGTGTTCAACAATGGCGGTCACGGCCACGGACTTGGTATCGGCGGCATAGGCACCCGACATGGCGGAAATTGCCAGGGCCAGTGCGCCCATGCGGGCCAAGGACAGCTGCTTCATGTGTATCTCCAGCGTTTGTTGTGTGTTGCAGGTGAATTAAGACGGCAGTGCGTGATGCGCGTCGCCTCGCGGCAAAGTCTACTGCACCGATCCGGCTGTCTTCGTGATTGAGATAACCTTGTTTATCCCTATACGATGATCGCGAAAAAATGGCATGAAAGCTGCGCAAAGCGCTAATTGGCAGAAGTTTGTGTGTGTGGATGCAGGGCAATGGCGCGCAATATTGCGTTGAGTGGGTCCTGATTTTGGTTTTGCACCGCATTTTTCCTGCGCCTGATGCGATATGGGCAAGCATATTGATGCATCTGCCTGTTTTTTGAACATTGCTCTTTCTGTGCTGGAGAGCGATCTTCATTGGGAGTTTCACGGCGATTGCGGTGGCATGCGTTTTTTCTGTGATGCTGCAAATTTGTGGGCATTTGGCAGCCTGCGTTGCTAAAAACATCCAGCCCATGAAAAAAGCCTGCGCAGCAATGACTGGCGCAGGCTTTGTGATGCAGCATCCGGAGCAGTTGCTGCCGCCGGATGCAATCGCAGGCGGATTACATACCCGAGTAGTTGGGGCCGCCGCCGCCTTCGGGTGTCACCCAGACGATGTTCTGTGTCGGGTCCTTGATGTCGCAGGTCTTGCAGTGCACACAGTTCTGTGCATTGATCTGCAGGCGCTGCTTGCCGGCATTGGCTTCGTCTTCCACGAACTCATACACGCCTGCAGGGCAGTAGCGCTGCTCGGGGCCGGCGAACTTGGTCAGGTTGACGGCGACAGGAACGCTGGCGTCCTTGAGCGTCAGGTGAGCCGGCTGGTTCTCCGCATGATTGGTGCTGCTGATGAAGACGCTGGAGAGGCGGTCGAAGGTCAGCTTGCCGTCGGGCTTGGGGTACTCGATGGGTGTGCACTCGTCGGCGGGCTTCAGATAGGCGTGGTCGGGCTTGTTGCGATGCAGCGTCCAGGGGATGTTGCCGCGCAGCACGAACTGCTCCAGGCCGTTCATCACGGTGGCTGTGGTCAGTCCCTTCTTGAACCAGGCCTTGAAGTTGCGCGCCTTCCACAGCTCTTCATAGAGCCAGCTGTTCTCGAACGCATAGGTATAGGCTGTCAGCTCATCGCTCTGGCGACCGGCGACGATGGCGGCGTAGGCAGCTTCGGCTGCCAGCATGCCGGTCTTGATCGCGGCATGGCTGCCCTTGATTCGGCTGACGTTGAGGAAGCCGGCTTCGCAGCCAACCAGCGCGCCGCCGGGAAAGACAAAGCGGGGCAGGCTGGAGATGCCTCCGGCCGTGATGGCGCGCGCACCGTAGCTGATGCGCTTGGCGGGCTTGATGCCGTTGGCTTCGTCACCTTCCAGGTAGTAGCGGATATTGGGATGGGTCTTCCAGCGCTGCATCTCCTCGAATGGAGACAGATAAGGGTTGGAGTAATCCAGACCCGTGATGAAGCCCAGCGTGACCAGATTGTCTTCCAGGTGGTAGAGGAAGGCACCGCCGTAGGTGTCGCTCTTCATGGGCCAGCCTGCGGTGTGCAGCACCATGCCAGGCTTGTGACGCTTGGGGTCGATTTCCCAGAGTTCCTTGACACCCAGACCGTAAGTCTGCGGGTCGCGGTTGGCGTCCAGGGAGTACTTGGCGATGATCTGCTTGCCCAGGTGGCCGCGCGCGCCTTCGGCAAAGATGGTGTACTTGCCGTGCAGCTCCATGCCCAGCTGGAAGTCGCCCGTGGGCTCGCCTTCCTTGCTGATGCCCATATTGCCGGTGGCCACGCCCTTGACGGAGCCGTCTTCGTTGTAGAGCACTTCGGCTGCGGTGAAGCCGGGGAAGATTTCCACGCCCAGGGCTTCGGCCTGTTCTGCCAGCCACTTGGTGACAAAGCCCAGGCGAACGATGTAGTTGCCTTCGTTATGGAAGCACTTGGGCAGCAGCCAGTTGGGCGTGCGCAAGGAGCTCTTTTCGCCGAGGAAGACCATGGCGTCTTCGGTCACCGGCTGGTTCAGGGGGGCACCCTTTTCCTTCCAGTCGGGGATCAGCTCGGTCAGCGCGCGAGGATCCATGATTGCGCCAGACAGCGTGTGTGCGCCGGGCTCGGAGCCTTTTTCCAGCACGACTACGGAGACATCCTGACCTTTTTCGGCCGACAGCTGCTTGAGGCGAATGGCAGTGGCCAGGCCACCGGGGCCACCGCCCACCACGACCACGTCATATTCCATGGCCTCTCGCGGGCCGTACTGGGCCAGGATCTCTTCGTTTGTCATCGGGAAAGTCTCGCTTGATATTGGATTGGGAAAACTGGCGTGCGCGGCCTTGGCAGGTGCGTCTGCAAAAACCGCGATGCGGGCGATTCTATGCTGACAGCCCGGCACGACCGTGCAGATTTGGCGACAGCGCATCAATCGGTGTTGCGACAAAGTCCATAGGCTAGTGATCGCCCCAGGGCATGCCATCCTTCAAAGAAACTAGAACAAGGTGATGATGCAGTTGCAAACCTCGTTCAATCAGGAGACATACCGGCATGAAAATCGAGCTGCCCGAGCTGAAGAAGCAGGTCTATGAAACGCGCTTTCCCGTACGCTGGGGCGATATGGACGCCATGGGGCATGTCAACAACGCCCAGTACTTTCGCTACCTGGAAACTGCCCGTATCGACTGGATGCATGGCATGGGTCTGAATCCGGACCCCGCGGGGCAAGGGCCGGTCATCGTCAACGCCTTCTGCAATTTCTATCAGCAGCTTGCGTATCCGGACGAGGTGCTGCTCAAGATGTTTGTCAGCGATCCGGCACGTACGACCTTTGAAACCTGGGCCACCATGGAGCGTGTGGCACAGCCGGGAGTCATTTGTGCCGCCGGTGGAGGCACGGTGATCTGGGTGGATTTTCCACGGCAGAAAGCCGCTGCGCTGCCGGACTGGATACGTTCAGCAGTAACGGCCTGAGTCCTGTTCGGAATTCCGTACATCAACCAGGATTCCGTCCGGAAATCCGATTGTGGTTATGCAAAAAAGTATTTTGAATATAAGCAAATCAAAGACTTGGACGTGATTTTTTGGCTGGCACGGTATGTGCTTGAAGGACGGCACGCCGCTTCACTGCGGCTGACCAAGTGAGACTGGGGCTGGACCCGGCTGACGAAACCTCGGTTGCGTCAGCGGTCCGTCTCGGTTTGTTGTCGCTGCCAGAACCCGGTGCCTGCATGGCCTGGATTCAGGCAGCGGCTCAAACAACGCATACCAAGATTCCAAGAAATGAAATCCAACCGCCTGACCATCATGGTTCTGCTGGCCATGGTTCTGGGTGTGGTTGTGGGCTATCTAGTCCACGCCAACGCCGCGACCCCGGAGACAGCCAAAGACATTGCCGGCTATTTCGGCATTCTCACCGACGTATTTCTGCGCATGATCAAGATGATCATCGCGCCCCTGGTGTTTGCCACGCTGGTGGCGGGGCTGGCCAATATGGGCGATGCCGGCTCTGTGGGCCGCGTGGGTGGTCGTGCGCTGGGCTGGTTTATCGCGGCATCGTTCTGCTCGCTGTTTCTGGGTCTGGTTTTTGCCAATGTGCTGCAGCCCGGTCATGGCCTGACGGTGGAGCTTCCCACGAATGCCGAGAGCCTGGGTCTGAAGACCGGTGCGCTGAATTTCAAGGATTTCATCACCCATGTCTTCCCCAAGAACATCTTCGAGGCCATGGCCACCAATGAGGTGTTGCAGATCCTTGTGTTTGCGCTGTTCTTCGGTATCGCTCTGGGCTATCTGAACCACCAGAAAAAGCACATGCTGGTCGATCTGATGGAAGAGACCTCGCATGTCATGCTGCGCGTGACCGAGTATGTGATGCGCTTTGCGCCCGTGGGCGTGTTCGGCTCTGTCGCCGGCACCATTGCCACCCACGGACTGGGCATGCTGCTGGTGTTCGGCAAATTCCTGCTGGGCTTTTATATTGCGCTGGCCGCGCTGTGGGTGCTGCTCATCGGTGCCGGCTATCTGGTGCTGGGCAAGGATGTCTTCCGTCTGCTGTCGCTGATTCGCGGCCCGGTGCTGGTGGGCTTTTTCACGGCCAGCAGCGAATCCACGCTGCCCAAGCTCATGGAACAGCTGGAAAAATTCGGGATCAAGCCGCGTATCACGGGCTTTGTGCTGCCGCTGGGTTACTCGTTCAACCTTGATGGCTCCATGATCTACACCACCTTCCTGGCCATCTTCATCTCTCAGGCCTATGGCATCGAGATGACACTGACCGCGCAGCTGACCATGCTGCTGGTGCTGATGATTTCCAGCAAGGGCATTGCCGGCGTGCCTCGTGCCTCGCTCGTGGTGGTTGCCGCCGTGCTGCCCATGTTCGGTTTGCCGGAAGCGGGCATTCTGCTGATTCTGGGCATCGACCACTTCCTGGACATGGGCCGTACATTGACCAATGTGCTGGGTAATGCCATTGCCACGGCCGTGGTTGCCAAATGGGAAGGCGAGGAAGAGCAGGAGTCCTGCGCAGATCTGGCTGTCGAGCCACAGATGATGCCCGAGCCCATTCGCGTGCGAGCCTGATCTTCGCGTTGCCCGGATTCCTGTCTCCTGCGGTGCCGGGCGCTGCTACCATGGTTCGCACCATGTTAGCTTTCCTGCCCCCGCGCCTGCGTGCTGCTTTGCTGATCCTGCTCTGGCTGGCTGCAAGCAGCCTGGGCGGCTGGCTGGGCTATCAGGGCTTTGTCAAGATCGGTCTCGAGACCGTGGTGGCTGCCGGCAACAACCGCCTCGATCTCTATGCCGCCAGCCTGCGGCGCGAGATCGAAAAATTTGCCTTTCTGCCGGATGTCGTGGCCTTGCAGCCCGAGATCCTGTCGCTGCTGCAATCGCCGGGCGACGAAAGACTGCAGTCTCGCGCCAATCTCTATCTGGAGGAGCTGAGCCGTCGTGCGGGCACCCTCAGCGTCTACATGCTCGATCACGACGGTCATGTGCTGGCTGCCAGCAATTGGCGCCGCGCCGACAGTTTTATGGGCGAGAATCTCGGTTTCAGGCCCTATGTCCAGCAGGCATTGCGAGAAGGGCGCGGGCGCTACTTCGGCGTGGGCACCACGCGCGGCGAGCCCGGCTATTACCTGACCACTACCTTGGGGCAGGGCGAGATGCATGGCGTGGTGGTGGTCAAGGTCGGGCTGGCGCAGCTCGAACAATCCTGGGCCAGTGCGGAGTCTCCGGTGCTGGTCAGCGATGAAAATACCGTGGTCATTCTCAGCAACATGCCCGCCTGGCGCTTTGCCACCTTGCTGCCGCTGGATGAGGCAAGGCGTGCCGAGCTGGAAGCTTCGCAGAAATACAACCGTCTGAACCTGCGGCCTCTGGGCTGGCGTGGCATGAGCAGCGTCACGGGCGTCAGGCAGGTGAGCATTCCCGATGTCAAGGACGCTGCGGCAGACCAGAGCGCTGGCCGCTTTCTGGCCCAGTCCAGACCTATGGCCGGCACGCCATGGCAGATTACCGTGCTTTCCCCCTTGAGCGTTGCATTGCAGTTGGCGGCCAGTCGCGCCTGGGTGACGGGGGCGTTGATTGCGTTGATGCTTTTGCTGGGAGCTTTGCTGTATCAGCGGCGCAAACATGTGCGTGAGCAACTGGCGGCCCAGCAAGCTCTGAAACAGGCCAACGAGGTGCTGGAAAACAAGGTGCAGCAGCGCACAGCCGATCTGCAGAGTGCCAATGTGGCGCTGCAGCAGGAGGTGATGGAGCGCATGCAGGCCGAGACCACGCTGCGCGCGGCGCAGGACGAGTTGGTACAGGCAGGCAAACTGGCCGTCATCGGTCAGCTCTCCACGGAAGTGGCCCATGAGCTGAATCAGCCCCTGGCGGCCTTGCGGGCGCTGGCCGGCAACAGTCAGCGCTTTTTGGAGCGCGGTCAGAGCGAGATGGTTCAAAGCAATCTGCAGCGCATGGCCGAGCTGACCGAGCGCATGGGGCGTATTACCGGGCAGTTGCGCAACTTTGCCCGAAAGTCCGCCGGCCAGCCCGAGCCGGTTGAACTGGCCAAGGTGGTCGATGGCGCTCTGTCCCTCATGGAGCCGCGCATTGCCCAAAGCGGCGTCATGATCGTGCGACAGCCCTCGGATCTCGAGCTGAGCGCCTGGTGCGATGCCAATCGCGTACAGCAGGTGTTGATCAATCTGTTGAGCAATGCGCTGGACGCCGTGCAGGGCGGCAATACGCGGTGCGTGGAGATTGCCTGCAACCGTTGTGGTGCCTGGGCGCAGATCACGGTGCGCGATCACGGTCCTGGACTCAGCGATCAGGCGCAAGCGCGACTGTTCGAGCCTTTTTTCACAACCAAGCCCGAGGGGCTGGGTTTGGGCCTGGGCCTGCCGCTGTCGGCCGAGATCGCCCAGGCCGAAGGCGGCAGCCTGACGGGCGGCAACCATCCGGAAGGCGGGGCCATCTTCACGCTGAGCCTGCCCTTGGTGGATACTCGGCCGCTGTCCTGATTGCCTGCAGCCCATGAACCCTTCCCTCAAAGTCCTGATCGTTGAAGACGATGCCGATGTCGCCATGGCCTGCGAGCAGACCATGCGCCTCGAGGGTCTGGACTGCATCTGCGTGAGCAGTGCCGAGCAGGCGCAAAAGCACCTGTCCCCGGATTTTGCCGGCATCGTGGTCAGCGACATCCGCTTGCCGCAGATGAGCGGCCTTGGGCTGCTGGCCTCCGTGCGCGTGCTGGACGCCGAGCTGCCCGTGATTCTCATCACCGGGCATGGCGATATCTCCATGGCCGTGCAAGCCATGAAGGATGGCGCTGCCGATTTTCTGGAAAAGCCGTTTGCGCCCGAACGCCTGGTGGATGCCGTGCGCCGTGCGCTGGAGCGCCGTCGCCTGGTGCTGGAGGTGCGCAGCCTGCGCCAGCAGCTACAAAGCCGGGATGTATTGCAGCACCAGTTGCTGGGGCGTTCGCTGCCCATGCAGCAGTTGCGCAGCACATTGCAAAGCCTGGCGGCCAGCGAGGCCGATGTGCTGATCTGGGGGGAAACGGGCACCGGCAAGGAAAGAGTCGCGCGCAGCCTGCATGAATCGAGCCGGCGCAAGAGCGGCAATTTTGTCGCCGTCAACTGCGGCGGTCTGCCGGAGACGCTGTTTGACAGCGAAATGTTCGGCAGCGAGGCCGGGGCCTTTACCGGCGCGGGCAAAAAGCGCATCGGCAAGATCGAACATGCCAGCGGCGGCACCTTGTTTCTCGACGAGATCGAAAGCATGCCCCTGGCCATGCAGGCCAAGCTGCTGCGCGTGCTGCAGGAAAGAGTGCTGGAGCGTCTGGGCTCGAACACGCTCATTGCCGTCGACTGCCGTGTGATTGCTGCAACCAAGGTCGATTTGCTGGAGCTCAGCCGTCAGGGCCTGTTTCGCTCCGATCTTTACTACCGTCTCAATGTGGTGACCGTGAACCTGCCCCCGCTGCGCGAGCGCCGCGAGGATGTTGCGCTGCTGTTCGAGCATTTCGCGTTGCAGGCCGCCGCCCGCCACCAGCGGCCCGTGGCCGAGCTGACGCCGCAGCGGCTGCAGGCGCTGCTTGCCCACGACTGGCCAGGCAATGTGCGCGAGCTGCGCAACACGGCCGAGCGCATCACGCTGGGGCTGGATGCCGGCCTGTCCCCGTCCGGTGCGGCGCCCGATGCTGCGGCTTCGCTGGCGGCAACCATGGAGTCCATAGAGCGCTCCCTGATTTCCGAAGCCCTGCGCAATAACGAAGGCAGCTTGACGCGCACGGCCCAGGCGCTGCACACCCCCAAGACCACGCTGCACGACAAGATTCGCAAGTACGGTCTGTGATCGGACTGTGATCGGACTGTGATCGGGTTGTGACAGGGCTGTGACCGAGCCAGGAACGCGGCTGAGCAGGCTCGCCGTTGCGGGGCTTGCGCTCAGGAGCGAAACCGCGTCCCGCTACACTGAGGCATGCGCGAATTGAAGGTCATGGTCGTCGGTGCTTACGGCTTCTTCGGCAGCCGGCTGGTTGCCAGGCTTGCCAGGCAACGCGGTTTGCACATCGTGGTGGCAGGGCGCTCGGCCTCTGCGGCGCAGGCGCTGGTTGAAAGTCTGGCCCCGGACGCTTGCTCAAGCCTGAGCCACGCGGTGGTGGACGTGATGGCGCCGGGTCTGGAGGACAGACTCAAGGCGCTGGAGGTGGATGCACTCATTCACACTTCGGGCCCGTTTCAGGGGCAGGACTACCGCGTGGCCCGAGCCTGTGCCCATGCCGGCGTCCACTATGTGGATCTGGCCGATGGGCGTGACTTTGTCTGCGGCATCGATGTGCTCGATCCGCAGGCCAAAGCTGCGGGCGTGTTGCTGCTCAGCGGCGCCAGCTCGGTGCCAGCTCTGTCCTCGGCGGTCGTCGATGCGCTGGCTTCGGGCATGGCTCGCGTCAGCGATATCGACATAGGCATCAGCCCGGGCAACCGTACGGATAGAGGCCTGTCCACCGTCGCTGCCATCCTCAGCTATTGTGGCAAGCCGCTGCCTGGCTCCGGGCAGCAAGCCTTGATTGGCTGGCTGCGCAGCTATGGGCACGACTATCCGGCTCCTGTTGGGCGGCGGCTGCTGTCGGCCTGCGATATACCGGATCTCGCGCTGCTACCGCTTCGCTATGAAGGGGCTCCTTCCATCAGATTCGGTGCTGGGCTTGAGCTGTCGTTCTTGCAGCGCGGGATGAATGCCATGGCCTGGCTGGCTCACAGAGGGCTGGTGCAGGACTGGTCTGCACATGCCCGCACACTCAAGCGCATGGCGGACTGGTTCAAGAACTGGGGCAGCGATGCAGGGGCCATGCATGTCACGGTCAGTGGCCTGTGGATGCAAAGGGACAAGCCTGCCAGCGCGGCTGGGTGCTTATGGCAGGTTCGGGCGACGGGCCTTATGTTCCCACGCTGGCCGCCTGTGCGCTGGTACGCAAGCTGGCTGCAGCTGCACCGCTGGAGCCGGGCGCCAGGCCTTGCATGGGGCTGCTGACGCTGCAGGACTTTGTGGCCGAAGCGCAGGGACTGGATATTCAGATCAGGGAGCTTGCTCGATGATGCACAGCGCTTCTTTGTTTCAGCAGGCCATGGGCGATGAGTTCAGCAAGCTCGATGCCGCCCTGCAGCGCTTTCACGGCCTGCAGGGAGAGCATGAACTTCAGGGCAGGGTGCAGACCGGCGCTCCCCGGACTGTGGCGGCCAAGCTGCTGGCGCTGGCTCTGGGCACGCCACGCGCCGCTAGCGAGGGGACGATTCATTTCGAACTGCAGGCAAGTCCCAAGGCGGAAACCTGGATTCGCATCTTCCCCTCGCAGCTCATGCGCTCAACCATGCAGTTGCACAATGGCCACCTGATCGAGCGCCTTGGCCTGGCGCGACTGTGCTTTGCCTTGCAGGCGGTGGATGGACGGCTTGTAATGCGACTGCAGCGCCTGTATTTTCTGGGCCTCCCATGCCCGGGCTGGCTTGCACCGCGCATCGTGGCCGAAGAAACCGGTGCCGGGGAGCATATGCAATTTCATGTCGAAGCGGCCGTCCCCCTGATTGGCGTGGTGGCCAGTTATCGTGGCTATCTTTTGCTGCCCGAGGAAAAAGCATGATTGTGGTCTTTGATGGGCAATGTCTGTTGTGCAATGGCTGGGTACAGTTCTTGCTCAAGCACGACAAGCAGGGCATTTTTCAGTTCGCCGCCATACAGGGCGAGGTCGGCGGCAAGCTGTTGGCTGATGCAGGCTTGCGCATGGAAGGTCTGCAGACCCTGCTGCTGGTGGACGGCCAGCGCTCCTGGCAGCACACGGACGCCATCCTGCGCGTGCTGCAGGCACTGGGCTGGCCCTGGCGACTGGCAGCGGTGATCAGGTTGATACCCGCTGCATTGCGCGATGCGCTCTACCGCATGATTGCCAGAAACCGCTATCACTGGTTTGGCAAAAGCGAGCAGTGCATGATGCCGGACCCTGCTGTGGCTGCCCGATTTCTGGATTGAATTTCGGATGAAAAGCGGTATCGCTCAGCAAATATGGAGATCAACGCGATTGATGGATACGCAATCAGGCATGCTCTGGCGGCATGGGCGGAATATTCAATAGGGCTTGGTACTTTTTCTGCAGATCGCCAAAGCGTTGCAGCGTCGGCAGCACAGCTTGCATATTCAACGCCTTGTGCAGCAGCGGCAGCTGCTGCATGCCGAGATTGTTCAATGACTGGCTTGCCTCGTGAAAGCAGGCTTCGCCTTTTTCATCTTCGTAGTACAACTGTTCCAGTTCGCGCCAGCCCACGTAGTAGCCGTAGTCAAAGAACTCCTGAAAGTTCTCGGCAATCACCCAGCTCAATTCGTTCACGCAGGGCAGTGTCATGACGATGGGGCTGACGCTATCGGGCAGGCGCTCATCGACCAGATAGCTGTAATGAACGCTGTCGCAGCCCGTGGTCGCAAACGTCATCACATTGCGCGGCGTGCACCAATCGATGTAACTGGGTATGGGGGGTATCTCCAGCCGCAGGCCGCAGTCCCCCAAAACGGCTTCGGGCGACAGGCCGAACTGCGGGCCTATGGCTGCAGCCGCGTCATACAAAGTCTGCAGTGGTGCGGGAATCTGAAATGAGCGAATTGCATTGCGCATTGCAGCATATTAGCAACGCCGGATAGGCGGCCCGGCGCTGACTCATTACAATACGCCCCTTATCAGTCCTTCTTGATGCTGCTGCTCGAAGGTGCGTTGCATCTCCCAGATTCGGAGATGCGCTGTTGCGTACCTGTTTTTCTCAGCATCATGCCGCACTCTTCCGGGAAGCTTTCCCGACTGCAAAAAGCTCTGTCACGTCAGGGCATCCAGGTCTCCTACCGAGACAATATCTATCAAATCCATAACGAGCAGGCAGCAGCCACCATTTTGTTGCCCGACAGCCTGCCGCTGGAGCACAAAGCCGTTAGTCAACTGCTGGACTTCGCTTCGGTTGCCGACCCGAAAGGCCATGGCGCGGTCTGCAAAGCCTGTGCCACGCCGGACTTTCACCCCGGCAGCATTGCGCCCGTAGGGGCGGTGGTGGCCACGTCGCCAGACTTCGTGATTCCTGCGGCCATCGGCACGGACATCAATTGCGGCATACGCCTGCTGAGCACGGGCCTGACGCAGGCACAGGCCGAGCTGCACAAAAACACCATCGTGCAGCGACTGACCCGCGTCATCTTGCAGAACGGACGCGACGTACCCGTGCGCAGCGCAGGCTTCAAGGCGCTGTTTGATGAGGGCCCCCAGGCCTTTATTGAACAGTTGCCTGACGTGGGTCTATGGCAAGGCGTGAACCGCGACCGCCTGCAAGCCGAACTGGCCGAGTGCGTGGGCCTGCAAGGCTTTGCGGGACAAAGTCGCTACGCGCCCGAAGCCCTGTTGCAGGCGCGCGAGCTGCTGCGCCCGCCGTCTGCCGCGGACCTGGGAAGCGGTAACCACTTTCTGGAGTTCTGCGTGGTCGAGGAAGTCTACGACCGGCATGCCGCCTATGCCGCGGGGCTCAAGAAGGGTGATGTCACGGTGATGATCCACACTGGCTCGCGCGATGTCGGCTTCTATGTCGGCCGCCGCTGGATGGAGCTGGCCAGGCAGCAATGGCCGCAAGGCATCAAGCACCCTCAGCATGGTCTGTATGGCCTGAGCGGCGCGCTGGCGCAGGATTATCTGCAAGCCATGGGCGTGGCTGCGCGCTACGCGTGGTTCAACCGCATGGCGCTGGCGGAGTTGGTGCGCAAAGAGCTGGCGGGCATTGCCGCGCCCGATGCATCACGCCTGATTGTGGATGTGCCCCATAACGTGGTGATGACCGAGGGTGAGTTCAACGTGCACCGCAAGGGCTCCACTCCCGCGCATGACGGCCAGTGGGCGCTGATTCCGGGCTCGATGGGCGACTACTCCTTCCTCGTCAAAGGTCTGGGCCATGAAGACTGGCTACGGTCCTGCAGCCACGGCGCGGGTCGCCAGGTGCGCAGACAGGACACGCGGCGCATGAAGCAGCCGCTGGTCGAGTCCGTCTGGCAATGCATCACCTTGCGTGAAGAGCGACTGATCGAAGAGGCTCCCAGCGCCTACAAACCCGTAGGGCCGGTGCTGCAGGCGCAGGAAGAGGCGGGGCTGATTCGTGCGAGTGTGCGGCTGAAGCCCTGGTTGACTTTCAAGGCTTGAGGTTGAAGTTGCTGCCAGCGCCTGATGGCCAAGTGCTGGTAGCAAGGCTGTTTGACTGTTCGGGCGTTCGAGGAAGATGGAGCGCAATCGATACCTGAAAGACAATCAGACCAATGCTTCAAGCCCGTCACGCCATGGACATGGCTGTCTCGATTTGCTGCAATTTCACATCTTGCGGCTGCATGGGTTGTGCTTGTATCGCATGCACAGCTCTGGTCGCACCCTGTAATGCCCGGTGCACCGGCTTATGGTGCTGCAACAGTGCTGGTAAAAGTGCCGGTTACGGTTACGGTGCCGCTGCCGGTAGCGAATTCGTTCATGAACCAGAGCCAGCGACCGTGTCAGATGCAGCAGTCACCTTTCGATCAATACTCGCTGCTACCGCTCGCCCATACCTGTGGCCGCATGAGCAAACCATGAATATGACCGCCAGCTTTACTCTCGCTCCCGCCGACTTCGTTCGCCTGCAGAAAATGGTTTCGCGCCGCTGGCATCAGAAGGCAGGGGTGCTTTCCTGGCCATTCCTCTTGCGGGTTGTGGTGTGGCTCTGCATTGGCTTCGCTGGTGCAGCCTACGCACGACTGATGCGTGAGTTTCCTGAGATCTCCGGCCCGCTGGGGGTGGTTGCCTGCCTTCTGGTCCTTGCTTTGATCGCTGTCGTGGCAATGCCTTACCTGTCACAGGCATCCATGCGCAAGCTCATGCTTCTGCCGGATGGAGCGTTTCTGTCGCCACAAACGGTCACGCTCTCGTCGGACGCCATCAGGGTAGCCTCGGTTCGGGGAGACACGATACTGCCGTGGTCAGGAGTGCTGGCGCTTGCCGAAGATGACGTGAACTACTATCTGTTCATCGACGCGATGCAGGCTCTGATACTGCCCAGGGCAGCCATTGTCCCCATGGCTGCAGAGTTCGAGCAGTTCACGCGCCATCTCAGGGCCTCTGCGATTTAAGTCTTTCCTCCTGCAGATGCTTGTGCAGTCATGACGGCAACCCGAGGCACAGGAGCCAGGCTTGCATGCGTCCAACACCGCCCCGTGCGGCATGCAGAGTCAGCCGCAACTGAAGTGAAGCGGCTGCCCACCTGATCTTTGTAACGGCCTGCTGCTAGTTTTCTGGTATCTGCTCTTGCTCTTGAAGCGTCAAAGCCTCGCGTCGCTGGATTTCGTCCACCAGTGCCCTGAACTGGCGTTTCAGCAACTGGCGCAGTACCGGTTTGCCGACCAGCGGCGGGATGGCGAAAGCGGGGACCAGGCGAGCGCTGTAGGCCAAGCGTACCCGGCCGTCGGCCTGGGTTTCCAGGGTATAGCTGCCGTTCATCTGCTTGAGATTGCCGCCGACCGCATGCGCGGCGATGCGCTGCTGCGGCCATTCGGTCACAGCCAGTCTGACCTCGATTGCCTGGCGAAAGAACAGAAACCCCAGATTGCCTTTTTGCTCCAGCAGCACCTGATTGCCGTCGCGTTGGAGCACGCGCGAACTTTGCATATCCGGCACAAAGTCGGCCAGATGGTCGTAGTCGGAGATCACGCTCCAGGCCGTGGCCAACCTGACTTGCATGACGGCTGAGGCATTCACCGTCAATGCCTCATTGTGCTCGGCAGTCTCTATGTGCAGCTCTTGTGCCGAGACCTGCACACCGCCGCAGAGCATGACCAGAGCTGCGCCGCAGGCTCCAACAAGCGCTGTTGTCATGACCGGGATTCCTGCTTCAGAGGCGGTCCGGCGCGAACTTCGAAGTTCAACTCGAGCCTGTCGCGGACCTGGATTGCACCGCCAAGGATGGACAAAGGCGTGATGCCAAAACTCGATTGATCGATGCTCAGCGAGCCGCTGATATGGAATTCGCCTGGCGTCCTCCTGATCAGGGCCGGTACGCTCAGGCTGCGTGTGACGCCGTGAAGAGTGAGTTCCAGGGTCAGCAATACATCGCCGTCTGCTTCGGGGGGCGCATGTGCCTGGACCAGTGCAAACGGATGGATCGAGGTTTGCAGCAGCTTGTTCAGCATATTGGCACGAGTCGCTTCAATATCGGCAGCGCTGGGCTGGGTGTCCAGAGCCGCCTTGGCGCGCAGAGCGGATTCGTCAACCGATAGTCTGTCCAGCGCCACGTAAAGATCGGCGCGGCCAAGCTGGGGGGCCACATAGCCTTGCAGTTCATGGCTGGCAATCACATGGTCGTGCCCCAGTCTGGCCAAAGCGCCAGCGCGTCGAACGGTGATTGAGACCAGAGAATGCGAGGAATCAATCTGAAGCACCGACTGGCCCCGTGCAGCAGCATCGGCATAGAAGGCCGCAGGAAAGTCCGCAGGCCTTGCCGTCGGGCCGGCAGGCTGCGCTGGCTCGATGCCTAGTTGCGAGCAGCCCGTGATCAGAGCCAACAGGACTGCAATCAGCTGTCTGCGCAATGTCATGGCAACTCGCGCAGCTGGACGCGAAATTTCACTGTCACGGCGTCTCCCACGGCATTGCTGCTCTTCCACTCTCCTGTGCCGATATCAAATATCGAGCGGCGGGTAACGAATTCACCTTCCAGGCGGCGTTCCTCGGGCTTCCAACTGAATGGCAGCACAAGCGGCTGCCTGCTGCCTTTCAGCACCAGGGTTCCGCGTGCCAGGTAACGGGTTTCGCCGGTGGTGCCGAGAATCTCGCTGGCATCAAAGACAGCCTCGGGATAACGCACAAAGTCAAACCAGTCCTTGCCGGCAATGGCCTGGTTGATGTCCGGATTGGCCATGTCGGCGCTGCTGATACGAATGCTGACATTCAGCCTGTTGCTGCCTGGCTTTTGAGGGTCGAAATCAAAGCGGACCCGGAAGTCCTTGAACACGCCGGTGACCGGCGTTTGCTCAAAAGTGGCGGTGAATTCCAGTCTGTTGTCGCCACCGGGCTTGAGCTCCCACGAGGTGGCATGAGCCGCAGTGGCGCAGAGCGTTGTGAGCAAGGCGGCGAGGCAGCAAACGGTATTGCGCATCTAGATGACCTCCGGCAAACAGCGTTTTGCCAGGTTGGCCGCTGCTCTGCGAAGGATGATGCGTCATTGCGATGCAAGTTGCATCGATTGCCCCCCGCGAGTTACTGCTTGTTGCTTCAGGCTTTTTTCTCGCGCGGCACCCGGCCCATCAGATAGAACTCTGGATTGGGCTGCATGCCCGCGAAGCTGGCCATCCGGTTGGACAGTCCGAAGAAGGCGGTAATGGCCGCAATGTCCCAGATATCCTCGTCGTCAAAACCGTGAGGGTACAAGGCTTCGTAGTCGGCATCGTCGATTTCGGCGCTGTGCAGACAGACCTTCATGGCAAAGTCCAGCATGGCCCGCTCGCGCGGGCTGATGTCGGCCTTGCGGTAATTGACCGCCACCTGGTCGGCAATCAGCGGCTTTTTCTCATAGATGCGCAAGATGGCGCCATGAGCCACCACGCAATACAGGCACTGATTGGCAGCGCTGGTGGCGGTGACGATCATTTCGCGCTCGCCCTTGCTGAGACTGCCGTCCTCCTTGAGCATCAGCGCATCGTGGTAGGCAAAGAAAGCGCGCCACTCGGCCGGCCGGCGAGCAAAGGCCAGAAAAACATTGGGAATAAAGCCCGACTTTTGCTGTACCTCGGCGATGCGTTGCCTGATGTCTTCAGGCAGGCTGTTCAGATCGGGAAAGGGGTAGCGGCTTTTCATGGTGCTTGTCTCCTTTGGTGTTTTGCTGACTGTACCAACCGTGACAAGCATGGCACGGGTGGATGTGCCAAAGCTGTCGTTTGCGTTGCAGATGCTGCTATTGCGGCCATTGGACTGGCGAGGCTTTTCATGTCAGATGCTGACATTCATCAGATTCGACGTAGCCGGTGTCCCGCTGGCGATCAGCAGCAGGCCCAGGACAAGCAGCACGCAGCCCAGACTGCAATCTACCCATGGGCGTATGGCTTGCACCTTGGGCTGGAGCACCGGGGCCGAGAAAAAACAGGCTACCAGCGCAAACCACAGCACGTGGGCCATGGCGACGAAAAGGCCGTAGGCCAACTGGGTGGGCATGGGCACGGCAGGGCCGATGATTTGCATGAACAGGCTGAGGATGAACAGCGCTGTCTTGGGGTTGAGTGCATTGGTCAGAAAGCCCAGGACGAAAAGCGAGCGGCCTAGCGCATGGCCTTTGAGTGCATTGCGCTGGCCTGGTCCGGCACTGGACCGGGACTGTGGCCGATCGCCATTTGCATGGCTGGCGCCGCGCCACAGAGAAATTCCGAGCCATACCAGATAGGCTGCGCCCGCATATTTGAGCAGATTGAAAAGCCAGGGCAGGCGTTGCAGGACCATGCCCAGTCCCAGCAGGGTGTAGGCCACATGGATCAGAACGCCACAGCCGATGCCCAGAGCCACCCAGAGACCCGCACGGCGCGATTCCATCAGGCTGGTGCGGGTGACCATGGCGAAATCGGCGCCGGGGCTGATGACGGCGAGAGAGGTAACGAGAATCACGGTGGGCCAGGCGTTCATACAGTGTATTGGGTGAGTTCAAATATCTGTTTGTGAGATGGCTCTGTTGCACGAGAATGGCAAGCAGTGCTCTACAGCTGTGAACTCTAGGGCGATCAAAGTTTTTTGAATAACGATGATTTCTCAAGAAAATAGTGATTCAGACTCACATATTTCTGCCGGCGGCCCACAACGAATGCCTTCGCTGGTCGCTTTGCGCTGTTTTGAAGCGGCAGCGCGGCTGGAGAGCTTCAGCCGCGCTGCCGATGAGCTGCACCTGACCCATGGGGCCATCAGTCGCGCGGTGCGCTCGGTGGAGGAGGAGTTGGGGGTGCAGCTGTTTGAGCGCCGCAATCGCCGTGTGTTTCTCAATGCCGCAGGCCGCTTGTTGTTCGATGGCGTCCATGCCGGGCTGACGCAGATGGCGCGCGCGGCAGAAGCGGTGCGTCGGCAGGCGGCTGGCAGGCCGTTGCTGCTGTCGTGCGAGCCCACGCTGCTGATGCGCTGGCTGATTCCGCGTTGGGGCGACTTCCAGGCGCGCTACCCGCAGCACACCGTGCATCTGGTTGCGGGCGGCGGTGCCGTGGAATGGGGGCGAGGCATCGATCTGGCCATTCGGCGCAACGACTTTGACTGGGGGCGCAATGTCCAAATGCAGCCCTTGTGCGCAGAGCGCATGGGGCCGGTCTGCCATCCGGACCGTCTGGCGCAGTTCTTTGCGTCGCAGTCCGATGGCGGTTTGGCGCTTCGTGGCGATGCAACGCTCTTGCACAGCAAGACACGACCCAAGGCCTGGGAGGATTGGTGGAAAACCCGGCCAAATCAGCCTCCCACCCAGATCCGGCAGGCGCAAGCAGGAGATGCTCTGGTGCTTGAGCATTTCTACCTGAGCTTGCAGGCGGCAGCAGCGGGCCTGGGTGTGGCCATGGGTCCGCAACTGCTGGTGCAGGACGATATCGCTGCCGGCCGGCTGGTGGCGCCGTTGGGCTTTGTACCCGATGGCTCGCAATACTGTCTGCTGTCCGTGCAGAGTTGGGGTGCGGGCTCGGTGCAGCAGCTTCTGGCCGACTGGATCGAGCAACAGATGAAGAGCTGAACGCAGGCCGACGGGGCATAGGGCTCCAGGCCCGGGCATGCCCGCTTCTTGCCTGACAATGCGGTCTGTTGAAAAGCAATGGATACGCGATGAGCAACGACGCACAAACCACCGACTGGGCCGCCTGGAGCCGTGAGGCCGTTGAAATGATGCAGGCCCGCAATGCACAATGGCCCCTGGAATTTGGCTTGCAGGGCAGCCCCAGCTACCGCTGGGATCTCGACCGCGCCCTGCTGGCGCTTGAAGCTCCGCTGCACGAGGTGATTGCTACGGTCTGCCTGGTAGGCACCAGCAGCGAGCAGGACGGCAGCTTTGTCTGGAGCTGGGCCAACGAAGCCATTCCCAAGCAGCATGGCCAGGCGCTGGAGGTCGTGCATGAGTTCGGCCGCCAAAACCAGCTGGCACTGCTGACCACGGCCCGGATTCCCGGCGGCCGTCCCGAGGCCATGGAGTGCATGTGCATTGCTGCCCGCCTGCAGCGCGCCGTAGGTACCTTCATCGACCAGCAGGGCGACGTGACCCTGTATTTCACCTTGCTGCACATGCAGGTGGCGGTCGAGCAGCAGCAGCCGGCCAATTGAGAGCCTGAGAGCCGCGAAAAGATTGTTGACAGAATGCCGGCGGGATCGCCTATAGACTGGTACCCCGGAAAATCAGAAAAGGCTCAACCCATGAAAACCATGCTTGCGCTGGCTGCGACCCTGTGGGTGCTCAGCGGCTGCGCGGTCTACGATGGCCGCGGCGGGTATTACGACGATGGCTACAAAAAGCCTCATCCCCATGGATGCCCACCGGGCCAGGCCAAAAAAGGCAATTGCTGAAATGGCCGCGAAGAAACCCGCTCAGGCGGGTTTTTTTGCGTCTTGAAGTTCGTCGGGCTTGAGCCAGCCAATGCGGCCCTGGCCGCTTTCATTGAGGGCACTGACGAACTGGGCGGCATCGGCCTCGGGCATCTGCAGCGTGAAGCGCACCAGAGAGCCGTGATCGACCTCCAGCAATACAACGCCTGCAGTATCGGCCATGCGCCGCACCAGACCTTCCAGCGGATAGGGGACCGTGCACTGCAAGGTCTGCATGCGCTGAATGGCGACTTTTTCGGCCTGCAGCAAGGCCTGTGCCACGGCGTCGGTGTAGGCGCGCACCAGTCCGCCGGCACCGAGCTTGACCCCGCCAAAGTAGCGCACCACGGTGGCCAGCACGCCTTCCAGATCCTGGTGGCGCAGCACATCCAGCATGGGGCGACCGGCCGTGCCGCTGGGCTCGCCGTCATCCACGGCAGCCGATTGACCGCCGGCCAGCAAGGCCCAGCAGACATGGGCTGCGCCCGGGTGCTCGCGCCACAGTGCATCCACCACGGCCTGCGCACTGGAGCGGTCCGTCATCGGCTGCACGCAGCCGATGAAGCGGCTTTTCTTGATGATGAGTTCACTGGAGACGGGAGCGCGAAGGGTCTGAGGCATAGCCGCGGCAGCATAACCGCAAAGTCCGGGCCGGGCAGCGTTGCGGTACATGGGCCGGGTGGGACATATCCATGACATGACGACGCGGCTTGTGGGGGTTGCTCGACAGTGTCCTTAAGCCAATTCCTACAAGTTCGGCAAGCCTCGAGCCTTAAGCTTTGCGCAAAGGAGGCCATCATGAACAATCCGCAACCACAGTCCCTGAGCGAACATACTTTTGGCCGCGAGCATTTCACGCCGCCTCCGCTGGCGCAGGAGCTGGCAGAGCCTCAGGCCCTGCACGCTGCGGCGCCCGAAGATGAATGGGAGCTGCTGCAGCGCATACGCAACGTGGGTGAGTGGTAGGGCCCAGGGCCCGAGCGCATTTGCTGCCTCAAGCCGGACCGGCCACTCCTGAAAGGGAGAGCCGGTTTTTCCTGTCCGAGGCCGCGCTGCAGCGGCGAGAATCGCAGCCCATGACTGCTTGCTCTGCGCCGTTTCCCGATTCCTCTCACTGGATGCTGCTGCCGGCTGCCGCGCAGGCAGCGCAGCTACCCGTGGCCCTGGCCGATGTGACTGCCATGATGGAAAGAGTGGGGCGCAGCAGCAGCGACGCGGTGGCCGAGCAGATCCTGCAGCTGCTGGGGCGCCATGTGCCGCTGGCCCAGTGCACGATCTTCTCCTTCCAGGGCATGGCAAGGCCGCGCGTGGTGGGCATGGGAGACAGGGCGCGCACGGGGGCGCTGCCCATGATCTCCCAGGATTACAGCGAGCGCTTCTATCCGCTGGACGGTTCGCAGCGCGTGATGCAGGCCGAGCTGGCACGTCTTGCCAGGGATCCGCATGCCAGGCCGCGCGTCTGGCTGCATCGCCAGGGCCCGCGCGATGTGCAGCATCCCGAATACCGTCATGTCTGCTATGAGCTGCCGCGCATTGCCGAGCGGCTGTCGCTGCTGATGCTGCAGGAAAACGCGCGCTGGCTTTCCGTGAACCTGTACCGCGGGGAGGAGCATGGCTGCTTCGACGCTGCAGCCATTGGCCGCATCGAGGCTTTCGCGCCCCTGGTCATGCAGGCCATGCGTCTGCATTACGCGGGGCAGACGCTGCAGGACGACCTGGTCGGTCTGGTGCTGGCGCGCCTGGCACGGCGCTTTGAGCAGCTGACGCCGCGCGACCTCGATGTGGTGCGGGCACTGGCCCAGGGCCTGGATGCCGAAGCGCTGGCGCAGCGCCTGGGCATTACCGTCAGCAGCGCGCGCACCTATGTCAAACGCGTCTGCGCCAAGCTGGGCGTGCAGGGCCAGCGTGAGCTGTTTGCTCTGCTGATGGAGCCCGCTGAAGGTGTCGATGGTCAACTTTGATAGCTGCTTGCGTCTGATTTGCATGGGCTCAAGGCTGATTCGACTTGAATCTCGGTTGCTGGTTGGTGTTGTCTCCAGTTGGTGACATTGGACGCAAGCTGCTTTTCTACACTGCATCTCAAGCCAGACCGCAAGGGGATGGAAGCGCAACGGTTTGATCACGACAGCGCCCCCAGGAGACAAGAACATGCATCAGCCATATGCCGAGCCACGCAGCTCCATCTACTACCAGTACCAGGTGCACCAGCCCTGGCTTGCCTGCCGGCATCCAGGTGAGCAACACCACCCCATCGTCATCGTCGGCACCGGCCCCGTGGGTCTGACCACGGCGCTGGAGATTGCTCGCCACGGTCAGCGCTGCGTGGTGCTCGAGTCCGAGCTGCAGGTGTCCGAAGGCAGCCGCGCCATTGTGTTCACGCGCCGCTCCATGGAAATCCTGCAGCAGGTGGGCGTGGCCCAGCGCGTGACGGAGACCGGATTGCCCTGGTGCTACGGCAACAGCATCTACCGCGGTCAGCGTGTGTTTCGCATGGAAAACGCGCGTGCCGACGACGACCGCTTCTTTCCCATGATCAATCTGCAGCAGCAGTACCTGGAGGAATACCTGGTCGATGCAGTGCAGGCCAACCCGTTGATCGAGCTGCGCTGGGGTAACCGTGTGAACAAGGTCGAGCAAAAGGGCGAGCAGGCATGGGTGGAGGTGGACACCCCTGAAGGCAGCTACGAGCTGCGGGCGGACTGGCTGGTGGCCTGCGACGGCGCGCGCTCGGGGATTCGCACGGCCATGAATCTGCTGATGGAAGGCGCTTCCTACGAAGGCCGCTTCGTGATCGCCGATATCCGCATCGACCTGCCTCTGCCCACCGAGCGTCTTGCATTCTTCGATCCCACATGGAACCCGGGCAACACCATCCTCATGCACCGCGAGCCGCATGGCATCTGGCGCGTGGACTACCAGCTGCCTGCCGGCGAAGACCCCGAGGATGCGCTCAGGCCCGAGTCGCTGAAGGCGCGCATCGATGCGCAGCTGGAGATGATCGGCTTTGGCGGCACGCCCTGGGAGATGGACTGGAGCTCCGTCTACTCGGCCCGTGCGCTGACCCTGCCCGAGTATGTGCATGGCCGTGTGATCTTTGCGGGCGATGCCGCCCATATGCTGCCCATTTTCGGGGTGCGCGGCGCCAACACCGGTTTTCAGGATGCTCAGGGTCTGGGCTGGCGTCTGGCGCTCGTCGCCAAGGGTGTGGCCAGCGCCGCGCTGCTGCAAAGCTACAGCAGCGAGCGCGTGGGCGCGGCCCGCGAGATTGTGGAGGAGGCCGGCAAGAGCACGCGTTTCATGGCACCCCCCAGCAGAGGCTTCAGGTTGCTGCGCGATGCCGTGCTGTCCCTGTCGCTGAGCCAGCCCTTTGTCGGCCCGCTCTACCACTGGCGCACCTCGCGCCCGCATGAGTACGGCAGCTCGCCGCTCAACAGCATGGGCGACGACAATCTGCTGTTCAAGGCCGGCCCCGCCCATGGCGCGCCGCCTCTCAACGTGCGCTTTGCGCCGGACAGCTATCTGCTCGACCATCTGGGTGGCGGCTTCGATCTGCTGTATTTCACGAGCGGCAAGGCGATTGCTGCCGAACTGCAGGCGGTCGTGGCCGGGGTCAGAGCCCGCGGCGTTGCAGTGCGCCTGATCGCCGTCAGCAGCCACGTTGCAGGCGCTATCGAAGGTGCCGACCTGGTACTAGATGACAGCGAAGGCCGATGCCGCGCCCGTTATGGCGTGATGGCCGATGGCGCTGCCTATCTGCTGCGCCCCGATCAGCATGTCTGCGCGCGCTGGATGGCGCTGGACGCCAATCGCCTGCAGGCGGCATTCAAGGCAGCCTTGCCTGCATGAGGAGAGATTGAAATGACCCAAACCACTCTTGATATCGCAGGTCTTGAGACCGTGTACGACCTGCTAGCTGGCGCCATTGATGCCGTGGGCGCTGAAAAGTCAGAGCTGCTGCTGGTCAAGCTGGCGCTGCTGGCGGCCAATCAGCTCGGTGATGCCCGCCAGTTTGGCGAAATGATTGCGGCGGCCCAGCAAGATCTGTAAGTAAAAGGCCAGTCCGTGGCAGTCATCCCGGCCCGCCCGGGCCTGGTTCTGGCGGGTTTTCTGCGTGCTGATTCACGGATTTCATAGCGGATAATCTTTGCCTATCAATAGTTCGGGATGGATTTTCTGCAAGTCGATATGGCTTGATATCCGACAAGGCTGCGCCACGGAATCGAGGCAGACTGGAGCCATTGCCACCGTAGGAGGATTGGTCCATGAGATTTCGTCCCAGCACCTTGGTGCTATCTGCTGCCCTGAGCCTGAGTGGATTGAGTGCGGCTCCGGTTCTGGCCAAGTCGGCTGCCGAATGGCTGGCCCTGACAGGCGCCGTGCAGGTCGGCTTGAACCAGGCCGTCGAAAGAGCCCAGGCTGTTGCTCCCGGAAAAGCGATCGATGTCGAGCTGGAAGAGGGTAAGAAAGGCGCTGCGCCTTATTACTCGGTCACCCTGATCTCCCCCGCGAATGAGGAAATCAAGCTGCGCGTGAATGCCAGCACGGGCGATGCAGCGGTGCAGGAGAACAAGGGCCGGGCCGAGGGCAAGCATGCCAAGCGTCTGGCCGATGCCCGGATCACGCTGGTGCAGGCCGTCGATGCAGCTATTGCTGCCTTGCCCGGCAAGCCGCTGGAGGCCCAGCTGGATTCGGACTGGGGCAAGACCAGCTACAAGGTCAAGATGCTGCGCGCCGATCAGACGGTCATGAAGCTCAGGCTGGACCCCGCCACTGGCGCTGTGACGAGGCAGGAAAAAGACTGAGTCGTCCCACTATCTGGATTCTGGTGCTATGAAGAAATGAGTATCTAGCGCTTGTCCTTAATAGGTTTAAGACATGTTTGATGTTGAAATCCTTTTATGGAAGGCGCTAGGTGCTATGAGTTTCAGAGTTCCAGCCATGTTTTCGCAAGACCTTGCACGTGCAAGGCTGAGGGCGGAAAAGTACACTGGCCGGTTCTTTCTCCGCATAGGCCATGAGGCCATATAAAGCCCATCCACATGAACGCCCCGGTTGATGTTTCCTTTTTCCATCGCGATGCCAAACCGCTGACCAGCTACAAGCCGTACTGGGCCAAGCGCTTCGGCCCGGCGCCGTTCCTGCCCATGAGCCGTGCGGAGATGGATCAGCTCGGCTGGGACAGTTGTGACATCATTCTGGTCACGGGCGACGCCTATGTGGATCACCCCAGCTTCGGCATGGCCGTCATCGGCCGCGTGCTGGAGGCGCAAGGCTTTCGCGTGGGCATCATCGCCCAGCCCGACTGGACCAGCGCCGAGGCCTTCAAGGCCCTGGGCAAGCCCAATCTGTTCTGGGGCGTGACGGCCGGCAACATGGACTCGATGATCAACCGTTACACGGCTGATCGCAAGATTCGCAGTGACGACGCCTATACCCCCGGCGATGTGGCCGGCAAGCGTCCCGATCGCGCGGCCATCGTCTACAGCCAGCGCTGCCGCGAGGCCTACAAGGACGTGCCCATCGTGCTGGGCGGCATCGAGGGTTCGCTGCGTCGCATTGCCCACTACGACTACTGGAGCGACAAGGTGCGCCGCTCCATCGTGGTGGACAGCAAGTGCGACATCCTGCTCTACGGCAATGCCGAACGCGCCCTGGTCGAGGTGGCGCACCGCATCGCGGCGCGCGAGCCGGTGGAGCAGATCACCGATGTGCGCGGCACTTCGTTCTTTCGCCGTGCTTCGGAGGAAGGCTGGTTCGAGGTCGATTCCACCACGGTGGACGAGCCCGGCGAGGTCGAGCCTCATATCAACCCCTATATGACGACCAGCGAGCAGGCCGAGGCCCAGGGCCAGAGCTGCTCCAAGGAAGATGCTGCGAAATCAGGCGCCGACAGCACAGCCGCGGCCTGTGGCAGCGGCGCAAACGATGCCAAATCCGTGGCGTCGGTGCAGCCGATTGCGGCCCAGCCCATCCAGTTCGTGCCCAATCTCTCGCTGCGCAGCAAGTCCAGGCTGCCTGCGCGCGAGCGCACCGTGCTGCGCCTGCCTAGCTACGAAGAGGTCAAGAGCGATCCGATTCTCTATGCCCACGCCAATCGCGTGCTGCACCTGGAAACCAATCCCGGCAATGCCCGCGCGCTGGTGCAGGCTCACGGAGAGGGGACCACGGCCCGCGATGTGTGGATGAATCCGCCGCCCATTCCTCTCACAACGGCCGAAATGGACTGGGTCTTCGGCCTGCCGTATGCTCGCAGCCCGCACCCTGCCTATGCCGACGAAAGCGGCAGCCATGAGGGCGCCACCAAGATTCCTGCCTGGGAGATGATTCGCACCTCGGTGAACATCATGCGAGGCTGTTTCGGCGGCTGCACCTTCTGCTCCATCACCGAGCACGAGGGCCGCATCATCCAGAGCCGTTCCGAAGACTCCATCATCCAGGAGCTCGAAGAGATCCGCGACAAGGTCAAGGGCTTTACCGGCACCATCTCCGACCTGGGCGGACCCACGGCCAATATGTACCGCCTGGGCTGCAAGAGCCCGCAGATCGAAGCGGCCTGCCGCAAGCCCAGCTGTGTCTTCCCCGGCATCTGCCAGAACCTGCACACCGACCACGGTCCGCTGATCAAGATCTACCGCCGCGCGCGCAAGCTGCCCGGCATCAAGAAGATTCTGATCGGCTCCGGCCTGCGCTACGACCTGGCCGTCAAGTCGCCCGAGTATGTCAAGGAGCTGGTTCAGCACCATGTGGGCGGCTATCTCAAGATCGCCCCCGAGCATACCGAGCAAGGCCCGCTGACCAAGATGATGAAGCCGGGCATCGGCAGCTATGACAAGTTCAAGCAGCTGTTCGAGAAGTTCAGCGAGGAAGCCGGCAAGAAGCAGTTTCTGATTCCCTACTTCATTGCCGCCCACCCTGGCACCAGCGATGAAGACATGATGAATCTGGCCATCTGGCTCAAGAAGAACGGCTTCCGTGCCGATCAGGTGCAGACCTTCTACCCCAGCCCCATGGCCACGGCCACTGCCATGTACCACAGTGGTCGCAACACGCTGACCAAGGTGCGCCGCCAGATGCGAGACGAGGCCGAAGAGCGCGTAGATATCGTGCGCGGTGAAAAGCGCCGCCGTCTGCACAAGGCTTTCCTGCGCTATCACGATCCGAACAACTGGCCGCTGCTGCGCGAGGCGCTCAAGACCATGGGTCGCGCCGATCTGATCGGCAACGGCAAGCAGCACCTGATCCCGACCTTCCAGCCACTGGTCGACGGCAGCTATCAAAGTGCACGAAAGAAGAACAGTACCTCGTCCACAGCGGGTGGCGGCATTGGTTACACCACCAACAAGGATGGCAAGGCCGTGGCCGTGCGACGCCGCAGCGAAGAGGCGAGCCTGGAGCCCAAGGGCGATGTGCGCTTTCGCAGCAGCCAGCCCCAACCGGGCAAGCTGCTGACCCAGCACACCGGCCTGCCGCCGCGCGCGGGTGTGACTGGCAAGGCCAAGCCAGGTTTCAAAACTGCGGCGAGGCCCGCCAAGCCAGCGGGCCAGGGTTCGCGCAAGTCCCGTTGATGCCGTCAGTCTGATTGCAGCCAAAAAAACGACGCTTGATGCGTCGTTTTTTTGTGTGGATACGCGAGCTTTTTAGCCCATGGCCAGCGAGGCGCACCACTGCGGCAACTGGTTTTCCTGCGTGGGGGCAAAGTATTCGGGGGTCATGGGTTTGGGGCGGGCGATAGCGTAGCCCTGCACATAATCCACGCCCATGGTCATGAGTTCCTCAGCGATCTCGCGGCTCTCGACGAACTCTGCAATGGTCTTTTTGCCCAGGGTCTGACCGATGCGATTGATCATCTCTACCATGGCATGGTCTCCCTTGTCCTTGAGCATGTCGCGCACAAAGCCGCCGTCGATCTTGAGATAGTCGACGGGCAACTGCTTCAGATAGGTCAGCGACGACATGCCGACGCCGAAGTCGTCCAGGGCAAAACGGCAACCCAGGGCGCGCAGCGACTGAATCAGCCGTGTGGCATTGCTGAGATTGCCAATGGCGCTGGTTTCGGTGATTTCGAAACATAGCTTTTGCGGCGCAATTGCGTGCTGCTGCAACTGCTCCTTCACAAACTCCAGCAGGCCGTCGTCGTCCAGGCTGGGACCGGAGAGATTGATGGCGCAGGTTTCCACCAGCTTGGCGTGTCCAGGCTGCTGCGCCAGTGTCTGCAGGGCCCGGGAGATCACCCAGCGGTCAAGCGATGGCATCAAACCGTAGCGCTCGGCGGCGGGTATGAAATGTCCGGGGGCCAGGATCTGGCCGTTTTCATCGCGCAGGCGCAGCAGGACTTCGAAGTGCATGCCGCTGTGGCGGCTGTTCTTGCGGGCCTGCAGCGGTGCAATGCTCTGGGCATAGAGGCAGAAGCGGTCTTCGTCCAATGCGCTACGAATGCGTGTGGCCCATTCCATCTCGCTGACATAGCGGCTGTAGATTCCGTCCTCGGCCTTGTAGAAAAAGACCTTGTTGCGCCCGCGCTCCTTGGCCTGATAGCAGGCCATATCGACCATGCGCAGCAGATCGGAGGCATTGACCGCATCACCGGGGACATGCACGGCGCCGATCGAAAAACCGGTGCGCAATACCTTCTCTCCCCAGGTGGTTTGCAGTTGCTGGGCTGCCAGGCGCAGCTTCTCGGCAATGCTTGCGACGTTGGAAGGAGGGCAGTTCTCCAGCAGCACGGCAAACTCGTCACCGCCCATGCGCGCCAGACAATCGGTTTCGCGCAGATTGGCCTGCAACATGCGAGAGACTTCACACAGCACTTCGTCACCGGCGGCATGGCCACTGGTTTCGTTGATGAGCTTGAACTGGTCCAGGTCGATGTAGAGCAGGGCATAGGGCTTGACCTGATGCAGGCCCTGGGTCAGCATTTTTTGCAGTCTGCGCTCGAACTCGCCGCGGTTTTCCAGTCCTGTCAGCGTGTCGTGGCGTGCGTTCCAGGAGATCTGATCCATGTATTGCTGCTCGCGCGATACGTCGCGCAGCACGAAGACGGCGCCCGATGTCTGGCCCTCACGCTGCATGGCGGAGCCCAGTACCTTGACCGGCACGATGCTGTGGTCGGTGCGGCGCACCCAGTGCGTTTGTTCATCACGCACGACGGTGCTTTCCTTGGTTTCGCTGACCAGCTGGGCGAGCAGGCCTTCGCTGGTGATGGAGGCGTCCATGGTGTAGAACTGCAGCACCTGCTTGATGGGCTTGTCCAGATAGCTTTGCTTTTGCAGACCCAGCAGGCCTATGGCGGCCGGGTTGACGTAGTTGATCAGGCCTTTGGCATTGGTGGTGATGACCGCATCGCTGAGCGCTGCGAGAGTGGTCTCCGCGCGCTCTTTTTCACTGTTCAGGCCGTCTTGCACCTGCTCTCGCAGCAGGATCAGCCGCCAGGTGTTCCAGATCCACAGGCTCACCAGTCCGATGGCCAGGGCACCGTTGAGCGCGAGCAGCAGCCAGACGATGTTGCGCGAGCTTTGGCCCAGAGAGTCGCTGAATGCCCTGGTTAATGCCGTCACGCCCTGGTTGATCAGGTCGATCTCGCGCTTCCAGGTGGCAATGTTTTCGCGGCTGATGTTGCCGACTTCGTATCCATGCCGGATTTCTTGGGCCAATGTATCGAGCTGGTTCAGGTATTCGTCACCCATCTTCCAGTACGCCACGGGCTCCTGCACCCAGCTGAAGTAGCGGAATGTGCGCAGCAGCCAGATGAGGGAGCTGACATCGTCGGGGTGGTTCTGGCCTTGCTCTATGCCTTTGCGTGCCAGGTCCAGGCGCAGAGGCTTGTCGTAGAGAGCAATACGTGCATCAGCATCGCCACGCGGCACCTGCAAGGCCCGCTGATAGTGGGCGAAGTCCACTGGATTGCCTTCGTCGGCATAGCGGGACAGTGAGTAGATCGCGTCCTTCTGGGCCTTGGACCAGAGGCTTTCTCCGTTGACGAAGGCGCGCACGGCCGAGAGCAGGTACAGGCTGCAGCTGGCACTGAGCATCAGAATCAGTGCCAGCAGCGCAAAAGCCCAGACGCGCTGCAGCAATTGTTGAGACTTCAGTGTGGGGCTCAAAGATGCCTTCATGACGCCTCATCGAGTAAATAGACTGTAGATGCATGAGTTAGGGCATCCACAAGACGCACGGGTACGAAACAGCCAGCAGACGCCGCCCTGCTGGCGATCAGAAGTCCGTCGCGATGCCCGCTCTTGTGCTCGACCTTTCACAGCATTGCGTAGGAGGTATGTCAGATCACACGCAATTTGTATTTATTGGTAATTTTTGGCCTGTAGAAGTGAGCCCGGCGTCGGACAACTTCCTCTGTCTTCCCAAGACAGAGCGGTGATTCATGTGAGAAAGTGGGTAGCCAGTCTGGCAGCTCAGAGCAGGTCTATGCAGTGCACCTGCGGCTGCTCCAGCACGCCGGCCCTGCGGTCGGCAAAGAAGCGCTCCAGGGTGACCTTGACGGTGCGAAACGCGATTTCTTCCCAGGGGATGTCTGCCTCGGCAAACAACTGGGCCTCCATGGTCTCTGGGCCGGGGTAGAACTGCGTGCTTCTGAGGCGTGCCAGATAGAAGAGATGGACCTGTCCCACCTGGGGCACGTTGATGAGACTGAACAGCCTGCCCAGCTCGATGTCGGCTCCGGCTTCCTCGTCGGTTTCGCGCTGGGCCCCGCGGCTGGTGGTCTCGGCCAGCTCCATGAAGCCTGCAGGCAGCGTCCATTTGCCGCGGCGCGGCTCGATATTGCGCTTGCAAAGCAGCACGCGTCCGTCGTCCGTCACGGGCAGGGTGCCGACCACATTGAGCGGGTTTTCATAGTGGATGGTGTGGCAGGCCGGGCAAACGGCACGCTCGCGAGTATCCCCATCGTCAGGAACGCGGTAGGTGACTGCGGTGCCGCAATTGCGGCAGAACTTGATGGGGCTGCGAAAAATCATTCCGCAACTATAAGCAAATCAGGCTGCTAGCGCAGGTACAACATGCGCAAACAGCTATGAAAAAGGGAGTCGCACCTTGATTATGGTGTGACTCCCCGAGTACCTGGTCGGCGCTAACTGCCTGTGCGCCAAGGATTTTCAGGCGATCTGGATCTTGATGGATTCAAGTCCGCTGACTGCGCCCTCCAGCACATCGCCCTTGACCACGGCGGCCACACCCTCGGGGGTGCCGGTCATGATCAGATCGCCGGGCTCCAGCTCCCAGGCGCTGGAGAGATGCTCAATGGTTTCGGCGATATTCCAGATCAGCTTGTGGATGTGGCTGCGCTGGCGATAGTCACCATTGACCTGCAGCGAAATCTCGGCGTTGACGATGTCTCCCGCCTGATCGGCCGGCGTGATGGGGCCTATGGGGGCCGATTGCTCGAAAGCCTTGCCGATACACCAGGGGCGGCCTTGCTTCTTCATGTCGTTTTGCAGGTCGCGACGTGTCATGTCCAGACCGACGGCATAGCCGTAGATGTACTGCAGTGCGTCGGCTGCCTTGATGTTCTTGCCGGCCTTGCCGATGGCGACGACCAGCTCGATCTCATGGTGCAGATTCTGAGTCAGCGTGGGATAGGCCACTGTGGTGGTGCTGCCAGCTTCCACTGCCACGGTCGCGTCCGCAGGCTTCATGAAGAAGAACGGCGGTTCGCGGCCGGTAAAGCCCATTTCCTTGGCGTGATCCTCATAGTTGCGGCCCACGCAGTAGATGCGGTGAATGGGAAAGCGCTCGCCGCGGCCCACAACAGGCAGGCTGGCAACGGCAGGGGGGTTGAACACGTAACTCATGAAGTCCTCGGCAGGAACACGCGCTGAAATCAGCAATGGTTGATGTGGCAAGCAGTGTGCCACGATGCTGGTCCGCAGACGGCATGGCGCATGACGGCTTTTACGTATTCCGGCCCTAGGGAAAATGCCAATCTGTTCGGCTCGCGCTATGCTGCTCGCATCATGAAGCTGCATACCTATTTCCGCTCTTCGGCCTCTTACCGTGTGCGCATTGCGCTGCAACTCAAGGGGCTGTCCTACGACTCCGTGCCCGTGCATCTTGTGCGCGGCGAACAAAAGGCTGCGGCCTATGCCTCCCATGTGGGCGATACGCTGGTGCCCGCGCTGGTGACGGATGAGGGGCACTGGCTCACGCAGTCCATGGCCATCATCGAATATCTCGATGAGACCCATGCTCAAACACCATTGCTGCCCGGGGATGCACTGGGCCGTGCCCATGTACGCGCATTGGCGCAGATGGTGGCTTGCGAGATCCATCCGCTCAACAACCTGCGCGTGCTCAAGTACCTCGTGCATGAAATAGGCGCCAGCGACGAGGCCAAGAACGGCTGGTACGCGCACTGGGTACGCTCCGGCCTCGAAGCCTTCGAGCGTCAGCTGGCGCTGCTGGATGCCGAACGCAAGGCCTCAGGCCTGTCGCCTTCGACGTTTTGCTGGGGCGACACACCCACGCTGGCCGAATGCTGCCTGATCCCGCAGATCTACAACGCCCAGCGTTTCAATGTGAATCTCGATGCGCTGCCGCGACTGATGGGCGTGGCGGGGCGCTGCAACGCATTGCCGGCTTTCCAGCAGGCCCATCCTTCGGCCTGTCCGGATGCAGAGTGAAGAGGGTGCCATGAGCGAGACCTATCGGCCGGCTCCACCGGACCTCTGGCCCGACTCCTGGCTGGTCCCGGACTGGCCGGCTCTGCCCGGCGTGCATGCCATCTGCACCTCGCGCGAGGGCGGCGTCAGTCAGGCACCCTGGGGCAGCATGAACCTGGGCGACCACGTGAGCGACAACCCCGCTCACGTGCGCCGCAACCGTGAACTGTTCAACGCGGCGCTGCAGGCCTGCACCCCCGGTGCCTGCACGGCGTTCTTGCAGCAGGTGCATGGTGTGGACGTGCTGGAGCTGGATGCAGGCAATGTGGTCGAGTCCAATGGTGCAGCCTTCGATGCGTGTGTGACCGGCGATGCAGGCGTGGTCTGCACCATCATGGTGGCGGACTGTCTGCCCGTGTTGCTGGCCCATGATTCGGGGCTGGTCGTGGGGGCGGCCCATGCGGGCTGGCGCGGTCTGGCCGGCATGCCGCCCAGCAGGCAGCAGTCTGAGGGGCCGTTGTCCGGCGGTGTGCTGGAGATGCTTTTCGAGTCTTTTGCCCGGAAAGTTCAGGCGCAGCAATCGCTCTCAGCGGCCGACATGAAGCCGTCCCGCATTGCCGCTCGCACCCAGGCCTGGCTGGGCCCGTGCATAGGTCCCGAGTCCTTTGAAGTGGGGGCCGAGGTGCGCGATATCTTCGTGGCGCATGACGCCGATGCGGCACGACACTTTGTGCCTGTAGCGGGCAGCAGCACCAAATATTTGGCCGATCTGGCGCAGCTGGCACGCCAGCGGCTTGCTGCATTGGGCATTGCTGCAATCTTCGGCAACGATGGCAGCCTGCCCTGGTGCACGGTCAGCAATGCATCACGTTTCTTCTCGCACCGGCGCGACGCCGCCCGTCTGGGCGGCAGCGGGCGGCTGGCTGCCAGCATCTGGCGCGACGCCTGAATCGGGGCTGGGGGGCGCGTGTTTTGCAGCTAGTGCTTCCTGTTCCTGTCGGGCTTTGAGGCGGCGCTTTCTGGCCGGCGTGCCCAGTATGTAGAGCACGATGGAAAGCGGCAGCAGACCATAGAGCACAAAGGTGAAAAATGCACCCAGCAGGGTGCCGCCGGGGCTGGCAGCCTCGGCGATCGTCATCATCACGACAACGTATATCCAGGCGATGGCAACAAGGTACATGGTGTTTCTGTAATGAGCCAGAAAGCATGCTGGCTCCGGGTTGTTTTGTGTCAAAACAGCTTCATAACGGCGAAATGAAGCCGCTTCTTGTCAGAACTGCCTGGCACATAGGTGACAATGCCGCCGTGTGAGCCGTATTGCAGATTCCGCAAGCGTCCCCAGACCCTGAGATCGCCGGTCGCTTGCCTTGACTAGGATGTAAGCATGAATTTTGACCCGAGCTGGGGCCAGGCTGGCCAATCCATTCAACAATTCTGGCAGGAGCAGTGGAGCAAAAGCCTCCAGACGCTTCAGCAGATGCAGTCCGGTGCTCCCATGGGGCTCAGCGCCATGCCGGGTCTGGGCGCTGCACCCAACCCCTGGGCTTCCGTCATGGAGGCCATGCAATCGGCCATGCCCCAGGTGGCGGCCGGCTCGGCTCAGACGGTTCAGTTCGATGCTCCCAAACTGCAGGGGTTGCAGCAGGAATACCTGCAGTCCGTGCAGTCGCTGGCGGATGCCAAGCAGGTTCAGGACCTGCTGGCCAAGGACAAGCGCTTCGCCAAGCCCGAATGGAGCGCCAATCCCGTTGCATCGATGGCTGCCGCCAACTACCTGCTGGGCAGTCGCATGCTGACCGGTATGGCCGAAGCGGTGCAGGGCGATGAGAAAACACGCAATCGCGTGCGTTTTGCGGTCGAGCAATGGGTGGCAGCCATGGCGCCCAGCAATTTTCTGGCGCTGAACGCCGATGCGCTCAACAAGGTTGTTGAAACCAAGGGTGAAAGCCTGGCTCAGGGCATTGCCAATCTGCTGGCCGACATGCGTCAAGGTCATGTCTCCATGACCGACGAGAGCCTGTTCACCGTGGGCAAGAACGTGGCGACCACCGAAGGTGCGGTGGTTTTCGAGAACGAGCTGTTCCAGCTCATCGAATACAAGCCGCTGACTGCCAAGGTATTCGAGAAGCCTTTTCTGATGGTGCCGCCCTGCATCAACAAGTTCTACATTCTGGACTTGCAGCCGGACAACTCCGTCATTCGCTATGCCGTCAGTCAGGGGCATCGCACCTTTGTGGTCAGTTGGCGCAATCCAGACGAAAGCCAGGCTCACAAGAGCTGGGATGACTACATCGAAGATGGCGTACTCAAGGCAGTGAGCACGGTTCAGGATATCTGCGAGGCGCCGCAGATCAATGTGCTGGGTTTCTGTGTGGGCGGCACCATGCTCTCCACTGCCATGGCGGTGCTGGCAGCACGCCATGCCCGCGAGCATGGGCAGCCGCAAGCGGCCAAGCCCCGCAGCCGCGCTGCGGCAGCAAAGACAGGCAGCAAAACTGCTGCGGCCAAGGTGGAGGCCCATGTTTTTCCCGTCGCCAGCATGACGCTGCTGACCACGTTGATCGACTTTCGCGATACAGGCATTTTGGACATCTTCATCGATGAAAACATGGTGCGCCTGCGTGAGATGCAAATGGGCAAAGGCGGGCTGATGAAGGGCCAGGACATGGCATCCACCTTCAGCTTTCTGCGCCCGAACGATCTGGTCTGGAACTATGTGGTGGGTAACTACCTCAAGGGCGAGACGCCGCCGCCATTCGATCTGCTTTACTGGAACAGCGACTCCACCAATCTGCCCGGCCCGTTCTACGCCTGGTATCTGCGCAATCTCTACCTGGAGAACAATCTGATCAAGCCCGGCGTGTTGACCGTGTGCGGCGAGAAGATCGACATGAGCCAGCTCAAGATGCCGGTCTATATCTACGGCTCGCGCGAGGACCATATCGTCCCTGTTGCGGCGGCCTATGCCTCGTCGCAGGTACTGAGCGGTGAGCGTCGTTTCGTGATGGGTGCGTCCGGCCATATCGCCGGCGTCATCAATCCGCCGGCCAAGAACAAGCGCAGTCACTGGCTGCGCGAGGATGGCCAGTTTCCTGAGGCATTCAACGACTGGCTGGCCGAGGCCACGGAGTATCCGGGCAGTTGGTGGATGGACTGGAGTGCCTGGCTTGGCAGCCATGCAGGCAAGCAGATCGCGGCTCCCAAGAGCTACGGCCGTGCACGTGCCTATGAAGCCATCGAAGATGCTCCGGGTCGCTACGTTCTGTCAAAAGCCTGAGCGAGGCCTGGGGCACAATCAGTTCCATATTGCGGTGCAGCAAACAAGGCTTGGACCGTGATAGGAAGCGGCGGGTGGCACGATGAACAGGATGCAACCCGCACGCATGCATCACTTGTAAGAAACCTAGAAAGGTTCGTCAGCAATGGAAGACATCGTTATCGTTTCCGCCGTTCGTACGGCGGTGGGCAAGTTCGGCGGCTCTCTGGCCAAGATTCCTGCAACCCAGCTGGGTGCGACCGTGATTTCCGAGGCTCTGGCCCGCGCCAAGGTGGGCAAGGATCAGGTCGGTGAAGTCATCATGGGTCAGGTGCTGACGGCGGCGGCCGGGCAGAATCCTGCGCGTCAGGCCATGATGGCGGCCGGCATTGCCAAGGAGACACCTGCGCTGACGATCAATGCCGTCTGCGGCTCCGGCCTGAAGGCCGTGATGCTGGCGGCTCAGGCCGTGGCAACCGGAGACAGCGAAATCGTGGTCGCCGGCGGCCAGGAAAACATGAGCCTGTCGCCCCATGCAGTGCCCAATTCGCGTGACGGCCAGCGCATGGGTGACTGGAAGATGGTGGACACCATGATCGTGGACGGTCTGTGGGATGTCTATAACCAATACCACATGGGCATCACTGCCGAGAACGTGGCCAAGGAAAAGAACGTCAGCCGCGCGCAGCAGGATGCGCTGGCGCTGGCCAGCCAGCAAAAGGCTGCGGCTGCGCAGGACGCGGGCAAGTTCAAGGATGAAATCGTTCCCGTGAGCATTCCCCAGCGCAAGGGGGACCCCATCGTGTTCGACAGTGACGAATACGTCAACCGCAAGACCAATGCCGATGTGCTTGCAACCCTCAAGCCCGCTTTCGACAAGGCCGGTTCTGTGACGGCCGGCAATGCCTCGGGTCTGAACGATGGCGCCGCCGCAGTGGTGGTGATGACGGCGGCCAAGGCCAAGGCACTGGGCCTCAAGCCTCTGGCCAAGATCGTGTCTTACGCCACCAGCGGCCTGGCTCCAGAGGTCATGGGCCTGGGCCCGGTCTACGCCACGCGCAAGGCGCTGGATCGCGCCGGCTGGAAGGCTGCCGATGTGGACCTGTTCGAACTCAACGAAGCCTTTGCCGCACAGGCCTGCGCGGTGAATCTGGATCTGGGCATTGACACTGCCAAGGTCAACGTCAACGGCGGTGCCATCGCCATCGGTCACCCCATTGGTGCATCGGGCTGCCGCATTCTGGTGACGCTGCTGCATGAAATGCAGCGCAGCGGTGCCAAGAAGGGCCTGGCCGGCCTGTGCATCGGCGGTGGCATGGGTGTTGCTATGGCTGTGGAAGCCTGCTGAGGCTTCAGGATTGCAGACTGCTCCGGTGCTCCTGAAGACCGGCGCAGTCTGAGAAGCCCGCTGATGCCAGCCTCCAATCGACCCTAGGGAAGATCACGAGGTAAACCACGGCGAAAGCGGGTTCATTCGGACCTACTCGATTGCATACTGGCATGGCCAGCGTGCAGGGTGTGTGGCGTTCAAAACGATAAGCAATTCCTAAGAATTTTTATCGTTGATAGTGTGATCGTGAAATAACCATTGATTGACAGGAGAGATGAATGGGTCAGAAAGTAGCGTACGTCACGGGGGGCATGGGCGGTATCGGTACCGCAATCTGCCAGCGTTTGCATAAGGATGGCTTCAAGGTGATCGCGGGTTGTGGACCATCGCGCGACTATCGCAAGTGGCTGGACGAGCAGGCGCAATTGGGTTACACGTTTTTTGCCTCGGTCGGCAATGTGGGGGACTGGGAATCCACCGTCGAAGCCTTCAACCAGACCAAGGCAGAGCACGGCAGCATCGATGTGCTGGTCAACAACGCGGGTATCACCCGCGACCGCATGTTTATCAAGATGACGCCCGACGACTGGAAGTCGGTCATCGAGACCAACCTCAACTCCATGTTCAACGTCACCAAGCAGGTGGTGGCAGACATGGTTGAAAAGGGCTGGGGTCGCATCATCAATATCAGCTCGGTCAACGGCGCCAAGGGCCAGGCCGGTCAGACCAACTACTCGGCTGCCAAGGCGGGTATGCATGGCTTTACCATGGCTCTGGCGCAAGAGATGGCCGCCAAGGGCGTGACCGTGAATACGGTCAGCCCAGGCTATATCGGCACTGATATGGTCAAGGCCATTCGTCCCGATGTGCTCGAAAAGATCGTGTCGGGCGTGCCCGTCAAGCGTCTGGGCGAGCCTGCGGAGATTGCCTCCATCATCTCCTGGCTGGCTTCGGAAGAGGGCAGCTATTCCACCGGCGCAGACTTTGCGGTCAACGGCGGCCTGCATATGCACTAAGCCTTTTCAGGCATTCGGCAAAAAGGAGCTTCGGCTCCTTTTTTCATGTCGGTGCTGCTTTTCTCTGCAAGCCTGTGGGCAAAGAGCAGGACGAGGCTCAAATGACAAAACCCGCAGAGATCATTCATGCGGGTCTTGAGTTTCTGTGCCGCTTCGCAAAGCGGCTGGTGGGGCGTGGGGCAGTAAGGCTTGTAGGTTCTTTGGCCTATCAGTGCCGACTGCCCGGGCACCTGGCTGCAACGCACTGCGCTTTGGTCTGCACAGTGCTGCACGGCAAACGCTTAGCGCTTGCGATCGCGTTCGTCTTCGGGCCAGATGGACATGATGTTCGTGGTTTGCATGGGGAATCTCTCCTGTATGTCTGTTCAACGTCTGACAGATTCAGCTCGTTGACAGCTTTTTGGAAAATTTTTACCTGTTCGTTTATCCAGTGATCATCAGGCTGCGAATGCAGGGGCGCGCTTGCGATCGCGTTCGTCCCAGGGCCAAGCCATCAGAGACATAGCTGCTGCGGCCTTTGCAGGCTGGGCTTTGGCGGTGTCGGTAACAGTGGTGGTCATTGCAGTTCACTCCTTTGCGTGTTCAACGCCTGGCCTGAGCTGCAGGTTGACAAGAAGCTGAATCAACAGCGCAAGAAAATGCAACTCACGTTTGCTGATGTTGTCAGCAGGCGCTGTGCATCTTCAAAATGAATAGCGCCCTGCCTATGTGTATCAAGGGCAGGGCTCTTGCTGGGGCTTAGCAGGTTTCGGTCGTCAGGGCTTCGATCTGCTCGGAAAGCTCCAGCCAGCGCTCCTCCAATTGATCGATTTCAGCGTTGACGGCACTGAGCTGCTTGCCGGCTTCCACGATATCGCCGCCCGACAGGCCGGGCGTGGCCAGCTTGGCTTCCAGCGTGCTGCGCTCTGCATTGAGCTTGGGCAATGTCTTGTCGATCTGCTCCAGCTCCTTCTTGAAGGGCTTGGTCTTCTCGGCCAGTTGCTGGCGAGCTGCAGCGGCGAGGCGGCGGGCCTCCTTGGGGTCGGCCACGGTGTCGCTGGATGCTTCCGCTTTAGGAGCATCTGGCGCTTTTTGCGCAAGGGATTCAGGCAGATTGGGCTTGATTTCTTCCAGAGTTTGCACCTTTGGCGTGCTAGCGGCCTGCTGTTCGGCATTGCGTGCTTCTTCACGCAGGCGCTTGGACTCTTCGAGCAGATAGCGCTGGTAGTCGTCCAGGTCGCCATCGAAGGGGCCGACAACGCCGCGGCCAACCATCCAGAAGTCTTCACATACAGCTCGCAGCAGGTGGCGGTCGTGGGAGACCAGCATCACGGTGCCGTCAAAGTCATTGAGCGCCATGGCCAGGGCTTCGCGCGTAGCCAGGTCCAGGTGGTTGGTGGGCTCGTCCAGCAGCAGCAGATTGGGGCGTTGCCAGACGATCATGGCCAGCACCAGACGGGCTTTTTCGCCACCGCTCATGCTGCCCACAGACTGTTTGACCATGTCGCCGCTGAAGTTGAAAGTGCCCAGCCAGTTGCGCAAGTCCTGCTCGCGGCTGGCTGCAGGTGCGGCAGCGCCGAGTTCCTTTGCCAGGCGGATCATATGCTCCAGCGGGTTCTCGCCGGGACGCAGCACGTCTAGTTCCTGCTGGGCAAAGTAGCCGATATTGAGGCCCTTGCCTTCAGTGACGGTACCGGCCAGTGCCTTCATTTCGCGGGCGATGGTCTTGACCAGGGTCGATTTGCCCTGGCCGTTGGCACCCAGAATACCGATGCGCTGGCCTGCCAGCACGGAGCGGTTGACGCCCCGCAAGATGGTGGTCTGCTTGCCGTCTTCGTCTTCATAGCCGAAGCTGGCATCGGTAATCGCCAGCATCGGGTTGGGCAGATTGGCGGGTTCCTTGAATTCAAAGGTGAACTCTGCTTCGGCCAGCACCGGTCCGATCTTTTCCATGCGCTCGAGCTGCTTGACCCGGCTTTGTGCCTGCTTGGCCTTGCTGGCCTTGGCCTTGAAGCGGTCAATGAACTTCTGCAGGTGAGCCATTTTTTCCTGCTGCTTGGCAAAGCTGGCCGCCTGCAGCTCCAGCTGCTGGGCGCGCAGCTCTTCAAAGCGCGAGTAATTGCCGCCGTAGCGGTTGATCTGCCCACCCTGGATCTGCAGTGTGACGTTGGTGATGGCGTCCAGAAATTCGCGGTCATGGCTGATGACGATCATCGTGCCGCTGTAGCGCTTGAGCCAGGCCTCCAGCCAGACAAGGGCATCCAGGTCCAAGTGGTTGGTGGGTTCGTCCAGCAGCAGAAGATCGCTGGGGGCCATCAGTGCACGGGCCAGCTGCAGGCGCATGCGCCAGCCGCCCGAGAAGCTGTTGACGGGGTGATCCAGCTCGGAGACCTTGAAGCCCAGGCCCAGAATCAGGGCTTGTGCGCGCGATTCCGCATCATGTGCACCGGCATCGGCCAGATCCACATAGGCTTGGGCGATTTCCATACCATCGCCGGAGGCTTCGGCGGCAGCCAGCTGGGCGTTCAGTTCGGCCAGACGCGTGTCGCCATCCAGTACGAACTGGGTGGCAGATTCGTCGGTTTCCGGCATGTGCTGGGCTACCTGTGCCATGCGCCATTGAGGAGGGATGAAAAAATCACCGCCGTCTTCGCTGATGCTGCCGTTGAGCAGGGCGAACAGGCTGGACTTGCCAGCACCGTTGCGGCCGACAAGGCCGACGGACTCTCCCGGATTGATGGTGGTGCTGACTTGGTCGAGCAGGACTTTGGTGCCGCGGCGCAGCGTGATGTTCTTGAGACTGATCATGACTGGGGCCGATTATCCGCGAATGCCCGCAGACCCAGGAGCTTGCGGGATTGAGCAGACGGCAGCGGTGCACCGGTCATGGCGGCTCTGTCTGAGTCTTCATACCGCTTGAAGGCCTATGCGCTTCATCATGGTTTCGGTGAATTTCAGCTCGTGCTCGAACGCCTGGGTGTAGGCGGCGGAGTCCAGAACTTGCACCTTGCCGCCATCCATCTCCAGCATCTGGCGTACCTTGGGCTGGCTCAGCACCGCATCCATGGCATTGCGCAGCCTGGTGGTGACGGCTTCCGGCGTGTCCCTGGGCACTGACAGGCCGCCCCAGGAGCTCAGATGCAGGTTCTTCACGCCGGTTTCCTCCAGCGTGGGGACCTGGGGAAGCTTTTCATTGCGTTGCTCGCCGGCGACTGCCAGAGGGATCAGCCTGCCGGCCTGCACATGGGGGTAGGCGACGGAAAAGATAGGAGCCGCAAACACCACCTGCTGGCCCTGCACTGCATTGACCAGATCGGATGCCCCCTTGTAAGGCACATGCGTGGCCTTGATCTGCAGTGCCGAGAGCAGCAACTCCACCCCTAGGTGCGACGGCGTGCCCACGCCGCCAGAGGCGTAGTCGATATCGCGGGATTGGCTGGCGGCGACTAGGTCGGCCAAGCTGCGCAGTCCTGAGCCGGGGTGGACCACGAGCAGAATGTCCGAGCGGGACATGCCCATCACATGCCGGAAATCCTTGAACACCTCAAAGCCCGGGTTTTTGTACATGCGCATCGCGGCTGCCATGGGCGAGCCTGAATACAGCAGCGTGTAGCCGTCTGCGGCAGCGCGGGCGACCTGGCGCGCACCGATGTTGCCGCCTGCGCCGGGGCGGTTTTCGATCACCACAGGCTGGCCCAGTTGCTGACTCAGCGCTTCTGAGACGATGCGCGCGGCATTGTCCGGACCGGTACCTGCCATATAGGGAACCACCCATTTGATGGGGCGGCTTGGCCAGCTCTGGGCCTGGGCGGACAGACCGACAGCGCCCAGGCCTGCGGCGCCCAGATGGGCGCCAGCGATTCGCAGCCACTGGCGGCGCTCGCTGTTGCTGACAGAGAGGTTCAAGGGTTGCGTGCTCATTTTGTCTCCTGTTTTTATAGCTGATTGGTTATGTCTCGTTAGGGCGTAAGCAGTTCCTTGGCGATGGTGTTGCGCTGGATCTCGCTGGTGCCGGTGAGCACGCGGTACATGCGAAGCATGCGGAACAGAAATTCGACGCGACGGCCCTGGACAATGCCTTCACCACCGTGGATCTGCACGGCGCGATCGGCGATGGCAAAAGCTTTTTCCGAGCAAAACAGCTTGCTCATTGAGGCCTGGGCGCGTGCATCAATGCCCGCATCCAGCGCGCGGGCGGTCTGAACCATCAGCGCGCGGGCGGCCATCCAGTCGGTGGCCATATCGGCCAGCATGTGCTGTATGGACTGGAACTGGGCAATGCTGCGGCCGAACTGCTGGCGGCCCAGCGCATAGTCGCGAGCATCGCGCAGTGCGCACTGAGCCAGGCCCAGCATGGCGGGACAGTGCAGCAGGCGGTTGACGGTAATGCGCCCCAGGGCCAGGCCCAGGCCGCGACCCGGCTCGCCAATCAGCTGCGCCTCGGGCACGCGCACGGCGTTCAGATGAATATCGCCGGTGTGCGACTGCCCGGCCATGGTCTTGTAGCCGCTGACCACTTCCACGCCGGGTGCGGCCAGGTCCACAAAGAAGGCGCTGATCTCCCGTTCGGCGCTGTTCTGCGGGGCCGTGGAAGCCATGAGCACGGCAAAGTCGGCAAACGGCGATCCCGAGATAAAGCGCTTGCGTCCGGTCAGCACATAGTGCTGGCCTTCGCGCACAGCCCTGGTTTGCAGAGCGCCAGCGTCTGATCCGGCCTGGGCTTCGGTCAGTGCAAAGCAGATGGCTTTTTCGGCGCGCGCCACGGGCAAAATGAACTGTTCCATCTGAAAAGGCGTGGCCTTGCGCACCAGAGAGCCGATGCGCGGCGGGCCGCTGAGTTCGCCCAGCACATGAGGCGCGAACGGCGAGCCGCTGGCATAGATGGCTTCCTTGATCAGCACCTGGTCCAGCACCGAGAGTTCTTCGCCGCCCATGGCGGCAGGCAGCGTCATGCCGTAAAAGCCCAGCTCGCGCGAACGCTTCCAGACCTGTTGCAGCAAGTCCTTGCTGGCGCTGTTGTCATGGTCGATACCGTGCCTGCGTGCCAGCTCTGCCAGCTCACCCTGCAGGAAATCCTGCAGGGCTGCAATCAGCTCGGCGGCGTGCGGCGAGCCCTCAAACGGCATGGCGAGCAAAGCAGAGCTCGGGGATGCGGCTTGCATGGGGTCTTTGGCATTCATTTCAGTTCACCTTTCGGCTGTGATTGGCCCAGTAGGGCGCTTGCACGGTCTTGCGCATGACCTTGCCATTCGGGTTCTTGGGCAGTTGTGGCACGAACTCGATATGACGCGGGCGCTTGAAACCGCCCAGGCGCTCGGCGCAGAAGCGGTCGATGGCCTCGTTGATGCCCTCGTCACTGGGTGTCTGCCCGTGCTTGAGCACGATGTGGGCAGCCACGGCTTCGCCCCATTTGTCGTCGGGGATGGCAAACACACAGGCGTCTTGCACCGCCGCGTGCTCATGGAGCACAGCCTCCACTTCGGACGGGTAGACATTGAAGCCGCCTGAAATCACCATGTCTTTCTTGCGGTCCACGATGTAGACAAAGCCTTGCTCGTCCACACGGGCCAGGTCGCCGGTGTGATAGCGGCCGTTCTTCAGCACGTCGGCCGTCAGCTCGGGCGCACGCCAGTAACCGGCAAACACATCGGCGCCGCTGACCACGATCTCGCCCACCTCACCCAGGGGCAGGGGCCGGCCTTCGTCATCCACTACTTCCACGCAGGACTCGAGAAAGGGCCGACCGCAGGAGGCCAGCAACTCAGGCCTGGCGGCGCGGGCATAAAGATGGTCCTGCACGGTGAGTGCGCAGACGCCCGAGGTGGTTTCGCCCGCACCATAGCCCTGGCTGAGCACGGGGCCGAACACATCCATGGCTTGCAGAATGCGCGCCGGCGCCATGGGGGCTGCGCCATAGCCCAGGCGCAGCAGATCAGGCAGGGGACGGTAGCGGCCTGCGGTTTCTGCCAGCAGCATATTGATCATGGTCGGCACCATGAAGGTGTGGGTCACGCGCAGGCTGCGCATGTCTTGCAGAAAGCGCGCGGGCTCGAAGCTGCTGAACAGATGGATGGTGGCGCCTGTGCACAGGGCCGGCATCAGCTGCATGCCCGAGGCATGAGTGACAGGGCCAACCAGACCCAGGGTATGGCCAGCCTGCATGCCCTCGCCGC
The DNA here is from genome assembly GCF_000761245.1 of Comamonas testosteroni. Classification (GTDB taxonomy): domain Bacteria; phylum Pseudomonadota; class Gammaproteobacteria; order Burkholderiales; family Burkholderiaceae_C; genus Comamonas; species Comamonas testosteroni_C. The sequence continues at coordinate 75,587 of NZ_AWOR01000026.1, read as the reverse complement.
GCATCAGGAACTTGCGCAACTGGGCCAGGCGGTTGCCGAAGGTCTGCATGGCGGCCTTGAGCGTGCCCGAAGAGCCAGAGGTGTAGTGCAGCACGGCCACTTCGTGCTCATGTACGGATACCGCTGAAAACTGATCTGAGGCCTTTTGTAGTAAGCGCTCATAGCTATTATTTTCATTGTCTCCCAACAGCATCAGCCTAATCTGCGGGTTGCGTAGCTGGGCGCTAAAGCTCTCGGCACGCTCCGCCGTGGTGACGATGAGGGCTGCATCGCTGTTGTCGGCTATCTCGATCACTTCACGGGGTGACAGGCGGGCGTTGAACGGCGCCTTGACCAGACCGGCCTTGTAGCAGGCCAGCTCGATTTCGACGATTTCGGTGCAGTTGGGCAGGTAGATGCCCACGCGGTCGCCACGTTGCAGACCCTGAGCTAGCAAGGCATTGGCCAGGCGGTTGCTGCGCTGCTCCAGCGCGGCGTAGCTCAGGTTTTTGCTGGCGCTGGTCACCGCAAGGTGGCCCCCATACAGGCGGCAGCAGCGCGCAACGAGTGCGCCGACATTGGATATCGGGGCGCCCAGCACAGGGGAGCCCGGCACAGAGGCGGTAGGGGCGCCGGGCATATGGGCCGCGGGCAAAACAGTGGTCATGGGAAAGTCCTTGTTGAAGCCACGCCGCACTCATGTGCGGCAACTGTTTGGACTGTCCCAAAACGGAATGGATCAAGGAAATACCGTTTGCTTATCCATGGTCATCAGTATTTTTGATGGCTCTGAAAATCAATGACTTGCACCCGCCATGCCGGGTTTCAGGGTGCCGCGCTGCGGGTTTGTCCCGTTCCTGTGGGCGGCTGGCAGCTGTGTTCATCGTGCTTGGCTGTGCTCTACGCCGGTGCGTAGTCCCAGCGGGCTGGCCAGCGGCCCTCGCCGATCATGGCCTGGACCTGTAGCAGCAGGGCGTCCTGAACCACCTGTACCGCAGCATCTTGGGCGCGGCCGGGCTGGCGCGCCAGATAGTAGCGTCGTTGCAGATCGGGATTGCAGACTCTGGCCACGATCCAGGCGCTGTCAGCGTTCTGGGGCTGTGGGCTCTCTGCCACCGAGCAGGCGGGGCTGAAGGTAAAGCCCCCGCCGCATTGATAAAGCGAGCGAATGACGCGGGCCGAGTCATGCTCGTGCACGATGTTCAGACCGAGCTGCAGATCGCTGGCAGCCTGTTCCACTGTCTGGCGTATGGAAAAGCGCCGAGACTGCAGCACCAGTGGCTGTGCCGCAGCATGGGCAAAGTCCAGGCAGGGCGTGTTTTGCGCCGCGCTGTGTCGATAAAGCAGGGGGGCGACTTCGCCCTGTGCGTCATGGCCGCAGAAATAAATGGGCTCGGTGGCCATGGGCTGCACCTGCAGGCCCTGCAGACTGGCGGTGTCGACCAGAACGCCCAGATCGGCGCGACGCTCCAGCATGGCTTTTTGCACCATCAGGCTTGAGTCATCGAGCACAAACACCCGTATGCGCGGGTGGCTCAGGCGCAAGCTGGCAATCACCGGCCCCATGAGCAGGCCGGTCAGCAAGAACGGCATGGCAATGCTGACCGAGCCTTCCGGCCCCATTGGCAGGCGCTGCAGACGTTCGCACATGGCGTCGGCATCGGAGAGCAGGCGGCGCGCATCCTCGTACAACCGGCTACCAGCGGGCGTGGCCGTGACTCCCGCATAGGTTCGCTCCAGCAACTGGACGCCGAGCTCGGACTCCAGCTTTTTGATCTGCGCCGTCAGTGCCGGCTGGGCCACATAGAGCGAATGAGCTGCCCGTGAGATCGAGCCTGCCTCCAGCACGGTGATGAAATAGCGAAGCCCGCGAAGATCCATGGTTGCAACTCGAAAAAATCAGCTTGAAGGCCGGTGTGAAAGCCTGTAGAAGGCTATTTGAAGAATTGTTAGTCTCCTGTAATGTCGGCGTAATCTGACATGGCGTAAGGCCCAAATGTCGACAAGATGGCATATCTCTAAGTCTGAAGCCCGACAGATTCAGTATGTCGGTCCTACAACTGATGCAGCAAAACGTGTCCTTCTCATCACCTTCAACCACCCCGAGCAGAAACGGCTCTGCCCACTGGCGCATTGAAGACATTGACTTCTCTGCCATTGATCGCAGCGCCATAGAGCGCAATCAGGACCTGTTCTTCTTGCTGATGAGCGCCTCGTTCATCGAGACCGGCTCGGATACCTACGCGGCCAACCTAGCCGAGCATTACGCGGCCTGGCCCGAGATCGCGATCTGGCTCAAAGATCAGTGGGAGAGCGAAGAACTGCAGCACGGACGCGCGCTGCGGGCCTATGTGGAAGCCGTGTGGCCGGAGTTTCCCTGGCAAAAAGCCTACGACAGTTTTTTCGCCGAATATTCGCAGCTGTGCACCATGGAGGAGCTTTACCCGGACCCGCGCCTGGAAATGGTGGCGCGCTGCGTGGTGGAGACCGGCACCACAGCCTACTATCACACCTTGCGCGAACTCAGCGATGAGCCGGTTCTTAGTGAGTTGCTAGGCAATATCCGCAACGACGAGGTCAACCACTTCAAGCATTTCCTCAAGTACTTCAAGGAGCTGCAGAAGCAGTCGCCTGTGGGCCGCACGCGCATTGCCAAGGCACTGTACGGCCGCCTCAAGGAGTTGCGAGAGAGCGATTCGGATATCGCGCTGCGTCATGTCTGGGCGCACAAGGGCTCTTATTTCGCCGATAGCAGCACTCGTTTCGAAGACATGGCCCAGCGCATTTACGAGCTGGTCAGCCGCCGCTTGCCTGCCGACCTGGCCGTGCGCATGCTGCTCAAGCCCATGCTGCTGCCAGCACGCGTGGAGGGTATGGTGCGCACACCCATCTCGAAGCTGGCGACACGCATGATGTCGTACTGAGTCTTGCTGCAGCAAACAAGCCCGACCGTCGAGGCTTGACCCTCACGCTACGTCAGGCCTGAAGCTGTGCTCTTTGTTGAACAAGCAAGGAGTTTCGCGATGACTACGATTGTTTGCCCCAGCCCCTCGGCCCTGCGTGTTGCCATGGCACGCGCCATGGAGCAGCCTGTGCTGTGGATGCGGGACAAGGAACTTACAGCTGCAAGGCGGCGGTATTGCCCTCGGACCAGTGGCGCAGCGCCTCTTCGGTAATCAGCAGCACCTGCTCGTCACCGGAGCTGGTGTCGAGCCAGAACACGGGCAGATCGGGGAAAGCTGCCTCGAAGTACGGCTTTTCATTGCCGATCTCCAGCACCACCACGGCGTCCTTGTTCAGGCGCGCTGGCAAGTCCTCTAGCAGTTGGCGGATGAAGTCCATGCCGTCGGCGCCGCCGGCCAGGGCCAGCTCGGGCTCGGCCTGGTATTCGGCAGGCAGCTTGCCCATGCTGTCGGAGTTCACGTAGGGCGGGTTGCACAGTACCAGATCCCAGGGGCCGGGAACCTGGCTCATGCCGTTGCTTTCCAGCAGCGTCACGCGATCCTGCAGCCCGTGCTTGTCCACATTGATGCGGGCGACAGCCAAGGCATCGGTCGAGATATCGGCACCGGTCACCCGGACTTCGGGATAGGCCATGGCGGCCAGGCAGGCCAGAGACCCGTTGCCGGTGCATAGGTCGAGCACCTGCACGGTCTTGTCGGACAGCCAGCCGTCAATGCTGCCATCGGCCAGCAGCTCGGCGATGAAGCTGCGCGGCACGATGGAGCGTTCGTCAATGTAGAAGGGAACACCTACCAGCCAGGCCTCGTTCGTCAGATAGGCGGCGGGCTTGCGGCTGCGGATACGTTCTTCAAAAAGAGTAGCTATCTGCGCTTGTATATCAAGGGATACAGGCTGATTTTCCACGGATTCCGGAGCGCCAGGAGTGAGCTCGCTGTCCAGGGGCAGGCCCAGCTTCCAGAGCACCAGCCAAGCCGCTTCGTCTTCAGCCGTGGCCGTGCCATGGCCAAAAGCCACGCCGGCTGCTGTGAGAGCCTGAGCGCCGCTGGCAATCAGTTCGGCAATGGTGTTGCCTGAAATCGGGGGGATGCTGGTGTTGCTCATGCGGTCTGGGGTGCGGTCTGCTGGCGCTGGAGTTGTTCCAGAGTCTTGCGGTAGATGTTTTTCAGTGGCTCGATATCGGCCACTGCGATGTGTTCGTCGATCTTGTGGATGCTGGCGTTGGGCGGGCCCATCTCGATGACCTGAGGGCATATCTGGGCGATGAAGCGGCCATCGCTGGTGCCGCCTGTGGTGGACAGCTCGGTATCGAGTCCGGTTTCATCCTTGATGGCGGCTTGCACGGCCTGCACCAGGGTGCCCGGCGTGGTCAGAAAGGGCTGCCCGCCCACGGTCCAGACCAGCGAGTATTCGACGCCATGACGGTCCAGGACCTCATGCACGCGTTTTTGCAGGGAGTCGGAGCTGGACTCGGTGCAGAAACGGAAATTGAAGTCGATCACTACATGGCCGGGAATGACGTTGCTGGCGCCCGTGCCGCCATGGATATTGCTGATCTGCCAGCTGGTGGGTGGGAAGAACGCATTGCCGCGGTCCCAGACCGTGGCCGCGAGCTCGGCAAGTGCAGGCAGGGCCTCGTGAATGGGGTTGCGTGCCAGTTGCGGATAGGCGATATGGCCTTGCACGCCGTTGACGGTGAGCTTGCCGCTCATGGTGCCGCGGCGGCCGTTCTTGATCATGTCGCCGGTCTGTTTGACCGAGGTAGGTTCGCCCACAATGCACCAGTCCAGGCGCTCGCCGCGTTGGCGCAGCTCTTCGACCACCACCTTGGTGCCGTCAATCGAGGGGCCTTCCTCATCGCTGGTCAGCAGCAGGGCTATGTCGAAGGCGGGTTCGGGCGTGGTCTGCAGAAACTCTTCCAGTGCCACGACAAAGGCGGCGATGGAGGTCTTCATATCGCTGGCCCCGCGGCCATAGAGCTTGCCGTCGCGGTGCATGGGCACGAAAGGCGGACTGGTCCATTCCTTGAGCGGGCCCGGCGGCACCACATCGGTATGGCCGGCAAAGACCAGCACAGGCCTATCAGAACTGATAGCGTCTTGTGCAGATTGATTCTGCGCTGGATAGCGCTTTGCCCACAGGTTTTGTACGCGGAAGTCTGCGGGGCCGCTATCCAGGCGCTCGCAGGTAAAACCCATGGGTGTCAGGGCATCGGCGAGCAGCTCAAGGCAGCCAGCATCTTCGGGGGTGACGGAGGGCAGGCTGATGAGCTGCTCGGTCAGTTGCAGTGTCCGGGACATGGAGGGGCTTCAAACTAAAACAATGCCTAGGCCGCCTTGGCTGGCGGCTTCAGGCGGTTCTGACATCCAGGGTGATTTCCGTGAAGGACGGCATATCGTCATCGCCGGGCAGAATCACATCGGTGACGGCCGAGGCGTTGGCAGCAGTGGCCGCGTGGCTGGCGTCATTATCCATGCGCCACATCAGATTGGTGGGCGAGTCGGCATATGCCAGCGCTTCACTGCGCTCAATTGTGCCACTGCGCACCAGGGCTGCCAGTGCGTCCTCGAAGGTCTGCGAGCCTTCGGCCATGGATTTTTCCATGGCCTCCTTCACGCCACCGAAGTCACCCTTGACGATCATGTCGCTGATGAGCTTGGTATTGAGCATCACCTCCACGGCCGGCACGCGCGTGCCGCCGACGGTGCGGACCAGGCGCTGGGAGATCACCGCCTTGAGCGAGGCAGCCAGCTCGCCCAACATGCTGGGGCGCACTTCCTCGGGGAAAAAGGACAGGATGCGGTTGAGCGTGTGATAGCTGTTGTTGGCGTGCAGAGTGGCCAGGCAAAGGTGACCGGACTGGGCATAGGCCAGCGCGGCCGACATGGTTTCGCGGTCGCGGATTTCGCCGATCAGAATGACATCGGGTGCCTGGCGTAGCGCATTCTTGAGTGCGGTCGCGAGGGTACTGGTATCGGTGCCGATCTCACGCTGGTTGACAATCGATTTCTTGTTGCGAAACTGGTATTCGATGGGGTCTTCCACCGTGAGGATATGGCCGGTGAGCTTTTCGTTGCGTTCTTCGATCATGGTCGCCAGCGTCGTGCTCTTGCCCGAGCCCGTTGCACCAACCACCAGCACCAGGCCGCGCTTTTCCATGACCAGTTCGCTGACGATGGCGGGCAGATTCAGTTCATTGCGCGACGGAATCTGATACGAGATAAAGCGTACGACCACCGCATAGGAGCCACGCTGGCGCATGGCGCTGATACGAAAACGTCCTATGCCGCTCATGGGAATGGCCATGTTCAGCTCGCCGGTCTGCTTGAGCTCTTCGATGGCTTCGGGCTTGACGACTTCGGAGAGCAAGGCCAGCGGAGCTTCGACCGGCAACTCCTGATTGTTGATGGGGATGCAGATGCCGTTGATCTTGATCAGCGCCGGCGCACGGGCGGAGAGATACACGTCCGAGGCCTTTTTTTCGGACATCAGACGCAGAATTTTTTCCATGGTGCTCATTTTTTCTTCATCCTTTTTCCCTCAGCGCTCTTTAAGCGCGCATGTTAGCGCGTGTCAACTCGGCGCAGACCGCGCTTGATGCGCAAAGCTGATCTCCGGCATGAAAAAAGCCTGCACGCTCGAGAGCGGGCAGGCTTGTGAGCGGGGGCGGCCACGGCAGTGTCTGCATCAAGGCAGAGCAAGCATGGCCAGGGGCTCATCAGTCGCGCAGCAGGTCGTTGATGCTGGTCTTGGAACGGGTCTGTGCATCCACACGCTTGACGATGATGGCGGCATACATGGAGTAGTCCTTGCCATCCTTGGTCTGCTTGGGAATGTTGCCGCTGACCACCACCGAACCGCTGGGCACGCGGCCGTAGGTGATTTCGCCGGTTTCGCGGTTGAACAGAGGGGTGGACTGGCCGATATACACGCCCATGCCCAGAACGGAATTCTCTTCCACGATCACGCCTTCGACCACTTCGGAGCGGGCGCCGATGAAGCAGTTGTCTTCGATGATGGTGGGGTTGGCTTGCAGGGGCTCAAGCACGCCGCCCAGGCCCACGCCGCCCGACAGGTGCACGTTCTTGCCCACTTGAGCGCAGGAGCCCACGGTGGCCCAGGTGTCGACCATGGTGCCTTCGTCCACATAGGCGCCGATGTTCACATAGGAAGGCATCAGGATGGCGCCCTTGGCGATGAAGGAGCCGCGACGGGCCACGGCAGGAGGAACGACGCGCACGCCGGTGGCGGCGATCTCGGCTTCGCTCATGCCTTCGAACTTGGTGGGCACCTTGTCGAAGAAGTTCAGGGCGCCGCCGTTGATCAGGGCATTGTCCTTGAGACGGAAGGACAGCAGCACGGCCTTCTTGATCCACTGGTGCACCGTCCATTGACCCACACCTTCGCGGGTGGCCACGCGCAGCTTGCCGTCGTTGAGTTCGGCAATCACGTGCTCCACGGCATCCACCACTTCCTTGGGGGCGGCGGAAGGCGAGATATTGGCACGGTTGTCCCAGGCGTTGTCGATGATGGATTGCAGTTGTTGCGTCATGATGTTTTCGGTCAAGGATCGAAAGTTGAGGTGAATCGTTGAGTCATGAAAGGCCTGCACTTAGCAGGCCTTGGATGTGGATCAGCGGGTACGGGATTCGATGAATTGTGCAATACGCTGGGCGGCTTCAAGGCATTCCGCCGTTTCGGCCACCAGAGCCATGCGAATGCGATTGGCGCCGGGGTTGAACCCCTGAGCCAATCGCGCAAGGTAGCTGCCTGGTAAAACCGTCACGCCTGTATGAATATACAGCTCTTTGGCAAATTGTGCATCATCCATGCCCAACTCCGGTGGAATGCCGGCCCAGAGATAGAAGCTGGCATCGGGCAGCTTCACATCCATGACTTTGGAGAGCACGGGTGTGACCTGCGCAAACTTCTCGCGATAAAGGCGGCGGTTTTGCTGCACATGGGCTTCGTCGCCCCAGGCAGCAATCGATGCCGTCTGCACCACGGGGCTCATGGCGCCGCCGTGATAGGTGCGATAGAGCAAGAAGGACTTGAGCAAAGCAGCATCACCCGCTACAAAGCCGCTGCGCAGTCCGGGCACATTGCTGCGCTTGGACAGGCTGGTGAACATCACCAAATTCTTGAAGTCATGGCGGCCCAGCTTTTGGGCGGCTTCCAGGCCGCCCAGCGGGGCTTCTTCCTGGAAGTAGATCTCGCTGTAGCACTCGTCGCTGGCAATCACGAAGCCATGCTTGTCGGACAGGGCAAACAGCTTCTCCCATTCGCCGAGCGGCATCACGGCGCCGGTGGGGTTGCCGGGCGAACACACAAAAATCAGCTGTGTGTGTTGCCATACCTCCTCGGGCACTGCATCCCAGTTGACGGCAAAGTTACGCTCGGCATCGCTGGCGGCGTAATAGGGGGTGGCTCCGGCCAGCAGAGTCGCGCCTTCGTAGATTTGATAGAAGGGGTTGGGGCAGATGACGCGCGCACCAGCCTTGGTGTTGTCCACCACGACCTGGGTGAAGGCAAACAGTGCCTCACGCGAGCCATTGACGGGTAGAACCTGAGTTGCAGCATCCAGCTCGATGCCGTAGCGCTGGTTGGCCCATTTCGCACAGGCCTGGCGCAAGGCCGGCAGGCCGGCGGTGGCAGGGTAAACGGACAAGCCCTGCAGTTCGCTGCTCAATGCTTTTTCAATGAACTCCGGCGTGGCATGACGTGGCTCTCCAATACCCAGACTGATGGGGCGCAGCCCCTCAGGTGGCTGAGCCGAGGCAAACAGTTGGCGAAGACGTTCAAACGGATAAGGCTGTAAGCGCGAGAGCAGGGGGTTCATAGGTACATATTATGGGCTGATGCCATTTTCGCATGAGAAAACAGCGCTCATAGTTTTGAGTTTGCGGGTTTGCAAGCTCCAGAAATTGCAATTTGTTACGTAAGCTAGGCGACAGAGCAAGTGGCTACCGTAAGCAAGCTGCGAGGTCAGCAAACGAAGTCAACAACAAAAAACGAATGGAGACAGGCAATGCAAAAGCGCATCTTGCCCGACAAAAAAAACCGCGTACGAGTGAGGAATTCAGGACTGCTGTGGTCGGGGCTGCCATGGTTGCTGGCAGGGCCCGCTTTGCCTGTGCTGGGCCTGAGCGGAACATGGCAGCTGGGCTGGTTGCTGCTGTGGATCATCGGAGTGCTGGTTTGGGTTGGCGCTCTTCACAAGAGCTGGCAGCAGCAGTGGCAGGACATGCAGCTGGCGCTGGAAAGAGTCGCTCATGGGGACCTGAGTCTGGGCGCCGCCGGAGAGCCGCAACAAGGACTTTCCGCATCAAGCCTCACAAAGTCCATGGTTCATGCGCTGTCGGCCATGGTGGCCGATGTTCGCAGCAACGCGGCCCTGGTGGCCCAGGCTGGACAGAGCATGGTCAAGGACCATCAGGCCTTGTCTGAACGAACCGAGATGCAGGCGAGCAATCTCGCGCAGACGGTGGTCAGCGTCGAGCAGCTCACCGCTGCGGTTGAGCACAATGCGGAAGTGAGCAAAGCAGCACATTCCCGCGCTGACGGCGTGTGTGCCGCTGCCGATCAGGGCGCCCAAGCCATGCAGCATGCGGTGCAGTCGGTGGAGCTGATTGAGCGCAATGCCGGGCGTATGCGGGAAATCATTGGCGTGATTGACGGTATTGCCTTCCAGACCAATATTCTTGCCCTGAATGCAGCGGTGGAGGCAGCCAGAGCCGGTGAACAGGGGCGTGGCTTTGCCGTGGTGGCCAGTGAGGTGCGCACGCTGGCCCAGCGCAGCGCCGAAGCAGCCAAGGAGATTCGGCAGCTGATCGGCGAGACCGTCCAGCAGGTCACCCAGAGCACGCAGCAGCTGCGCAGTGCAGGCGAGGAGATCCAGGGCGTGACGCGGGCCATTCATGATGTGGTCGCCCATATGGGGACGCTTGCGGACACGGCCAGCAGCCAGAGCTCGGGTCTTCAGGAAATCAGCAATGCCGTGCGTCAGATTGACGAAATCACCCAGCACAACGCCCAGATGGTAGGTCAGGCGCTGCAGCAGGCGCAGGAGTTACAGCTACGCGCTCGGCATCTGTCGGATGCGGTGTCGCGCTTCAGGCTACAGCAAGGTACAGCCGAGGAGGCGGTAGCTCTGGTGGATGCAGCCATGCGGCAAGCCAGAAGCTCATCCAATATTGCCAACCTGCTGCAGACCGTCACGGATCCTTTGCAACCGTTCCACGACCGCGACATGTATGTGTTTGCCCTGTCTTCCGAGGGTGAGTACCGGGCCTTCGGCGGTAATCCGGCCAAAGTGGGGCTGCGCGTTCAGGATGTGCCCGGAATCGACGGTGACAGCCTGATGGCCGACATCATGGCCCAGGCCGAGCTTCGTCCAGGCTGGGTGGAATACGACTACATCAACCCCAGCAACCAGCAGGTACAGACCAAGATGTCCTATGTCTGCAAGCATGCAGACTTGTACTGGGGCTGCGGTGTCTACAAGAGCCTGGTCAGTGCCTAATGGGGTCCTGATTGGCACTTGTCGCCACTGATTTGTTTCTGCATTGGGTGCGCAAGCGCTTTTTTCAAGCGCCGGAGGCTAATCGGGTATCAGGACCCTGCGCGCTGGGCTTTGGCCCTGGCCAAAATGGCTGCAAGCGTGGCCTTTTTGTCTGCAGCGGGCGTTGACGGCGTGTCGGCTTGAGTGCCAGCTTCTTCAACTGGGGCTTGTGCCGTGGTGCGTACCGGCGCGTTGGCCTTGCGGCCCGTACGCAGCAAATGCTCGCCATAGCGGCTGCGGGCATGCTCGGCCTGCGCAGTACTCCAGGCGGACCAGCCTGTGGCTTCAGCGCTGGCGTTGACCAACTCTATGCAATCAACTGGGCAGACAGGAATGCACAGCTCGCAGCCCGTGCAATGCTCGGCAATCACGGTATGCATGCGCTTGTTGGCGCCCAGAATCGCATCGGTAGGGCAGGCCTTGATGCACAGCGTGCAGCCTATGCACCAGGCCTCGTCTATCACGGCCAGGGTCCGCGGTGCTTCCAGGCCGTTTTCGGCGTTGAGCGGCAACTCCAGCTTGCCAGTGATGGTCGCAAGACGGCGCACGCCTTCCTGGCCGCCTGGCGGGCATTGATTGATGGGGGCTTCTCCGCTGGCAATGGCCTCGGCATAGGACGCGCAGTCGGGGTAGCCGCAGCGCGTGCACTGTGTCTGGGGCAGGGCTGCATCAATGCTCGCAGCCAGTGCTTGAAGCGAAGAGGCTGCGGACATGGATGAGTTCATTCTGGTCTGGTGAGCCTTTACGCCCTGGCGCGGTGGGAGTCGCGTCCTTTCTGGGCAGGGGCGCTATTTTGACCTGTTTTTACCGCCTTGGCAGACTTGTCTGCATGGGCCTCGCTGCTTTCCAGCTCGGGGCCGTCGTCGCTGACGCTGCTCAGATGGCCAGCGGCGCTGGCGGCCGTGGCACTTTCTGGCTGATGTGCCAGGATGAAGTCGCGCACTTGCGGGTACACGGTCTTGCGCCAGCGGCTGCCACTGAAGATGCCGTAATGGCCTGCGCCTTGCACTTCGATATGGCGGCGCGCCTCGGCAGCGATGCCGGTGCATAGATCATGGGCGGCGCGGGTCTGGCCGGCGCCCGAGATATCGTCCAGCTCGCCTTCCACCGTCAGCAAGGCGGTGTTCTTGATGTCCTGCGGGCGCACCAGTTCGGCCTTGCCTTGCTCGTTCCTGACTTCCCAGGTGCCCTTGACCAGCTTGTACTCTTGGAACACTGTGGCGATGGTTTCCAGGTAGTAGTCGGCGTCCATGTCCAGTACGGCGTTGTACTCGTCATAGAACTTGCGGTGATGCTCGGCGCTGGCTTCGTCACCCTTGATCAGATCCTTGAAATAGTCGTAATGGCTGTTGGCGTGGCGGTCGGGATTCATGGCCACAAAGCCCGAGTACTGCAAAAAGCCGGGGTAGACGCGGCGGCCGGCACCGGGGTAATTGTTCGGCACTTCGTAAATGACGTTGTTCTCGAACCACTCGTAGCTGCGGGTTTCGGCCAGGTTGTTCACGGCCGTCGGCGAGCGGCGCGCATCGATGGGGCCGCCCATCATGGTCATGGACAGCGGTGTGACTTCGCCACGGCTAGCCATCAGAGAGACCGCCGCCAGCACCGGCACCGTGGGCTGGCAGACGCTGACTACATGGCACTGGCCATAGCGCCCTTGCAGATAGCGAATGAACTCCTGTACGTAGTTCACATAGTCGTCCAGGTGGAATTCACCCTCGGACAGCGGCACGATGCGGGCATTTTTCCAGTCGGTGATATAGACCTTGTGGTCTCCCAGCATGCTTTGCACGGTGTCGCGCAGCAAGGTAGCGTAGTGGCCGGAGAGTGGGGCCACGATCAGCACCACAGGCTGGCTGAGCATGAGATCCAGCGTTTCTGGGTCGTCGGAAAAACGCTTGAAGCGGCGCAGCTCGCAAAACGGTTTGTCGACCTCCACGCGCTCGCGGATGGTGACATCCACGCCGTTGACTTCGACGTTATGCAGATCGAACTCGGGCTTTTCGTAGTCTTTGCCCAGGCGATACATGAGGTTGAAGCCCGCTGCCATGCGCTGGGCCATAGGCACCTGGCTGAAGACCGAGTGAGGGTTGTTGTAGAACTTGGAGGCGGCCTGGGCAAAGTCTGCAAATGGCTCGACCATTGCGCGTTGCATTTCGTAGATCTGATAGAGCATGGGACGCACTTTTGCGGGTTATGTTGCAGTGCAATATAACAGCAGAGTTTGACATGCGAAGTAGTGAATTCCCTTCAAACTCCGGATCTGCGGGGATTGCACAACGAAGGCCGGACTTCGCAGCGTTTGTAAGTAAAAAAGCTGACCGAAGTCAGCTTTTTCATGAGTGCTCAAAGTATCTGCTCGGCGGGTTCCCGTTGAAACTCGTCCGGCTTGGTGCGGGCCAGTTTCATGACCTCGTGAGGCGGCTGGGTCTTGAGGCGGTGGTCGCTCCAGACCTGGCGCCAGCGGCGCGCACCGGCGAGGCCATTGCGCAGCCCCAGCATATGTCGGGCAATCGAATACCAGTGCGTGCCATGCTCGCGCGCTTCGCGCTCCATATACAGAACCATCTGCTCTTCAATATGCTCTCGTGTGCGTTCCCTGCTCCCGTCCTGATAGTAAAGAGCATCCCAGGACGACATCCACCAGGGGTTGTGATAGGCCTCGCGGCCCACCATGACTCCATCGACCTGCTTCAGCTGCTGCTGCACTACGTCGTCGGTCTTGATGCCGCCGTTGACGGCGATTGTCAGGCCCGGAAAGTCACGCTTGAGCTGTGCCACGACCTCGTAGCGCAGCGGCGGGATTTCACGGTTTTCCTTGGGGGAGAGGCCTTTGAGCCAGGCGTTGCGAGCATGAACCACAAACACCTGGCAACCTGCGTCGGCAACGGTTCCGACGAAGTCACGCACAAAGTCGTAGCTTTCGATTTTGTCGATGCCGATCCGGTGCTTGACGGTGACCGGCACGGACACTACATCTGCCATGGCCTTGACGCAATCGGCCACCAGTGCGGCCTCGTTCATCAGACATGCGCCAAAAGCGCCACGCTGCACGCGTTCGCTAGGGCAGCCGCAGTTGAGATTGATCTCGTCATAGCCCCATTGCTCGCCCAGACGTGCGCTGTGCGCCAGATCGGCCGGCTCCGAACCACCCAATTGCAATGCCACAGGGTGTTCTTCGGCCTCAAACCGCAAATGGCGAGCCACATCGCCATGCACCAGAGCTCCGGTTGTCACCATTTCGGTGTAGAGCAGGGTGTGCTGGCTTAGCAGGCGGTGGAAGTAGCGGCAATGCTTGTCTGTCCAGTCCATCATAGGGGCCACCGACATGCGCCACATGTTGCTATCTAGTTGTTTTTTAATAGTTTGTTCGGTGCTCATACTATAAAAAGTGCCTTGTAGTGCACTGAAAATTGCCGCTGTTTTGCCCCGTCTACCGGGCTTTTTGATGCTAATGCTGCATTGGTGCGCCACGATTTTCATGGAGCATTGATTGGGGCCACCACCGAGAGAAGGAAAGCCGATGGCGTCGTGTCGTTTCGGGCTCAGATCCGCCTGAAGGAGGCGGTGAACTGACTTTCTCTGAGCCCAAGACATTCACTCGGAGCGCCCTTGCGCAGGAGTGGCTGCATAGACGTGAAGCAGAAATCGGGGAGGTCCAAGCGACTGGCCTGCCTGTTCAAGGTCTCGCCGTCCTCAAGCAGATACTGCAGGATTATGTCAGCGATACAAAAGGCATCGTGGCATGAGGGCGAGCCAAGATGGCCGACATCATCCGTTTGCTGAAGTGCGTATTCCGGTCGAACTGACCGCCTGTGTCGGTTGTAGCTGACCAGGCTGCTGGTCGTGACCGACTGAGTTCGGCCAGAAGCGGAAGTTCAGCAGCCTGCAATTAAATTGGGCTAGTCTTGAAAAGAGTGTGTGTAATCATCGAATCTCAACAAACATCACTCTGGTCTCATCATGGACGTCATAGAGGCACATCGCCACAGCAGTCGCCATCGATCTGAAATTGAAGCAAGCGATTTATGCGGCTGCTTCTATTGTCTAGAGACTTATTCGCCATCAGCAATTACGGAGTGGATTGATGAAGGCGATGGCACAGCCTTGTGTCCAAAGTGTGGAATTGACGCTGTCCTTGGTTCTGCATCTAGTGCACAAATCAACACTCGATTTCTCCGTTCAATGCACAAGAAATGGTTTTAGCCGCTATCAACCGGTCACTCGTCAGAGCAGAACAAGCGCCTGCTTAGGGTCGCGGATCGCCTCTGGAGGCGGCCAATTCCTGTCATTCGACACTTGACCAATGGACACTGAAATCTGCCATCTCTACTCCCAAGAGCGCACACGCCGGATCGCCATCTTTAGGCGCGCAGACGGCACGTATGGCTTGGAAGAACAGTACCACTACGAGAATGCCTTGGCCAATACCGAGGGCTGGGCGCAACTGCCTGCAAAAGCTTCTCGCTTCCATGATCTGGAGGCGGCAAAAAGGGAGGCCGCTGTTGGCTTACCTTGGGTCGCTGATAGCCGAGGTTTCATCGATGTCGCCGAGTCACGCTAACCCTCGCAGAGCGTCGTGTTTCGGAGTTTCGCTACTTCCGCTTTGGGTCGCCTGCAGTCGTTGGTGAGAGGCTGCAAACGACCCATTGCAGCCTTTCGCAGGCTGTCGCCCTAGGTCTGCTTTGCTGTGTGGATTCAACCGATCGATGCAACGCATTCGTTAAACATCTCAGCCGGAGTTCTGTACCCCAAGGTCTTTCTGGGTCGCTCGTTTAATTTTCTCGCAATCGCATCCAACTCCTCCTGCGAGTAGCCCGAGATGTCAATGCCCTTGGGCAGGTACTGCCTGAGTAGCCCGTTGGTGTTCTCGTTCGTTCCGCGCTGCCATGGGTTCTGCGGATCGCAGAAGTAGACTTGGATGTCGGTGGCCACGGTGAATCGCTTGTGTCCCGCCATCTCCGATCCCCGGTCCCAGGTCAAGGAACGGTAGAGCTCTTGCGGCAAGGTCTGTGCATGCCTGGCCAGCGCCGCAGCGACGGTGTAGGAGTCCTTGTCCACCAGTTTGACCAGCATCACGTAGCGGGTGTGTCGCTCCACCAGCGTTGCAATCTGGCTGTAGGCATCGCCGAACAACAGATCACCCTCCCAGTGCCCCGGCACTGCCCGATCCTCGATGCAGGCTGGCCGTTCGCTGATGGGCACGGCATCAACGATCCGGCCATGGATGGGGGTTTTCTGGGTGTAGTGGCGTGAGCGACGCATCCCTCGGGTGCGCCGCAAGTTCTCCAGAAGCTCCTTCTTCAAGGCCCCGCGTGTTTGGACGAAGAGCGTGCGGTAGATGGCTTCGTGAGACACCTGCAAATCCTTTTCGCCGGGGTAAGTGCGTTGGAGCCATCCCGCTATTTGCTCGGGCGACCACTGACTCTGTAATTTAACCGCCACGATGTGAGCCAATGCAGGATTGCTGGCCAACTTGCATGTCTTGGGGCGGCGTGCTCGCGTCCAGACTGCCTCATCCGCTTTGGCTGCTCGATAGCCAGTCTGACCTCCATTGCGCAGGAGCTCGCGGCTGATGGTCGACGCAGCTCGTTTTAAGCGGCTGGCAACGCAGCGGATAGATTCACCTGCAGCCAACGCCTTGGAGATTTCTTCTCGCTCGGGCATGGTCAATGCCCAGCGAGACCGACGCCTCGCTGGTGGCCGGATGCCACCCGTCGCACTCAAGATGGTGTGAATGGAGGTGTGTGGTCGGTCAAACAGCTTGCCTATCTCGTGCAAGGTATCGCCAGCTTTCCAGCGATCCCACATCAGGGCTTTCTGAGCTTCGGTGTAGTAAATCCGCGGTCTTTGCTTCATGCCAACACTCCTTGCGCCAGAGGCGGTCATTGTGTTGCATTGACCAGTTGAATCCACATGCGTAAGCGGTCGTTCCCTGATGCCAGATTCGGTGCGTCAGCGCGACAAGGCTGGGCTCCCATCCAGAGCTAAATCCCACCAAGTGGGTACCTGTGATGTCGGTGCTCAAATCACTCATATGGGTTTTCAGCTGCGTCTTGGTGACGCAGGTTGCCTCAAGGTGAGTATCTTGACGGAAAGGACTTCAAGGTGCGAGTTGTCCTGGCTCACGGCAGAGGGAACTCTCCAGACGGCAACGTAGTCGGGCCCTGAAAATGCAGAAAGGAGTGGAGCGCGCCTACCTGATGGGGCGCAGCATGGGTGGGCGCATGACAACTGGCTTCCTGGCAAACAATCCCACTGTGCCGGTTGTAGGTTTCATCGGAGTCGGATTGACTGCAGGAGGCGAGGGACCTGCTAACACCAATCTAAATCTGCGAAAAGTGAAGCTTGCGGTTGTCGATGTGTATGGTGACAACGAAATGGATGCGAGAGCGGTATCTTTTCGCAATTATTCAAGTGGAGGTTCCTCGTGCAAAGCATGATTACCGTGGCTATGAGAGGCCGGTGTCAGACTCGTCATCGAATGGCTGAAGAAGAGAGAAGGTAGGAGGATATGAAGTTAGCAATCGAATTTGGAATTGACTAGTGCATTCAATGTAACTTACATGTATTTTGCAAGGGTTCCTTAAACCCTGCATAGATCAATTACCGAGCCTTTGTCTTCCAGACGTCAATGGGCTTGCCGTACATCTGTTCGATAGCGTCTTTGTAGTGGGCCATCAAGTTCTTTCGCTTGAGCTTGAGGGTAGGGGTCATCAGGCCGTTGTCAATGTTCCAACTATCCCTGACCAGGTGGATGGCTCTGGGCACTGCATAACGGGCAAAGCTGCGTGTCTGCTTTTCGATTCGGGTAAGCGCTTCTCTCTCTGCCGCTGCATGGTGCAGACTGGATCCGTCGTTCGGGTTCAGCCCAACACTCCTGGCGAGCATTTCCCATTCCATTTGACTAACAACCGCAATACAGGCAATGAACGGACGATCCTCGCCAACTACAAACACTTGCTCAAACAGGGGATCAACGAGAATGGCCTGTTCCACATCATTGGGAGGCACTTTCTCACCCGTCGATGTAACAATGATTTCCTTGATGCGACCTTTGATTCGGATCCGACCATTTTCGATTGACGCCTGGTCGCCGGTTCTCAGCCAGCCATCGGCAGTAAAGGCTTTGGCTGTGTCTTCCGGACGGTTCCAATAACCGCGCATCACTACCGGGCCAGACACCTGCAACTCCTGGTCCTCGCCAATTCGAACCTCAATTCCTGGCAGTGCGCGGCCAACGGTATCAGGCCAGTTATCGTCGAGTCCGTTGGCGCTGACGACAGGAGCGGTTTCGGTCATGCCATAGCCTTGAACCATGGGGAGGCCCAGACCCAGAAAAGTGCGAGCAATTGTCGGAGACAGTGGGGCTCCGCCACTCACAGCCACGCGCAGCCGGCCTCCAAACTGTGCAAGTAAGGGCTGGGCAACAAGTTTGCGCAAAAGCCAACCGGGCAAGGCGGAAGCCCAGCCGGCTTTGGCTTCCAGTTGCTCGTTCAAGGGCATGCCTTGATGAGCACAGAAGCTCTTCCAGCCTTTGTTGACTGCCGCGTCGAACAGCTTGTGCTTGAAAGGGCTAGAAGCAAGCGACTCCTGAATCTTGGCATAAACACGTTCATAGATGCGAGGCACCGAGATCAGTACGGTTGGCTTGACCTGCTTCATATCCTGTCCGAGTTGTGCGACAGAGCGTGCGTAGGCGACGCAGGAACCGGTAGCAACGGCCAAGTAGTAGCCTGCAGTTCGCTCGAAAGTGTGTGAGAGCGGCAGAAACGAGAGAAAAACGTCCTCAGGGAAGGCCTTCACACGCTGCATCACTGCGTGTAAATCACTGACCACGTTGTCGTGAGTGAGCATGACCCCCTTGGGCTTTCCCGTTGTACCGGAGGTGTAGACAATGCCCGCCAGCTCCGTTTTCTTTGGTGGCAGGGGGAGGGCAGAGGTATGCTGCTGACCAGCCTGAAGCCAGGCAGACAAAACAATGACCGGCTTACGCTGCAAGGCCTTGACTGAGTCCTGCTCTGCTTGTTCGACAGGTACAACGTAGGCGTTCGATGAATCGATCGAACGGCCTTGCTGTGCGTGAATGACGGCCTGGAGTTCAGGCAGGTCCTGACCTGTTGCACAAATTTTCTGCCAGGCCTTGGCATCGGCCACGACCAGCAAGGAAGCACCCGAGTCGGCCAGGATGTAGGCAATGCTGCCTGCATTGTCGATGGCATGCAGAGGAACTGGCACGTAACCACAGCGCAGACAGGCCTGGTCGATGGTCATTGCATCAAAACCATTGGGCAGCAAGATTGCAACCCTTGCGCCGACAGGAAGATTCGAGACACATAAGGCGCGGCTCCACAGGGTGACACGTTCGGCTGTTTCGGCCCAGCTCAGGCTTTTCCAGGCATTTGTGCTTTCATCGAACTCTCGGTACGCCTCGGCTGATGGCGTGCGGCGAACCCGCATGGCCAGAAGCTCTGGCAAGGTTTGCACTTGCTCGATAGTCAAATGCTGTTTCTCTGCTTGGAGACCCAGTACATCGGTTTCACTTGCTTGGTTCATGCGCTTGCCTTCAGGAAGCGGGCAATTTCCCGCTACGTGAATGATAGCGCCAGAGACATTCAGGCCGATGTAGGACTCAGATTGTGGCTCCAAGCGGAATATCGATGCTTTGATAGCAGACGGCGATGTAATGGTGCAGGCGATGCTGCTCGTCGCGCACTGCCGTCAGGGAAATCTGATGGCGGTTCCTGTCATGGTGCATGACACGCAGGCCTTGCCAGTGTCCCTTTTTGCCGATTTCCGTCCAGATCTGCGACCACTGGACAGCCGTGTTGTCATCGTCTTGGATGAAAAGACTGGAAAACTCCTTGTTCTTCGCTCCTTGGCGGTTCAAGCCGCTGATACGTGCAAAGGCCGGGTTGATGTCTACAATTTTCCGGTTCGCATCAAGAACCACCATGCCTTCGAAGGAATGATTGAATACCGTGGCAGCTATATGCAGTTGCCGCTCCGTTCGCTTGCGGTCCGAGAGATCAGTCAGAAGGCCTACATACATGCGCTGACCTCGTGCCTCGGCCTGGCTCAAGGCCAGGCGCATGGGAATCAGCGTACCGTCTTTGTGCTGGCCAAGGACCTCTGAAATCTTGTTTTTCAGAGGTGGAGCGTTGTTTCGCTGGCCGGCTTCATGCTGTTCCAGATAATGGTCATGCTGGTTGAACAGCGCAGCGGGCATGAGCATTTTCACGTTCTGGCCCAATACTTCATCTGGGCTCCATCCGAATATGACCTCAGCAGCAGGGTTGTAATCGGTTACGCATCCCCGGTTGTCGATGCAGATAATTCCATCTGCGGCCATATTAACCAAAGCTTGCAGTCTGGCTTCATTCATATCCACTTTCTGCCAGCGACTGCGGTACTGAATCAAGGCATTGGCCTGTGCGATCAGTCCGCCAAATAGCAGAGTAATCACGGCAATGGTCAGCGCCAGAATCAAACGATCGTTCGATGATGCCGCGTCATGGGTTTCATGCTCGGCCGTGACTCGCAGCGCCAGCATGGCTGTGTAATGCATGCCCGAGATCGCGGCGCCCATGATGATGGCCGCCAGTGTTTTGCGCCAGTGGTCTTGTTTGAGGTTGAAGCGTGCCAGCCCGAAACGAATCCAGAGCGCCAAGGTGGCCAGCGCTACGCCAACAATGAGCGAAATGGCAAACCAGAGTGGTGAATACTGGTGCGTGGCAGGCATGCGCATTGCCGCCATACCGCTGTAATGCATGGCAGCAATGCCGATACCAACAGTCAAGCCACCTAACGCCAATTGCCTGTTATTGAGTTCATTGTGAGCCAGCAAGGCAAGGGCCACTGCTGATGCTGCGATGCCTGGGATGATGGAGAAGACGGTGACCGTCAAATCATACTGAACTGCAGCATGCATCGAATAAGCGAGCATGCCAATGAAATGCATCGCCCAGATGCCTATGCCTAGTGCCAGCGAGCCGCTCACGATTGACCAGTTGCGCAACTGCCTTGACGTGGCCAATCTGGCAAAAGCAGCATGGCGTAAAGCTTGACCGGAGGCAATCCAACAAACTGCCAGCGATAAGGTCACGAGGAAGGGGTCATATTCACCCTTGAGCACCTGAGCGTCGGCAGACGGGCTCCAGAAAAATTGCGCCAGCATGAATCGTGATCCTGTAACACTGAAAGCACATTCAGTTACCTAGCAAGCATCTCATGAAGTGGGTAAGCCAATATTTCAAATATGTAGGATAAATACTAGAACAGATCAAATGTGGATCTTTTAGATCGCAGCGTCGAGTCCATTTGCGAAATGCTGCTGCACTGCACTCATGGCAATTTTCGGGTCGCGCTTCAGCAGTGCTTGCATGATGGCTTCATGCTCTGCAAGGGAGTCTTCAATACGGCCTTGTTTAAACAGCGATTTGTGACGGTTCAGCTTCATGACCTTGCGCAAGTCAGCTACCAGCTGGTTGCGCCAGCGGTTATCGGCAATGTCGAGAATCTGCATATGAAAGCTTTCGTTGAGCGCGAAAAACCGCTCGGCGTCGGCGGTGTTCTGCTTCAGCTCCTCATGGGTCTGCTGCAGACGCTGCAATTGTTCGTCCGTGGCCTTGCCGGCAACCTCGGCCGCCGCATCTGCCTCCAGCAGGCTCAGCAAGCGATAGACGTCGGAGATGTCCTTGCGCGAGACCTCGGTCACGTAGGCGCCCCGGCGCAGCTTCATGGTCACCAGGCCTTCGGCGGCCAGCACCTTCAGTGCCTCGCGCAGGGGCGTGCGGCTGATGCCGTATTCCTCGGCAATCTTCAGCTCGTCGATCCAGGCACCAGGTTCAAGCTCTCGCCGGAAGATGCGCTGGCGCAATTGCTCGGCGACCTGCTCATATAGCGCAAGAGGAGTAAGTGTTTTGCTTGTCATTACGCGTGATTATATGCTGCAAGTATTTTGAATTCATAATTATGAATCATGTACACTAGGCTTATCTAGGTAGTTCACCGCAATTCCAAACTTCACTGCGCGCACCGCATACGAGAGACAACATGAGCCAAGAGAATCCGGTACAGGACCCACAAGAATTCGCACCCGCTGATCTGCAAGCCTGGACCAAGGCAGCCAACAAGGCTGCTCCCGGTGGAGACATCAACAATCTGAACTGGCTCACGCCCGACGGCATCACCGTCAAGCCTCTGTACACGGCTGAAGACACGGCCGATCTGGCTCATACCAACACGCTGCCGGGCTTTGCTCCCTATATCCGTGGCCCCCAGGCCACCATGTATGCAGGCCGTCCCTGGACGATCCGCCAGTACGCGGGTTTCTCCACCGCCGAAGAATCCAATGCCTTCTATCGCAAGGCGCTGGCCGCCGGCGGCCAAGGCGTTTCTGTCGCTTTTGACCTGGCGACCCACCGCGGCTATGACAGCGACCATCCGCGCGTGACGGGCGACGTGGGCAAGGCCGGCGTGGCCATCGATTCGGTGGAAGACATGAAGGTTCTGTTCGACCAGATCCCGCTGGACAAGGTCTCGGTCTCCATGACCATGAACGGCGCCGTGCTACCCGTGCTGGCCGGCTATGTGGTGGCTGCGGAAGAGCAGGGCGTCTCGCAGGACCAACTCGCCGGAACGATTCAGAACGACATTCTGAAAGAGTTCATGGTGCGCAACACCTATATCTACCCGCCCAAGCCGTCGATGAAGATCATTGGCGACATCATCGAGTACACGAGCCAGAACATGCCCAAGTTCAACTCGATCTCGATTTCGGGTTACCACATGCAGGAAGCCGGGGCCAACCAGGCGCTGGAAATGGCTTTCACGCTGGCCGACGGCAAGGAATATGTGAAGACCGCCATCGCCAAGGGCATGGACGTGGATGCTTTCGCCGGCCGCCTGTCCTTCTTCTGGGCCGTGGGCATGAATTTCTACCTGGAAGTGGCCAAGATGCGTGCCGCACGCCTGCTGTGGTGCCGCATCATGAAAGGCTTTGACGCCAAGAACCCCAAGAGCCTGATGCTACGCACGCACAGTCAGACCTCGGGCTGGTCGCTGACCGAGCAGGACCCTTACAACAACGTGGTCCGCACCACCATCGAAGCCATGGCGGCCGTGTTTGGCGGCACCCAGTCCCTGCACACTAATGCGCTGGACGAGGCCATTGCCCTGCCTACGGAGTTCTCGGCCCGCATTGCCCGCAATACACAGCTGATCATTCAGGAAGAAACCCACATCACCAATGTGATCGATCCCTGGGCGGGCTCCTACATGATGGAAAAGCTGACCCAGGAAATGGCCGACAAGGCTTGGGCCATCATCGAGGAGGTCGACGCCATGGGCGGCATGACCGCCGCTGTGGACAGCGGCTGGGCCAAGCTCAAGATCGAAGCCGCCGCCGCCGAAAAGCAGGCCCGCATCGACTCGGGCAAGGAAGTCATCGTCGGCGTCAACAAGTACAAGCTGGCCAAGGAAGATCCGGTTGACATTCTGGAGGTGGACAACGTCAAGGTGCGCGACAGCCAGATTGCCCGCTTGAAGGATATCAAGGCAAAACGCGATACAGCCAAGGTAGAGGCTGCGCTGGCTGCCATCACTGCTGCTGCAGAGTCTGGCGAGGGCAATCTGCTGGATCTGTCCATCAAGGCCGTGCGCCTGCGCGCCACGGTGGGTGAAGTTTCCGACGCGATGGAAAAGGCGTTTGGCCGCCACCGCGCCGATACCCAGAAGGTGACCGGTGTGTACGCTGCCGCTTATGACTCCGCCGAAGGCTGGGACAAGCTCAAGGAAGAAATCAACACCGCTTCGCAGGCCATGGGCCGACGCCCCCGAGTGATGATCGCCAAGCTGGGCCAGGATGGCCATGATCGTGGAGCCAAGGTGGTCGCCACCGCCTTTGCGGACCTGGGTTTCGACGTGGACATGGGGCCTCTGTTCCAGACCCCCGAGGAATGTGCTCGCCAGGCCATCGAGAACGATGTGCACGCCGTGGGCGTCTCGACCCTGGCCGCAGGCCATAAGACCCTGGTGCCGGCCATCATTGCCGAGCTCAAGAAGCAGGGAGCGGATGACATCATCGTCTTCGTGGGCGGTGTGATTCCCGCTCAGGACTATGATTTCCTCTACAACGCGGGCGTCAAGGGCGTATACGGCCCCGGCACTCCCATTCCTGCCAGCGCCAAGGATGTGCTGGAGCAGATCAAGAAGGCCAACGGTCTCTGATCGGCCGGCAAGCATCGATAGCAAAGGCGATCGCGACGTGACACCTGAGCAAATGCAAGACGGCATCCTGCGCGGCAACCCTGCCGTGCAGCGCCGGGCCATGGCCAAGGCCATTACCTTGCTTGAATCCTCTCGAGCCGACCACCGTGAACAGGCCGACGGCCTGCTCACCGCTCTGCTGCCGCACACGGGCAAGGCGTTTCGCCTTGGCATCAGCGGCGTGCCGGGCGTCGGCAAATCCACCTTCATCGAAGCCCTGGGCCTGTACCTGATAGAGAAGGGTCTGCGTGTGGCAGTGCTGGCGATCGATCCGTCCAGCACCGTCTCGGGCGGCTCCATCCTCGGCGACAAGACCCGCATGGAGCAGCTGTCCATGCGGCTGGAGGCCTATATCCGCCCCAGCCCCAGCAGCGGTACGCTGGGCGGCGTGGCCGAAAAGACGCGCGAAGCCATGCTGGTCTGCGAAGCCGCCGGTTATGACGTGGTCATCGTCGAGACCGTGGGTGTGGGCCAGAGCGAGATCGCCGTGCATGGCATGACGGACATGTTCTGCGTGCTGCAGCTGCCCAATGCGGGCGACGACCTGCAGGCCATCAAGAAGGGCGTGATGGAGCTGGCCGACCTGGTGGTCATCAACAAGGCCGACATCGACTCCCATGCAGCCACGCGTGCCCAGGCCCAGATCACATCGAGCCTGCGCCTGCTGGGCATGCACGGCAACCCCGATCACGCCAACACCGGCGCGCTGTGGCAGCCGCGTGTGTTGCAGATCAGTGCCTTGCTGGGGCAGGGAGTGGAGGGCTTCTGGGCTGCAGTCAGCAGCTTCAGGGAGCTGCAGACCGCCAACGGCCGCCTGGCCCTGCGCCGCGAGAAGCAGGCCCTGGCCTGGATGTGGGAGCGCATCGACTTCGGTCTCAAGCAGGCGTTTCGCCAGCATCCGCAGGTCAAGGCCATGCTCCCCGTCCTTCAGGACGATGTTGCCTCGGGTCGCATCGCCGCCAGTACGGCAGCAAGAAATCTGCTTCTAGCCCAAATGCAGTAGGCGCTAGTAGCTCACTTAACCATAGCATCGCAGCACAAGACATTTGCGAGATAAATAACCCAAATCACGTTAGAGGACAAGCATGCAAGACGATATCCTGAAGCAGCTGGAAGCCAAGCGAGAACTCGCTAGGCTGGGTGGGGGACAAAAGCGCATCGACGCTCAGCACAAGAAAGGCAAGCTGACGGCGCGCGAGCGTATCGAGCTGCTGTTGGACGACGGCACTTTTGAAGAGTGGGACATGTTCGTGGAACACCGCTGCACGGACTTCGGCATGGAAAACACCAAGATCCCCGGTGACGGCGTGGTCACCGGCTACGGCATGATCAACGGCCGTCTGGTGTTTGTGTTCAGCCAGGACTTCACGGTGTTCGGCGGCGCGCTGTCCGAAACCCATGCCGAGAAGATCTGCAAGGTGATGGACCAGGCCATGAAGGTCGGCGCACCCGTCATCGGCCTCAACGATTCGGGTGGTGCGCGTATCCAGGAAGGCGTTGCCTCTCTGGGTGGCTATGCCGATGTGTTCCAGAAGAATGTGCTGGCATCGGGCGTGGTGCCCCAGATCTCCATGATCATGGGCCCCAGCGCCGGCGGCGCCGTGTACTCGCCGGCCATGACCGACTTCATCTTCATGGTCAAGGACAGCTCCTATATGTTCGTGACCGGTCCCGAAGTCGTGAAGACCGTGACCCACGAGGAAGTCACGGCCGAAGAGCTAGGCGGGGCCATCACCCACACCACCAAGAGCGGCGTGGCCGACATGGCATTCGACAACGACGTAGAAGCGTTGATGATGCTGCGTCGCCTCTATAACTACCTGCCCTTGAACAACAAGGAAAAGGCTCCCGTGCGCGAAACCACCGATCCCGTGGGCCGCGCCGACATGTCGCTGGATACGCTGGTGCCCGAAAACGCCAACAAGCCCTACGACATGAAGGAGCTGATCCTCAAGACCGTGGACGATGGCGATTTCTTCGAGCTGCAGCCCGAGTACGCCAAGAACATCATCATCGGTTTTGCCCGCATGGCCGGTCAGACCGTGGGCGTCGTGGCCAATCAGCCCCTGGTGCTGGCTGGCTGCCTGGACATCAAGTCCTCCATCAAGGCTGCGCGCTTCGTGCGCTTTTGCGATGCCTTCAACATCCCCGTGGTCACCTTCGTGGACGTGCCCGGTTTCATGCCCGGCACCTCTCAGGAGTATGGCGGCATCATCAAGCACGGCGCCAAGCTGCTGTATGCGTATGCCGAAGCCACGGTGCCGAAGATCACCGTCATCACCCGCAAGGCCTATGGCGGCGCCTACGACGTGATGGCTTCCAAACATTTGCGCGGTGACGTGAACCTGGCCTGGCCCCATGCCGAAATCGCCGTGATGGGCGCAAAGGGCGCGGTGGAAATCATCTTCCGTGAAGACAAGAACGACCCGGTGAAGCTGGCCGCGCGCGAAGCGGAATACAAGGAACGCTTTGCCAACCCCTTTGTGGCCGGTGCCCGTGGCTTTATCGACGATGTGATCCAGCCGCATGAAACGCGCAAGCGCATCTGCCGTTCGCTGGAGATGCTCAAGAACAAGCAGCTGGACAACCCCTGGCGCAAGCACGGGAACATCCCTCTGTAAGAACAAAAAGAACCAGGAGATTTATCCATGTTTACCAAGATCCTGATTGCCAACCGCGGCGAAATCGCTTGCCGCGTGATCGCCACCGCCCGCAAGATGGGCATCCAGACCGTGGCGGTCTACTCCGATGCCGACAAGGATGCCCGCCATGTCAAGCTGGCCGACGAGGCCGTGCGCCTGGGTCCTGCGCCTAGCCGCGAGTCCTATCTGCTGGGCGAGAAAATCATTGAAGCCTGCAAGCAGACCGGCGCACAGGCAGTTCACCCAGGCTACGGTTTTCTCTCGGAGAACGAGGGCTTTGCCAGGCGTTGCGAAGAAGAAGGCATAGCCTTCATCGGCCCCAAGTCACATTCCATCGCGGCCATGGGCGACAAGATCGCGTCCAAGAAGCTGGCCGGCGAGGCCAAAGTCAACACCATCCCCGGCTACAACGACGCCATCGCCGGCCCCGAGCAGGCGGTGGAAATCGCCAAGGGCATTGGCTACCCCGTGATGATCAAGGCCTCGGCCGGTGGCGGCGGCAAGGGTCTGCGCGTGGCATTCAACGACAAGGAAGCCTTTGAAGGTTTTGCCTCGTGCCAGAACGAAGCGCGCAACAGCTTTGGCGACGACCGCATCTTCATCGAGAAGTTTGTGCAGGAGCCCCGCCATATCGAAATCCAGATTCTGGGCGACAGCCACGGCAATGTGGTTTACCTGAACGAGCGCGAATGCTCGATTCAGCGCCGTCACCAGAAGGTGATCGAGGAAGCGCCTTCGCCCTTCATCAGCGACGCCACCCGCAAGGCCATGGGCGAGCAGGCCGTGGCCCTGGCCAAGGCCGTCAAGTACCAGAGCGCCGGCACCGTGGAGTTCGTGGTCGGCAAGGACCAGGACTTCTACTTCCTGGAGATGAATACCCGCCTGCAGGTCGAGCACCCGGTGACCGAATGCATCACCGGACTCGATCTGGTCGAGCAGATGATTCGTGTGGCCGCCGGTGAAAAGCTGTCCTTTGCCCAGGCGGATGTGAAGCGAGACGGCTGGGCCATCGAGTGCCGTATCAACGCGGAAGACCCGTTCCGCAACTTCCTGCCTTCGACCGGCCGCCTGGTTCGTTTTGCGCCGCCCGAGCAGACCATGTGGCAGTCCGACACCGAGCATCTGAACGGCGTGCGTGTGGATACCGGCGTCTACGACGGCGGCGAGATCCCCATGTACTACGACTCGATGATTGCCAAGCTCATCGTGCACGGCAAGGATCGCAACGACGCCATTGCCAAGGCCCGCGAAGCACTCAACGGTTTTGCCATCCGCGGCATCAGCTCCAACATCCCGTTCCAGGCGGCCCTGCTGGCGCACCCGGACTTTGTCTCGGGTAAGTTCAACACCGGCTTCATCGCCCAGCACTATGCCGACGGCTTCCATGCCGAGGACGTGCCCCACGATGATCCCGACTTCCTGGTGGCTTTGGCCCTGTTCCGCAATCGCCGCTATCGCGCGCGTGCATCGACCATCACCGGCCAGATGCAAGGCCACCAGGTGCAGGTGGGCGAGAAGTACACCGCCGTGGTTCTGGGTGCTGAAGGCAAGAACCAGTATGTGACTGGCGAGGTGACTGACTTCGATGCCCAAGCCCGCGTCTGCAAGGTCGTCATCGGCGACAAGACCTACGAATTCCGCAGCAATGCCGACATTCGCGATCTGGTGGTGCGCGGCGTCTGCAACGGCAAGGCTTTCACCTGCCAGATCGAACGCGGCAACGGCAAGAACCCACTGGCACTGCGCGTCATCCACAATGGCACACAAGCCGATGTGCTGGTGCTCTCGCCCAAGGGCGCAGAGATGCACAAGCTCATGCCTTACAAGGCTCCGCCCGACCTGTCCAAGTTCCTGCTCTCGCCCATGCCCGGCCTGCTGGTCGACGTGGCGGTGCAGCCCGGCCAGAAGGTGCAGGCTGGCGAGAAGCTGGCCGTCATCGAAGCCATGAAGATGGAGAACATTCTTTTCGCGGCCCAGGACGGTGTGGTCAGCAAGATCAGCGCCGCCAAGGGAGACTCGCTGGCGGTGGACGACATCATTCTGGAATTCGAGTGATGAGCGCTTTTCGGGGCCTGGGTCCGGCACCGGCATGCGGCCGGGCTGCAGATCAGGCCCCGAAGCAAAAGCCCGCAGGGCTTGGGCTCTGCGGGCTTTGCAGTTTTCAATAATATAGGCTCTAGCCCTTATCCAATATGAGCCAGCAGCTATGACATTGAAAGCAGATACCTCGATATCCCGCCCAGCCAGATGCGCGCGCGCACTGCTGGCTTTGCTGGGAGCGCTGCTATTGGCCGATGCACTGGTACTGATGCGCATGGGGCATTTCAATGTGGGCGTGGTGCTGCCCGCCATGCTGGGTGCCGGGGCCTTTGGGCTGAGCTGGAAATGGCGCTCAGTGCAGCATTGGCGTGCGTCCAGGCCCTTGAATCAAAGGCTGTGGTCGCTGGGCTGGGTCGTTCTGGCGCTGTGGCTGATCAGCCTGTTCTGGTTCTGGAGCCGCCTGTCCGGCCTGGGGCTGGAGCCACAGCAAGTGCCGCCCGTGCAATCCATCGTGGTGTTGGGTAGTGCCACACTCGATGGTCACCCTAAGCCGGTGCTGGCCGCGCGGCTGGATCAGGCGGCGCAGCTGGCCAAGCTGCAGCCCCAGGCCTTGGTCGCCGTTTGCGGCGGTGTCGATTGGGGTGAAAAAGAGTCTGAGGCCGAGGTCATGGCCCGCTATCTGCAGCAGCGTCACGGTATTGCTGCGCAGCGGCTGGTGCTGGAAAAGCTCAGCACCAGCACCGAGCTGAATCTGAAGCTCAGCCGGCCCTTGCTGGCCGAGCGCGGCGTGGCTGCGGATGCACCCATGGCTATGGTCAGCAGCGACTTTCATCTGATGCGCGCCATGGACATTGCAAAGCGGCAGGATCTGCCTCAGGTCTATCCCGTGGCGGCTCCTACCCCTTTGGCCACGCGTTTCAACGCCTGGCTGCGCGAATACTTTGCCATGGCCAGCAGTTGGTTGCTGGGCGAGGTTTGATATTTCAATAAAAACTGGCTCTAGCGCTTACCAATATTGCGCTTTAAGCTATCAATCAAGGAGTCATTCATGAGCAATCGTCCTTTCAAGGTTCTGGGCATTCAGCAAGTCGCCATCGGTGGCACCGATAAACAGCGCATGAAAAAGCTGTGGGTGGACATGCTGGGTCTGGAGCAGACCGGCACCTTTCAGAGCGAGCGCGAAAACGTGGACGAGGACATTCTGGCCATGGGGCGGGGCGCGATGAAGGTGGAAGTGGACATCATGCAGCCCATGCACATCGAGAAAAAGCCCGCCGTGCACGCCACGCCGCTGAACCACATCGGCCTGTGGATCGACGATCTGCCCAAGGCCGTGGAATGGCTGACGGCCAATGGCGTGCGATTTGCTCCTGGCGGTATCCGCAAGGGAGCGGCAGGCTATGACATCACTTTTCTGCACCCCAAGAGCAATGACGAGTTTCCGATTGCCGGCGAGGGCGTGCTGATCGAGCTGGTGCAGGCTCCGGCCGACGTGATCGCGGCGCTGGGTTGAGCGCTTCGGGCGCCTGCAGCCAGATTGCAGCAGCGTACTAGCTGCGATTGTTCTCAGAACTGATAGCCGAGTCTAATCCCGAACGCCGTGGCGGACTCGGCATCGAAAGCCGCAAGAGTCGTGCCGCCGCTGGAGATGTCAACCGAGCCCAGACGCTGGTAGCTCAGCCAGGGCGTGAGTTTGAACTGTCCTTGCTGATAGCTCACCCCCACCGTGTAGCCAAGGCGGCCATCGGTGGGGCGCAATGGCGACAGTGCGGCCTTGTCACTGCGCTTGTCATAAGCCATGGCGATAAAGCCGGACCAGTTCGCAGCCAGCCTCTGCGCAAGACCCAGCGTGTAGGTGGTGGTGTCCTCCATGTCCGCCAGGCTGCGGCCTGGGAGTATCGCAGCCAAGGTCTGCGGGTGTAGCCGGAATTGCGACCAGTTGGTCCAGCGTATCTGTCCAAAGAGCAGGGTACTTGGCGTGATGCCTGTCTGAATATCGAGGTTGAAGCTCTGCGGAGCAGTCGATGCCGTCCTTGTTTCGCCCGGCCATAGGTTTTCACGGGTCGCGATCTTGTGCTTGATAGCCGAGTAATAGGTCGCAGCGACGCGCAAAGCCATATCCGGGCGCTCATAGCTCATGCCCAGTAAATAGCCTGGCTCGGTACTGGGCCTGAAATCCACCCGGTATCCATTGAGCGCTCCAAATACCATGCCCCCCAGGGCGACATGTCCTTCGGTACGCTGTAGGCGCAGACCGCCATGCACGGCCCAGTGCTCATCCCAGCTGTAGCGCAGCGCCCCCATGAGTTCATGGCTGCTCACGCGGGCCTGCGTGCCGCCAAAAAGAGGCGATTGCAGCGGGCTGTAAGCGATGTCAAGGCCAAAAGGCTTGCTCAACATCAGCAGCACCGAGGTCCGTGGATTCACATCCTGCTTGTATGCAAAGCCCCATTGGGTGTAATCGTCGACCACCTGTCCAGTGGACTTGCCCAGGGCATCCGTGCCCTGGATCCGGGGCCGAACCGTATAGGTCTCCACGGAAAGATAGCGGCCGTTTTCAAACAAAGGCCCAAGGTCCTGGCCTGTTCTATCAAGGCCGCCGGCCTGGGAGCAGAGCCCCCACATCATGGCTGCACAGCCAACTCCCGCTTTTGTTTTAATCAACGCCTGCTCCAACGCTCTGATTTCATTTGCAAGCATGTAATTTAATGTATCTACATGACAGGTGAACAGGTCTAATTGGAGGATGCAGGCTTGCGGAGTTGACACTGCCGCGGCAGTGAAGAGCCTGCCGCCTGGCTTATGCTGTGCGCTGCGATTGATCGCCGCCCGAAGCCCAAAGCCGCGCAGAAAATGCCTTCCATCTCGACCAACTCCACGACCGCTTACTACGACCGCCAATACAACGCCCGCGCCAGCGTGCAGGATCCGCTGGCGTATATGACGCGCTACACGCAGGAAAGCCAGGCCGCGTTTGCATTGCCTGGCGCGGTTCGCAACCAGCGCTACAGCCCCAGGGCTACGGATGTTCTGGATATCTATCTGCCCGCAGCTCGGGCAGCGAAAGCACAAGCTGCGCCTGTTTTCATCTTCATCCATGGGGGCTACTGGAAGGCCTTGAGCAAGGATGATTCGGCTTTCATGGCGCCCGCACTGACGCAGGAGGGCGCCATCATCGTTGTGCCTGACTACGATCTGGCCCCGTCCGTTACTCTGGACCATATCGTTGATCAGATGCGTCAAGCCTATGCCTGGGTGGTG
Source organism: Comamonas testosteroni (assembly GCF_000761245.1). GTDB lineage: Bacteria > Pseudomonadota > Gammaproteobacteria > Burkholderiales > Burkholderiaceae_C > Comamonas > Comamonas testosteroni_C. Next base: position 43,874 of record NZ_AWOR01000026.1, on the reverse strand, counting down.
CGCAATATTGCCATCTACGGCGGTGATGCCCGCAATATCTGTGTCTGCGGAAGCTCGGCCGGGGGACATCTGGCGGGCATGCTGCTGGCCAAGGACTGGCAGCAAGACTACGACCTGCCAGCGCAGGCCGTGCCCCGGTCTGTATTGACCTTGAGCGGTCTGTTCGACCTGCAGCCGCTGCTGGCAACCCACATCAACGACTGGATGCGGCTCGACGATACTGCCGCCATACGCAACAGTCCGCGCTTTCTGCTGCCCGATGCTAGTACCCATGCTCAATGCCAGTTGTGCGTGAGCTGTGGGGAGTTTGAAAGCCATGAATTCAAGCGCCAGTCGCGCGACTATCTGGCGGCCTGGCAGGCACGCTGTCTGCCGGGGCAATGGGTGGAAGCGCCGGCGACCAACCACTTTGATTTGCCGCTGCAACTGGCCGATCCGCAATCCGCCATTTATCAGACTGCGCTGCAGCTGATGGGGCTTGATCAGTCCTCGTCCAGCATGCGCGCCGCCTGATTGTTGAGTGCCGAGTCGGCACGGAAGTAACCGAGTACGGTGTTCACGCTATGGTGTCCGGTCAATGCCATGGTGTCAGCCAGCGGCAGATTGCGTCTGCCGGCCTCGGTCACAAATCCCGAGCGTAGCGAGTGCGCCGAAAAGTCTCCTTCCACACCAGCCAGCGCACAGCGTTCTTTGACGATGTTGCGCACCGCAGCGGGAGTCAATGGCTCTGCCAAATGGCCGCCTTTGCGAATGCGCCTGAAGATAGGACCGTCGGTGATGCCGGCCGCGTCCAGCCATGCTCTCAGGGCGATGGCGGCACGGCCGGTGACGGGCTTGTGATTCTCGGGAGCGTCGGTGCCGCTCTGGTTAGTCTTGCTATGGCTCAGGGTGTAGATGAATTCCCCACCAGCCACGGCGCGCAGGAAACGCATATCGGCGCCGGCCACTTCGGAGCGGCGCCGCCCGCCGCTGGCCCAGGCAAACAGCAGCAGCGCCCGGTCGCGCAGGCCGCGCAAACTGTCGTCACAGCTTGCCAGCAATTCCTCCAGCACATCGCGCGTCAGCGCCTCTTTCTTCTGCGGCAACTCGCCGCGCCTTGCATAGGCCTTGCGCGTGCGCGACATAAGCTCCTTGACTGCCCCGTCCTGACAGGGATTGGGCATGGCATGCACCTGATGCGCCTTGGACATCACGGCCATGCGATGCACCAGCGTGCTGTGTGAAGGAGCCCCTTTTTTACCCTTGTAGCCGGCTGCAACCAGGGCTTCATCGATTTCGGGCGGCATTTCATGAAGCAAGCCCCCAGCGGTCTGCCTCTGGGCATGGTCGATGATGAATTGCAGCACCGTGGAAACCTGCAGCGGCATTTGCATGGGCTGGCCAAGGCGCAGCAGATGCCAGGCCGCCCAATAACGCATGGCGCTTTGATAGCTGCTGCGCGTATTGCTGGATTCGCCTTCCTGCATGAGCTCCTTGATGGCTTCATGCGCTTTGGGCGCAAGAGCAGACTCCGGCACATCCTGTATTTGCAGGCGGTTGGCGTCAAAAGTCACAGGGGCAGGGAAGGGCGAGGGCTTGCTTGAATCCATGGCGCTATTTTCTCCCTGACTTTGCATGCCAGCTGAAATCGACGTGCCGGCAAAAGGAGGCGCAGCACTGCGGACCCTCTTGTCCTAACTCACGCATCCTTGCTCACGCCCTGTCAGGCGGGTGCAACTATGCGTGAGAGCCTGCGGGCTGAGGCAGGCGTCGCGTACATCAATGACAGCGATCAGGCACAGCATGCCTTCATGCCAGCCTGATCACAGGCTTGGCGGAACCGCCTGTATCAAGCCAACGAAATTGCTCTCTCGAACGCAGAACGGACTACATCCAGAATCAAAGGGGTGAAACCGGGTTAATGTACGTTGTCATCTGTATGAAAATTTCATACGTAATATTTAATACATAAGATGTATTGTGTATTACGCAATATAAATATAGATAACGATAACAATCACTTATCGTTAGTTATTTGGCGAATAGATATGAATACAAGCAAAACTACGTCCAGAGGTGTTCAGGAGTCCGATGTCTGGGCTGCAGCGGATGCTTTGATTGCCCAGGGGCTGCGTCCGACCATAGAGCGCGTGCGTCAGCAGATAGGGCGAGGCTCTCCCAATACGGTCAGCCCGATGCTGGAGACCTGGTTTGCAACACTGGGCCGTCGTCTGGGTGTGGCGGGAGAGCAGGACCCATCCGTGCTGCAATCGGTGCCGGACCCTGTGCAGCGCCTCGCCGAAGATCTCTGGAATACGGCACAGGAAGAGGCGAAAGCCGCGGCCAGCAAGGCTTTGGATCTTCGCGAACAGGCTTTGAAAGCTGCAGAGCAGGAATTTGTGGCGCAACAGGAGCAACTCGCGCAGCGCCAGGCCACCATGGAAGCGCAAAAAGATGCGCTGAATCAAGCCCTGCAGGCAGCTCAAAATCACGCCCAAGACTTGGCCCGGCGTCTTGACGAAATGCAGCAGACCTTACAAGAGCGCGATCAGCGCCTGGAAGAACTACGTGATGAGCTGAGCAATGCCGTACGCCAGCGTGAGTTGCAGCAGCAAAAACACAGCGAGGAAATTCAGTCAGCCGCCGCCGAGCGCCAGCGCATGGCCGAGCAGTATGCGGGCAACGAGCGACATATGCTCAACGAGGTCGATCGTGCGCGGCAGGAACTCACTGCAGCGCGAAAAAGCCTGCAGGACCAGGAGCGCAAGGCGGAGTCTCGCTATCAGGAACTGCTGACTCGCTTTGAGCAATCCGAGCAGGAGATCCTGAATCTGCATGCCCAGTTGCAGACCGCCCAGAACACGGCAGCATTGGCGCAGGAGCGCGCAGCCGATCTCAAGAGCCTGCTGGATGCACAACAAAAACTGGCGGCTGCAGCCAATGCAGCGGATCCAAATGTGACCCAGCCCCTGGCGCGTCGAAGCAATCTGGCGGCAACCCGGCGCTCCATTAACCGAAGAACCTTGCGCTAATCGTTATCCGGCGCCTAGGCTGCGATTCAGCTCAGTCTCGGCGTCACAGGCTTGACCATCGGCTTATGCTGGTGGATTGCCAATATTGGCGGTCAATGTCAAGCCGTAACTGAAGAGCCATGAATATTTTGAAAAGAATAATCGGTTACGTCCTACATTTTGGTACGCTTTTGTCTTTAATAGTGGTGGGAAATAGAAGAAGACAAGAACCAACCAGCCAATGGATGTGGCATCAGCTTTGAGATGGGCGATCTCGATGCACGCTTCCTAGTAGCAAACCGCTTTCTCCTGAGTTCAAGCATTTCCAGGCTCATGCATAGAGGCATGAGTGGACTTTCTGTTGCTTGATCCTTTTATCCGGAAATAGAGGTGGCCATGGATTTACTTAAAAGCATTTTTCACCAATCACCGGAGGCGGCACTTTTCGCGTCTCTGGCTCTGGGATACTGGGTCGGCAAGTTCCGCTTCGGATCATTCCAGTTAGGTGGTGTGGCTGGTTCGCTATTGGCAGCGGTTTTGATCAGCCAGATCGGCATTCAGATCGATTCAGGCATCAAGGCTGTGCTTTTCGCCTTGTTCATATACGCCGTAGGCTTTGAAAGCGGCCCGCAGTTCTTTAATTCTTTGGGGCGTCATTCGGTCAAGGAAATCATGATGGCCGTCGTAGTGGCCTTGTCCGGCTTGATCACGGTGGTGGTGATTGCCCGGGTATTCGGACTGGACAAAGGCCTGGCTGCAGGCCTTGCAGCCGGCGGACTGACGCAGTCGGCAATCATTGGAACGGCTGGCTCTGCCATAGAGAAACTCGGGCTTTCGGGCGAAGAGGTGCAGCGCATGCAGGCCAATGTCGCCATCGGCTATGCGGTCACCTATATATTCGGCTCTTTCGGCGCCATCATCATGTGCGTCAATGTCCTGCCATGGATTACCGGACGCAATATCCGGGATGACGCGGTTCAAGCTGAGCAGGAGCAGCTCAAGGGCGTTCGGGTCTATGGCGTGGGGGAATCGCCAGCGGCACCCGATCTGGTTGGGCGTATTTTCCGCGTCGCTCAATCAGGCAAAACCGTGGCCGATCTCGAAGCCGAGGGGACTCAGGGCAGGGTGACAGTGGAGCGCATTCAGCGAAAGAATGCCCTGGTCGGCGTGGACCCCAGCCTAGTACTGGAGGCTGGCGACATTATTTTGCTGGTCGGACGCCGCTCCGCCGTGGTGTCTCTGGGCAAGTCGGTAGGCGATGAGCTGCCCGGTGCCCAGGGCATGGATGTGGTGATGGTGCGCCGTGATGTGGCCATTTCCAATTCCCAGTATCTCAACCGCTGCGTCAAGGACATTCTGGACAGCCTGTCTCAGGATCTCAAGCACGGCGTCTATGCCGAGGGCTTGATACGCGCGGGATCGCCGGTTCCCATCACTGCGCAGACCATGGTGATGCCCGGCGATGTGGTTACCTTGTTCGGCACGCCTCAGGACGTTCAGAAGGCTGCCCAGGCCGCCGGTCCCATCATTGTTCCCAGCGACAAAACCGACTGGGTGTTCCACGGCTTCGGCATTGTCGTCGGCCTGCTGATTGGCCTGCTGGTGCTGCGCATAGGCGCTATTCCCATCACGCTGGGCAGCGGTGGCGGTGCCTTGCTCTCTGGCCTGCTGTTTGGCTGGTGGCGCAGCCGCAAGCACACCATGGGCAATATGCCGACAAGCGCCTCGACATTGCTGCGCGATCTGGGGCTGGCCGGCTTTGTGGCCATGGTGGGCCTGCAGTCCGGCCAGCAGGCGGTCAGCACGGTCATGGAACAGGGCTTGACGCTATTCATGCTGGGCGTTCTGGTCACCATCATTCCGCTGCTGATTGCCATTGTGTTTGGCAAGTATGTGTTGCGTTACGACAACGTGGCCGTGTTCGCGGGCTCGCTGTCGGGCGCACGCAGTGCCAATCCCGCGTTTGGCGAGGTTCTGGACAAGGCCGGCAATTCAATCCCCACCACCCCGTTTGCAATCACTTATGCGTTGGCCAATGTGTTCCTGACTTTGTTGGGTCCGCTGGTCATTGCCTTTGCGTGAAACCCCTGAACTGATTCACTAGTACGAATGGAAGGAGTTGCGATATGAGCAAGGATTATCAGAGTCTGGCGAACTTGAGCCCGTTTGAGCTCAAGGATGAGTTGATCAAGATCGCCTCGGGCGATGGAAACCGCCTCATGCTCAATGCGGGGCGGGGCAATCCCAATTTTCTGGCAACCACCCCGAGAAGAGCATTTTTCCGTCTGGGCTTGTTCGCGGCTGCCGAGTCGGAACTTTCGTATTCGTATATGACCACGGTGGGCGTGGGAGGTCTGGCAAAGATCGAGGGCATAGAGGGGCGCTTCGAGCGCTATATTGCCGAGAACCGCGATCAGGAAGGCGTGCGCTTTCTCGGTAAATCCCTGAGTTATGTGCGCGATCAGCTGGGCTTGGATCCGGCCGCCTTCCTGCACGAGATGGTCGACGGTATTCTGGGCTGCAATTACCCCGTTCCCCCGCGGATGCTGAACATCAGCGAAAAAATCGTGCGCCAGTACATCATCCGTGAAATGGGGGCTGATGCAATTCCCAGCGAGTCCGTGAACCTGTTTGCGGTCGAGGGGGGAACAGCCGCCATGGCATACATCTTCGAGAGCATGAAGGTCAACGGGCTGCTCAAGGCTGGTGACAAGGTAGCCATCGGCATGCCGGTTTTCACTCCGTACATAGAAATTCCGGAACTGGCCCAGTATGCGTTGGAGGAGGTGGCCATCAATGCCGACCCGGCCCTCAACTGGCAATATCCTGATTCCGAGCTGGACAAGCTCAAGGATCCGGCCATCAAGATCTTCTTCTGCGTGAACCCCAGCAATCCGCCATCGGTAAAGATGGACGAGCGCAGCCTGGAGCGTGTGCGCAAGATTGTGGCCGAGCATCGACCGGATCTGATGATCCTGACCGATGACGTCTATGGCACGTTTGCCGATGGCTTTCAGTCGCTCTTTGCGATTTGCCCGGCCAACACTTTGTTGGTCTATTCATTCTCCAAATACTTTGGTGCCACTGGCTGGCGTCTGGGTGTTGTGGCCGCCCATAAGGAAAATATCTTCGACTTGGCATTGGGCAAGCTGCCTGAGTCCGAGAAAACAGCGCTCGATGATCGCTATCGTTCACTGCTACCCGATGTGCGTTCATTGAAATTCATAGATCGTCTGGTTGCCGACAGCCGCGCTGTTGCCTTGAACCACACGGCCGGTCTGTCCACGCCGCAGCAGGTCCAGATGACCTTGTTCTCGCTGTTTGCGCTCATGGACGAGAGCGACCAGTACAAGCACACGCTCAAGCAACTGATACGACGTCGTGAAGCAACGCTGTATCGCGAGTTGGGAACGCCTCCGCAAAGAGATGAAAATGCGGTCGATTACTACACCTTGATTGACCTGCAGGACGTGACGTCGAAGCTTTATGGCGAAGCGTTCTCGAAATGGGCGGTCAAGCAGTCCTCGACCGGCGACATGCTGTTCCGGATTGCCGACGAAACAGGGATCGTGCTCCTGCCGGGACGTGGCTTTGGATCGGACCGTCCATCGGGACGCGCCTCCTTGGCCAATCTCAACGAGTATGAGTACGCAGCCATAGGTCGTGCGCTGCGACAAATGGCTGACGAGTTGTACGCGCAATACACCCAGCAAGGGAACAAGCGCTGACGGCGAGGGCTTCAAGGCTTACGGCACCGCCAGCCGAAAAAAGCCAGCCCGGCCACCAATGCTTTGAAAAGAGGTCTCGGCCTCTTTTCTTGTTTTCCTCTTCACTGAGCCGTCAGGCGTACGAAGTCGCGGTCAAGATCCTTGATGGCCGTCTCAATGCGTTTGCTTCGTTCGGCCGTCCATTGCTCCTCCTGGGCAAGCATTTGCCTAGAGCGCGCAATCATGCGGGCCATCTCCGCAGGTTGGGGGCCGCCAGCAGTCACACGATTCTTCACGATGGCCACAGGGTCCAGCGCTGCCCGGAATTCGCTCTCTGACATTGGCAGGCTGCCGTTCTCGATGGGCATCTCGTGTTTCAGCGTCGCTGCATAGATGCGTTGAGCATCGGCGTAAGGGAAGTCGCGTGGGGTGATATTGCGCTCCTTGGCAAAGCTCACGACCTCCGACGCAAAGTGGTGGCCAACGCGGAACGGTAATTTGTACTTGCGCATCAGAACATCGGCCACTTCCTGGGATGCCGTCCAGTCGAGATTGAGCTCCTCCAGTGCACGCTCGGGATTGATGACCAGGCCGCCGAGCACTTTGTCAAATCCCTGAAGAGTGGAGATCGTGGCGCCAACGAGCGCCGAAGAGTCATGGGAAGATTTGTTGTCGCTCATTCCCGGCGGAATATTGTGCTGGCTGATTAGGCGCCCAACACCTAGGGCCAAGACCCGCGAGGCATTGGCGCGGGTGTCGTTGAGCAATCCAGGATTGCGCTTCTGAGGCATGGCGCTGGAGACGTAGGTGTTGCCTCCGCCTTCCCGCAGCAGAATCCAGGGTCTGGGCTGTGCATACTGCACCATCACGTCCTCGACAAAAGCTCCGACATGCAGAGCAATGCTCGAAGCAACTGCGCCAACCTCCACCGGCATTTCCGCAGCCAGGATTTGCGCGGCATCGTAGGCGTTGTCCACCGTGACCGGGTAGCCAAGGTACTTGGCCATGCGCTCCCGATTCAGGGGCCAGCTGGTGCCGTTGAGAACCGTAGTGCCCATTGCCGACTGGTCGATGCGTGCAAAAGCCTCGTGAAGACGCTGGGCATCACGGTCAAAGCCCGCGAGATGCCCAAGAAGATAGTGCCCGTAACTATTGGGCTGGGCTGCGACCCCGTTGGTATAGTTCGGAACGACTGTGCCGGCATAGGTCTCGGCCAGCCTCAGAAGATGAGCACGGGTCTGGCTCAGCTGCCTGGCCAGACGCAGCATGTCGTCGCGCTGTATGGCGGAGCGCACGGTGGCCAGCATGTCCTGGCTTGAGCGCCCGGCATGCAGCAAGGTGGCTTCCACGCCGGCAGCTTCGATGAGCAGGGGCTCGAAAGTGATGACCAAACCTGGCCGTTTGCCATTGGGCGCGTCGCCTGCGTTCAAGACGGTCTGGAGACCTCGCGCAATTTTGGGAGCCATGGACTTGTCCAGCAGGCCTTCGTCGGTATTGATGACTGCCGAAGCCTTGTTGATCTGGCCCAGCCAGAAGAATGCATCCCGCTTTGACTCCTGCGCAAGCGTGACGTTGGCCAGCGCTGCCAGCGCAAATCCAGCAACTAGCAGCTTGCGCAGCGCGCCGTCGGCAAGACGGCAAGGGAAATTGAGGTTGGCGGCAGTGCGCTTGCGACTGGTTCCGTACTTCATGTATGTCTCCGGGGCTTTAGAAGGTGATGCTGAGCAAGGCCAGCTGCACTGCATGACCGACTTGCGTTCTCTGCAAGCACAGATGCGAGATATCTCTGCATGATGCGAGGACGCGAGTGGCTTCGATGGTCTGACCCGTAAACAGCCGAGCTTAAGACCAAGAGAGGACAGCGTGTAGATGTGCAAACCTGGGCAGTGGCGGGCTGGCGACAGCCTGCCATGCATGCTGTGCTTCGCGCACTTCGCGGTTGCAGGCGTAGCCATAGTCTCCTGGGCTTCGGAGGTGCTGTTCTCTCATGCGTGGCTGCATTCGCAGCGTGCCCGATCGCCGAGCATTTGCGACCTGGATTTCTCAGGCATGGGGTTCAGGCGTTTGCCGGACGCATTTCCTGCATCAATTGGTAGAGCGCTTCAGCCACCAATGAGAGGCTGCGCTCCCGCCTGCGCACCATATAGATTTTTCGGTCCATTCCGGGTAACGGCAGATGTCGTGTCACCAGTCCCGGCTTGTCGAAATAAAACAGGCTCAGTGCAGGAGCCACGGTGATACCAAGCCCCGCTTGTACCAGCCCCATCACTGTCGCCAGTTGCTCGACTTCGACGAATGTGTGCATGGCTTGAGGAAAAAAAGCGGCATCCAAATACTGACGAACGCTGCTGTGACGTGCCAGGTGGATGAATGGCCAGGGCGTCAGATCCTCCAGCGACAGCGCGTCCTTGTCCGCCAGTGGATGGTCGCTAGGGCACACCATATAGAAGCCGTCACTGCAAAACGGCTCTGCCTTCAGGTCGGGGGTATCCACGCGTATGGCGGCCAGCGCAAAATCCGCCTCTCCATTTGCCACGGCAGCAATGCATGGCTCGGACAGCACGTCCAACACACTCAGCTGAACTCCCGGATGCCGGGCCGTGTACACCTTCAGCACCTCAGGAAGCCAGCCTGCGGCAAGGGATGGCAGCAATGCAACTGATACATGTCCGTGGGCCAGTTGTGCAGTATCACGCATCGCTCTTTCGCAGGCAGCGAACTCCGCGGCGAGGCGCTCTGCAGACTGCAAAAATCGCTCCCCTTCACGGGTAAGCACCACGTGTCTTGTGCTGCGGTCGAAAAGCTTGAGACCTACCGTTTGCTCCAAGGAGCGGATGAGAGCACTGAAAGCAGGTTGTGACAAGTGGCACATGCTGGCGGCCTGGGTAAAGTTCTTTTGCTTGGCCAGTACCAGGAATGCCTGCACATCGCGCGACGATAGATTCATTTGAAATACAGATTAATTAATCTCAATAATCGATTTCACAGCTTATAGCGGTTTTCCTATAGTGAGCAACAGGAGGTTTCATGACAAGAGTGCAAAACGAAACAACGTCATTGCTCATCGGATGTGCGGCAGGCTTTTCCGGCGATCGAATTGATGCAGCGCAACCCGTCGTGCGGGAGCTGGTTCGACAAAGCAAACCTGCCTTTCTGATCTTTGAAACGCTTGCCGAGCGCACTCTGGCACTGGCACAACTTGCTCGTCGTCAGAATCCCGATACAGGCTATGAGCCTCTCATGGTGGAGTTTCTCCGGCCCGTGCTCGCCGACTGCCTGGCGCACGGTATCCGAATCGTCAGCAACTTTGGCGCGGCCAACCCGCAAGGTGCAGCCCGAGCCATCGCGGCATTGGCCAAGGAGCTCGGGACGCGCTTACCCCAAATAGCGGTGGTTCATGGAGATGACCTCAGCGGCCCCGCGCATTACCAGTTGCTCGAAAAAGCTCTGGGCTCGGACATGCCAGAGCAGCAACTGGTGAGCGCCAATGCCTATATAGGTGCACGACCCATTGCCGAGGCCCTGCTGGCAGGTGCAGACATTGTGGTGTGCGGCCGCGTCTCCGACCCCTCACTTGTGGTGGGACCTGCCATGGCTCACTTCGGCTGGGCCTGGGATGACTGGGATCGTCTGGCCAGAGCCACGATGACCGGGCATCTGCTGGAATGTGGAACCCAGGTCTCTGGCGGCTATTTCGCCGACCCCGGGTACAAAGATGTGACGGACATGGACCGCCTGGGGTATCCCATTGCCGAAATCGACAGCGCAGGCAACAGCACCATCTTCAAGCCATCTCTGACCGGGGGGTGCATCACTGCAGCCACGGTCAAGGAGCAGCTGCTCTACGAAATCCATGACCCTGCCTGCTACCTCACGCCAGACGTTGTTGCCGACATCACTCAGGCAGAAGTGATTTCGGTTGGGCCTGACCGGGTGCGCCTGGAAGGGGTCATAGGCCACCCGAGACCGGAGACGCTCAAAGTCAATGTCTGTTTCGAGTCAGGGTGGTTTGCCGAGGGAGAGATCTCCTACGCAGGTCCAAGAGCTGCTGAACGTGCGCGTTTGGCCGCCCAGACCATATCCAAGCGCCTGGCGAACATTGCCCCCCTCAGAACAGACCTGATCGGCGTAACCAGCGTCTGGGGAAACGACAGCAGCGACTGGCTGACTGGAGCAAGCATTGCCAGCGAATCCCGGGATGTTCGGCTTCGCATGGCCTGGCAGCATGCCGACCATGCAGTTGCTGCACGTCTGCCACGCGAGATAAATGCCTTGTATTGCTGCGGCCCGGCGGGGGGAGGGGGCGTTCGCACCCATATGCGCCAGCGCCTGGGAATGGTGTCGTGCCTGGTACCTCAGCAACAGATTACGACTGGCTTTCACTGGACCAAGCCGCATCAGGAGTAAGCCATGAACTCAAGCCTTATCGTTCCCCTTTACCGAGTTGCGCATGGACGCACGGGTGACAAAGGCAACCGCTCCAACATCAGCGTCATTGCATGGCATCCGGATCTGTGGGAAGTGGTGTGCGAACAAGTCACCGAACAAGTCGTGATGCACCTGTTTGCAGACCGCAGGCCCAGCCGTGTCCAGCGATATCTGCTACCCAAGCTCCACGCCATGAATCTGGTGCTCGACAACGTGTTGGATGGGGGGGTCAATGACTCGCTGAATCTGGACAGCCATGGAAAAACGCTGTGCTTCAGGGTGCTTGAAATGCCTGTCGTGGTTCCATGCCATCTCGAGCCACTGCTCGTCGGTCCGAGCGCCTGAATTTTCTACAACAACCACTAGGAGACAAACCATGAAATTTCTGACACGACGCACTGTTCTTGCATGCGGTGCAAGCCTGGCGCTCAGCCCCTTGGCCTTTGCACAGGGCGAATTTCCAAACAAGCCTATTACCTTTGTTGTTCCGTTTGCAGCCGGCAGTGCCACAGACCAGCTTGCACGCGCCTTGGGACAAGCCGTTTCAGAGCAAACCAAGCAGCCGGTCGTGGTGGAAAACAAAGGCGGTGCCAGTGGCATGATTGCGGCTCAAGCGGTGGCCAAGGCCGCGCCTGACGGCTACACCGTGCTTATCACGACCAATACGACGCATGCTGCCAACGAGCATTTGTACAAAAAGCTGTCGTACGACCCTGTCAAGGACTTCACCCCCATCACAGGTCTCGGAAAAGGTGGACAGGTCCTGGTCGTTCCTGCGACTTCGCCTTATCAGTCCGTAGGCGATCTGCTGGGCTACGCCAAAGCCAATCCCGGCAAGCTGAGTTTTGGCAGCGGCAGCTCTTCAAGCCGTGTCGCTGGCGAAATGCTGAAGCAACTCGCTGGCGTCGACATCCTTCACGTTCCCTACAAGAGCAATCCGCTCGCCCTCACGGATCTCCTCGGGGGGCAAATAAACCTGATGATTACCGACGTCTCGACGGGCGTTCCTCAAATCAAGGCTGGCAAGCTGCGCCCGCTGGGTTACTCCACCCAAAAGCGCAGCGCACAGTTGCCTGATGTTCCGACCATCGCGGAAGCCGGTGTCAAAGGCTATGATATGGGCTACTGGTTCGCAGCCTACACGCCTGCCAATACACCAGGACCTGTCGCGGCCAGACTCAATCAACTGCTGACCAAGGCGGTGAACAGCGCTGCGGCCAAGTCCTTCTTCAATATGTCCGGCTCCGAAGCCTGGACCACCTCTGCCTCGGAGCTGGCACAGTTCCAGGCCGCAGAAACCACCAAGTGGGGACAGGTCATCAAGGCGGCAGGTATTACCCCTGAATAAAGCAGACAACTGCGCAGCGGCCAAGGATATTGGCCGCTGATTCGCACACAGCTCACTTCTCAAGTGGGCAGCCTAGCTGCTTTGAAGCGCTTGACGCTCGCTGCAGAGAATGCCACCGCGCAGCTTGTTTTCGGCCTTCGACGCCAGACGACCTTGTTCAGAGGAATGCCGAACGTCTCTTTGACTGCGCTCGCTATCTTCTGCATGAGCTCCTGTTTCTGCTCGTGACTGCGGCCTTCGGCGGCATATACGACGATTTCGGGCATAGACATCTCTCGGCAAAACGGATCCAACACTCCAACCAACCAAGGCAACCAAGGCAACCGCGTGGTCGCCTAGAGTCTCCCATTGGACAGATAGCACATAGCGGCCCTCGGTTGGCGAGGTCTATGTGGCCAAGGTAGCCGGTGGCCTTGCTCAGAACAGTGTCTGCGGCCTGGCGAATTACGCCTCCAAACCTCTTGTGCTTGGCAGGATCCTGCAAGTCGGTGAAGCGGACGGCAGCCATGCTTGGGTGTAAAGAACACCTTACCCTTATTGACTTGCCGCTTTCCGGACAAAGGGAGGCTGCAGCTGACTTTATGCGGTTGCCTCTGCGAGGCGCTGCGCGCGAAAAATTGTCTCGTGCCGAAGTCGACGGAGACGTTGAAACCATTTGATGATCCGCGCCTCGTCAAAGGGACCGATGTTTCGTTATCGGAGTTGAGAAATGCTGGTCAATTGCAACTCCAAACTATACGTATTAGCCTTTGGCCAAGGGCGTCCAGAAATACCTCAACATTCTTGAGCAATTGGGTAAATGGCAGGCCTTGCGATTAAGCATAACGAACAGCATCGCCAAAGCACGTTGAACTACCGCTGCATGAACTCAAACGCGCCATGGCGCCGCGGATTGAACAATCTAGAAACGTCGCCGGGTTGTGCACATCCACTCGACCCGCAGCCAGATTTCACTGCCCTTCAGCCAACTATGCTTGGCGGCAGTTACGGCCAGTAGCAGCCCCGCTTCTCCCAACCATGTACTACTGTGGATCCACATGAGAAGTTGCCTGGCTCGCAGGCGACTGCGGCTTCGCATCGCACTTCAACTGAGCAAATCGCACGATTTCGGGATTTTTAGTCCCATTCTTATATATCTGAACTCTCTTATTAGTAAAAATCCAATCTAAGTATCGCAACGCAACAAGCATTGCATCGTAGTGATTAGATCATTTACTGAGTCCTATATTCCGTCTAAGTAAACACCACATTCAGATTGACCTATGAATGCATGAACGAATCTGGATTTCATTAAAAGTTATGCAGATCATATTTGAAGATAATTACCGTATTGCAGCGGCATTTATCGCCACGATCACAACGTCACCTCTATCTCCGACCGCCAGAGCAAACCTGGTGGTTTACCCAATGGCGGCCCCCATCGTGGCAGACATTGAGCCGGCCGCGGAGCAGCGCGTCTATTCGAAATTCGACACGACGCAATACGTGAAGGTGATTGCGAAGCGCGTAATCGACCCGGCAGCAGACCACGAGCGCAAGGAGGCTGGTATGAGCTCCGGCGATGACGTAGTCGTGATCTCGCCAGCGAGTTCGCATTGCCGGCCGGCGGCACGCGGCTCGTGCGGGTGAGCGGGTGATTCCGCTGGGCGTACCTCAGGAGGAGGTGCTGTATCGCGTCTACATGGAACCGGCAGCCTCGCTCTCTGAAGACCATTCCGCAGCGAACGATGCGGTGTCCGGCAAAGTCAAATTCAGCATCTCGTGGGCTCCGCTCATACGTGTACGGCAACGGTGCCGGTTGTCTGCACGCCGACGCTGTTGACACTCGACACACCGGAATTTCAGTCGGTCTGGAAGCGTCCTGGGAAGTGCAGCAACAAGTTGACGATCACGTTTACGCCGTCATCCGCAAATCTGTAGCGCGTTGGGCGCCCGCTACCGGGCGTCGGATACCTTTATCTCCAGCAAATCAATCATGGAAGCTACGTCCTTCGCGCATTTTCCGGTGTTTCGCATGTTTCGCCACATGTTGACGATCATGCTGCTGATCCTTTCGGTCAGCACGGGCACCGCCAACGTCAGGGGAAAGGCGGTCTTCACTGACGAGGAGCTTGGCTGGATTAGCAATCATCCGGTGGTCCATATCGCTGTTGAGGCAAACTGGCGCCCGATCGAATACATGCACAACGGTGAGCATGCGGGCCTCGTTGCAGGTTACCTGAGTACTATTTCCAGGATGACCGGTCTCACGTTCCGGACCGTGCCCGGCACGGAATGGGGTCAGGCGTACGAAGCGCTCGCGTCCGGCAAGGTCGATTTGCTGCCGGGCGTCTGGCGCGAGCTTGTGAGCGAGCGCACCAGCGCCGATGCGCTTGTCAGCGCGCCGTACCTTGTCGGCCGACTGACCGTCGTAACGGGCAACAACTCCTCGATGATCTTCGGCCTGCAGCGGCTGAAGGGCCAGCGCGTTGCCATAAAGGGACAAGGAGCGGTCGAATATTTCGTCCGTCACAGCGGCGTACCGCTCGACGTGCGGACGTTTGACACCGAGGAGCTCGCACTAGCTGCAGTTGCAAACGGTGACGCCGACGCCGCGCTTGGTGTCGACGTCACGATCCTGCCGATCATGCGTCGGAAATTCATTGGCCAGATTTACATGTCCGGCATGCTGGCCGACCGCCCGATGTCGCTTGCCATGCTCACCCGCGCCGATCTACCGATTCTCGCGTCAATCATCGACAAATCGCTCGCTGCCATTACGGTCAGCGAGACGGCCGGCATCACGCGAGACTCGATCGAGCTGGGTGACTACGGCAAGCCGTCGATCCGCTCGATACTGCGTTATCGTGCGCCGGTGGTGCTGGCGACCGTAGTCACGTTGCTGACGTTCGCGGTGCTTGTATACCTGATGTGGAAATCCCGTGCAGCAGCTATCCGCAGCAAGCGCGACAAGGCGATGCTCCTAGCCTTCGTCAGTCACGAGATACGCACGCCGATGCAGACGGTCCTGTCGTCGCTCGAGCTCCTGCAGCGTTCTCAGTTACCCGTGCAGCAGGCCCGCCGTGTGGATGCAGCCACGTCGGCTTCCGAAACGCTGCTGACGTTGCTCGACGATATCCTCGACTATTCCCGTCTGGGGACGCGCAGGGTCACTCTGTTTCCCCAAACGGTCAAGCTCGATGCGTGGGCCCGTCAAACAGTCGACTTGGTGCGATGGAGGGCGGAGAGAAAAGCATTGGCGTTGCTGCTCGATGTGTCAGAGCTGCCATCGATGCTCGTGCTGATTGACCCAGTTCGTGTGCGCCAGATCGTGCTGAATCTGCTTGTCAACGCGATCAATTTCACAGCATCCGGGGCCGTTACGTTGCGCGTGGGTTATCACACCGCCCGTCATGGACGCCACGGCTCGTTGATTATAGAAGTGCGCGACACTGGCATCGGCATCGGGCCCGATCGGATCGACCGTGTCTTCGAACCATATTGGCAGGCGGATCGCGAGCCCCAGCAAGGCATTGGCGGCAGCGGGCTCGGGCTCGCGATCTGCCGCGAGCTTGTCGAGTTGATGCGCGGCTCGATCACGGTTAGAAGTACGCCGCATGTAGAAACGGTATTTACGGTGAGATTGCCTGTTCCGGCAGAGGAGGGGGGGGGCTGGACGCAGCCGATCACGACTCCGCCGGCACCGGAGCTCGCAACAGCCGGGCCGGTGCACCGCAGCGCAGCACGCATCCTGATCGTCGACGATCATGACGCAGTCAGGACCGCACTGCAGGATCAGTGCGATGCACTTGGCTGCGTCGGGGTGGTTGCAGGCACGGGAATAGACGCATTGCGGTACCTCGCACAGGGCCGGATCGACATGGTGTTGCTCGATCGCAATCTATCCGATATCGATGGCTATGCACTCGCTCGGACGATCCGGCAGGAAGAGGCCGCCCGCAAGACCCGGCGGGTTCCGATCATTGCGATTTCGGCTGAGTCTGGCGAGGCGCATCGCGAGCAGTGCCTCGATAGCGGCATGGATGGTGTGCTTGGAAAACCGTTGCGGCTCGAAATGCTTCGTAACACTATCGCGACGTGGTGCCTGGTCGATGCTTTCGAGGCACCAGACGCATCATAGAATTTCGACGTGTCCCGGGGCTGATATTCCGCCATCTCGGAGGTCTATGCATCAGGGTCGGCCGACTTACGCTCGGTGGTGTCCAGCCCGGCCATGTCGGCACGATGCAGACGCAACAGTTCGTCACCGAGAGCATGGATGCTTGACGGCATGCTGCCGCAGGTAGCCTCAAGCAGGCGCTCAAGTTCGGCTGCCAGTTCACTCGTCGCTGCATGGCCTGCAATTGCGGTGGCGCCCTTGATACGGTGCGACGCATGACGTGCGCGATCGGCATCGTCATTCAACAATGCGTCGCCGAGCGCTGCCAGATCGGCGTCTACGCTTCGTTGAAAGACCGCCCAGAAGTCCGCTTTCGGCGCTCGCATGTCTTCGGCCGCTGGCGCGCTCTCATCCATGATGGCGAACGGACACCACAGGTCGATCATTTGGCGTAGTTCCTCGAGTCGCAGCGGCTTGCACAGCACGCCGTCCATGCCGTTGTCGAAGCACCGTTGCCGATGGACGTCGCCGCTCGACGCTGAGATCGCGATGATGGGCGTGTGCGACCGCTGCTGAAGTCGTTCATCGTTGCGCATACGTTGCACGACCGTATAGCCGTCGATGTCGGGCAGGTCGCAATCGAGCAGCACCATGTCGAACTCGGCGCGCGCGAAATGCGCGAGTGCCTGCTCGCCGTTGTTGGCAACGGTCGAGCGGCACGCGAGCGCGTCAAGTTGGTGCTGGATCGCGTGTTGAACGGCATCGTGGTCGTCGACGACCAGGATCATCGGTCCGTTGTCGGACTGCGGCGGGTAGGCCTTCGCAGTCGCTTGCGCCGCCACAGACAGCGATGGGGCAGACTTCGTGTCGTGCGTGTCGGTCATGCCTGCTGCCGGGGTGTGTGCGATACGCTGTGCCGGTAGGATCACGGTGAAGACCGTGCCGTTGTCAGGGCTGCTACTGACGGTAATCACGCCTTTCATTAGGTCGACTAGTTCGCGGCAGATCGACAACCCCAATCCGCTTCCACTGACACGGCGAGTACTCGAGTGCTCGACACGCTGATAGGGCTCGAAAATGCGGCGCTGGCGTTCGGGCGGAATGCCGATGCCGGTATCGCAGACCTCAATCACGAGTGATCCGGCACGGTCCGGTATACCGTCGAGGTAGTCGACACGCAGCGTAATTGAACCGGCCGATGTGAACTTGATCGCGTTGACAAGCAGATTCAGCACGATCTGCTGCGTGCGCATCGGATCGATCAGCAAGCACAGTCCCGGCGGACAGGCGAGCTCAAGCGCGAGGCCCAGTTTTTTCTCGTCGACCCTCCAGCGCACCATGTCGACGCTTCGTTGTACCCAGGGTTCGACGTACGTAGGCTCGGGTGTGAGCACCACGTTGCGTGATTCTAGGCGCGAGTATTCGAGAAGCTCGTCGAGCAATGCCAGCAGCGATTCCGACGCGGCCACAGCCGCGTCCGCGCGACCTGCCTGCTTTGGCGGCAGCTTCGCGCGTTGCAGCAACTCCAGCGAAGACAGGATCGTGTGCATCGGTGTGCGGATCTCGTGGCTTATAAAAGCGAAAAACATCGCCTTATCCTGCTCGCTGCGCACAGCCGCGATGCGCGAGCGCCAGGCAGCGAATGCGATTGCTATCAGCGCTAGCAGGCCGGCTCCAGCTGCCGCTACCTGCCAGCGCCGGTAGTAAAGGATCGATTGAAGCGACGGTTTGCCGTAGTCGGTCGACTCGATCCATTGATGCACGACCTGCTCGGCGTCGCGCGCCGGTATCGAGGCGAGGGACTTATCGAGAATCGAGGCGAGCACCGGCAGGTCGCTGCGCGTCGCAATAGAGAGGGCATACGGAGTGTCCGGTAGTCCTCCGGACACGAACAGCTTGTCGCGGTATTGACGCTGCACGAGCGGCAGCATCGACACGTCTGGACCGATTGCGGCATCGGCGTTGCCTTCGGCGACCGCCGCGAGTGCATCTCGATCATCGTCGTAGGTCAACAAAATGACGGGGATGTCGCCATGGCGAATCGCGGCTTCCATTGCACCGCCGCCCTTGATCGCAATGCGCCGGCCAGCGAGATTACGGGCGTCGACTAGCAGGTTCAGACGCTCGGACGTCACGACAAACACTGTGCCGACGAAATAGGGGCGGCTGAAGATGAGGTTGTCGCGGACTGAGGCGGGGGTGGAATCTGCCTGGATACCTGAGCTAGTATCGGGATGAGCTACCCTCCATGCATCAAGCGCGTTGCGCCAGGTCAGGTCTGGAGCGATGTCGATCCTGCCGGAGCGCAATGCCTCCGCCGAGTTGCGCCAGGTGACATCGTCGACATACTCGAAGCGCAACCCGCTAATCCGCGAGATTGCCTCGAGAAATGATGGAACGACACCGACGATCTTGCCATGTTGTCGAAATTCGAAGGGAGGCCAGCTTGGATCGACACGGGTCCGAACTACGGGATGCTTAGCGATCCATGCTTGCTCCTCCTGCGTAAACTCCGGCCTGCCGTTTGCCCATCCTAGCGCCGGCGTCAGCCCGAACGCCAGGCAGATTAGGATCGAGCGTCCCTTCAAATTTAATATGCTTGCGCCCTTCCACCACGGTCTTGGTCGAGCTGTAATGAATCGGCCGCATTGCTTGAGCGGCTGCGATAATGTTGATCCGGCGTTGTGGTACATATCTGCGGCAGTATCGCCCGTCTGAATCCGGGTCAACTCAAGAGACGCGCCTGCAATCATAGGCTGTGCCTCGCGAGCGCAACGCACGGCACATATCATCCTTTGTACAGCCTTCTCCACCACCGAATCACTACGTTATCTGAAGTTGCTCGGGCGCCAGTGATGAACGCGAGCCTCCGACCGGTTTAGGCGGAGGATATATAAATTATCTTGAAAGGCTATGCTCTGATTCCGATGGTCATCCGCATTGGTAACTGCTTGTGACAACTAGAGATGAACCAGCTATTCAAAACCATTTCTCAAGAATGAAAGGGCCAGTAATGAGGCCAGAACACCGGGTGATCCGGGTCGTGATCCTGGACGACCATACCGTAGTCCAACATGGGATCTCCAGTTATCTGGCGGAGAGGAATGACATTGCAGTGGTGGCGAGCTTCGGGAAATCGCGTGACTTAATTTGCTGGCTCCAGGCGAATCACGCAGACGTGGTGTTGCTCGACTACACACTAGGTCCTGGCGAGATCGACGGCCTCAATCTGGTCAAGCTTATCAGTACACGTTTCCCGGAATGCAAGATCTTGATGACGTCTAGTAGCGATACGCCTGCGACCGTCAACATGACAATGCGCGCGGGTGCGCTCGGCTTTTTCGGTAAGAGCGAAAATCTCAGCAAACTCGCGGATGCAATCTTCGTCGTCGCGAGAGGCCGTCCCTACATCAGCGCAGAGTTGTCCGGTAAGCTCATGTCGAGCTCGATGCCGGACCCTCGCTTTGCGAGACAAAAAGTCGTGAGCGCCGAGAGTGCGTCGGCGTCCGACTCCGGCCCATCTGCGATCTTAAGCCTAAGTCCGCGCGAGCATGAAGTGCTTCGCTGCTATCTCGCGGGCATGTCCGTGTCTGACATCGCGGCGAAATTCGCTCGCAGCTCTAAGACGATTAGCACGCAAAAGCAATCGGCACTTCGAAAGCTTGGTATCCGCAGCGATGCCGAGCTATTTGCATCCCGCAAGCTGCTAGAGGAGCGCTGAGCGACCAGCCCTTGTGATTTCGAGCGTGGCAGAAATCGTTGACCCGAGCGACCGCCGTACCGAAATCTGAGGAAGGTGAAGTGCTCGGCATCTGTCTGATGCGCCAACTGTCGCGGCGAGGTCAATCCTTGAGCACCATAGGTGTGCTCTGCCGCGGCTTTTCAAAAAAACTGCAAGGGGAGGGCAGCAGGCACTCCGATCTTCCTGGTTCAGCCGATATCTATGGCGTCCTTCTATGCGCCCAAGCTCTTAGACAATGCTCGAAGAGGCTCTGCCGGGTCGGATCTCCATTGAAAGGGTCGAGCATCTGGCAATCGCTGAGCGCAATATCTCCTCCTGCTTTGAAGCGGCAACACTAACCTTGGCTGCTGTCGTTGAAGTGGCTGAATGCAGCCGGTCTTCCTCTGGATGCACACCTACGATGGGTAAATACTATGCTCATAGAGTTAAGTAGGAGCGATGGCGTAGAAGAGGGTCTCTACTAAGCATTGCACAACGGGACCACTGCGCGAGCGGAGGGAGTCGCTGCGAATGAAGCAATGCGGCGGATCTATGCTTCGATATCTAGTGCAGAGCGCAGACAAGGTTGAGGTCTCGCGTAGCCATAGCCTTGCGCCATAACAGGCTTCTGCGTTTCAATCCAAGCCCGTTGGTCCATCGACTCGATCCCCTCCACGACAGCCGCGACTCCAAGATCTGAAAGCAAACCGATCATGCCGCCAAGAATAGGCCTCGTTCTTGCATCCAGTGAGCCTCGGTTCACAAGCTTACCGCTGATTTTGACGACATCTATCTTGAGGTTTGCCAGATCGCTTAAGGTCCATGCACCGCTGCCAAAGTCGTCGATGGCAACGCGCACTCCCAGCCGCTGCAGCCTCTCAATGTCTTGCTGCAGCTCAGCTTGATCAACTATCGGCTCGCACTCGAGCAATTCAATCAGAATCTGCGATGGATTGATACGATGCATTAAAGATGACGAGAGGATCAGCGTTTCAAGTCTTGGGTCATTAAGTTGGGACGGCAAAACATTGAACGACACGAACTGCAGCTCGGCGCCATTTTCATGGACAGCTGCTGAGGAGGTGGTCATCGAGGCGCTCAGTTGCCGACACACTTCATCGATGACAAACGCTGTTGTTGCCCATGCGGCTTCGGGTTTCATTAGCGCCTTAACGAAGGCTCCGGGCAACAGTTGACCGAGCTCCGGATGTTGCCAGCGCAATAGAGCTTCGGCTCCCACCGTGCGGCCAGAGTGCACGTCAATGATCGGTTGGAACGCCACCGAGAACTCCCCGGCCAAGATGCCGTTGCAGATTCGATCAACAAGTCGGCTCGTGCCAGATACTGTTGCAACTTCAACGCTTATGGCGAAGTCGTTCTTCATGATTTACCCCTTTCTTAGTAGAGGTGGCTATGCCATCTGCTCACACCTCGCGCCCACGATGGGCTCCTATCGCAGCTCGGCCTAAGTCCGCGCTTGTATTCCTAAGCGCGAGTTTTCAAGGACCCAGTCAAAGTCCGATGGATCACCGTAGAAACACGTTGCTAGCGCTTCTGGCAAAAGTCAGAAACCAACGTTGCTGCGATTCACCTGCTTGCTGAATTTCAGTATCCATAAGAAATTGCCCGGGATAAATCAGAACCGTCTGAAAAACCTCGTGAACTGCCATTTAGGGCCGGCGCTGCGCCTTCGACCCCCAAGCGTTGCGTGAGACGGTCGTTCACGCGTGCCCTCAAGAGCAACAGTCCCCACCAGCTACTGTCCTTGCCTTCGAACGAGCGACCTTCAGGTGAAATCGGCTTGTTGCCATAGAAGCACCAGCCTTGCCAGGACTGGCCAGGCAGCTCCATACGATTGAGCAGTCGCAGCAGCTTGTACGTGGCGAACGGGATGTCGTGCTTGCCGGATTCCCAGTTATGTACAGTCCTGGTCGACACATGGAGAAACTTCGCGCACGCAGGCAGATCCATGCCCAGGCTTCGGTACATAGAGCGGAAATTCTGAGCAAGCTGGGAGCAGGTATCACGGTCGTGGCGCCTCTGTCCGAACTTCTTCTTTAGAAGATGCGATGTATATTTTCTGACACTTTTTTAAGCTGGAAGTCAAGGCTTTTTGCCTGATATTCAACAAAAGGTTACGAAATAACCATCGATCAAGGGTGGCTTCTGAGGGCCACTGCGGCCTAAGTTTGGGTCGCAACGGCCTACCAATGCGCGAGCGAACTTCAGCTCCCGTTGAATGGATCAACAACCATTCAACGAGGACTTTCAATGTTCATCATCACTGTTCTGGCTTCTAAGGGCGGAGTCGGCAAGACAACTACAGCTGCGAATCTGGGCGGCCTGCTGCACGACATCGGCTTTAGGACGCTGCTGATCGACGGCGATATTCAGCCGTCGCTCTCACGCTATTACCAGCTGCGCTATGCGGCACCTTTTGGGCTCACGCAGTTGGTGCAGTCTGGTGCACTGACCCCGGACTGCATCTCGCATTGCCAACTGCCACCGACTTCCTATCAAGGCAAGCTTGAGAAGGCACCTAAGAGCGAGGGCGGTTGCCTGCATATCGTTCGCTCTGACGCCAAGGACTCGTCTTTGCAGGTCTGGATGGCCAATCGCAATCCAGTGAGCATGCAGTTCAGCTTCAAGAACCCCTTGAAGCACCCTGCAATCGCTAGCGCATATGACGTGGTGATTATTGATACCCAAGGTGCTGTGGGTCATCTGCAAGATGCTGCTGTGGTTGCTGCTGATCTGCTTCTTGTGCCTGCAACGCCAGACATGATCTCTGCTCGCGAGTTCATCGCAAATGTGAAGGCACTCATTGAACGCCACGATAGCGTGTCTAGCATGGGCTTGAAGATGCCTCAGATGAAGGCATTTCTCAATAAAAGCCAGAAGACTAGCGATAGCAAGGAAATGTCCGCAATGATTCGCGAAAGCTTTATTGAGCTGAGCGGAAAAATCACGATGCTGGATACCGATGTTCCCGATGCAACGGCTTGGAAAAAAGCGGCCAGTGCCGGAGTTCCAGTGCATTGGGTTGATCCAGTGAAAGCGTCCAACACGCTTCATTCCCTTCTTTGGGAAATTGTGCCCAGCGTGTCGGAGATGTACGCATCTAACCACCCCCAATATCTCGATCTGAACGCACCCTCCAATTAATTTTAGGAGGAAAGCATGCGTACACCTGAAACCATGACTGCTCGCGAACGGGCAGCCTCGCTAAACCTAACTACGTCCCCTGGAAATAAGCAAGGGGCGTCAGCTATGACTGCACCAGATAAACCAAAGCTCACTCCAAATCAAGCACGTCTTGAGGCGGCTAAAGCAGCTCTTCATCGAGACTCTGAAAGATCAACTACCAGTTTTGATCCGATGGATGAGATTGATGGCTCCATCATCGTCTTGGATGTTTTTGATATTGATGAATATTCGCTGAATCCTCGCAAGAAAGCTAATTCCCAGCGGGCGGAAATCAAAGCGAGTATGAAGGTCGATGGTATCACCAACATGTTCTCGGTTACGCGTCGAAACCCTACGGAGAAGTATTTTCCATATGGTGGCGGAAATACTCGTGTGGAGATCGCAAAAGAGCTGGTGAATGAAGGCGTCGAGAAACTGCGGCGCATCCATGTCGTTACTCGAAAGTGGCCTGGCGAGGCTGCTGTCATTGCCGCGCACTTGAGCGAAAACGACAATCGAAGTGATATTTCGTTCTGGGAGCGAGCTCAGGGCGTGATGAATTACAAGCGTGAAATTGAGAAGGAGACTGCTAAATCATTATCCGCCACCGAACTTAATAAAGCACTTAAAGAGGTTGGATTGAGCTATGGCGTGAGGATGGTTCAAAACTTCATCTTCGCTGTCGAAAATCTCGCGTTGATTGGTAATTGGCTTCAAACGTCTGACGTGAATATAAATATTCGTCCTACCGTTTCAGCACTTCACGAAATGGCATCTAAGTTTGATAAGCGTGATGAGGTCAAAAACTCCATCGAGGAAATCTTCTTGATGCACGCGACCGATCTTGAGGCCATGGAGCAAGCGAACTCCGAGGCCGATCCTGCAAGCCGGACAGAGGTCAAGTTGGATGTTCAATCGCTGCTCACCCAGATCCAGTCTGTATCCTCGAAGCACTTTGGCATTGCCGCCGACCATATCGAGTCAGTCGTCCAGTCCTATCTCCAGGACCCGAAGCTTTCTGTTGAGGACATGCGCTCGATAGAGAGCGAGAACAAGAAGGTGCAACAGCAAGCCAAGCAGGCGCCACTGTCGGGAATGCTTGGCGGCGTGTCGGCGGCTGCATCGCCTAGCAGTAAAAAAGCCACCACAAAGGCCGATCGGCAAGGGGCGGGTGCTGGCCCAGCAGACAAGCTGGCAGCGTTTTCCGCACGGCTATCGCAGAATCTTGTGGATCTGAATGCTGTCGTACCGTTGTCGGACTTCGTGAAGCCAATGCCGGCATTGCCATACGGGTTCTTGGTGGATATTCCAGAACGTATGTCGTATTTGGGCGATCAAAAGCTCTCCGAAGAACTCGAAACTCTGCGTGTGTATCTCTGGCCATTTCTTGCAACGCAAACCGGGCAGTGCAACGCAAACCTACTCTCGAAATTCGACCCAGAAAGCCGCTGGGTAAAGGCTATTCAGGCTGGCGTTGATACGTTCCGTCAGGAGTGCACAGATAGAGCAATTCTGTGCGGGAAGAATGGGCAGCTTTATGTCACTTCTGACCATTATGGGTATCTCTTCGGCAATGCGGCGGTTGCTAGATGCTTGTCTGCACTGATGCAAACACTCGCTGAATTTAATATCGCCGTGCAAGAGGATAGCCGCGAAGCCTATAAACCGTTATTTACGGAATAAACACGTTAGTTAAGCAATGACAGATCATATTGTTCCCGTCGATATTCACACGAATCCGCAGCTAAATTTTCTGCTGCTGACGGAGGTAATTCGTGCTATCGAAACCGAGGATGGAATAGATCAGTTATTGCAGATGGGTTGCGATGCCGAACTGATTGACCAACTTCGGCATCGCAAGACTCGCGATATTCTGGATATTTCTACTAAGTTAACGAGGGTTAAACTCGTATTTTCTCCTGGCGAACTCCGGCAGCAACTGGAAGGCCTGGACCGACAACGGCAAGACGATGCACTTTGCGAGTATTTTGTGCGTAATGGCGCATCGCGTGCACTGATTACCCGGCTTTTTAAGCGCTCCGCAGACGATATTCGTAGGATGCGTGAATTGGTTGGTGGAAGCGTCACCGGCGGTAGGGCCAAATTACCCAAGAAGTTTGATGTTCGGGATCAGATTCATCAAGCTTGGGCCGAAATTACCAGCCAATCGGCGCCTGGGAAATCTCTACGTGATTGGATTTTCGAGCTGCATTCTCGTTTTGCGGAGTACACCATCGACTCGCTTTATTCAACACTCAAAGAGTTTGAAGACGCGGATAGCCTGGCTCTTCCCAGGAGAAATGCTTTCCCGGTTGGAAAATAAATCAGCCGTAGGACGTTCTATTTACAACCATTATCGATATAGCTTGAACATGAAGAACACCAAGAATTTATCCGCCCAGCTGTCGAATAGTGATAGTGAATTTCTGAAGTCCGCACTGTTTCTGGAACTCATCGGCCAAGAGCCCATCACCATCAACCGCGCATTCGTGGATCTCACTGGTAACGTCTTAAGCGCACTCTGGCTTACCTATGCGATGGAGCGGGAACGTCGCAGCGAGTCGGAGGATTTTTTCGAAATCCTTATGTCATCGTCATGCTGCACCAAGGACACCGGCATAACGAGGGCACAGCAGCAAACCTGCCGCAAGACCCTCGTGGACTTGGGCATCCTGCATGAGCAAGCTGGTCAGGGCCGCATCATTACCTATCGGATCTCGAAGCGGCGCTTGCTTGAGCTTTTGCAGCAGCAAGCCATGCCCTTGGCCAGCGCAATGCGCAGTGCAGCGACAACCTCCGTAGCCGCAGCTGCGCACTGATGGAGCTTGTCAGTGCGCGGCTCTCTTTCACTCGCAGCAATTCCAACAGTTCGTTATGAACTGCCGGAGGATGCGCCGATCCACCAGGGTGCCGAGCAAATTTTTCTGCATCTGGACGATCGAGGTTTCGTTCCATTTCATCCGGTGCTGGCTGAAAAATTCGGCCACAAAGCCGCCATCTTCGTGGGCATGGCGCTCTACTGGACGCGCCACAGTCTCCGCAACCATCCCGAGCGCGGTGGCTGGTTCTTTATGTCCTTGCAGCAGTGGAAGTCGGCCATTGGGCTGACCCGCACCGAGCAAGCCAGTGTGCGCGAGCTGCTGATGGGCGAGGGCGTTCTCGAAGAGATGCTCGTTGGGCGTCCTGCGGTGCTGAACTACCGCCTGAACGTACCTGCACTCGCCAAGGCATTGGCCATGCGCGGCAAGGGGCAGAAACTTACGTGGGACTTGGCAAGTAGCTGGTTCAAGGGCTGCAAGGTCTACTACAAGCCCCTGGCTGATGTGGCTGGAAGCATCGCAGGCGGGCTGTACTTGGCCTATCTGCTGCAGCGGCACCGGGAGTGTCTGAAGCTAGGCCAGCTCACCGATGGCGCTATCCCGGTCAGCCAGGATGAAATCTCAACAGCGCTTGTGCTCGGTCCGAAGGTCCAGCGCAATGCTCGGGAGCGGCTGAAGAAGGCTGGATTCATTAACGAGGTCGGCATCGGCGGAGCTTTGGTCCGCATTAACTTCGACGCCATTCTGCTGTGCCTGCGTGGGCAAAGCATCAAGCCTTTGCCTCGCAAGGCTGACGCGGACAAGGCTACTCCTGCGGCGTCAACGAAGGCTGCACCGTCAAATAGCGCTCCAGCCACGAACCAGACGCTGGACCTGTCCGGGCTTTCATTCGCGTTCTCGCAAGCGACGCTTGGACTGTCCGCGACCCCGCCTGCTCCCCGCCCGCGCGATCTCTTGCTGTCTTTTTTGAACGACGATCTGGTGCCTCACAAGCCTGTCGAAATCCGACAAGCTGGAGCTACTTCTTCGATCAGTGAGCAGCCCGCCAAGTCGGAGCAAATCTCCAATGCCAGCAAGGAGTTAGCGAAGAGCTTTAGCGATAAGGGTAGCGAGGGTGGAGCGAAGGAATCGTTTGCCGTTTCCTGCAAACAAGAGCCTGACTCTTTGGACGAAACCTGCAGGCTTGATCTGCCGTTTCCCGCAATCAATATTCAAAGGACTTCTATTCAATCCACTACTACTTCGCCGGTGAACACCAGCAGCACGGCTGACGTTCAGGCAGGTGAGGGTGGTAAGTCTTCGAGTTCGGACAAGCTGAATGCCGGACTTGCCTCTGGCCTCATCTTCCCCACCTGGATTGAGAAGTCACTGCACGCGTCCCTCTCCAAGGTGCTGGCCAAGTTTCCCCTTGAGCAACAACAGCAAGCGTTGGACGAGATGGAAGGTGCGAACCGGCGATTTCATAAAGTGAAGTCGCCAGTGGCCTGGCTAAACAGTGTGGTGAAGAAATATAGAGCCGGCGAATGCATCTGGGCGTATGCCCCCGTCATCGCTGCAGAGCGCATTGAGTTAGCCAAACAGGCCGATGCTCAACAGGCCCAGAAAGAAGCATCGCTGAAAGCTTTTCACGAAGGATCGGCCAACGCCGTCGCCAATCCAGTGCGAGTGGCGGTCGAAGGCAATGGGCCTTTGGGCAAAGAAGCGGCGCGTGCCAAGTTGCTTGCTCTTCGCAATGAGCGGGCAGCGAAGGTCGGAATGGCGAAGAAATGAGCTGACTTCCGAATAACCCGAGATGGGCCATATGGCACTCAGTGCCAAGTAGCTCGAAATGACCCACACGGCACTTAGTGCCATGTAGCTCGAAATGAGCCACAGCAATTTTCAAGAGAAGCAATATGAGCTATCAGAAATCAGGGAACGATCTATTTATTCAGCTCGTTCAGCAATTCAGAAGCTACACGGATGCTGCGGTTCTTTGGGTCTTACTCAAAGAGCGGGGGGATATTGGAGAGATCGCCATTACGTCTGGGTCGATCACTGAAGTCGAACTGTGCAGAACCATTCCATTACCCACCGTAAAACGAACTCTCCAGCGGTTGCAAGAGACTGGATTTATTAATGTCCGCGTGCAGAAGAACACGAAAACGCTGGTGACCGTGAATCGCGATGCGGTACTCGATTTGCTAAGACAGCCCATTGCCGAGCGGCTGCCATCAGTTAGTAAGAAGCACTTTCCATTTATCGACGGTTGGAATGAAGACATCGCTAAAGAAGCTGTGCAAGTGGCAATAGAGAACGCCAGTGCCGACGAGGGCGGCAAGTCGGGAGAAGTCCCGGACGCTGGATAGACGAAGTATTTAATTTAAGGAGAAGACCTTGGCTACTGATCGAATCAAAACAGACCCCGGCTTTCAGCCAGTAATGCTGGCCGGTGTATTGGGTGCAGGTGCACCAGGCATTAAATTCGCCACCGACCCGAATTCGCCATTTCGTGACGGCTACTCAATTGCTGGTGAAGAAGCTGCTTTGGCGGCATTCATCCAGGCTGGCGCGTCTGAAGACGATCCTTTGTTTGATCGCTATGTAGAGCTGGAAGATCGCAAAGAGCAATTCCAGAAGATGCAAGCGGAGCGACGCGATCGTCGTGGTGCGGACGCGGTGGTGACGAACTCCGAAGCGCAAGGCATTGATGATCTCGGGCCGCTGACGAACGAAGGCGTGGACCAGATGACGATTCACACCATCGAGGCCCACCGACTTTTTCAGGGGCGATCTGGGGAGCCTGAAAAGCGCTTGAACGCGATCATTGGCGGCAAGCGCGTTGCTTCCTCTCTGCGGACCCTTTGGGTACTGACGAGCCGTGACAACCCATATGCAGATTGGGCACTGGTACGCCATGAGTACGGCATCTCGCAAGTTCAAGAGTCGTTGCGCACCCAAATCGCTAAAGCCGAGGAGCTGCTGGAGAGCCAGCGCAAGCGCGGCCTGAGCCTGAGCATCGTTCAGTCCGCTCGCCCTATGACCCTGAACCTCGGATTCCGTAGCCCTTACGGCTATGCGATCTCCATGTTGATCGTGGACTACGACTACTTTGTTCGTATCCAGAAAACGCTGCAGCGCAAGAACTTGCTGAGTGATGAGCAGGCGCGTGCTGTGCTGAGCGCAATGAGCCGCGCCATCCTTGGCGTGTTCTACGGCACCGCCCGATTCGACAAATGGCTCGGCCGTCCAGAGATTCGTGAGCTGAGCCGTTCTGACTGGTTCAGTGCAGACCCGGAAGCTGCGAAGCGAATTCAGTTTGTGGTGAGCACGTTTGGTGCAGTGCCAGCCCAGATTTACAAGGCCGAGGTGAAGCCTTCGCATTCGCGCCGACTCATCAACATCAGCGAAGCCGAACGTGCGTTGCTGCAGCAAGTTGGCGACCAATTGCAGCAGGCGCAAGAGCATGGCTCCGATGCATCCGCATCTACTGGCCCAGAAGCTACAGCCACCGCTGATTAAGACCGCGCGCAGTCGTTTGGAACTGATATTGAAAGGGATTGGTGTGAAAAGGGATCTGGAAATAAAAGGGGCTTCGCAGCACACCGGTCGTGGCCGAGTCGTCAACAACGTGCTGTGGGGTCGTCAAGCCCTGGCGGATCAGGACTGTCAAGATCGAGCTGACGTAAAGGCCCTTACGGGTAGGGGCACCCTGTCCAGATTGCGCCAGAAACTTGACGGCATCGACGCAATCCTGAAACAGATGCGCGATTTGTCCGAGAAGTCGAAATCTGTTCCAGGACTGAGCTTCTATCTGGTCGTGCACCAGAAAAACACAACGGGCTATGTCTTTCTGCGCTGGCGCCAACGCATGGGCTCGAACCGCCATTTGAGCTTTGAAGAAGTGGAGGAGCTTGCGTCAGGCCTGCCCAGTGAACTCCGTCAATGGTGCATGGCAGCGTCCAAGCGCGCTGTGGCCTTGAATGAGGAGCACCAGCAGACGCGTGGCGATATCAAGCGTATTCGCGTGAGCGTGGACAAGGCTCCTGTCTTTCTCTATCCGCGCTCCCCGATTTCGACCGTCTGAGTCCGTGCCTGGGCTGACTTGGTGCAGCAGCTCGGGCATTCAATCCGCACTGCAAGGAAAATGGATATGTCGCAATTGTTTATCGGCAAGGGAAACCTGGGCAGCTCTCCTAGTCTCAGGACGCTCAAGGGTGGGCCTAATGGCGAGTTTGATGTCGCCAGTATGCGTGTTCGGTTCAGCCGATACGGACGCAACGAGCAAGGCGGAATCGAAGAAGTCGGCGGTTTTTGGCGCGAGGTGGAAATCTACGGCGCGAAGGCTCGCGATGCCGCGCGGCTCCTGCGCAAGGGAGCCAGAGTGCTAGTGATGGGGGAAGAGCTTGAGTACATGGCGCGCGATGAGGCTTCTGGCGGCCAAGTGATGGTGTTCAAGATAGAGGCCCAGGATGTCGCACTGCTGCTGTCGCGTGTGAAGAGCATTGAGTTCGAGGCTCCACGCCGCTCGTCCACGGAGCAGTCGGATAGCCCCACGGGCGAAGTGCAGGAACCCTACCACGCAGGCCAGCCTGCTTAACGACCGTTTTTTACCAAGGAGCACATCTTGACTTTACATCCCGATCGACAGGCCTCGGACGACATCACATTGCTTGTTGATGGTCGATTCACCATGGTGGTTGCACCATCGCCAACTGTGAATGAAGAATATGCACCAGCATTCTTGGTCGTGCGAGATTCCAATGGCAAGGATGTATGCGTGGGATATTGCAAGCTCCAGTTTGATGGTACCTGGCACACGCGTCTCACGGTCACATACGATGAGTCGTCGCAGTCGGACTCTATGTTGATTGGCGACTTTGATAGTCGCGTTGATGCGGTGGTGCAGTTATGGCTTGTCCGCCGTGACTTCAGCTACCAGATGACAGAATAAATATCGGTTTTCCTGTGGCGCATGCTCAGTCGCCAATTGAGTCCACAGGAGAATATGGTGAAAGAAAAATATCAATTTTTGGGGCTCGTTGTTCCCGATCCAGTCGATCCGAATTTCGATCCTGTGGCATGGGCCAAAACTTGCCAGGAAGTATTCAATAAAAATATCGCTCTGATCGGAAAGTCCTACGACACTTTTATCTTGAAGTGTTCCAGCGATTTTGATCCGCTTATATCGGGGCTGCAGGTTTCTGATTCAACGCTCACATGGGCGCTATGGATGGCCGAAGGTTGGGGCTATGAGTCACCAGCAACAAGAGTTGTTCGCGAGGGGCTTTGATGTTGCCAAGGCCCGTCACGATCCGCCCGCCGGATCTCCTTATCAAAGCCGTCTCGGATGGACGCAGGCTGGGCCTGCAGCTCCTGACAGTTCCAGGTGTGAGCCGTCCACTTGCAAACTACGATGCTTGGTGGAGTGGAGCTCGGCGCATGTGGCTGCTTCAAACTACCGACTCCAGATATGCCGACGATGTGATTAAGCATGCGTTTGCTGGGCACTTCGTGGATATGGAGCAGCTCGATGTGCAACTGCGCGCCGCTGTCGCAGCTCCTGATCCCGACTACTTCTCGCAGCTGCTTGATGTTCAGATATTCCCGTTGGTGAAGGGCGATCTGACACGCGGTTCGTGGGCGGTCAGCTTTACCTATGACCCGCTATGTGTGAAGGCGATGCGCTCGTTGGGCGGCTACTTCCACAAGCATGCGTCAGCGTGGCAGGTCAGAGCCGATCCTGAGCTCATCATGGAGCGGCTGGCCAGCATTGCCGGCGTGTCGTCGGAGTTCGTATTCGTCCATGAGCAGCCGGTGCTCATCGAAGAGTTGACCACAAGCGGCAACGAAGGCTCGCCAATCAGCATGCCCGCTGCATCGCCACCGCTGGGCGGTGGCGGCGGGCCTGGTGAAGAAGAGGGCACCGGTTTCCTGTCGACCGAGCATGGCCACGTCGATGACATGCCGTATGACCGCGTGGCCCTGGCCAGCCTGGTCGCCTGTGGCGTGCTGCGCGACTACCAGGCCGAAGGCGTCGCACATATGCTGCGCCAATCGGGCGCCTGCATGGGCGATGACATGGGCCTGGGCAAAAGCCGTCAGACGGTCGTGGCATCCCGGATGGCTGCCGGCAGCGGCCGGGTCCTGATCGTATGCCCTGCATCCTTACGTTTGAACTGGGAGCGAGAGATCAAGATGGTCTACCCCGACGCTCGCGTCGGGATGATCGGCGAGGACCGGATCTCGACGCTGGCCGGGTGCGACTGGGTGATCGGCAACTACGAACGCATGGGCGGCCTAGTGCGCGAGACTGAGCTGGAGTTCGCGGTGATGGCCGTGGATGAAGCCCACTACCTGAAGGAATACAAGAGCGGCCGCACGCGCAACGTGTTCCTGCTGGCAGCACGGATAGAGCGATGCTTTGTCGTCACCGGCACGCCGTTGCTCAATCGCGAGATTGAGATGCATACGCTGCTGCGCATCACGGGCCATCGCGTCGGTAGTCTCACGCTGGCTGAGTTCCGCAAGAGTTACGCGGGTAGCCCAGAGAAGCGAGCAGCATTGGCTGCTGCGATCCAGGGCTGGATGATCCGCCGCAGCAAGGATGTGCTCAAGGATCTGGGTGACAAGGCAAGGCAGTTTGTGCCTCTGTCGCCGGAGGGGCTTGATGTCTACAAGGAGATCTATGGCGACATGACCCTGCAGGCCATGCCCAAGATCGTTCGCCTGCGTAAATGCCTTGAAGGTCTGAAGGTTCCGTACCTGGTCGAAACCGTGCAGGCAATGGGAGAGGACGACAAGCTCATCATCTTTTGCGAGTACATGAGCACCGTGGAGGCCCTTAAACAGGCCCTGGCCAGCCTTGGCGTAGGCTGTGTCTCGTTGGTCGGCTCAGATAGCTTGAAGCGTCGCCAGGCTGCGGTAGATGCGTTCCAGGGGGACGCAAGTATCAAGGTATTCATTGGCACAACCATGGCTGCGGGCGTGGGTATCACGCTGACGGCTGCCAACATCGTGGCATTTGCGTCCATGCCGTGGACGCCAGCCTTGATGCGCCAGGCAGAGGACCGGGCCTATCGCTTGGGTCAGATCCGCGATGTCCTGGTCCTCGTGCCAATCATCCAGGGCACCATCGATGAGGGCGTGCTGCAGCTGCAGGAGAACAAGCACACCACAGAAATAGAAGTGGTGGAGGCAGCCAAGAAAGCATTGCCTGTCCAACAACGAGCGGCTGTAGAAACAGTGCCAGATGAAGCTCGCGAGGAAGTGCTGGCACTTGAATATGCCTGATCTATTTTAAGTGCTCATAAAAAATGGCCACTTAGTGGCCATCTAATATCAAACCTGCTGCAATCATTTGATTTCGAATTGCGAGCGATCCTTATCTTTGATCCAGACAGGAGGCTTGCCACGGCCTGTCCAAGTTTGACCTGTCTCAGGGTCACGATACTTGGGGTCAACAGAGCCGCGAGTTGCTTTTGCTTTCGCTTGGGGGAATATATCGTCTTGGGTCAATCCATATGTCGCGATCAAACCCCTAATCTGTTGCACGGCTGTGCCGATTTCGCTTTTACGTGCTGCTTCAATCTGGGCTTCGAGTGTTGCGCGTTGGGCCAGCAGATCCTTGTACGACA
Source organism: Comamonas testosteroni (assembly GCF_000761245.1). Taxonomy (GTDB): domain Bacteria; phylum Pseudomonadota; class Gammaproteobacteria; order Burkholderiales; family Burkholderiaceae_C; genus Comamonas; species Comamonas testosteroni_C. The sequence goes on along the minus strand of NZ_AWOR01000026.1, from coordinate 9,960 downwards.
CCGCAGAGTTAGACATCAATATGCTCCATTAAAATTACAGAACATATTATGAGGCATTTTAAGAGATGATGGCTACTTTGCTGGAAGCAAGGATTGCGTTGCGCTCAGTTTCGGCGCTAAAATCGACGCAAATTGGCTCTTCGGAGCTTTGTAGCATCTGAGTCCTTGAGAGATGTGCATCAGCTCACGCTGGCGAGGACATTCTTCAACCCCACGGGATAACACAATCCCGTCGGGGACCGTGTTGCCCAACATCTAGGAGCAACACATGCATCAATCTCAACGTTCTGCCAAGAAGCCGGCATCCTCGCCTTTTGACGTGGATCGCCAGCTGCTGGTGAACATGATCTCTCGCGTCAACGATCCTGTCGTAGCACGCATATTTCTCAACACGTTGGATATGTACCCGGATCTGAAACTTCAGTTCCTAGGTGCCTATCTGATGGCGGAAGAGACGGTCAAGCGCTCGCAGATTCGATATGCAAAGGCTCATGACTTGGGTCAGGCTGCTGCGCGAATCAAGCGAAAGTGTTTGGAGTTGCTTGGTGGCCTTTGGTCACTTAGCGTTTGCTTAGCTCGTTGGGCCCGCGTGGCTCTCAACGAGTACAAGCTGCAAAAGTCCCACAAGTCGCCTAAGCCACCGGCTCCTTCTGCCAACGTCATCATGCTCCCGTTGTCTCGCAAGGCAACTGGCACAGATAATTAAGCAGAAGCTCTAACCAACCCATTACCCGAAATTTGTCGGGTAGTGGGTTTTTCTTTGCTTGAAATATTTGGAGGCCGTATGAATAAGAAATCAATCCTTGAACGCTATCTCGAATTGCATCCATTGAGGGCTGCAAGGCGTGGCGCGTCATTGGATATGGAGCTCATTGAACGTTGGTACTTTGAAATTCAGCTCCGAGGCGTTGCGAAGATCAAACATCAGATTGCACATGCGAAGCGAACCGCCACCTCATTGGTGAAAGCTCAAAGTAATTTTGAGAACCTCAATCCAGCTCAATTGAAGCAATTGAAGGATGCCTCAACGATGATGCGCGATCTCGCAGAGTCGCTGGTTCCGCTAGAAAATTGGGCTAAGAGCTATAAGGAGTTCTACGATAAGACGGTTCTTGCCGATCAGAATGAAGAGTGCGATGCGTTTGCGCAAGCACGCTGGCATGGCGATGAAGTGGAGTTTCAGCTAGAGCTTGAGTTATTGCTTGAGGCTGACAACGTCAAAACGCGCAGTTGCGTTGGTGATTGGTTTCATTTGAATAAGCGGTATCTCAACGTACCAGCAAATGAATTTATCCTGTCGTTATATCTGACCTTTCATGAGAAACAAAGCGTGAAGGAACGGATGCGGGCAGTAGCCTATTCATTTGTTTACGCCTCCGCTTGTCGCAGGGAGCATTCTGAGTTGATGGGCAATCAAAAGTCCGTGTACGTGGGTACCAAAGACATTGATGCGTACCTGGCATACCGAAAAGCAAATGTGCAGGCTTCGGCGTCTGCGGCAATGAGCAAGTTGGGTGTCAACCTATAAATCCCTGATGGGCACTAGATGCCCTGGGGCAAGTGTCCATCTTCCTTATCTACTGGAGATGAATATGAACCTCGAAAACACCTTTGAACGTCCAAGGAATTACAAATCCATGGTAAATGCAGAGAAAAACCCGAGCATTGAATTGTTGATGGACCAGGTAATGGTGATTGCATCAATTTGGACATTAGCTTCAAACGATGCCTTGGAACCCTCTGCTAAAGAGAAATATAAGGCTCGTGTTGTACTGGAACAGGATCATCTTCGCACGATGCTCCAGGAAGCGCTCACAGCGAAAGACGGGGTTCTGTAACTTTTCCCGTATTCACTGGGTGATCTTCTTCTAACTCTCTTTTTACCCTTGGGGCACCGTCATGCCCCTGGGGGGACTGTGCCCTTTCTGCTTTCAACGAAAGGAATCCCATGTCCAAGCACTTAATTAATCAAACGAACGTGAACGGCATTGAAATGGTTCTGGAATGCGGCTACGACCGCCCAACAGGCTCATTCTTTGCCAATATTCATTCCGAAGGCGACATTTACTACACCTCATTGGTGGAGCTCAGGTCCAAAGACTCGGGCTGGTTGCTCACCGTGACTGCAGAGCATGGCTTGGTAGTGCCTCGCAAAATGATGGATCGCCTTGCTATCGAAGCAATGTTCGATGGGAGTAACGATTTCATCGAGCACGAGCCTTACACGCAAACGGAATCCGACAGACGACTGCTACAGCTGGGCTTTCGCCAACAGATGCCGTCCGTGCTGCCAACCGATAACCCTGTGTGGGCTTGGTTCACTGACAGCGAGGAAGATCTTGGCACATATGCTTTGCTGCAATCCAAGGACTATCAAGCCTATGTGCCATCTCTGCTCTGTGATGTCTTGCCACAAGAAGGTGAATGGCCGGTACTCGATGAACAGGATGTGCTCAAGCGTCTTGACACGATGCATGCGCGGCTCTTGAAGGGCGCTTTCCAGAAGCATCCTGGCGAAGGCATAGGAGCGGTTCTGAACCGCATTCTGGGCTTTGTGCCGCCCATTCTGCAGCTCGAATCCAAGTTGTTCGTTGTCTTCTCGGATCACGAATTCGTACAAGATAAGACGGGCTTCTGGGCTGGAGATTGTTGGGCTGGCTTTTCCGCGGCGAAGGTGTTCGGGCCGTGTGAAGTGACAGCAGAGGAGGGCGAGAACTGCATCCCTATTCACGAGGCATATGCCTTGGCGAGCGGTGCATTGCTCAAGGTCCAGTCATTTGGTGTCAAAAGCATCGCTGACGATGATCTATGCGCATCTTGCGGCCACTGCAACTATCGTCCAGGTGATATGAGCAGTTGCAGTAAAGACTGGCCTGGATACCAGGATTCCGATGGGTATCTGAAGGTGTGCTTTGCGTCCGATATCGCCATCTAAAGCGCAAGCTATTTGAACCTCGCGCTGGCCAAGGGCCAGCGATTTTTTAACCCGGACGGGCGTTGTCGCCCAGTCGGGCCGCGCCTTTCCAGTTTAGAGAGTTGGAAATGAACGCAACTAACAATCAGCCGCTTTGCACAGCTGCGGATCGTCAGAGCTACGCACTGACTGCTGAACAGGTCGCCATTGCCATCGCTGGCCACGATCTCCGCACATTTAAGGGGTGGACAGCAGCCGCGTCATCATTACTCGCTGATGCGCCTTTGATGACCGGCATTCAGGAGAAACATAGCCCCTATGTGATCCTGAAAGCGGAGTTCAACGGAAAACCAGAGGTCGTTTTCTTCTACAACGAAACCAATGGCCTCTACTCCCCAGATCTTGCGTCGGACTTCGACAGCAGTGCCTGGTGTAACGATAGTTGGGATGGCGTCGAGGCTGAAACCAACATCGCTACATTGACATGCCCAGACTTTGTGACCCTGCGTCACGAGCAATTGCTTAGGCAAGTCACTAACGACTCTATGAGTCCTGGCAAGTAATTGCCACACCCAACAAGCCCAGCTCACAAGTTCTTGTGACTGGGCTTTTTTCATTGGTGGTGCCGGGCCTGCTGTCCTAGCTTCCTTGGCCGTCTCTCGATCACGGAAAGATGCGCAGAAGGTGCGTTACCTCGATATGCTGCGTACTCCGGTCGAACTGACCGGGCTGAAGGCCGTGACCGACTGAGTTCGGCCAGAAGCTGTCGTTCGGCATGTGGCCGCGAACGGCAGGTCTAGGCTGATTTGAGTCGTTTAGAGCCGTTTAGAGCGCAAGGCCTTAACGGCAGCGACCATGCCAACAACTGTCGTTGCATAGTGGCCATCGGGCTGATGATGGCCTGTCTTCAGTTGCGTTTTAGAGACCTAACGCTGCTAACAAAAGCAGTAGTTTGGCTCAGTAGAATGTCCTGTTTGTGATTCAATTTGTCACATATGCGTTGTTATTGTTGACAGCGCGACATGAGTAATTGCAGGCAAAAAGGAGATGGCGCAATGCTTGGAAAGTCCAACCCTGGGGGGGCCAAATGGCATCGCTGGGATCCGCATATTCATGCACCCGGAACAATCCTGAACAACCAGTACCGTAGCGAGGATGCATGGGGGCAGTTTCTTGCGAAGCTGGAAGGCTCTGCGCCGCGCATTCGGGCCATCGGTATCACGGACTACTACAGCGTCGATACGTATGTCGCGGTCCGAGAGCAGAAACAGGCGGGACGACTGCCGGATGTGGACCTAATCTTTGCCAACGTCGAGATGCGCTACGGAATCGGCACCAGTAAGGGATCGCCAATCAACGTCCATCTACTAGTGTCGCCGGAGGACCCCGATCATGTGGAGCAGATCAGGCGCTTCCTGCGCGCACTCACCTTTGAGGCCTATGGCGAGACTTTCCGCTGCGACGCTTCGGACCTGATCCGGCTGGGGCGAGCCCATGACAACTCCATCCTGGATGATCGGGTTGCCTTGGCAGTTGGTACAAATCAATTCAAGGTCAGTCCGGAGCAGCTACGTACGGCATGGAAAGGCAGCACTTGGGTGCAGGAGAACGTCTTGGTTGCGGTGGCTGCCGGAAGCACGGACGGTTCTTCAGGGCTTCAGAGCGATGCATCCCTGGCGATCTTGCGCAAGGAGATCGAGCGCTTTGCGCACATCATCTTTTCGTCACAGCCTAAGCAGCGCGAGTTCTGGCTCGGGCGGGGCGCCGTATCCATTGACAAGTTGTCCTCCGACTGGAACGGCTGCAAGCCGTGCCTGCACGGCAGCGACGCCCATGCACCGGAGCAGGTTGGCGAGCCACAGTTGGATCGTTACTGCTGGATCAAAGGGGATGTCAGCTTCGACTCTTTGCGGCAAGTGTGCCTGGAACCGGGCACCCGCGCCTTCATCGGCGCTTCGCCGCCGCGCGGAGCGCTGCCCTCGCATGTCATCGCGTCGATAAGCCTCACTGATGCGCAGTGGATGAGCGCGCCTTCGGTGCCGCTCAACCCGGGGCTGGTGGGCATCATCGGCGCGAGGGGATCGGGAAAGACCGCGTTGGCGGACCTGATTGCTGCGGCAGGCTTCGCGCTGTCCGGAGACTTGGACGAGCGGTCCTTTGTCCGGCGCGCGCGCCGGCACCTCGACGCCAGTACCGCCAAGTTGGTATGGGAGGACGGTACACCAACGGAGGTCAACCTGAGCGAACTGGAGAATGCAGGATTGTTCGGGTCGCCGCGCGTGCAGTATTTGTCCCAGCAGTTCGTGGACCGGCTCTGCTCGGCCGAGGGGATGACCGATGAACTGCTCGCGGAGCTCGAGCGGATTATCTATATGGCCCATCCGAGTGAGGACCGGATGGGCTCGACAACGTTCCGAGAACTGCTCGAACTCAACGCCGCGCACGGCCGCTCGATGCGTCAAAGCCACGAGGAAGTGCTTGCGGAAACCACAACGCAATTGAACCTAGAGCGTGGGCGTCGGGCGGCCTTGCCTGAGTTGCAGCGTCAGCGTGCGGAGAAAGCGGCAGGCCTGGCAAAGGATCGCAAGGATCGGGACAGCCTGATCGGGCAGGGCGGCGAGGAGCGCGCGAAGCAGTTCGACGTCGTGTCCAACGCGGCGGAGGCCGTGCGTTCGCGCATTGAACAGGCGCGTCGGCGTCGGCAGGCCCTGGGTGCACTGCGCGACGAAGTGGCCGACACACGGGCCAACAAAGCGCCGCTGCGATTGCGTCAGCTTCAGCAGGCACATACGGATGCTGGCCTGGGCACCGATGCCTGGAAGTCATTTCTGATGGACTTCTCTGGAGACGTCGATGGCATCCTCACGGCGGCTATCAAGACAGTGGATGCCCAGATCATGGCCATGATGGGCACTCCGTTCAAGGAAACGGATTCGGGGCCGGGTACACCGCCTTCTAATGTTTCTCTTTTGCCTGATGGTGCGAACCTAAGCCAGCAGACTTTGGGCCTGTTGGAGCGGGAGGCGGCTCGGCTTCGGGCCTTAATCAATGTCGATGAACAGGCCTCCAAGGCGTTCAAGCGCCTGTCGGAGAAGATCTCACGAGACGCCGCCGCACTGGTGAAGCTCGACCGGGACATTGCTATGGCCAACCATGCCGAAACCCGAATCAAGGAGCTGATCGATGAGCGGCGCACCAGCTACGCCGCTATTTTCGACGGCATCCTGGAAGAGGAGAAAGAGCTTTCCGCACTCTATGAGCCGCTTAAGCATCGCCTTGAAGCTGAAGATGGCGCATTGGGGAAGCTGGCCTTCTCGATTCGGCGTGCCGTCGACCTAGAGGCATGGGCACAGCGGGGCGAGGAACTGCTGGATCTGCGCAAGGCTGGCCCCTTTAAGGGGCGCGGCGCGTTATTGGCGGCCGCGCGGGCCGAGCTGCTGACGGCTTGGGAGGGCGGCACCAGTGCCGAGGTTGCCAAAGCAATGGCAGATTTTCGTGCATCCCACGAAGCGCAGCTACTGGACCATTCGCCGGTGGAACGATCGGATGCTGAGGCGTTTCGCGAATGGGGTGGGCGCATTTCCGCCTGGCTCTACGGCACTGACCACATCAAGATCACATATGGCGTGCAGTACGAAGGGGTCGACATCGAGCAGTTGTCGCCCGGCACACGTGGGATTGTGTTGCTGCTGCTGTATCTGGCAATCGACCAGGAAGATGATCGGCCGCTGATCGTGGACCAGCCGGAAGAAAACCTCGATCCCAAATCCATCTTCGATGAACTGGTAGAGCGGTTCCGCAAGACCCGCCTTCGCCGTCAGATCATCATCGTGACTCACAACGCGAATCTGATCGTCAACACCGATGCCGACCAAGTCATCGTGGCCAAGTGCGGGCCGCACCGACCGGGACAGCTGCCAGAGATCAGCTATCAGAGCGGCGGGTTGGAGAACCCAAACATCCGGCGTCAAGTCTGCGAGATCCTCGAGGGTGGCGAGGCCGCATTCAAGGAGCGTGCGCGGCGTTTGAGGGTACGGATGTAGTGCCTCTGGTGGTGCAATACGACCGACTCTGAAGCTGGTCAGAGGGATTCAATTTGCAGCCTATCGAGGCCGGGCATGGGACTAATTTGATGTTGGGCTCATCGCCAGCTTGATCGCTATATCGCTCAAGCTGGCATTAGCCTGTGATGACAGGCGGTAAGGCATGCTCCCGTTTAATGTTAGTGCAGGTTTTTATTTGAGTGCATTCGCTGAGTGACCATACCAACGGACTTTTCCCTTACGACTGACCATGAGGTTACCGGCTTTGACCGGTCATATGATCTCAGAGCGTGTAGGAACACAATCGCTGCATAGCCGTCGTAGAACGGTGGAGTTCAGATGGCGGCAAAGGGTCGAACGGCGACAGCGGCAACCGGCCAGAAGTGGTCACTTGGTGTTTGACTTCATAAGCGGTCATTTGCCGATTGCGGTCGTAAAACAGTGACCACAATTTCCACATATTTATTCATTGTTTCAACAGTTGATGTATTATCAATCCATGCAAGAAGCAAACGTCATCCGCTCACTATCCGCACTGGCCCATGAGGCCCGATTGCGCGTATTTCGCGCCCTTGTTGTGGCTGGACCTGAAGGCCTGACACCTAGTGCCTTAGCTGAGCAGCTCGGCATCGCGCCGAACGCGCTGTCCTTTCATTTGAAAGAGCTGTTTCATGCCGACCTGGTCACCCAGGAGCGGCAGGGGCGAAACGTGCTCTATCGCGCGGCCTTCCCCGTGATGAACGATCTGTTGGCATATCTCACCGAAAACTGCTGCCAGGGCGCGGTTTGTACCAATGACGCCGTTGCGTCGTGCGAGTGCTAAGCGTCGCTGCAACCTTTTCCCATCCCTAAGTCCCGCTGCTAAAACCATGTCTGACAACAAAGCTCCCCTGAACGTCCTGTTCCTGTGCACCCACAATTCGGCACGCAGCATCTTGGCTGAGGCCTTGCTCAACGATATGGGTCAAGGCCGTTTTAAGGCCTATTCGGCGGGCAGCAGCCCCCGAGAGAATCAGCAACCCAATCCGCTGGGGCTGCAAGTGCTGCAAAAGGCCGGTGTCTCGGTAGATGGTTTGCGCAGCAAGAGCTGGGACGAGTTTGCGGTGTCTGGCGCGCCGCATATGGATCTGATCATCACCGTGTGCGACAACGCCGCTGGTGAAGTCTGTCCGTTTTGGCCTGGTCACCCCGCCACAGCGCATTGGGGCTACCCGGACCCCTCGGAAGGCGATGCCTCTGACGATGCAAAGCTGGAAGCCTTCCGGCAGACGATGCACATGATTCGTCGTCGCCTGGAGCTATTGGTGAACCTGCCGGCGCAAAAGCTGGAGCAGGCTGTGCTGCAGTCCACGGCGCGTGAACTCTCTTCGCACTGAATCCCGTTACTGCCATTGCGATCCAGCTCCAAAGTCTGGATTGCAGCACCAGGCTTCACTGACGTCCGCACGCTGTGGGCGGCACTGATGCCGACTCATAGCTTTTCTAGGACCTATACGTCATGTTGACGGCCATCCTGATTTTCATCTTCACCCTGGCGCTGGTTATCTGGCAGCCACGCGGCCTTGGTATTGGTTGGAGCGCCTCGATTGGGGCCGGTATCGCGCTGCTGATGGGAGTCGTGCACTTGGCTGATATTCCGGTGGTCTGGCATATCGTCTGGAATGCCACGGCGACCTTTGTCGCCGTCATCATCATCAGCCTTTTGCTGGATGAGGCCGGTTTCTTCGAATGGGCTGCATTGCACTTTGCCCGCTGGGGTGGTGGCAGTGGAGTCAAGCTGTTTGCTTTCATCGTGCTGCTGGGGGCCGCCGTTTCGGCCCTGTTCGCCAATGACGGAGCCGCCCTGATTCTCACGCCCATCGTGATGGCCATGCTGGTGGCGCTGGGCTTTTCTCCGGCAGCAACGCTGGCATTTGTCATGGCCGCAGGGTTTATTGCCGACACCGCGAGTCTGCCGCTGATCGTCTCCAATTTGGTGAATATCGTCTCCGCCGACTTTTTCAAGATAGGCTTCAACGACTACGCATCGGTGATGGTGCCGGTCAACATCGCCTCGGTCCTGGCCAGCCTCGGTGTGCTGTTGCTGTTTTTCCGACGCGATATTCCTGCCACCTACGACGTGGGCCAGCTCAAACAGCCCTCGGCTGCGATCAAGGATGTGGCCACCTTCCAGGCTGGCTGGGTCGTGCTGGTCTTGCTGCTGGTCGGCTTCTTCGCGCTGGAGCCCCTGGGCGTCCCTGTCAGTGCCGTGGCCGCCGTGGGAGCTGCGATCTTGTTGGCGGTGGCTGCGCGTGGCCATGTCATCAGCACCAGGAAGGTGCTTCATGGCGCTCCATGGCAGATTGTGGTGTTCTCGCTGGGTATGTACCTGGTGGTCTATGGGCTGCGCAACGCGGGGCTTACGGATTACATCGCCATGTTGCTGAACCAGTTTGCAGCCGGTGGCGTGTGGACCGCTTCACTGGGCACAGGCGTGCTGTCTGCGGTGCTGTCTTCCATCATGAACAACATGCCCACGGTCTTGATCGGAGCTTTGTCCATCGACGCATCCACGGCCAGCGGGACGGTCAAGGAAGCCATGGTCTACGCCAATGTGATTGGCTGCGATCTCGGCCCCAAGATCACGCCGATTGGCAGCCTGGCCACGCTCCTCTGGCTGCATGTGCTCGCCAAGAAAGGCGCAACCATTGGCTGGGGCTACTACTTCAAAGTCGGTGCGGTGCTGACCATGCCCGTGCTGCTCATCGCACTTGCAGCGCTGGCCTTGCGGCTCAGCGTGGCGTCTTGAATCTTTGCAATGGGAATCTAGCGCTATGAGCGACATCACGATTTACCACAACCCTGCTTGCGGTACCTCTCGCAATGTTCTGGCCCTGATCCGCAACAGCGGAGTGGAGCCCACGGTCATCGAATATCTCAAGACGCCGCCTGATCGCGCCACGCTGGTGGGCCTGATTCAAGCCATGGGCCTACCAGTGCGCGATGTGTTGCGCCAAAAAGGTA
>NZ_AWOR01000025.1 GCF_000761245.1 Comamonas testosteroni | reverse complement strand
AAAAAGACCCCCAATTGCGATCCACATCATCGCACCGGTAGCAATCTCCGACGGTATTAGCAAGCGCTGATACGCCTCGTACAAAATGTAGGCAGCGACCATAAAGAGTAATAAGGCATTGAACGTTGAGGCTAGGATCTCTATGCGAGCATATCCAAAAGTCCGTTTCTGGTCCGCTGGCCGCTTGGCTATTTGGAGAGCAATCAGTGAAATTGCCAGAGCAGCAGTATCTGTGAGCATATGTGATGCATCAGACAGCAGGGCTAGGCTGCCGGTAACGCATGCTCCGATAACCTCCGCAATCA
>NZ_AWOR01000024.1 GCF_000761245.1 Comamonas testosteroni | reverse complement strand
TCCTGCCAGCGATCGTTGATCAGATAGCTGTCGCTGCTCTTGTTGACACCGTAGTTGAAGGAAAGGCCGGGGAACATGCGCAGCATGACGCGCTTGGTTTCTTCATTGGCGATACGGGCGTTGTAGAGGCTCTCGCGCAGATCGGGGTTCAGCTGCAGGGCCCGGTCTTCCAGCTTGTCCACCGGCTGCTCCAGCCAACGCTGGGCATTCGAGGCGGCTGGCTCGATCACGCGCAGCGGCTGGTTCAGCTCGGCAGGAGATACGCCCATCAGCGAAGCCAGTTCGATACGCGAGGAGGACAGCTCCTGCTGAATGGCCTCCAGCAGGCGGATGTTCTCCAGCAACTGGCGCTGATAGCGCAGCGGCTCCATGGG
>NZ_AWOR01000023.1 GCF_000761245.1 Comamonas testosteroni | reverse complement strand
TAGGTCAGCAGGCCCACGCCCTTGGTGAGCAAGCCGGTGGTGGTGGACAGCACGCCGGTGCTGAGGCTGTTGATGGCATCCGCCACTCGGTAGTTGCGCACGCCACGCCAACGGTCGGCCAACAACTCCACCACAATCAGGGCAATAAAAAACGGTACTGCGTAAGGCACAAAGTCCATGGGCTAGTCCGGTCTATTTTTGTTACATCAAGATTAGGTGCAGCGACGTGAGATCCCATTGGCAACAGGTTACAAATTAGTAGACATTTAACGCCATGAATCAGGAGAAATGCCCATGAGCAAAAAGAT
>NZ_AWOR01000022.1 GCF_000761245.1 Comamonas testosteroni | reverse complement strand
GTATTGGGCTTTTCAATACCGACTTATGATAGCCAAACCAACTCAGTAGCAGATTCACATAACCGACCATCACCACCAGCAATGTGAAAGAGTCAGGGATAGCGCCTTCCTTGACCCACACTAAAATGGTCTCGGCCACGGCGGCAGCGATCATGACTGCAAACATTGGATCAATGAATTGGCCCGTTGAGGGGTCCAGATTCTTTTCGTTCATATCACCCCCTTAACGTTCTGCATCAAACAGGCAAATATGCTTCGCTCATATACTTTGCCGCGGACGTCGTCAGGAAAGTTGACAT
>NZ_AWOR01000021.1 GCF_000761245.1 Comamonas testosteroni | reverse complement strand
TGCGCTCTAACCAACTGAGCTATACGACCGAAGACAGCGATTATATGCAAAAAATCGCTGCTTCAATTGGTTTGCTGAAATTTCTTGCGAAAAATCTGGTGCTTACTGGTGGGTGAAGTTGGCGGGGCGCTTGTTCACGAAGGCGTCCATGCCTTCCTTCTGGTCCTGGGTGGCAAACAGGGCATGGAACAGGCGGCGCTCGAACATCACGCCGTCGGACAGTCCGCTCTCGAAGGCGCGGTTCACGGACTCCTTGGCAGCCATTACGGCCAGCTGGGAGAAGCCGCTGATGATGATGGCGGCGCCCAGCGTCTCTTCCATGAGCTTGTCAAAGGGCACGACGCGGCTGACCAGACCGGCACGCTCGGCTTCGGTGGCGTCCATCATGCGGGCGGTCAGAGCCATGTCCATGGCCTTGGCCTTGCCCACGGCACGCGGCAGGCGCTGCGTGCCGCCGGCACCGGGAATCACGCCCAGCTTGATCTCTGGCTGGCCGAACTTGGCGTTATCGGCAGCGATGATGAAGTCGCACATCATCGCCAGCTCGCAGCCGCCGCCCAGGGCAAAGCCGCTGACGGCGGCAATCACGGGCTTGCGGATGCTGCGAATGGTTTCCCAGTTGCGCGTGATGTAGTCGCCGCCATAGGCGTCGGCAAAGCTGTACTTGGCCATGGCACCGATGTCGGCACCGGCGGCAAAGGCGCGTTCGCTGCCGGTGATGATCATGCAGCCAATGCTTTTGTCGGCATCGAACTTCCTGAGCGCATCGCCCAGTTCGTCCATGAGCTGGTCGTTCAGGGCATTGAGCTGCTTGGGACGGTTCAGCGTGATGATGCCGACTTTTTCCGCTTCCACGCGGACTTCGATGGTTTCGTAGGCCAAGTTTGTCTCCTGCTAAAGAATGAATCGCTGCTGCCAAGAATAACCGCTGAGCCTGGCTGCCGGCTGTCGCACAGCAGCGCCGCCTTGGGGGGCGGTTCAGGCTGCAATGCCCGTCAGCCAGCGCTCTGCAGCGGCCTTGTCGCTGATTTCAAGCCCCAGATTGCTGATGGGGCTGGCGCTATCTGCATCCTCGCTGGCGGCTTTGGCGAGCAGGCCGCCCAGGTTCAGCGTCAGCTGCAGAATCTGCATGTCGCGTGCTACCCAGGCCGTGAGCTGATTGGAGCCGGCCGCGTACAGCTGCACATCGTCCAGTTTGCTGATGCGCCAGCGCTGGCCATCGGCCTCGACGGCCAGCCATTCGTCTCCAGCCATCATGCCGGCCTGCTCGGCAGCCCCGCCGCGCAGCACGGTCTTGATCTGCACGCTATGGTTTTCCTGGACACGCAGGCCCAGTTTCTGCGCCAGCTGTGCGGGCTCGGCCTTGCTGCTGATGCCATGCCGGGCCAGCAGTTCGCGCAGCGGTAGGTCCTCGGTGGAATGCACCCAGGTTTGCAGCTGTCCGGCAATCTCGGGGTTGCCCACTTCGCTGACCACGGCCAGCACATCGGCTTCGCTGATGGGGCCGCCTTCGCTCTTGCGCCACAGGCCGCGCATCACATCGTCCAGGCTGCCCGTACCGTTGGCGCGCAGGGCCAGATCGAGGCACAGAGCGACCAGCGAGCCCTTGGTGTAGTAGCTGACCGTGTGATTGGCGGTGTTTTCGTCCTGGCGGTAGTACTTGACCCAGGCGTCGAAGCTGGACTCGGCCACGGATTGCACCAGGCGGCCCGGTGTCTGCAGCACCTGGTTGATGGTGCGCGTGACGAGCTTGAGGTACTGGCTGTTGTCCAGCAGTCCGGCGCGGCGCAGGAACAGATCGTCGTAGTAGCTGGTAAAGCCTTCAAAGAACCACAGCAGCTCGGTGTAGTTCTCCTGCTCGTAGTCGTAGCGGGCCAGTTCTGCCGGGCGCAGGCGCTTGACGTTCCAGGTGTGGAAATACTCGTGGCTGATCAGGCCCAGCAGGGTGTTGTAGCCCTCGCCAGCCTTGGCTTCACCCTTGCGCGGCAGATCGCGGCGGCCGCAGATCAGCGCCGTGCTGTTGCGGTGCTCGAGGCCGCCATAGTTGTCATCGACCACATTGAGCATGAAGACATAGCGATCCATGGGCGGCTGGCTGCCGTCGGCGTGCCAGAAGGCGATCTCGGCCTCGCAGATCTTTTGCGTATCGGCCAGCAGGCGCTCGCCATCAAAGCTGGGCGCGGCACCGGCGACCACAAACTCATGGGGCACGCCGCCGACCTTAAAGCTGCCGCGCCAGAACCGCCCCATCTCCACGGGGCAGTCCACCAGCTCGTCGTAGTGGGCCGCCGTGTAGAGGCCGAAGCCGTTGGCGTCGACCTGCGCCGGCTTCAGGCCGGTGGCCACCTGCCAGTCCTCGGTGGCGGGGCTGCCGAGCAGCTCCAGCGCATGGGGGCGGTCTTCCTGGCCATGCACGCGCAGGCACAGGCTGGTGCCGTTGAAGAAACCACGCCGGCGATCCAGCCAGGCCGTGCGCACCGAGGTGTCATAGGCGCAAACCTGATAGCTGATAACGCACGCCGAGTCGGCGTTGCAGTCGATTTTCCATTGATTTTTGCTGAGTTGCAGAACGGCCACGGGCTGGTCGTTCTGCACGGCTTTCAAGCCTTGCAGGTTCTTGGAAAACTCGCGCACCAGATAACTGCCAGGAATCCACACCGGCAGCGACAGCAGCTGCTGCGCCGCAGGCTGGGCGATATGCAGTTCCACATCAAAAAGATGGGCGTCCACCGCGCTGGCCTGCACGGCGAAGCGGATGTCGGGGCGAATGCCGCAGGCATTGGGGTCAGAGGTCATGGCAGCTCCAGAAATGCGGGCCGGAGCATGCGAACCTATCGCAGCGTGCCTGAAACTTCATCAGATGCACGCTGCTCCGGCAATGAGACAGGGATTACTTGGCGGCGGCCAGGTGCTTTTCGACCTCGGCAGCCGAGATGGCGCCGGGCACACGCACATTGTTGGAAAAAATCACGGTGGGCGTGCCGGTGATCTTGTACTTGCGGCCGAAAGCCAGATTGCGCTGGATGGCGGCAGGGTCGCACTGGGCGGCTGGCGCGTTCTTGCTGTTCAGCATCTGCTCATGCCAGGCCTTGGCCTGATCCTTGGCGCACCAGATATTGCGCGACTTCTCGGCCGAGTCCGGGCTCAGGATGGGGTAGAGGAAGAGGTAGATGGTGACGTTGTCCACGCTCTGCAGGTCTTTCTCAAAGCGCTTGCAGTAGCCGCAGTTCGGGTCTTCAAACACGGCCATCTTGCGCTCGCCCTTGCCATGCACGATGGTGATGGCGTCCTTGATGGGCAACTGCTTGAAGTCCACGGCCGTGAGCTGGGTCATGCGGTCTTCGGTCAGGTTGCGGCGCGCCTTGGTGTCGATCAGCTCGCCCTGAATCAGATAGTTGCCCTTGGCATCGGTGTAGAAGATGTCCGTGCCCACGCGTACTTCGTACAGGCCGCTCATGGGGGTGGAGCGCACCTCGTCGATTTTCTCGAGCTGGGGAATGCGCTCGGTCAGCGTCTTCTTGAGGTTGGCATCCTGGGCATGCACGCTCAGGCCGAAGGTCAGGCTGGCGGTGGCCAGCAGGCAGGCAACAAGTTTCATGGAAGATATCGTGGGCTGCAGCGCGCTGCAGCGTGGAAAGAATGAGATCGGCTGCCATCCACTATGCATGGACGGCAGGGCTGTTGCTTGGAGTAAGGACTGAGCCAAGGGTTCCCTGAGCCCGCCTCTCAGAGCAGACCCATGGCCTGCTTGGCCATCCAGGACTTGAGCAGGCCGCTGCGCTCAAAGCCCTTCATGCCCCAGTTGCGCAGCATCTGCACAGGCACTTCGGGGCGGGCAAACAGCTGCTGCAGCCCGTCCATGGCCAGGCCCATGGGGGCCAGAGATGCCTTGCGCTCACGCTCGTACTGGCGCAGCAGCTTCAGATCGGCAGGGCTGCGCCAGTAGTCGCGCTCCTGAAGGACGCGTGCCAGAGTCTGCACATCGCCAAGGCCGAGGTTCAGACCCTGGCCGGCCAGCGGGTGGACGTTGTGGGCGGCGTCACCTGCCAGCACCCAGCTTTGTTGGCTGTTCCTGTCCAGCGGTCCGCACCAGCGATCGGCCACGGCCTGCTGCAAAGGCCAGGTGGCGCGCTCGGCCACCAGCTCCAGCTGGCCCAGCGCATCCTGGCTGATGGACTGCAGGCGGGTGGTGAAGCTTTCTTCGTCGCTTTCCAGCCAGTCAGGCACCAGCGATTGTTCCAGCGACCAGACAACGGCCACTTCGTGACCGTCGGGTCCGCCCATGGGCAAAAAGGCCAGAATCCCTTCCGGCGTGAACCACTGGCGTGCAATGCCGCCATGCGCCAGCTCACAGCTCAACCGGGTGGCAATGGCGTGCTGGGAATAGGGCGTGACGGAGAACTCCACCCCGAATTCGGTGCGCGTGCTGCTGGAGCGGCCTTCGCAGACCGCGGTGAGTGCGGCCTCCACCGGTTCGTTGACGATTTCCACCTGGGGTTGATAGCGTACGGCCTCGGCCAGGCGCTGCTCCAGCGCGGGGACATCGACGATCCAGGCCAGCGCCGGCACTTCCTGAGACGCTGCGTCAAACTGGATCTGGCCGTCCAGATCGCCAAACACCTGCATGCCGACCACGGGTGTGGCATCCTCGTCGTCAGGCCAGCAGCGCAACGACTGCAGCACGGCCCTGGAGCTGGCATTGAGCGCATAGGCGCGCACATCCTTTTGTTGCGGGGATCGAGGCTGAGGCGGCGCCACCAGCGCCACACGCAGACGCTCACGCGCCAGCAAAAGAGCCAAGGTCCGGCCCACAATGCCGGCTCCACGAATACATACATCAAAGGTTTGCGCCATGTCCGGCATTGTAGGAGGCGCGGACAGGGCCTGCGCTCATAGAGGAAACCTCATGCCATGCGGTCGCTGGCTGCAGCCAACTATGTTGTTGATAGCGGGCTGTGCAGGTCAGGCAGGGACTAGAGGGCAAAATGAGAGATGAATCCGTAATCGAAGGAGATGTGATGACCGACACCGCCTATGACGTGCAGGGCCGGATTGCCGAACTGTGGATCTACCCCGTCAAATCCTGCGCCGGTATTGCCGTGCCGAAGGCCGAGCTCTCGCGCCATGGCCTGCAATGGGACAGGCACTGGATGGTGGTCGATGCCAATGGCGATTTCTTGACGCAGCGCAGTCATCCGCGCATGGCGCTGATCCGGCCCGAGATTACGGATGAATACTTGCTGCTGCATTTTCCGGGCATGGACAGCTTGCAGATTCCTTTGCGGGTACAGGGCAGCAAATGCCGTGCGCGGGTCTGGAAGGATACGGTCGATGCCTGGGACCTCGGTGAATGGGCCGCGCCTGCTCGCAGCTGGCTGAGTCGGGCTCTGGCGGAGAACTGCCAGCTGGTGCGCTTTGATAGTTCGCAACCGCGCCGGGCCAGCGAACGCTGGGTGGGCGATAGCGATGCTCCGGTGCACTTTGCCGACGGCTACCCTTTGCTGCTGCTCAGCCAGTCGGCCGTGGACGAGCTCAATCAGCGACTGACGCAGGCCGGCGAGGCTGCTGTCGATGCGCGGCGCTTTCGTCCGAATATCGTGATTGCCGATATCGAGGCCCATGATGAAGACCGTGTGGAGCAGCTGGAGCTGCTCCAGTTGCCCGGTCTGAGTCTGCTGCCCTGCAAGCCCTGTACGCGTTGCCCGATTCCCGATATAGATCCCGACACCGCCGAACCCGGCACGGCAGTGGGATATTCAATTTCCAGCTATCGCCAGGATTCGCGTGTGGATGGTGCTATTACTTTTGGTATGAATGCCATAGTGCTGGGTCTGCCGGACGTTGCGGATGCGGCGGCACAGCTGGCTGTGGGTCAGCAACTGGCGGGGAATCTGCGCTTTGATTGAGGGTGTAGGCCTTTGACCCTCAAAGACTTGGGGCATCCCTGTAATGGTGATGCAGCGAAACCAGTGTCCAATAAGGCCATTGGCAGCAGCAACGAGGGGAGGGCGGCATGGCTGAATTCAAAACTGGCGATTTCGTGGTTCTCACCGGGAGCAGTGCTTTTGCCGGAAAGATCGCTCGCCTGACTTTTCGTGCCCCCGACAGCGATTTCTGTCTGCCGGACGGTCATGGTCATATTGGCTGTGAGGCCGGAGACTGGGTGCTGGAGTTTGCCCAGAAGGTGCCTGCCTTGATGCGCAGCTGTCGGACTCCCTGCATGACCAAATATCTGTGCAGTCCGCAATCCCAGTTCCGACGGTTGGAGGAGACTGCCGGGCTCGAGCAACTGTTTGGTCCCATGCGACAGAGTTCGCCGGCCCTGGCCGCTGATTGATCCGGCATTTCTCGGACTTTTTCTCCCAAGCCTGTCTTTGTGCAGGCTTTTTTGCTTTCTGGCCGGAACAGCGGCGCAATCTACCGCAGATGAGCAGAGATTGCCGGGTCATTACAATCGGGGGCTTTCCGTGGCCAAACCAGGACGAAACTCTGGGTAGACAGAGTGCCTATGGGTCACGCTTCAAAAGAACCGGATTCGCGACGATGCGGATCGGGCACTTCCGCCACATGGGTGTGGTGCTCGATAGTGCATTGATACATAAGGAATTTCCATGAGCCTCAAATGCGGCATCGTGGGCCTGCCCAACGTGGGCAAGTCCACTCTTTTCAACGCCCTGACCAAGGCCGGCATCGCCGCCGAAAACTATCCCTTCTGCACGATCGAGCCCAACACCGGCGTGGTGGAAGTGCCCGATCCGCGTCTGGATCAGCTCTCCGAGATCGTCAAGCCCGAGCGCATCGTTCCCGCGATCGTGGAGTTCGTGGACATCGCCGGCCTGGTGGCTGGTGCATCCAAGGGCGAAGGACTGGGCAACCAGTTCCTGGCCCATATCCGCGAAACCGATGCCATCGTCAACGTGGTGCGCTGCTTTGAAGATCCCAACGTGATTCACGTGGCGGGCAAGGTGGACCCGATTTCCGACATCGAAGTCATCCAGACCGAGTTGTGCCTGGCCGACCTGGCCACGGTGGAAAAGGCCTTGAACCGCTACAGCAAGGCCGCCAAGTCCGGTAACGACAAGGAGGCTGCCAAGCTGGTGGCATTGCTGACTCCCATTCAGGCAGCCCTGAATGAAGGCAAGCCTGCCCGTGTGGTGTCTGTGTCCAAGGAAGATGCCCCCCTGCTCAAGCCTTTCTGCCTGATCACTGCCAAGCCCGCCATGTTTGTGGGCAACGTGTCCGAAGACGGCTTTGAGAACAATCCTTTTCTGGATCGTCTCAAGGAATATGCAGAAGCTCAGGGCGCACCCGTGGTGGCCATCTGCGCCAAGATCGAGGCCGAAATGGCCGAGATGGAAGACGAAGACCGCGATATGTTCCTGCAGGAGCTGGGCCTGGAAGAGCCTGGCCTGAACCGCCTGATCCGTGCAGGCTTCAAGCTGCTGGGCCTGCAGACCTATTTCACCGCCGGTGAAAAGGAAGTGCGTGCCTGGACTGTGCGTGTCGGCGCTACGGCTCCCCAGGCTGCAGGCGTGATTCACGGTGATTTCGAGCGCGGTTTCATTCGTGCCCAGACCATTGCCTTTGAAGACTTCGTCGCTTTCAAGGGCGAACAGGGTGCCAAGGATGCCGGCAAGATGCGCGCCGAAGGCAAGGAGTACATCGTCAGGGACGGCGATGTGATGAACTTCCTGTTCTCTCCCAAATAAGCACGATTGACATGCACCCGGTCACATATGGATGCCCATGTGTGCCCAGGTGCTGGCGTCATTGAAGGTCATCTGGCAGATGCCTGCGGCGGCATTGTTGAATCAATCAGTGTCGCGGCAGCAGGCAGGTCTGGATGCTCTGGGCATAGCCATCAGCAGTCCAGCCCCGCTATCGAGCACCAACTGGACGCAGTACAAGGCAGCGCTCAGCCGCCGCCTTTGTGCCGGAGGTGGCGATAGCCGGTATCGGCAAGCGGCGCATCAATCCAGCGAGGGCGGGCCGCTTGTGCTTGCTGAGTCCACTGAACTCAAATTCCCGGGGCGGCTGTGCTGCCCGCGATTGCAGGCACAACCCACAGCGACGAGCTACGGTTGACCGCCGCAGCTCACGGAGCTCATGACACGCAGCTCCCTGCATGTCGCCTCGCCACACCCATCACTTCCCCCGACAGAGAATGCCCGGATGCGCAAAGGCGATGTCTTTATGCATCGCAATGAGAACGACTGCCGCATGCAGGCGCTTTGGATGCAGGCCATGCCATGGCTGGCGCGGGGATCACCGGCGCAGCTTGGTGGAGACCAGGCTGCATTGCATCAAGCAACTGGGTGAGAGGGTGATATCGCCTGGGTTTGAGCCTGACAGCTCAATGAGCTGAACATCAGACTTCAAGGCTTCACTTCGACGACCTGTTCGAACCCCCCAAAGATCATGCGTTTGCCATCGAAGGGCATGGGCGGGTTGCCGGGGGCGGATGGGTCCATACGCGGGTCTTCCATCATCTTCTTCATGGCGGCGTCGCGCGTGGCCTTGTCCGGCCATTCGACCCATGAAAAAGCAACCGTCTCCTCGGTCGTGGCCTGAACCGAGCGGCGGAAGTCGGTGACTTTGCCATCGGGGACGTCATCTCCCCAAGCCTCGATCACCCTGATTGCGCCCAGCTCGATGAATATCGGGTCGAGCTTGCGCGCGTGCTCGATGAATTTCTGCTTGTTGGCGGTGGGGACAGCGATCACAAAACCATCGATATATGACATCTCTTCCTCCTGCTGAATTGACCGTTAGATGCGGAGCTGGCGCCGCACTCACAATGCCCGCAGGGCCAGTGGCTGTAGTGCACTCAGCCTAAACCCCTTGAGCTCGCAGATCACGCTCCAGCAATCCAGGCTGAGCATGGCCATTCACATTGTCTGTGGCGACCGGGAGCCTGAGCAGCCAATGCGCATGCATCCTGCTCCTCAACTCGATGTCGCTCGATTGGTTCGCTGGGGATGTAGTGGCAGTTTTCGCGTCGATCGTAATGCAGCTCACCAGCGCAGAAGCTGAAGTTTGTGACAGACAGCTTCTGGCCTTCGGCAAGATCCGTTGCGGCCTTTGCTGCTGCCAGCGGCATTGCAAACTGTTCGTCATTCTTTCTTATGTTCATCGAGCACCGGCACTGGTGCCACTTCCATGACGGATTCAGATGAGGGACTGGCTATGGCTTTGCGTTGTGTCCCGAAAGTCCGCTACTTGCTGTGTCGGACTTTTGGTGAATACAACAACTTTGTTGCGACCTGTCGTCTTGGCCTTGTACAGCGCCTCATCGGCCGAACGGATCACCGAGGCTACATCTGCATCGTGTTCTGGCTCCCATGCCGCGCAACCAATGCTGACTGTGATGTAGCCGAACTCGCTTCCGCAGTGCTCAACAGAGAGTTGCGAAACGGCGGCGCGGATGCTTTCTGCAAGGCATGAAGCGCCCTCTAGAGATGTATCCGGCAAAACAACGATGAACTCCTCGCCTCCATAACGAGCTGCGATATCTCCTGGCCTGCGAATATTGTCACCAATGCATTTGGCGATGGTTGAGATGACGTCATCCCCAGCTTGGTGTCCGTATGTGTCGTTGTAGGCCTTGAACCTGTCAATGTCGACGAATAGCAATGAAAAAATACTGTGGTTTCGTCTTGCCCTGTGCCATTCCTGATCCAGCATTTCGTCGAGTCTGCGGCGGTTGTTCAAGCCCGTCAGCCCATCGGTACGAGCTAACAATGCCAGCTCCGACTCTGCGCGTATTCGTCGCTTGAGCTGTGTCACGAAAGCAAAGGACAAGCCGATAAAGGCCGCTGTGAGCACCCCCATCAGGCTGGCAATGATCAGTGCTCGTTGTCGCCAAGCCGTGAAAATATCGGAGTGCGCTTTCGCGACCATGATAATGAACGGCAAGCTCGGAAGATTCTTGAAGTAGTACAGGCGATGAGTACCATCGAGGTAAGAGATATCTGAAAAGCTGCCCTCAGGCTCCGCAATGAACCTCTTGAATGTGCTTGCGTTGCGTATATTGCGCCCTATGACCTTGGCATCAAAGGGTTGGCGCATCATCATCGCGCCATCTTTTCTTATCAATGCAAGCGATCCATTCTCACCCAGTGACAGTCCGGAAAATAGTTTTCTGAAATATTCAAGCTGAACATCGATCAGCACTATGCCTGCGAAAGAGCCGTCTGCATGAGAAATCCGACGGCTCAGGGGAATGCTCAGGGCGCCGCCATGCAGCGGTGATGCGTATGGGTCTCCCACATAGAGCCCCTTGGCTGAATTTTCTCGATGCACGGTGAAGAAGTCATGACCAGAGAAGTTGACATTGCCTGGGTTGACTTTTCGTGCATCGATGGCAATGTTTCCCTCAGTATCCAAAACCAGAATTGATCCCAAATAGGATGCAGTCGCAGCTTTGTCGAACAGGGCAACTTCGCGCAGATGCGGCGATGCCGCCATCACCTCTGGATCGTTCAATCCATCAATCACGGCCTGCAATGACAGCGAATAGAGTTCGAGATTTCGAACCACATCATTTTCGGCGAGAAGAGCCACATTGCGCGATGTTTCCACCGCGTGCTTCATCGTGTCCAGCCGACTTTGATAAAGAGCTGCCGCGCAGATCGCCGCCATCGAGAGCGCAATTGCTCCAGCCACGATGAGCATTGCATAGGAAATGCTGGAGAAGTGACTACGATCAATAGCAAACCAATGAGTTGATTTCATATTGTCTAAGCACCTGCACTGGTGATGTCGAGCTTGTAAAGATTGTGCTTGAATAAGTCAGCACAGCGCTTTATTCACATTTCACAACAGTCTGCTTTGACGGCTCTTGGGGATTTCGGCCATAGACGGTTTTGGATCGTAGGTGCGAGCTTCACCACACATCGATTCGCTGATAGTGCTGAACGCTTGCGGTAGGGGCTCTGTTGCATAAATCGCTTTCCGCCGCCGTGCAACCTCGGGCGATGAGTCAGCCCTTGCAGGGCAAGCCTCGTTATCGCATCACCAACTGCAAGCTGCCACACCGTTTTTTGCAGCAAAAAGCAGCGACAGGACTCGCCACGGATAGCAGTTGTTGAACCTCAATGGTTCTGGACAGATCGGGCACAGTTCGCTGCAGTGTCAATGGAGACGCGAATCAGAGATCTCGGCGAATGAGTGCGCCCTTGAAAAGCACCGGGCCAGTCGGCCCCGTTGAGCTGGGGACGCCGCCTTTCGGCTCCAGGCTGATGGCCAGGGCCGGGATTGCGTTCACATCGCTCTCCTGCGCAGTAAGTTGCTCATGCTTTCCATCACCCATGACGCCCAAAGAGCGCGGTGCGCCTTGCCGGGGCAAGGCCCACAGTTGCAAAGACTGGTTATCCGCTTCTTTAAAGCCGCTCACACGCTGCAACACCAATTGCCTATGTCGAGGATCGAACGTCACCAGCATGGATGCATTGGCCTTGCCGTCGGCCAGCACCGCCACATACTGAATCTGGGGCGCAGCCTGCAGTGCAGCCTGTGTCATCTGGAGCTGAGCTTGCAGCGCAGACAGTTGTTGCTGTGAGGCGTCTTCGAGCCTCTGATGAGACCAAAGCCCCACCGAGACCGCCGCCACAGTGGCCAATCCGCCTGCCATAGCCAGCCCACGCCACCAAGCAAGTGATCGCACTGGCGGCTTCGACGCAGTAGCCTCACGTTGGCGAGCCAGTCTGAGGCTGGCATTTTCGGCTTGCAGCAAATTGACTATGCGTGTCCAGACTGCTGCATCGGGCTGTATTGGCGTCTGAACCTCGGAGAAGGCCGACCAGCGACCTTGCCACAGCAATGCTGCCGCCCGTACCTGCGGATATTCGCGTGCCAGTTGCTCAAAGCGTCGGCGTGCCCCTCCGCGCAATGTTCCCAATGAATAGGAAGCCGCCAGATGGTCGAGCAATTCGGGGTTTCGAATCAGATTCATGATGTGGACTCCTGACGCTCAGACATGGCGTGCCATGCATTTGCGCAGTTGCTCCAGGCTGCGACGCATCCATGTCTTGACGGTGCCCAGCGGCAGCTTCAGGCTGCTGGCCAGCTCGCTATGACTTAAATCCCTCAGATAGGCCAAGCTCACCACCTGGCGCTGGGGCTGCGCCAGTTGTTGCAGGCACTGATGCAATGCCGCGGCCTGTTCGCTAGCCTCAATGTGCTGCATGGGCTCTTGCGCATCCTTGTCCTGCAACAGCTCTTCCACGCTCTCGATCGGGACATTGAGATGCAGGCGCTCGGCTTTGCGTCGGCGCAAAAAGTCCAAGGCCCGGCTGCGCACCAGCATGCCCATCCAGGCCAGCGGCGGGCTGAGCGAGTCTCGGTAGGTCTCCGCACTGCGCCAGATGCCCAGAAAGCTCTCTTGCAACACGTCCTCGGCCCACTCTTTGTTGGCGACGATGCGCAGAGCCAGCCCATACAGCCGCGAGGCGGTCAGGTCGTACAGCAGCTTGAGAGCACGCTCATCCCGGGTTGCGATGCGGTCGAGTAAGTCCATCAGTTCGTTGTCCGGTGTTTTGGCGCTCATGCAGCCATTGTGAACAGAAGCGCCTCTTTAATGCGGCGCTGTTGGATAACTGCCAAGGCGTATTGCCGACCTCGTCTGTTTACCTATACGCAGCATCTCGGCTGCTGGATGTGGGCAACGCGTGAATTGGCTCAGAAATATTTTCAAAAACTTGAATCCACCGATCCGCAGGCCGCGTATTCCAAGAGTCGGACATCGAAATTGCTCGACACAGCGCCACAGTCAACTAGGAGTCATCATGAAGATCAATCTGTTTGAAGGCCATCCCTCCCTAATGGCATCGCGACGCGGATTTCTGGGTACTACCGGCACTTTGTCAGCGGTGGCAGTCGCCATGCTGGCAGGCAGGGAAGCTCTGGCTCAAGGCATGGGCAATGACCCAGCCAAGGATGTATCCATCCTCAATGTGGCCCTGGGGCTGGAACATGAAGCTATCAATGCATACCAGCTGGGAGCCAGTAGCGGTCTGCTGCAAAAGCCTGTGCTGGATGTCGCCTTGCTGTTCCAAAGCCATCACAAGGCCCACCGTGACGCCCTGATTGCAACGATTCAGAAAATGGGTGGCAAACCGGTAGCCGAGGCCCCGATGCAGACCTATGCCGAATCGCTGAAGGCCGCAACCCTGAAAAGCCAGGCTGATGTACTGGCTCTCGCCGCAAGACTGGAGCTTGGTGCGACCAACGCCTATCTGGGCGTCATTCCCGCCTTTGAGAGCCGCGATCTGGCCAAGGTCGCGGGACGCCTGGCGGCTGATGAAGCCATGCATTACACAGCACTGAGCTCGGCTCTGGGTCGTCCGCTTCCTGGCAACGCCTTGACGTTTGGCGGCTGACAAGCCGCAGCCCCGAGTACCTGGCAAGTCCGCCAGTGCATTTCTCACCTTGCTAGAGGGAATTAACATGACGCACCGATACACACTTTCGCTGACCGCTCTGTGCCTGTCCGCGCTTGGCTTGAGCGCTTGCTCATCCATGGGCTCTCACTCCATGTATTCACAAGCCGAACTTCCGGTTTCCGTGCAAGTGCCCGCAGGGCACAAAGTGGCCATGGAGACCGTGGGTGTTGGCCAGATCACCTATGAGTGCCGGGCCAAAAAGGACATGGCAGCCGAGCACGAATGGGTGTTTGTAGGCCCCGATGCCAAGCTGCAAACGCGAAGCGGTACGGTCATCGGCAAATACTGGGGGCCGCCAGCGACTTGGGAGAATAACGACGGCTCCAAGGTCACTGCCACGCAGCTTGCCGTGGCTCCTGCCGGAGCGGGCAATATCCCTTTGCAACTGGTCAAGGCCAATCCTGCCACCGGCATGGGAGCCATGCAGGGGGTGACCTATATCCAGCGTGTGGCAACCAAGGGGGGCGTCGCGCCGAGCATGGCCTGCGGAGCCGCGAATCTGGGCAGCAAGCAGATCGTGCAATATCAGGCCGACTATATTTTCTGGAAAGCAGCCTGACAGAGAGTCCAGTGGCGTGCCTTCCCTGTCAGAGGCCGGGACGTTGCGCCTTTTTTCAGCCTGGTGCACGAGGTGCTTTTGCTTGCGGGGCATCCCCACGCAGGTCCGGTGGCGCGAGCGTGCCCATGGCCTCGTGGCTCAATCGCCCTGGGTAGCCAGAGCCTCGATTCCGGCACTTTGCATGGACTCGCCTGCGGCAATGGCCTGCTAGGCTTGATTTCGGCAATCACGATGCATGCTTCCCATTGCGGTCGGACCAAGGCTGGCAGCTGCCGTCTGATTAGATCCGGAAGCTGTGTTCAGTATTCGTGCCATGCAGGTATCGGGTATGCACGGTTTGAGCTATTGATATCCCTGGCCATGGGGGATGCGCACGGGGAGCGGGCGCGGGCAGCTCAGCCAGCGGGACAATCCCGGAGGTTTCCGGTTTATGGCTTGGTGGCTGCACAGCTGGGGGCAGCTGGGCGTGAACCAGCTGAGATGCTGTGTTTTTGGTATACGCAAGTGACGCAAAGTAACGAATAATGAGCCTTCACGACTGCAAGCGCGCTCGAGGTTTCAAACATGATTCGTGCCAATGCCATCACAAAGCGAACGATCACCGGCCAGCTGCTGGAGATCGCCATGGCTCAGTCCTTTTGCGCGGTGATGATTACCGATGCCAGGTTGGATGCAGAGGGACCTGTCATCGAGTACTGCAATGCAGCCATGTGCGAGATGACTGGGTACACCGAAGCAGAGCTGCTGGGCCGCTCGCCGCGCATGTTGCAGGGGCTGCTGACGGATCAACTGGTATTGCAGCGTTTGCATGAGTCCCTGGAGCAAGGCCTGCCATTTCAGGGCAGTGTGGTGAACTACCGCAAGGACGGCAGCACCTACCACGTGGAGTGGAATATTTCCCCCGTGCGTGATGACAAGGGCGTCATTCGGCATTTTGTGGCGGTGCAGCGCGATATTTCGGAGCGTGTGCAGGCCGAGCAGGAGCGCGCGCTGCTCGCCAGGGCATTGAATGCGGCCAATGACGGCATTTTGATCACGGATCGCGACTCCACCATCGTCTTTGTCAACCAGGCTTTCGAAGCTCTCACGGGCTATAGCGCGGCGGAACTGCTGGGCCAGCCCACCGAGATGCTGCGCTCGGGCCTGCATGAGCCCGAGTTCTATGCCCAGTTGCAGGAAGCATTGAGTCTTGGCCACAATTTTCGCGCCACCTTCATCAACCGTCACAAAAGCGGCGGCGTGTATTACGCCGAGCAAAGCATTGCAGCTCTGCGCGACGAGTCAGGGCAGATCAGCCACTATGTAGGGGCATCAAAAGACATCAGTCGCATGGTGCAACGAGAGATGGAGTTGCGTGAGCGTGCAAACCGCGACAAGCTGACGGGCTTGCTCAACCGCCATGCAGGCGAGATCGAGCTCAAGCGCAACCAGCTCCAGGCTCAGAATCAGCTGCGACCTTATGGCGTGATATTGGGTGATATCGATCTTTTCAAGCAGGTCAACGACTGCTTTGGTCATGTTGCCGGAGATCGCGTGCTCAAGATGGTGGCACATGTGCTTTCCGGCAAGGTTCGTCGCTATGACCATGCCGTGCGCTGGGGCGGAGAGGAGTTCCTGATCGTCCTCTCGGATGCCAGCCTCGGTGTGGCCGCAGGCTTGGCAGAGCGCATTCGCTGTGCCGTGGAGGAATGCGCGGATCCTGAGGTGGGGCGTTTTACCATCTCTTTGGGGGTTGGGCTCTGGGAGCCGGGCGAAACCGAGGACGATCTGCTCAAGCGCGCAGATGCGGCGCTCTACAGGGCCAAGCATAGGGGGCGCAATCAGGTGGCCATCGCCACGGGGTCTATGAACATGCCTTTGGTGCAAGCACCCGAGCTGCTGGCGCAGGGCGATTCCTTGACCTTTTCGGGGAAGAGTCCGGATAAGCCGTGGACAGGGGCTGCCTCACCTTAGAATTTGCTCTTCCTCCCTGTCCTCGTCTTCATAGCTTTTGAGTGGTTTGAACAATTCCGAACTGCATTCCGTGCAGGCCGATCTGGTGGCAGTGCTGGTTGCCGTCACGGGTGGCCAGCCCCGTATCCTGACCACCGGGTCCGGGCGTGCCTTGCCTGCCGGGCCTTTTACCAGCAACCACCGCTCGCTGCAGGCCAGCCTGCGTGCCTGGGTGGAGAAACAGACCCACCATCCTCTGGGCTTTGTGGAGCAGCTCTACACCTTTGCAGACAGGGAGCGCTCGCAGCAGCTGGGCATGCATGTCATCTCCATCAGCTATCTGGCGCTGACGCAGGAGCTGGACGAGGTCGGCGCCGCACAGCCGGGCTGGCAGGACTGGTACCGCTACTTTCCCTGGGAGGACTGGCGCGACGGTATGCCCGGCGTGATTGCCGAGCGCATTGCGCCGGCGCTGCATGCCTGGAGCGAAGCTGCTTCAGATAGCGTAGCTAGAAGCGCACGTTGGCAAAGAGCTTCAATGACTTTTGGCCTGGATGAGCACGAATGGAACGAGGAACTGGTTCTGCAGCGCTACGAGCTGCTGTTTGAGGCAGGTGTGGTGCCCGAAGCCTGGGGCGAGGGCGATGAAGCACGCGCTGCCGAATTGCTGCCCGGTGCCGCCATGAGTAATGATCACCGCCGCATTCTTGCTACCGGCATGGCCCGTTTGCGCGCCAAAATCAAATATCGGCCCGTGGTGTTCGAGTTGATGCCCGAGGAATTCTCGCTGCTGCAGTTGCAGCAGACGGTGGAGGCATTGGCGGGGCGCGGCTTGCACAAGCAGAACTTCCGGCGCCTGATCGAGCAGCAGGCGCTGGTTGAGGAAACTGGCCAGATGACGGCCGTAGGTGCGGGCCGCCCGGCCAAGCTGTTCCGCTTCCGACGCAATGTCATGCTTGAGCGCGCCATTGCTGGCAACAAGCTGCCGCTGGCAAGAAGTCATTAGCCCCTGAACCGCTCTTCGGATGGAGGACTGTTTTAACTGTGGCAGTGGCTTGACTTAAATAATGCTCAGAATTAGCATAAGTCGGTTTGCGTAAGGCCTGAAAGCGATCTGGAAGTCTTTGCGTTTTTTATTGAACTAAAAATACTCAAAATGAGCATTAATAAAACTGCAGCCTTGCCCGTTCCATCCCTGCCCGATGTAATGCTGGAGCCGCTGGTACGCATGGCCTTGCTGGAGGATCTGGGACGCGCCGCAGACTTGACCACCGACACCATTGTTCCAGCCGATGCGGTGGGCGAGTTGCGTCTGGTGGCCAGGCAGGATGGCATCTTGGCCGGACTTGATCTGGCGCGTCTGGCCTTTGTGCTGATGGATGCTCGCATGGAGTTTGACGTCCGCTGCGCAGACGGCACGCTGCTGCAGCCAGGTATGGAGATCGCACGCATTCGCGGCAAAAGCCGAGCCATTCTCACGGCCGAGCGTACGGCGCTCAACTACCTTTGTCATCTCAGCGGCGTGGCCAGCGCCACGCATTCGATTGCCGAGGCCATCAAGCCTTTTGGCACCCGAGTGACCTGCACGCGCAAGACCATGCCGGGCCTGCGAGCCTTGCAGAAGTACGCCGTGCGTGTCGGTGGCGGCAGCAACCACCGTTTTGGCCTGGACGACGCCGTACTCATCAAGGACAACCACATTGCACTGGCCGGCGATGTCGCCACGGCTGTGGGGCGTGCTCGTGCCGGCGTGGGACATATGGTCAAGATCGAGCTGGAAGTGGATACGCTGGCCCAGTTGGATGTGGCACTGCAACTGGGCGTGGATGTGGTGCTGCTGGACAATATGGGTCTGGATGATTTGCGCACTGCGGTCGGCATGTGCAAGGGCCGGGCCATCACCGAAGCCTCGGGGCGTATTACCCCCGAAACTGCACCTGCCGTGGCTGCCACGGGCGTGGACCAGATTGCCGTGGGCTGGCTCACGCACAGCGCGCGCGTTCTCGATATAGGTCTGGACGCTTGATGGCCTGCCCCCTGAGCGGCGTTGCCGCTTCCCTCCATGGGCGGAGGACAGCCTCGCTTCGCAGCGGCGCTTGCTTGCGCTCCCTTGTTTTAGGGGGCATTGATGAAGGCCGTGCTTAAGGAGCGCCGCAGCTGGGCGGTACTGGTTGCTGCAGCGCTGGCGGTGACGGCTGCGGGGATTTGGCATGCCCGCGCGGGCACGGCAGTCGTCCGTTTTGAAAAGCCCATCACCATCGTTGTGACCTTTCCGCCAGGCGGCGGCACGGACCTGTTGGCGCGTCGCCTGGGCGCGGCCATGCAGCAGCGCCTGGGCCAGTCCGTAGTGGTGGAGAACCGGCCCGGCGCCAGCGGCAATATCGGCGCGCGCGCCGTGGCCGAGGCTGCCCCCGACGGCGCCACGCTGCTGATGGTCAACAGCTCGTTTGCCATCAACCCCGGTGTCTACCGACATCTGGACTTCGATCCGCGCCGGGACTTCAAGGCCGTGTTCAATGCCGGCAGCATCGCCTCGGTGCTGGTGGTGTCCAGCCAAAGCAGCGTGCGCAATCTGCACGATGCGCTGGCCGGCGCGACCGCCGGCCAGCCCTTGCCTTTTGCCTCCTGCGGCAACGGCACGCCCCAGCATATGGCGGGTGAGATGCTGGCCCAGGCCGCCCATGCAAGCCTCCAGCATGTGCCCTACAAGGGTTGCGGCCCGGCCATCACTGCGGTAGCTGCAGCTCAGGTACCTGTGGCCGTGGTCACGGCCAGCAGCGCTGCGCCCCTGATAGCTGCTGGCCGCGTGCGCGCCATTGCCGTCACGGCACCGGCCCGCGTCGCATCCCTGCCCGATATCCCCACGGTGGCCGAGCAGGGTCTGGCCGGCTTTGCCGTCGAGCAGTGGCATGGGCTGCTGGCGCCGGCCGCCACGCCGGAGCCCGTGATCGACCGTCTGCACCAGGTGCTGGCGCTGATCCTGGCCGAGCCCGAGATGCAGCAGGCGCTGCGCGAGCAGGGCTATACGCCGGCCAGGCAGTCTGCCGCCCAGTTCGGCAAGCTCATCGCGGCCGATATAGCGCGCTATGCAGCCGTGACCGCGCAGCTCGGGCTCAAGGTCGATTGAGCAGTGACTGACAGCTGGCGCCAGGCGCCCATGTTCGTGACAGGCCACCTGCAAAGGTGGCCTGTGTCGTTTCAGGCATATGACGAATTCGCTATACCAAGGTATAGCCGGGGCCAACTAAAAACCAGGCTTCTCTTCCCAAGGCAGGCTCGCTTTGCCGGCTGGTGGATTTGATAATCGAGGGCAGGGATCAGGGCATCAGACCCTGGCGCCAAGGCGGCATGCTTTGCCGTCCATCGCATGGAGGCTCCCCCTGAATGACCATTTCTTGAAGGCGCTGTGGCGCACGGCCGTGGCCGTGCTCTGCCGCTCCTCAGCCTTGCTGCGCCTCCGCTTTTTGTAATCAAGAAGCTGCAGGAGCGAGGCCGGATCAATCCCGGGCCGGGACCTGCCCTGGCCATATCGATGCCACTGTTTGCTGCTTATGAAACCAGTCTTGAAATCCCGTCGCCCCGTGGGGGTTGCCTGCCTGCTGCTGTGCCTGGCGCTCGCTGCCTGCAATGGCGACAAACAGCCTGCGGCCGCCGCTGCCGATAGCCAGACGGCGCTGCGCCGCGAAGGCAATCTGGTCGTGGTTCCGCCGCAATCTCCGGTGCTGGCGCAGCTGAAGCTGGCCCAGGTTACCCAGGAACAGGTCCAGACCCTGATCTCCGCGCCGGCCAATATCGAGGCCGAGCCTGAAAAGCTGGTCAAGATCACGCCTCCGGTCGCGGGCCGGCTGGTGCGTCTGCACCGGCAGCTGGGCGATCCGGTCAAGGCCGGCGAGGCCTTGATCACCATGGACTCCTCCGATATCTCGAGCGCCCGGGCCGACAATGCCAAGGCCCAGTCCGCGCTGCTGCTGGCGCGCCAGGAGTTCGACCGCCAGAAGCTGCTGTTCGATGCCGAGATCGCGGCGCGCAAGGACTATGAGACCGCGCAGCAATCCCTGGTCGCAGCCAGCGCCGATGCGCGCGCGGCGACCGATCGCCTGGCCCAGCTGGGCGCCGATGTGCAGGCCATCTCGCGCGGCAGCTATGTGATCAAGTCACCGATCAGTGGGCGCGTGGTGGAGATGGCGGGCTCGCAGGGCGGCTACTGGAACGATGTGAATGCCTCGGTGATGACCGTGGCTGACCTCAGCAAGGTCTGGCTCAGCGCCAACGTGCCCGAGCGCGACCTGGCTCGTGTGGATGTGGGCCAGGAGGCGCATATCGCGCTGACCGCCTATCCCGACCTCAAGCTCGAAGGCCGTGTGCAATACGTTGGCGAGATCGTCGACGCCGCCACGCGCAGCGTGAAGGTGCGCGTGGCGGTGGACAACCGCGAAGGGCGGTTGCGCCCCGGCATGTTTGCGCGCGTGAGCTTCGACGGCCCGGGCCGCGACGCCCTCATGGTGCCGACCACGGCGCTGCTCCAGGGCAATGTGAGCGCGCGGGTGTTCGTGGACAAGGGCCGCTCGGACAAGGGCGCGCGCTTTGAGCCACGCGACGTGCAGGTCGGCGTGCAGCAGGACGGCAAGGTGGAGATCCGCTCTGGCCTCGCGGCCGGCGAGCGCATCGTCGTCAACGGTGGAGTGCTGCTGCAATGATCGAGCGCATCGTCAATCTCAGCTTCGCGCGCCGTGGCGTGGTGTGGCTGATCTTCATCTTCGCGGCCCTGTATGGCGGGTTCAGCTGGAAGCAGCTGCCGCTGGAGGCGTATCCCGACATCGCCGATGTGACCTCGCAGATCGTCACCCAGGTGCCGGGCCTGGCGGCCGAGGAAATCGAGCAGCAGATCACGATTCCGCTGGAGCGTGCGCTGCTGGCCACGCCGGCCATGCATGTGCTGCGTTCGCGCAGCCTGTTCGGCCTGTCGCTGATCACCGTGGTGTTCGAGGACGGGGTCGACGGCTACTGGGCGCGCCAGCGCCTCAAGGAGCGCATGGACGAGGTCGATCTGCCCTATGGCGCGCGCGCTGCGCTCGACCCCTACAGTTCGCCCACGGGCGAGGTCTACCGCTATACCTTGGAGAGTCCCACGCACAGCCTGCGCGAGCTGTCCGAGCTGCAGCAGTGGGTGGTGATCCCGCGGCTCAAGAAAGCCCAGTCCGTGGTGGACGTGACGAATTTCGGCGGCCTGACCACGCAGTTCATGCTCGAGCTCGATCCCGCGCACCTGCTGCAGTACGGGCTGACCCTGTCCCAGGTGATCGATGCCATCAATGCCAACAACGCCAGCGGCGGCGGCAGCGTCATAGACCGCGGCGAAGTCTCCTATGTGGTGCGCGGCGTGGGCTTGCTGAGATCGCTCGACGACATGGGCAATGTGGTGGTCAAGACCTCGGACAACGGCACTCCGATCCTGGTCAAGGACCTGGGACGCCTGACCTATGGCAATGTGGAGCGCCGCGGCATTCTGGGCAAGGACGACAACTCCGACACGCTGGAAGGCATCGTGCTGCTGCTCAAGGACGCCAATCCCTCCAAGGCGCTGGAAGGCATTCATGCCGCGGTGAAGGAACTCAACGAGAAGCTGCTGCCGCCCGACGTCAAGGTCGTTCCCTATCTGGACCGCACCACGCTGATCGAGCGCACCACGCATACCGTGGGCAAGACACTGGCCGAAGGCATGATCGTCGTGACCCTGGTGCTGCTGCTGTTCCTGGGCAGCCCGCGCGCGGCGCTGATTGTGGCACTGACCATTCCCATGGCGCTGCTGCTGGCCTTTGTGTTCATGCATCACGCCAAGATCCCGGCCAATCTGCTGTCGCTGGGAGCCATCGACTTCGGCATTCTGGTCGATGGAGCCGTGGTCGTTGTCGAGAACATTCTGCGCCGCCGCGAGGCCCAGGAGGACAAGCCCTTGACGCCGCGCGATGCCATCTCGGCCACGCTGCAGGTGGCGCGTCCCATCTTCTTCGGCATGTGCGTGATCGCGGCCGCCTATCTGCCGCTGTTCGGCTTCGAGCGCATCGAGTACAAGCTGTTCTCGCCCATGGCCAGTGCCGTGGGGGCGGCCCTCGTGGGGGCGCTGGCCGTGGCGCTGCTGCTCACGCCGGGCCTGGCATGGCTGGCCTTCCGCCGTCCGCGCAAGATCTTCCACAACCCCGTGCTCTACTTCCTGGGCGAGCACTATGACCGCTTCCTTGGCGCGGCCGTGGGGCGGATGCGCTGGCTGGTCGGGGCCGTGGCGGCGGCACTGGTGGCGCTGGTGCTGCTGGCCGGCACCATAGGCCGCGATTTCCTGCCCTATCTGGACGAAGGCTCGATCTGGCTGCAGGTGCAGATGCCGCCCGGCATCACGCTGGACAAGGCGCGCGACATGGCCGACGAACTGCGCCGGGCCACGCTGGAGTTCCCCGAGGTGTCCTACATCGTGACCCAGACCGGACGCAACGACGACGGCACCGATTACTGGACGCCCTCGCATATCGAGGCCAGCGTGGGCCTGCATCCCTACGACCAATGGAAGTCGGGCCTGAACAAGCAGCAGCTGATTGCCAAGATGGCCGAGCGCTTCGAGAAGCTGCCCGGCTATACCGTGGGCTTCATGCAGCCCATGATCGACGGCGTGCAGGACAAGCTCTCGGGTGCGCACAGCGATCTGACCGTGAAGGTCTACGGCCAGGACCTGAGCGAGGACCGGCGCGTGGCCGACGAGATGG
Source organism: Comamonas testosteroni (assembly GCF_000761245.1). Lineage (GTDB taxonomy): Bacteria > Pseudomonadota > Gammaproteobacteria > Burkholderiales > Burkholderiaceae_C > Comamonas > Comamonas testosteroni_C. The sequence goes on along the minus strand of NZ_AWOR01000021.1, from coordinate 179,015 downwards.
TGGGCATTCTGTCCAAGGTGCCCGGTGCGGCCGACGTGGCCGTGGACATCGAGCCGCCGCTGCCCAATCTGCGCATAGACCTGGACCGTGCGGCCGCCGCGCGCTACGGCATCAATGCCGCCGATGTGGCGCAGCTGATCTCCACGGGCGTGGGCGGGGCCTCCATAGGCCAGCTCTACGTGGGTGAACGCAGCTACGACATGACGGTGCGCTTCGCGCCCGGCACGCGCAGCAACCCCGAGGCCATAGGCGCGCTGCGCCTGGCCGCGACCAACGGCGCCCAGGTGCCGCTGGCCGACGTGGCTCGCATCAGCACCACTGTGGGCCAGAGCGTGATCGTGCGCGAGGGCGGCGAGCGCCACATTCTGGTCAAGCTCAATGTGCGCGGCCGCGATCTCGCGGGCTTCCTCAAGGATGCACACGAGGCCCTCGATACTCACCTCCAGTACGACCACCAGAAGACCCATATCGAGTGGGGCGGCCAGTTCGAGAACCTGCAGCGTGCCGAGGCGCGGCTGCTGGTCATCCTGCCGCTGACGCTGGGCATCATGCTGGTGCTGCTGTTCGGCGAGTTCGGCAATCTGCGCCAGCCGCTGCTGGTGCTGGGCGTGGTGCCGCTGGCCATGATAGGCGGCTTTGCCGGACTGCACCTGCGCGGCATGACGCTCAATGTCTCGAGTGCCGTGGGCTTTATCGCGCTGTTCGGCGTGGCCGTGCTGTCGGGCGTGCTCATGGTCTCGCAGATCAACCGGCTGCGCCGCGAGGACGGGCTGCAGCTGCGCGAGGCCGTGCTCGAGGGGGCATCTAGCCGTATGCGCCCGGTGCTGATGACGGCCACCGTGGCCGCCTTCGGCCTCACGCCGGCCATGCTGGCCACGGGCTTGGGCAGCGATGTACAGCGGCCCCTGGCCACCGTGGTGGTCTGCGGCCTGGTCAGCGCCACCTTGCTGACGCTGCTGCTGCTGCCCAGTCTCTACTACGTGATCGAGCTGCGTGCCCAGCGTGCGGCAGAGCGCAAGCGCCGGCGTGCGGCCGAGCGCGGCGAAGTCGACGACGAGGATGCCGCTTCGGTGACGACATCGGCCGTCGCAGAGCGCATGGCCCCCTGAGTCCGGGCCCGCGCGATACCTACGAACTTGGAAGCACCATGCAATTTCCCTTCCTCTCCCTCAAGCGCCTGGCTGTGCTGCTGGCGGCGCTGGGCCTGGGCGGCACGGCATTGGCCCAGGCAGCGGCGCAGCCTGCGGCCGCCGGGCTGCGCCTTAGCGACTATCTGAGCGCCGTCGAGCAGCACAGCCTGGACTTGCAATCTCAGCAACAGAACGTGGTGTCGGCCCAGGCCGGTGTCGGCATCGCGGGCATACGCCCCGATCCCCAGCTCTCGCTGGGGGCCGCGCGCGAACAGGTCAGGAGCGGCCTGCCGCGTCCGCTGAACCGGAGCTACGAGCTCAGCATGGAGCTGGAGACCGGCGGCAAGCGCTCGGCCCGCATCCGTGCCGCGCGCAGCCAGGTGAAGCTGGCCGAGGCCGGCGTCGAGGGCTTTCGCACCCAGCTGTTTTCCGATGCGGCCCAGGACTTCACCCAGGCCTGCCGCGACCGCCGGGCGCTGGAGCGCAAGGAGCAGACGCTCAAGGCCCTGTCCGATGTGGTCAAGGCCAACGAGGTGCGGCGCAAGGCCGGCGACATCGGCACCGTGGAGTGGCGGCAGTCGCGCGTGGAGCGCGACCAGTTCCAGGCCGATGTGACCCAGGCGCGCGCCGATGCCCAGACCTCGCGTCTGGCCCTGAGCGTGCCGCTGGGGCGCAAGCTCTCGCAGGTCTTCGGCTCCGAGGATCTGCAATGCGATTTCCAGCCCTTTGCGAACGACAAGAACATCGACGCCCTGGTGGTCCAGGCCCTGCAGGTGCGCAGCGATGTGCGTGTGGCCCAGGCCACGCTGGATAATGCGCGCGACAACGCCGGCGTGGCCCAGGCCAACCGATGGGTCAATCCCACGCTGGCCGTGGGCATGACCGCCATACCGGCCACGTCAGCGGGCCTGGATGCCGAGGGCAAGGCCTTCGATGCGGGCAATCGCTCGCGCATGCTGTCGGTCTCGGTGAGCATGCCCATCCCGTTCTCGCGCCTGAACCGCGGCGAGGTGCTGCAGGCCGAGGCCGTGGTGACCCAGGCCATGCTGGGGCTGCAGCAGTCGCAGCACAAGGCCGAGGCCGATGTGCGCTCCGCCTATTTCCGCTTCGCGGCGGCGCAGGAGAACGTGGAGCGCTATCGCAGCAATGTGCTGGCCGATGCGCAGCGCGTGCTCGAGAGCATTCGCCTGTCCTACCGCCACGGCCAGGCTTCGCTGCTGGAGCTGCTGTCGGCCCAGCGCTCGGCCGATCATGCCTATCTCGGCTATCTGCAGGCCGATGCCGATCTGGCCAAGGCCACTGTGGATCTGCAACTGAGCATAGGCCAGCGGCCCGCGCTGTGATGAGCGGAGTAGATGGACAGGGCTGGCGTGCGCGCATCTTGCGCCACAATCAGCGGGTCTTTCACGCCCTGAGCTCCGCCCTGCATGCCATGACCGTCGAACCGCAACGCTTTGTGCATCTGCGCCGGGCCCTGATCCTGGCCGGCATGGCCGCGACCATGGCAGCCATCTTCGCGCTGGATACGCTGACCGAGTATGCGGTGGCCGCGGCCGTGTTCCACACGGCCATCATCCTCGTGGCGGTGCGCTGGTTCAGCCCGCGCCTGGTGATAGGCGTCACGGCGCTGTGCATAGCGCTCACCCTGGCCAGCTTTGCGCTGACGCCGGCCGGCGCCTACCGCACCGGACTCATCAACACGGGCATCAGCATCCTGGCCATCGTTATCACGGCCTATCTGGGCCTGAAGATGGTGGCCGCCCAGAATGCGGCCCACGCGGCACAGACCCAGCTGCTGCGCATCACTCAGGCCACCAGCCTGGGACAGGTGACGGCCTCGATCGCCCATGAGGTCAACCAGCCGCTGGCCGCCATCGTCACCAGCGGCAATGCCAGCCAGCGCTGGCTGGCCCAGCAGCCGCCGAATCTCGAAAAAGCCGGCCAGGCGCTGGAGCGCATCCTGGGCGATGCGCGGCGCGCCAGCGAGGTCATTGCGCGTATCCGCTCCATGGCGCGCGGCGAGGGGCCGAGCAAGCAGAAGTTCGATCTCAACGAGGCGGTGCGCGAGATGGTGAATCTGTCGGGCGCGGACCTGAACCAGCGCTCCATCGCCATGGACCTGCAGCTGGCGCCGGGCTTGGCGCCGGCCTGGTGCGACCGAGTGCAGTTCTTGCAGGTGCTGGGCAATCTGCTGCTCAACGCCATGGACGCCATGCAGGACACTCCGGCCGTGCAGCGGCGCATTGCCGTGGCCACTCAGGCTCTGGGCCAGCAGCTGGTGCTGACCGTCACCGATGCGGGAGAGGGACTGTCGCCACAGGCCAAAAGCCACCTGTTCGATGCCTTCTGGACTACCAAGCGCGAGGGCATGGGTCTGGGGCTGAATATCAGCCGCCACATGGCCGAGGCCAACGGCGGCCGCATCTGGGCCACGGACCGAGAGGACGGGCGCCGCGGCGCAGTGTTCCATGTGACCATCGCGGCTTTCGTCGCACCGGCAGAGCCCGCAGCAGGAGGACACCAGCTTGGCTGAACTCGAAACCGTGTATGTGATCGATGACGACGCCTCGGTGCGCGCGGCCATCGAGGATTTGCTTCTCTCCGTGGGCCTGGCCGTGTCCGCCTTCGGCGCGACGCGCGACTTTCTCGCCCATCTGGAGCTGAGTCCGCCCGAGGGGCCGGCCTGCCTGGTGCTGGATATCCGCATGCCAGGCCAAAGCGGCATGGAGTTCAGGCGCCAGATGCTGGAGCAGGGCCTGCGCTTTCCCACCATCTTCATCACCGGGCATGGAGATATTCCCATGAGCGTGGAGGCCATGAAGACCGGGGCCATAGAGTTTCTGACCAAGCCGTTTCGCGATCAGGATTTGCTCGATGCCATACAGCAAGGTATTGCCCTTGATCGCCGGCGCCGTGCGCAGGATGGGCAGTTGCTGGAGTTGCGTTCGCGTTGGAATTCGCTGTCCAGTGGGGAGCAGTCGGTGTTGATTGGCGTGGTGCGAGGCCTGCTCAACAAGCAGATCGCGGGGGAGCTGGATGTCAGCGAAATCACCATCAAAGTCAGACGATCTCAAGCCATGCGCAAGATGGAAGCTGGCTCGGTTGCCGAGCTGGTGCGCATGCTGGAGAAGCTGAGCATCCGCTGATGCCAGCCACATGGTTGGCCTGCCGGGTGTCACTTCGCGGGCGCAGCAGGTGTTGTGGGTGCCCGTACGGCGAACGTAAAAATTGTTCGTGTCGGTTTCCATGTGCAGATTGCGCATGAATTTTCTGGAGCGTGTGCGGGTTTGCCAGTTCACAATGGCGGGTTCGCCAGGAGCGGTCAATGCGTCAGCAAAGAACATTCGATAACAAAATTGATTTCGGCAAGCTTTGCATGGGCAGTTTGATGTCCTTGTGCTTGATGTGGGGGCTGACTGCTCATGCGCAGCAGAGTGCGCTGCCAGTCCATGCAGGCAGTGAAGAAGCCTCTGGCGCATCGTCAGCAGCTGATGCGGGTGGGGGAAGCACAGAGCCTGAGAAGTGGAATGCCAAGTTCCAGGCCACCTATGTCTGGCAGCGCAAGCCGTCCTTTTCTGCACCCTATACCGGAGAGAAAAGCTTGCTGCCAGGGCGCGAGCGCAGCTACTCCTTCACGACCACTGCATCTCTCGGATACCGTCCATGGGCCGGGGGGGAGGTCTATCTTGATCTGGAAGGCGCGCAGGGCATTCCTCTGTCGGGACTGGCAGGCCTGGGTGGCTTTACCAATGGGGAATTGGCCAAAACTTCGGGAGCAAAATTGAAGCTCTATCGCGCCCGTGCATTCTTGCGCCAGACCTGGAGTCATGGCGGTGAGCAAGAGGCGGTGGAGTCAGAGGCAAGGCAGTTGGCGGGCATGGTGGACAAGCGTCGTACTGTGCTCACGGTGGGCAATCTGGCGGTCATCGATATCTTTGACGACAACCGCTACAGCCATGATCCGCGCACGCAGTTCATGAACTGGTCGCTGATGACTCAAGGCGCGTTTGACTATGCCGCAGATGCCCGAGGTTATAGCTGGGGTGCGGTGCTGGAGTGGTTCCACGACGACTGGGAGGTGCGCTTCGGTCGCTTCATCCAGCCCAAGGAGCCCAACGGTCAGCCGTTGGACTATCGAATTTTCAAGCACTATGGCGATCAGCTGGAAATAGCCCACGCACACACGCTGGCGGGGCAGCCGGGCAAGCTGCGGGCTTTGGTCTTTCGCAACCACGCCGTGATGACGCGCTATGACGATGCACTGAACCTGGCGGCGCAGACCGGGGCGGTGCCGGATCTGAATGCTGCGCGCTACGGTGCCAGAAGCAAGCGCGGCTTCGGCATCAACCTGGAGCAGGCGCTGAGTGACGACGTGGGTCTGTTTGCCCGTGGCAGCTGGGCGGATGGCAAGACAGAAATCTATGCATTCACGGAAATCGACCGCTCCCTTTCTGCGGGTGTGCTGATCCAGGGGCGCAAATGGGGAAGGGCGAACGATACGCTGGGCATAGGCGTGGCGCGCAATTTCCTCTCGTCCACACACCGCCAGTATCTGGCAGAGGGCGGAGTGGGGGCGTTCATTGGTGACGGGCGGCTGAACTACAAGCCCGAGAATATTCTCGAGATGTTCTACAGCGTGGGGATCAGCAAACAATCCAGCATCAGCTTTGACTGGCAGCATATCCGCAACCCTGCATACAACGCGGACCGTGGGCCCGTCAACGCACTGGCTGTGCGTTTGCACACCGAGTTCTGATCTAGAAAAACCGCAGGATGATCTGGTGCAGGCCGGCCGTCATCAAGGTATAGCGCAGGAATTTGCCAACTGCCATATAGGCGACGCAAGGCCAGAAAGGCAGGCGCACCCAGCCGGCGACCGCGCACAGCGGGTCGCCGACGACGGGCAGCCAGCTCAGCAGGCAGGCCTTGGCGCCGTATTTGCGCAGCCAGTAACGGGCGATGCGGTTCCAGCGTGACTTGTGGTGCATGTTCTGGGGCGGCGGCTCTCCATGTCGGCGCAGCTTCTTGGCCTTGTTCCAGGCCTGGTTGGCGGCCAGTCCCATCCACCAGCTGATGGCCCCACCCAGCGTGTTGCCCGCCGTGGCGACCACAATGGCGGGCCAGAACAGGTCGGGGTTGGCTGAGACCAGGGCGGCCACCACGGGCTCTGAGCCCAGCGGCAGCAGGGTGGCCGAGACCAGAGCCACGACAAACACGGTGCTAAGGCCCAACTCTGGCAGGGCCAGCCATTGCAGCAACTGATGTATCCACGCTTCCATAGGGCGGCTAGTTTAGGCGGGTCGCTCAATTCCCTGAACTTTGCATCCTGTCATTTCTCAGTCATCAGCCTGCTTGCAGGCTGTTGATATATGGTTTCTTATCCAAATGTGTACACGGGTGTTATCCGGTAACGCCAGATCAATGGGAGTAGGAATGGCTTTCAGCCCTCTAAAAAAAATGATGCGATCGAGTCAGGCAGCAGGCTTGGCGGTCGCTTTGCTTTTGATAGCTGGTTGCGCACCGAACATCAAGACCATCGCGCCGTCCGATGCCAGACCAGCGGTCACGGTGGCTGCCGATCTGGTGCCGCTGGCGACGCTGGCGCCCGGCATCAAGCAGGACATGCGCTATGTCTCCAAGCACAACTTCATGGGCCGCCCCGTGGCTGGCTATGAAGCCGGGGTTTGCTGGCTCAGCCGCGTGGCCGCCGAATCCCTGGCAGCTGTCCAAAAGGAACTGGCAGGACAGGGGCTGGCTCTCAAGGTCTATGACTGCTACCGACCCCAGGCGGCCGTCGACGACTTTGTGCGCTGGGGTCGCGATATGGCCGATCAGAAGAACAAGGATATGTATTACCCGCGCGTGCCCAAGAGCGAGCTCTTCAAGCGTGGCTACATCGCCGAGAAATCGGGTCACAGCCGTGCCAGCACGGTGGACATGACGCTGCTGGTGGTGGATGCCAAGCGCGCCAGAAAGCTGGTGCGTGGGCCGTTGGCTGATGGTATCGAAGTGGACATGGGCACGCCCTTCGATCTCTTTGACGAGCAGTCGCATACCGACAATGCCCAGCAGTCGCCCGATGTGCAGCACAACCGCCGCTGGCTGCGCAGCCTGATGCAGCGCAATGGCTGGAAGAATCTGCCCGAGGAGTGGTGGCATTACACGCTGGTCAGCGAGCCCTATCCAGAGCAGTACTTTGATATGCCGGTGCGTAAGAACTGAGACGCCGGTGGTGCATTGCTCGATAGTGACTTGCCTCGCAGGGTGATGCATGGAGTTTGGTTTTGCTGAAAATTTGAGCAGGTATAATCCGGCCCTCTTTTCCAGCGCCCGGTCTGTGTCAGACATTGCCTGCCGCAGAAACCAAATTCTCTCCATGCCCGCCCTGCACATTGGTCATATTCCATTGGCAAATCGTCTGTTTGTCGCTCCCATGGCGGGTGTGACGGACCGGCCGTTTCGGCAGCTGTGCAAGGCACTGGGGGCCGGTTATGCGGTCAGCGAGATGGTGACCAGCCGCAAGGACTTGTGGAACAGTCTCAAGACCAGTCGCCGAGCCAACCATGAAGGCGAGCCTGGGCCGATCTCGGTCCAGATTGCCGGCACCGAAGGGCCCATGATGGCCGAGGCTGCCATCTACAACATCGAGCGCGGCGCGCAGATCATCGACATCAACATGGGCTGCCCGGCCAAGAAGGTCTGCAACAAATGGGCGGGCTCCGCCCTGATGCAGAACGAGCCGCTGGCCGTGGAAATTGCCCGGGCCGTGGTGGAGGCCGCGCGTCCCTACAACGTGCCCGTCACCCTGAAGATGCGCACCGGCTGGTGCGATTCGCACAAGAACGCAGTTCTGCTGGCGCGCCAGTTTGAAGATGTCGGCATCCAGATGCTGACCGTGCATGGCCGCACGCGCGAGCAAGGCTACAAGGGCTTTGCCGAGTACGACACGATTGCGGCCGTCAAGCAGGCCGTCAAAGTGCCCGTGGTGGCCAATGGCGATATCAACAGCCCTGAAAAAGCCCGCGATGTGCTGGCCTATACGGGGGCGGACGCCATCATGGTCGGCCGTGCAGCCCAGGGCAGGCCGTGGATCTTTCGCGAGATCGCGCACTTTCTGGCCACCGGCGAGCATCTGGCTCCCCCCCTGGTGGCCGAGTTGCGTCGTCTGCTGCTCGAACATTTGCAAGATCACTACAGCCTGTATGGCGAGGGAGTCGGCGTGCGCAGTGCCCGCAAGCATATTGCGTGGTATCTGCGAGCTCTGCCGGGCGGGGAAGAGTTCAGAAAACACATCAACACTATTGAGGACTGTGCGGTGCAATGGCAGGCCGTGGCCGACTATCTGGATGCCCTGGGGCAGCAGATGGAGCGGATCCCGGCGGCCACGGCCGCTGCTGAACCAAGCAGCGAGCTGGACGAACCGGCAGAAATGGCTGCATGAGCAATCAGAATTTAGAACAAGTCGTTCGCGATAGCCTGGAGGGCTATTTCCGCGATCTCGAGGGCGAAACACCGGCCAATGTCTATGACATGGTGATTCGCCTTGTCGAAAAACCGCTGCTGGAAGTGGTGATGGGCCAGGCCGACAACAACCAGTCGCGCGCCGCCGAATGGCTGGGCCTGAATCGCAACACCCTGCGCAAGAAGCTGGTCGATCACGAGTTGCTCTGAGCGACGATGCTACCGAATCCATAGCTGCAAGCGCTCGATATATCTGCACTTGCAGCTTGTTTTTATCCAAACTTTGAATTGACGCCCATGAAAGCTCTGATCTCCGTCTCTGACAAGACCGGTATCGTCGAATTTGCGCAAGCCCTGCACGCCCTGGGCGTGCAGCTGCTGTCCACCGGTGGCACCGCCAAGCTGCTGGCTGGCGTGGGCCTGCCCGTGACCGAAGTGGCCGAAGTCACCCAATTCCCCGAGATGCTGGACGGCCGCGTCAAGACCCTGCACCCCATGGTGCACGGTGGCCTGCTGGCTCGCCGCGAACTGCCCGAGCACATGGCTGCTTTGAAGGAACATGGCATCGAGACCATCGATCTGCTGGTCGTGAACCTCTACCCCTTTGAAGCTACGGTGGCCAAGGCCGGCTGCACGCTGGCCGACGCCATCGAGAACATCGACATTGGCGGCCCCGCCATGGTGCGTTCCGCTGCCAAGAACTGGAAGGATGTGGGCGTTCTGACCGCCGCCGACCAGTACGAAGCCGTGCTGGCCGAACTCAAGGCGAGCGGCAAGCTGTCCGACAAGCTGCGTTTTGCGTTGTCCGTGGCGGCCTTCAACCGCATTGCCCAGTACGACGGAGCGATCAGCGACTACCTGTCTAGCGTCAAGTTCGAAGACGAAAAGCTCAGCGAAGAATATGTGCCCGAGCGCGCCCTGTTCGGCGGCCAGTCCAACGGCCATTTCATCAAGGTGCAGGATCTGCGCTACGGTGAAAACAGCCACCAGCAAGCTGCCTGGTACCGCGACCTGTACCCCGCTCCCGGCTCGCTGGCCACGGGCGTGCAGCTGCAGGGCAAGGAGCTGAGCTACAACAATATCGCCGATGCCGATGCGGCCTGGGAATGCGTCAAGAGCTTTGACACCCCTGCCTGCGTGATCGTCAAGCACGCCAACCCCTGCGGCGTGGCCGTGGGCGCAAATGCCTTCGAAGCCTATTCCAAGGCCTTCCAGACCGACCCCACCAGCGCGTTTGGCGGCATCATCGCCTTCAACCGTCCTGTGGACAAGGCCGCTGCCGAAGCCGTGTCCAAGCAGTTCGTCGAAGTGCTGATGGCTCCCGAGTTCAGCGCCGAAGCCCTGGAAATCTTCAAGGCCAAGGTCAATGTGCGCCTGATGAAGATCGCTCTGCCCGCCGGCGGCGCAACCGACTGGGACAACGGCCGCAACGCCATCGAGTCCAAGCGCATCGGCTCGGGCCTGCTGCTGCAGACCTCGGACAACCATGAGCTCAAGCTGGCCGACCTGAAGGTCGTGACCGTCAAGCAGCCAACGCCTGAAGAGCTTCAGGACTTGCTGTTCGCCTGGAACGTGGCCAAGTTCGTCAAGTCCAACGCCATCGTCTTCTGCAAGAACGGCATGACCATGGGCGTGGGTGCAGGTCAGATGTCGCGCCTGGATTCGGCCCGCATCGCCTCCATCAAGGCCGAAGCCGCCAAGCTGTCGCTGCAGAACACCGTCGTGGCGTCGGATGCCTTCTTCCCCTTCCGCGACGGCCTGGACGTGGTGGTCGATGCCGGTGCTACCTGCGTGGCCCAGCCTGGCGGCTCCATGCGCGATCAGGAAGTGATCGATGCGGCCAACGAGCGTGGCGTGGCCATGGTCTTCACCGGCGTGCGCCACTTCAGGCACTAATTGCTTCCCCTGAGGCGCTATCGCGCCTTCCCCCTCTCTGGCGCTGAGCGCCGCAGGGGGACGACAGCCTCGCTGCGAGGCGGCTCTTGCTCGCTGTCCCTTTGATGGGGCATACCTGTTCGGGTAAGGTGCTCAATGGCTGGCGTCTGCCGGCCATACTTTTTTGTGAATCTGCTTTGGTATGACTGATCCTATCGACGACGAAGAAAACTACCCGCCGCGTCCGCGCTGGATTGGCTGGCTGATCGGGCTGGTCATGCTGGCGTCGGCCCTGGGCGTGGCCAATATCGGCTGGCGCATCATGCGCGTCAGCTCTGCCGAGCAGGCCACGGAGGCGCTGGTGCAGAAGCACCCGGAGCTGGCCCAGGGCAAGAAGCTGGTGGAGCAGTCCGACTGCATGCGCTGCCATGGATGGGATCGCAAGTATGTGGGACCGTCCTTTGTCTCGATTGCCCAGAAGCACGAGGCCCAAAGCGATGCGCAAACCTATCTCGCAGGCAAGATTCGCGCTGGCAGCGTGGGTGTCTGGGGCAATGTCATCATGCCGCGTCACCCGCAGATCAGCGAGGAGCAGTCCTTGCTGATGGCGGCCTGGGTGTTGTCGGCCCAGCCGGTTCAGGCCGAGTAGGCTGGTGGATGGAATCAGACGGATGGGGGCGGATCGCTTGTCCGGCCTGAACGCGCAGGCCGCTGGCGTCTGTCGTCGGCCGCCCTTTTTGGCCCTGCCGCCCCTGTCCTGTGCCGCGGCGCTGCTTTCATAATCTGCACATGGCAAAACCCGCGCGTGCTCCCGCTCTTCGTCCCGCCGATCAAGCAGTCCATGGACCCGGGCCTGGTCCGGCCCGCCAGCGTGGCTTTGTCTTCTGGGCCATATGGGTGAACATCGCCACCTATGCGATCTATCCCACGGCCAACTGGCTGGCTAGCCTGCGCGACCAGCGCTATGACTTCATAACGCGCTGGGATGCCATGATTCCGCTGGTGCCGGAATTCATCTTTGTCTATTTCTCGTTTTTCCCGTTTCTGGCCCTGCCGTTCTGGCTGGTGGGGCAGCCCGGTACGGCGGCACTGGGCAAGCGCCAGGTGTTGGGTACGCTGATCTGCGGTCTGATCTTCGTGCTGTTCCCGGCAAATTTGGCCTTCGAGCGCGCGATTCCCGAATTCGAGCCCTATCGCAGCATTTTTGCGACCATGTTCTTTGTGGACAAGCCGCACAATCTGCTGCCCTCGCTGCACATCGTCTACACGGCGCTGACCTGTCTGGCCATCTGCCAGGCGCAATGGCAGCGTGGTCGCTGGGGGCTGTGTCTGCTGATTGCGCTGTGGAGCGCGGCAATCTGCGCCTCAACCATGCTGGTGCATCAGCACCATGTGCTGGATGTGGTCACTGCGCTGATGCTGGTGCCAGTGCTCTGCCTGCTGATTCGCCCGGCCGATGTGCCGCCGCAGCCTCCGCGCATCTGAGCCGGACAGGATCGCTGTGCCGCGGGCCTTTTTTGAATCCTGCGCCAGTGCTCGCTTGCGTGCAGGACTGCAGCGCGATTTTTGAGCGCGGTGCAGGCTTCGTGAAGCGCGGGCCTGACTAGTCTGTTTTGAGATGGGCGTGCAGCCGGGCCTGCACAAAACATGCAGATGCACTGGTGATGCTGCAGGGAATCTGCGCATCATTGGTGAAATCCCTAGGATGCCTTTTTGACAAAAAGGACCGGGCCGAAGACGCCGCGCCAAAAGCGTGGCTAAGAACGTGTTTACGTTCTCAAAGCCCGGGGATATGCATGCAGTGGCTGAAAACCAAAACCATTGAACAGGCGCTGGCCGATTCCGACGAGCCGGGCCGCCAGCTCCAGCGCACGCTGGGTGTTTTCGATCTGATGATTCTGGGCCTGGCCGTGGCCGTGGGCGCAGGGATTTTCTCGGTGGGGGCTCGCGCAGCCGGCAGCTTTGCCGGCCCGGCCGTGATTTTTTCCTTCATTTTGGCGGCCGCGACCTGCGCGCTGGCCATCATGTGCTATGCGGAGTTCGCCTCCACCGTGCCCGTCACGGGCAGCGCCTATACCTATACCTATCTGACGCTGGGCGAGGGCCTGGCCTGGATCATTGGCTGGAACCTGCTGCTGGAGATGATCTCGGCCGCTGCCGTGCTGGCCAAGTACTGGGGTATCTATCTGTCGGCCGTGTTCTCCACTGCAGGGCTGGAGATCGCGCAGAGCGTCGAGATCGGCGGCTTCTCGCTGAACTGGGGGCCGTTCTTCATCGTGGCCGTGTTCACGGCCTTGCTGATTGCGGGCACCCAGGTCTCGGCCAAGGTCAACAACCTGTTCACCGTCATCAAGCTGGCGATCACCGTGTTTGTGATCGTCGTCGGCTTCACCTATATGAACACCGACAACTTCACGCCCTTTGTTCCCGCCGCACAGCCGCCTGTGGTGGCCCATGGCGTCAGCGGCGATGTGTGGGGCCAGCCCATGCTGGCCTGGCTGTTCGGTGCCGAGCCCAGCCAGTATGGCTGGCTGGGCGTGATCTCGGGCGCATCGCTGGTGTTCTTCGCCTTCCTGGGCTTTGATGTGGTGGCAACCTCGGCCGAAGAGGTCAAGGACCCGCAGCGCACGCTGCCGCGCGGCATTCTCGGCGGGCTGGTGCTGGTGACGGTGCTCTACATCCTGGTCACGCTGGCGCTGACCGGCATGGTGCCCTATACGGCACTGGCCAGGGCCGAGAACCCGTCGCTGGCCACTGCATTCATTGCCGTGGGCGCTGGCTGGGCGGCGCAGGTCATCTCGGTGGGCGTGCTGATCGGCATGACCACCGTGGTCATGGTGCTGCTGATGGGCAGCTCGCGCGTGTTGCTGGCCTTGTGCCGCGACGGCCTGCTGCCGCGCAGCTGGGGCGTGACATCGGCCAGGCGCAAGACGCCGGTTCGCCTGCAACTGGCTGTGGGCGTGATCGTGGCGCTGCTGGCAGGCTTTACCAAGGTGGAGCTGCTGGAGGAGATGATCAACATCGGCACGCTGTCGGCCTTTGTGCTGGTCAGCATCGGCGTGCTGGTGCTGCGCAAAAAGCGTCCCGACGCCGGAGCCGGCTACCGAGTGCCTTTTGTGCCTGTGCTGCCTGTGCTCTCGGCCCTGCTGTGCTTTTATCTGATGCTGAATCTGACCACGCTGACCTGGCTGCGCTTTGTGGGCTGGATGGCGCTGGGTGCGCTGATCTACATGGCCTATGGCATGCGCCATTCGCGTCTGGCTCAGGCAGATAAAAAGTGAGCTGCTAACGCTTGATATTCATAGATTTCAATATGTTTTATATCTGAAATCGTTTTATAGCAAGCGTAATAAGCTATCAAAATAAAAGCCCTGCGGGGAATGCTCTGCAGGGCTTTTGCATTGGTTAGAGTGCTGGGCATGAGTACCGAACCCACCGAGACCACGCCGACCCGCACCCCCATCCAGTCCGCCGAAGACGGCCAGCAGCGCTGCCGCTGGTGTCTGGCCACGCCCGGCTATGTGCACTATCACGACCGCGAATGGGGGTTCCCGGTGGACAGCGATCAGCGTCTGTTCGAGAAACTCTGTCTGGAAGGCTTTCAGTCCGGCCTGAGCTGGCTGACCATTCTCAACAAGCGCGAGAACTTCCGTGCAGCCTTTGCGGGTTTCGATTTCCGGCGCGTCGCGCAGTTCGGCGAGGCCGATGTGCAGCGCCTGCTGCAGGACGCAGGCATCGTGCGCCACCGCGGCAAGATCGAGGCCGTGATCAACAACGCCCAGCGGGCCATCGAAATGGTCCAGGCCGAAGGCTCGCTGGCCGCGTTCTTCTGGCGCTATCAGCCGGCGGTGCCCTCGGCGGGAGGGACCATTCAGGCCCAGACGCCGGAGTCGCAAACCCTGTCCAAGGAGCTCAAGAAGCGCGGCTGGAAGTTTGTCGGGCCAACCACCATGTATGCGCTGATGCAGGCCATGGGCATGGTCAACGACCATGCGCCGGGCTGCATCACCAGAGCGGAAGTGGAGCGCGCCAGAGCCGCTTTTCAGAGGCCCTGAGGGCGGGCTTGTTCTGCCTTGCAGGCCCGGGGGTCAGACCTTGACCAGCAGCCCCGGCGCGCTGGCCAGAACTTTCATGGAGGCTTCGGTGCTGGCCGTGAACTGGCGGCTGCTGATGGTGTTCACATATACCCAGTCGGCGCGGCAGGCATCCGCCGTGGCCGTCACCAGCATATAGCCGCGGCGCGAGGTGTCGCAGTATTTGAGCGGCTTGATGAGCTGCTGCAGCGCAGCGGCCAGCGTGGCGGGGTCTTCGCCCGGCAGGTATTGCTCAAAGCCCGGCGAGCTGACCGAGGAGGTCGCAAACTCCACGCCCACGGCCTTGCCGTTCATGTCCTGCAGCTCGCTGGCCCAGGCGTTGTGCGTGTCGCCTGCCAGCACCACCAGCTTCTTGCCGAGCTGACGCGCGGAGCCCAGAACGGTCTCGCGCGCGGCCTGATAGCCATCCCAGGCGTCCAGGTTGTAGGGGATCGAGGGCTGGGCCAGGATGGCCTGCTCCTGAGGCGTGAGTGTGGCCGGCGCGGTCTGCGCCTTGGCCGCCAGCGCTGCATACTGCGAGACCGATACGCCCGCGCCTGCTTGAATGGTTTCCATGAGTATGGGGGCGGGAATGTTCATGCGCCCCATCAGCACCTGCTGGCCCAGCACCTGCCAGGTGGCACGGGAGGCCGCCATCTGCTGTTGCAACCACTGTGTCTGGGTCTGACCCAGAAGCTGACGCGCCGGGTTGGCCATGGCCGTGGCGAAGCCCGCCGAGTCGATGCCGGCAGAGGTCATGAAATCGGCATAGTCCAGCTGCTTGTCGCGGCCTATCACGCGGGTGTCCAGCATGTGCAGCGAGACCAGATCGCCAAAGTCGAAGCTGCGGTAGATCAGCTCGGCGCTGGCAGTGCGCGTAGGCATCCACTCGTGGTAGGCCTGCATGGCAGCGGCCTTGCGCATGGCAAAGTCGCCCTCGCCGGGCTGGTGATTCTCGGCTCCCGCACTCCAGGTGTCGTTGGCAAATTCGTGGTCGTCCCAGATGGCAATCATGGGCGCGGCAGCATGCAGAGCCTGCAGGTCTGCATCGCTCTTGTACTGGGCGTGGCGCTCGCGGTAGTCGGCCAGCGAGAGAATTTCTCCGGCAGGATTGACCAGGCGGCCCATGGCTCCAGCCTGGGCCGAGGCATAGCCGCCGCGCGCGTATTCATAGATGTAGTCGCCCAGGTGTACCGTGGCATCCAGGTCGCTGCGCCTGGCCGCATCGGCGTATACATTGAAGTAGCCGGCCGGATAGTTGGCGCAGGAGAAGACAGCCAGCCTGACCTGGGCCACCGAGCCGGTGGGCAGGGTGCGCGTGCGCGCTGCCGCCGACGTCACGCCATGGGCGCGGAAGCGAAAGTGATAGGCCGTGGCAGGCTTGAGGCCGCCGGCATCGACCTTGACCGTGAAGTCCCTGGCTGCGGTGGCGCTGCTCTCGCCACGCGCCACGATGGAGGCGAACGCTGCATCGCTGGCAAGCTCCCACTGCACGGGAATGTCTGCCTGGTGGCCGGCGGGCGGGGTGATGCGGGTCCAGAGCATCACGCGGTCGGACAGCGGATCGCCGCTGGCCAGGCCATGGGCGAAGCTGACCTTGGGGATGGCTGGCTCCGTCGCCGGCTGGCCGTCATCGCCGCCGCCGCAGGCCGCCAGCGGCAGCACGGTCATGGCGCCGGCGCTCCAGGCCATCTGGCGCACAAAGTGGCGGCGGTTCAAGTCACTGGCTTCGGCTGCAGTGTCTTTGAGCAGGTTGTGCAGCGTCGGCTTGCTGGATTCGTCGGTCATGGTGCTTTCATTGCTGACAAAAACGCGAGCGTGGCAAGCGTCCATGACGTGGCTGTGAAAGCAAACATGTCTTTGCAGAAGGCGGCGCAAGCGCTGTCTGCTGCAGAAAATAAAAAGCCCTGCAGACATCGGCTGCAGGGCCTGGGCGGAGCGGCGAATTTACAGCGTCCTGAACACTTCGCGTGCCGCTTCGATGGTGCGGTCGATATCTTCTTCGCTGTGCGCTGCGCTGACAAAGCCTGCCTCATACAGCGCCGGTGCAAAGTAGTGGCCGCGCTCCAGCATGCCGTGGTAGAACTTGTTGAAGACCTTGCCGTCGGTCTTCATGACCTGCGCGTAGTGCGTGGGCAGCTCGGGCAGGAAATAGAAGCCGAACAGCCCGCCTTGCCAGTCCACGCTGAAGGGAATGCCGGCGGCATTGGCTTCGGCCTTCAGGCCCTGCATCAGGTGGCCGGTCTTGAGGTGCAGCTCGGCGTGGAAGCCGGGACGGCTGATCAGCTCCAGCGTCTTGAGGCCGCAGGCCGTGGCAATGGGGTTGCCCGACAGCGTGCCGGCCTGGTAGACGGGGCCCAGCGGCGAGAGCTTTTCCATGATCTCGCGGCGTGCACCGAAGGCCGCCATGGGCATGCCGCCGCCGATGACCTTGCCCATCACGGTGATGTCGGGCGCAAAGCCTTCGATCTCCTTGGCGTACAGGCTCTGGGCGCTGCCCAGGGCGACGCGAAAGCCCGTCATGACTTCGTCATAGATCAGCAGCGCGCCATGCTCGCGGGTCAGCTCGCTGATGCGACGGGTGAAGTCCACCGAGGCGCGCACAAAGTTCATATTGCCGGCAATCGGCTCCATGATGACGCAGGCGATGTCGCCGCCCATCTTGGCAAAGGCCTCTTCGAGCTGAGCGATGTCGTTGTACTCCAGCACGATGGTGTCTTTGGCCACATCGGCGGGCACACCGGCCGAGGACGAGGCGCCAAAGGTGGCCAGGCCCGAGCCGGCCTTGACCAGCAGCGCATCCGCATGGCCGTGGTAGCAGCCGTTGAACTTGATGATCTTGTTGCGGCCGGTGTAGCCGCGCGCCAGGCGCAGCGCACTCATGCCGGCTTCGGTGCCGGAGCTGACCAGGCGCACCATGTCCATGCTCGGCACGAGGGCGCGAATCTTCTCGGCCAGCACGACTTCACGTTCGGTGGGAGCGCCGAAGCTGAAGCCTTCGAGCACTGCGGCCTGCACGGCCTCGACCACTTCGGGGTGGCCGTGGCCCAGGATCATGGGGCCCCAGCTGCCGATGTAGTCGGTGAACTGCTGATCGTTCTGGTCCCAGAAATAGGCGCCTTGCGCGCGCTTCACAAAGCGCGGCGTGCCGCCCACGGCGGCAAAAGCGCGCACGGGCGAGTTCACGCCGCCAGGGATCACGCCCTTGGCGCGCTCGAACAGTGCAGTATTCAGATCAGTGTTTTGTGTCATGGGAAGGAATCACAAAGCCTTCAATCGGCTTGGAGTCGGGTTCGTCATCGGTGGAGTCTTCGGCCTGCTCGTCTTCGGACTCCTCGTCCTCGGTGGGCTGGGCCCAGAAAAGACGATCCGGCAGATAGTGGCCCATGCCGGGGCGAAAGCCTGCATCCAGGCTGTGGTCCAGGTATTCCAGCGCCTCCAGGGTTGCGGCGCCCAGATCGTTGCCGGTGGCCAGCAGGGCCGTGATCGCTGCGGACAGCGTATCACCGGCACCTGTGAACGTGGCGTCAAACAACTCGTACTTGCTGTTGCCCAATACGGACTGGGCCGTGGTCAGCACGTTGTCCACGAACTGGTCGGGCAGGGGGATGCCGGTCACCAGCACATAAGGCACTTCCAGCGCCTCGGCGGCCATGGCGATGTCGCGCGCCGTGGGCGCGCGGCTGTTTTCCCAGTCCGGCAGCAGCCAGCGCCACAGCGTGTTGTGGTTTCCAACCAACACCGAGGTTTGAGGCAGGACAAGCTCCTTGAACGCATCCAGGTACTGATCCTGCTTGTCGTCCTCCCACCAGGACAGGTCCGGCATGTAGCTGATGATGGGAATGTCGGGGTAGTCCGAGGAGATCGTGGCAATGGCGGCCAGGTTGGCAGGACTGCCCACGAAGCCGACCTTGATGGCGGTGACGGCAATGTCCTCCAGCACCATGCGCGCCTGCTCGGTCACCGCGTCGTCGTCGAGTGCAAAGTGCTCGTAGATGCGGGCCGTGTCTCTGGCGTAGGCGCCGCAGGCCACCGGCAGCGCATGACCGCCGATGGAGGAGATGGTGGCGATGTCGGCCGAGAGTCCGCTGGCTCCGCTGGGGTCACTGCTGTTGAAGGACAGCACGCAGACGGGAGCGGATTCTGTCGCTTCTTCCTGGCGGGTGCGGCGAGGGGGGGGGGAGGAGATGGGATTCAATGCCATGGCGCACCCCAGTTTGCACCCGGGAATGCAAGGGTGGGAGCCGGGGTTGTGACTAGATACAATCGTTGCATTCTATGTGAAGCCCCTTTAAGCTGTGACTGACCCTAAAACCTGGATGTGTTTGACCTGTGGCTGGCTTTATGACGAAGCCCAAGGCAGCCCCGAACATGGAATTGCTCCGAACACCCGCTGGGAAGATGTGCCCATGAACTGGACATGCCCGGAATGCGGTGCACGCAAAGAAGACTTTGAAATGGTGGAAATCTGAGTGCAAGAGCCGCTCACTCCATCAACGACTGAATTGGGAGGAATTTCACCGTGACAGCATCTGGTGCGCCTTTGCGCGTTCTGGTCGTGGATGACAGCAACACCATCCGCCGCAGCGCTGAAATTTTTCTCAAGCAAGGTGGTCACGAAGTTCTTCTTGCCGATGATGGCTTCGATGCCCTGTCCAAGGTCAATGACTACCAGCCCCAGCTCATCTTCTGCGACATTCTGATGCCCAAGCTCGATGGCTATCAGACCTGCGCCATCATCAAGCGAAATGCTCGCTTTGCCAATACGCCCGTCGTGATGCTGTCATCCAAGGACGGTGTATTCGACAAGGCCCGAGGTCGCATGGTGGGCTGTCAAGACTATCTGACCAAACCATTTACCAAAGATCAATTGCTGCAAGCCGTACAACAATTCGCGCTGCATGCTGCAGATGTGGGAGCTGCATGATGACAATTCAAAAAGTTCTGGTCGTTGACGATTCCAAGACGGAGCTGATGGCTCTGAGCGATATTTTGCAAAAGCAGGGCATGCAGGTGCGTACCGCGGAAAATGGCGAGGAAGCCATGAAGCGCCTGGCCGAAGACAAGCCCGACCTGATCCTGATGGACGTGGTCATGCCCGGACAGAACGGCTTTCAGCTGACGCGCGCCATCTCGCGCGATCCTCTGTATGCCGATGTGCCCATCATCATGTGCACCAGCAAGAATCAGGAAACCGACCGGGTCTGGGGTATGCGTCAGGGCGCACGTGGCTATATCACCAAGCCCGTGGATGCAGCCGAGCTGCAAGCCAAGATCGCCGCTCTATAACGAGCTGCGCTGCTTATGGCGAACCGTGAAGCCCTCCGAGATCTTCAATCCCGTCTGGCCGGGCGCCTGCAGGCAGCACGCAGCGAAGGCGTCAGCGTGGCTGCCTGGCTGGCAGTGCAGGCTGGCGGACGGGATTATTTGCTGCCGCTGAATCAGGCGGGAGAAATCTTTCCCTGGACTGGCGTTCAGCCCGTCCCATACACACAGGCCTGGTTTCTGGGCATCGCCAATCTGCGCGGTGCTTTGATGGGGGTTGTGGACCTGGCTCAATTGCTGGGCCATGGCAATGTCCGCAATGAGCAGGAGTTGATGGACTGCAGCCTGCTGGCCTTCAACCCTGCCTTGGAGGTCAACGCGGCCCTGCTGGCCGATCGTCTGCTGGGCCTGCGCGCCGCCGACGCGTTTTCCAGGTCCGAGCCCGCGCCTGAGCACTCCCCGAGTTTCTTTGGAGCCGTCCATATCGATGCGAGCGGCCGCCGCTGGCAGGAGCTGAAATTGCAGCCCCTGTCTCAAACCGCCAAATTTTTGAGCATTCGTGCTTGAGGTTCCTGGATACAGCGCTATGTCCTTTGCACAGAAAATAAATCAGTTGTTCCGACGCAAGCCCATCGGGGCAGCCGCCAGTGGTGATAGCAGCATGATGGGAGACACGGTCGTACAGGATCTGTATGACGGCTCGCTCAACAGCGTGCAGGGGGCACCTTCCGTCTTTGGCGTCGAGGAGGCTGCCCGTGCGGATGAGCTGGTGAGCCTGCCCATTCTCGGCACGGCCACGACGGCCAAGCACCAGCGCACCTTGTTCACCTTGCTCGGTGGCTCGGTGCTGGTGCTGGTGGTGCTGTCGGCCTGGATGCTGCGCGAAGCCAGCAACTCCAACCAGCAGCTGGCGGCAACCGGTCAGGCGCTGATGCAGTCGCAGCGTCTGGCCAAGTCGGTCTCCATTGCCATGACGGGGGCCGCTCCAGCGTTTGCCGACGTCAAGGACAGCGCCGGTGTTTTGGCGCGCAACGTGCGAGCGCTGGCTGCCGGCGATTCCGACCTGGGCGTGAATGCACTGGGCGGTGGTTTGCAGGACGAGCTCAGCTCCATCAGCACCCTGATGGAGCGCGCTGAAAAGAGTGCGGGGCTGATCCTCGGGCAGCAAAAGACGCTGACCCAGGTGGGCGACGCGCTGCGCACCATCAACCGTCAGTCCTCCGATCTGCTGGAAACCGCGGAAACCATTTCATCGCTGAAGCTGCAGCAAGGCGCCGGCGCGGCCGAGATCTCTGCGGCCGGCCAGCTGGTGATGCTGACCCAGCGTATTGCCAAGTCGGCCAACGAATTCCAGACTCTGGAGGGTGTGAGCCCCGAGGCCGTTTTCCTGCTGGGCAAGGACTTGAACTCCTTCAAGGAAATCTCCGAAGGTCTGCTCAATGGCAGCGCCGAGATGCGGCTGTCGGCGGCACGCGATCCCCAGGTGCGTGAACAGCTCGAGACGCTGATCAAGCAGTACGACGATACGCGCACGCAGGCCAGCGCCATTCTGGGCAATCTGCAAGGTCTGGTGTCGGCCCGTGAAGCGCAGACCAGCATCAACAACGACAGCGAACCGCTGCGCCAGCAGCTGGAGCAGCTGCAGACGGCTCTGCAGGGACTGGGCGGGGCCAGCATGCTGCAGCTGGCTTTGCTGGCCATCGCCATTTTGACCGTGGTTCTGAGCGGTATCGGCATCTCGCGCGTGCAACTGCTGGACAGCCGGGCGCGCCAGCAGGAAGCCGAGCGTCACCAGGTCGATGCCCGTTTGCAGGAGCAGGAAGCCAAGCGCATCAACGACGCCAACCAGGCCGCCATTTTGCGTTTGATGAACGAGCTGCAATCGGTGGCCGAAGGCGATCTGACGCAGGAAGCCACCGTGACCGAGGACATCACCGGCGCGATTGCCGACTCGGTGAACTACACGGTGGAAGAGTTGCGCGCGCTGGTGGGCTCGGTGCAGAACACCGTGACCCGCGTGGCCCAGACCACCGAGCAGGTGGACGTCACATCGACCGAACTGCTGGCTGCATCGAACGAGCAGCTGCATGAAATTCGCGAAACCGGCAAGTCGATTCTGGACATGGCCGGCCGTATCAACAACGTCTCGGCCCAGGCGCAGGAATCGGCACAGGTGGCCCGCCAGTCGCTGCAGGCTGCGGACTCGGGTCTCAAGGCCGTGCAGAACGCCATCGGCGGTATGAACTCCATCCGCGATCAGATCCAGGACACTTCCAAGCGAATCAAGCGCCTTGGTGAATCGTCCCAGGAGATCGGTGAAATTACCGAACTGATTTCGGACATTACCGAGCAGACCAACGTGCTGGCGCTGAACGCTGCCATTCAGGCCGCATCTGCCGGTGAAGCCGGTCGCGGCTTCTCGGTGGTGGCCGAAGAAGTGCAGCGTCTGGCGGAACGCTCGGCAGACGCCACGCGACAGATTGCCGCGCTGGTGAAGGCGATTCAGACCGATACCCAGGATGCCGTGGCCGCCATGGAGCGTTCTACCCAGGGTGTGGTCGAAGGGGCCCGTCTGTCCGACTCTGCGGGTACCGCACTGTCTGAAATCGACAGCGTGTCGCGCCGACTGGCCGAGCTGATCGAGCAGATTTCCAGCTCCACTTCGCGTGAAGCCAATATGGCCAACGGCGTGGCGGAAAACATTCAGCACATTTTTGCCGTGACCGAGCAAACCGGCGAGGGCACCCGCACCACGGCACAGCAGGTGCGCGAGCTCTCCCATATGGCTGAAGAGCTGCGTCAGTCCGTTTCCCGATTCAAGATTGCCTGATTTGACCGGCTCTTTCTCTCGTAAAAATGCACGACCCTTGAGGGTTAAGGAACTAGAGCATGTCAGTGGTTGACGACTCGCCAATACGTGCAGCCATGTCTGCAACTGCAGAGCTGGATCTGGGCCCGCTGGCCTGGGTGCTCGACGAAGTGCGCAAGTCGCTGGAGGCCGCGTCCAAGGCGGTGAACCGTTTCATGCGCGATGCGGATGCAGCCCGTTTGTCTGATCTTGAGGAGTTGGATACATCGGCACTGCGCATTGCTCGCCAGCAGTTGCACCAGGCCTGCGGGGCGCTGGAGATGGTGGGCGTCACCGCTCCGGCGCAGGTGATGCGCAGCATGGAAGCTGCGGTCAACCGCTTTGTACAGCGTCCCGAATACTGCACCCAGGAAGCGGCGACTACGCTGGAGCGCACGCACTTTGCGCTGATGGAATTCCTGGAGGCCGTGCTGGCCGGTCAGCAGGTCTCTGCCGTAGCCTTGTTCCCCCAGTATCGTGAGACCCAGGTGCTGGCCGGCAACGACAAGGCACACCCGGCAGACCTGTGGCCGGCGGAGCGCCGTGCGCGCGAGCCCCGCTGGACCGGAGTCATGCCCGAGCCTCTGGCCTATGGCCCGCATGCACGTGGCATGCTGGACGGCGTGGTGCTGCGCATGGTCAAGAGCGACGACCGGGAGGCGGCAGCGCAGATGTGCGAGCTTTGCCGGCGCTTTGCGGCCGCTCAGCCCGAAGATGTGGCGGCGCGCAGTTTCTGGAAGATTGCCGCGGCTTTCTTTGATGCTCAGGCTCGCGGGCTCATCACGGCCGACATCTACGTCAAGCGCATGGCCTCGCGCGTGCTCATGCAGTACGCCAGCATGGCCAAGGGCGATAGCCTGCCGCCCGCACGTCTGCTGCAGGACCTGATGTTCTTCTGCGCGCAGGCCAGGCCCCGCGAGCAGGCCGGCGACAGCCTGAAGGCCGTGCACGAGGCCTATGCCATGGAGCACATGCCGGCGGTGGACTACCACGTGGCACGCTTTGGCCGCTTCGATCCCTCGGTGCTGGTACAGGCGCGCAAGCGCATTGCGGCCGCCGCCGAGACCTGGTCAGCGGTCGCCGGCGGCGATCGCAGCAAGATCAGATCCATGGCCGAGCAGTTCGGGCTGGTGTCCGAGTCACTGGTCAAGCTGCAGCCTGTCAGTCACGGTCTGGCGCGCGCGCTGATTCGTGTCGCCGAGACGGTGGAGCGCATCGGCGAGCCGCCACCGGCCGAGCTGGCCATGGAGGTGGCGACTGCAGTGCTGTATCTGCAGGCCAGCTTCATGACGGCCGGGCATGACGACGAAATACAGGCCGCCCAGTCCAGTGTGCTGGTTCAGCGTCTGGATGCGGCGCTGCATGGCGCTCAGTCCGAGCCGCTGGAAATCTGGATGGAGGAGCTCTACCGTCAGGCCAGCGACCAGCAGACCATGGGATCGGTGGTGGGCGAGCTGCGCATCACCCTGGGCGAGGCAGAAAAGCACCTGGATCTGTTCTTTCGCAACCCCTCCGATACCTCGGTGCTGGCCTCGGTGCCGGGCCAGATGGGCCAAATGCGCGGCGTGCTGTCGGTGCTGGGCTTCGAGCAGGCCGCGACCGCCATGCAGCGCATGCGTGACACCGTCGAGCATCTGATGCTCGGCGAGGTGACGGTCGAGAATCAGCCGCGTATCTTCGAGAAGCTGGGCAGCAGTCTGGGCGCCATGGGTTTTCTCATCGACATGCTCAGCTACCAGCGCAATATGGCGCGCAAGCTGTTCGTCTATGACGAGGAAAAGGACGAGCTGCGCATCGTCATGGGTCACAGCCGCAGTCGCGGCCCCGAAGCCTTCCGTCCGACCGTGGATATTCCCATGGAGGGCGTGCCGTCTGCGCAGCCTGCGGTCTCTGCCTCCGCCACGGCGGCCACCCCAACAGCTGCAGCGGCCGTCGAGCCTTCGGTCGCAGCACCGCAGCCGCCCGCCCTAGTGCGGCCGGTGGCCCAGCCGCAGCCCTTGCAGGCCGGGCTCACTGACGACGAGGACAGCCCGCCATGGGCCGCAACCGAGCCAGGTGCCTTGCCCGACTTCGAGGCCATGGCCGCACCAGTTGTGGCCGAGCCGGCAGTGGCAGGCTCCGATGCTCTGGCCGATGCCATGGCCCAGGTGTTTGCGGACATGCAATCGGGCAGGCCGGCCGCGGATGACGCCGCCACCGCCTCCCATTCAGGCCAGGATCTGGCCGGCCCGAGCGGCGCAGCAGTTGCGGCGACGCAGCCCCCGTCTGTGTCCGCCGAGCTGAGTGCCCAAGAGCTCGATGGCGACGACGAGCTGCTGTCCATCTTCCTGGAGGAAGCCCGTGAAGTCGTGGATAACGGCCTGCAAGCCTTGCAGGCTCTGGCCGATGAGCCCGGCAATCTGAGCGAGCAGACCACGCTGCGCCGGGCGTTTCACACGCTCAAAGGCAGCTCGCGCATGGTGGGGCTGGATGAATTTGGCGAAGCTGGCTGGGCCATGGAGCAGATGCTCAATGCCTGGCTGGCAGAGCAGCGGCCCATGCCGCAGGCCATGCAGCAGCTGGCTCAGGACGCTCTGAAAGCCTTTGCTGCCTGGGCACAGGATATCGAGAACCAGCAGGCGCAGAACTGGTCGGCCACGGCCTTCCGCGCTGCCGCCGACGCCATGCGTCTGCAGGGCGAGCGTGCCGACGTGGCCCTGGTTCCGCGTCGCTCCGAGCGCGCGCAGCGCACGGAGCCGGTGTGGGACGTGGCCGAGGTGTCAGCCGCCGTAGCGCACGAGCCAGTGCAGGAGCTGCCGCCCGCGCTGGCCCAGGAGCTGGAGTGGTCGCCGGAGTCCGGGGCCGTGGCTGCAGAGCCCGGTGTTGATGCTCAGCTTGCCCAGAGCGAGCCCGCATTTGCCATGCCGGAGCTGGACTTCTCCCTGGAGGATCTGTCTGCCGTGCCTGTGCAGGAGCCCGAGCCCGAGCCGGAGCAGACCGAATACGCTGCTGCCGATGCTGTGATCGAGGCTCAGGCCTCGCAAGAGCAAAGCAGCAGTGCGCAAGATGTGCAGGAGCTGGACTTCGCCGCCTTCGAAGCGGCCATGCGCGAAAGCGAACAGGCTGCCATCGCCGCGCAGGCCGCCATGGAGACTGGCCCCGGGGAGACGGCTTCCGCAGAGACGGCCTCCGCAGAGATGGCCTCCGTGGAGACAGCCTCCGTGGACTCGGTGGTCGAGTTGCCGTCCGCAGAGGCAGTGCTTGAGCTGGAGGCGATTGAAGCTTTGCTGGATGGTGTGCCCGAGCCAGTCATGGCCGAAGAACCCGTTCAGGCCGCAGAGCCCGAAGTCTCGGCGATGGAGCCGGTGTCCGGGCAGACAGCCGAGGAGCTGGACGACGGCTATCGCAATATTGACGGCCTGCGCATCAGCGCAGCGCTGTACAACGTCTATCTCAACGAAGCGGATGACTGGTCCGAGCGACTGGGCGAGGTGTTGCAGCAGTGGCTGCAAGAGCCGGCTGCCGCCGTTCCCGATGATGCGATCGCGCTGGCGCATTCGCTGGCAGGCAGCTCCGGCACCGTGGGCTTCAAGGCCTTGTCGGAGCTGGCGCGTTTGCTCGAGCATGCTCTGCTGCATCTGCAGCCTCAGGGCTATGCCAGCGCGCTGCAGATTCAGCAATGCATGACCGCATCCGATGAAGTGCGCCGTTTGCTGCATCAGTTTGCGGCAGGCTTCCTCAAGGACGCTTTACCCGCGGTCGAAGACGCGCTGCGCGAAATCCTGAACACTCCGATCGATGCCGGTGCAGCAGCTGACACTGCCGATCTTGAGCTGTCCGATCTGGCTGAGCTGGCCGAGCTGGATGAGGCAGAGTGGCCCGAGGTGCAGGCGCTGCAGCCGCCTGCAGATCCCAAGGACTTGCCACTGGACTTTGCTGCCGAGCTCTCGCAGGAGGTGACCGAGGCGACCTTGCCCGAGCTTGCGGGTGATGGACTCAAGGATGTGGCCGAGGAAGAGGCGGGAGCATCGGCAGCCGACCCGTTGCTGGATGTCGTGGTGCACGCCGCGGATCCGGCACCGTATTCCATGGTTCCTGCCGCAGGCAGCGTGGAGCATGAGGCCGAGCTGCAGCGCCGCATCGATGAAGCCATTGCTCTGGCAGTGCATGCCGGAGATGACGAAGACGATATCGATGTGCTCGATCAGGTCGATGCCGACCTGTTTCCCATTTTCGAGGAAGAGGCTATCGACCTGCTGCCCAAGCTCGGCGCCGCACTGCGCCGCTGGCATGGGCGCCCGACGCTGGATGAGGCTCGCAACGAAGCCCTGCGCGCGTTGCACACCATCAAGGGCAGTGCCCGCCTGGCGGGTGCCATGCGCATGGGTGAGATGGCCCACCGCCTGGAGTCAGCGGTGGAGCGCATCGACCAGGAGCGTCCCGCAGCCGACGCGATCGAGCCGCTGCTGAGCAGCTTTGACGCTTTGCAAGCCAGCTTCGATGTGCTGCGCATGGCTGGTGAGCAGGAGCCCGAGCAGCCGCTGGCGCAACTGGACGATCTTCTTGCTCAGGCGCCTTTGCATCTGAGCGCGGCGGAATCTGATGTAACGCAAGCAGCAGCGCAAGCTCAAGCCGGAGAAAAGGCTGCCGCAGATCCTGCGCAGGCCATTGAGCTGCCGGCGCCGGTGGTGCCGCGTCCTGCATCGCAGCAGACCGTGCGTGTGCGGGCGCAGCTGCTGGACCGCCTGATTTCCCAGACCGGTGAAGTGCTGATTGCCCGCTCGCGTGTCGATGCGCGGCTGTCGCAGGCGCGTTCGGCGCTCAATGACTTGACGGGCAACCTCGAGCGCCTGCGCACGCAGCTGCGCGACATCGAGGTGCAGGCCGAAAGTCAGATGCAGTCGCGTCTGGCCCTGTCCAAGGACACGGCTGCCGGTTTCGATCCGCTGGAGTTCGACCGCTTCACCCGCGTGCAGGAACTCACGCGCATGATGGCCGAGTCGGTCAACGACGTGGCCACCGTGCAGCGCAATCTGCAGCGCGATCTGGCCGCTGCCGAAGACGATCTGGTGGCCCAGGGCCGGCAGGCGCGTGATCTGCAGCGCGATCTGCTGCGCACGCGCATGGTGGAGTTCGACTCCTTTGCCGAGCGCCTGTACGCCGTGGTGCGCCAGACGTCCAAGGAAATGGGCAAGCAGGTGCGCCTGAACATCCTGGGCGGCACCATCGAAATGGACCGCGGCATGCTCGAGCGCATGATGCCGGCCTTCGAGCATCTGCTGCGCAACTGCGTGGCTCACGGCATCGAATCGCCCGAGCGGCGCCAGGAGCTGGGCAAGCCGGCTGTCGGCACCATCGAGATCGTGCTGGGTCAGGAGCGCAACGACGTGGCGCTGTCCGTGGAAGACGACGGGGCCGGTCTGGATCTGGAGCGGATTCGCAGCAAGGCCATCAGCCTCAAGATGTGGACCGACGAGCGTCCCATGACGCTGGAGGATGCGGCGCGTCTGATCTTCGAGCCGGGATTTACCACCGCCGCCGAGGTGACGGGCGTTGCCGGTCGCGGCATCGGCATGGATGTGGTGCGTTCCGAAGTCAACGCGCTGGGCGGTCGTATCGAGACCCATACCGAACCGGGCAGGGGCAGCGCCTTCCGTCTGGTGCTGCCGCTGACCACGGCCGTGACCCAGGTGGTGATGCTGCGCATGGGCGCCGTATCCATGGGCGTTCCCGCCAACCTGGTGGAAATCGTGCGCCGCGTGCCCGTCGATGTGCTGGAGGAAAGCTACCGCAAGCAGGAGTTCCAGGACGGCAGCGAAGTCATGCCTTTTTACTGGGCCGGCGCGCTGTGGCAGACCTCGCTGCGCAGCGAGGAGAATCTTGGCCGCACGCGCCCCGTGGTGATCGTGCGCAGTGCCTCGCAGCGTGTGGCGCTGCATGTGGACGAAGTGCTGGGCAACCAGGAAGTGGTGATCAAGAACCTGGGCCCGCAGCTGTCGCGCCTGCCGGGCCTGACCGGCATGTCCGTGCTGCCTTCGGGGGCAGTGGTGCAGATCTACAACCCGGTGGCGCTGGCCAACGTCCACGGCGAGCATGTGCGTGCCATGCTGGCCAAGGCCGAGCAGGCCGCAGCCGATGGCGAACTGCAGGCCCGCTCAGGCGGTGCCGATCTGCTGGGCGCCGAAGCTGCGCAGACCACGGTGCCACTGGTGCTGGTGGTGGATGACTCCATCACCGTGCGCCGCGTCACCCAGCGTCTGCTGCAGCGCGAAGGCTACCGCGTCACGCTGGCTGCCGACGGCCTGCAAGCCATGGAGCGTCTGCAGGACGAGCGCCCGACCCTGGTGCTGTCCGACATCGAAATGCCGCGCATGGACGGCTTCGATCTGTTGCGCAATATTCGCGCCGATCAAAAGCTCGAAGGCATGCCGGTGGTCATGATCACTTCACGCATTGCCCAGAAGCATCGCGAAATGGCCCGTGACCTGGGAGCCAATCACTACCTGGGCAAACCTTATTCCGATGAGGAACTGCTGGGGCTGATCCAGCACTACGCCTTGCAGCGCAGCGGCCCTGCACCCGAGCGCAGCCCGCTTGGCGGACTTGCACCGCAGGAATCGGGATTGGCGGCCGAATAAGCACTGCTCCTGATAAGGAAGCGGCTTGCGCTTGTCAGTATTGCTTTTCAGGTTGATATCAATCTGAAATGCATGAAGGACTTGCGCAAGCCGCTTCTTTTTTTGAGTGGCAGCCTATTGGACGGTTGGCAGCCGAGCACACCGGGATGTGGAGCTCCGCAGGGCCTGGAGCCAGGCAAGCTCAAGCTTCTTTCTTGAGGATTCCGTAGCGCGCCAGGGTTTTCTCCCGCGCCGCCGCGTGATCCACGACGGGCAGGGGATAGTCGCGCCCCAGCGTGATGTCTGCCTCGGCCAGCTCCAGCGGCTTGGCCAGCCAGGGGGCATGCCGCAGTTTGGCGGGCAAGGGCGTCAGCTCGGGGACGTAGCGCGCGATAAACTTGCCGTCCGGGTCGAACTTCTCGCTCTGGGTCACGGGGTTGAAGATGCGGAACCAGGGCTGGGCATCGCAGCCCGTGGAGGCCGCCCATTGCCAGCCGCCGTTATTGGCGGCCAGATCGAAGTCATTGAGCTTTTCGGCGAAATAGGCCTCGCCCCGGCGCCAGTCCAGGCCCAGGTCCTTGACCAGAAAGCTGGCCGTGACCATGCGCAGCCGGTTGTGCATATAGCCGCTGGTATTGAGCTGGCGCATGGCGGCATCGACCAGCGGGTAGCCGGTGCGGCCCTCGCACCAGGCGGCGAAGAGGGCGTCGGCCTCGGTTCCCGTCTCCCATTCGATAGCGTCATACGCAGGCTTGAAGCTGCGTTCCACGACATAGGGCTGGTGGGCCAGGATCTGGAAGTAGAAGTCGCGCCAGATCAGCTCGCTGAGCCAGGTGGCCGCGCCTTCGCGCGCGGCGGCAGACCAGTCCTCGTTGTGGGCTGCCTCATGGGCGAGGCGGGCCAGCTCGCGTATCGAGACGGTGCCAAAGCGCAGATGCACGCTGAGGTAGCTGGGCCCCTTGAGGGCCGGAAAGTCGCGCGCCGTCTTGTACTGCGGCAGGCGCGGAAGAAAGTCTGCCAGCAGCTGGCGCGCGCCGCTGACGCCGGTGGGCAGGCGCAGGCCGGCCAGCGTGTCCGGGGCAAAGCCCAGATCCGCAGCCGTGGGGGTCGGGCGGCGCTCGGTGTCGGGCAGATCGGCCAGTCTGGCCGCGAGATCGCGCTCGCTGGGGTAGGCCGAGAGGTAAAAGGGCGTGACCTTCCTGAGGCAGGCGTTCTTGTAGGGCGTGAAGACCGAAAACGGCGACAGGCTCTGGGTCAGCACCTCGTCGCGCGCAAAGATGCGGTGGTCCTTGAAGCGCAGCAGCAACTGCCCCTGGCTCTTGAGGCTGCGCGCCACCTGGGCGTCACGGGCAAGAGCTGCCGGTTCGTCGTCGTCGTTGCAGAAGACGGCACCTGCGCCCAGTTGCCGGGCCAGGGCCGGGATGATGTCCTGGGGCAGGCCGCGCCGGGTGATCAGTCCTGTCTGCGGGCGTCCCGCGGTCTCGCGCAGGGCAGCATCCAGCTCGGCCAGACTCTGGCAGATGAACTCCACGCGGCGGTCGGCGTGGGGCAGGGCGGCAAGAATGCTGTCGTCGAAGACAAAGACGCAATACAGCTTTTCACATTGCTGCAATGCGTGATAAAGGGCCGCGTTATCGGCCAGACGCAGGTCGCGCCGCAGCCAGATCAAGCCCACAGGGTAAGAAGGAGTCATGGATCGCCAGTAAAATCGCCGTATGTCTGCAGAATCTGCGCCTATCAACTTGACGCACCACTTCCTGATTGCCATGCCTGGCCTGGAAGATGAGTCGTTTTCGCGCAGCGTTGTCTACCTGTGCGAGCATAGCGAGCGTGGCGCGCTCGGTCTGATTATCAACAAGCCCTCCAAGCTCAGCCTGCAAGGCCTGCTGCAAAAAGTGGATTTGGGTCTCAAGCGCGATGACTTGCGCGACCAGCAGGTCTTTACCGGTGGCCCGGTGCAGACCGATCGCGGCTTTGTGCTGCATGAGCCCATGATCATCGAAGGTGCACCCGAGAACGAATCGGCCTATGCCTCGACCATGACCATTCCAGGCGGGCTGGAGATGACCACGTCCAAGGATGTGCTCGAAGCCCTGTCGGACGGTGCGGGCCCCAAGCGCGTGCTGGTCACGCTGGGTTACTCCTCCTGGGATGAGGGCCAGCTCGAATCCGAAATCGGCGAAAACGCCTGGCTGACCGTGGAAGCCGACCCCGAGGTGATCTTCAGCACCCCGGTGGACGAGCGCTATGACCGCGCTCTGGGCCTGCTGGGCCTGCAGCGCTGGATGCTGTCGCCGGAGTCGGGTCGCGCATGAACGATATTTCCTCTTCCAACAAGGCCGCCGATGCGGCCTTTTCCTCGACTTTTTCCTCGGCCGAAAATGCGGCTGCCAGGCCTGCGGCGGCGCCCGCGCCGCAAAAGCCCCAGGTGCCGGCCCATTTCCAGCAGTTCCTGGGCTTTGACTTCGGCATCAAGCGCACGGGCTGCGCCTCGGGCAACCGCGTGCTGGGCGGCGCCAACCCGCTGCCCACCATCAAGGCCGAAGGGGCGGATGCACGCCTGGCCGCGGTGGAAAAGCTGATCCGCGAGTGGCAGCCCAATGCCCTGGTGATAGGCGTGCCCTACCACCCCGATGGCGCGGCCCACGAGAACACGGCCCGGGCCCTGAAATTCGGCCGCCAGCTCAGAAGCCGCTTCAAGCTGCCGGTGTACGAGGTGGACGAACGCTACAGCACGACCGAAGCCCTGGCCGGTGGCGCACGCGACGCCGACGCGGCTTCGGCATGCATCATTCTTGAACAGTTTTTGAGGAGTCTCCCATGAGTGAAACCATTGCGGGTCAGGGCAGCCTGATCCTGGACGCCGAAGCCCTGTATAGCGAGCTGCTGCGCGGCGTGCAGCGCATCATGGGCCCCAATACCCGTCTGGCGGGCATCACCTCGGGCGGTGCCTGGCTGGTCGAGCGTCTGCACAAGGATCTGAACCTCAAGGGCAAGCCCAGCGTGCTGTCTTCCTCGCTGCACCGCGACGATTTTGCCCAGCGCGGCATGGCTTCCAGCGCCCAGACCCAGATCGCCTTCGATGTGAACGGCGCCGATGTGCTGGTGCTCGACGATGTGCTCTACACCGGCCGCACCGTGCGTGCCGTGCTCAACGAACTCTATGACTACGGCCGTCCCGCCAGCGTGCGACTGGCCGTCCTGGTGGACCGGGGAGGGCGCGAGCTGCCCATCCAGGCCGACTTTGCCGCAGCGCGCGTGGCGCTGCCGGCCGACCGTTCCCTGGCGCTGGCGCGCGACGAGAGCGGCGTTTTCCACTTCCGCATTCAAGAGGCCTGATCGTGCTGTACAAGCGCAACCCCCAACTCAACAAGAACGGCGAGCTGATCCACCTGCTCTCCACCGAAGGACTGTCCAAGGACATCCTGACCCAGATTCTCGACACGGCCAGCAACTTCGTCAGCGTCAACGACCGTGAAGTCAAGAAGGTGCCGCTGCTGCGTGGCAAGAGCGTGTTCAATCTGTTCTTCGAGAACAGCACGCGTACCCGCACCACCTTCGAGATTGCGGCCAAGCGCCTGTCGGCCGACGTGTTCAACCTGGACATCGCGCGCAGCTCTGCCAGCAAGGGCGAGACCCTGCTGGACACCATCGACAACCTCTCGGCCATGGCGGCCGACATCTTTGTCGTGCGCCACAGCGAGTCCGGTGCTCCTTACCTGATCGCCAAGCATGTGGCGCCCCATGTGCATGTGGTCAATGCCGGCGACGGCCGCCATGCCCACCCCACCCAGGGCCTGCTGGACATGTACACCATCCGCCACTACAAGCAGGACTTCTCCAATCTGCGCGTGGCCATCGTGGGCGACGTGCTGCACTCGCGCGTGGCGCGCTCGGACATCCACGCCCTGACCACGCTCGGCGCTGCCGAGGTGCGCGTGGTAGGCCCGCGCACCCTGGTGCCCTCGGACATGGCCAGCATGGGCGTGCGTGTCTTCCACAATCTGGAGGAGGGCATCAAGGACTGCGACGTCATCATCATGCTGCGTCTGCAGAACGAGCGCATGAGCGGCGCGCTGCTGCCTTCGAGCCAGGAATACTTCAAGAGCTTCGGCCTGACTGAAAAGCGCCTGGAGCTGGCCAAGCCCGATGCCATCGTCATGCACCCCGGCCCCATCAACCGCGGCGTGGAGATCGACTCCGCCGTGGTGGACGGCCCGCAGGCCGTGATCCTGTCGCAGGTGACCTTCGGTATCGCCGTACGCATGGCTGTCATGTCCATCGTTGCGGGGAATGAGGCTTGAACACCCCCTGAGCCGCTGCGCGGCTTCCCCCTCTCTCGCGATGCGGGAGGGGGACGACACCCTCGCGTCGGGGCGGCCCTAGCTTGGTGTCCCGTGCGAAAGTCGACGAAGCAAACTGCAGTGGCTGGTGGTGACGGTTTTTTTTGAGATATTTTTATAGCTGCTAGCGCTTGTGTGGCAAGGGCTGGAAGCCAATTTGGTGCCAAACCATGAAGATTCTGATTCGCAATGGCCGGGTGATGGACCCGGCACGAGGTTTCGACCAGCAGGCCGATATCGCCATCGATGGCAGCGTGATCGCCGCCATCGGCACGGTGCCCGATGGTTTTGTGGCCGAGCGTGAAATCGACGCCTCGGGCCAGTGGGTGCTGCCCGGTCTGGTGGACCTGGCCGTGCGCCTGCGCGAGCCCGGTCACGAGCATGAAGGCATGCTGCAGTCCGAGATGGCGGCTGCCGTGGCCGGCGGCGTGACCAGCCTGGTCTGCCCGCCCGATACCGAGCCCGTGCTCGACGAGCAGGGCCTAGTGGAAATGCTCAAGTTCCGTGCCGAGAAGCAGCACAAGTCGCGTCTGTTCCCCATGGGCGCGCTGACCATAGGTCTCAAGGGCGAAACGCTGACCGAGATGGCCGAGCTGACCGAGTCCGGCTGCGTGGCCTTCGGCCAGGCGGATGTGCCCCTGTCCAGCATCACCACGCTCAGCCGTGCGCTGAGCTACGCCAACACCTTTGGCTATGCCGTGTGGCTGCGCCCGCAGGACAAGGATCTGGGCAAGGGCGTGGCCGCCAGCGGCGCGCTGGCCACTCGCATGGGTCTGGCCGGCGTGTCCGTGGCGGCAGAGACGATTGCGCTGCACACCATCTTCGAGCTGATCCGTGGCTCGCAGACCCGGATTCACCTGTGCCGCATCTCCAGCGCCGCGGGCGTGGAGCTGGTGCGCCGAGCCAAGGCCGAAGGCCTGAACGTGACCGCCGACGTGTCCATCAACTCGCTGCTGCTCACCGAGAACGACATCGGCTACTTCGACAGCAGCGCCCGTGTGGTGCCCGTGCTGCGTCAGCAGCGCGACCGCGATGCGCTGTCTGCCGCGCTGGCTGACGGCACCATCGATGCGCTGGTCTCCGATCACTGCCCGGTGGACGAGGACGCCAAGGTGCTGCCTTTTGCCGAAGCCGAGCCCGGTGCGACCGGCGTGGAGCTGCTGCTGTCGATTGCCGTGAAGTGGAGCCGCGACTACAAGGTGCCGCTGAACCGCGCACTGGCTGTCGTGACTTCGGCACCCGTGGCCGTGCTGGGCAGCGCCCTGGGCGAGCAGCAGTCTTTGCTGGGGCAGCTTAACGTGGGCGGCGTGGCAGATCTGTGCATCGTCGACCCCGAGGCTGAGTGGACGGTCGATCCCAAGGCGCTGCAAAGCCAGGGCAAGAGCACGCCATTCAACGGTTACGAACTGCCTGCGCGCGTGGTAACGACTATCGTTGACGGCGCTGTCGCTTATCAACGATAGGCTCCCCCTGAGCGGCTTTGCCGCTTCCCCCTCTCTCGATGCGTTGCATCGGGAGGGGGACGACACCCTCGGTGCGCGGCGGCGCTTCCTCGGTGCCTCTGACTTTGCATTGCGCCAGTCTTAGGCGCTTGCCGGTTTCAAGTTGGTGCAACTTGTGCGAGGCGAGTCGCTAAACTCTTTGAGAATCATGGCAAACGGCTTGCACAAAATCAGAACCGGCTCGCGCGCGGTATGGCGCGGACTGCGTCTGCTGGCCCATGTGGCCAAGGGCGCCTGGATCGTGGCGTTTCGCTTTCCACAGCTGCACTATCTGCAGCAGCACGAGCATGTGCAGGCCTGGGCCGCAACGATGCTGCTGCGCGCCGGGGTGCAACTGCAGCTCAAGGGGCAGCCACCGGCCAAAGGGCCGGTGCTCATGGTCAGCAACCATATCTCCTGGCTCGATATTCCGCTGCTGCATGCAGCGCGCCATTGCCGTTTCATCTCCAAATCCGACGTCAAGGGCTGGCCCATCATCGGCACGCTGGCGACGGCTGCAGGCACGCTCTACATCCAGCGCAGCTCGCGCCGCGATGCCGTGCGCATGGTGGGAGCCATGGAAGAGGCCTTCAAGCGCGGCGAAATCCTCGCCGTTTTTCCCGAAGGGACGACGGGCGATGGACGCAGCCTACTCTCGTTTCACTCCAATTTGCTCGAAGCCGCCGTGCAATGCGATGCGCCGGTACAGCCCGTGGGGTTGCGCTTTGTCGATGGCAAGACAGGCAGCACCAGCTATGCCGCAACCTATGTCGGCGATGAGACCTTGCTGGGCTCCATCTGGCGCGTGCTTTGCTCGGAGCAGCTGATTGCCGTGGTGCACTATGGCGATGTGCAGAGCGCACAAGGGCGCGACCGCCGCGCCTGGGCCAAGGACCTGCACACCGAAGTGGACAGGCTGCGCCAGAGCTAGGCGCTCTGCCGGCGCTTTGCGCGCCCAGTCAAACCCTGTAGGCTGCGCGCATGCACGCCAGAGTTTTGCGCTATCTCGATGAAGTGGTTCGCCGCGGCTCCATCCGCAAGGCGGCCGAGCACCTGCATGTGGCTCCCACGGCCGTGAACCGGCAGATTCTCGATCTGGAGGCCGAGCTCGGGGCGCCGCTGTTCGACCGCATCCACAACCGCCTGCGCCTGACGCCTCTGGGAGAGATGGTGCTGACCCATGTGCGCAGCACCTTGCGCGAACATGCAGCGCTGCGCGAGCGCATTGCCGACTTCAAGGGCATGAGACGCGGCGAGATCACGGTGGCGGCGACGTCTGGCCTGGCAGGCTCCTTGCTGCCATCGCTGGTGCATGACTTTCGCAGCAGCCATCCGGGGATGGTCGTGCGTGTCATCGACATGCCGACGCAGGCCATTGTGTCGGCCGTGGAAGCCGGGGAGGTGGACCTGGGTCTTGCCTACGATCTG
This sequence comes from Comamonas testosteroni, assembly GCF_000761245.1. Taxonomy (GTDB): domain Bacteria; phylum Pseudomonadota; class Gammaproteobacteria; order Burkholderiales; family Burkholderiaceae_C; genus Comamonas; species Comamonas testosteroni_C. The sequence continues at coordinate 142,515 of NZ_AWOR01000021.1, read as the reverse complement.
GCCCCCAGGCCCGGTCTGCGCATGCTGGCGGCCAGCGAATGGCAGATTGGAGCCATCCTGCCGATCAAGCACCCGCTGGCCCATCATTCGTCGCTGCTGCTCAGCGAATGCGTGGGCCATCCGCTGATTCTGCCGGCACCGGCGCTGACCATACGCAGTCTGCTCGACGAGGCCTTCGCGCGCAGTGCCATCGAGGTGACGCCGGTGGCCGAGTCCACCTCCATGGCCTTGATGCAGCGCCTGGTCATGCTGGGCGAGGGTATTGCCCTGCTCAACGCGCTGGATGTGCTGGAGGAGCTCGATCGCGGCTCGCTCAGTTTTGTGCCCCTGCGCGATGCGCATCTGCAGCGCCAGACCCTGATGCTGTTCGTGCGCAAGGGCGCGGAGCTGAGTGCGGCTGCCGAGCTCATGGCCGCAAGCATCGAATCCGCGCTGGCGCGGCTTTACGCCAGAAAACACTGATTTTCTGTCCACATTTTGTGGACATGCTTGGCGGAATTTGGCGCTATCGCGCGCTTGGGTGCCTCTCTAGACTTGCGCTTCTTGTTTAGACAGAGAGAGACCCATGACCCTGATAGCCCTGAATGCCGACGTACTGGTCACCATGGATGCGCAGCGCCGCGAGATCAAAGGCGGCGCGCTGGTGGCAGACGGCCCGGCCCTGCTGTGGGTGGGAGCCACGGCCGAGCTGCCGGCGCAATACCGCCGCATGGCCGACGAGGGCCAGGCGCGCGTGCTGGACATGCGCGGCAAGGTCGTGACGCCGGGCCTGGTCAACACCCACCACCACATGTACCAGAGCCTGACGCGCGCCGTGCCGGCCGCGCAGGACGCAGAGCTGTTCTCATGGCTGCAGAACCTGTACATGCTGTGGTCGCATCTGACGCCCGAGATGATCCATGTCTCGACCCAGACCGCCATGGCCGAGCTCATGCTGTCGGGTTGCACCACCACCAGCGACCATCTGTACCTGTTCCCCAATGGCTCGCGCCTCGATGATTCCATCGCAGCCGCGCAGCAGATGGGCATGCGCTTTCATGCAGCGCGCGGCTCCATGAGCCTGGGCCGCAGCAAGGGCGGTCTGCCGCCCGATGTGGTGGTGGAGGAGGAAGAGGCCATTTTGCGCGACAGCCTGCGCCTGATCCAGCAGTACCACGACGGCTCGCGCCACTCCATGCTGCGCGTGGTGCTGGCCCCATGTTCGCCGTTCTCGGTGACGCGCGATCTGATGCGCGAATCGGCGGTGCTGGCGCGTGCACATGGCGTCTCGCTGCACACCCATCTGGCCGAGAACGACAACGACGTGGCCTTCTCGCGCGAGAAGTTCGGCCTGACTCCGGCGCAATACGCCGAGGATCTGGGCTGGGTGGGGCGCGACGTCTGGCATGCGCATTGCGTCAAGCTCGATCCCGAAGGCATTGCGCTGTTTGCGCGCACCGGCACCGGTGTGGCGCACTGCCCATGCTCCAACATGCGCCTGGCCTCGGGCATTGCTCCCATCCGCAGCATGCGCGATGCCGGCGTGCCCGTGGCGCTGGGTGTGGACGGCAGTGCCTCCAACGACGGCGCTCACATGCTGGGCGAGGCACGCCAGGCCATGCTGCTGCAGCGCGTGGGCTACGGCCCGGCGGCCATGAGCGCCCGAGAGGCGCTGGAGATCGCCACGCTGGGCGGCGCGCGCGTGCTCAACCGCGACGACATCGGCGCACTGGCTCCCGGCATGTCGGCCGACTTTGTGGCCTTCGACATGGAGGACGTCGGCTATGCGGGGGCCGGCCACGACCCCGTGGCGGCGCTGGTGTTCTGCACGCCGGCCAATGTATCCAGCAGCGTCATCAACGGGCGTGTGGTGGTCGAGGACGGCCGCCTGCTCACGGCCGACCTGCCTGTGGTGCTGGGCCAGCACCGCCGTCTTGCGCGCAGCTTGTTCGAGCGAGCCGCAGCAGGGCATTGAGACCTTTTCGGTGACGGCCATCGCTGGTGCACTGCGATGGCTGGACATCGGTGAGAGAGATTTCAGGCCTTTTGGCGCTGGAATAAAAGTGGGCTCGGGACTGGTGTCAGGTGACTTGGAGTGCCAGAAGTTTTTTCTCGATGCCTGCCGATCTATACGGCGCCGCGCATGGGCGGTATCGGCAATGGCGTATGAGAGCTCCCGGTTGCGTGCTTAGTCTTGTGGCCTTCGCGGGGAAGCCTATTCCCCGGCGATTGCATACCTAAAAAACAGGAGACAAGACCATGGAAAAACTGCTTTACGGGGTGGAAGACCGTCCGCCCAGCCTCATCACCACCACACTGCTCTCGCTGCAGCATCTGCTCGCCGCCCTGGGCGGCATCATCGCCGTGCCGCTGGTGTTCGGCGGTGCGCTCAAGCTGCCGGCCGACCAGATCGTGGCCCTGGTCAATGCGGCTTTGCTGGGCTCGGGCGTGGTCACCATCATCCAGTGCCGCGGCGTGGGACCGGTCGGCATACGCCTGCCCTGCGTGATGGGTACCAGCTTCGCTTTTGTGGGTGCGGGCATCAGCGTGGGACTGGAGCACGGCGTGCCCGGCATCCTGGGCTCCTCTCTCGTGGGCTCGCTGGTGATGATCGTCGGCAGCTTCTTCATGCCGGTGATCCGTCGTTTCTTCCCGCACACCGTCACCAGCGTGGTCGTGACCATGATCGGGCTGTCACTCACTCCCGTGGCCGTGGACTGGGCCGCAGGTGGCGTGGGCAGCGGCAGCTACGGCGCGGTGGGCAATCTGGCGATTGCCGGCTTTGTGCTGGCGCTGGTGATCGGCTTTGTGCAATGGGGCAAGGGTGTGATCTCTGCATCGGCCGTGGTTCTGGGCATTGCCTGCGGCTATCTGCTGTGCCTGGCACTGGGCTTGATCGATTTCACCCAAGTGCGCGAGGCACCCATCTTCGCGATTCCCCAGCCGCTGCATTTCGGCATGAGCTTTCCCGTATCGGGCATCGTTGCCATGTCCATCGCCTTTCTCGTGACCATTGTCGAGACCACGGGCACTTTCATGGCCCTGGGGGCGGCAACGCAGACGCCTATCCGAGGCAAGCGCCTGGCCAGCGGCATGCTCTGCGACGGCGTGGGATCGGCCTTTGCCGCCGTGATGTCGAGCCCGCCGGTTTCCACCTTCGCGCAGAACGTGGGTGTGGTGTCGCTCACCGGCGTGGCCAGCCGCCATGTGGTGATGCTGACCGGCGTGATGCTGCTGCTGGCCGGACTGTTCCCGGTGCTGGGAGCGCTGGTGGTGACGATTCCCCAGCCAGTGCTCGGCGGTGCGGGCCTGATGATGTTTGCCATGATCATCCTGGCGGGCATCCGCATGCTCAGCAGCGCAGAGCAGACGCGCCGCAGCGGCCTGATCATTGCAGTCTCGCTGGGCTGCGGTCTGGCCGTGACGGTGCGCCCCGATCTGCTCTCCAAGATGCCTGCCTTTGTGCGCGAGGTTTTCGGCTCGGGTATCACCGTGGGTGCGCTGGTGGCCGTGGGCCTGAATCTGCTGCTGCCGGGGCGCGAGTTCGATGCCCACGAGGAAGAGCTGGAGCCGGTGACGGCTGCCGTGACCGCCGCTTCCCCTGCGGTCTGATGCCTCAGAGCTACCCGCTCACAGAGTCATCTTGCTGTCGACGATGACCTTGCGCCAGCGCGCGAGGTCCTTGACGATGAGGTCGGCAAAGACCTTGGGCGTGCTGGGCATGGGCTGGGCGCCTTCGCTTTGCAGACGCTCGAGGATGGCGGGGCTTCGGAGTGAGGCATTGATCTGCTGATTGATCTTGGCGACCACGTCGGCGGGCATATTGGCAGGGCCGACCACGCCATACCATTGGTCGGCCTCAAAGCCGGGCAAACCTGCTTCGGCCACGGTAGGCACATTGGGCAGTGCAGGGATGCGCTGAGGTGATGAAACGGCGATCGCCTTGATCTGGCCGGAGCGAATTTGGGCCAGCACGGCGGGGATGCCGGTGAACAAGGCCTGAACCTGGCCGGCCACCAGGTCGTTGACGGCCGGTGCCGTGCCCTTGTAGGGCACATGCTGCATCTTCAGCCCTGCTTGCAGGCTCAGATAGGCCATGGTCATATGCGCGGCACTGCCGTTGCCCCCCGAGCTGAAATTCACTGCGCCCGGGTTGGCCTTGGCGTAGCTGATGAACGATGCCAGATCATTGACCGGCAGCGATGGATGCACGACCAGCACGTTGGGCACACGCGCTACCCAGGCCAGAGGCGTAAAGCTCTTGATAGGGTCGTAAGGCAGCTTGGGGTAGAGCGTGGGTGTAACGGCCAGCGTGCCGACATGGCCCATTAGCAGGGTGTAGCCATCGGCACTGGCCTTTGCCACGCGGTCCGCTCCAATGCTGCCGCCTGCGCCGGCGACGTTTTCGGGCACCACACTCTGGCCCCAGGCGCTCGTCAGCTCATGACCTATGGCGCGACCCAGAATGTCTGCAGAGCCGCCGGGCGTGAACGGAATGACCATGCGTATGGCCTTGCTGGGGTACCTCGAGTCCTGCGCCAGAGCAGTGCCGGTCAGACTGCCCAAGGCGGTGGCAGCAGCCCATTGGCTCCATTGGCGACGGCTCAGAGTGGAGGGTTCACGTGCGGTGAAAGCGGGCATATTGTCTCCTCATGATGTTTTGCAGACAGTCTATGAGATGGCCCTGTGCCTGGCTCTGGCGCAGCCGGCATAGCTGCTATGCAGTGACTGCCTGCCAAGCCTTGAGCAGGCGCAGGCTCGCTACACTGCAGTCATGACGACAAGTACAGACACCCCCGTGAATCGCCCTGACATCACCATTTTTCACAACAACCGCTGCAGCAATTCGCGCGGCGCGCTGGCGCTGCTGCGCGAGCATGGCATCGAGCCCAATATTGTGGATTACATCGCCACGCCGCTGACGGCGCCAGAGCTGGCAGAGCTGGTGACACACATGGGCGTTCCGGTGCGTGACTTGCTGCGCAGCAAGGAAGCGCAGTTCAAGGAGCTGGGCCTGGATAACGCCGCCGTCAGCGATGTGCAGCTGATTCAGGCCGTGGCCGCGCACCCGGTGCTGCTCAATCGACCCATCGTGGTCACGCCCAAGGGCGCCATGCTTTGCCGTCCGCCGGAGCGGGTGCTGGAGCTGATCTGAGGCTGCAAAGAGCCTGAACACGCCAGACAGCGCGCGAGAGCCGGCGGCTGCCGGATCAGGCCTTTGGCCCAGAGCTGCACGGGCCTAAGTCTGGCCTAAGTGTGCATGTTCAAACTTCCCTTCAACGACACCGATCCGGTGCTTTTCTTTGAAAGGATGACCATGAACACAATTCTGTCCACACCTCGCCGACTGGTGATGGCCCTGGTGGCTGCTGGTGCGATTGGCGCACTGGGCGCCACCGGCGCCGGCCTGGTCGGAACCCGCAGCGCTGCACAGGCGCAGGTGACGCAATCTGCAGTGGCAGCGCAGCCCGCAGCCCTTAACCTGCCCGCGGTGAATGCTCCCAATTTTGCAGATATCACGGCACGCAACGGCGCGGCCGTGGTCAATATCAGCGTGGTAGGTTCCTCTCGTGCCATGAGCGACGATGAAGGCGACCAGGCCAGCGAACGCCAGCAACAGGGTCCGGGCATCAGCCCTGACGATCCCTTCTTTGAGTTCTTTCGCCAGTTCGGCATTCCAGGCATGCCCGGTGGTCAGGGCATGGGGCCGCGTGCGCAGCAGCCCGATACACCCATGCGTGGACAAGGCTCGGGCTTTATCGTGTCCAGCGATGGCGTGATTTTGACCAACGCCCATGTGGTGCGCGGAGCCAAGGAGGTGACGGTCAAGCTCAACGACCGTCGCGAGTTCAGGGCCAAGGTGCTGGGAGCCGACCCCAAGACCGATGTGGCGGTGCTCAAGATTGACGCCAGCGGCTTGCCCACGGTCAAGCTGGGCCAGACCAGCCAGCTGCGTGTGGGCGACTGGGTGCTGGCCATCGGCTCGCCTTTCGGTTTTGAAAACAGCGTGACGGCTGGCGTGGTGAGTGCCAAGGGGCGCTCTTTGCCCGATGATTCCTTCGTTCCCTTCCTGCAGACGGATGTGGCGATCAACCCCGGAAACTCTGGTGGCCCGCTGTTCAACGCACAGGGCGAGGTCGTGGGCATCAACAGCCAGATCTACACCCGCTCGGGCGGGTATCAAGGGGTGTCGTTTGCAATTCCCATCGAGCTGGCAACCCGTGTGCAACAGCAGATTCAGGCAACGGGTAAGGCCCAGCATGCCAAGCTGGGCGTGAGTGTGCAGGAGGTCAATCAGGCCTTTGCCGATTCCTTCAAGCTGGATAAGCCCGAAGGTGCATTGGTGGCCAGTGTCGAAAAGAACGGCCCTGCCGCCAAGGCCGGACTGGAGCCAGGCGATGTGGTGCGCAAGGTGGATGGCAAACCCGTTGTTGGCTCCGGCGATCTGCCAGCCTTTATCGGCCAGGCCTTGCCCGGGCAGGAAGTGACGCTAGAAGTCTGGCGCAAAGGTGAATCCAAGACCCTGAGCGCGACCCTGGGCGATGCCAGCGACAAGGCTGTGAAGGTGGCCAAGTCCTCTGCGGATGCCGACAAGGGAAAGCTGGGGCTGGCTTTGCGCCCCCTGCAGCCTGAGGAGAAAAAGCAGATTGGCGTGGACTCCGGTCTGCTGGTGGCTCAGGCCAGCGGTCCGGCAGCAGCAGCAGGTATCAGCCAGGGAGATGTGCTGCTGTCCATCAATGGCGCACCTGCCGGAAATATCGACGAGGTGCGGGCCGCAGTCGCCAAAGCGGACAAGACCGTGGCCGTGCTGATCTGGCGCGATGGCAACAAGATCTTCGTGCCGGTGCGCCTGGGCTGAGTTGATCCCTTGTCGTATGAAAAACCGCATCCTTATGGGTGCGGTTTTTCTTTGTCTGTTTTTATCGATTAAAAACAAAAAATATATGAATAAATAAACGCTCGTTGAATTTTCGTACGTTTTTGTCATGTTCCTCTAGGGGTAGCGAGTTTATGGGGATGTAATGCCATAAACTGTCAAGTCGAAGCATTCATTTGTCTTTTTGACGTCGTGTGGTGGCGATTCGGCTTGACCGCAAATACATCGTGACGGCTCCCGGAGCAGGCGTTGCGACGGGAGGAGTTTTTGAATCAGCAACACAGTCTGCAGGTGCAAGGCCTGGGCGCTTCATTTGGTCCACGCGTAGTTCTGGCCGAAGTGGACTTCACGCTGCCGCAATCAGGCGTAACCGCTTTGCTGGGGCCTGCGGGCACGGGCAAGTCCACGTTGCTGCGCACGCTGGCCGGGCTGAATGCGAGCAATCCGCGCTTTCGCAGCTGGGGACAGGTGGTCTATGTCGATCAGCCATTGGACATGCCTTGGAGCGCCAACGGCGTGCAGGCCTTGCCGAGCCTGGTACAGCAGCATGCCCGGCTCATGCGCGCCAACACCCTGGATGCACTGATCGAGAAGGCGCGCCAGAGGGATCCACGTGCGCCACTGGAGTGGCGCCATTGGGTGAGCGAGCAGCTGCAGCACTATGGACTGGCCGAGCTCGCCCAGATGCTGGACAAGCCCACCATGCTGTTGAGTGCGGTGCAGCAACGCGTCGTGGCCATTTTGCGCGAGGCCTGGGCCAAGCCGGCGGTGTTGATGATCGATGAGCCCACGGCCGAGCTGGAGGGCTATGAGGCATTTTTGCTGCTGGACGTGATCAAGCAGATCGGTCAGCAGCGCAGTGTGCTGTTGATCACGCACCAGCAGCAGCATGCCCGGGCTGCTGCGCAGCAGATGCTGTTGCTCGCAGGCGGGCGTATCCAGGAAGCCGCAGCAATGGCTGCGTTCACTCAGCGGCCGCTCAGTGCCGCTGGTCAGCAATTCCTGCGTACCGGCAGCTGCGCTGTCCCCATGCCGGGTACCCCTTTGAATGAGCTGGCCGACGATGTGCTGCCGCCACCTCCCTTGCCTGCCGCCGCCTTGGCGGCCATTGCCGAATTTTCTGACCTGCCTGCATCTTCGGCAGCAGTGAGTGAGGTCGTGGCTCCCCTCAAACTGGAGCCCGTGCTGCCTGCGCCAACGTCGGCCTCTGCGCCTGAGCCTGCTCTGTCGCAGCCGGCAGCGGTCGCGTCATCTGGCCTGTCCTCCGCAGCCCGCTACCAGCCTCGCACCCCGAATGCGGCTGTGCTGATGGAAATGCAGCCATTGCTGGCCGCTGAAAATGCCATGCCAGCCAGCCGCGGCCCGAACGGATTTTCCTGGCTGGTGCCAGGGAGGCTGGCAGGTACGCCCTGGCCGGGCGTGGTGCACGACATGGACGCCGACCTCAAAGCTCTGAGCCGTTGCGGTATCACCATGCTGATCACGCTGACGGAAAAGGACTTCCCGCAGGATGCCTTGGCCCGCAATGGGCTCAAGAACTTTCACCTGCCGGTCTATGACCAAGAGCCACCGACAGTGGCACAGATGCAGATGCTGCTGGCACGCATGTCGGTCGCCCTGCGCCGTGGAGAGGTGCTTGCCGTGCACTGCCTTGCCGGATTGGGCCGCACCGGAACCGTGCTTGCCGCCTGGCTGGTGCGCGAGGGCCTGACTGCCGAAGAGGCGCTGCGCCGTGTGCGATTGATTGATGCTCAGTATGTGCAATCCAAGGCGCAGGAAGCGCTTCTTTATGAATTCGAAAACGCACTGCTGCAAAAGATGGCGTGATGTTTTCAAGACCACCAAAGCATGGCCGCTGCGCACTGCAAACGGCCATGACGCGAAAGATTAGCAATAGGAAAGTGAGAACGTAATGAGTTTGGATTCTGTATTGACGAAGGCCGTGGCTTCGGTCCCCGAGTGCCTGGCCGCTGGTTATGTGGATGCTGCTTCGGGCATGTTGCTGTCGATCCGTACCGTGGACTCCCATCCGCGTGAGGTGATTGATCTGGTGGCGGCGGCAACGGCCGACCTGTTCAACGGCCCCAATATCTCCATGATCGAGACCATGTTCAAGCGTTCGCGCGGCCTCAGCGATGATGGTCACCACTATTTTCAGGAAATCATCGTCAACAGCGATAACCTGATTCACGTCTTTCTGCGTAGCAAGGCAGTGCCCGACTATGTCGCAGTCTTTGTCTGCCGCCGTACCGCCAACCTGGGCATGGCATTGACCAAGGCACGTCTGGCAATGCCGAGCATCGAAGCTGCGGTGTAACCGGCAGCCCCTCATGTGAGGTGGCGGCTTGCCCGCTTGGGGGTGAGGCTGCCTCGCTTGCCGCCTTGCGCGGCATGCAGGCTGCGTGCGATGCATCCTTTGTTTCTGGTGCTGGGCATTCCCGCTATAGCGACGCTATCCTTGCGCCATGCGTTTACTGCTCGTTGAAGATGACACCATGATCGGCCAGGCCGTGCTGGCGCTGCTGCGCGGTGAGGGCTATGTGGTGGATTGGGTTCAGGATGGAGCCCAGGCCGATACAGCCTTGCATGGCCACCAGTACGATCTGGTGCTGCTCGACTTGGGCTTGCCCAAGCTTGATGGCTTGCAGGTGCTGCGCCAGTTGCGTGCGCGCAAGGATGCCACGCCGGTGCTGGTGGCGACCGCGAGGGACGCCGTGCGTGACCGCATTGCGGGGCTGGACGCCGGGGCCGATGACTATGTCATCAAACCCTATGACATGGATGAGCTGCTGGCCCGCATTCGCGCGCTAACGCGGCGTGCGGCAGGGCATCTGGATGCGGTGTACGAGCATGAGGGCATCATGCTCAACCCCAATACCCGTGAGGCCAGCGTGAATGGTCAGCCGGTCACCCTGTCAGGCCGTGAATGGGCGGTGCTGCAGGCATTGTTGACAAGGCCGGGGGCCACGCTGTCACGTCAGCAAATCGAAGACAAGCTCTACGGCTGGGGCGACGAGGTCAGCAGCAATGCGGTGGAGGTCTATATCCACGGACTGCGCAAAAAGCTCGGCGCTGCAGCGGTGCTCAATGTGCGCGGTCTTGGATATATGGTGCCCAGACCATGAGCAATAACCAGGCATTGAAGCGGCTGAAGCTGCCAGGTTCGCTGGGCGGACGCCTGCTGCTGTTCATCGGCGTGGCGATTTTGCTGGTGGCTGTTCTGCAGGGTGCTTTTGCCTATCGCAATGCTCTGGAGCAGACCGATACCCTGTTCGACTACCAGATGCAGCAGACGGCGTTTGCACTGCGGGCAGGTCTGCCGGTCGACGCCAAAGGCAGGCCGCAGGGAACGCCGCCCGAAGATGAAAACAACGAGTTCATCGTCCAGGTCTGGACCAATGAGGGACTGAGAATCTTCGAGTCGGCTCTGGGCGATGCCTTGCCACAGATGGCTGTGCTGGGCTTTGCCGATGTGCCTGCGCGTGGCACGACCTACCGTGTGTTTTCACTGCAGACACGCTCTCAGGTGATTCAGATTGCACAGGACATGCGCGTGCGTCAGATGCTCGCGCGTGAAGCCGCCTGGCGCAGCTTGTTGCCTGTGGTGTTGCTGTTGCCGCTGCTGGCGCTGGCCGTGTGGTGGGTGATTCGCCGTTCACTGACTCCCGTGCATCGGGTGCGCAGGGAGTTGGCCCTGCGTCAGCCCCAGGATCTGGCACCCGTGGCGGAGCATGATCTGCCGGATGAGATGCGCCCGCTGGTAGAGGAGCTCAACAGCTTGCTGCAGCGCGTACGGCAGGCTTTTGAGGCCCAGCAGAATTTCGTGGCAGATGCTGCGCATGAGCTGCGCTCGCCGCTGGCCGCGTTGCAGCTGCAATTGCAGCTGCTGCGCAAAGCGACGGACAGCGCTGAGCGCGAGTCAGCGCAGGCCCGTCTGGCGCAAGGGATAGAGCGCGCCAGGCGACTGGTGGAGCAGTTGCTGACATTGGCCAGGCAGGAAGCCAGGCCGCAGAGTGAAGATGCGCCGCTGGCTGACTTGCGCGTGCTGGTCGGGCAGGCCCTGGCTGATGCCGCGCCGGCTGCCCAGGCCAAGGGGCTGGACATGGGCCTGAGTGAAGACCCGCAGCAGCAGTCCTCATTCAGCGTGGCCGCAGACGCCGAGGCACTGGCGGTGCTGCTGCGCAACCTGCTGGACAACGCAATCAAATACGTGCCCGCCGGGGGACGGGTCGATGTGGGCTGGTTGCAGGACGAGCACGGACGTGCACTGGTGGTGGAAGACTCGGGTCCTGGCATTGCACCGGCCGAGCGTCAGCGCGTCCTGCAGCGCTTTGTACGAGGTCAAGGGGCTGGCGGCATGGCCGGCGGCAGTGGCCTGGGACTGGCCATTGCGCAAAGCATTGCGCAAAGCAGCGGTGCCCAGCTGTGGCTTGACGAGTCGCCGCAATTGGGCGGTTTGCGTGTCAGGGTCCTGTGGCCTCAGTCCTAGTCTGACAATCGATTGCTTGAAAATATGAGCGTTGGGATCTGGCTTTCATTGCATGATTGAACGATGGTCTCAGCCGAATGAAAGTGATGATGCCTAGGCTTTAGGCTTTGCTTGAGCTGCCGCACTTGTCGTGCGGCCGTACCCCCAAATTGCACCATGCCATCAATTATTCAACGCCTTTCCCAGACAGTCTCCGCATCTCAGAATCTGCCCAGCTTCACGCGACCTCTTCTGGAAATCATGGTGGAAGTGACTGATCTGGAGTCGGCCTATCTCACCACCGTTGATGAGGCACGCGGTATTCAGAATGTCCTGTACTCCCTCAATACGGGAGGAATGAAGATCCCCGAAGGGCTGGAGGTGCCCTGGCACGACACCTTGTGCAAGCGGTCGCTCGACGAAGGGCGTACCTTTACTGACAATGTTGGCGAGTGCTGGGGCGACTCGGATGCAGCGCGTCAACTGGGTATCCAGACTTATGTGAGCACGCCCGTGCGTTTTTCCAATGGTGCGCTGTTCGGCACTTTGTGTGCAGCCAGCGACCATTCCGTCGCGCTGGCAGCAGAGGCCGAGGATCTGCTGCGCCTGTTTGCCAAGATCATTGCCGGCTTTGCCGAGCGCGAGCAACTGGTGAGATCGCTGCAGCATGCCAACGAGGAGCTGGCCTCGTTGGCCATGCTCGATTCTCTGACTGGATTGCCCAATCGCCGCTGCGTGACCGAGGAACTCAACCGGCTCATTGCTCATTGCCGACGCACCCGTGAATGGGTGCTGGTGGGCTTTGTGGATCTTGACCGCTTCAAGCAGATCAATGACCAGTTTGGTCATGAGGCTGGGGATGCGTTGCTGCGTGCCATGGCCGAACAACTGCGAGCAGGACTGCGCAGCAGTGACATGCTGGCTCGTTTCGGTGGCGATGAATTCGTCATGGTCGGCGCAGGGCCTTTGCTGGATGAAGACGCTGAGGCCGTGATCAGGGAGATGCAGCTGCGACTGAGCAAAGCCTCTGTCGCCAGCTTGCAATTGGCCGACGGACGTGAGATCGAGTACCCAGGAGCCAGCGTGGGCATGGTCTGTTTGATGCCCGATGACACCGATGTGGATGACGCTTTGCAGAAAGCCGATGCTGCGATGTACAAAGTGAAAGCCGCAAGGAAGAGACTGCCTGAGGCGATATGACTTTAAAAGACTCCCCAGGGAGTCTTTTTCATTGCTGCACGACAGTCGATCGACCTAGCAAAGGAGGGTAGCGTGCAGGCTTGAAGTCTCGGTAATAATCGTTGGCGGAGGTATTGTTTGTGAAAAATTCGCTCGCAGAAGGTCTGGACTTCGAGGATATGTTCAACCTGGCCCCGGTATCGCTCTGGATGGAGGATTACAGCGGCCTGAGACAGATTTTCGATCAATGGCGGGCGCAGGGCGTGAGCGATCTGCTCAGTTTTCTCAAAGAAGATCCGGAGCGGCTCAAGCTTTGCAGTCAGTCCTACAAGGTGCTTCGGGTCAATCAATACACGCTTGACCTGTTCAAGGCCGCAGATGAGGAAACCCTGAAGAGCCGGCTGAGCGAGGTCTTTCGCGGCGACATGCTCGATAGCATCATGAACGAACTGCTCGCCCTCTGGGAAGGGGTGCTCAGTTTCGAGACCCGCTCGGTCAACTATGCCCTGGATGGACAGCGACTTGATGTGCAGGTGAGGGCGCGTGTACTGCCGGGCTACGAGAAAAGCTGGAGCCGGGTGCTGGTCTCGCTGGAGGATGTGACGGCGGAGGTGCAGAGCACGGTGAAGCTTCAGCGCAGCGAGCAATACTCCAGAGACCTGTTCGAGTACTCGCCGGTGTCGCTGTGGGTCGAGGACTTCAGCGTGGTCAAGCGCCTGATGGACGATGTTCGAGCGCGCGGAATCACCGATTTCCGGACTTTTCTGAAAGTGCATCCGGAATTCGTGACCCGCTGCATGCAGGAAATCCAGGTGCTCGATGTCAATCGCCAGACGCTGCAAATGTTCGGTGCCGAGAGCAAGCAGCAACTGCTGCAGAATCTGACCAAGGTTTTCAGGGGCGAAATGTACGATTCGTTTGCCGAGCAGCTGATAGACCTTTGGGAGGGCAAGCTGGTGCAGCAGCGGGAAGTGGTGAACTACGGGCTGGCTGGCGATGTGCTCCATATTCATATGGAGTTCGCCATCATGAGCAGTCATGCGGAGAAATGGGGCTTGGTGCTGCTGTCACTCGTGGATATCACCGCTCGCAAGAAGGCTGAGGCTTATCTTGAATATCTGGGCAAGCATGATGTGTTGACCCAGTTGCGCAACCGCGCTTTCTATACCGAAGAGCTCAACAGGCTGTCGCGCAAAGGGCCCTGGCCCTTGTCCATGCTTGCCATAGATATGAATGGACTCAAGGTCGTCAACGACGAGCATGGTCATACTGCAGGCGATGCCATGCTCAGGCGTATGGGAGAAGTTCTCTCCAAGGCAGTGGATGCGCCTGCCTGCGCAGCCCGCATCGGCGGCGATGAGTTTGTCGTGCTTTTGCCGGGAACCGATGAACGCGGTGCCGTGGCATTGCAGGAGCGCATCTTGTCCTTGCTGGAGCTGAACAATCAGTTCTATCCGGGTCACAGCATCCAGGTCTCCATGGGCCATGCCTGTGGCCAGGAAGGCACGCCGATAGAGAGCATTGTTCAAGGGGCGGACAAGGCCATGTATGCTGAAAAAGCACGTCTTTACCGGGACAAGGAGCGCGACAGGCGTGTGAGCTCAGCCTGAGCTCAGGTATGCGTCAATCAAGTTCCGCTTTGCGTTGCAGTCTGACTGCAGGAGCTTGTAGCGGGTTGGAACATTCCAATCTGTCGAGACAAAGGCGATCCGCCAAGTTTGGGAAGTGCTGCAAGACACAGGAGTTCTTCATGGCTGCTTGAGTCTTGCCTTGAAATATCACGGGAGAAGTCTATGAAAGTCATCGGGCTTGCCATGCTTGCCGCAATCGCCGTCAGTGCCTGCAGTTCTGCACCGTCTCAAGATGCAGATCGTGAAGTTGCATTCACCTGTGCAAACGGAGAATCCATTTCGGTGCGTTTCTCGCCTGCCAACAGCAAAGCAGTCTTGATACGCGGTGGTCAAGGCATAGAGCTTGCACAGCAGCCAAGCGGCTCCGGATTTATTTACAGCAACGGGCCCAATACCATCCGAGGAAAAGGACTGGATCTGACAGTCGAGATCGGCCGCATGGTGCCGATCCAATGCAAGGCCCGGTAAGGGCCCTTCTGACTATCGCCGGAATTCAACTGCATCCATGCGTATGCGCTCGGTTGCGGGCGCAGACCTTTGGGGCGCATTTGGCGTTTGCAGCCATCTGACTCTGGAGTTTTCCTGAGTGGTTGGCCTTTGCCGCAGAGCTGGGCTGCTTATGTTGCCAGCTGTTTTTGCAGCTCCTCGACGAAGCATTGCGTGCGTTCCGAAGGTGCCGAATGACTTGGCAGTGCTAGCGCCACCTCTACGGAGCACTCGGGCAGGAACGGTTTGATGCAGAGGCTTGAGGCAAATGTTGCCGCCACGTAGGGGTTCACTACGCCCAAGCCTGTACCTTGCGCTGCGAGGCAGCAGATGGTGGAAGAGTAGGTGGTCTCGACAGTTGAGCTGGGCCGGACATCATGCTCGAGCATGGTTCGCTGCAGTTGCAGGTAGATGTTGTCGTCCGAATTCAAAGTCAGCAGCAGCTGGTTTTCCAAGTCCTGGACATGCAGGCTGCTGTGCTGTGCCAGCGGATGGTCTGGATGCATGACGCAGACGGCCTGGGTCTGATGCAGAACGCTTGCGTTGAGTTCAGGGGAGCCAATGGCCATGGTACTGACCACCAGGTCAAACTGGCCGTGCAGCAGTCCTTCCCGAAGATGTGTAGTGCCTAGCGTCTGCAGACTGATGTGTGTGCCCGGGTAGCGCAGCAGAAAATTGTGCAAGGCCGCAGGAACGATGGACAGTCCCAGTGCCGGGGTGCAGCCTATGCGTAGAGTGCCTGCACCGAACTGCCGCAACCCCTGAAGGTCGCGCTCAATGCGGCCCAGACCTACGAAATGCTGCTGCACCGTCGAAAAGAGCTCCCGTGCCTCTGCAGTCGGGCGCAGCCGCCCTTTATACATATCAAACAGCTTCAGGTCCGCGCCCGTCTGCATCTGAGCCAGCAGACGGCTGATGGACGGTTGGGTGGTGTGCAGCAGCTGCGCAGCGGCGGTCGTAGTGCCGGTTTGCATCACGGCACGAAATGCTTCAATTTCTTTAAAACTCAAAGGGCGTGGCATGACGCAATCGGTTTAATGCGGAGGGCGAAGGGTATACCAGCCGCGTATAGATGAGTTTGAAAAATGAATTTTTCCGAGTAGGTTAGGCTTTCTACACTGACTTCCATACGAATAAGTGCATGCGTTTTCAGGAATTGAGGGCGCATCAATCAATCCAAGGAGTCATTAGATGGTTTGCATTAGCGCTCGTCGCTCTCTGTGTATGGGAATGCTGGCTGCCGCAACGCTGGCGAGTGTGGGTTCAGCCTGGGCTGAAGGCAGCTCCGCATATCCCAATCCTGCTCGTCAAATTCGCATCATCGTGCCGTTCACTGCGGGTGGCAGCTCGGATGTGCAGGCCCGTATGCTTGCCGACAGGCTCGGCCGTATGTGGAACCAGCCTGTGGTGGTTGAAAACAAGCCCGGGGCGGGCGGTCACCTGGGCGGCAAATATGTGTCCGACCAGCCCGCGGACGGCTACACGCTGATGGTGGGATCGATCGGATTGCATGCTGCTTACGCGGTCTACAAAAAGCTGCCTTACGACCCCGCCAAGGAGCTGCGCGTTGTCACCGTGCTGGCGGAGATGCCGCATGTGGTGGTGGCAACCCCCCATCTGCCGGTCAGGAATCTGCAGGAGCTGACTGCGCTTGCCAAGCAGGAGCCAGGCAGCATCAATTTTGGCTCTGCTGGCGTGGGCTCGTCGGTTCATATGATGGGGGAGCTGTACAGGCTGCAGTCCGGTGCGCCTATTGTTCATGTTCCTTATCGTGGCAGTTCTGCCGCGCTCAATGATTTGCTTGGCGGCCAGATCCAGCTGATGTTCGAGAACCCTCCGACAGTGCTGGCGCACGTCAAGGGCGGCAAGCTCAAGGCACTGGCGGTCACAGGCAATGAACGTCTGGCGGCATTGCCGGATGTGCCGACGGCCAGCGAGGCCGGAATGAAGGACTATGTGGCCACGTCATGGACCACGGTCGCCGTGTCCTCCAAGGTGCCTCAGGCCCTGGTGCAAAAGCTCAGTGAAGACATCCGCAAGGTGGTCAATACGCCCGAGTTCCGCAAGGGTCTGCAGGATCAAGGGATGAGTGCCGTGGCCAATACCCCAGCAGAAGCGCAAAGCTTTGTGGCCAGGGAAAAGCAGCGCTGGGATCAGGTGATCGCTGCCGGAAAGATTACGGCGAACTGATCAGAGCCGGGCTTCTTCATGCCCTGCATCGTTTTCGAGTCGCAGCCTGTGCTGCGACGCTACTGCTTGACATCCAATGACGATCTCTTCTCATTCTTCTTTTGCTCCCTGCCGACGCGTGGGTAACGGCAGCCTTCATCACTTCTTCGGCTACTACAACAAGTCCAACTGGGACAAAAGCAATCGCCTGCTGGCAGCCCAGCAAACGCCCTGGATGGACATCTATCTGACGCCGGAGGTCAAGGCCACGATTGGCTATTTCGACACTCAGGACGGTGACCGCTTTCACGCAGTGGGCGAGACCGGTGCCTGGAACTTCCAGATGGGCAGCCAGCTGCAATGGCTTGACGGCGCACCGGGCCGCAAGCTGATCTATAACGATCGCACGGGCGATATGTCCGCTCGTTACCCGGGCTTTGGCGCCGTGGTGGTGGATGTGGATACGCAAGAGCGCCGCGTTATGCCCATGCCTGTGTATGTGGTGGCACCCAGCAGTGCCTGGGCGCTGTCGGTCAACTACCGGCGTCTGTACATCACGCACGAGACCATTGGTTACAGCGAACCCGGCCAGCCTTTTGAATTGCCTCTAGCGCCCCCCGATGACGGCATCTGGCGCATGGAACTGGCGACAGGCGATTGCCGATTGCTGGTCAGCTACGCGCAACTAAAGGCATTCCATCATGTGTCGTCGATGGACAAGGCCATCCACTGGGTAAGCCATATCGAGATCAACCCGGCTTCTTCACGCATCCTGTTTTTGCATCGTTGGACAGAGCGTGTGAAGGATGAGACCTGCTTTTTGCATCGCCTGATCACCATGAACCCGGACGGCTCCGACATGCGCTTGCTGGAGTGCTCGGATCATCCGCTGCCGCAGCTGGCTGACGACTTCGACCCCAGTGCCGTAGGCACGTTTGACTATGAAAAGTCGGAATACCAGATCTCTCATCCCCTGTGGCAGGACAACGAGCACATCATTGTCTGGGGGCCACATGCCGGCGAGATTCACTACCACCTCTATCACGACGTTGAAGGAGGCGAGGTGCAAGTGATTGGCCGCGATGTACTGGTGGAAAACGGCCATATGACGTTCTCGCCGGTGAGCACCCGCTGGATGCTCAGTGACACCTATCCAGACGACAGGACACACGAGCGCTTTCTGTTCCTTTTCGACATGCAGACCGGCGAGCGTCGCAATCTGGGCAGTTTCTATGCCACTCCGGACCTGAGCAAGGAAAACCGCTGTGACCTGCATCCACGTTGGAGCCGTGATGGCAAGCAGGTATGCATTGACTCGGTGCACGAGAGCCAGCGCCAGATGTATGTGCTGGACGTCTCGTCGATTGTGGAAGCGGCCTGAATATTGAAAGCAGCTCCATCGGTGATGTGGTTCTAGTGATCCGAGCTGCGGTGTGCCTCAAGGGGGGAATTCCGGCGCTCGGCGCCTTCGTCGGCGCGAGAGATCTGCCGCGAAAGAGCTCTGGGCGTTGAGGACTGGATTGCATTTCCTTGTGGCGCACAGCAGATACAGCGTTGCTTCATGCTCGGTCGCTGCAGACTTTGTCTTCGGCGTGTATGAGGGCTCAGGAGACTGGGCTAGAATTTCTGCATCGGGAAAGCAGCCTCCCGTCCCGCAAGGGTAGACGGTGTCCCGTCCAAGAGCTGGATATTCCCTATGGAGTTTTTATGGACACCGCTTTGCCCAGGCCTACCGATCCGGTTGCGCCCGCCTCTCTTTCGCTTTCAGAAGCACTGCGTTTTTGGTTGAAGCTGGGCTTCATCAGCTTTGGCGGCCCCGCAGGTCAAATAGCACTCATGCATGAGGAGCTTGTAGACCGCCGCCGATGGATTTCCGAGAAGCGATTTCTCCACGCCCTGAACTACTGCATGCTGCTGCCGGGGCCCGAGGCTCAGCAGCTTGCCACTTACCTGGGGTGGTTGCTGCATCGGACATGGGGCGGCATTTTGGCAGGGCTTCTTTTTGTCCTGCCATCGCTGTTCATCATCATGGCTCTGGCCTGGCTTTATATGGCCCATGGCGACATGCCGGTCATTGCAGGCATTTTCTATGGCATCAAGCCCGCTGTGACGGCGCTTGTGGCACAGGCGGCCTACCGGGTGGGCTCCAGATCGCTCAAGAGCAGCTGGCATTGGGGAATTGCGGCTGCTGCGTTTCTCGCCATTTTTGCCCTCAATGTTCCGTTCCCGCTCATCGTCATTGCGGCTGCAGCCATCGGTTTCATCGGCGGTAAATTGCGCCCCGAGGCCTTTGGTGGCTCCAGCCATGAAAAAGGCAATGCGCGTCAGTCACTCGGGGCTGCATTGATCGACGACGACACTCCCACTCCTGCGCATGCGCGATTTTCCTGGCGAGGATTCTGGAGGGTGTCGCTGGTCTGCCTGACGTTGTGGGCCAGCGTGATGGGCGTGCTCGCCACGGTGTTTGGTCTGGAGTCTGCCTTGGTACAAATGGGGTGGTTCTTCACCAAGGCCGCGCTGATGACTTTTGGTGGCGCATATGCGGTGCTGCCCTATGTTTACCAGGGCGCGGTGGAGCACTTCCATTGGTTGACTGCAACACAAATGATCGATGGCCTGGCTTTGGGGGAGACCACTCCGGGCCCGCTCATCATGGTGGTGTCCTTTGTGGCCTTTGTAGGCGGCTGGACAAAAGCGATCTTCGGTGTGGATTCGCAGCTGCTCGCTGGAGTCGTCGCAGCAGTGATCGTGACCTTCTTCACTTTTTTGCCGTCGTTCTTTTTCATTTTCCTGGGGGGGCCCTTTATCGAGTCCACCCACGGCAAGCTTAAATTCACCGCGCCACTGGTCGGAATCACTGCTGCGGTCGTGGGTGTCATCCTGAATCTGGCGGTCTTCTTTGCCTACCATGTCGTTTGGCCCCAGGGCTTCGCAGGACACATGGAGTGGCCGTCGATTGCCATTGGGCTGGCAGCAGGCATCGCGTTGCTCCGCTTCAAGATCAATGTCATCTACGTCATTGCGGCGGCAGGGCTGACAGGATTGCTTGCGCAGCTGTGGTGATCGCTCGAGCTCCTGGTCTGGGGGCGAGTCGTGGGGCGTTTTACGACTGCCACAGGTCGGGAGCTCTGGTTAAACTTGTCTTTCCCTGCCATCAATCAGGCTCATGTCGCATAGGTCCAGGTGATGCCTACCGTCAAATCCATCATCCCGCTCGAACTTGCTCCCACCCTGTTCACGAGCGCCAAAGCCTTCGAGGCCTGGCTGAAGAAGAATCATGCGACTTCCGATGGCCTCTGGCTCAAGATCGCCAAGCGAGGCTCCAACGAGCCCAGTGTCACCTACCCCGAAGCGGTGGAGATTGCGCTGTGTTGGGGCTGGATCGACGGACAGAAGAAAAGTCTTGACGATCAACACTATCTTCAGCGCTTTACGCCGAGGCGCGCGCGCAGCGTCTGGTCAAAGATCAATGTCGAGAAGGTGCAGGGACTCATTGAGGCGGGCCGCATGCAGGCACCGGGTCAGGCCCAGATAGAGGCAGCCAAGGCTGACGGGCGCTGGGCGCGGGCCTACGACGGTGCGCGTACGTCCACGGTGCCTGAGGATCTGCAGGCTGCACTGGAGGCCGAGCCTGCAGCCAAGACCTTCTTTGCAAGCATCAATGCCTCCAATCGCTACGCGATACTGTGGCGTATCCAGACGGCTGCGAGAGCCGAGACGCGCGCCAGGCGCATCGCTCAGTTGGTGGGAATGCTTGCCCGTGGCGAAACCATCCATCTCTTCAAGCCCCGTGCCAAGGCTTGATTGCGAAGTTCGCACGCGTATGGGCATTTGGTATTGAGCGGCCCGTGTTCCTGTTGTTGTCTGGGTGCCTGCGGCGAAAAGCATGACTCATATACCTGCGCCAGAGAAGGGCTGGTCGATTTCACGCCGACGAGCGAAAGGGTTGGGTGACGGGTGGGGAGATGAAGCCTGGGGACAAAAGCTGAGGGCATTTGGAATGTGCTCCCATTTCCTAAAAATGCGCCCCTAAATGTGCCCCAAATGTGCCCTCAGATGTCCCCGGATTACGGCACGCTTCTATGGACTTTGGCACACTTCGAATTGAAGACTACAGAGGGGAAAAAGAAAAAGGCCGGAAGGTTATGCACCTTCGCGGCCTTGAATTTGGCCTCTCGATAGGAATCGAACCCGTTACACCAGCTTTTCTGCCGAAATCCGCATTGCTTTTCCTGTGTGTTCTCCAGGAGATCATCGCAAAATTCGGGCTTTTGCACTCCTCATGTCCCATGCGATGTCCCACAGCTTGGGGAAAAATGGTTTTTTGACAGACGGCATTCGGCTGTGGATTCAATCGGTCGATGCAACTCCTGCCTTTGTCACGAATTCGATGAGACTATGTTGGTGAGCCAGCGTTTCGTTCTAAACGCCATTTCACCCGCTCATCGGCCCCTGGGCCTGCAATCACAGTGATGTCGCGGGCCTCTACAGGCTGACCTAGTTCACTGTCGATCACTGCAAGTTTCACAGGGTGGCCAGTTTGCTTGTTCACAAATTGCAGAGGTGGGCCCGCCAAGTTGCCCGCGTTCCAGTGGTCACCCACTTGAACGAATGCCTGCATTACCAAGCTGATGTCCTGACCACGTTCTGTAAGAACGTACTCGTAGCGGTCAGGTTTGGATTGATATTTCCTGCGTTCAATCAGACCGGCCGCTTCCAGAGATCTCAGTCGATCTGACAAGGTCGCATTGGTCACGCCTGTCGATTGCTTTAAATCGTCATAACGGGCGAGTCCTAGCAGGAGGTCTCGCATGATCAGCACCCCCCAGCGATCGCCTAAAGCACCCATCACATCGGCGACTGAGCATGTCATTCCCTCAAACCCTTTAGCTCGCATTGCTCACTCCAATTTTCTAGATATGGACCCAACGCGATCCGCAAGAAGGCATTGATTGTAGATCTTCTGCTTGCATAACTCTAGTTATTGGAGTTAGCATGATGTAACTCTAATAATTAGAGTCAATGCTTCGCAACACATCTGGAGATCGATCGTGGAAAAGAATTTAGGAACTGCCATAGTCACTGGTGCCTCCTCTGGCATTGGCGCTGTCTACGCGGACCGGCTTGCCGCACGTGGCTATGACCTCGTGCTAATTGCGCGTCGACGTGAGCGCCTTGAAAAGCTGGCCGTTGCATTACGCATAAAACACCGTCGGCATATCGAGGTTGCGCAAGCAGATCTCGCAAATGAAGCAGATCTGCTTCGCGTCGAAGCATTGGTCTCTGATGCTTCTGACGTAAGTTTTCTGATCAACTGCGCTGGCTCGGGAGCCTTGGGTATGGCTGCTCAGGTTCCCACAAGCGCAGTCGCCGCTATGCTGAAGGTGAATGTGATCGCGCTGACGCGTCTGTCGATGGCTGCAGCAAAACGTTTCGCTGCAGCCAAGAGCGGCAGCATCATCAACATTGGGTCCATCCTGGCGTTGATGCCTGCTCCAGGTGCGAGCAGCTACAGCGGCTCCAAAGCCTATGTGCTCAATTTTTCACGTGCATTGCAAAGCGAACTTCAAAACAGCGGGGTCAGAGTTCAAGCGGTGATGCCGGGTCCCATTCGCTCCGAGTTCTTCGGAGACACACCTGCCCCGTTTCCAGATCAACTTTTCATGAGTCCCGAAACACTGGTTGATACGGCTTTGGCGGCTTATGACCAGGGCGAGGCGGTGACTTTCCCCAATTTGGGCAGCATGGATTCATGGAATGCGTTCGAGCAAGCTCGCTCCGTCATGGTCCACGGTGTCACTCAAAGCGGCGCTTCCGCAGAACGCTATAGCCACTGAGCTTGTTCAATTCACTGAAAGTTCACTATGCCCCTCTGGAAAATTTACCATCCCGCAAAAGCGTTCTCGGAAGAAGACAAGCAATCTATTGCACAGTGCATCACTGGCATGTATGAAAGCTTTCTCCCACGCTTCTATGTCAATGTGTTCTTCCATGAACTATCCAAGTCCAGCTTCTATATTGGAGGCGAGCCAACAGATGATTTCGTGAGAGTGACCATCGCACACCTAGCCCGCTCAATTAAAGATGCAGAGGCTCAACAAAGATTTCTTCAAGGCTGTGCCAAGATCTTGGAGCCGTTTGTTGCTGCACGTGGACTTCGCTGGGAGCTACACGTCGATGAAACGCCGTTTGAACTGTGGACTGTCAATGGCCTGAAACCTCCATTGCCCAACACCCCAGAAGAGCAGCGTTGGAGGAAGGAAAACCGTGCTATTCCCTATGGCTCAGAGGCTTCTTAGAGGAGCCTAGATAAGTGACGTCGGCTAACAACATCAGTTGGCCAACCTTATTTCTGCAAAGTGGCGTCAGTACAGTACGCCACTGTCACCTCCATAGAGTCAGCAAAAAGTGATGTAAATGCAGATCTCAGATCCAGTGGCCTGCGATTCTGGTTGGACTTCTCCATGTGCAAGGCGCTGTTGCATAAATCGCGCTCCGCCGCCGTGCAACCTCGGGCGATGAGTCAGCTCTTTCAGGCCAAGCCTCGTTATCGCACCACCAACTGCAAGCAGTACAACGCTGCGCTCAAGGCTCGCGGCTCCCTGACTATCTGGCTGGATAAAGGCATGTCATGGTTTGCCGCTGCCTGCGGCAAATGCGGGCGCAGGCCCCAATTCTCGGATGCTGCCGTCCAGTTTTGCCTGACCATCAAAAACCTGTTTGGCTTGGCCTTGCGACAGACCACCGGCTTTGTTCAATCGCTGTTGGCGTTGTCTGGGCTGCTGCGGCTTGTTCCGGACTTCAGCACGCTGTGCCGCAGACAACGCAGTCTGGATGTGCAAGTGGCGTGTCTACCCAGCTCGGGCGGGCTGAACTTGCTGCTTGATTCCACAGGGCCAAAATTCCTCGGTGAGGGCGAATGGAAGTGCAAAAAGCATGGCGCAGAACGTCGGCGTCAATGGCGCAAGTTGCACATCGGTATCGATGCCCGACACTGCAGGTGCGAGCCATCTGCGTCACCTCCAACAACGTCAGCGATACGGCCTTGGTGCCGCAATTGTTGGCACAAGTTGGCACCACTGCCGCAGGACGAGCCACTGCTGAGCGTCACAGGTGACGGTGCCTATGACACGCAGCCTGTGTATGCCGCAGTGATGGAGCGCAACGCCATGCCGCAATGCGGCAATCGCTGCATGCAGGCACTAAAGTATCACGATTTATTGAGCTTTCCGTGAGGACTTTGAGACCAGGTGCGCTGAACAATGCACTCATGTCATCCCTCACACATCAATCACCCAAACGCAGCGCCTCTTTGCAGCCGCTGTGGTTGCGCATCACCCACTGGCTGAATGCCGTGGCGGTGCTGATCATGGTGATGAGCGGCTGGCGCATCTATAACGCTTCGCCTATTTTTGACTTCGCCTTCCCAAACGGCATCACCTTGGGTGGCTGGCTGGGCGGCGCACTGCAATGGCACTTCGCAGGTATGTGGCTGTTTGTGCTCAACGGGCTTGCTTATCTGTTGCTGAACCTGATCACCGGCAGGTTTGGACGCCGCATGCTGCCAGTCTCTCCACGGGGCATATTGCGGGATGCTTGGCTCGCGCTGACGGCTCGCTTGTCACATGCAGACATGAGTCATTACAACCAGGTGCAGCGTGCTGCCTACCTCTTCGCCGTCGCGGACCTGATCTTGCTGGTGCTCAGCGGCCTTGTTATCTGGAAGTCGGTGCAATTTCCGCTACTGCGTGAGCTCATGGGTGGCTACGACATGGCCCGGCGTATTCATTTCTTCTGCATGGCGGCCATCGTCTGTTTTGTTGCCGTACATCTGCTGATGGTCATATTGGTCCCACGCTCGCTGCTCGTCATGCTGCTGGGTCGCGCCACATTCCGCAGCACCGATAAGGAGAGCACATCATGAGCACCTCTATCTGGCACCGGGACAATGCCGAAGCCGTAGTTGCGGAAGCTCGCAATCTGATCAACAAGCAACTGCCGCAAGCATCGCGCAGGCAGTTTCTGACGCGTGGGCTCACCTTGGGTGGTCTGGGGTTGCTCAGTGGGTGCAGCATCGACGACAACCCCACCGCCGAAGCGGCACTAACGAGAATCTCGCACTTCAATGATCAGGTGCAGGGTTGGTTGTTCGACTCCTCACGTCTTGCTCCCACTTACCCCGACTCCATGATCACCCGGCCGTTTCCCTTCAATGCTTTCTACGACGAAAGCAAGGTGCCAGAGGTCGATGCGTCCAGCTTTCTTTTGGAGGTTACGGGCCTTGTGGCCAACAAGCGCCGCTGGACACTGGATGAGCTGCGTGCCTTGCCGCAGTACGCGCAGGTTACGCGCCACATCTGTGTGGAAGGCTGGAGCGCCATTGGCAAATGGGGTGGGCCACGTTTTGGCGACTTTCTACGCGCCGTGGGGGCAGACCTCAGCGCTCGCTATGTGGGCTTTCAATGTGCCGACGACTACTACACCAGCATCGACATGGCGACGGCCTTGCATCCGCAGACACTGCTCGCCCTCGACTGGGATGGGCAGCCCCTACCGCCCAAGTACGGCTTCCCAATGAAGCTGCGCATGCCCACCAAGCTTGGCTACAAGAATCCTAAACACATACAGGCCATCTTCGTGAGCAATACCTTCAACCGAGGCTACTGGGAAGACCAGGGCTACAACTGGTTCGGCGGCAGCTGACGACGTTTCCCTTTTCGATCTCCACCGCGGCGTATGCCGTCTATTCCACCTGAGCCAAGAAAGTACCATCATGAAACACGTATTCACCACTACCGCGCTCTCCATGTGTATGGCTTTGTGCGCCGGCTCGGTTTTTGCAGCCGATGCCATGACCAAGGATTCCATGGGTAAAGATCACATGGCTATGGAGAAACCAGCCATGGGTAAAGACTCCAAGAACAAAGATGCCATGGGCAAGGACAAAGGAATGGGTAAGGGAGCAATGAGCAAGGACGACAAGTCCGCCATGGATCACATGGGCAAGGACAAGATGTCCAAAGGTCCCATGGGCAAGGATGGGATGTCGAAAGACTCCATGTCTAAGGACGGGATGAGCAAGTAATCAATATCGGGTGGCGAGCCCTGACTTCCTGCTCGCCACTCCAGCGCCTGCTTATGGCCGATCTGCGACTTTCGCAACTCGTTTCGAGTGCCGTCTTTGACGCGCTACGGCCCGTCACCTGCCGCTTAGGGAGGGGCGCCTGCTTGTCGCGTTTCCCTCCGCCAAGCAAGGCGAAGCAGCGTTTTCACCTCTTCATCCGTGGTCTGCGCGAAATCTCGGTAGTACTGACCAACGGAGTGGAAGGGCTTCGGGGTGAGCTGACAGATCAGTTGGTCGACAAGAGGGCGCAGCATCGTCAGCGTCTCAACGGGGGCGAGCGGCACGGCGACCACGATGCGTGCCGGTGCCTGCTGGCGCACCGCCACAATCGCCGCACGCATGGTGGCACCGGTCGCTATCCCGTCATCGACCAGTATCACCCGTTGCCCGACCATGACTGGCGCAGGACGTTTGCCTCTATAGGCCTGGTCTCGTCGCTGCAACTCCAGAGTTTCCTCGTGAATTGCTGCCTCGATGGCCATTGGGGAGATGCGCAGGTCACGGATGGCGTCATCGTTAAACACCTGTATGCCGCCACTGGCAATGGCGCCCATCGCCACCTCTTCGTGGCCGGGTGTGCCTAGTTTGCGCACTAGGATCAAATCCAGCCGCAGGGCCAGCGCATTGGCAACTTCATAGGCGACTGGAACACCGCCCCGCGGTAAGGCCAGCACGAGCACATCGGCTTGCTCACGAAACTCCCTCAAAGTCGCAGCCAGGGCTTGACCAGCTTCCGCCCGGTCACGAAACGGAGTATCCCACTTCATGTCTCTGGCTCCTCACCGTTCAAAACGTTGAACTACTCCTGATTTTCGCGCTTTGGGTGGAAGCTTGGTTGACTTCTCGAGGCTGATTCAGACCCAGCCCTCAATCCCGTGGCGCGCCATGACGCCCCCGCCGCGCCAGCCCGCTTCGTGGAGCGCAAATTACTACCGGGTCGACCCACCCCTAAGCCGCGCCAATACACGCAATGCATGGCATTTGGGCTGCATCTTGTATTACGGGAAATTATGAGGTTTTCAGCACAAGCTGTGCATCCGCCGCAGTGCTTGCGACGACAGTCGTAAGTTTTGAGATGGCAACCGCAGGGGGTTAAGTGAACCCTGGCCTGTGGGGGTATCTGGCCCGGATCCTTGGGGGTACATCGGCAGGATCTGGGGGGACATCCTGCAGAGCGCCCTGGGGGTACAAATGAAATGTGCCCCCAAATTTCGCTGCAGTACCCTCAAAAGTACCCCCACATGTGCGTGGATGCTATTGGACTCTGATGGACTCTCGTGGAAAGAAAAGGCCGTTTTCAGAGGAAAAATAAAAAAGTCCGGAAGCCTTTGGAAGCTACCGGACTAGAAAATGGTCCCCCGACAGAACTCACACTTAGGCTTGAAACCCGCATGAATGCTCGATAGTCTGGATGTGATTTAGAAATGTGCCCCCAAATGTGCCCCCAGACTGTCGAGGATACCCCCCATGAAGCTGACCGATGCCAAGCTGAGAACCCTGTCCGAACCCGGCAAACACTTTGATGGCGGTGGCCTTTACCTGGAGCTGACCGCAGCTGGTGGCCGCTACTGGCGCTTGAAGTTTCGCATTGCCGGAAAAGAGAATCGGCTGGCGCTGGGTGTCTATCCAGCAGTGAGTCTCAAGGATGCGCGAGAACTGGCCAGCCAGGCGCGCCAGGTCATCCAGTCGGGGGATGACCCCGCCGAGCAGCGCAAGGCCGCCAAGTCCAAGGCCGTCCATGAGTCTGTCAACACCTTTCGGGCCGTGGCCCTGGAGTGGATGGAGCACCAGTCGGCCAGGTGGGAGCCGCTGACGCGAGAGCGCATCCATGCATCGCTGGAGAGCAACGTGCTCAAGGCGCTGGGCGCCCGCCCGCTGGCCAGCATCAAACCGCTGGAGGTGATGAATGCCGTGAAGGCTGTCGAGGCGCGCGGCGCAGGCGAGCAAGCCGGGCGGGTGCTGCAGCGGGTCAAGGCGATTTTTCGCTGGGCCGTCATCCATGGCCGTGTGGACAGCAACCCCATGCTGGACCTGATGCCCGCCGAAATCCTCAAGCCGCGTGAAGTCAAGCACCGTGCCGCGCTCGATGCGAAAGAGTTGCCCGCCTTCCTGGCGCAACTGGATGCCTACGACGGTGACCCCCACACAGTGCATGCCCTGCGCCTGCTGATGCTGACCGCCACACGCCCAGGCGAGGTGCGTGGTGCGCGATGGGATGAAGTGGACATGGATGCAGCCATGTGGACCATTCCCGCCGAGCGCATGAAGATGCGGCAAGAGCACCGCATCCCGTTGTCCAGTCAGGCCCTGGAGCTGCTGCAGTCGATGCATACCCTGAGCGGCGGGCGTGAGCTGATCTTTCCCAGTCCCTTCTATCCCAGCAAGCCACTGAGCGAGAACACCTTCAATTCAGCCATGGCCCGCATGGGCTATAAGAACCTGGCAACAGCCCACGGCTTTCGGGCGCTGTTCTCCACCGTGGCCAATGAAACCGGATGGCGGCCTGATGTGATTGAGCGCCAGTTGGCCCACAAGGAACGCAACGAAGTGCGGGCCGCCTACCACCGCAGCACCTACATGGCCGAGCGCACCAAGCTGCTGCAATGGTGGGCCGATTACCTGGAGGGCTGCAAAACCGGCAAGGTGCTGCACCTGCGCCAGCGCGCCGGGTAGCTTGGCCAGGTCAGACCCAGCCAGCAGCGCCAGCCACACGCCTGCACTCAGTCCAGCAGCCGCCCACCGAGGCGGCTTTTTTGTGCCCCCATGCCAGGCGGCGGCGCGGCCCGAAAGGCAAATCAACTTGCGTAGGAGATGATTTTCTGTGGGGACATGGGGACACGGCGTTGCCTGAAAAGCCTATAGCCTTGAAACACTCATGAATAAAGGATTTAGCGCTATCAAATAGTTTGGGGACATTTTGGGGTCAAAGTGGGATCAAGTTGGGGACATAAGGAAGAGTTTTTCTTCATATGAAATATTCACCTTTTTCTCTTTGTTTGTGGCCTCTTGCCTGCTTGTGCTGCATCTGGCTTTTGGGCGCGTGCATGGCTCCAGAAAAAGGCGCGGCAAAGCCTGGGTGATGGGGCTTGGGCCAATGGCGCGCACCTGTGTCTGGCTGGCCTGTGCTGGCGCTGGGCCGCACGGTGGTGCATGTGGGCGGACAGCGCGGGAAATGCACGCGAAAGGCATTCCCCTGGAGCAGCACCCCTTGCAGGCAAGAACTTCAGGGCACTGCGCGTGCTATTGAGCTGCTCTTGAGGTTTCAAAGCTAAGACTTTGAAATCGAGTGCTCAATTCCTGGTGAATTTGGAACATAATTGCATCTATGTTCCAAAATATTCCAAAGTGCACTAGATGACCATGAAAGAAGAATTAAAAAAAGAGTGGGCTGCACTGATGCAGGAAGGTGCAGGTGGCCACGCCACGCGCTTCAGGCTTCGGGGTATGCGGCTCGCGCAGTTGATACGAAGGACTTCCCCTGAGCTGTCGGAGGCCATCTCTGCAGGCCTGAGCGCTGCACCAAGTTCCTTGACGCGTTTTGCTCCCAATGTCGTTTCACGGCCAAATGTGCCCGAGGCTTTGGCCATAGAAGAGGCTCCACTGCTTCAGCAGGAGCCTATTTGGTCTGATACGGTGGAGGCAGACTTGCACCGGATCACCACTGAGTGGTCGTCACTTTCAGTGCTGCAGGCTGCTGGTCTTACACCGGTACGAAGCGTTCTTCTGCATGGTCAGCCTGGCGTAGGGAAGACCTTGGCAGCGCGTTGGCTTGCCCAGCAATTGGGGCTGCCTTTGGCTACCTTGAATATCTCTTCCACTATCAGCAGCTATCTTGGGAAAACAGGGCAAAACATCACTCAGGTGATCGACTATGCGCAGGCCACACCATGCGTGCTTTTTCTGGATGAATTTGATGCTCTGGGAAAGCGGCGTGATGACTTGCAGGACATAGGTGAGCTGAAGCGGGTTGTTAACGTATTACTGCAGGCAGTGGATTCGTGGAATGGCCCCTCTTTGCTGGTTGCAGCAACCAATTTCGAGGACGTCTTAGACCCGGCAATGCTGCGCCGTTTTGAGCTGAATATTCGCTTTCCTGCTCCTGCGAGATCTCAAATTGCACAGATCCTTAGGACCCTGGATGTACCCGGACCACTGTCAACTGCACTTGCCCCCAAGTTTGAAGGGCGGCCTTTATCGGACGTAACTCGCTTGGTCATGCAGGCAAGGAAACGCGCCCTGTTGGATCAGATGGATTTCTCCACAGCACTGCAGTTGTGTGCGCAAGAGCAGAGTACTCAGAAAACGACTATTCAAACGCGTCGAGAGATGGTTCGCCTGCTTCATAGTGCAGGGCATAGCTCCCATCAGATCGCCAAGCAGCTTCGTACTACTCATACCACTGTGTTACGAGATTTGAAAACTATTCAGGGAGACGATCATGGCTGAGTCAAAAGGGAATCTGTTGATTGGTAAGGGTGAAAAGCTCATCGAAAATGGGGACTGGAAAGCCAATAGCCGGCCTAAGCCAAGGCCCTACACCATCGAGCAGCAACGTTCCCTTTTTGGGCCGATGCTGGACAAGTTGGCCCAGACCGCCTTGCACCAAAACCCCAAGCTGGCACCTCGCAGCGAGATCGCTGCCAAGATCACTATCCATCCCGAGTTCTTGGCTAAAAGCTATTTCCCAACCTCGTTGTTAGGCAATGCTGGGCTGCGGCTTATTGGATCTCGTGCCGTGGATATCACCCCGCGCAAGATGGTGAGAGGTAAACCTCCAAGGCGTTTGCCGACGGCAGTGCTCATCGTGGCAGGGACAGCCGAAAGCTATGTGCGGGCGTCGGCGTTGCTAGCGGATACGGAGACGTCCAAGAAGGTGCAAGATTGTTTCGTTTGCTTGGAAAGCATTGATCCTTTTTCTCCACAGGATCGCAAGCATGGTTTGAATTTCACGAAATTCGACGGTAACGTCGAGGTCGTTTTGCACGCATCGCTCAATGATTTGGATATCAACCGGGCATTTTTTGATCTAGCTCGTGGACTGAATGCCCGTTTTGACGATCAACGCGCCAGAACAATTGGAGGGCTGACGTTTTTGCCTTTGCAAATCAAGGCTGACGCGGCACAAGAGTTTATCGGGGTTGTTGAGTCATTCACCCACTTACGAGCCATCCGTAACATGCCGGTGCTTACGGATGATCCAATCGCTCCAGACTCTGGCATGACTCGCTCACTGGCTTTTGCTCCGTCGCTTCCTACTGAGGCGGCTGTCGATGAGTCCATGCGGGCTGTGATTTTTGATGGAGGCTTCACGCCGAATTTGTTGCCATGGGTAAATGCTCTTGATGCCCCGGATCTAGCAGCAGCACAGCCCAATCAACTGGAGCATGGTCAGGCTGTTACCTCTGCTTTTCTGTTTGGTGCGATTGAGCCGACACAGCATACGATCGCCCCCCCATACTGCAATGTCGATCATGTGCGTGTATTGCCCAGTACCTCAGGCGATATGCAGGCAGCTGATGTTATCGACAGAATCATCAGTACTTTGCAGGCTGCAAGAGACAGCGGGCGCCCTTATTCGCTGGCGAATCTGAGTTTGGGCCCTCGTGTACCCATCTTCGATGATGATCCGCACGAATGGACTGTTAGATTGGATGACTTTTTGTCCTTTGGCGATTTGTTCATGACCGTTGCTGTCGGTAATGATGGCAATGAGGGGCGTGATCTGGGGCGTATTCAGCCGCCGGGGGACGCGGTCAATGCCTTTGCTGTGGGGGCTAGCGATGGTCATCATGGCAAAGCAGCTCGGGCGTTCTACAGCTGCTTGGGGCCAGGGAGAAGCCCGGGGTTGGTTAAGCCAGATGCAGTAGCGTTTGGGGGCTCTGCAACTGATTTGATGCGTATTGTCGATCCAGCCGCTCATGTCATACGCCATCGAGCAGGGACCAGCTATGCAGCGCCTTTAGCCTTACGTCTTGCAGCAGGTGTGCAGGCTACTGTGCATGAGTCGCTAGATCCGATCATGTTGCATGCTTTGCTGGTTTCTCGTGCGCAGTTCAACCCATATAAGCATGATCAGACGGAGGTCGGTTGGGGGGTGCTTCCTGCTGCGGTCGAAGACATCCTTTATTCGCCGGATGATGAGATTGTGGTTATGTACCAAGGCCTCATTGCTAAAGGAATGCCTTTGAAAGCGAAGATTCCGTTGCCCGCAGGATTGCCCTTGGAGCTCAAGCCTACTATTGCGGCAACTTTTACCTATCGTGCACCCATTGATCCAGCTCATCCCGTGAGTTACACCAGAGCTGGCCTTGAGATTCGCTTTCAGCCAGACGGTAAAAAGTCGAAGAGTTTTTTCAGTAAGACGGAATATGACGCTGAACAAGACTTACGTGCAGACGCATTGAAATGGGAAACTTGCAGGCATCATCAACGCCGCATTTCTGTTAGCGAGATGACAGATCCGTGTTTTGTGATCCGCTATCAAGGGCGGGAAGAGGGGGCTAGCGACGAGAGCGCTCTTAAGGGCACCGATGGTCAATTGCTGCCCGCAGAGCAGCAGCCAAGTGCGCTCCCCTTTGCATTGATTGTGCGTATCAAAGTGCCCAATGTGAATGACCTTTCAACTCGTGTGCTGAACCAGTTCAAGGTCCTCAATGAGGTTGCACTGCGCACTCAGATTCAAACCTGAACAGAAAAGCCAAATCAAAGCTTGGCGCTCATGCCGTACTTCATGGCACAATCGTGGCAAGCCGAGAGGCCCGGTGCTTGAAAACACCAAACTCGAAGAGGTCGCAACCCCCACCATTAAGCGGGGTTTTGTCACGCCCAAATTCTGGGGACTGGTGCGCCTGCATCGCTCCCCCATGGTTACGGGCGGGATGGGTCTACCCGTAAGGATGGCCGCACGTCTTCGAGCGTGTTTTCAACATCCCGTCCACCTGCTGCGCTTGAAAACGCAATGGTGGTTCGCTTGATTCTCGAAGGAATCCAGACCATGACCGCAATCACCCTGGCCAGCCGCAAGGCTGCGCCCATCTTGCCCACTACGGGCGCCCTTGATCCTATCCAGCTGCACGCCGATGCGCATAACGCGCTGAGCATGGCCGTGTTCTACCTGCGCCAGCCTGCCGCCAATGTTCCCGGCGCGCGACGCAAGGCCGTGCAGGCCCTTGCCGCGCTGCGTGGCTTGTCCTTGTGCATGGAGGGCTGAGCCATGGCAACGCAAAACAATGACCGAGATGGCTACAACCTGGTGCAACTGCAGATGCTCATGCAGAGCATTGCAACCCAGATGGCCGCACTCAATGGCTTGCTGCTGGTTGCTCAGACCTGTGAGGAAGATTGGGAGCGCGCCCGCCTGGTCGATGCCGCACAGGCGCTGGCACAGGGTGTGGGCTGCCTGGCTGATGAAGCTACGGGCGGTGGAATTATTGGCGGCATGGGCCTTTGGCATTGCGGTCAAGGCTTTGAAAAGGCAGGGGGCGCAGCATGAGTGTGCGATCCATGACCATGCATGCGGAATCAATCCGTTTAGCCAGTGAGGGCCTGACTTGGCTTGAACACCTTTTCGTGTGCATCGCTAACGCTCCAGATGCTGGCCTGCATGCAAAACGTTTGGCTGAAATCGGGCGTTATCTTGCTTCTGATGCCGCAGATTCTGCCGACTGCGCCTATGCAGAAATGCGTAGCGACATTGAGAAAGGCGGTGCCCAATGACAAAGAGCGCACCAGCCCCAGAGGCTGAACAAATGTCTCCGTTCAGTTTGCGAGTCCTGCTGGATTTGCTTCTGGTACGTGCTGCACCTCACTTGACCCAGAAAGAGCTGACTTGGCTTGAGCGCAATGTGTCTGAGTTTGCGGGCACGCTCGCAATGCAGCTTGAGGATCTGACTGAAGGTATCGGCTGCCTGGTTGCTGCAGATGCTGACTCAGGGAGTTTTCAGGATTCAGATGATCTGCCGCGCCTGATGTTTTTTCTTTCCAACCAGGTGAGTTTGCTCAATGGGTTGCGGCTTGTGAGCGATATGGCAACGCACCTGCATTCACGCGTTGCCAGTCGGTAAACCAGCGCCAGCACTGTGCATACGTGTACACAGTACTGGCGTTTTTCTTTTAAAGAGGTGTGCATATGGAGGCTGGCATTGAGCAAGACGCAGGTAGCGCGGAGATCGAGCCGGAAGAAGGCTTTGAGGTCGTTGGCCCTTACGGTCTGCAGCGCTGTGGCCCTGGTGTCAATGATCGACTCTTGCGGCTTGATGAGGCACTGCACTGGATGGCTTTCAAAAAGGAATGGCCGAGGGATAAATCGGTGTACGCCGTTTTCAGTCCATTGATTCAATGGGATGAGGCGGACTCACCGTACCGGCGTCAAGTGCTGTATTTGCTCAACCATGAGGGCTACGCATATCCACTATCTCTTGGCGACAAGCTGAACCCTGCGGCTGTTGATGTTTGGGGGGATATGCCGTTTTCATATGGGCACACCTACTCCATGGGCACGGTTAGGGAGATGGCTGACGTGTGGGCTGAATCCTGGCCGGGGTATGTGGCAAATGCTGATCCCTTTTACCGTGCTGGCTGGGTGGAGTATTGCAAGGCAATGAAGGGAGTAGCGAAGGCGAACGAATTGCCAAGACTTTGGGAGGATAAGTACCGCGAGGATTACTACATCAACCTTGGGGATTGGAAGGAGCGGTGTCAGCGATTTGTGCGCTCTCTGAGCCGTTTGGCGGTGCCAGTCTCTGTTGCATACGAGCTTTGGGGCTGGGGTCGTGCAGTTGCTGCGGTGCAGTCGAATGTCGTTGCTGATACAGCGCCAGCTATTGAGGTTCAGGACGTGATCGATTGGCCTTCCTTGGTGCGGTATCGATTGCAGTTCGCCAGCGTGGCAGCTCAGAAGCGCCCAGTGTGGTTGCCAGGACATGTGGAAATCCTGGCGGCTCGATTGCATGAAGAGCATCAGGCCGGGCAGGGGCGCGGTGCATTGGGCCGCTTAGCGGGCGAGCTAAGAGCTGTGCGTTCTACGGTGGGGGAGTTGCTGAAAAAGCACGGCTTCAACCAAGCGACGGGAGAAAAGCAGCAAGCCCCTGCAACGCCTTGGAGTGGCATGGGTGGCCGTGGCGGTAAAGCTGCCTGATGCCCTTCAGTTTGCCCGGCAACGTCCTGCAGATCTGGTTGTTCGCCAGTGTTCACCGTGCTCTATACGGACTTTGCCGGACTGCTGCCGGGCGACTGCCGTACCTCATGCCGTAAAAACTTTCCCTCAATGACTGTCTGCGTTCAAGGTGCTCCGTGTTGGTGCGCTGGCGTTGATGGCGTTGAAAGGTCTGTGATGCAAGTAGTTCATTCCGCCCGCCCTGTGGTTCCCCGTGATCGCTTGTTGCGCCTGGCTGATGTGGAGGCCGCTACGGGGTGCAAGAAAAGCACCATCTACAAGTTGATGAAAGAGGGCAAGTTTCCCCGCTGCGTGTATGTCACCAGTCGCATGGTTGCCTGGCCTGAGTCGGCTGTGTTGACCTGGGTGCAGGAGCGTATTGGAGGTGCCCAAGCATGAAGCAGGACGCAGCGAATCAACCCGTCTATGCAGTGCCTGCGCTACCTGCATCGCCGTCGGTGGCTTACCGGCTGCAGCTTGCCGATAAATACAAGCGTGTGGTGAGTGGTGCCAACGTCAGAGCGGGTGCGATGAAAAAGGATGAGCGCGCCGAGATTCTGCAAGTTTGGATGGAGTACCAAAACGTGGAGCTGTTCAAGCCGCTCTTCGAGCGGGCTGATGTTGCGCCTGGTGATGTTGGTGGCCTGATTGCTGATCGGAGCATGAAATTTTTGATGGCCAGTGCCGATGCTGACCGCCAATTGGGCGATGTGTTCAAGGCGTTGAAGGCTCTGCCTGCTGAGAGTGTTGAGCGTCTGCTGCCTTTGATGGAAGCGCTGCACCGAAAGCAGATAGAGGCTGGGGTGCTGTGCGACAGCGTGCGTTATGCGCAGGCTGCGGAATTGGAGTTGCTGCGGCCTTTGGCCTGGCGTCCGTAATTGAATGTCTATGTCTCAAACCACAATCACTCCCGAGCTGTTGCGCAATGCCTTGAGCTTTGTGCCAGCGAACCTGCCGCGCGACGAATGGGCGCGCGTGGGCATGGCGATCAAGAGCGAGTACCCAGACGATACGGGTCTGCAGCTCTTTAGCGACTGGAGCGAGGCGGGCGCTGGCAGCGGCTTTGATACCAATGCCGTGGGCAGCACCTGGCGCAGCATCAAGGCTGGGGGCGGTGTGGGTGTGTCTACCTTGCTCTACCTGGCCAAGCAGCACGGCTTCAAGCTACCGCGCCAGGGTCAAGACTCCAAGCCTGTGAGCGCTGCCCAGCGCCAGCAGCAAGAGCAGGAGCGAGCCCAGCGCCTGCAGGCCGAGGATGCCGCGATACAGGCCGCGCAAGAGACAGCAGCGGGCGATGCTGTGGCACTGTGGGCTAGTGCCAGTGAAATCGGCTCCAGCGCTTACCTGGTGCGCAAGGGTGTACAAGGCTTTGGCGTGCGCTACTGGGCTGATGGCTGGCTGTTGGTGCCGCTGCGCGATGTCGATGGCCGGCTGTGGAATGTGCAGCGCATTGCGCCGGTCAAGCCAGCCAAGGGGACAGACAAGTTCCTGGGCAAGGGTGGGCGCAAGTCGGGTCTGTGGCATGTGCTGGGTGATCTGGCTGGCGCTGCGGTGGTGTTGGTGGCTGAGGGTTATGCCACGGCGGCCAGCTTGCACATGGCCACAGGCTGGCCGGTAGTGGTTGCGTTTGATGCTGGCAACCTGATGCATGTAGCTAAGGCGCTGCAGGAGCAGCACGCGGGCGCGCTGGTGGTGGTGTGCGGTGATGACGATACGGGCACGCAAGCCCGTACAGGCCGCAACCCTGGCCGTGACAAGGCCGAAGCCGTGGCGCGCGTTGTGGGCGGTGTGGCCGTGTTTCCTATTGAGCTGCCGGACGGCGGCAAAGACTTCAACGATATGCACCAAGCGCACGGCCTAGAGGCTGTGCAGACGTGTGTACAGCAAGCCATTGATGCATTGCATGCCAGGACGGGTGGCGATGATGCTGGTGCTGGTCAAGGTGGTGGCGCTGGCCTGCCTTCTTCTGGTGCTGGTGGTTCTGGTAGTTCTGCCTCAGGCGTTGGCAATGGTGGCGGGCGCGGCGGCAAGCGCAAAGGCCAGGCAAATGATCCAGACGATGCGCCTGGCTGGGATGATCCTTTTACCCTGGATGACGGCGGTGTGTGGTTTCATGGTCGTGACAAGGACGGCAACCCGGCCCGCCCGCTGTGGCTGTGCTCTGCGCTGCATGTGGAGGCATTGACGCGTAACCAAGAGGGCGCAGGCTGGGGCTATCTGCTGACCTTTGCTGATCCCCTAGGTGTGCCAAAGCAGTGGGCCATGCCCGCGCGCATGTTGAGTGGGGATGGTGGCGAATACCGAGCCGCTCTGCTGAATATGGGCCTGCGCATTGCCACAGCGCCAGCAGCGCGCAACCGGCTGACCGAGTACATACAGACGCGCAAGCCCGAAGAGTTCGCCAGTTGCACAGACCGCATAGGCTGGCATGGCCGCGCCTTTGTGCTGCCGCATGAAACCATTGGCGATGATGCTGAGCGCATCGTGTTCCAGTCTGAAAACCAGATGGAAAACACCTTCCGTATCAAGCGCGAGGCGCAGGACTGGACAGACCGTATAGGCCGCTTGTGCGTTGGCAATAGCCGCTTAGTGTTTGCGGTGTCCTGTGCCTTTGCGGGGCCGCTGCTGCGTCCTGCGGGTATGGAATCTGGCGGGTTTCACTTGCGGGGAGATAGCTCTAGTGGCAAGACCACGGCGCTGCGCCTGGCTGCCAGCGTGTACGGTGGCCCCAGCTATATGCAGCGTTGGCGCACCACGGATAACGCGCTTGAGGCTATTGCTGCACAGCACTGCGATAGCCTGCTGATACTGGATGAGCTGGCGCAGGTTGAAGGCAAGGTGGCGGGCGAGTGCGCCTACATGCTGGCCAATGAGCAAAGCAAGGCGCGCGCCACGCGTAACGGTGCAGCACGCTCCCGCCTTTCCTGGCGCTTGCTGTTTTTGAGTGCGGGTGAGCTGGGCCTGGCCGACCACATGGCCGAGGGCGGCAAGCGAACACGCACAGGGCAAGAGGTGCGCATGGCCGATATTCCCGCTGATGCTGGCGCTGGTATGGGCGCGTTTGAGTGTCTGCATGGCTTGGGTGATGGTGCGGCCTTCTCTTCCCATCTGGCGCGTGAGGCGGGGCAGTGCCATGGTGCTGTGGGCCATGCCTTCCTGCAGTGGGCGGCCCAGCATTCGGATACCTTGGCCCGGCGTGTGCGTGATGCGGCTGCAGTTCTGTCCTATGCCTGGGTGCCCAGCGGTGCCAGTGGCCAGGTGGCCCGCGTGGCCGCGCGCTTTGCCCTGGTGGGTGTGGCGGGCGCGCTGGCTACTGAGGCGGGCTTAACGGGCTGGGATGAAGGTGAGAGCGAAGACGCGGCCAAGGCCTGCTTTGATGCCTGGCTGCAGGCTCGTGGTGGTGTTGGCAATGGTGAGGTGAAGGCCATGCTGCGCCAGGTGCGCGGCTTCTTGGAAGCGCACGGCGAGGGGCGCTTTACCTGGTGGCACAGGGCCATGGATGACCACAATGCCAAGACGCTGATGCGGGCCGGGTTCCGGCGTCTGATTGATGAAGAGGGACAGCCCATCAAGATGCAGAAGACGGTCTACACGCCGCGCGCCGATAAAGAGATATACGACGAGCTGACGGCCATTGATGGCGAGCAGACCCGCATTGAATACTTTGTGCTGCCCGAAGTGTTCCGCACCGAGATATGCCGGGGCTTTGACCACAAGGCGGTGTGCAAGGTGCTGCTGCAGCATGGTTGCCTCAAGCCCGACAAGGGTCGCGAGGTCGATGCTAAGCCGCGCTTGCCTGGCATGGGGCCTACCTGGTGCTATCGCATCAGCCCCGCCATCATGGAGCTGGACATATAGCCAGTCGCCAGCGCCAGCAGCCATGCATCGGCATAGCAATACAAAGGCCCAAGGCTCACGCCCTGGGCCTTTTGCTATCTGCAGCATGCATGGGCATGGCCGGGGTGCCTGTGCGTAGCAACAGGCTCCCCATCGTTGCTTTGCCCGGCTGTGGCCGGGCCTGTTCATGTGTCTGCATGGCATGGCCAGCCTTTGCGATTCTGACCCAGCGGCCTGACGACTATGCGGCCAGGTGCGAGACCGGGCGCGCCGTGTGGGGCGCAGGGGGATTTAATTCCGCGATGGAATAAATAATCCGGAACGAGTGCGCTAAGGCCAGCGAGAAAGCCGCACCAAGAAAAACAGGTGTCGCGCTTGCCTTAGATCATAAATGCGCCTCATGAGTGGCTTTTAATGCAGTTTGTCCTCAAAAACTGGTGATTTGTCCCCAATGTCCCCAAGCAAAAAGGCTTGTCCCCAAACGCACTTTGGGGACATTTTTATTCAATAGGGTCAATGGGTTACGTGAGATTTTTGCGTTTGTCCCCAATGTCCCCAAGATTTTTGGTCAATACCCCGAAGAAAGTGCGCGGCGCGGTGGTAGCTATTCATGCCTGAAATGAATCAATGGGGAGGGCTATCGAAAATTTGCAGGCCCACGTGACCTAGACCGACCGGTACTCTCCGTTTGCAAAATGCGGGAAAAATGGAGTAGGGGGCTTACTGCATGAGGCAGGGGTGGAGGAAAGCCTCAGCTCAATACCAGCGGAAACCGAGCGCCTAGGCGGCAATTCATGGGCAAGAAAAACTACCCCCTGGGGGTTAGGTGCGGGCACGTAGGGTAGGGGGGGCTAGAAAGTCTGCAAACGCATAGACCGGAAACCGACTGGTTCGTGAAATTTTTACGTGCGCAGGTTTTGGGGAGGGGGGGTACTGCGTGGGCTAGGGTGGATGGCACCACCTATGGCGCTGCTCTGCTCAGGGGACATTTTTGAATGTGCCCCCACTTTTGAAATTTATGCCCCCAAATATGCCCCCAGACACCCTCGGATTGCGGCACACTTCTGCGGACTTCGGCGCACTTCGAGTTGAGGTCTACAGAGGGGAAACAGAAAAAGGCCGGAAGGTTATGCACCTTCGCGGCCTTGAATTTGGTCCCCCCGACAGGAATCGAACCCGTTCAGGCAATTATTCAACTCAAATCATTCGGTTTTTGCTGTTTTGCCTCTAGCCAATTGCTGCCGATTTCCTTGCTTTTTTGCCCTCATGTCCCATGTCATGTCCCACGGTTGTAGGTGCATTCTTCAGGATATATCCCGCTCAAAAAAGGCTTTGGCCCGATGTCGCCAGCCTCCCTACGACATGTACCAAGGTGGCCTTACTGGGGGTCTCCAGTCAGACAAGTAGCGGCGAAGAGTTGGGTCATCCCAGGCATTTCTGTGATTTTTCGGATCGGTGTAGTCCTCAAAACCGTTTGCCCTGCAGAGTGCCTCTCCTGCTGGGCTTGTGCATGTCACATCAATGAATCGCGCATTCATTGTGCGCAGCTTTTCGACTGCCTCTGACATCAACTGACTGCCGATAGATTGCCTTCGATACTGAGGATGGACTTCTATGATGCCAATGTCGGCTTCAAGTTCGTATATCCAGAATACGCAAAATCCAACAATCGACCCATTGAGGATCGCGCAGATTCCAGAGCCCTGATTGAATCGCTTCGCTATCACGTTACGG
This sequence comes from Comamonas testosteroni, assembly GCF_000761245.1. Classification (GTDB taxonomy): domain Bacteria; phylum Pseudomonadota; class Gammaproteobacteria; order Burkholderiales; family Burkholderiaceae_C; genus Comamonas; species Comamonas testosteroni_C. Next base: position 101,877 of record NZ_AWOR01000021.1, on the reverse strand, counting down.
TTGCAGTAAAAGCCTCCACCAGTGCTCGATTCCTCTGCTTCCAACCAAGCGAGGACTTCATCGAGATGCCTCTCCGCCGCATTCTCAAATGTGATTGTCACTTAGCCTCCTATTCCGCCTAACTGGATTTGGACGACATACCAAACGCGGCTGTCTGTCAGATCAATAAGCCAATGGTATCGGACCGCGGTTAGAACGGCGCAGGCGATCGCACCACGCTGGCAGGCCCAGGCCCGAAGTAAACCAGCCCACCCTGGGCTGTCACCACAAGCATCCAGCCCTGGCCTACATCCTTTGCTGTGTATTCGGCGGGAGTTGACGGCAGGATGCGTTCTTTGGGAAGGCCGTACTTAGCAGGAGTGCGCAAGAGGGTGGGGTGACTGTCCTCGATCATTCGTGTATTTCACAGCGCCACTCTTGGGCGTACCAAGCGCCGTCCACGTATTCCAGGCCGGAGAATTTCAGGATTCCCGCATAGGCCTCAATCAGCTTCGGTTCATAGAGCTTCCTGCGTTGCGACGGGTATATGTGAACGCCGTCCAGAACCTGCAGCACCGCCACACTGCGCTCATCGGACGGGCTCGGGCGCTCGTGTTGTAGCGATAACTGGCCGACCAGCTTGCCAGCTATGCCGATAGGCACATGGGTGCGGCCAAGTTCGCGGAGGATGAAAATGCGGACTGTCATACTGTATTTTTATACAGCATTTCAGAGGTTGACAAGTAAGTGGGTACTTTTGAGGAAAGTGCCTCATGTGGGCATCTGCCGACTAACTGCCCGAAATAAATGCATCCAGCTTGCGGCGCTCTGCGCCCTGGTCTGCACCTTGAATCCATCGGCTGTATACGCGGAAAAACATCTCTATGGAGTGCCCCATCTGCATGGCCACCCAGCCCGGCGTGATGCCTGCCATCAGACACATGGTCGCAAAGGTGTGGCGGGTCTGCCGGGCATCGCGGTAGCGCAGCCCCAGCGCGCTGACCGTTGGGCGCCACCATGAATCCAGCGGGATGTCAGTGGATCCAAAAGGCTTGCCCTGCTCAGTCTCAAACACATAGACGGCATTCCTGTGGCTGCTCGCTTTTTGACGGCGCAATGCCTCCAGAGCAGTGGCAGTCAGCTCCACCGTGCGGGTGTTGCCCGTCTTGGTTCCTTTTTCCTCGCCGCGCGTCCTGGCGGCATCGACCAGCATTTTTCCGGCCTTGAGGTCAACCTTGCTCCACTGCATCGCAATCTGCTCGGACGGCCGCATGCCCGAGAAGAAAGCCAGCTCGAAATAGTTGCGAGCCTCACCGGCAGGCATGGACTGAATGATCTGATTGACCTCATGCAGCGGAAACGGGTCCGGCCCTGGCTTCTGATGGCGGCGCATCTGCACATGGTCATGCAACGGCTCTGCCAGGAGCTTGGCCTTGAACCCATATTCCAGCACTTGGCGCAACACGGTGGCCACGTTGTTGAAGGTCTTGCCATTGGACGGGAAGTCCGCCAGCAGCTTCATCAACGTGCGGTAGTCCAGGCTGGCCAGCCGCATTTCCATCAGCTCGTTGTAGTGGTAGCTGGTCAAGGTCTGCTCATAGTGGTGAAAAGTGCTGTGCTGCACTTGCGGCTTTTTCACGCGCAGCCACTCACCGGCCAACTGTTTGAAGGTGAGGGACTGCGCATCCTTGACGGCGCGAGGCGATTCAGGGAAGTAGTCCGCCAGGGCAAATGCCCCGCGCTCGATCTTGGCCAGAATCTCCAGCCGCAGCCGGGCTGCGTACTGGATATTTGCTGGCGTCGGCGCCAAGTCCAGGCGCTCGCGCCCGAAGCCCTGGGCGCGCAGGTCGACCTGCAGGTGTGACTCCCGAACAATCACCCCTGTGGTTTTGGCTACTGCTCTTGGCATGTCTTTGCCTTCTTGCGGCCTCGGTTGCTGCGGACGCTGGGCGTCTTGTCAACCAGCGAATAGAACCCGTTCATGTTGATGAGCTTGCGGCCCTCAAACCACTTCCAGACTGGCCCCTCTGGCCAGATGCCGGAAAGCCCGGTGCGCTCGTTGAAAAAGGATTCCGGCAGCCCTGTTTCTGCGCCTGCCTTTGCGATGGTGACCCAATTGGATTGATTCATGTTCATTTCTCCCGTTCTCAGGCTGCGGCCTTGTTCGTGCTGTTGATGTGGATGCTGATGGCGGCCTCGATCACCTCCAGGCCCAGGGACTGGGCAATGCTGTATTCCAGGCGGGCACCCTTGCTGTTTTCCCAGCCGGGCAGCAGGTAGATGGCCTCGCAGCTCACCAGCTGCCACAGGGCCATCCGCATATAGCCGCGCCAGGAGCCGCAGGGCGGGGCTGGGTTCTCTGCCGGGTTCTCTACATGCCAGCCGCGCGCACGCAGCTCGGCAGCCTTGTCGTTGAAGGTCGGATAGTTCAGCTCTGGCAGGCCACTCATGGGGCCGGACAGATACACACGCTTTGCGCTCTGGCGGGCTTGCATAACCTCCAGCATGGAGAAGATGCAGCGCAGGTCTTGCTTGCCCAGCAGAATCTGGCCCATGTGGCGCACCCTGTCTGCGATGTAGTGGCGCGCAAAGGCCCAGCCCATGGCGCCACCGCCAAGCAGGGCCAGCTTGAGGGCGATCAGCCGAATGAGGTTCAGCGTGTTCATTGCTCAGCCCTCCACGCGCTCAACACGCAGCACGCCCTGGCCGCTGGCCACATGCGCGTTGACTTCGGCCTGGGTGGCATTGCATGCCTTGACGCGGATGGTGGGCAGCAGGCCCGCGTCGGCCAGGACTTCCAAGTTGTTGGAAGCGTCGGCAGGAATGAGGATGGCGCGATAGCTATGCAGTGCGGTGATGTTCTGGTCCATGGTGATACCTCCTGATGTGGGTTGGGTTAGACGGCGTGCTTGAAAAGTGGGACAACCTGGGCGGTTGGCTCCAGCTCCAGCGACTGCTGGGCCTGGGCGAGTTCGGCAGCCGCGGCATCGCGTTGAGCCTTGGCTTGCTCGCGGCGGATGGCGGCAAAGCGCTTGGCCAAATCGGTGCTCTCGGCGCGCGTGTACTTGAAGCCCGCGGCCGGATTGATGGCAGCGCGGCTGGGTTCTGTGCGTTTTGCGGGCATGGCGAGTCCTCCTGTGATGGATCAATGGGCGTTTTTGAAGAAGTGCGCGGCTTGTTGGAAGCGGTTGGCCAGTGCTTGGCGCTGGAAGGCCGGTGAATCTGGGTCGAGGTGGCTGGTTTTGACCTCTGATTCACGGTTGCCGCTGATGGAAATCTGCTCAGCGGCGGCGCCTTGAAGGCGGCCCGTGAAGTTATTGAAACCAGTCCAAGCGGCCGGCAAAGCCGGCCGTGTCTGAGTCTCTTGGCCCACGCTGTTGATGACGCCATCGGCGTCTGCAGCCACGCCGGCGGCGTGCGCTGCCTGGGGCATATCTGTGCAGTGCGACCACGCAATGCGGCGGCTCACCAGCCAGTGGCCTCGTGCACGGCCTCGCTGAATCTCTACGCCGCGCACCGTGCCCACGGTGAGCGGGTCGCCGTACATATTGGTTGCCCCGGCCTTTGCGGCGCGGCGGGCAGGGCGCAGCAGCCAGTCGTAGCGCTTGCAGCTGTGGCCGCCCATGCACTCCATGAACATGCGCCAGTCCGCGCGTATGGCGTTCTCTCCGTCGCCGTGGCGGTGGCAGGCCTGATAGGCGCGCTGAATGCTGCGCTGGGTTTCTGGGCAGAACAGGTCAAGCTGCTGCGGCTGGTCTTTGCTCACGCGGCGCAGCTCGCGCCACACCGTCACGCTGGGCATGCCAAAGGCTTGGAACTGACGAATGCCCCAGGTTGCGGCCCATGCATCCACACGGCGCTGCGCGGCCATGCCATGCGTGTCGGTGGGGGCGGGCTGGTCGGGCTGGTCAAGGCCCAGACGCATCTGGATTTCCTGGCCCATCGCCACATCCATATGCTCGGCCAGTGCGATATGGCCCACGTTCTTGGCGATGTACTTGGCCACATAGCCCGCAGCACCGCCGCGCTCCATGCGCTTCACATCCACTCGGTTTTCCTTGGCGCCGCGTTCGTTGCCGTCTTCGCTCAGCCAGTATTTGCGAATGGTGGCCACCAGGGCGCGCGCCTGGGCCTTGTCTTCTGTCCACACCAGCATGTGCCAGTGGGGCGTGCCGTCGTGGTGGGGTTCCACCACACGCAGGCCGTAGCGCTTGATGTGCAGACGATCCAGCTTGGCCAGCACACGCTTCCACAGCGCAAGCATCCATTGCTGGCCCTCGCGTGGATCGGCGCCGTTGAACTTTGGGTTGCGCTCGGCCCAGCGCTTTTCACCGCCGCCCACCAGCCGCATGGCGTGGTACTTGCTGGGCAGTGTCAGCGTCAGGAAGAGGCCCACATGGCCATGGGCGTCGGCATATTCCTCGGCGCCGCGGATGCGCGTCATCAACTCGCCGCCACGAATGGCTGGGTTGGATGGCGACAGCGCCGACAGCTCAGCCAGGCTGTAATGCTGGCCCGCTTCATTCTTGTAATACGTGCGGCCCAAGGCATCGGCATTGCGGGCCAACTGGCCCTTGCGGCGGTGCAGCCCGTTGTGGCTCACGTAACCGCCGCTGTTCAGATGCACCAGCCCCATGTGGATGGCGCCAGCCTCCACCACGCGGGCGATATGGCGGCGCAGGCGGCGGCGCCACCAGCGCGCGCACTTGGCGCGGGCAATGTCTGATTCGCCTTGGATGGGCTTGCTGACCTCCACGCCCAGCATGTCCACGATGCGGCGCACCGCATTGACGCGGGCCTGCAAAGTGACTTGCGGGTCAACCGGCTGTAGCTTGGGAAAGCTCAGCGTAGTGCGCGCATGTGCCTGCAGACGGTTGTCAAACTCTTCCACATCCTCGGCCAGCTTTTTGGCCCAGGTGCAGATTTCGTCATCGCTCAGGTTCAGGCGCAGCGCATCGCCATAGCGGTCTTCGTAGTCCGCCAGCTCTTGCAGGGCAGTCCAGGCCTGCTGCGTTTCAGTGGGCTGCCCCATCTCCCAGCTTGCATAGGCCTCAGCATCCAGGGCCACGCCTGCAGGCGGGCAGGGTGCGGTCTTGACAAAGCGCGCACGAATGGCCCCTTGCCACTCCTTTGGCGCGGACTCGATGATCCGCTGCAGGTGCTGGTTGACGTGCGCCTGCTTGGGCAGATGGCGCAACCACTCCCTAAAGTTGGTGGTGACGCGCTTGCGCGGAATGAGAGAGACAGCCATGGCGAGCTACCAGAGGCTGGCCAGCGCGACGAGGCGGCCGGAATGTCGTTTGAGCGAGCGTGTCGCAGCCTTGATGGCTGCGCGCTCGGGCGGGGGCGTTTCGCGCCAGTCCCTGCCAACAAGGTCCGGCAGGTTGCCGCTGACCTGGGCCAGCAGCAGGATGACCATGCGCAACTCTTCGGGCAGGCTGAACCACTCTTGGTTCTCTGCATCGATATAGCCACGGCCTGATTGCTTGCGGTATTCCTTGCGCAGGGTGGCCCACTGCTTGCGCGTCTCCAGCGGCATGGGCACTGCATCGCTCTCGCGCAGCGGGCCCCAGGCTTCCACAGTGATGCGCAGCAGCTCAACCGCGCCAGGCAGCAGCACACCCGGCTGCGCAGGGGTATCGGGCAGGCACTCTGCCACCAACACATCTGCCGGTGCCAGCTTGGGCGGCAGCATGACCAAGGCATTGCGCATCGGGGCGTTCATTCAGACCCTCACGCAGCTCATGAACCATGCGGCGCCATAGATGCGCACCGCGCAATCCCTGGCCATGAGGTTATTGGGCGCACCAATCACCATGCGGCGGCGCACATGGTCTTTGTCGTAGTGAGTGATGGCAAAGCGGCTCATGCAACGGTCTTTCAGGTTTTTTGGGCGTGAAAAGGGCCGCAGGGCCAGCAAACTGGCTCTGTCAGCGGTGTGGAAAAGGGGAAGCGGTTAGGGCGCTAGGTGCGCGGCGGGTCGGGTGGTATGCCTGCGAACAGGTCGCCCGTTACCGGCTCGATGTGCTCGGGCACATGCTCTGCAGACCGCGCCACATCCATCTGCACGCGCACCAAGTCGCGGCGCACATGGGTTGATATGGGCAGGTTCACTGCCGGGTCTGGGGTGGCGCTGGGGGAGATCGTGTAGTGAATCTCCATGACCGCCTTGAACGTATGGCCGCACTCGTAGTTGGTGCAGCAATAGATGAAAGTGCGAGTCAGCGCGCTGGTTTCAAAGCTGGTGCGCGAGTTGCAAGGCGACTTGCAATGAGGGCAGCGCAGGCGCGTCCTGTCACGCGGGATGCTCTTGGGCTTGGTTTCCAGAACAAGCGGCGGCTGCTTCTTGGCGGGCGCCTGAGCTTGTCCGTTCGCGGTGTTACAGCCTTGCCCGGTTTGTCCCACAGCCTGCGGCTCCAGCACGCCCATGCTTACCTTACGCACGCCTACGCCCAGGGCAGCCTGCGCAAAACTACGATGCGCCTGCAGACCGGGCTCTGCATTGAAAGGATCGTTTTCGACCATGGGCACCTCACTCATAGCTGACAGCACCCAATGCGGGTGTGGCCACAGCGCGCTGCTGCATGCGTTGGCGGTAGATCGGCATGCCCATGCGAAACACGGCCCGCGCAAAGTTGCCAGGGCGGCGCGATTCATTACGGGCCATTTCTTCCACATCGGCCTGCTCGGCAGGTGGCAGGCGCATGGCGATCGGCTTTTCATTGACCAGACCACTGGCCGCCTCCCAGCGGCTGCGGGCAGGCTGGGCCACATCGACCTGCAGCGTCAGAAAGCCTTGCTCACGGTACACGGCCAGACCTAGCAGGTAGACCATGCGGGCGAAGTTGCCCGCAGGGCGGTCCTCTGCGCGGGCCAGTTGCAGCACTTCGTCCAGCTCTTGCTGGCCCAGGCGTATGGCAATGGGCTTGTCCACAGAGGCGACAGCCAAAGCGGCGCGCGTGGATGTCTGCAGGTTGGCGGTGGCGGTCATGTACGATGAGAACTGTGATTTACAACGTATGGATATTCTTGCCAAATTTATTTGGCATGTCAATACATGGACAACAAAAATACTGTGCAGATGGGGGCGCGTCTCAGGGATGAGCGTTTGCGCCTGGAGTTGTCTCAGCTAGCAATGGCTGAGGCATGTGCTGTCAGCCGCAATACGCAGTCGGCTTGGGAGAAGGGCGACCAGACTCCGAATGGAGCTGCATTTCTTGCCATGACAGAGCTGGGCGTTGATGTCCTCTTTGTAATTACTGGCGCCAAGACAAATGAGTCGGAAAGCACGCTTGCCCCCGTAGAGCGTGAGTTGCTGAAGGCATGGCGCAATGGCACGCCTGAGGGGCGCGCAGCTTTGGAAGCCGTTGCCAAGCTGGCCTTTCTTTCGCCAAGCAACTAAGCCAGCGTAGAGATACAACCTCGGCCGACAGAAGCCGAAGGACATCAAAGAGGGAAGCGAGATGAGGAATACAGGTATTGCCGCCGCATTGGCGCTGGCGTTGGGCTTGCTCGTTGGTTGCGGCCAGGACGCACCGAGCAGTAAAGACTTTGAACTGACTGAGCAGGGAATCAAGGCACTGGACCGGGACATTGCGCAGGTATATGTGACCTCCCAGATTGACGGGCGCACCAACTTAATCGAGGTGCGCTTTAATCGAGACCCTTCGGCGGGCGGCAAGAACGACTGGAACCGCATTGCATCCGATGCACATCAGTTGATGCGCAAGCTACTTGCAAAGCCAGAGGTCAGCCGCATCCGCATGGCCTTCATTTCCCCTCAGAACAATAACTTCGACTGGGCACACATCGCAGTCGACCGCAAGAGCCTTTCCAGCGATTGGGAAAGTCTGTCCTATCTAGAGTTTTTCGCCAAGACCGACCCCAAGCCAGGATCGATTGAGACAGCGCGCTGGTTGTGTGAGTTTTACGGCACCTATCGTTCAGCTCAGCCCGCTACTGGCTTGCCACCGACATGCAAAGGCTAAGCCAAGCCTTCAAATAACGGGTCGTGCAACGGCCCGGCCGCCGGACACAAGAGAGGGGGCAAGATGAAGAATGCAAGCATTACTGCCGTATTGGCGCTGGCATTGGGTCTGCTCGCAGGTTGTTCGCAGGAGGGCGGCAGCGCTGACAGCAAGGCAGACCAGCAAGCCCCGCAGGCAGCTCAACTGGATGAGGCCGGAATGATCGCCGCTGTTGGTCGCCCTGTGGTCAGCGAAACCCGTCTCAATGATGGCAAAGGCTATAGCTTCCTTACCGACAAATGCGGCAAGAGCGTGTGCGGGCCGGAATTTGGCCTTGAATTCCGCAAGGGTCGCGTGAGCGTGTATTGGGAGTTTTTCAGGGACGACGACGGCGAGACCTTTGAAGCAATGAACGCCGAAAACCTGCAGTTGGCCGCTCAGGTGTTGACCTACGCCCTTGGCGAAGACTCCGCACGTCAGTTGCTGGAAAGCGTCAAGAACGGCGAGCCTGTGCGTGACGGTAAGTTTGCCGGCAAGCGCGTTGGGCTGTCCACCGGCCCCACCTCTGCGCTAGTGCAGATTTTTCCCTGACGGGATTGTTGGAAGTAGAAATCATGAGTCATCCACCCCTTCCGCCACCACCAGAGAACTCTGCAGGTAAGCCGAGCCTGCCGCCACTGCCAGAGAACTCAGCGGGCAAGCCAAGCCTGCCACCACTTCCAGAGAACTCAGCGGGCAAGCCAAGTCTGCCGCCTCTGCCAGAGAACTCTGCAGGTAAGCCGAGCCTGCCACCGCTTCCTAAGCCGATGCCCCAGCTACCGCAATCACTTGAAATGCTGGAGTCAGTTGCTTTTGCAGCAATTTGTTCATGCGTCGTGACTAACCGGCTGCTCATGAAAAAGGGACTCATCACCTCTGCCGAATATGCGGCCGATCTTGACGAAAACGCCAAGATCATGAAGGAAACCATTCTCTTCGACAGAAGCACTCTGAACTTCGACGAGACAATTCGGCTGCTGAAAGGGGCGTCGCAGAGTGAGTAACAAACAAGTCTTCCGCGACTATGCCAACGTCTATAACCATCCATTGCATAAAGGCGGAGAACCTCCAGATAATGGAGATATGGAACAACGTGTCGCAAAACTTGAAGCCCTTGCCGAAAAGTCCGGCGAGCGTTTGACAGCTATTGAGACTCGCCTGACTCGTATCGAAGCAAAACAGGACGAGTTCAGCAAGTATTTCGCTACCAAGTCAGATGTGACCGATGCCAAGAACAGCATCATCATGTGGGTCGTTAGCGCTGTTTTGTTGGCTCAAGTGCTTCCGGCCATCTTAAAAAAATTCGGGCTTTGATTGCCTTGAACTATCAGGTAAGACAAAAGGCAGCTCCCCAGCTGCCTTTTTTCATCCTCGCTATGGTTCGCCTATCCTTGCTCGGCCTCATCCCCACCGTCCACACCTTCACTCTGCTGCGTCTCCAGCGTTAGCTGGCTGATGTAGCCGCTGTTGCTCAGGCTGTGGCGCACGGCAGTGACCATCCACACGGTTTCATCAATCTGCTTTTTCCAGCCGCTGACGATCACCGGCCGCTGCGGCATGACATCGGCACGGCCATAGGCCAGGGTGATGTCAAAGGAATAGATACCGCGCTGGATGCGCAGCCATTCGGCACGGGCGGCGGCCAGGGCGTCGGCCTCATTGGCATAGGTCTGGCGCAAGGTCTTGGCCCGACCGCTGATGCCTGCCACCACGCTTGAGCGGGTGCCGCGCTTGATGTTGTTATAGAAGGCCTTGACGCCGCTATACGAGTCACGATCTGAGCGTGCCCAGCGGTGCTGATCGCCTGCATCGCGGGTGATGGTGACAGGCGGCAGCTCTTTACCGCTGGGCGTGCGGGCCTTGCGCGCCTGGCTAAAAAGCAGCGTGCCGTTTTTGACGTTGCACAGGCAATCCATTTGCCTGCCCAGGCGGCGCAGAAACGAGGCGTCGGACTCCTGCGCCTGATCTGCGTGGCCAATCTTGCGCAGCGCAATTTCCTTGTCGATGCTGACCTTGAGCTTGTTCTGCGCACCGATGCTGCGCACGATGGTGCCGACGGTGGTCTTGTGCCAGCTGCGGTCCTTGAGGGCGCGCAGCTCGTCCAGCATATTGGCTGCACGGCCGCGCAGGGTGATGGTGTCGGGCGCGCCGCTGTATTCCACGGCCTGGATGGTGTAGCTGCCCTTATCCACCAGGCCCAGGGGAAAGCCGCCCATTTCGTCTGCCGTTGGCGCCCGGTAGGGGCCGCTGCCAGGACTGAGCTGCCAGCCTATGGCCACGGTCATGGTGTCGCCGGTTTCGGGTAGCTCTACGGCGCCGTCATGGTCGCTGATGACGATTTCCACCTCATCGGCTTCGCCGTCGCGGTTGTCGGTGATGTTGAGGCTGACCAGACGCGGCGCGAAGCGGTCGGAAACGTCCTGACCCTTGACCGTCACGCGCCAGATGGGCGTGAGCTGAAGAAACAGGCGGCGGTTGCTGCTGCCCGTGGTGCTGGCCGTGGGCAGGGTGGCGCGGATGTCGGAAATATCGCTCATGGCCTTACCCTTAGCTCATGCTCACGGCGTCGGATGTTTCCAGGTCGCCCATTTCATCGGAATAGCCGTCCTGTCCCTCATCGTCCTGGTCGATGCGGCGCAAGGTCAGGCTGAATTCAATCTTGCGGGCCGTGCCGTCCACCTCAAAAAAGGTTTTGGTTTCCTGCATTTCGGTGATGACGTAGGCGCCGTAAATGGTTCCGCTGCCTTCCACCAGTGCCCAGGCCAAGCCGGTGTTACCCATGCGGCGCAGCTCGTCCAGGCTGGCGGGCTTGCCCTTGAACTCGGGGACCATGCTGCCGCTCATGGTGATGATGTCCTCGCCATAGCCCAGATATTGCGAGGTATCGCGCCCGCCCACAATGCTCTGGGTGGGGTGCTTCCACGAGGTACGGCGCTGCAGCTCTTGATACGAGAGGGTATCGAGGCTGAAAACAAAAAGGCCGAGACACATTTGCATGGCGGTCAATTCCAATCTGTAAAGCTGCTTTGCAGGCGTGCGGCCTTGGCCCGCTCGCGCTGCTCGATCACTCGCTCCACTTCCCTGCCGATGGCCTGCAGGTCCATGCCGGGGGCGGCGTGAATCTGGATGGTGATGGTGTCGCCGTGGATCACAGGAGCAGGGCGCGCAGCTGCAGGTGCAGGGGCAGCGAGCACCGGGCGGCGGTCAATCTGCACAGGGTCGGCCTGCATCGGCATAGCCTGCTGTGCAATCGCTGGCAGTTGCTGCAGAACGGGCTGCAGTGGCTGGGTGACGGCAGGCAGCGCTTGCGCCAGTACAGGCAGCAGAGGCATGGCCTGCTGTGCTACAGGCGGCAGTTGCTGCAGCACAGGCGCCAGCTGCTGAGTGATTGCCGGTAAGGCTTGCGCCAGGACCGGTTGCACAGGCATACGTTGCTGCAGCATGGGCTGCAGTTGTTGCAGCAAGGGCTCCACCGGCTGGGTGAGTGCAGGCAGCGCCTGGGGCAGCACCGGCTGCAGCGGCATGGTCTGCCGTGGTACTGGTGGAACCTGGGGCGCTAAGGACTGCAACGGCACCGGCTGCGGCGGAACAGGGGCAACCTGGGCCACCGTGGCCTGCAAAGCCATTGGCTGCTGCAGCATGGGTTGAGCCTGGGCCACCACCGGCTGGGTGATGGGCGGCAGGACGGCGGGCAATGACCGGGACGCGCGCGGCAACTCCTGAGAAATTGCGGGCGGTGTGGCTTGCTCCCATTGCGGCGCCGCGATGACCGGAGCCGCCAGAGAAATACCGGCCGCCATGGCCATGGCTGCAGCCGATTGGCGCACCATGCCCACAGTGCGATCAATGCCGATTGCTGCACCCTCACCCACGTTGACGCCCGCCGCCATGAACACGCGGCTAGGACTGTGAATGCCCAGCTTTTCCTTGAACCAACCAATGGCCGAATCTGCGGCACCGCCCACGGCTTCGCGCACCATGGCCAGCTTGCTAGTGATGCCGTTGACCAGCCCCTGGATGATGTTGGCGCCGAACTCGCTAAAGCGCGTGGGCAACTCAAAGCCGAAGTAGCTCATAACGCCCGCGAAGGCTTGATAGAAGAGGGCCAGTGGGCTCCAGTTCATGATGGCCGAACCGATGTTCTGCAGCACCGCAGTGAAGGACCCACCCAGAGCAGCCCAGGCCGCGCGGGCACCCTCCACCATGGTGTTGATGGCACTCAGGAACAAATCTTTCAGCGTGCCGCCGATGGACAGCACCGCATTGCGCAGCAGGCCGTACATGCCGAAGGTGACAGCGTTCAGCCCGGATTCAGCGGTTTGCCAGATGCCTGCAAACAGTGCGCCCCACTGGCCTGCATTGAAATAGCCTTTGAACTCTTCCCAGCGTTGGGCCACGTTGTAGATGACTGTGCCAAAACCCAGCAGCGCAGCGGTGATGGGGAAAGCACGCATCGGCAGAGTGAGCAGACGCAAAGCGCCGGCCGCCGTACCCCGCAGCAAGCCCAGGGCGCCTGATGCAGTGGTGAAGGACGCGCGCAGCCGCATAAAGATGCCCGCCGCACCGCCCATGCCTCGGAATGCATTACCCAGTGAGCCCGACAGCACCGATGAAAGGCCGCGCAGCGCTGTGGTGAATCCCATGGTCTGCATGCCCATCATGCGGAACAGAAAGCGCATCAGCAGGAACTTGCCCGCGATCAGAGCCAGCGGCACCAGCAGAGCGCCCAGCACCACCATCAGACCAGCCAGCACGGCCATGGTGCGGGCAATGCCTGCGGTCAATGCCGGGTGTTCCTTGATCCAGCCGCCCACGCTGCTGGTGATGTCGCCAATGGCCTTAATCACATCCTTGGCGTCGTCCTTGATGGTGTCGCCGACCGCCGCCATGACATTGGTGAAGCCGCCTTGTGCGGAGTCCAGTACATTGGTCAGCGTTGCCAGTTGCTGATCCACACGCTTTTGAAGGTCGGCCTGGGCTTCCATTTTGGCCACAACTTCATCGTAGCCAGTCTTGCCCTTGCTGATCATTGTGTCCAGCGCCTGCATAGTTTCGCTGTCATCTCCAAACAAGTCTTTGATGACAGAAAGCCGCTTTTCCGTGGTGAGTCCGTTGAGCTTGCTCAGCTCTTTATACATTTGCTCGATCGAGCCAAACTCACCCTTGCCGTTGGTGAAGTCCAGTTTCAGGCTGATGCCTTTTTCTTTCTTCAGCCCGTCAGTGACTTTCTTGATCTTGTCGGTGTTCATGGCCGACTGGAAGATTTTGCGGAAGGCGTTGCCTGCGGCTTCGCCTTTCATGCCCGTCTGATCCATCATGACCAGCAGAGGGGCCAGCATCTTGCTGGCTTCCAGCCCGTCTTTGCGAATGACGTTCATGATGGGCGACATCTTGGTAAAGCCCTGCAGCATGTTCCCAGAGTCCACGCCCAGGTAGAAGGTGCGCTGGATCATGTCCATCAGGCCCAGCATGTCCTTCTCGGTGGTGCGCGTGGCGTCCTGCATCTTGGCCGCGAACTCAGCAGCCTCGGTCACAGGCATGCGCAGTTGCACGCCCAGCAGTGCGGCGGCCTCTCCCGTGCCGCCCAGAATGGACTGCGCAGACAGGCCTTGCCGTCGCAGCATGGTCATCATTTCGATGAAGTCAGCAGTCGTACCCGGCAAGCGATCACCCAGGCGTTTTGCCAGTGCATCGATCTGGGTGAATTCTGCCGACACACTGCCGTCGGATTGCATCATGCTGGCGCTCAGCTGGGTGGTGGCATCTTCCTGCTTGGAGAAAGCGCCCAGCGTGGCCTGCACAGGCTTGGCAATCGCTCGGCCTTCGGCCACCAATCCCACGCCAGCGCCCACGGCCATGCCGGTGTGCATCATTGCTTTGCCATGGTTGGCCTTGAGGGCGGCCATGCGCTCCTGCTGGACCTTGAGCTGGGCCAGTGCCTGCTTTTGGCGCTCCATGGCGGCAGTGGCTGCCTCGATCTGGATTTTCTGATTGCGGGATTGTTGGCCCAGCTTGTCGGTGCTGATGCCCGCGCGCTCCAGGCGCTGCTGGTAGCCGATCAGGCGGTCCTTGCCGTTGTCGATCTTGCTGCTGAGCTGGGCAATGCCTGCTTCTGCGGTTTTGATCTGGGTGCGGTATTTGCTGAGCGTGGAGTTTGAGCGCTCATAGGCGGTCTGACTGCTCAGCAGCCGGATGCGGGCCATCTCCAGCTGGCGGCTGAATTCGGGCGTTGCCGTGGCGCCATCCTGCAATGCCTTGGTCAGCTTGCTGTGTGACTCGCGCGCGGTCTTGAGCGATGCGGCAATGTTCCTGTGCCGTTCGCGGTGCTCCACAAGGCTGGCATTGCTGCCTGCCAGCTTGCCCTGTAGGTCTTGCAGGTCGCGTTGCTGGCCACGCAGCTGGACGCGCGTTTTGCGCAGGCCGTCAATGTCCTGCTGGGCTTTTTCGAGGCCGCGCAACTGGTCGCGGGTGGCCTTGAGTGCGGCGGCGGCGTCCTTGCTGCCGGACTGAATGCCGCGCAGCGGCGCCAGGACTTTATCGCGCAGCTCCAGAATGAGGCGCAGGCGGGTGTCAGACATGGGCACCCCCTTGCGCCTGGGCGCGGGAGTGCAGAGGGGGAGTTAGTCCTTTTCGGCCAGCAGGCGCTCGATTTCGCGGGCCTGGGCGCGGTGGTCCTCGGCGCTGGTGTGCGCCCACAGGCCAGTGGCGGCCATGATGGGCGCCAGGGCAAAGCCCAGCACGACCAGGGCGGCCAGTGCAAACAGCGCGTAGAGGAAGAAGTCGGGAGACATGGCCCATATATTACACACCCTGATGTTGGGCGCGAATGCGGGCTCGTTCACGCCATTCCATGAGGTCGGCCAGCGTCATGTCATCCACATCCGCCGGCCGCCAATGAAAGACCATGGCCAAGTCGGCCATGGCGTCCTCTACGCAGTCAGATATTCCGCGCGGATACTCTTGCGCACGAAAAAACCCGCCACCTTGGTGCCCAGCTCGGTGATGTCGGCGGGGTCGAGCTGCGCGATTTCGTGGGGCAGCAGGGTGGGGGTGGTGATGCGGGGCAGGATCATCTGCACGGCGCCCACATCGAGCGACAGCAGCTCGGTGAGCTTGACGCCGCGCAGCTGGCCCGCCATAGGCTTGCGCAGGGTGATTTCCTTGACTTCGGTGTCACCGCGCTTGATGGGATAGTCCAGCGTGACAACTTCCACGCCTTCGACCACGAGAGTGGCGCCTGCGCTCAGGTCTTTGGTGTCGTTTTCGTTCATGGTGATGGGTTCTCAGATGATGGGGATTGCGGGGCGCTCGATCACAGACCGATAGCGCGGCGGATTTTGGAAAGAACGTCCTGGCCGTCCACGTTGAAGACCATGCCGGGCACATCGATCTCGATCACATCGCGGCCGTCCACGGTCAACTTGTAGTAGCTGACGCTAATGGTGTGGGTGTGCTCTGTGTCGTCGCCCGCCTTGGCGTCGCCGGGGTCGATTTCGCGCACGCGCCCGCTGACCAGAATTTCCACGGCCGTCACTACGGCGGTGCTGTCGTCTTCATAGGCGCCCGCAAACCGCCACTGGTTGGCGTTGTGCGTTGTGCCGCCGAATGCGCGGTAGCCGTCCAGCAGGAAGCCGCCCGCCTTGAAAGACAGCTCCAGCTTTTCGTGGCCCAGGTCCACCTCGATGGGGCCATGCATGCCGCCGCCGCGCCATTCCTCGACCTTGCGCACGAGCTTGGGCAGCGTCACGCTGTCGATGAGCGCACGCCAGACGTTGCCGTCGCCAAAGAGGTTGAAGTTTTTGAGTTTGAAAGGCAGTGCCATTGATTGGTGCTCCTATGGTTTCAGGCTCAGGCCTGGATGGCAGCCGCGAACTCGGCCAGGAAGTCGTCCGTGATGGATTGCTCGAAGATGAGGTTTTCCAGCGGCGGGACGGGCGTGTATCGGTAGCTGATGAGCAGGCGGCCCGCAGCGAGGTCTTCCTTGCTGTTGCGGTCGGGGTCAAAGTAGGCCTCGGCGCCTATCAGGTAGCCGCCAGTCTTGAGGTCACGGAAGCGGCTGTTGATATAGCCCAGCATGTCGCGCACCAAGCTGGGGTGCATGGGCTTGTCCACGAATGCAAAGTGCGCCTCGGCAATCGTGTCGGCCAGCACCTGGGCCGTGCGCGTGTAGTTCTCAAAGGAGAACTTGCCGCCTTGTTCCTCGCAGGTACGCGAGCCCCAGAAGCGGTAGCCGCTGCGGCGGATGATGGTGGTGACTTCCAGGGCGTTGAGGTAGCCCGCATCGCTGGCCGGGTTCTGCAGGTCGAAGAACACAGGCACGGTGATGCCCTCGGGGCCGTTGATGACTGCATTGCTGATGTTCTTGTGCCAGCCCACTTCCTGGTCCAGCTTGGCGCGCAGGCCCAGGGCGTAGGCGGGTGCTGCCAGGGTGACAGCCGCGCCTGTGCCCTCAGCGCCGCCCGTGTTGTCCCAGGCCATGAAGTTGGGCCACAACACCATGACTTCGCGCTGGCCGAATTCCTTGCGGTAGTTGGTGGCTTCTTCCTTGGTCTTGGCATAGCCGCCCGTGGCATCGCGCGCCGCCACATAGGTGAAGGCACGCAGGGACTGCGCAGCAGTGGCCAGGGCATTGGCCACGGCCTTGGTGTCCAGCTCAGGGGCGCCGATGATACGGGGCTTTACGCCCAGCTCGGATTCCGCCGCCAGCAGTGCCTGGATGCCGGTGCGTTGGCCGGTGGCAGTCACGGAGCCGATGACGTTGGATGTGGTGGCCGCGATGTCGGCGCCTTCTTCCACACGCACCACGATGGTCAGGGCGCGGGATTGGCCGCTGATGGCCGTCAGCGCTTTGGCCAGGGTCCCGCCCTTGCCAGCCTTGCCAATGCCGCCCGCAGGATTGGTGAGCAGCACAGGGGTGTTGATGGGGAATGCTTCGTCGTCGGCGTCCGGCGCCGTGGCCACCAGACCAATGACGGCCGTGGACACCACGCGGATGGCCGCGCCCGTGCCCGTAGTCTCGATGACGCGGACGCCATGGTGATATTCAGTTGCAGCCATGTGGCTTCCTTTGAATGAAGGGGATGGAAGGGGTGAAGGTGCTCAGGCGGCAGCGTTGGCAGAGCCCTTGCCGCGCTTGCCCTTGGGCTGGCCGGTGGCGTCCTGGCTGGCATTCGCGTCAGCCTCGGCGGGGGAGTCGGCGCTCTCGGCGCCTCGGGTGTTGGCCTGGACTTGCACCTGGGCCTGCAGCTCATTGAACAGAGGGGCCACTTGCTTGTAGGGGCGATCAGCCACGCAGCTCAGTATGAAGTGGGCCGCTTCTTCCGTGACGGTCAGCGTCACGACGTTGGGATTTGTCGATTGAGACATGGGCTTTGCATAGGGGTGGGTTGCTGGTCCCCTATGGTTGCGCCCGGTGCTCGAATGAGCCAGCGCGGCCCGTTGTGGCGGTGACTTGCACGTAAATGGCCCGCACCCTAGGCCTGATTTCGCTACACCGCCACGCCTACGGCGTAGGCAAAAAGCTCATCCAGATCACTTTCCGACAGCTGCAGTAGCTGGGCCATGGTCTGCATGGCCGGGCTGCCCCGCTCCCAGGTAGTCGCGCGTTGGTAGCCGATTCTTACGGTGTAGCGCTCCACCTCATTAGGGATGCGGGCGATTTCCGCCAGCACATCGTCCTCGGTGATGCGCTTGATGGCGAAGAGTGCCACCAGACCCTGAGCAGGGCTGCACGCGGCAGCAGCAGAGTCTGGGTTCGTGTTTGAAGCGAATTCCATTGCCTGCTGCTCGGTCAGAGGCTGCATGCCTTCGTACCAGCGAGGATCGTCGCCATCATTAAAGGCACGCACGAGGCCATCATGCAAAAAATAGAGCATAGACATTAGCGGTACTCCATCCATTTATTGACTGTGACATTCACAGTGGCAAGGGAGTAGGTTTGGCCTGGAAAGACGATGCCGCTTACAGCCATCCCTTGATCGTGTATGGACTCGAAGGCATGAGAGCACTCGCTGCCGTTCGCTGATAGAAGGAGCGTGCAACGTGCATTGGCGTTCGCAGTTCCGAGCCCTCGGCATATGACCAATATTGGCCGTTCAGAAGTGTTGGTGTAGACAACCCCAGGTTGGCGCTGAGAAAGCACATCCTGGTAAGTCTGACCAATGGAAAACACACCGGAGAGTTTCTTAGGCGTAACCGATCGCGCATCGTCGGTGCCTGCATTCGTTTCCGCCTGAGTTGCAATTTCACTTACGCCGCTAACAGTCTCTGTAGCAGCTGCAATCGCGTGCGTGTGGCTGGTGGTGCTGACCGCGTTGGTGGTCGCGCCGTTCAGTGTGCCGGGCGTGCCCATAGTGAGGGTGCGGTCTGCCGTCAGATTGCCGCCGCCCGTCAGGCCATTGCCCGCCACGATGTTGCGCGCGGCCAGGGCACCGTCCGTGATGCCGTAGCCTGCCAGCGTGGTGGGCTTGCCGGTGACGCTGCCCCAGGCCGGGGTGACGGTGGCGGACCCGGCCGCCGTCAGCCGCCCCTGGGCATCGACGGTGAAGGTGGGGGCCGCTGTGGCGCTGCCGTAGCTGCCCGCTGCCACTGCGGTGTTGGCCAGGGCAATGGTGCGGTCTGCAGTCAGGTTGCCGCCGCCGCTCAGTCCAGTGCCTGCGGTGATGGTCCGTGCCGCCAGGGCGCCGTCCGTGATGCCGTAGCCCGCCAGCGTGGTGGGCTTGCCGGTGACGCTACCCCAGGCCGGGGTGACGGTGGCGGACCCGGCCGCCGTCAGCCGCCCCTGGGCATCGACGGTGAAGGTGGGGGCCGCTGTGGCGCTGCCGTAGCTGCCCGCCGCCACTGTCGTGTTGGCCAGCGCAATGGTGCGATTGGCCGAGAGGTCGCCGCCGCCCGTGAGGCCTGTGCCTGCGGTGATGGTGCGCTCGTCCGTCAGGCTCTTGCGCCATGCACTCCAGCCGGTGTTATAGCGGGAGCGGGTCCACTGGTCGCCGTTGTTGTAGTGGGTGTAGGTCTGAGTGCTTATGGACGCACCGTCCCCAATTACCAGCAGCGTGCCAGCTGCAGCCACCGGGTAATTGCTGCCGCCCGTGGCGTTGGCATTGGTGCTCTGCGTGTAGATGCCTCGGCCTGTCACCGTGTTGAGGTCCACACCGCTACCCAAGGCCGATGCCATGGTGACGGCGGCACCATCGCCCAGGTCGGCCACGTTCAGACTGACCAGATGGGTGTGGCTGGTGGTGCTGACCGCGTTGGTGCTGGTGCCCGTCAACGTGCCGGGCGTGCCCATGGTGAGGGTGCGGTCTGCCGTGAGGTTGCCGCCGCCCGTCAGGCCATTGCCCGCCACGATGTTGCGCGCGGCCAGGGCACCGTCCGTGATGCCGTAGCCTGCCAGCGTGGTGGGCTTGCCGGTGACGCTGCCCCAGGCCGGGGTGACGGTGGCGGACCCGGCCGCCGTCAGCCGCCCCTGGGCATCGACGGTGAAGGTGGGGGCCGCTGTGGCGCTGCCGTAGCTGCCCGCTGCCACTGCGGTGTTGGCCAGGGCAATGGTGCGGTCTGCAGTCAGGTTGCCGCCGCCGCTCAGCCCTGTGCCTGCGGTGATGCTGCGCGCTGCCAGGGCGCCGTCCGTGATGCCGTAGCCCGCCAGCGTGGTGGGCTTGCCAGTGATGCTACCCCAGGCTGGGGTGACGGTGGAGGACCCGGCCGCCGTCAGCCGCCCCTGGGCATCGACGGTGAAGGTGGGGGCCGCTGTGGCGCTGCCGTAGCTGCCCGCCGCCACTGTCGTGTTGGCCAGCGCAATGGTGCGATTGGCCGAGAGGTCGCCGCCGCCCGTGAGGCCTGTGCCTGCGGTGATGGTGCGCTCGTCCGTCAGGCTCTTGCGCCATGCACTCCAGCCGGTGTTATAGCGGGAGCGGGTCCACTGGTCGCCGTTGTTGTAGTGGGTGTAGGTCTGAGTGCTTATGGACGCACCGTCCCCAATTACCAGCAGCGTGCCAGCTGCAGCCACCGGGTAATTGCTGCCGCCCGTGGCGTTGGCATTGGTGCTCTGCGTGTAGATGCCTCGGCCTGTCACCGTGTTGAGGTCCACACCGCTACCCAAGGCCGATGCCATGGTGACGGCGGCACCATCGCCCAGGTCGGCCACGTTCAGACTGACCAGATGGGTGTGGCTGGTGGTGCTGACCGCGTTGGTGCTGGTGCCCGTCAACGTGCCGGGCGTGCCCATGGTGAGGGTGCGGTCTGCCGTGAGGTTGCCGCCGCCCGTCAGGCCATTGCCCGCCACGATGTTGCGCGCGGCCAGGGCACCGTCCGTGATGCCGTAGCCTGCCAGCGTGGTGGGCTTGCCGGTGACGCTGCCCCAGGCCGGGGTGACGGTGGCGGACCCGGCCGCCGTCAGCCGCCCCTGGGCATCGACGGTGAAGGTGGGGGCCGCTGTGGCGCTGCCGTAGCTGCCCGCTGCCACTGCGGTGTTGGCCAGGGCAATGGTGCGGTCTGCAGTCAGGTTGCCGCCGCCGCTCAGTCCAGTGCCTGCGGTGATGGTCCGTGCCGCCAGGGCGCCGTCCGTGATGCCGTAGCCCGCCAGCGTGGTGGGCTTGCCGGTGACGCTACCCCAGGCCGGGGTGACGGTGGCGGACCCGGCCGCCGTCAGCCGCCCCTGGGCATCGACGGTGAAGGTGGGGGCCGCCGTGGCGCTGCCGTAGCTGCCCGCCGTCACTGCTGTGTTGGCCAGCGCAATGGAGCGGTTGGCCGTAAGGTCGCCACCACCCGTCAGCCCTGTGCCTGCTGTGATGGTGCGAGCAGCGAGGGCGGCGTCCGTGATGCCGTAGCCCGCCAGCGTGGTGGGCTTGCCCGTGACATCGACCCAGGCCGGGGTGACGGTGGCGCTATCTGCGGCAGTCAAGCGGCCTTGAGCATCGACCGTGAAGGTGGGCACCGTCGTGGCGCTGCCATAGCTGCCTGCCGTCACTGCGGTGTTGGCCAAAGCAATGGTGCGGTTTGCGGTCAGGTTGCCGCCACCCGTCAGGCCCGTGCCTGCCGTGATGGTGCGAGCCGCCAGAGCTGCGTCCGTGATGCCGTAGCCTGCCAAGGTGGTGGGCTTGCCGGTGACGCTGGCCCATGCCGGGGTGACGGTGGCGCTACCGGCCGCCGTCAGCCGCCCCTGCGCGTCGACGGTGAAGGTGGGCGCCGCCGTGGCGCTGCCGTAGCTTCCCGCCACCACTGTCGTGTTGGCCAGGGTGATGGTGCGATTGGCTGCAAGGCTGCCGCCGCCCGTGAGGCCCACGCCTGCCGTGATGACCGTGGCGCCCAATGCTCGCGCATTGAAAAGCGTCTTGACGCTGGCCGCCGTGAGCGCTCGGACAGCATCTGCCAGGCCGTTGGCCTCGGCTTCGGTGGCCAGCTCCACCACGCCCTGGCGGTCAGTGGTCGCCGGAGGGTTGATGAAATTGGTTTCCCCGAACTGAAGGGTACTGATGTTCACGGAGCCGTCCAGCACGCGCAAATCGGTGGACAGCAGGAAGATGGACGCCGCCGACTTTTCCAGAATCACAGCGGCTTGGCTATAGGTGCCCAGCAGCACGCCGTTATCGAGGTACAGGCCCAGGCCGCGCACGGTATAGGTCTGGTTGCCATCGTCGCGGATGGTGACGTGGATGGTGTCTTTTGCCACCACATCCCCGGCAATGGTGGTGATGCGCTTGATTTCGTTGGGGATGGTGGTCAATGCCTCGGTGGGCGTGAAGGCAGTGGCGGTCACGCCGACGCTGACCAGGGTGCGCGCCAAGGTCCCATTCTGGGCGGCGTTCACAAGCGCCTGCCGCCCTGCAGCGGTGAGTTTGAAGATGATGGCCATAGGTTGCGGTTGGTGTTGCCTTGAGGTCAGCCCACATCCATGTCAAGCCGCGTGTATGCAACGGGCCTGCCCACGCATGCAAGCTGGATGGATGCCTGGGCACTGAGTCCCTGGATGAAGGTGAAATGGGAGCGCAGCGGCTTGACGCGCGAGACTTCGGCCATAACGTCCTGCACGAATGCGGCGCTGGCCTGCTCGCCGTCCTGGCCGGTCATGGTGAAAACCAGCTCAAAAGTGTGCGGCGCGCCTTTGGGGGCGGTTTGCCACCATTCGCGGATGCTGATGGCGCCGCCGAAGCTGGCCACGGTGTCGCGCACGCTCTTGAGGGTGCCGCGCTGCCGCTGGACCTGGATGGCATTGCGGACTAGCGCCCGCTTGATTGCCTCGGGCCATTCGCTGCGCCAAGCCTCCACCCCCATGGCCCAGGCGAGCCAGGGCAGATGTTCCAGCGGGCAGGTGTCGGGGTTCCACAGGGCGCGGTGCGGCTGGTCGATGGCATCAAGGTGCTTGACCATGATCGACTCGGCCGCTCGGTCCAGCGGCGTGGCGTTGGGTGGGAGAAGGGAATCAGCCAACGATGCCCCCGTGCGTCACGTTGATAGCGGTACACCAGCTGGCCTGCGTTTCACCGACAACCACATCCGCGGTCGGGCTGGTCAACTCCACACGGTCCACGCCCTCGATGTGCAGGGCGGCATAGATGCCGGACAGGGTGGGGCGCCGGCCGATGCGGTGCATGGATTCGGCATAGGCAATGACTCGCTGCTGAGCGGTGGTCAGGACGCTTGACGAGTCCGGCCCTGGCAAGGTGTAAATCTTGGCGGCAATCTGGTAGTTGACGATGGTGGCCGCCTGGACGATCACCTCATCCGTGAGCGGGCGGATGTCGTCTGCATTGACGGCGGCCGACACGGCATTGAGCAGGGCTTGACTGGGCACTCCGCTACCTACTCGGGAGAGCACGGAAACCACGACACGGCCCGGCGTGGGGCTGGTGGCCGCTGCGTCCAAGACTTGACCGTCTGCGGTCTTCGCATGGAAGACATAGGCACCCACAGGCCCGGCCACGCTGTAGCCGCGCGGTGCCAGCTGGATGCGGGCGCGGAATGTGTCGTCGTCCTCATAGACAGCTGCCACAGGCGGAATGGCCGCTGGCTGGGCTGGGACGATCACGAGGCGGACGACGCCAAAGAAGGCGCCGAGCTGGTCCAGGTCGCTGCCACGGGCATAGGCCAGCATGACGGCGTGCGCGCTGTCGTTTCTGTCGCTGCGCTCTACAACCAGCTGATATGCCAATCGCTCAAGCCACTTGGTCAAGGGCTCAGACTCCAGGGCGAGGGTGTCGCTGACAGCGGAGCGGGCCTCTGCAGGCATGGCCGCCACGAGGTCAGCCTTGAGCGCGGAAAGAATGGTTTCCAACTCCGGCACCACCACCACGGCGGGCGCCGGTAGCTTGCTCATGTCAATGATTTGGGCATTGCTCATGTGTTGGCACCTTGGGCGGGTTGAATGCTCACTGCTTGGCGGCGTGTGGATGCCTGCCCACGGTCCTGGCGCTCCAGCTGCAACACTGCCCGGCCGCTGGCGTCAAAGTCGAGAAATGCACGGCGCAGGCGCGTGCGGGGCTCGTGTTTCATGATTGCCTGCGCTGTGGCCGCCTGCAGCCGCAGGATGTTGGCGGGCGTCATAGGCTGGTCGATGAGCTGCGGGATGAAGCTGCCATAGCCCCGGCGCATGACGCGCGAGCCGATGGGCGTGGTGAGAATGTCCGTGATGGACTGGCTGATGTGCGCCGCGTAGTCGATGCTGCGGCCGGTGTTGACGTTCATCATGCTGCGCCCCCGATAGGTCCGCCGCTGTTGCCGCTACCCGTCTGCACGCCACCATGCGGGTGGTAACGCAGGCTGACACCGCTTGCAATCACATCCTGAGTCGTGCGCAGCGTGCCCTGGATTTCGGCCGCACCGTTGGCGCCCTCGGCAGTCCCACTGCCGCGCATGCCGCCCTGATAAGTCAAAGAGCCTTTGACAAGGCAGTGGCCTGTCATCGTGACCTGGGGGCTGTCGATGGTGACGCTGCCCGGTGCCACCAGCTTGGCGGTGCCACCGCCGGGCAGAGTGGCCACGAGAGCATGGGCCGCGTGGTCGTACTCGATCACGGCGCCGTCCGGGTATTTGGTGATGGTCTTATTGGGGTCGCTGCTGGGCGCTGGCTTGCCGGTGCTGTTGAGCCCGACGATGACCACGGCCGCGCCCAGGTCGCCGCTGGGGGACAGCACGGTGGCTTGTTCGCCCACGGTGGGTGGGTTCCATGTGGTGGTGCCGCCCGCGCGGGCCTCGTGATAGGGGCGCCAGTCGGTGACCAGCTCGCCCAACGTGACACGCACCAGCGCGGGCTTGTCGGTGCCGCCGTGGTCCACGGAATGGATGCTCCCCACGCGGATCATGTTGTGCAGCAAGCGCTGCATATCGCCAATGGCGAGGGCCGGATCAGAATTCATGCAGCCGACTGTGCCGGGCAGCACGCGGGCGCGCGAGCGGCGGGCAGTGTGGCGGCAACCTGCACGCGAAAACGTGGTTTATCCCTTGGTTGCGTGCTCCAGCAGGATGTCCTCGATGCCCTTGATTTCTTCCTGCGTGTATCCCAGCAGCTCACGGCTTGCATACTTCACCACAGGGCTGTTGCGGTCGCGGCGGTCCACCTTGTCGCGCAGGCCGTAGTGATGGACACGGGCCACATAAGAAACGCGGGGATTCATGGCCACGCTGGCCATGTCTGCCGTGGCTTTGCGCTGTAGGTTGCGGGCTTTGCGCAGACCCATGAACATCTCCCCACGTATGGCGCCCTGGCGCTTGGCCAACTGCTCACGGGGGCGGCGTGGCTCATAGGGGGAGCCGTCCGGGTTGCGCTGGTCAGCGATGCGCTGGGCCTGACTCTTACGCAGATAGATGGCCACCTCCAGCATGGCCGCCTTGCGGCCTGCTGGCTCCATGCGCTGCAGCAGCGGCGTGGCCCACTGCGCAAGCTGCTCCAGGGCGTCGGCCATCAGTCAATCCCTTGTGTCTGGTGCCACTCTGCGCCGATCTTGTCGCCCAGGTAAAGGCTGTAGTCGCCGCTTGCGTAGGGCTTGGGGCTGTAAATTTCGCCTCTGTGTTCTGCGGTCAGACGCTGGCGGCCTTGCTCGTCCTTGTCTTCCTTAACGATGACAGCCTCGGTCAAGTCCACCTCGATCACAAGGTCCACTTTGTCGTTGGCCAGGACTTCCACATCAAAGCGCAGACCCTTGGCGGCCCTTTCCTTGTTCTGCAGCAGGTCCGGCTGGTAGGTGCTGAGCCAGGCCAGTATGGGGACGGCGAACAGATCCATATTGCCCGCGAAGTCCAGCATGATGAGGCGCACCGTGAAGCGGTATTCAAAGGAAAGCGTTTCACCGCTGCGCGCCACGATGGCGCCGGACTCCACAAACATCTTGAGCCGCTGCGGGTCGGTCTGCAGCTCAGGGATGGCACCCGCAAGGAAGTTGCGCAGTGATTGCGGTTTTTTCATGGCTGTGCCCCGTTGGCTTGGCGCATTACTTGGGCGTAGCCGTCAATGCAGGTGTTGAGGTCCCTGATTGCGTTGTCTCCGTCTTCGGTGATGCGGACAAGAGCTGCAGCATCCGCTGGGTCAATGTCGGCTCTCGCTTGGATAGGCCCAGCGGTGGCACTGTGATTGCCTCCGGTCTGGGCGGTGGTGCGGATTGACAGGCGCAGAGCGCCGCTGCGCAGGTCAGCATCAAGGCGTTCAAAGGCTTTTTGAGCATTGGCTTTGTCCAGTTGGTTGCGGTCCAGAAGCTGGCCGAGCTGCCCGGCCAGTTGGCCGCTGCGCTCGATGGAGAACTCCAGGCGCTGGACAGCGGCGGCGCTGTGCTGGGCCTGGGCTTTTTGCATGCCCCGTTCTTCCGCGCGCTGGTCCACGGCGTAGAGCAGGAGCAGCACGGCGATGGGGACGACCAGCCGGGTGAGGGTGGCGATGATGCTTGCGGGCGTCATGCTGGCAGGAATGGTTTGCCGCCCAGGAATTCACCCAGGGCGCGATTGAGCTGCCAGCCGTATTGGAAGGCCTCATCTTTGGGCCGGCGCTCGGCCAGCTCCTGCAGGTACACGGACTGGCGGGCAACGACCATGCCAAATAGCACGCCGCCGCCTTCACGCCCGCGCTTTTTAAGGAAGGCACGCAGGGCGGCCAGGGTGATGGTGCCGATTCGGCCATCATCTTCCAAGTCGTCATAGTCGGCCTGCTGGCGGTTGAGCACATTCAGCGCCCGCTGCAACTGAGCTGCGGCGGTCTTCTGACCGGCCAGGACGCCGAAGTCCAGCAGGCATTCCGCAAGCGCCGGGTAAACCTCATCGACCAGATGAAACTTAGGCTCTACCCAATAGCGGCGCAGGTAGATGGTTTGCGCTGTGGCGTGAGGCAGGTCACGCATGGGGCCGGTGTAGCCATAGGCGCGAGCTGTGGCCACGGTGATGCCGAATTTGGTTTCGCCGCCCGAGTCCTTGGGGTCGTTGACGTAACCGCCCTCGCGCTCGATTAATTCATTGATGTAGGTAACGGCGCTCATTCGGTACCTCCCTTGCGGCCCGCAGAGCCATGGCCCGCAAGGTCGCCACGCAGCTGGTCGGCCATTTCAGTGATGGTCTGGCCTTCGCTGCGCTTGAGCCAGAGGAAGACGCCCGCCACGATCCACGGACCAGGGATGGAGCAGACCACCAGCACGCAGCCGGTAATGATGAAGAAGCCCGCAATGGATGGCACGGCGGCCATGGTGGCGAGTCGCATCCCAGCCTCAAAGACGCCCGGCCAGTGCTGCATGAGCAGCACCAGCGCAGGCACGCCGAGTACAAAGCCGCTGACCAAGCAGGCCAGGACGCGGTTGAGCAGGTCGCCGCGCGGGTCGGTGCTGCGAAGCGGCACGAAACGCAGGCCCAGCCAGAAGGCGATCAGGCTGGCGATGACCGGCAGGGAGAAGAGGGCGAGCTTGTAGCCCGCGAAGGTGCCGACAGCAGAAGTGGGTTCAGACATGGCAGTGAAGTGGTTAGGTTGAGCAGGCGTCAGTCCCACAGGGAAATGGTTTTCGGTGCGGTGGGGGCAGTTGGTGGGTCGGGCAGGATGACCCGCCGACCCAGAGGCAGAACGGAACCAAGCGCGGCAAGGCCTGGGTTCAATGCATAGGTGGCTTCTGTCACCCCTGCAGTGGTGCCCAGGTGGCGCAGACAAAGCATGTCCACGGTGTCCCCCTGCTGTGCCTGGACGGTGATGGTCATGGCTAGATCAGCTCCGATTCCATGCGGGCCACGCCCAGGATGTCGCGCACGGCGCGCAAGGCGTCCGCACGGTAGTCACTGGCCTGCAACTCGCGGCGCTCATCGCCGGGCTCGGTGCGGCCGGTGGCGTCGGCACCCGCGTAGCGCTCGATCAGGTCGGCCTTTGAGTAGGCGTAGACAGCACGCTCAAAGCACAGCACGTTGACGCTGGTGCCGTTGATGGCGATGGCCGGGACAGAGGAAAGCGTATCGAACCCGGCAGCAGCTTGCGCGGTAGCCCAGTTGCTCAGGTCCTTTATGACGCTGGCCAGGGCATTGGCAGCAGCGTGGGTGAGGCGGCCAGCGGTTACGGAGCCGTCTACGTCCACGCTGTCGCGCAGCTTGGCTAGGTCGATATGGGGCCAGAAGCTGCCCGCGTCCAGCACGCCCGTGATGGGCGGTTTGCTGGGCGGGTCGGTCACGATGATGGGCGGCGCGTTGGCAATCATGGTCATGGTGCTGGGCTGATGTGGCGCCAACGTAGTGGGCGGTGGTCGCAGGGCGTTGCGGTAGGCCGAAGCCTTCGCGCGGCCCTGCGAGCCGCCCAGCACGGGGGCTGTGCTCGGTGGGTTTAGCGCTTGCCTTTGGCTGCAGGCTTGGCCGGGGTAGCTCGCTTGCGTGGCGCAGGCGCAGCGGTGGCAGCTGCCGGTGCAGCGGGGGCCGCCGCGCCATCGGCCTGGGGTGGTGCCGCCAGGGCGCGCAGCTTGCGCTCGATGCGCTCCATGTCTTTTTTGACGCCGCTCTGCGCGTCCAGCTTGAGAGCCTGAGCCAGCAGCGCCTGGACGCCGCCCAGGGTTTCCTGGGGGATGTCGTCTAGCGCCGGTTCCTCGGCGGTCTGAACCTTGCCCAACATGGCATAAGCCGTGGCCTTGTAGAGCTTGGCGCGGGCTTGGTCGGGGGCGTCCAGGTTTTGCGTGATGCCATCCACGGCCGTCAGATGCTCGGCCGGGTGGGTGTCGTCGGGCACCATGCCGCTGGCGTCCGGCTTGACGGGGCTCCACTGACCGCCCAGGTAGGCGCCCGCAAACTCGTCCATGAGCAGGGCGGCCGTGCTGCGGTGGTACTGGTCGGGTAGGGGAAGGTTGTGCTGCACGGCATAGGCAGCCATGCGCAATGCCAGGCCGTAAGCCCCGGCGTCAATGGCCCAGACCATGGTGGTGGTGAGGACCAAATCCTTGGCGCCCTTGCCATTGGTCAATGCGCCCTCGATCCAGGGCAGGTAGTCGGGCAGCATGGCGGCCTTGGCTTGGCGCTTGAGCTGTACCGATTCCATGTTCTTGAGCGTGCGCTTGTCGGTGGCCAGCTTGGCCATCATCAGCTCGTATTCGCTGCCCTGGACCTCGATGCCGAACGGACTTTCAGCCTGAGCCTTCGCAGCCAGCACGCGGGCGCGGTGACGCTGTGCGGGAGTGAGTTGCATGATGCGTTTTCCGGTAGTTGCGGAGAGAGGCCGCCGCCTGATGCGGACGGACGGCGGCCCGGCTGGGCTTAGGCCTCGACGATTTCGATGTGCTCGACCATGGACGCGAGGCCGATGTCTTCCACAACGTAGTCGTCATTGCTGGACTGGTAGTCCTCCACGCGGTTGCGCTTGGGGTTCTCCACGATGTAGCGGCGACGGCCGCCGCGCTGCCAGTACACGGACAGGTTGTCCAGCGTGGTGATGAGCAGGCCGTTTTCAGGGAAGAACGGCACTTGCACGGCCTGCAGGCCGCCCACGCGCTTCTGGCTGATAACGATGTCTGCCGCCAGGGTTTCGCTGGGTGCTTGGGTGGTATTGACCAGCGGGAAATACTTGTCGTGCAGCAGCTTGTCACCAAGGATGCAGACCAGTTGGGGATTGTTGCGATGCCAGGGGGATAGCAACTGCTTGGCATCAAAGACGGCCGCGTCCAGATTCTTGAAGTCGCCATCAGGGCCGATGACGATCTTGCCCGCCACCTTGCCCTCGTGCATAACGTTCTCGGGTGCTTCTTCGCGCAGCTTCTGCAGCCAGCCCTTGTTCACATCCTGCAGCAAGGGATTTGCCGCAAGGTTGGTATCCGGCGAGATGGATACACCGTTGAAGCCGATGCACATGCGATCCAGCGCCTGACGATGGGCCAGCATGCGCGCCACACGGACCTGAAAGTCGGGGAACTTGGCCCAGGCGTCAATCAGGGAGTATTTCAGGTGCGAGTCATAGTTCGTCTGCTGGCAGTGGTAGCCGCGCGCGCTGATGCCGGTCAGGTCGCGCGTCTGGCGGTCCTTGTCGGCGGTGTTGGTGCGACTGGCGATGGGGCCGGACAGGGACAGGCCGAGCTTTTCGCCTTGCATCTCATCCACGGGGACGATGTTGATGCGCTGCAGGAATTCGCTGGACTCCTGCATAGCGTTTTCCAGCTTTTGCTGGACGCTGGGGGCGACGGCAAAGGCCTTGTCGGTGTCGGCAGTGCTGACGCCATTGAGTTGGGCCACACGGCCGAGAAATTCGTTATAGCTTTGGCGGCTTTCGTTGCGCATGAATGGTTCCTTGAAGTGGGACGGATTGGGCGGGTTGGTCAGAAATCGGTTTGTTGCTGACCGGCCCCACCGCTGGCCACGGGGCGGCGGTTGGGGGCTTCGGTGTTGTCCAGCTTGGCGAATTGCTGCTTGAGCTTGTCGATGTCCGCGCTCATGGCCTGCAGCGATTGGTCGGTCTTGGCCTGGGAGGCTTGTGCAGCCTGGACATGCTTGGAGAAGTTTTCGCCCAGCTCGCCAAAGCCATCGGCCACAGCCGCAAAGCGGGCGTCGTCGGTAGCTTCCTTGCCGGTGAACTTGGCCACGGCGGCGGCAATGCTGGCCTTGAAGCTGGCCACGATGCCGGCGCTTTCGTCTTCCAGCTCCAGAGCCAGAGGCTCGGCCACGGAAAACACATCGTCGGGTTGTTCCTTGCGCAGCTTGAAGGGGTTGGCGTCCGGGTTCTTGGCAGCGAACTCCAGCATTTCAGTGCCCAGGCTGGCGGGGTTGTCGGTGACGGCCAGACCGACCAGATAGGCCTCGCCGGTATCGGCAAAGCTGGGGCGGACCTCGATAGAGGTGTAGAGCTTTTGGCGGCGCTTGTTCAGCTCGACCAGTTCATCGGTGGCATCGATCTGGGCGAGCAGAGCCAGCTTTTTCTGGCCGCCGATGTCCACCTCTTCGGTCTTGACGGCCAGCACATCGCCATAGGCGCGGAAGTCGCTGTTAGGGCCATAGCCGCGGATGTGCTCCATGTTGACTCGGGCGCCGTACACCTTGGGGTTGTAGTGCTTGGCGATCTGCAGCAGCCAGTCACGGTCGATGGTGCGGCCGTCAGAGGTTGCGCCTTCGACGGCGACGCGGAAGAAGCGGGATTTCTTGGACATGGATGGATGAGCCTCGCTGATGGGTTTGCCGGTGTCCGGCGATGAGTTAGCAGTGAGTTCTCATGGTGTCCAGCGGCCTGCGCCGCGTCACGCTGGTGTCGTTGTGGCGGCGCGGTGGACGTAATCGCGTGCTGGTTTAGATGGAGCCCGCCCGGAAAACTGCCTGCCATGGCACGAAAGAAACCGACCGGGGATGACTGCGCCCCATTTGCTGCAGGCGAGCAGCCACAGGCCAAAGCCGCCAAAAAGAAGGACGCTGATTTCGGTGCGCTCGTGCTCGCCCAGGCCCAGGAGCAGGGCAGCGCCATGCAGGCGGCCGTGTTGGCCAATAGCTCGCAGCCCAAACAGGTGGCGCGGTATCTGTACTGGCAAGGCTGGCGGCCCAAACTGATAGCGGAAAAGCTGGGCGTTCCGGCAACCACGCTTTACGGCTGGCGCGATGCGGAAGAGTGGGACAAGTTCACGCCGCTCGATCGCGTGAACGGCGCGCTTGAGCTGCGCATGGTGCAGCTCATCATGAAGGACGAGAAGACGGGCGGCGACTTCAAGGAAATTGACCTGCTCGGCCGCCAGCTGGAGCGCACCGCACGGGTGGAGCGCTACCAAGAAACCGGCAAGGAAGGGGACCTAAACCCCAACATTGCCCGCCGCAATGCCGCCCCCAAGCGCAAACCCAAGCGCAACGAGTTCACGCCCGAGCAGACAGAGCAGCTGCTTGAGATATTCCACGCGGGAAATTTTGGGTATCAAAACCGATGGTTTGAGGCCCAGAAGGAGCGCACGCGCATTCTGCTCAAGTCGCGCCAGATCGGTGCAACCTTCTACTTTGCCCGTGAAGCCTTGATTCGTGCGGTAACAGAGGGGCGCAATCAGATTTTTCTGTCCGCATCCAAGGCCCAGGCGCACCAGTTCAAAAACTACATGGTGGCTTTTGCCAATGACGTGGGGGTAGAGCTGGGCGGCGATCCCATGGTGCTGTGGAATGGCGCCGAGCTACATTTCTTGGGCACCAATGCCAAGACAGCCCAGGGCCGCAGCGGGGATTTCTATTTCGATGAGTTCTTTTGGACGGGCAATTTCAAGGAACTCAACAAGGTGGCCAGCGCCATGGCCACGCATAAGCATTGGCGCAAGACGTATTTCAGCACGCCATCGGCAAAGAGCCATGAGGCCTATTCGTTCTGGACCGGCGAGGACCGCAACCGGGGGCGGGACAAAGCCAAGCATGTGCAGATTGACCTGAGCCACAAGGCGCTGGCCAACGGCCTGCGCTGCGCGGATGGACGGTTCCGCCACATCGTGACCATCGATGACGCGCTGCGCCTGGGCTGCAATCTGTTTGATCTGGCCGAGCTGCTGGAAGAGTACCCGGACGACGAATTCTCAAACCTCTTCCGCTGCGAATTCATCGACGACAGCAATTCACAGTTCACGCTGCAGATGATGCAGGCGTGCATGGTGGATTCGTGGGAGACATGGGCCGACGACTTCAAGCCTCTCGCCATGCGCCCATTTGCGTGGCAGCCGGTCTGGGTTGGCTATGACCCCTCGTTTACCGGCGACACGGCTGCCCTGGTGGTGATTGCACCGCCCAAGGTGCCGGGCGGCAAGTTCCGTCTGTTGCACCGCCAGCAGTTCCGGGGCGCTGACTTTGAGGCCCAGGCCGAGTACATCCGCAGCATTACCGTGCAATACAACGTGACGTTCATGGGCATCGACACCACGGGCTTGGGCCAGGGCGTTTATCAGAACGTCATCAAGTTCTACCCGCAGGCGCGAGCCTATCACTACGACTTGGCGCTTAAGGCTCGGCTGGTGCTCAAGGCCAAACAGGTCATCAGCAAGGGCCGCCTGGAAATGGACGCCGACTGCACCGATGTGGCCGCCGCATTCATGGCCATCAAGAAGGTGCTGACGCCCAGCCAGCGCCATGTCACCTATCAGTCCGGCCGCTCGGACGACATCGGCCACGCCGATCTGGCCTGGGCGGTCATGCACGCACTGGATAACGAATCACTCGCCGGGGATGTCCACGGCGGCAGCTCATCTGTAGAGGTATACGAATGACCAAAAAGAACCCCACCCCCATGGCCAAGGCTGAAACCCAGGGAGGGCAGGTAGAGGTTTTCACCTTCGGGGACCCCGAGCCAGTCAGCCGGCTGCGCCTGCTGGACTACGTGGAAGCAATGTTTAACGGCCGCTGGTATGAGCCACCGTTTCCGCTCGATGGGCTGGCCGATGCTTTCCGGGCATCGCCGCACCACAGCTCTGCCATCTACCTGAAACGCAATCTGTTGACGGCGAGCTTCATCCCTCATCCGATGATGTCGCGCGAAACTTTCAAGGCCTGGGCCACGGACTTCATGGTGTTCGGCAACGGATACCTTGAAGCCCGCCGCGCTTTGTCCGGCCGCACCATGCGTTTTGAACATTCGCTGAGCCGGTACATGCGCCGGGGTCAGGAGAAGCGGTATTTCTACGTGCCCAACTGGCGCGAAGAACATGAGTTTGTGCCTGGCTCCGTCTTCCATCTGCGCGAGCCCGACATTAATCAGGAGCTGTACGGCCTGCCCGAGTACCTGAGCGCGTTGCAGTCGGCGCTGCTGAATGAGTCGGCCACGGTCTTCCGGCGCCGCTACTACGAGAACGGCAGCCACGCTGGTTTCATCATGTACCTGAGCGACAGCGCGGTGAGCAATGGGGATGTGGAGAAGCTGCGCGAGCAGCTGCGCAAGTCCAAGGGGCCGGGCAACTTCCGCAATCTGTTTGTC
This sequence comes from Comamonas testosteroni, assembly GCF_000761245.1. Taxonomy (GTDB): domain Bacteria; phylum Pseudomonadota; class Gammaproteobacteria; order Burkholderiales; family Burkholderiaceae_C; genus Comamonas; species Comamonas testosteroni_C. The sequence goes on along the minus strand of NZ_AWOR01000021.1, from coordinate 68,562 downwards.
CACGCCCCAGGCGGCAAGCCCGAAGGCCTCAAGCTGATACCAGTGAGCGAGATTGCCGCCAAGGATGATTTCAGCGCTATCAAGAACGCGAGCAAGGACGATGTGCTGGCCGCGCATCGCGTTCCGCCTGGACTGCTTGGCATCATCCCCAACAATACGGGCGGCTTCGGCAATGCCAGCCAGTCGCTGCAGGTGTTCTACGAGAATGAAATAGTCCCACTGCAGGGGCTGTTTGAGACATTCAACGAGTGGGCAGGCATGGACATTGTGAGGTTTGCACCCCGGACGGGCAGCGAAACCTAAAGACGATCCACCCCCGACAGCATCAGGGCGCCTAGGCGCCCTTTTTTGCGTCTGTACCGTGCTACCCATTCGCGCGGCCATACGCGCGCGCCAAGGCCGCAATCTGAGCCTTCCCGGCACCGTTTCACCCATGACTCAGGCCTGCAAGACAGACCCGAAGCCGCCCCCTCAACCCCGTGGCGCGCCATGACGCCCCCGCCGCGCCTGCCCGCTTCGTGGGGCGCAAATTACTACCCGGTCGGCCTACCTCAAAGCCGCACCAATGCACGCAATGCATGGCATTTGCGCTGCATTTTGTATTACGGGAAATTACGAGGTTTTCAGCACAAGCCGCGCATCTGCCGCAGTGCTTGCGACGACATCGAGCCTGCGAGCCATGGGCTTGAGGATTGCATGCACGCAGGCGGCGCTTACCTTGGTGTTCTGAGCAGCAGCCAGCAGTTCGCAAAGCGCCTGGACAGATGCGCTTACATCATCAATCTCACTCTGAAATTGCTCGCTTGCTGAGTTGTTTGCCGCCATAGCTACCTAACAGACACTGTATGTGTGTACAGTATATTCCGCAGTTTACTGTGTAAGCAAACGCTATCTTTTTTGTATCAAGGCCATATGAAGGCGTCGCCCCATGGCGGCATGACTGCCAGAACTGAGCCGAAGTTGGGACGAAAAAAAACGCAGCGCCGTTCTGGACGGCCTGCGTTTGTCAAAGTCTGAGGGGCAAAAGCGGGAAATGTCCCACTTATGTCCCGTTTCCACCAGGACTCATTAAAAATCAATGCGTTACTGGTCCCCCCGACAGGAATCGAACCTGTATCTGTCGCTTAGGAGGCGACCGTTCTATCCATTGAACTACGGGGAGGGACGCTGGATTCTACCCGTGTTGCCAGCCTGCGGATTCCAACCGACTTATTTATGCCGGCTCTGTGCGGTTGACTTCGACAGAGACGTGGGAGAGTTCTTCGTGTATCGACAGCAACTGGCGGATGTAGTCGGGTGTGACCGTGGCCGCGCCCTCGACTGCGATGATGCAGGCATAGTGGCTCTTGCCCACGCGCCAGACATGCAGGTCGGTGATGCGGACGGGCTGCGGGCCTTGCGCGATGGCATCGCGTACCTCTCGCACGACGGGAGCATCCATTTCGGCATCGAGCAGCACGCGGCTGCTATCGCGCAGCAGGCCTAAGGCCCATATTGCCACCATCACGGAGCCGACCAAGCCCATGACCGAATCCAGCCAGGCAAAGCCCAGAAGCATGCCGCCCAGCAACGCTGCGATGGCCATGACCGATGTGGCCGCGTCTGCAATCACGTGCAGATAGGCGGAGCGCAGGTTCAGGTCGCCATGCGCATGGTCGTGTCCATGGTGATGATCGCTGTGGTGCTCATGGCCGTGGTGATGGTGGTGCCCGTCCTTGAGCAGCCAGGCACAGGCCAGATTGACCAACAGACCAAGAGTTGCCACGCCTATGGCCTGCTGATAGTGAATGGCGGCAGGCGAGAGCAGGCGTTGTATGGATTCAAAAGCCATCAGGGCGGCAACCAGCAGCAGGCAGATGGCACTGGTGTAGCCCGCCAGGATTTCTATCTTCCAGGTACCGAAGCTGAAACGTGTGTCATTGGCCAGTTTGCGCGCAGCGGCATAGGCGCTGACGGACAGACCCAGCGCCAGCGCGTGTGAACTCATATGCCAGCCATCGGCCAGCAGGGCCATAGAGTTGAAGTAATAGCCGGCAGTGATTTCTAGCACCATCATGGCCAGCGTCAGCAACATGGCCAGCTTGGCGTTTTTTTCACCCAGCGGATTGCCTTGGTCAAAGCTGTGGGAGTGCTGCCGGGTCAGGGGGGAGTCGGTGTATGAGGTCATGATTGGTGTGTTTTCATATACTCTACCCCAGTATATTTTCCATGTCGGCACGAGGACTACAATTCCTGCTTATGTCGCATACCGTTTCGAATCAAAAGCCATTGCTCGCGCGCATTCGCCGTATCAAGGGGCAGACACAAGCCCTTGAGCGAGCTCTGGAAGAAGGGCAGGACTGTGCCGTGGTGCTGCAGCAACTGGCAGCTGTGCGCGGGGCCGTCAATGGTTTGATGCTGGAGTTGCTCGAAGGCCATGTGCGCGAGCATCTGGGGGCCGAGGCCGCGACGGCCGAGCAGCGTGAGCAGGACCTGGAGCTGGTCGTGAAGGTGCTGCGCTCCTACGTCAAATAAGGCGTGGCAGCAGGCCGCTGAGGGCCTGTATAGATGGATCAGGACTGCAGTTGCTCGGTCAGAGCATTGACGAATGGCAGCACCTCAGGATGGCTGCGTAGCCATTCCCTGCCCAGAAATTCTTCAATCGACTGCTGCTGCAGCGCCTGGACGAGTCGGCCGGCCGATGCGGCCACAAGCAAGTCATGGGCGCGGTTCATGACTTGCTCGCTGTCTTCAGCCGCGGGCTCGCCCAGCTCCTGCATCCATTCCTGCTGGATGCGAAGTATGAGTTTGCCGGCGGCTTGCTCAAGCGCTGTGCGGCTGCGTGGCATAGCAGGATTGATAGCCGTTATCGCATGCGGGCAAGGGGATGAAGGCAGTTCTCATTCTTAGTCCTTGCGAACGGTATAGACGATGTCCATGGCGCTGGTCATGCCGGTCTGGGCGCGCAAAGTGACGCTGCGCGACAGGTCGTAGAAGATGTAGATGATGCCCATGGCTCCCGACAGGCTCTGCTCGTAGGTCAGGTAGAGCTTGTCCGAGATGCGCTTGCCCATGGTCAGAGCTGCACCTGCTGCATCCGTGCCGTCGCCGCCGCCCTTGAATCCGACTTCATCGAGCCCCAGGCTACCCGCAATCTTGCCGCTGGAGCTGTTGCCGCCAGCCAGCAGGGCCATGGCGGCCTGCTGGAGCAAGGCGCTGCTGGCTCCGCCAGAGGCAGGGTCGCGGCCCATGACCACCCAGGAGAGCTTTTCTGCATCGGGCAGGGCAGGGTCCGAGTACAGCAGCACGCGTGGCGCACTGGCCGTACCCAGCACTTGCACGCCGGCCTTGACGGCAATATTCGGGCGCAGCGCCAGTATGTCCAGCGAGGGGTTGTTATAGGGGCCATTGAAGCGGATCAGGCCGGTTTCCACATTCAGCGACTGGCCCCAGGCACGGTAGCGACCTTGCTCGGTACGGATTTCGCCAGTCACGCTGGGCGGGCCGCCGATGTAGCTGGCACCCCGCACTTCGAGCTGGCCCAGCAGTCGCGTGGTGATGCCAAAGCCTTGCAGAGCAAAGTCGCGGCCCATGTCGAGCTTGACGAGAATGTCGGGCACCTTGCGCGGCGTGGCGCGGGCCTGATCTTTGCGGGCCTGTTGCTCGGCGCGCTGGCGCTCTTCCTCTTCGGCCTTGCGCGATGCCGCCGAGCGTACGACCACGTCCTTGTCCAGCGATGGTGCGGATTCCTCGGGCAGGATGATGGAGGCTCTGTCGACGCTGAGGTCGCCGCGCAGCGTGAACTGGCCTTGCTCCAGTCGGGCCTGCAGATCGCCGGAGACGCTGACCTGACGGTCGGCGCGCACAAGCACCTGCAGCTTGCTGGCCTTGGCCTGCAGATTCATGCTCAGACCTGATTCGGCCCCCGCCCCCGGTGGCGTGAACTGGGCATAGCCCGAACCGGTGAGCTGGCCGCCGTCTTCAGGGGTACGGGTCAGATTGCCGCTATAGCCCAGAATGCGCGCCTGGCTGCCCTTACCGCCCTTGAGGCGCAGTTCGGTAATGTCCAGCCTGGTGCCTTGCAGCTTGGCGCGCAGAATGCCGTCGCGCAGGTCCACGCCATCGAGCAGAGACACGATATTGAGCCCATCGGCCTTGATATCGCCCTGCCACTTGGGGTCCTGCAAGGTGCCGCTGATGCTGGCATCGGCCGCCAGCGTGCCCTGGATGCGCCAGCCCGGCGGTGCAAACAGGGCCCACAGCCCCATATCTGGCATATTGGCGTGCAACTGACCGGACAGAGGCGCTGTGGCGGGCAGCGTCCAGCCGTCTTGCTGGTAGCTGAGCTGGGTGCGCAGGTCGGCACTGAGCTTGCCTGCGCGCTCGCTCTCCCAGAGTAGTTTGGCGTTGACCTGGCTGCCCTGAGCCTGCACGTTGAGGCGTATGTCCTTGATGCGCGAGCGCATGCCTGCGCCGCCGATCTGGCGCGTGCGTGTGCCGCCTGCGCGTGTGGCAGTGGGGCCGGTGGTCTGGATGACGGTGGTGCTGGAGCCATCGTCCACCGCCAGCCGCAGATCACCTGCGGCGCGCTCGATCGTGAGATCGGCCTTGAGATCCTTGCCCAAGGTGTCCAGGTTCCAGCGCGCGTTGAAGCTCAGGTCGCCGGAAATCCCTGCGGCCTCCAGCGGTGGCTCGTCATCGCCCAGACTAAATGCATCGACCCAGACCAGCGGAATTCCAAGGGCCTGCCCTGCGCTGCGTACGCCCCATTGGCCGCTGCCGGTACGGGTGACGGAGCCCTCATCCCATGCCATCTGCACAGGTGCCAGCGGCTCGCTGCTGGTGCGTCTGATGCCCAACTTCGGGGGCGTGATCTGCAGCTTGCCGGCGCTGAACTGATAGACGGTGCTGAGCACCGTGCTGCCGCTGGTGCGCTGCCTGATTTGCACGGGGGCTGCGGCTTGCAACTGCACCACCCAGGGGCCGGGCTTGTTCTTGTCGGGGGTGAGCTGGGCTTGCAGCTTTTCCAGACTGGCCTGCCAGTCCAGTGGTGCCATGCCCTTGCCGCCGGCCAGGCCGACCTGCAAAGCGGTGTCGAGCTGAATACTCTTGCCCGCTTGCTGGGCCTGTGCGGTCAAGCCGACCCTGGCATTTTCGGGGCTGCCGTCAATGCTCAATGCCAGCGCAGGCAGGACGGCGCGCTGGTCGGCTGCGGTGCCGGCGGGCAGATAGCGAATTTTCTCGGCGCGCAGCTTGGCCTGAATCTGCAAGCCACTGGCGGGAATGGGCGCGCCATGGGGAGCGCTCAGGCGCTTGAGCAGATTTTCCCAACCGCCCTTCAGAGCCAGTTGCAGATCTGCGCTGCCATCGAGTTGCGCGCCGGCCAGCGGATCCTTGACGCCCGGCAGTTTGCGCAGCCATTGTGTGAGCGTACTCATGGAGCTGAGCTGCAGCTGGCTTTGGATAGCGCCGCTGGCAGGACCCATCTGTCCTTCAATGCTCAGCTGCGCACCGGGTGCAGCGGCCTTGAGTCGAGCCCTGGCCTGCTGGGTTTCGGTATTGAACTCCACAGACCTGGCATCGATGCTGGCTTGCAGGGCTTCCAGCTGCAGTTTTTCCAGTTGCAGCAGCGGAGCCTGCCACTGGCCGCTGGCCGCCAGTGTCTGAATGCGCAAGGCTTTGCTGTCGCGCTTGCCGCCCGCCGCCTGCAGATTGGCGGCAAACACAATCTTGCTGGCAGCGGCATCGCCGCTGCCAGGCTCGGCTTGCACAGCCTTTGCGCTGATTTCGCCTTCCACAGGGGCGGCTTCCATCGTGCTGTAGAGATCGGCCGGGTTGAGTTGTTCCACAGTGGCCAGACCTTCAAACAACCGGGTGCTCGGAGTGAACTGACCGCCGAGTGCAATATGGCCTTTGCCGATCTGGATACGGGAGTCGTTCACCTGCCATTGCTGGCCATCGAAATCGATTCGGGCTGTCAGCTCTGCCACGGGCAGGCGCTGCCGGTCCCAGGGGCCGGGCAGTGCGTTGCTGAAGCTGGTATTGAGCTTCCAGGGCTGCGCCTCAAGGTCTGCAACTGCGGACACGGTCTCATCCGGGCCAGCATGCAATTGGCCGGTCAACAAGGTGCGCGGCCCTTGAGGCCAGAAAGCCGAGACATCGAGATTCTGGAGTTGGGCCTTGGCTGCCAGCAGCGGCTGGCTGCGCCAGGGCATGATGCTGGCCTCCACATCGGCTTGCATGGGGCCCGCTTCTGCCGTTGCTGCTTCGGACTTTGAACGAGATGGCAGCCCGCTCTTTTCCCGCTTCGGGGCGGTTGCTGGCGGGTCTTGAGTTCCCGGGCCGGGGGGCGATGCTTCTGCGCTGGCATTGGCCTTGATCGCCAACCTGGCCGCTTCGGTGGCCAGCGTGCCTTCGGCTGTCACCCTGGCCTGCACGGCAATGGTGTTGAGGGCGTCATCGCTTTTGTCCAGCGGGTTGGGCACTTGCACATCGCCTGTTGCTTCGGCTTGCAAGGCCATGGGGGCGGCGCCCTGCAATTTCAGCTGTGCCTGGTAGGAGCCCTGGGCAAAGCGCAGGCTGCTGACTTTGAGTTCGTGGTGTGTGCCTGTGTATTCATAGCGACCGCGCAGGTCCTGCACCACGGCTTCAGGCGGGCCTTGCCAGATGATCTGATCGATCCTGAAGGGCAGCGCTATCTTCACCGGCAGGGTCAGCGACTGCAGCGGTTCGCTGGCGGGTTTGTCGGGGTCGGGGGTGCTGGCAATGCGCAACTCGGCAATATGAACCTCGCCCAGCTTGAGCGTGCGCGACAGCAGCAAAGGCCTGAACTGCCAGCCGATCTGAGCTTCCCTGACTTCGACCTTCATGGTCGGGCTTTGCCATTGCAGCCAGCCTATGCGGCCGCCATTCTTGACACTGCCCGTGACCTCTTTGGCAACCAGGGACTGGTCTGCGGGCAGCCAGCCGGCCACACGCTGCAGCGTCTGGTTGAGCGAGTCGTCTCTGCCAATCCACCACAGCAGGCTGCCGAGCGCCAGCGCCAGGGCGAGCAGGGTCGCTGCAAAGGTCCAGCCCAGCGCGCGTAGCCAGCGGCGGCGTTTGAGAGGCGAAGAGGAGCCCTTGGCGGGGGGGGATGTGTTTTGTTCTGCCATGCTTAAAACGTGAAGCCCAGACGCAGGTGCAGGCGCAGCTGCTGCTCCTGTGCGCCCCAGGCGAGATCTGCTTGAATTGGGCCAACCGGGCTTTTCCAGCGAATGCCGGTGCCAAAACCGACGCGGGTGTAGAGGCGGTTGATGTCATCGCCCACGGTGCCGGCATCGATGAAGACGGCGTGCTCGAAGTCCTGCGTATTGCCCTTGATGGTGATGGGCCGCTGCCATTCCACGCTGCCCATGGCCAGATAGCGGCCCGCAATCACACGGCCGTTGTCGGTGCGTGCGCCAATCGATTGATAGCCGTAGCCGCGCACCGTGTTGTCGCCGCCGGTCAGAAACATGATGGTGGTGGGCAGATCCACATCTCTCTTGGCCATGACGGCGCCGATTCCCGCCTTGAGCTGCAGGCGGCTGTGGCGCCTGGTTTCCTCGTCGCGCTCGCCCAGCGGTATCAGGCTGAGCCAGCGGCCAGTGAGGCGCCCGAACGGCGAGCGCTGCGGCGTCAGCGTGGTGCCGGCTCCAGCCTCCAGGGCCAGGCCGAAGCCCGAGGTGGGCAGCAGATTGTTGTCGAAATAGCGGGCCGTCCAGCCATAGTTGGCCAGCAGCGAGGAGGCACCGGGCGGAGCGCCTGCGCCCTGGGTCTTGGCATAGTCGTACTGCAGGTACATATTGCGTTCTATGCGGTCTTCGGCCTTGGAGCGGCCAAAGCGCATCTGCGCACTGTTGGTGTAGAAGTCGCCAGCAGGCGCACGCTCGAGTTTGCCGCTGGCAAACCAGCGCCAGAGATCCTCTCCGGGAAGGCCGACCAGCTGCGTGGAGATCAGCGGGTTCTTCCTGTCCAGCTGCAGCTTGCTGACGGCGCGCCAGTTCAGACCGGGCACCTTGTTGTAAGTGTGATCGATGGACAGACGAGGTCCGGTGTCCGTGCTCAGACCCACACCGAACACCCATTTCTGCAGCTTGGCTTCGCGCACCTTGGCAATCACGGGCGAGGTGATGGCTGCACCCTGGCTCTTGCGCTGCTCGTCGCGCTCAGCTTCGGTAGCTGCCTGTTGCGGCGAATCGGCCAGGGAGAGAAATACCGAGTCGTAATAGCCACTGCTGACCAGGCGCTGTTGCGCATCAAGCATGCTTTGCAAGTCATATTCCTGACCTTCCGGAAGGCGCGCAATACGGGCCGTGCGCACCGGGTCGTAACGCTGGGCACCATCAATCTGCAGCGGACCGAACGTATAGGCCGGGCCGGGGTCATAGCTCACGCTCACTTGGGCCTTGTTGGTGTCGGCATCCACATCGGCCAGACTGGTATCTATGCGGGCCAGTGGGTAGCGGCGCTTTTGCAGCTCCTTGAGACCACCGCTCTTGGCGCTGCTCCAAGCTGATTGCGAGAATTGCTCGCCGGCCTGCAGCGGCCAGGTTTCCTCGATCTGCAGGCGCTGAGAGGTCCCCAGCTCGTCGTTGGCATTGATGCCGGCAAAACGCACCTCGGATTTCTCAATGATGGTGGGCGGGCCTGGGTCGACCTTGACCACCACTTTGCGCGGAGCTTCCTCCTCGGGAGTATCGGTCAGCTCCACGGTCACCGTGGGGCTGAAATAGCCCAGGGTGCCGATCAGCTCGCGCACATTGGCATCGGTCGCGCCCAGCAGGCGCGTCAGCTCGCGGCGCTGCAGATCCGGCTGGTGGCGAAAGCGCTTGAGTTCAAGATGCTGCTCCAGCAGCGCACGGATTTCCTTGGGCGCATCGACTTCCAGCGTGAAGGCCGGCGGGCCGCTGGTATCGATGCCCATGGCTTCGGTTTCTTTGTCTTTGGGGGAAAGCAGGCTGCAGCCGCTGAGGAGCAAGGCGGCTCCCAAAAGCAAAGCCGGCCTCAAGGCCGGCTTTTTCAAGGGCAAGGTCTGGGGCATGCCCCTATTTTGACAGCATGCGCATGGCGTCTTCCAAGCCTTTGAGCGACAAAGGGTACATGCGGTCACCCATCAACTGCTGGATGATGCTGATGCTCTGGCGGTACTGCCATACGCCCTGGGGCTCCGGATTGATCCAGGCAAAGTGCGGGAAGGCATTCGTCAGACGCTGCAGCCATTCGGCTCCGGGCTCCTCGTTCATGTACTCGACCGAGCCGCCGGGCTGCAGGATCTCGTAGGGGCTCATGGTCGCATCGCCGACAAAGATCAGCTTGTAGTCCTTGTTGTACTTGCGAATGATGTCCCAGGTCGGAAACTTCTCGGCAAAGCGGCGGCGGTTGTTCTTCCACATGAAGTCGTAGACACAGTTGTGGAAGTAATAGAACTCCAGATGCTTGAGCTCGCTCTTCACGGCCGAGAACAGCTCCTCCACGCGCTGGATATGCTCGTCCATGGTGCCGCCCACGTCCATGAGCAGCAGCACTTTCACATGGTTGTGCCGCTCGGGAATCATCTTGATGTCGAGATAGCCCGCATTGGCTGCCGTGGAGCGGATGGTGTCCGGCAGATCCAGCTCCAGCTCGCTGCCCTGGCGCGCAAACTTGCGCAGGCGGCGTAGCGCGACCTTGATATTGCGCGTGCCCAGCTCCTGTGTGTCGTCATAGTCGCGGTAGGCTCGCTGCTCCCAGACCTTGACGGCGCTCTTGTTGCGGCCCGGCCCGCCAATGCGTATGCCCGCCGGGTTGTAGCCACCATGACCGAAGGGACTGGTGCCGCCCGTACCAATCCATTTGCTGCCGCCTTCGTGGCGCTCCTTTTGCTCCTCCAGGCGCTTCTTGAGCGTCTCCATCAGTTCGTCCCAGCCCATGGCTTCGATCTTGGCCTTGTCCTCGGGGCTGAGCTCGCGCTCCAGAAGCTTTTGCAACCAGTCCTGCGGAATTTCCTTGCTCAAGTCGGCCAGCATCTCCACGCCCTTGAAATAGGCGGAAAAAGCGCGGTCGTACTTGTCATAGTGCTTCTCGTCCTTGACCAGAATGGTTCGGCCCAGGTGATAGAAGTCGTCCAGGCTCCAGCGATCCTCGCTCTTGGGACCAATGATGCCCGCGTCCAGTGCTTCCAGCAGAGCCAGAAACTCCTTGACCGACACAGGCAGCTTGGCGGCACGCAGGGTATAGAAGAAATCGATCAGCATGAAAAATGCCTCCAGCGCTTATGCAGCGGGTGCATGCTGCTCCAGAAGGTAGAGCAGTTGTGCACGGGCTTCAGGCCATTCGCCACTGCGCATGCTGTACATCACGGTGTCGCGAATCGTGCCGTCGCGGCGCAGCGCATGGCCGCGAATCACGCCATCCTTCTTGGCTCCCAGCCGCTCGATGGCGCGCTGGCTCGCGAAGTTGAAGTTGTCCGTGCGCCAGCCCACCACATGGCAGCCCAGCGTACCGAAGGCATGGGCCAGCAGCAGCAGCTTGGCCGAGGTGTTGACATGGGTACGCTGCACGCTTTTGGCATACCAGGTGTAGCCAATCTCCACGCGGCGAATGGCGGGCACGATGTCGTGATAGCTGGTCGTGCCCAGCACCTTGCCGCTGGCATCGTCGAGTACGGCGAATGCAAAGCGGTGGCCCTGGTCGCGGCCCAGCAGCGCGGTTTCGATATAGCTGCGCACCTCGCCAGGCTCGGGCACGGAAGTCACTCGAATCTTCCACAGCTCTCCATCGGCAGCGGCCGCTGCCAGTCCAGGCTCATGGCTCAGGGCCAGCGGCTCCAGTCGCACGCCGCGGTCGCGCAGGGTCACAGGTTCTACAAAAGTCATGGCTTGCTCACTCAAAGTGGATTGCGCTTGCTGCGCCAGAGTCGGGCCAGCTTGAGCCCCAGGCCTCCGCCAAGCCCCACCATGGCGATGGCGGCAATGCTGCCCGCCCCATAGCCCTGGGCAAACAGGTCAAGCCCCAGCACATGGGACAGGCCCCAGCCCAGCAGGGCTCCACCCACAAAGCCAATGGCGTCGGAGCCGCCTTCCAGCAGCAGTTGTTGTGCGGTGCTCATGGGTTGTGTCTCCTCGGCTCTTAAGGAAGGCTAGCGGTTGCGCTGGTTCATGAAGACCAGCTTTTCAAACAGGCTCATATCCTGTTCGTTCTTGAGCAGTGCGCCAACCAGGGGCGGTACGCTGACCTTGCCTTCCTCGGATTGCAGGGCCGATGCAGGAATTTCCTCGGCGACCAGCAGCTTGAGCCAGTCGATCAGCTCGCTGGTCGAAGGCTTTTTCTTGAGGCCGGGCAGATTGCGCACATCGTAGAAAACCTTCATGGCCGCGTTCAGCAACTCGCCCTGCAGCTTGGGGAAGTGCACGGCCACGATCTGGCGCATGGTGTCGGCATCGGGGAACTTGATGTAGTGGAAAAAGCATCGGCGCAAAAATGCGTCAGGCAGTTCCTTTTCGTTGTTCGAGGTGATGAAGACCAGCGGGCGGTGCTTGGCGCGGATCATCTCGTGGGTCTCGTAGCAATAGAACTCCATGCGATCGATCTCGCGCAGCAAGTCATTGGGGAACTCGATGTCGGCCTTGTCGATCTCGTCGATCAGCAGGGCCACGGGGCGCTCCGCCGTGAAAGCCTGCCAGAGCACGCCCTTGACGATGTAGTTGTGAATGTCCTTGACGCGCTCGTCTCCCAACTGCGAATCGCGCAGACGGCTCACGGCGTCGTACTCGTAAAGGCCTTGCTGGGCCTTGGTGGTCGACTTGATGTGCCACTGCAGCAGTGGCATGTCCAGCGCCTGAGCCACTTCCTCGGCCAGCATGGTCTTGCCCGTGCCGGGCTCGCCCTTGATGAGCAGAGGGCGCTGCAGGGTAGCGGCAGCGTTGACGGCCAGCATCAGATCTTGCGTGGCCACGTATTTGTCGGAACCTTGAAACTTCATGGGCGGTATCAGCGTAAGTATTGATAAGCGTGCGAAATTCTCACTGCCATAATCGTTTGCACTGCAGCAAGGCTTTTGAGCACCCGTCTGAACTCTTGAAGGATTGTGCGCGCAAAATGATAAAAACTTGGACCACGGTATTGGCAGTAGTTGTCGCATCAGTGACCGGCGCGGCAAACGCCCAGGCTGTCAAGGGCGATGCAAAGGCCGGCGAAGGCAAGATCGCCATGTGCATAGGCTGTCATGGCATCACCGGTTATCAGGCCAGCTTCCCTGAGGTTTACAAGGTGCCGATGATCGGCGGGCAGAACGAAGCCTATATCGTCTCGGCTCTGAATGCCTATAAAAAAGGCGAACGAAAACACCCTACCATGCGTGGCATTGCCGACTCGCTGAGCGAGCAGGATATGGCTGATGTGGCGGCCTTCTATGCAGGTCATGGCAAGGCCAAGGACGGCAAGGCCAAGGAGGCGAACCCTGCTGTCACGGCGCTGTTGCAAAAAGGTGCTTGCTTCTCCTGTCACGGAGAAGGCTTTTCAAAGCCCATTGACCCGTCCTATCCCAAGGTGGCAGGGCAGTATTCGGACTATGTTTTCCGCGCGTTGCAGTCATATAGAACCGATGGCAATCCGCTCATCGGGCGCAGCAATGGCGTGATGGCCGGCATTGCCAAGCAGTTCAAGAGCGACGAGCTGCAGCAACTCGCCAAGTACATCGGCAGCCTGGACAGCGAGATGCAGGTAGTGGCGCAGCCGCACTTCCGCCTGGGCCAGAAATAGACCTTGTTTCAGAAAAAGCCAAAGCCCGTGAAGACGGGCTTTGGCTTTTTCTGAACTGGATGCAGCTCAGGGGCCCGGTACCCAGGGCTTGGAGGATACAGAGCTGGAACCCTCCTGCAGCGATTGTGTCATCTCCCGCCGGAGGCTGCGCAGCACATCAGGGGGTACTTCTCGGCGCGTACCTGGGACCAGTCGTAGGCCACTGGCACGACCTGCCAACGTTCGAAGGGGTTCCACCAGCGGTACCTAAAGTTGTAGGCGTAGATGCGTTGACGGGCGCGGTTGAAGCGGAGAGGCTCATCGCGAGGAGGAGACACATCCAGTCGAACTCCTGACGCGACACACCAGGTTACAGCGCCTATACATAGCGGGCCGATGAAGAACATCAATGCTTCCCCATACTTCCATGTATCTCTCAAGAGGCTTGGAACGAACAGCAGCCAGAAAAATGCAGGGACACATATCAACATGAGGAGTCCACGCTTTGCCAAGGCGTTTCGGCTAATCTCCAAGTACACATTGTCCCTATGATTCGGGGCGTCAAATCCCAAATCGAGCATCGCGACTGGAGGTTCGTTTGGTCCGGGCAGGTCCTCTTGCCAACCAGAGCAAGGCGGACTGAGACGGGGTCCTTTCACTGTCGAATTCCTTGATTCAATTGTCGGTTTTGTCTTCTTTAACTATCAGGCGCGCTGCACCAGATTCATCACTCATATCCGGCCATCCCATATGCCGTCACAGGCATCGATTAGTTCTTGTGGCCACTTTCGACGGGGCAGGATGCGATCGAGCCCCATATAGAGCAGGTCACCTACTGTTATCAACCAGAGGACTGGCGCTGCAACTGGAAAGAGGAATGGAGCCAGGAGGCGCTTCCACCAACTACGGCTGCGGAACATCTTGAATGGAGACCAGAGAGAGAAGCACTCTCGAACGCTGGTGGCTCGATAATTACTAAGGGCCGACGACGGCGGCAGGGCAATCATGCCCTCACGCATATAAAGCCGAATGTATTCCCAAATCATGGCGGCCCCATAGATGCCGCGATTAAAGAAAGCTTCGTCGGCATCCTTCGTGGCGGAAATTCCAATGCGCAGTCGGTCATCGGATTGCTGGTGGTCGTGTTCAGCATAGGGAATGGCTAGCGTCAAAACGCCCTCATTTATGGGGGCGCCACCGGCAGCAAAGCTCGTAACATCCTTGATGTAGGCTTCCAGACAGTCCCAGGACTGGCTCGCAATTTTGCCCCGTGCCAGGTAGGTAACCTTGCGCGTTCTTCGATTAAATATGACTGGAAGTTGAGTGCGCCACGGGATGAATAGCCAAAAACAGAAGATGAGAAACACCGCACTAATGCCAACTGGGTAATACCAGTTTTCTAAATAGTGAGCTATAGCGCCGGCGCTGTATCCATTAACCGAACTGTCGTGACGATAGCTGATGTATTCCACTACAGAGAAAAACACGAATACAAATGGGAGCACTGTTGTTGCCCACCAGCTCATGCTGAACCTTCCGCCATAAATGCTGCCGGAGGCGGGGCGCATGAAAAGACAGCTCTTGGTCACTTTCATAACATTGTTGTCGGCTGCCGGGGCGACACCTAACGGAGGATCATGTGGGCGTAGGGCATCTACGCGCGTGAAAAAACTACTTTTCTCTTCTCTTGGGATAGGTCGCTTTCCCACTACTCTCTCCCATCCCATATGCCATCGCAGGCGTCAATGAGCCCCTGTGGCCATTTTCGTCGCGGGAGGATGCGGTCGAATAGCATATACGTGATATCCCCAGCAAGCACACAGCTCAAGAACGGTACGAAGATTGGTGAGAGAATTAAGGCAATGAGCAATTTCCACCAAACACGGTAGGTGAATGGCATCCACGGATTCATATAGTTAATGCAGTCGAGAATGTTTTTCCCAATGTGGCGAGCCTCCGGAGCCGGAGAAGGAACTGCATCTGCTCCTTCCTGCATATAAATCCGTATGTATTCCCAGATTATCCCTGCTCCATAAAACCCACCGTTATTATGGCTGCTGGCGCATCCTCAGTCGCCTTGATCACGGCTCGGGGCCTTGAGTTGCCCTTGCCGCTGTGCCCTGGAAAAACGAGTGTCAAAACTCCTTCATTAATTGGAGCGCCGCCAACAGCTATCGTAGACACGTCCTTGATGTAAGTATCAATCAGTTTCCACTCACAAGTAACCAGCTTGCCTTCAATAGTGCAAGCCACCTTTAAAACTGCCGTCGGTGGTGGCCAGGCGCTGAACTCCGGCGACATACGCCTCACCATCGGGCGGGCGTCCCGAGCGTTGGCTTTCCCAGAGCATCTGGCCCAGGCATTCCATGGTGGCGTGATGGGCGTCATGCAGATCACGCTTTCTGGTCAGCAGTTCCACGGCCTGGCGTATGCCGCGTGGCGAGTCCACGCTGCACTGCTCGCTGATGGACAGATGCATGGACAGATGCAGAAACGGGTTGGTGCGCTCGGTCTCCGCATCGTAGTTGCGCGCCACGGCGGCATCCACGTCGGAGAGTTCATCAAAATACTCGGGGTGCTCGTCTATCCACAGGCTGGCCAGCGTCTCGATGGCCTCCATGGGCGCGCCGCTGATCATCTTGGCGCGCACACCGCAAAAAAATCGCCGTACGTCGGCTTGACTCGGGTTGAACATGATGGCGCGCAGCGTATCACGGCTGCCGGGCGTCGGCTGGACTGTGGTCTTGCTCGCTGGCTAGGGGCGTATCGGGTACATCTGCGTTGTCGGCCAGCAGATCGGCACGCTCCTTGGCCATCTGCTCCACCAGTTGCTGGCGGCCCTGCTTGGCCACTGCAATCAGCTGGTTCTTGTCCTTGTAATGCGGGTACATGCGCTCGGCCAGCGCCAGATTGTGCTCCCTGAAGCGTGCCGTGATGCGTTTGGCTTCCGCCGGACTCTGACCCAGCAGTTCCAGCACTGACTGGGCCGAGATCAGGCTGGACTCGAAGACTTCGCGCTGGGCATGCTCGACTCCGAGATCGCGCAGGCGGAACCAGTGATCCAGGTCTCGGGTACGGGCCACGATCTCGAGGTTGGGGAAATGCTTGCGCACCTGACTGGCTATCTTGAGGGACTGCTCGGTGGTGTCGACGGCAATCACCAGCACATGGGCCTGGGCCGCACCTGCGATGCGCAGCAGGTCCATGCGTGTGGCATCGCCGTAGAACACGCGGTGGCCGTAGATCTGCGCGGCCTCCAGCATTTCCACGCTATGGTCCAGGATGGTCGGGCGTATGCCCTGGGCCAGCAACACACGAGCCACGATCTGGCCGTAGCGGCCGAAGCCGGCAATGATGATGGGCGAGTCCTGAGGCTCGGAGATTTCCTGGGCCTTTTCCATGCCGCATTCCTCGTCACTGATGGTGGAGAAGCGGCGCAGCAGCAGTTTGTCCAGCAGCACCAGCAGCAGCGGGCCCAGCAGCATGGACAGGGCCACGGCCGCGACCAGCATGGACGAGACGCTGTGGCGAAAAACCTTGTACTGCGCCGCCGTCTGGAACACCACAAAGGCGAATTCGCCACCTTGCGCCAGCATCAGCGTGAACACCGGGCGCTCGCGCCAAGGAATCTGCATGAATCTGGCCAGACCGAAGATCATCACTGCCTTCAATGCAATAAAGCCCGTCACCATGGCGGCCATGGTCCAGGGGGACTGGAGGATGACGCCAAAGTCAATGCTCATGCCCACGGCCATGAAAAACAGGCCCAGCAGCAGGCCTTTGAACGGCTCGATATTGGTTTCCAGCTCGCTGCGGTATTCGCTGTCGGCCAGCAGCACGCCGGCCAGGAAGGCGCCCAGCGCCATGGACAAGCCCACCTGTGTCATCAGCATGGCAATGCCTACGACCAACAACAAGGAAGTGGCGGTAAAGATCTCGGGGGTCTTGCTGCGCGCAATCCAGCGCAGCACAGGTTGCAGCAGCAGGCGGCCGCCAATGATGACGGCGCCAATCGTGCCCACGGTCTTGAGAATGGCCAGCCAGACATGACTGTCACCGTGGCTTGCATAGGCGGCCTTGTAAGCGCCGAGAATCGGAATCAGCGCCAGGATGGGGATGGCCGCGACGTCCTGGAACAACAGGATGGAGAAGGCGGCCTGTCCGCTGGGAGTACGCATCAGATTGCGCTCGGCCATGATCTGCAGGCAGACAGCGGTAGACGACAGTGCCAGGCCCATGCCCGCAATCAGGCTGACGCGCCAGGACAGACCAAAGGCCCAGGCGGCTAGAAACAGAATGCCGGTGCAGACCACCATTTGCGCCATGCCCCAGCCGAAGATGGGGCGCCGCAGCTCCCAGAGGCGCTTGGGCTGCAGCTCAAGCCCGATCACGAACAACATCAGCACCACGCCAAATTCGGCAAAGTGCAGGATGTCGTCCACATTGCGCACCAGGCCAAAACCCCAGGGGCCCATGGCAATGCCGGCGCCCAGGTAGCCGATGATGGCTCCC
The DNA here is from genome assembly GCF_000761245.1 of Comamonas testosteroni. Taxonomy (GTDB): domain Bacteria; phylum Pseudomonadota; class Gammaproteobacteria; order Burkholderiales; family Burkholderiaceae_C; genus Comamonas; species Comamonas testosteroni_C. Next base: position 51,330 of record NZ_AWOR01000021.1, on the reverse strand, counting down.
AGGCCCAGGGCTCTGGCGATGGGGACGGCCAGAACCGCCGCCGTAAGATAGATGAAGCCGTAAGTCAGCCAGATGGGAGAGCCGTGTTCCATGGGAATGTTATGTGGTGTTAACCCTAGAGAGATTCCATTTTGGCACCCGCAGCCAAGCGTCAGATTTTTGACAGAAAGAAAAAGGCACGAATGTTTGCCTAGTGCTTATAGCGCCTGGTCAACCATGCGTCTGCAAGTTGACAGCGCAACTTTTAAGATAGTCGTTTTGTGACTGGCGCTGAAGATCGGCGTTTGGAGTGAGTATGGATCTGCACACGTGGTTTGCTTTTTTTGTGGCCTCCTGGATCATCGCGGTCTCCCCGGGGTCGGGGGCTGTGCTGTCCATGAGCCATGGTCTGTCCTACGGTGTGCGCAAGACCAGCGCCACCATAATGGGTCTGCAGCTCGGGCTGTTGCTCATCTTGTTGATAGCAGGTGCCGGCGTGGGCTCGCTGCTCATGGCGTCCGAGTGGGCTTTCAATGCCGTCAAGATCGTGGGCGCTGGCTATCTGATCTATCTGGGCATCAGCCAGTGGCGCTCGGGCGGCTCGCCGCTGGCTGCGCAAGAGGCAGTGCCCGAGGCCAGTCTCAAAAAGCGCGTGCTGACGGGCTTTCTGACCAATGCCACCAACCCCAAGGGCATCATCTTCATGGTCGCCGTGCTGCCCCAGTTCATGACCACCAGCCGTCCACTGGCTCCACAACTGGCCATTCTGGCCGTGACCATGCTGGCCGTGGACACCACGGTGATGCATAGCTATGCCGCAGGTGCCAGCGCCTTGCGTGGCCTGATGCGCAGCGCACGCGCCATGCGCAATCAGAACCGCGTCTTCGGCGGCCTGCTGATGGCGGTGGGCACAGGCCTGTTCTTTGTTCAGCGCTCCAGCGAAGCCTGATCCGCTTTGAAAAGCATAGCTGCCAGCGTATGAATAGATTGAGCCAGCGGCATATTTGATCGAATAATCTAGGGTAAGCCCCTTGTCCCGCGTCAGACATGGCGCAGGGCAGGGGGCTTCTACATTGGGGGCATGAAAACCTTTCGCTCCTACTCCGAAGTGCTGGCCTCGATTGGGCAGGAAGTCGCCGTCAGCGACTGGATCACCATCACACAGGCCCAGATTCAAATGTTTGCCGATGCCACGGGCGATCAGCAGTGGATCCATACCGATCCCGAGCGTGCAGCCCAGGGGCCGTTCGGCGCGCCGATTGCCCATGGCTTTCTCACGCTGTCCCTGCTGCCCAAGTTCTTCGAAGGCACTTTCAAGATCGAAGGCGCCAAGATGGGGGTGAACTACGGGCTCAACCGTGTGCGCTTCATGGCCCCGGTTCCCGTCAATAGCCGCTTGCGGGCGCGCATGACCTTGCAGGCGGCGGAACGCATCGAGCCTGAGGGTATTCAGATGACCTGGCTGGTGACGGTGGAGCGCGAAGGTAGCGACAAGCCTGTGTGCGTGGCCGAGTCGCTGGCGCGCAGCTTTGGTGCGGCGGCCTGATTCGCGGCGTAATTTTCAAGCCATGAAAAAAGCCCCTTGGCTTCTGCCTTGGGGCTTTGTTATTGAGCCGCACCTTGCACAGCAGGGTGCTGCGCACAGTCCGTCATTCGCCATAGTTGTCCAGCAAACCGGCCTTGCCTGCGGCAATGGTTTCCTGGCGCACTTGCTCACGGCTGAGGTTGCTGGATTGCTGTTGCTGGGACAGGGGCAGATAGGCATCGCCAACGAGCTGCAGCTGGCCCTTGGCCATGGCGTCCTGCACCTGGGCATTGACCTGGGCACGGGTCAGGGTGGACTGACCTGCAACTTCGGGAGGGTAGTGATCGCCGGTGAAGTCAAAGCTTGCAGCCTGTGCAGCGGCGGCAGACATGGCCAGGGCGGCAACGATGGCAAAGCGGTTGGCGTATTTCATGATTCGTCCTTTGGTACGTCGGGCCTGCAGTCCTGGCGGATATCGTCGGTCGGCTGCAAGTCCATGTGTCGTACTTTAGGACGATCTAATTGCGAGAAAAACCCCCTGTTGCGCAACTTATTGTTCCGAAAATAGAGACAATAAGCGGGAACTTAAAGAGGCGTCTTGGGCTCTGCAAGGGCAGCACCCGCGAAGCCCTGCTGGCGCCAGGCTTCGAACACCGTCACAGCAACGGCATTGGATAGGTTCAGGCTGCGCTGAGATGCCAGCATGGGCAGGCGCAGTCGCTGCTCGTTGGGGAACTGGGCGCGCACCTCGGGTGGCAGTCCCTTGCTTTCAGAACCAAAGACCAGCCAGTCGCCAGCTTTGAATTCCATGGCATGGGCCGGGCTGCTGCTATGCGTGGTCATGGCGAACATGCGGTCGCGCTGCGGCTGACAGGTTTCGAGGAAGTCGTCCCAACTGGCGTGGCGGGCCACATTGGCGTACTCGTGATAGTCCAGTCCGGCGCGGCGCATATGCCGGTCTTCCATGGAAAAGCCCAGCGGCTCGATCAGATGCAGGCTGCAGCCCGTATTGGCGGCCAGACGGATGACATTGCCCGTGTTGGGAGGGATCTCGGGCGCCACAAGAACGATATGAAACATGGGGCGCTATTGTGCAGCCCGGCTTTTACCCACGCTGGCCGCCTCCGCAGTTCCAGACTGGCGAATATGGGTCAAGGCGTGCGTGCCAGCACGACGGCGCTGACCGATGCCGCGCCGGCCGACAACAAGCTGCCTGCCAGTGCATCCAGCGTGGCACCGGTGGTCATCACGTCGTCGAGCAGCAAAATCTCCCGTCCTTTCACCAGAGCCTGTCGAGCCGGAGCGAGGCTGAAAATGCCGCGCAGCTGGCGCAGTCTTTGTTCCCGGCTGGAGGCATGTTGGGGCAGCTCCAGATGTTGGCGTTGCACAGCCTCGCTCAGCAAGGGCAAAGGCCTGTCGTATTGCTCCGAGAGGGAGCGTGCCAGCAGCAGGCTGTGGTCAAAGCCGCGCTCGCGCACGCGCTGTGCGGAGGCCGGCATGGGCAGCAAGGCATCGCAGGCCCGCAACTGCTCCCTGACGTCGGGGTGACTGGCCATCAGCCTGCCCAGGCTGCGTGCCAACCCCAGATCGGCCTGAAATTTGTAGCGTGTGATGAGGTTTTGCCAGGGGTAGGCATAGTCCAGCGCGGCGGTGCAGCGCTTGAGTCGGGGTGGTTGCTTGAGGCAGTTGCCGCAGAGGCTGACCAGAGCGGGCAGCGGCAGGGCACAGCTGTGGCAGCGGTGCTTGTGCTGAGCCCAGCGTGCATGGCAGTCGCGGCAGATGCGTGGCCCCGGCCAGCGTCCACAGACTGCGCACTGGCTGGGCAAGGCATCCATCCAACGCTGCTGCTGGCGGCGAAGGTGTGAAAGCCATGTCGCATGAAGGTCGGGCATGGAATCAATATACTCGCGCCGCATTGATCTTCACTCCGGTAGTTGGCGAGCGGCTCGCTTGCTCGACTCTCTGCCTGCTTTTGTCTGCCCATGTCCCACGTCCTGCCTCCAACAATTGATTCTGCAGCTGCAAACCATTGGCAAATGGCCGCTCCGGCCGAATCCCCGTGGTTGCACGAAGAGGTGGCCAGTCGCATGCAGCAGCGCCTGGACTGGATAGTGAAGCCGCCTGAGAAATGGTGCCACTGGGAGCCGACTCGCGGCGGCATGCAGGCTCACCATCTGCTGCGCGAGCGCTATCCGCAGGCCGAATGCACGATCTATGAACCCGTAGCCCGCCGCGAGGCCGTGGCCCAGGACAAGCTCGGAAGCCGCTGGTGGCAGCTCTCGCGCTGGAAGGGGGCTGCCGTGCAGATGGGGGCGCCAGCAGATGCCAGCATGGACATGCTCTGGGCCAATATGCTGCTGCATACGGCCGCCGATCCGCAGACCCTGATCGAGCGCTGGCACAAGGCCCTCAAGGTCGACGGCTATGTCATGTTCTCCTGCCTCGGGCCGGATACGGTGCAGCAGCTGCATCGGCTCTACGCCGAACTGGGCTGGGGCCCGGCAGGTCATACGTTTACCGATATGCATGACTGGGGCGACATGCTGGTGCAATCCGGCTTTGCCGAACCGGTGATGGACATGGAGCGCATCACCCTGACCTTTGCCACGCCGCAGCGTCTATTGCAGGAGCTGCGCGAACTGGGCCGCAATCTGCACCCCGGGCGTTTTGCCGGCCTGCGCGGCCGTGGCTGGAAGGCCGAGCTGCTGCAGAAAATGGCGGAGCGCTGGGCCGACAAGCAGCCCGATGGCCAGCTCTCGCTGACCTTCGAGATCGTCTATGGCCACGCCTACAAACCGCAGCCCAAGCTGCGTCTGGAGGCCAACAGCGCCGTGTCGCTGGAAGACATGAAGGCCATGCTCAAGCAACCGCGCAACACGGGTTTGCGATAGCACATCTGTCGTTTTCCAGTCATTGATTCGACGCAAAGCTGCCTACAATTTCCCCAAGTTATTTCATGGATAGCAGCAATCTTTCGGGCTTCTCTCCTGCCTGAAGGAAAACAGACAGTGCGGCCCAAGCCGCCAGGGGAGATATCGGGTGTTTCGCTTTGCCAAGGGGACTGGCCAGCGGGTTCTACAGCGGCCGGTTTTCGCATTTCATCATCACCACAAGCCAGCCTTTTGCTGCGCTGACGCATCCCTGTGCCCGGCGGTTGTCGCGGTGCCGGGGCGTCCCATCTTCTCCCCTTCTGTCTTGGCTGCCAGGCCAGTTTCAGCCATGTCCGGCACTTGCCGTGAGATGCGCTTGCCAGTACGAGTTTCAAGTCCGGTCAGGCCCGCTTGCGCAAGGTCGATTGGCATGGGTTTCCGGTACATGCATTAGTGAATGCGCGCAGACAGTGCTATCAAATTCTGGGGCATGCTGCGTTGAAGTTCGCGAGGTAGTGTGAGTGTCACAGCCTTCTGGCCAGCCAAGGTGGAAGCGGTGTGAGCGAGTGGACAACTGAGGCTTAGAGGTAAGTGAAAACGATGAAAAACATTTCCACCAAGCTGGTTCCCTGGAGTTTGGCCTTGGCGGCATGGGGTAGTTCCATGGCCTATGCGGCGCAGGATCTGCCGGGAGGCCCTGCCGTCAACCAGCTCAATCTGCATCCACCTGTGACACGCATTGCCGTGGAACAGCACTGGCTGCACTGGATGATGCTCATCATCTGCACGGTGATCTTCATCGCGGTGTTCGGGGTGATGTTCTATTCCATCTGGAAGCACCGCAAATCCCAGGGTGCCAAGGCCGCGAACTTCCATGAATCGGTCAAGGTGGAAGTGGCCTGGACGGTGGCTCCCTTCATCATCGTGATTCTGATGGCGCTGCCCGCCACCAAGGTGCTGGTGGCACAGAAGGACACGACCAATGCCGACCTCACCATCAAGGCCACCGGCTATCAGTGGAAATGGGGTTATGACTATCTGAGCGGCGAGGGCGAAGGCCTGGGCTTTGTTTCCACGCTGGACAACGCCCAGCGCCAGATGTCCAACAGCGGCGATGTGAGCAATGCGCCCAACGACTACCTGCTCAGGGTCGACAACCCGCTGGTCGTGCCCGTGGGCAAGAAGGTGCGCATCATCACCACGGCCAACGATGTGATCCACTCCTTCATGGTGCCGGCCTTTGGCATCAAGCAGGACGCGATTCCCGGCTTTGTGCGCGATACCTGGTTCAAGGCCGAGAAGACCGGCGACTACTACGGCCAGTGTGCCGAGTTGTGCGGCAAGGAGCATGCCTACATGCCCATCCATGTGAAGGTGCTGTCTGCCGAAGCCTACAGCGCCTGGGTGGCCGAAGAAAAGAAGAAGCTGGCTGCCAAGGCCGATGATCCGAACAAGGTCTGGGTGCTGGCCGATCTGGTGGCACGTGGCGAAAAAGTCTATGCCGCCAACTGTGCAGCCTGCCACCAGGCCAATGGCAAGGGAGCCGGGCCCATCAAGCCGCTGGACGGCAGTCCCGTGGTGCTGGGCCCCACGGCCGACATGATGCATGCCGTGCTCGAAGGCCGCGCCAACGGTGCCATGCCGGCCTGGAAGCAATTGAGCGACACCGAACTGGCCGCAGTGGTGACCTTTGCCAAGAACCATTGGAGCAACCAGACCGGCCAGCTGGTTCAGCCCGCCCAGTTCGTGGCTGCGCGTGGCGGCAAGTTTCCGGAAGGCGGCGGCAGTGCTGCACCCGCAGCTCCTGCTGCTGACTCTGCAGCCCCTGCGTCTGCCGCCCCTGCGCAAGGTGCAGCCGCTGCTGCCAGCGACGCCGGCCCTTATCAAGTCTTTTTCGAGACCGGCAAGAGCGTGCTGGATGACAAGGCTCAGGCTGCGGTGAAGAAGGCGGCCGAGTACTGGAGTGCCCACAAGGACGGCAAGATTGCTCTGTCGGGCTTTGTGGACTCCACCGGCAACGCCGACAAGAACGCGGAGCTGGCCAAGGAGCGAGCCAAGGCCGTGGCCAAGCTGCTGGAGGACAGCGGCATTGCCGGTGACCGCATCGAGCTGCGCAAGCCCGAGACCATCACGGCTGCGGCAGGCGCGGACCAGCAGGCACGCCGTGTTGACATCACGGCCGCGAAGTAAGCCCCGGGTATAGAGACCGATTGGAGAAAAGAATATGAGCGCCGTAGTTCCTCCCGTCCACACCCACGAGGGCCATGGTCACGACCATGGGCACGACGACCATCACCACGCCATGCCATCGGGCTGGCGCCGCTGGCTGTTTGCCACCAATCACAAGGACATCGGCACGATGTACCTGCTGTTCTCCTTCACCATGCTGATGGTGGGAGGCATTCTGGCCATGCTGATCCGTGCCGAGCTGTTCGAGCCCGGTCTGCAGATCGTCAACCCCGAGCTGTTCAACCAGCTCACCACCATGCACGGCCTGATCATGGTGTTCGGCGCCATCATGCCGGCCTTCGTGGGCTTCGCGAACTGGATGTTGCCGCTGCAGATCGGCGCGTCCGACATGGCGTTTGCGCGCATGAACAACTTCAGCTTCTGGCTGCTGATTCCTGCGGGCATCATGCTGGTGGGCTCGTTCTTCATGCCCGGTGGTGCGCCGGCGGCCGGCTGGACACTGTATGCGCCGCTGACGCTGCAGATGGGTCCGTCCATGGACACCAGCATCTTCGCCATGCACATCATGGGCGCCAGCTCCATCATGGGTGCGATCAACATCATCGTCACCATTCTGAACATGCGCGCGCCCGGCATGACGCTGATGAAGATGCCGCTGTTTGCCTGGACCTGGCTGATCACCGCCTATCTGCTGATCGCCGTGATGCCGGTGCTGGCCGGTGCCATTACCATGACGCTGACCGATCGCCACTTCGGCACCAGCTTCTTCAACCCTGCAGGCGGCGGCGATCCGGTGATGTACCAGCACATCTTCTGGTTCTTCGGCCACCCCGAGGTCTACATCATGATCTTGCCGGCCTTCGGCATCGTCAGCCAGATCGTGCCCGCCTTCAGCCGCAAGAAGCTGTTCGGCTACACCTCCATGGTCTATGCCGTGGCGGCCATTGCCATCCTGTCCTTCATCGTCTGGGCGCACCACATGTTCACCACGGGCATGCCGGTCACGGGTCAGCTGTTCTTCATGTACGCGACCATGCTGATCTCCGTGCCCACGGCCGTGAAGGTGTTCAACTGGACGGCCACCATGTGGCGCGGCTCCATGAGCTTTGAAACCCCGATGCTGTTCGCCGTGGGCTTCATCTTCGTGTTCACCATGGGCGGCTTCACGGGGCTGATCCTGTCCATGGCGCCCATCGACATCCAGCTGCAGGACACCTATTACGTGGTGGCCCACTTCCACTATGTGCTGGTGGCCGGTTCGCTGTTCTCCATGTTTGCCGGCTATTACTACTGGTCGCCCAAGTGGACGGGCGTGATGTATTCCGAGACGCGCGGCCGCATCCACTTCTGGGGCTCGCTGATCTTCTTCAACATCACCTTCTTCCCCATGCACTTCCTGGGTCTGGCCGGCATGCCGCGTCGCTATGCCGACTACCCCATGCAGTTCGCCGACTTCAACATGATTGCGTCCTTGGGTGGCTTTGGCTTCGGCCTGATGCAGGTGTACTTCTTCGTCTTCGTGGTCTGGCCCGCCATGCGCGGTCACGGCGAAAAAGCGCCGCAAAAGCCCTGGGAAGCGGCCGAAGGTCTGGAATGGGAGGTGCCTTCTCCGGCTCCGTTCCACACCTTCGAGACGCCACCCAAGCTCGATGAAACCGCCACCAAGGTGATCGGCTGAGGAGGCGCGCATGACGACACAGGAGCAACGCAAGGCGAACCTGAGGCTGGGGCTGATCCTTGCCTCCACGGCTGCCGTGTTCTTTATCGGCTTTGTGGTGAAGATGACCTGGCTGCATTGAGGCAGCCCGATGGCAACTGAGTGAAGGAGCTTGAGGTGAGCATAGCCAAGGAAAACGCGAAGATGGTGGGCAAGCTGGCGATCGTTGCCCTGGGCATGTTTGCGTTCGGCTATGTGCTCATCCCCATCTACAAGCATATCTGCGAGCTGACGGGCATCAACATCCTGTCGCTGTCCGAAAAACAGGTGCCCGGCGCGGGCGTGGCGGGCCGTGACGTGAAGCTTCCGCCCAACAGCCAGATCGACACCAGCCGCACCATCACCGTGGAGTTCGATGCCAATGCACGCGGGCCCTGGGACTTCAAGCCGGCCAAGCGCTCGGTGCAGGTGCACCCCGGCGAGCTCGCCACGGTGATGTATGAGTTTCAGAACGTGCAGAACCGCCGCATGGCCGCTCAGGCGATCCCTAGTTACGCACCGCGCCAGGCTACGGCCTTCTTCAACAAGATGGAGTGCTTTTGCTTTTCGCAATACACGTTGGAGCCTGGTGAAAAGCGTGAATGGCCGGTGGCCTTTGTCATCGATCCGCGCATCTCCAAGGACGTGAAGACCATCACGCTGTCCTACACATTCTTCGAGGTGGGAGGCAAGACCCCCGCAGCGCCCGAAGGCAGCACGGCTGCAGTCGTCACTCCAGGAGGCAGCTCATGACGCAGGACGCAAAGAAGACCGGATTCTGGCGCAGCATTGTGGCCGTCGCCTGGGCCATGCTGGGCGTGCGCAAGGGCAAGGAGTACGAAAAGGATTTCGCCAGCATCACGCCGCTGCATGTGATTGCCGTGGGGCTGGTAGCGATTTTTGCCTTGGTATTAGCGTTGATATGGATCGTTAACCTGGTCGTTTAGCCTTGGCTGAAACAGGTGTGGCGAATGCAGTGCAAGTGATAGTGGAGCGTCGGTCAAAACAACGATCAACAGAGTCAGGAGCCGAGTGATGAGTGCAACCCCGCAGGGCGCAACCCCTTACTACTATGTGCCAGCCGAATCCAGCCATCCCGTGATGGCGGCCATCGGTCTGTTCTTTGTGATTCTGGGCGCAGGCACCTGGATCAATGGTCACGAATGGGGAATGTATTCCCTGTTCATCGGTCTGGTCTGGTGGCTGGCCGTGCTGTTCGTCTGGTTCCGCGATGCAGCGCGCGAAAGCGAAGCCGGGCTCAACAGCCGCAAGATCGACCTGTCCTACCGCTGGAGCATGAGCTGGTTCATCTTCTCGGAGGTGATGTTTTTCGGCGCCTTCTTCACCGCGCTGTGGTGGGCGCGCGCGCACTCGGTGCCGGCACTGGGCAGTCTGGCCAACGAGCTGCTGTGGCCCAACTTCCAGGCCGTGTGGCCCAGTGTGGCCCCTGGTGCAACGGCGTCGCCCGCGAATATCGTCGAGCCCTTCAAGACCGTGGGCCCGTTCTGGCTGCCTACCATCAACACGGCGCTGCTGCTGACTTCGGGCGTGACGCTGACCATCGCCCACCATGCGCTGCAGGTCAACAACCGCGCGCGCTGCATCAGCTTCATGTGGATGACGGTGATTCTGGGCTTTGTCTTCCTGTGCGTGCAGGGCTACGAGTACCACCATCTCTACAACGACTACAACCTCAAGCTCAACTCCGGCGTTTTTGGCTCGACCTTCTACATGCTGACGGGCTTTCACGGCTTCCACGTGCTGGTGGGCATGCTGATGCTGTTCTTCATCACCATCCGCCTGATGAAGGGCGACTTTACCGACAAGCACCACTTTGGCTTCGAAGGCGCGGCCTGGTACTGGCACTTTGTGGACGTGGTCTGGGTCTTTCTCTACATCCTCGTGTACTGGATGTAAGACTCTCAAAAATAGAAGCGTCTTACGCAAGGTCAGCATGGATTTCAGCATCAAATAATGCTGAATTCAATGAGTGGCAAGCGCAAGGCGCTTTTTTTTTAGGAGCGCTGAAAAGCGCTGCACCAAACCGGCTATTGCCCGGGCTGCCATCCCGTGGGCTGTATCCAGCCCAGCTTGGCCGCCATCAGAACGCAGAGAAACAATGCAATCGACAAAGCCACGCGCAGGGCCAGGGCGCGAAACATCTTGCGGCTGCGATCGGCATCGTCGGCCTCCGAGCTTTCGCCGCCGTCGCCCCTGCGCATCATGAAGAACAGCGCACTGCCAAGGCTCGCCAAAATGGCGAGAAAGGCGAGAATGATCACGAATTTCATGAACGGATTATCTGGTGCGCATTTCCCGATTTCCAGACCTCTGGCGGTTTCTACTGATTTCTGCGGCGGCCTTGATCTGCGTGGCCGTCACTGCATCGCTGGGCTTTTGGCAACTGGGCCGGGCCGCGCAGAAGCAGGCTGTTTTCGATGCCATCACGCGCCAGCAGGCTCTGCAGCCCTGGCATAACGCCCAGCTGGCCGCCGAAGTGGCTCTGGCGGCAGACTCGGCCGGCGAAGCGCGGAAGGCGCATCTGTTGCATAGACCCGTGCAACTGCAAGGCCAGTGGCTGGCCGAGCAGACCATCTTTCTGGACAACCGCCAGATGCAGGGCCGCGCCGGCTTCTATGTACTCACACCCTTCAGACTGAGCGCTCCTTACGAGCAAACGGTCGTCATCGTGCAGCGTGGCTGGGCGCCGCGCAACTTCATGGACCGCACGGTTTTGCCCGAGGTGCAGACCCCTGCAGGCCTGGTCGGCATCGAGGGCCGACTGGAAGCGCCGCCCTCCAGGCTGATGGAGCTGGAAGCCGCCCATGGCGGGGCAGACCCTGATGAGCAAAAGTCGCGCATCCGACAGAATGCAGACATTGCATTGTGGGCACAGCAAAGCGGCTTGCCGCTGCTGGCCCTGAGCGTGGTGCAAGGCGGCGGCGCCAGCGAAGGTCTGCTGCGCGACTGGCCGCAGATCAATGCCGGGGTGCAAAAGCACTACGGCTATGCTTTTCAGTGGTTCGGACTCAGTGTCCTGGTAGTGTTGCTCTATGTCTGGTTTCAACTCGTCCGACGCTTTTACCCCCGCCGCCGCGCCGCGCAGCCACGGTGATGAACCGCTGAGCTTTGCGGTCCACAGCCTGCCCGATCCCGCACAAAGCCGCACACAGCAGGCGCTGCTGGCGCACAGCGGTCGCTGGAAGATGCTGGCCGTGCTGCTGGTCTGTGCGGCGCCGGTGCTGGCCTCCTACTTCACCTACTACGTGTTGCGTCCCTCGCAGCAGCGCAGCTATGGCGAGCTGATTGCCGAGCAGCCCGGCCTGCCCGATGTGCAGGCGCAGACGCTGGACGGGCGCAGCGTGAATCTGAAAAGCCTCAAGGGCCAGTGGCTGCTGCTGAGCACCAGTGCCGGGGACTGCGGGCAGCGCTGTCAGGACCATCTCTACCTGCAGCGCCAGCTGCGTGAAACCCTGGGCCGTGAAAAGGACCGGCTGGACTGGGTCTGGCTCATCAACGACCAGCAGCCCGTGCCGGAAAAAATCCTGCCTGCTGCCGAGCAAGCCATAACGGTACGTGTGCCCGCTGCAGTCATCGGCAACTGGCTCAAGCCCGAGGTCGGGCATGCACTGGACGAGCATCTGTATGTGGTCGATCCGCAGGGACACTGGATGATGCGCTTTCCTGCAAGCATGGACAAAGCAACGGCCGGCAAGGCCAAGCGCGATCTGGAGCGGTTGCTGCGCGCCTCTGCCTCATGGGACGAGGCCGGGCGAGCTACGGCCGATGCAGCAAAGAAATAGGTGTTGAAGTCGGCTTTAGCCTGATTTCTCAAAGCACTACCAGCCATCTGATTCATCGTCAGCCAGGAGGGCGCATGCAGGCAGATATCTCGGATTTGAAAGACGCTGTTTCGGCAGCAGGAGCGGCTGCTTCGCGCTGGGAACAGTACCACGCGCTGACCAAGCCCAAGGTGGTGCAGCTCATCGTCTTCTGCGCCTTCATCGGCATGGTGCTGGCCGTGCCGGGCGTTCCCGGCTGGCAGGATTGGGGACGCATGCTGGCGGCCTGTGCCGGCATCTGGCTGGTTGCGGCAGCGGCAGCGGCGTTCAACTGCCTGGTCGAGCGCAGCATCGATGCACGCATGAAGCGCACGGCCTGGCGGCCCACGGCGCGCGGCGAGCTCTCGCATTCCCAGGCCTTGCTGTTTTCGGCCTTGCTGTGCGCAGCAGGTGCCGCCATCTTGCTGCTGGCCGTGAATGCTCTGACGCTGTGGCTGACGCTGGCCACCTTCATTGGTTACGCAGTGATTTATACCCTGGTGCTCAAGCCATTGACGCCGCAGAACATCGTCATCGGCGGGGCATCGGGTGCCATGCCGCCCGTGCTGGGCTGGGCCGCGATGACGGGACAGGTGGGGCATGAAGCCCTGCTGCTTTTTCTCATCATCTTTCTCTGGACGCCACCGCATTTCTGGGCGCTGGCGCTGTACCGTGTCGAGGACTACCGCCGCGCCGGCCTGCCCATGCTGCCGGTCACGCATGGCAATGCCTTCACGCGACTGCAGGTGTTTCTCTATACCCTGGTGCTGTTTGCCGGCTGTCTGCTGCCTTTTGTGGTGGGAATGAGCGGCTATGTCTACCTTTTTGCCGCAGTGATTCTGGGGTTGGGCTTTTGCGGTTATGGTTGGGCACTGCTGCGCAACTACTCGGATGCGCTGGCACGCAAGACCTTCCGCTTTTCCCTGATCCATCTGAGCCTGCTGTTTGCCGCGCTGCTGGTGGATCATTACCTAGCCTGACCGATCATGGATAAACGAGCTGTGCTGCGCGTACTCGGCGCTTTAGGCGCTGCAACACTGGCCGGTGCGGCCACATTGACATTGACTGGCTGCAAGGACGATAGCAAGCCCAAGTTTCAGGGCGTGGATGTGACGGGCGCAGACTACGCCAAGGACATTCCGCTCACCGATGTCCACGGAAAAAAGCGCAGTCTCAAGGACTTCTCGGGCAAGGTGGTGGCCGTGTTCTTCGGCTACACCCAGTGCCCCGATGTCTGCCCCACCACGCTGCAGGAGTTGCTTGAAGTCAAGCAGGCCTTGGGAGCCGATGGCGACAAGCTGCAGGCCGTGTTTGTGTCGCTGGACCCCGAGCGTGATACGCCTGAGGTACTCAAGGCCTATCTGGCCAACTTCGACGAGAGCTTTGTGGGGCTCAGCGGTACGGCCGACGAGATTGCTGCCTTGGCCAAGGATTTCAAGATTTTCTTCAAGAAGGTGCCAGGCAAGGTCGAAGGAACTTACACACTCGATCATTCGGCCGGTACCTATCTTTTCGATCCCCAGGGCCGGTTGCGCGTGTACGAGCGCTACGGCGCGGGGCCGCAGTTGCTGACTCAGGACGTGAAGGCACTGCTGGGCTGAAGCGGTTGCGACCAGCAGTATTGGTCTCGGGTTCTGAAATTTATGGTTACATGTTGGTGTTTGATGTAGCGCAATGAGAGCGTGCAATGTCGCGCGCATAGTGAGCGACTTCAAACACTTGGCAAGGCTCAATCCAGCTTCCTAGAGTTGGGCATGCAGGCCGTTGATGCAGCATAGGGAGTGGCTGCACGCAGGGACGCCAGAGTGGATATCTGGAGTCTGTGTATGGCCGAGTGCCCTTTTTCTTCAATGCTCAAACCGGTGTCTGAATCAGCGCTGGCGGACTGCCAGCGTCGGTTGCGACTGGCCATGTCGGCCTGGCAGGAGGGCGTGAGTCTTTCTGCCATGCTGAGCCGGCGTGAGCAGCAGGCGCTGGATGCCGCTCCGGACGGCATTTTGCTCGTGGACCGCAACGGGAACATCGTGACGGCCAATGCCGCCATGCAGGCCATTTCAGGCTACGGGCGAAGCGAGCTCGAAGGGCAGGCGCTGGACATGCTGCTGCCGCCCGAGTTTCAGGCCGGGCATGGCCATTACCTGCGCAGCTACTTTGCCCAGCCATCGCGCCGGCCCATGGGGCTTGGCGGCGTGCTGTGGCTGCAGCGCAAGCAGGGCAATGCCGTGCCGGTGGACATTGCTCTTGGCTATTTTGGCGATGACGACAAAGGTCTGGCCATAGCCTTTGTGCGCGATGTGACGGAGCTGCATCAGATGCAGCAGCGCCTGAAGTTCCAGGCCACCAAGGACACCTTGACCGGCCTCAATAATCGCTGGCAATTCGGCCAGGAGTTGCAGGAGCAGCTCAAGCTGGCGCAGGCCGACGGCGAAGCACTGGCCCTGCTGCAACTTGATCTGGACAACTTCAAGGCCATCAATGACGGCTACGGCCATGCGGCAGGCGATCAACTGCTGCGGGAGGTCGCCAGGCGGCTGAAGTCCCAGCTGCGCAGCGAGGGCGTGCTGGCACGCCTGGGTGGCGACGAATTCATGGTGCTGCTGGTGGGTGAGAATGCGGCCCGAGCCCGCTTCTGGAGCGAGCAGATACTGGCTGCGCTCTCCATCCCCTTCAAGCATGACGGGCTGGCGCTGGATTTTGGTGCCAGCGTGGGCATTGCCTTTTATCCCGACGATGCGCAGACGGGTGACGACCTGATGCGTTTCGCCGATATGGCCATGTACAGCGCCAAGGGCCAGGGGCGCGGCCATGCGGTGTTTTTCGAACCCGCCATGGGCAAGGAAATGGCCGAACGCGTGCAACTGGCCGAGCGCTTGCGCATGGCGCTCAGCTATGGTGGCTTGCAACTGCACTACCAGCCTCAGGTCAAGGTCGAGAGCGCCGCAGTGGTGGCTGTGGAGGCCTTGCTGCGCTGGCATGATCCCTTGCTGGGCAATGTCAGTCCGGCGCGCTTTATTCCGGTGGCCGAGGCCTCGGGCCAGATCGTGGCTCTGGGCAACTATGTGCTCGACGCAGCCTGCAAGCAGATCGCTTTGTGGCTCAAGGCCGGTACGCCGCTGCGGGTTGCGGTCAATCTTTCTGCCTATCAACTGCGGCAGGTGAATCTGGTCGAGCAAGTCAGCAGCTGTCTGCAGCGCTATCAGGTACCGCCGCAATGGCTGGAGCTGGAGGTGACCGAATCCCAGGCCATGATCAATCCCGCTCAGGGCAGCGAAGTGCTGCAGGGGCTGGCGCAGCTGGGAGTGACGATTGCGCTGGATGATTTCGGCACCGGCCATTCGTCATTAGCCTATCTTCAATATCTGCCGCTGCAGCGCGTCAAGCTGGGGCGGGAGTTTCTGTTTCCATCGCCTTGTCGGGACAGGCTGATGGGCGGCATTGTGCATATGGCCCATGCGCTGGATCTGGAGGTGGTGGCCGAAGGTGTCGAAGAGCTCGATCAGCTGCAGCTTCTGCGCGACATCGGCTGCGAGTTTTTCCAGGGCTGGCTGCATTCGCGTGCCATGCCCGCCGAGCAGGTACGGGACTGGCTGGCAGTGGCTTGATGATATTGACTGACGGGATTAGCGTGGCTGCTGCTTCCAGTCAGGCTCGGGAAAATGCTCGTTGGATGCGGTGACGATCAGGTCCAGCACCGGTTTGCCATCCTCGCCGAAGCGCACTCCGGGGCCCCAACGCGCCTGTTGGCGCTGGCCCGAGAACCAGAACAGCTTGCGCTCCCAGCTGCAGGGCTTGGGCGGCTTGCGGTTGGCCTGAATCAGGTGCTCCTGTATGCGTTGCAGGCCTGCTGTGAGACGCCACGGAGCCAGTTGCAGAAGAGCATCTCGCAGCTCTTGCACCCAGGGCTCTGGCGCGGGCGAGAAGCGCTGGAATGACTGACCTGCGGCAAGTCTTCGCACGCGTTCGTGAAGCTCGATGCCATACAGTGCGCAGGCCTCGCTGACCTTGCCTTGTGCCATCAGATTGCGTGCCTTGCGCTCCAGAGCCAATTCCTTGGGGGGCTCTGCTGGCGACCACAGCCAGCGGGCATCGCTCCATTGATGGCGACAGTTGTAGAGAAACTCGGACGACACAAGCAATTGCCATCCCGGCATCTTTGACCGCATGACCGATCGAACCATCAGGCAGGGCTGGCGCTTGCGTGTGGCTGGGCCATAGGCCGCGAGTATGGCGGTGGTGCGCGCTGCAGGTCGTCCGCGATCATCGCGTGGCCAGGATTGAAGCAGGCGCATGAGGTCGACAGCGGCCACATCGGCCTTGAGCCGTTCAAGCGCCTGCTGAGCATCCGCGAGCTTGTCCAGCAGGCCGAGGTTCAGGTCCTGATCTATCGAAGGGACGCAGGCTTCAGTCTCATCGGTAGATGGACTGCAAGCCATGGCCTGGATGGTGACTTGTTCCGGTGCTGCACCAGGCGCTGTACGCCATTCATGCAGCAGCTGTGCAAAGCGCCCGGGGTTGCAGCTGACTTCATGGTGTATGACTTCACCGGCCGCATTGCGCAGCGTGATCCAGGCATGAAGCCGATGCTCCGCACCCAACTGCATGGCCTCCTCATACCTGGTGGCCGAGAAAGCGCCGTTGCCACCGTGGTGCACAAAGAATTCAACATCCATGCAGCCGGCTGCCTCGCTGCTGGTAATGCGTGTTCTGGCTGCGTCCTTGTGTTCGGCCTGGCAATCGGGCAGCTGCAGCCATTGCTGCGAAATCTGGGCAATGAAGTCTTGCATGAAGAAAATGGAAAAACGCCGGAGCTGCGTCAGTCGTCAAAAAGCCCGATGTAGCTCAGTCCGTTGTAGAGCTTGTCCGGATCGGTGATCGGCTCGGTGGGGTCGGCATAGACAAACATGGCGTTGGCTGTGTGAATGCCCTGAGTTTCACAGGCCTGCACGATGAGCGCGAGCGATGTGTCGGAGTCCAGAGTGCTGTGGCTCACCAAGGCAGAGACAGGGACAGGCTCGGGCAGCCAGATCATCAGCAGCAGGTCTTCGTCGAACAGGAATTGCCTGCCCAGATCCTGGCAGAAGCCGCAGCCCGTGACATCTTGCTTGCTGCTTTCAATGTCTTCGACTTCCAGCTCCCAGTAACTGTCTGCATGTTCAAAGTGGCGGGCAAATTCCGGCTCGCCCAATGGCGTATTTCCTATCCAGAAATGCAGTGCAGAAAAAGGCGCAGGCGGTGGTGTCGGACCCAGCTCCTCGACCCAGTCGAACAAGGTTCCGGGCTTGAGATGGTGGCGCTTTTCCAGCTCCGGAAACCCGCCACCGGGTGTGCGATTGAGCGCTGCGTCCACCAGGGCTTTGCGAAATGCCAGCGAATAGGTCTTGCCGGATTTATTGTCAGACTTCATTGGGCGGCTCCGTAGTGCATGACCACGAGCTTGTTCAAAGGCTCCGGGTAGTCCCAGAAGGCTTCTTCCAGTTCCTGCAACTGCTCATGTTCGGCGTCCGTCAGCAGCGCAGGCAGATCGGAGAAGTCCACATTTTCTGGCATGTCTTCAAAGCGCCTGAGCACCGCAAACATGTCTTGCAGACATTGCTGCGTGACGGGAGCGCCTATGGCCTGCAGAGCCTGCAGTGTGAGCTGATGGTTCTCCACTCCCCAGTTGCCCAGAAACTGCAGAAAGCCGCCGTTGTTGATGTCGGCTTCCATGCGCCACAGAGCCACCAGCTCATGCTGGATCGGGGATATGCGGGTGACGTCCCATTGGACGGCGTGCAGCGCGCCCATGGCCTGACGGTAGAGGCTGTCCTGATCCAGGTCCCAGACGCTGACCATGCCCGCAGGAGAGGGCTGCCACAGCGCCGGCCAGTTCAGACCGTGATCCTCGTCGCTCAGAACCCAGTGCAGTCTTTGCTCGGGTGTGGCTTTTTCGAGGCGGATATGCCGCTTGATGGGCTCGGCCAGTTCACGTCCGTCCGCGAGTGCCAGCCAGATGGTCTGCTCGTCGATGCGAACGCCTGTGATGCGGTTGCTGTGTGGGTCCATGGCTCAGCCTTGCACTGCGGTCTGATCCATCACCGTACCGGCGGCTTTGTGCATCTTGGCCAGCTCGCGCGCCGGAATCGGCAGCTCGCCATTGGCCATGCGCATCAGCAGCGAGTGCAGCATCTCGGTGGACAGGCCGTGCAGCACCAGCCGGTAGGCTGCATACAAGGTGGACAGCGGCACCATGGGATGCTTGTTGTTGAGCAGCACCAGATGCTCTGGCGAGGCCAGAATCTTGGCGCAGTAGATGGCAACGGTTTCGTCGAGCTGCAGCGAGTTGCTGGCGCGCCAGAAGTCGTTGTCGGTCAGCAGCAGCTGGTAGATGGGCGTGTACAGCTCGATGGCGCTTTGCAGGTCGATGACGTTGAAGCGCCCGCGCGGCATGTCTTCGAGCCTGAGATCGGGCTCGCGGATCATGGAGAAGTCGGGCTCGGCCACGGGCACCAGTTCCTGCCCGTTCTCACGCAGTGCCTTGTTCAGGCGAATCACGAAGTTGAAGAGGTTGAGGTCGTGCTTGAGAAACAGCTCGTCCTTCACATCGTCGATTTCCATGGGCATCAATGGCGCGGTGCTGACCTTGGTCGGGGCGTTGGCGGCGACGAAGGCCAGTACCTGGGAGCCCAGATGAAAGTGGCGCATGATGAGCCAGTTGGCCTCTGGCGAGAGAAACTTCTTCATGCCGAAGGCCAGCAGGCGGTGAAGCAGCATGGAGTGCGACCAGCGCTTGGGCAGAAAGATCTTCAGCGCCTGAATGATGATCATGGACAGCCGCGCCAGCGGCCGCATGGCCGGCAGAAAGAACTGGCGCGAGCTGCTGCTGCAGTCGCGCAGCCAGGCGGCCTTGACGTCATCTGGCAAAGGCGTGCTCTGGTCGAGGTAGAGCGCCAGCCAGGGGCTGGGGTCGCGCTCGTCCCAGACATGGTCGTTGAACTCGTTCTTCATGAATCCTCCCGGTGCTTCTTGCTGTTTCTGGTTATCGCTCGGCCAGCACATGTTGGAACTGCATCAGGTACATGGCGGCCGTGTTGCGTGCGGTCTGCAGGATGGCCTGCTGGGCCGTGCCTTCACTGTCCAGCTCCAGCGCCATCTGCACGGCCAGCAGCCATCGCTCCAGGTGGTTCTCGTCATTGGCGCCGTGGTACTCGAGAAAGCGGAAGGCATCGGGCGGCAGCGACAGGCTCTGGCGCAGCAGGGGCAGCAGGCTGGGAACGATGCGCTGACCCGTGCCTTCGATGATGTAGATGGCGCCCAGCAGGCCGATCGGGTTGGGCGTGGCAGCCACGCTGTGCAGATAGGCATTGAGCGCTTCGCCGCCAGGGTTGCGGCGCAAGCGGTTGATATCTGTCTCGGTGCCGCCAGCCTTCAGATAGTCGCTGTGCAGAATCTTGAAGTCGTTCTGCTCCTCGCCTGCATGCAGGTCGATCAGTGAGGCGAGCGTGGCATAGTCACCGGTCAGCGAGGCCGCGCCTTCGCGCATCCACAGACTGCCTTCGCGCACCTGGGGAATCCAGTGGCTCATCCAGCGCAGATAGTCGGTGATCTGCAACTGGCGCGTGCGCATGCGCTGGAGCAGGGGCGTGCGCCAGACATTGCTGCGGTAGTCCTGCCAGATGCTGGCCAGCTCGGTCAGCAGTGGTGCCAGCTGCGATGGCGCAGCGGCCGGGTCATGGGGTGCGGCGATGGTGGATACATCGGGAAGAGCATCATTCGGCAGCGCCGCTGACTGTGCCGATTTCCGAGGGAAATTGGCCTCTGGCGCATGCTCGGTATTCGCATCCAGCTCTACTTCCCATAGCATGTAGCCTGCGGTAAAGCGGCCCGACTCGGGGATGAAGCAAAGCACGGTGTCGCCGGCTTTGAGGCTCTGGCCCTGCTTTTGCAGAAACTCCGACAGCATGATGAAGATGGAAGCTGCACCCGTGTTGCCGCGCCATGCCAGATTGCTCCACCAGCGCTCGCGCGGAATGCTGAGATGGGCCTTGTCCAGCAGTTCGTCGACAACGGGGATGAAACGCTCCGACGAGTAGTGGCAGAGAAAGTGGTCTATGCCGCGTGCGGGCACCCAGCCCTGGTGGGCCAGGGCTGCATATTCGTGAATGCAGACATCGAACAGATGCGGAAGCAGGCGAATGTCCTGGCGCAGTGCCAGAGCGCCGGCGGCCTCGGCATCGCTCCAGGCAGGGAAGTCCAGATGGCTTTTGCCGCGATCGGCCGTCATGCCCAGTTGCATGCACACGGGGTAGTCGCCGGCAAAGCTGCGCTGGTGCGTCCACTTGAGCTTGAGGCGCAGTCCGTTGGCCTGAGGCAGGGCCTTGGGGCCGCCCAGCAGCACGGCGCCCGCGCCGTCGGACAGCATCCAGCGCAGAAAGTGGGCATCAAAGTCAGTGTCATAGCCTTGGGCCGCAAAGCGCGAACGCTTGAAAAGGCGCGAGGGCATTTCGCTGGCCACCGACAGGGCCAGCGCATGAGCGCCGCTTTCCACGGCCATGGCAGCGGCCTGCATGGCACCCACACTGGCGGCGCAGACCCCATGCACGGACAGCGTTTCCATGGGCGGAGCGGCCATCTCTCCCTGAATCATGCTGGCAAAGCCGGGCATCAGCGCGTCCCCCCCCGAGGAGCCGCTGGACAGAAAGCCGATATCGGAGAGCTTTTTGCCGGCCAGGGCCAGGGTCTCCTCGATCGCGCCGGCCGCCATGCGGGCGTTGCTGAAGACGGTCTGGCCTTCGCCATCGATGGCGTAGTGCCGGGTCTGGATCCCGTTTTCGGCCAGGATGCGGCGCTTGATGCGCTCGGAGATGCGGTTCAGCGGTGCTACAAACGCATCCATGCCAGCGTTGTCCACCGGGGCGCCGGGCAGAAACATGCCGGCAGATTGCAGATAGACGTTCGAATAGGCAACAGGCATAGATCCTCAACAGGTTTTTACTTCACAGCGTCGGGCGGCATCTGCGGCTGGGTTCTTGCCGCGGGCCAGACCAGACCCAATACAAACACGCGTCCCATATAAGGCAGCAGGCCACCTTCGTTCAATGCAGGTGTGACCCGTTGGCGGTAAATGCGCTCATGCAGCCCGCTCAGTTCGGACCAGTGGGCATGCGGGCATTCATGGTGCGCGGTGTGCAGGCCAATATTAAAAAGCAGGGGGTTGACCAGGCCTTCAAAGTTGCGCGCGTAGTTCAGCTCGATACCCGGAGTATTGCGCTGTGCTCTGGTCAGTGGTCGGCCATCGGCGTGGGCATGCTGCAGATAGTTGGTGGCCAGCAGCCAGTGCAGGCCGTGCAGCTGGGGGACGATGATGAAGATCAACGCCTTTTGCCAGTCCAGCCAGAGAAAAAAGCTCCAGCTGCCCAGCCACAACGCGTATTGCCCCATGCAGTAGCGAAAGGCTCCAGGCCAGCGACGGCGCAGGTTGTTCAGCCAGCGAAAGAACAGCGGATACAGCACGAAAGCCGCCTGAATCGGATGAAGCAGATAGCCCCACAGATGATTGGTATCGCCACCCCACTCAGGCCGGTAGGTGCGTGCCAGATCGCGCGGTCCATGGCGAAATCGATGGTGATTGGCCACATGGGCGGGCCAGAACACAAAGGTGGGGTGACCCTGAAGCAGGGTCAGCCAGTAATCGGTGAAGCGGTTGGTCCAGCGCCCCCACCACATGCGCACATGGGTGTGGTTGTGGTGAATCACACCTACGCCCAAGGTCAGAAACAGCTCGATGCTGTAGAGAATGACGCTGAAGCCATGCCTCCATTGCCACCACACGAGCAGCGGCAGCAGGAGCATGTAGAAGACGGATTGCCAGTCCCGCCAGTGGCGCAGGACTGGATACCGGCGCTGGCCTGGGTGCCTGCTCATTCAGTGACTGGAGCTTTTGGGGGTGTTGTCTGCGACCCGTGTGCGCATGAGCTGGTCCATGAAGGCCAGCGCAAAGCCATAGTTGCCTGCCGGGCGCGCATGGTGCAGATGGTGACGGCGGCTGGCGGCCAGTGGATGGGAGTCGGGGACTGAGGGGAAAAAATCGTAGTTGGAGTGGCCGATCAGGTTCAGGATCAGGCTCAACACCGGCACAGAGGCCAGCGACCAGAAATAGAAGTCATGCACCAGCATGGGCAGCAAGATGATGTTGCCCAGCATCAGCGCCTCGATGGGGTGAAAACTGTAGGTGGACCAGGGCGTGGTCACCACGGAGCGATGATGATCACCGTGATAGCGCACCAGGCGGCGTGTGTGCAGCAGGCGGTGGTTGATCCAGAAGTGCACATCGTTCCAGATCAGCAGCGCAAAGATCTCCACAGCGATGCGTCCAGCACTGGCTGTGGGCGAGAGCTGGGCCCAGCCCAGTTGCAGAAAGCCCCAGGGAACGACCATGCCTATGCCGAAGATCAGTATGGAATTAAAGGACTGGCGCCATTCACGTTGCAACTGGTCGGGCTTGAGCGGACGTGTATCCAGCGGCCTGCCAATACCTGCGCGGGCAAGAGATGCCGTCAGAGCGCCCATGAGCAGGCCGCCCAGCAGATAAATACCCCCGAAAAAAACCAGGCCCAATGCCATGACTTGCCAGGCATTGAGCTGCGTGAACCAGGTACCAGCGTCCATGAAGACTCCAAAAGCGGTGGCGCTGCCCTAGATGCAACAATGCGCCCGACGGCATAGCGTAAACCCATGCCTGTCGGGCGCATGATAAAGGACGCCGCAGTAGCGCTCGTTGATACCCGGAGTAGCTTCAGCGTGTGGGATGGAGGAAAACTGGCGCACGCCATGTGCGTGACAGCGAGCAGGCGCTGCCGTGCAGCGAGGCTGTCGTCCACCCTCGGGTGGGAGCCGCAAGGCGGCTCAGGGGGAGTGTTTACTGCGCGGTGATGCCCTGCTCGCGAATGATGGTGCCCAGCGCCTTCACATCCTGCTGGATGCGGTTGCTCAGGCCTTCGGGCGAGCTGCCGACGGCTTGCCAGCCTTGCATGGACAGCTTCTGGCGCATCTCGGGCGTACGCACGATCTCGCTGACGGCGGCCGCCAGCTTGTCCACATGGGCCTTGGGCATGGACCTGGGCGCAGCCACGGCGTTCCAGATTTCCAGATCAAAGTTGTTGACGCCGAGCTCTTTGAGGCTGGGAAGGCCGGGAGCCAGCGGGCTGCGTGCTGCAGAGGTCACTCCGATGCCGTGCAACTTGCCGGCCTGAATCTGTGCCATTGCCAGTGCCGGAGGGAGCATGGACAGCTTCAAGTCGCCGCCCTGAATGCCGTTGAACACTTGGGGGTAGCCGGTATAGGGCACATGCACGGCCTTGATTGCCGAGCGACTCTTGAGCAGTTCCATGCCCAGATGGCCCACGGTACCGACACCGGGCGAGCCATAGCTCCATTTGTCGCCAGCCTTGGCGGCCGCTTCCATAAAGGCCTTGCCTTGTGGGGCCGACGCAGGGGCCACCAGCACCAGAGGAGCCACGCCGATCAGGCTCACGGGCTGCAGGTCCTTGATGGGGTCATAGCGCACGGCAGGGTTGAGCATCTTGGCAATGGTCATATTGCCGTTGATCATCACGCTGAAGGTGTAGCCATCAGCCTTGGCGACATATTCGCCGGCGATATTGCCGCCAGCACCCACGCGGTTTTCCACGATGATGGTCTGACCCAGCTTCTTCTCCAATGGCTCGGCCAATGCGCGGGCTGTCAGGTCAGGCGAAGAGCCTGCGGGGAAGCCCACGATCAGGTGCAGGGGCTTGTCGGGCCAGTTGTCGGCTGCCAGGACGGCCGGAGCCATTGCTGTCACCACGATGGCGACTCCTGCTGCAGCCAGGCTGCGGCGGGACAGGTTCTTCAAGATGCGCGAAGTGTGAATAGGCATGGCAGGTCTCTTTTGAATTTTTGAGGGGTGATCGCTGTGCATGAAAACATGCATCGATTCCGAAAAATAAAAAACCCGGAAATTATCCGGGTTTGAGGTTCAGCATTTCAGCCTTTTAAGGCCTTGGTGCGCAAGCTGGCGTTTACGCAAACTCGGCCAGCGCTTTTTTCATCTTTTTCATGGCGGCTACTTCAATCTGGCGAATGCGCTCGGCGCTCACTCCATATTCGGCAGCCAGCTCATGCAGCGTCATGCCGCCGGAGCCGTCGTCATTGACCTTGAGCCAGCGCTCTTCAACGATGCGGCGGCTGCGGTCATCCAGGCCTTCCAGAGCCATGACCAGACCGTCGGTCGCCAGATGATCGCGCTGGCGCGATTCGAGCATGGCTGTAGGCTCGTGGCTGGCATCTGCCAGGTAGGCGATGGGGCCGAAGGCTTGTTCTCCGTCATCACTGGGAGAGGGATCCAGCAGCACATCGCCACCGGCCAGACGGGTTTCCATCTCGATGACTTCCTCACGCTTGACGTTGAGCTTGGCAGCGACCGCGTCAATTTCGTTCGAGGTCAGGGTCTCGCGCAGGGCCAGCTCTTCGTCCGCCATGGCGGCATCGGACTTCAGCTCATGCTTCATCGAGCGCAGATTGAAGAACAGCTTGCGCTGGGCCTTGGTCGTGGCGACCTTGACCATGCGCCAGTTCTTCAGAATGTATTCGTGGATTTCCGCCTTGATCCAGTGCATGGCGTAGCTGACCAGACGCACGCCCTGATCGGGGTCGAAGCGTTTGACAGCCTTCATCAGGCCCACATTGCCTTCCTGAATCAGGTCGCCGTGAGGCAGGCCATAACCCAGGTACTGGCGCGAGATGGAGACGACCAGACGCAGGTGGGACATCACCAGACGCCCGGCGGCGTCCAGATCATTGTGTTCTTTGAGCTTGCGAGCGTAGTCCTGCTCTTCCTCAAGGGTGAGCATTGGCATACGATTGACCGCCGAGATATAGGCATCCAGGTTGCCCAGCGGAGGTACCAGCGCCCAGGGGTTCGCGGGCGCCAAGGCAGTAGCAATGGAGCCGGAGGCAGTTTTCATTGCAGGTTTCCTTTCTTCCATGATCTTCATATTAGCACTCCGTTAGAGAGAGTGCTAAAGACAAAGTTCCCACAGCTTTTGTTGGTTTTTGGCGGCGCAGGCGGCTCGTATCGATCAGCGGAGAATTTTTCGCATTCCCATCGCCCCTCCTTTTCCCTGCATCTGGAGCAGCGCTCTAGCTGGAATGAGAGGCCAGGTTGTACAGGCTAGTTCTGATTAATGCCTCCAATTCCTTGGCCGCCGAGCTTCGAGGTGCGTGGCGGCGCATCACTATGCCCAAGGGACGTTGAATGCCAGGGGGCGACAAAGGAATCTGCGAAAGGCGGCCAGCTTGTAACAGCGATACGGCCGTTTCGGGCAGTGCGCTGATGCCCAGACCAGCACTGACCAAGGCTCCGATAGTTGCAATGTGGTCAACTTCAAAGACAGGAGCGAAATAAAGCCCTTTTGAGAGCAGATCCGTATCAATGTACTGGCGGACGCTGGCAGAGCTGGGCATGGAGACATGCGGATAGTCCAGAGTGGCCTCGATCGGGACGGGACCTGCCTGCTTGGATAGAGGGTGGTCATCAGGACAGATCAGAAGGAACTGGTCCTCCGTCAATTGCTCATATGCGAGGTCTTCTTGCTTGGGGTCGGCTGCAGTGAGTGCAAAGTCGACCTTGCCATCACGAACGAGATCAAAAGCAGGGCCTGAAAGAGTATCAAGCAAGGACAGGCGTACCCCAGGGTGAATCCGCGTGAATTCAGCAAAGACCTTTGGCAGCAGCGAGGCGGCCAAAGAGGGAAGTGCGGCAACAGCCACCGAGCCTGTTCTGAGCTGGACGGTGTCCGTCACGGCGCGCAAGGCGCGCTGCGTATCGCGCAAGATATCCTGGGCATGGGCGACAAAGACATGGCCGGCATCGGTCAGCTCGACAGCGCGAGTGGTGCGCTCGAACAGTCTTGCACCGATCTGTGCTTCTACACGCGCAATCAAGGCCGACAGCGCAGACTGCGAGAGGTGAACCTGGAGGGCGGCCTGGCCGAAGCTCTTGGTCTGGCTCAGGGCTACTACCGCTCTCAGGTCTTTGGTTGATAGGTTGGCTTGCACCACCGCAGTATAGGTAGCGGAGCTGCAGCATCCTGAAGCTCCGCTATCTTCGCTTATTCAGCCTTGATGTCGCTGTCTTTGATCAATCTGGCCCACTTGGCGTACTCGGCGTTGATGATCTTGGCCGACTCGTCCGGCGTGCTGTAGGTGGCAATAGTGCCCTGGGCGAGCATGGAGTCCTTGACATCCTGCTTGGACAGAATCACTTTCAGTGCGGAGTTGATCTTCTGAATGACTGCACCTGGAGTTCCTGCAGGAGCCGAGAGTGCAAACATGGAACTGACCTGCATGTCTGGAAATCCAGCTTCCACGACAGTAGCGATGTCTGGAATCGAGGCAACGCGTTCTTTGGTCGTTGTGGCCAGAGCCCGGAGCTTGCCTGCCTTGATCTGACTTTGTGCAGCAGGGACGGTGTCAATCATTGCATTGACCTGACCGCCGAGCAGATCGGAAAGAGCGGGTCCGCTGCCTTTGTAGGGCACATGAACGACTTCAACCTGTGTCTGACGCTTGAACATCTCGATCGAGAGATGCTGAGGCGAGCCATTGCCTGCGGATGCAAACGTGACGCTGCCGGGGCTGGCCTTGGCAAGGGCTACCAGTTCCTTGACGGATTTCGCCTGAACATTGGGGTTGACCACAAATACCAGCGGAACGGTGCCTACGACCGAGATGTGAGAGAAGCTCTTGTGGATGTCAAAAGGAGTCGCAGCAGGCGTCAGCGCTGCATTGATGGTGTGGCTTGTGAATGCCCCCATCAGCAGGGTGTAGCCATCGGCGGGTGATTTGGCGACTTGACCTGCGCCAAGGCTACCGCCAGCTCCGGCGCGATTGTCGACGACGAACTGCTGCCCAAGCGCGTCTGAAAGCTGCTTGGCAAGAACGCGGCCGATGACATCTGTCGCTCCGCCTGGAGCATAGGGAACCACAAGCCTCACGGGCTTGTTGGGGTAATCAGTTTGTGCACTGGCTGCTCCCGATGCGCCCGATGCAGCGAGGACTGTTGCAACCAGGCTAAGGAGCTTGCGGCAGCGCATGCCCGGATTGGCGAGTTGTGTGGGTTTCATGAAGTCTCCTTTAGGGTTTTCAGGTATGCGCTTTCTTGTTTGAGCGCTCGATTTTTCTTTTAATCAATAATATTATTAATAATCAGTGCATCAACAATGGTTAACCCTCCCATGACGAACAAGCCAGACCAGCAAGCCACGATTCATCCGGAAGCCGCTTCGAGCGGAATTTCCAAAGGACTCACCAACTACGGTGATCGCGGCTTCTCTCTTTTTTTGCGCAAGGCCTTCATCAAAGGGGCGGGCTATACCGACAAGGCTCTGGACAGACCTGTGATCGGTATCACGAACACAGGCAGCTCCTACAACCCTTGTCACGGAAACATGCCGCAATTGATCGAGGCAGTGAAGCGCGGCATCCTGATGGCAGGTGGCCTGCCCATGGACTTCCCGACCATCTCGCTGCACGAGAGCTTTTCGCAGCCGACCAGCATGTATCTGCGCAACCTCATGTCCATGGACACGGAGGAGATGCTGCGAGCTCAGCCCATGGATGCGGTCGTGCTGATCGGGGGGTGTGACAAGACAGTGCCGGCGCAGCTGATGGGCGCGGCTTCGGTCGGTCTGCCGGCGGTTCAACTGGTGACCGGCTCCATGCTCACTGGATCGCACCGAAGCGAAAGAGTGGGGGCCTGCACCGATTGCCGGCGTTACTGGGGCAGATTCCGTGCCGAGGAAATTGACGCGGAGGAAATTTCCGACGTCAACAATCAACTCGTCGCCAGTGTCGGAACCTGCTCGGTGGCCGGCACTGCCAGCACGATGGCCTGCATTGCAGAGGCTCTGGGGATTGGCATTCCTGGCAGTGCAACCCCTCCAGCGGTCACTGCCGACCGCATCCGCATTGCGGAGCGATCCGGTGAGGTGGCCGTGCACATGGCGCGTACAGGGTTGAGCATTGACAAGATTCTCACGCCTGCTGCCTTCGAAAACGCCATGCGCGTGCTGCTGGCCATGGGAGGCTCGACCAATGCCATCGTGCATCTGGCCGCGATCGCGGGTCGCCTGGGCTACGAGCTCGATCTCAAGGCCTTGGACGTCATGAGCCGCAATACTCCCGTGTTGCTCGATCTCAAGCCTTCCGGCGACCACTACATGGAGGACTTTCATGCAGCCGGCGGCATGCACACCCTGCTTCGAGAGCTCAAGCCCCTGCTGCATCTGGATGCTCTGACCGTGACGGGGCGCACCCTGGGCGAGGAGCTGGAGGCGGCCGGCCCCGGCTTCAAGCAGCATGTGGTCAAGACTTTGGATGCCCCCTTGTATCCACAGGGAGGCATTGCCGTGCTGCACGGCAATCTTGCTCCGGGAGGCGCCATCATCAAGCAGTCCGCAGCGAACCCCGAGCTGATGGAGCATGAGGGCCGAGCCGTTGTCTTCGAGAATGCAGAGGACCTGGCCGCGCGTATCGACTCGCCCGAGCTTGATGTGCGGGCCGAGGATGTGCTGGTGCTCAAGAATATCGGCCCCAAAGCAGCGGCGATGCCGGAAGCGGGTTACCTGCCCATTCCCAAGAAACTCGCCGCTCAAGGCGTGAAAGACATGGTGCGCGTCTCCGATGGCCGTATGAGCGGCACCGCTTTCGGCACCATCGTCCTGCATGTGACGCCAGAGGCGGCGATTGGCGGACCATTGGCCTGGGTGCAAACCGGAGACCGAATTCGCCTGTCGGTGCGCGAGCGCTGTATTGAATGGCTGGTCAGCGATGAAGAGCTGGCTATGCGTCAGAATGCCAAGCCTGTTCAAGTTCCTGTAGCAGAGCGTGGTTACGCGCATCTGTTCAAGAAAACTGTTTTGCAGGCTGATCGTGGCGCAGACTTTGATTTCTTGACCGCGACGCAGCGCAAGGGTTCGATTCCAAGGAGTTAAGTTCATATGCCGACGGGCGCTTTTGCCAAGGAGCGCCGTCCATCCGAGGACGGTGCATCCGTGATTGCCGCGACATTGGAGGAAGACATTGTTCTGGGCCTCTTGGCTCCCAGAGTGCGTCTTGTCGAAGATGAGCTGATGGAAAGGTTCGCAGCCAAACGACATGTGGTGCGAGACGCATTGGCTCAACTGGAAAGTGCTGGCCTGCTTGAGCGCAGGCGCAACATTGGTTCCATGGTGAGGGCTTTCAGCAGGGAGGAAGTCATTCATCTCTACGAAATGAGAGAACTGCTCGAGCTGGAGGCGATGCGCAGAATTGCGCTGCCTCTGCATCGTGACGCCCTGGAGCAGCTCAGGCGCATTCAGGCCGGGCATGACGCAGCCATCCAGCAACAGGACCCGCGCGGCATTTTTCGGACCAACCAGGAGTTTCATCGGCTTTTGTTTGCTCAATGCGGCAATGTTTTCTTGTCGCAATCCATCGAAGACTTCGCGCGCCAAACGCATGCGATTCGATTTGGAACGCTGATGTCCAGAGAGCGTCAGCTGCAATCCCAAAAGGAGCATCACGAGTTGCTGGCAGTCTTGGGGCAGGGAGAGGGATCGCGGGAGCGCCTGATCCGCCTGACGGCAGAGCATCTGGTGCCTCCAAGAGATCACTACTTGAAGACCCAAGAGGCTCTGCTGCCTTGAAGTGCTGATCAGTTCAGGAACAGGCTTCGAATATCGTGAGCCGTGGCCAGCGGGCGGCCCAGTGCGGCGGCCCCCTGGCAAACCTGGGCGACCAAGGCGGCATTGCTTGCTGCGGGCTCGCCGCTTTTCAGAAACAGGTTGTTCTCGAAGCCGACGCGCGCATGGCCTCCCAGGCTTGCCGCAGCCATCGCGCATGCATTTTCCTGAGGGCCGAAGGCGCACATCGCCCATGGATAGACATCGTCATGGGCATTCAGGAACGGCAGCAGATCGATGGGTGAAGAGGTCTGGCCCGCCGAGTAGCGACCCAGCACAAACAGCAGAGACCATTTGTTTTGCGGAATGACCTCGCTTGCAAGCAGGCGCTGCCAGGCCTGCACGTCCGCCACGTCATACAGGATGACCTGGGTCATCACATTGCTCTGCTTGAGCCATGTGAAGAAGGAGCGGATATCCGCCTCGGGAACTTCAGGTTTGAGTATTTCGCGCAAGCCGACAGAGATCGCTTCTGGCGCCGTTTCCCGTGCGACCCGCATCTGCTCGTAGGGCTGGTAGACCTGAGCCGCTTCAGTGGTGACCTGAACCACCAGCTCCTGGCCCACCGCTTTGCGCACAGCAGCAGTGGCTTCAATATAGGCGTGGGCATCGAGCAAATGCTTGCCGTCAGGCTTGCGTACATGCATATGAATCATGGACGCCCCGGAGTCCAGGCATTCCTTGGCGGTCTTTGCCAGATCGGCAGCAGTCAATGGAACCTCAGGGTGCTGCTCCCTGGTCTTGTAGGCTCCGTTGGGGGCAACGGTGATGATCAGAGGTGTATTCATCATGCGTTCCTCTTATTGCTCGGCAGCGTCGCCCACGGAAGGCAATTCGCTCTTGAGAAGCTCCAGACCTGCCAGCAGCGTCTTCTGATAGCGCTGCTTCTCCTGCGCGATGCTCTCGGGAGTCCACTTGAAAAAACCTTCTCCGGACTTCATGCCGAATTTGCCTTCAGCCACTCTTTGCGAAAGGCATGGGCTTGGCTCCTTGTTGGCCGCCAGCGATGGATACATCGTCGCACCGGCGGCGCAGTGGACTTCCAGACCTGCATGGTCGCGTTGAAGCACGGGCCCCGCTGCAAGAAAGCGAAAACCGAAGCCAAAGCGCACGGCTGAATCCACGTCTTCGGCTGATGCAATGCCCGCTTCAATCAGTGCAAAAGCCTCGCGAGCCAGCGCGTGTTGAAGACGGTTCGCCAAAAAGCCTGGCAAGTCCTTCTTGACCAGCACCGGCACCATGCCGCACTGGCGCATGAAAGCATGAAGGTTCTCTGCACATTCCATGCGGGATGCCTCGCCGCACACTACCTCAACAAGAGGCGTCAGGTGTGCAGGCATGAAAAAGTGCAGACCCAACATTCGTTGCTGCGTTGCCAGGCCTTGTGCAATTGCGGTGATGGGGAAGCTCGAGCTATTGCTGGCCAGCAATGCATCTTTGCGCGCGCGCTGCTCAAGTTGCTTGAAAAGCGCTTGCTTGATGTCCAGACGCTCCGGGATGCATTCGATCACAAGATCCACAGAGCTCCAGTCGAGGTCGTCCAATGACGAGACGACGGACAGTTGGGCAAGCTGCTGCGCCGCGCCCAGCTGTATCAATCCCTCACGGACCCGTTCAGGGACTTTGGCAGCCTGATCACGATTGGACTCGACAACAGTCGTTCTGCACGCTCCGCGGCAAAGGACAACCGCGACATCGGCTCCCATCGTTCCGCCGCCAATAACCACAGCATGTGAACGCGAGGGACGGAAAAAGTGCCCAGGCGCACTGAAAATCTTTTGCTCCAACGGATGTCTCCAAGTTCTATGAGTCTTGGAGGAAGTCTGGATGGTTTCGATAAATTTGTTAAACAAATTTATTGGGATAAATATCCTGATTTTTAAATATATTGCAATCTGACTCTTCTATCCGTGAAGAGCCGCCGACACGATTGAGCAAATCGCAGGCGGTGCAAAAGTACCGCAGTCTTTGATCGACTTGGAGCGTGCTATGAATTTGCCACGGCAACGCATTGAGCCGCTATGCCGCACACTGGCACCCACGTGGACGCTGCCTGGAGTGCTGCACTGACCAAGAATAGAAGCAAGGTGCGTGGTGAAGAGATGCACCAGAGCTGGAAAGGCAAGCAGTGGTACTTCGGCATGGATGCTGATTCTGGCCTGGTGCACACAGGAGGTGGCACGGCCGCCAATGTCGGCGAGGTTGTCGAGGCCTGCAGCTTGCTATAGAGCAAGGAAAGAGCAAGGAAATCGATGTCCATGGCAATGCAGGCAACCAAGTTGCGGATCAGCGAGCAGATTCTTGCCCATCGGCATGGAGCGCCATAAAAGTCACCGGGCTGTCCTGCGACCCGAAAAGATCACAAAGCTGCCCAGTGCCAGCAGCCACACGGCGATGGCGGCATAGAGCATTACGCCGCCAAAGCTGTGTACCAGTGCCTCGCGGGCAATATCTGTGAGTGCCTGTGGCGAAGTGGCGGCGCCAGCGCCTGCCTGCAGGGCGTACAGGGCTTGCAGGTTGCCAGAGACAATGCCGTTGGCCATCTCGCGCAGCGCTGCAGCATCTACGGGTTCATGCAATGCGGTTTGCAGGTGCTGTTGCACGCCGTGCACCAGCAGGAAACCCATCAGCGCGATATTGATCGACAGCGTAATCATGCGGGCACTCATGTCGATGCCGGACGCCATGCCGGCGCGTGCGCTGGAGACTGCTGCCGTGGTGGTATTGGTCACCGGGGTGTTGGTGATGCCCAGCCCTGCGCCGGCAATCAGGCAGCCCGGCAGCACGTAAAGCCAGTGGCTGTGGGCGAGCTGGCTGCCAGCGAGCATCAGCATGAATCCAAGACCGATGGCGAATAACCCCAGCGGAATGGCGATACGCGGGCCATAGCGCATGGCGATGCGTTCTCCAACCACCGGGAACACCAGCGTGGGAAGGGTGTAGGCTAGCAGCGAGACGCCGGCGGCCGTGACATCCTGACCTAGCGCACTTTGAAAATAGATGGGCAAGTAGATGATGAACGCCCAGAAGCTGAAGTTCATGCCCATGGAGCCCAGCAGCGCACCGGAGAAATTGCGCACCCGAAAGACGGAGAAGTCGAACATGGGATGCTGGGCACGCAGTTCCACCCACACAAAGGTCGCAAAACTCAGCAGACCCACAGCCATGGCGGCCAGCGCAGACATGCTGCCAAAACCGGTATCGGAGCCCTGCGTCACAAAGAAGGCCAGGCCGAATACTGCGAGGGACAGCGTGACGATGCCCGCAACATCCAGCGCGCCGGCCTTGGGGTCATGCGATTCCTGCACGGCGATGGTGGCCAGAAAGAAAGTCAGTGTGGCAATCAGCACGTGTACCCAGAACACCCAGCGCCAGTCCGAGAGGGCGACGATCATGCCGCCAATCAGCGGGCCAAAGCCCAAGCCTATGCCGAGCATGACCCCCCAGGTGCTGAAGGCGCGGCTGCGCTCGGCGCCTTGCGGAAATTGATGCGAGAGGACGGCTACCAGGCAGATCAGCATGGCGCCGCCGCTGGCCCCCTGACACACGCGGCTGGCAATCAGCATCGGTGTGTTCCATGCCAGGCCGCACAGCAGCGATGAAAACGCAAAGAGGACTATGGAGATCAGAAAGACCCGCTTGCGGCCAAACCGGTCTGCCAGTGTCCCGGTGGCCATGAGCACCGAGACGCAGGCGATGGTGTAGGCATTCATGATCCATTGAATGTCTTTGAAGTCACTGTGCAGAACGGACTCCAGCGTGGGCAAGATGATAGGCACGCTGGAGATTTCAAGGCTGAACATCAGTGCGGCCAGACAGACCGATAGCAGCGCAATGCGATTGCGCCGGGTCGGTGCCGGCTCCAGGCTGCTGGTGTTCAAGAGATCAACATCATTCGAGGACATGGTTGCGCACTCCGGAAAAGAGAAACGGCGTTCTGGCGCAGAACGTTCAACGCGAGTCTATGGGAATAAAATTCTTAAATTTACGCATTTATTTCCCATCATTGGGGAGCTAAAGGATCCAATCGACATGACTGTGCAAGACCCTCTGGAAGGAGTCTCCACCTTTGTGCAGGTGGTGGAAGCGGGCGGCTTCACTGCTGCAGCCAAGCGGCTTGGCGTGACGCGCTCTGCTGTGGGAAAGGCTGTTGCCAGGCTGGAGGCACGTCTGGGCTCGCGGCTACTGCAGCGCAATACGCGTACCCAGACCTTGACTGCGGAAGGGCAGATCTACTACGAGCGCTGCACCCGTGCACTCAAGGAGCTGGAGGCAGCCGAGGCGGATCTGGACAGTGGCCGCATGGAGCCCATCGGCCGCCTGCGGGTCAGCGTGCCAGAAGGCTTTGGGCAGCTGTGCGTGGCGCCAATACTGCTGAATCTGACGCGTCTATATCCGCAGCTGAGCATCGATCTGTCGTTTGGCGACCGTACAGTGGATCTGATCGAGGAGGGATTTGACCTGGCCATACGCATAGGCCCGCTACAAGACAGCGGCACCTTGTCTGCGCGTCTGCTGGGAACACAGCACATCAGCATCGGAGCTTCCCCGGCCTATCTGGCACGCCACGGCACGCCCGGCAAACTGGAGGAACTCGATGGTCATGCGGTCATCAGTTACTCGCACTCGGGTGTCGTTGCTCCGTGGGATGTTTCGCCAGTTGCTGGGCGAGGCGGCAGCTCGGATTACCGCCTGCAGGTGCGCTCCCAGATCAGCATGGACGATATACAGGCCATTGCCGCTGCTGCTGTGGCGGGCTATGGCATTGCCTGGGTCCCCTGCTGGTTGCTGAGCAGCTATGCCAAGCGTGGCGAGCTGGTACACATCTTGCCCGCTTATCGGGCCCGCTCTTACGAGATCCATGCACTCTGGCCACAGGCACGGCAATTACGTTGCAAGTTGCGGGTGGCCATTGACGCGCTGGTGGCCGAGATTCCGGCTTTGCTGAATCCTGAGGATGATGCGGTGGCAAAAAATGGCAATTCAATCCTTTCTCGGTAAGGGCTGCGTTTTCCCACTAGCGAAGCATGACCCGGGCGGATGTGTTTGAGTCGCAGAAGGATCACAGTGAATGAAATGCTTCGAAGTGGTCCTCACGACGAGACGCGGAATTTCGCTTGATTGATGCCAATATCCGTTTGACAACTAGGCTGTCGCATCCAGCTGCGCTCAATCGGCGGCTGAGCCTGCTGGAGGCAGGGATGATTGGGCCGCTGCCTGCTCTGCATCCCAAACAAGCCATTGAGCATGTTGTCCATGCATGGCATTCATCTCAATGGCTTGCTCCCACTTCTTGCTGGCTCACTGACCGGTCAGCGAGCGAGAAAGTCTTGAACCATATTGTTGAAGACTTCGGCGTGCTCCCACTGTGCCCAATGGCCGCACTGACTGAACACGTGGAATTCCGAATTGGGAATGCCCCATAGCAGGCGCAGGCCGATGTCCAGGGGTACGAAGCGGTCGTCACGCCCCAGATGATCAAGGTCTTGGCCTTGATCTCCGGTAGGCGCAGACCGTAGTCGCTGAATTGCTTCGGGTTGATCTGGGCGCTCTTGACGAAGTTTTCCAGGTGATCGCGGCGGGCCAGGATATTGCTCAGGCGCTGCTGATAAAGCTCTTCGGTCAGGTTACTGGTGTCGTACACAAACACATTCATCATGCGCTTGAGGTTCTCCACCATGGAGTCGCGGTACAGCGCACCGATGAGCTTGATGCCCTCGGCGGGCATGGGTACGAGGGCGCTGAGTCCGCCGGTGGCGCCGCCCATGAGGATGAACTTGCCCACCATCTCGGGATTGGCCAGCGCAAAGCCCACGGCGCTATGACCGCCCATGGAGTGGCCGATGAGATGCCCCCTGGAGATGTCCTGCGCGTCCAGCACCACCTTGAGACAGCTGCGTTCAGATCCGAACGCGAGCCTGTGCTGACAATGGTGTCGCTTTTGCTCCAGCCGGGGCAGTCCAGCAAAATGACACGGTATCGCGCGTCCACCAGCGGCTCGATATTGCGGTGGAAGTTGGCCCAGCCGCTGGCGCCTGGTCCCGAGCCGTGCAGCATGATCACGACTTCGCTACCAGAGCCGACATCGTTGTAGTGCAGCCTCAGGGGCTGTCCCGCTTCAGTGATCGTGACAAAGCGGTTGGTGGAGGCTTTCGTGTTGGGGGCGTTCATAAATGACTCCATGAAGGCGGCAGCCACGGATGGCCCACCGCGAAGAGGGTGAAAAGATCAGAAGGAGGCGGCTTCGCGTTGCCTCAGCAGGTCCAGGGCGACGTCGACAATGGCAGCTGATGTTGATATCAGACATTGAGCGCAGCAAAGACAAATTCGACAGTTGATAGATGACGAGCGATCTAAAAAAGCGGCTCAGTTTCAAGTGCGTCGAAGTTCCGAGTAGAAGCAGGTCTACCGAGGCGCTGTCTCTTTGGAGGCGCTAGAGAAAAAATCCCGAGGGACTGCCGCCATCTAGAACATCAGTTTCGGGGGAGCAGTCTGTGCAGCTCGGCGAGGCGTAGGCTTTATTGTTTTATGAATGAGATTCATTCTCAATCATGGATACAATCCACGCCTTCATCATGCCCAGCGATCCTCAAAGCACTTTCATTGCCCACCGCCGGGAATTGCTGGCCTGGCTTACCTACCGCGTGCACGATATGCATGTGGCTCAGGACATGTTGCAGGAAATTTTCCTGCGCTTCATCGAAGTCACGGCGGCAGCACCGGTACAGGACGCCCGAGCGTATCTGTTCCAGATGGCGCGCAACATGCTCGTGGACATGGCACGTCAGCAGGAGGTGCGCAAGACGGCAGCGGTTGCGCCAGAGGAACTGGTACACATAGCGGACACCGCGCCCGGCCCGGATCAGTCGCTGGCTGGCCGCCAGCGTCTGCTACAACTGGCTGAGGCTTTGCAGGAGCTGCCGCCACTCACGCAAGACATCTTCATGCGGGTGCGGGTGCAGGAGCAAAGTTATCAGCAGGTGGCCGAGGCGCTGGAGATCTCCACCAGCTCGGTGCAGAAGCATCTGGCGCGGGCCTTGGCCCACGCCATGGCGCGCTTGCCGCTTCACTGAAGCTTTGCAGTGTGTCAGAGCGCCAGATGCTTGCCTTGGATGAAAATTACTGGTTTGCCAATGCTTGAACGTCTTCCCATCATGCACTCCAATCGTTTGCATTCAGACAGCAGTTTTTTGTGAATCCTTCATCTCAATCCACATCCCTGCACGATGCAGCTCAAGACATCCGCCTGCAGGCAGCGGCCTGGCTGGTGCGCCGTGCGGACGAGGGCTGGCTGCCTGAGGATGAACAGGCCTTGCAGCTTTGGCTGAATGCGGATGCTGTCAATCGCCAGGCTTATGCCCATGCCCAGCGCACCTGGGCTGAACTGGGGGCGCTGGGACCGTCGGGGCTGCTGCCGGATCGGGGTGCAGACACGGTTCTGCAGACCAAGCCTTTGCGACAAGGATTGGTGCGGCGACGCCTGTTGTGCCAAGGGGCCGGAGCTGCAGTCTTTGCGGCAGGTGCCTTGTGGGTGGGTGCAGGCAGTCAGATCATGCTGGCCTTCGAGGCGGATTACCGCACCGGGGTGGGCGAGCGGCGCGAAGTGGCGCTACCCGATGGCAGCCGCGTACATCTGGGCGGCGACAGCGCCGTGGCCGTGCGCTACGACACAAGGCAGAGACAGGTGATCTTGCTGCGAGGCGAAGCCTTGTTTGACGCAAAACCCGTCGCAAAACCCGTGGATGCGTCCGGTGGGCGTGATGCGGAGCAGCGACCTTTTGTGGTTGCCGCAGCCGACGGGCGTACCCGTGCGCTGGGCACCCGCTTCATCGTCGAGCGACTGGACGCAAGAACGCAGGTGACCGGTGTGTTCCACCAGGTGGAGGTGTCGCTGGACCATATGCCGCAGGATGCGGTGGTGGTATCGCCGGGCCAGCGCGTCAGCTATGACAGGCAGGGAATGACGGCCTTGCAGTATCTGGGCGAGGATGCCGGCCAGTCCTGGGCGCGTGGGCTGCTGGTCTTCGAGCGCATGATGCTCGCCGATGTGGTGGGGCGCCTCAACCGCTATCACACCAGCCGTATCGTGGTGCGTGACCAGGCGCTGGCGCAGCGGCGCGTCAGCGGTGTTTTTCTGCAATCCGATGCTCACGGTGCCGTGCAGGCCATAGCCCAGGAACTGGGCGCGCGCTTGCTGCAGTTGCCGGGATTGGTGGTACTGCTTTGAGTTATTTCAAATAATTTTGATTCGTATTTACTGAATCTCGCGCGTCAACCGTCTTCTCTGAAGAGAGGCATCGCGGAGCGCACCCGGCAATCGGGTGTTGCGTCTGCCTTGCGGTCACAGAACTTCAGAGGACGCCATGAACCGATGGGCAACAGGAGCCGATAGTGCTCTGCCGCAGACATACAGTCGCCAAGTCAATGAGCACGCCAGGGGGCGTCGCACAGCCATTGCCATGGCCATCAGCGTGGCCTTGCTGGGGCAGGCCTGGGCTGACGAGAATCCGGCCCGGCCTGCTGCAGCGGCACAGGGCGATGCAGCTCAGGAACGTGTCGAGTTCGATCTGCCCAGAGGAGATCTAGGCCAGGCTCTGGTGGCTCTCGGTGCGGCAGCCGGACTGCGCCTGGTCTTCGATCCGCAGAGGTTGCAGGGCCTGTCCGCTCCTGCAGTGCGGGGTGCGATGACGCCGGGCGAGGCATTGACCCGGCTTTTGCACGGCAGCGGCTTCGCACATGTGTTCACGGGCAACGGAGTGGTGCGGCTGAAGCCCGTGTCCGGCCCCTCGGCAGAGGCCGCTTCAGCCGCAGAGACTCAGGACGATGAGCCGCCAAGCCGCGTCATGCCGACCGTGCTGGTCCTGGCGGATGCCGAGCGGGATGAAAAAGACCGGCAGTACCGCACGGCAGGCTCCAGCAATGTGCTCAAGCGCGAAGACATCGAACGGTTTCGCGGAACCTCGGTGGGAGATATCTTTCAGGGCACGCCTGGTGTGCTGATTGGCGAGAATCGCAACAGCGGTGGCCTGGATGTGAACATCCGCGGCATGCAGGGGCAGGGCCGTGTGCCTGTGCTGGTCGATGGTGCGCGCCAGGAAACCACGGTCTACCGTGGCTATGCGGGCGTCGCTTCGCGCTCCTATATCGACCCCGATCTGATTGGCGGAATACAGATCGAAAAAGGCCCAGTCATGGGTGCGCAGGGCACTGGCGCGGTGGGGGGGCTGGTCAGCGCCCGTACCCTGAATGCCGATGACATCGTGCTCCCGGGCCAGACCTTTGGCATCCGTCTGCGCGGCAGCCTGATCGGAAACAACAGCGGATCGGCACCGGCGCCGGGGACCAAGGCAGGCTTCAATACCGGCGGCAGTTCCAGCAACGGAACGGGAGGTGTCTATCGCACCAACTGCGTGATTGCCAGCCTGTGTGACGGGCCATTCGACATCGCCCATGTGGTGCCGCCTTCCGAGAGCATGAACCGGCCCGGCCTGATGCAGCCCAAGAGCTGGGCGGGAAGCATTGCGCTGGCCAAGCGCTTCGAGAAGGCCGATATTGTCGCGGCCTACGCGCGGCGCAGCCAGGGCAACTATTACGCGGGAACCAAGGGGCCGGTGCCTTCCCTGGATCTGTCGGAAACCTATAACCGTGGCTTCTATACCGAAGTGGTTCCCAAGGTGGTGGGAGCCACGCGTTTCCGTGGCGGCGAGCGCATTGTCAACACCAACCACGAGAACGAGTCCGTGCTGCTCAAGGCACGCTTGTACCTGCCCAATGATCAGGAGCTGGAAGCAGGCTATATGCGTTACTCCAGCACCTATGGCGAGCTGATGCCATCGCAGCTGCTGTGGCTGGGGCAGGTGGCACAGACCTCCAACAGCAAGGTGACCGCAGACACCTATACCCTGCGTCACCGTTGGAACCCCGAGAACAATGACTGGCTGAACCTGACCAGCAATCTCTGGCACACCAACACGGAAAGCCTGAATCAGAACTACTCGGAAGACACCGTCAACGAGATGTTCGGAGCCGGCACCGAGAACTACAAGCGCTGGGGCTTGGACATCAGCAACAGCATGCGCTTTGGCAGTGCCGGCGGCATCAA
This sequence comes from Comamonas testosteroni, assembly GCF_000761245.1. Lineage (GTDB taxonomy): Bacteria > Pseudomonadota > Gammaproteobacteria > Burkholderiales > Burkholderiaceae_C > Comamonas > Comamonas testosteroni_C. The sequence continues at coordinate 11,409 of NZ_AWOR01000021.1, read as the reverse complement.
GCTGGACTACGGACTTGCCGCACAACTGGAGAAAGTCAACGGCGTTGCCACCGGCAATATGCTCACCTCCGGCGGGCGCATGGGACGGCGCACTGAATGGAGCCTGTTCACCGATCTTCAGTGGAAGCCCCTGCCCAGCGTGACCCTGGGGGCCGGGCTGCGTCATACCCGCTTCGAGTCGCGTGATGACAAGCCCATGATGGTCAGCCCCGACAGCGCTTACTGTGTGGACAGCAAGGGCACGGGAAGCTGTGATCCCCTGATGATGAACAGCCGCAACAACGGCACTTCACCCATGTTCAGCGCGCTATGGGATGTCACGCCCAGCGTGCAGCTGTACGCACGCCATGCACGTGCCATGCGCATGCCCAGCCTGTTCGAGACCACGGCGGGCTACTCCGTATCTCCCTCGCAGGACATCCACCTCAAGCCGGAGCGCACGCTCAATCGCGAGATCGGCATCAACTTCCTCAAGGATGGCGTCTGGCGCAGCAGCGACAAGCTGCGCGCCAAGCTGGCTTACTTCAGCAACACCACCAAGGACTATCTCACCCGCACCTTCCCCAACACCTGGGAGGAAGGCTCCGGCCGCCAGTTCTTCACCTTGCGCAATATCGAAAGCGTGAGCTTCGACGGCTTCGAGGTCTCGGGCTCCTACGACATGGGGCCGGTCTTCATGGAGGCCAGCGGCACGCGCTATACCTTCATCGAGACCTGCCACTTTGGCAGCTTCCGGCGCTACACCTGCACCGACTACGGCATCGCCAACAGCTATGTCAACAACATGATTCCGCCCAAATGGCACGCCAGTGCCCTGCTGGGTGCTCGCCTGCTGCAGCGCAAGCTCACCGTCGGAGTGCGCGGCACCTTCATGGGCAAGCGCAATCCGACACCGGAATTCAACAACGAAACCGCCCAGGGCTTCAACCAGGTCGTGCCGTGGCACTCGTATGTGCTCTGGGATGTCTTTGCCAGCTACAAGCTCAGCGAGCGCGTGAATGTGGACTTCAACGTGGACAACGTGACGGACCGCTATTACCTGGATGCCCTGAGCCTGGGCATGGTCCCGGCGCCGGGGCGCACGGCACGCCTGAGCGTGACCCTGCAGTTCTGACAGCGCATTGCACGCCTGCGGCGTGCCTGCCTTCGATTCTTTCGCAGCATCAGCCTGCTTTATTGCAAAGGAAATTTCAGCCATGAAATTCTTGTCTCGCCATGTCCTTTGGGGTCTTGGCCTTTCCATGCTCCTGGCCGCCTGTGGCGGCGGAGGAGGCGGAGGTGATGATGGTGGCGGCACGGGCAACCTCAACCGTCCCACGGCCCGCATCGCTGCCTCCGCTGCCGCTGCGAGCGCCGGTGACACCGTCACTTTCGACGGCTCTGCGAGCACGCCAGCCAATGGCAGCACACTGACCTATCAATGGAAAGTCACGGAGCGCCCCGCTGGCAGCACGGCGGCGCTGGCGACACCGACCGCTGCGACCTCCAGCTTCACGCCCGATCTGCCCGGCAACTACAGCATCAGCCTCGGTGTGAGCGATGCCGTGACCTCGAGCAACGAGGTCAGCGTCAAGCTGGAAGTCCGCAATCCCAACCCGGTGGCCGTGACGTTGCCCGAGCTGGCGCAACTGGTCAACACCACGGTGCAGCTGGACGGCACGGCCAGCCAGCCGCCCGCAGGAGGCAGCGCCGCTGACCTGCGCTTCAACTGGACGCTGGTGGAAAAGCCGGACGGCAGCAAAGCCGCGCTGGACAGCCCTCATCTGTCCCAGCCTCGCTTTTTGGCTGATGTGGTGGGCCTGTACCGCGCAACGCTGGTGGTCACGCATGGCAGCAAGAGCAGCCAGCCGGTGACGATCAGGATCAACGCCAATCAGATGCACACGGCTCCGGTGGCCAAGGCTGGATCGAATATCGACAACGCGGTGCGCGGTCAGCGCGTGCAGCTCGACGGCTCGGCCAGCACCCATGTGGAGGGCAGCACCCTGCAATATCGCTGGTTCTTCGCACCTGCCGGCCGGCCCTGGGGTTCGCAGGCCGTGATCGAGGGCAGCAATACGGCCAGGCCGACCCTGGTTCCGGACTTTGCCGGCACCTATCGCTTGACGCTGGTGGTGTATGACGGCACGACCACGGCTTTCAGCGAGATTCAGATCAAGGTCAAGAAGCCGGATGGCGCGCCCAACACCAAGCCGGTGGCTGTCATCTCCCGTCCTTTCGGCAAGTCTTTCGAAGCGGAACTGGGCACCTCCGTCATCCCCATCGGCGCCTATTCGCAGGACAAGGACGAGGACACGCTGACGCGTGAATGGACGCTGGTGTCCGCGCCTGCCGGCTTTGATGCCGCGAGCAAATTCAACCCCACCTGGGGCAATTTCACCGGCACGCATTACGGCAACTATGTGGTGCAGCTGCGCGTGAATGACGGCAAGGAGTGGAGCGAGCCGGTGACGCAGGTCTTTACCGTGCTCAACGGCGCCAACCGTCCGCCGGTGGCCAAGGCCTCAGTCATGGGGGGCGCGACTGCCATTGGCGTGGGCACCACGGTCACATTGACGGGCGAGGCCAGCACCGACCCCGACAACAACCGCATGAGCTATGCCTGGACCCTGCTGGACAAGCCCGATGGCAGCACCGCCAAGCTCAGCAATGCGACAGCCATGAACCCCAGCTTCGTGGCCGACAAACCGGGTCCTTACTCCTTCTCGCTGCTCGTGACCGACGAGCATGGAACGCCCAGCTCCGACGGTGTCTCCACTCTGGACACCGAGCTCAGCCTGAACGTCAAGACCAGGAACAACACGCCCATCGCGCGTCTGGCAGCGGATGTGCTCTACACCCAGGAGCAGCCTCTGGTCATCGGCCAGACCGGCAGGCAGCTGCGCTTTGGCGATTCGCCGGATGCTGCCGATATCTGGAACAGCTTCCTGTTCAACGGCAACGGCTATGACCCGGATGGCGACACGCTGACCTATCTGTGGACTCTGTCGCGTGAGCCCGCAGGCAGCAAGCTCAAGGTGCCAGAAAACATCTATATATGCGGCAACACCGGCAGCAACCAGTGGCCTGGTGCAACGGTCTCCACCTTTGTCAGCTGGATTGAAAAGAGCCTGGCCCTGCGCCAATGGACCTGCCCCGACCGTATCGGCATTGCGCCTACGGTGGCCGGTGCCTATGAGCTGCAGCTGGCGATCAGCGACGGCATGGCGTTTACCGGTCCTTTTGCCATGACGCTGCACGCCGTGGAGCGCCAGAACTACCCCAGCCTGTTGCTGGAGTACCTGGGCACTGCCACCTCTTCTGGTACCTTGTCCGAGCACGCACACCCCAACCGCCTGCCGCAGCAATTGTTCCCTTACGCCTCCGTACAGCGCGGCGAATTTCCCATCTGGCAGCATGAGCTGACAGGCGGTGTGCCGATGGCGGTGCAACGCTATCGCCTGACGGCCTATGGCGGTGACTACACCATCGCCGATCTGGCCGCCACTTCGGCGCAGAGCGGTTATGCGCTGAGCTTCCAGGGCCTGAGCAACGGCCAGGTGATTCGCAAGGGTGAGACGGTGGAATTCAGCCTGGTGATGCAGGTGCCGTCGCCCGTGCCAGCGGCTGCTGACCTGAACAAGGCCAGCGAAGGCATGCAGTGGTCCTTCCGCATTGCCGAGAAGAGCGGCTGGACCTTCAGCCACAAGCCCTTCATCTTCCCCTATTGATGAAAGCGCAGGCGGGCACCGAATCCAGAGGACTTGGTGTCCGCCTTCTGGATGGAAAGCGGAATTTCCGATGGATATATCGACGATAGAAGCCCAGGGGCTGAGCGCCTTGCTGCGCTCGGCCTCCCAGGCCAGCCATGGCCAGCTGGATCAACGCATCATGGCCGCCAAACCGTTTGCCAGTCGCGAGAGCTATGCGCAATTTCTTCGGGTGCAGTATCTCTTTCAGCGCGATGTGGCGGCCCTGTTTGAGCAGCCGGAACTCAATCGACTGCTGCCTGGTCTGGCCGGGCGCCAGCGTTTGAGTGCGGTCACCTGCGACCTGAGCGATCTGGGTCGGGCCCTGCCGCAGGATCTGCCCGCACCAGTGTTCGCGTCGGGTGCTGCCGTGGACCTTGCCACGGCCCTGGGCTGGCTGTATGTGGAGCAGGGCTCCAATCTGGGGGCAGCCTTTTTGCTCAAGGCAGCCGCAGCACTGGAGCTGAATGCCGACTTCGGCGCGCGTCATCTGGCACCGCATGCGCAGGGACGAGCGCTGAGCTGGAAGGCATTCAGCGCTCAGCTCGATGCCGTGCCGCTGGACCCTGTGGGCAGGGGGCGTGCGGCAGAAGCCGCGCAAGCTGCGTTTTTGACGGTGCATGGCTATGTGCAAACGCACTGTGAGCTTCATGTCTAGGCCAGCGCGGCTGCCGTCCTGGACTGTGCTGGTATCTCTGGTGCCGCTGGCGCTGCTGATCAGCGTGGCTGCAAGCCCGCCATTGCTGGCTCAGACTGCACAGTGGCAGGGCCTTTACGACAAGGCCTTGCGCCAGCAGAGCGAACAGGCGTATGGGCCAGCCGAGCAAACCGCGCGCCAGGCACTGGAGCTGGCAGAGCAGCAGCGCCAGGGCCAGCGCCCCTATATGGCCAGTAGTCTGAACCTTCTGGGCCTGATCCAGCAGGCCCGAGGCCACAACGCCGAAGCCGAACAGTCTCTGCTCAAGGCGTTGAAGCTGAATCAGACCAGCCTTGGAACGCATGCCAATACCGCATCCGTGGCCTGGAATCTGGGCAATGTGCAAAAGGCCATGCAGCAGCCGCGCGAGGCCGTGCAGAGCTATCAGCGGGCTCTTGAAGTGGCACAGGCCCTGCCGGCAGATGCCGTCTCGCTGGCGCTGCGCGAAAAAGCGCTGCAGGCCCTGGGCGATCTGCATGCGAGCCTGGGCGAGCATGACAAGGCGCAAGCCTATCTGCAGCAACTGTCGGCCCTGCCGGTCGATGCTGCGGCCCAGGTCGATGTGGCGACCCGCGTTCAAGGCCTGTTGACCCTGGCACGCAGCCAGGAGCAGCAAGGCAGTCTGGAGCAGGCGCAGCAGACATTGGACCAGGCAATGGCGCTGCAACAGCAGACAGGCGGCAGCAGTTCGAATCTGGTGTCCGTACTGCTGGCGCAGGCCAGGCTGCACCACCGAGAGGGCGACGATGCGAAAGCCGCCGCCCAGTACGAGCGCGCCAGGGACGTGCTGCTGCTGCAGGATCCGCAAGCCCTGGTCTTGGCCCAGGTGCTTAACGAGCTGGGCCTGTGGCGGGCGCAGAACAAGGACTATGCGCAAGCCCATGCATTGTTCGAGCAGGCGCAGGCCATTGCCGGCCTGCATGCGCCCGATGTGCTGTGGCAGGCGAATCTTCTGGCCAGCCGTGCGCGCATGGCCGAGGCCCTGCGCCATGAGGAGCAGGCGCAGACGCTATATGTGCAATCGCTGGCGCTGTACAGGGAGCAAAAAAGTCCCGAGGCCCAGGTGGGCAAGGCAGGCGTGCTCAACGGCCTTGCCGGCCTGGCCTACCGCAAGCGTCGTTTCCAGGAAGCGCAGCCCATGTTCATCGAGGCCTTGGGTCTGATGGAGCATGCGCTGGGCGGCAGCGATGCGCGCCTGTTGCCGCTGCTGGATAATCTTGCCGCCTTGCACCGCAGTCTGGGCCGGCCCGGCGAGTCGGAGCATGCGCGCCGGGCGGCGGCATTGCGCCGGGAGCTGAACCTGGACGGCTAGTGCTGCCTCGGGCCTGGATGCGCAGCCCTGAGGCCGGGGTTGGCCATTGCGCTTGAACGCCTTGGGACCGAGGGATTCGGACAGGGGGCGCCGGTGTCGACCCTTGTTCAGGCCGCTGCGTCGCGGCGGTGCAGCAGATCCAGGAACATCTGTGCCGAGCGGCTGATGGGCCGGTCCTTGCGAACCAGGCTGCCATAGGCCTCCAGACTGCGTCTGGTCCGATACGGCAAGATATGCAGCATGCCGTGGTCGGCATGCAGGTCCGCCACCGTGCGCGGAATCACGCCCACCATATTCGAGCTTCGCACCAGATTGATGGTGGTGAGTATGGAGCCGGTCTCGATCAGGCCGCGCGGCAGCGGCAGACTGTGCTCGCGGAACTCCTGCTCTATCAAGCTGCGCATGGGGCTGCCGGGCGGCTGCATCACCCAGCCATGTCCCTGCAAGGCCTGCAGACCGGGCCGCTGCAGCGACAGCAGAGGATGCTCCTTGCGCACGATGAACGCCAGCTGCTCGTCGTCGATCGGGCAAAAGCGGCAATCGCTGCCCGCTTCATTCGTCATGCGACCGATGACCACCTCCAGCACGCCCTCGCGCAACTGGGCCAGCAAGCGATCGCTGGTGTCCACGGCCACTTCCAGCTCCAGCAAGGGAAGCTGCTGTTTCAGCTCCAGCAAGGCCTGGGTCAGCCGCCCGGGCGATGCGGCCATGATGCTGCCCACGGCCAGCCTCCCGGAGCTTCCCTGGCGCAGCTCGCCCAGTTCGCGATTCAGGGCCTCGATATTGCCGCGCAGCGAACGGAAATATTCCAGCACCCGCTCTCCGGCCGCATTGCGCTGCAGCCGCCGTCCCACGCGCTCGAACAGCGGCTGACCCAGTGCATCTTCGAGCTCCTGCAGCATCTTGGTGGCTGCCGGCTGGGTCAGACCTAGTTCGGCCGCTGCCGCGCGCAAGGTCTGGCGCTCGTCGATGGCCAGTATCAAGGCCACCTGGCGCATGCGCAACCGGTTCAGCAGCTGGGGCGTGTTGTCGCGTTTGTCTATCGATCCCATGGCATGGCTTCTTATTGCTCCAGGTTATCGATTAATCAATAACTTTCAATTTACGCATATCAGCGCCTTCCCTAGCATCGGGCTGCGATGAAATAAAAAAGCCAAGGAGACAAATGTGCAAAGACGTCATCTACTTTCCATAGCCGCGGTGTGCGGCGCCGCCGCGCTGCCCTGGCAGGTCCAGGCACAGGACTCGGCTAATTGGCCCGTCAAGCCCGTGCGCATGCTGGTGGGTTCTGCACCCGGAGGCGGCACCGATGCCATGGCCCGCGCCGTGGCCGACAGGCTGGGGCCGCTGCTCAAGCAGCCGGTGATCGTGGAGAACCGGCCTGGCGTCTCCAACACGCTGGCTGTGGACATGACGGCCAAGGCTACCGACGGTCACACCATGGTCATGGGCGTGGTCACGGCCCATGCCATCGCACCACATCTGCTCAAGCTCGGCTATGACAACAACCGGGATCTGGTGCCCGTGGCCTTTGTCGGCTCGGTGCCCAATGTGCTGGTGGTGGGCAACTCCGTTGCCGCCAACACGGTGGCGGAGCTGGTGGCCATGGCCAGGAAGAATCCCAATCAGATCAACTTCGCCAGCAGCGGCACGGGCAGTACCCAGCATATCGCTGCCGAGGTGTTCAAGGATGCCGCAGGCATTCAGATCACCCACGTGCCCTACAAGGGCAGCGCTGCCGCCCTGGTCGATCTGGTCAGCGGCCAGGTGCAGATGAGCTTCGACACCATGCCCTCGGTCATAGGCCAGATCAAGGCCGGCAAGCTGCGTGCCCTGGCGGTCACTTCGCCCCAGCGCAACCCTCAGCTGCCCCAGGTGCCGACCATGGCCGAAGCGGGTCTGCGCAATGTGGAAATCAGCGCCTGGTACGGCATCTACATGCCCGCCTCCACGCCCAAGGCGGTTCAGCGAAAAGTGCATGACGAGGTCAACAAGGTCATCGCCATGCCCGAGACCAAGACCCGTCTCGAAGCCGTGGGGGCCGAGCTGCGGCCCATGCCCCAGGCCGACTTTGGCAGTTTTCATCTCGCCGAGTACAAGCGCTTCGGCGACATCATTCGCAAGAACAACATCAAGCTGGACTGAGCATGAGCAAGGCTTCTCTTCCCGTTGTCGCCCTGACCCTGGGCGATCCTTGCGGCATCGGCGCCGAACTGATTGCACGTTTGCTCGCCAGGCCGCAAGCCACCGAGCAGGCGAACCTGGTGCTGATCGGTGATCCCTGGCTCTGGGAGCAGGGCCAGCGCATCGCCGGCCTGCAGGTTGCAACCGCGGCGCTGGCCGGCCTGTCCGCTGCGCGCGAGCGTGCCGATACGCGGCTGCCGGCCTTTGTGGCCGTGGACACCGTCGCCCAGGCCGATGTGGTGCAGGGGCAGGTGGGGGCGGCAGGCGGCCGCTCGGTGCTGCAGGTGCTCGACCAATGCATGGATGCGGCCATGGCCGGCGATATCGACGCTATCTGCTTTGCGCCCTTGAACAAGCAGGCCATGAAGCTGGGCGGCCTGCGCCACGAGGACGAGCTGCACCACTTTGCCGAGTACCTGGGCGTGACCGGCTACTTCTGCGAGTTCAACACGCTGGGCGATCTCTGGACCTCGCGCATTTCCTCGCACGTGCCGCTCAAGGATGTGGCCAGCTACCTGAGCGTGGAGCGCATCAGCCAGGCGGCCGAGCTGATCTACAACGCCTTGCGCGCCAGCGGCCTGGCTGCTCCCAAGGTGGCGATTGCCGGCTTCAACCCGCACAACGGCGACGGCGGCACCTGCGGCCGCGAGGAAATCGACATCATCGCGCCCGCCGTGCAGGCCCTGCAGGCGCGCGACTGGCCCAGCGATGCGCCGTTTCACGGCCCGTTCCCGGCCGACACCATCTTCCTCAAGGCCCAGGCCGGCGAGTACCAGGCCATCGTGACCATGTACCACGACCAGGGCCAGATCGCCATCAAGCTGCTGGGCTTCTCGCGCGGGGTGACGGTGCAGGGCGGCCTGCCGATTCCCATCACCACGCCGGCCCATGGCACGGCCTACGACATCGCGGGTCAGGGCAAGGCCAATGTGGAGGCCACCTGGCAGGCGCTGCAGATTGCCGCACGCATGGGGGCCGCCCACCGCGATCGTCAGGCCGCACCGGCGGTCTGAGCCCATTTTCCTGGCGGCTTGGGCCGCCTGTCCTACTCACTCTTTTCTTCCGAGGTCTGTATGAAGATCAAGTCCGTCCGCGCCCGTGTCTATGAATGGAAGGGCAAGACCGTTCCGCCCCAGGGCAACTTCTGCTCCAACGCCATGGATCTGGTGTACTCCAACACCGAGTCCATGAGCACCTTCCGCTTCCATTCGTGGACTGTGGTGGAGATCGAAACCGATGACGGCATCATCGGTCTGGGCAATGTGGCCCTGGCGCCAAAAATAGCCAAGGCCATCATCGACGAGTACCTGGCACCTCTCGTCATCGGTCAGGACCCCTGGGACTACGAATACCTGTGGCAGCGCATGTACCGCGCCACCCACGCCTGGGGCCGAAAGGGCGTGACCATGGCCGCCATCTCGGCCGTGGACCTGGCCATCTGGGACATTCTGGGCAAGAGCGTGAACAAGCCCGTGTTCAAGCTGCTGGGCGGGCGCACCAAGGAAAAGATCCCCTGCTACTACAGCAAGCTCTACCGCACCGACCTGAAAGAGATGCAGGACGAGGCGCAGAAATTCCTGGATCAGGGCTTCAAGGCCTTCAAGATGCGCTTCGGCTACGGCCCAGCCCATCTGCAGGAGGGCGTGCGCGAGAACCTCAAGTCCGTCGAGGCGATTCGCGAAGTGATCGGCTACGACAGTGACCTGATGCTGGAGTGCTACATGGGCTGGAACCTGGAGTACGCCAAGCGCATGCTGCCCAAGCTCGCCAGGTTCGAGCCGCGCTGGCTGGAAGAGCCCGTGATCGCCGACGACATCGACGGCTACGCCGAGCTCAACGCCATGAACATCGTTCCCATCTCGGGCGGCGAGCACGAGTTCAGCCTCTACGGCTTCAAGCAGTTGCTGGACAAGAAGGCCGTCTCCGTCGTGCAGTACGACACCAACCGCGTGGGCGGCATCACGGCGGCGCACAAGATCAATGCCCTGTGCGAGGCCTATTCCGTGCCCGTGATCCCGCATGCCGGCCAGATGCACAACTACCACCTGACCATGAGCACGCTGGCCTCGCCCATGGCCGAGTACTTCCCCATCTTCGATGTGGAAGTGGGCAACGAGCTGTTCTGGTACATCTTCGACGGCGAGCCGGTTGCCGACAACGGCTTCCTGCAGCTGCGCGACGACGTGCCGGGCCTGGGCCTCACGCTCAAGACCGAGTACCTCGACCAGTTCCACATCATCGAGTAAGGAGACGCAGCATGCCCGGACTCTCCAATCCCCGTTACAGGGGCATCTTCCCCGTCGTGCCCACCACCTTCCACGAGGACGGCACGCTGGACCTGGCCAGCCAGAAGCGCTGCCTGGACTTCATGATCGACTCGGGCGTGGACGGCCTGTGCATCCTGGCCAATTTCTCCGAGCAGTTCCTGGTCTCGGACGAGGAGCGCGAAATCCTCACGCGCACGGCGCTGGAGCATGTGGCCGGCCGCGTGCCCGTGATCGTGACCACCACCCACACCAGTACCAAGGTCTGCGCCGAGCGCAGCCGCCGCGCCCAGGACATGGGCGCCGCCATGGTCATGGTCATGCCGCCCTACCACGGCGCCACCTTCCGCTTTGGCGAAGCCCAGGTGCAGGCCTTCTATCAGGGCGTGTCCGACGCCATCGACATTCCCATCATGGTCCAGGATGCGCCGGCCGCGGGCACGCCGCTGTCGCCGGCCTTTCTGGCCCGCATGGCCAGGGAGATAGCGCAGGTCAGCTACTTCAAGATGGAAACCGCCGGTGCGGCGGGCAAGCTGCGCGAGCTGATCGCTCTGGGCGGCGAAGCCATCGAAGGCCCCTGGGACGGCGAGGAGGCCATCACCTTGCTGGCCGACCTGGAGGCCGGCGCCACGGGCGCCATGACCGGCGGCGGCTTTGCCGACGGCATACGCCCCATCATCGAAGCCCACAGCGCAGGCGACAAGGACAAGGCCTTCGAGCAGTACCAGCGCTGGCTGCCGCTGATCAACCACGAAAACCGCCAGGCCGGCTTCCTGGCCGCCAAGGCGCTGATGAAGGAGGGCGGCGTGATCGCCTGCGATGCGCCGCGCTCGCCCTGGCCGCCCATGCATCCCGAGGTGCGGCGCCAGCTGCTGGACATTGCCCGCCGGCTGGATCCGCTGGTGCTGCGCTGGGCCCGTTGAGACGACTATGAATACAGGAGCTGGTTGCGCTTGTCTATTAAAGAATCTAGATGCTTTTCATGCTGATATCTATGAATAACAAGCGCAGCAAGCTCCTTTATCAAGAGCATATTCATGACCCCACACCACAACCTCATCAACGGCCAGTGGACGGCTGCTGACAGCTACTCCTCCAACACCAACCCCAGCGACCTGTCCGATGTGATCGGCGAGTACGCCCAGGGCGGCTCTGGCGACGTGCAGGCGGCCGTGGCCGCCGCCGCTGCCGCGTTTCCCGCCTGGTCCACCTCGGGCATCCAGG
>NZ_AWOR01000020.1 GCF_000761245.1 Comamonas testosteroni | reverse complement strand
CTCGTCTTCTGTAAAATTACTAAGCAAAGAAAAGTATTCAGCTCTGGACTCAACCGTCAACGGTTGGATAGAACCTAAATTAATAAGAGTTGAAACAGCCTCGTCAGGAGTCATTTCGCTAGTAAGTGGGGCTCTCTGCCCAGAGTAATAAACCTTGTCAGACGCAATAGCTACATCCAGCAGTTCACGTACTTCACCATAACGAGCGGAACGCGCAGCGGTTAGAAACACTCCATCAAAAATGACCAAGACGCTATCAACGTGAGGAATAATAT
>NZ_AWOR01000019.1 GCF_000761245.1 Comamonas testosteroni | reverse complement strand
AAAGGCGCCACACGTCAGTTTTCTTATCGAGACGAGCAGGAAAGCACGGCTAAAAAAACATGGATAAGAGGCGAAAAAATGAGCGTAGGTCATTTCATCTGTCAAGGTGACAAAACCAGTTGCGGCGGGGAAGTGCTGGGCGTAGATCAAACAACCCACATGAATGGCCGTCTTCGTGCCTGCGAAGGTGACCCAGTTACCTGCG
>NZ_AWOR01000018.1 GCF_000761245.1 Comamonas testosteroni | reverse complement strand
ATGGGCAAACGTACAAGATCATCGGCGGCATTTCCTTCATGGAGAGCAATGGCCGGCTTGTTGCCGGTACGGTGGATAGTTACAGCGGCTGTCCCTGTAAAGCCGAGCTGATTCCTTTGGCGTTATTCGGCGAGTACCACGGCAGAGGTGGCTCGGTCGTAAGCGCCAACAGACTGGCCGCTGAGCCGGTCCAGCCAGTAACCCACTGG
>NZ_AWOR01000017.1 GCF_000761245.1 Comamonas testosteroni | reverse complement strand
GGGTTATTGATATCAGTTTTAAGCTCTTTCGTGAGGCTGACCCAGTGCTTCCACAGTGTTGCCTCATCCTCAGGGCCGACATGCGGCCAACGGCCCCTACGCTGCGGTACCCCGAGGATTGAACGCCGGACAGCCACCTCTTTAGGAGGCAGGCCGAAGAGCTCAAGAATCATGGGCGAGCTCGCGCCCAGCGTGAGGGCGCGATTGATCACCTCATCTTCTTCAGTATTTTTTGCGTGGGCAATCACACGTCTCACTGCAACGCCATCCACAACAACCTTGAACCAAGGTACCGGTGAGTTAACCAGAGCCCCCATGCACAATGG
>NZ_AWOR01000016.1 GCF_000761245.1 Comamonas testosteroni | reverse complement strand
GGGTCTTTAAACGTATTCAGGTTGTCTTCGGACTCAACACCCTGAGCCCATCTTGTATTAAAAGGCTGGCGTGGCATCAGGATATGTCTCCGGGAAGGGTAAAGTTTGCGTACTCATAGATGTGAGAAGAGGACGATTCAATATCTGCAATGCTGATTGGAAGGACAAAAACCTGACCTATCCGCGTACCCTGCGGCCTGGGTATAAGGTCGAAATTCTCAATCAGATAAAGAGTGGTGTTATCAAGCTGCGAAGCAACGCCGATATCAAAGGACTTGTCTCCATTATCGACAAGCGCGGTAACTTTTACGCCAATGATTATTTCGACGAGCTGAATGATGCTGTCGGCGGTTCCATCGCTTATGTTTCTTGCGATCTTCGCCTTGATTAGCTTTCGGTAAAGATCGTTGTTGAGTGGCGCGTCAATGG
>NZ_AWOR01000015.1 GCF_000761245.1 Comamonas testosteroni | reverse complement strand
ACCAACTGGAAGCAATACAACACAGCGCTCAAAGCGCGGGGCTCATTGACCATCTGGCTGGATAAAAGCATGTCCTGGTTTGCCGCTGCCAGAGGCAAACGCGGGCGCAGCCCGCAGTTCTCGGATGCAGCGATTCAGTTCTGCCTGACCATCAAAAACCTCTTTGGGTTGGCCTTGCGGCAGACCACAGGCTTTGTTCAGTCACTACTGGCGTTGTCTGGACTGATGTGGCCGGTCCCCGACTTCAGCACGTTGTGTCGCCGCCAGCGCAGTCTGGATGTGCAGGTGGCGTACCGCTCGAGCGCAGCCGGCCTGCACCTGCTGGTTGACTCCACAGGCATTAAATTCTTGGGAGAAGGCGAGTGGAAATGCAAAAAGCATGGGCCGGAGCGTCGGCGCCAATGGCGCAAGCTGCACATCGGCATTGATG
>NZ_AWOR01000014.1 GCF_000761245.1 Comamonas testosteroni | reverse complement strand
AGGGCCAGCAGTTCGTCTTCCATGAAGACTTTCTCAAGCATGCGGCTCAACGCCATTTGAGCTTCCACAACGGAACGCGCTACCCATTCGCGTCGCTGCTGCGGGTCCTGAAATACCAATCTCGGGGCTACACGGTTGGTAAGGGTGACCTGCTGAGGATTGCTCTGTGCTGCCATCGCATCCCATTGGAAACCTGGGATGACCTCGCCAAGGCAATCGGCGGCCAGTATGGCGAGAAGGTCAATCTGGACGAAAGCCAGCCGTTCTCGATTGAAGCAGCTTTGCAACTGCTCAGCAGCTCGGAACTCATGATTCCTGCCCAGGCCGAAGAAATGCCGGGAAGTGCGGAAGAGCTCCTGCAGAAGATTGGCATGCCATTTGAAGAACTGGCAGTCGCTTAAATCCACCCCTGGCCGCCGTGCCAGGGCCATCCGGCG
>NZ_AWOR01000013.1 GCF_000761245.1 Comamonas testosteroni | reverse complement strand
CAGCGGGAGTACAGCTTTGATGAGCACGCGACTCTGATGTCCACCACGGACACCGAGAGCTACATCAAATATGCCAATCAGGCGTTCATGGAGGTCAGCGGCTTCGAGCCGCAAGAGATCCTCGGCCAGACGCACAATCTGGTGCGCCACCCGGACATGCCCCCGGCTGCCTTTGCCGACATGTGGGCCACGCTCAAAAGCGGCGAGCCCTGGAGCGCACTGGTCAAGAACCGGCGCAAGAACGGGGACCACTACTGGGTGCGGGCCAATGCCATTCCCATCATCCGCAATGACAAGGCCAAGGGCTATATGTCGGTGCGCACCCAGCCCGAGCGCAAAGAGGTCGAGGCGGCGCAAAAGCTGTATGAGTCCATGCATGACAAGGGCGCTGCCGCCCCCGAGCTGCACAAAGGCATAGTCTCCAGGAAGGGGCTGGG
>NZ_AWOR01000012.1 GCF_000761245.1 Comamonas testosteroni | reverse complement strand
GCCCAAGCTGGACGTGTCCAACCCCGGCGACGTCATCGAAGGCAACGCAGCGAACTTCAACGTCAGCCTGGACAAGGCAGTTGATGCCGAAACGACGCTGACCTTCAAGCTCGGCGGCGAGATCACCGCGGCTGACCATGGTGTTCCCACTGTCAGCATCGGCGGCCTGTCCGTCACCGTCACTGCCAACGGCGACGGCACCTACAGCTTCAAGGTGCCCGCGGGCACCACCGGCGGCATCGTGGTCACGGTTCCGACCACGCCCGACGGCATTTACGAAGGCCGTGAGAGCATGACCTTGACGGCGACGCTGACCGGCGCCACCGCCAGCGGCACCGCGCTGCCCCCGGGCATCACCGATAGCGGCAATGCCGCTATCGTCGACATCAACAAGCCGCCTGTCGTTGGAGGTGGAAACACGGCCGTCTCCGAAGAAGGCCTGGCTGGTGGCATCAAAGACAGCAACGGCACATCGGATACGACCGATTCGCCCCAGGCGAACGGCCAACTGTCGATCACCGACGACAACAACGCCACCTACAACATTACGCTGGTTGCGCCCGCCAATGGTGCCCTGACGTCCCATGGCACGCCCATAGTCTGGACGCTGTCCGACAATGGACACACGCTGACGGGCCGCGCGGGCGGCACGGACGCCATCGTCATCAAGATCGACGATAACGGCGCCTACAACGTGAAGCTGCTGGCTCCGGTCGACCACCCCGACACCTCGCGTGAAGACACGCTGGGCCTGTCGGTTGGCGTCAAGGTGTCGGATGGCGTCAATCCGGCGGTGTCCAGCAACATCAACATCACGATCGAGGACGACTCGCCGGTGGTGCAACCGAACGACCCCGTCTCGGTGCAAACCACCAACATCCCCGACGTCTACACGGGCAAGGTGAGCTTCGCTGGTTCCCAGACCAGCACCAACCAGATGAAGATGACCTTCGGCAATGGCGCGATTGAAGTCACGGCCAAGGGCTTTACGTCCAAATCCGACGTCACGCTGATCGATGCCATGGTCAACCAAAGCAAGTCTGGCCTGGGTGTCGCAAGCACGGACTCGCCGTACCACAACATCGCCAATGAAATCGACTATCGCAACACGACCGACGGCAAGGGTGCGTCCGAAGAGTTGACCATCCGCCTGACCGGCGGCAAGGTTGCCTACGGCGCCACCATCGACTTTGGTGCGATGTACGGCGGCGAACTCGAAAGCGGCGTCGCGAAGTTCTACCGCAATGGCGTGTTGATCGCCGAACGCACCTTCACCTCCGACCAGAGCGGCGGCGACTATGCGGCCAACTTCCGCGTCGAGGAAGGTGGTTTCGACACGATCGTGATTTCGGCCACGGACAACCACAAGAACTCGTCTAGCGACAACAGCGACTTCACCGTCACGGGCATCACTTTCCTGGGTAGCAATACCGTCCAGGCCATCGCCTATGGCGAAGGCACACTGAACTACGGTTACGGCGCCGACGGCGCAGGCCGTCTGGAGCTGACGGGCGCGGAAGGTGGCCTGAAGACGCGCGAAGGCGCGAACATCACGACGACGCTGAGCAACGGCAATCTGATCGAAGGCCGCGACCCCTCGGGCAATCTCATCTTCGAGATGCGCTTGACGCCGGCCACCGGCAAGTGGGAGTTCTATCAATACAAGCCGATGCAAGGCACCGCGGACGGCAAGCTCGACTTCACCTACAAGGTGACGGATGCCGACGGTGACTCCACCGCTGGCCACTTCGAAGTGGCGGGTGTGGAACCTCCTGCTCCCAGCGTCAACATCGAGGACTACAACCTCGCTGCGCCGGGCGCCATCAGCGTGTCGGAAGCTCTGGCCTCCGGTAGCGGCACGTTCACGATCACCGCGAGCGCAGGCCTGAAGTCGCTGACGCTCGACGGCCCGGGCAACGCCGACGCGTCCCTGACGCTGGACCGTCTGGCTGACCTGGTGAACAATCCGGTCACGCTGACGACCAGCAAAGGCACGCTGACGCTGACCGGATACGACGCCACGACCGGCAAGGTCAGCTACACCTACCAGACCAGCGGCCAGCAGGCGCACACCGGTGATGACACCAACGTGCAGGACCACTTCCAGATCACGGTGGAAGACAAGTTCGGCGGCAAGGCGACGGAGGACCTGGGCGTGTTGATCACCGACACGGCGCCCAGCCTCAAGCCGATCACGGAAAGCTCGGCGCTGTCCTCGCACGGCACCAACATCATGCTGACGCTGGATACGTCCGGCAGCATGAATTACAGCAGCGGCGTGTACAACGGTTCGACACAATTGTCCCGCCTGGCCGTGCTGAAGTCCTCGGTCAACAACCTGCTCGACAAGTACGGCGAGGCTGGCGATGTGCGTGTCTTGATCCTGGAGTTCAACAGCAGCGCCACGCAAAAGGGCAGCGGCTGGATGTCTCTGGCGGAAGCCAAGGCGTTCGTTAACGCCCTCGCGTATGGTGGCGGCACCAACTATCAAGACGCGTTGAACAAGGCCATGGCCGCCTGGAACAGCTCTGCCACTGGCAAGCTTGAAGGAAACAACGTCCAGAACATCTCCTACTTCTTTACCGACGGGGAACCTGACAGCAATCGCTCGGTTGGTTCGACCCAGCAAGCGGCCTGGGAGAAGTTCCTCACCGATAACCATATCAATTCCTATGGCATCGGCTTGGGCACTGGTGCGACTGGCGGCTACATTGATCCGATCTCCTACAATCCCGACCGTCCCGGCGACAGCAACACCATCCTGGTGACGAATCTGAACGGTCTGGACGCGGCGATCGACGGCACTATCGTGCCACCCATCAACGGCGACATCGCCGCGGGCGGCACGCTGGGCGCCGACCTGAACGGTGCGCGCATCACGCAGCTGGTCATCGAAGGCAAGACGTACAACTACGATGCAGCGACCAACAAGGTGACCGCCACCTCGGGGGCCACGTACAGCTTCGACTCTGCGACGTCCGAACTGACCGTGACCACCGCGCATGGCAAGTTCACACTTGACATGGCCGGCGACAACCTGGGCAATTACCGCTACGTGCCGAAGACGGCTGGCACCGACACCATCCAGTTCACGGTGCAGGACGGCGACGGCGACAAGGCAAGCTCCAGCATCACGGTCAACGTGACCCCGCCGGTGTACCAGACCCCAGACGCGGTGGACGACAAGATCATCACCAACATTCTGAGCACGCAGCTCACGGTGCAATCGGGATCGCTGCTGGCGAACGACGTGCGCGGTACGGGAGCGCTGACGATGGGCCCGCTCACCGTGAATACGGGCTGGGATCAAGGCAAGGACTTCACGCGTAGTTCGTTGAAGACTTATGAAATCACCAGCAAGAACACTAAGGAACTGTCAATCGCGCGCAGTGAATTTATGAAAACCGGCGCGGGTACGGACAAGGCCCAATTGGTGGTGAAGGGCTATCTGGACAAAGTTGGCGCGAATAATGGCAACGATCAAGACACTCTGTTCATTGCGCTGACCGCCGGTGAAGTGTTGACCTTGGATCACAGCTTCGCTAACCCCAACTGGATCAGGATGGAGTACCGCCTGGCCGGCTCGACTGGACCATACACCGTCGTTGCCGATGGCGGAACGATCCCGGTGACACAGTCAGGCAACTACGAGATCCACATCGTCAACATTCCCGACAATGGAAACGGCACTGGCTCCACTGCGGAAGAGAACTACACGCTCACAATGACGGTCGACTACAGCAAGGTCAACCTGGATGGTGCTACCGCGAATAGCACGTACACCATCCAGACCGCCGACGGTCACAGCGACAGCGCCAATGTCTCAGTAAGCTACCAGTCGGGTGACCACCTGGTGGGCACCAACGATAGCGAAATCCTGATGGCTGGCTCCGGCAATGACACGCTGAGTGGCGGCAAGGGCAATGACGTGCTGATCGGCGGCAAGGGCGATGACACACTGATTGGCGGCGAAGGAGATGATATTTTCCTGTGGCTCAAGGGCGATCAGGGAACCACTGCGGCTCCTGCCAAGGATGTGATCAACGACTTTGGCAAGGGCGGATCCGACGTCAACGGCAATGATGTGCTGGACCTGCATGATCTGCTGCAAGGAGAGGAGAGCAGCACGGATCTGTCCAAGTTCCTGAACTTCTCCAAGAGTGGTGCAGATACCGTACTCAAGGTCTCTACCGATGGAAATTTGGGTGCTACAGGCTCCAACTACGATCAACTGATCACGTTCAAGGGAGTGGATCTCACCGCTGGACACTCGTTGACCACCACGGCGGATCAGAACGCCTTGATCAAGGAGCTGATCGATCAAGGCAAGCTCAAGATCGACCACAGCTGATAAGCCGCCCCCGGCGAGGTCAGGCAGAAGTCTTGAAATATCAAGTCTTCTGCTGCCTTTCCCGGTGGCGATCGCCAGGTCGTTTCCAGAGCTTGCATGATTGGTTACATTTGTGAGTGATGAAGCTTGACGGGGTTTGCCTCGAACGATCAAGTTTCATAGCATTCATCACAATATTCACAGGCGCTTCAGGCAGATTCTGTTCTGGGCGCTTGCTCTTTCTGCAACTCGATTGAGCACTTCGCCTCGCCTTCCGTTTCCACATACCGTGGAAAAACCGCAGCGCCTGTCGCGCAGAGACATGCTTTTGTATGGCTCTGCGCTTGTCGGGGGCTGGGTGCTGCAGCGCGGGTTTGACGCGGCAGCGCTGGATTTCGATGCTGAGCGGCTGCACAGCAGCATGCAGTCCCGTTATGGCGGCGCAGGTGTCCAGAGGCTGAACCAGTGGCTGGCCATGCTGCAGGCCCAGAAAGACAGGCCGCTGCAGCAGCAGTTGTCGGCCGTCAATACCTTCTGGAATCGCGCCGTGCTGCAATCGGAGGACAGCATGCTCTGGTCCCAGCCCGACTATTGGGCCACGCCGCTGGAGACGCTGGGCAAGGGGGCGGGAGACTGCGAGGACTATGTGATCGGCAAGTATTTCTCGCTGCTGCGCCTGGGAGTGGCGGTTGAGAAGCTGCGCCTGATCTATGTGCGCGCGCGCCTGGGTGGTGCAGGCAGCACGCAGAGCATCGCGCACATGGTGCTGGGCTATTACGAGACCCCTGCGGCCGAGCCGCTGGTGCTGGACAGCCTGCTGGACAACATCATGCCGGCCAGCCAGCGCAAGGACTTGACTCCCGTGTTCAGCTTCAATGCCCAGGGGGTGTATGTCGCGGGTGCGCAGCCTGCTTCGGTGGACAGGATCACGCGCTGGCGCGATCTGCTGGCGCGCATGAAGCAGGAAGGTTTTTTGCCATGAATGCCATGTTTCGCGGTGCAGGCAGCGAAGCCCTATTGAATGATCGACACAGATAAGGCAGCAAGATGTCGTTGTTGAAACAACTTTTGATCAGCGTGACAGTGGCCATCGTGGCCATCTTGATTGGCACCCTGGCGTTCAGCATAGGTGCCGCGCGCCAGTATCTGGATGGGCAGTTGCAGTCCGAGAGTGAGAACGCGGCATCGTCGCTGGCCTTGTCACTGTCGCAGCCGGCCAATCAGGACCCGGTCACCCAGGAGCTGCTGATGATGGCCTTGTTCGATGGCGGACAGTTCAAGCTGATTCGCCTGGCCTCGCCCCAGGGCGAAACCTTGTTCGAGCGCCAGCGCGGCAACGACATTACCGATAGTTCTGCCCCTGCTGCCAAGCCCAAAGACAGTGCTGCTCCGTCGTGGTTTGTTGAGATGCTGCCGCTGCGCTCGCCAAAGGCGGAGCGTGTGATCAGCGATGGCTGGAAGCAGGTTGGGCAATTGACGCTGGTTGTGGACAACAGCTATGCGAGCCAGGCACTGTGGGGCAGCAGCGTGCGCTTGGCAGGTGTGGTGGTGCTGGCCGGGTTGGCCTGGGCTTTCTTTGTAGTCTTGCTGTTCAGATGGTTTCGCAAGGTCTTGCAGCAGGAAATCTCGGCACAGGTTCAGGCGATTGGACGTCAGGCCGGCAGTGAGGGCCCGGCAAAGCCCGCCAGGGCCGCAGTGGCCGAGCTGGTGCCCGTACTCAGCGCCATTGCAGACACCCGAGAACGGGTGCAGGCTACCGCGCAGGAGCAAATGGAGCGTATCGAATCACTGGAGCTGGAGGTCAATCGCGATCCGGTCACCCAGCTGCCCAATCGCAAGTACTTTGTCAATGAGTTGCGTCGCGCGCTGAGCGGAGCTGATGGCGCCGCGGCACATGGCCATGTGATGCTGTTCAGGCAGCGTGATCTGCTGGCTCTGAATGCGCAGATGTCCCGAGCCAGTGCCGATGCCTGGCTGGCTGCGATGGGTGAGCAGGTCAATCAGGTGTTGAAGAGTCATGCCGAGTGCAAGGCTCAGCTGGCACGCCTCAATGGCTCGGACTTTGTGGTGCTCATGCCGGCCCTGGCGGGACCTCAGGCCATGTCTCTGGTGCAGCAGATCCGGCAGGTGCTGCTGTCCATGCGTGTAACCCTGAGTAGTGGCCAGTGGTGCCGCTGGAGCTTTGCCTTGACCGATTACTCTGCATCGAGCTCGGTGACCGGTGTGCTTGCACGGCTGGACTACGGTTTGATGCGTGCCGAGAGTTCAGGCCAGGCCGAGGTGGAATATGTGGCCTACGGGGATGACGAGGTGGTCTCCGATCTGGCCGGAGAAACCTTGTGGCGTCAGATGCTGATTGCGGCACTGGAAGCGCAGGATGCACTTTCCCTGTCCGTTCAGCCGCTGCAATTCAAGGGCCGCAACGGGATGCAGGAGCGTGGCGAAGCGTCGCTCTCGCTGCGCACTGCTTCCGGCGAGACCTTGATGGGGTCGCTGTTCCTGCCGGTGGCCGTACGCCTGGGCCTGTCGGCAGAGTTTGATTTGCGAGCGGTGGCCCTCGGGGCTGCGTGCCTTGAACAGAACGACTGCGAGCTGGTCATTCGAATCTCCTTGCCCTCGTTGGCCCAGCCGGACTTCCTGGGCCGACTGCGTGAAGAGCTGAGTGCCCAGAAGTGGGGGCATCGCCTGTCCTTGCTCTGCCTGGAACTCGATGCCCATGGACTGACGGCCTACCCCGATGAGGTGGCCGAGTTCTGCCGGGCCATGGCATTGGCCGGTGTCGGCGTCGGACTGCGTCGTCTGGATCAGCAACCCATGGGCCTGACCAAGCTCCACACCTTGCCGCTGCGCTATGTGAAGCTGGGCAGCGAGTTCTCGGAGCAGGCTGCTCAGAGCCCGGGTGCCCTGCATCTGCTGCAAGCCATTGCGCAGACCGCGACAGGGCTGGGGATTCAGGTGATCGTGAACGATTCCGTCAATGCGGAAACCGCACAGCTGCTGCACAAGCACAATGCGCTGACGCCGGCTGCCTGAAACGGCGGGTCGTCCAGGTCATGAAAAAGGGGCGCACAAGGCGCCCCTTTTTATGGGTCAGCTGCTCTTAATGAGGCGTGCTCTCATCGGCAATCTGCACGCGCCTGGCATAGCGCTGTGCCAGCACGGCGCAGACCATGAGCTGGATCTGGTGGAACAGCATCAGCGGCAGCACGATGGCGCCTACGGATGCGGCGGGAAAGAGCACATTGGCCATGGGAATGCCGCTGACCATGCTTTTCTTGGAGCCGCAGAAGACCAGCGTGATCTCATCTTCCTTGCTGAAGCCCAGGCGACGTGCGCCCCAGGTGGTGATGAAGAGCACGACGGCCAGCAAAATGCAGCACACCACGATCAAGCCCAGCAGTGAGGGAATCGGCGTCTGCTTCCACAGGCCGCTGATGACCGCAGCGCTGAAGGCCGCGTAGACCACAAACAGGATGGAGCCCTGGTCCACCAGTTTGATGATGGAGGCGCGACGCTGCAGGAAGCCGCCGATCACGGGGCGCATCAGATGGCCGATGACAAAGGGCAGCAGCAGCGTCATGGCAATCTTGCCAATGGCATGCAATGCATCGCCGCCTTCCGCATTCTTGTGCAGGATCAGACTCACCAAAATCGGCGTGACCAGAATGCCCAGCAAGGTGGAAGCCGATGCGCTGCACACGGCAGCAGGCACATTGCCGCGCGCCATGGAGGTGAAGGCAATCGCCGATTGCACCGTGGCGGGCAGGGTGCAAAGAAACAGCACGCCGATATACATCTCGGTGGTGACCAGGGGCGAGAGCACCGGGCGCAGTGCCAGCCCCAGCACGGGAAATAGCACAAAGGTGGCGATGAAGATCCAGACATGCAGGCGCCAGTGACCTATGCCTGCCAGGATGGCCTGGCGCGAGAGTTTGGCACCGTGCAGAAAGAACAGCAGGCTGACGATTCCGGTGGTGACAAGTTCCACATATTCAGCCACCTGGCCCGAGGCGGGCACAAAGCTGGCGAGGACGACGGTGGCAATCAGTGCCAGCGTGAAGTTATCGGGGACAAAGCGGGGGCGAGACATATTCTTGAACTGAAGCCATCCATGCAAGGCACCGGGCCGGTGCGATGGCTGCGTATTGGACACGCAATCCATTTAAAAGAGAAATGGATTTATTCGATAGTCCTATAATTTTTTGATATGAATATCAGCCTTCGCCAACTGCGTGCCTTTGTGGCAGTGGCTCAAAGCAGCAGCTTCAGCCGCGCTGCCGATGCCCTGGCATTGACCCAGCCTGCCGTCAGCCGCAATGTGACGGACCTGGAGCAGGCCATGGGTTTGCTTTTGCTGCATCGAACCACGCGTGAGGTGGAACTGACCGAGGCAGGCCGTCTGCTGCTGGGCAATCTCTCGCGCGTGCTCGAGGATCTCGATGCCTGCCTGCTCGAAGTGCAAGGCCTGGCGACGCAGCGCAAGGGCCGCGTGAAGGTGGCCAGCAGCCCCACGCTTTCCGCCAACCTGCTGCCGCAGTGCATTGCGCGTGGCAGACAGCAGTCGCCGGGCGTCAATATCCAGCTGCTAGATCGCATCCAAAGCGATGTGCTGCTCAGCGTGCGCAGCGGGGAGGTGGATTTTGGTGTGGTGATCGACCCATCCGAGAAACAGGATCTGCATGCGCAGACCATCCTGACCGAGCCTTTTTGTCTGGTCTGCCTTTCCTCGCATGGCCTGGCGCGCAAGAAAGAGGTGCATTGGGCCCAGCTGGCGGGCGAATCCCTGGTGCTGCTCGATCATGCATCAGGCAGTCGCCGCCTGATCGATGCGGCGCTGCAGGCGCATGGAGCGGCTGCATCGGTGGTGCAGGAGGTGGGGCATACGGCCACCATCTACAGCATGGTGCAGCAAGGTCTGGGTTTGAGCGTGGTGCCGCGTCTGGCCATTCCCTCGGCCTGGGCAGCTCGGACTGCTACGACTGCCGCAGCTGGCAGTGCCGCTTTGGTCAGCCGTCCCCTGGTGCCCAAGGTGCAGCGCAGCATCATGCTGGTCAAGCGCCAGCAGCGTGAGCTATCGCCTGTCGCGCATCTGGTTTGGGATCTGATTGCAGAGGAGGCGGTCGGTCTGCTGGGCGAATAGAGGGTCAGGGCCTGAGCACGATGCGCGAATCGATCACCAGCCCTTGCGGTTGCGGCGCGACATAGACCGGCTGGGGCGGGGCTACATAAACCGGTTGTGGCGCATAGTAGGCATCTGGACGGTTTCTGCACTTGCGCTTTTCCTTGTACTCGCCATTGCTCTTCCACTTGCGCTCCACTTTGCAGTGGCCGTCCCAGTACTCTTCCTTGTGCTCGCGCTTGTGGTGATGGTGGTGATGGCGGTCATGTGCCTGGCTGCTAAGTGGCGTGGCAATCAGCACCACAGGCAGGCAGATGGAAACAAGAGCAAGGATTTTCTTCATTGTGAGTGGGGCAGTCCATGGCCCGAGCCATGGCCGCATCGGTTTCAAAACGCTGCGAGCATAAGCGCAATGCACCAAAGAGACTGTATCAATTCATGAGCGAGATTTGTGCTGCGGCTGTGCGCTGGAGGGCAATGAGGTGCTGGTTCTTATCAAAAAGAGAGCGGCTTGTGCTTGAAGCACAAAGAATTCGAAATGATTTCTATCTGAAAGTAAATGAATTAAAGCGAAACAAGCTATTGAAAATATAGCTTTTAACGGATGACTGCTTTGATCTGGGCCGTGGTAGATGCGGCCAATTGAATGCCATGGCTTCAAGGGGCTGACATTGATCTCGCAAACCGGCGCAGGAGTTGGCTGCGTCTCGTAAGACCGCTTTGGGCTGGGCCGGATCGCAGGTTTCCTCTCAAGGCATGTCTGCGCCTTAAGAGGCTTCGACTGCTGGACTGCAAGTCTGGGCCGTGGCGGCTGCTTTCTGGGCCGCCGCTTTCTGATGGCGTTGCCTTGCTTGCTGTGGCTGGCACGTGCTGGCAGGAGATGGCAAGAGATGGCTCCGCTCTGGTGCCGTCTATCGCCGGATCAATGGCTCCATAAGGGACTGATCCCGTGTCCTGCTCACTGGATGGATCACCCGTCTGCCTGCCGTTCCCATCGGCAAGCCGGGCAGGCAGAGCCTGAATGTCTTCTGCCGATGGGCACCAGGCACAGTCTGGCAGATGCAGCAGCGCCCTGGCAGCCCTGTCCGTCCTGGCAGGCCTGAGAGGACTGTGCCGGATAGTTTCTTTGGGCAGCAATGTTCGCTGCGGCTCCGTTGGCAGCGATTGAGCCGTAGCTTCAGGTTCGCCCTCGTCTGCTGCTCTGTCCCATGTCGTTTCACGAGATGGTGGAGAATTCGTCCCTACCCTGTCCAATCTAAGCAGGGAGGTTGCAGGCAATGCAAAAGTGCCGTTCCTGCCAGGTTGACGATGAGAGGAATGCTGAGGTGTGGTGTCGAAAGAAGAAGAGGGAGACCGGCGTCACCAGTCGTGATGGCGTGTGCAAAGTTCTGGCTGCCAAGCGCGATGCTCAGCTGGCGACCAGTCTGTTGTGGGTAATCTGGGTCTCTGTACTGGTGGCTACCAGCTGGCAAATCTGGTCGGCGCATCAGCGCACTCTGAGCGAGATTGATACCAACAACCGCAATCTTGCACAGACTCTGAACACCTATGCCGAGGGTGTCTTCACCCAGAGTTCCATGCTGCTGCTCGGCATGCTTGAGCGCCTGGAGGTGGAGGGAGCCACGCCTGAGCATCTGATCCGCATGCAACAGCTGGTCGGTCGCCAGGAGCATCTGCTTTCCCAGCTCAATGAACTGCTCGTCATCGATGCGAGCGGTAAATGGCTCATGTCATCGAGAGGGGAATTTCTCGAGGGAACCAACAGTGCTGACCGTCGCTTTTTTTCATATCACCGCGATAACCCGTCGCACGAGATCTTCATCGGTGCGCCCATACGAAGCCGTTCTACGGGTGAATGGGTGCTTACCATCAGCCGGCGATTCGAGAGCAAAGAGGGCGACTTTGCCGGGGTCATCGTTGTCGTGCTGGGGATAGAGAACTTTTTGCACTTGTTCGGCAAGATCGATGTCGGCGAGCAAGGGTCTATTGGACTGGCAACGACCAGCGGACAGTTGTTGGTGCGCTATCCATTTCGTGAGCGCGATCTTGGGCGCGACTTCTCTCGCTCCCCCAACTTTCTGCGCTACTACTCAAACCTGAAATCCGGCACCGCGTCCTTTGAGTCCGGCATAGATGGAACGGAAAGGCTATATGCCTTCAGGAGCAATGATCGTTATCCCATTTTCACGGTGGTGGCCCGGGGGCGGTATGAGGCACTGCAAGCCTGGCGAAGCCAGGCGCTGCTGACGGCAGGTGTGGTGCTAGGTCTGCTGGCAGTTGTCACACTGATAGGCTGGCGCCTGATTCTGGTCATCCGGCAGCGTGCGCAGGCAGAGACATCCCTGATGGCAGTGCGTGAGAAGTTACTGGATGCCAACCTCGAACTGGAGCGGCTGGCCACCCAGGATTCGTTGACAGGGCTGGCGAACCGGCGACGCTTCGACGAGGTACTGCAACTGGAAGTCCGCCGTGCCGCACGCGAGGGGACGGTACTCTCGCTTTTGCTCATCGATCTGGATCATTTCAAGGGCTTCAATGACCGCTATGGTCATGTCGCCGGCGACGAATGCCTGAAAGCGGTGTCGCAGCAGTTGGAGCTGTCGGCCAAGCGCTCAGGGGATCTGGCAGCACGTTATGGCGGGGAGGAACTTGCCATCATTCTTCCCAATACCGCGCTGGAGGGAGCCCTGCGGGTTGCCGAGGAGTTGTTGAGGTGCATACGAGAACTCGGCATTGCCCATGAGTCCAGCCAATTCGGCCATGTCACTGCGAGCATAGGAGCTGCAAGCGTGCAGGGCAGGCATGGACTGGCGAGTCCGCTGGATCTGGTTGAAGCGGCCGATCAAGCCCTGTATCGGGCCAAGGCCGCTGGGCGCAATCGTGCCGAGTGCTGAGCTGTCGGAGTTGGTCTCTCGGATCCTTTGACGACCTTCAAGCAAACTGAGGGCGCGAGCCGTCATTTCGAATCCGTAGTCTTGCCAGAGGGGAGCCTTGCCTGGAGGCGTCTGTCGAGCCATGCCAGGAGGTCGGGCATGTCCGCAACCACGCAGGACGCAGCAAAAGCACCGAAGCCGGCTAGCGTATTTCTGCGAATATCTGGCGTGCTCCGTCTTCGGAAAGCCTGCCAGATGGCGTCTCCAAGAGGCTCTTGGGCTCGGACTGGGCGGCATTGACCGTTGCTGATCTACTGGACGTCCGCCGCAGCAGCCAATCCCTGAGGCGCAATGCTTCGAGCAAGACCTATCAATGGGAAGCACGGCGCTGGCCAATGTCGGTGAACTCATTCAGCACGCAAGTGCTGCGTGTTCGCACGAACCTCGCGGAGGCAAACCATATCGTGTGATGGGGTCAGTGGCGCTTGAACACTGGTGCCCGGGAAGGCCGGCAGGTTGGCCTATCGCCTGATTCACGACAGGGCATCATGTAGATGCATTGTTGATGCTGGCTCTGAGGGCTATGAGCGGTATCGGCGCCAGCGCTATGTGCCGGAAGCTCGCAGATCTACAAGGAACTTCAACACTTGCCGCAAGGGGCTGGAGCCGGGATGAGGTCGGCGATAGCAACGCCACCCATGACTGGTGGCGGACTTTGTGCATGCCTGACGCCAGGCTGGTCAGGCTAGATGTGGGAATCTCAAGCAAATGGCATGAGAGAGTGCTTCAGCGATCCATGTCGACACGCGCTGAAAGCAGTGCGAGCATCGAAGAGCCAGAGCTGACCGCTGCGATCTGGAGCAGGCAGGGCATGCACTTGAGCTGCAGGCCGGGTGCTTGCGCGGTCCCGTGATCCTGCAGCTGGCACAGGCCCCATGTCAGGGCTGGTGGCCGTCGTAGCGCACCATATCAACCGCTGAGGTTTAGTGACGGCGCTGCTGCGGTGCAGGGTTGCTGTTGTTGGAGCGCTCGATATGACGGAAGGTCAGGCGACCCTTGTTCAGATCATAGGGAGACATCTCCAGCGTTACCTTGTCGCCTGCCAGCACGCGAATACGGTGCTTGCGCATCTTGCCGCCGGAATAGGCAATCAGCTGGTGGCCGTTGTCCAGCGTCACACGAAAGCGGGCGTCCGGCAAAACCTCGTCCACTCTGCCTTGCATTTCAATCAATTCTTCTTTGGCCAAAATATTTCCTTTCTACAAAGAGGTCAGTTCAACTGGTTGTCCAGCACCATGCTGCGCCCCTCGGCGAGGGCATATTTGCTGGCCATATCCGGGGTGTCGAACTGGCGGATAAACCTGAAAATCCGGTCATAGGTTCCGCGTCGGATGGAAACCGCTGCAGCAATCTTGCCGGAGTGAGTCATTTGGGTGAGGGCAGTCACAATGTAGTTGCCGACACGCTCTGTGATTTGTTCTGTGTGCATATCGAGTCAACGGGCGGCACAACCCCAGGGCAGGGCATGCCGACCAATGAAAAATGAAGGAATCCAGCTCTGACGAGCCAGGATCAAATAAGCCAGCCGCTTGCGGGTGGCTTAAGCTTCTTGCCATGGAGTGCTTTGGCTGTATGGAGCCAAGCGTGGGCAACGTGAGAACTGCCTGAGAGATACTGCGCAGGGCAAGTGCCACGCAGGAATCGGCAAATTATAAAGCATTGTTCTTTTATGCGCAAATCGTGATGAGACCGAGGCGCAGCAAAAGAAAAAGCCCCAGGCTCTTGCGAGCCTAGGGTTTTTGGCCTGGTGCCGGAGAGATGGATCGAGCGCCTGTGCGGCACGGTTCAACAGACGCATAAATGTGAATTAGATCAATAAGTTATTGGATTTGGGAAATTGGTGTGGTGCGGTGAATGCATGGTTTTGAACAGAATTTCTACCCATCTCTACCCATCTCTACCCACTTTTACCCGTTTTTTTGCCCATGTCTGCACCCCAAAAGACGCCTTCAGGAAGCTGGCGGAGACAGGTCTTCTAATAAAGGCGCGCGTGATGCCGCAACTTTCCCCACGCAGCGCCAGGTGCGGGCGCGGGCGCGGGGCGATGTGCGTAGAACCGAGTTACGGGCGGCCGCACAGGATGGAGCTGCGGCTGCCAAGATCAGGGGCGAATCCTTCAATTTGAACGATGCAATGCAGAAGTATGGGGAGGAAGCTTCTCCAGAAAGGCGCGGCGCACGATGGGAGCTGCTTAGCGTAGAAGCAATTACGACAAAGCACCCGCACTGGCTGGGCAAGAGGCGGATGGCAGAGCTGGGTGCCCAGGACCTTATTCCGTGGCGCGATGCTCGATTGTCCAGCCTGTGCGACAGCTGAGCTCGTGTGAGGCGCTAGCCTTGCTGTACGCACAGCATTTGGACGGCACTCGTCAAGATGGCCACTTGGCTTTTCAATGCGAGCAGGGCAGAGTTTTCAGTAGATGCGGTCATGGTGCGTGTGAATAGTGAGGCCTGCGGTTCGGGACTTTCTGCTTGGGATGGCTGAAAAGGCGCACGGCCTGGTTGTGTGCGTCCCAGAGTTGCAGGCCATCGGCGCAGCGCGCCTGCTTGCCGCCAGATAGACCGTCAGCGCAGCAGGTAGGACAGTTGAAGTGGTGGGCGATGTAGGCCTTGTCTTCTGGCAGGCCCACTGTGCTTGCGCTGGTTGCCGTGAGGCCTCCCAAAAAGCAGAACCCCGCTCAGTGGCGGGGTTCGGGGTAGTCGACGGATGAAAAGGAGAATGAATATCTATTGGCTATTCGATTTCTCTTCAGTAGCCTGCTTTTCCAGCGCGGCAATCGCTGGGGCCAGCAGTCCTTCGGCGGCGCTCTTTGCTTGCTCTGCCGTGGACACACCACCATTGACCATGTTTTTGTACAGATGGCGCAGCTTTGCCAAGGCTTCTGTTTGCTGGGTTGAGTTCATGGAGTGATTTTCATCGGTTTTTGGCTCATCCCTGCTGCGCTCCTTCCTTGGCGGCTGCCTGAGCGGCGATGGCTGCGCGCTGAGCGTCCCGGCTGCGCGGCATGTATTGGCAATGGACTGTCGGTCGGCGCAACTTATCCAACTCCGAGCAAAGCCAAGGCAGATCCGTTTCGCGGCAATTGTGCTGCTTCATTGCGGATCCCAAGGTGAAGTGCTCTGCATCGTCCAAGCTCGTCGTGTAGCCCCACCGCATCGCCAGAAGCTCGGGCAGTTCCCAACCATTGCGGCCCAGCGAGCGTTCTGCAGGTAGTACATGCCGTCTGCATCCCGCGCGTCTGCCTGCGCTTGGGGTGCGATGCTTTCGCCGCGCGCCAGCAGAAATGCGCAGAAGTTCGCCACATCCACGGGATCACCTTTGTCCACGCACTGGCGTAGCAGCTCGGATAGGCGCTGATGGGTGCAGTCGCCGTTCCAGCCGCCATAGCCCTTTGCGCGCTGGTCCGCCAGCTAGGCTTTCATGTTCATTGCCAGCACTTCGACAGCAGCGTTATCGACGCGCTCGCGGCAACCTTCCTGGCCTTCCTGGCCTTCCTGGCCTTCCTGGCGCTCTGGCACAAAGGGCTTGTCGCGCATCCACCAGCATGCAGGCCCATTTTCAGTGTTGAAGACTGCAACGAGGCTCCAGCCTTCTGCCTCAGGGCGCATGGGGGTCCACGCGTTGTAGTTGTCGCAGGCGTCGGTCAGGCCGTTTTCAGTCATGGCCTCATATGCGTCCGAGTCCATTTCGTTTTCGGCCATGCCGCCTTTCAGTTCAGTACCGAGGGCAGCAAAGAAGTCGGCGCATTTCGTGCTTTCGTCAAAGTCAGGTAGTGCCGGATGAAACCCGATGCCGTCTTTGTCACGGACCAGGGGTTGGCCATTGAGCAAGGGCTGCCGCAGCAAAGGGCTCGGCCTCTGCGAGCCATGCAGCTTTCCAACCAAAGGGCGCGAACGCAATGCTGGCGGCCTCGATGCCGCTGCGAACGGAACCGAAAAGCCTAGGGCTCCAGAAAGCAAAAAGCCCGCTCAGTGGCGGGCCGGAGAGTTGTGAAGGTTGAGGCTGTTAATGCCCGCAAGGAAGTGGCTGACCTTGTTCCTCTTTGAAGTCTTGAGGCAGCGGCGCGCCGCAGCTTCCGCAGCGCTTGCCGGTATTGGTATTTGTCATGTCGATGCTCTTCATAAAAAAGCCCGCACGAGGGCGGGCAATGGCAATTGGGTGGAGAGACCTCTAGGTCTTGTTGCGACCGCGATAGTCGAGGTCGGTGGCACAGTAGTTCTCGCGCTTGCGCCAGTCCATCTGTACGGGACCGGCATGTTCGGGAGGATAGGTGATGCGCTCTTTCTCTCGACTGAGCTCCCATCGCTTGGCCTCCACGACATGGTGGA
This sequence comes from Comamonas testosteroni, assembly GCF_000761245.1. GTDB lineage: Bacteria > Pseudomonadota > Gammaproteobacteria > Burkholderiales > Burkholderiaceae_C > Comamonas > Comamonas testosteroni_C. The sequence continues at coordinate 146,069 of NZ_AWOR01000012.1, read as the reverse complement.
CGGTCGATTTTTTAGTTGTGCTCATTACACGGATCTCGCTAAATTTCCAAACAGTTGCCCCACGGTACAGGCTTACTGCAGACAGGTCTATTGATTTCTTTTTCGAGGGGCATCGGTCGGCCGCCCCCTAAAGGACCGCGTCCTTCAGCGAGGCTGAATGTTGCAATCCCAAGGTCTTTCAATTCACCTATACTGGTTTTACTCGCTGTTCAGGCCGTTCGCCCCAACAGCGCCTGTCTGACACCTATGCCGCCCCTTGGCCGCAGGTAGCCGCTCTTTCTTGCAAAGCACGCGGTGGTCACTCCCCTCTAGGCGAACTCCCCCAGATCCTGAACACCCTTATGGGTCTGCGTTGCCCCCTGCATTCAGAGCGGGCCTTCCCTATCTCATTTGACGGTCTGCGCAATCGTGCGTGCGGCCGTCCGTTTCATGCTGCATAAAAACACTACAGAGCAGATTGGCCACTATGCGGTCACACCTCTGACTCAGCCGAGCTCCAACGGCCAATATCTGGCTGCCGTTTCCATTCGCCGCGGTGCTTATGACCGTGTCATTCGATTTGTTCCCCAGTTTTCTAACGAGTCGCTTGCCTCTAGCTATGCCCTGACTGAAGGGCGAAACATGGTGTTGAACCACAGGCTGAATTGAGCGGCTGAATCCTTCACTCACAGGAGAGACTTTGGCTAAAGAAGAACTAATCGAGATGTTGGGCCGAGTTGACGAAGTACTGCCAGATGCGCGATTTCGCGTAACTCTGGAAAACGGCCATCAGCTCATTGCTTACAGCGGCGGAAAGATGCGCAAGCACCGTATTCGTGTGCTGGCTGGCGACAAAGTGACCGTCGAAATGTCGCCCTATGACCTGAACAAAGGGCGAGTGACTTTTCGCCATCTTCCTCCTCGTACGGGCGCTGCTACTGGAGCCAAGCCGGCCTTCAAGCGCCGCCACTGACCCTTATCAATCTTGTAACCGCTCATCGCTGAAATGCGTGGGCAATCTTTGAAAGAACACAATGCAATCCAATCTCTATATTACGAATCTCGGCTACTCCATCGACAGCGAAGCCCTGCGCGCACATTTCGGCAGCTGCGGTGATGTGGTTGCTGCAGACGTCATCATTGATCGTGACACTGGCCGTTCGCGCGGCTTCGGCTTTGTCGAAATGGGCACTCAAGAGCAGGCCCAGAAAGCGATCGAAACGCTGAATGACCAGCCGCTTGGTGGTCGCGCACTGGGAGTGGCCTTGGCCCGTCCACGCAAGTAATGTTCTTCGATCTGTAAGAAGGGCTCACGCTCAAAGCGTGAGCTTTTTTCTTTTGCAGCCTCTCTTCCCGCAAGAGCAACTCAAGAGACCACCTTCTTGATTTCCTGAAGCTGAACCTCCAGCCAGCTCGCCTTGATGGCCAGCTCTTTGCATTGCGGGGCAGCTGCTTGAAGGATGTCGGTGTATCCCTCTGAGACTTTTCGTTGAGGCATTTGTGGCCACCTCGCCTGGTCCATTGAGCGGTCCTGTGCCGCGCGGCTATTGGCAGACATCGACTCGTTTACGAGCCTCCTGCACGCATATGCGCCTGCTTAGGCTGGACGCATGGAGCGGCCCATCTTCCAATCAACACACGCCTGCGGCCACTGTGCTGGCCGGCAATGGCACATTGGGCGTTCTGCAAACTGACCGCCCATCCACAAACAGCTCGCTCGGATACATCACCAGTCTGGCGCCGGACCCCGAAGGCCAAGTTTATGTATACGAGGCCTCCGTTGAAGGGCACGTAGCCAGGCTTGATCGACGCAGGCGGGCAGCTCAAACGGGATATGCATATGGTGGAGGCCTTCTTCTGCACAGCATCCTTCAGCACCTGCAGATCTCCTGCCAGGTTTCGGCGATGCGGCAAATGTTCATGCTCTTGAACATCACGGCTCCAGAAAGTAAAAAGCCCGCTCAGTGGCGGGCCGCTCTATATTTGAGACGTTGCTATATTGTTTATAGCGAATTCCCCTGGAGCTAAAAAGAAGGCTTTTTCAGAAAGCCCCGTACCTATAAGCAAAGTAGCCTGCAGCAACTATGCCCACGATAGCAAGTGTCAGCATGATTCCTGCAATAGTGTTTCCTGGTTCATGGCCGGCTAGCTTATTGCGTTCCGTTTTTTGGGATGCGCTGGTCTTCGGCGCTTCTACTTTTGACCACGGGAAAAACATGCACTTCAGGTTTGCCCAGAAGGCGTGAACTTTGCTTTGAGAAAGTTCATGCATAAAAGCTCCTTACGTCATCCGATCTGGATATACATCCCAACCATGCTCTGCCTCCAACTCCATAGCGTTGGAGGGTTGCGCTGACCTTGCGTCCGGATTTTCGATGTCCACATCGCTATTTTGCATAGGCGCATTCGGCGACCGTGCATGATCATCGTGAGAAATCGAGTGACTGATGATTTCTGGTTGCAGCGCCTGTGGCGCTGGAGCAATAGTGATTGCTAGATCTTCACGTTGCATTAAATCTCCGGTCTTGTCAGTTGAGCAATCCTCAAGGATTCGCCTTGCTTCAGTGGAAAAGAAAGCAGTTCCGAAAGGGGACTAGGCTTGAGCAAGCACAAGAGGCAGAAGCTCACTTAGATGGTCAATTGACTGCGCCACGTCTTGCCCATCTTTGATTTAGCTCGATTTCGGGCATGCTTGAAATCTGGAGAGTTCGAGCCGCTCAATCGATTTGAAAGCTGTAGGTTTCGGATCTATACAGGCAGGTTATTTGACCAATTGCCTTGTCCCTACGGTACGCCCATTTCATGGAGGAAACCGTTTTAACGCAAACACTTACATAGGAATTGTGAGCATTGATACGTTGGCTACTATGGCATGTAGAGCTAGCAATAGGCAGGATCATCCGTACGCTCAAGCGACTACCTTCTTTATTTCTTGGGGCTGTACCTCAAGCCAGCCGGCCTTGATGGCCAGCTCTTTGCATTGCTGCGCTGCCTCCTGAAGGATGTAGGGCTGGCTGCGTACAGCGGTGAGCTTGGCGGTGGGAAGCCATGCTGGTTCATCAAAGGGCTCCGGCGGTTTGCCTCCAGCCCTCGTGCACTTACACGGGATCAGCTTTGGCCGCCAGGCGACGCTGGCGCTCGAGCACCGCTCCTTGTGCTCGCATGGCCGCCATCCGGGGTTCAGAGATTGGGGCGCCGTTGTGGTTCACAAAAGTCAGGCTCATGGAAGCCTCCAGTGAAAAAGCCAGCTCATTGGCGGGCAGTCGATTCATCGATGTGGGCTTGTAGCCCGGTTTGTTCAAATGTACGAATAGGTGATCAGTTGCTGGCGCTGCCAGCCAGCGCGGCGGGCAGGTCACCCAGAGTGGTACGGCCTTCGCCGCTCAGGGCTTCGATCAGACCGGGGATCAGGCGCGACAGCTCGCCGGTGGCAATGGCCACATCGGTATCAAAGCCATCGTCATCCTGGCTGTTGCCGTCAATGACCGCATCGAGCAGCGCGATGTTCTTGATCTGCAGGCCTGCGGTGAGCGCAAAGCTCACGCTGTCGTCCCAGGTCATGGTCAGCTTGGTGGGCAGCTTGCCGTGCTCGATGTGCTGGCGCACCTCATCAATATCCAGGGGGGCGGGCGTAGCGCACCACGGCCTTGGAATCGTCGCATGCTTTCAGCGCTGTCTCGCGGTCGGCGCTGAAACCGGCAGGCGGCTCCTGGGTCATCAACCAATGCTCCATGGCGGCCTGCGGGCTGGTCTGCGTGTCCAGCAGTGCCAGGGCGAAGTCGGGCTGCAGTGTCACAACCTCGTCGGTGCGGCCCTGGGCGCTCGTATCCAGCACCAGAGTGCTGGCCTGTGGATCGATCCAGACCCATATGCTGCCCTGCTTGGCGAAGGCCATGGGCAGCAGATCCAGCTTGGCCTCGTCCTTGAGCTCGTGGCGCTCTTTCTTGCCGGGCTTGCGCGCTTCGGTCTTCCCGATGTGCTCAGCCTTTTCATCGACCTTGCGATTGAGCACGCAGGCCGGCACCACGTTGGCCTCGGTCATGAAGCGCATGACCCATTGACCGGCCACGGATTCAACCAGCGGGTCATGCACATCGCCTTGCGGTGGAACCCAGCCCACGGAGCGCGGCTCCGCACTCCTCAAAGACTGTCTTTTGCAGGGCATCTTCCAGCGACTGCAGATCGCCTTGCCAACTCCTGGCAATGCGGTAGATGATCATGCTCCTGAACATTAAGACTTCAGAAATAGAAAAAGCCCGCAGGTGCGGGCTTGAGGTAAAGGTCGTTAGGCGGCAACTAGTCAAGGGGCGGATAGGGCTTTCCGAGATCCCAGCGCGACTGCCAGTGAGCGACGTACTGCTTCGCAACTTCAGGCATGTCACGAATGACAACGACGTTCTCTGAGTTGGCTGTTTCAGCAGACGGCGCAAAGTTGAATGAGCCTGTTTCTACGGTAGTGCCGTCAACGATGATCACTTTGTCGTGATGAATGTGAAAATGGTCGTTGGTCCTTAACTCGACGCCGTTGCTGGTGACAAAGTCCATCGCCGTTTTGCTTGTCTTGCCTTTGTTGCGCTTCTTGTCGACCACAACTCTCACCTTGACGCCGCGGTTCTTGGCCGCCACTAGTGCCTGCATGATGTCAGGGGCCTGAAATGCGTAGGCCAGTATCTGAATGTCGTGCTTGGCACCAGCGATGGTCTCCAGTACCAACTGCTGAGCGGATCCTTCGGGTGAAAAACCAACCTGAATGTTGGGCTCGGCTTGCACCAAGACAGGAGTAGTGAGCAGGGCCGCTAGCGCAAGCTTGCGAAAAGTGGTGTAAGCCTTCCGGGCTCCAACGGCAATCAGGGCGTAAATGATCAATCGAAACAAGGTGGCTTCCACTCATATTTGAATGGAGGGCATCCTAGCCCATGTGACCATGGATCTCACTTCATTGTCAGGGGCGCTCTTTCACGCACTGCACGGTCTTATCGTTCAGCTACTCGGCATGCATGCCTGGGCAGGCGAACTCGTCGCGCAAGCTTTTGGTGATGCTCTGCGGCCCGTTGGCTTGGGCATCTGGCGCGGCTAGCCAGGCCAGCAGAAGTAGGGTGCCGATGAGCACCAGCAGGGCCTCAATAATCGTCTTCATCATGAGGATTTCCTTTTCAATAAAGCGCTTGCAGCTATCCAAACTGAATGCTTAGATGGGCCATGCTTCGGGCGTGAGTGCCATCACCATGGCCGCGCCGACCAGGCAGAACAGACTGAGGCCTGTAAGAGCCCATTGCGCAGCGATCAGCAGCTTTGTCGTGTGGGCGGCGGTGGTGGGAGCCGAATGCATGGAATCTCCTGAGGGCAAAGAAAAAGCCAGCGAGCGATTGCTGCGGGCTTGAATAAAGAGCCGGTGACCTTTCGGGCCAGGCCTGGGGAAGAAGGTGAGAGAGAGGAGGGAGGCTCCCAGGCCCGGCTGGAAATTACAATGGAGTAACAGACTGGAGGTGCTTCATGACCCAGGAGGAATCTGGCGCATTCGCTGCGCTGTCGATGGTCTTGACGGCAGTCGTCAAGGTGCTTCCACCCGAGACTGCGCATCAGGTGGCGAAAGAGCTGCGCGCTGCGCAGCTGGATGCCAAGCATCAGGACGGACCTGATAGAACTGACCCCGAATTCAGGCTTGGCCGCGATCACCTGATGAATGCGTATCGCGAGCTGCTCAACAACGTGGCTGAGGGCAAGGTCCACCCTGTCGACGGTGGGAAGAAGTAAATCTGACTTGCCACCTGGGGTGACCACTGGCGCTCACGACGTAGAGGCGGTGCCGTGCTCCCAAATGATGGCGGCCCAGGCGAACTCCTGGGATGCCATACCTGCTCGAGCAGTCACGCCGGATGGCCCCGCTATGGCCCTGTGGGGAAAGGCACATGCATGCCGCATGTTGGCTAAACGCTCACATCTCAAGAACTCTGGGTACAAAAAAGCCACCTTAGAAGGTGGCTGTTGAAAATGAAGCCCGTAATCGTGGGGGCTGTCGAGCACTCTTGCTACCAGTATCGATAGCTATGGCGCATGCGCGATTGCCTCTCCTCTTGCCTCCTCTTGTCTTTTTCAGGAGGTCCGCACTGCTCGATGTTGGGTGGAGTGGGTAAATCCTCGCCCCTGGCGAATACTCGTTTGACTGTTCTCCAAACCTTCAGGAACGACGATGGGATGCGGCTTACTAACATATAGACCTCCGGTCTATCACTGCGAGCTATGGGCGCTCGCCAGATCTCCGAGTACTCTTTTGTCAGGCCGTGTCGTTGGTGGCAGGCACCTGGGGACCGGGCTGCTGAGCTTTGGATTGTGGTGAAGGGGCTTGATCGAGATCGGATGGGATAGGTTGAATCTTTGAGGTTGGCTCAATAAGCATCAACCACATATCGCGCCAGAACTCGGTCTGTCGTTTGTAGCCAAGTAGTGAAAACATATAAGCCTCCGATCAGATGCTTGCTTAAGTGGCGGAGATTTTGTTGAGGACCGCTTGCAGCAAGAGGCGGTTCGTTTTTCTTCGCAGCATCTGTTCAGGAGTGTCTTCCTGCAGTTGTGCATCAGTTTGAAATGGCGTGTGAAAAACACGGTCGTCATCTGCGACGATCCTGCGATCGACTTCCTGTTTTGCTGCGGGAAGTCTTGCGCGGATATTGAAGATGGTTTTGTCGATGAAAGACATATAGACCTCCGGTCTACGGTGGCGGACCAAGATAGGCTACCTAACCCCACAGTACTCCTTTTAATGACCTTAAACGGCTGTCTCAAAGTCCATGTCAGCAACGATCGATTAGGTCTTAAACCGCAGCAGTTTCCTCAAAGAAAAGCCACCTGAAAAGGTGGCTGAAGATCCAGATTTCCTGCTCAGCAGGCGTTGTGAACCTGTGAGTCATGGCCTGTCATTGACGGAGTCAGTTTGAGGCTCGGACGGTTGGGTGTCTGGCTTTGCTGATGGCTCTTGATCGAAGCTTGAAGGGCTTGGGGGCAGCTCAGAGATGGGCTCAAGGATGATTGACCACATGTCATGCCAGAACGCGACATATCTTTGGTACATAAGGAGTGGAAACATATAGACCTCCGGTCCGGGGTGGTAAGTCCATGGAACTTGCCGGTACCCACCTGCGCTTCGAGATTGCATGAACCCGAGCTGGCGTTAACGTATCTCGAAGGTAGTCTGGGATTTGTCTGCGATCCATCTAGACAACGTTATGGAATCGCGAAGAGCGGAAATCCATCGAATGCTGTTCCTCTTGTTCTTCCTCTTGCTCATGTTCTGGTTCTGATTCCGCTTGACTGGGCTCGCTAGGTTCTTGAAGAGAGGGGGACTCGCCGCTAAGTGAGAGCATGTCCTTCAGCGTGGCCCAAAAGGACGGGCGCGAGTACGTGAGGAAGCTGTCTGACATATAGACCTCCGGTCCATGTTGGCCAATCAAGATCGATCGCCGGAAACCACAGTACTCTTTTAAATAACCTTAAACAGCACCTCATAAGAAGAATGTCAGTCTTGGTTGCGCGAGCCCTCAAACCGCAGCGCAGCATGCAAGACTCTAGTTCGGCCCGACTAAATTCCTGCACGGGAAGGTGCATGCAGGTCGTCGACTCACATCTCAAAATCTCCCTGCGCAAATAAACCACCCCCGCAGAGCGGGTCATGGCTAATCGATAAATCCGAGATCGCGCAGGGCTTCCGTCTCCTGGGTGTACTCGGCGTCCTCGATCAGCAGCACGCCATCGGGTCCATACACATTGCGTTGGGGCGCGCCCATGGCTTGCTCAATGCGTTCGACCTTGTAGCCGTGCCGCTCCCATATCTCGGTGGTGTTAATGCGTGTCATCAACCCACTGTACCCATACCGCAGCCATCTGTCACATGGCTCTGGTGTGAGGCCAGGGCGGCACTTTCGCGCTGGACGTTTTTTGCTCTTGGCCTCCCTGAATGCCTCACCGCCGTATAGAACCCAGCGGATGGATTTCGCGTGGCCTTTCGATGTTCCTGTTGCCGATCCCATCCGGAGGCAGAGCAGTACTGACTAGAGCGACCGACGACCTTTTGTATCCCGCTGCCGCACGCGGTGCCCTGTGTTTACCCAGCCGTGCGGCTGCATGAACCGGAGCCGACCCTTTGATCCGAAACCCTGAGCGTTTCATGGTGAAGCCATTAGAAGGCAGAAGCATTCAGGGGCTGCGCATATTTCTCAAGCATGGTTGGAGGGCGCGCTGATAAGCACTTTGATGCGCCGAGTCCCTCTCAAGACCGGCAAGGGCTTCAAGTCTCGCGGCGGCTGGGCTCCGTGATGAACAGGACGAGGGCCACCACAGCGAGCCAGGTCAGGCTGAATGCCAGAGCAGCGCCTTGCCGAGCGCGGGGCCCGACAGATAGAGAGCGCCCTTGCAACGGCCAGCCTGGTGCCCGAGAACGTCACCATGGTGCCTGGGGCTGGTCTACAAGGCTCTCCTGCAGGCCGAGCAGACCAAAGCCGAGATCAACCAGTCACTGGTGGCGCGCTACAAGGCCGAGATTGACGAGCGCATGGCGGCCGTGGAGATTCACAAGACTCGGGTGCAGGCCGCCCAGACCCTGGTGAGCCTGGAGCAGACCCGCATTCGGGCCGGTGGCGAGGCGATTCGTGCCTTTGTGGCGACCCTCAACGCCGAGACCTCCAAGATGGAACTGAACAAGGCCCGCGCCCAGGGCGAGGCCATCAAGCAGGATGCCTACAAATCCCAGGTGCAGGCGTACAGTGCCTTTGCCAGCGCCCAGGCCGAACGCGCCCGGGTGGCAATTGCCCGGGCCCAGGCAAAGATTGCGGCCAAGGGCCTGGAGTGGGATGGCTGGAAGGCACGCCTGTCGGCCGAGGTGGCCAAGATGGATGCCGCAGCCAAGCAGTCGGCCACTCTGGTGGACGGCTACCGCGTGAGCTCCACCTCCATCGAAGCCAAGGCCGCGAGCTTCATGCGCCGTTAGGAGGCCGACATCAAGCAGTACGAGGCCCTGGCAGCAACATCAGTCTGCAGACGCCCAAGCTCAATGCCGATGTGGCGATCCAGAGCAATGCCGTGCGACTGGAAGCGCCCAAGATTGGCCTCGCGACTTCAGCGCAGCGCGTGGCCTGCGCCTGGAGCATGGTGTCGGCTTCGGCAGGTATCACTGGCGGCGTTGGCTGAAGCTATAGCGGATCGCTGGATTAGTGAGGAGTGGGCTGGATACGACCCAAAGCAGAAGTTTGATCAAGTTTGCACTGTAGGCAGTTCACTGATCCGTAGAGTGCCGAACATGGCTCGATAGTCCCTGGGGGCCAAGCCTAGTTTTGCGCGAAAGTGATGCCTCAGGACCTGGACACTGCCGAATCCAACCCGTGCAGCAATGTCCTCGACCGGCATTGCACTGCCCTCGAGAAGGCGTTGAGCCTCTGTCACCCGCTCAGCGATCAGCCATTGCCCTGGGGGTACACCTGTCGCCCTGATGAAATGGCGCAGGAAAGACCTGGGACTCATCAGCACGCTCTGCGCCATCCGATCAACTGTCCAGTCGCCTTGAAGATCCGCACGCATCTGTTCCAGCACGTCAGAGAGCCGATTGAGCCGGTCCGGCTGCACGGGGCGTTCGATGAACTGAGCTTGCCCACCGCTGCGATGGGGAGGCATCACCAAGCGCCGGGCGACGCTGTTGGCGGCTTCCACGCCGAAGTCTCCTCGCACGATATGCAGCATCAAATCTATGCCCGCGGCGCTTCCCGCCGAAGTCAGAATACGGTCTTCTTCGACATAGAGCACGCTGGCATCGACTTCGATTGCGGGGTGCCGCTGGCTCAGCGTCTCGGCATAGCGCCAGTGCGTTGCTGCCCTTCGCCCGTCCAACAGGCCCGTTGCGGCCAGCACGAAGGCTCCAGAGCATATTGATGCCAACCGGGCGCCGCGCTCCCAGGCCAAGCGCAAGCGTCGCGCAAACTCCTGTGGTACCGGTACATGTGGACCTTTCCAGCCGGGCATCACGATCAGATCCGCACGCTCTAACAAATCGGCTTGACCATCAGACATGACGTGCAGGCCGCCATGAGCCCGCAGTAAGCCAGGCTCAACTGCCGCACTGGCAAAGCGGTACCAGTCAGGGCCCATCTCCGGACGCGCCAGACCGAAAACCTCTGCCACGATGGAGAACTCGAAGGTGCATAGGCCATCGTAGACCGGGGCCACAACCAGCGGGCCGCTGGTGGCCTCGGTGATTGGCGTAATCTTGTCGGTAGATGTCATATACGCCAATTGTGACTCGACTGGACTCTCGGCACGATAAGCATCACTGCCACAAACACAGTCTTCTTTGTTATGACCTTCTCCAGCACCCATGTAACCGCAATTCCCGCTGCGAAGCCGTCCATTGCCACAGCTCATTTCGCTGCCGAATTCAGTTTCGAGACCGATTGTTGGGATGTGCATGACGGGCTTCTAAAGGGCCCCGATTTCGTGCTCCTCGACGTACGCTCGCCGGCACTGTTCGCCCTGGGCCATGTGCCAGGGGCAATCAATTTGCCTCATGGGAAGATCGTCGAAAGCAAGTTGGCGGCTTGGCCAGAAGAGACCCTATTCGTCACCTACTGCGCAGGGCCTCATTGCAACGGCGCGGCACGCGGTGCTTTGCGTCTGGCGAGACTGGGGCGGCCCGTGAAAATAATGGCTGGCGGTATTACTGGTTGGCTCGATGAAGGGTTTGAACTGAATAGGACAATGCTCCAAGACCCCTCCGCCTGAAGCGTTCGCCTCCTTCTTCACAAGACAGCCCTGGAGAAATTCGGACCAACCGCCAGTGGCCGGTTGCAGCTGTCGTTGTTCGGCCCAAAGTAGGTATTCAAGTTGACTTGGCTTTACTGGCTGCAACTGTCAGCGGCTGAATTTTCCCTGCCAAGGCCGCATGCATTAGCCGTTGAAACGTTGGGCAATCGAGATGGTTTTTCTCGGGGCAGTTGGCCGCATGTCGTAAGCCGTCACGCACTGCCTTTAATTGCTTGATGGATCTCTCTACTAGATCGGCCTTGGCGAGCAACATCTCTCGATGTACCTGAATTTCTCCATCAGGAGGCAACATTGCTCTAATTTCGTCGAGTGAGAACCCAGCTGCCCGTCCGAGAGCAATGACTGATAAGTGCTCTAGAACTTGAGCATCAAACAGTCGCCGCTGCCCATGTCTTCCGATAGAGCGGATCAACCCCTTCTCTTCATAGAAGCGAAGTGTGGGTGCAGATAGTCCTGTTCGTTTTGCTACTTCTGTGATGTCCATGTTCAGGCCTTGCGCTCAAGTGCACTTGAGCTTTTACAGTGGTTCACATCACTGTAAATCACCAGAAGCAATACGAAAAATGACTAAGCTTACAAACAGTTGGACGCTGATTTTTGGTCTTGGCGTTGGCGCAACATTACTGATGGACTTGTGGTCTGCCGTGCTCCGTCGTATGGGAATAACCACCTTGAACTACGCAATGCTTGGGCGCTGGTGCCTTCACTGGCGCAACGGTTTCTGGTTCCACAAGTCAATCAAAGAGGCTCAACCAGTGGGGGGTGAAAATGTCGTTGGCTGGACACTGCACTATCTGACAGGAATTGCTTTCGCGCAGATGTTTGTGCTCGTCACTGGGCGCCAGTGGCTAGAAGTGCCTGCCTTGGCTCCAGCGCTGATTTTTGGCGCGGCGACAGTGCTTTTCCCGTGGACCGTATTGCAGCCAGCGCTAGGGGCTGGATTCGCAAGTGCGAAAACACCTCGTCCATGGCTCAGTCGCGTAGTGAGTCTGGCGACGCATCTGTTTTTTGGAGCCAGCCTATACCTTTGCGCCAGAGCCTTCACGGCACTTTAACGACTGCTTCTGGCCGATTGCGGCTGTCGCTGATCGACCCAGAGCGGGCTTAGCACCCGCTACAAGCGAACGACCGAGGTTGGCCGAAGTCTGAACCGGAAGCAGCAGGATGTCGTCAACATAGCCTAGAACAGGGACGAAATCAGGAATCAGATCGATCGGGCTGAGCGCATAAGCCACCACAAAAAGGCCAGAGCTTTCGCGTACCAAGGCGTGCCTGGATGTTCCCTGCAAACCAGAGTGTTATGCCATCGCGTTTGATCCGCTTCGCCCAGATTTTCAGGTTGTCACTGATTTTCATGGCTTCACTTTAGGCCAGACAAGCGACCAAGTTTGCCCTGAAGTCACCTATTTTTCAGGTGATCTCGATCACTGAAAAGACAAGGAATACACCCCCTAGAAAGAGGGCGAGCAGGATTGGGGCGCCAATGTAACTTTCCCACCACCTGGGTGCACCATAGGGTTTGACGTTGTGTTTCATCAGTGATCCTTAGTCAATAATCGAACCAGTAAGTTCTGTTATTAGTGTATCACTGGATGATGCAAAATAGGACTCACTGGTTCGATTAAGGATGTCCGTGGCACGAGTGAAGACTGAAAACAAACGGCTTGAGTTGTTGCTAGCAGCGACAGAGGTGTTCTTGGAGCAGGGATTTGACCAAACGCTGATGTCACATATCAGTGACAGAGCAAAGTGCTCTAAAGGGACGCTCTATAGCTACTTTGCTTCTAAACAAGAGCTCTTCTGTGAAGCCATTTTTGAGGCTACCGCTCAAGAGGCTAGCGTCGTTGTCATTGAGCCTGTCTCAACGGATGAGGCAGTCGACGACACGCTGACAAGGTTCGGCGTGAGCTATCTCAAGATGGCATACAACCCGAGATTCCAAGCGCTAAGACGACTAGTTTTTGCCGCGACTTCCGACATTGAGGTCGGGCGGACGGTTTACCAAAAAGCAGTCAAGCCCCATGTTTTGAGGACAGCGGACTTCCTTGCCTCGGCAATGAAGCGAGGCCGACTACGAGACGCTGACCCAGAGCTCGCGGCTTGGCACTTTATCGGACTGCTTGAGTCTGAGTCGCTCCTCAAGTTTCTAATGCATTCTTTGGAAGGTAGTGCTCTGGAAAATGTTGATGCCGTTGTGGGTCGTACAGTGAAGGTTTTCTGTGACTCTTACAAGGTCTGAATGAACGGGCAACCTTTCGAGGTCTAAATTTAGAGAATGACATAGGCATTGACCCCTTGCATCTCTATGACCGTTGTTGGCGCGATCCGCGACTGTCGCTGACCGACCCTTGCGGACCTCAGATAGCATGGCGGCCGTCCCTCTGGACCGACACACTGGGAGTAGGTCACGCGTGCAACTTCAATTTGTCGAACCAGCTGCAGCATTTCTCGTCCTGAACTCATCGGATCCTGTCTTCGGGATTGGACTCCAGAGTCAGACGCTACTCAAATCCGGGGAGACGTCGAGTCAATGGTGCAAATTGATGGACTGTGTGTCTATGGTCGTAGTTGTCAGGGTTTGGACGGGAACTTGGGTCAAGCGCACAAACCTAGCAAGGCCGACCGCTGACACAGAGTGATAGTGACTTTGATAGCCATCTTCGAAATGCTGGCAGAACGCCACCCCTCCGGAGTGCAGACTACTAGACCAGTACCAGGCAAGATCGAATGACTCAGATCCTCCGTCAAGGAAATCTGATGCGATGGTTTGAGCTGGGTAAGATTCAGAGTAGTGCTTCCCCTCGGGAAGACTGTTGCGATTCACACCATCGAACCAGTTCGCATAGTTCTGATTTTTCGATGGCTTTAGCATGCGATAGCCTAGCTCCAATACGTCACGTGCCGGTATCAGCCAATCGTTATAGCCATTGATGTTTGCGGCAAGTGCAGCTTTAGCAAGCGGGCTTCCCGCATCTGCTAAAGCGATAGTATTGCTGTAGCTGTCAGCAGGATCAAATGCATCCGCTTTGTCAACGTCAATTTCCGCTTTGATCTGAGTGGATTTTGGTGCCCATACGATCGCATAGATATTTGAATTAATGTTTATCACTCCACCATAAAATCCACCTTCAAATGGTTTCCCATAGTCAGTATCTATGGTGGATAAGAATGAAGGGATACGCATGATTTCTCTCGGTTGAAGTAAATTCCTTTTTTAAATATTTCGCTTTCTATTTTGAATTTTTTCTTATGATATTATTCCATTATTCTTGTTTAAATGAAAATAATACGAAATATTACTTTTATTTGTTTTTTGGCGCCAAAAATACATTTTGACAATATGGTCATTTAGTTTATTAAGTATTTATTTGCTTGATCTATATGATTTAAAGTTTGAAGGATTCTAGGATTTTTTTTTGAGTGAAGTTTTATTGCTGATAAAAACTTCAACAGTATCATATATATAAAAATAATTTTGACAAAGAGATAATTAGGTTCAAAATAATTGGATGAATAATGGAAGGTCATCGGTTTATGCGAGACGTTCTATCAAATCACAGAGAAAATATCTCAGCCCTAGCGGTTTGGGCCATGTACAGCCGTGGCTTGGAGGCAGAGTTCTCGCACAGCGCTCTCGAGCAGTTGTCTCTCTTATCTGGTCCTGCGAAAGAGTCGGGTCATGGCATTCATGAAATGACTCAATTGCTGTGGTGTTCAATCGATAACGATGACTCACGCGACCTCGACCAAATAACCTCAATTGAACCCCTGGAGCAGGGGGGTGTTCGGGTTTTCGTTGCCGTGTCTGATGTTGACAGTGTGGTCAAGAAAGGCTCTCCGATTGATGAACATGCAAGGTTAAATACAACTTCCGTCTATAGCTCGGCTCGAGTGTTTCCCATGCTGCCGGAGCAGCTATGTACAGATCTCACCTCGTTGAATCAAGATCAAGATCGCTTGGCTCTGATCACAGAGATGACCTTTGGCGTCGATGGTCTTCTCATTGAATCGAACATATATCGGGCTTTAGTGCGGAACAAGGCAAAACTCGCATACGACGCAGTGTCGCAATGGTTCGAGGGGGTCGGGGAGTTGCCAGGGCCTGCGCAAAAAGTCGTGGGGATGGACACCCAACTGAGCATGCAAGATGAGCTTGCTCAGAAGCTGCGAGCGCAAAGGCGTTCGCAAGGATCGCTGGAGTTTGAAACTTTTCAGCCTCATGCGGTGTTTGAGGGCGACATCATCATCGACATTCGTCAACAACCACACAATCGGGCTCGTCAACTGATAGAGGAGCTGATGATTGCAACTAACGGCTGTACGGCGCGCTTCCTGGCCGAGCAAGGCACTGCTTCGTTGCGAAGGGTCGTCCGCTCACCAGAGCGGTGGCAGAGAATTGTCGAAGTCGCTGAAAGCTACGGATCAAGCTTGCCGGATGAGCCCGATGGAGAGGCTTTGCAGGCATTTCTTGCAAAGCAGCATCAAGCAGATCCCTTGAGATTTCCGGATTTGTCGTTGGTGATCATAAAGTTGATGGGGCGAGGTGAGTACGTGGTGGAGCATCCGCGCGGGCAATCTATTGGCCATTTCGGATTGGCCGTGCAAGACTATATGCATTCGACAGCCCCTAACCGACGTTACCCGGACCTGATTACCTTGCGGCTACTAAAAGCCGCGCTTGCTGGGGAAAAGTCACCCTATACCGATGAGGAGTTGGAGACTCTCGCCACGCATTGCACCGCTCAAGAGGATGCAGCACAAAAAGTAGAAAGACAGGTGCGCAAGTCGGAGGCGGCTCTGCTATTGCACCATCGCATAGGTGAAGTATTTGCTGGACTCATCATTGGCGCCGGGGAGCGCGGCACTTGGGTGCGTATTTTTACACCTCCCGCAGAAGGTCGCCTGAAGGGAGATCTCCCTACTCTCAATGTTGGTCAAAAAGTGAAGGTGAAGCTTGTCTCGACTTCAGTTGAGCGTGGATTTATTGATTTCACTATTGTGCATTGAGATTCAATGCACGAAAGATACTGGTATTGGCAGAGGTGAAGAATCTATGAGAATACTCTTTTGCCGAAAGAAGTTTGTTACACATCCGAGTATGCGGTAAGCATTACCGGAGATACTGCTTGAAGCGCATATTCAATGGCAATCCAGAATGCGCGGCGCAGATGGATACTTGATCAGCGACAGGAATTTTCCTTGATGTTCTGGTTGCCCGGGATTGCAATGATCAGACTTAATTTTCAACTGAAGTTGAACTACCAGGTTTTAGAGCACGGTGCAGATTTTTTCTTCTACATACATGCTGCTAATACTTCTCATCAACAAGTGTCATCTGAGCATTTGACAGTAAGTGAGGCAAGTGCAGACTGGGAGATTCAACAATGTCAGGACGTCACGCAGCGTTGTCTAAGGGTCAGTGCCAGGCCTGGCACACTGACTGTGCATTACGAGGCCATCGTAGAGATTTCCCACCACAAAGCTGAGCCAGGATACGTTTCAGAGGTGCCTGTCCGGCGGTTGCCGTTAGAGGTGCTGCAGTATGTCTATCCCAGCCGCTACTGTCAGTCGGATCGATTGTCGAAGTTTGCGGTCGACCGGTTTGGTCATCTGCCGCAAGGCTACGCCCGAGCTCAAGCGATCTGTGATTGGGTGCGGCAAAACGTGACATTTAGGTCGAATACGTCTATTGGTACAACTTCAGCGGTCGACACGCTGATCGAGCGGGTCGGCGTGTGTCGTGATTTTGCTCATTTAATGATAGCGCTTTGCAGAGCAATCAACTTACCTGCGCGATTTGTGACAGGTACGGACTATGGTGCTGACCCGGCTCTAGGGCCAAGCGATTTCCACGCCTATGTGGAAGTTTATCTTGGATATCGCTGGTTTATTTTTGACCCATCAGGAACGTCGATTCCCATGGGGCTGATGCGAATCGCAACGGGGCGAGATGCCGCAGATGTGGCTTTCGCCACCATATTTGGCAGTGTGATCAGTGAGCCTCCACACATTCATGTTCAGGTTGAACATTCGGAGAAAAAAAATTGGGAGTGGCCTGTTTACACGTCGCTTGCTCTGTCAACGGAATAGTTCCATGCGATGCATAGGCCTTGAGGTAAAAGCTGCTGCGTTACTTTGGAGTAGCGTGCGCGCCCAGACCCTGGTAAGCCCGGGCTACTCTCAGGTGGTCAGCCAGGGTGTTGCTATCTGAGATGGGCGCTGTTACATAAATCAGTGCCGGGCCAAACTTCCCCTGACCCCAGACGTGGCTATGCCACAGCCACCGTTTGCGGACAGCCCAGTTCAGTGAACCGATTGAGAATGGCGGCTCGGATGTGCAGTTCGTTGGCTTGGCGCTCGAAGGTTCTAGACATGACCCGCCCGCCCAGGCGTTTAATGCAGTGCATCTTGGTCTTTACCAGGCTGCGCTGGTGCTAGCCGCTCCAACTCTTCCATAACTTGCGTCCAAAGCGCCCGCATGCGGCAATCACCGCACTGAGCATCCGGGCAGTCTTTCGCGGAGGGATGATGGGCATGGCATTGCGCTCCATCATTGCGGTATACACAGTCTGTGTGCCATTGGCGCCATCACCGGTAATGCTCAGCAATGACTCCTCTGCTCGCAGTTGTGCCAACAAGTGCGGCACCACCACCGCATCGCTGACGTTGTTGGAGGTGACGCAGATGGCTCGCACCTGCAGCGTCTGGGCATCAATGCCGATGTGCAGCTTGCACCATTGACGTCGACGTTCTGCGCTATGCTTTTTGCACTTCCATTTGCCCTCACCCAGGAATTTGGTCCCTGTGGAGTCAAGCAGCAATTCCACCCCGCCCGAGCTGGGTCGACACGCCACTTGCACATCCAGACTGCGTTGTCTGCGGCACAGCGTGCTGAAGTCTGGAACAGGCCGCGGCAGCTCAGACAACGCTAGCAGCGATTGCACAAAGCAGGGGGTCTGTCGCAAGGCCAAGCCAAACAGGTTTTTGATGGTCAGGCAAAACTGGATAGCTGCATCCGAGAACTGCGGGCTACGCCCGCGTTTGCTGCTGATAGCGGCGAACCATGACATGCCCTTGTCCAACCAGAAAGTCAGGGAGCCTCGCGCTTTGAGCGCAGCGTTGTACTGCTTGCAGTTGTTTGTGCGATAGCGGGACTTGGAATGCAGAGACTGACTCATCGCTCGAGGCTACCCGACAGTAGAGCGCGATTTATGCAACAACGCCAGTG
Source organism: Comamonas testosteroni (assembly GCF_000761245.1). Classification (GTDB taxonomy): domain Bacteria; phylum Pseudomonadota; class Gammaproteobacteria; order Burkholderiales; family Burkholderiaceae_C; genus Comamonas; species Comamonas testosteroni_C. The sequence goes on along the minus strand of NZ_AWOR01000012.1, from coordinate 128,059 downwards.
AAAGGCAAAGCATGTGCCATGTCTATTGGGGCGCTGCGCCGCAATGTCTTAGACATGCGCGGGGTATGTAGTCCATGGGCCTGCACTGTCGATGGAGCCAATTTCGAACTGTCAATTTGGTGGCGCGTAAGGGGGCAGGCCTTCGTCTGCCCCGCTATTTCCTTGATCCAAAAATATCGTTGACCAGCTGCCTAGGACGTTCCAATTTAATTCCTGTCCCGGCTGGGATTAATTTTTGATATTGCAACGCATGGTTACATAATATGCGCTATACCAATATCAATTGAGGCAGCGGGTGAGTAATTTCTATTTCCTGGGCGCTTATTCCAAATCATTGGCAGCATTGGGCTTAGCCGCAGAGAAAATTTTTCCCCACGACCCGCCCAGCTGTGTTGCCAAACTCCGACTGCTGGCCGAAGCCATTGCCAAAGAGGTCGCCGGCCGCATTGGCTTGCAGCCGCAGTTACCGCAATCCACACAGTCGGACCTCATTCGCAGCATTGATTCCAAGCTGGGGCTGGACCCGCAGTTGCGCCAGATGTTCCATTTGCTACGCATGCGAGGCAATGAAGCGGTGCATGAGGTTGGAGCTGCGATTGGCTATCGGGAGGCGCTTGAATCCCTCAAGATCGCCCGTGAAGTAGCGCTCTGGTTTCACCGCACTTTTGGCAGCAATGCTGATTACAAGCCCGCCCCGTTTCAGCTGCCGGATGACCCCAGTCAGAAGCTCTATGACCTGCAAAAGCAGATGGAGGCGCTGCATGCACGCCTCAGTAGTGCGCAGGCCCTGAGTTCAGATCAGGAAGCCATGCGGCAGTTGCTGCAGCAACAAGCCGACCAGGAAAAGGCGCTGGCAGCGCAAGCCCTGCAAGAGCGCGATATTTATGAGCAGCTGGCCATGGAGGCCAGCGCCACTATCGAGCAGCTCAAGGCCGAACTGGCCAAGAGCGATGCCGTTGAGCAGACACCCAGCCCCGAAGCTGTGCGCAGCTGGAGCAGCCGCTCCCGCAAGGCGGCCAGTCTGGTGCAAATGGATGAGCCGGCCACTCGGCTCATCATCGACCAGATGCTGCGCGATGCCGGCTGGAAGGCTGACACCGTGGCGCTGACCCATTCCAAGGGCGCGCGCCCGGCGCGAGGCCAGAACATGGCGATTGCCGAGTGGCCGATGAAGGGGCAGCAAAGCGCGGACTACGTCCTGTTCGCCGGCCTCACGCCTGTGGCTGTGGTGGAGGCCAAGCGCCTCAATCAGAACGTGGCCGGCAAGATCGGTCAGGCCGAGCGCTATGCGCGCAGTTTTTTGCCCTCCGATGACTGTGAGGCGGCCTGGAAGCATGAGCAGCCGCCCCAGCCCTGGCAAGACGGGCAGGGCGCTCTGTTCCAGATACCGTTTGCCTATTCCTGCAATGGCCGACCATTTGTCCGGCAGCATGAGCAATCCAGTGGCACCTGGTTTCGTGACCTTCGTCGCACTGCTAACCTGGCCAGGCCCTTGCCTAACTTTCATTCGCCAGAAGGTTTGCTTGATGTGCTCCGGCGCGATATTGCCAAAGCGCAAGAGAAGCTGGAGACCGAAGCCGTCGCTTATCTGGGCCTGCGCAGCTACCAGCTCAACGCCATCAGCGCGGTGGAGCAAAGTCTGGCCAAGGGCCAGCGCAGCAGCTTGCTGGCCATGGCCACCGGCACGGGCAAAACCCGCACCATCATTGGCCTGATCTACCGCCTGCTCAAGGCCGAGCGTTTCAAGCGCATTCTGTTTCTGGTGGACCGCACTGCGCTGGGCGATCAGGCGCTGGAGGCCTTTGACGACATGCTGCTCGAGCAGAACATGCCCCTGTCCAAGCTCTACAACATTGCAGACTTGGGCGACATGGCGGCCGAGTCTGAAGACCGCGTGCAGGTCGCTACCGTGCAGGCCATGGTCAAGCGTATCTTTGACAGTGACAGCCCGCCGCCCGTGGACAGGTTCGATTGCGTCATCGTCGATGAGGCCCACCGCGGCTACACGCTAGACCAGGAAATGACCGAAGGCGAGCAGGAACTGCGCGACGCCAGCCAGTACCTCTCCACCTACCGCCGTGTGCTCGATTACTTTGATGCCTTCAAGGTAGGCCTCACCGCCACGCCCGCCAAGCACACCAGCGACATCTTTGGCCACCCCATCTACACCTACAGCTACCGCGAAGCTGTGGCCGATGACTGGCTGATCGACCACGAGCCGCCCATTCGCTACACCACGCTGCTCACGCAAAACGGCATTCACTTTGAAAAAGGCGATGCCGTTGAAAGCATCCACCTGCAAACCGGCGAAATCGACACGGCCGAGCTGGAGGACGAGCTGCACTTTGATGTGGCCAGCTTCAACAAAACCGTGCTCAACGACAACTTCAACCGCGTCATCTGCAACCAGCTGGCGCAGGAGCTGGACCCGTTCAGCGACGATAAGACCATGATCTTCTGCGCCACCGACACCCATGCCGACACCGTGGTGCGCATGTTGGGCGAGGCCTTCAAGGAGCTACATGGCGATGCCTACAACCAGGCCACCGTTGCCAAAATCACCGGCAAGACCGACAAGGTCAGCCAGATGATTCGCAACTATAAAAACGAGGCATACCCCAAAGTGGCGGTCACGGTGGACTTGCTCACCACCGGCATTGACGTGCCGCGCATCTGCAACCTCGTCTTCATGCGCCGCGTGCGCTCGCGCATCTTGTACGAGCAGATGATTGGCCGCGCCACCCGCCGCTGCGATGACATTGGAAAAACCGTGTTTCGCATCTACGACCCGGTGGATTTGTACGCCACGCTGCAGGGCGTCAACACCATGCAGCCGCTGGTCAAAGACCCCAAGGTCACCATCGATCAGTTGATCGACGAGCTGCACAACCCGGCCTCTTACACAGCCCCCGGCAGCACGGCTGAGCGCAAACATGCCGATGATGTGCTCGACCAGCTCAACCAAAAGCTCATGCGCGTGCTGCGCAAGGCCACGCACAAGGCCGAGAAAAAGCCGACCCTCAAGGAACGCCTGCTAGAGCTGGAGCAAAGCTGGGGCGTGCCCCCGGCCCAGCTGCACAAGCACCTGCACGACATGGCCAAAAAGCAGGGCACCCAGGCCGCCGCCCACTTTTTGCGCGACAACACGCGTTTGCTGCAGCAACTGGGTGAGGTGCAAGAACTCATGGGCACGGCTTACCGCCCCGTGCTGTCTGACCACCATGACGAGCTTGTCGCCCGCGAGCAAAGCTGGGGCAGCTACGCCATGCCCGAGGACTATCTGGACGGCTTTGCCCAATTCATCAAAGAGCAGCTCAACCAGTCGGTGGCGTTGTCGGTAGTGGTCAACCGCCCCAAAGACCTCACGCGTGAGCTGCTGCGCGAAGTGCGCCTGCTGCTCGACGGTGCAGGTTTTTCAGAAGCGGCTCTCAAAGCTGCATGGCGCAACCAGAGCAACCAGGACATTGCCGCCGGCATCGTGGCCCACATTCGCAAAGCCGCACTGGGCGAGGCCTTGCTGCCTTTTGAAGACCGCGTCAACCGCGCCATGCAGCGCATCTACAGCCTGCGCAGCTGGAGCACCGCACAGCGCAGCTGGCTGGACCGGATTGCCAAACAGCTCAAGCACGAGACCGTGGTGGACAGCCGCTTCTTGAACGAAGCCTTCCGCCAGCAAGGCGGCACCAAGCAGGTGGACAAGGTGCTGGGCGGTGAGCTCGATACCGTTGTCACCCAACTGGCCGAAGCGCTATGGCAAAAAGTGGCCTGAACGACCCATGCCCACCGCCACCACCAGCGGCTTGCGCGGCCAGACTTACGGCGCAAGCCCTCTGGCAGCGACTATGCTCACGCCCCATCGCATGCAATGCATCCATCTCATTTCATCACCGCTGCCAGCTGCAGCGCAGCTATCTAAAACAATAGCTTGCTGTGCTTGTATTCATTAGATTTAATGCATAAAACATGCTGAAACGCATGAATAGCAAGCGCAAGAAGCTATCAAAATAACGGAACCTTTATTTCGGTATGACCACCTCTGACATCGTCCAGAAACTCTGGAACCTTTGCGACGTCCTGCGCGACGATGGCATCAACTACAGCGACTACGTCACCGAGCTGGTGCTGCTGCTCTTTATCAAGATGGAGCACGAAAACCTCGAATCCGGCGTCCTCCAGCAGCCGCTGCTGCCTGATTACGCCCGCTGGAACCAGCTGCGCGACCTCTCGGGCATCAACCTGCTCAACACCTATCGCCGCACGCTGCAACAGCTGTCCGAATCCACCAACCCCCGCATTGCCGCCATCTACGCCAATGCGCAAACCAGCCTGAGCGAGCCGCGCCACCTGGAGCAGCTCATCAACGATCTGGACCGCATCGACTGGTTTGATACCGACAAAGACGGCTTGGGCGACCTGTATGAAGGCCTGCTGGAGAAGAATGCCAGCGAGACCAAAAGCGGCGCCGGCCAGTACTTCACCCCGCGCCCGCTGATCGACGCCATGATTGCTGTCATGCGCCCGCAAGTGGGTGAAACGGTTCAAGACCCCGCCGCAGGCACCGCCGGCTTTTTGATTGCCGCCGACCGCGCCATTCGCGCCAAGACCGATGATTTGCTGGACCTGACCGAAGCCCAGCGCGCCTTCCAGATTCGCAAAGCCTATGCCGGCATGGAGCTGGTTCCCAACACCCGCCGCCTGGCGCTGATGAACTGCCTGCTGCACGGCATTGAGGGCGACCAGGAAGGCGCCATTCATCTGGGCAACACTCTGGGCACCGCAGGTCAGCGCCTGCCCAAGAGCGACATCATCCTCAGCAACCCGCCCTTTGGCACGGCCAAAGGCGGCGGCGGCCCCACGCGCGATGACCTGACCTTTGTCACCAGCAACAAGCAACTGGCCTTTGTGCAGCACATCGTCAAACACTTGCGTGACGGTGGCCGCGCTGCCGTGGTCTTGCCCGACAACGTGCTGTTTGAAGCCGGCGTAGGCGCAGACATTCGCCGCGCCTTGATGGACAAATGCCGCCTGCACACCATCCTCAGGTTGCCCACCGGCATCTTCTACGCCCAGGGCGTCAAGACCAATGTGCTGTTCTTTGAAAAGGTGGGCGAAGCCGCCACCCGCAGCACCCAAGAGGTGTGGGTGTACGACATGCGCGCCAACGCCCCCAAGTTTGGCAAACGCACCCCGCTGACCGATGCGCACTTTGCAGACTTCATCAAGGCCTATGGCGATGATGCCAATGGCAAAAGCGAGCGCGCCGATGGCGGCGAACAAAGCCGCTGGCGCAGCTTTTCGCGTGAGTGGATTCGCGATGAGAAGCAAGACAGCTTGGACATTGCTTGGATCAAAGACGACAGCGTGGAAGACGCTGCCGATTTACCCGAGCCTGCCGTGCTAGCGCGTGAGATTACGGATGAGCTGAATGCGGCGCTGGAGGAGCTGGAGGGGATTTTGGCGGAGTTGGGGGAGGGTACGGAATGAGTGCTTTGCTACCTAGCTCTTGGGCATTTTCTGAGATTGGCTCGCTTTGTGATTTAAAAAATGGACGAGCGTTCAAGCCGACTGAATGGAGCTTAGAAGGCTTGAAGATTGTTCGAATTCAAAATTTAAACAATCAAAATGCTTTATTTAATCGTTACTCAGGTGAATACGAGGAGAAATATTTTTTAAAAGGCGGTGAATTGCTTTTCGCTTGGTCGGGGACTCCGGGTACTTCCTTTGGAGCTCATGTATGGCGTGGCGGTGAGGCGCTACTAAATCAACACATTTTTCGTGTTGATTTTGACGATTCGTTTTTGGATCGCAGGTTATTCCGACATGCGATCAATCAAAAGCTAAATGATTTAATTGGGAAAGCGCACGGTGGCGCAGGCTTGCAGCACGTCACCAAAGGAAAGTTTGAAGCGACACAGATTGTTGTTCCTCCACGCAATGAACAACGCCGCATCGCCGACAAGCTCGACACTATCCTGACCCGTGTCGATGCCCTGAATGACCGCCTCGCCCGCATCACCCCCTTGCTCAAACGCTTCCGCCAATCCGTCTTGGCCGCAGCCAATTCGGGGCGGTTGACGGAGGATTGGCGCTCTACTGCCGGGAAAATTGCCTTGTGGAATGCTACGAAGTTTGGTGCGGTGATGCTTGATCTCCGGTATGGCACTTCTAAGAAGTGCGAGGTAGGATCGAACGGAACTGCAGTCCTGAGGATTCCTAACGTGGGTGATGCAGGCATTCCTGATTTGACGGATTTGAAGTTCGCGGAATTCGAACACGCTGAGCTAAATAAACTGGCCTTGCGCAAAGGCGACATTCTTGTAATTCGCTCCAATGGGAGCGTTGATCTTGTTGGTAAAGCTTGTGTGGTCGATGAACGATCAGAGGGATTACTTTTCGCTGGCTATCTAATGCGAATGCGTTTGGATATTGGAAAAGCTATTCCGAAGTTTGCTTATTACGTGCTGAGTAGTCCTGCATTGCGTGCACAAATAGAGCTAACGGCCAAATCAACAAGTGGCGTAAATAACATTAACTCGGAAGAGCTGCGGTCTTTGCCGCTGCCATTACCGTCGGTTGAAGAACAAACCGAAATCGTCCGCCGCGTAGAAATCCTGTTTGCCTATGCTGAGCGGCTGGAAGCCCGTCTGCAAACCGCCCGCACCGCCGCCGACCGCCTGACGCCCGCGCTGCTGGCCAAGGCCTTTCGCGGCGAGCTGGTGCCGCAAGACCCGAATGACGAACCGGCCACCGAGCTGCTGCGCCGCCTGCGCGAGGCGCGTGCGGCCGAAGTCCCCGCTAAAAAGCCGCGTGGCCGCAAGGCGGCGACAGCCTGACGTTTGCCAAGCAATACCTGCCGCTAGCACCTGGTGCACCGGATCCCGCACCGGAAAAGCACTCAGTGCGGGCGGCCATGAATGAAAAATTTTTAAGAGAGAGAGGCGAGCCGTTATGGCAATTAAGTACCGTGAAGACCCGGGCCTGAAGTTTTTGTCCATGTGTGACAACGACGATGTGTCCAACTTGGCGCAGATTCTGATTTACGACACTGATGGCGAGAAGCGCCGCACCAGCAGCATCTTGACGGACCCGGGCTTTACCGCGCATCTGGATCTGCCCCAGAAATGGCTCAAGAGCTGGCAGGTGGTGGCGGGCGAGTTGCAGCTGTATGGCGGTGACTCGGTGGTCAATCTGTTCCGGGGTACGGGCGTGCTGTACGAGGAAATTTTGTCCGATGTGTGCGAGCGCGTCGGCGTGAAGCTGGGGGCAGAGGACAAGGAGATTGTTCAGAAAGAGGCCAAGCTGATCGAGTTTCTGGCGGACAAGGCCTGGGAGAAGATGGACGAGGCGCAGCGCACAGACTTCTTGCAGAAGATCAACCTGCTGGATCGCTTCAAGGATGCAGCGGGTCTGTCGCCCGTGCGCCTGGCGCTGGCGACGGGTGGTGCGGCAGCCATGCTTCTCTATGAATATGTGGCGGGTGCCATGCTGGCTTCGCTGGGGGCCGGGCTGGCTGCGCGTTTTGCAGGCCCCATGGCTGCGCAGTTCATTGGTACGCGTTTGGGTGCTGCGGCTTTTGCAGGGCCATTTGCCGTGGTGCTGGGTGTGGCGCTGACTGTGCCCATGCTCTCTGGCACGGCCTACCGCGTGACCATGCCGGCGGTGATTCAGATTGCTTATATGCGCAAGAAGTACTTAGAGAGGGACGTGTTTTGATCAATACCTTCGGTGATTTGGCCAGCAAGATTTGGGTGCTTGACGAGAGCGAGATTCGCCCTGTGCTGCTGGAGGCTCTGCAAAAAGGCCAGGCGGTCGTGGTCGATGGCGTTGCTTACTGGGCAAAAGGTAGCGGTAAAACGGGCATCATCCAGCACCTGAAGTTCACGGAGCGCTCGGTAGAGTCTGTCAAGGAATTGGTCGAGCAACTGCAGTCGGTCGCTTCTGCGACCCAGAATGTGGCGCAAGCCGTGCAAAGCATGCAAAACGTGCTGATGGCGACGCAGGTGTTCAGCAGTGTGGTGATTGTGGGGGCCATCGTGGTGCAAACGCAGTATCTGGGTCGCAAGCTCGATGCGATTCAAGACACGGTCGATGAAATTGCGCTGACTCAGCATGAGCAAAATCTGATCTTTTATATGGACAAGATCAGCGACTACATGGGCGGCGTGGAGTACGCCCGCGACTTGCTGCGAGAGCGCGCCTTGGCTGCCGAGATTCACGATGTTGCCGCGCCTTTGCTGGCGCAACTGGGCAGCAAGCGCAATCACATCACATCGTTGGTGGACAACATCGCTGGTTATGTCAAGGCCAGCGCTGCAGAGCGAAGCGAGAGCAAGCACTTCAAGCTGATGCTGGACTTTATCCATCTATTGGTGGATATCTTGCCGGGTGCATTGCATGCTGAGCATTTGCTGGCAGCGCGTATTGGCAAGCCTTCACTGGCGCAGTCCATTTTGTGGAGCGGCTCGCAGAAGTATGAGCAGGTGCTGGGCAGTTATCGGGGGCTGATGAACCAACTCAACCGCGAAGTGGTGGCTGGCAAACTGGGTCAGCAAGGTGAGCGCGTGTTTGCCGAGTACAAGCCCAAGCTGCTGGAGCTGATGCAGTCTCCCATCAATCAGCTGCTGCTGTTCAGGCAGCCTGCCAATATCGCGATTGAGCGACTGGCGGCCTGAGTTTTTGGCGGTTGATTCATTGCGAGCCTGATAGGGGCGCGTGGCTGCGCTGAGTCGGCTGATGCCCCAAATCAAGGCCTGGTTTGACTTCGGTTCAATGAGACGGTCTGGTATGTCGACAGTAGTTTGGGCACTCATTCGCTTGCGATGCATTGATTGCGTGAATTGGTTAACCAATAAGGAAGGAGAGGATGTGATGGAAAAAAAGAATTGGAAGCTGGGCGCTCTGGTGTTGTTGGGTTTGGCCGCATCGCAGGTGCAGGCCTATGAGACTTATCTGAAAACCAAGTTTGGAACTTTGTCGGTGGATGAGAACCGGCTGCTGCATTTCAATGGCAAGCCCGTCATTCCGGGGGTGATGGGTAATAGCAGTCTGTCTATCGGGAAAGCCTACGATGTCGGCGGTAAGGTTCTGGTGCTCACCACCAATATCGGTGGCACAGCTTGCCCGGAGCTGTTCAACGTCATCACGCTGGACGCAGGCAGGGCGGTTTCATCGCCCACATTTGGTACCTGTGATGAGCCTCACAAGATCCAGCTGTTGAATAAGTCGCTGGTGGTTGAGATGGAGGGTCGGCAAGGTCAGCACAAATATGTGTTTGCCGATGGCGTGCTGACAGACAACGGCAAGGTCGTGGCGGATGTGTATTCCAGTAAGCCATTCTCAGTGACGGCTGTGATCAACGACCCTGATGGCTACACCAACCTGCGCAAGGCTCCCGATGGCAAGAGCGCGATCATTGCTCGCGTCGATAAAGAAGAGTCTTTCTACACCCACCCACAGGCGGGCGACTGGTGGCAGGTACGGGTGAATGCCAACACACAGGGCTATATGCACAAGAGCCGTATTTTGATGGTGCGCGAGTATTGATATTCCCGCTTACAAGAGGCGTTAGCTTCAGTGTTGCATGTGCAGTCGCGGCTGACGCTGATTTGAGTTGCTAATGCCACCTTTGCGAGTTCGGAGAGGCTCGAAAATTTCAGGGCCTAGTCGCTCCAAGGTACGGCAAACACGCCTCGACTGAACCGTAAATCTGCGGTTTCTACAGGGGCGGATTTAAACCTGAGTTGCAACACCCTTGGAATTAATGGATAAGGGTGGAGTGCTGTGGCCTGTAAGGCGAAGCCCAAGCAGGGACGCAAAGTGGCAAATACCAATGGGGTGTAAGACGCACCACAAATGGTAGTTACCTAATAAAAAGCCTTTGCGATGCGTGATGCATGGCGAAAAGGTGATTCATAAAATTTGAGGGAGTGTGGTTATGGTTGGTTTGATCCAGAACCCGCAAATATGGGCGCCGGTGGTGGTGGTGTCGCTGGTATTGGCATTTTCTGTGTGGTTTGCCATCAGCTACTGGTGGCCTGCGGGCAAGCTGGTCAAGGCGCTCAAGCACATCAACCGGCAACTGGCGAAGGTTCGGCAAATGGACCGTAGCCAACGCAAAAAACAGGCGGGCAAAGTGTTCGAAAGCTCGCCACTGAAACAGTTGTGGGCAGAGTATGAGGACACGCTTCATGACCAGTACAAGCTGGTCGATGGCGAGCGCCAGCTGACCAAGTCCCGCGCCACCGCCGGGGCAGAGAGCTTTTTCACCTCCCATGCGGTGGTGGATGCGCGCATTGGCACGGAGTTTTTCAAGCACCTGCCCGGCATCTTGACGGGCATCGGCATTATCGGCACGTTCTTTGGTCTGATTTTGGGCTTGCAGGGGTTTGACTTGTCGGCCTTGGAAAAGGTGGGGGGCGATGTCGCCGATGCTTCAGCGCAAGCGGCGCAGCAGATCACCGAGAGCGTGGGCAAGCTGCTGACGGATGTGAAGTATGCCTTTTACGGCTCCATCGTTTCCATCATCGCGTCGATTGTGGTGACGGCGCTGGAGAAGCAGCGCCTGAACGCCTGTTACCAGCAGTTGGGTGAGCTGGTGGAAAACATTGATGGGCTGTTTGACAGTGGGGTGACTGAGGAGTACCTGGCCGAGCTGGTGCAGGCCGGGGTAGAGAGCGCGACCCAAACTCGCCAGCTCAAAGATAGCCTAGTGACGGACTTGCGCGAAATGCTGCAAAACCTGGTGGACACGCAGGTGCGCGAGAGCTTGAAGCTGGCCGATACCTTGAGTGTGGCGTATCGCGATTCTGGTCAGCAACTGGCCGAGCAAGTGAGCGGCGCCATTGTGGGGTCGCTGGCTGAGCCGCTGAAGTCCATTGCTGGCGCTGTTCAGCAGGCCAGTGGTGACCAGAGCAGTCAGGTGCAAGGTTTGCTGCAGGAAGTGCTGATGGCCTTTATGAGCAAGCTGGAAAATACATTTGGCCAGCAGTTCAGTGGTTTGAGCCAGATGATGGGGCAGTCGGTGGGGGCCATGCAGTCCATGCAGCAAGGCTTTAACGAACTGTTGATGAAGCTGGAATCTGCTGGTCAGGCCAGCACCGATCACAACGCCAAGGCTACGGCGCAAATGCTCAGTGATATGCAGGCCGGGCAAAACGCCATGCAGGCTAGTATGAATGAAATGCTGGGCTCGTTGCAGCAGGCCGTGGTGGAAATTGGCAATGCAGGGCAGGGTGGTGCAGAGCGCATGGCCAAGCAGTTGGAAGCATTGTTTGCCCAAAGCGAGCAGCGTCAGCAGGTCATGGCAGAGAGTTTGCAGGCGTTTGTAGCCTCGGTGCAGAGTTCTGTGGGCCAGGGTCAGCAGGAAATTCTGGACCGCTTGGGTTCTGCGGTGGACCGCCTGAGCGAGCAGCTAGAGAGCATGTTTGCCCAAACGGGCGCGCTGCAAAAGCAGGCGCAAGAGGATTCTAAGCAAAGCACGCGTGCCGTGCATGCCAGCACACAGGCAGCGATGGCAGGGATTAGTGAGCAATTGCAGCAAATTTTCTTACAGTCCGGCACTTTGCAAAAGCAGGCACATGCGGATGCAGAGCAGAGCGCTCAGGCTGTACAGGCCAGTGCGCAGGCCGCTATAGGTGGTTTGAGCAGTCAGTTGCAAGGTGTCTTTGAGCAGACTGAGGCCCTGCGCAAGCAAGCGCAGACTGATGCCCGGGAAACTGCTCTGGCGATGCAGAGCAGTAGCCAGCAAGCCGTGGCTGGGCTGGAGTTGCAGGTGCAGACTTTGCTAAAGGCGGTCGCGACGCAACACGATGCTGTGCATGAGCGTGCTGTTCAGCTGAGTACCCAGACGGCTCAGAATATTCAACAAATGCAGCAGGGTGCGGACAAGATGCGTCTGGCTGCTGAGCGCTTTGATACTGCGGGGGAGGGAGTGACCAAAGCCGGCCAGGCCACCGTTAGTGCGATGGGGGCCTTTCAGGGAACCAGCAATGCACTGGTAACGGCGGGACAAGAGTTGAGCAGCGTGGTCAGTGATTACCGAAACCACCGTGATGCAGTAGGCAAGACATTGGCAGTGCTGCAGACCGTGATGGCTAGCACAGAAGGGGAAAGTGCTGGGCGCCAGCAGTATTTGCGTGATTTGCAAACCCATGCGGAGCGGCTGCAGGTGATCAATCGCGATGCTTCGAACTATCTGGATCAGGTCAATGAGGTTTTGGGGCGTGGTTTTGGGGAATTCTCAGACAACATGAACAGAACCCTGACCAAGACCATGGGAAGCCTGGACGCCGAGCTGGGCAAGGCCATTACCCAGTTGGGTGGTGGTGTAGAGGTCGTTCGCGACAGCCTTGAACAGTTGAGCGAGGCGCTTGATACGGTGCGTCGCGGTGGATGAGGGGTGAGCCATGTTGCGTCATGCAGTGGCCCGCCGGGCCAAAGAGGAAGGTGAGAAACCGTTCTGGATTTCCTATGCCGACTTGATGAGCGCCATGATGGTGCTGTTTCTTGTGGTGATGGTGGTGTCTATTGTGATGTTAGTCATAGCAGTTAAGCCAAAACCTGCTGATGGTCCCACCCCCGCGCAATTGCGTTACCTCGCCATTCAGGATATGTGCAAAGACTTACAGCAGAAAGCGAATGCGCTAAACCAGACCATTAAAGTGGAATGTAGTGATCACCGCATTGAATTCGGAGAAGCAGGCCGTTTTCCGCACAACAGCTATTCGCTGAATCCGGAAGGCCGCAAGGCTTTGCAGGAGGTGGTTCCGCTGATTTTGCAGGCTGCTGACAGTCAAAATGGGAAAGACTGGTTCAAGCAGGTCGTGATTGAAGGGTTTACCGATACCGAGGGCTCATATTTATACAACTTGCACTTGTCTTTGCAGCGCTCGGAATGGGTGATGTGCAGCTTGCTGGATGCCAGAAGCCCTTTGCAGCACGGTTTGTCCGAAGCGCACCAGCAGCAGATTCGCAAGCTTTTCTTGGCGGGCGGGGTCTCTTTCAATAATCAGAAAAAGGACGCAGCCGCCAGCCGGCGCGTAGAGCTGAGCATGCAGTTCTATGGTCTCGATGAGAAAGAGAAAAATGCCAGGAGCATTTCTGCGCATTTTGATACCTCAGTGCTTGAAAAATGTCAGCTGGAGATGCGTTGATGGCTGGTGTTGACCACCTGCGTGCTCTGCTGAAGAACGTGTTGCTGCGCCAAGGCGGGGACAATGCAGTGAATGACACGGAGCCTCACTTTGCGCAAGTGCGCATGGCAGGGCTTGAGTTAAAGGCAAAGTTTGATGGCTTGGAGGCCGTCGTTCCTCCACCCGAGGAAAAGCGGCGAAGGGCTTTGCAGAAGTTTTCTCGTGCGCTGGATTTGAGCCCTGTTGAGTGGCGCTATGTCTTTGCGGGCCTGTCGGATGACGATACAGCCGGCGGCACGCTGCTGCAAAACGATGACGGCTTTCGCCGTGTGCATGCGGAGGTGGATAGACGGATTTCGCAGCAGTGCCTAGTTCGGCGTGACTGGCTGGCGCTGTGCTTCAGCTATTTTTCCTGTGCTGAAGAAAAGCCCGAGCTGAACCAGAACTGGCAGACATTACGGGCGGATATTGACCGTGGTTTTGATGCGGTATGTGCGAGGGAGGGCAGAGAGAAGACCTGGATGCAGGTGGTGCGGGAGCACCGTGATCTGTTTGGTCAGAAGCCGGGTGAGCGGCTGGCAGACGAGATGCTGGGGGGGCGTGCCAATGATTTGAGCAAGCTGGAGTCGATTGCACAGGTGTCTGGAACCAGCTGGTTATGGCGCAGCATTTTTGCCGTGGTGCTATCCCGTATCTTCATGCTGGACGAGGCGCAGTTTTTATTGCGTTTGCCTCAGCTGATCAAACTCACAGAAATTAATCCTTTGCATGAGAGCTCGGTTCTCGGAGCTTGCCTGACACGCTATGCCCAAACGAAGCTGCGTGCAGAACCTCATGCGGATTTGCTGGATATTGCGCTGGAACGGTGGGGAAATCCTCAGGTTCGTACGCGTCAGAACTTGTGGCTTCACCATGTCGATGAGCCTGTATGCACCATGGCGGTAGCTTGGTTGGCCAAACAGGATTTGAACCATTTCTTTACCTTGCTTAAAGGTGAAGCGGGAGTGGACCAGTCGCGTCTGTTTTACTGGTTGCGCTACGCCGAGCAAATGACTTTTACGCGGATTGTGCTGGGGCGTGATGCGCTGTATGACCGCTCTACCGATTTTGTGGAGTTCCGGGCGAAAAATCGGATGAGATTGAGTAATTTGGGAAATGCTACGGCTGCTAATAATGCAGTTATTATGCAAATTGGGTCTTACTATTTCGTGGAATTTTCAGCAACAGGTAACGCTTGCTATGTGTATGAGGTTGATAAGGCGCCGTTCGATCCCACGCAGCGTGAGCTGTCATTAACGCTGGATTTGAAGAGGGGCACCTTGCGCTGGAAGCATGCTCCTGCTCCATATAAGCAAGGTGTTGTGGATGGTTGGCTGAATACCTTTGATGGAAATATGCGTGCTCTTGGCCTTTCTATCAATGCTCGTGGAGGGCTGGCAAGCTTGCCAGTAGCGCAAGGGCGTGAGCGTTTTAATGTGCCTGCCAATGGTGGTTCTGAAATAGTTGCTAGTCCTGTTGCTCAAAACTCAGGTCTAGCCAATAAAGGGGACACCCAAAGAGCTCTGGCCATAAAAGAGTTGCTGCGAGCGCGTCTGGGGGCGCTGCAGGTCGAGGTGCTCGACCAAAGTCATCGTGGTGGAACTTTACAAGTTCAGCTGCTTGAAATGCACCCTCAAACTGACCATGTGCTGCGAGCGCTGGGGTTTAAGCCCAAGCATTCCAATCCTCTGATTTACTGGAAAAGCTGATGTTTAAGTCGATTTGGAGCAAGTTCAAGGCGGTCGATGTACAAGTCGATGGGGGGGAGTCTGCCTTGGTCGCTCCCGCTTATGACGAGCATGGTTTGTCTTACGCCATTGACCAATTGGAGAGTAACGCACCCTGGCAACAAACATCTTATTTGGAGCAGCTTGAAGAAGAGGACTTTGTTACCCGACTGAATGAATGCTGGCTATTGCCATGGGATTCCCTCTATCAATTGCAGTCAGACGAGGAACACGCGGCAAGTGTGGGTTTGCTGGGAGTGATGCCTTTTGCCAGTCTTCAACCTCAGTTAGCAAGCCATGGAAGCCTGGCTGAGGATTCATTTCGCATTTTCATTAAAAGCTGGTTGCAAGAAGATGGGCGTGAACTGCATCAGCTGGATAGGCGTGGACCTGTCGTAGAGTTGGATAAAGGCGCCAAGCTATTGCAGCAGGAGACTTGGCAGCTGTTATGCGCCTTGAAAGATTTGGCGAGGGAGCAGCACGAATCTCCTGGTATGGCGACCAATCAGCTCGGTTGGGCCAAGGTGCGCAAGCTGGCGAAAAAGTGCAATGCAGGAATGGATGAATTCCTGGAGAAGACAGTCGTTTTAAAGCCAGAGCGCTTGAAGCTGGGGCTGTCGAAGCGCTTGGTTGGTGGTACGCCTGTGATTGAGCTGCATCCAACCTTTGAGGAGGAGCCAACGGGGTGGACTGATCACTTTGATGGCTATCAGGCTGTGCAAAACACCTACCGCATTGCGGGTGATGATGGTTCGATCACGCATGTGGTGATCCCGCCAGAGGTCAAGGAAGTGCTGGAGCGGGTCAGACTCTTGCCAGGGCGTCGTGTGGCTGCAGATGATGCTCTGTCCTTTATACGTAACCCCTATACAGTGATTGGTGAGGCCGCAGATCAGGTGGTTGACGAAGTGGAGTATCAGCAAGAGCGAGAAAAGGCTGGCATTTACTTTCATCGCTTTCAAGTCATTCCACAACTTGCAGGCGAGGGGGCTTTGTTGACAGCCGTTCGTCTTGTGCTGGAGCCTATCTCCCCTGTGCCTATGGAGGCAGTTGAGATTCTGCTGACGCATGCAGGGGAGCTTGCTGGCTTTGTGCGAGAGCTGGAAGTGAAGCTGGCAGCGGGGCTGCCAGCAGGTTTGTGGCAGGGGTATGAGCTGGAGTTGAGTGATTTTGACTTGCACCAGTTTCAAGGCCTTAAGGAGTTACTTGACTGCTGGAAAGCGGCGGAGGCCGGCCAGCAGTTCAAGCAGGTTTTGGACCTTTCTGCCTACGGGGCGCGTGTCATAGGCATTGGTGAGGCGGAGCGCATTACCTCTCCCTTTTTGGTGAAAGATCAAACGGAAAATTGGCTCCCCGAGGCTATCAATCCAGACAAAGGTGGGCAGTCTATGGAGGCTTCAGGCTGGGAGCCTCGAAGCCAGGAGCAGTTCGATGCGTTTGAGCATGTTCTGGACCAAGCGCAAGCGGCGGCGGAGCCAACGGTTGTGCTGCCCTGGTCTGGTGAGATGCTGTCTATTGCGCAAGCGCAGGAGCTTTACAACTCTTGGAAAAAGCGCCTGAAGCAGACGAAAGAGGTTACCGATGCTGGTGACGGCAAAGATGCCGCTGGCAAGGATAAGCGGGCTGTATTGCAGATTGAGCTCAATATTGATGATGCCAACTATGCGACGGCGCGAAATTCAGCACTTTTAGGTGCTCATAAGGCGAAAGCGGATCTGCCCATTTTGCTGAGGCCAGAGATTGAGTTGCGTGAACATCAGCTCAAGGGTGTGAGTTGGATGCAGCACCTGTTTCAACTTTCACCACAACATGTGGGTGGCTGCTTGCTGGCTGACGACATGGGGCTGGGGAAGACGATTCAGCTTTTGACTTTCATGGTTCGGTACTTAGAGCTAAACCCTGATGGCCCACCGGTGCTGGTGGTAGCTCCGGTGTCGTTGCTGGACAACTGGGAGCGTGAACTTCAGAGATTTTTCTACGCCGATGAGCTCAAGGTGCTGAAGCTGTATGGGACTGCGCTTGCTGCGGTGAAATACCGTAAAGAGGAAATTCCGCAGGATGTGCGTGCCCAGGGCATTAGCAACTTGCTGCGGCCTGACTGGATTGGGCAAAACCGTGTTGTGTTGACGACCTATGAAACGCTGCGCGATCAGGAGTTTTCATTGGCCCGTAAACAATGGGCCATCATGGTTTGTGACGAGGCACAGAAAATCAAGAATCCCGCCGCCATGATTACGCAGGCCGCGAAGGCGATTCCTACGCGTTTTCGGGTTGCTTGTACGGGAACCCCCGTAGAAAACACGCTCATGGATTTATGGAGTCTTTTTGACTTCATTCAGCCGGGGCTCTTGGGGGCGCTGAATCACTTTGGGAAAACCTACCAGCGTCCCATTGAGGCTCACGAGAAGCGTGACGACAAGGCTTTAAGTCAATTGAGAAGACTGATTGAGCCCCAGACATTGCGCAGAACGAAGCAGGATGTCGCGAAGGACTTGCCTCAAAAACTGGAAGATCAGGGTTGCAGATCTTTAAAAATGGAGAGTTTGCAGCGTAGTTTGTATGTCGCATCCATCAATGAATACCGAGAGCGTTGCCAGATTCAGGCTCAGATGGAGCAGCGTGAAAATGGCATGCTGACGTTGCTGCATCGCCTGAAGATGCTGTGCGCGCATCCGTATGGTGTGCAGCCAGATATTCGCTTGAAAGACAGCTCCCCCAAAATGATTTGGCTCTTGGAGCAGTTGCAAAAAATAAGTACGCATGGTGACAAAGTGATTGTGTTCACTGAGCTGAGGGAGGTGCAGCGTGAAATTCAACATTCCATTGAACAGCGCTTCGGATTTAAGCCGACAGTGATCAATGGCGACACGAGCACCAATGGCCAAAGTGCAAATAGTCGTCAGCGCTTGATTGATCGCTTTCAAGAAGCTTCTGGCTTTTCCGTGATCATTCTTTCCACAGTCGCGGTGGGGTTTGGGGTGAATGTGCAGGCCGCTAACCATGTGATTCATTTCACACGCTGCTGGAACCCAGCCAAAGAAGATCAGGCTACAGACCGGGCGTATCGAATTGGGCAGGAAAAGGACGTCTACGTGTACTACCCGACCATTCGGGATGCAGAAATGGTCACCTTTGAATCGACCCTTGATGATCTCTTGTCCAAGCGTCGATCTTTGGCTAGAGACATGTTGCATGGCTCGTCAGACATATCAGCTTCGGACTTTGCATCGATGACGAGGTCGGCGGGATAGGTAGTTCAGTCGGCTGGCCTGTTAAGTTCAGAACCTAAAAAAACCTCACCTTGCGATCCGTAGCACTGATGTATTCCGTCCCGTGCCACCCATTGCGTGGGAGGCGCCATCACCGTAGTAGCACCATTTTCCATTGCAATGGTCATTCTGGTTGGCGGCTCTGCCGCGCTGGCCACCAGTAGCGTGACCTAATAAAACCTTAACCACAACCGCCCAACTCAGGCGGCTTTTTTATGCCTTATGCGGCCTGACCTGTTCATAAAAGCTAACCTGCGCGCCTGATAAAACCTGAGATATAAACCTCACAAAACCTCATATGCGACTAGATTAATTTGATATGGCGGAGGCTGCAAAAGCTGGTCAGATCGCACACGACCGCTTAGCGAAACTTAGCCTGAGTGGCTTGCTGGGCGCGGACTTTCGGAACAGTACGTACATGCGAGACTGGAATTGCGGGGGGATTGCCAAATGATGTCACGAATACGCGCGTGTGAGCGAGGCAGAGCTGATGTAATGTCGAGCACTTCAGAAAACTTCAGGGCTGGCGCCCCAGAGCTTCTGTTATCAAAAGTTATGGCTTGTGGAGGTTGTATGGCTTCAGAAATTCCAAGTAGATGGCACGACGGGGCATTAGGCGAGCTATTTGAGCCAATGGAACCCAAGTTCATGATTGAAGACTTGGATCCTCAGCCTTCTGATCTGGTGAGGGCCAGTCCGCATCTCATGAGTTGTCTGACATATGGGATGAAGGTTGAAGAGGCTGAACGGCAGGCCCAACGTGCATTTGCGCTTGGTGAAGCATTCGCGTTTATCCCTTGGCATGCAGAGCGAGCGGCTAAGGATCCCGACGATTGGATTCACCTGTACGGCAGTCGGATCAATTGGTAGGGGTCTAATTTGGCTGTCGCTCGCTTGCGAAGTTGCGTTCTAGAAGTTGCTGGAGCGGTACGCGCGCGTGCGCGAGACCTTGATGCCTGCACGGCATCTGTCTATCTCTATTTTCGGGTTCTGAAACCTGTGACATTTGATGATGTCTCGCCGCAAACGCACCTGAAATACAGCTGTGACACCAAAAGCAGCAGGAGCCGAAAGTGAAACGAGGACGGCAGCGCCAGCAGGTGCACAAAGCGCGAAAACTATGTACTGGTGGCTACGCAGTGGCTACACGGTGCAAAAAAGAAGAAAGCCCGCTATCTTTTGAATAGCGGGCTTTCCTTTGTTTACTTGGTGCCGGAGAGATGAATCGAACACCCGACCTTCTCATTACGAATGAGCTGCTCTACCGACTGAGCTACACCGGCATTAAGCTATAGATTATAGCGCTTTTTCATCGGCCTCGAGGTGGTAGCTGGTCACGCGTTCCACTTCGTTCTTGGAGCCGAGGACGACGCTCACGCGCTCGTGCAATTGCGTTGGCTGAATGTCCAGGATGCGCTGACGGCCGTTGGTGGCCATGCCGCCGGCCTGCTCGACCAGCCAGCTCATGGGATTGGCTTCGTACATCAGGCGCAGCTTGCCGGCCTTTTGTGGCTCGCGCTTGTCCCAGGGGTACATGAAGATGCCGCCGCGGCACAGAATGCGGTGGACGTCGGCCACCATGGCCGCGACCCAGCGCATGTTGAAATTCTTGCCGCGCGGGCCGTCTGCACCAGCCAGACATTCGTCCACGTAGCGCTGCACGGGGGCATCCCAGTGGCGCATATTGGACATGTTGATGGCGAACTCCTTGGTGTCTTCGGGGATCTTGACGTTTTCCTCGATGAGCACGAACGAGCCTTGCTCGCGGTCCAGCGTGAACATGGAGACGCCGTCGCCCACGGTCAGCACCAGGGTGGTCTGGGGGCCGTAGATGCAGTAGCCGGCAGCCACTTGCTGGGTGCCGGGCTGCATGAAGTCGCTGTCGTGCACGCCAGGGTGGCCTTCGGGCTTCTTGAGCACGCTGAAGATGGTGCCGATGGACATGTTGATGTCGATGTTGGACGAGCCATCCAGGGGGTCGAACATCAGCAGGTACTCGCCCTGGGGATAGCGGTTGGGCACCACATAGATGCCTTCCATTTCTTCCGAAGCCATGGCCGCCAAGTGGCCGCCCCACTCATTGGCTTCGATCAGGGTTTCGTTGGCGATGATGTCCAGCTTCTTTTGCACTTCGCCCTGCACGTTCTCGCTGCCGGCTGTGCCCATGACGTCGCCGAGCTCGCCCTTGTTCACGGCAAAGCTGATGCGCTTGCAGGCGCGGGCCACCACTTCCAGCAGCAGGCGCAGCTGGCCGGGGATGAGCCCGTCCACACGTTGCTGCTCGACTAGATAGCGGGTCAGGCTGATGTTTTTCTTCATGTTTCAACTCCTTGAAATTCGATGCAAATCTGAAATGGACAGAGAGCAGGGCTGGGCACGATCACTTGCCAGGACGCCCTGCATTGCGTTGTTCCAGTTCTGTCAGCAGCTCCCTGGCGCGGGTTTGCTGCTGGCTGTCTTTCTGGTTCAGCGCGTATTGTTCATAGCGGGCCAGCCATTGGCGGGCCTGCGGTTCCTGCTTTTGCTCATGGGCAAGGACCATGAGCTGGAAATAGCTGTCGTAGACGGTGGCATGGTCTTGCGCCGCCTGCGCAATCTGCAGACGCTCCTGAAGATAGGCGCCAGCCTGCTTCAGGTCGCCCAGCTCATAGCAATTTTGCGCAATATTGGTGAGCACACCGCGTATTTGCTGCAGCTTGCCCATGGCTTTGAGGCGCTCACGTGCCACGGGCAGCAGCCGCTCGTTGGCCTGTCTGGCCTCGCGAAATCGCCCCAGCTCATGCAGCAGATAGCCTTCGTCCTCATAGACGCCGAGAATCTGCATCTGGCTCGGAAAATCCAGAGCCCGTACAGGCTTCACGCTTTCATCCCAGCGCATCTCGGCGGGCAGGCCGGCAATCTGCGGCAACGGGTATTGAGCCTGAAAGGCTTTGACCCGCTTGAGTGCCGCTTCATGCTGCCCTGCCTCCGCCAGCCAGCGGATGCTTGAGTAGCGCAGGAAAAAATGAGCGTATGACAGCTCCGGCTCCTGGGTGCCGGACAAAGCCGTCAGTGCCGTCTGCGTTGCTTCGGCTGCCTCTTTGGGCATGCTGCGGCGGGCGTAGACGCTGGCCTGTGTGTAGTAGAGCCGGAAGATGTCGCGTGCAGCGAACCCCGGCTTTTTCAACAGCGGCTCCAGCGCCTGCAGATCGGCACTCATGGCGCGTCCGCTGAAGCTGCCGCCTTCGCTGAAGACAGTGGCATAGAGGGGTGCAAAACGGGCTTCGAATCCCACATCAGGCTTTGCAGCCTGAGTGCTCAGCGACATGCTTGCCGCAGCGACGGCAAGGGCCTTCACGCCCCGAGCCGCGTGTCGGGCAAGCATGCTCAGGCCCATCAGTCCGCCAGGGCGCGGGTGATGACCTCGCGCACGTCGTTGGACAGATCGGGCTTGGCAGCCACACGGGCGATGGCTTCGCGGGCTGCAGAGCGGTAGGGCTCGGCCAGCTTTTTCCAGCGATCCATCACCCGGGCCAGACGGGATGCCACCTGAGGGTTGATGCCGTCGATCTCGATCACGCGATCGGCCCAGAACACATAGCCCGCCGCATCGGCGCGGTGGAAGGCGCCGGCATTGTTGCAGTAGCTGAAGATCAGGCTGCGTGCGCGGTTGGGGTTCTTGATCTGGAAGTCGGCATGCTTCATCAGCGCCTTGACGGCGGGCAGCACGTCACCGCCGCGGTCGCTGGCGGCAGCCTGCAGCGCAAACCATTTGTCCAGCACCAGCGCATCTTGCTTGAACAGCGCGTGAAAGCGCTGCAGTGCCTGCTCGGCCAGGGGGCTGGCGCTGTAGATCAGGGCGGAGAGGGCGGCCATGCGGTCCGTCATATTGCCTGCGTCCTTGCAGCGCTGGTAGGCCTTGCCGGGCCAGACCGTGTCGCCAGTTTGAGCGGCATGCAGGCACAGCATGGACAGGGCGCGGCCGGCCAGCGCGCGGCGGCCGGCGCTGACATGGTCGGGGCGATAGGCGCCGGTGTCGCGGTTGGCCTCCCAGGCGGCTTCCCACTCGGGCTGCAGGGCGGTCGCCAGTTGCAAGATCATGGCTTCGCGCACGGCATGAACGCGCTGCGGATCGACCTCGGCCAACTGCTCGGCGATATAGCTCTCGGACGGCAGTGTGAGCACCAGGTCCTTGAACGCCGCGTCCAGCTTGTCGTCGCGCAGCACGCGGCGCATGGCTTCGATGAAGTCCGCCGGCAGGATTTCGGCACTGGCTTCGCCGCTGGCAGCGATCGCCTTCAGTGCGTAACGCAGCCCCAGACGCTGGCTGGCTTCCCATTGGTTGAACGGGTCGCTGTCATGGGCCAGCAGGGTCAGCAGATCGGTATCGCTGAATTCATGCTCCAGCACCACGGGCGCGCTGAAGGTGCGCAGCAGCGAAGGCACGGGGGCTTCGCTCACATTGCTGAAGACAAAGCTCTGCTCGGCTTCGGTCAGCACCAGCATGCGGCTGGTGACTGCCTGGGCCGTCTCTTCACCTTGCAGTTGCAGGGCGATGGGCTGGCCGCTGGCGGTGAGCAGACCCATTTGCACGGGAATGACGAACGGCAGTTTTTCGGCCTGACCCACGGTGGGCGCGCAGCTTTGCGACAGCGTCAGCGTATAGGTCCGGGCGTCGGCATCGTACTGGCCCACGGCCTTGAGCACAGGCGTGCCGGCCTGGCTGTACCAGCGGCGGAATTGCTGCAGATGCTGGGCCAGAGCAGAGCCCGGGTTGGCGTCGGCAATGGCTTGCGAGAAGTCATCGCAGGTCACGGCCTGACCGTCATGACGCTCGAAGTACAGCTTCATGCCCTTGGCAAAGCCTTCGCGGCCGACCAGGTTGTGCTGCATGCGTACGACTTCCGCGCCTTTTTCGTAGATCGTGACCGTGTAGAAGTTGTTGATCTCGATATAGCTGTCGGGGCGCACGGGGTGAGCCATGGGGCCGGCATCCTCGGGAAACTGCACGGTGCGCAGCACGCGCACATCGTCGATGCGCTTGACGGCACGGGCCGAAGCCGTGCCCGCCATGTCCATGCTGAACTCCTGATCGCGGAACACCGTCAGGCCTTCCTTGAGGCTGAGCTGGAACCAGTCACGGCATGTGACGCGGTCACCCGTCCAGTTATGGAAGTATTCGTGTCCGACGACGGACTCGATATTGGCGTAATCGGTGTCGGTGGCCGTGGCCTGGCTGGCCAGAACATACTTGGTATTGAAGATGTTCAGGCCCTTGTTCTCCATGGCGCCCATGTTGAAGTCGCTGGTGGCGACGATCATGAAGCGGTCCAGGTCCAGGCTCAGGCCAAAGCGTGCCTCGTCCCATGCAACGGAGTGCATGAGGGAGTTCATGGCGTGCTCGGTCTTTTCGAGGTCGCCGGGGCGCACAAAGACCTGCAGCAGGTGGTCGCGGCCGGCACGGCTCTTGATCTTCTGCTCGCGGGCCACCAGATTGCCGGCCACCAGCGCAAACAGATAGCTGGGCTTTTTGTGCGGATCGACCCACTTGGCAAAGTGGCGGCCGTCTTCTAGGTCACCGGACTCCACCAGATTGCCGTTGGACAGCAGCACCGGATACTGGGCCTTGCTGGCGCGCAGCGTGACGGTGTACATGGCCATCACGTCGGGGCGGTCCAGGAAGTAGGTGATGCGGCGGAAACCTTCTGCCTCGCACTGCGTGAAGAATGTGTCCTCGCTCACATACAAGCCCATGAGCTTGGTGTTCTTGATGGGGGCGCAGGTGGTGAAGATCTCCAGCTCCACGGGCTCGTTGCCCTCGGGCAGGTTCTCCAGCACCAGCTGGTCGCCGTCCATCTTGAAGGAGGTACCTCCGCCGTTGACCATCACCCGCGCCAGATTCAGCTCGTCGCCGTCCAGGCGCAGCGCCTGTGCCGGCACCTCGGGGTTGCGGCGCACGCGCATCTTGCTGAGTACGCGCGTCTTGGCCGGGTCCAGATCAAAAGTCAGATCCACCGTGTCGATCCACCAGGCCGGAGCCTCGTAGTCGGCACGGTAAATGGCGGCGGCCGGGGCTTGCCCGTCACGCAGTTGCAGCATATCGATTCCTTTCTAGGATCAGAGGCCTTGCTTGAGCGAGGCTTCGATAAACACATCCAGATCGCCGTCCAGCACCTTCTGGGTGGCCGAGACTTCGACGTTGGTGCGCAAGTCCTTGATGCGGCTGTTGTCCAGCACATAGGAGCGGATCTGGTGACCCCAGCCCACATCGGTCTTGGTGTCCTCGAGCTTTTGCTGTTCTTCCATGCGCTTGCGCATCTCGAAGTCGTACAGCCTGGAGCGCAGGCGCTGCCATGCCACGTCACGGTTGCTATGCTGCGAGCGACCGTCCTGGCACTGCACCACGATGCCCGTGGGGATGTGGGTCAGGCGCACGGCAGAGTCGGTCTTGTTGATGTGCTGACCACCCGCGCCGGAAGCGCGATAGGTGTCCGTACGCACGTCGGACGGATTGATGTTGATCTCGATGGAGTCATCGATCTCGGGGTAGACGAATAGCGAGGAAAAGCTGGTGTGACGGCCGCCCGAGCTGTCGAAGGGCGACTTGCGCACCAGGCGGTGCACGCCGGTTTCGGTGCGCAGCAGGCCATAGGCATACTCGCCTTCGACCTTGATGGTTGCGCTCTTGATGCCGGCTACGTCGCCCGGAGTCTCTTCTTCCACGGTGGCCTTGAAGCCCTTGCGTTCGGCGTACTTCAGGTACTGGCGCAGCAGCATGCTGGCCCAGTCGCAGGCTTCGGTGCCGCCGGCGCCGGCCTGGATGTCGATGAAGCAGTTGAGCGGATCGGCTTCGCCGCCGAACATGCGGCGGAACTCGAGCTCCTCGATCAGCGGCTTGAGCTTGGCGGTTTCGGCTTCGATGGTTTCAAGGCCGGCATCATCGCCTTCTTCCTTGCTCATCTCGAACAGCTCGGAGTTGTCGGCCAGCTCGGTGGTGAGCTTCTCCAGAGTCAGCACGACAGAGTCGAGCGACTTCTTTTCCTTGCCCAGCTCCTGTGCCTTCTTGGGGTCGTTCCAGACGGCAGGGTCTTCCAGCGAGGCGTTTACCGTGCGCAGGCGTTCGTACTTGGCATCGTAGTCAAAGATACCTCCGGAGATCTGCCGTGCGCTCGGCCAGATCTTGGAGGGTGTTGCCGATAGAGTTGACGCGTTCTGCTTCCATGGTGAATCCGTTTGTTCTTGCTGATAAATAAGGGCTGATTTTCTCATGCCGGACGGCCGTAAGGATGCAATGGCCTTCGACAGGGTTTTTGAGTGCTTCATCAGGGTGTCTTTTTGAGCCCAGCTATGCCCCTGATGCCCCCATCGGTTTTATTCATGGATGCCGTTACTCGAAGTAACAAATACTGCATAGAATTCGCAGGCGCGCGCAGTGTGTACGCGCTTTTCAGGCTGTTTCCCCTATCCCCCATCTCGCAGGTGCCAGACCTTGCAGGTCGCCCAGGCGCCCAATTCCCCCATGAACTTCTTTCGCAACCTCAAGCTGGCTAACAAGCTGCTGGTGTCTTTTGTGCTGATCCTGCTGATCAGTGCGGTATCGGGCCTGTACGGCCTGGTCCAGATGGAGCGTGTCAATGCCACGGCCACCGATCTGGCGCGCCAGTGGCTGCCGGCGGCCCGAAACCTGCAGGACATGCGTTACCAGCTGCAGCGCTATCGCTCGCAGACCATGCAGCATGTGATGGCCCAGTCGTCCGAGGAAATGGCGGTCTATGACAAGAGCATGCCCAAGCTCTGGGACGAGCTGGTCCAGAACCAGCAGTCGTATGCCAAGTACGTGAGAACCGACAAGGAACGAGCCATGCTGGCAGAAATCGGCGAGGAGCTCAAGGCCTATGCCGTGCAGACGGCCAAGGTGGTGGATCTGTCGCACCAGCTGCTCAACGATGACGCCAGCGAAATCTTGCGCGGCGACTCTCTCAAGATCAGCCGCAGCATCAACACACGTCTGGATGCGCTCAGCGAGATCAACCATCAGGCAACCGAGGAAACCAACCAGGCCGGCGACGACCTGTATGCCGCTGCCCGCTGGTGGGTGATGGCGCTGCTGCTGGGCTCCATCGTCATCGGCGTGGCGCTGGCGGTGCTGATCGCACGCTCCATCTCGCGTCCTTTGCAGTCGGCCGTTCAACTGGCGCAGTCCGTGGCTGCTGGCGATCTGAGTGCCAGCATCACCGTGCAAAGCCGTGATGAGGTGGGCCAGCTGCTGCAGGCGCTCAGGGACATGAACACAAGCTTGCAGCGCATCGTGGGTCAGGTGCGCCAGGGCACGGACTCGATTGCCTCGGCCAGCAGCCAGATTGCCAGCGGCAACCAGGATCTGTCCTCGCGCACCGAAGAGCAGGCCAGCTCGCTGGAACAAACGGCAGCCTCCATGGAGGAGCTGACGGCCACCGTGCAGCAGAACGCCGGCAATGCCCAACAGGCCAATCAGATGGCCTCTGCCGCGTCTCAGGTAGCCGTGCGCGGTGGTGCCACGGTGGCCCAGGTGGTGCAGACCATGTCGGCCATCAACGAGTCCTCGCGCAAGATCGTGGACATCATCGGCGTGATCGACTCCATCGCCTTCCAGACCAATATTCTGGCCCTCAACGCGGCGGTGGAAGCGGCCCGTGCGGGCGACCAAGGCCGTGGCTTTGCCGTGGTGGCCTCCGAAGTGCGCACCCTGGCCCAGCGCTCGGCCGAGGCGGCCAAGCAGATCAAGCAGCTGATCGACGACTCCGTGAGCAAGGTGCAGGAAGGCAGCACCCAGGTCGATGAGGCCGGCAAGACCATGGAAGAGATCGTGATGAGCGTGCGCCGCGTCACCGACATCATGGGCGAGATCTCGGTGGCCAGCCACCAGCAGACATCGGGCATCGAGCAGGTCACACAGGCCGTGACGCAGATGGATCAGATGACCCAGCAGAACGCGGCTCTGGTGGAGGAGGCCGCAGCGGCGACCGACGCGCTGCGCGGCCAGGCCGCTGCGCTGGCCGAGACGGTGAGCTTCTTCAAGCTTGCCGCCCAGTCCGGCCTGCAGGCCGCGCCGGCCCTGGCGCCAGCCACGTTCAAGCCCGCGCCTGCCAGGGCCGCCATCAAGGTCTCGGCTCCGGTCAGGGCCCAGTCGACTGCGCTCAAGCGCCCCGCAATGTCGGCTGCGGGCAAGCATCCGGTGCTGAGCCCGGCGAAAAGCGCAGCAGCGCCCCAGCCGCAAAAGGCCGCGACGGCAGACGATGGCGAGTGGGAGAGTTTCTAAGCCCGGTACGGGCGCGCGGTGCCGGGCCCGGTGCCGCTAGCCATGATGCTATTGATTGGGAAGCGCTTATCGCTTGTATTCATTGAATTTCAATATGTTTTGTATCTGAAATCGTTTTATATAGGGCGTTATAAGCTTCTTTTTTAATAGTAGATAATAAATCTGCCTTCGAAGCAAAAACACCCCGCAGCCGTGGCTGACGGGGTGTTTTTGTTTCCGGGCAGCAGCAGCGGCGCGATGTGCTACCGCTGACCCACATCAGCCGCCGCGCGTGATGGGC
Organism: Comamonas testosteroni; assembly: GCF_000761245.1. Taxonomy (GTDB): domain Bacteria; phylum Pseudomonadota; class Gammaproteobacteria; order Burkholderiales; family Burkholderiaceae_C; genus Comamonas; species Comamonas testosteroni_C. The sequence continues at coordinate 100,337 of NZ_AWOR01000012.1, read as the reverse complement.
ACTTCGGCGTTCTTGCCGTAGCTGCCGTATTTGCCCAGCTCCCACTTGGCAATCGCGTTGCGGTGCACCTCGTCGGGGCCGTCGGCAAAGCGCAGCGTGCGTGCTGCGGCATAGGCATAGGCCAGCGGGAAGTCATCGCACATGCCGCCGCCGCCATGCACCTGCATGGCCCAGTCGATGACCTGACAGGCCATGCTGGGGGCCACGACCTTGATCATTGCGATCTCGGTCCTGGCCACCTTGTTGCCGGCCACGTCCATCAGCCAGGCGGCCTTGAGCGTGAGCAGGCGCGCCATGTCGATCTTGCAGCGCGCTTCGGCAATGCGCTCCTGCGTCACGGTCTGCTGGGCCACGCTCTTGCCGAAGGCCACGCGGCTGCTGGCGCGCTTGCACATCAGCTCCAACGCACGCTCGGCTAGGCCGATCAGGCGCATGCAGTGGTGAATGCGGCCCGGGCCGAGGCGGCCCTGGGCGATCTCGAAGCCGCGCCCTTCGCCCAGCAAGATATTGCCGACGGGAACGCGCACGTTCTCGAAATACATCTCCATATGGCCGTGGGGTGCATCGTCATAGCCCATCACATTCAGCGGACGCGCGATGCGGATGCCCTTGGCATCGGCCGGGATGATGATCATGCTCTGCTGCGAATGCTTGGCCGCTTCCGGGTCGGTCTTGCCCATGGTGATGAAGACCTGGCAGCGAGGATCGCCTGCACCCGAGATCCACCACTTGTGGCCGTTGATCACGTATTCGTCGCCCTGGCGCTCGATACGGGTGCAGATATTGGTGGCGTCGGAGGAGGCGACTTCGGGCTCGGTCATGGCGAAGGCCGAGCGGATCTTGCCTTCCAGCAGGGGTTTGAGCCAGCGCTGCTTGAGCTCGGCACTGCCGTAGCGGGCAATGGTCTCCATATTGCCGGTATCCGGCGCGGAGCAGTTGAAGACTTCGGAAGCCCATGGCACGCGGCCCATGATCTCGGCCAGCGGTGCGTATTCCTGATTGGTTAGGCCCGCGCCGTGGTAGCCCGAGGCTTCGGCGCTGTCCACGGGCAGGAACAGATTCCACAGGCCCGCGGCCTGGGCCTTGGGCTTGAGCTTTTCAATGGTTTGCAGCGGCGTCCAGCGCTTGCCGGCGGCCGTGTTGGCCTGCATCTCCTCGGCATATTCTTTTTCTGCCGGGTAGATGTGTTCGTCCATGAACTTGAGCAGGCGTTGCTGCAGGTCCTTGGTTTTGGGCGAGTAGTCGAAGTCCATGAGTGCTCCTTTTGTTGTGGGACGGTCTGATTGCGTGGTGGTGGATGAAAGTCAGGCGCGCTGAGCGAAGGACCAGGCCAGCTCGGCCATGGGGCGGGCGGTGTCGCCCGAGGCCTTGGCCTGGGCGCTGGAGGCCGTGCCGGCCTCGACACGCTTGGCAATGCCTTGCAGGATGGCCGCGATGCGGAACATGTTGTAGGCCAGGTAGAAGTTCCAGTCGCGCTGCAGCGTGGCCACATCGGCAATGCCGGTGCGCTGGCAGTAGCGCTGCATGTAATCGTGCTCGGCAGGGATGCCCAGGCCTGCGATGTCCAGGCCCGCAATGCCGCGGCCCAGCTCGGCCGGGATATGCCAGCTCATGCAGTGGTAGCTGAAGTCGGCCAGCGGGTGGCCCAGCGTGGACAGCTCCCAGTCCAGCACGGCAATCACGCGCGGCTCGGTGGGGTGGAACATCAGGTTGTCCAGGCGGTAGTCGCCATGCACGATGGAGACACGTCCCTCGTCGCGTGCACTGGCCGGCATATGGGCGGGAAGCCACTCCATCAGCCGGTCCATCTCGGGGATGGGCTGGGTCACGGAGGCCACATACTGCTTGCTCCAGCGGCCGATCTGGCGCTCGAAGTAATTGCCGCTCTTGCCGTAGTCGGCCAGGCCGCGTTCGGCAAACTTCACGCTGTGCAGAGCTGCGATCACGCGGTTCATCTCGTCGTAGATCTGGCCGCGCTCGGCGGGCGTCATGCCGGGCAGGGACTGGTCCCAGAGCACGCGGCCTTCCATGAACTCCATGATGTAGAAAGCGCGGCCGATGACGGATTCATCCTCGCAAAGCGCATACATATGCGGCACGGGCACATCGGTGCCGGCCAGGCCCTTCATGACGCGGTACTCGCGCTCGATCGCATGGGCCGAAGGCAGCAGCTTGGCCACAGGGCCGGGCTTGGCGCGCATCACATAGCTTTTGCCGGGCGTGATCAGCTTGTAGGTGGGGTTGGACTGGCCGCCCTTGAACATCTCCACCTGCAGCGGACCTTCAAAGCCCTGGACATGCCGGCCCATCCAGTCGGTCATGGCATCGATATCAAACGCATGCTGATCGGAAACCGCGCGGGTGCCGACGAAATGCTCATAAGTGCTCATACTGTCTCAGTCCTGTGTTCGATTTGTGATGGGCAAGGCGCAGCCCGCCGCACCACACCAGAGGTGCGGCAAGCGAATGCGTGAAATGGGGGAGCTGCCGCAGAACGCGGCGAAGATGCAAGAAAGCGTGAACGCTGAGGGCGGCCAAAGCTAGCCGCCTCGAAAACAGGCACAGCCCAAGAGTGAGACATCAAGCAAGGGCCGCCCCGCAGCGAAGATGTCGTCCCCCCTTGGGGGGAAGCCGCAAAGCGGCCCAGGGGGGTTAATGGTCGGTGTCTGCAATGCGCAGCAGCGTCACCCGGTCGCGCACGATGAGGCCACCCGGCTCGATGCGAATGACTTCCTCGCGCTCCATGGACTTGAGTTCCTGGTTCACACGCTGGCGCGAGGCGCCCAGCAATTGCGCCAGCTCTTCCTGCGCCAGATGCAGGCCGATGCGGATCTCGTTGCTGTCCGACAGACTCATCACGCCATAGCTGCGCGTCAGGTGCAGCAGCTGCTTGGCCAGGCGCGCTCGCAGCGGCAAGGTGTTGAGGTCTTCCACCAGACCGTAGAGCTGACGTACTCGGCGTGCGTTGAGGCGCAAGATCGCTTCGGAAAACTCCACATGCTCTGCCAGAATGCGCTTGAAGTCCGCCTTGGATACGCACAGCAGCGTGGTCTCGCCATGTGCATAGGCGTCGTGCGTGCGCTTGTCGCCATCCAGAATCGCGACATCCCCGAACCAGATGCCCGGCTCCACGTAGGTCAGCGTGATCTGCTTGCCGGTGATGGAGGTGGAGCTGACTCGCACCGCGCCACGTGCACAGGCAATCCACTCCTCGGGCGGTTCGCCGCGAGCGCAGATGAGCATGCCATCTTTGTATCGTTTGACGTAAGCGCATCGAAGAATGTCGTGCCGCAAAGAGGGCGAAAGGGATGAAAACCAGCGACCAGAGTTGATCGCCTCACGTTCTTCCATACTAAGAATTGGCTCGTCCATGTTCTGTCTTATGCGTGACTGGTAACCGCCCCATTGTCGCGTGTGGGACCGGCTGTGCCGCAACTGCGGGACTCAGGGTTGTCACCTGTGTGTCCGCTTTTACCGCGAAGAGGGCTTGCGCCAATCAAGAAAACCCAGTGGCCATGCGGCCTGCGCAGCGGCGCTCCATAAAAAATGCCCGCTGGCTGCGGGCATTCGAGCTTGTTATTTCCGGTGTTTCCTGTGCCAGGCAGACCTGGCTCGGTTGGCGTCTTGAATCTCTCAATGAAAATAGCCGCCGGCGCCTGTGTATCAAGCGCTGGCGGCCATTGAATGGGAAGTCGATGCGCTTCGAGGCGCTCAAGCAGCAGCCTGCATGCGCTGCAGCAGATGCTGGGCGGCGGCTTCCGGATCGGGTGCATTGACCAGGGCGCGCACCACGGCAACCGAGCCCACGCCCGTGGCACGCACGGCGGGGAACAGGTCCTCGGAAATGCCGCCAATCGCCACCAGCGGGTACTGCTGCATCAGCCGCACATAGGCCGCCAGACGCGCCAGTCCTTGCGGAGCTGTCGCCATCTTCTTGAGCGTGGTGGGAAAGACCGCGCCCAGGGCGATATAGCTGGGCTGCACGGCATGGGCGCGCACCATCTCTGCGTAGCCATGGGTGGAGACGCCCAGGCGGGTGCCCGAGCTGCGGATGGTCTGCAGATCACGCTGGCCGATCACGTCCAGATCTTCCTGGCCCACATGGATGCCGTAGGCGCCTGCGTCCAGCGCGGCCTGCCAGTGGTCGTTGATGAACAGGCGTGCCTGCGTGCCCTTGACGGCTTCAACAGCGGCCTTGATCTCTTGTGCCACGGCGGCCTTGTCGCTGGACTTGAAACGCAGCTGCACCGTGGGCACACCCGCGCGGGCCATGCGGCCCACCCATTCGGCCGTAGGCAGCACTCCATACAGGCCCAGCTCGCGCGGGCAATGGGCAAAGGCGAGGGCCGGGTCCGCCTTGCCGAGACCGAAGTCGCGTGGGTCGTCGGGCCAGTGGGTGACATCGAATTGGTCGGTGCGCTCGCTTTGGCGCTGCCAGGCCTGGGCCAGGGTCTGCGCATCCACGGCAATAAAGCCCAGCTCGCTGCAGGCCTCAAGCGCAGCCAGATAGGCCGGGTCCTGGCGCAGCGCGGGCGGTACGGGCTGGGGCGTCAGCTCGACCGAGTTGGCATCGTGGTGCAGCTGGGCGCCAAAGTTGGCGCTGTGCTGGTGGATGATGGCTTGCGCAAGGGCCTTGATTTCAGCGGAGTCCATGGGACGGCCTTTATTCCTGATGCCAGAAAGGGGTGCCCAGCACGGGCGTGCTGGGCTGGGCGGCGTTCTGCTCGGCCATGGCACCTGCGCGCCAGGCGGCGTGACCGGCATTGACGGCATCGGAGAAGGCGCCGGCCATGGCCACGGGATCTTCGGACAGGGCCACGGCGGTGTTCAGCAGCACGGCGTCATAACCCCATTCCATCACCGTGCAGGCGTGGGATGGACGGCCCAGGCCGGCATCCACGATCAGCGGCACCTTCAGGCGCTCGCGCAGCATCTGCATGGCATAGGGGTTGACGGGGCCACGGCCCGTGCCGATGGGCGCAGCCCAGGGCATGACGGCCTGGCAGCCCACGTCGACGAGCTTCTGGCACAGCACCAGGTCGTAGGTGGTGTAGGGCAGGACCTGGAAGCCGTCCTTGATGAGGATGGAGGCTGCTTCCACCAGATTGAGCGTATCGGGCTGCAGCGTGTAGTCGTCACCGATCAGCTCCAGCTTGATCCAGGGGGTGTCGAAGACTTCGCGTGCCATCTGGGCTGTGGTCACGGCCTCCTGGATGGTCATGCAGCCTGCCGTGTTGGGCAGCACGGGCACATTGAGCTTGCGCAGCAGCTCCCAGAAGCTGGCACCGGTCTCGGCGGCATTGCTGCCCTGGCGGCGCAGCGAGGCCGTGACCATGGCGGGCCTGGCGCGCTCCACGGCGGCTTCGAGAATCGCCGGCGAGGGATAGCGCGAGGTGCCCAGCAGCAAGCGGCTTTCAAAACGCTGGCCGTAGAGAACCAGGGCGTCGTCGGTAGTTTTGGTATTCATGATTTATCTATATCTCCTGTCTTTGTACTGCAATGCGCGTGAGGCCCAATGAGCCTCAAACAGGCATGTGCCAAGTCAGTGACACCGAGCAAGAGCCGCCTCGCCGCGAGGGTGTCGTCCCCTGGGGGAAGGCGCGAAGCGACTCAGGGGGATTCATTTCTAGCCACCAGTCACCGGAGAGATGACTTCCATCCTGTCGCCCTCATTGAGCGGATGGTCGGCGTACTGCGTCTTGGGCACGAACACCGTGTTGACCGCCACGGCAAACGGGGGCCTGGCCTGCATCTGCGCCAGCGCATCGGCCACGGTGGCATGGGCTGGCAGCTCGGCGGCTTGCTGGTTGAGAGTGATCTTCATGGCATGGAAACGGAAAATAAAGCGGGAGCTAAGTTAAACCTCTGCACGGTGGTGCTTGCGTGCGCCGGGGGTGCAAGTGCTGTGCGCCAAAGTTCGGGCTCGCAGTTCAGCCGCGATGCACGACGACATCGAACTCGCGCGCCAGCGGCGAGTCGTTGTGGTCCACCAGCTCCAGCACCACGTCCAGCATGGCGGGCGAGATCATGAAGCCGTGACGGTAGAGGCCGTTGACTTCCATGACGCGCGGGGTCAGCAGGCGCACGGCGGGCAGATTATCGGGCAGGGTGGGGCGGCACTGGGTGGCGATCTCCACAATGCGGCCTTCGGCAAAGCCGGAGTGCACGGTATAGGCCGCGCTCAGCAGCTCCAGCGTGGAGCGCACGCTGGCCGGCGACATATCGTCGGACTCGATCTCGGTGGCGCCAATCACGAACAGATGATCTTCCTTGGGCGCGATATAGATGGGGTAGCGCGGATGGATCAGGCGTGTGGGGCGCTGCAGCGTGACTTCAGGCGCGTGGATGCGCACCACCTCGCCGCGAATGCCGCGCAGCTGCTTCCACTGGGTGCGTGCACCCAGGCCCCGGCAGTCGAACACGAAGTCGGGCTGGCCGCTGTCGCCATGGGTTTCGCCGGGGCGGAAGTCGCTGACCTCGCGCGGGCTCTCCCAGTGCAGCCGCACGCCCAGGGCGCTGAGCTTGTCGAGCAGCGCCGTCAGCAGCTGGCGGTTGTCGAGCTGGCCTTCGCCGGGCAGATAGACGGCCTGGTTGAAGCGCCCCTGCAGCGCGGGCTCGCAGTCGTGCAGCGCCGCGCCGGTCTTCTCCTGCATGGCCGGCAGGCTGGGGTTGATGCGGCGGTTTTTCTCCAGCAGACCGAAAAAGCGCGCCGCATCGCCCTGGTCCTGACGGTGCCAGAGGATCAGCGTGCCGTTTTGCTGCAGAAACACATGCTGCTCGAGCTGGGCTATCAGCTCGGGCCAGCGCCTGAGCCCATGCTGGCCCATGCGCACCACGCCAGGCTCGGTAATGGCCGACTCGGCCAGCGGCGCCAGCATGGCGGCCGCCACGCGCGCCGCAGCGCCATCGCCTTGCGGGCCGTGCGCGTCATAGAGGTCGATGGCGTGACCGCGCTGGGCCAGGGCCAGCGACAGCAGACGGCCCATGAGGCCGCCGCCGAGAATTGCGATCTTTGAAGAAGCTTGTAGCAATGACATGTGCAAATCGTTTTCCATCCGGACACAGGAACAGGGCCATGTGCAGGACAAAACGCGGCATGCCTTGCGGCTTGTGAAACTCCCCACGCCAGCATGACCTGGATCGGGTGCAGGGGGCACAGGGCACGGATGGTGCTCTGGTGCGCAGCCGGTGGCTGGCGCTGCCCCAGGGTGTTTCTCAGTCCACGCAGGCTGCTTGCCTGCGGGACACCCCTGTTTCGTCCGTTGGACATTACAGCACAACCGCAAACAGCACGCATTGACCATGCGCATGGGCGATAATTTTTACCATGACAGTGATTGCTTCATCCTCCATCTCCGGCGCCGCAAAAAAGCGCTATGCGCGCGTGCTCTCCATTGCCGGCTCGGACAGCGGCGGTGGTGCCGGCATCCAGGCCGACCTCAAGACCTGCGCGGCACTGGGCTGCTACGGCATGACGGCGATCACGGCCATCACCGTGCAGAACACGCTGGGCGTGACGGGTATTCACGGCATTCCGCTCGATACCGTGCGTGGCCAGATCGATGCAGTTGTGCAGGACATAGGCGTCGATGCCGTCAAGATCGGCATGCTGGCAACCCCCGATGTGGTGAGCGTGGTGGCGGATGCGATCCGTCGCCACCGGATCAGGAACGTGGTGCTGGATCCTGTGATGGTGGCCACCAGTGGCGATCGCCTGATCGTTCCCGAGACGGCACAGGCGCTGGTCAGCGAGCTGTTTCCGCTGGCGACGGTGATTACCCCCAATCTGGATGAAGCAGCTTTGCTGCTGGGTCGCAGCATCGACGGCATTGGAGCGCTGGATGCGGCCGTGGCCGATCTGCTGGCCATGGGGGCGCCGGCGGTGTTGCTCAAGGGCGGGCATCTGAGCGGCGATCTGGTCATGGATGTGCTGGGCCGGCAAGGCCAGCAGGCCGGCGACTATCTGCGCCTGCAGTCGCAGCGCATCATCACCCATAACGGTCACGGCACGGGTTGCACGCTGTCGTCGGCGATTGCATCTTTCCTGGCCCAGGGTCTGGCGCTGGAGGCGGCAGTGACTGAGGCGCGGCGCTATATTCTGGGCGCCATCGAAGCGGGCGCCGAGGTCTATACCGGCCAGGGTCACGGTCCGCTCAATCATGGCTATGCGCCGCGCGCGCAGCTGATCGTCGAAGGCTGATTTCCGGCTCCCACAAAAAAGGCCTGCTGCTGCAGGCCTTTGCTTTTTGGGGTGTTTTGGGGTGTGCTTGTTGCCGGGCTTACCAGCCCCAGACCAGATTCTTGGCTACCCAGCCGCTTTGGCCATTGCTGCGCTGGACCTGGGCCCAGCTGCCTTGCTTTTTCAGCGTCTGCAGCACCTCATGCTGCTCCAGCTTGCCTACCCGGTTGTGCTTCTGGCCGGGGCCGGAGCGCAGATTGGCCGTGCGTGCCGTCACCACCATATGTGGGCTCTTGCTGGTCAGCGGGGCGTGGACCCAGCCCAGCGTGGACTCATAGTCCTTCACGCGCAGCCACTGGCCCTTGCGCTGGGTGACTTGCAGCGGGTAGCCCTTGCTCAGTTCCCAGAGGGTCGCGGAGCGGGTGTTGGGCTGCTCGCGCACATTCACGGTCTTGCCCTTGATGCTGACAAATTCCTGGGCTTGTGCGAGGGCCGGCAGCAGGCCGGCGGTGAGCGCACCCAGCGCGATCAGGCTTGAAGTGGCGGCGGTGCGGATCCAGCGGTTACAAGGCACGGGGCAGATTCTCCTTTTATCGATTGAAAACAGGCTGTAACCCTCATCGGACTTGCGTGGCTAGCTATAGTTCCTGTAGAAAGCTGACAGGGGCTGAACGCCCGACAGCCATAAAGGAATGCCATGAACCAGCCAGCCAGCGCCCATGGGAGCGCCTCGTTGACCACCCGATTGACGCTTGCGATGACGGCTCTGGCCGCAGCGACGCTGCTGACCGCCTGCCAGAGTAGGGCGTCGGCGAATGCTCCGGCTGCAGAACCTGCCGCCGCTGTGGCAAAAGCCGGGGACCTGCAGATGCTGGGCCAGCAATTGCTGGCCGCTGCCGCGCAGGGCGATACCGTGGCGGTGCGCAATCTGCTGGCCGGCAACGCGCCTGTCGACGTGCAGGACGCCCGGGGCAATACCCCGCTGCTGCTGGCCACGGCGGCCAACCATATCGAGGTGGCGCGATCGCTGCTGATGCACGGCGCCAGCCCCAATATCCAGAACCAGATGCAAGACAGCGCCTATCTTCTGGCCGGTGCGCAGGGCCGGCTGGAGATTGTGCGCATGACGATTTCCTACGGCGCCGATCTCAAGAGCACCAACCGCTATGGCGGCACGGCCCTGATTCCGGCCTGCGAGCGCGGCCATCTGGAAACGGCCCAGGCGCTGATCGCCGCCGGTGTGAATGTGAACCATGTCAACCGGCTGGGCTGGACCTGCCTGATGGAAGCCGTGGTGCTCAGCGACGGCGGGCCGCGCCATCAGGCCATCATCCAGGCCTTGATCGACGCGAAAGCGGATCTGAATCTGCCCGACAAGGATGGGGTGACGGCCCTGGCCCATGCACGCCAGCGCGGGCAGCAGGCCGTGGTGCAACTGTTGCAGGCGGCGGGCGCCAGGTAGAAGATAAGGAAGAAGGCTGAAACGCCCTTTTGGAGGGTGTTGGTTGCTATTGAATTCGATTCTTGCTCAGGCGGCAACGGAGCGCGGCTGCAGCTGGCGTGTGGCCAGAGCCACCACAAAAGTCAGCGCCAGCGTGGGCAGGGCCGAGCCCAGGGCCGTGCTGACATAGGGCAGCAGGTGGTAGAAGGCAATGCCCAGCACCCAGATGGCCACGGCATCCCAGCGCACGGCGGGCGCTTTTTGCATCAGCTGCACGGCATCGGTGCCAAAGGCCAGGCGACCCAGCATCACGCCGAACAGCGGCACAAAGCAGGAGCTGAGCAGCAGCAGAAACGGCTCCAGACTGTGCATGGGCAGCACCATGGCCAGTGCCGTGCACAGGGACGCGATCAGCAGGCCCCAGTGGCGAATGCTCCAGCCCGGTTGCAGGCTGTGGGCCGACATGGCGCCCGAGTACGCATCGCCATAGGCGTTGTCCACCTCGTCGATCAGAATCAGCGACAGGGCAATCAGCCCGCCCTGGGCCAGCAGCAGGGCCGTGACCAGGTCTTCGCTGGGCAGTGTCAGGGCCACCAGCACGCCCAGGGAGTAGCACCAGATATTGGCCAGGGCAAAGCCGGTCCAGGCACCCGTCAGCGCGGACTTGCCGCTTTTGCCGTGGCGCGCATAGTCGGCCACCAGCGGCAGCCAGCTGATGGGCATGGCGATCACCAGATCGACGGCGCCCAGCATGCTCATGCCGCCTGCCCCTTCGCGGGCCAGCAAGGTCCCGAGGCCGGTGGCGCCCGCCATTTTCAGGAATTGCCAGCTCAGCCACAGCAGCGAGGCAATCACCAGCGGCAAGGCCACGCGCGAGATGATGCGGCGCACCAGCATGGTCATGGAGCCGCTCATCAGCAGCAGGATCACGCCACCCCAGAGCAACGTGGCCAGCCAGGGCCAGTAGGCAGCGCCCATGATGCCGCTTTGCTTGCCCAGCGCCACGGTGGCGTCGCGCATCACCACCAGCTCGAAACTACCCCAGCCCAGCAGCTGGATGATGTTGAGCACGATAGGCAGCCGTGCGAAATGGCGGCCGTAGACGCTGTGCATCAGCCCGGCGCTGGACAGGCCGCTGTCGCAGCCCAGCTTGCCTACCCAGCCCAGCAGACCTGCGCCGATCAGCGATCCTATGCCGATCGCGATCAGCGCATGCAGCGGGCTGAGCGCGGGCAGCAGATAGGCCCCCATCTGCATGACCAGCAGGCCCACGCCCAGGCTGAACCACAGCGAGGCATGGTCGCGCCAGGCAAAGACGCGCTCCTGCGCCGTCACCGGGGCCAGGGCCCGATTGGCCGATATGGAAGAAGATGAATTCATGAATGCTCCGCCAGAAAAACGAAGCAGGGGCCGCATGGTTTGCGCGGCAGGCCAGCAAAGACATGGCCAGTCGCGGCATGACACCTTGAACAGCTTCCCTGCGCGAGGATGATCTCGGGCAAGCGGTCTTCAGGACACCGCTTGCGCAATCAGGTTCAAAGGGACTCTCTCAGCCCTGACCGGTCATGGTCAGGACACCCCCAGCATGGCTGCCTGCCTTGGGCTGCAGCGAGCGCGATTGTGCCAGACATGCCGGGCCGGGGCAGGGCTGCGGCGCGAAGCGGTGTTGCAGATGGTGTTGCAAATGCTTGCAAATTGGAGGGCCGGTCTTGACCCCGTCAGCTCTGCTGCTGCGTTTCAGCCTCCGACAAGTTTGTTTCACGCCGCTGTGGCTGTACTTTGAGGAGGCCTTGTCCATGTTGTCTGTCCGTATCGATCCCCCGGTTCCTGGTTTCTTGCTGTCGCGCGGCCGTTTGCTGCGCGCTTCTTTGCTCTGCGCTGCCGCGATGGTGGCCGCTGCGCCGGCGTCGGCCTGGACGCGCGGCAACCACAAGCTGGCCCAGGTCAGCATCGTCGAACGCGCCACGGGGCGGGTACTGCCCCAGTACAGCCACGAGGGGGAGCTGTGGGTGGTGGGCCGCCCCGGTGCCAACTATGCGGTGCGCATCCGCAACCTCGAGAGCCGCCGCATCATGGCCGTTATCAGCGTCGACGGGGTCAACGCCATCAACGGCCGCACGGCGAGCTCCCGCGCCGAAGGCGGCTATGTGCTGGATGCGGGCGACAGCTATGACGTGAGGGGCTGGCGCAAGAGCAATGACAACGTGGCTGCGTTCTATTTCTCCGAAAGCGATATGTCCTATGCCGCCAGAACAGGCCGGCCGCAGGATGTGGGTGTGATCGGGGTTGCGCTGTACCGTGAAAAGCTCCCCGAGCCTGCCGCCTACCAGGGGCCGCTCCATGAGCCGCAAGCGCAGGCCAGTGCCTCGGCGGCTGAATCTGCAGCGGCGGATGTCGCCGTGCCGCAGGCCGCCAGCAAGAGCCGCAGCGCCGAGCGCCGTGCGCCACAGGCCTCGCCGGCCCCCTCGCTGGGCACGGGCCATGGCGCGGTGGAGCGCTCGCAAGTCACCCAGGTGGACTTCGAGGCCGATACCGACCAGCCCCGGCAGATGGTGCGCATCCGTTACGACAGCTATGCCAATCTGGTCGCCAGAGGCGTGATTCGCGAGCCTCGTCCACGGCCGTCCCTGCCGCGCGCCCCCAATCCTTTTCCCGGGGACAACGGCTTTGTGCCGGACCCGCCCCGCAACTGAGTTGGTTGCGCTGTCGCCGGAGTTTGCATAATCGCGGGCATGCTTGCACCGCCGCTTGCCCAACCCCAACCCGCCGATGAAGCCCTGATGTGCAGCTATGCCGCAGGGCAGGCCACGGCGTTCGAGACGCTTTATGCCCGGCACAGCCTGCGTATGTGGCGCTATTTCTATCGCAACACGGGCGATGCGGCGCTGGCCGACGATCTGGCGCAAGACCTCTGGTTTGCCGTGGTGGACAGCGCCTGCCGCTATGAGGTGCGCAGCAGGTTCACGACCTGGCTGTTCACCATGGCGCATCACCGGCTCGTAGACCACTGGCGCAGGCAGCGGCCGGGCATCAGCCTGTCGGCAGACACGCAAGAGTCCATGCGGCTGGCCGAAAGCCTGTTTGCGGCCTCGGGCTTCGAGCCCGAGCAGCAGCTCGATCGCCAACTCATGGCACAGGCCATTCTGGCAGCGCTGGCCCGGCTCCCGGCCGAGCAGCGCGAGTGCTTTTTGCTGCAGGTCGAGGCTGATCTGACACTGGCCGAAATTGCCCAGACCACCGGCGTTGCCGAGGAAACGGCTAAGAGTCGCTTGCGCTATGCGCGTGCCAAACTGCGCGCCGCGCTGGAGGAGCTGGCATGAATATGCACCCTGAAACCCCGTCCAGCGACGACAAGCCCGATGCGCTGCGCGAGCTCTACCACGAAGCCGTGGCAGAGGACCGTGGCCCCAGTGCGCAAAGCAGCGCCGCTGTTCTGGATCGCGCGCGCCAGCGCGCGGCAGGCGTGGGGCAGCAGTCCTCGGAGCCGATGGACAAGCCTGCCGCCAACGACCGCTTCTGGCAGCGCCATGCGCTGGGCGGACTGGCGGCCGTCGGACTGGTGGGCTGGCTGATGCTGCAGCATGGTGCCTGGTGGAGCGGGCCGGACGCCGGATCCGGCTCCAGCTCCAGCTCCGAAGTCGTGGCCGAGCCTGCCCAGCCTGCGGATATCGACCCGGCTGCACAGGCGTCTGCACAGGCGTCTGCACCGGCGCCTGCAATCGCTTCTGCTCCGGCGGTTGCAGATGCCAGCGCAGCCCGTTCGGCTCAGCTGGCTGAGAAATCCAGGCAGAGCCGGGCTCCAGCAAAGGCGCAGCAGGCGCCGCATACCCAGGATGTGCAGGCGTCGGCCCCCGCGCCGCAATCCGAGGCTGCGCAGGCCTCCAGCGCGGCAGCGCCTGCAAGCAGAGCACCGGCAGCCAAGGCGCTTTCCCGGAGCACGGACGCTGCGCAGCCTGTTGCCCCGGCGGCCGATGCCCCGGCGGCCGATGCGATGGCACCACAAAACTCTCGTTTGTCTGCGCAATTGCCGCTGTGTCCCTTGCAGACCGAGGAAGAGGCCCGTCGGCAAGCCGCAACAGAGGGGGCGGATAAGGGCTCGGGCACGGCACGCGAATCCCCGCATTGCCGTCCACGAAAGCCCGAGCAATTGCCGCCAGTCAAGTCTGAGTCTGGTCAAGATGCTGCGGAAGATGTAGCAACACCGCAGCGATGAGACAAAAAAAGCCCGCTTGACGCGGGCTTGGGTGATGGTCTGGCCAGTCCTTTTCAGGTCTGGCGTAAGAGCATGTTACTGGATTTTTGCGCTTTTGCGCAGCTGATCCTGGAATTGCTGCAGCTTTTGCTGTTGCAGCTGCTGAGTGATCTGGGGCTTGACGTCCTCGAACTTGGGCATTTCAGCCTGGCGCTCGTCATCCATGCGGATGATGTGCCAGCCAAACTGGCTCTTGACGGGGGCGTCGGTCATCTCGCCCTTCTTGAGCTTGATCAGTGCTTCGGTGAACTCGGGCACGTAGTTGTTGGGGTTGGCCCAGTCCAGGTCGCCGCCGCGGGCACCCGATCCGGGGTCCTTGGACTCCTTCTTGGCGATGTCTTCGAACTTCTTGCCGGCCTTCACTTCGGCGATGATGGCCTTGGCGCGGTCTTCGGATTCCACGAGGATGTGGCTGGCCTTGTATTCCTTGCCACCATTGGCCTCGACGAACTTGTCGTATTCGGCCTTGGCTTCGGCATCGGTCACGGGGTTCTTCTTCTGGAAGTCTTCGAACAGTGCACGGATCAGCACGGTCTGGCGGGCCATGTCCATCTGTTGCTTGTAGGCCTCGGAAGCTGCCAGACCGCGGCGGTTGGCTTCCTGCATGAAGACTTCACGGGCGATGACCTCGTCCTTGATCATCTTGTCCATCTCAGGGGCCACGGGCTGGCCGCTGGCTTCGATCTGTGCCTTCAGGGCGTTGACGCGGGCCAGGGGCACGGCCTTGCCATTGACGATGGCCACATTCTGGGCCGAGGCGGACAGGGCGGCTGCGCCCAGAACAGCGGCGGCCACGATACGGGCCAGTTGCTTTTGTTTCATGCTCATTCGAGTTGAGATTGAGAAAAGTAAGTGAAGTTCAGTCCATACGCAACAGGCTCCCGTCAAGGAGCCTGTGGTCAGAACAGTGCGTTCTCAAAGTACTTCAATGGCGATGGCATGAACACCCTGGTCAATGAAGTCTTGCAGTGCATCATACACAAGGCGGTGGCGTGCCAAGCGGGTTTTTCCATCAAAGGCCGGAGCAGCGATGCGCACGCGAAAATGCGTGCCCACACCGCTGTCGTTGGCACCGGCATGACCGGCATGTTGATAGCTCTCGTCGATGACTTCGAGTCGGGTCGGGGCCAGACGCTGGCGCAGGGCGGCGTCCATGGCCTGGGCGCTGATGCTCACGCTCATGGCTGCTTGTCCTTGGGTTCGGTCGTGCTGGGCACGCCGTCCTGGGGCAGGTAGCGGCTCATGTAGATGGCTTGTGCAATCACAAACACCACCATCAGGCCCATGCCGCCAAACAGCTTGAAGTTGACCCAGGTGTCGGTGTCGAAGTTATAGGCCACCCAGATGTTGAGCGCGCCCATGGTGGCGAAGAATGCAGTCCAGGCCCAGTTGAGTTTGAGCCATATGGCGTCGGGCAGTTGCAGTTGCGCGCCCATGACGGAGCGCAGCAGGTTCTTCTTGAACACCAACTGGCCGATCAGCAGCGCGCCGCCCATGAGCCAGTACAGCACCGTGGGCTTCCATTTGATGAAGTTGTCGTCATGGGCCAGCAAGGTGGCGCCGCCAAACAGCACGATGACACCCAGGCTCATCCATTGCATGGGTTCGATCTTGCCGGTCTTCAAGCGCAGATAGGCGATCTGCGCCACGGTGGCGACAATGGCCACGGCTGTGGCGGTATAGATGCCCCAGACCTTGAAGGCCACGAAAAACAGGATGATGGGGAAGAAATCAATCAGCAGCTTCATGCGCGAAATGGTAGTCGTTCTGGAATTCAGACTGCGCAGCACCGGCAAGGTTCCCGGCGCAGCGAGCAAAGCCGCATCATGCACCATAGCCAGGGCCTTACCGTGGGCAAAGCCTTGTGCGCCGGACGGATTCAGCTATCAAAGCTGATGTGCAAGGCCAGCGCAGCGGGCCCGGCCCGAAGTCGCGCGGCCCTTGCTGCTCAAGCCTTGCCAGCTCTTATTTTTGGGGGTCGTTCTGGAAATCCAGCGAGGCCGAGTTCATGCAGTAGCGCAGGCCGGTATCGGTGGGGCCGTCAGGAAAGACATGGCCCAGATGGGCTCCGCAGTTGCTGCACACGGTTTCGGTGCGCACCATGCCGTGGCTGCGATCCACGATATTGGTGATGGCGCCGGGCACGGCCTGGTCGAAACTGGGCCAGCCGCAGCCGGCATCGAACTTGGTGTGCGAGTCGAACAGCTTGTTGCCGCAGCAGACGCAGTGGTAGCTGCCGTCGGCCCAGAACTGCTCGTATTTGCCGGTGAACGGCCGCTCAGTGGCAGCGTGGCGCGTGACCTGGAAGGCCGCGGCTTCGGCGCCCTTGTCCTGCAACAGGGCTTGCCATTCTTGGTCGGATTTCTGGACAGGGAAGCTCATGATGAACAGCTGATCTCAATCGAGGAAGCCCATTCGGGCGGGAAGCCGGCCCAGTCAGCGTGGTCCGGGTGCGATTCATAAGGCGCTTGCAGCACGGCCAGCATTTGCTGCACAGGCGCAAAGTCGCCGGACTGGGCGGCACGAATCACGGTCTCGCCCAGATGGTTGCGCAGCACAAAGCGCGGATTGGATTTTTGCATCAAATCGACGGCTTGCGCTTGATCCACTTGCGCCAGTTGAGCTGAATAGCTGAGTGACCAGGCATCGAAGCTGGCGCGATCCAGAATGATGTCACGCAGCGGCTCAAAGTCGATTTTCGCTCGCTGCCCCTGTGCAACGGCATCGGTCAGGCGGCTGAAGAAGATGGTGTAGTCCACCTTGCTGTCGGCCAGGATCTGCAGCAGCGGGTTGACCAGCAGGGCAAAGCGGCCTTCGGTGGCGGGTGTGCCGGCTTCGTTCTCGGGCAGGCCCAGCTTGGCCAGCATCTGGCGTGCATAGGCTGCGGGAAAGACGGTCTTGTACGACTCCAGCGCCGCAATCGTCAGCTCTTCGTCGCCGATCAGCGGCAGCAGGGCCTGGCCCAGGCAATACAGATTCCAGTAGGCCACCTGGGGCTGGCGGTTAAAGGCATAGCGGCCCTGGCTGTCGCTGTGGTTGCAGATATGGCCGGGGTCGAAGGCGTCGAGAAACTGGAAGGGGCCGTAATCGATGGTCAAGCCCAGAATGCTCATATTGTCGGTATTCATCACACCATGACAAAAGCCCACGCCTTGCCACTGGGCCAGCAATCTGGCCGTGCGCTCGCTCACGGCCTGCAGAAAGTTGGCATAGGGATTGCCGTTCAGTGCAGCGGCTGTGCGGCACTGGGGGTAGTGCTGGTCTATGACCAGATCGGCCAGGGCTTTAAGTTCGGCCTGCATGTCGCGTGCGGCGAAATGCTCGAAATGGCCGAAGCGGATGAAACTCTCGGCCACACGGGTCACGACGGCGGCGGTTTCCATGGTCTCGCGCGCCACGGGCAGGGGCGAGCCCGTCAGCGCCAGCGCGCGCGTGGTGGGAATGCCCAGGGCTGTCATGGCTTCGCTGCAGAGAAATTCGCGAATCGACGAGCGCAGCACGGCCCGGCCGTCGCCCATGCGTGAATAGGGGGTGCGGCCTGCGCCCTTGAGCTGGACTTCAAAGCCCTGCTCCGTCTCGCCCAGCAGGATGGCACGGCCGTCGCCGAGTTGGCCGGCCCAGACGCCGAACTGGTGACCGCTATAGACAGTAGCCAGCGGCTTGCTGCCGCCGTTGCCATGGTCGGAGACGGGATTGCCGCTGAGTATCTGCAGTGCTTCGGCGCTGTGCAGCCATTCGGGGTTCAGACCCATCCAGCGGGCCGTGCTGACGCTGGTGGCAATCCAGTGCGGCTCGGGCACTGGCGTGGGTTGAAGATAGGTGAAAAAAGCAGGGCCCAGGGATTCGAAGCGGCCGGGCTTGCGCCATTGCGGGGCAGAGGATTCGCTCATGCAGGCATTGTGCTTGAGCGGCATCAGGGACTGGGCTTGCAGGGTTGTTGAGCCGGTTGAAGCTGGAGGGCGGCCTAGGTTTTTCCCTGAGTGCGCGCATATCGTTCAGAGGGAGGATGCAGACAAAGGTCGCCAAGGTTACGCATTGGTGACAGTCCTCAGATGACGGCTTGGAAGCCCGCGCTAGGATGCTTCCCGATCTTCACAACGATATCCAGGAGACTGCCAATGTTGGGTCTGATGCAAAGCCAGCCGCTGTTGATTTCTTCCCTGATCGAGTTTGCCGCACGCAACCATGCCGATGGAGAGATAGTCTCCCGCCGTGTGGAGGGGGATATCCACCGCTACACCTACAAGGATCTGGCGGCCCGCTCGCGCCAGCTGGCCAACAAGCTCGACTCCCTGGGACTGGCCCAGGGCGAGCGCGTGGCCAGCCTGGCCTGGAACGGCTATCGCCATATGGAGATGTATTTCGGCGTCAGCGGCTCGGGCCGGGTGCTGCACACCATCAACCCGCGCCTGCACCCCGAGCAGATTGCCTGGATCGTCAACCACGCCGAAGACAAGGTGCTGTGCTTTGACCTGACTTTTTTGCCCATCATCCAGGCCGTGCATGCCAAATGCCCCGAGGTGCAGCAATGGGTGGTGCTCTGCGATGCAGACCGGCTGCCGGCGGACAGCGGCATTCCCGGCCTTGTCAGCTACGAGAGCTGGATTGCGGGCCAGTCCGATCAATACCGCTGGCCGCAGTTCGACGAGAACACCGCTTCCAGCATGTGCTATACCAGCGGCACCACGGGCAATCCCAAGGCCGTGCTCTACAGCCACCGCTCCAGCACCTTGCACGCCTATGCAGCCGCGCTGCCGGACGTGATGTGCCTGTCGGCCCGTGATTCTGTGCTGCCCGTGGTGCCCATGTTCCACGTCAATGCCTGGGGCCTGCCATATTCGGCGGCGCTCACGGGCTGCAAGATGGTCTTCCCGGGCCCGGCGCTCGATGGCAAGTCGGTCTACGAACTCATCGAGTCGGAAGGCGTGACCTTTGCTGCCGGCGTGCCCACGGTCTGGCAGATGCTGCTTGGCTATATGAAGCCGGGCGGCCTGCGTTTTTCCAAGCTCAAGCGCACGGTGATCGGCGGCTCCGCCTGCCCACCGGCCATGATCACGGCCTTCCAGGACGACTATGGCGTGGAGGTGCTGCACGCCTGGGGCATGACGGAGATGAGCCCGCTGGGTACGCTGTGTACGCTCAAGAACAAGCATCTGGATCTGCCCAAGGAAGAGCAGATGAAGATCCGGCAGAAGCAGGGGCGCGCAATCTATGGTGTGGAGATGAAGATCGTCAATGACGCCGGCGACGAGCAGCCCTGGGATGGCAGGAGCTATGGCGACCTGCTGGTGCGCGGCCCCTGGATCGTCGACAGCTACTACAAAGGCAGCGGCAATCCCCTGGTGCGCGGCGCTGATGGCCACGGTTGGTTTCCGACGGGGGATGTGGCGACGATAGACCCCGACGGCTATATGCAGATCACCGATCGCAGCAAGGATGTGATCAAGTCCGGTGGCGAATGGATCAGCTCCATCGATATAGAAAACATCGCCATGGCCAACCCTGCCGTGGCCATGGCTGCCTGCATAGGCATGCCGCATCCCAAGTGGGACGAGCGCCCCATCGTGGCCGTGGTCAAGAAGCCCGGCGCCGAAATCACGCGCGAGGAGCTGCTGAAGTTCTACGAGGGCAAGACGGCCAAGTGGCAGATTCCCGATGATGTGGTGTTTGTGGAGGCCATTCCGATCGGTGCCACGGGCAAGATGCTCAAGACCCGTCTGCGCGAGGAACTCAAGGACTACAAGCTGCCTTCGGCTGCCTGATCGCCCCCGGCCCGGCTGGAGCAAAGCCATCATCGTGAGATGATGGCTTTTTTGCCTGTGCCTCTTCTGGTGCCATTGTTTGACATCCATGCCTTCAGCTCCTGGTTTTTGCGATTGCTCGCCACCCTCGGCACCGGATGGTGATCGCTCCCAAGACTTGCCGCGACGCCAGCTTCTCGCAGCCGCCTTGCTGGGCGGGCTCGGTGCATGGAGCCTTCCTGCAGCGGCCTGCGGGCCAGAGGTTGCCGCCCCGGCCGCACCTCGCAATGTGTGTCTGGAGTGTCTGGCACGCCGGGCGCAGCAGCGCTCGGCCTTTGTGAACAAGGAGCTGCCATGAGCACGCTGCCTGCCTGGCAGGAAACAAGGCCTGCGCGCAGGATCTGGCCCCAGCGCTGGTCGCAGCTGCATCCAGGCGGGCGCTCCACGGGCCGGCCCATGCAGCTGTATCTGCTGCTGGATGCGGCGCAAAACCGCGAGCTGCTGGCGCTGGCCCCGCAAAGCGGTGCCGAGGCCTTGTTTGCTTTTGCGCGCTCCAGCAAGCAGGGCCAGCTCAGCCCCTGGCTGGTGCACCTGGGCAGCAGTGCTCAGGCCTTGAGAAAGCCGCAGCAGGATTTTCTCGATGCCGTGCTCGATGTGGTGCAGGCCAGTCCCTGCGCCAGCCTGCTGGCCAGCGAGTGCGAGATGCCGGCGCTGCTGGCCCATCTGCGCCTGGCCATGGACCCTGTGCTGCCCGAGGGCAACAGCAGTTATCTGGCCTTATGGGACCCCGCCGTGCTCGCGGCCTTGCTGGGGCAAAGTGATCCGGATACGCAAAGCGTCATCGATCCCGTACTGCGACCCGCACAGTGCCGGGCCTTGCTGGGGCCTGTCGTGCACTGGTGGTGCTGGAGCCGATCGGGCCGGTTGCATGAATATGCAGTGTCCGATTTTTCCGGGCCCGTGCAAGCCCTGCCGCTGCAGCTTGGCGCGGCTGAGGTCGCTGCGCTGGTACAGGGCAATGTGCCCGATCTGCTGATCTACTACCTCAATCTGAATCAGACCCATCTGCGCGACAAATTGCCGCCGCTGGCCATGCACTGGTTTGTGCGTCAGCAACTGGTGTTTGCGCGCCGCCAGGGGCTATCGGGCACACGTGACCTGCTCAACTATCTGTGCCTGGCGCTGATGGCGGGCGCGCGCTTTGATCAGTTGCCTGGCGTGAAGGAGCTTTTGGCCCGTGTCAAGGCCGGCAGGCTGAGCTTCGACCAATTGATGCACGAGATAGGCCCGCTTCTGGATGGCAGGGAGTTGCCCGAGCCTCAGGTGCTGAGCAGCGCCAGCGGCCTGCCGCTGACGGAAAGCCAGTTGCCTCTCTAGACGGTCACAGTCCAAAGTGACTCTAGCCCTTTATGGTTGGGCGAAGCCAGCTATGGTTTTGGAGGTCGTGGCTTGAGGTAAACCCTGCAGTCACCAATGTGATATGCGCTAGGGCAACCCCCAAGCCGCAGGCGCTGGCTTGCCCTTTAGGCTGGGCGTCGCTCATAAACACCAACGGAGACGCTCTATGAAGTTTGCAATCAAGGCTTTGACAGCATCGGTGATCCTGGCGTGCGCGGGGAGTGCGATGGCCCAGAAGGGAGAGACCGTCAAGGTCGCCTGGATTGACCCGCTCTCGGGCCTGATGGCAGCACTGGGATCCAACCAGCTCAAAAGCCTGCAGTACGTGGCAGAGGAACTCAACAAGAGCAATGCTTCGGGGGTGAAGTTCGAGATCATCGGCATCGACAACAAGCTCAGCCCGCAGGAGACCACGGCCGCGCTGCGCTCGGCCATGGATCAGGGCGTGCGCTATGTGTTCCAGGGCAATGGCTCGGGCCCGGCGCTGGCCATCATGGATGCGCTGGAAAAGCACAATGCGCGCAACAAGGGCAAGGAGGTCGTGTTCCTCAACTATGCAGCCGTGGACCCTGACCTGACCAACAGCAAGTGCAGCTACTGGCATTTCCGCCTCGATGCCGATACCTCCATGAAGATGGAGGCCTTGACCACGTATATGAAGGACGTACCTGAGATCAAGAAGGTCTATCTGATCAATCAGAACTACTCACATGGCCAGCAGGTGTCCAAGTACGCCAAGGAGATGCTCAAGCGCAAGCGCCCCGATGTGGAAATCGTGGGTGACGACTTCTCGCCGCTGGCCCAGGTGCGCGACTTCGCGCCCTATGTGGCCAAGATCAAGCAGTCGGGCGCAGACACGGTGATCACGGGCAACTGGGGCTCGGACCTGGCGCTGCTGATCAAGGCCGCCAACGATGCGGGCCTGAACAACGTCAAGTTCTACACCTATTACGCCATTGCCACGGGGGCTCCCACGGCCATGGGTGCGGCGGCGGCCGGCAAGGTCTATATGGTGGGCTACGGCCACCTGAACATGCCCGGTGCCATGGACAAGATCGTCAAGGGCTTCAAGGCCAAGGTCAACGAGGACATGTACACCGGCACCGTGTACACGGGGCTGAACATGCTCGATCAGGCTTTTGCCAAGGCCAAGACCACTGACCCGGTCAAGGTCGCGGCGACCATGGAGGGCATGAAGTTCCAGAACTACAACGGCGAGGTCGAGATGCGCAAGAGCGATCACCAGCTGCAGCAGGGTCTGTACATCGCGCGCTGGGAAAAGGCCGGCGGCAAATACCCCATGGACTCCGAGAACACGGGCTATACCTTTGCACCCGTGAAGTATTTCGAACCCTATGTGGCCAGCACTCCCACCAGCTGCCAGATGAAGCGTCCATCCTGAGGCGATGGGAGAGAAGCGGATTTCGGGGCGCCCTGGTGGCGTCCTTTTTTATTCCCGGATTTCATTCGTCTGCAAGTGCGAGCAGCTGTCGCGCAAGTGTCGCCAACTGCCGCGAATCGGCCCTGCAAGTCGCATGCGTGATAGTTCCTAAGGCTTTCCCCAGCGGGAAAAAGTCTACCGGCCGGTAGATTGGCGTCAGTCGCTAGCAAAAATGGTGAAAGGAGACAAGTATGAAATGGGTTATGCGAGCAGTGGCCGTCTCGGCCATGGCCGTGAGTGCCGGTGGAGCCTGGGCTCAGAAGGGTGAAACCGTCAAGATCGCCTGGATTGATCCCTTGTCGGGTCTGATGGCTGCCGTGGGAACGAATCAGCTCAAGACCTTTCAGCTGCTGGCGGAGGAGTTCAACAAGAAAAATGCCTCGGGGGTGAAGTTCGAGATCGTGGCGCTGGACAACAAGCTCAGCCCGCAGGAAACCACGGCCGCGCTGCGCTCGGCCATGGATCAGGGCGTGCGCTATGTGACGCAGGGCAATGGCTCGGGCCCGGCGCTGGCGATCATGGATGCGCTGGAAAAGCACAACAGCCGCAACAAGGGCAAGGAGCTGCTCTATCTCAACTACGCGGCCGTGGATCCCGACCTGACCAACAGCAAGTGCAGCTACTGGCATTTCCGACTCGATGCCGATACCTCCATGAAGATGGAGGCGCTGACCACCTTCATGAAGGACGATGCCGAGGTCAAGAAGGTCTATCTGATCAACCAGAACTACGGGCACGGCCAGCAGGTGTCCAAGTTCGCCAAGGAATTGCTCAAGAGAAAGCGTCCCGATGTGCAGATCGTGGGCGATGACTTTTCTCCGCTGGCCCAGGTGCGCGACTTCGCGCCCTATGTGGCCAAGATCAAGCAGTCGGGAGCCGATACCGTGATCACCGGCAACTGGGGCGCGGATCTGTCGCTGCTGCTCAAGGCGGCCAACGACGCGGGCCTGAACAACGTCAAGTTCTATACCTATTACGCGTTTGGCGCCGGCGCTCCCACGGCCATGGGCGCGGCCTCCGACGGCAAGGTCTATACCGTGACCTACGGGCACTACAACATGGGCGCGCCGATTCAGGCCAGCATGGACAGCTTCAAGAAGAAGTTCAATGACGACCTGACGCAAAGCTCGATCTACCATGTCTTCGCCTTGCTCGATGCAGCCTTTGTCAAGACAGGCTCCACCGACCCCGTCAAGGTGGCGGCGGCTCTCGAGGGCATGAAGCTGAAAAGCTTCAATGGCGAAGTCGAAATGCGCAAGAGCGACCACCAGTTGCAGCAGGGGCTGTACATCTCGAAGTGGCAGAAGGCGGGAGGTAAGTTCCCCTATGACGCGGAAAACACCGGCTACACCTTCGCGCCCGTGAAGTACTACGAGCCCTATGTGGCCAGCACGCCCACCAGCTGCCAGATGAAGCGTCCGTCCTGAGCCGGGCCCGAATACTCTCGCTCTCCCTCGTGCTGCAGCATCCGCACCCACAAGAACGCATAACAGGTGCAATGCTGCAGCGGTCTTTTTGCTCATGAGAACAAGGCAAGTCGATGACGCCTGAATTTTTCACCATATCCATGCTCAACGGCGTGAGCTACGGGCTGCTGCTCTTTATGCTCAGCTCGGGCCTGACGCTGATCTTCAGCATGATGGGCGTGCTGAATTTCGCCCACACCAGCTTCTACATGCTGGGCGCGTATTTCGCATACACGCTCAGCGGCATCATCGGGTTCTGGCCCGCGCTCATCGTCAGCCCGCTGCTGGTGGGCGTGCTGGGAGCGCTGTTCGAGCGCTACAGCCTGCGCCGCGTGCACAAATACGGCCATGTGCCCGAGCTGCTGGTGACCTTCGGCCTGTCCTATCTGATTCTGGAAGTGGTGCAGCTCGTCTGGGGGCGCGGCACCGTGCCCTATGCGCTGCCATCGGCGCTGCAGGGGCCGCTGTTTACCTTGTATGGCACACAGTTCCCCAAGTCGCGCTCCTTTGTGATGCTGGTGGCGCTGCTGATGCTGGTGGCTGTCTGGCTGTTGCTGACGCGCACACGCATCGGCCTGGTGATTCAGGCCGCGCTCAAGAACCCCGAGATGGTGGAGGCGCTGGGCCACAACGTGCCGCGCGTGTTCATGCTGGTGTTTGGCGGAGGCTGCGCGCTGGCCGGTCTGGCCGGCGTGATCGGTGGCAACACCTATGTGACCGAGCCCGCCATGGCGGCCTCTGTGGGCTCCATCATTTTCGTGGTGGTGGTGGTCGGCGGCATGGGCTCGCTGGCCGGGGCATTCGTGGCCTCGCTGCTGATCGGTGTGGTGCAGACCTTTGCCGTGGCGCTGGACTGGTCGCTGGCCGGCCTGTTCGCCTCCATGGGTCATCAGGTCAATGAGTCCACCTTCGGCTGGCCCGTGCTGCGGCTGACGCTGTCGCAGGTTGCGCCGATCCTGCCTTACCTGTTCCTGGTGCTGATTCTGATCTTCCGCCCCAAGGGCTTGCTGGGTACCAGAGGGGATTGAGCCATGTCTTCGATTGCAAAAACATCCATGAATTCTTCCGCTGCAGACAAAGCCCGGGCTCAGGCGCATTACCGCTTCAAGCCCCTGAACATAGGGCGAATTCTGATATGGGGCCTGTTTGCGCTGGCACTGATCGTGGCACCGCTGATCTTCACCAGCTCGCTGGCGCTGACCATGCTCAGCCAGATCGGCTATCTGATCATCATCTGCCTGTCCTACAACATCCTGCTGGGGCAGGGCGGCATGCTGAGCTTCGGGCATGCGGTCTATACCGGCCTGGGCTCGTTCCTGGCCATTCATGCCATGAACAAGGCCGCTGCAGGCGAGATGGCCATTCCGCTGGTGCTGATCCCGATTGTGGGTGGCCTGGCGGGCATGTTCTTCGCCGCGCTCTTTGGCTATGTGACGACCAAGAAGTCGGGCACCACCTTTGCCATGATCACCATGGGTCTGGGAGAGCTGGTGGCGTCTATGGCGCTGATGTTTCCCGAGTTCTTCGGCGGCGAGGGTGGCATCACCACGGACCGGGTCTACAGCAAGTTCTTCGGGCTCGACTTCGGCTCGGGCCTGCAGGTCTATTACCTGATTGCCGTGTATTGCTTTGTCTGCACTGCTGCCATGTTTGCCTTCACCGGCACGCCGCTGGGGCGCATGCTCAACGCCGTGCGCGACAACCCCGAGCGTGTCGAGTTCGTGGGCTACAACACCCAGCGCGTGCGCTACTTCGCCTTCATCATTGCAGGCTTTTTCGCCGGCATCGGCGGTGGGCTGACGGCCATCAATTTCGAGATCATCACGGCCATGGACAGCGTCAGCGTGGTTCGCTCGGGAGGCTATCTGCTGTTCACCTTCCTGGGCGGTGCCACCTTCTTCTTCGGCCCCATCATCGGTGCCGTGCTGCTGGTGCTGGCATCGGTGCTGCTGTCCGAGCTGACCAAGGCCTGGCTGCTGTACCTGGGCCTGGTGTTCCTGCTCATGGTCATGTATGCCCCCGGCGGTGTGGCCAGCCTGATCATGATGAATCTGCGCGTAGCCAAGTTCGGCCATTTCAAGCGCCTGCTCATGCCTTATCTGGGCATTCTGGCGGCAGGCATCGTGACGGTGATCGGTGCCGCGTCGCTGATCGAGATGATCTATCACATGCAGCTCAATGCGGCTCTGGGCCCCAAGGTGCCATTCATGGGAGCCGAGCTGGACACCGGTGCTGCTGCCACCTGGACCGTGGCGATTGTGGTGTTTGTGGTGGGCCTGGGCCTGCTGGAGGGCGTGCGCCGACTGACGGCCCGTCGCTGGGGCCGCATACAGGAAGCGATTGAAGAAAGCATCAAGAAAGGGGAGGGCTGAACCATGTCCAGCATCGCCATCCATCAACCGGCTGCGCAAGTGGCGCAGCAGTCAGGCCATGCACTGGAGCTGCGCGATCTGCGCAAGAGCTTCGGCAAGACCGAAATCATCCGCGGCGCCAATCTGGCGGTCAATGCCGGCGAGCGTATCGCCATCATCGGCCCCAACGGTGCGGGCAAGAGCACGTTGTTCAATCTCATCAGCGGTCGCTTCGAGCCCAGCAGCGGCGAGGTGCTGTTGCACGGCCAGCGCATCAACGGCAAAAAGCCGTTCGAGATCAACCGCATGGGGCTGTCGCGCAGCTTTCAGATCACGAATATCTTTCCCAAGCTTTCGGTGTTTGAGAACCTGCGCTGCAGCGTGCTCTGGAGCCTGGGCTATCGCTACAGCTTCTGGCGCTTTCTCTCCAATCTGCATGACGCCAACGCACGCGCCAACGAGCTCATGGAGATGATCGGCCTGCACCGCAAGCGCGACACGCTGGCGGTGAACCTGACCTATGCCGAGCAGCGCGCGCTGGAGATCGGCATCACCATCGGTGGCGGTGCCAGCGTCATCCTGCTGGACGAACCCACGGCCGGTATGAGCAACAGCGAAACCGCGCATTTCATACAGCTGATCAAGAAGGTTACCGAAGGCAAGACGCTGCTGACCGTGGAACACGACATGGGCGTGGTCTTTGGGCTCGCGGACAAGATTGCCGTGGTGGTCTATGGCGAGGTCATTGCCTATGACACGCCCGAAGCAGTGCGTGCCAACGCCAGAGTGCAAGAAGCATATCTGGGATCTTCCGTCGCAGACCAACAGGCAGGAGCGCATTGAGATGCTGAAGATCAACGATTTGCATGCCTACTACGGCAAAAGCCATGTGCTGCATGGTGTGGACTTCGAGGTCCATGCGGGCGAGATCGTGGCCTTGCTGGGGCGCAACGGCTCGGGCCGTTCCACCACGGCCAAGGCCATCATGGGACTGGTGCACTGGGAGGGAGCACTGGACTGGAAAGGCAAGAACCTGAATGGCAAAAAAGCCTATGAGGTGGCCCATCTGGGTATCGGCTATGTGCCCGAAAGCCGCGATGTGTTCCCCAACCTGACCGTGCATCAGAACCTGATGCTGGGCCAGAAAGGCAAGGGCAAAAGCAGCCGCTGGGGCTTTGACGACATGTATGCCATGTTTCCGCGCCTCAAGGAGCGTCAGCACACCGAGGCCGGCGTGATGTCGGGCGGCGAGCAGCAGATGCTCACGCTCTGCCGCACGCTGATGGGCGACCCGGATCTCATCATCATCGACGAACCCACGGAAGGGCTGGCACCCAAGATCGTGGAGCTGGTGGGCGAATACCTCAAGAAGATCAAGGATCGCGGCGTGTCCGTGCTGCTGATCGAGCAAAAGCTGACCATTGCCATGAATATCTCGGATCGGGCGCTGGTCATGGGTCATGGACATATCGTGTTTGACGGCACTCCCGAGACCCTCAGGGCGAACGAAAAGGTGCGCAAGGAGTGGCTGGAGGTTTGAGCTGACACACCCCTTGAGCGGCTTTGCCGCTTCCCCCTCTCTCACTTTGAGGGAGGGGGACGACATCCTTGCTGCGGGGCGGTGGGGCCGCCCAGGCCCTTGCTTGATGTCTCTGACTTGAGGTGTGCTTATTCTGTGAGCTGTCTCGCTCAGGACAAGCATCAGTTGCGCAACGCAGCAAAACTCGGAAAATAAAAAACGCACGACCGTTCTTTTCTATTTATTGAACAGGGGACAACAGCATGACTGCTGAATACAAAGTGGACGGAGCCATCGCCGTCATTACCTTGAACAACCCGCCGGTCAACGGCCTGGGTCTGGCCACCAGACGCGGTGTGGTCGAGGGTTTGCGCCAGGCTCTGGCAGATGATGCCGTCAAGGCCGTTGTGATCACCGGGGCCGGCAAGGCTTTCTCGGGCGGAGCCGATATCACCGAGTTCGGCAAGGAAGATGCCTACCGCGAGCCGCACCTGATCTCGGTCATCCAGCAGCTGGATCTGTCGACCAAGCCTGTGATTGCTGCGATTCACAGCGTCTGCATGGGGGGCGGGCTGGAGCTGGCGCTGGGCTGCCATTACCGCATTGCGGCTCCCGGCACGGCCGTGGCGCTGCCCGAGGTCAAGCTGGGTCTGCTGCCGGGCGCCGGCGGCACGCAGCGCCTGCCGCGCGTACTGGGTGTGGAGGCCGCTCTTAACATGATCGTCAGCGGCGAGACCGTGATGAGCGAAATGCTGGCCATGCTGCCCGGCCAGAAGCTGTTCAACAAGATGTCTGCATCGGCCGAGACGCTGCTGGCGGAGGCCAAGGCCTTGGCACTGGAGGTCGCCGATGTCCGCCCGCTGCCGCGTGTGCGCGACCTGTCCAGCAAGCATCCCCAGGGCGAGGCCTACTTCGAGTTTGCCGCCACCATGGTGCAGGGCATGTCCAAGAACTTCCCTGCGCCCATGCGCTGCCTGGAAGCAGTCAAGAACGCCACGACCAAGAAATTCGACGACGGCATGGTGGCCGAGCGCGAAGCCTTCATGCAGCTGATGATGACGCCCGAGTCGCGTTCGCTGCGCCATCTGTTCATGGCCGAGCGTGCCGCCTCCAAGATCCCTGACGTGCCCGGCGATACACCGGTGCGCGAGATCCGCACCGTGGGCGTGATCGGCGCCGGAACCATGGGCGGCGGCATCTCCATGAATTTCCTGAATGCGGGCATTCCCGTCACGATTCTGGAGACCAAGCAGGAAGCCCTGGATCGCGGCGTGGCGACCATCCGCAAGAACTACGAAGCCCAGGTCAAGAAGGGCAAGCTCTCCGAGCAGAAGTACGAGCAGCGCATGGGTCTGTTGTCCACCACGCTCAACTATGGCGATCTGAAGAATGCCGACCTCATCATCGAGGCCGTGTTCGAGGAGCTGGGCGTGAAGGAGCAGGTCTTCAAGCAGCTCGATGAAGTGGCCAAGCCCGGCGCAATTCTGGCATCCAACACTTCCACGCTCGATGTGGACAAGATTGCCGCTTTCACCAAGCGTCCCCAGGACGTGGTGGGCATGCATTTCTTCAGTCCCGCCAATGTGATGAAGCTGCTGGAAGTGGTGCGCGGCAAGGCCACAGCCAAGGATGTGCTGGCCACCGTGATGAAGGTGGCCAAGAAGATCAAGAAGACGGCCGTGGTCTCCGGCGTCTGCGACGGCTTCATCGGCAATCGCATGATCGAGCAGTACTCGCGCCAGGCCGGCTTCCTGCTGGACGAAGGCGCATCGCCACAGCAGGTGGACAAGGCCATCGAGAAGTTCGGCTTTGCCATGGGCCCGTTCCGCATGGGCGATCTGGCTGGCAACGACATCGGCTGGGCGATTCGCAAGCGCCGTTATGTCGAGAAGCCTGATATGAAGTACAGCGCCAGTGCGGACCGCCTGTGCGAGCTGGGCCGCTTTGGCCAGAAGACCGGTGCGGGCTGGTATGACTATGTGCCTGGCAAGCGGGATGCCATCCCTTCGGAGGTGGTGGCCAAGATGATCGACGAGCACCGAAAGAGCCTGGGCATCACGCCGCGCAAGATCTCCGACGAGGAAATCGTGCAGCGCCTGGTCTTTGCGCTGGTCAACGAAGGCGCGCACATTCTGGAGGACGGCATTGCCAGCAAGTCCGGCGATATCGACATGGTGTATCTGACCGGCTACGGCTTTCCGCTGTGGCGCGGCGGCCCCATGCACTATGCGGGCGAAGTCGGCCTGTTCAATGTGGTCCAGGCCATGGGCCGCTTTGCCCAGAACCCCAACGACGATGCCAAGTTCTGGCAGCCCGCACCGCTGCTGGCCAAGCTGGCCGCCGAAGGCAAGCAGTTCAGCTAGGCGCCGCGCACACAGACCTTGAGACGTCGTTGCGAAGCCTTGTCGTACGGCTCGTACTGCCTGCGGCTTCGCACCTCGTCTCCAACGCAAATCTTCGATTTGCTGGCCTGTGTGAACGGCGATCTGCCACGAAACACCCAGAATCAAAGGACAGAACATGACATCCGCAGTGATTGTTTCTACCGCGCGCACTCCGCTGGCCAAGAGCTGGAAGGGCGCTTTCAACATGACTTATGGCCCCACCCTGGGTGCCCACGCCGTCAAGGCGGCTGTGGAGCGCGCAGGCATTGAGGGCGCCGAGGTCGAGGACGTGATCATGGGCATGTCCCTGCCCGAAGGCACGACCGGCGGCAACGTCGCCCGTCTGATTGCCATGCGTGCAGGTTTGCCGGTCACGACATCGGGTCTGACCATCAACCGCTTCTGCTCCTCGGGCCTGCAGGCGATTGCGCTGGCTGCCCAGCGCATCATCGCGGGCGAGAACGATGTGCTGGTGGCCGGCGGTCTGGAGAGCATCTCCTGCGTGCAGCCCCATCTGAACCCGCACATGGCCTTCGATCCCGAGCTGACAGCCATGAAGCCCGAGATCTACTGGAGCATGCTGCAGACTGCCGAGCAGGTGGCCAAGCGCTACAACATCAGCCGCGATGCCCAGGATGAGTACGGTGCCTCCAGCCAGCAAAAAGCCGCTGCGGCACAGGCTGCCGGCCTGTTCGAAGCCGAGATCGCTCCCATGAAGACCGTCATGGGTGTGGTGGACAAGGTGCGCGGCATGGTCACCAAGGAGGTGATCGTGAGCAAGGATGAGGGCATTCGCGAGGGCACGACCAAGGAAGGCATCAGCGGTCTGCGCAGCGCGCTGCCCGGCGGGGTGATTACCGCCGGCAATGCGAGCCAGTTCTCTGACGGGGCCGGTGCCTGCGCCGTGGTCAGCGAGGAATACGCCTCGCGCAAGGGCCTCAAGCCCCTGGGTCGCTTCCTGGGCTTTGCCGTGGCCGGTTGCGAGCCTGACGAAATGGGTATCGGCCCCATCTATGCCATTCCCAAGGTGCTCAAGAAGCTGGGTCTGTCGATCAACGATATCGACCTGTGGGAGCTCAACGAAGCCTTTGCCGTGCAGGTCATCTACTGCCGCGACAAGCTGGGCATTCCGGCCGACAGGCTCAACGTCAACGGCGGCGCGATTGCCATGGGTCACCCCTATGGCGTCTCGGGTCAGCGCCTGACGGGTCATGCACTGATCGAGGGCAAGCGCCGTGGCGCCAAGCGTGTCTGCGTGACCATGTGCATCGGCGGCGGCATGGGCGCGGCAGGCGTGTTTGAAGTCCTGTAAGCAGGACTTGGGTCAAGCCGTCTTCTGGCCACCTTGGGGTTGGGGCTGGAGGCGGCTTTTTTCTTCTTTGGATATGTGCACGGCTTACGCAAAACAGGTTCAGGCAAGACGACTGCCTCAGGAAGCAGGCCATTGCTGCATTCTTGCTTGCGTAAGCCCTAATATAAATTGATAGCTTCTTTCGCTTTGCCAGTAAGCGATTGAGTCTGTTTCTATGGGTAATCTATGCGCCTGCGTTCCACCATTGACTTTCTGCTCTACGACTGGCTGCAGGCCGAAGGGCTGACCAGCCGTCCCCGCTTTGCCGATCATTCGCGCGACACTTTCGATGCGGTGATGGACACCTGCGAGCGCATTGCGCGCGAGAAATACGCGCCCTTCAACCGCACGGTGGATCTGCAGGAGCCGCAGTTCGATGGCGAAAAAGTCATCCTGCCCCAATGCACCTACGAAGCCCGCGAGGCCTATGCCGAATCGGGCATGCTCAGCGCGGCCCAGGATTACGAGATGGGCGGCATGCAGCTGCCCTATACCGTGGAGGCGGCGGCCAACTGCTTTTTCGCAGCGGCCTCGATCAGCATTGGCTCGAACATGCTGACCTCGGGCAATGCCAACGCCATCATGGCCCATGGCACCGAGCGGCAGAAAAAAGTCTTTGCCGCCAATGAGTTCAATGGCCGCTGGGCCGGCACCATGGCCTTGTCGGAGCCGCAGGCGGGCTCGTCGCTGTCGGACATCGCTACGCGCGCCGAGCCCGATGGCCTCGAGTACGAGAGCGACGCGCTGGGGCCGCGCTATCGGCTCAAGGGCAACAAGATGTGGATCAGCTCGGGCGACCACGAGATGACCGAGAACATCGTGCATCTGGTACTGGCCAAGATTCCGGGCGCCGATGGCAAGACGATTGCCGGCGTGAAGGGCATTTCTCTGTTCATCGTGCCCAAGAAGCTGGTCGATGCCGAGGGGCGGCTGACCGGAGAGCGCAACGACGTGGCCCTGGCGGGCCTCAACCACAAGCTGGGCTGGCGCGGAACGACCAATACCTTGCTCAATTTCGGCGAAGGCAAATACCCGGTGCGCGGCCAGCATGGCGGGGGCCTGGACGGCCGCGGTGCGGGCGCCATAGGCTATCTGGTCGGCAAGCCCGGCGAGGGCCTCAAATGCATGTTCCACATGATGAATGAGGCGCGTATCTCCATCGGCATGGCGGCCTCCATGCTGGGCATGGCGGGCTATCACGCCAGCCTCGAATATGCGCAAAGCCGCCCACAGGGCAGGCCCATAGGCGAGGGCGGCAAGGATGCGAGCCGGCCGCAGTCGCGCATCATCGAGCATGCCGACGTCAAGCGCATGCTGCTGGCGCAGAAGGCCTATTGCGAAGGTGCGCTGGCCCTGAACCTG
Organism: Comamonas testosteroni; assembly: GCF_000761245.1. GTDB lineage: Bacteria > Pseudomonadota > Gammaproteobacteria > Burkholderiales > Burkholderiaceae_C > Comamonas > Comamonas testosteroni_C. Next base: position 67,452 of record NZ_AWOR01000012.1, on the reverse strand, counting down.
CTGTGCGCCAGATTGGTGGACGAGCAGTACACCGGCCAGAGCCAGGAGGCGGCAGAAGCCAGGCTGCTGCTGGAGGTGCTGACGCCGGTGGCCAAGAGCTGGCCCAGCGAGTTCTGTCTGGAGGCCAATTCGCTGGCCATCCAGATCCATGGTGGCTATGGCTATACGCGCGACTTCGCGGTCGAGCAGTACTGGCGCGACAACCGCCTGAACATGATTCACGAGGGCACACATGGCATTCAGGCCATGGACCTGCTGGGCCGCAAGGTCGTCATGGACGGCGGCAAGGGCCTGCAGCTGCTGGCGGCCCGCATCAACGTGACCATCCAGAGAGCCATGCAGCATGAGAAGCTGGGCACCTATGCCAACCAGCTGGCGCGTGCGCTGGCCGATGTTGGATCAACCACCAAGGCGGCCTGGGCCACGGGCAATCCGCAGGAGGCACTGGCCAATGCCGTGCCCTATATGCAGGCCTTCGGTCATCTGGTGCTGGCCTGGATCTGGCTGGATGTGGCGCTGGCCGTGCTGGCCATGGACAAGGATCTGGCAATTGCGGCTCATCGCGGCAGCATGGCCGCGCAGCGCTACTTCTTCCATTACGAGCTGCCGCGCATCGGCGCCTGGCTACAGGTGGTCAAGGCGCGCGACATGACCTGTGCAGGGATGGAGGAAGAGGCGTTCTGAGCCCCACCGCGCAACAAAAAGGCCCGCATCAGCGGGCCTTTTTGTTGGGGCAGGTTCAGCTCAGGGCTTTTCGCAGTTGCCGCTCATGCCCACCATGCCGGAGAGCTTTTGAAGGCTGGAGCGCTGCTTCAGGCAGTCCTGATAGCTGGCTTCGGCGGCTTTTTGCTGCGCCACCTGGGTGGCCTTGGCGCGTTCGGCGCGCAGCTGGGCGATGCGTTCGCGAATCTGCGGCATCAGCGCCGTGGCAGCCTTCTCGCCTTCCACAATCGCATGGCTGCGCTGTGCGAAGTCGGCCGGGCCGATGTCCAGCACCTTGGGGCGGATGATGATGTCGGCGCGTGCCAGCTCGGCCTGGCCCAGTTTCTGGCCCATGATGGCAATCGACTGGTTGAGCGCGCCCAGCATATTGGCCGGGGTCTTGCCGCTGGCCTTGTTGGAGATGTCCACGGCGATCACGATGTCGGCCCCCAGGTTGCGCACGGCATCCACGGGCACGGGGCTGACAATGCCGCCGTCCACATAGTGGTACTTGCCGATGGTGACGGGCTGGAACACGCCCGGCACGCTGCTGGAGGCTCGCACGGCCTGGCCCACATTGCCACGTGCAAACACCGTGCGTTCGCCGTCTTCCAGGCGCGTGGAGATGGCGACAAAGGGCTTGGCCATCTGCTCCAGCGGTTTGCGGTGGACTTGTTCATTCACATAGTCTTCGAGCTTCTGGCCCAGCACCAGACCGCCAGCGGACAGCTGCAGGTCGCGAATCTTGGCTTCGTCCAGCGCCACGGCTTTTTCCTGCAGCTCGAAGGCGTTCATGCCGCTTGCATAGAGCGCACCCACCACGCTGCCGGCGCTGGTGCCGGCCACGAACGAGGGCGTGAGGCCATTGGCCTCGAGCATCTTGATGACGCCGATATGGGCAAAGCCCTTGGCAGCACCGCCTCCCAGCGCCAGGCCGATCTTGATCGGGGGGGCTGATGTAGTCGCGGTGGGCGGCTCGGGTGTCGCTGCAGGGCTGGGGGGATTGCTGCCGCAGGCGGCAAGGCCAAGCAGACTCAAACAGACCAAGGGGCGCAAAAAAACGTTCAGGCGCATGCCGGGAAATCCTGCTGTCATTAGGGCGCAAAGTATAGCGATGGGTGTTTGAGTCGTTGATGTACTGGTTTTGATCGTCAAAAAGCATAGCTTCCTGTGCTTGATAGCAAATAGTTTGGGGCATGTATCCTTTGTTTGGCCTATGCGTGCCGATGCGGCGGTGCAGACAATGCACTCATCACAAGCAAGTGGCTGGCACGCGCTGGCGTCGCGACAGGACGAACGCCTGTCCGCGCTCTGTCCCTGTCGCAGGCCCGGCCCGATCAAGAGGCAGCAAATGTCGCAAGGCAATACATGGCAGGCAGAAGTCGCAACGGCGCAGGCCGCAGTCTGGTGGGTGGGCTTCGGCCTGGTAGTGGGAGTGCTGGGGGCGGCGCTGATCAGCCCGCTTTATGCGCTCTACCAGCAAGCCTGGCAGTTGCGACCCAGCGACATCTCGCTGATCTATGTGCTCTATATGTGCGGCGGGCTGTGCGCCCTGCTGTTTCTGGGGCGTCTGCCTGACCGCATCGGCTTTCAGCGCGTGATGCTGTGTTTCCTGTGTCTGACGCTGGCGGGCACCCTGATCTCCATGCTGGCCTGGAATCTGCCCAGTCTGATCGTCGGGCGCTTCATGGTGGGGGTGTCATCAAGCCTCATCACCATCAGCGCCACCACGGGGCTGACACTGCTGGCTGCCAGCGGAGGTACAGGTCTGCAGCCTCAGCGTGTGGCCATGGTGGCTAGCTTCCTCAATGTGCTGGGCTTTGGTCTGGGGCCCTTGATCGGTGGCATGGCGGGGCAGTGGCTGCCTCAGCCCTTGACGACGGCCTATCTGGTGCCGCTGGTGCTGGGCTGCATCGGTGTGGCGGGCGTTGTCACGCTCAGGCTGCCGGAGTCGGTGCAGCGGGATGCGGGCCAACTGGGACAGGCCCCCGGACGACTGCACTGGCGGGACTGCCTGCCGCGGCTGACCTTACCTGTGCGCGAGGATTTCCTGGCTTTTGCACTGACCTGCGGCTATCCGTTCGTGGCGTTCGGCATATTCGGGCTGTATGCCTCCATGGCGCCGCTGTTTCTGCAGCAGATGATTCCCTGGAGCGGTCCTGTGGTCAGCGGTACGGCCATTGCGGTGATTTTGCTCGTCTCTGCGGGCATTCAGCTGGTGGCTGCCAGCCTGCCGCTGCACCGCTGCGGTTTTGTCGGCATGGCGCTGCTGGTGCTGAGCAACGGCATGCTGTTGCTGAATCTGCAGACGCGCTCGACGCTGCTGTTCATCTTGGGCGTGGGCTTGACGGCACTGGGGCATGGCATGAGCATGTTGGCTGGCATGACCATGGTGGGCCGTCTTGCCAGGCCCGACAACCGGGCCGGCCTGCTGTCCACCTATCAGACCATCGGTCTGCTCGGCTCCATGCTGCCCATGTTGGCCGTGGGCTGGATTGCCGACCGCTGGAGCATCACGCTGGCCGTGAGCCTGTTTGCCGGTTTCGTCATGCTGTTGGCTACCCTGTTGGGACTGGCATTCGCGCGCCATCCGCGCATGCGGGAGGCTGCGGACTGAGTGCAAGCTTGCAGGTCGTTTCTGTAAATTACAGAAGAGAACGCTTATTAATCAAATGTCACAAATTCGGACAAATTTGTCCTACATGGATGCGGGAAAAGTTCGTATCCGAGCCAAAATGGTGGTTCGTTACAGTTGACCGTCATGTTTTTGCAAGCATTAAGGGAGAAATCGATATGACCACTATGTTCAAGCGTTCCGCTCAAGTTCTGGCCATTACCGCCTTGGCCTTTGGCTTGGCTGCCTGCGGCAAGTCCGACGACAACAAGACCGCAGGCCAGAAGCTCGATTCCGCCATTTCCCAGACCGAGAAGGCTGCGGAAAATGCTGGCAGCAAGATTGAAGAAGGTACGGCCAAGGCCGGCGATGCAGCTGCCGATGCACTGGCCAAGGCTGGTGAAGCTACCGGTGCCGCCATGGAAAAGGCTGGCAACAAGATGGAGGAAGGCGCTGCCAAGGCGGGAGCTGCCCTCGATGACGCTGGCATCACCGCTGCCGTCAAGACCGATTTGATCAAGGCCCCGGAGATCAGCGCTCTGCAGATCAATGTGGACACCAAGGGCGGCGCAGTGACCTTGACCGGCACCGTGCCCAACGAAGCCGTCAAGACCCAGGCCGGCGAGATTGCCAAGGCTGCCAAGGGTGTGACCTCGGTCAACAACAATCTGACCGTGAAGGCTGGCTGATAGCCCTCAGCCCTCGCCCGGTACGAAGCCAGAGCGCGCAAGCCCTCTGGCTTTTTTGTGCCTGCATGGCACTAAGATCAGGGCATGACCCAAGCCGACCACAAGCTTTCCACCCATCTGATCCACCATCCCTACAAGCCACCCACGGACTTCGAAGGCCCGCAGCCGGCCGTGCACAAGGCCTCGACCGTGTACTTCGAGAACGTGCAGGCCATGCGCGAACGCCGTTGGCTGGACAAGAGCAGCTACACCTACGGCCTGCATGGCACGCCCACGACCTACGCTCTGGAAGAGCGTCTGGCCTCGCTGGAGGGCGGTCTGCAATGCCTGCTGGTGCCCAGCGGCCTGGCTGCGATTGCCACGGTGTCGCTGGCGCTGCTCAGGACGGGTGACGAGGTGCTGGTGCCCGATAACGTATACGGTCCCAACAAGACGCTGACCGAGGGCGAACTTGCCCATTTCGGCATTCGCCATCAGTACTACGACCCCATGAGCGTCGAAGACCTGGCGGCCAAGATCACGCCAGCAACCAAGCTGGTCTGGCTGGAGGCTCCGGGCTCGGTAACCATGGAGTTCCCGAATCTCGTCGAGCAGGTGCGCCTGTGCCGGGCCAGGGGCGTGACCATGGTGCTGGACAACACCTGGGGCGCAGGTCTGGCTTTTCGCCCCTTCGACCTGCTGGGCGATGGCAGCCTGGGCGTCGATGTCACGGCCCATGCACTGACCAAGTACCCCAGCGGCGGCGGCGATGTGCTGATGGGCAGCATCATCACGCGCAACCAGCCCCTGCATATGCGCATCAAGCTCGCGCACATGCGCCTGGGTTTGGGCGTGAGCGGCAACGACGCCGAAGCCGTGTTGCGCAGCCTGCCCAGCATTGGCCTGCGCTATCACGCACAGGATCGCTCGGCACGCCAGCTGGCGCAGTGGCTGGCCACGCATGGCGCCGTGGCGCAGGTGCTGCACCCGGCGCTGCCTGACGCCCCGGGCCACGCCTACTGGAAGCAGCTGTGCGGACAAGGGCAGGGCCAGGATGGCGTGGCCGCCGGTCTGTTCAGCGTGGTCATCGACGAGCGCTTTGACCAGGCGGCCGTGGATCGCTTCTGCGACAGCTTGCGCCTGTTCAAGCTGGGCTATAGCTGGGGCGGGCCCGTGAGCCTGGTCGTGCCCTATGAGCTGCCCGAGATGCGCAGCCGTGCCACACCCCATATCAAGGCTGGGACCGTGGTGCGCTTTGCCATCGGCCTCGAGGATGCGAGCGATCTGCAGGCCGATCTGGCCCAGGCGTTGCTCAAGGCCTTTGGTTGATGCTATAAATTTAAGAGCTGTTAACGCTGATGATTAAATGATTTCAATGTTGTTATTGGCTGAAATAGAGAATGGATAGGCGCTATAAGCTCTTGTTTTCATAGTGGGGCATGGGGCTGGCATGCGGGCTTTCCGCAATGCAGATTCAAGTCTGAGCGGGTAACTTGTGCTGATCAGATGCTGTCACTCAGGTGCGGCACGGGCGACAAGGAGGGTCTCGCATGCAAGCTTCCCCTGTTTCCGAGGTCAAGGCCGAGTCCGGCAATCTGCAGATTCTGCAGCTGCGCTGGAGCGAGCCCTGGCAATGGCTGCTGCTCGGGCTTGGCGATGTGCGGCGCGCACCAATGATTGCGCTGTTCTACGGCCTGTGTTTCTGGGGCATGGCGCGTCTGATGGCCTGGGTGTTTCGCTCCAGCCCCGAATATGTGATGTCCATGGCCAGTGGCTGTCTGCTGGTCGGCCCCTTCATGGCCATGGGCCTGTACTACGTCAGCAAGCAGCTGGAGCAGGGCAAGCCCGTGCTGCTGTCGCAGTCGTTGACCTGCTGGGACAAGCATCTGGCCAGCATGGGCATGCTGGTCATGGTGCTGATGGTGCTGGAGATGCTCTGGGGGCGCGCCGCCATGGTGGTGTTCGCCATCTCGTTCGACACCGGCATGCCCAGTACGGCAACCCTGCTGCAGACCCTGCTGCGGCCCGAGAACTGGGAGTTCCTGCTGGGCTACACCGCGGTTGGCGGGATATTTGCGGCCTTGGTGTTTGCCAGCATGGTGGTGTCCCTGCCCACGATTCTCGATCTCGATACCGATGCCTTGACGGCCTGCATCACCAGCATGCGCGTGGTGGGGGCCAACACGGGTGTGATGCTGCTGTGGGGGCTGATCATCACCGTGTTGATCGCGGTCTCGCTGCTCTTCTACAGTACAGGTCTGATCGTCATCGGGCCGCTGCTGGGTTGCGCCAGCTGGCATGCCTATAAAGCCAGCGTCCGCGCCGAAAGCAAGGAGGACCCTGCTTGAGGCGCAATGAGGGGGATGTCATGGAGTTCTGGAACTGGTTGAAAAAAGTCTTTGCGCCCCAGCCAGGCGCTTCGGGCCACAGCACCGATTCGCAGCTGGCCTGGACTTCGGCGAGCAGCCGCGAAGACGGCAGCGACGTCTTCAACGACAGCTATTTTTGCGGCTCGGGCAGCGGCGAAGGTGCCTGCAGCTCGGACGGCAGCGACTCCGGCAGTGATGGCGGAGGCGGCGGCGACTGAGGCCGCGCGGCCGACGCTTATTTCAGCAGCGGCCTGAGCTTGGGCCAGACATTGGCCAGCATCTGGGGCTGGGCTTGGGCATTGGGGTGAATGCGGTCGCTCTGAAACCATTGCTCGGCATCCGCCGCATCGCCGATGCCCGACAGCAAAAACGGCACCAGCGGCAGCTTTTGCGTATCGGCAATCTGCTTGAACATGCCGGCAAACTGCTCGGTGTAGGCCGCTCCATAGTTGGGAGGCACCTGCATGCCCACCAGCAGCACCTGGGCTCCGGCCTCTTTGGCTGCCTTGATCATGACTTCCAGATTCTGCTGTGTGCTCTGCAGCGCCAGGCCGCGCAAGGCATCGTTGCCGCCCAGCTCCAGAATCACGATGCCGGGTTCATGCTGCCCGAGCAGCGACGCCAGGCGCGCTCTGCCGCCGGCCGTAGTCTCGCCGCTGATGCTGGCATTGACCACCTTGCGCGGATTTTTTTCGTCATTCATGCGCTGCTGCAGCAGCTGCACCCATCCCTTGCCGCGTGTCAGGCCGTATTCTGCGCTCAGAGAATCGCCAAGCACCAGCACCGGGCCGGGTTTCGCGCCGGGAGCAGCCTTGGCCGGCTCCTTGCTCCTGGCAGGCGATGAGGCCGCTGCCGCGCCGCAAGCCCCTGAAATGGCGAGCGTCAGAGCAACAGCGATACAGTGACGGCGCTGCAGCGCAAAGTGCTGGCTGCGACTCTTGACGTTTTTGCTATCCAATTGATTCATGTCCACAACTCTTGCCATTCCTTTGATTGCCGTTGAGCAACTGTCCAAATCGGTGAGCGATTCCACAGGCGTGCTGGATATTTTGCGGGAAATCAATCTGAGTTTCACGGCCGGCGAAACCGTTGCCATTGTGGGGGCCTCCGGCTCGGGTAAGAGCACTTTGCTGTCGATTCTGGCCGGCCTCGATACCCCCAGTCGCGGCACGGTCCGCTTGCTGGGCCAGGATCTGTTTGCACTCAGCGAGGACGACCGGGCGGCGGTGCGGGCACAGAAGATGGGCTTTGTCTTCCAGAGCTTTCAGTTGCTGGGCAATCTCACGGCGCTGGAAAACGTCATGCTGCCGCTGGAGCTGGCGGGTCAGCGCGATGCGAGGGCGCGCGCCGCGCAGATGCTGGAGCGCGTGGGCCTGGGCCAGCGCCTCAATCACTATCCCAGGCTGATGTCGGGTGGCGAGCAGCAGCGCGTGGCCCTGGCGCGTGCTTTTGTGGTGGAGCCGGCCGTGCTGCTGGCCGACGAGCCCACTGGGAGCCTGGACTTCGCCACGGGCCAGACCATCATGGAGCTGATGTTTGCACTCAACCGCGAGCGCGGCACGACTCTGATTCTGGTTACGCATGACCGCGAGATTGCGGCGCAATGTGATCGCAGCATCACCATAGAAGCCGGGCGCTCTGTCTGAAAAACTAGAAGGCCTGTGTGATTACAGGCCTTCAAGGGTCTTAGCGCTTATCAAATAAGCGCTTGCAGCTATTAAATCAGTAGTCTCTGCGCTCAAACCTCAGATGCGCGCGACTTCCAATCCGGCCCTGCGCTCTGCGGCGCGGCAGGCGGCTGCGGTAAACAGCACGTCGGTCGAGGAATTGAGGGCTGTCTCGGTCGAGTCCTGAATCACGCCGATGACATAGCCCACGCCAACTACCTGCATGGCCACATCGTTGGGGATGTTGAACAGGCTGCAGGCCAGCGGAATCAGCAGCAGCGAGCCGCCAGGAACGCCCGAGGCACCGCAGGCACAGACTGCGGAGACCACGCACAGCAATATGGCCGTGGGGATGTCCACGCTGATGCCCAGCGTATGGGCTGCGGCCAGCGTCAGCACGCTGATGGTCACGGCCGCACCGGCCATATTGATGGTGGCGCCCAGAGGAATCGAGATGCTGTAGGTGTTCTCGTCGAGCCTGAGCTTCTGGGCCAGGGCCAGATTGACGGGAATGTTGGCGCCCGAGCTGCGTGTGAAGAAGGCGGTCACTGCGCTTTCGCGCAGGCAGGTCAGCACCAGCGGGTAGGGATTGCGGCGAGTCTGTGTCCAGACAATGACCGGGTTGATCACCAGTGCCACAAACACCATGCAGCCGACCAGTACGGCCAGCAGATGGGCATAGTCCTTGAGTGCATCCAGTCCGCCCGAGGAGAAGGTGGCGACCACCAGTCCGAAGATGCCGAAGGGGGCCAGACGGATCACGCCCTGAATCACGCGGGTGATGGCGTCGCCGAAGTCCTCCACCATGGTGCGGGTGCTGGGGCTGGCGTGGCGCAGTGCAATGCCCAGTGCGATGGCCCAGGCCAGAATGCCGATGTAGTTGGCGTTCAGCAAGGCATTGACGGGGTTGTCGAACAGGCTCTGGACCACGGTGCTCAGCACCTGGCTGATCTCACCGGGCACGCTCTGGACTTTGGGTGCTTCACGAAAGTGAATCACCGAGGGGAATATGGCGCTGGCCGCCACGGCCACGCAGGCCGCAGCCAGTGTGCCGATAACGTAGAGCAGGAGCACGGGCTTGATATGGGTTTGCTGGCCCGGGCGGTGGCTGCTGATGGCCGCCATGACCAGCAGCAGCACCAGCACCGGGGCCACGGCCTTGAGGGCGGCAATGAACAAGCTGCCCAGCAAGGATGCGGGCTGGGCAGCAGCCGGCCATAGCCAGGCCACCAGGCCGCCCAGAATCAGGGCAATCACAATCTGCAGCACCAGGCTGGTGCGGTTGAACCAATCGAGCAAGGCTTTGAGCATGCTGGGTATTCGTTAGAGGATTGGAAGAGGATGCAAGCGCGTCAATCTCGTCATGCCGGGCATGAAGAGATCTTGTGCGCGAATGCCGGGGGAGCTGCAGGGCAAGCCTGCTGCCAGTCGTTCAGGGCGGCTGCGCAGCCTCATGTAAAGACTCGCACTCGGCACAAGCCATGCCGGTTCTGCCTGATGAGTGGGGGTGCCGCCCGTTGGGGGCGCAGTGTAGCGGCAATGAAAAACCTCAGCTGCCAGCCCAGACATGGCCCTGCGAGTCCCAGGTCTGCCGCAAACGCCGGGATAATACGGCCCCATGTCGTCCCCCAAAGTTCTTTTCGGCTTTCACGCCGTCGGCGTGCGTCTGAAGACCGCCCCTCAATCCATCATCGAAGTCTATTTCGAGGCTTCGCGCCGCGATGCGCGCATGCGCCAGTTTCTGGAACGCGCCAAGGAAGCCGGTGTGCGTCTGATCGAGGCTGATGCCCTGCGCATTGCCAAACTGGCTGGCTCTCACGGCCATCAGGGCGTGGCTGCACGCGTGGAAGAAGTCAAGGACACGCGCACGCTAGACGAGCTGCTCGACGACCTGGCGGAGGAGGGGGTGAAGGCCCCGCTGTTGCTGGTGCTCGACGGTGTGACCGATCCGCACAACCTGGGGGCCTGCCTGCGTGTAGCCGACGGCGCCGGCGTGCATGCCGTGATCGCTCCCAAGGATCACGCGGCCGGCATCAACGCCACCGTGGCCAAGGTGGCCAGTGGTGCGGCCGAGACCGTGCCTTACTTCATGGTCACCAATCTGGCGCGCACGCTCAAGGAACTCAAGGAGCGCGGCATCTGGATCATCGGTACCAGTGGCGATGCCGACAAACATCTCTACCAGATGGATCTGACCGGACCGACAGCGCTGGTGCTGGGGGCCGAGGGCGATGGCATGCGCCAGCTTACCCGCAAGACCTGCGATGCGCTGGTCAGCATCCCCATGCAGGGCGCGGTGGAGAGCCTGAATGTGTCCGTGGCCAGCGGTGTGTGTCTTTATGAGGCATTGCGCCAGCGCCTGGCCGCAGCCGTTGCGATCAAGGCCTGAGTCGGCTTTCCGGGTACTGAAGCAAGGCGTGGCTGCGAGAGCAGCCGCGCCTTTTTTGCAGGTCCGGCCGAGCCGTTCTCAGACGGCCGGCAGATCGGCAGGCGTCTTGCAGTCCGGATGCAGCATGCGCTGTACGGTGCGTGCCAGCTCACCAATCTCCATGGGCTTGCCGAGCACCACATAGCGGCATTCCTGAGCATGCGGCACTTCGGCCTCTTCGCTGCTGGTCATGAGGATGAGCGGAATGAGAACATGCTCCCGGGCCAGCTTTTCCTGCATTTTTGCGATGCTCAAAGCACCGGAAAACTCATCGGCGGCAATGATGAGATCCACCTTCATGCCGCTGTTGATATAGCGCAGCGCGACTTCGGGTAAATATGCGGTCACGACTTGATAACCAAGTCCGTAGAGCACCTGGGCCATGGCATTGCGCGTGGCCAGATCGGGCTCGATGAGCAAAATCGTTTCCCGCCGGCCCGCAGGGGCAGAGGCTTGCGGGCTCAGCGGCACGACCGGTTGTGCGCGCGGAAAGTACAGGCTCACGATGGTGCCCAGACCTGGAGTGCTTTCCACCTCGATCAGGCCCTGGACATGGTCCATGAAGTTCTTGACCATGGGCAGGCCCAGGCCCGCACCCTTGCCTTCGGGCTTGGTGGTGAAGAACATGTCGAAGATGCGGGCCTTGATCTCTTCACTCATGCCCATGCCGTTGTCGGCCACGCTGATCATTACGTAGTCGCCTGCATGGCTGGCACGCTTGAGCAGCACGTTCTCCGCTGTCAGCGTGATCTGGCCTTGCTCTTCGGTGGCATCACGCGCATTGATGCAGAGATTGATCAGCGAGTTCTCGAAATACAGCTTGTCCACGCTGATGGGCCAGATGCTGCTTGCCATATGCAGCTGCAGTTCAGCGTTGTGGCCGACGGCCTTGCTCAGCAGCGGCTCCAGGTCTTGCACCAGTGCACGGGGGTCGGCGGCAGCCAGCTGCATGGATTTGCGACTGCTGAACCCCGTCAGATGCGATGCCAGGCTGCCTGCTTTCTGAATGGTGTTGAGTATCACATCCACATGTTCGAGCTGCTCGGGCTCGCCCAGCTGCTTTTCCAGCATGCCGGCATGCAGGCCGGTGATGAAAAGCAGGTTCTTCATGTCATGTGCGACACCGGCAGACAGCTGGTTCACCATGCCCATCTTCTGGGCCTGCGCGAGGTAGGTCTCGGCCTGATCCAGCGCCTGCTGCTTGAGCCTCAGCTGGTGGCTCAGCGTGGTGATCTGGTCGCGCAACTGGTTCTCGGACTGGCGCATGCTGTCTATGCCCAGATTGGCGCCGACCCAGTAGAGAATCCTGCCCTGCGCATTCTTGACGGGCGACAGCGAAGAAAAAAACCAGTGGTACTGGCCGTCATGGCGCTTGATGCGCAGCCGGTATCCAGTCGATTTTTCGGTGATCAGGGCGCGTGACAGCCCGGTGTTGACGGTCGCCAGATCGTCGGGATGCACGATATCAATCCAGATGCCTTCGCGCAGGCTCAGCGGGCGTACTTCCCGGTAGGCGTATTCATGCAGGGCCCGGTTGAGCCAGGTCACTTCTCCATGGGGTGTTGCAATCCAGACCTGGTAGGGCAGGTGGTCCAGAAAGGCCTCAAAGCGGTTGACATGTCCCAGCCCGAGTTCGTCATCGGGTTCACGAAACGAGGTTTCGGTCGGCAATACATAGCATTGCACTGCTTCTGTCGTGCCAGCGCCTTGAATCGGTGAAAAATGCCAGAGCCCGGGGTGATCGGGCAAGTTTGCAGTCGCTTCCAGGCCTGTTTCCATGCACTGCCTGATAGCGAGCCTGGCTGTTTCCAAAATCTCGCGCTCGGGTATGCCGGGGGGCTGGTGGCTGGGTTGCAGAAGGCGCTGCAATGCAGGATTGGCAAAGCGAAGCTCCAACGTTTGGACATCAACAAGACCCCATGCCAATGCGGCAGGCGTCATGGCTTGCTGAAGTGCGAACAATTGGCCCGATTCGTTCATATGCTGGTGTGGTGCAATATCAGGCAAAGAAGAAGCTCCGCAGAGAAATTCAAGTATTCCACGTTGCAACTCAATTATTGAGGTTATAGCCTTGGTTCAAGCACTTATTGACAATTCTTCGACGTCCTTGGGTGCGATTGCCTGCGTACGTCGCTGGCTGGGCGAGGCGCAGCGACTGGCCGTGCTTACCGGGGCCGGTGTCAGCGCCGAGTCGGGAGTGCCCACTTTCAGGGAGGATGCAAACGGGTATTGGTCCCAGTTCAAGCCTGAGGAAATGGCCAGCGAGGTGGGGTACCGCCGCGATCCGGCTCATGTCTGGCGCTGGTACGAGCACCGACGTGCGCTGGTTGCCAAGGTGGCCCCCAATGAGGGGCACCTGGCGCTAGCGCGTTGGGCGCAACAGCATCCCGGCCAGATGACGCTCATCACGCAGAATGTGGATGGCCTGCACCAGCAGGCGGGCAGTGAAGATGTGCTGAGCCTGCATGGAGAGCTGAACAGGAATCGCTGGCTGAATCGCCGTTGTGCGTCCTGCGACCTGGAGCAGGCTGTCCCGGGGGAGCCGCCTCATTGCGCCGCCTGCGGCAATTTGCTGCGGCCTGCCGTCGTGTGGTTTGGCGAGTCTCTGCCCAGCCAGACCTGGGCCAGGGCAGAGCAGGCGGCAGAGCAATGTCAGCTGATGCTGGTGGTCGGCACGTCGGGCGCAGTCTACCCGGCAGCAGGCCTGGCCAGGATCGCACGGCGCAACCGGGCGCGAGTGGTCATCATCAACCCGCATGCCAGCGAGCTGGACTCGGTGGCGGACCAGATGATCGCCATGCCATCTGCGCAGGTGCTGCCCTTGCTGCTGGATAGTCCCGAGTAGGCAGGCATTGGAGCCAGCAGCGGCTTCAGGACGGAGGCTGCTTTGGCAGTTGACGCCTGATCAGCCGAACCCGGAGTTTGGCGGTGCTGCTGTTACACCCAGCCCAGCGCACCCAGCGCCGCGCCGGCAGCCAGCAGCCACAGCAGATGAATGCGTGTGCGCCATACCAGCAAGGTGCACGCAAGGCTCAGCAGCCATAGCTTCCAGTCCTTGCCAGGGTTGCCGCTGGCGCTGCCCAGCAGCCAGCCAGTGGCCAGCAGCAGACCGATCACCAGCGGAGCCATGCCTTGCTTGAAGGCGCGCACGCCGCGTTTGTCCCGGTTGCGCTGACCCCAGCGCGAGGCCTGCCAGGTCAGCAGCGAGCTGGGCAGCAAAATGCCCACCATGCACACCGCAACACCCAGCGCTCCCAGTCCCCAGGCCGCCGGGCCGGCGCCGCCTCCCGCATTCAGTCCCACGTTCCAGCCCAGCAGGGCGATGAACAACACATTGGGGCCGGGGGCGGCCTGGGCAATGGCGATGGAACTGGTGAACTGGGTTTCCGACAGCCAGCGATTGCCGTCGACCAGATAGCGGTGCATATCCGGCGCAGCGGTGATGGCTCCACCCACGGCCATCAGCGACAGCGTGAGGAAATAGGCAAAAAGATGCAGCCAGTCCACGTTCTGCAGCTCGATCGCCAGCGTGCTCATGCCAGCCTCCGGTAGGTCAGCACGCAGCCTGTTGCGCCCACCAGCAGCAAGGCCCAGAACAGCGGCAGGCGCAGCACGGCCACCAGCACAAAGGCGGCGATGGCCAGCCCTGCGCAATACCACTTGCCCAGTGGGTGCTTGCGCAGCGTGCCAGCCAGCTTCAGGCCCATGCCCGCCACCAGCCCTGCCGCCACGGCGCCCATGCCGCGCAGTGCTCCGGCAACGGCCGGGTTGGCCGCGAACTGGGTATAGACCAGGGTGAGACTGATGACCACCAGCATGGGAAACGTCAGCATTCCGCACAACCCCACGACGGCTCCGCGCCAGCCGAAGTAGCGCTCGCCCAGCATGATGGAAAGATTCACCACATTGGGGCCGGGCATGATCTGCGCTACGGCCCAGTCCTCCATGAACTCCTCATTGCTCAGCCATTGGCGTTTTTCGACCAGTTCGCGCTGCACCACGGCCAGCACGCCGCCAAAGCCCTGCAAGGCCAGAAAGGTCAGTGACCAGAACAGTTCGCTCAGATGGCGCGGGCGTGGCCGCTCGGCTTGCGGCAAGGAATGTGGGGCGGGTGCGCTCATTGAAACGGCCTCAAGGCCTCTGGAAAAAGTGATGGCGATCAGCCGTGGATGCTAATGCGGACGCCCCTGCCCGCATAGCTGCCAGCCATCTCCAGTCGAGAAGGGCGTATCGATCACTTCGATGGCTCCCGTTGCCGGATCGCGACGCCGACTGTGATCAGAGGTCGCCCAGTATCTGCTCCAGATCAGCGTCGTCGGCATCGGCCTCCAGGCGCAGGCTGCCCTGTATGTGATCTAGGTGGCTGAGCATCAGCTGCTCTGCCTGCTCGCCATTGCCCGCGACAATGGCATTGACCACGGCTTCATGCTCGTCCACCAGGCAGCAGGTGTTGACCGCCGATTCATACAGCGAGATCGTCAGGCAGGTCAGTGTGGATAGCTCACGCATGCTGCGCAGCAGCGCGGAGTTGCCGGCCAGCTCGGCAAGCAGCACATGAAACTCGCCGGACAGGCGAACCGTGGCTCGCTTGTCGGAATTGGCACGTGCTTCGCGCTCCTGCTTCAGATGGGTCTGCAGGCGACGGATCTTGCTGTTGTCCATGCTCAGAACGAGGCGGCGCACAATGCCTGGCTCTATCAGCCGGCGCGCTTCGAAGACGTCCAGCGCCTGCTCGATACTGGGTTTGGCGACAAAGGCTCCGCGCTGTGGGAACAGCTCCACCATCTGGTCGCGGGCCATGCGGGCCAGCACCTCGCGCACGCGAGCCCGACTGGTGTTGAAGATATTGGCCAGCCGGTCTTCGCCGAGCTTGGTTCCCGGCAGCAGGCGGTGCTCATGGATGGCTGTGGCAATGCGGGCGGCCATTTCATCCACGGTAATTTCGGATCGAGATGTATTGCTTCGATTGTTCACTTTTGTAGTGCTTTTTGTCGACATGCTGATGAATTCTAGTGTCGCACAGCATGCCGAGCGTCAATCATCTCTATGAAGCTTTTCCCGCAGCGTCTTCAGGGCAGTTGGCTCAACAGCTGGGTCAGTCCGGGGGGAAGGTTCTTGAAGTCCTTGCGTGGCGGCTTGGCAAAGCTGCCGGCGCGTGCAGGAGAGGGGGCCAGCGAGACCAGACTTTGCGCGTGGTTGACGGCGCTGGAGACGCCATCGACGGCCGGCACCGGCAGGCTCTGCTTGATGGAGCGTGCCAGGCCGGCCAGCGGTGCGCCGGCAATGATCAGGACATCGGCGCCATCTTCGCTGACCGCTGCTTCGCACAAGGCCTGCAGGCGTGCTGCATGATCGTCCTGCACACTTCCGATGTCCCGCAGAGGCTCGTCCAGGCAGCGAATGCTGGCGAGTCGGTCTATGAGCCCGTTGCGCTCGACCATATCTCGGTACCAGGCGGTAATGCGCCTGGAGATGGCAATGATGGAAAAGCGCTTGCCCAGCATGCATGCGCTCATGAGCGCGGACTCGGTCATGCCCAGCACGGGAATGTCCAGGGCCTCTCGCAGGCCTTCGAGACCGGGGTCGCCAAAGGCGGCCACGATGACGGCGTCATGCCGTGCGGCATGGGTTGCGGCCAGCTCGGCCACGGCGTAGGCGGCAATCATGGCCTCAAAGCGCGTCTCGATATAGGCCACGCCCATGGGGGCGGTCAGCATGGTGATTTCCGTACCCGAAGCAGCGGCCAGTCTGGCTTCTTTCTCTATAAGAGAAGTAACGCTCTCGGAAATATTGGGATTGATGATCAGCAGTTTCATGGTCTGTGCTCCGGTTCAGAAGCGGTGTGTGGGTCGCTTGGGCAGCAAGGTGGGGGCGCCGCGTTGCAGGAATCGTCCCTGGCCGGCTCGGGCCTGGAACTTCTCGCCATCCCAGACGACCTGGCCGCCCGACAGGGTCAGGCAGGGCCAGGCCTTGAGCAACTGGCCTTCGTAAGGGGTGTGGTCCACGTTGTGATGCAGGTCGCGGTTGCTGATGGTGCGCTCGCCTTCCTGCCAGACGACCAGGTCTGCATCGGCTCCTATGGCGATGCTGCCCTTGCGCGGATGCAGTCCGTAGACCTTGGCGGGGTTGGTGGAGGTCAGTTCCACAAAGCGGTTGAGCGTCATGCGCCCAGCCAGCACGCCGTGGGTGTAGAGCAGGGACAGGCGAGTTTCGATGCCTGGGATGCCATTCGGAATATGGCTGAAGGAGACTTCCTTTCCACCCGGTTTTTTACCTTCTGGGGCATCGTAGTTGAATGGAGCATGGTCGGACGAAAATACGGTGAAGAGCCCGTCGTTGAGACCGTTCCAGATGACCTCCTGGTTCGCCTTGTCGCGCGGCGGCGGGCTGCATACGCACTTGGCGCCATGGTAGCTGTCGTCCAGGCCCAGGTCTTCTGCACTCAGGAACAGGTATTGCGGGCAGGTTTCGGCCATGATGTTCATACCGTGGGAACGCGCCCAGCGGATCTGCTCGACGGCCTCGCGGCCCGAGACATGGACGATGAGGATGGGCACATCGGCAAGCTCCGAGAGCGCGATGGCGCGATGGGTGGCTTCGCGCTCCACCAGCATGGGGCGCGAGACTGCGTGATAGCGGGGGGCCGTGCGGCCGCTGGCTTCCAGGCGCTTGGTCAGCCATTGGATGCAGTCGGCATTCTCTGCGTGGATCATGGCCGTGGCATCGTATTTGCGAGCCACGTCCAGGACATCGAGTATCTGGCCGTCATCGAGCTTCAGATCGTCATAGGTCATGTAGATCTTGAAGGAGGTGTAGCCTTCCCGGATCAGCGCGGGCAGTTCGTTTTCCAGTACTTCCGGGGTGGGGTCGCTGACGATCATGTGGAAGCCATAGTCCACATAGGCCTTGCCTTCTGCGCGGCGATGGTAATCGGCCACGGCTGCACGCAAGGACTGGCCTTTGGCCTGGGCGGCGAAGGGGATGACCGTGGTGGTGCCGCCGCAGGCTGCAGCGCGGGTGCCGCTTTCGAAGTCGTCTGCCATGCGCACCGGCGGCTCCATGGGCTGATCCAGGTGACAGTGGGCGTCGATGCCGCCCGGAGTGACCACTCGGCCTTGAGCGTCGTATTCGTGAGTGCCGGCAGGCAGCTTGTTGCCCAGCTGGGCGATCTTGCCGTTGCGGATGCCGATGTCGGCTTCAAAGATGTCACTGGCGGTTGCTACTTGCGCATTGCGCACCACGATATCGAATTCGCAGGGGGTCATGTTCGGGGTCGGTTCTACGGTGAAAGTGAGTGGCAGCCGGTGCTGGCACGCCTGTGGTGATGTGTGTGGCTAGCTCAGGCTCGATGAGGCCGTGGCTGCTTCAAAAGGGGCTTGCTCTGTGTAGCGAGAAGGCGTGAGCGGCGCTGCATTGGCAGGCCGCTCTGGCCGTATTCGCGTCTGAGGCTTATACGGGTACCTTCTTGCTGTAGTCGATCAGCAGGGCCGAGCAGATGAACAAGCCCACGCCTGCGCCGGTGAACATCATCAGCGCCATGAAGTAAGAGCCTGTTGCCTGCACGATGAGCCCCACGATGATGGGCACACCAATACCGGCGCAATTGCCGCCGAGGTTCATGACGCCGCCCAGGAAGCCGACGCGATTGCGGGTGCCAATCAGGGATGGAATGCACCAGAACAGGCCGCACCAGCGCAGGAAGAACAGGGTGATGGACAGCAGGATGACGACCGTGACGGGGTCGGTGATCTGCGAGACGCCATAGATGGCGATGGTGGCGATGATCGATGCAATGCCGAACAGAGTGCGCAGCACGGTGGCCTGGTTGGCACCTTTCTCACGCCATTTGTCGGCAATCCAGCCGCCGATCATTTCTCCCACGAAGCCGGAGAAGAACATGGCGAACAGCGCGCCGCCCATGGCTTTGATGTCCATGCCGTGCACCTTGGACAGGTAGGTGGGCATCCAGGTCAGCAGGCCGTAAAAGAGCGCGTTGAAGCACATCCAGCCAAAGAACATGCCCCACACCGAGCGGTACTTGAAGAAGTCCAGCAGCTTGCCCTTGCTGGTGCCGGCGTCGGCCCTGGCGTCTTCGGCATGTGCGGCTTCGATGTGACGGGCTTCGGCCTCGTTCACGCCGGAATGCTCGCGAGGGTGGTTGCGGATATAGGACCAGGCAAAGTAGCCCGCGATCATGGTGCCGACGCCGGCGACCACGAAGGAGATACGCCAGGAGCCGAAGAAGGCGATCAGGCCCGCAATGATGACGGCCCCCAGGGCAGCGCCAAGCGGTGCGCCACCGTCGAGCAGCGTGGCGCCACGGCCTCGCTCGTTCTGGGACATCCAGATGCCGTTGAGCTTGCCTCCGGCAGGGTAGATGGGCGCTTCGGCGGCTCCCAGGCCTAGGCGAGTCAGCAGCAGAGAGAACCAGCCTGTGGTGAATGCGGCGATGGTTTGAAACAGACCCCAGCCCAGAGTGGCGCCAGCGATGACCGAGCGTGGGCCGTATTTGTCGGCAAGCATGCCTCCCGGTATCTGCATGAAGGCATAGGTCCAGAAAAACGAGCTCAGCAACAAGCCCTGCATGGCAGGACTCAGGTCGAATTCCTTGGCAATCATCGGCATGGCCACCGATAACGAAGCTCGGTCGATGTAGTTGATCGAGATGAGGAACAACATCATCAGGAAGATCTTCCATCGGACTTTGGTCGGAGCCTGCGTGTGCTCCGCTGCGGCTGTGGTCGGGATATGCATCTTCGGGTTCACTCCATCCAGGGTTGGTTGATGTGATGAAAATTTAAATGTCGACAATGTTGTAAACAATATAGAAAACACCTATGTGACTAAATTTGCATTGATATGCCCACTTTTCTACAGCGTTTCAGAGGAGGTGGAATGTATTTTTTGGCAAATTTGGAAAGTGATGCCTTTATTGTTGTTGACATTATTGTTGACGTTTTGTGGCGACCTGAGAACAATGTGATCCGGCCGCTGAGACGGTCGGCCCTTCACGGAGAACACAAGAGATGACTGCAACCAAGACATGCCTGGGCGTGCTGACGCCTTCTTCGAATACGGCGCTGGAGCCGTTGACCAGTGCACTTGCCGCCAGTGCGGGTCAATGCTCAGCGCATTTTTCGCGCTTCAAGGTGACGGAGATTTCGTTGGCGCAGGCCGCGCTCAATCAGTTTGATGACAGCAAGATTCTTGCGGCTGCAGAGTTGCTGGCCGATGCCAAAGTGGATGTGATTGGCTGGAGCGGTACCGCTGCGGGCTGGCGCGGTTTTGATTGCGACCGGCAGTTGTGCGAGCGCATCGAGCAGCGCACGGGCATCAAGGCGACGACAGCCATACTGGCGCTCAATGAGTTGATGCAAAAGCTTTCCGTCAAAAAACTGGCCATCGTGAGCCCCTATACCGCGGATGTGCAGCAATGTATCGTCAACAATTACCGCGCAGCCGGCGTGGAAACCACGGCTCAGCGGCATCTGAACATTTCTGTCAATCACAGCTTTGCGCTTGTGGAGCCTGAGCAGTTGCTGGGGCTGATCGCAGAGGTGATGGAGGAGGGGGCACCGGATGCGGTAGTGACTTACTGCACCAATCTGCATGCAGCGCAACTGGCCGATCAGGTAGAGCGACGCTGGAATGTGCCGCTGCTCGATACGGTCAGCACCACGGTGTGGGGGATGTTGCGTGCGGCAGGGCGTAGTCCGGCGGATATCAAGGGTTGGGGGCGCTTGTTTGAAGTGGTGTGACAGCCGGTGGTTGCAGCAAGCTCGGCTTTCAGGTCGTGATGCAGGGCAACGCAAGGCGAAGGGCGATGGAGCTTCGTGATGAAAGACCGGGGCCTTTGCTGACCGCACAGAAAATGAGGCCCGAGGAATGGAGAGACTATGAAACTGGTTCGATTTGGAGCTGCCGGTGAGGAAAAGCCCGGTGTGCTGGATGCGCAAGGCGTGTTGCGCGATGCTTCGGCCTGGGTGGCCGACTGGCGCGGCACCGAGCTGCAGCCTGAAAAGCTTGCGCACTGGCGCGATCGGAAAGTCGAGGAGCTGCCGGCCGTGTCAGGTGCTCCTCGTCTGGGTTGCCCTGTGGGGCAGGTGGGCAAGATCGTCTGCGTGGGGCTCAACTACGCAGACCATGCGGCAGAGGCGGGGGCTGAGCCGCCAGCCGAGCCGGTGCTGTTCATGAAGGCGGTCACGGCCATCAGCGGGCCCGATGACGCCATACAGATAGCGCCGGCGGCGACCAAGGTGGACTGGGAGGTGGAGCTGGGCGTGGTCATCGGCCGCCGTGCCATGCGGGTGAGCGAGCAGGCCGCGCTGGGTCATGTGGCCGGCTATGTGCTGGGCAACGATGTGTCCGAGCGGGCTTGGCAGATGGAGCGCGGAGGCACCTGGGACAAAGGCAAGAGCCATGACAGCTTTGCGCCGCTGGGGCCCTGGCTGTTGACGGCCGACGAGGTGGCCGATCCGCATCGCATTGCGCTGTGGCTTGAAGTGAACGGCCAGCGCATGCAAAGCAGCAATACCAGCAATTTCATCTTTGGCGTGCCCAAGGTCATCAGCTATATCAGCCACTTCATGACGCTGGAGGCCGGCGATGTGATTCTCACCGGAACGCCTGCGGGCGTGGGCCTGGGACAAAAGCCGCAGCCCGTCTTTCTCAAGCCCGGCGACGTGGTGCGACTGGGTGCTGACGGACTGGGCGAGCAGCGCCAGGTCTGCGTGGCGGTGAACTGACGCAGCTTTTTCCCGGAGAGCTGGTTTTCAGAGCTTTCCGGGAGAAGCCGGGCCGGAAGGCGTGCACTTTTCTTCGGCCGGCTGCAGTTGCCGGGCCTGCTTGATATCGATTCGCCTGGCCGTAATCTTGGCCACGCATTCGAGTTTTTGCAGGTCCTTGGCCGTCAGGCTTTCATCGGCGGCCTGACTGAAGCAGCACAGCGTGCCGTAGACCTTGCCGCTGGCCAGCACGATAGGGGTGCTCAGATGGGCTCCCACACGAAAAGGAGTTGCCGGCAGCTTGGAAAAGGCCGGGTGGGTGGCAGCGTCATGGACCAGGCCGGGCAGAACGCCGTCGAGCACGCACTGGCAAAACGACTCTTCCAGAGGGCTGCCGCCGCCGGTGGCAATCAGTTCCCTGCCGGGGGCAGTATCGACATGCTGGAACATGCGTTGGCCGTTGCGGATCTCTGAGACAAAAATCACCTCCATATTGAGGTGCTGGCGCAGCTCGTGCAGGACCAGGCGCACGTTTTCATCGACCAGTTCGTCGCTTCGATCTGCCGTGGCCAGCAACAATTCGCTGACCTGTACCTCCAGTGCCTCCGGTGCGTAATCCCAGTTGTGAATCGCCATCTCTCAAACCTCTGAATGTCGCGCAAGAAACTCGGGCCATTGTGGCCGAGCAAACAGGACTCTCAAGTTAACAATACGTAAGACTTCATAGCGAATCCTGGCCGGTCACCGGACTGGCGATGCTGTCGGCTGCAGCCGTCTGGTCGGTCTGGGGCTCAATCAGTGCCAGCACCTGGGCGTGCAGCTCGGCCGGCACGGCGATCAGCTCCATATTCAGCACACGGGCCATTTCCTGCAGAGTGGAAAAGCGCGGGTCGACATCGCCGGTTTCAGTGCGCTGTACGGCCATGCGCGACAGACCGGCACGTTCGGCCAGGTCGGCCTGGGTGATGCGGGCGGCCTTGCGGGCCTGGGCCAGAGTCGTGATGAGTTCGGAAATCATGCGTATCAATATACTCTTTGTAGCGCGGTACAAAAGCATGGCGCCAGCTTGAGGGTGTTTCCCCCGGTCAGGCGGATCGCCGCAGTCTGCCATGCCGCTGCCATACTGCGAGGGCATGGTGGTGATGGTTCATCGAACAACAGGAGTGCGCAATTGGACTGGATAGCAATGCAGCTGAGCCAAGAGAGCGTCAAGCTCTGGCTGTCCGCTGGCTGGTCGCTGTATGTCATCGTGGTGGGCATCTGGATTTTGCTGCAGCGCAGCCAGCCGATTGCCACGCTGAGCTGGCTGTTGTCCATGGCAGCGCTGCCTGTGGTGGGTCTGTTGGTCTATTACTACTTCGGTCCGCAACGCATGAAACGCCAGCGTATCAAGCGGCTGCGCTCGCGCAAGCGTTCGCGGGTGCGCAACAGCATGCAAAAGCTCAGGGAACGCATTCCGGCCAAGCAGGAACGCCTGCGCCAGGTGGCGCGGCTGGTCGGCATGACCAGCGATTTCCCGGTAAGCACGGCCACTTCCATGCAGTTGCTGGTGGGGGGCGCCGCGACCTTTGATGCGATTGCCGAGGCCGTGAGCGCAGCACGCCACCATGTGCATCTGGAGTACTACATCTACGAGCCCGATCAGACCGGCACGGCCTTGCGTGATTTGCTGATCGAGAAAGCACGTGCAGGTGTGCAGGTGCGTTTGCTGGTGGATGCTCTGGGCTCCAAGAAGCTGGGGCGAAAGTTTCTCGAGCCGCTGCAGCAGGCCGGGGTCGAGGTGCTGCGCTTTCACGACGCCAAGATAGGGCGGCGACTGCGACCCGTGGTCAACTTCCGTACCCACCGCAAGATTCTGGTCTGCGATGGCAAAGTGGGCTTTACGGGCGGCGTGAACGTCACCGATGAAGAGAACGAGCGCATTTGTGACGATGCCTATCACGATGTGCATCTCCGGGTCGAAGGCTCCGTCGTCAACTGGCTGCAGACGGTGTTTCTCGAGGACTGGGCCTACACCCGCAGCGATGATCCGCACCGCCTGCCCGACGATCTCGATGACTTGCTGCCCGACTGCGAAGACGGCCCCATCCCCATGCAGGTCGTGACCTCGGGGCCTGACGACCAGCTGGACGCCATCTACCGCGCCTATCTGGCGGCCATCAACGCGGCCCAGCAGCGCATCTTGCTGACCACGCCTTACTTTGTGCCGACCGAAGGCGCGCTGACGGCTCTCACCAATGCTGCACTGCGCGGTGTGGAGGTCCGCATTCTGGTGCCGAAGAAGTCTGATTCGTTATTGGTGACGGCCGCTGCGCGCTCCTATTTTGACGAGCTGATTCGCTGTGGCGTGCATATCTATGAATATGCGGCCAGCATGCTGCACTCCAAGACCTTGGTGGTCGATGACAATATGGCCATGATCGGCACGGCCAATTTTGACTATCGCAGCTTTTTCCTCAACTACGAGGTCTGTGTGATCGGCTACGGGCCAGAGCTGAATCAGGCCATCGCTGCCCAGTTCGAGGCTGATCTGGGCCAGGCTCGAATGGTGCAATATCGCAGCGAAAAAGGTCTGCGACGACGGCTGATCGGTTCCGTGGCCCGATTGACATCGCCGCTGCTGTAATGAGTGAAACCCTGAACCATTGTGTGGATGCTCTGGCGCTGTGGCGCCTGCAGGACTGGCTGCATGCGCACCCGCGCGTGGTGGTCATTGGTGGCGCCGGCTGCAGCACCGAAGTCGGCATTCCCGACTATCGTGACCGCAACGGACAGTGGAAGCGCCCCCAGCCCGTGACCTACCAGGCCTTCATGGGCGATGTGATGGTGCGTCAGCGCTATTGGGCGCGTTCCATGCTGGGCTGGCGCGTGATGGGTCAGGCGCGTCCCGGTGCTGCCCATCAGGCACTGGCGCGGCTGGAGCAGCAAGGCCGGCTCGAGCTGCTGATCACCCAGAATGTCGATGGCCTGCATGACGCGGCCGGCAGCCTGAACATCGTGGACCTGCACGGGCGCATCGACACCGTGCGCTGCATGGACTGCGACAAGCGCTCTGCCCGCGCCGATCTGCAGCAGCGGCTGCTCGCACTGAAC
Source organism: Comamonas testosteroni (assembly GCF_000761245.1). Taxonomy (GTDB): domain Bacteria; phylum Pseudomonadota; class Gammaproteobacteria; order Burkholderiales; family Burkholderiaceae_C; genus Comamonas; species Comamonas testosteroni_C. The sequence goes on along the minus strand of NZ_AWOR01000012.1, from coordinate 43,187 downwards.
CCGGCTTGGGCCCAGCTGTATGCCGCCCCTGCACCTGACGGCGATGCCGATCTGGAGGGGCGGGACTTCAGCGGGTTTGTCGTTCCCGCCTGCCCACATTGCGGAACGGGCCTGATCAAGCCCGATGTGGTGTTCTTTGGCGAGACCGTGCCACGTGAACGCGTGCAGACCTGCATGGCTGCCGTGGCCAGGGCCGACGCCGTGCTGATCGCCGGCTCTTCATTGATGGTGTATTCGGGTTACCGCTTTGCTCTAGCAGCGCATGAGCAGGGCAAGTCCATCGTGGCCATCAATCAAGGCGTGACAAGGGCGGATGCACTGCTGGCTTTCAAGGTGGAGGCCGATGTGGGTCAGGTCTTGATGGGTTTGATCGAGGCAAGCTAGCTCACTGCCTTCGCACAATCGATGAGGGCAGGGCGGGGCAAACAGTCTGCATGCTCCTCAAGCGTATACCGGTCTCGTTGAGGTAAAGGATGGCAGCATGCCTCTGGTGTCGCCGATCACGGTCTCGAGTTCATTGCCACCGGTTGGGTGAAAATCGCGGTGCAGCAGCGGCCCATGGCTGCGCTTCATGAAGCGGCGGGGAATGCCAAGAGATTTTGTGTGCCGTCATTGAGCGGCTGTATGGCCAGCATGGGCGCGGGCGATACAGCCGCTGCCCCAGCGTGAAACTCATGGCGGAGCTAGCTTTGAACACATAGCTGCCGGAATGTAGGGTGCAGATATTTGGGTTCCTGCGGGTTCGGGGGGGCGCGTCTTGCGCGCCGCGCTCGGCTGACTTTCGCACAGAGGTTTTCTGTTGGCGTGGATCGCAGGTCATAGCAAAAGCCTGGCCTGCGCGCTGCGCGCTGCGCGGTATCCGAGCTCCGTCTTCACTCTCGGAGCCATCGATTTCTGTCAGATGTTTTTAGGCTGCTGACTCAAGCGCGGCAACGACCCAGTCACCAGAGCACGATCTGCGAGCAACGGAATAACGATAGCCTACGGCCCTTGTCATCGAACAAGGTAGCCGACCACACCTGCGTTGTCCTCCCCAGATGTTCGGCCACGGCCTCCACGTGCAAGATTCCTTGCTTCGCAGTACCAAGGAAGTTGGATTTCAGCTCCAGTGTCGTGAATCCTTTTGCACCCTCCGGTAGATGCGCCAGGGTCGCATAGCCGGCGCAGGTGTCGGCCAGCATCACCTGTGTGGCGGCATGTAGAAAGCCATTGGGAGCCATCATCCACGGCGCAATAGTCAGCTCCATGGTCATGCGGCCTTCGGCCAGTGCCATCGGTCGCGCGCCAAAGGTATCGGGCAGTGTGCCGCGCTGGCGCTCAAGCAGACTGTCCAGGTTTCAGTGCTACGGAGCATCATGGTGTCCTTGAGTGGAGTTGAAGTCTTGGTCTCTGTCGATATGAGTTCACGGTCTCTCCAGCACCGTAGCAATACCTTGCCCACCGCCGATGCATTGGGTGGCCAGGGCATATCGTCCCTGCTGTCGTGCAAGCAAGGCAGCTGCCTTGCCTGTGATGCGCGCACCAGTGGCGCCAAGTGGATGACCGATGGCCAGCCCCCCGCCGTCAATATTCACGGTCGCCATGTCCAGGCCGAGGTCTCGGATGCAGGCCAGCGCCTGAGACGAAAAAGCTTCGTTGATCTCAACCACGTCCAGATCGGTCACAGTGAGACCTGCACGGGCCAGTGCCTTGCGCGTGGCAGGGATCGGACCTATGCCCATGATCGCTGGGTCCACTCCCACGGTCGCGAAGCTGCGGATGCGCGCCAGTGCCTGCAGACCATGGCGTTCGGCAAAATCGTCGCGGGTGACCAGCACGGCCGCAGCGCCATCGGTCAACGGCGACGATGTGCCCGCCGTGACCGCTCCATCAGGTCTGAAAGCGGGCTTGAGCCCGGCCAGGGCCTCCAGTGTGGTGGCGGGGCGTATGCAGCCGTCGGCATCCAGCAGCTCTCCATCCGGTAAAAGAATAGGCACGATTTCATCGACCAGCAGACCCTGGTCGCGCGCAGCGGCGGCTTTCAGGTGGGATTGCAGAGCCAGCAACTCCTGGTCGGCGCGGTTCACCCCCCATCTCTGCGCCACGTTTTCCGCCGTTTCGCCCATTGAAGTGTAGGCGTCGGTATTTGCCTGCAACTGGGGGTTCGGCGAGAAGTTGAAGCCGCCCTGCGGAACCATTGTCATGGATTCCACGCCCACGCAGAGGAAGGCGTCGCCCATGCCTGCCTCGATCTGCGCGGCGGCAATATGCACGGCCTGCATCGACGAGCCGCAAAACCGGTTCACGGTCATGCCGCCCACGGTTTCAGGCAGGCCGGCCAGCAGGCCGACGATGCGCGCCAGATTGTTGCCTTGCGAGGCCTCGGGGTAGGCGCAGCCGAGGATCACATCCTCCAATAGTGCAGGATCGAGGTCTGAGCGCTTCAACAAACCCTGTACGACCTGGGCTGCCAGCGTGTCCGGCCGCACTTCGGCCAGGCGGCCTTTGCGGGCGAAGTGAAACGGCGAGCGAGCATAAGCTGCAATAACGGCTTTCATGACATGGGCTCCTTGCGATAGTCAGCGCGCAGCGGCGTAGCGCTGGGCGACGGTGTTGCTGGACAACTGGCCGGCCATAGCTTGGCGTGTGGCCTCATAGGCATCCCACTTCTCGCCAGCGTGCAGCGAGGGGATGGAGACCTTTTCTCCACGCTCAAACCCCAGCAGTGCTGCATCGACGAGGTCTTCGGCGCTCATCACGATGCTTGCATCCAGGTTCTCTACCGGCAATCCGCCGATGGCCCAGAAGTCCGTGGCCGTAGCACCAGGCAGCACTGCCTGCACCCGAACACCTTTGTCGGTCAACTCATGCTGAAGCGACTGACTGAAAGCCAGTACAAAAGCCTTGCTGGCGCCGTAGACGCCATTCAGAGTCTCGGGGGAGATGGCGACGATGGACGCAATGTTGATGATCGCTCCACGTCCGCGAGCCACGAAGCCAGGAGCCGCCGCATAAGCCAGCCGCATAGGTACCGTGGCATTCAGATCGACCATGCGGGTCATCTTTTCAACGTCGCTGTGCAGCAAGGGCGTGTGTGTGCCCATGCCCGCATTGTTGACCAGCAAGGTGATGCTGGCGTCCGTGCGCAATTGCTCTTCCACGCGCGCCAGTTCAGTGCGGTTGTTCAGATCGGTCGGCAGGACTTCTACCGCACGGCCCGTGCGAGTGCTGATGCTGCTTGCCAGCGCGTTCAGCTGTTCGCGGTTGCGGGCGACCAGGATCAGGTCATAGCCACGCTGAGCGAGCTTTTGTGCATATAGCGCGCCGATGCCGCTGGATGCCCCGGTAATGAGGGCGGTGCCGAGATGGGTTTGTGCCATGGTGAAACTCCTTGAGGTGGATGGATGTTGTCCATGGCATGAATGGTGCGATGTACGGGTTTTGTCGTAAATGACGTATATAGTCATGAAAAAGGACATTGGAAAGGGCGTTCCTTATGCACCGTATCGGTTACATCCTGCCGGAAGGCTTCCAAGTCATGGCGCTGGCCACCCAGGCCGTGTTCGAACTCGCCAACCTGATGGTGGAGAAGCCCTTTTATGAGGTGGAAACCTATGCAATGGGTGGTGCTGCTCGAGCTTCGGCAGGGCTTGCATTGCAGGCAAAGCCCCTCACAGCACGCAGCAGGGCAGACACCTGGCTGGTTGCGGGCAATCTCACTCCAAGAGACGCCGCTCCGGCACCGGAACTGATCCGGCTGCTGAGCAAGGTGGCGGTATCTGCGCGGCGCGTGGCCGGTCTGTGCACGGGCGCTTTCCTGCTGGGCGACGCGGGCCTGCTTGATGGGCGCCGCGCCACCACGCACTGGTATTGGGCCGAGGCCTTGCAGCAGCGCCACCCACGGGCGCAGATTGAGTCCGACCGCATCTATATCGCTGACGGGCCGATCTGGACCTCTGCCGGTATGACTGCGGAGATCGATCTGGCGTTGGCGCTGGTGGAAAAAGACCTCGGCGCAAAGGTTGCACGGTCGGTTGCACATCGTTTGGTCATGCACCAGCGCCGCTCGGGCGGGCAGTCACAGCACTCCGAGATGCTCAAGCTGGCACCCAAGTCAGACCGCATCCAGCAGGCGTTGGAGCATGCACGGCGCAATCTTTCTCAAGCACTGAGTGTGGAAGAGCTGGCCGAGGCTGCCAGCTTGAGTCCACGCCAGTTCAGCCGGGTGTTCACGGCCGAGACGGGCCAGTCCCCCGCCAAAGCCGTGGAGGGTCTTCGGCTTGAAGCCGCACGGCTGATGATTGAGGGCAGTCGGCATCCGCTGGAGGTGATTGCTCAGGAGACAGGTTTTCGTGACCGGCGCCATATGCGCGAAGCTTTCCTGCGTGGCTTCGGCATGCCGCCACAGGCCGTACGGCGCGAAGCTCGGGTGGAACTGTAGAACGTCTGTACACGTTCCGTGAAACGCGTGACTTGTACCTGGCGTGGAGTGACCAGCCAGGTCCTGAGTCAACTGGTCATGATGGTGATCTGTGATCTGTGATCTGTGAACTGTGAAGTACCGCTGCAGCCGGCGCTGATGCTGGGGATATGCAAGTACTTGGAGGTCTGCTCTGGCGCGGGGAGGCGGCCTCCCTGGGATCCCGATCTATCATCATCTCGAATAAAAACAGGGTTGCTGTCAGAGGTGATGACTTGCGGGGTGAGAGAGTTCCTCGCTGAGGTGTGCGATGCCCGCCAGCCTCCTTCAAAGTGCGGAGCACCGTGTGAGAGGTTTGGCGCGCATCACATAAGACTGGCCGTTGTAATGCGGCCTAAGGAGCTACTGGCCGCAGGTCCTGGTGTGTGGAGTTGCTCATCGTCTACGCATATCTGCTGCAAAGCACGAAGTTATGCGCCGACACCGATAAGTTCAAAATGCGGCAGGCCTGACGCCTCACCGCCTTTGCTCGCTGGATCTGCTAGGAAGCCCCCTCAGAAAGTTTCCCAGTCATCGCCATTCTTGCCCGTAGTCTGCTGTGTTCCAGCGATAGCAACTGGGCGACGCAGTACAGGGGACTTGGTGGCCATGAGGGGCTTTGGTGGCGACTCCGATACTCTTGCCACTGTTGCCGGTTTTGTCGGGTTGACCGACGCTGCCTGCATTGCGGCAGAGGTATTTTGTTGGTGCTCTGACAACTTGAAGACTGCCACTGCTTCGACCAGCGACTGTGCTTGGTTGTGCAAGCTGCTGGCTGCGGCGGCCATTTCCTCGACCAATGCCGCGTTCTGCTGCGTGGTTTGATCCATTTGGGTAACGGCTTCCCCTATCTGGGCCATGCCCGAGCTTTGCTCATGGCTGGCAGCGCTGATTTCACCCATGATGTCGGTGACGCGCCGAATGGCCGTGACCACATCGGTCATGGTCTCGCCGGCTTTGTCCACGAGCAAGGAGCCCTGCTCCACGCGCTGCACGCTGGTGGTAATGAGCTGCTTGATCTCCTTGGCGGCCTCAGCCGAGCGTCCAGCCAGAGCTCGCACTTCGCTTGCCACCACTGCAAAGCCCCGTCCTTGCTCACCGGCGCGGGCAGCTTCGACGGCAGCATTTAACGCCAGAATATTGGTCTGGAAAGCGATGCCATCAATGACACCGATGATGTCGGAAATCTTGTGGCTGCTTTCATTGATGCTCTTCATGGTCTCCACTACCTCTGCGACCACTTCACCGCCCTGTGTGGCCACAGTGGATGCATTCAGTGCCATCTGATTGGCCTGGCGTGCGTTGTCGGCATTCTGTTTGACCGTCGCACCCAACTGTTCCATGGACGCAGCAGTTTGCTCAAGAGCGCTTGCTTGCTCTTCCGTGCGGCTGGATAGGTCGTTATTGCCCATGGCGATCTGAGCGCTGCCCGAAGCAACTCCCTGAGCATTGCCACGCACCGCCGATACCGTGCTCACCAGGCTATGTTGCATGCGTTGCAGCGCACTCAACAGTTGACCGGTCTCATCCTGGGATTTCACCATGATCTGGCCGCTGAGATCACCTCTGGCCACGCGGTCGGCTGCTGCCATGGCCAGGGACAGGGGGCGGGTGATGGAGCGAGTAATCGTGATGGCAAGGGTTACCGCTAGAAGAATGGCGATTGCACCTGTCGCCAACACTTCCTGGAACAGATTGTCGGCGGCAGCTTCTGCCTTTTCGCTGGCCACGTCGGAGCTTTGGGTCTGGTGATCCAGCATGCTGCGGATAACCCGCTGATATTCGAGTTGGTTGGGGCGCAGTTGGGTTTCCAGCAAACTCAGCGCTTCATCTCTTTGGCCCTGATCGAGCAGTCCAAGAAATTCATCACCGGATTTGAGGAAGGCCACGCGCCGCTGCTTCAGATCTTCCAGCAGCGATTGCCCCAGGCCGGAGTGAGTGTGCTTGCCCAGCGAATCCATTTCTGCAGCCACCTCGGTGCGGGTCTTCTGAATCATGGCCCGTGCCGAGGCCTGGAGCGCCTCCGTGGAAAAGATCGCTAGGTTGCGGAACTGAATCGCCTGTTCATTGGCGCCATCAGTGATGGTGTTCAGCGTGCGAATGATCGGGATTTGCTTCTGGGTGATGTCGGTGAGGGCTGAGCGCTGAGTCGACGACCCCAAAAGTGCCACCCCTCCCAGCACCAGTATCAGCACCATCAATGTCATGAACGAGAAAGTCAGCCGAGTGGAAATTTTCAAACGATTCATTTTGCGCGCCTCCTTTAGCAGCCAATGTTTTCGGTTTGAGAGCTCGTGTCAATTTGTGTCCATGCATTCAAAGTGTAACTTTTCGTGGGTTTCTGGAGCGCCTTTTTTATGAGTGATTGCGGCTTCTGAGCGACAGAGCCCGAGTCCTTGCCTTCTTCGTCCTTGCCGACCTGGATGAGCGCTATTCCCTTGCCAATTAATCTGCGTCATCCCGTCCTGCACTTTGGAGTAGCCGCCTGAACGCCAAAGCCAAGCTTTTATTACAGGACTTGTCGATATCTGCTCCAACTTTCGCTGGCTGGCTCCCAGTCGGTTCACTGCAATGTTTCTGCCGATGCCGCAGTGCCCTGCTTCGGCAGGGCAAGACTGAGCTCCGATTGAACCAGGGTAGAACCTGGATAGATATGCGCGATGGACTACCTAGATGGCTATGTCCCGTGAAAGACGTGCAGCAGCATCAGCAGCAGCGGCATGGTCACCAGGGCCATCAATGTGGAGAGGGCAATGCTGGCCACCACCTCATCCTCGGCAACCCGGTAGCGCTGGGTGAATAGCAGTGCGTTGGCGCCCACAGGCAAAGCTGAGCAGATCAGCATCACTCCCATGGCCGGGCCGCGCAGTTGAAGTATCCAGGCGCAGACGAGAAACATAAGTGGGTGCACCAGCGATTTAACCAGCGTGATGCGCATCGCGGGTCGCCAGTAAGCTCCGATCCTGGTGTAGGCCAGCGTGATGCCGACGAGCAGCAACGCCATGGGGCCCATGGCCGATCCCAGCATCTTGAGTGAGGTATCAAGCACGTCAGGCAGAGGCCAGCCGGTCAATGACCACAGCAGGCCAGCCAGAATCGGCAAAGGCACAGGGTGGATGATGCTATTGCGCACTGCCTGCCAGACAGTGCGCCCCATGGATCGTTTGTTGTGGGCCTCGTCCACATGCTGTTCTCGGGAGGATGCCAACTCGAACACCATGGTCGCGGCCGTCAGCAGTACCAGGGCGTGCACCGAGATCAAGGTGAACAGCGTCACCAGTCCCTGCTCGCCAAAGGCCAGGCCCACGAGCGGTACGCCGATCATGGCTGCATTGCTGAACATGCTGGCCAATCCGCGCGCCGCAGCCAGGGTGTTGAAGCCGTAGACCAGCATCGTTGTCACGAATACGATGATGGCCGATAGGAAATACACGCCAATCGGTCGGTAATCCAATTCGCCGATATGGACCTGAGCCATGGTGCGAAACAGCAGTGAAGGCAGCAGCAATAGGAACACAAGGTTGGACATGTCCTTGACTGCTGCCTGCCGCACCAGCCCGACACGCGCCAAGCCAAACCCTGCACCGATCAATGCAATCACCGGTAGTAGAGCCGCTACTGCGGAACCATTCATTCAACTCTCCAACAAAACCGAATCGCTGCTTGCACCTTGCTCCAGGCTTGAGCATATGCACCTCTCGGGCGCTGAGCTTAACGCCTCTGCACACTCGTTTTCGGAGCCTGCTTCCTCTGCGCGCTATTGCACAACCTGCTAAATGAGCAAGTCTTGGTTGCTATTGGGCGAGGTGAAGCCCCAGCCTTCCTTGCTCGATTCACTGGCAAACAGCGCCGTCATATCGTGCTTCTGTTTGCAGTGCATGGCGGGCATGACCTCCAGTAGCAGATATGCACCCGGAATGGCTTTCTGCTCAACGGCTTGCACGATGGATCTCCTTTCTGGCAATGAGGCGTGAGTCCATGTTCCCGACTCATTCAACCCTGGACGCAGATCACCTGCTTGAGGGTATGGGCCACTTCCATCAGGTCCTTCTGGGCGGCCATGAAGGCATCGATGTCCTTGTAGGCCATCGGGATCTCGTCGATCACGCTTTCGTCCTTGAGGCATTCCACGCTTTCCGTGGCCTTGATCTGGTCGGCCACCGAGCACAGCTTCTTGGCCTTGGTGCGGTGCCTCATGCGGCCTGTGCCGTGGCTGCGGCCTTCAAAAATCTCGGGGTTGCCCAGGCCGCGCATGATGTAGATGCACGCGCCCATGCTGCCGAGGATGATGCCCATCTCCCCGCGCCTGGCGCTCACCGCACCCTGCACCCTTGCGGGTGACGGGCATACCTTCGCCAAAGTGATGCTCCTTCTGCACATGGTTTAGGTGGCAGTTCCCGGCCTCCACATGGGCCTGGAAAGGTCAGGCAATCACCTGGCGCACGGTGGCAATCAGGTCGGCCGCCACACTTTCCTTTTGACCGCTTGCAACTGCAGTCCGTCATCGCCGTCTGCCGCGCATCGACCACATTGTTCGATGCGGGCCGCAAGCTGTTTGACCAGTCGCGCCAGCAAAAAGCCGTGGTCAACGATGCAGACCGGCTGCGCAAATTTCTGCCCAAATTTGGTTTGAATTGGGAGCAGCTTAAACAATCATATTGATAGCTACTTGCGCTTTATCCATACGGGATAAAGGCCAAAAAAGGCTTGACGTTGGTGGGACTGAGCCGCAAGCTGTGCCGGTTCGCAGGCATACTTCGGACCCATGGCTCATACCTTCTTCTGGCACGACTACGAAACCTTTGGCGCCCAGCCGCGCTATGACCGTCCCGCGCAGTTTGCGGGCATACGCACGGACGACCAGCTCAACGAAATCGGCGAGCCCGTGATGTGGTATTGCCAGCCGGCCAATGACTATCTGCCCGATCCGCAATCCTGTCTGATCACGGGGATTACGCCCCAGCGTGCACTGCAGGAAGGCGTTGCCGAGCATGAATTTGCAGCGCTGATCGAGGCCGAGCTGGCGCAGGCCGGTACGGTGGGCGTGGGCTACAACACCATTCGTTTCGACGACGAGATCACGCGCTTCATGTTCTGGCGCAATCTCATTGACCCTTATGCGCGCGAGTGGCAGAACGGCTGCGGCCGCTGGGATTTGCTCGACGTGGTGCGCATGGTCTATGCGCTGCGCCCCGACGGCATTCACTGGCCGACCAAGGAAGACGACACGCCCAGCTTCAAGCTCGAAGACCTGGCCCGCGCCAACGGCCTGCTGCACGAGCAGGCCCACGATGCGCTGAGCGACGTGCGCGCCACGATCGCGCTAGCCCGCCTGATCCGCGAAAAGCAGCCGCGCCTGTTTGACTTTGCCTTTGGTCTGCATAAAAAGGACGGCGCTCTGCGCGAGATGGGCCTGCCCGCCACGCCAGAGCACGCGCGCCCGTTTCTGCATGTGACCGGGATGATCAGCCCCTCGCGTGGTTGCATCGGCGTGATGTGGCCGCTGGCCACGCACCCCACCAACAAGAACGAGGTGATTTGCTGGGACTTGGCCACCGACCCTTCGGAGCTGGCAGGCATCAGCATCGAAGACCTGCGTCTGCGCCTGTTCACGCGCCAGGCCGAGCTGCCCGAGGGCGTGAGCCGTCTGCCCATCAAGAGCATCCATGTCAACAAGTCGCCCATGGTGGTGGGCAGCCTCAAGACCCTGAGCCCGGCGATGGCCGAAAAATGGGGCGTGGACATGGAGTTGGCGATGCAGCATGCGGCGATTGCCCGTGACCTGCCCGACATGAGCGCGCAATGGAAGGCCGTCTTCACGCGCGAGTCGGGCGAGCCGCTGGACACGGACCAGGATCTGTATGGCGGCTTTGTGGGCAATGAAGACCGCCGCCGTCTGGAGCGCATCAAGCGCCTCTCGCCGCAGGAGCTGGCCCTGGACAAGACCGGCTTTGATGACGCACGACTGACCGAGCTGGTCTGGCGCTACCGTGCGCGCAACTTCCCGCAGACGCTCGATGCCGGCGAGCAGCAGCGCTGGGAGCAACACCGCGCTGCCTGCCTGATCGAAGGCCAGGGCGGGGCGCGCACGGCTGAGCAGATGTTTGCCATGATCGACAGCCTGTCCGAAACCGCCGATGAGCGCGCCGAGGAGATTCTGGGCGAGCTCTACGACTATGCCGACGCCATGGTGCCCGAACTCTGATCGCGCTGAACCTCAATAAAAAAAGGCTGCCTTGCAGCCTTTTTTTGTCCCGATGTTTCAAAGTCCGTGCATAGGGCGCCCCGACCTAGCGTCGCGGCAGTATGTCCAGTTCCGCCGTGCTGGGCAGGAAACTGCCGTTCCATACGGCGTTGGCCGGCACCGGGTTCTTGGTGGCGTAGGCCTTGGCGACCTGCTCGGCCATCCTGGCCAGGCGCTCGGTGCGCAACTGGCCGAAGCCTTCTTCGCGCGCGCCCTTGCTGTCGATGGCGGTCTCAATCGTCAGCTTCAGGCGTTTGACCTCCTGCGGCACGTTGACCAGTCCGTCCTTGGCTTTCATGGACGCAATGGCGGCTTCGGGATTGGCAATGCCTTCCCTGGCCCCACGCGCAAAGGCCTTGAGGAAGGCGCGTACGGCCTCCGGTTTTTCGGCAATCAGCCTGGGGCTGGCGATGATCACATTGCCGTAGAGCTGAACGCCATGCGTGGCGTAGGGCAGCACCACCACATCCTCGCGCTTGATGCCGCGGGCCTCCAGATTGAGCAGGCTGGTGAAGGTATAGCCGGTGACGGCATCCAGATCGCCGCGCGCCAGCATGGTTTCGCGCAGTTGCGGCTCCATGGTGCTCCATTGCACCTCGCCCACTCCATTGGCCTGGGCGAAGATGGGGAAGGTGCGGCGGCCGGCATCGAAGATGGGAGCTCCCATCTTCTTGCCCGTCAGGTCGGCGGCCTTGGTGATGCCCGACTTCTTGAGCGCCATCACCGAAGCCGGCGTGGTGTTGTAGATCACCATGACAGCCACGGGCTTGATGGGCGCATCGGGGTTGTTGGCGTGGAATTCCATCAGCGCGGCGAGGTCGGCAAAGCCCAGATCATGGGTGCCGGAGGCCACGCGCTGGATGGCGCCTGCGCCGCTGGCAGCTTCCACATTCACATCCAGACCGGCCTGCTTGAAATAGCCTTTTTGCTCGGGGTGGACAAACAGTGCTGCAGGCCCTTCGAAGCGCCAGTCCAGCTGGAACTTGAGCGGCGTGTCCGCCGCCTGGGCAGCGCCCCAGTTCAGGGCAAGCGCTGCTGTGGCAGCCTGCAGGAAAAATCGTTTGCGCATGTGACTCCTTGGTTGATCGATGGCGAAGGGACTGCTGCCTGTGCGCAAGATCGATGCCAATGTGTATACAAAGCGCGACCTCGCTGGCGAGGGCACTGCGATGGTGCGTGCCGAACTTGCATGTCCGGCTCTGGTGCACGGGGTGTCTGCGATGGTGCGTGGCCGCGCGCAGATCGAGCGCGGGTCGGCTGGCAGGTGTCCGGCATGAATATTGCGGTCCTGTGCAGCTTCAGGGCTGCTGTCGATTGCGCAGCCTGCTAACGAATCCATATCAAATCCGCCTTTAGGCGATAGCGCCCCCGGGGACTAGAGAGACTGCAATGACCGAAATTGATTTTGCGCAACTGGACAGCTATGCCCGCTACAAGCTGATGGCCAGCCTGATCGTGCCGCGCCCGATTGCACTGGTGACCACGCTGGGTGTCGATGGCACGGTGAACGCGGCGCCATTCAGCATGTTCAACATGATGGGCGAGGACCCGCCGGTAGTCATGCTCAGCGTCAACAAGCGCCAGGACACGGCGCAAAAGGACACGGCCAACAACATCCTGCGCACGGGCGAATTCGTGGTGCACATTACCGACGAGGCCATGGCCGCCGCCATGCACCGCTGCGGCGACAGCCTGCCGCCCGAGCACAGCGAGTTGCTGCACACCGGCCTGACGGCGACCCCGTCGCAGAGCGTGCAGCCACCGCGCATTGCCCAGGCGCCGGTGGCCTTTGAATGCGTGTTGCACGAGACGCTGGAGACCGAGAGCCGCTATGTCTTTATCGGCCGCGTGCAATGGCTGGCCGTGCGCGAAGGACTGGTGGATACCGAGAAATGGCGGGTACGTCTGCAGGAGTTCTTCCCCGTGGGGCGCTTCGGGGCCAGCTTCTACGTCAACTGCCGCGACCGCTTTGCCGTCGAAGCCGATGAGGGCCGGGCACCCGCGCTGAGCGCCAAGGCCAGCACGGTCATTGACGAGATGTAGGCCTGCTCAGGTGATCCGCTGCAGATTACTGCGGGCCTGGGCCTCCAGCCGTTGCCTGAAGTGCGGCGTGGCATAGATGAAGTCCTGGTCCAGAAAGCCGCGCAGCACCTGCTTGCGCTTGAAGCCATAGACCAGACGCGGCACCCAGGCATATTCGGCGGCGACCTGTCGGTCGTATTCGGCAAAACGTGCGGGGTCGGCACCCAGAATCGCCAGATCGATATCGACCAGCAGCCGGGCATCGGCATCGGCTGGCGTGGTCTTGTGGCAGGTCGCCATGATCAGCTCATGCACCCGGCGCCAGCAGGCCTCGGGTGCGCCCGAGGCCTGCAGTGCCTGTGCCGCCCAGTCGGCGCTGCGCAACTCGTTGTCGCCGGCCTTGATGTCGTAGACGGCATCGTGAAACCATAGTGCCACTGCCACTTCGCCGGGCCGCTGGGCCTGTGCCCAGACGCAGTCGAGTTGGCTCAGGCATTCGGCCAGATGCTGCTGGGTGTGATAGTGGCGCTGAGGTTCGGCCCAGGCCGCGAGCAGGCGTTGCAGCAGATCTGTGGGCGGCGTCAGCCCCAGGGCTTGCCACGTGCGCTGCCAGGATGATTGAAACAGGGCTGCTGCGGAGTCCATGGCTCTGGCCTTTTTAGCGGATTTGATGCAAAACGGCTTGCGATGCTTGTCAGTTCTGGGTTTTATCCAAAAAACTGATAGCAAACCACGATGGCGGCGACCACGCCGGCCAGCTCGGCCACCAGTGCGCAGGGCACGGCATGGCGCGCGCGCTGAATGCCCACGGCACCAAAGTACACGGCCAGCACGTAGAACGTGGTTTCGGTGCTGCCCTGAATCGTGGCTGCAGCCAGAGCCGCAAAACTGTCCACGCCCTGCGCCTGCATGGTCTCGATCAGCATGGCGCGGGCCGCGCTGCCCGAAAAAGGCTTGACCAGTGCCGTCGGCAGGGCGTCGACAAAGCGGGCATCCACGCCAAGGGCGTCTACCGCCCAGCGGATGGCTGAGAGTGCATATTCAAGTGCCCCCGAAGCGCGAAACACGCCCACGGCGCAAAGCATGGCGACCAGATAGGGCAACAGGCCCTTGGCGACATCAAAGCCCTCTTTGGCACCCTCGATAAAGCTGTCGTACACGGCCACCTTGCGCAGCGCGCCCAGACCCACGAACAGTACGATCAGCGCAAACAGTGTGAGGTTGCCCATCAGCGATGACAACTGGGCCAGTGCCGCCGCGCTGAGCGTGGTGAGAAACGCCATAAAAGCACCCAGCGCCAGTGCCACGGGCAACAGATAGGCCAGCACCACGGGGCTGAAGATGGGCAGGCGCTGCACCAGAGCCACGCTGAACAGGCCCACCAGTGTGGAGGCGGAGGTGGCCAGCAGAATCGGCAGGAAGACCAGCGTCGGATCGGCCGCACCCTGCTGCATGCGGTACATGAAGATGGTGACCGGCAGCAGCGTCAGCGACGAGGCATTGAGCACGAGAAACAGAATCTGCGCATTGGTCGCGGTGTCGGGCTGCGGGTTCAGCTCCTGCAGCGCGCGCATGGCCTTGAGGCCCATGGGCGTGGCCGCGTTGTCCAGCCCGAGCCCGTTGGCGGCAAAGTTCAATGTGATCAGGCCCAGTGCCGGGTGGCCGCGCGGCACTTCGGGCATGAGCTTGGCAAACAGAGGGCCCAGAATTTTTGCCAGCCATTCGACCACGCCCGCCTTTTCTGCAATGCGCAGAAAGCCCAGCCACAGTGTGAGCGTGCCAAACAGCAGCACCATCACTTCGACCGACAGCCTGGCCATGGCGAACAGGGCCTGAACCATGGATGAGAACACCTGAGCTTGACCGCCCAGCAGCCATTGCGCGAGCGCAGCCACTGCTGCCACGAGAAAAAAGCCGAGCCACAAGGCATTGAGCATATGAGCGCCTGTTTTGTACTGCTGCCGATTGTGGCGCGAAACCGGGGGCGCGATGGCACACTGTGGCTCCTTGGTTGCCCGGGTGAGCATGGCGGGCCCTCAGATGTTTTGAATCAGACAGGGGCAGTGGACGGATGACAGCAAAGCAAGTTCTCTGGGCGCAGCCCTATGGCAAGGGGCTGGCCCTGTTGATGTGTCTGTTCGGTTTTCTTGGCCTGATGAGCGGATGGATGTTGCTGGAGGCCGATTTTTCCGACGGCTGGCGTACTGCCGCCAGGATTCAGTGGGCGCTGGTGCTGCAGACCATGCTGGCGCTGAACTCGGCCATGTGCTTCACGCTGGTGTGGCTGCTGTGGACGCGCAATCGCGCGGCTTTGCTGCTGGGCGCTCTTTACGTGGTGCTCGGCGTGGTCAGCCAAGCTGGCATGTTCTGGTATGTAGGCAGGCTTGGCAGCCAGGTCGATATGCTGTCGTTGGGCTTGTGGCTGGGAGAGGCCATCTTCTGGCTCTGCATAGTGGGCTATCTCTACTGGCTCAAAAGCCGCGGTGTGCTGCGCTGATCCGAGCTCAAGGTGTTGCCAGCACGCGCATCAATTGCCCATTGGATGAATCAGTGAGCAGGTACAGCAGACCGTCCGGACCCTGGCGCACATCACGTACGCGCTGGCCCAGGCGCGGCAGCAGCACTTCGGCGGCGGTGACCCTGCCATCGGCAATCTGCAGGCGCTGCAGTTGCATGGCCTTGAGCGCACCCGTGATGAAGGAGCCTTTCCAGGCCACGCCATAGCGCTCGCTGCTCAGATAGGCGAGCCCCGAGGTAGCGATGGACGGTACCCAGTAATGCCGGGGTTGCTCCATGCCCGTTTTTTCGGTGATGCCGGAACCAATCTTGCCGCCGCCATAGTTTTCGCCATAGGTAATGACGGGCCAGCCGTAATTCTTGCCCGGCTCGATGCGGTTGAGTTCATCGCCGCCCTGCGGGCCATGCTCTGTCATCCAGAGCTCGTCTCCTGGCCCCAGTGCGGCGCCCTGGCTGTTGCGGTGGCCATAGCTCCAGATCTCGGCCAGCGCGTCGGGCCTGCCCGCAAAGGGGTTGTCGCGAGGCACGCTGCCATCCTTGTTGACGCGCACGATCTTGCCCAGATGGGTCTGCAGATTCTGCGCCTCCTGCATGGCCTTGTAGCGCTCGCCCAGACTCAGAAACAGCGAGCCGTCGGGCTTGCCGTTCACCTTGCGTTCCACAATGCGGCAGCCGAAGTGCAGGGCCGAATCGATCTTGGGCCGCTGGCTGAACAGAATCTGCACGTTTTCCAGGGCGCTGGCGTCGGCCGAGAGCCGGGCTTTGGCCATGGCCGTGCTGCTCTTGCCCCGGTCCGCACCCTGACCCGGCTCCGAGAAACAGAAATAGAGCTGGCGGTTGCTGGCAAAGTCGCTGTCCAGCACCACATCTAGCAGGCCGCCTTGCCCGGCGGCGGCGATGGCAGGAAGACCTTTGATAGGGGAGTTGAGCCTGCCCCCGGCCTCCACAATGCGCATGCGGCCGGGGCGCTCCGTGACCAGATAGCGTCCGTCCGGCAAAAAGGCCAATGCCCAGGGGTGCTCCAGCCCCGTTGCCATGGTTTGCGTGCCCAGCTCGGTGGCCGCCAGGGCCTGCGAGCCGAGCAGGGGCAACGCGCTGCAGGCGAGGGCGTGAATGGTGATGCGGTGCATTTTTTCCTCCTAGGTGGGCGGTCAGCCGCTTGCTGTTTGCCTGTATTTATGACCCGGACTTGATGCAGTTTGCCGACAAAAGATTGCGCGCAGGTGTATAAATCCGGCTTTTGCTCGCCGATGTTTTGGCGGGCGGCTTGCGTGTGCATAGCGCGGGTTTTGACAACATTCAACAAGGAACGCAGCCATGGGCGCGCAATGGAAAGCAAAGGGCAAGGCGCTGGTCGCCGATGCCAAGGGTAAGCTGTTTGGCAAGCTGGTCAAGGAAATCATGGTTGCAGCCCGTCTGGGCGGCGGCGACCCTGCTGCCAATTCGCGCCTGCGCATGGCGGTGGAAGCGGCCCGCAAGGCTTCCATGCCCAAGGACACGCTGGATCGCGCCATCAAGAAGGGCGCCGGCGTTGGTGCCGACGCCGTGAACTATTCCAGCGTTCTGTTTGAGGGCTATGCCCCCCATCGTGTGCCCGTGATGGTGGAATGTCTGACTGACAATCCCAATCGCACGGCTCCCAATATGCGTGTCTGCTTCCGCAAGGGCCAGATGAGCGCCGTGGCCTGGGATTTTGACCATGTGGGCATGATCGAAGGCGAGCCTGAAAATGGCGCCGACGTCGAAATGGCCGCCATCGAAGCTGGCGCGCAAGACTTCGAAGCTGGCGAAGAAGAAGGCACCACCCTGTTCATTACCGATATTGCCGATCTGGACGCCGTGAGCAAGGCTTTGCCAGCGCAAGGCATCAAGGTGCTGTCGGTCAAGCTGGGCTACAAGGCCAAGAACCCCATCAGCATGAGCAGCCTGTCTGCCGAGCAGCAGGAAGAAGTGCAGGAATTCCTGGCCGGTCTGGAAAACGACGACGATGTTCAGCATGTCTATGCTGGCCTGGTGGACTGAAGCCATTGCAGCATGTCAAAGAGGGCGGCCCTGGAGCCGCTCTTTTTTTGCCCTAAGCCTCCCCAGGCGGGCGTGCAGGCAGCTGTTTTCTATACTGCAGGGCTGCTGAACTGCCTTGTGAATTGCCCTCATGCTTTCTTTGCCTCGCATCCCCGCGCCTGTTTCCCTGACCGCGATGGCCGTGGCCTTGCTGCTTGCGGGCCCTGCGACTCTGCAGGCGGCTGAGCCTGCAAGGCAGGCGGACTCCCCCGCCGAACAGGATTCGCCTTTTTTCAGGCAGCGCCGCGCTGTGGTCGAAGCTGCACAGGCCAGGCGCTGGGACGATGCCGTTGCCCAGGCGCGCAAGTTGCAGGACATGACGCTGCCACACGGCAATCCTTACGAGCAGCTCGATGCCTCCGGTTTGCTCTACACCTTGCTTTATCAGCAAGGGCAGTACGCGCAGGCCGTTTTGCAGACCGACCATATGATGGCTCTGGCTGCAGCCGACGGCTACGACCCGGTCAGCGGTCAGATGCAGGCGCTGATACAGCGGGGCCTGACGGCCGCCATGATGGCCGGAGATCAGGGCGGATTGGCTCGCTATCTGCAGGCGCTCAAGCAGGAATCCAAGGCTTTTGCGCCGCTGTGGCAGTGGGATGCGAAACACAAGCAGCTGCACTACCAGGCAGCGCAGCTCAGCGTGCCGCTGGTGCAGGGGCGCTGGGTACTGGTCCAGCTGGAGCCGGCCAGGGATCGAAGCGACGCCGCGAACCTGGAGTACGTCTATCTGAAGCCCGATGGCAGGCGCTTGCGGGTCCGTATGCGGCTCCGTTATGACGATGGCCTCAAAGACATGGACGCTGCAGCCAGGCAAAAGTTGTTGCAGCAGGAGCATGGCCTTTTTGCCCGCGAGCAGACGCCCGAGCCTGCGCTCAGGCTGCCGGCCCTGCCGTTCGCCGACGCTGTGCAAAGCCAGCAGGCCAGCCGCGAGAAAAGAGAAGAGGAGAGGCCCGACATCCTGCATCTGGACTGGGGGCTGGTGCGCGGCAACTGGAATCTGAGCCTGCATGCAGAGCAAATGGACAGCGAGCGTGATAGCGCGCTGCAGCAACTGCCCCAGCTCTGGCAGGCCATGCAATGGCCCAAAGCGCCCGAGCTGCCGCCTGAGCTGCCGCGACAGGAGCGCGAGGTGGCCAGTGTTTGGCGGGTCGATGACGACTGGCCCAGGGCCGGACAGCTGGCCCGCGCCGCCTTGGCCGATGCCCAGTTCCCCGCCGAGCTGGCGCGCCTGAATACGGTGGCGGGCATCTCGGCCTTCAAGGCCGGCCAGAAAGCCGAGGCCAGCCGCTATCTGGACCAGGCGCTGCAGGCCTGGCCCTATGTCAGCCTGTTCAGGCTGGAGTCCGAGCTGGTGGACCAGGCTCAGCAATATGGGGCCGAGCTGGCGGCGCAGCAGGGCCGCGACGCCGATGCTGCTCGACTGATGCGCCAGTACCTGCGCAATGCAGGCGGGCTGCAGAACATCTGGGTGCAGGCCCAGGACCCGCAGGTGGCCGATCTGGAAAATCGGCGCACCGGCATGGTGCTGCCCATGCGTGCAGCAGGCTTTCATCTGCAAGAGCCTAAGGATTCGCAGCGCATGATGTACCGCGATCTGATGACTGGGCAGCAACTGGGCCTGACCACGGGGCTGAAGATCCCCGAGTCCGACGAGGCGCAGGAGAAGCTGCTGCGCACCGCGCTGGAAAAGCAGTTCCGCTTGAAGGCGGGGAGCTTGAAGAAGCGCAGCTTCACTGCGCAGACGCGCTCCGGGGACCGACGGCCTGAAGGCCGGCAATGGACGTTTGAAGTGAGCCCGCAGGAGAGCAGGCCAGGCGCAGCTCCCGCTAAGCGCGTCGTCTTCTGGATCGTTGACCAGGGCGCAAGCCGCGCCATCCTGCGCGCCTCGGTGTCGAGCTTGCGCGAGCAAACCCGGGCCGAGCAGCTGGCCCAGGCGCTGAGCTGGTAGCTTTTTAGCTATTGGTTCATATTTGATAGCTGCTTTCGCAGGTTAGGTAAGGGCTTGCTGCTGATTTTGCTGAAATTCATCGGCAATCAGCGCCAGCCCCTGCCGGTAGCTGGTAACGGAAAACCCCGGAAATGCCTGCTTGAACTTGCTGGAGTCAAACAGATTGTCGTGGGCATAGCGGGGCAGCAGCTCTCGCAGCTCTGCCACGGGCTTGGAGATCAGGCCGGCTGCGTTCAGTGCCCAGCGGGGCAGCAGGTGATGTCGGGAAGAGCGGTCGAAGCTCTGGCTGGCCCAGCAGATCAGCTGCTTGTAGCTGGGACGCTCATCGTCGCATGGCAGATGCCAGGTCTGGCCGTAAGCATCGGGCGTGTTGCCCAGCAGGGCCAGGGCCCGGCTGGCATCGGGCGTCCAGATGAGGGTGCGCAGACGGTCGTCACGCACGGGGGCCAGCGGTGTCTTGCCGGCCTTGAGCCTGTCAATCACCAAGGTGTTGGTAATGCTCTGCGTCTGGGCCGGGCCGTAGAACTCGGGCGCCCGTGCGATCAGGACGGGGATCTCCCCGCGTGCCATCTCGGATAGCACCATCTGGGCCATGGCGGCGCGCACCCGGCCTTTGCGCCCTACTGGGGCAAATGCCGTCTGCTCGGTCTGCAGCTGCGCGTTCTGCGGGTACATATAGGTGTTGTCGAAATAGACAAACGGGGCCCCCGCAGCGCGGCTAGCCGCCAGAGCGTTGTGCAGCATGGTCGGAAACTGCTGCTCCCAAAGCTGGGTATCGGGAGGCAGGCCTGCGGTGAAATACACCACGCTGCTGCCCTGAACGGCTCTGGCTGTTTGCTCTGCATTGAGCAGGTCTGCGGCCTCGAGCAGGTCCGTGTCATGTATCTTGCGCGGCCTGCGGCTCACCAGCTTGAGCTCATCGGTGTAGTTGCGCTTGAGTTCGCGCGCCAGCTCGGTGGCGATCTGCCCGTTGGCGCCCAATATAGTCTGCATTCCTGCTCCTTGACGAATAGTTTCACCAGCCTTGATGACCGGGAATGACGCAAGCGTAAGCTTGAAGCTTGGTTCAAGGTCAAGCGCGGATTGCGCAGGAATGGCGGGCCCGCCCGCTCAGCCCGGAAGGCAGACAGGCTTGCAGCGGTGGCGTAAATGCTGGGCTTAATAGGGCAGGAATGGGCGAGGAATAGGACGCTCGGCCGGCAGTTCCTATCAGGCAGTCATCTACCTACAGCGTTGTGCTCAGTTCAGCTGCTGGGTATGAACCAGTCGCAACGCCCTCTGGAGTTCCTGAGCCATGGCAGAAAGTGCCTTGCCCCGTCGCGAGATCAAGCCGATGCTGCGAAGTACCTGCGGCTCTACCAATGGGATGCCGCAGAGATCGTTCCCGCTGATTGCATGCTGAGGGACTGCGCCTACACCCACCCCGCGCCGAACCAGGCTTAGCAGGCTGGGGACATGTTGAACTTCACATACCCAATGGGGTTGGGTGATGGTGTTTGACAGAGCCTGGTCGATGAGCAGGCGATTACCGCTGCCTTGCGCTTGAGTGACACAGTCCTGGTGTGCCAGTTCGCTCCAGCTAATGCTGCTGCGGGTGGCCAGAGGATGGTCTTTGCGGCAGGCCAGCACAAAAGACTCCGAAGCCAGTTCTTCGAAATCGAGGTCAGGCTCGCTGGCTCCGAGATAGCCGATTCCGAAATCCACTTCGGAGCGCGCCACGGTCAGCAGGATGTCTGCTGCGGGTTGGTCCAGGATGCGCAGCCGAATGCGAGGGAACTGTTTCTTGATCTGATAGATGGCGCTCGCCACCACCGTATCCACGACAGAAGGGATGCAGGCAATGGTCACCAGACCGTGCAGCCGTTCGTTGAGTTCGGTCATCCCTATCAGCGAGGCCTCCAGTTCGGCCAGCACATGCTGGGCACGAGGCAAGAAAACCCGTCCCATGGCATTGAGTTCCACTTTGCGAGTGGTGCGCTCCAGAAGCTTGAGCGACAGGGCTTGCTCCAGTTTCTCGACCCGTCTCGATAAGGCCGGTTGGGAGATGTGCAGCAACTCGGCTGCGCGTTTGAAACTGGCCAGCTCTGCCACAGCCACAAAGGCTTTGAGATCAGCAATGTCGAAATTCATTTGAAAAGCGCATCAATGAGAAGATTTTTTGCAATTTACTGCATTAATTAAATCATTGATCATTCGTCCAGAACATAAGAAACGGAGACGAAATGCAAGGCTTGGGTGATTTCAGCAAAGCGTGGCTCGCCGCAGCCGCTGGATTAATGCTGATGAATTCGGCAACAGCGCAGGGGAAGTGGCCTGAGAGGCCCATTACGCTGGTTGTTCCTTTTGTGGCGGGTGGCGGTACAGACAGCATCGCACGTGACATAGCCAGCCAGTTGTCCCACCGCTTTGGGCAGCCTGTGGTCGTTGACAACAAGGGCGGGGCAGGTGGCTCCATAGGTGCGAACTTTGTGGCAAAAGCCAAGGCCGATGGCTACACGCTGCTGTTTGCAACGTCCACTTTCGCGACGAACGCAGCCATCGATCCCAAGCTGCCCTACAAGCCGGAAACAGACTTTGCTCCGGTGGCAATGATCGGTCGTGGGCCTCTGCTCCTGGTAACCAACAAAGCATTGGGGGCGAAGTCGGTCGCGGATCTGCCAAAGATTGCCAAAACACGCGAAGGCGGCATCAATTACTGTTCAGCTGGCGCGGGCAGCATCAACCATCTGTCTGGCGAACTTTTCAGGCAGCAGGCGACGCTTCCAATGACGCATGTCCCCTTCAAAGGCAGCGGCCCAGCTGCGCTGGAACTGCTGGCAGGTCGTGTGGATGCATTCTTTGCCACGGTGCCCACCATTCTTCCGCACCTCAAGACCGGCAAGCTGGAGCTTCTGGCCGTCACCAGTGCTCAGCGCTCCAGCCTGTTTCCGCAGGTGCCCACCATGGCAGAAGCCGGGATCAAGGGCTATGACGTGACCACATGGTGGGGTGTGCTTGCACCAGCCGGGGTGTCACCAGAGATCGTGAATCAGCTCAATCAGGCCGTCAATGCAGCCGCCGCCGCTGAGCCAGTGCGTTCGCGTCTCAAGCATGAAGGCGCAACGCCTATTTCCCTGAGCCCGAAAGCCTTTGCCGCAGAACTTCACGATGAGTTGGGCAAGTGGAAGGCTGTGGCAAGCAAGCCCGGCATGGAGCTCTGAGCATGTTGCTATCCCAAGGCCCCTCAGGCTTGGTGTCGAGAAGACAGGTGCTGGCTGCCATCTGCGCTGGCTCTGCTGCTGTGGCCGCGAGCATGGCAAGAGCGCAGGCAGGCTTTCCCGGACGGCCAGTCACCGTTGTCGTTCCCTATGCGCCAGGAGGACAGGGCGATGTATTCGCACGACTGATTTCCAACGATCTGGGCAAGGCACTTGGGCAATCTGTCATCGTTGACAACCGTCCTGGCGCCAGTGGAGCGCTGGGTACACGCATGGTGGTGCGCGCTCCAGCCGATGGACTGACGCTGCTGCTGGGCCAGACCGGAGAGATCGCCATCAATGGTGCGGCCATGAAGAGCCCAGGCTATGACAGCCTGAAGGATCTGCAAGGCGTGGCCCTGGTTGGCGACTCTCCGCTGGTGCTGGCGGTTCCTGCCAGCGCACCATGGAAATCGCTGGACGACCTGATCGCCGCTGCCAAGGCAACGCCAGGCAAGGTGGCATACGCTTCGTCCGGCACGGCAACCCCAGGGCACCTTGCCGCAGCAGCTCTTGCAGAGGCCGCCAAAGTGCAGCTGGTCCATATTCCCTACAAGGGAGCCGGCCAGGCGATCACCGACCTCATAGGAGCGCAGGTGAATTTCTTCATGGCCAGCACGCCATCCATCCTGCCACATATCAAAGGCGGCAAGGTGCGCGCATTGGCGGTCACAGGTCTGGAGCCCATCGCGGCCCTGCCTGGGGTGCCCACGGTTGCAGAGAAATTTCCGGGCTTCGAATTCAGCCTCTGGGGTGGTTACTTCGCTCCCAGGCAGACGCCGGCGCCCGTGGTGCAACTGCTGTCGCAAAGAATCAACCAGATCGTGCAGCAGCCCGCGTTGAAGGCACGCTTGGAGGCAGAAGGCACTTTGGTCAAAAGCTATACGCCGCAGGAGGTGGATGCTTTTGTCCGCAAGGAAATCACCAAATACCGGCAACTGGTCCGAAGCACTTCCGTATTGATTGATTAAGCGTTGAAAAAAGAGAGTTGAGTATGAAACTGGTTGTATTGCCCGGCGATGGAATCGGCCCGGAAACCATGGCCGCCACAGTGCAGGTGCTGGAGGCTGTATCTCATAAGTTTGATCTGAATCTGGCCCTGGATCACGATGTCGCCGGCCACGAGAGCCTGCGCAAATATGGTGCGACGGTCACGCCGGAACTCCTGACCAAGGTCAAGGCTGCTGACGGCCTGATGCTCGGCCCCATGGCCACCTACGACTTCAAGGACGAAGCCAAGGGGGAGATCAACCCCTCCAAGTTCTTTCGCAAGGAGCTGGACTTGTTTGCCAACATCCGGCCTGCGCGAACCTGGGCTGGCGTGCCACACAAGGTGGATGATTTCGATCTGGTCGTGGTTCGTGAGAACACCGAAGGCTTCTACGCAGATCGCAACATTGCATCGGGCGGCAGTGAAATGCTGATCACGCCCGACGTGGTCGTCTCTCTTCGCCGGATCACCCGCGAATGCTGCGCACGCGTGGCGCGCTCGGCCTTCGAGCTGGCCCAGCGCCGGCGCAAGCATGTCAGCATCGTCCACAAGGCCAATGTGCTCAAGCTGGGCGATGGCATGTTCATTGAAGAATGTCAGCGTGTTGCCAAGGATTTTCCTGAGATCGAAGTCGATGAATTCATCGTCGACGCCATGATGGCCCATGTGGTGCGTGCGCCTCAACGCTTTGACGTCATCGTCACGACCAATATGTTCGGCGACATCCTTTCTGACCTGACGGCCGAGCTGTCCGGCAGTCTGGGCCTGGGAGGCTCCATCAACGCTGGTCAGCAATACGCGATGGGGCAAGCGGCTCATGGATCTGCGCCGGACATCGCAGGCCAGGACATCGCCAATCCGTTTTCGCTGATCTTGTCGGCAAGCCAGTTGCTGAACTGGTACGGTCAGCGCAGCAATGACATGCGTTTTGTGCGGGCCAGCGAGGCCATCGTCACCTGTGCAGGCCAGGCTGTCGAGCATTGCGAGGCCACGCGCGATGTGGGCGGTCAGCTCGGCACGGCCGCCACAGGCCGCAAGTTGTCACAGCGTATCGCTGCGTTGACGCTGTGAAGCCAGGCAAGGCGAAGTCATGGATGTAGTTGGCCGAAGTTCAAGGACGGGGGCAGAGCCCCCGGCTTTTCGCTGCGACACGCATACCCATGTATTCGGGCCGCAGCAGCAATATTCCATGGATCCAATGCGGCACTACACACCGCATCAAGCATCTGTTCAGACGCTGCGGCAACATTTGCAGGCCATCGGCATGCAGCGCGTGGTGCTGGTGCAGCCAAGCGTTTACGGGTTTGACAACCAGTGCCTGCTGGATGCCCTGGCCGAGCTCGGCGACAGTGCTCGTGGCGTGGCAGTAGCACCGCGCGAGGTCAGCGAGGCTCAGCTGAAGGTATGGCATGCAGCAGGTGTGCGAGCAATCCGCGTGAACCTGCAAAGTTCGGGCAACGAAGACGTGGCCTCGGCTTGCAACGAACTCTCTTACTGGAGTGAACGCGTTTGCCATCTGGGCTGGAGTATCCAGCTGTACATGGCTTACCCGGTGCTGCAAGCCGTGAGCACGCACCTGAGTCGGTTGCCGGGGTCTTTTGTCCTGGACCATTTCGCAATGGTGCCGTTCTCGGCAACAGCTTCTCAAGATGACGGATTGCTGTTGCGGCTTGCTGAAAGTGGCCGGATATTTGTCAAGCTTTCCGCGCCTTATCGCCTGGCTGATGCGCAATGGGCTCGCGCCTGGGCAAGATATCTGGTGAGCCATGCTCCACAGGGAGTGCTGTGGGGCAGTGACTGGCCGCATACAGCCAGGGATGCTGGCGTCCCCGCCTTGGAACCTAGTCAGTTCCGCACCGTGCCGACCCAGACCATCCAACAGGACATCGGTCGCTGGCTGATGGATGGCGATGAGCAGCAACAGGTGCTGGTGAAAAATCCTGCGCGCCTGTTCGGCTGGGCTTCAGGTTGAGTGCTTCATCGGGCTTGAGATCTCAGCGGAGTTAAATCGGAGAGCTTTTTGCTGGAGTGTCTGAAGTTCTGTGGAATTGCATCTACAGATTGCTGCGGGCGGCTGTAATGGCTCGCTTGCTGCTGGAAGTAGCAGCCATCTCAGTCCGGAATGCAGCTCAAGCAAGCCTGGTGCGCACAACCGGGCGGGCCGCGGCACTTGCCCAGAACATGTCTCAGTGCTACTAGTGAGATTTTGCGGGGACATCCGCGCTCGGCCTCTCAAGGCCGACAGAAGGCCCAGTCCCTTGGACCCAAGCCGACAGCGGCCATCAACCAGAGCCACCTGAGCTGCGGATCACGCCAAACTTCAGTGCAGCGCGGCGCCCGAGGGGACGACCACACCGTACAAATCGGCAATGGTGGCCAGCGCGCTGTGGTGTAGCTGCACTGCCTCCACCTCTGCCACGGCACTGCGCAGCGGGCGCGTGGCGCAGGCATCGGCCACGATGGTTGGCTGGTTGCCGCGCAGAAAGGCCCCCTCTGCCGTGAATGTCACGCACATATGGGTCATGAAGCCGATGATGATCAGTTGCTGGCGGTCTGCTGCGTCCACCAGGCCCCCGAGATTGGTTCCTACAAAGCTGTTGGGGGCATGCTTCACCACCACGGCTTCGCCTGTGATGGGCGCCACACTGGCGTGAATCTGCCCGATGTCCTCCGTGATGTCGTAGGGAGAGCCCGCGCCGCCGTCATGCATCACATGAATGATCTTTGTTCCCGCTGCACGTGCGCGGGCAAGCAGGGCTGAGGCTGCTTCCAGCGCAGGCTTCCAGCCCGTGAGTTCCATCACGCCGCGCGTATAGGTGTTCTGGTAGTCCACCAGCACCAAGGTGGCATCGGCCAGGTTGGCAGGCGAGTCGTCGAGGGCGTTGAGTTCTCTCAGGGTCTTGGAGGGGGTCATGGTCCGGCTTCCTTATCAATGTTGAGCGATGAAGGAATGGTAGGAATGCGGGGTAATGTCTGCAATGTCATATAACATGCAGATTCAGACATTCTCTACAAGCAGTACATGGAACGCCTCATCGTCATCGTCCTGTTCAACCAGGTGGATCTGCTGGACATGACCGGTCCCGCCGAAGTGTTCTCGCTACTCGAGCGCGAGATGGATCAGCCCACAGGCTATCGTGTGGTGTTGGCGGCTGAGACATTGGAGGCAGTGCAGACCTCTGCGGGTGTGCGCGTGCTGCCCGATACCACCTTTGCCCAGTTGGCGCGCAAGCGCATCGACACGCTGGTAGTGCCCGGTGCTGTGCAAAGGAATGCGGAGCGCGAACTGCGCGCGGTGGTCGACCCGCAAGTCGTGTCGTGGGTGAAGAAGCTGGCTGCCCGCACCCGCCGCGTCACCTCTGTCTGCGTGGGCGCACATGTGCTCGCCGCAGCAGGGCTGCTGGATGGCAAGCGTGTCACCACGCACTGGTCCACCGCGCAGCAGCTGGCGGCAGAGTACCCAGCCGTTACCGTGGATGCCGAGCCGATCTTTATCCGCGAGGGCAATCTGTGGACGGGCGCGGGTCTGACAGCCTGTCTGGATCTGGCACTGGCCCTGGTGGCAGACGACTTCGGCGAGGCAGCAGCACAGCGTGTGGCCCGGCAGCTCGTCATGTTCCTGAAGCGGCCGGGCGGGCAGAGCCAGTTCAGCGTAGCCATAGCCCAGCCTTCGACCACACGCCGCATGGACGCGCTACGCCATTACATAGCGCAGAACGTCGCCAGGCCGCTCACGCTGCCGCTCCTGGCCGAACGAATCCACGTCAGCGAGCGACAATTAGCCCGTCTGTTCAAGACCGAGCTGTGCACCACGCCTGCCGCGTATATAGAGTCCGTGCGCGTGGAGATGGCGCGCAACCGCCTTGAGACATCTGATGAGTCTTTGGTACGCATCGCCATCACCTGCGGCCTGAGCACCACCGATACGCTGACTCGAGCGTTCCGCAGGCAGCTGAACACCACGCCTGCCGAATACCGCAGCCGATTTCGCACCCATGAATGAAGGGGCCAGCCGCAGAACCGGGCAACTCATGCGTAGCTACTGCCCAAGCTAGCAAACCAGGCATCACTGGTTCGCAGCTTGCAAGCGCTGCAGCTCAGATTGTTTTGCTCCGCCAAGCTTCCGGTTGAAACGGATATTGGATGCCGGGTCAGGCATAGGGGCTGTGTCTGTCAGAGACTGGCATCAATCTCTGCATCGATACGCAAGCTCAGCGGGCGAGTAGGTATCGCAGAATTGCTTTTTGCACGGGCAGCAATAACGACTTTTGACTGTACCCGGAGAAGCGGGGATATTGCACCGGGTCAAATGCAATCTCGCGCCCAATGGAAAATGGCGGTGTAGCAAGCAGCATTGGCATACCCATGCAATCCAGATCGGCCACAGTGAGTGACTTAGCCATTGCTTCGGCACCGCTTGGCCAGCCATCGGTAATGACAATGTCAGCGGCTCGGGATGGAGCTGATGCAAATTCAACGTATGGCAGGGTCTCATGCAGCCGTTCATCGCAGATATGCATGATTGGCAGTTGCAACGAGAAAGCCAGCTCGTGCCACGACCGCAGCACATTGGTCGGCGGGCCCCACAAACAGATGCGGGCTTGCTCAATGGGCGCTACCGACCTGTCAAGGTAGAAAGCGTCAGTCAACACCTCACATGGATGCCCCAAGCCGGACATGGCATTGATTACCGGGCGTTGTGACGCAAAGGCAAACTCCGCGAGGCGCTGATGATTGGATTCCCTCACGACATAGACATCGTAAAAAGGGTCGAGATAGCCGGCCAGATCGGCAGCTCTCTCGGGCGTTTTGAGCAAATTGGGCAACTCGACAAATGACAAGCCAAGCTCTTGAAACGCCTGGATGAAGCTTGTGCGAGTGCGAATGCCGTTGCCTTCAAACGACCAGGCCACCTTGCCCTGCAGAGGTTGGCAGGGCGTATCGACAAGCGCCCAAATGGCACGCACTCGCTCAGCGTTCAGTTGCGAAAGGTCGATAAGGTTCATGACATGCCGCTCGAAGAGACTCCAGGCAGTATCTCAGAGACTTTGCCTTCAAGCGCCGCAGTCTGGCGAGCCACCCCAACTCCACACCTGGTCAGCATCTGTGCTTGACCGAGAGTAGCGATTGACCTGCTGCGGGTTTCGACCTGTTGCGGCCGTTTGAGTCTTAGTGGTCAGCGCTTTCTGCTCAGCGGTTGCCGTCACACATTGCGCCAGCATCAAACCGCTTCAAAATGCTCCTTGACTGTATGAATGAAATCCTCCACGGCTTTGGGGCGGTGCTGGTGGGACGGAAGAACGTAGGAGCATTCAAACGGAATCATCGGAAACAAAGGGCGGCTGACCACCAGGGGATCTTTGAAGTTCGCTGCAGTGAATGGATCCACGACAGTGATCCCCAAGTTACCTCGGACAAAATTGCAGGCCGAATAGGCAAGAGTTGTCTCAATGGGCCTTTGATAATCGACGCCTGCATCACTCAGAGCGGACTCCAGCCGAACTCGCAGTGGGTTGTTCTGGCCCAGCGAGATGATCTGTTCGCCGCTTAGGTCGTGGAGATGAACCGAGTCCTGTGCAGCCAATCGATGGCTCGCTTGCATGACACAAACGGCGGGGACACTTTTCAACGGAAAGGTGTCGACTCCCGGATATTCCGCTTTGAGTTGGTGTACGAATCCCACATCAATCTGATTTGCGGCCGCCAACTCTAAAACACTGAGTGAGTTCCTGACGTCGAGTGAAACTTCAACGCCTGGTCGCGACGCCGAATACTGGTTGATGCACTCGCACAAGACATTGAGGGCCAGGGCGCTGAGCGATGCAATTCGAAGTCGGCCAATACGTACTGACTTGAGATCCCTCGCAACACGCTCGACTTGTTCGATGCCTCGATAGAACAAGTCGACCTCCCGGAACAGCACTTGTGCCTCAGCTCCCGGAATGAGGCGATTGCCCTCTCTGCGGAACAGACGTATTCCAATAGTCTTTTCCAGATCCTTGATAAGTCTGCTAACTGCTGGCTGGCTCACCTGTAATCGCTCTGCCGCAACGGTCATGCTGCCTGTGAGCATCACTTTTCGGAAGGCATCTAGCTGTCTTGGATTGAGTTCCATGCCTCCTACTGTAAGTTGTTGCGTGCTTTTAAGTTCATAACATTTTGTTATGCGCGTCAAAGTGAATATGGGGTTGTGTTATGTACTCGTGCAATTCATCATTTAGTCATTCACGGAACAACAGATACATCTGCTGTAGAAAAAATGACATCAAATACCGAAACCCTTTTGACGGATGCCCGTCTCAAGTCTCCTGCTGCTGCACGACATTTGAAATACAACGAATTACCAAAGCTTGAAGGAGAGAAGAGGAAATTCGATGAGTTTCTGGCGGTTGATTTGGCTCACACCACAATGCTGGTAGAGCAGGAGATTATTTCTTTCGACGCTGGGCGTGCAATATTGGAGCAGTTGCTCGCCGCTAGAAAATTGGGGGAAGAGGATTTTCCTGTCGATGTCCGAAAAGGCAGCTTTTTACTGCAGATTGAATCTTTTCTATTTTCGGAAGTTGGCGAAGACATCGGTGGTCAAATGCATACCGGCCGCAGTCGCATTGACCAAGGTGCAACCGTTCGCAGGCTCTATCAGCGCAATCGCATGCTTGATGTGATTGCGCAGTTGGTCTCATTTCAGGCGGTGATTGCCGAGAAAGCCGGCAGACATACGGGCACCATCATGCCCGGATACACCCACATGCAGCAGGCACAGCCCTGGGTTTTCGGCCACTACCTGCTCAGTTTCAGTTCTCGGCTGCACGATAGCTTCGAGCGCCTCACCCAGGCGTTTGCACGGGTCAATCGCAACCCATTGGGCGCTGTCGGGCTGGCGGGAACTTCGTGGCCTCTGAACCGCAGGCGCACTACGCAATTGCTGGGTTTTGATGGTCTGATCGAGAATTCGAAACTGGGTCGTGAAGCCTTCTACGGTGTTGACGCATTGAGTGCACTGTCGTTCGTGATGGCTGATCTCAATGATCTGGCGACAGACCTGCACATCTGGTCAAGTAGCGAGTTTGGTCTCGTGGAGTGCGATGACAGCTACTGTGGGACAAGCAGTATCTTTCCGCAAAAGAAGAATCCTTCAGCGCTGGAAACCATCCGCCGTGCGGCCGGAGGGTCGGTGACCTGGGTCGCAACGGCGCTGGCAACTTTTCGAGGGGAGGGTACGGGTGACCAGGCAATGCGTGAGTTACCAGTGCTTGATGAAGCCTTAACGACGACCGGGGCGATGCTGGACCTGTTCACCGGTGTCATGGAAACGCTCATCGTCCACGAGGGGCGCATGTCCCGATCGCTTGAGAGCAGCTGGTGCACGTCCAGCAACCTCGCAGACCTCATCGTGCGTGAATGCAAGCTGTCTTTCCGCCAAGTCCACCACATTGTTGCGCGCCTTGTTCGCGACAGCCTGGCCGCAGGTGTTCCGCCCTATGAACTGACTGGTGCGATGCTTGACAAGGCCGCCGTGGATATCGGAGGGAAACCGCTGGGTCTGAGCGACGAATTTATTCAGGCGGCACTGAACCCGCGCCGTTTTGTGGAGACTCGCATAACGGATGGGAGTGTGGGCCCGGCCCAGGTGGCCAAGCTACTCGGCCAAGCGCTGACGGACAACGCAGGTGATATTGATTGGCTGCATAGCACTAGGTTGAAGCTGGATGCTGCCAATGATGAGCTGGAGCATGCCGTCAACGAGATTGTTCAGGCCTCGATTCACGCGTGACCACTTGTCGGGCAGTGCGCCAACAGCCTGCCCTGCGCTGAAATTTTCGAATAAAGAAGACAAGAACAGCCCTGCCATACCATCAATGGCAAATGCCTTAAACCTCAGTTGAAAACACCATTTCCTGACCCACTGGATACTCCGATGATTAAGCACCTTGCAGCTCTCGCGGCCGTACTGACTCTTTCGATCAATGCAGCCGCAGACACCTATCCCTCCAAGGCTATTACCCTGGTGGTGCCGTTTCCTCCAGGTGGAACCGTTAACTTGATGGGGCGCCTCATCGCAGATCGCATGGGATCACTTTTGGGACAACCAGTGGTGGTGGACAACCGTGCGGGGGCCGGCGGTACGATTGGTGCAGCCTACGCTGCGAAAGCTCAGGCAGATGGATACACCTTGCTGATGGGCTCCATGGGGCAAGCGGTGCAGCCGCTGCTGTACAAGAAGCTGTCTTTCAACGGCAACAAGGCTTTTACGCCGGTAGCTACCTTTGCCACGGTGCCAAATGTTCTGGCCGTATCCACCAACACTCCTGCGAAGAATCTCTCCGAGTTCGTGGCCTATGCAAAGGCCCACCCAGGCGGCCTGAACATGGCGTCCGCAGGTATCGGCTCCATCAATCACCTGACAGGTGAGATGTTCGAGAGTCGTGCGAACATCAAGCTGACCCATATTCCTTACAAGGGGGCGTCGCCAGCCACCACAGATCTGCAAGCAGGGCAGGTCAACGTTCTATTTGCGAACCTGCCCAATGTTTTGCCGTTCGCCAAGAGTGGCAAGGTGCGCTTGCTGGGAATCGCTTCGGACAAGCGCGCAGCCGCTATTCCAGAAGTTCCCACATTTGCCGAGGGTGGTGTGAAGGATGTGGTTGTTGAATCCTGGTATGGAATCATGGCTCCGGCTGGAACTTCGCCTGCCATCGTCAAAAAGCTACAAGATACGATCCTGACCATTGCACATGAGAAGGATTTTGTGGCTCATCTGGCTGAGCAGGGTGCTTATCCCTATCCCAACAGTGCGACTGACTTCGCCAAGCTGATGGATATGGAAGTAAGGCGCTGGACCGGAATCATCCAGAGCGCGAAGATCTCAATGGACTAACCAAGCCTCAGTCATGCCCTCCAGGCCCGTCAGTCTGACGGCGCAAGCTGGCGGGTATGGAGGTAGACGGGTACAACTGGATATGGCAGACCGTGAATTAATTGTTCCACCGACGATGCAATCTATAGTGGAGCGTGCGGGGTATGTGCCGGCCGTGAAGGTCGGCGCTACCGTTTTCTGCGCCGGGCAGGTTGGGCGCACCGTTGATCTAGAAGTGATTGGTGATCCCGAGGCGCAATTCCTGGCCTGTTGGGAGAATCTGCGCGCAGTGCTGGAAGCTGCAGGATGCACATTTGAGGATGTGGTCGATATGACCACCTACCATGTGCAAATGAGCAAACATATGCCCGTGTTTCGCGAGGTGAAGAATAGGGTTTTTCCACGCGGCACCTGCGCATGGACGTCAATAGGCGTTGCCGAACTCGCACATCCGGGCTTGCTGGCCGAGATCAAGTGCGTGGCGGTAAAGCGAGAGTGGGAGCCAGCAGCTCCCTTAGCTGCAGTGCGGACCTCTGCCTGAGGCTTGAAGTATTGAACTGGCGAAGATGGCAGCCAGGACTTCGGACTCTTCAGGCACCCGATGTCACTGCCGCCGATCAAGCAATGGCATTGGGTGTCTTGGTGAACGCTGACATACATCGCAAGCGAATTGCTTGGATGACACTACTGGCGGCTGCAGGCGAAAACAGTCGCATAACCTGATTTCCTCAATGGCCGATCAACGACATTCGAAGATCAGCCGGTAGCTTGCCTTCCAGGTTCGCCCGTGCTTGGACTTGGCCTTCCTGGAACCTGGGGAGGAATGTACTGAGCTTGATCTTCGGAGTTCACTGACCACTCAAGCGCTTGCCAAATGACACCGCATAGGCCTGGGAGCGAAAGCGGAGCACCGGATCATTGGTGGGAGCAATGCCGTCGGCCATCACCATCGGATCAAAGTTGATCGGCTCGCACAAGCCTCCTTTCTGAGTCGATGCGCTCGTGATCGTCAAGGTGCCGGCCTTGAATTCAGGTCGCTGCGCGGGCCATGACTGCGTGGGGTCATCCTGCGCATCACCAGGCTGCCCGACCGTCACCAGCATGTCCCAGCGGGCTGGGTTTTTCGATGTACTGCTGATCAATGCGGTTTCAAGAAAGTCCGGCCCAGCCGTCTTCAGCGCCTCGTTGCTCAGCGGCTTCTCTCCTTCCTGCGGTACGAAGCGCCAGCGCACCAGAGTCACCTTGTCCTGTGCATTGATGAACTTGAAGGTGTGAATGCCAAAGAATGCGCTGCGGGTGTAGCTGTCGGGAGGGTTGTGGCTTGCCAGGTATTGCGCCTGAGCCAGGTTGTCAGGATGGGAGGCCCTGAATGCTCTGAGCTTTTCCGGATCCGGCTTGCCGGTGGCTGGATCGGGGCGCTGAGCTTCGGTCAGGTCCAGAAACGTTCCGGGGTGGGCGGCACCGAACATGGGGGTGTTCAACATGGACATCTGGTGCAACTGTCCCTTTGGGAGCTTGAATTGCAGGGCCATTCCACGCGCGCTTTGGGCAACATCTGGCGCCTTGGGGTTTCCTCCTGCCAGCGAGAAGCGTGCAATCACCGGAACGGCTTGGCCGGAAAACAATGTGGAGCGCGAATATCTGGCGGCCTCGGCGGTAGCGGTGAATTCGCCCACTGCGCAGGTCCCCTTGATGTGATTGCGGCGCTCTCCCTGGTGAACGCCAAAGGTCGCTTCCAGGGCTTGGACCACCCTCGGTGCCGTCACTTCCGGCTCGGCTGCCAAGGCGAAAACCGGCGGCACCACCATGACACAGCTCAGCGCGAGTTTCATTTTTTGGAGCTTCATTGTTTCTTCCTCTTGATGATCCAGGCTTGAGTGCTTAGGGCTTGGCGATGTGCCAGCTGTTGTTGAGCAATCCATCTCCCGTTCTGTCGCCGGGCTTGGCATCCTTGGCCCAGTAATACAGAGGACGGCCCTTGTAGGCCCATTGTTGATCACCGTTGTCGCGGGCAACCAAGCTCCAGTCACCGGTAGCCGTCGCACCCGGGGCCACCATCAGAGGCGGCCAGTTTGTGGCGCAGCCACCGTTGCATACGCTCTTGCCGGATCCGGCGGCATCTTTGTCGAAGACATAGAGCGTCATCTGGTTAGGGCCAACGAGCACGCCATTCATGGCAGAAGCGGGCGTCTGCGCCTGGGCGGCAGTTGTCATGGCACAGGCCGCCAGGAACACCGAGGTGAGGGTGGCGAAGGAAGCGAGACGAGTCATGGAGATCTCCTTGAGGTTGACCTGCTGTAAACAGTTCAATGACGCTGTTTATTCCATTGAAAACTCTGCCTGTTCATCCTCCGAGGCTGCTGCCCACGCAGAAATCGCCGTACACAGTGCAGCGCAAGGCGATCTGCCCATTGGTACCCGAAAGGATCTGCGACTCCACTCCTTGAAGCATAGACTTCAATGGCCTCGAGGACCGGGAATGGTGCAAGCGTGAGCTTGAAGCCAGGTTCAAGGTCAAGCACAGATTGCGCGAGAATGGCGCACATGAAGATCGGAGAACTCGCCCAGCGTACAGGTCTTGCCGCATCGCGCATTCGTTTTTACGAACGCATCGGCCTGCTGGGCGCTGCCCAGCGCCAGGCCAATGGCTATCGCAGCTATCCCGAAGAGGCGGTGCTGGCGCTCAGGCTGATTGCCACGGCGCAGCGGGCCGGCTTCAGCCTTCAGGAGTTGCGCCAGCTGCTGCCCGGCGATCTCGAGCAGTGGCAGCATGACGAGTTGCTTGCCACGCTGCATCGCAAGTTGCAAAGCATCGATCTGATGCTGGTACAGCTGACGCAAAACCGCACGGAACTGGGCGAGCTGATTGCCCAGATCGAGGCCAGGCCCCAAGACATGGACTGCGCCGGCAATGCAAGGCGGGTGCTCTCGCAAATGCGCTTGCTGGGGCGGGAGGGAGAGGCGGCGGGCCAGCCTGCTCAGCCCAGCAACTGAGCCACCTGCAGGGCAGTGGCCCGGGCCGACTGCGGGTTCTGCCCTGTCACCAGCCTGCCGTCGGTCACGACCTTGGAGACAAAGGGCAGCCAGGCTTTCTCATACCGTGCACCGCGCTGGCGCATCAGCGCTTCGGCGTTGTAAGGCACTTTGCCGGCCACACCGGCGAGCCTCTCTTCCATCCAGGAAAAGCCTGTCAGCCGGCGTCCGGCGACCAGCAGCGAGCCATCGGACAGGCGGGTGTCGAGCAGACCGCAATAGCCGTGGCAGACCGAGGCAACGACGCCACCGCGCTCATGGATGTCGCGCGTGATGCGCTGCAGCCCCAGCGAGGATGGAAAGTCCCACATCACGGCATGGCCGCCGGTGAAATAAATGGCATCAAAGTCTCGCGCATCCACGGTATCGGGCACGGCCGTGTTGGAGAGCAGGGCCATGCGCGCTGCATCCGCCAGCCATGCCTTGGCTGTGGCATCCCGGTTCGGCCATTTCAGCGAGCGCGGCTCCAGCGGCGAGCGGCCGCCCAGAGGGCTGACCAGGTGCTGCGCACAACCCTGCCGGGCAAAGACTTCCCAGGCATGGCTGAGCTCCGACAGCCACAGTCCGGTGGGCTCGGCAGGGTCATCGTAATGGGCGACATTGCTGACAAAGTGAAGAATGCGACGAGGCATGGGGTGTCTCCTGTGGCTCCCAACTTAAGATTGAAGTGCAGTTCAATGTCAAGCATGTGATGTGCTCGAAGTATTCCTGTTTTGATAGCTTTCATTGATTGATGGGTAAGGGATTGGGCTATTTTTTATTGATATTTTCCGAGCCACGCTGCCAGCCATCCCGCTTTGTGATGGGGGCGGGCCCCAGCTTGGCTGCTGAGGTTTGCTTTATGCGTTAAGTTTCAAGCTGCTGTCCCTGAGCGTGCACATGCTTGGCGGACCTGAGTTTCCCGGATTTGTCTTGAAAGGTGCCCATGGTGCACAAGCGTTCTCTCGTAAAAGCCCTGGCGGTTGCCGCCCTGGTCCCTGCCGCATTGCTGGCCCAGGCCCAGGATCTGGCTGTGACCGTCGGCGTGACGGCCGGCCCCCACGCCCAGATTGCCGAAGTGGCCAAGCAGGTTGCGGCCAGGCAGGGCCTGAAGGTCAGGCTGGTGGAGTTTGGTGACTTCATCCAGCCCAATGCGGCGCTGTCCACCGGCGATCTCGACGCTAACATCTACCAGCACCAGCCCTTCCTCGATGCCCAGAACAAGGACCGTGGCTACAAGCTGGTGCCCGTGGCCAAGGCCGTGAACCAGCAAATGGGCGTGTATTCCAGAAAGGTCAGGAAGCTGGCCGATCTCAAGAGCGGCGCGCGCGTGGGTATTCCCAACGATCCCACCAACGGCTCGCGTGCTCTGATGGTGCTGGCCAAGCAGGGATTGATCACGCTCAAGGCAGATGCCGGTGCGCGCGCCTCGGTGCTGGACATCACGGCCAACCCCAGAAAGCTCAAGTTTGTCGAGCTCGAAGCCGCCCAACTGGCCCGCGCCCTCGATGACCTGGACGTCGCAGCCGTCAACAGCAGCTACGCCGTGGCAGCCGGCCTGTCCCCCCAGGGCGACTCGCTGGCGCTGGAAGATGTGAACACGCCTTATGTGACCGTACTCATCGTCACGCGTGCCGGTCATGAAAACAGCAAAGGCCTGCAGGCGTTTGTGAAGGCCTACCAGTCACCTGAGGTCAAGGCCTTTGTGGAAAAGACCTTCAAGGGTGCTTACACAACCGCATGGTGAGCGCATGAATCAGCCCTGGAATCAACTGGATGAGGCGCTGTTCGAGCGCGCCAAGGCCTTGCTGGACGAGGAGTGGCTGAGCCGTGACGCCGATCTGGCGCCGCTTCTGCCCGTGGTGCTGGAGCGCGGCGTGGGCCAGGATTGGCACAAGGCCGGCACTTTTCGCCACCATCTGGCAGGCGTGGCGCGCTCTCTGGCGCTATGGCAGCAACCCAGGGAGGTGCGCCAGCTGGGTCTGCTGCACAGCGTCTACGGCAATGCCTTTGTCGATCTGGTCAAGTTCGATGCCGGTAACGAGCGCGAGCAGCTCAAGGGCTTGGTAGGAGAGCAGACCGAGCATCTGGTCTATCTGTTTTGCACCATGAGCCGTACCCAGTTCGTGCAAAAGCTGCTGGCGGGCGAGCTGGGAGCCGACGGCAGCCTGCAGATCGAGCGCAACGGCCCCGAGCCGCGCGAGATCATCAGGCTCACGGCCTATGAAGTGGCTGTATTCGCGATCGTCAGCATGGCCGACAGCATGGAACAGTGGTTCAGCTGGCAGGAGGACATCTACTCGCGCTTCCCGGCCGTGGACCACAGTCGTCAGCAGACCGTGCACTGGGCGGCGTCGCTGTGGCCCGGCCCCATGCGCCCCAGCAGCCGCATGCTCAGTCAGATCAGCGGCCTGGGCCGGGCGCTGCAGCATCCTGCGCTCAAGACCCGGCTGCCGCTGCCGCCCGTGTTTGCGAACTGCAGCCAGCTGCTGAGCGCTGGCAACGAGGCTGCGGCCGTGGCACTTTACTGGTCGGTGATTCAGCTCGATCAGCCGCTGGTCGATTTGGACGCTGCCACCGCCACGCTGGAGCAGGCCGTGGCCCTCAACCCCTGGGTGGGCGAGCCGCAGATGGTGCTGGCCCAGCTCTATCTGAGTGCGGGCCGCAGTGCCGATGCCGCGCGGGCCGCCGAGAGCGCGCTGCAGAGCTTTTGCAGCTGGGGCAATGCCTGGGACAAGCGTGTGCAGTGGGATGCCTGGATCGCCTGGACGCGTATCTTGCTGCAGTCGGCCCGGCAAGGTAGCTGGCCTGCGCGGCTGGACAAGCTCAACAATATGGCTCTGCGCTAGCGTTGACCAGCCGAGGCTCAGGCGTCTGTTCGCCAGGCGCTGGCACTTTAGCGCAGGTTTGAGGCAAAGAAAAACCCCGGCAGTCTGGCGGCAGCCGGGGTTTTTCGATTGAGGCAGAAGCCGCTTACTTGGTGCCGAAGATACGGTCGCCCGCATCACCCAGGCCGGGCAGGATGTAGCCATGGCTGTCCAGCTCGCGATCCACTGCGGCGGTGTAGATGTCCACATCGGGGTGGGCGGCCTGCATGGTCTTCACGCCTTCGGGGGCGGCCAGCAGGCACATGAACTTGATGGACTTGGGGGCGCTCTTGTCCTTGAGCTGCTGCACGGCCGCCACGGCCGAGTTGCCGGTGGCCAGCATGGGGTCGACCACGATCACGTCGCGCTCGCCCATGTTTTCGGGCATCTTGTAGTAGTACTCGACGGGTTTGAGGGTCTCGGGGTCGCGGAACAGGCCGATGTGACCGATGCGCGCGCCGGGCACCACGTTGAGCATGCCATCCAGGAAGCCGTTGCCGGCACGCAGAATGGAAACCAGCGCCAGCTTCTTGCCGTCAATGACCTTGCCCATGGTCTTCTCCATGGGGGTTTCGATCTCGACATCCTGCAGCGGGAAGTCGCGCGTCAGCTCATAGGCCATCAGTGTGGACAGTTCGCCCAGCATGCGGCGAAAGCTATTGGTCGATGCTTCCTTGCGGCGCATCAGTGTCAGTTTGTGCTGGACCAGAGGGTGGTCGATCAAATGCAGAGTGCTCATGTTCTTGGTCTTTGTGGTGAAGGCAGGCAGGCCCGCTTGTGGCGGGCTCGTGCTTGCAAAATTGGGATCAGTTGGATGCGGGCCGGGCCGCAACGGACGCTATTTTCGCTGTCACTCGGACAGCAGGCTGGCAAAACGCTCTAAATCCACATTGCCGCCGCTGATCACAATGCCCACGCGCTTGCCCTTGAGCGGCAGACCGCCATGGATGGCGGCTGCCAAAGACAGCGATCCCGTGGGCTCGACCACGATTTTCATGCGCTCGGCATAAAAGCGCATGGCCTGGACCAATTGCTCGTCGTTGACGGTCAGCACCTCGTTCACTCGCTGCTGGATGATGGCAAAGGTCAGATCGCCCGGCGCCTGGGTCTGGGCGCCGTCGGCAATGGTGCGCGGCGTATCGATCTTGACGATATGGCCTGCACGCAGCGACTGCTGCACATCGTTGCCCGCTTCGGGCTCGACGCCGATTACCTTGCATTGCGGAGCCAGGGCGTTGGCGGCCAGCAGACTGCCCGAGAGCAGACCGCCGCCGCCCAGGCAGACAAACAGATAGTCCAGATCCGGCACTTCCTCCAGTAGTTCCTTGACGGCCGTGCCCTGGCCGGCAATCACGTCGCGGTGGTTGTAGGGCGGGATCAGTGTCATGCCGCGCTCGGTCGCCAGCTTGTCGGCGATGGCTTCGCGGTCTTCGGTGAAACGGTTGTAGGTGACGACCTGGGCGCCATAGCCGCGCGTGGCCGCCATCTTGGAGGCCGGCGCATCCTCGGGCATGACGATCAGGGCAGGCATGTCCAGCAGCTGGGCCGCCTGGGCAATGGCCTGGGCATGGTTGCCGGAGGAAAAGGCCAGGGCGCCGCCCTTGCGCTGTTCGGGCGTGAACTGGGCCAGAGCGTTATAGGCGCCGCGAAACTTGAAAGCGCCTATGCGCTGCAGGTTCTCGCATTTGAAGAACAGGCGCGCGCCCAGCTGTTCGTCCATGGTGCGGCTGGTCAGCACCGGTGTGCGGTGGGCTACGCCCTGCAGGCGCTGGGCAGCGGCCACGACATCGTCATAAGTGGGCAGGGGGGCGGTGTTTGTGCTCATGGCAGGACAGGCTGGGGTGGTACTGAATCCATGATAACGGCGCCTCGCCCACTTCAAGCCGATTTGCTGCGTTGCGGCTCGGCTACCTGTCGATGGCGCCCAGCGAGCCATCGAGAAGATAGAGGAATATGAAGAAAAAAAGCATGTAGCCCTTTACCGTAAAGGGCTGATAGCTATTCAATCAGGAGCTATCGCCCGCTTTGGGCAGCGCTGGTGCAAACGCCTGCAGCGGCTCCAGAGGGGGAAAGTCGCCGGCGCGCTTGGCCTGCATGGCACTCACGGCCTCCATGACATGGCGGTTGCTCCAGATGCCGCTCTGCACCCAGCCCATTTGCTGCAGCGAGTCGCTCACGCTGTGGTCGCGCGCGTAATTGATCACCTGCTTGCTGCCCCAGATGGCCACGGGCGGCTTGGCCGCAATCTCGCGCGCACAGGCGAGAGCTGCGGTGACGGCGGCTTCGGGTGTCTCATAGACGGCATTGACCAGACCGTGGCTGGCGGCCTCCTGGGCAGTCATGCGGCGGCCGGTGTAGGCCAGCTCCTTGATGATGCCCAGCGGCATCAGCTTGGGCAGGCGCTGCAGGCTGCCAAGGTCGGCGGTCATGCCGATATTGATCTCCTGTACGCAGAAAAAGGACTCGGCGCTGGCATAGCGTATGCATGCTGTGGCCACCAGATCCAGTCCGCCACCCACGCAGGCTCCCTGAATGGCGCAGATGACGGGCATGCGCAGGGCTTCGATCTTGTTGAAGGTGGACTGCAACTGGGCCAGGGTGTCGATGATGGCGGCGCGGCCCTCTGGCGTGCGGTCATTGGGCGCAAAGTCGGGGTCGGCAAAGGTCTCGAGTGCCATGCCGGCGCAAAAATGCTTGCCCGTGCTGCTGATGACCAGGGCGCGCGATTGGCCGCTGTGCTGTAGTGTGTCCAGCACCAGGTCCAGCTCCTGCCAGAACCTGGGATTCAGGGTGTTGAAGGCATCGGGGCGGTTGAGCACCAGATGGGCGATATGGTCGACCAGGTCCAGGCGAAAGCTGCTCAGACCCGCGGTCAGCAAGGTGTCGTCAGAGATATGGGGCATGCCGGCATGGTGTCTTGCGACATCGGCCGGGCCAGTCGCACTCGCGACTGCAGACAGAAGAATCGGGCTGGGTCAAACCCGCGGTGCCAGCCGTTCCCTCCTAGGGTAATGGAGGGAACGGCAGACAAGCAGGTGAAGAGACGGATGCTGTGTTCCGGCAACTTCGACCAGGATCAGGCGGTCAGGGCTGGCGCTCTGTCTGCAGTATGGACCTTGAACACGGCCACCATGCCGGTCAGGCGCTGGGCCTGGTCGCTCAAAGAGACAGCGGCAGCGGTGGATTCTTCGACCAGGGCAGCATTTTGCTGCGTCATCTGATCCAGGTTGGTCACGGCCTGGTTGACCTGGCTGATACCGTCATGCTGCTCCATGGCTGAAGCACTGATCTCGCCAATCATGTCAGAGACCTTGCCCACGCTGCTGACGATTTCCTCCATCACGCGGCCCGCTTGGGAGACCTGGCTGGCGCCTTCCTGTGCGGCGTCCACGGAAGTGGTGATGAGCGCCTTGATCTCCTTGGCGGCATCTGCACTGCGGTGGGCCAGGGCGCGTACTTCGCCGGCGACCACGGCAAAGCCTCGGCCTTGCTCGCCGGCACGGGCGGCCTCGACAGCCGCGTTGAGGGCCAGGATATTGGTCTGGAAGGCAATGGAGTCGATCACGCCGATGATGTCGGAGATGCGGTGTGCGCTGTCGCTGATACGCCCCATGCTGCTGACCACGGACTGCACCACATGGCCGCCGCGCTGAGCCACCTGAGCGGCATTGCCTGCCAGATGGTTGGCCTGGCGGGCAGTGTCCGAGGCCTGGGCGACGGTGGCGGTCAGCTGCTCCATGCTGGCCGCGGTTTCCTCGAGATTGGCGGCAGTCTGCTCGGTGCGTGCGGACAGGTCGTGGTTGCCAGTGGCGATTTCGGACGAGGCGGTGCTGATGGAGTGCACGCTGGTGCGTACATCGGCCACCAGGCTGCGCAGTTGGGCCGCCATGGTTGAGACGGAGCCGAGCAGGCGGCCGAACTCGTCATGGCGGTCGTTGCCGGCGGTCACCGTGAGATCGCCCTGCGCAATGGCCTGGGTCAGCTCCACGGCTTCGTTCAGAGGCTGGGTGATGGAGCGGGTCAGGGCCAGCGCCAGGCCCAGAGCGGCCGTCAGCACAAGAGCCTGTACCACCCAGGACAGCCAGATCGCTTTTTGCTGGTCTTGCTGCAGCTGAAGGCTGGCGGCATCGCGCTGCTGCTCCTGCAGCTTCACAAAGTCCTGCAGCGAATCGGCATAACGGGCAATGGCGCCCAGATACTGCAGGCGGATGAAGTCGCGCATGGCTTCGATATCACCGGTCAGCTTGATCTCCCGCGCCTGCTTGTTCAGCGCCAGAACTTCGGCGCGCACGGCTGCGATCTTTTGCAGGGCCGCTTTGTCGGCTTCGCTCTGGGCGAGTTTGATGACCTGGGCCTGCAGTGCCCCGTTGACGGCCACGCCTTCGCTGACACGCTCGTCCATGCGCTGGGTCAGCGCTTCGTCGGTGGTCATATTGCTGGTGAGCACACGCTCGCCCGTGGTCTCGGTCGCACCTTTCCACTGGAGGGCGAGGTTGATGCGATTGTCATAGTCGGCCAGGGTCTGCATGCCGTTTTGCAGGGCCTGAGTGGACGAGTGCTGGTTCCAGAGCGAGACGGCCAGCATCATGGTCAGAAGTCCGCCGAGTGTGCACCACAGCTTGGTGGAGACACGCCATTGATTGAATTGCATTGGCTGAAAATATTGCAAAAGCACTGCCTGGTCGCGGCGATATCAAGGTCTGCGGCAAGACCGGGCAGCGTGGTTAGCGTAGAGGAAGGAGCGGCTGCGCAGACACAGCACCGGTCCAGGAGACTGGCGGCAGGCACCAGGAGCTGGATTTATTATGTATCGACATAATGAGTGCAGCCTTGAGGATTTTCTTTGCTGCGACCATGAAAAAGGCCTGCAGAGGCAGGCCTTGGGAGCGGTGCGTGGACTGGGGCTCAGCGTTTCTTGTTGCCCAGAATGCCGCCCAGCACGCCGCGCAGGATTTCCTTGCCCAGGTTGTTGCCCACGGTGCGCACCGTGG
>NZ_AWOR01000011.1 GCF_000761245.1 Comamonas testosteroni | reverse complement strand
ACCGTCAACAAGTTCTGGAGTGCTTTGTTACCTTCCAGAACAGGCGTTCGGTAGTGGCAGTTTCAGAAAATGTTAAGAAAACAGTAATACCCAATTTAAAGATATTTTTTGAAGAATTTCAAATGATGGAAAAAGTGATTAATTTGTTGTGGTTTGAGGATGATGTGCTATTGAATAAATAGCGACCATGGGAAAAATCCTACAATGATAAAAAATGTAATCTTTATTTCAGTTTATTTTCACGCCATTTATTTCAAGAACAAAGGGTTTTTATCTAGATTTATCTCCAAGATGGTTAATACCTTGTATTTGAGTATAAATTTGTAAAAAATTAAACTTTATTTTTCTTTATTTG
The DNA here is from genome assembly GCF_000761245.1 of Comamonas testosteroni. Classification (GTDB taxonomy): domain Bacteria; phylum Pseudomonadota; class Gammaproteobacteria; order Burkholderiales; family Burkholderiaceae_C; genus Comamonas; species Comamonas testosteroni_C. The sequence goes on along the minus strand of NZ_AWOR01000011.1, from coordinate 91 downwards.
TTTTATATGGATTTTCAGTAAAACAGATTTTATTTTTTGCGTGACTTCCAACCTTTCTCTCTGCTGGGGTGTCACATGTATCTATCCGACG
>NZ_AWOR01000010.1 GCF_000761245.1 Comamonas testosteroni | reverse complement strand
CTCTGCCTGCACAGCGTCAGCTGGCTGACGCGGGTGTGCAACTGGCCGATCAGCGTCGTCTGGCTACCCAAATGGCGGTATTGACACAGCTGCATGTGGCGCGTCTGCAGTTTGCAAATGCCGTGCGCCAATATGAAAGAGCGCAGACCATTGCCTCGGTGGACCAGCGCCTGTCCGAGCATGTGAACAACCAGGTGCAGGCCGACAAGCTCAATGCGCTTGAGCGGGTCTCCCAGCAGACCGCCACCATTCTTTCCGTGCTGCGCCGGTATCAGGCCCAATCCAATATGCAGGCCGCCAGCTCCCGCCTGCAAGCGACTCTGGGCATGGAGCCCGTGATCGAAGGCTCGGACAGCATGCCCTTGCCTGAACTCACACAGGCCGTGGGTAAATCGCTGCAAAGCTGGGACGCAGGTCAATTCCAATGAAGTCTTGCGTGTCTCCCTTGATTCTGGGCCTGGC
>NZ_AWOR01000009.1 GCF_000761245.1 Comamonas testosteroni | reverse complement strand
GAAGAGGCGATTGCGCGGGCCATCAAATACAACGCAGCCCAGCGTCTGCGTGGCATGGAAGAGGCGGTGGCGCAGGGCACGGCCAATGTTGCCAAGTTCGACATGCTGCCCAAGCTGGTGGCCTCGGCAGGCTATCGCTACCGCGACAAGGACCTGATCAGCCGCAGCACGGACTCGGTCACGGGCGCGCCTTCCCTGGCCCATCCCTATATCTCGTCGGATCGTGAATCGACTCTGACATCGCTGAGCTTCTCCTGGAGCCTGCTGGACTTCGGTCAAAGCTATTACGCTGCTCGTCAGCATGCGGATCGCGCCCAGATTGCGGCTGAGCGTCGCCGCAAGGCCATACACACGCTGATCCAGGATGTGCGCATCGCTTACTGGCGTGTGGCTGCGGCCCAGGCGCTGGAGTCTTCTCTGCAGACCGCAGGCCAGGATGCAGACAAAGCCCTGGAAGACTCGCGCAAGGT
>NZ_AWOR01000008.1 GCF_000761245.1 Comamonas testosteroni | reverse complement strand
CCAACATCATGAAGGCCAAGAAAAAGCAGCTGGACATCTTCAAGCCCGAAGATCTGGGCGTGGACGTAACGCCGCACCTGAAGACCGTGAAGGTTTCCGAGCCTGCCAAGCGCGGCGCTGGCGTCAAGGTGGCCGATGTGGCCGCTCTGGTCGACAAGCTGAAAAATGAAGCCAAAGTGATCTGACTCCCCCTGAGTCGCCTGCGGCGCCTTCCCCCAAAGGGGGACGACGGCCTTGGCTGCGGGGCGGCCCTTGCTGGCCGTCCCTCGCCAGGCTGCGCTGCTGCCAAGGGCTGATGTCCTCTCTCGGACTTCGCCAGAACGTAAAGAAATTTAGAGGTTGAATATGACTTCTCTCGTAATC
>NZ_AWOR01000007.1 GCF_000761245.1 Comamonas testosteroni | reverse complement strand
CTCAGAAAACGGAAAATAAAGCACGTTAAGCCGGTGGCAGTGGTCGCAACGGTCTGAACTTGCCTGCGCCGACCTTGGTGCTGCTGCGCCAGAGGTAATCGCCGGTCAGATTGATGTGTTCCCACCCCAGCGGTGACAGGTATTGAAACAGCGTCTCGTCTACCGGTTTGCCGTGCCCGTTCAAAGCATTGGTTGCCCGTTCCAGATAGGCCGTGTTCCAAAGCACGATGGCCGCCGTTACCAGATTGAGGCCGCTGGCCCGGTAGCGTTGTTGCTCAAAACTGCGGTCGCGGATTTCGCCCAGTCGGTTGAAGAACACCGCCCTGGCCAGCGCGTTGCGCGCCTCGCCTTTGTTGAGTCCGGCCTGCACGCGGCGGCGCAGCTCCACGCTTTGCAGCCAATCCAGTATGAACAGCGTGCGCTCAATGCGCCCCAGCTCGCGCAGTGCAACGGCCAGTCCGTTCTGACGCGGATAGCTGCCGAGCTTGCGCAACATCAGCGAGGCCGTCACCGTA
>NZ_AWOR01000006.1 GCF_000761245.1 Comamonas testosteroni | reverse complement strand
GGGCCGCTGTGGCGCTGCCGTAGCTGCCCGCCGCCACTGTCGTGTTGGCCAGCGCAATGGTGCGATTGGCCGAGAGGTCGCCGCCGCCCGTGAGGCCTGTGCCTGCGGTGATGGTGCGCTCGTCCGTCAGGCTCTTGCGCCATGCACTCCAGCCGGTGTTATAGCGGGAGCGGGTCCACTGGTCGCCGTTGTTGTAGTGGGTGTAGGTCTGAGTGCTTATGGACGCACCGTCCCCAATTACCAGCAGCGTGCCAGCTGCAGCCACCGGGTAATTGCTGCCGCCCGTGGCGTTGGCATTGGTGCTCTGCGTGTAGATGCCTCGGCCTGTCACCGTGTTGAGGTCCACACCGCTACCCAAGGCCGATGCCATGGTGACGGCGGCACCATCGCCCAGGTCGGCCACGTTCAGACTGACCAGATGGGTGTGGCTGGTGGTGCTGACCGCGTTGGTGCTGGTGCCCGTCAACGTGCCGGGCGTGCCCATGGTGAGGGTGCGGTCTGCCGTGAGGTTGCCGCCGCCCGTCAGGCCATTGCCCGCCA
>NZ_AWOR01000005.1 GCF_000761245.1 Comamonas testosteroni | reverse complement strand
GCCAGCGTATAGGCCGTCTTCACCGTGGTGTAGAACTCCTGGGCATAGCGGCCCTGCTCGCGCGGGCCGTAGCTTGAGCCCTTGCGACCGCCAAACGGCACGTGGTAGTCCACCCCCGCCGTGGGCAGGTTGACCATGACCATGCCGGCCTGGCTGTGGCGCTTGAAGTGCGTGGCGTGCTTGAGGCTGGTGGTGGCAATGCCGGCCGACAGGCCAAACGGCGTGTCGTTGGCCATGGCCAGGGCTTCTTCGTAGTCCTTGACGCGGATCACGCTGGCCACGGGGCCGAAGACTTCTTCGCGGTTGATGCGCATGCCGGCTTCGGTGTCCACGAACAGTGTGGGCGCCATGTAGTAGCCCTCGTTGCCGCTGCCTGTGTGGCAGGCGATGCGGGCACCGCCAGCGGCCAGGCGTGCGCCTTCGGCCTTGGCGATTTCCACGTAGGAGAGGTCCTGTTCCAGCTGGGCCTGGCTGACCACGGGGCCCATGTCGGTGCCGGCGGCGCGTGCATCGCCCACCTTGATGCGCGCCATGCGCGCCTGCA
>NZ_AWOR01000004.1 GCF_000761245.1 Comamonas testosteroni | reverse complement strand
AGCTGCTTTTTCTTGGCCTTCATGATGTTGGGCAAGGTGACGTAGCGGGGCTCGTTCAGGCGCAGGTCGGTGGTGATGACGGCGGGCGTGGACAGGGCCACGGTTTCCAGGCCGCCGTCGACTTCACGGGTGACATTCACCTTGTCGCCGGCGACTTCGACCTTGGAGGCGAAGGTGGCCTGGGGCAGGTCGGCCAGGGCCGCCAGCATCTGGCCGGTCTGGTTGGCATCGTCGTCGATGGCCTGCTTGCCGCAGATGACCAGACCGGGTTGCTCCTTGTCCACCAGGGCCTTGAGCAGCTTGGCCACGGCCAGGGGCTGCAGCTCGACATCGGTCTCGACCAGGATGCCGCGATCGGCGCCGATGGCCATGGCCGTGCGCAGGGTTTCCTGGCACTGGGCCACGCCGCAGGAGACGGCGATGACTTCGGTCACCACGCCTTTTTCTTTCAGGCGCACGGCTTCTTCGACGGCGATTTCGTCAAAGGGGTTCATGCTCATCTTGACGTTGGCGATGTCCACACCCGTGCCGTCCGACTTCACGCGGACCTTCACGTTGTAGTCCACCAC
>NZ_AWOR01000003.1 GCF_000761245.1 Comamonas testosteroni | reverse complement strand
AAGGCTTCGCTGATCGCAGCAAGCAACGAGATTCAAGACTGGTTCTTCTGGTTTTGCACTCGGTTCCTTAAAAAAATACAGCCGATAAGCGTGGGCGTTTGAGGGCAAGCAGCCAGTTCTTCGGAACAAACTCTTCGGAGTTATCAAACGCTCACAAAAACAGTAATGAGGAAGAATTTATTCTTCTTGATTCCGTCAAGTGAGTGAGCAGTCGAAAGACTTTAAATTCAAGATCGAACTATAGAGTTTGATCCTGGCTCAGATTGAACGCTGGCGGCATGCTTTACACATGCAAGTCGAACGGTAACAGGTCTTCGGATGCTGACGAGTGGCGAACGGGTGAGTAATACATCGGAACGTGCCTAGTAGTGGGGGATAACTACTCGAAAGAGTAGCTAATACCGCATGAGATCTACGGATGAAAGCAGGGGACCTTCGGGCCTTGTGCTACTAGAGCGGCTGATGGCAGATTAGGTAGTTGGTGGGGTAAAAGCTTACCAAGCCTGCGATCTGTAGCTGGTCTGAGAGGACGACCAGCCACACTGGGACTGAGACACGGCCCAGACTCCTACGGGAGGCAGCAGTGGGGAA
>NZ_AWOR01000002.1 GCF_000761245.1 Comamonas testosteroni | reverse complement strand
AAATCTGGTGGAAGCGATTGGCGTGTTTCGATAGCCGACGAGTCGCAGAAGGCTGAGACGGCATCGCCGCTATCGCTGCAATGAGCGGCCGGCCGTCCTTCCTGGTGAGCGAGATGTGGGCAAGCCGATCATGGCCGGCGCCTCAGCCCCAGAGCGCTGGTTTGTTGACCATCAAATAGTAGGTGCCGGCCATGGCCACAAAAGCGGGGTAGCCCAGAGCTTCCCAGCGCAACTGATAATGCCGGAAAAGTGGTGGCAAGGCCTGGCTTTGGCTGTGGGCCTGAGTCGCGAGGGCCGCCATGCGCATCTGCAACCAGACTACAGGCAGCCAGCAGATGCCGGCCAGCGCATACAGCCCCAGAGAAAGTGCGAGCCAGGGCGTGGTGAGCGGCCAGCCTGCCAGATGGGCCATGGCAATGCCCGTGATCGGTTGAATGAAGACGCAGGGAGTAGTGAACCACCAGTCAGCCCGTACCACCAGGCGGCTGACCACGGCCTGGGCGGCGACCGAGCCGCTGCGGTTTGCGAAGAACATATAGAAGGCCGAGCCGAGGCCGGTGCCGACAAGCAGCACGCTGGAGAGGATATGCAGTGTCTTGAGCAACAGATAGGTATTCATGATTCAAGCCTGTTGGAGGAGCTGTCTGTTTGCAGCAAGAACCACAGCATGGCGGCGATGGGCAGGTTCTTGAGCAGCGGCCCCAGAGGGTGCAGCCACAGCGTGGGCTGAAGAGCCGTGCCGATCACGGTCATGGCCGTCATCAGCAGCAGGGCGCTCAGGTAGATGGCGCGGCCGGGGCGCAGCAGCAAGGCCAGACCCAGAGCCAAATCGGCCAGCAGGCCGGACCAGATGAGCAGTGCCTGCCAGCGTGCATCGTCAATGCCGCCCTGGTCCAGCAAGCGGGCACCTTCGTGGTTGAGGCCCGAGAGTCCGAGATAGTCCAGCGCGCTGACCACAGCCGTGCCCAGCCAGACGACGACCAGACTGGCGTGCATGAATCTGGCAGCTTGCTTGTGCGGGTTGGCTCTGCTGCCGTTTTGCAACTCAGGCATGGCGGCGGCCTTCCTTGGGCAAGGTGGCCAGCATGGCATCCGGAGCCACGGGCGCGCGCCCCAGCAGCGAGGCCAGGGTCTGGGGATCGGTGACGTTGTCGTTTTCCAGCAAGGCCATGGTTTCACTGCACCAGGGCAGGGCTGGTATCTGGTCGCCGACTCTGGCACTGCCCTTGCTCATCCAGTCTGGCAGGGCATGCACCGAAGCCGGGCCGTAACCCATCTGGGCGCGCAGGCTGGCGATAAAGGCCTCGGTCGAAAGCGGCTGGGGGCCGCCGATTTCGACGATACCCTCGCAGGTGTCCGAGGTCGCCATATGCGCGAGCACTTCGGCCAGATCGCGCACGGCCACGGGCTGAATCTGGCTGCTTCGCATGAGTTCGGGCAGCAGCAAAACGGGCAGTCTGGCCAGATTCAGAAACAACTGGCTGCTGGCACCGCCCGCGCCAAAGATGATGCTGGGGCGCACGACAACGGGCTTGAGCAGCGCTTGCCTGCCCAGCGCCAGCAGATGTTCGTCGGCCGCGCGCTTGGTGCTTGCGTACTGGGTGCCGCTCTGACCGGCCCCCAGCGCCGAGACCTGAACCACGCGGCGCACGCCGGCCTGGACGCAGGCATCAAACAGCGCGATGGGAGCCAGAGAGTGCAGGGTCTGCAGATCCTGGCCGGGCTTGTCGCGCAGAGCGCCGACGGCGTTGATGACGGCGTCGATGCCCTGCAGATGCTCAAGCCATGCCTCGGCCGTGGTGCAGGCGCCAAAGTCCAGAGGCGGCTGGCTGTGGCGGCTGCGCACCACGGGGTCGTGGTCCAGCAGGGCCAGCGCATTCACGATATGTCGGCCCAGAAAGCCTGTGCCGCCGCAGATCAGAACTCGCATACGCTACTCCTTTGCAATTTTCTGCCTTGGCAGAATTCAGTTCGGCTTCAATCGTTGCCACTCTCTCGGCCGCCATCCTTGCCTCGGACAAAGCGCTGGACGCTGGCGCCAAGGCGCAGGATCTTGTCCAGCGTGGCCGGCGACAGGCGCAGCATTTCGTCGGTCCAGATGCCCAGCGAATCCATGAGGCGCAGCGTCTCGTGCACGCGGTCCTGGGCATCGGGCGTTTCCTTCTCGAATTCGGGCTGGGCGATCAATTCGCGCAGCAGTGCACTGGTGGGGTCGAACTCGCGCTGCTTGCGCTCTCGCACAATGGTGCGCAGCAGCTCCCAGACATCGGCCGAGGTCTCGAAATACTCGCGTCGGTCACCGCTCTTGCGGCTGCTGCGAATCAGGTTCCAGTTCAGCAGCTCCTTGAGGCTGTTGCTGACGTTGGAGCGTGCTGCACCCAGGGTTTCGCAGATTTCGTCGGCATTGAGGGGGCGGCCATGAAAGAAGAGCAGTGCATGAATTTGCGCCACCGTGCGGTTGACGCCCCAGGCGTTGCCCATATCTCCCCAGTGGTGCACAAAGCGTTCAGCGATAGGACTCAGTTGCATGAAACGAAGTGTGGTCTTGCTTGAAATTTCTGTCAATACAGAAATTTCTATTCGTGTGAATGCCCGAGCGGGATCAGCAAGGTGTTTGTGTAGGCTTTGTCCATGGGAGCCGGGACGGTAAGCAATTTTCTTGAAATGAAGAAATTTCACATCGACCTGGTCGCTGCGTCGCTACTCGTAAAATAGCCGCATTACAGGGGCATGGAGCCCCGTCAGGGAAGGGAGAGTTCATGACCGCTGCATCCGTCTTGCGTGTCGCCTCGGTTCTGTCGGCCTGTGCTTGGGCCCAGGTCGCATCGGCTGCCTGCTATTTTGTCTATGCCCCCAATAACGAGCTGATCTATCGCTCCAATGTGGCGCCGGTCGATCTATCCCTGCCTCTGCATCAGACGGTGCCGCAACTCTCCTCCGGAGCGCGCATGTTTTTCTCGCTTGACGAGTACAACTGTGCCACCGAGGTCAACCTGATCGCCGAGCGCGCCCAGATTGCTGCGGCGCGCAACAACCGCGAGCGCCGCCTGCGCGAAGAACAACGCTTCTGATTGCATAGCTGTCAGACAAGCGCCAGCGGCACCTTGAGGCTTGATTTTGCCTTGCACAAGGCCGATCGGCCGGGCGCGTCGCATGGGCGCCCATGCAGTTTTTTGCCGTGGTCGGCTCTCGGGTATGGGGTGGCCTGAGACAATCGGGCACCATGAGTGAATCCCGCGACAACAAAATTCCCGAAAACCTGCCCGAAGTCCCGTCTGATGCCCCGGCGCTGCCCGAGGGCTGGCTGGAAGTGCTGTCCATGGACATGGATGCCCAGGGCGTAGCCCGCAAGCCCGACGGCAAGGTGGTCTTCATCGACGGCGCCTTGACCGGTGAAATCGTCAGCGCCAACACCCATCGCAAGAAGAACAACTGGGAAGCGGCCACGCTGACCGAAATCCACCGCGAGTCCTCGCAGCGCGTGACGCCCGGCTGCCCTAATTTCGGGCTGCACGCCGGCGCCTGCGGTGGCTGCAAGATGCAGCATCTGCATGTGGCGGCCCAGGTCGCCATCAAGCAGCGTGTGCTGGAGGACAACCTCTGGCATCTGGCCAAGGTCAAGCCTGAGACGCTGCTGCGCCCCATCGAAGGCCCGGCCTGGGGCTATCGCTTTCGCTCGCGCCTGTCGGTGCGCTATGTGGCCAAGAAGGGCAAGGTGCTGGTGGGCTTTCACGAGCGCAAGAGCCGCTACATCGCCGACATGGAGGTCTGCAAGATTTTGCCGCCCCATGTGGATGCCATGCTCATGCCCATGCGCGCACTGATCGCCAGCATGGATGCGCGCGAAACCTGCCCGCAGATCGAAGTGGCCTGCGGCGACCATGTCACCGCCCTGGTGCTGCGTCACCTGGAGCCTCTGTCGGAGGCCGACAAGCAGCGCCTGCGCGACTTTGCTGCCGAGCAGAACGTCCAGTGGTGGCTGCAGCCCAAGGGCCCGGATACCGTGCATCTGATGGAAGAAGGCGGCACACAGCTGTCCTACGGTCTGCCGGACTTTGGTATCACCATGCCGTTCAAGCCCACCGACTTCACCCAGGTCAATCCGCATATCAACCGCGTGCTGGTCACGCGCTCCTTGCGCCTGCTGGATGCAAAAAAGGACGAGCGCGTCATCGACTGGTTCTGCGGCCTGGGCAACTTCACGCTGCCCATTGCCACCATGGCGCGCGAGGTGCTGGGCATCGAAGGTTCGGAAACCCTGGTCAAGCGCTCGCACGAGAACTATGCGGGCAACAATGCCACGCGCAGCGAAGACGACAAGCTGGCTCCCACCAGCTTTGTGGCGCGCAATCTGTTCGAGATGACGCCCTCCATGCTGATTGCCGACGGCAACTCCGACAAGTGGCTGGTCGATCCTCCGCGTGAAGGTGCGTTTGCCTTGTCCAAGGCACTGGCCGATATTCACCAGATCCGCATCGGCGCCAAGCAGACCGGTGTGGCCAGCGAAGAGCAGCCCGATTTGCTGCCGCCGCTGCCCGAGGGGCAGGAAAACTGGCAGTTCCCCAAGCGCATTGTCTATGTGAGCTGCAACCCGGCCACGCTGGCGCGCGATGCAGGCTTGCTGGTGCATCAGGCCGGCTATCGCTGCGTGGCCGCCGGTGTGGTGAATATGTTCCCGCATACGGCGCATGTGGAATCCATGGCCGTTTTCGAGCGCGCATAAGCGAGCATGCCCTGAACTGCGCCTGCGCCTGCGCGGCGCAGTTCAGCCGCCAAGGGACGTATCCAGAATCATCATCACCACAAAGCCGAGCATGAGTCCTGTGGTGGCCCAGGCTTCATGGCCCTTGCGGTGGGATTCCGGAATGATTTCGTGGCTGATGACAAACAGCATGGCACCGGCTGCAAAACCCAGACCCCAGGGCAGCAGCACGCTGGAGCTGCTGACCACGATGGCGCCGATCACGGCGCCCAGGGGCTCGATCAAACCTGTCAGAGCACCCAGCACCACCGCAAAACCGCGGGTATAGCCGGCAGCCAGCAAAGAGGCTGCGACGACAAAACCCTCGGGGACATCCTGTATGGCAATGCCCAGCGTGAGAGAGCTGGCGCGCAGCCCTTCGTTGGCGGCGTAGCCCACGCCGATGGCCAGACCTTCCGGAAGATTGTGCAGGGTGATGGCAATGACAAACAGCCAGGTGCGCCGCAACTGCCTGGCATCGGCGCCTTCACGGCCTTTGATGAAGTGCTCGTGCGGCAGCAGGCGTTCCATGGCCAGCAGGGCTGCACCTCCGAGCAAGATGGCTGTGCCGATCAAGGCACCGCTCATCCATTCGCTGCTTGCGGGCGAGGTCGCTGCCTTGGCGGCTTCCAGTCCGGGCAGAATCAATGAAAAGGCACAGGCAGCCAGCATCACGCCTGCGCCAAAGCCAAACAGCGTGTCCTGTGTGCGCTCGGACGGATGTTGGCTCAGCAGCACGGGCAAGGCGCCCAGCGCGGTCGCCAGTGCCGCCATGCTGCCGCCCAGCAGCGCATTCAGTGCTGCGGGATTGGTCTGCAGCTGCTTCCAGACCATGGATGCCAGCACCAGAGCGCCGGCCGCAGAGATCAGCAGCCCGAGCCGGGTTCTGAGCGGCAGGGGCGTCTGGCTGGAAGAGGCGGTCTGCAGTCCGTCCGGGCCCATGGCTCAGCTCCTGACAGCCTGGGCGGCGGCAGCGAAGCGGCGCGCCACTTCATTCCAGTCCACCACGTTGTAGAAGGCGGCGATGTATTCGGGGCGGCGGTTCTGGTATTTCAGGTAATAGGCATGCTCCCAGACGTCCAGGCCCAGAATCGGCGTGTTGCCGCTGCCAATGCCCAGCATCAGAGGGTTGTCCTGATTGGCGCTGCTCTCCACATGCAGCTTGCCGCTGCGGTCCACGCTGAGCCAGGCCCAGCCGCTGCCAAAGCGGCTGATGGCCGCCTTGGTGAACTCGGTCTTGAAGTTCTCGAAGCCGCCCAGGTCCTTGTCAATGGCTGCTGCAAGAGCGCCCTGCGGCAGACCGCCCCCTTTGGGAGACATGACTTGCCAGAACAGGCTGTGATTGGCGTGACCGCCGCCGTTGTTGCGCACGGCCGGGCGCAATGCTTGCGGCAGTGATTCGACCTTGGCGAGCAGGTCGTCCAGCGGCCATTGCGCGTACTCGGTGCCTTCGAGTGCCGCATTGAGATTGTTGACATAGGTCTGATGGTGCCTGGAGTAGTGGATCTCCATGGTTTGTGCATCGATATGCGGCTCCAGCGCCGCGTAGTCGTAGGCCAGTGGGGGCAGGGTGTAGCTCATGAGTAAAAGCCTTGGCAGTGAGAGAGAAGGGAGTCAGTGCAGTAATGCATGCGCGGACTCGAAGCTGGCAAGGCGAGAGTGCCTGTTGCTGGCGGGGTGGGTGAGAAAGGGGGCGGATGTCGAGGCACAGACGCCCGCGACGGCATGGGGGTCTGCTGCACCATGCTCGGCCCGTGCGGCCAGAAGCTGCGGCAGATGGCGGTATATCGCCAGACTCAGGGACTGATTGGTGGAGTCCTGCTGCAGAAATGGCATCAGGGTCTGCTGCGCCTCATGCAGGCATTCAAATGCTGCTCCCGCCCGATCTGCTTCGACGAGAGCATCCGCCAGATTCAGGTGGGCAACGACAAAAGCGGCGATACGGTCATCGTCGGTAATGTCGCCGGACTCCGCGACCAGCAACTGCAAGCCAAGCTGTTGTGCATGTCTATAGTGTTCAAGTGCTGAGAGATGGCGATGCTCCAGCGTTGCGGCCAGCGCCGTGCGGGTTTGCTGCTTCCAGGCGGACAGCAAATCAGCTGCCGAGGTGTTTGTCGTGTTGACTCTCATGAGGCTCCTTCGATGCAGGCTTGGGCTGCCACGACTTTTCCATCCTCTCCCGATGGGTGAATGCGAACCACCCGCAAGGCGGTCGGCTGATCTACCAGCAGGCAGGTCTTGCCGGTGCGCTTGCAGTGATCCTTCACGCGCCAGTAGGCTCCGTCGCTGATGCAACCTGTCTGGCAAATCACCAGGTCGGCGGCGTGCAGACTGTCTTCCAGTAGTTGCTGCTCGGCCAAGGCCTGGCTGTCGGCATCCTCAACCAAAGGCCAGTCGACGCCGGACGCTGTCTGTTCGGCTGTAGGTTGAGGTGCTTCCTGCAGCAGATCCAGTGCCATCGCCTGGGCCAGGGCGTGGCGCTGCTCACGCTCCCAGGCCAGAGCGCTGTCGCGGACAATGACTTTGGCCCTGAGCTGCACAAGCTGCCGCTTGAGTGTTTCCACTTCGCGTGCCAGCGATTGCATCTGTGCCGTGCAGCGGGTCTGCACTTCCATATAGGTCAGCATGAGGGCCTCATGCTCAAGGCGTATTTGGTCGAAGTCATCATCTGGCACGGCAGTCTTGTCCCCATGGTTGAGAGCACAACAGAACTCGTCGCAGGGATGCGTGTATGTGCAGCTAAGAATGGAATCAATAATTCATGAATATAAATGAGAATTGTTTGTATTCAATACACACAAAGAAAATATGACATCCGGGCCCGCATCGGCAGTGCGGTTGCCGGGCATAAAAAAAGCCGCAGCAAAGTTGCTACGGCCTGTGCCTGTCGATGTTGACTGGCAGGGCAGGGAGCACATGCTCCGGGCCCTGCCATCAGCGATTTCAGCTGCGGTTGCGGCTGCTGCCGGCGTCGGGCTCCGCAGTGCCGCGTTTCTCGGCGGCACTCTGACCCAGTACGGAAGGCACGCCTTCGATCTTGTTGGAGCGCATGTATTCATCCATGTCCTTCCAGCCCGCAAACACCAGCGCCTTGGGTGCCTTGGGATTGAGGACGTAGCAATCCTCCAGGCCGCGCATGGCATGCCGGCAGGCGCCGCCAATGGCCTTGGCTTCGGACTCGCGCGCCACGGTGCGTGGGTCTGGACCCAGGCCCGGAATGTCTTCGATCTTGCAGCCTGCCAGTACCAGAGGCAGCAGGGCAATGGCAAGTGCGCGGGGAAGGTGGTTTGGCTTCATCTTGTCTGCTTATCGGCAGCGGCAGTCGGAAATTTAGGTCACGACAGAAATATCCATCGATGCGATGACCGCGCTTGACGTCAAGGTTACTGCAAACAAAAAGGAGTGCACAAGGCACTCCTTCTTGAGTGAGCTTTAGCGAGGCTTAGTCGCGATCGCCGCCCATGATGCCGAGCAGGGCCAGCAGGCTCTGGAACACGTTGAAGAGGTCCAGGTACAGGGCCAGGGTGGCGCTGATGTAGTTGGTCTCGCCGCCGTCGATGATCTGCTTGAGGTCATACAGCATGTAGGCGGAGAAGATGCCGATGGCCAGCATGGAGATGGCCATCATGCCTGCAGTGGAGCCCACGAAGACGTTGATGATGGCGCCGACCATCAGCACCAGGGCGCCCACGAACAGGAACTTGCCCATGCCCGACAGGTCGCGCTTGATCACGGTGGCCAGCATGGCCATCACGAAGAACACACCAGCGGTACCGGCAAAGGCGGTCATGATCAGCTGGGTGCCGTTGGAGAAGCCCAGGATCATGCCGATCAGGCGCGAGAGCATCAGGCCCATGAAGAAGGTGAAGGCCAGCAGCACGGGCACGCCGGCGGCGCTGTGCTTGGTCTTCTCAATCGCGAACATGAAGCCGAAGGCTCCGACCATGAACACGATCAGGCCCACGCCGCCCGTCAGCGCGCGAGTCATGCCAGTGGCTACGCCCAGCCAAGCGCCCAGCACGGTGGGGATCAGGCTGAGTGCCAGCAGCCAGTAGGTATTGCGCAAGACACGGTTGCGCTCTTGCTGCGAGACACCGTAGCCCGCAGAGCCCAGTGTGGTGACTTGTTCGTTCATGTAGCCATTCCTCCTTCAGGAATTGTGGGTTGAAACATTGTCATTCTAGGTGGGGGTCTTGAGAAGCCTTTGCAATACCCCGTTGCAATGCGGCAGTTTTAGGATGGAATGTTTTTCACATCGCATCTACTTTTGCCTGCAAAGTACAGAATATGCTTGCTGCATTGACAATCCAACGGAGCTTTTTATCTTATGAAGACCAAGCACGAACTCGAACTGGCCGATGTGAAAGCCATCGCTGCGGCTGCCGAAGCTGAAGCACTGAAGAACAACTGGCCCGTGACGATCTCCATCGTGGACGACGGCGGCCATCTGCTGCTGTTGCAGCGCATGGATGGTGCTGCTCCCATCTCTTCCCATATCGCCCCCGCCAAGGCACGCTCTGCCGCCGTGGGCCGCAAGGACACCAAGGCTTTCGAAGACATGATCAACAATGGCCGCACCGCTTTCCTGAGCGCTCCGTTTGTGGACGGCCTGCTCGAAGGTGGCGTGGCCATCGTCAAGGACGGCCAGGTGCTGGGCGCTGTGGGTGTCTCCGGTGTGAAGGCCAACGAAGATGCACAGGTTGCCAAGGCCGGCATTGCTGCCCTGGGTCTGTGATCGCTTGATTTCTGCCACTGCGGTGGCAGAGGCCAAAACAAAACCCCTGCCGCTTGATGCGCGCAGGGGTTTTGTTTTGGCGGGTTGGGAATGAGGAAAAAACGCGTGGCTATGTGAGGTGTGAGCACAAGAGAGGGCAGGTGCTCTACAACGACTATGGCTGGCGAATCGACACTTGCGGTGTCGCCCCACGATGAAACGGTTTATTTGGTCAGGATGAGTTTGCCCAGCTTGGTAGCCTGCAGGCGATAGGGGGTGCCGTTGTGCACGATGGTGACCGCCTTCTGGCCATTGAGCAGCAGAGCGCTGTCCAGGCCCAGGCTGGAGCCGGCAGCGGCTGAGGGGTTTGCAGCAGCCATGGAGGAAGAGCTGCGGTTGTTGGGCTGTGAGGTCGCAACAAGCGGTGCAGACATGCCGTGATTCCTTAAGTTCAAAACTGGTGTAATGATAACAATTCTCAATTAAAACGCAAGTGATACTTAGTCTCATTTGCGAAAAAACACTGTTTATTTTTCTGCTGGAATCCGTGCGTCCGTGCGCCAGCCCGGGATTTCTGCCTTGCGATGCTGCGCAAGAGCTGGCCCGGTTGGGCAAGCCAGATGCTGATGCCATTGCTCGTGCCATTCGCGTCATAAAAAAACGGCCCTGGAGGGCCGTTTTTTTATGGGACAAGCACGCGCTTATTGGGTGGGGTCGGTCACAAAACCGATTTTCTTGACGCCGGCACGCTGGGCGGCGGCCATGGCCTGGGCCACGCGTTCGTAGCGCACTTCCTTGTCGCCGCGGATATGCAGATCGGGCTGAGGCTCCTTGACGGCTTCGGCCTGGAGATTGGTCTCCAGCTGCTCGTCGCTGATGTCCTGGCCGTTCCACGAATACTTGCCGTCGGCCGTGATGCCCAGCTGGACGGTGGCAGGCTTGGTGTCCTCGGGCTGGTTGGTGGCGCGGGGCAGATCCACGTTGACCGAGTGTTTCATCACGGGCACGGTGATGATGAAGATGATGAGCAGAACCAGCATGACGTCCACCAGAGGCGTCATATTGATCTCGTTCATCACATCATCGCTGTCCCCATCGTCCATGGTTCCGAATGACATGGCTTAGGCGCCTTTCTTCAGGGGCAGCACATTGCCAGAGACCTGGCCGTCCACGGAAACGCGGGCACCGGTCACGAAGTAGGCGTGCACGTCGTGGGCGAAGCTGTTCAGTGCATTCAGGATGCCCTTGTTGCCGCGCACCAGAGCGTTGTAGCCCAGCACGGCGGGGATGGCGACAGCCAGACCCAGGGCGGTCATGATCAGTGCTTCGCCGATGGGGCCGGCAACCTTGTCGATGGATGACTGGCCGGACATGCCGATGGCCACCAGCGCGTGGTAGATGCCCCAGACGGTGCCGAACAGGCCGATGAAGGGGGCGGTGGAGCCCACGGAGGCCAGAATGGCCAGGCCGGATTGCAGGCGGGCCGTGAATTCGTTGATGCCGTTGCGCAGGCAGCGAGTCACCCAGTCGCTGATGTCCAGCGTGTCATGCAGGTGGACGCTGGTCTTGCGGTGGTGGGCGGAGGCTTCGCGGCCTTCGAGCACCATGAAGCGGAAGGGGTTCTGCTTGTCGTCACCGAGCTTTTCCAGGCCGGTGGCCAGATCGGGGCTGTGCCAGAAGTCCTGTGCCTGAGTGGCGAACTTCTTGAATTTCACAATATCCAGTGCCTTGAGAATGATGACCAGCCAAGAGGCCACCGACATGACCAGCAAGATGATGGCAACGCCTTTGGTCACGAAGTCGCCCTGTGTCCAGACGTGGGCAATGCCGAATTGGGATTCCATGGGTACTCCTGAGAACTGCAGATTTATTTGAGAACAAAGTTGATGGGCACGATGTGCCACATGGGTTCGGCCACGCCGTTGCGCTTGCCGGGGACAAATTTCCACTGGCGCACGGTGTTGACGGCCGCTTCATCCAGACGGTCAAAGCCGCTGGACTGCTTGATTTCGATTTTCTCGGGCTGGCCCTGCTCGTTGATATAGACGCGCAGCAGCACCTTGCCTTGTTCACCCATGCGCTTGCTGACCGAAGGATAAGCGGGAGCGGGGTTGTTCAGATAGGCCGCATTGCTCGATGGCTGCTCGATCTTGGGCGGGGCAGGTGGCGCCGGAGGTGCGGGCGGAGCGGGAGGTGCCGGGGGCGCGGGTGGCGCTGGCGGCGTCTTGTCCGGTTTGCTGTCGTTGCTCTCCAGTGCTCCTTGAGGCGCGGCCGGTGCCGGCGTTGGATCCTTGATTGCCTTGGGCAGCGGAGCCTTCTTGATCTCGGGCTTGGGCTGCTGTTTGGTTTCGGGCTTGGGCGCTGGTGCTGGAGGCTTGGGAGGCGGCGGCGGGGCCGGCGGTGCGGGTTCGGCAGCAGGCGGCGCCACGAACTGTGCAATCACGCTGGCGGGAATCACTATCTCTGGCGGCTTTTGCTGGGCCAGGCCATGCTGCATGGCCCACAGGGCGGCAGCATGCACAACAACCACAGCACCAGCAACTGCCATATTGCGGCTTGGGCCGCTGGCAGGTGCAAATCGATCAGACTGGGACATAAGAGCGAGAAGAGCAACCAGCGCAGGCTGGAATCAGAAAGGAAAAGCGCTGGTCAACCGGCAATAGCTGGCAGAGGAAACAGGGCACGCAGACGGGACCGCATCATTCACGCAGGATCCACCAGGTGCATACCATCACAAGAATCAGGCTGCCGAAGACGGCTGAGAGGACGGAGAGGTGGGCCATGCTTTGCTTTCCAGAATATTGGTGGCAAGCTGAACCGTCTGTACCGACACGCAGGATTGCGCTTCGTTGTGGATGGCCGCGATCGGATGGCTTGCACTGCACTGGGCGACGACATCGCGTGCGCAGCCTTCGCAGCGCCCGCATTGTGTGGCAACACCCAATTCAAACTGGATTTCGTCAAAGCTCATCCCCGCATGCGCGTGGCGTGCTATTTCTCGGTCAGAAACCCGGCGGCATACACAGACGATCATGGCTACAGGCAGTTGTTGCTGGCTATTGATGCAATAGGCGGAGTATAAATGAGAATCCATCGCATTTGCAATGCATGCCACCAAATTACGCACAATCAGCAAGTGGTTAAGAGCCCGGGCCCGATCTGATCGAGGCTGGCGCAGCCTGTCTGGGCCATGGCCAGCTCCAGCTCGGCGCGCAGCAGATACAGCATATGGGCCACGCCCAGCATGCCGGCCACTGCCAGGGCATGCATCTGGGGCCGTCCCAGCAGCACGGCGCTGGCGCCCAGTGCGATGGCTTTGAGCACATCGGTGCCCTGGCGCACGCCGCCATCCATCAGCAGCGGGATATGGGCAGGTGTGACCGTGCGTATGGCTGCGAGCACTTCCAGGGCGCAGACGGCTGTGTCCAGCACGCGCCCGCCATGGTTGGAGACCACGATGGCATCGGCCCCCAGTTCCACGGCTTGCGCGGCGGCGCGGGCCGAGAGCAGACCTTTGACGATCAGCGGCAGCCGGGTTTGCTGACGCAGCCAGATCAGGTCGTCCCAGGTGGGGGCGCTTCGGGCCAGCTCGGAGCCGAACAGAATGTGCTCGCTCATCAGGTCGCCCGTCTGGCGCTGCTGGGGCATGCCGCGCAGATTGACGGCCTCCACGCCTGGCGGCAGCGGGTAGCTGGAGCGTTTGATATGGGCGTCCACCGTCCAGACCAGCGCCTGATAACCGGCGTCTTCGGCGCGTCGGATCAGCTGCAGCGTGTGCTCGCGTGCCGCCTGCTGGTAGAGCTGGAACCAGAGCGGGCCGCTGCGTCCCAGCTCCTGGGCTGCGGCTTGTGCGGCCTGGGCAATGGCCTCCAGGGTGCAGCTGGACAGGGTGCTGACCATCATGCCGGTGCGCATGGCCATGGCCGCGCGTGCCGTGGCGAGCTCGCCTTCGGGATGCGCCAGCTGTTGATAGGCAACAGGTGCCAGCAGCAACGGCCAGTCCAGACTCTGGCCCAGCAGGCTTTGCCGCGTATGGGCACCGGACAGATCGGCCAGCGGCTGCGGGCAGAGCCGAATGCGGTCAAACGCCTGGCGGTTATGAGTCAGCGTCAGCCCCTGATCGGCGCCGCTTTCAATATGCGCCCAGGCGTGGGCTTCCATATGCTCGCGCGCCAGCCGGGCGTAATCCGCCAGGGAGCCCGTCTGCGCGGAAATCTGCGTCAGTGGCGGTTTGACGGGCTGGCCTGCGGCATTCAAACGTTCAACAGTCATAAATCAAGCCGGTTAGATGGGGACGAGGCAGCAGCGCAGGGACGGCGCAGGGGAGTCAGCCAGCAAGGGCCGCTCCTGAAAAGGCTGCCGTCCCCTTCGGGGGGGAGCGGCAAAACCGCTCTCAAGCCGTTCAAGGCCGCTTTTAAGCCGCTCAAGATCCGCTCAGGAGTCTAGCTTTCAGACCACATGCGCAAGAGATTGTGATAGGTGCCCGAGAGGGTGGCGACGCGCGGGTGTTCGGGCTGCTCCTGGGTGAGTTGCTGAATGCTCTGGTCCAGATCGAACAGCAGACGGCGCTGCTCCGCCGACTTGACCAGGCTGTGCGTCCAGAAGAACGAGGCATAGCGAGTGCCGCGCGTGACGGGGTTGACGCGGTGCAGGCTGGTGCCGGGGTAGACGATGGCATCGCCCGCCGCCAGCTTCACGCTTTGCTGGCCGAAGGTGTCTTCCACCATCAGCTCGCCGCCTTCGTATTCGTCGGGATCGCTGAAGAAGACCGTGGTGGAGACATCGGTTCTGACCTTGATGGCGGTACCCGGAATGGTGAAGAACGCATTGTCGATATGGTTGCCATAGGTGCCTCCGCCCTCGTAGCGATTGAAGCGCGGCGGCAGGACCTTGAGCGGCAGGGCCGCCGACATGAACAGCGGGTTGCGGCCCAGCCGATCCAGGATCAGATCACCTATCTGCTGGCCGGTCTTGCTCTCCAGTGGCAGCTGCAGATTGCTCTTGACCTGAGCTGCCACATGGCCGGCCGTGGCCTTGCCGTCCTGCCAACTGGCAGCTTCCAGCGCCTGACGGCAGTGGCGTACTTCATCGGGAGTGAGCAGGGCGGGTATGCGTAGCAGCATGGGTGGGTATCTGGCAGTTGGTGATTCTGGCCTCTCATTAACCATAGCTGCTTGCGCTTTCTGCATATGGATTTCAATATCTTTTCATATTGAAATCATTGAAGGGTAAGCGTAACCAGCTATGGTTTTCAGAACCAAAATCCGACATTCTGAAAAAGTATGCGGGCAGTGTGCACGTAAAAAGCCCCGCTGGCATCCGGGGCCTGCGGGGCTTGGGGTGATGGTTTGCAGCAAGCCTGCGCCAGATCAAGCGCAGGCAGGGCTTGCATCAGTACGTGAACTTGAGCGACGCCACGGCAGAGCGGCCAGCACCGATATTGGCGTAGTGGGGCGAGCGCACGCCGGTGTAGTAAGCCTTGTTGCCCAGGTTGTAGACGTTCAGCTGAAAGCTCAGGTTCTTGTCGATCTGGTAGGCCATCATCGCGTCGTAGCGGGCATAGCCGGAGGCGCCCTTGGTTACGATGCCGCCATCCACGGTGGACACTGCATAAGCTGCATTGACGCTGCTTTGCGCATAGATGCCCAGACCCAGCGTCAGCTTGGACATGGGCTTGTAGCTGGTCCACAGGCTGAAGCTGTGCTTGGGGGTGTTGGTGAAGGGGCGGCCATTGGCCACGTTGCCGACGCCCATGTTCTTTTGCTCGCTATCCATGAAGGTATAGCCGCCGAACACGCTCAGGTTGGACAGGATCTGGCCGGTGAAGCCCAGCTCCAGACCATTGACTTCCTTGTTGCCGCCCATGTAGGTGATGCCGTTTTCCGTAATGCGGACGTTTGTCACCTCATTGCGGAAGATGGCAGCGCTCAGGTTCAGCTTCTTGTCCAGCAGATCCCACTTGGTGCCCAACTCGATGGACTTGGTCTTCTCGGGCTTGAGGTCGGCCAGTGCAACGGTGTTGGCAGCCAGATCTTCATTGCCGTTGCCCAGGGTCGAGCCGCCGGGACGCGAAGAGGTGCCAATGTTGGCGTAGATGCTGCCATTGGCCGCAGGCTTGTAGACCACACCCAACTGGTAGTTGAACAGCGTGTCGCTGCGGCTCAGGTCGTATGCGGGTGCAGGGTTGCGGCCCGTGCTTGCGGGGCCGGATGCGTTGAGCTTGTAGTGGTCTACGCGCAAACCAGCGTTCACCAGCCATTGCTCGTTGAGCTTCAAAGTGTCAAAACCGTACACCGCAATGGTGTCGATCTTGTTGACAGTGGATTGAGTGGGTAGTGCCCAGGCGAAGTTCCAGGGGGCATTTGCGCCGCTGGGGTTGCTCAGGGTGGTGCACCAGGGATCGGAGACCGATGTGCAGGTGCCGCCGCTTTGGATGGCGGCGGAGCGCACATCTGCCTTTTCCTTGGACAGTTCCAGACCGAAGGCATAGGTGTGGCCGATGGAGCCGGTCTGTTCCTTGCCTGTGAACTCGGTCACGTTCTGCAGCGTGGTGGTGTCGGATACGCGTGCGTTACCGCGGCGCCAGACATAGCCATTGAGCACATTGCCCTTGGAGTCGTCAGGCTGAGTCCAGACATAGTCCTGCTTGGTCTTGCTGTAGCGCAGGCTGTTGCGGATCTTGTTGGTGTCGGTGAACTTGTGGGTGACCGAGGCGGTGAACAGATCGCTCTTTTCCTTCTCGAAGTCACGGTTGTTCAGGCCGTACCAGTTGGCGCGGTCATTGCCGTAAGTGGGGCGCACAGTGCTGCCGCCGGGCAGGCCAGCCATGGCAGCATTGCTGTACAGATAAGGCACGCCGCCATCGGGTGTGTTGTCGGTTTGCAGATGCTGCCAGGACAGGGTCACTTCGGTGGGCGTGCCCAGACCGAAAGTCACGGTGGGGGCAATGCCCCAGCGCTTGTTGTCGGGACCGTTGCGGCCAGGAACGTCGGCGCTGTGGCCCATGGCGTTCAGACGGAAAGCCGTGGTGTCGTTGATCTTGCGGTTGATGTCCAGAGTGCCGCGCAGATAGTTGTCGGTGCCCAGACCCACGTCGCCCGAGATGAAGTTCTCGTTCTTGGCTTTCTTGGTGGTGATGTTGATGGAGCCACCTGCGCCGCCGCGACCAGCGTAGGCGGAGTCTGCACCCTTGATGACTTCCACGGCTTCGACGTTGAACACTTCGCGGGTGCCGGCGGCGATGTCGCGCATGCCGTCCACAAAGGTGCTGGACTGGGCGTCCATGCCGCGGATGAAGGGCTGGTCGCCGCTGGGGTTGCCGCCTTCGCCGTTGCCGAAGGTGATGCCGGGGGTGGAGCGCAGAGCATCCTGCAGGCTGGTGGCACCCGTTTGCTTGATGATCTCTTCATTGATCACCTGAACGGTCTTGGGCGTGTCCAGCAGGGGGGCGGTGAACTTGCCCTGAGGGCTGGCTTCGGTCTTGAAGCTGGCCTCGGCAGCGGCTTCCACATTCACGGTGGACAAGGTGGTTTCCTGCTGAGCCATCGCGCTGGCGCCAATCAGGCACAGGCCTGCGGCAATCACGATTTGCTTGAGCTCGCAGCGCAAGCCGTTGGAGTCGGTCGGAGTCAGATAGTTGTTGGACATGCTTTTGATGAAGAGTCGATTTTTGAAAAAGCGTGCGAATTCTAGGTGATATTGATAATAATTCTCGATACCATTCAATAATGGTTGCGGATACCCTACGTTTTGTTGCAGTACGGCAACAGACTGGCTGTCTGGATGGGCGGTGCGGATCCTGCCCATCTATGCAGCCACGAGTTTTCGGGATGGCGTAGGCGCCCTTGCCTTGGGTGGGCGCTTTGTTTACGTCAAGTAAAGTAAATAAAAGTGAGATGCATTTAGAATTTGCGCAACTAGAATGCCGCCTTGCTGTGCAAGCAAGGCCGGGCCTTGTGGCGCGATGTCGCGCAGGCCGGTTCGGCCCGGCGGCGATGCAATCCCAGAAAGTTCTGAATGACCGCGGCTTCCCCCAACGCTCCGCAGCGGGCGTACTGGCTCAAAAAATTACATGAGTGGCACTGGATCAGCTCCGCCATCTGCCTGATCGGCATGCTGCTGTTCGCCGTGACGGGATTTACCTTGAATCACGCCGGGCAGATCGAGTCCAAGCCCAAGGTCGAATCGCGTGATGCGCAACTGCCACCGGATCTGCTCGAAAAACTGCAGCAAGCCCAGAAGCAGGGTGTGGAAGCGGCGGACAAGAATGCCGTGGGCTTGCCTGCCGAGGTGGATGGCTGGCTGGCTCAGCAGATCAAGGTCAGCGCCAAGGGTTTTGCCGTGGAGTGGAGCGAAGACGAGGCCTATGTGGCCATGCCGCGCCCGGGGGGCGACGCCTGGCTGCGCGTGGACTTGAAGGAAGGCTCGGTCGAGTATGAGAAGACCGACCGGGGCTGGATCTCCTACCTCAACGACTTGCACAAGGGGCGCAATACGGGCGGAGCCTGGAGCCTGTTCATAGATGTCTTTGCGATTGGCTGTCTGGTGTTCTGCATCACGGGTCTTCTGATCCTGAAGATGCATGCGCAGCGCCGGCCAATGACCTGGCCGATGGTGGGCCTGGGTCTGGTGCTGCCTGCGCTGCTGGTATTGCTGCTCGTGCACTGAGCCCAAGAATTTTGTGAAGGAAGAGAAAATGGCGAAGCGGATTTTCAAGACCACGGTGGCGCTGAGCGCCGTGGTGGGCCTGCCGGCAATCGCGGGCGGCATGAATGTGGCTGTGACCGTGCCCCAGTTGCAGGTGGCCGAATACCACAAGCCTTATGTTGCCGTTTGGCTGGAAAAGGCCGATGGCGGCGTGGCAGCCAATCTGTCCGTCTGGTACGACGCAAAGATGAAGAATGCCGAGGGCACCAAGTGGCTCAAGGATATGCGCCAGTGGTGGCGTCGTACCGGTCGCGAGCTGAGCTTTCCCATCGACGGCGTGACCCAGCCGACCAAGCCCGTGGGCACCCATGCGCTGTCTTTTGCCGAAGGCAAGAACCCGCTGCCCCAACTGGCTCCCGGTCAATACAAGCTGATGGTGGAAGCTGCGCGTGAAGTCGGCGGCCGCGAGCTGGTGTCCATTCCCTTCGAGTGGCCCGTCAAGCAGGCCACCAGCCTGAGCGCCAATGGCAGCACCGAGCTGGGCGCGATCAAGCTGGAATTGAAGCCTTGATTTTGATTCTCACCCCCTGAGCGGCTTTGCCTAGGTGGCCCCGCCGCTTCCCCCTCTCTCGCTTCGCGGGAGGGGGACGACACCCTCGGTGCGGGGCGGCCCTTCCTTGGTGTCTCTTGCCTGCGTAGCGCCAGTTTAAGGTGTTGCTTAGCCGTCACACCTCTCTCTTTTGATTTGTCACCCTTTCTGTTTTCAAGGACCTGATATGAAGTTCAAAACACGTGCTCTTGCTGCTGCCGCTTTGGCGCTGACCGTACTGGGCGCCCAGGCGCATGATCTGTGGTTCAAGCCCTCCAGCACCGTGCTGTCCAAGTCCGACTGGGTGACGGTGGATGCGGCCGTGTCCAACGATGTGTTCTTCTTCAATCACCGTCCGCTGGGCCTGGAAGCCGTCAAGGTGACCGCGCCCGATGGCTCGGCGGTGGAAATGAAGAATGTCGCCAAGGGCGAGTTGCGCAGCATGTTCGACTTCAAGCCCGAGAAGACCGGTACCTACCGCGTCACCATGCTGATGACCGGCGTGATGGGTGGTTACAAGGATGCCAACGGCCAGCCCAAGCGCCTTCGCGGTTCGGTGGAAGAAGTGCTCAAGCAGATTCCTGCCGATGCCAAGGAAGTGCGCGTGACCGAGAATCTGCGCCGCATGGAAACCTTTGTGTCCCTGGGCAAGCCTTCGGCGCTGGCGCTGACCGGCAAGGGCCTGGAGCTCAAGCCCGTGACCCACCCCAATGATCTGGTGGCCAGCGAAGAGGCGACGTTCGAATTCCATCTTGACGGCAAGCCCGCCGCCGATCTGGAGCTGGAGCTGGTGGCCGACGGCATTCGCTACCGCGACGGTGTGGACGCCATGAAGCTCAAGACCGATGCCAAGGGCCAGGTCAAGATCAAGTTCCCCCGCGCAGGTCTGTTCTGGCTGAACGCCGATGCCACGGACAAGAAGACCAGCATTGCCAAGGCCACGGAGCGTCGCCTGGGCTATATCGCGACTCTGGAAGTCCTGCCTTAAGCGTTAGCGCTTGATGGACTGAATACGCGCCCGATCCGGGCGCGTCGTTGTTTTCGCTGCTGTTTTCGCCTTTGTCTGGATGCCCATGCCCACACCCCCCCGCGTACGCTTTGACGCCAGTCTCTGGCAACTGCCCTCGTCGGCGGCGCAGAGTCAGGCTCGCGCTCGGATGCCGGCGCCGGACTTTGGCGTGCAGCGCTGGAAACCTGCAAGCTTGCAGCACCAGCAGGACGGGCGTATTCATCGCCTCTGCGGCCAGACCATGGGCACGCATTGGTCGCTGTGTCTGGCCAACCCGGATTACCTGCCCATGGAGTCGGTGCAGGCTCTGCTGGAGCAGGTGTTTGACGATGTCATCGCTCAGATGAGCAACTGGGAGGCGGATTCGCTGATCACCCGGTTCAATCGTTCAAGACCCGGTCAAACGCATATAGTGCCGCCGGAGTTCGCCCATGTTCTGGAAGCGGCCTTGCACTGGAGCCGGCTATCCGGCGCGGCCCTGGATCCCGCCATGGGGGCGCTGGTCTCGCTGTGGGGGTTCGGGCCGCGTCAGAATCCGCTGCAGCCGCATTCAGGGCAGGCACCGGCCGGCGATGAGATCGAGCGCTTGCTGAAGACCAGCGGCCATGGCCATCTGCGCTGGAATGCGCAAACCCGGCAGTTGCAGCAGTCCGGAGGTCTGGAGCTGGATTTTTGCGGCATTGCCAAGGGCTTTGCCGTGGATTGGGCTGTGCGCAAGCTGCAGGCCGCAGGCTGGGCTGCGGGCATGTTCGAAATTGGCGGTGAGCTGCGCAGCTGGGGGGCGCGCCCTGATGGGCGGCCCTGGCGGGTGCAGCTGGGCACGGGCGGCTGTGCCGAGGCCGAGTCGCTGGTCGTGGCCTGCAGGGAGGGCGCTTTTGCCACCTCGGGCGATTTCTGGCATCAGTTCACGCAGGCCGGCAGGCGCTATTCGCACACGCTGGATCCGCGCACGGGCTGGCCGGTGACGCATGATCTGGCCAGCGTGACCGTGTTCCATGAGGAATGCATGCACGCCGATGCGCTGGCCACCGTGCTCACGGTGCTGGGTCCGCAGCAAGGCATGGACTTTGCCCGTGAACATGAGATTGCAGCCGTGCTCACGTCGCATCTCGCATCCGATGGCAACGAGGCCCGCAGACAGGTGCTCAAGACACCGGCCTGGATCAACCTATTTGAGGCATGACAGTGGAATGGATTTTGACGCCCGAGCGCATTTATGGGGCTATGGGTTTGGTCGCAGCCTATGCAGGCATGTGCTGGGGTATCGGCACCAAGGTACGAAAGCAGCGCCTGGCCGATGAGGCCGAGAGCAATGTCTCGCAAGGCGATGCTGCTGCGCCTGCCGTCCTGGTCGCCTATGCCAGCCAGACGGGGCAGGCCGAGGCTCTGGCCCGTGCCACGGTCAAGATGCTGGTCGATGGCGGTCTGCAGGTGCGCCTGTTGCCCGTCGAGAAGCTGACGACCGAGCTGCTGCAGCAATATGCACACAGCCTGTGGCTGCTGTCCACCACAGGCGAGGGCGATGCGCCCGACCATGCGCTGGGCTTTGTCCAGCAGCTCATGGCCACGCAGCCTGCGCTGAGCCGGCACCAAAGCCTGGTGCTCGCGCTGGGTGATCGTGAATACCAGGAGTTCTGTGCGTTTGGTGTGCAAGTGCACGAGTGGTTGCAGACCGGCGGCGCGCACAGCGATCTCATCTGTGTCGACAATATGGATGGGCCGAGCTTGCAGAGCTGGCAGGCTCAGGTCGGGCAGATAAGGCAGAGCCTGCTGGGCGAGTCTGCGCCAGCCCAGGAGCTGGATTCGGACTGGTTGCAGGCGCCGGCCAGCATACCTTTTGTGCTCAGTCGGCGCCGTTTGCTCAATCCCGGCAGCCAGGGCGGGGCACTGTACTTGCTGGAGTGGACGCCGCAGTCCGGCGAGCTGCCGCGGTGGGAGTCGGGCGATCTGGTGTCTGTGTGCGTGCCTGCCGACCCTGAGCGTGCGCGCGACTATTCGATCGCCTCGATCACGGCCGACAGCAGTCTGCAGCTGCTGGTGCGCGAGAGCACGCGTGCCGATGGTTCACCGGGCCTTGCGTCGCACTGGCTGTGCTGCGGCATGGCCGAGGGGGATGTACTGCCGCTGACCTTGCGCGAGCACCGAGGCTTCCGGCTCGGTGACAACGCCGGGCGACCGCTGATTCTGATCGGCAATGGCTCGGGCCTTGCGGGTCTGCTCAGCCATATCAAGGCGCGTGTGCAGCAAGAGCTTGGTGATCAATGGCTGTTGTTCGGAGAGCGCAGCCCACAGCATGACGCACTATTTGCTGAACAATTGGACGCATGGCTCAGGCAAGGTCGACTGGTACGGCTGGATCAGGCCTGGTCGCGCAACGGCAAGGATTCGCGCTATGTGCAGGATTTGCTGCGCAGCCATGCACAGGAAGTCCGGCAATGGGTGGAGCGTGGCGCGGCCATCTATGTCTGCGGCAGCCTGAACGGCATGGGTCAAGGCGTGCATCTGACGCTGCAGGCCATTTTGGGCGAGGCCAAGGTGGCCGAGTTGTTGGGCTCGGGCCGCTACCGGCGCGATGTGTATTGACTAAGCCCGAGGCTACCTTTGCCTGTTGCTGTGCAAGGTGGCTTCACGCCGGACTCAATCGCAAGCACTCGGCTTGTCTGGCGGTATCAGCCGCTCGGCCACGAGGTGCTTGTCTCAGAAACGCAAAAAGCTGGCTCAGGCCAGCTTTTTTGTGGTCAGCGCAAGCGCAGTGCTTACTTGACGTGCTTGCCGATCAGGCCGGCCATCTCGAACATGGAGACTTGGGGCTTGCCGAAGACTTCCTTGAGCTTGGCATCAGCGTTGATCATGCGCTTGTTGGCAGCATCTTGCAGGTTGTTGGCCTTGATGTAGACCCACAGCTTGCTGATGATTTCAGTGCGGGGCAGGGGATCCTTGCCAACCACGGCAGCCAGAGCGGCGCTGGGGGTCAGAGGTTTCATGAAGGCAGCGTTGGGAGTGCGCTTCTTAGCGGCGGGTGCTGCTGCCGGTGCTGCAGCGGGTGCCTTCTTTGCAGTTGCCATGTTGCTTATTCCTAATTGGTAGTGGACTTATCACCAGCGAAATACAGCTGCAATCCACTGGCTGAGTCTGATGCTAATGGCAAAAAATCGCTCTTCCAAGCTAGTGGGCTGTTTTTTTGCCTCGATTTGTTGCTCTCAGGCCCTTTAGTGTCCGTTTTCATGGGTTTTTCCTCGAGAGTGTTGTGAAAAAGTTGCTCTCTGGGTGTGTCCGCTGGTGCTTGTGCTATGTCAGGTGCTCAGGGCAAGATGCGGGAGACTTGGTTCTGTGGAGATTTTCATGAGCGATTCCTCGGCTTCTCTTGGCTTCAGCACCTGCGATTTGTGCGATGCGCATATCAGCGACGACAGCAGCGATTTCCGCGTGCTGCCGCCCGTGTTCCACAGCTATGGCGGGCATGTCGGCTTTATGGGGGAGGTCAGCACCGTGCAGTGTCTGGACGACAACAGCCTGGTGCGAGCGGCGCTGGCCGAGCCGGGAGGTGGCCGTGTGCTGGTGGTCGATGGCGGCGGCTCGCTGCGCCGGGCTCTGGTGGGAGGTAATGTGGCGACTTCGGCGGCCCAGAACGGCTGGGCCGGGGTGCTTGTCTATGGCTGCGTACGCGACGTGGCCGAGCTGAAATCCACGCCCGTGGGTCTGTATGCGCTGGCGCTCAACCCCATGCCTACCGTCAAGCAAGGCCAGGGACTGCGCGATGCCTATGTGCAGATCGCCGGCCTGTGGATTCGCCCGGGCGACTGGCTGTATGCCGACTCCGACGGCATTGTGCTGAGCCGCCGCAACCTGCTTTCCTGATTGAAATCGATGGCGCCTAGCGCCTGATCTGCAATGAGCCGGGCCAGGTTGCAATCACAACGCTGGTCAGGGCTATGCCGAAGGCCAGCAATTGCATGCTGCCGATGCGCTCGCCCAGGGCCAGCGTACCCACCACGGCGGCGCTGATGGGCAGCAGCACGGTAAAAATGCCGGCTCGCGATGCAGGCACGGCGCGCAGCCCAGTCATCCACAGCCACACCGTCCAGACGCAGGCGGCCAGCGCGTAGAACAGCAGCAGACCCCATGCGGGCACCGAGACCTGGGAAAAATCAAATTGCCAGGCCAGATAGAGCCCGGCAGGCGTGGAAAGCACAAACCCCCAGAGATTGATCAGCGCCGTAATGCGCTTGGGGCTTACGCTTGCGGTGAGCTTTTTGCCGATCACGGCATATGCGGCCTCGCACAGTACGGCGGCAATGAGCAGCAACTGACCCAGGCCTTGCTGAGAATGTGCGGCAAGGCTGCTGCTTTCAGTCTTGCTCAAGGCATTCAGCCCTATGCCGGCCACTGCGAAAACAATGGCTGTCCATGTACGCGCGCCAACGGCTTCGCGCAGAAAAAGCCAGCTCATGATGGCGACTGCGGCAGGAATTGCGGCCATGGTCACGCCCGCCGTGACCGCACTGGTCAAGGCCACGCCGCTGATCATGCAGAGCGTGAAAAGGAAATTGCCGAAGAAGGACTCAAAAAACAGCAGCCACTTGGTCTGCCTGGTCAGAGTCGCCTCGTGTACTGGTGGCCTGAGCCAGCCCAGCATGGCCACGGCACCGATTCCAAAGCGCAGCCAAGCCAGCAGCATGACCGGAAAGATGGCAGCCAGAGGCTTGGACAAGGCCACATAGCTTCCTACCAAAGACATGCTGAGCGCCAGACAGAGATAGGCGATGGGGCGACTGGGCGTGTGCATGGCGTGGCGAAATGGATGTCAATGACAAGAGAAGGTGAGGCAAAGCAGTGTGGCAGGGCATGTTGCATGCATTTGACTCAGAGCAGGGAGCTGTTGTTTTTTTGTTCTCGCCGCCTTGGGCACTGTGTCTTTGTCGTGTCACCTGGTTTTGTTCAAGTGGCTTGGTCTGTCTCGTTCCGGGTAAATGGGCAGATCAAGGCAGGCGCCAGGACTTTTTTCGTACTGCGTTCAAAGGATGCCGACTTCGGAGGCCGTGCTTACGCCAATTTTTCATGAAGCAAGAATTCAATTTCGTATTATGAAAAATTGAAATGTTGCGCTGCCGCAAAATTTCTCAATACGAGAAATTCGTTTTCTTATTGTGAAAAATAAAAATAAGTCATTGATTTTATTGAATATAAATTTCAGTCTTTTATAAGACATAAGACTTTGTGGAAGAGCATCGCAGACATAGAGTAGATCCCAAGGACGAACACCCATTCATCTTGTTTTAACCGCTAAGGAGTGCACCATGCCCCAATCCCTGACTCAGCAACTGAGCCGTGAACAGCAAATCGCAGCCCTCGAAAAAGACTGGGCACAGAACCCCCGCTGGAAGAGCGTAAAGCGCGGTTACAGCGCTGCCGATGTGGTGCGTCTGCGTGGCAGCCTGCAGCCTGAGTACACGCTGGCCCAGCGCGGCGCCGAAGTGCTGTGGGACAAGATCAACGGCAGCTCGAAGAAGGGCTATGTGAATGCCTTCGGCGCCATCTCTGCAGGCCAGGCCATGCAGCAGGCCAAGGCCGGTCTGGAAGCCGTGTACCTGTCGGGCTGGCAAGTCGCTGCCGACGGCAACACCTCCGAGACCATGTACCCTGACCAGTCGCTGTACGCCTATGACTCCGTGCCCACCATGGTGCGCCGCATCAACAATACCTTCAAGCGCGCCGATGAAATCCAGTGGGGCAAGGGCATCAACCCCGGCGACAAGGGGTTCATCGACTACTTCCTGCCCATCGTGGCTGATGCGGAAGCCGGCTTTGGCGGCGTGCTCAACGCGTTCGAGCTGATGAAGAACATGATTCAGGCAGGTGCTGCCGGCGTGCACTTTGAAGACCAGTTGGCTGCTGTCAAGAAGTGCGGCCACATGGGCGGCAAGGTGCTGGTGCCTACCCGCGAAGCGGTCGAGAAGCTGATTGCCGCCCGCTTTGCAGCCGATGTGATGGGCGTGCCCACCATTGTGCTGGCCCGTACCGATGCCGAAGCGGCCAACCTGATCACCAGCAACCATGACGAGAACGACATCCCGTTCCTGACTGGCGAGCGTACTCAGGAGGGCTTCTACCGTGTCAAGAACGGTCTGGAGCAATCCATCAGCCGCGGCGTGGCCTACGCTCCCTATGCGGATCTGGTGTGGTGCGAAACCGGTGTGCCCGATATCGGCTTTGCCCGCGAATTCGCCCAGGCCGTGCACGCAGCCTGCCCAGGCAAGCTGCTGAGCTACAACTGCTCGCCTTCGTTCAACTGGAAGAAGAACCTCAACGACAGCCAGATCGCTTCCTTCCAGGAAGACCTGTCCGCACTGGGTTACAAGTTCCAGTTCATCACGCTGGCCGGTATTCACAGCAACTGGTACAACACCTTCAAGTTCGCCCACGAGTACGCTCGCGGCGAGGGCATGAAGCACTACGTGGAAATGATCCAGGAGCCCGAATTTGCGGCACGTGACAAGGGCTACACCTTTGTCTCGCACCAGCAGGAAGTGGGCGCAGGTTACTTCGACGATGTGACCACCGTGATCCAGGGCGGCTCTTCCAGCGTCAAGGCGCTGACCGGCTCCACCGAGGAGGAGCAGTTCCATTGAGCCACGATGAATCGTGATTCTGTCTAGGTAGAAAAGTGGGGTTACGCGTCCGGGGCGAAAGTCTCGGGCGCTTTTTTGTTTGCCGGGTTAAAATGGCGCGACTTCAATTCACAAGGGCGAGAAAGGCATCAACGGTTATGACACCGCGAACTACATCGGAGATGTACTTCAGCTGCTGATGGCAGCTGGCGGTTCGCGCCTGCCCGGGATTTCTCGACACCCTCATCAAAGCGCGGACTGGTTCCGCGCTTTTTGCTTTCAGGCAACTCCAAAGCTCTGGCGCTGGCCCTCACCCACACAAATTTGGTTTGACAAGGAATTTCATGATCAACATCACGCTCCCCGATGGCTCCAAGCGCGAATATCCGGGCCCGGTTTCGGTCGCTGAAGTCGCTGCTTCGATCGGCTCCGGCCTGGCCAAGGCGGCACTTGCCGGCAAGATCAACGGCAAGGTCGTGGACACCAGCTTTGTGATCGAGCAGGATTCGCCCCTGTCCATCATCACCGCCAAGGATGCCGACGGTCTGGATGTGATCCGCCACTCCACCGCTCACTTGCTGGCCTATGCCGTCAAGGAGCTGTTTCCCGATGCGCAGGTCACCATCGGTCCCGTTATCGAAAACGGTTTCTACTACGACTTCTCGTACAAGCGTCCCTTCACGCCCGAAGATCTGGCTGCCATTGAAAAGAAGATGACCGAGCTGGCCAACAAGGACGAGCAGGTGGTGCGCCGCGTGCTGCCGCGCGACGAGGCCGTGCAGTACTTCAAGGGCATCGGCGAAGCCTACAAGGCCGAAATCATTGCCTCTATCCCCAGCAACGAGGATGTGAGCCTGTACCGCGAAGGCGCTTTTGAAGATCTGTGCCGCGGCCCTCACGTGCCCAGCACCGGCAAGCTCAAGCACTTCAAGCTGATGAAGGTGGCCGGTGCCTACTGGCGCGGTGACCATCGCAACGAGATGCTGCAGCGCATCTACGGCACCGCCTGGGCGACCAAGGATGAGCTCAAGGACTATCTGTTCCGCCTGGAAGAAGCCGAAAAGCGCGACCACCGCAAGCTGGGCCGCGAGCTGGATCTGTTTCACATCGACGAACACTCGCCAGGCACCGTGTTCTGGCACCCCAAGGGTTGGGCGGTCTGGCAGCAGGTCGAGCAGTACATGCGCCGCGTCTATCAGGACAACGGCTACCAGGAAGTCAAGGCTCCGCAGATTCTGGACAAGGGCCTGTGGGAGAAGACCGGCCACTGGGACAAGTACCGCGAAAACATGTTCACCACCGATTCGGAAAAGCGTGAATATGCCTTGAAGCCCATGAACTGCCCGGGCCACATCATCATCTTCAAGCAAGGCATCAAGAGCTATCGCGATCTGCCGCTGCGTTTTGGCGAGTTCGGCAACTGCCACCGCAACGAGCCCACCGGCTCGCTGCACGGCATCATGCGTGTACGTGCCTTCACGCAAGATGACGGCCATATCTTCTGTACCGAAGACCAGATCCAGGCCGAGGTGACGGCTTTCACCTCGCTGCTGCAGAAGGTGTATGCGGACTTTGGCTTCACCAACATCCTGTACCGTCTGTCCACCCGTCCCGAAAAGCGCATCGGCACCGATGAAGCCTGGGACAAGGCCGAGAACGCGCTGGCTGAAGGTCTGCGTGCATCGGGTTGCGAGTTCGAGTATCTGCCTGGCGAGGGTGCGTTCTACGGCCCGAAGATCGAGTACACCCTGAAGGATGCGCTGGGTCGCGAATGGCAGTGCGGAACGATCCAGGTGGACCCGAACATGCCCGAGCGTCTCGATGCGGAATTCGTGGGCGAGGATGGCGAGCGCCATCGTCCCATCATGCTGCACCGCGCGATTCTGGGTTCGCTCGAGCGTTTCATCGGCATTTTGGTCGAACATCACTCGGGCGCGCTGCCTGCCTGGCTGGCTCCTGTGCAGGCTGCCGTGCTCAATATTACGGACGCTCAGGCCGACTATGCGCAGGAAGTTGCGCAGAAGCTGCAAAAAGCATTGCCGAATCAAAGCCTTAGAGTGGTGACAGATCTGCGCAATGAAAAGATTACGTATAAAATACGCGAGCATTCCATGCAGAAGCTGCCCTACATCCTTGTCGCGGGCGACAAGGAGAAGGCCGCTGGTGCGGTTGCAGTGCGCGCCCGGGGTAATAAAGACCTCGGAGTGATGTCGGTTGATGCATTCATTGAATTGCTCGCCAAGGACATCGCGGCCAAGGCCTGAAGCAGATTAATTTTTGTGGCGGGTCGGTCAGCGTGCAAGGCACGCTAGCCGGCTACGCTGTTGTAGCCATTTCAATCCAAGGGTGAAAACCATAGCTACTGAATTTCGCGATCGGCGCCACCGTGAAGAGCGCAAGCATCGACTGAACCGAGAAATCATGGCGCCTGAAGTGCGTCTGTCTGGTCCTGAGAACGAGCCTCTGGGCATCGTGCCGCTGCAAGAAGCGCTGCGCATGGCCGGCGAGCTGGATGTCGACCTGGTGGAAATCGCGGCCAACGCATCTCCTCCGGTCTGCCGTTTGATGGATTACGGCAAGTTCAAGTACCAGGAACAGAAGAAGGCTGCTGAAGCCAAGGCCAAGCAGACCGTCATCGAAATCAAGGAAGTGAAATTCCGCCCTGGTACGGATGATGGCGACTACAACATCAAGCTGCGCAATATCCGCCGTTTTCTGGCGGAAGGCGACAAGTGCAAGATCACGCTGCGTTTCCGCGGCCGTGAAATTACGCACCAGCAGCTGGGTCTGAATCTGCTCAACCGTCTGCGTGACGATCTGGCCGATTCCATCCAGGTGGAGCAGTTCCCCAAGCTGGAAGGCCGTCAGATGATCATGATGGTTGCGCCGGCTCGTGCGGGCGGCAAGAAGCCTGCCGGTGGTGCAAAACCACAAGGCGATGGCGTCGCTGCTGCACCTGAAGCTGCAGATAAGGCATAATCGCGGTTTTGCCTTTCAGGCAAGAGTGGGCTTGGCCCACTTTTGTTTTGTGCGGCGATAGAGAATTTGCAGGCTTGCCTGCAAGACGTCAGCCCGGCCTGGCCGGACTGACAAACAAGTGCCTCGGAGGCCAGCGAAGTGTGTGCGGGTTGCACACCGCCTTGCGAGCACAAATTCAATAGGAGCATTCACATGCCCAAAATGAAGACCAAGAGCAGCGCGAAGAAGCGTTTTCGCGTTCGTCCCGGTGGTACCGTCAAGCGCGGTCAAGCCTTCAAGCGTCACATCTTGACCAAGAAGACCACGAAGAACAAGCGTCACCTGCGTGGCATTGTCAACGTGCATGAAGGCGATATGGGCTCCATCGCAAAGATGTTGCCTGGCGCTGGTCTGTAATTCACTGACGAACTAGGAGAAAACACATGCCTCGCGTCAAACGTGGTGTAACGGCTCGTGCCCGTCACAAAAAAGTTCTGAATCTGGCCAAGGGTTTCCGCGGTCGCCGTGGTAACGTCTTCCGCGTTGCCAAGCAAGCGGTCATGAAGGCTGGTCAATACGCCTACCGTGACCGTCGTACCAAGAAGCGCGTGTTCCGTCAGCTGTGGATCGCTCGTATCAACGCTGCTGCACGTGAACTGGGTCTGACTTACAGCCAATTCGCCAACGGCCTGAAGAAGGCTGCCATCGAAATCGACCGCAAGATGCTGGCCGATATCGCCGTGCACGACAAGGCTGCTTTTGCAGCTATCGTCGACCAAGTCAAGGCCAAGCTGGCTGCCTGAGGTCACGATCGGTAGTTACTCTTGTAGGTCTTTTGCAGACAAGAATCCTCAAAGGCATTTGCCGATGGGCGAGCATCTTGCTTGAACCTGATTGCAAAAGTCGTGTCTTGTTCAGTAGCTGCTGATGCACAAACAGCAAGGGCTAGGGCTTGAAAAGGCACTAGCCCTTGTTTATTTTTACAAGTCGATAAAGAGTCGATATGAACGAGTTGGATTCTCTGGTCGAAAGCGCACAGCAACTGTTTGCGCAAGCCCACACCCCCGCTGATCTGGAAAATGCCAAGGCGCAGTTTCTGGGCAAGTCGGGCAAGATGACCGAGCTCATGAAGGGCATGGCGCAGCTTTCCGTCGAAGAGAAAAAGTCGCGCGGCGCCGCCATCAACGTGGCCAAGCAGGCGATCGAAGCGGCCTTGACCGCCCGTCGCAAGGCTTTGGCAGACGCCGAGCTGCAGGCCCATCTGAAGGCCGAGGTGCTGGATGTGACTCTGCCTGGTCGCCGTCGTGGCGCGGGAGGGCTGCACCCCGTCTCCATCACCATGGAGCGTATCGAGGGCATTTTCGGCTCCATGGGCTTTGACGTGGCCCAGGGCCCCGAGATCGAATCCGACTGGTTCAACTTCACGGCGCTGAACACGCCCGAAGACCATCCCGCGCGTTCCATGCACGACACCTTCTATGTTGAAGGCGGCACCCAGCACGCGCCCAATCTGCTGCGCACGCACACCAGCCCCATGCAGGTGCGCCATGCCGTGCAGCATGTGAAGAATTACCGCAATGCGCTCGATGCCGGCCAGACCATGCCCGAGATCCGCGTGATTGCCCCCGGCCGCACCTACCGTGTGGACTCGGATGCCACCCACTCGCCCATGTTCCACCAGTGCGAAGGCCTGTGGATCGGCGAGAACGTGAGCTTCAAGGATCTGAAGGTGGTGTTCACCGACTTCTGCAAGACCTTCTTCGAGCAGGATGATCTGGTGCTGCGCTTTCGTCCCAGCTTCTTCCCGTTCACCGAGCCTTCGGCGGAGATCGACATCCAGTTCCAGAGCGGCCCGCTGGCCGGCAAGTGGCTGGAAGTGGCGGGCTCCGGCCAGGTGCACCCCAATGTGGTGCGCAACATGGGGCTGGACCCCGAAAAATACATCGGCTTTGCCTTTGGCATGGGCCCCGACCGCCTGACCATGCTGCGTTATGGCGTGAACGACCTGCGCCTGTTCTTCGACGGCGACATCCGTTTTCTGTCGCAGTTTCAGTAATTAAAAAGTGAGCTGCTAGCGTATGTTTTAAAACGATTTCAGATAGTTTTAATGCTGAAATCTTTGTATACCGAGCGCTAATAGCTCATCTTTTTGAGATACGCATGCCCAGCCAGTGGCAGACCGCTTGCGGTGCGACTGGCATGAACGCCAAAGAGTCTGACTATGCAATTTCCTGAATCCTGGTTGCGCGAATACTGCAACCCCAATCTGACCACCCAGCAACTGGCCGATACCCTGACCATGGCCGGTCTGGAAGTGGAAGAGCTGGATCCTGTGGCGCCTCCCTTCACCGGCATCGTGGTCGGCGAAATCAAGGAAGCCGTGCAACACCCCGACGCCGACCGTCTGCGCGTATGTAAGGTCGACGTGGGCGGCCCCGAGCTGCTGGACATCGTCTGCGGCGCGCCCAATGCGCGCGTGGGCATCCGCATTCCCTGCGCCACCGTGGGCGCCGAGTTGCCGCCCGGTGCCGATGGCAAGCCCTTCAAGATCAAGATCGGCAAGCTGCGCGGCGTGCAGAGCTTTGGCATGCTGTGCTCGGCCAAGGAGCTGGGCATCGACGAAGATGCCAGCGGCTTGCTGGAGTTTGCCGCCGATGCGCCTCTAGGCCAGAACGTACGCGAGTACCTGAATCTGGACGACACGCTGTTCACGCTCAAGCTCACGCCCAATCTGGCGCACTGCCTGAGCGTCTACGGTGTGGCGCGCGAACTGTCGGCGCTGACCGGCACGCCGCTCAAAGCCCTGTCCTTCCCCGCTGCGGCCGTGGCCTTGCAAGACAAGCTGCCCGTCAAGATTGAAGCCACCGATCTGTGCGGCCGCTTCTCGGGCCGTATCGTGCGCAATGTCAACACGCGGGTGAAGACGCCTCAGTGGATGGTGGATCGTCTGGCGCGCTGCGGCCAGCGCTCGGTCAGCCCCCTGGTGGACATCTCCAACTATGTGATGTTCGAGCTGGGCCGTCCCAGCCATATCTTCGATCTGGACAAGATCAGCGGCGGCCTGAATGTGCGCTGGGGCAAGGAGGGCGAAACGCTCAAGCTGCTCAACGGCAACACCATCAAGATCGACGACTTCCTCAAGGTCGGCGTGATTGCCGACGACAAGCAGGTTGAATCCCTGGCCGGCATCATGGGCGGCGACGCCACTGCCGTGTCCGACGACACCAGGAACATCTACATCGAAGCCGCGTTCTGGTTCCCCAAGGCCGTGGCCGGCCGTTCGCGCCACTTCAACTTCTCGACCGACGCCGGTCACCGTTTCGAGCGCGGCGTGGACCCCGAGTTCACCACCGAGCACATCGAGCGCATCACCGCGCTGGTGCTGGAGATCTGCGGCACGTCCGAGACACAGGTCGGCGCCATGGACGACCACCAGCCCAATATGCCTGTCTCCAAGGCCGTGCAACTGCGCGTGGCGCGTGCGGCCAAGGTCATCGGCATGGCCGTGACGCAGCAGCAATGCCTGGATGCCTTGAACGGCCTGGGTCTGCCCGCCACCGTGGCCGCTGAAGGTGCGGCAGGCGAGCCTGTGATCTCGGTGACGGCACCGACCTTCCGCTTCGACATCAATCTGGAAGAAGACTTGATCGAGGAAGTGGCGCGCATGATCGGCTACGAGAACCTGCCGACCACCAAGCCGCTGGCCCCGATCTCGCCCAAGCTGCGCGCCGAGAACGAGCGCAGCCCCTATGCCGTGCGCCACGAGCTGGCGGGCCTGGGTTACCAGGAAACCATCAACTTCAGCTTTGTCGAAGAAAAGTGGGAGCAGGAGCTGGCTGGCAACAACAACGCCATCAAGCTGCTCAACCCCATCGCCAGCCATCTGAGCGTGATGCGCTCGTCGCTGCTGGGCTCGCTGCTGCAGGTGCTCAAGTTCAACGTGGACCGCAAGGCTCAGCGCGTGCGTGTGTTCGAGTTGGGTCGCGTGTTCTTCAAGGACGACTCCGTCGTCGACTCCGACACCACCGTCAAGGGCTTTTACCAGCCCATGCGCGCGGCGGGACTTGCCTACGGCGCTGCCGACCAGCTGCAGTGGGGCAGGGCAGAGGCCAAGGTCGACTTCTACGATGTCAAGGGTGATGTGGAGGCCTTGCTGGCTCCGGCCAAGCCCGTGTTCGAACCTGCCGAGCACCCCGCCATGCACCCCGGCCGCTGCGCGCGCGTGCTGCTGGACGGCAAGGCCATCGGTTTTGTCGGCGAGCTGCACCCCCAATGGCGCCAGGAATGGGATCTGGCCCAGGCTCCCGTGATGTTCGAGCTGGAGCTCGATGCCGTGCAGGCCCGCCAGGTGCCCGTCTTCAAGTCCGTGGCCAAGCACCAGGCCGTGGAGCGCGACATTGCCGTGGTCGTCAAGGAAGCCGTGACCCACGCCCAGGTGATGGAAGCCGTGCAGCAAGGTGTGCAGGGCGGCATTCTGCGCTCGGCCGTGCTGTTCGACGTCTTCCGTCCCAAGAAGCTCAAGGCTGGCGAGGAAGCGGCGCCGGGCAGTCTGGCCCAGGACGAGAAGAGCCTGGCCGTGCGCCTGACGCTGGGCAGCGACACCGCGTCGCTGACCGATGCGGAAATCGATGCCGCCATGCAGGGCACAATTGCGGCTCTGGTTGAACGCGTTGCGGCTCGCCTGCGCTGATATGTTCAATCCACAAGGAGATCGACCCATGGAGCTTGCCGTAGAGAGCATCGACAGCCCCGCGCTGACCAAGGCGCAGCTGGCCGATCTGCTGTTTGACGAAATCGGTCTGAACAAGCGCGAAGCCAAGGACATGGTGGATGCGTTTTTCGACCTGATCTCGCAAAAGCTGGTGGAGGGGGAAGATGTCAAGCTTTCGGGCTTTGGCAACTTCCAGATCCGCACCAAGGCGCCGCGACCCGGTCGCAACCCACGCACCGGTGAGCTGATTCCCATCGCTGCACGCCGCGTGGTGACCTTTCATGCCAGCAGCAAGCTCAAGGAGCTGATCCAGGGCGAGAGTTCGGGCTCTTAAGGCGATTGGCACACGGCTGATGCACTGTCAAGCGGGGCATCGGTCACTGAAGAGCTGACAGTCTTGCGTCGCGCGCGGTGCAAGGTCCTGTCAGCTCTTCGCGCTATATTGCTAGGACTTGCGCAGGCAGGAGTGCACATCGTGCCGGATCCGGATTTGCGCAGGTCGTGATTGCCTATCTTTCACCCATTCCTTCACTGACCGCTTGCAACCAGCCATGGCTTCATCTTTGCCAGCAATTCCCGCCAAGCGCTATTTCACCATCGGTGAAGTCGCGGATCTTTGCGACGTCAAGCCTCATGTGCTGCGTTACTGGGAGCAGGAGTTTGTGCAGCTCAAGCCCATGAAGCGGCGCGGCAACCGACGCTACTACCAGCATCATGAGGTGTTGATGGTGCGTCGCATCCGCGAGCTGCTCTACGAGCAGGGCTTCACCATCAGCGGCGCACGAAATCGTCTGCGTGAACTGGTGACGGGTCACGGCAGGGCAGTCGAGCAGCAGCCGGTGCTTGTGCATCCGGCCCTGCCCCAGCGGGGGCAAGAGCTGGAGCAAAGCCATCTGCTCGCTGCAATGCTGGAGCAGGGCTGCTCGGAGCCTGCCGGTGCCATGGACATGGAGGAGGTCAAAGAGGAGCTTTTGCAGATCAGGGCGCTGCTTTCTCTTTGACATCGAATTTCTGTGTATAATTCAAGTCTTCGGAATGTAGCGCAGCCTGGTAGCGCACTTGCATGGGGTGCAAGGGGTCGCGAGTTCGAATCCCGCCATTCCGACCAATTAGACAAGGGCCTCTGACTATCAAGTCAGAGGCCCTTTTTCTATTTCTGCGGTGATCCGGCGTGAAGTATTTGATGACGACTTCACTGTAGGAGTGGGGCTGATTTCGCCCGATTGCGTTAGCTCCAACGGGAATAGCGAGGATGGAAACGGTATTGATTCTTGGTTTCTTTGATATAAGAAAGGAATGAAAAGAATTGCCAATTCCAGGCGGAAAATCCGAACTCTGGCTGTTTGAGTGATTTTTGAAACAAATTCTTGCATGCGTTGTGCTAGATTTGCAATCGAATCCAATTGTTTGATGGTGTTGCCAGGAGATCAACCATCAACGCACGGCTTCGCATGCAAGGTTATGCGTCAAGAACACCGGCCGGAAACCGGAGGCTCCGCCTTGCTATCGTGGAAAGGAAAATCTCCAAATGCGCTGTGTCTAGCCTATAGCCGCTTCACGGCCTTTCTGCGCGATTTGTCTGGCCCAGGGGCTGACCTGTTCACCCCTTCACCACGGTTTTGTGGTGCTGCGCCAGGCAAAAGTCATGGGTTTTGTCGATCAGGCAACAAGCGTGGCCTGAGCTTCAGTCTCCCGTGCGGCGCTGGCATGACGCCAAAGGCTGTGATCAAGAGAGTTACAGAACTCCGTATGTCGAGTTCTGAGGCCGTATGCGATGCCTTGCCGGGCAGCAGCGAGCCTGTCCACATCAACAACCAGCTTCCGCGGGAACGACTTTCAAGGTTGCACCGATTGCGCTCGCCAGTGCTCTGGCGGGTCAGCTGTCGCATTGCCCGGTCGGAGCCCAACAAGAGGGATATCAATGAAATTCAATCAGATTGCACAAGTGGTCGCCACCCTGGGCGTTGCATCGTGGGCCATGGCCGGCATGGCCCAGACGACCATGAATGCGCAACAGGCCAACGAACAAGGCGTCGCACTGCAAAAAGTGGTGGAGCAGGCGCTGATGACCCACCCCGAAGTGCAGGCGCGCTTCCAGGATTTCACGTCGTCGGTTGAAGGCCAGAACGTGGCCCGCGGCGGCTGGCGTCCCCAGGTCACTGCCCAGGGCTGGGTCGGCCGCGAGTGGCGCAGCCATATCCAGGATTCTCCATCGCAGAACTGGAGCCGCCCGGGCTGGAATCTGCAGCTGCGTCAGCTGATCTTTGATGGTTTCACCACCAGCAGCAATATCCGCCAGCTGGGCTTCGAGAAGCTGGCCAAGTTCTACGATCTGCGCGCGACCACCGAAAACCTGGCCAACGATGTCGTGGCGGCCTATCTGGATGTGCAGCGTTATCGCGAAATGGAAAAGCTGGCGCGCGAAAACTTCGGCACCCACCAGGTGACGCTGGGGCAGTTGCGCGAGCGCCAGCAGTCTGGTGTGGGGCGTGGCGTGGACCTGGAGCAGGCCAGCGGTCGTCTGTCGCTGGCACAGACCAATCTGATGACCGAGAGCAACAACCTCAACGATGTGATGCAGCGCTACCGCCGCGTGGTGGGCGAGTATCCTGCGGCCACGCTGGATCCCGTGCCCGAGGTGACCGGCAAGCTGCCTGTCTCCGGGGTTGCCAAGGATTTCGGCGATTCCCTGCGCGCCAGCCCGCTGCTGCTGTCCAAGCAGGCTCTGGTGCAAGCGGCCGAGGCCGGTCAGAAGGCGGCCAAGGGCGCGCACATGCCCAAGCTCGAACTGCTCGCTTCCACCGGACGGGATCGTGACCAGAACTCGCCCGCCTACTGGGATGTGCAGAGCTCGCGGGTGCAGCTGATGCTGACCTACAACCTGTATCGCGGCGGTGCCGACGAGGCGCGCCTGCGCCAGACCATCGCCCAAGGTTATGCGGCACAGGATGTGCGCGATTACACCTGCCGCAACCTCCAGCAGGAGTTGTCGATCACCTGGAACAATATGGCCCGTCTGCGTCAGCAAACGCCCTTCCTGCGTGAACATGTGCTCTCCACTGCCAAGGTTCGCGTCGCCTACCAGCAGCAGTTCAAGATCGGTCAGCGCTCGCTGCTGGATCTGCTGAACACCGAAAACGAGCTGTTCGATGCCCAGCGTGCCTTGGTCAATGCGCAATACGATCTGAAGAAGGCCGAGTACCAGTGGCTGACACTGTCCAGCCAGATCCTGCCGATGCTGGGACTTGCGCAGCCGCATGACGATAGCCGCCCGGATGAGCAGCAAGCACTGACCTTGCCCGATGATCTGCTGCGCAGCTGCAAATCCTCGGTGCCGGACACCGCCAATCTGACGCCGGTGCCTTTCAGCGTGGGGGCCGAACAGGGCGCTCCTGCGCAAGCCCCGGCGGTAGCGCCGGTACCTGCCGCGGCTGTGCGCCAGTGATGATTGCCGGCGTCTGGTGCATCTTTTGTGGGAGTTGATGAACAAGATGGATAAAAGCGATTCACCACCTTCGGAGCAGTCCTCCCGGCAGGAGTTGTCGGCGCTGGATGCGGATTTCATCCGCGTTCTAGAGGACTTGATTGACGCCTTGCTTGCCAATGGAACCTTGCGCTTGACGGATCTTCCGCC
Organism: Comamonas testosteroni; assembly: GCF_000761245.1. Classification (GTDB taxonomy): domain Bacteria; phylum Pseudomonadota; class Gammaproteobacteria; order Burkholderiales; family Burkholderiaceae_C; genus Comamonas; species Comamonas testosteroni_C. Next base: position 7,575 of record NZ_AWOR01000002.1, on the reverse strand, counting down.
ACAGGCGCTCGACAAGCTGAACCAACGCAAGCAGGCGCGCCGGCGCATGCGTAATTCGCTGGACCTGATTGATGACGACGAAGAGCTTTTATAGGTTGATTGTTGAAGATGACCAAACCAGACGTTGAACCTACATTGGCATCGGTCAGCGGTACGGATGCGACCCAGAAGCAAGGGCATGGTGCTTCGCCCGAAGCCGCGGCAGCGGCAGCGGCAGCGGCAGCGGAGCATGCCGGCCCGGCTTTTCTGGGTGCGCGCAGCGCGGGGCCTGCGCCGGCCGAGGGCTGGCGCATGCCGGCTCATGAGACCCATGCCGATCCCTTGCTCGATTGCCTGGTGCAGCTCACCCACCTGCATGGCAAACCCTACACGGCTCAGGCTCTGAGCAATGGCCTGCCGCTGGTGGATCAGCGCCTGACGCCTTCGCTGCTGGCCCGGGCTGCGGCTCGCGCGCAGTTCAGCACGCGTATCGTGCAGCGCACTCTGGACGATGTCCCCCAGGGCTTGCTGCCGGCGATACTGCTGCTTCACGGCGGCCGTGCCTGCCTGTTGCTCAGGGCGCAGGAGGGCGGTCGCGTCCTGCTGCAGTATCCGGAGTCGGATAGTCCTGTCGAGGTGGGGGTGCAGGCCTTGCTGCAGGACTACACAGGACTGATGTGCTTTGTACGTCCGCAGTTCCGCTTCGAGCAGCGCTCCGTGCAGCAAGGCATGGAGCCTCGTAGCAGCCACTGGTTCTGGGCCGTGATTCTGGAGAACCGGCGCCTGTACCGCGATGCCTTGCTGGCCGCCGTGCTCATCAATGTCTTTGCGTTGGCCATGCCCTTGTTCAGCATGAATGTGTATGACCGGGTAGTGCCCAACAATGCGGTGGAAACATTGTGGGTGCTGGCCATAGGCATCTCTCTTGTGCTGATCTTCAACTTCGTGCTGACGACGACGCGTGCCTATGTCGTGGATGCCGCGAGCAAGCGTGTGGACGTGCAGCTGTCCGCGCAGATCATGGAGCGGGTTCTGGACTTGCGCATGGAAAGCCGGCCCGCATCCGTCGGTTCGTTTGCGGCCAATCTGCGCTCGTTCGAGTCGGTCCGCGACTTCATTGCATCTGCCAGTCTCACGACGCTGGTGGATCTGCCCTTTGTGCTGCTGTTTCTGGTGGCGATTGCCTGGGTCTCGCCCTGGATGCTGATTCCTCCCGTGGTGGCGATTGCCGCGATCTTGCTGGTTTCCTTCTGGGCCCAGGCGCGCATGGAGAGCCTGACGCTCAAGACCTTTCAGGCCTCGTCGCAGCGCAACGCGCTGCTCGTGGAGTCGCTGACCAATCTGGAGGCCGTCAAGACGCTCAATGCCCAGGGCGGAGTGCAGCGTCTGTGGGAGAGCTCCACTCAGTACATCGCCTATATGGGCGGCAAGATCAAGTTCATTTCCTCGGGCACGGTGAACTTTGTTCAGACCTTGCAGCAGCTGGTCACCATTGCTGTGGTCGTCATCGGCGTGTACCAGGTGCAGGATTCGGCACTGTCCATGGGCGGCATCATTGCCGCCTCCATGATTGCGGGACGCTGCCTGGCGCCTTTCGGTCAGGTCGCGGGGCTGATGATGCAGTTTCACAATGCACGCACCTCGCTCAATTCCATCGATAACTATATGAAGATGCCGGTCGAGCACGAAGCCGACCGGGAGTTCGTCTCGCGTCCGGATCTGCGTGGCGCTATCGAGTTTCGCAATGTCAGCTTCAGCTACCCAGGAAGCGAGCAGGCCAGTCTTTCGGGCGTGAGTTTTTCGCTGCGGCCCGGTGAGCGGGTCGGCATCATCGGGCGCATAGGCTCGGGCAAGACCACGCTTGAAAAGCTGGTTCTGGGCCTGTATCAGCCCAGCGAGGGTTCGGTGCTGATCGACGGAGTGGATGCGCGACAGATAGACCCTGTGGACCTGCGCCGGGCCATCGGGCATGTGCCTCAGGACCCCATGCTCTTCTATGGCAGCCTGAAGCACAACCTGCTGGTGGGGGCTCCGTTTGCCGATGAGTCCGATATGGTGCATGCGGCGCGCATTGCCGGTGTGGATGAGTTTGTGGCCCGCAATCCCAAGGGCTACGACATGCTGGTGGGCGAACGCGGCGAGTCGCTGTCCGGCGGCCAGCGTCAATCCATTGCGGTTGCCCGTGCCCTGATCAACGATCCGGCCATCTTGTTGCTCGATGAGCCCAGCAGCAATCTGGACAATCAAAGCGAGGCCCAACTCAAGCGGCGGCTCGAAGAGGCCGCCCGGGACAAGACCATTTTGCTGGTCACGCATCGCACGGCCCTGTTGACCCTGGTCGACCGGCTGATCGTGATCGATGGCGGCAAGATTGTTGCCGATGGTGCCAAGGATCAGGTCATCGAGGCGTTGAAACAAGGACGGATCGGTGGAGTAGGAGCGCGAGCATGAGCGAGTCCCAATTGAAAAAAAAGCCGTCGCGCTTCATGGGTGCTCTCAAGGCGCGCTGGTCGCGGCTGGAGCGATGGCTGCTCGACGGCAGCGAGGTGGTGGGAACGCATCGGCCGGATGACCTCAAGGCCGACGCGCAGTGGGCAGCGGGGCAGCAGCAGGCGCGTGGCTCGCGCCTGTTGATATGGGTATCTCTGGTCACCGTGCTGGTTCTGCTGCTCTGGGCTTGCCTGGGGCGCATTGATGAAGTGGTGCGAGGCCAGGGCAAGGTGGTTCCTTCGCGCCAGGTTCAGGTGGTCCAGAGTCTGGACGGCGGCATCGTCAAGGAGATTCTGGTGCATCCCGGCGAGCATGTGGAGCAGGGCCAGGTCATCTTGCGCATCGATCCAACGCGCTACAGCTCGTCCCTGGGGGAAAACAAGGCCGAGCTGCTGGCATTGAAGGCCAAGGCGGCGCGTCTTCAGGCCCTGGCATCGGGCGAGCCATTCAAGGCTCCCGAAGATGTGCAGGCCATGGCGCCTCAGCTCGTGGAGATGGAGCGGCGCATGTGGGAGAGCCGTTCCCAGGAGCTCAACACCAATGTCAATATTGCACGCGACCAGTTGCGCCAACGCCAGCAGGAGCTGCGCGAAACCCAGGCCAACCGCGACCAGGCATCGTCCAGCTGCAGCCTGACTTCCGAAGAGCTGTCGGTGACTCGCCCCTTGCTCAAGAGTGGTGCGGTGTCCGAGGTGGATTTGCTGCGCTTGCAACGGGATGTGGCTCGCTTCTGTGGCGAGGCAAAGGCGGCAGGTGCGCAGATCGGGCGCATTCAGGCGGCGATTCAGGAGGCGGAGCGCAAGATTCAGGAGTCCGAGCTGAATATGCGCAACCAGTCTCGCTCCGAGCTCTCGGATACCCAGGCCAAGCTGGGGACCCTGGAGCAAGGCAAGGTGGCGCTGGAGGATCGCGTCAAGCTGGCCGAGGTACGCTCGCCCGTGCGCGGCACGGTCAATACCTTGATGGCCAACACCATTGGTGGTGTCGTGCAGCCGGGCAAGGACATTCTGGACATCGTGCCCTTGGATGACACCTTGCTCATGGAAGTGCAGATCAATCCGCGCGACATCGGCTTCCTGCACTTCGGTCAGCAGGCCGAAGTGAAGTTCACGGCCTATGACTTTGCCATCTACGGGGGCTTGCAGGGCAAGCTCGAGCAGATCGGAGCCAACACGGTCACGGACGAAAAAGGGAACTCCTTCTATGTCGTGAAGGTGCGCACGGAAAAAGCCCATGTGGGGGATGACTCGCGTCCCATCATTCCGGGCATGCAGGCCGAGGTGCATATCCTCACCGGCAAGCGCACCCTGATGCAGTATCTGCTCAAGCCGATTCTGCGTGCCAAGTCCAATGCATTGATCGAACGCTAGTTCATGGATCACCAACAATTAAAAAGGAACTCTATGAATGCCTTGCCTGTATTGATGCTGACCCAGGATGCCACGTTGTGGCAGGAATGGCAGCAGATCGCAGGCCCTCAGTGGATGCCTGCGCGCGGCCAGAGCCTGGCCGATTTGCAACGCTGGAAGCAGCAAGGCCGTACCGTGGTGGTGCTGGATGCAGCCCTGCCATCCTTGCCGGAGTCGACTGCTTCACGCTGGAATGAGCTGCTGAAGGATCTTCAGGTTCTGGTTCTGAGCAACCGTCCAAGCGATGAGGAGGGCCGAAACTTGCTGTCCCGCGGGGCATGCGGCTATGCCCATGCGCAATCGAGCCCGGAGGTGCTGTCGCGGATGCTGCAAAGCATGGCTGGCGGCAACATCTGGCTTGGACGTTCTTTGCTGCAGCGCTTGCTGCGCGATGTGGACGCCCGCCTGCCTGAGCAGGAGTCAGACTGGGCCGAGCCATTGTCGGCACGCGAGCAGGAGGTGGCCCGCTATGCATCGCTGGGCGACAGCAATGCCGAGATCGCCGAGCGCATGTCCATCAGCGAGCGTACCGTGCGCGCCCATCTGTCTGCGGTTTTTGAGAAACTGCAGGTACAGGATCGATTGATGCTGACATTGAAGGTTCACGGTATCGGGCGCAAGCAGCTGGCCTGAACCAGACCTTGGCGTTGCCGATGCAGACCTGATCATCTCCGGTGCTTGCCGCTGGCGTGCCGGTTGTTGAAAAGCCTGAAGCCTGCATATTGCAGGCTTCAGGCTTTTTTTGATCTGGAGCAGCAGAGATTGAATAAAACTGGGCCGGATTGGCTTTGACGCCAATAGTGCCCCGGGGCCTTGGCTCCTACCATGTCAGCTGAAATATTGGAGAGGTGCCCCTGTGCACCTTCGCTTTTTACTCTGACTGGATAGGCAGACCCTCATGGCAGCTCAAACCGTTCTCGTTACCAAACTCACTGGCCAGGCTTGGATGCGTGGTCCTGATGGCAATCTGACGGTGCTCCATGAAGGCATGCGTATCCCCGCCGATGCCGAGATCGTCACGGCGTCCGGCAGCACCGTGCAGTTGCAGGCGGATGGACAGCCACCGCTGATCGTGGGCGAGAACCAGGACGTGCATCTCACTGCGGACCTGATCCAGCCGCCCACCGTGGAAGAGGCTGCTGTGGCGAGCCCCGCGAATGCGCAGATTGACCAGATCATTGCAGCCATCAATGCGGGCCAGGATCCGTTCGATGAGCTCGATCCCACGGCGGCCACATTGTCCGGCGGCAGCGAGGGTGGCAGCACTTTTGTGCGCCTTTCCAGCATTATTGAGGCCGTGTCGCCGCTGGCGCTGGAATACGGACGCTCTGCTCCAGTGACTACCGTGCTTCCGCTTTTCAGTGGGGTGGGCGCTTTGGCGGACAACACGGATCAAGTTACGCCGCCTCAGCCTGTCACAAGCATTCCCCAGGCAAGTGCTGATTCGGGTGTGATCTTCGAAGATGCGGTATCCGCCTTGCAAGGCAATGTGCTCGCCAACGACAAATTGGGCGAAGGGGTCCTCGCAGAGCATCGAGTTGTTCTGGTCGGCGCAGATCAAGGGCTGTACGGCAAGATTACCCTCAACTCCGATGGCAGCTACAGCTATCAGCTTGATAGCAGCTTGAATGCTGTGCAGGCATTGGGTGTGGGTGAGACCCTGGTCGAGACCTTTACCTACACCCTGGTCGATAAAGACGGTGCCAGCTCTACTGCGACATTGACTGTCACCATCGTCGGCACCAACGACGATCCCGTCCTCACCGGCAAGGCCGATGGGGCTTTGGCCGAAGACGGCGTGTCGGTGGTCACCGGCAAGCTCAACGTGGCCGATGTCGACATCACCGATACCCACAGCTGGAGCGTCAGCAACGAAGGTAAGGGCCAGTACGGCAGCTTCTCGGTTGACCAGAACGGCGAGTGGACCTATGTGCTGAACAACGACGATCCCAAGGTCCAGGCCCTGGCCGAAGGTCAGAAGGTCACCGACACCATCACTGTGACCGTCGACGACGGTCACGGCGGTACAGCGACTCAGGCCATCACCGTCACCATCACCGGCACCAATGATCTGCCCGTGGCGCCCAACTATCAGCACACCACGCCGGAAGACCAGCCCGTCAGCGGCAAGGTCACCGGCACCGATCCCGATGGCGACACGCTGACCTACACGGTCGACAAGCAGCCCGAGCACGGCAAGCTGGAATTCAATCCGACCACCGGCGAGTACACCTACACGCCGAACGAAAACTACAACGGCCCCGATCAGTTCACGGTCATCGTCGATGACGGTCACGGCGGCAAGACCACTTCCGTTATCGAGATCGGCGTCACCCCGGTCAATGACGCACCGCTGGTTCCCAATTATGAGCATACGACGCCCGAGGAACAGCCCGTTAGCGGCAAGGTCGTCGGCACCGACGTCGATGGCGACAACCTGACCTACACGGTCAACAAGCAACCGGAGAATGGCACGCTGGTGTTCAACCCGACCACGGGTGAATATACCTACACGCCGAACGAGAATTACAACGGTCCTGACCAGTTCACGGTCATCGTCGACGACGGCAAAGGTGGCAAAGCCACTTCGACCATCAATATCGGTGTCACGCCGGTCCTCGACGTACCCACGATTACCGTCTCCGACGCTGGTGACGTGAACGAAGGTTCCTCGGCCACGTTCAATATCAGCCTGCAGAACACGGTTGACCTTGACAAGGACGCCACGGTCACGCTCAAGCTGGACGGCCAGATCGAAACGGCCGACCACGGCGCACCGACGGTCACCATCGGGGGCCAGACCGTCCAGGTCACCGCGAATGCCGACGGCACCTACAGCTTCACGCTTCCCGCCGGCACCACGGGAGGCATCGTGGTCACGGTTCCGACCAACGATGACGTAGTCTTCGAAGGCCGTGAGCAGATGACGCTCACGGCCACCTTGACCGGGGAAACGTCCAGCGGCACGCTGCCGTCCGGCATCTCCGATTCGGGTAATGCCGTAATCGTCGACACCGAAAGCACGGATCCGGGCAACCCCAATCCGGGCGCTGACGTCCCGACCCTGGACGTCTCCGATCCAGGCAATGTCCACGAAGGCACCGACGCCAAGTTCGACATCACGCTGGGCAAGGCCGTCGACGCAGAAACCACCATCACCTTCAAGCTGGGCGGTGACATCGAGGGCGACGACATCGGCACGCCCGTGGTCACCATCGGTGGCGCCACGGTCACCCTGGTGAACAACGGCAACGGCACCTACAGCTTCCAGGTCCCGGCCGGCACCACCGGCGGCATTGTGGTCACCGTTCCGACCACCGACGACGCCGTCTTCGAAGGCAGCGAGAAGCTGACCCTCGAAGCCACGCTGAGCGGCAAGACCGCCAGCGGCGTGGATCTGCCCGCCGGCATCACCGACACCGGCAACGCCGCCATCGTCGACACCCAAGGTCCGGGCGCTGACGTCCCGACCCTGGACGTCTCCGATCCAGGTAATGTCAACGAAGGCTCCGACGCGGTCTTCAATGTCACGCTCGGCAAGGCGGTTGACGCCAACACCACGCTGACCTTCAAGCTCGGCGGCGAGATCGAGGCCAACGACATCGGTACCGTCAAGGTCACCATCGGCGGCAATCCGGTTACCGTCACTGCCAACGCTGACGGCACCTTCAGCATCACCGTGCCGGCCGGCACCACC
>NZ_AWOR01000001.1 GCF_000761245.1 Comamonas testosteroni | reverse complement strand
CTCGTTGCTTGCTGCGATCAGCGAAGCCTTGCATTGTAGCCTGTTTTTATCAGACTCAAATCAAAGTTTGAAACTTTTTGTCAGGACCCAAAGGATCTTGACAAAAAGAAAAAGCCTTGCGGCTTTTTCTTTGATTTGGCGGAAACGGAGGGATTCGAACCCTCGATGAGGCTCTACACCCCATACTCCCTTAGCAGGGGAGCACCTTCGGCCACTCGGTCACGTTTCCGGAATGACGCTATTGTAAACAGCTTTTTTGATCGTTTTTGGAAAGTTGCGAAAATTATTCGCTTTTGTCCAAACCAAAGGCAGTGTGCAGGGAACGCACAGCCAGCTCCAGGTACTTCTCGTCGATCACGACGGAGGTCTTGATCTCGGAAGTCGAGATCATCTGAATGTTCACGCCTTCCTTGCTCAGGGCGCGGAACATGGTGGAGGCCACGCCCACATGGCTGCGCATGCCGATGCCGACGATGCTGACCTTGGCGATATTGGGATTGCCCACCACTTCGGAAGCGCCCAGCGCAGGAACGACGCTTTCACGCAGCAGCTCGATGGCGCGCTGGTAGTCGCCCTGGCTCACGGTGAAGCTGAAGTCGGTCTTGCCGTCCTTGGAGATGTTCTGGATGATCACATCGACTTCGATGTTGGCATCAGCCACGGGGCCCAGGATGGCAGCAGCCACGCCGGGGGTATCAGGCACGCCCAGCACGGAGATCTTGGCCTCGCCACGGTTGAAAGCGATGCCGGATACGACAGCCTTTTCCATTTTTTCGTCTTCCTCAAAAGTAATCAGCGTGCCGGACTTGGCTTCTTCTTCCAGATCGATATCCCAGGGCGTGAAGCTGGACAGCACGCGCATGGGTACCTTGTACTTGCCTGCAAACTCCACGGAACGGATTTGCAGCACCTTGGAGCCCAGGCTGGCCATTTCCAGCATTTCCTCGAAGCTCACCGTGCCCAGGCGCTTGGCAGCAGGCACCACACGAGGATCGGTGGTGTAGACGCCATCGACATCGGTATAGATCAGGCATTCGGCAGCCTTCAGGGCGGCAGCCACGGCCACAGCAGAAGTGTCGGAGCCGCCACGTCCCAGCGTGGTGATATTGCCTTCGGGATCGATACCCTGGAAGCCGGTCACGATCACGACACGACCTGCCTCGAGGTCGGCGCGCACGCGCTTGTCGTCGATGGACTCGATGCGAGCCTTGGTGTAGCTGCTATCGGTGCGCACGGGCACTTGCCAGCCCGCATAGCTGACGGATTCCATGCCTTCGGCCTGCAGCGCAATGGCCAGCAGCGCCGAGGATGCCTGCTCGCCAGTGGCGGCCAGCATATCAAGCTCACGATAGTACGAACTCTTGGCGTGGCTGGGAGCCAGTTCGCTGGCCAGACCCAGCAAACGGTTGGTTTCGCCACTCATGGCGCTGGGCACAACCACCAACTGGTGACCTGCCCGAGCCCATTTGGCCACACGCTTGGCGACGTTGCGGATGCGCTCTGTCGAGCCCATCGAGGTGCCGCCGTATTTATGAACGATCAGTGCCATTGGATACTAAAGGGTGACGAAACAGCAGCCACGGCGCAGATCACAAAGGTTTTGGCGCGCCGGCGGTTTTCGTACAGGTAAAAAAACCAAAACCTAGGAATTGTACCAACCGAGACTTGCCCCCTGGCGCTCCACAAAACCTCGCCCCACCTTGATATGGATGCGGTGCCCTCGCGTAGTGCAAACGCCGAGCTGCGCCATGAGTTGCGCAAGCTGCGCCGCCGTCGGCGTGGTGTCATGTGCGACACGCAGCCAATAGCGCAGAACATTGCCCAGACGTGCCTCACTCAAACACTGCAGCGCCTTGATGGCTGGCGGCAGCCCCACCATCTGCAGGTCTGCCGCCGCCTGCTCATCCAGCAGCTCGGATGCCTGGGCGCAATGGGCGCTGCTGCGTGCAAACGTGCTGCGAAACTGCGGAAAGACCTGCTCCAGCACCGGCAGCAGCTGAGCCCGGATGCGATTGCGCGTGTAGCCCGGATCGGCATTCGTCGGATCCTCGACCCAGCTCAAATCCCTGAGCCGCAACCAGTCTCGCAGCGCCTGGCCCGGCACCGCCAGCAAGGGTCTGAACCACTCCAGCCCCGCTCTTTGCCAATGCCCTGGCATGGCCGCCAGACCGGCCACACCAGCACCGCGCGAAAGCGCCAGCAACAAGGTCTCGACCTGATCATCGGCATGCTGGGCCAGCGCCATGGAGCACACCGCATCCAGCGCTGCACCCTGCGCATCGAACCAGGGCTGCCGGGCTGCCTGAATCAAGGCCGCATAACGCCCCTGACGCGCCGCATCTTCGGGGCTTTGCCCCTGTACATTGTGCGCATCGATGGCGCAGACCTTGAGTGCGATGCCGAGCCGGGCACACAGTTGCTCGCAGTGCTGCTGAAAACCATCAGCCGCAGACTGCAAACCATGATGCACATGAATCGCCCTCACCTGCCCAGGCCAGCGCACATGACAGGCCAGCAACAAGGCAGATGAATCCGCGCCACCACTGAAAGCCACCGCCAGCGGCAGCGGCGGCTTGAAGCCCGCGATTGCAGCATCAACCAGAGCTGCCGAGACACTCAACAAGTCAGCATCGGACTTGATTTGCATTGCAAACAGCCTTCCAATTCATAATTCAATAGCAGGCAGCGCTTGCTTTATAAGGGTTTGAAGCATATTTCATTCAAAAGCCATCAAGGTCGACCGCAAAAAAAATGGCTCCCGAAGGAGCCATTGTGCGCAAGCCGCAAGCAAGCAGTTGCTTAGCGGTTGTCTGCCTTGGTGTCAGCAAACTTGCCATAGCTCTGAATGCGCTCGTAGCGACGATCCTGCAGCTCCTTGGGCTTGAGATCCGACAACTGACGCAGGGCATCACCCAGTGCACGCTTGAGGAATGCCCCCATTTGCTTGGTGTCGCGGTGAGCGCCACCCACGGGTTCGTTGACGATCTTGTCGACCAGGCCCAGTGCCTTCAGGCGGTGAGCCGTGATACCCATGGCATCAGCCGCTTCTTGCGCCTTTTCACCCGTCTTCCACAGAATGGAAGCACAGCCTTCGGGGCTGATCACCGAGTACACGGAGTACTGCAGCATCAGCACCTGGTCAGCCACGGCAATGGCCAGCGCACCGCCCGAGCCACCTTCACCGATGATGGTGGTGATGATGGGGGTCTGCAGCTGGGACATCTCGTAGATGTTGCGACCGATGGCTTCGGACTGGCCACGCTCCTCGGCATCGATGCCGGGGAAGGCGCCGGGCGTGTCCACAAACGTGAACACGGGCAGCTTGAACTTCTCGGCCGTCTTCATCAGACGCAGAGCCTTGCGATAGCCCTCGGGGCGCGTCATGCCGAAGTTGCGCAGCGTGCGCTCCTTGGTATCGCGGCCCTTTTGATGACCGATCACCATGCAGGGCTGGCCGTTGAAACGCGCCAGGCCGCCGATGATGGACTGGTCATCCGCAAAATGTCGGTCGCCGTGCATTTCGACAAAGTCGGTAAAGCACTCGCGTACATAGTCGAGCGTATAGGGACGCTCGGTATGACGGGCAATCTTGGTGATCTGCCAGGGGGTCAGGTCGCTGTAGATGTCCTTGGTCAGCTGCAGGCTTTTCTTGCTGAGCTGATCGATCTCTTCCGAGATATCTACTGCGCTTTCAGTCTGCACATAGCGCAGTTCTTCGATTTTGGATTCGAGCTCTGCAATGGGCTGCTCAAAATCCAGAAAGTTCTTTTTCGCCAACGTATTTCTCCTTGTGCCAGCCTGTTGCAATCCTTGCAATCGGCCAGTGGACAGATGTCATCAAGCCACAGGCTGCGCCTCGAGCGAGCGCCAAATATACCAAGTTGCAACCGTACACCACGGTTTCCAAGCCTCGGCAACTTCACGGGCATCGCTGCGACTGACAGGATCACCCGAAAAATGATTGAGAGAGATGCCCTGTATCAAGCCGGCATCATCCAGAGGCAGCACATTGGGCCGCCCCAGACAGTAAATCAGAAAATTCTCAGCCGTCCAGCGGCTGAGACCGCGTATGGACATCAGCTCGGCAATGATGACCTCATCGCTCATCTGGTCCCATTCATCCATGTGCAGGCGATGCTCGGTGAAGTGCAGCGCCAGATCGACCAGATAGTCCACCTTGCGGGCCGACAGCCCCAGCGCACGCATATCGTCCACCTTGAGCCTGAGCACCTGCTCGGGCTGCATGGCAGCAGGCAGCCTGGCGAACTTGTTCCACAGCGTCTTGGCGGACTTCGCCGAAATCTGCTGGCCGATGATGGAGCGGGCCAATGTGGCAAAGGCCTGTTCCTGCCCGCAAGGCAGCAGCGCCTGGCTGCCGAGTTGCGGAATCAGGCGCTTGAGCACACGATCGCGGCGCATGAGCTGGCGGCAGGCCTCGGCCCAATAGGCGGGCACGCCATCGGGCAGATCCAGATGGATCTTGGGAGCCGCCGCCTTGGGCGCGACGGCCTGCTTTGCAGTTGTACCGGCAGGCTGAGCAATGGCTGCCGCCCCCAAAGGCGCTACAGGCAAAGGCGCAGCCGGCCCCATGGGCACGGGCAGATCGGCAACCAGCGGCAGCTGCTCGAACTCCATGGTGTCCAGATGCTTGGCCGCGCTCATGCACGTCCCTTCGCACTGCTCACACAGTTGATGGAATATTGCATGCAGCCTCAGCCCTTGGCGGCCGATTCCCAGGTCGTACCCGCGGCAGAGTCCTTGAGGACAATGCCCTGCTCGAGCAGTTCCTTGCGGATGCGGTCGGCCTCGGCCCAGTTCTTGGCAGCCTTGGCCTCTGCGCGCGCGGCAATCTGCGCTTCGATCGCGGCCGCGTCCACACCTTCGGCACCGGCCTGCAGAAACTTCTGAGGTTCGGCCTGCAGCAGACCCAGGCAGGCCCCCAGGGCCTTGAGCAAGCCCGCCACTTCGGGCGACTTGCTGCGGTTGACTTCAGCGGCCAGCTCGAACAGCACAGCCACTGCCTCGGGCGTGCCGAAGTCTTCATCCATCGCCGCCTTGAAGCGGGCGGCGTAGGAGTTGCCCCAGTCGATCTGCACCTCGGCGGGCGCCACCAGATCCAGAGCGGTATAGAGGCGCTTGAGCGCACCGCGCGCATCATCGAGATGCACGTTGGAATAGTTCAGCGGGCTGCGGTAGTGACTGCGCACGACGAAGAAACGGATGGTCTCGGCGTCGTATTCCTTGAGCACGTCGCGGATGGTGAAGAAGTTGCCCAGCGACTTGGACATCTTCTCGTTGTCGACGTTGATGAAGCCGTTGTGCATCCAGGTCTGGGCAAACGGCTTGCCGGTCGCACCTTCGCTCTGGGCAATCTCGTTCTCGTGGTGAGGAAATTGCAGATCTGCACCACCGCCATGGATGTCAAAGCTCTCGCCCAGCAATTCGCAGCCCATGGCCGAGCATTCGATATGCCAGCCAGGTCGACCTTCACCAAACGGACTTTGCCATTTCACATCGGCCGGCTCATCGGCCTTGGCCGACTTCCACAGCACAAAGTCCAGCGGGTCATGCTTGCCGTCCGCCACAGCCACGCGCTCACCGGCGTTGAGCTCGTCCAGCGACTTGCCCGAGAGCTTGCCGTAGCCTGGAAACTTGCGCACGGCGTAGTTCACATCGCCATTGCCGGCCTGATAGGCCAGGCCCTTGCCCTGCAGCTGGGCGATCATGCCCAGCATCTGCGGCACGTATTCGGTGGCGCGCGGCTCCAGCGTGGGGCGCTCGATACCCAGCGCATCCGCATCCTGGTGCAGCGCATCGATCATGCGATCGGTGAGGCTGCGTATGGTCTCGCCGTTTTCCACCGCACGTCGGATGATCTTGTCATCGATGTCGGTGATGTTGCGCACATAGGTCACCTTGTAGCCGCTGGCGCGCAGCCAGCGCTGCACCACGTCGAAAGCCACCATGGAGCGCGCATGGCCCAGGTGGCAGAGGTCATAGACGGTCATGCCACAGACGTACATACGCACATGGCCCGGCTCCAGCGGCGAAAACGATTCCAGTGCACGCGACAGCGTGTTGTAGATACGCAAACTCATGAATCTTGAAATAGGGAGAGAGGGTGGCGAGCAGCAGCACTGGTCATGCCTGCGATGCATAAACCGTGCCTGCCATTCCCTGAGGCTGAAAAATGCGCACTAGCATCCAGACACATCCCGGTCCGGCCAGACGCCTAAGCGCTGCACACCCCTCAGCTACAATTCCCCGCAGTATAAGCTCCCGCCGCAGCGCAGTTTTGCGGCGCCATGAAAGCACCTACATGCCTGTACGCAACTTGTTCAGTACCGCAGCGCGTGCGGCAGCCCTGGCTGCCTTGCTCGCTGCAGGTAGCGCCTACGCCGACGATTACACGGATGTTGCCCAGTTGCTCAAAAGCGGCAAGACGCAGCAGGCGCTGCAAAAAGCGGACACCTATCTGGCCAAGAATTCACGCGACCCGCAAATGCGTTTTCTGCGCGGCATTGCGCTGAGCAATGACGGCAAGACCGAGGACGCGATTGCAGCGTTTCGCCAGCTGACCGAGGACTATCCCGAGCTGCCCGAGCCCTATAACAACCTGGCCGTGATCTATGCCCGCCAGGGCGATCTGGATCGCGCCCGCGCCGCTCTTGAAGCTGCCGTGCGCAACAACCCGAACTATGCCGTGGCGCACGAGAACCTGGGCGATATCTATGCCCGCCTGGCCTATCAGTCCTATGCGCAGTCCCTGGCCAAGGGCGGCCGCCCCGCAGCCCTGAACCCCAAGCTCAAGCAGCTCAAGGACTTGCTGCAGCCTGCGGCCTCTCTCGCAACGCCTGCCCCGGCCCAGCCTGCACAGCGCTGAAACGGTTTTTTGCCATCGCCGCCCTCTTGTGAAGCAGGCCGGCGCCCTCAGCTGCCTCAAGCCGGTTTTTTGCAGCCGCTATCCAGCGGCCCTGCCCAAGGCCCACTTACCCAGGAATATGACCATGCTGAATTTCCGTCGAAACAGCCTTAAAGCCCTGTCTGCCATTGCGCTGACAGTCACTGTTTTTGCAACCCCCGGCCTGGCCCAGGCGCAATCCAAGGTGCAGCTCAAGACCAGCATGGGCGATATCGTGGTCGAGCTCAACGATGCCAAGGCGCCCAAGAGCGCCGCCAATTTTCTGCAATATGTGCGCGACAAGCACTATGACGGCACGGTGTTCCACCGCGTCATCGACGGCTTCATGATCCAGGGCGGCGGCATGGACGCCGATCTGAACGAAAAACCCACACGCGCCCCGATTCCGCTGGAAGCCAGCAACGGCCTCAAGAACGACCGCGGCACGATTGCCATGGCGCGCACCGGCAACCCCAATTCCGCCACCTCGCAGTTCTTCATCAATGTGGTGAACAACGACATGCTCAACGCCCCCAAGCCCGACGGCCATGGCTATACCGTCTTCGGCAAGGTCATCAAGGGCATGGATGTGGTGGACAAAATCCGCGCCGTGGCTACGGGCAACCGTGGCATGCACCAGAATGTGCCTACGACGCCGGTAACAATCCTCTCCGCCACCGAAATCAAGTGAACAACCGGGCGGCGCTGCCCAAGCCGGGCCGCACCCGCCTCTTTACTCCATCCTCTAGAAAGCACAGACATGAGCAATCCCCAAGTCGAACTGCACGTGACCATCAACGTGGCTGACACCGCAACCCAGGGCGTGATCACCCTGGAGCTGGACGCCGTGAACGCGCCCAAGTCCACCGAGAACTTCCTGAACTACGTGAACCAGGGCTTCTACAACGGCACCATCTTCCACCGCGTGATCAAGAACTTCATGATCCAGGGTGGCGGTTTTGCAGCCGACATGAAGCAAAAGGAAACCGCTGCTCCCATCGAGAACGAAGCCAAGAACGGCCTGAAGAACGACAAATACACCATTGCCATGGCTCGCACCAGCGATCCTCACAGCGCAAC
The DNA here is from genome assembly GCF_000761245.1 of Comamonas testosteroni. GTDB lineage: Bacteria > Pseudomonadota > Gammaproteobacteria > Burkholderiales > Burkholderiaceae_C > Comamonas > Comamonas testosteroni_C. The sequence continues at coordinate 850,088 of NZ_AWOR01000001.1, read as the reverse complement.
CGCCCAGTTCTTCATCAACACCGTGGACAACGGCTTCCTGAACCACACCGCTCCCAACGGCCAGGGCTGGGGCTATGCCGTGTTCGGCAAGGTGGTCAAGGGTGAGGAAGTCGTGGACGCCATCAAGAAGGTGCGCACCACCCGCAAGGGCTTCCACGACGACGTGCCTTTCGACGCCGTGGTGATCGACAAGGCGATCGCGATCTAACCCCCTGAGGCGCTGCGCGCCTTCCCCCAAGGGGGACGACGGCCTCGCTGCGAGGCGGCTCTTGCTTGCCGCCTCTCGCTCGGGGCCGTTATTGTTTTCAGGCTGCCCACCATCATCACATGACTGAATCTTCAGATCCCCGCACGACGGCTCCTCAGGTGGCGCAGCTGCAAGGCGCACCCGGCTGGCGAGCCATCGACTTTATTTCCGATCTGCATCTGCAGCCGTCCGAGCCGCAGACGGTCGAAGCCTGGCGAGACTATCTGGCACGCAGCACGGCCGATGCCATCTTCATCCTCGGCGATCTGTTTGAAGTCTGGGTCGGTGACGATGCACTCGATGAAACCGGCAGCTTCGAAGCCGAATGCGCAGCCGTGCTGCGCGAGGCGGCACAGCAGCGCCCGCTGTTCTTCATGGTCGGCAACCGCGACTTTTTGGCCGGTGACGAATTTCTGCGCCGAAGCGGCATGACCGGCCTTTCCGACCCCACGGTGCTGCGCTGGGCAGGCACCAGCATCCTGCTCAGCCATGGCGATGCGCTGTGCCTTGACGATGTGGATTACCAGCAATTCCGCGCTGTTTCGCGCTCCGCCGCCTGGCAGCAGCAACTGCTGGCCCAGCCCCTGGCCGTGCGCCGCGCGATCGGCAAATCGGCACGCAGCGAAAGCGAGCAACGCAAGCAAAGCGGCGCTCCCTACGCAGATGCCGACGCGCAGATGAGCAGCACCTGGATGCAGGCCGCGCAAGCGCCCTGGCTGATTCACGGCCATACTCATCAGCCCGCCGATCACGCACTGGGCGGGCAGCAGTGGCGCATCGTGCTCAGCGACTGGCATATCGATGCCGATACACGGCGCGCCGAGGTGCTGCGCGTGACGCCCGAAGGCTGGCAGCGCATGCCGCCCGATCTGGCCTGACGCGCTGACCAGCTATCGCTATCGCATTGAGAGCTTGTTACGCAGGCCATTCATAGATTTCAGGTTGAAAACTATCCAAGTTCTATGAATAGCAGGCGCTAGCAGCTATCAAATTTGCCGATCCGACAGACACAAAAAAGCCCGCTGCCCACATGGCCAAGGCACCGGGCTTCGGGATTCGCGGCCGGATACCAGCTGCAGCTATCTCATTGAGAGCTTGTTGCACAGACCATTCATAGATTTCAGATTGAAAACTATCCAAGTTCTATGAATAACAGGCGCAAGCAGCTATCAAATTTGCTGAACCGACAGACACGAAAAATCCCGCTGCCCATATAGCCAAGGCACCGGGCTTTGGGGTTGGCGGCTGGATACCAGCTGCAGCTATCTCATTGAGAGCTTATTGCGCAGACCATTCATAGATTTCAGATTGAAAACTATCCAAGTTCTATGAATATCAGGCGCTAGCAGCTATCAAATTTGCCGAACCGACAGACACGAAAAAGCCCGCTGCCCATATAGCCAAGGCACCGGGCTTTGGGGTTGGCGGCCGGCTCTCAGGCCGAGATGGCGCAAGCCGAGCCTGCCTGCTTGCGCAGCTCGAACTTCTGGATCTTGCCCGTGCTGGTCTTGGGCAGCTCCCCGAACACCACGGCGCGCGGCACCTTGTAGCCGGCCAGATGCTTTTTGCAGTGGGCAATGATGTCCTCCGCCGTGGTTTCGGCTCCGGCCTTGAGCTCGATAAAGGCGCAGGGCGTCTCGCCCCATTTGGGGTCGGGCTTGGCCACCACGGCCGCAGCCAGCACGGCAGGGTGGCGATAGAGCACATCCTCCACCTCAATGGAGGAGATGTTCTCGCCGCCCGAGATGATGATGTCCTTGCTGCGGTCCTTGATCTGGATATAGCCGTCGGGATGCTGCACCGCCAGGTCGCCGCTGTGGAACCAGCCGCCGCGGAAGGCCTCCTGCGTCGCCTGCGGGTTCTTGAGATAGCCCTTCATGGCGATATTGCCCTGGAACATGATCTCCCCCATGGTCTGGCCGTCGCGCGGAACGGGCTGCATGGTTTCCGGGTCCAGCACGGCCGCAGAGCGCTGCAGGTGATAGCGCACGCCCTGGCGCGAGTTCAGGCGGGCGCGCTCGCCGATATCGAGTGCATCCCAGCTTTCATGCTTGGCGCAGACCGTGGCCGGCCCATAGGTTTCGGTCAGGCCGTAGACATGGGTGATGTCAAAGCCCATGGCCTCCATGCCCTCGATCATCGATGCGGGCGGCGCGGCCCCTGCCACCATGGCCTTGACGCCCGCGGGCACGCCCTGCTTCATGGCAGCCGGCGCATTCACCAGCAGGCTGTGCACAATGGGCGCGCCGCAGTAATGGGTCACGCCATGGTTGCGGATGGCGTCAAAGATCGCCTGCGCATCCACCCGGCGCAGGCAGACGTTGACCGCCGCGCGCGCCGCCACCGTCCAGGGAAAGCACCAGCCGTTGCAATGAAACATGGGCAGCGTCCACAGATAGACGGCGTGCTTGGGCATGTCCCACTCCAGCACATTGCTGATGGCATTGTTGTGCGCGCCGCGGTGGTGGTAGACCACGCCCTTGGGGTTGCCGGTGGTGCCACTGGTGTAGTTCAGCGCAATCGCATCCCATTCGTCGCCGGGCCACTGCCAGTCGAAACCGGCATCGCCCTGGGCCACAAAGCCCTCGTAGTCGATGGCACCGATCTGCTCGGCCGCCTCGCCATAGACGCTGTCCTCGACCTGGATCACATAGATGGGTTCTGTGCCCTTGCGCAATTGGAGTGCCCTGGCCATCAAGGCCGCAAACTCGGGGTCCACGATCAAGGCCTTGGCTTCGCCGTGATCCAGCATGAATGCCAGGGTCTCGGCATCGAGCCGGGTATTGAGCGTGTTGAGCACGGCACCGGCCATGGGCACGCCAAAGTGCGCCTCCACCATGGGTGGCGTATTGGGCAGCATCACGGCCACGGTGTCGTTCTTGCCAATGCCGATTTTCTGCAGGCTGCTGGCCAGCTGGCGGCAACGCGCATAGGTTTGTGCCCAGCTCTGGCGCAAGTCGCCATGAACAATGGCCAGGCGCTCGGGGTAGACCTCGGCCGTGCGGGCAATAAAGCCCAGCGGCGTCAGCGCGGCGTAGTTGGCGGTATTCGGTGCAAGGTTCAGATCGAAAGAACTTGTCATATTTGTCTCCTGAGCGTTTTGTACCCCAGCATCGGTCACGCCAGGCTTACAACCGAGCGCCATACAGGCCTGTTGTGATCGGGATCAAGCAGCTGCGCCCGAAATGGCCGCACCGCGCCGGCAAACCTGCATGCGACATGCGCAGACAAACCAGAGCAATGCAAAAGGTCATTCAGCGAGACAGTACTTTCAACAGCTTCTGAAAATCAATAAATTCATTTGAAATCAACCACATGAAATCCAATTAAAAAATCTCCTCATTCCCCAGGCAGGGCCAACTCATGCAAGTCATCTATAAGACATCATTTATCTGACAGACCAATCACCAGGACTTCGAATCGCTTTTAGAATGCGCACATGTTTTGAGGACATGACTGCCTGCACTGGCAGTGCAAGACCGGCATCCCTGCCCGCACGGAGCCGGTCGCAAGCCTCAAGACTGTGTGGCGGAGGAGACGTTTTAGAGGAGAGCCTGGCAATGATCCAGGCATCAGGAGACCTGAGCCTGCACCCATGGGTGCAGGCTTTTTTTTTGCCCGCCCGCACATTCCTGCCGCGCCATCGGCGTTTGCCGAAAAAGGCAGAATACGCGGGTGGCCATTCCCCAATCATTCATCCAAGAGTTGCTCTCCCGCGTCGACGTCGTCGACATCGTGGGCCGCTATGTACAGCTCAAAAAGGGCGGCGCCAACTTCATGGGCCTATGCCCTTTCCATAGCGAAAAGTCGCCCTCTTTCACGGTCAGCCCCAGCAAGCAGTTTTTCCACTGCTTTGGCTGCGGCAAGAATGGCAATGCCATCGGCTTTCTGATGGAGCATGCCGGCATGGGCTTTGTCGAAGCCGTGCAGGAGCTGGCCAACCAATGCGGTCTGCAAGTGCCGCAGGACGACATCAGTCCTGCCGAGCGCCAGCGCCAGGCTCAGCAAAAGCAAAAAGCCGAGAGCCTGAGCGACCTTCTGGAAAAAGCCGGCGAGTCCTATTGCAAGCATCTCAGGGCCGCACCCAAGGCCATCGAGTATCTGAAAAAGCGCGGCGTCTCGGGAGAAGTCTCCAAGCGCTTCGGCCTGGGCTACGCCCCTGCAGGCTGGCATGGTCTGGCCAGCGTGTTCGCCGAGTACGACAACCCGCAGCTTGAAGAATGCGGACTGGTCATCGTGGGCGAGGACGACAGCCGCCGCTACGACCGCTTTCGCGACCGGCTGATGTTCCCGATTCGCAATGTCAAAGGCGAATGCATAGGCTTTGGCGGACGGGTGTTTGGCGATGAAAAGCCCAAATACCTGAACTCCCCCGAAACCCCGGTCTTCCACAAGGGCCGCGAACTCTACGGCCTTTACGAGGCCCGGCAGGCCCTGCGCGACATGGGCTACGCCCTGGTCACCGAGGGCTACATGGACGTGGTGGCGCTGGCCCAGCTGGGCTTTGCCAATGCCGTGGCCACGCTGGGAACGGCCTGCACGCCCGAGCATGTGCAAAAGCTGTTTCGCTTTACCGATGCCGTGGTCTTCAGCTTCGACGGCGACGGCGCGGGCCGGCGCGCCGCGCGCAAGGCGCTGGATGCGGCCCTGCCGCTGGCCACCGACACGCGCTCCATCAAATTCCTGTTCCTGCCTTCGGAGCATGACCCCGACAGCTTCATCCGCGAATTCGGCCCCGAGGCCTTCTCGCGCTATGTAGGCGACGCAACGCCGCTGAGCCGCTTTCTCATCGAATCGGCCAGTGAAGGCTGCGACCTGGGCCAGACAGAAGGCCGTGCCCACATGGCCAGCAACGCCCGGCCGCTGTGGTCGCTACTGCCCGACGGCGCACTCAAACGCCAGCTGCTCTCCGAAATCGCAGCCCTGGCCCAGCTGGACTCGCGCGACCTCTCCGATATCTGGGCGCAGGAAGCCGCACGCACCGCCCCCGCGGCCCGTCGCACCCCTCCTGCTGCCAGCCCTCAGGCGCCGGAATGGGATGCGCCGCCCGGCAACTGGGAAAGCGCTCCCGACTGGGCCGATGCTGCAGCACCGGCTCCCTCCTACCCGAGCCAGGGCGGCGGCAGCAACTGGTCGGGCCGCAAGGAATTCGGCCGCCAGCGCAAGCCCTGGGGCAAGAAGGGCGAGGACTGGAACCCACCGCAACTGGGCCCACGCCCCACGCCGGTCAGCCGCGAAGACCAGGCCGCACGCCTGCTGATGTGTCACATGGAGTTCATGGAAGAGATGACCCATGAGGATTTCGATGCCCTGGCACGCTGCAACCAAAGCCATGCGCCCTTGTTTCGCTGGCTGGAAGCCCAGTTCACCGAGTCCGGGCCGCGCTCCTGGGCAGTGCTGCGCGAGCAATTGCAAGGCTCGCCCTGCGAGCCGCTGGCCCAAAAGCTCATGAGCGGCGCCCATGCCAACCCCGAAGGCGAGGTGGACGAGTTGCGCAAGGAATTGCGCGGCACGCTCAATCTGATCCTGGTGGATCACCTCAAGCGCGAGGAGGCCCAGGCGCTCAAGGAGATCGCCACCGACCCCACGGCGGCAAGGCGTTACATAGAGTTTCAACAGCGGCGAAAAAATTTATCTGTAATTATTAGCTCCACCTCTTGACATCTTTAAAAAAGGTATAATTTAGAGGATACAGGCAAGAGCGACAGCAACACCTCCGACCCGGGCCCCGTGAAGAAATCACGTGATGGCAGCAACTGCATGGCCCATTTCTCGCAAGGATTGCATACCAAATGATCGCCCCAACATCTTGCCATGGAGTCTTTGTGCTCCACCGGACAGGCTAGGCCTGTTCTTGCGCCAGCTTTGATGGCGTTTGTTTGCATTTTCCGTTTTCCTTTGTGTGTTTGTGTGTGTTCGTACCGTGAGAGGTGTTCATGCCCGTTTCAAAGTCCGTGAAGTCCAAGCAGGCCCCAGAAGCTTCAGCAAAGCCTAAGACCTCTAAAACTTCCACTTCCGCAGCAGAGCCCGCGAAAAAGGCCAGTGCCAGCAAGCCTGCTGTGAAGAAGAGTGCTGCATCTGCAGCCGAAGCAAAGAAAGACACCACCGTGGTTACCAAGTCACAAGCCGAACTCAAAGCCATGGCCGATGCGCTGCTGGCGCAGGCAACTCCCAAGCGCGGCCGCAAGAAGGCCGAAGAAGACGACGACACAGCTGCCGCTCCTGCCGCCAAGAAGACCGTCGCCAAAAAGGCCCCTGCCGCCAAGAAGGCTGCCGCCGTCAAGGCCCCCGCTGCCAGCGCCGATGCCGACAAGGCCCCCGCCAAGCGCGGCCGCAAGCCCAAGGCCAAGGAAGCCGGCGAGGACATGGATGATGCAGACCTGTCGGATATCGACAGCGATCTGGAAGGCGAAGTCGAAGAGGAGGCATCGACCGAAGCGTCTGCTGCTCCTGCCGAAAAGGCCAAGCCTCTGCGCATGAAGATCAGCAAGGCGAAGGAACGCGCCTTGATGAAGGAATTCGGCCTGGACGAGACCGTTCTGACCGAAGAAGAAATGAACACCCGCCGTCAGCGTCTGAAGATGCTGATCAAGCTGGGCAAGACCCGCGGCTACCTGACCCACGCCGAAATCAACGACCACCTGCCCGACAAGCTGGTCGATGCCGAAACGCTGGAAGTCGTGATCTCCATGTTGAACGACATGGGCGTGGCCGTGTACGAGCAGACTCCCGATGCGGAAACCCTGCTGCTGAACAACACCGGCCAGTCGGCGACCACCGAAGAGGAAGCGGAAGAAGAGGCCGAAGCGGCTCTGTCCACCGTGGACTCCGAATTCGGCCGCACCACCGACCCCGTGCGCATGTACATGCGTGAAATGGGCACCGTCGAACTGCTGACACGCGAAGGCGAAATCGAAATCGCCAAGCGCATCGAAGGCGGTCTGATGGACATGATGGAAGCCATCTCGGCCTCCCCCGCGACCATCGCCGAAATCCTCAACATGGCCGAGGAGATCCGCGAAGGCAAGGTTGTCATCTCCACCGTGGTGGACGGCTTCGTCAATGCCAACGAGAACGACGACTATGTGGCCGAGGAAGACTTCGACGAATACGACGAAGAAGACGACGATGACGGCAAGGGAGGCTCCAAGGCCCTGACCAAGAAGCTCGAAGAGCTGAAGAACGAAGCCCTGGGTCGCTTTGACTCCATGCGCGAGCTCTTCGACAAGATGCACAAGGTGTATGACAAGGAAGGCTACGGCACCGAGGCATACATGAAGGTGCAAAAGGCCATCACCGAAGAGCTGATGACCATTCGCTTCACAGCCAAGACGATCGAGAAGCTCTGCGATCTGGTGCGCGCCCAGGTGGACGACGTGCGCAAGAAGGAACGCGAGCTGCGCAAGATCATCGTGGACAAGTGCGGCATGCCGCAGGAGCAGTTCATCAAGGACTTCCCGCCCAACCTGCTGAACCTGGACTGGGTCATCAAGCAAGTGGCGGCAGGCAAGAACTACAGCGCCGTGCTGGAGCGCAATATTCCGCCCGTGCAGGAGCTGCAGCAGAACCTGATCGACCTGCAGGCCCGCGTGGTTGTGCCTCTGGAAGAGCTCAAGCACATCAACAAGCGCATGAACAGCGGCGAGCGCGCCAGCCGTGACGCCAAGAAGGAAATGATTGAGGCCAACCTGCGTCTCGTGATCTCCATCGCCAAGAAGTACACCAACCGCGGTCTGCAATTCCTGGATCTGATCCAGGAAGGCAATATCGGCCTGATGAAGGCCGTGGACAAGTTCGAATACCGTCGCGGCTACAAGTTCTCGACCTATGCGACCTGGTGGATTCGTCAGGCCATCACGCGCTCCATCGCCGATCAGGCCCGCACGATCCGTATCCCGGTGCACATGATCGAGACCATCAACAAGATGAACCGCATCTCGCGCCAGCACTTGCAAGAGTTTGGTTTCGAGCCCGATGCGTCCATCCTGGCCGCCAAGATGGAGATCCCCGAGGACAAGATCCGCAAGATCATGAAGATCGCCAAGGAGCCGATCTCGATGGAAACCCCCATCGGCGACGACGACGATTCGCACCTGGGCGATTTCATCGAGGACGGTAACAACACCGCGCCTATCGACGCCGCCATGCAGGCCGGCCTGCGCGATGTGGTCAAGGACATCCTCGACGGCCTGACGCCTCGCGAAGCCAAGGTGCTGCGCATGCGCTTCGGTATCGAAATGTCCACCGACCACACGCTGGAAGAAGTCGGCAAGCAGTTTGACGTGACGCGCGAGCGTATCCGTCAGATCGAAGCCAAGGCGCTGCGCAAACTCAAGCACCCTTCGCGCTCCGACAAGCTGCGCAGCTTCATCGACTCGCTGTAAAGTCAGTCCGGCGAACCGGCTTGCCGGCTCCCTGCTACCCAAAGCCCCGATCTGTTTCAGGTCGGGGCTTTTTCGTATGCACTCCAGGTCAGCAAGCCTTTGCTTTCGGCCAAACACACCAAAAGACACATAACAACGGAGACAGACATGAATCCCCCCCACGCGAACAATACCCTGACACGCCGCCACTGGCTAAGCTACTCCGCTGCCTTGCTGTCTACACCTTTTGCAGCCATCGCCAATCCGCCCCAGCGCCTTGGCACGCAGCTGCGTATCGTGATCCCCGCCAACCCCGGCGGCGGCTGGGACCAGACCGGCCGCGCCCTGGGTGCAGCGCTGAGCAGCAGCGGCACCGTGGACAAGGTCATTTATGAAAACATCGGCGGCAAGGGCGGCACCATAGGCCTGGCCGAGTACACCAAACGCTATGGCAGCGACCCCAACAGCCTGCTGATCGGCGGCATGGTCATGGTCGGCGCTCTGGCGCTGAACAAGAAGTCGGCAGAGCTGCTTCAGGTGCAGCCCCTGGCGCGCCTGACCAGCGACTATCTGGTGGTGGCCGTGCCCACCGACTCGCCGATTGCCAGCCCCAGGGCACTGGCCAAGGCCATGCGCGAGAACCTACCGGCACTGACCATTGCCGGAGGCTCTGCAGGCGGTGTGGACCACATGTACGCGGGCATGCTGGCCCGCCTGGCAAAGGCCAATGCGGAGCAACTGCAATACAAACCCTTTGCCGGCGGTAACGATGTGCTCCAGGCCCTGCTGCAAAAGCAGGTGCAGGTGGGAATCTCGGGTTACAGCGAGTTCAGAGAAGCCTTGCAGGCGGGCAAGCTGCGCGCCCTCGGTGTTTCCTCGCGGCGCACCATGTTCGGTATCGCCTCCATGCGCGAGCAGGGTCTGGATGCTGAAATGTCCAACTGGCGCGCCGTCTTTACAGGCAGAAATCTGCCTGCAGAGCGCAGCCAGCAACTACTGGCTGCTATCGACTATGCAAGCAATCAGGACAACTGGAAACAAGCCCTGGTCGGCAATAATTGGAGCTCCTCTTGGCAAACCGGCAAGGCCCTGCAGGAATTTCTGGAGGTCGAGGCCTCGACTGCCCAGCTGATGACCTATCTGCTCAAGCTCAAGAGCTGAGCCTCGTTGCGAGATAGCCGCATGAACCTGGTCGACCACACCGCTTCCCCCTCCCGCCTCTGCGTTGCCGTCATGGGCGCTGGCTCGGTGGGCTGCTACTTTGGCGCTTTGCTGGCACGCGCCGGCCACCCGGTCACGCTGATCGGTAGAGCATCGCATATGCAGGCCATCAGCCAGCACGGTCTGCGACTGCAGACCGCAACAGAAGATCTGCACCTTCCCGTCGCCACCAGCACCGAGCCCAGTGCCGTGGCGGGCGCCGATGTGGTGCTGCTCTGCGTGAAATCCACCGACACCGAAGCAGCCGCCGCACAGATCAAACCCCACCTGGCTGCACATACCCAGGTACTGAGCTTGCAGAACGGCGTGGACAACGACCAGCGCCTGCGCCAGGTGTTGGGTCAGCAGCCGGTGGCAGCTGCCGTGGTCTATGTGGCCACCGCCATGGCAGGCCCGGGCCATGTACGCCACTTTGGCCGGGGCGAGCTGGTCATCGCGCCTTGTCTGCAAGGCGAGGCGATCGCGGGCCAGTTCAGCGCCGCCGGCATTCCCACGCTGGTCTCGGATGGTGTGCTGGCCGCACTATGGCAAAAACTCGTCATCAACTGCGTGTACAACGCACTCTCCGCCCTCACCCAGCAGCCCTATGGCTGGCTGGTCGCGCAGCAGGGCATACCCGCCGTGATGCAAGACATTGCAGCGGAATGCAAGGCCGTGGCTCTGGCCGACGGCGTGCAGCTGCCGGCCTCCGTGGACGAGGCTGTAGCAGCCATAGCGCGCACCATGCCCCGGCAGCTGTCTTCCACGGCCCAGGATCTGGCGCGCGGCAAGCCCACGGAAATTGACCATCTCAACGGCTATGTGGTGCGACGCGGTCAGGCGCTGGGCATTGCCACGCCGACCAACCGTCTGCTGCAGGTGCTGGTGCAACTCAAGCAAATACCGGCACAAAAGCAGGAACTATGATTTCCATAGCGGCTTGCTCTGACAAATCAATGGCTAGAGTCAATTTTTACACCCAGAAACACCTAAGCCAGTACTAACACTTCCGGCATAGCTCGCCAACCTGACCCGAAGGCTGCTTCAGCCCTGCCCTTATTGCTACAAACCCTGAAGCAAGCGAGTCTTCTCCCTGATTCGTGGCTGACCCGCAACACTTGCGTGCTGTTTGTGGCCTTTATCACTTCAAGGCGTTGCAGTCGAAGATTTGAAGCTACTAAACTTGTAGCAAAATAAATTAACCGCTATAGTCCATTGGACATGGCACTGAAAGCGCCTAGTGCGCCCAGCTCGACAACATCATTGCGCAAGGAGAAGCGTCCATGAGCTCCAAGGAAAACGCCGCCATCAACCAGCTGTTCGAGAAGCTCGAATGCCGCTATGCGCTGCGCGTGCTGTGGGCTTTGCGGGATGGTCATCCCCAGACCTTCCGACTGCTGCAAGACAGCGTGGGCGGCATCACTCCCAACACCTTGAACACCCGTATCAAGGAACTGCGTGAGTGCGGTCTGCTCGAGCATGGCAGCGATGGCTACACCGTCACCCTGACCGGGCAGGATCTGCTCAAGCGCCTGTCCGATGTACAAGCCTTTGCCAACCGCTGGGTTGCAGCACGCGCCAAGAAGTAGACCTTGGCGCTGTTGCGGCCAGGGACCTGGCGGCAAGCGCGAACAACTATCATCCAAGGGCCCCAAGCGTGCTTGGCTGGCCCTTTTTTCCATCGCCTTTTTCTGCTTTGCGCTGAAAGGAAATCCATCATGGCATTCAACACTACAGCCTCCGGCCTGCAATACGAAGACACCGTCGTAGGCGAAGGCGCCGAAGCCAAAGCCGGTCAGAGCGTGACCGTGCACTACACAGGCTGGCTCTACAACAACGGCGTTCAAGGCGCCAAGTTCGACTCCAGCAAGGACCGCAACGATCCTTTCGTCTTTTCCCTGGGCGCCGGCATGGTCATCAAGGGCTGGGACGAAGGCGTGCAGGGCATGAAGGTGGGAGGCCAGCGCACGCTGCTGATCCCCGCTGCCCTGGGCTATGGTGCGCGCGGCGCCGGTGGCGTGATCCCCCCCAACGCCACGCTGAAGTTTGACGTGGAATTGCTGGCTGTCTAAAAAACAGGCTGGTTCATAAAAAAAAGCGGCTCTCCGAAGCCGCTTTTTTCTTTTCTATGCAAGAGGCTCGGCACAGAGGGTGCCTATGTCTCATCCACCTCAAACAGCACCCTGTGCAACGACGTATAGGCCTTGTCACCCGCAGCATCTCGTATGCGTGGAGCCAGCGCAGCCAGTTGCTCATAACCCATGGCCGCCTCCACCGCCAGATTCAGCCTGAAGCCCTTGAGCCCCAGAGCCCCCGTGATGGACACCGCTATCGGATAGGCTCTCTGGTAGCGCCTTTGGGTGCTGGCAGGGTCGACCTCAGCAGGTGCCAACGATGCCGAACTGCTCTTTGAGAGCGAAGATGCATGGGCCTGCGCTGCTGCATCAGCCACGACGGATGACTCTCTTGTAGCCAGCCAGCCCTTGCCGACCAGCGCCAGAATATCGTCCTTGTGCACTCCCAGCGCCGAGGTTGCCTCCAGCACCTGCATGAGGCTGCGACGACCGTCAAACAGCAAAAAGGCCGAGCGCAGCCTCTGGCTCAGATCGGAATGGCGCTCCTTGAAGGCCTGCTGGCCCTCGGGTGTTTTGACTAGATACATCGACCCCGCCCTCTGTGCATTGAATTGCTTTCCGCCCTGCAGGGTGGCAGCTATGGCTGCAGCTGAAAAGCGGGTTTTCCTGCAAGCCAGGTTCGCGCATGCTCCAGATCAACTCACGGCAAATATCCAGCAGAAAACTGCCTCGAAGCCGACCCAAAAAATCGCTGAAGGCCATCCAATCAAGAGTTTTTCAAACTCTCGCCCGCCGCTGCTCCCACCAGCTCACGAGCAATGTGGTGGCCAGGCCCACCGGCACACCGAACACTCCGGCCGAGATGGGCTGAATACCCCACCAGAGAGCCTCGCCGCGCAGTGCCGAGGGCAGCACGCCCTGCAGCCCCGGCACATGAGAGAGCATGTAGTACACCGTCACGGCCAGACCCAGCAGCATGCCGGCCACCGCACCACGGCGCGTGGTGCCGCGCCAGAAGATGCCCAGCACCATGGCCGGCACAAAAGCCGAGCCCGCCAAGGAGAAGGAGGCCGAGACCATGGGAAGAATGTCCGAAGAGCGCCGCGCCGCCACAAATGCCGCCGACAGGGCCACCAGCAGCAGTGCGAATTTGGAAAGAATCACGCGCTGTTCGGGCGAGACACGTCGCTTGCGCGTATCGAGGCGCTGCCGCTCCTGAAAATAGAGATCCCGCACCAAGGCATTGCTGATGGTCAGCAGCAGGCCGTCGGCCGTGGACAGGGCCGCCGCCAGCCCGCCAGCAGCCACCAGTCCGGAGAGCACATAAGGCATGCCGCCGAGTTCTGGAGTGGCCAGCATGATGAGGTCGGCGCCCATGCGGATCTCGGCAAACTGCAAAATGCCATCGCCGTTGATATCCTCCACCGACAGCAGCGAGGCGTCCACCCTTGACCACTGCGCTATCCAGTTCGGCAAGGCATCGAAATGCGTGCCCACGAGATTGCTCATGACCTCGTACTTCACCAGCACGGCCAAGGCCGGTGCGCCAAGATACAGCAGGCCGATAAAGAACAGCGACCAGGCCACCGAGGTACGCGCCGCCGACACTGAGGGAACCGTGAAATAACGCGTGAGCAAGTGCGGCAGCCCGGCAGTGCCGACCATCAAGCAAAACATCAGCGCCAGAAAATTGCGCCGGCTTTCCTCATAGGCCTGCTGCTCGGCCGGAGAGCCATGCGGATCCCCCGCGAAAGGCTGGCTTTGCAGCGGCATGCCGCCCAGCGGCTTGGCCCGCTCATAGGCCTCGTGCAGCTCGCGGCTCCAGAGCTCGCGTGCCGCCACCTCGTCCTTGGGCATGGCGGCCAGCTCCCGGCTGGCGGTCATGATGGCACCGATATTGCCGCTGCTGGTGCGCAGCTCGCGGATATGCTCGCTCAGTGCCTGGCGTTCAGCCGCCAGCACATTGGGCACATCGCGCAGCTTGGCCTGCAGCACCTGAGCGCGGGTGCGGTAGGCCTCCAGCACAGACTGCTCAGCCTCTGAGGACAGCAACTGCTGCTCCATGGCACCAATCTTGCCCAGTTGCTGGCTATAGGCCAGCTGCGCCCAGGGGTTGCCCAGCTGTTTGTAGGCCAGCCAGGAAACCGGCAGCATGAAGGCCAGCAAGATGACCACATATTGCGCCACCTGGGTCCAGGTGATCGCCCGCATTCCACCCAGGAACGAGCACAGCAGCACGCCGCCCAGCCCCAGCATGATGCCGATCTCGAACTGAACACCGGTCAGCCGCGCGGCAATCAGGCCCACACCATAGATCTGCGCCACCACATAGGTGAAGGAACAGGTGATGGCCGCCAGCGCAGCAATGATGCGCGGCCAGCGCCCGCCATAGCGCGCCTGAAAGAAATCCGGCACGGTATAGAGATTCATGGCCCGCAGATAGGGGGCAATCAGCATGCCGACCAGGCAAAACCCGCCCGTCCACCCCAGGACATAGGCCAGTCCGCCAGGCTGTGTGCCGGTTCCCGAAAAGCCTTGCAGATAAAGCGCACCGGAGAGGCTGATGAACGAGGCTGCGCTCATCCAGTCGGCAGCGGCCGCCATGCCGTTGTAGAAAGGCGGAATGCGCCGGCCGGCGACGAAATACTCCTCGGCATCGCTGGTGCGCGAATACACGCCGATGGCCGCGTACACCATCACTGTGGAGAACAGAAAGATGGGCCCTATCCAGTGCCGCGCGAGCCCGCGCTCCTCGGCCCAGAGCATGGCCAGCAAAAAGCCCGCTGTGCCCAGCACATAGAGAAAAAGAATGCGATGCAGCCGCCAGTGGTAGGCACGGCTCAGAACAGGCCGCTCAGGCATGAAGATCGGAAGCGGCACAGGAGGCATCGTGAGCCTCAGCCGCTTTGCGCGCCTCGTCACGCGCCTGTTGGCGTTCGAAATAATCCATGGCCACACAATAGACCACGATGATGAGCAGGAACATCAGGACTGCCCCTTGGGCCGCCATCCAGTAGGCCACGGGCCAGTCGGGCACCAGCTCCTGGATATCCCGCGCAAAGTAGCAGATGCCAAATGAAAATACCACCCAGACCGTCAGCAGCAAGGCCTTCAGTCTCAGGTGGTAGGTATCGTGCAGATCCGGCGGGAAGGTGACTTCCACCGGATTGCCCAAAGCATCGAATGCCTGTCGCGGAGCATCCGACACAGCATCGTCATGCACGGGCGCGTGATGCGTCTGCATGCCGATGCGCAAGGCTTATTCAGCCAGCTTCTGCCAGGTGGAGACCACGCTGTCAGGGTTCAGGGAGATGGACGAGATGCCTTCGTCGGCCAGCCACTTGGCAAAGTCGGGGTGGTCCGAAGGGCCTTGGCCGCAGATGCCCACATACTTGTTCTGATCGCGGCAGGCCTTGATGGCATGAGCCAGCAGCTTCTTGACAGCGGGGTCGCGCTCGTCGAAATCGGCGGCCAGCAGCTCCAGACCGGAGTCGCGGTCCAGACCCAGGGTCAGCTGGGTCAGGTCGTTGGAGCCTACGGAGAAACCGTCGAAGTATTCGAGGAACTCTTCGGCCAGCACGGCGTTGGAGGGCACTTCACACATCATGATCAGCTGCAGGCCGTTTTCACCACGCTTGAGGCCGTTCTCGGCCAGCAGCTCGGTCACGCGCTTGGCCTGGCCCAGGGTACGCACGAAGGGGATCATGATCTTGACGTTGGTCAAGCCCATATCCTCGCGCACACGGAGCAGGGCCTCGCACTCCATCTTGAAGGCTTCACCGAACTCGGCCGAGATGTAGCGAGCGGCACCGCGGAAGCCCAGCATGGGGTTCTCTTCCTCGGGCTCGTAACGGCTGCCGCCGATCAGCTTGCGGTATTCGTTGGACTTGAAGTCGGACATGCGCACGATCACGGGCTTGGGCCAGAAAGCGGCGGCAATCGTTGCCACGCCTTCGGTCACCTTGTCCACGTAGAACGCGCGGGGAGAAGCATGGCCGCGGGCCACGGACTCGACAGCCTTCTTCAGATCGGCGTCAACGGCGGGGTAGTCCAGGATGGCCTTGGGGTGCACGCCGATATTGTTGTTGATGATGAATTCCAGGCGGGCCAGACCCACGCCCTCATTGGGCAGCTGGGCAAAGTCGAAAGCCAGCTGGGGATTGCCCACGTTCATCATGATCTTGGTGGAGATGCTGGGCATCTCGCCACGCTTGACCTCGGTCACTTCGGTTTCCAGCAGACCGTCATAGATTCTGCCGGTGTCGCCTTCCGCGCAGGACACGGTAACCAGGGTTTCGGCCTTGAGCAGATCGGTGGCATTGCCGCAGCCCACGACGGCAGGGATACCCAGCTCGCGAGCAATGATGGCTGCGTGGCAGGTACGACCACCGCGGTTGGTGACGATGGCCGAAGCCTTCTTCATGACGGGCTCCCAGTTGGGGTCGGTCATGTCGGTCACCAGCACGTCGCCGGCCTGCACCTGATCCATCTGCGAGATGTCGGACACCAGGCGCACGGGGCCGGTACCGATCTTCTGGCCGATGGCGCGGCCTTCGGCCAGCACGGTGCCCGTGCCCTTGAGCTTGTAGCGCAGCTCGGCCTGGCCCTTGGCCTGGCTCTTCACGGTTTCGGGGCGCGCCTGCAGGATGTAGAGCTGGCCGTCGGTGCCGTCCTTGCCCCATTCGATATCCATGGGGCGGCCGTAATGCTGCTCGATCACCAGAGCGTAATGCGCCAGTTGCTGCACTTCCTCGTCGGTCAGCGAATAGCGGTTGCGCAGCTCATGGGCCACATCCACGGTCTTGACCAGCTTGCCGTCGGCAGCCTTTTCCTCGGGCGTGGCAAAGATCATCTGGATCAGCTTGGAGCCCAGATTGCGGCGGATCAGCGCCTTGTTGCCAGCCTTGAGCATGGGCTTGTGCACATAGAACTCGTCGGGGTTCACGGCGCCCTGCACCACGGTCTCGCCCAGGCCGTAGCTGGAGGTGATGAAGACCACTTCCTCGAAACCGGATTCGGTGTCGATGGTGAACATCACGCCGGCAGCGCCCTTGTCGGAGCGCACCATGCGCTGCACGCCGGCGGACAGTGCCACCACATCGTGCTCGAAGCCCTTGTGCACGCGGTAGGAGATGGCGCGGTCGTTGTACAGCGACGCGAACACTTCCTTCATCTTGTGCAGCACGTCTTCGATGCCCACCACGTTCAGGAAGGTTTCCTGCTGGCCGGCAAACGATGCATCAGGCAGGTCTTCTGCCGTGGCGGAAGAGCGCACGGCAAACGATGCCTCGGCATTGCCGCCTTGCAGGCGGACAAATTCCTCGCGGATGGCCTGCTCCAGATCGGCAGGGAAAGGCTGGCTCTCCACCATGGCGCGGATTTCCGCGCCCACAGCGGCCAGAGCACGGACATCGTCCACGTCCAGAGCGGCCAGCTTGGCAGAGATCTTGCCAGCCAGACCTTCAAAGGCCAGGAACTCGCGGAATGCATGAGCCGTGGTGGCAAAGCCGGTGGGCACGCGCACGCCCTGGGGCAGCTGCGAGATCATTTCGCCGAGCGAAGCGTTCTTGCCGCCTACGGACTCGACATCAGACATTCTCAGTTTTTCAAACGGAACGACCAGAGCGGTCGCTTCGAACAGTTGAGACATGGGAAGCTCCAAAGTTAAAAACCGGTACGCAGGCGGCGCTGGGCTGAATGGCCAGGGCACGCGAACCCATGCTGCTTGAGTGCAGTGCTTTGCTGTTCTGGATGTCGACCGTCAACGAGCATGGGCTTGAATTTGGGAATAATGGGCGCCATTGTAGGCTGAGCCGGCGAGCGTCGCGTGGCTCAAACCAGATTCAGAGTCCGGGACATGGCATTGCTTGCACAGGTCCCACCTAATAACTGCGCGCACCATGCATACCCATACAATTTTTGTCATTTCTGACGGCACAGGCATCACGGCCGAGACCTTTGGCACGGCCATCATGGCCCAGTTCGAGAGCAAGCCGAGGCTGATTCGCATCCCCTTTGTGGACTCGATGGACAAGATTCATCAGGCCGTGCGCCAGATCAACCATGTGGCCGAGGTGGAGAAAAGAAAGCCCATCATTTTCACCACCCTGGTCAATCAGGAGATGCTGGAATTCCTTGAAGCCAACTGCAAGGGCAAGCTGTTCGACATGTTCGGCACCTTTGTGCGCCCGCTGGAGGTGGAACTGGGCCAGAAGTCGCTGCATCGCGTGGGCCGCTTTGCCGACATCAGCGAGAGCAAGGAATATCTGGAGCGCATGGAGGCCATCAATTACACGCTGGCCCATGACGACGGCCAGACCCATGCCGACCTGAGCGGCGCCGACGTGATCCTGGTGGGCGTCAGCCGCTCGGGCAAGACGCCAACCAGTCTGTACCTGGCCATGCAGTTCGGCCTCAAGGTGGCCAACTACCCGCTGATCCCCGAGGACTTCGAGCGCAAGCAGTTGCCGCCCGCGCTGGAGCCCTACCGCAAAAAGCTGTTTGGCCTGACGATTCAGCCCGAGCGCCTGTCCAGCATCCGCAACGAACGCCGCCCCGACTCCAAGTACGCCAGCCTGCCCAACTGCCGCTACGAGGTGGCCGAGGCCGAAGCCATGATGCGCAGAAGCGGCATCGAGTGGCTGTCCAGCACCACCAAGTCGATCGAAGAGATTGCCACCACCATCTTGCAGGAAGTGCTGCCGCAGCATCTGGGACATTAAGCCTTCCCCTGAGCGGCTTCGCCGCTTCCCCAAGGGGACTCAGCCCTCGCTGCGAGGCGGCTCTTGCCCGGCCGCCCTTGCCCTTACTCAGCCCGCGCCTTTAGCCCGCGCCGGCGCCAAGAACTACGGGGAATGCAGGCGCCACGCATTGGCCTTGCTCAACGCAGGACGGACTGCTGCGGCAGCACCTGCAGCAGATAGTCCACCAGGGCGCGGACCTTGGCCGGCACATATTTACGGTCCTTGAAGCAGGCGAAGAAATCCAGCGGAGCATCCTCGAACTGCAACTGTCCCTTGCGCGCCGGCTTGAGCGCCAGCGGCACCAGCCGCCCCCTGCGCAGCTCCTCATGGACGATGAAGCGGCCGGCCCAGGCGATGCCGCCACCGGCAGCGGCGAACTCCACCAGGGCATCGATATCGCTGCCGATGGCCGCAATCTTCTGCTGCGGATCGGTGCGCTGGCCATCGCGCAAGAAGGGCCAGCGCATGAGTCTGCCGTCGCGCTCGCGCCGGTACAGCAAGCAGGCATGCTCGAGCAGCTCTTGTGCCGTCTGCGGTCGGCCGTGCTGCTGCAGGTACTGGGGCGAGGCACAGAGAATGCGCGGCACCGAGGCCAGCAGCCGCACCGACATGCCGGGCTCCAGCACATCGCGGTAGCGCACGCTGATGTCCACATCTTCCTTGAGCACGTCCACATGCCGGTCCGTGATCAACAGCTCCAGCTCCAGCCGCGGATGCAGCGCGGTAAACGCCGGCAGCAGCGGCGCCAGCACATGGCGGCCGAAGGCTGCCATGCAGGCAATGCGCAAGCGGCCTTGCAGCTCTCCATGAATCAGCGAGAGATCGGACTGGGCTTTTTCGAGCTCGTCGAGCACCGGAGCGACGCGCGCCAGATAACGCTCGCCGGCCTCGGTCAAGGCCATGGACCGGGTGGTGCGGGTGATCAGGCGCGTGCCCAGCTCGCGCTCCAGCCGCGCGATGTTCTGGCTGGCTGCAGCGGGCGAAATGCCCAGCTGGCGCGCGGCCGAAGCGATGGAGCCGCCCTCCAGCGCTTTGACAAAGGTTTCTATGGCTCGCAGATTCGGCATGACTGCGAATGTATCCCCAATTGCATTCGAAAGTTTTGCTTATGAGTGCAACAAGTCCCGGGCCTCTACCGAAGCCCGCAGATCATGCCTACAGTTCAGCCCTGTTTCCCATCCATGCATTCGGCCCGAACCGCTGGCAGACCCACTCCCGCCGTGACGACGCGCAATGCATTTCCCCAATCGCTTTCATGAATTCCTCCACCAGCTCTTCCCCATCCAGACTTTCGACGCTGAAGCTGCACCGGCGCTACACGCCATTTGTCTTTGCGTTTTTCATGGCCGGCATCATGGCCTTCCTGATGTGCTGCACCATTGTGGCGGCCAATACCGGCTTTGACAGCGGCTATGTCCAGCGCGTGTTCAGCGCCTATGCGCTGGCCATGCCGGTGGCGTTCTTCTGCGTGATGATGGTGCGCCCGCTGGTGCTCAAGCTGGTCGCACTGACCGTGCATACACATTGACTGCCAGTGACAGCCAGTGACAGCCAGTGACAGCCAGGTCATTAGCTATTGAATCTGAAGCAGCCTGCGCATGACTGGCTTCAGAATTCAATGCAATACACTGAAATTTCAAGCAGATAAAGCGGTATCCGCTACAAAAATATATTGCAGCGCACCGTCGCTGCTGCGCACCGGATCGCACTGCATGCCCCAGACCTGGCGCACCAGCGCAGGCTGAAGCACATCCAGCACCGCACCGTGATGCACTCCGGCATCGCCGCCCAGCACCAGCACATCGTCGGCATAGCGCAGCGCCAGGTTCAGATCATGGATCACTGCCACCACTCCTGCGCCCTGCTGCCCGGCCCATTGGCGCAGCAGGCGCATGGCATGGTGCTGATGGGCCAGATCCAAAGCGGCGGTGGGCTCGTCCAGCAGCAGCCAGCGCGCCGCGCCGTCGGCGGGCTGCTGCCAGATCTGTGCCAGTGCCCTGGCCAGATGGGTGCGCGCCCGCTCCCCGCCCGACAGCGTGTTGATGCTGCGCTGCGCCAGATGATCGACCCCGGTCAGCGCCATGGCCTGCGCCGGAATCTGCGCTTCCCCGGTGCCGGGCTGGTGACGATGCGGATAACGCCCCAGCTCCACCACCTCCTGGGCCGTGAAGTCAAAGGCCACGCTGCAGTCCTGGGGCATGACGGAGCGCCGGCGTGCTAGGCCCTCCATCGCATGCCCGGACAGCTCCAGCCCGTCGAGCAGAACCTGGCCCGACTGCGGCGCGCGCTCGCCCACCAGCATGGACATCAGCGTGGACTTGCCGGCGCCATTGGGGCCGAGGATGGCGGTAAAGCGCCCGGCTGCAATCCGCACATCCACCGTCGCCAGGCGCGGCCCCTTGGCCACGCCGACGCCCAGATTGCGGCATTCGAGGCTGGACAGCCTGTGGTGCGCACTCATACCTTGCTCCTGAACTGGCGCAGCATGGCCAGAAACAGCGGCACGCCGATAAACGCGGTGAGCACGCCCAGCGGCAGCTCGGCCGGCTTGACGATGGTGCGCGCCACGGCATCGGCGCTGACCACCAGCGCCGCGCCCAGCAGGGCCGATCCCGGCAGCACCACGCGATGATCAGGCCCTGCCATCAGCCGCACCCAGTGCGGTGCGACCAGACCGATGAAGCCGATGATGCCCGTGGTCGCGGTCACGGCGCCCACGGCCAGCGCAGCCACCATCACGGCGCGGCGCTTGGTTTTCTCCACCGCTACACCCAGCAGATTGGCCTGTGCCTCGCCAAGAGCGATCGCATTCAGCGGCCTGGCCAGCGCCAGCGCCGCCGCCGCGCTGATGGCCACGGCCGCCGACACCAGGGCTACCGCGCTCCAGCGCGAGGCGCCCAGGCTGCCCAGCAGCCACATCTGCAGATTGCGCAGTTGCTCGTCCGTCGAAACAAAGCTCAGAAAGCCCAGTCCGGCACCGGCCAGCGCATTGATGGCAATGCCGGCCAGCAGCATCAGGCCGATGCGGGTCGTGCCCTGGACCTGGCCCAGCACATAGACTACGGCAGTCACGGCAAGGCCACCGCCAAAGGCCATGGCCACCAGGGCCCAGCTGCCCAGATGACGCGGCAGCCAGGGCAGATATAGGCCGCCCAGCACGATGGTGATGCCGGCAGCCAGGGCCGCGCCGCTGCTGACGCCAATCAGCCCGGGGTCGGCCAGCGGATTGCGAAACAGCCCCTGCATCAATGCGCCGGCCAGCCCCAGTCCCGCACCCGCAGCCACGCCCATGAGCAGGCGCGGCAGGCGGATATTGAGAAAGACCAGATGCTCGGGGCCGCTGTCCACAACACCGCCAAAAAGACTGCGAAGCCCGTCCCAGACAATCCCTGGCAACTGCCCCGGTGCAATGGCATAGGCCCCGCTGGCACTTCCCCACACCATGGCCAGTAACACCAGAGCCCCACCCAGCAGCAGGGCTGCGCTGCGGCTGAGCCGTCCGGCAGGAGTGCGCCAGCGCGATGCGACAGGCAGCTCGACTGCTGGCTTTGGCACCACGCTCCCCATGCTTGCGCTCATGCTCAGGCCACCCACTGCAAAGCGCGCATATGCAGCGCCTGCACAGCGCTGGGCAGGCGCGGACCAAAGCCCAGCAGGTGGCTGGCTTCCAGCGTCACCAGTGCCTTCTTGGCGTAGGCGGGTGTCAGTGCCAGCTCGGGCCGCGTCCAGAAGGCGGCCTCGCCGCCCAGCGCTTCAATGCCCTGGGTGGTGTTGATGATGACCTCGGGCGCGGCGCTGGCCATGGCCTCGGCGGTCAGGGGCTTGTAGCCGTCGAACTGGTCGATGACATTGACACAGCCCGCGTACCGGATCAGCGCATTGGCTGCCGTGCCCTTGCCCGCCACCTGCGGACTGCCGCTGTGCGAGAGCACAAACAGCACGCGCGGCTTGCGCTGGGCCTTGGCCACCTGGGCCTGCACGCTGCTCCACTGCGCATCGAGCTGGGCCAGCAACTTGTCTGCCTCGGCCAGGCTGCCGGTTTCGCGGCCCACGACCTTGACCTTTTCCTGCACCTCGGCCCAGTTGTGCTTGGCCGCAACCAGCGATACACGCACGCCTGCCTGGCGGATCTGATCAAGCACCACGGGCGGGCCGGCCTCGGTGGTTGCGATCACCGCATCGGGCTTGAGCGAGAGCAGGCCTTCGGCCGAGAGCTGGCGCACATAGCCGACCTTGGCGGTTTTTTGTGCCGCCTCGGGAAACAGGCTGGTGGTGTCCGTTCCCACCAGCAGGCCCTGGGCATTGAGCAGATAGACCACCTCGGTCAATGCACCGCTGAGAGACACCAGCCGTTTCGCTCCAGGTGCGGCAGCGGCGGTCTGCGCCAGGGCCGGCAGGGCCGTGCCCGCCACGGTCGCACCCAGCCACTGCAGGCCCTGGCGCCGGGAAATGCTGGCCGTGCTCATGCAGCCTCCGCCACGGCCGCCTTGCGCGGCAGGCCGGTCACCAGATCGCGCCAGCCTTGCAGCTCGGGCTGGCCGGGCTTGCGCTCGCCGAAGAACATGGCCATGTTGTTGCCTTCGGCATCAAAGGCCTCGACCGAGGTCACCACGCCATCGCTGGTGGGTTTTTGCACCACCCAGACATTGGCGATCAGGTCGGTGCGCAGATGCAGGTTGAAACCCTTGTCCAGCACATTGATCCAGCGCACGCCGTCCTTGCCGTCCATGGGCTGGATATTGCTCACGGGTCCGGTGTGGATCTGGATGCAGCCGCTGCTGCCCACAAACACCATGATGGAGACACCGTCCACCGCCGCATCGCCCAGCAGCTGCGCGACTGCGTCGGTGCCAAGGCGCTCGCAGTACTGAGGCACCAGACGGAAGGCCTGCTGGCGCTCGGCTCCGAACCTGCGCAGCATATCGAAGAACTCATGCGTGTCCTTCATATCGGTCCAGGCCTGACTCAGCGCGGGCACGTCGATCTCGGCGTCGGCCTTGACGGCAGGCTTGGCCGCAGGCTCGCGGAACACATAGCCTGCGGAGGGCTCGGCAAAGCGCTCGACCAGCGCATTCCAGGCCGCCATGTCCGTGGCCTCGCGCGCAAACACCTTGTGCACGGCACGGCCGGCGGCGTCATAGAACTGCAGGCTGCGCATGGCGGGGCGACCGCCGTTGGCGGACTCTTCGGTCACGGCAAAGCCGGCATGCCAGTGCATGAAGAACAGGCGCAGATCGATCTCGCGGCTCAGCGCCAGACCGACCGGACCCTGGGCCGAGACGTTCTGGTAGATGCCGTCCTTTTCATGCACGGTGGATTCGTTGCGCGTGAGCGCCATCACGGTGCCGCAGGCTTCCAGGGCTTTAAGAATGTCCAGCCATTCGGCGCGCAGCGGCAAAGCCTTGAGCGTGCGTTCATGCTCGCCGCCATGGGCCGCGATGACCGCGCCTTCGCTCAGTTGCAGCGCCTCGGCCGCATCTTTGGCACGCAGGCCTTGCTCGCGCTTTTGCGCGAATTGCTCACGGATTTGCACCGCGGTCATGGTCTGGATTTCAGGGGATGTGATGGCGTTCATTGCAGGGTCTCCGGGCTGTGATGCCAGTGTGGTTGTGGGTTGGAAAATTCGTCGTCAAAGCGGGAAGCCGAAGCCTGGGCTTCGGGCTCTTGTTCAGGCTGGGCCAGCACCTGGGCCACGATGGCCCAGCGCTGTCCCAGTCGCTGCAGAAAGTGACGCATGTCGTCGGAGCGCTCGCTGCCGTCCAGTCCTTCGGTCATGCGCACCAGCTGGTCCGCCACACGCTGGGCCATGGGCGCGCGGTGCGCCGCACAGCAGCCCTGGCTGAAACCGGTCATCAGCGCCAGCACCGTGGCCAGCTGGGCTTCGCCCTCGGTCAGCAGATATTCCTCATCGCGGCTGCCAGAGGCACTCTGGGCATTGGCGGTGTTCTCATAAACAGACATGGCACACTCCCGCATCTTTTGAGTCAAACAGATCTCAAGCGCTTATCAAACAAGCGCTTTCAGCTACAAAATCAGAAGTCCTGAACCAGGGACACGCGCACATTGCGGCCCGGCTGGGTATAGGCATCGGCAATCTGCGTCGTGCGGCTCAAGCCACGTACATCCGCCCAACGCGAATACTTTTTGTCGGTCAGGTTGTAGATGCCCACATTCAGACGCGTGCCTGGGCGGATACGCCATTGCGCACTCAAATCCAGTACCGTCGCGGATGGGCTGAGGAAGGGGCGGCCACTGGAAAGATCAGACGCATCCTTGTCTTTTTTTCCTGCCCAGTGCGAGGCGCTGAGCTGCACGCCCACATTCGAGCGGTCGTAGCGCACGCCCAGCACCAGTTGCTGCGGCGAAATGGTGTCCACCGGCTTGTTGGTGTTCTTGTCCGTACCCTTGGTGTAGCCATAGGCGGCATTGGTGCGCCAGTCGCCACCCGCAAACCTGCCCCAGTCGTAGTCGGCCTTGAGTTCGAACCCGCTGATATGCACGCGGTTCAAATTGATGGACTGGAACGTGGCCGGGTTGTTGCGATCACCGTATTCGCCCGCAACCTGCACCTGATCCTGGATGAAGTCCTTGTAGCGGCCCGTGAAGACTGCGGCATCGAGGCGCAGCGCACTCATGCGGCCACGCAGGCCCAGCTCGAAGGTATTGCTTTTTTCCGCCTTGAGATCGGGGTTGGGAATGCTCTTGTAGAACATGAACGGGTTCTCGAAGAAGGCATTGATCTGCCCTGCGTTCGGCGCCCGGAAACCGGCGGCATAGTTGCCGTAAACCGACCAGGCATCGTTCATCTGGAACATGGCGCCCAGCTTGGGGGAGACGGCGGAGTCCGAATTGCTGACCGCCGTGCCGCCAAAGCCCTGCTGCTTGGGCTTGATGCTGTAGTGCTCGGCCCGCAATCCGGGAGTCAGGCTGAAAGCACCATAGTGCAGCTCGGCCTGGGCAAACAGCGCGGTCGAGGTTTCCGTGGTGTCGGGGAAGCGCTTGAGCGGAAAGCTCTCGCCTGCCGGTGGCGTGATGCCGTTTTGCTCGTTGACCACCTTGCCGCGCAGATAGTCGACGCCATAGCTGAACTTGCCGCTAAGGCCATTTTCCCAGCGCAGCGTCTTGCCGGCCTGGGCGTGCAGCTGCAGCGCGTCTTCGTCATAGGTCACATCGCGCTCGCGATAGGCCAGCGGCGGGGTGCGGGTTTCGGTCACGAACTCGCGCGAGCGCGAGCTTTGATAGCTGGCCATCAGCTTGAGCTCGTCGGCCAGTGCCGTATCCAACTGCTGCCACTGCCCCTGCCAGGTAGCACGCCAGCGCTTCATGGTGGTCTCGGCCTGGGAGTCGGTGACGGTGGAGGTGCGAGCGCTCAGCAGGTCGTAGTCGGCACGCTTGTCCACGTTTTCCAGCGTGAAGACATGTTTTTGCACGGCCGAAGGCGTGTAGACCAGACGCCCCAGCAGCGAATGGCTCTTGTCCTTTTCGGGGTTGGGCGTGGTGCGCAGGGCACCCACCGCATTGTTGCTGCCCATGTTTTCCAGCGCGCTGGAGCGGCCTATGCCGGCCGACAGCAGCCAGCTCCATTCCGGGCTGGCACGGCCTGCCAGCGTCGCACCCACGCGCTTGCCGTTGTCCGAGCCGTCATAGCTGGCCGAGACGCGACCGCCGATGGTCTTGCCGTCCTTGAGCAGATCGTCGGGCTGCACGGTGATGAAGTTGACCAGGCCGCCCATGCCGTCCGAGCCATACAGCGCGGGCACGGCACCGCGCAGGATTTCCACGCGCTGCACCAGGCCCAGATCCAGATAGTCACGGCCAAAGGCATTGGCGCTGAAGGTATAGCTGCGCGGCAGGCGCACGCCATCGACCAGCATCAGCACGCGGTTGCCTTCCAGGCCACGGATATTGAAGCCGCTGTTCTGGTCACGCCCCGAGGGGGAGCCGGCCAGTGTGAAACGCGCCGGACTGCGCGGCACGGTCACATTGGGCAGCTTGGCTGCAAGCTCGCGGATGTCGCCGATCTGCTCCTCCTCCATCTGCTTGGCATCGATGACGTCCACCGTCATGGGCAGGCTGTCGGCGTCCTGCTCGTCGCGCGAGGCACTGATGACCACATCGCGCAGCACAGGCGTGCTGCGGTCGGCACGGGCCGCCGCGACCTGGACGGATTCGGAGGATTGTTGCTGGGCCTGGGCAGAGATGGCGGCGCAGGCCAGTGCGCAGGCCAGCGCCAGCGGACGGAGATTGGAGCGTGGCGCCAGCGTGGCGCGGGCGTGCAAAGCGGTGGCGGAAGCCATACCAGAAACCCTCTTTATTCATAGAAATGGACAAGAGCTGGCTTCTGATAGGTACGTCAATGGCCACAGGTCGAAACGTCAGAGGCTTCGCGGCCTGTAGCTGGCACGGCATTGGCTGGCTGAATGGCGCTCAGTATATGCGAATAATTCTCAACTGCAAATAACTTCGTTACAAGCCGGGAATTGCGTCCCGACGCAAGGCTGCGATGTCCCCAAACCCGGTGCGTTGAACGCCAAAGCCCCTGACGACCCCGGCGACAAGCCACCCTCTTTGCGGCCACTCAAAAGCAAAAAGGACTGCCTAAGCAGTCCTTTTTTGATAGCTACCATCGCTTACCTTGCAAGCGATTAAGGCCGTTCAGTTGCGGATCAGATGATCGAAGGCCGACAGCGCTGCAGTGGCACCGGCGCCGGCGGCGATCACGATCTGCTTGTAAGGCACCGTGGTGCAGTCACCGGCGGCGAACACCCCGGGCAGATTGGTCTGCCCCTTGGCATCCACAATGATTTCGCCGAACTTGCTCAGCTCCAGTGTGCCCTTGAGCCATTCGGTGTTCGGCACCAGGCCGATCTGCACAAACACACCTTCGAGCTCCACATGGTGCTCGGCACCGCTTGTACGGTCCTTGTAGCTCAGGCCGTTGACCTTGCCGTTGGCACCCGTGATCTCGGTGGTCTGGGCATTGGTGATCACCGTCACATTGGGCAGGCTGTGCAGCTTCTTGACCAGCACGGCATCGGCCTTGAGCTGATCGGCAAACTCCACCACCGTCACATGGGCCACCAGACCTGCCAGGTCGATCGCAGCTTCGATGCCGGAGTTGCCGCCGCCGATCACCGAGACGCGCTTGCCCTTGAACAGCGGACCGTCGCAGTGCGGGCAGTAGGCCACGCCCTTGTTCTTGTACTCGGCTTCGCCGGGCACGTTCACATTGCGCCAGCGCGCACCCGTGGACAGGATCACGGTCTTGGCCTTGAGCGAGCCGCCGTTGGCCAGCTGCACTTCCACCAGACCGCCGGGCTGCGCAGCGGGAATCAGCTTCTCGGCGCGCTGCAGGTTCATGATGTCCACGTCATAGGCGCGGGTGTGGGCTTCCAATGCAGCGGCGAACTTGGGTCCGTCGGTCTCCAGCACGGAGATGTAGTTCTCGATCGCCAGCGTGTCGTTGACCTGACCGCCAAAGCGCTCGGCCGCCACGCCGGTGCGAATGCCCTTGCGAGCCGCATACACGGCGGCTGCCGCGCCGGCGGGGCCGCCGCCGATGATCAGCACGTCAAAGGCCTCCTTGGCCGACAGCTTGGCTGCGTCACGCGAGGCGGCGCCGGTGTCCAGCTTGGCCACGATTTCCTCGATGGTCATGCGACCGGAGCCGAAAACGCTGCCGTTCATGAACACCATGGGCACGGCCATGATTTCGCGCTCAGTCACCTCCTTCTGGAAGGCGCCGCCTTCGATCACCGTAGTCTTGACCTTGGGGTTGAGAATGGCCATCAGCGACAGTGCCTGAACCACATCGGGGCAGTTGTGGCAGCTCAGGCTCATATAGACCTCGAAGTTGAAGTCGCCGTCCAGTGCCTTGATCTGATCGATCACGTCCTGCTCCACCTTGGGAGGGTGGCCGCCCGTCCACAGCAGGGCCAGCACCAGCGAGGTGAATTCATGGCCCAGGGGCAGACCCGCAAAGCGCAGCTGGGTGGCCGTGCCCTGACGCTGCAGCGTGAACGAGGGCTTGCGGGCATCGCTGCCGTCGGTACGCAGGGAGATCTTGTCGCTGCGCAGGGACTGGATGGTTTTGAGCAGATCGTGCATCTGTGCACTGGTCTCGCTGTCATCCAGAGAAGCCACCAGCTCAAACGGCTGCTGCACGCGTTCCAGGTAGGCGGCGAGTTGGGCTTTGAGTTGATCGTCAAGCATGGTGGATTCCTTTGAATTTAGAGTTGTTGATGCAATGCAGCAAAGTGCTTTTGAGGCCTTTGCCCGCCCATGAAAGCAAAAACTGGGCGAAAAAAAGCCGGACGGACGGGCAGCACTCGCCTGAACGTCGTCCGGCTTTCAGAGCGCTTGCACGCTCAGCCGATAGATATCAGGCTTAGATCTTGCCGACCAGATCCAGCGAAGGAGTGATCGTGCTGGCGCCTTCCTTCCACTTGGCGGGGCACACCTGGCCGGGGTTGGCGGCGGTGAACTGGGCAGCCTTGAGCTTGCGCAGGGTTTCGGACACGTCACGAGCGATTTCGTTGGAATGCACTTCCATGGTCTTGATCACGCCTTCGGGGTTGATCACGAAGGTACCGCGCAGAGCCAGGCCTTCTTCGGGGATGTGCACGCCAAAAGCGTTGGTCAGCTGGTGTGTGGGGTCGCCAACCAGAGGGAACTTGGCCTTGCCCACGGCGTCGGAAGTTTCGTGCCACACCTTGTGCGAGAAGTGGGTGTCGGTGGTCACGATATAGACCTCGGCACCGGCCTTCTGGAACTCGGCGTAGTTGTTGGCGGCGTCTTCGATTTCGGTGGGGCAGTTGAAGGTGAAGGCGGCGGGCATGAAGATCACCACAGACCACTTGCCCTTCAGGCTCTCTTCAGTCACGGTGATGAATTCACCCTTGCCGTTGCGGTTCACATAGGCTTCGGTCTTGAAAGGTTGAACTTGAGTGTTGATCAGAGACATTTGCTGTTTCCTTGTGGTTAGTGTTTGAAGACAGGATGAAGTTTAGAGCGGCTCACTTAATAAAACCAATCGATTGATTTCATTAAATTGATTTAAAAAACCTATCAAACCAGATTCCCGGCTTCTGAAGTCAAGCCGCAGCGCTGTGCAGCTCAGCTTTCTATTGTGGGCCGAAACCAGGTAGTTCCAGCCAATAGTCCTTCAATCGCGCTCATAGCTTTTGTTGTCATCACTGCGTCAAAGCTGGGCAGCGAATCCCAAAGCTAAACGAGAACGCGCATCAGATGCAGCCAATTCGGGCAGGCATGGGCTTTGTTTGATTTGCCTCATAAAGCATGGACAATCGACGCGAACAACAACTACCCGAGAAGGAGTCCCCCATGAAAGGTGATGCACAAGTCATTTCCTGGCTGCAAGCCCAGCTCAAGAACGAACTGACCGCCATCAACCAGTACTTCGTGCATTACCGCATGTACAAGCACTGGGGCTTCGACAAGCTGGCCAAGAAGGAATACGAGGAATCCATCGGCGAGATGAAGCATGCCGACGCGCTGATGGACCGTATCTTCATGCTCGACGGCCTGCCCAATCTGCAGGACCTGGGCAAGCTGCAGATCGGCGAGGACGTGCCGGAAGCCCTGGCCTGCGACCTGCGCCTGGAGCAGGCCGCACAGCAGACCATCAAGGACGGCATCGCGCACTGCGAATCCGTGCGCGACTATGTTTCGCGCGATCTGCTGCAGAAGATCCTGGACGACACCGAAGAGCACATCGACTTCCTCGAAACCCAGCTCGACCTGATCGACAAGGTCGGCACGCAGAACTATCTGCAGTCGCTGATGGGCGAGATCGAGTAAGTCCGGCTTCGCGTCGAAAAACAAAAGCGGCCTCAGGGCCGCTTTTGTTTTGAGCGCCGCCTGTCTCAGGTCGGCATCAGAAAGTCCCGGCTGATGCCCGAGCCCAGATCGTTGACGCGGTCGAGAAACTGCGTCAGATAGGCGTGCAGACCGGTGGTCAGGATCTCGTCGATGCGGCCGTACTGCAGATCGGCCAGCAGGCGCCCGGCCTTGCGCGTGGTTTCCTGCGAATGGTCGTTGGCCACCCGCTCCAGGTTCTTGACCACCTCATGCATGCTGGCCAGCAGCGAGCGCGGCATGTCGGCGCGCAGCATCAGCAGCTCGGCCACGCGTTCGGGCGTGATCACATCGCGGTAGACCTTGCGGTAGACCTCGAAGGCCGAGACGCTGCGCAGCAAGGCGCTCCAGTGATAGAAGTCGAAGTTCATCAGGGCGCGACCGCGCGGCATGCCGTGGTAGTCGCGCTCTATGGAATGGAACTTCACATCAAGCAAGCGCGCCGTGTTGTCAGCCCGCTCGACAAAAGTGCCCAGGCGCACAAAGTGCAGCGCCTCGTCCTTGAGCATGGTGCCCAGCGACACGCCGCGCCACAGGTGCGAGCGGTATTTGACCCATTCGAAGAACTGCGCCGGATCCTTCTTCCAGGCATCCTTGCCGAAGTGGCGCTGCAGCGCCAGCCAGGTCTGGTTCTGCGTTTCCCAGGACTCCGTGGTCAGCGCTCCGCGCACGGCACGCGCGTTCTCGCGCGCCGCCTTGAGGCAGGCAAAGATGGAGGACGGGTTGGCCTCGTCCGAGACCATGAACTGCAGCACGGATTCACGATCGACCACCGGAAACTGCGCCTTGAAGGCCGGGATCAGCTCGCTGATGGACAGCACGCTCTGCCAGCCACGATGGGCATCGTGGATGGCCTGCGGCAGCATGGCGGTTTCATAGGCCACGCTGAGCATGCGCGCGGTGTTCTCTGCCCGCTCGGTGTAGCGGGACATCCAGTACAAATGATCGGCGGTGCGGCTCAGCATAGGCCCTCCTTGGGCAGAGAACCCCGCACGCGCTGAACGCGCGCGCCGTATTCTGTTGAAAAAATGCCTGCAGCCTTTTTTTCTGCCCGCTCGGTGTAGCGGGACATCCAGTACAAATGATCGGCGGTGCGGCTCAGCATAGGCCCTCCTTGGACAGAGAACCCCGCACGCGCTGAACGCGCGCGCCGTATTCTGTTGAAAAAATGCCTGCAGCCTTTTTTTCTGCCCGCTCTGTGTAGCGGGACATCCAGTACAAATGATCGGCGGTGCGGCTCAGCATAGGCCCTCCTTGGGCAGAGAACCCCGCACGCGCTGAACGCGCGCGCCGTATTCTGTTGAAAAAATGCCTGCAGCCTTTTTTTCTGCCCGCTCGGTGTAGCGGGACATCCAGTACAAATGATCGGCGGTGCGGCTCAGCATAGGCCCTCCTTGGGCAGAGAACCCCGCACGCGCTGAACGCGCGCGCCGTATTCTGTTGAAAAAATGCCTGCAGCCTTTTTTTCTGCCCGCTCGGTGTAGCGGGACATCCAGTACAAATGATCGGCGGTATGCGACAGCATCAGCGAGCTCCCTCTTGATCTTCCAGCACCCAGGTATCCTTGGTTCCGCCGCCCTGAGACGAGTTCACCACCAGCGACCCCTGCTTGAGCGCCACACGCGTGAGTCCGCCGGCCACCATATTGACCTCGGTGCCCGTGAGCACAAAGGGCCGCAGGTCGATATGGCGCGGCGCTATGCCTTGCTCCACCATGGTTGGGCAGGTGGACAGGGAGAGCGTGGGTTGAGCGATATAGCCCGAAGGGTTGCCGACCAGCACACGGCGGAAGGCCTCGATCTCGGCCTTGGTCGCCGCCGGCCCGATCAGCATGCCGTAGCCGCCTGCACCGTGCACCTCCTTGACGACCAGCTCATGCAGGTGGTCGAGCACGTATTTGAGGTCGTCCTCCTTTCGGCACAGCCAGGTCGGCACGTTCTGCAGGATGGGCTCCTCACCCAGATAGAAGCGGATCATCTCCGGCACATAGGGGTATACCGATTTGTCATCGGCCAGGCCCGTGCCCACGGCATTGCAGATATTGACGTTGCCTGCACGGTAGGCCCGCATCAGGCCCTTGCAGCCCAGCGTCGATGTCGGCCTGAAGACCTCGGGGTCGAGGAAATCATCGTCCACGCGGCGGTAGATCACGTCCACACGCTGCAGACCCTGGGTGGTGCGCATATAGACCACGTCTTTCTCGACCACCAGATCCTGGCCTTCGACCAGCTCCACCCCCATTTGCTGGGCCAGAAAGGCATGCTCGAAATAGGCACTGTTGTGCATGCCAGGAGTCAGCACCACCACCGTGGGCTCCAGCACGCCCGAGGGCGCGCTGGCACGCAAAGTGTCGAGCAGCATGTCGGGATAGTGGGCCACGGGTGCCACGGCATGCTTGCCGAAAAGTTCGGGGAACAGGCGCATGGTCATGCGGCGGTTTTCCAGCATGTAGGAAACACCCGATGGCACGCGCAGATTGTCCTCCAGCACGTAATAGACGCCGTTGCCCTGCTCATCGGGGGCGCGCACGATGTCTATGCCGGCGATATTGGCGTAGACATCGTTGGGCACCTGAATGCCCTCCATCTCGGGCCGGTACTGGCTGTTGCCGCGCACCAGCTCCGTCGGAATCAGGCCGGCACGCACCATGTCCTGGCCGTGGTAGGCATCGCGGATAAAGCAGTTGAGTGCCTTCACGCGCTGGGCCAGACCGGCCTGCATGCTGGCCCACTCATGGGCCGGAATGATGCGGGGGATCAAATCGAACGGAATCAGGCGTTCCGTACCGGCGCCGCTCTCGTCCTTGTCGCCATAGACGGCAAAGGTGATGCCCACGCGGCGAAAAACGATTTCCGCCTCGGCGCTGCGGGCTCGCAGATAGTCCTGCGGTTGCTTGCCCAGCCACTGCGCATAGTCCCGATAGTGGTCTCGCACCGCGCCACCGTCAGCGGGCAAGCTCAGATACATCTCATCGAATGTGCGCATCCTGTCCTCTCTATTTTTGCCGCAGCTCACGCATGCAAGCCACAGATCTCAGTTTAGCGACGCCGCACCGGACAAGCTGCCAGGCAACGAGCGTGCAACCATGCATGTCTGCATCCGCCTGAAGGCGGTACAGCATCAATGCAAGCCCCATGCCAGTTTCTCAGGGCAGGTCCCTTGAAACAGCATGGACGTCCCAATAATGCGCCCGAATCAAGCGCTCGCATTCCAATTTTTCCGGTTGAGCAGAGCTCCAGTAGGCTGCGCCGCAGCGATCCTGAGCCACCAGCTGGCTGCCCACCGCCTGATAGCGCTGCACCACCGCTGTCACCGGGTGTCCAAAACGATTCCGATAACCCGCCTGCACCACCGCCCAGCGCGGGCGCAGCGTGCTGACCCAGGACTCGGTCGATGAAGTCCTGCTGCCATGGTGAGGCACCAGCAGCCAGTCCACCGGCTCGTCCAGACTGGTTTGCAGCAGTTGCCGCTCCTGCGCTGCCTCGATATCTCCGGCCAACAGGGCCACGCGCCCGCTGGCCGAGCGCAGGCGCAACACGCAACTGCCAAAGTTCGGCTTGGCCTTGCGACCATTGAGCCAGGCCTCTCCTGCCGGCGGGTGCAGCACTTCAAACGTCACACCATCCCATTGCCAGTGCTGCCCCTGTGTACAGCGCTGAACCGGAGCCAGGCCAGCCAGTTGCGGGGCTTGAATCACCGAGTCCGAGCCCCAGACTTTCGCGCGAGGTTGAGCCGCCATGACGGCCAAAGCCCCGCCGGTGTGATCCATGTCGCTGTGGCTGAGCATCATGGCATCCATCTGCATGCCATTCGCAGCCATCAGCGGCAAGAGCACACGCTCACCGGCATCGCTGTGGCGGCTGTACTGCGGCCCGGCGTCATAGAGCAGACGATGGCTGGCTGTGCTGATGATGACGGCATTGCCCTGGCCGATATCCGCCGCCAGCAGCTCGAACTCGCCGACACGCGGCCGTGCCTGAGGCCAGAACAAGGCAGGCAGCGCCAACAGCGCGGCCACCAGCCGCAACCGGCCCGGCAAAGGCGCAATCACCAGCAGTCCGGCGGCTATCGCCAGCACACTGGCCCACCAGGCAGGCTGCGGCAAGGCCCATACGGCCCCGGGCAGCGCAGCCAGCCACTGCAGCAGGCTCATCAAGGGCAGCATGGCGACGGCGGCAGCGCTTGCCGCCATGGGCAGCACCGCCGCCAGCAAGGCCAGCGGCGTGACCACCCATGTCACCCAGGGAATGGCCAGCAGATTGGCCAGCAGGCCCACGACGGACACCTGGCCAAACAGCAGCAGCCCCAGTGGCGCCAAGGCCAGGGAGATCAGCCACTGCTCGCGCCACAACTCCTTCAGTCTTGCAAGAAATCGTCTTTTTGCGCTTGCAGCTTCGGCGCGATCAGCCACTGAATTGGAAGCAAGCAATACGCCGACGGCGACAAAACTGAGCCAGAACCCAGCCTGCCACAACGCCCAGGGATCGGCCACAACAATCACCGCCAGTGCCAGCAGCCATACACAGGCCCAGGGCCAGCGCACGCCCAGCCATTGAAGCAGCGCCACTACGGCCAGCATGCAGATCGTGCGCTGCGCGGGCAGGCCCCAGCCGCTGAACAAGGCATAGGCGGCCGCCAATAACACGCCCATGACCAGGGCCGCGCGCGGGGCAGGCACCCAGCGACAAGCGCGCGCACTAAGCCTCCATACACGGCCCACGATCAAAACTGCCAGCCAGGCAAACATGGTGATATGCAGGCCCGAAATGCTCATCAGATGCGCCACACCTGTCTGACGGAACAGGGTCCAGTCCTTGCGGTCGATCGCCTGCTGATCGCCCACGGCCAGCGCTGCCACCACGCCCACAGCGGCCTGAGCATGCTCTGCACCGCCACCTGGCCACCAGCGCTGCAAGCGCAATGCCTCGCCCTGAATGCGATCGCGCAAGCCCTGTCGCCAGCGCTGCAACGGATATTGGCTTGTCACGGCCAGAAGTTCGGGCGCGGGCTGCTTACGCACATAGCCCGTGGCCTGCACCCCTTGCTCCCAGGCCAGCAGCTCATAGTCAAAGCCGTGCGGATTGCGCGAGCCATGCGGGCGCTTGATGCGTACCGTCAGGCGCCAGCGCTGACCGGGGCTCAGCGCCACGCCTTTGGCCCAGTCAGGAATGAGAGGCTGATTGGCATCCGGCACCTGCCCGAATGGGCCATACCAGGACAGCTCCAGCAGCCTTGGCACGCCGGCATCCGCACTATCGACCACAAAACGCCAGCGCTGCCCGTTGACCTGGTTGTGCAGCATGGAGGCAATGCGGCCTTCCACCTGCAAGTCCACCGCCTCCAGCGCCTGAGGCAGGGTCTGCTCCAGATAGGCATGGGCGCGCCAGCCCGTCAGCCCCGCCACACAGCAGGCCGCCCCCGTCAGCAGCAGCCACCAGCCCTGCCAGGGTCTGCCACGCCATCTGCATGCCAACAGCAGTGTCAGCAAACCACAAGCCAGCAAGATCTGGTAAAGCGACAGATGCCACAGCCTGGCCTGAGTCACCTGCCAGGCAGCGCCCAGTACACAACCCCACAGCGGCGCCAGCCACGACAGGCGGCGGCGCTGAGAGCTTGGAGTCTGATGGAGCGGCATGCTGCCATGCTAGGAGGGAGCGCCCAGGCACAGCATTGCGACTATCCCTGCCCTGTCTCGAACACCAAAACAGCATCAAACACTTGCTCTCATTGTGCGAGCAGCTATCAATTCAAAAGCTATGGCCGCTGTGCCAAGGCAATCAATGCCCGGGTCCGCTGCTGTGTCAAACTTGTCGATCCTTAGCCTCGCACTTTTTGGAGCCGTCATGAGCGTCTATGAAAAACTCAAAGCCCTGAACATCGCCCTGCCCGAAGTGGCCATGCCTGCAGCCGCCTACCTGCCCTATATGCAGACCGGCAATCTGGTGTTCCTCAGCGGCCATATCGCCAAGCAAAACGGCCAGCCCTGGGTCGGCAAGCTGGGCGAGAACATGACGACCGAAGAAGGCAAGCAGGCAGCCCGCGCCGTGGCCGTGGATCTGATGGGCACGCTGCAGCATGCCTGCGGCGGCGATCTGAATCGTGTCAAGCGCATCGTCAAGGTCATGAGCCTGGTCAACTCCAGCACCAGCTATACCGAGCAGCATCTGGTCACCAACGGCTGCAGCGAGCTGCTGGGCGAAGTCTTCGGCGAAGCCGGCAAGCACGCCCGCAGCGCCTTCGGCGTGGCCCAGATCCCCCTGGGCTGCTGCGTGGAAATCGAGCTGATGGCCGAGCTGGGCTAAGACTTCCGCTCACACACATAAAGTGAGCTAATACCGCTTGCTATTCATAGATTTCAGATACAAAACTATCTGAATTGATTGACTGGCAAGCGCAAGCAGCTCACTTTATCTTTGCAGCGCGATGCTTGCCGCAAGTATTCCGACCACTCACGAAAGAGCCCCCATGCCCAGCACGCAGCCCCCCCCGCTGGTTCTCAGCATTCAATCCCATGTCGCCTACGGCCATGTGGGCAACGACGCTGCCATGCTGCCGCTGCAGCTGCTGGGCATAGAGCCCGTGGCCGTGCATACGGTGCAGTTCTCCAACCATACCGGCTACGGCGAGTTCAAGGGCCAGGTCTTCACACCTGCCCATGTACAGGATGTGCTGGACGGTCTGCGCGCGCGCGGCGTGCTGGCGCGCTGCACGGCCGTGCTCTCGGGCTATCTGGGCGATGCCGGTGTGGGCGAAGCCATTCTGGCCGCCGTGCAGGAGGTGCGCGCTGCCCAGCCCAAGGCACACTATCTGTGCGACCCGGTCATGGGCGATGTGGGGCGCGGCGTGTTCGTGCGCCCCGGCATCCCGGACTTTCTGCGCAAGCGCGCGCTGTCCCAGGCCAGCGTCATCACGCCCAACCACTACGAGTTCGAGCTGCTGTGCGGCGGCCAGCCTCTGAGCACCTTGGAGGCGGCCACCCAGGCGGCTCGAGCCATGCTCACGCAGCTGCATCACAGCCCGTCGGCCCTGATCGTCATCACCAGCCTGCGCACCGACGATATGCCTGCCGATCAACTGGCCACACTGGCCGTGACGGCCGACAAGTCCTGGCTGGTACAGACGCCCTATATCGACCTGCACCCCCTGCCCAACGGCATGGGCGATGTGTTCTCGGCCGTGCTGCTGGGCCATCTGATTCAAGGGCGCGCCGTGCCCGATGCCGTGTCCAGGGCCGTGAGCACCTTGTATGCGCTGGTCTCCCGCACCGAATCGGGGCAGCGCGACCTGCCCCTGGTCGCCAGCCGCGAGCAGATCAATCAGCCCTCTCAGATGTTCGAAGCCAGGCTGATGGCGGCGTAAACAGCATCAGGCCACGCACCAAATTGATCCTTTGCCATCGATCCGGCACTGGTGCGGTGCATGGCAGGCACCGATTCACCAAAGAAAAAGCCGTGCAGTGCACGGCTTTTGTCGTTTGAGCGCTGAGCCCTATTCCACGCGTGTCACCGCCTGGGGCTTGAAGCCCAGGTCGGCAGCCTTGCCCTTGCGGCCGCGGTTGCCGCGGGCATTGTTGAGGCTGCGGATCTCCAGCGTCTCGGTACGTGCCTTGCCGCCGCGTCCCACGCCATCCAGGCGAATGCTGCGCGTATAGGCGGCCGCGCCGGCCAGCTGATCCTTGTCTTCCAGACTGATCAGCATCAGGCCGCGACCGCCCTTGGGCATGGCCTTGAGCTCGGCGATCTCGAAGGTCAGAATGCGACCGCCTACCGAGGCGCAGATCACATGGCTGGCGGGGTTGAGCAAACCGGCCCCCTGCTCGCCGCCTTCCACATACTCGGCACGCGCATTCATGGGCACGCCATGCACCACCGAAGGCGCGCACAGGGTCTCGCCCTCGCCCAGTGTGACAAAGGCCTTGCCGGCCTTCTGGCGCGAGACCATATCGCCCACGCTCGCTGTGAAGCCATAGGCGCCCGAACCCGACAGCAGCAGTTGCGTGCTTTCTGCACCGGCAAAGTAGTACAGCAGTTGCGTTCCGGCTTCCAGCTCGACCAGCGTCGTCACGGGCTGGCCGTCGCCGCGCCCGCCCGGCAGGGCCGACACCGGCACCGAATAGACCCGGCCGTTGCTGCCAAAGGCCAGCAACTGATCGACCGTGCGGCACTCGAACGTGCCGTAGAGGCTATCGCCGGCCTTGAAGCTCAGCGTGCCCGCATCGACGCCATGGCCTTGACGCGTGCGCACCCAGCCCTTTTCGGAAATGATCACGGTCGTGGGCTCATCCACCACCTTGACCTCGGCCACCACCTTTTTCTCCTCGTGGATCAGCGTGCGACGGGCATCGCCAAAGGTCTTGGCATCGGCCTCGATTTCCTTGCAGATCAGGCGGCGCATGGTCGCCTCGCTGCCCAGGATGTCTTCCAACTTGCCCTGCTCGCTGCGCAGCTCCTTGAGCTCCTGCTCGATCTTGATGGCCTCCAGGCGCGCCAATTGGCGCAGACGGATTTCAAGAATGTCCTCGGCCTGACGCTCGGAGAGATTGAAGGCATCGATCAAGGCCTGCTTGGGTTCATCGCTGGCGCGGATGATGGCAATGACCTTGTCGATGTTGAGCAGCACGGCCTGACGGCCTTCGAGGATGTGGATGCGATCGAGCACCTTCTCCAGCCGATGCTGGCTGCGCCGCGTCACGGTCTGGAAGCGGAAGGCAATCCACTCCTCCAGCATCTGGCGCAGCGACTTCTGCACCGGGCGGCCATCGAGGCCGATGCTGGTCAGGTTGATCGAGCTCGAAGACTCCAGGCTGGTGTGGGCCAGCAGCGCCGTGATCAGCTCCGACTGGGGAATCTTGCCGGTCTTGGGCTCAAACACGATGCGCACCGGCGCATCCTTGCTCGACTCGTCGCGCACGCAGTCCAGCACGGCCAGCATGCTGGCCTTGAGCTGGGTCTGCTCCTGGCTCAGCGCCTTCTTGCCGGTCTTGACCTTGGGGTTGGTGATGTCCTCGATCTCTTCGAGCACCTTCTGGGTCGACACGCCGGGCGGCAGCTCGGTCACCACCAGCTGCCACTGGCCGCGCGCCAGCTCTTCGATCTTCCAGCGCGCACGCACCTTCAGACTGCCACGGCCCGTGCGGTAGGCATCGGCGATATCGCTGCTCGATGAAATGATCTGGCCACCGCCCGGATAGTCGGGACCGGGAATCAGCGCCAGCAACTCCTCCTCGGGCAGTTGGGGCTTCTTGATCAAGGCCACGCAGGCCGCAGCCACCTCGGGCAGATTGTGGCTGGGGATTTCCGTTGCCAGACCCACGGCAATGCCGCTGGCGCCATTGAGCAGCGAGAACGGCAGGCGGGCCGGAAGCTGCTTGGGCTCCTGGGTGCTGCCGTCGTAGTTGGGCACAAAGTCCACCGTGCCCATATCGATTTCGTCGAGCAGCAGGCCGGTGATCTTGGACAGGCGCGCCTCGGTATAACGCATCGCTGCTGCGCCATCGCCGTCGCGGCTGCCGAAGTTGCCCTGGCCGTCGACCAGCGGGTAGCGCTGGTTGAAGTCCTGCGCCATGCGCACCAGCGCGTCATAGGCCGACTGGTCGCCGTGGGGGTGAAAGCGGCCCAGCACGTCACCGACGACACGGGCGCTCTTGACAGGCTTGGCGGCCGTATTGCCGTTCGGGCCGCTATAGCTCAGGCCCATGCGCTCCATGGCATAGAGAATGCGGCGCTGCACGGGCTTGAGGCCATCGCTGACGTCGGGCAGGGCACGGCCCTTGACCACCGACAAAGCGTATTCGAGATAGGCGCGCTGTGCGTATTGACCCAGGTCCAG
Source organism: Comamonas testosteroni (assembly GCF_000761245.1). Taxonomy (GTDB): domain Bacteria; phylum Pseudomonadota; class Gammaproteobacteria; order Burkholderiales; family Burkholderiaceae_C; genus Comamonas; species Comamonas testosteroni_C. The sequence goes on along the minus strand of NZ_AWOR01000001.1, from coordinate 809,755 downwards.
TGCATCGCCAGCGGCTTGTTGAGACAAATCCAGTGTGGTTTGATCGCTCATGAATTCTTTGTGATTTTCCAAATTGCGCCGATCCGGCGACTCAAGGTATTTGCGCATCCGCGGCCGCAGAGGCCGCGCCCGGCAGAGTCATGCGTATGCGGGAGCCGCCGCGGCCAGCCGAGCCGGCTGCAGTCAGCCGGCCGCTCTGGGGCCTGGCTGCCTGCAGCTGCTCGTAGATGCCCGTGACGGCCTTGACGTAATTCATTGTTTCCTTGTAGGGCGGAATCGCCTTGCCGAATTTCTGCACCGCACCTTCGCCCGCGTTATAGGCGGCCAGCACCAGATCGAGCCGGCCCGGGAACAAGTCCATCAGATAGCTCAGATAGCGCGCGCCGGCAGGCACGTTCACGGCCGGGTCGGCCAGCTGCTGCTGCATGCTGCGCTTTTTGCTGGCCGACACGCCAAAGCGCTCGGCCGTGGCCGGCATCAGCTGCATCAGGCCGACAGCCCCCTTGGGCGAGACGGCCTGGGCATCGAAGCCGGACTCCACGGCAATCACGGCCTTGATCAGGTCGTAGTCCACGCCGGTTCTCTCGGCCGCCTTCTGCAGATGCGGCCTCACGCTCTTGTAGCGCGGCGAGACCTCGAAAAAGCCCTGCATGCGCGTGCGGGCGCTGAGCCCCTCGGCCGCCGAGTCCTGCTTGAGCTGCAGGCCCGGCTGGCTGCTGTCATAGAGCTCGCCCTTGAAGAACAGCTTGTAGCGCTCGTCCAGCGCCTCGGCCGCAAAGTGCGTGACGCCGAATTCGTCGACATAGGCCCAGAGATCGGCATGCGCCGCCGGAGTCACGGCCAGCCAGCCCGAGCCCGCCAGCAAGGCAGCAGCCACCGCACGCACAGCACGTCGCAAACGCACAGACGCGAACCCGCCGCGCGCAGGCAGCTGCTTGGGTGAGGCATCGAACATGGGCTTGTGCATGGCTGGCTCCATCGACCGCTAGTGAGCGCTAGTGCAGGCGTTCGAAACGCCCGCCTAGATATCGACCTCCACGGAATCGCCATGCAGCTCCATGAGCTCACGGCGGGCGGCGGCTTCGCCCTTGCCCATGAGCTTGGTGACCACGGCCTCCGACTGTGCAAAGTCCAGATTCATGAACTGCACCGGCAGCAGACGACGCGTATCAGGGTTCAGCGTGGTTTCCCACAGCTGCTCGGCATTCATCTCGCCCAGGCCCTTGAAGCGGCTGACCTGGCATTTCTCGCGCGGCACGCCGTCCTTTGCGCATTTTTCGATGATGGCATCGAGCTCGCCCGCATCGAGCGCATAGACCTTGATGGCCGGCTTCTTGCCGCGCGCAGGCACATCCACACGGAACAGCGGCGGCAGCGCCACATGGATGTGGCCGGCTTCGATGAGCTTGGGGAAATGCTTGAAGAACAGCGTCAGCAGCAGCACCTGAATGTGCGAGCCGTCCACGTCCGCATCCGAGAGAATGCAGATCTTGCCGTAGCGCAGACCGGACAGATCGGGCTCGTCGTTGGGGCCATGCGGATCCACGCCGATCGCCACCGAGATATCGTGGATTTCGTTGTTGGCGAACAGCCGGTCGCGGTCCACTTCCCAGGTGTTGAGCACCTTGCCGCGCAGCGGAAGGATCGCCTGGGTTTCCTTGTCGCGGCCCATCTTGGCGCTGCCGCCGGCTGAGTCGCCCTCGACCAGGAACACCTCGTTGGCGGCTATGTCCTTGCTCTCGCAATCGGTCAGCTTGCCGGGCAGCACGGCCACGCCGCTGCCCTTGCGCTTTTCCACCTTCTGGCCGGCCTTCTGGCGGGTCTGGGCGGCCTTGATGGCGATCTCGGCCAGCTTCTTGCCCCAGTCCACATGCTCGTTGAGCCACAGCTCCAGCGCCGGGCGCACAAAGCCCGAGACCAGACGCACGGCGTCGCGCGAGTTCAGGCGCTCCTTGATCTGGCCCTGGAACTGCGGGTCCAGCACCTTGGCGTTGAGCACATAGCTGGCGCGCGCGAACACGTCGTCGGGCATGAGCTTGACGCCCTTGGGCAGCAGCGAGTGCATGTCGATGAAGGCCTTGACGGCCTGGAACAGGCCGTCGCGCAGGCCGCTGTCATGCGTGCCGCCCGCCGTGGTGGGAATCAGGTTGACATAGCTTTCGCGCAGCGGCGCGCCGTCTTCGGTGAAGGCCACGCACCAGGCCGCGCCCTCGCCTTCGGCAAAGCTGTCGTTGTTCTTGTCGGCAAAGCCCTCGCCCTCGAACAGGGGGATGACGGGCTCGCCATGCAGGCTCTGAGCCAGATAGTCGCGCAGACCGCCCTTGAACTGCCAGCTCTGGGTGTCACGCGACTTTTCGTTGATCAGCGAAACGGCCACGCCGGGCATGAGCACGGCCTTGCTGCGCAGCAGATGCACCAGCTCGCCCATGGGCAGGGCCGAGGATTCGAAGTATTTGGCATCGGGCCAGGCACGCACCGTCGTGCCCTGCTTGCGCTCGCCGGCCTGCAAAGGGCGCACCTTCAGCGGCTCGATCACATCGCCGCCCGAGAACACCAGCGTGGCCACCTGGCCGTCGCGGTGCACCTGCACCTCCAGGCGCGTGGCCAGCGCATTCGTCACCGAGACGCCCACGCCATGCAGACCACCCGAGAAGCTGTAGGCGCCGCCATTGCCCTTGTCGAACTTGCCGCCCGCATGCAAACGCGTGAAGACCAGCTCCACCACGGGCGCCTTCTCCTCGGGGTGCAGACCGAAGGGAATGCCGCGCCCGTCGTCCTCCACGCTGTAGGAGCCGTCGGCGTGCATGGTGAACTTGATTTTCTTGCCATAGCCGGCAAGCGCCTCGTCGGCCGCGTTGTCGATCACCTCCTGCAGGATGTGCAGGGGGTTGTCGGTGCGCGTGTACATGCCGGGACGCTGTTTGACAGGCTCCAGACCCTTGAGAACGCGGATCGAGCCTTCGGAATATTCGTTGGACGGTTTGACTGCCATGGGGGCGGATTGTAGTGGCCTCTTCGGATGAGAGCTGGATAAATTCACAGTTGTTTACTCCCAATACTCTTGCACAAAGCCCGAACATCTGTCTTGGCAACGTGTTTTCAGCGCATTTTGCTCGCTGCGATAACTCTCAAAAAGATAGCTTTCACCGCTTGTTATTAATCACTTTCAGATAGATTTAACCTGTTTTTTGTTGAATACCTTGCGCATTGCGCTCACTTTTTATTGGTCGCGACTGGCTGCACGCCCGCAGCGCCCGGCGCCGCCATCGCATTCTGGCAGGCCGCACTGCCACGCACGTGACGAGCTGTGCAGGCGCAAAACAGCGGGTTTCGTTACAGTGGTGTGCTGACCGCCTCCCAAGCCTTTTTTCGCACACACGGCATGACTACAAAGACAACTCCAGCCCCCATGTCCATGGCGCAGATTCTTCTGTGCGGTGGCGCCATCGTCACGCTCTCCATGGGCATACGCCACGGCTTCGGCCTGTGGCTGCAACCCATCACCCAGGAAATGGGCTGGACGCGCGAGAACTTTTCCCTGGCCATTGCCGTGCAGAACCTGTCCTGGGGCATCCTGGGCATCTTCGTCGGCATGCTGGCCGATCGCATCGGCGCCTTCAAGGTGCTGATCGGCGGCTCCATCCTCTATGCCCTGGGTCTGGTCGGCATGGCGCTGTCTCCCAGCTCCACGGTGTTCCTGCTGACGGCCGGCGTGTTGATCGGCGCGGCCCAGGCCGGCACCACCTATGCCGTGATCTACGGCGTGCTGGGCCGGCAGATTCCCGTGGCGCGGCGCAGCTGGGCCATGGGCGTGGCCGCGGCAGCGGGATCGTTCGGCCAGTTCTTCATGGTGCCCGTGGAGGGCAAGCTGATCGCGCAGTTCGGCTGGTCCAATGCCTTGCTGATACTGGCGCTGTTCGCGCTGCTGATTGCCGCGCTGGCCTTTGGCCTGCGCGAGCCGGGCTTTGGCGGCAGCACGCCCATCAAGCGTGAGCAGACCGTGGGCCAGGCGCTCAGGGAAGCCTGGACCTACCCCAGCTTTCTGCTGCTGATGGCGGGCTACTTTGTCTGCGGCTTCCAGGTCATGTTCATCGGCGTGCACATGCCCAGCTATCTGAAGGACTTCGGCATGGCGCCCCATGTGGCCAGCTATTCGCTGGCCCTGGTCGGCCTGTTCAATATCTTCGGCACCTATCTGGCCGGCAACCTGGGCCAGAAGCTGCCCAAGCGCTATCTGCTGTCGGGCATCTACGGCCTGCGCTCGGTGGCCACCGTGGCCTTCTTGCTGACACCGCTGTCGCCCTGGTCGGTCTATGCCTTCTGCGCCGCCATGGGCTTTCTGTGGCTGTCCACCGTGCCGCTGACCAATGCCACCATCGCCCAGATCTTCGGCGTGCAGCATCTGTCCATGCTCGGCGGCTTTGTCTTCTTCAGCCACCAGATCGGCAGCTTCCTGGGCGTATGGCTGGGCGGCTATCTCTACGACATCAACGGCAACTACGACATGGTCTGGTACATCTCGATTGCCCTGGGCATTTTTGCCGCCATCGTCAACATGCCCGTGCGCGAGACCGCCATTGTGCGCCGCACGCCCAGCGCCGCCTGATACCGGAGACACCGCCATGCCGCTCAAACTCTGGCAACGCATCTCCATCTGGTGTGCCGTGCTCGTGCTGCTGCTGGCGGTGTTTGCCCTGTATCTGCAACCGGAATTCATGCTCACACTGGCAGACCAGGTCTGGGCCTGCTTCTGAGCTCTTGGGCAAGCCGCCCGGGCGGCATGGCCGGGAGAGAGCATGGCCCGCATCATCATCACCGGAGCCTCGGACGGCATAGGCGCCGAAATGGCCCGCCAGCTGGCACAAACCCATGGCAGCGGGCTGCAGCTGACGCTGGCTGCGCGCAATGCCGACAATCTGCAGGCCGTGGCAGAGCAATGCCAGGCCCTGGGGGCGCAGGTGCTCGCAGTTCCCACCGATGTAAGCGAAGAGGCCCAGTGCCGCGCGCTGATCGACGCCGCCGTGCAGCAGTTTGGCGGGCTGGACGCCCTGATCAACAACGCCGGGGTCTCGGCCCATGCGCTGTTCGAACAGGTCAGCGCACAAGACCTGGGCTGGTATGAGAGGTTGATGCGCATCAACCTCTGGGGCAGCGTCTGGTGCACCCATGCGGCGCTACCGCACCTCAAGGCCAGCCAGGGCTCCATCGTCGCCGTGTCTTCGCTGGCCGGTCTGATCGGCGTGCCGGGCCGCACGGCCTATAGCGCCAGCAAGTTCGCCATGGCCGGCTTCTTCGAAGCCCTGCGCATCGAGCTCAAGCCCGCCGGCGTGAGCGTGACCACTGCCTACCCTGGCGTGGTGGATACGCGCATCCGCTACCACGGCTACAACGCCAGAGGCGAAGCCGCAGGCGTCAGCGGCCTCAAGGAGGACGGCGCGATGACGGTGGCCGAATGCGCACGCCTCATACTCGACGGCCTGAAGCGCCGCCAGCGCGAGGTGGTGATGACGGGCAAGGGCAAGCTGGGCCGCTTCATCAAGCTGATCGCCCCGGGCATGGTGGAAGACATGGCCCTGGCCGCGCTCAAGGACGATGTGAAGCCGCACTGAGCCGCACTGAGCCGACGCGAGCTGCGGCCGATGCAGCGACGCACAGGCCATGCAAGGATTTGGCTGCGGGCACTGCTATAGTTTTCGCAAGATGACCAGCAACTCCCTGCCGCCCACACCCGCCCCCATTCCTGCGACCACCGCCAGCCACTGCGCGCCGGCGCCCTCAGCCTGGATTGCCCGCTTTGCCCATCTGGTACGCCCGCAGGGCTCGGTGCTGGATCTGGCCTGCGGCATGGGCCGCCATACCCGTTTCCTCTCGGCCTTGAACCACACTCTGACCAGCGTGGACAGGGCGCCGGAGGCGACCCGGTCCGTGGCGGATATCGCCGAGACGATTACCGCCGACATCGAAAACAACGCCTGGCCGCTGACGGGGCGCAGCTTTGATGGCGTGGTCGTCACCAACTACCTGTGGCGTCCCCTGTGGCCGCTGATTCTGGCCAGCGTCAAGCCCGGCGGCGTGCTGCTCTACGAAACCTTTGCCCAGGGCAACGAGGCCTATGGCAAGCCCTCGCGCCCGGATTTTCTGCTCGCGCCCGGCGAGCTGCTGCAAGTCTGCGCCGGCTGGAACATCGTCGCCTACGAGCACGGCCTGCTTGAGCAGCCCGCGCGCGTGGTGCAGCGCATCGCCGCCATACGGCCCGATGGCGCGGCCGCACCGGCCGTACCCGCATTGCTGCAAGCCTGACACCCTTCTTCCGATCCCGATCTGCCCGACTGCCATGCCCGCCTACGCCCTGCTGCTTGCCCACGACGAACGCCCCGGCCCGGAGACAGAGTGGCCCGCAGAGCCCGGCGGCAGCTGCGAGGGCTGGGCCGAATGGTTCAGCAGCACGCCGCTGCTGTTCAGCGTGCTGCTGGGCGATGCGCAGCATCTGCCCGAGCTGGTGCCCTGCAGCGCCTATCGGGACAAGCAAAGCCTCTCGGCCCTGACAGCCCCCATGGAGCAGGTTCGGGCCCGCTGGCAATGGCTCAAGGGCGTGATTGAGCCACTGCCCGCAAAAAGCCCTGCGCATTGGCCCGACTCCGTCAAGAAGCAATGGCAGCAAATCGATCACACCATCAGCACCAGCACGCGCCAATGGCTGCTGCTGGACTGCGCCACGCTATGTCCGCATGACTTTGACGAAGCGCAGTTCACGACCTTTTTGCTGGCCCAGCGCGAGCTATGTCGGCAATGGAGCTGCAGCGGCGGCGAGCTGCCCGAATCTCTGCAGGCCTTGAAGCGGGCGCCGCAATCCCATCTGGGATGGTGGAGCGACGCGGTCATCGCCCGCACCGAGGTCATCGAGCAGCAAAGCGAAGAAGACTGGCCCGCCTGGCTGGCCGATCACTACGAGCCACGCCACCATGGTGCCTGGGACGAAGCGACCGAAAGCTATTACGTCATGCCCAAGCTGCACCCGCGCACGGGCCTGAAGCCACAGAACGAGGCCGAGCGCGGCCACTGGCCTGTGGGCATGGTCACACCATACGGCCGCTGGCTGCAGCGCCCCGTGGAAGGCGCAAGCATGACCTTTGTCTCTGGCGAGCATCTGAGCGTGCACTATCCCGAGACCACGCCGGGCGAAGGTGCGAAGTCCGGCATCAAGGATCTGAACGGAGTCTGGCTGGTATCGCCCTCCGAGGGCTATCGCGACGCCTATGCCGTCACGCCCCAGGTGATGGCCTGCCGATCACCGGGGCAGGAAAACATGCAGGAGCTGCGCAACCTGCCCGGCCTCGCGCTGCTGCACGAAGGGCTCAGCAGCATCGACTACAATGAGGAGCACGACGAATTCATCCGTGCCGAACAAGGCCCTTATGGCGACTCGCGCCAGTTGCTGCTCAAGGCCGACGGCCTGCCGCTGTTCGATGCCAGCCGCTACTGGCACATCAACGACTTCAGCGCCAAGACAGAACTGGCCGTCGCCTGCGTCCGGGAACCCTTTGTCAACGAGCACGGCGAGCAGGAGCACCGCATGCTCGAAGGCGTGATCGACATCCGCGGCCAGGAAATCATCCCCTGTCAGTTCAAGACCATAGAGCGCGGCTTCAGCAGCTCGCCCCCCAAGGTATTTCCCGGCCGCAAGCTTCTGGCCATCACCGAAAAAGGCGAGCCGCGCATCTTCAGCACCAAAGGCAAGCTGCTGGCCGCCCCTGATATCTGGTGCCCGCCGCTGAACTGCAGTCCGAAGAAAAATGAACTGCTCACCTTTGCGGGCGAAGGGCCGCAGGCCGAACTGGTCATGTTCTCCATCCAGGACTTCAGCATCACCCGCACCGGAGAAACCTGGGAGGACTACCGCAATGCGCTGCGCGGCATGTTCAAGGGCCTGGGTAGCGACACCCCCGAAACCACGACCATGACCCGCGCGGAACTGATAGAGGCAGAGGATGGGGACTGGATGCAGGATATTTCGCGCATTCTCTGCCTGAATGACGAAAGCCGGGCCGCACAGCTGTTGCAGCAATGGCGCGACTGCGTGGCGGCACCTGATCCTGACGACATGGGCTGGGACGAAGATGACGAGATCGACCCCGATGTCATGCATCTGCCCGCAGGAGAAAACGCGCTGACCCTGTACTGGGTGCATCTGCTGGCCGTTGCCGATCAGTTCGCCCGCTTTGACTGGAAGGACGCCGAGGGCATTGCCGCCACGCACTGGCTGCCAGGCACCGATGACTGGCAATGGGACACGCCCGCTGACGGTGTTGAATCGGGCCTGGAGAACATGGCCGAACATCTGAGCGGCCGCCAGCTGGCCCTGATCAAGCTGGCCACCGATGACGACAGCCTGCGCATGACCGTGGTGCGCTCGGCAGATGCCGAGCACTTCATGGAGCGGCTGGCGCAGGCCCATATCAGCGCCTGGAACTACAGCGCGAACTGAAGCGATGCCGGCGGGGTCGGACCTGTGGTCGCCGGGCCTGCCTGCAGGCTTTGAGGATGGCGGACCGGCCGCATCGTGCAAGACCCGCAAAGCCGCCAGATTGCAGCCATGCCGTCCGAAACAGAGCCACGATCAACGAACAATATGACGCACAAAAATTAAATATTTCGTCATTCCGTCATTTATCAACAACACTTCGACAAAAACAGAGTTTTGCTAGACACTGTTGATGGCAAACCACTGCCTGCACCCTGTCCCTGTTTGTAGAATTCATTTTTACCGTTTTCTGATTGCGGATATGACATCACCCTCCGTTGCTCTCACTGGCAGCATTGTTGCCCTCATTACGCCCATGCTCGAAGACGGTAGCGTCGACTACCCGTCGCTGCGCAAACTCATCGACTGGCATGTGGCCGAAGGCACCAACTGCATCGGTGTGGTCGGCACCACCGGTGAATCGCCCACCGTGAATGTCGAAGAGCATTGCGAAATCATTCGTGTCGCCGTGGAACAGGCCGCCGGCCGCGTCTCCATCATGGCCGGCTGCGGTGCCAACAGCACGCACGAAGCCATCGAGCTGGCCAAGTACGCCAAGAAGGTGGGCGCCGACAGCCAGCTGCAGGTCGTTCCCTACTACAACAAGCCCACGCAGGAAGGCCAGTACCAGCACTTCAAGGCCATCGCCGAAGCCACTGGAGACCTGCCCGTGGTGCTGTACAACGTGCCCGGCCGCTCGGTTGCGGACATGCAGCATGACACCGTGCTGCGCCTGGCCCAGATCCCCGGCATCATCGGCATCAAGGAAGCCACCGGCAACATCGAGCGTGCTCAATGGCTGATCCGCGACGTGCCTGCCGGCTTCGGCGTCTACTCCGGCGACGACCCCACCGCCGTGGCACTGATGCTGTGCGGCGGCCACGGCAATATCAGCGTGACGGCCAACGTCGCGCCCCGCCTGATGAGCGAGCTGTGCAAGGCCGCCATGGCCGGCGATACCAAGCGCGCCATGGAAATCCAGTTCAAGCTCATGCCCCTGCACAAGAGCCTGTTTGTGGAAGCCAATCCCATTCCCGTGAAATGGGCAGCAGCCCGCATGGGTTTGTGCGGCCCCGCCATGCGCCTGCCCATGACGCCGCTGAGCGAGCAATGCGAAGCAGTTGTTGAGGATGCTCTGCGTAAAGTTGGCGTACTGTGATCGAGTTGCGCTAAGCTAGCGGTTTTTCGCACATAGCTTGAACGCTACCCAAGGACAATCCGCGTGAAACAACAAACAGCACGTTTGAGCCTGCTCAGCATCGCGCTGGGCCTGTCTGCCTGCACGACCACGTTCCAAGAGACCAAGATCGACTACAAGAGCGCGGGCAAGAATCAGGCTCCCTCTCTTGAAGTCCCTCCGGATCTGACGCAGCTGTCGCAAGACTCGCGCTATACCGTCCCTGGTGGCGTGGTATCCGCTGCTGCCATGCAGGCCAATGCCAAGGCAGCCAAGCCGACCGACAACAACACCGCGGCCAACAAGATCGGCGACGTCCGCATCGAGCGCGACGGTGCCGAGCATTGGCTCGTGGTTGATCGTGCAGCCGACAAGCTCTGGGAACCCACTCGTGACTTCTGGCTGGAAAACGGTTTCATCTACTCGATGGAAGACCGCCAGCTGGGCATTCTCGAGACCGACTGGGCCGAAAACCGCGCCAAGCTGCCTCAGGACATCATCCGCAGAAGCCTGGGCAAGGTGTTCGATTCGCTCTACTCCACCAGCGAGCGCGACAAATTCCGCACCCGCCTGGAGCGCGAGCCCGATGGCAAGACCCGCATCTATGTCACCCACCGTGGCATGCAGGAGGTCTACACCAGCGAGCGCAAGGACAACACCATCTGGCAACCACGTCCTCGCGACCCCGAACTGGAAACCGAATTCCTGCGCCGCATCATGGTCAAGCTGGGCGTGAGCGAAGAGCAGGCCTCTGCCGTCGCCAAGGCCGATAGGTCTGCGGCCACCACATCGACCGGCGCACGCATGGACACCGTCAACGGCGTGCCCACTTTGCAGCTGGAAGAAGGCTTTGAGCGCGCATGGCGCCGCGTTGGCGTGGCGCTGGACCGCACCGGCTTCACCGTGGAAGACCGCGACCGCAGCCGTGGCCTCTACTATGTGCGCTACGTGGACCCGAACGCCAAGCCTGAGTCCAAGGGCTTCTTCAGCAAGATCTTCAGCCAGGGCAAGGAAGCTGCTGCGCCTCAGAAGTATCAGATCCAGGTCAAGGGTGACGGCAACAAGTCCCAGGTCAGCGTGCTCAATGAGCAAGGCCAGCCGGACAGCTCCACCAACGGCCAGCGCATCGTGCGCATCATCACTGATGATCTGAAGTAAAGAGCGCTGCGCCCCATACAAAAGCCACCGGACTGCGCTCTGGTGGCTTTTTTCATGTCCGAACGAATCTCCGAACGAATCGAACTTCGGCTTGGGGGCTGCAGCTCATGACGCGCGCTTGCCCGCAAATCCATCTAAGTGCAGAACAGGTGCAGATACAGGAGTAGATACAGGTGCAGACCTTGTATGCCGACAAGCATCCGCAGCTTGTGAAAATCCGCTGCGAAATCCAGACGTAAAAAAACCGCACCTCAGTGCGGTTTTTTCATGCTCGAGGCCTGGGCCTCAAGCTGGCTGATGCAGCGAATTACTTGGCAGCAGGAGCTTCAGCGGCGGGAGCAGCAGGAGCGTCAGCGGCAGGAGCAGCAGGAGCGTCAGCGGCGGGGGCAGCAGGAGCGTCAGCGGCAGGAGCAGCAGGAGCGTCAGCGGCGGGAGCAGCAGGAGCTTCAGCAGCAGGAGCGGGAGCAGCAGGAGCTTCCACAGCAGGAGCGGGAGCAGCAGGAGCTTCTTCCTTCTTGCCGCAAGCAGCCAGAGCAGCAGCAGCGATCACGGTAGCCAGAATCAGAGAGTTCTTCATGACAGTTTCCTAAATGGTAGGTTCAGCAGACGGTATGCAGATTGCCATTACGGTCAGCCTTTTGCAGCTATTGATCGCTATGGCATATCAGGTCAAACGATAAATTCGACTCAGCCCGCATTATAGGTAGTTTTGCCCATTGCTGACTAACACTGACAGCAACTAAACAATTCTGCACAAATCGGTGCGTTCTCATTTACCGGGCAAGCCCACGCTCGCCTTGAGTCACACTGTGGAGCATAAATTTCTTCCTGTCAAATCCCTGACAGAGCTTTGACGAAGATTTACATAATCTATACAAAGCCCGCCGAATCGACAAAAGCCACAGAGGACAAACCCGTAAGTTAGCACGATCGCTGTTACAAGTCCACCCTGTTTCAGTCGCCAGAGCGAACCCAGCCCGCATCGAACCACGATGACAGCAACTCCAGCGCATCATCGCTGGCCGTTGCCAGATCCTTGCGCGACAGGGCCCTGGTGTCCGCCAGCTTGCGCATCAACGTGGCATCGCGGCCGCCTGCCAGATAGCTTTCGCCATTGATGAAGATGTGCTTGGCGTCATACATCATGCGCGTGCGGCGATCCAGCACCACGCTCTCGAACATGCCGTTTTCATCGCCATGCTCGAACCAGACATTGGGCTTGGGGTCGCTCAGATACTCGCCCAGCGCGCGCTCCAGCGCCAGCGGCTCGGCCATGGCCTTCTTCAGTGCCTCGCGGGCAAAGTCATACATGCCTTCAGGAATCAGCGCCGGGTTGCTCACGGCCTCCTGCTTGGGGTCGCGATAAATGACCGCAGCCTCGGGCTCGTCGGGCTCGTCCGACATGCGCAGCAGCAACTCGCGGCCCAGCTCGCTGCGATCGGGCGAGCGAAAGCCTATCGAATACGTCATGCACTCGCCTTCTGCCACTCCGTCATGCGCCCATTTGGGCGGCAGATACAGCATGTCGCCAGGCTCCAGAACGAACTCTTCCTCGGGCTCGAAATTGGAGAGAATTTTCAGTGGCTTGCCCGGCTGCAAAGACAGGTCTTTTTGACGACCGATGCGCCAGCGGCGCTTGCCCTGGGCCTGCAGCAGAAACACGTCATAGCTGTCGAAATGCGGGCCTACGCCCCCCTGATCGGTGGCAAAGCTGATCATCAGATCATCAAGGCGCGCCTCGGGCACAAAGCGGAATTGCTGCAGCAGCTCATGCGCTTTGGCGTCATGCATGTCCACGCCCTGCACCAGCACGGTCCAGCCCGGCTTGGTCAATGCAGGCAGGCTGCGACGAGACAGCGGACCATGGCTGAGCTTCCAGTTATCACCTTCCAGCTGCTGGATCAGGCGCGACTCCACGCCATCCTCGCCCGCCATGGCCAGCAGGCGAGCACGCGGAATCGGGGCCTTGAAGCCGGGGATGGCCTGGCGCACCAGCAAAGGCTTTTTATGCCAATGCTTGCGCATGAATTGAGAGGCGGTGAGCCCACCCAGCAGGGTGAGCGGCGTATTGATGTCCATGAATACAGTCCTGCTTTCTAAGCAACGGACTGCATTGTCCTATAGGCCTCGAAAACGCTGGTCGGCACAGATCAATGACCAAGCGCTCTGAACTCGGACGGCGACATGCCGGCATAGGCCTTGAAGGCCCGGCTGAAGTGCGCGCTGTTGCCAAAACCGCAGCCCATGGCGATCTCGGTGATGGTGCGATGCGCAAGCGCCGCAGAATGCAGCTCACGCATACAGAGCTCCAGCCGGCTTTGCTGGATGAAGCCGCCCAGCGACTGGTCTCGCCCCGCAAAGGCGTTGTGCAGATGCCGACGGCTGCAATTGAGTGCTTCGGCCACCTGATCGACCGACAACCCGGGGTCGCGCACATGGCAGGCCACATGCTCGCAGATGCGGTCGTACAGGGCCTGCTTTTGCGTCACCGCCGTGGCCTGCCCGCCAAGTGCCTGCAGGGACAGATGCACCATGTCCACCAGCAACTCCCCGGCGCGGCGCGCCAGCGGTGCCGCCATATTGTCCAGTTCCTGGTAAGTGCTGCGCATGGTCTGCAGAGCAATGCGCGCAATGCCGGCGCTGCCCCCTACCGATCGACCCATGAGGTTTTCCAGACGCAGGCCTCGATCGGCAATGCTCTGTTTGGGCACCATCATGATCAGGTGCTCCGTGTGCTGAGGGTTGGCCACCACATAGGGCTGCGAGGTGTCATAGATGGCCCAGCTGCCATTGCTCACGCAGGCCTTGCTGCCGTACTGCTGCACCTCGGCATGGCCGCTCCAGGGCGCCACGATCTTGAGATAGGCCGCTTCGCTGTCGCGCAGACGGTGGCTGTCGCGTATGACGCGGTGGCGCCCGGCATCCAGCTTGGTGAGCATCACATCGCCTGCGTATGCCACGCTCAGATGCCCGTCAAAACAGGTGTCGCCATACAGATCCGTATCCAGCCCCGAGAACAGCTGCGCCATCCAGTCCTGCCAGGCTGGTGCAGTTTCCTTCTCGGGAAGACCATCGGTACTCAGTACCACGGGCGCGGTCATGGGCCTTGACTCCTCGTTGTATCTATCTCTGCCTGTGCCGACAAAGTACAGCAATTATCGGTAAGTGAGCACTTTGGTGCTCAGGCCATGAAGAATCTCCCACACTGCTTTCAAACTAGTGCAAACCCTAGGTCACGTGCACGATTCGTCAAACGGTTTGTGCACATTGCGCACAGCATCTTGCCAAGGCTTTTCCTACGATCACTCACACGCCAGTGTCAGGCGAAACACCACAAAAGGGGGAGACGAGCCCGGTGGCACAAGCCTTGTGCAACGACACCAGCTCCCACTTTTTCAACTTGCATCAACAAGCAGTGACTGCGGTCACGCGCCCTTGGTAGTGAAGGAAGCGAAGATGATTGAACAAAGCATGCTCATCGGCGGTCAGACCGTACAGGCCAGCAATGGCGCCACTTTCGAGCGCAGGAACCCTCTGGACGGATCGGTCGCCACGCGTGCCCCGGCCGCCACAACAGCCGATGCCGTGCGTGCCGTGCAAGCCGCTCAGGCGGCCTTCCCGGCCTGGGCGGCCCTGGGGCCCACAGAACGCAGGCTGATGCTGATGAAGGCCTCCCAGGCCCTGGAAGCCAAGGCCGAGGCCTTTGCCGCAGCCATGGCCGCAGAAACCGGCGCCTCCGGCATCTGGGCCGGCTTCAATGTGCATCTGGCCGCCAATATGTTTCTCGAAGCCGCATCGCTGACCACCCAGATCAACGGCCAGCTGATTCCTTCGGACATTCCCGGCAGCATGGCCATGGCTGTACGCCAGCCTGCTGGCGTGGTGCTGGGCATCGCCCCCTGGAATGCCCCCATCATCCTGGCCGTGCGCGCCATTGCCACGCCCCTGGCCTGCGGCAATACCGTGATCCTCAAGGGCTCGGAGCTCTGCCCCGCCACCCACGGCCTGATCATCGAAGCGCTGCAGGAAGGCGGCTTGCCGCCCGGCGTGGTGAACTTTGTGACCAATGCGCCCGAAGACGCCGGCACAGTGGTCGAAGCCATGGTGGCCCACCCCGCCGTGCGCCGCGTGAACTTCACGGGCTCCACGCGCGTGGGCCGCATCATCGGCCAGACCTGCGCCAAACACCTCAAGCCCGTCATTCTGGAGCTGGGCGGCAAGGCCCCGTTCCTGGTCCTGGACGATGCCGACATCGACTCCGCCGTGGCCGGCTGCACCTTTGGCGCTTTCGCCAACTCGGGCCAGATATGCATGTCCACCGAGCGCATCATCGTGGACGAGGCCGTGGCCGAGGAATTCATCGAAAAACTGGTGGCCCGCGCCACAACCCTGCCTCTGGGCGACCCCCGCAAAGGCCCTGTGGTGCTGGGCTCCGTCGTGGACATGAACACCGTGAACCGCGTCAACGAACTGATCGACGACGCCGTCGCCAAGGGTGCCAGGATTCTTTGCGGCGGCAAGGCCAGCGACACCCTGATGGCGGCCACGCTGATAGACGGCGTGACACCCGAGATGCGCATCTTCCGCGAAGAAACCTTCGCCCCCGTGAAAGCCATCGTGCGCGTCAACGGCGAAGAGCAGGCCATCGCCATGGCCAACGACAACGAGTTCGGCCTGTCTTCCGCCGTCTATACCAAAGACACAGCGCGCGGCTGGCGCGTGGCCGGCCGCATCGAAGCGGGCATCTGCCACGTCAACGGCCCCACCGTGCACGACGAAGCCCAGATGCCTTTCGGCGGCGTGAAGAATTCGGGCTACGGCCACTTCGGCGGCCAGGCCGGTATCGATGCCTTCACCGACACCCGCTGGATCACCATGCAGACCACCGCGCGCCACTACCCCTTCTAAAGCGCCATGGACAGGAGTCAGGGCTCGGCAGCCCTGGCTTCTGTCTGCGCTTGAAACCTCCATCGCAGGCATTGCGCCATGAGGCAAAGACCTCAGGTGCAGCGCCCGCATGGGCAAGGCGCGAACCCCAACCCGCGCCTTGTGTCTGCCGACCAACAGAACCACCGGAGACCCACGTTGAAACATGCCTCCCAACTGGCCCTGGCAGCCCTGCTGTCTGGCCTCAGCCTCGCTGCCTCGGCTGCGGACTCTCACAGCATTGGCCCCGGCCAGCGCTTCTACGAAAAGACCTGCGCCAAATGCCATGAAGCCGGCATAGGCCCGGTCATCAAGGGGCGAGGCTTTCCGCCCGCGACCTACGTGATCATTGCGCGCAACGGCATGAACGCCATGCCATCCTTTCGCGTGACCGATATCGACGACGCCACGCTGGAAGACTTGGCAAACTACCTGTCCAAGACAGAGGCCCCCAAGGCTGCCGAGCCAGCCCGGAAGTAAGGAGGACGATGTAATGCAAGCCGATCGTCGCTCCCTTCTCAAAACTCTGACCGCTGCAGGTCTGGCTGTCTCCGGCATAGGCTGGGCACAGGCTGCCACCTCCGCTGCAGGCCGTACCGCCAGCGCAGCCACACGCCCTGCCGAGGTGCTGGCCGTGACATCCTCCATGCACGCCAGCGCGCTGGACAAGGCCTTTGTGGCCGGTGTTCAGAGCACGTCCCGCAACGTGGTGCACACCGGCCTTCAAGGTCTGGACAGCGCCGCATTCAACCAATTGGGCGAGCTGCTGACCGACAGTCAGGAAACCCTGTTGGTGGGTCTGCTCGATGACGCCTCGGCCACGCTGGTGCTGGACCTGGTCCGCTCCAGCGGCGGCCGCGTGCTGGCCGCAGAGCACCATCGCGTGGACGGCGCCGCCGCCGACTGGGCCCAAGCGCTGGGTCGCTCGCTGGCGTCCCGTCAAGTCATGAACACCACCACGGCGGCAGCAGGCAAGGAAGCCCGCGTGTCCTTTAGCTGCGTAATCTAAGAAACAAGGAAAGCAGAGCATGACAAGCAAATACATGGCCCTGCCCAAGGGCATGAGCGAGAGCAGCTTCGATGCGGCCATCGCCCAGTTCAAGAACGCCCTGGGCGAAGACAATGTGATGATCAAGGACGAGCTGGTTCGTCCCTACACCAAGGTGATGATGGCTGTGCCTGCCGAAGAGCACACACCATCGGCCGTGGTGACTGCCACCACCGTGGAGCAGGTGCAAGAGGTGGTCAAGATCTGCAACGCGCACAAGGTGCCCGTGTGGACCATCTCCACCGGCCGCAACTTCGGCTACGGCTCGGCCGCACCGGGCCAGCGCGGCCAGGTGGTGCTGGATCTGCGCAAGATGAACAAGATCATCCACGTGGACCCCGAGCTGTGCACGGCCCTGGTCGAGCCTGGCGTGACCTACCAGATGCTCTACGACTACCTCGAAGAGAACAAGATTCCCTTGATGCTGTCGTTCTCGGCACCTTCGGCCATTGCCGGTCCTCTGGGCAACACCATGGACCGCGGCGTGGGCTACACCCCCTATGGCGAACACTTCATGATGCAGTGCGGCATGGAAGTGGTGATGGCCAACGGCGATGTGCTGCGCACCGGCATGGGAGGCGTCAAGGGCGACAAGGCCTGGCAGGTGTTCAAGTGGGGCTACGGCCCGACGCTGGACGGCATGTTCACCCAGTCCAACTACGGCATCTGCACCAAGATGGGCTTCTGGCTGATGCCCAAGCCACCGGTCTTCAAGCCGCTGGAAATCCAGTTCGACGAAGACAGCGATATCTCCGAGATCGTGGAATTCATCCGCCCCTTGCGCATCGCCCAGGTCATCCCCAATTCGGTGGTGATTGCCGGCGTGCTGTGGGAAGCGTCCACCTGCAACACCCGCCGCTCGGACTACACCACCGAGCCCGGCCATACGCCCGACGCCATCCTCAAGCAGATCCAGAAAGACAAGCATCTGGGCGCCTGGAATGTCTACGCTGCGCTGTACGGCACCAGGGAGCAGGTCGACGTCAACTTCAAGATCGTGCAGGACGCGCTCAAGAAGCTGGGCAAGGGCCGCTTGATCACCGAGGAGATGGCCGGAGACACCCAGCCCTTCAAGTACCGTGCCCAGCTCATGTCAGGCGTGCCCAACCTGCAGGAATTCGGCCTCTACAACTGGCGCGGGGGTGGCGGCTCGATGTGGTTTGCCCCTGTGTCGCAGGCGCGCGGCAGCGAGTGCGACAAGCAGAAGTCGCTGGCCAAGAAGATCCTCAACAAGCATGGCCTGGACTATGTGGGCGAGTTCATCGTCGGCTGGCGCGATATGCACCATGTCATCGACGTGCTGTACGACCGCAGCAACGAAGAGGAAACCAAGCGTGCCAACGCCTGCTTTGCCGAGCTGCTGGACGAGTTCGAAAAGGAAGGCTATGCCGTGTACCGCGTGAACACCGCCTTCCAGGAGCGCGTGGCGCAGAGCTACGGTCCGGTCAAGCGCGATATCGAGCGCAAGATCAAGCGTGCTCTGGACCCCAACGGCATTCTGGCTCCGGGCAAGTGCGGGATTGATATCTGAGGCTCCCCCTGAGGCGCTTCCGCGCCTTCCCCCTCTCTCTACGCGCTTCGCGCTATGGGAGGGGGACAATACCTTCGCTGCGGGGCGGCCCTTGCTCGGTATTACTGAGTTAGAGCATGCTCAATCCAACGCTCTTGGTCGCAGCCAAGCACGCAAAAAAGCCACCCGATTTGAAAACGCCGGGTGGCTTTTTTGTTTTTGGATTGCTACTTTATTGATAGCTTACAGCGTATTTAGTATCTGAACTTGAGGCTTGTTTAACTCTTAATTGAGCAATTTGGAGCCAAACATGCCTGCTCTGAACTGCGCAGGAGTCTGCCCTGTGTGCTGCTTGAACAGGCGGCTCAGATGCGCGCCGCTGGCAAAGCCGCTGGCCAGCGCCAGCTCCGTCAAGGTGCAGTGGCGATTGGCAGGACTGAGCAGTTCGCGCTGAAAAAGGGCCACGCGTTCGGCCCAGATATGCTGGCTGATGGACAGCCTCTCATCGGCAAAAGCGTTGTAGAGATGGCGCTTGCTGCAGTTGAGCGCTGCGGCCACGGCATCCACGCTCAGGGCCGGATCGCGCAGATGCTGGCGCACATAGGCCTTGATGCGCCCCTGCAGCAGCTCGCTGGCGCTCAGCGAGGCCGCACGGCCGCAGGCATCGAGCAGGGACAGCTGGATCAGCTGCATCAGCGAATCCGTCACATGCTGGGCCAGTCCCTGGCCCATGGCCCGACATTCGGCAAAGGTGCCGCGCATCATGTCCAGCGCAATGCGGGATACGCCTTCGCTGCCGCCCACATAGCGTCCCATGAGCGCGTCGATGGCGCGGCCATGGTCTTCAAAGCGGCTTTTGGGCAAGGTGATGATCAGATGCTCGCACCACTCGGGGTTGAGCACCTCGTACTCCTGCGTGGTGTCGTAGATCAGCCACTGGCCGCTGCGCGCCACGGCTTCGCGCCCGTTCTGGCAGACACGGGCCTCGCCATGCCAAGGGGCCACGATCTTGAGAAAGTCGGTGCTGTGGCGTGCCATGCTGGCCGATGTGCGCCGCACGCGATGGCGGCTGGCCTCGATCCGGGTCATGCCCACCGGCCCCAGCTCGAAGGTGCCCAGTCGCGCCGAGAAATGCTGGTCGCCATAGACATCGCTCTCCAGTCCATAGAGCGTGGACATCCAGTGCTGCCAGGCGCCCACGGCTTGAGCGCCTTGCATCTCGGTCATCTTCTCGGTCACTTGGTAGGCAGGAATGTCTGGCCGCATCTGGGCTCCTGAAGAAGTAACAGGATGCTTCATTATCCATAGCGACCCTGACCAGGGCCCGGGCAAAACCGGCGCCTCGCAGGGAAATCAGTGTTTACCCACAGACACTTGCATGCACAGACAAGACGCAGTGCACGCCCAGACAAGCCCCTGCCGCCGCGATTTCCTACGATGGCCGAAGAACCCGGACACCCGTCCATCAAAAAGGAGACAAGCATGACATTCGCCGACAAGCGTTTTGTTCTCAAGAGCCTGGTCGCTGCCACCGCCCTGGCGGGTCTGTGCGGCACGGCACTGGCCCAGGAAGCGCCCAAGTCCATCCGCATCGGCTGGGCAATTGCCAAGACGGGCGTCAACGCGGGCGGCACCTCCGCGACCACGGCGCCCAACTACAAGCTCTGGGTCAAGGAGATCAACGACGCCGGCGGCATCATGCTCAAGGCCTACAACAAGCGCGTGCCCATCGAGGTCATCGAATACGACGACCGCTCCAGCACCGAAGAGGCCGTGCGCGCCACCGAGCGCCTGATCACCCAGGACAAGGTCGACTTTGTGCTGCCGCCCTGGGGCACGGGCTCCAATCTGGCCGTGGGTCCGACCTACGAAAAGCACAAATACCCGCTGCTGGCCGCCACCTCGGTGACCGACAAGGCCCCCGATCTGGCCAAGCGCTGGAAGCATGCCTTCTTCTTCCTGGGCACGGGCGGCGAATATGCCGAGGGCCTGGTCGCCATGCTGGAAAAGGCCAAGAAGGACGGCAAGATCAACAACAAGATCGCCATGATCAACATCGCCGACGGCTTTGGCGTGGAGCTGGCCAATGCCACGCGCAAGGCCGCCAAGCAGCATGGCTTCGAGCTGGTCTACGACAAGAGCTATCCGATCGGCACGCAGGACATGACCCCCATCATCAACGAGGCCAAGGGCAAGGGGGCCGACACCTTCGTGGCCTACTCCTACCCGCCCGACACCATGCTGATCAACGAGCAGGCCAGGACGCTGGGCCTGGCTCCCAAGGTGCTGTTCACCGGCGTGGGCACGCAATTCCCCATGTTCAAGGGCAAGTTCGGCGCAGCGGCCGAAGGCGTGATGGCGCCGGGAGGCATCGATGCTGGCAACCCGCAGATGCAGGCCTATCTGAAGCGCTTCAAGGAAGTGACCGGCCAGGAATCGGACCGCTTTGCCAGCCCCATCGTCTACACCTCGCTGCAGATGCTGCAGCAGGCCATCGAGCGCGTGGGCAAGATCGATCGCGCCGCCGTGACCCAGGAGCTCAAGAGCGGCAGCTTCGAGACTGTGCTCGGCCCCGTGAAGCTGGAAAACCAGCAACTGACCAAGCTCTGGCATGTGGGCCAGTGGCAGAACGGCGAGTTCAACGCGATTGCGCCGACCAACCGGGCGGGTGTCAAACCTGCGGTGATACCGCGAGTCACCCCCTGAGCGGCTATGCCGCTTCCCCCTCTCTCCACGCGCTTCGCGCTATGGGAGGGGGACGACAGCCTCGGTGCGGGGCTGCCCTTCCTCGCTGTCCCGTTGCTGGAGCATGCCTATTCCAGCATGTCGCTCCGCTTTTAGAACTATCAAAACAAGAGCTGCTAGCGCATGTCCTCCAAGAACCTTGCATTGATTTCATAACAAGAACAATGAACCACCAGCGGTATACGCTATGAATTTAATAGACATCCTTCTCGCTGGCGCCATGCTGGGCGGGCTCTACGGCCTGGTGGCCATGGGGCTGACGCTGCAGTACGGCGTGGCGCGCATCATGAATCTCTCCTATGGGGAGTTTCTGATCGCCCCGGCCTTTTTGGCCTTTTTTGCGGTCAGCAGCTGGGGTATTTCGCCGCTGCTGCTGTTGCTGCTGGTGGTGCCGCTGGGCTTTGCCATCCAGTGGCTGATCTATCAGCTGCTGCTGACCCCGCTGGTGCGCCGCGCCAAGGGCGGGCCGGCGCTGGAGGTGGATTCAATTTTGGCCACCTTCGGCATGCTGTTCGTCGTGCAGGGCGTCATGCTGGTGATGTTCGGCGGCGACTATCACAGCTACAGCTATCTGGCCGATCCCGTGGAGATCCTGGGCAGCAAGGTCGCGGCCAACCGTCTGCTGGTGCTGGGCTTTGCGATCGTGCTGGGCGGCGGTCTGTACCTGCTGCTGACGCGCACCCGCGCCGGCGCCGTGGTGCGCGCCGTGTCCGTGGCACCGCAGTTCGCACCTCTGGTCGGCATCAATGTGCGCAGCACGGCGGCCCTGGCCTATGGTCTGGGCGGCGCGCTGGTGGCCGTGTGCGGCGTGCTGGTCAGCATGTTTCTACCCTTCTCGGCCAGCATGGGCACCATGTTCGCGATGAAGGCGCTGATCGTCGTCATCATGGGCGGCGTGGGCAATCTCATGGGTTGCCTGGTCGCCGGCATGCTGCTGGGTTTTGCCGAAACGCTGGTGGCCTCCTTTGTCGACCCCGGCCTGACGCTGGCCGTCAATTACGCGGTGTTCTTGCTGGTGCTGCTGTTCAAGCCCACAGGTTTGTTCGGGAGGACTGCACGATGAGCCGCAAAGAAATTCTGATCTGGCTGATCAGCACCGCCGCTTTGCTGGGCCTTGCCTTGCTGCCGCGCTGGCTGACGGACGAGTACTACCTCTCGCTGCTGATCAGCATCCTCATGTACTGCGTGCTGGCCACGGCCTGGGCACTGTTCTCGGGGCCCACGCGCTATATCTCGCTGGCCACCGTCGCCTTCTTCGGCATGGGCGCCTATGTCACCGCCGTGTTCGGCGAATCCCTGCCCTGGGCCGCCGTGCTGGGCATTGCGGCCGGCGTGGGCCTGGTCATGGCCTTGATCGTGGGCCTGTCCACGCTGCGGCTGTCGGGCGTGTACTTCGTGATCTTCAGCTTCGGCCTGGCCGAGCTGGTCAAGCAGCTGGTCACCTGGTGGGAGGTCAACATCACCAAGGATCTGGGCCGCTATGTGTTCGTGGAGATCACCCAGCTCGATATCTACTGGCAGCTGCTGGCCATGCTGGCCCTGGTGCTGGCGCTGCGCGCCCTCATCAATCGCTCGCGTCTGGGCCTGGCCCTGCGTGTGATCGGCGAGGACGAGACTGTGGCCACCCATGTGGGCATCAACACCACCACGGCCAAGCTGCTGCTGTTCGCCGTCAGTGCCGTGTTCATCACCGTCACGGGCGCCATCATGGCTCCGCGCTGGACCTATATCGACCCGAGCATTGCCTTTGCCCCGGCGGTCTCGTTCCAGACCCTGATCATGGCCCTGCTCGGCGGAGCCGGCGCGCTGTTCGGCCCGATTCTGGGGGCCGTGCCGCTGGTGCTGCTGTTCGAGTACCTGGGTGCCAACTTCCCCAACCATTTCTCGATTCTGCTGGGCCTGGTGTTCATCGTGATCGTGTACTTCATTCCCCAGGGGCTGTCTGGCGTGCTGGCCAGGCTGTCGGGCAGGAATGCGACCAGCAAGGGAGACCAGCCATGAAGACCGCCACCCTGCTTTCCGTGCGCGGCGCCACCCGGCGCTTCGGCGGCCTGATGGCCGTCAACGCACTGAGCTTTGACGTCTACCCGGGCGAGGTCGTGGGCCTGCTCGGCCCCAATGGCTCTGGCAAGACCACGGCCATGAATCTGATCTCGGGCGCCCTGCCCGTCAACGGCGGCGAGATCTGGTTCAACGGCAAGCCCATCCACCCGCTCAAAAGCCACCAGATCGCCCGCCTGGGCGTGGCGCGCACCTTCCAGCTGGTCAAGGTGCTGGGCTCCATGAGCTGCAGCGACAACGTCATTGCCGGCATGGCCTTCAAGCCCCGGCCGCTGTTTGGCAGGCCCGCCGCCGCGCGTGCCCTGCAGCTGCTGGAGCAGGTGGGGCTGGCCGAACAGGCGCAGACCCCCGCGGGCGACCTCACCTATATCAACCAGAAGCGCCTGGAGCTGGCCCGCGCACTGGCGCTGGAGCCGCAGATCCTGCTGCTCGACGAATGGCTGGCAGGCCTGAACCCCACGGAGCTGCAGCAGGGCATTGCGCTGATCCGTCAGTTGCAGGCCACTGGGCTGACGATTCTCATGGTCGAACATGTGATGGACGCCGTGCATGCGCTGTGCAGCCGCTGCGTGGTGATGAATGCGGGCACGAAAATAGCCGACGGCCCCACGGCCCAGGTGCTCAAGGAGCCCGAGGTGGTGCGCGCCTATCTCGGCGAAGAGGTGGGCGGCAACGAGCAAGCAACTGCGGAGGCCGACCATGCTTGATGTACGCAATATCTCGGTGAGCTACGGCAAGCACGAAGCCCTGCACCAGGTCAGCCTGCAGGTGCAGCCCGGTGAGCTGGTCGTCATGCTGGGCGCCAACGGCGCGGGCAAGTCCAGCCTGCTCAAGGCGCTGGGCGGCATGGTCACGCCGCAGGCCGGTGCCAGCGCCCAGCTGGCGGGCCAAGAGCTGATGCAGCTGCCCCAGCATGCCATCGTGCAATCGGGCCTGGCCCTGGTGCCCGAAGGGCGCGGCGTGTTCGGCGATCTCAGCGTCAAGGAAAACCTGCTGCTAGGTGCCCAGCCCCGGCGCGCCCGCGCCAACGAGGCCCGGAATCTGGAGCAAGTCTTCGCTCTCTTTCCCAAGCTGCGCGATCGTCTGGCCCAGGCCGTGCGCACCATGAGCGGCGGCGAGCAGCAGATGGTGGCTGTGGGCCGCGCTCTCATGAGCCAGCCCGATATCCTGCTGCTGGACGAGCCTTCGCTGGGCCTGTCTCCGCTCATGTGCAAAGAGCTGTTCGCAGCCCTCGCGCGCATCAAGACGCTGGGCATGGGCGTGCTGCTGGTGGAGCAGAACGCGCGCCAGAGCCTGGCTATTGCCGACCGTGGCTACTTGCTGGAAACCGGACGCATCGTGGGCGAAGGCTCGGCCACAGAACTCAGCAACAGCCCCGCCGTACGCCGCGCTTATTTAGGCGGTGAACACTGAGATGACTCCCCCTGAGCGGCCTTGCCGCTTCCCCCCGGGGGGACGATGCCATCGCTGGGGCAGCCCATGCTGGGGCAGCCCACGCTGCGGGGCGGCGGGGCCGCCTAGGCCCTTGCTCGACACCTCTGTGCTGGGCCGCGCCTAATTTCAACGGTATGAACAACAGGCAGCTTTGATGACTGCTTTCACGTCAAAAGGAGATGAAAAATGATCGAACAGAAAATGCTGATAGCCGGCCAGGAATGCGCAGCCGGCAATGGCGCGACTTTTGAACGCTGGAACCCGCTGGATGGCAGCGTGGCCACACGCGCGCCGGCAGCCACGACCGAGGATGCGATCCGCGCCTGCGATGCTGCGGCAGCAGCCTTCCCCGCCTGGTCGCAACTGGGGCCGAACGCCCGCCGCGCCATGCTACTCAAGGCCTCTCAGGCGCTCGAAGCCAAGGGCGAAGCGATTGCCGCGGCCATGGCTGCCGAGACCGGCGCATCGGGCATCTGGGCCGGCTTCAACGTGCATCTGGCCGCCAGCATGCTGCTGGAGGCGGCTTCGCTGACCACGCAGATCAATGGCGAGATCATCCCCTCGGACGTGCCCGGCAGCCTTGCCATGGCCGTGCGCCAGCCCGCCGGCGTGGTGCTCGGTATCGCGCCCTGGAATGCGCCCGTGATTCTGGCCGTGCGCAGCATCTCCACGGCCCTGGCCTGCGGCAATACCGTGATCCTCAAGGGCTCGGAGCTCTGCCCCGCCACCCACGGCCTGATCATCGAGGCGCTGCAGGACGCGGGCCTGCCCGCCGGCGTGGTGAACTTTGTGACCAATGCGCCCGCCGATGCGGGCAGCGTGGTCGAGGCCATCGTGGCCCACCCGGCCGTGCGCCGCGTGAGCTTTACCGGCTCCACACGTGTGGGCCGCATCATCGGCCAGACCTGCGCCAGACATCTCAAGCCCGCACTGCTGGAGCTCGGCGGCAAGGCCCCCTTCCTGGTGCTCGACGATGCCGATATCGATGCGGCCGTGAACGCCGCCACCTTTGGCGCGTTTGCCAACTCGGGCCAGATCTGCATGTCCACCGAGCGCTTTGTGGTGGATAACAAGGTGGCTGACGAGTTCATCGCCAAGTTTGCCGCCAAGGCCAGCAGCCTGCCGCTGGGCGACCCGCGCAAGGGCCCCGTGGTGCTGGGCTCGGTGGTCGATCTGGCTACGGTGGAGCGCTGCAATGCCATGATCGACGACGCGCTGGCCAAGGGCGCAAAACTAGTCTGCGGCGGCAAGGCTGAGAACACGCTGATGCCTGCCACGCTGATCGACCATGTGACGCCCGCGATGCGCATCTTCCACGAGGAAACCTTTGGCCCGGTCAAGGGCATCGTGCGCGTGAACGGCGAGGAAGAAGCGATTGCCACGGCCAATGACAACGAGTTCGGTCTGTCGTCCGCCGTCTTCACCCGGGACACGGCCCGCGGCTGGCGTGTGGCTGCGCGCATCGAGGCCGGCATCTGCCATATCAACGGCCCCACGGTGCATGACGAAGCCCAGATGCCGTTTGGCGGCGTCAAGGCCTCAGGCTACGGCCATTTCGGCGGCCAGCAGGGCATCAATGCCTTTACCGAAACCCGCTGGGTGACCATGCAGACCGCAGAACGCCACTATCCGTTCTAAAGCCCCCCCTGAGCGGCTTTGCCTGGGCGGCCCCGCCGCTTCCCCCTCTCTGCTTCGCGGAGGGGGACGACAGCTTTGCTGCGCGGCGGCGCTTGCTTGCTGTCCCACACTTAGGTCGCGCCCTAGTTAAAGCTCACGCCCATCGCTACTGAAATTAAAAAAGCCACCTGATTTGAAAATGCCAGGTGGCTTTCTTTTTTCCTTCTCACTATCTAATCCATAGCTGCTAGCGTTTGATGGAAAAGGGCTTGAGCCTCAAAAATCTCAAAGCCTGCAATCAGGCAAAGTCATCGTCAAAGAAGCCGCCGCCATCGCCCCAGCTGTCGTTGTCCGCGCTATCGATGCTGCCCAGGCCCGCATCGTTGGCCAGGCTCGAGGTATTGCCGCTGTCGCCATGCAGGCCCTGACTGCTGCTGTCCTGCGCCAGCGACTTGCTATCGCTGCCGCCGCTCTGGCTGCCCGAGCCGGCGTGATGGCCGCCCATCAGATTCTCCAGCCCGTTGAACAGGAACATGCCGCCCGCCACGCCGGCCGCGGCCGCTGCGGCGTTGCCCAGGAAGCTGCTGCCGGCAGAGGTTGCTGGCTGGCCGTAGGCCTGTGGCGCTGCAGCGCGCGGCGCCGAGCCGCCGCCAAAGAAACGGTCGCGCCAGCTGGAGGGCTGAGGCGCCGCTTGCGGCTGGTACTGCGGCTGATAGGGAGGCTGCGCATTGGCAGCGTAGCCGCCGTCCTCGGCATAACGCTCGGGAGCGCGGCCGAAGTGCGTGCCCAGGCCGCCCGAGAGAAAGCTGCCTGCGCCCTGGCTCTGGCTCTGGCTCTGGCTTTGCTGGGCCTGCTTGAGCTGCTGCTCCAGTTCGCCGATCTGCTGCTGGGCCTGCTGAATGGCTTGCTCCAGCATCAAGGTGCGCTGGGCCAGCCAGTAGAGCGCATCGGGCGCGTTGCTCAGTCCGCGGCGCAGCTCGGCATCAGCCTGCGCGTCCTTGGGCTGGCCCTGGGTCAGCGTCAGCCTGGCGCACAGGTCTTGCAGCAGTTGTTGTTCCTGAGGGGTCATGGTGCCTTCCTTTAAGCCCGCAAATTACTTGCAGCAGAGATGGGGTCAGTATGCAGGCCTGCAAGAGCGCCAGTGTGAAGGCCGTGCAAGTGCTTTTTGCAGGGTGTAACAAAAGGCCTGTGCTGCAGCGGCGGGCAGCGCATGGGACAATGCCTGCCATTGCGCCACAGTCGTGGCGGCGTTTCAATTTCGGTTGCGGGACTGGCCCGCGGCCCACCAACTGCATACACACCATGGAAGTTACCCAACAATGCGTGGTCGCCCTGACCTGGACACTGAAAGACACCCTGGGCGAGGAGCTGGACGTGCTGGACGAGCCCGTGGAATTCCTTGTCGGTGGCGATGACCTGTTCAAGCGCATCGAAGAGGCTCTGCAAGGCCACGGCGTAGGCACCACGCTGGACCTGCACCTGGAGCCCGAAGAGGCATTCGGCGACTATGACGAGAGCCTGATCTTCCTGGAAAAGCGCGAGCTGTTTCCCGAAGAGATCGAGGAAGGCATGAGCTTCGAGAGCAGCGCCATGCCCAAGGGCACCAACCCCGTGCCTGCCGACCTGCTCTACACGGTCACCGAAATCTATCCCGAGCATGTGGTGCTGGACGGCAACCACCCGCTGGCCGGAATCGCCATCCGCCTGCACCTCAAGATCGAAGCGGTGCGCGAGGCCACCGAGGAAGAAATCGGCCGCGGCACGGCAGGTACGGGCTTTTTCCGTATCGAGCCCATGGCTCCGGGCAATGACACACTGCATTGACACCCCCTGAGGCGCTTTGCGCCTTCCCCCTCAGGGGAACGACAGCTTCGCTGCGAGGCGGCGGGGCTGCCTAGGCCCTTGCTTGCTGTCACTGAGTTGCGCTGCGCCACAGGCTCAAGCATCACTCATCGCTTCAGGCAAAGAGATAAAAAAGGGACTCCTCGGAGTCCCTTTTGTTATGCGCGTCCGGTTATGCGCGCCCGGTTATGCGCGCCCGACTGCTCAGCGGCGGAAGATCTGGTTGCCTTCAACGCGCACATATTCGCCGATGCTCAGCTGCGGAGGCTGCTGGTAGTCCAGAGCGCGCACGCTGCCGTCCTGCAGTTGTACGGTGACGCGGTAGATATCGCGCACGCTGCCGCCGCCCACACTGTTCTGCACGGCGTTGCCGGCCAATGCGCCGCCCACCACACCGGCAATCGTGGCCAGCGTACGGCCCGAGCCCTTGCCCACCTGGTTGCCCAGCACGCCGCCGATCACGCCACCGGCAATCGCGCCGCCTGCACCCACACCGCTGCCGTCCTGCACGCGCACGGTCTCGATATTCATCACACGGCCCTGCTGGGCGTATTGCTGGGGCTGCTGCGAATAGCAGTTGGGGTTGTTGTAGCCGCAGTTATTGGCGGGATAGGTCTGGACCTGGTTGTTGCCCACGGGGTATGCCTGTGTGCTGCCAGGGTAGCCAGAGCCCGAATAAGCACCTTGGGAGTAGCCTCCCTGGTAGCCGCTGTTCTGGTAGCCGCCGCTCTGGTAGCCACCCTGAGGATAGGCCGCGCAGGCCGACAGAGCCGCAACGATTGCGCTCACCATGGCCAACCGGCCCCAGCGTTGATTGATTTGCATGGAAATCTCCTGATTGGCGCATGCACATTGCATGCGCCGCAGTCCCTGTTATGAGTTGCTCTGCAAACCTTGCACGGTCTGCCTTTGCATTGCAACGCGGCACAAGCTCGCCAGGACGACAGCTTTCACATTTGCTCACAATACTTTGAGTAAAGCGCAGCCGTTTACAACTCTTCAAAACCGTAACGTCTTGCCCAATACCTGGCTCCTTTGCTCTGCCAACCACCATGGCATCCACAACGACAGAGCGCTGAGAGCTATCAAGCTCAGAGCCAATCCTAGCCCTTGGTGCGCACGCGCAACACTTCGCCGCTGCGGCCATCGACATAGAGCTTCACAAAGCGTCCATCGCTGGCCGTGGCCTTGACCTTGTAGAGGCCGTCGTCCCATTCCACTTCCTGGAATTCGCGATAGCCGGCCTTCTCCAGCCGGTCGCAGACGTCGCGGATGGACAGGGTCGGCCCGAGCGCCATGCCGCGCACGGCGGCCACCGAGGCCGAGGCACGGTCCGCCAGAGAGTTTTCTGCGGCCAGGCAGGTGCCTGCGGACAGCAGCGCAGCGCCCCCCAGCAAGGCGATGCCGCTGCGGCGCTGCATGGACCGGTATAGCGACAAGACGCGAGCGGACATCGCAAAGACGGGGGCTTGAAGACGAGACATGGAGACTCCTGCAGTCGACTGGTGAACGATGGGGACAAAAAGACGGCCCGCCTGGCGGGAGGTGCTCTGTTGCGGGTTGTGGCCGATTGTTCGCATTCACCCTGAACCGTTTCTGAAGCCGCCATTCAGCTTCCGTTCATCGATGCAGGCCTATAACCTTGACTGCAGAACACAACCAGACACAACCAGACCTCATCACCTCCAACTCCAGCCCTCTCGCCATGTCTTTTCTCAACGCCTCGAACGACCCGCAATCTGCGCACCGCCCACGCCGGCGCGCCCTTCACGCCGTGCTGGCCATCCTGGTGGCAACGACAGGCTTTGCCGCGCTGAGCCTGTGGCCCGCCACCTCGGATGCCGGCGACAACGATCACGAACTCGCCCGCCAAGCCCTGCGCCAGGGCCAGGTGCTGCCGCTGCGCACCGTCCTGGATCAGGTCGAGCAGCAATACCAGGGCCAGGTCATCAAGGTGGAGTTCGATCGCGAGGACGGCCGCTTTGTCTACGAGATCCGGCTGCTGCAAAGCGATGGCAAGGTGGTCAAGCTGGAGATCGATGCCAGCAACGGCAGCCTCATCAGCATGAAGCGCAAGAAGTGAACCCCGGCACTCAGGAGGGCTGTAGAGCATGCGAATTTTGCTGATTGAAGACGAACCCACGCTGCGCGAGCAGCTGCAGCAGGCCCTGGTGCAGGCCGGCCACACCGTGGAGGCTGCCGCCGACGGCGAGACGGCGCAATACCTGGGCGAGGTGGAGAGCTTCGATGCTGCGGTACTGGACCTGGGCCTACCGGTGCGCGACGGGCTGAGCGTGCTGCGCGCCTGGCGCGCCCAGGGCCGCTCCATGCCAGTGCTGATCCTTACCGCCAGAGCCGCCTGGCATGAAAAAGTCGCGGGCATGGATGCCGGCGCCGACGACTATCTGGCCAAACCCTTCCACATGGAAGAGCTGCTGGCGCGTCTGCGGGCGCTGCTGCGACGCCTGAGTCCGCATGCCAGCGCTTTGTGGCAATGCGGGGCCATCACCCTGGACTCGCGCCAGGCGCGCGTCACCGTCGAAGGTCAGGCGCTGACGCTGACCAGCCATGAATTCAAGGTGCTGGCCCTGCTGATGCAGCGCATGGGCGCCGTGGTCTCGCGCACCGAGCTGTCCGAGCATATCTATCCGCAGGACAGCGACCGCGACTCCAACACCATCGAGGTCTTTGTCGGGCGGCTGCGGAAAAAACTGCCTGCAGGCTCGATCGAAACCGTGCGCGGCCTGGGCTATCGCCTGGTTGCGCCCACAAACCACGCATGAACCATATGTCCGAGCACACCCTGACCTCCCCCACGACCCAACAGCCGCCACCGCTGAGCGCGGGCTCCTGGAAGAACTCGCTGCGCCTGAGACTGCTGGCGGGCGCCCTGATCTGGGTGCTGGCAGCACTGCTGCTCACGGGATGGGGCCTGCGCACGCTGTTTGCCGAGCATCTGACCCAGCAGTTGCGCAGCCAGCTGGTGGCCAAGCTCGACCGCCTCAGCGGTGCCGTCAACTATCAGCCCGATCAGGCCGTCCCGGTCACGGTCTCACCCTTCTCCGGCGACCCCTTGCTGCAGCAGCCGCTGTCGGGCATGTACTGGCAGGTGGACCAGCTTGACGCTGCCGGCCAACAGACGGTTCAGGCCGGCATCCAGCGTTCGCGCTCGCTCTGGGACCAAACCCTGGACTGGCCTTTCTTCAAGGCCGACAAGGTCTGGGAGCCCACCCTGCCGCTGCACGCTCCGGCCAGCTATGGCCATATGTCGGACGGCAATGGCAACACCCTGGTGATCGTGACGCGTACCGTACAGCTGCCCGAGGCCGGTGCCCCGCCGCTGCGCCTGATGATTGCCGCCGATGCGGCCATGCTGGCCACGCCGCTGCAGCGCTTTACCAAGATGCTGGTGGCCGCGCTGTGCATGCTGGCAGCGGGGCTGATCGCCGCCGTGGTCGTGCAGCTGCAGCTGGCACTGGCTCCGCTGGCTGCCCTGCGCCGTCAGCTGGCAGCTGTGAGCCAGGGCGAAGCTTCTGAAATCAGGGGAGAGCACCCGGCCGAAATCATGCCCCTGGTTCAGGAGTTCAACCATGTGCTGCGCATGAATGCCGAGATGGTGGAGCGGGCCCGCACCCAGGCGGGCAATCTGGCCCATGCAGTCAACACCCCGCTGAGCATCATGGGCAACGCGGCGGCGCAGCAGGACAGCCCGCTGGCGACCCTGGTGCGCGAGCAGGTTGCCAGTGCCAGCCGCCAGGTCGAATATCACCTGGCCCGTGCCCGTGCCGCAGCAGCAGCGGCGCAGCAGGGCCATGGCCTGCGCACCGCGCTGGCCGGCCCGCTGCACTCCCTGGTCCACACCATGGACAAGCTGCATGCGGCGCGCGGCATACGCTTCGAGCTGCAGGGGGATGCCGCGCAATGGGACTTCAAGGGCGACGCCCAGGACCTGATGGAGATGCTGGGCAATCTGCTGGACAACGCCGGCAAATGGGCCAGGTCCAAGGTCGTGCTCAAGGTTCAGCCGGCAAGCGAGGACAGCCAGCGACTGACGCTGTGCATAGACGACGACGGCCCGGGCATTGCCCCCGAGCTGCGCGAGCGCATCTTTGCCCGCGGAGAGCGGCTTGACGAACAGCGTCCCGGTGCCGGCCTGGGCCTGGACATCGTGCGCGATCTGGTTCAGACCTATGGCGGCAGCATCCAGGCTCTGCCGTCGCCGCTGGGCGGGCTGCGCATGCAGCTGCAACTGCCTGGCGCCAGGCACCAGGACTGAAGCCGATCAAAGACTGCGCAGCACCTGCGCCAGGGTATCGGCCTGGGGAAACAGCCAATCGGCGAGCAGCCCCAGCGCCACGGCCGCGACCAGGGCGCCGAGCACGGGCTTCCAGCTGATGCGCAAGGCTGCCGGCAACCAGCCTTCGCGCTCCACCACATACAGGGTTCGGGTCATCAGCAGCGCAAACGCCACCTCTACCGCCACAGTCAGAAACAGATCGGCACCGAACACCAGCCACACCAGCGAGCCCATGCCCGTGACCGCCACCAGCAGGACGGCAAAAATCAGCAGTACCGGCACGAGCACCACAGCGCCTTCATCGAGCGCGTCCAGCCCCGACACATCGACATCGGGCAGCTCCAGGCCCGATGACGCAGGCGCGATATCAGGCACGGCTGCGCCATCATCCCAGTGGCCGCCGGCACCACCGCCGCCGTAGGAGCCTCCCTGCCCGCTTTCAAAGCCCGCAGTATCCGCAGTATCGGCACCGCCTGATTTACCACTGGAGCCGGAAACATCGGCTCCTGCATCGCCCGTATCCCAGTCGCGGCGCAGCATGCAGCCGGCCCACAGGCGCACCAGCAACAGATAAAGCAGATAGCCGCAGGCCAGCGCCAGCCCATAGCGCAGCCCCATGCTGTGCACACCGGCATGCAGCAGGCACAGACTGATCAGGGACATGGCAGCCAGACTCAGGCCACCGGTCAGAGCGGCATGCAGACGCAGCCAGTGGCGTTTTTGCAAGCGCCGCCGCATATGCTGGTCGCGGCCCAGCTGTACCCTGGTCCAGGAGGCAGAGCGGCGGCGGGTCTGGCGGCTCTGGCGACTCATGGGGCGCGAGGTACGGGCCTTTGGACAGGCTTACTGCTTGCCGGTGGAGCCGTAGCCGCCTTCGCCGCGCTCGCTGGCATCGGCAAAGTCATCCACCAGATTGAACTGCGCCTGCACCACGGGCACGATGACCAATTGGGCCAGACGGTCCATGGGCTGCAGCGTGAAGGCGGTCTGCGAACGGTTCCAGGCGCTGACCATGAGCTGGCCCTGGTAGTCGGAGTCGATCAGACCGACCAGATTGCCCAGCACGATGCCGTGCTTGTGGCCCATGCCCGAGCGCGGCAGGATCAGCGCCGCGTAATGGGGGTCCTTGAGGTGCATGGCCATGCCGGTGGGGATCAACTGCCACTGGCCGGGCTCCAGCGTCACGGGCGCATCGATGCAGGCGCGCAGGTCCAGGCCGGCGCTGCCGGCAGTGGCGTAGGCGGGCAGGTTGTCGCGCAGGCGCGCATCGAGAATCTTTACATCAACATTCATAAGGATCTGGCTAGTCTTGTCTGTCTTGAAACAAGGCCCGTGAGCCGGGCCTTGCATTCATTGCGGCAGCTGCCGTGCAGCCGCCAGCGGTTTTCTGAAGGGCGCCATTGTGCCCTGTGCCGGGCAGGCGTCGGCGCCTGGCGTCTCTCAGCGGCCTTGCAGACGCTTGAGCACGCCGCCCACCAGCGACATCAGGCCCATGATGGCGAGCAGTACGCCAAAGCCCTGCACGAACTGGGAGAGGATCATCCCGCCCACGATCAGCGCCAGCGAGCCCGGAGACACCCAGGGCTTGCGACCGTTCTGAGCCTTCTGTCCCTCGATCTCGCGCTCCATGGCCCTGAAGCGCTGCTGCGCCTCCTGCTTGGTCACGGCCGTATTGGGGCGCCGTGCAGCAGCCGTGCGCTGGGCCGGCTGAGCGGCCACCGTGGTTCGCGCTCCCGGCACCTGCTGCGCCTGCTCGGCCATGTCGCGCGCCTTCTGCAAGGTGTTGCGCAGCTGGGACATGGGCGAGGCGGCCTGGGAGCCGGGCGTGACGACCGCGGTCTGAATCGCTCCGTCGATGCTGCGCAGCGTGCGGCGGTACTCGGGACTGGCTCGCATCAGCTGATCCACATAAGCCACATAGTCGCCATTGCGCGGGCCTTCATAGCTGGAGAGATTCATGTTCGGACTCCTGGGATCACGGGTCAGGGACGCTTGGCGCTCAGGCGCTGCGCAATTTCATCGACCAGCTGGCGCGCCAGCACGTCCTTGCTGGCATGGGGCAGCTCCTTGGAGCCCTGATCGTCGATCAGCAGCAGGGCATTGTCGTCCTTGCCAAAGGTGGCGGGGCCGATATTGCCCACCAGCAGCGGAACGCTCTTGCGCAGGCGCTTGGCACTGGCGTGCTTGAGCAGATCATGACTTTCGGCCGCAAAGCCCACGCAATACAACTTGCCGGACCGGGCCTGGTCGGACTGGGCCACGCCGGCAAGAATGTCGGGGTTCTCGACAAAGTCCATGGCCGGTACATCGCCCGAGCCATCCTTCTTGATCTTCTGATCGGAAAACTCGGCCGGACGCCAGTCGGCAACAGCGGCCGTGGCAATGAAGATCGAAGCTCCCGCCACCAGGGACTGCACGGCAGTCTGCATCTGGCGCGCCGACTGCACGTCGACGCGGGTCACTCCGCGCGGCGTGGGCAGATGCACGGGGCCTGCCACCAGCGTGACCTGGGCACCGGCCTCGCGCGCGGCACGGGCAATCGCGAAGCCCATCTTGCCGCTGGACAGGTTGGTGATGCCGCGCACCGGATCGATCGCCTCGAAGGTCGGGCCGGCCGTCAACAGCAGATGCTGGCCCTGCAGGCTCTTGGCCGTGAAGTGAGCCGCCAGCTCTTCCATGATTTCCTCGGGCTCCAGCATGCGACCGTCGCCGGTCTCGCCGCAGGCCTGGCTGCCGTTGCCCACGCCCAGCACCTGAGCACCGTCGGCCTGTACCTGGGCCAGATTGCGCTGGGTCGCGGGGTGGGCCCACATCTCGCGGTTCATGGCCGGGGCCAGCAGCAGGGGAACGCTCTCCATGGGGCGGGCCAGGCACATCAGGCTGAGCAGCTCGTCCGAGCGACCCTGCACCAGACGCGCGATGAAGTCCGCGCTGCAGGGCGCGATGAGGATGGCATCGGCTTCACGGCTCAGATTGATGTGGGGCATGTTGTTGGGTTCGCGCACATCCCACTGGGAGGTGTAGACTGCGCGCCCAGAAAGCGCCTGCATGGTGACGGCCGTCATGAACTGCTCGGCTGCCTCCGTCATGACCACCTGCACCGTGGCTCCGGCCTGGACCAGCAAGCGGCACAGCATGGCCGATTTGTAACAAGCCACGCCTCCGGAGAGACCCAGCACCAGATGTTTGCCTGCGAACACGTCATTCATGCTGCGCAATTTATCAGACCTGAGCGGCTTTGCTGCCGCACAAGCATCCCTGTACGCCACGCCGAAATTCGTGGCGAACCTATAATCCTGTTTTACCACCACCAAAAAAAGACATGACCAAGTTCGTCTTCGTCACCGGCGGTGTGGTGTCTTCCCTCGGTAAGGGAATCGCCTCAGCCTCCCTTGCAGCGATCCTCGAGTCGCGCGGTCTCAAAGTCACCCTCATCAAGCTCGATCCCTATATCAACGTGGACCCGGGCACCATGTCGCCCTTCCAGCACGGTGAAGTGTTCGTGACGGATGACGGAGCCGAGACCGATCTGGACTTGGGCCACTATGAGCGTTTCATCGAAACGCGCATGCGTCAGAGCAACAACTTCACCACGGGCCGCATCTATCAGTCCGTGCTGGAAAAAGAACGCCGTGGCGACTATCTGGGCAAGACCGTGCAGGTCATCCCCCATGTCACCAACGAAATTCAGGAATACATCAAGCGCGGCGCGGGCCTTGGCACCGACCACGAAGTGGATGTGGCCATCTGCGAAGTCGGCGGCACCGTGGGCGACATCGAGTCCCTGCCCTTCCTGGAAGCTGCGCGTCAGCTGGCGCTCAAGCTCGGCCCCAACAACTCAGCCTTTGTGCACCTGACCTACCTGCCGTTCATCGAGACGGCCGGCGAGCTCAAGACCAAACCCACACAGCACACCGTGCAGAAGCTGCGCGAAATCGGCATCCAGCCCGATGCGCTGCTGTGCCGCGCCAAGCACCAGGTGCCCGAAGAGGAAAAGAGCAAGATCTCCCTCTTCACCAATGTGCCCGAGTGGGGTGTGATCTCCATGTGGGACGTGGACACCATCTACAAGGTGCCTCGCATGCTGCACGAGCAGGGTCTGGACGGCCTGATCTGCGACAAGCTGCGCCTGAACACGCCCCCCACCAATCTCAAGCGCTGGGACGATCTGGTCTATGAGACCGAGCACCCCCAGGGCGAAGTCAAGATTGCCATGGTCGGCAAGTACGTGGAGCTGTCCGACGCCTACAAGTCGGTCAACGAAGCGCTCAAGCACGCCGGCATGCGCAACCATGTGCGCGTGAAGATCACGCACGTGGACTCGGAGACCATCCACGACGCGGATGCTACCAAGCTGCTCAAGGACTACGACGGCATTCTGGTGCCCGGCGGCTTCGGCTCGCGCGGCGTGGAAGGCAAGATCTCCACGGCCAAGTTTGCCCGCGAGAACAAGGTCCCCTACCTGGGCATCTGCCTGGGCATGCAGGTCGCCACCATCGAGTACGCCCGCCATGTGGCAGGCCTCGCAGGCGCCAACTCCACCGAGTTCGATTCGGCCACCCCCAACCCCGTGATCGCCCTGATCACCGAGTGGAAGGATGCGGACGGCACGATCAAGACCCGTGACGAGAACTCCGACCTGGGCGGCACCATGCGTCTGGGCGCACAGTCTTCCGACGTGCAAAAGGGCACGCTGGCGCACAGCATCTACGGCGACGTGGTGACCGAGCGTCACCGCCACCGCTATGAAGCCAACACCCAGTATCTGGACCAGCTGCGCGAAGCCGGCCTGGTGATCTCGGCCCTGACGCAGCGCGAACAGCTGACCGAAATCGTCGAGCTGCCCGCCAAGACTCACCCCTGGTACATCGGTGTGCAGTTCCACCCCGAGTTCAAGTCCACCCCCTGGGATGGTCACCCGCTGTTCAACGCCTTCATCAAGGCGGCCATGGACAACAAGGCCCAGTCGGGCAAGAAGGCCTGATTCCCTTCCTCCGGAATCAATCCTGAAATAGGAGCTGCCAGCGCTTGAAAATCAATGACTTCAGCATCAAATGATTTTGAATTCATTCAATATAGAGCGCTGGCAGCTTCAGTTTTTGAAGCATGCGCGGCGTGCAAAAAGGAACCCACCATGAAACTCTGCGGCTTTGATATTGGTCTGGACAAGCGCTTCTTTCTGATCGCCGGCCCTTGTGTGGTCGAATCCGAACAGCTGCAGATGGACGTGGCCGGGCAACTCAAGGAAATCACCGCCTCGCTGGGCATCCACTTCATCTTCAAGAGCAGCTTCGACAAGGCCAACCGCTCCTCGGGCACGAGCTTTCGCGGCCCCGGCATGGAAAAAGGCCTGGAGATCCTTGCCAAGGTGAAGAAGGAGCTGAACGTGCCCATCCTCACCGATGTGCACACCGAGGCCGAAGTGCCTTACGTGGCGTCTGTCGTCGACATGCTGCAGACCCCCGCCTTCCTGTGCCGCCAGACGGATTTCATCCGCGCCGTGGCCCAGTCGGGCAAGCCCGTGAACATCAAGAAGGGCCAGTTCCTGGCCCCGCATGACATGAAGAATGTCATCGACAAGGCCCGTGCTGCGGCGGTGGAAGCGGGCCTGCCCGCAGACAGCTTCACGGCCTGCGAGCGCGGCGCAAGCTTCGGCTACAACAACCTGGTCAGCGACATGCGCTCGCTGGCCATCATGCGCGAGACCGGCGCCCCTGTCGTGTTCGACGCCACCCACAGCGTGCAACTGCCTGGCGGCAACGGCACCTCCAGCGGCGGCATGCGCGAGATGGTGCCCGTGCTCTCGCGTGCGGCCGTGGCCGTGGGCGTGGCAGGCCTGTTCATGGAAACCCACCCCGATCCCTGCAACGCCCTGTCGGACGGCCCCAATGCCGTGCCGCTCAAGCACATGAAGGCACTGCTGGAGACCTTGGTGGCGCTGGACGATGTGACCAAGCGCAACGGCTTCCTGGAAGAGCACTTCCAGGCCTGAGCATGCATCCACAGCGCATCAGCAGCGACATGAGGGCCTTGCTGCAGGCCTGCATGTCCCTACGCCCCGGCCGCCCCAAGGCGGGCAGCGGCGCCTGAGCAGATGATGCACCCCGGCATGACCGACACGATGAAGCGTGGCGTCATGCCTTTTTTGTATCCGCTTTTGTGTCCGAATGCTTGCACAGAAACGTCTTGCGCAAGAAATTCGACTGCTGCAACACGTCAAGGCAAAAGCGGCCCACCAAATTTGTGCACAATAGCCGCCGCAGCCTCTTCCATACTCGTCGCGTGCACGGCGCGCGCGCAGCATGTGGAGAAGAGTCGGCTTCACAATTTTGATAGCAGCTTGCGCTTCATGCACAAGCGCTTGGGCGTGATTTCATGAAAGAAGTCAGCCTGCACGTACCGATTTCAGAAACCCAAAGGAAATGCAATGAGTGCCATTGTTGACATCGTAGGCCGCGAAGTGCTGGACAGCCGCGGCAATCCCACCGTTGAGTGCGACGTGCTGCTGGAATCCGGCGTGATGGGCCGTGCTGCTGTGCCCTCGGGCGCGTCCACCGGCTCGCGCGAAGCCATTGAACTGCGTGACGGCGACAAGAGCCGTTACCTGGGCAAGGGCGTGCTCAAGGCTGTCGAGCACATCAACACCGAAATCTCCGAAGCAGTGCTGGGCCTGGATGCTTCCGAGCAGGCCTTCCTGGACAAGACCCTGATCGACCTGGACGGCACCGACAACAAGAGCCGCCTGGGCGCCAACGCCATGCTGGCCGTGTCCATGGCCGTGGCCCGCGCC
Source organism: Comamonas testosteroni (assembly GCF_000761245.1). Classification (GTDB taxonomy): domain Bacteria; phylum Pseudomonadota; class Gammaproteobacteria; order Burkholderiales; family Burkholderiaceae_C; genus Comamonas; species Comamonas testosteroni_C. The sequence continues at coordinate 770,629 of NZ_AWOR01000001.1, read as the reverse complement.
GCTGCCGAAGAAGCCGGCCTGCCCCTGTACCGCTACTTCGGCGGCATGGGCGGCGTGCAGCTGCCCGTGCCCATGATGAACGTGATCAACGGCGGCGCCCACGCGAACAACTCGCTGGACCTGCAAGAGTTCATGATCATCCCCGTGGGTGCCCCCACCTTCCGTGAAGCCGTGCGCTGGGGTGCCGAAGTCTTCCACGCACTGAAGGCCATCATCCACCACAAGGGCATGTCCACCGCCGTGGGCGACGAAGGCGGTTTCGCACCTTCCGTGGAAAACCACGAAGCCGCGATCCAGCTGATCATCGAAGCCATCGAAAAGGCCGGCTACAAGCCCGGCGAGCAGATCGCCCTGGGCCTGGACTGCGCAGCGTCCGAGTTCTACAAGGACGGCATGTACGTGCTGGCCGGCGAAGGCAATATGACACTGACTTCGACGCAGTGGACCGACATGCTGGCCGGCTGGTGCGACAAGTACCCCATCATCTCCATCGAAGACGGCATGCACGAAGGCGACTGGGATGGCTGGAAGATCCTGACCGAGCGCCTGGGCGCCAAGGTTCAGCTGGTGGGTGACGACCTGTTCGTGACCAACACCAAGATCCTCAAGGAAGGCATCGAAAAGCGCATCGCCAATTCGATCCTGATCAAGATCAACCAGATCGGCACCCTGACCGAGACCTTCGCCGCCATCGAGATGGCCAAGCGCGCCGGCTACACCGCCGTGATCTCGCACCGCTCTGGCGAAACCGAAGACAGCACCATTGCCGACATCGCCGTGGGCCTGAATGCTGGTCAAATCAAGACCGGATCCATGAGCCGCTCCGACCGTATCGCCAAGTACAACCAGCTGCTGCGCATCGAGGAAGATCTGGGCGACGTGGCCGAGTACCCCGGCCGCGCGGCCTTCTACAACCTGCGCTAAACAAGAGCACCCCCTGAGCCGCTTCGCGCCTTCCCCCTAAAATGGGGACGACACCCTTGCTGCGGGGCGGCCCTTGCCCGGTGTCTCTTGCTAACAAGCTACTTTTAAGCCACCTTTTCTATGGTCAACCGCGTCGTCTGCGTCACATTGCTGGTCTTGCTGACCGCCATTCATGCCCAGCTCTGGCTGGGCAATGGCAGCATGGCCTATGTGCACGAGCTGCAGCAGCAAATCAACGATCAATACGCGGCCAACGCCCTTGAGAAATCGGAAAACGACAGGCTGCAGTCCGAGGTCAACGACCTCAAGGACGGCCTGTCCACCGTGGAAGAAAAGGCCCGTTACGAGCTGGGCATGGTCAAACCCAATGAAATCTATATTCAGGTTTCCAAGCGCTGACCCGGCGCCCGCTCTGCCTCAAAGCCAGCCCCGCGCTGGCTTTGCTGTTCCTGCACCCACTCTGGTGCTGCTGGGTGCGCCTCATGCCCTGGCACGCGGCATGGCGCATGGCCTGCTGCAGGCCCGCCTGGATGAGGGCCATGTCACGCCCTGGCAATGCAGCGCACCTGCAGCCGGCGAGGAATGGCCGGCCGATGCCCTGGTCTATGTGCTGGGCCAGGACTGGCGCGATGCCGACCCGGACCCTGCCATCGCTCGACAGATCAGCCGATGGCGTGCACTGCTGCAAGCACGCTCGCAGAGCTATGTGATGCTGTACGGCAGACCGTCTGCCCAATGGCAGCAACTGGCTGCCTCTCTGAAATTCATAGAACCGGCCGCAGACTGGGACTGGATTTCAAGCCAGAACCCCTGGAGTTCCAGCCAGAAAATACGCCGCAAAGCCTGCGAGCAATGCGGCGATCCCGAGTGTGAACTGGCGCTGTTCGAGGCCTTGAAAAGCGCCCCCTGAGGCGCCTCGCGCCTTCTCCGCTACCTCTTCTGAGCTGCAAGACAGCTGCGCTGCCCCGGCCTGGGCCCTTGCTGGGTGTCTCCACCACAATCAGAGTCAAGAGCCGCAAGCACAATGCTCAGTTACTGCACCGAGCTGGAGCTGGGCGGCTGCTTTTGCACTTCGGTGAACAGACGCGCCGCATCGATGGCGTCGAACTGGTATTGCTGACCGCAGAAGTCGCAACCCACTTCGATCTTGCCGCGCTCGGCCACGATGGAGTCCACCTCCTCCTCGCCCAGCGACGTCAACATGGCGGCCACTCGGTCACGGCTGCAGGTGCAGACAAAACGCGGGGCCTGCTCGTCGGCCTGAGGAGCAAAGCGCAGCAGCTTCTCCTCCCAGAACAGGCGGCGCAAAATGGTCTCCACATCCAGCGTCAACAGCTCTTGCTGCGTCAGGCTGGAGGCCAGAGTGGCAACGCGGTTGTATTCCTCGTTCAGGCCCAGGGCATCGTGCTCGGCCTCGCCGCTTTCGGTGGCTGCAGCCAGATTCGCCTCGCCCTTGACAGGCATGCGCTGCAGCATCAGGCCGGCAGCAATCTGGTCATTGGCGGCCAGGACCATCACGGTGTCGAGCTGCTCGGACTGGATCATGTAGAACTGCAGCGCATCGGACAGTCGCTCGAAGCGACCGCCAGCGCCATCGTTGAGCGGCACCACGCCCTGATAGGGGTTCTGACCCGGCTGACGGTCCTTGGGGTCCAGCGTGACGGCGCAGCGGCCCGCGCCATGGGCATTGACCAGCTCTGCCAGCGGGGCCAACTGGCCGCGCAGGGGCAGATTGGCCTCTCCCACCAGCGATGCCGTGGCACGCAGACTCAGATCCGACTGCACTTCGGCCACGGCCAGCTTGACCGGGCCGTCACCCATGACCTGGAATACCAGCGCGCCATTGAACTTGATGTTGGACTGCATGAGCACGCCTGCCGCCGTCATCTCGCCGAGCAAGGTGCTGACGGCCTCGGGGTAGGCGCCGGTATCCTTGTTGCCGGCACGGCGCTGCAGGATTTCCTGCCAGGAGTCAGTCAGGCGAACAATGGCACCACGCACGGGCAGGCCGTCAAAAATGAATTTATGCAGTTCAGACACGCTAATCGATTCCGGTAAAAAGCTGGGCCCTCAGCCCAGCTTGCGCAAGCCGCGCTTGAAGCGGCGAGCATTTTCAACATAGTTCCTGGCGCTCTGACGCAGACCTTCGATCTGCTCGGGCGATAGCTGGCGCACGACCTTGGCGGGGCTGCCGAGGATCATGGAGCCGTCGGGAAATTCCTTGCCCTCGGTCACCAGCGAGCCTGCGCCCACCAGGCAGTTCCTGCCGATCCTGGCACCGTTGAGCACCACTGCACCGATGCCGATAAGCGAGCCATCGCCAATCGAGCAGCCATGCAGCATTACTTGGTGGCCAATCGTCACATTGCAACCCACCGTGAGCGGCTTGCCGAAATCGGCATGCAGCACGCTGGCATCCTGGATGTTGGAGCCCGCGCCGATGCTGATGTTTTCGGTATCCCCGCGGATGACGACTGCGAACCAGACGCTGGCGTCCTTGTCCAGCTTGACGCTGCCCATGACCTCGGCGCTGTCGGCCACCCAGGCGCTTTCGTCGATCTGCGGCGCAACGCCGTCGAGTTCGTAAATTGCCATCTGCTTGTCTCCCTGTGGGTTGCTTCTTTATAGAACCTAGAATTGTAGGGATGGAGTTACGTCACCGCGCGCTAGAGGTCTTGTGCCTTGCAGACCCTGAGGAAAAAGCTGCTGCAGCCATTGATCTGCATGTACAAAGAGCTCTCTATTCAATAGCAGAAACAGCACCGACACTGCACATCCCCGAGTCCGAGCTTCCCGGCCGCCCGGCCCGGCCCGAGCTCAAGCACCACACGGCCGTGGCGCGCCGCTCGCCTGCCACCCTCGAAGGCCGGGCCGTGCTCATCCATGCCATTGCGCATATAGAGTTCAATGCCATCAACCTCGCACTGGACGCCGTCTGGCGCTTCGACGGCATGCCCGCTCAGTACTACCACGACTGGCTGCAGGTGGCCGCCGAGGAAGCCAAGCATTTCCGCCTGCTGCGCGACCATCTGCGCCTGCACCATGGACAGGACTATGGCGACCACCCGGCACACCAGGGCCTGTGGACCATGTGCGAGAGAACGGCGGGCGACATCGTGGCCCGCATGGCTCTGGTTCCCAGAACGTTGGAGGCGCGCGGCCTGGACGCCACGCCGCAAATCCAGAACAAGCTGCGCAACACCCATGCGCCCGATGCACTGGAGGCCTGCGACGTTCTGGACATCATCCTGCGCGAGGAAGTGGGCCATGTGGCCATAGGCAATCACTGGTATCGCTGGCTGTGCGAGAAAAACGGACTGGAGCCCGAGTCGTTGTACCTGGAGCTGACAAAGCGCTATGAAGCGCCGCGTCTGCGTCCGCCCTTCAATGAGAAGGCACGCCGAGCCGCAGGCTTCACCGCGACCGAGATCGCCTGGCTGCAACAGATCTAGGTATTTTTTCTTGACTCGAATCAAGAATCATCGGCAAGCAAGGCCTGCGAGCCGAAGTTGTTGGCACAAACGGCCTGAACGCACGAAGCTGACACTATGATCAGCTCGTTCTTACAATAACCGGCACCGCCAACCATTTCTCACACAGACGTCATGCAGCAATGAGTGAACAAACCATAGAGGACACGGCATTCGCCTCGCCGCGCAACCTGTCCAAAGGCATGATTGCACGCCAGCCCATCGTCAACGGGCTGCAGCAAATCATTGGTTACGAGCTGTTCAACCGCTCGCGCTCGCCTTATGGTCACACCATGGCCTCGGACGCGACGCTGATCTTTGCAGCCCTCACGCATGCAGGAGAGGAAGATCTGGTCGGCACCAAGCTCATGTTCGTGAATTGCACTCACGAAGGCCTGACCGGCGAGCACCTGGAGCTGCTGCCGGCCGACAAGGTGGTGCTGGAGATCCCCCCTCTGGGCCATGCGGCCGTGCATGAGGTGGCCGCCCGCCTGCCCACGCTGCTGGCACTCAAGGACCAGGGCTTTCATCTGGCCTTCAACCACACGGTGCTGGAGTCTGTGTATTCGGCCTGGCTGCCGCTGGCCGACTACATCAAGCTCGACCTCTCCACGCTGGCACCGGACCAGCTCACGGTGCTGGTCAAGTTCGCCAACCGCCACACCCGCGCCGAGCTTATCGCCGAAAAAGTCGAAAGCGCCTACCAGCATGAGCTGGGGCAGCGCCTGGGCATCGAGCTTTTCCAGGGTTTCTGGTTTGCCCGCCCCACGGTGATGCAGACCCGCCTTCTGACTCCGACACAGCAAAGCATCATCCAGTTGCTGACGCTGGTGCGCGAGCAGGCCAGCACCGATGCGATCGAGGAAGTTCTCAAGAAGGACGCCGCCCTGGCCTTCAACCTGCTGCGCCTCATCAACTCGGCCAGCTTTGGCGCCCATCGCAAGATCACCTCTTTCAAGCAGGCCGTGATGCTGCTTGGCCTGAACAAGCTGTTCCGCTGGGCTGCCATGCTGCTGACGGCCGCCCGTGAAGGCGGCCCGCCACCAGCCGTGGGCCAGACCGCCGTGATTCGCGGTCGTCTGATGGAGCTGCTGGCCAAGCACTCGCTGACGGACACCGACGCCGATCTGGCCTTTATCTGCGGCATGTTCTCCATGCTGGACCGCATGCTGGGCATGCCTTTGCCTGCAGCGCTGGCGCTGATTCCGGTGTCCGAATCGGTCTCTGCCGCGCTGCTGCATCATGAAGGCATTCTGGGCGAGCTGCTGATGCTCACCAAGGCCTGCGAGAGTCATGACCAGGAGCAATTCGACCGCAGCGCCTGCAGCCTGGACCTGGAGCACGGGGACATCAATCACGCTCATCTGCAGGCTCTGAGATGGACGGAGTGTCTGTCCGACTGACAGCGCTTTTGCCCCACACCCAAGCGATAACCGACATGGATACCCCTGACACCAACTCCTCTTCACCGACCGCCAGCCCCGTTGCAGACAAGGACGAGGCCAATATGGCCAGCATTGCGCGCCAGGCAATCGTCGATGAAAAACGGGATGTGTATGGCTACGAGCTCTTTGACCGCTCGGTTGCACATAACGCACACACCGCTGCATCCGATGCAGCGCTGCTGTTCAATGCCCTGTCCTATGCCGGTGCCGAAGCTCTGGTGGGCAAAAGAACGGTTTTCATCAACTGCACCCATGACAGCCTGAGCGGCGGCCACCTGGAGCTGATTCACCCCGACCGTGTGGTACTGGAAGTCCCGGCCCTGCCCGCCGATGCCACCCAGGAAAACATCGAAGCCTGCCTGCCCACATTTGCGGCCCTGCGCCAGCGTGGCTTTCGTCTGGCTTTCGACCAGAACCTGCTGCGCCGCAACTATGCGTCATGGCTGCCCATGGCCTCCTTCGTCAAGCTGGACATGCAGAGCTTCGGAATCGAGCATGCCGAAAAGCTGGTGAAGTTTGCCCAGACCTACACACGCGCCCAGATCGTGGCCGAGAAGGTCGAGACGGCCGAGCAGTTCGAGCATATGCTGGGCCTGGGCGTGAAGCTGTTCCAGGGCTACTGGTTCGCCCAGCCCCAGCTCGTGCAGGCGCGCACCATCCGCCCCACGCAGACCACCATCATCCAGCTCATCAACCTGGTGCGCCAGCAGGCCAGCACGGAGGAGATCGAAGAGCTGCTCAAGAAGGACCCCACGCTGTCCTTCAACCTGCTGCGCTTCATCAACAGCTCGGGCTTTGGCCTGTCCTGCGAGATCACCTCCTTTCGCCATGCAGTGATGATTCTTGGACTCAAGAAGCTGTTTCGCTGGGCGGCCCTGCTGCTGACCACCTCACGCGCCGGCGGCACCCCCCCGGCTGTAGGCCAGACGGCCGTGGTGCGCGGGCGCCTGATGGAGCTGCTGACCGCCGAGCTGCTGCCGCCCGAGGAATGCGACCACGCTTTCGTCGTGGGCGTTTTCTCGCTGCTCGATGTGATGCTGAGCCAGCCCATGGCCAAGGCTCTGGAATCCGTGGCCCTGCCCCAGTCCGTGGTCGACGCACTGGTACATAACAAGGGAGTGTTTGCACCCTTCCTGGATCTGACGCGCGCCTGCGAGTCGGGCGACGAAGCAGCTTTTGCCCGCGCTGCCAATGCGCTGCAGCTGTCCAACCATCAGGTCAACTGGGCCCATCTGCAGGCACTGAGCTGGGCAGACAACCTGTCCAGCGAAGTGATCTGAGCCAATCCGCCTGGCGAGCAGTCAGTGAGCTTGCTGCGCGCAGCGAAAAAGGGCTTGCGGCCGATGTGACCGCAAGCCCTTTGTCATTCAGGAAAGTCCCGATCAGTTGGTCTGGATACCTGCAGCCTTGATGATCTGGGCGTTGGACCTGGACTCGGCCTCGATCTGCTTGGCAAAGTCCGCAGCCTTGCCTCCGGTAGGCACATTGTCCGTGGCTTCCAGGCGCTGACGGATCTCGGGCAGCGCCAGCGCCTTGTTCACCTCGGCATTCAGGCGAGCCAGCACGGGAGCAGGCACACCGGCGGGAGCGAAGATGCCGAAGACCGATGTGGTGTTGGCGTTCTTGTAACCCAGCTCGGCCAGCGTGGGCACCTGGGGCAGCGAGTCCAGACGCGCAGGAGCGCCCACGGCCAGGGCCTTGAACTTGCCGGCCTTGATGTGCTGCATCACGGCCGGGCCGGCATTCGTTGACAACACCTCGAACTGTGCACTCAGACCGTCATTGAGCTGCTGGCCACCGCCCTTGTAAGGCACATGGGTGATCTGCACCTTGCCCTGATCGGCAATCTGCTCGAGCATGATGTGGCCCAGCGACGCCAGACCGGCCGTGGCCCAGCGCACATCGCCGGGATGGGCCTTGGCCTGAGTCATGAGCTCGGGAAAGCTCTTGGCAGTCAGGCGGGTCGTGCCCAGCAGCAGCACGGGCGAGTACATCACGCTGACTACGGGAACAATATCCTTGCGCGGATCGAACAGCGGCTTGCCCAGATGGGGGCTCAGCGTCAGCGGGCTGATGGACGAAAAGCCCAGCGTATAGCCATCGGGGTTGGACTTGGCGACTTGATCCAGGCCAATCGCACCACCCGCGCCGGCCTTGTTGTCTATCACCACCGACTGACCCAGCGACTGCGACAGCTTCTCGCCCAGTGCACGGGCCACCACATCGCTCACGCCACCGGCGGGGTAGGACACCACCAGACGAATGGGACGACTGGGCCAGCCAGCCGCATCGGCTTTGTCGGCCGCCTGGACATTCAGGGACAAGGTGGCAGGCAGCACGGCTGCCAGGGCACAGGTCAGCATGCTGCGACGCAGAAAGTTAGTCATCACTCGAAATCCAAAAATCAAGACCTGCATTTTTGACCAAAGTGAATTCCCCGGTTGATTTGAACGACGATTCGTCAATTCAATGGACAAAAACCATCAAAATAAAACTTCAAACATTCAAATAGACCAACACTCCAGCCGACCAGCGTCTTCATCGACGTGTCGCAATGACGCCCGCAAGGCTTGCCGCTAGACTTCAACCATCACCACAGAGAAAGCACCCATGGCAGTACAAAACCCTCTATCACGTCGCGCCCTGCTGCTGCAAGGCGGTGCTGCGGGCGCTGCACTGGGCGCCATGTCCCTGCCCGCCTCGGCCACGACCACGCGCCAGGCCTCGCGCACCTGCGTGCTCGACGGCCTGCAGCCTGCGGTACTCAGCATCAGCGGCCCCGGTGTGCAGGCCAATCGCGGCAAGCCGCAAGCCGTGGCGGACCGCATGCTGATCATCCATGGCTATCTGTTCGATGCAGCCTGGTCCTGCGGCATGGATGCGCTCAACAGCCTGGAGCAGCAGACGCTCAGGACCACGCTTGAATACGACGAAGCCGAGCACAGCCTGCAAGGCCCGCTGCTGGAGCAGGTACTGCAGGCCGCCGGCGTGGATGTAGGCCAGGCCATGGCGCGCGGCCTGCAACTGACTTTGCAGGGCATAGACGGCTATCGCAGCCAGATGCCGCTGGCCCAGGCCGTGCGCTGGCGCATGCTGATCGCCACCCAGCTGGACGGCGTGCCGCTGGCCATGGGCGGCGTGGGCCCGCTCTGGGCCATTTTTGCAGCCCATCAGATTCCGGAGCTCGGCCAGCTGCCCGTCAAGCAACGCTTTGCCGCCGCCGTCTGGGGGCTGTACCACCTGCAACTGGGCAGCGCGAGCGCCTAGGCGGCAGCTCAGCCGCGCGGATGATGCTCGGCATGCAGAGCCTTGAGCCGCTCGCGCGCCACATGGGTGTAGATGGTGGTGGTGGAGATATCGGCATGCCCCAGCAGCATCTGCACCACGCGAAGATCGGCGCCATGGTTGAGCAAATGGGTGGCAAACGCATGGCGCAGCGTATGTGGCGAAAGCGGCGAATTCACACCTGCAATCTGCGCGCATTTCTTGACGATGACCCAGAACATCACGCGACTCATGCCCGCGCCGCGCTGGGTCACGAACACTTCCTCGGTCTGCTGCCCGCCCAGAATCACGGCACGTGCATGCTTCAGATAGCGCTCCAGCCAGTGCTGCGCCTCCTGGCCGAACGGCACCAGCCGCTCCTTGCGCCCCTTGCCCGTCACGCGCAGCACGCCCGAGCGCAAGTCCAGCTCGTGCATGCGCACGCTCACCAGTTCGCTGACGCGCAGACCGCTGGCATACATCAGCTCCAGCATGGCGCGATCGCGCAAGCCTAGCGGGCTGTCCACATCGGGCGCATCAAGCAGGGCCTCTACCTGCTCCTGGGTCAGGGTCTTGGGCGTGCGCGGCGGCTGCTTGGCAGCCAGCATGCGCACCGTGGGGTCAGCAGCGATGCGCTTTTCGCGCAGCGCCCAGTGAAAGTAGCGACGCAGGACCGTCAACCGCCGGTTCGACGAGGTCGCCTTGGTGCCCTCCACACGGGCCGTGAAATAGCCTTGCAGATCGGCTTCCAGCGCAGCATCCAGCGCCTTGGGCGGCTGCAACCGCGCCAGCCAGCGCGCAGTCGCCGTCAGGTCACGGCGATAGGCGGACAAGGTATTGCGCGACAGCCCGTCCTCCAGCAGCAGGGCATCGATGAACTGATCGAGGGCATCCTGGCTCTGCGGCAAGGGCTGCGGCCAGTCATCGGGAATCTGGGACTCACGTGCTTTTTTAGGGGAGTCGGACATGGGGCTAGCGTACACGCTGGAGAGGGGCGCACCGAGGAGATCTGGGTCAGATACCGGCCATGGCAAGCGCTGTGCCTGCTTCAGCTGATGTCGGCTAATGAGCCATCGAAAGCCTCGGCCAGGAACTGCGCAACCGCTCTCACCCTGGCCGTGCGCTGGAGATCGGGATGCATGACCTGCCAGACTTCGTAGTCGTTCGGGCGTCGACGTTGCGGCCAGATACGCACCAGGCCTTCGCGCTCCCCCATCCACAACGGCATTTCCCCAATCCCGACACCTGCAGCAACCGCCTTGCGCACGAGGAGACTGGAGCGGACCGACATGGCAATCTTGGCCTGACGTGCCGGCACTCCGGCCATGCTCAGAAACGGGCTCTGATCCAGATAAGGCCCGTATGCGACCAGATGGTGACCGCGCAACTCGTCTTCAGGGGCGGGCTCGCCAAAGCGAGCCAGATAGCTCGTGCTTGCGAACAGCCCCACAGGCCACGAAGCCACACGGCGAACCACCAGCTCCGGGGTATCAGGCCTGACGTTGCGAAAAGCAATATCCGCCTGCCGGCGACCGAGGCTGAGCAACTGGGTGGAGACTTCCAGATCCACGCGGATATTCGGCCAGTGCTGTTGCAAACGCTCGACAGCAGGCAGCAACAAGTCGATGGCGATGGAATCGGTGCTTGTCACGCGCACCAGCCCTCCGGGATTTTCATCCTGACCCTCAATCTTGGTGCGCAAGTCCAAGGCCGCACTCTCCATACGCTTTGCCGCAGCCAGTGCCACCTCGCCAGCGGCCGTGAGCAGGTATCCATCCTTGGCGCGCAGAAACAGCTTGGCCCCCAGCTCGGACTCCAGCGCATTCAGGCGTCGCCCTACCGTTGCCTGATCAATGCCCAGGCTGCGCGCTGCGGCGCGCAATGAGTGCGTGCGGCTCAGGGCGAGAAAGATGCGGGTATCGTCCCAGTTCATGGCTCATCAGTTGATGCAAATTTGCATCAATGTAGAGCGAAATCGCTGCATTGCAAACAACGCTTTGCGTCGTAATCTTCAGCGCTCAAAGATATTTCGAGAACGACGCATATGCCCACCTTTTTGACAGACTCCCTCCCCGCAGCAAAGCCCGCCACCATGCAGGCCATTGTTTTTGACGACTTTGGCGGGCCCGAGGTGCTGGTGGCCCGCGAGCTGCCGGCTCCTGAGCTTCGTCCCCACGACTTGCTGGTACGCAACGCCTCCATCGGCGTCAATCGTGCCGACCTCTATCACCGCAAGGGCGCCTACGGCCGCGCTTCCTTTGGTGACGCAGACACCATGGGCCTGGAGATCGCCGGAACCGTGATCGAGGCCGGTCCCTTGGTGCAGGGCTTCTCCGTGGGCGACCGGGTCATGGGTATCGTGGGCGGCGGCGCTTATGCCGAGATTTCGCGCATAGACCACCGCATGGCGATACCTGTCCCTGGGAATTTGGACCTGGTGGATGCCGGTGCGATACCCGAGGTGTTCGTGACCGCACACGAGGCCCTGTTTCATCTGGCTGGCTTGTGCGCCGGCGAGTCGGTGCTGATCCATGCGGCAGCGGGTGGTGTCGGATCAGCTGCTGTTCAGCTTGCACATGCTGCGGGCGCCCGGGTTTTTGCGACGGCCAGCGGCGACAAGCGCGAAGCGGTCCTGGGTTTCGGAGCCGATGTCTTCATCGACTATCGCAGCGAGGACTTCCAGACCGTGGTGGCCCAGGCCACCGACGGCAAAGGCGTGGACATCGTGATCGATTTCGTCGGTGCCCCCTACCTGGAGCCCAATGTGCGATCGCTGACCGTCGGCGGGCGCATGGTGATGGTGGGCCTTCTGGGCGGCTCCCAGGGCGCTGCATTGCCCATGGACCTGGTGCTGTACCGCCATCTGCGGATCTTCGGAACCGTGATGAAGTCACGCTCGCCCGAAGTCAAGCAGGCGATGGTCCAGCGCTTTGCCCAGCGATGGCTTGGCGCATTGGAGAGCGGAGCGATACGGCCCGTGATCGATAGCTCCTTCGCTTTGGCAGACGCTGCCCAGGCGCACAGGCATATGGAGTCCGGGGTCAGCATCGGCAAGATTCTGCTGCTACCCGGGAACGGCAAATAATATAAAAAACAAAGCCCGAATGGCCTCAAAGGCAATTCGGGCTTGCGGCGTCCGCTACTGCATCAGCAGCGGATCAGCTGCTTAGTCCAGTGTCAGCTTCTGCTTGGCCACGACCTGCTTGTAGGTTTCGTACTCTTCCTTCAGTTCCTTGGCGAATTCCTGAGGCGAGTTGCCCACCACCAGCGAGCCAGTGTCTTCGATGCGCTTCTTGACCGCGGGGTCCTGCAGCACCTTCTTCACTGCGGCATTGATCTTGTCGACCATGGCCTTGTCCATGCCCTTGGGGCCCAGAATGCCGTAGGAAGCCATGCGATTGACCTGGGGCAGACCCACTTCCTTGAAGGTGGGCACGTCAGGCAGCACGGCCAGACGCTGGGGAGCTGCCACGGCGATGGCCTTGAGGCGGTTGTCCTTGATAAAGGGCAGTGCCGAAGGCAGGTTGTCCAGAATCATGGGGATCTGGCCGGCAACTGCGTCGTTCAGGGCCGGGCCCGCGCCGCGGTAAGGCACATGGGTCATCTGGATGCCGGTCAGTGACTTGTACAGCTCCATCAGCATGTGCTGGATGCCGCCCGTGCCGGACGAACCATAGGAGTACTTGCCGGGATTGGCCTTGAGCTCGGCCTCGAAAGCCTTGTAGCTGGCTGCACCGGGAAACTTGGGGTTCACGGCGATCACATTGGGCGTGGCCGCAATGTTGATGATGGGCGTGAAGTCCGTCAGCGGGTTGTAGGGAGTCTTGGGGTTGATGGCCGGATTGGTGGCCATGGTCGACAGGGTGGAAATACCCAGGTTGTAGCCGTCGGGCTTCTGGCGCGCGGTCTCCTGCGCACCGATGACGCCGCCGCCACCGCCCTTGTTGTCCACCACCACGGACTGGCCCAGCTCCCTGCTCAGCGGCTCGGCGATCACACGCGCAATGATGTCGGTCGTGCCGCCTGCGGCAAAGGGCACCAGCAGCTTGATGGGCTTGGTGGGGTAGTTGGCCTCTGCCAACACACCGGACGAGAAACCTACAGTTGCCAGAGCCATTGTCAGGCCCACGCACATACGACGATTCATGAAGGGGTCTCCTTATGAGTTCTGAAATTAACGGCTGATGGTACGTGCCGCAAAAAACCCGACACATTCTTGTTAGCCCTGATTTCTCAGTAATTACCCTAGATTCATGCCGTTTCCTTGGACTGCATCAAGCTTGAACACAAGGGTGCAGACGGCGGCAGTAAGTACTACTACATAGAAACTTGGTGACAGCTTTCTCTCAGCAAACCTGCGCCCGGCCCTATGCTTACAGGCCGTGAACTACCTCGAACTGCTTTTCCCCGATTTCGCGCTCATCGTGCTGGGCTATGTGCTGTGCCGCTTCACGCCCATCAACCGCAGCATCTGGCAAGCCGTGGAGCAGCTCGTCTACTACCTGCTGTTTCCGGTGCTGCTGTTTCACTCCATCACTCGCAACCCGATCCAGTGGGGCGACGCCAGCCAGTTGCTGGCCGCCGGTGTGCTGGGAGGTCTGCTGGGCATTGCGCTGACCTACAGCCTTCCGCACCTGCCGTTTCTGGGCCGGCGCATCGATGCACGCAGCTATGCGGGAGCAGCGCAGGTAGCGTTTCGTTTCAACTCCTTTATCGCGCTGGCGCTGGTTTCGCGCCTGGCAGGGCCGGACGGGCTGCTCTATGTCTCGGTGCTGATCGGCGTGTCCGTGCCGCTATTCAATGTGGCCGCGGTCTGGCCCATGACACGCGGCAGCGACCAGCATTTTGTCGGCCATCTGCTGCGCAACCCGCTGATCATCGCCACCGTCAGCGCCCTGCTGTTCAACGCCGCCGGACTGAAGATTCCGGCCTTGCTCGAAGCCCCCGTGGCACGCATAGGCGCTGCCTCGATTGCCCTGGGCCTGATGGCCGCCGGCGCCGGTCTCAAGCTCAGCGCCCTGGCCAGCAACAAGCTGCTGGCCAGCGAGCTGCTGCTGATACGCCATGCCATCCAGCCGCTGATCGCCTTTGCCATGGTGCGGCTGTTCCAGCTCAACCAGCCGCAGGCGATTGCGCTGATGGCGTTCTCCAGCCTGCCTACGGCCTCGTCCTGCTATGTGCTGGCTGTGCGCATGGGCTATGAGGGCTCATTTGTGGCCAGTCTGGTGTCGCTGTCCACGATGCTTGGCGTGCTCAGCCTGCCCTTCGGGCTCTGGCTGATTGGGATTTGAATTTGATAGCTTCTTGCGCTTACTTGATAAGCAATAGAGACCAATTTCACTCAAAATCAGGCGCGCTGCGCCAGCGCCCAGGCCACATGTTCGGCCACCACAGGATCGGGATGATCGGCCCGGCGCTGCAGCGCGGCCCTGAGTTCGGGCCTGCCGGTTTCGCGCCAGGCATTGCCCAGGGCCACGGCCACATTGCGCAACCAGCGCGCATGTCCGATGCGGCGAATCGGGCTGCCCTCGGTCAGCCGCAAAAACGTGGCTTCATCCCAGGCCAGGAAATGCACCAGCTGCGTGCCCGCCAGACCGGCGCGGGCATCAAAGTCCGGCAAGACGCTGGGATGGGCAAACTTGTTCCAGGGACAGGCAAGCTGGCAGTCATCGCAGCCATAGATGCGGTTGGCCATCAAGGGACGCAGCTCCTCGGGAATGCTGCCCGCATGTTCGATGGTCAGATAGGAGATGCAGCGCCGCGCATCGACCTTGTGCGGCGCGATGATGGCGCCCGTGGGGCAGGCGTCGATGCAGGACGAGCAGCTGCCGCAGTGCGCCGTGACTGCGGCGGTGGGCTCGAGTGCAAAGTCCACATAGATTTCACCCAGAAAGAACATCGATCCGGCTTCGCGGCTCAGCACCAGCGTGTGCTTGCCGCGCCAGCCCTGGCCGCTGCGGCTGGCCAGCTCGGCCTCCAGCACCGGGGCGGAGTCGGTAAAGGCGCGGTGGCCGAACGGGCCTATTTCCTGTGCAATGCGATCGGCCAGCTTCTGCAGACGGTTGCGCAGCACCTTGTGATAGTCACGGCCTCTGGCGTAGATGGAGACAATGCCCTCCTCCGGACGCTTGAGCCGATCCCATTCCACGGCCTGCCAGCCGTCCTCGGTCGCGCGCGGCAGATAATCCATGCGCGCGGTAATCACGCTGACCGTGCCGGGAACTAATTCCGCTGGCCGGGCTCGTTTCAAACCATGGGCCTGCATGTAATGCATCTCGCCATGAAACCCTTGCGCCAACCATTGCAGCAAACCGGACTCTGCCGAGGACAAATCCACGCCCGCCACGCCGATTTGGGAAAATCCCAGCTCGCGAGCCCAGGCTTGCATCAAAGGAACCAATTGACTGCTGCTCAACATACACCCCCAATTGTAGGAAGCGAGCCCACACCAGCGCTGGCGCAGCGCCAGATACTCTGGCAAAGCGAACAAGATACCGAGCGCTTTGCCCGGCAACTGGCCGCCCTGCCACAGCTGCGCAACGCCTATGTGACCCTGCATGGCGACCTGGGTGCGGGCAAGACCACGTTGGTGCGTCACTGGCTGCGCGCACTGGGCGTGCAAGGCCGCATCAAGAGCCCGACCTATGCAGTGGTGGAGCCGCATGAGGCCGGCGAGCTCTCGATCTGGCACTTTGACTTCTATCGTTTCGACGATCCGCGTGAATGGGAAGATGCAGGTTTTCGTGACATTTTTGCCAGCACCGGACTCAAGCTGGCAGAATGGCCCGAAAAGGCTGCAGCGGTTACACCTGTTGCGGATATAGCTATCCATATCGAAGCAATTGACGATGTGCAGCGACAGGTGACGCTCAAGGCTGGCACCCCCGCAGGCTGCACCGTGCTTGAAGCATTGACGGCATGAGCAAAACAACTTCTTCCACGGCTTTTCCGGACCTGCCCCGACCGGGTCTTTCCCGCCGCAATCTGCTACAGGCAGGTGGCGTGGTTCTGCTGCTGGGTCGCCAGCATATTGCGCAAGGCGCGAGCATCGTGGCAGTGCGCGTCTGGCCCGCACCCGACTACTCGCGCGTCACGCTGGAATCCGATATTCCGCTGACGGCCAAGCCGGTCTTCGTGCCCAGCCCGCCGCGCCTGGCCGTCGACATCGAGGGCCTGGATCTGAACCCGGCGCTCAAGGAACTGGTGGCAAAGGTCCGCTCCGACGACCCCAATATCGCCAGCATCCGCGTCGGTCAGTTTGCACCCGGCGTGGTGCGCCTGGTGATCGACCTCAAGCAGGAAGCCAGGCCCCAGGTCTTTACGCTGGCCCCGATTGCGCCCTACAAGCACCGGCTGGTGCTGGACCTCTACCCCGCCAAGGCCGTGGATCCGCTGGAAGCCCTGATCAGCGAACGCCTGCGCGATGCCGGCAGCACGGCTGCCACCCCGGCGCCGCACAATCCCGCGATCACGACACCGCCCCCTGCGGCGATTGCGACAGCGCCCCAGGCCGACCCTCTGGGTGATCTGATTGCCCAGCGCAACCAGCGGCCCAGCGCACCAGCGCCGGCTCCTGCGGTGATTGCACAGGCTCCGGCACCGGCTCCCGTGCCGCCGCCACCGGCTCCCGCGCCACGCCCGGCTCCAGCACCCAGGCCTGCGCCCAATATTGCCACCTCGCAAAGCACGGACCGCATCATCATCGTGGCACTTGACCCCGGCCATGGCGGCGAAGACCCCGGCGCCACCGGCCCCAGCGGCCTGCGAGAAAAAGACGTGGTGCTGAAAGTCGCCCATCTGCTGCGCGAGCGCATCAACAACTCGCGCATCGGCGGCAGCCCCATGCGCGCCTTCATGACGCGCGATGCCGACTTCTTCGTGCCCCTGGCCACACGCGTGGAAAAAGCCCGCCGTGTCCAGGCCGACCTGTTCATCAGCATCCACGCCGATGCCTTCACCACCCCGGCCGCGCGTGGTGCCAGCGTGTTTGCGCTCAGCGAACGCGGGGCATCGAGCACGGCCGCACGCTGGCTGGCCAACAAGGAAAATCAGGCCGACCTGGTGGGGGGCCTGAACGTGGGCGGACTGCAGGACCAGCATGTGCAGCGCATGCTGCTGGACATGAGCACCACAGCCCAGATCAAGGACAGCCTCAAGCTGGGTACTTCGCTGCTGGGCGAAATCGGCGGCATGGCCAAGCTGCACAAGGCCCGTGTGGAGCAGGCCGGCTTTGCCGTGCTGAAGGCGCCCGACATTCCCAGCGTGCTGGTGGAAACGGCCTTCATCAGCAACCCCGAGGAGGAAGCCAAGCTGGCCTCTGCCGCCTACCGCGAGCAACTGGCCGATGCGCTGATGACGGGCATCCGAAAGTACTTCGCCCACAACCCGCCGCTGGCGCGCAGTCGATCGGTTTAAGTGCGCGCTTACACAAAACCGCCGCACTGGCTGTCAGCCGGCAAGCCGGCTTGATGACAGTCGCCAAGCCTGAATGACACAGGCTTGGCCCTCTCTCCTACCTCAAGGCCAGGGCAAAAGGTTCAAGATCAAGGCGTGTTCTTATGAAAGCTGGCCTCTTTGGCAGCTGTACAGGAGAGACCTCATGAAACTGCGAACTCTTGCCATCACCGTGTCTGCAGCCTTCACGCTTGCCATGGCAGGCTGCTCCACCTCCCCCACCAATGCCCAGATCGGCACCGGTGTCGGCGCCGTTGCCGGCGGCGTGGTCGGTGATGCACTGTTTGGTTCCACTTTGGGCACCGTAGGCGGCGCTGCAGCAGGCGCGCTGATTGGTAACGAGGTAGGCAAGCGCAAATAAGCGCCTCGATCCGACCTGAATGTCCAACGAGAAAGCCCCGGCATAGTCGAACGGATCTAAATTTCTCATGCTGCTGAGCTCAGGCAATGCCTTTGGCAGTTCACGAGATTTTTCAGACAGTTCTGATTTATCCGGGGCAATTTCTTATGGATACTCAAATTCAGCAGATAAGTGAATCACGGCAACGTTGGTTTCTGACCTTTGCCACAAGCGCTAGCCACGTGTTTCTACGGCGATTCATCGGACTTTGACCGAGTCCTTGAAAACTCGCGCTTAGGAGTACAGGCGCGGACTTGGCCGAGCTGCGATAGGAGCCCTTCGTGGGCACGGGGTGTGAGCAGAAGGCATAACCACATCTACTAAGAAATGGGTAAATGCAGATCGCTCTGCGGGCACACAGATACGACAACATGCAAAACAGTTAAGTCAAGACGAAAAAATAGCAAACAGCATCATTTTTTGCCACAAATGACCACTCATTTGATTAGCGCAAACAAACCTCCAAGAGCGTGCGCTTACGCTCAACTGAGCAACCTTTGCCACACGCATCGGCATCGCTCAAAAGTGCGCTGACCACTACCCAACAGCGCAAGAAAAAAGCAAAAGGGGGTCTCCAACCCTGATGGCGCAGCAACTGTGCCGTCTGGTCACAGGCCAGTGCACCCCCACTATTTGTCCATTACCAATCCGGTACCTCCTGCTTTGCTTGTCCTCGTGCGCCAGCGCTGCCGCTGCTGCATCTGGCACTCGCATACGTCATGCATGGGAGCCGGTTGGCGCACCGGAGAATCAGCAAAGATGGACCACCAATCCACCAGCCGTCACCGCCAATTTCAATTCCTCGGTCTACTTGCAGCCTTGGCCACATGTGGCTGGGCTACTGCCCAGGCCCCGCCCCAGGAGCCGATTACCCCGATTCCGACCAGTACGCAGGAAAACCCGCTCAAGGTGGATCTGGGACGTAAGCTGTTCAACGATACAAGGCTGTCATCCGACAACTCCATCTCCTGCGCCAGCTGCCACGAGGTGAAAAAGGGCGGAGCCGATCGTCAGGCGCTGTCCAGCGGCGTACAGGGACGGCTGGGCAAGGTCAACACGCCCACCGTGCTCAACAGCCGCTACAACTTTCGCCAGTTCTGGGACGGCCGCGCCGCGTCACTCGAAGAGCAGGTGAAAGGTCCCCTGCATGACCCCAACGAAATGAACACCACCTGGGCGCAGGTGCTGGGCAAATTGTCCGGTGACGCAGCACTGAGCGCCGAGTTCAAGGTGCTCTACCCGAACACCGGCATCAATGCCAGCAACATCGCCGATGCACTGGCCAGCTACCAAAGGGCACTCATCACTCCCAACGCGCGCTTTGACCGCCACCTGCGCGGCGACAAGAACGTACTCAGCCAGGACGAGCTGCGTGGCTACCAACTGTTCAAGTCCTATGGCTGCGTGGCCTGCCACCAGGGCGTCAATGTCGGCGGCAACATGTTCCAGACCTTTGGCGTCATGGGTGACTATTTCAGCCAGCGAGGCAAGCCGAGCGACGCTGACCTCGGGCGCTACAACGTCACCAAAAACCCGGATGACAAGCATGTGTTCAAGGTCCCCAGTCTGCGCAATGTGGCCTTGACGGCCCCCTACTTCCATGACGGATCGGCCAAGACGCTTGAAGACGCAGTCGATGTGATGTTCCGCTATCAGCTCGGCCGCAGTGCCCCTGAGCTGGACAAGAAATACATCATCAAGTTTCTTCACACCTTGACTGGCGAACTCGATGGCCAGCCATTGGAGCATTGGGCTCAAGAACCCTGAACACGCCATGATAAAAAAATCGATACCCAGGCGTGGTTCGCTGCGCTGGGCCTATGCACTGGTCGCTCTCCTGCTCATTGCCGTACTGGTGTTCCTGGTGCTGCAGACCCGCGCCATCAATCTCAACGCCAGCAATGAAATCATCGGCACGCTGCGTAACCTCAAACAGGTAGACGCGGATTGGAACGTGGACGTGCTACGCGCCAAGACCGGCCTGAGCACCAACTACGATCAGGTGGCAAGTCCTTTGCCGCTGATCGCACAGCTGGAAAAGCAGCTGGGCGAAACCACCGCCGAATACTGGCTGGGCAGGCATGAGAGCGTCTCCCGCATGCGTCCGCTGCTCGATCACTTTAGCGAGCTGATGGAGAAAAAAATTGCGTCAATCGAGCACTTCAAATCGCAAAACGCGATCTTGCAGAACTCATCACGCTTTCTCCCCCTGGCCGCCACCGAGCTGGCGCAGGCGCTGCGCAATAGCTCGCAGGCCCCGGGGCAGCGACAGCACGCCGAAGAGATGCTCAGCCAGATACTGGCCAGCTCCATGAGCTACGCTCAAACGCCCGACCCGGAGCTGCGCGAGTTGATCAGCGACAACGCCACCGCCCTGCAAGCCCTGGCCCAAAGCCAGGATCTGCGGACGCTGGCCGACACCTTTGTCGCCCATGTCCACTCCATGCTGCGCCAGCAAGAACGTGGCAACCAATTGCTTCAGACGCTGGCAAGCCTGCCGACCGCCAAGGCCATCGACGATCTGTCCGACGCCCACACGCAAGAAAACGACCAATTGCTCACAGGCCTGCAAGGCTACCAGCGCGCGCTGGCCATTTACTCGACCTTGCTGCTGCTGTTGCTGGCTTTTGCAGGCTGGAAACTGTTTCGCAACTATCAGTTGCTCAACCAGACCAACAACACGCTGGCCCAGGCCAATACCGCACTGGAGAGCAGCCACCAGGAGCTCCAGGAATCACAGGTCCAGCTGGTGCAATCCGAAAAGATGTCTGCCCTGGGCCAGATGGTGGCCGGCATCGCCCACGAGATCAACACGCCGCTGGCCTATGTCAAAAGCACTTTCAGCATCGTGCGCGACCAGTTGGGTCCTTTGGACGAGTTGAGCCAGCACAGCAAGGCCCTTACCCAGGCCATGCGAGCGCCGCAGCGCGACCAACAGCTGCTGAACCATTATTTCCAGCGCGTCGAGAAGTTGGCTGCCGACCTCAGCGACCAGCAGGTGATGCCTGAAATGAACAAGCTGCTCGACGATGGGGTGCACGGCATCGAACAGATTTCCGAGATCGTGCTGAACCTCAAAAACTTCAGCCGCCTGGACCGAGAACGCATCACCAACTTCTCGGTCGAGGCCGGACTGGAAAGCACTTTGCTGCTGGCGCGCAACCTGCTCAAGAACCATATCGAGATCCGCAGAGACTACGGCCAGATCCCCGAGATCTCGGGCTCGCCGTCCCAGATCAACCAGGTCTTCCTGAACCTGATCACCAATGCAGCCCAGGCCATGCCCGAGCGCGATACGCCCAACATCATCACGCTGCGCACCAGCATAGCGCCCGAAGAGCATATGGTGCTGATCGAGATACAGGACAACGGCAGCGGCATTCCCGAGGAGGTGCTGCCCCGCATCTTCGACCCGTTCTACACCACCAAGCCCATTGGCCAGGGCTCGGGCATGGGCCTGTCGATTTCCTTCAAGATCATTCAAGAGCACGGTGGTCGCATCCTGATAGACACCGTCAAGGATGCCGGCACCGTCTTCACCATCTTGCTCCCCCTGAGCAATGCCGCCACAACACCCGAAAAGGCAGCCAGCAGTGCAGACACATTGTTTTCTGACTGAGCGCAGCCCCAAGAAACCCAATCGAAGAGGAAATCCACTATGGACATGCGTCCCTGCATTCTTTTTGTGGACGACGAGGAGCGTGTAGTTAACCAGCTACGCATAATCTTTCGTCAGGACTACGAAGTCCACACTGCCACCTCAGGTGCCGCAGCTCTCCAGATCCTGCAGAGCACGCAGATCGATGTGGTCGTCAGCGATCAGCGCATGCCGGGCATGACTGGCATCGAGTTTCTGGCCCAGGTGCGCAGGCTGCAGCCGCAAGCCATGCGCTTGCTGCTTACCGGCTACTCGGACCTGGCGGCGATTGTCGGCTCGGTCAACGAAGGCGAAGTCTTTCGCTTTATCAACAAGCCCTGGGACCATGCGGAAATCCAGGCGATCATCGCCTCGGCCGTCAAGGCCGGCAGCGCGGCGCGGGTGGCCGCCGTCCCGACCGATCAGGCAGTGCAGGATTTCATGGCGCAGGATTCGCAACGCCCGCAGGTACTGATCATCGACGACCAGCACTCGGATCTCAACGCCATGGCCCAGCTACTGGGCGAGGACCACGCCTGCCTGACGGCCGAATCAGTGAAAGATGCCATCGACCTGCTGTCCAGACACGATGTGGGAGTGATCGTCACCGAGGCACGTGTCGGCAATACCGACGTGGGCCACTTTCTGCATCTGCTCAAGCGCCATTACCCGCTGATCAATACCGTCATGCTCACCCGCGCTAGCGATGCCGATCTGGTGATCCGTCTCATCAACACGAGCCAAATCTTTCGCTTTGCCACCAAGCCGCTGCGCAAGAGCGTGCTGCAACTGGCCGTGTCTGCCGCGATGAAGGAGCACGGACGCTTTCGCATATCGCCCGAGCTGGCCCACCGTCACCAAGTGGCCGAGGACAAGGAGGCCAGCAGCGACAGCGTGCTCCTTGGCAGCATCGTGCAAAGCCTCAAAAGCCTGCGCAAGCGCGTCACCGGCCTGTGGAAGTGAGCGGCAGACCTGCCAGGCAAAGCGACAAAAAAGGGGCGACTGCTGCGCCCCTTTTGCTGCATGTCCGATCATTGACTCAGGCAGGCTTGCCAGTCTTTTCCTGCCTGCCGGCGCGCCAGGCACCAAAGATGGCGATCAAACCGGGCACCAGGATCAGGCCCCAGATGATTTTCTCGAGATTGTTCTTCACCCACTCCATATTGCCGAAGAAGTAGCCTGCGGCGCTGATGCCCACCACCCACAACACGGCCCCCACGACATTGAACAGGCTGAACCTGGCGCGGCTCATATGCGCCACACCGGCCACGAAAGGTGCAAAGGTGCGGATGAAAGGCATGAAGCGCGCCAAAATGATGGTCACGCCGCCATAACGCTCATAGAAGTTGTGGGCCTGGTCAAAAGCCTTGCGGTTGAACCAGCGCGAATCCTCCCACTGGAACACCTTGGGCCCCAGGTAGCGACCTATCGTGTAATTGCTCTGGTCGCCCAGGATGGCTGCAGCCAGCAGCACCACCACCGCCAGCGGATAACTCATGTAGCCGGCACCGCACAGCGCACCGACGATGAACATCAGCGAGTCACCGGGCAGGAAAGGCATGACCACCACACCGGTTTCGACAAACACGATGATGAACAGCAGGGCATACACCCAGGGCCCATAGGCCACGACAAAGGCTTCCAGATGCTTGTCGATATGCAGGATGAAGTCGATCAGAAACTGAATGATTTCCAAAACACGGTCCTCAAAAATGAATTGGCATACCGGCGTACGCCGGCCAGTAATGTACTGCGCCCCCAAAGCCCGCAGACGCTCCCCCCCTTGCTGGAGCGCCATGTTTTTGAGAGCAAACTCACAGCTGCTTGCAGACTGCAACAAGGCCGGCCTCTTAATGCTGGTTTGTTACAAGTTTTGATAAAACTAAACGTCAAGAATACGTCAGCTTGCCATTTCTGCTGGCACAGTAGAGATGTGTCGCCGCAAGCCGTGCATTGCAAATCACGACATCGGCCCCCTGGCCAACAAAGCCCGGTGTCTCCAGCCTCCCGCATGTGCAGGAGTGGGCACAGAGACCAGACCGCTTTCCATAACTAGCACGACGAGAGGAATACGAACATGAAGACATTCACCATGCGCTATGGCAAGGCCCTGACTCTGGCAGCCGCACTGACCGGTGCCCTGGCACTGGGCGGCTGCGCCCATGGCCCCAGCCGTCAGCAAGTCGGTATCGGCGCAGGTGCCGTGGCCGGCGGTGCCGTGGGCAACGTGCTGTTTGGAGGCCCCGTGGGCACCATCGGCGGTGCTGCCGCCGGTGCTCTGATCGGTAACGAACTGACCAAGGGCGGCTACCGCCGCCACTAAGTCCTGCGCCTGCGGACTGAACGAAGAGCTGCCAGAAATATTCCGGCGGCTCTTTGTGTTTTCGCCCCCCCAAAAAACTCACTTGCCGGCCGGTTTGTACAGCCGCCTAGAATGGTTGCCGTGAACGCAACCAGCCCTGAACTCCCCCCCTCCCCTACCGAAACCGCCGATCAGGCTGCCCCCGTGCGCCGGCCGATTCGCGACCTGCCCGATGAGCTGATCAGCCAGATCGCTGCCGGCGAGGTGGTCGAGCGCCCCGCCTCCGTGGTGCGCGAACTGGTGGACAACGCTCTGGACTCGGGCGCTGCCCAGATCACCGTGCGCCTGCTGGCCGGCGGCGTGCGCCTGATCGCGGTGGAAGACGACGGCTGCGGCATCCCGCGCGACGAGCTTCCCGTGGCCCTGCGCCGCCATGCCACCAGCAAGATCAGCGATCTGCACGATCTGGAAACCGTGGCCACCATGGGCTTTCGCGGCGAGGCACTGGCCGCCATTGCCTCGGTATCGGAAACCTCCATCTTCTCGCGCCCCGCAGGTCAGGACTCGGCCTATCTGCTGGACGCCCGCAGCGGCGAGCTGCGCCCCGCCGCACGCAACCAGGGCACGACCGTGGAGGTCAAGGAGCTGTTCTTCTCCACGCCCGCGCGCCGCAAATTCCTCAAGACCGATGCCACCGAACTCGCGCATTGCATAGAGTCCGTGCGTCGCCATGCGCTGGCCCGGCCCGATGTGGGCTTTGCCATCTGGCATGAAGGCAAGCTGGTCGAGCAATGGCGCGCTGCCGGCAGCACGCCCGACGAAGCCCTGTCGCGCCGCCTGGCCGATGTGCTCAACGACAAGTTCGTCGACAACTCGGTGGCCGTCGATCACTGGGCCGGCCCCGTCCATGTCACGGGCCGCGCCGGCATCCCGGACGCGGCTCGCTCGCGTCCCGACCAGCAGTTCTGCTACGTTAACGGCCGATTTGTACGCGACAAGGTATTGACGCATGCGGCCCGCTCTGCTTACGAGGACGTGCTGCATGGCAACAAGCAGCCGGTCTACGCGCTCTACATCGAGATCGACCCCGCGCGCGTGGATGTGAACGTGCACCCCACCAAGATCGAGGTGCGCTTTCGCGACAGCCGCGAAGTCCACCAGGCGGTGCGCCACGCGATCGAGAACGCGCTGGCCACGCCGCGCGCCGCAGCCGTGGTCGAGGCGGCGGCTCAGGAAGCCGCGCGCCAGCCCGGCCTGATCGACGACGGCGCAGCCACGCCTGTGGCAGCCAAGGCCGCGACCAAGCCAGCCGCAGCCCCGGCCTGGCCGCAAACCCGCATGAGCTTTGGCGAGCCCGCCGTCGGCAATCCCGTGCGCGACCTGGCCAAGCTCTGGGAGCCCATGCGCGAAGCCGCAGCGCAAGCAGAGCCCGCGCCCCAGATGGCGACTGCGGCACCAGCCCCGGCGAGTGCCACCGCTGCCACGCCTGCGACAACACCTTCGACAACACCTGCGTCAACGCCTGCGCCACCCGCAACACCTGAATCTGCCAGCGGCGCGACCACGACCACGATCACCAACGCCACGGCCATGCCAAGCCCCGTGCCTCAGCCCGAGGACGAAGGCATCAGGCTGCGCCCTTCGGGCCAGTCCAGCTACTTTCAGCGAAAAGCGCCTGCTCCCCAGATGCAGGAAACGCCAGCCGCTGCGCAGGTCGCTGTCAAGGCTGCAACTGCAGCTGCGGCCGAGCCGGCTGCAGCCATGCAAGCTGCCGAACATGCCGCAGCGCCAGCAACGCAGCCCCCCGTAACGGCTGCGACAGACAGCGCCCCGGTCTGGCCGCTGGGCCGGGCCGTGGCCCAGCTGCACGGCGTCTATATCCTGGCCGAAAACAGCCAGGGCATGATCATCGTGGACATGCATGCAGCCCACGAGCGCATCGTCTATGAACAGCTCAAGAGCGCCGTGAATACGGAAAATGGCGACCAGCAGATTCCCAGCCAGCCGCTGCTGATTCCCGCCACCTTTGCCGCAACGCCCGAGGAAGTCGCCACGGCCGAAGCCCATGTCGAGACCTTGCTGACCCTGGGCATGGAGGTCTCTCCCTTCTCGCCCAAAACCCTGGCCGTGCGCGCCGTGCCGGCCACGCTGGCCCAGGGCGATGCCGTGGAGCTGGCGCGCAGCGTGCTGGCCGAGCTGGCCCAGCATGACGCCAGCACCGTGGTGCAGCGCGCGCGCAACGAGATTCTGGCCACCATGGCCTGCCACGGCGCGGTGCGCGCCAAACGCAAGCTCACGCTGGACGAGATGAATGCGCTGCTGCGCCAGATGGAGGTGACCGAGCGCTCCGACCAGTGCAATCACGGCCGCCCCACCTGGCGCCAGCTGAGCATGAAGGAGCTGGATGCGCTGTTTCTGCGCGGACGCTGATGGCAGGGCTGCAATAGCCGCTACATTGCCGTTATCGACCAAAACAGCGGGCCGGCAGATCAGCGGGCCCGCCTGCCATTCGCCGTCATGAACTCCAGCTCCTCCAACCCGGAACCCGCCGAAGCCCATTCCTTCATTGCTCGCGTGCGTGCGGCCCTGCCGCAGCTGCCGCCCTCGGAGCGGCGGCTGGCGGAATTCCTGCTGGACTTTCCCGGCAATCTGTCGAGCTACGCGGCGGCCGAGATGGCCAAGCTCACAGGGGTCTCGAATGCCACGGTCACGCGCTTCATACAGCGGCTGGGCTATGAGGGCTACGAGGATGCTCGCCGCCATGCACGCGCGCAGGGCGACAACGGCTCGCCACTGTTTCTGGCTGCCGCATCGGCCCAGGGCAGGCCCACGGCGGATGTGATCGCCACCCATCTGCGCCAGGCCTCGGAGAATCTGGCCGTCACCATCGGACAGATCTCGGCAGATCAGCTCGATGCCATCGCCATGGCCCTGATCGGCGCGCGCCAGCTGTTCTTTGTCGGCTATCGCCAGAACCGCAACTTTGCCGCCTATCTGCGCTGGCAGCTGCTGCAGGCGCTCGAGATGCCCAGCCAGGTCATTCCAGGCGCTGGCGAGACCTTGGGTGAATATGCGGCCCAGATCGGCGAAAACGATGTGGTGGTGATCTTTGCCCTGCGCCGCAGCGTGCGCGTGGTCAGCGAGTTCGCGCGCCAGGCCAGACTGCTGGGCGCCCGCCTGATCTGCATCACCGACCATGCCAGCCCGGCCCCCGAGGCGGACTGGCTGCTGCGCGTGCAGACCTCGGCCCCAGGTCCGCTGGACAATCACACGGCGCTTTTCATGCTCTGCCATCTGATTGCCACGGCCACCTTGCAGCAAAGCGGGCAGCCGGGGCGCAGACATATGGCGGCCATCGAGACCAGCCACGATGCGCTGGACGAGATGCTATGAAATCAGAAGCTTATTGCGCTTGTTATTCATAGATTTCAGATACTTTTCTATCTGAAATCTATTAAGTACTTGCGGTAAAAGCTCTCTAATCAATAGCAATCAACAGTAGCCCATAACAACCAACAGCAATCAGTGGATGGCGGCGAGCGCCAGGCCGGCCAGCGCCGCCTGCATCGCGGCCACCACGGGCGACAGCACAGGCACCTCAAAGCGCGGCGCCAGCCACAGTGCGGCTTCGGACAGCGGGCCGCCACCGATCACCACGGCCTGCGCGCCATCGCGCTGCACGCATTGGGCCACGGCATCGCCCAGCCGCTCGCACTGCAGGGCCGGGTCCGCGGCCAGCGCCAGCGGCTCGCCGACAGCAATGCGCGTGCCGCAGAACCAGGGCGTCAGGCCCAGCGCCGCGACCGAGGCGGCAATCGAAGCCTCCAGCCCCGGCGTAGTCGTCGCAATGCCAAAGCGGCGCGGCAGGCCCTGCTCGTCCCGCGCGGCCTGCCGCATGGCGGCTTCGCCGATGCCAAAGGCGGCAACTTGCTGCGGCAGGGCCGCTCTCAACAGCTCCAGCCCCGGATTGCCGAACGCGGCCACGATGATGGCCCGGCCAGCCTGGCTGTCATCTCCCCGGGCAAAGGCCAGGCCCAGGCGCAGCACCTCCTGCTCGGCGATCTTCAGCCCCGCCTCGTCGGTAATCATGGCCGCCCCCCGCTCGGCCGTCGCGCCATGCAGCAGCGCACCGGGCGGCAGACAGGCCCGCGCCTGCCTGAGCATCAGCGCCGTGGTCTGCTGCGAGGTATTGGGGTTGATCAGCAGAATATGCATGCCAGCTTTCATGCCGTGCGCTCCTGGCCAGCAGCGACCACGCCTGCAGCAGCGGCAGACTCCTGCTCGGCATGGGATTCCTCCCCTGCGCCTTCCTCGATGGAGCGGCCGAAGGTCTCGGGGGCAAACTGCACGGCAATCGCAAAGATGAAGTACATGGCGGCGATCATGCCGAACATTCCGGAGACGCCGTGCAGATCGAACATCTTGCCCGCCAGCACCTGGGACATGGCTCCGCCAATCGTGCCCAGCGCCAGCAGGAAGGAGGTTCCCAGCGCACGAATGCGCGTGGGGTAGAGCTCGGGCGCAAAAATCCAGATGGAAGTGTTGAGCGTCAGCACGCAGAACTGGAACAGCGCACCGCAGATCAAGATCATGGCCACGCTATCGGTGAAGTTGCCGAACGCCAGGCCCGCCATGCAGGCGGCAATTGCCCCTATCGTCAGCACCCGCTTGCGCGGGAAGTAATAGCCCATGGTCGATGCCGCGATCGCGCCGGCCAGACTGCCCATCTGCATGACGATGGTGAAGCTGAAGCTCTTGGTGATGGAGTAGCCCTGGGCGACCAAAATCGTCGGCATCAGCGTGAGCACCGAGAGCTGCGCACCAAACGTCATCCACGAAGCCATGCCCACGGCAATCGTGCGCCGCGCATAGCCGCCCCTGAAGATGTCGGTAAAAGAGCTGCGCTGCACGGCCTGCGCGGCAGCCGTCTGCGCCTGCGCACTGCCTGGGCTGATGAACTCGCGCAGCTCGTACTGCGCATTGGCCAGCTTGCCGGCCGCCAGCATGCTCAGCACCTGGTTGGCTTCCTCGACCCGTCCCTTGGAGAGCAGAAAGCGCGGCGTCTCCGGCACAAAGCGGCGGTAGAACACGATGAAGATGGCCGGCATGACCAGACAGCCGAACAGCCAGCGCCAGGAATCATCGCCCGGGAACAGCGTGAACACGCCCAGGGCAAATGCCGGCGCCAGCATATTGCCCAGACCGCCACCGCCCACATTGATGAGACCGACTGCCGTGCCGCGAAAGCGCGCCGAGCAGAACTCGGCCAGCATGGTCACGGCCGTGGTGATTTCGCCGCCCAGACCAAAGCCCACGATGGCACGCGCCACGGCAAGGAAAGCGTAGTCGGGCGCCAGCGCGCAGCCGACGGCACCCAGCGTGAACAGCGCCAGGTTCACATTGAGCATGAAGCGTCGCCCCATGCGGTCGGCCAGGTAGCCCGACAACAGACGCCCCATGGCGGCGGCAAAAAAGGTGATGGTGTTCAGAAAGGCAATGTCCGTCGCGTCCAGTCCCCATTGCTGGCGCAGCAGGGGACCGACCAGGCCGACCGCATTCTGTTCGAACACATCGAAGAGCACGCCGCAGACCACCAGAAAGATGATGCTTTTGTGCGAGCGCGTCACACCGATCTGGTTGAGCGCATTTTCCAGCTGCTGCATCTGCGCCGCACTGGCCTTGCCTGACGCCGAGGGCGTCACGGGGATCTCACCTGCCATATCCACCTCCTGTGTGCTGATGACCGCCCAGGCGCTGGGCCGGCAAAACGAATTTGAAATTTATTTTTCATATTTGAAATTATGAAAATAATTTTTCAAATCCATATTTACCCAGGCCATGAAGCCGGCTGCGCAGTCCGCCTGCAGAGTCGTGCGGCCGCCTTCATGAAAATCATTTTTCAGGACTGCAGATTTCGTGCCTTAAATCACATGCACCATGATGGTGCTAGCACAGATAAGACATGGCGAGCGCATGAAGCCATGTGTCACGACACAAAAAACGCTTGTGCGACAAGCCGCAAAAATGTTTTTACGACACCAGAATGAAAAATCTTTTACTTCAAATGCACCATCCAAGTGCCTGAAAACTAAGAATAAATACGACATAAATGTTCCAAATTCGGGCATGCACGCACCAGAATTGCGCCCTCATGCACCGAATCTATGCATGACGGCATAACTTTTTGGCATAATTTTGGTTTCGCGAGTTTCAGCGCATTCCCTGTCCCTGTCAGAAAGTTCTCTATGAAGTACGAGTCCGTAGGCCAATTCCTGGAAGAAGTGGCACAACGCAACCCCGGTCAGCCCGAATTCCTGCAAGCCGTCACCGAAGTGATGGAAAGCCTGTGGCCCTTCATCGAGAAGAATCCCAAGTACGCCGAGCACGCCCTGCTGGAGCGCCTGGTCGAGCCCGAGCGCATCATCCAGTTCCGCGTGAGCTGGACTGACGACAAGGGCCAGGTGCAGGTGAACCGCGGCTTCCGCATCCAGCACAGCATGGCCATCGGCCCCTTCAAGGGCGGTCTGCGCTTCCACCCCTCGGTCAACCAGTCCGTGCTGAAGTTCCTGGCTTTCGAGCAGACCTTCAAGAACGCACTGACCACGCTGCCTATGGGCGGCGGCAAGGGCGGCTCGGACTTCGACCCCAAGGGCAAGAGCCCTGCCGAAGTCATGCGCTTCTGCCAGGCTTTCGTGTCCGAATTGTTCCGCCACGTGGGTCCTGACACCGATGTGCCCGCAGGCGACATCGGCGTGGGCGGCCGTGAAGTGGGCTATATGGCCGGCATGTACAAGAAGCTGTCGAACACTGCAGCTTCCGTGTTCACCGGCAAGGGCCTGTCCTTCGGCGGCTCGCTGATCCGTCCCGAAGCCACCGGCTACGGCACCGTGTACTTCGCCCGTGAAATGCTGGCCACTCGCGGCCAGTCCTTTGAAGGCAAGACCGTGTCCGTGTCCGGTTCGGGCAACGTGGCTCAGTACGCCGTGGAAAAGGCCATGGAGCTGGGCGCCAAGGTCGTGACCGTGTCCGACTCCTCGGGCACCGTGTACGACGCTGCAGGTTTCACCACCGAAAAGCTGGCCATCCTGATGGATGTGAAGAACCACAAGTACGGCCGCGTCAGCGACTACGCCAAGCTGGTTTCCGGCGTGGAATTCCTGGCCGGCAAGAGCCCCTGGTCCATCAAGGTGGACGTGGCCCTGCCTTGCGCCACCCAGAACGAGCTGAATGAAGCCGATGCCAAGACCCTGATCGCCAACGGCGTGCTGTGCGTGGCTGAAGGCGCCAACATGCCCTCCACCAACGAAGCTGCCCGCGCCTTCGAAGCTGCCGGCGTGCTGTATGCACCCGGCAAGGCATCCAACGCCGGTGGCGTGGCCACTTCGGGTCTGGAAATGTCGCAAAACTCGGCCCGCCTGTCCTGGCCTGCCGAAGAAGTGGACGCCCGTCTGCTGCAAATCATGCAAAGCATTCACGCTGCCTGCGTGAAGCACGGCAAGCGCGAAGACGGCACCATCAGCTACATCGACGGCGCCAACATCGCCGGCTTCGTGAAGGTGGCAGATGCCATGCTGGCACAAGGCGTGATCTAAGCGCCAAGCGCTCAGCACTCACCAAAAAGGCCCTTCGGGGCCTTTTTTCATGCCCTCGCTCAGGCGGTGAAACAACGGCTTGAATGCCTTGCGTGCACAGCGCTCTAGGTCCTCATGCCCAGTCTCATCCAGCGTACCAAGAGCTTCTCGACCTCCAGCAACAGCAGCAGGGCCACACCCAGCCCTATCGCCAGCAGTCCGGCCGCCAGGTCGACAGGACGGCTGTCGAACAGTGCCTGCATGGGCGAGGTGTAGGTGAACAACAGTTGCACCAGGGTGACGCAGGCCACGCCCAGCAGCACAGCCGGGGTGCCCAGGACGCCGCGCAGGCTCAGCGAGGTTCCTTGCGTGTAGCGCACGCTGAACAGATAGAAGATCTCCATGATCACCAGCGCATTGACCACGATGGTGCGAGCCAGCTCGACCGAGTCGCCGCGGCGCCGCGACCACTCGAACATGCCGAAGCAGCCCAAGGCAAACAGCACCGAGACCAGGGCAACGCGCCACAGCAGGTAGGGCTGCAGCAGTTGCTCGTCTGGCGAGCGCGGCTTGCGCTGCATCAGCGTGGCCTCGGGCGGCTCGAAGGCCAGCGTCAGGCCCAGGGCCACGGCAGTGACCAGATTGACCCAGAGAATCTGCACCGGAGTGACGGGCAGCGACAGGCCCAGCAGAATCGCCACGACGATGACGATCGCCTGGCCGCCGTTGGTCGGCAAGGTCCAGGCAATGACCTTGCGCAGGTTTTCATAGACGGTGCGCCCTTCCTTGACGGCGGCGACGATGGTGGCAAAGTTGTCGTCGGCCAGCACCATGCCTGCGGCCTCCTTGGCGGCAGCCGTGCCGGTGATGCCCATGGCCACGCCGATGTCGGCCCGCTTGAGCGCTGGTGCGTCGTTGACGCCATCCCCGGTCATGGCGATGACGCTGCGATCTGCCTGCAGGGCCTGTACCAGGCGCAGCTTGTGTTCCGGGCTTGTGCGAGCGAATACCGTGGAGGCTCTGGCCACGTCGATCAGCTGGGCATCGTTGAGTCCATCGAGCTCATGGCCCGAAGTGACTCGGATGGTGTCGGCCAGCGCCAGCTCCCTGGCAATGGCGGCCGCAGTGGCGGCATGGTCGCCGGTGATCATCTTCACGGCAATGCCGGCGCTGCGGCATTCGCGCACGGCCTCCTTTGCCGATTCTCGCGGCGGATCTATCATGCCCAGCACACCAAGAAGAGTGAGGTCCTTGATGTCGGCCATATCAACCATGTCCCTGCCTTCAACCGGGACCCGGCTGGCCAGACCCAGCACGCGATAGCCTTTGGCGGCCAGGGCATCGATCTGCTCCAGCCAATAGGCTGCATCCAGCGCCTGCACGCCTTCTGCGCCCTGCTGGTCACGGCACATGGCTAGAACCTGCTCCGGAGCCCCTTTGACGAAAACCACGGCTGGAGCATCAACTGGGCGGTGCAAAGTGGCCATGTAGCGGTGGACGGCATCAAAGGGAACCTCGTCGAGTCGGCGCCAGTCCTGACGCAGGCGCTCCACATCGAGACCGGCGCGCGCGGCCAGCGTCACCAGCGCGCCTTCCATGGGGTCGCCTTCGACTACCCAGGCCTTGCCCTCGACATGTCTTACATGGGCGTCGTTGCAAAGTGCTGCGCCTGTGGCGAAGTGCAGCAACTGCGGATGCAGTGCAGGATCAATCTCCTCGCCCGCCAGGCTGAAACGCCCCAGGGGGGCATAACCTTCACCCTCTATGTCGAAGCTGGCACCTGGCAGCACCACGGCGCGCACGCTCATTTCGTTGCGAGTCAATGTACCGGTCTTGTCGGAGCAGATGACCGAGACGGCGCCCAGTGTCTCCACCGCCGGCAGACTGCGCACGATGGCATAGCGTGCGGCCATGCGCTGCACGCCAATGGCCAGCGCAATCGTCATGACCACGGGCAGGCCTTCGGGGATGGCAGATACGGCAATCCCCACCACGGCGATGAAGGCATCGGCTGTGTCGTAGTCGCGCACCCAGAGCGCGAAGCAGAACATCAGCGCGGACAGGCTCAGTATGGTGATGGTGAGCTGGCGCGCGAAACGGTCCATCAGCCGCGTCAGCGGGGTGGCCAGTGTCTGCACCGAGCCCAGCATGGTGCTGATCAGGCCCAGCTCGGTACGAGGTCCTGTGGCCACCACCACGCCCAGGCCCTGCCCGGCAGCCACCAGGGTGCCGGAGTAGGCCATGGAAAAGCGGTCGC
Source organism: Comamonas testosteroni (assembly GCF_000761245.1). Classification (GTDB taxonomy): domain Bacteria; phylum Pseudomonadota; class Gammaproteobacteria; order Burkholderiales; family Burkholderiaceae_C; genus Comamonas; species Comamonas testosteroni_C. The sequence goes on along the minus strand of NZ_AWOR01000001.1, from coordinate 736,905 downwards.
CGAGAGCGGCATCGAAGGCCACCGGATCGGCCGACTTGTCGACGGCGACCGACTCCCCGGTCAGCATGGCCTCGTCCAGCTTCAGGCTGCTGGCGCGCAGCAGGCGCAGATCGGCCGGGACGCGATCGCCAGCCTCGAGCAGCACGCAGTCGCCGGCGACCAGCTCCTGTGCAGGCACCGCCATGCGCAAGCCGTCGCGCAGCACATTGGCGCGGCTGGAGACCATGGCCTTCACTGCGTCCAGCGCCTTCTCGGCACGGCCTTCCTGCACGAATCCGAAGACCGCATTGATCAGCACCACTGCGAGGATCACCCCCGTATCGACCCAATGCCGCAGCAAGGCGGTGACCACCGCCGAGCCAAGCAGCACATAGATCAGCAAATTGTTGAACTGCGACAGAAAGCGGGCCAGCATGCCGCGTGAAGCGGCGGCAGGCAAGGCGTTGGGGCCCTGCTGCTGCAAGCGCTCGCGAGCCTGGTCGCAGCTCAGCCCGGCTGCAGTCGATTGCAATTGAGCGAGTACGGCATCGGTCGGCAACGCGTGCCAGGCGGCAACGCGACTCTGTTCCTGCATCTGAGACTCCCTGACGATTCAACTGAAACGCTTGTGAGCCGGATCTGTGCCCGGTTGGCTGTCTGCCGCGAAGAACGCGCCGTTGCATGGTATGCGCTGGGCAGGCCTTGCCACTGACTATAAGCAGGAATATCGATCATTGATTGACTGCAACGGGCCGATTGCCTTGGCCAGCCAATGCTGCTGCAGGTTCCGCCAGCTCTGCCGGCGCGAGGCCCGGCGCAAGGCACTGGCTAAAAATCAGATGAACTGCTGGTTTTCATGGATTCCTCCTCACATCAAATTTCATGACAATCAATTAAGTTTTGTTGAGCAATTCAACACCAATCACTGAATCAACCTTCACCACAAATAATTGTGGGACTTATGAATCCAGACCGCGCCACTCTTTCCCGCCGACTTTGCATCGCCTGTGCCGTGACCAGCCTGTTCGCAGGCGCGGTGCAGGCACAGGATGCCTATCCCAGCAAGCCCATCCGCATCGTGATTGGCTATGCCCCGGGCGGCTCCGTCGACATGGTCGGCCGCGTGGTCGGGGACATACTGGCCAGGCAGTTGAACGCCACCGTAGTGGTCGAGAACGTGCCGGGCGCCGCAGGCGTGGTGGGAGCGCAGCGCGTGGTATCGGCCAAGCCCGACGGCTACACGTTGCTGGCAGGCTCCAGCAACGAAATGGCAGGCACCAAGTTTGTGAATGCCGCGCAGAAGTACGACCCGGCTGTGGATCTGACCCCGGTGAGCCTGACCGCCCTGGCCCCCAATCTATGGGTGGCCGGAGCGCATGTTCCTGTCAAGACCGTGGATGACTTCGTCAAGCTGGCCAAGGCCAACCCTGGCAAATACAGCTACGGCAGCCCCGGCATTGGCTCGACACCGCATTTTTCGGGAGAGCTGATCAAGAAGACTGCGGGTGTCTACCTCGTGCACATCCCCTACAAGGGCTCTCCGGCCATGACCAGCGATCTGGGCGGCGGCAACCTGGACTTCGCCATCCTCTCGCCCATGGCCGCAGCGCCGCTGGCGCAGTCCGGAAAGATCAGGATTCTGGGCGCCACCACGGCCACCCGCATCGCCACGCTCAAGGAGGTTCCGGCGCTGGCGGAACATCCCGCGCTCAAGGGCTATGCCCTGAGCGGCTGGTTTGCCCTGGCAGCGCCCAAGGGCCTGCCCCCGGAAGTGCTGGCCAAGCTGCAAAAAGCGATACAGACAGGTCTCGCCGATCCGGCCATCCGCCAGAAGCTGGAAGCAGCAGGAACCCCGCCCGCCAAGGGCAATGAAAGCCTTGCCCAGGTGATGCGCACAGACATGGACAAATACGCCGAGCTGGTGAAGTTCGCCAGGATCACGGCCGACAACTAAAGCAGCGGCCTGCAGCGCCATATGCGCTCCTGCCCGCAGGGCCTTGCATCACCGCGCCCGGTTTTGTTCTCAGCGCCCCCTGCGACTAGGGCTGCCCCCATGGCATGCCCGCGCTCCTTGCCGGTACAAGTGACAGGTTTCACACATCCGGAGGGATATCTCATGATCTTGATTCGCCGCGCCAGCTTTTCGAGTCTGCTTTGCAGCAGCGCCTTCATGCTGTTCAGCCAAAATGCCCTGGCCCAGGCTGCAGCGCCCCAGCCGGGTGTGGCCCAGCCGAGTGCGGCCCAGACCGGAGGCCTGTCCCGGACCCTGGTCGGCAAGGCCGATGTTTCGGTACCGGGTCGCGAAGCCGTAGTGGCCAAGGTGGAGGTCGCCCCAGGCTCGCGCGCGGGTCGCCACACTCACCCTGGTGACGAGATCAGCTATATCAGCGAAGGTGAGGTCGATCTGCTGATCGACGGCCAGCCGCCGCGCACACTCAAGGCCGGCGAGACTTTTGTCGTGCCCGCTGGTGTGATTCATGACGCACACAACGCCAGCAATGGCACGGTCAAGCTGATTGGCGTGTATGTCGTGGAGAAGGGCAAGCCTCTGGCCACACCGGAGCCTTGAGAGCCGCACGGCTTCGACCGACCAAGACAAGGCCGCAGTCCATCGCTGCGGCCTTTGCTCTTTGCTCGGCTCTTCTTCTGTAGGATCAACCACATGAAACACACCATTGCCGCCTTGCTGCTGGGTGCAGCCTGCAGCTTGAGCCTTGCCGCATCGCCCACGCCTGCGGCGACTCAGGAGATCGAGTACCTGATCGGCCGCCTCAAGGCCTCGGGCTGCGAGTTTGAGCGCAATGGCAGCTGGCATGACAGCGCCAAGGCCGCCGAGCATCTGCGCGGCAAATACGACTATCTGCTCAAAAAGGGCTTGGTGGCGACAGCCGAGGACTTCATTGCCCGCGCAGGCACGGAGAGCAGCATGAGCCACAAGCCCTATCAGGTGCGCTGCAGCGGCAAGCAGGCCGAAGCCAGCGCCAGCTGGCTGCAGGCCGAGCTCAAGCGCTACCGCAACCGCCAGTAGCGCTCAGCAACCCGCCTCAGCCCGCGCGCTTGACGGCCGCATCGCACCAGCGCTGCGCCACCTGGGGCGAGGTACTGCAGACCGCATCGTGCGTGACCGTGGTCACGGCGCGTTCCAGCAACTGGATATCGGCTTCGTGCTGGCGTGCAACATGCGGGTCTTCAAAGAAGATGGCGCGGTGGCAGCGCTTTTCCAGCACCAGATCGGCAATCTGCGCATCGCCGCCCAGCGGACCGCTGTTGTAGCGGTCCACCCAGGGCTTGTCGGCAGGCCAGCCCTTGCTCCAGGCCATCTCGTTGAGTTTCTGACCCGTGGTGCCTGTACCGACGCGGCGGCGGTAGCGGCTGAGCAGCTCGAAGTTGTGCGCGGCAAAGTCCAGCATGGTGGGCTTCATGGCATCGTGGGCAATCAGCGCCAGCGTCTGGTTTTCATAGTCGTGAAAGCGGTCGGCATTGCGGTCACGTGCCAGGCCGGCGTGAATGCGCTCCATCTCTATCCAGTCGCGCGTGGAAGCGACGGTGGAAAGAAAAGGCTTGCCGTGAATCACGCACTGGCGTTTCAGGGCCAGGGCTTCAGGGAAGATGGACGATGGGTCCACCGGGTCCATCAGATAGATGGCTCCATCGAGAGTGCGCTCGTCCCCCTCCATGCCCACCACCTCGGCCACCAGCCTCATGAGCCCGCCCTCGCGGCCATAGGGGTAGCGCACCAGGCCTTTGTAGCCCTGGAGCATGCTGGCCGCCGTGATGGCGTCATAGGTGCGGCCCACGGTATGAAAGCCGAGCTTGAGCTCGCGAATTCCGGCCTCACAGGCGCGCAGCAGGGCAAACAACGCGGCGTCCTCGGTTTGGTGGTGGAGTTTGTTGGCGGCAAGACCCAGGCAGATCGACATAGTGAACTAATCCTTCAAACAGGCTTCAAACGCTCGCAAACCCTGCGCAACCAGCTATGCATTTGCGGTTTGAAACACCCGCAAGAATATCGCCAATTCATGCACTCCAGATGACTGGGGCCGGGTCAGACAGCCATACTTGCACAGCACTTGACAGCCGCCCTCTTCCGCCGCTCTTCTTCCCATGCCCAAGACCTCACGCTTCTGGAGCCCCCGCCGCATCGCGGCAGCACTCGGTCTGGCCTTGCTGCTGGCGCTCGCGAGCTGGGGCATGCGCGAGCTCGATGCCAGGCAGCGCGTCTGGATTTTTCAGCCCAGCGACCGCAGCTGGCCCGGAGCCAACACGGCCGGCATGCAGGAGCAATGGATAGCGTTTCGCAGCCGCGACGGCAGCGCCGCCAGGCTGCATGCCCTCTGGATGCCATCCAGTGATGCACGCGCCCCGCTGCTGCTGTTTCTGCATGGAGCGCGCTGGAACGTGACGGGCTCCTCTCCACGCATACGGCGCCTGCAGGCCATGGGCTTTTCGGTGCTGGCCGTGGACTACCGCGGCTTTGGCAAGAGCAGCCCGGCCCTGCCCTCGCAGGCCTCGGCCGCCGAGGATGCCCGCGCCGCCTGGGACTGGCTGGGCCGCCAGGCCGCAGGCAGGCCGCGCTATATCTTCGGCCACTCGCTGGGCGGTGCGGTCGCTATCGATCTGGCCAGCTCCGTCAAGGATGAAAGCGGGGTGCTGGTCGAGTCCACCTTCACCAGCATTCCCGATGTGTTCGAATCCATGCGCTGGGGCTGGCTGCCCGTGAACTGGTTGATCACGCAGCGCTTCAACTCGCTCGATACAGTGGCGGACATCGGCTCGCCGCTGCTGGTCGTGCACGGCACGGCCGATCCGCTGATTCCGGCCCGGCTGGGCCAGCAGCTGTTCGATGCGGCGCGCGAGCCCAAGCGCCTGATCCTGGTCGAAGGTGCCAGCCACCACAACACCCAATCCAAGGCCCTGGCGCAATATCGCCAGGCACTGCATGAGCTGTTCGGCCTGAATCCGCGCTGAGCGACATCGCCACATACTGTCTCGTCAGCATACGGATCAATCGGCAGCTTCTGATAGTCTGTCTGGCTATGTCTGCGCCGCCTGCCCTGAACTCCAAACCAAATACCGCTCAATCCCTTGATGAGCAAGCGAAGAGTGCTCCTGAATCTGCAGTCTTCGTGATTCTCACGCTGGGGCTGCTGCTCGGTCTTCAGCCACTGGCAACAGACCTCTATCTGCCCGCCCTGCCCCAGCTGCAGCAAGGCTTTGGTGCCCATGTCTCGCAGACCCAGCTGACATTGACCGGCTTTTTGCTGGCCTTTGGCTGCTCGCAGATTCTCTGGGGCCCTCTGTCCGATCACCTGGGCCGACGCCCGGTCTTGCTGCTGGGCATCAGCGGCTATGTGATCGCAGCGCTGGGCTGCGCCAGCTCCCAGAGCATGGAGGCCTTGATTGCCTGGCGCAGCCTGCAAGGTGCCGCCCTGGGAGCCGGTGTGATGTGCGCGCGTGCCGTGGTCCGAGATCTCTACGCACCGCATATGGGCGCGCAAGTCATGTCCAAGGCGCTGACGGGCCTGGGCGTGCTGGCTTTTCTGGCTCCCATCAGCGGCAGCCTGCTCGTGGGCTGGCTGGGCTGGCGCTCCACCATGCTGGCCCAGGCCTTCATGGGCTGCCTGGCCTGGCTGCTGGTGATGCTGCGCTTCAGGGAATCGATTCCCCAGCGCAACCCGCAGGCACTGCAAGCGGGCAATCTGCTGCGCACCTGGTCGCGCATTGTGCGCAACCCCATGTTCCAGGCCTACAACCTGCTGACCTGCTTCAGCTATGCGGGCCTGTTCACCAATCTGGCGGCCTCTTCGTTCACCTACATCAACGTGCTGCATATGGAGCGCACGCAGTACGGGCTGATGCTGGGCGGCAATGCGCTGTGCTATATCGCCGGCACCTTTGCCTGCCGCCGTCTGCTGCGCAGCATGAGCGTGCAGCGCGCCGTGGCCGTGGCGGGGGTGCTGTCGCTGACGGCGGGCTCCATCATGGGCCTGGCGGCCCTGTTCGATCTGCGCAGCATCTGGGCCTATGCCCTGCCTTTTTGCCTCTACCAGATCGCCCACGGCATTCACATGCCCTGCGGACAAAGCAATGCCATCGCGCCCTTCCCCCAGGCTGCGGGCACAGCCTCGGCCATCAACGGCCTAGTGATGATGCTCATCGCTTTTGCCATGGGGCATTGGCTGGGATTGAATCTGGATGCGGACTCCACCATGCCGCTGGCCTTCGGCATCTGGTTCTGGTCGGCTTGCACGGCCATCACGGCATGGACGCTGGTACAGCGTTTTGGCATCAGCAAATCATGATTTGAAATAAGATGATTGGGTTATTTAAAAACCAATTTTTATTATTTTTCTTTTTATAGAGATTTTTTGAGAATGCCTGGACTGGCCAACGCGCCGCACTTTTGTGATCTCCAGCCATGCATTCCCGCCGCCTCTTTCTGCAGCAATCGCTGCTCGCCGCCAGCTCCGCTGGCTTCTCCCTGAGCTCTCTGGCCAAGGCCGCCGAGATCTCCGCCGTTCCTCAGGCCAGCCGCATTCTGGTGGGCTTTGGCGCAGGCGGCGGCATCGACCTGCTGGCACGCGTGCTGGCCGAAAACATCGCGGGACAACTGGGCAAGAGCCACTATGTGGTGGTGGACAACAAGCCCGGCGCCAACGGCCAGATTGCCGCACAGACCCTGCTCAACGCCCCCAGCGACGGCAGCACCTATCTGATCGCTCCGCTGATCACCCCGGTGCTATCGCAGATCGTCTACAAAAAGCCTGGCTACGATCCAGCACGCGACTTCTCCCCCGTGGGTCTGCTCGCGCATTTCCAGTTCGGTCTGGCCGTCCCCGCCAGGCACCCGGCGCGCAATATTCAGGAATATGTGGGCTGGCTCAAGGCCAACCCTGAAAAAGCCAACTTCGGCAGCCCCGCCGTGGGCAGCCTGCCGCATTTCTTCGGACTGCTGCTGGGCGAGGCAGCCGGCGTCAACATCGTGCATGTGCCCTACAAGGGCGGCCCGGCCATGATGACGGATCTGATCAGCGGCCAGCTGGCGTCGGCCATCCAGACCACCAGCGAGCTGGCGCCGCTGCACAAGGAAGGCAAGGTACGCATTCTGGGCACCTTCGGCAGCCAGCGCGGCCGCGAGCTGCCCGATGTGCCGACCTTTGCCGAAGCCGGCTACCCCAAGGCCACGGGCAGCGGCTGGTACAGCCTGTGGGCACGCAAAGGCACATCGCCCGAAGCCATTGCCGCCGTCAACCGCGCCGTCAACCATGCGCTGCTGGACCCCAGGCTGCAGCCCAAATGGGCGGAGCTGTCCCTGCAGCCCGACCCGCGCACGCCGCAGGCGCTGGAGCAGTTGCGCGTGGCCGAAGTCGCCAAGTGGCGTCCCGTGATCACCAACTCCGGCTTTGCCATCGAATAAGCAAGGCGAAGAACTCATGACCGCACCGAACATCGTTTTCATCCTCGCCGACGATCTGGGCTGGGCCGACCTGGGCGTCTATGGCGCCACCGATTTCAAGACCCCGCATCTGGACCGGCTCGCCGCCCAGGGCGTGCGCTTCAATCAGGCCTATGCCAACTCGGCCGTCTGCTCGGCCACACGCATTGCGCTGATCACCGGGCGCTATCAGTACCGGCTGCAGGCCGGACTCGAAGAGCCGCTGGCACGCCATGGAGCGCAACTCGGCCTGCCGCCCGATCACCCCACGCTGCCATCGCTGCTCAAGCAGGCCGGCTACGACACGGCGTTGATCGGCAAATGGCATCTGGGCAAGCCGCCCTCCTATGGCCCGCAGCGCAGCGGCTACGACTATTTCTTCGGCAACCACAGCGGTGCCATCGACTACTTCACGCACAAGCCCGGCGTGGGCGAACAGTTCAGCTCCGACCTCTGGCAAGGCAACGAGCCCGTGCAGCGCACGGGCTACTACACCTATATCCTGGGTGATGAAGCCACGCGCTATGTGCATGAGCGCAAGGGCCAGGACAAGCCTTTTTTCCTGTCGCTGCACTTCACGGCTCCGCACTGGCCCTGGGAAGGGCCCGACGACGAGCATGTCGCGCACAGCATCAAGGATCTGTTCCACTACGACGGCGGCAGTCTGAAGAAATACGGCGAAATCGTCGAGGCGCTGGACAAGGCCGTGGGCCAGGTGCTGCAGGCGCTCGATGACAGCGGCCAGGCCGACAACACCATCGTCATCTTCACCAGCGACAACGGCGGCGAACGCTTTTCCAAGACCTGGCCCTTCACGGGCCAGAAGACCGAGCTGCTCGAAGGCGGCATCCGCGTGCCCACGCTGCTGCGCTGGAGCGCCCGCATCCGGCCCCAGGTCCAGGAGCAAGTCACAGCCTCCTTTGACTGGCTGCCCACGCTGCTGGCCGCAGCAGGTGCCAGGCCGCACCAGGATTTCCCCAGCGACGGCCAGAACATCCTGCCCATCCTGGAGGGCAATGCGGCCCCTACCGAGCGCAGCCTGTTCTGGCGCTACAAATCCCAGGCCCAGCGTGCCGTGCGCCAGGGGCCCTGGAAATATCTCAAGATCAACGACAACGAGTTCTTGTTCAATGTGGAGGAGGACGCCCGCGAGCGCGCCAATCTCAAGGAGCATCAGCCCGAGATCTTTGCCAGCCTGCGCAGGCAATGGGAGCTGTGGAACGAGCAATTGCTGCCCATCACGGCCGAAAGCTACAGCCACGGCCTCTCGCCCGATATTCAAGCCGACCGCTATGTGCCAGCAAGACTGAGCCAGGGATAGGCCAGGCAGGGCACTAAGCCCCGCCGCAGCCGCAAGGCGGCAGGCTGCGTTATCCTTCACAACCAGCAAGAACCAATGACCGGCGGTCATTGGTTCTTGTGCTTTGACCTGTACGGATTTCGCCCCATGACTGCTGCCCACGCCCTGCCCTGTATCGCCATTGCCGGCCCCACTGCCTCGGGCAAGACTGCGGCAGCGCTGGCACTGGCCGAGCGACTGGCACAGCGCGGGCAGAAGGCCGAGATCATCAGCGTGGACTCGGCCCTGGTCTACCAGGGCATGGACATCGGCACGGCCAAGCCCACGGCGGCAGAGCTGGCCGCCGTCCCGCATCACCTCATCGACATCATCGATCCGCTGCAGGCCTATAGCGCAGCCGAGTTCGTGCGCGACACGCAGAAGCTGGTCGGTGAAATCCGCGCCCGCAACGCCATACCGCTGCTGGTGGGCGGCACCATGCTGTACTTCAAGGCGCTGATGGACGGACTGGACGATATGCCCGCAGCCAACTCCGAAGTGCGCGCCATGCTGGACGCGCAGGCCGCCGAGCTGGGCTGGCCCGCCATGCATGCCAGACTGGCCGAGGTGGACCCCGTCACGGCCGCACGTCTGGCCCCCGGCGACAGCCAGCGCATCCAGCGCGCACTCGAGGTCTGGCAGGTCTCCGGCAAACCGCTTTCGAGCTTTCACACGACCAAGAACAAGACGGGCGCTGCAGCGCAGATGGGACTTGCAACGCTGTTTTCGCTGGAGCCTGCAGAGCGAGCCTGGCTGCACCAGCGCATTGCGCTGCGCTTTGATCTGATGCTGGAGCAAGGCTTCCTCGACGAAGTGCGCAGCCTGCGCGCGCGCGGCGATCTGCATCTGGATCTGCCCTCAATGCGCTGCGTGGGCTACCGCCAGGCCTGGGAAGCGCTGGATGCATTGCAGGGCGACCCCGGCAAGCCGCTGGACATGGCAGGCCTGCGCGAGCGCGGCATCGCCTCCACACGCCAGCTGGCCAAGCGCCAGATCACCTGGCTGCGCTCCATGCCCCAGCGCCATGCCATTGCCTGCGATGCACCAGGCGCCCAGCAGCAACTGCTGGATGCTGCCATGGCTGCCATTGACGCGGCGCAGCAGGCCAGTGCTTGAGGACTGCTGCGACCAGTTCTAGGCGTCTACGCTCCGTAAATCCCCCATGCCAAGCAATCCGCAAGGAACAGAAACCGGCATGGCCAGCAGGATCTGGGCCATGCCCTTGCCTAGTGGATCATTGCGCAGCGAGGCCATGCCGCCCCCGTCCAGCGCTGCTTCGCAGACGAAGTTCAAGGCGTCGAAGCCCGGCAGCTCGTAGCGCGTGACCGGACCCTCGACCAGATGGGCCAGCCATGCGGCCACGCGCTCGGTCGTGACCTGTGCCTTAAGCACTGGCAGGTATTCAGGGCGTCTGGCGATCAGGCCTATATTGGAGATGTCGCCCTTATCACCGCTGCGGCCATAGGCTAGGCGTATCAGGGGTAGCTTCACGCAGTCTTGGGACTGGGACTGGGCCACGGTCAGCCGACCGGCCTCGGGCCTGCTCGGCAAGCTGAGCTCGCCGCCCTGGGGTATGGACACAGGCCTGCGCTGGCCGTCCATGAGCACGCTGGGAGCCAGGGCAGACTTGTCCAGCAAAAAGCCATATTGCCGAATCGAGGGCGAGGGGCCGGGACGCCCGCCGCCCGAACCCGTGGTTCCTGGCGACCAGCTCGTGCCCGCGGCCGCGATTTCGCGTGCAAACAGCTCCAGCGCGGCCTTGTCCTGGTGCATCACGGCCAGCCTCATGGTGGCTTCGCGCGTGTGCTGGGTTATTGCGTGCGGGCCAAAGCAGGACTCGGCGCCCAGCACCTCGATGCGCGTGCGACTGTAGTCTCCCCAGCCATGGACCGCGAACAGCTTTCGCGTACGCGCCAGAATGGCCTCACCCGTGCGCCTGGCCTTGGCGGCTGCGTCCAGGCCCACGATGGACAGCTGGGCATCGCAGCGGTAACCCTCCATATAGGTCGCGCAGACCTTGTAGGCCCCGCCGGGAGCGCGCCCGCGCGCACCCGTCACCGCAACGCGGTCCGGCCCTTGCTGCTGCAGTCTGACCTGGGTGAAGTCACAGCACACATCGGGCAGCAGATAGGCCGCCGGATCGCCAATCTCATAGAGCACCTGCTCGCCCACGGTGGCCGTGCTGACCAGGCCTCCTGTGCCTTGGGGCTTGCTCACGACAAAGCTACCCTCCTCGCTGCACTCGACGATGGGATAGCCCATGTCGGCCCAGTCGGGCACGCTTTCCCAGTCGGTATGCAGGCCTCCGGTCGCCTGGCAACCGCATTCGAGAATATGGCCTGCCAGACTACCCTGGGCCAGGCGATCGTAGTCGCCGGCCGCCCAGCCGAACTCGTGCATCAAGACGCCTAGCGTGACCGCGCTGTCCACGCAGCGCCCCGTGACCACGATTTGCGCGCCCTGGTCCAGGGCCTCGCGGATCGGCAGAGCGCCCAGATAGGCGTTGGCGCTGATCACCTTGTCGGGCAGGGGCTGCTGCTTTTGCATGTCACGCACCCCGGCCTCGCGCAACGCGGGCAGCAGGGGCATGACGTCGTCGCCCTCGACCACGGCGATCTTGACCGACAGGCCTTGCTCGGCGGCCAGCGCGGCAATGGCCTGTGCACAGCCCTGGGGGTTGATGCCGCCCGCATTACTGACCACGCGAATGCCGCGCTCCACAATGCTTTTGAGCAGGCTCTTCATGGTGACCGTGACAAAGTCCGTGGCATAGCCCATCTCGGGCTTGCGCATGCGCGCCGAGGCCAGCAACGACATGGTCAGCTCAGCCAAGTAGTCGAACACCAGATAGTCCACATTCCCGTCTTGCACCAGTTGCGGGGCACCCACGCTGCTATCGCCCCAGAAGCCGCTGGCACCGCCTATGCGAATATTTTTCTTGCTCATGGCTTAAGCCTCCTATCGTCCAGTCCACTGGGGCTGGCGCTTTTCACGAAACGCCAGCTGACCCTCGACCGCGTCCTTGGTCAGGGCGAAAAGCCCGATCTGGCTTTCAGTAAAGGCCATGGACTGCTCAAAGGGCATGGCCTCGATCTGGTTCATCAGGTAAAGCCCGCGGCGTATGGCTGCCGGCGACTTGTCCAGCAAGCGCCCCAGCAGCTTTTGCACCTGGGCATCCAGGTCATCGCCCATGTCGTTGATCAAGCCGCAGGCCAGGGCCTGGCTCGCGTCTATGGCCTCGCCCGTCACGCAAAGCTCGGTCAGCATACGCCGCCCGACCAGGCCCTGGAGCACGCTGAGCACCTGGGCCGGGAAAACGCCGACCTTGACCTCGGGCAAGCTGAAGCGCGCATGCGATGCGGCCATGGCCAGATCGCACATGGCCAGCAAGCCCATGCCGCCGGCCATGCAAGCGCCGTTGATTCTGGCGATCTTGGGCACATGCGTGGTCCTGGCCAAGCGCAGGAGCTGGGCCAGGCCCTGGCTGGGCTCGGAGTAGTCGAACTCGAAGGACTTGCCCGTCTGCAGGTCGGCGCCGGCGCAAAAAGCCTTGTCGCCCGCACCCGTGAGCACGATGGCGCGCAGCGAGCGGTCGCTGCCGGCCCGGGCAAAGGCCTCGCAAAGGCCTTGGAGCACGCTAGTGCTCAAGGCGTTACGGCGCTGCTCGCGGCAAATCGTCAGCCACAGCACGCCGTCCTCATGGCGCTGCTCCAGCTCCTGGCCCAGCTTGATGCTTTCTTCACTCATGTTCTCTCACTTCCTTGTCTGTGCTGCAATCAACTCTTTGATATCAGCGTCTGCGTAGCCTGCCTCGGCCAGTACCTGTTGCGTGTGCTGGCCTAGGGCAGGCGCGAGATGACGCGCTTGGGGAGGCGTGCCCGACCATTCACTGGGCACGGCCATGTCCAGGATGCGGCCCACGACGGGATGCTCGACCTGGCGGAAGAAGCCGGTCTCGGCCAGATGCCCGTCCTCGAGCAGGCTCTCAAAGCTGTGTATGGGAAAGATGGGGATTTCCTCCTGCGGCAGCAATTGCTCCCACTGGGCCGTGGTGCGCTGGGCGAGCTCGTCGGCCACGAGCTGGTAGAGCTCGTCTATGGCCTGGGTGCGCGTACGAATGTTCTTGAAGCGCGCATCGGTGCGCAGCAGCTCGGACTTGCCCACGGCTTCGAGAAACAGCGCCCAGTGCTTGTCGGTGTAAATCAGGCAGCACACATGGCCATCCAGGGTTTTGTAAGGCCGACGGTTGGGCGACATCAAACGCGGATAGCCGAAATCTCCCTTGGGCGGCTCAAAGCTGCGGCCATACAAGTGGTCGCCCAGCACATAGGGAATCATGGTCTCGAACATGGGTATGTCCACGCTCTGACCTTCGCCCGTGCGGTCGCGCGCATACAGCGCGGCGCAGATCACGCCAAAAGCGTAAATGCCCACGGAGCGGTCGGCGATGGTGATCGGTAGATAGCGGGGCTCGCCCTCGGCAGCCTGGCCCAGGGTTGCGGCCAGGCCCGTGGCCGCCTGGATCATGTCGTCGAAAGCGGCCTTGGCGGCATAAGGCCCGCGCTGGGAAAAGCCCACCATGCTGGCATAGACCAGGCGCGGGTTCACGGCCTTGAGCTGCTCATAGCCCAGTCCCAGCCTGTGCATGGCCGCGGGGCGTACGTTGCTGGCGAAGACATCGGCGCTCTTTGCCAGATGCAGCAAGGCCTGCACGCCCTGCGGGGTCTTGAGATCCAGGACCACGCTGCGCTTGTTGCGGTTCAGGCCCAGGAAAAGCGGCCCCAGGCCCAGCTCGCCCCCGGGCCCTATGGCGCGCGTGGAGTCACCTCCGGGCGCCTCGATCTTGATCACATCGGCGCCCAGATCGGCCAGATACTGGGTGGCGGACGGTCCCATGAACACCGTGGTGAGATCCAGCACCCTCACGCCCGACAAGGGACCCGATGCTGTAGAGGTCTGAGCACAACTCATGTCTAAACCCTGGTTTATTGCGGCTTGAGGCCTGCGCGCTGGAAGGTGCTCTTGGCGCGCTCGATTTCCGAGCGTATGAACTGGTTCATCTGCTTGGGGCTGAGGTTTTCGTGAAAGCTGGCGTTCTCTGCCGCGTATTTTTCGTAGTCCGCGCTTTGCAGGTACTGGTTGAAAGCCTGCCTGAGCTTTTCCAGCACGGGCTGGGGAGTTCCGGCCCTAGCGAAAAATGCGGCCCAGCCGTTGAGCCGTATGTCGGGCAGACCGGCCTCGGCCATGGTCGGCGTGTCCGGCAAGGCCGCCACCCTGCGCCCCGAAGTCACGGCCAGCGCCTTGAGCTTGCCCGAGCGCACCATGGGCATGGCGGCTCCGCCATCGACGATCGTGAAGTCCACATGGCCGCCCAGCAGATCGGTCATGGACTGGGCACTGCCTTTGTAGGCCACGTCATGAAAATCGAGGCCGGCTTCATGGCGCAGCAGGTGGACCGCCAGCTGCTGAAACGCGCTGCCCGTGGCGGCTGTGTATTTGCCTGGCTGCTTGCGTATCAGCTCCACGAGCTGGGCCGTCGTGTCTACCTGCAGGGAAGGCCGTGCCAGCAGCACCATGGGCGAGAACACCACAGAGACCACGGGCACCATGTCCTTGACCGGGTCATAGGGCAGTTGTTTGAACAGCGCCGAGTTCACGCCATGCGTGGTGCCGCCCGAATACAGCAAGGTATAGCCGTCGGCGCTTGCGCGCATGAAGTCATGAACACCGATGAAGCTGTTGCCGCCCGGCTTGTTGTCCACCACAAAGGTCCAGCCCGTGGCCTGGGCGATCTTGCTCGTCACATAGCGCAGGCTTGCGTCCGAGCCGCTGCCGCTGGCAAAAGGCAGGACTACGCGAATCGGCTTTTCTGGAAAACCGCCCTGGGCCAGAACGCCTTGCGCCGCCAGGGCGCTGCAGGCCATGGGCAGGGCTAAAAGACTGCGTCGCTTCAACATGTTTTGCCTCCTTCAAATTCATTTTTTGGCTGGGCCGGCCATGCGAACAAAGGCGGCCGCTTGTTGAGAAAGCGCTCCTTGGCCTCACGGTGATAGGCCGTGGAAAAGGCTAGGCCCTGGGCATTCGCCTCGAGCTCAACCATGGAGTGCAGATCGCTGGACAGCGAGTTGTTCAGCGCGGTCTTGGTCATGGCTGTGGCTGCGGGCGATGCGCCGGCCATGGCCTGGGCCAGTTGCAAGGCGCGCGCCAGCGCCCCGCCCCTGGGCACGACCTCCATGGCAATGCCCCAGTCGTGGGCCTGGTCCGCATCGAGCTCACGCGCGCTGAACATCAGCTCCTTGGCACGCTGAACACCAACGATGCGCGGCAGCGTGTAAAGCGCGCCACTGTCGGGGACCAGGCCGACGCGCGCGAACGACATGCAAAAGCGCGCGCCCTGCGCGGCGATCACCATGTCGGCCAGCAAGGCCAGGCCAAAGCCTCCGCCATAGGCGCAGCCCTCGACCGCGGCCAGCACGGGCTTGTCGCAACTGTAGAGCGCCGAGACGCTTTGCAGCGTCCTGCGCATGCGCTCTCGCCCGACTTCGGCGCTCATGCCCTCGGGACCTTGGCCCATGGAGCCTATGTCGCCGCCCGCGCAAAAATGCCCGCCGCGCCCCGTAAGCACAATGGCCCTGAGGCTTTCGTCGGCAAGGCTCTGGGCCGCCAGGCGCGCGAACTCCTCGCGCATGGACATGTCCATGGCATTGCGCCTGTCGGGGCGGTCAAAGGCGATGACGGCAACCGCGCCATGCCTTTCCAGGGCGACGCCGCATGGACTGGAAGCTGACAGCATGCCTCGCCTCCGGACTTAGAAGCTGTGCCTCAGGCCCAGGGCCAGCACATTGACCTTGGCCCCGGCCGCGCCCGCCGCAAACGAGGTATCGCTGCCGGTGACGCCGAACTGCCCCGTGGCGTTGTTGCTGGTGCGGCTGAACGAGGTATAGAGCTGGGTGCGCTTGGACAGCGCATGCTCGTATACCGCGCCCACCACCGTGGCCCGCCTGTCCTTGCCCGAGGGGTTGTCCTGGCGCAGCCTCTGGACCTGGAGCTTGACCGTGTTGGCGCCAAAGGTATAGCCCGCGCCAAGCCAGGTGTCCTCGCCGCGCGCCGGAGCGTTGACGCGGAAATGCCCCGCGGACAGCAGCCACGGCCCGGTTCTGTACTGGGCGCCCAGAATGGTATCCCGGCGCGTGCGCAGTCCGGTAAAGGCCAGGGGGCTGCCGCCCACAGTGGGCAGCTTGATCTCCTGGTAAGCGGCGCTGAGCACTAGGCCTCCCGTGCTGAAGTCCGCGCCCAGGCCGTACAAGGTCTGGGCGTCCTTGGGCGGCATGCCGGGGCCACCCGCGCTTTCCGCACCAAAGCCATAGGCCGCGCGCATGCGCAGGCCGCCGAACTGCGGCGAGGTATAGAAGATGCCGTTGCTCATGCGCGCCAGACGCTCCGAGCCGCCGCCCAGCGCCAGCAGGGCCTGGACATTGCCCAGATAGGCGAGCTTGAAGGTGTCCGTGGCCAGCGCCGTGTAGTACATGGGCGTGTAGTCGCGGCCCAGCAGCAGCGTTCCCCAGCCCGATTGCAGGCCTACATGGGAGCGGCGGTTAAAGCCTCCCGTGGAAGCCAGGCCGCCAGGCGCGCCAGGCGTGGCCGAGGCGTAGTTGCCAGTAAAGGTCTTGAGGCTGCCCGTATCCGCCTCCAGCCCCATTTCCAGCTGGAAGACCGCCTTCAGGCCCGCGCCAAGATCCTCTTGCCCCCTAAGCCCTATGCGCGAGCCCGTGCCCACGCCCGAGGACAGGCCCGAGACCCGGCGGGCTCCGTTGTCGCTTGAAGTGACGCTGAGATCCAGAGAGCCGTAAAGCGTCACACCGCTTTGCGCCAGAGCCGAAAGCGAGCAGCACGCGGCCGCAGCGCCCACCAGCATGGTGCGCCGTAATGATTGGAAAGCCATTTTGTCTCCTTGGATTTTTGTAGATGAGCCCTTGTTTTTCGACCCGTACGCTCTGTGGGTCGGGTGCGTGCAAGGCCTTTGTTATTCGGGCTTGATGCCTGCCTCTCGAATAATGCGTCCCCACTTGCGGGACTCCGCGGCCTGGAATCTGGCCAGCCCCTCGGGGCTGCTCAAGGCGGTCTCGCCGCTGGCCTTGAGCTGAAAGCTCTTGACCTCGGCCGAGGCCGAAGCCTTGGCCAGCAACTGGTTGAGCCTCTCCACCAGAGGCCTGGGCGTGGCCGCGGGCAGGTAGGCCCCGGTCCAGTACGTCATCTCATAGCCCTTGACTCCCGACTCGTCCAGCGTGGGAATCTGCGGTGCGGCACCAAGCCTTTGGCTGCCGCTTGCCGCCAGCGCGCGCAACCTGCCGCCCTCGACCTGGGGAAGGGCTGTTGGTGCATCGGCAAACATGAAATCAAGCTGCCCACCCATGAGATCAGTAATCGCCATGGGATTGCTCTTGTAGGCCACATCCACCATGTCCAGGCCCGCCAGCTGCTTGAGTAGCTCGCCCGCCACACGGCTTGACGAAGAGCCACTGCCGAAGTTGAGCTTGCCCGGATGCTTTTGCGCCGTGGCAATCAGATCGGCCAGGGTTTTATAAGGCGAGTCCTGGCGTACCAGCAGCAGCATCTGGCCCTTGGACAACAGACCGACCGGGGCAAAGTCGGCTACCGGGTCGTAAGGCAGCTTCTTGAACAAAAACTCGTTCGCCGCCTGCGTGGTGTTGGTCGTGATCAGCACCGTATAACCATCGGCGGTGGCCTTGGCCACATGCTGGGCAGCGATGAAGCCGCTGGCGCCTGCGCGGTTTTCCACCAGCACGGGCTGCCCGGTGTCCTCGCTAAGCGCCTGGGCCAGCACGCGCGCCTGCTGGTCTGTTCCGCTGCCTGGGGAAAAGGGCACGACCAGGGTAATAGGCTTTCTTGGAAATGCTTGGGCCGCTTCCTGAGCCTGCGCAGGTACAAGAGCTGCCATCGCGCTCGCGCACAGCGCAGCAATACGCCAAAGGGAATTGATCATGACGTCTCCTTTTTGTTGCGGATACCTGAAGCTTGGGCAGCCAGCGCGGTAATCCCGTGGCGGCTGTTGTGCTCGCCGAGCCGGGGGGCTGCGGCAGCGATGGCTGGCCGGTACCCGTCGAAAGACAAAGGCATGCCCGTCAGGCTGAAGCCCTCGCCGGGCACGGACAGCAGCATCTCCTGCATGCGGACCTGCTCCGTGGCCAAGGCCTGCGGCAAGCTGTGTATAGGCGCGCATGGCACGCCAACCGCCTCGAAGCTCTCCACCCATTTAGCCCTAGAGCGCGTGTGCAGCAGAGGCTCCAGCTCGGCCAGCAAAGCCTGCTTGTTTTCCAGCCTGGCGCGATTGCTCTCAAAGCGCGCATCCTGCAGCCATTGCTCCTGACCTAGAACCTGGGCCAACTTGGCAAACAGGCGGTCGTTGCCGCAGCAAATCAGCAGCGGGCCATCAGCCGTCTCGAAAGCTTCGTAAGGCACAAAACCCGGATGGCCGGACCGGTGACGCAGCGGCAGCCGGCCCTCGTTGACGAAGGCATCGCTTTTTTGTGCAGCCCAGGCCAGGGCAGTCTCCAGCAGCGAGGTCTGTAGCAGACCGCCACGGCCGGACCGCCCTCGTTGATGCAGCATGGACAACACGCCTATCACCAGCCACATGCCGCTGCCCTGGTCGCACAGGGAGGCGCCGGCACGCAGCGGCGGATCGTCCGGGCCGCCGTTCATGCTGGAGAGTCCGCTGAAGGCCTGGATCAGTGGCTCGTATCCAGGCCTGTCGGCCATGGGGCCGCGGTGGCCGAAAGCCGAGATCTCGCCATAGATCAGCCTGGGATAGCGGACACCTAGCGATGCCGCGTCTATGCCCAGGGCCCTGGGCACGTCGGGGCGCAGATTGTGGATCAGCACATCGGCCTCGGCCACCAACGTGTGAAAGGCATCAAGCCCCTGGGAAACGCGCAAATCCAGCGCCACGGAATGCTTTCCCCGGTTGAAGACATGAAAGTTCAGCGCATCGCCATGGCGGAACTCCGCCCCCATGCAGCGCCCGTCATCGCCGCCTTCAAGGCGCTCGATCTTGATTACCTCGGCCCCGAGATCCGCAAAAATCGCCCCCGCAAAAGGGCCGGCCAAGACCTGACCAAGCTCGATAACCTTTAGTCCTTGAAGCGGCCCTGCCATTGCTGTACTCCTTGCCCGAACTTCTGTTCGCCATCCATGTCCGCAGCCAGTCTAGTCAGCTCTCACCTATATTGAAATGCGTTCAATCTTCTATCTGTGATAAATTTATTGGATCAATCCAGGACAGTGAACACCTTCGAAAACCAGCGATATGCGCCTCAATCTCAGTCTTCAGCAACTCGAGGCCGTGGTTCGCATAGCGGACGCCGGCAGCTTTCGCGCGGCAGCGCGGCAGCTCGATATTTCCCAGCCTGCGCTAAGCCGCACACTGCGCCTGGCCGAAGAGGCTCTGGGCACTCGCCTGTTCGACCGGGACACGCGCAGCGTGACAATTACCGCAGCGGGCCAGGAGTTGCTGCACATTGCCCGCAGAGTGCTCCAAGACTTTGATAGCGCCTTGAGCGAGCTGGGGCACTTCATGCAAGGCCATCGCGGCCTGATCACCGTGGCCGCCCTGCCCTCGGCAAGCGTGACGCTACTACCCAAGCCCATTGCCGGCTTCAGGCGCGAGTTTCCTCTGGTGGAGTTCAAACTGCTGGAGCTGCCTGCCGAGCCCTTGCTCGCGGCCATTGAGGAGGGGCGCGCCGATTTCGGCCTGTGCACTCAGCCCGCCGAGGACCAGCGTCTCAAATACCAGCATTTGCACAATGACCCCATGGTGCTGGTCTGCCGCAAGAGCGATCCCCTAGCCCGTGAGCAAAGCCTGCCATGGACGGCTCTTGCGGAGCGCGACTATCTAACAGTCCAAGCCGGCAGCAGTATTAGAGGCATTGTGGATCCCGTGCTCATTCGCAAGCGAATCAAGCTGCAACCTGTCATAGAAGCAGCCAGCGTCGCTACCTGCTGCGCCCTGATCAAAGCCGGCTTTGGCGTTACCGTTTTACCCCGTTTCTCCCTGGGCCTGGCCGATATGAGCGACATGGCCTCCATCCCCCTGGCCCAGCCCTCAGTGTCCAGGTCAGTTGGCATTGTGACCCGCATTGGCCGTACCCTTTCGCCCGCCTGCCTGCGCTTCATCCAATCCATGATCGCCGCAAACTGACCCTTTGCGCGGCCTTAACTCGCAGCCTGACCTGACTAGGTGTTTAGTCCCAGCATTCGATGGATTGGCTCCATCCTTAACCGTTCAGGCTCGGATATCCATTGTTTGCAGATGAATTTATGGGGCGTCAAACCCTCGAAGGTCTTAAGTCTGCGGATGAAGTTGTAGGTATCGATAAAGTTAGCAAGGTGCTGCAGCACCGGCGCGTGATCGTCATAGTGGACACACTTGACGATGGCTTCCTTGATGGCCCGATTCATCTGCCCGACCGGCCCATTGGACTATGGATGCTTGAACTTGGTGAGGCGATGTTCGATGCCGCGTTTCTCGCAAACTCGACCGAACATCTTGTAAGCCGAGGGTTGGAGTTCGGTGACCGCGAACCTGGACGTCCTGTCGATGGCCACGATGAGATAGAGCCTGCCATCGGTAGTCTGCAGCTCTGCAATGTCGACACGGAAGTAGCTAATGGGGTAGCTCTTGAACTGCTTCTTGGTCGGCTTGTCGCCCTTCAGCTCGGTGCAGCCGCGAGATACCGTGCCGCTGCAGGCAGCGGTGCAGCAGCGAGCGCACCAGATGCGAGATGGCCGGCTGCAGTTCGTAAACAGTGGCAGCTTGGTATGCCAGCGAAGGCGAAGCCCACCGCTTCATCCTCAACAAACAAAGCAGCGGAGCGCGGCTGCCTCGGCCCTGTTGGCAGATCGGCGACCGAAGCCCGTTTCCTCCAATTCGCCACCGTCTTCTGATTAATGTCATAGCGTACGGGAAGCGCTCTCGAGCTCTCTTGACTCTGTTGCATCGCTCGAAGGATCGCCTCTGTCGTTGTGGCGTTCCCGTCTAGAAACTGGCCCATAGCCCGTGCTTCCATTCAGGAGAAAAGATTGCTGCATCAAAATATCGGATCACCCCCCAAGCCGCCTAAGCTGCTAGCCATATCGAGCAACAGGTCCCCAGCATAGCCAGCAACGACTGAGAATCGTGCCTACCTTGAAAGGCAAAACCACCGCAGGCTGTGCCCTGTTCTGACGCTCCCCCTTAATCTGGCGCACCAAGACCAGTGGAAACACCTCAAGATCAACGACAACAGATTTTGTTCACCTTGGCAGGAGACGCCTTTGAGCGGAGCACAAGCCAAGCGACATGCCATTGCCTGCGATGCACTAGGCGCCCAGCAGCAACTGCTGGATGCTGCCATGGCGGCTATTGACGCAGCACAGCAGGCTGCAGGCTAAGGAGCTGCCGCAGCAGCGCCCATCGTTAAGATCGCTGCATGGCTGCCACCGACTCATCCCACGCCCATCCGCTGCTGCAGGTCAGCGATCTTGCCAAACGCTATGGCGAGGGCGACTCCCAGACCACGGTCTTCGCCCAGGTGAGCTGCGAGATCGCGGCCGGCGAATTTGTCGCCATCGTCGGCAACTCCGGCGTGGGCAAGTCCACCTTTCTCAACTGTCTGGCCGGGCTGGACAGCTGGCAGCAAGGCCGGATTCTGCACAGCGGCACGGATCTGTCCACGCTCGATGAAGCCCGGCGCGCCATCTGGCGGCGCGCGCATCTGGGCTTTGTGTTCCAGGCCTTTCATGTGCTGCCCCATCTCGATGTGGCACAGAACATTGCACTGCCGCTGATGCTGCTGGGCCGCATGGACGGCCAGGGTCAACAGCGCGTGCAGCAGGTGCTGCAGGCCGTGGGACTCGCGGGTCTGGGCCAGCGCCTGCCCCAGCAGCTCAGCGGCGGCCAGCTGCAGCGCGTGGCCATTGCGCGTGCCCTGGTGCATTCACCGCCTCTGCTGCTGGCCGACGAGCCCACGGGCAATCTCGACCCCTCCACTGCCCAGCAGATCATGGATTTGCTGCTGCAGCAAACCCGCGACAACGGCACGGCGCTGGTACTGGTCACCCATTCCGCAGAAGCGGCCAGACGAGCCGACCGCGTGCTGCGCCTGACGGCAGACGGCATGCAGGCCGAACTATCCACATCCCAGCAAACCACCCTAGGCCTGTGACTTCACGCCCTCCGCTTCTTCTGCTGCTGACCAGCTTCTCCTGGCAGGAGCTGCGCCAGCATCCCTGGCGCACGGCCACGGCGCTGATTGCCATCATGCTCGGCGTGGCGCTGGGCTTTGCCGTCCATGTGATCAACCAGTCGGCGCTGGACGAATTCTCCAGGGCGGTGCGCAGCGTCAACGGCCAGCCCGATCTGCAGCTGCACGCCATGCAGGGCGGCCTGCCGCTGGCACTCTATGCGCAGGTGGCGCAGGCCCGGGGCGTGGCCAGCGCCGTGCCCTGGGTCGAAACCACGGTATTGCTGCCCGGCAGCACTGCAGATCTGCAGACGCGCAGCACGCAAGGGGCGGCGCAAGGCGTGAGCTTGCGCGTGCTCGGCAGCGATGCCCTCAAGCTCGCCCCTGTCGCCCCGGCATTGATGCCGCGCCTGTTCGAAGGCGGCGACCGGCTGGATCTGTTTGCACCCGACGCCGTGTTTCTCAATGCCGCCGCCTTGCAGGCCCTGAGACTGAGTCCTGAACAAGCCGTCAACGCCCCCGTGCAATGGCTGCTCAACGGCCAGGCCCAGCAGTTGCGCATTGCGGGCACCGTCGCCGCCAGCGGCGCACCGGTCGCGGTCATGGACATTGCCGCACTGCAGCAAAAGATCGGCCTGTTTGACCGCATCGACCGGCTTGACCTTTTGCTCACCGACAGCGCCAGCCGCAGCCAGGTAAGCACCGCCCTGCACGCAGTGGCGGCCTGGCAAGACCAGATACTGATCCAGCAGCCCAGCGACGATCAGCAGCGCGTGGGCGAGATGTCGCGCGCCTATCGCGTCAACCTCACTGTGCTGGCGCTGGTGGCCTTGTTCACGGGAGCGTTTCTGGTGTTCTCGGTGCTGGCGCTCAGCGTGGCCCAGCGCGCGCCGCAGTTTGCGCTGCTGGCCGTGCTTGGGGCCACGCCACGCCAGCGCATGGCGCTGGTGCTGCTGGAAGCGCTGGCTCTGGGGACTCTGGGCAGCCTGGCCGGCATTGCGCTGGGTACGGCGCTGGCCTGGCTGGCACTGCAGGTGCTGGGTGGCGATCTGGGCGGCGGATTCTTTGCCGGCGTGCAGCCAGCCCTGCACTGGAGTCCTGGCGCGGCGCTGGTCTTTGGTCTGCTGGGCCTTGCCGCCACGCTGGCCGGGGCCTGGTGGCCGGCACGCGCTGCCATGGATCTGCCGCCTGCGGCCACACTCAAGGGACTGGGCAGCACGCATGAGAGAGCCCCACGCCTGTGGCCCGCTGTGGCGCTACTTGGAGCCAGCCTGGTGCTGGCCTTTATGCCGCCGGTAGCAGGTGTCCCTCTGGCCGCCTATATGGCCGTGGGCCTGCTGTTGCTGGGCGGCATGGCAGCCCTGCCCTGGCTGCTGGGTGCGGTGCTTGGACTGGTGCCCAACGCCTTCTCGCGCCAGCCGCTGGCCATGCTGGCGCTGGAGCGCGCGCGGCGCATGCGCCACGCCACTACCGTGGCCGTGGGCGGTGTGGTGGCCAGCCTGAGCCTGGCCGTGGCCCTGACGGTGATGGTCACCAGCTTTCGCGGCAGCATGATGGAGTGGCTGGACGCCGTGTTGCCTGCTCCCCTGTATGTACGCGCCGCCGGTGGCTCCAGCCGCGCGGATGCAGCCCTGCTGCCGGCCGATGCGGCGCAGCGCCTGGAGCAGCTACCCGGCATAGAACGAGCCCAGGCCATGCGCAGCAGCCAGCTGGTACTCAGCCCCGAACGCCCGGCCCTGAGTCTGCTGATTCGCCCGCTTCAAGGTGAGCAGGCCATGCAGCTGCCCTGGGTGGAGGGCCCAATCCATCAGACGGGCCCAGGCATTGCCGTGCACATCAGCGAAGCCGTGGCCCAGCTCTATGGTTTGAAGCCCGGTGACAGCTGGCCGCTGCTTTCCAAGGCCTTCAGCCTTCAAACCCAGGACCACCAAGCGCCAGCAGCTTCCTTTTACATAGCATCCGTGTGGCGCGACTATGTGCGTCAGTTCGGTGCCGTGGCCCTGGACTGGAAGGACTACCTGGCGCTGGTGGGTCATGCAGGCAATGCAGCTCAGATCAGCGAGATCGCCATCTGGCCAGAGACCCAAAGCCAGCTGTCTGGCACCGATCTGCAAGCAGCGATAGAGCAGGCCCTCGGCACGCCGGGGCAGCCACCGCCGGCGCTGGAGTTTGTCAGCAGCCAGGCTCTGCGCGAGCGTTCCTTGCGCATTTTCGATCGAAGCTTTGCCGTCACCTACTGGCTGCAGGCCGTGGCCATAGGCATAGGCCTGTTCGGCATTGCCGCCAGCTTCAGCGCCCAGGTGCTGGCAAGGCGCAAGGAGTTCGGGCTGCTGGCCCATCTGGGCCTGACGCGCCGCAATGTGCTGAGCGTGGTTGCCGCCGAGGGTCTGGCCTGGACCATGCTGGGCACCATCGCGGGCACACTGCTGGGCCTGGGCGTGGCCGTGATCCTGGTGCATGTGGTCAATCCGCAGAGCTTTCACTGGACCATGGAGCTGCGCCTGCCTCTGCTGCGCCTGCTGGCGCTGGGCGCTGCCGTGATACTGGCCGGCGTCATCACCGCGTGGCTGGCCGGGCGCCGGGCCGCCAGTGCCGACGCGGTGCTGGCCGTCAAGGAGGACTGGTAGCTATACCTGCAACCCTGTCAGCGTTTTTCACATGATTGAGCCATGGCGCGGCGCACAATGAAATCTTCACCGCTGCGAGGAGTTCGTATGCAAATCCAGCCCTATCTCTTTTTCGATGGCCGCTGCGAAGAGGCCCTGGATTTCTACCAGGCCGCTCTGGGGGCTGAGATCACCATGTTGATGCGCTACAAGGATGCTCCGCCGCAGCCCGAGTCATCGAGCCAGCAAGGCTGCGGCCCGGGCCAGATGGATCCCGAAAAAATCATGCACGCCAATGTCCAGATCGGTGAGACGCAGATCATGGCATCTGACGGCATGAACGGCGGCAAGCCCGACTTCAAAGGCTTTTCTCTGTCCATCACCGCGCCCAGCGAGAATGAGGCCGACCGCATCTTTTCTGCCATCGGCGAGGGCGGCAAGGTACAGATGGCGCTGGACACCACGTTCTTTGCGCGTCGTTTTGGCATGGTGACCGACCGCTTCGGGGTCAGCTGGATGGTGATCGTTCCCCTGGTCGATATAGGCTGAGCCCGCGCAAAGCAGCACCTCGGGATGATGGCATTGCGCTGATCGGCTGGGCGACAATGGGCCATGCCTTATCAGCCCACACCCTCCCAGCTTCGACAACCGGCACTGCAGGCCCTGTCACGCAGGCAGTCCCTGCAGACGCTGGCTGCTGCCGGTCTGGGCTGGGCGAGCCTGGGCCTGCCTCTGCCAAGCATGGCTTTGCCGTCCAGAACCCTGCAGTTTCCTCGCGACTTCGGCAGCCACCCTGATTTGCAGACCGAGTGGTGGTACATCACCGGGCAGTTGCAGGCCGGCGGCAAGCCCTGGGGCTTTCAGCTGACCTTCTTTCGCTCGCGCATCGAAGCCGCGCAAGGCCTGCAATCGGCGCTCGCGGCCAAGCAGCTGATCTTCGCCCATGCGGCCCTGTGCGATGTACAGGGCCAAAAGCTGCGCCACGACCAGCGCATGGCGCGCGCGGGACTGGGCCTGGCCGGAGCCAGCGAAAACGATACCGATGTGCATATCAACGACTGGTATCTCCAGCGTCAACCCGTACCAGGACGAAGCGCCAGCGAAGCCAGCCGCTACAGAGCTTTGCTGAGCAGCCAGGACTTCATACTGGATCTTGAATTTGAAAGCACGCAGCCACTGCTGCTGCAGGGCTTGAATGGTCTTTCACGCAAAGGCCCGCGTGAGGAACAGGCCAGCTACTACTACAGCCAGCCTCAGCTTGAGGTCGGTGGCTCCATCACCGTGGGCGGGCAGCAACTGCCTGTGCAAGCCAGCGCACACAACCGCGCCTGGCTGGACCATGAATGCAGCGCGGCCATCATGGACCCAGAGGCTCAGGGCTGGGACTGGATAGGCATGAACCTCGATGACGGCAGCGCCCTCACCGCCTTTCATCTTCGCCGCCGCAATGGCTCGGCACTCTGGGCCGGTGGCTCATTTCGTGCACAGAACCAGAGCGCGCAAATCTTTGCCGCCGATCAGGTACGGTTCAAGCCACTGCGCCACTGGAGCAGCCCGCACAGCAAAGCAAGTTACCCCGTGGCCTGGAGCGTGCAGACACCGGCGGGCCGTTTTGAGGTTCATGCGCTGGTGGACGACCAGGAACTGGACAGCCGCGCCAGCACCGGCGCCATTTACTGGGAGGGTCTGTGCGAGCTGCGCAGCATCGGCGCCGACGGCAAAAGCGTCCGCGTAGGCAGCGGTTACCTGGAAATGACCGGCTATGCGAATGCGCTGAGGCTTTAGATCAGCCCTGCTCCTTGCAAACCAGAGCACTGAGCTGACCGAGCAGCAGCTGCAGATGGCGCGCGCGCAGGTCGTCGCCCAACAGGTCGACCTGCAGCAGGCTGTGCCAGGTCGCAGCATGATCCACGCGGAAGCCGGACAGGGCCGAAATCAGATAGTGGACATCGACAGCGGTCAGTTGATCCTTGAACAGGCCCTGCGCCACGCCGCGCTGCAGAATGCGCTCAATCGGCTCCAGCGCCGCATTGCGCAGCAATTCGGTCTTGGAGATCTGGCCCAGCATCTCGCCGCCCTGGAAATTCTCCTGCAGCACCAGACGCGTGAACTCCTGGTTCTGCTCGTGATACTCGAAGCTCCTTTGCGCCAGCGCATGCAGCGCCTGCAAGGGCTCCAGCGCATCGAGATTGAGCTGCTCCTCCGACTCGCGAATATCCGAGTAGCTCTGCTCGATGACCGCGAGGTACACGTCTTTCTTGTTGCCAAAGTAGTAGTAGAGCATGCGCTTGGCGCAGCCCGCCTTGGCGGCAATGCGCTCCAGCCGCGCTCCGTCATAGCCGTAATTGGCAAACTCGGTCTTGCCCGCATCTAGCAGGGCTCGGCGCATATCGGCCGATGCCTCGTCTGCCGAAGGCTGCTGGCTCAGTGAAGTTTCAAGACCTTGCTGCTCGCTCACGACCACATCTCCATTGATTCAAGCGCGCCAGCCTACCACGCAGCGCAGGCATGAAAAAAGGCCCCCCACGCTTCCCATTGCGTGTGGTTTGCGTGTGGTTTGCGTGTGGTCGCAGCCCCTCCGAGAGGGGCGCTTTTCATCCTGGGGCTGCCCGGCGATGAAAAAAGCCATGGCTCTGACGAGCCATGGCTGTTCGGTTCAATGCCTGCGTCGCTTATTTGCCGCTATCGGGCAATGCGTAGGCAATCACGTAGTCACCGCGGTCGGGCGACTGGCGGGCACCACCGGCCGAGATCACCACGTATTGCTTGCCTGTCTTGGGCGACTTGTAAGTCATGGGTCCACCCTGGCTGCCCACGGGCAGGCGGCTCTTCCAGATTTCCTTGCCGGTGGCGCTATCCCAGGCGCGCAGATAGTAATCCTGCGTACCGGCAAAGAACACCAGACCGCCCTGGGTCGCCAGCGTGCCGCCCAGTGTGGGCAGGCCAACAGGCATGGGCATGCGCATCTTGATGCCCATGGGGCCTTGATCCTGCACCGTACCCACGGGCACCTGCCAGAGCACTTGCTGGGTCTTCATGTCGATGGCGGTCAGCGTGCCGAACGGAGGCTTCTGGCAAGGAATGCCCAGAGGAGACATGAAACGGTCCTTGATCACCGCGTAGGGAGTGCCTCCCAGCGGCACCTGACCCATGCCGGTGTTGGGCGCCTCTCCGCCGTCGGACAGCTTGTCCTTTTTCTGCTGGGGCATCATCTGCACCCACAGGCCCAGACGCATGTCGTTCACAAAGATCAGATGGTTGCCTGGATCCGCAGACAGGCCGCCCCAGTTCATGCCGCCCAGCGAACCCGGGAAGCTCAGCGACACATCGGTGCCAGGCGCAGTGAACAGGCCTTCATAGCGCATGGACTTGAACTTGATGCGGCAGATCAGCTGATCCACCGGCGTCGCGCCCCACATATCGGCTTCGGTCAAGGTCTTGGTGCCGATCTGCGGCATGCCCACGGACAGGGGCTGGGTCGGGGCATACTTTTCGCCGGGAATATGACCAGGCTTGACGGCAATGTCTTCCACCTTGGTCAGCGGCTTGCCGCTGTGGCGGTCCAGCACAAAGATCTGACCGGCCTTGGTACCGACCACCAGCGCTGGGGTCGTGTTGCCATCGTGCAAAGGGAAATCGATCAGCGTGGGAGCCATGGGAAGGTCGAAGTCCCACAAGTCGTTGTGCACGGTCTGGTACACCCATTTTTCCTTGCCCGTGGCGGCATCCAGCGCGAGGATGGAAGCACCGTACTTCAGGTCCGCTGCAGAGCGCGTGGCGCCATACAGGTCCACCGAAGCCGATCCCATGGGCAGGTACACGGTATTGGAGCTCGGGTCGTAGGTCGTTCCCGCCCAGACATTGGCCGATGAGCGGGTGTAGGTCTGGCCGGGCTTGAGCACTTCATTGGGCGTGGCCGAACCGGAGTCGAACGCCCAGCGCTGTGCACCGCTCACCACATCAAAGCCGCGGATCACGCCACCGGGCATGTCCACTTGCACGTTGTCAGCCACGCGACCGCCGACCACCACCGTGGTGCCGGCCACCGTGGGGGCCGATGTCAGGGTGTAGAAGGCGGGATTGGAGACATTGCCAATGCCCTGCTTGAGGTCGACCACGCCGTGATCGCCAAACTCGCCGCACAACTCGCCGTTGTCTGCGTTGATGGCAAACAAACGTGCATCGATGGTGTTCATCAGGATGCGGCGCTTGCAGGCGGCGCCAGCAGGCAGGCTCACCGCCTGTACAGGAGTCGATCCCGGCACGCTGGGCTGAGCCAGTGCGGCATCCGCATCAAAGTAGGCCAGTCCGCGGCAGCGCTCCCACACGCCGCCCACATGGGAGTTGGTGTCATGGCGCCACAGTTGCTTGCCGGTGTCGGCGTCGAGCGCAATCACATTGTTGCTGGGGGTGCAGACAAACACCTTGTCGCCCACCTGCAGCGGTGTGGTCTGGTCCTCAGCGCCAGCGCCTGTGGACTTGGGTACGTCGCCGGTGCGGAAGGTCCAGGCCACCTGCAGCTGGTTCACGTTGTCCACGTTGATCTGATCCAGCGCGGCAAAGCGGTCATTGCTGCTGCTGTTGCCGTAATGGCTCCAGTCCTTTTGCTCGCTGGCCGCATCCACGGGCTTGCGTGCCACGGCAGACTGGGCCTGCACCTCGGGGTGAATCTGGAACATGGACACAAAGGCCGCCATGCCAGCCACCAGCATGACCGCCGCTGCAGCAAATGGTGCCTTGCTGGACGAGGCCTTGCCCGGCTCGCCGGCCTTGCGCAGCAAGGGCATGCTGGCCAGCACCGCCACGGCAGCAAAGGTCAGCGCCAGCAGACGCGAAATCAGACTCCAGTAATCCAGACCGACTTCGGCCAGCGCCCACAGCACGGTCGCGCCGAAAGTGCTCAGGTAAAACCATGCGCCGCTCCTGCGGCGGCGAACCATTTGCACGCCGGACAGCAGCAGACCCAGACCCGCCAGCAAAAAGTACCAGCTGCCGCCCAGGCTGATGAGCTTGCCACCGCCTATCAAGAAGAACAGGCCGGCAAGCACCAGCGCCGCCCCCAGAACCCAGAGCCAGATGCGCGCGGCCAAGGGCTGCGCCTGCTCCCGATGTGTCATATCGAACCTCGAACTGTATGAGCCTGCACGCGCCCCGTCATCCGGCTGCACTCAGGCATTTTTTGAAATGAGAAAAAAAGTCCATTGTTGTGAGAAATAAAGTCCATCGCTTGCAAACGTGTACCAGGAGTTTCAGGAATCTCTGAAATTTCCATTTCCACGCAGAAGTCAGGGCAACAAAAAAGGCCGCAGATGCGGCCTTTGGAGAGAGGGCGAAACGCCTTATTTGCGACGCTGCAGCCAGGCGATAAGCTCGCCCATGATGCCCTTGCGGAACAGCAGCACACACAGCACGAAGATCAGGCCAGTGACAATGGTGACCGATTCTCCCAGCGTGCCAAACCATTCCACTCCCGTGGCGTGCGCAAGAAAGGTACCAAACTCGCCGATCTTGTTTTCCAGCGCCACCACGACGGCCGAGCCCAGCAAGGGACCCGACAACGTGCCCAAGCCCCCCATCAGCGTCATCAAAATCACGTGACCGGAAGTGGTCCAGTGCACATCGGACAAGGTCGCAAAGCCCAGCACCAGGGTCTTGAGCGAACCTGCCAGACCGGTGAGCGCGGCAGAGATCACAAAGGCCAGCAGCTTGAAGCGGTTGACGTCGTAGCCCAGCGAGATGGCTCTCGGCTCGTTCTCCTTGATGGCCTTGAGTACCTGTCCGAACGGCGAGTGAATGGTGCGCACGATGAGCAGAAAAGCCGCCGCCACGATGATCAGCGCCACGTAGTACATGACCATATCGCTGCTCAGATCGATCACGCCGAACAGCTTGCCGCGCGGCACGCCCTGCAGGCCGTCTTCACCGCCGGTGAACTTGGCCTGCAGCGCCACGAAGAACAACATCTGCGCCAGCGCCAGCGTGATCATGGAGAAGTAGATGCCCTGGCGGCGAATGGCCAGCCAGCCGAAGATCAGGCCCAGCAGAGCGCCGACCACCGTGCCCAGCAGCATGCCGATTTCGGGCGTGACGCCCCAGGCCTTGATGCTGTAGCCCGCCACGTAGGCCGCGCCGCCCAGAAACGCGGCATGACCAAAGGACAGCAGACCCGTATAGCCCAGCAAGAGATTGAAGGCCGAAGCAAACAGTGCAAAGCACATCAGCTTCATGACAAAAACGGGGTAGGCACCGAGGAAGGGCGCGACGATCAGGCCCAGCAGCAGCAGGCCGTAGCCCACGGGGGCAATGCGTTGAACAAGCGTCTTGGATTTCATGTCGTGCCCCTCTTATTTTTCTTTACCGAACAAGCCAGCGGGGCGAATCAGCAAAACGATGACCATGATGAAAAACACGACGGTGGACGATGCTTCAGGCCAGAAAACCTTGGTCAGTCCTTCGATGACACCCAGCGCCAGACCGGTGAGGATGGAGCCCATGATCGAGCCCATGCCGCCAATCACCACCACGGCAAACACCACGATGATGAGGTTCTGGCCCATCAGCGGCGTGACCTGGTAGACCGGCGCGGCCAGCACGCCGGCAAAGGCCGCCAGCGCCGCGCCGAAGGCATAGGTCAGCGTGATCATTACAGGCACGTTGACGCCGAACGCCTCGACCAGACGCGGGTTTTCGGTGCCGGCACGCAGATAGGCACCGATGCGCGTCTTCTCGATCACAAACCAGGTTGCCACGCACACCACGATGGAAGCCACGACCACCCAGGCACGGTAATTGGGCAGGATCATGAAGCCCAGATTGGTCGCGCCTTCGAGCAGCTCTGGCGTGTCATAGCCCAGGCCCGAGACACCATAGACGGAGCGGAACACCCCCTCGATCAGCAGCGACAGCCCCAGCGTCAGCAGCAGGCCGTAGAGGTGATCGAGCTTGTAGATCCAGCGCAGCAAGAAGCGCTCGATCAACACCCCCAGAATCCCCACCAGCACCGGCGACAGGATCAGCATCACCCAGTAGTTGATGCCGAAATAGCTCATGGCCATCCAGGTGCACATGGCCCCCAGCATGAACAGGGCGCCATGCGCAAAGTTGATGACATTGAGCAGGCCGAAGATCACGGCCAGGCCCAGACTCAGAATTGCGTAGAACGAACCGTTGACCAGCCCCAGAAGGAGCTGGCTCATCAGGCCGGGCAATGAAACGCCGAAGATTTCCATGAGAGATACGCTGGTGAGGGTGAGGTGTGCATCAAACCGGTAGCGCCATTACTTCCAGAGCGCGCACTTGGTTTCGGCCTTGGTGGTCCAGACCGTATCAGCAGGCAACTTGGTCAGCACCTTGAGGTAGTCCCAGGGCTTGGTGGATTCGCTGGGCTTCTTGGCCTCTACCAGGTACATATCGTGGGCAAACGTGCCGTCGGGACGGATCACGCCCTTGCCGTAGAAGTCGTTGATGGGCGTGCTCTTGAGGTGGGCCATCACCTTGTCGGCATTGGTGGTCTTGACCGCTTCGACGGCCTTCAGATAGTTCATCACGGCCGAGTAGTCAGCGGCCTGCACATCGGTAGGCATGCGCTTGGTCTTGGCAAAGAACTTGTTGGCGAACTTGCGCGATTCGTCGTTCATGTCCCAGTACCAGCTGGTGGTGTGCAGCAGGCCTTCGGTGTTCTTCAGACCCAGGCTGTGGATGTCGGTCAGGAAGACCAGCAGGCCGGCGGTCTTCATGGTCTTGTTGATGCCGAACTCCTTGGCAGCCTTGATGGCATTGATGGTGTCGCCGCCCGCATTGGCCAGACCCAGGATATGGGCCTTGGAGCTTTGCGCCTGCAGCAGGAAGGAGGAGAAGTCCGAGGCATTGAGCGGGTGCTTGACCGAGCCCAGCACCTTGCCGCCCTTGGCATTGATGACCTTGGTGGTGTCTGCCTCCAGAGCTTGGCCGAAGGCATAGTCGGCTGTCAGGAAGAACCAGTCCTTGCCGCCGCGATCCACCACGGCACCGCCCGTGCCCTTGGCCAGGGCCACGGTGTCGTAGGCGTAGTGCACGGTATAGGGGTTGCACTGCTCGTTGGTCAGCGCGGAAGAGCCCGCGCCGCTGTTGAAGTGCACGCGCTTTTTCTCGTTGGCGATCTGGGAAACCGCCAGTGCAGTGCCGGAGTTGGTGCCGCTGAAGACCATGGAGATACCCTGCGTATCAATCCATTCGCGCACCTTGGAGGCAGCGATGTCGGCCTTGTTCTGATGGTCTGCGCTGACCAGCTCGATGGGCTGGCCCAGGGCCTTGCCGCCGAAGTCGTCGATTGCCATCTGCATGGCGACCGCACCGTTCTTGCCCTCCACGTCGGCGTACAGGCTGGACATATCGGTGACGAAACCGATCTTCACCTTTTCCTGGGCCTGGGCCAGAGGGCTGGACAGACCGGCCACGGCCAGCATGCACGAGAGAACGCTCAGTTTTGCTTTCATCTTTATCTCCACGGGTTGGGTCTTTGTTGTGAACGAATGGGAATTGCTTGCAGGCTCAGACGCCCAGCAGCTCGTTGAGCACGGACATCTTCTCGTCCAGTTCGCTGGCTCCGAAGCGCAAGGCGACATGGCCGTGCTCGACCACATAGAAGCGGTCGGCCAGCGGCGCGGCAAAGCGGAAGTTCTGCTCCACCATCACCACGGTGTAGCCCTTTTCGCGCAGCGTGGTGATCATGCGAGCCAGGGTCTGGACGATGACGGGGGCCAGACCTTCGGAAATCTCATCGAGCAGCAACAGGCGCGCGCCCGTGCGCAGAATGCGCGCCACAGCCAGCATCTGCTGCTCGCCGCCCGACAGGCGTGTGCCCTGGCTGTTCCTGCGCTCATAGAGATTGGGGAACATCTGGTAGATCTCGTCGATGCTCATCCCCGGCTTGCCGGTCTTGAGCGGCGGCGGCAGCATCAGGTTCTCCTCGCAGGACAGGCTGGAGAAAATGCCGCGCTCCTCGGGGCAGTAGCCCACGCCCAGGTGGGCGATCTTGTGCGTGGGCATGTGAATGGTTTCCACGCCGTTGATCCTGATCGAGCCCTTGCGCGAGCCGGTCAGTCCCATGATGGCGCGCAGCGTGGAAGTGCGCCCCGCGCCATTGCGGCCCAGCAGTGTCACCACCTCGCCTGGGTTCACCACCAGATCCATGCCATGCAGCACATGGGACTCGCCATACCAGGCATTGAGTCCCGAAATTTCCAGCGCCGGAGTACTTGTCTTATTCATTGTTCATCTGATCTCAAAACTGGCACGAACCCAAGTCAGAAACACCAAGCAAGGGCCGCCCCGCAGCGATGGTGTTGTCCCCCTCAGGGGCAAGCCGCGTGAGCGGCACAGAGGGGAGCATTCAATGCGCCCCCTGCAGTTGCCCGTCCGTGGTCCCCATATAGGCTTCCATCACCTGCGGATTGCGCGAAACCTCTTCGTAGCGACCTTCGGCCAAAACGGCGCCGCGCTGCAGCACGGTGATGCGATCGGCGATGGTGGCGATCACCTTCATGTTGTGCTCCACCATCAAAATGGTGCGGCCGGCAGAGACCTTCTTGATGAGCTGCGTCACACGGTCCACGTCCTCGTGGCCCATGCCCTGCGTGGGTTCGTCCAGCAGCATCAGCTCGGGCTCCATGGCCAGCGTGGTGGCAATCTCCAGGGCGCGCTTGCGACCATAGGGCAGGTTCACGGTCACTTCATCGGCCAGATCCTGCAGACCGACTTCGGTCAGCAACTCCATGGCGCGGTCATTGAGCTGATTGAGCGTTTTTTCGCTGGTCCAGAACTGGTAGGCCGTGCCCAGCTTGCGCTGCAGGCCGATGCGCACGTTCTCCAGCAAGGTGCAGTGCGGAAAGACGGCGGAAATCTGAAACGAGCGAATCACGCCGCGCCGCGCAATCTGCGCCGGCGCCTCGCGGGTAATGTCCACCCCGTTGAACTGAATGCTCCCGGAAGTGGGCTCCAGAAACTTGGTCAGCAGATTGAAGCAAGTGGTCTTGCCCGCGCCATTGGGTCCGATCAGCGCGTGGATGGAGCCACGCTGCACGGCCAGATCCACCTTGCTGACGGCGGTAAAGCCTTTGAACTCTTTGGTGAGTTGCCTGGTTTCGAGAATAAGGTCGCTCATGCGCTGGCCGTCAGTCCTGAATGCTGCAAAACAAAGAGGGGAGCAACTTGCTGTGCTTCCTCTGCCTGAGCGGCATCTTGGTCTTTCATGCTGCAGTGCCGCAGCGGGAAACTCCTAGGAATGAAGAGCCGCCGGACTTATGCTTTCCCTAATCCCTCATAAAACAAATAGCAACAGCAGAAGTAACTGCAAACTTCAAACTCATCGCAACTGCAAGTCAAGCCAGAGACGGCGGCATCCGCAGGAATGACAGCATCCACTTCGAAGTCTCCAAAAAGCTTATGCCTTATATATATTGCGCTATCAATATTAATAAGATCGGGCGAAATGTATCCCCATGGCACAGCGCTCCCCAGATTGGCCCTGATGCCGTAAACCCTGAGTCGCTCAATTCCCACTGGAGTAACTAGGTTACTAGCCCAATGCCCGCAAATATGCTTGCCATTTGTCGCCCTAAAAAACCTGGGGCGACAAAGATCAAGCATATCGCTATCAATTTAAAAGCTTATGACGCTTTCCCTATATGAGTTTCATATTCTTTTATCTTTGAAACACATACCTATTGGTCGATAGAAGCTATCAAATTATTTGGCCACCGGCGTATGAAGCCATGTCCAAGAAACCGGCTGCACTGCTCTTGAGTTCCTTCGTGAAAACGCATGGAATAAAACCCCTTGCAGAACTGTTTACTGCAGGTCAACCACAAGGAGAGACCTTATGTTTCGCATCGCTTCTCTGACGCTAGCTTCCGCCGCCCTGCTGGCTGCCTGCTCGACCGGCTCGGTCACTTCGGCAAAATCCCCTGCCACCACCCTCAATGGCGTGCTGGTAGGTCCGACCCAGATGACGCTTTATGTCTTTGACAAGGATGCAGCAGGCTCCGGCAAAAGCGTCTGCAACGGCGGCTGCGCCACCAACTGGCCTCCTTTGATGGCCCCCGCGAATGCGGCGCCGATCGGCGACTGGGGCGTGGTGATGCGCGACGACGGCAGCAAGCAATGGGCTTACAAGGGCCGCCCGCTCTATCACTGGGCCAAGGATGCCAAGCCCGGCGACATGACGGGTGACGGCTTCCTCAACAATAGCTGGCATGTTGCCAAGCCTTGAGTGAAGGTCGACGCCGCCCTGGTCCATATTCCCCGCCTGCGCCGCTATGCGCGTGCGCTGGCGGGAGATGCTGCACTGGCAGACGATCTGGTGCAGGACACCCTGGAGCGAGCCTGCCAGAAGTGGGACTTGTGGCAGCCGCCAGCAGCCGCCTCGATCGAGCAGGTGCAAAAGGCCTTGCTCAGCTGGCTGCTGACCTTGATGCACAACCTCTACGCCAATCAGTGGCAGCAGTCGTCGCGGCATCGCATGGTGGCGCTTGATGAGGCGCAGGACACGCCCCACGACCCCATGCCCAGACTGGCGCTGCAGCTGGATCTGGAGCGGGCCCTGTCCCATCTCACGCCGCAGGCACGCGAGGTGCTGCTGCTGATCGGCATGGAGCAGTTCAGCTATGGCGAAGCCGCGCAGATGCTGGGCGTTCCCGTAGGAACGGTGATGTCGCGCCTCTCGCGCGCCCGCGAGCAACTCAGGCGCCTCATGGAAGGAGAAAGACCCGCGACGACCGTGTTGAGGGCTGTCAAATGAAGGAAAGTGCAATGACACTCCAGCGCCCCGATGAAACCACGCTGCATGCCTGGGTGGATGGAGAGTTGCAGCCCGATGCCGCTGCGGCCGTGGCGCAATGGCTGGCTGAACATCCCGAAGAGGCAGCGCGCATGGCCGCCATCCAGGCCCAGAACGCAGGCCTTCAGGCCCTGCATGCGCAACTGCTCGATGAGCCGGTCCCAGCCCGACTTATCCGCCCCCTGCAAAAGCCGGCGCTGCAGTGGCGCTGGCCACATGCGCTGGCCGCCGGCATCATGCTCAGCGTAGGCCTGGGGCTTGGCTATGGTGCAGGCCAGCAAAGATCAGGCTCACTGCCAACCGACACGGCCGTGCAGTTGCCGGGCTTTGTCCGCGAGGCAGCGGCTGCCCATGCCGTCTATGTGCCCGAGCAGCGCCACCCCGTCGAGGTCGCGGTGCAGCAGCAGGCGCATCTGGTGCAGTGGCTGTCCAAGCGGCTGGGCGTTGCGCTCAAGCCCCCGGTGCTGGAGGCCCAGGGCTTTCACCTCATGGGCGGGCGGCTGCTGCCAGGAGAGAGCGGCCAGGCCCGCGCCCAATTCATGTACGAGGATCAGGCCGGCCAGCGCGTCACTCTGTATGTCTCGGTGCTCAAACCCGGGACGACAGCCACCTCCGCCCCCGCCTCCTTTGAATGGAGCAGCGACGGTGCAAGCCATGGTTTCTACTGGATCGACGGCCGGCAAGGCTATGCCTTGAGCGCCTCCTTGCCGCGCGAGCGCCTGCAGACTCTGGCCAACGCGATTTATCAGCAACTGAGCTGAAGCGACAGCCCCTAGCGTCGAGCAAGTGAGAGTGAGAGTGAGAGTCTGGGCTTATTGCAGGCTGCCGCTGCCGCCTTCGCCGCTGGCCGACTCGGGCAAGGCCAGGGGCAGAACGCCAATGCCCTCTTCCAGCAGTTCCATGGCCTCCTGGGCACTGGTCTGGCCGCGAATGGCGCGTTCCTCGGTTTCGCCGTAGTGAATGCGGCGTGCCTCTTCGGCGAATTTCTTGCCCACATCCTCACTGCTTTGCGCGACCTTGCGCGACCACTGCATCCAGGCGGCCTGCATGGACTGCAGATGCGCACGCGCTTCGGCACTGATTTCAGGGCTGGTGGCGGCAAGTGCTGGCGCTGCAGCAGGGGCCGTCTGCAAGGCCCGGGCAGTTTTTGGCGGCTGTGCGCCCAGGTTGATGCGGGGAGCACTCAAGCGCTTGGTCACATCGCTGTCGCCACAGACAGGACATTGCACCAGCTGGCGCTGCAGCTGATTCTGAAAATCATCTTCCGAAGCAAACCAGCCTTCGAAGACATGGCCTGCTGGGCAGTGAAGATCAAGCACTTTCATGGCGCCACTCAACCCTTGCGGTGAACCAGATAGCGATAAACGAAGCCGGGAAATGCCAGCGTCAGAAACAGCGTAGCAGTAATGGCATAGAACTCCCAGCCTTGGGGAGATATCTGGCCGGCGCGGCGCTCCAGCAGCAAGCCCAGGCCGCCTACCAGCAGATACAGGGCAATCATTTCCAGCAGACGCACCCACAGCGGCTTGCGACCGGCCATGACGGGTCCGACAATGCCCAGACGCTGGTTGATAAAAGGCAAATTGGCTGCCACAAGGGCAGCCAAGATGATGAGCCAGATAGAGGCGGTTATAGACACAAAGCCATTCCTAGAAAAAGCGATGAGGGCATCGAGCCCTCATCACATTCGTCTTATCAGGAAGCCAGGGCACGCACAACGGCGTCAGCGCACAAGGCCATCAGACCGCCGGGCAAGATACCCAGCAGCAGAACCAGCGCACCGTTGATCGTCAGCACAACGCGCACATCCAGAGGAGCAGACACGCTGGTAGCAGTGATTGGAGCATCAAAGTACATGACCTTGACCACGCGCAGGTAATAGAAGGCGCCGATCAGCGACATGATCACGGCAAACACGGCCAGACCGATGTACAGGCTGCTGCCCGAAGCAACCAGTGCCTGCAGCACGGACAGCTTGGCGTAGAAGCCGACCAGCGGAGGAATACCGGCCATGGAGAACAGGCAGATCGCCATCACGCCGGCGTACAGCGGGCTGCGCTGGTTCAGGCCGGCCAGATCGGCGATCTCTTCGCTTTCAAAGCCTTCACGGGCCAGCAGCAGGATCACGCCGAAGGAAGCCAGGGCGGTCAGCACATAGGTCACGATGTAGAACATCGCCGAGCTGTAGGCGTTTTCGACGGTGGCAGGGTCCACCTTGCCGTCCACCACACCCGACATCAGACCCAGCAGCACAAAGCCCATCTGGGAAATCGTCGAGTAAGCCAGCATGCGCTTGAGGCTGGTCTGCTGCAGACCGGCCAGGTTACCGATGAGCAGCGAGCAGACGGCCAGAACCATCAGCATCTGCTGCCAGTCGATGGCCAGCGGCAGCAGGCCGTCCACCAGCAGGCGGATGGTCATGGCAAAGGCAGCCAGCTTGGGCGCGCCGCCGATCAAGGCGGTGATGGCGGTAGGTGCACCCTGGTAAACGTCGGGCACCCACATGTGGAAGGGAACCACCCCCAGCTTGAAGGCCAGACCGGCGACCACGAAGACCAGACCGAAGACCAGCACCTGGTGCTTGATTTCACCGGAATTGATGGCCTTGAAGACTTGTCCGACATCCAGCGAACCGGTAGCGCCATAGAGCATGGACATGCCGTACAGCAGGAAGCCGGAAGCCATGGCCCCCAGAACGAAGTACTTCATGGCGGCTTCGACGGACACGGTGTGGTCGCGGCGCAGAGCCACCAGCGCATAGCTCGACAGTGTCAGCAGCTCCAGGCCCAGATACAGAACCAGGAAGTTGTTACCGCTGATCATGATGAACATGCCCAGCAGGGCCAGCATGGACAGTGTGAAGAACTCACCGCCGCGCAGCATGTCGCGCTCGGCCGCATATGGGCGGCCATAGACCATGGTGATCATCACGGCGATGGTGGCAAAGCACTTGAGCCAGTTGCCCATGGCGTCCGAGACAACCATGTTGCCCCAGCCGTAGAAGGTGTTGCCGCTTGCGGCGTACATGCCTTGCATCACCGCCACGACAAGCAGGGTGAGCATGGTCAGAACATAGGTGCCGGTGCGACGGGCGCTCTTGACGCCCAGGTCCACCAAGGCAATGACGCAGGCCATGACCAGGAGTGTGATCTCCGGGTAGATCGCCAGCCAGCTGATGTTGTCAATCATCTCGTGTCTCTCGTTTCAGTCTGGTCAGTTGAGCTTGCTCACAGCCACATGCTTGATGAGCTCTGCCACAGACACATCCATCACATCGGTGAAGGGCTTGGGATACAGACCCATGACCAGCACGGCCGCGGCCAGCAGGCCAAGCACCAGGAATTCGCGGCAGTTGATGTCCTTGAGCTCAGCCACATGGTCGTTGGCTACGGCACCCAGGTACACGCGCTTGTACATCCACAGGGTGTAGGCAGCGCCGAAGATCAGAGCGGTTGCAGCGCCCAGACCAATCCAGAAGTTGTATTGCACGGCACCCAGGATCACCATCCACTCGCCGACAAAACCGGCGGTTGCAGGAAGACCGCAGTTGGCCATGGCGAACAGCAGGGCAAAGGCAGCGAACTTGGGCATGGTGTTGACCACACCGCCGTAAGCGGCGATTTCGCGCGAGTGAACGCGGTCGTACAGCACGCCGATGCACAGGAACATGGCGCCGGACACGAAACCGTGGGCAATCATCTGCACCAGGCCACCGGAGATGCCCAGGTTGTTGAACATGAAGAAGCCCAGGGTCACAAAGCCCATGTGAGCCACGGACGAATAAGCCACCAGCTTCTTCATGTCCTTTTGCACCAGAGCCACCACACCCACGTAGATCACGGCAATCAGCGACAGCGTGATCATCAGGCCCGACCACTCATGCGCCGCATCAGGAGCAATGGGCAGAGAAAAGCGCAGGAAACCATAGGCACCCAGCTTCAGCATGATGGCGGCCAGCACGGCGGAACCGCCGGTAGGGGCTTCAACGTGAACGTCGGGCAGCCAGGTGTGGACCGGGAACATGGGCACCTTCACCGCAAAAGCGGCGAAGAAGGCGAAGAAGATCAGCGTCTGCGCGGTACCGGACAGGGGCAGCTTGTGCCAGTCCAGGATCTCGAAGCTGCCGCCCGACTGGGTGTACAGATAGATCAGAGCGACCAGCGTGAGCAGCGAGCCCATCAAGGTGTACAGGAAGAACTTGAAGGCTGCGTAGATCTTGTTCGGACCACCCCAGATACCGATGATCAGATACATCGGGATCAGAGTCGCTTCGAAGAATACGTAGAACAACATGCCGTCCAGGGACGCGAACACACCGATCATCAGACCCGACAGGATCAGGAAAGCGGCCATGTACTGGTTGACGCGCTCGGTGATGTTGGCCCAGGAGGCGATCACCACGATGACGGTGATGAAGGCCGTCAGCGGCACGAACCACATGGAGATGCCATCCACGCCCAGGTGGTAGTGGATGTTGAAGCGCTCGATCCAGAGCGCGTTCTCCACAAACTGCATATTGGCAGTCGTGGTGTCGAAGCCGGTGACCAGAGGAATGGTCACCGCAAAACCGATCAGCGCACCGATCAGTGCCAGCCAGCGCACCGCGTTGGCCTGCCCTTCTTTGCTGAAGGCCAGCAGGAGGGCGCCAAAAGCAATCGGCACCCAGATAGAAAGACTCAACAAACCCATTTTTGTTCTTCCCCTACTACTTGTTGAGCCACACGAAGTACGTCATGAGGGCAACGATACCCAGCAGCATGACCAACGCGTAGTGATAGAGATAGCCTGTTTGCAGGCCGCGCACCCACTGACCCAACTTGGCCATGAGCTTCCAGGAGCCGTTCACGATGGCGCCATCGATGATGGCCTGATCGCCAGCCTTCCAGAAGAAGGTACCGAAAGCACGGGAGCCGCGGGCGAAGATGTTCTCATACACCCAGTCCACGCCGTACTTGCCTTCCAGAACCTGGTAGAGACCAATCTTCTTGGAGAAAGCCATGATGGCGGCAGGAATCTCGGGTTTGACCATGTAGAACACATAGGACACCACCACACCGGCCAGAGCCAGCCAGAACGGTGCAGCCGTGAAGCCGTGCAGCGCCATGGGTACCCAGCCGTGGATCTTCTCGGCCAGTTCGGCCATGGCGCCATGCTTGGAGCCATCGACGTGGATCACGCCCTTGAAGAAGTCGCCAAACAGCATGGGCATCAACGCAATCGCACCGATCACCACCGAAGGAATGGCCAGCAGCACCAGAGGACCGGTCACCACCAGAGGCGACTCGTGGGGCTTGGCATCGTGGCCATGGCCGTGGTCATCATGACCGTGGTGGTCATCATGGTGGGCATCGGGGTTCTGGTCGTAGCGCTCCTTGCCGTGGAAGACGATGAAGTACAGACGGAAGGAGTAGAAAGCCGTGATGAACACACCGGCCAGCACTGCAAAATTGGCAAAGCCGGCAGCAGGCAGGTTGGAAGCATGAACCGCCTCGATGATCGCGTCCTTGGAGTAGAAGCCCGAGAAGAACGGCGTGCCGATCAGTGCGAGATTACCCAGCAGGAAAGTGATCCAGGTGATGGGCATGTACTTGCGCACGCCGCCCATCCAGCGGATGTCCTGATTGTGGTGCATGCCCATGATGACGGAGCCGGCACCGAGGAACAGCAGCGCCTTGAAGAAGGCGTGGGTCATCAGGTGGAACACGGACACCGAGTAGGCCGACACACCCAGAGCGATGGTCATATAGCCCAGCTGGGACAGCGTGGAGTACGCGATCACGCGCTTGATGTCGTTCTGGATGATGCCCAGGATACCCATGAACAGCGCTGTGATGGAGCCGATCACCAGGA
Source organism: Comamonas testosteroni (assembly GCF_000761245.1). GTDB lineage: Bacteria > Pseudomonadota > Gammaproteobacteria > Burkholderiales > Burkholderiaceae_C > Comamonas > Comamonas testosteroni_C. The sequence goes on along the minus strand of NZ_AWOR01000001.1, from coordinate 694,640 downwards.
TGAAGTTCAGCGCAACATCCGACAGCTCATACAGAGGAGACATGCGCGACACCATGAAGATACCGGCCGTCACCATGGTCGCCGCGTGAATCAGCGCGGAGATAGGTGTGGGGCCTTCCATGGAGTCCGGCAGCCAGGCGTGCAGCGGGAACTGGGCCGACTTGCCCATCGCGCCGATGAACAGGCAGATGGCAGTCACGGTCACCAGCAACCAGCCCGTACCGGGCAGCTGGGTGTTCTGGATCTCTGGCAGCTTGGCGAAGATTTCAGAGTAGTTCAGCGTGCCGGTGTAGGCAGCGATCAGGCCGATACCCAGAATGAAGCCAAAGTCACCCACGCGGTTGACCAGGAAGGCCTTCAGGTTCGCGAAGATGGCCGTGGGCTTCTTGTAGTAAAAGCCGATCAGCAGATAGGACACCAGACCCACGGCTTCCCAGCCGAAGAACAGCTGCAACAGGTTGTTGCTCATCACGAGCATCAACATGGAGAAGGTGAACAGCGAGATATAGGAGAAGAAACGGTTGTAGCCGTCATCTTCTTCCATGTAGCCCATGGTGTAGATGTGAACCATCAGCGACACAAAGGTCACCACGCACATCATCATGGCCGTGATGGAGTCGATCAGGAAACCGACTTCCATCTTCAGGCCACCGACAACCATCCAGGTGTAGATGGTTTCGTTGAACTTTGCGCCGTCGAACACGACAGCCTTGAACGTGAGGGCCGACAGAACGAAGGCCAAGAGCACGCTCAGAATCGTCAGGGAACTGCTGCCAGTGCGACCAATCTTGTTGCCGCCAAAGGCCGTGCCCCAGATACCCGCGAGTGCGGAGCCGACCAGCGGTGCCAACGGCACCGCAAGCAGCATGGATGCAGAAAGGGTTTGACTCATTTCTTGAGAACCTTGCAAGTTACGGCGGACTCAACCCTTGAGGGCGTTGAGATCTTCCGCATCGATGCTTGTCTTGTTACGGAACAGCAGCACCAAGATCGCCAGACCGATGGCCGATTCAGCAGCAGCCACTGTCAGGATGAAAAACACGAACACCTGGCCGTGCATGTCGCCCAGATAGCTGGAAAACGCGACAAAGTTCATGTTCACGGCCAGCAGCATCAGCTCGATGGCCATGAGCAAGACAATCAGGTTCTTGCGGTTCAGAAAGATGCCAACCACGGAGAGTGCAAACAGCATGGCACCCAGCGTCAGGAAGTGGCCCAAAGTCAGCGTCATGCTTTTGTCTCCACAGCAGGCGCTGCAGCCACGGCTTCAGCGTCAGGTTTTTGTGCAGGCTTGGTGCTGTCGACCTTGACCAGCTTGATGCGGTCAGAGGCGCGTACACGAATTTGATCTGCAGGGTTCATGGCCTTGCTGTCCTTGCGCTTGCGCAGCGTCAGGGCAATTGCGGCAATCATGGCCACCAGCAGGATCACGGCCGCAATTTCCACGGGATACAGGTATTCCGTGTACAGCAGCTTGCCCAGAGCCTGTGTGTTCGAGTAAGGAACAGTCTGGCCGGCTGCATTGACCATGGTCGCACCAACAGCCTTGGCGTCTTCGACGTCGCCGAAACCGCCCATGAGCACCATGCCCATTTCAAAGGCGATCAGCACACCGATCAGGGCGGCGAAGGGGAAATGCTTCCAGAAGCCGCGGCGCATGGAGTCGATACGGATATCGAGCATCATCACCACGAACAGGAACAGCACCATCACAGCGCCCAGATAGACCAGCACCAGAGCGATGCCGAGGAATTCAGCCTTGAGCAGCAGCCAGATGGCAGCCGCTTGCGAGAAGGCCAGAATCAGATTGAGCACGGCGTGCACAGGGTTGCGAGCCGTGACAACCCGGAAGGCTGCAAACAGCAGCACGACCGAGAACAGATAGAAAAAACCAGTTTTGGCGTCCATGGATCGAATCTTTTCAAGTGATCAAGGAGCCGCTTCAGCGGTACTTGGCATCTGCTGCCTTGTTGGCAGCGATCTCGGCTTCATAACGGTCACCCACTGCCAGGAGCATGTCCTTGGTGAAGTAGAGATCACCGCGCTTTTCGCCGTGGTATTCGAAGATGTGCGTCTCCACGATGGAGTCCACCGGGCAGCTTTCTTCGCAGAAGCCGCAGAAGATGCACTTGGTCAGATCGATGTCATAGCGCGTGGTACGGCGCGAGCCGTCGTCACGCACATCGGACTCGATGGTGATGGCCATGGCAGGGCACACGGCTTCGCAAAGCTTGCAGGCAATGCAGCGCTCTTCGCCGTTTTCGTAACGGCGCAGGGCGTGCAGACCACGGAAGCGTGGCGACTGAGGTGTTTTTTCCTCAGGGAACTGCACCGTGATCTTGCGACGGAAGGTGTAGCGACCAGTCAGGGCCATGCCCTTGGCCAGTTCCCAGAGCATGAAGCTCTTGAGGAAATCCTTGAAGGAGAAAGGTGTTGCAGCTACTGCAGACATACGTACTCCGCTTATTTCCAGATGTTCCAGGGCGAGTACAGCCAAGCACCCACAACCACCAGCCACACCAGGGTGACGGGAATGAAGATCTTCCAACCCAGACGCATGATCTGGTCATAACGGAAGCGCGGGAAGGTAGCGCGAATCCAGATGAAGCACGACACCACCAAGAAGGTCTTGATCGCCAGCCAGATCCAACCGGGGATGAAACCCAGGAAGTCGAACGGAGGCAACCAGCCGCCCAGGAACATGATCACGGCCAGGATGGAGACCAGCCACATGCTCGCGTATTCGGCCAGGAAGAAGACCGCAAAGCCCATGCCCGAGTACTCGACCATGTGACCGGCCACGATTTCGGCTTCACCTTCGACCACGTCAAACGGGTGACGGTTGGTTTCGGCAACGACCGAGATCAGGTAGACGATGAAGATAGGCAGCAGCGGCAGCCAGTTCCAGGACAGGATGCTCATGCCCATGGATGCGAACTGGCCTTGACCCTGGCTCATCACGATGGCCGAGAGGTTCATGCTGCCCGTGACCATGATGACCACCAGGAAGCAGAAGCCCAGCGCGATTTCGTAGCTCACCATCTGAGCGGAGGCGCGCAGCGCGCCCAGGAAGGCGTACTTGGAGTTGGAAGCCCAGCCCGCAATGATCACGCCATAGACTTCGATGGAAGTGATGGCCATCAGCAGCAGCAGGCCCGCGTTCACGTTGGCCAGGGCTACATCGGGAGCAAAGGGAATCACCACCCAGGCCGCCAGGGCGGGCATGATGGCCATGACGGGGCCCACATAGAACAGGCCCTTGGCAGCTGCCGTGGGCTGAATCAGCTCCTTGGTCAGCAGTTTCAGGCCGTCAGCCAGAGGCTGCAGCAGACCCGACGGACCCACGCGGTTGGGGCCCAGACGGATTTGCATGAAACCCAGCAGCTTGCGTTCCCACAATGTGAGGTAGGCCACGGCACCCATCAGGGGAGCCACGATGGCCACGATGCCGAGCAGAATCCAGATGACGGGCCAGGCCACATCGGTCCAGAAAGGAGCGGCGGACAGGCCCGCGCCCCAGGCTTTCAATGCGTCGATCATGCGGCGCCTCCCTCACGAACCTGACGAGCGTCAGCCGTCAATTGCAGCGACGTAGCGCGGCGCACGATGCTGTCGAGCTGGTAAATGCTGGCGACTGCAGGCGCAGTCACATTGCCGGCGGGCACTGCGCTCACGGCCTGGGCCGCATTGCTCAGCACATTGGCAGGCACTTGGGCAGCGCCGCCAGTGGCCGCAGCGAGCACGTCTTGCGACGTCTCATAGTCCACGCCCGGCACACCCATCAGATTGGCCAGCACGCGCAGCACCTTCCATGCAGGACGCGTGTCGGCCAGAGGCTTGACCACGGCGTGGAAGCTCTGCAGACGGCCTTCGGCATTGACAAAGCTGCCCGAGGTTTCCGTGAACGGAGCAATGGGCAGCAGCACATCGCTGAATTCGAGGTTGGCCTTGAAGGGGCTCAGTGTCACCACCATCTCGGCCTTGTTCAGACCGGCGATGGCGGCCTTGCCGGCAGCGCTGTCGAACTCTGGCTCGTTGTTCAGCAAGATGGCAGCCTTGAGGCCACCGTCAATCATTTGAGCCGCATTCAGACCGTTGCCAGCAGGCATGGCCTTGACCCATTGCGCGCCCACGGTGTTGGCGGCTTCGGTCAGATAGCCCACGGCGGCGCCGGTCTGCTCGGCAACCCAGTTGGCCAGAGCCAGCAGTGCGGAAGCCTGGGCATGGTGCGCTGCGGCATTGCCCAGCAGAACCGCCTTTTGCTCGCCAGCCAGCAGGGCAGCGGCAATCGCCTTGGCTTCGTCATGGACCTGACCGGCCACCGGAGCCGTCACGCCCTTGGCCTCGGCCACAGCGGCGGCCACATCGGCCAGGGCCTGAGCCCAGTCGCCGGCAGCGACCACCGATGCGTTGACAGGCAAGGCCCAGTCATAGACGCGATCGTTGATGGCGAAGACCTTGCAGCCCTTCTTGGCAGCCTGGCGAATGCGCTGTGCGAACAGCGGATGGTCCTTGCGCAGGTTGGAGCCCACGATCAGAGCCGACTGCAGATTGCTCAATGCAGCGATGGGCAGACCCAGCCACTGAACGCCTTGCGTGGCAGTGAACTCGGCATTGCGCAGACGGTAGTCGATGTTCTCGCTACCGATGCCGCGCACCAGCTTGCCAGCCAGGAACAGCTCTTCCACTGTGCTGTGAGGGCTGACCAGAGCGCCGATGGTGCTGGCACCATGGTTGCTCTTGATCTGCTGCAGGCCGTTGGCCACATATTCCAGAGCGGTCTGCCAGTCGACTTCCTTCCACTCGCCGCCCTGCTTGAGCATGGGCTTGGTGAGGCGTTCGTCGCTGTTCAGCGCTTCGTAGGAGAAGCGGTCGCGGTCGGCAATCCAGCATTCGTTGACTTCTTCGTTCTCGAAGGGCACAACGCGCATGACCTTGTGGTTCTTGACCTGAACGATCAGGTTGGAGCCTGTGGAGTCGTGAGGAGCCACCGACTTGCGGCGCGACAGCTCCCAGGTACGGGCGCTGTAGCGGAAGGGCTTGCTGGTCAACGCGCCCACGGGGCAGATGTCGATCATATTGCCCGACAGCTCGGAGTCCACGCTGTCGCCCACCACGGTGGTGATCTCGGAGTGCTCGCCGCGGTGAATCATGCCCAGTTCCATGACGCCGGCCACTTCCTGGCCAAAGCGCACGCAACGTGTGCAGTGAATGCAGCGGCTCATTTCCTCCATGGAAATCAGCGGCCCCACGTTCTTGTGGAACACCACGCGCTTTTCTTCTTCGTAGCGCGAAGAGCTGCTGCCATAACCCACTGCCAGATCCTGGAGCTGGCATTCGCCGCCCTGGTCGCAGATGGGGCAGTCCAGTGGGTGATTGATGAGCAGGAACTCCATCACCGACTGTTGTGCCTTGATGGCCTTCTCGCTCTTGGTGCGCACGATCATGCCCTGCGTCACTGGCGTGGCGCAGGCGGGCATGGGCTTGGGAGCCTTTTCCACATCCACAAGGCACATGCGGCAGTTGGCCGCAATGGATAGCTTCTTGTGGTAGCAGAAGTGAGGAATATAGGTGCCGGCCTTCTCGGCTGCATGCATGACCATGCTGCCTTCCGTCACCTCGACCTTTTTTCCGTCCAGTTCAATTTCAACCATATGCTTGTCTCGCGATCAGGCGCTCATGCAGCCTGTTTGGAAGCGTTCTGGATCTTCGCTTCGAACTCGTGGCGGAAGTGCTTGATCATGGCGCGAACCGGCATGGCTGCCGCGTCGCCGAGCGCACAGATCGTGCGGCCCATGATGTTCACGGATACCGAGTCCAACAGCTCGATATCTTCCGGACGGCCTTCGCCGTGCTGAATACGGTTCACCACGCGCCACAGCCAGCCCGTGCCTTCACGGCAGGGCGTGCACTGGCCGCAGGACTCGTGCGAATAGAAGTACGACAGACGCAGCAGGCACTCGACCATGTCGCGCGAATCATCCATCACGATCACGGCGCCCGAACCCAGCATGGAGCCGGCCTTGGAGATGGAGTCATAGTCCATCGTGCAGTCCATGATGATGTCGGCAGGCAGCACGGGCGACGAAGAGCCGCCGGGGATCACTGCCTTGAGCTTGCGACCGGTACGCACACCGCCCGCCAGCTCCAGCAGCTTGCTGAAAGGCGTGCCCATGGGGACTTCGTAGTTGCCGGGCAGGTTCACGTCGCCGCTGACCGAGAAGATCTTGGTGCCGCCGTTGTTGGGCTTGCCGCATTCCAGATAGGCCTGGCCACCGTTGCGGATGATCCAGGGAACGGCCGCAAAAGTCTCGGTGTTGTTGATGGTCGTGGGCTTGCCGTACAGGCCGAAGCTGGCGGGGAATGGCGGCTTGAAGCGGGGCTGGCCCTTCTTGCCTTCCAGCGATTCCAGCAGCGCGGTTTCTTCGCCGCAGATATAGGCGCCAAAGCCATGGTGGGCATGCAACTGGAAGCTGAAGCTGCTGCCCAGGATGCTGTCACCCAGATAACCGGCCGCGCGGGCTTCTTCCAGGGCTGCCTCGAAGCGCTCATAGACTTCGAAGATTTCGCCGTGGATGTAGTTGTAGCCAATGCTGATGCCCATCGCGAAAGCGGCAATGATCATGCCTTCGATCACGATGTGCGGGTTGAACATCAGAATGTCGCGGTCCTTGCAGGTACCGGGTTCGCCCTCATCGGAGTTGCAGACCAGATGCTTCTGACCGGGAAACTGGCGGGGCATGAAGCTCCACTTCAGACCCGTGGGAAAGCCCGCACCACCGCGGCCGCGCAGGCCGGATTCCTTGAGCGTCGCGATGACCTGATCTTGCGTCAGGCCCTCGCCGCCGTCCTTGCCCAGCAGCTTGCGCAGGGCCTGATAGCCGCCGCGTGCTTCGTAGTCCTTGATGGACCAGTTGCTGCCGTTCAGATCTGCATAGATCTGGGGGTTGATGTGGCGGTCGTGGAAGCAGGTTTCGGTGCCGGTCGATGCGAACTTGGCCAGCACGGCATTGGCGGCAGGATTGTTCAGAATCGTGCTCATGCCTTGCCCTCCGCTGCGCGCAGGCCGTCGACCAGCTCGTCGAGCTTTTCATTGCTCATGAAGCTGCACATGCAACGGTCGTTGACCAGCATCACGGGCGAATCGGCGCAGGCGCCCAGGCACTCGGACTGCTGCAGTGTGAACAGGCCATCCTTGGTGGTCTCACCCATCTTGATGCCCAGCTTGTGCTCCAGGTGGTGCAAGGCCTTGTAGCCGTCACGCAGCTGGCATGGCAGATTGGTGCAGACATTGAGCTTGTACTTGCCAACGGGTTGTTGGTTGTACATGTTGTAGAAAGTGGTGACTTCGTGCACCGCAATCTCGGCCATGCCCAGAACTTCGGCAATCACTGCCTCGCTTTCCTGGCTGACCCAGCCCTGCTCCTGCTGCACGATAGACAGGCAAGCCATGACGGCAGACTGTTTCTGGTCAGCCGGATACTTTGCCACCTCACGCGCAAAGCGTTCTCTGGTCGCTTCGGTAATCATCGGTCAACGTCTCCAAACACGATGTCCAGGGTACTGAGCACCATCACGGCGTCAGCCAGCATATGGCCACGGCTCAGTTCATCGAGAGCAGCCATGTGCGCAAATCCTGGTGGACGAATCTTCAGTCGATAGGGCTTGTTGGCACCATCGCTGATCAAATAAATGCCGAACTCACCCTTGGGATGCTCGACGGAAGCATAAGCCTCGCCTTCGGGAACCTTGAAGCCTTCGGTAAAGAGCTTGAAATGGTGAATCAGCTCTTCCATGTTGGACTTCATGGCTTCACGGCTTGCGGGCGCAACCTTGTGATTGTCCGTGATCACCGGGCCGGGATTGACACGCAGCCAGTCCACGCATTGCTTGATGATCTTGTTGGACTCGCGCATCTCGGCCATGCGAACCAGATAGCGGTCGTAGCAGTCGCCCGTGGCACCCACTGGAATATCGAAGTCCAGCTTGTCGTAGACCTCGTAGGGTTGGGTCTTGCGCATGTCCCAGGGCAGGCCCGAGGCGCGCAGCATGGGACCGGTCAGGCCCAGATTGATGGCGCGCTCTGCAGACACCACGCCGATGCCGACGTTACGCTGCTTCCAGATACGGTTGTCGGTCAGCAGGGTTTCGTACTCGTCCGCACACTTGGGGAAGCGCTGCGTGAAAGCGTCGATGAAGTCCAGCAGCGAGCCCTTGCGGTCCTCGTTCATGGCCTCCATGGAGCGCACATTGCGTACCTTGCTGGCCTTGTACTGAGGCATGCTGTCCGGCAGGTCGCGATACACACCACCGGGACGGAAGTAAGCCGCGTGCATGCGCGCACCCGATACGGCTTCGTACATGTCCATCAGCGCTTCACGCTCGCGGAAGCTGTAGATCAGGATGGTCGAGCTTCCGGCATCGTTGCCCGAGGAACCCAGCCACATCAGGTGATTCATGATGCGGGTGATTTCCGAGAACATCACACGGATGTACTGAGCGCGGATAGGCACTTCGATGCCCATCAGTTTTTCAATGGCCAGGCAGTAAGCGTGCTCGTTGCTCATCATCGAGCAGTAATCCAGGCGGTCCATATAGGGCAGCGACTGGATATAAGTCTTGCTTTCGGCCAGCTTTTCGGTCGCGCGGTGCAACAGACCGATGTGCGGGTCGGCGCGCTGCACCACTTCGCCATCGAGCTCCAACACCAGACGCAGCACACCGTGCGCTGCCGGGTGCTGCGGACCAAAGTTCAGGGAATAGTTCTTGATTTCAGCCATGGTCTTCCGTCAAAAGGCGACGTGCGCCTTTAGTGCAGGCCTCCGCCGTAGTTTTCTTCACGAATGATGCGAGGCGTGATTTCGCGCGGCTCGATCGTGACGGGCTGGTACACCACACGTTTCTGTTCGGCGTCGTAGCGCATTTCCACGTGGCCGGACACAGGGAAATCCTTGCGGAACGGATGGCCGATGAAGCCATAGTCGGTCAGGATGCGACGCAGGTCTTCGTGACCTTCGAACACGATGCCGAACAGATCGAAGGCTTCGCGCTCGAACCAGTTGGCCGAGTTCCAGATGGGGTTGATTGAGGCCACCACGGGGAAGTCGTCATCTGCGCAGTACACACGCACACGCAGACGTTGGTTCAACGTCAAAGACATCAGGTGGGATACAACGGCAAAACGCGGACCGTCCTTGCCGACTTCCGCATAAGTGGAGTAGTCCACGCCGCACAGATCCAACAGCATCTCGAACTGGCAGTCCGGAGCATTGCGCAGAATCTGCATCACGTCCAGATACTTGTCAGCGGATACCTCCACCGTCACTTCGCCATAGGCCAGAGTGACGGAGCGCACCTTGTCACCCAAGGCAGCAGTAACCACATCCCGAAGCTTTTCGGGGTGAATCGCAATTGCAGTCATCTCAGCCCTTTAAACGCGAGCGATGGTGTGGGTACGACGAATCTTCTGCTGCAGCTGGATGATGCCGTAGATCAGCGCTTCCGCTGTCGGAGGGCAACCAGGCACATAGACGTCGACGGGAACAATGCGATCGCAACCGCGCACCACCGAGTAGCTGTAGTGATAGTAACCACCACCATTGGCACAGGAGCCCATGGAGATGACCCAGCGCGGCTCGGACATCTGGTCGTAGACCTTGCGCATCGCGGGAGCCATCTTGTTGCACAGCGTACCGGCAACAATCATCAGGTCAGAGTGGCGGGGGCTGGCACGGAACACTTCGGAGCCGAAGCGACCGATGTCATAGCGGGCAGCGGCTGCGTGCATCATCTCCACCGCACAGCAGGCCAGGCCAAACGTCATGGGCCAGATCGACCCTGTCTTGGCCCAGTTCACCACCGTGTCATAACTGGTGGTGACGAAGCCTTCCTTCATCACGCCTTCGATCATCGTGTTTCCTCAGAAAAGCTGCTTATTCCCAATCCAGGGCGCCTTTTTTCCACTCGTAGGCAAAGCCCACGACCAGAATGGCCAGGAAAATCAGGACAGCAACAAAACCCACGCCGCCGACATCTTTGAGTGCGACAGCCCAGGGCAGCAGAAATGCGATTTCCAAGTCGAACAGAATGAACAGGATGGCAACCAGGTAGTAGCGCACATCAAATTTCATTCGAGCGTCTTCAAACGCCTCGAAACCGCATTCGTAGGGGGAGTTCTTGGCAGCATCAGGGCGGTTGGGACCCAGCACGTAGCCGAGCACCAGGGGTACAACACCCACAGCCATGCCAATAAGAATGAACAGAAGAACGGGAAGGTACTGATCGATGTTCATCGAGTGGGCCTTGTTATGAAAACATGCCTCACCGATCACTGCCTGATCAGCAGGGCAGGTTTTTAGTTATGTGTTGGTGCCGTCGGCGAGACTCGAACTCGCACAGCTTTCGCCACTACCCCCTCAAGATAGCGTGTCTACCAATTCCACCACGACGGCTTCGTCTCAAAGTCCGGCAATCTCTGGAACCTTCGTTGCAAAGATTCTGATCCCCAGACAATCCCTAGATTCTAGCCTGAAAAACCCCACTCTTCGGGGTTCTTCAGGATTTTCTCAAATTATTTTGTTGGGATCTGGGCTGCACCCTCTGCAGGAGCAGCAGGAGGCACGGCAGCACCACCGGTAGTTGCTGGCGGCACATCGGCAGCAGGCGCAGGAGCCGACACCGGAGCAGCGCCTTCCAGCACACTACCCGAACTCACTGGGCGAGCGTTGCCCAGATAAGCCAGTGCCAGTGTCGACACGAAGAACACGGTGGCCAGAGCCGCCGTGGAGCGCGACAGGAAGTTGGCACTGCCCGAGGCGCCAAACAGGCTGCCCGACGAACCGCTGCCAAAAGAAGCCCCCATATCGGCACCCTTGCCGTGCTGCATGAGGATGAGGCCGATCATGCCCAGAGCGGCCAGCATCTGGACCGCGAGAATGACGCTGGAAAAGACGTTCATATCAAAACCTAAAAGTCTGAATCATTGCGCACCGCACCGGAGTGCGGCGCAGACGAATTATTGCGCTGCCGCAATAATAGTGAGGAAATCCGGGGCCTTGAGAGCCGCACCACCGATCAGGCCGCCGTCAATATCGGCCTGAGCCAGCAGTTGCGCCGCATTGCCAGCATTCATGCTACCGCCATAAAGCAGGGGCACGCGATCAGCCTTGTCGCTGGCCGCCGCCAGCTGCGCCCGCAGCACGGCATGCACCTGCTGGGCCTGCTCGGGAGTGGCAGTCTTGCCGGTGCCTATGGCCCAGACAGGCTCATAGGCCACGACCAGCTCGCTCACGCAGTGGCCGACCTGATGAATCACGGCTGCCAGCTGACGCTTGACCACAGCCTCGGTCTGACCTGCTTCACGTTCCGCCAGGGTCTCGCCCACGCAGACGATGGGCGTGATGCCCTTGGCCAGCGCGGCCTGAGCCTTGCCGGCAACCACGGCATCAGTCTCGCCATGATACTGACGACGCTCGGAGTGACCGACCAGTGCATAGCGCACGCCGAACTCCTTGAGCATGGCGGCCGAAACCTCGCCCGTGAATGCACCCTGCTCGTGCTGGGACACATCCTGCGCGCCCACACCAATGGCGGCACCCGCAAGTTCCGCCTGGACTTGAGCCAGATAGGGCGCAGGAGCCGCCACAGCCACACCCGCCTTGTTGTCAGCAGGCAAGCCCTGCTTGATGGCCTGCAGCAAAGCGGCATTGGCAGCCAAGCTGCCGTTCATCTTCCAGTTGCCAACAATGAGTTTTTGCTTCATGTTTCCCAAGTCAAAACGATTTTTCCGGTGTGCTGGCTGGATTCCATCAGCGCATGAGCCTGCGCCGCATCAGCAGCATCGAATTCACGATAAATGGCTGGGCGCACCTTGCCGGACTCCAGAAGAGGCCAGACATTGCGCTTGAGCGCCTCGGCGATCGCCGCCTTGAAGGCCACGGAGCGCGGGCGCAGCGTGGAGCCGGTCACGGTCAGTCGCTTGCGCAGCACCAGGCCGGCATCGAACTCGGCCTTGACGCCGCCCTGCACCGCAATGATGACCAGACGGCCATCAGGAGCCAGGCATTGGACTTCGCGCGCCACATAGCTGCCGGCGACCATGTCGAGGATGACGTTGACGCCTTCGCCCGCCGTGATGCGCTGCACTTCTGCCGCAAAATCCTGTGTCTTGTAGTTGATGGCGTGATCGGCTCCGAGCTTGAGGCAGTCATCGCACTTGGCATCACTGCCCGCCGTGACAATGACCGTCGCGCCCCAGGCCTTGGCCAGCTGAATCGCCGTCACGCCAATGCCGCTGCTGCCGCCCTGCACCAGCAAGGTTTCGCCGGGCTGCAGAGCCCCCCGGTCAAACACATTGCTCCAGACCGTGAAAAAGGTCTCGGGCAAGGCAGCCGCCTGCACGTCGCTAAAGCCCGCCGGCACCGGCAGACACTGCTCCACGGGCGCAGCGCAGAAGCTCGCATAGCCGCCACCGGCCACCAGCGCGCAGACGCGGTCGCCGAGCTTGAAGCCCGCCTTGCCCATGGCCGCTTCATCGCCCGCCACGATCACACCCGCCACCTCAAGCCCCGGAAGATCGGAGGCACCGGGAGGCGGTGCGTAATGACCTTTGCGCTGCAGCACATCGGGGCGATTGATGCCGCTCGCGGCAACGCGAATCAGCACCTCGCCCTCAGCCGCCACCGGCATGGGACGTACACCCATGCGCAGCACGTCTGGCGCACCATAGCTGGTGATTTCCACCGCTCGCATTGTGTTGGCTTCCATAGTCAGGCTTTGCTTTATCAAAGAAATCAGGCTCAAGCGCTTATGCAAAAAAGCGCTAGCAGCTACAAAATCAGGATCAGCCAGCAAACGACAAAACAGGAGACCGCCTCGCGGCGGACTCCTGCTCAGCCATTACTGCTGCTGTTGCTGCTGCTCGTCAGCGGCTGCGCGGTTTTCGCGCGGCTCGCGACTCTCGCGGGGTTCGCGATTCTGACGAGGAGCACGTTCGCGGTACTCGCGATCGCCACGGGGTTCACGCGGCTCGCGCTCGGGCATGCCGGCGGGACGCTCGGTCAGCGCCTTCATGGACAGCTTGACACGACCCTTGTCGTCGGTTTCCAGAACCTTGACCTTGATCACTTGACCTTCTTGCAGATAGTCGGTGACCTTTTCCACGCGCTCGTGAGCGATCTGGCTGATATGCAGCAGACCGTCCTTGCCGGGCAGCAAGTTGACCAGGGCACCGAATTCCAGGATCTTGACGATGGGGCCTTCGTAGACCTTGCCGATCTCGACTTCGGCCGTGATCTGCTCGATGCGCAGCTTGGCAGCTTCAGCCTTGGCGCCGTCAGTGGCGGCAATGGTGATGGTGCCGTCTTCCTCGATGTTGATCTGGGTGCCGGTCTCTTCGGTCAGCGCACGGATGGTGGCGCCGCCCTTGCCGATCACGTCACGGATCTTCTCGGGGTTGATCTTCATGGTGTAGAGCTTGGGCGCGAAGCTGGAGACTTCGGTCTTGGCTTCACCCATGGCTTCCTGCATCTTGCCCAGGATGTGCATGCGCGCTTCCTTGGCCTGAGCCAGGGCGACCTGCATGATTTCCTTGGTGATGCCCTGGATCTTGATGTCCATCTGCAGGGCAGTGATACCGTTGGTGGTACCGGCCACCTTGAAGTCCATGTCACCCAGGTGATCTTCGTCACCCAGGATGTCGGTCAGCACGGCGAACTTGTTGTCTTCCTTGATCAGACCCATGGCGATACCGGCCACATGCGCCTTCATGGGCACGCCGGCGTCCATCATGGACAGGCAGCCGCCGCAGACCGAAGCCATGGACGAGGAGCCGTTGGACTCGGTGATTTCCGACACCACGCGGATGGTGTAGGGGAACTCTTCCTTGGTCGGCAGGCAAGCGGCCAGAGCGCGCTTGGCCAAACGGCCGTGGCCGATTTCACGGCGCTTGGTCGAGCCCATGCGGCCCACTTCGCCGGTGGCAAAGGGAGGCATGTTGTAGTGGAACAGGAAGCGGTCTTCGAACTCGCCAGCCAGCGCGTCGATCTTCTGAGCGTCACGCTCGGTACCCAGCGTGGAGATCACCAGGGCCTGGGTTTCACCACGCGTGAACAGCGCGGAGCCGTGAGTGCGGGGCAGCACGGAGGAGCGGATTTCGATGGGACGCACGGTACGGGTGTCGCGGCCGTCGATACGGGGCTCGCCCGCCAGGATCTGCGAACGCACGATGCCGGCTTCGATGTCGAACAGCATGCCTTCAACCTTGACGCCGTCAAACGCCACGCCCTGCTCGGTCAAGGCGGCCTTGACATCTGCGTAGGCCGTGCGGCAAGCCAGGGTACGCACCTGCTTGTTGCGTTCCTGGTAAGCGGCGCGCAGCTTGGCTTCGCCCAGCTCGACCACCTTGGCGATCAGCGCTTCGTCCTTGGCGGGAGCAGTCCAGTCCCATGCGGGCTTGCCGCCTTCGCGCACCAGGTCATGGATGGCGTCGATGGCGATCTTGCCTTGCTCGTGGCCGAACACCACGGCGCCCAGCATCACTTCTTCAGGCAGCTGCAGGGCTTCGGACTCCACCATCAGCACGGCAGATTCGGTGCCGGCAACGACCAGATCCATCTGCGAATCCTTGCGCAGGGTCTGACCGGGGTTCAGCACGTATTCGCCATTGATGTAACCCACGCGGGCTGCACCGATAGGACCGTTGAAAGGCAGGCCCGACACTGCCAGAGCAGCGGAGACAGCAATCATGGCAGCGATGTCGGCGTCGACTTCGGGGTTCAGCGAAATGGTGTGGATGACCACATGCACGTCGTTGTAGAAGCCTTCGGGGAACAGGGGACGGATGGGGCGGTCGATCAGACGCGAGGTCAGAGTCTCCAGCTCGGAAGGCTTGGCTTCGCGCTTGAAGAAGCTGCCGGGGATCTTGCCGGCTGCATAGGTCTTCTCGATGTAGTCAACGGTCAGGGGGAAGAAGTCCTGGCCGGCCTTGGCGATCTTGGAGCCCACGACAGTGGCCAGCACCACGGTGTCGTCGATGTTGACCAGCACGGCGCCGGAGGCCTGGCGCGCGATTTCGCCGGTTTCCATGGTGACCGTATGCTGGCCCCACTGGAAAGTCTTGGTAACTTTGTTGAACATGGTCATATTGACTCCTTTATGAATAGCTGGATGCGCTCATCCAGTCTTGATTTGGAGTGCAAACAGAACACGATGCCATTCCAGTGCTGCGCTACGCGCTACAAATAGTGCAGCACTGGAATGACACAGCTTCGCTCTGTTTTGCGAACTCCGAAGTAAAAAACGCCTGAGCTAGGCAATCTAACTCAGGCGTTTCGATCTTTCACCGTGCTTACTTGCGCAGGCCCAGCTTGGCGATCAGTGCTGTGTAGCGGTCAGCGTCCTTGGACTTCAGGTAGTCCAGCAGCTTGCGGCGACGGCTCACCATGCGCAGCAGACCGCGACGACCGTGGTGGTCCTTGGCGTTAGCCTTGAAGTGGGGAGTCAGTTCGTTGATGCGAGCTGTCAGCAGAGCCACTTGCACTTCGGGGCTACCAGTGTCGTTTTCGGAACGGGCATTGGCCTTGACAACTTCAGCCTTCTTATCGGCAGCGATCATTTTGTTTTCCTTAGGATTTGGCACTCAGCGGGGAGCACCTTGGTTACTTGCGCCAAGGCTGGAAAGGCCTCAGCGTGCGTCTTGCACCATGCAAAACCCAGCGATTATATCAAGAGGCGATTTATCTTCCATGCAATAGCACGACTGGGCACAAGACCAAGGCTGGCAAACCCGCTTGCCCGCTCCCAGGCAAGACTCGGACAATGCGCCCATCACCTCCAGCCAGGGATCTGCAATGACCAGCTTTTCTAGACGCTATTCGTTTGCCCACCTCTGCACTGCGGCCCTCATGGTCTTCGCTCTCGCAGATCAGCCAGCACTCGCAGCCAATGCAGGCCAACGCAAGCACAAAGCAGCCAAGAAGCAAAGCAGCAAGGTCAAGATCCAGCACACCCGCAGCAGCTCGGAAGAAACTACCGCCGAACGCGACAGGCGGCTGTATCGCGAATGCCAGGGAAGACCCAACTCCGGGGCATGCGCCGGGTATGCCTACCCAGCTTCCGGCCGCCGCCGCTGAAAAGCAACCACCGATCTCCCCATCAAGACCACTCATCCAGTCACAAAGCATTTGGCATGCAACGAAACGTAATATGCCAGCATGCTCAACCAGCCCCTCATTCGTCGCCATTTTTCCAGAGGCTTCACAGCCATTGAACTCATGGTCACGGTTGCCGTTCTGGCCGTTTTGGCCGGCATCGCCGCGCCCAGCTTCAATCCAACCCTTGAACGCTGGCGAGTGCGCCAGGCATCCGAGGAATTGCAGTCCACGTTTTACTTTGCGCGCTCCGAAGCCATCAAGCGCGGCGGCAATGTGACTATTTTGCGCAGCGGTGATGGCGGAGGCTGCACAGCAGTGGGCTCCGATACCAGCCTCTGGAGCTGCGGCTGGATTGTGTTTGCCGACTTGAACAGCAACGGCACGCAGGACAACAACGAAGACACATTGCAGACCGCGCCTGCCCCCAATAAGGTAAGCGTGCAGTTCACCAATACCAGTGATGCCAAGCTGACCGACCCGATCAAGGTTGACCGCTGGGGAAGATTCTCAAGCACGAATGCCGCCATCGATTTTGCATTTCGACTGACCCCAAAAAGTGGCAGCACCGCCAACGCATCCTCAATCTGCGTCAGCAGCAGTGGACGTATCAAGCGACTCGAATCTGCAACCGGCTCATGCAGTTAACCAAGCGAACAGGATCATTGGGCAGCGGCACAGGCCCGCCCTCAACGAGGAGTCTGCATGTACACCAGATTCAACAACGCTACGCATCTCGCCGCCCCGGCTTGAGCAGTTACGGATTCACTTCCATTGAGCTGATAGTGACCGTTGCCATAGCCGCAATCCTCAGCGCCATTGCAGTGCCTAGCTTCAACTTTATTTTTGAGCGCTGGCGCGTCATGGAGGCCGTGGAGATCATGAAATCCAGCCTGATGTTCGCCCGCTCGGAAGCTATCAAGCGCGGCGGCAACGTCTATCTGGAAAAGCTTCCCAGAACCACTGTTGGCTGCATCACCGACGGAACCAACCAGGACTGGGATTGCGGCTGGGTCGTCTTCGTGGACAGCAATGGCAACAGACGCTGGAACAGCGGAGAGGAAATCCAGCGCTATGAACCACCAACCAAAGTAACCGTCACCAGAACCAAATCAGGCGCCACCATCCGCGTCGACCGTTGGGGAATGATGGATGGCGCCAATTTGATCGGCTTCACGATAGCACCTCAGCCTGCCGGAATAGCCTCTGCCGCCACCAAGGGCATTTGCATGTCTTCAGGCGGACGAATTCGAGTCATTGAACAAAAAGACGTGCCATGCACCAACTGAATCACACTCGCCAACTCAGCAAACAGCAAGGCATCACTTTGCTGGAATCGCTGATTGCCATCGTCGTTGCCGCACTGGGCATCCTCGGCATCCTCGGCGTACAAATGCGCACGCTGACCGACACCCAGACCAGCATGCGCCGCGCTCAGGCCATCCGTTTGATTGAAGACCTCAGCGAGCGCATGAAGGTGAATCCCAATGCACTGAGCGGCATCAACACCTACGTCGCGGGCTGGACCGCCACACCGCCAACCACTGCTGCGACCAAAAAATGCGTTGGCAGCACTACCTGCACCCAGGCTGAGTTGGCCGAGTACGACCTCAAGGAATGGAAACGTTTGGTGGAGCGCTCGCTCCCGCTTGGCAATGCGGCCACCTTCCTGGCCCTTGCTGATGGTGATTCCAGCAGCATCACCAACCGTCGGCAATTGGGCGTACTCATACGCTGGCGGGAAAACGAGCGCGAGGACTTTGCAAGCGACGCCGCTGGCACTGCTGCCAAAAAGGCCTACAAGGACGCCATCAACACCGGAGCCAGCATCAAGAGCGACGGCAGCATTGGCACCAAAGATCCCACCGCCTGCCCCGCCAACTTCACTTGCCATCTTCAATACATACCGGTCAGTGCACGCTGCGCACCTGACTTTCGTGCAGGCAATAGTGCACCTTTGTTTTTCTGCCCCGGAACCTGACGCATCCCTATGAAAGTCTCCAGCATCGCGAGAAGCCAGCCCCAGCGCGGCGTGACTCTGATTGAACTACTCGTCGGCATCGTCATCGGACTTCTGACGATAGCCGTTGCCATGGGTGCGCTGATGGTCTCAAGAGGCGTTACCGGCACGGTCAGCGATAGCAGCATGCTGCAACAGCAAGCGGCATACGCCTTTCGCGTCATCGGGCAACAGCTCCGCCAGGCCGGCTCCTTGAAACTGAATCTAGCCGCACAAAAGTCAGAAGGAGCCGATATCGATATGTCGGATCCGGTAGCCTTTGAAACCAAAGCCACAGATTTTGACCCCGCGGTCAATACCATCAGCGGCATCGATAGCCCAGGCACCAATGAATACAAGCTCACCTTGGGTTATCGCAACTATAAAGAGCCGGTA
The DNA here is from genome assembly GCF_000761245.1 of Comamonas testosteroni. Taxonomy (GTDB): domain Bacteria; phylum Pseudomonadota; class Gammaproteobacteria; order Burkholderiales; family Burkholderiaceae_C; genus Comamonas; species Comamonas testosteroni_C. The sequence continues at coordinate 676,097 of NZ_AWOR01000001.1, read as the reverse complement.
TATACATCAACAAATACCGCATCCATGCTGCGCGATTGCCTCGGCCAATCACCTAATGACAACCTGATTCAAAGCCGGTTCTCGCTCAATTCCACAAACAATGAATTGCGCTGCGTGGGCGCATCAGGAAACTCACAACCCATTATTCAGAATGTCGCTAATTTTCAAGTGCGATATTTGCTTCAGACATCGGCATCCAGTGGATCCCCTCAAATCAGCTATGTCGATGCAGCTACTGTGGCAAGCGCCTGGCCGCAGGTTGTCGGCGTGGAAATATGTCTGGTGCTTTATGGCAATGAAGCCATTGATATGCCGGACAACACCACCTACCTGGACTGCGACAACACTACATCCGTCACCATGAATACATTGGCTGCCCCACGTACGCGGCGAGCGCACATGGTCTTCCGCAACATCTACCAGCTGCGCAGCCAGGGACTGACTACCGTCAGCTGAATATCATGAATACTTTCAAAATTCCCCGACAAAGAAAACAACGAGGCATATCGCTATTCGTTGTGATCATCTTTGTCATGCTCTCCATGCTGCTGGCCCTGTGGGCATCTCGCACATCGCTGTTCAATGAGTTGATCGTCGGCAATGATGCCGATTACCAGCGAGCCTTCGAGGCGGCACAAGCCATCTTGCAAGATGCCGAACTCGATATTCGTGGAGAAAATGCAGACGGCAGCTTTTGCACACCCAATGACAGCGACGGAAATATATGCCGACGCACGACCGCAGAAAAGATCCCGCTAGAAGCACAGGAGGTGGGCACTCTTCTGGCGGACCTTGCTGACCCCAACAAGATTCCCAACACAGCGCCGAAATGCAAAAACGGGATTTGCATCAAGCGCGCCGATCGTCCTGACATCAAAGACAAGCAGGACTTCTGGAACAACACAGATTCGACCAAGGGCATTACGCTGAGACAAATGACAGGTGTGCATACAGGCACCACCACACCTGTCGGCGCACGCTATGGTCAATTCACAGGCGCAGCAATCGGAGATGATGATAGTCCGGCAAACGCCATATTGCGAGACAGAAGTGCAGCCAACCAAGGGGCCTGGTACTGGATCGAAATTCTCCCCTATGACGACAGCAGCAAGAATTCCGGCGTTCTTGTGAATAGCACAGGCACTGGCGCCATAAATCCACAAAGCATCTTGCCATTAAATCTGACACCTAATATCGTCTATCGAATTACAGCTCTGGCATATGGACGCAAGCCCAACACGATGGTTGTGCTACAGCAGACGTATGCAAGACAAAAACTCAAAGACTAGACATCCATATTCTCTATTTATCAGATCAGGTGACCGCCATGCAAAAAAAAATGCCCGCTCACTTCAAAAGAAAGTCACTTGCCATAGCAGCAGGTGCAGTTCTAATACCCTCGATCGCAACATCCATCGAGTTGCTTCAGGCGCCTCCGGGCACAGTGCAGCCCTACGTCACACCTAATGTGATTATCTCCGTCGACGACTCTGGAAGCATGGACTACTGCTCAAATGCAGAAAGCTCATCCAAATGCGTAATTACAGGCTATGACAGAAGAGGCAACGCAATTTGGGGTGGCGCCACCAATGAATCTCAGCCAAATGCAGATGGAACTTGGCCCGTAACAAGCCGCCGCATTAATGTTCTTAAATATGCATTAATTGGAGCACAAAAGAGCGATGGAACTTGGGAAGGCGGCGTTTTCCGAGATAGAAATTTACTCCCAGATAGAAAAATTCGTCTATCTTGGCAAGCCATGTGGAATAACGGAAGCGCAGCTGACGCAAAAAATGTCGACTCCGATAAAATGAACCAAAATTCTATGCGCTTCTTAGGAGAAGCGCATAGAAATAACTTCATTAGCTTCATTAATGGATTAGATGCAAATAATGGCACACCTTCCCATTTAATGTTCAAACAAGCCGACGCCTACATGCGTCGCGACTTATCAATAAATAGTCCCTGGGCATCAGACCCAGGGAGTCAAGCTACACCCTACCTCGGTTGTCGTCGAAACTACCATATCATGATGACGGATGGCCGCTGGAACAATACATCATATGACATCGGCGACACAAATCGTCGAGATAATGCAACCAACATCACCCTACCAGATGGAACCATTTATGGTGGAACACAAGCCCAACAAAAAAAGACATATTTATATAGAGACTCCCACACAGAAACCCTAGCTGATTGGGCTTTCTACAGCTGGGGAACGCCATTACAAACAGCAAAAGACGAGGCAAATGGAGTTAAAGGATTAAAAGGATCCATACAACCCTCTCCCGAATATGACAATGCCCCTCAACAAGAAAATTTCGGAAAAGACTCAAAAGGCAACGATGCAATTTTAGAGAGATACTGGAACCCCAAGTTCAACCCTGCCAACTGGCCCCATATGGTCACCTACACCATTGGATTCAGCAATATGGCTGTAACTTGGCCTGGCGCATCTGACATTAATGCACCGTCTAATAAAGTTCCATTTGGATACAATGGAAGCTTTCTTGATTTCGTTACAGGAAACAAATCCTGGCCTGCGATGGATAATGAAAACAAGAGATCTCTTGATCTTTGGCATGCTGCCTTAAATGGTCGTGGGCGCTTTTATGCTGTTGAGAAAGGTGAAGATCTAGAAAAAGCATTCCGTGAAATTTTTGGGCAAATCAACACCCAAACTGACCCAGATATGACGTCCACCGCTACAAGTGGATCTAATAATACGCGATATGACGTTGGAAAGTTCACAGGAAATTATGAACCAAAAAATGGCTGGAAAGGTTTCATCAAGGCTGAAACTGTCAGAACAGATGGATCGATAATATCTACTCCTGGATGGGGTGGTCAGAATACGGCAGAAAAGCTTGACGCCTTAAATGCAACAGGTGCCACAAAAAACACAACCAGCAGAACCATCCTCAGTTGGAGTGACAAATGGGGCAGCGAGGACAAGTATCAAGGTGGCGTTCCATTCCTGTGGGCAAATGATGAATCCACACTAAGCACAGCCCAAAAGCTATGGTTACAGAAGAGGCCTGATGGATCTGGAACCGACGAAGGTGCAGCAACTGGGCAAAACCGCCTGAACTTTATACGAGGCATACGCACCCTTGAAGGCTCTGAGAGCACTGGCTACACAGCAACCAAGCCGTTTCGTGAGCGCAAGAGTATCCAAGGAGACATCATCAACTCAATTATCTGGTTTACTGGCGCTCCTTCGAGCAACTACGCTTTAAAGGGCTATACCGACTTCACCCGATCCAAGGGTACAAGAACGCCGATGATTTATGCAGGTGGCAATGATGGAATGCTGCATGGATTCTCTGCTGCTGATGGCACAGAGAAAATTGCATACATTCCGCAGGGAATCATCCCTAGCTTAGGTCGTCTTACAGACCCCACATACAACCAAAAGCATCGCAATTTTGTTGACGGCTCCCCAATGACAGGGGATATCTATATCGGCTCAAACATCGACACAGACACCAACCCTGGCAACAACTGGAGAACAATGCTGGTTGGTTCACTGGGCGCTGGCGGAAAAGGTTATTTTGTTTTGGATGTCACCAACCCAGATAGCTTTTCCACGACAGCGGCTTCGAGCCTCGTCAAATTAGACCGAACTCGCAGTACTGATGCGGCGATGAATGCCGCAGCAGCACCCAACTGCTCATTGACTGGCATGAGTACTCCCGAAAAGACGGCCTGCGCCAAAGCAGTATCGGAGGATCGTGACATTGGTAACATCACAGCAACACCCGTCGCTGATGAGAACAACCCTATGCGCACCACACAGATCACGCGCATGAATAACAACCGCTGGGCAGTTGTTATGGGTAACGGCTACAACAGCAGCAACCAGCGCCCCGTATTGCTGATTCAGTATCTGGACAACGATATGGAACTCAAGCGTATCCCTGTCGTAGGCGCCGTTGATGCGAGTACTGCAGACATTGGTACAGGTAGTGGCATTGCCAACGACAATGGCCTGGCTGCCCCCCGCTTGGTTGACCTCAATGGTGATGGATTGCCTGATATTGCATACGCTGGTGATAACTTGGGAAATATGTGGAAGTTTGATCTCACCAGTGCTGATGCAAGCAACTGGGGAGTCGCTTTCAGCGGAAGGCCATTATTCACTGCGCAAGGCCCCGCATCCTTGAACAGCGCCAGAACTCTTGTCCAGTCCATTACGGCCCCACCAACTGTGCGTGCCAACGACCGGAAAATGACCATTGGAACGGGCAACGACAAGAAAACCATTGCTGTAGGCGGCATGATGGTTGCTTTTGGCACAGGCCGCAACGCTACCAAAGCTGACGAAAACAACCGGAATGTGCAAACCATTTACTCCGTCCTGGACAACACACGCTACAACTTGATTACCACAAGCCTTGGCCCACGCGTACAAGTCAATAGTGGCAATACATCCTGCACAACCCCCAACGGAACCTGCATTCCAGTCCCCACGGCCTTGGGAACCGGCGTAACCGCAGCCAAACTTGCTCAACAAAGCATTACGGAACTGAGCAACGGTGACTTTGGCACCGTTGGAGCAAGTAATGACGACAACAAGCTCACCACCAGCACCTGGGCCAACTACAACGGCTGGTATCTGGACTTGCCGGCCGTAGGGGAGCGTCAGCTCAAACCCATGGAGTTCTATGACGGCAGCAATATCCTGGCTATCTACTCCCAGGTTCCGGCCAAGGGTACAGATGTCGATCCCAATGTCGAAAGCTGCGAGTCCAGTACCGTGGATGGAGAGCGCCAGTACCGCACCTTCATCAACATCATGGATGGGCTTCGTCCATCGGTTCAGATCGTTGATAAAAACAACGACGGTCTCTACAACTCGCTGGATCTGAATGTGTCTCGCGTCAAGGTGAGCAAAGGCTCCCACACGCTAATCGCCCAGAAAAACAAGATCGCAGATATCGACACCAAGAACGATAAAGAGATGCTGGCACGCATGCCCGAGCAGTCGCTGCGCCCCAGTTGGCGTCAGCTGCGTTGATGGCTGCGCGCTTCATGAGGAGAAATTGAAAATGCAAAAGAACCAACAAAAAGGCTTCACGCTGATCGAGCTGATGATTGTGGTCGCGGTCGTCGGCATGCTGAGTGCCATTGCCTATCCCAGCTATACCGAATATGTTCGCCGCGGTCACAGAGCCGACGCACGAGCAGGCCTGCTGCAAGCCCAGCTATGGATGGAGCGTGCAGCCACGGCAACCGGGGTATATCCAACCAATGCAGACCTCACCAAGGTGCTACCCGCCAACCTGTCCTGGTCCACCGACTCCAGCAAGCGCTACCAGATCGAAATGAAAGCCAGCTCTACTGCCGCCTACACTTTGATCGCCAAACGCAAAGATCCAGGAGCTCAGGCAACGGACAAGTGCGGAGACTTCACCCTCAGCAACACAGGGGTGAGGAGTGCTGACAATGTGGCAAGCGGCACCACGGCCTCGGATTGCTGGACCAAGTAAGCCCGGCACCTCTGCATTACCATCCTGGGCATGACACCCTCTGCCCACTTCATGAACAAAGCGCTTGAGCAGGCTGCTCAGGCGCTTTTTCTTTCCTCGCCCAACCCGCGCGTTGGCTGCGTGATCGTCGATGCCTCGGACCGCATCATCGGCCAGGGCTTTACCCAGCAGGCCGGTGGCCCGCACGCCGAGGTGATGGCTCTGCGCGACGCGGCTTCCAAAGGCAACGATGTGCGTGGGGCCACGGCCTATGTGACGCTGGAGCCGTGCTCGCACCATGGCCGCACCGGCCCCTGCTGCGACGCCTTGATCGCCGCCGGCATCGGCAAGGTGGTGGGGGCGCTGACGGATCCCAATCCACAGGTGGCCGGCCAGGGCTTCGAGCGGCTGCGCGCTGCGGGTGTGGAGGTGGAGATCGGCCCCGGCGGAACTGAGTCACGCGAACTCAATATCGGCTTTTTCAGCCGCATGATTCGCAGCACGCCCTGGGTGCGCATGAAGGCTGCCAGCTCGCTGGATGGCGTCACTGCCTTGCACAACGGCCAAAGCCAGTGGATCACCTCGGCGGCCGCCCGGGCCGACGGACATGCCTGGCGTGCCCGTGCCTGCACGATTCTGACCGGCATAGGCACGGTGCTTGAAGACAATCCGCGCCTGAATGTGCGGGATGTAGACACGCCACGCCTGCCACGCATTGCCGTGGTAGACAGCAAGCTGGATATGCCACTGGATGCTCATGTTTTGAAAGCACCTAGCGGTTGCCTTATCTACACCTGCAGCACAAATCAGTCCAAGATCGAGCAACTGCAGGCGCTAGGCGCTACGGTTATTGATATGCCGAACGCAGCTGGCAAGGTGGATCTGGCGGCCATGCTGCGCGATCTGGCCCAGCGCGGCACGAATGAGCTGCATGTGGAAGCAGGCTTCAAGCTCAACGGCTCACTGATTCGCGAAGGTCTGGTCGATGAGCTTCTCTTCTATCAAGCCCCCAGGCTGCTGGGCACGGGTGCCATGGGTATTGCCAACTTCGGCCCGCTCGACAGCCTGGACCAGGGCCTGCCACTGGTGTTCCATGATGTCGCCCGCCTGGGACCGGACCTGCGCATTGTTGCCAGAGTCCAGGGCCGAGAGCAGTTCTAGCGCAGTCTGTGTCCGACATGTGCACTCGGTCATCATGGGTTACAAAGCAGCAATGACGGCTTCCATCTCCACATCGTCACGACTGCAGCCGTTGCGGCGGCCAAAGTGTCTGGCACTGCTTGCCGGCGCTTTTATCGCGTTGCTGCTCACGGGTTGCGCAGCGTCGCTGCCCAAGGACGTGGAGCGCCCCGTCAGCGCCGCACTGAGCCAGCCCCAAAGCACCGAGCTGGGCCTGTTCATCTCTCAGGCTCGCCCGGCCAAGGCAAAGCCAGATGCCTCGGCTTTTGCCTTGCTCTCCGGCCCCAGGCATGCCCTCAGCAGCCGCATGGCGCTGGTGGAAAACGCACAGAAGACGCTGGATCTGCAGTACTACGCCATCCATGCAGACCAAAGTACCGGGCGACTGCTGCGCGCGGTCGTGCAGGCGGCCCGGCGCGGCGTGCGCGTACGCGTGCTGCTGGACGACTTCCACAGCACGGGGCCCGATGCGCAGGTCATGCGCCTGGCTTTTGTGCCCAATGTGGAGATGCGCATGTTCAACCCGCTGGCCGGCTCGCGCGCCTCCACCATCGGCCGGGCCTGGACGCTGCTGACCGACTTTCAGCGCGCGCAGCAGCGCATGCACAACAAGCTGTTTGTGGCCGACAACACCCTGGCCGTGATTGGCGGACGCAATCTGGGCGACGCCTACTTTGATGCGTCCAATGTGGGCAATTTTGTCGATCTCGATGTCCTGGCCGGCGGCCCCGTCGTCAAGGATTTGTCGCGCAGCTTCGACCGCTACTGGAACAATGTGCGCGCCTACCCTGTGCAGTCGCTGATCAGCGAGCCGGACCTGCTCAAGCTCAAGACCCAGTTTGACCAGGAAGACGCCAAAACCGAAGCAGCGCCAGCCCCGGGCACCGGCATCGCCGGACCGGAGTCCGAAGACGGGTCCATGAACCTGAACCAGATCCCATGGATCTGGGCCCAGGCCATGGTGCTGGCGGACAGCCCGACCAAGATCCCCGCCGAGGGTGCGGAACGATCGACCACCAGCGAGCCCGCCGGGGCAGCCGTGCTCAAGGCCGACGAAGCATCCAGTCCGCCCCCCTCCGCCACACCGGCGCTGAATGCCGAATCGGTGGTCGATGGTCTGCTGGCCCTGATTCGCTCCGCCAGGCAGGACTTGCTGGTGGTTTCGCCCTACTTCGTGCCGGGGCAGGAGATCATGGATGCCTTTCGCACCGCACGCAGCAAAGGTGTCCGCATCCGGGTACTGACCAATTCGCTGGCCTCCAACGATGCGCCGCTGGCCCATGCCGGCTATGCGCGTCACCGCAAGGCGCTGCTGGAGATGGGCATCGAGCTGCATGAAATGCGCAGCGAAGCGGCCAATGTACGCTCGGCATTGCGCGCAGGCACCACGGGCTCCAGCGGGGGCAGCGCCGGGGCCTCGCGGGCCATGCTGCACACCAAGCTGCTGGTCATAGACGGACGTCTGGTCGCCGTGGGCTCCATGAATCTGGACATGCGCTCACAGCTGCAGAACACCGAGATCGCCGTGCTGATCGCCAGCCGCCGCTTCAGCCAGCTGGCCGGCGACAGCATCGATGAAAGCCTGCCCGAAAACAGCTGGCGGGTGGACCTGGACCCCAAGGGAGAGCTGGTCTGGCGTGCGCCTCAGGACAGCGGGCTCAGTGATTCATATTCCGAACCCGATGCCAGCCTGGGTCTGCGCCTCATGCTGCAGCTGCTCGGGCCTCTGGCTCCGGACAGTCTGCTTTAGGCGTGGTTTGCGGCCAAGCCCATTCCTGCAGCAGATCGCGCAGCGGCAGTGCCTGCACCCAGTCGCTGATGGCGCGTTGATCGGTCTGGGTGCGCACTTCCTGATAAGCCAGCTCGGCCTCGGGAAAGCGCCTGCGCATGAGATTGAGCCACTGCTTGAGGCGACCCGCACGCTGGCGCGGCTCCAGATCCTCGCAGACCATATGCCAAAAACGCTGCACCTGGGGCACCAGCGCCAGCCAGTCAATGCCAGCGGCCGCCGTGCCACTGCCCTGCCCCACGGCGCGGCGCAGGGCCAGGGCCAGGCCCGGGTCGGCCACAATGCCGCGCCCGAGCATCAGATCGTCACAGCCGGAGACTTCGCGGCAGCGCAAGGCCTCCTCCACGGTCCAGATCTCGCCATTGGCCACCACATTCACGCCCACCGCCTCGCGGATGCGCGGAATCTCTTCCCAATAGGCCGGCGGACGATAGCCGTCCAGCTTGGTGCGCGCATGGACGACGATCTCACAGGCACCGCCCTGCTCCATGGCCTGGGCGCACTCGATCATCAACGCGCGGTCGTTAAAGCCCAACCGCATCTTGGCCGACACCGGCATCTGCGCGGGTACGGCACGGCGCACGGCATCCACCACGCGCACGATCTGCTCGGGATCCTGCAGCAGCGATGCACCGCCGCCATGGCGGTTGACCACCTTGGCCGGGCAGCCGAAATTCAGATCAATGCCCTCGGGCCCCAGGCGCGCCAGATTGGCCGCGTTCTCGGCCATACTGACCGGGTCTGAGCCCAGCAGTTGCGCCCGCACCGGCACGCCGGCCAGCGTCCTGCTGCCGTTGCGCAGCTCGGGCATGGTACGCAGATAGACCTTGTCCGGCAGCAGCGAGCCGCTGATGCGAATGAACTCGGACACGCAGCGATCCGCGCCGCCCACGCGGGTCAGCACATCGCGCAACACAAAATCCAGCAGCCCTTCCATGGGCGCAAGCAGCAGTCTCATTTCAGATTCAAATCAGATTGACCTGCAGCGCTTATTCAGAAAACGCCAGCAGCTATTAATTCAGAAGCAATTGGCAAGCTTGGGCAGTAATGACTAGCCGATCCACTGCGAATTGGCGCAGATTCACACCAGTGTCATCGTCAGCTCATGCAATAGCGCATCCGCACTTGTGATGCGCCAGACAGAACCAGTCATGATTTTGCAGAAAACCGCCAAGGCCCAGGAGGAACTTCAGCCCGGATCGCGCCAGCTGCCGCAGCGCGCGCGCTCCCTGCTGTTGCTGGCCGGCGGCAAGAGCATGGAAGAACTTGCTGCCATGCTGGGCAGCGATCATGCCGCAATGGCCCAGCAATTGGTGGAGCAGGGATATCTTCAGCTGATGCCAGCCAGCGCCTCCAAAGAGCGCAGCATGGCCACCCCTCCAGCAACCTCTCTGGCCAAAGTTGGAGACGGCCCGGCCACACCAGCCCTGGCGCCAGCCGAGCAAGCCGCCAGCTCAGTGCCGGCCATCAATATGGCGGGCACGCGCATGTATTTATTCGATATGTGCGAGCGCCTGTTTGCCAACCGCCATGAGGCCCTGGCCCAGACATTGCGCACCCAGCTGCGCGAGGCCAGAGACCTGAGCAGCTTGCGCAGCGCAGGCATCAGCCTGTTGGCGGCGGTAGAGGAATATGCGGGCGAAGAGCGCGCACATTCGCTACGCGAGAGGCTGGCGGCCTTGCTGGCGCATGGGCAGGCCGCCGATCCGCCCTGCCAGGAACTGCAAGGCGCAACGGCCTAGCTTTCTGGCGGCCCAGCGGCCGGCGCCCCGGCGTCAGCCGGCAGCAGCCAGACGCCAGAGTGAGGTCACTTCGACCGCGCGCGCAGCGTGCAAGGGATCTTCGCGATCCTGCACCTTGCCATGGTGCGGGCGGACATCGTCGCGCCCCAGCACCTTGAGGCCAGCCGCTTCAATCCAGCCCAGCAGCTCGTCACGCGTGCGCAGCTTCAGATGCTCGGCCAGGTCGGAGATGATGAGCCAGCCTTCGCCGCCTGGCAGCAGATGCGCCGCCAGCCCTTGCAGAAAGCCGCGCAGCATGCGGCTGTCTTCGTCATAAATCGCCTGATCGAGCACCGATGCGGCCTTTCCCGGCAGCCAGGGCGGGTTGCAGACGATCAGGCCGGCCTGCCCTTGCGCAAACAGATCGGCATGCTGCAACTCCACCCGGGAAGCATGACCCAGGCGCTGCAGATTCTCGCAGGCACAGGCCAGCGCACGCTCGCTGGTATCGGTGGCGACTACCGACTTCACGCCGCGCTTGAGCAGCAATGCCGAGAGCACGCCCGTGCCGACACCAATATCCCAGGCCTGCTGAAGACCGGCAGCGGGAATGCTCGCACGCGCAACCAGATCGAGGTACTCGCCGCGCACGGGCGAGAAAACACCGTAGTGCGCATGAATGCGGGCGCCATCCAGGGCAGGAATCTCCACCCCCTTCTTGCGCCACTCATGGGCACCGACCACACCCAGCAGATCGCGCAGCGGCACCAGCACGGACTGCGCATGCGCTTCGGCCGCAACTGTGCCCCAGGCCTCGGAGCAGGCCTGACTCCAGTCCGGAGCCCGGCGCAAGGCGCAATGCCATTGCACATCCAGCTCGATCAGAATGCTGGCCAGCAAGCGCGCACGCTGTGCCTGGGACTGGCGGTACAGATGAAAAGCGTGGGGAAAACCTGATGCGGCAGGGCTTTTTGCCGGACTCTTGCGTCGCGACTTCTTGTCAAGTCTGCGGCCCAGTGCCAGCAACAGCTGACGCGCGTTCTGAAAATCACCGCGCCACAGCAGCGACGCACCTTCGCTGATATGGCGAAACGCCGTATCAGCGGGCATGGTGTCATCGGCAACTTCGATGCGACGGGGCTTGGGCAAGCTGCTTTCGCTGCGCCACAAAGCCGTATGAGCCTGAGCTTGCTCCTGCCATTGCAGCAGGTCGAAAGCAGATGCGGGAGCGCAGACCGAGGCCGCGAGCTTACTATTGGGAGACGTCACGGCCTGTCTTTCAGTGAGTGCTGAACGCTGTGATCAGCCGTTCAGAGGACGCTTGACGCGCACTTCTTCAATCTTGAGGCTGCCAATCACAGCCGTCTTGGCCGTGGACATTTCACGCTTGAAGCCTGCCATTTCATGGAAACGCAGGGCACGCTCGTTGCGCAGCGGAATCCAGGCTGTCACATTGGTGCAGCCTTCCTCCAACAGACCATCTCGGGCGGCGTCCCACAGGGCAACGCCAACACCTTGATTCCAGTGCGAGGGAGCTGCATAGATAGCCCAGATCTCGCCTGTGGTCTGGCGGGACTTTTCATCACGGGAACGGTCAAAGCCGACAAAGCCAACGATCTTGTCGCCGTCAATGGCGACCTGGACCTGTGGCTCACAGTATTCAATAGCTTCGCGCCAGTAAGCCTGGCGCTTTTCAACCGAGGACATGGCCTTCAGTTGATCATCGGGAACCAGACCTCGATAAGCCTCCAGTGCGGAAGCAGTATGGATCTGGGCAATCGCTTTTGCATCGCGAAGAGTAGCGGGACGGACCTGGATACTAGACATGGAAAAACCGGGGCGGAAACATGTAAGAATAGAAGGGCGTAATTGTCTACAGATTCAGAGTTTTGGCACGCGGTGCAGTGGTTAGCCATTTGCTCAACTGCGGCTGTTCGCAATTTCTTGCTATGGCGCAATCTATGTGCTATGCGCTCCACTAAGCAGAGCAGCAAGCCCGCAACCATCAATGGTTTGCGTCACATTTGATGACAATCTGGCAAGCGCTCACGACAGCATCGAAGCGCTCAATCCCTGCGCGACGGCCAAGAAATTTCAGAGCCAGCGTCGCATTAGGTCCATCACCCGATCGAATTTTTCCCCGAACGGCGGGTACAGCAGGGAAGTCGCCGCCCAGCGCGACTGCACGAAAACCGCCTTCTGGTGCACAAAGCGCAAAAAGCCCTGCTCTGCGTGATAGGCACCCCAGCCACTGTCGCCGACACCGCCGAACGGCAAGTTCTCGTGCGCCACATGCAGCAAGGTGTCGTTCACGCAGACGCCTCCGCTGACGGTGCGCATCAACACCGCATCGCGCTCTGCCTCGTCGTTGCCAAACCAGTACAGCGCCAGCGGACGCGGGCTCGCGTTGATGGCATTGATCACGTCTTCAATATGCTCGTAGGAGATCACGGGCAGGATGGGGCCGAAGATCTCTTCCTGCATCAGCTGCATTTCGCCCGTGGCACCGAACACCAGCGCCGGAGCGAACTGCCTCTCCACGGCCTCGCCCCAGGCCGTGGTGTCACCGTCTGCAGCGGGGGCAGCCGCTTCATGCATCCAGTGCACCTGCGCTCCCAGGCTTTGTGCCTGGCGCAGCATCTGCTTGAGTCGTGCCAGATGGCGCTTGCTGATGATGGCCGTGTAGTCCGGGTTGCCCGAGATGCGTGGGTACAGCTGTTGCACCGCCGCCTGATAGGCCTCGGCAAACTCCTGCTCCTTGCCGCGCGGCAGCAGCACATAGTCGGGAGCGATGCAGGTCTGCCCGGCATTGACCAGCTTGCCGTAGGCCACCTTGAGCGCAGCGGCCTGCATATCGCAGTCCTGCGCAATGATGCAGGGCGACTTGCCCCCGAGCTCCAGCGTGGTGGGCGTCAGGTGCACGGCTGCCGCCTGCGCCACGCGCCGCCCCACGGCCGTGGAGCCGGTGAACAGCAGGTGATCGAACTGCAGGCCCGAGAACTGCGTGGCCACGGCCACATCGCCCTCGATCACGCAGAACTCTTCGGGTGCAAAGAACTGGGCGACCAGCTCGGCCATTTTTGCCGAGGTCTGCGGCGTCAGCTCGCTGGGCTTGAGCATCACGCGATTGCCCGCCGCCAGCGCCGTGATGGCCGGCGCCAGCGATAGCTGCAGCGGATAGTTCCAGGGCGAGATGATGCCCACCACGCCCAGAGGCTGGCGCTCCACCCAGGCCTTGCCGGGCTGCAGCATCAGCGGCGTGCGCACGCGCTGGCGCTTGCTCCACTTGGGCAGATGCTTGAGCGTGTGCCTGAGCATATTGCGCACCAGCATCAGATCCAGCATTTCGGTCCAGCGCTCGGAGCGCACACCAAAGTCCTGCTCCACCGCCGCGCACAAGGCCGGGCCATTCTGGTCCAGCAGCTTCTGCAGACGCAGCAGCCTCTCCCGGCGCACCAGCAAAGGTACATCGACCTGCGTGCGGCTGGCTTGGTACTGCAAGTCAAAAATGCGGTGCAAGTCCATGTAGTTCATGCCTGTCTGAAAATCCCAAGATCACAATCCCGACCATAACGCGAGACTGCGTAAACACAGCGTAAAAAAAGAGCCTGATGCAACACTGCACAGGCTCTTGTGTGTTGACCGCGAAACCAGCCTGCGGCCTTTTGTGCCTCACTGGCTCCAAAGTATGAAGCCTGTGCAAGGGCTTGTCATTACGACTCGTGCACCTCGCGCGGCTGCACATCGGTGACATCGCCGCTACCTGGCAGAACGCCGCGACGCCCGCGGGCTTCACGCCCATCCTTTCTGGCGTCGGCATTGCCCGACGATTGCGCCATCCACTCGGCCCCCGAGCGGTACACCGTCTGCCAGCCGGCGAAGGGACTCATGGCACCCATGCTCATGGGCACCACGGGCTGGCCCGTGAGTCTGGCCCACAGGGCGCGCACGCCCCAGGCCAGGGCAATGAGGCAGGCCACGGCCATCAGGCACAGGAAGAACACCAGGCCCAGCAGCATCAGCATGATGCGGACGGCCCAACGGGTTGCAGTGGCGGCGAAATCGTTCAAAGCAATACCTCTTTCTAAGGTTCGGGGCCTCAGGCAGTGCCTGCGGACTCGAACCGGAACACCCCGGGATCATTCACCGGGTCGACTGTCACAGCTATCGTACTCTTGGGCGGGAACTTTCCTTCGAGTAACAACTTGGACAGCGGGTTTTCAATACGCTGCTGGATGGCGCGCTTGAGCGGACGGGCACCGAACACGGGATCGAAGCCCACCTTGGCCAGCTCGGCCAGGGCTTGCTCGGACACCTGCATGCTCAGTTCCATCTTCTGCAGACGGTTTTCCAGCAACTTCAGCTGAATTCTGGCAATCGCCTCGATGTTCTTGGCATCCAGTGCATGGAAGACCACAGTTTCATCGATACGGTTCAAGAATTCGGGTCGGAAATGGTTTTTAAGTTCCCCCCAGACCGCTTCCTTCACATCATCGGCATCCTCGCCAACCATGGCCTGTATCAGATGTGAGCCGATATTGCTGGTCATCACGATCACTGTGTTCTTGAAGTCCACCGTGCGGCCCTGGCCGTCGGTCAATCGACCATCGTCCAGAACCTGCAGCAACACATTGAAGACATCGGGGTGGGCTTTCTCCACCTCGTCCAGCAGCAGCACGCTATAGGGCTTGCGACGCACGGCTTCCGTCAGGTAGCCGCCCTCTTCGTAGCCCACATAGCCGGGAGGCGCACCGATCAAGCGTGCCACAGAGTGCTTTTCCATGAATTCACTCATGTCAATACGCACCAGATGGTCCTCGCTGTCGAACAAAAATCCTGCCAGCGCCTTGCACAGCTCGGTCTTGCCCACGCCTGTGGGACCCAGGAACAGGAAGGAGCCGGTGGGCCGATTGGGATCGGACAGGCCCGAGCGCGAGCGGCGGATGGCATTGGCCACGGCAGAGATCGCCTCCTCCTGACCCACCACGCGCTCGTGCAGCTTGTCTTCCATGTGCAGCAGCTTGTCTTTTTCGCCCTGCATCATCTTGGCTACGGGGATGCCCGTGGCACGGCTCACCACCTCGGCGATCTCTTCGGCTCCGACCTGGGTGCGCAGCAGCTTGTTGGCCGTCGCGCCGTCCTGGCCCTCTTCCTTGGCCTGGGCTTCGTGCAACTGCTTTTCGAGTGCCGGCAGCTTGCCGTACTGCAACTCGGCCACCTTGTTGAAGTCGCCCTTGCGCTTGAACTCCTCGATCTGGATGCGCAACTGGTCCACTTCCTTGCGGATCTGCTCCGAGCCCAGGGCGCTGGCCTTCTCGGCCTTCCAGATCTCCTCGAGGTCGGCGTACTCGCGCTCCAGGCTCTCCAGCTCTTCCTCGATCAGCTGCAGACGCTTTTGCGAAGCCTCGTCCTTTTCGCGCTTCATGGCTTCGCGCTCGATCTTGAGCTGAATCATGCGGCGCTCGAGCTTGTCCATCACCTCGGGCTTGGAGTCCATTTCGATCTTGATCTTGGCCGCAGCCTCGTCGATCAGGTCGATGGCCTTGTCAGGCAGGAAGCGGTCGGTGATGTAGCGATGGCTCAGCTCCGCTGCGGCAACGATAGCGGGGTCGGTGATGTCGACGTTGTGATGCGCCTCGTACTTCACCTGCAGGCCGCGCAGAATGGCAATCGTGTCCTCCACCGAAGGCTCGTCCACGATGACCTTCTGGAAGCGGCGCTCCAGCGCAGCATCCTTTTCGATGTACTTGCGGTATTCATCGAGCGTGGTCGCACCCACGCAATGCAGCTCGCCGCGCGCCAGTGCGGGCTTGAGCATATTGCCGGCATCCATGGCGCCATCGGCCTTGCCGGCGCCCACCATGGTGTGGATTTCGTCGATGAAAAGGATGATGCGGCCTTCGTCCTGTGCGATTTCCTTGAGCACGGATTTGAGGCGCTCCTCGAAGTCGCCGCGGTACTTGGCACCGGCCAGCAGACCCGCCATGTCCAGCGACAGCACGCGCTTGTTCTGCAGGCTCTCGGGCACCTCGCCGGCCACGATGCGCTGGGCCAGGCCTTCGACAATGGCGGTCTTGCCCACACCGGGCTCGCCGATGAGCACGGGGTTGTTCTTGCTGCGCCGCTGCAGCACCTGGATGGCACGGCGGATTTCGTCGTCGCGGCCGATCACCGGGTCCAGCTTGCCGCTGCGGGCGCGCTCGGTCAGGTCCAGCGTATATTTCTTGAGCGCTTCGCGCTGGCCTTCGGCTTCCGCACTGTCCACGTTCTGACCTCCTCGCACGGCATTGATGGCCGCTTCCAGGCTGGATTTACTCACGCCGCTTTGCTTGAGCAAGGCACCGGCACGCGTGGCCGAGCCTGCGGCATCGGCCAGCGCCAGCAGAAACAGCTCGCTGGCGATGAACTGGTCACCGCGCTTGAGGGCTTCTTTCTCCGAAGCCTGCAGCAGGCGAGCCAGCTCGGAGCCGACCTGCACATCACCTTGCTGCTGCACGCGCGGCAGGTCAGCCATGGCCTGTTCGGCCAGGTTCCTGAGTTGTTGCACATTGCCGCCGGCGCGCTGCAGCAGCGCGCGCGGGCCATCGTCCTGGCGCAGCATGGCCACCAGCAGGTGCAGAGGGTCGATGGTGGATTGATCAGCACCGAGCGCCAGGGACTGCGCGTCGGCCAAGGCTTCTTGGAATTTGGTCGTCAGTTTGTCAATTCGCATGGTTTGTCGCTTTCGCTCCAATCAGATTCATTGCTGATTTATCTGATAGCCAGGTGGTGAATTTCAAGACCGGAAAGGGCAATAAAGCGGCGCAGAAGACGGCAGAAAGCCTGTGATTTGACAAAAATCAAACAGAGCCCTGCGCCAGAGGCCAGATCCGAGCATCGCGCGTCAAAGCCAGATCCAATGTAGGCGCAAACCCACAATGCACAAGATTGCGGCCCCATACCTGCCAGAGTCAGCAAACCCGGGAGTAATCAAAAGCCATAGCTTCTCGCGCTTTATACATAGGCGTCAGCGGCATTTTTACTCATGGTTTGTAAAAACATGCGCTGGTACAGCACAGTCGGGGCCACACGGCCCGGGGCGACCTGGCACCGGTACAGGTCTGTGCTCAGGCGGCTGCCGCCATTCTTATTGCCACCGCGCCAATGCCTGTTCGTCACTGACACGCGCATCCACCCAGCGAGCGCCTTGCCCGGTCTGCTCTTTTTTCCAGAACGGCGCTTCGGACTTCAGATAGTCCATGATGTATTCGCAGGCCTCGAAGGATTTGCCGCGGTGGGCGCTGGTCACGGCCACCAGCACGATCTGGTCCATGGGCTGCAGCAGGCCGATGCGGTGAATCACGCGCGCGCCATAGATACCAAAGCGCGTCACGGCCTTGTCGATGATGGCCTCGATCGACTTCTCGGTCATGCCGGGGTAATGCTCGAGCTCCATGCTGGAGACGGCATCGCCCTCGTTGCGGTCGCGCACCGTGCCGACAAAGCTGCAGACCGCGCCCACGCGTGCATCGCCGGCGCGCAGGGCGGCAATCTCGGCCGAGAGGTCAAAGTCCTGGGTCTGAATGGATACACGTGCTGCAGTCATGCCTGCATTGTCGCAGGCCAGCATGGGCATGTCTGGCGCATTAGCATTGCGCCATGGCCACACAAACCATCAATCTGCCGGAGTACACGCTGTACCCATCTCCGCGCAATGAGCACCGGATGATTTTCGAGTTCCAGCTCTTTGTGCCCTATCCCTATGAGCTGATCCATCTGCCCGACTACAACTTCAAGGGCAAGGCCACGCTGTTTGCCGCCCACCGCAAGCGCGACAACAAATCGGGCCAGCTCATTACCTGCGAGCTGGCCGTGGACATCGAGCGCTTCGAGCGCCTGTTCGAGCCGAGCTAAAGGTCAAGGCGCTATGGACGACACCAGCCAGATTCAGCCACCGACCAGCTTTGCCGAGCTGTTTCGCACGCGCAGCGGCAAGCTGTCCGCCCCGATTGCCGAGGTCGTCGCACGCTATGAGCTGTGCGAAGACCTGGCAAGCCATCTGACCGAGCAGGCACAGACGCTCTATCACTCGGGCAACTCCTCCGAAGAGCAGGTACTGCTGGGCATGCATGCGGGCCTGGCCGCGGAGGGCTCGGTCGTCACGGCGCCCGAGGCAGGCTGGATCGTGCAGCGTCTGGCCGAGCTGCTGGAATGGCGTACACCGCAGTTCTCCGCTCCTTCAGACCCGGCCTGAAAGCCCGGACGGAGCCGGTTTTCAGCGCTTTCAGACAGGCATTTTTCGCTCCAGCTTCAGGAGCTTCCTCCACGCCGAAGCAGATCAGAAGGCTCCAGCAGGCGCATGCAGACGCTGCCAGGCCAAAGCCAGCCAGGCAGGCGTTCCATAGGCAGCGACCAGATCTTGCCCTATGGCGGCCCAGGCCGGGTCGGCCGGGTTCAAGCCCAAAGCCTCGATGAACGGCGCTTGCACGATGAAGCACTGGCGCCGATAAGGCAGCAAAAAGCCATCCGCCTGCTGTGCGAGCACGCTGCGCGCCTGCGCGTACTCGCTGAACCAGATGTGCAAAAGAATGCCGCTACGCGGCACATGCCAGAAGCTGCCCATGTCATCACCCGGAGCCGCCAGCGCTCCCAGCACCAGACGCGCCTGCTCCCAGCCGGCAAAGCCGACCTCGCGCGCCGACTGATGCAAGTGGTCGCGCAATGAGGCCGAGCCGGCAGCCCCCTCGCGCCGCGCACGACTCAAGCGCACACGGGCACGCACCTTGATCTCGTTGACCAGCGTCTGCGGCGAAATGAATTCAGCAACAGAACCTGCCTCCATGACCGGATCCGAGTGACCAATGGCTGCAGCACCATCGGGCAGCGCTTGGCCTGAGCTCATGGCATTCACGGCCTCGCTGCTCATGGCTGCCCCCCCTTGCAGCTCTTGCTGCCACAGGGACAACAGGGCCTGAAGTTCGGCGTCATAGTCGAACAAGGGATCGACGCGCTCCTTGACGCGGTCCAGCACCTCAAAACGAAATGCCTGCGCGCCATGGCACGCCCAGGCCTGGGCTAGTGCCGCATCGCGCCGGGAGCCATTGCTCAGCTCGAACCGCAGACGGTTGAGCGTTGCGTCCACATTGCGGCTGGCCCCCAGGCGCAACAGGTCAGCGGCATCGCAGCGCACCGCGTAGATGCCCATGGCAGGAAAAGCCTGTTTGTAGTCCCGCGTCAGCGCGCGCCGCGCCTGGGGATGAAGAGATGAAGTCATGACAGTGCTCCAGGTTGCATCGGAGCCTCCCGCGCTGGGCCCCTAGAACAACCATGGTCTGACAGAACATCGAAATCGAGCGTGAACACGCTGCCTAAAGCAAGGGTGAGAGCCTCTTGTGCGGGCAGGCGCCCCTTTGCACCTGTGAGCCGCGATTCTAGAGCAAGAGCCTCAGGGCTGTGCAGGTTTCAGTTGCTCGACCAGCTTGCGCCCGAACGCCACATCGGGCTGCAGACCGTAAAGAATGCGATAGACGATGGGTGCCACCAACTGGTCCAGCATGGTGTCCACATCGGGCCCCGACTCGCCACGCGCCCGGGCCCGGCTCAGCACAATGCCAAGCTGGTCGCGGATGATGTCCACGCAGGCGCAAGTCACCTGGTCCTCCTGGGTCGCCACCAAGGTATCGCGCAGCAAGGTGCGACCCAGAGGCGAGCCCATTTCCTCGATGTATTGCTCGGTCCAGGCCTGCAGGTCGCCATGCAGGCTGCCCGTGTCCGCAGGCTCGGCGATGGGGCGGATGCGCTCCAGCGCCACATCGGCCAGCAACTGCGGCAGATCGCCCCAGCGGCGGTACAGCGTGGAAGGCGTCACTCCGGCTTCGGTGGCGATCAGCGGGAAGGTCAGCTCCTCGCGCGGCATGCGCTCCAGCAGTTTCCTCACCGCCTGATGCACGCTGGCCTGTACACGGGAGCTGCGCCCGCCCGGCCGGGATTGGACTGGGTCTTTTGCAATCATGGTCATTAAAGCTAAATATTTGCGTTAATGGCGAATTAACGCAGAATACGCAAACGCAAAAATTTTGCTTTTATGGTAGCGGAGCCTGATTTCCCATGCCCACATCCTCTATATCCCTGACTGCGGCGTCCACCACCCGCAATATGGCCGCTGTCGCACTGACACTGGCCAGCTTTCTCGCTGCATCCAGCGCTCCCACGCCCTTGTATCGGCTCTACCAGCAGGCCTGGGGCTTTTCGTCGGGCATGCTGACCCTGATCTTCGCGGTCTATGCCTTCAGCCTGCTGGTCGCCCTGCTCACCATGGGCGCACTGTCCGATTACCTGGGCCGGCGCCCCGTCATTCTTGCCGCCCTGGGACTGGAGGCAATCTCCATGCTGATGTTCGCCCATGCACAGGATGCGCAAGCCCTGCTCTGGTCGCGCGTGGTGCAGGGCTTTGCCACCGGCATGGCCAGCGCAGCCCTGGGCGCGACCCTGCTCGATCTGGACCGCGAACGCGGTGCGCTGATCAATACACTGTCTCCCATGCTGGGTATGGCAGCCGGCGTGTTCGGCGCCAACCAGCTGGCCAGCCACGGTCACGACGGGCTGCACCAGATCTACTGGTGGCTCCTGCTGGTATTTGCGGCATCGGCCTGGGCCATTGCAGTGATGCCTGAAACCGTCAGCCGCCGCAGCGGGGCTGTGGCCTCCATGCGCCCTCGCATTCGCCTTCCCTCGCATATCCGCCCGGCGTTCCTGCGCATGGCACCGCTGGATATTGCCGCCTGGGCGCTGGCGGGCTTTTATCTGTCGCTAGGCCCCACCCTGCTGCGCGTGATCACCGGCTCCACCCAGATGGCAGGCCTGGCAGTGTGCATCAACACTCTGAGCGCCGCAGCGGCCATCTGGCTGCTTCGCCGCTGGACGGCCCAGCGCATGCTGCGCTTTGGTGGTTCGGTTCTGCCGCTGGGCATTGTGATTCTGCTGCTGGGCGTGGCCAGCCACAGCCTGACGCTGATGGTGGCTGCCTCCATCATTGCCGGTGCAGGCTTTGGCGTGGGCTTTCAAGGGGCGCTGCGCAGCGTGCTGCCACTGGCCGAGCCGCATGAACGCGGCGGCCTGCTGTCCACCATCTATGTGCTGAGCTATCTGGCCTTCAGCCTGCCTGCCATTGCGGCAGGCCTGCTGACCCAGAGCCTGGGGCTGGTGCCCACCACCTATGGCTATGGTCTGATGCTGATTGTGCTGGGCTTGCTAGCACTGGCTGCTACAAGGCAGAAAGCGGTCACCCGGCATGGCACATAAGCTGTGTGCTGTGGCTTTGCTCTACATTGCCTGACTCATTCTCCCCCGACCGTCATCAAAAAAGCCGTGCAGCTGACGCAGCACGGCTTTTTTGGTCGGCATGACGGCCTCAGGCCTGGATCGGCTCGGCAGCCTTCCAGTCCGCATAGCGGTTCAGAATGCGCTGCACCTGGCCATGGGTCCACTCACCGCCCTTGGCGGCCGCAATGCCCCGCGCATTGAGTTCGGCCGCCATGGCGCGGTGGGTCAGACCTTGCTGCTGCAATTCGGCGAACAGCGCTTCGTGCTGCCTGGCAAAGGCATCGGCCGCCGATTTGCGTTTTTCCACTGTGGCGCGGATATTGGCCGCACCGGCGGTGCCCAGCTTGACTCCGCGCTCGCGCGCCTGGGCCAAAGCCTTGCGGGTGCGAGCACTGATCTCGGGGTTGACTTCGGGAGTGGTCAAATCGGCGGTTTCGCTCATGGCATTAGAGATGGGTATATGACTCAGGGCCTGACCCCGCAACCATTGCGGGAACAGTACAGCAGCGGTGTGTGAGGCAACAAGCGGCAAAGCTCCTGGAGCCGCCGCCATGCGCTCAAGGGCTCATCAGCCGCCCGTCACAGGCGGGAAGAACGCCACTTCGTCGCCATTGCTGAGCATGGCATCGGCATCACAGATATCCTGGTTCAACGCCATGCGCACGGCCTTGCCGGCAGCCAGCACCTGGGCAGCCGCATCGCCGCGGCTCATCAATTGCTCGCGCAATGCTCCCACGGTGGCAGCCGGGGTCTGCAGGCTTTCGCTGCCCGTACCCAAGGCTTCCCGGATAGAGGCGAAATATCGAATCGTAACGGTCTTCATCTCCAACTCCATCAGGCCATGAGTTCGGCAAACGGGATAAAGCGCACGCTGTCGCCCATGGCAATCGTGGTACCGGCTGGGTTGTCCACCACGCCGTCGCCCCAGGCCGTGGAAGTCAGCACGCCCGAGCTCTGGTTTCTGAACAACTCCAGCCCGCCACGCTCGTTGTAGCGCACTCGCAGAAACTCTCTGCGCTTGTCGCCCTTTGGCCACTCGAAATCGGCGCGCGCTTCGATGGCACGCGGCAGCACATGCTGCACGCCTTGCAGACGCAGCAAAAAGGGTCGCACCAGCACCTGGAAGGTGACAAAGCTGGAGACCGGATTGCCCGGCAGGCCGACGAAGTGCGCAAAGCCCGTGCCGGACTCGCGATTGACGCGGCCATACGCAAAAGGCTTGCCGGGCTTGATGTTGATCTGCCAGAGATCCAGCTGCCCCAACTCCTGCACCGCAGGCTTGATGTGGTCTTCCTCGCCCACGGAGACGCCGCCGCTGGTGACGATCACATCGTGGTCCATGGCGGCATCGGCCAGCGCGGCAATCGTGGCCTCGCGGTCGTCGGGCACTATGCCCAGATCCGTGACCTCGCAGCCCATGCGCAACAGCAATGCACGCAGGAAGAATCGGTTGCTGTTGTAGATGCTGCCCGCCGGCATGTCCTGCGGTGCCACGGTACCGGGCATGACCAGTTCATCGCCAGTGGAGAACAAGGCCACACGCGGCTTGCGTGCGACCTGCAGGCTGGCAAAGCCCATGCTGGCAGCCAGGCCCAGATGGGCCGGCGTGAGACGGGTGCCGGCCTCGATCACGGTCGCGCCCTGCCTGATATCTTCGCCCGCGCGGCGAATCCACTGTCCGGCACGGGGCTGGGCCTTGATGCGCACGCAGCCGTCCTCGAGCAATTCGCAGTCCTCCTGCATGACGATGGCATCGGCCCCGGCCGGCACGGGCGCGCCCGTGAAGATGCGGGCGACGGAGCCTGCGGCCAGCGCCTCGGGCGAGGTGCCGGCAGGGATGCGCTGCGACACCGGCAGCACCGCCGTACCGCCGGCGCATTCGGTGGCGCGCACGGCATAGCCGTCCATGGCCGAGTTGTCCTGAGGCGGCACCTGCAGCGGCGAGACGGCGGCCTGCAGCAGCACGCGGCCATCGGCATCAAAGGTGTCCACCATCTGTGCGCCAGCCTGGGGCTGGGCATGGGCCAGCAGCTCCTGCAGGGCTTCATCCAGAGGCTTGAGCGGCTTGCGAGGCGTCTGTGGTGCTTGCATTGCTGTGTCTTTCCTTAGTTCTTGTATTGCAGAGAATCCGAATGAGCCAGCAGCCATTGCAGCACAAGCTGCGGCTGGTTCAGATCCAGCACGGGCTGGATCGGCGTTTGCGGCAGGTCATGGACAGCGTCGGTGGCCACGGCCAGCACCCGAGGGTCATGCGCAAACAGAGGCTCCAGGCTCTTGCCCTTGTCCAGCCTGTCCTGCTGCCGCCGCCAGACCTCTATCTTGGGCAGCTCGCCATGCTTGAAGCCTTCAACCAGCACCCAGTCCACGCACGGGTCCAGTTGCGCCAGCATATGGTGCACGCCCAGCTGAGCAGGCTGCTCATATTCGCGCATCAATGCCAGGCGCCTATCGGACGCGAGCAGCACTTCATAAGCACCAGCCTTGCGGTGAC
The DNA here is from genome assembly GCF_000761245.1 of Comamonas testosteroni. Taxonomy (GTDB): domain Bacteria; phylum Pseudomonadota; class Gammaproteobacteria; order Burkholderiales; family Burkholderiaceae_C; genus Comamonas; species Comamonas testosteroni_C. Next base: position 652,142 of record NZ_AWOR01000001.1, on the reverse strand, counting down.
GCCAGCTGTCCTTGCCCTCTTGGTCCACATCAAAGTCATGGTGGGCATGCTTGATGACCGAGACCCTGAGCCCGCGCTGCTTCATCAGCATCACCAGCGCCTCGACCAGGCCGGTCTTGCCCGCGCCCGAATATCCGGCAAAGCCTATGACCTTCATCTTGATTTCAATATGTTTTTGATAGCTACCGATGCTCTACGGGAAAGCGTAGAACACCAATTTTATTCAAAGAAAAAAAGCACCTGTCGTCAAGCTACAGGTGCTTTTCAAGCTTAGCGCCGCAGGACTTTATCTGCAGTTTTCGGCGATAAAGGCCTTGACCTTGTCCACGTCGGAGGCCATGACGACCACGCGCTTGGGCAGGTCTTCGATGCCGTTGAACTTGGCGGGTCGGTCGGGCTGGCGGCCCAGCGCTTCTTCGATCGTCGCGGCAAACTTGATGGGCAAAGCGGTTTCCAGCACCAGCATGGGCTCGGCGCCCAGATGCTCGCGCGCCACCTTCACACCGTCGGCGGTATGGGTGTCGATCATCTGATCAAAGCGCTCGAAGGTGTCCTTGATGGTGGCCAGTCGGTCGGCGTGGGTGCTCTTGCCGCTCACAAAACCGTACTTGCCGGCCGCATCCTTGAAGGCGGGATCTGTGCTCAGATCGAACTTGCCCGCCTTGGCCACGCCTTCAGCGAACAATTGCTTGGTGCGCACGCCGTCGCGCCCCACCAGGTCGAACACAAAGCGCTCGAAATTGCTGGCCTTGGAGATGTCCATCGAGGGGCTCGATGTCTCGTAGGTATTGGCCGAGCCTCGCACCTGGTAGACGCCGGTGCGGAAGAACTCGTCCAGCACATCGTTTTCGTTGGTGGCCACCACCAGCTTGGCAATGGGCAGACCCATCTGGCGCGCCACATGCCCGGCGCAGATATTGCCGAAGTTGCCGGAAGGCACGGTGAAGCTCACCTTCTGGTCATTGGAGCTGGTGGCTTGCAGATAGCCGGCAAAGTAGTAGACCACCTGGGCCAGCAGACGTGCCCAGTTGATGGAGTTGACAGTACCAATCTTGTACTGGGCCTTGAAGGCGTGGTCGTTGGAGACGGCCTTGACGATGTCCTGGCAGTCGTCGAACACGCCTTCGATGGCGATGTTGTGGATGTTCTCGTCCTGCAGGCTGAACATCTGCGCCTGCTGGAAAGGACTCATGCGGCCATGAGGGCTGGTCATGAAGACGCGCACGCCCTTTTTGCCGCGCATGGCGTACTCGGCCGCGCTGCCGGTGTCCCCGCTGGTGGCGCCCAGAATATTGAGCTCCTCGTTGCGGCGGGCCAGTTCGTACTCGAACAGATTGCCCAGCAGCTGCATGGCCATGTCCTTGAAGGCCAGCGTGGGGCCGTTGGACAGGGCTTCGATGTGCAGCACGCCGTCCAGCTGGCGCACGGGCACGATGGCGTCGCTGCCAAAGACTTCCTTGGTATAGGTCTTCGCACACAGGGCGCGCAGGTCGTCGGCGGGAATGTCGTCGATGTAGAGCGACAGAATCTCGAAGGCCAGCGCTGCATAGCCCTTGGCGGCCAGCGTCTCGCGCAGCTGGCTCAGCTTGGCGTCGTCAATCTGGGGGTACTCGACGGGCAGATACAGGCCACCATCGGGAGCCAGACCGGCCAGCAAAATATCGCAAAAACGCTTGCGGTCAGCATGGCCGCGGGTGGACAGATACAACATCTCAAACTCGCCAAAAACTAAAATTCGGAACGGGCAGCCAAACGGGCAAAAGTCATGCTGCCAAGCTCTCCATTATCAGCCAGCAGCTCCACCTCCACCATGCGCCATTGAAGAGACCGGCCAACGCGGTATCGCTGCTGTGCCTTGGGTGATTGCCTCAGCGCTGGAAATAGCGCTCTGCTTGCGGCTTGATATAGGGCTTGAGCATCTTGAACGGAACGCTGACGCCGCTGCCCAGGCACACCCCCATGGCGTGGCCGATGCCGGAAATCACAAAACTCATCTTGTCCGGCTTATCGAGCATCAGCGCCATATAGCTGGGCAGAATCTCCGTGCATTCCTTGTCATCCTTGGAGTATTTGCCCACAGCTTTGCGGATGAAGCCCTGCATCTGCTCGCTAAGTTCCAGTTTGTAGTCGCCATATTTGGCGCCCTTGAACAAACGGGTGAAGTCCATATAGCCGCCCTGCAGCAAATCCAGCACAAAAGGGTCGTAGTGGTTATTGGGGTGCGCACCGCCGCAGCCCGTCGAGCCGGACTCAACCACACTCATCATGGCGCGGCTCAGATAGGTCACGGCAATGCTCTCGTGATCGAAATAGCCCAAAGTCCCCGCCTCCGGGCCGTTGTCACGATAGATGGCACTTCGGCAACCCAAAGCAGCCAGACTCATGCCCCAGTGGCGCTGCTCCAGCACGGCATTGGTCTGAGCCAATATCTTGGCATCCGGGTGACGAGTCAGCCGCGGATACCAGAACTTGGTGCGCGCATCCCGCACAGGCCGCCAAGCCAGGTCTGGAGCAAGTACCACTTCCTTGCCCTGCTCCAGCTTTTGCTCACCAAGCTTCAGATAGTCATAGGGCGTGCTCTGCGCAGAGATCACCGCATCTTGCGAGACACCGCTGCCCGCGCCCTGAACGATTGCCAAAGTCACCGCCTCCACACCGCGCGGCGCTATCTTTTCAGGATCATATTGCGCAATACGTCTAAGGCTTAGCGGCAGTTTTTTGCCATGAATGCCATCCACCCACTCACCGGTCAGTGCATCGCCTTGCTGGGCCACATTCCACTTCACGCGGCGCTCTTGCTCATTCGCAAAAATTGGCAGGTCTGGCTGCGAGCGGCTCCACCCATCATTGAGCGGCAAGGCTTCAGCCAGCGCATTGAGCGGCCCTCTGAGCGGAATATCCACGCCATTGCGCAAATAGAAATATCGCCCCTCCCGCTCGTCCTTTGCATCACCCGTGCCATCGGCCTTTGACTTGCGCAGCTCCATCACCACTTCAGAGGTGCCCAGCGTGCCGCGATAAACATCGACCGACGCGGCATGCGCGGCAGTGGCTGCGAAAACAATAAAGGCCAGCGTCAGATGACGCCAGCCTTTGCTGGAAAAAGCAGATCGCTGAGCGAGAAGACTATCTAGTCGAGCGAAACAGGACATCAGAATTTCCCTGAAAAGCACGGAACACGAACTAGCACGCGCCCCATCACAGAGACGCCAGGCAAGAGCCGCCTCGCGGCGGGGGCGCCTAGCTGACAGCGTCGCCCCCCTCCGCGGAGCAGAGAGGGGGAAGGCGCGTAGCGCCTCAGGGGGAGTTAATTCAGCTCCTCTTTGCGGATGCGGGTGATGGGAGCCAGCACCGTGGGCAGACCCTGGATTTCGGCCAGGGCCTTGTCCATATCCCCTTCGCGCGTGTCGTGGGTGAGGATGATCAGGTCGGTCTGGGTCGAGCCTTCGCCGCCCACTTCATCGGCTTCGCGCTGCAGCACCGCATCGATGCTGATGCCGGCACCTGCCAGCAGGCCGGTGATCTTGGCCAGCACTCCGGCTTCGTCGGCCACGCGGATGCGCAGGTAGTAGCTGGTCACGACCTCGGACATGGGCAGCACGGGCAGTTCGCTGCCGGCGGCAGCCAGGCTGCTGCTCTGGAAGGCCAGGGCAGGCACGCGGTGGGCAGGATCGGAGCCGTCCATGCGGGCGATATCCACCAGGTCAGCCACCACGGCGGAAGCGGTGGGCTCGGAGCCGGCGCCCTTGCCGTAGTACAGCGTGGTGCCCACGGCATCGCCGTTCACCACCACGGCGTTCATCGCGCCTTCCACATTGGCAATCAGACGCTTGGAAGGCACCAGCGAAGGGTGCACGCGCAGCTCGATGCCCTTGTCCGTGCGCTTGGTGATGCCCAGCAGCTTGATGCGGTAGCCCAGCTGTTCGGCGTAGCGGATATCGGCACCTGCCAGCTTGGTGATGCCTTCCACATAGGCCTTGTCGAACTGCACGGGAATGCCGAAGGCAATCGCGCTCATCAGCGTGGCCTTGTGGGCCGCATCCACACCCTCGATGTCGAAGGTAGGGTCGGCTTCGGCATAGCCCAGACGCTGTGCTTCCTTGAGCACCACGTCGAAGTCCAGGCCCTTGTCGCGCATTTCGGACAGGATGAAGTTGGTCGTGCCGTTGATGATGCCGGCCACCCACTGGATGGAGTTGGCGGTCAGGCCTTCGCGCAAGGCCTTGATGATGGGAATGCCACCGGCCACGGCGGCTTCATAGGCCACCATCACGCCCTTCTCGGACGCAGCCTTGAAGATTTCCGTGCCGTGCACGGCCAGCAGGGCCTTGTTGGCGGTCACCACATGCTTGCCGGCGGCGATGGCTTCCAGTACCAGGGCCTTGGCAATGCCGTAGCCGCCAATCAGCTCGACCACCACATCGATATCGGGGTTGGCGATGACTTCACGTGCATCGCCGACCACCTTGACCTTGTCACCCACCACGCTCTTGGCGCGTTCGGTATCCAAGTCGGCGACCATGGTAATTTCAATGCCACGACCCGCACGACGGCGAATCTCGTCTTGATTGCGTTCCAGCACATTGAAAGTACCGCTGCCTACGGTGCCAATGCCCAACAGGCCTACTTGGATGGGTTTCATAAGTTCTAAGGTCAAAAAAGCGCTGAAGCGCTTGAAAATCAAGCGCCACCAGCTATCAAAAAGATGTGTTACGCGGCTTTCTCAGCCTTGGCAGGCTTGAGCGCCTTTTCGGGCGGCACGGCCTTGGGCTTGTCCGTGCCATGGCGCTTGCGGTACTTCTCGAGGAAGACTGCCAGCCGGTTGATGGCCTCACGCAGATCGGCCTCATGCGGCAGGAAGACGATGCGGAAGTGATCAGGCTCGGGCCAGTTGAAGCCCGTGCCCTGCACCAGCATGACCTTGGTTTCCTGCAGCACTTCGAGGAAGAACTCCTGGTCATCCTGGATGGGGTAGACGGCCGGATCGAGGCGCGGGAACATGTACAGCGCGCCCTGGGGCTTGACGCAGCTCACGCCGGGAATGGCGTTGATCAGCTCCCAGGCCAGATCGCGCTGCACGCGCAGGCGACCACCCTCCTGCACCAGAGCGTCGATGCTCTGGTGGCCGCCCAGCGCCGTCTGCACGGCCCATTGGCCTGGCACATTGGCACACAGGCGCATGTTGGAGAGCATGTTCAGGCCTTCGATGTAATCCTTGGCGGGCTTTTTGTCGCCCGAAATCACCATCCAGCCAGCACGGTAGCCGCAGGAGCGGTAGGCCTTGGAGAGGGAATTGAAGGTGATGGTCAGCACATCGATGGACAGGCTGCCCAGCGGCGTGTGCTTGGCATCCTCGTACAGCACCTTGTCGTAGACCTCGTCAGCGAAGATGACCAGGCCATGCTCGCGCGCCAGCTCCACGATCTGCAGCAGCAGCTCCCTGGAGTACAGCGCACCCGTGGGGTTGTTGGGGTTGATGACGACGATGCCCTTGGTGCGCGGCGTGATCTTGGCGCGGATGTCGGCCATATTAGGCATCCAGTCATTGGACTCGTCGCACATGTAATGCACGGGCGTGCCGCCGGACAGGCTGGTGGCAGCCGTCCACAGCGGATAGTCGGGCGCAGGCAGCAGCATCTCGTCGCCGTTGTCCAGCAGCGCGTTGGTGGCCAGGCTGATCAGCTCCGAAGCGCCATTGCCCAGATAGATGTCGTCCAGCGTCACGCCCTTGATGCCCTGGCGCTGGGTCTCGTGCATCACGGCCTTGCGCGCCGCGAAGATACCCTTGCTGTCGGAGTAACCGGCCGAGTTGGGCAGGTTGCGGATCATGTCCTGCTGCACTTCCTCGGGAGCATCGAAGCCGAACACGGCCAGATTGCCGATATTGAGCTTGATGATCTTCTGGCCGTCGTCCTCCATCTTCTTCGCCGCGTCCATGATCGGCCCGCGGATGTCGTAACAGACGTTTGCTAACTTGGCGGATTTTTGAACGGTTTTCATGCGAATCAATGCAAAAGGATTTCAGGCACGCCAGGGCGCATTAAGTGCCATGGTGAAACCTATAATTTAAGCACAGTTCCGCGCTGCAGCAATGTCCCCACCCTCTCTGTATGGAGACAGCAGCCATCGCACCCGTCCAGCGCACCGATTGCGCACACTCTCCATCATGAAATTTCAGGCAGACAAATCCGATGCGCAGACCATCACCGGCTATGGCCCGGGCTGGATCGCGGTTGACAAGCAAAACCATGAAACCAGTCTGCTGGTCGGGGCCCACGGCCTGCTGACCGAGTGGAACTGCGCCAGTTTCGAAGACCTGACGGCCGAGCATTTCGAGGAACTTGCCAAGCTGGATGCGGAAGTCATCCTCTTTGGCAGCGGCAGCAAGAACCGCTTTCCACCCGTGGCCTGGCTCAAGCCGCTGATCGCCAAACGCATTGGCCTGGAGAGCATGGACACCGCATCGGCCTGCCGCACCTATAACGTTCTGGCCAGCGAAGGCCGCAACGTGGTCGCAGCCCTGCTGCTAGCATAGCCTTGAAAGCTTACATTGAGAGAAATACGTATTTCAGGGTAAAATCGCAGGTTGCGGTTGGGGGCGATCGATTGATAAAAACAAAAATACCACCGACGCCCTCGGCATTTCAACGAACACACCCGAGAGATACAAGCGCATGGCGATCGTTGTCAACAAACCACTCCCAGAATTTGAAGCCAACGCCACCGGCGGCGTCAAGGTGTCCAACACCTCGCACAACGGCCAGATTCTGATCCTGTATTTCTACCCCAAGGACAACACGCCGGGTTGTACCACGGAAGCAATGCAATTCCGCGATAAGTACAAGGATTTCGTGAAGGCTGGCGCCACCGTGTTCGGTGTGTCGCGCGACAACATGAACTCGCACAACGACTTCAAGGAAAAGCTGGAACTGCCGTTCGAGCTGATCGCTGATACCGAAGAAAAGATGTGCCACATGTTTGGCGTGGTCAAGAACAAGATCATGTACGGCAAGAAGGTCAAGGGCATCGAGCGCTCCACCTTCCTGATCGGTGCCGACGGCATCCTGATGCAGGAATGGCGCGGCCTGAAGGTCCCCGGCCATGTGGACGAAGTTCTCAAGGCCGTCAAGAGCCTGAAGACTCAAGACAAGAAGGTGGCCTGAGCCACTGCCTGAGACCGAAAACCTTGCAATCATCTACACGCAAAGTATTTCAAAGTCTTTAAACAAGGCAAAACAGGAAATACTGCATTCAGGCCCTCGCAGCCTATGCATAATGGGGCATGCCTCAGTGCTACGCAGTATTCTCTGTTCACCCCACCAAAGCCGCCTCGGTTTCCAGGCGGCTTTGTGCTTTTTGAATCTTGTTGAGAACGGTTCGTCCACTATGCCCCTGCCCCCCGCACCCGGCCACCGCGCCGCAAAGCTCCCCGCAGAAGCCTTTTCGTCCATCCGCAAGTCTGACAAGCAGACGGCAGAGCTTGACGAGGATCTGAACCCCTCCACCGGAGCAGCCCTGAGCGCAGCTCCACAGACCGCTGCCGCAGCCACCAGGCCGCGCCGCAGCACCAGCAAGCCCGCCGCCTCGGCCACTGCAACCTCCAAGCCGCGCAAGACCGCCACCACAACTGCCGCAGCACCAACTGCCGCAGCATCGGCTGGCGCAGCAAAGACAGGGCCAGCTGCCGCAGCACCTGCCAAACCCGCCAACGCGGCTACCAAGCCCGCCCGCCGCGCCCGTAATACGCGCACCGGCCCGACCACGCTGTTCGTGCTGGACACCAATGTGCTGCTGCACGACCCCAGCAGCCTGTTCCGCTTCGAAGAGCACGACATCTTCCTGCCCATGGTGGTGCTGGAAGAGCTGGACAACCACAAAAAGGGCATGACCGAGGTGGCGCGCAACGGCCGCCAGGTCAGCCGCACGCTGGACTCCCTGGTGGCCTCCCAGCCCGACGACGGCCTGGAAAAAGGTCTGCCGCTCAATGCCACAGGCCAGCGCAGCGCCACTGGCACGCTGTACTTCCAGACCAATCCCCTGGATGCCTCCCTGCCCGAGAGCCTGCCCCAGGGCAAGGCCGACAACCAGATTCTGGGCGTGGTCGCCGCCTTGCGCGAGCAGCACAAGGATCGCGAAGTCGTGCTGGTGTCCAAGGACATCAATATGCGCGTCAAGGCACGCGCGCTGGGCCTGGCCGCCGAGGACTACCAGAACGACAAGGTGCTGGAAGACGGCGATCTGCTGTACTCGGGCGCCCTGGCCCTGCCCCACGACTTCTGGGCCAAGGCCGGCAAGAATGTGGAGAGCTGGCAGGAAGGCGCCATCACCTACTACCGCGTCAGCGGCGTCATCGTCGACCAGCTGATGATCAACCAGTTCGTCTACTACGAGGCACCGGGCGAGCCCAGCCTCTACATGCGCGTGACCGAGATCCGCGACAAGACGGCTGTGCTCAAGACGCTGCGCGACTTCGGCAATCCCAAAAATGCCGTCTGGGGCGTTTCCACACGCAATCGCGAGCAGAACTTCGCGATGAACCTGCTGGTCAACCCCGAAGTCGACTTTGTCACGCTGACGGGCACGGCCGGCACCGGCAAGACCTTGCTGGCCCTGGCCGCCGGCCTGGCCCAGGTGCTGGACGAGCGCCGCTACACCGAGATCATCATGACCCGCGCCACGGTGAGCGTGGGCGAAGATATCGGCTTCCTGCCCGGCACCGAAGAGGAAAAAATGGGTCCCTGGATGGGCGCCCTGGACGACAATCTGGAGTTCCTGGCCAAGGGCGACGGCGGCAATGCCGGCGAATGGGGGCGCGCCGCCACCAATGAGCTGATCCGCAGCCGCATCAAGATCAAGAGCATGAACTTCATGCGCGGTCGCACCTTCCTGAACAAATACGTCATCATCGACGAGGCCCAGAACCTGACGCCCAAGCAGATGAAGACCTTGATCACACGTGCCGGCCCCGGCACCAAGATCATCTGCATGGGCAATCTGGCCCAGATCGACACGCCCTATCTGACCGAAGGCAGCTCGGGCCTGACCTATGTGGTGGACCGCTTCAAGGGCTGGCCCCACAGCGGCCACATCACCCTGGCGCGCGGCGAACGCTCGCGCCTGGCGGACTTCGCCAGCGAGGTGCTGTAAGTGGCGAGCTGGATCGCAGCGCTCAAGCTCGTGCCCTGGGGCGAGGTCATCAAGGCCACGCCCCAGGTGGTGAAGGCCGCCCAAGGCATGCTCAAGAAGAAGGAGGCTCAGGCCGAGGCGCGCGAGCAGGACGCCAGCGCGCAAAGCGCTGCGCAGCGCATTTCGCCGCCGGCCTCCGCCGGCGAGCAGGCGCTGCTGCTGATCCAGCAGCAGGAAGAGCGCATCGCCCAGCTGGAGCAGTCGCAGCGCCAGTCGCTGGAGATCATCGAGAAGCTGGCCCAGCAAAATGCCCAGATCGTCGCGACCGTGGGCGCGCTGCGCACAGGTGCACAGCGCCTGGCCTGGGCCTGCGGCGTGCTGGGACTGTGCGTGATCGGCCTTGGCGCCTACCTGCTCAGCCGCTAGCGTCTGCGCCACTCAAAAACAAAGCCCGCAAGGTCTGTGCCTTGCGGGCTTTTCTTATGTCCACATTCAATTTGATAGCTATCAGCGCCCTATATTCATAGATTTCATATTCATAGAGTTCTGAAATCAATACACCACAGGCGCTAACAGCTATTATTTTTAGTATTCATCCGTGCCGTAGCCCTGGGCCAGATTCTCGAAACGCGTCTGGTTCTTCTGGAAGAAGAGCTTCACCGTCCCCGTCGGCCCGTTACGCTGCTTGCCGATGATGACTTCGGCAATATTGGGCTCCTTGCTCTCTTTGTTGTAGTAGTCGTCGCGGTAGATGAACATGATGATGTCCGCGTCCTGCTCGATGGCGCCCGATTCACGCAGGTCGGACATCATGGGGCGCTTGTCGGTACGCTGCTCCACCGAGCGGTTGAGCTGGGACAGCGCAATCACCGGGCATTGCAGCTCCTTGGCCAGCATCTTCAAGCCCCGCGAGATTTCGCCCAGTTCAGTGGCACGGTTGTCGGAACTGGCCGCAGATCCCGAGCCGCTCATCAGCTGCAGGTAGTCGACCACGATCAAGCCCAGCTTGCCGCACTGACGCGCCAGACGACGCGCATTGGCACGCAGCTCGGTCGGGGACAGGCCCGGGGTTTCGTCGATATGCAGCGACACGGTGCGCAACCGCTCGATGGCCTCGGTCAGACGCGGCCACTCCTCGTCGCTGAGCTTGCCGGTACGCAGATTGCCCTGATTGACGCGGCCGATGGAGCCGACGATACGAACCGCCAGCTGGGCCGCGCCCATTTCCATGGAGAAGATGGCGACCGGCAAGCCCTCATTGAGCGCCACATGCTCGGCAATATTCACGGCAAAAGAGGTCTTGCCCATGGAGGGACGCGCCGCCAGCACCACCATGTCGCCAGCCTGCAGACCCGATGTCATGCGATCCAGATCGACAAAGCCCGTGGGCACGCCGGTCACATCCATGGGGTTGTCGGCCATCTCCTGGACCCGGTCCAGCAGATCCACCACCAGCGTGTCCAGCGACTGGAAGCCCTGCTTGTTGCGCGCCCCCTCCTCGCCGATCGCCATGATCTTCTGCTCGGCCTCGTCGAGGATGCGCTCCACGGTCTTGCCCTGCGGATTGAAGGCGTTGGTCGCAATGTCGTCGCTGGCCGTCACCAGTTTGCGCAAGATAGCGCGCTCACGCACGATTTCCGCATAGCGGCGGATATTGCTGGCACTGGGCACATACTGCGCCAGCTGGTTCAGGTACATCAGGCCGCCGATTTCCTCGGCCTTGCCCATGCCTTGCAGATGCTCATAGACCGTGATCACGTCAGCCGGCTTGCTGGCATTGATCAGCTTGCCGATGGCTTCGTAGATCAGCTTGTGCTCGTGTCGATAGAAGTCGCCGTCGCCAAGCAGATCACCAACGCGCTCCCAGGCATTGTTGTCCAGCAGCAGACCGCCTAGCACCGAAGATTCCGACTCCATGGAGTGCGGCGGCACACGCAGTTGCGCCACCTGCTGATCAGCAGTGGGAACCGGGGCGAATGCATCATCTTGCAGATCAAGCGGGGGCATTACTGACGACATGAGACTCCTAGAGACAAGTCCTCCATCGTAGCGGGAGGCGGTGGCGACGTCACGGCGGGTGACGATAAAAACGCTGGCGAGACAAACAATTACCAGAAAACAAAAAACCGCCCGAAGGCGGCTTTTTGCCAATTCAGAACAAGGCCTGAATTAGGAGTGGTCGCCGTACACGGAGACAGCCACTTCTGCAGCCACGTCGGTGTGCAGAGCCACCACCACAGTGGCGTCGCCAACGGTCTTGATGGGGCCGTTGGGCATGCGCACTTGCGACTTGTTCACTGCGAAACCGGCCTTGACCAGTTCTTCAGCGATGTCGGCGTTGGTGATGGAGCCGAACAGACGACCGTCAACGCCGGCCTTCTGAGTGATCTTCACATTGGCGCCGTTGAGCTTTTCGCTCAGTTCTTGAGCGGCAGCCAGCTTCTCGGCAGCAGCCTTTTCCAGCTCAGCGCGCTTGGCTTCGAATTCAGCCTTGGCAGCAGCTGTTGCACGACGTGCAGCGCCGGAGGGGATCAGGAAGTTACGAGCGTAACCGTCCTTGACCTTGACGATATCGCCCAGGTTACCCAGGTTCACAACCTTTTCGAGCAGAATGATTTGCATTGTCGTGCTCCTTAGATCTTGTGCTGGTCAGAGTAGGGCAGCATAGCCAGGAAGCGAGCGCGCTTGATGGCTGTGTTCAGCTGACGCTGATAGATGGCGCGCGTGCCGGTCAGGCGTGCGGGCACAATCTTGCCGTTTTCAGCGATGAAGTCACGCAGGGTGTCGACATCCTTGTAGTCGATTTCTTCGACGCCGGCGACTGTGAAGCGGCAGAAACGCTTGCGCTTGAACAGCAGCGACTGGGTGTTGCGCTTAGGACGCTTGTCCTTGTTGAATTTCTTGAACGTGGCCATTGCTGGACCTCTTGAAAATTAATTTTGTTGAATATCCTGAATGTGTAAAACCAGCATCTTGCTATTGCGCGGCGTAGCCAGAAAACCTTGAAAGGTCCATTGGCTCCCGGGTGCTTGGCGGGCCAGCTTTTCAGCCAGAGCGCCAAAGGCAACAGCCTTGACAGATGCAGTCACGTTGCGCGCACTGCCCAGCTCTTGTTGCTGCGAACTGTGTTCAATTCGCAAATCCAGAGCCGGCAATCCGGCGGGCGTGTAGCGCAAAGCGGCTTGCTCTGCGAGAAGGCCCGTCAATACAACGCGGTTTTCCACTCCTTCAGTGTCTGATGCTATTAAGCGTGCTCGGCCTGGTTGGCCTTGCGGGCTTCTTCGCGCTCAACGCTCTTCATCATGGCGGAAGCAGCTGTATCAGCCTTCTTCTTCTGCACAGTCAGGTGACGCAGCACGGCATCATTGAACTTGAAGGCGTGTTCCAGTTCAGCCATCACAGCCTGGTCGGCTTCGATGTTCAGGCACAGGTAGTGAGCCTTAGCGAGCTTGTTGATCATGTAAGCCAGCTGACGACGGCCCCAATCTTCTTCGCGGTGCACCTTGCCGCCACCAGCGGCAATCATGCCCTTGTAGCGCTCCAGCATCGCGGGAACTTGTTCGCTTTGATCCGGATGGATCAACAAAATGATTTCGTAATGACGCATAACGACTCCTTTTGGGTAAACGCCGCCCACTGCGTCTGTAGTGGTGCGGCAAGGCAAAACGTTAGATTCTAGCCGAGCAGCAGACTATCTGTACACTCTGGGGCCTATAAACCTGCGATTACCATTGGTCAATCAAGGCGAGAGGTCCTGAAATCACAAGCACTTACTCTCCTTGAATGCCCCGCGAATCCTGCAGACTCACCTCAGCTACTGCGCCCGCCGCCCTTTATTGGGCAGCACGGGTCTTGAAATAGACCTGCCGGAGCGCATCTGGCAGACAGATTGTCTTAAGTTTTGAGAAACCTTCACCACCTATGACCGAGAACCACAACCCCAACTCCATCAACGACGCCAGCCCCGAGGAACTGGAGGCGGCCCTGGCAGCCAATGCGTCGGACGAACTGGGACGTCTGCAGGCCGAGCTGGAAGAACTCAAGGCCAAGAGTGCCGATCTGGCCGACCAATACCTGCGTGCCAAGGCCGACGCCGAAAACATGCGCCGCCGCGCCGAAGAAGAGGTCGCCAAGGCGCGCAAGTTCGGCATCGAGAGCTTTGCCGAAAGCCTGTTGCCCGTGATCGACAGCCTGGACGCGGCCCTGACCATCCAGAACGCCACGCCCGAGCAACTGCGCGAAGGCTCGGACGCCACCCTGCGCCAGCTGAATGCGGCCCTGGAACGCAACAAGGTCCTTGCCATCAACCCCGCTGCCGGCGAGAAGTTCGACCCTCACCACCACCAGGCCATCTCCATGGTTCCCGCCGACCAGCCCGCCAACACCGTGGTGGCCGTGCTGCAAAAGGGCTATGTGATCGCCGATCGCATCCTGCGTCCCGCGCTGGTGACCGTGGCCCAGGGCTGAGCCAGCAAGACAGAAGAAAAACCCACCGTCAGGGCAAAAAATTGTGAGTGACGACTCTTGAAGCCGGCCACTACGCCCACAAGTGACGAATCAAGCAAACATTCAACAGATTACGGAGAGAATTATGGGAAAAATCATCGGTATTGACCTGGGCACCACCAACAGCTGCGTCGCCATCATGGAGGGTAACAACACCCGCGTGATCGAGAACAGCGAAGGTGCCCGTACCACCCCCTCCATCGTTGCCTATCAAGAAGACGGCGAAATCCTGGTGGGCGCATCCGCCAAGCGCCAGGCCGTCACCAACCCCAAGAACACCATCTACGCTGCCAAGCGCCTGATCGGCCGCAAGTTTGCCGAAGCCGAGGTGCAAAAGGACATCGATCTGATGCCCTTCCAGATCGTCAAGGCCGACAACGGCGACGCCTGGGTGCAAGTGCGCGACCAGAAGCTGGCTCCTCCCCAGATCAGCGCCGAAGTGCTGCGCAAGATGAAGAAGACCGCAGAGGACTTCCTGGGCGAGCCCGTGACCGAGGCCGTGATTACCGTGCCTGCGTACTTCAACGACGCACAGCGCCAGGCGACCAAGGATGCCGGCCGCATTGCGGGTCTGGAAGTCAAGCGCATCATCAACGAACCTACCGCTGCTGCCCTGGCCTTCGGCCTGGACAAGGTGGGCAAGGGCGACCGCAAGGTGGCCGTGTATGACCTGGGTGGCGGCACTTTCGACGTCTCCATCATCGAAATCGCCGACGTGGACGGCGAAAAGCAGTTCGAAGTGCTGTCGACCAACGGCGACACCTTCCTGGGCGGCGAAGATTTCGACCAGCGCATCATCAACTACATCATCGACGAGTTCAAGAAGGAACAAGGCGTCGACCTGTCCAAGGATGTGCTGGCCCTGCAGCGCCTGAAGGAAGCTGCTGAAAAGGCCAAGATCGAGCTGTCGAACTCCGCACAGACCGACATCAACCTGCCCTACATCACAGCCGATGCCACAGGCCCCAAGCACCTGAACATCAAGCTGACCCGCGCCAAGCTGGAAAGCCTTGTGGACGATCTGATCGAGCGCACGATTGCGCCTTGCCGCACCGCCATCAAGGATGCGGGCATCTCGGTCTCCGACATCCACGACGTGATCCTGGTCGGCGGCATGAGCCGCATGCCCAAGGTGCAGGAAAAGGTCAAGGAATTCTTCGGCAAGGATCCCCGCAAGGATGTGAACCCCGACGAAGCCGTGGCCGTGGGCGCTGCCGTGCAGGGCCAGGTGCTGGGTGGCGAGCGCTCCGACGTGCTGCTGCTGGACGTGACTCCCCTGTCTCTGGGTATCGAAACCCTGGGCGGCGTCATGACCAAGATGATCAGCAAGAACACGACCATCCCCACCAAGTTCGCGCAGACCTTCTCCACGGCTGAAGACAACCAGCCTGCCGTGACCATCAAGGTGTTCCAGGGCGAGCGCGAGATCGCCAGCGCCAACAAGATGCTGGGCGAGTTCAACCTGGAAGGCATCCCGCCCGCATCGCGTGGCACGCCTCAGATTGAAGTGACCTTCGACATCGACGCCAACGGCATCCTGAACGTGTCGGCCAAGGACAAGGCTTCCGGCAAGGAAAACAAGATCACCATCAAGGCGAACTCTGGCCTGTCGGAAGAAGAAATCCAGAACATGGTCAAGGATGCTGAGCTGAACGCAGCCGACGACAAGAAGAAGCTGGAGCTGGTGACCGCCAAGAACCAGGGCGAAGCCGCTGTTCACAGCGTCAACAAGAGCCTGGCCGAGCATGGCGACAAGCTCGATGCCGCCGAAAAGAGCGCCATCGAAACCGCCGTCAAGGAGCTGGAAGAAGCGCTCAAGGGCGAGGACAAGGACAGCATCGACGCCAAGACCACGGCCCTGATGACGGCCAGCCAGAAGCTGGGCGAGAAGATGTACGCCGGCGCACAGGCCGCTGGCGGTGCCGAAGCTGCCGCGGCAGCTTCCGCCGGTGCCAGCTCATCGGCTGCCGCTGACGACAACGTGGTTGACGCCGAAGTCAAGGAAGTCAAGAAGGACTAAGCGCGGGCAGGTCCTGGCCTCAAACCATTGACCGCTTGCCGCCGCGCCGGGCTCTCAGGAGCTGGCGCGGCGTTCCTGTTCCATCCGACCGAAAACTCACATGTCCAAACGTGACTACTATGAAGTTCTGGGCGTTGCCAAAAGCGCCTCGGACGATGACATCAAGAAGGCCTATCGCAAGCTGGCGATGAAGTTCCACCCTGACCGCAATCAGGGCGACAAGGCCAAGGAAGCCGAGGAAAAGTTCAAGGAGGTCAAAGAGGCCTACGAGATGCTTTCCGATAGCCAGAAACGCGCGGCCTACGACCAGTACGGCCATGCCGGCGTGGACCCCAATCGCGGCATGGGCGGCGGCGAGGGCTTTGGTGGCTTTGCCGAGGCCTTTGGCGACATCTTTGGCGATATGTTCAACGGCGGCGGCGGCGGCCGCGGCGGTCGCGGCGGCCGCCAGGTCTACCGCGGCAACGACCTCAGCTACTCCATGGAAATCACCCTGGAAGAGGCTGCCAAGGGCAAGGATGCCCAGATCCGCATTCCGAGCTGGGACAGCTGCGACACCTGCAGCGGCAGCGGCGCCAAGCCCGGCACCAGCACCAAGACCTGCACCACCTGCAACGGCATGGGCACGGTGCAGATGCGCCAGGGCTTTTTCAGCGTGCAGCAGACCTGCCCGCACTGCCGTGGCACGGGAAAGATCATCCCCGAGCCCTGCACATCCTGCGGCGGCCAGGGCAAGGTCAAGCGCCAAAAGACGCTGGAAGTGAAGATTCCCGCCGGCATCGACGACGGCATGCGCATCCGCTCGGCAGGCAATGGCGAGCCCGGCACCAATGGCGGGCCGGCAGGCGACCTCTATATCGAGATTCGCGTCAAGGACCATGACATCTTCGAGCGCGACGGCGACGATCTGCACTGCAACGTGCCCGTGAGCTTCATCACCGCCGCCCTGGGTGGCGAGATCGAAGTACCCACGCTGCAAGGCAAGGCTGCGATCGACATTCCCGAAGGCACGCAAGCCGGCAAGCAGTTCCGCCTGCGCGGCAAGGGCATCAAGGGCATTCGCTCCAGCTACCCCGGCGATCTGTACTGCCACATCGTGGTGGAGACTCCGGTCAAGCTCACCGAGTACCAGCGCAAGCTGCTCAAGGACCTGGACGAATCCCTCAAGAAAGGCGGCTCCAAGCATTCGCCCAGCGGCGAAAGCTGGACGGACCGCCTGAAGAGCTTCTTCAGCTAAGCCCCTGCACCCAACAAAAAGCCCATCGGCAATACCTGATGGGCTTTTTTCATGGCGCGTCAATCACTCCTTGCCGGGCTTCCAGTTGCGCACCTCGCGCTGCACCTTAAGCCGCTCTGCGGCGCTCAATGCCTGCTCCGCCGCCTGCATGCGGCTTTGCAGCGAGGGATCCTTGGCATGAGCGATGGCCAGCCAGAAATAGGCCTTGCCCATGTCTTTTTGGACCCCCTGACCGCTGACATACATGGCTGCCAGATTCGACTGCGCCAGTGTGTAGCCCTGCTTGGCTGCGCGATCGAACCAGCGCGCCGCCTGGCCTGCATCCTGCGGCACACCCTGGCCGTTGGCATACAGAAAGCCCAAAGACGACTGAGCCGCCGCATTGCCCTGAGCGGCGGACTTTTCCAGCCACCGCGCCGCGCGCGTCAGATCCTGCGGCACCAGAGCGCCTACAGCATAGATCATGCCGGTGTTGTACTGGGCGTCGGCATGGCCTTTCTCGGCCGCCTGTTCAAACCATTGCAGGGCGGCCCGACCGTCCTCCTTGACGCCCCGGCCGCTGGAGAGCATCACCCCCAGGCTGTACTGACCTGCAGCCTCGCCGCTTTTGGCCGAACGCTCGAACCATTGCACAGCCTGTGCATCATCGGCCGCCACGCCGCGGCCCTCGGCATACATCAGACCCAGATTGTTCTGGGCGATGCCGTCGCCCTGCTCTGCCGCCTTGCGGTACCAGTTCACGGCCTGCGCCTCGTCCAGAGTCACGCCCCGCCCATTGGCGTAGAGCACTCCCAGATCGGATTGCGCAGGTGCATAGCCCTGGTCAGCCGACTGGCGATACCAGTGCACGGCCTGTGCCAGGTCCTGATTCACACCTTTGCCAAAACGGTAGCGCGAGCCCAGCAGATACTGGGCCTTGGCGTCGCCTGTCTGTGCTGCTGCACGCACGGCGGCCAGCTCCTTGGCATCTTCGGCCTGATTGCTCCTGGCCTCCGGCGTCCAATGCTCACGGCCCAGCGGCGCAGCCGCGGCCGCACCTGCTGCCGCAGCACCAGCGACCGCTGCATTGCGGCCGGTGCGCCCTTTTTTACCGGCCTTGCCGGCGGACTTGGCCGAAGAAGATTTGGCAGCACCTACAGTCGTGCTCTTGGTGGACTTGGACGATTTGGCTGGTGCGGCCGCACTGGATTTGGCCGGGGTCTTGCCTTTGGCCACAGCTGGCAAGGCAGTGCCGCCCAGCGCCAGCGCAGCTGCCAGCAGGCAGACCTGACCCCAGCAACGGCTGCGGTGCAAGAGGGGCGCCCCAGAAGCCATAGCTGGCAACTCGGTAGGCTCACTGTCGGACATCGGATGGTTGGGAACTCTCATGACTCACATTTTTGCAGCGAATAGCGTCGATTCTGGGCTGCTTTACTGACGATTTACTTTGTAAAAAAATGCCGGAACTCCGGCACCGGCAAGACTTCTGTCCCTCAGGCCGGATCAGGCTTGAACGATTCTGGCATCTAGAGTCTTCGCTATGAAAATGCAAGTGCGCAAGACTGACAAATGCAACATCGCTTTTCCAGGTCAGCTCAACCCATCGCAAAGCAAGAAATCACCCATCTCCAAAATTTACCCATCGTCAAGCAAGACATCTCATTCAAAGATGGATGCAGCTGAATTAATCGGTAAAAATGCTGAAAACTTCTCGAAACGAGAGGACTTGAGCCTACCCCATGAAGAATTCAGAGCGCAGTTTTGCGCGCCGCATCGATCTCACCTCGCTTCAGCTGTTCGTCGCCGTGTGCGAACTGGGCAGCATTGGCCGCGCCGCTGAACGCGAGTTCATTGCGGCCTCGGCCGTCAGCAAGCGCTTGTCCGACCTGGAAGCGACGGTGGACACCGCCCTGCTCTATCGCCACAGCCGCGGCGTGACGCTGACGCCGGCCGGCGAGAGCCTGCTGCACCATGCGCGCAATGTGCTCTACGGGCTGGAGCGCATGCAGGGCGAGCTCTCCGAATATGCCGACGGCGTGCGCGGCCATGTGCGCATGCACGCCAATATGTCGGCCATCGTTCAGTTTCTGCCCGAGGACCTGGGGGCGTTTGCGCGCGAGCACAGCCAGATCAAGATCGATCTGCAGGAACACCTGAGCCCCGACGTGCTGAGCGCCGTGGCCGAGGGCACGGCCGATATCGGCATCTGCACGCTGGGCAATATCAGGAGCAGCGAAGGCCAGCAGGCCACCGTGCAGCTGATCCAGGGCAATGTGCCGCTGCAGTACCGCAGCTATCGCAAAGACCGATTGGTCGTCGTCGTGCCCGAGCGCCATGCCCTGGCCGAGCGCGAAAGCGTCGCCTTCACGGAAGTGCTGGAATGGGACATCGTCAGCCTGCATGCCGGCTCCTCGATCAGCCTGGCCATGCGTGCTGCCGCAGCCCAGGCCGGTCATCCGCTGCACCAGCGCATCCAGGTCACCAGCCTGGACGCCATGTGCCGCATGATCGACAACGGCCTGGGACTGGGCCTGCTGCCCGACCGCGCATTCGAGCTAATGCATGGCGTGGGTCATCTGCGTGCCGTGCAGCTCACCGACGACTGGGCGCACCGCGAACTGTGCGTGGTGGCCCGCGACTTTGAAGCGCTGCCGGTGACCACCCGCTTGCTGGTCGATCACCTCTGCCCTGCCAGTGCCAAGGCTTGAAACATCGCATCAAGCCACAACAGAATCCTCCCAACAAACCAACCTCACGAGACCACCATGGGACGCACCCTCTACGACAAGATTTTTGACGAGCACGTCGTTCACACCGAGGAAGACGGCACCTCTGTCCTCTATATCGACCGCCATCTGGTGCACGAAGTCACCAGCCCCCAGGCCTTTGAAGGCCTGCGCATGGCCGGGCGCAAGCTGTGGCGCGTCAGCTCGGTCGTGGCCACGGCCGACCACAACACCCCCACCGACGGCTGGGAGCGCGGCTATGACGGCATTGCCGACCCCATCAGCAAGGAACAGATCACCACGCTGAACAGCAATATTGCCGAGTTCGGCTCGGCCGCCTTCTTCCCCTTCATGGACAAGGGCCAGGGCATTGTTCACGTCATGGGCCCCGAGCAAGGCGCGACCCTGCCTGGCATGACCGTGGTCTGCGGCGACAGCCACACCTCCACCCATGGCGCTTTCGGCGCGCTGGCCCACGGCATCGGCACCTCCGAGGTCGAGCATGTGATGGCCACCCAGACCCTGCTGGCCAAGAAGGCCAAGAACATGCTGGTGCAGGTCAACGGCAAGGTCGCGCCCGGCATCACCGCCAAGGACATCGTGCTGGCCATCATCGGCAAGATCGGCACCGCCGGCGGCACGGGCTACACCATAGAGTTTGCCGGCGAAGCCATCCGTGACCTGAGCGTGGAAGGCCGCATGACGGTCTGCAACATGGCCATCGAAGGCGGTGCCCGTGCAGGTCTCGTGGCCGTGGACGACAAGACCATCAACTACATCAAGGGCCGCCCCCTGGCGCCCACGGGCGGCGAATGGGATGCCGCCGTCGGCTACTGGAAGACACTGCATTCCGATGCCGATGCGAAGTTCGACCATGTGGTGGAGCTGAACGCCGCCGACATCGTGCCCCAGGTGACCTGGGGCACCAGCCCCGAGATGGTGCTGGGCATCGATGCCGTCGTTCCCGATCCCGACAAGGAAAAGGACTCCAACAAGCGCGGCGCCATCGAGCGGGCGCTGACCTATATGGCGCTTACGCCCGGCAAGCCCATCAACGACATCTTTGTCGACAAGGTGTTCATCGGCTCCTGCACCAACAGCCGCATCGAGGACATGCGCGAAGCCGCGGCCGTGGTCAAGAAGCTGGGCCAGAAGGTCGCCAAGAACATCAAGCTGGCCATGGTCGTGCCCGGCTCCGGCCTGGTCAAGGAACAGGCCGAGCGTGAAGGCCTGGACCAGATCTTCAAGGCCGCCGGCTTTGAATGGCGCGAACCCGGCTGCTCCATGTGCCTGGCCATGAACGCCGACCGTCTGGAGCCCGGCGAGCGCTGCGCGTCGACCTCGAACCGCAACTTCGAAGGCCGTCAGGGCGCCGGTGGCCGCACCCACCTCGTCAGCCCCGCCATGGCCGCTGCGGCTGCCATCCACGGCCACTTTGTGGACATCCGTAAATTTGCGTAACCCCCTGAGTCACTGCGCGCCTTCCCCCAAGGGGGACGACGGCCTTTGCTGGGGCAGCCCACGCTGCAGGACGGCCCTTGCTGGCCGCCTCTGACGCAAGACGCGAACGTCGCCAAGACTAAAGATTCTGGAATCACACCATGCAAAAATTCACCGTGCACAAGGGCCTTGTCGCCCCCATGGACCGCGAGAACGTCGACACCGACGCCATCATCCCCAAGCAGTTCCTCAAGTCCATCAAGAAGACCGGCTTCGGCCCCAATCTGTTTGACGAGTGGCGCTATCTGGACCAGCCCGGCCAGCCCGGCGTGCCCGAAGCCGACCGCAAGCCCAACCCCGACTTCGTGCTCAACCAGCCCCGCTTCAAGGGCGCCAGCATCCTGATCGCGCGCAAGAACTTCGGCTGCGGCTCCAGCCGCGAGCATGCGCCCTGGGCCCTGGACCAGTACGGCTTCCGCGCCATCCTGGCCCCCAGCTTTGCCGACATCTTCTTCAACAACAGCTTCAAGAACGGTCTGCTGCCCATCGTTCTGCCCGAGGCCACGATCGACCAGCTGTTCAACGACGTGGCGGCCTTCCCCGGCTACGAGCTGACCATCGACCTGGAGCGCCAGGTGATCCTGAGGCCCCAGGGCGAAGAGATTGCCTTCGACGTCATCGCCTTTCGCAAATACTGCCTGCTCAACGGCTTTGACGACATCGGCCTGACCATGCGCCATGCCGACAAGATCAAGGCCTTCGAAGCCGAGCGCCTGGCGCAAAAGCCCTGGCTGGCGCATACGTTGATTCAGAAGTAAAGCGCCCCCTGGGCCGCTTTGCCTAGGCGGCGCCGCGGCTTCCCCCTCTCTCTTCGGGAGGGGGACGGCATCTTTGCTGCGGGACGGCCCTTGCTCGATGCCCCTTGTTTTGGCCGTGCCACAGCTTAGGCAATGCCCCACGCGGTCTTTGTTCGTCTCACTCAGTTGAGGGATGCGAGCCGCTAGGGTCTGAAGTAAAACTATCAATAAGTGAGCTTCTAGCGCTTTTCTTTAATGGATTTCAAACAGTATTCATCTTGAAATCTATGAATAACGAGCGCTAGCAGCTATCAAATTAATCAAAGGAACATCATGAAGATTGCAGTTTTGCCCGGTGATGGCATCGGTCCCGAAATCGTCGCGGAAGCCGTCAAGGTGCTCGAGGCCCTGGATCTGGGTCTGGAGATGGAAACCGCGCCCGTGGGCGGCGCCGGCTACGAAGCTGCCGGCCACCCCCTGCCCCCCGCCACGCTGAAGCTGGCCCAGGAAGCCGATGCGATCCTGTTCGGTGCCGTGGGCGACTGGAAGTACGACACGCTGGACCGCCCCCTGCGCCCCGAGCAGGCCATCCTCGGCCTGCGCAAGGCCCTGGGCCTGTTCGCCAACTTCCGCCCCGCCATCTGCTACAAGGAACTGACCCATGCCTCCAGCCTCAAGCCCGAGCTGGTGGCGGGTCTGGACATCCTCATCATCCGCGAGCTGACCGGCGACATCTACTTCGGCCAGCCGCGCGGCCGCCGTGTGGCACCCGATGGCCACTTCCCCGGCGCCGAGGAAGCCTTCGACACCATGCGCTACACGCGCCCCGAGATCGAGCGCATCGCCCATGTCGCCTTCCAGGCTGCCCAAAAGCGCAGCAAGCGCGTGACCAGCGTGGACAAGGCCA
Organism: Comamonas testosteroni; assembly: GCF_000761245.1. GTDB lineage: Bacteria > Pseudomonadota > Gammaproteobacteria > Burkholderiales > Burkholderiaceae_C > Comamonas > Comamonas testosteroni_C. The sequence continues at coordinate 629,404 of NZ_AWOR01000001.1, read as the reverse complement.
ATGTGCTGGAAACCTTCCAGCTGTGGAAGGATGTGGTCACCGAAGTCGCCAAGCAGTACCCCGATGTGGCGCTGGACCACATGTACGTGGACAACGCCGCCATGCAGCTGGTCAAGGAGCCCAAGCGCTTCGACGTGGTGGTCACGGGCAATATGTTCGGCGACATCCTCTCCGACGAAGCCTCCATGCTGACCGGCTCCATCGGCATGCTGCCCAGCGCCAGCCTCAACGACAAGAAGCAAGGCCTGTACGAACCCAGCCACGGCTCGGCCCCCGACATCGCCGGCAAGGGCATTGCCAATCCTCTGGCCACCATCCTCTCGGCCGCCATGATGCTGCGCTTCAGCCTGGGCCAGGAAGCTGCCGCCCAGAAGATCGAAGCCGCCGTGCAAAAGGTGCTGGCCGACGGCCTGCGTACCGCAGACATCTACAGCGAAGGCACGACCAAGGTCAGCACCCGTGAAATGGGCGATGCCGTGGTCAAGGCCCTGGCCGGCGTCTGAGACGCGTATTGACGATCCAAGTCCGGAAACCGCTGATACCCCGCCACCGCCGAAAGGCGGTGGCTTGGGTTTGACGCATTTTTCGGCATCAAACAAACAAAACGTCAAAAATAAATCATTTATTTCGACGTTTTGACTAGAGTTTCAAGCGCTTTTAGTTCTTCAGGCTTTTGCTCTAGTCGCTAGAATGACACCTCTTATGTTTGCCGCACGCACCTTCGCTCCCGAAATCGTCACACCCGCAAAGACTGCCGGTGTGAATGCGCGCGCAATCACCATTAAGACGATTACAGGCTGACCCAGCCCGGTTCGTCGCGCGCCCCTTCCGGCCCTGACGAGCCGGCCGAAGCAGTCTCAAGCTACTGTTTTCAAAACTGAAAGGGCGTTTCAAATGAGCAAGCAATTGGTAGGTTTGGTGGGCTGGCGCGGCATGGTCGGCTCCGTGCTGATGGACCGTATGCAGGCCGAAGGTGACTTCGCGCTGATCGAGCCCGTGTTCTTCTCCACCTCCAATGCCGGCGGCAAGGCTCCGGCCATGGCCACCGTGCACACCGAGCTGAAGGACGCCAACGACATCGCCGAGCTGTCCAAGTGCGACATCATCATCACCTGCCAGGGCGGCGACTACACCAAGGAAGTCTTCCCCAAGATCCGCGCTGCCGGCTGGAACGGCCACTGGATTGACGCAGCCTCCTCGCTGCGCATGGAAGGCGACGCCGTCATCGTGCTCGACCCCGTCAACGACGATCTGATCCAGCAAAAGCTGGCCGCCGGCGGCAAGAACTGGATCGGTGGCAACTGCACCAACTCCATCCTGCTGATGGGCCTGGGCGGCCTGTTCAAGGCCGGTCTGGTGGAATGGGTCTCCTCCATGACCTACCAGGCCGCATCGGGCGGTGGCGCCAACCACATGCGCGAGCTGCTCAAGGGCATGGGCGTGGTGCACTCCGCCGTCGCCAACGAGCTGGCGACTCCTGCTTCGGCGATTCTGGAAATCGACCGCAAGGTGGCCCAGACCATCCGCGAAGATGTGCCCACCGAATTCTTCGGCGCGCCTCTGGCCGGCGGCCTGATCCCCTGGATCGACGCTCAGCTGCCCAACGGCCAGTCCAAGGAAGAATGGAAGGGCCAGGCCGAGGTCAACAAGATTCTCGGCACCGAAGCCACCATCCCCGTGGACGGCCTGTGCGTGCGTATCGGCGCCATGCGCTGCCACTCCCTGGCCCTGACCCTGAAGCTCAAGAAGGACCTGCCCCTGGAAGAGATCGAAGCCCTGATCAAGGGCGGCAATCCCTGGGTCAAGTTCGTGGCCAACGAGCGCGCCCTGACCGTCAAGGAACTGACTCCCGCAGCGACCACCGGCGGCCTTGACGTTGCCGTGGGCCGCGTGCGCAAGCTCAATATGGGCCCTGAGTACGTTTCGGCCTTCGTGATCGGTGACCAGCTGCTGTGGGGCGCTGCCGAGCCGCTGCGCCGCATGCTGCGTATCCTGCTGGCTGCCTGATCTGCGCCGCCATCAAGCCCGCAGCGGGCTTGATCCAGCGCAGCAAAGCGCCGCTCATCCGCGTGATGAGCGGCGCTTTTTTGCTTCCCAGACTCCGGGCTTGGGCGACAATTGACCGCCTATTCGGGCGAATGCAAACCGTCGGCAAACCTACATTAGGTTTCATCTCGTTGCCAATCGACAACAATTGAGAGCCTTGCCGCCCCTGCTTTTGCTCACATTGCAATAGCGTCGTTGACAATGCAAACTGTGTCCGCCGGGCCGAGAGACCTTTGCCGCGAGCTGGAATTTCCAATTTTTATGTGCACCGCAGCCACAAACCCGATCAAGAACAAGAGGGCTGTAGGCTGCACGAATCAAGTCTGAGCCCTATGCAACGCTGGAAACTTTCTGCGCTCGCCGCAGCCACCCTCGCACTGTCAAGCCTCCCGGCCACCGATGCATGGGCATTGGCACTGGGCCGCATCACGGTGCAGTCGGCTCTGGGCGAGCCCTTGCGTGCCGAGGTCGAGATCCCTCAACTCAGCGCTGCCGAGGCCGACAGCCTGCAGGCCGCTATCGCATCGCCAGCGGCATTCCGCGCCCAGGGCATGGAATTCACAGGCACGGCCAACTCGGTGCGCGTGCAGGTGCAAAAACGCTCCAATGGCTCGGCCGTGCTCAAGCTCAGCAGCTTTCAGCCGGTCAATGATCCCTTTGTCGACCTGGTGATCGATGCCAACTGGGCATCGGGCAAGCTGCAGCGCAACTACACCTTGCTGCTCGACCCCCCTGCCACGCGCCGCCCGGCCCCAACGCCCACGACCGCTGCTCAGGCCACAACCGCGGCCCCCCAGGCCACGCCTGCCGTGCTGCCTGCGCCTGCGCGCCCCGCCGTGGCTACACGCCCGGCGTCCAGCTCCGTCAACACGGCCGGCAGGGACCTGCGCAATGACCGCGATCAGGACGAGACTGCAACCAAGCCTCAGCGAAAACGCCAGGCTGGCACTGCAGCACCGGCTGGCAGCAGTGATGAAGTCCGCGTCAGGACAGGCGACACCGCCGGACGCATTGCGGCAGCGAACAAGCCCGCAGGCGTCTCGCTCGATCAGATGCTGGTCGCCATGCTGCGCAGCAACCCACAGGCCTTTGTCAATGGCAACATCAACCGCATGCGCAGCGGCGCGGTAATCCAGTTGCCCGATCAGGCAGCCGCCCAGGCCACCTCGGCCAAGGAAGCACGCCAGATCATGGCGGCCCAGTCTCAGGATTTCAACCAGTTCCGCCGCCAACTGGCTGGCGTGGCGCCTGTAGCCCCTGTGGAAGCAGCATCCCGCAGCGCTTCCGGCCAGGTTCAGGCCCATGTCGCAGATGCCAAGGCCGCCACCGCAGCCCCTGACAAACTGACCCTGTCCAAGGGCTCCGTCAAGGGCGTGGCCGCCGATGAGCAAGTGGCCCAGCAAAAACAGGCTGCAGACCAATCTGCGCGCGCCGATGAGCTCAAACGCAATATGGCCGAGCTGAGCCAGATTGCGGCAGCCACCAAGCCCGCAGGTACGGCCGCAGCTCCCGCAGCAGGCACCCCGGCTGCAGCTGCGCCAGCGGCAAGCCCCACAGTCACAGTGCCCGCGGCCAGCACCGCCAATGCAGCAGCGCCTGCCCCCGCTGCAGCTGCAGCTGCTGATGCGGCTGCAACGCCTGCTGCCCCAGCCACACCCGAGGCTGCGGCAGCCGATGCCGGCAAGCCAGGCGACACCATGCCCGCACCAGCTGCGGCCGAAGGCGAACCGGCACAAGCCGCCGCCGAGCCTGCAGCGCCTGCACCGGCACCGGTTGCACCTCCCAAGCCTGTGGCGGCACCGGCCCCCATTCCCGAGGAGCCCAGCTTTATCGACAGCCTGATGGAAGACCCGACCATCCCGCTGGCTGGTGCAGCACTGCTGGCCCTGCTTCTGGGCTATGGCGGCTACCGTGTTTCCCAGCGTCGCAAAGCCGCCGCGGCAGGCGCGGACAGCATGCTGGGCGACAGCCAGCTGTCGGCGGACTCCTTCTTCGGCGCCAGCGGCGGCCAGCGCGTGGACACCACGACCAGCAGCAGCCAGATGTCGGGCCAGTCCATGCAGTACTCTCCCAGCCAGCTCGACGCCGGCGATGTGGACCCGCTGGCCGAAGCCGACGTGTACCTGGCCTACGGCCGCGACCTGCAGGCCGAGGAAATCCTCAAGGAAGCGCTGCGCACCGACCCCAACCGTCTGGTGCTGCACCAGAAGCTGGCTGAAATCTATGCCAAGCGCCATGACCGCATGGCCTACGCATCAGTCGCCAACAACGTCTTTGCCCTGACCCAGGGCAAGGGCCCCGAATGGCAGCGACTGGCCGATCAGGGCCGCATCCTGGATCCGGAAAATCTGACCTACCAGCTGGGCGGCGCCCCCCAGCCCCAAGCAGGCGCGGCGGCCGCGCCCAACGCCTTCAACCCCACCGATCCATCGACCGCCCTGCAAGGCGGCGTGGCCGCTGCCGTGGGCTTTGGCTCGGCCTTGGCTGCCGCACAGGCCGCAGAAGCGGCTGCCAGTCGCGAAGGCCCTCCCACGGAGCCCGCCGGCATGGACTTCGACATGGATCTGGAACTGCCAGCAGACCTGCCTGACACCGCAGCCAGCGCAGCGCCCGTGGCCTCCGAGCCCGTTTCCCTGCCCAACGAACAGGACTTCGCAGCACTGGCGCAGTGGGACACTCCTGCTGCCCCCTCCGCAGAGCCGGCACTTGCAGCCGCAGACAATGGCCTGAACCTGGATCTCGATGATCTGGCCTCGTTCAGCCTGCCCGCCACGGCATCTCAAGCCCCGGCCCCAGTCGCAGCTCCCGCACCCGCCGAGCAAAGCTCTCTGAATGCGCTCGAGTTCGACCTCGACAGTTTCACCCTGCCTTTGCAGACACAGCCCGAGCCAGACGGCGGACAGGAAACAGCTGCGCTGAACCTATCCTCCAGCCTGGAGACACTGGACGAAGTGCAAGGCGCCGAAGCCCTGACCTTGCAGCAGCCAGCCGAGGAGAGCGACAGCCTCGCCACAGCGCCTGCACAACCCGAGGTGACTTTCGACCTCAGCGGCCTGTCGCTGGATCTGGGCACATCCGATATCGCCGCGCCGATCGATGCCGTGCCAGCGCCCTCCGAACCCGAAGACCCGCTGGCCACCAAGCTGGCCCTGGCCGAAGAGTTCAATGCCATCGGCGACAGCGACGGAGCGCGTACACTGATTGAGGAAGTGATCGCCGAAGCCCATGGCGATCTCAAGGCCAAGGCTCACAGCCTTCTCTCTCAGATTGGTTGATTGATTTGATGCATTCAGACCCCGCGCCGGGAGCCATGCCATGCGCATAGCTCTTGGCGTCAGCTACAACGGTCAGGCCTATCGCGGCTGGCAAAGCCAGCCCGATGGCAACACCGTACAAGACAAACTCGAAGCGGCCCTGGGCCGCTTTGCTACTCAAGAAGTCTCCACCATCTGCGCCGGTCGCACCGATTCCGGTGTGCACGGCCTGATGCAGGTCGTGCACTTTGACACCGAGCTGCAGCGTGCGCCCAACTCCTGGGTGCGCGGCACCAACACCTTCTTGCCCAAGGACATCGCCGTGCAATGGGCGGCCGAGGTCGCTGACGGCCCGGATGGCTTCCATTCCCGCGCCTGCGCCACCGCACGCCGCTATGCCTATGTGCTGCTGCAGTCGCCCGTGCGCCCCAGCGTCGACCAGGGCCGGGTGGGCTGGGTGTTTCAGGCTCTGGATGCGCAGCGCATGCGCGCAGCCGCCGATCTGTTGCTGGGCGAGCATGATTTTTCGTCCTTTCGCGCTGCAGGCTGCCAGGCCAAGAGCCCGGTCAAGACCCTGCGCCGCATCGACATCCACTACCGCCCCGCAGGACAGGCGCCCATGCGCGACGCGCAGATGGAATGCGGCTACTGGCGTTTCGAGTTCGAGGGCAGCGCCTTTTTGCACCACATGATCCGCAACATCATGGGCTGCCTGATCTACGTGGGCCAGGGCTCCAAGCCCGTGGAATGGATGCAGCAAGTGCTGGAGGCACGCTCGCGCGAGGTGGCAGCCCCCACCTTCTCCCCTGACGGACTGTACTTTCTCGGCCCCATTTACGATACACGCTGGGGCCTGCCTGTAGACACTCCCCCGTTTGCCTGGCTGCCCTGAGCGGCCAAGCACCATCGATTGCTGCAACGCCACAGACTTGTCATGTCTTCAATTGCCCCCCGCACCCGCATCAAGATCTGCGGCCTGACCCGCGAGCAGGATGTCGACGCTGCAGTGGCCGCCGGAGCCGATGCCGTCGGCTTTGTGCTCTATGCACCAAGCCCGCGCGCCGTGACGCTGCAACGCGCGGCCGAGCTGGCTCGGCGACTGCCGCCCTTTGTCACACCTGTTTTGCTCTTTGTGAATGAAACAGCTACCAATGTGATAGCTGCCTGCGACCGGATACCAAACGCCTGTGTGCAATTTCATGGTGATGAAACGGCAGCGGATTGCGAGGCCTCCACCCGGGGCGTGCAGCCCTGGTTGCGCGCTGCGCGCATACCCCTTGGAGACGATGCGGCGCAGTTTGACCTCGTAGAATATGCCCAACGTTATTCAAAGGCCCAAGCCATCCTGCTCGACGCCCATGTCGATGGTTATGGTGGCGGCGGCAAGGCATTCAATTGGTCACTTCTGCCAACAAGCGTCGACTCTCACCTCGTTTTGTCTGGTGGACTCACGCCTGCAAACGTGACCGATGGCATCTTGCAAGTGCGCCCTCGCGGGTTGTCTCTGGCCGTTGATGTGAGCTCTGGAGTCGAGGCCGAAGGTCCCGACGGCAAGCCTCTCAAAGGCATCAAGGATGCCCACAAGATTCATCGCTTCATTGCTGCCGTACGCGCAGCTGATGCCCAAATTTTGCAGACTGACACATGTTTGAATACCAGTATCCCGACGTCCACGGCCATTTCGGCCGCTACGGCGGCAGCTTCGCCAGCGAAACCCTGACTCACGCCCTCACCGAGCTGCGTGAGGCCTACGCAAGGTATCAGAACGACCCCGAATTCATCGCCGAATTCCAGTCCGAGCTGGCCCACTATGTAGGCCGCCCTTCGCCCGTCTATCACGCCTCGCGCATGAGCCGTGAAATGGGCGGTGCGCAGATCTATCTGAAGCGCGAGGACCTCAACCACACGGGCGCGCACAAGATCAACAATGTGATCGGCCAGGCCATGCTCGCCAAGCGCATGGGCAAGCCGCGCATCATTGCCGAGACAGGTGCCGGCCAGCACGGCGTGGCCACGGCCACCATCTGCGCGCGTTACGGCCTCGAATGCATCGTCTACATGGGTGCCGAGGACGTGAAACGCCAAAGCCCCAACGTCTACCGCATGAAACTGCTGGGCGCGACCGTGGTGCCCGTGGAATCGGGCTCCAGGACGCTCAAGGATGCGCTCAACGAAGCCATGCGCGACTGGGTTGCCAATGTGGACAACACCTTCTACATCATCGGTACCGTGGCCGGCCCCCACCCCTACCCCATGATGGTGCGCGACTTCCAGAAGGTCATCGGCGACGAATGCCTGACGCAGATGCCCGAGTTCCTGGGCGCCGACAAGCAGCCCGACGCGGTGGTTGCCTGCGTGGGCGGCGGCAGCAATGCCATGGGCATCTTCTACCCCTATATCCCCTACGAAGACACCAAGCTGTTCGGCGTGGAAGCGGCTGGCGAGGGCCTGGAGTCCGGCAAGCACTCGGCCTCGCTGCAAAAAGGCAGCTCGGGCGTGCTACACGGCAACCGCACCTTCATCCTGCAGGATGAAAACGGCCAGATCACAGAGACTCACTCGGTGAGCGCCGGCCTGGATTACCCCGGTGTGGGCCCCGAACATGCCTGGCTGCAGGAAATCGGTCGCGCCCAGTATGTGGGCATCACCGATCAGGAAGCACTGGACGCCTTCCACTACCTGTGCCGCGCCGAAGGCATCATCCCGGCCCTGGAGTCCAGCCACGCCGTGGCCTATGCCATGAAGCTGGCCAAGACCATGCGCGCCGAGCAGTCCATTCTCGTGAGCCTGTCCGGCCGCGGCGACAAGGACATCGGCACCGTGGCCGACCTGTCGGGTGCCGAATACTTCGACCGCCCCTCCATGCGCGGTCTCACCGTCAAGGGCGCTCCCGGACATGATGCAGCCAAGGCTGCCGCAGGGGGCAACAAGTTATGAGCCGAATCACCGCCACCTTCAACAAGCTCAAGGAAGAAGGCCGCAAGGCCTTGATTCCCTATGTGACAGCAGGCTTCCCGTTTGCCGCCATCACCCCTCCCCTCATGCACGGCATGGTGGAAGCCGGTGCCGACGTGATCGAGCTGGGCGTGCCCTTCTCCGACCCCATGGCCGACGGCCCCACCATCCAGCGCGCAGGCGACAAGGCCATCGCCAACGGCGTGGGTCTGAGCCAGGTGCTGGCCTATGTGGCCGAGTTCCGCAAAAAGGACCAGACCACACCCGTGGTGCTCATGGGCTATGCCAACCCTGTTGAGCGCTACGACCAGATCCATGGCGAAGATGCCTTCGTCAACCATGCCGCCGCAGCCGGCGTCGATGGCGTGCTGATCGTGGACTATCCGCCCGAGGAATGCGAGGAGTTCGCCGCCAAGCTCAAGGCCCGCGACATGGACCTGATCTTCCTGCTGGCTCCCACCAGCACGGACGAGCGCATGCAACAGGTGGCCCGCGTGGCCAGCGGCTATGTCTACTATGTCTCGCTCAAGGGCGTGACCGGTTCGGGCGCTCTGGACACCTCGGCCGTGGAGGCCATGCTGCCGCGCATTCGCCAGCATGTCAGCGTTCCCGTGGGCGTGGGTTTCGGCATCCGCGATGCCCAGACCGCACAGACCGTGGGCCAGGTGGCCGACGCCGTCATCATCGGCAGCCGCATCATTGACCTGCTCGACAACCAGCCCCACGAGAAGATCGTGCCTTTGGCAATAGACTTTCTGCGTGGTGTGCGAAAGGCTCTCGACGCATAATGCACCCCTGAAATTGGCCACCCCCTGAGCGGCTTTACGCCGCGTCCCCCTGAAGGGGACGACAGCCTCGCGGCGGGGCGGCCCTTGCTCGCTGTCCCTGACCGGGATTGCGCCAGTGCCTGCGCCGCGCCGCTCTCATGGGTTGCGGGTGGCGCGCAGTGCAGTGGAAACTGAAAAGGAAACAACATGTCCTGGCTTGAAAAACTTCTGCCTGCAAAAATCCAGCAGACCAATCCGACGGAACGCCATCAGCAGATTCCCGAAGGTCTGTGGATCAAGTGCCCCAGCTGCGAAACCGTTCTGTACAAGACCGATCTGGAAAAGAACCAGAACGTCTGCCCGACCTGCGGCCACCACCACCGCATCGGTGCGCGCGCGCGTCTGAACCATTTCCTTGACGCCGAAGGCCGCTATGAAATCGCTCAGGAAGTCATTCCTGTCGACCCGCTGAAATTCAAGGACAGCCGCAAGTACCCCGAGCGTCTGAAGGAAGCGCTGGAGAACACCGGCGAGACCGATGCACTGATCGTCATGGGCGGCTCCGTCAAGAGCATCAATGTGGTCGTGGCCTGCTTCGAGTTCGACTTCATGGGCGGCTCCATGGGCTCCGTGGTCGGCGAACGCTTTGTGCGCGGCGTAGAAACCGCCATCGAGCAAAAAGTGCCTTTCATCTGCTTCACCGCCACCGGTGGTGCCCGCATGCAGGAAGGCCTGCTGTCGCTGATGCAAATGGCCAAGACCAATGCCGCGCTGACACGTCTGGCCAAAAAGGGTCTGCCCTATATCTCCGTGCTGACCGACCCGACCATGGGCGGTGTGTCCGCCGGCTTCGCCTTCGTGGGCGATATCGTGATCGCCGAGCCCAAGGCCCTGATCGGCTTTGCCGGCCCTCGCGTGATCGAAACCACCGTGCGCGTGAAGTTGCCCGAGGGCTTCCAGCGCGCCGAATTCCTGCAGGAAAAGGGCGCTGTGGACATGATCGTCGACCGCCGCGAGCTGCGTGATCGCGTCGCCAGCTCTCTGGCCATGCTGCAACGTCTGCCTGCGGACGCCGTGGAATAAGCACCGGACGAGCAAAAAGCAAAAAGGCTGACGCAGCATTCATCTGCGTCAGCCTTTTTTTTGTGGGTTTTTATGCCTCGGGACATTCACAAAGCACCTCAGAACAGGCTTTGGAATTGACGAGGCTTCATCCGCAAACCTCAAGGCGATGCGGCTTTGCCGGCCCGGGCGGCTCCCCTAGCGCACACCGGCAATCATGGACAGACCGCCAGCCTGCACATAGTTGAGCACCATCAGCAGCACCTGCAGGCCGATCAGGGCAATCAGTGCCGAAAAGTCCACATTGCCGATCAGGGGCACCACCTTGCGGATCGGTGCCACCAGCGGATCGGCCAGGCGCTGCAGCACGCCGTAGATGGGGGAATAGGGCTGAACCCAGGACAGGATGGCGTAGATCAGCAAGATGCCCATCATGCCCGACAGGATGACCTTGAGCAGTGCGCAAAAAGCCAGCCATGGCAGCGCCAGCACCGATCCCTTGGCACCGAGCAGCAGCCAGATCAGCAGCACCTGCGCCAGCTGCAGCAGCAAGGCAGCAATCAGGCTGGACTTGTCCCAGCGGCCCTTGGCCGGAACGACCTTGCGCAGCGGCATGACGATCCAGTCGCTCAGCGCAAAGACCAACTGCCCCACGGGATTGCCAAACGGCACACGCTGCGCCTGCATGTACATGCGCAGCAGGCAGGCCCCGCTGATCAACCCGACAACGACATCCAGCAGAAACAAAACGATTTCAAACAGCATGTGACCCAATTCAGAAAACAGTGAGCAACTCACCTATTCATGGGATGATAGCCGGGCACCATGACCGATACGCAAAGTCTGCATTCCCTGCCCCTGTTCCCGCTGAACACGGTGCTGTTTCCTGAAGGCCTGCTGAGTCTGCAGGTCTTTGAGGTGCGTTATCTGGACATGATCCGCAAATGCCAGCATGCCGACGCTCCTTTCGGCGTGGTGGCGCTGCAGGCGGGTCAGGAGGTGCGCAAGGCAGGCGCCCAGACCGAGCGCCTGCACTCCGAAGGCGTGCTGGCGCGCATTGCCCGGCTCGATTCGCCCCAGCCCGGGCTGATGCATCTGCAATGCAAGGGCGCCCAGCGCTTTCACATCCAGCGCTGCTGGCAACTGCCGCATGGCCTGTGGGTGGCCGATGTCACCATGCTGCCCGATGACCCCAAAGTCAACATTCCCAAGCATTTGCTCAGCACCTCCCATGCGCTGGCTCAGGCCTTGCTGAACCTGCACGACCACGACCCCGATCACGCGCAGCTGCCCACGCCGGCGCAGATGCACGACTGTGCCTGGGTGGCCAATCGCTGGGCCGAGATGCTGCCCCTGGCGGTGCGGATCAAGCAGCAGCTGATGACGCTGGATGCCCCGCTGCTGCGGCTGGAGCTGATCGCCGATGTGCTGGAGCAAAGCGGCATTACCGGATCGGCCCCGCAGGACGACTCCTGAAATTGCCTGCACCCTTTTGCTGACGGTCCATAAAAGCTACTTATTCGATAGCAAAGAGCTGACTTTCGAGGCGAAAGCCTGAGCCATGGAGGTCGCATACCGCAGCTGCCGTCAGCGCTTTGCCCGGCCGCCTACCCTTGCTTCGGCAAAAAACTTAAAATCACCGGTTTCGGGCAGCAGCCATCTTTTGCGGCCCCTTGTTTCTGGCCTCCAACCGGCGCTTGTCGCTGGCGCTCTCTTTTCATGACTGAACAAAACACCTCTTCTGCGGCAGAAAACACCGCCCCTCAGGACGAAAACAAACTCATCGCCGAGCGCCGCGAAAAACTCAAGGCCCTGCGCGAGTCTTCCAAGGCCAATGGCGGCGTCGCCTTCCCCAACGACTTCAAGCCCGAGCATCGCGCAGATGCCCTGATTGCAGAGCACAGCGGCAAGGATGCCGAAGCCCTGGACGCCGCCGCCATCACTGTCAGCGTGGCGGGTCGCATGATGCTCAAGCGCGTCATGGGCAAGGCCAGCTTTGCCACCGTGCAAGACGCCACGGGCCGCATCCAGGCCTATGTCACCCGCGATGCCGTGGGTGAAGAGGTCTACGCCGACTTCAAGAAGTGGGATCTGGGCGACATCATTGCCGTCGAAGGTCAGCTGATGAAGACCAAGACCGGCGAGCTGTCGATCAAGGCCACGAAGATCCGCCTGCTCACCAAGAGCCTGCGCCCCATGCCCGACAAGTTCCACGGCATGGCCGATCTGGAGCAGAAGGTGCGCCAACGCTATGTGGACCTGATGACCGACGAAGAGGCCCGCAAGCGCTTCGTGGCGCGCAGCAAGGCCGTTGCCGGCATCCGCGACTTCATGGTCGAGCACGGCTTCCTGGAAGTCGAGACACCCATGCTGCACCCCATCCCCGGCGGTGCCAACGCCAAGCCCTTCATCACCCACCACAATGCGCTGGACCAGGAGATGTACCTGCGCATCGCGCCCGAGTTGTATCTCAAGCGCCTGATCGTCGGCGGTTTCGAGCGCGTGTTCGAGATCAACCGCAACTTCCGCAATGAAGGTATCTCGGTGCGCCACAACCCCGAGTTCACCATGATGGAGTTCTACGCGGCCTACTGGAACTACCAGGACCTGATGGACTACACCGAAAAGCTGATCCGCGACGCGGCCATCAAGGCCGTGGGCACGCTGGAGCTGAGCTATGGCGGCAAGCCCGTGGATCTGGCCAAGCCCTTCGAGCGCCTGACCATCCCCGAAGCCATCGTCAAATACACCGAAGCCGGCGACAACGTGGCCAACCGCGAATGGCTGACCAATGCCCTGAAGAAGCTGGGCATGAAGGAAGACAAGGACAAGCTGTCCACCCGCACCCTGGCCAGCCTGCAGGTGCTGTACTTCGAAGAGGTGGTGGAAGATAAGCTGTGGAACCCCACCTTCATCATGGAGCATCCCACCGAGATCTCGCCTCTGGCGCGTGCCAATGACGAGCGTCCCGAAGTGACCGAGCGCTTCGAGCTCTACATCACCGGCCGCGAATTCGGCAACGGCTTCTCCGAGCTCAATGACGCCGAAGACCAGGCTGCCCGCTTCAATGCCCAGGTGGAAGCCAAGGACGGCGGCGACGACGAAGCCATGTACTTCGACCACGACTTTGTGCGCGCCCTCGAGTACGGCATGCCCCCCACCGGCGGCTGCGGCATCGGCATCGACCGCTTCATGATGCTGCTGACCGACAGCGCCAGCATCCGTGACGTGATTCTGTTCCCCGCCCTGCGTCGCGAACAGTAAGCCTTAAAATTGATAGCTTCTAGCGCTTGACTGCCTTGGTTTTCAGATACTTTTATCGCTGAAAACCAAGTAGATCAAGCGCTATTTGCTATCAAATAATAGACATAAACCCAGGCTTTTCCCGGCAGGCAACTGGAACCGATAGGATGAATCCTCGGCTCCATGTCCACAAGGAGAGCGCCATGTGTCGTTGGCTGGCCTATACGGGCAATCCTGTTTCCCTGGAAACGATGCTGTTCCACGCACGCCATTCGCTGATCGATCAAAGCCTGCATTCGAGATTCGGAGCGACGACGACCAATGGCGACGGCTTCGGGCTGGGCTGGTACCAGCACCCGCACGATATGCCTTTTCGCTATCGCAGCATCCAGCCGGCCTGGCACGACCACAACCTGCGCGAGCTCTCGCGCGCTGTGTCGGCCCCCATGTTTCTTGCGCATGTTCGCGCGGCAACGCATACGCCGGTGCAGGAGACCAACTGCCATCCCTTCCGCCACCGGCGCTGGATGTTCATGCACAACGGCATGATCGAGGACTTTCCCCTGGTACGGCGCGATCTGCTCATGGCCATCGATCCGCAGTTCTTCACCTCGCTGGAAGGCTCGACGGACTCGGAGACCATGTTCCTTCTGGCCATGAGTTTCGGGCTGGAGCACAGTCCTGCGCCGGCCATCGCGCGCATGGCGGGTTTTGTCGAGGCCACGGCGCGCAGGCATGGGATAGCTCACCCGCTGAGCATGACCGTGTGTGCCAGCGATGGCGAGCAACTGGTGGCCGTGCGCTACGCGAGCGAAGGCCAGTCGCCGCGCTCGCTCTATCACAGCACCTCCTTCAAACATCTTCACGCGCTTTACCCCGACGACCCGCGCATCGCAGCCGCTGGTGACGATGCGTATCTGATCGTGTCCGAACCACTGGTCGATCTGCCGCAGGCCTGGGCCCAGGTGCCCGAGTCGACGGCGATCGTCGTGCGTGGCACGCAGATCGATTACCTGCCGTTCGCGCCCATTCAATCCTGAGAGCCTGAGCCCAGCGCAAGCTCATCCAATCGCTGTCGGCCATCTGGCCAGCGACTGCGGCAGCAGCCCCATGGCTATACTGGCCCACCATGCATATCCCTCAATACTGGGCGCAAGCGCGGCTGCGCCATGCAACCGGCCAACGCCACGGCGCGACCGTCCAGCGTTGGGGCTGGTCCGACCACAGCCAGCAGGAAGCACAGAGCCACGCGCAGCAACGAGCCCAGGAAGCGCTGGACGCCGTGCTGGCCGCCCCCACGCAACGCCACCTCGATGCGGGGTTCGAACGCATGGAATGGCGTGGTGAATACGGGCTGGAAGGCGGCACGCCCATTCGCGAAGAGGTGCTGGAGCGGCGTGATGAATCCGTCATGACCCGCAACAGCTATGGCGCACATTGCCTGAACACAGAGAACGTGGCCATTGCCGACATCGACTTTCCGCGGCAGAAAAAGTCTGCCCGGTTCCCTGTCATCTCGTCGCTGCTACTGGCGCTGGCCCTGCCCTGGCTGTGGGTGACCCCGCTGACCTGGAGTCTGGGTGCGGCACTGTTGATGCTGCTGGTGGCCAGCATCGGCCTGCTCTTCTGGTCAGGCCTGAAGCAATGGTTGCATGCCCGCCAGACGCAGCGCGCCGAAGCCCTGCAGCCGCTGCCCATCGATGCCGCGCTGGCAAAGGTTCGGGCTTTTGCGGCCGGGCACCCGGATTGGGGCCTGCGCGTCTACGAAACGCCCAAGGGCTTGCGCGTCATCGTCACTCACACCGCATTCAGCCCTTCCTGCGCAGAGGTTCAGAAGCTGTTCCAGCTGCTGGAAGTGGACCCGCTGTATGCCATGCTGTGCCATCAGCAGCAGTGCTTTCGCGCCCGCGTCAGCGGCAAACCCTGGCGCATGGGCTTGAATGGCCTGTCCACCCAGGAAAGACGCTGGCCCCAGCCTGAGGCCTCCCGGGCTGCACGCCAGCAATGGGTGTCGGACTATGAGGCCAAATCGGCACGGTTCGCGGCCTGTCGCTTCATCGATCAGCTGGGCGCGACGACGCTGTGCTCAGCGGCACAGACTTTTGTCATCTGGCACGATGAAAGCAGCAAGGCACACTCCACTTTGCAATTGGCCTGAGTATCTCCGTGACCATTCGCAATGCCTGTTGCTCGAAACCGGCGTATAAAGTAACAATATATTTCCCGGAACATGCCTGAACTACAGATGCGTCCGCCCCTGATCTTCCTCCCATGACAGCTCTGCCATCTTCTGCATCAGCTTTGTCTGCCATCGAATCCAGCGGTGCACGGTTCTCGTCGCCCGATTCCGCGACGCCGTTCTCCGTGCTGGTCGTCGAGGATCAGGCCGTCATGCGCGCTGCTCTGGTGACGGAGCTTCGCCAGGCCGGCGTGACCCAGGTGCTGGAAGCCGAAAACGGCCGCACCGCGCTGGCACTGTTTCGCAGCGAAAGGCCCGATCTGGTGCTGCTGGACATCCGCCTGCCCGGCGAAGACGGCTACTGGGTCGCGCGTCAGCTGCGCGAGGCCGAGCCCGGCGAGTGGACGCCCATCATCTTTCTGTCCGGCCTGGACAACGATCTGGACGTCTGGCGCGGTATTGAGGCGGGCGGCGATGACTATCTGGTCAAACCCGTCAAACCCATTGTGCTGGTCGCCAAGCTGCGCGCCATGCGCCGCCTGCTGGACATGCGCCGTCGCCTAGTCACGGTCTCTGCAGAGCTGCATCTGGCCAATCAAAAGCTCAACGAAATGGTGGAGCTCGATGCGCTCACGGGCCTGGTCAATCGCCGAGGCCTCGATCGCATGCTGCATGCCGAAATTGCTGCGGCAAGGCGCGAGAGCAGGCCGCTGACGCTGATGCTTTGCGACCTCGATCACTTCAAGCACTTCAACGATACCTACGGCCATGTCCAGGGCGACGAATGCCTCAAGCAGGTCGGGCGTCTGCTGCGCGAAGTCTGCGTGCGCCCGCGCGACATCGCTGCACGTTACGGCGGTGAAGAATTTGCCCTGGTCCTGCCCAATACCCCGCGCTCCGGTTCGATGACATTCGCCCGTGCTCTCGGCCAAATGCTCAAGTTCCTCAAGATTCGCCCGCCAGGAATCGCCGAGGATATTCCGCTGACCCTCTCCGGCGGCATTACCACCTGCATTCCCGACGAGCACACCAGCGCCGAATCCATGCTGATGCGAGCCGACGAAGCCCTGTACGCCGCCAAATCGCAAGGGCGCAACCGTTTCTTCAGCTTCGAGATGCAGATGGACACCATAGAGCAAAGACAGATCTAGCAGTCCACCAAGACCAAGCAGCGTTGCGGCACTGCCTTCCCGATCGACACTTATCAGCTCTGCTCTCAAGAGACGCTAGGATTGACGCATTGTCCTTTCAGCCCTCAGGGGCTGACCTCTGCCGTTTTTCTCGAGTGACTGGTTATGCGTCGTCTTCAAATGCACCTGCCCGATTGGATGCAGGACTGGCTTGAAATCCTGATTCCCGGGATTCAGATCTTTCTCATCATCCTGGTGGCCTGGCTGATCAACTGGCTCATCAAGCGCATCATCTCGCGCGCAGGCAAGGCCTACGACCTGCCGCATGAGCTGCTCATGCCACTGCGCGGTGTGTTTCGCTGGATCATCATCGCCGCCGCCGTGCTGGCGATTCTCGAGCGCCTGGGCATGTCGGCCACCGTGCTCTGGACGGCCTTCACCGGCTTTGCCACCGTGGGGGCCGTTGCCTTCTTCGCAGCCTGGAGCGTTCTCTCCAATCTGTTCTGTGCGTTATTGATCGTCACCGTCGGTCCATTCAGGCTGGGCGACTATATCGAGGTGCTCGACACTGCCGAGAAGCCTGGAGCCAAGGGCCGCGTGATCGACCTCAATATGCTCTACATCACCTTGCAGGATGACAGCGCACCGGCGGGCATGCCCAATCTGCTGCAGATTCCCAACTCGCTGATCTTCCAGCGCGTCATTCGCCGCTGGAAAGGCGGCATGCCGGTGGTGACGGAGAACACTCCGGCCACCAGCCAGGAGGAAGCTTGCGCCGTGGCCATCACGACTCCTGGCGGCAGCGCCGCTGCCTCGGGCTGAAACCGGCTGATATCGGCTGATACCCGGCCTCCATGCAAAAGGGCCTCCTGAGAAGCCCTTTTTTGATTCCATCAAGGCAGGCGCGGCTTGACCTTGCTGGCAGCCAGCTTGGCATTCACACGGGCCTGCTCCACATCGGCAGCGCGCGCCAGGGCCACGCCCATGCGGCGCTTGACAAAGCTCTCGGGCTTGCCAAAGAGGCGCAGATCGGTGCCGGGCACAGCCAGGGCTTGCTCCACGCCATCAAACACCAGCCCTTCTGCATCCTGAGCGCCGTAGATCACGGCACTGGCACCAGGGTTGCGCAGGCTGGCATCCACGGGCAGACCCAGAATCGCGCGGGCATGCAGCTCGAACTCGCTTTGCCACTGCGTGCACAGCGTCACCAAGCCTGTGTCATGAGGGCGTGGCGAGACTTCGCTGAACCAGACCTGCTCGCCCTTCACAAACAGTTCCACGCCAAACAGGCCCAGGCCGCCCAGGTCGTCGGTGACGGCCTTGGCAATCTGGCGCGATTTCTCGAGCGCGGCGGGATGCATGGGGTGGGGCTGCCAGCTTTCCACATAGTCGCCGGCCTGCTGGACATGGCCCACGGGGTCGCAGAAATGGGTTTCGATCTGACCATCCGCACTCTTGGCGCGCACGGTGAGCTGGGTGATTTCGTAGTCGAAGTCGATAAAGCCTTCGACGATCACGCGACCCTTGGCGACACGACCGCCGGCCATGGCGTAATCCCAGGCCTTGGCCACATCGGCCGGGCCGTCAATCTTGCTCTGGCCCTTGCCCGAGCTGCTCATCACGGGCTTGACCACACAGGGATAGCCGATGGCGGGTTGGCCGTCGCTGCCGTCGATCGCGGCTTGCAGCTCGGCCAGGGAGTCGCAGAAACGATAGGGACTGGTGGGCAGGCCCAGGGTCTCGGCGGCCAGCCGGCGAATGCCTTCGCGGTCCATGGTCAGACGCGCGGCGCGGGCTGTGGGAATGCAGGTGATGACGCCTGCGGCCTCCAGCTCTTCCAGCATGGGCGTGGCAATGGCTTCTATCTCGGGCACGACCAGATCGGGTTTGACCTCTTCGATCAGCGCCTTGAGCTGGGCCGGATCGCTCATGGTGATGGTGCGCGCATGGTGAGCCACCTGCTGGCCAGGCGCGTTTTCATAGCGGTCCACGGCAATGGTTTCCACGCCCAGGCGCTGCAGGGCAATCAGCACTTCCTTGCCCAGCTCGCCGCTGCCCAGCAGCATGACTTTGGTGGCATTGGGAGAGAGAGGGGTTCCTAGGGTGGTCATGGTTGCATCCTGCGTATATGGGGCCAAGCCCCCGATCATAGGCGAGCAGCCAAGCCTCTCATGGCTGCAGCTTGGCAATTCGGCCGCTTTCAGCGCCCACTGATCAAGCGCATGACTCGGCTGACTGAAGACTCAGTGCGGCATCGGCGAGTAATGCTCGATGCGGCAGGCACCGCGATTCTTGCATTGCCCGTCCAGATAGCGAAAGCGTACCGTCACGGCAGCACCGGGGCTGGGCCACTGCCGGCGCGGCAGCTCGCTTTGATAGTCCGCCGTTTCGGGTCTGAAGCTCAGCGCCGTGCCCGGTTGCGGACATTCGGCTTCGCCCCTGGCCTTGGCTTCGAGCACGCGGGTCTGCAGCGCGCGGCCACCGCTTTGCTTTTCTCGCACCTGCACCTTGAGATCGCAGATCTGCCAGTCTGCAGCCTGGGCGGCAGCGGCGCAGGCTGTCAAAGCCGCCGCGATCAGAGTTCGAAAAAGAGTCATCTGCCTACCTGCAAGTGAGTGGTGTTCATGGGCCACCTCTCTATTAAATCGATAGCTTCAATCGCTTTAATACAAGTGGATTGAGGCCAATTTCATGAAAATTCCGGTGGACATCAATGCGTCAGACCGACAGCCCTGCCGCCACGCTGCGGAATGCTTCCCACATCGAACCTCATCTCCGAAGTCCAGACCGCATCGTCCCAGACCCAGGGGCTGCTGGCCTGCTCCAGGCCGAGCACATGCACGCCGCTCAAGTCCTTGACGCGTTCCTTGAGCCAGTCGATCTGATCGCTGCGCACAAACACCAGGCAGGCAATCTCCCAGTCGGGCTGCGTGATGCCCAGGCCGTGCAGCTGCGACAGCAGCGGGGCATACCATTTCTCGATCCGCTCGTTGAGACGGTTGACCAGCGCCAGCGGATAGCCGGAAGCCGATACCTCGACCACATAGACCTGGCGACGAGCCGGGCGCAATGCCACGAAAGCCGGACATTGCCAGCCATCGGCCACCTCGTATTTGGGGGCCACAAAAGTCTCACCGTTGGCCGTGAGCAGCTGCATCACGGCTTCTTCATGTCGGTCCATGCTGAATTTCTCCGGCGCGCCGAAAGTGCGCGCAGGCTCACACCTTAGCGCAGCTCAGGCCTCGCCGAAGCAAATTCCGATATCGCGCGCCATGGTCAGCAGCGGGCTGTCCAGCGGCACGGTGCGCTGGGTATTGGCCACATCGGCAATCGCCACACTGCCGATGCGGCCGTTCTGCAGCGTGACCATATGGCCCAGCTGACCGCCCAGCACCAGCTGCGCCGCATGGTGGCCGAACTGCGTGGCCAGCACCCGGTCAAACGGAGTCGGATCGCCGCCGCGCTGCACATGGCCCAGCACCGTGGTGCGCACCTCACTCTGGAGATGGGGTTGCAGGCGCTCGCGCAGCACATGGCCGACGCCGCCCAGGCGCACAGGGTCGGGACTGTGTGCAATCCGCTCGCGCACCGTCAGGCTCTGGCCGCTTTCCTTGGCCCCCTCGCCAATGCAGATGATGGTGTAGCGCTGACGCCGCTCGCGCTCCTGACAGACCTTGATGATGGACTGCAGGTCGTAATCGATCTCTGGCAGCAAAATGATGTCGGCAGCACCGGCAATGCCGGACTCCAGCGCCAGCCAGCCCGCGTGACGGCCCATGGTCTCGACGATCATCACGCGGTGGTGGCTCATGGCCGTGCTCTCGATGCGGCGCAGGCTTTCGGTCACCGTGGCCACGGCCGTGTCAAAGCCGAAGCTGCGCTCGCAGTTGGCAATGTCGTTATCGATGGTCTTGGGCACGCCCACGCATTGCAGTCCCACCTGCGCCAGACCATGGGCCAGACTCATGGTCCCGTCGCCGCCGATGGCGACCACCACATCCAGTGCCAGCGCCTTGACGTTGCGCCCCACCTGGGCCAGCGTGGCCGCATCGCGCAGCGGGTTGGCGCTGTTGCTGGTGCCCAGGATCGTGCCGCCGATATGCAAAATGCCGCTGACTTCGTCCCAACTCAGGGCTCTGACGCGCGGGTTTGCATCCATCAGCCCTTCAAAGCCGTCGGCAATGCCCAGCACCTCGCACTGGCCATGGTTGATCAGGGACTTGGTGACCGCACGGATCACCGCATTGAGGCCGGGGCAATCGCCGCCACCGGTCAGCACACCAACGCGCATGGGCTCGCTCTCCAAAGAATCTCGGGTACACATCATCCCACGAGAAAGTCGCTGCCAAAGCCTCCCAAACCTGCACCGCGGTTGAGACAGCTTGTCCCCTAGCCTGCCTGTTTCAGCGGCTGCCAGGCAGGCCCGTCTCCCGAATCCCTTGCTGTGGCTGCAGCAGCCAGCGGGCCGTGTGGAATTCCGTCACGCTGTCGCGGTGGGCCACCGAGACCAGCGCCCCGCCTCTGCCCTGCACCAGTTGCACCAGCAGGCTGTAGATCTGCGCTTCGGCTGCATTGTCCAGCGCGCTCGTGGCCTCGTCCGCAAACACCCAGGCCGGACGCTTGAGCAAGACCCGCGCCACGGACAGCCGCTGCTGCTCGCCACCCGACAGGCTGCTGTTCCAGGCCGCCTGCCTGTCCAGCTGCTGCTGCAGCTGCGGCAACTGCGCCTCGCGCAAGACCTGTTTGAGCTCAGCATCGCTGTAGCTTGCCGCCGGCTCCGGATAGGCCAGGGCGTCGCGCAGGCTGCCGTCGGGGAAATAGGGGTGCTGAGGGATGAACATCGCGTCCAGAGGCCGCTCCACCTGGCCTCGTGCATAGGGCCAGATGCCAGCAAACACCCGCAGCAAGGTGGACTTGCCGCTGCCCGAAGGCCCGCTGATCAAAAGCCTCTGGCCCGGGCGTATCTGCAGCCTGGCGTCCGCCACGATGGGGCCTCCTGCGGGTTCGAACACATCGAGAGCCCGGGTCTGCAACTGGGTCGACGCTGCAAGCTGCACGCCGACCGGATGCTCCTCCTGCTCGCGCAGACTCTCGTCGAAACCGGCCAGGCGCAAGGTCGTGGCCCGCCAGGCCGCGATATCGGAGTAGTTGTTGACGATCCAGCTCAGCGAGTCCTGCACCTGATTGAAGGCGGAACCTATCTGCATGAGCTGACCCAGCTGGATGGCGCCGCTGAAAAAGCGCGGCGCCGCAATGATGAAGGGAAAGACCACCGCGGCCTGACCAAAGAAATTGGTAAACCAGCCCAGGCTCTTTTGCTTCTTGATCAGGTTCAGGTAGTTGTCCAGGGCATCGCGAAAACGCAAACCGATCTGCGCCCCCTCCACGCGCTCGCCACCGTCCAGGGCGATGGCTTCGGCATGCTCGCGCACGCGGATCAGGTGGTGGCGGAAATTGGCCTCCAGTTGCTGTTGGCGGCTGTTGAGCCAGACCTGGGGTTTGCCGATCCAGAAGGTGATCGCACTGCCGACCAGGCAATACAGCGCCGCCATCCAGACCATGAAGCCGGAAACCTGCAGCTGCCCGCCGCCGAGCAAGGCCGGCAGACCGATATCGACGACGGAGCTCAGGCTCCACAGAATGCCGACGAAGCTCACAAAGGTGACCGCCGCATTCAGCAGCCCCATGGACAGCGACACGGTATAGGTGGTGAAGAGATTCAGATCCTCCTGAATCCGCTGGTCGGGGTTGTCGGGGGCCTTGGTATTGCCGTCCACGCCATAGCGCCCCAGCTCCAGCCGGTAGAACGCCTTGGCCGACAGCCAGCGCTGCAACATGTGCTCGGTCAGCCAGCGCCGCCAGTTGAGCTGCAGCAATTGCGTCAGATAGAACTTGTAGACCGCGATGACGATATAGACCAGGGCCAGCCAGAGAAAGCGCCATAGCTGCTGCCAGAACACCTCGGCCTGCTTGTTCTGCAATGCGTCGTAGAACACCCGGTTCCATTCATTGATCTGCACCAGCATGAACACCGCGGCGAGATTGAGGCCCACGATGGCGGCCAGCAGACCCCATGCCCGCCATTTCTCTTCGGACTCGAAATAGGGCCGGGTCAGCGAAAAGGCCTGGCGCAGCACGCCTGGCCGGTGTTTGCGGGACTCAAGTCGCGGGTTCTTGGAATTCATGCAGGCTTTCGGTGATTCATGAACGGCTGGCGCAGCGGCGATGCCGCTGCCAGGCTCTTGAACACACCCTAAGCCGGCTAACTGAGGCCAGACTTAAATGCCAGAGACCGCACTGCGCGGCCTTCAAAAGGCATAAAAAAACCGCTGCCCTTGGGTCAAAGGCAGCGGATGGCGGGGCCGGCTCAGTGCCGCGCTAGGGCAGCAGATCCAGCGCCTGCAGATAGGCGGGCTGGCGCATCAGATCCTCCCAGGCCTGGGGTTCGGTATCGGGCAGCAGCGAGACACGGCGCGATTCGGAGTCGATATCGGGCACCCAGCGACCATCGCGCAGCGCGGCATCCATGCCGTCCAGCAACTCGTCCACATGCTCACCCAGACCCAGGCTCTGGTTGCACAGCAGCACCATGTCGCAGCCCGCATTCAGGGCCGTCAACGCAGCATCGGTGTAGCTGATGAGTGCGCCATCGATGCGGCGCGCGCCCTCCATGCTCAGGTCGTCACTGAAGATGGCTCCGTCATAGCGCAAACGGGCGCGCAGGATGTCCTTGAGCCACTTCTCGCTGAAGCCCGCCGGGCGCTTGTCCACCTTGGGATAGATCACATGGGCGGGCATGACGGCCGTGAGCACGCTGGACAGCCAGGGATAGGGGGCGGCGTCTTCGTCGAGGATGGCCTTGAGGCTGCGCTTGTCGACGGGAATGTCCACATGCGAATCGGCCTTCACAAAGCCGTGACCGGGAAAATGCTTGCCGCAATTGCCCATGCCGGCCTGCAGCAGACCCTGCATCAGGCTCTTGGCCAGAGCGGCCACCACGCGCGGGTCGCGGTGAAAGCTGCGGTCACCGATGACCGAGGATTCGCCATAGTCCAGATCCAGCACCGGCGTGAAGCTGAAGTCCACGCCGCAGGCCCGCAACTCCGTGCCCAGCACATAGCCCGCAGCCGT
Organism: Comamonas testosteroni; assembly: GCF_000761245.1. Lineage (GTDB taxonomy): Bacteria > Pseudomonadota > Gammaproteobacteria > Burkholderiales > Burkholderiaceae_C > Comamonas > Comamonas testosteroni_C. The sequence goes on along the minus strand of NZ_AWOR01000001.1, from coordinate 605,637 downwards.
GGCGGCATTCATTGCGCGCATGGCGCCGCTGCCTTCGCGGTATTTTGTACCTTTGCCGTCGTCCATCCACAGCTCGCCAAAGGCGCGCATGGGCGGGATATGCGTGAAGCCATCGGTGCGAAAGCGCTGCACGCGGCCGCCTTCATGGTCCACGCTGATCAGCAGGTCGGGCTTGACGGCCTTGATATCGGCACACAGCTGGACCAGCGCACTACGGCCCTCCCAGTTGCGCTTGAAGAGAATGATGCCGCCCACCAGCGGATGGGCCAGGCGCGCGCGGTCCACATCAGTCAGCGATGTGCCGGCAATATCAATGATCAGAGGTGCATGCATGCTCATGATTTATAAATTTCTATAGCTTCCAGCGCCTATATATCAAGCACCAGAGGCTAAGTTCACTCTTTTCTTTCGACGACACAGAAGCTGGCTGCGTAGTCGGATTCATCGGTGACGGACAGGTGCGCCGTCAGATTGTTCTTCTCAAACCACTCCTTGAGCTCGCCATGCAGACGAATCGCAGGCTGGCCGCTGGGCAGCTTGATGACTTCGCAATGGCGCCAGGTCATGGGCATGACCATGCCCATTCCCACGGCCTTGCTGAACGCTTCCTTGGCAGAAAAGCGCGTGGCCATATAGCGGATGCCTCGTTCGGGCCAGCGCTCGCTACGCGCCTTCCAGGTCGCCAGTTCGCCATCGGCCAGAACCTTGCGGGCAAAGCGCTCGCCATGCTTTTCCAGGCTGGCGCGAATGCGGCGCACGTCGCAGATATCGGTGCCGATGCCGTAGATCATCCCTGGCTCCTTATAGAGAAAAATGCTGCAAGCGCTTATCCATCAAGCGCTGAAAGCTATATTTTCAGGACTTCTTCTGTGCCATGCCAGAGTCGATGCAGGCCTGGTAGGCCTTGACAGTCTCGGCATAGCCCAGCTCCAGCGCATCGGCGACCAGGGCGTGGCCGATGGAGACTTCGGCCAGACCGGGCACCCGGGCCACAAAGGCCGCCAGGTTGTCGCGATTCAGATCATGGCCGGCATTGATGCCCAGGCCTGCATCCAACGCGGCCTGCGCGGCCCTGGCATAGGCTTGCAGTTGCTGCTCCTGCTCGGCCTTGCCCCAGTTGGCGGCAAAAGGCTCGGTGTAGAGCTCCACGCGGTCGGCCCCCACGGCCTTGGCAGCCGCCATCTGCTCGGGGATGGGGTCCATGAACAGGCTCACGCGCACGCCCAGCGCCTTGCATTCGGCAATCAGCGGCCGGAGGCGTTCGGCATCCTGGGGAAAGCTCCAGCCATGATCGCTGGTGAACTGGTCTTCGCTGTCGGGCACGAACGTGGCCTGATGCGGACGCGTCTGGCGGATGAAATCCATCAGGTTCTGCGTGGGATTGCCTTCGATATTGAACTCGGCGCCAGGCCAGTTCTTGAGCAGCTCGTGCAGCTCGAATACATCCTGCGCACGGATATGGCGCTCATCGGGACGCGGGTGGATGGTGATGCCCTGCGCTCCCGCTTCAAGGCAGATCTGCGCCGCACGCGTCACGGAAGGAATGCCCAGATGGCGGGTATTGCGCAGCAGCGCCACCTTGTTGACATTGACCGAAAGCGCGGTGCGAGGGGAGGCAGAGGTATTCATAGCGATTGCAGATCCATCATCAGCTGGCGGGTGCGCAGCATGGTTGAGCCGCAATGGTATTGCAGAAGATGGCGCAATTGCGGCTTCAGGGCCTGGGCCACTTCGGGCTCGGACAGCGCGTTCAGGGTTCTCGGAAACGGCTGCTCGGCCTGCAGCGCCAGCTCTATGCTCTGCCACTGCAAGCCGGTCAGGGCCGCGCGTTCGTAGCCGGCGGCCTGGCGCAGGCCGCCGTCGGCCACCAGGGTGTAGCGCAAAGCACTGTTGAGCTGGCTGAGCGTAGCGCTTTCCTGCCTCAGATCGGGCAGATGGCCGAGTTCGCGCAGCAGTACCAGCTCGAAGGCGCGCAGCACGGGCTCGATGGCCTCGGTCGTGCCGCCATGCTGGCCAGCCAGCACGCGCACCACACCGGCATAGATGTCGAACAGCGCCGTATAAGGGTCGTCGCGCGCCAGCAGGCGCAGCAGCAGCTCGTTCAGGTACATGCCCGACCACAGCGCATCGCCCTGGGGCATGACATGGCCGCCCATCCATTCCGCCCCCTTCAGGCTATGAATCTCGGCATTGCCCTCTGCTCCCAGCGTGTAGCTGAGCTTGAGCGGCTGCAGCGGCAGCAGCACAGGGCGAAAGTTGGAGGTATGGCGCTTGACGCCCTTGGCCGCAAGCGCCACGCGCCCGCGATGGCGTGTGAACACCTCCAGGATCAGGCTGGATTCGCTCCAGTCGTACTGGTGCAGGATGTATGCGGGTTCGTCGCCGACGCGTTTGGCTGCCACGGAAAGAGTCAGAGAAAAGAAAAGGCCTCAGCAGAGGCCTTGGTCGGGAAATGATAGCTTGAGGCGCAGTATTCACGGCGCCGCAAGGCAATCATTCGTAGCCGAAGGATTTGACCCGTGCCTCGTCATCGGCCCAGCCGGACTTGACCTTGACCCAGACTTCCAGGAACACCTTGGCGTTGAGCAGCTTTTCCAGTTCCTGGCGGGTTTCTGTGGAAATGCGCTTGAGGCGCTCGCCACCCTGGCCGATCACCATGGCCTTGTGACCGTCGCGCTCGACCACGATGGTGGCGGCAACGCGCATGAAGCGGCCGAACTTGGGGCTGGGCTCCTCCTCGAACTTGTCGATGACCACCGTGGAGGTATAGGGCAGCTCGTCGCCCGTGAAGCGGAACAGCTTCTCGCGCAGGGTCTCGGAAGCCAGGAACTTCTCGCTGCGGTCGGTCAGTTCGTCCTCACCGTAGAACCAGGGCTGCTGCGGCAGGTATTTGGCGCAGATGCCATACATGCGCTCGATATCCTTTTTGTTCTTCGCCGACATGGGCACGAACTCGGCAAAAGGATGGCGCTCCTGCATATCGCGCAGCCAGGGTGCGATCTCGGCGCGTCGACCCACGGTGTCAAGCTTGTTGGCGATCAAGAGCGTGGGAATGCCGGGCTTGAACAGGCTCAGCACCTTGGCATCGGCCAGTGTGAAGCTGCCCGCCTCCACCACGAACAGGATCAGGTCCACATCGCCGATCGCGCCCATCACGGTCTTGTTGAGCGACTTGTTCAGGGCGGTGGAATGCTTGGTCTGGAAACCGGGGGTATCCACAAAGACGAACTGGGTCTCGTCCTTGGTGCGGATGCCGGTGATGCGGTGGCGCGTAGTCTGGGCCTTGCGCGAAGTGATGGAGATCTTCTGGCCCACCAGCGCGTTCATCAGCGTGGACTTGCCCACATTGGGCTTGCCGACGATGGCAATCAGGCCGCAGCGCTGCTCTTCGGGCGCGTAGACGCGCGCCGGAGCTTCTTCCTCCTGGTCGCGGATGGCGGTCGGCGTGCTGCCGGGCTTGGCAGCGGCCAGCATGGCGCTGATGTAGTCCAGGCTGGGGTCGCTGATATCGGTAGTCACAGACTTGGGGCCTTTTTGGCCCTTGGCTTTTTCTGCACCTGCGGTGCCCGCTATCTTTTTCTTAGCAGCATCGGTCATGGATTGTTGGCTTTCACTTTTTCCAGCAAGGCAGCGGCGGCTGCCTGCTCGCCCATGCGGCGGGATGCTCCCGAGCCCTGGGCGCTGATATTCCATTCGGCAATCGTGCACTCGACCTTGAAGGTCTGCTTGTGCGCCGCGCCACTGATTTCCACCACATGGTATTGCGGCAGCTTCATGCGCTTGCCCTGTAGCAATTCCTGCAGTGCGGTCTTGGGATCTTTGTCGGCCGCACGCATATGGGGATTGATGTCCACGCCCTCGAAGAGGTGGTGGACGACTTTCTCGCCGGCGACAAAACCGGCATCGAGGTAGACGGCGCCGATCAGCGCCTCCACGGCATCGGCCAAGATGGACGGGCGCTGCTTGCCACCGGACTTGGCTTCGCCCTCACCCAGACGCAGCAGATCGGGCAGCTGCAGCTTCAGCGCAATCTTGTGCAGCGTGCCTTCCTTGACGAGATTGGCCCGAACACGCGAGAGATCGCCTTCGGGCAGGGAGGCCAGCTTGGCATAGAGCAAGCTGGAGATGGCCAGACTGAGCACCGAGTCGCCCAGAAACTCCAGTCGCTCGTTGTTGTCGGCCGAGAAGCTGCGGTGCGTGATGGCACGCTGCAGCAGCGCCGGGTTGGCAAATTGATGTTGCAGCCTTTGCTGCAGAGCGACTAGAGCAGGTTCCACCTGAAAGGTCTATTTCTTGAAACGGTAAACAAGGTAGGCAGGGCCTGCCAGATGAATCTCACGGGAATACTCGAAGCCCACGACGATCTTGTCGTTGACCTTGGTCACGTTCAGATCGTTGCCGGAGATGGACTTGAAATCATCAATGGAGGCCGAACGATCGAAGCTGGCCTTGACTTCAGCAACGCTACTGCCTTCAGCGGCGGCCTTGTTGGCCGCCTTGGTGATGGCCTGGTACTCCAGGAAGACGGGCACCGATTGTGCGCCAATTGCGGCAACCGCCACGATGATGGCCACGAGAAACACCAGACCGATGAAGGACAGACCACGCTGCCTGGAGCGCAATGCCAGATTTTTCATGCTTTTCCCCTCTCAAGCCGGGCATGTTCCTGCCCGTGTATCCCAGAAAAATGACGAAATGGTTGCCGGTGTTCAGTGGAAGCGGCCGATACGGCTCAGATCACCGAAGTTCATCCAGACAAAAAAGGCCTTGCCCACGATGTTCTTGTCCGGCACAAAGCCCCAGTAGCGCGAATCCAGCGAGTTGTCGCGGTTGTCGCCCATCATGAAGTAATAGCCTTCGGGCACCTTGCAGGTCACGCCCTCAACGCTGTAGCGGCAGTTTTCCTTGTACTCGAAGTTGCTCGCCCCCTGGATGAAGGCCGGCACATCGTTGTTGACGATGGCACGGTGCGGCTGCTCGCCCAGGGTTTCCTCGAACTGCTTGAAGTAGCGCATCACGTCGCGGTCCAGAAAGTCCGGCAACTCGCGGGTGGGCAGCTCCTTGCCGTTGATGCTCAGGCGCTTGTTGATATAGGCCACTTCATCACCGGGCACGCCCACCACACGCTTGATGTAGTCCAGCGTGGGCTGGGGGGGGTAGCGGAACACCATCACATCGCCACGCTGGGGCTTGTTGCCTTCGGTGATCTTCTTGTTGATCACGGGCAGACGGATGCCGTAGGTGAACTTGTTGACCAGGATCAGGTCGCCCACCATCAGCGTCGGAATCATGGAGCCCGAGGGAATCTTGAACGGCTCGAACAGGAAGGAGCGCAGCACGAAGACGATGGCGATCACCGGGAACAGACCGGCGGTCCAGTCCAGCCACCAGGGCTGCATGAGGATGCGGTCCCTGGCGTCGTCGGAGACCTCGATGTCTGTCTTGGCGATGCCCATGCGGTCCAGCTCGGCGCGGCGCTCGACGGCGGCCTGCTCCAGCGCGGCCGCAGCCGCTCGGCGCCTCGGCCAGAAGTAAAAGCGCTCGGCCAGCCAGTACACGCCGGTCACCACGGTTGCCAGAAACAGCAGCAATGCGAAGTTGCCTTCGATGGAGCCGGTGTACCAGGCCGCGATATAGCCTACAAAGGCCGCCAGGATGGCGGCCGTGATCCACTGCATGACTTGCATCAATCCTCCACTTGCAGAATGGCCAGGAAGGCTTCCTGCGGCACTTCTACCGAACCGATCTGCTTCATACGCTTCTTGCCGGCCTTCTGCTTTTCGAGCAGCTTGCGCTTGCGCGTGATGTCGCCGCCATAGCACTTGGCCAGCACGTTCTTGCGCATGGCCTTGACGGTCTCGCGCGCAATGATGTTGGCGCCGATGGCGGCCTGAATGGCCACGTCGAACATCTGGCGGCTGATGATCTCGCGCATCTTCGCCACCACGGCGCGGCCGCGATACACGGACTGCGAGCGGTGCACGATGATGGACAAGGCATCGACCTTCTCGCCGTTGAGCAAGATATCGACCTTCACCACGTCGGAAGCGCGGTACTCCAGGAACTCGTAGTCCATGGAGGCATAGCCGCGCGACACGGACTTGAGCTTGTCGAAGAAGTCCAGCACGATTTCGCCCAGCGGCATTTCATAGGTCAGCATGACCTGACGACCGTGGTAGGCCATGTTCTTCTGCACGCCGCGCTTCTGGTTGGCCAGTGTCATCACCGGGCCGACATAGTCTTGCGGCATGTAAAGATGCACGGTCACGATGGGCTCGCGGATTTCTTCCATGCGGCCCTGATCGGGCATCTTGGAGGGGTTCTCCACCTGGATGACTTCGCCGTCGGCCTTGACCACTTCGTACACCACGCTAGGGGCTGTGGTGATCAGGTCCTGATCGAACTCGCGCTCCAGGCGTTCCTGCACAATTTCCATGTGCAGCAGGCCCAGGAAGCCGCAGCGAAAGCCAAAGCCCAGCGCCTGCGAGACTTCGGGCTCGAACTGCAGCGCCGCATCGTTGAGCTGCAGCTTTTCCAGCGCATCACGCAACTGGTCGTATTCAGAGGCTTCGGTAGGGTACAGACCCGCAAACACCTGGGGCTTGACTTCCTTGAAGCCGGGCAAGGCCTTCTCGGCAGGACCCAGATTGTTGGGTAGCTTCTTTTCCAGCGTGACGGTGTCACCCACCTTGGCTGCCTTGAGCTCCTTGATGCCTGCAATGATGTAGCCCACCTCACCGGCCTTGAGCGCATCGCGCGGCTGGTTGGCAGGGGTGAACACGCCGATGTTGTTGGCTTCATAGGCTGCGCCTGTGGCCATCATCTTGAAGCGCTCGCCCTTCTTGAGCTGACCATCGACCACGCGCACCAGCATCACAACGCCCACATAGGGGTCGAACCAGCTGTCCACGATCATGGCGCGCAGCGGGCCGTCAGGATTGCCCTTGGGGGCAGGAACCTTGGCCACGATGGCTTCCAGGATCTCGTCGATACCCATGCCGGTCTTGGCCGAGCAGGGAATGGCGTCGCTGGCATCGATGCCGATCACGTCCTCGATCTCGGCCTTGGCATTGTCGGGGTCGGCCTGGGGCAGGTCCATCTTGTTGAGGACGGCGAATACCTCCACGCCCAGATCCAGCGCGGTGTAGCAGTTGGCCACGGTCTGGGCTTCCACGCCCTGGGAGGCATCGACCACCAGCAGACCGCCTTCGCACGCCGACAGCGAGCGCGAGACTTCGTAGGAGAAGTCCACGTGGCCAGGGGTGTCGATCAGGTTCAGGTTGTAGACCTTGCCGTCCTTGGCTTTGTACTGCAGGGCGGCGGTCTGGGCCTTGATGGTAATGCCGCGCTCTTTCTCGATGTCCATCGAGTCCAGCACCTGGGCTTCCATATCGCGGTCGGCGAGGCCTCCGCAGCGCTGGATCAGGCGGTCCGCCAGAGTGGACTTGCCATGGTCAATGTGCGCAATGATGGAGAAATTACGGATGTGATTCATCAACGAGAAAGACAGCTTTGGAATTGAAAAAAGTGGCCTGCAGCAGCAAGAAAAAAGGGCGCGTCCCTCAAGCGGCGCGCCCTTAACCAACAATCTCTGGCAACTGCGATAGTTGGGACTTTATTGTAGGCAAAACTGGCCGCAAGCCAAGATCCAGCAAGGCTTGACAAGTTTCGGTTTGTGATTTTCGAATTCATTTATCAACAAATTATCCACAAACCGAAAAACACCGTTTAGCCATCAGCAGCCGGAGATTGCAAAGGCTTTTGCACCGCTTGAAAACCGCCTGTCAGCGTGATTTTTTGCGTCCAACCACCATGCATTTGCGTGGGATTCTACCTAATGGCATAGGGGCACTGACAGGCTGAGGGCTTGTTGTCATTTCAGATCACGAAATGGCAACAAGCCCATGCAGGCTTTTCACCACAGTTATTTGGCAGGGCGAATCAACACATACTGCGCCCAGTCACCACGGCGCACCAGCACATTGACGGGTTTGGACTTGTCGGCCTTGGCCCAGGCAGCCTCGAAGCTCTTGAGATCGGAGACTTCCACATTCGCCAGTTGCAGGATCACATCGCCTTCACGCAAGCCGGCACGAGCTGCGGCATCCACCGCAGCCGCCACGCGCACGCCGCCCTTGATGGCCAGCTCCTTCTTCTGTGCAGACGTCAGCTCACTCAGCGTCAGACCCAAAGACTTGTTCTCCAGCGTGCCGGATGGAGTCTTGCCTGCACCGCTGCTGCCAGCCTTGGCCTTGGCAGATTCGTCGGAAGGTACTTCGGCAATCACCATGCTCAACTCCTTGAGCTTGCCACGGCGCAGCACGGTAATGGTGCTCTTGGTGCCTGGCTTGGTATTTCCTACGAGACGCGGCAGATCGGAGACCTTCTCGATAGCTTTGCCATCGAACTTGGTAATCACGTCGCCCGCTTCCACGCCGGCCTTTGCGGCAGGGGAGTCCGGCTCGACGGCCGACACCAGAGCACCTTCTGGCTTGCCCAGGCCTATGGACTCGGCCACATCCTTGGTCACGGGACCGATCTGCACGCCAATACGGCCGCGCGTGACCTTGCCGGTGGCACGCAGTTGATCGCTGACACGAATCGCCTCATCGACGGGAATCGCAAAGCTGATGCCCATGAAACCGCCTGAGCGCGAATAGATCTGGCTGTTGATCCCCACCACCTCTCCGCGCATATTGATCAACGGGCCACCCGAGTTGCCGGGATTGATGGCCACATCAGTCTGGATGAAGGGCAGGTAGTCGCCGGTGTCGCGTTGCTTGGCCGAGACAATGCCGGCTGTGACTGAGTTTTCGAGTCCGAAGGGCGAGCCTATCGCCATGACCCACTCGCCCACGCGCAGCTTGCTCACATCGCCGATCTTGACTGCGGGAAGCCCCTTGGCATCGATCTTGACCACGGCGACATCGGTACGCTTGTCTGCGCCGACTATTTTTGCCTTGAACTCGCGCTTGTCCGTCAGCGTGACAATGACTTCATCTGCGCCGTCGACCACATGGGCATTGGTCATGACATAGCCGTCAGCCGTAAGGATGAAGCCAGAGCCCACGCCACGTGGCTGCTCCTCCTCTGATTGACCACCCTTGGGCGAGCGCTGACGCGGCACATTGGGCACGGGCAGGCCGAAGCGGCGGAAGAACTCCAGCATGTCTTCATCCATGCCCAGGGCTTCGGCGCTGTTGTTGGAGACCTTCTCCAGCGTACGGATGTTGACTACCGAAGGACCGACCTGATCGACCAGATCCGTGAAGTCCGGCAGACCGCGCGCCGTTGCAGCACTTTGGGCATGAGCAGCAGTAACCGGCAGCATGCCTCCTGCGGCCAGAGCCGCGATCGCCATCGCACTGGCAATGGCTGTAGCCGAAGCACGGGATTTGAGCGTCATCCAGGCTGGTGTGCGCATCGTTTTTATTCCTTGTTCGAGTCGTCTGACAGAACGGGTCGCCAAATCAGACCCATGAGAGAAAACAGGTGAGAGCATTGAAGCGCATTCTGGCAAAACCCGCCATCGACTGAAAGCACTCCGGCCCTTCAATTTGGGCGCAGATGAAACAGTATCTGCACCCAACTGATCCTAAATCAATAGCTGCGTACGCAAGCCGGGAAAAAGCCTAGACCTGAAACCATGCATTTCAGGCCTAAGACTGCTGTGTGAAGAAGCATCAATGGCGGGTGGCCGTGGCAAAGCTTGCATTGCGCAAAAAGCTGGCAGGCATCTGCAGATTGGGCGCGCTGCTTTGCTGAGGGTGAGAAGCCAGCAACTCGTCCAGACGCGGATCACGCAGCATCACGGTCTGGCCGTTGGGACCAGCAACTGCCACCACGGTGGAAGACTGGGCCTCCGAGCCCAAGGGCATGGCCGTCTCTTCACCGCCCGAAACGGGTTGGCTCAGGCCCAGCGATGCAGCAGGCGCAACGGCCACTACGGCATTCGGGCTGAGAGCAGCGAGCTGCGCCCCACCCTGGCGGCCGTACAGCCCCCCCGAGCCTGCGAGCATGACCCCCCAGCCAACGGCGGCCACGGCAGCAACCGAAGCAAAGCCGGCTGCCATCTTCCAGCGAAAGACCGATGCATTGGCCGCCTGACGGGCAGGCAGGCCGACCACGGTTGCGCCGTTGCCCTGAGCCTGCCCGCGCTCCTGGGCTTCAGTGATCTGTTCCAGACCGCCCAAACCCAGGGAACTGGCTGCATCTGCGGTCACACCGGGCAGATGAATGCCGCGAATCGGCTCGCGCTCCATATGAGCGCGCACCCGGCTCAGAATATCGTGCTGACTGTGATGGGCCAGCTCGGGAGAACGCAGCACATCGCCAATCAGGTGATACATGGCCCAGGACTGCTGGCCTTCGTCGCTTTCCGCATAGGAAAGCACGGCCTGCATCTGGACCGAGGAAGCCTCGCCATCCACCAGGGCCGACAACTGTTCCTGCTTGATCAGATCGTCATTCATGAAGTTCACCTGCTCGTCTTGCCTGTACTACCAACGCTTTCCACCCTGGCGCTCCAGCAGGGGTTTGACCCTGGCCGAAATCGCCTCGCGTGCCCGAAAGATGCGCGAGCGCACCGTGCCTATGGGACAGTCCATCGCCTGCGCGATCTCCTCATAGCTGAGCCCCTCGATTTCGCGCAGCGTGACTGCCTGGCGCAAATCCTCGGGCAAAGCCTCCATGGCGGCATTGACGGCTTCGGCAATTTCACGCGCCGCCAACACTGTTTCCGGGGTTTCCTGAGTCGTTAGTTCCTGTCTGTGAACAGAAGTTTCATCATCATCGTCCCCAGCGTGTAACGCGCTCTCGGTAATCACCGGCGAGCGATGCATTTCCATCAAGGCCTTCTTGGCCGTGTTGACGGCAATGCGGTACAGCCAGGTGTAGAACTGGGCCTCGCCGCGAAACTGGTGCAAGGCCTTGTAGGCGCGGATGAAGGTTTCCTGCGTGATGTCGGGCACCAGATCGACATCGCGCACCATGCGGCCCACCAGACGCTCGATGCGACGCTGGTACTTGATGACCAGCAGCTCAAAAGCCCGTGTGTCGCCAGCATTGGCTCGTTCGACCAGAGCCAGATCGCTGTCGGCAGAGGGAGTGGGGAAATCGGGAGGTGTCATGAAAGGCCAAGCGGCGTGCTGCCATAACCGGCGAAGGCCTAGCCTTGCTCTGCCAGCGGCACGATGGAGGAATATACCGCACGCCGCAAGTCTCCCCACTGCTCAGGGCTGTGTCGTTGGGACAGGAAAATCCATAGCACCTTGCGCCTTCCGCCCGTGGTCCTGAACACTAAAGCATCCGAAACACTGAGCCAAAGCCAGTAGCCACCATCAAGCCCAACCGCCAGCCGCACAGGCAGTGAGCGAGCGGTTGACAGGTTTTCGGCCTCCAGCAACCAATGCTCGCCGTTCCAGAGCAGCCGTCCTTGCGGCCAGTTGCGCCACTGCCCACAAAGCAGCACCACGGCCAGGATCAAGGCCGGTAAAGCCAGCAGCACCTGCAACCAGCCCGATTGGACTTGCAGGCACCAGACCAGCAAAGCCATCAGCAAGACCATCCCGGTCAGCACCAGCCCTCCTCCGGCCCAGCTAGGCCGGACAAAGACATAGGCAACGGCTGGAGCATGGTAGCGAGCACTCATGGGCCGACCATGTGCGAAAACCCGGCTGCAGCAAAGCTAGGGAAAGCACGATCAAGCCGCGCATAGAACAAAGCCCGCAAGGCCTGGGCCGGTGCGGGCTTGTACAGAAGCGGCTCGACGCGACTCAGACGCGCTTGAAGACCAGTGTGCCGTTGGTGCCACCGAAACCGAAGTTGTTCTTCACGGCGACCTCCAGCTTGGCGTCACGCGCTATGTTGGCGCAATAGTCCAGATCGCACTCGGGATCCTGGTTCACCAAATTGATGGTCGGAGGAATCTTCTGGTCGTGCAGCGCCATCACGGTGAACACGCTCTCGATACCACCAGCGCCACCCAGCAGGTGACCCGTCATGGACTTGGTCGAGCTGACCACCAGACCCTTCTTCGCGTGCTCGCCCATGGCCGCCTTGATGGCGTTGGACTCGTTGGCATCGCCCAGGGGCGTGGACGTGCCGTGCGCATTCAGGTAGTTGACCTGATCCTGGTTCACACCAGCGTTGCGCAGAGCATTGAGCATGGCGCGGCGCGGGCCGTCCATATTGGGAGCCGTCATGTGACCGGCGTCGGCACTCATGCCAAAGCCTGCCAGCTCCGCGTAAATCTTGGCGCCACGGGCCTTGGCGTGTTCGTACTCTTCGAGCACCAGCACGCCGGCACCTTCACCGAGCACAAAACCGTCACGGTCCTTGTCCCAGGGGCGCGAGGCAGCCTTGGGGTCGTCGTTGCGCGTTGACAGCGCACGCATGGCAGCAAAGCCGCCGACACCCAGAGGCGAAACAGTGGCTTCCGTGCCACCGGCCACGACGATGTCTGCATCGCCGTATTCGATCATGCGTCCGGCTTCGCCGATGCAGTGCAGGCCTGTGGTGCAGGCTGTCACTATCGACAGATTCGGCCCCTTGAAGCCAAATCGCATGGACACATGCCCTGCCACCATGTTGATGATGGAAGCAGGCACGAAGAACGGCGTGATGCGGCGAGGACCGCGGGCAGCCAGTTCTGCGTGAGTGTTCTCGATCAGCGGCAGGCCGCCAATGCCCGAGCCGATCACGCAGGCAATGCGTGTGGCAAGGTCTTCGGACAGGGCTTCGCCTGTGGGCAGGCCTGCGTCCAGAACGGCTTGCTCCGCAGCCGCGATGCCGTAATGAATGAAGGTATCCATGGAGCGCGCATCTTTGGCGCTCATGTACTTCTCCACATCAAATCCCTTGACCTCACCCGCAATCTTGCAGGAGAAGTTCGATGCATCGAACTTGGTGATGAGGTCAATACCGGACTGGCCGGCCAAAAGATTGGCCCAGGCTTCGCCCACCGTGTTACCCACGGGGGAGATGCAGCCCAGACCGGTCACGACAACGCGACGACGGCTCATGCGTTCAAACCTTTAACTGATCGCTGAAAAAAGACCTTAGGCCTTTTGGTGGGTATTGGCGTAGTCGATGGCGTTTTGCACCGTCGTGATCTTCTCTGCGTCTTCGTCAGGGATCTCGATGCCGAATTCATCTTCCAGGGCCATCACCAGTTCCACTGTGTCCAGGGAGTCAGCGCCCAGGTCAGCCACGAAGGCCTTTTCGTTGGTCACTTGGGACTCTTCAACGCCGAGTTGTTCGGCAATGATTTTTTTGACACGTGCTTCGATATCGCTCATGGTTTCCCTCAGGGGGTTGTGAATGAACCCGCGATTCTAGCCGTTTCGGGAGAAGCCCCTTGGCGGCAGGCCGTCGCGAGGAAACGGCCACTGAACTTGCAAAAGTGTTCAGCTTCTGGCAGCAAGTGTGGCAAACACCACGCAAACTGCCGAAATTTCTTACATGTACATGCCGCCGTTGACGTGCAGTTCCTGCCCCGTCACATAGCCGGCACCAGCAGAAGCCAGATAGGCCACGGCATGCGCGATGTCGCTGGGCTGCCCCAGATCACCCATGGCGATCTGTGCCTTGAGCGCAGCCTTTTGCGCCTCTGGCAGATCTGCAGTCATATCCGTGGCGATGAAGCCGGGAGCCACACAGTTCACGGTGATGCCGCGGCTGCCCAGCTCTTTGGCCAGAGCACGGGTCATGCCAGCCACGCCAGCCTTGGCTGCGGCGTAGTTGGCCTGACCGGCATTACCCGAGGCACCAACCACGCTGGTGATGCTGATGATGCGACCAAAACGCTGCTTCATCATGGGACGAATAGCCGCACGGCTGACTCGGAAAACAGCCTTCAGATTGGTGTCGGTAACAGCATCCCAATCGTCATCCTTCATGCGCATCGCCAAGGTATCGCGGGTAATACCTGCGTTGTTGACCAGCACATGCAGGCCGCCGTCATTCTTGACGATGGAGTCGATCAGAGCATCCACGGCAGCGCCGTCGGTCACGTTCAGCGTGACACCACGGCCACCGAAGGCGGACAGAGCCTGGCTGATCTTTTCAGCGCCAGCATCCGATGTGGCCGTGCCAATCACTTGATAGCCCTTGGAGGCCAGCTCCTGCGCGATGGCGGCACCAATGCCACGGGTGGCACCGGTGACCAGGGCAACCTGGGGCTTGGTCTGGTTATCAGTCATGCGAGCAATTCTTTCACGTCAGCCAGGGTGGCTGTATCAAACAGAGGAACACCCGTCAGGTCGGCGTCAATACGCTTGACCATGCCGGCCAGCACCTTGCCGGGCCCACATTCCACGATATGGGTCACGCCGCGAGCCTTGATGGCCTGCACGCACTCCACCCAGCGCACCGGGCCAAAGGCCTGACGGTACAGGGCATCGCGAATCGCATCAGCGTCCGTTTGGACAGTAACGTCAATATTGTTGATGACGGGAATCTGAGGTGCGGCCAGTGCCAGCTCAGCCAGCGCAGCCTTGAGCTTTTCAGCAGCAGGCTTCATCAGGCTGGAGTGGAAAGGCGCCGACACCGGCAGAGGCAGAGCACGCTTGGCGCCAGCAGCCTTGACCGCTTCGCAGGCCTTTTCCACGGCCAGCTTGCTGCCGGCGATCACGGTCTGCCCCGGGTCGTTGAAGTTCACGGCTTCCACCACTTCAGCGCCGCCCAGCTGGGCCGTCACTTCGGCACAGACTGCCTTGACCTTTTCGGCATCCAGCGCCAGCACGGCAGCCATGCCGCCCGTGCCAACGGGCACGGCATCCTGCATGGCAGCGGCACGCAGACGCACCAGAGGTGCGGCCTGAGCCAGCGTCAGCACACCGGACGCAACCAGCGCCGAGTACTCGCCCAGGGAGTGACCGGCGACGGCATCGGGCAGCGCGCCGCCTTCTGCCTGCCAGACACGCCAGGCCGCCACACCGGCCACCAGCATCACGGGCTGGGTATTGGTGGTCAGCGCCAGAGCTTCCTTGGGACCTTGCTTGATCAGCAGACCCACACCCTCGCCCAGAGCCTCGGAGGCTTCGGCCACGGTCTGAGCCACGACGGGATGATCCCCCCAGCCATCGAGCATGCCCACGGACTGCGAACCCTGGCCAGGAAATACAAATGCGAATTTCTTCATATTTCTTAGTATAAAAATTGCCTGAAACGCTTATTTATATTGCGTCTACAGCTACATCTTGAGGAGCACCGCACCCCAGGTGAAGCCACCACCCACCCCTTCGAGCAGCACGGTCTGGCCTTTTTTGACCTGTCCACTGCGCACACCGTGATCGAGTGCCAGAGGAATCGAAGCTGCCGAGGTGTTGCCATGCTGATCGACGGTCACTACCACCTTGTCCATGGACAGCTTGAGCTTTCGTGCCGTGCTTTGCATGATGCGGATATTGGCCTGATGCGGAATCAGCCAATCAATGTCGGCATCCGTCAGACCTGCCTTTTCCAGCACGGAGCGAGCCGCCTTGTCCAGCACGCTCACCGCCAGCTTGAAGACAGCCTGACCATCCATCTTGAGCAAGGGATCGCCCAGCACATTGCCGCCGGAGACATTGCCAGGCACGCAGAGAATGCCGACATGGCTGCCATCGGCGTGCAGCTCGGTGGACAGAATGCCGGGCTCGTCGGAGGCCTCCAGCACCACGGCGCCCGCGCCATCACCGAACAGCACGCAGGTCGTGCGGTCGTTGAAATCCAGGATGCGGCTGAAGACTTCGGAGCCCACCACCAGCACGCGCTTGGCCGCGCCGGTCTGAATCATGGAATCGGCCACCGTCAGTGCATAGACGAAACCACTGCACACGGCCTGCACATCGAAGGCTGGGCAGCCATTGCTGATGCCCAACTTGTGCTGCAGGATGGCGGCCGTCGAGGGAAACACCATGTCCGGAGTAGACGTTGCGACAATGATCAGATCGATATCCGAAGCCTCTATGCCTGCCGCCTCGATGGCCTTGCGGCTGGCCTCAAGAGCCAGGTCGCTGCTGGTCACATCGGGCTCGGCAAAGTGGCGGGCACGAATGCCGGTGCGCTCGACGATCCACTCGTCCGAGGTTTCCAGGCCGCGCTGAGCCAGCTCGGCTGCGAGGTCGTTATTGGTCAGGCGGCGGGGCGGCAGGTAACTGCCGGTGCCAATGATGCGTGCGTAGCGTCTCATGTCTTCTATCAGGGCGCCGAAGTTCCAGATTCCGTCTGCGCTGCCAGCAACAAGGGGGCGGCAGCAGCAATACGGCTGCGGACACGGTCAAGCAGGTTGTTGCGTGCCGCATCATACGCGCGGTTCAAAGCATGCTCGAATGCCATTGCATCAGCCGAGCCATGGCTTTTGAAGACCAGCCCGCGCAGACCCAGCAATGCAGCGCCGTTGTAACGACGGTGATCAACACGCTTCATCAGCGCAGATAACACCGGATAGGCAATGATGGCAGCAATCTTGGTGAAGATGTTGCGCTTGAACTCTTCCTTGAGAATCCCCGAGATCATCGAGGCGACTCCCTCGGTGGTCTTGAGCGCAACGTTACCAACGAAACCATCGCACACGACAATGTCCACCACGCCCTTGAAGGTGTCGTTGCCTTCCACATTGCCGTAGAAGTTGAGGTTGCCCGCATCGCCTGCAGCGCGCAGCAGCTCTCCCGCACGCTTGATGACTTCACTGCCCTTGATCAGCTCTTCACCGATGTTGAGCAGGCCGACGCTGGGCGCCTCCGTGTTCTTGAGCGCCGACACCAGGGCCGAGCCCATGACCGCAAACTGAAGCAGATGCTCCGCCGTGCAGTCCACATTGGCCCCCAGGTCCAACATGGTGGTGTCGCTACCCTTGGCGTTGGGCAAACCAAAGGCAATGGCAGGACGGTCAATGCCATCCAGCGTCTTGAGCAGATAGCGCGAGATCGCCATCAGCGCCCCGGTATTGCCCGCCGACACTGCAGCCTGAGCCGCACCATTCTTGACCTGCTGCACGGCCACGCGCATGGACGAGTCCTTTTTCTTGCGCAGAGCTATTTCCACGGGATCATCCATGCTCACCACCTCCGTGGCGGGAACAATGGTCACGCGCTCATGCTTGAAGCCGGCCAACTCCTCGGCCTTGCCGACCAGCAGCAGATGCGCATCGGGGTGTGAATTCAGAAACTGACGGCACGCGGCCAGCGTGACGCGGGGGCCATGGTCGCCCCCCATGCAGTCAACAGCCAAATTAATCATGGGCGACTGACAAATCCAATTAGGCTTGGGATGATGAATTGAAGGATCCGAGGACCACAACAGAAGCTATTTGCAAAACCAGCGTTGAGATTTTGCAGCAAGGCCTGTCATGACAGGCTTTGCAAATATCTTCCATAAAAACAAAAGCCTGCTGCTACAAAAAATGTAGCAACAGGCTTTGCGAATGCAGTCGTCGCTTAGGCTTCGGACTTGTTCTTCAGCACTTGACGGCCACGGTACACGCCGTTGGGGCTGATGTGGTGGCGCAGGTGTGTCTCGCCGGTAGTGGCTTCAACAGCGATGCCAGGCACATTCAGTGCGTTGTGCGAACGGTGCATGCCGCGCTTGGAGGGAGACTTCTTGTTTTGCTGAACAGCCATGATGGCTCCTGTGTATCTTGAAAGGGTTGGTAACACGACCCACACAGCAAGACCGGGCAAAAAACTCTGCCTTTCGACGCACTCAGCGAGAGAGCGCCCTTGTCCGTGCAAGTCCTAAAAAAACGCGATCAGCCCATTAAAGACACGAGGGGGTTTCGCGCGAAGCTCACGATTATAGCGCAAACGCTTTTCGCGGCCCAGGCAAAATCAAATCCCCACCGTGCCATGGGATGGATCAGTCGGCAGACTTGCCTACATTGAGAGATTGCAGCACGGCAAAAGGGTTTTCCTTTTGCTCATTGGCCTGCTCGAAGGCGTCATCGCTGACTTCTAGCTTGACGGGGACCGGGCAGACCTCATGGCGAGGCACTACAGGCACTTCCATCAGCAACTCGTCCTCGATCAACTCCAGCAGATTGAACTCGCTGCTCAATGCCAGCACATCCTCATCGCTGTCGTCATCTTCCAGCTCTGCCGTCGCTTCGTCCGGAACGAAGCGAAATGACCGATCCACGTAAAGGGGAATATCGGCCGCGGTCAAGCAGCGCTGACAGGTCAGCGGCAAAGCCACCTCGGCACTCAGGTGCAGCCACACATGGCCGCTGCCGCCTTTTTGCTCCACCAGCTCGCCTTCAGCTTCCCAGCGCACCAGGGGCTGCTCGCCAGTAATCGCCAACGCATCGGCCGCCAGACGCTTGAAGTCCGACAATGGTGCCTGACCATGCAGATGACCTGCAGCCTGCGCGAAAGCACGCACGTCCAGCCGGGTCGCAGAAAAATCCTTGCTCATGCAGCCAGTGTAAGAGAATCCCGCAATGCCCGACTTATTGATTGCCGGACGACTTGAGCGTCCATTGATTCTTGGCTCCACCTCGCGCTACCGCCGTGAGCTGCTCAGCCGCCTGCAACTGCCGTTCGAGACAGTGTCTCCCGAAGTGGATGAAACCCCGCTCAGCGGCGAAACACCCCACGACCTGAGTCTGCGTCTGGCCGTAGCCAAGGCGCAGGCCGTGGCCCAGTTGCACCCCGGCGCCATTGTGATCGGCTCCGATCAGGTGCCCGAGCTAGACGGGCAGCCCCTGTCCAAGCCTGGCACCCACGAGCGAGCCACCGAACAGCTGCGCCAGATGAGCGGCCGCCAGATGAATTTCCACACCGGCGTCTGCGTGAGCTGTACCGAAACCGGCTTCACGGAATCCAGCGTGGTCACGGTGCAAGTGCGCTTTCGCGAACTGAACGACCTTGAGATCGAGCGCTACCTGCGCGCCGAGCAGCCCTATGACTGCGCAGGCTCGGCCAAGAGCGAAGGCCTGGGCATTGCCCTTCTGGATGCCATCGTCAGCGACGACCCCACGGCACTGATAGGCCTGCCGCTGATCCGCACCTGCCAGTTGCTGCGTGCCTCAGGAGTGGTTCTGCCATGAGCGACACATCTAAAAGCAAAGCAGGCACCCTTTATCTGGTGCCCGCCCCACTCGATTTCGGCTGCGAAAGCCAAACAGCGCTGACCGAGGTGCTGCCCGAGGGCACACTGCGCCGCGCCGCCTCTCTGACTCACTGGATCAGCGAAAACGCCAAGACGGCCCGCGCCTATCTCAAGCGCATCGACGCCTTGTTCCCGCTGGCTGCGCCGCTGCAGGCCCAGAACATTGCCGAGCTGCCACGCGAAGCCCACAAAAAAGGCGACCACGGCAACAAGGGCGGCGCCGTCTTCGACTCTAAACCCCTGCTGGCACCAGCACTGGCCGGGCAGGACATGGGCTTGATCAGCGAGGCGGGCATGCCCGCCGTGGCCGACCCCGGCAGCTCCATCGTGCGTGCCGCCCATGATCTGGGCATTCGCGTCGTGCCGCTGACGGGGCCGGTCTCGCTGCTGCTGGGCCTGGCAGCCAGCGGCCTCAACGGCCAGAATTTCGCCTTTGTCGGCTATGTGCCTCAGGATGGTGCTGAGCGCACGGCCCGCATCAAGGAACTGGAGAGCCTGGCCCTGCGTCACGGCCAGACCCAGCAGTTCATCGAGACGCCTTACCGCAATGCAGCCCTCTGGCAGGCGTTGCTGCAAACCTTGCAACCAAATACCAGGCTGGCCCTGGCCAGCGGATTGACGCTGGAGACGGCGCGCATTGAAAGCCATCTGGTGCGCGAATGGCGCCAGCGCAATGCACCACCCGACAACCGCACGCCGGTGGTGTTTGCCATAGGCCGTTGAGCGCCAATAAACAAAAAAGCCTGCGGCCAAACCGCAGGCTTTTTTATAGCTACTGGCATTTATCCAGAAAAGGTTAACGCCTCTCTGATGCTTGATCAGCGAATGCTGGGCACCAGCCCGCGCATGGCTTTTACCGATCCCTCGCCGATGGCCGCACCAAATCGCTTAGCCAGACGTTCGGCCACATTGTCGCGGCGGGTGTAGTCGATGACTTCCTCGGCCTTGACCACTTCACGCGCCACAAAGTCGAGGCTGCCCAGCTTGTCGGCCAGACCCAGCTCCACGGCCTGCTGGCCGGTCCAGAACAGTCCGCTGAACATTTCGGGGGTTTCATGCAGGCGGTCGCCACGACCGGCCTTGACCACGCCGATGAACTGCTGGTGAATCTGCTCCAGCATCTGCAGCGCAAATTCCTTTTGCTGCGCCGACATGGGGCTGAACGGATCGAGAAAGCCCTTGTTCTCGCCAGCCGTCAGCAGGCGGCGCTCCACTCCCACCTTGTCCATCACCCCTGTGAAGCCGAAACCGTCCATGAGCACGCCGATGCTGCCCACGATGCTGGCCTTGTCGACAAAAATCTCGTCGGCCGCCGCCGCGATGTAGTAGGCCGCCGAGGCGCAGGACTCTTCGACCACCGCATACAGAGGCTTGTTGTACTTGGCCTTGAGACGTGTCATCTCGTCGTTGATGATGCCTGCCTGCACGGGGCTACCGCCGGGCGAGTTAATCAGCAGCACCACGGCGCGCGAGCCCGAATCCTCAAAGGCACTGCGCATGGCGGCCACCACGAACTCGGCACTGGCATCCGCTCCCGAGGCGATCTCGCCCTTGATCTCCACCACCGCTGTATGGGGTGAGGTGCTGGTCTTGGTGGCCGTATCCTTGAAGAACACCGCCCACAGCACCAGCAGCACCACTACGGACCACAGCAGACGGCTGAAAAAGCGCCAGCGCCGTGCTGCTCGCTGCTCCTTGATGGAAGCAAACACCAGCTTTTCCAGCACATCGCGCTCCCAGCCTCCATTCCCGGAGACCTTGGCTGCGGCCGGCGCCTCGGCGGATGTGGCAGAAGCCTTGGACCACAGGTCCGCGCCCGGCGTCACATGCTGCTGGGAATCATGGTTGTCAGGGGTGTTTGGGGAACTCATCTCAAAACTCTGGAGGTTTCAGTTGTGGCCCAGTATGCCAGCGCACCACGCCATCGCTTTCGCTCAAGGCGATTTTTACCAGCCCGCCACGGCAAGGACCGCCAGCGCAGGCACCGCTGTCAGGTTCATAGGCAGCTCCGTGGGTAGAACACAACAGCCAGCGACCGGAATCGTCAAAAAACTGACCTTCCTGGTAGTCCATTTCCATGGGAATATGGCTGCAGCGATTCAGATAGGCATAGACCTGCCCCTGGTAGCGAATCGCAAAAGCGCGGCTGCCCTGCCCGGCATACCGCACGTCAAAGCCCACAGCCCGGCCGCCGTCGACCAGATCGGCACTGGCGCACAACTCCACGGTCTGCGTCATGGCGGCCTTCACGCGTTGGCCAGCAACCAGGCCCGCAGCTGCGCTGCGGAGTCGGCCACGAACAGCGGATTGAACTGGGAGAAGCCGTCGGGAGCATGGGCACCATAGGAAACCCCCACACAGGCACAGCCGGCGTTCTGCGCCATCTGCAAATCGTGCGTGGTGTCGCCAATCATCAGTGTCCGCTCGGGCTCCACACCGAATTCGGCCATCAACTCGTGCAACATCAGCGGACTGGGCTTGCCGGCGGTCTCATCGGCCGTGCGCGAACCGTCGAACAATCCCTTGAGCTGCGGGTCCTGCAGCGCATGGTTGAGCCCCATGCGACTCTTGCCCGTGGCCACGGTCAGCCAGTGGCCGCGCTCGCGCAGCTCGGCAAGCAGCGGCAGGATGCCGTCAAACACGCAGATATCGTCCTGATGCTTGAAGAAGTGAAAGCGATAGCGATTGGCCAGCTCAGGATATTTTTCGGGCGGCACATCGGGTGCCGCACGGGCCAGGGCTGGCATCAGCGCCATGCCGATCACATAGGCAGCCTGCTCGTCGCTGGGTACGGTGCCGCCCACATCACGCACCGCCTCCTGGATGCTGCGACTGATGATGGCCGTGGAGTCCGCCACGGTCCCATCCCAGTCAAATGCAATCAGATCGAAGCGGCGTGGTCGCCGGGCGCTATGGTTTTCAGTAGTCATGAAGCCTAGTCAGTTCACAAAATCCGCCAGCTCCGGCGGCAACTCGGCGCGCAACTCGACACGCTCGCCGCTGGCGGGATGATTGAACTGTAGCCGCCAGGCGTGCAGAAACATGCGTTTGAGCCCCTGCTTTTGCACACGACGGTTGAGATCAAAATCACCATATTTGTCATCGCCCACGATGGGATGCCCCTGCGAGGACAGATGCACGCGAATCTGGTGGGTACGACCCGTCTTGATGGTCACTTCCAGCAGACTCATGGCAGGCAGTCCCTGCAAGGGGCGTGGCTCGATCAGCTTTCTGACCTTGACCAGGGTGATGGAGCGCATTCCATCCGGGTCATCGGCCGTGGTCACGCGCACGCGGCGCTCGCCGTCGGCCTGCAGATACTTGTGCAGCGGCAGATCAATGACCTTCTTGTTGGCCGGCCAGGCCCCCTGCACCAGCGCCAGATAGGTCTTGCCGGTCTCGCGCTCTCGAAACTGGTCCTGCAGATTGATGAGTGCGGAGCGCTTTTTGGCCACCAGCAAAATGCCCGAGGTTTCGCGATCCAGCCGGTGCACCAGTTCGAGGAACTTGGCATCGGGACGCGCCTGGCGCAGTTGCTCGATGACGCCAAAGCTCACGCCCGAGCCGCCATGCACGGCCACGCCGGCAGGCTTGGACAACGCAATCATGTGTTCGTCATCCAACAGGGCGGGAAAGTCCTTAGCCGGCGCCGGGCGTTCCGCTTTTTCAGTCACTTTTTCAGAAATCCGGACCGGGGGAAGGCGCACCACGTCGCCGGGCTGAACCCGGGTCTCGGCACTCACGCGCCCCTTGTTGATACGCACTTCACCGCTGCGGATGATGCGGTAGACATGGGTCTTGGGCACCCCCTTGAGGTGGCGCATGAGAAAGTTGTCGAGTCGCTGTCCGGCGGAGTCTTCATCGACCTCGATCAGCCGTACCGAGGCCGCAGCCGTATTCTGTGACCGGCCCTGCGCCGGTTTGCCCTCTATAATGTGTTTCACCTGTGCCGAGCTTAGTTGTAAGTGATTGATTCGCATGGAGTTTAGTCCAAACAATCATTTCCCACCGCACAGGCAGGTCGATGCCCGCCAGTTTTGCACACGCAAATTGCAGTCAAGATGAGCTGCAGCAGCCTGTGAAAGCCTGGCAAAGGCTGACGAATTGAAACACTGATACGGAATCTCATACCGTGCAGTTGACCAGGCAAAAGCAGCCTGCAACTGCCGGTTCTCTCAACGAGCATGTGGATCTTTTGGACATTGCTGATCAACCTCTGGGGCAAGGCACGGCCGGCCCCCGAGACGAGCCATGTCTTGAAGAAACCACCCACCTCCCTAGCACGCGCATCGGCTTCTTTTGTACCCCGTCTGCATGCGCGTCCTCTCCCGCTCGTCCCCCGGCCTGTACCTCCGCTACTGACTTGAGATCAGGCCAGTAGCGCCGTCCTGTACCGCCCCCAGATTCCTCATCCGTTTCAACGCGTTCGTCTGGCATCACGGCTCCTGTTGAGCCTGTCTTTGATTACCAGTCAAAGGTGCGTTGGTCTGTGACCAGCGTGCCCCATAAAACGAATAAAGGAAACGCATCATGAAACGGATGCTGATTAACGCGACACAGTCCGAAGAACGCCGCCTGGCCATTGTGGATGGCCAGAAGCTGCTGGACTACGAGATCGAAATCGAAGGTCGCGAACAACGCAAGGGCAATATCTACAAGGCCGTCGTGACCCGCGTCGAGCCTTCTCTCGAAGCCTGCTTTGTGGACTATGGCGAAGACCGCCACGGCTTCCTGCCCTTCAAGGAAATCTCCAAGCAATACTTTGCCGAAGGCGTCTCGCCCAGCCAGGCCCGCATCAACGACGTGATCCGCGAAGGTCAGGAGCTGATCGTCCAGGTCGAAAAAGAAGAGCGCGGCAACAAGGGCGCGGCCCTGACCACCTTCATCTCGCTGGCCGGCCGCTATGTGGTGCTGATGCCCAACAACCCCCGTGGCGGTGGCGTTTCGCGCCGCATCGAGGGCGAGGATCGCGCCGAGCTCAAGGAGGCCATGGACCAGCTCGAGTACCCCAAGGGCATGTCCATCATTGCACGCACTGCCGGCATTGGCCGCTCGGCTCCCGAGCTGCAGTGGGACCTGAACTATCTGCTCAAGCTGTGGAGCGCCATCGACGGCGCAGCCAAGGCCTCCAAGGGCGCATTCCTGATCTATCAGGAATCCAGCCTGGTGATCCGCGCCATCCGCGACTATTTCAACAATGACATCGGCGACATCCTGATCGACACCGATGACATCTATGAACAGGCCCAGCAGTTCATGGCACATGTGATGCCCGAGCACGCTGCCCGCGTCAAGCGCTACCGCGACGACGCCCCCCTGTTCTCGCGCTTCCAGATCGAGCACCAGATCGAGTCCGCCTACTCGCGCACCGTGACCCTGCCCTCGGGCGGCGCCATCGTGATCGACCACACCGAAGCCCTGGTCTCCGTGGACGTGAACTCGGCCCGCGCCATCAAGGGCGGCGATATCGAGGAAACCGCGACCCGCACCAACCTCGAGGCAGCCGACGAAGTGGCGCGCCAGATGCGCCTGCGCGACCTGGGCGGCCTGATCGTGATCGACTTCATCGACATGGAAGAGGCAAAGAACCGCCGCGAAGTGGAAAACCGCCTGCGCGATGCCCTGCGCCAGGACCGCGCCCGCGTGCAGTTCGGCACCATCAGCAAGTTCGGCCTGATGGAAATGAGCCGCCAGCGCCTCAAGCCCGCCCTGTCCGAGGGCGCCCACATCAACTGCCCGCGCTGCGGCGGCTCCGGCCACATCCGCGACACGGAAAGCTCGGCGCTGCAGATTCTGCGCATCATCCAGGAAGAGTCCATGAAGGACAACACGGCCGCCGTGCACTGCCAGGTGCCCGTGGAAGTGGCTTCCTTCCTGCTCAACGAAAAGCGCAGCGAAATCACCAAGATCGAGCTCAAGCAGCGCGTCAACGTGATCATGGTGCCCAACAAGTCCATGGACACGCCGCACTACAAGCTCGAGCGTCTCAAGCACGACGACTCGCGCCTGGAATCCATGGAAGCCAGCTACAAGCTGGCCGACGAGCCCGAAGAGGTGACAACGGTCACACGCCGCTCGCAGGAGCCCACCAACAAGCAGACCCCCGTCATCAAGGGCGTGCTGCCCGATGCTCCCGCGCCGATTGCCGAGCCTCGCCCGCCGCGCCAGCCGCGCGCTGCCGCTGCCGCTGAGACGCCCACTCCCGTAGCGGCCCGACCCGTGGTGCGCGAGCAAGGCTTTTTTGCCTGGCTCAAGAACCTGTTCGGCTTTGGCGCACCGGCTCCCGTGGCAGTGCCCGCTCCCGTGGCCGAAGCACCCGCCCCTGCCGCCCGTGAAGGCAGCCGCGACGGCCGCCGAGGCGAAGGCCGTGGCGGTGACCGCAACCGCCGTGGTGGTGACCGCAACGAACGCGGCGACCGCAACAGCGCGGAGCGCAATGGCAGCGAACGTGGCGACCGCAACAGCCGCCGCAACGCCCAGGGCCGTGACGAGCAGCAACGCAACGAGCGCCCCGAGCAGCAACAGCGTCAGGACCGCCCCGAGCGCGGCAACCGCCGCGGTAGTGAACGCAACGAGCGCCGTGACGACCGCCAGCCCCAGGTGGCAGAAGCCGCGCTGAATGGCGAAGAGTTCAACGCAGCTCCCAAGCCCGAGCGCAACCGCCAGGAGCGCGGCGAGCGTGCGGAACGCAATGAGCGTGGCGAACGCGGTGAAGGTCGCCGCGAGCGCCAGAATCGCAACGCCGATGCCCAGCCCGCCATGCAGGCCGTTGCCGACGAAGCGGCACTGGACACCGCCAAGGTCGACGCTGTGGATGCCCAGGCTCAGGATGGCGCACAAGGCGGCGAGGCTCGCGAGCCCCGTCAGCGCCGTTCGCGTGACCGCTATGGCCGTGACCGCCGCGACCGTGCACCGCGCGATGCCCAGGCAGAAGAGCAGTCTGCCGAGCAGACAGCCGAAGCCCAGGCTCCGGTCGAAGTGCCTGCCGCAGACGCTGGCGAGCAGCCGGCACGCCGCAGCTACTTTGATGCTGTTGCACCTCAGGCTCAGGCAGAGCAAGCGCCTGTTGCTGCACAAGTGCAGGCACCCGTGGCAGCAGAAGCCGTAGTGACAGCTGTCGCTCCTGCGGCGGAACCCGCCCAGCCCGAGCAAGCAGAGCCTGCGGTTGCCGCAGAGCCTCAGGCTGTCGCCGTGGAGCCTGTGGCTGAAACCGTGGCTCCTGCCCCGGCAGTCGCAGCGCCCAAGGCACAGAGCTATGCGCTGCCGATTGCCGAGCTGCAAGCCCTGGCAGCCGCATCGGGTCTGGAATGGATCAACTCCGATGCCGAAAAGATCGCCGCCGTCCAGGCTGCGATTGCCGCCGAGCCCAAGCCCGTGCGCATTCCTCGCGAGCGCCCGCCCGTGGTGGTGCTCGACGAAGGCCCGCTGATTCTGGTCGAGACCCGCAAGGATCTGAGCCTGATGCAGCTGCCGTTCGAGAAGGAAGAACAGGCTGCAGGCGCCAACGCCTAAGCAGACTGCCTTGCGGCATCACAGGGCCAAGGGCACTGTCCACTTCGGTGGATGGGGCCCTGGCCCTTTTTCATGCGCCCTTTCTTTGATTGAGTGAACGTCAAGCCATGTTGTTTCTGATCTCTCCGGCCAAATCGCTGGACTATGAAAGCCCTATCTCCGCCGAGCTGCCGCACACGCTGCCGGTGTTCAAAAAGCAGCCACTGGAACTGATTGAAGTGCTGCGCGAGAAATCTCCCCAGCAGATTTCGGAGCTCATGAGCATCAGTGACAAGCTGGCCGTACTCAATGTGGGCCGCTACGAAGCGTTCAGTGCCAGGTTCACCGCCAAGAACTCGCGCCAGGCGGTGCTGGCCTTCAATGGCGATGTCTATGAGGGCCTGAATGCCGCCAGCCTCAAGCCCAGGGAGCTGGACTGGGCCCAGGAGCATGTCGTGATCCTGAGCGGCCTCTACGGCGTGCTGCGCCCGCTGGACCTGCTGCAGCCCTATCGCCTGGAGATGGGCACCCGGCTGGAAAACGCCAAGGGCAGCAACCTCTACCAGTTCTGGGGAACCCAGATTGCCGACTATCTGAACGAGCGCGGTGACGCCCAAAGCGAGCGCATTGTCGTCAACCTGGCATCTCAGGAATACTTCAAGGCCGTGGATCTCAAGGCACTCAAGGCCAGCGTGGTGGAATGCGTTTTCGAGGACTTCAAGGGCGGCAAATACAAGATCATCAGCTTCCATGCCAAGCGCGCGCGCGGGCTGATGGTGCGCTGGGCCGTGCAGCACAAGGCCAAGAAGGTGGCCGACCTGCGCAAGTTCGACCTGGAAGGCTATGCACTGGCCGAGCAGGCCTGCACGCCCGGCAAGCTGGTGTTCCGCCGCAAGCTGCAAGACTGACGCTGCGCATTGAAATCGGCATCAGTGCACACTAGCATTGTCGACATGAGCACTTCCACCCAAGACGAGTTCGTCACACCTCCCGGCCTGACACCCGAGCTGATGCAATGGGTGCGCACACAAAGCGCCTCTGGCGTGCCACTGCCATCGCTGCTGCAATCCATGCGCAAGGCGGGCTGGTCCGAGCATCTGGCGCGCCGCGCGCTGGCCCTGCCCGAAGAGGGTGAGCTGCCCTTGCCTTTCGCAGCAGCCAGGCCCGAAGCCGAAGTGGCAGTGCAGGTCCATGAGTCAGGCACTCCCGAGCCCGATCTGCTGACGGATCCCTGCTGCGTCCATGCCGGCGATCGCGATGTCCATGTGCTGATGAGCGTGCGCCACCCGCGCGTGGTGGTGTTCGGCAACCTGCTCTCCAACGAGGAATGCGATGCCATCATCGCAGCTGCCCGCCCGCGCATGCAGCGCTCGCTGACCGTGGACAACCAGAGTGGCGGCGAGGCCGTCAATGACGACCGCACCAGCAATGGCATGTTCTTCCAGCGCGGCGAGAACGAGCTCATCAGCCGTGTGGAGCAGCGCATTGCCCGACTGCTGAACTGGCCGCTGGAAAACGGCGAAGGCATGCAGGTGCTGCACTACCGGCCAGGCGCCGAATACAAGCCGCATTACGACTACTTTGCGCCCAACGAGCCCGGCACGCCGACGATACTCAAGCGTGGCGGCCAGCGCGTGGGGACCCTGGTCGTGTATCTCAACGAGCCCGCGCGCGGCGGCGCAACCACCTTTCCCGATGTAGGGCTGCAGGTCGTTCCGCGCCGTGGCAATGCCGTATTCTTCAGCTATAACCGGCCCGACCCGGCCACCAAGACCCTGCATGGCGGCGCTCCCGTGCTGGAGGGCGAAAAATGGATCGCCACCAAGTGGCTGCGCGAACGAGAGTTCAAGTAAAAACAGGCTCTAGCCCTTACCCATAAAGCGCCAGCAGCTATCTTTTGTACTGCTGGCCATTTTGTTTTTGAATCATGCACACCCCTGAACAATCGCAGCTGGGCAAAAGCTCGGCCTATGTAGACCAGTACGACGCGTCCCTGCTCTTTCCCCTGCCACGCCTGACCAAGCGCGAGGAAATCGGCGCCGCCATCAACCCACCGTTCTTTGGCGCCGATCTGTGGACGGCATTCGAAGTTTCCTGGCTCAATCTGCGCGGCAAGCCCCAGGTGGCGCTGGCGCATTTCACCATCCCCTGCGAAACGCCCAACCTGATCGAGAGCAAGTCCTTCAAGCTGTACCTGAACAGCTTCAACAACACCCGCTTTGCCGACGCCAGCGAGGTACTGGCGCGCCTGCGCAGCGATCTGTCCGAAGCCACCTGGCGCGGCAGCCAAGTCCAGGGCAGCGTGGGCGTGCGGCTGCTGGAAGCGGAGCAGTTCGATGCCCAGCAAGTGCACGAGCTCGACGGTCTGCTGCTGGACTGCCTAGATGTGGAGTGCACCCGGTACACGCCGGCTCCCGAGCTGCTGCGTGCCAACCATGACGAAGCGCCCGTCAACGAAACCCTGGTCAGCAACCTGCTCAAGAGCAACTGCCTGGTCACCGGCCAGCCCGACTGGGGCAGCGTGCAGATTCAATACAGCGGTGCACAGATCGAGCAGGAAGGTCTGCTGCAGTACCTGGTGAGCTTTCGCAACCACAACGAATTCCATGAGCAATGCGTGGAGCGCATCTTCATGGACATCTGGAGCCGCTGCAAACCCATCAAGCTTGCCGTCTACGCCCGCTACACGCGCCGTGGCGGCCTGGACATCAACCCCTTGCGCACCAGCCACCCGGGCGCCCTGCCCGCCAACGTGCGCACCGCTCGCCAGTAACAGCGGCACCGGGCAGCAAGCAAGGGCCGCCCCGCAGCAAAGCTGCCGTCCCCCTCAGAGGGAGGCCGCAAAGCGGCTCAGGGGGATCAACTCTTCCAAGGGCAGTCATCCTGCCCCAGCAAAGCCTCGGCATAACGCAGATCCTGAATGCGCATCCAAAGCCCGTTCATGCCCTGGCGCAGGGGCTCGACCGCAGCACGCTGCCAGGTCTGCGCCACCACCAGCTGACGCGACGCCGCCGGCTCTGCCCGGGACTTGTGAGCCGCGTTCGCCTCGCCCTGCCGCGCCTCGTCGTCAGGCAAGGGCAAATCCTGCCAATGCAGCCCCTGGGCATCCCAGCCCTGCAGCACCGGCATGCGCGCCTTGAGCGTCAGCGTGCGCACTTCCTTTTCCACGGGATTGAGCCAGTGCAGCTGCCACTGCCCCGGCTCGCCATAGCGCGTCTCCACCGGCTCCAGCAAGGCCCAGCCTTCGCCCGAGGGATGGGGACAGGCGCAAGGCCCGACACCGCAGAACGCCAGGCCGCTGCGCGTCATGATCACGCCGTCCTTGCGAAGTTCATCATGCTGCCAATAGTGGTTGACGCGCTCGTTCACGCCACCCCACCACCAGACGGTGTCGCCGCGCACCTCGTCACGCCAGACATAGTCGCCGTCGGCGCAGGGATGCTGAATCTGTCTCACCTCGCGCCAGCGCGGCAGCAGCTGCCAACGGCCTTGTGCATCGGGCGCCAGTTCGCGCTCGGAGTAAAGCGGGCGCCAGTCGGGTCTGGCCAGATGGCTGGCCGACACGGACTGCAAAGGCCAGCGCCAGGATGCGGTGCAGGGGTCCCAGTCCTTGTCCGCCAGACTGGCCGTCAGCGCCAACACGCGCATGCGAGCAGCCATGCCGCCCTTGACGGATGGAACAGCAGCCAGCCGCACCACAGGCCAGGGCAGGTCCACGCTTTGCAGGCGCTCCCCATCCCAGACCTGCAGGCTGCCGCTGCCGCCGCGAATCGGGGCACGGCCATGGGGCATGAGAGCCGCCCAGCGCCCCTGCACGATCACATGCTCGAGAGCCCAGCTGCCGGGCAGATGGCGCTCGCCCCATTGCAGGTTGTAGGCCGCTGTTTCGCCCAGCTCCTCCCTGGCGGGCTTGGACAGGGTCCAGATCAGGCGCTGGCCCTTGAGTGGCTCGCTCTGCGCGCGCCACAGCGCGGGCTGCGCCGGATCACGCAGCCAGTCGAAGCTCACGGGCAGCGAGGGTTTGATGATGGGCAGGCCATCGCGTTGATGGGCAGCGCAGACATCCACCTCGCTCATGGCGCAGCTGATGCTGGTGCCATCGTGCAAGCGCTCGGTCTCGGGCATATCGAGCTGCACTTTCTGCAGCAGCAGTTCATTGAGCCAGCTCAGCGGAAAAGCACCGGACTCCTGCTCATCGCCCAACCGTGCCAGGCCCAGCGCCCAGGGTTTGCGGTCCTCGGGCATCAACTGCGGCCATTGCTGCCAGCCTCGCTCCATGGTCCAGACGGCCAGCCGCAGGCTGGCCTGGCTGGCATCGCCCTGGGTAGGGTAGGCATAGAGCGCAAAAGCCTGGGCATCGGCACGCCAGACCATGCTGTGGCTCTCATCCAGCACCCAGGGCTGGGCGGACTCACCCAGCATCAGCTGCCAGTGCGGATTCTGCAGCGGAGCCATTGGATAGCGCAGCTTGCGCAGCGAAGCCGGCCAGTGGCGCTGCAGCAGCACTGGCGGCACCGAGCTGGGCTGAGCCGGTTGCGGCAGGGTTGGCATGGGCCTGGCGACCTCGGCAGGCAGGCAGTCAGCCGGCACCCAGAGATCGACCACCTGCAGCAGGGGCTGCGGCTGCGCAGCCATATGCTCGCCCAGCCAGGCCTCGAAGCTGGCATCGGACATGATCACATGTGCATCGTCGGCAATGCCGCTTTCATTGATGCTCTCGCCACTCCAGCGCGGCATGCGCCAATGGATGGCATCCAGGAGCTCGCCTTCCGGCTTGTCTATGCGCCAGCTGCGACGTGATTTGCGATCGACCAGATGGGCCGCCTCGCTGTCATAAAAGCCCGTGCGCAGCCAGCGCCCGTCATAGGAGGTGTGCATGTCCATCTCCCAGACATGGGGCAGATAGACGCCGTCCGCACACAGCACGTCGCCATAGATGGGGCCGCCCATGCCGCGCTCGCCCTGGGGGCGAAAATTCACATCCCGGTTGGACTCCGACGCCGTATCCGCCTGCGCCGCAAGCTCTTGATCGGAGAGTGTCTGCGCCGCAGCCTCCGACGCCACTCTGGCCTGGGCCACGGACGGCTCGGCCTCCTGCAGGGCAGTTGCAGACGACGCGGGTCTGGCGTCAGCGCGCAAACGCGATATCAGCCAGATCAGCACACACAGGGCCAGCGCCGCAATGGCGATCAGGATCAGCACAACACTCATGCCGCAATCCTACCGAAAGCCGATGTGAAAAAGGCAGCTCCACGGCTGCCTTTTCAGAGCAATATGGCAAAAGCCTAAAGATGGAACACGTCCACCGAACGCTCCAGCGTCTTGGCACTCTGGCGCAGCGATTGCGCGGCGCTGGTCGACTGCTCCACCAAAGCCGCATTCTGCTGGGTCACGGAGTCGAGCTGGGCCACGGCCTCGTTGACCTGGGAGATGCCTATCGATTGCTCACGCGTGGCAATGCTGATCTGGTGCACCAGGGAGCCGACCTTGTCCACGGCCTGCACCATGCCGTCTATGGTCTGGCCCGCGGCACGCATGCGCGCATTGCCGTCGTTGATGCCGTCGACCGTGCGGTTGATGAGCACGCTGATCTCCTTGGCCGCCTCGGCACTGCGCTGGGCCAGTGCCCGGACCTCGCCCGCCACCACGGCAAAGCCGCGACCCTGCTCGCCAGCCCGCGCCGCCTCCACTGCCGCGTTCAGTGCCAGCAGATTGGTCTGGAAGGCAATGCTCTCGATCACGCCAATGATTTCGCTCATGCGGGTGGAGGAGCCCCGGATATGTTCCATGGCCTGGCCCACCTCGCTGATGGCCGCGCCGCTGCGGCTGGCCACCTTGCTGCTCTCGTCGCTGGCACCGGCCATGAACTGGGCCGTATCGGCCGTCTGCGACACCGTGCCTGAAATTTCCTCCATCGAGGCCGCCGTCTGCTGCAGGCTGGTGGCCTGCGACTCGGTACGCCCTGCCAGATCAAAACTGCTCTGGGCGATTTCATGGGCGGTCTGGGCAAAACCCTGCACCTCGGTGCGCACATCGCCCACCACGGCGCGCAGATTGATCTGGATCTGCTGCAGCCGCAGCATCAGCGCCCCCATGGCACCGCTGTAGCTCTGGCTGCATTCGGTGCTCAGATTGCAGGCTGCCACATCGGCCGCAAAGCGGCTGGCTTCCTCAAGTCCCGCCACGCAGCGCCGTTGAAAGCGCCACAGCACGAATGCGCCGCCTGCCACCAGGCTTGCAGCACGCCAGCCCCAGGCCGCTGCGCCCTGCCAGCCCAGCAAATCGGGCAGCATGGCGATCAAGGCCACGATGGCCAGCAACCAGGCCATGCGCGCCACCAGGCCCACGTCCTTGCGGCCGTCCCACCAGCCCATCAGTCCCAGGCGGCGCACCGCGCCTGCGCGCAGGCGGAAGCTGGCCTGTGCCTGCTTTTCCTCGTTGCGCATGCGCGCATACAGGGCTTCGGCTGCGGCCACTTCGGCGGCCGAGGGCTTGGTGCGCACCGACAGATAGCCGCTGGGCTTGCCACCTTCCATGATGGGCGTGACATTGGCGCGCACCCAGTAGTGGTCGCCGTTCTTGCGGCGGTTCTTGACCAGTGCCGTCCAGGGATAGCCATGGGCGATGGTGCGCCACATGTCCTTGAAGGCGGCGGCCGGCATGTCCGGGTGGCGGATCAGATTGTGCGGCTGACCGATCAGCTCTTCATAGCCATAGCCGCTGACGCGCACGAAGGCCGGGTTGCAATGCGTGATCTCGCCCTTGGTGTTGGTGCTGGAGACCAGCAGCTCGTCACCCGGAAAGTCGTAGTTTTGTTGAGATACCGGCAGGTTCAGGCGCATGCTTTGCACTCCTCCAATAGGCCTATGTAGTTTTTGTTCGAGAGTGAGCGATCAGGCATCCCGTAGGCAGCTGGTTAACCAGATACACAAATTCACACTTGGATCATCGCACAGCGATGATTCCCGAGCCCCAAAGCTCAGAACAGAGATGCGGTATAGGGATCCGAATGCTTGACCGAGGTCAAACCATGGGGTCTGAGCAGCAGCTCTCTTGCCACCGGATCGTGGGCGCTGGCCTGCCAGAGCGGCTCGGCAATCAGGCCCGAGACCTTGACCCCCAGCAGCCTGATGCGCTTGCCCAGCGGCACGCGCTTGAGGCATTGGCCTGCGGCCAGGCGGATGGCGGCCGCATCCTGTATCGGCAGGTTCAGGGTCTGGTCCCGCGTGGCGATCCTGAAGTCGTCATAGCGCAGCTTGATGCCCACGGTGCGCCCCACATAGCCCTTGCGCCGCAGATCCTCGGCCACGCGCTCGCACAGGTCCGTGAAGATCGCGCCCAGCTCGGCCTTGTCGCGTACGGCATGCAGATCGCGCTCGAAGGTGGTCTCGCGGCTCATGGACACCGGCTCGCTCTCGGTCACCACGGCGCGCTCGTCGCGCCCCCAGGCCGACTCGTGCAGCCAGTGGCCATAGCTCTTGCCAAACCAGTGCAGCAGCTGGGGAAGGCTTTGCGCGGCCAGGTCGCCAATGGTTTCTATGCCCAGGCTCTTGAGCTTGGCATCGGCCTTGGGGCCTATGCCGTTGACCTTGCGGCAGGCCAGCGGCCAGATCCGGCTTTGCAGGTCTTCGGGCTGGACGATGGAGATGCCGTTGGGCTTGTTGAACTCGCTGGCCATCTTGGCCAGCAGCTTGTTGGGCGCCACACCGACCGAGCAGGTCAGGCCTGTGGCATCGAAGATGGATTTCTGGATCAGCCGGGCCAGCACGCGTCCACCTTCGCGCTGGCCGCCCGGCACGTCGGTGAAGTCGATGTAGACCTCGTCCACGCCGCGGTTTTCCATAAGCGGCGCAATCGACACGATGATCTCTTTGAAGGCCCGGGAAAAGCGCCGGTACTCGGCAAAGTCCACGGGCAGAAGAATCGCCTGCGGACACAGCCTTGCGGCCTTCATCATGCCCATGGCCGAGCCCACGCCGAACTGCCGGGCGGCATAGGTGGCCGTGGTGATCACGCCGCGCCCCGTGTAATCGCGCAGCAGTGGAAAGTCGGCCACCGGGATCTCGGACAGCGGCCGCCCCGCATGCCGCGCCAGCAGCTGCTCGTCAAAGCTGCGCCGCCCGCCGCCGATGACCACCGGCAGCCCCTTGAGCTGCGGGTAGCGCAGCAGCTCCACGGAGGCGTAGAACGCATCCATGTCCAGATGCGCTATGCGCCTGGGCCTGGGCTCGGGGCTGGGGGGAAGATCGCTCACAGTGCCGATTTTGCCTGCGCTGGCAAGAGACGGCCGCGATGCGTCAAACAGGCACACAGGCAACGGGATACCGCAAGCAGTGCCAGCCCCTGCCGCTACCCCTTCCCGCCTGGAGAAGGGGAAGGCTCAAACCGCCTCAGGACGACACCTTGCCCTGCTTGATGTCTTCGAGCTCGTCAAAGCGCATATCGGCATAGCTGATCCAGGTCTTGCGCTTGACCAGCCAGTAACCCAGCCAGAACAGCAGGAACAGCGGAATGCCCAGATAGGTCGAGACCACCCCGCCCCAATCGATGCGATCTTCCAGGAAGGCCTGGTAGTTCTGGCCCAGCGTCACCACCAGACACAGCACGAAGGCAAAGATGGGGCCGAAGGGGAAGGCGCCGGCCTTGTAGGGCAGCAGGCCCACATCGTGACCATGCATGACATAGCCGCGACGGAAACGGTAGTGGCTGACGGCAATGCCCAGCCAGACGATGAACTCCGTCATGCCGGCCAGATTCAACAGCCAGATATAGACGGCCTGCGGGCTGTAGAGCGAGGAAAACAGGCACAGGCTGGCAACCAGCGTGCTGCCGATCAAGGCCACCAGCGGCACGCCGTTCTGGGTCAGCCGGGAGAAGATGCGCGGCGCATTGCCCTCGGTCGCCATGTTGTAGAGCATGCGCGTGGCTGCATACATGCCGGAGTTACCTGCCGACAGCACCGAGGTCAGGATCACCGCATTCATCACCGTGGCCGCCGACAGCAGACCCGCGTGCTGGAACACCAGCGTGAACGGGCTCACGGCGATATCGGCCACATCGGTGCGCAGCAGCTGCGGATCGGTATAGGGAATCAGAAAGCCGATGACGATGATGGCCAGCACATAGAACAGCAGGATGCGCCAGAACACCTGGCGAATCGCACGTGGCACGTTCTCGCGCGGGTTTTCGGATTCGCCCGCAGCAACGCCCACCAGCTCCGTGCCCTGGAAGGAATAGGCCACGATCATGGCCACGCCCACAAAGGTCGCGAAATTGCCGACGAATGGCGCATCGCCCGTGGTCCAGTTCTCGAAGCCAGGCACATGGCCGTTGCTGATGATGCCGAACAGAATCAGCACGCCGGTGATCAGAAAGGCCACTACGGCCAGCACCTTGATCAGCGCGAACCAGTACTCGGCCTCGGCAAAGCCGCGCGCGGAAAACGCGTTCAGCCCCACCATCAGCAGCAGGAACAGGCCGCTCCAGAGGATGCCCGGCACATTGGGAAACCAGTAGGCCATGACCAGCTGCGAGGCCACCAGATCCACGGCCACCACCACGGCCCAGCTGAACCAGAAGTTCCAGCCCAGCGCAAAGCCGAAGCCGCGATCCACATAGCGCGAGGCATAAGTAGAGAAAGAGCCGGCCACTGGCATGAAGGCAGCCAGCTCGCCCAGACTGGTCATGATGTAGTACACCATGATGCCGATGAGCAGATAGGTGAGCACGGCTCCGCCCGGGCCGATCTGGGCGATGGCCGAGCCGGAGGCCACGAACAGGCCCGTTCCGATGGCGCCGCCAATGGCGATCATGCTCAGGTGGCGCTGCTTGAGCACCCGGTGCAAGCGGGGCTGGTTATCGTCACCATCGCCAGTCGGCGCGAGCTGCTGGCTTGAGTTGGGTTGGGACATAAATGTCTTGTTGTAATGGTTTGCGCCCATCCAGACAAAACACCCAACCATCCCGCAGGCGCTGCGACAGGCAACGCAAAAAGGCGACCATGACGGTCGCGGTCAACAAGGACAAAGGAACGAAGCCATGACAGCAGAACGCCATGGCGGATAGGCCAGTTGCATCCTGAATCGGCAGCCACCCCAGTCGGGTGCTTCAATGGCAAAGCGGTGATATCGCCGGGCCAATTGACAGGCAAAGACGATATTTTGCCCAAATCCACCGCCGACCATGACCCGTCATGTCAATGCAGGGGTTGACTCTGGGGCTGCTCAGCGGCACTTGACAGCGCTTAACGCTATGAATTCGGAAGCTTCTTGCGCATGAATACATTCACTTTCCTTATGAAAACACAAGAAAGTCTTTAAAGAACAAGCGCTAGCCGCTATCAAATAAAAGAAGCGAAGCACGGCCTGCCCCGGCGCAGAAGTCTAGAAAACCCGTATATCCAGGCGCCGCCGTTCTTCCTACATTTGCCCACAGGCTCTCAGCCCGGTGATGCCGAGAGAGACTGCAGCGCAAACTTGGCGCATGCAGCGCCGAAGGAGCAACCGCCCCGGAAACTCTCAGGCCAAAGGATCGGCATCGCTTTCACACACTCTGAAGAATGTCCGGACGTCATCGTCCGCCGGGCATACCGAAGGAGCAAGCGAGCAGCGCCGCAAGGCCCTGCCTCGTGAATCTCTCAGGTCCAGAACAGAGGGGGCGTCCGCTGCGCATGTTGCGCACGGGCTCCACCCTTGACGTCTCTGGAATCTGAATCATGAAGACAATCGCCGTCATCGGCGGTGGCATCACGGGAGTGACCACCGCCTACGCCCTCGCACGCCGCGGATTTTCCGTCACCCTGTTCGAGAAGCAGCGCAATGCCGCCATGGAAACCTCGTTCGCCAATGGCGGCCAGCTCTCGGCCTCGAACGCCGAGGTCTGGACCCATTGGTCCACCATCGTCAAGGGCCTCAAATGGATGCTCAAGAGCGATGCACCGCTACTGCTCAACCCCAAGCCCAGCTGGCACAAGATTTCCTGGTTCTGCCAGTTTCTCGCGGCCATCCCCCATTACGAGAAAAACACCGTGGAGACCGCCAGGCTGGCTATTGCGGCGCGCGAACACCTGTTTGACTGGGCGGCCAGCGAAGGCATTGACTTCGATCTGAAGCAAAAAGGCATCTTGCATATCTACCGCGACCGAGCAGGCTTTGAACATGCAGGCAAGGTTTCCCAGTTGCTGGCCAAAGGCGGGCTGGAGCGCCGCGCCGTGACACCGCAGGAGATGCGGTCCATCGAGCCGACCCTGTCCGGAACCTTCTATGGCGGCTACTTCACCGAGAGCGACTCCACCGGCGACATCCACAAGTTCACCAGCGGCCTGGCCGCCGCCTGCGAGCGACTGGGCGTGCAATGCCGCTACGGCCAGGAAATCGTGTCAGTGAACAGCAATGGCAAGCAGGCCAGCGTGACCGTGCGCCAGGGTCTGGAAACCGAGACCTCGACCTTCGACGCCATGGTCGTCTGCGCAGGCACGGCCAGCCGCGCGCTGGCCGCTCAGCTCGGCGACAGCGTCAACATCTATCCGGTCAAGGGCTACTCCATCACGGTCAATCTGCCGGACGAAGCCAGCCGAGCCGCTGCCCCCTTGGTGAGCCTGCTGGACGACGAGACCAAGCTGGTCACCAGCCGCCTCGGAGACGATCGCTTTCGCGTGGCCGGCACGGCCGAATTCAACGGCTACAACAAGGACATCCGCGCCGACCGTATCCGCCCGCTCATCGAATGGGTGCAGCAATGCTTCCCGGGCGTCAGCACACGCAGCGTGGTGCCCTGGGCCGGTCTGCGTCCCATGATGCCGGACATGCTGCCGCGCGTGGGCCCTGGCAACAAGCCCTGCGTGTTCTACAACACCGGCCACGGCCATCTGGGCTGGACCTTGTCGGCCGTCACCGCCGACATGGTCGGCGATGTCGTGCTGCAGTCCATGGGCAGCGCCAGCAGGCAGTCCCGGCCGGCCACGCTGAGCACTGCCAGCGCCTGATAGCTGCCTGCAGCAACAAGCCAGACACGCATCGCGCCTCGCCGCTGCAGAAAGCTATTGTTTAAGGAGCTTCTTGCGCAATTCCATACTTAGTTTCAAGGACTTTTCACCTTGAAAACGAGCATTGGAAAGCGCAAGCAGCTCTAGAAATCATAGCTGCAGACAGATCAGCACCAGGCCCAGCATCATCAGCGCCATGCCCAGCTTTTCCGTCAATGAGAGCTTCTCGCTGAACACCTTGCGCGAGACGATGTAGCTGAACACCACCTCCACCATGCCCAAGGTGCGCACGGCGGCCGCCCCCTGCATGGCATAGGCGGTGAACCAGGCCAGCGAGGCCGCAGCGCCCATGCTGCCGGCCAGCAGCGAGATGCGCCAGGCCTTGAAGATGGGGCGCAGGCCGTGCTCATGGGTTCTGGCGATCCAGGCGCTCATGACGACGGACTGCATGGTCTGCGCAATCAGCACGCCCCAGGCCCCCGACAACCAGGGCGAGCTCACGCCCAGTGTTGCGATCTCGACCGCACCGCCGCGAAAGCCCACCGTGGCCAGCGCAAAACAGGCGCCGCAGATCAGCCCGTAGACCGAGGATTTGCTGGTCCAGGCCGAGAGCGTGAACAGCTGCCCGCGCGGCGGCAGCGACAGCATCAGCACGCCCACGGTGGCAAGCACCATGGCCAGCAGCGCCAGTCGGGTCGGTAGCTCATGCAGGAACATGGCGGCAAACAGGGCCACCTGCAGCACCTCGGTCTTGGACAGCGTGACCGCCACGGCAAAGTTTCGCTCCTTCATGGCCATGAGCAAGGCGACCGTGGCCGCGACCTGAAAGAGCGCACCAAGCGCAATCCAGCCCAGATAGGCGGCGCTGAACTTCGGCAGCACCAGGGACGGATCGCCCAGCGCATACAGCGCCAGCAGATAGATGGCGGCAAACGGCAGGCCATAGAGAAAGCGCACCAGCGTGGCCGGCAGCGTGCCGACCTGCGTCGTCAGCGAGCGCTGGGCCGTGTTGCGCACCGTCTGCGCCGCCGCCGCAAACAGCACCACTCCCACCCACAAATATTCCATTCCTATGCCCGGCATGAGACGCTTTCTTTTCTGTTAGCGCGCCAGCATAGCGCCGGCTGCCGCACGGCGCTGACGCGATTCGTGCAGTCCACCCGCTCAAGCCAAGGCGACGTGAAGCACGAACGGCTTGCGTCCTGATGGCGAAGTCTCTTTCCCGGCAAATAAACCCCATATCCAGACCATTGCTGCATCTTTAGCTACAATTTCAGCCGGGTGCCCGCCACACAAGGTGGCGATGGCAGGTGAATGTTCATGCGCAGGTCGGGCCGCCAGCGCGCCAGTCGTCTAGCAGTGCAGACGGCACCAGCAGGCATTGCCTCAGGTGCCGCGCGCCTTCAGCGCACGACTTCAGACACCTACCAACTCATGGACCCACAAACACTTGTGCAGGCCCCTGCGCCTTTTGCATCCCAACATTCACCCCGCGTCCCCGCGCTGCAATCTGCAACCGAGCGCGTGCAGGCACAAATCTCGCACCTGCTGCATATCGAATCCTTCGCCGGCATGGTGCTCATGCTGGCCGCTGCGGCAGCCCTGATCTGGGCCAACTCCGCTGCGGCGCCAAGCTACTTTGCACTGTGGCATGCCCCCGTCGCGCTGACGCTTGGCCCATGGAGCTTCAGCACCGATCTGCATTTCATCGTCAACGACGTTCTGATGACGGTGTTCTTTCTGGTCGTGGGTATGGAGATCCGGCGCGAGCTGCACAACGGCGCGCTGGCCAGCCTGCGCCAGGCCAGTCTGCCGCTGATCGCAGCCATCGGCGGCGTGGCCGTGCCCGCGCTCATCTACGTAGCCCTGGCAGGCAACGACAGGACACTGCTCAACGGCTGGGCGATTCCGACGGCGACCGACATCGCGTTTGCCGTGGGCGTGCTGGCCTTGCTGGGCCGCAATATCCCGGGAGCGCTGCGCATCTTCCTGCTGGCCCTGGCCATCATCGACGACATAGTGGCCGTGCTCATCATCGCGTTCTTCTACTCGGGCGGCCTGCAGGCCATGGGCTTTGTGGTTGCCGCAGCCGGCGTGCTGCTGGTGCTGCTGTTCAACCGCATGGGCATTGCCGCCGCGCCCCTGTATGTGCTGCCCGGAGCCATTCTCTGGTTCGGCCTGCTCAAGACCGGCGCTCACCCCACTCTGGCAGGTGTGGTGCTGGGTCTGATGACGCCTGTGTTTGTACGTCCCACTCCCATGCCGCTGCTGATCACGGCACAGACAGCCATGCGCAAGGCTGGCGAGCAGATGCTGAGCGGCCGGCCCGATCCGCAGCACCTGCTGCAGGAGCTGCGCACCGCCCAGCTCGCACAGCGCGACCTGTTGCCGCCCGCTCTGCGCCTGCCCATGATTCTTCATCCCTGGGTGGCTTTTTGCATCATGCCCATCTTTGCGCTGGCCAATGCCGGCGTGCAATTCTCGGACATAGACCTGAGCGCTGCCGCACCGCAGACCACGGCCATGGCCGTGCTGGTGGCCCTGGTGCTGGGCAAGCCCCTGGGTGTCTTCATCTGCACCTGGCTGGCCGTCAAGAGCGGGCTGTGCAGCCTGCCCGAGGGCCTGAACTGGCACGGTGTGCTGCTGGTGGGTCTGCTGGCCGGCATAGGCTTCACCATGTCCATCTTTGTCGGCGGCCTGGCCTTTGCAGATGCGACCTTGCTGGGCGCGGCCAAGCTGGGCATTTTGGCAGGCTCGGCCATGGCAGCCTTGCTGGGGCTGGGTTATGGATTTGCCATGCGCAAGCGCCTGCAGTAGGCATAAGCACTTCTCGATCATGATGCCGGCCGGGCTCACGGCAGAAAAACGCCCCCGATCAACGAGCTGCAGCCGCCAGTTGCGATGAGCGACTTGGCGGCTGCAGCTTGTTACGTGACTAGAATGCCTCCTCGCGCTGGCCCGCAGTGCGGGCATCTGAATGCCTGCTCCATGCAGGGCGTCGACCGATATTCCAGAGGTTCTCGACCCCTGACCGAGGTGAAACAGCAAGGACCCGATGGTCGGCGGTCTCGCTGTGCTCTCCGCTGCACGATCACGCTGTGCGGACCGCGTCACTGCGAGCCTGCAACGCGTTCAGGGAAGACCTCCGGGCCGCCTGAAGTCATGACGCGCTTTGCAGCTGCAGGCCGAACACAGAGCCTTTATCCCAAGAACATCAGGAAAAATGCAGAAAAACATGGTTCACCTTTACTCCGCTGTCGCACTGCTGCTAGCCAGCACCTTGGCAATGGCCCAACCCGCGGACCTGCTGCGCAAGGCACAGGCGGGGGATGCCCAGGCACAGCTTGACCTGGGTCAGATGTACGCAGATGGCCGTGAGGTGTTGCAAAGCGACGAGAAAGCCGCGCAATGGTTTGGCCTGGCAGCCGCACAAGGCAACGCCTTGAGCCAGAGCAATCTCGGCCTGATGTATGACCGCGGCCGCGGTGTGGCGCAGAGCGATCAGGAGGCCGTCAAGTGGTACCGCCTCTCGGCGGCACAGGGGGAGGCCAACGGCCAGTTCAATCTTGGCGTCATGTACGAAGACGGCCGCGGGGTGGAACAAAGCGATCAGGAAGCCGTCAAGTGGTATCGGCTTGCAGCTGCGCAGAACCTTCTCGATGCTCAGTACAACCTGGGGCTGATGTATGTCAGCGGCCGCGGGGTGGAGCAAAGCGATCAGGAAGCCGCCAAATGGTTTGGCATAACGGCCGCCAAGGGCCACGACTCGGGCCAGGCCAACCTCGCCGTGATGTATGCCACCGGTCGCGGCGTGCCGCTCGACGAGAAGGAGGCAGCCAGACTGCTGGGCCTGGCCGCGGAACAGGGCAATGCGACGGCCCAGGTCAACCTCGGCACGATGTTTGAGGAAGGCCGCGGCGTCAAGCGCAGCCTGTCTCAGGCCTATTTCTGGTATTCCTTGGCGGCCGCCCAGGGCCTGGAGGACACGGTGTCGCTGCGCAATGCAGTCGCCCAGAAGCTCAAGCCTGCAGAGCGCGCCACCCTGGACAAGAAAATCAGTGCCTGGAAACCCAAGACGACAAATCGCTGAACTTG
The DNA here is from genome assembly GCF_000761245.1 of Comamonas testosteroni. GTDB lineage: Bacteria > Pseudomonadota > Gammaproteobacteria > Burkholderiales > Burkholderiaceae_C > Comamonas > Comamonas testosteroni_C. The sequence goes on along the minus strand of NZ_AWOR01000001.1, from coordinate 562,979 downwards.
CGCGTTCGAAACAGCAACTCCCTATCGACAGGCAATCCATGAAAAAGCAATTCAGCCATCTCCTTTGCGCAGCCGCCCTGCTGCTCTCCAGCCCTCTGGCCATCGCGCAATCGGCCGACCTGCTGCAAAAAGCCCAGGCGGGCGATGCCCAGGCGCAGTTCAAGCTCGCGGCGGTCTATCTCACGGGCCGCGGTGGGCCTAAGAATGATGACGAAGCCGCCAAGTGGTTCATGTTGGCCGCAAAGCAGGGCCACGCCGAAAGCCAGTCCAATATCGGTCTGATGTACGGCCGCGGACGCGGCGTGCCGCAAAGCGATGAGGAGGCCGTCAAATGGTATCGCCTGGCCGCAGAACAAGGCGATGCCGATGGTCTGTTCAACCTCGCCGTGATGTATGACGACGGACGGGGCGTGGCTGAGAACCAGGAAGAAGCCGTCAGGCTGTACCGCCTTGCCGTGGCACAAAACCATGTATCGAGCCAGAGCAATCTCGGCTATATGTACGACCATGGCCGTGGCGTGGCGCAAGACAGCAAGGAGGCCTTCAAGTGGTACATGATTGCGGCAGAGCAAGGAGATGCCAATAGCCAGTTCAACGTGGGCTCCATGTATGCCTTGGGCCGCGGTGTCAGCCAAAGCTGGCCCCAGGCTTATTTCTGGGCGCTGTTGGCAGCCAAGGATGGCGAGAAGGATTCGGCCAAGCAGCAGGAAATCATTGCCAAGAAATTGAAGCCGGCGCAACGGGCCAAGATCCAGCAGCAGGTGCAGGAGTGGAAGCCCAAGGCCGGCAACTCCTGACCTCCGGCCAGAGGTCGTGGCGGCTTGCAGCGCAGCAAGCCGCCGACAACACAGATCAGATCACTGCAAACGGCTTGGGATAGGTGCCTGGCAACAGAATCTCTTTGCCGACATGGTTGATATTGGTGTGCCCGCAAAAGGCCATGGTGGTATCGAGCTCCTTGTGGATGATCTGCAGCGCCTTGCTCACGCCGGCCTGACCATAAGCACCCAGGCCATAGAGGAAGCTGCGACCTATCATCGTGCCTTGCGCACCCAGTGCGCGGGCCTTGAGCACGTCCTGACCACTGCGAATGCCGCCATCCATCCAGACTTCGATGTCCTTGCCCGCAGCCTCTGCAATCGATGGCAAGGCTGCAATCGAAGAAGGCGCACCGTCAAGCTGACGGCCGCCATGGTTGCTGACCACCAGCGCGTCAGCACCGCTTTGTGCAGCCAGACGCGCATCTTCGGCATCCATCACGCCCTTGAGAATGATCTTGCCGCCCCAGAGCTTCTTGATCCATTCCACATCGCTCCAGTTCAGTGACGGATCGAACTGATCTGCCGTCCAGGACGACAGCGAGGACACATCGCCCACACCATCCACATGGCCGACGATATTGCCGAAGCTGCGGCGCTTGGTTCCCAGCATTCCCAGGCACCAGTGCGGCTTGGTCGCGAGATTGATGAGGTTTGCCAGCGTGGGCTTGGGCGGTGTGGACAGCCCGTTCTTGATGTCCTTGTGGCGCTGTCCAAGGATCTGCAGGTCCAGCGTCACCACCAGCGCCGAGCAGTTGGCCGCCTTGGCACGATTGATCAGGCGCTCCATGAAGGCCTTGTCGCGCATCACATAGAGCTGGAACCAGAACGGATGGCGATCGGTGTGCTCGGCTATGTCCTCTAGCGAACAGATGCTCATGGTGGACAGAGTGAACGGCACGCCAAAGGCCTTGGCGGCCTTGGCTCCAAGAATCTCGCCATCGGCATGCTGCATGCCCGTCAGGCCCGTGGGCGCAATCGCCACCGGCATCGCGACCTCCTCGCCGATCATGGTGGTGCGCGTGCTGCGCCCTTCCATGTTCACGGCCACACGCTGACGCAGCTTGATGCTCTGGAACTCGTCTTCGTTGGCCCGGTATGTGCCCTGGGTGTAAGAGCCCGAATCGGCGTAGTCATAGAACATGCGCGGCACACGACGCTTGGCCACCACACGCAGGTCTTCGATACAGGTGATTTTGGAAAGATCGCTCACGACTTCTAGCCTTGTAATTGGAATTGAACCCGATGGTAGCCCTCATCGCCGCTATCGGCGTTGCACTATGGTTTGAAGTGATTTATGCCGGTTTTGAAATTTTCTTCAGCGAGTAAAAATCAAGGGCTAATGCTAGGTATGCAAGCCTATTCGCACAGCGACCATCCCTGTCACCACAACAAACAGGAGACAACACAGATGGTTTGGCAACAGGTCTACGACCCCCTATCGAATATGTGGCTATCCACATTGCTTGCGGCCATTCCGGTCGTGGTGATGCTGGTGGGCCTGGGCTTTCTGCACATGAAGGCCCACCTGGCCGCAGGCGCAGGCCTGATTGCAGCGCTGCTGATTGCAGTCTTTGTCTACAACATGCCCGGTGAAATGGCGGGGCGTGCCGCCTTGTTCGGCGGCTTCACCGGCCTGCTGCCCATTGGCTGGATTGTGCTGAACATCATCTTCCTGCATCAGCTGACCGAGCAGAACGGCAGCTTCAAGGTGCTGCAGGACTCACTCTCCGGCATCACCGAAGACCGCCGCATCCAGCTGCTGCTCATTGCCTTCTCCTTCGGCGCCTTTTTTGAAGGCGCTGCCGGCTTCGGCACGCCCGTGGCCGTGACGGCAGCCATTCTGATCGGCCTGGGCTTTTCGCCGCTGGCGGCATCCGGTCTGTCGCTGATCGCCAACACCGCTCCCGTGGCCTTCGGCGCCCTGGGCACGCCTGTCATCACGCTGGCCAAGGTCCATGGCTACGATCTGATGGAAGTGACCGCCATGATCGGCCGCCAGTTGCCCTTCTTCTCGGTGCTGGTGCCGTTCTGGCTGATCTGGGCCTTTGCCGGTCGCAAGGGCATGATGGAGATCTGGCCCGCGATTCTGGTCACCGGCCTGTCGTTTGCCATTCCCCAATATCTGGTCTCCAACTTCATCGGCCCAGAGCTGGTGGACATCATCGCGGCCATTGTTTCCATGGCCAGCCTGATCCTGTTCCTGCGCGTGTGGCAGCCCAAGAAGATCTGGACCTCTGCCTCGCTGCGCGGCAAGGATGTCAGCGCCTCCGAAGTCAAGCCGCCCCAGCCCGTGACCCAACACAGCAAGAGCGCGCTGATTGCCGCCTGGACCCCCTGGATCATTCTCTCGGTGTTTGTGTTCATCTGGGGCCTGCCGCCGGTCAAGGCCTGGCTCAACAGCCTGTTTGCCCCCGCCTTCCCCATGACGGGCCTGCACAATCTGATCGAGAAAATGCCGCCCGTGGTGCCCCAGCCGACCAAGGAAGGCGCGGTCTACACGCTGAACTTGCTGTCGGCCACCGGAACAGCCATTCTGTTCTCTGCCATCGTCAGCGCCTTCGTCATGAAGTACAACCCGGTGACCATAGTGCGCACCTTCTTCAAGACCACCTGGCTAGTGCGCTACTCGCTGCTGACCATCGTGCTGATGCTGGCCCTGGGCACGCTGACACGCTACTCGGGCACCGACACCACCCTGGGCCTGGCCTTTGCCAACACCGGAGTGTTCTACCCCTTCTTCGGAACGCTGATGGGCTGGCTGGGCGTGGCGCTCACGGGCTCGGACACGGCGTCCAACGTGCTGTTCGGCGGCATGCAGAAGGTCGCCGCCGACCAGTTGGGCCTGTCCCCCAACCTCATGGGTGCCGCCAACAGCTCGGGCGGCGTGATGGGCAAGATGATCGATGCGCAATCCATTGTCGTGGCTTCGACCGCCACCCGCTGGTTCAACCGTGAGGGCGATATCCTGCGCTATGTGTTCTTCCACTCCATCGCCCTGGCCTGCCTGATGGGCCTGTTCGTCACCATGCAGGCCTATGTCTGGCCGTTCAAGCTGATGGTGAACTGAGCACCCGAGCTGCTTCGCGGCTCGCCCCGACGGGGGCCACATCTTCGCCGCGATGCGACGGAGCCGCCCAGGCCCTTGCTCGGTATCTCAGGCCTGGGCCGCGGCGGTTTGAGCCGCCTCGCATACCACCCTTGCCCAGCCCACCAAGTGGGCATCCCTGCAGCCGCAGCGCCTTCGGGCCTGCGGCTTTTTTGCGCCTTTTTTGCGCCTTTTTTGGAGGATTGCTGGAATACCAATCCTCAAATTGGTATTACCAATTAATTCTAGAAATCAAGGGAAAACCACTAATTTATAGCTAGAAACCCATTTCTATAATCCACCCCACCATAAACCACCGTCAATTGGTAATACCAATTTAACAAGCAAGGCTGAGTAACGCTGCATGGCAGCGTCCGGTGCAGGGCGACGTGGTTGTTTACAGAATTGACGGGGAAGCTTCTGGACGCTCAGGAGGGTTGCCCTCCCCGCGCATATCCAGGAGATCAAGGCAATGCAAGAAATCTGGTCGCAGAACTACGACCCCGCAGGCAATGTGTGGGTGTCGGCGCTGGTGGCGCTGATACCCATCATCTTTTTCTTTCTCGCACTGACCAAGCTGCGCCTCAAGGGCTATGTGGCGGGCACCATCACGGTGGCGCTGTCTCTGGCCGTGGCGCTGCTCTTTTATCGCATGCCGGTCGCCAACGCGCTGGCCGCGGGCGTCTACGGCTTCTTCTACGGTCTGTGGCCGATCGCCTGGATCATTGTCGCGGCGGTCTTTCTCTACAAGGTCTCGGTCAAGACCGGACAGTTCGACATCATCCGCTCGTCGATCCTCTCCGTCACCGAAGACCAGCGCCTGCAGCTGATCCTGGTGGGCTTTTGCTTCGGTGCCTTCCTCGAGGGAGCCGCCGGTTTCGGCGCCCCCGTGGCCATCACGGCGGCGCTGCTGGTGGGCCTGGGCTTCAGGCCTTTGTATGCGGCCGGCCTGTGCCTGATCGGCAATACCGCCCCCGTGGCGTTCGGCGCCATGGGCATTCCCGTCATCGTGGCCGGTCAGGTCTCGGGCGTCGATGTCATGGCCATCAGCCAGATGGCCGGCCGCCAGCTGCCGTTCATGACCATCATCGTGCTGTTCTGGCTCATGGCCATCATGGACGGCTGGCGCGGCGTCAAGGAAACCTGGCCTGCGGTGCTGGTGGGCGGCGGCAGCTTTGCACTCGGACAGTTTCTGACGGCCAACTACATCGGCCCCGAACTGCCGGACATCACTTCGGCAATCTTCGCCCTGGTGACACTGACCACTTTCCTCAAGTTCTGGCAGCCCAAGCGCATCTTCCGCTTCGACACCGAGCCGGGCGCGGCAAAGATCCAGACGACGGCCCCTGCCAAGCTGACAACCGGCATGGTGATCAAGGCCTGGTCGCCCTTCATCATCCTCACGGCCATGGTGACCATCTGGAGCCTCAAGCCCTTCAAGGCGCTGTTCGCCTCGGGCGGCGCACTGTCCGGCACGGTCTTCAGCATTCCGGTACCCATGCTGCACAATCTGGTGCAGAAAATGGCACCCGTCGTCGCCGCGCCCACGCCCTATGGCGCGGTCTATTCCTTCAACTGGCTCTCGGCCACGGGAACCGCGATCCTGATCGCCGCCGTGCTCGCCATTCTTTTGCTGCGCCTCAAGCCAGCCGTGGCAGTCCAGACCCTGGGCGAGACCTTCAAGGAACTGGCCTTGCCCATCTACTCCATCGGCATGGTGCTGGCCTTCGCCTTCATCGCCAACTACTCCGGCCTGTCCACCACGCTGGCCATGGCGCTGGCCCATACAGGCAAGGCCTTTGCGTTCTTCTCGCCCTTCCTGGGCTGGATCGGCGTGTTCCTCACGGGATCCGACACCTCGGCCAATGCGCTGTTCGGCGCCCTGCAGGCCACGACGGCAGCGCAGCTGGGGCTGCCCGAGGTTCTGGCCGTGACGGCCAACACCACCGGCGGCGTGACCGGCAAGATGATCTCGCCCCAGTCCATCGCCATTGCCTGCGCAGCCGTAGGCCTGGCCGGCAAGGAATCGGACCTGTTTCGCTTTACCGTCAAGCACAGCCTGGCCTTCCTGGTGCTGATCGGCATCATCTGCACTCTGCAGGCTTATGTGTTTCCGTGGATGATTCCCACCACCTGAAACTCCTGCCAGACCCCATGCCCGCCATCCGCCTGTCCGACCGCGTTGCCCAGCAGTTGCTGGAGCTGATCCAGAGCACCCAGCTCCAGAGCGGCGCAAAGCTACCGACCGAGCGGGCACTGGCCGAGCAACTGGGGGTCTCGCGCACGGCACTGCGCGAGGCCATACAGAAGCTTGCCAGCCGAGGTGTGCTCGAAAGCCGCGTGGGCGCCGGCACCTTTGTCGGCTCGCGCGTGCCGCTGTGGCACGAACAAGCCGTCGCACCGCTGGAATCCTTGCTGCGCGACGACCCCCAATATCGCTACGACGTGCTGGAAGCACGCCAGGCCCTGGAGCTCAGCACTGCCTGGTATGCGGCCCAACGTGCCACCGACAAGGACAAGGACCGCATCCGCCACTGTTTCGACGATATGCTGCGCCACCAGCAGGCGCGCGATGCCGCCAGTGCGGCCCGCTCCGATGCGCAGTTTCATCTGGCGATTGCCGAGGCTTCGCACAACGCCGTGCTGGTTCAGCTCATGGGCAGCCTCTTCGAGCTGGTGCTGGGCACCGTGGCCCAGAACCGGCGCCTGATGTTCGTGCATGATGATCTCTCGACGCTGGAGCATCTGACTGCGCAGCACCGCAATCTCATGCAGGCCATTGTCGACGGCGAGCCGGAGCAGGCCAGAAGCGCCATCGGCCAGCACCTGGCCTATGTTCACGAAAAGCTGTCCGAGTCGGATGCCGAAGCGGCCCGACGCAAGCGGCTGGATCGTTTCTCCTCTTCCTCCGCCATTTTTTCATGATCATCTCCTCCACCACCGACTACCGTGCGGCTGCGCAAAAGCGCCTGCCGCCCTTTCTGTTCCACTACCTCGACGGCGGCGCCTATGCCGAGAAGACGCTGGCTCGCAATGTCGACGACCTGGCCGACGTGGCCCTGCGCCAGCGCGTGCTCAAGGACATGAGCCAGCTCGATACCAGCATCGAGCTGTTCGGCGAGAAGTTCTCGATTCCCGTGGCGCTGGCTCCCGTGGGGCTGACCGGCATGTTCGCCCGCCGCGGCGAAGTGCAGGCCGCCATGGCCGCTGACAAGAAGGGCATCCCCTTCACCATGTCCAGCGTCTCGGTCTGCCCCATCGAGGAAGTCGCACCCAAGCTGGGCCGACCGATGTGGTTCCAGCTCTATGTGCTCAAGGACCGGGGCTTCATGAAGAACGCGCTGGAGCGCGCCCAGGCTGCTGGCGTCTCCACCCTGGTCTTTACCGTGGACATGCCCGTGCCCGGCGCCCGCTATCGCGACGCGCACTCGGGCATGAGCGGCCCCAACGCCGCCATGCGCCGCTATCTGCAGGCCGTGACCCATCCACACTGGGCCTTGGACGTGGGCCTGATGGGCCGCCCGCACACGCTGGGCAATATCTCCACCTACAAGGGCCAGAACGTCTCGCTCGAAGACTATATGGGCTATCTGGGCGCGAACTTCGACCCCTCGATCTCGTGGTCGGACCTGGAATGGATCCGCGACTTCTGGAAGGGTCCCATGCTGATCAAAGGCATCCTCGACCCCGAGGACGCCAGGGATGCCGTGCGCTTCGGCGCTGACGGCATCATCGTCTCCAACCATGGCGGGCGCCAACTCGACGGCGTGCTCTCGTCGACACGCGCCCTGCCTGCCATTGCCGATGCCGTCAAGGGCCAGATCAAGATCCTGGCCGACTCGGGCGTGCGCAACGGCCTGGACATCGTGCGCCTGCTGGCCCTGGGCGCGGACTGCACCATGATAGGCCGTGCCTTCGTCTACGCGCTGGCCGCCGAGGGCGAGGCCGGTGTGAGCAATCTGCTGAACCTGCTCGAAAAGGAAATGCGCGTGGCCATGACGCTGACCAGCGTCAAGAAGGTCTCGGAGATCACGGGCGATCTATTGGTGCGCTGAGCACCTCTGTGAGACGGCACTGCTGCCTCCCGATGGTTTCGCTTGAGGGCAGGACTTTCCAGCGGCCATGCCCTTGCTGCAAACCGCTGGCCCAGACCAGCGGCTTTTCATGTCTATCTTTTTTTCTTGATGTCCTCGGGACCGGCAACCAGTGCCCCGGCACCGCGCACCTCAAGCGCAATGCTGTCCAGCACCTTGCCAGAGGCATCGAGCAGCTCCAGCCTGTGGCGCCCCGGCCAGGGCAGCCAGCCCAGCTGACTGCCGCGCCCCAGCTCGCGCTGCACCTCTCGCATCACGGGTTGGGCGTTCTTGTCTGCTGAGGCGGGCGCACCATACTGCCGGGTCACCAGCCGCCAGCGCAAGCTGCCGTCACGCCAGTCCTGCTCGGCCGCCATGCCGGCCTGGCGCGCCACCAGCTGCACGCGCTGGCTGTCAGGCGGAATATCGGGGTCCAGCGCCAAAATCGTGCCATTGGCCGGGCGCGAGATACGGACAGCGGACGCAGCTGTGGCACTGCCTAACTTGCTGGCTTTTTGCCTTGCAAGGTTTTTCTGTTCCGTGCTGCCAGCCACGTGATCCATGGCAAACAGTGATTGCTCGGTCCCTGCCACAAACCATTCTTCGCGTGCGCTTTCGATAGGCATGCCGCCGCTTGTCAACGCACCGAACTGCACTTGCTGCTGCAGCACACCGGTCGGAGCCCTGGGCGCACGGCTGGACAGGTTGCGATGCAAAAAGCCCATGATATCGGCCCAGATGGGCGCTGCGCCGCTGGTGCCGCTGACCGAATGCATGGCCTCGCCACCCGCATTGCCCACCCAGACGCCCACGGTGTAGCGCTCGGACCAGCCCACGGCCCAGTTGTCGCGCATATCCTTGCTGGTGCCGGTTTTCACAGCCGTCCAGAAGCGAGTGGCCAGCACGCTGTCCGTGCCGAACGTCGGTGCCCGCGCCATATTGTCGGAGAGGATGTCGCCCACGATAAAAGCTGCCCGCGCATCCAGTGCCTGCAGCGCGTCGTCGCCGGTGTTGCCGCCGGCCTTGCGGCTTTCAGCCTGAGGCAAGGCCCAACTCACGGGGCGATATTGACCACCATTGCCCAGTGCCCGATAGGCATTGGTCAGATTGAGCAGCGCGACCTCGCTGCTGCCCAGCGCCAGGCTGAAGCCGTAATAGCCCCCGCTTTCGCGCAGCGGCAGGCCCAGTTTCTTGAGCTGCTCGAAAAAGGCGTCGGGCGTGATCATGACCAGCGTGCGCACCGCAGGCACATTGAGCGAGGATGCCAGCGCCGTGCGCGCCGACACCCAGCCCTTGAAGCGCCGGTCGTAGTTCTGCGGAATGTAGAGGCCGTTCTGCGTGGGAATATGGGCCGATGAATCCTCGATCAGCGAGGCGGCCGTGATGCGCTTTTCGGCAATCGCCTGGGCGTAGAGAAAAGGCTTGAGCGTGGAGCCGGGCTGACGCAGCGCGGTGACGCCATCGACCTCGGACGCCTGGCTCAGCGTTCCTGAGGAGCCCACCCAGGCCAGGATCTCGCCTGTTCGGTTGTCCAGCACCACGGCCGCACCATCTTCCACATTGCGGCCCTGCAACTCGCGCAGATGCTGCTGCAGGCTGGCCACGGCAAAGCGCTGCAGGGGTGCGCTCAAGGTTGATCGCACCTGCTCCTGCCCCCTGTTCTGGGGCAACGCCAGCCAGCGCCGCGCGAAATGCGGAGCCACGCCCTCGCTGGCCAGCCATTGACGCCGTTGCAGCACGCTGGAGGTATAGAGCTGCATGGCCGAGCAATCCTTGGCCGCCACATCATCGGGCACCATCACCTGCAGCACGCCGCAGGCACGCTGGGCCACACGCTCGACCGAGGCATTGGGTGCACGCACCAGGGCCGCAGCAATGGCGGCCTCGCGCGCATCCAGCCCGTGGGCTGCCTTGCCGTACAGGCTTTGCGACAGCGCAGCTATACCCACGATCTCGCCGCGAAACGGCACCAGGTTCAGATAGGCCTCGAGAATCTGATCCTTGCGCCAGCGCCTGTCCAGCACCTGGGCCGCCACGGCCTGCCCCACCTTCTGCACCACGCTGCGCCCGCCCGGTCCCTGACGCCAGTCTCCATCCAGCAGACCGGCGAGCTGCATGGTGATGGTGCTTGCGCCGCGCGTGCGCGTGTTCCAGAGGTTGCCCCAGGCGGCTGCGGTGACGGCAGCCCAGTCCACGCCGCTGTGCTCGTAGAAACGTTTGTCCTCGCTGAGCACCAGGGCCGTGCGCAGTGCCGGCGAGACATCGGCCAATGCCACCCAGGGACCGCGGCGCACTGTGCTGTCGGTGCGCAGGCGCTGCAGCACCTCGCCTTCGCGCGAAAGCAGCAGGGTCTCCGACGAGCGATGGTCGATGCGCACCTCGTCATAGCTGGACACGGCTTGGCTGCTGGCGGCAAGACCCAGCCATAAAGCGGCCGTCATGCCAACGGCTCGCCAGGACTGCTTCATTTTCGGGGGCGGGAAATACCGCTGCATGCCTTGTTCCATGTCTTTGTGCGCTGTTGGAAGTCAGCAGGCATTGTCCCAAAGATGGCATGGCAAACGGTCCGCTCAGACAAGCGGCAGCAAAAAAGCGGCTCGTTGGAGCCGCTTTTTCGAGATCAATGCCCTTCAAGCCGTGAACTTCTTGATCTTGAACGCCAGTATCACCATCAGCACACCGAAGATGACGGCATAGGTCGCCAGCACCCACAGCATGGCCATCATGCCCGCACCGGGTTGCATCAGCACGAAGATGCCGAACAACACTGAGAGCAGCCCCCCGAGCACCAGCACCCATTCGCCTTGAATTTCCTTGCGCAGACGCAGCGCCGCGACGATCTGCAGTACGCCGGTCATCAAGGCCCAGACGCCGATATAGATGGTCAGAACCAGCGCAGTAATCGCAGGGTTGATGACCGTGAGCACCCCCACCACCACACCCGTCAGCCCCCACAGCAAAACCACCCACCAGTGACGCGACTGCTGGCGGCTCTTGATGGCGGTGTAGATGCCTAGCAGGCCATCGACAAACACATAGGCGCCAAACACCAGCACCAGCGCGGCGGCGGATGCTGCGGGCTGCATCCAGGTCAGCACGCCGAAGATGATGGCGGCGGCGCCGCGCAACAACAGCACCCACCAGCTACGGTGCAACATGATGGACATGGACGGAATTTCTACAGACATGAAGACTCCTCTCTTTTAGAACGCGTTTACGTTCTCAGGGTTTCACAACAGTGCGACTTGTGCAGCCACTCGTCTCTCGAATCCAGCTCCGAACCTAGCAACAAGTTCAGCCCAGCGTCAACATCACAGGCTGGTGGTCAGAGGCCTGTGTGGCGCTGTCCACACTCCAAGTTTGCACTCTCTGACGCAGGCTGTCGCTGACCCATATCAAGTCACAGGCCCCGGGCTCTGCTCCCCAGGTTCTATCCACCAGTCTGAAGGTCGGCGGCTGCGGCTGCCCGGGATACAGCACATCCCAGCTATTGCGCCACTGCCCGGCCTGCAGACAGCCTTCCTCGCCGGCAGCCCAAGGTGCGGACAGAACGGCATATTCGGGCTCGTGCGGCTCGAAGTTGAAATCCCCGCAAAGCACGGCATGGCGTGTATGCGGCTTGGTTTGATAGGGCGAGCCATCGCTGGCCGGCTGCGGCGGGGCATCGGCCAGCGCGCAGGCCTGCATCTGCAGGGCACGCAGTGCGCCGGCCTGCGCCATGCGCTGACGCGTCGAAAAATATTCGAGATGCGTGGTCATGATGCGTACCGGCCCCAGCGCCGCGTCATAGACCGTGACCACAGAACACATGCGCTGCATGCAGCGCATGTCGGCTTCTGCCGGCATGGGCAGCAGATAGTGCTGAACCAGCAGCACCGGCAGCCGCGTGGCAATCAGATTGCCAAAACGCTGATGGCCGCTGGACGTGAACTCATCGACCGATGCGCCAAAGAAAATCTGCCAGCCCGGCAACAGCGCCTTCAGCTCGGCCGGCTGATCGCCGGGCCGGCCCTGCAGATCGGGGTAGTTGACGGCGATTTCCTGCAGGCACAGCACATCCAGTCCGCCGGCCTGCTCGCCCATTTGCAGCGCGTGACGCACGATGCGCTCCACACTGACCAGTCCATCCATGCCGCAGCACCATTGCACGTTCCAAGTCAGGATATTCATCTTGTCGCGTCTTTCCAGATTGAAAATGTCTGAAGCCCTGGCAGCCACTATTTTTACAGCTGCTGATCAGACCAAGGTCTCGCGCAACTGGAACACATTGCCCTCCTTGTCCATGGCATTGCAGGCCGCAAAGCCAGGACCTTGCCAACGCTCGTCAAACACCTGTCCGCCCAGCGCCTGCGCAGCGCCTTGGGCCTCGGCAATCGCCGGCACGGTGACGAAGAACTTGAGAGCTACATCGGCACGGCGCTGCGGTGGCGTGCCGATCTTGACCCGCGCCGCAATCTCGGCAGGCAGCGCGTGAATCACCAGTTGCAAGGCGGCGGACTCCAGCACGATGATGTGCTCGTCCTCATGCAGTCGCTGCATGCCCAGAACCTGCTCATAGAAGCCTGCCAGACTCTGGAAATCCTTGGCATAAATCAGCACACCAGCAGCAGCGGGACCAGGCATTGTCAACTCCTCAAATGGCTTGACTGTATCCCAGTCACTTGATGCCCGCGCGCATGAAGCTTTGCACGAACTGGCGCTGGAACAGCAGGAATGCGATAAGCAGCGGCCCTGAAGTCATCAGTGTGGCGGCGCAGATGGTCGACCATTCCACGCCCGATTCCACGCTGGAGAAAACCTGCAGGCCCACGGTGAGCGGACGTGCCTGCACGCTGTTGGTGATGATCAGAGGCCAGAGAAAATTATTCCAGTGAAAGCTCACCGAAACCAGCGCAAACGCGGTGTAGACCGGCCTGGCCAGCGGTACGTAGACACGCCAGAGAATCTGCAGCGTACTGGCACCTTCCACGCGCGCGGCTTCGTCCAGCTCGCGGGGTATGCCCATAAAGGTCTGGCGCAGCAAAAAGATGGCAAAGGCCGAGGCGAAATACGGCAGACCTATGCCCACCAGGCTATCGACCGCTCCCAGCCGGGACATGGTCTGGTAGTTGGCCACCAGCAGGATGTCCGGCATGATCATCAGCTGTATCAGCACCAGCGCAAACGCCACATTGCTGCCGCGAAAGCGCAAGCGTGCAAAAGCAAATGCAGCCAGCGTGGACAGCAGCAGCTGCACCGCCAAAATCAAGGCCACCAGCAAGATGGTGTTGAGAAAATAGCGCGCAAACGGTGCGGCCTCCCAGGCATGGTGAAAGTTCTGCAGCGTCCAGGGCGCCGACAGATCCAGGCGTGTGGACGCATCGGAGGGGTGAAACGCCGTCCAGACCGCATAGGCCAGCGGCAGCAGCCACAGCAGCGCCAGCGTCCAGGCGGCCAGGGTGTCCAGCCATGAAGCGCCATAAAAGCTCACGCCCTGGCTTGCCCGGGCGCTCCTGCGCCCTGACAGAAATGCAGCAGCTGTCATTGATAGTGCACCTTTTTGTCCAGCACGAAGAACTGGAACAGTGCCACGGCAGCCAGCACCACGACCAGCACCACGGTGATGGCCGCTGCATAGCCGGTATCCCAGAACTTGAAGCCCACTTCGTAGAGGTGATAGAGCAGCAGCGTGGAGGCATTGTCCGGCCCGCCGCGCGTGAGAATGAACACATGGTCCACCAGCCGGAAGGCATTGATCACGGCGTTGACCAGGATGAACAGCGTGGTCGGCATGAGCAGCGGCCACTGCACGCGGCTCAGGAAATACCAGCGCGATGCGCCTTCGATGACCGCCGCCTCCTTGAGGCTGGGGTTGAGCGTCTGCAGCGCGGCCAGATAGAAGATCATGAAAAAGCCGGCCTCCTTCCACACGGCCACCAGCGTGATGCAGGCCAGGGCCGTGGATGGATCGCCCAGCCAGTTGTGCGCGTCCAGGCCCAGTGCGCCGCGCACCTGCTCCAGCAGTCCGTACTGAGGCGTGTAGAAGAACAGCCAGATATTGGCCACTGCAATCATGGGCAGCACCGTGGGCGTGAAATACGCCATGCGCAGCAAGGCCCGCCCCGCAAGCTTCTCGTTGACCCACAGCGCCATCAGCAAGGCCAGCCCCATGGACAGCGGAATGGTGGCAGCGGCAAACCAGAGGTTGTTGCGCACGGCCTGCCAGAACACGGGGTCGTCGACCATGAGCGCATAGTTTTCCAGCCCCACCCATTCGCCGGACTGACCGCCACGACCCGTGGCATGCAGGCTGTCGATCAACGTGGACAAGGCCGGCCAGTGCGTAAAGCCCAGCAGCAGTACCAGCGCCGGTATGAGCAGCAGCCAGGCATGCACGGCCTGCTTTCGCGCTGCGGCCTGCGCCAGCCTGCGGACGGCTCCGGATGACAAGGGCGCAGACATGGCGCCCTTGGCGGTTTCAAGCGCCGGACTGCTCATTACTTGTAGCGACGCAGAATGCGCTCGGACTCCTTCTGCGCGTCGTCCATGGCCTGGGCTGCGGTCTTGGTGCCGTTCAGGGCCGCCTGAATCGCATCGTTGAGCACCTTGGTCACGCGCTGGTTCTCATGGGTGGAATACTCGGCCACCGACACGGGCAGTTGATCGCGCGCCACCAGTGCCTGGGGAAACTCCTGGCCGTACTTCTTGAGTACGGGAGTCTCGTAGGCTGCGGGCGAGACAGCCACATAGCCGCTGTCCATGCTCCACTGCGCTGCACGCTCTGGCTGCGTCACCCATTTGGCAAACTCGAACGCAGCCTGCTGCTGATCCCTGGGCGCATTCTTGAAGATGTAGAAATTGCCCCCGCCCGTGGGCGAGCCCTTGCGGACATTGCCGGCGATCTGGCCCACGCCGAAGTCGAACTTGGCATTGGCGCGGATATTGGTGAGATTGCCCGTGGTCGTCACGATGATGGCGGCCTTCTTTTCCATGAAGTCCCTGGGCGTCGTGCCCCACTCCACCACACCTGCCGGGTGCACGCCGTCCTTGACCAGGCTGACCCAGAAGTTCAGCGCTTCCACCACCTTGGGGTGGTTGAGCATGACGCGGGTGCCGGACTCGTTGGCCAGCAGCACATCATTGGGCGTGGTCAGGGTCTGCAGCATCCAGTAGCCAAAGCCGGTGGACGGAATCTGGATGCCGTATTGCACGACCTTGCCGCTGGCGTCCTTCTTGGTCAGCTTGTGAGCTGCCTCCTTGAGTTCCTTCCAGTTCTGAGGCGCCTTGTCGGGGTTCAGGCCGGCCTCCTTGAAAGCTTCCTTGTTGTAGTACATCACCACGGTGGAGCGCTGAAAGGGCACGCCCCATGTCTTGCCACCGGTCTGGCTGTTGGCCATGAAGGCGGGGTAAAAGCCCTTGAGCCAGGCCTTGTCGGCATCGGTCTTCACGAAGTCGTCAATGGGCGCAATCGCGCCCTCGTCCATCAGCGTGAACATATCGGTGGACAGCAGCACCGAGGTCGCAGGCGCCTTGCCGGCCTTGTGCGCCGTCAGCGCCTTGACGATGGTTTCCTGATAGGTGCCGGCATAGATGGGCGTGATCTTGTATTGCGGATGCGCCTTGTTGAAGTCCGCCGCATAGCCGTCTATCACCTTGGTGATGGGGCCACCTACGGCCACGGGGTAATAGAAAGGCACTTCCAGCGGGGACTGCGCAAGAGCAGTGCCCGCCAGGCCAAGGCCGGCGGCAGCGGCGATCACGCCATGAACAAAGGTTTGACGACGCATGGGAATCTCTCCTCGGGATTTGCAGACAATGGGAAACGCTGGCGGCTCAGGCTGCAGCCAGCAAAGAGCGGGCGGATTCCACCGCCTGCCCGCAAACATGAATGCGCCCGCCCTGCGCATCGAACCAATGCGCAGCCTGCTGCGGCCAATACAGGATCACGCCTTGTCCAGGCCGCAGATCTGCATGGGCATGGCCGGGCACACGCGCCGTCAGCAGCTCGCTGCCCACCAGGCAGCGCAGCACCAGATCGGCACCCAGATATTCAAAGCCCTGCACGGTGGCCGGAATGCGCTTGCCATCGCCCTCAGCGGCGCCATCGGCATCGCGTGCCACGGCAATCACCTCGGGCCGCACGCCCAGCGCCTGCGGGTAGGCGCTGCCAGCCACCAGATCCGGGGCAACGACCACATCGCTGCCGGCAATCCGGTTGCCTTGCAGGGCCACGATGTTCATGGCAGGTGTGCCGATAAAGCGCGCGGCAAACGTGGTTGCGGGCCGGGCATAGATTTCACGCGGCCCGGCGGCCTGCTCCACCAGGCCCTTGTTGAGCAGCACCACCTGATCGGCCATGCTCATGGCCTCGGCCTGATCGTGGGTCACATAGACCACTGTCAGCCCCAGACGCTGCTGCAGCTCGCGCAGCTCGGCGCGCATTTCCTGGCGCAGCTGGGCATCGAGATTGGATAGCGGCTCGTCCATCAGACAGACCCTGGCCTGCGCCACCAGCGCACGGCCCAGCGCCACGCGTTGCTGCTGGCCGCCCGAGAGTTGCCCGGGCCGGCGCTCCAGCAGCGCCGTCAGCCCCAGCAGCTCGGCCGTTTGCGCAAGACGCTGCTCGCGCTCGGCCCTGGCAACCTTGCGCACTTGCAGACCGAACTGGATGTTGTCGGCCACGCTCAGATGCGGGAACAGCGCATAGTTCTGAAACACCATGGCAATGCCGCGCTCAGCGGGCGGCAGATGGGTGACGTCGCGACCATCGATGCGCACCGACCCCGAAGTGGGAATGTCCAGCCCGGCGATCATGCGCAAGGTGGTGGATTTGCCGCAGCCCGAAGGGCCGAGCAGGACGCAAAACGAGCCTGGTTCAATGCGCAGATTCACGGCACGCAGGGCCGTGGCGTCACCCCAGGATTTGGCGACGTTCTCCAGCTCGATCAAAGACATCTCGCCAGTCTAGGAAGACTGGATGACAACCGCGTGTCAACCCGGATTCTGCAAAAAACAGGAGCTACCTGCGCTTTCTATTCATTGATTTCAGATAGAAATACCCTTGAATCATCCTTTTCAAAAGCGCAAGCAGCTTCTGTATTAATAGCATCCATGCATGAAAAAGCCCCGGCCGCTTGCGCAGACCGGGGCTTGACCGAGCCCGGCAGAAAACCGCTCGGGGCTTACTTGGGCATCACCACCTTGATCTTGGCGTTGGGAATCTCGCCAAACATCTCGGGCGCATACAGCGCTTCGGCACGCGTGGGCGGCAGGGCGAATTCACCGGCGTTGTTCAGGCGCACCGTGTATTCGACCTTGGTCGTCCCTGCGGGCAGGTACTGATAGTAGGCACGGTAGGACTCGAAGCTGCGCTCCTCGTAGGCCAGCCAGCCGGCCCCCTCCTGCTTCTCGCCCTTGGATGCGATTTCCGAATCACGGCCCAGGCCGCCGCCCAGAATGGCCGCCCCCGTGGGGATGGGGTCGGTGATGGCCACCCAGGTCATATCGGTCTTGGCCTGCACCTCCAGCGTCACGCGCAGCACATCGCCGCGCGTGTACTGGCCGCCACCGAACAGACCCTTGTCGGCCTGCTCCACGGGCGTGACGGTCTTCTTGATGGTGTAGCCGGCGCTGAACGGTGCCTTCAGGGCCACGGCCGCCACGGACTGCACGGTCAGCCAGGGCTTGCCCGTGCCTTGCTGGGTGACGCTGAGCTGGCCCTTGCCGGCCTTGGCCCAGGGCATGAACATGGTGTTGTTCATCAGGCCGCCTGCGCGCACGGGCTCGCCGAAGACGCTGTTGGAATGGGCCGTGCCCTGCGCATCCTCGGACGTGGCACGCCTGACATCGGCCCAGTTCACCTTGGCCTCGTTGCCGTTCATGCTGGCCACGGTGCTGCCGGCCACGGGCTCGGACTCGAACTTCTGCGAGAAGCGGCGCAGCGCCAGAGCTCCCCAGAGGTTGGCCGTCGTCGTGCTCCAGGCACCGGACTGCTGGCGTGCGATAAAGCCGCTGATCAGACGCGGCATATCTTCGGTCCATGCCGGGTCGTTGATGGTCGCAAGGATCAGGCGTGCCAGATTCACGTCCGGGCCCTGCATCAGCCACCACCAGCCATCGTCCTGGTCGGTCGAGAAGCCGGCACGCGTGCCGTTGTAGGTCAGGCGGGCACGCAGAATCTGCATGGCCTGTGCCAGGCGCTCGTCGCGCTGGGGCGCATCGCTCATGCGCTGCAGCAGCATCACCCAGTCGATGACCGTGTGCGTGGGCCACTGGTTGGGCGTGGCATTGATGCTGTCGAGCATGCGCGGCGTGGCCTTGCCCGACAGTGCCAGCGCGGCAATCGCCGCCAGCTTGCGCATTTCCAGATCCTTGCGCGGGCTCCAGAAGTTGCGCTGGATGCGGCCCTCCACAAACGCGATCAGGCCGTCCTCCATGCGCGCGCGTTCGGCGCCGGGGATCACGAAGCGCTTGTCAACGCCCTGCGCCATGGCCGACAGGTTCAGCAGATGCGCGGTCAGCGTATCGCTGCCGCGGCTGACCGATCCGTCCTGGGGCGGGAAGTAGTTGGCCAGGCCGTCACCGTCCAGATAGTTGGGCAGCTGGGCCATGGTGCTGCCCCAGAGATCGGCATTGTTCATGCCGACGGCCTTGCTGGTGGTCTGCTCCAGGCAGGAGTAGGGGTAGCGGGCCCACCAGTCGCGCACGCCAGGCAGACCTTCGGTCAGCTTGGGCACCAGCGACATCTGCAGACCGCCGCGGCCTGGCAGTGCATCGGCGGGCGGATTCACGGGCACGCTATAGCTGCCGTTGACCTGCACCAGCGTGGCCTGCTGCACCGACAGCGGCACGGCGGGCACGATGCGCTGGCTGATCTTGAGCGCATCCTGCGCCGCATCGGCGCCGCCAGCGGTGTCGCGCGCGGAAATCTCCCAGATCAGCGCCTCGGCACGCGTGCCGGAGAGCTGGGCCGGAGCCTTCACATCCCAGGCCACTTCACGCGCCTCGCCGGCGGGAATCTCCACGGTCTGGGCCTTGAGCTCCAGCATGGTGGCACGCGGCGTGACCTCCACCTTCATGGCCTTGGCCGAGGTGTTGCGCAGCGTAACCTGGGCGCGGAACTGATCGTCCTCGCGCACCAGAGGCGGCAGGCCACTGATGATCTGCAGATCCTGCGTGGTACGGATCGCCGCCTGGCCGGTGCCGAACAGGCTCACGCCCGCATCGGCCACGGCCACCACCTGGAAGGTGGTCAGCGCATCGTTGAGCGGCACCTCGATCAGCGCCATGCCGTTGCCGTCCAGCACCACATCGGGCTTCCACAGCAGCAGGGTGTCGAGCAGTTCGCGCGTGGGGCTGCGGCCACCGCCACCGCCCGCAGGCACCGCCTTCTTGCCGTAATGGCGCCGGCCGATCACCTCCATCTGGGCCGTTGCCGTCTGCACGCCCCATTCGCGGCGCGTCAGCATGGCATCGAGCAGATTCCAGCTGCTGTTGGGCATCAGCTCCAGCAAGGCCTGGTCCACGGCCGCCAGCGCCACATGGGCACCCGCAGCAGGCTTGCCATCGGGCAGCGTGGCCTTGATGGTGACCTTGGCTGTGCCGCGCACCTTGTAGCTGGACTTGTCCGAGGACACCTTGACGTCCAGGGTATTGCTCTTCAGGCCCACGCGGATTTCAGACATGCCGAAACGGAAAGCAGGCTTGGACAGGTCCACCATGGAAGTCGGCGCGATGAATTCCTTGCCGTCATTCCAGTAGGCACGCCACCACTCCAGCGGCGACTTGAAGCCCCAGGTGAAGAAGCTGTACCAGGGCACTTCCATCAGGCGGCCGCGCAGCGCCAGCACGCTGACATAGGCATTGGGGCCCCAGTTATCTTCGATCTTGACGTCCACCGTGGGGTTGTCACCCGCCAGCTCCACCACCTGGGTGCTGACGACGCCCTCGCGCTCCACTGCCACCAGCGCCGTGGCGCGGCGGAAGGGCATGCGCACCTGAAAGCGCGCCGTCTCGCCGGGCTCATAGCTCTTGCGTTCGGACAACACGTCCATGCGGTCATGGTCTTCGCCACCGAACCAGAGTTCGCCCTGGCCCGTGACCCACACCGAGGTCGCTGCCTGGCTGCTGCGGCCGTCCTTGTCGGCAGCCTTGACGATCAGCTCCACCTCGCCGGGCTGGGACAGCTGGGCCTCGCATTGCACCAGGCCATGGCTGTCGCTGGTGCCCGAGCACACGGTGCCCAGATTCTTGAGCGTGGTCTGGTTGTCGTAGCTGTAGAAGCCGCCCACCAGCCGCTTGCGGCTGGAGGTGGTGATGCGCGCCACGGCCTCGACCTTGACGGGCACACCGGCCTGGGCCTTGCCGGCCGTATCCAGCGTCAGCGCCTGAAAGCGCAGCTTGCGATCCACCGAGATCCAGTTCTCGGAGCGCACGCCTGCCACCACGGCAGCCGGCCAGATGGTGCGCGTGCTGCGCAGGGTCTGCACCTCGCCGTTCGGGTCGGCGTAGGTCGCTTCCATCAGCAGCTCGCGCGGCTCGCCGGACTTGGGCAGCTTGTCGATGCTGACCTTGCCCAGACCATTCTTGTCCAGCGTCACGGGCAGCTTGTCGGCCACGACTTTGGTGTCGTCAGCCGCCGTGCTTTCCTCGTCGTCGCTGCTGCCCACGTCCTGGGCACTGCGCGGCGGGTTGAAGCTGAAGCCATCCCAGCCCGCGAAATCCAGTGATTTGGAGCGCAGCAGAGCCGACACCTTGACCGGCAGATTGGCTGCGGCACCACCCGAGACATAGTTGATCTGCACTTCGGCAGGCACGCTGCTGACAGCGTAGAGCTGCTCCTTGCCGGCCGGTCCCACACGCCCCTCCATCACCGGAAGGCGGAACTCCTCGACACGGAAGATGCCGGTGCTGAAACTGGAGCGACGGCCGCTGCCATTGGTATAGCCCAGCTCCACCGCATATTCGCCCAGCTTGGCGGCCTTGGAGATGGGGAACTCGCTGCTCGCGCTGCCATTGGCATTCCAGCTCAGGGCCTGGGTAAAGCGCTGGCCGCTGCCCAGATGGGTGATGGTCAGGCGGTCGGGCTTGTCCTGGGTCTGTTCAAAGCCCGTGGAGTTCTTGCCGGGGCCCGTCAGGGCACGCAGAAAGTGCTTCATGGACACGGTTTCGCCGGCACGGAACAGCATGCGGTCAAACACCGTATGCGCGACTTCGTCGCGCTTGTTGCTGGAGCTGGTCGGTACATTGAAACGCCAGGACTCTATGCCCTTGTTCCAGTTGCTCCAGACAAACGCCAGTTCCTCGCCAGCCTCGGTCTTGGCACGCGCACTCACGAAATAGGAGTTGCTGCGGTAGTAGCCGTCTTCGTTGCTGCAGGAAGGCGGATTGGGATTGAGGCCGTTGAAGGTCACCAGACCCTGGGCATCACTGACGGCCGAAGCAATCGCCTGACCGTTGCAGTCTGAGACCTGCACTGTGGCGCCAGGCACCACCTTGCCCTTGTCCAGCGTCGTCACCCAGGCCACCGAGTTCTCGCGGCCCAGCTTGAAGTGCACGGCCAGATTGGTCACCAGCACCGAGGTGCGCACATACATGGTGCGGCCCGCTCCATAGCCTTCGTCGAGCAGAGACTGGCCCAGCATGGGCGAGGCAATCTCCACTACCTGGAAGCCCGGGTTAAGCGGAATGCCGACGACCTCAAAGGGGCGCGGGTCGCTCTTGGCCGCCTTGGGCAACTCCAGCGTCTGGGTCTGGCTCTGGCCGTCCAGCAGCGACAGCATGCGGGTCTGCACCCAGTGCTTGTCGTCGTTGATGACAGGAGGCAAGACCTTGACATCACGCGCAGCGCGCTTGCGCTCCACGCTGTAGCTGTCATAGCGCTCGACCTTCTTGAGCCAGGCGATGATGTCGGCGTCCGAGCCGCCCTTTTTGGTGCGCACCACGCTGGCGTCCAGCGACTTGCCCAGAAGCTGCGGCTCCACATTGCGCAGCGTCACGGGCAGCAGCGCCGGGCCCTTGGGGCCTTCGGCAAAGCGCTCGACGATGCCGAAGGGCGCGGCGGCAAACTTCACCAGCGGCGGCATATTGCCCGTGGCCGTGGCCAGCGGGAACAGATTGGCATTGCTCAGCGTGCGGCCCGCAGCATCCTTGAACTGCGGCGGCAGCTCCACCACATACTTGGAGTTCGGCTGCATGGTGGCGGGGAAAGTCACGCTGTCCACCAGCGAATCCTCGGCCAGCTTGTCGCCGTTCTGCTCGATGATGGGTGCCACGGCCGAGGCACCGCTCTTGAGGCGTATGCCTTCGATCAGCTTGCGCGGCACCGGCGCGCTGAATGACAGGCGCATGGGGCGGATCGGCAGGCAAGCGGCGTTGGCGTTCTCGCGCTCGCAGCTGAAGTCGGCGCTGAAGGGCTGGCGCACCTGGTACTCGTAGCGCTGCTCGTCCTTGCTGACCAGGCCGTTGGCCATGGCCACGCCCTTGCCATAGACCAGGGTCATCTTGCTGCCCGAGGTCAGGCGGCGGTTACACGCCAGCACCGCGAAGTTCTGCGGGTTCTTGGCGGCATCCTTGTCCCAGTGGCGCTGCTTGAGCACGGCTTCGCGGTCCTTGCCCTCGATCAGCTGTACAGGAATGCGCTCGCCCACACCTTCGGAGGTACACCAGACGCGCTGCTTGAGGCTGTCCACGGATGCCGCCCCCGTCAGGCGCAGGGCAAAGTACTGCTGCTCGTCCACCTCTTCATAGGTGTCGGGCGCAATGCTGGCCACCTGCGGACCGCCGGTCTGAAACTGATAGCTGGCTGCGCCCGTCACAGCTGTACCCGTGACGCTCTTGAACTGAGGGTTGAGCTGGGCCGTGCAACGCACGCCAGCGGGCAGGTTCTGGGCAAAATCGAATACCCATTCCTTTTCGCTGTTCCAGCGCCCCGTTCCCTTGGCGGCCTGGGCATCGCTGCACTGCAGATTGACCGGCGCGGCGGCCTTGGGGTCGCCAAAGCGCACGGCTGCCCCATCGAACTGCACCACGACCTGGCCCACCTTGCTCACATCTCCCTGCGGGCTGAACTGGCGCACCCCCACGGCATGGGCCGCCGTGGCCGCCAGGCCCCATAACAGACCTGCATTGAGCAGCTGGCGCCAGTGCGGCGCGATCTGCTCCCTCTTCCTTCCCTCTGCATAAGGCACAGTCATACAGTCACTTTCTTTTCGGGCAGGCATGGCGCCAGCCCTGGCTGTTTGAATCTGAAGTCTGGAATCAGCGACGCAGCAGTGCAGGACGGCAGCATGCAAAAAGCCCCGCCTCACAAGTGAAGCAGGGCCTTGAGCAGGTGCCGCACGCGCGAAACTACTGCGGCTGGAAACCGCTGCGCTGAATGATACCGGCCCAAACCCTGGAATAGGCGGCCTCACGCTCCCCCAACTGGCGGGGATTCATGTATCCAACTGTAAGCCCCAATGCCGTCAGCTGCGCGTAAACGTCACGCTGCTTGAGCACATTGCCAACGGCTGCAGAAAAGCGCTCGACAAAGGCCTGGGGCACGCCCTTGGGCGCGAAAATGCCGTAATAAGGCATGTCCTCGAAGCCCTTGATGCCCTGCTCCAGCAAGGTCGGCACTTCGGGCATGGAGGCCTGACGCTTGGCGCCCAGCACGCCGATCACGCGCAGCTTGCCAGCCTTGTGGTTCTCCATGAAGTCGGGCACCGAGGCAATGCCGGCCGGAATCTGATTGCCCAGCATATCGGCCAGCAGGGGAGCGCTGCCGCGATACGGTGCGGCCACCAGATCGAGCTTGTAGTGGTCTGCCAGGATCTTGACCAGAAATTCGGGCGTCGATGCCGGAGCCGGAATGCCGATGGTGCCGTTCTTGGCACTGATCCTGGCCCAGGCCGCGTACTCGGCCAGATTCCTCACCGGCGTGTTGCTGGAGACGGCCAGCGCATTCACGAAAGTGGCGACCCCGGCCACGGGAATGAAGTCCTGCTGCGGATCGAAGCCCGGCTTTTTCACGACCTTGGGCAGGATGGAGATGGTGTGGTCATGCGTGAGAAACAGCGTATGGCCATCGGCAGGCGAGGCCTTGAGCAGTTGCGCCGCAATCTGGCCGCCGGCACCGGGGCGATTCTCCACCAGCACCGTCACGCCGCCCAGCTCGTCCTTGAGCTTGTCAGCCAGCAGGCGCGCAATCGCATCCGAGCCACCACCGGGTGGAAAGCCCACCAGAATGCGGATGGGCTGGCCCGACGAGGCCCAGGCCACCGAGCCCAGGGCAGACGCGGCAGCCGCTCCCACTCCGGCCTTCAGCCATTGACGACGAGTTTGCGTCATGTGTTTTCTCCTTATGCTTTTTCCAGACTAACCAAAACAAAAGCGCCCGGCAAAGGGCGCTTTCAAGGCGTGAACGTTACGCCACAGTGCCTGAGTCCATCAGGCCAGACGAGCGTGGTGCTTGGCCAGTTGCGCACGCACCTGCGCCGGAGCCGTACCGCCCAGCGTGTTGCGGGCATTGAGCGAGCCTTCCAGGCTCAGGGCCTCGAACACATCGGCCTCGATATTGGGGTTGAAGGCCTGCAGCTCGGCCAGCGGCAGCTCGGTCAGGTCCACGCCCTTCATGGTGGCCAGCTTCACGGCGTGAGCCACGGTTTCGTGGGCATCGCGGAAGGGCAGCCCCTTCTTGACCAGATAGTCGGCCAGGTCGGTGGCCGTGGCATAACCCTTCAGGGCTGCAGCGCGCATGTTCTCGGCATTCACGGTGATGCCGCCTTCCTTGACGCCGCTGGCGGGGTTGAGCTGGCCGCCGATCATCTCGGCGAAGATGCGCAGCGTGTCCTTCAGGGTGTCCACTGTGTCGAACAGCGGCTCCTTGTCTTCCTGGTTGTCCTTGTTGTAGGCCAGGGGCTGGCCCTTCATCAGCGTGATCAGGCCCATCAGATGACCGACCACGCGGCCGGTCTTGCCGCGTGCCAGCTCGGGCACGTCGGGGTTCTTCTTCTGGGGCATGATGGACGAGCCGGTGGTGAAGCGGTCGGCGATCTTGATGAAGCCGAAGTTCTGGCTCATCCAGATGATCAGCTCTTCCGACAGGCGGCTCACGTGCACCATGCACAGCGAGGCAGCAGCGGTGAACTCGATGGCGAAGTCACGGTCGGACACGCCGTCCAGCGAGTTCTGGCTCACGCCTTCCATGCCCAGGGTCTTGGCCACGCGCTCGCGGTCCAGCGGGTAGGTGGTGCCGGCCAGGGCGGCAGAGCCCAGGGGCAGCACGTTGACGCGCTTGCGCACGTCCAGCATGCGCTCGGCATCGCGCTTGAACATTTCCACATAGGCCAGCATGTGGTGACCGAAGCTCACGGGCTGGGCCACCTGCAGATGGGTGAAGCCGGGCAGGATCACGTCCACATTCTTGGCTGCCACGTCGACCAGCGAGCGTTGCAGCTCCTTGAGCAGGCCTTCGATCAGGTCGATCTCGCTGCGCAGCCACAGGCGCACGTCGGTGGCCACCTGGTCGTTGCGGCTGCGGCCGGTGTGCAGACGCTTGCCGGCATCGCCCACCAACTGGGTCAGGCGCGCCTCGATGTTCAGGTGCACGTCTTCCAGGTCCAGCTTCCACTCGAAGGTGCCGGCCTCGATTTCGGCCGTGATCTGCGCCATGCCCCTCTGGATGGAGGCGAAATCTTCGGCCGCAATGATCTTCTGGGCCGACAGCATTTCGGCATGCGCCAAAGAGCCCTGGATGTCGGCCTGCCACATGCGCTTGTCAAAGAACACGCTGGAGGTGTAGCGCTTGACCAGGTCGCTCATGGGTTCGGAGAACAGGGCAGACCAGGCTTCGGCCTTGGAATCGAGCTGGTTGTGCGAAGGAGCAGATGTAGACATGTGAGGGCAACAATCCCGTAAAACCACAGGCCGCCCAATGCAGAAGTTTGGCGTGACGGCTGTGCAAAGCAGAAACAGGGATTTTATCGGCCTGACCCGACGCCGGCGCCAGAGCGCCCCAGAGCCATTGCCGATCACTGCGACAAAGCGACACTCATGCACCAATCGCTCATTAATCGATAGCTTTCCACGCTTTACAGAAAAGGCCTGCAGGACCTTTCCATGCAAATCAGGAAAATCCGGCTGCAGCCACCCGGTTTCTGGCTTGCGCGGACAATCTCGGTGTCTTCGCTCACCCTCCTCACAGGCCGCGGCCCGCCCGGCCGATGCGCCGCCCGGCATGAATTCCCGCTCTTCCCTGATTTCCGGCCTCGGTTTTGCCCTGGCCGCCTGTGCGCTCTGGGGCGCGATTTTTCTCGTGCCTGCCATGCTGCCGGAGTTCTCGCCGCTGCAGATCACCTTCGGCCGCTTCGTGCTCTATGGCGTGGTGGCCCTATGCGTTTTCCTGCCTCGGGCCACAAGGCTGCTGCCCAGGCTGCAAGCGGCCGATATCCGGCATCTGGTCTGGCTGGCCCTGACGGGCAATGTGGTGTACTTTGCCCTGGTCGCCACGGCCGTGCAATGGATAGGAATGGCCGTGACCTCGCTGATCGTGGGCCTGGTTCCCGTCACCGTGCCGCTGCTGGGCCGCAACACCCATGGCGCGCTTCCGCTGCGTCGCATGCTGGCGCCGATGGCGCTGATTCTGGCCGGCATCGTGCTCGTCAACGCCCATGCGCTGACCACAGGGTCCGAAGGCAGCCAGGGGCGCTATCTGCTGGGCGTGCTGATGGCCGTGCTGGCCATGCTCTGCTGGAGCCGCTACGCGCTGGACAACACCCGCTATCTGGCGCAAAGCCGCTTCAACGGCACGGAATGGTCCACGCTCTGGGGCCTGGTCGTCGGGCTGATCAGCGCCTTGCTCTGGGCGCTGCTCTGGCTGATATCACCAGAGGCCAGCGGCGTCGGCAACCCCGACATTGCGGCCCAGCGCTGGCAGCTGTTCTGGCTGCTGAATCTGGCCGTGGCCATCCTCTCGTCCTGGCTGGGCAACTGGATGTGGAATGCCGCCAGCCAGCGCCTGCCCATCACCTTCGTGGGCCAGTTGCTGGTGTTCGAGACCCTGTTCGCCCTGGCCTACCACTTCCTCTATGAACAGCGCCTGCCCCAGCTCGCCGAGCTGGCACCCATGCTGCTGATTCTCGCGGGCGTGGTCTGGTCGCTCAAACGCTTTCAGGCCGCAGGCCGGGCTGCGGCCTCGGTTTGAGTCAGCACAAACGCTGATGCATCCAGCCGACAGATGCCGCAGGAATTGCAGCTGCAGCGCGGCTGCGGGCCAATAATCACAGGACCTGCGCAAATTCGGATCGGGCATGTCGATGGACATGCTCTTTGCGCATGCTTGCCCGCCCAGCTCTTGCATCCAAGTCACCGCCCTGCTCCAGACCGCCTGTGTCCATTTCACCGCTCATCGCTGCCACTCCCAACCCGGCCCACAAGGTCCTGGTGTTCGACGCCTGCAATGCCGGCGTGGTGCTGCGCGCCGTGCTGTTTGTACAGGTGGTGGCGAGCACGGCCGCCCTCTATGGTGCAGAGTCGCTCTGGGAGTGGTTTTCCAGCGCGGCCCTGCTCACCGGCGCCTGCCTGCCCGGCACCCTGGTCTGGCTGATCGCAGCCTGCAGCCTCAAGCACCAGCTGCAGCGCCTGGGCACGCGCGGCCAGTATCTGGCCGGCGTGCTGCTGGGCGCCCTCGCGGGTCTTTACGCCTGCGGCATGCTGTTCTTCATAGGCATGGCCAAAGCCCCCTGGCTGGCCAGTGCCGTCACGGGAGGCCTGCTGGCCGCCCTGCTGGTGACAGCGCTGGTGCTGCGCGCGCGCGGCAACATGCCAGCGCAGACCCAGGCCCGCCTCACCGAGCTGCAGTCACGCATCAGACCGCACTTTCTGTTCAACACCCTCAACAGCGCGATTGCGCTGGTGCGCGCCGAACCGGCCAAGGCCGAAGCCTTGCTCGAGGACCTCAGCGATCTGTTTCGCTATGCGCTGGCCGAACCCCATCTGACCACCACGCTGGCCCAGGAGATAGAGCTGGCCCAGCGCTATCTGTCCATAGAGCAGGTACGCTTTGGCGAGCGCCTGCAGATGCAGTGGCAGCTCGATGAAAGCGTGCATGGCGCGCTGCTGCCGCCCCTGCTGCTGCAGCCGCTGGTGGAGAACGCCATCCGCCACGGCGTGGAGCCCAATGCACGCGGCGGCAAGCTGCAGGTACGCACCGAAAGGCGCGGCAACGAGGCGCTGATCCAGATCATCAACACCTTGCCGCCCGCCAGCGCCGAACATCAAAGCACCGGCCATGGCATGGCCCTGGACAATGTCAAGGCCAGGCTGTCGCTGCTGCACGATCTGCAAGGCAGCTTCAGCGCCAAGGTACGCGACGGGCTGTATGTGGTGCGCCTGAGCGTGCCTTTGCATCAGAGCGACCCAAAACCGGGACAATCCCGCCATGCACATTCTGATCGTTGATGACGAAGCTCTGGCCCGCGCCAGACTGCGCACTTTGCTCGGCGACTGCGCACATGGCCCGCACCATATCCAGGAAGCCGCCGATGCCGACCAGGCCCTGCAGATACTGCAGGCCGCACGGCCCACCCCCGTACAGCTGGTGCTGCTGGACATCCACATGCCGGGCCGCAACGGGCTGCAGCTGGCAGCGGCACTGGCGGAGCTGGCCAACCCGCCCGCCATCGTGTTCGTGACGGCGCATGCCAGCCATGCGGTACAGGCCTTCGAGCTCGATGCCGTGGACTATCTGACCAAGCCCGTACGCCTGGAGCGCCTGCAGCAATCGCTGCAAAAGGCCGAGCGCGCACTGAGCACGCGCAGCGTCGTCGACAGCGGCCCCGTCCTGCTGATCCAGGAGCGCGGCGGCACGCTGCGGCTGCCACTGTCCGAGGTGCGCTTTCTCAAGGCCGAGCAGAAATACATCACCGTGCGCACCGTGCAGCGCAACTACGTCCTCGACGGAGCGCTGGCCGATCTCGAAACCCGCCATGGCGAGCACCTGCTGCGCATACACCGCAACGCCCTGGTGCTGCGTGCGGCCTTGCGCGGCCTTGAAAAATATGACGACCCGCAAGAAGGCGAAGGCTGGGGCCTGCGCCTGCAGGGCGTGCCCGAGCTGCTGCCGGTCTCGCGCCGCCAGCTGGCAGCGGTCAAGACCGAGCTCAGAGAGATTTTCTGAACGATAAAAAACCGGCCGAAAGCCGGTTTTTTATCGACTGCAGTTGCAATCAATGCTCATGCTTGTGAGCCGCGTCATGGGCAGTCGCGGACGCAGGCTCGTGCGAGTGCCCGACCTCTGCGCCATGATCGTGGTCGTGCTCGTGGTCATGCTCGTGTCCATGGTTGTGCGCCGCGCCGCTCATTACCGTCACGACGACAATGCCCAGCAGCAGCCAGAAGACCTGGGCTGCGGTTTCCTTGGCGCTCAGGCGCTTTTGCAGCTGGGGAATCAGATCGGCCAGGGCCACATAGATAAAGCTGCTCGACGCAATGACCAGGAAGTACGGCAGCAGCTCGCGCAGCTGTCCGATCAGGAAATAGCCGGCCACCCCGCCCAGCGTGGTCACGGCTCCGGCCATGGACACCTTGATCAGCGCCACGCGGCGATTGCTGCTGGACTGGCGCAGCACCACGATATCGCCCATGTGGTGAGGCACCTCGTGCGCCAGCACCGACAGGGCGGCGATCAGGCCCAGACGGATGTCGGCCACGAAAGCCGATGCAATCAGCACGCCATCGCCAAAGCAATGCACGCTGTCGCCCGTCAGAATGGCCCAGCCGCCCTTGCCATGGCTGTGACCATGCGTGTGCTCGCCATGGTCATGGCGGGCGTGACCATGCTGGTGATCGTGGCCATGACCGTGAGCGTGGTGCATAGGAGCAGGCTGGTGGGCATCGCCATGCGAATGCTCATGGCCGTGGTGCCAGAGCTCGGCCTTGGACAGCAGAAAGAAAAACACCAGCCCGATCAGCAGCACCACGAACAGATCATGGGACTTGCCGTGGCTCTCGAACGCCTCGGGCAGCAAATGCATGAAAGCCGTGGCGAGCAAGGCTCCCGCAGCCAGGCTCAGCAGACGCTGGGGCATCAGCCCTGGCGTGCGCCCCCCTCCCAGACTCATCAACAACGCGGCCACCCAGACA
Source organism: Comamonas testosteroni (assembly GCF_000761245.1). Lineage (GTDB taxonomy): Bacteria > Pseudomonadota > Gammaproteobacteria > Burkholderiales > Burkholderiaceae_C > Comamonas > Comamonas testosteroni_C. The sequence continues at coordinate 532,899 of NZ_AWOR01000001.1, read as the reverse complement.
CTGCCGATACCAGCAGCCAGGGTGGCCAGAATAATTGCTACCAATGTCATAGCTTTATATGGCTTAACCGCAACCTTTTACAGGCGAATCTTGAGGATTTTCGCAGAATGCGCCGCCCAACGCGGCCCGCTTGCAACTATCCCCATACCGTCAGCCCCGGATGCGCATGATGTGCATGGCAGGCCGGGACTTCTTTCACCTTAGCAAAGCTGTCAAGCCCCCCGGGCCGAAAATTTCAGCGCCTCAGGCATCAGGCCACGCCATGCTGGTTGAACCAGGTCAGCATGCGGGCCCAGCCGTCCTGCGCGGCCTGCTCGCGGTAGCTGGGGCGGTAGTCGGCATGGAAGGCATGGGGCGCCTCGGGGAAGATCACGAACTCCGAGGCCCTGGCCGCCGCAGAGCCGGTCTTGAGCGCGGCCTTCATGGCCTCGACCGACTCCAGCGGAATGCCCGTGTCCTTGCCGCCGTACAGGCCCAGCACCGGCGCCTTGAGCTGCCCCACCAGATCCAGCGGATAGCCGGGCTGCAAATCGTTCTTGTTGCCCTGCAGACGCCCGTACCAGGCCACGCCGGCCTTGAGCGGGGCATGTGCGGCATACAGCCAGGTGATGCGACCGCCCCAGCAAAAGCCGGTGATGGCCAGCTTCTTGACGTCGCCGCCCTGGCTGCCTGCCCATTGCACGGCGGCGTCCAGATCGCCCATGACCTGGGCATCGGGCACCTTGGCGATCACCTCGCTCATGAGCTTGGCCATCTCGGCATAGGCCATGGGGTCGCCCTGGCGCACGAACAGATCGGGTGCGATCGCCAGATAGCCGGCACGAGCCAGGCGGCGGCAGGTGTCGGCAATGTATTCGTGCACGCCGAAGATTTCGGAGATCACCAGCACTACGGGCAGGTTCTGCTTGCCCGCAGGCATGGCCCGGTAGGCCGGCAGCTTGAAGCCTTTGACATCGATGCTGACCTCGCCTGCCGTCAGGCCGTCGACCGGGGTCTTGATGGCCGTCTGTGCCATGACCGGGCCGGCAGAGCAGGCATAGCCCACGCCCAGGCCGGCCCCCAGGGCTGTGCGCAAGGCCGTGCGGCGGCTGGGCTGAGCGTCGGCTCGGCCGCCGAGCAATCCCTGCATATCCTGAGCGATGTCTTCGTACTTCATGGATCCTCCTTGGGATGATGGAATTTCAGAACATGTTGACGATCTCAAGCCTGGCCGCCTCGCGCAGCAAGCCGGGCTGGCCATGCAGTCTAAGGCCAGTGCGCTTCAGGCACCCGGAACCGGTTGACGCTCTCAGACCAGCCAGCGCAGCAGCGCCGCAGCTACGGCCCCCAGAATCACCACCAGCAGGAACGGGGCCCGCAGCCACAGGGCCAGCGCCGCCACCAGCAAGGCGCCCAGGCGCGCATCCAGGCTGATGTGCGAGCCGCTGGCCAGGGTGTTCATCACCGTCAGCGAAGCCAGCAGCGCCACTGTCAGACAGGCCGCGATCTGGGCCATGCGCGGGCTGCGCATCCAGCGCTCGGGCAGGCTGTAGCCCAGCAGCTTGGTCACAAAGGCCAGCGCACAGGCCAGCAAGATCCAGTGCCACAAGGACAGGGACAGCGTCATTGCTCGGCCTCCGAAGGGCGCACCCAGCCCCAGAAGGCGCCCAGCGCCGCAGCCAGCAGAATCGGCACGCCTGGGGGCACCCAGGGTATGGCCAGCGCCGTGACCAGCCCGCAGCCCAGCGCCAGCGCCACAGGCTCGCGCGCGTTGAGGCGCGGCCAGAGCAGGCCGAGAAAGGCCGCCACGGCAGCCCCGTCAAGACCGAAGCGGCGCGTGTCGCCCAGCGCATTGCCCATCAGCGCGCCCAGCAAGGTGAACAGATTCCAGAGCAGGAACACGCCCGCCCCGGCGACCCAGAAGCCGCGCCGCTGCTCGGCCGGCTCCTCCTGGCCCGATGCCGTGGCTGCGGATTCGTCGATGGTCCAGTGCGCGGCCAGCCAGCGCTGCAGCCCTTTGACGCCCAGCAGACGGCTCATCTGCATGCCGTAGATGGCATTGCGCACGCCCAGCAGCGAGGCTGCGCTCACGGCCGCCATGCCGCTGCCGCCACCCGCCACCACGCCGATGAAGGCAAACTGCGAACCGCCAGTGAACATCAGCGCGCTCAGCGCCATGGTCTGCCAGAGGCTGAGGCCGGCCGCCACGGACAGCGCGCCGAAGGAGATGCCGTACAACCCCGTTGCCACCGAAATCGACAGCCCCATGCGCACGGCGGGCGTCATTGCAAAGCCTTTGAACAAGATATTTCCTGGATCAAGCTAGAACAATTCAGGAGCTTCCAGCGCATGTGGACAAAGCACTTCAGGTCAAAAACAACCTGAAGTTCCTATTGGATATGCGCTAGCAGCTCTCTTTTTAGGGGCAACGCCTCGAAGAAATCCGGGCGCATCCTGGAGTCGAAAGCGCATACGACCTCCCTGGTGAGAGGCCTGATGCGCTTTCTTGAAAAAAGCTCAATGCGCCTTTTAGTGAAAAGCTCAATGCGCTTTTTGGTGAAAAGCTCAATGCGCTTTTTCCCAGCTGCTGCCAAAGCCGATCTCGGCCAGCAGCGGCACGGACAGATCGGCCACACCGGCCATGATGGCCGGAATCTCGGCCTGCACCCAGTCCCTGGCGGACTCGGGCAGCTCGAACACCAGTTCGTCATGCACCTGCATGATGACCAGCACCTCGGGCTTTTCGGCGTCCAGCCTGGCCTGCACGGCCACCATGGCCTTCTTGATCAGATCGGCCGCCGTGCCCTGCATGGGGGCATTGATGGCGGCGCGCTCGGCCGCTTTCTTGCGCGGGCCGTTGCCGCCATTGATCTCGGGCAGCACCAGGCGGCGACCGAACACGGTCTCCACATAGCCCTGGGCGTGGGCCAGCTCCACGGTCTGGTCCATATAGCGCTTCACGCCGGGGTAGCGCTGGAAGTACTTGTCGATATAGGCGGCCGCAGCCTTGGTCTCTATCCCTAAGTTCTTGGCCAGGCCGAAGCTGCTCATGCCGTAGATCAGGCCGAAGTTGATGACCTTGGCATAGCGGCGCTGCTCGCTGCTGACCTCGTCCACGCTCACGCCGAAGACTTCGGCAGCCGTGGCGCGGTGCACGTCCAGGCCGTTCTTGAAGGCACTCAGCAGCGCCTCGTCGCCCGACAGATGGGCCATGATGCGCAGCTCGATCTGCGAATAGTCGGCGCTGGCAATCAGCTTGCCCTCGGGGGCCACAAAGGCTTCACGCACGCGGCGGCCTTCGGGCGTGCGCACGGGAATGTTCTGCAGATTGGGATCGTTGCTGGACAGGCGCCCCGTCACCGCCACGGCCTGGGCGTAGTGGGTGTGCACGCGGCCGTCGCTGGGCAAGGCCATCTGGGCCAGCTTGTCGGTGTAGGTGCCCTTGAGCTTGGACAGCGAACGGTGCTCAAGCAGCTTGGCGGGCAGCGGATAGTCCTCGGCCAGCTTCTCCAGCACTTCCTCGTCCGTGCTGCGCGCGCCGGTGGCGGTCTTCTTCACGACGGGCATGCCCAGCTTGTCGAAGAAGATCTCTCCCAGCTGCTTGGGCGAGGACAGATTGAAGGGCTGGCCCGCAATCTCGTAGGCTTCTTCCTCGAGCTTCAAGATGCGCGCGCCCAGATCGTTGCTCTGGCGCGCCAGCTCGCCCGCGTCGATGCTCACGCCATTGCGCTCGATACGGAACAGCGCCTCGCTGGTCTGCATCTCCAGCTCGTAGATATGCAGCAGTCCGGCGTTGGCCTGAATCCTGGGCCACAGCACACCATGCACGTCCAGCGTCTGGTCGGAGTCCTCGCAGCTGTACGCTGCGGCCTTGTCCACGCTCACCTGGGCAAACGGAATCTGGCTCTTGCCCTTGCCGCACAGATCTTCGTAGCTGATGCCGCTGCGGCCCACATGGCGCAGCGCCAGGCTGGTCAGGTTGTGCGGACGGTCGGCTTCGAGCACATAGGACTGCAGCATGGTGTCGTGCGCATAGCCGCGCACGGTGATGCCGTGGTTGGCAAACACATGCTGGTCATATTTGACATGCTGGCCCAGCTTCTTCTTGCCGGCGTCTTCCAGCCAGGGCTTGAGCCTGGCCAGCACCCTGTCCAGATCGAGCTGCTCGGGCACGTCCATGCCCTCGTGGCGCAGCGGAATATAGGCGGCCTCGCCCACGGCCACGCTGAAGGAGATGCCGACGATGCGGGCCACCATCTCGTCCAGCGAATCGGTCTCGGTATCCAGCGCAGTCAGCTCCGCCGCGTCGATCTTGGCCAGCCATTCGTCGAACTGCGCCTCGCTCAGAATCGTGGTGTAGAGCACATCGCGCTGCTGGGCCGCCACGGCCACCTCGGTGGCCGCCGCGTCATCGGCATCGAACAGACCGCCCTGGGCGCTGTCGACCTTGGCCGCCTTGCCTGGCTTGGCCGCCTTGGCTTCGGCCGCCGCGGCGCCCAGCGTGCGCACCAGGCCCTTGAAGCCGTATTTCTCGTAGAAGGGCGCAAGCGCTGCGCTATCGGGCTCGGCCAGCGTGACGGCATCGAGCTGCGGCAGGCCTCCGATGTAGGCGGACAGATCGCAATCGGTCTTCATGGTCACCAGTTGGCGGCTCAGCGCCAGCTGACCACTGGCAATCGCATCGCGCAGGTTCTGACCGGCAACGCCCTTGATATCTGCGGCGCGGGCGATCAGATTGTCCAGCGAACCATGCTCCTCCAGCCACTTGGCCGCAGTCTTGGGTCCGACCTTGGTGACGCCTGGCACGTTGTCCACGGTGTCTCCCACCAGCGCCTGGTAGTCGATCATCAGCGCCGGCGGCACGCCGAACTCGGCCGTCACTCCCGCCACGTCGCGCTTCTTGCCATTCATGGTGTCGATGATGGTCACATGCTCGCCCACCAGCTGGCTCAAGTCCTTGTCGCCGCTGGAGACGATCACGTTGATGCCCTGGGCCGCTGCGGTCTGCGCCAGGGTCGCAATCACGTCATCGGCTTCCACGCCGGGCACGGCCACCACTTTCCAGCCCAGCAGCTGAACCACCTCGTGGATGGGCTCGATCTGGCTGCGCAAATCATCGGGCATGGGCGAGCGCGTGGCCTTGTACTCGGTGTACATCTCGTCGCGAAAGGTCGGGCCCGAGGCATCGAACACGCAGACGGCGTAATCGGCCTGCACATCCTTCCTCAGCGCCTGCATCATGTTCACCATGCCGCGGATGGCGCCCGTGGCCGGGCTGGCCGGGTCGCCTGGAATCGCCCGCAGATCGGGCATGGCATGGTAGGCGCGGTAGAGGTAGCTGGAGCCGTCCACCAGCACCAGGGTCTTGGAATTGCTCATACCCCGGATTGTGCACGCGCGCCCGGCCCCTGCGGTCTGCAGCCCAAAGACAGGCTACGCCTGGTGGGACAATTCGAAGTCGCCCTACAATCTATGCATCATGCGCGCTGCACCACTTTTCATCATCCTGAGCCTGGCTGCCGGATCCGTTCTGGCCCAGTCCCCCACCCCTGCTCCGGCCAACGCCGTGGTCGCTCCTGCGCCTCAGGGTCAGCAGGACAACGCGGCGGCGACTGGCAAGCACAACCAGCGGATCGAACATATCCGTGTGGAAGACGCTGGCAGCCGTGTGGATGAAACCCGTGTCGGCGGTCAGACCCAGAGCATCACCGTGCAACCCAAGGTCGGCACCATGCCCGAGTACGAGGTGCAGTCCAACGACGGCGCCCGCGCAGCCCGCAACCGCGACAGCAACAGCGGCGACACCACGGGCACCCGCGTCTGGAATTTCATCAAATTCTGAAGCGCGGCGCGCTTTTCCCCATTCATGACAGGGCAGTGCTTCACTGCCCTGTTGCATATAGACACCTTCTCCCCGCTAGTTCGGTCGGTCGCCCCTGACCGGCGTATTCACCATGGCTGTTTTCACCGAAGTTTCCGATAAAGATGCGCGCGAGCTGCTGCGCCGCATGTCCCTAGGCTCGTTCAAGGAATTGCGCGGCATTCAAGGCGGCATTGAAAACACCAACTATTTTCTGACGACCGACCAGGGAGAGTGGGTGCTGACACTGTTCGAGCGCCTGAGTGCCGAGCAGCTGCCTTTTTACCTCTACCTGATGAAGCACCTGGCACAAGCCGGGATTCCCGTGCCGGACCCGCAGGGCGAGACACGCAGCGGCGACATTCTGCTCAAGGTGTGCGGCAAGCCCGCATCCATCGTCAACCGCCTGGCCGGCAAAAGCCAGCTGACCCCGGCTGCCGTGCACTGCGCTGCCGTGGGCGAGATGCTGGCGCGCATGCATCTGGCCGCTCAGGACTACAACCGCCAGCAGCCCAATCTGCGCGGCCTGCCCTGGTGGAATGAAACCGTGCCCGTGGTCCTGCCCCATCTGGGCGAGGAAACCGCCGCCATGCTGCGCGCCGAGCTGGCCTACCAGAACCATATCGCAGCCTCGGCCAACTATGCGGCCCTGCCGCGCGGCCCCATCCATGCCGACCTGTTCCGCGACAACGTGATGTTCGACGGCGAGCGGCTGACCGGCTTTTTCGACTTCTATTTCGCGGGCGTGGACACCTGGCTCTTCGATCTTGCGGTCTGCCTCAACGATTGGTGTATCGATCACGCAACAGGTGCCCATGATGCCGAGCGCGCCAAAGCCATGCTTGCGGCCTACCAGGCCGTGCGTCCGCTGACCGGTCCCGAGCGCGAGTTGCTCAACGCCCAGTTGCGTGCCGGCGCCCTGCGTTTCTGGATCTCCCGCCTCTGGGACTTCCATCTGCCGCGTGAAGCCGCACTGCTGCAGCCCCACGACCCCACCCACTTCGAGCGTGTGCTGAACCAGCGCATCGCGCATCCGCTGACGCTGGACTGAGCGCTAGCCCGGTGCCAAGCAGCTGATTGCGCCGGGGCTTTTGATGGCCCCGCCCAGCCGTCTCGGGTACAGTGCAAGAAGCGACTTTTGCACGCTCTCGCAAAAGTATTTCAGCCTCCTCCATGAAACTTCAAATCGTTCCACCCGGCACCGGTCTGCAATGGGTGCTGCAGGGCCTGCGCACCTTCAAAAGCCAGCCCCTGGCCCTGGCAGCCCTGTTCTTTCTGGGCATGGCCAGCATGTCTCTGATCTCGGCCCTGCCGCTGATCGGCCCCGTCATTGCTCTGGCACTGCTGCCCTGCATCTCGCTGACCATGATGGTCGCGGCATCCGAAGCCGCCCACGGCCGCAAGCCCACACCGGCGCTGCTGCTGGTGGCTTTCCGCTCCGGCAGCCAGCATCTGCACTCCATGCTGATGCTGGGAGGCCTCTATGCCGCAGGCTTTTTGCTCATCATCGGTGCCTCCAGCCTTGTGGACGGCGGCACGTTTGCCAGCGTCTACCTGGGCCAGACTCCCATGACCCGCGAACTGGCCGAAGAGCCCGAGTTCCAGTCCGCCATGTGGCTGAGCATGTTTCTCTACCTGCCGCTGTCGCTGGCCTTCTGGCATGCTCCGGCGCTCATCCACTGGCATGGGATCAGCCCCGTCAAATCGCTGTTCTTCAGCTTTGTCGGCTGCATTCGCAATATCGGTGCCTATCTGGTGTTCGGTGTCTGCTGGATAGGCGTGTTCATCGTCTCCGGCATGGCCCTGGCCATCGTGACCGGCATCCTGGCCATGCTCATCGGCAGCATTGCAGGCGGCCTGATGGTGGCAACGGCGCTGATGCTGGCAGCCATCTTTTTTACCTCGATTGTGTTTACCTTCCGTGACAGCTTCAGCCCGCCCGATGACGACCAGACCCTGATCGACTCCTCGTCGGGCACAGCGCCGCCATCATCGGATTCGTAAGCTCGAGCACTACCACCCAAGCACCCAGCACCAGCACCAGCCCCGGCCTCAGGTCGGGGCTTTTTTATGGGCTGAACACAGGCCAGCGCCAGCAGATCATTCATCCCGGCGTCATCAAGCCGCCACGGCACTGTCATATTCGTTTCCTAGGATTCGCAGGACTGACCAGGGCATGCATCTCATGTCCTGGCATTCATCCAATTCAGCGCGGCCCCAAGTCTGCGCTTCACCCCACACTGCGAAACTCTCATGGCACAAAATCTGCTCAGCCGTCGTAAGGCCCTGCAACTCTTTTCCGGCGCTCCCCTGCTCCCCCTGGGTTCGGTCGTGTCCGCATCCAGCCTGCTGGCCGCATGTGGTGGTGGCGATGACGACACCCCGACAACGCCCACAACGCCTCCTGTCACAAAGAACTATGTCTCGGCCAGCTTCACCGCCATGGCTGCGCCTTCGCTGACCACGCCCGCCAATATGGCCACCATGTATGTGGCCTCCCAGCTCAAGGTCGCATTCGACGACAAGAGCGAGCAGGTCTACGACCTGGGCTACCAGCCCTTCTTCGTGACCGGCGACATGGTCTCCGACGGCAAGGGCGGTCAGCTGCTGGCCGGTGGTTACTACGACATCTACAACAACAAGATCATCGACAAGACGGTCGCAGGCAAGGAGCGCCACTTCTTCTCCGACTCGCCTGACGGCACATCGCTGCTGACCGTGCCCAATGCCAAGGTAGACGGCGTCAAGGGCAAGCCCGTCTTCGCCGTGGTGCAATTCGAATACACCACCTGGGCCCAGGACGGTACGACCGACATGTACGGCAAGCTGCCCTCGCCCATCGCCGTGCTGACGCTGGATCAGGACCAGACCACGGGCAAGCTGAGCCTGGTGAAATACCACAATGTGGACACCTCCAAGGTCCATGGCCTGTGGATCACCTGCGGTGCCAGCCTCTCGCCCTGGGGCACCCACCTGTCCTCCGAAGAGTACGAACCCGATGCCTTCAGCATCGCCAGCAACACCATGTTCCAGGCCTATAGCCAGAACCTCTACGGCGACGCAAACAAGGCAAATCCCTACCACTACGGCCACATGCCCGAAGTGATCGTGAACGTCGACGGCACGGCCACCATCAAGAAGCATTTCTGCATGGGCCGCATCTCGCACGAGCTGGTGCAGGTCATGCCCGACCAGCGCACCGCGCTCATGGGTGACGACGCCACCAACAGCGGCTACTTCGTCTTCGTGGCGGACAAGGAAAAAGACCTGTCCTCGGGCACGCTGTATGCCGCCAAGGTCGGCGCGGGCTTCTCCATCGACCCCGCCGCCAAGAGCGCTGCCCCCCTGACCTGGATCAAGCTGGGCTCGGCCACCAGCGCCGAGATCGAGAACCTGGCCAACACGCTCAAGCCCACGGACATCCTGACCGTGTCCAAGACCGACCCGAGCGACTCCAGCTACACCAAGATCGTGGCCAACGGCAAGACCGAGTGGATCAAGATCAACCCCGGCATGGACAAGGCCGCCGCCTTCCTCGAAACCCATCGCTATGCCGCCTTCAAGGGCGCCAGCCTGGGCTTCACCAAGATGGAAGGCACGACCGTCAACGCCAAGGACAAGATCGCCTACTCCGCACTGCAGAACGTGCAGTCCTCCATGGTGGCCGGCAATGCCGCCAACGTGCCTGGCAACGGCGTCTCCGTGCCCAAGCAGCTGGTGGCCGGCGTGGTGATGGCGCTGAACCTCAAGGGCGGCCAGAAGGACACGACCGGCACCGCCATCAACAGCGAATGGATGCCCGTGGACACAGCAGCCCTGCTGGCTGGCGAAGATCTGCTGGACAGCGACGGCAAGACCCTCAAGGGCGACGCCCTGGGCAACACCGCCAACCCCAGCAAGATCGCCAACCCCGACAACCTCAAGTTCTCGGAGAAAATGCGCACGCTGTTCATCGGCGAGGACAGCAGCCAGCACGTCAACAACTTCATGTGGGCCTACAACGTGGACACCAAGCAGCTGTCGCGCGTGCTGTCCGTGCCGGCCGGCGGCGAATCCACGGGCCTGCATGCCGTGGACGAAATCAACGGCTGGACCTACATCATGAGCAACTTCCAGCACGCCGGTGACTGGGGCGGCATCCACGCCAGCGTCAAGACCCAGCTGGATCCGCTGATCAAGGCCAACTACAAGGACAAGTTCGGCTCCGCCGTGGGCTACATCACGGCCTCGCCCGCCCAGATGAAGCTCAGCGCCAAGTAAGCACCGCGCCCGGGCCTCAACAAAAAAGCCGCGCCTTGCAAAAGGCTGCGGCTTTTTTCTGCGCCAAGGACTTGGGGAAACTCAGTCCACAATCGTCAGCTTGGCAATCGCCAGCGCCAGCCACTTGGTGCCATGGCGACCGAAGCTGACCTGGGCGCGCGCATCGTCACCCGTGCCCTCCACCGCCAGCACCTTGCCCTCGCCGAACTTGTTGTGGAACACCGCGATACCGGCCTTGATGCCATGCGCAGGTTCGGCCTTTTGCTGTGGCACCGGCGGGCTGGCAAAGACTTCGCTCTGCTTGCCGCCCCAGCCCGAGCCGGAGCCGAACTGGCCTGTGCCCCTGGATCCCCAGGCACCACCGGCGCCTGAAGAGGGCGCAAAACTGCCAAAGCCGCTTTGCCTGGGCGTGATCCACTTGAGCGCCTCTTCAGGCAACTCGTCAAAGAAGCGGCTCTTGACGTTGTAGCGCGTCTGGCCATGCAGCATGCGCGTCTGCGAATGGCTCAGATACAGACGCTTGCGCGCACGCGTGATGGCCACATAGGCCAGGCGGCGCTCCTCCTCCAGACCGCCACGATCCATCATGGCGTTCTCGTGCGGGAACAGGCCTTCCTCGACGCCGCCAATGAACACGGCATCGAACTCCAGCCCCTTGGAGGCATGCACGGTCATCAGTTGCACCGCGTCCTGACCGGCCTGGGCCTGGTTATCACCCGCTTCCAGCGCCGCATGCACCAAAAAGGCCTGCAGCGGCGACAGTGTCTCGCCGGTGTCGGCATTGACCATGGAGGCCGCCGTACCGGCCGGCGCCCTGAGCGCCTCGTCCAGCAGCGGCTGATCCGGGTCCAGCCCCTGACTGACGGGCGACTGGCTCAGCTGAGGCGCATTTTGCTGCTCGTCCAGCGGCATGGCCACGGCATCGCGGCCAAAGCCTTCCTGGGTCACAAAGCTCTCGGCAGCCGTGACCAGTTCCTGCAAGTTCTCGATGCGGTCCGCGCCTTCCTTCTCGTTGCGGTAATGCTCGATCAGCCCGCTTTGCTCTTGCACGGTCTCGATGATTTCACGCAGCGTGCGCCCCTGCGTCTGCTCGCGCAGCACATCGATCTGGGCCACAAAGCCCTGCAGCTTGGTGCCTGCTGCGCCGCCCACGGCGGTGACGGCATCGCTCAGCGAGGTGCCGCTGCTGCGCGCCGTGTCCTGCAGGACTTCGATCGTGCGCGCGCCGATGCCGCGTGCGGGAAAGTTCACCACGCGCAGGAAGCTGGTGTCGTCGTGCGGGTTCTCCAGCAAGCGCAGATAGGCCAGGGCGTGCTTGATTTCGGCGCGCTCGAAAAAGCGCAGGCCGCCGTACACACGGTAGGGAATTTTGGAATTGAACAGCGCCGACTCGATCACCCGGCTTTGCGCATTGCTGCGGTAGAGCACGGCAATTTCCTGGCGCGTGAAGCCATCGTTTCTGACCAGCTGCTTGATCTCGTCGACCATCCACGCGGCCTCGGCCAGATCGCTGGGCGCCTCGTAGATGCGCACCGGCTCGCCCGGGCCCTGGCTGGTGCGCAGGTTCTTGCCAAGGCGGTTGCTGTTGTGGCTGATCAGCGCATTGGCGCAGTCGAGGATGTTGCTGAAGCTGCGGTAGTTCTGCTCCAGCTTGATCTGGTTTTTGACGTCGAACTCGCGGATGAAGTCGGCCATATTGCCCACGCGCGCTCCGCGAAAGGCATAGATGCTCTGGTCGTCGTCGCCCACGGCAATCACGCTGGCGGCCGACTCATAGCGCCCGCCCACATCGTCGCCCGCCAGTTGCTTGAGCCACTGGTACTGCAGCTTGTTGGTGTCCTGGAACTCGTCCACCAGGATGTGCTGGAAGCGGCGCTGGTAGTGGTGGCGCAGATGGGCATCGTCACGCAGCAGCTCGTAGCTGCGCAGCATCAGCTCGCCAAAATCGACCACGCCTTCGCGCTGGCATTGCTCTTCGTAGAGCTGGTACAGCTCCACTTTCTTGCGGGTGTCGGGGTCGGTCGCCACCACATCGCCGGGGCGCATGCCCTCTTCCTTGCAGCCCGCGATGAAGTACATCAGCTGCTTGGGCGGAAAGCGCTCGTCATCCACATTGAACTGCTTGCACAGGCGCTTGATGGCCGAGAGCTGATCCTGGGTGTCCAGAATCTGGAACGCCTGGGGCAACTTCGCGGCCTGATAGTGGGCGCGCAGCAGTCGGTTGCACAGGCCGTGGAACGTGCCGATCCACATGCCGCGCACGTTGTAGGGCAGCATGGCCGACAGGCGCGTGAGCATCTCCTTGGCAGCCTTGTTGGTGAAGGTCACCGCCATGATGGAGCCGGGCGTGGCCTGCCCGGTCTGCAGCAGCCAGGCGATGCGTGTGGTCAACACGCGCGTCTTGCCCGAGCCGGCACCAGCCAGAATCAGTGCATGGCCCGCAGGCAGGGTCACCGCAGCCAGCTGCTCATCGTTGAGGCCGGTCAGCAGGGGCGAGTGAGAGGCGGGGTTGGCGCCGGAATTTGCACCGTCTGGCGCGGAGTCAAGCAGGTCGATCGGGAACATAGCCCCCCATTGTAGAAATGCTGGCGACTCCCTGCGACTTGCTGCTGCTTTCGCGGCATCGCGCTCCTGAAAGAAAAGCTGCCTACGCTTGATTCATATGGATTTCAGATACTTTCATATCTGAGATTCATGCATATCAAGCGAAAGCAGCTATCAATTCATTCAAGCCACGGCACTCACACTCAGTGTCCACCCGCACCGGGCTCGACCGTGCGGCTCGGCCTGGGCGCCAGCCAGATCGCGCAGGCCGCCAGCACAAAGCCGCCCGCAATGATGAACATGATCTGGTTGGTAGCCAGCATCACGCTCTGGCTGGTGATGAGCTGATCGAGCGCCGACAGCGCCGCGTCGGCACTCATGCCCGACTGCTGCAGCCCTTGCAGCACCTCGCCGCTGGCATCGCTCAGGCCCACCAGGTCCGCATGCTTGCGGGTCGTTCCGTTCTCCCAGGCCGTGTTGACCATGGAGACCGCGGCTGCGCCCGACAGGGTGCGCAGAAAGTTCATCAGGCCGGCCGCGTTGTCCATCTCATGCGGCTCCACGCTGGCCAGTGCCAGTCCGGTGGTCGGTATGAAGAAGAACGGCAGGCCCAGGCCCATGAACATCAGCGGCATGGCGATGTCCCAATAGCCCATGTCCGTCGTGGCGAACGCCCGCCAGAAGGTGATCACGCCCATCCAGAACACGCCGCCAAAAATCAGCCGGCGCGGGTCCACCCTGGCCGCCAGCCCCGCGGCGGCTGGTGCCACGAACAGCGCAAACAGCCCCGTCCATGCCGTGACCAGACCTGCCAGCGTGGCCGTGTAGCCCATGAAGCTCTGCAGCCACAGCGGCGTGAGCACATTGACGGCGAAGAAGGCCGCAAACGCCAGACTGATGGTCAGCACGGCCATGGAAAAGCCGCGGTGCCTGAAGACGCGCAGATCAACGATCGGGTGCTCGGCATGCAGCTCCCAGATCATGAAGGCAGCAAAGCCCACCACGGCCACCGCAGCCAGCGCCACGATCATGGGCGAGGCAAACCAGTCCAGGTTCTTGCCTTCGTCCAGCATCAGCTGCAGCGAGCCCACCCAGACGATGAGCAGCACCAGACCCACGGTATCGATGGGGTTCTTGAGCAGCGGCTGCTCGTAGCGCCTGACCAGATGCCAGACCGCAAACGCGCAGACCAGGGCCACCGGGATGTTGATCAGAAAGATCCAGTGCCAGGTGTACTCGTCGCAGATCCAGCCGCCCACGATGGGGCCCAGCACGGGGGCGATCAGCGTGGTCATGGACCACAGGCCGATGGCCGCGGGCGCCATGCGCGGCGGGAAGATGCGCAGCAGCAGCGACTGGGACAGCGGCATCAGCGGGCCGCCGGCCAGACCCTGCAAGATACGCGCAAACACCAGCATGCCCAGGGAATTGGCCAGGCCGCACAGCAGCGATGCCAGACCGAACAAGCCCATGGCCGTGGCAAACACGCGCACCGCGCCAAAGCGCGCCGCCAGCCAGCCGGTCAGCGGCACGGTGATGGCCTCGGCCACCGCGTAGCTGGTGATGACCCATGTGCCCTGGCTGGTGGTCGCGCCCAGATTGCCGGCAATGCTGGGCACGGAGACATTGGCCACCGTCATGTCCAGCACGGCCATGAAATTGGCTGCGGCCAGCACCAGGGCCGCCAGCCACAGCGTGCCCCCCGTCAGCGGCACCATGCCGGCGGCCATGGGCACGGCAGGCGCATCGGCAGCCGTGGCCGCACTTGCGTTGTGATCACTCATGAGGCACTCACTGCGCGACCGTGGTCGCAACGCCGGCTGCGCCGGCAGGGCCGCTGCGGGTGTCCACCGTCACCTGCATGGACAGGCCCACACGCAGCGGGTTCTTGGCCAGCTCGGCGGCATCGAGCTGAATGCGCACCGGCAGGCGTTGCACCACCTTGATCCAGTTGCCCGTGGCGTTCTGCGCGGGAATGGCCGCAAACGCCGAGCCGGAGCCGCCGCTGAAGCCCACCACAGTGCCGCTGTACTTCACATCGCTGCCGTACAGATCGGACTGCAGCTGCACGCGCTGGCCCACACGCACCTTGCCCAGCTGGCCTTCCTTGAAGTTGGCATCCACATAGATCTGCTGCACCGGCACCACCGTCATCAGGGGCGCGCCGGCCTGCACGCGCTGCCCGATCTGCACGCTGCGCTTGGCCACCACGCCATCGATGGGAGCGCGCACCGTGCTGCGATCGAGATCGACCTGCGCCTGGTCGCGCCGCGCCTGCGCCAGCTGCACCTCGGGATTGGTCTCGGCATCCGCGCCCTCTATCAAGGTGGCGTTGACCCGCTTGGCGCCAATGGCGGCTTCGCGGTTGGCCCTGGCCTGGGCCTGCGCGGCCACGGCCGATGCCTGCTGCGCCTTGGCTGCGGCAAAGGCGTTCTGCGCCTGCGTCAGCTCTTCGCCCGAGACGGAGCCGCTCTTGGCCAGGGCCTGGCGGCGCTGCAGGTCGATGGTGGCACGCTCCATATCGGCCTCAGCCGCCAACAGTTGCGCGGCCGCGCGCTTTTCGTCGGCCTCGCGCGCCGTCACCTGGGCCTTGAGGCCGGCATCATTGGCCACATAGCCCTTGACGCGGCGTGTGGCGCGGGCCAGCTCGGCCTCGGCCTGGGCCAGTGCCAGCCTGGCGTCCGTGGGATCGATGCGCACCAGCACATCGCCTTGCTTGACGGCCTGGGTGTCCCTGACCAGCACCTCCAGCACCGTGCCGCCTATGGAGGGCGTGACCTGCGCCACCTCGGCCGCCGCATAGGCGTTGTCGGTGGAGACGAAGTGGGAGGCATGCAGCCACCAATAGGCGCCGGCAGCCGCGCCGGCCAGCAGCACCACGCCCGCCAGCCCGGCCAGCAACCGGTTGCGGCGCTGTTCGCGCGCAGCAGGATTGGCGTTCACGGAAGAAGCGTTTTCAGTCATACAAAACCTTGGAAATATTCATGGGACTTGCGCAAACCAGAATGCAAGAACGGCCTGCCTGCTGAGGCACTCGTCTTGCCCGAACCCGTTTTGCGCAGGTCGTGACTCAGTTCAGGAAAGCGGCTCAGGCCTTTGGCGAGACCGCATCAGGGGCTGCGGCGGACTCGCTCCAGCCACCGCCCAATGCGCGATGCAGACCGATATCGAGCGTCAGGGCGCGCGACTGCACATCGACCAGCTGGCGCACGCTGGCCAGCAACTGGTCTTCGGCCGACAGCACATCGAGATAGCGCGCCAGCCCGCCTTCGTAACGATTGCGAGCTACGCGATGCGCCTCGGTCGCGGCCGTCACGGCCTGCTGCATGGCCGCCAGCTGCTGCTGCAGCGCTCGCTGGCTGACGGCGTTGTCCGCCACCTCCTGCAAGGCCCGGTTGAGCGTGCTGCGGTACTGGGCCACGGCCTCGTCATAACGGGCACGCGCAGCGCCCAGCTGCGAGCGCAAACGCCCGCCATTGAAGATAGGCAGGCTGACAGCCGGGCCCACGCTGGCGATGCCGGAGCCGCTGCGGGTCAGCATGTCCAGGCCCAGCGACTGCACGCCGACAAAGGCGCTGAGGTTCACATCGGGATAGAACTCGGCCTGCTGCGATGCCACGCGCGACTCCAGCGCCTGGGCCTGCAGGCGGGCGGCCACCACATCGGGACGACGGCCCAGCAGATTCGCCGACAGTTGTTCAGGCAAGGCCCATTGCTGACGCCACGGTGATTGCAGGCGCCCGGCATCGAGCTCGATGGCAGCACCACGATCGGGCGCGGCCCCGATCAGCGCAGCAATGCTGTTGCGCTGCAAGGCGACCTGCTCCTGCATCTGTGCCAGCTCGGCCTGCGCGGCTGCCAGACGCGCCCTGGCGCTGTGCACGCTGCCCTGGTTTTCCAGTCCGTTGGCGTAGCGCTGCTCAAACAGATCGGCCGTGGTGTGGCGCACCTGCACCGATTGCTCCAGCGTCTGCGCATTGGCGGCCAGGCGCAGCAGCTGCGCATAGGCCAGGGCCACATTGCTGGATAGCAAGAGACGCGCCTGCGCGGCATCGGCCTCGCGCGCTGCCAACTCGCCGGCAGCGGCGGCCACGGCGGCGCGCTGCTTGCCCCACAGGTCCAGCGACCAGCTCAGGTCCAGCGTGGCGCGGCCGTAGTCATTCATGCCGCGCGGCGCGAAGGCCTCGGGCGTCAGATGGTTGTAGCTGAGCTTGTCCTCGCTGACCGAGGCGCGGGCGGAAAGCTGCGGCGCAGCGGCCGCTTCGCTCACCCCCAGCATGGCCCTGGCCTGCTGCACGCGGGCGGCGGCGGCGGCCATATCGGGAGCGCCCTCCAGGGCCTGGGCGATCAGCTGATCGAGCAGTGCGTCGCCATAGCGCTGCCACCATTGCTGGGTGGGCCAGTCCATGGGCGGAGCATGGCTTGCTGCCTGCAGAGGCTCGGGCACGGGCTGCGCCAAGAGTGCCTTGCCCTCCCATTCGGGAACCTGGGCGCAGGCTGCCAGTAGCGCAGGCAAGCCCAGAACCCACCAGCCATGGCGCCTGGGCCGAATCCTCTGCGCCGCGGCGGCTGTGCATTGAGTCATGAAATACTTTAATAATAAACTGTACGGTACAGTATATGTTTCCAGAGTTTGAGATCGCAAGCGCTACACTGAAAGACATCACAACCGCCCCAGGACATTTCGCCCATGCGCACCAAAACGGAAGAGAAGCGACAGGCCATCATTGACGTTGCAGCAGCCACCTTTGGCGAACTGGGCTTCGAGCGCACTTCCATGTCCGAGATCTGCACACGGCTGGGCGGCTCCAAGGCCACGCTCTACAACTACTTTGCGTCCAAGGAAGCGCTGTTTCTGGAGGTGATGTTTCAGGCCTCCGAAGCCGATTTCCAGAACACCATGCTGGCGCTGCAGGCCGGCAATGACGATGCGGCGCAGACGCTGCGCAACTTTGGCCAGCGTTTCCTGGGTCTGCTGTACTCGCCGGAGGTGATGTCCGTTCGCCGCCTGCTGGTCTCCGAAGGCGGGCGCTCCAATATCGGCCAGCGCTGCTGGGACATGGGGCCGGCGCGTGGCAATGTCGCCATCAATGCCTTTTTGCAGCAGGGCATAGAGCTCCGGCTGCTGCGCTATGCCGATACCGAGGTCATGCGCCATCATCTGCTGGCGCTGCTGGAGGCCGAGCTGCTGCCACGCTTCATGTTCCAGCACCTGCCCGCTCCTACTGCGCAGGAGATTGCCCTGTGCACCGAGCGCGCCGTGGATGCCTTCATGCGGGTCTATGGCACACCAGGTGGCACTCAGAGCGAAAGCGAGCCTATAAGAAAATCCTTATAACCCTCATAACAATGTCGGGACATACTATTTGCGCCAGCGCCGTATAGAATCAATCACCGGGCCCAAGTTTTTTGAGGTCCGGTTTTTTTTGCCTGCTGCATGCTGGCACTGCCAAAAACCGGGCTCCAAGCCAAGCGCCTATCCTTGAAAATTGAGGTGGGTGAGATTCCCGCCGTGACCTTTTCCGGAGCTTGGAACCATGGAAATCTTCGACTACGACAACATTCTTCTGCTTCCCCGCATGTGCCGCGTGGAAAGCCGTTCGGAATGTGACACCAGCGTCGTGCTGGGCAACCTCAGCTTCAAGCTGCCTGTAGTGCCCGCCAACATGAAGACGGTGGTGGACGAGAAGATCTGCACTTATCTGGCACAAAACGGCTTCTTCTATGTGATGCACCGTTTTGACATCGACAACGTGGCCTTCACCAAGGAGATGCAGTCCAAGGGACTGTTTGCCTCCATCTCTCTGGGTGTCAAGCAGCCGGACTACGAGACGGTGGACCGCTTCGTGGCCGACGGCATCTGCCCCGAATACATCACCATCGACATTGCCCACGGCCATGCCGAGAGCGTGAAGAACATGATTGCCTACATCAAGGCCAAGATCCCTGCGGCCTTCGTGATCGCCGGCAACGTCGCCACGCCCGAGGCCGTGATCGACCTGGAAAACTGGGGTGCCGACGCCACCAAGGTCGGCGTGGGCCCCGGCAAGGTTTGCATCACCAAGCTCAAGACCGGCTTCGGCACGGGCGGCTGGCAGCTGTCGGCGCTCAAGTGGTGCGCCCGCGTGGCCACCAAGCCCATCATTGCCGACGGCGGCATCCGCAGCCACGGCGATATCGCCAAGAGCATCCGCTTCGGCGCCACCATGGTGATGATCGGCTCCCTGTTTGCCGGCCATGAAGAGTCGCCCGGCAAGACCGTGGAAGTGGACGGCCAGTTGTTCAAGGAATACTACGGCTCGGCCTCCGACTTCAACAAGGGCGAGTACAAGCATGTGGAAGGCAAGCGCATTCTGGAGCCCGTCAAGGGCCCGCTGATGAACACGCTGGTCGAGATGCAGCAGGACGTGCAGTCCTCCATCAGCTACTCGGGCGGCACCAAGCTCATGGACATCCGCAAGGTCAACTACGTCATCCTCGGCGGCGACAACGCCGGCGAGCATCTGCTGATGTAGGCCGCCAGGCGCGACTCACCAGCGCGAAGGTGAACCTCCAAAAAAAGCATCAAGGGCAGCTCAGGCTGCCCTTGTTGTTTCCGGCTTTGCTTTTTCTGCATCCCGCGCGCACAACTGATCTGTGGTCATGGCCGCAATTGCGGCCTGCGTAAGGGCTTAGCATGTCGTCATTCACAAGAACGTGCTGACGTTCCATAACTCCAGGGAAACAACGCCATGAACACTTTGAAGATCGCAGTTCTGGGCACGGGCATGATGGGCCTGCCCATGGCCCGCCGCCTGGCCCAGGCCGGCCATGAAGTCCACGCCTGGAACCGCACCCGCGCCAAGGCCGAGCCGCTGGCCGCCGATGGCGTGAGCATCCACGACAGTGCGGCAGATGCCGTGCGCGGCGTGGACTTTGCCGTGAGCCTGCTGGAGAGCGGTGCCATCGTGGGCGAAGTGCTGTTCAAGCTGGGGGTTGCCGATGCCCTGCCCAAGGGATCGCTGTTCATCGACATGGCCTCCATCCAGCCACGCGAGGCGCGTGAACATGCCGGCAAGCTTGCCGCGCTGGGCGTGCGGCATCTGGATGCCCCCGTCTCGGGCGGCACGCTGGGTGCAGAAGCTGGCACGCTGGCCATCATGGCCGGAGGCGAAGCTGCGGATTTCGAGCATGCCCTGCCCGTCTTTGCGGCGCTGGGCCGTGCCACCCATGTAGGCCCGCATGGCGCAGGCCAGCTGGCGAAACTGGCCAACCAGATGATCGTGGGCATCACCATCGGTGCCGTGGCCGAAGCCCTGCTGCTGGCCGAGCGCGGCGGCGCCGACCCGGCCAAGGTCCGCGAAGCCATCTCCGGCGGCTTTGCCGACAGCCGCATCCTGCAAGTGCATGGCGAACGCATGGTCAAGCACGACTTTGCGCCACGCGGGCGCATGACGGTGCAGCTCAAGGACATGCGCAATGCCATCGCCACGGCCGAGGAAATCGGCTTTGACGCGCCCATCACCGGCCTGCTGGAGCAGCTCTATGCCGAAGGCGTGAAAAACGGCCTGGGCGACCTGGACCAGTCGGGCCTGTTCGTCGAATTGCAACGCCGCAACGCACTGGATTAAAAAAACCCGCGGGTTTTCCTGCAAGCGCTCCAGAATTAGCGCATAATTGCGGTCTCGCTTGCAGCGCAGGCGTTGTGTGGGGCTCTTAGCTCAGCTGGTAGAGCAGCGGACTCTTAATCCGTTGGTCGAGTGTTCGAATCACTCAGGGCCCACCAAATTTCTTCAGTCTGATTCTTCAGATTGATCCTCCGGATTTACTCCGGCGGGCTCTTAGCTCAGTTGGTAGAGCAGCGGACTCTTAATCCGTTGGTCGAGTGTTCGAATCACTCAGGGCCCACCAAAAATTTCTTCAGTCTGATTCTTCAGATTGATCCTCCGGATTTACTCCGGCGGGCTCTTAGCTCAGTTGGTAGAGCAGCGGACTCTTAATCCGTTGGTCGAGTGTTCGAATCACTCAGGGCCCACCAAAAATTTATTCGGTCTGATGCTTCAGATCGATCCTCCGGTTTATCCGGCGGGCTCTTAGCTCAGTTGGTAGAGCAGCGGACTCTTAATCCGTTGGTCGAGTGTTCGAATCACTCAGGGCCCACCAAAAATTTATTCGGTCTGATGCTTCAGATCGATCCTCCGGTTTATCCGGCGGGCTCTTAGCTCAGTTGGTAGAGCAGCGGACTCTTAATCCGTTGGTCGAGTGTTCGAATCACTCAGGGCCCACCAAAAATTTATTCGGTCTGATGCTTCAGATCGATCCTCCGGTTTATCCGGCGGGCTCTTAGCTCAGTTGGTAGAGCAGCGGACTCTTAATCCGTTGGTCGAGTGTTCGAATCACTCAGGGCCCACCAAAATCTCAAAAGCCAAAGTTCTCAGGGACTTTGGCTTTTTTATTTGCCGCCTCCGGGTGCGGCCGTATCTGCAAAAGCATAGGCGCCGACATCGCAGCCGCGCCATATCAGGCATCATGCAGACATCCCCGGGCCGCATCGACCCACCCAAGACTCAATATGCAAAACGACCTCTCCACGTTCTGGCGCGGACCGCGCTGGACTCTGGCCATGCTGCTTGCCATTCTCGGCATGCTGGGCCCGTTCTCGGTTGACACCTATATTCCCGCCTTCTCGGGCATTGCCAAGGCATTGGGCGCAACCCCGGTAGAAATGCAGCAGACCCTGTCTGCCTACCTGCTGGGCTTTGCCTTCATGAACCTGTTTCATGGTGCCCTGGCCGACAGCTTCGGGCGCCGCCCCGTCATCCTCTGGGGACTGGTGATGTTCACCATCGCCTCGGCCGGCTGCGCGCTGTCGCAGAACATCACCCAGCTGGTGATCTTCCGCACGCTGCAGGGCCTGTCCACCGGAGCCGGCATCGTGGTCTCGCGCGCCATCGTGCGCGACATCTTTCCGCCAACCCAGGCCCAGGGCGTGATGGCGCAGATCACCATCTTCTTCGGCGTGGCACCGGCGCTGGCGCCCGTGATCGGCGGCTGGCTGTTCGTGCACCTGAGCTGGCAGGCCGTGTTCTGGTTTCTGACCATCGTGGGCGTGCTGCTCTGGCTCATCAACATGAAGTTTCTGCCCGAATCGCTGCCACCCCAAAAGCGCCAGCCTTTCCAGTTCAGACCGCTGATGCAGGGCTATGGCATCTTGCTCACCGATCCGCGCTTTCTGCTGCTGGCCCTGGCCAGCGGCATTCCGTTCAACGGCATGTTTCTCTATCTGCTGTCGGCGCCGGCTTTTCTGGGCGATATCTTGCAGCTTGAGCCCACGCAGTTCTTCTGGTTCTTCATCGCCACCATCGGCGGCATCATGGCCGGCAGCTGGACCAGCGGCCGGCTGGCCGGACGCATCCCGCCCAAGCGCCAGATCCGGCACGGCTTTCTGGTGATGTGCGTGACCTCCATCATCAATCTGGTGGCCAATCTGATCTGGCCCGCGCATGTGAGCTGGGCCTTGATTCCCATCAGCCTGTTCGCCTACGGCTGGGCGCTGATGGTGCCCGTGGTGACGCTGCTGGTGCTGGACATCCACCCTGCGCGGCGCGGCCTGGCTTCTTCCCTGCAGGCCGTGGTGGGCTCGGTGGCCAACGGCTTTGTGGCCGGCGTGATTGCGCCGCTGGTCATGCATTCGGCCCCACTGCTGGCCACGGGCTCGATTTTGATGATGCTGATCGGCCTGGTCGCCTGGATCTATCTGCACCACCACTGGCCGGACATCGGCCGCCATGCCTCTGAGCATTAAAAAAAGGAGCTTCTACCGCAAGCCATTCATAGATTTCAGATTGAAAAGTATCTGAAATCGTTGAATGACATACGCTAGCAGCTCACTTTTTAAGCAAGATCCCAGCCCCGTTCGGGCAACAAAAAGCCGGCTTCAAGAGCCGGCTTTTTTCATGCTTCGGGCCGCAGCCCGAATCAGCGATCAACGTTCGTCGCGACGCGGTGCGCGGGGCTTGCGCTCAAAGCTGCGCTCGCCACCACGTTCACCATGGGGCTGGAAAGGCTTGCCGGCACTCTGACCAAAGGCGGGACGGCGATCGCCGCCGCCGAAGCCGCGCGATTCGCCACCACGGAAGCCGCCTTCGCGGGGAGCACCTGCATGAGCGCCTTCACGGCCACCGCCGAAGCTCTTGCGACCGAAGTCGCCGCCTTCACGGCGCTGGCCACCGCCGAAGCTGCTGCCACGCGATTCACCGCCGCCGAAGCCGCGCGATTCGCCACCACGGAAGCCGCCGCCGCGCTGCTCGCCACGATCGCCGCCGCCGAAGCTGCCGCGGTCATCGCGACGCTCGAAGCTGCGCTCCGGGCGCTGCTCGCCACCACCGAAGCCGGGACGACCGCCGCCGAAGCCACGATCCGCACCGCGCTCGCCACGATCGCCAAAGCGATCACCGCGAGGTGCACCGCCAAAGCCGGCACGATCGCCACCGAAGCGGTCACCGCCACGATCACCACCGAAACCGCCGCGGTCATTGCCACGGCCGGCGCCGAAGCTGCCGAAGCCGGACTTGCGGCCGTAGCCGTCGCCATCACGGCGACCACCAAAGCCGCCGCGACCACCAGCGCCGCCGCCGCCACCACGGCGACCGTCACGTTCGCCAGCTGCGGGGAAGCGCTGCTGGGGTTCCATGCCGGGAATGGTCTCGGCCTTGAACTGCTGACGGGTATAGCCTTCGATATCGAACACGCGGCGACGGTCACGGAATTCCGCAAACGTCACAGCAGTACCTTCGCGACCAGCGCGGCCGGTACGACCGATACGGTGGGTGTAGTCTTCAGCCTTCATGGGCAGGCCGTAGTTGAAGACGTGGGTGATGGTGGGCACGTCGATACCGCGAGCAGCCACATCGGTAGCCACCAGGATCTGGACCTGACCGTTGCGCAGCGCCATCAGGCGGCGATTGCGCAGACCCTGGCTCAGAGCACCGTGCAGGGCCACGGCGGAGAAGCCGTCTTGCTGCAGGTCGGTAGCCAGGCCGTCACATTCCACTTGTGTGGATGCAAACACGATGGCCTGGTTGATGCTGCTGTCACGCAGCCAGTGGTCCAGCATCTTGCGCTTGTGCTGAGCGTTGTCAGCCCAGAACAGCACTTGCTTGATGCTGGCGTGCTTTTCCTGAGGCGAATCAATCGTCAGCTTCTTCACGCCGGAGCCGTTGTCGTGCATCACACGCATGGCCAGCTGTTGCACGCGAGGTGCGAACGTAGCGCTGAACATCATGGTCTGCTTGCGCTGGGCAGTCATCACATTGACTTCAGCCAGATCGTCGGAGAAGCCCAGATCCAGCATGCGGTCAGCTTCGTCAACCACCAGGAACTGAACCTTGTCCAGCTTGATCTGCATGGAACGCTGCAGATCCAGCAGACGGCCGGGAGTGGCCACCACGAGGTCAGCGTTTTGCAGCTTGGCAATTTGCAGCTGGTAAGGAATGCCACCCACCACGTTGGCAATGCGAATGCCGCGGCAGTGCTTGACCAGCTCGATGGCGTCATGCGCCACCTGCTGGGCCAGCTCACGCGTGGGGCACAGCACCAGGGCGCCGGGTACGGCAGCCTTGAAGTTGCGGGAGTTGGTGGGGTCCTTGCGCTTGTTGCGCTTGGGCAGAGGCTCGCCCTTGGCGGTGGCTTCTGCGCACAGACGCTCGAACTCGGCCTTGGCTTCGGCATCGGCTTGAGCGCGTTGCTGAATCAGGGTGTGCAGCACGGGCAGCAGGAAGGCGGCGGTCTTGCCCGAGCCGGTCTGGCTGGACACCATCAGGTCGATGAAACCGCTGGCATCAGCGGCTTCGCCCATGGCCAAAGGAATGGCCTTTTGCTGCACTTGTGTGGGCTGGGTGTAGCCCAGGTCGGCCACGGCCTGAACCAGCTCTGGTGCCAGGCCCAGTTCAACGAAGCCATTAGGGACTTCTTCAGCAGCAATTTCTTCTGCAGTGTTTTCTTCAGCAGCAGCGTCTTCTGCGTCCATGTCAGCCAGCATGGCGTCCAGACGGGAATCGATTTCAGGCGAAGACAAAGCAATATCAGCAGCGGCCACTTGGCCCTGCTCCAGGGAGTTTTCTGTCATGAATAGCTCACGCAAAAAGCGACGCAGTCAGCGTGCTGCTCGCTTCTTTGACGGTTGGTTATCAACATCCACCGTCAGACTTTGACTGGCCCGTTCGCAAAACGGGGCAGATGGGTGTTATGGCTTGTCGTGTCGGCTGTATGCAGGCCGTTGCACGCAAGTAAGAACCCGGTGTGTGATGGAGATGCGCAAAAATTACCCATTGATCGGGTAAGCAGTGCATTGTCGCATGCACCGGGTTTTCCCGCAAGTGGCAGGGCTATACCATACCGCCACCGCGCCATCAGACACTGAGCAGCTGCTGACGGTAATGCTGCAGCTCGTCGATCGACTCGTGCACATCGGCCAGGGCCGTGTGGCGCTGCGCCTTCTTGAAGGAGGTATAGGCCTCGGGCTTCCAGCGCTTGGCCAGCTCCTTGAGCGTGCTCACGTCGATATTGCGATAGTGAAAGAAATTGTTGAGCTTGGGCATGTAGCGCTCCATGAAGCGCCTGTCCTGGCCAATGCTGTTGCCGCACAGCGGCGTCTTGCCCTTGGGCACGTATTTGCCCAGAAAGGCAATCAGCGCGGCCTCCGCCTCGGCTTCGCTGATGCTCGAGGCCTTGACCTTGTCGATCAGACCACTTCTGCCATGCGTGCCCTTGTTCCAGGCATCCATGCCGCCCAGCAGCTCGTCGGACTGATGAATGGCAAATACCGGGCCTTCGACGCGAATCTGCAGATCGGAGCTGCTGACCACCACGGCAATCTCGATGATGCGGTCGCGGTCGGGGTTCAGCCCCGTCATTTCGCAGTCCAGCCACACCATATTGAGATCGGATTTGGGCAGAACCGGTGGGGTAGCGGCCACGGGTGCGGCGCTGACGGAATTCGTACAGGAAGCTTCAGACATGGCGCAAATTGTCGCCTACACTGCCAATACATGGCTTCCAAACTAGATTTCACATTGGCACTTTCGCTGCTGTTTGCGACGGCCGTGGCCCTGCAATGGCTGCTGCGCGTGTGGCTTGTTTCGCGCCAGGTGCGCCATGTGGCCACCCATCGCGGCGCCGTGCCGCCGGCATTCGCCCATCGCATCAGCCTGTCCGCCCACCAGAAGGCGGCCGATTACACGCTGGCCAAGGCCAAGGTGTCGCTGATCGACATCACGCTGTCGGCCGCCGTGCTGCTGTGCTGGACGCTGCTGGGCGGGCTGGACTGGCTCAACCGCTGGCTGCTCGCGTCCATGGGCCCCGGCCTGTGGCAGCAGCTGGCGCTGCTTGCCTGCTTTGCCGTGATCTCGGCGCTGATCGAGCTGCCTTTGTCGCTCTATCAGACCTTCAGGCTGGAGCAGCGCTTTGGCTTCAACCAGATGACGCCAGGCCTGTGGCTGAGCGACCTGCTCAAGTCGACGCTGGTGGCGGCCATCATCGGCCTGCCGCTGGCGGCCCTGATTCTCTGGCTCATGGGCGGGGCCGGCCCGCTGTGGTGGCTCTGGGCCTGGGGCGCCTGGACGGCTTTCAATCTGCTGCTGATGTGGATTTTCCCCAGCTTTATTGCGCCGCTGTTCAACAAGTTCGAGCCGCTGGCCGATGAAGGCCTCAAGAGCCGCGTGACCCGGCTGATGGAGCGCTGCGGCTTTGCGGCCAAAGGACTGTTCGTGATGGACGGAAGCCGCCGCTCGGCACATGCCAACGCCTATTTCACGGGCTTTGGCAATTCCAAGCGCGTGGTCTTCTTTGACACCCTGCTCAGGCAGCTCAGCCCCGGCGAAGTCGAAGCCGTGCTGGCTCACGAGCTGGGCCACTTCAAGCACAAGCACATCAGCAAGCGCATGGTCCTGATGTTTGGCGTCTCGCTGCTGGGCTTTGCGCTGCTGGGCTGGCTCAGTCAGCAACTCTGGTTCTACACGGGACTCGGAGTCTCGGTGCTGCTGGGTCCGAACATCGACGTGGCTGCCGAAAACAATGCGCTGGCCCTGCTGCTGTTCATGCTGGCCGTGCCGGTCTTCAGCTTCTTCGTCACGCCGCTGATGTCCGCCATGTCGCGCCGCGACGAGTTCGAGGCCGATGCCTATGCCATGCAGCAGGCCGACGGTGCACAGCTGGCTTCGGCACTGCTCAAGCTTTACGAGGACAATGCCTCCACACTCACGCCAGACCCATGGTATGTGAGCTTTTACTATTCACACCCTCCTGCCGTGGATCGCCTGGCGCGCATGCCGGCTCCTGCAGGCAGCTTGTAACACCACAACGATTTCAGACATGAGCACACCTACACTGCAACACAAAGACTGGTCCCAGCTCAAGCGCAGCGCCTTGAGCACGGAGCAGGTGCGCGATCAGCTGGACAGCCTCCAAGGCTGGAAGCTGGCGAGCGGCGACTCGGCCATCGTCAAGACCTTCCGTTTCGTGAATTTCTACGAAACCATGGCCTTTGTGAACGCGCTGGCCCTGATTGCCCATCAGCAGGACCACCACCCCGACCTGGAAGTCGGCTACAACCGCTGCAAGGTCAGCCTCAACACCCATGATGTGGGCGGCATCTCCGAGACCGACATCGACTGCGCACGCCGCATCGAAGCACTGCTGAATCCGGCCTGATCTTTATGGCAAAACAAGGACGGCGCCCAGGCGCCCAAGCAGCAGGCAACACCCAGACAGGCCTGGTGGTCGCCAGCTATGGCCGCCACTGCGTGGTCGAGACCCCGGACGGCGAGCGCCGCATCTGCCACCCGCGCGGCAAAAAAAGCCAGGCCGTGGTGGGCGATCATGTGCAATGGCTCGCCCCCCCACCCGGCCAGGGCGATGAGGGCACGATCGAGAAAATCGTAGAGCGTCGCAACGTCTTCTACCGCCAGGATGACATTCGCACCAAGACCTTTGCAGCCAACCTGGACCAGCTTCTGATTCTGATAGCCGCCGAGCCGGTATTCAGCGAAGTGCAGCTCGCCCGCGCCCTGATCGCAGCCGAGGCCGCGCACATCAAACCCATCATTGCGCTCAACAAGATGGACCTGGAAGAGCCCTTCCTGCGCGCTTGGCAACGGCTGGAGCCCTACCGGGCCATGCGCGATGCAGCGGATGCCGCGCCGCACTACATGGTGCTGCCGCTGTCGCTGGAAGATGCGGACGACGAGGATCGCGACGCCATCATCGGCCTGCTGCAAGGCAAGACAACCCTGGTTCTCGGCCCTTCGGGCGTAGGCAAGAGCACCTTGATCAACTTGCTGCTGCCCGATGCCAAGGTGGCGACCAACGAAATTTCGCAAGCACTGAACACCGGCAAGCACACCACCACCAGCACCACCTTGTACTGGGTGGATGAGGCACGCACCACAGCCATCATCGACTCGCCTGGATTTCAGGAGTTCGGCCTCTATCACATTGCCGCCACGCAACTGGCCGCCTGCATGCCCGACATCGGCGCGCTGGCAGACCAGTGCAAGTTCTACAACTGCACCCATCTGCATGAGCCTGGCTGCGCCGTCATGGCCCAGGTCGAAGCGCAGGACAGCCCCCACGCCATCAGCGCCAACCGCTACCGGATCTATGGCGAGCTGTTCGAGGAATTGAGTCAGGAACCCCGCTACTGAGCGCGAGGCCAGCCAAGCCGGAAGGCCGCGCCATATGAGAGCAATTTCAGCGTTTGCCACGCAGCCATTCCAAGCCCGATGAGCGCCGGCACGATTGCGCCGCATCCGGGATAGGCTGGCAGCCACAACCCGGTGTTCACGCCATGAGACCCAGAGTTTTTCAGCCCTGCCTGCAAGCCGCCCTCGCCGTCGTGCTGTCTGCGGGCATGAGCTCGGGCTGGGCTCAGGGCACGGAGTCCGCCCCGAGCTGGGACGACGAGCCGCCCACGCTGTCTCGCTGGATCGAAGAGGGTTACAAGGCCGAGCAGCGCCAGCAGCCATGGCGCGCCGCCCAGCGTTATTGCGCGGCGGCACGCTATGGCAGCCTCGAGGCCCAATACCGGCTGGGCCGGCTGCTGTTGCAGGGCAGAGGCATGACACCCGACCCTGCCACGGGCACGACGCTGCTGGCCCTGGCCGCCCAGCGCGGACATGAAAAAGCCCGGCTGCTGCTGGCCGGCAAGCTGCCCGGCGACCGGCTGCCCGACTGCCTGACCCAGGGGGATGCTCCGCCTCAGGAGTTCACCGACTCCGGCCAAGAGGCCGTGCCCCACGAAGTGGTGGCCAGCTATGTGAGCAGTCTGCCCAGGGAGAAGCGGCGCATGGCCGAGCTGGTGCAGCGCCTGGCGCCACGCTTCTCGATTGATCCGCGGCTGGCACTGGCCATCGTGCGCTCGGAGTCGAATTTCGAGGCGCAGGCGCTGTCGCCGCGCAACGCTCAAGGTCTCATGCAGCTCATTCCCGAGACGGCCGAGCGTTTTGGCGTACGCGATGCCTGGAATCCCGAGCAGAACGTGCGTGGCGGGCTGGCCTACCTGCGCTGGCTGCTGGAGCGCTTCGAGGGCGATGTGGCACTGGTGTCGGCCGCCTACAACGCGGGCGAGAGAACCGTGCAGCAGTATGGCGGTGTGCCTCCTTATGCGGAGACGCGTGAATATGTGCGACGCATACTGAGCTTCTATCGCGCCAAGCGCCACGAGCGTCCTGCCCACTGATCCAGTCCGGCAGAGCGGCCGGCATCCCTGCGGCGGGCTTTTTCACCGCCGACGGCCAGGCCTGAAGACTCAGCCGAGCAGACGGGCAAAGGTCAGCAAGGCCAGCAGCAGAAGCCAGACCACGACCGAACGCCAGACCAGCCCCACCACACTGCGAAGATGGGACATTTCCGGCTCTCGTCCCGGAGTGACATCGCTGCCCGCCCACTGTGCATCGTCGCCCTCTTCACCGTCAGCCGCATCGCGGCGGCGCAAGGCCTCGCCCCCGAGGCGTACATTGATGGCGCCCGCGGTGGCCGCCAGAATCACGCCGTCGTTGTCATTGGGAAAGCGCTGGGCATAGACGCGCCAGTTGTCTATGGCTTCCTCAAAGCTGCCCACCATGGCAAAGGAAAGCGCCGTCAGCCGCGCCGGCAGCCAGTCGATCACATACCAGGCCTTGGCGGCAGCCCAGTGCAAGCGCTCGCTGGTCGGCGCCCGCAGCCCTTCGGCCCCCTTGCGCGACCAGGCTCGCGACAGGTATTCGGCCATGCGGTAGAGGATGGCCCCCAGCGGCCCCAGCCCCAGGGCCGAGAGAATCGAAAACCAGAACAGCACGCCAAATACATGACGGTGTGCGGCCAGCACCGAGTACTCGATGACATGGCGAACCACCTCGCTGCGCGGCACCTCGCTGGCATCGACCTGCTGCCAGTCGGCCAGGGCCTGGCGGGCTGCGAATTCATCGCCCGCATCGAGCGCATCGCGAATCCGCGTGAAATGGTGGCTGAACTGGCGGAAACCCAGCGTGACATAGAGCACGGCGACGTTCCACAGCATCGCGGCGGGCCAGCCAATGAACTCCATCAGCGCCCAGAATATGCCCAGCACGATAAGACTGGGCAGCAGCACGGCCATGGCCCAGGCCAGCCAGCCGTGATGGGGCTTGCCGGCATCGAAGTTGCTGCGCACGGTCACGGTCCAGGCGCGGTAACCGGCCTGCACCAGGTTGGACCGGGCCAGCGGACGTGCCTGCTCCAGCAGCAGTGCGATCAGGATGGCAAAAAAGCTCATTGCTTCATCATAGCGGCGCTGTTTGTCGGCTCGTTACAACTGCTGTCTCAAGCCGCCAAAAAACGGTAAAGATTGCGCAACATGCCCGCTGTCGCTCCCCAGATATAGCGTTGCTGCTCACCATCCTGATAGGGCATGGCAAACCATTCGCGATCCACGCCCTGCCACTGCATGGCATGACGCTCATGATGCGCGGGATTGAGCAGATAGGACAGCGGGACCTCGAACAGATCGGCCACCTCTCCCGGGTTGGGGAAGTAGCTGGCCTGCGGGTGGACCAGAGCCACCACAGGGGTGATGTGGAACGCGGTCCCCGTCACATAAATCGGCAGGCGCCCCAGCACCTCGACATTCCTCGGGGCCAGCCCGACTTCCTCATGCGCCTCGCGCACCGCCGTGGCCTCGGCCGAGACATCCTGCGGGTCACGCTTGCCGCCGGGAAAGGCCACCTGGCCCGAGTGCGTGGACAGCCCGGCCGAACGCACGGTCAGCAATACCGTGGGCCGCTCGCGCATGACGATGGGCACGAGCACGGCCGCGTCAGAAGGCTGCCTGGCCGTGATGCGTTTTTCCTGCATGGCCTCGGGCAGCCATTGCGGCGGCTGGGCAAAGCGTGTGCGCAGGGCTTGCGGCGTCTGCGCATCCAGCGGCACGGCCGGCAGCTGGCTGTCTATCCCCAGCAGGCGCGCCTGGCGCGGATCAACAATGCCCACCACGGGGAGCGAAGAATTATCAGTTGCAGGCATGTAGGTGTTCAGCCAAAACCAAAAGCAAGAATCACAAAGCCAAGGCCGGCATAAAAAAAGCCGCCACAGCGAACTGTAGCGGCTTTTACGGAATCGCTTCCGATACGCGTATTACACGGCTGCAGCAGCAGTCTTGTTAACGCGCTGGGGCAGCTTTTCCTTGATACGAGCAGACTTGCCGCTGCGCTCACGCAGGTAGTACAGCTTGGCACGACGCACATCACCGCGACGCTTGACTTCGATCTTGGCGATCAGGGGAGAGTAGGTCTGGAACGTACGTTCCACGCCTTCGCCGCTGGAGATCTTGCGCACTGTGAAGCCGCTGTTCAGGCCGCGATTACGCTTGGCAATCACCACGCCTTCGTAAGCCTGCACGCGCTTACGGCTACCTTCCACCACGTTCACGCTCACGATGACGGTGTCACCGGGGGCGAATTCGGGGATGGTCTTGTTCAGGCGAGCGATTTCTTCTTGCTCGAGGGTCTGGATCAGATTCATGATTTAGTCCACCTTGATCTTGTCCGCGCCAGAATTGGCAAGCGCCGGGATTGGTGCTATTGCTGCATTAAGCGAGCTGCCGAAGCGGCTCCGCCATTTCCTTGCAGCGGCCGGATAGAGGATCAAAGAGCCTGCAATTATAGCTTGGACGCAGTTTTTGCCAAAAAACCCTCATCCTTGGCATTGAGCAGCCCCTGCTCACGGGCCTGCTCTATCAGCTCGGGCCTGTGCTCGGCCGTAATGCGCAGGCGCTGGTCGCGGCGCCAGCGCTCGATATTGGAGTGGTGGCCGGAGAGCAGCGCGGCCGGCACATCCTGGCCATTCCAGACCTCCGGGCGCGTGTAATGAGAGCAGTCCAGCAAGCCGTCAAGCGCAGGATTGAAGCTGTCCTGCTGAAAGCTGCCTTCGTCGTTGAGCACGCCGGGCTGCAGACGCGCCAAAGAGTCCAGCAGCACCATGGCTGCCAGCTCGCCGCCCGAAAGTACAAAGTCACCCAGACTCAGTTGATGAGTGACATTTCTATCAATAAAACGCTGGTCAATGCCCTCATAGCGGCCGCAGAGCAGCACCGCCCCCCGGCTTTCGGCCCAATCGGCCACCACCGCATGCTTGAGAGTCGTACCTATGGGTGAGAACAGCACTACAGGAGCAGGCTCGGCCAGCTCCTGAGCATCGGCCTCGGTGCGTGCCGAGCGAATCGCTTCAAGGCAGCGCTGCAGCGGCTCGGCCATCATCACCATGCCGGGGCCTCCGCCAAACGGTCGATCATCCACACGGCGGTAGTTGCCTTCAGCCCAGTCACGCGGATTCCACAGATGCACTGCCACCTGGCCCGAACTGTAGGCACGGCGTGTCACCCCGCTCTCAAGAAATGGAGCGAACAGTTCAGGGAACAGCGTAATAATGTCGAAACGCATTGGTATAAAAGCGATTTCAGCTACAAACTAAATAGCAAAAAGGCTTTCCAGTTCAATAATCGGGCTGCCAGTCGACCACGATCTTCTTGCCGGCCAGATCCACCGAATCCACATAGGCATCGACAAAGGGTATCAGACGCTCCTGCTCCTTGCCGTCCTGTTCATAGCCCAGCACCAGCACGGTCTGCGGGCCGGTGGCCATCAAGTCCGTGATCACCCCCAGGGCCACACCTTCGCGGTTGACCACGTTCAGCCCCATCAGATCCACCCAGTAGAACTCACCATCCTCGGTCTTGGGAAAATGCTCGCGCGCCACAAAGACGCGGGCACCACGCAAAGCCTCGGCAGCGTTGCGGTCAGCGACCTCAAGCGAGGTGGCCACAATGGTGTCGGAATGGAAGCGGGCCTGCTTGACGGGCAGCACCACGGTGCCCGTGAAATGCTTGGCGCCTTTCTCGGCAGGCTGCAAAAACCAGTCCTTGGCGGTAAACAGGGCCTCTGGGGCGCTGCTGAAGGCATGAACCTTGAACCAGCCCTTGATTCCCCAGGCATCGGCAATGCGACCGACTTCAATGGCATCAGCAGGCAAGCTCGTGGCTTGAAGAACAGGCATGTGGCTCATGGGATCAGCAGAAAAATGCAGAATTTCAATAAAAAACGGGTCCCGTCAGGCAAGCCAACGGAACCCGCTTTGGTAAAGGTGCCTAGAGAGCAACCGCCTAAATTAGGCAGCAACCTTCTTTGCAGCTTCCTTGATCAGGCGTTCAGCCGTATCGGAAGTTTGAGCACCAACGCTCTTCCAGTAGTTCACGCGGTCCAGAGCCAGACGCAGGCCTTCTTCGGCGCCACGAGCGCTAGGGTTGTAGAAACCCAGACGTTCGATGAAAGCACCGTCGCGACGCACGCGCTTGTCAGCTGCAACGATGTTGTAGAAGGGACGAGCCTTAGAGCCGCCGCGGGAGAGACGAATAACAACCATGATGTTTCCTTCGGGTGGTTACAGCCAGTGCCATCAAAAATTTGACCAGCTGCGCAGGTTTTCTTACAGCGTTTGAGACACGCGACATGACCACCCGGCCAGCGACACGCCGTAAAACCGGAAATTATATCGAGTTCTGTCAAAGCTGCCTATAGCAACGACAAATGGGCATAGTCGACACAGAGGACTGCCTGAAAGTGAACCGCAATTGCCCTGAGCCCCGCATTCCGCGCGAAGGGAATAATGGACGGGTTCTTTCGTTTTCTGCCTGCGCACCAGACCATGAACCAACTTGCTCCCGCCACCACCCCGGCCCCTCGCCCAAAAAACAAGACAGTTGCCGCCTGGCTGGCCTTGCTCGGCGGCCCGCTCGGGCTGCATCGCTTTTACCTGCACGGACTTGGAGACTGGCTTGGCTGGCTGCTGCCCATTCCCACGGCACTCGGCATCTACGGCATCGAACGCGTGCAGCAGCTGGGGCAGGACGACAGGCTGAGCTGGCTGCTGATCCCCCTGCTCGGCTTCACCATCGCGGGCTGCGCCCTGCGCGCCATTCTCTACGGCCTGATGGAACAGCGAAACTGGAATCGGCTCTTCAATCCCAGGATGGATGCCGACGCGCCTGCGGGACGCACCCAATGGGCCACGATTTTTGCCGTAAGCCTGTCCCTGATGCTGGGGGCCACCGTGCTGATGGCCAGTATTGCCTACAGCTTCCAGCACTACTTCGAATATCAGGTCGAAGAGGCGCGCAAGATTTCGCAGTAGCTGCAGCGCCCTGAACCAGGGGTTCTCGCTCACGCCGAAGCGGCTTCGGCCTCGCCGCTTTTGTAAGCAAAAGTCTAATTTTTCACCCGCTGAACGCAAAGCGCCGCCTGCCGATTCCACAGAACTCACAATGCCCAACTGACGAACATCTTGCAAAGACTGCATCCAAGCAGTTTTCGCACTACGACGGCTTTGCTGCACCAGTCCGAAGAGGTCTTATGTCTGCAACCAACGAAAAGTCTGCCAGATCCGAAGTGCATGGGCAAAACTCCTTTCCAGCTGCCACCAGTCTGGTCGGCGTGTACGGAGAACAGCTTTTCCGCATTCTCGAGCAGACCAGCAGCGGCTATGTGCTGCTGGATGCCCAGAACCGGGCCCAGCGCTGGAATGATGGCTACCTGCAGCTATTTCCCTGGCTGGCCGCCACCCTCAAGGTAGGCATACCTCTGCAAGCCGCCTTGCAAGCTGCCGCAACCGCAGCCCCGGCAAGCGCTGCACCGGCTCTGAGCCATATCGCCGGGAGTCATCAGGCCCTTATTGCGCGCCAGCAGGCCAATGCCCAGTTTCAGTTGCCCAATGGGCGCAAGCTCAATCTGTCGGCTCACGCCCTATCGGCCAATTACACCGTGCTGGCCTGCAAGGAACTGCTGCCTCATGGCAACGAGGCAGAAAGCCTTTCCTTCTTCGATGTGCTGACCAATCTGCCCAACCGGCGCCTGCTGCTAGACAGGCTGTCCCAGGCCATGATCCAGTCCGAGCGCACGGGCTGGCGCGGGGCCTTGCTGACCATAGACATGGGGCCGGTGGCGGGCTCGTCCGCCGGCACAGGCGAGAGCCCGGCCGGCCTGGCACAGAACATCGCACAGCGCCTGCTGGCCTGCGTACGCTCCTGCGATACCGTGGCCAGACTCGATGCCACGCATTTCGTCATCATGGTTTCGGATCTATCCCCGGATATCGAGGTGACCACGGTGCTGGTGGAGCGCTTGGGAGAGCGTCTGCAGGAAAGCCTGAACGGCAGCTACCAGCTCGGCAACAAAAACGCGATGCTGGAGGCCAATATCGGCGCCACTTTGTTCGGCCCCCATTCCCGCTCCGCCACCGAGTTGCTGCAGCAGGCTGAGAGCGCCATGTACCGTCTGCGCGACGAGGAAGCCCGCGGCCTGCACTTCTTCAGCCCCGAGCAGCGCATCCAGGCCAATGATCGCCACCGCATCGAGCAAGAGCTGCGCGAAGCCCTGCGCCTCGGCCAGTTCGAGCTGCATTACCAGGCGCAATATTCCGCCAGCGGCGAAGTCAACGCACTGGAAGCCCTGCTGCGCTGGCGCCATCCCAGACGAGGACTGGTACCACCGAGCATCTTCCTGTCGGTGGCAGAGGAAACAGACATCATCGTTCCGCTGGGCCGCTGGAGCATTCAAGCCGCCTGCGAGCAATTGGCCCGATGGAAAGCCGACCCGCAATTGGGCAAGCTGCCCATCTGCGTCAACATCAGCGCCAGGCAGCTCAGGCAAGCCGATCTGGCCGAGCAGGTGCAGGGCATCATCAGCCAGACAGGGGCCGACCCGGCCTTGCTGCTGCTGGAGCTTTCCACTCAGGCCCTGAGTCCTCCACACGCGGATATAGTGCCCACACTCACCCGCCTGCGCACCATGGGGGTACGGCTGTCACTCGACGATTTTGGTGGCAGCTCCCATATGCAGGAAGCGCTGCAACAGTTGCCCCTGAACCAGCTCAAGCTCTCGCAGTCTCTGGTGCAGCGCCTGGGGCCCAACAATGCCGCCGAAGCCGCCGTGCAGGCGGCCATCGCGCTGGCCGCCCGCCATCGGATGATGATCGTCGGCGCAGGGGTGGAAACCCTGGAGCAGCGCGCCCTGCTGGCGCAATATGGCTGCGAGCATTTCATGGGCTATCTGCTCAGCCCCCCGGCACCGGTGAGCCAACTCAGATCGCTGCTGCAGCGGCAGGCCATATCCAGTCTGCAGGAAACTGCAGCTTGACTACCGTGTTTGCGCCATGAAAAAAGGCTTCGCAATGCGAAGCCTTTTTGGCATTTCCCCCTTGATTGACAAGCGCTAACTGCTATCAATCAAGGAGCGCACAAACTCAATACAGCTGCAGGCTGATCCAGTAGGCAATGGATGCCACAAAGGCGCTGGCAGGGATCGTCAGAATCCATGCCCAGACGATATTGCCAGCCACGCCCCAGCGCACGGCACTCGCGCGCTGCGTGGAACCCACGCCCACGATGGCACCGGTAATGGTGTGCGTGGTCGAGACGGGAACACCCAGGAAGGTGGCAAAGAACAATGTCAGAGCACCACCGGATTCGGCGCAGAAACCACCGACGGGCTTGAGCTTGGTGATCTTCTGCCCCATGGTCTTGACGATGCGCCAGCCGCCAAACATGGTGCCCAGTCCGATGGCCAGATAGCAGCTCACGATGGTCCACAAGGGAGGCTCGGCATCACCGGCATTGGCATAGCCCGTGGCAATCAGCAGCAGCCAGATGATGCCGATGGTCTTTTGCGCATCGTTACCACCGTGACCCAGGCTGTAGGCACCAGCAGACACCAGCTGCAGACGGCGGAACCACTTGTCCACGCGATTGGGGCTGGCGCGGCGGAAAATCCAGGCCACCAGCACCATCATCAGCGAACCCAGCAGAAAGCCCAGCACGGGTGAGACGAAGATGAAGGCCACGGTCTTCCAGATGCCGCTGGCGATCAGCGCGCCCGCGCCGGCCTTGGCAATCACCGCACCCACGATGCCGCCAATCAGGGCATGCGAGGAACTGCTGGGAATGCCGTAGATCCAGGTGATTACGTTCCAGGTGATGGCCCCCACCAGGGCGCCGAACACGACATGCGTGTCAACGATGCCCGGCTGAACAATACCCTTGCCCACGGTTGCCGCCACACTGAGGTGGAAGACGAAAACCGCCACAACGTTGAAGAACGCGGCAAATGCCACGGCCTGAGTAGGTTTGAGAACCCCCGTGGAAACCACGGTGGCAATCGAATTGGCAGCGTCGTGAAAGCCGTTCATGAAATCGAACAGCAAGGCGAGCACCACCAGCAAAATCACAACCCAGAGGGCTGCCTGTACCGGCTCCATGATCGGGCTCCAGCGAGAATCAGGAATTCTCGAGGACGATGCCCTCGATCAGGTTCGCCACGTCTTCGCAGCGGTCCGTGATGGTTTCCAGCAGCTCATAGATAGCCTTGAGCTTGATCACCTCACGCACATCGGGCTCTTCACGGAACAGCTTGCTCATGGCCGCACGCATCACGCGGTCCGCATCGCTTTCCAGGCGGTCGATCTCGTCGCAGGTCTTGCTGGCGGCGTCCACGATCGTGGGGTCCGAGAGGCGGTCCAGCAGCTTGACGGCATCACGCACACGCTCGCAGCAACGCACGCACAGATCGGTCAGACGTGTGATTTCGTCTGTCATGTGACGCACGTCATACAGTGCCATGGTCTCGGCCGAGTCCTGAATCAGGTCGGCCACGTCGTCCATGGTGTTGATCAGCGAGTGGATATGCTCGCGATCCAGGGGCGTGATGAAGGTCTTGTGCAGCAGCTTGGTGACATCATGGGTCACACGGTCGGCTGCGCGCTCGGCGTTGTCCACATCGGCGTTGTATTTTTCGCGCAGATGGAGATCGTTGTAATTTGCAACGAGTTGCGAGAAAGCATGAGCTGCTTCAACGATGCGGTCCGCATGTTGATTGAACATCTCGAAAAAATTGCCTTCGCGCGGCAATAGCTTGCCAAACAGCATGAATGCTCCTTACCGGGGAAAAGAAACCAGGCGACTCACTGCAAAAAAAGTGCATGGTTCCCGGCTCAAACGGGGCGGAGTTTACTCTTGAGTCATTGTGCGTTTCAGCGCGTCTTCAAGACACCCCTTCGGGCACCACGAAAAATAAAATACAAGCTCTGAGCCATGCTAGAAGCTGTCACAAAGCCTGTGATTCCTCCAGACAACAGCACAGAGCAGAAATTCGCCCGTCGAATGCACCGACCGCAGGAGCATGTCACCTTGCCACGCGAAAACGTTCCAAATACTTCTTTTTGTAATATACAAATTCCATTCAATAACAAAAAAGAATTAAAAGGAACCAAAAAGAAATGAATAAAACAATCAAAGAACCATAAAAAACGTCATTTTTTTGTCATTTTCTTGAATTTCAGGGGAATTAGGGTTCACCCTTGACTACAAGAGAGCGTCACGGCGGGATAGCGCACCGCGATCGAAAGCGCCAACAGTCTCGTCGAGACTTACTCTCCCAGGTAAGCCGCACGCACGCGCGGATCGCTCAGCAAGGTCTGGCCCGGCCCCGTCATGGTGATGATGCCGGACTCCATGACATAACCCCGATCGGCCAGCGCCAGCGCGCGACTGGCGTTCTGCTCCACCAGCACCATGGTCACGCCCAGCGCATAGACATTGCTGACCACCTCGAAGATCTTGTCCACCATGATGGGCGACAAGCCCATGGACGGCTCGTCCAGCAGCAGCACCTTGGGCTGGCTCATGAGCGCGCGGGCCATGGCCAGCATCTGCTGCTCGCCCCCGGACATGGTGCCCGCCAACTGATCCTTGCGCTCCTTCAGACGCGGAAAGATGCCGAACATGCGTTCGATATCCGCCTGTATGCCAGCCTTGTCATTGCGCGTGTAGGCACCCATGAGCAAATTTTCGGTGATCGTCATGCGGGCGAACACGCCGCGCCCCTCGGGCACCATGACCAGGCCTTCGGCCACCAGATCCCAGGCGCCCTTGCCCTTGATGCTCTTGCCGAGGTAGAGAATTTCGCCATCGGCAATCGGCAGCCCTCGCGTGACAGCCTTCATGGTCGTGGTTTTGCCCGCGCCGTTGGAGCCGATCAGCGACACCAGCTCGCCCTGATGTACCTGAAAGTCCACGCCCTTTACAGCCTGAATGCCGCCATAGCCCACCTTCAGGCCCTTGACCTGCAGCAACACCGGGGCCGTGGACTTGGAGGCCTGCGCCTGTTCCAGCACTTGATCCTGCATCTTCAATGGCCTCCCGTGCCCAGATAGGCTTCAATCACTTTTTCATTCTTCTGCACTTCGGCAGGCGTGCCTTCGGCAATCGGCTTGCCATAGTCCAGCACCGTCACGCGGTCGCACAGCCCCATGACCAGCTTCACATCGTGCTCGATGAGCAAGATGGTGCGGTGGTCGTTGCGAATGCGGTCGATCAACTCACGCAACTGCACCTTCTCGGTCGCGTTCATGCCGGCGGCCGGCTCATCCAGTGCAATCAGCTGCGGGTCCGTCGCCAATGCTCGGGCAATCTCCAGGCGACGCTGGTCGCCATAGGACAGGGTGCGCGCCTTGAAGTCCGCATATTTGCCGATGCCGACATAGTCGAGCAGCTCACGGGAGCGGGCGCGGATTGCGGCTTCCTCGGCCTTGAAGCCCTTGGTGCGAAACACTGCCCCGAGCAGGCCCGAATGCGTGCGCACATGGCGCCCGACCATGACGTTTTCCAGCGCCGTCATTTCGGCAAACAGGCGAATGTTCTGGAAGGTCCGGGCAATGCCCGCTCTGGCCACCTTGTGCACTGCCGTCGGCTCATAGGGCTTGCCAGCGAGTTCGAACTTGCCGGTGTCGGGCGTGTAGAGGCCGGTGATCACATTGAAGAAAGTCGTCTTGCCTGCGCCATTCGGACCGATGAGGCCATAGACCTGCCCTCGCTCTATCGTCATGCCGACGCCGGACAGGGCCTGCAAGCCACCGAAGCGCTTGGAGATGTCCGAGACGTGGAGGACCGTGGAAGTCGTGCTCTCTGCCATATCAGTTCACATTCCTTGTCTTCGCTGTCATCAGGACGGATGGTCCAAATTTTTGGCATGCTCCGGCGTTGGCCACAGGCCGCGGGGACGCATGAGCATGATGACGATCATGGCCAGCGCAATCAGCAACTGGCGCAGGATGGAGGCATCCAGCCGCCCCCCCGTCATCTCCTGAAGCGGGCCAGCCACATAGCGCAGCGCCTCGGGCAAAGCGGACAGCAGCACCGCCCCCAGAATCACGCCGGGGATATGACCCAGACCGCCCAGCACCACCATGGCGACGATCATGACGGACTCCATCAGGCTGAACGACTCTGGCGAGACGAAACCCTGAAAGGCGCCGAACATGGAGCCGGCCACACCGCCAAACGATGCGCCCATGCCAAAGGCCAGCAGCTTCATGTTGCGCACATTGATGCCCATGGCCTTGGCGGCGATTTCGTCTTCCCGGATCGCCATCCAGGCACGGCCTATGCGCGAGTCCTGCAGGCGGTAGCAGATCAATACCGTGAACAGCACCAGCACCAGGAACAGGTAGTAGTACATCGTGACCGATGCCACATCAAAACCAAAAAACTCGTGGCGCTTGGCCAGGTCAAAGCCAAAGACCTTGACCGAGTCGATCTGACCAATGCCCTTGGGGCCGTTGGTAATGTTGACGGGCTGGTCCAGGTTGTTGATGAAGATGCGGATGATCTCGCCAAAGCCCAGCGTCACGATGGCCAGATAGTCCCCGCGCAGCCGCAGTACGGGAAGCCCAAGCAACACTCCCGCACAAGCCGCTATCAGCATGCCCAGCGGAATCACCAGCCAGATCGAGGTGTGCAGCCCTTCGGGGAACATGGCCGCGAACCCCTCAAAAGTCTCGGCCAGATGAGGCGATGCCATCAGCGCAAACATATAGGCGCCAACGGCATAGAAGGCCACATAGCCCAGATCGAGCAGGCCGGCATAACCCACCACGATGTTCAGACCCAGCGCCAGCATCACGTAAAGCAGGGCCAGATCGGCAATGCGCACCCAGGCGTTGCCAAAGTACTGCAGGATGAACGGCAGCACCAAAAGGCCAATGCCGCCCAGAACCCAGTGGAGTGTCTTGTTGTTTTTCATGGACAGTCCTCAGGCACGATCGGCCACACGCTCGCCCAGCAGGCCCGAGGGGCGCAGCGTCAGGATGATGATGAGCACGATGAAGGCAAAGATGTCGGTGTACTGGCTGCCCAGCACGCCCCCCGTCAGGTCGCCGATATAGCCCGAGCCGATGGACTCGATCAGCCCCAGCAGCAGGCCTCCCACCACGGCCCCGGCCAGATTGCCGATGCCGCCGAACACGGCCGCCGTAAACGCCTTCAGACCTGGCAAAAAGCCCATGGTGTGATGAGCCGTGCCGTAATTGGAGGCATACAGGATGCCCGCAATGGCCGCCAGCACTGCACCGATGATGAAGGTCGCGGAAATCACCATATCGGGCTTGACGCCCATCAGAGCTGCCACGCGCGGGTTTTCTGCCGTGGCGCGCATGGCGCGGCCTAGCTTTGTGTAATTCACCAGATACATCAGCGTGGCCAGCGCAATGGCCGTCACCGCCAGCACCAGGATCTGCGTGGGCGTAATCACGGCCGTGCCGATTTCATAAGGCGTGGACGACAGCAGCGTGGGATAAGCCTTGTAGTTAGGCTTCCAGATGATCATGGCCAGTGTCTGCAGCAGGATGGAGACACCGATGGCCGTGATCAGCGGTGCCAGACGCGGGCTGTTGCGCAGCGGCCGGTAGGCCACCTTCTCGATCACGAAGTTCAGCGATGCGGCCACCACGCAGGCGATGATGGCGGCAACCAAAAGCATGAGCCAGCCCGGCAGATAAGGCATGGCCTCCTGCATCAGGCCGATGCAGCTCCAACTGGTCAAAGCCCCCACC
This sequence comes from Comamonas testosteroni, assembly GCF_000761245.1. Taxonomy (GTDB): domain Bacteria; phylum Pseudomonadota; class Gammaproteobacteria; order Burkholderiales; family Burkholderiaceae_C; genus Comamonas; species Comamonas testosteroni_C. Next base: position 490,835 of record NZ_AWOR01000001.1, on the reverse strand, counting down.
ATCAGCACCTCGCCATGCGCGAAGTTGATCAGCTGAATGATGCCGTACACCATGGTGTAGCCCAGGGCTATCAAGGCGTACATGCTGCCTAACACCAGACCATTGATGATCTGCTGCAGCAAGATATCCATAAGCGCGCTCCCCTTCCCTCGATCCAAGACGGAGACACTGCGAGCCTCTCATCCCGAACGACGGAGCCAGCGATGCCATGGTTCCCCTTCTGCAGTCCGCCGCTTTGTGGGCCGCTTGTCGCAAAAGGGTGAATCGATTCTAGGGAGCTGTTTTCAGGACTCAGGGCCGGGGTTTCCCGTGCGCAAGCCCAAAATGCTGCAGTGCAATAATTTCATCGACAGCGCAAGTCCAATAAATACAGGCACTTAGTCATGGGTTGATACTCAATCTAGCGAAAAACCCTGAAAACACCGCAAAAAATGCAGCATTCAACTAGTGCCAGTCTTGCAACACCTGGGCAACTCGCTCTTTACAAGCCTGCCGGCTCGTCATCTGCCGCACGAGCGGCGTCGTTGAGCGCCTTGAGCTCTGCCAGTTTCTGGCCGATCTTGATTTCCAGCCCGCGCGCCACGGGCTGGTAGAAGCCCTGATCTTCCATTCCTTCAGGTAAATAGCGCTCGCCCGCCGCAAAGCCGCCCTCCTCGCTGTGGGCATAGCGGTAGTCCCGCCCATAGTCCAGCTGCTTCATCAGCTTGGTTGGTGCATTGCGCAGATGCAGCGGCACAGGCCTTGTGGTGTCGCTCTTCACAAAGGCCTTGGCCTTGTTGTAGGCCATGTAGCCGGCATTGCTCTTGGGCGCCACGGCCAGGTAGATCACGGCCTGGGCCAGCGCCAGCTCGCCCTCGGGGCTGCCCAGGCGTTCATAAGTCGCTGCGGCATCGTTGCACATCTGCATGGCACGCGGGTCGGCAAGTCCTATGTCTTCCCAGGCCATGCGCACGATGCGACGCGCCAGATAGCGCGGATCGGCCCCGCCATCCAGCATGCGGCAAAACCAGTAAAGCGCCGCATCGGGGTCCGAGCCGCGCACGGATTTGTGCAGCGCGCTGATGGTGTCGTAGAACTGCTCGCCACCCTTGTCATAGCGGCGCATACGCTCGCCCAGCACCTTGAGCAGCCAGCCATCGCTAATGCATTCCAACCCGGCCTGCTCGGCCGTGATGGACAGGGTCTCCAGCGTGTTCAGCAAGCGGCGCGCATCGCCATCAGCATAGGCAATCAAGCGCTCAAGCGCTTCATCTTCAATAGCTGGAATCGCTTTGATGGCCTGTGCCTTGGCCACAATCTGCCTTAAATCGTCAGTGGTCAGGCTTTGCAGTACGTAGACGGCCGCTCGTGAAAGCAGGGCCGAGTTGACCTCGAACGACGGGTTCTCCGTGGTCGCGCCGATGAAGGTGAACAGCCCGCTTTCCACGTGAGGCAAAAAGGCGTCTTGCTGGCTTTTGTTGAAGCGATGCACCTCGTCCACAAACACAATGGTGCGCTGCTGCAGCAGTCCGCTTCGCGCCGCCTGCGCCTGTTCCACGGCCTCGCGGATGTCCTTGACACCGCCCAGCACGGCGCTGATGGAGATGAACTGCGCATCAAAGGCATCGGCCATCAGGCGCGCAATCGTGGTCTTGCCCACCCCCGGCGGGCCCCAGAGTATGCAGCTATGCGGGCGACCCGACTCAAAGGCCAGACGCAACGGCATGCCCTCTCCTAACACATGCTGCTGGCCGATGACTTCGGCCAGAGTGTGCGGTCGCAGGCGCTCGGCCAGGGGCTGATGGGGAACGGCTGAGGAATGGGGGTTGATGTGCGTGACCATGACCCCTCAAGTATCCAACGCTCCGGGCAGTTGCGCATTCAAATGGGTTGGGGGCTGTTTGCACACCGAAGGCAGGCAATACTTATCCACCTTAACCCTTGCATCCTTATCAGAATTTTTCATAAGAGAAAATAGCGTTTTAACGGATTAAATCTCTCCATTAACGAGGCCACCCCTCGCCCCATGGAGGTACTGCCCCATCCGGCCTGCCAAAAACCAGGCCAGCCAGGCCCGGCAGCACGCTTAGATTCATTGCGGGCCGCCTCATCTGCGCCACGCAATGCCTGTGCCTGATAGGGCTACCGCCATCAGCCAGAAATCAATCGAAAGCATCCGCAACTTTCCTTGGCTCCACATTGCTCCAGGGCGTGCCAGCGCTGCACGCCTGAGCCTAAGCGTATGAAAAAACTCAAGACCTGGGACATTTTTGCCCTCGGTTTCATGACCTTTGCCCTGTTCCTCGGGGCCGGCAACATCATCTTCCCACCTATGGTGGGCCTGGCAGCCGGTGAAAACCTGCTCGGCGCCTCAACCGGCTTTCTGCTGACGGGTGTCGGTCTGCCCCTTCTCGGCGTAGTCGCTCTCGCACGCGTGGGTGGCGGTCTGGACACCTTGACCAGCCCCATCGGCCGAATTGCCGGCCTGGTGCTGGCCGTGGCCATCTATCTGACCATCGGCCCTCTGTTTGCAACGCCGCGCACGGCCACCGTATCCTTCGAGATGGGACTGGCTCCCTTTGTCGGCAACACACCAGCCATGCTGCTGGCCTTCACCATCACCTACTTTGTGGCGGTGGCGCTGCTGTCGCTCTTTCCCGGCAGGCTCATGGACAACGTGGGCAAGATCATCACGCCCGTGCTGATTCTGGCTCTTGCCGTGCTCGGCGGCTCCGCCGTGCTGGCTCCTGTGGATGGCTACAGTCTCAGCACCGAGGCCTATGCCACGCAGGCGGCCGCCTTCTCCGAAGGCTTTCTGCAGGGCTATCAGACCATGGACGCCCTGGCCTCGCTGATCTTCGGTATCGTCATCGTCAACGCGATCAAGGCGGCTGGGGTGAGCGACAGCAAGCTGCACACCCGCTACTGCATCTACGCCGGCATCATTGCCGCGACCTGCCTGGGCCTGGTCTATGTCTCGCTGATGTATCTGGGTGCCACCAACAGCGAACTGGCTGCCAACGCCACCACCGGCGTGCAGATTCTCACGGCCTTTGTACAGCAGACCTTTGGCCCCGCTGGCCTGTGGCTGCTGGCCATCGTCATCATGCTGGCCTGCCTGACCACTGGCGTAGGCCTGATTACTGCTTGCAGCAGCTTCTTCAGCGAGCTGACCGGCATCTCCTACCGCACCATGGTCATCGGCCTGTCGGTCTTCAGTGCAGTCGTGGCCAACCAGGGCCTGGCCCAGTTGATTGCCGTCGCCGTGCCAGTGCTCGTGGGGCTGTACCCCGTGGCCATCGCCCTGATCGCTCTGAGCCTGCTGCACCGCTGGAATCAGCCGGCGCGCGTCTACATTCCCGTAATGACCGTCGCCCTGATCTTTGGCCTGTTTGACGCCGCCAAGGCCGCCAAGCTTGATGCACTGGTGCCCGCCTGGCTGGACAAACTGCCCGGCGCCGCCCTGGGCATGGGCTGGGTCACCCCCGTGGTCGGCGTGCTGGTGATTGCAGGCCTGCTGGACTTCGCCATCGGCAACAAGCAAAGTGCCGCAAACGCCACACGCGCCTGATCACAGCCCCTACCAAAGCGCAGCTGGCTGCGCTCTACTCACAAGGGCTTAATCCCGACTCCTGCATAAAAAAGGCCTGCGGACACAATCCGCAGGCCTTTTTGCTGATGCGTGCCGCGATCTTTACTGCTTGAGCACGTCGGCCCCCTTGGGCACCGTGAAGTGGAAGGTCGATGCCGGCAGCGAAGCCTGGGTTTGCAGGCCCTTGAACTGCATCATCGAGCGCTGACCAAAGCTGTCCTCGATATCCAGCGCCGCCAGCTTGCCCTCGGGGGTGAAGCCTATGCGCACGCTCTTGAGCTGGCCGCCTTTCTGCCTGGGGCTGGCCAGCACCCATTCCAGGCCATCGGCGTCAGGCTGGTTGCCCAGCTCGAAATCCGCCTTCAAGGCCTTGAGGTCGGTGGCCGATGTCAGGATGGCCGCCGGTGTGCTGCCCAGCACCTGGGCCTGGGCACGCTCCGTCACCTGATTCAGGTCGGCGTCGTACAGCCACAGCGTCTTTCCGTCGGCCACGATGAGCTGCTCGAAAGGCTTGGTGTAGTTGAAACGGAACTTGCCGGGCCGCTGGAACTCGAAGCTGCCGCTGGAGACCTTGGTACGCGCCTCCTGTCCGGACTTGGGCGGCGAGGTCACGGACTGGGTGAAGTCGGCCTTGCCCGCCTGGGCATTCTTCATGAAGGACTCAAGGCTTTTCAGGCCATCAGCCATTGCAGCACCTGCGCTGCCAGCCATCAAAATTGCAATCAAAAGACGTTTCATGAATCTCCTTCTTGTGCGCGGCTCACTCGCTGCGAGCCGGAACTAGAACATCGCGCTGCCCACTGGATGTGAGCGAGCTGACCAGGCCGGCCTTTTCCATCTGCTCGAGCAGATTGGCCGAGCGGTTGTAGCCGATGCGCAGTTTGCGCTGAACATAGGAAATGCTGGCCTTGCGGTCTTTCAGCACGATTTCGACGGCCTGATCGTAGAGCTCGTCCTTTTCGCCTCCACCTTCGCCATCCTCATCGCCGCCCTCGCCGTCGACAGAGCCGCCTTCCAGGATGCCTTCGATGTAGTCGGGATCGCCCTGTTCCTTGAGATAGCTGACCACACGGTGCACCTCGTCGTCGGAGACAAAAGCACCATGCACGCGGATCGGCAGACCGGTGCCGCTGGCCATGTACAGCATGTCGCCCATGCCCAGCAGGGTCTCGGCCCCCATCTGGTCCAGCACGGTGCGGCTGTCGATCTTGCTGGAGACCTGGAAGGCAATACGGGTCGGAATATTGGCCTTGATCAGGCCGGTGATCACGTCCACGCTGGGACGCTGGGTCGCAAGAATCAGATGAATGCCGGCCGCACGCGCCTTTTGTGCGAGACGGGCGATGAGCTCTTCGATCTTCTTGCCCACCACCATCATCAGATCGGCCAGCTCGTCGATCACGATGACGATGTGCGGCAGGCGCTGCAGCGGCTCGGGCTCCTCGGGCGTCAGGCTGAAGGGGTTGGGAATCGACTCCTCGCGCGCCTTGGCCTCGTCGATCTTGCTGTTGTAGCCGGCCAGATTGCGTACACCGAGCTTGCTCATGAGTTTGTAGCGGCGCTCCATCTCAGCCACGCACCAGTTCAGGCCGTTGGCCGCCTGCTTCATGTCGGTGACCACGGGGCACAGCAGATGGGGAATGCCTTCATAGACCGACATTTCCAGCATCTTCGGGTCGATCATGAGCAGGCGCACATCGCGCGCCTCTGCCTTGTAGAGCAGAGACAGAATCATGGCGTTGATACCCACGGACTTGCCCGAGCCGGTCGTGCCGGCCACCAGCACGTGGGGCATCTTGGCCAGATCGGCCACCACGGGGTTGCCCACGATATCCTTGCCCAGTCCCATGGTCAGCAGGCTCTTGGCGTCGTGGTAGACCTGCGAGCCCAGCACCTCGGACAAACGAATCGACTGGCGCTTGGCGTTGGGCAGCTCCAGCGCCATGAAGTTCTTGCCGGGAATGGTCTCGATCACACGAATCGACACCAGAGACAGCGAACGCGCCAGGTCCTTGGCCAGATTGACGATCTGCGAGCCCTTGACGCCCGTGGCAGGCTCGATCTCGTAGCGTGTGATCACAGGGCCGGGCATGGCCGCAACCACACGCACTTCCACGCCAAAGTCCTTGAGGCGCTTTTCAATCAGCCGGCTGGTCATCTCCAGCGTCTCGGCAGACACCAGCTCCTGGCGCTGCTGGGCCTGATCCAGCAGGTCCACCTGAGGCAGCTTGCTGTCCGGATGATCGGTGAACAGCGGCTTCTGGCGCTCCTTGACCACCCGGGCGCTGGGCTGGCTCGTCTCCTGCAGCACGGGCTCGATGATCTGCACAGGCTGATGCACCGGTGTAGCGATCGCACCTTCGGTGCGGTCAAACACCACTTCCTCGCGCTCGCGGGCCGCTCTCTTGCCGACAGAGACATCCTTGGCAATTTCACGACGCTCGCGGCCAAACTGCACCATGCCGTCCAGGCGCGCGCCCAGGCCTTCGGCCAGCGCACCCCAGGAAAAGCCGAACACCATGGCAGCGCCCAGCACGAACAGGCAGATGCCGATCAGGCCCGAGCCCGCAAAGCCCAGCCATTTGAGGGCGTTGAAGCCCATCATGTAACCAAACACGCCACCGGCAGGGCCGGGCAGCAGGTTCTCGAAACGGTACAGACGCGTCCATTCCAGCGCGCAGCTGGCAACCATCAGAATGGCCAGACCGCCCCAGAACAGAAAGCGGCGGCGCCACAGCGGCATCAGCGCCAGAGGGCTGCCGTCCTTGTTCACCCCGCCACGCATCCAGCGCACCAGCGATGTCACCCAGGTCTGCACGGCGGCCAGCACCAGCCACCAGATGGACATGCCGAAGCCGAAATAGCAGGCATCGGCCAGCCAGGCACCCACACGGCCCATCCAGTTGTGCACAAACGGCCTCTGCCCGGCGCCTGAGGTGGACCAGGCTGCGTCTTGCGGCGAGTAGGTGAACATGGCCATGAGCCAGAACACCAGTGCCAGCAGGCCGATCAACAGCAAAACCTCCTGGCTGAAGCGAATCACTCCATAGCGCGGAGTCGCAGCGCGGGATTTCGATTTGCTGGAAGAAGACGCGTTCGAAGCGTTCAATGTATATGTCATACGCAGGCGCAAGCTTACCTTAGGCCCTTATCCAAGCGGTGCATTCGGCCAAGACGATCGCTCAGCGTAATGCAAGCACATGCAACAAAACTGCCATACGGTAGCCGGATTCGCTTCATCACTATCATTTTTAACAATTCCGGTGATTAAAAACAGCTGCACGCGCAGACCTTGATCCGGAGCGATACTCCCACATCTTCCCAATGTTTTCATGACCGCGCGCCGGCTGTCGGCCTGCTTTTTTCAGAGTTCCGCTCCATGTCCTCTACCAAACACGCACAAGTTCTCATCCTCGGCTCCGGCCCTGCCGGCTATACCGCAGCCGTATACGCGGCCCGTGCCAACCTCAAGCCCCTGCTGATTACCGGCATGGCCCAGGGTGGCCAGTTGATGACCACCACCGAAGTGGACAACTGGCCTGCCGACGTCATGGGAGTGCAGGGCCCCGAGCTGATGCAGCGTTTTCAGGAGCATGCCGAGCGCTTCAAGACCGAAATCGTTTTCGACCACATCAACCAGGTTGACCTCTCCAAGCGCCCCTTCACCCTGACCGGCGACAGTGGCGTCTATACCTGCGACTCGCTGATCATCGCCACCGGCGCATCGGCCAAGTACCTGGGCCTGCCCTCCGAGGAGGCCTTCATGGGTCGCGGCGTGTCCGCTTGCGCCACCTGCGACGGCTTCTTCTATCGCGAGCAGCCCGTCTGTGTGATCGGCGGCGGCAACACGGCCGTAGAAGAAGCTCTCTACCTGTCCAACATCGCCAGCAAGGTCACCCTCGTGCACCGCCGCGACAAGTTCAAGGCCGAGCCCATCCTCGTGGACAAGCTGATGGAGAAGGTCGAGGAAGGCAAGATCGAGCTCAAGACCCATTTCACCCTCGACGAAGTGCTGGGCGACCAGAGCGGCGTGACCGGCATCCGCATCAAGAGCACGCAAGACGGCCACACCGAAGAGGTCAAGCTGCAAGGCGCTTTCATCGCCATCGGCCACCACCCCAACACCGACATCTTCCAGGGTCAGCTGGAGCTGGAAAACGGATACATCATCACCCAGGGCGGTCTCAAGGGCTTTGCCACCCAGACCAGCGTGCCCGGCGTGTTTGCCGCCGGCGACTGCCAGGATCATGTCTACCGCCAGGCCATCACCAGCGCCGGCACCGGCTGCATGGCAGCCCTGGACGCCCAGCGCTTCCTGGAGCAGGAATCCTGATGACGCCAAGGCGCTTCGGCGTTTGAGCGGTTGTTAGCGCATGTTCGGCGCAAAAGCCCTTGGGTTTGGCCAGTTTTGGCCGGCACCAGGGGCTTTTTTACGAAAACGCTATAATCGCAGACTTTGCTGAATTCCAGGTTCGCGCGTTACCGTGCTTCGGGACTTCCGCAATCGGGCTACCGCCACCCATTACAAACTGGCGAGGTGAGGTTGTCGGCACCTCCTGCTCCTGCAGGATTCCAGAGCCGGCGGCCGATTCAACTATCGGAGTGTCCCAATGGCACGCGTATGTGAAGTTACGGGCAAGAAGCCCATGGTGGGCAACAATGTTTCCCACGCCAACAACAAGACCAAGCGTCGTTTCCTCCCCAACCTGCAATACCGCCGCTTCTGGGTGGAGAGCGAAAACCGTTGGGTGCGCCTGCGCGTTTCCAGCGCTGCTCTGCGCCTGATCGACAAGAACGGTATCGACTCCGTGCTCGCAGACATGCGCGCTCGTGGCCAAGCTTAATTTCCTGAAGGAGAAACACCATGGCTGCTAAAGGCGGACGCGAAAAGATCAAGCTGGCTTCCACTGCTGGTACCGGTCACTTCTACACAACGACCAAGAACAAGAAGACGATGCCTGAAAAGATGTCGATCATCAAGTTCGACCCCAAGGCTCGCAAGCACGTCGAGTACAAGGAAACCAAGCTGAAGTAATTCGGCCTGTTTCTTGAAAAACCGCCTCACGCAAGTGCAGGCGGTTTTTTTATGCCTTAGTGACGCCTGTCGTGGCGCGAGAGCCGACGCGGCCACCCTCCCTATACTTGGCACTTTGCAACGAACAGGGATGGATCACATGAATCACCGGACGCTGAGCACATTGCTTTTTTCGCTTGCCGTGTCGCCAGCCGTCTTCGGCCAGACCTTCATCTGCCCCACGGGACCCGGCCCCGGCCAGCGTCAGGTCGGCATGACAGGCGGCTCACCGGGTCTGGCCTCCGTGCCCGTCTGCGAGCAGTTCAGCTCCGCACCCGCCGCCACCCAGCGCGCCGAACCGTCGCCCGCCGATGCCCTGGGCGGTCTGGCGCGCAGCCAGATAGAGCTGCTGCGCGAGGGGCAGGAGCTGATCAAGGAAGGACAGAGAATTGCACAAGACCCGCAGTATCAGAAACTGCGCAAGGGCTACTGGATGTTTTCGCATGACGAGAAAAACCCGCGTTCGGGTCTTGGATGTGCGGCGATTTTTGGCAGCATGTCCGGTGCCGTTCAGCTTTCCGGACCCACGGCCAAGCACAACGGTGCACTGCTGACCTTTCTGGGCATGGAAATTCCCCAGCCCGCCAGCCCGCGCAAGATCAGAACCACGCTGACCCAGAACCAGGACCGGCCCCAGGAGGTCGGCGCCATCAACTACACCATGTCCAGTGGCAAATGGGGAGCCATCGTCTACGCGCTGGGCGGCCCCGAAGCACTGGTCAAGGAGCTTGGGGAAGAGGAAGAAGCCCGCTTCAAGGTCTCCGTGGAAGGCAAGGAAGTGATCAGCACCTTCTACAAGGAAGGCGGCAAGGCCCGTGAATTCCTGAGCAAGTGCATGGCCGGTCAGCCGACGAAATAAAGGACCCCGGCCAGCGCTAGCTGCGCGGATTCTGTCCCAGCTGCCGGCAGGCCATCGCGCCCAGATCCTGCATCGCCCTCTCCATGAGTTCGTCGACCGGATGGGTGCAGGCCAGCCGCATGCAGTGCTCATACCTGCCGGAGTTGGAGAACATGCTACCCGGCGCAATACGTATGCCGCGCGCCAGGGCTGCCGTGAACAGGTCCGACGTGGACATCTGCGCGGGGAACTCCAGCCACAGACACAGGCCGCCGCTTGGCAGACTCATGCGCGTGCCCAGCGGAAAATGGCGTGCCACCAGTCTGGCCATGGCCTCGCGCTGTCGCTTGAGTTGCTGCCTGAGCTTTTCCAGGCTGCGCTGATGAGTGGGTGAGCCCAGTACCTCGGCCACCACCAGCTGTCCCAGCGTCTGGGTATTGCGGCTTTGCGCAAATTTCAGCATCTGGATGCGGCCATGCCATTGGCCGCCATTCATCCAGCCCTGGCGCAGGCCCGGCGCCAGACTTTTGTTGAAGGCCTGGCAATAGATCACATGCCCGGAGACACTGTCCCAGGCCTTGAGCGGCTTCACTGGCAGCCCTTCGACAAACAGCCCGTAGGAGTCATCCTCTATCAGCGCCGCCCCATGGGTCGCGCACAGGGCCACAAGCCTGGCCTTTTTCTCGTCCGGCATGCGCGCGCCCAGGGGCATTTGCAGATCCGGCACCACCACCACGGCCTTCAGGCGCGGCTGGGTCTGAAAGGCCAGCTCCAGCGCCTCGATGGACATGCCCGAGCGCGGGCTGCAGGGGATCTCCAGCGTTTGCAGCTGCAAGGACTCCACCACCTGCAGCAGGCCGTAATAGGTTGGCGATTCGACGGCCACCATATCCCCGGGGGATGCCACGGCAGCCAGCGCCAGACTCACTGCTTCGGAATTGCCGGTAGTGGCCAGCACATCGGCAGGCGCCACACGGATACCGGAGGCCAGCGCCCGCTTGGCCATGGCCTGCTGAAACAGCGGGTGGTTGCCCTGATTGGCAAGCAAAGAGCGCCCCTGCGAGAGCAGCGTCGGATGCTCGCGCAGCAGCCTGGTGACGGTCTTGTTCAGATAGTGATGATCGAACAAGGAGGCAGGCGGCGTGCAGCCACCGATGTCCATATAGACCTCGGCCTGGCGGCCTCGCTCGAGCAGCAGGGATATATGCTCGTTGATGCCCACGAAATGCGCGTGCGCACTGGGAGCCAGCGGCTGGCTCAGGTCGGGCTCGCTGGTCAGAGGGATTCCACCCGCCCTCGTCGCGCGCACGAAGTAGCCCACGCGGGGTCTGGCCTCCAGACAGCCCTGCGCTTCCAGAAAACGCAGCACCTGCAAGGCGGTCGAGAGGCTGATGTCATGCCGCGCCATCAGCTCGCGCACCGACGGCATGCGCTCCCCGGGTTTCAGGCTTCCCAGCTCTATGGCTGCGCTGTAGTGCGCGGCCAGCCGTTGGTACAGCGGCAGCAGCACATCGCTTGTCGCATCATCGACAGGCTGTGATTCGGAGGTGGTGGAAGTCAGCATGATGACAAAAACGCAGGACCGGGCAGGCATCATGCCAGCAAGCGCTGTTCTGCAACAGATACAGATTTTCAGCAAACATACCGGAACAGATGCACAGCAATCTACGCTGCTACGCCTGCACACTACGCTTGCTGTGCCTGTTCTGCCAAGCCGTGCTTGCCTACGCTTGAGGGCCTGAATCACAGACCTCTAGCCACCATGTCACAGCCGGACTTCACCCCGAAAACACATAGCCTCAACAGCAGCCAAGCCGCATCGCTGCTGTTTGAACCAGGCAGCGAACTGTTCTGCCAGCAAGGGCCGCTGCGTCTGGCCATCGGGCCGCTGAGCTTTACCGACAATCACTTCGGCCAGGTCATGGTGCTGCAAACCGGGCAAAGCTGGCGCTGCCCCAGTCGCACCTGGGTGCAGTTGAGCACGCCGGCAGGCGCGGTCTGGATTCAATATCCGGCGGCACGGATACAGCAAAGCCGCCCCCGCCCGAGCAGGGCAGCGAAGCGGCTTGAAGAGGAAAAAGGCCTGAGCTTCGCGCTTGCCAGACTCTGGCAGCAGCTTGGCAAGCTCGGCCTCAGACGTGGGCAGCGCGCAGCTTGACGGAGAAATCCTTGAGTGCCGCAATGCCGCTGGCCTCGGCCCGCTGGCACCAGGCCTGCAGCTGGCCGGTCAGCTGCTCGCGGCTCAGGCTGGTGTTGAGCCACAGCTGACGCAGCTCTTCGCGCATGACCAGCATCTGGTCAATCACCGGGTGCGCAGCACGCGCCTGCGCCAACTGCCCCTGGGCACGCTCGGGCACCTTGTCGGCATCGCGGTGCAGCCAGCGCTGCACGCCCTTGAGCAGGGAAACATCCGACTTCTGCGCCTGCTTTTGCTTGAGCAGATCCAGCTCGTGCTGAACCGCCGTGCGCACGCCGCGCGCATAACGGGCCATGACCTCGTAGCGATTGGCAATGATGGCTTCCAGCGTCAGCTCGTCGGCCACAGGCTTGACGGCGCCCATGCGCAGACGCGGCGGGGTCTTCTTGACCTTGGCCCAGCCCAGCTTCTGCATGAGGCTGATATAGAACCAGCCGATATCGAACTCGTAGGGCTTGACGGAGAACTTGGCCGAAGTGGGAAAGGTATGGTGGTTGTTGTGCAGCTCTTCGCCGCCAATGATGAGACCCCAGGGCACCAGATTGGTGGAGGCATCCGTCGCTTCGTAGTTGCGATAGCCCCAGAAATGCCCCACGCCGTTGACCACACCCGCAGCCCAGAATGGAATCCAGACCATCTGCACGGCCCAGATCGACAGGCCGATCACGCCGAACAGCGCCACATTCAGGATGAGCATCAGCGAGGGGCCCATTACCGAATGGCGGTAGATGTTGCGCTCCATCCAGTCGTCGGGCGTGCCGTGACCGTATTTCTTGAGCGTTTCCTCGTTCCTGGCCTCGGCGCGGTACAGCTCGGCACCTTCGCGCATCACCTTGGCCAGGCCGCGCGTCTGCGGGCTGTGCGGGTCATCCGCGGTCTCGCACTTGGCGTGGTGCTTGCGGTGGATGGCCACCCATTCCTTGGTCACCATGCCCGTGCCCAGCCAGAGCCAGAAGCGGAAGAAATGCGAGGGAATAGGCCCCAGATCCAGCGCCCGATGGGCCTGGCTGCGGTGCAGATAGATCGTGACGCCCGCAATCGTGAAGTGGGTGGTGATCAGGGTGTAGAGCAGCAGCTGCCACCACGACAGATCCCACAGACCATTGGCCATCCAATCCACGACGGCATTCCAGATCAAGCCGATATCCAGCGACATAAATAACAAAGCCTTTGGCAAAAAACCGCGCCCACCCGATAAGCACGGTCGTGCCATTTTAGGTGAGCCGCCGACCGGTCTGCTGTCGATTCCCCGACAGCAGATACCGGATTTGCACCGAAGTTACGCCTTTTTCACCCAAACAGCCGCGAAAAACCCGTCTGTCTCGTGCTGATGCGGCCACAGACGCAGATAGCGCCGGCCCTCTTCACCACCGCTGCAAAGCTTGTCGCCGTCGGCAATCTTGAGCTGCTCCAGCACCTCGCCCGCGTCCAGCGGCACGAATTCGGGGTGAGCGGCGCTGAAGGCTTCGGCAATGGCTTCGTTTTCCTCTGGCAGGATGGAGCAGGTGGCATAGATCAGACGGCCGCCGGCCTTGACCAGACGGGCGCTGCTTTCCAGGATGGCCGCCTGCTTCTGTGTCAGCTCCTGCACCGCCTTGACGCTCTGGCGCCACTTGAGGTCGGGATTGCGGCGCAGCGTACCCAGGCCCGAGCAGGGCGCATCGACCAGCACGCGGTCGATCTTGCCGGCCAGGCGCTTGACGCGCTCATCGCGCTCATGGGCAATCGCAGCAGGGTGGACATTCGAGAGACCCGAACGTGCCAGACGGGGCTTGAGCGCATCGAGACGATGGCCCGATACGTCGAAGGCATACAGGCGGCCGGTGTTGCGCATGGCAGCACCGATGGCCAGGGTCTTGCCGCCGGCACCGGCGCAAAAGTCCACCACCATTTCGCCGCGCTTGGCGTCCAGCATCAGTGCCAGCAGTTGCGAGCCTTCGTCTTGCACCTCGATGGCGCCGCGGTTGAAGGCATCGACCTTGGCCAGCGCGGGTTTGCCGTCCACACGCAGACCGATGGGCGAGAACGGTGTGGGCTCGGCTTTGATGCCGGCTTTTTCCAGCTCCTTGCGCACATCGGAGCGCTTGTCGTTGAGCGTGTTGACGCGCAGATCCAGAGGAGCGGCCTGCTCCATGCTGGCCGCCAGTGCCCAGAATCCATCGCCCAGCTGGGCCTTGAGCGGCTCGACCAGCCATTCGGGCAGATTGTGGCGATGGGCCTCCATCAGCTCTTCGGGCTTGATGCCGTCGCAGGCAGCCAGCCACTTGAGTTCCTGAGGGTTCAGAGCGGCCTTGATGAAGGTTTCGCTGTCCTGGCCGTCCTTGTTCTTGACCTTGCCCTCCTTCTTGGCCTGCTCGCGCAGCACGGCGGCAAAGCCCAGGATGGCCAGGCGGCGCTCACGCGCGCCGCTGCCCGAGTGCGCCAGCGCTTCGAACAACAGCTTCTTGCGCAGCACGGTGTAAGTGGTTTCAGCCAGAGTGGCGCGCTCGCGCGGGCCCAGGTAACGGTTTTCGCGGAAAAAGCGGGACACCACGGCATCGGCCGGGTGTTCAAATGTCATGGCGCGCTTGACGAGTTCAGAGCAAGCGTCGAGAAGCTGTTTGGGATGCATGGGCGCAATTGTCCCACTGCCCGCATATCCATATGACGCCCTCTGGCTGCCTGCAGCTGCACTATTGAAATCATAGCTTCCAGCGCAATATCTGCCTTACTCTTCAATTCAAAACATATTGAATATCAATGAATACAAGCGGTATAAGCTATTATTTTAGAAGCAACCAAGTCAACAAGGAGGCGCCAAGGAGTGAGTCTCTTGCTTGAGACTGCTTTGCGTAAGCCATGTCTAGCCAGCAAAGGCGCGCAGATACACGGGTCTGACGCCCTGGCGTGCCATGTCGTCGCGCGTTGAGGCTTGCTGCACCCGCATGACGTAGAGCTTGCCTGGCAGCTCCAGACGGTCATGAATCTGCTCCCCCAGCGCGTCGCCTCCCTCCTCTGCCAGCCCGTCCATCTCGGCCAGCAGCAGGAAGACGGGCCGGCTGCGAATGGTGTCCAGCTGCTTGCGCACCAGCCAGGCCTGGGATACCGCGCGGAAATTTCGCAGCTCGGCCTCGACCTCTGAAATCTCGAAATCCGTCAGCCCATGCGGCAGCAGAGCGCTCAGCAAAGGCGTCTGCATCAGCTCTTCGGAAAACCGGTCTTCCAGCTCGCTGGTCTGCCTGACCCGCTCGCGCCACAGCTTGAGCGCCTGGACCGGTTCGCCCTCCAGCCCTATCTGCTGACGGGACTCCAGCAGCTCCACCGCAAAATTGCTGGCCCACCAGCGATATTCCACATGCAGATCGAACAGGCGCTCCAGCATGTCAAGCTGCACATCGCCCATGTCCGGCGGCAACACGTCAACCATGCCTGCCAGCGCCTTGGCGTTGTCGGGTTCGCGGCGCAGCACCTCCTGATACAGCGTCCTGACTTCGGCATGGGGGTCCAGCCTCAGCATGAGATGCACGCGCAGCAGCAGGTCGGCCACGGACTGGTAGCCCTCGCCGCCGAGCTGAGCCAGCATGCGCTCGCTGCGCGCCAGGCGGGCGTGATGCTCCTTCCAGGCGCTGGCGTTTTCCAGACACCACTGCTTGTCAAAGCTCTTGAGCCATTCGCCAAGCTTGCGCGGGTTGAGCAAGGCCAGCGCACCGCCCGCCGACCATTGCTGCGGCAGTTGCGGGCGCTCGCCGGTCAGCGCATCCACGCGCTCCCTGAGCACCGGGTGGGTATCTTCCAGGCCGGACTTGAGGCGCAGGCTGGCCTTGAGCGCCTGGCGCGCAAACGCCGGCTTGACGGGCTGCGCCAGCCAATACTTCATGGCGCTGTACGGTCCCATGGGCACTGGCTGCTTGCGAGCCGAGCGCCAGTGCAGCGGCCAGAATTTCTGCTGAAGCCATTGCTGGCGCAGGTCGATTTCCACCAGCGCATCGGCCATGACGGCCTGGCCCAGCAGGCCGGCTGCGGCCTTGTCGGCCTCGTACTCGTCCTGGCGCGCCATGGCAAAGGTCCTGGCCAGAAAGCGCGGGAAATACCAGTGCAGGAACCTGCGCGTGGCAAACGAGGCCACGCCGGAGTCACCTTGCATGCCTTCGTACAGCCGGGTCCAGCTCAGCCGCGTGCGGTAGACCCAGGCACCGAACTTGCCATGCCCGCCGCGCAGATGGCCGTATTCATGGGCCAGCACGGCCAGCAAACGGTTTCTGTCCTGAGCCATCATCAGCGGCAAGCCCAGACTCAGCTCATTGCGCACGCCACCCAACACACCCCAGCGCGGCACCTGGCGAATGCTGGCATTGAAGTCCTGGGTCAGATAAACGGCATCGATCCCGGGGCCTGCCATCTTGCGGCGAATGCGCTCCAGTGCCTCGAACAAGGCCGGGGCATCCTCGGGCATCAGAACAATGCCCTCGGCCTTGTCCACCTTGAGCCACAGCGCGCGCAGGCTGTTCCAGAACAGGCTCAGGCTGGCAATGGCCGTCATGATCCAGACAAAGCGCCACTGCCCGGCCAGCAGATGCGAGCCGGCCCAGAGCAGCAGGCACAGCGCCAGGGCCAGGCAACCCAGCACCCAGGCATAGCCCAGTGCGGCAAACAAGGCCACGCTGCGCCTGTATGCATGACTGTTTTCGGCGCTGGCAAGCTCGCTGACGCGCACCAGATGCACATAATCTGCCTGTTCCATGGCGCTGCCCTGCCTCCCCGATCGAATACTTTGGCAGGATTTTCACACGCCGCCAGACTCCAGCCCCTTCACTGCCCTCAACGTTTCAGCATCCTCATGAGCAACTCCGAACTTCCCCCGTTGATCACCACCACGCCCGGTCTGTACGAGCATTACAAAGGCATGCGCTACGAGGTGGTGGGCACCGTGCGCCACAGCGAAACACTGGAGCCCATGACGCTGTACCGCGCCCTGTACGGCGAGCGCGGCCTGTGGGTGCGCCCTGCCGCCATGTTCAACGAGACCGTGGTGATTGATGGCGTGGAGCAGCCACGCTTTCGCCGCTTGCCCGCAGAGCAGCAGAAATCTGAATGAAACAGGCTGCAGCGCTTATGTGTCAAGCGCTGACAGCTATCAAACCTGCATCAACCCTTGAGCAGATTGAGCACCGCGCGCGGGTAAATGATGTGCTCCTGCACCAGCACCCGCGCCGCCAGCAGCTCGGCCGTGTCACCAGGCAGCACGGGCACGGCAGCCTGATCGAGGATGGGGCCCACATCGAGTTCGGCCGTCACGCGGTGCACGGTGCAGCCCGCAAACCTGCAGCCCGCATCGATGGCACGCTGATGGGTGTGCAAGCCCGTGAACGCCGGCAGCAGCGAGGGATGGATATTGACCATGCGCCCCTCGTAATGCGAGACAAAGCCCGGTGTGAGAATGCGCATGAAGCCGGCCAGCACCACCAGATCCGGAGAATGACGGTCAATGACCTGGGCCAGCTCGGCATCAAAGGCCTCGCGGCTGTCGAACTGCTTGTGATCCAGCACCTCGGTGGCAATGCCGTTGTCGCGCGCAAAGACCAGGCCCTTGGCATCGGCCTTGTTGCTGATGACGGCCGCAACCCTGGCGTTGTACTGCTTTGCCCAGTTCTGCTGCTGGGATGCACGCACAATGGCAGCCATGTTCGAGCCGCCGCCCGAGATGAGGATCACGATGTTTTTCATGGGCGGCGATTGTCGCATTGACGGACAAACCCTATCGGGTTTGCACCAGTTCCTGTGCGCTGCCCTAAGACTTTCGAGGAGATCCCATGCCGTTTGACCCACGCAACACCCCTTTGAGCGCCATCGAGGCCCGCGTTCTGGCCACGCTGATGGAAAAGGCCCGTACCGTGCCCGACAGTTATCCGCTCACGCTCAACAGCCTGGTCACGGGCTGCAACCAGAAGTCCAGCCGCGACCCGGTGATGGAGGTCAGCGAGGGCGAAGCCCAGGAAGCGCTGGACAGCCTGCGCCTGAAGACCCTGAGCGTGCAGATCAGCAGCGTGCGCTCCACGCGCTGGGAGCACAACTTCCCGCGCGGCATTGGCGTGCCCGACCAGTCGGCAGTGCTGCTGGCCCTGCTGATGCTGCGCGGCCCCCAGACCTCTGGCGAGCTGCGCATCAACTCCGAGCGCTGGCACCGCTTTGCCGATATCTCCTCGGTCGAGGCCTTTCTCGACGAACTGCGCGAACGCAGCGAGGAAAAAGGCGGCCCGCTAGTCGTGCAGCTGCCGCGCGCCCCCGGCGCACGCGAACAGCGCTGGGCCCACCTGCTTTGCGGCCCGGTGGATATCAACGCACTGGCAAGCACCAGCAGCGCCAGCACAGGCGGCAATGCATCTGCCCTGCAGCAGCGTGTGGATGCGCTCGAAGCCGAAGTCGCCCAACTGCGCGCCACCGTGCAGATGCTGTGCGAATCGCTGGGCGTGGAGCCGCCTGCTGCCACAGCGGAATAAATCCACATAGAAATTGATAGCTGCCAGCGTTTATCCAATAAGCCCTGGCGGCCTATTTCAATCAAGATCCAAAGTTCACAGTCACCAAAACGGGCGCCCCCCGACCAGAGACGGCCAGAGACGGCCAAGCAAGGGCCGTCCACAGCGAGGCTGCCGCCCCCCCGCTCAGGGGGGCTCATCCCTGGGGTTTCCCGCGCTTTGTCGCAACCCGGACAGCCAGAAAAAGAACGTGCGTGCTACAAATCTCCAGCATTTGCAGGAGACAACGCATGGACTTGGCATTCACCCCTGAAGAACAGGCTTTTCGCGAAGAGATCCGTAGCTGGGTGCGGGCAAATCTGCCCGAGGATATTGCGCGCAAAGTGCGCAACGATCTGCACCTGACGCGCGAGGACATGCAGCGCTGGGCCAAGATTCTGGGCAAAAAAGGCTGGCTCGGCTACGGCTGGCCCAAGGAATTCGGCGGCCCCGGCTGGAGCGCCGTACAAAAGCATTTGTTCGAGGAAGAATGCGCACTCGCCGGCACGCCGCGCATCGTGCCCTTCGGCCCCGTGATGGTGGCGCCGGTCATCATGGCCTATGGCACACCGGAGCAGCACCGGCGCTTTCTGCCCGGCATCGCCAGCGGCGAAGTCTGGTGGAGCCAGGGCTATTCCGAACCGGGCTCGGGCTCGGACCTGGCCAGTGTCAAGACCCGCGCCGAACGCGTGGGAGACAAATACATCGTCAACGGCCAGAAAACCTGGACCACGCTGGGCCAGTACGGCGAGTGGATCTTCTGCCTGGTGCGCACCAGCAACGAGGGCAAGCCCCAGACCGGCATCAGTTTCCTGCTGATCGACATGAAGTCGCCCGGCGTGACCGTGCGCCCCATCAAGCTGCTGGACGGCTCGCACGAGGTCAACGAGGTCTTTTTCGACAATGTGCAAGTGCCTGCCGACCAGTTGATCGGCGAGGAAAACAAGGGCTGGACCTATGCCAAGCACCTGCTCAGCCACGAGCGCACGAATATCGCCGATGTGAACCGCGCCAAGCGCGAGCTGGAGCGCCTCAAGCGCATCGCCAAGACCGAAGGCGTCTGGGAAGACCAGCGCTTCCGTGATCAGATCGCCCTGCTGGAGATCGATGTGATCGCGCTGGAAATGTTGGTGCTGCGCGTGCTCTCGGCCATGAAGTCGGGCAAGAACCCGCTGGACATCGCCGGCCTGCTCAAGATCAAGGGCAGCGAGATCCAGCAGCGCTACTCCGAGCTGATGATGCTGGCCGCTGGCCCTTATGCCCTGCCCTATATCCAGGAAGCCATGGAAGCCGGCTACCAGGGCGACTTTCCCGGCAACGTGCTGGGCAACGCGCCGCTGGCCGCGACCTATTTCAATATGCGCAAGACCACCATCTATGGAGGCTCCAACGAGGTGCAGCGAAACATCGTCGCGCAGACGGTGCTGGGCTGATTCGGAACTGGCGGCAGCGCGGATATTTCGCTTGCGCGAACCCGCACTGCTCCCCCGTGCCCCCTCCGGGAGGGGGTTCTTGCTAAAGCTTCGCTGAATGTGATGGTGCGCAAAGCGCACTCGCTTCGGCAGCAGGAGACAAATATGGATTTCGATTTTTCCGACGACCAGCAGCAACTGCGCGATGCCGTGGCCCGCTGGGTGGACAAGGGCTATACCTTCGAACGCCGCCAGAGCATTGCCAGCCAGGGCGGCTTCTCGCGCGAAGTCTGGAACGAGCTGGCCGAGCTGGGCCTGACGGCTCTGACCGTACCCGAGGAATATGGCGGTCTGGGCCAGGGCGCTGTCGATGTGATGGTGGTCATGGAGGAGCTGGGCCGCGGTCTGGTGATGGAGCCCCTGACCCAGGCTTTCGTGGCCTCCGCCCTGCTCGGCCAGTTTGGCGACGAAGCCCTCAAGCAAGCCTGGCTGCCCCGTATCGCCAGCGGTGAAAAGCTGGTGGTGCTCGCATCGCAGGAGCGCAAGGCGCGCTACCAGATTGATGTTTGCGCAGCAAAGGCGTCTAAGTCCGGCGATGGCTATACGGTAGATGCTACGAAAAACATTGTTCCTGCGGGCGACCAGGCCGACGCCTTCATCGTGCCAGCTCAGCTCGACGGCAAGATTGCGCTCTTCCTCGTCGAGAACGGCCGCGAGGGCGTGAGCAGCAAACCCTATGCCACCCAGGACGAAGGGCGCGCGGCCGATCTGGTCTGCCGGTCAGCAGCGGCTACCCTGATCACCACCAATGGCGTGGCTGCCCTTACCCTGGCCCAGGATGTGGCCAATGCCGCTCTTTGCGCCGAAGGCGTGGGCGTGATGGAGCAGACGCTCAAGCTCACAACCGAGTACATGAACCAGCGCAAGCAGTTTGGCGTGGTGATCTCCAGCTTCCAGGCCCTGCGCCACCGCGTGGCCGATATGAAGATGCAGCTGGAGCTGGCCCGCTCCATGAGCTACTACGGCACGCTCAAGCTGGTGGCGCCTGCTGAGGAGCGCCATGTCGCCATCGCCCGCGCCAAGGTGCAACTAGGCCAGTCCATGCGTTATGTGGGCCAGCAGGCCGTACAGCTGCATGGCGGCATCGGCGTGACGGACGAATATGTGGGCAGCCACTATTTCAAGCGCCTGACGCAGATGGAGATGACGGGCGGCGACACCCTGCATCATCTGGGCACGGTATCGGCCCATATGCAAGACAGCGCTGGCGTCTTTGCCTGAAAGCCCGCATCAACATTCATCAAGATCACGGCAACTGCATTCAAACCAGAACCAAAAGTCAACAGCACGCTTCGGCGTGCTGTTTTGCTTCCTGCATGCGCTATGGGCCCTGCCGCTCTTCCTATGATCTTTGCGCCATCACAAAGATCAAGGAGACATGCATGAGCAAGCAAGACAGCGAAAAGTATCTGCTGGAGTCCATCCGCCTGGCCATGGGCAATGTCAAGGGCCGCGAATCCGCGACCTGGCCTTTCGGTGCCGTACTGGTGCGTGACGGCAAGATCCTGGCGCGTGCCGTCAACCAGGTCGATGATCTGTGCGATCCCACGGCCCACGCCGAGATGCAGGCACTGCGCATTGCCGCCAAGGCCCAGGGCAGCACCGATCTGTCCGGCTCGGTCATGTACGCCAGCGGCTACCCCTGCTCCATGTGCCACACCGCCATGCTGCTGGCCGGCGTGAAACAGGTGTACTTCGCCTACTCCAACGAAGACGGCGAGCCCTACGACCTGTCGGCTGCGCGCGGCTATGAGGAACTGGCCCGCCCCGCAGGTCGGCGCGAGCTGGCCGTCGTCGGCCACCGCGTGCGCGATGCCGGCGAGGATCTGTACCAGGCCTGGCAAAAGGCCGTGGACGAAGATCGCGCCACGGTCTAGCCAGCACTGGCTCCAGCCGCTATCAAAAGCAAAGCCCTGAATGACAAGTTCAGGGCTTTTGCATTGTGGATAGCCTCAGGTCAGCAGATAGTCCACCGGCTTGAGCGGCGCCGGAACCTGGGGGTCGCCCAGCGACTGGCTGAGGCTGATCTCGATGCTGCGGCAGATGCTGTCCAGTGCCAGGTCGTTGCTTTCCATGCCGAATGGTTCTTCCAGCTCGTCACCCAGCACATCGAGGCCGTAGAAGGTATAGGCCACGATGGCCACGACAAACGGCGTCATGAAGCCCGTGATGTCCACCAGGCCAAAAGGCAGCAAAAAGCAGTACAGATGGGCCGTGCGGTGCAGCAGCAAGGTGTAGGAAAACGGAATCGGCGTATTGCGGATGCGCTCGCAGGAGGCAGCGGCCGTCGTGAAGCCATTAAGCGTGCGGTCCAGCTCCACGGCCAGACAGGGGTCTATGCGCTGCTCGCGCACACACTGGCCCAGATCCTTGCCCATGGCCAGCATCAGCGCATCGGTGCGCTGATTCAGCGGCAGCAGCTGCAGGCGCTGCCATTCGGCATGGGTCAGCCATTGCTGGGCCGCCACATCGTCCTTGAGTTCGCGCAACTGGGCCCGCAGCACATGAGAAAAAGCCACGGCCCGGTGCACCATGCGCACCCGCACATCGTTGGCCCGCTGGCGCGGGTCTACGGGGTGATCGAGCTCGATCAGGCTCAGGCACTGGCGCGCCAGCGTGCGTGCATAGATCACGATCTCGCCCCAGAGCTTGCGTCCCTCCCAATAGCGCGCATAGGCCGTGTTGTTGCGAAAGCCCAGAAAAATCGCCAGCGGCAGGCCGATCAGGGTGAACGGAATCGGCGTGATGGGGATCTTGGTGTGGAACAGCGTGCCATGCGCCACGGTGACGATGATGGCCAGCACGATGTTGACGGCAAGCACACCTTTGATGCGTTGCAGCACCGAGCCCCGGACAATCCACAGCAGCTTGAAGCCCGACGGGCGATCTCTGACGATCATGAAAACGAGAAATGAGGTCTAAACCCGAATTCAATCACAAGCATGCGGGGATTTCAGCCGGCGCCGAGAACTCCCACTGCGGCAGTAGGCAGCCCGTGCCGCGCCAGCACGGTACATGCGGCATCTGCTGCACATGGGCAGCGAACCCCGACATGCGGTGTCAGGCGGCCAGCCAGTATAAGAAAAGCCCCGCATTGCAAGGCTTGGGCGCGCTGCAGGGCTCAGGCTGCCTGCAGGCTGCCAGCACTCACGCGCTGCGCCAGGCGCAGTCGGCTGATGAAGCCGATCTGGCGCAGGGCTTCGGCGAACTCCTGCTCGGTGCCGCGCTCGGTGCGCGAGGCCAGCTCGGCAAACAGGCCGGCGCGCGTGTAGTGGCGCACACAGGCGATGAAGGGAAAGCCATGGCGCTTGCGATAGGTCTCGTTGAGCAAGACCAGGCGCTCGCCCTGAGCCTGCTCCAGATCACCCAGCCCCGCGCTTTGCTGCTCCTGCTGGGAGTCAACGGTCAGCGTGCCGGAGCGCACGGCACTGGCCGACAGCTCAGGGTGGCCGCAGAGAAAGCGCAGGGTCTGCTCGCGCGGGCTGCCATGCACGGCGGCCAGCATGGCCTGATGCAGTGCATCGAGGCTGGCGAACGGACGCTGCTCGGCGGCCGCATCGGCCACCCAGGGGGCATATTCAAAAACCTCGCCGAGCGCAGCCGCAAAGGCCGCGTGCGTCATGGTGTTGAGCTCGTCGAGCGTGGGGATGGAGGAGGTAGTGGTGCTAGTCATGAGGCCAGTGTAGGAAGCGCGTTTACCGCCTCACAGTGCTGGCTTGTTATAGCCCGTATAGCAGCCAGCTACGTCGACGCCGTCAGCACCTGCGAGGCCTGATTGAGCAGGGCGCGCAGCCAGATATGGGAGGCATCCCGGTGCCGGGAAGAATGCCAGAGCTGGTAGAAGCGCATGACGCGGTTGCCCATGGGCAAAGGCACCATGGCCAGCGGCAGCCGCCTGGCGTGATAGGCCGCGAAATGACGGCTGGTGGTCAGCAGCAGATCGGTGCCCACCAGCAGGTCCGGTGCCATCGAGAAATGCGAGCACTGCACGCGGCCGTCACGACTCAACCGCATGGTGCCCAGACTGCTTTCCACCACGCCGCGCTGATCGGGCGAGTAAGGCGTGAACACCACATGCGCTGCCTGCAGATAGTGCTCGGCCGTGAGCCGGCCCGGCTCGGCCAGAGGATGCTTCTCGTCGAGCAGGCAGACCACCTCGTCCTCTAGCAGCGTGGACATGTGCAAATGCTCGGGCGGACTCGGCCAATTGCCGATGACGATATCCACCTCGCCGCTTTGCAGGGCCTGCTCATAGTCGAAGTTCTGGCCCAGCGGCAGCAGGACCAGTCTCGCACCCGGCGCCTGCGCACGCATGAGCTGGACCACGCGCGCCATGAAGGGCGGCGCCAGATAGTCGGGCATGGCGATGGTGAAGCGCAGCTGCGTGGTCTCGGCCACAAATTCCTTGCCCACGCTCAGCAGCCCATCGATCAGGCCCAGCGCCGCACGTGCCTGCTCCACAGCCTGGAGTGCACGCGCCGTCGGCACCATGCGGTTCTTGTCCCGCACCAGCAGAGGGTCGTTGAAGATGGCCCGCAATCGCCGCAGCGCCGCGCTGATGGCCGGCTGTGACTGATTGAGGCGTATTGCCGCGCGCGACACGCTTTTTTCGCTGATCAAGGTGCACAGCACGCGCAGCAAATAGGTATCGAACGGTTCTTCGCTGCGAGACACGTGTTTTCCCTAGAGATATGCATTTTGCTATGCGGCTCATAGCAGGCGCTTAGTTTCGCATATCGCCACAAGTCGCGACCATGCAAGTGTCCGCAAACCCAACAACAAATTTCCGAGACAAGGACTTGCCATGAGTGCTCACCATGTGCCCATCAGCGGCACTGCTGCTTCCGTCGATCAGGTCGACGCCACCTACTCCAAGATTTCCTGGCGCCTGCTGCCCTTTCTGGGCGTGCTGTGGGTGCTGGCCTGGCTGGACCGCGTCAACATCGGCTTCGCCAAGCTGCAGATGCTCGACGACCTGAAGTTCAGCGAAGCCGTCTACGGCCTGGGCGCCGGCATCTTCTTCATCGGCTACTTCCTGTTCGAAGTGCCGTCCAACATGCTGCTGCAGAAGATAGGCGCCAAGAAGACGGTGATGCGCATCACCATCGGCTGGGGCCTGATCTGCATCCTGCAGGCCTGGGTCACGACACCGACCCAGTTCTACATACTGCGCTTTCTGATGGGCGTGTTCGAGGCGGGCTTCTACCCCGGCATCATCCTCTACCTGACCTACTGGTATCCGTCCAAGCGCCGCGCCAAGGCCTTCGGCACCTTCATGTCGGCCTCGGCCATCGCCGGCGTCATCGGCGGCCCGCTGGCTGGCGGCATCATGACCTGGGCGGCAGGCGCGCACGGCATGCACGGCTGGCAGTGGCTGTTCATCATCGAAGGCATCCCCTCGGTGCTGGCCGGCATCTTTGCCTACTTCTACATGACCGACCGTCCCGAGGAAGCCAAATGGCTCACCGACACGGACCGCGCCGTCGTGCGCCAGCAGCTCGAGATCGACCAGAAGGCCCAGGGCGAGCGCCACAGCGACTGGCGCACCCTGTTCGGCAACCCCATGGTGTGGCTGCTGATCGCCGTGTTCTTCTGCCTGCTGTGCGCCAACTCCACGCTGACCTTCTGGATTCCCACCGTGATTCGCGAAGCCGGCTTCACATCCACCATGCAGGTGGGCTGGATCGCCGGTGCAGCCTATCTGCTCGGCGCGGCCGGCATGATCATCAACGGTCGCCATTCCGACCACCGTGGCGAGGTGCGCTGGCACTTCGCGGGCTCGGTCCTGCTGGGCGCCGCGGGCATGCTGGCCCTGGCCGTCACCATGGGCATGGACAGCATCCCCGTGATGGTGGCGCTGACGGCCATGGTCCTGGCACTGGTGGGCACCATGAGCGCGATTCCCGTGTTCTGGCAGATGCCCAACATGCTGCTCAGCGGCGGCGCCGCTGCCGTGGGCGTGGCGCTGATCAACTCGGTGGCCAATCTGGCCGGCTTCGGCGCCCCTTATCTGATGGGCGTGATCAAGGCCTCTACCGGCAAGGTCGCTCCGGGCCTGTACCTGGTGGCCATCGTGGAAGCGCTGGCAGCCGTTCTCGCCATCGCCTTCGTCGCCCGCATCCAGCGCCGCAAGAACGCCTGAAGGAGTCATCTCCCATGCATTCCACACCCACATCAACCCCGTCGCGCCGGCAGTTCGCACTCTCGGGCCTGGCGCTCGGCGCCTCGGCCCTGACGGCCACACACGGAGCACTGGCCGCCGACAAGGCCCCGGTAGCGCCCGCCCAGGCCGCCGGCCCCATCGTGCTGCATGGCGTCAGCCCGCGCCTGACCATGCATGCCGTGGACACCTTCCATGGTTCTGCGGCCACGGGCTTGCGCATCGACTTCTCGCGCTTCGACGGCGAGACCTATGTGCCGATACGCAGCTTTGTCGTGAATGCCAACGGCCGCGCCGACGAGCCGCTGCTGATTGACGACAGCTACCGCAGCGGCCGCTACGAAATGCTGCTGCATGTGGACGAGTACTTTGCGGCCAAGGGCGCCAGGCTGCCGCGCCCGGCCTTTCTGTCCAAGGTGCCGGTGCGCTTCCAGATCGTGAACACGGCAGAGCGCATCCACCTGCCCATTCAGTTCGGCCCCTGGAGCTACACCTATTCGCGCGGCAGCTAAGCCGCCATATCTGCGCTCTATCGCAACCCATCGAAAGACCACCATGGCAGGCATCAGCACCCATGTACTCAACCTCACCACCGGCCGCCCCATCGCCGGCATGCGGGTGGAACTCTACGACGTGGCGCAGACCCCCGCGCAGCGCCTGAACAGCACCCGCACCAATGCCGACGGCCGCACCGACGCCCCCATGCTGCCCGCCGCCGCGGCCCGCACCGGGGACTTCGAGCTGCGCTTTTACACAGGCGAGCATTTCAAGGAGCCCACGGCGCTGTCGGAAGAAGTGCTGGTGCGCTTTTCCATCTTCGACGCTGCTCAGCACTACCACGTGCCCATGCTGTGCTCGCCGTGGTTCTTCAACACCTACCGCGGCAGCTGATTTTTTACCAAGGAGAACGACTCAATGAACAACGAAAACGACAGCGGCAAATACCTGCTTGAATCCATCCGCCTGGCCATGGGCAATGTCAAGGGCCGCCAGCAGCCCACCTGGCCCTTCGGGGCCGTGCTGGTGCGTGACGGCAAGGTGCTGGCGCGCGCCGTCAACCAGGTCGACGAGCTCTGCGACCCTTCGGCCCACGCCGAGATGCAGGCTTTGCGCATAGGCGCCAAGGCCCAGGCCAGCACCGATCTGTCGGGCGCTGTCATGTATGCCAGCGGCTACCCTTGCTCCATGTGCTATACGGCCATGCTGCTGGCCGGCGTGAAGCAGGTGTACTTCGCCTACTCCAACGAAGACGGCGAGCCCTACGATCTGTCGGCCGCGCGCGGCTATGTGGAACTGGCCAAGAGCGAAGACCAGCGCGAGATGGCCCTGATCGGCCAGCGCGTGCGCGACACGGGCGAGGACCTCTACGAGGCCTGGCAAAAGGCCGTCTCTACCACCGCAGCCACCGCCTGAGCGCTTTCTTGCGTCCTCTCTTTACAGCCCCGCGTGCTCCTGCCCGGGGCTTTTTTCATGCTCTTTTTAACTGCGCCAGCGTGATCCACGCGGCACATGGGCCACGAGAAACTCCATCTGGTCGGCCAGAATGCGGCGGTTTCTCAGGATGAAATCCTCCCACAGCGTGGGCGTGTAGGGCGTGTAGAGCAAAGGCATGCGGGCCTGCTCCGGCGTTCTGGCACCCTTGCGGTGATTGCAGGCGCGGCAGGCAGTGACCAGATTCATCCAGCTGTGCTGCCCGCCGGTGCTCACGGGGACAATGTGCTCGCGAGTGAGATCGCCTTCATGAAACTGCCGCCCGCAATAGGCGCAGACACAGCGGTCACGAGCAAAGAGCTTGCCATTCGTCAGCCCCGGCAGCAATTCGTGCGGGTTGATATTCGGCATGCCCTTGGTGCCGATGATGGAGTTGATGTGAATGACTGACTGCTTGCCCGTCACCGCATTGTGGCCACCACGAAAGCAGGCGATTTCGACACCGGCTTCCCAGCGCACATCTTCTGCTGCGTAATGCAGCGCCGCCTGCTCCAGCGTTACCCAGGACTGCGGCAGCCCCTGGGCTGTCAGCTTCAAGACTTTCACAACCAGCCTCCATACAGTCAAACATCGACCACGGAAAACGGACAAGCATCTTGGCGCTTTTGAGCACAATCGTGCAGCCTCCACAGCTGCCTGATTTGAAGCAATATACTCTGAAACTATGTCAAATTGACGGCTTGTGTCGCATGCATCGGCGCCAGTTGCTACAAATAACAAAGCAGCCCATGAAGATTTTTCGCGGTATCAATCATCCCGGCCTGGCTCCGGCCTGTGCTGTGACTATTGGCAATTTTGATGGTGTACACCGGGGACATCAAGCCATGCTGGGCCTGCTCAAGGCCGAGGCGGCCCAGCGCGGCATTCCCAGCTGCGCCATGACCTTCGAGCCGCACCCGCGCGACTACTTTGCCAAGAAGCTGGGCAAGCCTGAGCTGGCCCCGGCCCGCGTGGGCACGCTGCGCGACAAGCTCAGCCAGCTCGAAGTCTGCGGCGTCGATCAGGTCGTGATCCTGCCCTTCAACCAGGCCCTGGCCAGCCAAAGCCCCGAAGACTTCATTCAGGATGTGCTGATCTCGGGTCTGGGCGCCAAATACGTGCTGGTGGGTGACGACTTCCGCTTTGGTGCCAAGCGCGCCGGCGACTACGCCATGCTGGACAACGCCGGCCAGGCCCTGGGCTTTGATGTGGCCCGCATGAACAGCTATGAAGTCCATGGCCTGCGCGTGTCCAGCACGGCCGTGCGCGAGGCGCTGGCCGACGGCGACATGCAGCAGGCCGCCAAGCTGCTGGGCCACCCCTACCGCATCTCGGGCCATGTGGTGCATGGACGCAAGCTGGGCCGCAAGCTGGCCGAATCCCAAAGCGGAGCCGAGGACGGCTTTCGCACGCTGAATCTGCGCTTCGACCATTGGAAGCCTGCCGCCAGCGGCATTTTTGCCGTGCTGGTGCACGGGCTGACGGACCAACCGCTGCAGGGCGTGGCCAACCTGGGGGTGCGCCCCTCGCTGGACCCCAACGACATCAACGGCGGCCGGGTGCTGCTGGAGACCCACTGTTTCGATTGGCCCGCCCAGCTGGGTGGAGAAGGTGCCTACGGTAAAATCATCCGCGTGGAACTTCTGCACAAACTGCACGACGAGCTGAAGTATGACAGTCTCGATGCCCTGACGGTCGGCATCGCCAAGGACTGCGATGACGCGCGCGCGTTTTTCGCCTCGGCCCACATACCGTCTCACACCTCGTCGCACACAGAGACCCGTCGCCAGACCACGCGCGACCGAATTTGAAGCTCGCTGCTCGCACGTTCCAGGCGCAGCAGCGCACTGGCGCTCACCTCACCATTCACGCCCAGGCAGAACTGCCCGGGCCTTGCATTGCTTTCAAGGTTTCCCATGTCTGATTCGAAGTCCAACAAGCCCGAAGCGTCCGCTTACCGCGCCACGCTGAACATGCCCGACACCCCTTTCCCCATGCGCGGCGACCTGCCCAAGCGCGAGCCCGCCTGGGCCAAGGAATGGGAAGACAAAGGCATCTACAAGAAGCTGCGTGACGCCCGCAGCGGAGCGCCCAAGTTCATCCTGCACGACGGCCCTCCGTACGCCAACGGCAAGCTGCACATCGGCCATGCGGTGAACAAGATCCTCAAGGACATGATCGTCAAGAGCCGCCAGCTCGAAGGCTTTGATGCGCTCTACGCACCGGGCTGGGACTGCCACGGTCTGCCCATCGAGAACGCCATCGAGAAGCTGCATGGCCGCAATCTGCCGCGCGACGAGATGCAGGCCAAGAGCCGCGCCTTTGCCGCCGAACAGATCGAGCAGCAGATGGTGGACTTCAAGCGCCTGGGCGTGCTTGGCGACTGGAACCACCCCTACAAGACCATGAACTACGCCAACGAGGCCGCCGAGCTGCGTGCCTTGAAGAAGGTGATGGAGCGTGGCTTTGTCTACCGCGGCCTCAAGCCCGTGTACTGGTGCTTTGACTGTGCCTCCTCGCTGGCCGAGTTCGAGATCGAATACGCCGACAAGCAAAGCCAGACGCTGGACGTGATGTTCCCCGCCGCCGAGCCGGCCAGACTGGCCGCAGCATTCGGCCTGGACAAGCTCGACAAGCAAGCCTTCATCGTCATCTGGACGACCACGGCCTGGACCATCCCCGCCAACCAGGCGCTCAACGTCAACCCCGATCTGGAATACAGCCTAGTGGAGACCGAGCGCGGCCTGCTGATCGTGGCCTCCGCCCTGGTCGAGAAATGCCTGGCCCGCTGGAAGCTGGAAGGCCGCGTGCTCGCCACCGCCAAGGGCGAAAAGCTCGACCACATGCCCTTCAAGCACCCGCTGGCCCATGTGGACAAGGGCTTTGACCGCATCTCGCCCGTGTACCTGGCCGAATACGCCACCGCCGACGACGGCACCGGCATCGTGCACTCGGCGCCCGCCTATGGCGTGGACGACTTCAACAGCTGCATGTCCAACGGCATGGACTACAAGCAGATCCTGAACCCCGTGCAGGGCAACGGCGTGTACGCGGCCGATCTGCCCATGTTCGGCGGCCAGCATATCTGGAAGGCCGTGCCCGTCATCCTCGACGCGCTGAAGGTCGCGGGCCGCCTGATGGACACCACCACCATCAGCCACAGCTATCCGCACTGCTGGCGCCACAAGACGCCCGTCATCTACCGCGCGGCCGCCCAGTGGTTCATCCGCATGGACGAGGGCGAAGGCGTGTTCACCGATCCCGCGCAAAAGCCCGAGAAGACCCTGCGCCAGATCGCGCTGGATGCCATCGAGCAGACCAACTTTTACCCGCAAAACGGTCAGGACCGCCTGCGCGCCATGATCGCCGGCCGTCCCGACTGGTGCATCTCGCGCCAGCGCAGCTGGGGCGTGCCCATCCCCTTCTTCCTGCATGTGGACACGGGCGCCCTGCACCCGCGCACCATGGAGATCATCGACCAGGCGGCCGCCATGATCGAGCAAGGCGGCATCGAGGCCTGGAGCCGCGTGAGCACCGAAGATATCCTGGGCGCCGAAGAGGCCAAGAGCTACACCAAGAGCACCGATATTCTGGAAGTCTGGTTCGACTCCGGCTCCACCTTCTGGCATGTGCTGCGCGGCACCCACCCCGAGCACCACCACGACAAGGGTCCCGAGGCCGATCTGTACCTGGAAGGCCACGACCAGCACCGCGGCTGGTTCCACAGCTCGCTGCTGCTGGCGTCGGCTATCTTCGGCCGCGCGCCCTATCGCGGCCTGCTGACCCACGGCTTCACCGTGGACGGCCAGGGCAAGAAGATGTCCAAGTCGCTGGGCAACACCGTGGCCCCGCAGGACGTGTCCAGCAAGATGGGCGCGGAAATCATCCGTCTGTGGGTGGCCTCGACCGACTACTCGGGCGACCTGGGCATCGACGACAAGATCCTGGCCCGCGTGGTGGACGCCTATCGCCGCATCCGCAACACGCTGCGGTTTTTGCTGGCCAACACCAGCG
Source organism: Comamonas testosteroni (assembly GCF_000761245.1). Classification (GTDB taxonomy): domain Bacteria; phylum Pseudomonadota; class Gammaproteobacteria; order Burkholderiales; family Burkholderiaceae_C; genus Comamonas; species Comamonas testosteroni_C. Next base: position 459,545 of record NZ_AWOR01000001.1, on the reverse strand, counting down.
ACTTCGATGCGAGCAAGGATGCCGTGGCCTACGGCGAGATGCTGGAGATCGACCAGTTCGCGCTGGCGCGTTCGGCCCAGCTGCAGCAGGAGATCCTGGCCCACTACAAGGTCTACGAGTTCCACCCCGTGGTCGCCAAGCTGCAGCTGTTCTGCTCCGAAGACCTGGGCGGCTTCTACCTGGACGTGCTCAAGGACCGCCTCTACACCAGCGCCCCCAAGAGCCTGGCACGCCGCTCGGCCCAGACCGCGCTCTACCAGATCACCCAGGCGCTGCTGCGCTGGATGTCGCCCTTCCTGTCCTTCACGGCCGAGGAAGCCTGGAAGATCGTGGGCCACAGCGAATCCATCTTCCTGGAGAAGTTCACCGAGCTGCCCGCCGGCGACGAAGGCCTGCTGGCCAAGTGGACGCGCCTGTGCGAGATCCGCAACCTGGTCAACAAGGACATCGAAGTGGTGCGCACCACCGGCGCCGTGGGCTCGTCCCTGCAGGCCGAAGTCACGCTCACGGCCGAGCCCGAAGACCTGGCCCTGCTGCAAAGCCTCAAGGACGATCTGAAGTTCGTCTTCATCACCTCGGCAGCGACTGCCGTGGCCGGCGATGCCCTGAGCACCACCGTGAAGGCCAGCGAGCACGCCAAGTGCGAGCGCTGCTGGCATTACCGTGAAGACGTGGGCGCGAACCCCGAGCACCCCTCGATCTGCGGCCGCTGCGACAGCAATCTGCACGGCACGGGCGAAGTCCGCACCAAGGCTTGAGTCTTAAAAAAGTGAGCTTCCAGCGCATGCTGGAAGCCATTTTCAGCATTAAATCATGCTGAAATACTTTTGAATCAAGCGCTAACCGCTATCAAAAAATCTTAGCAAAGAGCTGCCATGAGCAACACCCAGACCTCCTCCGCAGGCCTTGGCCGTATCTGGCCCTGGCTGCTGTGGGCGCTTGTCATCATCGGCGTGGATCAGATCACCAAGCAGATGATTCTGAGCCACTACCAGTATGGGGACTGGACTCCCATCACCGGCTTCTTCAACATCGTGCGCGCGCACAACACGGGCGCTGCCTTCTCCTTCCTGGCGGGCGGCAGCGGCTGGCAGCGCTGGCTGTTCGTGGCCATCGGCGTGATTGCCACCGTGCTCATCGTCTGGCAGCTGCGCAAGCACCCTGGCGAGAAGATGTTCTGCCTGTCGCTGTCCAGCATTCTGGGCGGGGCCATCGGCAATGTGGTGGACCGCCTGCAGCACGGCTATGTGGTGGACTTTCTGGACTTCTACTGGGGCAGCAGCCATTTTCCGGCCTTCAACGTGGCCGACATGGGCATCACCCTGGGCGCCATGCTGCTGATCCTGGACGAGGTTTTGCGCGCAAAACGCGCCAAGAACCAGCGCCTATAAGCATCAGCCGCTTTTCATCTGCAAGGCCCGCTGTCTCTTTAGCAGACAGCGGGCCTTGCTCATTGCGCCCCGCTCTGGCCGAATTCGGCCGACTCGTGGACGGGCTCGGCAGCACTGTCAGGCATATCTCGCTGCTCGGGCATATCGCGCTGAAATATCGCGCTGAATATGGCTGCCCGCAGACGAGGTGATGTCGCCCCGGACCACGGACTGAGCCAGTGTGATTGCGTCAGCCGCTCTTGCTCGGCCATCTGCTGCGCCTGCCGCAGATCGCTACACGCCATCTGCGCCGGCCCCAGCAGCGGACAGCGATACCGCCGCCCCACATTGCCAGATGCACAGCGACGGCCTGGGCTGGCCGCGCCGCAAACGCAACAGCCGCCCCCCCCACCGGAACAGCAAGCCGGCGGCCGACAAGGCTGCCAGGCTGCCAGCAGCATCAAAAGGAAGCCCGCCGCAGCGGCGCCGGGCATGGCAGGAATCATGAACCTACCTTTTTAATAGCATCGAAGGCAATACAGATATACGGAAAACTCGGTCATCTTTGAAATCTCATCCGTAGAAACGATGTTTCGAACAATTCGTTTTTGTTCTATTGTGTTCTTTATTCCGCACTTATTTGTGCGTGAAGAGTGAGCCATCCCGGCAGACCGACCTCACTCAGGGGTATATTAGGTCGCTCCTTCGCGGGCAGAACATGAAGCATTTATTGAATCTTTTAGCAGCCATTGCCCTGTTGATCTGGGGCTCTCAGATGGTTCGCACCGGCGTTCTGCAGGTCTTCGGCGCAAACCTTCGCAATATTCTTGCCCGCAGCATGAGCAACCGCTTGTCTGCGGCGCTTTCCGGCATGGGCGTCACGGCCCTGGTTCAGTCCAGCACGGCTACCTCGCTGATGACCTCGTCCTTTGTGGGCCAGGGACTGATCACCTTGCCCTCGGCCCTTGCCGTGATGCGTGGTGCCGATGTGGGCACGGCCATGATGGCCGTGCTGTTCTCCACCGACCTCTCCTGGCTGTCGCCGCTGTTCATCTTTGTCGGCGTTGTGCTCTATATCTCGCGCAAGGATTCCAAGCCCGGTCGTATCGGCCGCGTGCTCATCGGCCTGGGCCTGATGCTGCTGGCCCTGCGCCTGGTGGTGGAAGCCACCGAGCCCCTGCTGCAGGCCCCTGCCGTGCGCACCCTGCTGGCCTCGGTCAGCAGCGATCTGTTCATGGAGCTGCTGCTGGGCGCGGTACTGGCCGTGCTGGCCTATTCCAGCCTGGCCGTGGTGCTGCTGATTGCGGCCATGGCCAGCTCCGGCGCCATTCCGCTGGATGTGGCTCTGGGCCTGACCCTGGGTGCCAACCTGGGCAGCGGCCTGGTCGCGGCGCTCACCACCGCCAAATCGGCGGTGGAGGAGCGCCAGGTCACCATAGGCAATCTGCTGTTCAAGATCATGGGCGTGGCCATCGTCGCCCCCTTTATCGGGCTGTGGTCGCAGTACGCCCAGCCCTATCTGCCCAACGCCGGCCAGAACGTGGTGATGTTCCATCTGGCGTTCAATGTCTTCAACAGCCTGTGCTTCATCGGCCTGACCCAGCTGGTGGCCCGCTGGGTGACGGCCATGCTGCCCAAGCCCGAGGAAGAAAGCGCGGCCAAACTGCTGCGCCCACGCCACCTGGACCCCTCGGCCCTGTCCACTCCCTCGCTGGCCATCACCTGCGCCGTGCGCGAGTCACTGCATCAGGCCGACGTGGTGGAGTCCATGCTGATCGGCCTGCAAAGAGTGGCCGAAACCGACGATGCCAAACTGTCCGAGGAAGTGCGCCACCTGGAAGGCACGGTGGACGACCTGTATTCGGCCATCAAGTACTACATGACCAAGATCTCGCGCGCCGAACTCGACGAGCGCGAAGGTCAGCGCTGGACGGAAATCATCAGCTTCACCATCAATATGGAGCAGATCGGCGACATCATCGAGCGCGTGCTGCTGGATCTGGAAGACAAGAAGATCAAGAAGGGCCGCCAGTTCTCGGCCGCCGGAAAACAGGAAATTCACGAGCTGACCCAGCACCTGCTGGACAATCTGCGCCTGGCCATGAGCGTCTTTCTCAACGGCAATGTGCGCGAGGCGCAAAAGCTGCTCGAGGAAAAAGCGCGCTTTCGCGATCTGGAACTGGCCTACTCGGCAACCCACCTGGAGCGCCTGTCGCAGCACACGGTATCGAGCATAGAGACCAGCTCTTTGCATATCGACATGATCAGCGACCTCAAGCGCATCAACTCGCTGCTGTGCTCGGTGGCCTACCCGATTCTGGAGCAGGCCGGAGCCCTGGCGCCCAGCCGGCTCAAGTCCACCGCAGTGGAGAGCCAGCGCTAGCTGCTCTGCCGCCCTACCAGCCCATGTAGGCGGCAAGCACCAGGGACGCCTCGGGTGTGAAATAGCCCTGAAGCATCCAGCCCTGGACCTCGGTCGGCTCCAGCCGCTCGAAACGCTGCACCTCGCCATCCTGGTTCACAGGCTGCAGCGCATCGGGCACCAGGGCCGAGAACCAGTCTATGCGCTCGACCATATAGCCCTGCCCCTCTGCTTCGTCGCTGGGTCTTGCGAACATCACATTTCCGCCGTGCCGAAGCTCGCCGAGTTCTGCCACATGCAGACCGGCCTCCTCCCAGGTTTCACGCGCCAGCGCCTCGGCCAGACCATCTGCCGCCGAGACCATGCCTCCCATCAAGGTATCCCACATGCCGGGGTTGTTGGCCTTGTCCTGCGAGCGCTGCTGCACCCAGATCGAGCCATCCGCGCAGACGCCCACCAGATGCACGGCTCTGGTGGCAATGCCCAGTGGCCGCACGGCACCACGCTCGACGGTTGCCAGCTGCTGGCCTTGCGCATTGCAGACCGCCAGCTGCTCATTGCGCCACGCCCCAGCAAGGCCGGCACTGCGCATGGCCAGGGCCAGCCGGTTCAGATTCTCGGTCGCCCCGCCCTCTCCCTTCAAAAGCCATTGCCCGGCAACCGACTGCAAGTCGACCTCGTGCACCGCCAGCAGCTCCTGCCCCAGCTTGCTAGCGAAGTCTTCCTCGATACTGCCAATCTGTTGATCACCAATGCACAGCGGCTGGCGCGGGCGCAGAGGCTGCCTGCTGGCCATGGCATGTTGTGCCTGCAGCCATTGCTGCTGGAGCGACGTGGTTTGCTGCTTCATGAAAAATCTCCCATGCACTGCATTGTGCTCAGCTTCGCAAAACGGGAAGGCTTGCATCACTATTGAGGACCGCCGGCTTGCTGCCAACAGCCGCTGCCGCAGGGCGCTGCAGGTCCAGAGGCCAGTTGCCGCGCGTTACAGTGACAACCCATGAGTTCCCCCCTGAAACCCGCCACGGTCGCCATGCTCAGCCTGGCTCCGGCACTTTGGGCCGGCAATGCCATCGTGGGCCGTCTCGCTCACGATCTGATATCGCCTTTCGCGCTCAACTTCCTGCGCTGGTGCATCGCCTTTGTGCTGCTGCCGCTGGCGTGGCCGGTGCTGCGCAGGAACAGTCCGATCTGGCCGCTGTGGCGCCAGTACATGCTGCTCGGGCTGCTGGGCATAGGCTGCTACAACGCCTTGCTGTACTTGGCGCTCAAGACCTCGACCCCTCTGAATGTGACGCTGGTGAGCTCCAGCATGCCAGTGTGGATGCTGGCCATAGGCCGGCTGTGCTGGGGCATTCGCGTCAGCCGCCGGCAGATGTGCGGAGCCCTTCTGTCCGTGCTGGGCGTGGCGGTGGTGATGTCGCGCGGCGACTGGCAGACGCTACTTGCTCTGCGCTTTGTGCCCGGCGACCTTTTCATGGTGCTGGCCACCATCGCCTGGGCCTTCTACACCTGGCTGCTGTCGCGCAGCAGCGGCCCCCAGGAGGTGAAGTCGCATTGGGCCAGCTTTTTGCTCGCGCAGATCGTTTTCGGCCTGCTCTGGTCCGGCCTTTTCACGGGCGGCGAAGCCTTGCTGGGCGAGTTCCGCCTGGTGCCGGGCTGGCCGCTGCTCGGCAGCCTGCTGTTCATCGCCGTAGGCCCGGCCATTTTGGCCTACCGCTTCTGGGGCATGGGCGTGCAGCGCGCCACGCCCGCCATTGCGGGCTTCTTCGGCAATCTGATTCCGCTGTTCACGGCCCTGCTGTCGATTCCCGTGCTCGGCGAAACCCCGCACCTCTACCACGCGCTTGCGTTTGCGCTGATCGTGACCGGCATCGTCGTGTCGTCGCGCAAATAAACGGCTGCCCGCCCAGACAAAAGCCCCGCATTGCGGGGCTTTGTCGTTTCAGTACTCGATCACGGATCAGTAAGTGCCGGGATACAGGCCGCCGTCGGGCAGGATGTTCTGTCCCGTCATATAGCCGGCCTGGCGGCTGCACAGGAAGGCACAGATGGCGCCGAACTCCTCGGCCGTGCCAAAGCGCTTGGCCGGGATCTGGGCGGCCTGGGCCTGGCGCACGGCATCCAGGTCCTGACCGGTCTTGTTGGCCGCCGCCTGATGGGTTGCCACCAGACGGTCGGTGTCGAACTTGCCGGGCAGTATGCTGTTGATGGTGACGCCCTTGGCGGCAATGCCCGAACGCGCCAGGCCGGCCACAAAGCCCGTCAGACCGCTGCGCGCGCCATTGGACAGGCCCAGGATGTCAATGGGCGCCTTGACTGCGCTGGAGGTGATGTTGACGATGCGACCGAAGCCACGCGCAGCCATGCCGTCCACCGTGGCCTTGATCAGCTCGATAGGGGTCAGCATGTTGGCGTCCACTGCCTTGATCCAGGCCTCACGATCCCAGGTACGGAAGTCGCCAGGAGGCGGGCCGCCGGCGTTGGTCACGACGATGTCGTAGTCCTTGCCCGGGCCGCCGGCGGCTTCGAACACTGCCGTGCGACCTTCTGGCGTGGTGATGTCTGCAGCGACACCGATGACCTTGATCTGAGGAGCTATGGCTTGCAACTTCTGCACGGCCAGCTGCAATGCCTCGGCGTTTCTGGCGTTGATGACCAGATTCACCCCCTCTTCGGCCAGGGCCTTGGCGCAGCCAAAACCCAAACCTTTGCTGGCGCCGCAGACCAGAGCCCAGCGCCCGGAGATTCCAAAGTCCATGTCAGTGTCCTTTCACACAGTTTCCAAGCCGGGCAAGCTGCCCGACGCTATCAAAATCAATAACTGCTAGAGCTTTATCAGAAAGCGCTGGCATCCAGTTTCATGCTCAATGACTGCGACCATGAAACAGCTTGTGGTGCAGCCTGCGAAGCGACCACCAGACGCCCAGCGCCACGACCGGAATGGCCACCGCCGCCGTCGACTCGGGCGACCAGGGCCAGCCCAGCTTCTGCCCGCCCTTGGCCAGATAGCTGATCAAGCCGGTGATGTAGTAGGTGATGGCCGCCACCGACAGGCCTTCCACCGTGGACTGCAGCTTGAGCTGGGTGCCCTGTCGGTCGTTCATCGTGCCCAGCAGTTGCTGGCTGCTTTGCTGCTGCTCGATCTCGACACGCGTGCGCAACAGGCTGCTGACACGGGAGACACGCTCGGACAGCGCATTCTGACGGCGTGTCGCCCATTCGCAGGTGGCACGCGCAGGCGTGAGTCGCCGGTCCATGAATTCACGGATGGTCTGGATGCCGTCCACCCGCGTCTCCTGAATTTCCTGAATGCGCCTGTCCACCAGTTCGAAATAGGCGGAACTGGCCGAAAAGCGCGAATGCGTGGCCGCATATTCGCTCTCCACCTGTCCGGCCAGCCGGGTCAGGCGGTCCAGCAGCGCCGGTTCGGTATCGCGGTCGGCCGCGCGAATGGCATTGGCCAGCTCGGCCAGTTCACGCTCGGCTGTGGCCAGCACGGCTGCTGCCTTGCGTGCGGCGGGCAGGCCCAGCAGCGCCGCCATACGATAGGTCTCGATCTCCAGCACGCGCTGCACCAGACGGCCCAGGCGGCGCGGGGACAGGTCGGCGCCCGCCAGCAGCAGCATGCGCGAGAAACCATCGGGGTGAATCGCAAAGTCGGTATAGATGGCCCCCGCACCGCCGGAGACGCGCGAGCCGACCAAAGTATCGGCTTGCAGCATGTGGCGCATCAGATACTGCGGGTCCACATCCTGCTCGTTCAGCGCCCACAGATGCAGACTGCTCAGGCACTGCCCCGGCAGGGCGGCCAGCCAGTCGCGCGGCACGGCGTCGATGGCTGTCTCGGGCTCGCGCACATCAGCCACGCCGGCCTGCGCCATGGGCGTGGTGAAGGTCCAGGCCACGAACTCGGTGTGCTGCTCCCAGCGCAGGCGAAATGCACCCAGGTCGATCAGCACATGGGTAGTTGCCGCATCTGGCAAAGGGCGATGGTGGTTGCGCAGCAGGGCTGCCACATGCTCGCGGCTGGCTTCACGCTGGGCTGCATCGGTGAGCATCACGATATGGGTGATAGCCAGAGGGGCCTGCATGATTTCCGCAGGACGGGCATGAATTTCGTTGTGCAGCAAGACCCGCTGAGGGTGCTGCGCGGGCAATAAAGACAAGGCCATGCAATCTTTCGAATAACTGCAGCTATTTTGCCGCCCTAATCCATAGTCCCTGGAACAAAGGTCCTCATATAAAAAAAGCGGCCCCATAAGGGCCGCTTTAACGATGATCAGCGATCAGGTTGACGATCAGTCTTCCACGAAAGCTTCTTCACGCTTGTTCTTCACTGCAGGCATCAGCACGATCACCAGCAGCACCACGGCGGCAGCCAGCAGGCAGGCGGAGATGGGACGGGTCACGAACACCGACCAGTCACCACGCGACAGCAGCAGGGCACGGCGCAGGTTTTCTTCCATCATCGGGCCCAGAATGAAGCCCAGCAGCAGAGGAGCAGGCTCGGTACCCAGCTTGTGGAACACATAGCCGATGAAGCCGAAGATACCGACCATCCACACGTCCCATGCGTTGTTGTTGGTACCGTACACGCCGATCGCGCAGAACAGCACGATGGACGGGAACAGCCAGCGATAAGGCACGGTCAGCAGCTTGATCCAGACGCCGATCAGCGGCAGGTTCAAGATGATCAGCATCAGGTTACCAATCCACATGGAGGCGATCAGACCCCAGAACAGTTCGGGGTTGCTGGTCATCACCTGAGGACCGGGCTGGATGTTGTGGATCGTCATGGCACCCACCATCAGCGCCATCACGGCGTTGGGAGGGATACCCAGGGTCAGCAGAGGAATGAACGATGTCTGCGAACCGGCGTTGTTGGCCGACTCGGGAGCGCACACGCCACGGATATTGCCTTGACCGAAAGGAACTTCGCCGGGCTTCAGCTTGGTCTTCTTTTCGATGGTGTAGGCAGCGAAGGCCGACAGCATGGCGCCGCCACCGGGCAAGATACCCAGGGCCGAACCCAGGGCCGTGCCGCGCAGCATGGCAGGAATCATGCGCTTGAAGTCTTCGCCTGTGGGCATCAGACCGGTCACCTTGGCGGCGAACACTTCGCGCTCGTCTTCAGGCTTGGACAGGTTGGCAATGATTTCGCCGTAACCGAACACACCCATGGCGATCACGACGAAGTCGATGCCGTCGGTCAGCTCAGGAATATCGAAGCTGTAACGAGCCACGCCGGAGTTCACGTCGGTACCGACCATGCCCAGCAGCAGACCCAGCACGATCATGGCGATCGCCTTGAGCAGCGAGCCGGAAGCCAGCACCACGGCACCGATCAGACCCAGGGTCATCAGCGAGAAGTACTCGGCGGGGCCAAACTTGAAAGCGACTTCGGTCAGGGGAGGAGCGAAGGCAGCCAGGATGATGGTACCCACGCAGCCAGCGAAGAAGGAGCCGATACCGGCTGCCGCCAACGCGGGCCCCGCCCGGCCTTTTCGCGCCATCTGGTATCCGTCGATCACCGTCACCACCGACGAGGATTCACCTGGCAGGTTCACCAAAATGGCAGTAGTGGAGCCACCGTACTGGGCGCCGTAGTAAATACCGGCCAGCATGATCAGCGCCGCCACAGGAGGCAGTGCGTAAGTGGCGGGCAGCAACATGGCGATGGTCGCCACGGGGCCAATGCCGGGCAGCACGCCGATCAGCGTACCGAGCAGACAGCCCACAAAGCAGTAGATCAGGTTTTGGAACGTGAAAGCCACGCCAAAACCCGTCGACAAGTTCTGAATCAGATCCATGGACGATGCTCCTGATTAGCCAGCAATGAAGCTAGGCCACACGGGGAACTGCAGATTCAGCGCCCACACGAAAGCGAAATAGCTGCCGACCGCCAAAATGGTGGCCAGGATGGCTGTTTCCTTGAGGTTGAAGGTCTGACCGGCCATGCTGGCGACAAAGACCAAAGCGTAGATCGCAATGATCAGGCCGAACTGGGGGATACCCAGAGCCGGCACGCCCACCAACAGAATGCCGAAGGCAAAGTTGGCAGCCAGCACGAAAAACACCGGCTTCCAGGCCCACTTGCCGATCTTGTCACCACCTTCGGGGCCCTTGGTCAGGCCGCCGATGCAGATGGCTGCACCCAGGATGGCCATGAGGACACCCAGAATCAGAGGGAAGTAACCTGGACCCATGCGGGCGCCGGTGCCAATGGTGTAGTTGGATGCGCCGATCGCAAATGCGAGACCGACGACCAAGAACATCAGACCGGAGAAAAAGTCTTTTTGGCTCTTGATTTTCACAAAACGTCTCCTTACGGAAATCACGACTTGGCGATTCTCGTTTCATAGATATGCCAAATTGATGTGGATTCCACCTACAAAGGGCATACCCTAATGCCGACGTTTTGTACTCATTTACCGCATTCAGCCCAGGCCAGCCCCGGCCTTTTCTTACTACGAAAAACCAGAAGCAAGCACTTGCACTGAACTTTCAGATTTCACTCATCAGCGGCGTGCAGGCCAGCACTTCGGGCAAGGTGGTCACACCTTCTGCCACTCGCAAAGCCCCTGCCAGACGCAGAGGACGCATGCCGTCCTGCACGGCCTGACGGCGCAGAACGTCCATGGATGGGGCATCGTGAATCTGCTTCTTGAGGGCCTCGGTCGCCATCAGCAGCTCGTACAGACCCATGCGGCCGCGGTAGCCTGTCATGCGGCAGTCCTCACAACCCACGGGCTTGTAGGGCTGGTAGCTGCCGGTCAGCTTCCAGGGCCTGACCGACTCGGCCAGATCCTCGGGCTTTGCGTCTTCATCGCGCACCTTGCAGCTGGAGCACAGCGTGCGCACCAGACGCTGGGCCAGCACACCCAGCAAGGTGGCGTTGATCAGATACGAGGGCACGCCCAGCTCCATCAGGCGGCTGACGGCGCTGGGAGCATCGTTGGTATGCAGCGTGGAGAAAACCAGATGGCCGGTCAGCGCAGCCTGCACCGCCATCTCGGCAGTGGCCAGATCGCGGATCTCGCCCACCATGATGATGTCCGGGTCCTGACGCATCAGCGCACGCAGGCCTTCGGTGAAGCCGAAGTCGAGCTGGGGCTGAACCTGGGTCTGGTTGAAGCTGGGTTCGATCATTTCGATGGGGTCTTCCACCGTGCTGACATTGACCTCCTCGGTCGCCACCCGCTTGAGCGTGGAGTACAGCGTGGTGGTCTTGCCCGAGCCCGTGGGGCCGGTGACCAGAATGATGCCGTGCGGACGCTTGACCAGGTCTTCCCAGCGCTGGGCATCATGGGCACTGAAGCCCAGCGCATCAAGGTTCTTGACCGTGTTCTCGGGATCGAAGATGCGCATCACCATCTTCTCGCCAAAGGCCGTGGGCAAGGTGGACAAGCGCATTTCCACCTCCTCGCCGCGCGGGTTGCGCGTCTTGATGCGGCCGTCCAGCGGGCGGCGCTTTTCCACCACATCCATGCGCCCCAGCAGCTTGACGCGCGCCACCATGGCGTTCAGCACGCCCATGGGCATCTGGTAGACCGGGTGCAGCACGCCGTCGATGCGAAAGCGGATCACGCCCTGCTCGCGCCGGGGCTCCAGGTGGATGTCGCTGGCGCGCTGGTCGAAGGCATACTGCCACAGCCAGTCCACCACGCGCACCACGCCCTGGTCGTTGGCGTCGAGCTGCTTGTTGCTTTTGCCCAGCTCCACCAGTTGCTCGAAGCTCGCGCCACCGGTCGCACCGCCGGCTTTCTCGGCAGCACGCACGGACTTGGCCAGCGCAAAGAACTCTGCCGTATAGCGCTTGATGTCCTGCGGATTGGCCACCACGCAGCGCACGCTGCGGTGGGCCTGCCGCTCGACTTCGCTCACCCAGTCCGTGATGAAGGGCTCGGCCGTGGCAATCACCACCTCCTTGGCCGTGACCTGCACGGGCAGTACCCTGTGGCGCTCGGCGTAGCTGGCGCTCATGACCTCGCCCACGCGGCCCACATCCACGCGCAACGGGTCGATGCGCAGATAGGCCAGGCCGCTGCGCTGGGCCAGGTACTGGGTCAGGGTTTCCAGATCCAGCGGCTGATGCGTCTGGGCGCCGACAACGCCCACATTGGCCAGGCGCACCAGCGGCAGCTGAGCACTCTCGGCCGCCGAGCAGCGCGCCACCGTACGCCCTGCCTCCTGCGCTGTGATCACACCGTCTTCCTGCAGCCACTGCACCAGCGTGCGCCAGTCCAGTGGCCCCTGGTACTGGGCTGGCTTGACGGATCGGGGCAGGATGGATTCAGTCAATGACATGGGCGGCTGTGGCAACAAAACTGCCTTGACTGTACCGCCATCGGCCCATGCACCCAATCAGGACGGTGCATAAGAGACCAATGAAGGCCTTTTATCCCTTTTGTCTGATGCAGCTCAGGCGTATTCGTCCAGCAGTCCGCCCAGCCCAGCCTGGCCCGGATTGCTGCGACTCCTGCTCTGCACCGCATCGTCCTGCTTTTGCCGGACGGCCTCGGTCCCACGCTGGGCAGCCTGCTGGGCTTGCTGTGCCTGCTGGTTCTGCAATGCCTCTATCTGGGCCTGCAACATCTGGATCTTGGTCTGCAGCAACTGCGCCTGCTGCTCCTTGGTTTTGGCATCAGCGTCGCTGTTGGCAACTTCTTTGAGTTCGTTGGTGGCATCCTTGATCTGCCTTTGCAGCTGCTGGATACGCGATGCCGCGCCAGCCCCCGAAGGGGCCGAACCGGCAGAACTGGAGGAGATGGCACTGATCGTCATGTCCATATCATCGGCAGGAAACCGCAACCATCAAGACCGACACCATCACTTTACTCAGGCTTTGCAATTACACGGTAGCGCCCCGGCCGATGCGGCTGACTTTGGCTTTGGCCGTCTTGCTGCCTGCCTCTGCATCGCGTGCAGGCACAAACACCTTGGCCCAGCGGGTGGTGTTCAGGTCCCAACGGGCCTGCACCTGATCGCAGGCCAGATCCAGCTCGGCGCCCTGCAGAACACGCGGTGTGCGCTGTGCCAGCACCACGGTATTGCCTTCGCGTGTGGGGCGGAAGGCCCAGAGCGCGTCCTCGCCAAAGGCCTGAGCCATCTGATCCAGGCTTTTGTCAAAGCTTGAGGAGCGGCCAAAGAGGTTGACGGTCATGATGCCGTCCTCGGTCAGAAGATTGCGGCAATCGGTATAGAACTCGGCGCTGTCGAGAACGGGAGCCGCCGCTTCATGGTCATAGAGGTCGACTGCCAGTGCATCAACCGTGCCCTGCCATTCGGTCTTTTTGATCTCTTGAGCTGCATCGGCCAGCACCACCTGCAGCGTGCTGCTGTCGGGAGGCAGCTTGAACCAGCTGCGGCACACGGCCAGCACCTGGGGATTGAGCTCGACCGCCGTGGTCTTCATGCGCAGCTTCTTGTGGCAGAACTTGGTGATGGCGGCAGCCCCCAGCCCCAGTTGCATGGCGTGCATCCGGGGTACTTCGGCAGGCTTGGCAAACAGCAGCCAGCCCATCATGCGCTGCACATACTCCAGGTCGATATCAAAAGGGTCGCGAATGCGCATGGAGCCCTGCACCCAGGGCGTACCCAGATGCAGATAGCGGATATCGCCATCGTCGGAGACGCTGACTTCGGGCAGCTCCTGCACGCTGCCCACATTCTTGTCCTGCGCGGATTTGGCACCGCCACGGGTTTTACGGATCACGTTTCACACCAATCTTCAAAGCAGGCCATGGGCCGCCAGCGCATGGTGCCAGGCCTGCAGTTTTTTATCGAACGACCAGCTGGCATTGGCCGGGCTGGTCGATGGCAGCTTGAGGGCCGTCAGCCCCAGCGCCTCGGTCTGGCGGGCATGCTTGTAGCTCTCGCCGCCGTTGTGCAATGCCAGCTGCAGATCCGGGCAGCGCTGACGCAGCCCGGCAAAGTCGTTGACCTGGGCACAGCGAATGGCGCTGTCCAGACTGCCCTCGCGCTCGCAGCTCGCATACACATCCCACAGACCCAGGCCGCGCTCCAGCAGCCACTCGCAGCGGCCCGCGTAGTCGGCGCGTGGCGGCTGGGGATGCCCGGGCCACAAGGCCTGCAGCAAAGGCCAGAACTGGTTTTGCGGATGGGCGTAGTACTGTGCCTGCTGCAGCGACTTCAGGCCCGGAAAACTGCCCAGCACCAGGGCTCGCGTGCGGCCATCAGCCACCGCCGCCAGCCCCTGCCAGCGCAGGCCAGTCTCTGTTGGAGTGGCAGAAGAATCCTCGGTCATGCCCTATTGTCGCCCAGTCAAGCTTGGCATGGCCCTTGGGCTGATATTCGAAAAGATGAGCATGAACCCCATCGCCCGCAAAGGATAGATACTGCCCATCTACGGGAGTGCCGGCAGCCCTTTGAGCGCCTTACGTGCATTGGCCGTGCTGGCCTGCGCCAGCTGCTCAATGCCTATGCCGCGCAGCCGCGCGATCTCCGCAGCAATGCGCGGCAGCTCGGCGGAGCTGTTTCGTCCCTGGGGCTGGCCGGCCACGCGCTGCTCGGCCGTGGTGTAGAGCCAGTGCGGCGGGATATCGGGCGCATCGGTCTCCAGCACCAGGGCCTGCAGCGGCAGGCTGGCCGCCAGCTCGCGCAGCTTGAGCGCGCGCTCATAGGTGATGGCACCGCCAAAGCCCAGCTTGAAACCCATATCGATGAAGGCCTGCGCCTGCTGGGCGCTGCCGTTGAACGCATGGGCAATGCCGCCCACAACCCTGTGCTGACGCAAGGTCTTGAGCAGACGATCGCTGCTCTTGCGCACATGCAGGATGACGGGCAGCTCGAACTCGCATGCCAGCCGGATCTGCTGCTCGTAGAACCAGATCTGGCATTGCTCATCCAGTCCGGGGACAAAAAAGTCGAGGCCGATTTCGCCTACCGCCACCAGATGCGGGTCCCCGCGCTGCTGGCTCAGCAACTCGCGCAGCGCAGCGATATCGGACTCCTGCGCGCCGGGCGTGTAGAGCGGATGAATGCCCAGCGCATAGCTGTCGCCATGACGATGCGCAAGCGCAATCACCTCTTGCCAGTGGCTGCGCTGCACGGCGGGAATGACCAGATGCGTGACGCCTGCGGCCTGCGCAGCGGCGCGCACGGCATCTCTGTCAGGCGCGAATTCGGGCGCATCCAGGTGGCAATGGGTATCTATCCAGGTTGGCATCTGCACATCATGCATCGGCCGGGCTGCCTGCGCAGGGCAGCATCGGCAGATGACACGTCAAGTGACTACAGACAGTTTCCAGCCTTGTCCTACGGTACACACATTGAAACAAATAAAACATTAAGCAACTTCACCCCCCTGCCCTGTGCTATCGGCCAAAGGAGCAAGTTATGACGGGACTTCTGCAAAGCACGCTCTGGCAACGCCTGAGCCAGAGTCATCAACGCGCCGATATGCAGGGCAAGCTGGCCGCGCTGGATCAGGTGCAGGCCGTGATCGAGTTCGATCTGCAAGGCCATGTGCTGACAGCCAACGACAACTTTCTGCGCACCATGGGCTATAGCGCCGAGGAGATCATCGGCCAGCATCACCGCATGTTTGTGGACGAGGAGACCCGGGCCTCTGCCGAGTACGCCCAGTTCTGGCAGCGCCTGGCGGCAGGCCAGCATGACAGCGGCCGCTACCGCCGCATCAACAGCCAGGGCGAGGATGTGTGGCTGCAGGCCAGCTACAACCCGATCTTCGACAGCCAGGGCCAGCCGCGCAAAGTCATCAAGTACGCGACCGACATCACCGAGCAGCAGCAGCACGAAGACGATGCACGCGGCCAGCTCCAGGCCATTGCCAAGGTGCAGGCCATCATCGAGTTCGATCTGAACGGCAACATCCTCACGGCCAACGATCTGTTCCTGCAGACCATGGGCTACTCCCTGGCGGAAGTCGTTGGCAGGCACCACAGCATGTTTGTCCAGCCGCACGAGAGCCAATCCCCGGCCTATCAGCATTTCTGGCACAAGCTGGCCCTGGGCCATCATGATGCAGGCCAGTACCTGCGCATAGGCAAGGCCGGCCGCCAGGTCTGGATCGAAGCCAGCTACAACCCCATACTCGACGCCGAAGGCCGGCCCTTCAAGGTCGTCAAGTTCGCCACCAACATCACGCGCCGCGTGACCGCAGCGCAAACCCTGCGCGCCACGGTGGAGGGGCTGACCGAAAGCGCCAACCATGCGCGCCAGGCCAACGAGCTGGCCCAGGACGCCTGCAGCGTGGCCGAGGCCGGTGGTCGCACCGTGCAGGATGTGGTGACCACCATGGAATCCATCAGCGCCAGCTCGCGCAAGATCAGCGACATCATCGGCATGATGGACTCCATCGCCTTCCAGACCAATCTGCTGGCGCTCAACGCCGCCGTGGAAGCTGCCCGCGCCGGTGACCAGGGACGGGGCTTTGCCGTGGTGGCCAATGAGGTGCGCCAGTTGGCCCAGCACAGTGCCGAAGCCGCCAAGGAGATCAAGCAGCTGATCCAGACCTCGGTCATCCAGGTCACCCAGGGGGTGACGCAGGTGCGCGAAGCCGGCACCACCATGGCAGAGATCGTGAACTCATCGCGCCAGGTCACGCAGATCATGGGCGAAGTGGTGCAGACTTCGCTGACCCAGTCCGCCAGGCTGCGTGAGGTCACCGACGACCTGACGGCTCAGGATGTCTCGGCCAAGCCAGGCTCAGGCAAGCCGCGTCCCGCCGTGCCGCTGCAGGCATCGGCTCGCGAGCAAGCCACGATCGCTATCAGGAATGCAGCTGTCAGCGCTTATTGATAAATCGTTTCAGGCGAATTTCATGAAAAAGGCCCGGGCCACTGCAACCGCAGCGACCCGGGCCTTGCCGTGGCTGAACACGATCAGGCCAGTTGCCCGCGCCCCAGCCTGACCATGCGATCGCAACGCGCGGCCAGGCCCTCGTCATGGGTGACCATCACGAACGCCGTGCCATGGCTACGCGCCAGCTCCAGCATCAGCGCAAACACCGTATCGGCCGTGCCGCGATCCAGATTGCCCGTGGGCTCGTCGGCCAGCACGCAGGCCGGACGCGTGACCAGGGCACGTGCAATGGCCACGCGCTGACGCTCGCCGCCCGACAGCTCGGCCGGGCGATGCGCCATGCGCTGGCCCAGGCCCACGGCGCGCAGCATCTCGGCCGCGCGGTCCATGCAGTCCTCCCTGGCATCGCGGCGAATGCGCAGCGGCATGGCCACATTTTCCTGGGCCGAAAATTCGGCCAGCAGGTGGTGGAACTGGTAGATGAAGCCCAGATGCCGGTTGCGCAGCGCGCCCTGCTTTTGCGGGCTGAGCTGGTGCAGGGGCTGCCCCATGAGGCTGACGCTGCCGGTGGTGGGCGCATCCAGCCCGCCCAGCAAATGCAGCAAGGTGGATTTTCCCGAGCCCGAGGCGCCGACAATCGCCAGCGTCTCGCCCGCCTGAACCTGCAGATCCACACCTTGCAGCACGGTCACATCCAGCTTGCCTTCGGCAAAGCGCTTGGTCAGGCCGCGTGCCTCCAGCACGCTCTGGTTCTTCACAACATCATTCATAACGCAGTGCCTCCGCAGGGTTCACGCGGCTGGCACGCCAGCTGGGGTAAATCGTGGCCACAAAAGAAAGAATCAGGGAAATCACGGCGATCGGCACGATGTCCGTGGACTGCGGCTCGCTAGGCATCTTGCTGATCAGGTAGATGTCCTTGGGCAGGAAGTTGGCATGCAGCGCCTGCTCTATGGCCGGCACGATGACGTCGATATTGAAGGCAATCGCCAGCCCCAGCGCCAGACCGGCCAAGGTACCGATGACGCCGACCATGGCGCCCTGCACCATGAAGATGCCCATGATGGACGAGGGCGAGGCCCCCAGGGTGCGCAGGATGGCAATGTCGGCACGCTTGTCCTGCACGCTCATCACCAGGGTGGATACCAGATTGAAAGCCGCCACGGCCACGATCAGGGTCAGAATGATGAACATCATGCGTTTCTCAAGCTGCACGGCGGCAAACCAGGTCTTGTTCTGCTGCGTCCAGTCACGGATGAACAAGCGGTCCGTCAGGGTGTCCGCCAGTTCATGCGCCACGCGCGGCGCCTCGTGCAGATCCCTGAGCTTGAGGCGAATGCCGGTCGGCCCTTCCAGGCGGAAGATGCGCTGTGCATCCTCGTAATGCATCATCACCAGCGCCGAGTCATATTCGTAGTGGCCGGAATCGAAGGTGCCAGCCACCGTCATCTGCTTCATGCGCGGCAGCACGCCGGCTGGCGTGACCTGTCCACTGGGCGCGATCAGCGTGATCACATCGCCTTCGCTCACACCGAGATTACGCGCAAGCTCGATACCAAGAACCACCTTGAACTCGCCGGGCACCAGACGCTTGAGCACCTCGCCGCTGGTGGCCGCCAGATCGGTCACCTCGCCCTCACGCGCCGGATCGATACCGCGCACCAAGGCGCCTTTCATATCCTCCCCACGCGCCAGCAATGCCTGAGCCGCCACAAAAGGCGCGGCCCCCACCACATCGGGGTTGGCTCTGGCCTCGCGCATGGTGCGCTCCACATCGGGCAGGGGCGCGCCCTGCGGGGCGTAGATTTCCACATGTGAGACGACGCTGAGCATGCGATCCCGCACTTCCTTCTGGAAGCCGTTCATCACGCTCAGCACAATGATCAGCGCCGCCACGCCCAGCGCAATGCCAAGCATGGAGACACCCGAGATAAAGGAGATGAAGCCATTGCGGCGTGTGGCGCGCCCTGCACGGGTATAGCGCCAGCCCACGGCCAGTTCGTAGGGAAATTGCATGTTGCCAGCATTGTGGCATTGCCGGTAATGCCCTGCCGACGGCGCCAGCCTTATGCGATCTGACTGCCCGCCGCCCCTCTATCGGGGCGGCCTGCTGCGCCCTATGCGCGGCAGATCCGCGTATTGCTCCTGCTGCTCCAGCGTCACCGCATGGGACTGGAGCTTGGCCAGCAGACCGTCAAACAAGGCCAGCTCTTCATCACTGAGGACAGAGACGATGTCGGCATGGATCTTGACCATCTCGGGCAGGATCAGGCCGTACATGCGCCGCCCCTCATCGGTCAGATACATGGCCACGCGCCGGCGGTCTCCCTCCAGAGGTTTGCGCAGCACCCAGCCTTTTTCCTCCAGACCGCTGAGCGCCCGAGAGGTGCGCGCCCTGTCCAGCTGCACCTTCTGCGCCAGCTCGGAGGACAGCAAACCCTCCTCGGTCGCCAGCGTCGCCATCACTCCCCATTCGCGACGCGTGAGGCCGAAGCGGGCCTCGCACATGCGCATGGCCATTCCGCCCGCCACGCCAAAGAAGCGGCTGATGCGAAACAGCAGCATCTGCTGAATGGAGGTGGGTTGTCGGGTATTCACGGGGATGAGTTGATTAGATCAATTGTGGATGTCACTTCTACAGTGGGCATTCCCAATACTGAGACAAAGGGGAGCGCTGGGGATTTTCGCAAATGCCGGCTCTTCCCTCAGACAAGAGAGTGATTCCATGGCTCGCCTGACTGCACCCCGCCGCCTTATCCAAACCAGCCTGGCTCTGCTGCTGGGCTGCTCCGCCTTCGCCTCCCTGGCCCAATCTGTCGATGGCGCTGCCGTCGCCGCCTGGCCTCACAAGCCAGTTCGGCTGATAGCGGCCTTCGCTCCCGGAGGGGCTGTGGACATACTGGCACGCGGAGTCGGAGAAGTGCTTCAGCGCGAAACCAAGCAGCCCTTCGTTGTTGAAAACCGCACCGGCGCTGGCGGCAACATAGGAGCCGATTACGTCACCAAGGCTGCGGCCGACGGCTACACCATGCTGATCGGCCTGGACACGAGCTTCACGGTCAACCCGCTGATCTACAAAAGCATGCCGTTCAAAAATGGCGACCTGCGTCCCGTCATGGTGTTCGCCTCGCAAGGCATGCTGATGGCTGTCAGTCCCAAGACCAATATCAAGACACTGGAGCAGTTCATCGCCCGCGGCAAGGACAAGGGCCTGACGCTGGGGTCCGCCGGCTATGGAACCCCCGGCCATCTGGCCTCCAGCATCCTGACCTACGCCACCGGGGCCAAGGTCAACCATGTGCCCTACAAAGGCAATGCACCTGCCACGCTGGCGATGCTCTCGGGCGAGGTGGACGGCGGCGTCATCAGCTCCACCGCCATGCTGCCCCATGTGACCACTGGAAAGATCACGGCGCTGGCGGTGACCACGGCCCAGCGCAACCCCTTGCTGCCGGAAGTCCCATCGGTGGCCGAGCTGGGACACAAGGAGCTGCAGCAGGAAGTGCTTTTCGCCGCCTGGGTACCCAGCAGCACACCTGAGCCGCTGGTGCAGAAAATCCAGGCCCTCTTCGAGAAGGCCATGAAGGACGGCACGCTGCGCGAGCGCATGCGTGTCAACGACATGGTCTACGAAGGACTGACAGGCGATGCAGCCGCCAAGCGCATTCAGACCCTGGCCGACCGCTACCGGGTACTGGCCCAGGCCACAGGCATGAAGATGGAATGAGCGCTTGCGCCAGCCATCAGCCCCATGACAACGACCCGTATTTCATGACTCGTCCCAACATCATCTTTATCGTCGCCGACGATCTCGGCTATGCCGACCTGGGCTGCTACGGCGGCCGCGATGCCGACTTCGGCCCGGTATCCCCGGTGCTCGACCGCCTGGCCGCCAACGGCCTCAGGCTCACCCAGGGCTATGCCAATTCACCCGTGTGCTCGCCCACGCGTTTTGCCTTGGCCACGGCCCGCTATCAATACCGCTTGCGCGGTGCGGCCGAGGAGCCCATCAACAGCAAGACGCGCGGCACGCCGCTGGGCGCCAAGCTGGGCCTGCCGCCCGAGATCCCCACCGTCGCCTCGCTGCTCAAGGGCGCGGGCTACCGCACGGCACTGATAGGCAAATGGCATCTGGGCTACCCTCCCCACTTCGGCCCGCTGCGCTCGGGCTACGAGGAATACTTCGGCCCCATGTCGGGCGGCGTGGATTACTTCACCCATCTGAGCAGCTCGGGCCAGCACGATCTGTGGGTGGGCGAAGAGGAGCACCACGACGAAGGCTATCTGACCGACCTGCTGTCCCAGCGCAGCGTGGACTTCGTCAACCGCATGAGCGAGGGCAACTCCCCCTTCTTTCTGAGCCTGCACTACACAGCCCCGCACTGGCCCTGGGAAACCCGTGATGACCGAGAGACCGCCGAGCAGCTGGGCGCTGGCATCACGCATCTGGCGGGAGGCAATATTCACCAGTACCGCCGCATGATTCATCACATGGATGAGGGCATAGGCTGGATCGTCGAAGCACTGAGCAAGAACGGCCAGCTCGACAACACGCTGATCGTCTTCACCAGCGACAACGGCGGCGAGCGCTTCTCGGACAGCTGGCCTCTGGTGGGCGGCAAGATGGACCTGACCGAAGGCGGCATCCGCGTGCCCTGGATCGCCCACTGGCCTGCCGTGATCGATGCCCATCGCGCCAGCGCCCAGCCATGCATGAGCATGGACTGGTCGGCCACGGTGCTGGATGCAGCCGGTGTGAGCGCCGATCCGGACTACCCGCTGGACGGCGTCTCCCTGCTGCCCGTGCTGCGCACCGACGGTGCGGAGTTTGCCCGGCCGCTGTACTGGCGCATGCTCTACCGCAACCAGCGTGCGCTGCGCGAAGGCGAATGGAAATACCTGCGCGTGGAAGACAACGAATACCTGTTCAATCTGGCGCAGGACGAGCGCGAGCGTGCCAATCTGGCCGGCCAGCACCCCGAGCGCATGCAGGCCATGCGCCAGCGCTGGGACGACTGGAATGCCAGCATGCCCGCCATTGCCGAGGACGCGAGCTACAGCCTGGTCTACACCCTGAAAAATATGCCGGCGAGGTGACAAAGCACCCCGCACCATGCCCGGGCGGCGGCCATGCCCGACAATAGCGCCCATGTCTTTGACCGCGCCTTTGCTGCCTGCCGCCCAAGCCCTGGGCACAGGCGCCTCTGAAATCATTGTTGCCTATGCCAGCGGCCCTGCCGACATTCCCCAGGCATGGGACGGTTTGCAACTCCCTCACCTGCAGGCCTTGCTGGCAACGCTGGCACCGACCCCGCTGGTGCAGGGCGACGAGATGGATTTCTCTCCCCCGCATGAACGCGTCCTGGCCCGTGGCATGCAGCTGCCCGATAAACCCGGGCTGATTCCCTGGGCTGCGCTGGCGGCTGGAGACAGCAGCCAGGCCTGCGCCTTCATCACGCCCTGCCACTGGCATATCACGCCGGACCAGGTCCATCAGACCGACCCGGCCAGCGCGCCACTGGACGAAGACGAATCCCGCCAGCTGCTGGCGCTGATCGCTCCCTGGTTCAGCGACGACGGCATCACGCTGGAATATCTGCGCACCGACCTCTGGCTGGCGCGCGGTGAGGCCTTCAAGGGCCTGGCCACCGCATCGATGGACCGCGCGCTGGGCCGCGACGTGCGCCCCTGGATGCCCGATCCGATTCAGGGAGCCATCATTCAGCGTCTGCAGACCGAGCTGCAGATGCTGCTCTACACCCATGTCTTCAACGACCGGCGTGCCGAACGCGGTCTGCCGCCCATCAACTCCTTCTGGGTCCATGGCACGGGAGACCTATCCAGCCTGCCCGCGGCAACCGCCCGAACAGTCTGCGTGGATGATCTGCGCCACAGCGCGCTGCAAGGCAATGTGCAAGGCTGGCAAAAGTCCTGGCAGGCGCTGGACAGCGGTCTGATCGCCGAGCTGCAACAGCGGGCTGCCCGAGGCGAACCGGTCAAGCTCACGCTCTGCGGCGAACGCAATGCGGTGCAATGGCAAAGCCAGCCACGCGGCCTGATGGACAAGATAAAGAGTGTTTTTGGCACGAAACGCCTGCCTGATCTACGGGAAATGCTATGAAGATAATTCCCAGATCCATCCCCAACGACAGTGTCTCTGCACTGCTGCAGGCCAAGATTCATCCCTTGCTGGCCCAGCTCTATGCAGCGCGGGGCGTCTGCTCGGCCGACGAACTGGACGATGCCCCGGCCCGGCTGCTGCCGCCCTCGGGACTGCGCGGCATCGATGCTGCCGTGCAACTGCTGGCCGATGCCATAGACGCGCAAAAGCGTCTGTGCATCGTCGCCGACTATGACTGCGATGGCGCAACAGCCTGCGCCGTGGGCCTGCGCGGCCTGCGCATGCTGGGCGCTGCCCATGCCGACTACCTCGTCCCCGACCGCGTGGTCGACGGCTACGGTCTGACCGCCCCCATCTCACGGCGCGTCAAGGAAACCGGAGCCGACATGCTGATCACCGTGGACAACGGCATTGCCAGCGTGGAAGGCGTGGCCGTGGCCAAGGAGCTGGGCATGTCTGTCGTTGTGACCGACCACCACTTGCCTGGCGACCACCTGCCGCCAGCCGATGCCATCGTCAACCCCAACCAGCCCGGCTGCGAGTTCGCGAGCAAATCCATGGCCGGCGTGGGTGTCATGTTCTATGTGCTGCTGGCCCTGCGCACCGAGCTGCGCAACCGCGGCCGCTTTGACCGCCACAACCAGCCCCGTCTTGAGCAATTGCTGCCCCTAGTTGCGCTGGGAACGGTGGCCGATGTGGTCAAGCTCGACGCCAACAACCGCCGCCTGGTGGCACTGGGCCTCAAGCAGATTCGCAAAGGCAGCATGCAGCCCGGCATACGCGCGCTGTTCGAGGCATCGGGCCGCCGCTTTGACATGGCCTCCACCATCGACTTCGGCTTTGCCCTGGGCCCGCGCATCAATGCGGCCGGACGGCTTGCCGACATGACCATAGGCATCGAGTGCCTGACCACAGAAGATGTCAGCCGCGCCGACAATCTGGCACGCATGCTGGACAGCATCAACCGCGAGCGCCGCGAGATCGAAGTCAGCATGCGCGAGCATGCCCTGCTCATGGCCGAGGGTCTGTGCGAGGACGGCATGACACCGCCGCCTGCCATCAGCGTGTTCGACCCCGACTTTCACGAAGGCGTGGTCGGTGTGGTGGCCTCGCGCATCAAGGACAAGCTGCACCGGCCCACGTTTGTGTTTGCAGCCAGCGGCGCTCCGGGCAAGGAGCATGAGCTCAAGGGCTCGGGCCGCTCCATTCCAGGCTTTCATCTGCGCGATGCGCTGGACCTCGTCAGCAAGCGTCACCCCGGTCTGATACTGCGTTTTGGCGGCCACGCCATGGCGGCAGGCTGCACCATAGAGGAAGCGCACTTTGACGAGTTCGAGCAGGCTTTTGCCCAGGTCGCCAGGGAGTGGCTGGATGCCGCCACGCTGACGCGCAGGCTGGAGACCGACGGGCCGCTGTCGCCCCAGTGGCTGGACACCGGCCTGATCGAACAAATGCAGCTGGCCGTCTGGGGCCAGGGCTTTGCCGCGCCGACTTTCAGCGAAGAGCTGGAAATCACCTCGCAGCGCCTGGTCGGCGAAAAGCATCTGAAGCTGGAGCTGCTGCACCATGGCTCCAAGATCGACGGCATCTGGTTCAACCACACCGACCCGCTGCCCACGCGCACCACCCTGGCCTATCGCCTGGACATCAACGAATGGCGCGGCGAACGTAAGGTGCAGTTTCTCGTGGAAGCCGCGCAGGACTTCGAGGGCGGTGCCGGCAACATGGGCTTCTGATCTCCGCCCCAGCCAGGAAAGCCGCCGCTGCGGACGCGGCGGCTGTCCGTTTCACGCTGCGCCCTACACCAGGAAAAAGCCCACCGCTTCCTGTCAGAAGCGGCGGGCCTGCAAGCGGATGCCGACTTGCTGATTTAGAACGTTTCCCAGTCCCCATCGTCAGAGTCCGCAGCAGGCTTGGCCTTGCTGGCACTCAGTGCAGTGGGAGCCGGACCACCAGGCGCTTTCTTGATCGCTGGCCTGACTGCTGCAGTCTGCTTCACTGGCGCCATGGCTGGCATGGCACGGCTGGCCGGGCGCAGGGGAGCAGCCGCCTTGGCATAGCCGGTTTCATGACCGAGCTTGAAGACTGAGACCACTTCGGCCAGGCGGCGCGCCTGCTCCTGCATGGACAACGCTGCCGCACTCGACTCTTCCACCAGCGCCGCGTTCTGCTGCGTCATCTGGTCCAGATTGCTCACCGCCTGATTGACCTGGTTGATGCCGTCACGCTGCTCGGTGGACGAGGCCGTGATCTCGCCGATCAGGTCGCTGACGCGGCGCACGCTGGCCACGATCTCGCTCATGCTCTGGCCCGCCAGTTCCACCTGCTGCGAGCCCGACTGCACATTGTCCACGCTGGTGGTGATGAGCTGCTTGATCTCCTTGGCGGCCTCGGCACTACGCTGCGCCAGGCTGCGCACCTCGCCCGCCACCACGGCAAAGCCACGGCCCTGCTCGCCGGCGCGGGCCGCTTCCACAGCCGCATTCAGGGCCAGGATATTGGTCTGGAAGGCAATCGAGTCGATCACACCGATGATGTCGGCAATCTTGCGGCTGCTGTCGGTGATCTGGCCCATGCTCTGCACCACCTGCTGCACCACGCGACCGCCTTGCTCGGCCGCCTGGGCGGCTGTCGATGCCAGCTGATTGGCCTGACGCGCAGTGTCGGCAGACTGGGTGACGGTGGCCGTCAGCTCTTCCATGCTAGCCGCCGTTTCCTCGAGGTTGGCCGCCGTCTGCTCGGTGCGAGCCGACAGGTCCTGGTTGCCCGTGGCGATCTGGCCCGAAGCCGAGGAGACGGATTCCACGCCCGAGCGCACCTGGCCGACCACGGAGCGCAGACGCTCGGCCATGGCGTTCAGGGACTTGAGCAGACGGCCAAGTTCGTCATGACGGTCATTGCGGACGGTGGCCGTCAAATCGCCGGCAGCGATGGAGTCGGCCAGAGTTACCGCCTCATTCAACGGAGCGATGATCGAGCGCAGGATCAGAGCCGCCATCGCCAGACCGAGCAGAACGATCAAGCCGCAAACCAGACCGATAGCCACATAGGCCTGAGACTGGCGTGCTTCGCCATCGGCAATCGCACGCTGGCTGCGTTGCTCCTGCAACTGCACAAACTTGCGCTGCGCATCCACGTAGACCTTGGCGTTGGGACGCAGCTGCTTTTCAACCAGATCGAAGGCCGTCGCAAAATCATTGTCCTTGCGCGCGGCCTGCACGGCGGCATTGCTCTCCAGCGTCACGCGCCTGCGCTCGGCGACTTCATCCAGCACCTTGCGCGATTCCTCGTCGGTGACCAGTTCGTTGAGCTTTTTCTGCAGCTCGGTGATATGCGCAATCCCGTCACTCATCAGCTTGCGCTGCTGCTCCACCAGATTCTCTTCGGAAGAGATGGCGGCAACGATGGAGCGATCCACGCTTTGCTCGGTCAGATGGCGCCACTCGCTGGCAATGCTGGCGGCCGTTCGGGTACGTGTGGCCTCCTTGGAGATGCTCACATAGACGCGATCCAGATAGATCAGACTGCCTGCAGACACCAGCAGCAAGCCCGCCAGCAAGCCAATCACCAAAGCCCACAGCTTTTGTGACACCGAGAACTGATTCAATTTCATTTTTTATCCATCTCAATAGATCAAGCAACACCGAGGCAGCCTTAACGAATTCAGAAACTCACAAGCGCTGTAGCCAATCCTTAATCGGCATACTGGCGAGAAATTTGAGCTTTGTTACAAGCTACGACCGCAACAGCGCTCGTGCCATGACACAAATCATGATTGCGTACAGCCGCCTACAATCAAGCCGTGCCCAAAACCTATCTGAACGCCGATCTGCACTGCCACTCCGTCGTCTCCGACGGCACTCTGACGCCCGAGCAACTGGCTCTGCGTGCTGCCGAGCGAGGGGTGGAGCTCTGGGCGCTGACCGATCACGACGAGGTCGGTGGCCAGCACCGGGCAGCAGCCGCAGCCAGGTCGGCGGGGCTGGACTATCTGACAGGCACTGAAATTTCCGTCAGCTTCTCGGGCAGCGGCGTACATATCGTGGGCCTGGGCTTTGACGCCGATAACGCAGCTCTGACCCAAGGCCTGTACGACACGCGCAACGGCCGCGGCCCACGCGCCCGCGAAATGGCCAGGCAACTGGAGCTGGCCGGCATTCCCGGCGCCTATGAAGGAGCACTGCGCCATGCAGGCAACCCCGAGCTGATCTCGCGCACCCACTTTGCACGCTTTCTCGTGGAGAGCGGAGTCTGCAGCGACACCTATGAAGTCTTCAAACGCTACCTGACAGAAGGCAAACCCGGTTATGTCGCCCATGTCTGGGCGAATCTGGAGGATGCCGTGCGCTGGATCGTGGATGCAGGCGGCGTGGCCGTGATTGCTCACCCCGCACGTTACGACTTGAGCCACAACGAGGAATATGCACTGTTTTCCAAGTTCAAGGAACTCGGCGGCCAGGGCGTGGAGGTCGTGACCGGCAGCCATCGCCCACACGAATATGCGATCTATGCCGATCTGGCCCTGGAATTCGGACTGGCCGCATCGCGCGGCAGCGACTTTCACAGCCCCGATGAATCGCAGATAGACCTGGGGCAGCTGCCCTATCTGCCCAGCCAGCTCACACCCGTCTGGGAGCTGCTGCAGGACCGCATACAGCGGGCATAAATCACAGACAGAGAGATTGCATGACCACCGTTTTTGAAGTCTATCCAGAGAACCCGCAGCCCCGCATCATCAAGCAGGCGGCAGACATGCTGCGCAAGGGTGCCATTCTTGCAGTACCCACCGACTCCAGCTATGCCCTGGTCTGCCACCTGGACGACAAGAACGCCGTGGACCGCATGCGCCGCATCCGGCAGATCAACGACAAGCACCACCTCACGCTGCTGTGCCGCGACCTGTCCGAGCTGGCCAACTATGCCCGCGTGGACAACCGCCAGTACCGCTTGCTCAAGCTGGCCACGCCAGGCCCCTACACCTTTATTCTTGAAGCCAGCAAGGAAGTGCCCAAGCGCCTGAGCCACCCTTCGCGCAAGACCATCGGCCTACGCGTGCCGGATCGCAAAGGTCTGCAGTTGCTGCTGGAAGAACTGGGCGAGCCCTTGCTGGCCACCACCTTGATCGCGCCCGGCGAGACCGAGCCGCTCAATGATGCAGAGTCGATTCTGGAGCGTTTCCCCCATGAGCTGGATGCCGTGGTCGACTCCGGTGCCTGTCCGCAGCAGCCCACCACGGTGCTGGACCTCACGCCCATGGCCTTGAACAATTCGCCCGTTGTGGTGCGCCAGGGCATGGGCAGCCTGAAAGACATCGGCCTGCAACCCGAATAAGCGCGGCCTCATGCAGGAAAAACAGCCGCCGCAAGACTTTGTTCAGCGCCACTGGCCCTGGC
This sequence comes from Comamonas testosteroni, assembly GCF_000761245.1. Lineage (GTDB taxonomy): Bacteria > Pseudomonadota > Gammaproteobacteria > Burkholderiales > Burkholderiaceae_C > Comamonas > Comamonas testosteroni_C. Next base: position 431,510 of record NZ_AWOR01000001.1, on the reverse strand, counting down.
TCACCGGCTTTTTGTGCGCGTACTCGGTGATGGTGGCGGTGCTGTTCTGGCAGGCGTCTCAGTCATGGCTGATCTATGCCCTGGCCACCCTCTGGACGGCGTGGGCGATCAGGGCCTATGGCAAAGGCCAATCATTCCATGTCTCGCCAGGACTGTCGGCACATGAGGATGACTCCATGCTGCGCCGCAAAGTCTTGCTGGGAACGGCTATCTGCCTCCATTTCGGCTTTACCGCCGTAGCCATTTACGGCTATCTGCACGAAATTCGCTGAATCAAAGTTCTTCATAGGCCAGCTCGCGGGCACGAGCTGGACGCGCCTGCGTGGCCACCGCGCCGCGCGGAGCTGGCATGGCCAAAGGAGCCAGACCAGGCGACTCATCGTCATCGAGTTTGAAGGCACCCACCGCCTGCTGCAGATCCTGCGTGCGCGCATTGAGCGCAGCAGCGGCTTGCGTGGCCTGCATGACCAAGGCGGCATTTTCCTGATTGGTGCTGTCCATGTGAGCCACAGCCGTATTCACATGGGCGATGCCCTCGCTTTGCTGATGCAGCGCACCGGAGATTTCGCTCAGCAGACCTGTGACCTGGCCCACAGACTGCATGATTTCCTTCATGGTGCTGCCTGCCTGGCCCACCAGGCCAGAGCCGCTTTCAACCTGAGTCACGCTGGCCGTGATCAGCTCCTTGATCTGCTTGGCCGCTTCAGCACTGCGCTGCGCCAGCGAGCGCACCTCGCTGGCCACCACGGCAAAGCCACGCCCCTGCTCTCCGGCACGCGCCGCTTCCACGGCCGCATTGAGGGCCAGGATATTGGTCTGGAAGGCGATACCTTCAATGACCTGAATGATGTCCACGATCTTGCGCGAGCTGCCGCTGATGGCATCCATGGTGTGAACGACCTGGTCCACCACATCACCGCCACGTCCGGCCGTGGCCGATGCTGCGACCGCCAGAGAACTGGCCGAATGAGCGCGCTCTGCGTTCTGGCGCACGGTGACGGTGAGCTGCTCCATGCTGGCTGCGGTTTCGGTCAGCGCGCTGACCTGCTGCTCGGTACGGCTGGAGAGGTTGGTGTTGCCTGCATCGATCTCGTAGGCCGACACGGCCAGCGAGTCGGTGGACTGCTTGATACGGCCCACCAACTCGGTCAGCGTGTCTTCCATGGTGCTCAGTGCCGTCAGCAAACGTCCGAACTCGCCTTCGGCATTGGAGGAGAACTCCTTGCTCAGATCGCCTGCCGCCACGGTCTCCGCAATCAGGATGGCTTCCTGCAGGGGCGCGACGATGCGGCGACGCAGGCTGACCCACGACCAGGCGCAGGAAATGCAGACCCAGGCCCCCAGTGCCAGCAGCCACCAGCGCGAACGCTCCACCTCGGCCATCAGGCTCTCGGACTGCTGCGCCGTCAGCGAGCCCGCCTTGAGCACCTCCAGCACATCGGACATTGCCGACCAGGCAATTCCCATCAAAGCCAGCACAAAAACACTGATGCTGACAAACGCAATCACCAGTCGCTTGCTTACCGTCATATCGATCCCCTTGCCCTGTCCTGCCGAACGCCGTGTTATGTATTGATTTCATCAACCCGCACAAAACCTGTTCCGCCGTGCAGACAGCAACCGCAGATTTGCGCGAGTTGCATTTTGCAACATCTGGTTTACCACACAACTATGTGCAACCCGTATTTCTGCAACAGCAAACGGCTTGTCCCGGCACAACACAGCAGCTTGGCGCGGCGTCTGAGACAATCAGCGCGTGGAACTCACCGAACTCATACAAACCGTACTGATTTACGCACTGCCCGTGCTGTTTGCCATCACCATTCATGAGGCGGCGCACGGCTATGCTGCGCGTCACTTTGGCGACAACACCGCAGCCATGATGGGGCGCATCACGCTCAACCCCATCAAGCATATCGATCCCATCGGCACCATCTTGATGCCGCTACTGCTGTATTTCGCTACCTCGGGCGCGTTCCTTTTCGGCTACGCCAAGCCCGTGCCCGTGCGCTTTGACCATCTGCGCCACCCCAAGCGCGACATGATCTGGGTAGCGCTGGCCGGTCCCGCCTCCAATTTCGTGCAGGCCGTGTTCTGGGGTCTGCTGCTGATCGTCCTGGTAGGTTCAGGTCTGCACGAGCGCTTTTTCCTGGAGATGTGCCGCGCCGGCATTCTGGTCAATCTGGTGATGTGGGCTTTCAATCTCTTTCCGTTGCCGCCTCTGGACGGCGGCCGCATTCTGGTCGGTCTGCTGCCCTGGAAACAGGCACAACTGGTGGCGCGTATCGAACCCTATGGCTTTTTCATCGTCATGGCACTGGTGATTGCCGGCGTGGTCGGCAGCTACTGGCTGCGCCCGTTGATGAGCCTGGGCTACTCGGCCATCGATCTGATCCTCTACCCCTTCATGGCCTTGCTGCGCTGAACCCCGCGCCTGGTCTGCTACTGATATCTGTTGTTGATCCCTATGAGCACTACCCGTTTTCTGACCGGCATCACCCCCAGCGGTACCCCACACCTGGGCAACTACGCAGGCATGATGCGCCCCGCCATCGAAGCCAGTCGCGACAAGAATGTGGAGAACTTCTACTTTCTGGCCGACTACCACGCTCTCATCAAGTGTCAGGACCCCGAGCGCGTGCAGCGCTCGACCATCGAAATCGCCGCCAGCTGGCTGGCCGCTGGTCTCGACCCCGAGCATGTGACCTTCTACCGCCAGTCGGACATCCCCGAGATTCCGGAGCTGACCTGGTTCCTGACCTGCGTGACCGGCAAGGGCCTGCTTAACCGCGCCCACGCCTACAAGGCGGCGGTGGACAAGAACAATGCATCCGGCAGTGAGCCTGACGACGGGGTGACCGCCGGTCTTTTCATGTATCCCGTGCTCATGGGTGCCGACATTCTGATCTTCAACGCCAACAAGGTTCCTGTGGGCCGCGATCAGGTGCAGCATCTGGAGATGGCGCGCGACATGGCGTCGAGCTTCAACCACATCTACGGCGGCGAGTATTTCACGCTGCCTGAGGCCGTGGTGGAGGAGTCTGTCGCCACCCTGCCCGGCCTTGACGGTCGCAAGATGAGCAAGAGCTACAACAACACGATTCCCCTGTTCGCACCCCGCGAGCAACTCAAAAAGCTCATCAACAGCATCACCACCGACTCGCGCGCCCCCGGCGAAGCCAAGGAAGTCGAAGGCTCGGCCCTGTTCCAGATCTATCAGGGCTTTGCCAGCGAAGAGGAAAGTGCCGCACTGCGCCAGCAATATGCCCAGGGCATTGCCTGGGGCGATGCCAAGCAGATCCTGTTCGAGCGCATAGACCGCGAAATCGCCCCCATGCGCGAGCGCTATGAATATCTGATTGCCCACCCCGCCGAGCTGGAAGAGATTCTTCAGGCCGGTGCGGTCAAGGCACGCAAGCTGGCAACCCCTTTGCTGCAGCAGCTGCGCGGCGCCGTGGGCATCCGCAATCTGGCGCAGGCCAGCAAGGCCAAGACCAAGGCCGCCAAGGCTGCACTGCCCCAGTTCAAGCAATATCGCGAACCCGATGGCCAGTTCTACTTCAAGCTGGTGGCCGCTGACGGTCAGCTGCTGCTGCAAAGCCTGGGCTTTGCAGCCCCCAAGGAAGCGGGGCAGAACATTGCCCAGTTGCAGCGCGAAGGCGCGACGGCTCTGGCCGCCATCAAGCCGCGCCTGCAGACACTGGATGGTGTCAGCGATGACCTGGTGATCCAGGCTCTGGAACAACTGCGTGAGGCGGCCGAGCAATAGCTCCTCGCTGCCCGATGGACGCTGCCTTCGCATTCAAAGGACAGCGTGGATGCAATCCTTCGCACTAAAGGAACTACCGATGCGTATTGCTGCTCTGGATGACGATCCACTACAACTGGAACTGTTGCAACAAGTCGCGACGGAAGCTGGACACAGCTGTCACTCTTACCTCAAAGGGGCAGCCCTGCAGCAAGCCCTGCGCCGGGAAAGCTTCGATTTGCTGCTGATTGACTGGGAGCTGCCCGATGTCAAGGGGCCCGATATCGTGCGCTGGGTGCGCGAGCAGATCAGCAAGGAAGTGCCGATCATCTTTGTGACCCACCGCAGCGAAGAGGCCGACATTGTCGAAGGCCTGGCCTGCGGCGCCGATGACTTCATGATCAAGCCCGTACGTGCGGGCGAGCTGCGTGCCCGCATCTCCGCCCTGCTGCGCCGCGCCTATCCGCTGACCGCACAAAGCGTGCTGGACTTCGGTCCCTACCGCTTTCTCACCGCCATCAATGGCATAGAGATGGACGGTCAGCCCGTGGAGGTCACGCACCGCGAATACACGCTGGCACTGACGCTGTTCCAGAACCAGGGCCGTTTGCTCTCGCGCGATCATCTGCGCGAGGTCGTCTGGGGCCAGAACGCCGAGGTGCAGTCACGCTCGCTGGACACCCATGTCTCGCGCCTGCGCAATCTGCTGAACTTACGCGCTGGTCAGCCCTATGCCATTTCAGCCGTTTATGGCTATGGTTACCGCCTGGATGCCCCCGAAGCTGCGCAGCCCGCAGCCCCAGCTGCCTGAATTCGGCAGCCCCCATAACCCGCCTTTAAAGATGCCTGATTTACGTCAAAACCTCTTTTCCGCCCGCTCCCCCATGCCCATTCTGGGTGCAGGCATGCTGTGGGTGGCGTTTGGAGGGATGGCGGCAACAAGTCTGGCTCATGCCCAGATCACGCCCCGCGGCAACGATGTCATTGCCCACCGCGTGGTGAGCGGAGATACGCTGGAGGTGCTGGCGGCCCGCTACCTGGGCGACCACAAGCGCTGGACGGCGCTGCAAAGCCATAACAACGTACTGGATCCGCTGCGTCTGCGCCCCGGTTCGGTGCTGGAAATTCCCACGCGCCTGTTGCGCGCCGCGATGGCTTCGGTGGTGTTTGTGCAAGGCGATGTGCAAAGCACACGCTCTGTGAGCCATCTCGCAGACTCCGTCAACGCGCCGCCTCAGCCTGTGCAAAAAGGCCAGCAGCTACAGGAAGGCGATTCGCTCCAGGTTCCCGCCAACGCCTTTGTCTCTGTGCGCCTGGCCGATGGCTCTCTGGTGCGCGTGCAGTCCGAATCCGATGTCGAGCTGCGCCAGATGCGCCGCAAAGGCCGTGCCGGCAACCTGCAGTCCGTGATTGATCTGCGCGAGGGCGCTATCGAGGCCAACGTGCCCAAGCAAGCCAATGGCGAGCGCCGTTTCGAGGTACGTACCCAGGCTGCGTCGACCAGTGTGCGCGGCACCCGGTTTCTGGTGTGGAGCGACGAGCAGGGCCGCACGGCTGCTGCCGTCGACGAAGGCTCGGTCGCCGTGCAAACAGGCCAGCCCCCAGCCTTGCTGAGGCCAGGTCAAGGTCTGTCCGTTTCCGCCAACGGCCAGATCGGCAAGCCCACGGCCATGCTGGCGGCTCCTGATATTGCGGCCTGGCCCTCTCTTGTCGAGGACGCCAGCTGGGTCAGCCTGCCCCTGCCCACCATGGAAGGTGCCGTGCGCTATCAGGTGCTGCTGGCCCAGGACAAGGAGCTGACGCAAATCGTGCGCGGCGGCATGTTCACCAAGTCACCGGCACGCCTGACGGGTGTGGAAGACGGCAGCTATATTGCCGCGATTCGCGCCATCGATGTCAATGGCATTCCCGGCAAGCCCAGCCTGCAGGCGCTGCGCGTGAAGGCCCATCCGGTGCCCCCGCTCTATGAGTCGCCAGCGCCCGACGCCACCGTCGGACAGGGCCAGCACGGCCTGAAGTGCACCCAGGTGGCCGAAGCCTCGGCCTACCGTATCCAGGTCATCGCTGCGAACGGCAGCTTTGCCCAGCCACTGGTCGACGCCGGCGAGCTCAAGGACTGCGCCCTGCCCGCCGAGGCGCTGGCCAGGCTGCCCGTCGGCGAATATCTGTGGCGCGTGGGCAGCATCCGCACGCTGGGCAACGGCCAGCCTGATGCAGGTCCCTTCGCCGCCCCGCAAAAGATGAAACTGGCCCTGGCACCCAAATCGCCCGAACTGCAGATCGGCGGCGCGCCCGGCGAAGGCAGCAGCCATATTCACTGGGCAGGTGAAGAGGGTCAACGCTACCGCATCGTGGTGGCCAGCGACGCCGGTTTTACTGCACCCCTGATCGACATCTGGGTGACCCAGCCTCAGTGGAGCACGCAGGAGCTGCCTCCTGGCACCTACTATCTGCAAATGCAGGTCGAGGATACCAACGGCCTGCGCAGCAATCTCTCTGCCGCGCGCCAATTCCAGACCGGCAACTGGGTGACCTCGTCCGAGGGGCAGACGATGACTTCCGGCGACGGTTCACGCCTGATGCGCCAGTAAAAACAATAGCTGCCAGCGCTTGAATTCAATGAAACTTCATAGGATTCATATCTTGATCGCTTATATAGCAAGCGCTGGAAGCTATGGTTTTATGTGCTTCTCACCGAATCGCCCATATGGTTGAAGCTCCCAACCTGCGCAAAAGCCGCTTGCAGAACCTGCGCCTGAGCTGGCTGCTGCTCAGCACTTTCCTGCTCGGCATGACCTGGTGGCTCAGCAGTCCGGGGCAGCTGGCACGTCTCAACGGCATTATTCAGGACACATCGGCCTGGCTGCACCAGCGTCCTGCCTCGCCCGATGTTGTCATCGTGGCCATCGACGATGACAGTATCGACAGCATAGGCCGCTGGCCCTGGCGCCGTGCACTGCACGCCGCCGTGCTGGAGCGCATCACCCAAGGCCAGCCCCGCGCCATCGGCATGGATGTGGTCTTCAGCGAGGAAGACTGGGATTACCCCGGAGACGATCTGCTTTTGCAACGAGCATTGCAAAAAAGCGGCAATGTAGTGCTGCCCGTCACGCGCTCCGCGCAAAGCACTGCCACGGCCCCTTTACAAAGCCTTGCCAGCGAGACTGCTGCTCTGGGGCACACCCAGATGCCTGTGGATGCCGACGGTGTGGTGCGACGCTTTTATGCGCAGGAAGGCAAGGCCGGCCAGCTCTGGTGGCATATGGCGCTGAGCCTGCACTGCGTGGGCCAGACCACCCGAGCCTGCCAACCATCTGCCTCACCTGCAGCAGACTCGGTTGCAACCAACTCCTGGCAAAAGCTGCAGCCCCAGTTCATCGCTTTTGCCCAGGCTTCGCGGGACCGCCAGAACAGCCTGGGCTCGCCCTTCACCACCTACTCCTATATCGACATCCTGCGCGGCAACATCCCAGCAGTCGCTTTTCGCGGCAAATACGTGCTGATTGGAGCCACTGCCGCTGGTATTGGCGAAAAATTCACGGCCCCCATCGGCTTTGATGCGCGCCTGATCTCGAATGTGGAAATGCTTGGCCATGTGCTCAACGGCATCCTTCAGGACACGCATCTGGAGCCAGCCTCTGCCACGCTCAACCGCAGCCTCAATGTGCTGCCCGTGCTGCTGGGCCTGCTGGCTCTGGCCTGGCTCGGCCCTTCTGGCGGGCTGATTTCCAGCATCCTGCTGGCCTTGCTCAGTCTGTCGATAGCCGGTTTGGCGCCGCGTTGGGGTCATGTGCAGACAGCCCCCGCAGCGGCACTGCTGGGCCTGTCGCTTGCCTACCCGCTCTGGAGCTGGCTGCGTCTGCGTGCCGCCACACGCTTTCTGGCGCTGGAGCTGCGCGATCTGCAAGGTCAGGGCCTGCCCGCGCCCTCGCTCAAGAGCGATGCACTCGATCAACGGATTGACGCTGTGGAGCAAGCCTCTCGCCAGCTGCGCGCATTGCATCATTTCGTCAGCGAAAGCCTGCGCCAGCTGCCCTCGGCCACTTTTGTCTGCGACCGCGAAGGGCTGCTGCTGCTTGCCAACACGGCCGCGCACCGCTATATCGAAAGCCTGGAGCACAAACTCCAGCAAGGCGACGATCTGGTCGCCCTTCTCCGCGGCCTGAACAGCGCCAGCAGCGACGGCGGCCGCACTGCCAGCAGCACACCACTGCTCACGCACAGTGCATTGCAGCAAGCCACTCTGCCGCGCCAGAGCGAAGGGCGCGACACCCAGGGCCGCCACCTGATGTTGCTGAGCCAGAGCTTCGAGGCCCCGCCCACCTCAGGCTGGCTCATCACCCTGGTCGATATCAGCGACCTGCGCAGTGCACAGGCCCAGCGCGACCAGGCCATGCAGTTCATCTCCCACGATATCCGTGCACCGATAGGCTCCATCATCACCTTGCTGGAGATGCAGCGCACAGGCAAGCGCATCGAGTCGCAGGATGCTCTGTTTGAGCGCATTGAGGGCTATGCCCAGTCATCCCTTCAGCTGGCAGACGATTTTGTGCATCTGGCCAGAGCCCAGCAGCAGCAATACCGCAGCGAAGTCCTGGACCTGGGTCTGCTGGCGGATCAGGCCGTCTCGGATTGCTGGACCCTTGCCCAGCAGCAGAACATGCAACTGGTGTTCGAGCTGCCGGATACCGAAGCCTGCGTGCACGGCGACCCCGGTCTGCTGCACCGCGCCGTCATCAACTTGCTGACCAATGCCGTCAAGTACGGCAAGCCGCAAGATACCGATGCCGGCGCCCTTGTGGAAATCCGTATTGTCGAGCAAGGCAGCCAATGGGGCATCGCCGTGCGCGATCACGGCTCCGGCATGGATGAGGAGTCGCTGGCCAGGCTCAGCCAGCCATTCGAGCGCCTGCAGCAGCACCAGCGCATGGATGGCGTGGGCCTGGGCCTGGCCTTCACGCGCACCGTGGCACAGCGCCATGGCGGCAGCCTGCAGATAAGCAGCCAGCTGGGCCAAGGCAGCAGCTTCACCTTGCTGATACCCAAAGCCTGAGCTCGGAAACGAAAAAGCCTCAGAACTTTTCAGTTCTGAGGCTTGACGTTTTTTGGTGCGGCTGGCAGGAATCGAACCCACGACCCCTTGGTTCGTAGCCAAGTACTCTATCCAGCTGAGCTACAGCCGCAACAGGGTTGTATTCTAGCAGCGCAAAAACGGCTCTCAGACCAAATCGACAACTTTTTCGCGTTCATGCAAAGAAAAAGCCTGCCATCGATGAAGACGGCAGGCTTTCATGCAGCTTGGTAGGGCGTGGCGGACTTGAACCGACGACCAAAGGATTATGAGTCCTCTGCTCTAACCAACTGAGCTAACGCCCCAACACTGACAACAGCCGTGGCTGCCACCAGAAAAACTTCGCCATTGTAGGGCCTAACGCTTGTGGCTCAGAGCATTGCTCACCAGTTTGGATGTGATATCGACAATCTGGATCATCTTGTCGTAGTGCATGCGCGTTGGGCCGATCACCCCCAAAGTGCCGACCACCTTGCCGTCAAGCTCATAGGGAGCACTCACTACAGACAGATCTTCAAACGGTACGGTCTGGCTCTCGCCGCCGATATAGATGCGTACGCCATCAGCCTGATTGGAGAAGTCCAGCAACCTAAGGATTTGCGTTTTCTGCTCGAACAGGTCGAAAGCACGGCGCAGATTGCCCATGTCGCTGGAGAAATCGCTCACGGACAGCAGATTGCGCTCGCCGGCGATCACCACATCCTCGCGATCATGGTTGCTCATGACCTCAGTGCCTACATTCACCGCCGCCTGCATGAGGCTAGCAACCTGGCCCCGCAATTGCTCCACCTCGGTTTGCAGCCGCGTGCGCACCTCCTCCATTGCCAAACCGGCGTAATGGTGATTGAGGAAATTCGAGGCTTCTATCAGTTGCGAGGACTCGTAATCCACATCCGTGAAGATCACGCGGTTTTGCACATCGCCTTCGGGCGAGACGATGATGACCAGAAAGCGCCGCTCCGACAGGCGCACGAACTCGATATGCTTGAAGACGGAGCTGCGACGCGGCACCATGACCACCCCCACGAACTGGGAGAGGCTGGACAGCAGATTGGCCGCATTGGCAATCACCTTCTGCGGCTGTTCGGGCATCAGGCCGGGCGTTACAAGATCGCTGCGGTCCACCGTCAGCATGGTGTCGACAAACAGGCGGTACCCCCTGGCTGTCGGCACGCGGCCTGCCGATGTGTGAGGACTGATGATCAGTCCCATCTCTTCCAGGTCGGCCATCACATTGCGTATGGTGGCAGGCGACAATTCAAGCCCGGATGCACGTGAAAGAGTGCGCGAACCGACTGGTTGACCGTCAGCGATGTAACGCTCGATCAGCGCTTTGAGCAATAACTTGGCACGTTCGTCGAGCATGATTTCATTTTAATGATGTAATTTCCCAGATGACATCCACGTTCCACCATATTGCCCTGATCGGCAAGTACCACACACCCGCAGCAGGCGTTCCGTCCGATGCAGCCAGCGAAGCGCTGCAACGGATTGCCGGTTACGTGCGTAGCCTGGGTTGTGAGGTGATTCTGGATACCCAGTCCGCCATCTACGCGGGCCTGCCCGATTACCCAAGCATGGATGTGGACGGACTGGGCAGGCATTGCGACCTTGGCCTGGTCGTGGGCGGCGACGGCACCATGCTGGGCGTGTGCCGCCATCTGGCGCGCTATGGCACGCCGCTGGTCGGCATCAACCAGGGGCGCCTGGGTTTTGTCACCGATATCGCCCTGGATGAATTCGAAGCCTCGATCACGCCCATTCTGCAGGGCGAGTACGAGGAAGACGAACGCACCCTGATGAATGCTCGCGTCATGCGCGACGGCCAGTGTGTTTTTGAAGCCCAGGCCATGAATGATGTGGTGGTCAACCGTGGCTCGACCTCGGGCATGGTGGAGTTGCGCATCGAGGTCGGCGGCAGCTTTGTCTCCAACCAGCGCGCGGACGGCTTGATCGTGGCCACCCCCACGGGCTCCACCGCCTATGCGCTCTCGGCCGGCGGCCCCATGCTGCACCCGTCGATTCCGGCCTGGGTGATGGTACCCATCGCGCCGCACAACCTCTCCAACCGCCCCATCGTGCTCTCCGATGCCCAGGAGGTGACTATCGAGGTGGTGGGCGGCCGGGGTGACGCCAGCGCGAACTTCGACATGCAGTCCCTGAAATCGCTGCAGCATGGCGACCGCATCCTGGTGACGCGCGCCGATCACAGCGTGCACTTTCTGCATCCCAAGGGCTGGAATTACTTCGACACCTTGCGTAAAAAGCTGGGCTGGAACGAGGGAGGCGTCTGACCATGGCCTTGAAGCGCATCGTCCTGCGGGACTTTGTGATTGTCCAGTCACTCGATCTGGACTGGCAGACCGGTTTCACGGTGCTTACCGGCGAAACCGGCGCCGGCAAGTCCATCATGCTCGACGCTCTGCAACTGGTGCTGGGCGCACGAGCCGATGCACAGGTGGTGCGCGAAGGCTGCCCTCAGGCCGATATTTGCGCAGAGTTCGATTGCCCACCCCAACTGAATGAATGGCTGGAAGAGTCGGGTTTCGCGCAGGAGCAGGATTTGCTGCTGCGCCGCGTCATTGACAGTCTGGGCCGCAGCCGTGCCTGGATCAACGGCTCGCCCGCCACGGCCACGCAGCTGCGCCATCTGGGCGATCAGTTGATCGACATTCACGGCCAGCATGCCTGGCAAAGCCTGACCCGCCCGGACGCAGCACGCGCCATGCTGGATACCTACGGCGGCATTGAAACGGCCCAGCTCAAATCGCTTTGGCAGGACTGGCGCCAGAACCATCAGGCACTGGAGCAGGCGCTCTCGGCCCAGGACAACCTGCAACGCGAACGGGAACGCCTGCAATGGCAGATTTCCGAGCTGGACAAGCTGTCGCCACACGCCGAAGAGTGGGATGAGCTCAACGCCCAGCACACACGTCTGTCGCACGCACAGACCCTGATGGACTCGGCCCAGTCCTGCCTGCAGCTGCTGGAGGATGATGATGCAGGAGCGGCCACCCCATTGGGCAGAGCCCACCACCTGCTGCAGGATCAAGAGCACCTGGAGCCTGAGTTTCAGAGCATTGCCGACGTACTGGGCTCCTGTGTGGCCCAGTTGCACGATGCCCGTCACTCGCTGCAGGCCTATCTGCGCCGCGCCGATCTGGACCCCGAGCTGCTGGCCGATCTCGATGAACGCCTGTCGCTGTGGATGCAGCTGGCACGCCGCTACAAGCGCACACCCGAGGACTTGCCCGCCCTGCTCGAAGGCTGGAAACAGGAGCTGCACCAGCTGGATGCCGCCGTCGATGTGGAGGGGCTGCGCGCCAAAGAGCAAGCCGCCCACCTCAGGTATCAGGCTGAAGCGCGCAAGATCTCGCAACAGCGCACCCTGGCAGCACCACGCCTGTCGCGCGCCATCACCCAGTCCATGCAAAGTCTGGGCATGAAGGGCGGCCGTTTCGAAGTGCAGCTGGAGCATGCCGACGCCGCCAGCCCGGCCGGCACGGACAGCATCACCTTTCTCGTGGCCGGCCATACCGGCGCCACGCCCAAGCCCGTGGCCAAGGTGGCATCAGGCGGCGAGTTGTCGCGCATCTCGCTGGCCATTGCCGTGACCACCAGCGAACTGGGCCAGGCCGGGACCTTGATCTTTGACGAGGTGGACTCCGGTGTGGGTGGAGCCGTGGCCGAAACCGTAGGCCGCCTCATGCACTCGCTCGGCGGCTCGCGCCAGGTGCTGGCCGTCACCCACCTGCCCCAGGTCGCAGCCTATGCAGACCAGCATTACCGGGTGACCAAGCGCCCCAAATCCAACACCACCATCAGCAGCGTGGACCCGCTGGCGGGCGAGGAGCGCGAGATGGAAATGGCCCGCATGCTGGGCGGCGAGCACCTGTCCGAAGCAACCATGGCCCATGCCAGAGAAATGCTGGCCATGGCAAGATTGCCTGCAAAGCAGGCCGCCAACAGCGCCCTGCGTCCATCGGCCACCCCAGCCAGAAGCGCCAAGGCCAGCACGACAGCCCGCAAGAGCGGCAAAGTCAGAGGAGTGTGAAATCATGTCCATGGAGATTGTTCTGATCAGCGGCATGTCCGGATCGGGCAAATCCGTTGCGCTGCATGCGCTGGAGGATGCTGGCTACTACTGCGTCGACAACCTGCCCCCGGAATTGCTGCAGTCCTTTGTGGAGCTCAAGCTCACCCATCAGGACGAGAAAGTGGCCATTGCCATGGATGCACGCAGCGCCAAGGGCCTGCCTCAGCTGCCTGAGCAGCTGCATCGCCTGAAAAAGCAGGGGCTGATGCCGCGCATGATTTTTCTCGATGCCGACAGCAGCACTCTGATCAGGCGCTTTTCGGAAACCCGCAGGCGCCACCCTCTGTCTCCGGGCTCCCAGGCGAACGAGCGCCAGGCACTGGAGCTCGATATCGAAAAGGAGCGCGAGCTGCTGGGCCTGCTGCGCGACCGCTCCATCGTCATCGACACCGGGGACCTCAAGTCGGCGCAGCTGCAAAGCTATATCAAGCAGATCATCGAAGCACCCACAGGGCAGATGACGCTGATGTTCCAGTCCTTTGGGTTCAAGCACAGCATGCCCACAGACTCTGACTACGTGTTTGACGTGCGCATGCTGCCCAATCCCTTCTACGACAAGGAGCTGCGTGCCTTGACGGGCCTGGACAAGCCGGTTGCCGACTATCTGGGCGCCCTGCCCGAGGTGCAGCAGATGCAGCTGGACATACAGCAATTCCTCGAGCGCTGGTTGCCGCTGCTGTCCAGAGACCACCGCAGCTATGTCACTGTGGGCATAGGCTGCACAGGCGGGCAGCACCGCTCGGTCTTTCTCGTCGAAGCCCTGGCCAGGCATTTCGAGAAGCAGTGGCCCACCGTGCGCCGCCACCGCTCACTGGATTTTCGCGACAAATTCATCCAGGTCTCTCAGCAGTTTCTGGCCCCGCAAGCCCCGATCCTCTGACCCGCATGCTCAGCCCTCAGACGTCAGCCATGCATGTGCTGCTGCTCGAAGACGACCCGGCCATTGCACGCACGATTTGCTACGCTTTGGAGCGCGAGGGCATAGCCGTCACCCACAGCCTGCTGATCGCGGATGCGCGTCAGCAATGGAGCAGGACAGCGTTTGATGTACTGCTCATGGACGTGGGCCTGCCCGACGGCAACGGCCTGGACTGGTGCCGCGAGCTGCGCTCTGCCGGCTCCATTGTTCCGGTACTGGTGCTCAGTGCCAGAGGCGAGGAGATGGACAAGGTGCTGGGCCTGGAGCTGGGCGCGGACGACTATCTGACCAAGCCCTTCAGCCCGCGCGAGCTGCTGGCGCGCACCCGAGCCCTGCTGCGCCGCTGCAGGCAGTTTCAGCCTGCAGCGCCCGCCCAGATTGCGAAGGCACTGCAAATAGATGAGCAAGGGCAACGAGCTCTGATCCACAGCAAAGCGCTGGATCTGACACGACGCGAATATCAGCTGCTGCAGAGCCTGGTCAACGCTGCAGGCCGTATCCTGAGCCGCGACGTCTTGCTGGAGCAGATCTGGGGGCTGGACAGCGAGAGCACGGACCGCACGGTGGACACCCACATCAAGACCCTGCGCGCCAAACTGCGCGAGCGTTTGCCCGATCAGGAGCTCATCGTCACCCACCGCGGTCTGGGCTATAGCCTGAGCCAGCCCGCATAGCCAGTATGCGCCTGGGCCTGCGTCTCTTCTTTGCCTTCTTCCTGATCAACGGTCTGGCCGCCTTTTTCGTGCTGCGCGTCTTCATGGTGGAGATCAAGCCCAGCGTGCGCAAGGTGACCGAGGACACGCTGGTGGAGACCGCCTATGCGCTGGCCACGCTGGCCAGTGCCGACATGGAAAACGGCCGGCTGCAAGCCGGAGCGGACAGCACGTTTGCCGCTCAGCTTCAGGGCTACACACAAAAGCCGATACAGGCCTGGATCTGGGACACACGCAAGACCACGCTGGATCTGCGCATCACCGTCACCAACGACCGAGGCATGGTGCTGTTCGACTCCCAGGGCAGGGACCAGGGCGCAGACTACTCGCGCTGGCGCGATGTCTATCTGACGCTGCGAGGTGAGTATGGCGCACGCACCACGCGAGCCGTCAAGGAGGACGAATCCAGCAGCGTCATGTATGTCTCCGCGCCCATCATGGTGGACGGCAGGATTGCCGGGGTGCTGACCGCCTCCAAGCCCTCCAGCTCGGTACAGAAAATCGTCGACGGCGCGGAGCAGAAAATTCTGCGCGGCGGCCTGCTGTTTGTGCTGCTGTCCGCCGCCGTGGGCTGTGCGGTGACCTGGTGGTTCGTGCTTCACGTGCGCCGGCTGCGCAACTATGCACAGCAGGTGCAGGCCCCCACGCTCAACGAGTCTGCCCACCCCGCACAGGCCTCTGCCCCTGCGGCCATACCCGACATGCCCGGCGAGCTGGGCGAGCTGGCCCAGGCCATGGACAATATGCGCAAGCGCCTGGAAGGGCGCGACTATATCGAGGGCTATGTACGCGCCCTGACCCACGAACTCAAAAGCCCAGTGGCCGCCATACGCGGCGCGGGCGAGTTGCTGCAGGAAGAGCTGCCGCCCCAGGACCGGGCCATGTTCGCCAGACAGGTGATTGAGCAGAGCCTGCGCCTGCAGAACCTGATCGACCAGCTGCTGCAGCTCAGCCGTCTGGAGCAGCGCCAGCAACTGGACACCAGCCATGGCTGCAGCCTGATGGAATGTGCGCGCCAGGCCGTGGACTCTCTTCAAAGCCATGCCGAGCAACGCCGCATCTCCATACGCCTGAGCGGTGTGGACAGCAGCGGCCCCTGGGAGGCCGGCCTGGTCACTCTGGCCATCAGCAATCTGCTGCAGAACGCACTGGATTTCTCTGCCGGGCACAGTGTGATCGAGCTTGAGATGGCCCCGCACCGCATCACCGTCAGTGATCAAGGCCCGGGTGTTGCCGAGCCCCTGCTGGCCCGTCTGGGCGAGCGCTTCTTCACCACTCCCAGACCCAACGGAGAGCGCAGCGGCACCGGCCTGGGCCTGTCCATCGTCACCCGCATCATGCATCTTCATGGCGGCAGCATGCAGGTCCGAAATCTCCACCCCGGCCTTGCCGTGACACTGGATTTCGCTCCCCAAAGCTGAGCGACCAAGGCTTTCAAGCAGGACTTCACACCCGCTTCACAGACTTCATTGCGCCCACACAGGCGCTGCCGACACTGCGTCCTGAAACCCCCTCATTCAGGAGCACGCATGAAAAACCGACTGCTGTTCAAGACAGTCTCACTGCTGATCGTTCTGGCCTTGCTCATGGCCGGCCTGTCCATGATTCAGGATGTGGTGAAAGACCGCATCCGCAACCGCGACTACGCCGTGCAAAGCGTGGTCTCCAGCCTGGCCGGCACGCAGACGCTGATTGGTCCTGCCCTGGTGCAGAACTGCACGGAGACCACCAGCACGACCAACGGCAAGAAAATCGAATACAGCACCCGGGAATTCCAGCGCATGCTGCTGCCCGACACGCTCAACCACGACGCCAATGCCAAGATGGAAGAGCGCTCACGCGGCCTGCACCACATCAACACCTATGTGCTGCACGACCAGATATCGGCCGGCTTTGCCAATGCCGCGCAGTATGCGGAGCTGCCCAAGCCCAGCGAGCCCAACGCCGTGGTGCGCTGCAAGAAGGTCCTTGTGGCATTTGCGCTCAGCGACCCGCGCGGCATTCGCAGTGCGACGCTGCAGGCCAACGGGCAGGATCTGGCGGTCGAGTCCGGCACGCCGCTGGAGCGCTATGGCAAAGGCATTCAGGCAGAGATTGATGCCGGCCTGCTGAAAAAAGGCGAAGCCCTGAACCTGGACCTCAAGCTGCAGTTGCTGGGCACGGAGCAGCTCGCCTTCAGCCCCATCGCCACGGAAAGCAAGGTCACGCTGACTGCCGACTGGCCCCACCCCTCGTTTGGCGGCAGCTTTCTACCCAGCCGACGCGAGGTGACGGACAGCAGCTTCACCGCCAGCTGGGAGCTGTCCTCGCTGGCCACCTCTGCCAGCACGGCCTTCACCCGCCAGCAACGTCTTTGCAGCCCTGGCTACTGGGGCAGCTCGGATACCTATGCCGCCTCTGCTGCCCGCAGCCATGACGACAGCGGCCCCTGCCTCGAGACCATGGACACGGAGTTCGTCAACCCCGTCAATGTCTACTCGCTGAGCGAGCGCGCCACCAAGTACGGCATTCTTTTTGTGATCCTGACCTTTGTCGCGGTCGGTCTGTTCGAAGTCATGAAAAAGCTGCGCGTTCACCCCGTGCAGTACCTGCTGGTCGGCTCGGCCTTGTGCAGCTTCTTCCTGCTGCTCATCAGCCTGTCCGAACACCTGGGCTTTGCCACGGCCTATGCGATTGCGGCCAGCTCCTGCGTGGCTCTGCTGGCCTTCTATGCCAGCCACATTCTTGGCAGCATCAGACGCGGCCTGCCGTTCGCGATTGCCATCTCGGCACTGTACGGCCTGCTGTATGTGCTGCTGCAGCTGGAGCAGACCGCTCTGGTCGTCGGCTCCATCGCCCTGTTCGGCGTGCTGGCCCTGGTCATGATCTGCACCCGCCATGTGGACTGGTACGCCTTTGGACGCAGCGAGAGCGAAGCGCCGAGCAAGTCTTCGAAACAAGAGGAGGCCGCATGAGCCAGTCACGGCACACCCCGCAGGCTCAGGCCTTGCTGAACACTTCGTCGCGCCATCTGCTCGGCGAGCCTTGCCAGCTCAGCGTGCAGCAGTACCAGCAACTCTGGCTGAGCGCACAAAGTCAAGGCGACCGCAGGGCGCAGCAAGTCCTGCGCCAGCGTGTGGTGGCCGCCGGCCGGCAATTGCAGGCGCAGCGCAGCAACCCGCAGACCAAGGCCCTGTGGCTGGCCTTGATGGGGCTTCGCTGCTCCATGCTGATGCCCAGATTGCGCTTCTGAAATCTGCAGCCATGAAAAAAGGTGACGCCAGCCGTCACCTTTTTCATTCATGCGGCAGGCGTTCAGGCCAGCTCGGCATCGAGCAGCTTGCGGATCGGGGCCGGCAGACCCAGCTCGGCCCAGGCCGCGGCATCCGCCCAGCACGATTCAGCGCCCTCTGACACCAGGGCTGCATGCGCCTGATCGACGGGCACCAAAACCGGATGCAGGTGCAGATCCTTGTGGGTCAGCACATGCAGAAAGCCTGGAAGATCCTGCCAGCCCCGGGTCCCGTCCTGAGGCCATGCGGCCTGCGCATGGCTTTGCAGTGCCGCATAGTCTTCAAAGACCGGCGGGCTGTAAAGCCCGGCCCAGATACCGGCTTGCGGACGCTTTTGCAGCCATACGCGGCGCTGTGCATCCACCGCCAGCAGCAGCCACCAGGACTCGGAGCTGCGCTTGATCTTGCGCGTGCGCACGGGATAGTTCTCCGGGTTGCCGGCGCGGGCCGCCCGGCATTCGGAGTGCAAGGGGCACACCAGGCAAGTGGGCTTGCGCGATGTGCAGACGCTGGCACCCAGATCCATCATGCCCTGGGTGTAGCGCGGCATGGCTTCGTGCAGATTCTCTGTGGGGCACAGTTGCTGGGCGCGCTCCCAGAGCTGCTTTTCATTTCTGGACTGCGCCAGATCCGCATCGAACGCCAGCACCCGTGTGAGAACACGTCGCACATTGGCATCCAGAATCGGCACCCGCTCGGAAAAGCAGAACGATGAAATGGCACCGGCCGTGGAACGACCAATGCCTGGCAAGGTCGCCAGTTCTTCGGCCGTTTGCGGAAAAGCCCCGCCCCATTGCTCCATCACGGTCTGCGCGCATTTATGCAGATTGCGCGCGCGGCTGTAGTAGCCCAGGCCGCTCCACAGCGCCAGCACGGCATCCTGCGGAGCAGCAGCCAGGCTGGCCACATCCGGAAAAGCGTCCAGGAAGCGCTGGTAGTAGCCCAGCACGGTAGTGACCTGGGTCTGCTGCAGCATGATTTCAGACAGCCAGACGCGGTAAGGGTCACGGGTTTGCTGCCAGGGCAGATGGTTGCGGCCATGGCTGGCCTGCCACTGCACGACAGCTGCGGCAATCGAAGGGAGAGTCAAGATTTCAAGCTACCAGGTTGATGTCCAACGGCATGGACGCGGCCTGCGGCCGCTCAGCCGCAATCGGATCCAGCAGCTGCGCCGATGCACTGATCAGCTGCGTCTGCAGCACTCCCATGCGGGCTTGCGCATTTTCCATGTCGGCAATGCGCTCCTCCAGCTCAGAGGCTGCACCGCTGATCCGGTCCACGGCCTCCAGGCGGCGCGTGTAACTGCGTTTACGTTCGCGCAATTGTGCATCGACCGGCGCAGTCAGTGATTTGCTCCACATATCCACGTCGTTCGATGCCGCTTCAAACACCGTTCGCAAGCGCAGCGCCAACGCCTTGATCAGGCGCTGCGAAAAGTCGGCACTGCCGAGCCTGATGACACTGCCAAGCCCCAGATACTGGGTGTAACTACCCTCGATGCTGCGCAAGTCGTCCTTGAGCTCGGACAGCACCAACTGCGGCGGCATCTGCAGGGAGAAGCCGAACTCCGCATTGAGTTCCTTGAACGAGGAACTCATCATTGCCTGGATCTCATCGGCCTGATCCTGCGCCTTTGCAGCCACGGCATGCAGACGCCCGAAGGTCTGCTCATAGACCTTGCGCAAGCCAAGTTTGAGCCCGCGCTGATCCAGCGCTTCTTTCAGCTCGGCCAATTCGGCCTTCAAAGTGCTCGAGCTCAGAAGCAGGAACAGCTCCTTGAGCATGCGCATATGGATGTGGCGCATGGCCTGGATGCGGCCGGCACTCAGGTCGAATTCCTTGTGCTCGGCCTCGATGCGGGCACGCATGCCGGCAATCACCGTGGCATTCTTTCCGCGCAGGCCGCAGAGCTCGGCCAGTTGATCGTCGAGATCGCCGCGGCGCATATTGATGACGCGCTCCACCTGCAAGCGCAGTTGTTGCACATGAGTGCGCACAGCGGCCTGCAGCACTTTCTGGCGCTGCCCCATGATGCCGTTGGCCAGAAGGTCTTCAAAAGCGGGCAGGCCGCTGGCCTGAAGCAGGCTGTCGTTACGCCCCACCTTGGCGACCAGCCCCTTCTGGGCGGAGATGGGCAGCACGCGCTCCAGCGCCACCCCCAGCAACTGGGCCGAGTCCTGCTGCTGACGGCGCAACTGGGCCTGCACCTGCGCGCCAGAACTCAGACTGTCCCACAGCGTATCCACCTTGTTGAGTACCACCAGACGCGACGCAGCCAGGGCTTCATCGTCCCCCGCCTTGCCGGCTCCTGCCGGCAGCACATGGTCGCGCCAGATGGCAAGGTCGGACTTGGTCACGCCGGTATCGGCGCCCAGCACAAAGACCACGGCATGCGCCTGGGGTATCAGATTGACGGTCAGCTCCGGCTCGGCCCCCACTGCATTCAGACCAGGCGTGTCGAGAATCACCAGCCCCTGTTTGAGCAGAGGATGGGGCATATTGATCAAGGCATGGCGCCACATTGGCACTTCGACCCAGCCGTTGGCATCGACCATGGGGTTGTCGGCAGCCTCGTCGTCATGCCAAAAGCCCCAGGCCCTGGCCTGATCGATGGAGACCTTGCGCACCTCCGCCACCTTGGCCAGGGTGTCCGCAATCTGCTGCGCATCGGCGATATCCAGCGGCTGCTGCATCCAGGCGTCGGGGCGCATGCGCCACTGGCCGAGGCTCTCCAGCGACTCCCTGGTATCGATGGGCAGCAGACGCAGGCTGGGCGGCAGCTCCGGCTCCCAGCCCAGCTCCGCCGGACACATGGTGGTGCGGCCTGCACTGGCCGGCATCAGCCGGCGGCCGTAATGGGCAAAGAAGACAGCATTGATGAGTTCGGATTTGCCGCGCGAGAACTCGGCCACGAAGGCCACCATGACCTTGTCCGAGCGCATCTGCTCCTCCAGTCTCTGCAAACGCTCCTGCACCGAGGCGTCCAGCAGATCCTGGGCCATCAACCATTCACGCAGCTCCTGCAGTTGGGTGGCAAAGCCCCGTCGCCATGCGCCATACTGACCAAACTGCTCGTTGAATGAAGCTGACACATCTACCCCTCTTGTTTGTCTGAGTCGCCGTGTCAGCCATGGCTGACAGCCTGATCAATATATAGCATTGCCCCTTGACAGCATCTACGGCTCTTCCAGAGGCTGGCCTGATATCTCTAGCCGCAAAGTATCTGCGCGCAACGACGCAAAACAGCGCCACTGCCTGGGCATTGGCAACGCCCCTGAGACATATCAAGCATCAAAATGAAATTGTGACGTCAAAACATGCCTGAACGCATACTCGAACTGCGGTATTAGCTATCAAATTCAGAGAGTTTTCGCGGCCTTCTGGCAGCGGGCGCAGTAATAGGTGCTGCGCTGCCCCTGGCGCATGATCTGGATGGCGGCGCCGCAATGCGAGCAAGGCAGGCCATCGCGGCCATAGACCTGGGCCTCCAACTGAAAGTGCCCTTCCATGCCGTTGGCCGCGGAAAAGTCGCGCAAGGTCGTGCCGCCTTTCTCCACCGCCAAGGCCAGCACGGTGCGAATGGCCTCATACAACACTTTGACCTTTCGCCTGCCCACATCGCGCGCCGGTGTTGCCGGGTGAATCCGCGACAGAAACAACACCTCGGAAGCATAGATATTGCCGACACCGACCACCACGCTGCCGCTGAGCAGCAGTTGCTTGATGGGCGAGCGGCTGGCAGCCAGCCCGGCCTGAAAGGCATCCAGCGTGAATCCGTCGCTCAGCGGCTCCATGCCCAGATGGTCAAGCAGCTTGCGCGCCAGGGCATCGCCCTCATCCGGAACATAGATCACGGCACCGAAGCGGCGCGGATCATGCAGGCGCAGCAAGCCGCGCGATGTCTGCAGGTCGAAGTGATCATGCGCTCCGCCAGCGCCCAGCGGCTCCTCGTCGCGGCCCGCAAAGCGCAGGCTGCCCGACATGCCCAGGTGCACAAGCAGCAGACCTTCGCTCAGGTCCAGCAGCAGATACTTGCCGCGTCTGCGCACCCCCAGCACCACTTTGCCGACCAGTGCCTGCGGCAGCAGGCCCAGAGGCCAGCGCAGGGGCTTTCCCAAGGTGGCGGCTTCAATCTGCGCACCCGCAATGCGGTCAGCAAAAGAGCGGCGCGTAACCTCGACTTCGGGCAACTCAGGCATGCAATCTCATCTTCGCCAAGTGTTCAACAAGCTTGGATTATTATGGGCCGATGGTTCATCCTCTACGTTTTCAGGGACTCGCCGTGGCCGCCGTTCTGGCCATGGGATCGGCAATCGCCTCCGCCCAGACCGCTGACCCGCCATCCCCGCAGGACAAGATCGAGCAAAGCACCGATCTCGAACAGGCCGCAGAGCGTGAGAATGAGCAGGCTGCCCTCTCCGCCGAGCTGTTCTACGAAATCCTGGTGGGAGAGATGGCCGCTCAGGAAGGCGCTCTGACGGACGCCCAGGCCCTGATGATGGAGGCTGCGCGCAGCAGCAATAACGAAAAGCTCTATCGCCGCGCCACCGAACTTGCCATTCAGTCCCGCTCGGGCGACCGCGCACTGCGCAATGCCCGCGCCTGGCTGGAGGCCTACCCCGAATCACGCGATGCCAACCGCGCAGTGCTGCGCATTCTGGTGGTGATGAACCGCATTGCAGACTCGGCCAGCTATCTGCGCCGAGAGGTCGAGCTGACCCCTCAAGCCAATCGCAGCGCCACTTTTCTGGCCATCACCCAGCTCTACAACAATGCATCGGACAAGCCCCTGGCCGCCGATGTGGTCGAGCAAGCGCTGGAAATCGATTTAAAGGACCCGAAGAACGGCCCCATGGCCTGGGCCGCCATAGGCCATATGCGCCTGATCGCCGGCCAGAAGCCTGCGGCCCTGCAGGCGCTGCAAAACGGCGCCAAGCTGGGTCCTGAATCGGGTGCCGTCGCCTTGCTGGCCATGGAGCTGCTGGAATCGGGTTCCGCCGAAGTGGAGCCGCTGGTCAAGCGCTATCTTGAAAAGAATCATTCGCCCCAACTGCGCCTGACCTATGCCCGCGTGCTGCTGGGACAAAAGCGCAATGCCGATGCCAAGACCCAGATGCAGCTCATAACGCGCGAGGCACCCGAATTTCCGGAAGCCTGGGTCATGCTCGCCAATTTGCAATTGCAGGATGGCGAGCTGGATGCTGCCGACGTTTCCCTGACACAGTTCAGCTCCCTGCTGCCCAAGCTGCCTGAAGGTGTGGGTCGCGCTGCTGGCGAATCCCAGCTCTATCTGCTCAGGGCCGATCTGGCCGAGAAGCGCCAGCGCTACGACGAGGCCGACATTTATCTGCAGCGCATTCCCGATGCCGCCAACCTGCTCAGCGTGCAGGCCCGGCGCGCCGATCTGCTGGCTCGCCAGGGCAAGGTGAAGGAAGCTCGCGCCCTTATCCAGGCCATTCCGGCAAACGGCCCCAACCAGAAGCGCCTCAAGCAGATTGCCGAGGTGCAGCTACTGCGCGACGCCGGCCTGAACAAGGAAGCCTATGCGCTGCAAGCCCAGCTGCTGAGCCAGGCACCCGAGGATGTGGAGCTGGCCTACGACACAGCCTTGCTCGCGGAAAGAGCCGGAAATTTCAGCGAGATGGAGCGCCTGCTGCGCGACATCATCAAGCGCAAACCCGATTTCAAGCATGCGTACAACGCACTGGGATACTCCTACGCGGATCGCGGCATCAAGCTGGAAGAAGCGCAGACCTTGATCCAGACCGCTCTTGACATGCAGCCCGGTGATCCGTTCATCACCGACAGCCTGGCCTGGGTGCATTTCCGCCGCGGCAATCTGGACGAAGCCGAAACACTTCTGGAGCAGGCCTATGCCACGCGTCAGGATGCAGAAATTGCCGCCCACCTGGGGGAGGTTCTCTGGGCCCAAGGCAAGCGAGACCGCGCCCAGCTCATCTGGCGTCAAGGCATGAAGGCAGACAGCAGCAATGACACTCTGCTGGAAACACTCAAACGCCTCAAAGTGACGCCATGAAGCGCAGGCCGACTTTCTTGAAAATTCTTCCTGCCCTCGGGCTGGCTCTGGCAGCGGCCATGCTCGGCGGCTGCGCCCAACCTGCGCGGCAGCTGCAGCTCGATGTGGCGGCCAGCCACCACTGGTCCGGCCGCATGGCGCTACAGGTCCAGGATGCCCAGCAGCAATCCTTCAGCGCCGGTTTTGAGCTGCAAGGTCAGCCCGAGAGCGGCACTTTGCTGGTCTTCAACCCGCTGGGATCCATCATGGCCCGCCTGCAATGGACGCGTGGCGGAGCCACCTTGCAGCAAGGCGATCAGATCACCCAGTCAGACTCCCTGCCTGAGCTCATCACCCGCATGACAGGCAGCGATATTCCCGTCGCCGCACTGTTCGACTGGCTGCAAGGCAAGAACACGGCTGTGACCGGCTGGCAGACAGATCTTTCGCGCATCAGCGATGGCCGCCTGCGTGCCGACCGCATCAGCCCGCCACCCGAGGCCTCCTTGCGTATCGTGCTCGATCAGGACGCTCGCTGATTGGCAGGCAACCCGGTGCTATCGTTGCACCGTTTTTCTCTTACTGACACATACACGCCATGCACTCGCTTTATGACGTGCCGGCCCCGGCCAAGCTCAATCTTTTTTTGCATATTACCGGCCGCAGGCCTGACGGCTATCACCTGCTGGAATCCGTCTTCATGCTCATCGACTGGCATGATGTGCTGCATTTCGAGCGTACGGTCAGCAGCCAGATCAGCCGTGAAGACCTCAACGGCGTTGCCCTTCCTGCCGACGATCTGATCACACGCGCGGCCCGCGCCCTGCAGCAAGCCACAGGCTGCACGCAAGGCGTGCGCATAGGGATTGAAAAGCACCTGCCCGCCCAAGCCGGCATGGGGGGCGGCTCATCCGATGCGGCCAGCACGCTGATGGCGCTGAACCGCCTCTGGAATCTGAACCTCTCGCGCCAGGAGCTGCAAAGCATAGGCTTGAAGCTCGGCGCCGATGTCCCCTTTTTCCTCTGCGGTCACTCGGCCTGGGTCAGCGGCATCGGTGAAATCATCACCCCGCTGACAGGCCGCAATGCCTTGCCTGAGCAGCAGTTCCTGGTGGTCAAGCCCGAACAGGGCCTGGAAACTGGCAAGATTTTTTCCAGCGAGTTCCTGAAACGCGACACAAAGCCTGCTATAGTTGCGGACTTCGCTGCAAATCACTTCGGCTTTGGCCGAAACGACCTGCAGCCGGTCGCTGAAGGCTTGCAGCCCGAGGTGATGAAAGTCAGAAGCTGGCTTGAATCACTCAAATTGCATGCTACAATGACGGGCTCTGGAAGTGCCGTATTTGCACCGATAGCGCAAAGCTTTGATTTGAGCTGTGCTCCTGGCACATGGCAGATCAAGGTTTGCAGAAATCTGGAAAAACACCCACTTAATAGCTGGATTCCAGAGAACAAGTTATAAGGCTGTTTGTCTTCGACAAAAGGCCTGTGTAGGGGAGTCGCCAAGTTGGTTAAGGCACCGGATTTTGATTCCGGCATGCGAAGGTTCGAATCCTTCTTCCCCTGCCAAACATCTTCTTGCGTCATAGCAACCCACAGCACTGGGACGCACAATGCATTCACATCACTCTGATTTCATGGTCTTCACAGGCAATGCCAATGCTGGCATGGCCGAAGAGATTGTTAAGCACCTCGGCACCTCTCTTGGTGCTGCTGACGTTGGCCGTTTCTCCGATGGAGAAGTCGCGGTCGAGATCAAGCAGAACGTTCGCGCCCGCGACGTTTTCGTGGTTCAGTCCACCTGCGCTCCGACCAACGACAACCTGATGGAGTTGCTGGTCATGGTCGATGCCCTCAAGCGCGCATCGGCCGAGCGCATCTGCGCCGTGATCCCCTACTTCGGCTATGCCCGTCAGGATCGCCGCCCCCGCTCCAGCCGCGTGCCCATCACCGCCAAGGTGGTGGCCAACATGCTGCAGGCCGTAGGTGTCGAGCGCGTGCTGACCATGGACCTGCACGCCGACCAGATCCAGGGCTTCTTCGACATCCCCGTGGACAACATCTACGCCACCCCTGTGCTGCTGGGTGATCTGCGTCAGAAGAACTACGAAGACCTGATCGTCGTCTCCCCCGACGTTGGCGGTGTGGTGCGTGCTCGCGCCCTGGCCAAGGAGCTGGGTTGCGATCTGGCCATCATCGACAAGCGTCGCCCCAAGGCGAACGTGTCCGAAGTCATGCACGTGATCGGCGATATCGACGGCCGCAACTGCGTGATCATGGACGACATGATCGACACCGCCGGCACGCTGGTGAAGGCCGCCGAAGTGCTCAAGCAGCGCGGCGCCAAGAACGTGTACGCCTACTGCTCGCACCCCATCTTCTCGGGCCCGGCCCTGGAGCGCATCGGCAACGGCAGCGCTCTGGACGAAGTGGTTGTGACCAACACCATTCCTCTGAGCCCCGCAGCCCAGCAGTGCGGCAAGATTCGCCAGCTGTCTGTGGCCGGCCTGTTTGCCGAGACAATTCACCGCATTTCCACAGGTGATTCGGTGAGCAGTCTGTTTACCGCTTAAAATCTCTGGTTTTTCGGCCTTGAGCCCAAGCAAACCTCCTTCGGGAGGTTTGAGCGTTTCGAGGCCACCGCAAGAATCCACGGCCTTGCTGCAAGGTGCAGATTCTTTTATCAATCGGGCGAGACTGGTCGCGGTCCGCCCATCTAGGAGTTAGTTATGCAATTCGTCGCTACTGAGCGCGCCAAGCAAGGTACGGGTGCGAGCCGCCGTCTGCGTCTGTCGGGCAAGACCCCCGGTATCGTCTACGGTGCTGGTGAAGCCCAACTGATCGAAATCGATCACAACGCCCTGTGGCACGCTGTGCACAAGGAAGCTTTCCACTCCAGCATCCTGGACATGGACATCAACGGTCAAGTGACCAAGGTCGTGCTGCGCGACGTGCAGTTCCACCCCTACAAGAAGCTGGTGCAACACATCGACTTCCAACGCGTGGACGGCAACACCAAGCTGCACATGAACGTGCCCCTGCACTTCGAAGGCGCTGCTGAATCCCCCGCCGTGAAGGGCGAGAACTGCACCGTGACTCCTCTGATGCACGAGCTGCAAGTGATCTGCGAACCCGCAAACCTGCCCGAGTTCATCAAGGTGGACCTGAGCGCTCTGACTTCCAAGTCCGTGCTGGGCCTGCAAGCTCTGAAGCTGCCCAACGGCGTGAAGGCTGTGGTGCGTGGCGCCAACAAGAACCCTTCGCTGATCTCGATCAAGCTGCCCGAAGTGGCTCCTGCCGAAGGCGCTGCACCTGCTCCCGCAGCTGCTCCCGCCAAGAAGGGCAAGAAGTAATTCTTGTGACTTCGGTACGGCGGCTGCCGCTGTACTCCAAGAAAAGGCCCACCTCGGTGGGCTTTTTCTTTGGCCCATGCACAACAGCCCCTGTCCGCCCAGCCTTGCTGGCAAGAAGATAATCGAGCAATGATCAAACTGTTTGTCGGCCTCGGCAATCCTGGCCCTGAATATGAAGACACCCGGCACAATGCCGGCTTCTGGTGGATTGATGCGCTGGCGCGTGGACTCAAGGTCAGTCTGGTTCCAGAACGCAGCTACTGGGGATTGATGGCACGCACCAGCATCCACGGCCAGAGCATCTGGCTGCTGGAGCCGCAGACCTTCATGAATCTCTCGGGCAAGTCGGTCGGCGCACTGGCGCGCTTCTTCAAGATCCAGCCCGAGGAAATCCTGGTCGTGCATGACGAGCTGGACTTCGAGCCCGGCGTGGTCAAGCTCAAGCTCGGCGGCAGCCATGGCGGCCACAACGGCTTGCGCGACATCCATGCCCAGCTGGGTTCGCCCAATTACTGGCGTCTGCGCGTGGGCATCGGCCACCCCGGCCACAAGGGCGAGGTCGCCAGCTGGGTGCTCAAAAAGCCGGCCCCCGACCAGCTCAAGCTGATCGAAGACGCCATCGCACATTCGCTCAAGGCCTGGCCCGATATGGTGGCCGGCCAGATGGACAAGGCCACTCTCGCCATCCACACCACCAAGGCACCGCGCCCCAAGCCACCCCGCAAGCCTGCGCCCGATGCTGCCCAGCCCGCAGCTGGCGAAGCCTGAACCCGAGGCAGAATGAAAAATAGCTCCTGAATAAGGAGCTATTTGCGCTTGATATACAAGGAATTCAGACTCAAAAGGCCTTAACTTTCTTTCTTAGCCTGCGTAAGCTGCTCATATTTCTTGAACAGCACCTCACGGCTTTCAATGTACTCCGGGTTCACCGGTATGCAGGCCACAGGGCAGATCTGTACGCACTGGGGCTCGTCAAAGTGGCCCACGCACTCGGTGCACTTGTGCGGATCGATTTCGTAGAACTCCTCGCCCATATAGATGGCATCGTTGGGGCACTCGGGCTCGCACACATCGCAGTTGATGCATTCATCGGTAATCATCAATGCCATGTGCCAGCTCCTGTGCAGTTCTCGGTATCGGCCCACATTATCCCAAGCTCCCCAAGACATGGCAGCGCCCGGGACAAAGCACCCCCCTCTCGGACGCGGCACAATTGCCGCTATGCTGCGCAGCACGCAAACACCGCGTCTGAGCCCACTTCACGATGAAACAACGCCCCACGCCATGAGCATCTTCTTGCTCAAACGCCTGCTCACGCTGATCGCCACATTGATCGGTGCCTCCATCGTGGTTTTTGCCGTGCTGGAAGTCCTGCCCGGCGATGCAGCCCAGATGCTCATGGGCCCCGATGCCGAGCCTGAGGCCGTGGCGGCCATGGTTCAGCAACTGGGCCTGGACCAGCCCGCGCTGACGCGCTACTGGCAGTGGATTGGCGGCCTGCTGCACGGCGACATGGGCGAGAGCTACGTCTATGGCTCGCCCGTGGCCGAGCTGGTCTGGGAACGCCTTGCGGTCACCGTGCCGCTGGCCATCATGGCCATGTGCATCACCGCCGTGCTGGCCATTGCTGCGGGAGTGTTTGCGGCCGCCAACCACAAACGCTGGGGCGATGTGGGCCTCATGGGTCTGGCCCAGATCGGCATTGCCATTCCCAATTTCTGGTTTGCGATTCTTTTGATCCTGCTGTTCTCGGTCAAGCTGCAATGGTTCTCGGCCGGCGGCTTTCCGGGCTGGAGCGAGGAGGCCGGCGGCGGCTTCTGGCCCGCGCTGCAGGCACTGCTGCTGCCTGCCGTTGCGCTGGCCGTGGTGCAGGCCGCCATCCTGGCGCGCATCACCCGCTCTGCGGTGCTGGAGGTGCTGCGCGAGGACTTTGTGCGCACGGCCCGCGCCAAGGGGCTGTCACGCGGCGCGGCGCTCTGGCGTCATGTGCTGCGCAACGCCATGATTCCCGTGGTCACCGTCATGGGCCTGCAGTTCGCCAACCTGCTGGCAGGCACCATCGTGGTGGAGAACGTGTTCTATCTGCCGGGCCTGGGCCGGCTGATCTTTCAATCCATTTCCAACCGCGATGTGATCGTGGTGCGCAACTGCGTGCTGCTGCTGGCCGCCATGGTGGTGGTGGTGAACTTTGTCGTCGACGTGCTTTATGCCGCCATCGACCCCCGCATCAAGGCCGGCGATATATGAGCAATATGAGCAGGCAGACCGATACTCGCGCCAGCGTGCCCAACTACCCGACACGCGCCTTCACGCGTGCACAGCCCCAAGGCTTTGGCCGGCGCGCCCTGCAGCACCGCAGCTTTGTGCTCGGCACCCTGCTAACGACCTTGCTGATTGCCGCCGCGCTGCTGTCTTTTGTCTGGACGCCGGGCTCGGCCCATGAAGTGGACATGGACGCCGCCCTGCAGGCCAGCAGCAGCCAGCATTGGCTGGGCACCGACGCCTTCGGGCGCGACACGGCCTCGCAGATTTTGGTCGGTGCGCGCGCCTCGATTGCCGTGGGCCTGATTGCCGTGGGCATAGGACTGGTGCTGGGCGTGCTGCTGGGCCTGGTCGCCGCCGCACGCCGTGGCTGGGTGGAAGAAATCATCATGCGGCTGGCGGACTTCACCTTTGCCTTTCCAGCCCTGCTCTCGGCCATCATGCTCACAGCCGTGTTTGGAGCCGGCATGGTCAATGCCATCATTGCCATCGGCATCTTCAACATCCCCACCTTTGCGCGCATCACCCGCGCCTCGGCCAATGCCATCTGGGCCCGCGACTACGTGCTGGCCGCGCGCGCCTGCGGCAAAAGCCGCAGTGCCATCACTTTGCAGCATGTGCTGCCCAATATTGCTGCCGTGCTGGTCGTGCAGGCTACCATCCAGTTTGCGCTGGCCATTCTGGCCGAGGCCGCCCTATCCTATCTGGGGCTGGGCACGCAGCCGCCCCAGCCATCCTGGGGGCGCATGCTCAGCGAAGCCCAGACCCTGATGTTCCAGGCGCCGCTGCTGGCCGTCTGGCCCGGCCTGGCAATCGCCTTGTCGGTGCTGGGTCTGAACCTGCTGGGCGACGGTCTGCGCGACCTGCTGGACCCCCGACTGACACGCGAGCGTTGAATCACCATGGCTTTGCTTGAAGTCTCAGGTCTCACCATCAATCTGCAGACCCATCGCGGCCGCGCCCAGGCCGTGCGCGATGTGAGCTTTACGCTGGAGCGCGGCGCCACACTGGGCCTGATCGGCGAATCGGGCTGCGGCAAATCGCTGACGGCACTGGCGCTGATGGGCCTGCTGCCCGAGCACGCGCAAGTGGACGGCAGCATCCAGCTGGACGGCCAGGAGCTGCTGGGTCTGAGCGAGCGCCAGCTCTGCGCCCTGCGCGGCAACCGCATGGCCATGGTGTTTCAGGAACCCATGAGTGCCCTCAACCCCGTGCACAGCATCGGCCGCCAGGTGGCAGAGCCGCTGCGGCTTCATCTGGGAATGAGCCGCGCCCAGGCCCGCGCCCGCGCCACCGAGCTGCTGGAGAGGGTGGGCATTGCGCAGGCTGCACAGCGGCTCGATGAATATCCACACCAGTTCTCCGGCGGCCAGCGCCAGCGCATCATGATTGCCATGGCTCTGGCCTGCGGCCCCGATCTACTGGTGGCCGACGAGCCCACCACAGCCCTGGATGTGACAGTTCAGCAGCGCATTCTGGATCTGCTGCAGGAGCTGGTGGCCGAGCATTCCATGGCGCTGGTTCTCATCAGCCATGATCTGGGCGTGATTGCCCAGAATGCGGAGCAGTTGCTGGTCATGTATGGCGGCACCGTGGTCGAATCCGGCATGACGGAAGCCGTGTTCGCCAGGCGCGCCCACCCCTATACGCGCGGCCTGTTTGCTGCACGCCCGCAACTCCACGCCGCAGAAGGCGCAGCCCATCTGCCCACGATTGCCGGAGCCGTGCCGGAGCTCGTGGACCTGCCCGCAGGCTGCCCGTTTGCGGGCCGCTGCGCCCATACTCAGGACGAGTGCTATGTGCAGCGCCCCCAGCCTCGCACGCTGCACCAGCCCAGCATGGCGGCACCGGCCTCTCTTGCTTCCTGGCGCCAGCCCCATGTGGCACGCTGCCTGTATGAACAGGTGCTGACGGCAGGAGCAAGGACATGATCGAGCCGGCCGAAACTTCTGAAACAGGAACCAGCGGTGCACTCTTGCTGAGGGTTAGCGGCCTGAAACGCGCATATTCACGCCCCCGTACATCGCTGTGGCACAAGCCCGAGCCGCTGCAGGCACTGCGCGGCGTGAGCTTTGAATTGCAGGCGGGGCAAAGCCTGGGCGTGGTCGGCGAATCGGGTTCCGGCAAGTCCACACTGGCGCGCCTGGTCATGGCGCTGGACCGTCCCAGCGAAGGCTGGGTGGAACTGCTGGGCCGCAATCTGCACCGTCTCCCCGAACAGGAGCTGCGCGCCGCGCGGCGCGACTTCCAGATGGTGTTTCAGGACCCCTATGGATCGCTGGACCCGCGCATGACAGTGGAGGCCATCGTCAGCGAGCCTTTGGGAACGACTCATGAAAAGCTCAGTCGCCCTGCCAGGCGCCAGCAGGTGATCAGCGTGCTTGACCAGGTGGGTCTGCGCGTACAGGACGCCGACAAATATCCGCACGAGTTCTCCGGCGGCCAACGCCAGCGCATTGCCATTGCCCGCGCTCTGATTACCCGCCCCCGCCTGATCGTGGCCGACGAGCCGGTCAGTGCGCTCGATGTCTCGGTGCAGGCCCAGGTGCTCAATCTCATGCAGGACTTGCAACGCGAGCTGGGCCTGTCCTATCTGTTCATCAGCCATGACCTGGCCGTGGTCCAGCATGTCTGCGATCAGGTCATCGTGCTCCATCAGGGTGAAGTGGTGGAGCGCGGCACACCGCGCAAGCTGTTCTCCGCCCCCGAGCACCCCTATACCCAGGCCTTGGTCAAGGCTGCACCGCGAGTCATCTGAACCGGGCCGGCAAACCGTTGTTCACACTCGCAGCAGCGATATGCCGGCGACCACAGCAAAGACTGCTCCGACTGGTGTAAAAACGCATATGAAACAAGTCCGCTTCCCGCGATGACTTGCAGCGCTTTTGATGGCCCCATGCGGCCAGCCCCCCCATCGGAGACTTTGTTGATGCTCAATCGCCGCTCCTTGCTGGCCAGCTCGGCTGCCAGCTTGCCCTTGTTCGCTGCCTGGCCTGCCATGGCCCAGGCCAAGAAAGACAGCGTCACGCTGGCCATGACGCTGGAGCCGCCAGGACTGGACCCCACGGCCGGGGCGGCTTCCTCGATTGCCGAAGTCGTGCTCTACAACGTGTTTGAGACGCTGACCAGAATCAACTCCGACGGCAGCGTCTCGCCTCTGCTGGCCGAAAGCTGGGAAGTCTCGTCCGATCTCAAGACCTATACCTTTCGCCTGCGCAAGGATGTGAAGTTCCAGAACGGCGAGCCCTTCAACGCTGCCGCCGTCAAGTTCTCGTTCGACCGCGCAGCCGCCGACAAGAGCACCAACAAGGACAAGCGCACCTTTGCCAATCTGAGCACCAAGGTCGCCGACGCGCATACGGTGGTGCTGACCAACCAGGAGATCGATCCCGACTTTCTGTTCATGATGGGTCAGGCAACCTCCATCATTGTCGAGCCCAAGAGCGCCGCCACCAACGCCAGCAAGCCCGTGGGCACCGGCCCCTACAAGCTGGCGGCCTGGGCCAAGGGTGCATCGGTCACGCTGACCGCCTTGCCCGACTATCGCTCGGCACAGAGCATCCGCATCAAGCGCGCCGTGTTCCGCTTCATTCCCGACCCCGCAGCACAGGTTGCAGCCCTGCTGGCCGGCGATGTCGATGCCTTCCCGCGCGTCTCGCCACGCAGCGTGCCTCAGTTCAAGGCCAATGCCCGCTTTCAGGTGGTGGTGAGCAACTCGCGCGCCAAGACCATTTTGGCCATCAACAATGCGCGAAAGCCGCTCAGCGATATTCGCGTGCGCCGTGCCATTGCCGCCGCCATCGATCGCAAGGCCGTGATTGCCGGTGCCGCCGATGGCTATGGCGTGCCCATCGGCAGCTACTATGTGCCCACCGCCTTTGGCTATGTGGACACCACCGGCGTCAACCCCTTTGACCTGGAAAAAGCCAAGGCTCTGATGGCTGAAGCGGGCGTCAAGACCCCGCTGACGCTGACCATGACGCTGCCGCCAGCGCCCTATGCGCGCCAAGGCGGTGAGCTGATTGCAGCCCAGCTGGCCAAGATCGGTATCCAGCTCAAGCTGCAGAATGTGGAATGGGCACAGTGGCTGTCGGGCACCTACACCAACAAGAACTACGACCTGACCATCATCTCGCATGTGGAGCCGTTTGATCTGGGCAACTTTGCCAAGCCCGATTACTACTGGGGCTACCAGTCCCAGGAATTCAACGAACTTTTCGACAAGATCAAGCACACACCGCGCCCCGCCGACCGCGCACGCCTGCTTGGCGATGCACAGCGCCTGCTGGCGCATGATTCGGTACACGGCTTTCTCTACACCCCGCAGTGGGTGACCGTGGCGAACAAGCAGCTGCGCGGGCTGTGGAAGGACATGCCGGTGTTTGTGAATGACTTGTCTGCCCTATCCTGGGGATAGGGCATTACCCCCTGAGGCGCTACGCGCCCTCCCTAGCAAGGCACCCCTCTCGGGCGCCCCTCTCTCTACGTGCTTCGCAGTATGCGAGGGGGACAGAGGGGGACGGAGGGGGGCGACAGCCTCGCTGCGGGGGCGGTTGGGGCCGCCCAGGCCTTGCTCACGGCCCCTTTGCTGGGGCGCGCCAGTGTTAAGAGTGTTTGCCTCTAGCGTTGCACCATCACAAGACGAAGTGCGAGCGAACCGAAAACGGTGGCAGCGATGCGGTTAAGCCAGCGCTGGGCGCGGGCCGAGCGCTGCAGGATCTGGCCAAAGAGCCCCGAGAAGCAAGCAATAGAGCCAAAGACCAGCCAAGCTGCTGCCATGAAGACGCTGCCCAGCACCATGATCTGCACTGGCACGCTGCCGCGAGCGGGGTCGGTGAACTGGGGCAAAAAGGCCAGAAAGAAGATCAGCACCTTGGGGTTGGTCAGGTTCATGACCACGCCTCTGCCCACCCAGCCCATGGCGGAGCGCAGAGTCAACACGTCGCGCTGCTCCTGCGCCTTGGCACTTTCTTCGATGCTGACCGGCGCATGCCATGCGCCCCAGGCCAGATAGGCCAGATAGGCGGCGCCGCAAAGCTTGAGCGCCGTGAACAGCATGGGCGATGTGGCCACCACGGCCGCCAGCCCCAGCGCCACGGCGGCCGTATGTCCGACAATGCCCAGACACAGGCCCAGCACCACGCACAGCCCCACCCGCCAGCCGCGCTGGGCCGATTGCACCAGCACAAACAGATTGTCAGGGCCGGGGCTCAGGCCCAGCAGCAGGGCCACGCCAAAGAATGTGATCAGGACTTCCCAGGTCGGCATTGTCAGCTCTCTTCAAAAAATGGCAGCTTGCGATTCAACGGCAAAGCCTGCAGGCCCGTCTGGCCTGCCACCCGCTTCAACCCAGGCCCAGCGCCGTCACGCCCAGGGCAATCATCACGGCCCCGGCAATGCGCAGGGCGCGGTCGCCTTCGCCCAGCAGCCTGCCGCCGATCAGGGCCGCGAACAGCATGGACACCTCGCGCGCGGGAGCGACGTGAGAGATGGGTGCGCTTTGCACCGCATAGAGCACCAGCACATAGGCAATGGGGCTGAAGAAAGCCACCACGGCCGCATAGCGCCACTGCAGACGCCACAGGCGCTTGGTCTCGGGCCAATCCTTGATGGCCAGTGGCGCCAGAATCACCAGGCGGATCAGGTTGCCCACATAGTCCACGAGAATCGGCGACATCAGCAGCACCTTGACGGCATAGCTGTCCACCACCGTATAGCTGGCAATGAACATGCCCGTCAGCAGGCCATAGTAGAGACCCGCGAGCACGCGCTGGCGCGCCTCGGCGTTCTGCCCTTCGCGGATGGTGATGATCATCCGCGGGCCGCCCGCAATCAGGAACACGCCCAGCACCACGCCCGCAATGCCGGCAGCGCCCAGCGTTGAAATCTGCTCCCCCAAAAACATCACCGCCACCAGCGATGAGATCAGCGGCCCGCTGCCGCGCGCCAGCGGATAGACCACCGTCAGGTCGGCCACGCGGTAGCCGCGCAGCAGCACCACGAAATAAGCCACATGCAAAATGGCGCTGGCGGTGACGAACGCCCACTCCATCCAGCCCCAGCCCGGCACCACATCCTTGCCCAGCCACCAGCCCAGCGGCAGCCAGATGACGGCATTGCAGATGGCGGTGTAGAGCGAAAAACGGGCATCTCCGCCCGCCTTCTTGGCCACGATGTTCCAGCCCGAATGAATCAGGCCGGCCAAAATGATGAGAGTGAACGCTTGCAGGGACATGAGAGCCGGAAATGCAAAAGGCCGCGCGATGCGCAGCCTTTTGAAAAGAAAAATTCAGTGCTTCATCTGGCCGAACATGGCCAGTGCGTGATGAGACTGGCGCAGCACATGTGAGGGACGCCAGGCAAGGGCCGCCCCGCAGCGAAGGCGTCGTCCCCCCATGGGGGAAGGCGCGAAGCGCCACAGGGGGATCATTTATTTTCGGGCTGCTATGAGCGACAGGAATTCGCGGCGCAGTTCGGAATTGGTGAGGAAAGCACCGCGCATGACGGAGTTCAGCATCTTGGAATCCATCTCGCGCACGCCGCGCCAGGACATGCAGAAATGCGAGGCTTCCATGACCACGGCCAGCCCGTCGGGTCGGGTCTTGTCCATGATCAGGTCGGCCAGCTGGATGATGGCCTCTTCCTGGATCTGCGGGCGACCCATGATCCAGTCCACCAGACGCGCGTACTTGGACAGACCGATCACATTGGTGTTCTTGTTGGGCAGCACGCCGATCCAGATCTTGCCGATCACGGGGCACAGATGGTGGCTGCAGGCGCTGCGCACGGTGATCGGGCCGACGATCATCAGCTCGTTCAGATGCTCGGCGTTGGGGAATTCGGTGATGGCCGGCTGATGCACATAACGGCCGCGGAACACTTCGTTCACATACATCTTGGCCACACGGCGGGCCGTGGCGCGCGTGTTGTGGTCGCGCACGGTGTCGATGACCATGGAGTCGAGCACGCCCTGCATCTTCTCCTGCACCTCGTCCAGCAGCTTCTCCAGCTCGCCGGGCTCGATGAATTCGGCAATGTTGTCGTTGGCGTGAAAACGTTTGTTAGCTGCCTGCAACCGCTCGCGGATCTTGACCGAAACGGGTGTTCCTTCGGCTGAGTTGTCTTTTTTCATGTCGGCGAGATCTCTGAACATTCAAGAATGGTACCAGTGAATCAACTTCCCGAAGCTACAAAGGATTTGCCGTCCAGATGCATGTTTACAAGGCATTGGAAGCTATGGTTTCAGGAGCAATCCTCCAATCGGCCTGCGCCCGACGCCGAAGACGGCGAGCCAGTGCCACCGCGCAGCGAGGAGGAAGAAGGCCCGGGGGCCGGGCTCAGGGGTGCTACAGCTTGAACTCTGCGATCAGCGGCAGATGATCCGACATGCGCCACCAGATGCGCCCCTTGGGCACCTGCAGCCCCAGCGGGGTCAGGCCGCGCACATAGATATGGTCGAGCTGCGCAATCGGCAGCCGCGAGGGATAGGTCAGAATGCCCTGCGTCTCCTCGTACTCGAACAGGCCAAAGCCCGCCAGCATGCGCTTGATCTGGTTGCCCCAGTCATTGAAGTCGCCCGCCACCACCAGCGGCGCATTGGGCGGCACCTCACGCTCGATGAAACGCTGCAGCAATGCAATCTGGCGAATGCGGCTGCCCGGAATCAAGCCCAGGTGCACGACGATGGAGTGCACGCGCTTGCCGTGGATGTCCAGCTCCACATGCAGCAAGCCGCGCTGCTCGAAGCGATGATCCGAGATGTCCTCGTGCTGGTAGCCGATCACGGGCCAGCGGCTGAGCAGCGCATTGCCATGCTCGCCGTCCCGGGTGTAGGCATTGGTCAGATAGACGGACTCGTAGCCTTCGGGAGCCAGGTATTCGGCCTGCGGCACATTGGGCCAGCGGTCGAAATACTGCTCCTCCTTGCGGTTCATCTTGCGCACTTCCTGCAGGCAGACGATGTCTGCATCGAGCTGCTCCACCGCAAGTCCCAGATTGTGAATCTCCAGCCTCCTGGCAGGCCCCAGGCCCTGCACACCCTTGTGAATGTTGTAGGTAGCCACGCGCAGGATCTGCGGCTCTGGCGGCGTAAACAACTGAACTTCAGACATAGGCACTGATGGTTTCAAGGCTGTTGCCTGCAGCGGCGCTCGACAAGCGCCGGCTCGAAGCGCGGCAACAGCAAAATAGCTTCTGCGTTGGAAGAGGAAAAGCAGCGCTGGGCTGCCTCACGCCAATCATGCCAATCATGTGCGGTGTGCTCCCTGGGATTCAAGTGCACGGTCATGTGAGGCGGCACACGAAGGCCGAAGACACGCTCCTGGTTATGGCTGACGCCCGGCGCGTAACGATGCAGCCACTGTGGATAGATGGCGTAGACGTTCTCGAGTTCCCAGTCGGTCAGACAGCAGTCCGACGCCTGCGCGTCGATGCCGGTTTCCTCAAGCACCTCGCGCACGGCGGTTTCATGCCAGTCCTCGTCCAGGCTGTCCTTGCTGCCCGTGACGGATTGCCAGAAAGGCTCGCCCTCTGGCGCGGCAATGCTGCGGCGCAGCAGCAACACCTGCCCGTCTTCACGGTAGATCACGACCAGCACGGACTGCGGAATCTTGTAGGGCCTGACTTCCATCGCAGCATATTAGCGCGGCCAGGGTGACAGCAGGCAGAGTCGCCCTGCTGCTTGATAGCCATCAATATTCATAGCTTCAACCGCTTGCTATTCATTGAATTCAGACTCAAAACCATCTGAATTTCAGGATTGACAGGCGCAAGCAGCTCCTGATTTCAAAGCAACAAAAAAGCGCCAGCCGCTTTCGCGAACTGGCGCCCGGGTGTGAACAGCGACCGGCGCTGTTCACGGGGAGCTTGGCAATCAAGCCTCGGTGGTGACCACCATGGGGTTGCGCAGCTTGATGTGCAGCTCGCGCAGCTGCTTCTCGTCCACGGGCGAGGGAGCCTGGGTCAGCAGATCCTGGGCGCGCTGTGTCTTGGGGAAGGCAATCACGTCGCGGATGGAGTCGGAGCCGGTCATCAGCGTGATCAGACGGTCCAGGCCGAAGGCCAGACCACCATGGGGGGGCGCGCCGTATTGCAGCGCGTCCAGCAAGTAACCGAACTTGGCGCGCTGGTCTTCGGGCGTGATGTTCAGGGCGGCAAACACCTTGGCCTGCACGTCCGCGCGGTGGATACGCACCGAGCCGCCACCCAGTTCCCAGCCATTCAAGACCATGTCGTAGGCCTTGGCAATGCACTTGCCGGGATCGGTCACCATGAGTTCTTCATGCCCATCCTTGGGCGAGGTGAAGGGGTGGTGCACGGCCACCCAGCGGTTGTTTTCCTCGTCATGTTCGAACATGGGGAAGTCCACCACCCACAGCGGTGCCCACTTGTCCTCGAACAGACCGCTCTTCTTGCCGAATTCGCTGTGGCCGACCTTCAGACGCAGGGCGCCGATGGAGTCATTGACGATCTTTTCCTTGTCGGCGCCAAAGAACAGCAGGTCGCCATCCTGTGCGCCGGTGCGCTTGACGATTTCGGCCAGCGCAGCATCGTGCAGATTCTTGACGATGGGCGACTGCAGGCCTTCACGGCCCTTGGCCACTTCGTTGACCTTGATCCAGGCCAGGCCCTTGGCGCCGTAGATCTTGACGAACTCGGTGTAGCCGTCGATCTCGCCGCGCGAGATGGCAGCGCCGCCGGGCACGCGCAGGGCCACGACACGGCCGCCCTTGGTGGTGGCGGGGGTGGAGAAGACCTTGAAGTCCACGTCGCCCATGATGTCGGTCAGCTCGGTGAACTCCAGCTTGACGCGCAGGTCGGGCTTGTCCGAACCGAAGCGGAAGGCCGCGTCCTGGTAGGTCATGATGGGGAACTCGCCCAGATCCACGTTCAGCTGGGTCTGGAACACTTCCTTGATCATGCGCTGGAAGATGGCGCGGATTTCCTCTTCGTTCAGGAAGGAGGTTTCGCAGTCGATCTGCGTGAATTCGGGCTGACGGTCAGCGCGCAGGTCTTCGTCGCGGAAGCACTTGGTGATCTGGTAGTAGCGGTCGAAACCCGAGACCATCAGCATCTGCTTGTACAGCTGGGGCGACTGGGGCAGCGCGAAGAACTCGCCGTCATGCACGCGCGAGGGCACCAGGTAGTCACGTGCGCCTTCGGGCGTGGACTTGCCCAGCATGGGGGTCTCGATGTCGATGAAGCCTTCCTTGTCGAGGAAGTTGCGCACCTGGATGGCGGTCTTGTAGCGCAGCATCATGTTGCGCTGCATCACGGGACGGCGCAGATCCATCACGCGATTCGTCAGACGCACGGTTTCCGACAGGTTGTCGTCGTCCAGCTGGAAAGGAGGCGTGACGGAAGCGTTGAGCACGTTGAGCTCATGGCACAGCACTTCGATCTGGCCGCTCTTGAGCTTGTCGTTGGTGGTGCCGGCGGGACGCGCACGCACCACGCCCTTGACCTGCACGCAGAACTCGTTGCGCACGTCTTCAGCCACCTTGAACATCTCGGCGCGGTCGGGGTCGCAGACCACCTGCACATAGCCTTCGCGGTCGCGCAGGTCGATGAAGATCACGCCACCATGGTCACGGCGGCGGTTCACCCAGCCGCACAGGGTCACGGTTTCGCCCATTTGGGCTTCGGTCACCAGACCGCAGTATTGAGAACGCATTGCCATGAAAATTCTTCCTGCACCTTAGGGGTGCGACAAGGTTGTTTGTTTGGATTCTTCGATCAGGGCGAGGTCTGGCGGAGCCACCACGCCCATCGAAACAATGTATTTGAGCGCCGCATCCACACTCATTTCCAGCTCGATGCATTCGCTCTTGCGCACCAGCACGAAGTAACCCCCGGTGGGGTTGGGCGTGGTGGGCACGAAGACGCTCACATATTCATCGCGAAGCAAAGCCGCCACTTCGCCGCTGGGCTGGCCTGTGACGAAAGCCACGGTCCATACGCCCTCGCGCGGCCACTGCACCAGCACCGCCGTGCGAAAAGCGTTGCCGCTGTCGGAGAACACGGTGTCCGAGACCTGCTTGACGCTGGAATAGATGGAGCGCACCACGGGAATGCGGCGCACCAGCGCATCACCCCAACCCACCAGCTTGCGGCCGATGAAATTGCTGGCAATGCCGCCCACGAGCAGCAAAATCAGCAAGGTCAGAATAACGCCAAAGCCCGGAATATGCATGCCCAGCAATCTGTCGGGCTGCCAGGCCTCGGGAAGAATGGCCAGCGTCTGATCCAGCGTTCCGATGATCCAGTTGAGCACGCCCAGCGTGATCACCAGGGGAACGATGACCAGCAGACCGGCAATCAGCCACTTGCGCAATGCAGACATAGTGTGGGTAAGCCTCAGGAATTGGCGGGTGCAGGAGCAGGGGCTGCAGCAGCTGCGGGTGCAGGGGCTGCGGCACTGTCACTGGATGAAGAGGTGCTTGCAGCCGGCTTGCTGCCGCTGTTCTTGAAGTCCGTGGCATACCAGCCAGAACCCTTGAGCTGAAAGCCCGGAGCGGTGAGCTGCTTGGAAAAGGCCTCGGCCCCGCAAGCTGGGCACACGGTCAGCGGCGCGTCCGAGATTTTCTGCAGCACATCCTTGGCGTGACCGCAGGAGCCACACTTGTATGCATAGATAGGCATAGCGCTAAAAACGGGGGAAGTGCAAAAACCCTCAATTATAGGCGCCGCCCCTGGTTTTGCTGCGCTGCGCAAGCAAGCCCCGGTGCAGCCGGCTTGCTCTCT
The DNA here is from genome assembly GCF_000761245.1 of Comamonas testosteroni. GTDB lineage: Bacteria > Pseudomonadota > Gammaproteobacteria > Burkholderiales > Burkholderiaceae_C > Comamonas > Comamonas testosteroni_C. The sequence goes on along the minus strand of NZ_AWOR01000001.1, from coordinate 390,318 downwards.
CAGGCCCTGATCTCGGTCAGGGACTCGATTTCACGGTGATGGTTGCTGATCCACTGCGGCAGCAGCGAGCCTGCAAGCATGCCGGCAACCGCAGCCAAAAGACCAGCCAGCTGCTGTGGAAAAGCCTGGTTGAGCACGGGCGTGACCATGAAGATGAGCCACACACCGATGCCCAGCGCCACGGCGCTGATGGCGCCCTGGGTGGTGGCCCTCTTCCAGTACAGGCCGAACACCAGCGGCACGAAGGCCCCCACCAGCGGCACCTGATAGGCACTGGCGACCAGCTCATAGATGGGCGTGCCTTCCATGACGATCGAATAGGCCAGCACGCAGGCCGCGAACACCAGCACGCTGATGCGCATGGTCCTGAGATTGTCCTTGTCCGAGGTATAGGGGCGGAACTGACGCCAGATGTTCTCGGTAAAGGTCACGCTGGGGGCCAGCAAGGTGGCCGACGCACAGGACTTGATGGCCGAGAGCAGCGCGCCGAAGAACAGCACCTGCATGGCAAACGGCATCTTGTCCATCACCAGGGTGGGCAGCACCTTCTGGGGATCATCGGCCAGCAAAGCCGTGGCTTCGGCGGGCATGATGATGAGCGCACTGGCCACCAGGAACATGGGCACGAAGGCAAAGATCACATAGCAGGCACCGCCGATGATGGTGCCGCGCACGGCCGATTTTTCGGTGTCTGCCGACATCACGCGCTGAAAGATGTCCTGCTGCGGAATCGAGCCCAGCATCATGGTCACGGCAGCACCGATGAAGAAAACGATTTCGTGCAGCGAGGGCTCTGGCAGAAACTTGAAGAGATCCCGGCTGGTGGCCAGATCGACCACCTTGCCCGCGCCGCCCGCCATGTCACCGGCAAAAAAGGCCAGTATCAGCAGGCCTGCGACCAGGATGATCATCTGCACGAAATCCGTCACGGCCACGGACCACATGCCGCCGAACAGCGTGTAGACCAGCACGGAGAGCACGCCGATCGTCATGCCCATGGGAATGCTGACGGCACCGCCCGAGAGCAGGTTGAACACCAGGCCCAGCGCCGTGACCTGGGCCGAGACCCAGCCCAGATAGCTGAGCATGATGATCAGCGAGCAGATCACCTCGATAGACCGGCCATAGCGCGAGCGGTAGTAGTCGCTGATGGTCAGCAGATTCATGCGGTAGAGCTTGGCCGCGAAAAAGCACCCGACCAGAATCAGGCACATGCCCGCGCCAAACGGATCCTCCACCAGCGCATGCAGACCGCCCTCGATGAACTTGGCAGGTACGCCCAGCACCAGCTCGGACCCGAACCAGGTCGCAAAGGTGGTGGTGATGATCATGTAGAGCGGCAGATGACGGCCGGCAATGGCGAAATCCGCCGTGTTCTTCACGCGTCTGGCGGCCCACAGGCCGATGCCGATGGTCACAAACAGGTAGACGATCACCAATGAGAGCAGCACGCTGGCACTCCTCGAACTCTAAAGGAAGGGAAAGCTCAGAAGCGGATGCGCAGCAGAACCTGCAACACCACCAGCCCGATGACGAAACCGATGCCGCCGCAGAGGATGGCCTGCAGCAAACGGTTTGTCGTTTTCTGCTGCTGCAGCAGCTCTTTGAGCAGGGCCTCGCTGTCATTGCCGGCTCCATGCCTGGACAGATATTGGTGCAACACCCGCGGAATGTCGGGCAGGATCTTGGCGTAGCGCGGCGCCTGTGCCTGCAGCTCATGCCATAGGCGCTGCGGCCCCATCTGGTCCAGCATCCATTTCTCGAGAAACGGCTTGGCCGTGCTCCACAGATCGAGGTTGGGGTCGAGCTGACGCCCCAGGCCTTCGATATTGAGCAGCGTCTTTTGCAGCAGCACCAGCTGGGGCTGAATCTCGACCTGGAAACGGCGCGAGGTCTGGAACAGGCGCATCAGCACCATGCCCAGCGAGATTTCGGCCAGCGGCCGGTCGAAATAAGGCTCGCAGACGGCACGAATGGCCGCCTCCAGCTCCTCGACGCGCGTCGTGGCCGGCACCCAGCCGCTTTCCACATGCAAGGCGGCAACGCGCTTGTAGTCGCGGCGAAAGAAGGCCAGGAAGTTCTGCGCCAGGTATTCCTTGTCGAACTCGGTCAGCGTGCCGACGATGCCGAAGTCCAGCGAGATATAGCGCCCGAAGGTATCGGGCTCCAGGCTGACCATGATGTTGCCCGGGTGCATGTCGGCATGAAAGAAGCCGTCGCGGAACACCTGGGTAAAGAAGATGGTCACGCCATCGCGCGCCAGCTTGGGGATGTCCACGCCGGCTTCGCGCAGGCGCTCGACCTGGCTGATGGGCACGCCCTTCATGCGCTCCATCACCATCACATCGGTGTGGCAGTAATCCCAGTAGATCTCGGGGATCAGCACCAGATCCAGCCCATCCATATTGCGGCGCAGCTGCGCGGCATTGGAGGCTTCGCGGATCAGGTCCAGCTCGTCATGCAGATAGTTGTCGAACTCGGCAACCACTTCCTTGGGCTTGAGCCGCTTGCCATCATGGGAGAGCTTTTCCAGCCAGCTCGCCATCATGTGCATCAGTGCCAGATCCTTGTCGATCACGGACTTCATGCCCGGGCGCAGCACCTTGACGGCGACATCATGCTCGATGCCGGCCTTGTTGCGGACCCTGGCAAAGTGCACCTGGGCGATGGACGCGCTGGCCACGGGCTCACGCTCGAAGCTGATGAAGATCTGCTCCAGCGGCTTGCGAAAGGAACGCTCGATGGTGTCCACCGCGATCTGGGAATCGAACGGCGGCACGCGATCCTGCAGCTTGGCCAGCTCCTCGGCCACATCGGGCGGCATCAGGTCGCTGCGGGTGGACAGCACCTGACCGAACTTCACGAAGATGGGTCCCAGCTCCTCCAGCGCTTCGCGCAGGCGCACGCCACGTGGCTTGTCCAGCTTGCGACCGAAGGTCAGCACGCCGCGCAGGCTGCGCAGGCGCGGATGGGGAATCCCGGAGAGCACCAGCTCGTCGAGTCCATAACGAAACACCACCCAGAGGATGGCCCAGCCTCGCAGAAAGCGGCTCATGGCTGTGTGTAATCGGCTCCGGGCATGGCTGCCACGGGTACCGTGCTGACAGGATTGGCCACATCGGCAGCAGAGGCAGACTTGCTGCCCATGCGTGCGCCGACGAACTGACGCAGCCCCTGTGCGGCCGTGCGTGCAACCTTGCCAATTGTGTGGGCCGGCACATCGCCAATCAGGCGAGCCAGATCTTCCTCCACATCCCACTTGACGTTATCCACCAGCCAATTGATCTCGGCGGCAAACTGCACATCGCCTTCGATGCGAATGCTGGGCTTGTCCCCGCGCAAGGCAGTCTGAGCCAGCGACAAAGGAGAGGTCTCGGTGACTTCCAGCATCAGATCGGGCGCGGCCTCGGCCGGAGCCACGTCGAACAGGCCAGCAGGAGTGACCAGCAAGGCGACCGAATACTGGCGCCATTGCACACGCGCAATACGCCCCTTCTGGCGCACGAGGCGATCCGTGGCCTCTTTTTCCTGCATCAGCACATGATTGAGGAAAAGCACCAGACGCTGGTGCATTTCACTCACCAGCCATTCAGGAGCTTGGGGACCGGCCATCACGCGTTCGACGAGACCGCCCAGAAAAGAAAAAGGGGACTGTGTTGCCATAGTCCCCGATTATTCATGAAATTGATTCCCCCCTGTGGCGCTTTGCGCCTTCCCCCCAAGGGGGACGGCACCATCGCTGCGGGGCGGCCCTTGCTTGGTGCCCCTCGCGCTGACCGCGAGTGGATCCAAACCTGCTGCGCTTATTGCAGCGCCTGCACACCTGCCACCAGCCAGCCGCTGGTGCCACTCTTGGGCTTGGTCATGTTCCAGACTTCACGGAAGGGGCTGGGGCCTGCCGATGCCTCTTCGCGGATCATGCCGGAGAACTCGACGCTGGCCATATAGCCATTGCCCAGGTCTTCGATGCCCAGCAGTTGCGCATCGATCATCAACACATCGGTGTGATTGGGCTCGCCCGCGCGCTGCGTCTCACGCTCGGACAGCTGACCACGAATTTCCGTGAGCATCTCGTCGGTCATCATGGAGCGCAAAGTGGTGATGTCGGAACGATCCCAGGCCGACTGCAGCGTCACGAAGTTGCGCTTGGCTGCAGTGAGAAAGCCGTCGGCATCGAAGTCTGCAGGCACGCCCCAGTTCTGCGAACCCGACAGGGCAGAGCCGATCATGGAGCCGCCAGCTGCAGCTGCGGCTTCGGGAATATGGTTCTGCTCCCAAGGACGAGCCGACGCGTCATTGCCCACTTTTTCGGGGTTGTACTGGCGTGCCTGAGGTGCATTCACATCACCGCCCAGATTGCCTGCGCCCTGAAAGGCGAATGGACTGCCAGTGTTCTGCACGGCAGGCGCTGCCTTGCGACGGCGCATGATCATGCCGACCACCACCATGATCACCATGGCCAGCAGACCGAACATCAGCATATTGGCAAAGGCTTCGCCCATGCCCAGCGAGTTGGCCAGCCAGGCCAGGCCCAGGCCTGCGGCCAGGCCGCCCAGCATGGCGCCCCATGGCTTCTTGGGTGCAGCGGCCGGAGCCGCTGCAGGCGGAGCAGCACGGTTTTGCTGCGCCGCATTTTGCTGCGGAGCCTGCTGGGCATTCTGAGCGGGAGCACGAGATGCTTCGCGTTGAGTGACGTTGCCCGACTGCTTGCCGAACGATGAGCCACCGCCCATGCGTTTTGCATCGGCCTGACCATGTGCCACCACCAGCATTGCCACCAAGGCGATTGACCAAAGTTTCTTCATCTCATCTCCCTTCTTATAGAAAGTCGCTACAAATCTGCGCACAGGGCGCACTTAACACTTGATTCCCACATGCAAGGCACAGACGCCTCCTGTCATGTTGTGATAGTCCACATGGCCAAAGCCGCATTGCTGCATCAGGGCCTTGAGCTCCTTCTGGCCTGGGTGCATGCGGATGGACTCAGCCAGATAGCGATAGCTTTCGGCGTCGCCGGCAATCATCTTGCCCATGGTCGGCAAAATCTTGAACGAGTACCAGTCATAGGCCTTCTCCAGCGGTTTGGCCACCTTGGAGAACTCCAGCACCAGCAGCTTGCCGCCGGGGCGCAGCACGCGGTTCATTTCCTTGAGCGCTGCATCCTTGTGCGTCATATTGCGCAGGCCGAAGGCTACGCTGACCAGATCGAAATAGTTGTCGGGGAAGGGCAGCTTTTCAGCATCGCAGACCAGCGTGGGCAGGATCACGCCCTTGTCGGTCAAACGGTCACGCCCCACGCGCAGCATGGCTTCATTGATGTCGGTGTGCACCACCTGACCGCTGGCTCCCACCTTCTTGGAAAAAGCCAGGGACAGATCCCCTGTGCCGCCCGCGATGTCCAGCGCCTTGTCGCCTTCCTTGAGGTTGGCCACCATCAGCGTGTAAGCCTTCCAGGCGCGGTGCAGTCCACCCGACATCACGTCGTTCATGACGTCGTACTTGGACGCCACGGAGTCGAACACCCCGCGTACGCGCGATGCCTTCTCGCTTTCATCAACAGTCTGGAATCCGAAGTGTGTGGAGCTCATAACAAAGAATGCTAAGCAGGCAGTGCTTGCGCGTACAGCGACAACCCCGTATGACTACAGGCTTTGAAGCACTATGGTTTTTTGAAAGAATTCGCCTTGAGCGCTTATTTCATGAGCGCTTAAAGCTATTGTAAATATAGCACCAGCCTCAATAACCCTGTGCCGTACGCATGGGCTATGTGGCGTGTACGGGACGTTGCTGCCGGCTTTTGAGCCGACATGCAAGCCCTGTGGCAGTCAAAGCTCAATGCACGCTGCAGCCATGACCGCCGGCGCCCTTCTCGGGCATGGGCGTGTCGCGATCCATCCCGGCCTCTTCAAGGCGCTGCAGATATTGCTGCCACAGAGCATCCTGCTGGCTGCCCAGCTGGTAGAGGTATTCCCAGGTGTACAGACCGCTTTCGTGCCCATCGCTGAAGAACGGCTTGATGGCGTAGTTGCCCACCGGCTCGATGGTGTTGATGCCCACATCGCGCTTGCCGGTCTGCAGCACCTCCTGGCCCGGGCCATGACCTTGCACCTCGGCCGAGGGCGAGTACACGCGCAGCAACTCGAACGGAATGCGGAAAGTCTTGCCGTCCGAATAAGAGACCTCCAGTACGCGTGATGCACCATGCACGGTCAGCGACTGAGGGGTGGGAGTGTTGACTTGCAGTCCTGCCATGGTTCTCTCCTAATCAATGCATAAAAGGGCAGCCTCAAGCTGCCCTTTGAATCTCCCGACGGAGATGGAAAACATCACGCGGCCCAGAGGGCCAGCGCCTTTTGCAGCACTTCATCCACCTGCGGCAGCTGGCGGGCAATCTCGGCTTCGCGCTCTTGATCGCGCTCGCGCTGGGCCGCAGCCCAGACCGAAGCGGGAAAGTGGCTGTCCCAGTCATAGCGCGCAATCACATGCCAGTGCAGGTGCGCCACCATATTACCGAGAGCCGCCAGGTTGATCTTGGTCGGAGCCAGCTGCTCGCGCAGTACACGCTCGACCAGAGCCACGGCATCCATGCAGACAATGCGGTCCGTCGCGCTCAGATCCGAGAACTCGGCCGCATGGTCATTCCAGACCACGCGATAAAAGGCCGGAAAGCCCTCCTCGGCGGCCCGGATCACACGCAGCTTCTCACCGCTCCAGACCAATGCGCCGCCATCGGTTGCACACAGAGGACAATTTTCAACCAACATCTGAAATCTCCATTGCAATGCTTCTTACCCGCATCACTGCGATGTGACCCCAGCGCAGGCCAGAGACACCGAGGAAGGGCCTAGGCGGCCCCGCCGCTCTGCGCCGAGGGTGTCGCCCTCCCTTTGGGGGAGGGCGCGAAGCGACTCAGGGGGCATCACACCAGCACACGCTCGATACCGCCCTGGTTGGCGCGATTGACATACTCGGCCATCCAGTTCTCGCCCAGAATGTCGCGCGCCATCTCGACCACGATGTAGTCGGCTTCGAGCAGCCCGTTGTTCAGATCGTTGCCATAGCGGCTCAGGCCCTGCAGGCAGCTGGGGCAGCTGGTCAGGATCTTGACGTTGTCCTGAGCGCCCAGTTGACCGTTGTCGCGCAATGCAGCCTCGCCCTTGCGGATCTCCTCGGTCTTGCGGAAACGGATCTGCGTGGAGATGTCGGGACGCGTCACGCCCAGCGTGCCGGACTCGCCGCAGCAGCGCTCGCTCTTGAGCACGTTGTCACCCATCAAGGCCTTGACGGTCTTCATCGGGTCCTGCTGCTTCATGGGCGTATGGCAGGGGTCGTGGTACAGGTATGAGCCCTTGTTCTGCAGCGTGATGCCCTTTTCGAGCAGATATTCGTGGATGTCGATGATGCGGCAGCCGGGGAAGATCTTGTCGAACTGGTAGCCCTGCAACTGGTCATAGCAGGTGCCGCAGCTCACCACCACGGTCTTGATGTCCAGATAGTTGAGCGTGGTCGCCACACGGTGGAAGAGCACACGGTTGTCCGTGATCATCTTCTCGGCCTTGTCGAACTGGCCCGAGCCGCGCTGGGGATAGCCGCAGCACAGATAACCGGGCGGCAGCACGGTCTGCACGCCTGCATGCCAGAGCATGGCCTGCGTGGCCAGACCCACCTGACTGAACAGGCGCTCGGAGCCGCAACCGGGGAAGTAGAACACCGCCTCGGTATCCGACTTGGTGGCCTGCGGGTCGCGGATGATGGGCACGTAATCCTTGTCTTCGATATCCAGCAAGGCGCGCGCCGTCTTGGTGGGCAGACCACCGGGCAGCTTCTTGTTGATGAAGTGAATCACCTGCTCCTTGATGGGAGCCGTGCCCACGGATGCGGGCGGATGTGCGGTCTGCTTCTTGGCGACAGCCCCCAGCACGTCGGCCGCCAGGCGCTGGGCCTTGAAGCCCACACCCACCATGGCCGTGCGCATGAACTTGATGGTGTCAGGGTTGGTGGCATTGAGCATGGCCATGGCCAGCTTGTTGCCGGGACGGAAGCTCTTCTTGTCCATCTTGCGCAGCAGATTGCGCATATTCATGGTCACGTCGCCAAAGTCGATCTTGACCGGGCAAGGATTGAAGCACTTGTGGCAGACCGTGCAGTGGTCGGCCACATCCTCGAATTCCTGCCAGTGCTTGATGGACACGCCACGGCGTGTCTGCTCCTCGTAGAGGAAGGCCTCCACCAGCAGCGAGGTGGCCAGGATCTTGTTGCGCGGCGAGTACAGCAGATTGGCGCGCGGCACATGGGTGGCGCACACGGGCTTGCACTTGCCGCAGCGCAGGCAGTCCTTGACGGAGTTGGCGATGGCGCCAATGTCCGACTGCTGCATGATGATGGACTCATAACCCATCAGGCCGAAGCTGGGCGTGTAGGCGTTGGTCAGGTCGGCAAACATCAGCGACTCGCGCGGCGAGCGACCGTCGTGACTCTGGTGCGCCAGGGCATCCCACTCTTCGTTGCGGATCAGCTTGCCCTTGTTGAAGCGGCCTTCGGGGTCCACACGCTTCTTGTAATCGGCAAACGGTGCCAGCTCGGCATCCGAGAGAAATTCCAGCTTGGTGATGCCGATGCCGTGCTCACCCGAGATCACGCCATCCAGACTGCGCGCCAGCTCCATGATGCGGGCCACGGCTTCGTGCGCGGTCTGCAGCATTTCATAGTCGTCGGAGTTGACAGGAATGTTGGTGTGCACATTGCCGTCGCCAGCGTGCATGTGCAGCGCCACCCAGACACGGCCCTTGAGCACCTTCTGGTGAATCTCGTTGACGGACTCGCGCAGCGGCTGGAAGGCAGCGCCCGCGAAAATCTTGGACAGCGGCTCCTTGAGCTGGGTCTTCCAGCTCGCACGCAACCGGTGGTCCTGCAGCTCGGGGAACAGCGTGGCCACGCCGTCCAGCCAGCCCTGCCAGAGCTCGCGCACCTCGGCCACCAGCGCCAGGGCCTGCTGCACGCGGTCTTCCAGCAGCTCGGCGCTGGGGATGTCGCCGGCATCGTCGCTCTTGCCCAGAGGCAGGTCGGAGTGCCTGAAGAAGCCGCTCAGCTCGTCGCAGAGCTTGAGCTTGTTGCGCAGCGACAGCTCGATATTGATGCGCTCGATGCCATCGGTGTACTCGGCCATGCGCGGCAGAGGAATCACCACGTCTTCGTTGATCTTGAAGGCGTTGGTGTGGCGCGAGATCGCTGCCGTGCGCTTGCGGTCCAGCCAGAACTTCTTGCGCGCCTCGGCGCTGACGGCGGTAAAGCCCTCGCCGTTGCGCGAATTGGCAATGCGCACCACCTCGGCAGCCACGCGGGCCACCTCGTCGGCATCGTCACCGGCGATATCGCCCAGCAGCACCATCTTGGGCAGACGGCCGTTGCCCTTCTTGCTCTTGGTCGCGTAGCCCACGGCCTTGAGGTAGCGGTCGTCCAGGTGTTCGAGACCGGCCAGCAGCACGCCCGAGCGCTTTTGCTCGGCGAACATATAGTCCTTGATCTCGACGATGGAGGGCACGGCATCCTTGGCATTGCCGAAGAATTCCATGCATACGGTACGCGTATGCGCCGGCATGCGGTGCACCACCCAGCGCGCGCTGGTGATCAGGCCGTCCGTGCCTTCCTTCTGGATGCCAGGCAGACCCGAGAGGAACTTGTCCGTCACGTCCTTGCCCAGGCCTTCCTTGCGGAAGGTGTGACCGGGAATATCAAGGCGCTCGGTGCGCACATGGGTCTTGCCGTCCGCCTCGAAGTACTTCAGTTCGAAGCAGGCCATCTCGGCATCGTGAATCTTGCCGAGGTTGTGGTCCAGGCGTGTGACTTCCAGCCATTGCGCATCGGGCGTGACCATGCGCCAGGACACCAGATTGTCCAGGGCTGTGCCCCAGAGCACGGCCTTTTTGCCACCCGCGTTCATGGCGATGTTGCCGCCGATGCAGGAGGCTTCGATGGAGGTCGGATCCACGGCAAACACAAAGCCGCCGCGCTCGGCCGCATCGGCCACGCGCTGTGTCACCACACCGGCTTCGGAGTAGATGGTGGGCACTTCGTGATCCACGCCGGGAATCTGGCGCATCTCGACTTCGCTCAGCGCTTCCAGCTTCTCGGTGTTGATGACCACCGAGCGCCAGGTCAAAGGTATGGCACCACCCGTGTATCCGGTGCCGCCTCCGCGCGGAATGATGGTCAGGCCGAGTTCGATGCAGCCCTTGACCAGACCGGCCATTTCGGCTTCGGTATCGGGCGTCAGCACGACAAACGGGTACTCGACGCGCCAGTCGGTCGCATCGGTCACATGGGCCACGCGCGACAGACCGTCGAACTTGATGTTGTCCTTGGCGGTATAGCGACGCAGCGTCTTCTGCGCGCGGCGGCGCAGCTGCTCGGCCTCGACAAAAGTGGCGTTGAATTCATGCACGGCACGATGGGCCGCCTCCACCAGCTGACCCACCAGCCGATCGCGCAGCGCATCCTCGTTGGGCTCGCGGCGCTTGTCGATCTCGGCCAGGCGATGCTCCAGAGCCTCGACCAGCGACTTGCGGCGGTCGGGGTTGTGGATCAGATCATCCTGAAGATAGGGATTGCGCTGCACAACCCAGATATCCCCCAGCACTTCGTAGAGCATGCGGGCAGATCGGCCGGTTCGGCGTTCCTGACGCAGCTGATTGAGCACATCCCACATGGATGAGCCCAACAGACGAATCACAATCTCACGGTCAGAGAACGATGTGTAGTTATAGGGAATCTCGCGCAGTCGTGCGGGTTCGGCAGCCTGGGCCTGGAGGGCGGCAGCCAACGCAATCGGTACATTCATGGGGGTAGACCGTGTCGGGCGCCCTCTGTGTGGCACCCCTAAGCCAGTGGGATGACGATTTTAAGCGACGGCGGCTCAGCCATGCTTTGCTATGGGTTCTGAGTGGCCAGCCCTGCTATCGCCAAAGCAGCAAGCCCCACCGGCATTTCCCAGGCGATTGGCCACATGGCAGTGCGCAAAGGCACTGCGAACCCGTTCAGCGCTGCACGCAGCCAAATGGTAGATGAATCTTTCATAGGCTATTTAGACAAAAATCATACATTTCCGAATCAAAAACAACTCAATACGAAAGACTACCAACAACAAACGAAATGCCGTTGACCTAGAATGGCGCAGCTTCGCGCACCATCAAATGTCACCGGATCGTCATACAAAGGCTTGTGACTGCGGGTTCTGCCCATGGTGCGGCGCGTTGCCCATGCAAACAATGACATCCATATGTCATACGGATGACTTAGTGTGCATCACCGCATATTTCGTCAACGATCGTTAGAGGAGCCTTCATGCAATTCAAGCAACTGGCCATGGCCGCCGCCGTCGCCGCTACTACTTTCTCGGCACAAGCCGTCACCGAAATCCAATGGTGGCACTCGATGACTGCCGTGAATAACGAGTGGGTCAATGACCTGGCCAAGCAGTTCAACGAAAGCCAGAAGGATTACAAGGTCGTTCCCACGTTCAAGGGCGTGTACGACGAATCCATGACAGCCGCGATTGCAGCCTTCCGCTCGGGCAACGCCCCTCACATCCTGCAGGTGTTTGAAGTGGGTACTGCCACCATGATGGCCTCCAAGGGCGCGACCGTGCCCGTGGGCAAGGTGATGCAGGACGCCGGCGTCGCTTTCGACCCCAAGGCCTACATCCCCGCCGTGGCCGGCTACTACACGGCCCCCAACGGCCAGATGCTGAGCTTCCCCTTCAACAGCTCGACAACCATCTTCTACTACAACAAGGACGCCTTCAAGAAGGCCGGCCTGAACCCCGACGTCGCCCCCAAGACCTGGCCCGAAGTCTTTGCTGCCGCCAAGAAGCTCAAGGAAAGCGGCCACAGCTGCCCCATGACCCTGGCATGGCAAGGCTGGACCCAGCTGGAGTCCTTCTCCACCTGGCACAACGTGGAATTCGCCACCGAGCACAACGGTCTGAGCGCCAACGGCTACAAGGCGCGCATGAAGATCAACTCGCCTTTGCACGTCAAGCACATCGACAACCTGGCCGCAGCGGCCAAGGCTGGCGAATTTGTCTACAAGGGCCGCGCCTCCACCCCCCAGGCTTCGTTCACCGCCGGTGAATGCGCCATGATCCAGACTTCGTCCGGCTTCTACGGCGATGTGGCCAAGAACGCCAAGTTCAATTACGCCCTGGCTCCCCTGCCCTACTATCCCGATGTCAAGGGCGCGCCCCAGAACACCGTGATCGGCGGCGCTTCGCTGTGGGTCATGGCCGGCAAGAAGGCCGAAGAGTACAAGGGCGTGGCCAAGTTCTTCGAGTTCCTGTCGCAGACCAAGGTGCAGGCCGCTTCGCACCAGCGCACCGGCTACCTGCCCGTGACCATGGCGGCCTATGACCTGACCGAAAAGTCCGGCTTCTACGCCAAGAACCCCGGCACCGATACGGCCGTGACGCAGATGATCCGCAAGGTGACCGACAACTCGCGCGGCATCCGTCTGGGCAACTACGTGCAGATCCGTACCATCGAGGATGAAGAACTCGAACAGGTGTGGGCTGGCAAGAAGACCGGCAAGCAGGCGCTGGACTCCATCGTGAGCCGCGGCAACGAATTGCTGGCTCGCTTCGAGCGCTCCTACAAACAGTAAACCCTCCAGGCACCCGCAAGGGTGCCGCCAAGGCCTGCGGGGCCTTCAAACAAGGCTCTGCACCCCCAAATACCCCGTTGACTGCACCCAGGCTCCGGCGGTTTTTTTATTTGTAACTCCTCATGGAAAAACGCGTTCTTTTCCGATCCAAGTGGCTGCCCTGGGTGCTGATCGCCCCCCAGCTACTGATCATCGGTATCTTCTTTTTCTGGCCCGCTGGTCAGGCTGTCCTCCAGTCATTCCAGATGGAAGACGCGTTCGGCATGAGCACCGAATGGGTGGGATTTGACAATTTCCGGCAGATCTTCTCCGACCCCACCTATCTGAATTCCTTCAAGCGCACAGCCCTGTTTTCCGTGCTCGTCGCTGGTCTTGGCATTGCCACCTCATTGGCCTTGGCAATCTTTGCGGATCGCATCGTGCGCTTCGCCATGGTCTACAAGACCTTGCTGATCATTCCCTACGCGGTCGCCCCCGTCATCGCGGGTGTGCTGTGGGTCTTCATGTTCTCGCCCTCCATCGGTGTGGTGGCGTATTTCCTGAACAAGCTGGGCTATACCTGGAACCATCTGATGAACGAAAACCAGGCCATGACGCTGATCGTGCTGGCCTCGGTGTGGAAACAGATCTCCTACAACTTCCTGTTTTTCCTTGCGGGCCTGCAGTCCATCCCCAAGGCGCTGATCGAAGCCGCATCCATCGACGGTGCCGGCCCATGGCGCCGTTTCTGGAACATCCAGCTGCCGCTGCTCTCGCCCACCACCTTCTTCCTGCTGGTGATCAACATCGTCTACGCGTTCTTTGACACCTTCGGCATCATCGACGCAGCCACCCATGGTGGCCCCGGCCAATCGACATCGATTCTGGTCTACAAGGTCTATCTGGACGGCTTCAAGGCGCTGGACCTGGGCGGCTCCGCAGCCCAGTCCGTGATCCTGATGCTGATTGTTGTCGTGCTGACCGTGATCCAGTTCCGCTATGTTGAAAAGAAAGTGCAGTACTGATCATGGTCGATCGCAATCCCTGGCTTAATTTCTTCTCCCACGCCGTACTGATTCTCGGCGTGGCCATCGTCGCCTTCCCGCTGTATCTGGCACTGGTGGCCTCCACCCACACAGCCAGCGAGATCGTGCAGGCACCCATGCCTCTGCTGCCCGGCACCCACCTGTGGGAAAACTACAAGGAAGCCCTGGTGGGCTCGGGCAAACTGGGCTCCAACACCAACGTCGTGCAGATGATGTGGGTGAGCTTTGTCGTGGCCATGATCATCACCGTGGGCAAGATCGCGATTTCGCTGCTGTCGGCCTTTGCCATCGTCTACTTCCGCTTCCCCTTCAAGATGCTGTGCTTTTGGGCCATCTTCGTGACGCTGATGCTGCCCGTAGAAGTGCGCATTCTGCCCACCTACAAGGTTGTGGCAGAACTGGGCCTGCTCAACAGCTACGCCGGCCTGTCCCTGCCGCTGATCGCCTCAGCCACCGCCACCTTCCTGTTCCGCCAGTTCTTCCTGAGCGTGCCGGACGAGCTGGTCGAAGCAGCCCGCATCGACGGCGCCGGCCCCATGCGCTTTTTCAAGGACATTCTGGTGCCCTTGTCCAAGACCTCGATTGCCGCACTGTTCGTGATCCAGTTCATCTATGGCTGGAACCAGTACCTGTGGCCTCTTCTCATGACCACCTCGGAAGACATGTACCCCGTGGTCGTCGGTATCAAGAGCATGCTGGGCGGCGGCGGCGACGCCAGCGTCGACTGGAACATTGTGATGGCCACTGCCATCCTGGCCATGCTGCCGCCTACGGCCGTGGTGATGCTGATGCAAAAGTGGTTTGTGAAGGGTCTGGTGGATACCGAGAAATAAGCCTCGACCACGACCCATCCCGCCTTTTGCCCCATTGAACGAATACTTGGAAGACCTGTCATGGCATCCATCTCTCTGAAGAACATCATCAAGCGTTACGGCACCGGCAAGTCTGCCGTGCCCGTCATTCACGGAATCAACGTCGAAATCAAGGACGGCGAATTCATCGTGCTGGTCGGCCCCTCGGGCTGCGGCAAGTCCACCCTGCTGCGCATGATCGCAGGCCTGGAAGAAATCACCGATGGCGACCTGCTGATCGGCAGCAACAAGGTCAACGACCTGGAGCCCGCCAAGCGCAATATCGCCATGGTGTTCCAGAACTACGCGCTCTACCCCCACATGAGCAACTACGAGAACATGGCCTACGGCCTGAAGCTCGCCAAGGTGCCCGAGGACGAGATCAAGCGCCGCGTGGACAAGGCTGCCAAGATTCTGGAGCTGAGCCATCTGCTGGAACGCAAGCCGCGCCAGCTCTCTGGCGGCCAGCGCCAGCGCGTGGCCATGGGCCGCGCCATCGTGCGCCAGCCCCAGGTCTTCCTGTTCGACGAACCCCTGTCCAATCTGGACGCCAAGCTGCGCGGCCAGACCCGCCTGGAAATCCAGAAGCTGCACGCCGAGCTGGGCATCACCAGCCTGTTCGTGACCCATGACCAGGTCGAGGCCATGACCCTGGCCCAGCGCATGGTGGTGATGAACGGCGGCAATGTGGAGCAGTTCGGCACGCCCGAAGAGGTCTATCACACACCCGCCTCCACCTTTGTGGCGGGCTTCATCGGCTCCCCTCCCATGAACCTGCTCAAGCACTCGCCCAACGGCAAGCCCGGCCTGATCCTTGGCATCCGCCCCGAGCATATCGACCTGGTGGAAGCCGGCGGTGTGGAGTTCAAGGTCCAGACCGTGGAACTGCTGGGCGCCGAACGCCTGCTCTACGGCAAGGTGGGCGATGAAGATGTCACCGTGCGCGTGGAAGAAGGCAAGCCCTATCCCAAGCCCGGTGACACGGCCCGCATCTCGGCGCGCGAAGACCGCCTGCACTGGTTCAACGCCGAAACCGGCAAACGCGTATAAATCGCAACCCCCCCTGAGCGGCTTCGCCGCTTCCCCTGCTGGGCGCCTGGCGCCCGAGGGGGGCGGCGGCTCTGTCTCGGTGCCCTTGCACCGTGAATGCGCAGCCTTCAAGAACGAGTTCACGGACGCCAATGACCGACTCAATCTCATCGCATGCATACGCTCACGACCGCAGAATTCCTTCTGCCATAAACTTCTCCAAGCGCCCAAGCCCACGCTGATGGCGCTTTTTTCACGTCTACATGGGCGCAAATCCACTATGACTACTGCTTTGAAACCCTGGCCCTACCCTCGTTGGGTGGCCCACCGCGGCGCCGGCAAGCTGGCACCGGAGAACACCATGAGCGCCTTCCGTCTGGGCGCGCAACACGGCTACCGCTTCTTTGAATGCGATGCCAAGCTCAGCCAGGACGGCGTGCTGTTTCTGATGCATGACGCCACACTGGAGCGCACCACCAACGGCAGCGGCATTGGCGGCGCACTGAGCATGGGCGAGATCGCCCAGCTCGACGCCGGCAGCTGGCACTCGCGCGCCTATGCGGGCGAAGCCCTGCCCACGCTGGAAGCCCTGGCGCGCTGGTGCCTGGCCAACCATCTGCACCTGAATGTGGAAATCAAGCCGACTCCAGGCCAGGAGCTGGAAACCGGCCGCGCCTGCGGCGAGCTGATGCAGCGCATCTGGCCGCAAGCCCAGGTGCAGCCGCTGTTCACCTCGTTCAAGTCCGAATCGCTCAAGGGCGCCCGCGAGACCGCACCGCATATTCCCCGCGGCCTGCTGGTGGACAAGCTGGCCGACGCCAGCGGCGACGCCGACCTGAAGCTGGCTCTGGAGCTGGACTGCAGCGCCATGGTGCTCAACCATGCGCTGTGGACGACCGAGCTGGTGACCAAGGTGCATGGCGCAGGCCTCTACTGCAGCAGCTACACCGTCAACGACCAATGGGCGGCACAGCGCCTGATAGACCTGGGCACGGACGGCATCATCACCGACCGCGTGGACCTTTTCAGCCCCGCGCAGACAGGCGAGCAGCTGTAAAACAGTAGCTGCTTACGCAGGTCCACTAATAACTTCAGCATCAATCAATGCTGAATTCCTTTCAAATCAAGCGCAAGCAGCTTCGATATCCATAGCAAAACAAAAGCCCGGCCACCCAAAGTGACCGGGCTTTTTTGCGCTCAAAGGCATCAAAAACTGGCGTGCCCCAGCAAAGGGACAGCGAGGAAGGGCCGCCCCGCACCGAGGCTGTCGTCCCCCTTACCTAGCGCAAAGCGCGTAGAGAAAGGGGGAAGGCGCGCAGCGCCTCAGGGGGTTAATCCAGTTTCGTGCCGGAGGCCTTGACGGCTGCCGCCCAGCGCGGAGTCTCGCTGGCCAGGAACTTGCCGAAGGCCTCGGAGCCCAGGAAGGCCGGATCGGCGCCCTGCTCCACCATGCGGCTCTTCACATCGGGCAGGTTCATGACCTGCTGGAAGGCGTTGCTGAGCTTGGCGGTCACGTCCTTGGGCAGGCCGGCAGGGGCGAGAAAGCCATAGAAGCCCACCACCTCGAAGCCCTTGAGGCCGGACTCTATGGCGGTCGGCACCTCAGGCAGTGCGGGGTTGCGTTCCTTGCTGGTCACGGCCAGGGCGCGCACCTTGCCCTGCTTGTGATAGGCCGCAGCCTGAGGAATGCTCTCGGCCATGAACTGCACCTGACCGCCGATCAGATCAGTGAACGCAGGCGCGCTGCCCTTGTAGGGGATGTGCACCAGATCCACGCCTGCGGCGCTCTTGAACATCTCGGGCACCAGATGGCTGATGCCGCCGTTGCCGGCCGAGCCGAAGTTGATCTTGCCGGGATTGGCCTTGGCATAGGTCATGAACTCGGTCAGCGTCTTGGCCGGCACCTTGTTGTTGACCAGCAGCGCCAGCGGCTGCATGGCGGTGCGGGCAATCGGCGTGAAGTCCTTGAGCGTGTTGTAGGGCAGCTTGCTGTAGAGCGCAGAGTTGATGACCATCACGCCGGTATTGGCCAGCATCAGCGTGTAGCCGTCGGCGGGCGAGCGCATCACGTCCTGCGCCCCCACGGAGCCGCCCGCTCCGGGCTTGTAATCCACCACCAGCGGCTGACCGAGCACGCCTTGCAGCTTGTCGGTCAGCAAACGGGCATGCTGGTCCAGCGGGCCGCCGGCGGGAAAGCCCAGCACGATGCGAATCGGCTTGGAGGGAAAGGCGTCCTGAGCCTGTGCGCCCGCGGACAAAAGCAGGCCTGCGCCAGCCATCAGGCCGGCCAGTATGTTCATTGAAGTCTTCTTCATTGTTGTCTCCTTGGTTTTAGAAATCATCGGCCGCACAAAGCGCTGTCCGGGCAGTCTGATCTGGTCGCCAACCTGCGCTGGATCGCTGCATTCGAGCCATGATTTGAACCATGGCGGGAGCCGGCCGGCAGAAAAAAGCGCTTCTCGAGGGAAGCGCTTGGGTGCCTGAGTGCAAAGCGGCAATCAGCGCTTGGGTTGCCAGGCCAGCGCCTTGTTCTGCTGCTCGGCCACCTGGGCAATGCTGAGCTTGTTGGCCGCTTCATCGCGGCGCTTGGCGGCGTCGCCACCCAGCTCCATGGCCGCCAGGTTGTACCAGAAGTAGGCCCTGGCATTGTCACGCGGCACGCCCTGGCCCTGTGCATAGACCATGCCCAGGTTGTACTGGGCTGCGGCATCGCCCTGCTCGGCCGCGCGCTGATACCACTGCACGGCCTTGCCGTAATCGCGCGCAGCGCCCTGGCCTTCGGCGTACATCACGCCCAGGCGGTTCTGTGCACCGGAGTGGCCTTGCTCGGCTGCCGCGGCATACCACTTCATCGCCTGAGCGGGGCTGGCGGCACTGCCCTGACCGTCGGCATACAGACGCGCCAGATTGAACTGGGCCGAGGCATCGCCCTTGTCGGCCGCGCGGCGGAACCACTGCATGGCCGTCGCATAGTTCTGCGCAACGCCACGGCCTTCGGCGTACAGCGTACCCACGTTGTTGATGGCAGCTGCATGGCCTTGCTCGGCCGCCTTCTGATACCACTGCAGTGCCGTGGCGTAGTTCTGGGGCGTGCCCAGACCTTCGGCATAGATGGTGCCCAGGTTGTACTGGGCATCGGCATGATTTTGGTCGGCCGCGCGCTGGAACCATTGCGCCGCATAGGCAGGACTTTGCTCCACACCCAGACCGTAGAGATACAGACGGCCCAGATGGTTCTGACCGTCGGCATTCCACTGCTCGGCACTCTTTTGGAACCAGGAAGCCGCCAGCTTGTAGTCGCGCGGGACACCCACGCCATCCATATACATCCGGCCCAGGCTGTTCTGGGCCCTGGCGTCGCCCTGCTCGGCAGCGCGCTGCAGCCACTGGGCGGCCTGCACCGGGTCCAGCTTCACG
Organism: Comamonas testosteroni; assembly: GCF_000761245.1. GTDB lineage: Bacteria > Pseudomonadota > Gammaproteobacteria > Burkholderiales > Burkholderiaceae_C > Comamonas > Comamonas testosteroni_C. The sequence continues at coordinate 371,342 of NZ_AWOR01000001.1, read as the reverse complement.
CCCACTCCGTCGGACAGCATGGAGCCCAGCTGGTTCTGCGCTTCCGCATGGCCTTGATCGGCGGCTTTCTTGAACCAGTCTGCAGCCGTCATGTAATTGACGGCCACGCCATTGCCCTTGAGGTAGCGCTGGCCCAGCTCGAACTGGGCCGTCACATGGCCTTGCGCAGCGGATTTCTCCAGCCACTGGGCAGCGGTGCTGAAGCTCTGGGGAACGCCCAGACCTTCCTGATAGAGGTGGGACAGGTTGTACTGCGCCACGGCATTGTTCTGCTGCGCCGCTCGGCCGTACCACTGGGCGGCCTCGCGGTAGTTCTGCGGCAGGCCCTGGCCGTTGGCGTACAGCGCACCCAGACTGTTCTGGGCGCCCGCATGTCCCTGGGCCGCGGCCTTGCGGAACCATTGTGCGGCGGTGGCGGCATTCTGGGGCACGCCCTGGCCGTGCACATACATCTCGCCCAGCTGGTTCTGCGCCTTGGCATCGCCGCGCTCGGCAGCCTGCAGCGGACCGGCCGTGGAAGCCACACGCGCGCCTGCAATCGGCAGCGGGCCGTATTGCAGACGGCTGAATTCAAACTGGGGGCCCGATGTGGCGGCTCTGGAATCGCGCAAAAAATTCATGCGACCTTCCGCACCGGTTTGCGCGGATGCGCTCTGGGCAAAGGCCGCCAGACTCGACATGACCAGCGCTGCGATGGGAGTGAACTTCATTCCGGTACGATTCCTAGACGCTTGTTGTTACATCAGACATACGATGACACCAACCTGCGAGCGTAACTGATTCTGATAGCAGCTTCGATAAGGAATCCCTCAATCGCGGCATCCTCGCCACAGTTTTTTGACATTTGGCCGTGACATGAAAAAGCCCGGCAAAGCCGGGCTTGGAGCGATGGACAGGTTTCAGCCTCTGATCATCTGCTGGCGCACATAGCCCGCCAGCACCTGCATGAGCTCGGCAAAATGCGTGCGCAGCGGCTCGAAGCCCGCATTCGGCTCTCGCGTGTCCTCGTCCATATAGACGGGGCGACGGATCTCTATCTGCATCGAGTGGCGATTGAGTTGCGGCTGGCCAATGCGCCCGATCAACTCCACACCTTTATAGGGCTCGTTATAGGCCACGCTGTAGCCGAAGCCCTTGAGCGTATCGCCCACCAGATGGATGAACTCGGGCGCGCAGGTCGTTCCGTCGCGGTCGCCCAGCACGAAGTCGGCCAGCGGCGGCGCATCGCTGCGTCCCAGTCGCTGGTACACATCGTTGGGCATGGAGTGCAGATTCAGATGCCACACAGCCCCGAAGCGCGCCACGCTGTCGTCGATGGCCTGCGCCAGCGCCGCGTGATAGGGGCGCCAGTAGCCCTCGATACGGTGCTGCACCTCGGCAACGGTGCGCTTGCGCTCATACAGAGGCGTGGCCACGCCGGCCTTGCTGATGCGCTGCCAGATCAGGCCCAGCCCCTGCTGGGTCTTGATGCTGGGCGACAGCGCCACCGGCCACTCGCCCTCGATCTGCGCGGGGTCCAGGTCGGACTCGTTGCGGTTCGGGTCGACATAGGTGCGCGGGAAAGTCGCTTCCAGCAGCGTGGCACCGAACTCGGGCCAGCGGTCCCAGAGCGCGGCCACATGCGTGTCCTCGCCACGGCGCAGCAGACTCATGGGCACGACAGCGCCGAAATCCTCCGGATAGGCCGTGCCGCTGTGCGGCGAGTCGCAGACTATGGGCAGAACCTCGCCCCGGGCCGGGTGCACCAGCACCGGCTCGGCCGGTCTGGCTTGCAGAAAATCAGGCACAGACATTGCGGTCTTCATCAGTCCAGCTTGATATTGGCGCGCTTGGCCACGGCCGTGTAGCGCTCGATCGCAGTCTTGATCTGCTTGGCAAACTGCTCGGGCGTGTTGCCCATGGACTCGCCGGAGATGGACTTCTGCTTTTCCAGATAGTCGGGCGAAGCCATGACCTTGTGGGCCGCCGCATTGAGCTTGTCGATGATGGGCTTGGGCGTGCCGGCAGGCGCCACCAGGCCGAACCAGCCGCCGTCGCCCATCTGGGGGTAGCCCAGCTCGGTATAGGTAGGCACATCGGGCAGCACATCGCTGCGCTTGAGGGCCAGCACGGCCAGGGGACGCAGCTGGCCAGCCTTTATATGCGGCAGGGTCGAGGGCAGGTTGTCCGTCATGGCATTGACCTGTCCGCCCAGCGCATCGGTAATGGCCTGGCCTGCACCCTTGTAGGGAATGTGCAGCAGCTGGATACCAGCCAGGTTCATGAAGTTCTCGATATTGGCGTGACCCAGCGAGCCCGTGCCCGGCGAGGCAAAGGTGTACTTGTCGGGGTTGGCCTTGGCCAGCGCGATGAATTCCTTCATGGTCTTGGCAGGCACGCTGGCGTTCACCACGAAGACGCTGGGCACACTCATCACATTGGTGATGGGAGCAAAGTCCTTGATCGCGTCATAGGGCAGCTTGCGGAAGATGGCCGGATTGGAGCCATGGGTGGACACCGTGGCCATGCCGATGGTGTAGCCGTCGGCAGCGGCCTTGGCGATTTCCGAAGCGCCGATGGAGCCGCCGGCTCCGCCCCGGTTGTCCACCACCACGGCCTTGCCCAGTATCTGGCCCATCTTGTCGGCCAGCAGACGCGCCACCATGTCGGTGGAGCCGCCCGCGCCAAAGGGCACGATCAGGCGGATGGGGCGATTGGGGTAGTCCGCTGCTGCATTGGCAGCGAACGCGGGGGACAGCGCGGCGGCTGCGGCGCAGGCGGCAATGGACGACAGAACGGTACGACGAATAGCCATGCGGCTTCTCCTTGGATCTCGTGAAAGACTGGTTATGGGTCGGCCCAGAGCGCTTCACCGAACGCTCCGACCTTTGTTCTTTGTTTCATTCTGAGCCGCAGGCCGCGGCACGAAAAGCGACAAGACGGCACGCAAGTATTACCAACCGTCATAATTCAAGCCGTCATGCGCATGCACTCTCCGTCCCTGTCCGAACTTCACGCCTTTGCCGCGGCAGCCCGCCTGGGCAGTTACTCGCTCGCCGCCCAGGAGCTGTATGTGACGCAGGGCGGCATCAGCCGGGCCATTGCCAGGCTTGAGGAGCATCTGGGCTTTGCCCTGTTCGAGCGCCTGGGCAGACGCAACACGCTCACCGCCGCAGGACAGGACTATCTGCAGGCGATAGAGCCTGCCGTGATGGCGATCGAAGCCGCATCGGCCGCCGCACGCAGGCGCCGCCATGGGCCCCAGCTGCGTCTGTCGGTCATTCCCACGCTGTTCAGCCACTGGCTGATTCCGCGCCTGCCCGACTTCAACCGCCGTCATCCGCAAATCATGCTCTCCTTCGCGCCCTACCGGCGCGACGATCCGCTCAATGCGCCGGAGATCGATGCCTGGATTCGCGTCGGCAGCCAGCACTGGCCGGCGGGCGTGGAGGCCGAATATGTGATCGGCCGCGACCTGATACCCATCTGCCACCCGCGCGAGCTGCAGGGGCCGAACCCCATCCGCAGCGAGCAGGATTTGCTGAGCCGCCCACTGCTGTTCCACACCAACTACCCTGGCAACTGGGCCAGCTGGATGCAGGCCCGGGGCCTGCGCCAGCCCTGCCCTGCCCCGGTTGCAGACTTTGAAACCGTGGCCTTGCTGGTGCAGGCCGTGGCGGCGGGCATGGGCACAGCCATGGTGCAGCGCTGCCTGGTGGAAGAGGATCTGGCATCGGGACGCGTGGCTCTGGCGCTGGATGCTCCGGTGCATATCGAGCGCGGCTACTTTCTGTGCCAGCAAGGCAGCCGCCCCCCCACGGAGTCCTTAAGGCAGTTTCGCCGCTGGATACTGGAGCAGGCCGAGCCCAGGGCCGTCAGCGACTGAGGCCCGGCCGGACACTGGCGCGAATACAACAGGCACTCTTGAGTCAGATCAAGATTTCACGCAAAACTGCTTTCCAGCCGGTGCGCCAATCAGCGCCAGGCTCTTGAAAGCACCCACTGGCAGCAGGCACTTGTGCAGACCAGTGCGGCATAGCCGAGCATCTTGCCATCGCGTGAAAACAGCCAGAGACTGGCCAGCAATACCGCCACACCCAATATGAAATTGATAGCTACCTGCACAATGAATGATTGGGCTCCAGCCTTGTTTTGCTTGAACAATCGAGCGCAGACCGCCAGGCCCAGCGCGAGAAAAAAAGCCGGGGCGACGAAGTTGAGTAAATGATTAACGCTCGCAACAAAATCCATGGCAACAATCGATTCCAAGGCTTTGAGACCGGGGGGTACCCAATCCGGTTCTAAATTTTATAATCCCCTGTTATGGCAGTCTGGGCTTTAGGTATCAATCACCACACGGCGCCGCTCGATATGCGGGGCCGTTTTGCGTTCGCGCTCGATCAGATCGCGCCGACGCTGCAAGGCCTGCGCGCATCCCTGTCCCATGCGGGCCGGGCTCACAGCGCCGTGGAAACCGCCATCCTCTCCACCTGCAACCGCACCGAAATCTACTGCGCTGCCGACGCCCCGGCCATGGATCACACCATGCACTGGCTGGCCAACAGCGGCGGCGTGGCGCCTGAGCTGCTGCGCCAGCACTCGTATCTGCTGCAGGACGGCTCGGTCGCCCGTCACGCCTTCCGCGTAGCCTCGGGGCTGGACTCCATGGTGCTGGGCGAGGCGCAGATCCTCGGCCAGATGAAGAACGCCGTGCGCGCGGCCGAGACCGCAGGCGCCCTGGGCACCACGCTCAACCAGCTGTTCCAGCGCAGCTTTGCCGTGGCCAAGGAAGTGCGCAGCTCCACCGAGATCGGCGCGCACAGCATCTCCATGGCTGCCGCTGCCGTGCGTCTGGCCGGCCAGCTGTTCGAAGACCTCAGCAAGATCCGCGTGCTCTTCGTGGGAGCAGGCGAGATGATCGAGCTGGTCTCCACCCACTTTGCCGCCCGCAACCCCAGGCAGATCACCATCGCCAACCGCACCATGGAGCGTGGCGAAAAGCTGGCGGCCCAGTTCGGCGCCGGCACCATGCGCCTGGCCGACCTGCCCGAGCATCTGCACGAGTACGACGCCATCATCAGCTGCACGGCATCCACCCTGCCCATCATCGGCCTGGGTGCCGTGGAGTCCGCTCTCAAGAAGCGCAAGCGCCGCCCCATCTTCATGGTGGACCTGGCCGTGCCGCGCGATATCGAATCCGAGGTCAAGAACCTCAACGACGTCTATCTCTATACCGTGGACGATCTGGCAACCGTCGTGCGCACCGGTCAGGCCCAGCGCCAGGCCGCCGTGCAGCAGGCCGAAGTCATCATCGACACCGGCGTGCAGAGCTTTATGCAATGGATGGACCAGCGCAACCCCGTGGGCGGCGCGGTCTCGCTGATCCAGCAGGTCAACGCCCAGGCCGACGAATGGCGTGCGCTGGAAATTGCCCGTGCCAAAAAGCTGCTGGCCAAGGGCGAGGACATTGACACCGTGCTGGAAGCGCTCTCGCGCGGCCTCACACAGAAAATGCTGCACGGCACCATGGCCGAGCTGCACAAGGGCGACGCCGAAGAGCGCGCCCAGACAGCGGACACCGTCTCCCGTCTGTTCCTGCGCGCCAGCCGCAACCCCAGCAAGCTTTAGCGGCGCTCGCCCGCTTTGGCGTTACCGCCCTCGTGCAGCGCAAGGCCCGTCCGTGGCCCCCCTCTTTCCTGACTCCCCAACTGACTCCACAAAGGTGAGCACCCTCACCTTTGCCAAGCCCTAGGTACCCCCTATGCAAGACTTTTTGCGCAACCAGCTCGAACGCTATGCCCAACGCCTGCAGGAGCTGGACTTTCTGCTCTCGCGCGAAGACATCATGGGCGACATGAAGCAGTACCGCACCATCTCGCGCGAACACGCCGATGTGACGGCCATTGCCAGCCGCTACACCCGCTACCTGCAGACCGAAGCCGACATCGCCGCGGCGCGTGAAATGCTGGACGACCCCGACATGGCCGAAATGGCGCAGGAAGAGATCGGCAGCGGCGAGGCCGAGCTGATCAAGCTCGAGGACGAGCTCCAGCGCCTGCTGCTGCCCAAGGACCCCGACGATGCCCGCCCCGCCTTTGTCGAAATCCGCGCCGGCACGGGTGGCGACGAGTCGGCCCTGTTTGCCGGCGACCTGACCCGCATGTACACCCGCTACGCCGCCAACGTTGGCTGGAAGGTGGAAGTGATGAGCGCCAGCGAAAACGAAATCGGCGGCTACAAGGAAGTCGTGCTGCGCATCGAGGGCGACAACGTGTACGGCGCGCTGCGCTTCGAGTCGGGCGGCCACCGCGTGCAGCGTGTGCCCGCCACAGAAACCCAGGGACGCATCCACACCAGCGCCTGCACCGTGGCCGTGATGCCGGAGCCCGACGAGGCCGAGGCCATCACGCTCAATCCCGCCGATCTGCGCATCGACACCTTTCGCGCCAGCGGTGCCGGCGGCCAGCATATCAACAAGACCGACTCCGCCGTGCGCGTGGTCCACCTGCCCACGGGCATCGTGGCCGAATGCCAGGACGGCCGCAGCCAGCACAGCAACAAGGCCAAGGCCCTGCAGGTGCTGCAGGCCCGCATCCAGGAAAAGGAACGCAGCGAGCGGGCCGCCAAGGAAGCGGCCATGCGCAAGGGCCTGATCGGCTCGGGCGACCGCAGCGACCGCATCCGCACCTACAACTTCCCCCAGGGCCGCCTCACCGACCACCGCATCAACCTCACGCTGTACAAGCTGCTGGCCGTGATGGAAGGCGATCTGGGCGATGTGATCCAGGCCCTGCAACATGCACGCGAGGCCGAGCTGCTGGCAGAGCTGGCCGCATCCTGAGGCCACAGGCATTGCCCTGCGGCACGGGACAGCCAGGCTGCAGCCGGCTCGCACCCGGCCCGAACCCGGCCCATTCGAACGACTCGCCAGAAATGGGGACAATTTCAAGATGACACAGCGCTTTTTGCCGGTTCTGGTTTCTGCTCTGCTATCGGGCCTGTTGTTCGCATCCACCGCCGCCCAGGCTCAGGCCTTGCGCAAGCCATCGGCCTATGACTCGGGTGCGGGAAGCCCGGTCGACGCCAGCGGCAACCGTAACGCTCCTGCCAGCCTTCCGGCGCTGACCAGCCGCGCCGATTTCGATCGCGTGGCCCGTATCTTCGACCCAGCCAGCGCCATGCCCCATGTGCTGTTTGTGATCGACCGCCACAGCAAGAGTGCACCGCTGCATTTCATCAACACGCCGCGCTACGCGTTTCACGAAGATTTTCTGCGTGCCAAGGGCCTGCTGCAGGGCGGCAAGCCTGCGCTCAACCGCAATTACCGCGAACCGGGCCGCCGCTTCATTCTCGGCACGCTGAGCTGGCAGCCCGCGCTCAAGGACTACAGCTACGAGTTCTGGGAGGGCGACCAGCTCACGCCCGAGCTGCTGCAGACCACGGCGACTGCGCTGAGCACCGGCTTCTTCGCCCCTGTGCGCTTCAAGGCCAACGCCACTCAGCAAGAAGCCGTGGCCCAGCAGGCCGGTGTTGCAGCAGTCACCCAGGCCCAGTTGCTGGGTGCCCAGACCTACCTGCCGCTGAACCAGGGTCAGGCCGTGGGCCGGCTGCGCATCCTGAACCAGGCCGAAGCCGTGAATGATCTTCAGCCCAGTGACATCGTGCTGCTGCGCGAAGTGCCCATCAGCCTGCCGCCCGTGGCCGGCGTGGTGACGGAAAGGCCGTCAACCGTGCTGTCTCATGTCAATTTGCTGGCGCGCGGCTGGGGCGTACCCAATGCCTATGTGCAAAAGGCGGCCGAGCAATACGCTGCCTTCAACGGCCGCTGGGTACATATCGATGTACAGCCTGCCGGCTTTGCGCTGCGCGCCGCCACGGCCGCCGAGCAGCAGAGCGCGGAGCAGCAGGCCCTGCGCCAGCCCGCCAAGGGCCGCAAGGTCTTGCTGCAGCCCGATCTGCGTCGCAGCGAGCTGGTGCCCCTGGCCGCCCTGCGCAGCGCCGATCGCCGCCGCTGCGGCGCCAAGGCCGCCAATCTGGGCGAGATCCAGTCCGCCCTCCTGACGGACGTCAGCGTGCCCGATGGCTTTTGCATTCCGTTTGCCGCCTATGCCGACTTCATGCGCTCCAACGGCCTGGCCGAGCGCATTGCCCGCATGCGCCAGCAGCCCGGCTTTGCGACGGATGCAGGCATGCGAAGGCAAGCCCTGTCCGCGCTGCAGGCCGAAATCGAGCAATGGCCCGTCAGCCCGGCCATGGCCGATGCCTGGGCCCAGCGCTGGTCCGGCCAGCTGGGCAGCCAGGGCGTGTTCGTACGCAGCTCTTCCAGCTCCGAGGACCTGCCCAACTTCAGCGGAGCAGGCCTCTACACCACCGTGCCCAATGTACGCAGCGCCACGGATCTGGCCACCGCAGTGCGCAAGGTCTGGGCCTCTGTCTACAACTTCGAGGCCTGGGAAGCCAGACAGGCAGCGGGCTTCGACGACGCGCAGGTGATGATGTCGGTGTTTGTGCAAAAAGCCGTGGACTCCTCCGCATCGGGTGTGATGATCACCCGCGACCCCTTCGATGCCTCGCACCGCTACATGAGCTATATCGCCGCCAAGCGCGGCATAGGCATCCGCGTGGTCGAGGGCCGGCGGGTTGCAGAGCAAATCCTCTACTCCAGCCGCAGCAAGGCCGTGCAGGTGCTCAACCGCTCCCAGGACGATGTGGCGCTGCAGCTGGACGCCAGGGGCGGCGTGCGTGAAGTGGCGGTAACGGCCGGCCGCGCCGTGCTCAGCGACGCACTGGTGCAGCGACTGGCCCGCGCAGGAGCCGGCATCAAGCAGCGCTTTGGCGGCAAGGACCAGGACATCGAGTGGGCCGTGCAGGGCGATCAGCTCATCATCCTGCAGTCGCGCCCCTTCATCTCGGCGCCCGGACGTTAGGAATCCGCCATGCTGAATTTCGAGTCACCTGTCGTGGTTGAGCTGCTGCAAGCCCAGGGCTGGACCCCGCAGCGAGAGGTCGCCATACCCGCGCTTGTCCGGAGCGCTCTGGACCGTCAGCCCGGTCTGGCCTGCCACCGCGCCGTGGCTGCACTGCAGAACCTGGCGGGCCTGCACATAGGCCAGGTGGGCAAGGGCCGGGAATGCGCAAGCAGCGATATAGAGTTTGACTGGCTCGAAGCGCATTTCACCGGCGAAGATGCGGACGACGCCCTGCTCTGCTGGGAACAGCGCCTGAACACCCGACTGATACCACTTGCCGAAGTTCACCACGCCCACGGCCAGCTGCTGATGGCGGGCGATGGACGCTGCTTTTCCTGGTCTTTTGTAGGCATGAGCTTCGAGGGCGAAAATCTTCAGCAGGCGCTGGAGCATCTGTTGCTGGGTATACGCTCGCGCCCCATGCTGGAGCCTGGCCAGCCATCGACCCAGTTGTACGGCACGCTCTACAAGGCGGGCGCCCCCGAGATATACCCTTACTGAATTTCCGAAGAAGATGGCCACCGGCCAAGCCATGACCGAATTCTCACCCCCTTCTCTCTCCGTCGCTCAAGCCCTGCAGCAAGCCGCCAGCCAAGGGCTGGCACGTGTCGATGCACAGATGCTGCTGCTGCACCTGATGCAGCAGCCAGCGCATGCCCGCGCCTGGCTCATCACCCATGACGGCGATATGCTCAGCGCCGAGCAGCAGGCCCGCTGGGGCCAGCTGTGCGCCCTGCGCCAGCAAGGCACGCCTGTCGCCTACCTGACCGGAAGCAAAGAGTTCTACGGCCTGGATCTGGCCGTGGACAGCAGGGTGCTGGACCCGCGCCCCGATACCGAAACCCTGGTGGACTGGGCGCTGGAGCTCATGCCCCAAGGGCAGCCCGCTCGCGTCGTAGACCTGGGCACTGGCAGCGGCGCCATTGCCCTGGCCCTGCAAAGCCAGCGCCCCGCAGCCCGGGTCATCGCCGTGGACGCCAGCGCCGATGCCCTGGCCGTGGCCCGCAGCAACGCCGCCCGCCTCAAGCTGCCCGTGCAGTTCGCCCATGGCAGCTGGCTGCAGCCCTTGAACGGGCAGGAACCTGTCGATCTGATCGTCAGCAATCCGCCCTATATCCGCGCCGACGACCCGCACCTGGCGGCGCTGACCCACGAACCACTGTCGGCCCTGGCCAGCGGCGCGGATGGGCTGGAGGACATACGCAGCATCATCGACCAGGCTCCGGCACACCTGAAGGCTGGCGGCTGGCTGCTTTTCGAGCATGGCTGGGATCAGGCCGAAGACGTGGCGCGGCTCATGCAGGCGGCCGGCTTCGAACAGGTTCAGCACCGCCATGACCTGGCCGGCATTGCGCGCTGCACGGGCGGCTGCCGCCCTGGCAAGGCTTGATTTCCAGACCTTCACCCCCAGATAACCAGGCAGCAAGATTTCCTCACAGCATCGCATTGCTTGCGGTCGGTGAAATAATTGCAGACATCGCGGCTGGTACCGCCATTTCCAAAATCCGGAGCCCACTATGAGCAACACTCAACAACGCATCGACGACCTGGTCAAGAACAACGACATCCTGCTGTTCATGAAGGGCAACGCCAGCTTCCCTCAGTGCGGCTTCTCCGGCCGTGCCATCCAGATCCTCAAGGCCTGCGGTGTGGATGCCAAGTCCATCGCCACCGTGAACGTGCTGGAAGACCAGGAAATCCGCCAGGGCATCAAGGACTACAGCCAGTGGCCCACCATCCCCCAGCTCTACATCAAGGGCGAATTCATCGGCGGCTCGGACATCATGATGGAGATGTACGAATCGGGCGAGCTGCAGCAAGTGCTGGCCGCCAAGTAAGCCCAAGCTGTCTGCAAGCCACCGGCCCCCGGTGGCTTTTTTCATGCCGCCCCCAAAACCCGCGCCCGCCCATCACTGCTGCATCCATATCGATGGCAGCGCCCTGCCCAACCCCGGCCCCATGAGCCTGGGCGTGCTGCTGCAGCTGCCCGATGGCAGTCGCCATACGCTGTCGCAGGATCTGCACCGCAGCGGCTGCAACAACGAAGCCGAGCTGCGGGCCCTGATGGCGGCCCTGACGCTGGCACGCGATCTCGGCGCGCGCAGCCTGACCGTGCGCACCGACTCCCGGGTGCTGCTGGAGCAGCTCGGCCCGCCCATGGCCAAGCCGGCGCGGCCGATTGCGCGGCTCAGCCAGCTGTTCGAGGCCGCCCGTGCACAGATGCAGGGCTTTGACGAGCTGATGCTGCAATGGGTGCCAAGACACCGCAATACCGAGGCCGATGCACTGGCACGCATGGCCCATTCGGCAGCCGCGCTTCAGCCCTGAAGCCAGTACAGCTGCCTGCCACAGGCTTTATGTGGTCGAATAGAGACTCCTTGATAACCGGCCGCAGGCACGTCGACGTGCCGCAGCAGCCCTGCCTATGAGTGTGTCCCAAAGCCTTGCGGTGATTGTTCTGCTGATTCTGCTCAGCGCCTTTTTCTCTGTGGCGGAGATTTCTCTGGCCGCCTCGCGTCGCCTGCGCCTGCGCCAGATGGCAGACGACGGCAACGAGGGAGCCGAGCATGCCCTGCGCGTACAGGAGCAGCCGGGCGAATATTTCACCGTGGTGCAAGTGGGACAGAATGCCGTCGCCATCCTCGGCGGCATCGTTGGTGAGGGTGCGTTCAGCCCTGCGCTGACCGAGTTCTTCTCGATATGGTTCTCGCCCAGCCTCTCGACGACGCTCGGCTTCCTGCTCTCGTTTTTCATAGTCACCTCGGCCTTCATCCTGCTGGCAGACCTGTTGCCGCGCCGCATCAGCATGAACGAGCCCGAGCGCTATGTGGTGCGCGTGCTCGCGCCCATGCGCTGGTTTGTGGTGATCTTCAAGCCCGTCATCTGGTTCTACAACCTGGCGACCGACGCCCTGTTTCGCCTGCTCGGCCTGCCCGCAACGCGCGACGAGCGCATCACCAGTGACGACATCCTGGCCATGACCGAAGCGGGCACCAAGGCCGGCGTGCTGGCCGCCCGCGAGCAGCAGGTGATTGCCAACGTGTTCGAGCTGGACTCGCGCATCGTGGCCTCGGCCATGACGCAGCGCGAGCGCATTGCCTTTTTCTTCAAGGATGACGCCGACGCCATCATTCGCGCCCGCATTGCCGAGGAGCCCTTCTCCACCTACCCGGTCTGCGACGGCGATATCGACCATGTGATCGGCTATGTGGACGCCAAGGACCTGTTCCAGCGCGCGCTCAACAACCAGCCCCTGTCCCTGCAGGATGGATCGCTGATTCACAAGGTGCTCATCGTGCCCGACCGACTGAGTCTTGCAGAGGTGCTGGAGCAGTTCCGCATGGTGCACGAAGACTTTGCCGTCATCGTCAACGAGTACAGCCGCGTCGTCGGTGTCGTCACCCTGAACGATGTGATGAGCACGGTGATGGGCGATCTGGTCAGCCCTTCTGACGAGGAAGAGCAGATCATCCGCCGCGACGAGCACTCCTGGCTGATCGACGGCGTCACCCCCGTCGAGGATGTGATGCGCGTGCTGCATCTGGACGATATGCCGCATGACGATGAATACGAAACCCTGGGCGGCTTCCTGATGGTCATGCTGCGCCGCGTGCCGCGCCGCACCGATGCGGTGATCTGGGGCGGCTACAAGTTTGAAGTGCTGGACGTGGACAGCTACCGCATCGACCAGGTAATGGTGACCCAGCTGCCCGAGCCCGCTGCCGAATCTGCTGCACCTTCGGCGGCCGCTGCGGCCAAGGTACAGGGCAGCGCCGCCCAGGCCCATGCCAGCAAAAGCAGCCACTCCTGAATCAGGAGCTTCTTGCGCTTACCCCAAAAAGACTTCAGGTTCTTTTATTGCTAAAACCAATGAAAAGAGAGCGCTAGGCGCTCTCTTTTTTTCTGTATATCGCCACAGTCACAGTATCAGACCGACTGCGGCTCCTCCACCAGCCAGCGCCGCTGGGCGCCGAACACGGCATTCGGATACTGGGGCTGGCCCCGGCTGCCGTTGTAGCGGCCCAGTGCCATATAGGCATCGCCCTTTTCGCGGTCCATGTAGTGGCGCAGGATCACGCAGCCGAAACGCAGATTGGTCTGCATGTGGAACAGCTTGCCGATATCGCCGTCACCGATCAGCCGCATCCAGAACGGCATGATCTGCATATAGCCGCGCGCACCCACGCTGGAGATGGCGTATTTGCGATAGCCGCTCTCCACCTGAATCAGGCCCATGACCATGGACACATCAAGGCCCGCGCGCTTGGACTCGTACCAGACGGTCTGCAGGAACTCGCGCCGCGCCTGGGGGTCGGTCTTGCGCTTGGCCAGCTTGTCGCTGCATGCCACCAGCCAGCGCAGATAGCTCATGCGTGCCTCGGTGGAGGTGAACTCCAGCTCGGGCGGCGCGCCCGAACCCGCCACGGCCGCACTCAGCGCCGTGCGCACCGAATCCGCCAGCGGCTCCTCGAGCTGCCCGCCCGCCCATGCCGTTTGCGGCAGCAGCCAGCTTGCCGACGGAATGGCAAACGAGGCTGCGGCAGTCAGGCAGGAGCGACGGTTGAGAAGGGCTTCTGGCATTGATACAGCAGCTTACAGGCCCAGGCGGCTCTTGAGGTGACCCAGCACCTCATTGGTCGCCAGCTTTGTGGCTTCTGTGTCACGGCGCTGCTGGTACTCGACCACGCCTTCCTTCAGGCCACGGTCGCCCAGCACCACGCGGTGGGGCACGCCGATCAGCTCCCAGTCGGCCAGCATGGCACCGGGGCGCTCGTCGCGGTCGTCGAGGATCACGTCCACGCCCAGTGCCAGCAGCTCGCCGTAGAGCTTCTCGGCCTCGGTCTTCACGGCCTCGCTGCGACCCATGCCGATGGGGCAGATCACCACGGTGAACGGCGCAATTGCATCGGGCCAGATCATGCCGCGCTCGTCGTGGTTCTGCTCCACGGCAGCGGCGGGCAGGCGGGTCACGCCAATGCCGTAGCAGCCCATCTCGAAGTGCTGCGGCTTGCCGTTGTCGCCGAGGAAAGTGGCGTCCATGGCCTTGGAGTACTTGGTGCCCAGATAGAACACATGGCCAATCTCGATACCGCGCTCGATCGCCAGCTCACCCGCGCCGTCGGGCGAGCGGTCGCCCGCCACCACATTGCGCAGATCAGCCACCACGGCGGGCTCGGGCAGATCACGGCCGAAATTCACGCCGGTGATGTGGAAGTCTTCCTCGTTGGCGCCGCAGACCCAGTCGACCATCACGGCCACATCGCGGTCCACCACGATGTTCACGGGCTTCTTGAGACCGATGGGGCCCAGATAGCCGGGCTTGGCACCGAAATGCTCTTCGATCTCGCCCACGGTCGCAAAACGGAAGCCCGCCAGGCCCTCGACCTTGCCGACCTTGATCTCGTTCATCTCATGATCGCCGCGCAGCAGCAGCAGCCACACTTGCGACTTGACGATCAGACCCTTGTCGTCGAGCTCGTCCGTGGCCAGCACCAGCGACTTCACGGTCTGCGCCAGAGGCAGACCCAGCTGCTCGGCTACGGCTTCGCAGGTGCTGTTGCCGGGCGTGGCGACCTTTTGCATGGCCTGCGCGGCAGCAGGACGGGCCTGGGCGGGCGCCAGGCTCTCGGCCTTCTCGATATTGGCCGCGTAGTCGCTGTTCGGGCAGTAGACGATGGCGTCCTCGCCCGTGGAAGCGATGACCTGGAACTCCTCGCTCAGATCGCCGCCGATGGCGCCCGAATCGGCACGCACGGCGCGGTACTGCAGGCCGAAGCGGTCGAAGATGCGCTTATAGGCTTCGCGCATGGTCTGGTAGCTGATCTGGGCCGCATCGCGGTCCTTGTCGAAGGAATAGGCGTCCTTCATGATGAACTCGCGACCGCGCATCAGGCCAAAGCGCGGACGGCGCTCGTCGCGGAACTTGGTCTGGATCTGGTAGAGGTTCTTGGGCAGCTGCTTGTAGCTCTTGAACTCCTGGCGCGCGATATCGGTGACCACCTCTTCGGAAGTGGGCTGAATCACGAAATCACGGCCATGGCGATCCTGGATGCGCAACAACTCGGGCCCCATCTTCTCGAAGCGACCGGTCTCCTGCCACAGCTCGGCAGGCTGCACCACGGGCATGGTGGTTTCAATGGCACCGGCGCGGTTCATTTCCTCGCGCACGATGGCCTCGACCTTGCGGATCACGCGCAAGCCCATGGGCATGTAGTTGTAAATGCCAGCACCCAGCTTTTTGATCATGCCAGCCCGCATCATGAGCTTGTGGCTGACCACTTCGGCGTCGGCCGGAGCTTCTTTCAGGGTGGAGATGAGAAATTGGGAGGCTTTCATGGAACTGGCAATTCAGTGGAAATAGGCATGGCCCGCTTGTCGATCACAAGGGGCCATGCATAATGAACACAATTCAAAAATTTGGGGTTTGATTATGCTTGACCGGGACGGATTTCGCCCGAACGTCGGCATCATCCTGCTCAACCAAAGAAACCAGGTGTTCTGGGGAAAACGCATTCGCACCCACAGCTGGCAGTTTCCGCAAGGTGGCATTGATCGGGGTGAGACACCCGAGCAAGCCATGTTTCGCGAGCTGCACGAGGAAGTGGGGCTGAAGCCCAATCACGTTCGCGTGGTTGCCCGCACCAGGGACTGGTTGCGCTACGAGGTGCCAGACAGGTACATCCGCCGCGACGCGCGCGGGCATTACAAAGGCCAGAAGCAGATATGGTTTTTGCTTCAACTGGTCGGGCATGACTGGGACTTGAACCTGCGTGCCACCGACCACCCTGAGTTCGATGCCTGGCGCTGGAATGACTACTGGGTTCCTCTGGATGTGGTGGTCGAATTCAAACGCGGCGTCTATGAAATGGCGTTGACCGAGCTCGCGCGCTTTTTGCCGCGCGGCGAGCAGCAGCGCAACCGCTATCTGCGCAGCGGCATGCGGCCGCGTGAACAGGAGGCAGGCCAGACCACCGGCAGCACCTCCCATCCGGGGCAGCACCATCAGGTCATGTACCCCGCCCGCACAGGGAGCTTTCGCATCAACCCCGGCATAGAGCTGCCGCCTGGTGCCAGTTTTGATCCGGACCCGCAGACCGGCATAGACAATCCGCCCGATCACAAGCCTCTGCAATGAACAAAGCCGTAATGCCTCGCAGCATTACGGCTTTTTTGTTGGCAGCCAAGGCTCAGTGTCCGGCCACCACCATATTGTCGCGGTGCATCATTTCGGGACCGGCGGAGTAGCCCAGCAGCGCTTCGATCTCCGAGGAGCTCTTGCGACACAGCAGCCGCGCCTCGGCGCTTGCATAGCTGGCCAGGCCACGGGCGATCTCGGCACCATTCTCATCACGCACTGCAATCACTTCGCCGCGCGAGAAATCCCCCTCCACGGTGATCATGCCTATGGGCAGCAGGCTCTTGCCTTCATCACGCAGCTTGGAGACGGCACCCGCATCCACGGTCACCGAGCCGCGCAGCTGCAGATGGTCGGCAATCCACTGCTTGCGCGCCTGCATCTTGTGCGTGTTGGCAACCAGCAGCGTGCCAATGGACTCGCCACGCGTCAGGCGCAGCAGCACGTCTTTCTCGCGCCCCCAGGCGATCACGGTGGAAGCACCGGAGCCCGCCGCACGCTTGGCCGCCAGGATCTTGGTGATCATGCCGCCGGTGCCGATAGACAGGCCCGCTCCGCCGGCCATGGCTTCCAGCTCGGGGTTGCCGGCTTCGGCCACGTCGATGAACCTGGCATCGGGGTTCTTGCGCGGATCGGCGCTGTAGAGGCCGCGCTGATCGGTCAGGATGACCAGTGCATCGGCCTCGACCAGATTGGCCACCAGCGCGCCCAGGGTGTCGTTGTCGCCAAAGCGGATCTCGTCGATCACCACCGTGTCGTTCTCGTTGATGACGGGCACCACGCCCAGTTGCAGCAGCGTCAGCAGCGTGGTGCGGGCGTTCAGATAGCGCTCGCGATCGGCCAGATCCGCATGGGTCAACAGCACCTGGGCACTGGGCACGCCCTCGCCGCGCAGCTTGGTCTCGTACATCTGGGCCAGCCCCATCTGACCGACGGCAGCAGCGGCCTGCAACTCATGCACCTCGGTCGGACGCGTGGCCCAACCCAGTCGCTTCATGCCTTCGGCAATGGCGCCGCTGGAGACCATGATGACTTCACGCTTGACGCCGTCTTCACCATTCACCAATGCCGCCAGCTGGCGGCTCCACTCTTCAATGGCGGCCTCATCCAGACCACGACCTTCATTCGTAACCAGGCTGGAGCCGACTTTGACGACGATGCGACGGGCATCACGCAGCACATTGGAAGACATGAGAATTTACAGTGTTGTAAGCCTCTAACGCTAATGACTAAAGCGATATCAGCTATTAAATTCAAAGCAAAACAGCGCACCAAGTGCGCTGCTGGGTTATACCCTCTAGCTTATTCCGGATCGTAAGAGGCGAAACGCGGATCGGTCATATCCAGACCAGAATCCTCGCCTCCCGCAAAACGAGGATCGATCTCCTTGGGAGCCTGTTCCGCCAGCTGCTGGTTGTGCACATGCTCGTAGATCTTGCGGATCAGCGGCTCGCAGCCTTCGCGGGTCAGCGCCGAGATCTCGTAGACCGGGCCCTTCCACTTGAAGCGCTTGACGAAGTCCTTGACCTTGGCGGCACGCTCCTCCGCGGGAACCATGTCCAGCTTGTTGAGCACCAGCCAGCGCGGCTTGTCGTAGAGCTCGGCGTCGTACTTCTTGAGCTCGGCCACGATGGCCCTGGCCTGCTCGACCGGGTCCACGCCCTCGTCGAATGGTGCAATGTCCACGATATGCAGCAACAGACGTGTGCGCTGCAGATGGCGCAGGAACTGGTGACCCAGGCCAGCACCTTCGGAGGCTCCCTCGATCAGACCAGGGATGTCGGCCACCACAAAGCTCTGCTCGGCGGCCACGCGCACCACGCCCAGATTGGGATGCAAGGTGGTGAAGGGATAGTCGGCAATCTTGGGGCGGGCGTTGGAGACGGCCGTGATGAAAGTGGACTTGCCGGCATTGGGCATGCCCAGCAGGCCCACATCGGCCAGCACCTTGAGCTCCAGCTTCAGGTTGCGGCGCTCGCCGGGATAGCCGGGAGTCTTCTGGCGCGGCGCCCGGTTGATGGCGCTCTTGAAACGCAGATTGCCGAAACCGCCGTCACCGCCCTTGGCGATGGTGATGACCTGGCCGGGCTCGAGCAGCTCGAACAGCACCTCGCCGGTATCCGCATCGCTGATGATGGTGCCCACGGGCATGTTCAGCGTGATGTCGTCACCGGCCGCACCAAACATGTCGGAACCCATGCCGTGCTGACCGCGCTTGGCCTCGTGGCGACGCGAATAGCGGTAATCCACCAGCGTGTTCAGGTTCACATCGGCCACGGCGTACACATGACCGCCACGGCCGCCATCGCCACCGTCGGGGCCGCCAAATTCCTTGTATTTCTCGTGCCGGAAAGACACGCAACCATTGCCGCCGTCACCGGCTGCAATGTCGATAAAAGCTTCGTCAACGAACTTCATGAGGCATCCAGTCTACAAAATCAGTGTGCACCAGAAGCCCCGGGCCACACCTGAGAGGTCTATTACCATGCCCCATCTGCCAGAAATCTGCTGCCTGGAGCCTTTTCAAACAACAAAGCCCCGACAAGTCGGGGCTTTGTTTGAGTCAAAGACGACTTATGCAGCCGTGATGTTGACTGTTTGCTTGGACAGAGCGCCCTTCACACCGAACGACACGTGGCCGTCAACCAGTGCAAACAGGGTGTGATCCTTGCCCACGCCAACGTTCTCACCGGGGTGGAACTTGGTGCCGCGCTGACGCACGATGATGGAACCAGCTGTCACCAGCTCGCCACCAAAGGCCTTCACGCCCAGCATTTTTGGCTTGGAATCACGTCCGTTACGCGTAGAGCCGCCGCCTTTTTTCTGTGCCATGACTTAGCTCCTAAAATTAAGCAGCGATTGCCACGATTTGCAGTTCGGTGAACTGCTGACGATGGCCTTGGCGCTTTTGATAGTGCTTACGACGGCGCATCTTGAAGATGTGCACCTTGTCGTGCTTGCCGTGAGCAACCACAGTTGCCTTTACAGATGCACCGGACACCAGGGGGGCACCAACCTTGATTTCAGCGCCGTTGCCGACGGCCAAAACTTGGTCGATCACGATTTCCTGGCCTACGTCCGCAGCAATCTGTTCTACCTTGATCTTTTCGCCAGCTGCAACGCGATACTGCTTGCCGCCGGTTTTTATGACTGCGTACATTGAAAACCTCTAAAGTCTGAGAGTTCCATGAAATGATTTCCACGGAGCCGGCAATTCTAGCACGCATGCATTTTCTCTGCTGCCATACCCCCAGGAAGCGCTTCGGGATCTCCGCAAGCCGCGACCGTGGCCGCGCGAAACGGGATGCCAGGGGCAGGCGCGCGGCTAGCAGGCACGCGACAAGGCCTGCTCCTTGCAAGCGACTGCAATGCCACAGCCCGCAAAGCCTCTGTTCACTTGAACGGGCTCTGAGGACACCACGCAAAACTCTGTTGCATCTTCCTATAATCGCGAGTCCACTTGGCGGTTCATCACCTTGACTACAGAAATTTCCACATCCAATCCGCTTGCCTTGATCGCAGATGACATGCGCGAAGTGGATATCGTCATTGCTCAGCGACTGACAACCAGCGTCCCCCTGATCGCACAGATCTCCCAATACATCATTGCCGCCGGCGGCAAGCGCCTGCGCCCGGCACTGCTGCTGCTGATCGCCGGCGCCCTGGGCCACCAGGCCAAGAGCAAATACATCCTGGCCGCCGTGGTGGAGCTGATTCACACCGCGACCTTGCTGCACGACGATGTGGTGGACGAATCCACGCTGCGTCGCGGCAGGGCCACGGCCAACGAGACCTTTGGCAACCCTGCCAGCGTTCTGGTCGGAGACTTTCTGCACACCCGCTCCTTCCAGATGATGGTGGAAGTGGGAAGCATGCGTGTGCTGCAGATTCTGTCCGACGCCACCAACGTGATCGCAGAAGGCGAAGTCCAGCAGCTCATCAACACTCATGATGCTTCGCTGAATGAGGCCGGCTATCTGCACGTCATCCGCTCCAAGACCGCCCAGCTATTCGAGGCCAGCGCACAGCTGGCAGCCGTGCTGGCGGATGCCACGCCTGAAGTGGAGCAAGCCTGTGCAGCCTATGGCCAGGCACTTGGAACGGCATTCCAGATCATTGACGATGTGCTCGACTACACCGGCAACGCTCAGGAAATGGGCAAGAACCTGGGCGATGACCTGCGCGAAGGCAAATGCACCCTGCCCCTGATCGCTGCCATGCAACGCGGCAACGCCGAGCAGGCGGCCATCGTGCGCAACGCCATCGAACAAGGCTCTACGGATCAACTGGATGCCGTAGTGGAAATCGTGCGCAGCACCGGCGCCCTGGACGTTGCCCGAGCCGCCGCGCACGCGGAAGCCCTGCGCGCCATTGATGCTTTGGCTTCGCTGCCAAGCAATGCATACACCGCAAGTTTGCTACAATTGGCCTCTCAGCTTTTGGAGCGCCGCACCTGAATCGCCAGGTGCACCACGGTGCTCGACAAACAAAGCATGCGGGGTGTAGCTTAGCCTGGTAGAGCGCTACGTTCGGGACGTAGAGGCCGGAGGTTCGAATCCTCTCACCCCGACCAATTTCATTTTTGTCACAGTTTCTTGCGCCATGTTCAATGACGCGGCATTGACGCATGCATGCGCCTCTGGTGAGCTGCCGTTTGTCACAACAAGAATGGTAGGATAGGTCCTCTCCCACCCCTCCCAGACTTGGATACATGGCCGCTGCCGACAATCCGCAAAAGAACGCCCCTGCGCCCATTGCCATCCCTGGTCTAGGCAGAGCCCTGATTTCTGCAGGAAAGGTTTCGCAGCAAGCCGCCGAGAACGCAGCCAAGAAAGCCGCCACAGGCAAGACCCCGTTCATTACCGAGCTCAGCCAGTCTGGCGAAATCAGCGCTCTGGAAATTGCCGAAACCATTTCCATGATGTTCAGCACTCCGCTGCTGGACCTCAACGCCATCGACGTCCAGCAACTTCCGCGCGAACTGCTGGACCCGAAAATCAGCAACGCCTATCGCGTGCTGGCACTCAGCAAGCGCGGCAACCGCCTCACCATCGCCACGGCAGACCCCACTCAGCAGGAAGCTGCCGAACAGATCAAGTTCACGACCCAGTTGCTGGTGGACTGGGTGGTTGTCGAGGCCGACAAGCTGCAAAAGCTCATCGAGCAGACCGGCAAGAGCGTCAGCGAATCCCTGGACTCCTACTCCAGCTCCGGAGACTTTGACTTTGACGACGTCAAGATCGAGGATGCCCCCGAGGAAAAAGACAATGCCGTCGGCGCCGAGGTCGAGGATGCGCCGGTCGTCAAGTTTCTGCACAAGATGCTGCTGGACGCCTTCAATATGCGCGCATCCGACTTGCATTTCGAGCCCTACGAACACAATTACCGCGTGCGCTTTCGCATCGACGGCGAGCTGCGCGAGATAGCCTCTCCTCCTATCGCGATCAAGGACAAGCTTGCTTCGCGCATCAAGGTGATCTCGCGCCTGGACATCTCGGAGAAACGCGTTCCGCAGGACGGCCGCATGAAGCTCAAGGTCGGCCCCGACCGCGTCATCGACTTTCGTGTCAGCACCTTGCCCACGCTGTTTGGCGAGAAGATCGTGATCCGTATCCTGGACCCGAGCTCGGCCAAGATGGGCATCGACGCCCTAGGCTACGAGCCCGAGGAAAAAGAGCGCCTGCTCAAGGCCATCAACCGCCCCTACGGCATGATTTTGGTCACCGGCCCCACGGGCTCGGGCAAGACCGTGTCGCTCTACACTTGCCTGAACCTGCTCAACCAGCCGGGCGTGAACATTGCCACCGCCGAAGACCCCTCCGAAATCAACATGCCCGGCGTCAACCAGGTCAATGTGAACGAGAAGGCCGGCCTGACCTTTGCCGCTGCGCTCAAATCCTTTCTGCGCCAGGATCCGGACATCATCATGGTCGGCGAAATCCGCGACCTGGAAACCGCCGACATCTCGATCAAGGCCGCCCAGACCGGCCACCTGGTGCTGTCCACGCTGCACACCAATGACGCTCCGACCACGCTGACGCGCATGCGCAATATGGGCATCGCCCCTTTCAATATTGCCTCCAGCGTGATTTTGATCACCGCCCAGCGCCTGGCGCGACGCCTGTGCGCGCAGTGCAAGGAGCCTGCCGACATACCGCATGACGCCCTGATCGAGGCGGGCTACGATGAAGCCGAACTCAACGGCACCTGGGTCAGCTACAAGCCTGTCGGCTGCCCGGCCTGCAACAACGGCTACAAGGGACGTGTCGGTATCTATCAGGTGATGCCCATCAGCGAAGAAATTCAACGCATCATCTTGCGTGACGGCAGCGCTCTGGAGATTGCCGAACAGGCCAAGGCCGAAGGAGTACGCTCTTTGCGCGGCTCGGGCCTGCATAAAGTCAAGTTGGGTCTGACCTCACTCGAAGAAGTGCTGGCGGTCACCAACGAATAAAACCAGTATCAGTGAGGGAACGCCATGGCAAGCGCAGCGTCCAAGGGAATCAAGGAATTTCTTTTCGAGTGGGAAGGCAAAGACCGCAACGGCAAGATCGTTCGCGGCGAGACCCGTGCCGGTGGAGAAAACCAGATCCAGGCCATGCTGCGCCGCCAGGGCGTGACTCCGTCCAAGATCAAGAAGCGCAGGACCCGCGGCGGCAAGAAGATCAAGCCCAAGGACATTGCGCTGTTCACGCGCCAGCTGGCCACCATGATGAAGGCCGGCGTGCCGCTGCTGCAGTCTTTCGACATCGTGGGCCGGGGCAACACCAACCCCAATGTCACCAAGCTGCTCAACGACATCCGCTCAGACGTGGAAACCGGCACCTCGCTGAGCGCGGCCTTTCGCAAGTTTCCTCTCTATTTCAACAGCCTCTACTGCAACCTGGTGGAGGCCGGCGAGGCCGCAGGTATTCTGGAATCGCTGCTGGACCGTCTTGCCACCTATATGGAAAAGACGGAGGCCATCAAGTCCAAGATCAAGTCGGCGCTGATGTACCCCATGTCGGTCGTGATCGTGGCCTTTGTCGTGGTGACCGTGATCATGATCTTCGTGATCCCGGCCTTCAAGGAGGTCTTCACCTCCTTTGGCGCCGACCTGCCCGCGCCCACGCTGCTGGTGATGGGCATCAGCGATTACTTTGTCCAGTACTGGTGGCTGATCTTCGGCGTGCTGGGTGGCGGCATCTATTTCTTCATGCAGGCCTGGAAGCGCAACGAGCGCGTGCAGCAGTTCATGGACCGCACCATACTCAAGCTGCCCATCTTCGGCGTGCTGATTGAAAAGTCCTGCGTGGCCCGCTGGACGCGTACGCTGTCCACCATGTTTGCCGCCGGCGTGCCGCTGGTCGAGGCGCTGGACTCCGTGGGAGGCGCCTCGGGCAACTACCTCTACAAAAACGCCACCGACAGGATTCAGTCGGAAGTCTCCACGGGCACCAGCCTCACGGTTGCCATGTCGAATGCCAATATCTTCCCTTCCATGGTGCTGCAGATGTGTGCCATCGGCGAGGAGTCGGGCGCTATCGACCATATGCTGGGCAAGGCCGCCGATTTCTATGAGAGCGAAGTCGACGAAATGGTGGCGGGTCTGTCCAGCCTGATGGAGCCCATCATCATCGTCTTCCTGGGCACCTTGATCGGCGGCATCGTGGTGTCCATGTATCTGCCTATCTTCAAGATGGGTCAAGTGGTGTGATGATTTCCGAACTGGTGTTGAATGCCGCTGCCGGCGGCGTCCTGGGCTTGCTGATCGGCAGCTTTTTGAATGTGGTGATCCACCGCCTGCCTCTGATGATGGAGCAGGAATGGCATGCCGAAGGTGCGCAATGGGCCGAAGAACAAAAGGACAAGGGCGCCAGGATCGAGCTGCCGCCGGCCAAGCCTGCTGTCACGCTGAGCCAGCCTCGTTCACGCTGCCCGCATTGCGGCCATCAGATCGCCTGGTACGAGAACATTCCCGTGCTGAGTTATCTGTTTCTGCGCGGCCGCTGCGCCGAGTGCAAAAAGCCCATCAGCCTGCGCTACCCTGTGGTCGAGCTGGTCTGCGCCGCGCTGTTTGCCTTCTGTCTGGGCCGCGACGGCCTGAGCGCCACCGGCTTTGCCTGGTGCGGTTTCAGCGCGGCGCTGCTGGCGCTTGCACTGATAGATTGGGACACCACGTTCTTGCCGGACTCCATCACTCTGCCCCTGCTCTGGGCCGGCCTGATCGCCTCCGCACTGCAGTGGACCAGCGTACCTCTGCAGCAATCGCTGTGGGGCGCCGTCGCAGGCTATATGTCGCTATGGCTTATCTTTTGGGCCTTCAAGCTGGCAACGGGCAAGGAAGGCATGGGCTACGGGGACTTCAAGCTGTTTGCCGCACTCGGTGCCTGGTTTGGCTGGCAGGCACTGGTACCCATCATTCTCATGGCATCGGTCGTAGGTGCCGTCATCGGCATTGCGCTCAAGATCAACAGCCAGCTGCGCGAAGGTGGCTATGTGCCCTTCGGCCCCTTTCTCGCCGGCGGCGGTTTCGTCAGCCTGATCTGGGGCCCGCAAGCGGTGCTGAGCTTTGCAGGCCTGTAAGCCATGAAAGTCGCACCTGAGCGCTCACCATTCAGACTGGGGCTGACGGGCGGCATCGGCAGCGGCAAAAGCACGGTTGCAGCCAGGCTGCAGGCACGCGGCGCAACGCTGATCGATGCCGACCATATCTCACGCAGCCTGACGGCAAGCGGCGGCATGGCCCTGCCCCTTATCGCTCAGGCTTTTGGTGCCGACCTGATCGACGCGCAGGGCGCCCTCAACCGCGCCCGCATGCGCGAGCTGGTCTTCGCCGATCCGTCCGCGCGGCAACGCCTGGAAGCCATACTCCACCCCTTGATCGCCGAGCAGACCCGGCAGCAGCATGAAGCGGCCGTTGCGGCCGGCAGCAAACTCATCGTGCACGACATTCCACTGCTGGTCGAGTCCGGCCACTGGCGAACACGCCTGGATGGCGTGCTGGTCGTGGACTGCCGCGAGAGCACGCAGACAGAGCGCGTCATGGCGCGCAGCGCTCTCACACACGAGGCCGTGCAGGCCATCATCGACGCCCAGGCCACGCGCGCGCAGCGCCTGGCCGCGGCCGACTGGGTCATCCATAACGATGACGGCGTCACAATCGAAACTCTCCACGCATATACCGATCAAATTGCTGCATGGTTCGGGCTATGATGCAGGCCATGGCTTGGCCTGTGCGTGTGATCGCCGCATGTGCACGTTGACCGCTGATTCCTGTGCACCCCGAGGAGCCCAGCAAACGTGATCCTGTACGAATATCCTTTTAACGAGCGTCTGAGAACTTATCTGCGCCTTGAGCAGCTGTATCGCCGTCTGCGCGAGCTGCTGACCCGCGCGCATTCGGTCGATCATCATTTCGCCCTGCTCACCATCTTCGAGATCATGGACGTGGCCTCGCGCAGCGATCTGCGCGCCGACATCATCAAGGATCTGGAGCGCCAGAAGCACCTGCTGGACGTGCTGCGCGACAACCCAGATATTTCTCAGCACATGCTGCACCAGGTGGCGCGCCAGGTGGAAGGCTGCTTTGCCACCATCAATGCACAGACCGGCAAGACCGGCCAGGCGCTGACCGAGAACGAATGGCTGATGTCCATACGCAGCCGTGTGGGCATACCCGGCGGCACCTGCAGCTTTGACCTGCCGGCCTACCACGCTTGGCAGAACCTCGATCCGCGCTACCGCCAGCGCGACGTCGAAGACTGGGCCGGCGAGCTGACCCCGCTGGGTCAGGCGCTTGAGCTGATCTTGCAGCTGCTGCGCGAGACCGGCATTCCCCAGCGCGTGGTGGCCGAGCAAGGCGTGTTCCAGCAGGCCATGCCGGCCGGCCGCAGCTTCCAGCTGCTGCGCCTGCGCATAGATCCCCATCTGAATCTGGTGCCGGAGATCAGCGGCAACCGCCTACTGGTATCGGTGCGCCTGCTCAAGCTGGCCAATGGCAGCAAGCCTCAGCCCAGCAATGACGACGCCTCTTTCGAGCTGACGCTCTGCGCATAAGTCACCGGCACTCTTCTCACCCCGATTGAGCCGCAAATTGCGGCTCAATGGCTTTCAAGGGTCAGCCACCCGTGTTTTCCAGCTGTGATACATCTACGCCATGAGCACTGATAAGCAATCCCCCACCATGGTGAAATGCCCGACCTGCGGCGGCCCCAGCGTTTTTTTGCCCAGCAACAAATTCCGCCCCTTCTGCAGCGAGCGTTGCCGCAATATCGACCTGGGCGCCTGGGGCAATGAAGAGTTCCGCGTTCCGGCTCAGACGCCTGCCGAAGATGCGCCGTTTGGCGATCCACGCACAGAAAACTAAGAACACCTCAAAAGCAGGAGCGCCTTGCGACTGATATTTCTTGATTTCAGCTTGATTGCCCAAGCAAATCCAGAATCATCAAGCGCAAGGCGCTCTTCATTTAAGAGCATGCCGCTTCAATCCACGGGCTGCTGCGCCTCGTAATGGCTTTGATCAAAGACCAGGCCGCGCTCCTCGCTCAGCCATTGCAGCACGGGATAGGCGCCCGGCAGGACCGGGTGCACATCGAGCGGCAACTGCTGCCAGGCCATCTGCTGGCCCTCGCGCATCTCGAACTCGCCCGTCCATTGCGTCACCTTGCACCAGTGCAGACGCACCAGCGCATGCGGGTAGTCATGCTCGGTCACCTTCCAGGCATGGGCCTGGCCAATGGTCACGCCCAGCTCTTCGATCAGCTCGCGGCGCAAAGCCTGCTCCACGCTCTCGCCGGCCTCCAGCTTGCCGCCAGGAAACTCCCAGTAGCCCGCATAAGGCTTGCCTGCAGGGCGGCTTGAAATCAGCAGCGCCCCATCGGATTCGCGCAGCAGCACGCCCACGGCCACTTCCGTGTGCTTGCGCTGCGCCTGTGTTTCAGCAGTCACTTCCACAAAACTCTTTCTTCATTCCAGGTCTGCTTCTTCAGCCAGACCGTCCACATCTTCAATGCGCTTCTTGACCGTCACGGGGCGCTCGTTGCGGCCTGCGTAGTCGCGCGCGAACTGGTGGGCCACACGGCCGCTGCGCGAGCCGCGCTCCAGCGCCCAGACCAGGGCTTCGGGCCTGGCCGCCTCGATGGTGGCCTGGTCCATGCCCAGCGCCGACAGCCACTGCGCCACCACGCGCAGGTATTCGTCCTGGCTGAAGGGGTAGAAGCTCACCCAGAGACCGAAGCGCTCGGACAGGGAAATCTTTTCCTCCACCACCTCGCCGGGATGGATCTCGCCGTTCTCGCTTTTTTGCTGCGCCAAGTTGTCCGTCATGTACTCGGGCAGCAAATGGCGGCGATTGCTGGTGGCATAGACCAGCACATTGGGCGTGGCTGCGGAAACCGAGCCATCCAGCATGGACTTCATGGCCTTGTAACCGGGCTCGCCCTCTTCAAAGCTCAGATCGTCGCAATAGATGATGAACTTCTCGCTGCGGCCGGCGACCACATCGACGATGTCGGGCAGATCGGTCAGATCGGCCTTGTCCACCTCGATCAGACGCAGGCCCTGGGGCGCATAGCTGTGCAGACAGGCGCGGATCAGCGAGGACTTGCCCGTGCCGCGCGCGCCCGTCAGCAGCACGTTGTTGGCCGTGCGACCGCTGACGAACTGCTCGGTATTGCGGGCAATCTTTTCCTTTTGCACATCGATGTTCTGCAGATCGGACAGCTGCATGGCGCCCACATGGCGCACCGGCTCCAGCACACCACAGCCGTTGGCGCGCTTGCGGTAGCGCCAGGCAATCGCCGCATCCCAGTCAGCAGGCGCCTGCAGGGGCTGGGGCAGCACGGACTCGATGCGCTGCATCAATTGCTCGGCACGCTCGACCAAGCGCTCCAAAGGGTTCATCACATCTTGCACGATCGAATCTCCATCTTTTTTTATAGCTTCTAGCGCTTGATACCGCTTGATTTCAATGAGAAAAATAACTGAAATCAACTAAATACAAGCGATAAAAGCTTCTTAATTTATAGCACCATCACTTAAAACTGGCGCACCCCACACTAGAGACAGCGAGCAAGCGCCGCCGCGCAGCGAGGCTGTCGTCCCCCTCCTATAGCGCGCAGCGCGTAGAGAGAGGGGGAAGCGGCGGGGCCACCCAGGCACAGCCGCTCAGGGGGTGAGTCAATTACGACCGGTAATCCGCATTGATCGTCACATATTCGTGACTCAGATCACAGGTCCATACCGTCTGCGCGGCATCGCCACGACCCAGCACCACGCGCACCAGGATCTCCTGCTGCTTCATCACGCGCTGGCCGTCTTCTTCCTTGTAGGAAGGGTTGCGTCCGCCGTCGACCACCACATGCACATCGTCCAGGTACAGATCGATCTTGGTCTGATCCAGATCGGCAATGCCGGCATAGCCTACAGCGGCCAGGATGCGGCCCAGGTTGGGGTCGGAAGCAAAAAAGGCCGTCTTGACCAGGGGAGAGTGGGCAATGGAGTAAGCGACCAGGCGGCACTCTTCCTCATTCTTGCCGCCCTCGACCTTGACGC
The DNA here is from genome assembly GCF_000761245.1 of Comamonas testosteroni. GTDB lineage: Bacteria > Pseudomonadota > Gammaproteobacteria > Burkholderiales > Burkholderiaceae_C > Comamonas > Comamonas testosteroni_C. The sequence goes on along the minus strand of NZ_AWOR01000001.1, from coordinate 342,725 downwards.
TGATGAACTTGGTGGCGCCCTCGCCATCGCGCACAATGGCTTGCGCGAGCTTTTGCGCCACGTCCAGCAATGCTACCTTGAGCTGCTCGCCCTCGGCGCTGGAGAGCTCCTTGATCTGGGCGTTGCCTGCCTTGTGGGTGGCGATCAGCACGAACGAGTCATTGGTGGAGGTGTCTCCATCAATGGTCACGCGGTTGAAGGAGCCGTCTGCCAGCTCCTTGACCAGGGGCTGCAGCAGCTCGGGTGCGATCGCCGCATCGGTGGCCAGAAAGCCCAGCATGGTCGCCATATTGGGGCGGATCATGCCTGCACCCTTGCTGATGCCGGTGACGGAGACCGTCTTGCCGCCAATGCTGACGCTGCGGCTGAAAGCCTTGGGCAAGGTGTCGGTGGTCATGATGCCTTCGGCAGCAGTGGCCCAGTTATCAGCCTTGGCGGCAGCGATGGCCTTGGGCATGCCCGCCACGATGCGGTCCACGGGCAGCTCCTCCATGATCACGCCGGTGGAGAAAGGCAGGATCTGGCCCGCGTTCAGATCCAGCTCCTTGGCCAGAGCCGCGCAGGTGGCACGGGCATTGGCCAGACCGGCTGCGCCGGTGCCGGCATTGGCATTGCCGGTGTTGATGACCATGGCGCGGATGCCGGTGCCGGCCGCCAGATGCTCGCGGCAGATCTGCACGGGAGCGGCGCAGAAACGGTTCTGGGTGAACACGCCGGCCACCGAGGCGCCTTCGTCGAGCAGGAACACCGTCAGGTCCTTGCGATTGGCCTTGCGCACGCCGGCTTCGGTAACACCAATGCGAACGCCATTGATCGCCAGCAGATCAGCGGCGACGGGAGCGGAAAGATTCACGGACATTTCTGTATGTTCCTGACAAAAGTCTCCCCCTGTGCGGCTGCGCAGCTTCCCCCGAGGGGGACGACATCTTCGCCGCGAGGCGGCTCTTGCTCGATGTCTCTGGCCAAGAGCACGCCCCGTGCAGCGGCCTAGGGGTCGAAAGTTAAAACGTTCCCCATTATCGGAACAAACAGAGGCCTGATCGGACTTGCCGGATTTTGTTGCGCAAAAAGCTGCGCCCCAATGCAAACACGGGCCGCAGCCCGTGTTGTTCGATAACGCATGCTCCAAGCCAGGGACGGCCAGCAAGGGGCGCCCCACAGCAATGAGCCCCCTTTTCAAGGGGAAGGCGCAGCGCGCCTCACGAGGTCAAGGGGTCAGGACAGCTTGCCGTGGCAAAGCTTGAACTTCTTGCCGCTGCCGCAAGGGCAAGGGTCGTTGCGGCCCACATGCACTCCTTCGGGCATGGCCAGTGGCTCGGCCAGCATCACGTCGTCTTCGATGCTCATGCCTTCCGTCTCCGAGGGCGAGGCATAGCTCATGTGCTCCAGGCTCTGCGCGCCGCGCTCGTTCATGGCAACGGCGGCTTCGTCCATCTCTTCGCGCGAGCGGACCTGCACCGTCATCAGCACGCGGGTGACTTCGGTCTTGACCTGATCGATCAGCTGGCGGAACAGCTCGAAAGCCTCGCGCTTGTATTCCTGCTTGGGCTGCTTCTGGGCATAGCCGCGCAGGTGAATGCCCTGGCGCAGATAGTCCAGCGCAGCCAGGTGGTCGCGCCAGTTGGTGTCGAAGCTCTGCAGCAGCACGGCACGCTGGAATTGCGTGAAGTTCTCCTGACCGATCAGGGCCACCTTGGCATCGAACAGATCGTGGGCTGCCTTGACGACCTTCTCCAGAATGTCTTCGTCGGTGATGGATTCCGAACCCGCCACGTCCTGCTGCAAGGAAAGATCGATCTGCCATTCGCTGGCCAGTGCCTTCTCCAGGCCGGGCACATCCCACTGCTCTTCCATGGAATCGGCCGGCACGTACTGGCGCACCAGGTCGGTGATCACGTCCTCGCGCATGGCGGCCAGCATGCCGCCCAGATCGGTCGAGTCCAGAATGTCGTTGCGCTGCTGGTAGATCACCTTGCGCTGGTCGTTGGCCACGTCGTCGTATTCGAGCAGCTGCTTGCGCATGTCGAAGTTGCGTGCTTCGACCTTGCGCTGCGCCGACTCGATGGAGCGGGTCACGATGCCTGCCTCGATGGCTTCGCCTTCGGGCATCTTCAGGCGGTCCATGATGGCCTTGACTCGGTCGCCCGCGAAGATGCGCATCAGCTGGTCGTCCAGGCTCAGATAGAAGCGCGAGGAACCGGGGTCGCCCTGGCGGCCCGAGCGGCCGCGCAGCTGGTTGTCGATACGGCGCGACTCATGACGCTCGGTGGCGATGATGCGCAGGCCGCCCAGAGCCACGATCTTGTCGTGGGCCACTTGCCAGTCGGCACGCAGCTGCTCGATCTGCTGCTGACGCTCGGTCTCGCTGAGGGCCTCGTTGCTTTCGATGGCCTTGAGCTGCTTCTCGATGTTGCCGCCCAGCACGATGTCGGTACCACGGCCGGCCATATTGGTGGCGATGGTGATCATGCCTTCGCTGCCCGCCTGGGCAATGATGTCGGCCTCGCGCTCATGCTGCTTGGCGTTGAGCACCTGATGGGGCAGCTTTTCGCGGGTCAGCAGCTGATCGATGATTTCGGAGTTCTCGATCGAGGTCGTGCCGACCAGCACGGGCTGGCCGCGCTCGTAGCACTCGCGGATGTCCTTGATCGCGGCGTCGTACTTTTCCTTGGTGGTCTTGTAGACGCGATCGAGCTGGTCCTGGCGCTTGCTGGGCTTGTTGGGCGGCACCACCACGGTCTCCAGGCCATAGATTTCCTGGAATTCGTAGGCTTCGGTGTCGGCCGTACCGGTCATGCCCGACAGCTTCTTGTACAGACGGAAGTAGTTCTGGAAGGTGATCGAGGCCATGGTCTGGTTCTCGGCCTGAATGGCCACACCTTCCTTGGCTTCCACGGCCTGGTGCAGGCCATCGCTCCAGCGGCGGCCCGCCATCAGACGGCCGGTGAACTCGTCCACGATCACGATTTCGTCGTTCTGCACCACATAGTGCTGATCGCGGAAGTACAGCTGGTTGGCACGCAGCGCTGCGTACAGATGATGCACCAGAGAGATATTGGAGGGGTCGTAGAGCGACGAGCCTTCGGTGATCAGGCCGGCATGGCTCAGCAGGCGCTCGGCCGCTTCATAGCCCTGGTCGGTCAGATAGACCTGGTGGGATTTTTCATCAACCGTGAAGTCGCCGGGCTTGGTCACGCCTTCGCCCGTGCGGGGATCGGCTTCGCCCTCCTGACGCACCAGATTCGGCACGATCTGGTTCATGGCCACGTACATGGCCGTGTGATCTTCGGCCGGGCCGGAGATGATCAGCGGAGTACGCGCCTCGTCGATCAGGATGGAGTCCACCTCGTCGACGATGGCGTAGTTCAGCACTCGCTGCACACGGTCGCCGGGCTCATACACCATGTTGTCACGCAGGTAGTCGAAGCCGTACTCGTTGTTCGTGCCGTAGGTGATGTCGGAGTTGTAGGCCTGCTGCTTTTGCTCGCGCGACAGATTGGGCAGATTGATGCCCACCGACAGACCGAGGAAGTTGTACAGGCGAGCCATGGTCATGGCATCGCGGTTGGCCAGGTAATCGTTGACGGTCACGACATGCACGCCCTCGCCCGACAGGGCATTGAGGTACACGGGCAGCGTCGCAGTCAGCGTCTTGCCTTCACCGGTGCGCATTTCGGCAATCTTGCCGTCATGCAGCGCCATGGCGCCCAGCATCTGTACGTCGAAGTGACGCATCTTCATGACGCGCTTGGAGCCTTCACGCACTACGGCAAAGGCTTCGGGCAACAACTCGTCAAGCGCCTCGCCCTTGGCAACGCGCTCCTTGAACTCCTGCGTCTTGGCGCGCAATGCCTCATCGCTGAGCTTTTCGTACTCAGGCTCCATCGCATTGATGCGAGCGACTGTTTTACGGTATTGCTTGAGCAACCGGTCATTGCGGCTGCCGAACAGTTTGGTGAGGAAATTGGTGGCCATGCGTGCGAAGGCACATTGCTTTTTTGCCTGTTGCGCAAAGCAATGTGTCCAGAATCCCTTGATTGTTGGTCTTCAGATGGGGCCGTCCCTGCGGCAGTCAAGAGCCACACCCGAAATGGGTGAAAAAACCTCCTGACGCACCCCAAACAGGGACAGGACCAAAAAATGATTCTAACCGCGCAAGCCTGCCTTGGCTTTTCGCTACTCCAGAGCTCGTATGGGATTGCACTGCACGCGCAAATAGCCAGCTCTGCGATAGCCGGCACTGCAGCATTCATTCTCGGCTGAGCTAAGCTTGGGCTTGCCCTTTGCCCTTGCCCAACTGTTTGCCGCTCGCATGACCATTGTTCGCCGCCATCACGCCGTAACTGCCATCAATGCCATGGAGTCTTCTCCCACATTGGCGCGCCTGGCTGCACTGACTCAGGACTCCAGCAACCGGCTCAAAGCCGTTTTGCCCCTGATTCCGCCCATGCTGCGCGCCAGCTTGCAGGCCGGCCCCATCGATGAAGACGGCTGGTGCCTGATCGTGAAAAACAACGCAGCGGCAGCCAAAGTGCGCCAACTGCTGCCAGCCATGGCGGCTCATCTGCGCACCAAGGGATGGGCCGTCACCAGCATCCGCATCAAAGTTCAGGCCCGATAAGGCTTTTTAGGCACTGAAAAACAAAAAAGGCCTCCGAAGAGACCTATTTGTTTGGTGCCGGTTGTCGGATTCGAACTGACGACCTACCGCTTACAAGGCGGGTGCTCTACCAACTGAGCTAAACCGGCGAAGACTGAATTCTAACGTAGAAATTCAGCCCCAAAAGAAGAATCCTGAAATTTCCCGATCTACCGGCAAAAGCACTGGCCGGACTACTTCACACGCTTGAGCGCCGGACGGCCGCCTGCGGGCGGTGGAGTACGAGGAGCATCATCTTCGTCGGAAGCTTCTGCTTCCGCCTTGACGGGAACCAGCTGCACCACACGCTCGGCCGAGGACTCCTCATCCGACGCCATGTCGGGCTCGACATCCTCCATCGATGGCGCATCGCCATCCTCGGGGACTTCGTCCTCCTCGGGCGGGAAGGCCATGCCCTGGCCGGTCTCGCGCGCATAGATGGCCAGGACGTTCGCCACAGGCACCATGATTTCGCGGGGCTGGCCGCCAAAGCGTGCCTTGAATTCAACATACTCATTGCCGATCAGCAGGCCGCTGGTCGCGTCATAGCTGATGTTGAGCACGATCTGGCCATCACGCACAAACTCCATGGGCACCTGGGTGCTGCGATCCACACGCACGGCGATATGCGGCGTCAAACCATTGTCGGTACACCATTCAAACAGAGCCCGCAGCAGATACGGACGGGTTGAAGTCGTTTCAGGGGCTGTCATCTCGTTTCCTGACGAATCAAATCCAGAAGATTGCAAAGACAAAAAAGCGGGCAGATGAAGGAAATCCCTTCAGCATGCCCGCTCTACGCTCATGTGCAATTACTTGCGCATGACCTTTTCCGAAGGCGTCAGCGCTTCAATGTAAGCCGGACGCGAGAAGATGCGCTCGGCATACTTGAGCAAAGGAGCGGCATTCTTGGACAGCTCGATGCCGTAGTAGTCCAGGCGCCACAGCAGCGGAGCAATGGCCACATCCAGCATGGAGAAGTTCTCGCCCATGATGTACTTGTTCTTCAGGAAGATGGGCGCCATCTGGGTCAGGCGGTCACGGATATGGGCGCGTGCCTTTTCCAGAGCCTTTTCATTGCCCTTGACGTTGCGCTCTTCCAGAGCGCTCACGTGCACGAACAGTTCCTTTTCGAAGTTCAGCAGGAACAGACGCACACGGGCACGGTCCACTGGGTCGCCAGGCATCAGCTGGGGATGGGGAAAGCGCTCATCGATGTACTCGTTGATGATGTTGGACTCGTACAGAATCAGGTCGCGCTCGACCAGGATTGGCACTTGACCATAGGGGTTCATCACGGCGATTTCTTCGGGCTTGCTGAACAAGTCCACATCGCGGATCTCGAAATCCATGCCTTTTTCAAACAGCACAAAGCGGCAGCGGTGTGAGAAGGGGCAAGTCGTTCCCGAATAAAGCACCATCATGGTGGAGACTCCTAAAAATCAAAAAGAGTGGGTTGCCCACGGCACCCCACTCTGCACTAACACGGTTTGGCTGCAGACAACTTCTGCACGGCGGCAACGCTTATTTCACGTCTTTCCAGAACGCGGCATTCAGGCGCCAAGCGATAAAGATGAAGAAGGCCAGGAAAATCAACACACCCACCCCGATACGGGTTCGGGTGTTCTGAGCCGGCTCCCCCATCCATTGCAGGTAATTCACCAGATCGCCAACTGCCTGATCGTACTGCACTGCGCTCATCTTGCCAGGAGACACCTGCTCCCAACCCTTGAACACCTGGGTCTTAGTCCCATGGTCGTCATGCTCTTCGAAGATGGCGCGACGCTCGCCCTGCAGCTCCCACAGCGCATGCGGCATGCCTACGCTGGGGAAGGCAAGATTATTCCAGCCCGTGGCCTTGGTGTCATCCCTGTAGAAAGTACGCAAGAAGGTATACAGGTAATCGGCACCCGAGCCGCCCGAGCCGGCGCGCGAGCGCGCGATCACGGTCAAGTCGGGAGGGTTGGCACCGAACCACTCCTTGGCCTCCTTGGGATTGATGGCCGCCTTCATGGTCTCGCCCACCTTGTCGGTGGTGAACAACAGGTTGTCCTTGATGTCCTGCTCGGTCAGACCAATGTCCTTCAGGCGGTTGAAACGCATGAAGGCAGCGGAGTGGCAGCTCAGGCAGTAGTTGACAAAGATCTTGGCGCCATTTTGCAGGGATGCCGTGTCGCTGGTGTTGACCGGCGCCTTGTCCCAGTGGATGCCGCCTTCGGAGGCTTGCGCGGCACCGGCAATACCCAGGGCCGCAACCAGGGTCAGAATCAGTTTCTTCATTCTTGTTCTCTCCTGCTTCAGTGAGGCTTGAAGGTCACACGCTCGGGCACGGGCTTGGTCTCACCCAAGCGACTCCACCAGGGCATGAGCAGGAAAAAGCCGAAGTAGAACAGCGTGCCGACCTGAGACACCTTCTCGCCAATCGGCGACGGAGGCTGCACCCCCAGATAGGCCAGGACGACGAAGTTCACCACAAACACTGCATACACATATTTGTGCCAGCTGGGACGATAGCGGATCGACTTGACCGGGCTGCAATCGAGCCAGGGCAGAGCAAACAAGATGATGACCGCACCACCCATGACGACCACGCCCCAGAACTTGGCATCGATGGACAGCATCATGGCGATGGCACCCAGCGCCACGATGGCCACGGCGCCCTTGGCAAAACCGGGCAGGCGCGACTTCAGAATGCCGTAGCCGGCACCCAGCACCACGCAGGCGATCAGCACATACATCATCTCGCCGGTGATGGCACGCAGCATCGAATAGAAGGGCGTGAAGTACCAGACGGGAGCAATGTGATTGGGCGTCTTGAGCGGATCGGCGGGGATGAAGTTGTTGTACTCCAGGAAGTAACCGCCGAACTCGGGCGCAAAGAACACCACGGCCGAGAACAGAAACAGGAACACTGTCACGCCAAAGATGTCATGCACCGTGTAGTAGGGGTGGAAGGGAACGCCATCCAGAGGGCGACCCTTTTCATCCTTGGGCGCATTCGGACCCTTAATCTCGATACCGTCGGGATTGTTGGAGCCCACATCGTGCAGCGCCAGCAAATGCGCCACGACCAGACCCAGCAGCACCAGGGGCACCGCGATCACGTGGAAGCTGAAGAAGCGGTTCAGCGTCGCATCGCCCACCACATAGTCGCCGCGGATCAGCAAAGCCAGATCGGGACCGACAAAGGGGATGGCGGAGAACAGGTTCACGATCACCTGGGCGCCCCAGTACGACATCTGGCCCCAGGGCAGCAGATAGCCCATGAAGGCTTCGGCCATCAGCACCAGGAAGATGGCGCAGCCGAAGATCCAGACCAGTTCACGCGGTTTGCGGTAAGAACCGTACAGAAGGCCGCGGAACATATGCAGATAGACCACCACAAAAAACGCCGAGGCGCCCGTGGAGTGCATGTAGCGGATCAGCCAGCCCCAAGGCACATCACGCATGATGTATTCCACGGAAGCAAACGCCTTTTCGGCGTCGGGCTTGTAGTGCATCACCAGAAAGATGCCGGTGACGATCTGGATCACCAGCACCAGCAGCGCCAGCGAGCCAAAGATGTACCAGAAGTTGAAGTTCTTGGGAGCGTAGTACTCCGACATATGGACGCGGTACGCATCGAATGCCGTCGGAAACCGGTTCTCCAGCCAGTTCATGGCCTTGGCTCCGGTCGTGGAGTTCGGGTCGATTTGCTTGAATTCGTGGGCCATTGTTCTTGTCTCCCTCAGGCTGCCTTGGTGTCTTCACCAATCAGCAGCTTGGTGTCGGACAGATACATATGTGGCGGCACCTGCAGGTTGTCCGGCGCTGGCTTGTTCTTGAACACCCGGCCGGCCATGTCAAAGGTGGAGCCATGGCATGGGCAGAGGAAACCACCCTTCCAGTCTGCGGGCAGCGAAGGCTGGGGCCCTGCAACGAACTTGTCGGTGGGTGAGCAGCCCAGGTGGGTGCAGATGCCCACGACCACCAGGATTTCAGGCTTGATGGAGCGCGCTTCATTTTGCGCATAGGGCGGCGTGAACTCTTCGGGATGACGCACCGATTTCGGGTCCGCCAGTTCGCCATCGAGGCCAGGCAGGTCCTTGAGCTGCTCGGGTGTGCGCTTAATGATCCACACCGGCTTGCCACGCCACTCGACGGTGAGCTTCTCACCATCCTTGAGATTGGAGATATCCACCTCTACCGCAGCACCTGCTGCTTTGGCTTTTTCAGAAGGCTGGAAGGAGCTCACAAAAGGGACGGCCGTTGCCACACCGCCCACGGCACCAGCACATGCTGACGTGATGATCCACGTGCGCTTGCTGGAGTCGACTGGAGAGTCACTCATGGATTTCCTCGAAGTACATCGCTTGATTTGGGGTCAACTGCAAATTCTAGCGGTGGGGTTATGGTTATTCCAGCCCCAGTCCGACGTTGACAACCGCCAAAGTCACGCAATACTGCGCTATCTCAAACTCTTAGTGACTGGAACTGCTTATGGGCATGATGCAAGAATTCCGTGAGTTCGCAATCAAGGGAAACGTCATGGATCTGGCCGTGGGCGTGATCATCGGCGGCGCGTTCGGGAAAATCGTTGATTCCGTGGTCAACGACCTGATCATGCCTCTAGTGGGTCTGTTCTTTGGCAAGCTGGATTTCTCCAACCTGTTCGTCGTTCTGGGCACCATGCCCGAAGGAGTTCCACGCACCCTGGATGCACTGAAAAAAGCTGGCATTCCTGTATTTGCCTACGGCAACTTCATCACGGTTGCAGTGAATTTCATGATTCTGGCCTTCATCATTTTCATGATGGTCAAGCAGATCAACCGCCTCAAGCGCGAGGCACCTGCGGCACCGGAGCAAGCACCCGCTACCCCTGAAGACATTCAGCTGCTGCGCGAGATCCGCGACAGCCTCAATCGCAAGGCCTGAGACCCTTCAGGTCCGATGACTGAAAGCCTGCCGGCCCCGGCAGGCTTTTTTCATGGGCGCGCATGCAGTGCACGCCTTCGGGCGGCCACCGCTCGATCTGCCGCTGAAAAACCGTCAAATAGCCAGACTGCGTGCCATGTGCACGGCTTCGAGCAGACTGGCCTCGTCGGCCACGCCCTGACCCGCAATGTCAAAGGCCGTGCCATGGTCGGGACTGGTACGCACCAGCGGCAAACCCAGGGTCACGTTGACGCCTTTTTCCACACCCAAATATTTGACTGGGATCAACCCTTGGTCGTGGTACATCGCCAACACCACATCGAATTCACCCGGGTGAGCAGGCGTATTTCTCGCCCGCATGAAGACCGTGTCCGGCGCAAACGGCCCCTGCACATCCATGCCTTCGGCCTGCGCTGCCGCGATCGCCGGGGCAATGATCTCGATTTCCTCACGACCGAAGATGCCGCCCTCGCCCGCATGTGGATTGAGTCCGGCCACGGCAATGCGAGGTGCACGCCCCAGGCTCCTGCTCAGCGCCTGATGCGTGATGCGCAAGGTCTGCTGGATCTGCGGCACGGTCACAGCCTCGATGGCCTCGCGCAGCGAGACATGGATGCTGACCAGCACGGTGCGCAACTCGTCGTTCGCCAGCATCATGCGCACCGGCATCTGCTCGAGCGAAACGCCCGCATGAGCGGCCGCCTCCGCCTGCAGGAGTTCCGTATGCCCGGGGAAAGTCACGCCTGCCAGATGCAGAGCCTCCTTGTGCAAGGGTGCCGTGACCAGGGCGGCAATCTCGCCACGCAAAGCCGCTTGCGCGGCCCAGACCACGCATTGCGCAGCCGCCTGTCCGGCCGCTGCGCAAATCTGGCCATAGGGCTGAGGCCCCGCCAGGCCCGGCAAATTCAGCAGCGCGACAGCACCTTCCGGAACAGACCAGGCTTCGCCCGGCTCATCGATCACCACCACGGGCTGGGCGATGGCCTGATCGCCGTCTGCGGCCCGGGCGGCCAGCGCTGTCGCCCGGCGCAGGGTCTGCAACTCACCCACCACAAAGCAGCCGCGCATGGCATGCGGCGCAGCCCGAAAAGCCTTGGCGATGATTTCAGGCCCTATGCCTGCGCAGTCGCCCTGGGTGATGGCGATGGTTTGGGTTGAAGCGGTGACGGACATAGGCATCAGAGTCGCCGCAAGCCCCTCTGTTCCCAAGTGCTTGCAGCCATCAAAAGTGAGAGACGAAGATCCAGAACCGGATCAGGCCGGGTTGTCGATATCGATGAAGCGGTGCTCCAGCCCGCACTCCCGGGCCACATGGGCGGCCACGGCCGGCGCGCCGTAGCGCTCGGTGGCGTGATGGCCGGCGGCAATAAAGCTCACGCCCATCTCCCGCGCCAGATGCATCTGGGGCTCGGAGATCTCGCCGGTGATATAGGCATCGGCGCCGGCGGCAATCGCGGACTCGAAAAAGCCTTGAGCCCCTCCGGTGCACCAGGCCAGCTTGCGAATCGGCCTGCGCTCTTGCGCACCGGCCAGCGTCACCTCTCGCCCCAGCACGCCTTGCACATGTTCGGCCAGAGCAGTGGCATCGGCAAAGTCCGCATCGGCCAGCCAGCCCAGGTTCTGGTCGCCGAATGCGGCCTGACCCTGCACGCCCAGCCGCGCACCGAGTTGCGCGTTGTTGCCCAGTTCGGCATGGGCGTCCAGCGGCAGGTGATAGGCAAACAGATTGATGTCATGCGCTAGCAGCAGGCGGATGCGCTCCTTGAGCCAGCCCGTGATGCGGCCATCCATGCCGCGCCAGAACAGACCGTGGTGCACGAAGATGGCATCGGCCCCGGCCTCGATCGCACCCTCGATCAGGGCGCGACTGGCCGTCACACCGCTGACGATGCGACGAATCTCGCTCTTGCCTTCGACCTGCAGGCCGTTGGGTCCGTAGTCCTTGAAACGTTCAGGCTGCAGCAAGGCATCGAACGCCTGCAGCATGTCTTGGCGGGTGGTCATCATGGGCATGATTGTCGCACCCGCCGCACTTCAAAATAAGGAGCTGCTAGCGCATACTATCAAAGCATTTCAGTACCAAATAGAGCTGAATACCTTTTCTACCATTCGACAGCAGCTATGGTTTTCAGAGGAACAAATCCCGGTAGCGATCACGCAGCAGGTTTTTCTGCACCTTGCCCATGGTATTGCGGGGCAGCTCCGAGACGACAACGCAGCGCTTGGGAATCTTGAAGTTGGCAAGCCGGGACTTGAGCGCGGCGACGATGGCGGCGCCGTCGAGCGAATGGCCGCTCCTGGAGACGACCACCGCCACCCCCACCTCGCCGAAATCCGGGTGCGGCACACCGACCAGGGCGCTCTCGGCCACGCCGGGCATATCGTTGATGAAGCCTTCGATCTCCGCCGGGTAGACGTTGTAGCCGCCGCTGATGATCAGATCCTTGCTGCGACCCACGATGCTGACATAGCCGCGCTCGTCGAGCCTGCCGACGTCGCCGGTCCTGAACCAGCCGTCGGCCGTGAACTCCTGCGCCGTTTTCTCAGGCATGCGCCAATAGCCTTTGAAGATATTGGGTCCCCGGACCTCGATGGCACCGACCTCGCCCGTGGGCAGCGGCTGGCCGCTGTCGCCCGCCACGCGTACCCCCACACCGGGCAGCGCAAAGCCCACGGTGCCGCCACGACGCTCGTCCTGCCCGCCGTGGCGTGCATCGGGACCGTAGGGATTGGAGGTGAGCATGATGGTTTCGCTCATGCCATAGCGCTCGAGAATGGTGTGGCCGGTGCGCTGGCGCCACTCGCCAAAGGTTTCGATGAGCAGCGGTGCCGAACCCGAGATGAACAGCCGCATCCGGCCGGCCGCCTCCCTCGTCAGCGTCGGCTCAGCCAGCATTCGCACATACAGCGTCGGCACGCCCATGAACACTGTGGCGCGTGGCATGGCGGCGATCGCGGCCCTGGCATCAAATTTCGCCATCCAGATGATCTTGCTGCCATTGATCAGCGCGCCATGGATGGCGACGAACAGCCCGTGCGCATGAAAGATGGGCAAAGCGTGGATCAGCACGTCGCCACCCTGCTCGCGTGTGCGCCAGCCCCAGTACTGCTTGAGCATGAGCGCGTTCGAGAGCAGATTGCCATGCGAGAGCATCGCGCCCTTGCTGCGCCCTGTGGTGCCACTGGTGTAGAGGATGGCGGCCAGATCATCGGCCAGGCGCGGCACAGGCGCATGCACCTCGTCGAAGCGCAGCGCCTGCTCCAGCAGGCTGCCGTCCTGCACTTCGCCCAGCGTGAAGACATGCTGAGTGCCACAGTCCGCCGCCACCTTTGCCACCCAGTCCGCATTGGCGGGCGTGCAGACCACCACGGCGGGCTCGGCATTGCCGATGAAATATTCGATTTCGGCACTCTGGTAGGCAGTGTTGAGCGGCAGGAACACATGGCCGGCGCGCAAGGTGGCCAGATACAGCATCAGCGCCTCGACTGACTTTTCCACCTGCACCGCGATACGGCTGGCGGCGGGCAGATCGAGCGAGGCCAGCAGATTCGCCATGCGTGCGCTCATGCGGTCCAGGTCGCGCCAAGTATAGAGAAGCGGCGCGTCGGCCGGAGCCTGGGGCGATACGGCCTCGATGGCGACCTCGTCCAGATCGGCCGGGAAAGCCGCGCGCAGTGCGGTGAACATATTCATGTCAGACATATGGATAACTCTCTTTGCTGGAAACCGCTTCATTGCCCGGCCATGGCGCGCTCGGCAACGGCTTTTTGCTTCTTGCCATCGGCCTGGGCCCAGGCCTCGAACTCCTGGGGCGATGCCGAGGGATAGGCCACGACGCCCTGCTTTTCGAGCTTGGCCTTGACTTCCGGGTCGCTCAAGGCCTGGCGGCTGGCCTCGAACAGCTTTAGCGTGATCTCCCTGGGCAGCTTGGCCGGCCCGTAGAGACCGAACCAGAGCGTAAAGTCAGCCCCATCGATGCCGGACTCCTGCATGGCCGGCAGATCGGGGAACAGCTGCGAGCGCTGGGCCGTGGTCACGGCCATGATGCGCAGCTTGCCGCCGGCGGCCATCGGCATCACCGAAGGGGGCGTTCCGAAAGTCATGCCCACATCGCCCGCCCCCACGGCCTGAATCGACGGAGCCCCGCCCTTGAACGGCACATGCAGCATGTCGATGCCGGCCGCATGCGCAAACGAGGCCCCCGCCAGATGCGTGACCACGCCCGTGCCGGACGAGGAATAGCTCAGCTTGCCGGGGTTCTTGCGCGCCCGCGCTATCAGGCCGGCCACGGATTTCTCGGGAAAGTCCTTTTTCACCGCCAGCAGCATCGGCGAATCGCTCCAGCGCATGATGGGCGTGAAGCTCCTGACACCGTCGTAGCGCGCACTCTTGTAGAGAATCTGGTCCGTGCCGTAGAGATTGGCAGAGCCCAGCAGCAGGGTATAGCCGTCCGCAGGCGCCCGCGCCACCAGATCCGACGCAATCGTCGTGCCTGCACCGGGGCGGTTGTCCACCAGCACCGCCTGGTTCAGCACCCGCCCCAGCTTCTCGCTGACGATGCGCGCCACCGCGTCGGCACCGCCGCCGGGCGGGAAGCCCACCATCAGCGTGATGGGGCGCGACGGGTATGCGTCCGCCAGCGCCAGGGTGCTGGCGCTCAGCAGGCAGGCCGATACCAATGCTTTCTTGAACATGCTTGTCTCCTTGATGGAAGCTAGGGTTGTTTTTTCGGCGCCAGTGAGGCGCTAGCAGCCTTTGAAAACCGCTACGCGCTTCTCGCGCCAGGCCAGGCCGCCTTCGCGCAGATCAGCGGACTCGACCGAGCGCTGCACGTCGCGCGCAATCGCCTCGCGGTCTTGGCGACCGCAGGCAATCAGGTTCAGGTGTTTCTTCATGCCGGACAAAGCCAGGGGCGCCATTGCAGCGATCGTCTCGACCAGAGCCGCCACGGTCTCGTCGAGCTGCTGCGGCGCCGCCAGATGCGTCAGAAAGCCGCAGGCCTTCATCTGCTCGGCATCCAGGCGTTCGCCAATCAGGAACAGGCGCTTGGCGGTATCGAGTCCCAGGCGGCTGACATAGCGCTCCATTCCCGAGGCATAGAAATGCAGGCCCAGCCGCGCCGCAGGCATGAACATGTCTGCCGCCATCGAACCCACGCGAAAGTCGCATGCCAGCGCCAGATCGGTCCCGCCGCCATAGACGCCGCCCTGGATGGCGGCGATGGTCACCGCACGGCACTGCTCCACCACGTCCACCATTTCGCCGAAGCTGCTGCCTTCGCTCTGGCTGTTTTCGATTTGTGATATATCGTAGCCACTGCAGAAATACTTGCCTTCGCTACGCAGCACCAGCACCCGTACCTCCGCTCTGCGATTGACGCTCTCGATGGATTCCATGAGCACCGGCAAGTCATCAGGCGCCAGGCGGTTTGCCACCGTGGGGCGCTGGAGAGTAATGGTTGCGATATGGTCTTGGTAGTGCAGTCTTGGATTCATGCGTATCAGACATATAAATAGATATATCTAATATTGAACAATGAACCACAAACCTTCACCAAGGGAAGAAACCCTAGACGCGCCCAGCATGCAGGACCGCATCCGCCTGGCTCTGGAGCAGGATCTGCGCAACGGCGCGCTGCTGCCCGGCGCCGCCATCGACGAGCAGGCACTGTGCGAGCGCTTCCAGGCTTCGCGCACGCCGGTCCGTGAGGCCTTGCTGCTGCTGTCCGCCAAAGGGATGGTGAGCATTCTTCCGCGCGTGGGAATCTACGTGCGCCACCTCGATCCCCGCGAGCTGGTCGCGATGATGGAGGGGCTTGCCGAGCTGGAAGGCGTGCTGGCGCGCCTAGCGGCCCGGCGCATCAACGCCGAGCAAAGAGCGCAACTGCAAGCCGCTCTCGCGCAGACCGCAGCCCATGCCCAGAAGGCCGATTCGATTGCCTATGAGCAAGCGAATGCCAGGCTGCATGATCTGATATATCAATCCAGCGGAAACACCTTTATCGTCGAGCAGACCCGCGAAGCCAGACTCCGGGTCGCACCGTACCGCAGCAAGATGTTCGAAAAGCCGGAGCGGCTGCTGCACTCCCAGGCCGAGCATGAAGTCGTGGTGGCCGCCATTCTGGCGGGCAACAGCGAAGTCGCTGCCGAGGCCATGCGCAACCATATATCGGCGGGCGGCAGCGCCTTTGCCGACATGGTGCTGAGCACCGTGTCCGCGCACGTCATGCAGCCACGTCGCCGCAAACGCGCGAGCAGTGAAAAAAAAGGCAGCCACTGCTGACTGCCTTTTCTCATCCGCCTGTGCAGGCTCACGCTTTGCGCGGCTGCCAGCCCTTGCAGGCCAGTGGCCAGAAGCCCATGGCCATGCCCAGCACGCCCATTGCCGCCACATAGTGGGCAGGAGCCATCACGTCCACCTGCTGCCACACGGACACCAGCATGGGAGTCAGGCCGCCAAACACGGCATAAGCCATGTTGTAGGAGAAGGACAGACCGGTGAAGCGCACTTCAGGCGGGAAGGCCCGCACGCCCACCACAGGCAGCAGCGAGATGGAGCCCACAAAAAAGCCCACGGTCGCATAGTTGCAGATCAGCGATGCCTCGTTGCCTGGCAGGTTCAGATAGAACAGATAGGCAGTGGCCGTCATGCCGCCCCAGCCGATGAGCATGGTCGGCTTGGTGCCGATCTTGTCGGACAGCCAGCCCCAGAACACGCAGCCCATGGTCAGCGTCACGGTCGCCACGGCATTGGCCTTCAGGGCCATGGCAGGCTCGATGTGGAACACCTTTTGCAGATAGGCCGGCGTGAACAGGATCACCACCACAATCGCCGTGGACAGCACCCAGGTCATCAGCGCCACGACAACGCAGGCTTCGCGGTGGTCGCGCAAGATGGTCTTGATCGGCAGTTCGCGGTCAGCGGCCTTGCGGGCCTGCAGCTCCTGGAAGATGGGGGTCTCGTGCAGGAACTTGCGCAGATACACCGACACCAGACCGAAGACACCGCCCAGAATGAAGGGCAGGCGCCAGGCCCAGTCGTGGATCTCGCCCTGGCTGTAGGTGCTGTTGAGCCAGACCCCGATGATGGAGCCCAGGAAAATGCCGCCGGTAATGCCGGAAGTCAGTGCGCCGATCGCAAAGCCGTAACGCTTCTGGGGAGCATGCTCGGCCACGAACACCCAGGCACCGGGCATTTCACCGCCGATGGCAGCACCTTGCATCACACGCATCAGCAGCAGCAGGATGGGAGCGGCAAGGCCTATGGTTTCATAGGTCGGCAGCAGGCCGATGACCAGCGTGGGCACGGCCATCAGGAACACCGACAGCGTGAACATCTTCTTGCGGCCCAGGATGTCGCCGAAGTGGGCAATCAAGATGCCGCCGATGGGGCGTGCCAGATAGCCGGCAGCGAAAATACCCAGCGTCTGCAGCTGGCGCATCCACTCCGGCAGCGAAGCAGGAAAGAACAGGCTGCCAATCACATTGGCAAAAAAGACGAACACCACGAAGTCGTAAAACTCCAGCGTTCCGCCCAGGGCCGATAAGCCCAAGGTCTTGTAGTCCTCCCGGTTCAGGAGACGATTCGTCGCTGCAGCCGGCGCGTCAGCCGATGCAGCGTGGTCAAGCGTAGTCATGGTGTTTCCTAGATCGAACAGCAGGACAGCGCGGATAAGGCCGCTGATCACGGGTCAACGTGCAGTGGCAGACCGATTGCGGCGGGCTTCAGATACAAAGCCACACCAGACCGAATATGAGCACCTTGTGGGCAGTCACTTCAGTAACGGCGGCGTAAGCGCAGTCGAAAAAACATTCTAGGGTTTTCACTCATGACTCCTGGCCGCGCAAAACTTTAGATGCCTGCAGTCCTATAGCCATCGCTCCTGCAATCTGCAAAGCTTTGCGTTATGCAATTGCGTGCAAGCAAATGTTCGCTTCGACGCCCGGTGCAGCCATGCTTCACAATGTGGGCTTGTTCTCCTCACTACCTATACGCATTACATGAAACGCACCTGGTTGCTGTTTTCGCAGGTCGTCACCGTGCTGGTGGCTATCTATTTTGTAGTAGCTACCCTACAGCCCACTTGGCTTCAGCGCGGAAATATCCGTAGCAGTGCCGGTGTTTCGCTGCTGCAGGCTCCATCCACTCCGGCGGGTGAAGTCGCTCCCGGCAGCTTTGCGCCCGCCGCGCGCAAGGCCTCGCCCGCCGTGGTCAGTATCAACACCAGCAAGGCTGTTCGCCACCCGCGCGCCAACGATCCCTGGTTCCAGTTCTTCTTTGGCGATCAGGGTCCGCAAGAGCAATCTGGTTTGGGTAGTGGCGTCATCATCAGTCAAGATGGCTACATCCTCACCAACAACCATGTGGTGGAAGGCGCCGACGATATCGAGGTCACGCTGACCGACAGCCGCCAGGCCAAGGCCAAGGTCATTGGCACGGATCCCGAGACCGATCTGGCCATTCTCAAGATCGAACTCGACAAGCTGCCCGTCATCGTGCTGGGCAACTCCGATCAGGTCGCTGTGGGCGACCGCGTGCTGGCTATCGGCAATCCCTTCGGCGTGGGCCAGACCGTGACCAGCGGCATCATCAGCGCTCTGGGCCGCAGCCAGCTGGGCATCAACACCTTCGAGAACTTCATCCAGACCGACGCTGCCATCAACCCCGGCAACTCCGGCGGTGCGCTGGTGGATGCCAACGGCAATCTACTGGGCATCAACACGGCCATCTACTCGCGCTCGGGCGGCAGCATGGGCATCGGTTTCGCGATTCCCGTCTCCACAGCCAAGATGGTGCTGGACGGCATCGTCAAGGACGGCAAGGTCACACGCGGCTGGATCGGCGTGGAACCCAACGAGCTCTCGCCCGAGCTGGCCGAGACCTTTGGCGTCAAGGCCGATGCCGGCGTCATCATCACCGGCGTGCTGCAGGCCGGCCCCGCTGCCCAGGCCGGCATGCGCCCCGGCGACGTGATCGTCAAGGTGGGCGAGACCGCGACCCGCAATGTCTCCGAACTGCTGACGGCCGTGGCCTCGCTCAAGCCCGGCGAAGCCGCCAAGTTCGATGTGCGCCGCGGCGACAGCGAAGTCGTGCTGGACATCACTCCGGGTGCCCGCCCAGCAGCCAGCACCTTGCAGCAGCAGAGCCGCCCACGGCGCTGATTGCAGCTCCATCAAGCCCACAACAAGCCAGCGCCAGTCGCTGGCTTTTTTCATGCTGCGGCCCGCTCTGCAAGCCACAGCGGCACCATCAGGACTCATCAGGAAACATGGCTCAAGCGCTTGCAGGCAAAGCGCCGGCAGCTATCAAAACAAAAGCCCTTGAATCGCTTCAAGGGCTTTGTCGGGAGTCGGGGATGAAGATCAGTGGCCGTCCGTGGATTTCTCCACTTCCGTACCCGATCCTTCTTCGGCATCGGGCGCACGCGATACCCGACTGAACCAGCCGGCTCCCAGAATGCCGATCTCGTAGAGCAGGCACATGGGCAAGGCCAGGGCCAGCTGAGAGATCACATCGGGCGGCGTGATGACGGCAGCAATCACAAAGGCCAGCACCACGAAATAGCCGCGGAAGGCCTTGAGCTTTTCAATCTCCACCAGACCGAAGCGCACCAGCAGCATCACCACGATGGGCACCTGAAAGGCTGCCGCAAACGCGATGTAGAGCGAGAGAATCGCTTCCACATACGAGGCAATGTCGGGCGTGGCCGCCACGCTGGCCGGCGTGAAATGCTGGATGAACTTGAACATATTGCCCAGCACAAAGAACTGTACGAAGGCAATGCCGGCATAGGCCAGCAGGCTGCCGAACATGATCAGCGGCAGGGCGAACTTCTTCTCATGGCTGTACAGGCCCGGCGCCACAAAGGCCCAGATCTGGTACATGATCCAGGGCAGCGCCAGCAGCACGGCCACCATCATCAACACCTTGAGCGGCACGAAGAAGGGCGAGAAAACGCCCACCGCAATCAGCTTGGCGCCAGGCGGCATGTGCTCCTTGATGGGCAGGGCGATGAAGTCGATCAGGCCGTCGGGGCCCGGCCAGAACATCAGCAGCCCGACGCCGATCAAAACGCCATACAGGCTGTAGAGCAGGCGGTCACGCAGCTCCATCAGGTGCTGGACAAACGGCTGCTCCGTGCCGGCGAGTTCGTCTTCTTTAGAGGGTTCGGACATGGTGCAAAACCGCGCCGGAGCCGGATCGGCCCCACACGCTTGGGAAACAACAACGCCCGCGAATCACGGGCAAAGAGCGACATGCGGGCAGCAGGGCCTGCCCCCTGGGGCCGGCCTTGGCCGACCTTGCGGCCGGCAGGCTGCTGAGCTGCATGTTCAATGGAACTTCTTGGGGCGAAAGCGCGCCACGCGTGCCGCACCCGACTGGACCTTGCTGCGTACCCCGGCACGGGCCTTGTACCACTGGGGCACGGCACCGCGCTTGACGCGCCAGTTCTTGCGCGGATGGCGATAGCTGGGCACCACGCTGCTGTGCGTATCCAGACCGGTGTAGCCACCTTCCGCATCATAGGAGCCGAAGGACGAAGCCGAAGTCATGTTCGCGTCGTCGCGCAGGTCCTTGGTCGCATCGCTCCAGTCCTTTTCAAGATCGGAGGCCTGATTGCGCATGCTGGACTCCACGTCCCGCGCAGCGGTCTCGACCGTGTCCTTCATCTTGCGCAGCTCATCGAGCTCCATGGAGCGGTTGACCTCGGCCTTGACGTCGGACACATAGCGCTGTGCCCTGCCAAGCAAGGTGCCCACCATGCGGGCCACGCGCGGCAGCTTCTCGGGACCGATGACCACCAGGGCCACGGCACCGATCAGCGCCATTTTGGACAGGCCAATATCAAACATCTAAATGTCAGTCCTGCCGCGATCAGCTCTTTTGCTTGGCTTCCACGTCGATGGTGGCCTTTTCGGCGGCCTGCTGGTTGGCCACCTGGCCGGTTGCAGCGTTGGCGTCGGCGTCAGTCGCGCCGTCCTTCATGCCGTCCTTGAAGCCCTTGACGGCGCCGCCCAGGTCGGAGCCGATGTTCTTGAGCTTCTTGGTGCCAAACACCAGAACCACGATGAGCAGCACGATCGCCCAGTGCCAGATAGAAAACGAGCCCATGAGAATCTCCTAGAAATTGCGAACCATTTTAGACGGGGCTTGTGACAGATACGAATCAATCACCCAAAAAGCCTGCAGCGCACAGCTCTATCGCCGGGTGCAGGCCTTGCCTGCGCCGGATCAGCCCTTGAGCCAGGGGCGCGGGCCGCCCATGACGTGCAGGTGCAGATGGTGCACTTCCTGCCCGCCTTCGCTGCCGGTATTGACCACGATGCGGAAACCGCCATCGGGATAAGGGTTGCAGCCCTGCTCCATCGCCAGCTTGGGAGCCAGCGCCATCATGCGGCCCAGCAGGGGCGCATCCTCGGCGCCGACCTGGGCCATGGAGCGAATGTGCTTCTTGGGAATCACCAGGAAGTGCACGGGCGCACCGGGGTGAATGTCATGGAAGGCGAACAGTTCCTCGTCTTCATACACCTTGCGCGAAGGAATCTCCCCTTTGGCGATGCGGCAGAAAATGCAATTGGCGTCGTAATCGTGGTCGTGCATGGTCTCTTGTATCTCTACGGTTCAGTACTCCGGACGCCCTGCCCTGCCCATGACCCGGGAAGCCAGAAAGCAAGCAATGGCGTCGCCCCCTGCGGAGGCTATCCCCTATTCTCGTTGAATCGCAGCGTCTGCTTGACGCCAAGGTGCTCGCGGTTGAGCTGCAGCCATTGCTGGCCGCGCTCACGCCCCAGCTCGAACAGCTTGCGCACCATGCCCATGTCTGCGCGCACCTTGCTCGAGGCGCCAAAGGGCTTGAGCACCGAGCCGCCATCGATGCGGTGCATCAGCACATGCTTGTAGCGCTCGGGGTCCAGGCGCTTTTGCTCCAGCAGCTTGACCACGAACTCTATGGCCCTCAGCTCGGCCAGCAAGCTGGCGTTGAAGGTGATTTCGTTCATGCGGTCCATGATCTCGCGGGCCGTGTCGGGCGAGACATCGGACTCCTTGGGATTGATCTGCACCAGCAGGATGTCCCGGCTCCGAGTCTCGTAGATCAGCGGATACAGGGCCGGATTGCCCGAAAACCCGCCATCCCAGTAGCACTCCCCGTCAATCTCCACCGCCTTGAACAGCTGCGGCAGGCAGGCCGAGGCCATGATGGCGTCTGCCGTCACCTGCTCGCCCTTGAAGATCTTGCCGGCGCCCGTGCGCACATTGGTGGCGCAGATGAAAAGCTTGGGCACCACGCTGGGGTGCTCGGGATGCGCCAGCGTCTCGAAGTCCACCACCCGGGTGAGCAGTTGTCGCAGCGGGTTGATATTGAGCGGATTGGTCTGATAGGGCGACAGAAACTGATTGAGCACGCCCATGAACTGCTTGCTGCCCGGCAACGGCGCGGCCCAGAACATCTTGCCCACGCTGCCCATGGTGCCCACGCCCTCCCACAGCTCGCGCAGAGACTGGCGCGCCAGCTGCCGTCCCAGGTAACGGGCATCGTCCACTTTTTTTTCCTGCGCGGCCGCCTGCGCGAAACCATGGGCCAGCGCCACGGCATTCATGGCACCGGCGCTGGTGCCGCTGATGCCTTCGAAGATCAGGCCGTCATCGTCCAGCAATGCATCCAGCACGCCCCAGGTCAGCGCACCATGCGATCCCCCGCCCTGCAAGGCCAGGTTGAGGGTATGGGAAGTCTCTGCAGCCATGGCACGATCCTGTGAAGGTTGAGGAACCAAGCTAGGGGCTTGGGACTTACGCAAACAAGAAGGCATACCGGGCAGTTCCATGGAAAAGACACCATGCCCGATTCGAATCCGCGCAAGTCCTGGAGCTTATCCAGCACCGCGAGCATTGCACAGGCCCGGCCCCCGTGTCAGCCTGCGACCTCGAATCTGTTGCAGTGCAGCAAAACCGCTTGCAAAAACAAAAAAGCCCCGGCCGTAAAGCGGGGGCTTGGGTGTCAGGCAAGTTCGGCTCAGGGCTGGATCGCACGATTCTTGTTCATGGCGATCATGCCGCTGACGATGCGGTAGAGGAACCAGATGGAGATCAGCACCCAGGCGGGGTTGAAGATCAGGAGACCCAGCAGGAAGAACGGGAAAGTCACGGCATAGAGCACGATGGCCCAGAGCACGCTGCGCAGTCGCCAGGAAAAATGGCTCTCCTGCCAGGTGCCGCGTGCATCGTCGCGCTTGACCAGATCGATGACGACTGCAATCAGCAACAGCAGCACACTGACCTGCGCGCCCGGCAGCACCGCGGCCACGGCCACGATCAGGTGCAGCAGATAGCTGACCCAGCCCCAGGCCTTCAGGCCCTCAACCTCGGTAGAGCCGCTGGGGCCTACATCGATGATGTCGCGATCGTCATTCATGCGCTTCCTCCTTATTGCTTGGCCGCCCCTTCCTGAGCAGCGCGTTCCTGGGCCTTGCGCAGGGCTTTTTCCTCCAGACCGCTGGTGCCCTCGCGGCGCTCCAGCTCGGCCACCACCTCTGCGGGCGTCAATCCATAATGCGACAGCGCAATCATGGAGTGAAACCACAGATCCGCCACTTCATAGAGGATCTTGCCCTTGTCCGCGCCATGATCGACATCCTTGGCGGCCATGACGACTTCGGTTGCCTCTTCGCCGATCTTCTTCAGAAAGGCGTCGGGCCCCTTGTGCAGCAGGCGCGCGACATAGCTTTTTTCGGGATCGCCACCGTTGGCGACCTTGCGGCTTTCGATCACGGCGGCCAGACGGGCCAGCGCGCCCTCGACCGACGCGGTGTTGTGTTCAGACATGACTTTATTTGTAGATGGAAGCAGGATCTTTCAAGACCGGATCGACAGCCAGCCACTGTCCGTCCTTGAAAACGCTGTAGAAGCAGGAGTGGCGACCGGTATGGCAGGCAATACCGGGATCATGCCCCTCTTGCGTGATCTTGAGCAAAACCACGTCGTTGTCGCAGTCGATGCGCATCTCATGCACGGTCTGCACATGGCCGGACTCCTCGCCCTTGAACCACAGCTTGTTGCGCGAGCGGCTGAAGTAGACGGCACGCCCGAGCTCGGCGGTCTTCTCCAGTGCCTCGCGGTTCATCCAGGCGAACATGACCACGTCGCCGCTGCTTTGCTCCTGTGCAATCACGGGCACCAGCCCTTGCGCATCCCATTTGACCTGATCCAGCCAGCTCATTGCAGACCTTTGTTTTGTATAGCTGCTAGCGCAGGCCAGCAACCGATTTCAACCACAAAACATATGGAAAGCCGCTTGTAGCCTGCGCAAGCAGCTCTCAAATTAACTATTACAAGCGTACGGGAATGCCACGCGCGCGCATGCATTCCTTGGCCTGCTGCACGGTGTACTCGCCATAGTGGAAGATGCTGGCAGCCAGCACGGCATCGGCGCCGCCAATGGTCACGCCATCGGCCAGATCTTCCAGATTACCGACACCGCCCGATGCGATCACGGGCACGGCCACGGCATCGGCCACGGCACGCGTGAGCTTCAGGTCGAAGCCGCTCTTGGTGCCGTCCTTGTCCATGCTGGTCAGCAGGATCTCGCCGGCACCACGCCTGGCCATCTCTTCGGCCCAGCGCACCACGTCCAGCCCCACGTTCTTGCGCCCGCCATGGCTGTACACATCCCAGCCCGGCCCCATGGGCGTGCCGCCGGGGCCGATGCGCTGCTCGTCCTCGGGCGTGCGGCGCTTGGCGTCGATGGCCACCACGATGCATTGCGCGCCGTACTTGTCGCTGCAGGCGTTGATGGTGTCGGGGTTGGCAATGGCGGCGGAGTTGAAGCTGGTCTTGTCGGCTCCGGCATTGAGCAGGCGGCGCACATCTTCCACGCTGCGCACGCCACCGCCCACGGTCAGCGGAATGAAGACCTGCGAAGCCACGGCCTCGATGATGGGCAGGATCAGGTCGCGGCCATCACTGGTGGCCGTGATGTCCAGAAAAGTCAGCTCATCCGCACCCTGGGCGTTGTAGCGTGCGGCAATTTCCACCGGGTCGCCCGCATCGCGCAGCTCCAGAAAATTGACGCCCTTGACCACGCGGCCACCGGTCACGTCAAGGCAGGGAATGATGCGTTTGGCAAGCATGGACCAGTCTCGGAATATCTACGAACAAGGAGGCCAAAGATACCACGGCCTCGCCGCTGCCTAGGGCATCTGCCGGCGGCGTCCCCTTGCCGCTGCCATGGCATTGCCACCCGGCTTCGGCGGCACGCAGCCCGGCCACAGCCATCGCATCGCGAATCAAGCCTGAGCGAGTTGAAACGATTCAATGCAACAGCTGCCTAAACCCATAAAGAGCAGCACAAAATCCCTGTGCTCCCAATTGAATAACAGCAAACACAGAGCCGGCCTCAGGATTTATTGTTTTCAGCCCCAATTTCTTTCCTGCATCAATATTCCGGCTGCGATTAACTGGCGCACATAGGACCATCGCCCACTCCTGAGCAGGCATGCCACAAGCGATCCGGAAATAAAGGCACTGATATTTTCAATGAGCGGCCTCCACACCAGCGAGAAGCTGCACTGCAGAGAGCGACACATGACGGCATGACAAGCAAAGCTATTGCGGGATGGGCTTCGGCAAGCCGCCTGACGCTAGGGTTGACAGCAATGCAAAGCAGTCCCGACCGGGAAGCGAAATACCCTAAATACTGTGTATAAAACCCCAATTCGGCATCCAAATATTCATGGCGTAAAAAGATGTTTCTTTTTACGCTGCATTCTTGTTCGGATTGTTTTTGCTAGTGAAACTATGGAAAAAATAAATCAATAGTTTTTAATACTTCGACAGTGTTGCACCCATAAATAATTGACCGAACCCGGAAACCCATCCCGCTCGATCAATGTATTCAGGCACAGGTGATCATCATGGATATGAGACGCCAATATTTCGGTACCGACGGAATCCGTGGGCGGGCTGGGTACTTTCCCATCACGCCGGACTTCGCTCTGCATCTTGCCCATGTCGTCGGACGAATGCTTCATCGCAACGAAGAGCGCCCGACGGTGCTGATTGGCAAGGACACGCGCATCTCGGGGCACATGCTCGAAAGCGCCTTGGTGTCGGGCTTCAATTCCTCTGGCGTGGATGTGGTGCTGCTTGGAACGCTGCCTACACCGGGCGTGGCCTATCTCACGCGGGCCTTGCGGGCCAGCCTCGGAGTGGTCATCAGCGCCAGCCACAACACCTTCGAGGACAACGGCATCAAATTCTTCAGTGCCAAAGGCACCAAGCTGCCCTACGTCTGGGAGGTAGCAGTCGAGCAAATGCTGCTGGATGAGCCGCATTGGGTCCCGGCGATCGCACTCGGAAAGACCCAGCTCCTGGAGGATGCCGCCGGTCGCTATATCGAGTTTTGCAAGAGCACCTGCGACCATGCGTTCACCTTGCGAGGACTGAAGATCGTGGTCGATGCCGGCCATGGCGCGGCCTATCAGATAGCGCCCATGGTCTTGCATGAACTCGGGGCCGAAGTGGTTGCCATAGGCTGCGCGCCCGATGGCATGAATATCAACCAGGGGGCTGGAGCCGCACATCCGGAGCTCCTGGCCACGACTGTTTCCGGTTGCGGTGCGGATTTCGGCATCGCCCTGGATGGCGATGCCGATCGCCTGCTGGTCGTCGATGCAGCCGGGCGGCTCTACAACGGTGACGAGTTGCTGTACCTGATTGTTGCCGACCGCCTGGAGCATGACGAGAGCATTGCGGGTGCCGTCGGCACGCTGATGACGAATATGGCGGTGGAGCGGGCATTCGGGGTGCTGGATGTGGACTTCATGCGCACCAAGGTCGGTGACCGCTACGTGCTTGAAGAGCTCAGCCGCAGGGGCTGGACCTTCGGGGGCGAGGGCTCAGGCCATCTGCTGATACTGGACCGCCACAGCACGGGCGACGGTCTGGTGAATGCACTGCAGATATTGCAGGCCTGTGTGAGCACCGGCCGCACACTGTCGCAATGGCTGCTGCCGGTGCAGCTCTACCCCCAGGCATTGCTCAATGTGCACTGGTCACCAGACCGGGATTGGCGCAGCAATGCGTTGCTGGCACGAGTGCAGGCACAGGTCGAGGCCGAGCTGGGTTCTACCGGGCGTGTGCTGGTTCGTCACAGCGGCACGGAGCCGCTGTTGCATGTGATGGTGGAAGCGCAGGATGGCGATCAGGCCAGCCGCTGTGCCGAGCGTCTGGTCACGGCGGCCAGAGACGGTTAGCTCGCTGATGCGGCTGCGCCGCTCATGCAGCAGATAAAGCCGGCACCGATGGCGGCCAGCATGAGGAGCTGGCTGACATACCCGAAGCAGAGCGTGAAAGATGATTTTGAGCAGGTACGAATGAAGACAGTCTGATACCAATTGACTCAAAGGGAGAACGCAATGAATCAGGACTCCGAGGCTCTTCACGCCACGCCAGACATCGCGCAGTTGCTCATCGTGTCCGGGACCAGGCCCGAAATCATCAAGCTGGCCCCTGTCTATCACGCACTGCAACAGACGCACTGGGCCCGCCCCATCTGGCTGCACACCGGCCAGCATGGCGACATGGCCGCGCAAATGCTCGATTGCTTTCATATCCAGCCCGATCATGTGCTGCAAAGGCAAGGAAGCTCACTGCTGGAATTCGCTACAGGCTGCCGGACTCAGCTGGAGTCCGTGCTGGCGGATACGAGCTGTGAGGCAGTGATCGTGCAGGGCGACACAGAGAGCGCATTTCAGGGTGCATTGGCCGGCTTCTACCTCAAGGTGCCCGTCGTCCATGTCGAGGCCGGCCTGCGCACCTACAACCTGCACCGACCTTTTCCAGAAGAAGGTCTGCGGCAAATGATAGGGCGCATCGCCAGCCTGCATCTGGCCCCCACCCTCAGAGCCCAGCAGGCACTGGAGCGCGAAAACGTGGCCAAGGAAAAGATCGAGCTCACCGGCAACACCGTCGTCGATGCCCAGCTCTGGGCCAGCCAGCATCACCACATCCATCGCCGCATGCAGGGCCGAGGCCATATCCTGGTGACCATGCACAGGCGAGAGAACTGGGGCCCCGATGTGGATCATGTGTGCGAAGCCATTGCCGACATCGCGCGCGAGTTTCCCCAGATGCCGGTGCTGTTTCCGGTCCACCTCAATCCGGTGGTCAAGGAGCCCGTATACCGCCTGCTGGGCGGACTTCCCAATGTCAAGCTGACAGAGCCGCTGGATTACCTGGCCATGCAGCAGGCCCTGGCCGATGCCTGGCTGGTGCTGACCGATTCCGGCGGACTGCAGGAGGAGGCGCCGACCTTCAAGGTACCGGTGCTGGTCTTGCGCGACGAGACCGAGCGTCCCGAGGTGCTGGAAGCCGGCTGCGCCGCCTTGGTTGGGGCCGACAAAGGCAGGATCGTTCAGTCCGTGCGCCACCTGATGCATGACGATGCTGCCTACCGGAGCATGCAAGCCAGCAGCAACCCGTTTGGTGACGGGACTGCAGCGCAGCGCACCGAGAAAAGACTGCACCAGATGCTGAGGCCTGATCAAGCTGGCCTGGCACAGAAAGCCGCAGAAAGGACGCCTCATGTCCTGGCTTGACCTGTTCACCGGATACCTCTATGTCCTCAAGAGCATCGCCATCGTCATTGCGGTGGTGATCTTCATCAGCGGACTGGACGATCTGTTCATCGACCTCTTTTACTGGGGGCGGCGCGCCTGGCGTGCACTGACCGTGTATTCGCGCCATGAGCAGATGAATTACAAGGCCTTGCTCGGCGTGGACGAGAAGCCGCTGGCCATCATGGTGCCCGCCTGGCAGGAGCATGGCGTGATCGGCAAGATGGCGCAGCTGGCGGCAACCACGCTGGACTATGAGAACTACCACATCTTCATCGGCACCTACCCCAACGACCCTCAGACACACGCCGATGTGGAGCAGGTAAGAGCCCATTTCCCGAATGTGCACAGCGTGGTCTGCGCACGCCCCGGGCCAACCAGCAAGGCCGACTGCCTCAACAACGTGCTCGATGCCATCTTCCAGTTCGAGCAGCGCTCGGGCATAGCGTTTGCAGGCTTCATCCTGCATGACTCGGAAGACGTGCTGTCCAAGCTGGAGCTAAGGCTGTTCAACTTCCTCGTGGATCGCAAGGATCTGATCCAGCTGCCGGTCTACCCCCTTGAGCGGCCGCTGCGCGAATTTACCGGCGGGCATTATCTGGACGAGTTTGCCGAGCTGCATGCCAAGGACATCGTGGTGCGCGAGGCCCTGGTGGGCCAGGTGCCCAGCGCCGGGGTCGGCACCTGCTTCAGCCGCCGCGCCATCACGGCGCTGCTGGAGCTCGGTGACGGCGTGGCCTTCGATACCCAGAGCCTGACCGAGGACTACGACATCGGTTTCCGGCTCAAGCAGCTGGGTATGCGCGAGATCTTCGTGCGCTTTCCCGTGCATGATGCGGACCAGCCTGCCGACCCCGAGCAGCCACGCCGACGCGGACGCAGCGCGCGTGAGGCCAGCGTCATCTGCGTGCGGGAGTTCTTTCCCGATACGCTGAATGCGGCGGTGCGACAGAAGTCCCGCTGGATCACGGGCATCGTGATCCAGGGTTTCAAGACCCTGCGCTGGACCAAGAGCGGCGTGCTGAACTATTTTCTCTGGCGCGACCGAAAAGGTGCTCTCACCAATTTCGCCAGCTTTCTGGCCATGCTGCTGGCGATGCAGCTGATTGCCATCTGGCTCTACCAGCGCCTGGTACCGGACAGCTACCGGTTTCTCTCCATCTTCCAGGGAGACTGGTGGCTGTATGCGCTGCTGGCTGCGAACTTCATGCTGATGCTCAACCGCATTGTCCAGCGCATGTTCTTCGTCACCAGCTACTACGGCATCGTCCAGGGATTGATGTCGCTTCCGCGCCTGCTATGGGGCAATTTAGTGAACTTTCTGGCCAACTGGCGGGCCATCGCCCAGGCGCTGCAGGCCAAGGATATCCGGCGCATGGCCTGGGCCAAGACCGACCATGACTTCCCCATGCTGGGAGAGGGACCCAGACTGCGCCAGCCCCTGGGACAGATACTGATCGCACAAGGTGCCTTGACCGAGAGCCAGTTGCAGGAAGCACTGGTGCGCCCCACTCCCGGCTTGCGCCTGGGCAGTGCGCTGGTGCACAAGGACCTGATCAGCACCGCACAGCTGGCCGCTGCAGTTGCCCAGCAAGCTGGCGTTTCATGGGAGTTTCTGGGAGAGCATCTGATCCCCGACGAGATCGCGGCGCTGCTGCCGGCACATCTGGCACTGCATTACAGCGTGGTGCCGCTGCGCGAGGAGGGAAAAACACTGATCCTGGCCAGCGAGTCCGTCATAGACCCGGTCTCGCATGCAGCCCTGGAGCGCAAGCTGGAGAGGCCCGTGCGCTACCTCATTGCCCCCAAGGGAGAGGTCACGGTCGAGCTGCGGCGTCTGTATGCAAGACAGCATGGGGAGCCGGCTCGCGAACTGCTGGCCTGGGCCGTGGAGCGCAAACGCGTATCCGCCGAACAGGCGAAAGAGCTGTGGAAATTCTATGTGTCGCGGCAGCTGATGCTGGGCGAAGTGCTTCAAGCCCTGGGCCGCATCGACACGGCAGTGCTGAATGCCTTGCTGCTCAGACATGAGCAAAGCGATGACAGCCTGGGCCAGTTCCTGGTGAACCAGGGGGCCTTGACGCAGGCCACACTGGATGAAGCACTGCGACTGCAGCAACAGCTGCAAGTCACCATGGCGCAACTTTTGCGCCGCCTTGATGCCGCCCCGATCGTGTCCGTTGCTGCTTAGGTGCCAATATATGAAGCTTTCTCGTCCTATTCTGGTTCTTTCCCTGGCATGCGCCACCCCATACGATGGTCTGGCGCAGGCCGTGGATCTAGGTCCGGATATCACTCCCAGACAGCGCTTTCAGGTCTACCCCCGGATCGACAAGGCGTATGAGGCCATGGCGCGCGGCGATGGCCAGCGCGCCATCTCCGAGCTGCAGCAGGCTCAGCGTCTGGCACCGGACAACACCGAGATCGTCTTGCAATTGGCGGCAGCCCATCGCCGCTTTGGCCAACCCGCACAGGCCGAAGCTGTACTGAAGGCTCAGCTTCAGCGCCACCCTGGCGATGCGCGTCTGACCCAGGCTCTGCGCGACATGCATCAGGGAGCCGTTCCGGCCAGACAGCCCGAGTCTCAAGCCCTGCCCGCTCCTTCGGCCAAGGAGCCGCCGAAGACGCCAGGCACGGCCACGCCTTCAGCAGCGACAACACCGGAGCCGACAAAGGCGGCCGCCTCGACAGCAGACACCACGCCGCGCCCGCGCAAGAGCCCGGCAGCACAGGCCATGCCTGCTGGTTACGCCAAGGCCAGCCAGGCCTATGCCGCCACCGAGCGGCGCGACTTCGCCGCTGCCTTGCCTCTGGCCAGACAGGCCGTAGCGGCGGCCCCGGCGCGTCTGGACTACCAGCGCCTGCTGGTCTACCTGCTGGTCGAGAACGGACGCTTCGACGAGGCCGAGGCCCGTGCAGCAAGACTGGACAACGTGAAACAGCTGCAGTCGGATCCCGATTGGCAGATGCTGCGCACATCCATACGTCAGCGCCGCGCCCTGCGTCCCTTCGAGCAGGCCTTGCAGGCACGCGAGCAAGGCGACATGGTCAAGGCCCTCAGGTATGCCGAGACCAGCGTCCGAACAGCACCGGATGCACTGGCTCCCCGCCTGCAATGGCTGGGCCTGCTGCTCCAGGATGGGCAAGCGGCACAGGCACAGCGCGTGGCAGAGCAAGGGCTGGCACTGCAGGACGATCCGGCACTGCGGATGCTGCTGGGCGTGGCCCTGCATGCACAGGGACGCGGCATGGCCTCCGAACAGGCCTTCGACACCGCCCTTGCCGCACCCCATCTGGCGCGCTCCGAGCGGCAGAACTACGGCGTGATTACCCTTGATGCGGCAATGGCCGCCGGCCAGACCGAACGTGCCCAGCGCCTGGTGCAGGCACTGGAGACAGACAGCAATGCCGATGTCAGCAGCCGCCGCGAGCAGCTCAAGGCTTTGCGCTCTTCGGCCATGTCACGCAGCTACGAGCTGCCCTTGCCCCTGGTCAACTGCTTCAGCGCCGGCGACGTGCCCGGCTGCGAAATCTGGCCCGGGCAGGAGGCGCCGGACCCGGCCTACAAGGTCGCACATGAAGCCTATCAAGCCTACAGCGATGGGCAATATGCTTTGGCGGCAGAAAAGGCCGGGGCTGCCGTGCAGCTCAACCCCGGACAACTGCCCTATCGCCAGCTGCGCCTGCAGGCCTTGCTGGCCTCTGGCCAGAAGGCGCAAGCCCTCGAAGAGGCCGATCAAACCCTGCAGCTGCAGCCCGATGCCGTCGAGGTGCTGGCCCTGCGCAGCCGTCTGCGTCGCGAGCTGGGCATGACCGAGGCGGCCAATGCCGATGCACAGACGGCCTTGCAGATGGGCGGCCTGTCCCTGTCCAGCGAGGTGGATCTGCTGCTGCAACTGGGACGGCGCGAGGAGGCGGCAGCACGTTTTGCCCAGGCTGCCTCGGAGCCAGAGATGCAGCAAAGCGCCGATCCCAATCTGGCCTATATGGCCATCCGCGTGGGCGATGATCGCCGTGCCTTGTCCATCTTCAACCGCGCACGGGAGCAGAGCCGCCTGCCGGACACGGCGCTGCGCGATGGAGCCTACGCGGCCAGCAGGCTGGCCGAGAACGAGCAGTCCATCGACTACTTCAAGCAGGCCATTGCCGCGGCACATGACGGCAGACTCGCCATGACGCCGCAGCAGCAATATGAGACGCGGCGTGAAGTGGCCGACCGGGATCGCTCCTGGGGCGTCAACACCTTGCTGGGCTATCGCGGCATTTCCCTGGGAGCTGCGGGCGCCCAGCCCGGCCTGTATGGCGACGTGGCCCAGCTTGTCAGCGAGGTGTACTGGCGCCCGCAGAAGTTCGGCGATGGCCGCTTCTGGGAGCTGTACGGCGGCGCTGCGCAAACCGTCTACAGCCGCCACGATGTGCCCACGGGCGGCGAGACTACTCAGGGGGCCTTCGGCATTCGTGCCAAGCCACTGAGCGATCACAACCTCATACTCGCGGTCGAGCGGCGCGTGCGCATCGGCTCGCTGTCCAGCAACGACTGGTTGCTGCGCATGGGGTATTCGGGCGGCATGGGCACCGATCTGCGCGTCGATGTGCCCAGCTGGAACACCGTCAACGTCTACACCGAAGTAGGCCGTTTCATTCATCGCAAGCAAAACTACGCGACGTTCGAAGCCCAAGCAGGGCGCAGTTTCCGTATGGGGGGGGGCGACTCGAGACTGGTGCTGTTTCCGCACGCAGTCCTGGGCGCTGATTACAACTCTGAACGCACAGCCTCGGGCAAGCAAAGCTCGGTTGGCGCTGGCGTTGGTGTGAACATGCGTTTCTGGTTCCGCGAGGACCGTGACCATGCACCTCGCTCCTACCTCGACCTCTCCCTGCAGTATCGCGCCCGGCTTGCCGGGGACGACAGAGGGAAAGGCGTGTTTCTACGTGCCGCCTTGGTGTTTTGAGATGGCACGCCTTTAAGGCCCGAACCCATCGCCATTTTTAGAGTTTATGGAGATGGTGTTGTTTGACACTTTTTCTTTCTGCTCTCCAGAAAGGAGACTCTCATGCACTCCCATGATCAAAGGCAGGCCACGCGCGCGCTGCTCGCGCTGGCGCTGTTGACCTGGGCCAACTGGACCCTGGCCTCGAACGTCATGCCGCCGCCATTGCCGCCTGGGGCATCCCAGATCCGCATGGACGCAGGCGCAGCCCCCGAAGAGCGCAAGCGCAACGAGCGTGCGCATCACCACAAAGGACATTTCAAGAAGGATTTCACACGGGATGACACGCTGGACGAGCCGCCCATCAAACCCGGCAACCCCTCCCCCGGCAATCCGCCGAAAGGCAAGCCCAATCCGGGCAGCCCATTCCGTGACCAGCAGCGATAGGCCTCACCGTGTACTGATCTCAGGAGAGTCTCATGAAAACCCTAGGACGCATTCTTGGGGCATGGCTGCTGGCCATGCTCTTTGCGAGCCCTGGCGCCTTTGCGCAAACAGGTCCCCGCACACTGATCCTTTATGACGCGCCGCCCAATACGGCCTACACCAAGCTCGGCATGAGCTATGCCATCATGCTGCGCAATCTGTTGGGACATTTCGACAGCAAGGTCGATATGGTCGCGGTGCAGAACTACACGGCAGGCCAGCTCAGCGGCTACGACGCCACGTTCTATCTGGGCTCGTATTACGACAACCCGGTTCCCGCCGCCTTCATGACCGATGCCGCCAGCTCGAGCAAGACCATAGTCTGGTTCAAGTACAACATCTGGCAGTTTGCCTGGGACCCGGCCTACGGCTTCCAGTCACGCTATGGCTTCAACCTGACGGCGCTGCGAGGACTCAATGCGGCGCCAACTGCGAGCAACACCACGCCGGGGTTCTTTGACACCATCACCTACAAAAACCTGCCCTTTGTCAAATACTACGCATACGACAGCAGCACCGGAGCCGTGAATTCGGATCCCGATGTAGGGGTGACGGCCATCACCGACACCACCAAGGCCCAGAATCTGGTCTCCATGTCCAATCCCAAGACCGGCGAGCAGGCGCCCTATGTGGTGAGGTCGGGCAACTTCTGGTATGTGGCGGATATGCCGTTCAGCTATATCGGACCGCGCGATCGCTATCTCGTGCTCGCCGACATGCTGCATGACATGCTGGGGGTGAACCATGCCGAGAGCCACAAGGCCATGGTCCGTCTTGAAGATGTGAGTGCCAATGTCAGCGTGACAGCGATGAAATCGCTGACGGACTACCTCTACCTGCAACGGATACCGTTTTCGATTGCGACCATTCCGTACTACAAAGATCCTCTTGGCGTGTACAACTCGGGAATACCAATGCAGGTGCCCTTGTCGCTGGCCGCCAATCTGAAGAGAGCTCTCAACTATGCACTGGTGCGCGGCGGCGAAATCGTGATGCATGGCTACACGCACCAGTACAGCAATGTGCGCAACCGCTATACGGCCGTGAGTGGCGATGACTACGAGTTCTGGGACATTGTCAACAACAAGCCCGTGCCGGAAGACTCGACATCCTGGGCGCTGGGACGTTATCGAGCTGGCCTGCTGGAGCTGTCTCTCAATGGATATCGCGCAACCGCCTGGGAAACCCCGCACTACCAGGGCTCTGCGCTGGCATCCAAGGCCAGTACGCAGGTCTTCCCCAAGACTTATCAACGCGTGGTGTACTACACCGCAGACAAGCCCAATTTCACTGCATCGGTGGAGAAGGATTTTGCCGTGGGTCAGATCTTCCCCTACCCCATCCAGACCGACTACTACGGGCAGAAAGTGTTGCCGGAAAGCCTGGGGAACATCGAATACGACATCCACCTCGTCGATCCGACCTCCTCCTTCAACTACACATGGCAGGACATTCTCACCAATGCCCAGTATGTGAAGACGGTGCGTGACGGCTATGCCTCGTTCTTCTTCCACCCGTTCTGGCTGGAGCCGCAGGTTGGAACCCCTGGCCTGGCGGACTTCAAAAGCCTTGTCAGCGGCATCTCCAATCTGGGCTTCACCTGGACCGTTCCGAGTCAGCTGCCATGAAAGAAAAGCGCTTTCTCCGGAAGGAGAAAGCGGCTCGATCAATAGATATGACGATGGAACAATGCACCAGACGCGAGGCGCTGGGCCTGGCCTGGGCGCTGAGCTGCAGCCTGCCCGAGGCACAGGCCAAGCCCGGTCCGCGTCTGCCCGGCATGGTCTGGCAGCCCAGTGCCGATACTCTGCGACCCCATGGGTCATGGCAGCGTCTGGGCATCCGCCGCCTGCTGGTGCAATGGACGGCCGTGGACAATCTGAGCCTGGTGCCCGGCACTTACCTGCCCTCTATGAGCCGCAATCTCCCGGACTGGGAGCGCATCGCTGCAGAACCCTGGGCGCAGGAGCTGATTCTCGGCTTGGCCGGCATGCATGACGAGGCAAAGGCCCGCGCCAGTCTCGCGGATCTGGCAATGCAGTCATATGCCTTGAAAGCAGCGATCACAGCGCTGCCACTGCGGGTTGCCGGCTGGTACTTCCCGGTCGAGGTCGATCCGACCTGGGCTGCGCCCAGTCTTCTCACCGAAGTTCTCAACAAGCTGCCGCGTCCGCTGTGGATCAGCGCCTATGACAATGCCAATATGGGTCCCCAGGCGCT
This sequence comes from Comamonas testosteroni, assembly GCF_000761245.1. GTDB lineage: Bacteria > Pseudomonadota > Gammaproteobacteria > Burkholderiales > Burkholderiaceae_C > Comamonas > Comamonas testosteroni_C. The sequence continues at coordinate 306,923 of NZ_AWOR01000001.1, read as the reverse complement.
GGTTGACTGGATCATGCGCTGGATACCTGAAGACGTGGGCGTGTTTTTCCAGGATGGAGTCGGCGTGCACGCGCGCACTCCCAGCGTGGCACGCGAATACCTGCAGATGCTGACCGCCCATCTGGGCCAGGCGCGGGTACGGGTGATTGCCGAGGCCTTCCGACCTGCGCCGGGCGGCGGCTTTCGCAGCGCCATGGCAGAGGAATTTCTGCCGCAGCTGACGGCCTACCAAGGCTGGACGGTCTTCGCATTCGACGGCCCGCATTATCTGAACCCGCCTCTGGTCGATGCATTGGCGGATGCTCTGAGCACCAAATCCCGATGAGTCGCCGTCCGCCCTGCCTCTACAGCTGCGGCCCATGGAGCCGGCAACAGGGCTGAGCAGACTGACAGCCAGCGGCTCTGCGCATACGGGCAGGCCCAGGCTCGGGTGACATCACCCCGCCCCGCTCAGCGCTTCAAAAGCATTCGAAGGTCTGCGCCGCCTTCCAGCGCTGCTCGGGTGCAAGAACCACAGGTGCATCGATGGCCGCGGCCTCCACACACAGCATCTGCTGCCAGCTGTCAGCCTCCATGTCCTTGAGCGTGGCGCACAGAGCAGGGCCTGGATTCCAGACCACGGTTTCGCTCCAGGATGCATCCTGGGCAAGCTGCAGCCAGGGCTGACCCGAGCTTTGCAGCTGCAGGGCTTGCGCCGCACGTGGATAGACGCGATCGGTCTCCGCACCGAAGCTGACGCTGCCCTCCTGCGTGACATGGGTGTTCGGCTGAGCCGCAGCCGCGTCCCAGTAGCTCAGACCTTCGAGGCCATGCAGGCTGGCCTGTTCGACCTGGGGCACACGCAGATAACCGTGCAAGGCTGCGGTAAAAGACAGGTCCTGGCGGCCGCGGTTATGCACGGCCAGCTCCACACGCAACACGCCGGGCCTGAGCTCAATCGTGAGCACTGCTTCAAAGGCGTGCAGCCAGACCGCGCGCGATGCTTCGCTGTCCGTCAGGCGCAAGGAGACTTGCACACCATCCTCGCCCAATGGGCGCGCAGCATCGGCCTGCCAGTGGCTGAGGCGCGCAAAGCCATGCTTGACCAAGGGACCACGCTGGTTGAACTGCGGAAAACAGACCGGAATGCCGCCGCGAATGGCGCTGTGGCCGTCATGGGCTGCCCTGGGACTGAGGAACAGGCGCTCCTGCCCCTGGCCGACCCAGGACAGCACCTGGGCGCCCTGCAGGCAGATCAGCACCGAATCCCCCTGACCCAGCTTCAAGGCAATGGCAGGGAGTCCTTTCCAGTCAACGACCTGGGCCTGAAACGTCAAATCACTCACCCGTGAGCTCGTCCGCACGCTCCTGGCCGGCTGTGAAGTCCAGATCGCCGGTATAGATGGCGCGGCCGCAGATAACGCCTTCCACGCCCTCGCCCTGCACCTTGCACAGCGCTTCGATGTCGGCCATGCCGGCCAGACCGCCCGAGGCGATGACCGGAATCTTCAGCGACTGGGCCAGCTTGACGGTGGCGTCGATGTTGATGCCGCTGAGCATGCCGTCACGACCGATGTCGGTGTAGATGATGGATTCCACGCCCCAGTCCTCGAAGCGCTTGGCAGTCTCGATCACATCCTGGCCGGTGAGCTTGCTCCAGCCGTCAATCGCCACCTTGCCGTCCTTGGCGTCCAGGCCCACGATGATGTGGCCGGGAAAGGCGCTGCAGGCATCCTGCAGGAAGCCGGGGTTCTTCACGGCAGCGGTGCCGATGATCAGGTACTCGATGCCCAGATCGATGTAGCGCTCGATGGTGTCCAGATCACGGATGCCACCGCCCAGTTGCACGGGAATCTCGCCATCGACTTCCTTGAGGATGCTCTTGATGGCCGACAAGTTCTTGGGCTGGCCCGCAAAGGCGCCGTTCAAGTCCACCAGATGCAAGCGACGGGCGCCGGCATCCAGCCACTTGGTGGCCATGGCTGCGGGGTCTTCACCGAAGGTGGTGGACTGGTCCATATCACCCTGAATCAGGCGTACGCAGTGGCCGTCCTTGAGGTCGATAGCGGGGATGAGCAACATGATGGTGATCTGCTAGCAAAGATGGCCGTCAGAATTGGCCAGTGCATAAAGAAAAACTTCAGGGCTTCCAGCCCAGGAAGTTGCGGAACAACGCCAGCCCCTGGTCCGAGCTTTTCTCGGGGTGGAACTGGGTTGCGAAAATATTATCGCGTGCGACGGCACATGCAAAGAGGCCGCCATAGTCGGTCTCGGCCGCGCAATGCGCGCTTTGTTGCACCAGTGCATAAAAGCTGTGCACAAAGTAGTAGAAGCTGCCGTCGGGAATTCCGGTCCACAGCGCATGGGGCTTGCCGCCCTGCTGCGTCTGCTGCACCTGGTTCCAGCCCATCTGCGGCACCTTGAAGCGGCTGCCGTCGGCTTGCGTCCTGCCTTGCAGATCGAACTTGCGCACATTGCCGGGAATCAGCCCCAGGCCCGGCACATCGCCTTCATCGCTGTGGTCGAGCAGCATCTGCATGCCCACGCAGACGCCGAACAACGGCTTGTTGACGGCGGCATCGAGCACGGCCTGCTGCAGGCCCGATTCGCGCAGCTCGCGCATGCAGTCAGGCATGGCGCCCTGACCGGGCAGGACCACGCGGCTGGCCGCATGGACCACCTCGGGATCGGCCGTGACGACCACGTCCCAGCCGGTATCGGCTGCGGCCGTGCGCACCGCCTGCGAGACCGAACGCAGATTGCCCATGCCGTAATCGACCACGGCCACGGTGTTGTTCTTCAAACTCATAGCAGCTACCGCTTATAGAGATTGGCTTTTATAGACAAAAAGCTCTGAAATACTTTGTGAACAAGCGCAAGACGCTCCTGATTAAAGAGCACCCTTGGTCGAGGGAATCACGCCGGCCATGCGCTCATCATGCTCCAGCGCAAAGCGCATGGCACGCGCGAAGGCCTTGAAGATGGTTTCGCACTGGTGGTGGGCGTTGAAGCCCTTCAGGTTGTCGATGTGCAGCGTCACGCCGGCATGATTGACAAAGCCCTGGAAGAATTCGAAGACCAGCTGCGTATCGAGCTGACCGATGCTGCCGGCGGTGAACTTCACATCCATGTGCAGACCGGGACGGCCCGAGAAGTCGATGACGACGCGGCTCAGGGCTTCGTCCAGCGGCACATAGGCATGACCGTAGCGGCGAATGCCTTTCTTGTCGCCGATGGCCTTGGCAAAGGCCTGGCCCAGGGTGATGCCGATGTCCTCCACCGTGTGGTGGCCGTCGATGTGCAGATCGCCCGCGCATTCGATGTCCATGTCGATCAGGCCGTGGCGCGCGATCTGGTCCAGCATGTGGTCGAGAAAGCCGATGCCGGAGTTCAGGCTGGCCTTGCCCGTGCCGTCGAGGTTGACGCGCACGGCAACGCGGGTCTCGGCCGTGTTGCGCTGCACTTCGGCAATGCGCGGCAGGTTCTGGGCGATGGAGGGGACGATATTGCTCATAGGCTTTCTTTCAGTGCCGCCAGCATCTGGGCGTTTTCTTCGCGGGTGCCCACGGTCAGGCGCAGGCAGTTGTGCAGCAAGGGGTGCATGGCCGATACGTTCTTGACCAGCACGCCGCGCTGCTTCATCTCGATCTGAGCCTTGCCGGCATCGCGCACGCGCAGCAAAACCATATTGGCTTCGGAAGGCCAGACTTTTTGCACGCCATCCAGCAGGGCCAGAGCATCGATCAGCGGCTGGCGTTCGGCGCGGATGGCAGCCGCCTGCTCGGCGTACAGGGACTCGTGCTGCAGCGCAAAAATCGCCGTCTCGCAGTTGAGCACGCTGATGTTGTAGGGCGGGCGCACCTTGTCGATCTCGTTGACGATGGCCGATGGGCCGATCAGATAGCCCAGGCGCGCACCGGCCAGACCGAACTTGGACAGCGTGCGCATCAGCAGCACATGGGCGTTGCGCGCGGGGTCGGCCTTCATGCGGGTGATCCAGCTGCGGCTGGCAAAGGGCTGGTAGGCCTCGTCCATCACGACCAGACCGCCAACCTCGGCCACGGCATCGATCACGGCCTGGACCTTGTCCTCGGCCCACAGCGTGGCGGTGGGATTGTTGGGATAGGCGATATAGGTGATGGCAGGCTGGTGCTCGGCGATGGCGGACCGCATGGCCGGCACATCGAGGTCGAAGTCGCTCGTCAGATTCACGCCCACGAAATCCAGGCCCTGCAGCTTGGCAGACAGCGGATACATCACAAAGCCCGGCATGGGTGCCAGCATCTTGGCGCGGGCATTGTTGCAAGGCTGGGCCGTGGCCAGTGCCAGCAAGGTAATGATTTCGTCCGAGCCATTGCCCAGCAGCACCGAGGTGCCGGCCGGAGCACCGGCGTAGTCGGCCAGCATCTGCTTGAGCACTTCCTGACGCTCGCCAGGGTAGCGGTTGATTTCCAGGCCGCCCAGATGCTCGCCCAGCTTCTGCTGCAGCTCGGGCGGCAGACGGTATGGGTTCTCCATCGTGTCCATCTTGAGCAGGCCTTGCGCGGGCTGCACATGGTAGCCCTGCATGGCGCGCACATCGGCGCGGATGCGTTGCAGGGCTTTGGTCTGGATGTCTTGGGCAGTCATGGGTTCACTCCTTCACACAAGGCTTGCGTTGGCCAATGCAGTCGATACCAATCGCTGCGATTGTGGCGCTCAAGCCTCAAGATTCTGCGTGGCGGCTTGCTCCAGCGGGTGCACCACGGTTACGCCGCCAAACTCTGCCCCATGGGGCAGATGCAGGCTCAGCATCTGGTTGCAGCCGCTGTGCTGGGCGCAGGCCACGGCCAGGCAGTCGCCAAAGTCCAGCGCATGGCGGGCCTGTACGGCCCAGGCCGTCTCCAGCGTGGCGGCGTCGGTCTTCCAGGGCGTCCAGGTCTGGTAGCGACGGATGGCAGCACGGGCATCGCCCTGAGGCAGGGGCAGGGCTGCGGTGGTGGCCTGGTCATAGAACTCCACCAGCGCCTGGTTGCTGGTGCGGCCGCTGCGGCTGCGCCACAGCAGATCCAGCCATTGCAGCGTGGCCGCATACAGCGCACCGCCAGCCGCATCTTCCGCGGCAATCAGCACCGAGGTATCGACAAACACGGGGTTCACTTGGCCACCTCGGCTTCGGCATTGCTGTGCGCTGCAGCCCGTTTGCTACTGGCACTGCGCGTCAGGGATTTTGCCGACTGAGCGGCAGCTTGCCAGGTGCGCTCATCGGTGCGCCAGGCCAGGTAGGCACGCTCGTAGGCATCCTCGCGCTGCATCATCTCGGCCATGAAGTCACCCAGCATGCGCGAGACGCTGCTGCCGCGCCTGGCCGCCTCAATGCGAGCCCAGTCAAGCACGCTGTCTTCGACGGTGATGGTGACGTTCTTCATGGAACGAATGGTACACGAAATTCGTGTCACACGAAATTCGTGTGAAGCCGATAGCGCAATCAACCCAGCATGGAACAGGCCATCGTCCCCACCTGCCGCAAGGCCTGCAGATGCTGCGGCGTCCAGTCCCCTCCCAGACCTACGCGTATTCCTTGCTTGAAGCGCCCTGCAGCGCCAAACAGCGCGCCGGGCGCTATCAAGATCTGCTGCGCCAGACAGGCTTGGTGCAAGGCCGCAGCGTCCAGCGGCGCAGGCAGCTCCAGCCACAGCAACAGGCCGCCGGGCGGATCGCTGACCCGCGTGCCTGTCGGAAAGCTCTGTGCAATCACCTGCCGCGCCTGCTCCACCCGCGCGGCAATGGCGGCGCGCAGCTGACGCATGGCGGCGTGATGGCCTGCCTGCGAGATCAGATCGGCCAGCGCCAGCTCCAGCACGGCCGACTGGCCACCAGCCTGCATCTCCTTGATGTGGCGCAGCCTGTCCGTCCAGCGTCCCGCCTCCAGCCAGCCCAGCCGCAGGCCCGGCGCCAGCGTCTTGGAAAACGAGTGACAGAGCATGACCTGCCCCGTGCTGTCATAGGATTTGACGCTGCGGCGCATGGCGTCGCCTTCCGCCAGATCGGCGTAGATGGCATCCTCGATCACGGGCAGATCATGCTGCACCGCCAATTGCACCAGGCGCCTGCGCTCTGCCTGGGGCATGCAACTGCCCAGCGGGTTGCTGAGCGTGGGCACCAGCAGCAGCGCCTTGACGGGCTGGGTGTCCAGCGCCAGTTGCAGCGCATCCAGTGAAATGCCATGGCGCGGGTGACAGGGAATTTCCAGCGCCTTCAGCTGCAAGGCCTGCAGCACCTCGAGAAACGAGAAATGCGTGGGCGACTCCAGCGCCACCACATCGCCGGGCTCGGTGACTGCGCGCAGACACAGGGCAACGCTGTCCATGCAGCCGCCGGTCATGAGAATGCGCTCCGGGTCCAGACTGCATCCCAGCCCCACTGCATAGCGCGCCAGCGCGCGGCGTGCCTCTTCATGACCGTCCGAGCTTGGATAGGTGCACAGCAGATGGCGGTGCTTTTGCACGGCACGGGTCAGCGCGCGGCGTACACGGTCGGGGTTGAGCAAATCGATGCCAGGGGTGCCGCTGCTGAACGACACCATGCCTTCGGGCTGCTCACGCCCCAGAACACGCTGGCCCAGCCAGTCCAGCGAAACGGCCCGCGGCCGACGCATGGGACGGGCAATCTTGGGCTCGGGCAGTTGCACAGCGCGCGGCGCAACAAAAAAACCGGAGCGTGGCCGCGCCGTGATCTGCCGCGCATCTTCCAGCCAATGGTAGGCCTGCACCACCGTGGTCTGCGCCACTCCGTACTGCCGTGCCAGCATGCGTACGGACGGCAGCTTTTCTCCATGTGCCAGCGTGCCTTGTCGTATGGCCTGGCTCAGCATTCCGGCAATTTGCAGGTAGCGCGGTGTCGATGCATCGAATTCCATCACGCCATTCTGTACTGCCTGCATTCAAGCCATACAGCACAGATGACTCGCAGCACAACCAGTACAGAAGCGCCGGAACCCCCATCTGTACTCGTTCACATCCTGCCGCGCTGTGGCTGGTGAAATCGCCGCCTGTTTTGCACAGTCAGGGGCATGCACTCAGCCCTTACCTCCGAACCCTGGAACATCTTGTCCCTGCCTGCCGCAGCACCGGTGCAGATGCTGCGCATCCGCTGCGGCCAAAGCCTTTGGCTGCAGACGCAGAGCGGCATCGTCTGGCTGACCTGTGAAAGCCAGCTGGCGGATAGCTTTCTGCACCCCGGCCAGTCGCTGCGCCTAACCGGACCTGCCACGCTGTACCTGGGTGCCCATGGATCGCAAAACTCTCAGGACGCCAGCCTGCGCTGGTGCGATGCCGCTGCCACACCATCACAGGCTGTTGCGGCAGCTGCAGCATCGGCATCGGCATCGGCATTGGCCTGAAAACCGCCCACAAAAAGGCCCGGCTGCGCCGGGCCTCTGACGGGAACGCCACACGCCTCAGCGACGGTACTGGGGCGGCGGTGCGTACTGGCGACCATCGGCCGGGAAGGCGCTGGGGTCACGGGAATCGCGCAGTTCCACCGCAGGTGCAGGGCGGCGAGGCAGATCCGGGTCACGCTCGTCCAGGCGCACATCAAACAGCGCCGTACCAATCACCCCCACATTGCGCGCATCGCCTGCGGGCGTATTGTTGGCATAGGCCCTGCCCTTGTCAGAAAAGCGAAATGCCGCAACCTCGCGGTCGCTTTTGCGAAAGCCGTCAATCACCAGCCGCTCGCCAGGGCGCAGCAGATAACCGCCACTCTTCACGCTGCCCGGGTGACCGCTCAGCACATCCAGTCCATCGACAGTCGCCACCACTTCATAGAAGCGATTGCTGCGGTTGATGTAGAGCAGTTCATAGCGTTCGCCATGGCTGCCCGCGACATGGAAGTCCCTGGCTCCGCGCGTGGAGAAAATGCGCAGCACCGATCCGCTTCCGCTGAGCACCTGCAACTCCACATCGCCATCGGCCAGCAGCGCATTGGTCTGCCGCTCAGCGGAGCTGCCAAGCGCACGCAGAATGCTGTGCTCGTCCGAATAGCGCAGCTGGCCCACATCGCGTGGACGCTCTGGCGTCAGGCGAGATGCTCGCACCACCTTGGTGACGGACTCCCTCCCTTCCCCCCATTGCGTGCCCAGTGTGGACTCGACCCTGGGCGTGCGCGGCGCTGCCGATGCGCTCTCTGAGACCTGCAAGGCGTCCTGCGCCGAAGGCGGTGCACCGCAGGCGGCCAGTCCCGCGACCAGCAGCAATCCGCCCAGCAGCCGCCAGCCGCCTCGGCGCCAGAAACTCACGACTTGACTCATCTTCACGCTCCCTTGTTGTGATTGGCATATTGAATGCTTCGCTGCTACGCAGCCCGCCGAGTGTCACAGCAAATCCGCTCTTTCCCGCGCAAGGAAACATCTGGAGATGATTTGCCCCGAGACGGGGGGCATTCAGAGCCGCCCGGAAATGAAAAAAGCCGTGGGCAAGCCACGGCTGATGGGCAAGCGCCGGCGGATTTACTTCAGGCGCATTTCGGCAGCCCTGGCGTGGCCCTGCAGGCCTTCGCCATAGGCCAGCACGGCAGCGGTCTTGCCCAGGATCTGGGCACCGGCCTCGCTGACCTCGATGATGGAGCTGCGCTTCTGGAAGTCGTACACCCCCAGCGGCGAGGAAAAGCGGGCCGTGCCGCTGGTGGGCAGCACGTGATTCGGGCCTGCGCAGTAGTCGCCCAGGCTCTCCGACGTATATGCGCCCAGGAAGATGGCGCCGGCGTGCCTGAGCAAAGGCTCCCAGCGGTGCGGGTCGCGGCTGGAGACTTCCAGGTGTTCGGGCGCAATGCGGTTGGAGATGGCGCAAGCCTCTTCCATGTCCTTGGTGAGAATCAGCGCGCCGCGGTCGCTCAGGCTCTTGGCGATGATGGCCTTGCGCGGCATCTCGGGCAGCAGGCGGTCGATCGCGGCCTGGACGGCATCGATATAGGCCGCATCGGGGCACAGCAAGATGGACTGGGCCAGCTCGTCGTGCTCGGCCTGGCTGAACAGATCCATGGCCACCCAGTCAGGCGGGGTCGTGCCGTCGGCCAGCACCAGAATTTCAGAAGGACCGGCAATCATGTCGATGCCCACGATGCCGAACACGCGCTTCTTGGCGCTGGCCACATAGGCATTGCCGGGACCTGTGATCTTGTCCACCTTGGGCACGGTGGCCGTGCCGTAAGCCAGGGCCGCCACGGCCTGGGCTCCGCCGACGGTAAAGGCGCGCGTCACGCCCGCCACATAGGCGGCGGCCAGCACTAGCGGGTTCTTCTCACCCTTAGGGGTGGGCACGACCATGATGATCTCGGGCACGCCGGCCACATGGGCGGGAATGGCGTTCATCAGCACGCTAGACGGATAGGCGGCCTTGCCGCCGGGCACGTAGATGCCCACGCGGTCCAGCGGCGTGACCTTCTGGCCCAGCAGCGTGCCGTCCTCGTCGCGGTAGCTCCAGCTCTCGCCGTTGGCCTTCTTCTGCGCCTCGTGATAGCTGCGCACACGGCGCGCCGCCGACTGCAGCGCTTCGCGCTCGGCTGCTGGCAGGCTGTCGAAGGCGGCTTTCAGCTCCTGCTTGGTCAGCTCCAGTGCCGCCATGGAATCGGCCTGCAGGCCGTCAAAGCGTGCCGTGTACTCCAGCACGGCGGCATCGCCACGCTGCTGTACATCGGCCAGGATGTCGGCCACCCGCTGCTCGATGGCTGCGTCCGTGTCCGCCGACCAATGCAGACGCTGCGCAAAATCATGCTCGAACTGGGCATCAGCGGTTGAAAGACGGGCGGGAGCAGCTACGAATTCCATAGTATTTACCAGTGGGGAAAATCAGTTGTTCTTGGCGGCAACGGCCTGCGCAAACGCATCGATGATGTGGCGCAGCGGAGCCTGCTTGAGCTTGAGCGAAGCCTGGTTGACGACCAGACGCGAGCTGATGTCCATGATGGGCTCGACCTCGACCAGATCGTTGGCCTTGAGCGTGTTGCCGGTGGACACCAGGTCGACGATGGCATCGGCCATTCCGGTCAGCGGCGCCAGCTCCATGGAGCCGTAGAGCTTGACCATGTCCACGTGAACGCCCTTCTTGGCAAAGAAGTTGCGGGCAATCTCTGGGTACTTGGTGGCAATGCGCAGACGCGCGCCCTGCTTGACGGCCAGCTGATAGTCGAAGCCGTTGCGCACGGCCACGCTGACGCGGCACTTGGCAATCTGCAGATCCAGCGGCTGGTACAGGCCCTGGCCGCCATGCTCGATCAGCGAGTCCAGGCCCGAGACGCCCAGGTCCGCACCGCCGTATTGCACATAGACGGGCACGTCCGAAGCGCGCACCAGCACCACGCGCACATCGGGACGGTTGGTGTCGAAAATCAGCTTGCGCGACTTTTCCACATCCTCGGTCACCTCAATGCCGGCAGCGGCCAGCAGGGGCACGGTTTCTTCAAAAATGCGGCCCTTGGACAGGGCGATGGTCACAGGCGTTGCGGTGCTCATGCGGAAATTCTCTCGATATCGGCGCCCAGGGCGCGCAACTTGTCTTCCATGCGGTCGTAGCCACGATCCAGGTGGTAGATGCGATCGACGATGGTCTCGCCCTCGGCCACCAGACCGGCAATCACCAGGCTGGCCGAAGCGCGCAGATCGGTGGCCATCACGGTGGCGCCGGACAGGCGCTTGCCGCCTTCGATGGTCGCCACGCGGCCGTCGGTGGTGATGCGCGCGCCCAGGCGCACCATCTCGTTGACATGCATGAAGCGGTTCTCGAAGATGGTCTCGGTCACCATGCTGGTGCCTTCGGCCACCAGGTTCAGCGCCATGAACTGGGCCTGCATATCGGTGGGAAAGCCCGGATATTCGGTGGTGCGAAAGCCCTGGGCCTTGAGCTTGCCCGAGGAGGCCACCTTCAGGCCGCCATCCACGCACTCCACGCTCACACCCGCATCCTTGAGCTTGTCGATCACGGCGCCCAGATGGTCGGCACGCGCATGGTGCAGCAAGGCTTCACCGCTGGTGGCCGCCACGGCACAGAGGAAGGTGCCGGCCTCGATACGGTCGGCCACCACCTGATGCTCGCAGCCATGCAGCTTGTCCACGCCCTGAATCACGATATGGCTGGTGCCATGACCGGTGATCCTGGCCCCCATCTTGATCAGCATCTCGGCCAGATCGATGATTTCGGGTTCCATGGCGGCGTTTTCCAGCACCGTCTCGCCTTCGGCCAGCGCAGCGGCCATCAGGAAATTCTCGGTGCCGGTCACGGTCACCATGTCGGTGGTGATACGTGCGCCCTTCAGACGCTTCCAGCCTTCGGGCAGGCTGGCATGCATATAGCCGTTTTCCACGGTGATGATGGCACCCATGGCCTGCAGGCCCTTGATGTGCTGATCCACGGGGCGCGAGCCGATCGCGCAGCCGCCGGGCAGCGACACCTTGGCGTGGCCGAAACGGGCCAGCAGCGGGCCCAGGGCCAGCACCGAGGCGCGCATGGTCTTGACCAGCTCGTAAGGCGCTTCGGGCACCAGGCTGTCGGGCGCCACAAAGCTCATGCCGCCGCGTTCGCCATGGGTTTCGGTCTGCACACCCATGTTGGCCAGCAGCTTGCGCATGGTGGCCACATCGTGCAGACGCGGCACATTGTGCAGATGCACAGGCTCGGCCGTGAGCAGTGCGGCACACATTTCAGGCAGAGCGGCGTTTTTGGCGCCGGAAATGATTACTTCGCCCTTGAGGGGACGACCACCGTGGATCTTGAGTTTGTCCATGGCTTCAAGCCTTGAATGTTATGTATAAAAAATGCACTCGGCGCCTGTGTATCAAGCGCTGACAGCTATCAATCTTGCGTCTCGACTCGCATCAGGCCTGGGCAGCAGCCCATTCTGTCGGGGTGTAGGTCTTCATGGACAGCGCATGGACTTCATCGGTGGCCATGCGGTTGCCCAGCGTGGCATAGACCAGACGCTGGCGGCCCAGCAGACGCTGACCTTCGAACTGCGCAGAAACAATGGTGGCAAACCAATGTCGGCCATCGCCTTCCAGCGCAATATGCTCGCAGGGCAGGCCGGCGGCGATCAGGTCTTTGAGTTGGTCTGCAGTCATGGGGAACCTTTAAGCGCAAAGCTGGCGAAACCGGTCATTGTCTCGCAAGCAGCCCTGCGTCAATTCTAAAAATCAGTTACGAATCTTGTAGCCGATACGCAGCAGATGCACGGCCAGCGCGCTCACGGCCAGCCAGGCAGCGCCCACGATGGCAAAGCTGAGCCAGGGCGAGACATCGCTCTGGCCGAAGAAGCCATAGCGGAAGCCGTCGATCATGTAGAAGAACGGGTTGACATGGCTGACCGCCTGCCAGAAGCCGGGCAGCGAGTGTACGGAATAGAACACGCCGGACAGAAAGGTCAGGGGCATGATCAGAAAGTTCTGGAAAGCCGCCATCTGGTCGAACTTCTCTGCCCAGAGACCGGCGATCAGGCCCAGCGTGCCCATCAGGGCGCAACCCAGAAAGCCGAACACCAGAATCCACAGCGGGGCGGCAAAGTCGGGCACGGCAAAGAACAGCGTGACCACAAACACGCCAAGACCGACCAGCAGGCCGCGCAAAATGGCCGCTCCCACATAGGCGCTGAACCAGGCCCAGTGCGACAGCGGCGTGAGCAGCACGAACACCAGCGAACCCATGATCTTGCTCTGCACCAGGCTGGACGAGCTGTTGGCAAACGCGTTTTGCAACATGCTCATCATCACCAGCCCGGGAATCAGAAACGCGGTGTAGGGGATGCGGTCGTAGACCATGACCCGGCCTTCGAGCACATGGCCGAAAACCAGCAGATAGAGCACGGCCGTGAGCACCGGTGCGGCCACGGTCTGAAAGCTCACTTTCCAGAAGCGCAGCACTTCCTTCTTGAGCAGGGTCTGCCAACCGTTCATTGGACACCTCCTGCAGGAGCCTGTGTCCTGGAGCCTTCATTCATGATGTGGATGAACACATCTTCCAGATCCGCGCGGCGGATCTCCACATCCTCGGGAGTCACACCCGCTTCGCGCAAAGCGGCCAGCAGCTGCTCCACATCGCCGGCATGGGCGGCGGGAATCTGCACGATTCGACCGGTTACACGCGCCCTGTCGGCCACTGCCTTGGGCAAGGCGCTATCGGTCTTGAACTGCAACACATTGCTGGAAGCCGACTTGAGCAGCTCGCTCATGGGCGAGAGCTTGATGATCTCGCCGCGCTTGAGCATGGCCACGCGGCTGCACAGTGCCTCGGCTTCTTCGAGATAGTGGGTGGTCAGCAACACCGTGTGGCCCTGCTTGTTGAGCTTGGCAATGAAATGCCACAGAGTCTGGCGCAGCTCCACATCCACACCGGCCGTGGGCTCGTCCAGCACGATGATGGGCGGCTTGTGCACCAGGGCCTGGGCCACCAGCACGCGACGCTTCATGCCGCCCGAGAGCTGGCGCATATTGTTGTGTGCCTTGTCCATCAGGCCCAGGCTGTCGAGCAGCTCGTCGATCCAGTCATCGTTGTTCTTGACGCCGAAATACCCGGACTGGAATTTCAAGGCCTCGCGCACATTGAAGAAGGGGTCGAACACCAGCTCCTGCGGCACGATGCCCAGCTTGCGGCGTGCATCGGCGTAGTTCGCCTGCACATCGCTGCCCTGCACCAGCACGCGCCCGCCCGTGGCTTGCGCCAGTCCGGCAAGGATGCTGATCATCGTGGTCTTGCCGGCGCCGTTGGGGCCTAGCAGACCGAAGAATTCACCTTCCTCGATATCCAGGCTCACCGATTTGAGGGCCTGGAAATCCCCCTTGGGGGTGCGGTAGGTCTTGGAGACGGATTGGAATGAGACTGCGGACATGGAGCCCATGATTCTAGGGCTTGCCCACAGCCTCTGCCTTGGCGGGGCTTAGCCGGACACAGTGATTCGTCAGCCTAGCCCTGCTGAGCGGTGGCAGCCGCATCGGGTACGGGAGCGGGCATCAGCAAGCCATCCACGCCATACAGCGCGGCCATGGACTGCAGCCCCTTGGGCAGACCCTGGACGATGAGCTGCTTGCCCACCTCCTGGGCAGCACGTCGGCAGCCCAGCAGCACGGCCAGAGCCGCCGAGTCAAACACCTTGACGGCGCTGGCATCCAGCACCACCTGGGCATCCGCATGGCCCGTGACCAGCGGACGCAGGCGCAGCAGACAGTCGCGCCCCTGACGATAGGTCAGTTCCTTGGGCAGTTGCAGAGGGTTGCTAGCTGAGCGCGCCATGACGTCTGAAGCGCTTTGCTTACTTGGTGGCCGTGGCCGGCATGGAGCTGCGCGAGGCCAGGGTCTTGATCAGGCCGTCGATGCCGTTGGCATTGATTTCCTGCGCAAACTGGTTGCGATAGGTTTCCACCAACCACACGCCGAGCACGTTGAAGTTGTAGAGCTTCCAGCCCGTGGCCTGCTTTTCCAGACGGAAATCCAGCTGCACGGGATCGCCACGGCCGTTGACCTGAGTACGCACCAGCACGTCGGTGTCGCCGGCGGCCATGCGCACGGGCCTGACGGTAATGGTCTGATCGCCGACCTGGGACAGGGCCCCCGCATAAGTGCGAATCAGCAAGGCCTTGAACTCATCTTGCAGCTTCTGGCGCTGCTCGGGCGTGGCCTGACGCCAGGCCGGACCGACCGCAGCCGATGTCATGCGGCGAAAGTCCACATAGGGCATGACCTTCTCGTTGACCAGCGCATTGATCTTGCTGGAGTCGCCGTTGCGCAGCGAGGAATCCTTCTTGATGGTCTCCAGCACATCGGCAGAGACGCGCTTGACCAGCGCATCGGGCGCTTCCTCAGCAGCCCGGGCTGCGGGCAGGCCCAGATTCAGAGCGAGCACGGCACCTGCTGCCATGCCCCACATGCGACGAGTAATCTTCATTGCGTTTTTTCTCCTAGGCCCGCAAGTGTCACCGCACTCACGCAGCCTGTGCATCATGTTTGTAACCAAGCTCTACCGGCTCACTGGCCTTCTGGGGGCAGCTTGCCGGCGTTGTCGTCATCATAGTTTTCGAGACGACCATCGCCGCCGGACGCCGCGCCGCCAATGCGTGAGCGCAGATAGACATCGCGCACCAGACTGTATTTGTCGAGCGCAACGGAGTCCAACACATCGCCGGCCTTGAGCAGATTGGCACGGTTGTTGACCATGCGCAGGCCGAACAGGCTGTTGCGCCAGCGCACATCATCCATGGTGTTGGCAGGATAGCCGAAGGCATCGACCACCAGGCCGGCCGAATCCCGCACCGTGGATGGACCCCAGAAGGGCAGCACCACATACGGCCCCGTGGGCATACCCCAGCGACCCAGAGTCTGGCCAAAGTCCTGCTTGCGGCGCTCGATGCCAGCCTCGCTGGCGATGTCGAACAGGCCGCCGATGCCCAGCACCGTGTTCACGCTGAAGCGCACCATGGAGTTGTAGGCACCCTGGCCCTGACCCTGCAGCACATTGTTGACGAAGGACCAAGCATCGCCGAGATTGTCGAAGAAGTTGGTCACACCCTGACGCGCCACACGCGGCGTCACGGTCTGATAGGCCGTGGCCACGGGCTTGAAGATCGCCTCGTCCACGCCTTCGTTGAAGGAGTAGATGCTGCGGTTCATGGACTCCAGCGGGTCGGCAGGATTGGCAGGGCCCGTGGCGGTGGTGGTGGCGCAGCCGGACAGCAGTGCGGCTACGGAAACACTGGCTGCCAGCGCAACGTGCCTGAGCGCCTGGTTCTTGTCTGACGTCAATTTCGTCTGTGGGCTTGTTGTAGTCATCATTCTTTCGCTCCCCCGTTGGCTGTGGCACCACCAGAATCACCACCCTGCTCCGCCTTGCTGTAGAGAAACTGACCGATCAGATTCTCGAGCACCACGGCAGACTGTGTAGCCGTCACGCGGTCGCCTGCCTTGAGGTTCTCTTCGCTGGCGCCCGCCTCAATACCAATGTACTGATCGCCCAGCAGACCGCTTGTCAGAATTTTCAGCGAACTATCCTTGGGAAAGGCGTAACGGGTTTCCATGCTCATGGCCACGTTGGCCTGGAAGGTCTGGTCGTTGAAGGTGATGGACTCGATGCGGCCCACAACCACGCCGGCGCTCTTGACCGCGGCCTTGGGCTTGAGCCCGCCGATATTGTCAAAGCGGGCGGTAATCGTATAGGTCTTCTGGAAGTTCAGGCTCAGCAGATTGGCCGACTGCAAGGCCAGGAACACCAGGGCCAGAGCACCGATCAGCACAAACAGGCCAACCCAGAGATCACTTTTCTTTTGCTGCATGATTTTCTACCTTTATCTGCTGTGCAGCCTCAAATGCTGAACATGGTTGCGGTGAGCAGGAAGTCCAGACCCAGCACCGCCAGCGAAGCCACGACCACGGTACGGGTGGTGGCCCGGGAAACCCCTTCGGGCGTAGGCTTGGCGGCATAGCCCTCAAGCAGGGCCACAAAGGTCACGGCCAAGCCGAAGACAAAGCTCTTGAGCACGCCATTGCCCAAATCGCTCCACCAGTCCACCCCCTGCTGCATCTGCCCCCAGAAAGCGCCGCTGTCGACGCCGATCATCACCACGCCCACCAGCCAGCCTCCCAGCACGCCGACGGCACTGAAGACCGCAGCCAGCAAAGGCATGGTGATCAGACCGGCCCAGAAGCGCGGCGCCAGAATGCGTTTGACGGGGTCGACCGCCATCATCTCCATGGCAGACAGCTGTTCGCCGGCTTTCATCAGGCCGATTTCGGCAGTCAGGGCCGTGCCGGCACGGCCCGCGAACAGCAAGGCCGTGACCACGGGCCCCAGCTCGCGCAGCAGGCTCAGGGCCACCATCATGCCCAGCGCCTCGGCCGAGCCATAGCGCTGCAGGATGTAATAGCCCTGCAGACCCAGCACAAAGCCCACGAACAGACCGGAGACGCCGATGATGGCCAGCGAATAATTGCCCAGAAAGTGAATCTGGTCGCCGATCAGGCGCGGGCGCCGCAGCGCCGGCCCCATCAAGCTCAGCAGGCGCCACAGCAGGCGCGCGCCAATCCCCATGTTGACCAGTTGGCAGCGCACCGCCAGGCCAATGCGTGCGAGAAAGTTCATGCACGCCTCCTGCTGCCAAAGTCCTCGTCGGCGCTGACGCCCGGATAGTGAAACGGCACAGGTCCCGTGGGTCTGGCATGGATGAACTGCTGCACCAACGGGTCGGCGCTGGCGCGCACCTCATCGGGTGTGCCCTGAGCGGCAACGCCTCCGGCCCCCAGAATCACCACATGGTCGGCCACGCGGAAGGTTTCCTCCAGATCGTGGGAAACCAGAATCGAAGTCAGGCCCATGGCATCGTTGAGCTGGCGGATCAGCTGCGCCGAGGTACCCAGTGAAATAGGGTCCAGACCCGCGAAAGGCTCGTCATACATGATGAGTTCGGGATCCAGCGCAATCGCGCGGGCCAGTGCCACGCGGCGGGCCATGCCGCCCGAGACCTGGGAAGGCATCAGATCGCGCGCACCGCGCAGGCCCACGGCATGCAGCTTCATGAGCACGATGTCGCGAATCAGCTCTTCGGGCAGATCGGTGTGCTCGCGCAGCGGAAAGGCCACGTTGTCGAACACGCTCATGTCGGTGAACAGCGCACCGAACTGAAACAGCATGCCCATGCGGCGACGCGCGGCGTAGAGCTGCTGCGCATCCATGGTGGTCACATCCTGACCATCGAACAGCACCTGCCCCTGCTGGGCGTGGTTCTGCCCGCCGATCAGACGCAGCACCGTGGTCTTGCCGCCGCCCGATGCGCCCATCAGCGCCGTGACCTTGCCGCGCGGCACTTGCAGGGACAGATCGCGCAGGATGACGCGGTCACCATAGCCAAAGGTGACATTGCGCAGTTCCACAAAGGGTGCGTTGGGTGACATGCGTGAAGAGCCGCTCAAGAGAAAGCAAACTGGTATTGTGCCGACAAGCTCGGCAAAAAGCTCGGGTTAGCCCCAAGTAAACATACATTCGCGAATGTTTCTTCAAGGCTAGGCTTGGAGCGCAAAGCCATCACTCCTGTTTCAGGAGCTGTCAGCCCTTGTTGTGTATGCGCAAACTGCCTTTTTTGCGATATGAAATCTCAGCGGCAGCTGCGACTTATTTACAACATATTCTGCAAAAACGCCTTGGTGCGCTCGTGCTGGGGCGCCGCAAAGAACGCCTCGGACGGGCCTTGCTCGACGATGTAGCCACCGTCCATGAAGATGACGCGGTTGGCCACCTCGCGTGCAAAACCCATCTCGTGGGTCACGACCAGCATGGTCATGTGCTCCTCGGCCAGTTCGCGCATGGTGCGCAGCACCTCGCCGGTCAGCTCGGGGTCCAGCGCCGAGGTGGGCTCGTCGAACAGCAGAATGTCCGGCTCCATGGCCAGCGCACGCGCAATCGCCACGCGCTGCTTCTGACCGCCTGAGAGGTGGTTGGGGTAGGCATCGCGCTTGGCGGCCAGCCCCACCTTGGCAAGCAGGGCCTCGGCCTTGGGGATGATGTCTTCGCGCTTCATGCCCTTGACGATGATGGGCGCCTCGATGATGTTTTCCAGCACCGTGAGATGGGGAAACAGATTGAAGGACTGAAACACCATGCCCATCTTGCGGCCGATCTTGCGGATTTCGGCATCGCTCACATACTGAGCCCTGGCCTCGCCCTCGGAGCGCGCCAGCACCTCACCTTCGATGCTGATGATGCCGCGGTCAATCGTCTCCAGGTGGTTGAGGCAGCGCAGGAAGGTACTCTTGCCCGATCCGGACGGGCCGATCACTGCCACCACTTCGCCACGCTTGAGCTCCAGCGAAACGCCGCGCAGCACTTCATTGCCGCCAAAGGCCTTGTGGATGCCCTGGGCGGAGATCATCACATCAGGCTTCATACTTGGCATAGCGTTTCTCGAGGTATTGGAAGCCCCAGGTCAGCACCAGGGTCATGATCAGATAGAAGGCCGCAGCCACGACAAAGGGCGTGAAGCTGAAGTCGCGCTGCACCACACCGCGCGCCACGCGCAGCAGGTCGTTGAGCGCCAGCACATAGATCAGCGAAGTGTCCTTGACCAGGGTGATGGTCTCGTTGCTGACGGGCGGCAGGATGCGGGCCCACATCTGGGGCAGCACAATGCGGCGCATGGTCTGGGCATAGGTCATGCCCAGCACCTTGGCGCCTTCGTACTGGCCGCGGTCCACGGACTTGATGCCGGCGCGGAAAATTTCAGCGAAATAGGCTGCGTAGTTCAGCGCAAACGCCACCACGGCCGCCTGAAAGTCGGGCAGGCGCACACCGATGTAGGGCACAAAGGGCAGCGCGAAGTACACAAACAGCAGCTGCAGCATCAGCGGCGTGCCGCGCATCAGCCAGATATAGGCGCCCACGGCGCCGCTCAGCGGCTTGATGCTGGAGATGCGCATCAGCGCCAACGCCAGTCCCAGAGGAATGGAAAGCACCAGCGTGATGAAAAACAGCTTGAGTGTGACAAGGGCACCAGCCGACATGGGCCCCAGGAGCGAGATTACATAGTCCATCAAATGGCCTTCAGTGTGGCGCTGCAGCTATCGAAAGCCCGCCACAGGCACGGGCGTGCGCAAAAGGAAGTGTTTGCACGCATTGTCGTCGCAAAAAAAACCGGCAATGCCAGGCATTGCCGGTGCAGTACACGAAAAAGGGATTAGTGCTTGATCACGTCAGCGCCAAACCACTTCTGGGCGATTTCAGCAGCCTTGCCGTCCTTCTTCATTTCGGTCAGCACATCGTTGACCTTGTTGCGCGTGGCTTCGTCGTCCTTGCGAAAGCCCACGCCGTAGTCTTCGGTACCGAAGTCATCAGCCAGCACCACGTAGTTTTCGGGCTTTTTGTTGACCAGGAAACGGCCCACCACTTCATCGACCACCACCACGTCCAGGCGGCCGGCTTCCAGATCCATCAAAGCCGTGATGTTGTCGCCGAAGAGCTTGGTTTCCTTGAACTTGTCCGACAGTTCCTTGTCCTTGGTCAGGGCGGTCACGGCGCTGGAGCCTTCCTGGGCACCCACGATCTTGCCGACCATGTCAGCCTTGCTCTTGATGGGAGAGCCGGCCTTCACGATGATGATCTGCTTGTTCACCATGTAGGGATCGGAGAACAGGATCTTTTCCTTGCGCTCTTCCAGAATGGTCAGGCCGTTCCACAGAGCGTCCACACGCTTGCCCAGCAGCTCGGCTTCCTTGGCGTTCCAGTCGATGGGCTTGAATTGCACTTCGATATTGGCGCGCTTGGCCACTTCACGGGCCATGTCGATGTCGAAACCGACCAGCTCGTTCTTTTCGTCACGGAAACCCATGGGCGGGAAGTTGTCGTCCAGACCCACCACCAGCTTGGCGGCGACTGCCGCAGGAGCGGGCGCAGGAGCTGCAGCGGTGTTGCTTGCGGGCTCGTTCTTGCCGCAGGCAGCCAAAATTGCAGTCAGGGCCACCGAGGCCAGCAGGGTACGTTTTTTCATGGCGTCAAAATTTGAAGTGGAAAAAGCGGAGGCAGGGGCTTTGTCTCCCGCCCGGGTGTCTATCGCAACAGCCCCGGAGCCGGGCTGCCGCCAGCGCCGAATCCGCTATTGTCGCGCAGACGGGACAGAACGTCACTCGCCGGTCGCAAAACCATCACGACTTACGCAAAACAGGTTCAGGCAAGACGGCTGCCTCAGGAGGCCGGCCGTTGTTGAATTCTTGTTTGCGCAAGTCCTCTCCATCTGCAAGCTTGCCAAACTCCAGACCATGTCACCACCGTCGCCCGGCACCAGCCAGCTCCCCGCCGCCTTGCAGCAGGCCTATCGCAACGCGCTCTACCAGGTGCACGCCGCCCGGGGCGCTGTCGCGCAGACGCTACGCGTGGGCGAGCGCAATGACTGGCTCGGGCAGCAACTGGGACGGCAGCCCATCCAGGCCGCCTGCTATCTCACGGCCTGCAATCCCTGGGGACAGATCCTGGAGCAGGCCGACAACGCCCGCCGCATGAGCGCCCTGCGCCATGCGCTGGACAGCGCGGGCTGGCAGTATCTGGACGGCTGCGGCCAGGACCCCCAAGGCCAGTGGCCCGCCGAAGACAGCGTGCTGATCTGGGGCATGGATGCCGACACGGCCCTGCAATGGGGCCGGCGCTGGCAGCAGAACGCCGTTCTGTGGAGCGATGCCGACGCCCAGCCCAGGCTGCTGTGGCTGCGCTGACTTTTTTGATAGCGCCTTGCGCTTTGCAGCAATCAAAAACCTAATAAAAACCATCTGAATTACAGTCAAGGCAAGCGCTTGCAGCTATCAAAAACAAAAGGCATTCCGAGGAATGCCTTTTGTGTGATGAGCCGCCGTGAATGATCAGCGAGGCAGTTCGCTGGCGCCCATCAGGAACTCGTCCACGGAACGCGCCGCCTGGCGGCCTTCGCGGATCGCCCACACGACCAGCGACTGGCCGCGGCGGATGTCGCCGGCGGCGAACACCTTGGGCACGCTGGTGGCATAGCCGCCGATGAAGTCGGTGCTGGCCTTGGCGTTGCCGCGTGCATCCTTGTCGACGCCAAAGGCTTCGAGCACAGTGGCCACCGGGTTCACAAAGCCCATGGCCAGCAGCACCAGATCGGCGGGCCAGACCTTTTCCGTGCCGGGCACTTCGCTCAGCTTGCCGTCCTTGAACTCGACCTGCACGGTGGTCAGGCTCTTGACCTTGCCTTTTTCGCCGCCGAACTCCTTGGTGGAGATGGCGAACTCGCGCACCACGCCTTCGTCGTGGCTGGACGAGGTACGCAGCTTGATCGGCCAGTAAGGCCAGACCAGGGGCTTGTTCTCCTGCTCGGGCGGCATGGGCATGACCTCGAACTGGGTCACGCTCTTGGCGCCATGGCGGTTGGAGGTGCCCACGCAGTCGGAGCCGGTGTCGCCACCGCCGATGACGATGACATGCTTGCCGTCGGCACGGATCTGGCCCTTGAGCTTGTCGCCCGCGTTGACCTTGTTCTGCTGGGGCAGGAACTCCATCGCGAAGTGCACGCCTTCCAGATCGCGGCCGGGCACGGGCAGATCACGCGACTGCTCGGAGCCGCCGGTCAGCAGCACGGCGTCGAACTCGGCATTGAGCTGCTCGGGGCTGATGGTTTCCTTGGCCCAGTTGGTGACCTTGGAATCCTTGCCCAGACCGTCCTTGCCGGCAATCAGCACGCCGGTGCGGATCTTCAGGCCTTCGGCCACCATCTGCTCGACACGGCGGTCGATCAGGCCCTTGTCCAGCTTGAAGTCGGGAATGCCGTAGCGCAGCAGGCCGCCCACGCGGTCGTTCTTCTCGAACAGGGTCACGTCATGGCCGGCGCGCACCAGTTGCTGGGCCGCGGCCATGCCTGCAGGGCCGGCACCGACCACCGCCACCTTCTTGCCGGTCTTGTGCTTGGGCAGCAGGGGCTTGACCCAGCCTTCGCTCCAGGCACGGTCGATGATGGAGTGCTCGATGGACTTGATGCCGATGGCATCGCCGTTGATATTGGCCACACAGGCAGCTTCGCAGGGTGCGGGGCAGATGCGGCCCGTGAACTCGGGGAAGTTGTTGGTGCTGTGCAGCGTGGTGATGGCGTTCTTCCAGTCACCCTGGTACACGAGGTCGTTGAAGTCCGGAATGATGTTGTTGACCGGGCAGCCGTTGTTGCAAAACGGCGTGCCGCAGTCCATGCAGCGTGCAGCCTGCACCTTGGCCTGATCGGTGGTCAGGCCGATGACGAATTCCTTGTAGTGCTTGAGACGTTCCGCAACGGGGGCATAGCCCTCTTCGATGCGCTCGTATTCCATGAAGCCGGTGGTCTTTCCCATGATCTTTAATCCTTGAAATCTGTGTTCGCTTGCAGTGCGGTGGCCGCCTGGCCGCCACCGCTTGGAGCCGTGTTTACTTGGCGGCTACTGCTTCTTTCTGAGGAGCTGCTGGCGCTTTCGCAGCTTGCTTTTCCTTCTGTTTGCGTTCAAAGATCTCGCCAAGTGCACGCTGGTACTCGGTCGGGAACACCTTGACAAACTTGGCACGCGCTGCGGCCCAGTTGTCCAGCAGATCACGGGCACGCTTGGAGCCCGTCCAGCGGCTGTGAGCCTCCACCATATTGCGCAGCTGCTGATCGTCGCTCTGGCCGCGGTGCCAGATGCCGGGATCGACACGCGAGACAAACTCGTCGTGCGGCAGCACCTTCTCCAGCTTCACCGAAGCGGTGTTGCAGCGCTCGGCAAACTTGCCGTCCTCGTCATAGACATAGGCCACGCCGCCGCTCATGCCGGCCGCGAAGTTGCGGCCGGTCTTGCCCAGCACGACCACAGTACCGCCGGTCATGTATTCGCAGCCGTGGTCACCCACGCCTTCGACCACAGCCGTGGCGCCGGACAGACGCACGGCAAAGCGCTCGCCGGCCACGCCGCTGAAGAAGGCTTCACCGCTGGTGGCGCCGAACATCACGGTGTTGCCCACGATGGTGTTGGTGGTGGTCGAGCCACGGAACTCATGGCTGGGATGCACCACCACGCGGCCGCCGGACAGACCCTTGCCGGTGTAGTCGTTGGCTTCGCCGCTGAGGTTCAGCGTGATGCCGTTGCACAGGAAAGCACCGAAGGACTGTCCGCCCGTACCTTCGAAGTGGATACGGATGGTGTCGTCTGGCAGGCCTTCGGCGTGATGCTTGGTCACCGCGCCAGAGAGCATGGCACCGACGGAGCGGTTGACGTTGCGCGCCACTTCCATGATGCGCACCTTCTCGCCGTTTTCGATGGCGGGCTTGCAGCGCTCAATGAGCTTGACGTCCAGCGCCTTGTCCAGCAGGTGATCCTGGCTTTCCACGTGATAGCGGGCCACGTCGGCAGGCACTTCGGGCTGGGCGAACAGACGGCTGAAGTCCAGGCCCTGAGCCTTCCAGTGCTCGATGCCCTTGCGGGTGTCGAGCAGGTCGCAGCGGCCGATCAGGTCGTCGAACTTGGCAATGCCCAGCTGGGCCATGATCTGGCGCACTTCTTCAGCGATGAAGAAGAAATAGTTCACCACATGCTCGGGCTTGCCGGTGAACTTGGCACGCAGCACGGGGTCTTGCGTGGCCACGCCCACGGGGCAGGTGTTGAGGTGGCACTTGCGCATCATGATGCAGCCTTCCACCACCAGCGGAGCCGTGGCGAAGCCGAACTCGTCGGCACCCAGCAAAGCGCCGATGACCACGTCGCGGCCGGTCTTCATCTGGCCGTCGGCCTGCACACGCACACGGCCGCGCAGACGGTTCAGCACCAGGGTCTGCTGGGTCTCGGCCAGGCCGATTTCCCAGGGGCCGCCCGCATGCTTGATGGAGGACCAGGGCGAGGCACCGGTGCCGCCGTCGTGCCCTGCGATCACCAGGTGGTCGCTCTTGCACTTGGTCACGCCTGCGGCGATCGTTCCCACGCCGACCTCGGACACCAGCTTGGTGCTGATGCTGGCGTGCGGGGCCACGTTCTTCAGATCGTGGATCAGCTGTGCCAGGTCTTCGATCGAGTAGATGTCATGGTGGGGAGGAGGCGAGATCAGGCCCACACCCGGCACCGAGTGACGCAGTGCGCCGATGTACTCGGAGACCTTGCCGCCGGGCAGCTGACCGCCTTCACCGGGCTTGGCGCCCTGAGCCATCTTGATCTGGATCTGGTCCGAAGAGGCCAGGTATTCGGCAGTCACGCCGAAACGACCGGACGCGACCTGCTTGATCTTGGAGCGCAGCGAGTCGCCGGCCTGCAGTTCGATATCGGACTCGACCTTGTCCTTGCCGATGATGGAAGCCAGGGTTTCGCCCTTGCTGATGGGGATGCCCTTCAACTCGTTGCGATAGCGCTTGGGATCTTCGCCGCCTTCGCCGGTGTTGCTCTTGCCGCCGATGCGGTTCATGGCCACGGCCAGCGTGGCATGGGCTTCGGTGGAGATGGAGCCCAGCGACATGGCACCCGTGGCAAAGCGCTTGACGATTTCCTTGGCCGACTCGACCTGGTCCACGGGAATGGCCTTGGCGGGATCGAACTTGAACTCGAACAGGCCGCGCAGCGTCATGTGGCGCTTGGTCTGGTCGTTGATCAGCTGGGCGTATTCCTTGTAGGTGCTGAAGTTGTTGGCACGCGTGGAGTGCTGCAGCTTGGCGATCACGTCAGGCGTCCACATATGCTCTTCGCCACGGGCACGCCAGGCGTACTCGCCGCCAGCATCCAGCATGGTTTCCAGCACGGGGTCGTCGCTGAAGGCGGCCTCGTGGTTGCGGATGGTTTCCTCGGCGATCTCGAAGACGCCGATACCTTCCACGCGGCTGGCCGTGCCCGTGAAGTACTTGTCCACGGTCTCACTGTTCAGGCCCACGGCTTCGAACAGCTGGGCACCGCAGTAGGACATATAGGTGGACACGCCCATCTTGGACATGATCTTGGACAGGCCCTTGCCGATGGCCTTCACATAGTGATAGATGGCCTTGTCGGCAGTGATGGGCGCACCTTCGCGGCTGAAGATGTCGACCAGGGTCTCCATCGCCAGATAGGGGTGCACGGCTTCGGCGCCGTAGCCGGCCAGCACGGCGAAGTGGTGCACTTCGCGGGCCGTGCCGGTTTCCACCACCAGACCGGCGGTGGTGCGCAGGCCTTCACGCACCAGATGCTGGTGGATGGCGGACAGAGCCAGCAGCGCAGGAATGGCCACCTGCGTGGCGCTCATGTTGCGGTCGCTGATGATCAGGATGTTGGCACCGCCCTTGATCTCGTCCACGGCGTGGGCGCACAGCGAAGCCAGCTTGGCTTCCACACCCTGCTTGCCCCAGGACAGCGGGTAGGTGATGTCGATGGTCGAGCTCTTGAACTTGCCGTTGGTGCGCTTTTCGATATCACGCAGCCTGGCCATGCCTTCGAAGTCGAGCACGGGCTGCTGCAGCTCCAGGCGCATGGGCGGGTTGACCTGGTTGATGTCCAGCAGATTGGGCTTGGGACCCACGAACGACACCAGCGACATCACGATCGCTTCGCGGATCGGGTCGATGGGGGGGTTCGTCACCTGGGCGAACATCTGACGGAAGTAGTTGTACAGCGGCTTGTTCTTGTCGGAGAGCACGGCCAGCGGGCTGTCGTTGCCCATGGAGCCAATGCCTTCCTCGCCCTTTTCAGCCATGGGGGTCAGCAGGAACTTGATGTCTTCCTGCGTGAAGCCGAAGGCTTGCTGGCGGTCCAGCAGGGACAGCTCGGTCTTGGCAGCGGGAGCCTTGAAGTCGGCGGGGATTTCCACCTCGTCGAGCTTGATGCGCAGGTTCTCGATCCACTGCTTGTAGGGCTTGGTGTTGACGACGTTGGCCTTGAGCTCTTCGTCCTCGATCATGCGACCTTGCTCCAGGTCGATCAGCAGCATCTTGCCGGGCTGCAGGCGCCACTTGCGCACGATCTTGCTATCGGGCACGGGCAGCACGCCGGCTTCGGAAGCCAGGATCACCATATCGTCATCGGTGATGCAGTAGCGCGAGGGACGCAGACCGTTGCGGTCCAGCGTGGCGCCGATCTGGCGGCCATCGGTGAACACGATGGAGGCGGGGCCGTCCCAGGGCTCGATCATCGCAGCGTGGTATTCATAGAAGGCGCGGCGGCGCTCGTCCATGGCTTCGTGCTGCTCCCAGGGCTCGGGAATCATCATCATCACGGCCTGGCTGATGGGGTAGCCGGCCATGGTCAGCAGTTCCAGGCAGTTGTCGAAGGTGGCAGTGTCGGACTGGCCGGCAAAGCTGATGGGATAGAGCTTTTGCAGGTCTTCGCCCAGCACGGGAGAGGCCATCACGCCTTCGCGCGCCAGCATCCAGTTGTAGTTGCCGCGCACGGTGTTGATTTCACCGTTGTGGGCCACGTAGCGGTAGGGGTGAGCCAGAGGCCACTCGGGGAAGGTGTTGGTGGAGAAACGCTGGTGCACCAGGCCGATGGCCGAGACGCAGCGCTCGTCGGCCAGGTCACGGTAGTACACGCCCACCTGATCGGCCAGCAGCAGGCCCTTGTAGACCACGGTGCGGCTGCTCATGCTGGGGACGTAGTATTCCTTGCTGTGCTTGAGGCCCAGGTTCTGGATGGCGGCCGAGGCCGTCTTGCGGATCACGTACAGCTTGCGCTCCAGCGCGTCCTGCACGATGACATCGGCGCCACGGCCGATGAAGACCTGGCGCAGGATGGGCTCCTTTTCCTGCACGGTGGGCGACATGGGCATGTCGCGGTTCACCGGCACATCGCGCCAGCCCAGCAGCACCTGGCCTTCGGCCTTGATCGCGCGCTCCATCTCCTGCTGGCAGGCCAGGCGCGAAGCATGTTCCTTGGGCAGGAAGATCATGCCCACGCCATATTCGCCGGCAGGAGGCAGAGCCACGCCCTGCTTGGCCATTTCTTCGCGGTAGAGCTGATCGGGGATCTGGATCAGGATACCGGCGCCGTCGCCCATCAGGGGGTCCGCGCCCACTGCGCCGCGATGGTCGATGTTTTCGAGGATCTTCAGTGCCCCCAGCACGATGTCATGGCGCTTCTGGCCCTTGATATGGGCCACAAAGCCCAGACCGCAGGCATCGTGTTCGTTGCTCTTGGAGTACAGACCGTGGTCCTGGAGATACTTGATCTCGGCAGCAGTCGTCATGGGGAATCCTCTTATATCAATCGCGGGGAACGCAAGATTACGACAGGACATGAAGTTATGCAATAAGTTTTAATTGGGGTCAGATTCCAATTAATTCCCAACTTTTTTTATTTGCATTTAATTAGGGACACATAAAAACAGCGCAAAGCAATCCAATAAAAACAAGGGGTTGAAAGAACCGCCTAGTCCTCGTGCACCGAAGCTGTGCGTGCTGCAGGCCTGCCGGCCTTCTGCCGCTTCACGCGCCGCTCGGTTTTCTGTTGCAAATTTTCAATGAAATCGGGCTCGCCCAAAGCCCAGCCACGCAGTGCGGCATGGCTGATCTGCGCCTGGGTATCGGCATCCAGACCAGCCTCCACGGCCCTTACATATGCCGCATCTCGGGCAAACGGCGTGTTGCCCAGAGCCCAGAAAAGCGCGTGCGGGCTGATGAGTGCATCGCTTTGCAGGCCTGCGTTGTGCGCATAGCTGGACCAGGGCCAGTCCACCGCGCGCTGCACCAGCCCGTCGCGCACGGGGTTGAGATCCATGGAGACCATGGTGGCCATCAGCCACTGCTCGGCCTGCAGCACGGTGCAGCGGTAGCGCCCCTCCCACAGGGTACCGGTACGTCCGTGCCGGTTGTTGAAGTAGCGCACATAGCTGCGTCCCACGGCCTGCATGAACTGGGGCACGCCCTGCTCGGTCCTGGGCGTCAGCAGCAGATGGAAGTGGTTGGGCATGAGCACATAGGCATGCACATCGACCTCGAAGCGCCGCGCCATCTCGCGCAGCAGATCCAGCATGACCAGGCGGTCCTGCGCGTCCACAAAGATCTCGCCGCTGTTGTTGCCACGCTGGATGATGTGGTGCGGCATGTTTGCCAGCGTGAGACGGGGAAGACGGGCCATGGAGCGGACTTGGACAGGGGCGACAGGGAAGGCGTTCGGTCATTATGAAGCGTCGCGCCAGGGCCGACGCGCCCTCAGGCGCCAGACATCACAGATGCATGCGGCCCGAAGCACTCAGCAACTGGCTGATGTGGCGCGTAGCGGCCAGCAGTTGCGGCAGCAACCCCTCGCGCATCATCTGCTCGCTGGTGCGGTTGGCCTGACCGCTGATGTTGAGCGCCGCTACCGTCTGGCCGCGCGCATTGCGTATGGGGGCGGCGATCGAGATCAGGCCCTCCTCCAGCTCCTGGTTGAGCAGGGCCCAGCCCTGCTCGCGCACGCGGGCAATCTCGGCATACAGCTCGTCGTCGCCGGTCAGCGTGTGGCGCGTGAAGGCGCGCTGCTCGCGCCGGGCCATCAGCGCCCGCAGCTCATCGGGGGGCAGCGCCGCCAGCAGCACCCGGCCCATGGATGTCCAGAAAGCGGGCAATCGCGAACCCACGCCCAGATTGGTGCTCATGATCTTGTGCGTATGCACGCGCAGCACATAGACCACATCCAGGCCTTCGAGCACGGCGGCCGAGCATGACTCCTTGACCTCGTCCACCAGCGCCTCCATCGCCGGCTCGGCCAGATTCCACAGCGGCGTGGAGCTCAGATAGGCAAAGCCCAGATCCAGGATGCGCGGCGTGAGTGCGTAGTACTTGCCGTCGCTGCGCACATAGCCCAGCGTCTGCAGCGTCAGAAGGATGCGCCTTGCACCGGCACGCGTCAGGCCCGTGGCGGCAGCCACCTCGCTGAGCGTCTGCTCCGGCGCCCTGGCACTGAACGAACGTATGACTTCCAGCCCCCGGGCAAAGGACTGCACATAGCTGTCACCGGGCTTGAGCGGAGTCGCTTCGGCCCCTCCGGGGGTTTTCCCTGATGTGGTTTTTACAGTCTCCATTTTCTTCATCCTTTCCTACAATTCTTTTAGCGAACAAATGTTCTATATGCGAACATTTTAGCGCCAACGGCGCAAGTCTTTGTATAGAAAATTGGAGACACCCATGATCAACAAGATCGCCGACTCGGTCGCTCAGGCCCTGTCCGGCATTCAAGACGGCTCCACCGTGCTCATCGGCGGCTTCGGCACCTCGGGCATTCCCGGCGAGCTGATCGACGGCCTGATCGCCCAGGGTGCACGCGAGCTCACCGTGGTCAACAACAACGCCGGCAACGGCGACACCGGCCTGGCCGCCCTGCTCAAGACCGGCCAAGTGCGCAAGATCATCTGCAGCTTCCCGCGCCAGGTGGACAGCTGGGTCTTCGACGAGCTGTACCGCAGCGGCAAGATCGAGCTAGAGCTGGTGGCCCAGGGCAACCTGGCCGAGCGCATGCGCGCCGCCGCTGCTGGCATAGGCGCTTTCTTCTGCCCCACGGCCTACGGCACCGAACTCGCAAAAGGCAAGGAAACGCGCGAGATCAACGGCAAGCACTATGT
The DNA here is from genome assembly GCF_000761245.1 of Comamonas testosteroni. Lineage (GTDB taxonomy): Bacteria > Pseudomonadota > Gammaproteobacteria > Burkholderiales > Burkholderiaceae_C > Comamonas > Comamonas testosteroni_C. The sequence continues at coordinate 276,959 of NZ_AWOR01000001.1, read as the reverse complement.
GCTGGAGTACCCCATCCATGGCGATGTGGCCCTGATCAAGGCGGAAAAAGGCGACCGCTGGGGCAATCTGACCTACCGCATGTCGGCGCGCAACTTCGGCCCCGTGATGGCCTCGGCCGCCAAGTTCACCGTGGCCACCGTGCATGACATCGTGGAACTCGGCCAGCTTGACCCCGAATCCGTGGTCACCCCGGGCATCTATGTGAGCCAGGTGGTGAAGATCGAGCGCGTGGCCACCCAGGCCGGCGGCTTCAAGAAGGCGGCCTGAGCCAGCCAAGGTCCAGCAAGGAGATACAAGCGTGAGCTATCAAAAACGAAGCAAGGACGAACTGGCGCTGCGCGTGGCCCAGGACATTCATGACGGTGCCTATGTGAATCTGGGCATAGGCCAGCCCACCCTGGTGGCCAACCACATCCCCGCAGGACGCGAAATCGTGCTGCAAAGCGAGAACGGAATTCTGGGCATGGGCCCGGCACCGGCGGCCGGCTCCGAAGACTACGACCTGACCAATGCCGGCAAGCAGCCCGTGACCCTGCTGCCCGGTGGCAGCTATTTCCATCACGCCGACAGCTTCGCCATGATGCGCGGCGGCCATCTGGACATCTGCGTGCTCGGAGCCTTCCAGGTTTCGGCCACGGGCGACCTGGCCAACTGGAGCACGGGCGAGCCCGGCGCCATCCCCGCCGTGGGCGGAGCCATGGACCTGGCCATTGGCGCCAAGCAGACCTGGGTGATGATGGATTTGCTCACCAAAAAGGGCGAGAGCAAGGTCGTGGCCCAGTGCAGCTACCCGCTGACCGGCCTGGGCTGCGTCAAACGCATCTACACCGATCTGTGCACCCTGGCCTGCACTGCCGAGGGGCTGCGCCTGATCGACAAGGTCGAAGGCCTGGATCACGCCGAGCTCGAAAGCATCGTGGGCCTGCCCATTGCGGCCTGAGCGGCCTGAGCGGCCTGAGCGGCACGCTGACGGCCTTCAGGCCGATCCGGTCTGCACCAGAAGTTCAATTTTCATAACGGAGACATGCCATGAGCAACCAGAACCAAGCCTTTATCTGCGACGCCATCCGCACCCCCTTCGGTCGCTACGGCGGCGCGCTGTCCAGCGTGCGCACCGATGATCTGGGCGCCCTGCCCATCAAGGCGCTGATGCAGCGCAACCCCAATGTGGACTGGACCGCCGTGGCCGATGTGCTCTATGGCTGTGCCAACCAGGCCGGCGAGGACAACCGCAACGTGGCCCGCATGTCGGCGCTGCTGGCTGGCCTGCCCGTCGATGTGCCCGGCGCCACCATCAACCGCCTGTGCGGCTCGGGCCTGGACGCTGTCGGCACGGCCGCGCGTGCCATCAAGTCCGGTGAAGCACGCCTGATGATCGCAGGCGGCGTGGAGAGCATGAGCCGCGCGCCCTTCGTCATGCCCAAGGCCGAGTCCGCCTTCAGCCGAAGCAACGCTGTCTACGACACCACCATCGGCTGGCGCTTTGTCAACAAGCTGATGAAAGCCCAGTATGGCGTGGACTCCATGCCCGAGACCGCCGAAAACGTGGCCGACGACTTCAGGATCGAGCGCGAAGCCCAGGACCGCATGGCCCTGGCCAGCCAGGAAAAGGCAGCGGCCGCGATTGCTGCCGGCCATCTGGCGCGCGAGATCGTGCCCGTGTCCATCGCCCAGAAGAAGGGTGACCCCATCGTCGTGAGCCAGGACGAGCACCCCCGCGCCACCACCATCGAGGCACTGGCCAAGCTCAAGGGCGTGGTACGCCCTGATGGCACGGTCACGGCCGGCAACGCCAGCGGCGTCAACGACGGCGCCTGCGCCCTGCTGCTGGCCAACGAGGAGGCCGCCAGCCAGTACGGCCTGGTGCCGCGCGCCCGTGTGGTCGGCATGGCCGTGGCCGGCGTCGCGCCGCGCATCATGGGCTTCGGCCCCGCTCCCGCCGTGCGCAAGGTGCTGGCCCAGACCGGCCTGACTCTTGAGCAGATGGATGTCATCGAGCTCAACGAAGCCTTTGCCGCACAAGGCCTGGCCGTGCTGCGCGACCTGGGCATTGCCGACGACGACCGCCGCGTCAACCAGTGGGGCGGCGCCATCGCCCTGGGCCACCCCCTGGGCGCATCGGGCGCCCGCCTGGCCACCACGGCCGTGAACCAGCTGCATGCCTTCGGTGGCCGCTACGCGCTGTGCACCATGTGCATCGGCGTGGGCCAGGGCATTGCCGTGGTGCTCGAACGCGTCTGATCCCGACTGCGGCAGGAACCGGCCAAGCCCGGCCTGCTGCCGCACCCCTGCCTCTCACACCAAAACAACGACCGCTGGAGTGCAGCTCTTTTCGGAGCTGCGCCACCGCGGCAGCCCGCGCCCCGGCCACTGGCCGGCGGTGTCTTGCCTTTTCCCGGAGACCTAGATGACCCATTCCCTTTCCCTGTCTCGCCGCCGCAGCCTGCAGACCCTGGCAGCAACCGCCCTGTTCGCTCTGGGCGCTGCTCCCGCCATGGCCCAGACGCCCTATCCCAGCAAGCCCATCACCATGATCGTGCCCTTCTCGGCCGGCGGCACGACCGACATCCTGGCGCGCGTGGTGGGCCAGGCCCTGAGCACCGAACTGGGCCAGAGCATCATCATCGACAACCGCCCCGGCGCGGGCGGCAATATCGGCGGCCAGGCCGCAGCCCGTGCAGCTGGCGACGGCTACACCCTGTTCATGGGCACGGTGGGCACGCACGCCATCAACGAAGCCCTGTACAAGAAGATGCCCTTCGACCCGGTCAAGGACTTCGCTCCGCTGACTCGCGTCGCCAATGTGCCCAATCTGCTGGTCGCCCACCCCAGCCAGCCCTTCAAGACGGTCAAGGAAATGATGGCCTACGCCAAGGCCAATCCCGGCAAGCTGAATTTCGGCTCCTCGGGCTCGGGCAGCTCCATCCATCTGTCGGGCGAGCTGTTCAAGTCCATGACCCGCCTAGACATGGTGCATGTGCCCTACAAGGGCAGCGCGCCGGCCATCACCGACCTGCTGGGCAACCAGATCGCCATCATGTTCGACAACATGCCCTCGGCCATCCAGCATGTGCGCTCGGGCAAGCTGCGCCCCATCGCCGTGACCACAGCCAAGCGCTCGCCCGAGCTGCCCGATGTGCCCACCGTGGCCGAAGCCGGCGTGCCCGGCTACGAGGCAACCTCCTGGTTCGGTCTGTTCGTGCCCGTCAAGACACCTGCCGACATCCAGCAAAAGCTGCATGCCGCCATTGCCAAGGTGCTCAAGGATCCCGCTGTGATCAAGAAGATCAACGACCAGGGCGGTGAAGTCGTGATCGACACCCAGGAAGGCTTTGCCAAGTTCATCGACGCCGAAGCCAAGAAGTGGGGCAAGGTGGTCAAGGACTCCGGCGCCAGCGTCTGAGATCCAACACACCCCCTGAGCCGCTGCGCGGCTTCCCCCTCTCCTTCGAGAGGGGGACGACAGCCTCGCTGCGGGACGGCCCTTGCTCGCTGTCCCTGGCTTGATCCACGCCAGTTTCATGCGCTGCTGCGCGCTCTACTTCACTCATCGCCTGCGAGTCTGTATGACCACCTCCCTGCTCTCCACCGCCACCGGCGATTTCCGCATTGATCTGCAAGGCCCTGACGACGCCCCCGTGCTCGTGCTCTCCAACTCCCTGGGCACAACGCTTCAGATGTGGGATGCACAGGCAGCTGCCCTGCGCAGCGAATTTCGCGTGCTGCGCTACGACACCCGCGGCCATGGCGCCAGCGTATGCAACGACGGCCCCTACAGCTTCGAGCAGCTGGGCCGCGATGTGCTGGCCATCCTCGACGCATTGGAGGTGCAACAGGCGCATTTCTGCGGCATCTCCATGGGCGGCCTGACCGGGCTGTGGCTGGGCGTCAATGCCGGCCAGCGCCTGCGCAGCCTCACCGTGGCCAACAGCGCCGCCAGGATCGGCGTGGAGTCGGCCTGGCTGGAGCGTGCCGCCCAGGTGCGCGCCAGCGGCGCAGCCGGCATGCAGGCCCTGGCCGAATCATCGCCCAGCCGCTGGTTCACGCCAGGCTTTGCGGCTGCCCAGCCCGCCGTGGTGCAGCGCGCCCAGAGCTGGATCGCAGGTATCGCGCCCGAGGGCTATGCCAGCTGCTGCGAAGCCCTGGCCCACGAAGACCTGCGCACTGCGATTGCCGCCATCGCCACCCCCACTCTACTGGTGGCCGGCGCACAGGACCCCGTGACCACGGTGGCCGATGCCCAGGCCATGCAGGCCGCCATCGCCGGCTCGCAGCTGGTCGAGCTGCAGACCTCGCATCTGTCCAACCTGGAGGCACCCCAGGCCTTCGAACAGGCCCTGGCGGGCTTTGCACGCCAGCACTGACCGACGCCGCGACGACCGGCTGCCCGCATCCGGCAGCGGCCGCCACGGCCTGTGATACGGAGATTGCCATGTCCTCTAACTCCCGCCGCTGGAAGCAGCGCCCCGAAGGCTCGACCTGGGGCGATTTCGGTGAAGACGACCAGCTCGGCCGCCTGAATCTGCTGACCCCCGAAAAAGTCCGCCAAGGTGCGGCTGAAGTGCAGACCGGCCATCGCTTTGCACTGAGCCTGCCGCTGGACTACCCGGGCGGCAGCGCCCTCAACCCCAACCGCAAGCCGCCCGTGCTGCGCCCGCTGCAGCGCAAGGGCCGCGTCAACTTCAACTGCCTGCTGCAGGAGCTGGAGCCAGGCCGCACCGACGTGCTCTCGGACGATATGGTCATCCTGTCGCTGCAGTACTCCACGCAGTGGGACGGCCTAGCCCACGTGGGCGCCCTGTTCGATGCCAATGGCGACGGCCTGCCCGAGCCGCTGTACTACAACGGCTTTGCCGCCGGCGTCGACATCGTGGGCCCCGCCGAGCTGAGCGGCACCGGCATCCCCGCGCGCCTGGACGACAGCGCCAGCACCAGCTGCGCCAAGGCCCTGGGCATTGAAGGCATGGCCCGCAACGGCGTGCAGGGCCGCGGTGTGATGGTGGACCTGCGCGCCCACTTCGGCGACGCGCGTACCGTGGTCGGCTACGAGCAGTTGATGCAGGTCATCGCCACCGACGGCGTGCAGATCGAGCCCGGCGACATGCTGTGCCTGCACACGGGTTTTGCCCAGCGCGTGCTGGAGATGCACAAAAACCCCGACCCCGAGGTGCTGGAGCAGGCCTGCGCCGTGCTCGACGGGCGCGATGCACGCCTGCTGCAGTGGATCACCGACAGCCAGATCGCCGTCATCGCCACCGACAACTACGCGGTCGAGGCCTTCCCCGCGCGCCCAGGTGCTGCCTGCTGCGCGGCCCTGCCGCTGCACGAGCACTGCCTGTTCAAGCTGGGCGTGCACCTGGGTGAGCTGTGGCACCTGACGCCGCTGGCGCACTGGCTGCGCGAGCACGGTCGCCACCGTTTCCTGCTCACGGCGCCGCCACTGAACCTGCCGGGTGCCATCGCCTCGCCGGTCACGCCGGTCGCCACGGTCTGAGCCCAACACCGGAGCCTTCATGCCCTTCATCATCGAAACCTTCGACAAGCCCGGCCACCAGGCCGTGCGCCAGGCCCATCGCCCCGCGCACCTGGGCTTTCTGGACACCCACAAGCACCTGCTGCTGGCCTGCGGCGCCAAGCTGGCCGACGACGGCAGCGACCTCGGCGGCGGCCTGTACGTGGTGGAGCTGGACACGCGCGAAGCGGCCCAGTCCTTCATAGAGTCCGATCCTTTCTTCCAGGCCGGCCTGTTCGAGCGGGTGTCCATCACCCGCTGGCGCAAAGCCTATGTCGCCGGCACCAGCCACCTGCCTGCGGCGGCCTAGCTCCAGTCCAGCCCCCCCCTTTCCCAGCATTCCGTCCGAAAGTATTGCCATGTCTTCCCAGAACGCTTCCCTTCCCGTCCCTCCCCGCGTGCTGATCACCGGTGGCGGTGCCGGCATCGGTGCGGCCGCTGCCGAGCGCTGCCGTGCCGACGGCTACGAGCCCATCATCATCGACCGTGTGGTCGATCACGTTCCGGGCGGCATCCAGGCCGACCTCAGCAATGCCGAGGACACGGCCCGCGCGCTGCGCCTGGCCCTGGAAGGCGGCCCCATCACGCGCCTGATCAACAACGTGGGCGTGGTCGTGCCCAATGACGCCGCGTCCCAGACCCTGGCCGAGTTCGACCTGGCCGTCTCGCTGAACCTGCGCTGCGCCTTCCAGTGCATGCAGGCCCTGCTGCCCGGCATGAAGGAGGCGGGCTTCGGGCGCATCGTCAACATGTCCTCGCGCGCCGCTCTGGGCAAGGACCTGCGCACCGCCTACGCGGCCACCAAGGCCGGCCTGATCGGCATGACGCGCGTCTGGGCTCTGGAGCTGGGACAGTGGGGCATCACGGCCAACGCCATAGGCCCCGGCCCCATCCGCACCGAGCTGTTTGACAAGGCCAACCCGCCCGATGCACCGCGCACGCAAAAGATCATCCAGTCCGTGCCCGTCAAGCGCGTGGGCACGCCCGAAGACGTGGCCCATGCCGTGTCCTACATGCTCGACGAGCGCAGCGGCTTTGTGACCGGACAGGTGCTCTATGTCTGCGGCGGCATGACCGTCGGCGTGGCGTCCGTATGAACACCCCCTGAGCCGCGCTGCGACTTGCCCATATGCACGGCGCCCTTTCTCGCTACGCGGTAGTGGGACGACGCCCACGCGGCGGGACGGCCCGGGCTCGGCGTCTCTGACGCAAGCCCTGCCAGCCACTTCCGCAGAGCCACGTTCCAGCCCTGCGCCCCCCGCGGCGCAGGCGCCTTCCTCTCCCCACAAATCATTCCAACCCCGGAGACCGGCACCCATGTCGAAAATCACCGCCTTCTTTACCGAGCTGATGCGCAAGTATCTGCCCGACCCCTTTGTCTTCGCCATCCTGCTGACCCTGTTGACCATGGTCCTGGCCTTTGCCGTGGAAAGCCGGCCCGTCGACCTGGTCGTCGAGGACTGGGGCAAGGGCTTCTGGAGCCTGCTGGCCTTCACCACCCAGATGGCCGTGATCCTGGTCATGGGCTATGTGCTGGCGGCCGCGCCCCTGGTCAACCGCTTCCTGGATCGCATCGCCAGCCACGTGCACACGCCGCGCCAGGCCATCATCGTGGCCACCATCGTGGGCTGCGTGGGCAGCTACCTGAACTGGGGCTTCGGCCTGGTGATCGGCGGCATCATGGCGCGCAAGCTGGCGCTCAAGGTCAAGGGCGTTCACTATCCGCTGATCATCGCCTCGGCCTATACCGGCTTCACCATGTACAGCCTGGGCTTCTCGGCCACGATTCCGGTGTTGATCTCGACCAAGGGCCACACCTTCGAGAGCAGCATGGGCCTGATCCCGCTGACGCAGACCATCTTCTCGGCCCCCATGCTGCTGACCAGTCTGGCCGTGCTCATCGCCCTGCCGCTTCTGAACGCCGCCATGCACCCCAAGGCCGGCGAGAAGATCGTGGAGCTGGACCCCGCCGTGGCAGCCGACGAAGGCAAGGGCGGCGCGGGCCACGACCTGCTGGGCGACCAGAAGACCCTGGCCTACCGCCTGAACAACAGCCGCGCGCTCAATCTGCTGATCGGCCTGTGCGGCATGGCCTATGTCGTGCTGCACTTCGTCAAGGGCGGCAACCTCGACCTGAACATGATCAACTTCTTCATCCTGTTCCTGGGTGTGCTGCTGCTCAAGACGCCCATGCTCTATGTGGAAAAGGTCAATGAGGGCGTCAAGACCATCGGCGGCATCATCCTGCAGTTCCCCTTCTACGCAGGCATCATGGCCATCATGCATGGCTCGGGGCTGGTGGAGTCCATCGCCCACATCTTCGTGAGCATCGCCAGCGAGCACACGCTGCCGCTGTGGGGGCTGGTCAGCTCCTTCGTGATCAACTTCTTCGCACCCTCGGGCGGCGGCCACTGGGTGCTGCAGGGGCCGTTCATGATCGACGCGGCCAAGACCCTGGGCGCCTCTCAGGCCCAGACCGCCATGTCGGTGATGCTGGGCAATGGCTGGAACGACCTGGTCCAGCCTTTCTGGATCCTGCCGGCCCTGGCACTGTCCAAGCTCAAGCTCAAGGACATCATGGGCTATACCGTGGTCTCCATGATGCTGGTCGGCGTCATCTACGCGACCACCATGCTGATCTGGCCTCATCTGTAACAGAGCGCCAGCGTACTTTTTCCGTTCACATCCTCACCTAGGAGAACCCATGCTTTTCATGGTCGAAATGATTGTCCAGATCCCCCACTCGCTGGACCCCGCCCTGGTCGCGCAGATCAAGCAGGACGAGAAGGAATACTCGCAAAAGCTGCAGCGCGAAGGCAAGTGGCGCCATATCTGGCGCGTGGTGGGCGAATACGCCAACGTCAGCATCTTTGATGTAGGCAGCAATGACGAGCTGCACGGCCTTCTCAGCGGCCTGCCGCTGTTCCCCTATATGCAGATCAAGGTCAAGCCCCTGGCCAACCACCCCTCCTCCATCGTGCAGGAGTAAGCACGACAGCGACGGGCAAGCGCCCGCCCGCAACAAAGCCCATGCAGGTTTTGCCCGCATGGGCTTTGTTTTTGATAGCTATCACCGGCTATTCACAAATGATTTCAATATGTTTTGTATCTGAAATCTTTATCAATCAAGCGATAGAAGCTCCTATAAAAAGAGCTTTCGCGTTGTCGCTGCTGCCTGCCCCAGGCCGCGTCTTTGCCGGCCTTCAGGTATAGCGCTTGGCGCGCAGATTGTTCTTCATCTGCTCCAGCGCCGGCTGCAGTGCCGGCCCGATGCGCAGGGCCACGCAGGTCGCCAGCACATCGATGATGAGCAGGTGCAGCAACCGCGAGACCATGGGACTGTAGCGGTCGTAGCCTTCGGGGTGATCGGCAGCCAGATGCACCTGGCAAGCGGAGGCAAGAGGCGAGCCGCTGGCCGTGATGGCGATGGTGGTGGCCCCATTCTTGCGGGCGATATCTGCGGCGTCCATCAGATCCCGCGTGCGCCCGGAGTTCGAAATAATGACCACGCAGTCGCCCGGCCCCAGCAAGGTCGCGCTCATGACCTGCATATGGCCATCGCTGGTGGCCAGACTGGTCACACCAAGGCGGAAAAACTTGTGCTGGGCATCCAGCGCCACGATGCCCGAGTTCCCGGCGCCGTAAAACTCGATGCGCTTGCCCGTCTGCCAGGTCGCTGCAATCGCCTGCGCAGCCTGCTCTATGGCCGCCGTGCTCGCCGCATTGCGGTACTGCAGAAAAGCGGCAACCGCGTTGTCCACCACCTTGACCATGACATCGCTGGTCTTGTCATCGCTGTCCACGCTGCGATGGATGAAGGGCACGCCTTCGCTGACGCTGCCTGCGAGCTTGAGCTTGAAGTCCGCCAGGCCGTCATAACCCATGCTGCGGCAAAAGCGCACCACCGTGGGTTTGCTGACATGCGCCCGCACCGCCAGCTCTCGCACCGGCAGATGCGCGAAGGCCCGCGGATCGGCCAGTACCAAGCGTGCAACACGCTGCTCTGCAGGCGCCAGGGACGGAAGGGAGGCAGTAATCCGATCAAGCATATTGGCGCAGATGAGGTGGAGGCAATGAATGCGTGCAGAAAAAGGCGAGCATAAGACCGAAGCGCCTCACGCCTCGCAAAATGGCCGCAAAACTTGAATATTTCCGCAAATAAATAGGCGAGCGGGCATATTCAGCAGGGTTTGCCTTGATACATCATCAAACGGAGTGTCTGCAGGCTCATTCTCAATAAGGGATTCCCGCTCTACACTTGCTGGTTAGTTTGAAACACAGCAAAGGATGGACATGAATCAGTTGGAGGCGCTCAAGCAATTCACGACCGTGGTCGCGGACACCGGTGATTTTCATCAACTGGCGCAGTTTCAACCGCAAGATGCCACCACCAATCCATCCCTGATTCTCAAAGCGGTTCAAAAGACCGAATATGCGCCGCTGATGCGCGCCACCGTGGCGCAATTCAAAGACAGAGGACTGGACGAAATCATGGACCGGACGCTGGTGCGCTTCGGCTGTGAGATTCTGAGCACCATACCCGGTCGTGTCTCTACCGAGGTCGATGCCCGCCTGTCTTTCGACACCTTGGCCACGGTCACGCGCGCCGAGCGACTGATCGAGCTGTATCAGGCCGCAGGCATCCACACCGAGCGCGTGCTCATCAAGATCGCCGCCACCTGGGAAGGGATTGAGGCGGCCCGCATTCTTGAGCAGCGCGGCATTCACACCAATCTGACGCTGCTGTTCTCCTTCTGTCAGGCCGTTGCCTGCGGCCAGGCCAAGGTTCAGCTGATCTCGCCCTTTGTGGGCCGCATCTATGACTGGTACAAAAAGCAGGCCGGCGCGCAATGGGATGAGGCCGCCATGGCTGGCGCCAATGACCCCGGAGTGCGCTCGGTACAGAAAATTTACGACTACTACAAGCACTTCGATGTTTCCACCGAGGTCATGGGTGCAAGCTTTCGTAATATCGGCCAGATTCTGGCTCTGGCGGGCTGCGATCTGCTTACCATTGCACCTGAGCTGCTGGCTCAACTCCGCGCACAGCAGGACGAGACCACGCCTGTCACCCGCGCCCTGGACCCGGACAAGGCCAGAGCCCAGCCGCAGGAGCGCGTTCTGTATGACCAGGCCTCGTTTCGCTTTGCGCTGAACGAAGATGCCATGGCCACCGAAAAGCTGGCCGAGGGCATTCGCGCTTTCACCGCAGACACACTGAAGCTGGAAGCATTGATGCAGCAAGCGGCTGCATGATTGACTGGAATTTCCTTTGACGCCTCTTTGTCACGAGCTGCCTGCCTGGCAGGCTTTGCAAACCCATTACCGGTCGCAGATCCAGCATCTGGATTTGCGCCAGGCTTTTGCACAAGACCCGCAACGTCTTGACGCCCTGAGCATGCAGGCGCCACATGTCTTCGCCGATCTGTCGAAAAACCTCTGGACTAGCGAAACCGAGGCCCTTCTGAGGCAGCTTGCAGCCGAGAGCCAGCTCGCGAGCAAGCGCGACTCCATGCTGGCCGGCGCCGCCATCAATACCAGCGAGCAGCGCAGCGCGATGCACTGGCTGCTGCGCACTCCTGCAGACGGCGGGCAGCTCGCCCAGTCCCCTGTGCTACGGTCCTGGCCCCAGGACATGCACTCGGCGCTGCGTGAAGTTCACGACACGCTGGATCGAATGCTCGCCCTGGCCGATCAGATCAGGGGCAGCGGGCAGATCACCGATATCGTCAATATCGGCATCGGCGGCTCGCACCTGGGTCCGGAAGTCGTGGTCAATGCCCTTGAGGACTGGATAGACCAGGACAAGAACTTTCACTTTGTATCCAACGTGGATGGCCACGAGCTGGGACATGTGCTGCGCCGGGTCAAACCGGAAAGCACGCTGTTTCTGATTGCCTCCAAATCCTTCACTACGGCCGAGACCATGCTGAATGCTCGCTCGGCCAGGCAGTGGTTTCTGGACCATGGGGGCAGCACAGATCCGCAAGTGCCATGCTCGATTGACCAGCACTTCGTGGCCCTCACCACCAATACACAGGCTGCGGCGGAATTCGGCATACAGCGCACACTGGGTTTCTGGGACTGGGTGGGCGGACGCTTTTCGCTGTGGTCCGCCATCGGCTTGCCTATCGCCATCGCAATAGGTTCGGAGCAGTTCAGGGCTCTGCTGAACGGCGCTCATGCGATGGACGCCCACTTTTTCACTGCGCCCATGCAAAGCAATCTCCCGGTGCGCCTGGGACTGCTGGACGTCTGGTATCGCAATTTCTGCCAGTTTTCCAGCCGCTGCATTGCCCCATACAGCCACGGCCTGCGCCGCCTGACGGCCTATCTGCAGCAGCTGGAGATGGAGAGCAATGGCAAAAGCATCAACAAGAATGGAATACAGCTCTCCGCCCCCACTGCACCGGTGATCTGGGGCGAGCCCGGCACCAATGGGCAGCATGCTTTTTTCCAGATGCTGCACCAGGGGCGCGATGTCATACCGGTCGAATTCATTGCCCTGCGCGACGGGGGCAAATACCTGGGCGAGCACCATCAAAGCCTGGTGGTCAACGCCATTGCCCAGGCCCAGGCGCTGATGGTGGGTCGCTGCGGAGAGGGGCTGGAAAAAGATTGTCCCGGCAATCGCCCCAGCAGCTTCCTGATGCTTGAAAGACTGGACCCCGCCTCTCTGGGCGCCTTGATCGCGCTGTATGAACATCGCATCTTTGTCTCTGGCGCCATCTGGGATATCAACAGCTTCGACCAGTGGGGTGTGGAGCTGGGCAAGAAGCTGGCAAAGCAGCTGCATGCCCGCCAGAGCCACAATGACTGGGCTGGAGTGGACGCATCGACGCAGGAGTTGATGAAGCGCCTGATGCAAAGTCGCTGAGCCCCAAAAGCACAGGCCCGGCAGGGCCATGCTTTAAGCCTGCTCAGACCGCGCTGGCTTGCGGCAAATGGGGATAGCGCACGCCGGCCAGACTTTCCAGCCCAAACTCGGCGAGCAGCTGATGCAGGCGTTGCACCGCACTGCGCTTTTTCTGCCCCGTGTAACGGGCCACGATCAATTCGTTTTTCATGCTGTGCTCCCAGCCCACCAGCTCGGTGACCGTGACCTGGTAGCCGCAAGCCTCCAGATACAGACAGCGCAGCACATTGGTGATCTGACTGCCCATCTCGCGAGTGTGGATCGGGTGACGCCACAACTCGGCCAGCGGAGTGCGCGCCAGACTCATGGCCTTGGTCTGACGCAGGCATGCAGCCACCTCTGCCTGACAGCAAGGCACCAGCACCATGGCCTTGGCCTGCTTTTCCAGCCCGAAGGCTATCGCATCATCAGTCGCCGTATCGCAGGCATGCAGGGCCGTGACCACATCGAACTGCGAAGGCATGAAGTCTGCTCGCGTGGACTCGGCCACCGACATATTGAGAAACTCCATGCGATCGAAGCCAAGTTCAGTCGCCAACTTCTGAGACGCCTCGACCAGCGGCGCACGCGTCTCGATACCGAAAATCCGGCCCTGAGCCAAGGCCTTGAAATACAGGTCGTAAAGAATGAACCCCAGATAGGACTTGCCCGCACCATGGTCAGCCAGTGTCACGGCATGCCCATCCCTGGACAGCTCTGTCAGCAAAGGCTCGATGAACTGATAGAGGTGATAGACCTGCTTGAGCTTGCGGCGCGAATCCTGATTGAGCTTGCCCTCGCGCGTCAGAATATGCAGAGCCTTGAGCAGCTCAAGGCTCTGGCCGGGCTTGAGCCCCAGTTGCTCGGCGATATCAAGTGCCCCTGCTTTGGCGGGCTTTTGCAGGCTCTGCTTTTTATCGTTCTTACCCATCACTTCTCTGCCTTCGTCTGAGCATTGCCCGTCACGGGGCAGCGAGCCCCGACATCCAGGTCCAGCCAGCCCTCGATGCCGATCTTTTCCAGCGTTTCCATGTTGCGCTCGTATATCGTTTCGGCTTCCGGAAACACCTCCACAGCCTTGTCGATGCTGTCTTCGCGCAGCAAGTGCAATATGGGATAGGGAGCACGATTGGTGCAGTTGGTAACGTCGTCCACATCCGTGCCCTCAAACTGAAATTGAGGATGAAACGAGGCGACCTGCAAAATACCCCCCAGATCCAGCTCCTCGATCATGGCATCCGCCACTTCAAGAAAGTCATTGAAGTCCAGAAAATCCTGCAGGGCATGGGGCAGTATCAGCAGTGTGGTGTCGCGTTTTTCTGCGTTGGCTTCGGCCAGGGCCTCAAGCTCGCGATGCAGAGCCTCGGCAACAGCCTCCGCATCGGTCGCATCGCTGACGGCATAGTGGATCTGAGCCTTGACATGCACGCCTTTGGCGAAAGGGCATAGGTTGAGACCTATCACGGCCTTTTCCAGCCAGCGCACGGTATCCGCAATCACAAGCTCTGGCGGGAAAGCCTGATCGGCGATGGTTGAAGTTTCGGTCATGTCAGGGCCCTCCAAAATGCAAACGGGGGCCATCGCCCCCAAAGAATGCGCACTGGGCGGGAAATATTCCGGCTCTAGATACACAGGACCACTATTTTAGCGATCCGGCCTGTGCCATGCTCGCCAATGGCAGCAAGACCGTTGGAGAGCTTCCCTCAGGCCTCGCCCAGCAGCCTAAGCCCGGTAATGCGCTCATGCTCACGCGCTGCATAACGATCCGTCATACCCGCAATAAAGTCTGCCACCACTCGCGCACGTTCATGCAGGGTAGTGACGATATGGGTACGCTGAACAAAGCGCGGCTTCATGCGTTCAGGCTCCACCATATAAGCGGCAAACAGCTCTTTCACAACTTGCTGGGCGCTGTTCATGGTCTGCATGACTTGAGGGTGCCGATAGAGCTGCCTGAATAAGAACTGCTTGAGCACCAGGGACTGCGCTTTCATCTCTTCGCTGAAACCGATCAGCGTCCGGCCATGCTGACGAACCTCCTGCACCGAGCGTACAGCCGCCTGCTCAATACCGGCCTGTGAGTGATGGATGACGTCATAGACCTGGTCACTGAGCATGCGGCGAATGCTCTCATAGAGCAGCTTTCGCTGAGCTCCCGGCAGAGCCAGATCGGGCCAATCCGCCAATGTCGAGGCGTAATAGCGGGCAAACAAAGGCACGGCTTCACGCAACTGGGTCATGGTGATCAAACCTGATCGAACGCCGTCGTCCACATCATGGGCGTTATAGGCAATCGCATCCGCCAGATTGCATAGCTGAGCTTCCAGAGAAGGCTGAGTGCCATCCAGAAAACGCTCAGCCACGCCGCCGGGCTCCCGTGCATGCAGCAATTGCGCATTGCTGAGCGAGCAATGCTTGAGAATTCCCTCGCGCGTTTCAAAAGTCAGGTTCAGACCGTCAAAGGCAGGATAACGCTCCTCCAACCTATCCACTACACGCAGACTTTGCAGATTGTGCTCAAAGCCGCCATGGGGCTTCATGCACTCATTGAGCGCGTCTTGCCCTGCATGTCCAAAAGGTGTGTGACCCAGATCATGCGCCAGACAGATGGCTTCAACCAGGTCTTCATCCAGGCGCAAAGAACGCGCGATGGAGCGCCCCAGTTGCGCCACTTCCAGAGAATGCGTGAGCCGGGTTCGGAACAGATCGCCCTCATGGTTCACAAAAACCTGGGTCTTGTAAACCAACCTCCTGAAAGCCGAGGAGTGAACAATGCGATCCCGATCGCGCTGAAAGTCGCTGCGCGTGGGAGCCGGGGGCTCAGCAAAGCGACGCCCGCGGCTTTGCTGGGGATGGCAGGCGTAGGAAGCCAGAGCGGTCATGCAAATCGCCTCAACAACTCAATGCAATGACTCTAACAGCTATGGGCTTGCGTCCCCCCAGGGTCTGCTCACATAGCTCCATTCATCAAGCGCAGCAACTCTCGATCACTTCACGCACCAGCGCGTCGGGCGCCGACCTCATCACCGCCTTGCCGGGACCATCGATCAGCACAAAGCGGATTTCACCGGCTTCGGATTTCTTGTCGACCCGCATCAGCTCCAGATAGCGACCAGCATTGTCCTGGACATCAATGACCGCTGCGCGCACCGGCAAGCCCGCTCGCTCAATCAGCTTGCGCAGACGCGAGACAAAGCTCGCCTCCACCAGGCCAAGACGCTGGGACAGCTCCGCTGCCATCACCATGCCTGCCGCCACACCCTCACCGTGCAGCCAGTTGCCGTAGCCCATGCCGGCCTCGATCGCATGACCGAAGGTATGGCCAAAATTGAGAATCGCGCGAAGACCCGCTTCCTTCTCGTCTTGCCCCACGACCCAGGCCTTGATCTCCACACTTCGCTTGACGGCATGGGCGAGCAAGTCGCGATCGCGGTGCAGCAGGCCATCCATGTTCCGCTCAAGCCAGTCGAAGAACTGCATATCGGCAATAGGGCCGTATTTGATGATTTCCCCCAGACCTGCGCTCAACTCGCGCTCGGGAAGGGTATCGAGCGTAGCCAGATCGCAGAGCACCAGTTGCGGCTGGTAGAAGGCCCCAATCATGTTCTTGCCCAGCGGGTGGTTGATGGCAGTCTTGCCTCCCACCGAGGAATCGACCTGGGACAGCAGCGTGGTCGGCACCTGTACAAAAGGCACACCACGCATATAGCTGGCAGCAGCAAAGCCCGTCATATCCCCCACCACACCGCCGCCCAGTGCAAACAGCACCGTCTTGCGGTCGCAACCATGCTGCAACAGGGCATCAAAAATCAGGTTCAGAGTCTGCCAGTCCTTATGGGCTTCACCATCGGGCAACACCACCTCGTGAACCTGGGCGTATTGGCCGCTCAAGGCCTGCTTGAGCGCAGACAGATAAAGCGGGGCCACCACATCATTGGTCACGACCAGAGCTGCCGCCGCCTTGGGCAATGCCTGCCAAGTGGAGCTCTGGGCCAGCAAGCCTTCTGCAATCACGATGGGATAGCTGCGCTCTCCCAGATCAATATGCACCGTTTCCACGTTCAACCTCTCTCAAAATACATAGCAGGAACCACACGCAGTGTATTGACCAACAAGCTTTTCAGCGCAATCAGGAATGCTGACCGAGCTCAATCTGCATGGCCACTCGCTGAGCCACCTGCGTGGCGGACAGGCCGCTGCCCGCCACCACAAAATCCGCCACTTCCTTGTAGAGCGGATCTCTGATGGCATGCAAATCCAGCAAGCGCTGCAAAGGATTGTCCACTTGCAGCAAGGGACGCTGCGTATCCCGCTGCAGGCGCTTGGCAATTTCATGCGGTGATGCACTCAGATAGACCACCTGTGCATGCTCGGCCAGCTCTTGCCGGTTTTCAGTCTTCAGCACGGCACCGCCACCTGTGGCAACCACCGTTTTCTCAGGTCGCGCCAGCAGCGCTGCCAGCACCTCCTGCTCTACATCCCTGAATCTGGACTCGCCTTCCTTGGCAAAAAAATCGCGAATCGTGCAGCCGATATGCTCCTCGATGGCCACATCCACATCCACGAAAGGCATGGACCAACGCTTGGCCAAATAGCGTCCGATGGTGGATTTGCCGGAGCCTGGCAAGCCCACAAGGGCAATATGAAATTTTTTTAGAACAGTCATCGCGTTACCGTCATCCGCCAATCTGGCCAGCCCATGATTCTCGCAGCCCGCAGATATTACAAATGAAAAGGCCCGCATCAACTCGTGCGGGCCCTATGTAAAAACTGATAACCGTTATTTGCTGGTGCTGCGCGTCTGGCTCAGCATCTTGGGAGTGATGAAAACCAGCATTTCACGCTTGCTCGAAGCCTTGGTATTACTACGGAACAAATGCCCCAACACAGGCAGATCTCCGAACAGCGGCACCTTGTTGAGCTGGTTGGTCTCCTCCAGTTCAAAGATGCCGCCGATCACCACGGTGCCACCATTTTCGACCAGCACCTGGGTCTTGACATGCTTGGTATCAATGGCGACGCCCTGAGTCGTGGTCTCGCCGCGGCTGTCCTTGTTCACATCCAGATCCAGAATGATGTCGCCTTCAGGGGTGATCTGCGGAGTCACCTCCAGCTTCAGCACCGCCTTCTTGAACGCAATCGTCGTGGCGCCGTTCGGCGCAGTCACGGAATACGGATACTCCGTGCCTTGCTCGATCAAGGCCTTGTTCTGGTCTGCTGTCACCAGACGGGGGTTGGAGATGATCTTGCCGTCACCTTCAGCTTCCAGAGCGGACAGTTCCAGGGACAGGAAACGCGACATCGAGCTATTGAAGACCGAAAATGCGACCTGCCCCACAGTGTTGATTCCCGAAATACTGGCTGGCAAATTGACGAAATTGCCACTGGGGAACTTGGTGCCCGTTCCTGAGCTGCTATCAGGCAGGAACTGGGACGATGTCATGGCGGCGTTGCTGCCGACAGCACCTCCGCCAAACTTCACACCCAGCGAACGGCCAAAGGTATCGCGTGCCTCCACAATGCGGGCTTCGATCATGACCTGGCGTACTGGCACATCCAGCGTTGCCAGCAAAGCCTTCATTTCTTCCAGCTTGGTCGGCGTATCCGTCACAAACAACTGATTGGTGCGTGGCTCGGAAATGGCGGAGCCGCGCGACGACAGAAAGCGCGTGCTGGACCCTGTACCGCCTGCACCACCGCCGCCTGTCGAAGTCGTGATCTGCTGCAGAATGTCCGCCGCCTTCGCATAGTTGAGCTGGAAGCCTTGCGTGCGCAGAGGCTCCAGCTTCTGGATCTCCATGGCCGCTTCGTAGTCACGCTTGGTACGTGCATCAATCTCGTCCTTGGGAGCGATCCAGAGCACGGAGCCGGACTTGCGCATACCCAGCCCCTTGGCATCCATGATGATCTGAAGAGCCTGGTCCCAAGGGACATCCTTCAGACGCAGAGTCAAGGCACCTGTCACCGTATCCGAAGTGACGATATTGAAGTTGGTGAAGTCCGCGATGACCTGCAGCAAAGAACGCACTTCAATGTTCTGGAAATTGAGCGACAGCTTTTCGCCGCTGTAGCCCGGGCCTTGCGTCAACTTGCTGGTGTCGACCTTTTTCTGGCGCACTTCCACCACGAACTGATTGTCGCTCTGGTATGCGCTGTGCTCCCAGTCCCCCACGGGGTCAATGCGCATCCGAACACGATCACCTTGCTGAGTGGTCGAGATCGTTTGCACGGGCGTGCCGAAATCTCCCACATCGAGCTTCTTGCGCAAATTTTCAGGCAGGGCTGTACGCAGGAAGTCCACCGTCAGGCCCTTGCCCTCCTGCCGCAGATCCACCCCAACCTGGCTGCTGCCAAGGCTCACTACAACCCGGCCGGAGCCATCGCTACCACGGCGAAAGTCGATACCGCGAATCGGAGCTGCATCAGAGGCGGCCGTCTTGTTCTCGAACACCGGAGCCATGACAGGAGCCGCAGCTGCTGCGGTTGTCGCCGCACCTGCGGGATCAAGCAAGATCAGCAAAGATTTGCCCTGGCGCTGCAAGCGATAGGTCGTAGCCGTCCTCAGGTTCAATACCAGACGTGAGCGACCCGATGCTTCCACCAGATTGGCCGAGCGCAGATTGCCCTGATTGAATTCAAGCAACGACTTGCCTGAGCCATTGCTCACACCCGGAAAATCCAGAGCGATACGCGCAGGAGACTGAACCACGAATCCGGTCGGGTCTGCAGCCAGCGGTTCGGACAACTCAACACGGACGACCTCGGAGCCTGACTGCAAAGCGCCTGTAACAGCCTCGATGCGGGCTTGCGCCCAAGCTGCCGAAGAAAGCAAAAGGCCGCTCAGGGTCAGACCCCAACGGGCCTTCGCCATAGTGCTGCGATTAATACCCATCATTTGCCAACCTCCTGCAACTCCAAAGTGCTTGTTCTTTCAATCCAGTCACCACCGCCATCCTGGATAATTTCTCTTAGCTGGATGGAGTTTTCCGTAATCTTGGTGATCTTTCCGTAGTTCTGCCCCAGATAGTTGCCGACACGTACCTGATAGAGCAGTCCGCCGACTTTGACCAAGGCCGTGGGCACGTTCTTTTTGTCGAGACTGCCCACCATGGTCATGGTGTCCAGCGGCTCGGCCTCCAGCGGCTCCTTGCGGCGACTCAGCTCTGGCGTGAGCAACGCCGTGCTGATGTTGGATTGCGCAGACTCCTTGCGCAGCACCTGGATCAGCTTGAGCGGATTGAAGGGCTCCATGCCATCAGCCCCTGTATAGGCCTGGGGTTTGAAAGGCTTGGGCTCCTCCAGAGGAGTCACGTGAGGCCTGGCATTGGCACGCTCCTGGGCCATCCACTCACGCAGTTGCTCCTCCTCGGAGGAGGTACAGCCCGCCAGCAAAGCACTGCTCATCAGAACCAGCCAGACAGGGCTCAAGAATGCTCTGCTCATTTCTTCCCCTTGGCTGCGTCGCGCTGCGCCTTGACTTCGTCCGCATCCAGATATCGGAATGTCCGTGCCGTGGCATCCATGGACAGCACATCCGTGTCCTTGCCACCCGGGGTGATGGACAGATTGTTCAAGGTCACGATACGGGACAGGAAAGCGATATCTGAGGCAAAAGCACCGATGTCGTGATAGCGCCCAGTCACCTTCAGGGTGATTGGCAGCTCGGCGTAGTACTCCTTGGTCACCATGGCGCCAGGGCGGAATACTTCAAACTGCAGACTACGTCCCAAGCCCGCCTGGTTGATATCGGAAAGCAGAGCAGCCATCTCCGCCTTGCTGGGTAGTTGCTTTTCCAGCTGCGTCACATACTGCTGCACCTGCTCGCGCTGCTTCTTCAAGCCCTCCAGACTCACCGCCTTGATCATTTTCCTGGAGTAGTCTTCGCGAAGAGTCACCTCGGTCGCACGCTCGGCGTCCAGCTCTGCCTCGTAATCTTTCAGGATGACGAACCACAGCAAGGCAGCGACAGCGACTGCAACAGCAACATACAGCAGTGCCTTGGGCAAGGCAGGCCAGGCCGAAGGATCATTGGGATCCAGATTCCGGAATTGACGCTGAACTCTGTCTTGCAGTGCAGCGAAGTCGATGTCCAGAGATTTCTTCTTTTTTGCCATTACTGCGCCTTCACAGGGGAGGTTGCAGCAAGCAGATTTTTCTCCGCATCGCTGGCCCTGGTCAGATTGAAGCGCAATGTGAATGCAGCTGCACGGCGCTTATCCTTGGCAGTCACATCAACCGTCTTGGCCACAATTTCCATCAGCTCCGGCTTGGAGAACCAGGGCGAGCCATCGGTCAGATTGCGCAGCATCTCGGAAATACGCTCATTCGACTGCGCAGTTCCCTGCATGGTCACAGACAGGCCTTCTTGCTTGATGCTGCTGATGTAGACACCGTCCGGCAGTTGCTTGACCAGCTCATTGAGCATGTACACCGGCAGATTGCGGTCGGACTGCAAATCCTCCACCGCCTTCTGCCGTGCACGCAGGGCGGCAATTTCGGACTCCAGCCCTTCGATTTCCTTGATCTGTGTTTCCAGGACCTTGATTTCGGAGCGCAGCAAATTGTTCTTGTTCTGCTGGCCCTCGATCATCATCTGGAAGTACCAGTAAATCAGTGCTGCGATCAGCAGTCCACCCAGTGCGCCCAGCACCATATTGACCTGAAACGCTTCTTTACGGCGCTTCTTGGCTGCTTCGCGGTGCGGTAAAAGGTTGATCAGTATCACTCTTGAAACCTCCGCATGGCCAAACCGCAAGAGGTCAGATAGGACGGCGCTTCACGCGCCATCCTCTTCAGACGCACGCCGCTGCCAATTTCCATGCCTTCGAAAGGATTGGCAAGACTGCAGGCACATCCAGTCTGCTGGCTGACGGCATCCACCAGCCCCGGCAAGGACGACGACCCACCTGCCAGCAAAACATGATCGACGCGGTTATAGGGAGTACTCGTGAAGAAGAACTGCAACGCTCGCGCCACTTCCTGGGTCAGGCTTTGCACGAAGGGCTTGAGCACACCAGCCGCATAGTCGTCTGGCAATTCGCCGCTGCGCTTCTTGGCTTCTGCCTCTTCCGGAGAAAAACCGTACTGGCGCGCAATCAGCTGGGTAAGCTGTGCACCGCCAAAGGCCTGATCACGCTCATACAGCACCTCGTCATTGCGAAGCACCTGCATGCTGGTAGTCATTGCACCTACCTCGAATAGCGCCACGACAGCGTCACGCCCGGCATTGGGCAAACGCGACACCAGGCGCGTTGCCGCCATTCGGGCGGCGTAGGGCTCGATATCGATCACTATGGGCTTGAGACCGGCTGCCTCGGCCAGGCCCTGGCGGTCCTGCACTTTTTCCTTGCGCGATGCCGCGATCAGCACATCCACATCGCCAGGCGCCACCAGCGACGGGCCTATGACGCAGAAATCCAGGCTCACCTCATCGAGTGAGAACGGAATGTATTGATTGGCTTCGGACTCGACCTGAACTTCCATTTCCAGCTCGGTCAAGCCGGCTGGCAAGGTGATCTTCTTGGTAATCACAGCAGCGGCCGGCAGCGCCATGGCCACTTGCTTTGTACGCGTTCCGCTTTTCTTGACCAGGCGGCGCACAGCCTCCGCCACCTCATCAAATTTCTCAATATTGCCGTCGGTGATCCAGCCTTTTTCAAGAGGCTCAATCGCACAACGCTCCAGTTGCCACTCGCCGGATTTGCTTTTGGCCAGCTCGACCAGCTTCACGCTGGAGGAGCTGACATCAATGCCAAGCAAAGGCGCAGGCTGACGGCTGAATAAAGAACTCAGAGCAATCAACATGCCCCCCCAGATTTGTAAGAATGGAAACAAAAGCCAGCAATACCCCGGGATCCTAGCAGCAAGCTATAGCAGCACATGCTTTGCTGCAGAGCTTTGCACCGTATTTCGTGGTCAAAAAAAGACAAACTTGTGTAACGTCAAACTGCAAGAACCTCAGCCCCTGCGCATACTGGTGCTTACCCTGTGATTTAGGATTCAATCAAAGCGCGGCCCCTACCCTGCCGCCACGATGCTTTTCCGGGCGGCATTTCTATAATGCCCTACCCCTTGCCAATACTGCGAAATGCCGCCATCAGAACATTCTGCTCACCAGGCACCTGCGCCTGGGTCTCAAACTCTCAAAAAACGCATGCACTGGCTGCCGCGTTCCATTTTCTGGCTGATCGGACTTGCCGCCGCCGCTGCCCTGGCCGTTTTGCTGGCCGTGGCCGTGGCGCTGGCCATGGCCTACCCCAATCTTCCAGACGTCTCCGAACTTGCAGACTACCGCCCCAAGCTACCGCTGCGGGTCTACTCCAGCGAAGGCGCTCTGCTGGGCGAATTTGGGGAGGAACGTCGTACCCTGACGCCCATCAACGAGATACCCAAGGTCATGACGGATGCGGTGCTGGCCATCGAAGACACCCGCTTCTTCGAGCATGGCGGCGTGGACTACAAGGGCATGCTGCGTGCTGCGCTGGCCAACCTGGGCAAGGTCAAGAGCCAGGGTGCCTCCACCATCACCATGCAGGTCGCGCGCAATGTCTACCTCTCTTCCGAGAAGACCTATACCCGCAAGATCTACGAAATACTGCTGACCTTCAAGCTTGAGCACTTGCTCACCAAGGAGCAGATCCTCGAGATCTACATGAACCAGATTTTCCTTGGCAACCGTGCCTATGGCTTTGCAGCAGCCTGTGAAGCCTATTTCGGCCATCCGCTCAAGGACATCACGGTGGCCGAAGCCGCCATGCTGGCCGGCCTGCCCAAGGCTCCATCGGCCTACAACCCGATCAGCAACCCCAAGCGCGCTCGCATCCGTCAGCTCTACATCATCGAGCGCATGGAGGAAAACGGTTTCATCACCGCAGAGCAGGCCAAGCAGGCCCGCGAAGAGCCGCTCAAGCTGCGTACGGCTGCCAATTCGACCCGCGTACATGCAGAGTACGTGGCTGAAATGGCCCGTCAACTGATCTTTGCCCAATACGGCAGCGACGCCTATACCCGCGGCCTGAACGTCTACACCACCCTCAATGCCGGTGAACAAGAGGCTGCCTACAAGGCTTTGCGCGAAGGCATCATGAACTACGAACGCCGCCAGAAGTACCGCGGCCCCGAGAAGTTCATCACTTTGCCCAGCAACGCTCAGGAGCTGGAAGACGCCATCGACGATGCGCTGGCCAACCATCCCGACAACGGCGATGTGGTTGCGGCCGTGGTGCTGGAAGCATCGCCGCGCAAGATCGTCGCGGCCCGTGCGGACGGTACCCATTTCGAGATCACGGGTGACAACCTCAAGCCCGCCGAATCCGGCCTCAGCCCCAAGGCACCGCCCAATATCAAGATCCGCCCCGGTGCCGTGATCCGCGCCATCAAGAACGCCAAGGGAGCCTGGGAAATCACCCAGCTGCCCGAAGTGGAAGGCGCTTTTGTGGCCATGTCCACGCAAACCGGCGCCATCCGCGCGCTGATCGGTGGTTTCGACTTCGAAAAGAACAAGTTCAACCACGTGACCCAGGCCTGGCGCCAGCCGGGCTCCAGCTTCAAGCCCTTCATCTACTCGGCGGCGCTGGAGCACGGCTTCTCGCCCTCCACCATGATCAACGACGCACCGATCTTCTTCAGTGCAGCGACCACCGGTGGTCAGCCCTGGGAGCCCAAGAACTACGACGGCCGCTACGACGGCCCCATGACCATGCGCACGGGCTTGAACAAGTCCAAGAACATGATCTCCATCCGATTGCTTCAGGCCATCGGCCCGAAGACCGGACAGGAATGGGCGACGCGCTTTGGCTTTGACGCCGCCAAACAGCCCGCCTACCTGACAATGGCCCTGGGCGCCGGCTCCGTCACGCCGCTGCAGATGGCGGGCGCCTATTCGGTGTTTGCCAACGGCGGCCACCGCATCAATCCCTGGCTGATTGCCCGCGTGACAGACCACAAGGGTCGCATCCTCTCCGAGTTCACCCCACCCGCGGTGAAGGAGCTGCCCCAGGCCATCCCCGAGCGCAATGCCTTCCTCACCGGCACCCTGCTCAATGATGTGGCACGCGTGGGTACGGCTGCACGTGCCCAGGCCACACTCAAGCGCCCCGACCTGTATGGCAAGACCGGCACCACCAATGACTCGGTGGACGCCTGGTTTGCCGGCTACCAGCCCAGCATTTCCGCTGTCTCCTGGATTGGCTACGACACCCCGCGCAATCTGGGCTCGCGTGAGACCGGTGGCGGCCTGAGCCTGCCCATCTGGATCAATTTCATGCAGCACGCACTCAAGGGCGTGCCGGTGGCCGAAGTCCAGACCCCGCCTGGCGTGGTCAATATGGGCGGCGACTGGTATTACGAAGAAAACGCACGCAACGGCGGCGTCTCCAGCCTCGGCATGGAAGGCGTCTCCGATCCTGGCAACGCAGGCCCAGGGGCCACCCAACCGCCGGCCGCAGAGGAGCGCAGCCGCATTCTGGACCTGTTCAGAAACTAAGCCCTCCAACAACAAAAAGCCTGCCTCTCATCGAGGCAGGCTTTTTTATTCCAGCACCCTGAATGTTCAGGCCAGGGCCTTGAACTCCAGAGCCATGCCCGACTGCTCGCTCGCATATTGCGTCAGATTGGCAAAGAACTCGCCAGCACCCTTGGTGTCCAGCCAGACTTTCTTGTCTTCGT
Organism: Comamonas testosteroni; assembly: GCF_000761245.1. GTDB lineage: Bacteria > Pseudomonadota > Gammaproteobacteria > Burkholderiales > Burkholderiaceae_C > Comamonas > Comamonas testosteroni_C. The sequence continues at coordinate 251,885 of NZ_AWOR01000001.1, read as the reverse complement.
CAAAACGATAGTGAAAGCCGCCAGCCTTGGCCGCCAGCCAGATTTCATGTAGGGGCTTTTGCTGGTTGATGACAATCTGGCTGCGATTGGCAAACACCAAAGTCACCATGCCGCCCACGCGCTGGGCATCAAGGTCGGCATCGGTTTCGTCATTGATGCGATCACAGCATTGCTCCACAGCCAGCAGAAGTTGGTCGGCGCGATCCAGATATTCAAGGTCAGTCATTACAATTTGCCCATGTTGAAAGCCAACCAAATTTTAGTCAGGAGCATTGCCCTTGCGGCTTGTGCGGCGTCCCTGGCTGCACTTTCCGCCTGCGGGCAAAAAGGCCCGCTCTATCTGCCTACAGATCCTGCGGCGCAGGGTCGCGCCACGCTGCCCGAAACACTGGGCATTTCCACCAAGCCTTCCAGCGCAGCAACACCCTCAACAAAAGCCACGCCGATAGAGGCTGACGAGATGCCCCGCACCGATGCCAAGCCCTGAGGCTTGATGCACATCAACATGGCGCCCGGACTTACTCTCTAGAGTGATGGCATCTTGTCCTTTGACAAACTGCCATGTCCATTGAGCTCTATCGCGACAAAAACCACGTCTGTCTGATGTTCACCGACCTCATCGAGGAGGACGGTCAGGCCATTCAGGCCAACCAGTTCCTGATTGTGGACAACGGCACGGGCGCCATCATCGATCCCGGTGGCAACCTGGCTTTCAACGAGCTGTTCATGGGCATGTCGCGGCATTTCCCGCCGCAAAAGCTCGCCTATCTGATTGCCTCGCATGCCGACCCGGACATCATTGCCTCGCTGGATCGCTGGATGAGCAGCACCCGCGCACAACTGGTCATCTCGCGCATCTGGGAGCGCTTTGCACCGCACTTCACCAAAGTGGGCAAGACGGAAAACCGCGTCATTGGCGTACCTGACTCAGGCGCGCGCCTGCCTCTGGGCCACAGCGAGCTGGTGCTGCTGCCGGCGCATTTTCTCCATGCCGAGGGGAACTTTCACTTCTACGACCCGATCAGCAAGATTCTGTTCACGGGCGACCTGGGCGTGTCTCTGACCACCGGCGCAGAAGCGCAGAAGCCCGTCACCGACCTCGCGCCCCATATCTCGCGCATGGAAGGCTTTCACCGCCGCTACATGGTCTCCAACAAGATTCTGAGGCTATGGGTGCAGATGGCACGACAGTTGCCCATAGACATGATCGTGCCCCAGCATGGCGCGCCCATCATGGGCAAACAGGCGATTGGCGAGCTGTTCAACTGGCTCGAAGGCCTGCAATGCGGAATCGACCTGTTCGACCAGCGCGCTTACCAGCTGCCTTCAGCAGAGATCGACCCGGTCTCGCGTCAGGTACGTCCGCCCCTGCGCGCTGTCGCCGGTTGATTGCCTCTGAGTGCACGCAGCACTCGCCAGCCAAGCAAGCTACCGAGAATGGCTGCATAAACAGCCACCTCGGCAAAATTGTTCTTGCCGGCACGCATCCAGAAAAAATGCAGCAAGGCCAGTGGCACCGCCACATAGACGGCGCGGTGCAGCCATTGCCAGCGCTTGCCGCCCAGAGCCCTGAGCATGAACTTTGGCGAGGTGGCAGCCAGCACCAGCAGCAGCAGCCAGGTGCTGAAACCAACCAAGATAAAGGGACGCTTGGGGATATCGGCCACGATATCGCCCCAGTCCAGTCCCATGTCGAACCAGGCATAGCAAAGCAGGTGCAGACAGGCGTAGAAGAACACGTACAGGCCCAGCATGCGCCGGTAACGCACCAGCAGATTCCAGCCGCCGACCTGGCGCAGCGGCGTCACCGCCAGCACGATACAGAGAAAGCGCAGGGTCCAGTCGCCCGTGCTGCGCAGCAGGGCTTCGGCCGGATTGGCCCCCAGCCCATCGGTAAACGCCGCATAGAACAGCCATGCGCAAGGCAGCAGGCACAGCGTGAAGACCAGCGGCTTGGCCCAGGGCTTGAGCAACCAGGCCTGCATCAGTAGAACTTCTTCAGGTCCATGCCCGCATACAGCGACGCCACCTGATCGCCATAGCCGTTGAACAGCAAGGTCTTGCGGCGCTTGGCGAACAGCCCGCCTTCGCCGATGCGCCGCTCGGTGGCCTGGCTCCAGCGCGGATGATCGACCTCGGGATTCACATTGGAATAAAAGCCGTATTCGTTGCGTGCCGCCTTGTTCCAGGCGGTGCCGGGCTCCTTGTCGGTCAGGCGGATCGCCACCAGCGACTTGGCACTCTTGAAACCATACTTCCAGGGAACGACCAGGCGCAGCGGCGCACCATTCTGGTTGGGCAGAACCTCGCCATACATGCCGAAGGCCAGCAGCGTCAGCGGGTGCATGGCCTCATCCAGCCGCAAGCCTTCGGTATAGGGCCAGTCCAGCACGCCACTTCTGAGTCCGGGCATCTGGGCCTTGTCGGCCAGGGTGACGAATTCCAAATACTTGGCGCCGGAGAGCGGCTGCACTTTCCTGAGCAGCTCGGACAGCGAATAGCCGACCCAGGGGATGACCATGGACCAGCCCTCCACGCAGCGCAGGCGATAGATGCGTTCTTCCATGGTCGCGAGTTTGAGCAGGCTGTCGATGTCCAGCGTCTGCGGCTTTTGCACCAGGCCTTCTATGCGCACCGTCCAGGGCCGGGTCTTGAGCGTGTGCGCATTGCGCGCGGGCTCGTCCTTGTCCAGACCGAACTCGTAGTAGTTGTTGTAGCTGGTCACGTCCTGGTAGCTGGTGGCAGCCTCCACGGTCATGGCGCCGGCCACCTTGCTGGCCGCTCCCTTCAGGGCAGGCAGATGCGCACGATCGGCCGCAGCCAGCGCGTCACGGCCGGCCCAACCTGCCAGGGTCGCACCCGCAGCGCCCATTGCCAGGGTCTGCAGAAAATCCCGACGCTGCAGGTATTGGGTCCGAGGCGTGATCTCGCTGCTCAGCGGATGTTCAAAGCCTTGGTTGCGGTGACGTATCAGCATAGGAATGCTCCCAAACGACGATCAAGAGTAGTGCGATTTGGAAGCCCCCTGCGTCAGCAAAGTTCCTCCGAACTTCTCAATAAAAAAGGAGCTGCTTGCGCTTGATGATCAATGATTTCAGACTGTTTTTAACCTGAAATCCTTATTCAATCAGCGCAAGCAGCTCCTGTTTTTTGGAGTGCCTGGTGCGAGGCCTACAGCTCGCCGTAGCTATGCAAGCCCGACAGAAACATGTTCACGCCCAGGAAGGCAAAGGTCGTGACGGCCAGACCCGCCAGCGCCCACCAGGCGGACACCGTGCCGCGCAGGCCCTTCATCAGGCGCATATGCAGCCAGGCCGCATAGTTGAGCCAGACGATCAGCGCCCAGGTCTCCTTGGGGTCCCAGCTCCAGTAACCGCCCCAGGCCTCGGCCGCCCACAGAGCGCCGAGCACGGTGGCGATGGTGAAGAAGGCAAAGCCCACGGCGATGGCCTTGTACATCACGTCGTCCAGAATCTCGAACGAGGGCAGGCGTGCGGCGATGCGCTTGCGCGAGAGCAGGATGCCGGCCACGATCAGGGCCGAGATGCCGAAGTACACCATCCAGTAGCTGCCGCCGTTCTCGGTCGCGCCCTTGCGAAAGACGATGGGCTCGAAGCACAGCACCACGCCCAGCAGCCACAGCGGCGCAAGCTTATACCACTTGGTCTCGGTGGCCTGCTGCTTGATCAGATAGGCAAACGCCACCATGGCCGACAGTGCAAACGTGCCGTAGCCGATGAAGTTGGCGGGCACATGCAGCTTCATCCACCAGCTCTTGAGGGCAGGCACCAGAGGTTGAATCTCATGGGCCTGGCGCACCAGCGTGTACCAGAGCAGAAAGCCCACCGCCGCGCTGACCACCAGCATCACAAAGCCGCCCAGGGCACGCGTGTCGTAATGCTGCTCGTAGTACAGATAGAAGGTGGCCGTCATCCAGCAGAACATGACGAACACTTCGTAGAGATTGCTGACAGGGATATGGCCGATGTCAGGGCCCAGCAGATAGCTCTCGTACCAGCGCACCATGGTGCCGATCAGCGCCATGGTGACGGCCAGCCACGCCAGACGCGAGCCCAGCAGCGACATGACCGAGCGCTCGCCCTTGGCAAACACTCCGATCCAGTAGAAGGCCGTGCTGATGAAGAACACCATGCTCATCCACAGGATGGCGGACTGGCTGGAGAGGAAGTACTTCAGGCCGAAGACGGTCTCCGATCGTGCCAGTTCGCCACCATCCCCTCCCTGGTACAGGCCGATGGCCATCAGCGAGAAGCCGGCCACGGTCAGCATCAGCACCGCCAGCGGGCGCCAGAACCAGCCCAGCCAGATCATGGCCGGGATAGTCGCCAGCAAAATGCCCTTCTCATACACATCCATATAGGCGGCGTAGCGCTGCAGCGCATAGCCCAGGCCCACGGCCACCACGACCGCGAACAACCAGTCAAACCAGTTGCGGCGGGCGAAATAGCCTTCGTTCAGAGTCAATGTCGTGGTTGCGGTGTTCATACAGAACCTCCGGGAGTCTTCTTTTGTAAGGGCTTGGCCCCGATCAGCTTGTCGGCCAGCATGACGAACTCGCGGTCGCCATCCATGGTCTTGCGGTTGGTGGACAAGGCCATGTTCGCATGGCTGGCGCCATTCGCAGGGGTCAGCCAGATCCAGATGCGGCGGTCACGCACGTACAGCATGGCAAAAACGCCGATGATCAGGAAGAGGCAACCCAGGTAAACAATGTTCTTACCGGGAGCTCGCGCCACCTGGAACACGCTGGCCTGCACCTGCTTGAAGTCCTGCAGCATGAAGACCACGGGCGCCGGGTAGAACTGCGCGTCGCTGAGCGAGAACACCGATTGCGTCATGAAGGCCTGGGTCTTCTCGTCGTTCTCGAAAGGCTTGAGTCCCGCCTGCTGGCGCACCTGTTGGGCCAGCTCGAACAGAACGCCGTTGAGAATCCGCACCAGCACCTCGCCGGCGCGCTCGCGCTCGGCCTCAGGCACATTGCTGTCCATGAAGTCCGATATCGCTTGCAGGCCACCGAGCTGGCGGCCGTCAGGGCCCTTGAGCTTGCTGTCCTGGCCGGCAAACAGCTCCAGCGCCTTGAGAGCGGACTGCGTCAACGGCTCGGCCAGCTCGGGCCTGGAGGCATCGACTGCCCGCTGCACATAGGCACGCGCCGCCTTTTCGGCCAGGGCCTTGCTCTGCATGGCCTGGCGCAGCTGCATGAAGGTGTTCATCGTGCCCTCGGGGTCGGCAGGCACGCGCAGATAACGCATCTGGTCGGCCTGGTTCTCACGCACGCCGAGCAGGAATACGGGCTGGCCCTCGCCCGTGTCCACAGGCAGCATGTAGTTCTGGAACTCGCGCGCCTGACCCGAGGCATCGCGCAACTTGTAGCCCACACTGGGTCCGATATTGCGCAAATCCTTTTTGTCCGTGGTCTTGTGGGCTGCACCAAGGCGCTCGTCGATGGCCTGCTTCAGGTTGACCTTGCGCACATCAGTGCCGACGCCGCCCTTGTCCTGGCCACCAAAGTTCTCCACGTTGATGGTGCGCAGTGCCGTGTACTCCAGCGTCACCTTGTCCTGTTGGCCATCGGCCAGCTTGCGCACGAACTCAGTGGAGTTGCCGATCACGCCCTCCACATCGAAGGGCTGGGAGACGCCATCCATGGGCACGGCATGCAGCTTGACGCTGGAGCCGCCGTCATCGAAGCTGCTCTGATAGATCTCGATGCCCTTGTAGCTGGCCGGATGGTTCACTTCCACGCGCTTTTCCAGCTTCTCGCCCGTGGCGCGGTCGTGGATGACGATATCGCTGGCAAACAGCTTGGGCATGCCGGTGGAGTAGTACTCCACGATAAATTTTTTGAGTTCCACCGAAAATGGCAGATCTTGCAGCAAGATGCCATCCGATTGATTCAGGATGGCTGTGCCGGACTGCGTACCCTCGGACACCATGAGGTTGCCTCGGAAGGTCGGATTCTTGATGGACAGACGGTGCTCGGGCGCCACATCCGAGATCATGCCGCCGCCGGTATAAGGCGTTTTGCCGCCCAGCAGCATCTGGGCCCGCACGATGAGATCGCCGTCAAACAGCCCGCCAATGCAGATCAGCACGATCGCACAGTGCGCGGCGATATAGCCCAGCTTGTTGGCCGCACCGGCCTTGGCTGCCAGCATCCAGCCGGTGCCGGGTCCGGCCGCCGTGTCGCGCTGCTGCAGCTTGACCTTCCAGCCGCCAGATGTCAGTTGCTGGCCGATGCGCTGGGCCGCCTCTTCGGTGCTGCCCGCCACATCGGCCTCGGCGCGATGGTGGAAAGCCTTGAGGCTTTGTTCGCGCAGGTTTTCCTTGTAGTTGCGGATATCGGCCAGATATTTGGGGGCATGGCGGCTCACGCACAGCGAGGTGCTGATGACCAGGAACGCCAGAATCAGCAAAAACCACCAAGCGCTGTAGACCGCATTGAGCTTGAGTGCCAGAAACAGCTGCGCCCAAAAGGGACCGAACTGGTTGACATAGTTGACCAGCGGTTCATGTTGCTTGAGCACCGTGCCGATGACCGATGCGATGCAGATAACCGTGAGCAGTGAAATCGCAAAGCGCATGGAGGCCAGCAACTCCAGAGTCGCGCGCACTGCCTGTGAGCGAGAGGAGTCACGATCGCGAAGTGGAAGGTCTGACATGAGGATGAGATAGAGCCGAACGCAAAAAGGCGGGCCATCTGCTGAAATAGCCGATGGGCCCGCCTGACTTGGGGGGTGCCAGATGCCTGAAAGTTCCCGAAGTCACCCGCGCATCTGGTGAAAAGGATTTTTAACGCAAGCCAGCTATATAGTCTGCCACGGCCTTGATTTCGCGATCATTAAGCTTGGCAGCAACCTGGGCCATAGGAATGCTATTGCTGCGCTTGCCGTCGCGGAAGTCCGTCAACGACTTCACGGTGTAATCCGCATGCTGACCCGACAGACGCGGGTACTGGGCCGGAATGCCGGAGCCGTTGGGGCTGTGGCAGCCCGCGCAGGCGGCAATCTGGCGCTCCTGAATGCCGCCGCGGTAAATGCGCTCACCCAGGGCGATGGAGTCCTTGTCCTTGGAGAAACCGTTCTTGGGCGCCTGGGTATGCAGCCAGACCGCGATATTTTGCATGTCGCCATCGCTGAGCGTGGAGGCAAAACCCTTCATCACCGGGTCGTTGCGCTTGCCGTCCTTGAACTCGCGCAGCTGCTTGACCAGATACTCGGGGTGCTGGCCTGCCAGCTTGGGCTGCAGGGGAATGGTGGAATTGCCGTCTGCGGCATGACAGGCGGCGCAGACCGCCCCATAACTGGCTTGCCCTTTGGCAGCATCCGCCTTCACAGGTGTTTCTCCCGCCGAAAATGCGGGGAAGGCAGGTGCTGCGAAAATGGCAGCAGTCAGCAAAGAGGCAAGCAACTTCATATCAAGGGGCTGGGTCTATTGTTGAGAGCTCGAATCCGTCAAATTCTACAATGGGCCTCCCTGAAATAGTTACCGTCATGACCCATGCTTCCCCGGATACCACTGCCGGAAAAACACTTTCTTTGATCGACAGCAAGCTTGCGATGGGCTGGATGCACACCGCACGCTTTTTCACGACCGCGGCCCAGCTCAACCAGCTGCCCAAGGTCGACGTTCCCGAGATTGCCTTCGTCGGCCGCTCCAACGCCGGCAAGTCCACCGCCATCAATACGCTGACCCAGCAAAAGCAGCTGGCTTTCGCTTCCAAGAAGCCCGGCCGCACCCAGCACATCAATCTGTTTGCACTGGGCAAGCAGGGCGTGACCGATGCGGTGCTGGCCGACTTGCCCGGCTATGGCTACGCTGCCGTCTCCCGCACCGACAAGGAGCGCTGGCAGCGCGTCATGCTCAACTATCTGATGAGCCGCGAAAGCCTGTCCGCCGTGGTGCTGCTGTGCGACCCGCGTCTGGGCCTGACCGAGCTCGACGAAGCCCTGCTGGATGCCATCCGCCCACGCGTGGAGCAAGGCCTGAAGTTTCTCATCGTGCTGACCAAGGCCGACAAGCTGACCCGCGCCGAGCAAGCCAAGATTCTGTCCATCACCAAGCTCAATGCTGGCGGTGGTGAGGTGCGTCTGTTCTCGGCCCTCAAAAAGCAGGGCGTGGACGATGTGGCCCAGCTGCTGTGGCACTGGTGCCACCCCGAGGGATTGCCCCAAGCTGCTCCCGTCACCCAAGCGACGCCCGCGGACGAGACTCCTGAGCAAAATCAGCCATAGGCGCTTATCTTGCAAGCGCCAGAAGCTACTAAAAGGAGAGCTTCATGGTCGCGACTTGCATGCATACCCTGTCCACAGGGGTTGAACTGGAATGCCGCACCAGCGGCGAGCCGGGTCAGCCCTTGCTGCTATTTCTTCACGGCTTTCCCGAAGGGGCCTTCATCTGGGATGGGCTGCTTGCGCAGTTTGGCAGCCGCTACCGCTGCGTGGCGCCCAATCTGCGCGGCTATGGCCGCTCCAGCCAGCCCACGGCCATCAGCGACTACCGAGCCAAGTACCTGGTAGAGGATCTTGCCGCCCTGATTGCGCTGGAGAGCCGTGACCAGCGCGCTGCCTGCGTGATTGCCCATGACTGGGGTGGCGCCGTGGCCTGGGGCCTGGCCAACCGCTATCCCCAGCACCTTGAGCGGCTGCTCATACTCAACTCCCCGCATCCCGGCAGCTTCTTGCGCGAACTTCAGTCCAACCCTGTTCAGCAGTCCGCCAGCCAGTACATGCATTTTCTGCGCCGGCCCGATGCACCCGAGCTGCTGGCCGAAAACGGCTGGCAGCGCATGCTCAGGTTTTTTCAGAACCCCGACGGCAGCATGCCCGCATGGCTGACTCCCGAGCGCCAGCAGCAATACCGCGAGCATTGGGACCTGGGCGTGCACGGCGCCTGCATGTTCTATGCAGCCAGCCCGCTGGTGCCGCCCCGTCCGGGCGGCAGCGCCGATGAGCTGCAGGACATTCGCGAGCTCAGCCTGCCCGATGAAATGCTCCATATCCCTGTGCCGGTGCGCATTCTCTGGGGGGACAGCGACCTGGCACTACAGCCCGCTTTGCTGCATGGACTGGAGCAATGGGTGCCGCAGCTGGAGATAGAACATCTCCAGGGCTGCAGCCACTGGGTGGTCCATGAGAGGCCCGAGGCCGTGCAGCGCGCTCTGGCCGAGTTTCTTCTGGTGCCAGGTCACTCCTGAAAAAGGAAGCAGCCGGCTTCTTTCCACCTGGGCCTTCAAGCCGCTTTGATGCTTACTCTTTGGAATACAGCGATGGCTCGCCATCCGGGCGGGTCTTGAAGCGCTTGTGCACCCAGTAATACTGCGGAACCATGGTCATGATGGCGGCCTGCAGCTCGCGGTTCATGCGGGCGGTGTCGGCCACATGGTCGTCCGTCGGGAAGCTCTCCCAGGCCGGCGTCAGCTCGGCCACATAGCCTTCAGGCGTCATGCGGTTGTAGAGCGCCACCACCTTGGCCTTGCCCAGGCGCGCAAAGCGCGAAAGCGAGGGAATCGTGGCCGTGTTTTCCACCGCAAAAAAGGGCACGAACACCGAATCGTTCTTGCCATAGTCCATATCGGGCAGCAGATACAGCAGCCCGCCCTTGCGCAGGCACTGGATGATGGGTTTGACGCCATCGGCGCGGTTGAGCATCTTCACATTGCCGAAGCGCTGACGGCCATTCATGAACCAGGCATCCAGGTCCGGATCGGGATTTGTGGCAAAGATGGAGGTGAACTCGCGCTCGGTATTGAGCGGCAGGGCCAGGCCACCGGCATCCATGCTGTAGAAATGCGGCGCGAAGACGATGGTGGGCGTATCGCCCTCCAGCTCATGCGTGGCCCCGACCAATTTGACACGGCTGCGCACCAGCTCCTCGGAGCCGAACCACAGCCAGCTTCTGTCGAGAAAAGTCTGGCAAAAGACTTCAAAGGACTCTTTCGCCCAAGCTTTGCGCTGCACCTCAGGCACATCTGGAAAGCACAGCTCGAAGTTGCGCAGCGCGATGCGCCGGCGCTGGCCCGCCACCACAAACAGCACACGCCCCACAAACTTGCCCAGGCCACGCAGCACGGGCAGCGGCAGCTTGGCCAGCACATGCATGCCGGCAATGGCGATCTTGCTGGCGCTCATGCCTTCTCCCCCGAGAGTTGCTTGTCTTCACGTGGCTGCTTGTAGCGGCCATAGCCCCACAGATATTGCTGCGGAGACTGGCGAATGGTGGTTTCCATGGCGCGATTGATAAGCGCCACGGTGGCTTCCAGCGATTGAGATTCGGGCACAGGCAATTCCTCTAGATACAGCGTGTAGCCCCGCCCCCAGGACTTGCGCTCGCACCGGGCCACGATCACCGTGGCCCCGGTTTGCAACACCAGGCGTGCTGCCAATGTCATCGTATACGCATCGCGACCGAAAAAAGGCGACCAGATGCCCAGACCATTGGGCGGCACCTGATCAGGCAGCAGACCCACGGCCGCGCCCTGACGCAGCGCCTTGATCATCTGACGCACGCCCGCCAGGGTGGTGGGAACGGCCTGAACGCCAGGACGATTGCGCGCGGTTTCCAGAATTTCGGCCAGCCAACCCTGGCGTGCGGGGCGGTAGAGCACGGTGATTGCGCCATGCCGATCCGACCAGCGCCGCGCTGCGGCCTGCACGGACATCTCGAAGCAGCCCAGATGTGGCGTAAGAAACACAATGCCCTTGCCACGTGCATAGGCCTGCTCGGCCACGGCTCCATTGACGATGTCGCAGTCCGGCAACTGGCCCAGCCAGATGCGCGGCATCTCGAACACCATGCGCCCCGCATGCCCCACCGCAGCCCTGACCTGGGCAAAGCCATATCCGGCCTGCGCGGCATTGGCTGCAAATCGGCGCCGATAGGTGGGAGATAGCGCCCAGGTCATCCAACCCATGGCAGCGCCAAGGCCATGCAATAGCCATAAAGGCAGTGCAGCAAACAGTCGAAACAGGGAAGGCATTAGAATAGCGGGGTCGCTGAGTTAAAGAGCAACTTGCAGGGCGACGTAAAAACAAAACTGCTAAAGCGTTCGCCAGACTTCGAAGCTCAGGCAACGCAATTGCCCAAGCTACAAGGAGTTATATCAATGGCGAACAGCGATTTTCTGTTTACCTCGGAATCGGTTTCTGAAGGCCACCCCGACAAGGTTGCCGACCAGATCTCTGACGCGATTCTGGACGCTATTTTCACCCAAGACCCGCACAGCCGCGTGGCTGCCGAGACACTGACCAACACCGGTCTGGTGGTATTGGCCGGTGAAATCACCACCGGTGCGAATGTGGACTACATCCAGGTCGCACGCGACACCATCAAGCGCATCGGCTACGACAACACCGAATACGGCATCGACTACAAGGGTTGCTCGGTACTCGTCGCCTACGACAAGCAAAGCCAGGACATCGCCCAGGGCGTGGACAAGGCCAGCGATGACGAACTGAACACCGGCGCTGGCGACCAGGGCCTGATGTTCGGCTACGCCTGCGACGAAACGCCCGAGCTGATGCCCGCGCCCATCTACTACGCACACCGTCTGATGGAACGTCAGGCCCAGTTGCGCAAGGATGGCCGTCTGCCTTTCCTGCGCCCAGACGCCAAGAGCCAGGTGACCCTGCGCTATGTGGACGGCAAGCCCCACAGCATCGACACCGTGGTGCTGTCCACCCAGCACAGCCCCGATCAGTCGGAAACGGCAACCAAGATGAAGGCTTCGTTCACCGAAGCCATCATCGAAGAGATCATCAAGCCCGTGCTGCCCTCCGAGTGGCTGCAGGACACCAAGTACCTGATCAACCCCACGGGCCGCTTCGTCGTGGGTGGTCCTCAGGGCGACTGCGGCCTGACCGGCCGCAAGATCATTGTGGACACCTACGGCGGTGCCTGCCCCCATGGTGGCGGTGCGTTCTCCGGCAAGGATCCAACCAAGGTGGACCGCTCGGCCGCCTACGCCGCGCGCTATGTGGCCAAGAACGTGGTGGCCGCCGGTCTGGCGCGCCAGTGCCAGGTGCAGGTTGCTTACGCCATCGGCGTCGCCCGCCCCATGAACATCACCGTGTACACCGAAGGCACGGGCGTGATTCCCGATGCGGAAATCGCCAAGCTGGTGGCCGCGCATTTCGACCTGCGCCCCAAGGGCATCATCCAGATGCTGGATCTGCTGCGCCCCATCTACAGCAAGACTGCGGCTTACGGTCACTTCGGCCGCGAAGAGCCCGAGTTCACCTGGGAACGCACCGACAAGGCGGCTTTACTGCGCGCCGCTGCCGGTCTGAAGTGATTCGGACACCCTCAAAACGGGCCTGAGGATCTGAGGGCTTGAGCCCTCAAGCCTCGCCAAGAAGCCATCGCAACACATTGCGGTGGCTTTTTTGTTGTCGGATCAAGCCGACAAGGATTTCCCCCAAATGAGCACCGCAAGCCTGCGCCCGGCGGCTTAGGCTTGAAACATCGCTTCAGACAAAGGAGTTCCGATGCTCAAGTGGGCCATTATTTTTGCCATCATTTCCCTGGTTGCCGGTGTTTTCGGCTTCACCGGCGTAGCTGCAGGCGCAGCCGGCATAGCCAAGATCCTGTTCTTTATCTTCATTGCCGTTGCCGTGATCTTTGTGGTTCTGGCGCTGCTGGGCATAGGGGCTGTCAGCTAGCCGCCCTCCGCTGCACACCCGCCCAAATGCCTGCCTTGTGCAGGCATTTTTCATGCAGGCCGGCCTCAAAGCCCCCGGGCAGTCAGCGCCAGCGTCTGGCTGAAGCCGGGCTTGGCGCGGTAAAGCTGGGCGGGCCGATGCGCCCCGCCACCCAGCATGGCCCCAGGCACGGCCTCCAGCCAGTCCATCTCGTCCATCTTGCGCCTGAAGCTGACCTTGTTCAGCGGCTCACCCAGAATGTTTTCATAGACCTGCTGCAACTGCGGCAGCGTAAAGGTTTCGCCACACAGGTGCACGGGCAAGGAGGAATACAGGCTTTTGCTGCGCACGCGCTCCAAGGCGGCGTCCAGGATGGCACGGTGATCGAACGGCAGCTGCGGCAGGGCCGAGAGCGGCACCACGCTAATGTCGGAGCGATTCGGCGGCAGGTTCTGCACGGGCAGCAAAGCGCAATAGGCGATCGCCACCGACCAGCCGCGCGGATCGCGTGCCGGGCCGCTGAAAGTGGCCAGCTGCTCAAGATACGCACCTTCTATACCCACCTTGGTTCTGAGCACGCGCGCCGCACTGGCCTTTGCGTCCGCATCCTCCTCGGTATGAATAAAGCCGCCGGGCAAAGCCCATACCCCGGCAAAAGGCGCAGCCTGACGACGCAGCAGCACGGCATGCAACTGCTGCTCCACCAGGGTCAACAGCACCACATCCACACTCACCTGCACCGTTTCTCTGCGCTCATTACTTTGATTCATTTTTTTACCAACTTCGTTTTTCTTTCCTAATTATTTCACATCAATTCAAAATACTTAGTTGCAAAAATATTTTAAGTAACTTAGACTGCAAACATTGCATCTCGCATGAAAGCTGAACACCATGAGTCATACACAAACCCAGCTGCTCATCATTGACCCGCAAAACGACTTCTGCGACCTGCCCGCCGACTGGTGCCCCCACTCGCCTGGTACTCATCAGGCGATAGCACCCAGCCTTCCGGTAACGGGCGCTCATGCCGATATGCAGCGCCTGAGCAGCTGGATGGCAGCCCAGGGAGACAAGCTGGACCAGGTCACCATCACTCTGGACTCGCACCAGGCTTATGACATTGCTCATCCCGCCTTCTGGCAGCAGCGCGATGGCCGTGACGTCCTGCCATTCACCCCGATCACGGCAGCGCAGGTCCGTGCCGGCGACTATGCGCCGCGCAACGCAGCCGAGCGCGAGCGCACTGTGCAATACCTGGATCAGCTGGAGGCTCAGGGCAGCTACACCCTCATGGTCTGGCCGCTGCACTGCGAGATCGGCAGCTGGGGCCATGGCATCCATGCCGGCGTGCTCGCGGCCTGCCGCCAGTGGCAGGAGTTGCAGCACCGTGCCACCCGCCATGTCTTCAAGGGCATGAACCCCTGGACCGAGCATTACAGCGCCATTCGCGCCGAAGTACCCGACCCGCAGGACCCCGAAACCGGCCTGAACACCGCCCTGCTGGCCCAGTTACGCCAGAGCAGCTGCCTGGTGATTGCGGGCGAGGCCAGCAGCCACTGCGTGCGCGCCACCACCGAGCACATCGTGGAGCACTGGGAAAGCGATGATTTCTCGCGCATCGTGCTGCTGACTGACTGCATGAGTCCGGTCGCCGGATTCGAGACCGCGCACCACGACTTCCTGCAACGCATGCGGTCAACCGGTGTACGCTGCGAAACCAGCGCCAGCTTCGGCTTATGAGACAAATCAGCCTCTAGCACTTCTGGACCAAGCGCTAGCAGCTCATATTTTTGAAAAGAAGAACGGCATGAAGCCCATCATCACCAGCCTGCTGGACACCGACCTCTACAAGTTCACCATGTGGCAGGCCATGCTGCACCGCCACCCCCAGACCGAGGCCGAGTACGAATTTGTCTGCCGCACGCCCACGGCCTTCCCGCTGGCCGAGCTGCTGCCCGAGGTGGAGCGCGAGCTGGACGCCCTGTGCAGTCTGCGTTTCGACAAGGGCGAGCTGGACTATCTGGCCGGTCTGCGCTTCATGAAGAGCGACTTCATCGACTTTCTGCGCATCTTCCAGTTCCAGCGCGCCTTCATCCGCGCCTGGGCCGAAGGCGACCGGCTCCATATCGTGGCCAAGGGCCCGCAAGTCCATGTGATGGGCTTCGAGATCTATGTGCTGGCCATCGTCAACGAGCTGTATTTCCGCCGCTTCGATGCCGAGGCCGCCCTTGTCGAAGGCCGCAAACGCCTGCAGGTCAAGCTGGCCCAGCTCAAGCACCTGGCAGTCGAGGCCAGGCTGCGCAACCCCTTCGAGCTGTTTGACTTCGGCGTGCGCCGCCGCTTCTCGGGAGCCTGGCAACACGAGGTGGTGCAGGCTTTTGCCCAGGAAACCGCGCAGTGGTTCAAGGGCACGTCCAATGTGCTGCTGGCACGCGATCTGAATCTGGTTCCCATAGGCACCATGGCCCATGAGTATCTGCAGACCTATCAAGCCCTGGGCGTGCGTCTGCGCGACTTCCAGGTAGCCGCCCTCGAGGACTGGGTGCAGGAATACCGCGGCGACCTGGGTATCGCCCTGACCGATACCGTGGGCATGGACGCCTTTCTGGCCGACTTCGACATGTACTTTGCCAAGCTGTTCGACGGCCTGCGTCATGACTCCGGCGATCCCTTCGAGTGGGGCGAGAAGGCCATTGCCCACTATGACAAGCTGCGCATTGCCCCGCAGAGCAAGCGTCTGGTGTTCTCGGACGGACTGGATCTGGACACGGCACTGTCCCTCTACCACCGCTTTGCCGATCGCATCCAGTGCGGCTTCGGCATAGGCACGCGATTGACCAATGACATGGGATTGACCACGATCAATATCGTGATGAAGCTGACCCATGCCAACGGCCAGCCCGTGGCCAAGATTTCGGACTCGCCCGGCAAGACGCTGTGCAACGACGAGACCTATCTGGCCTATCTGCGCCAGGTCTTCAACATCCCTGAGCCTGCTGCCAAGGCAGCCTGATTTTCCGGAGGAAACCATGCTGAAAGTCACCCTCGCCCAGCTCAACTACATGGTGGGCGACATCAGCGGCAATATCCGCCGCATGCGAGAAGCCGCAACCAGGGCCGCGGCCGAACAGGCCGATCTGGTGGTGTTTTCCGAACTGTCGCTGTGCGGCTACTACCCCGGCGACCTGCTGGACGAGCCCAGCTTTCTGCAAAGACTGGATGCAGGTCTGCAGGAGCTGCTGCAGGCCACGCGCCAGCTCCCCGATCTGCATTGGGTCGTGGGCGCGCCCACCCGGCACAATGGCCCCGGCAAACCGCTGCACAACAGCCTGCTGGTGCTCAAGAACGGACAGATCCGCCTGCAGTACGACAAGCAATTGCTGCCCACCTACAACATCTTTGACGAGCGCCGCCACTTCGAGCCCGGGGCCGACACGGCCAAGGTGCTGCGCGTGGGCAACTGCCAGGTGGGCTTTCTGGTCTGCGAGGACGGCTGGAACGACCAGGGCGCCGACTACGCCACCAACCCCTTTGTACGCATGGGCGATGCGGCGCCAGACCTAGTCATCAGCATCAACGCCAGCCCCAGCCATCTGGGCAAGCGCGAGCAGCGCCACGAGGTCTTCACCCAGGCTGCGGCGCGCCACAAGCTGGCCATCCTCTACATCAACCAGATCGGCGGCCAGGACCAGATAGTGTTTGACGGCGCATCGTTTGCCGTCGAGCCCGAGGCGGGACTGGTTTTTGAAGCCAGGCGCTTCGAAGAAGATGTCTGCACACTGGAGCTGAATGCACAAGGCCGGTTTCAGGCTTTGGGCAGCCAGGCCCTGAGCAGCGTGCCGGCCCAGGGCCTGCCCACCATGGAGTTCTACCGCCAGCAGATCGTGCTGGGCCTGCGCGACTATGCGCGCCGCTGCGGCTTCAAGCAGGTGGTGGTGGGCAGCTCCGGCGGCATCGATTCGGCACTGACGCTGGCCCTGGCCGTCGATGCCCTGGGAGCGGAGAATGTGGTCGGCATCACCATGCCGTCCAGCTATTCCTCGGCAGGCTCGGTCGACGACTCCGTGTTGCTGTGCCGCAATCTGGGCGTCAAGCTGTACGAGCATCCGATCAAGGAGCTGGTCACCACCTATGCACGCCAGTTCGAGGCCAGCTTTGGCGAGCCGCTCAAGGGCCTGGCGCTGGAAAACCTGCAGGCCCGCGCACGCGGCACCACGCTGATGGAGTTCTCCAATGCCTTCGGCCATCTTCTGCTAACCACGGGCAACAAGTCCGAAGTCTCGGTGGGCTACTGCACCCTGTATGGCGACACCAACGGCGGTCTGGGCCTGCTCGGCGATCTGTACAAGACCGAAGTCTTCGAGCTCTCGCGCCATATCAACCGCCATGCGGGGCGCGAGCTGATTCCGCAGGCCATCATCGACAAGCCGCCCTCGGCCGAACTGGCTCCCGGCCAGAAGGACGAGGACAGCCTGCCGCCCTATGCCGTGCTCGACGAGATTCTCAAATGGCATATCGAGGGCCAGCATCTGTCCAACAAGGAATATGCGCAGGCCGCCGCCTTTGTGGCCAGGCTGCGCACCGAAGCAGGCGGGCCCGAGACCATTGCCCGCGTGCAGAAGCTGGTGTTCCGCAGCGAATACAAGCGCCGCCAGGCTCCGCCCATGCTCAGAGTACGCCCACGGGCCTTTGGCACGGGCCGGCAGATGCCGATTGCGGCACACTACGAGTAGCAATGCCCAACACCCGCTTGAGACATAGTGGCAAAGCCTGGCCGCCGCGCTGGTGCAGCCAGGGCCTTCGCCGCACCGACTTCACTGTGCCAGGACGGGTTATCCATTCAAAAAAGTGAGCTTCATGCACTTACCTGGTAAGCGCTCAGCCCAGTTTTCACCAATATTTGCCCTTGCGGGCGCCGATTTCTGTACGGGTTTCGCTCTCATGCCTCAAGCCAGTCCCAACACCTCCAGCAAGCGTGTCATCGCCGCCTCACCCGAGACTCTGCCCACCTCCGTGCCCCTGCATACCGCCGTGCTGATTGGCCGCTTTCAGCCACTGCACAACGGCCACATGGCCTTGCTGCATGCCGCACTGGAGCGGGCTCGCCAGGTCGTGGTGGTACTGGGCAGCGCCTGGCAGGCTCCCAATCCCAAAAACCCGTTCAGCTGGCACGAGCGCGCACAGATGCTGCGCGATGCGCTATCGAAAGAGGATGCCGGGCGCGTGCGCTGTGTGCCCGTGCGCGACTATTACAACGAGCCGCTGTGGGTGCATGCCGTGCGCGAAGCCGTGCATGCCCATGTGCCCGAAGGCGCGAGCGTGGCCCTGGTCGGGCATTTCAAGGACTCCAGCAGCAGCTATCTGGCCCGCTTTCCGGGCTGGGAACTGATCAGCCTGCCGCGCCTGGGTCAGTTCGACGCCACTCCGCTGCGCGAAATCTTCTTTGGCGAAGGCGGCGCCTCGTCCGAAGCCATGGATGCCGCCCTGGCCAGGCTTTCCTCCCAGATGCCCGAGAGCACGCTGGAGTTTTTGCGCCGCTGGGCGCAGACCCCGCTGTATCTGCGCCTGCAAAAAGAGTGGCATATGCTGCAGGACTACAAGCGGGCCTGGGCCAAGGCGCCTTATGCACCGGTGTTCGTCACCGTGGATGCGCTGCTGCGCTGCCGCGCCAAGGGCCAGGACCAGGTGCTGCTGATTCAGCGCGGCCATGCGCCGGGCCAGGGCCTGTGGGCGCTGCCCGGCGGCTTTCTCGAGCAGCGTGACAGCCTCTGGCAATCCTGCATGCGCGAGTTGCGTGAAGAGACCTGCTCCTCCATCAGCGAGGCCGATCTGCTGGCGGCCCTGCAAGCCGTGCAGGTCTTCGATCACCCGGACCGCAGCCTGCGCGGGCGTACCATCACCCATGTGCACTATCTGGATCTGGGCGTGCAGCCCAGCCTGCCTCCGGTGCAAGGTGCGGACGACGCCGCCCTGGCCCGCTGGGTGCCGATTGCCGATCTGCCCCGCATGGAGGCCGAGTTCTTCGAGGACCATTTCCAGATCCTGTGCCAGTTCCTGCCCGTGACTCTGGCTCAGAGCGAGCCCGAACTCCAGGTCGCCTGATACATCAAAACCATAGCTGCAAGCGCTTGACCATCAAGCGCTGGAGCTACTTTTTCCTGCAATTCCATGAGCCAGCTCCATATCCGCCCTGCCACCGAGCAAGACATCGACCTGATCCTGCACTTTGTGCGTGAACTCGCCATCTATGAAAAGGCCGAGCATGAGGTCAAGGCCACGCCCGACCATGTGCGTCGCACGCTGTTCTGCGCCAACCCTGCTGTCTTCGGCCTGATCTGCGAGATCGAGGGCAAGGCCGTGGGCTTTGCCGTGTATTTCTTCAACTATTCCACCTGGCAGGGCCAGCACGGCCTGTACCTGGAAGACCTGTACATCACTCCCGACGCACGCGGCCACGGCGCCGGCAAGGCCCTGCTCCAGCATCTGGCCCGGATTGCAATGGAGAAGGACTGCGGCCGCTTTGAATGGAGCTGCCTGGACTGGAACACCCCCTCCATCAAGTTCTATGACAGCCTGGGCGCCCTGCCGCAGACCGAGTGGATCCGCTATCGCATGACGGGTTCGGCCCTGCAGGCCATGGCCACAGGTGAAAAACAGGCTTGAGCCGCAAAACGGATCATCCAGAGTGATGTTTGCAGCCCTTCGAAGTGATGTGCGCCCCTTTACAGATTGAGTGTACGCAACATCAACAATGCGGCGCGTTCGCGCTTGCGCCAAAATGAATGGTTTTGCAAAACAATAACAAAGGCGGCAATCAGTGCTGACCTTTCACACTATCTCTGGAATCCAGAATGCCAAGCTATCAAGAACTCATCGCTCAGAAAAATGCGCTGGACAAGCGCATCGAAGAAGCGCGCAGCACCGAAGCCAAGGACGCCCTGGCCACCGTCAAGCAACTGATCGCCACTTTCGGCTTCACCTCTCAGCAAGTCTTTCCCTGGAGGCCTGAGGAGAAGAAGAAGGTCGAGGCCAGGTACTACGACCCCGAAAGCGGTGCGACCTGGACCGGCCGCGGCAAGCCCCCGAAGTGGATAGAAGGCAAGGACCGCAGCCAGTACGAGATAAAGACCACGCCCAGCGTGGACTTCAGCGCGCCGCGCGACGAGAAAAACCCGTTCCCGGTTCAGTAAGCGGCCGGGCCGCTCAGCCGCCAGCGCCCTGCTCCGCCGGCAGTGGCGCCTTGAGCATGCGCACCAGGGCCGCCACGTTCAGGCACTGGATCAGCAGATCTCCTTCATTGGCCCGGATCAAGCGGTCCACCAGCTGATCCGCCGCACCCGCCATTGCAGGAGCCAGTCGCAACTGCCCGCTCTCGAAGCGCACCACCCCTTCGAGATCGCTGACCAGCACGCCCAGCTTGAGCCCCAGGTGCTCCAGCACGATCACCTGGCTTTGCGCCGTCCTGGTCACGGGCTTGCCAAAGAGCAGCGCCCCCAGATCGAAGACCCATACATAGCCGGCCACAGCCCCCTGGCTGCGCCGCGCCAGCGTACCCACACAGTGCGGCAAGCGTCCGGCCGAAACGGGAGCGATAGCCGAGGCACTCTGGGCCTCGAGCACACAGGCCGCGTCCACGGCGAGCACGCTGCGCCCCACAAAAAAGGTCGCCATCTCCATACCGGCGGCACTGCCCTGGCTGGCCGCCGCCAGGCTTTGCACCCTGGTGTTGCGGCGTGAGACTGCAGCCAGCGCATCGTCCTGCACGGCGCCAAACGCCTGCACGGACAAAGCCAGCACCTCTTCACGATAGCCATCGCTGCGCTTGAACTCCCGGTAGCCGCTGCCCGCCGTGATCGCCACCACGCAATACTGGCCCTGATACACCATGGCACGGGCCATGCTCTGTCCGGGTGCCAGGGCCAGCATGACGGGCGGCAGTTCCAGCTGCACTCCCGGCTGCAGCTGTACATCCGAAGAAGACATGACCATGCCCGAGCGGCTCAGGTAGGCCACCCGCCTGCTGCCTGCGCCTCCTGCCTGAACGCCGGTCACGCCCTCCAGCATGGCTTTGAATTCACGCTGCGCATGAAACACCAGGCCGATTCCGCCCAGCACCATGCCATCGGAGTTGCGTATGGCCGCGTGATAGACATAGGTCGGTCCTTCATCCTCGTGCTGCACACAGGGGCGCCATGGGGACACGTGATAGGCCTGGGTGCCTGCCAGCGCCAGAACCTGGTGCAGGCTGTCCGCCTCTATATAAGTGCCCAGCAGCTCGCTGCCCCCCGCATCCAGGCGGCCTCGCTGACTGATGGCCACGACCTTGCCGCGAATGTCATAGACCATGATTTGCTGGTAGACCGTATACAGGTCGTGAATGGCGGTGAGCAGCTCGCACGCCTCGCTCACCTGATCCCCAGCCCTCTCCCCCAAGGCCAGAACCTCCAGCAATTCGGACAGCTGCGGCGTCAGCGCCCACCAGCGGCAGTCGTTGGCACGCTCATAGAGATTGCGATCAAGCAGATCCACCAGCAGACTGGTCAACAGGCTGTTGTCCCGCAGTGCAGTATTGAGTACCGTGCCATAGAGCGCATCAATGGATTGAGAGAAAACCTCGTTGGTCCGCGCCCCCGTCTCGCCAATCTGCTCCAGCACGGCCTGCAGCCGCGTGTTGTCCATCTGCTTGCCTGCCGTCATCACCCGCCCGTTCCAGACCACACGGCGTATGGTGTCCGCTGCGCTGTGGATGGCGTGCAGGGGCGGGCAGAAACGGTGTGCATGTGTCAGCAGGCCCTGGGCCACCGCGGCATCCAGCCCTTCCAGACCCGCTTGCGATTGAAGACCGAAGGCCAGCTCCAGCGGCGTCATGATCTGCGCCCGCCAGCCCTGAGGACCCATATAGCCTTGATAGCCTGCCGATGCCGCAGACTGCACCAAATAGGTGCGTCCCCCATGCACATGCAGCACGCTCGCACCATCACGGTGAGGCCGCACATTCGCGCCCACACCAATCCAGTGCAGATCGCTGCTGGCCAGCACCTGGCCCTGCTCATCCAGCAGCAGGGCGATGCTGGTCTGAGCTTCGGGCGCGCCGCTACCGTCTGTACGGTCTCGCCCGCTCCAGATGCCTTGCATCTCACCGTCGAAGTCGAAGCACAGGCACAGCACGCCCACGGCTTGCTGGTTGATCGGGTGAAGCATGCGATGCGCATAGATCAGGCCGCTGTCATGGCCCGGCAGCAGGTCAGTGATACCGAAGCCCTGCACAAAGCCCTGGCTTTGCAGGGCACGGGCAATCAACGCATCCCGGCATGGCTGACCTGTGGCCTGACTCCTCTCGCTTGCACTCGCTCGCACCTGGCCTTCGGCATCCAGCAGCAAAATGTCCGCGTAGACCGTGTACTTGCTGCGGTAGGCACGCAGACGCTGGGTGATGGCAGCCTCGTCGCCATCAGCTCCGGCCATGAACTGGCACAGCATGGCGTCGGTCGCCAAAAACCCCACGTCGGCCGTGCGCTCGTAGAGATTGCGCACCAGGGTATCGATCAGATGCTGTGCCTGACTGGCCAGCCCCGCCGTCACCCCCGTCACAGCCTGCATCACCATGGACTGCACCAGGTCCTGCTCCAGCCGCTCGAAGCCGCCACGCGTGGCGGCCATCATGGGCAGCAAGGCCTGTGCTTCCTGCGGGCAATTCATCTTGGCGGAGGACTCTATGAGCCGCCACATCAGATTCAGCTCCCTGAGCGAGCTCTCGCAGCGCCCGACCTGGCGCATATGGGGAATGAAGACGTCTGTCTGCAGCAGATCCTGGGCGCGCTGCGCCGGGGCAGTCATGGTTTCTAGAGGCATGTTCTGCCAGAGCAAAAGCCAGGCCTATTTGTAAAAACACGTTACACATGACTAAGAACAAACCCTGTTTCCTGACAGATTTGCCCTCTGATCGGCTGGGGGGAGGTCTTGAAAGCTCAGGAAATTGCCTTATTATTAGCACTCAATGGGGTTGAGTGCTAACAGCTTGACCCTAGATATTCCGAATGTCGGCCAGGATGGCTGGCAAGTCTTGTTTCAACTTTGTTGATGTATTTAGGAGTTGGTATGAACCTGCGTCCCCTGCACGATCGCGTGATCGTCAAGCGCCTCGAAAACGAAACCAAGACAGCCTCGGGCATCGTGCTCCCTGATGCTGCCACCGAGAAGCCTGACCAAGGCGAAGTGCTGGCTGTGGGTCCCGGCAAGCGCAATGACAAGGGCGAACTGATCGCTCTGAACGTGAAGGTCGGCGACCGCGTTCTGTTCGGCAAGTACTCTGGCCAGACCGTGAAGATCCACGGCGACGAGCTGCTGGTCATGAAGGAAGACGACCTGTTTGCAGTCGTCGAGAAGTAATCCTTCCCGAACACATCCCCCTCTTCATGGCTGTCGGCGATTGATTGACAAGCGCAGGCAGCCCAATTGAACCCCATTCTTTAGGAGCCAAAAATGGCAGCAAAAGACGTAGTTTTCGGCGGTGAAGCACGTGCACGCATGGTTGAAGGCGTGAACATCCTGGCTAACGCAGTCAAGGTTACCCTGGGCCCCAAGGGTCGCAACGTGGTTCTGGAGCGCTCCTTCGGCGCCCCCACCGTGACCAAGGACGGCGTGTCCGTGGCCAAGGAAATCGAGCTCAAGGACAAGCTGCAGAACATGGGCGCACAGCTCGTGAAGGAAGTGGCCTCCAAGACCAACGACATCGCTGGTGACGGCACCACCACCGCTACCGTGCTGGCTCAAGCCATCGTGCGCGAAGGCTCCAAGTACGTTGCCGCTGGCCTGAACCCCATGGATCTGAAGCGCGGCATCGACAAGGCTGTCGCCGCCCTGGTGGATGAGCTGAAGAAGCAATCCAAGGCCACCACCACTTCCAAGGAAATCGCTCAAGTTGGCTCCATCTCCGCCAACTCCGACGAATCCATCGGCCAGATCATCGCTGATGCGATGGACAAGGTCGGCAAGGAAGGCGTGATCACCGTGGAAGAAGGCAAGTCGCTGGACAACGAACTCGACGTCGTTGAAGGCATGCAGTTCGACCGTGGCTACCTGTCACCCTACTTCATCAACAATCCTGAAAAGCAATCCGCTGTTCTGGACAACCCCTTCGTGCTGCTGTTCGACAAGAAGATCAGCAACATCCGTGACCTGCTGCCTACCCTGGAAGCTGTGGCCAAGGCCGGCCGTCCTCTGCTGATCATTGCCGAAGACGTCGAAGGCGAAGCCCTGGCAACCCTGGTGGTCAACACCATCCGCGGCATCCTGAAGGTGGTGGCTGTGAAGGCTCCTGGCTTCGGCGACCGTCGCAAGGCCATGCTGGAAGACATCGCCATCCTGACTGGCGGCAAGGTCATCGCTGAAGAAGTTGGCCTGTCGCTGGACAAGGTGACTCTGGAAGACCTGGGCCAGGCTCAGCGCGTCGAAATCGGCAAGGAAAACACCACCATCATCGACGGTGCTGGCCAAGCTGCTGAAATCGAAGCCCGCGTGAAGCAAATCCGCGCTCAGATCGAAGAAGCCACTTCCGACTACGACCGTGAAAAGCTGCAAGAGCGCGTGGCCAAGCTGGCCGGCGGTGTTGCCGTGATCAAGGTGGGTGCTGCCACCGAAGTCGAAATGAAGGAAAAGAAGGCCCGCGTGGAAGACGCCCTGCACGCTACCCGCGCTGCTGTGGAAGAAGGCATCGTGGCCGGCGGTGGCGTGGCCCTGCTGCGCGCCAAGCAAGCCGTTGGCGCCCTGGCTACCGGCAATGCCGAACAAGACGCCGGCATCAAGCTGGTTCTGAAGGCTATCGAAGCCCCTCTGCGCGAAATCGTGGCCAACGCCGGTGGCGAGCCTTCGGTGGTCGTGAACGCCGTGCTGAACGGCTCCGGCAACTACGGCTTCAATGCTGCCAACGACACCTACGGCGACATGCTGGAAATGGGCATTCTGGACCCCACCAAGGTGACTCGCACTGCTCTGCAAAACGCCGCTTCCGTGGCTTCCCTGCTGCTGACCACCGAGTGCATGATCGCCGAAGCCCCCAAGGCTGACGCAGCTCCTGCCATGCCCGACATGGGTGGCATGGGTGGCATGGGCGGCATGGGCATGTAATTGCTCTGCTGCTACCGGGTGGTCTGCACCATCCGGTTCTGCACAAAAGAAAAGGCCGCATCTGCGGCCTTTTCTTTTTGCGTCGCGCTTCAGGAGCGGCTCGACTCCGAGAACAAAAAAGCCAGCCGATATCGGCTGGCTTTTTTACCCAAGGATTTGCCTCAGAAGCGATGTCGCAGACCGATGGTGATACCGGTACGCTTTTTCGCGCCATTGGCGTCAAGCATCACGCCCGCACCGCCCTTGGTCTTGGTGTGGTCCACCGCGAAATAGGCATCCGTGCGCTTGGAGAAGGCATAGTCGGCCACGGCAACGATAAAGTCAGCCTTGCCGTTGAAGGCACCAGTCGCCGATCCCGATTGCTTGGCATGGTAGTAGTGCATGCCGGCATTGAGCTGCGGCGTGACCTGGTAGCCAAAGCCCACCTTGAACATCTCACGCTTGTTGGCAAAATTGCCAGGGGCATTGCCCGCGATAAAGCCACCATTGGACGAACCTGTCCAATATGCGTTGAGCAAGCCAGCATCAAAAGCAGCACCTGCGCCCGCAGCCGCCAGACTATCCTTGACCTTGTTCTGGCCATAACCAGCCATCAAATAAAGAGGCCCGGTGCGATAGGAGCCGCCCAATGTCCAGGCATCCACATCGGTGCCGGCCGGCAAGGTCGAGCGCTGGAAAGCGCCACCCACAGAAATGCCGTTGGCAGAATAGCGCAGATACCCGCCCGCGGTCTTCAATGCCAGACCGCCGGGAGTCATATCCACTCCAGCCCCTTTCTTCGCAAAGGTATTGCTCTCGTCAAACGAGTACTGCAAGCCCGCACGAACAGGGCCGAACTCGGCCACGTACTTGAGCATATTGTTTGCACGCGCGCCCAGAGACATGCCGATTTCAGGCTTGTAGGCATCCATATAAGGGGAATATGGGAACGATGCGTAGGTAGAAGTCACCAGATCAAACAGCACGTTGTATTGGCGCCCCATGGTCACCTGACCAAAGCTGGTGCTGCGCAAGCCCACCCAGGACTGGGCGAAATAAGGCTGTGCGGTGCTTGGAGTGCCGGAATCCGTCCAGAAACGATTTTCCAGATTGGCAATCGCCGACAGGCCGCCCCCCAGATCTTCCTTGATATTGATACCCCAGCGGCTCTCGGACATGCCGCCGCCAATCATTTTGGTCAGACCGCTTTTATTCGCTCCCTCATTATTCGTATGGCGAATTGCCGCATCCACAATGCCATATAGCTGAACGCTGCTTTGTGCATATGCCAGAGTTCCCATGGTTCCCAGCACAGCCAAGGCCAATGTTTTTTTCACAAATGAAGCTGCCATTGTGTTGCCTCTCTTAATTCAATTCGCAAACAGTTGGTGGAAAATTCATTCTAGAAATGCTTTCCTCAACCGCGCGCGCATTGGCACAAGCGCAACACAGGCCTTTCCCTCTGGGGGCAAACCTCTCAGCAATCACCCTTTAAGGTTTAACCCCAGAAATAAAAAAGGCCTGTCTTTCGACAGGCCTTTTAGCTTTTAAGCAATTACTGGCTTATGCCAGCAATTGATTAGAAAGCGTGGCGGATACCAACTTGCACGCCAGCTTGGTTGCGGCCGGAACCGTCAGCCTTCAGGCCCACGGTGTCGCTCACACCCTTAGCAGCCAGAGCGATAGCGGAACCGTCTTGGTTCTTCAGGTAAGCAACAGTGCCGTACAGAGCAGTGCGCTTGGACAGGTTGTGCACATAGCCCAGCGACAGTTGGTGAGCCTTAGCAGGACCTTGTTGGTCGTAGTAAGCGTACTGAGCCTTCACTTCGCCCACGCCACCCACGGGAGCGGACACGCCCAGCAGGTAGTTACGGAACTTGGCGCTGGAACCAGCATCGGGCTTGTACTTGATTTGCTGAACGTTACCCACAACCTTGGCCACGCCGAAGTTGTAGGAAGCGCCGATGGACATTTCGTCACGGTCGCCAGTGCCGCCGTTCAGAGTGCCGTAAGCAGCAGTCACGCTCAGGGGGCCGTTGTCGTAGCCAACGTTACCACCAGCATAACGGCCGGTCTTGCCCACGCCTTGCTTCTCGTCGAAAGCGTAGCTCACGTTAGCGGTGAAGCCGCTGAAGTTAGGCGAAGAGTACGACACCATGTTGTTAGCACGGATGGTGTTGGCGTCAGCACCGAAAGCACCGCCAGCAGTCGACCAGGCCTTGAAGCCCAGGTTTTGGCCGATACCGGTAGCGCCGAACAGGTCATACTTCAGACCAGCACGGAAAGTGGGGGTGGTTTCACGACCCAGGCGAACTTCACCGAAGTTGCCAGACAGACGCACTGTGGATTCGCGCTTGAAGTTGAAGCCCGAAGCATTGCCGTCGTCACCAAAGATTTCGCCTTCCAGCCAGAAGCCAGCCTTCAGACCGCCACCCAGGTCTTCAGTACCGCGCAGGCCCAGACGGCTGGTCGCGTTACCGCTGGTGTGCACGCCGTACTTGGCGTCGTTACCGGAAGCGTTGTCCACGTAGGAAACGCCAGTGTCAACGATACCGAACAGAGTCACGGAAGATTGAGCCATTGCGGCGCCGGAAGCGGCCAGCACTGCCAGGGCGATCAGAGATTTTTTCATTACGAGTTACTCCAAGGTTTAGAAGGGCGCCGGTTCTATGGGAGAGAGACTTGAGCCTCGAGCTCCACCGGTTTCCCGCGCCAACCTCCTGGTGGGGAAGTTGGGTCTATTGCACCAGACCCCCGAGCCCAGCGCAAAGGAATTCACCCAAAACTGCTCGATTCGGCGCGTTTTCGTTGCACCACCGCAACAAACACCAAGCCGCACTAACGGGCACACCCTTAAGGGTTTCGACCTAGCATTGCCCCAGCGCAAGTTGCGGATGAACCACTCTGGTGTACCTTATGTGCATTGACGCCAGACAGGCGCCGCACTGAGTTCTTTTTAGCCATGGACAAGTTTCTGACCGCTGCCGATGCAGCTCTTCGCACTCTGTTTGCCGACCCGGTGGCTGCAGAGCGCTCGCCTGCAGCAGGGATCGCCGAAGCCGATCTGAGCGATGAACAGCGCAAGCTCTCCGCAGCCTTGATGCGCGTCAATCATGTCGGTGAGGTCTGCGCTCAGGCGCTGTACAACGCCCAGGCCATGGTGACCAAGGACATGGAGTTGCGCGAGCATCTGCTGCATGCCGCTCGCGAGGAAATGGACCACCTGGCCTGGACCCGCGAGCGCCTGCATGCTCTGGGTGACAGACCTTCGTTGCTGAACCCGCTGTGGTTTGCCGGCGCTTTTGCGATTGGCACGATTGCCGCCAAATTCAGCGATGCCGCCAGCCTGGGCTTTGTGGTTGAGACAGAAAACCAGGTCTCCGCTCACCTGGCAAGCCATCTGGGCCGCCTGCCCGAGGAGGACGAGGCTTCGCGTGCCGTGGTCGAGCGCATGAAGGACGACGAAGAACGTCATGCCGCAGCAGCGATCGACGAAGGTGCGATGCAACTGCCCCCGATTGCCCAGGGGCTGATGCGTGTGGCGGCCAAAGTCATGACGATTACAGCGCATCGCATCTGATTGGCGCCTGTTCAACAAAAACGGGCCGTTGAGGCCCGTTTTTCGATCGCACGTCCAGCTCAGGCTTCGACGATGTCGAAACCCGTAGTGATTTCGGCCGTTTTGCCCAGCATGATGGTGGCCGAGCAGTATTTGTCGTGGCTCATGGCGATGGCCCGCTCGACGGCACCGGCGGGCAGATTCTTGCCACTGACCGTGAACTGCATGTGGATCTTGGTGAACACCTTGGGGTCGGCATCGGCGCGCTCGGAGCTCAGCTGCACGCTGCAACCCTTCACATCGTGGCGACCACGCTTGAGGATGAGCACCACGTCATAGGCCGTGCAGCCGCCGGCACCAGCCAGCAGCATCTCCATGGGGCGCGGTGCCTGGTTGCGACCGCCGTTGGCCGGGTTCTTCTCGTCCGGCGCGCCATCCATATTGACCACATGGCCGCTGCCGGTCTCTGCCACAAAACCCATGCCCGAGCGCGTTCCGGTGGCCGCGCCTGTCCAACTAACCGTGCATTCCATTGTTTTTCCTCTCGAAACTGTTGCAATTTTGCATCAAATACATAAAAACCCGAATCTTTTGATGCACAGAAACACAAGCCTCATACAATACAACTCAAGCGTTACCTGTGAGGTCAAACCCGCAGGCAGACTGCAGATTACTGGTTAACACCGATCTGTATCGCACCATTTGTCTCCTCCACCTCCTCTAATGGTGGATTCAGCCCCTAGCTCTTGAGCTAGGGGCTTTTTTTCGTGCCTGCTCATCGTGCTTCTCAGAGCAGCAGCATGCACCTCTTGAGCGAGTACTGCAGCGCAGCAAGCAAGCGCCTATCATGATCGGCTTCCATGCACCCGGCAGGCTGATTGCCCTGGCTCTGGTGCTCTGCTTTCGATTTGCACCATGACTCAAGCCCTGACCCCTGCCGATTATCTGACTCGCATCCTCAATGCACGCGTCTATGACGTGGCCGTAGAGTCGGATCTGGACATTGCCAAGAACCTCAGCCGTCGCCTGCACAACAAAGTGCTTCTGAAGCGCGAGGACCAGCAGCCCGTGTTCAGCTTCAAGTTGCGCGGCGCCTATAACAAGATGGCCAATCTGACGGCCGAGCAGCTTCAAAAGGGCGTGATCTGCGCCAGCGCGGGCAACCACGCCCAGGGCACGGCCATGAGTGCCAAGAAGCTGGGCTGCCGCGCCGTGATCGTGATGCCCACGACCACGCCCCAGGTGAAGATCGATGCCGTGATCGCCCTGGGCGGCGAGGCGGTGCTGGCCGGAGAGAGTTACTCGGACGCCTACAAGCACGCCGTCAAGCTGCAAAAGTCCGAGGGCCTGACCTTTGTCCACCCCTTTGACGACCCCGATGTGATTGCCGGCCAGGGCACCATCGCCATGGAGCTGCTGCGCCAGCTGCAAAAACTGGGCAGCCAGCGTCTGGATGCCATCTTCGTGCCCATCGGCGGCGGCGGCCTGATTGCCGGCATTGCCAACTACATCAAGGCCGTGCGCCCCGAGGTGAAGGTGATCGGCGTGCACACCAAGGACTCCAACGCCATGATGCAGTCCGTGCAGGCGGGCGAGCGCGTGGAGCTGGCCGATGTGGGCCTGTTCGCCGACGGCACGGCCGTGAAGCTGGTGGGGGCGGAAACCTTCCGCATCACTCAGGGCCTGGTGGATGACTATGTGACCGTGGACACCGATGCCGTCTGCGCCGCCATCAAGGACATCTTCACCGACACCCGCTCCATCGTCGAGCCCTCGGGCGCCCTGGGCGTGGCCGCCATCAAGCAGTACGTGGCCAGGCACAAGACCAAGGGCGAGACCTACGCCGCCATACTGAGCGGCGCCAATATGAACTTCGACCGCCTGCGCTTTGTGGCCGAGCGCGCCGAAGTCGGCGAGGAGCGCGAAGCCCTGTTCGCCGTCACCATCCCCGAGGAACGCGGCAGCTTCAAGCATTTTTGCGAGGTGGTGGGCAAGCTGCCCGGCGGCCCGCGCAGCGTGACCGAGTTCAACTACCGCATCAGCCACGACAGCAAGGCCCATGTGTTCGTGGGCCTGACCACGCCGACCAAGGGCGAGTCCGAGAAGATCTGCAAGAACTTCCAGAAAAACGGCTTTGAGGCACTGGACCTGACCTTTGACGAGATGGCCAAGGAGCATCTGCGTCATATGGTGGGCGGCCACTCGCCGCTGGCCCAGGACGAGCGCCTGCTGCGCTTTGTCTTCCCCGAGCGTCCCGGTGCGCTGTTCAAGTTCCTGAGCCTGATGGCGCCGACCTGGAATATCTCGCTGTTCCACTACCGCAACCAGGGCGCCGACTACGGCCGCATCCTGGTCGGCATGCAGGTGCCTGCCAAGGACCACAAGAAGTTCGACAGTTTCCTCAAGAACCTCGGCTATCCCTGGGTGGAGGAAACCAGCAATCCGGCCTATCAACTGTTCTTGAAGTAGAAAAAAACAGGAGCTTCCACCGCCCTTCCTGTATTGATTTCAGATAGAAAAGCCCCTGAAATCCAGGAGCATCAAGCGAAATAAGCTCCTTTTTTTATTCGCAATACCATGCAAGCCCTGCGCCACTATCTGTTGGCCGTCCAGTTCTTCAGCCGCATCCCCGTGGCCGGGCGACTGGCGGCCTGGGTAGGCTGGAGTCCCGAGATGCAGCGTGCCAGCGCCGCGCACCTGCCGGGCGTGGGCTGGCTGGTGGGCCTGTGGGCCGCGCTGCTGCTGGCAGCCCTGCTCTGGCTGCTGCCGGCAAACCCCTGGTCGCCGCTGGCAGCCGCGCTCATCAGCACCGCCGGTACCTTGTGGCTGACCGGCGGTTTTCATGAGGACGGCCTGGCCGATGTCGCCGACGGGCTGGGCGGCCTGGTTCCGCCCGAGCGTGCGCTGGAGATCATGAAGGATTCGCGCATCGGCGCCTATGGCGTGATGGCGCTGCTCATGGCCCTGCTCACCAAGGTCGTGCTGATCGCCCTGCTGCTGTCTGTGATGCAGCCGCTCTGGGGGCCGGCTCCGGCGCTCATCCTCGTGTGCTGCATTCATGTGCTGTCGCGCTTTGCGCCGCTGGTGCTGATGCGCAGCCTGCCTCATGTCGGCCTGGCCGCGAGCAGCAAGACCCTGCATATCGCGGGCCGGCAACTGGGCTGGCAAGGCCTGCTGACCGGCGGCCTCTGGTGCCTGCCGGCACTGGGCCTGCTGGGCTGGCTTGGCGTCTGGAGCTTTGTGCCCAGCCTGCTGGCGGCCATGCTGGTCACCACCTGGCTGCTGCGGCGCTGGCTGCGTAAGCGTCTGGGCGGCATGACGGGCGACTGCCTGGGCGCCTGCCAGCAACTCAATGAACTGGCGCTGCTGCTGGCCAGCTGCATCTATCTGCGCCAGTTGCTCTAAACGGCCATGAAGACCTTATGGCTGGTGCGCCACGCACGTCCCTTGATCGATACAGAGCGCTGTTACGGCCGCCTCGATATCGCCGCCGATGCAGAGGCCACCCGGCAAGCCGCTCAGGCCTTGCAGCAATCTTTGCAGCCCCTGCATGGCAAGCTGCAGATCCGGCATTCGCCGCTGCAACGCTGCAGGCAGCTGGCGTCGGATCTGCAGGCACTGGAGCCCGATTTCGTCTCCATCCCCGACGGCAGATTGCTGGAGATGGATTTCGGCCACTGGGAAGGCCTGCGCTGGAACGACATCGGCGAAGCTGCCATCGGCGCCTGGGCGCACGATCTGGCGCTGCACGCGCCCGGCGACGGCGAATCCCTGGCACAGATGCTGCAGCGCGTCCATGAGGCGCTGCAGGACGCGCTCAGCAGCAACAGCGAGCATATGGTGTGGATCTGCCACGCAGGCGTGGCGCGCTGCGCGCAGTGGCTGCTGCAGCATGGCCACCGGTTGCCGCAAAGCCATGAGTGGACCTTGCCGGCGCCCGCCTATGGACAGTGGCTGCAGCTCCAACTCAGTTGAAGCTGGCCATGGGCGGCCTGGGCAATTGCAGCACCGTGCTGGTCGGCCCGTTGGCAGGGCCCAGTCGCGCTTCGCGCGCCGCCAGCGATTGCAAAATCACGCCCTCCTCCACGGCCTCGCCCACACGCACGGCCTTGCTGCCCTTGCCTTCCACGGCAATCACGGCAGCACCGCCACCTGTTTCGTGCCCTGCCAGCACCCCCAGCAACGCATAGCGGCTGGCCACTGGCGCGGCCACGGCGGCGACAGGCGCTGCGACCGCCCCCAAAGCCTTGGCCATGGCCTGGGCATTGGCCTGTACCGGCTGAGCAGGTACGACCGAAGGTAACTGCTCACTGGCACTGCCGACGAACCGGAGTATCCAGAACACCACCACCGCAGCGGCAATCGCCCACAGCAGCAGGGTCGTGAGTTTGACCGGCATGGAAAGGCCCTGACCGGTATTGAAAGATTGCAGTCGCATTCGACGATTATGATGGTGCAATACTGCATTTTTCCTACAGTTTCCAATGAGCACCAACTGCCGTCATCCGATGTCTGCTATTCGCCACGCCGCATCACGCGGCTTTACCCTGATCGAATTGATGGTGGTGCTGGTCATCATTGGCGTGCTGGCAGCGCTTATCGTGCCCAATGTGCTGGACCGCGCCGACGATGCGCGCGTGACCGCAGCCAAGACCGATATCGCCAATATCAACCAGGCGCTCAAGCTCTACCGCCTCGACAACCAGCGCTATCCAACGGCCGAACAGGGCCTGCAGGCGCTGGTAGCCAAACCGACCACCGGCCCCGCTCCGCAGAACTGGAAGCCCTACCTGGAAAAGCTGCCCAATGACCCCTGGGGCAATCCTTATCAATACCTGAACCCAGGCGTGAAGGGCCCCATCGACATCATGTCCTTGGGCGCTGACGGCAAGGCCGGCGGCGAAGGCAAGGATGCGGATATTGGCTCCTGGCAATAGCAATGAGCCCCCACGAGAGCATCGACCCCACGCTCCCTCACTGCGTGTGGTCGCTGCCCCCAAGGGGCCCTGACCGGCTAAAGCCGAGTTTCGCCTTGGGGCTGCCCAGCGGCGAAACGTCCTCCGTCTAACCCGCTTCACATCAGCAATTCGGCCGCTCACTCCTTCATGGCTCAACTCAAACACGCCGGATTTACCTTGCTGGAGTTACTGGTGGTGATTTCCATCATGGCGCTGGCAACGGCCGGCGTGAGCCTGGCCATCCGCGACAGCGGAGAGCAGCAGCTCGAGCGCGAAGCCCAGCGTCTGGCCACTTTGCTCGAATCGGCCCGCGCACAGGCCCGCACCAATGGCGCCCTGGTTATCTGGCGTCCCTTGCCGCAAGGCTTTCGCTTCGAAGGCCTGCCTGCCAACGTCAAGATGCCCACGCAATGGCTGCAGACTCCAGTGCTGGTGCAGCCCAGTACGCCTGTGGTGCTGGGGCCGGAGCCGCTGATTCCAAGGCAGAGCATCACGCTGTCGCTGCCCGGCAGCAACTCGGCACCGCTGCAACTGGTCACCGACGGGCTGCGTCCGTTCCGCATTCAAAACCTGCAGGTGACGCCATGAAGCCCGCCCTGCTGCAGCGCGGCTTCACGCTGATCGAGGTACTGGTCGCGGTAGGTATCGTCGGCGTCACCCTGCTGGCTGGACTTCAGGCCAGCAGCGCCCTGACGCGCAACGCCCAGCGCCAGTCCGACGTCATCCTGGCCCAGCTCTGCGCGCAGAACGAACTGGTGCGACTGCGCCTGTTCAATCAGATGCCTGCCGTCGGCGACACCACCATCCAGTGCCAGCAGGCCGGCAGGCAGATGCAGGTACAGCTCAGCGTGCGCCCTACGCCCAACCCCAGCTTCAGACGCGTGGATGCCCAGGTGTTTTCCGAAGCGGCTGCGGTGCTGCGCGTCTCCACCATCGTCGGCCGCTACTGAGTCATGAGTAGCATGCGCAACAAAAACAATGGCTTCACGCTGATCGAGCTGCTGGTGGCCCTGGCCGCAATGGCATTGCTGTCCATCATGAGCTGGCGCGGCATCGACGGCATGCTGCGCGCGCAGGAGGTGACACGCGAGCAGGGCGAGCAGCACGCCGTCATGCAGACCGTGCTGGCTCAGTGGAATGCCGACCTCAACGCGCTGATGCCGCTGCAGGGCCGCCAGGTGCTGGACTGGGACGGTCAGGTGCTGCGCCTGACGCGCAAGACCAGTGCCGCCGTCGACAACGGGGCGCTCATCGTGGCCTGGAGCCGTCGCAATGTGGATGGCAGGCTGCAATGGGTGCGCTGGCAATCACTGCCCGCACGCACGGTCAGCGAATGGAACGATGCCTGGAACCAGGCGGCCCAATGGGGCCGCAATCCCTCCAGCGACCAGATGCGCCGTGAAACCGTGCTGATACCTCTGGACCTATGGCGTGTCTACTACTACCGCAGCAACGCCTGGACCAACCCGCAGTCCAGCGATCAGGGCAACGATGACGGCAGCAGCGTCGGCAGCGATGGCAATCCCGTGCTGCCCAACGTGCCCGACGGCATACGCATCGAACTGACACTGCCCCCCGGCCGTGCGCTCAACGGCGTGATGACGGTGGACTGGGTCAACCCGCTGCGCTCGAACTCCAGATCATGAAATCCCCCTTGAGTCGCTTCGCGCCTTCCCCCCTGGGGGACAACCCCATCGCTGCGGGGCGGCCCTTGCTCGGGGCTTCCGGCTTTGGGCGCGCCGGTTTCAGACGCACGCGCCAGCACGGTGCAGCGCTGCTGGCGGCCATGCTGACGGTGGTGCTGGTTGCCACCCTGGCCTCGGCCGCGCTCTGGCAGCAATGGCGCGATGTGGAGATCGAGACCGCCGAACGCAATCGCGTGCAGGCCAACTGGTTGCTGCTGGGCGCGCTGGACTGGTCGCGCGTGGTGCTGCAAGAGGACTCGCGCGCCAACCGCAGCAACCCCGTCGACCATCTGGGCGAGCCCTGGGCGGTGCCGCTGCAGGAGGCTCGCCTGTCCACATTCCTGGCCGCCAAGAACAATGTCAGCCAGGTCGATGACGGCCTTGCCGACATGCAGGACGCTTTTCTCTCGGGCGAGATCGTGGATCTGCAGTCACGCCTGAATCTGCGCAATCTTCTCAACGGGGTCGATTCGAGCGTGAAGGAGGAAGACCTTAGGCCTTTTCAGCGTCTGTTCGAGCGCCTGGGCCTGCCCGGCAGCTCCGTCATGCAGATCGCCACG
Source organism: Comamonas testosteroni (assembly GCF_000761245.1). GTDB lineage: Bacteria > Pseudomonadota > Gammaproteobacteria > Burkholderiales > Burkholderiaceae_C > Comamonas > Comamonas testosteroni_C. The sequence continues at coordinate 216,359 of NZ_AWOR01000001.1, read as the reverse complement.
GCCTTGCAGCAAGCCATGCGCGGCAAGAGCCAGACTGCGGCGCTGATGCCTCGCACCGTCGGGCAACTGGGCTGGCTGGGCGTCGATCCTCGCCTCATCGCGCGCATCGAACCCTATGTCTCGCTGCTGCCCGAGCGCACCACGGTCAATCTCAACACGGCCAGCGCCGAGGTCATCTGGGCCAGCACCGATGATCTGGACTGGGCTCGCGCCAACCAGCTGGTGCAACTGCGTGATGCCTCGCCTTTCAAGTCCCTTAATGCAGCGGCTGCGGCCATAGGTCTGAGCGGCGTCTTCAACAGTGCCACGCACTCCGTGACCACCAGCTATTTCGAAGCCCGCGGTCGCCTGCGCCTCGGGGACAACGTCTTGAGCCAGCGCTCATTGATTCAGCGCAAGAACATGAGCGTGACCACCCTGTGGCAGGAGCATGCCGACTGGGGTATGCCCGCAGTTGCCAGACCCTGACACCCTGATGTCACATTGCCCCCATAGAATGCTGCATCTTCCCTCATGAGCACATTGCTAATACAGCTGTCGGCGAAGCCCGCCAACTCCGCCACGGAATACTTCTACGTCCTCAGCGACGATGGCCAAAGCATTCAGCGCAGCGGCCAGGCTGCGGCGTCCCTGCTGCCGGCCACGGGCCGCACGACCCAGGTCACAGCCGTCATCCCTGCAGCTCAGCTGTCCTGGCATGCCGTCACCCTGCCTTTGGGACTGAATGTGCAAAGCCGGCGCCAGCAGCGCCTGCGCGCCGTGCTCGATGGTTTGCTGGAAGAAAAGCTGCTCGATGAGCCAGCCAGCATGCATCTGGCGCTGGACGCAGGCTCGGCAGCAGGCCAGACCTGCTGGGTAGCGGCCTGTGACAAGAGCTGGCTGCAATCCCATCTGCAGGCACTGGAGCAGCATGGTCATGCCGCCAGCCGCCTGCTGCCCGAGCAATGGCCCAGCAGCAAGGCCCAGCTGCTTCTGTCAGGCGACAGCACCCAACCCCAGCTGAGCGCCACCGGACTGGATGCACAGGCCTGCCTCGTCGTCCTGCCCCAAAATGCGGATGCCAGCCTGCTGCAGCCACTGCTGGCGCGCCTGCCCGAGGATCTGCCGGTGCTGGCCGAACCCCATCTGGCAGGCAGCGCGGAAGCGCTGCAGCGCCCGGTCACCATCTTCACGGCTGCCCAGCGGCTGCTGCAAAGCCATGGCTACGCAGGCGACCTGGCCCAGTTCGATCTGGACCTGGGCGGCAGCACCCGCGCCAGGCGCCGCCTGCTCGATGCCTGGCATGGTTTTGCCAAGGCCCCGCAATGGCGTGCTGCGCGCTGGGCGGCAGGCATTGCCGTCGTTGCCCAGCTGGCCGGACTCAACGCCTGGGCCTTCAGGGAAAACCGTGCCATCGAACTGCGCCAGCAGCAGGCCAAGCAGGTACTTCAGACCACCTTCCCACACGTGCCCGTCATCATCGATGCTCCGGTACAGATGCAACGCGAACTGGACCTGCTGCGCAGCAACTCCGGCGCCCTGTCCGCCAGCGACCTCGAGGCCCTGCTGGCCGCCAGTGCCGGCATTCAGGGCGTGCAAAATGCCAAGAGCCTGCAATACCAGGACAAGCAACTGCGCATCTCGGGCCTGGACCTGAGCCCCGAAGCACTGGGCGACGCACAGCAAAGTCTGCAGGCCAACGGCTATCTGCTGCAGCGCGATGGAACAGAATTGGTGCTGAGTGCAAAGGCTAGGCCATGAAGCAGAAAAACGCCTTGAAAACCGCACTGGCTCCGCTGGGCCAGCGCTGGAGCGCCCTGGCCCAGCGCGAACAGAATCTGTTGCTGCTCGCCGCCAGCGTCGTGCTGCTGGCCCTGCTCTGGTGGCTGGCGCTGGCGCCGGCCGTGCACAGCCTGCGCACGGCCCCCGCGCGCCATGCGGCTGCGGAGCTCGAGCTGCAGAACATGCTGCAGATGCAGGCCCAGGCCGAGTTGCTGCGGCAGAAGCCGCAGGGCAATAGCGCCGATGCACGCATGCAGCTGGAGCAGTCGCTCAAGACCGAACTCGGCAGCAGCGCCCAGCTGCAGTGGCTGGGCAACCGCGCCCAGATCAGCCTGACCCAGACCGCCGCGCCGGCACTGGCCCGCTGGCTGGCTCAGGTGCGCGACAACAGCCACGCCTCGGTGGCCGAGATGAAGCTCAACCGCATCCTCGGCGAAGCCGCCGATGGCGCCGCCATCACCCGCTGGAGCGGCAATCTGCTGCTCGAGCTGCCCGGCAACGCGGGCGCACCGAACTGAGCCCAGGCCATGAACCTGTCCCGGTCACGCCCCGCCAGCCCAGCCTTGCGCAGACCGCGCGAGGCGGGCGATCCTCGTTCGCCTCGCCGCTGGGCTGTGGGCGGCGCCTTGCTGGGCGCTGTGCTGACGGTGATGGTCCAGGCTCCTGCGGCCTGGCTGGCGGCCGGCGTGCAATCGGTCAGCGCCAACCAGGTACTGCTGCAGGAGCCGCGCGGCACACTCTGGCGTGGCTCGGCTAGGCTGGTGCTCACGGGCGGCAAGGACAGCCAGGACCAGAGCAGCTTGCCCACGCGTCTGAACTGGACACTGCGCCCCAGCCTGAGCGGCGCCAGCATCAGCCTGCAAAGCGATTGCTGCACCAGCACCCCGATGCTGGCGCAGTTGCAGCCGGGCTGGAACGCCATGACGGTACGCTTCAAGGACAGCGTGCTGCAACTGCCCGCCGACATGCTGGCCGGCCTTGGCACGCCCTGGAACACCGTGGCCCTGCAGGGCCAGTTGCGCCTGTCCACGGTCGGGCTGACACTGCAGTATCGCGCCGGCCGGGCCACCAGCCAGGGCCTGACGCGGCTGGAAGCATTGGCCGTATCGTCAAGGCTGTCGTCGCTCAAGCCCCTGGGCAGCTACCGCCTCGATATACAGGGCGGAGACAATGCCCAACTGAATCTGACCACGCTGGGCGGCGACCTGCAGCTCAGCGGCCAGGGCCAATGGGTGGGCTCGCGCCTGCACTTCAGGGGCGAAGCCTCTGCCAGCCCCGAGCGCGAAGCCGCTCTGTCGAATTTGCTCAATATCTTGGGGCGCCGCCAGGGTGCGCGCTCCATCATCACCTTTGGTTGACCCATGACTCAGCATTCACGCACCGCCTGGCAAAACACACTGCATTCGATAGCTGTTGCCTCGCTTGCCGTCTGCATTTCAGCACCCATTCATGCTCAAACCCAGAGCGGACAAGCGAATGCCACTCCTAGTTTGCGACCCGGCGAGCCGGTCACGCTGAACTTCACCAATGCCGATATCGAGGCTGTGTCGCGCGCCATGGCCGCCATCACCAATCGCAACGTGGTGGTGGATCCGCGCGTCAAGGGCCAGATCACGCTGCTGACCGACAAGGCCGTCTCACCGGCCACGGCCTACCAGCAATATCTGGCGGCGCTGCGCATGCAGGGCTTCACGGTGACGGAGTCGGCAGGCCTGTTCAAGGTGATTCCAGAAGCCGATGCCAAGCTGCAGTCCAGCGAGGTCTCCGTGGGACAGGGCGGACGCGCCAGCCAGGGCGGCGGACAGATCGTCACGCAGATCTTCAAGCTCAACTACGAGAACGCCAATAATCTGGTGCCCGTGCTGCGGCCGCTGATCAGCCCCAACAACACCATCAACGTCAACCCCGGCAACAACTCGCTGATCATCACCGACTACGCCGACAATCTGCAGCGCATCTCGCGCATCATCGCCAGCACCGATGTCTCCAACGCCACCGATGTGGAAGTCATCTCGCTGCGCCATGCCGTGGCCGCCGATATGGTGGCCCTGGTCAATCGCCTGATGGAAGGTGGCTCGGCCACCGCCGGCGGCGTGATCCAGGCAGGAGCGGGTGCCGCCACAGGCCAGGCGGATACCAGTTTCCGCACCTCCATACTGGCCGAGCCGCGCAGCAACTCGGTGCTGATCCGCGCCGCCAACCCCGCCAAGCTGTCGCTGATCCGCTCGCTGATCGCGCGTCTGGACCAGCCGGCCATGACGGGCAATGGTGACGACGGCAACATCCATGTGGTGTATCTCAAGAACGCCGATGCGGTGTCCCTGGCCGCCACGCTGCGTGCCGCCATCAACGCCCAGACCAGCGCCAGCACCGCCCTGGGCGGCCAGCCGGGCATGACGGCAGCGGCCGGCTCGAGCACCAATGCAGCAAGCTCCCAGCCCATGATCTCGCGCGGCACGGACGGCAGCGCCACCGTGGGCCTGGGCGGCGGCAACAGCGGCCCCAGCTCCCGCTTCGGCACCGCCCAGCAGCCCTCCACGGGCGGCATGATCCAGGCCGATCCCACGACCAACTCGCTGATCATCACGGCCCCCGGCCCGCTGTACCGTCAGTTGCGCACCGTCATCGACAAGCTCGACGGCCGCCGCGCCCAGGTGCTGATCGAAGCCCTGATCGTCGAAGTCTCCGCCGACAAGGCTGCCCAGCTGGGCGTGCAGTGGAGCTCGGTGATCCGCAACAACGGCCGCGTGCTGGGCGTGCTCGGCAACGGCACCTCCATCAGCGGCATCTCCAACATCTTCGGCCTGTCGGGTGCCGTGGGCAATCTGGTCAACGGCACGCCCCTGACCGACAGCCAGGCCTCGGCCATCGGCAGCATGAAGGGCATGAACCTGGGCTTCACCCAGAGCGTCAACGGCAACACCAGCCTGGGTGCCCTCGTCAACCTGATGCAGGGCGACGGCGACACGAACATTCTGTCCACTCCCAATCTGATGACGCTGGACAACGAGGAAGCCAGCATCATGGTGGGCGAGAACGTGCCCTTCCCCACGGGCTCCTACACCAACACCGCAGGCACCTCGGGCTCGGTCAATCCCTTCACCACCTACGAGCGCAAGGACGTGGGCACGCTGCTCAAGATCCGTCCGCAGATCAACGAGAACGGCACCATCAAGATGGCCGTCTACCAGGAAAACTCGGCAGTCAAGCAGGGAACGGCGAATGCACAGTCCGGCGCCACCACCACCAAGCGCTCCATCGAGTCGAATGTGCTGGTCGAGGACGGCGCCATCGTGGTGCTGGGTGGCCTGATTGCCGACGAATACAGCCAGAGCCAGGAGCGCGTGCCTCTGCTGGGCGACATTCCCCTGCTGGGCAATCTGTTCCGCAACACCAGCCGTGCGCGCAAGAAGACCAATCTCATGGTGTTTCTGCGTCCCACCGTGCTGCGCGATGCCAACTCCACCAGCCAGCTCTCGCAGGACCGCTATGAGTCCATTCGCGGCATGCAGCAGACCGTGCAGCCCGACCCCAATTTGCTGATGCGCAACGTCAATGCCGCGCCCCTGCTGCCCGCCTCCAGCGGCGCAGCGCCGGCACGCGCGGCCAATGTGGTCATCGTGCCTGGCGCCAAGCCCGAGATCGTGGATTTCACGCGCCCCGGCCAGCCCACGGTGGACGGCCAGCCCGTGACCGTGACGCCTGCGACGCCCGCCACCCTGCCTGCGGGCACCCTGTAAGCGAAGGCCACGCATGCGCTATCCACTGCCCTATGGCTTTGCCCGCAGCAGCCAGCTGCTGATCGAGGATGACGGCCAGGAGCCCGTGCTCTGGCACGGTCCGCAGCCCGACTGGGCGGCCATCTCCGAAGTGCAGCGCAAGCACGCGGTGCAGCGCTGGCAGTTGCTGGACAGCGGCGCGCTGGCCCACCGCATCAGCGCGGCCTACGCGCAAAGCGATTCCAGCGCGGCCATGGTGGTCAGCGAGGTCGAGTCCGATGCCGATCTGACGCGCATGATGCAGGAGCTGCCAGCCGTGGAGGACTTGCTGGAGACTGCCGACGACGCCCCCATCATCCGCATGCTCAACGCCCTGCTCACGCAGGCAGCACGCGACGGCGCATCGGACATCCACATCGAGCCCTACGAGCGCCATTCCAGCGTGCGCTTTCGCGTGGACGGCGACCTGCGCGAAGTGGTGCAGCCCAACCGCGCCCTGCACGCCGCCCTGATCAGCCGCCTGAAGATCATGGCCGACCTGGACATTGCCGAGAAACGTCTGCCCCAGGACGGGCGCATCAGCCTGCGCCTGGGCACGCGAGCGATTGACGTGCGCGTCTCCACCCTGCCCAGTGCCCACGGCGAGCGCGCCGTGCTGCGTCTGCTGGACAAGAGCGAGAGCAAGCTCAGCCTGGAAGCCGTGGGCATGGGCGGCGAGACGCTCAGACGCTTCACCCATCTGACGGCGCAGCCGCATGGCATCGTGCTGGTCACCGGCCCCACGGGCTCGGGCAAGACCACCACGCTCTATGCCGCGCTGCAGCGCATGGATGCCAGCCACAGCAACATCATGACGGTGGAAGACCCCATCGAATATGAGCTGGCCGGCGTGGGCCAGACCCAGGTCAACGCCAAGATCGAGCTGACCTTTGCCAAGGCCTTGCGCGCCTTGTTGCGCCAGGATCCGGACGTGATCATGATCGGCGAAATCCGCGACTTCGAAACCGCTCAGATCGCCATCCAGGCTTCGCTCACAGGCCACCTGGTGCTGGCCACGCTGCACACCAACGACGCACCCAGCGCCGTCACGCGTCTGATCGATATGGGGGTCGAGCCCTTTTTGCTGTCCTCCTCGCTGCTGGGAGTGCTGGCACAGCGCCTGGTACGCAAGGTCGACCAAAGCGAGCCCAGCGGCTACCGGGGCCGTACCGGCATCTTCGAGCTGCTGGCGGTGGACGATGCCATTCGCGCCCAGATCCATCGCGGCGCCAGCGAGGCAGAGATTCGCGAGACCGCCATGGCGGCAGGCATGCAGCTCATGCGCGAGGATGGCGAGCGTCTGGTGCGAGAAGGCATCACCACGCAAGCGGAGGTGGTGCGCGTCACACGCGACTGAGAGGCCAGGGACTCATTCGCGCCAGCGCTGCATGGCAGGGCCTGTGAGCAGCACGCGCACGAAATCGGCATGCCGCCCCACACCGACCTTGACCGCCGCCGACTTGAATTGCGAACGCGCGGTATGGATGCACAGACCTTGTCTTTCGGCGAACTCCTGCAGCGAGGGAATGCTCAGCACCGGATCGCTGAAGTGGTGGCGAGCAGCGCGCACGCCTTTATGAATGCGAGGGCGATATGAGCACCTTGCCCAGCAACCGGCCCCTGTTCATCAACGGTGTGTCCACCTGCAAGACGATCCTGCTCAGCAACTACAGCATCGTCACGCAGGCAGGTGCCAAGGTGCAGCGCTTCACGCAGGAGCCCACCCAGCTCAATGTCAGCAACTTCCTGAACTACCGCCTGCTCGGGCATCACCTATGCAGGCTATCGGGACAAGCAGATGGTCAGCAATCAGCAGCGGCTCAATGGCACGGCCGCCGATGCGCTGCTTGCCGCTCTCGGCCTGAACTGACTGCCCGCCTTGCAGCCAAGCCCACCTCACGGTGGGCTTTTTCATGCATGGCCTCAGTCAGCAGCGGTCATTGAGCCTTTGCCAGAATCGTTGCCATGCTTGAAAACCTTCGCACTTCCGTCCAGCCCTATGGCGGCGATCTGTTTCTGCTGCTGATCGCCCTGGCTGTCATCAGCCTTGCCGTGCTGTTCAACCTCAAAGGCCGTCTCCCGGTGGATCAGCTGCGCCGCATGATCCGCATGGCGGCGCTGGTGGCCTTGCTGGGCTCGGTATTCGCCATGCAGGCCGGCAGCACCTACTACGCCATGGCCGCCGTGCTGCTGGTCTGGGGCGTGCTGGTCGGCATTGTTTTTGGTCGTGAAATAGGCCGCAAGCGCTGATTCAAAAAAGCGCTGAAAGCCATCAAAACCATATGGATCAATCGCCATGAAATCCCTGAACAACGTCAAGCTGTCCATGCTGGACCTGGTCGCCGTGCGCGAAGGCGCAACGGTGGCCGACGCTCTGCAGATTGCCGTGCGCACCGCGCAGCAGGCCGAGAAGCTGGGCTTCACCCGCTACTGGCTGGCCGAGCACCACAATATGCCGGGCATTGCGAGTTCGGCCACGGCCGTGCTGATCGGCCACATCGCAGGCGCCACGCAGAAGATTCGGGTGGGCTCGGGCGGCATCATGCTGCCCAACCATGCACCGCTGGTGGTGGCCGAGGCCTTCGGCACGCTGGCCGAGCTCTACCCGGGCCGCATCGACCTGGGCTTGGGCCGCGCACCGGGCACCGATGGAGCGACCATGCGCGCCCTGCGCCGCGACCGCGTGGAGACCGAGGAGGACTTCCCGCGCGACGTGCAAGAGCTGCAGCGTCTGCTGGGCGATCACCAGGATGGAGCCCGCATCATCGCCATGCCGGGCGCGGGCACGCATGTCCCGATCTGGCTGCTGGGCTCCAGTCTGTTCTCGGCCCAGCTGGCTGCACACATGGGCCTGCCCTATGCCTTTGCCTCGCACTTTGCCCCGCGCATGCTGCACCAGGCCCTGGCCCTGTACCGCCAGATGTTCAAGCCCAGTGCCACACTGGCCAAGCCTTACGCGATTGTCGGCGTGCCCGTGATTGCAGCCCCCAGCGATGAAGAGGCCCGGTTTCTGGCCAGCAGCACCTATCAGCGCGTGCTCGGCATCCTGACCGGCAACCGCACCCGGCTCATGCCCCCGATACCGGACTTCTGGGAGCAGCTGGATGGGCGCGCCCAGGCGGCGATTGCCGATTTTCTGGCCGTGGGCGTCATCGGCGGCCCCGATACCGTGCGCCAGGGCCTGCAAAAGCTCGCCGATGAGACCCAGGCCGATGAATTCATGATCGTCAGCGATGTCTATGACGCCGAGCTGCGCCTGCGCAGCCTGGAGATCACGGCTGACGCAATGAACTGCGCCTGAGCGGTCCTGGCAGCTTCCTCCTCTCCTGCTGTGCGGCAGGAGGAAGCTCAGGGATAACGACAGGCCGGCGTCCCGGCATGAGAGCATGCCAAACTCCTGCGTCGTTCACCTCTCAGATTTCGCCCATGAGCCGTTCCGCCCGTCTGCTGCAATTGCTGGATACGCTGCGCCGCGCCCGTCTGCCGCAGACCGGGCCGGAGCTGGCCCAGGCGCTGGGCGTCAGCCTGCGCACGCTGTACCGCGACATTGCCACCTTGCGCACTCAGGGCGCCGACATTCTGGGCGACCCCGGCATCGGCTTCGAGATGCGGCCCGGCTTTTTGCTGCCGCCCCTGATGTTCAACGCCGACGAGCTGGAGGCGCTGCTGCTGGGCGCGCGCTGGGCCAGCCTGCAGGCCGATCCGCAATTGGCCCAGGCCGCCACCGCCGCCATGGACCGCATACGCTCGGCACTGCCGCTGGAGTTGCGCATCGCGGTCGACACCAGCGGCCTGCTGGTTCCCAACATGCAGACAGCCCCTCCGGCCGAGCCCTGGCAGGCCGCGCTGCGCCGCGCCATCCGTGCCGAACACAAGGTCGTGCTGCACTACCGGGACCAGCATGGCGTGCCGAGCCAGCGCCGGGTCTGGCCGTTTGCCATGGCCTACTTCGAGCGCAGCCGCGTGGTATCGGCCTGGTGCGAGTTGCGCCAGGCCTTTCGTCACTTTCGCGCCGACCGCGTGGATGCGCTGGAGGATCTGGGCGAACGCTATCCACAAAGGCGCCAGGCGCTGATACAGCGCTGGCTGGACGAGACCGGCTACACGCTGGATTGAACGGTGCTGCTGACAGAAACTGTCAGCCCCCGCTCCTACATTGGCTGCATGGCGTTTTTGCCATGTCACAACAGCCCGCCAAGGAGAACCGCAATGTCCACACCTCACCAGCCCAAGCTGCGCTTTTTCAGCAACCCCAGATCACGCGCCCGCATGGTGCGCTGGATGCTGGAGGAATGCGGTGCCGACTATGAAACCATTGAGCTGGAATTCGGACCCGAGATGAAGTCGCCCGAGTACCTGTCCATCAACCCCATGGGCAAGGTCCCGGCGCTGCAGCATGGCGATGCCGTGGTCACCGAAACCGGAGCCATCCTCGCCTATCTGGCCGAGCTTTTCCCCGAGAAACGACTGGCCCCAGCGATGGGCAGCCCGGAGCGCGCCGGCTACCTTCGCTGGCTGTTCTTTGTCGCCGGGCCGGTGGAGGCCGTCACAACCGCCCGCAACGAAGGCTGGCTGCAATCGCAAACTCATCAGCAGGCCATGAGCGCGGGCTTTGGCCGCTTTGACGATGTGCTGAACACGTTGCTGCATGCGGTGGCCGGCAAACGCTATGTCTGCGGCGATCACTTCACGGCCGCCGATCTGTATCTGGCCAGCTATATCGGCTGGAGCATGATGGACGGCAGCTTGCCCAGGCGGCCCGAATTCGAGGCCTATGCCACGCCGCTGCTGCAGCGTGCAGCCTCGGTGCGCGCAGACGAGATCGACGGCGATATGCAAGCCGCCGCCATGGCGCCAGTCGTTTAAGGTTTTGGCCCGCAGCGCCTGCCAGTCAAGCGCAGGGCCATCAAAACCTATAGCAAACCTACAGCAAACCGCTGCAAACCACTCAGCGCGCCAAGTAACCGCCGTCGACCGGGTAATAAGCGCCCGTCACAAACGACGCGCGGTCACTGGCCAGCCAGGCCACCAGCTCGGCAATCTCCTCGGGCTGGCCCAGGCGTCCCATGGGGTGGGCCGCCACCAGCGCCGCATGCGTGCTCGGGTCCTGCTCCAGACCACTGATCATGGGAGTGTGGATAAAGCCCGGCCCCACGGCATTGACGCGCACGCCCCTGGCCGAATATTCGAGCGCCGCCGCCTTGGTCAGGCCCAGCACGCCATGCTTGGCGGCCGTATAGGCCGCAGAGTTGGCAAAGCCCACGGCACCGAGAATGGACGCCATATTGATGATGGAGCCGCCGCCGCCCTGCAGCATGGCGGCGATCTGGTATTTGCAGGCATAGAACACGCCAGAGAGATTGACGCGCAGCACCTGCTCCCAGGCATCCAGTGGATAGTCGGCCGTGGGCGCACTGACACCGCCGATGCCGGCGTTGTTGCAGGCCGCATCCAGACGGCCGAAGTGGCGCATGGTCAAGGCCACCAGCGCTTCATGATCCGCCGCGCTGCCGGCGTCGGCGCGCAGATACAGTGCCTCGGCACCGAGCTCGCGCACCAGGGCTGCGCTCTCCTGGCCCTGCTCCTCGTTGAGGTCGGCCAGCACCACCCGCGCGCCTTCCCTGGCCCATGTCAGCGCCACACAGCGGCCTATGCCGGACGCTGCCCCCGTCACCAATGCAACCTTGTCCTTGAGCATCGAAACCTCGCATTCTTGAATCGACAGACCATTGTGCCGACCTCGCCCGCGGCCGTCATGACCTGCCTCAAGTCTGCTGCATGCTCTCCAATGCCGATGTGCTGACATCATTAGTCGCTACCATCCCAAGAACGTAAACACGTTCTAACCCGTCACCCGTCAGATCGATTCGCGCATGCCCGCCTTTATCTTTGAAGCCCTGGATGCCCAGGGCCAGACCCGCAAGGGCACCCTGGAAGCCGACAACGCCCGTGCCGCGCGCAGCCAGCTGCGCAGCCAGGCCCTGGTGCCGCTGCAGGTCGAACCCGTTGCCGCAGGCCAGGGCCGGGGCCGGACAGGTGCATCCGGATGGCTCACGCGCCCGGCCTTCAACTCCACGAGTCTGGCAGTCTGGACCCGCCAGCTCTCGGGGCTGGTCAGCTCCGGCCTGCCCATAGAGCGCGCACTGGCCGCGCTGGCCGAGGAAGCCGAGGACGAACGCCAGCATCAGCTGGTCGCCGCGCTGAGGGCCGAGGTCAATGCCGGCTCCAGCTTTGCCAGGGCGCTGGAGCAGCATCCACGCGAGTTTTCCGACATCTTCTGCGCCGTGATCGGCGCCGGCGAATCCAGCGGCAGCCTGGGCCCGGTGCTGGAGAACCTGGCCGACGACCTGGAGGCGCGTCAGGCACTGCAGTCCAAGCTCATCGGCGCCTCGCTGTATCCGGCCATCGTGACGCTGGTGGCCATCGTCATCGTGATCTTTCTGGTCAGCTATGTGGTGCCGCAGGTGGCCGGCGTGTTTGCCGGCACTAAGCGTGCGCTGCCGTTTCTCACCGTGGTCATGCTCGGCATCAGCAGCTTTGTGCGCAGCTATGGCTGGTTCATGCTGGCCGTGCTGCTGCTGGTTGCTACGGGTTTTCGGCTGGCGCTCAGGAACGAGGCGTTTCGCGAGCGCTTCGATGCCCAGTGGCTGCATCTGCCACTCATAGGCCGGCTCTCGCGCAGCTATAACGCGGCGCGCTTTGCCGGCACCCTGGCCATGCTGGCCGCAGCGGGCGTGCCCATTCTCAAGGCCTTGCAGGCCGCCGCGCAGACGCTGAACAACCGTGCCCTGCGCGCCGATGCCATGGATGCGCTGGTGCTGGTGCGCGAAGGCGCGCCACTGGCCTCGGCCCTGGCACAGAAGAAACGCTTTCCGGGCCTGGTCGCCATGTTCGCCCGACTGGGCGAGCAGACGGGCCAGCTGCCGCTGATGCTGCAGCGTGCCGCAACCCAGCTGTCCACCGAAGTCCAGCGCCGTGCCATGCACCTGGCCACGATTTTGGAGCCCCTGCTCATCGTCGTCATGGGGCTGGTGGTCATGCTCATCGTGCTGGCCGTGCTCATGCCCATCATCCAGCTCAACCAGTTCGTCAAATAGGCCAGCCGCGCCTCTAACGGTGCGGAAGCGCCCACTCCAGCTTGGCGCAATTCTTGCTTTCTTTTAGTGCATTGCGGGTTTTTCCCGCAATTTCGCACCAATAAATAGCAAATTTCAGCTGGAGCGTTTTCATGCAAGCACTAAAACAGGGCGCGGATGCCCTGTTCATTTTGATGGGCGCCGTCATGGTCCTGGCCATGCACGCCGGTTTCGCCTTTCTGGAGCTGGGCACCGTGCGCCGCAAGAACCAGGTCAATGCCCTGGTCAAGATCCTGGTCGACTTCTCGGTCTCCACCGTGGTTTATTTCGCGCTCGGCTATGGCGTGGCCTACGGCACGCACTTTTTCGTGGGCGCCGAGCAGCTGGCGGCACTCAACGGCTATGGCCTGGTCAAGTTCTTCTTTCTGCTGACCTTCGCCGCCGCCATTCCCGCCATCATCTCGGGCGGCATTGCCGAACGCGCCAAGTTCTGGCCTCAGTTGATCGCCACGGCCGTGATCGTGGGCCTGATCTACCCCTTCTTCGAGGGCATTGCCTGGAACCAGCATTTCGGCGTGCAGGCCTGGATCAAGGCACTGACCGGCGCCGAGTTCCACGACTTTGCCGGCAGCGTGGTGGTCCACGCCGTAGGCGGCTGGATCGCTCTGGGCGCCGTGCTGCTGCTGGGCCCGCGCAGCAATCGCTACCGCCAGGGCGGAGCGATTGCCGCCACACCGCCCTCCAGCATTCCCTTTCTGGCTCTGGGTGCCTGGATTCTGATCGTGGGCTGGTTCGGCTTCAATGTGATGAGTGCTCAGAACCTGGACAAGATCTCCGGCCTGGTCGCCGTGAACTCGCTGATGGCCATGGTGGGCGGCACGCTGGCCGCCCTGGCGGTGGGCAAAAACGACCCGGGCTTTGTGCACAACGGCCCGCTGGCCGGCCTGGTTGCCGTCTGCGCGGGCTCGGATCTGATGCACCCCCTGGGGGCGCTGGTCGTGGGGGCGGCCGCCGGCGCCATCTTTGTATTCATGTTCACGCTGACCCAGAACAAGTGGAAGATCGACGATGTGCTGGGCGTGTGGCCGCTGCACGGTCTGTGCGGCGCCTGGGGCGGTATCGCGGCCGGCATCTTCGGCACGCAGGCGCTGGGCGGGCTTGGTGGCGTGCACCCTCTGGCCCAGCTCATAGGCACGCTGATGGGTGTGGCCTGGGCAGCGCTCGGTGGCCTGCTGGTCTACGGCCTGCTCAAGAAAACCCTGGGACTGCGCCTGAGCCAGGAGCAGGAGTTCGACGGCGCCGATCTATCCATCCACCACATCAGTGCCACGCCCGAGCGCGAAGCCAACTGGTGAGGGCCAGGCGGCCTGCGTATCATCGGAGCTTGTCTGCACATCCGCTTCAAGCCGTACCGCCATGGCCATGACCCTGAACGACAAGCTCGTCGTCGCCATCTCCTCGCGAGCCCTTTTCGATTTCGAGGAGGAAAACCGCCTCTTCGAGGACAGCGATCCGGCCAGCTACCTGCGCCTGCAGCGCGAGCGGCTGAACGTGCCTGCCGCGCCGGGCGTGGCCTTCTCGCTGGTCAAGAAGCTGCTGGCCTTCAATACCGAGGGACAGCAGCATGTGGAGGTGGTGCTGCTCTCGCGCAACGACCCCGTCAGCGGCATGCGCGTCTTCCGCTCGGCCCAGGCCCATGGCCTGCAGTCCATACAGCGCGGCGTATTCACCCAGGGGCGCGACCCATTCGGCTATCTGCGCCCGCTGGGAGCCCAGCTGTTTCTGTCGGCGAATGCCGAGGACGTGACCCAGGCTCTGCAGCTGGGCTACCCGGCAGCCCATGTGTTCACCGACTCCATGCGCGCCAGCAGCAGCCATCCGCGCGAAGTGCGCATCGCTTTCGACGGCGATGCCGTGCTGTTTTCCGATGAGGCCGAGCGCATCTTCCAGGCCCAGGGCCTGGAGGCTTTCCAGCAGCACGAGCTGGAGAAGGCCGCCCAGCCGCTGCCCGAAGGCCCGTTCAAGCCCCTGCTGGCCGCCCTGCACCGGCTGCAGCAGGCCGATGTGGCCGGCATGCGCGTGCGCACGGCCCTGGTCACGGCGCGCAGCGCCCCGGCCCATGAACGCGCGCTCAATACGCTGATGGACTGGAAGATCGATGTCGATGAGGCCATGTTCCTCGGCGGACTGGCCAAGGGCGGGTTTCTGCGCGAGTTCGAGCCCGACTTCTTCTTCGACGACCAGACCGGCCATGTGCGCAATGCGGCCGGGCATGTTCCCTCGGGCCATGTACGCAGCGGCATTGCCCATGACAAGGCGGCGCTGCCTACGTAAAGCTTGGCAAAGTCCGGCAAGCGAATGCAAAACTTTGAAAGTGCGGCGGGCACAAGGTTGAGAATGCCGTCATGGCCCTCATCTGGACTGCTATGTCAAAAGCCAAGAACCACCCCATCGTCGCGCGCAGCAGCTCGGTCATGAAGACCGCCATGGGCGTGCTGCTGACCAGCGCCGTGCTGCTGCTGCCCACGGTGCGCGCCGAGGAAACCTCCGGCGACAAGATGGGGGAAAGACAGGGAACCCAGCTCTCCAAGGGCGAGATCAAGGCCCAGCAGCAGTTCAAGATGCTGGACTTCAATCAGGATGGCAAGCTCAGCCGCAAGGAAGTGGCCATCATCCCCAAGCTGGCCGCCGCCTTTGATGAAACCGACACCAACAAGGACGGCTTCGTCACCTATGAGGAAGTGCGCGCCTTTGCCGTCAAATACCGTGCAGCGCGTGAAAAGGCCAAGGCCGCCGAAGCCATCGCCACGGCCCCCGTAGCCAGGGACGGCGCTCACAAATCAGAAGCTGATAGCGCTGAGCCTGAAAGCAAATAAGCTATAAAGATAGCTGAAACGCTTGAATATCAAGCGCAATAAGCTCTCAAAATAGAAGCAACCGCCTTACTTGGCGTTGCCGCTGCGCTTGACCCTGGGCTCGGAATAAGTCAGCGGCTCATTGCGCGCCGTCTGCTTGTTCTGCAGCAGATCTTCCGACTTGCTGGTTTCCTGCGCCTGCTCCACCGCCTGGGCACTTGCGCGCCACATGGACTGGATGAACTCGATCAGCTGCTTGGAGATGGGCTCCTTGGGCGGCTCCTCGACCTCCTCCTTTTGCTTGACCTCCTCGGCCAGCGTCCAGTCGCGGTTCTCGGTATCAGGTGCCGAGGGCTTCTCGGGTTCGCGCACCGTGCGGCCCTCGCCGATCTTGTCAACCGACTCTGGGGCATTCACCGCATTCACGGGACGCACCGGCGCGGCGCCAGAGGCACCTGTGGAATACAAATCCGCACCCTGGGTACGCCAGGGCGTCTGTGTCCGGTCTAGAGGTGGAATTTGCATGGCTTGGCCCTCGGCAGTAAAAAGGTGCAGGCGGAAAATCAGCTATCTCGCCCTGTTATCGGCCACGCTTGAGAAAACTGTAGGATTATTTTCAATCCTATTTTGATAGCTATTAGTCTATATATATCAAGCGCCGCTGCGCAATTTGATACAAAAAAGGGCCTCGCGATGAGGCGAGGCCCTTGAAATAGTCGCACTGCGCGGCTTACAGAAAGCGCTCCAGCAGCTTGCGCGAGTGCCGGTCCAGCTTGCTGCTGTCGGGAATCCGGTATTGCACGCCATCCTGGCCCGTGATCTGCAGCCGGGTGCGACCGGCCAGCTTGCGGATGTCCTCTTCGGCCTTGAGCACCATCTGCGTCGTACCGCGATCCGTCTGCAGCTCCCAGGTGCTGGGGGTGGAAAAGCTGGAGACGTTGAGGATGCGCTCTATGGTCGGCACAAACTCCCGCACTGCCAGGTCCTGCTCGATCAGCTGGCGATGCTCGGGCTGCAGGTCGGCCATGCGGGCCACCCACAGCGCCTCCTTGCCATCGGCAGCAATCAGCGACAGCCCTTCGGTGGGAGCCGCGATGGGGAATGCGCGCACGGGAACGACTGATTCGTAGACCAGGCCATTGCCCAGGGTCAGCACCAGACGGCCGTGGGCATTGCGCACCAGTTGCATGCCGCTCAGATTGGATTGGGGAGCTTCGATCATTGGGGTTCCTTGGTCTGCAGCTTGAGGCCGGCCGCTTGCGCATCCTCTTCGGCACGGCGCGCCTGCGCGTCGTACAGACGGAAGTAATGGCCCTTGAGGTCCATCAACTCGTCGTGCGGGCCCACTTCGACGATCTCGCCACGATCCATGACCACCAGACGGTCGGCCTTGCGCAAGGTGGACAGACGGTGGGCAATGGCGATCGTGGTGCGCCCCTGCACCAGATTGTCCAGTGCCTTCTGGATTTCCTTTTCGGTTTCGGTATCCACGGCCGAGGTGGCTTCGTCGAGGATCAGGATGCGCGGATCGATCAGCAGCGCACGCGCGATGGAGATGCGCTGGCGCTCGCCACCGGACAGGCCCTGGCCGCGCTCGCCGACCAGGGAGTCATAGCCGTGGGGCAGGCGCAGGATGAACTCGTGGGCATGGGCGGCACGCGCCGCGGCCACGATTTCCTCGCGCGTGGCGTCGGGCTTGCCGTAGGCAATGTTCTCGGCAATCGTGCCGAAGAACAGGAAGGGCTCCTGCAGCACCAGGCCGATATTGCTGCGGTAGTCGGACACGGACATGCGGCGCACGTCCACGCCGTCGAGCTGGATGGAGCCCTCGGAGACGTCGTAGAAGCGGCAGATCAGATTGACCAGGGTGCTCTTGCCCGAGCCGCTGTGGCCGACCAGTCCGATCATCTCGCCGGGCTTGATCTCCAGGTTCAGATGCTTGATGACGGCGCGGCTGCCGTAGCGAAAGCCCACATCCTCCATGGTGATGGCGCCCTTGGCCTTGCCGGGCAGCTTCACGGGGTTGCTGGGCTCGGGCACATTGCTGACATGGTCGAGGATGTCGAAGATACGCTTGGCACCGGCAGCAGCCTTCTGCGTGACCGAGACAATGCGGCTCATCGAATCCAGGCGGGTATAGAAGCGGCCGATATAGGCGATGAAGGCCGTCAGCACACCGACGGTGATGGAGCCGCCGGCCACCAGATAGATGCCGAAGCCCCAGACCACGAGAATGCCGACCTCGGTCAGCAGCGTCACCGTGGGAGTGAACAGCGACCAGGTCTTGTTGACCTTGTCGTTGGCCTGCAGATTGATCAGGTTGGCGTCGGCAAAGCGGTCGGCTTCACGCTTTTCCTGGGCAAAGGCCTTGACCACGCGAATGCCGGGAATGGTGTCGGCCAGCACATTGGTCACCTCGGACCAGACACGGTCGATCTTCTCGAAGCCGGTGCGCAGGCGGTCGCGCACGGTATGAATCATCCAGGCGATGAAGGGCAGCGGCACCAGCGTGACCAGTGCCAGCCAGGGGTTGATGGAGAACAGGATGGCCGATGTCATCACGATCATCAGCACATCGGTCGCAAAATCAAGTGCGTTGAGCGACAGAAACAGATTGATGCGATCGGTTTCGGCACCGATACGCGCCATCAGATCCCCCGTGCGCTTGCTGCCGTAGTAATCCACCGACAAGTTCAGTAAGTGGTTGTAAGTGGTGGTGCGCAGATTGGAGCCTATGCGCTCGGACACCTTGGCCAGCACGAAAGTACGCCCCCAGCCCAATGCCCAGGCCAGCAGCGCCGACAGCAGCAGCATGCCCAGATAGAAGAAAACCAGATCCCGGTCGATTTTTTCACCGTTCTGGAACGGAATCAGGATCTTGTCCATCAGCGGGATGGTCAGATAAGGTGCCACCAACTGGGCCGCCGTGGTGGCCAGGGTCAGCAAGAAGCCCAGCAGCAGCTGGCCCTGATAGGGTTTGGCAAAGCGCCACAGGCGCAGCAGCACCCAGGTCGAGGTCTGAGGCGCCTGCTGGCGTGCGCAGGCCGGGCATTCTTCGGTATCGGGCGGCAGCACCGAGTGGCAGACCGGGCAATGCGCCACATTCTCTTCGCTGACCGCGCTGTAGGCCTCCTGACGGGCGATGCGCTCGCGCTGGCGGTCGAACTGCTGCATCAGCTGCAGCATGGCCGTCTGGTGCTTCAGGGTGATGAGCCAGTGCGCCAGACGCTCGCGAGGGTCATGCAGTTCCAGATTTCCCACACCGCCATGATCCTGCAGGCGCAGGCTTTGATCTACCGCCAGAGCCCATTCACGCCACTGCTGGGTCTTGGGATCGCAGGCCAGCAGACGCTCCTGGGTCAGGGCCAGCAGGCCGCTGCCGAACTGCAAATCCGCACTCAGGTCAACCGGGACGACGGCTAATACGTTTTCATGTTCAGCGAGTCTGGCTCGCAGCTCGCCCCCCAGGGGGCCGGCAAAGACTGCCGAGGCGTCCACAGTATGGTGATGTTGCATGTTGAGTTATTTTTCTCCGCCGATGGCGGCTCCAAGAGTCATGCGGGCAACCGCATCGGCATGGTGAATATGGCTGCGCCTGACGTCCGATACACCCTGGTTAACGCGCGAACCTGCATTTAGGCTGACAAGCTTCACAATGCAGATTCTGGGCGCACAATGCCAACCTATCAGGGGCAGGAGTTTAAGAAAACCTGCTCTCCTCATTCCTATCCGCTGATCAACATGGCGAAATTCAACGACATCCAACTCTTGCGCACAACTTTCCTGCGTGGCCCCAGTGTCTGGACCTACCGCCCGGTACTGGAGGTCTGGCTGGATCTGGGAGAGCTGGAAGACTATCCGTCCAACAAGATTCCCGGCCTCAACGAGCGCCTGACCAGTTGGCTGCCCGACCTGATCGAGCACACCTGCGGCGTCGGCGAGCGCGGTGGCTTCATCCAGCGCCTGGAAGGCGGCACCTGGATGGGTCATGTGTTGGAGCATGTAATCATCGAGCTGCTGAACCTGGCCGGCATGCCCGCCGAGTTCGGTCAGACCCGCGAAATTTCCAGGCGCGGCGTGTACCGCATGGTGTTCCGCTGCCCCGAAGAGGCAGTGGCCCGCGTGGCGCTGGAATACGGGCACAAGCTGCTGATGGCGGCCATCAATGACGAGCCGTTCGACCTCAAGCCCGCCGTGCATGCCATCAAGACGGCCATCAACGACCGCTACCTGGGCCCCTCGACCGGCTGCATCGTCGATGCCGCCAGCGAGCGCCGCATCCCCCATATCCGCCTGAACGACGGCAATCTGGTGCAGCTCGGTTATGGCGCGGCGCAGCGCCGCATCTGGACGGCAGAGTCCGACCAGACCAGCGCCATCGCCGAAGGCATTGCCCAGGACAAGGACTTCACCAAGCGCCTGCTGGCCGCCTGCGGCGTGCCCGTGCCCGAAGGCCAGATCGTGGAATCGCCCGAAGAGGCCTGGGAAGTGGCGCAGGACATCGGCTTTCCCGTGACCGTCAAGCCCTCGGACGGCAACCATGCCCGTGGCGTGACCCTGGAGCTGTCCAAGGAAGCGGACATCAAGGCCGCGTTTGCACTGGCGCAGCCCGAAGGCTCGGACGTGATCGTCGAAAAATTCATCGACGGCGTGGAACACCGCCTGCTGGTCGTGGGCGGCAAGGTGGTGGCAGCGACCAAGGGCGAGACGGTTTCCGTCTACGGCAACGGCAATGCCACGCTTCGCGAGCTGGTGGAAGTGCTCAACCAGGACCCGCGCCGCGGTCCCGAGCAGGAATACCCGCTGGACTGGATCAATCTGGAAGCCGGTGCCGTCAAACTGGAACTCAATCGCCAGCATGTGACGCCTGACAGCGTGATTCCCCAGGGCCAGAGCGTGCTGCTGCAGCGCAACGGCAATATGGCCATCGACTGCCTGGACGACGTGCACCCCGACGTGGCTTACTACGCCGTGCTGGCCGCCAAGATCGTCGGCCTGGACATTGCCGGCATGGACATGATCCTCAAGGATGTCTCCAAGCCCATGCAGGGCCAGGGAGCGATTCTGGAAGTCAACGCCGGCCCCGGCCTGCTGATGCACCTCAAGCCCACCAGCGGCGCACCGCGCCCCGTGGGCATGGCCATTGCCGACCACCTCTTCCCCCGCGAAGACGGTGCCGGCGCCGGTCGCATCCCCGTGGTCGGCATTGTGGGCACACGCAACAACGCCTTCATCTCGCGCCTGGTCGGCTGGCTGCTGCAGCTGTCGGGCAAGCTGACCGGCGTGGCCAGCGGCGAAGGCATGTTCCTCGCCAATCGCCAGACACAAAAGACCAATACTGCCAATTGGGCCGGCGCCCATCGTCTGCTGACCAACCGTCTGGCCGAAGCCGCCGTCATCCAGACCACGGCCCGCTCCATTTTGGAAGAAGGTCTGGCCTATGACCGCTGCCTGGTCGGCGTGGTCACCGACATGGACGGCTACGAGCAACTGGCCGATCACGATGTGCTGGAGCCCGGCCAGATGCGCCGCGTGATGCGCACCCAGATCGACGTGGTGCTGGACGAAGGTGCGGGCGTGCTCAACGCCGACCTGCCCGAAGTGGCTGATCTGGCCGAGCTCTGCGACGGCGAAGTCATTCTCTACGCCACTGGCGCCGACAATGAATTTGTCGCCGCCCACCGCGCCAACACCGAAGCCCGTCACGAAGGCGGCCGTGCCGTCTTCATCAAGGGCAGCAACGTGGTGCTGGCCACCGGCACCCAGGAACGCGTGCTGGGCACGCTGGAGGCGCTGTCCCTGGCCGGCAGCAAGCGCCCCGACACCAGCGCTCTGCTGGCTGCGATTGCCACCGCCTGGGCCCTGGACATCACGCCCGAGCTGATCGGTGCCGGCATCAAGACCTTTGAATACCAGGCCTGATCGCCTCATAAACGCTTCAAAAGATATAGCTGCTGACGCTTACCAGGCTTATCAGATAGGCGTCAGACCAAGAAATAGCTTGAAATCCAGCTGAAAGAAACACTATGCAGATCACTCGCACCCGAGCCTTGCGCGGCCCCAACCTCTGGACCCGCAGCACCGCCATCGAAGCCATCGTGCACTGCGAAGACAGCGAGCTGCTGTACACCGCCATGCCCGGCTTTGAGGAAAAGCTGCGTGCGCGTTTCCCCACCATCGGCACGCTGCAGCCGCATGGCGCAGACCAGCGCCTGTCGCTGGCCCATGTGCTGGAAGTTGCCGCCCTGTCGCTGCAGGCCCAGGCAGGCTGCCCCGTCACCTTCAGCCGCACCCATGAGACCGTGGACCACGGCACTTTCCAGGTGGTGGTCGAGTACACCGAGGAATCCGTGGGCAAGCTGGCCATGGAGCGCGCCGAAGCCCTGATTCAGGCCGCACTGAAGGACACCGCCTTCGATGCCGACGCAACGATTGCCGAGCTGCGCGAGCTGGACGAGGACGACCGTATCGGCCCCTCGACCGGCGCCATCGTCGATGCCGCCGTAGCGCGCGGCATTCCCTTCCGTCGCCTGACCACCGGCTCGCTGGTACAGCTGGGCTGGGGCTCGCGCGCCCGCCGTTTTCAGGCCGCCGAGCTGGACTCCACCAGCGCCGTGGCCGAATCCATTGCGCAGGACAAGGATCTGACCAAGCGCCTGCTGCATGCAGCCGGTGTGCCCGTGCCAATGGGCCGCCCCGTCACCGACGTGGAAGACGCCTGGGCCGTGGCCCAGGAAGTGGGACTGCCGGTGGTGGTCAAACCCCAGGACGGCAACCAGGGCAAGGGCGTGGTGGTGAACATCACCACCCGCGAAGGTCTGGAAGCCGCCTTCAAGACCGCCAGCGAATTTGGCGACGAGATCCTCGTCGAGCGCTTTTTGCCCGGCCATGACTTCCGCATGCTGGTCGTCGGCGGCCAGTTGGTGGCAGCCGCCCGCCGCGAGCCGCCCCAGGTGCTGGGCGACGGCCAGCACACCATCCGCGAGCTGGTGAACATCGTCAACCAGGACCCCCGCCGCGGCTCCGGCCACGGCACGGCATTGACCAAGGTGCGCCTGGACGATATCGCCATCGCCCGCATTGCCAGCGAAGGCCTGACCCCCGACAGCGTGCCCGCCCAGGGTCAGCGCGTGGTGCTGCGCAACAACGCCAATCTGTCCACCGGCGGCAGCGCCACCGACGTGACCGATGATGTGCACCCCGAAATCGCCGCCCGCGCCATCGAGGCCGCACAGACCATCGGTCTGCATATCTGCGGTGTGGACGTGGTCTGCGAAACCATGCTCAAGCCCCTGGAAGAGCAAAGTGGCGGCATTGTCGAAGTCAACGCCGCTCCCGGCCTGCGCATGCACCTGGCGCCCTCCTTCGGCCGTCCCCGCAATGTGGGCGTGCCCATGGTGGACGAGCTGTTCGCACCCGGCGACGACGGCCGCATCCCCCTGGTCGCCGTCACCGGCACCAACGGCAAGACCACGACCACGCGCGTGATCGCCCATCTGTTCACCTCGCATGGCTGGCGCACCGCCATGACCAACACCGATGGCGTGTATGTCAACGGTCGCCAGATCGACAGCGGCGACTGCTCCGGCCCCAAGAGTGCGCGCAACGCCCTGGCCCACCCCGAGACCGATGCGGCCGTGCTGGAATGCGCACGCGGCGGCATCTTGCGTGAAGGCCTGGGCTTTGACCGCTGCCAGGTCGCCGTGGTCACCAATGTGGGCGAAGGCGACCACCTGGGCCTGAACTTCATCACCACCAAGGAAGATGTCGGCGTTCTCAAGCGCGTCATCGTGCAGAACGTGGCTCCCACGGGCTATGCCGTGCTCAATGCTGCCGATCCGTTGGTCGCGGCCATGGCCCATGTCTGCCCCGGCAAGGTCATCTTCTTTGCCGCCGACCGCCATCACCCCGTCATGGCCACACACCGTGCCCAGGGCAGCCGCGTGGTCTATGTCGATGGCGACGCCATCGTGGCTGCGGAAGGCTCCTGGCGCGAGAGCATCGCGCTGCGCGACATTCCGCTGACCCGCAACGGCACCATCACCTTCCAGGTGGAAAACGTCATGGCATCCATCGGCGCCGCATGGGCCGCAGGCCTGCCCTGGCAGACCATCCGCCGCGGTCTGGCGGGCTTTCTCAACGACAGCGACAACGCCCCTGCCCGCTTCAATGTGATGGATTACAAGGGCGCCACCATCATTGCCGACTACGGCCACAACCCCGACGCCATTCGCGCGCTGTCCCAGGCCGTGGAAGCCATGCCCGCCAAGCGCCGCAGCGTGGTGATCTCGGGCGCCGGCGACCGCCGCGACCAGGACATCACCGAGCAGACCCAGATTCTGGGCAAGGTGTTCGACGATGTGGTGCTCTATCAGGACGCCTGCCAACGTGGCCGCGTGGATGGCGAAGTGCTGGCCCTGCTGAAAAAGGGCCTGGAAGGCGCGCCGCGCACCAGCTACAGCACAGAGATCCATGGCGAGTTCCTGGCCATCGACCACGCACTGGAGCGCCTGCAGCCCGGCGACCTGTGCCTGGTGCTGGTGGACCAGGTGGAGGAAGCTCTGGAGCACCTGCGCAAACACGTTGCAGGGCAGTAACCCCTTAGCGGCCCCCTGAGGCGCTGACGCGCCTTCCCCCTCACGAGGGGGACGACAGCCTCGCTGGGGCAGCCCTCGCTGGGGCAGCCCTTGCTGCGCGGCGGTGCTTGCTTGCTGTCTCTCACATAGGACGTGACAGTTTTTCGGACCCGGCCTTGCGCCGGGTTTTGTATTTGAAGTCACAGCACTTTGCACCTGCGCCAGGGCTTGTGCGGCGGTTTTCACGCATGGTCTGAGACAGCAGACGACGTATGATGCGGACGCATATTCGCACCGCCCGACTCATGACCTTGCAACAGCTTCGCCGCATTGCCACCTGCCTGCTGGGCCGGTGCGTGCTGGCATGGCTGGCACTGTCCATGGGAGTGGCGGCTGCCGCGCCGCTGATCCAGTCGCAGGGGTTTGAGCTGATCTGCACCAGCACCGGCGCGGTCAAGCTGATCGTCAAGGGCGAAGACGGCGGCAGCGTTCTGGGTGCGGGTCACCTCGATTGCCCCATGTGCCTGCCCCATGCAGCACCGCCTCCGCCCGCGCTGCAACTGCCGCCTCCTACCGAGTCTCCGCTGTGGCATGCGCTGCAGCCCGTGCAGCGCGCACGCATCGCCTCCCTCACCGCCGCGCCCCTGCCGGCACGCGGGCCGCCTCCCGCTTACCTCTGAACCATTTCGGGCTCCAGCGCAGCTCCGATCTGCGCTGGCCGCTATCAGATTCATAGGGACGACTACGTCCCAAGGTAAGCATTCATGAAACAGATTTTTCTGCCACTGGTGGTCAGTGGTATCGCATGGCCGTGCCTGGCACAGACTTCAACCGACTCCGCCGACCTGCCTGAGCGCTCCAAGACCCTGGGCGTGGTCACCGTCAACGGCGGCCAGCCCAGCTCGCTGCCCACGCAGATTCCGACCACCATCGAAGGCATCACGCGCGAGGAGATAGAGGCCCGCATCAACGCCACCGACAGCGAGGACGCGCTCAAATATCTGCCCAGTCTGCTGGTGCGCAAGCGCTATATCGGCGACTACAACCACGCCATACTCTCCACGCGGGCTTCGGGCACGGGCAATAGCGCGCGCTCGGCCGTCTATGCCGACGGCATTCTGCTGTCCAACTATCTGGGCAATGGCATTGCCAACGGCAGCAACTATGCGCCGCGCTGGGGCCTGGTGACGCCCGAGGAGATCGAACGCGTCGATGTCATGTACGGCCCGTTCTCGGCTGCCTACCCCGGCAACTCCGCCGGTGCCGTGGTGGACTATGTGACGCGCATGCCCGACAAGCTCGAAGCCCATGTGGCCGCCGGCTATGCCCACCAGAGTGCCGACGTGCTGGGCAGCAGCGGCAATTACCGCAGCTGGAATACCAGCGCTTCCATCGGCAGCAAAAGCGCAGGCTGGTCGTACTGGATCAACCTCAGCCGCAGCGACAGCCAGGGCCAGCCCATGACCTTCCCCACCGTGCTGCAGTCCGCCGGCGTGGCGGGCGGCGGCGGCACGCCCGTGACCGGGGCGATTGCCGGAGTCAACACCACCAATCAGCCCTGGTACATCCTGGGCGCGGGCACGCAGTACCGCACCCGGCAGGATCACGCCAAGATCAAGCTGGCCTATGACATCACGCCCACGCTGCGCGCCAGCTACACGCTGGGCTGGTGGCAGAACAGCGCCAGAGGAAGCTCCGAGACCTATCTGCGCGGGCCGGACGGCCAGCCGGTCTACAGCGGCAACATCCATATCGACGGCAAGACCTACAAGCTGGCCGACACCGCCTTCGGACTGAGCCAGGACCAGCAGACCCACACCATGCATGGCGTCTCGCTCAAAAGCCGTGCCCAGGGCGAGTTTGACTGGGAGCTCAGCGCCAGCCTCTATGACTACGGCAAGGATCAGCAGCGCGTGCCCACCATTGCCCAGCCGGCCGCCAACCTGGGCGGCAAGGGCACGCTGCAGGATCAGGACGGCACGGGCTGGAACACGCTGGCCGCCAAGGGCACATGGCGACAGAACGACATACTGGGCCTGCAGGGCACACATATCGTGGACTTCGGCCTGGGCCGCGATGCCTACAAGCTCAACATCAGCAAATACAACGTGGTTGGCGACTGGCAGTCCGGCGGAGCCAACGAGCAGTCCATCGTCAGCCAGGTCGGCGGCAGGGCCGAGACCCGCTATGCCTGGGCACAGGACAGCTGGCAGCTGGCCAGGGACTGGAAGGCCGTGCTGGGTCTGCGCTGGGAGGACTGGACGGCCACCCAAGGCCATACCGCCACGGCCAGCAGCCAGCTGAGTTACGCCCAGCGCAGCGAATCGCATTTTTCGCCCAAGGCCGCGCTGGCCTACCAACTGGCCCGCAGCACCACGCTCAAGGCATCGCTGGGCCGGGCCGTGCGCTTTCCCACCGTGGGCGAGCTGTATGGCGCGACCTCTGGCGGGGCGCTGTCCTTCATCAATGACCCGAATCTGAAACCCGAAAAATCCTGGACGGGCGAGCTGACGGCCGAGCAAGACCTGGGTAACGGCCTACTGCGCGCCACCTGGTTCCACGAGCGCACACGCGATGCGCTCTACAGCCAGCTGATTGCCGGCACCACCATCTCTGCGGTGCAGAACGTGGATCAGGTCAGGACCTCGGGGCTGGAGCTGGCTTACTCGGCGCAGTCGGTGTGGATTCGCGGGCTGGATCTGGGCGGCAGCCTGACCTGGGCCAATTCGCGCATCACGGCCAATGCCGTCAACCCGGCCAGCGTCGGCAAATGGCAGCCGCGCGTGCCGCGCTGGCGCGCCACGGCCTGGGCCACCTACAAGCCCGATGAACGCTGGGCCTTGACCGTGGCGGCGCGCTACAGCGGGCGCCAGTACTCGAATCTGGACAACAGCGATGTGCATGCCGACACCTATATGGGTGCCAGCCAGTATTTCAGCGTCGATCTGCGGGCCCGCTATCAGATCGACAAGCAGTTGTCAGCGGCCTTCGGCATAGACAACGCCAACAATGCCAAGTACTGGAACTTCCATCCCTATCCGCAGAGAACTTTTAGCGCCACCCTGCGCTGGGATCTCTGAACGCCGGCGGCTCTAGGCCAGTCTGGCCACCAGGCCATGGGTCTTGCGCATCCTGAAAGTGCCCAGACACGCCAGCAGCGCCAGGGCCAGGCCCAGCACGCAGGCACCTTGCCAGCCGTCAATGCGCCAGGCGAGAGTCCCCAGCGCCGAGCCCGCCGCCGCGCCCGTGAAATAGCCCGTCATATAGACGGCATTCATGCGCCCGCGCGCTGCGGGCAGCAACTGGGCCACCGTGGCCTGGTTGGTGATGTTCAGGCATTGCAGGCCCA
Organism: Comamonas testosteroni; assembly: GCF_000761245.1. Lineage (GTDB taxonomy): Bacteria > Pseudomonadota > Gammaproteobacteria > Burkholderiales > Burkholderiaceae_C > Comamonas > Comamonas testosteroni_C. The sequence continues at coordinate 188,984 of NZ_AWOR01000001.1, read as the reverse complement.
GATCGATCACCACCATGCCCAGCACGAACCAGCCCAGATGCGCTCCGCCCACCCACAGCAGGGGCCAGGACAGCAGCAGGGCCAGCGCCCCGATGGCGCAGCTCACGCGGCCAAGGCCCTTGTCCACCAGCCGCCCCGCCTGAGTGGCCACCAGGGCTCCCGCCGCGCCGGCCAGACCGATCAAGCCGATCTGCCCGTCATCCAGGCCCAGGGGGCCGCTGGACAACTGCAGCGCCATGGTCGAGAACAGCACGCTGACCGAGGCGAACGCCAGCGCGCTGACCAGCGTACGCTGGCGCAGACCCGGCTGGCTGCGCAGCAGATGCCACATGCTTCTGAGCACCTGTGGATAACTGACAGGACTGGGGTTGCGCGATGCCGGCAGCGCCTTCCACAGCCACAGCGCCACCACGGCCATCACCAGCGCAGCGCCCTGGTAGACGGCCTGCCAGCCCCAGGCCTCCGAGACCATGCCGGCCACGCTGCGCGCCAGCAAGATGCCCAGCAGCAGACCGCTCATGACCCAGCCCACGGCCCGCCCGCTTTGCCCTGGCTGGGCCAGGGCCGCCGCCATGGGCACCAGCACCTGGGCTGCAACCGAGAACAGACCGGCCATCAGCGTGCCCAGCAGGAACAGATCGAACTGGCCCGCCAGGCCGCACAGCGCCTGCCCCAGGGCAGCCAGCAGCATCAGGCTCACGGCCAGGCCGCGGCGCTGCAGCTTGTCGCCCAGCGGCGCCAGCAGCAAAAGGCCTGCCGCATAGGCCACCTGGGCCAGCGTCACACTCGTCGCGGCCGCCGACTCGCTGACCGAGAAATGACCGGCAATCGAGTGCAGCAGCGGCTGATTGAAATAGTTGCCGCCCGCGCACAGGCCACAGGCCAGTGCCATCAACAACAGGGAGGAAGCGCTCAGACCGGGCGCGGAAACGTTCACCGACATAGATAACGGCCACATCCGGCGGATGCGGCACTTGCATGGAGCCACCGCCCGAGGGGCCGTCGCAGATCAAAGAGGGAGTTCGGAAGTCCGGCGTGCGTTGTGTCATGCCTGTGGCGGCGTCTCAGCGGCCGGTGCCCGCCAGCAGGCCGGGGCAAACCGTGATGCAATACAGAAAGTTCTGCAGCAGCAGGTATTGTCCTAAGGCCGGCTGCCAATCCCTTGCCCGGGACTCAATGCCCTGTTAAAAGCCAAGGGTTAACCCTTAACTCACCGTATGCGCACCACCATGAAATTGCTCTCTGCCGCTCTGGCCGTTGCGGCCGCCACCGTAGGAACCATGGCCTTTGTCGGCATGAGCCATGCCGAACAGATCGGAGCCGTGGACACCGTCTTCAAGTGGATTGGCCCGGATCACAAGATCGTGGTCGATGCCTATGACGACCCCAAGGTGCCGGGTGTGACCTGCTATGTCTCGCGTGCCAAGACCGGCGGCATCAAGGGCGGCCTGGGTCTGGCCGAGGATCGCTCGGAGGCGTCGATTGCCTGCCAGGCCACGGGCAATATCCAGTTCCCCGCGCCGCTCAGGCAGCAGGAAGAAGTGTTCACCGAGCGCACCTCGCTGCTGTTCAAGCGCCTGCGTGTGGTGCGCATGGTGGATGCCAAGCGCAATGCCCTGATCTATATGACCTACTCGGACCGGGTGATCGAGGGCTCGCCCCAGAACAGCGTCACCGCCGTGGCCGTGCCGCAGGGAACGGCTATCCCGCTGAAATGAAAATCAGAGCAGGCTGTGCTTGTGCAGCCTGCGTTTGAGGCAGTTTTTACTGAGCGCCAGGCCCCGCAACCTACTGACTGAAAGTCAGGCCGCCCGCGTCCAGCGCCGGCGGACGCAGCAGATCCTCGTTCACGCCCATGGCCTGGCTGGCGCGCTCCACGGCCTGCCAGAGTCCGGCAGGCATCTGCAAAATGGCCTCGGGGGACTGCGCATCGTCGATCCAGTGGCTGATCTGCAGATGCTGTTCGTGAGTGAGCAGGTCCAGGTGCAGCATTTCATCGATGGTTTTCATGGTGTTCCTCCCTGCTTGTGAAAGCCGGTGTCGCGCAGCGCGCGCCCGACTTGTCTACCCAATATAGGGGCAAAAACCGGTGTCGCAAGCAAATCATTGTTAAGAAAACCATAGCTGCCGACGTCTGTCATTCAGGCGCTACAGCGTGTTTGACATTGGAGGGATCCGAGAGCTCGCTCAGCGCCGGCTCGCTGGCCTTGCAGGCATCGACAAAGGCCTGCAGTGCGGGCGAGCGGCGCTTTCCGGCGCGCTGCACCAGAGAGAAGTTGCGCCACATGCGCGGCAAGGTGGTGGGCAGAATTTCCAGCGCCCGGGCCTGCAACTGTGACTGCACCAGCACGCGCGACAGACAGCTGATGCCCAGCCCCTGCTCGACACAGCGCGCAATCGCCTCGGAGCTGCCCAGCGTGGCGGTTGCAGGCAGCTGGTGCAGATGCGGCAGCAGCGCATGCTCGACCATCTCGCGCGTGCCCGAGCCCGCCTCGCGCAGCAGCCATGCCGCCTTGCGCAGCGCTGCCACGCCCAGCGGCTTGCTGCGCGCCAGCTCGGCCAGCGGATCCTGCGGCGATGCCACGATGACCAATTCATCGCGCAGCCAGGGCTCGACCTCCAGCCCCTGCCAGTGGCTGCTGCCCTCGATCAGGCCCATGTCGACCTCCATGGCCTGCACGGCTTCGCCCACTTCCTGGGTATTGGCGATCTGCAGGTCCACGCGCACCAGCGGATGCGAGCGTGCCAGCCGCGCCAGCACTTCGGGCAGCGCATAGGTGCCGATGGTGGTACTGGCCGCCACGCGCAGGCGCACCGGCATATTGGCCGCACGCGCGGAAAACGTCTGCTCTATGCCTCTGGCCTGCTCCAGCACGCTCAGGGCCTGGGGCAGCAGCGCACGGCCTGCATCGTTGAGCACCAGACGCTTGCCCACGCGCTCGAACAACTGCACGCCCAGGCCTTGCTCCAGTTGCTGCAGCGCGGCACTGGTGGCCGACTGCGAAAGCGCTACGGCCTCTGCGGCAGCCACCGTGGTCCCGCTTTGGGCCACGGCGCAGAAGATCTCGAACTGACGCAAGGTGAGGTGCAGCATGACGATGATTCTTGTATTCGTATCGATGACAACAGGCTCGCCAGGAGCCCCTGCCTACCATTCAAAACGGGCATCCCGGCTTCGCCAGCATCGGCTCATCCAGTCAATGATTGAGTCGAATCGCAGGAGTCAGAAAGCTCAATCTACCTGTTTTATAGGTTGATCTTACAAAAACTATTAGTTATACAAATATAACCAAGAAATCTAAAGTGACCTCCATGCCGGCAATCAGACCTGTTGTCTTGCCTGCTGCGAAAGGTCACGATGAACACTACAACACTGAAAAACTCCGCACCCTCGCAAGGCTGGATGCACAAGACCGGCGGGATGATTCCCGGCCTGCTGCTGGCGGGCGCCATCGCTGCCGCGGCCACCTGGGCCGCGCAGTTTCCGGCCATCAAGAACAACGGCCTAAGCGCGCTGACGCTGGCCATCATCATCGGTCTGCTGATCGGCAACACCGTCTATCCCGCCATCGCCAGCCAGTGTGCCAGCGGCATCGCCTTCACCAAGGCCCGCCTGCTGCGCACCGGCATCGTGCTCTACGGTCTGCGCCTGACCTTCCAGGACATCGGCCAGGTTGGCATGGCCGGCGTGGTGATCGATGCGCTGGTGCTGTCCAGCACCTTTTTGCTGGCGCAGTGGATAGGCCAGAAGCTGCTGGGCATGGACAAGCGCACCACCATGCTGGTGGGGGCCGGCGCCTCCATCTGCGGTGCCGCCGCCGTGCTGGCCACCGAACCCGTGGTCAAGGGCCGCGCAGAAGACGTGGCCGTGGCCGTGGCCACCGTGGTGGTGTTCGGCACCATCGGCACCTTTCTCTACCCGGCGCTGTTCCACTGGAATGCCGAGTACGGCTGGATAGACACCAGCATGCAGCAGTACGGCGTTTTCGTCGGCTCCACCGTGCATGAGGTGGCCCAGGTCGTGGCCGCCGGCGAAGCCATAGGCAGCCAGGCCGCAGACACGGCCGTGATCGCCAAGATGGTGCGCGTGATGATGCTGGCGCCCTTCCTGCTGGTGTTGTCCATGTGGCTGACACGCAGCGAACGAGCTCTGGGTGTGAACAACGGCCAGCCCGCCAACCGGATCACCATTCCCTGGTTTGCCGTGGGCTTCGTGGCCATGGCCGGCGTCAACTCCCTGGGCGTGCTGCCCAAAGAGGTGGTGAGCGTCGGCATTCAACTCGACAACGCGCTGCTGGCCCTGGCCATGGCCGCTCTGGGCCTGACCACCCATATCCGCGCCGTGCGCGCTGCCGGCACCAAGCCGCTGATTCTGGCCCTGGCTCTGTTCGCCTGGCTGCTGGTCGCCGGCCTGGTACTGAATCTCTGGATTCCAACACTGTTTTGATAGCGGCTTGCGCTTGACTGGATTAGAAATAGAACATTTACAGGTCTGAAACCCTTTGAAAGAGAGCGCTTTGCGCTCTCTTTTTTTATGCAGAACAAGCACAGGGGAATACCCTATATATCAATGCAGACTCAATTAGTTTGAATTGCAAATTAATTGTAGAAGCATCAAAATCCGGCCATGTCTTTTGCCGATGCTCCCTCCCGCGACCGCCTGGGCTTTCTCATGGTCACCCTTACCCGCCAATGGCGGCGCTTTGTCGAAGAACAGCTGGCCGCCAGCGGCCTGACCGATGCCACCTGGACGCCGCTTCTGCATCTGCGCGCCTGGGGTGACGGCGTGACGCAAAAGGAACTGGCCGAGCGCGTGGGCCTCGATGGCTCCAGCCTGGTTCGCCTGCTGGACATTCTCGAAGGCAAGGGCTGGGTGGAGCGCCGCGCAGATGCGGCCGACCGCCGCAGCAAGCGCATCTTTCTCACGGCCGAAGGCAATAGCGCCGTGGACAGCATCCGCGCCACCATGCTCGAGGCCGAGCTCAGTCTGCTGCAGGACCTGGAGGACCCCGAGGTCGAGGCCATGCTGGACGGCGTCAACAAGATTCGCGCCCGTATCGAGCAGATGCACGAGCAGCGCTCAGCCCAGGCCCACCCCGGCACCGAGGAGCGCGCATGAGCGTGGCTGCCTACGACCGCCTGCTGGAGGGCGCCACACGATGGGGCTTTGACAGCGCCCGCCTGCGCCAGCATCTGCGCACGGCTTTTGCGGCCTGTATTGCCGTGTTCGCTGCCTGGGCCCTGGGGCTGGAGCACCCGCAATGGGCGGGCATGACAGTCTGGGCCGCCTCCCAGCCGCTGCGCGGCCAGTTGCTGGAGAAAAGCTTTTTCCGTACCACGGGCACGCTGGTCGGCACGGCCGCCGGCGTGGTGCTGGTACTGGTGGCCGATGGCGATCTGCTGTGGCTGGTCACGGGACTGGCGGTGTGGATCGGCATTTGCGCGGGCCTGGGCAATCTGCAGCGCAGCTTTGCCTCCTACGGCACCATGCTGGCCGGCTATTCGGCCTCCATGGTGGCCTTGCTGGACAACGGCAACCCTGCCCATGTCTACGCGCTGGGCTGGGATCGCCTGTTTACCGCGCTGACCGGCGTGGCCGCCGCCCTTGTCGTGGGCTGGCTGTTCACGCCCGTGGGCGCCGAAATCCCCGGCGACGGCAGGGTACGACGGCTCTGCGCCCGTCTGCTGCGCGACATCGCCGACGCCGCCCAGGCCACGGCCAGCGGCCATAGCGCCCTCAGCCCCAGGGACCTGGCCGAGCGACTGGCCGTGATGGCAGCCATCGAGGAAGGGCTGGATCCGCATGCCGCGGGCTCACAGCGTTCGCGCCGCGCCGTGCGGGCGCTGCGCCGCCTGATCAATACCCAGATCTCGGCCCTGCTCTGGCTGCGCGACAGCACGGGCAAGACCATTACCCCTGCATTCACGCCTGCGCAGGCCCAGGCCATGACGGCCGCGCTGGAGCAGGCCGCCATGCTGCTCGAAACCCAGCCCGCACCGCTGGCCGCCATCGACGCCATTGCCACGGCCCGCAGCGCCGCCGCCGGCTGGGGCCATGCCGAGGAAATCCTGGGCAATATCGGCCTGGCCCTGCAGGCCCACTTTGTGGCTGCCAGCGACCTGACTCTGCCAGCCCACCATCGCGCACGCCAGTTGCCCGTGGTTCTGCACAGCGACTGGGTGGGCGCGCGCCGGGCCATGCTGCGCGCCTTCAGCTCCATTTTTCTGGTCGGCCTGATCTGGGTGGTCACCGGCTGGCATGGCGGCGCCTATATGTTGCTGGGCCTGTCGGTGATGATCACCGTGTTCTCCTCGTTCGAGAACCCGGCCTTCACCATGCGCTTTGTGATTCTGGGCCAGGCCATGGGCGCGGGCGTGGCGCTGGTCTGCCAATGGTTTGCCTGGCCGTTTGCCAACAGCCAATTGCAGATGGTGCTGATGATGCTGCCCTTCATCTTCCTTGGCGCCCTGCTGCTCAGCCACCGCCGCACCACGCTGTACGGCTTTGACTGCAATATGGTGATCCTGCTGGCGCTGTCGCCGCATTTCCCCTACCAGCTCGATGTGGGCCACTCGCTGTCCATGGCGTTTGCCATCGTCACCGGCCCGCTGGCCGGCTGGGCCGCCTATCGCTTCATCCTTCCCGTCACCGCGCAAGGCAGGCTCAACGGCCTGCGGGCCATGATGGTTCACGAGCTGCAGGACATGGCCTCGGCCCCGGCACATGCCAGAGACGTGCGCGTGTGGCGCGCCCGCCTCTACCACCGCCTGCTGCGCCTGGTGCGCGCCTCCGAAAAAGTCAGCGCCCCCGCCGTGCAGGACGCGGCCGACTGCGGTCTGGCCGCGCTGCGGGTGGGCAAGGCCGTGCTGATCCTGCACCAGCTGCAAGCGGATGTACTCCTGTCCGAAAGCACCTTGCGCGGTGTGCGCAGCGCGCTGCAGAGACTGCAGCAATTGCCCAGCGCTCCCGCCAGGGCCGCGCCGCTGCTGCAAGGCCTGGCCCGGCGCATACAGCAGCGCCAGCCCGAGCAGGCGCTGCAACTGCGACTGGCTGCCCAGGACATCCGCGAGCATCCGGCCTTCTTTGCCTCCAGCGCCGCGTTGCGCTGAGCGCTTCAGCGGCCGCCTGAAAGATGTGCGGCAATCGCCGCCTCGCTGATGCCATAGAGCTCAGCCAGCGCTGCGGGCGTGGCCACGGCGCGCGGCTCGCCCACACCCAGCAGCCGCCCATGGCCCAGCAGAGCGATCCGGCTGGCCACACGCAAGCCGTGCTCGGGCTGGTGGGTGGACAACAGCATGGCCATGCCCTGGGCGCTCAGCGCCTCGATCTGCTCCAGCACGCGAATCTGGTTGCCGAAATCCAGGCTGGCCGTGGGCTCGTCCATGACCAGCAGTGCCGGCTCCTGCGCCAGCGCGCGTGCAATCAGCACCAGTTGCCGTTCGCCGCCGCTGAGCTCCGTGTAGCGACGTGCGGCCAGATGTGCGATCTGCAGCCGCTGCATGCAGGCCAGTGCCATGGCACGGTCCGCGCCGGAGGGCCTGGCCAGCAGCGGCAGGCGCGCAGCGCGGCCCATGAGCACCATGTCCAGCGCCTCGAAGGCAAACACCCCGGCCTGGGCCTGGGGCACATAGCCGACGCGGCGCGCGAACTCCGCACGCGGCCAGTGCTGCACCGGCTGGCCCTGCACCAGCACCCGCCCCGCCAGCGGCGGCAACAGGCCCAGCACGGTGCGAAACAGCGTGGTCTTGCCGCAGCCGTTGGGGCCCAGCAGACACAGCACCTCGCCGGCGACAATGGACAGGTCCACCGATTCGCTGACCACGCGGCGGCCGTGGCCGGTGCGCAGTCCTTGCAACTCCAGCACCGCCATCAGGCCTCTCCTTCGCGGCGCCCCGTGCGGGCCAGCAGATACAGAAAGAATGGCGCGCCAACCAGGGCCGTCAGAATGCCCAGCGGCAGCTCGATGCGCGCCATGGTGCGGGCCAGCGTATCGGCTGCCACCACAAAGCCCGCGCCCAGCAGGGCCGAGGCCGGCAGCAGCCGAACGAAATCGGGGCCGACCAGCAGGCGCGCCACATGCGGCACCACCAACCCGACCCAGCCTATGATGCCGGCCAGCGACACGGCCGCCGCCGTGCCCAGCGTGGCGCAAACCACCAGCACCAGGCGCAGCCGCCCGACAGGCACGCCCAGAGCCCGAGCCTCCTCATCGGGCAGAGCCAGCAGATTGATGCGCCAGCGCAGCAGCAGCAGGGGCAGCAGGGCTGCCAGCATCACGGGTGCCGTGGCGGCCACTTCCTGCAGCGTCACGGCCGACAGGCCGCCCATGAGCCAGAAGGTGATGGACGGCAGCTGGGTGTTCGGGTCGGCCAGGGTCTTGATCAGGGCAATGCCGGCCCCCAGCAAGGCGCCCAGTGCAATACCGGCCAGCACCAACACCAGCACCGGGTCGTGCCTGCGCACGCAGGCGCTGACGGCCACCACAACAGCCACGGCGACCAGCCCGCCGCCAAAGGCCAGCCACTGCACGGCAAACATCGACAGGCCCAGATAGATGGCGACGACGGCGCCCAGGCCTGCGCCGGCCGAAACGCCCAGGATGTCGGGCGAGACCAGCGGGTTGCGAAACATGCCCTGGTAGGCCGCGCCTGCCGCAGCCAACATCGCACCGACCGCCATGCCGGCTGCGATGCGCGGCAGCCTGATGTTCCAGAGCACGGTTTCGGCCGCTGGCGCCAGCGGCGACGCCGCCCCCGTGGCTCGTGCCCATAGCGCTTCGGCCAACTGTGCCGGCGCGAGCGCAAACTGGCCCGAGCCCAGCGCCCACAGCAGCACCAGAGCCAGCAAGGCCAGGGCCAGCCACCAACCCATGCCCGCACGCAGAGGGCCGCGCTGGCGACTATGCCCGACGGCATTGCCCGATGCCGCGCTTTGCGGACTTGCCGCATCCTTCGACCTTTGGGCACCTTCCCTGATACCGGATGACTTCATGCCAGCCCCATGCATTCAGCGCGCCACCTGCAGCAGCGCATGCAGCTGAGCCGACGACAGCTGCACACCATAGAACAGCGCATAAAACTCGCTCACCGCCTGCTCCAGGGCTTTGACATCTTGCTGGGCGAAGCGGCCCGGATGCAGCTTCTCGAGCAGCCAGCGCACGCCGATCAGCCGGTTCACGCTGGGAGGGCCGTCCAGCCAGCCAAAGGGCAGCACGGGCGCGCAGTGCACACGGCCGCTGCGCACGGCGCTGACGCCGCGCCACAAGGGGTCCTGGCGCACGCGCTCGGCAAAGCCCGCCTCCTGGGTCAGTATGACTTCGGGGTCCCAGGCCAGGATCTGCTCCATGGAGACGCGCGTGAGTCCACCCCTGCCGGCCTGAGCCGCCACATTGCGACCGCCCGCATACTCGATCACCTCGACATTGATGGAGCCGGCCAGCCCGGTTTCCAGACCGTTGGCGCCGCGCCCCAGATAGACACGCGGCCGGGCCTGCTCACCGAGGCCGGCAGTCACTGCGCGCACCAGAGCCGCGACCTCGTCCGCATGGCGGGCCAGGGTCCGGCCGCGCTCGGCCGCACCCAGCAGGGCGCCGACCTCGCGCAACTGGCGCGCATGGTCGGGCAGGCTGCCTTGCACCAGCACGCAGGCCAGGCCCGTCTGGCGCGCCAGGCGTTCGGCGGCAGAGACATGGGTGGCGTCGGAGGTTCCGGAGTCCAGCACCAGATCGGGTTGCAGCGCCAGCAGCTTTTCGAGCGGCAGCGTGCTGCCGCGCCCAGACAGGCGCCCGAGATAGGGCAAAGCCTGCAGTGGAGCCCCCAGATGGGCGCGCGCCGCATCGCTGAGCTGCATGGGCCAGCCCAGCAGCTGCTGCGGCGCCAGCGCGGCCAGCAGAACGCCTGCCGGCGGCCCCGAAGCGAACACGCGGCCAGGCCGTGCCGGCAGCGAACCAAAGCGGGCTGCAATGACTGAGCCGCCATCCTGCGCCCAGGCCCCGCTCTGATGCAGGCCCGAAGCCAGCGTCGCAGCACCGGTCTGCAGCCATTGGCGCCGCGTCAGCATGACCGGTCTCCCTGGTCTTCGCGCTGCAGCTGCTGGTGGCACCAGTGCAGCAGTGCCTGTTCGTCAACCGGCAGGCGCACGAAGGCGCCGCCGGTAAAGCTCTGCCAGCCGGCCTCGTGGCGGGCCGCCACGGCCGTGATCACGGGAATACCTGCCTCGACAAAAGCGGCGATCTCCTGGACAAAGCCGCCGCCGGCGGCTTCGAGCTGGCCGAAGCAGTTGACGACGGCCAGCTCCACACCATCGGCCAGCGCCTGGCGCAGCACCACGCTGGCCCGGGCCAGGGCCTGAGGATTGAGGCTGCAGGCCCGCGAAGCCGCGCCCAGATCCTCGGTCATCTCGAACTGCTGGCCGCTGCGCAGATCCACGAGACGCATGCACTTGTTGCCATTGGCATAGCAGCTTTGCCGATGCACCAGCCCGCCCACGCAGCGGCCCGACTGCTGCAGCCGCCGCACCACGCCTTCGAGCAAGTCCTCGATATCGTGCCGCTCATCGGGGTAAATCAATGCCGCCAGCGGCGGCGTCATAGCGGTGCTCATGCAGCTCCTTCGCTCAAGTCTGTCCATCGGCGCCAGCGCTCATGCCGGCAGGCACGCTATCGCGCGCAAAAACCCAGGGACCGTTCACACCGCTGGCCGCTTGCAGCGCATGCTGGCCGGGTGCAGACAGCAGGTACTCGGCCAGCAGGCCAGCCGCCTGGCGCTGCTGCGCCGTGGCCGGATGGCGTGGGCCGGGTGTGAGCAGCACATAAGGTCTGCGCATCAGCGGATCGCCGTGCAGCAGAAGTTCTATGCCGGGGGCACCCATCTTGCCGAAAGCCAGGGGAATATGGCCGACCACGGCGTAGGCCTGCTCGCGCGCCGCCAGCTCCAGCACGGCCTGTGGTCGCGGGCCGGTGTCGGCGCGCAGCCAGCGCGCATCGGGACGTATGCCACCGCGCCGCCACAGACGCTGCACCACGGTATAGCTGCCGGGATCGCGCAGCGCGATAAAGGGGGCGCCGGTCTCGGCAATGCGCCGCAGCGCCTGCGTGCCGTCAGCAGCCGAACGCACGCTGGCGGGGTCATGAGCGGGGCCGGCAATGACATGCTCGTTCCAGCCCCAGACGCGCGCAGAGCCAGCCATGCCGCTGGCCTCCAGCGCCATGGCTTCGTCGCTGGCGTGGATCAGCAGCATCTGCGCCTCGCCGCGCACAAAGGCGGGCACCACGCCCTCCTTGGGTGCGGCCGCCACGGTGGTGACCGGCATGGTCAGGGCGTGGCTGGCCTGCTCGGCCACGCGCGGCCACACGCCGCACAGCACGAGTCCGCCCACGGCCGCCACCTGCACCCCAGTGCCCGAAGCGGGTTGTGCTCCCGCCGCCAGCGCCGGGCCACCGGCCATGCCCAGGGCTGCCAGAGCGCGCAGCCAGTCACGCCTTGCCAGCGATGTCAGAAGCAGGTTTTGCATGACCGTCAGAACCGGTAGCCCAGATTCACATACCAGCTACGCCCCGGCATGGGCAGACCGTCGGCCAGCTGATACCACTTGTCGCCCAGATTGGCCACGCCGAAGTCCAGCGTGGTGTCCGGACGCGGCAGATAGCGCGCCCGCAGATTGGCCACGCCGTAGCCGGCCATCTGATAGACCTGTGCCTGGCCGCTGGCCGACAGCGGCACCTTGCGGCCCTGTTCTGCCTCCAGCTCGGCGCGCAGCTGCCACTGGGCCTGCGGATTCCATTGCAGGGCCGCCGTCAGACGCTGACGCGGAGTGTCCGTCAGCGTGATGCTGCGGTCGCTGAGATTGGTGCGGCTCAGATAGGTGTAGCCCGCATGCAGAGCCCACTGTGCCGACAGTTGCTGTGCCAGCGACAGCTCAAGACCGACATTGCGCGTGCGTCCCACGTTCTGCGCCTGGTTGCAGGTCTTACCACCGCAGGCCGTGGAGTCCACGACCATGGTCTGGATCTGGTCGCGCACCCGGCTGTAGAACACGGCCGCCTGCCCCTTGCCGCCCTGCCAGGGCTTGCCGCTCAGGCCCAGCTCCAGATGGTTGGCCACTTCGGGCTTGAGGTCGGGGTTGGCCAGGGCCGTTCCCATACGTGCCGAATAGCGGTCCTTGATGGTCGCAAAGCGGCTCTTGTGCGAGGCGATCAGATAAAGCTCGTCGCCCTGGGCCGTGAGCGCATAGCTCAGGCGTGCCAGGCCGTTGGTGGCGCTGGTGGAGCCCGTGGGCCACTGGTAGACCTGCTTGGCATCGCGCTGGTCGTGGCTCAGGCCCAGCGTCAGGCGCCAGCGCTCGGCAAGGGCGATGTGATCCTCGAGCACCAGCGAGGTGGTCACATCGCGGTAGTGCTTCTGCGGGTCCTTGCCCGAAGCCGCGTCGGTGTGCTCGTCCTGCTTGTAGTGAAAGGCCGCATGCAGCTCATGTCCTGAGAAGGCGTAGTTGACCCACTCCACGCTGGCACCCTTGCTCACGTCCTTGTAGCTGCTGGTGGGATCGTGGGCCGTGTAGCTGGCATCCTTGTACATGTCGAGACCGTTTTTGTAGGTGTCGTGGTAGAGGCGCGTCTTGAGCACATTGCTGCTGTTCAGACGGGTGGTGCTCAGGAAATACAGGCTGTCCTTGTCCCAGTAGGGCCAGCGCCAGTAACGCACGGCGTTCTTCTGCGTGGACTGGCCCGTGTAGACGGGATTGCCCTTCTCGCCTTCCTGGCGCACATAGCCGATGGCGTATTCGTCCGTGGCATTGGGCGTGAGTCCGAGCTTGAAGGACAGGCGCTTGTCGGTGCGGTCCGCGTTCTCGCGCTTGCTGCCGGTATCGGTGGGCTGCTTCTTGTAATCCCTGAAGCCCCGGGGCAGTGGAAAGCTGTCAGCCTCGAGGTAGGAGGCGCCCAGTTGGTAGTACCAGTTGCCCTGGTTTCCACCCAGGTTGAAGCTCGCCCTGCGCTCGCCACCGCTGCCCACACCGAGGCGCACGTCGCCCTCGAAGGGCTTGACCGGTTTGCGCGTGACCAGATTGACGGCGCCGCCCAGCGTATTGGGGCCGTACAGCAGCGAGGCGCCGGCCTTGGCCACGTTGATCTCGGCTAGGTCGAAGGTGGTGAAACGGCCCAGATCCACATAACCGTCATAGGGCACGTACAGCGGCACGCCGTCCACAAAGATGGGCACCTGGCGCGAATCGAAGCCGCGCAGATTGATCATTTCCTCGTTGCGGCTGTTGCGCGACAGGCTCACGCCGGGAAGATTGCGCACGGCATCGGCCACGGTGCTGGCGTTGCTGCGCTCCATCTCGGCACTGGATACACGCTGCATGTCGCCGGCCCCGAGCTCCTCGGCCTCGCGCCGCGCGCTGACTTCCACCGTACCCAGCGTGAAGGTCTGGCTCGCGGCTTCGGCTGCGCCCGCAGCGGCCACCTGGGCCCAGGCCGTACCCATGGGCACGATGGCCAGCGCGCCCCACAGCCAGCGGCGGCGAAGAACAAAACTCGGTGGGTGGAGAGAGGAAACCGTGGAGTGCAATGACATGGGGTGGGCTGGAATTTGTTGTCGAATGTAAAAAACCGTCGATTCTAGCCACCGCTATTCATTTTTGGAATAACGATCAACAAACAGTCTTCATAAGCCGCACGACATACACATCCCATGAAAAAGGCCACCCGAGGGTGGCCTTGCATCAGATACCTTGCAGATTCAAACGCAGCTGATTGCCACGGCCTTGGCCACCAGATAGGCCTCCAACGCTTCCGGGCCGCCTTCGGAGCCGTAGCCCGAATCCTTGATGCCGCCAAAGGGCAGCTCGGCCGATGGCAGTGCCGGCTGGTTGATCCACAGCATGCCGGCTTCCACATCCTGAGACAGCTGGTGCGTCGTCTTGAGCGAGCGCGTGAAGGCATAGGCCGCCAGACCATAGGACAGGCGATTGGCCTCCTGAATCGCGTCTTCGATCCTGTCGAAGCCGCGAATCGCAGCCACGGGACCGAAGGGCTCCTGGTTGAAGATATCGGCCGTCAACGGCACGTCGGCCAGCACCGTGGGGGCAAAGAAGTTACCGGCAGAGCCAAAGGATTCGCCGCCCGTCATCAGCTTGGCACCGCTTTGCTCGGCGTTCTGGATCAGCTGGGTCAATGCCGTCACGCGGCGCGGATTGGCCAGCGGGCCCATCTGCGTGCCCTGCTCCAGGCCGTTGCCGACCTTCAATGCCTCGGCATGTGCCACCATGGCGCGCGTGAACTCCTCGCGCACGCTGTTGTGCACCAGAAAGCGCGTGGGCGAGATGCAGACCTGGCCCGCATTGCGGAACTTGGCCGCACCCGCGGCCTTGACGGCCAGTTGCACATCGGCATCCTCGGCCACGATCACGGGGGCATGGCCGCCGAGCTCCATGGTGGAGCGCTTCATGTGCAGGCCGGCAAGCGCTGCCAGCTGCTTGCCCACGGCCGTGGAGCCCGTGAAGGTCACCTTGCGGATCACGGGGTGAGCAATCAGATATTCGGAAATCTGCGCAGGGTTGCCATAGACCAGGCCCACGACACCGGCAGGAATGCCGGCATCGACGAAACACTTGAGCAGGGCGGCAGGGGAAGCCGGAGTCTCCTCGGGGGCCTTGACCAGGAAGGAGCAGCCCGAAGCCAGGGCCGCACCGATCTTGCGCACGATCTGGTTGACGGGGAAGTTCCAGGGCGTGAAGGCAGCGACCGGACCCACGGGCTCCTTGATCACCAGTTGCTGCTGCTCGGGGCGACGCGAAGGCACAATACGGCCATAGACACGCAAAGCCTCGTCGGCAAACCATTCGATGATGCCGGCGCCGGCAATGATTTCCACCTTGGCCTCGGCCAGCGGCTTGCCCTGCTCCTGCGTCAGCAGCGCGGCAATCTCGTCGGCGCGTTCCTTGAGCAGGGCTGCGGCACGGCGCATGATGGCACCGCGCTCGTGGGCAGACACCTTGCGCCAGACCTGAAAGCCCTTGTCGGCCGCCGCCAGGGCGCGATCCAGATCGGCAATATCGGCATGGGCCACGCGGCCAATCACCTCGCCCGTGGCAGGGTTGCGCACATCAATTTTCTTGCCGCTGGCAGCGTCCTGCCACTGACCGTCGATCAAAAGCTGGGTATCAGGATATGCAGTGCTCATCGCATGACTCATAGGTGTCGGCCGCCGCTATCCCCCTGCAGACTGGCGCGGCCGGGTGTGACAAATGTTCAGGGGTTACCGAACAAATTCTAGTCATGCAGGCCAGGCACTCAGACAAAAGGGGGACAGCTGTCAGCAATCGGCCTCATGCGCCCACGGCCCGGCGCAGCTGCACCTGCTCCATCAGCCCGCCCAGGCTCTCGCCGTAGGATGCGGCCAGACTGACCACATCGCCCACCACGAACACGCAGGGACTGCCCAGCCCGCTGGCTGCCAGCGCCTGCGTCATCTGCCCCAGATCGGTCAGGATCTGCTGCTGTGCAGGCAGGCTGGCATTCTGGACCAGAGCCACTGGAGTAGAAGCCGGCAGTCCGCCGGCCAGCAACTGCTGCTGGATGACGGCGGCAGTGGCGACACCCATGTAGATCACCAGTGTCAGCTCCAGCATCCGGGCCGTGCTGGCCAGCAACTGCCAGTCATGACCAGCACTGCCTGGCTTGGCGTGACCGGTGATGAACACCACGCCATGGGCATGGTCGCGATGGGTCAGCGGCACGCCGAGGCTGGTGGCGGCGGCCAGTCCGGCGGTGATGCCGTTGACCACCTCGACGGCAATTCCGGCCCGGCTCAGATGCTCGACCTCTTCGCCGCCACGGCCAAAGATGAAGGGATCTCCGCCCTTGAGGCGCACCACCAGCTCACCCTGGCGGGCCGCCATGATCATGAGCTTTTCGATGAATTCCTGCGAGGTGCTCTCGCGCCCGCCGCGCTTGCCCACATGAACGATGCGGGCGCTTGTGCTGGCAAGCTTCACGATATCGGCAGACACCAGATCGTCTGCCAGCAGCAGCGTGGCGGACTGGATCAGTCTCAGCGCCTTGAGCGTGAGCAGCTCCGGATCACCGGGGCCCGCGCCGACCAGGTAGCAGCGGCCCACGGGCGGCAGGGAAGTGGCATGGCTGTTTGTCATGGCTGGCCTTTCATATGCATTGCCGGACATCGGAATCTAGGCGGCAACCGGCAGGGCTGCCGACTGCGGCGCAGGCGTCGCATGCACCAGTTGTTTGATCCTGGGAATGCAGGAGCCGCAGCGCGTGCCGCAACCCAGGGAAGACTTGAGCTGCGCGAGTCGCTCGTCGGCGGAGCCCTGGCACGCGGTCAGTGCCGAGCTGATGCTGACCTCATCCACATTCATGCAGGCACAGATCTGTGGTGACCGGGCCGGCAGGGCGGCGGGCGGCCTGGCCCCCGAGGACAGCAGCAGACGCCCATAGCTTTGCACCGATTGCTCGTCGCGCAGTACCGGCCCCAGCCAGCGGCCGGCACTGGCGTCACCGCAGAGCAAAAAGGCATCGAGCCTGGGCTCCTCGCTCTGCCGGCCTATCGCCATGGCCCGGCTGCACTGGCGACGCGCGTCGGCATAGCGCATGGCCTGCGGGCCATCGAGCTGCAGCAGGCTGTGCAGCCGCGCCAGCACCTGGGCGCCGGGCTGCGCATAGGCCGCCGCGCGAAACTGCACGCCGGTGCGGCCCTGATCCGCTTGCTCCAGCGGCACGGCGCGTCCAAACAGCACGCAGCTGGCAAAGTCGAACTCGGCCATCAATTCGGTCAATGCCTGGCGAACCGACTGCACCTGCCGTTCATCCAGCCAGGCCATGCCCAGACAGGTCCAGGGCAGCTCGGCCCTGAGCAGCTTCACGGCCACGTGCTTGAGCTCGGGCTGCTTGGAGCGCGGGCAGCGCTCTGGCGTGGTCAAGGCGTTGACGCCCGCAAGCCGCTGCCCCTTGGAGCCCATGCCGCTCAGGTACATGCTGCCCCAGTGCATGGGCAGATAAAGCTGTGCGGGCTGCAACCCCGGGTCCGCCTGGACGGGCAGAACGATGGCGCCATAGCGGTTGGAGACATGGACCAGATCGCCGTCCTGCAGCTGCAGGCGCTGCATGTCCTGGCGACTGACCTGCAGCTGCGGTTCGCTGACATGGGCAAACAAGCGCCCCAGCTGGCCGGTGCGCGTCATGCCATGCCATTGATCGCGCAGGCGGCCGGTGTTGAGACTGAACGGATGCCGTGCATCGCGCGGCACAGCCACCGCCTGCCAGGGCTGGGCATCAAAGCGTGCGCGCCCGTCCTCCGTCGCAAACACCGCATCGCCATACAGACGCTGCCGGCCCTGGCTGGCGCCTTGCGGCATGGGCCATTGCTGGGGTCCCTTGACCTCCAGCACCGCCCAGCTCAGACCCGTGATATCCAGATCGCGCCCGCGTGTGGATTCGCGATGCTCGTTCCAGACAGCTTCGGCACCCGCGTCGGCATTCACGGTGTCATAGGGGAACAGCGTGGGCAGCGAGGGCCGCAGATGCTGCTCCAGGCGCCGTGCCAGCTGCACGCCTATCTGCCAGTCATGGCGTGCCGCCCCCGGTGCGACCACGGCAGCGCGCACCCGCGAGATGCGCCGCTCGCTGTTGGTGACCGTGCCCAGCTTCTCGCCCCAGGTGGAGGCAGGCAGCAGCCAGTCGGCATAGGCCGTGGTCTCGGTCGAGGCAAAAGCCTCCTGCACCACCACCAGCTCGGCACGCTCCAGCGCCCTGCGCACCATGGCCTGCTCGGGCATGCTTTGCGCGGGATTGGTACAGGCAATCCACAAGGCCTTGATCTGGCCGTCGGCAGCGGCCTCGAACATCTCCAGTGCGGACTTTCCGGGCTGCGCTGGAATCGACTCCACCCCCCATAGCCGCTCCACTTCGGCCCGATGCTCCGGCTTGGCCAGATCGCGATGCGCGCTCAGCAAATTGGACAGCCCGCCCACCTCGCGCCCGCCCATGGCATTGGGCTGACCCGTCAGCGACAGGGGCCCGGCGCCAGGCCTGCCGATCTGGCCTGTCGCCAGATGCAGATTGATCAGCGCGGCGTTGTTGGCCGTGCCGCTGCGGCTCTGGTTCAGACCCTGGCAGTACAGGCTGAGCGTGGGACGACGCGCGCCCGTCGGCTCCTGGGCACCGCCCAGCGCCATCCAGCGCGCCGCCTGGTAGAGGTCCGCCACGGGCAGGCCGCAGATGGCAGCGACCTTCTCGGGCGTCGCTTCGCGCACCAGCTCCTTGAGCTGTGCAAAGCCGCTGGTGTGCTGCGCGATGAAGGCGCTGTCCGTCCAGCCCTCCCACAGCATGATGTGCAGCAGACCGTGAAACAGCATCACATCGCTGCCCGGCTGCAGTGGCAGATAGAGATCGGCCAGCTCTGCGGTCTCGGTGCGGCGCGGATCGGCCACGATGATTCTGAGCTGCGAGTTGCGCGCCCTGGCTTCTTCCACACGCCGGAACAGAATCGGATGCGCCCAGGCCATATTGCTGCCCGTGATGAACATGCAGCCGGCCAGATCTATGTCCTCATAGCAAGCCGGTGGTGCATCGGCGCCCAGCGTGGCCTTGTAGCCGGCCACTGCGCTGCTCATGCACAGGCGCGAATTGGTGTCGAGATTATTGGTACCCAGCAAACCTTTGACCAGCTTGTTGAAGACGTAATAGTCCTCGGTCAGCAACTGCCCGCTGAGATAGAAACCCAGTGCATCGGGTCCATGTGCGGCGCGAATGCCGGCAATGCGAGCCGCCAGCTCGTCCAGTGCCTCATCCCAGCTCGCGGCCTGTGGTGCACCGCCTCGCTGCAGCCTGCGCATGGGCTGCAGCAAACGGGCCTGCTGCGCATAGGCGGGCGCAGCCGTCAGATGCAGGGTGCTTCCCTTGGTGCACAGACGGCCCAAGTTGGCAGGATGCTCGGGATCGCCGCGCACGCCGGTAATCTGCAGGCCATCGGACTCGATGACCACGCCGCAGCCGACACCGCAATAGGGACAGGTGGACTTGGTTTCTTTCATGGCGTCACCAGAGGGAGGCTGCGGCGCCCATGTTCACCGCAACGCGGGCCGCCACAACGCGGACCACCGAAGGCGAATCCGCAGCCGGCGCCGCAGCAGGGACAAGTGGATCGGGTCTCATGCATGGCAGACTTTCAGTGAAATTGCGCCGCAGCGCCCGGCTATCAAGCGCATGCTGCTACTCAATTCATACCTATCAAGACGCTAGGCCGCAGCACAGCTGGACCTGGCAGCGCAATGCGCAGGACCGGCATGTGGGCGGGTCTGCTCCAGGGCTCGGCTGGCCAGTTCGTCGGCGCGCAGCTGCACCGCACCGTCCTGCACACGCACGCTGAAATAAGGCGTGCAGCCCTCGTCAGGCGCCGCCGCCTCGCCGGAGCTCAGCGCAATCGTCCAGTTGTGCAGCGGGCAGGCCACGCTGCGACCGAACACAATGCCTTGCGACAGCGGGCCGCCCTTGTGCGGGCAGCGGTCCAGCAGCGCAAACACCTCGTCGTCGGCATTGCGGAACACGGCCACATCCAGCCCTTGTGCACGCGCCACGCGGCGTGCTCCCAGCACTGGGATGTCATCAATCGTGCAGATAGAAATCCATTCGCTCATTTCTGGCTCCTCGGTGCTTGTGATCAGACGCTGGCGCTTTCGGTTTGCGCCGCAGTCAGTGGCTGGAACTGGCGCGTATCCACGGCAGCCTTGTCGGCTTCGAACCAGGGATCGGGCTCGCCGTCCAGTGCAAACTGCAGCTGCTCCCACAGCGCCCTGCGGCCCTCGGCATCGTCGAGAATGCGTCGCTTGACATAGTCCAGACCCACGCGATTGATGTAGTGCACCGTGCGCTCCAGATACCAGCCTTCCAGGCGATACAGCTGCATGAAGGCGCCCGTGTACTCCATCACCTCTTCGGCGGTCTTGAGCTTGGTGAAGAAATGCGCGACCTCGGTCTTGATGCCGCCGTTGCCGCCCACATACATCTCCCAGCCCGAGTCCACGCCGATGATTCCCACATCCTTGATGCCGGACTCCGCGCAGTTGCGCGGGCAGCCGCTGACGGCGAACTTCACCTTGTGCGGTGCGTACATGCGCCACATGGCGCGCTCCAGGTCCTTGCCCATCTGGGTGCTGTCCTGCGTGCCCATGCGGCACCATTCGCTGCCCACGCAGGTCTTGACCGTGCGCAGCGCCTTGGCATAGGCATGGCCGCAGGGCATGCCTATATCGTTCCAGACGGCCTGCAGATCCTCCTTCTTCACGCCCAGCAGATCGATGCGCTGGCCGCCCGTGACCTTCACGGTGGGGATCTGGTACTTGTCCACCACATCGGCAATGCGGCGCAGCTCGGAGGCCGTGGTCTCACCGCCCCACATGCGCGGAATCACGCTGTAGCTGCCGTCCTTCTGGATATTGGCGTGGCTGCGCTCGTTGATGAAGCGGCTTTGCGGGTCGTCCCTGGCCTCCTTGGGCCAGGTGCTTACAAGATAGTAGTTGACGGCCGGGCGGCAGGAGGCACAGCCATTGGGTGTGCGCCACTCCATGAAGCGGAACACCGCATCCGTGCTCAGCAGCTTGTGCTCAGCGATCGCATCGCGCACGGCCTGGTGGCCGTGATCGGTGCAGCCGCACATGGCCTTGGTCTTGGGAGCCGCCGAGTAGTCGCCGCCGGCCGTGAACATGATGATCTGCTCCACCAGTCCCGTGCAGGAGCCGCAGCTGGCACTGGCCTTGGTGTGCTTGCGTACATCGTCAAGCGTGAACAGGCCCTTGTCCTTGATGGCCTTGCAGATCGCGCCCTTGGTCACGCCGTTGCACCCGCAGACCTCGTCGCCGTCGGCCATGGCCGCGGCCTTGCTCTGGCCCTGGTGGCCGGTGTCGCCGAGATTGGATTCGCCAAACATCAGCTTGTCGCGGATATCGGCCACGCTGCGGCCCTCGCGCAGCAGCTTGAAGTACCAGCTACCGTCGACCGTGTCGCCGTACAGGCAGGCACCGACCAGCTTGTCGTCCTTGATGACCAGCTTCTTGTAGACCCCCGCATAGGGGTCGCTCATGAGAATTTCCTCGGTATCGCCGCCGCCCTGGAAATCGCCTGCAGAGAACAGATCGATGCCCGTGACCTTGAGCTTGGTCGAGGTCAGCGAACCCAGGTAGCGGCCGATGCCGAACTCGGCCAGATGGTTGGCCAGCACCTTGCCCTGCTCGAACAAGGGCGCCACCAGCCCGTAGGCAATGCCTCGGTGTGCCGCGCATTCACCCACGGCATAGATGCGCGGATCGGTCACGGTCTGCAGCGTATCGCTGACCACGATGCCTCGGTTCACATGCAGGTGCATGGACTCGGCCAGTTCGGTGCTGGGCCGGATGCCCACGGCCATCACCACCAACTCGGCCGGAATCTCGCTGCCGTCCTTGAAACGCACGGCGCGCACGCGGCCACTGCGTCCTGCGTCTTCGTCGCCCAGCAGCTCCTGCGTCTGCGCCTGCATGCAGAACTGCATGCCGCGCTCGGCCAGCGATTTCTGCAGCATGCGGCCCGCCTGATCGTCGAGCTGGCGCTCCATCAGCCAGTCGCCGACATGCACCACGGTGACCTGCATGCCGCGCTTCATGAGGCCGTTGGCCGCCTCCAGCCCCAGCAGGCCACCGCCGATCACCACCGCATGCCTGAGTGTCTTTGCCGCTTCGATCATGGCCTCGGTGTCGGCAATGTCGCGGTAGGCCAGCACGCCCTCCAGGTCCTTGCCGGGGATGGGCAGGATGAAGGGCTTGGAGCCCGTCGCCATGATCAGTCGGTCGTACTCGGCGCTGGCGGTCTCGCCCTGGGCATTGACCGCATGTACCGTGCGCCGGGCTCGGTCCACCGCAGTCACGGTATAGCCGGCGTGCAGCAAGATATGGTGGTCCTGGTACCAGGACCAGTCGTTGAGAACGATATCGCCGAGCGTCTGCTCGCCGGCGAGCACGGGCGACAGCAGAATGCGGTTGTAGTTGGGATGCGGCTCGGCGCCGAAGACCGTGATGTCGTACAGATCGGGGGCAATGGCCAGCAGCTCTTCCAGCGCGCGCACGCCTGCCATTCCGTTACCAATCATGACCAGTTTGGATTTTTTCATCTGAGTCCCCGTGGGCTTGCAAAAAGGCCTCCCGCGCAGAACCGCTGCGTTTGGCAGCAGCACCTCCAAGGAAGCGCTTGTGTCCTGAGACGGCCCGGCAACAAAAAAAGACGTCTGCATGCTTCATGACTTGCATGAGCATGTAGACGTCTTTGTCTTTTGGGTTTTGATCCAGCCTTGCACCATCACCCTGTGGCCCACCTTGGCCACGACAGGGAACATGCAATTGCCATGCCAGCTCTGCCGTCTCGCGGAATGCAGCAGGCCAGAAAGAGATGCACCATCTTTGTGCCTGTGCGCCGCTTTGCTGTGCACCAAACAAACATGGCGCCCCAAGGCGCCATGCAGCAGACATCGAGGCCAGGCTCAGGCCGCTTTTTCCACATGGCCCTGGCGCGTGTAGAGGAAGTCGATCACGGCCTTGCGGTAGCTTTGATATTGGGCATCCTCGGCCAGCTCCACCCGGCTGCGCGGGCGCGGCAGTGCCACATGCAGCACCTCGCCAATCGTGGCTGCCGGCCCGTTGGTCATCATCACGATCTTGTCGGACAGCAGCACGGCCTCGTCCACATCGTGCGTGACCATGACCACGGTGCTCTGGGTGCGTGCCACGATCTCCAACAACTCGTCCTGCAGCTTGGCACGCGTGAGGGCGTCGAGAGCGCCGAAGGGCTCGTCCATGAGCAGCACCTGGGGCTCCATGGACAGGGCGCGGGCAATGCCCACGCGCTGCTTCATGCCGCCCGAGATTTCGCCGGGGCGCTTTTGCGCCGCATGGCTGAGGCCCACCATGGCCAGCGCCGCATCGGTGCGCTGCGCCAGCTGTGCCTTGCTTTCGCGCTTGCCGAAGACACGCTCCACGGCCAGGTGCACATTGCCCCAGCAGCTCAGCCAGGGCAGCAGCGAATGGTTCTGGAAGACCACCGCACGCTCGGGGCCGGGGCCCCTGATTTCCTTGTTCGCGCACAGCAACGCACCGCCCGTGGGAACGGTCAGTCCGGCAATCAGATTGAGCAGCGTCGACTTGCCGCAGCCCGAGTGCCCGATGAGACTGACAAACTCCCCCTTGGCAATGTTCAGATGGATGTCGCGCAGTGCGGGAAACAGGCCCTTGGCGGTCTTGAAGGTCTGCTCCACCCCGTGGATCTCGATGTACTTGGTGCTGAGAGATGTATGCATGAGGTACTCCTTGCTTTTTTCCGAGGCCACCGTGGCGCCGGCTTTGCCGGGCCACCGGTGGTGCCCCCTTGAGGGGGTGACGCGCCCGAAGGCGCGGCTCAGGGGTGGGTTAAGTCTTCACCTCTTCAAACGTAAAGGCCGAAGCCAGCTTGACCAGGGCCCACTCCAGCACCAGGCCCACGATGCCGATCACGAAGATGGCGATGATGATGTTCTTGACGTTGAGGTTGTTCCACTCGTCCCAGACCCAGAAACCTATGCCCACACCGCCCGTCAGCATCTCTGCGGCCACGATCACCAGCCAGGCAGTGCCCACGGCCAGACGCACGCCGGTCAGCATATAGGGCAGCACGGCAGGAAACAGAATGGTGGAGGCGATCTTCCACTCCGACAGATTGAGCACGCGCGCCACATTCATATAGTCCTGGGGCACACGCTGCACGCCCACGGCGGTGTTGATGACCATGGGCCAGATCGAGCAGATGAAGATGGTCCAGATGGCTGCCGGATTGGCGCCCTTGAACACCAGCAGGCCTATCGGCAGCCAGGCCAGCGGCGACACCGGGCGCAGCAGACTGATCAAGGGGTTGAACATGCGCGACAGAAAACTGAAGCGCCCGATCACGAAACCCAAAGGGATGCCGACCAGTGCCGCCAGACCGAAACCCAGGGCCACGCGCTGCAGCGAGGACAGCACATTCCAGCCCACGCCCTGGTCATTGGGCCCGTTGCGGTAGAAGGGATCGCTGAACACCTGCAGGGCCTGTTCCCAGGTCTCGGCCGGGGTCGGAATGCTCTTGCCGGTGCTGCTGGAGACCAGCGACCACAGGCCGACCAGCAGCGCCAGCCCCAGCAGCGGCGGCAGGGCCTGAGCAAATAGCTGTTCAGCCCATTGGCGCAAGCGGCTGGGTGCCACCACAACCGGAGCCGTGACTATCGCTTTGGGTTTGATATCTTTTTGCACTTCAGCCTTTACAAGTTCTGTGCCAGCAGCTATCTCTTTTGAAGTTTCGAGCAGCGCATCATTGGCCGCCTGGGCTGCCAGTTGCGGATCGTGCGGGGGATCGAGTTCGAGCGGTGATTGAAGTACGGCACTGACCATGATGGTTCTCCGTTAAGGTGGCGGCCTCAGGCGGCCTTGATCTTGAAGCTGTCGGCGTACTGGGCAGGGTTCCTGCCGTCCCACACCACGCCGTCGATCAGCTTGCTGGTGCGCAGCACATCCTTGGGCACGCTGACCTTGAGCTGGCTGGCCGCCTGCTGGTAGAGGTCGATGCGGTTGATCTGCCTGGCCACGGCCAGATAGTCGGGATGAGCCTTGAGCAGACCCCAGCGCTTGTGCTGGGTGAGGAACCACATGCCGTCCGACAGATAGGGGAAATTCACGGCCCCGTCGTTGAAGAACTTCATGTGGTTGGGGTCGTCCCAGGTCTTGCCCAGGCCGTTCTGGTAGCGGCCCAGAATGCGCTGATTGATGGCGTCCACGCTGGTGTTGATGTACGACTTCTGGGCCACGGTCTCGGCCATCTTCGTCTTGTTCTGCAGGCTGGCGTCGATCCAGCGGCCGGCCTCCAGAATCGCCATCATCACGGCGCGGCAGGTGTTGGGATTCTTCTGCGCAAACTCGCCCGTGGTGCCCAGCACCTTCTCGGGGTGGTCCTTCCAGATGTCCTGCGTGGTATTGGCGGTGATGCCTATGCCGTCCATGATGGCGCGATGGTTCCAGGGTTCGCCCACGCAGAAGCCATCCATATTGCCCACACGCATATTGGCCACCATCTGGGGCGGCGGCACAGTGATCAGCTTGGCCTCGGACAAAGGGTTGATGCCCGCAGCCGCCAGCCAGTAATGCATCCACATGGCGTGGGTGCCGGTGGGGAAGGTGCCGGCAAATGTGTATTCGCGTTTTTCCCTGGCCATGACCTTGGCCAGGCTGGCGCCGTCCACCGCGCCCTTGTCGGCCAGTGCCTTGGACAGCGTGATCGCCTGGCCGTTGTTGTTCAGCCCCATGAGCACGGCCATGTCCTTCTTGGGGCCGCCCACGCCCAGGTGCAGGCCGTAGACCAGGCCGTAGAGCACATGGGCGAAGTCCAGTTCGCCGTTGACCAGCTTGTCGCGCACGCCGGCCCAACTCGCCTCCTTGCTGAGAACGATCTTCACGCCGTATTTCTGGTCCAGGCCCAGCACCGAGGCCATGACCACGCTGGCGCAATCGGTCAGCGGGATGAAGCCGATCTTGACCTCTTTCTTCTCCGGTGCGTCGGAGCCTGCGGCCCAGGCGCCATGGTGGCCCAGCGTGCCATAGAGGGCGGCAGCGCCGGCCACGCGCAGAAACTCACGCCGGCCGCCGGCAGATACGGGCTCGGGCGCAGGAGCAGTAGACGAAGGAAGGCGCTGGCTCATGAGAAAACTCCATCAAGAATCGTGGTGAAGGCGATCCGGAAAACAAAAAGGCGCCCTTCCCTCCTCGGGTGTGAGGAGAAAAGGACGCCGTTGTCCCAGGTCACTCGTAATAACGCTTTAAGCGCGACCGCCTTTGGTCTGCTTGACATCAACAGTCATGCACAAACCATGCCAGGCCTTGATCAGAGGCGGAGCCGCCTTGCGCCTGCGGCTTTGGCCCATATTTGGTGCAGCGCAACAAACACAGCGCTGCCAAGCGCTATGCATTGGTGCTGCCCGGCAGCAGGTCCGCCGTGGCCAGAATGGCCTCGGCCACATCCAGCATGCGCCGGTTCTGGTTCATGGCCGTCTGGCGGAGCAGCTTGTAGGCATCGCCCTCGCTGAGCTGGCGGTAGTTCATGAGCACGCCCTTGGCGCGTTCTATGGTCTTGCGCTCCTTGAGCGTGGCGCGTGCCTTGTCGATTTCGGTCTGCATGTCCTGCAGGCGCATGGATTGCTCCTGCACCAGCAAGACAATGCTTTTCTCGAGCTGCAACCCGTACGCACCCTCTGCAGGCAAGGAGGCAGTTGACTGCGTGGCTCCCAGGAAGGCCGCAGCCGCTTCGGCGCGGGTCCCAGGCTGCGGCTGCATCTCCAGCAGCGCCAGTTGCTGGCAGAGCGCGGCACCTGCCTGCTCCAGCTTGCGCAGACATTGGGACTGCAGCTCCTCGGCCAGAAATGCCTCAATCTGGTGCATGGCATCGAGCCGGCTGGAACAGGCTTCGAACCACGGCGAGCTCAGGCTGCGGTCCAGCGCAAGGCCGTCACCGGCCGTGCAGCCCAGGCGCCGCAGCCGCTCGATCACCGTCATATCGGGACAGGCCCCGCATTGCTGCTGCCAGCGCTCCATCCCCGGGGGACTGGCGAAGTCTGCAAACACCTGAAAGCAGCGCTCCTGCGACTCGATCAGATGCAGCCAATGGCGCTGACGCTCCGTCCTTCCGACCCCTGCGGTAAACGCCGCGACCCCCGTGGCGCGCTCCTGGCCCGCAAGCTCCTTGCCCTGCATGAAATGAAACAACGCTACCAGCAATTTCGCGATATCGGGATCGCAAGCGCTGTCCGCCGCCTCGAACACCACGGTCAGACAGGCCGCAATCATGCGAATCAGCGCTTGCGTGCAATCCTCGGCACTGAGCTGCAGCGCATCGCGCCGGTGGCGCAGCAGCGGCAGGGCTTCAAAGCCTTGCAGCGCATTGGCGATCGCATTGAACAGACGAGCGCCATGCGCACCCGGCGCCCGCGCGCCCAGCTCTTCAAGCGCAAGGCAGACCCGCTCCATGACACGGTCCACATGCCGGCCATGATCGAGCAGGCTCTGCTGCGCCTGTGCTCCGCCGCTGACCAGAAAAATATTCGAGAGACCGCGCTCTTTTTGCAGCGCATGGACGAGCTCGGACACGCTCGCCACCAGGCTGCTGGCGCGGCTGATCTGCTCCAGCTCGGCAATCTCGCTTTGCCTTGCAGCCACCAGATAGTGCAGAGGCGTTTTCATGGGGTAGTGCTTGTCGTCATGTTGATGCCATGGACGATCAGCACATTTCATGCCATCTCACGCAAGGCGACGCTGGCGCCTCTCCCAGAGCCGGTCCACCATGGCGCCCACCCCTATGCCCACGACATAGGCCAGCAGATCCAGCGGATCGAAGCCGTTGCCCAGCACCAGATAGGCCAGCTTGTTGGCGCGCAGGGCCTGCATCCAGGGGGCCTGATAGAGCTGCAGGAACTCGATGGCAAAGGCAATGACCAGGGACCAGGCCATGAGCTTGCCACGCGTGACGGCCGGCCGCAGCCAGGCCACGCACAGCAGCACCACCCAGGCCCAGAGCGCATCGCCCGGATAGTTGCCCAGCACGGCAGGAAAGGGCACGTAGCCCCGGCGCGAGGCCAGCCCGATGGCGATGACCGCCACAATGAGCAGGGTCAACACCATCCGTGAGCGACGAAAGGGCCCGGCAGAGGCCAGATGTATCAACAAGCTGTCGTCCCCTTCAGTCGATATGCGCGCCGGAGTCCTTGACCACCTGCTTCCAGTACGCCAGCTCGGCCGGCAGCATGGCCTTGAAGCTTTGCGGCGTGGACTCCACGCGCTCGGCGCCCAGAGTCTTGAGGCGCTCGGCCATCTCGGGCTTGGCCAGCACGGTCTTGACGGCCTGATAGAGCTTGTCCACCACCGGCTGCGGCGTACCGGCCGGTGCAAACAAGCCATACCAGCTGGTCACGGCCAGGCCCTTGCCCAGCACGGGGATCTCGGGCGCCAGCGATGTGGGCCTGTCGGACGCCACGCCCAGCACGCGCAGCTTGCCGCTGCTGACAAAAGGCATCACGCCGGGAAAGCTGCCGAAGGTCACCGGCAACTGGCCGGCCACCACATCGGTGGCGGCAGCCGACGCTCCCTTGTAAGGCACATGCAGCAGGTTCACGTTCTTCTGCTTTTTCAGCATCTCGCCCAGCAGATGGTTGAGCGTGCCGTTGCCGGCAGAAGCGTATTCCACCTTGCCCGGGTGCGCCTTGGCATAGGCCACCAGTTCGTCCAGATTTTTGGCCGGGAAATTCGGATTCACCACCAGCAGATAAGGCGCGACGGCCAGTTGCATCACGGCAGTGAAATCCTTGATGGGATCGAACGGCACCCTGGAATACAGCGCCGGATTGATGGTGTAGGCGCTTTGGGCCGTGACCAGAAAGGTGTAGCCGTCGGCCGCGCTGCGCGCCACCTGGCCCGTGCCCAGATTGCCGTTGGCGCCGGCGCGGTTTTCCACGATGACGGGCTGGCCCAGCGAATTCTCCAGCCCCTGGGCCACGGCACGCGCAATCACATCGTTGGCACCGCCAGGTGCCTGGGGCACGACAAAGGTAATCGGCTTGGCAGGCCAGTTGCCGCCCTGCGCCAGTGCTTGCGTTAGAGGTGCCACCACCACGGCAGCCACCGCCGCCAGCAGCAGCGAGCGGCGTTGGTTTGCAGAGATAAAAACAGCGTTTCGCGCCATCTCGGTGCGCGCAACTTCTTCAAACTTCATGGCAATAATTTCCTGTGGTGGTGGACATGGATGCTGCCAGCCCTCCATGCCGGCCTGTCGTCCCATGCAACAAGCCATTCTTGCATCGCTCGCCGGGCGGCCTGAACAGCACTCACTGTTCAGCCATCGTCTTTGGCAGGGGCAGCCTCCTGCAAATGCCGTGCCCCAAAGCCTGGCCGCAGCGGGACGGTCTCTTCAAAGCAGCACCAGCCCCGGCGGCAGGCTGTCGCCCAGACTGCGCTTTTGATCCTCGGCCTCCATCTGCACCACCTGCTCGACCATGGTCATCCAGCGCTCGGGCGCACCGCTGCTGCGCATCTTCTCCAGCACCTGCGCTCTGACGGCATCGGGCAGGTCGCGCACGCGGTCGCCCGTCATGCGGGCCATCTGCACGGCAGCAAACATCGCGGTTTCGTTCTTGCGCCAGTCCTGTGCCAGCGTGGCGTTCAGGAACTCCAGCGCCGCCTCGGGCGGCATCACCAAATGGGCGTTCGCGGCCAGAGATTGGCGTGCCGCCAGGCGGCCTATGGCCCACCAGGTCTGCACGGTTTCATCCTCGCGCCTGAGGCGCTGCAGCATCCACTGCCCCATTTCCTGGCGGTACTGCCAGGGCACGGCCTCCATGGCCGCGAACAGGCGCAGCATGTCGTCATAGCTGCCATGACTGGATTTACCGCGCGTGTTCTGCTGCACGGCCTTGTGCATATGGCCGGCCACGTCTTCGAGCAGCTCCATCTGCCGGGCCTCGTTCAGACCCGCAGCCACGCGGCGCCAGAACACCCACCACTCCGTCCAGTTGGCGGCCTCTTTGGCATGACCCAGGCCCTGGCCATACAAGGACCAGACCTGGTCTATGCGCCAGCCATCGAGCTGCGCCCCTACACCGGGGCGCAGACACCAGCCAGCGAGATTGAACCAGACGCGCTCATGGTCGGCGGTGCGGCGGCGGCGCCTGCCACGGGCCAGCAGCGCATCGAACAGGGCACGCAGCAGGCCGAGCTCCCAGCCCTCGCGCGGGCCGAGGACTCTTTCGAGCGACTGACGCAGCTGGCGCACCTCCCGGGCCGTCACCTCCTGCGCCTGCGTGCCGAAGATGCGCTCCACCAGCGCCACGGCTTCGGGCAGCCTGGCTGCCAGAGAATCAGACTGTTTTGGGCCTTCAGCGCTTGGTTCACCCGCGCTGTCAGCGATGGGCTGCGAAGCCGAAGCACCGCGTACAGCAAAGGGCAGCAGCCAGGACTGGCCCGCATCCTGCACGGCGACGCAGCGCACTTCCAGCGTGCCGACCTCGCTCATGCAGGCTTGCAGCTGCACCTCGACCTGGGCAGCAGAGCGGCCTTCAGGAGCCGGCAGAACGGTGGCCAGCGGCGGCAGCTCCACCCAGCCATCGCCGGTCAAAGGTGCAATCTGGCCGGCCTGCGCGGGCGCGTTGCTCTGGCTATTGGCCAGCAAATTGAAACGCACGGCCTGGCCCAGCTTGAGCGCAAAGCGCCGGCCCGAGAGCACCATGCGCACGCCCTCTTCCGTGCCGCGCGGCAGCAGGCACAGGCCTTGCGGAGCCTCGCCCTTCTTGCCCGGCAGCAGCAGCCAGTAGCTGCGCGCCGAGCCGCCGCCAATGCGCGGCACCACGGTCTTGATCGCTGCCGACGCTTGCCCGGCCCGTGCTGCAGGCTGATTGGGCGCAGCAATCTGTGCCACCGCCAGCTCTGCCTGATGGCGAGCCAGCCCGTAGGCCGCCGCACCGCGCGCCACGGCCCAGTCCGGGTGCGGGTTGTGCAGCACGCGCACCGGACTGCCGCGCCAGCGGCCAAGCAGCTCCGTCAGACGCTGCACCATGGCATGGGCGTGGAACACGCCGCCGTTGAGCAGCACGGTATCGGGCAGGCCCCCACTCGCATGCTGGGCAAGAAAATGCGCCAGATGACGGCTGATGGCCGCATCGGCCGGATAGGGCAGGCCAAAGCCGCGCAGCGCACCCTGCCGCCTGGCGGGCATATCGCTGATCTGAACGACCGGCAAAAAGCCGTCGACCACCGACTGCCGCACCTGCTCACGGGTCAGCGTGACGCTTTGAGTCGCCGCCAGCAGCTTGCTGCCGCCCCCTAGCAAGGTGATGCCGATCTGCTCGGGGGCGTTCTGCGCCAGCAGCTGCTCCTTGGCCATGCGGCAGCGCTGCACCAGCTGGGCAAAGCGCTGTACGGACAGCCTCTGGCCCGGGTCTGGCGCCTTGGCCGCAAACGCCGGCTCAAGCTGATGGGCCAGCGCCAGGTCCATGTTGTCGCCGCCCAGCATCAGGTGCTCGCCGACGGCCGTGCGCGTCAGCGTGGGCAGGCCGCCGTCGGGCGCTGCATCCACGCGAATCAGCGTCAGATCGGTAGTACCCCCGCCTACGTCCACCACCAGCACCAGGCGGCTGTCAACCAGTTGCGCAGCCAGCTCATCGCCCTGCAGCACCAGCCAGTCGTGAAACGCGGCCTTGGGCTCCTCCAGCAGCTGCACGCGCGGCAGACCTGCCATCTGCGCGGCCTCCAGCGTCAGTGCACGCGCGCCCTCGTCAAATGAAGCAGGTACCGTCAGCACCACGCTTTGCAGGTGCAGCGGCGCTTCGGGGTGCGCTTGGTCCCATGCTGCTCGCACATGGGCCAGGTAGGAGCTTGACGCCGCTAGCGGCGATACCTTGGCCACGTCCTCGCCAGCCCCCCAGGGCAGGATGGCGGCCGTGCGATCCACGCCGGTATGCGAGAGCCAGCTTTTGGCACTGGCCACCAGCCGCCCCGGCACGGCAGCCCCCAGATCTCGCGCCCAGCGGCCTATGACGGCAGGCGCAGCTTCATCCGCGCCCTGCGGCGGCCAGGGCTGCTGCCAGGCTTCGCCCAGCTCGCCCTTTGCCGCCTGGTAACGCACCGAAGGCAGCAGAGGCTGGGCCACAAGCTCACCTGCCGTGTTGCGCTGGGCAATATCGAGCAGCGCGATATCGCTTGTCGCACCGTCCAGCGCAACGCTTGCCACGACCGTGTGACTGGTGCCCAGGTCGATGCCGATGACATAGAGGGGAGACGGTAAATTCATAGAGAGCCGAAAAACGCAGAACCCGGAAAACGCCATCCGGATTCTTGATCGTAGCAACTCTATGCAAGAAGCATTGCGAAATGGTACGAGCAGCCCGCCATCCCTGCGGTATCGGACCCTGCTCAGGACAATGGAGCGATAGGCACTGCACGCAGCTGTTCGGCCAGAAAATCCGCCACGTTGCGTGGCTCGCGCCCCAGCACCAGTCTGACGGTATCGGTCACCGCGGCCGCATGTCCCTCGTTCATCAGAGCAAAGAACTGGCCATGCACCCGAGCAATGAACGGGTCCTGCGCAAGCGCAGGCAATGGCGCCTCCACCCGAATCTGCCGGGACAGGTGGTACGAAGCGATCTGCGCCAGTTGCTGCGCGCCCACCGCCTGCCCACCAGTCAGCACCCACGGGCCGGGCGCGCGCTCGCGCATTTGGCGCACCAGCCTCTGATTAAGCAGCGCCTGCACGGCCACGTCGGCAATGTCCCTGGCATCGATATAGGACACAGCGGCGCCGATATGGTGGCAGCGGATCGCATCGCCCTCGCGCAGATCGCCGGCCACCCGGCTCAAGCCCACCTGCATCCAGGCATTGGGGCGCAGCACCACATGCGAGATGCCGCTGTCCTGCAGAAACTGCTCAACATGGCCATGGGCATCGCCCGACAGCGAAAGACCAGAAGGATTTATCGTCCAGTCCGAACCCGAAAGCTTGACGATATGAGACAGACCGGCGGTCTGCGCGGCCTCGATCACGCGCAACTGCTGCGCGGCCAGCGCGGGGCCTATGGGCGAGAGCAGGAACAGGCTGTCCGCCCCGGCCGAGGCCTCGCACAAGGAGGCCTGCTCATCGAAGCTGGCTTCGGCAATCTCCACCGCATCACCCCATAGCGAGCGTGCCGTGGCGGCGCAGCGCACCAGCACGCGCACACGCGCATGACGTGCCAGCAAACGCGGCACCAGCAACTGCCCCAGCCGCCCACTGGCACCGCTGACCAGAACTCTGGGTTCTGCTCTCTTGCTCATGCGCTGACTGCCGCCTCGGGCCGCTCGGCAGCAGCGGACTGCTGGGCGAGCAAGGCGGCCAACGGCCTCTGGTCCACCCAGTCCGCGAGGGAAAAGTCAGCTGCTAGGAATCCCCATTCGAGCAGAAAGTCCTTGAAATAGCCAATGGCATCAATCAGCTCTGGCTTCAGGCTGATGTCCAGATGGCGGTGCACATCGGGCCCGTTGGAAGCCAGGATCGCCTCCTCGCTGGTGGCGATCTCCCTCGCGACAAACCGCAGCGTCTCGTCGGGATGGGCTTCGGCCCAGCGGCCTGCGCGCTGCACCACGCGCAGCAGTTCCACCACCAGGTCTGGGCGTTGCCCGGCCAGGGCTGCATCCACGGTCAGCGTACGTGGCGTGCCATTGTTGATGCGCACACGCGGGTCGGGGTGACGGCCGAACTCGCTGACAATCTGAGCGCCAATCAGATTGGCCACCAACACCCCTTCGGCACCTTTGACAAAGATCGCATCCACTTCGCCGCGCACCAGGGCCTCGACTTCGCGGAAATAAGGGTGGCGGCGGCGCAGGCCGAACAGGCTGGGCGTGCCCTGCTCCTGGATGATGGACTCCTCGATCACCAGGTCGACCAGCTCCACATCGCGATGGCTGAGGCCAGCCAACGACAGGCCGGAGACCAGCCCCTTGAGTGCCGTCGCGCGGTGGAAGTCGATCAGATCATTGACGCGGGCTGGTACGCCAAAGCGCCTGCCGGCCAGTTGCTCGGGCGCATGAATGCCGCGACCAGGCAGCGTGATCAGCGCCTGGAACTCGTCGGTCCAGGTGATGGCGACGAGCCGGGTATCGCGCCCTTTGGCGCGCGCCCATATCGGAGGAATATTGCCGCCCTGCCGGAAGGACCATGACAGATGATGGTCGAAATGGCTTTCTCGCACGCTGCGGTCCTTGGAGTCGAAAATCGACTCCACACCAATGCCCAGCTCAGCAAAGGCCGACTGCAGCCAGCCTTGTTGCGCGGCAATCCCCAGCGGGGACGGCACGGGGCAGCGGGTATACCAGAGGGATTGCGGCTGAGCCGCCGTGCTGTGGGTGGAACTCATGCGTTTCTCCTTGATTGAGACGGTGAAAGAATCAGGACGCTGCCAGCCACACGCTTGCCAGATTTCCAGCCACGCCGTCGGCGCCCACCGTGTGGTTGCGCACACGCTTGTCGACGATGGTGTAGATATGCGGCGCGACCAAAGTGATGTCCGGCAGATCGAGGGCGATGCGCTTCTGGAACTCGGCGATATCGCGGATGCGCTGCGGCTCGTTGACCTCGACGGCTGCGGACTCCAGCAAGCGGTCCACCTCGGGGCTGACATAGTGGGCTCCATTGGAGAAAGGAAGGCCGCGCTTGAAGTTCTTTGACCAGTACAGCCGCTGTATGCCCACGGTGGGGTCGAAGGTGTTGCTCATGGCGCTGACATGCAGATCGAAAGCACGATCGGTGTAGACGCGCTTGATGTAAGTGGCGAAGTCTTGGCCGTTGATCTGCACGTCAATGCCTATGCGCCCCAGGGCCTGCTTGAGAAAATCTGCCGTACGCTGGCCGCCCTCGTTGGGAATCGGCGTCAGATGCAGCCGGATGCGCCAATTGCCACCAGCCTTGCCGCGCCGCAGCCCGGCATCGTCCAGCAGCTTCTCGGCAGCCTTGAGGTCATGGGGCAGTTGAGGAAGGTCGGGCACATAGAATTTCTTGAGGGCGGGATGGACCGGCCCCGAGGTCAGCCGCCCCTGACCGTACCAGGCGACCTTGAGCAGGTTTTCGCGCTGGATCGCGTGGGCAATGGCCTGGCGCACCCGCAGATCCTTCAAGGCCTCGTGCTCCAGGTTGAATTCCAGACGATAAACGGTGTTGATGTATTCATAACCCCGGGTCTCGAAGCTCAGGCCAGGCTTGGTGCGCAGGCGATCGACTTCGGAGAAGGGCACCGGCGAACTCGGAGCAATTTGCACCTGCCCGCTTTCAATCGCGGCCGTGCGTGCCGCTGCATCGGGAATGAAACGCACGATCAGCCGGTCAATGTACGGTTTGTCGCCATCCCAGTAATGGGGGTTGCGCTCGTAAATCACATGGCTGCCGCGCACCCATTCCTTGAACACGAAAGGCCCGGTCCCCACCGGTGCATTGTTGGCCGGATTGGCATCGGCCCGCCCCGTGGAATACAGATGCTTGGGCACCATGGGCGATTCCGAGGCCGCCAGCGCCGTGATCAGATAGGGAATCGGCTTGCTTAGCTTGAGCACCACGGTGTGCGCATCGGGTGTCTGGACCTCGGAGACGCTGGCAAAAGTGGCGCGACCGCGCGGATGGAACTCCTTGAGCAAGGCGATGGAATGCGCCACATCGGCCGACGTGAACGGCTTGCCGTCATGCCATTTCACACCCTGGCGCAGCTTGAAGCTGTAGAGCAGGCCGTCGGGGCTGATGGTCCACGACACCGCCAGCTGGGGCTGGGGGTTGAGGTTGAAGTCATAGGTCAGCAGGCCCTCGGTGACCTTGCCCGATATCGTCACTGACGAACCCGCCGTATGTGCAATCGTGGTCAATGTCGGCGGCTCGGGAAACAGCAGCAGCGTCAGCGTGCCGCCTTTTTGCGGCTTTTCCTGCTGGGCCCAGCCGACCGAGGGAACGATGGAGGACAGGCCGGAGGCTGCAGCAGCCAGCACAAAGCTGCGGCGCGAGGCCGGAGAAGAGTCGAGATCAGCGGACATGGTGAAGGCAGTCGGAGTGGAAAACAGACGGAGAGCGCGCTCTAGCGGCGCTGCAGGCCCGCGCGGCCGGCATTGCTGCGAATCAGGTTGTTGGGCGGTGAATGGATCTGGCTGCAAAGCACATTGCGCAGATGACGCTCCAGCGGATTGCGACGTGCCAGACCGTGGTTGCCGGCCAACTCCAGAGCCAGCGTGGCGGCGCGCACGGCGTTTTCCACAGCGACATGCTTGGCCACGGCCGCCAGTCCGTCGGGAGCAGAGCCCGCGTCATAGGCGCGTGCGTGGCTGTCCAGCAGGCAGTCGCTGGCCTGTAGCAGCACTTCGATCTCGCCAAACTTCTCCTGCACCGTGGGCAGCGAAGCCAGGGACGCACCGCCCAGTGCGCTGGGGCGCCGGTGATTGAGAAATTCGGCCAGCCAGTCGCGTGCAGCGCGCGCCGCGCCATCGTAGACACTGGCCACCAGACTGAAATACCAGGCAATACCATGCGCCTCGCGCTGCAGGCCATCAGCGGCCGGGCGCAGGCCCACCGCATGGTGGTCGGGCACCCAGGCCTCTTCCAGCAGCAAATCCTGGCTGACGGTGGCACGCATGCCCATGGGGTCCCAGGTCTCGACCAGACGCGAGCCCGGCGTGCCGCGCGGCAGCACAAAGCTGCCCAGGCGCGGCTTATCCTCGTCGGTCACCGCCAGCACGCTGATCCATGCCAGCAACGGCCCGCCCGTGACATAGATCTTGTGCCCGCTGAGCTGCCAGCCCCCTTGCACACGCCGGGCCCTTGTCGCAGGCAAACCGCCATGGGAGGGCGAGCCCAGCTCAGGCTCCACCTGGGCCGCATTGAGCAGCGCAGGCCCTTGCAGACTGGCAGCAATCAGCTCGGTCGCCAGTGCCGCAGACCATTCCCCCGAACCCGCCTGCTGGGAGCGCGCTATCGCCGCATGCATGCTGTAGTGCATGGACAGAATCAGCGCCACCGCAGGGTCGCCCTGGGCCACGGCTCCGACCACCGCGCGTGCCGTTGCCAGGCCCGCACCATGGCCGCCAGCCTCTTTCGCAATCGTCAGGCGCAGCAGGTCAGCTTCGTGCAGCAACGCAAACTGCGGCGCGGGCGGTGCGCCGCTGCTATCGTGAGCACCGGCCAGCGCGGCCAGCTGCACGGCCAGCGCTGCGGCCCTGGCCACTAACTCCGGCGCCTGCAGTGCGGTTGCGCCCCTGGCCTGGTCAGGCGAGAGATGCCCGCGCTCCATTTGCACAATTTCGCTCATGCCACGACCTCCAGGCTGTGGAGCGGCGGTGCCACAAAGCCGCCATGCGCGAGCTCGAACGCATGGGCAAAAGCGATCGTGGTGCGGTCCTCGAGATACGGACCAACAGCCTGGGCGCTGACGGGCAGCCCGTCGTCGTCCAGACCCAGCGGGAAACTGGTCGCCGGCAAGCCGGGCAGTACGGGCAGGCCCGCCCAGTTGAAGAGCTCGCGAAACCCCAGCTGGCGAATGCCGTCGGCATACGCCACCGGAAAGCGGCGCTCCTCCTTGGGCTCCTGGTGCTGGTGCGCAAAGGCCGGCGTGGGGGCGACAGGGCTGAGCAGCACATCGAAGTGGGTGAACAGCTGCTCCCACTGATGGCGCAGGGCATGGCGGTGCTCGTTGTCCTGCAGCCAAGTCGCATGCGGCAGGCTGGGCGCGCGCAGCAAGGCCGCCTCGGCGCTGCGATCATCCGCAGCCAACTCGGCCAGGCGCTTGCGCTGCGCCGGCGACAGCGGCGGCGGATTCGCCACCGACGCGCCCAGCAGGCTGCGATAGGTGCGGTGCTGCTCCCCGAGGTCGGGGCGCAGCACCGCCGGAAGATCGCGCCACAGCACGGGCGTCACGCCCTCGGCTTGCAACCGCTGGAGCAAGCGATCCATGACGAGCTGCTCGGAAAGACTGGGATCGGTCCCGGGCCAGGCGTCGATCACCAGTACGCGGAAATCCCTGAGCTGCCGGTGGCGCGCCGGTGGCAGCGTGAATTTCCAGCCCTTGGCCTCCAGCGGGTCAAGGTTCAGCAACAGGTCCAGTGCCAATTCCAGATCCTGTGCGGTGCGCGCCAGCGGCCCGGCCACCGACAGATCACGTGCACTGAAGCGCCCCTGGGGCGCTCCGGCTCCGCGCATGGAGATCAGCCCATAGCTGGTCTTGTGCCCGAAGATGCCGTTGAAATGCGCGGGTATGCGTACCGAGCCACCTATGTCGGTGCCCAGCTCGAGAGCCACATAGCCTGCAGCCACGGCAGCCGCGCCGCCACCCGAAGATCCACCAGGCGTACGCTGCAGATCCCAGGGATTGCGGCTGGTGCCGTAGATGGTGTTGTAGCTTTGCAGATCGGCCAGGGAATGCGGCACATTGCTCTTGCCGATGAGCACGGCTCCCGCCGCGCGCAGCGCAGCCACGGCCAAAGCATCCTGGCGCGCGATATTGTCCTGGAAGTCGGGGTTGCCCACGGTGGTGGCCAGGCCGGCCACGTCGAAGTTCTCCTTGACTGTGATGGGCACGCCCAGCAACGGTCTTCGCTCGCCGCGCTGCAAGGCGGCATCGGCCTGCAGCGCATCGCTGCGAGCCTGGACCACGGCGCGCACGGGCACTGCATTGAGTTGTGCCTCATGACGCTCCATGCGCGCCAGCGCCTGCTCTAGCAGCGCCACGGCCGTGACCCGGCCGTCGGCCAGGGCCTGAGCCTGCTCGCGTGCACTGGCAAAGACCAGGGATTCAAGCCCGTCATCGGCCGGCGTGGGAAGGGAGAGATTCACGGCGGTCATTTGCGGGGCTCCAGCCAGAGATCGGAGAAGTCGCCCGCCGTCAGGTCGATGCTGTTGTTGAGCCCGTGGACGCGGGTGCTGTGCACGCGCAGTGCCGATGGCACGGTGGCCAGCGGATAGACGGGCAGATCCCGTCCCACGATCTGCTGGATCTGGCGGAACTGTGCGGCACGCCGGCTGTCGTCCAACTCGACGGCAGCCTGGCGGAACAGCTCGTCGACCTGGGGATTGTTGTAATGCGAGGCATTGATCCAGATCAGCGGGTTCTTGATGCCGTCGGACCAGTAGATGCGCTGCACCCCCACCGAGGGATCGAACAGCCGACCCAGGCCGTTGATGTTCAGATCGAACTCGCGTGACGTATAGACGCGCTTTAGAAAAGTCGGCAGGTCGCCATCGAGGATGTCCACCTTGATGCCCACGCGGTTGAGTGCGGAGCGCAGATATTCGGCCGTCTGCTTGAACTGGGCACCGGGGATATAGCTGAGCCGGACGCTGAAGCGCTGACCGTTGGCCTGGCGCGGATAGCCCGCAGCATCGAGCAACTGGTTGGCGCGGTTCACATCAAAGCCGTACTTGAAGCTGCTGTCGTCGTAATAGCCGGCGAGCACCTTGGGAATCGGCGAGTTCACCAGCTCCGCCTGCTTGTAGTAGACGTTGTTGACGATGAACTGGCGGTCCACTGCGTGGGCGATCGCATGACGCACCTCGGCTTTGGCCAGTACCGGATTCTCTACATTGAATTCAAGAAAGGACGCGTTGTTGAGAAAGGCGTCATAGCTCGCATCCAGCTTGAGCGCGGGCTTTTGCAGCAGGCGTCCGAGATCGGCCAGACTCAGGTTCTGGGCGATATCGGCCTCGCCTGTTTCCACGGCCGCAGAGATCGCCGAGAGATCACGGACAAAACGGAAGACCACGCGATCCACATGGGGCACGCCCTGGCGCCAGTAGTTCGGATTGCGCTTGAGGATCACATGGCTGCCGCGCACCCATTGATCGAACACAAAGGGACCGGTGCCCACGGGGGCCGTGATGTTGGGACTGGTCAGCGGATCGGCATCGCCGTAACGTCGGGCCGGAACGATGGGCAGCTCTGCCGACGACAGCGACTTCAGCAGAAAAGGCGCCGGTTTGGAAAGCACCAGCACGGCCGTGTGGGGATCGGGCGTATCCACACGCTCCAGGCTCTGCAGCGTGATGCGGCCGCGCGGCCCCAGCTTTTTCTGGGTCAGAAGCGAATAGCGTACATCGGCCGAGCTGAAATCCTGGCCGTCATGGAACTTCACTCCCTGGCGCAGCTTGAAGGTGTATCTGAGGCCGTCAGGGCTGATGCTCCAGGATGTGGCCAGCAACGGCTGGGGTTTGAACTGAGCGTCATAGCGCAGCAGGCCTTCGGTGATCTTGGCACTGAGATCGCGGTTGTCGGTCTTGGTGTCCAGAAACGATACCAGCGAGGTGGGTTCCTGGGCGACCACCGCGGTCACCGTGCCCCCTTTGACGGGAGTGGCCGGCGTCTGGCCATGAGCGCCCGCAGTAATCACGGACAGCAGAGCCCAGAACATGGGCTTGTAAATGGTATGCATGGGAGAGTTCAGCAAGAAAGAGAAAGGACGATGCAGAACGGCGGCGCTCACAAGCGCAGACCAGCCTGCTTCATGAGCGGCAGAATGCGATCACCGAAAAACTCCAGATCGGGCTTGAAGTCGAAGAAGCTCAGTTGCAGGCCGTCAATGCCTGCACGCTTGAGCTGCACGAACTGCTCGACCACCTGCTCAGGCGTGCCGATGACTTCGATGTTTCCACCTATGGCCCGACGCTTGGGCGCATCAAGACCTGCACGACCCTTCCAGGCATGGGCATCGCTTTTGTGGCTGTTGAAGCCCTCGGGTGTGCGCAGGTCCTGATGGGCCACTATGGCGTCGTGATAGGCCCAGGTTTCCTTCTCGGTATCACGGCTGATCACCATGGGATTGAGCAAGGTGCGCACTGATCGACCTGCGTTACGCGCCACCTGCTTGACCCGCGCCGCATGGTCGGGCAGCACTTCGATGGCGCGCGCGAAGTCCGAGGCGCCAGGGCTGGTGATGAAAATCAGGTCCGAGTATCTGGCCGCGAATTCGATGCCCGCATCCGAGCCCGTGGCATTGACCAGCACCGGCCGGCCATAGCGCGGCTTGGGACTCACAAAGCCGCCGCCCAGCTTCCAGGGCGAGCGGCCCGAGAACGAGAAATTCTCTTCATCGGCCCACAGGCGCTGCACCACTTCGATGAACTCCGAAGCCATTTCATAGCGCTGGTCATGCTCGATCTGTTCCCAGCCGAACATCTTGTGCTCCACCTCGCGATGACCCGTCACCACATTGATGCCCCAGCGCCCTCCCGAGATGTGATCCAGCGTGGCGCCCCACTTGGCCAGATGCAGGGGGTGCAGAGGTCCGTAGAGCACGTGGATGGTCGAGATCAGCATGATGCGGCTGGTGACAGAAGTCAGTGCCGCCGTCGTGGCAAACGAATCCAGCGCCTGGCCATTGAAGACTCCGCCATACCCGCCCTTGGGCAGCCATTGCGACAAGGCAAACACCAGGTCGAACCCCAGGTTCTCGGCGTGAAGCACCAGATCCCGGTTGTAGTCAAAACTCCAGTCGGTGCTGCGCGGCAAGGTCGAAGCACTCCAGCCACCGGCCTGTATGGGCAGAAACAGGCCGAGCAGAACCGGCTGATTGAAAGCCTTGGAAAGCGGGCTTTCGGAATATTCAAGAGGTGAAGGGAAATGTTCCCAATCCACGAGAGAGCCAGGTCGTAATGCAGAAGTCATAGATCAGCCATGGGGTCTTGATATGTGACGCAGATATTTCTATAGAAATGAAAATACCGAATCACAGCGCCTTTCAATAATCACATGACGACTCTGACATCCCTAGCAATAATTTCGCATTTACATATTCAGAAATATGCCAAGGCCGAACCCCTCAAGAAAGTTCGAACGCTCATGCCTATAGATTTTTCAAACATAAACAAGAATCTCAAAAATATAATCTGCACTCATTCACTAATTCACCCTGAAGATATTTCTTATTTATTTTTCAATGATCGATATAAGAAATCAGGCTCAATAAACAGATTTCACTGAATATTTACGCCTCTATCATTCATGGATTAACACACGATTCCCCATGAGTGCCACTCCACGTTTATTACGCTCGCTTTGGTCCAATGCGAAATATGCGGTCCCCACCGTGCTGGGCGTCGCCGTATTGAACTTTCTGCTGCTGCAGCTGACGCCGGGCGATGCCGCCGATGTCATGGCCGGTGAAGCCGGCGCGGCCACCGCCGAGACCCTGGCGGCACTGCGCTCGCGCTTCGGGCTCGATCTGACGGTGTTCGAGCAGTTGCAGGCCTATCTGGGCAACCTCGCCCACCTCAGCCTGGGCTTCTCGCCACGCTACAACATGCCGGTGATGGCTCTGATAGCTCAGCGCCTGCCAAGCACGCTGCTGCTGATGGGACTGGCCCTGTCCATCGCGCTGACGCTGGGCATCGCGCTGGGCGCAGCCATGGCGTACTTCGCAGGCCGCCTGCCCGACCGCCTGCTCTCGGTGCTGTCCCTGCTGTTCTATTCAGTGCCCGGCTTCTGGGTCGGGCTGATGCTGATCGTGCTGTTCTCGGTGCAGCTGGGCTGGTTGCCCAGCGGCGGATCAGCCAGCATTGGCTCGCAGCTCAGCGGTCTGGCCGCCGTGCTGGACCAGTTGCGCTACATGGTCCTGCCTGCCACCTCGCTGGCCTTGTTCTTTGTCGCCATCTATGCGCGCCTGACACGTGCGGCCATGCTGGAGGTGCAGTCCCAGGACTTTGTGCGCACCGCAGCAGCCAAGGGCCTGTCTCCCTGGCGCATCACGCTGCGCCATGTATTGCGCAACGCCCTGCTACCCGTCACGACCATGGCGGGAATGCACCTGGGCGGCATGCTTGGCGGCGCCGTGGTCGTCGAAACCGTCTACAGCTGGCCCGGCCTGGGTCGGCTCGCGTTCGAAGCCGTGCTCAGCCGTGACTTCAATGTGCTGATGGGCGTGCTGTTTCTTTCTTCCCTGCTGGTGATCGCAGCCAATGTGCTGGTCGACCTGCTGCACGCGTGGCTGGACCCGCGCATCGAGGTTCGCTGATGTCCCTGTCATCCACACCCGATCTGCTGCAGACCGCACCGAATGCGGCTCCGTCGGCTGCGACTGCCGCGCGCAACGAGGCCGCAGCGCCCGAGCCGGTGCCCCCCTGGCCCAATGTGCATGCACCCGATGCGGTGCGTACCACCACCAGCGAGGCCAGTGCAGGCAGCACAAGCCAGGGCCATCGAGCACTGCGCGTTTTTCTGCACAACCCAACGGCCATGCTGGGCTGTGCCTTTTTGCTGGCGGTTCTGGCGCTGGCCCTGGCTGCCCCCTGGCTTTATCCCGGCGATCCGCTGGACATGGTGGCCCAGCCCTTTCTCTGGCCAGGCCAGGACTCGCAGTTTCTGCTCGGCACCGACTCCATGGGACGTGATGTCGCGGCCGGCATTGCCCACGG
Organism: Comamonas testosteroni; assembly: GCF_000761245.1. GTDB lineage: Bacteria > Pseudomonadota > Gammaproteobacteria > Burkholderiales > Burkholderiaceae_C > Comamonas > Comamonas testosteroni_C. The sequence continues at coordinate 146,007 of NZ_AWOR01000001.1, read as the reverse complement.
CGCCCGGATTTCGCTGCTGGTAGGCATCTCGGCAACCCTGATCGGTCTGAGCCTGGGCATCGGTATCGGCTCGATCAGCGGCTATTTCGGAGGCTGGGTCGATGACGTGCTGCAGCGCGTGGTGGTGCTGTTCCAGACCATTCCCAGCTTCATCCTGCTGGTCGTTCTGGTCGCCATTGCACAACCGGCGATAGGCACGATCGTCGTGGCCATAGGTCTGGTGACCTGGCCGACCGTGGCTCGCCTGGTGCGCGCCGAGTTCCGTTCGCTGCGCGAAAAGGACTTTGTGCTGGCCGCGCGTGCCCTGGGCTACTCGCATGCCCGCATCATCCTGCGCGAAATCCTTCCCAATGCCCTGCCCCCGATCATCGTCACCTCCTCGGTCATGGTGGCCTCGGCCATCCTGCTGGAATCCGCGCTGTCCTTCATGGGCATGGGCGACCCCAACGTCATCAGCTGGGGCAGCATGATCGGCGCGGGGCGCGAGCTGCTGCGTACCGCCTGGTATCTGACCGCCGCGCCGGGCCTGGCCATCGTGCTTGCCGTGCTGGCCTTCAACCTCATCGGCGACGGCCTCAACGACGCGCTGAACCCACGTTTTTCGCAGGAGCGCTGAATGAGCGGACAGACCTTGCTCGATGTACGCGGGTTGAGCATCCGTTTCCCGCAGCACGATCCGGTGCGTGGACTGAGCTTTTGCGTCAATGCTGGCGAGACCCTGGCCATCGTCGGCGAGTCGGGCTCGGGGAAATCGCTGACAGCGCTGGCGCTCATGAGGCTGCTGCCGCGCGCGGCGCGTATCGCCGAGGGCGAGGTCCGTTTCAACGGCCACGATCTGTTGCAGCTGAACGAGCAATCGATGCGACGTCTGCGTGGACGCGAGATCGGCATGATCTTTCAGGAGCCCATGACATCGCTCAACCCCGTCTACTCCGTCGGCTGGCAGATCGCCGAGGTGCTGCGCCAGCATGAAGGACTTTCCGCCAGGTCGGCGCGGCTGCGCGCCGTGGAGCTGCTGGACACCGTCCGCATCCCCGATCCCCAGCGGCGGGTGGACGACTTTCCGCATCAGCTCTCAGGTGGCATGCGCCAGCGCGTGATGATCGCCATGGCCATTGCCTGCAGCCCGCGCCTGCTGATTGCGGACGAGCCGACCACGGCCCTTGATGTGACCATCCAGGCCCAGGTGCTGGATCTGCTGGATCGCCTGCGCAAGGAACTGTCCATGGGTTTGATTTTGATCACCCATGACCTGGGCGTGGTGTCGCAATGGGCCGATCGCGTGGTCGTCATGTATGCCGGCCGCGAGGTCGAGCAGGCAAGCCCCGGCCCGCTTTTCGAGCATCCCCTGCATCCCTATACCCGGGGTCTGCTGGCTGCATCGCCGCGGCTGCAGCCCGGAGCGCATTATCAGGACGGCCCCCTGAGCGAAATTCGCGGCAGTATCGCCTCGGCCATCGGCCAGCAAGGCTGTGCCTTCGCCCCGCGCTGCCCGCACACCCTGGCCTATTGCCGCATCGCCGTGCCGCCACTGATGGATGCAGGACCAAAGCGCCTCAGTGCCTGCCCCGTCACCTTGCCTGCCGCTGCCACGCAGAACGCAAATTTTTCCTAGGATTGCCATGAGCCTGCTGAACGTCAGCGATCTTCAGACCCATTTCAAACTGCCCAAGGGCGTGCTGCGCGCCGTGGATGGCGTTTCCTTCACCGTGGAACGCGGCGAAACCGTGGGCCTGGTGGGCGAGTCGGGTTGCGGCAAATCCACCCTGGGTCGCAGCCTGCTGCGGCTTGAAACACCGACTGCAGGGCATATCACGCTCGACGGACAGGACATCCTGCCGCTCAAGGGCGCCCAGTTGCGCGGCCTGCGCAAGCGCATGCAGATGATCTTCCAGGACCCGTTCGCCTCGCTGAATCCGCGCCACAGCATTGGCAGCATTCTCGAGACACCGTTGCAGGTGCATGGCCTCGGTGATCGTTCCCAGCGCCGCAGGCAAGTGGAGCAGTTGCTCGACCGCGTAGGCCTGCCACGCAGCGCTTTGAGTCGTTACCCGCATGAATTCTCGGGCGGCCAGCGCCAGCGCCTGGGCATTGCACGGGCTTTGATGCTGCAGCCAGATCTGGTGGTCTGCGACGAGCCGGTGTCAGCCCTGGACCTGTCGATTCAGGCCCAGATTCTGAACCTTCTGGTCGAGATGAAACGCGAGTACGGTCTCTCCTACCTGTTCATCTCGCACGATCTGTCCGTGGTGCAGTATTTTGCCGACCGCGTGCTGGTCATGTATCTGGGGCGCATCGTCGAGAGCGCCGATCGCCGCAGCCTTTGGAGCACTCCTCGCCACCCCTATACCCAGGCCTTGATCGATGCCGTGCCCGACCCATCCCGCCACCGGCAGGTAGCCCCGCTGAACGGCGATCTCCCTAGCCCGCAGAACCTGCCGTCGGGCTGCCGTTTCCATCCTCGCTGCCCCAGGGCCAGCGAACTGTGCCTGAGGCAGGAGCCCGCACTGACCGATCTGGGAGGCGGCCACCAGGTCGCTTGCCACCATCCACAGACCTCTGTGATTTCCTTTCTCCACTAACCACCGATCAAAGCCATCTCCATGACCTATCGCTATCTGGGCCGCAGCGGCCTCAAAGTCTCCCGCCTCGCACTGGGCACCATGATGTTTGGAGGCCCCACCGATGAAAAGACCTCGCATGAGATCATCGCCAGGGCCAAGTCCCAGGGCATCAACTTCATCGATACCGCCGACGTCTATCAAAAGGGCGTGACCGAGCAGGTTGTGGGCCGTGCCCTGGCCACAGACCGCAACGACTGGGTTCTGGCTACCAAGTTCGGCAACCCGCTAGGCGAAGGCCCCAATCGTGCCGGCACCTCACGCAAATGGATCATCGAATCGGTGGAAAACAGCCTGCGCCGCCTTGGCACAGACTACATTGACCTGCTGTATTTTCATCGCGCAGATTTCGATGCCCCGCTAGGCGAGGCAGTCCGCGCCATCGGCGATCTGATCCGCGCCGGTAAGCTGCGCTACTTTGGCCTGTCCAACTTCCGCGGCTGGCGCATTGCCGAGGTGGCGCACCTGGCCGATGCCGAAGGCATAGACCGACCCATCGCCAGCCAGCCGCTCTACAACATCGTCAACCGCACGGCCGAAGCAGAGCAGTTGCCGGCGGCTGCAGCCTATGGACTGGGCGTGGTCTCCTACAGCCCTCTCGCGCGAGGCGTGCTGACCGCCAAGTACCCGAGCCTGGAAGCTGCCGATCCTGGCTCACGCGCCGCACGCAAGGACAAGCGCCTGCTGGAGACCGAGTGGCGTCCCGAATCCATCGACATCGCTGCCGAAATCAAACGGCACACCGACGCGCGCGACATCAGCACCGTCGATTTTGCTCTGGCCTGGGTGCTCAACAACCGCCTGATCACCTCTGCAATTGCCGGCCCCCGCACTCCCGAGCAGTGGGAAGGCTATATCCGCGCTCTGAACTACCGGTTCACTGCCGAGGACGAAGCCCTGGTCAACCGCCTGGTAGCTGCCGGCCATCCTTCAACACTGGGCTTCACCGACCCCGGTCACCCTGTGGAAGGCCGCATTCCCTACGTTGCCGCCGCATAAGCCGGCAGACGCCTCTGCAGGCGCCATCGTGAAGCTTCTGCCTGACCCGGCTTTCACGGTGGCGTCTGCCGCTCAAAGTCCGAAACAGGCCATCACCGATGAATGCATTCGTCACACCTCTGCGGCAAGTTGCAGCTGCACAGGAATCAGCAGCGCCATCCGCTCGCCCAAGCCGCACAGACATACTCTCGGGTCTGCCGCAGCTCGCCGCAGCCATTGCTCCCGGCGCGGCGCAGCGCGAGCTGCAGCGCGAAGCCCCTTTTGCGGCTTTTGAGCTGCTGCGTGCTTCAGGCATAGGGGCTCTGCGCATAGGTCGCGAGCAAGGCGGCCCCGGCGGCTCCATCGCCGATGTCATCGAGGTGGTCGCCACGCTCGCTGCAGCAGATTCGAACGTCGCCCATGCACTGCGCACTCACTTCAACACGACCGAGCTGCTGCGCCTGGACCGAAGCCCTTCGCCGCTCGCACAGCGCCAGATCGGCTGGGTGCTGGAAGGCAAGCTGTTCGGCGGTGCATTCACCGAGCTGGGCACGGCACGCGCAGGTATCAGCACCTCGACACTGCTGCGCGAGGGAGAACACCACCGCCTCAATGGCAAAAAGTACTACGCCACCGGAACCGCCTATGCGGACTATTTCAATGTCTTTGCCGTCAACGCGCAGGAGCAGCGCATCACGGCTGTGATACCCGTTCAACGCGAAGGCGTGCGCGTGCTCGACGACTGGGACGGCATGGGCCAGCGCCTGACGGCCAGCGGCAGCGTGGAACTGGACAATGTGCTGGTGTACGACGACGAGATCAGTCCCAGCTCCCGCGAACAATTGCCTGGCCGCCATGCTTCGGCATTACGACAGCTGATTCTGGTGGCCACCGCAGCCGGCATAGTGCGCAACCTCTTCAGCGATGCACGTCACTATGTACTGCACCTCGGACGCCCGGCCATGCACAGTCCAGCCGAGCGTTCGCGCGATGATCATTTCGTGCAGGCAGTGGTGGGAGAGCTGGCCGCAGCCAGCTATGCCATAGACCAGTTGGTGGCGGAAAACGCACGCCAGCTCGACCTGGGCGCCGAGGCACTGCTACTGGAGCATGAGGACACCGAGAACATCGTGCTGCAGGGCGCACTGGCTACGGCCAAGACGCAGCTCGTCGTCAGCCGCCTGGCTCTCAACGCCGCCGAGCGGCTGTTCGAGGTTGGTGGAGCCTCGGCCACCTCACGCAAACTGAATCTGGACAGGCACTGGCGCAATCTGCGCACCATCTTCAGCCACAACCCCTTGCTGCACAAATCACGGGTCGTTGGCGACTACGAACTCAATGGCACACGCACCCATTTGGAAGAGGGTCGCGTCTTCTAGACGCTGCACACAATCACAGCCGGCCTCTGGCCGAGCAGGTATCCGACTCTCTCTGGAGGTGGCCCCCAAAGCACATGTGGTCCGTCAACCTGTTGCGCAGCAGTGCTGCCGAACGCAGGCACGGGCAGGACCTCAAGGGGACCACAGTCCAAACCGGTGCATGTCCGCTGGCACGGGATTTGCCTTGTTACAGGCGCGCAGGTTCGCGCAAGTTTCATAGCAAAGATCGAAGGCTAGTCGCTACATGCCAGTCAAAACAACAACTGTGTCTCGTGTCCTCTTCGCCGCTCTGGCCACCGCCGGAGCTTCCGTCGCGCTGGCACAAAGCAGCGTGCAGATCTATGGCCGCCTCAATACCTCGGTAGAGCATCAGAAGGTCGGAGGCAGCAGCCTGACCGGACTCTTCAACAACAACTCGCGCTTTGGCTTTGTGGGCAGCGAAGACCTGGGCGGCGGCCTCAAGGCCGGCTTTCAGCTCGAATCCGGCTTTGAGTCCGACACCGGTGCCGGCACAGGCAGCACCGGCGCGCTGGCCTTTCAGCGCCAGAGCGAAGTCAACCTCTCAGGCAGACTGGGCAAGCTGCGTCTGGGCCGTTTTGGTGCTGCCACCTATTTCGGCATTGCAGACTATGGTGCACTGGATGAGCCCAACCACGACACCGGCTCCATCGCCGATGCGCTCTACGACTACGTAATGCGCAACACCAACAAGATTGCCTACCGCAGCCCGGTCATGGCCGGACTGACGGTGGAAGCCCAGGCATCGCTGCACGAAAAGACGGCCGGCACCGTGCAGAAGAACGGCTACGACCTCTATGCCAACTGGGAGCGTGGCCCATTGGCCCTGGGCGCGGGCTTTACCCAGCTGGGCGACGACAAGCAGTTTGCCCTGCGCGGCCACTACATCTGGAATGCGCTGCAGGTCGGTGCCTACTACCAGCGCTCGGACAACGGCTCGGGCTCGCTGTGCAGCCATGGCGGTGCCGGTTGCGGCACGCGTGACGCTGCGCGCGTGACTGCGGTCTACCGGGCCGGCGCTTCGGAGCTTGCCCTGGGCTACGGCTGGGCGAGTCGATGGAGCCATGTGCCCGGCAGCAGCGCGCGCCAGTGGATTCTTGGCTACAACCACCATCTGAGCAAACGCACCAAGCTCTATGCTGCCTACACGCGCATCGACAACGGATCGGGCGTGACCTATGGCTATAACTTCAAGGGTGGCGTGGGCTATGGGCAGGATGCCAGCAGCCTGAGCGTGGGTCTGCGCCACGCGTTCTAGACCTGCTTGAGCGGGGGGCGTGCCATGCTGCTGGTGGGCATGGTGCGCGCCTTGCTTCTCAAAAGAAGAGCTTCATGATCTTGCGCCTGGCGTGATTGGGCCTGAACCTTTTTGTGGCAGGCCTTTGTCACGGACAGAGGGCGGATCTCGGCCGGACGCGCAACCGCAAACGAGAGAACAAACGAGAAAACAGACGAGAGAACAAAAAAGCCCGCCAACCAATCGGCCTGCGGGCTTTCGCCGTCAAGTAACTCAGCGGCCTTACTCGGCAGCCTCCGCAGAGGTTTCCGCGCGCACATCGAACTCCACCTTCCAGCGCTCGCTTCCGCCCACGGGCACGGCATTGAGCTCCAGGGTGCCGATATCGGTCACGCGCGCCGCCAGGGTCACGGGCACCACCTCGCCGGCCGCGCGGCCGGCAGCGGGCAGATTCAGCTCGATCTCCTGCAGCTCCACCAGCTCTTCGGGCGACCAGAAGTCCAGCATGGTGCCGACCTGGTCGGAGCGGCGCACGGACGAGCCGAAGAAGCGCAGACGCACGGGCTCGCCCACGACCAGGCCGAACTCTTCGTCAGGCAGCGCGACTTCCGTGCCCTCTTCCATGCCGAACGGCGCCAGGCACAGGGCGGACAGGGGCGGCTCCATGCCGGGGATAGCAGGCATATTGCTCTCCACACCCACGTAATAGGACTGGGCCGTGCCGCCGCGAATGCGCACGCCACGGCCGCTGGTGGCGATATGGCCGTAATAGGCCGCACCGCGGGCCACGGCCAGATCGAGGTTGGCACCGTCCAGCAGACGCGCAGGCTCGCAGGCCTCGTCGTCCAGCCAGCCGTTGATGACTTCCAGGATGCGCTGCTCGATCTGGGGCGCCTTGAGCACGCCGCCGTTGAACAAAATGGCCGTGGGGTGCAAGAAGGTGGAGCCGTCGATCTGATCGCCGTTCAGGCCTTCGATCTCGGCCAGCGCATGAACCTGGCGGCTCAGAAAGGCCGCCAGATGGCGCGTGACGGCGGCATCCTGCGCATAGGGCAGGCCCAGCTGCGTGAGCGCGCCGCGCGCGCGGGTCTTGGGCTTGTCGCTGACGGCCACCTTGGGGAAAAAGCCCTCGACCAGCATGGCCAGCACTTCGTCGCGTGTCACTTCGGTGCGAATGCTGCCGCCGATGAGCTTGCTGCCCCGGCTGGGCACGACCACGGGCACGGCCTGCAAGTTGGCGTCAGCCAGCAATTGCTCCTTGGCTGCGCGGCAGCCATGGGCCAGCGCGCGGGTTTGCCAGGCATCGAGCTGCTTGCCCTCGGCCGCCAGCTTGCGCGCCACGCCATAGGCCAGGGCCAGATCCATGTTGTCGCCGCCCAGCAGAATGTGCTCGCCCACGGCAATGCGCTGCAGCTCCAGATTGCCTTCGCGCTCCAGCACGGCGATCAGCGAGAGGTCGGTGGTGCCGCCGCCCACGTCCACGACGAGGATGATGTCGCCATGCTTGACCTGCTTGCGCCACTGGCCGCCGCTGGCCTGGATCCAGCTGTACAGCGCGGCCTGGGGTTCTTCGAGCAGCGTCAGCTTGGCAAAGCCTGCAGCCTTGCAGGCCTCGGCCGTCAACTCGCGCGCGGCGGGGTCGAACGATGCCGGAATGGTGACGGTAATGTCCTGCTGGTCAAACGGGGCCTCGGGGTGGGCCTGCTCCCAGGCGCGGCGCAGATGCTCAAGATAGCGGGTGGAGGCGGTCAGCGGCGAAATGCGGCTGACCTCCTCCGGTGCATCGGCGGGGAGAATGCCTGCGCGGCGATCGACGCCGGGGTGGCAGAGCCAGCTCTTGGCGCTGCTCACCAGACGGATGGGCGTGGCCGCGCCGCGGCTGCGGGCGAATTCGCCGGTGATGAAGTCGCCGGGCGCACCGGGCAGGCTGCGCTCGGCTTCGGTCAGCTCGCTCTCGTGCGGCAGATAGAGAAAGGACGGCAGCAGGGGCCTGGCCTCGACACTGCCGGGAGCCGTGAGCTGGGGAATGTCCAGCACGCCCTGCACCACCTTCTCGCCATCGCTGACGATCTTGTTCACATAGGACAGCGCGCAGTGGGTGGTGCCCAGATCGATGCCGATGCTGTAGCTAGCGCCGGCAGATGGAGCATCGACCGGGCCAGCAGCGCTGCTTTGCGGCTGAGCGACAGCAGCCACGTTTTCAGCCAAGGGAGCGGCCTGGGGGGCCGCACCCGATGCGGCGATGGAGGCAAACATGTTCATGGCTCACAGCTCCACTTCGGCTTGGGCGATGACCTTGGCGGCCTGAATGTCGGTGAGCTGGGGGAGCCTGACCTGAGTCACCAGCCAGCCCCGGTGGGACAGCGTGCCGGTAAACGGTGGCTGGCCGACCACATTGCCCGTCAGTCGCACGGCAGCAGCGTCAAAACCGGCCTGCAAAGTGATGCGTGAGCCTTCGGCTTCGCTGCACACGGGCGAGAGCGTGAAATGCTCGCGCAGCACCTTGCGGCAGCCTTCATGCACCACGCGCGCGGCCGCGCCGATTTCGGCATCGGTATAGGGCGCAACATCTTCCTGGATGAAGTCCACAAAACGGGCCTCGCGCTGCATCAGGCCCAGCAGTTGCAGGGCGGCGCTGTCGGTGGCGACGAGCTTTTCCACCTCGACGGTTTTTTCAATCAGCTTCTCGACCGGAACCTCGACGCGCTTTTCGACGGTCTTTTCCACGATTTTTTCGACCGGTACTTCGACGCGAACCTCGACGATCTTCTCGACCGGCACTTCCACGCGTACTTCCCTGGGGGCGACGTCGGCGGCAAAAGCCTCACCGGCGCGCACACGACTCACGTCGGCGGCCAGGCGACCGTTACCGAGAATGGCAAAGAAACTGCCGATCGCGATGGCGATGCGGCTCAGGAATGAGGGGGGGGTATTGGCAGTCATGGAGTCTGTCTCAAAACAGGTTCACGCATGCAGAATCTCTCTGTGGCGCCCTTGCGGGCTGCGCTGCGCGAACCGAAAACGGAGCGGACCAGGCGGCAGCGACACGGCCGACCCTGGCGGCACAAGGCTGGACGCGCCGCAAGCGATGCGCGGGCCTGTGCAACAGGCGCAGATATTACCCAAAAAGCCCGATCTGCCCTCCCGCTATGGCTTTGCCGCGCCGGCTGCCGCGCCTGGACGCGCGCTGCCGGGTCATACGCGGCAAGCATGACCTTCTTCCGTTTCATCGTTATGAAGCCGCCGCCATTTGCCGGATAGTTGATGCAGGACCTTGACAAACAGGCCGCCCCGCAAACGGGTCCTGGCGATTCATGGGCTGCAGGCAATGTGCGGCACCATGGACGACCGAACAACAATTGCATTGCGTTTTCGATACGCCCACTTCCCGAGGAGACTTCCCCCATGCGCCTGATGACCGCGAACATAACGCTGGCATGTACCGCCCTTGTAGCCGCCATGGCCGCCTCCGGCGTCCAGGCCCAGACCACCCCCGGCAGCACGCTGGAGAAGCTGCAAAAGACCGGCAAGGTGGTCATAGGCGTGCGCGAAAGCTCGGCCCCCATGGCCTATGCCATAGGCGCCAACCACCGCTTCACCGGCTACCACGTGGAGTTGTGCGAGAAGGTGCTGGCCCAGATCGCGCCCAGCGCCAAGATCGAATACATGGCCATCACCGCGCAGAACACCATGCCGCTGGTGCAAAACGGCACCGTGGATCTGGGCTGCGGCCCCACGACCAACAACCTCAGCCGCCAAAAGCAGGTCTCGTTTGCCGTCACCACCTATGTCAGCCAGGTGCGCATGGCCGTGCGCGCAGACTCGCCCGTGACCTCGTTCAAGCAGCTGGATGGCAAGACCGTGGCCGCTTCGGCAGGCACCACCGCCGTGCAGCTGCTGCGCAAATACAGCCATGACAACAATGTGAAGCTGCCGACCCAGCTGGGCAAGGACCATTTCGAGAGCTTTCTGATGCTGGAGTCCGGCCGCGCTGACGCTTTTGTGCTTGACGACAATCTGCTGGCCGGCGTGATCGCCAACTCCAAGGACCCCAGGGGCTACAAGATCGTGGGCGAGGCGCTGGGGTCGGAGCCCATCGCGCTGCTGATGCGCAAGGACGATCCCGGCTTCAAGAAGGCCGTGGACGATGCCCTGGTGCGCATGATGAAGTCCGGCGAAGTGGCGAAGATCTACGACAAATGGTTTATGCAGCCCATTCCGCCCAAGGAAATGCCGCTGAACCTGCCCATGAGCGAGACGCTCAAGCAGCTGCTGCAAGCGCCCAATGACAAGCCGCTGGAAGCCTACAACAGCTGAAGCGACCACTAGACTGCGCCTGGAGCCATGCTTTATTGATAGCTTGTTGCGCTTGTTAAACAAGCACTTCAGACATATTCATAGCTGAATTCATTGAAGGAGCTGCGCTTGCAGCTCCTTTTTTTATTACATCGACGCAGAGCAGGCAAACTCCTGCGCGACCTGCTTGAGCCAGCCCTGGAAGGCCTGCAGCGGCGGATAGGTCGAGCGGCTGGTCGGCCAGGCCAGGTAATAGCGCTCGGCACTTTCCACCTCTGGCAGCAGCGGCAGGGCCTGGACCAGATCGCCGGCCTGCAGCTCGCGCTGGATCAGAAACTTGGGCAGCAGCGCCACGCCCACGCCGGCAATCGCCGCCTGCGCCGCCGTGGCGAACTGATCGAACAGCATGCCCTGCATATCGCCGCCCTGGCAGCCCTGGCTGCCGAACCAGCGCTGCCAGGCGTCGGGACGCGACGCCAGATGCAGCAGGGGTGCGCGCAGCAGATCCTCGGGCCGGGCAAAGCCGTGGCGGGCCGCCACATCGGGGCTGCAGGCCGGCACCACGGTCTCGCTCATGAGGAACTCCAGCTCCGCGCCCGGCCAGTTCGGCAGGCCGAAATGAATGGCCGCATCCACGGCTTCGAGCTGGAAATCGAACTGCGACAGCCGTGTGGTCAGGTTGATGGTGATGCCCGGATGGGCGCTGAAGAACTGCGGCAGCCGCGGCGCCAGCCAGCGCGTGCCGAAGGTCGGCAGGATGGCCAGGTTCAGGCTGCCGCCTTGGGGGTTGGTGCGAAAGCCCAGCGTGGCATTGGAGATGCGCGCCAGGGCGGCGCGGATCTCCTGCGCATAGGCCTGGCCCGCAGCGCTCAGGCGCACGGTCTGGCGCTCGCGCACGAACAGCTCGGTGCCCAGGCGCTCCTCCAGCGCGCGGATCTGGCGGCTGACGGCGCTTTGCGTGAGATGCAGCTCGGCGGCCGCTGCGGTAAAGCTCTGATGCCGCGCCGAGGCCTCGAAGGCGCAGAGCAGGGACATGGGGGGCAGAAAGCGACGGGATAGCTGCATGGCGGCAAGGATGTGGGGATGATTCGGGCGCAGGTTCATTCCGTCCAGGTATGACCTGCAGGCCGGATTATCGTTTGACCAAAGTCATGACGGCGCAGAACATGCTGCATATTCCTGCGGCCCCGCCAGCGGCGCGGCCATCCCACGACCCCAGCCCTTCTGTTTTGTCATGAGCGCCATGCCCCACGCCTCTTCCTCCGCAGCCCGCTTTGTCAGCGTCGACGAGATCCGCACGCGCTTCTCGCGCGCCATGTCCGAGATGTACCGCAAGGAAGTGCCGCAGTACGGCACCCTGATCGACCTTGTGGCCGATGTCAACGCCGTGGCGCTGCAGGCCGACCCCGAGCTGCGCCAGCGCATGGGCAAAAGCGGCGAGCTCGAGCGCCTGGATGTGGAGCGCCATGGCGCCATCCGCGTCGGCACGGCCGAGGAACTGGCCACGCTGCGCCGCCTGTTCGCCGTCATGGGCATGGAGCCCGTGGGCTATTACGACCTCTCGGTGGCCGGCGTTCCCGTGCACTCCACGGCCTTTCGTCCGGTGCACGACGAGGCGCTGCTGGCCAACCCGTTTCGCGTCTTCACCTCGCTGCTGCGCCTGGAGCTGATCGCCGATGAGGCGCTGCGCGCGCAGGCCGCCGAGATCCTCCAGCGCCGTCGCATCTTCACGCCGCGCGCGCTGGAGCTCATTGCCCAGGCCGAGCGTGACGGAGGCCTGGACAGCAGCGACGCAGACGCCTTTGTGCAGCAGGCCCTGGAGACCTTCCGCTGGCACAGCGATGCCACCGTGGACGCAGCCACCTACAACGCCCTGCAAAAAGCCCACCGCCTGGTGGCCGATGTGGTGTGCTTCAAGGGCCCGCACATCAACCATCTGACGCCACGCACGCTGGACATAGACCTGGCCCAGGCCGATATGCCCACGCGCGGCATGGATGCCAAGGACGTGGTCGAAGGCCCGCCACAGCGCGCCTGCCCTATCTTGCTGCGCCAGACCAGCTTCAAGGCGCTCAAGGAGGCCGTGCGCTTTACCGATGCCGACGCCAACGCGGACAGTGCCGGCGCCCATACCGCCCGCTTTGGCGAGATCGAGCAGCGCGGCGTCGCGCTGACACGCAAGGGCCGTGCCCTGTACGACGAGCTGCTGGGTCTGGTGCGCGGCATAGACAGCGCGGGCAGCGCCGCGCCCGACTATGCGCACCGTCTGCAGCAGGTCTTCACGCAGTTTCCAGACACGCACGAGCAATTGCGCCGCCAGGGTCTGGCTTTCTACCGCTACCGCCTGACCGAACATGCTCAGGCTCAGCTGCCCCAGGGCGCTGCCGAGGCAGACCTGGAAGCGCTGATCACCCGGGGTCTGGTGCAGGCCGAGCCGATCACCTATGAGGATTTTCTGCCCGTGAGCGCGGCCGGCATCTTCCAGTCCAACCTCGGCGGCGAGGAGCAAAAGCAATACCAGGCCCATGCCGCGCAGCAGGTCTTCGAGAGCGCACTGGGCGCGAGCGTGCATGACGAAATCGCCCTGTACGAGGCCAGCGAACAACAATCCAGGGCCCAGGTTCTCGGGATGCTGGCAGGAGCTGCGGCATGAGTCAAGGCAGCGCACTGGCTCCCTTTGCCGCCGTGTTTGCCGAGCCTGCGGGGTCTCCGATACGCGAGCTGTTTCCCTATCTCTCGCGCCCCGGCATGATCTCGCTGGCCGGCGGCTATCCATCACCCAGCCTCTTCGATGCCGAGGGCCTGGCCCAGGCCGCCCAGCAGGCCATGGCCCAGGGCCCGGGCGCGCTGCAATATGGGGCCACCGAAGGCCTGGGCGAGCTGCGCGAGGCCCTGGCGCAGCAGGCGCGCGAGCGCGGCATGCAGGCGACGGCCGCCGACATACTGGTGACCACCGGATCGCAGCAGGCCTTTGACCTTCTGGTGCGCGTGCTCGTGGAGCCCGGCGACACGGTGCTGGTCGAGGTCCCCGCCTATCCGGCCACGCTGCAGGCCCTGCGTCTGGCGCAGGCACGCATCCTGCCCATTCCCATGGACGAGCAAGGCCTGCAGACCGAAGCCCTGGCCGATCTGCTGGCCGCACTGCCCGCAGACCAGCGCCCCAAGCTGCTCTACACCGTGCCGAATTTCTCCAACCCGCGCGGCACGCTGCTGGCGGCCGAGCGCCGCGAAGCCTTGGTGCAACTTGCGCTGCAGCACGGCTTCCGGGTGGTCGAGGACGATCCCTATGGCGAGCTGCGCTTCGGCGAGCCCGGCGACGTCCCCCAGGCCATGCCAGGCACCGTGCGCGCCGCGGGCGAGCGGCTGGCCGAGCCCGGCGCCAACCCCGTCATCTATCTGTCCAGCCTGTCCAAGACCGTGGCGCCCGCGCTGCGCGTGGGCTGGATGCTGGCCGACGCGCCGCTGCTGCGCCGCTGCACGGTGGCCAAGCAGACGGCCGACCTGTGCACCTCGCCGCTGACGCAGTCGGTCGCTGCCTTCTATCTGGCCAGCGGCCGCTATCCGGCCACCGTGCAGCGCGCGCGCCAGGAATACCAGCGCCGCATGCAGGCCCTTGTCCAGGGCCTGGACGCGGCACCGGACAGCGGCATACGCTGCTCGCGCCCCGCTGGCGGCATGTTCGTCTGGGCCGAGCTGGACCACCAGATCGATCCGCAAAAGCTCTTCGACGCCGCCGTGGCCCAGGGCGTGGTCTATGTGCCAGGCAAGGCCTTCTATCCGGCCAACCCCGACCTGCACACGCTGCGCATGTCGTTTGCCGCGCCCGAAGTGCCGCAGATCGCGCAAGCCGTAGAGCGCTTGTGCCGGGCCGCAGCGCAAAGCCGCTGAGATAAAGCACCCCCTGTGCCGCTTCGCGTCTTCCCCCTCTCTGGCTTGGTCGCAGGGGGACGGCACCGACGCTGCGAGGCGGCCCTTGCACGGCGCCCGGCCATGCACAGCGCCATGAAATAACGGACAAGCAGGGAGTCATCTGCACCGGCCCGGGCTGCGCGGCATAATCGGGACTTCGACATCGTCTTGCCCATGGCCTTCCTGCACCTGTCCACCGCCGCCCGCCTGCGCCGCTTTGCCTTTGCCGCAGAGCTGCCCGCGCGTGCCTGCGTGCTGCGTGCGCTGCACACCCGCCGCCATGGCATTCCCACCGCATTCGTGAGCCTGAGCGGTGTCACGGCCATGCTTTCCGCCGCCGTGCGGATGGCTTGAAGCACACAGCTCACATCCTCCGCACGGCCTTCCCAAACAGCATTTCCCAGGTGCATGGGAGCGGTACGTCCACGTCTTCGACGTCCGTATCGCCACGCGCACCGCATCTTGCTCAAAGGACGATCCGGAGGTCAGCCATGGACATGGAACTCACTCAAAATTTCTTGCGCGGCAAAAATCCCTGTGCCATGGGTTATCGCTGGTTTGTGCGCAACAACCTGGCCGGCGGCGACTACCAGGCCGCCATGGACACCCAGGTGGCCGCCGGCCGCGTGGACGATGCACGCTGGCTGCTGGAGAACTTCGGCTCCACCAACAGCGTGCTGGAGCTCGAGCACCTGGAGGCCGACAACTTCGTCTATGCCGGCACGCTGATCGTGCACGGCGATGTGCGCGTGCCCGGCCAGCTGCTGGTGGGCCGCAGCCTGCAGGCGGGCGGCGGCATACGGGCGGGCAAGCTGGAAGCGGGCGAAGAGATTCAATGCGGCGGCGCCATCTTCGCCGGTGAACTGCTGCAGGCCGGCGGCAGCATCAAGGCGGCCTGGAGCGTGGAAGTCGAGGGCGAGCTGCGCGCCGAAGACCTGCGCTGCGGCTGGGAGCTGCGCGGCAGCGGCCATGTGAAGCTCAAGGGCAATGCCCATATCGGCCAGGAAGTGCAGGTGCAAGGCGACATGCACTGCGGCAAGGGCCTGAAAGCAGGCGGCGCCATCGAGGTGCAGGGCCTGCTCGATGTAGGCCATGGCATTGCCGGCAACGACGGCATCCTCTGCGGCAACCACATTCAGGCCGGCTGGGGCATCAGGGCCCAGGGCGATATCCGCGCGGCCTGCAGCATCCGCAGCGGCGAGACCCTGCAGGCTGATGGCGAGATCGCGGCCGGCCCGGGCTATGGCGTGTTTGCCGGCATGAATGTGCAGATGCAGGCCTGGCCCGACTGCGCCTGGGTGCGTGCGCTGAAAAAGCCCGAGGCGCTGATCAGCGGCTTCTGGGAAGGCCGGCCGGCCTTCGCCTAGACGCTGGCCGGGTTAAGGGGCAAACAGGCAAAATAGCTGTTTTGGCCCAAGGCTGGCGCCCGGCGCCCGCCTGTTGATAAGAGAGTCTGCCCCGTGTTTACCGGCATCATTCAGGCCGTGGCAAAGATTGCCGCGCTGCGCGACCAGGACGGCCTGCGCACCTTCATCATGGAGTTCCCCGAAGGCTTCTGCCAGGATCTGGCCATTGGTGCCAGCGTCTCGCACGACGGCGTCTGCCTGACGGTGACCGAGAACCTCTCGCCCACCAGCGCCAGCTTTGACGTGATGCTGCAAAGCCTGAACATCACCACGCTGGGCAGCTACAAGGCCGGCGACACGCTCAATGTGGAGCGCGCCGCCAGGGATGGCGCCGAGATTGGCGGCCACCCGCTGTCGGGCCATGTGGACTTCACGGCGCCGCTGCTGGAGGTGATGCAGACCGAGACCAACCACAAGATCCGCTTCGGCATTCCCGAAGCCTTCCGCCCCTATGTGTTTGCCAAGGGCTATATCGCCGTCAACGGCGCCAGCCTGACGGTGGCCGAGGTGAATCGCAAGGAAGGCTGGTTCGAGGTCTGGCTGATTCCCGAAACCCTGCGCATGACGGTGTTCGGCGACAAGAAGGTCGGCGATCTGGTCAATATCGAGATTGAGCGCAGCACCCAGGTGGTGGTCGATACCGTGCGCGAAACCATTGAAGCCAGCCTGGGGCGGCTCAAGCCCGTGCTCGAAGCCCTGCTGCAGGAAAAAGGCCTGAGCCTCGACGATTTTGTGGATGTGCCGCAACTGCCCAAGCCATAAGCCCGGATGCGGGGCAAGCGTCAGAACATCTTCCGGCGCCCGCCCCATGCCCTGCTTTCAGAGGACGGGTTTGAAGCGCTTGAGCCGCAGCGCGTTGGAGAGCACAAATACGCTGGAAAGCGCCATGGCTCCGGCCGCAAACACGGGCGACAGCAGCATGCCGTTGAACGGGTAGAGCAGACCCGCTGCCACCGGTATCAGCGCCACGTTGTAGGCAAAGGCCCAGAACAGGTTCTCGCCAATGTTCTTCATCGTGGCCTTGGACAGCGCAATCGCATTCGGAACTCCCGAGAGGTCGCCCGACATCAGCACCACATCGGCAGCCTCGATCGCGATATCGGTACCCGTGCCGATGGCGATGCCCACATCGGCCTCGGCCAGGGCCGGCGCGTCGTTGATACCGTCGCCCACATAGGCCAGCGTGCCATGCTCGGCCTTGAGACGCTTGACGGTTTCGACCTTGCCGCCCGGCAGGACCTCGGCCACCACCTCGTCAATGCCCAATTGCCTGGCGATCGCCTCGGCCGTGTGGCGGTTGTCGCCGGTAATCATGGCCACCTTCAGGCCCAGCGCATGCAAGGCATCGATCGCGGGCTTGGTGGTGGGCTTGATCGGATCGGCCACGGCAATCATGGCCGCCACCTTGCCGCCGATGGCGGCATACAGAGGCGTCTTGCCTTCGCTGCCCAGGCGCTCGGCCTCGGCCGCAAAGCCGTCGACGCTCAGGCCAATTTCGCGCATGAACCGGTCGGCGCCGATCTCCACCTGGTCGCCCAGCACCACGGCACGCACGCCAAAACCGGTCACCGAGGCGAAGTCGCTGATGGATGGAATCTCCATTCCCTCTGACTTGGCCGCATCGACAATGGCGCGCGCAATCGGGTGCTCGCTGCGGTCTTCCACGGCGGCCACCTGCGCCAGAACGACGGCACGTTCAAACCCTTCGGCCAGCACCAGATCGGTGAGTTCGGGGCGACCACGGGTCAGCGTGCCGGTCTTGTCCACAGCCACCACCCTGGCATCCTTGAGCTGCTGCAGCGCCTCGCCCTTACGCAGCAACACTCCCATTTGCGCGGCGCGCCCCGTGCCCACCATGATGGAAGTCGGCGTGGCCAGCCCCATGGCACAGGGGCAGGCAATGATGAGCACGGCCACCGCATTGACCAACGCAAAGCTCAGCGCGGGATCGGGGCCCCAGATCAGCCAGACCACAAAAGTCAGCAGGGCCGCCGCCATGACGGCCGGCACAAACCACATGGTGATCTTGTCCACCAGCGCCTGGATCGGCAGCTTGCTGCCCTGGGCCTGCTCCACCATGCGGATGATCTGCGCCAGCAGCGTGTCTGCCCCAACCTTGGTGGCTCTGAAAGCCAGCGCGCCATTCTGATTGACCGTGCCGCCCACCACTTCGGCGCCCTCGGCCTTCTCGACCGGCACGGGCTCGCCGCTGATCATGGATTCGTCGACAAAGCTGCGGCCCTCGATAACCTCGCCATCGACGGGAATGCGCTCGCCGGGGCGCACCTCGATCACATCGCCGGCACGCACCTGGGCAATATCGATTTCCTGCACCACACCGCCCTTGCGCACGCGCGCCGTCTTGGCCTGCAACTGCACCAGACGGCGAATGGCCTCCGAGGTATTGCCCTTGGCACGCGCCTCCAGAAAGCGTCCCAGCAGGATCAGCGCGACGATGACGGCCGCAGCTTCAAAGTACACATTCACCGTGCCTGCGGGCAGCCATTGCGGCACAAAGGTCGCGACCACCGAATAGGCGAATGCCGCCGAGGTGCCCACCGCGACCAGAGAATTCATGTCGGGCGCTGCGCGCAGCAGGGCGGGCACGCCTTTCTCGAAAAAGCGCCGACCCGGCCCGAACAGTACCAAGGCCGTCAGCACGAACTGGATGTACCAGCTGTTCTGCGTGCCGATGTTGCCCGCAATCCAGTGGTGAAACGCGGGCACCATGTGACCGCCCATTTCCAGCACAAACACGGGCAGTGCGAACACGGTCGCAAAGATCAGCGAGCGCTTGAGCGATTCGCGCTCCTGCGCCTGACGCTGGGCTGTGGCATCCTCGCCAGTCGCGCCGGCGTTGTGCTGCACGGCTTGCGCTTCATAGCCGGCCTTTTCGATCGCCGCAATCAAGCTGCTCACATCCACGCCGCCCTGCAGTTGCACGCTGGCACGCTCGGTCGCCAGATTCACCACCGCATCCTGCACTCCGGGCACTTTCTTGAGCGCACGCTCCACGCGGCCCACACAGGACGCACAGGTCATGCCGCCCACCTGCAAGTCCACGCTTTGCGCGGGTACCGCATAGCCTGCTTTTTCAATCGCCGCTACGGCCTGGGGCAGAACGGCCGCAGCCTGCGCCGGATCGGCCACGGTGAGGCTGGCTTTTTCCGTGGCCAGATTGACCACGGCCTCCTGCACGCCGGGCACTTTCTTGAGCGCACGCTCCACCCGGCCCACGCAGGATGCGCAGGTCATTCCTTCCACAGACAGCTCAAAGGCTCCGCTTTTGGTCAGTGCATTCATCGCGTTCTCCATTCACGTTGAAGGCCACTGTAGAGATTGACATCATGTAAAGGTCAACCCCCCGACAAAAACCTCTGCAGTAAGGGTGCAAACATGCAGCGGTTCAATCTGTGATTTCGGGCAGTCCGAAATGCTCCAGCAGGTCCGCCTCGGCCTGCGCAAGCATGGCCTGCAGGCCTTGCAGGGTGGAGCTGGCCATGTGCGGCGTCAGCACCGTGCTGGGCAGGTCCATCAAGGCTTCGGGCACTTGCGGCTCATGCGCAAACACATCGAGCGCCGCCGCCGCAATCGTGCGTTCCTGCAACGCCTGCTGCAATGCCACTTCATCGACGATGGAGCCACGCCCCACGTTCACCAGCACGCCCTGCGGCCCCAGGGCCTGCAGCACTTCGGCATCGATCAGGCCCCGGGTTGCAGGCCCGCCGCTGGCGCAGACCACGAGAAAATCCACCTCGGCGGCCAGCTCCCGCACGCTGTCGCACCAGCGGTACGGCACATCGTCCTTGGGAGCGCGCCCCGTATAGGCAATCGTTAGATCAAAGGCCTGCGAGCGCCTGGCCACGGCACGGCCGATGCGCCCCAGACCGACGATGCCCATGCGCTGCCCCGAAAAGCGCAGGGTGGGCGGATACCGCCCCTGCAGCCAGCGCCCCTGCCGCACAAACTCATGGGCCTGCACGATTTGCCGCGTGGCAGCCAGCAGCAGGGCCAGCGTGTGATCGGCAATGTCTTCGGAACAGACATCGGGCGCCTTGCTCACCTTGATGCCCAGTTCTGCTGCAGCCTCGAGATCGATGCCGTCCCGGCCCACGCCGATGACGACGATCAGCTCCAGCGCCGGCCACTGCTGCATCTGTTCGCGGCTGACGATGGACTGGGCATTGCACAGCATGGCGCGCACCTGAGCGCACAGCTCGCTGCGCCGGGCACTGCCGATCCCGGCCGCCTCAAGCAGCTCGAACTGCAGCTGCAGTCTCTCGCGCATGGCTGGCGCCAGCGCCGTGAGAAGCAGCAGCCAAGGACGCTGCGGGTTCGGTGATTCATGGATGGACATGGGAGGGCTTCCGGTAGATCGATGCAGTCTTCGCTTCCCGCCAGCATCGGGCGGGAAGCCAGAGCGGGCTTAGTCCAGCACGCAGGAATCTCTGCGGATTTCCTCGCGGCACATGGCCTCCCAGAGAAAGGGAAAGCCGTTGAGGTCGGTGCGCGCTCCGGTCGCCTGGATCACGGCATCGCTCAAGGGAGTGCCGCCACCGAGCGCCTGCACGCGCCAGGCCAGGCGGCAGCGCCACTCCAGCGTGATGGCCCGCAGATGGGCCTGTCGAATGCTCTCGCCCACCACCAGCGCACCATGATTGGCCAGCAGCGCCCATTTGCTCTGGCCCAATGCGCTGGCCACGGCATTGCCCAGCTCGCGCTGCTCTACCGTGCCACGGTATTCGTCATAGACCACGGGGTCGGTATCGACCAGGGCCGAGGTCTGGTCATAGACCGGTGGCACCTTGCCCGTGGCCGACCAGACCGAGCTCCATTCGGGATGGTTGTGGATGACCACGCGCACATCGTGGCGCTTTTCATGCACGTCCATGTGCAGCCGGATGGCCGGAGTGATGTTCCAGTCGCCCTCGATCACCTGGCCTTGTGCATCCAGCCTCAGGATGTCCGAGGCCGTCAGCTCGCTCCAGGTCAGCTCCCAGGGATTGGCAAGATAGCTGCCGTCATCCAGGCGCAGGGTGATGTGGCCCGCGATATGGTCGTTATAGCCTTCGCGCGAGAGCACGCGGCACAACAGCGCAAGCTGCTGGCGATCACTGAGCGCTGGCAGCAGCGGCTTGCGACCCGCGCGCGGCGCGTATCTGGACAGCAGTTCCCGATTCAAACCGTCGTGGCGCATGCGGCCTCCTGTTCGTGGTGCTTCTGGGCAACCGCTTGCTGGTGGGCAAACACCGATGCACGGTGCATGCGGCGCTGGTGCGGGGCGTAGTCCATGATGGCGTTGTGCACCACGCTGCGGTTGTCCCAGATCACCATGTCACCCAATGTCCAGCGGTGCTTGAACAGGAACTCCACCTGCATGCAGTGCGCGTGCAGATAGGCCAGGATGGCAAGGCTTTCGGCCTGCGGCAGGCCGTCTATATGCGTGACATAGGTGGGGCTGACGTAGAGCGCCTTGCGCCCCGTGAGCGGATGCACGCGCACCATGGGGTGCAGTTGGCGACGGTTCTGCGCGACCACTTCCACATAGCGCTCGTGCGTGCAGATGCCATGCTGCAGCGCCGCCGTCATGGGCCTGTTCATGTCATGCCAGGCACTCAGACCATCGAGGTACTGCTTCATCTGCGGCGACAGCGCATCGTAGGCACTGGTCATGCTGATCCAGCAGGTATCTCCCCCCGTGGGCGGCAGGATGCGCGCATGGGTCATGGTGACGATGGGCGGACTGGGCAGAAAGCTCTCGTCGTGGTGCCACATATCGGCGCGGTCGCCGAGCTTGGAGTCGATGACTGTGATCTGCTCATAGCCCTGCCCCAGATTGGGATAGAAGGTATGGACTTCGGCCTCGCCAAAATGCCGGGCAATCGCCAGATGCTGGTCGGGCGTCATATCGGGCACATGCAGCACCAGTGCTTCATGTCTGAGCAGGGCGGCTTCCAGCGCCTGCAGGGTTGGCGCAGACAACGGGTCTGCCAGGTCCAGCTTCAGCACTTCGGCACCGATGCGCGGGCCGAGAATCTGAACCGAGATGGGGGATGACATGGGCTTTCTCCTCTATGCAATGTCTTGCCCGAGTGCAGCGCTTCTGTCTCCTGCACAGCGTCTGCCTCAGGCTCTGTCGGGGCCGCTCCTTAGCGCTAGGATGGTGAGCGGCCTGATACAAAGTCTAGGCAGAGGGAGTGCGTTTTTCCACTCGCATTCCAGCCCCCTCAAAGACGTCGCAAGTCATTGATGGAAAAAGAAAAAATCAGCACCAACAGATAAACCGAAGACAGGACTTGCATTTCATGGACGCGCCCACCACCCCACGCCCCAAGGACCAGTTGCCGCAACCGCGCAAACAGCCTGTGCAGGCACGCTCCAGAGCGCTGGTTGATGCCATTGCCGAAGCCTGTTTGCGCCTTCTCGAAAAAGAGGGCGAGGACGCTATCACGGTCAATCGCATTGCGGAGGTATCGGGTGCTGCCGTGGGCTCTATCTACCAGTACTTTCCCAACAAGGAGTCCATGATTGCGGCAGTGTATGAACGCCTGCTCGATCAGGAATCCGAGCAGCTTTTCCAGATGCGCGAGCAGTTGCAGGGCCTGTCGCTCGAAGCCATATTGCGCCAGATCTTTGCGAACATGATCCGGGTCGAGCAGCGCCTGCATCATCTCAGCCATGCTTTCCACACGCGCTATCGCACGGCCTTGCATCTGGGGCTGTGGCATGCACCGCAGGCCAGCCGGGAGGAATTCATCAACACCACCTGGCTGCCACTGCTGCAGATGTATGGCTCGCAGGTGCAGACCGACAACCTGCCACTGGCTGCCTATCTGCTGGGCCAGGGCCTGCGCGAGATCATCCACAGCGCCGTGCACGATGTGCCGCAGCAGGCCCGCTCACCCGAGTTTCTCGACGCACTGGTGGCCATGGCCATGAGCTGCGTGAAGCGAGGCTAGAAAAACAAAGCGCGACACAGAGGTCGCGCTTCGAGCGGGGCTGGCCAAGTCTGACTTGGCCGGGCCTGACCTGGCCTGGTCGGGCCTGACCTGGCGGGGCCTATCGGATATGTGCGATCACGGCGCTCAAGGTCTGCGCAGTGCCTGCCTGGGCGGCCAAGGTGACACGGCCGCTCTTGTGGGCCGAGACCTGCATCTCCATCTTCATGGCTTCCATCACTGCGATCACGTCGCCTTCCTTGACCTCATCGCCATCGGCGACCTTCCAGGCATGCAGATTGCCGGCAATCGGCGAGATGACCGCATCAGGGTCCACGCTTTGCTGCGCGGCGGCCTGAGCCACGCCCGTCGTCGACGCAGACAGACCTTGCAGCAGCATGGCGGGCAGGCCCAGTTGCACGCGGCGGCCGTCGATCTCGATGGCGGTGCGCAGCAGGCTGGTATCGGCCACAGGTTCGGCGCGGGCGGCTGCGGCCAGTGGCTCGGCAAATTCGGTCTCTATCCAGCGGGTGTGGACATTGAAGCCCGTAGTCCCCACAAAGTCGGCCTGATTCAGCACGGCTTTGTGGAAGGGCAGCACCGAAGCCACGCCCTCGATCCGGAACTCGGCCAGTGCGCGGCGCGCACGGGCCAGGGCCTGCTCACGTGTGGCCCCCGTGACGATGAGCTTGGCCATCATGGAGTCGAAGGAGCCGGGAATCACCGAGCCGGTTTCGACGCCCGAATCGAGTCGCACACCCGGCCCCGAAGGAGGCGCAAAGCGCGTGATCAGACCCGGCGTGGGCAAAAAGCCGCGCCCCACATCCTCTGCATTGATGCGGAACTCGATGGAATGGGCGCGCGGCGCCGGAGTCTGCGTGAAAGACAGCGGCAGGCCGTCGGCCACACGCAGCTGCTCCTGCACCAGATCGATGCCCGTGGTTTCCTCGGTCACGGTGTGCTCGACCTGCAGGCGGGTATTGACCTCAAGGAAGGAGATGGCACCGTTGCCGCTGAGCAGAAACTCCACGGTGCCGGCGCTGACATAGCCGGCTTGCGCACAGATCGCCTTCGCCGCGCTGTGAATGCGTTCGCGCTGGGCCTCGGTGATGAAGGGGGCAGGAGCCTCTTCCACCAGCTTCTGGTTGCGGCGCTGCAGCGAACAGTCGCGCGTGCCCAGCACCACCACATTGCCGTGCGTGTCGGCAATCACCTGCGCCTCGATATGGCGCGGCTTGTCGAGGAACTGCTCCACAAAGCATTCACCGCGGCCGAAAGCCGTCACCGCCTCGCGCACGGCAGAGGCATACAGCTCGGCCACTTCGTCCATGCGCCAGGCGATCTTCATGCCACGGCCACCGCCACCAAAAGCAGCCTTGATGATGATGGGCAGACCATGCTGCTGGGCAAAGGCCAGCACTTCGTCGGCATCCTTGACGGGATCGGGCGTACCGGCCACCAGCGGCGCTCCGACCTGCAGCGCAATCTTGCGCGCCTCGACCTTGTCGCCCAGCTTGGCAATGGTGTCGGGGCGCGGGCCGATCCAGATCAGACCCGCATCCAGCACGGCCTGCGCAAAGGCTTCGCTCTCGGACAGAAAGCCATAGCCGGGATGCACGGCATCGGCACCGGCACGCTTGGCAATCGCAATCAGCTTGGCGATGTTCAGATAGGTGTCGGCGCTCTTGTCGCCATCGAGGCCGTAGGCTTCATCGGCACGCCGCACATGCAGGGCATCGATATCGGCGTCGGCATAGACGGCGACGGACTTCACGCCGTAGTCGGCGCAGGCTCGTGCGATGCGCACAGCGATCTCGCCACGGTTGGCAATCAGAACTTTTTTCATCAACTCACTCCTCAATCGGCGGCTGCAGGCACCAGCTCTGCAAAGGCGCGGATGGGGTTAAAACGAATCCAGGCCCCTACGGGAATCTGTCCCGCAAGATCCAGATGATGGGGTGCCACGCAGCCAATCACGGGATAGCCGCCGGTCAGCGGGTGGTCGGCCAGAAACAGCACGGGCTGGCCGCTGGCCGGAACCTGGATGGCCCCCAGCGGCGTGCCTTCGCTGGGCAGCTCGCTGGTCACGGCGCGCGTCAGCGCCTGCTCGCCGGCAAGGCGCAGGCCCACGCGATTGGACTGGGGCGTGACCTGCCAGCGCTGGGCAGCCAGCAAGGCCACGGCCTCGGGCGTGAACCAGTCGGTGCGCGGGCCCAGCTCCACATCCAGCACCACCTCGCCGTCCGGGGCTGGCAGCTCCGGCACCGGCAGGGCCAGCTCGGCCACCACGGCATGGCGGGCCGGCAGCACCGCCAGCAACTGGCCGCCGTGCAGGGCGGGCGGGCCGACATGGGCCAGGGTGTCCGTCGATGCGCTGCCCAGCACGGGAGCCACCTCATAGCCGCCGCGCACCGCCACATAGCAGCGGGCACCGGCCACGGGCTGGCCAAGGCTCAGCGTGTCGCCATCGGCCAGCGCAATCGCGGCATGGCGCGGCGCAGACCAGCGGCGCCCGTCGGCCGTGGTGATGCCAAGAGGAGCGTCTGCGCCGGTCACGGCCACTACGTTCTCGCCCACGCTTTGCAGCGACAGGCCGCCGCCTACCGTCTCCAGCACCGGCAAATGGCTGGCATTGCCGACCAGCCGGTTGGCCGCCTTGAACGCGGCCTGATCCATGGCACCCGAAGCCGACACGCCCTGCCCGGCCTGGCCGTGGCGACCCCGGTCCTGGAACAGCGTAAGCAGGCCTGTGGCGCGCACGCGCAAGGCGCAGTCATTGAAATTCGTAGCTGCTTGCGCTTGATCATTCTTTATTTCAGATACTTTTCTATCTGAAATCGAATTGGATAGAGCGCTAACAGCTCCCTTTTGCGTAGCGATATCGACAAACTGCACGCGATAGCCGGGCTGCAGCAAGGCCGGCAGATCGCGCGCCAGATCCCACATCGCGGCATCGGTGACGCCAATGATCTGCCAGCCGCCGGGGCTTGCCTGTGGATAGACCGCGCTGAAGCTGCCGGCCAGCGCCACGGCACCCGCCGGCACCTTGGTGCGTGGCGTGGCCCGGCGCGGCACCTGGAAGACGGGGTCTCCGCCGCTCAGATAGGCAAAGCCCGGTGCAAAGCCGGTAAAGGCCACCGACCATTCGCTGCCCGTGTGGCGGCGCACCACCTCTTCGGCGGTGATGCCCAGTATCTGCGCGACTTCGGCCAGGTCCTCGCCGTCATAGCGCACGGGAATCTGCACCAGCACGTCCGAGCGCTGCACGCTGCCGCTCAGATCGCAGGCAGCAATGCGCCGCACCAGCTGCGCCGCGCCGATGATATGGGGCGCGAACTGAACCAGAATGGTGCGTGCAGCAGGCACCAGCTCCTGCACGCCTTCTATGGGAGTAGCCTGCAAGGCCCCCAGCAGCACCAGCGTCTGCTGCAGGTCGGCCAGCTCCACCAGGATGGCGTGGCGGTTGACGGGCAAAAAGCGCATGGCACTCATGGCGCGGTGCCCACAAAGGAGGTGATCTGCACGCCCTCCTGCTCGAAACGCTGGCGGATGTTGCGCGCAATGGCCACGGCACCGGGGCTGTCGCCGTGCACGCAGATGGAGTCGGCCTGCACACGCACCAAAGAGCCGTCCACGGCCTCGATCACGCCCTCACGCACCAGGGTCAGCATGCGCTGGGCAATCAGGTTTTCGTCGTGCAGCACCGCACCGGGCTCGCGGCGCGAGACCAGGGCGCCGTCAGACGTATAGCCGCGATCGGCAAAGGCCTCGGCCACTACGCAGAGGCCCGCATCGCGGGCCCAGGCTATCAGGGGCGCACCTGCCAGCGCCATCAGCACCAGCGTGGGATCGATGGCCTTGATGGCGTTGATCACATCCATGGCCTGACGCCTGTCCTGGGCAATGGTGTTGTAGAGCGCGCCGTGCGGCTTGACGTACTGGACGCTGGTGCCGGCCGCCTGCGCCAGACCTTGCAGAGCGCCGATCTGGTAGATCACGTCGGCCACCAGATCACCGCTGGCCACATCCATGTTGCGACGCCCGAAACCCGAGAGATCGCGGTAGGCCACATGTGCGCCGACGACCACGCCGCGCGCCTTGGCGGCCCTGAGCGTGGCCAGTATCCCGGCCGCGTCGCCGGCATGAAAACCGCAGGCCACATTGGCGCTGCTGACGATGTCCAGCATGGCTGCATCGTCGCCCATGCGCCAGGCGCCGAAGCTCTCGCCCAGATCGCTGTTCAAATCCATTTTCATCATTCGTCTCCCGGTCGGCATCAATGCAGCTGACCTGCGTGTTCCAGCAAATCCTGCTGCACCGTCATGGCCGTATGAATGGCTGTGCGTATGCCCTGAATCTGTGTCTCCAGCGCCATGCTGGCCATGCCGGGCTGGCGCGCGGCCTGCTGCGGCAGCGCCGGTATGTGAATAAAGCCCCCGCGCACGCCGGGGCCGGCACGGCGCGACAGCCTGTGCATCAGGGCATAGAACACATGGTTGCAGACAAAAGTGCCCGCCGTGTTCGATACCGAAGCCGGAATGCCCGCGTCACGCAGATGGCGCACCATGGCCTTGATGGGCAGGGTCGAGAAGTAGGCCGCGGGCGCATCGCGCACCACGCACTGATCGACGGGCTGATGGCCCGCGTTGTCCGGAATGCGGGCATCGTCGATATTGATGGCCACGCGCTCCGGCGTGATTTCCGATCGCCCACCGGCCAGCCCCAGGCTGATGATGAGCGCCGGCTGCAGCCGCGCCAGCGCCTCATCGAGCGCCGCCATGGCCGCGCCGAACACGCAGGGCAGCTGCACGGCATGCACCACGCCATCCGCAATCAGCTCGCCGTCCAGCGCGCGCGCCACTTCCCACGAGGGGTTGACGCTATCTTTATCGAAGGGCTCAAAGCCGGTCAGCAGGATTCGCTTGGCAGCGGCAGTCATGGCAACTCTCTCTTATCGGAACATCAAAAAGTTGAGCAGGAACACATTGACGATCAGCAGCGTGATGGCCGTGGGAACCTGCGCACGGATGACGGCATTTTTGTCAATTTCCAGCAGTGCCGCGGGCACCAGGTTGAAGTTGGCCGCCATGGGCGTGAGCAAGGTGCCGCAGTAGCCCGACAGCATGCCGACCGCAGCCATCACGGCCGGGTCACCATGGTAGACGCCAACCAGCACGGGCACGCCCACACCACCCGTCATCACCGGAAAGGCCGCAAAGCCATTGCCCATGATGACGGTGAACAGCGCCATGCCGATCACATACACGGCCACGGCCACAAAGCGCACATCCATGTTGATGTAGGTGGTGGTCACATAGGCCACTGCCTTGCCCACGCCGGCATCCGAGAACACCAGGCCCAGCATGCCCAGCATCTGCGGCAGCACCAGGGCCCAGCCAAGTGCGTCGATCAGGCGGTGCGACTCGCGCAGGCCTTGCACGGGTGTCTCGCGCGTCATCTTGCAGGCCAGCACCAGCGCAATCACGCAGCCGATTCCCAGACTGACCAGCGTGCTGTTCTTGGGGTCGATCAGGGGAGTGCCGCCAAAGACCAGATGCTTGGCCGACAGCGTACCCACCATGGTGATCAGCGGGATGGCCAGCGCCGGCACGAACAGCTTGTTGCCCAGGCGCTTGGCGCTTTCCAGGTACTGCGCATCGGTGCGCGGCTGGTGCTTGCCGCCCATCACGCCGCCAAAACCCGCAATCAGGGCCATGACGACCGCGATCGCCCCCACCCATACGGGCGGCAGCAGATCACCGACGAGGAACACCAGCGCATACAGCGCCCAGAACAGGCCCGCCGAGAAACGGCGCGGATTGCTGCCATCGCGCAGCGTCATCACGGCCGTCACCGCCAGCACCAGGCCGACGAGGTAGTACAGGTATTGAATGGTGATGGTCATGCCGACTCTCCCTGGGCAACTTTCTTTTCTGCAGCAATTTCACGCGCCAGCTGCTTGTCCAGGCGATGCAGGCGGAAGGCATGGATGGCAAAGGCCGAGATGGCCGTGGGAATGCCCCACAGCGCGACATGAATCGGCTCGACCTCGATGCCCGCCTCCTTCAGGAAGGTGGTCATCAGCACGATCGCACCGAAGGCCACGAAGATGTCTTCACCAAAGAACAAGCCCACGTTGTCCGTGGCAGCCGACATGGCACGCAGCTTCTCGCGCACCTTGCCCGACAGCTTGCCGTAGCGGTTTTCCGTCGCGCCTTCTGCCATGGGGGCCAGCAGCGGACGCACCATCTGGGGATGCCCGCCAAGGCTGGTCAGCCCGATGGCTGCCGTCAGCTGACGCGCGGCCAGGTAGACGATCAGCAGGCGGCCGGCGGTGGCCGACTTGATGGAGCTGATCCAGTTCTGCGCATGCTGACGCAGGCCATGGCGCTCCAGCAGGCCGATCACGGCCAGCGGCAGCAAGATGATGAGCGGCAGATTGCGGGTCTTGATGAAGCCGGTCCCGATGGCGGCCAGAACCTTGTCCAGCGGAAAGCCCGCCGCAAAGGCTGTGCCGATGGCAGTCACGATGACCACCAGCATGGGGTTAAAGCGCAGCGCGAAGCCGGCAATGATGATGAGCACGCCGATCAGCGGCCACAGGTTTACGTCTACAGGCATGGAAGCCTCCGGAAATCACGCCCTGATCCGCTGCGCGGCGGGCTCTATCAAAGACGGGAACGCTCTCGGCAACCCCGCCCAGCTCTTTTGAAGAAGGCTGGGCAGCTCTGTGTCAGATCTGCTTCACCCCTCAAATTGTTGAACAATCTATTTAGATTTATTCCACAAATGAAATTGTTTGCAGAACAAATAGACTTTGTAATAGAGCAAACCCTAGGTATCACCACTCTTTGGGACTTCTCTGAGTCAACAGAACGATGGCTACACTCTGGCGACAGCCAAAAGGGAACGCCATGAAAGTCGCCGCAGAGGTCCAGAACCTGACCGAACGCATCGCCGAAGAAATACGCAGCCAGCTGGTCAAGGGCGTGCTGAGCCCGGGCCAGCGTCTGTCCGAAGCGGCACTGAGCGAAGCGCTGGATATTTCGCGCAACACCTTGCGCGAGGTGTTCCGCATGCTGACCAAGGAAGGTCTGCTGGTGCATGAGCCCAACAAGGGCGTATCGGTGGCCGTGCCCAGCATGGCGTCCATCATCGATATCTATCGCGTGCGGCGCATGATCGAGTGCCAGGCCCTTGCACAGGCTTACCCCATGCACCCGGCACTGACGCGGATGCGCGAGGCCGTGGAAAGCGGCCAGCGGCACAGCGAGGCCGAGGACTGGTCCGAGGTGGGTACCGCCAATATGGCGTTTCACAAAGCCATTGTGGCCCTGGCCGACAGCGAACGCCTCAACGAGATGTTCTCGCACCTGCTGGCGGAGCTGCGCCTGGCCTTCGGCCTGCTGCGCGACCCGCATTTTCTGCATGCACCCTATGTGAGCATGAACCTGAAGATCTTGCAGATCTTCGAAGCCGGCAGGCCCGCAGAGGCGGCGCAGGAACTCAGTGCCTATCTGGTGCACTCGGAGCGCATCATTTTGGCCGCCTATGCCCGGCGTCTGGCAGAAGCAGGAATCAAGGCTCCCTGATCATTTTTGTTCAACAATCCCTCACTTCTCACTAGCGACCATAAAGACAACGCCCTACGCTTCATAAAAACTCGTTGAAATCCCTCATGGATACTTGTTGAGACAAATGCTACTTTTGGCACAACTCTTGCCTGAGTTCATTCGTCCGCATCTCTTATCCGAGGAGTTTTCATGAAGCGTCGCCTTTTCTGCGCCACCGCCACCTTGCTCGCCGGCATCGGCATTGCCGGTCATGCCATGGCACAAACCAAGTGGGATTTCGCCACCGCATACGGGCCTGGAAACTTTCACTCCAAGAACAACGAACTGTTCGTGAAGGATGTGGATGCCGCCACGGGCGGCAAGCTCAAGATCACGCCGCACTTTGGTGCATCGCTGTTCAAGATGCCCGAAATCAAGCGGGCCGTGCAAACCGGCAACGCACAGATGGGCGAGTTCTTTCTGGTGAGCTTTCAGAACGAGTCGCAGATCTTCGGCACCGACGGACTGCCGTTTCTCGTGAGCAACTATGAGGATGCCTACAAGCTCTACCAGGCCCAGAAACCCGCACTGCAAAAGCTGCTGGACAAGCAGGGACAGGTGCTGCTGTATTCCGTGGCCTGGCCTCCCCAGGGCATCTACACCAAGAAGCCCGTCAACTCCGCGGCCGATCTCAAGGGCATGAAGTGGCGCGTCTACTCCCCGACCACAGCCCGCATTGGCGAGCTGATCGGCGCCCAGCCCGTGACCGTGCAGGAGGCCGAGCTGTCCCAGGCTCTGGCGACCGGCGTGGTGGATGGCCTGATCACCTCCAGCGCAACCGGTGCCGACAACAAGCTGTTTGAAAGCCTGAAGTACTACTACAACGTGCAGGCCTGGATTCCCAAGAATGCCGTGACCGTGAGCAAGAAGGCCTTTGGCGCACTGGACAAGAGCACGCAGGAGGCCGTGCTCAAGGCCGCTGCCGCCGCCGAGCAGCGCGGCTGGAAAGAGTCCAGGGAAGTGGATGCGCGCTCGATTGCCGCCCTCAAGCAAGGCGGCATGCAGGTCGAGCAGCCCTCCGCCCAGCTCAAGGCAGATCTGGGCAAGATCGGTGCGACCGTGATCAAGGAATGGACGGACAAGGCCGGCGCTGACGGCCAGGCCATTCTCGACGGCTACAAGGCTGGCAAGTAAGGCGCAGATTGCATCGGCTCGCCCGGCCCCGGCATTCGGGGCCGGTGGCCGATGACCTCATCCCCTCAGGAAGACAAGCATGCGCAAGTTACTCAACGGCCT
Organism: Comamonas testosteroni; assembly: GCF_000761245.1. GTDB lineage: Bacteria > Pseudomonadota > Gammaproteobacteria > Burkholderiales > Burkholderiaceae_C > Comamonas > Comamonas testosteroni_C. The sequence goes on along the minus strand of NZ_AWOR01000001.1, from coordinate 114,376 downwards.
CTATGACGGCAGTGCCTGGCTTGCCGGCATCGCCATGATCGGCGTGCTGGCGATGGTGCTTCTGACCATCACCAGCCGACTCTTTGGCTTCAGCGCCCCGGGCACCGATGCCTACGCAGGCTACGCCATGGCGGGCGCCGGCTTCATGGCCCTGGCCAGCACCTTGAAGAAAGGTGAACATATCCGCGTCACCCTGCTGCTCGGTGCACTCAAGGGCAAGGCCTACAAGGCGCTGGAGCTGACCGCCCTTGGCATCGCCACCATTCTTTCGGCCTTTCTGGCTTTCTATTCCACGCGCCTGGTCTGGCAGTCCTGGGAGATCGAAGACATCTCCGTGGGCATAGACGCCACACCGATGTGGATTCCGCAGATTTTCATGGCTCTGGGCACGATTGTTTTCTTCATCGCGTTCTGCGACGAACTGGTGCTGGAGCTGCTGGGCAAACGCAAGGCGGTAGAGAAGGAGGGAACCCCTCATGAATGAAATCACCGCAAGCATTGCACTGATCGTGGTACTGCTGGTCCTGCTTGGCGGCGGTGTCTGGGTCGGACTGACTCTGGCAGGCGTTGCCTGGTTCGGCATGGAATTCTTCACCGCGCGCGCTGCGGGCGATGCCATGGCCATGACCATCTGGGGCTCTGCGAGCAGCTGGACCTTGACGGCCTTGCCGCTGTTTGTCTGGATGGGCGAGATTCTCTACCGCACCAATCTGTCCGAGAGCATGTTTCGCGGTCTGGCGCCCTGGGTCAATGCGCTGCCGGGCCGCCTGCTGCACACCAATGTCATCGGCTGCACGATTTTTGCGGCGGTCTCCGGCTCCTCGGCCGCCACCTGCGCCACCGTGGGCAAGATGAATGTGCCCGAGCTGCGCAAACGCGGCTATCCCGAGAACATGGTGATCGGCTCGCTGGGAGGCCCCGCCACACTGGGTCTGCTGATCCCGCCCTCCATCATCTTGATCGTCTATGGCGTGTCGGCCGAGCTGTCGATCTCCAAGCTCTTCATGGCGGGCGTGCTGCCAGGCATCATGCTGGCACTGATGTTCAGCGGCTGGATCGTGGTCTGGGCCCTGATGAACCCGGACAAGGTGCCCAAGGCCGACAGCTCCATGAGCTTCAGGCAAAAAGTCTACGAGTCGCGGCACCTGATCCCCGTCGTGCTGCTGATCTCGGGCGTGATTGCCAGCATCTACAGCGGCATTGCCACGGCGACCGAAGCGGCCGGCATAGGCGTGATGGGAGCGCTGATTCTGTCAGCCCTGCAAGGAGCTCTGAGCTGGAAGAACTTCAAGGAATCGCTGTTCGGAGCCACCCGTCTGTACTGCATGATTGCGCTGATCCTCGCCGGTGCAGCCTTCATGACCTTGTCCATGGGCTATATCGGTCTGCCACGCCAGTTGGCCCAATACGTGGGCAGCCTGAACCTGTCGCCTGCCATGCTGATTGCGGTGCTGGGCCTGTTCTACATTCTCATCGGCTGCTTTCTGGACGGCATCTCCACCATTGTGCTGACCTCCAGCGTGGTTCTGCCCATCATCCAGGCCGCAGGAATCGACCCCCTGTGGTTCGGCATCTTTCTAGTGATCACGGTGGAGACCGCCCAGATCACGCCACCGGTGGGCTTCAACCTGTTCGTGCTCCAGGGCATGACGGGCAAGCAGATCACCTATCTGGCCCGCGTCTGCGCACCGTACTTCCTGCTGATGGTGCTGGCACTGGTCATACTGTGGTTCTTCCCGCAGATCGTGACCGTGCTGCCCAATAATATGTAAGCAAAATCGCTCTGCACAAACGCCCCGAAAGGGGCGTTTGTCATGGGCGAGCCAGGATGGCTGCATGCATGCCAGGACATGCGGACTTCAGCGCCGGGGTGTGGATGTCGAATCCCTCTGACAGGGTGTTACGAAAAATGCGCACTACGCTGTTAGATTAGTTGGGTTAGCCATCCAGACACATCGCAATGAAAGAAAAAATCAACTTCATTGAGAGGGAGCGCCTCTACCGACATGAACTCAAACGCCGCCGCGTGAAATTTCTGCCCATGCAGGTACTGCGCCGGGTCTTCAAGGCAGCAGGAGTCTAGCCAGCGCTGAAGCCAGCCATCCACCTGCAATGCCACAACAAAAAAGCGCTCCCATGGAGCGCTTTTTCGTGGCACGAAGCAATAGGCTTATTCCACCGTGACCGACTTGGCCAGGTTGCGCGGCTTGTCCACATCGGTGCCGCGTGCCACCGCCGTGTGATAGGCCAGCAGCTGCAGCGGCACCACGTGCAGGATGGGGCTCAGGGCACCATAGTTCTCGGGCATGCGGATCACATGCATGCCTTCGCTGCTTTCGATATTGGTCTTGGCATCGGCCAGCACATAAAGGACGCCGCCGCGGGCACGCACTTCCTGCATATTGCTCTTGAGCTTTTCCAGCAGTTCGTCGTTGGGTGCCACGGTGACCACAGGCATCTGGCTGTCCACCAGTGCCAGCGGGCCATGCTTGAGCTCGCCGGCGGGATAGGCCTCGGCGTGGATGTAGCTGATTTCCTTGAGCTTGAGTGCACCTTCCAGTGCAATGGGGTAGTGAATGCCGCGACCCAGGAACAGTGCGTTTTCTTTTTTCGCAAAGTCTTCAGCCCAGCTGATGATTTGCGGCTCCAGCGCCAGCACGGATTGCAGGGCAACGGGAAGGTGGCGCATGGCCGTCAGATATTGCTGCTCCTTGTCTTCCGCCAGGCGTCCCTTGGACTGAGCAAGCGCCAGCGTCAGCAGGAACAGGCCGGCCAGCTGCGTCGTGAAGGCCTTGGTCGATGCCACGCCGATTTCCACGCCGGCGCGCGTGATATAGGCCAGCTCGCACTCGCGCACCATGGCGCTGGTGGCCACATTGCAGATGGTCAGGCTGTGCTTCATGCCCAGGCTCTGGGCATGACGTAAGGCCGCCAATGTATCAGCGGTCTCGCCCGACTGGCTGATGGTCACGATCAGCGTCTTGGGATCGGGCACGCTGGTGCGATAGCGGTACTCGCTGGCCACTTCCACATTGCAGGGAATGCCGGCAATCGCCTCTATCCAGTACTTGGCCGTGCAGCCGCTGTAATAGCTGGTGCCGCAGGCCAGAATCAGGACCCGGTCGATCTCCTTGAACACGCGCCAAGCCGCCGCGCCGGTCTTGCCTTCCGAGGTGACGCCGTCAAACAACTCAGGGGCAATGTTCTTCAGGCCTTCCAGCGTATCGCCCAGGGCGCGCGGCTGCTCGAAGATTTCCTTTTGCATGTAGTGGCGATAAGGGCCCAGTTCGGCTGCGCCGCTGTGAGCCATCACGGTCCTGACCGGACGCTGCTGCTCCGTCAGGCGCTCGCCGCTCCTGCTGATGACCCAGTAGCGTCCCGGCTGCAGATCGATCAGATCGCCCTCTTCCAGGTACACGATCTGGTCGGTCACACCCGCCAGCGCCATCGCGTCGCTGGCCAGGAAATGCTCCGCGCCGTCCTTGCCCACACCCAGAATCAGCGGCGAGCCGGCGCGGGCACCGACCACGCGCTGGGGCTCGTCCCGGTGCATCACGCCAATCGCATAGGCGCCATGCAGACGGGCCGTCGCGGCCTGCACGGCTTCGAAAAGATCGCCGCTGTAGAGGCTGTCCACCAGGTGCGCAATGACCTCGGTATCGGTCTGGCTGGCAAATACATAGCCCTTGGCCTGCAGCTCGGTGCGCAGGGCTTCGTAGTTCTCGATGATGCCGTTGTGCACCAGGGCCACGCGTGCCGGTGCATCGGTATCGGCCACGGGCGAGATGCCGGGGCCATGGCTGAAGTGCGGATGGGCATTGCGCACCGCAGGCTCGCCGTGGGTGGCCCAGCGGGTATGGGCAATGCCGGTGAAACCTTCCACATGTTCGGTCTTGACCTGCTCCATCAGCTCGGCCACGCGGGCGGTGGAACGCGCACGCTGCAGCCCCAGGCTCAAGCCGTTGGCGTCAGTGGCCTGCACCGCCACCCCACAGGAGTCATAACCGCGATACTCGAGTCGCTGCAGACCCTGGACCAGAACCGGAACGATATTGCGATGAGACACCGCAGCAACAATGCCACACATAGAGGTACACCTTAGGTTGTTTGAGCGAGCATGCTAACGGTTGCAATGGAAAATTTTCAATCAATAAAAGCAACGAAATGATTGAAAATTTCATCGAATTAGAATATTGATTATTTATTCAATAAAATTCATATAAATGAATGAAAATTCCATCAATCTCGACGACATCGACTTGCAACTGCTACAGCAATTGCAGCTGGATGCCAGCCTGAGCAACCAGGCCCTGGCCCGGCATCTCGACCTGTCTGCCCCTACCTGCCTGCGCCGGGTCAAGCGCCTGCAGGAGCTGGGCCTGATCGAGAAACAAGTCGCCATTCTGAGCAGCGAACACATCGCCCGCCTCACCGGTCATGGCCTGCAGGCCATTGTGGAAGTCTCGCTGGACCGACAAGACAGCAGCTCACTGCTGCAATTCGAGCACAAAGCCGTGGCCGAACCCGGCGTGCAGCAATGCTGGCGCGTCTCTCCCGGCCCCGACTTCATCCTCGTTATTGCCAGCATCGATATGCCCGCCTACCTGGCATTGAGCCAGAAGCTGTTCACGCAGGATGCCAATGTGCGCAATGTCAAGGCCTTCTTCAGCATCAAGCGAGCCAAATTCAGTACCGCACTGCCCTTGCCCGTCCCCAATCATTAGGGACTTGCACGCCTTTATTTTTGAACCGCCATGTGTGGTGCGGATGCCGCGCAAGCCCCTCAATACTTGATACAAATTGTATTAATTAGATTATTCTCGCAACCTTGACTTAAGCCAATTCCACCAGATGCCCTTGCATCGAGATATTCACCGCCGGACCTACCCTCTGCGCGCCTCTTATATGGCACTGGGCGGAGCGGTGGTGGCTGCGAGCCTGTCATATCTCCCGACCAATCTCGCCTGGTGGGCATTCACGACGGTCAGTGCGCTGCTATGGCCGCATATTGCTTTTTTGCATTCGAGCCGGCAACAGGATCAGTTCCATGCGGAGTATTTCAATTCTCTGATAGATGCGCTGATCGTCGGCTGCTGGATTTCTCTGATGCACTGGAGCCTGCTGCCCAGCATCTGCATTCTGGCCATCGGCGTGGCCGACCGCTTCTATACCGGTTTGAAGCGCCGCTGGCTGCCTTCCTTGATCGCGCTGCTGTGCGGCATGCTGTTCATGAGCATCGCCATAAAGCCCACCCCGCAATGGGACGCACCACTGGCGGTGCAACTGAGTCTGCTGCCGCTGATCATTTTGCACAGCGCCTATGCAAGCTGGTCCAACAGCCGAATGCTCAAGACTCTGGCCAGGCAGAACCTGCAGCTCAAGTTACTGGGGCGCATTGATCCGCTGACCACGGTATACAGCCGCGACTACTGGTGGAAGAAAGCCCGTGCCGCGCTGCACCAGCACCGCACCGTCAAGGAGCAGACCTGCCTGCTGGTGATTGACATTGACCGTTTCAAAAGCGTGAATGATCTGTACGGCCATATTGTGGGCGACGATGTTTTGAAAATGATCGGGCTGGCGATTAGAAACAGCCTGCGCAGCAACGATATTGCAGGGCGCTACGGCGGCGATGAATTCACCGTGCTTTGCAAGCACACCACGGCCAAGGAGGCATATTCGGTTGCCATGCGTATTTGCGAGAAAATTGCTCAGATACGCATTCGCGAATATCCACAGCTGCACATCAGTGCGAGTATCGGCGTTGCTGCAGCCGATGAGGGTTTTGGCTCGGTGACCGAGTGGATAAAAGCGGCCGACAGTGCGCTTTACAGCGCCAAGAGCGGCGGGCGCGACCAGGTGATGGATGCCACGCAGCAACCCGAGCGGCAGCACAGTCCCTCGACCATGCCCATGCGACCGGAATCCACGCGAATCAGCCCGGCAAGTGCCGGCCAGGAAAGCCTGGACCGCGACGTGGTCTGAGCACTCAGGGCAGGCAGGTGGGCCAGTGCATCTGCAACTGGCATCCCGCATTGAGCTGGGCTTGAATTTCCGCCTCGCCGCCATGACGGCGACAGACATCTCGCACCAGTGCCAGACCGACGCCGAGGCCCTCGAACTCGGCCTCGCGATGCATGCGCTGAAAGACGCCAAACAGCTTGCCCGCGCGCGCCTGCTCGAAGCCGACTCCGTTGTCCGTCACCGAGATGCAGCAACCGCCTTGCCCGTCGCGCTGCACATCGACCTGAATGCGCGCCAAAGACATGGTGCGCGTGAACTTGACGGCATTGGCAAGGGCCGCACTCAAAGCCTGCTCCAGCAGATGAGGATCGGCCTGCAACATGGGCGCTGCAGCAGGCAGACACCACTCGATGCTTCGGCCTTTCGAGCCAGCCTGCAAACGCTGCCCAATACCGAGCAGCAAGGCCTGCAAGTCCACGGGCTGAAGCTGCAGCACATGGCCCTGAACCCGATTCAGCTGCAGCAACCCGTCGAACATGGCCGCCATGCGCTGGGAGGACTGCTCCATGGTCTGCAAGAAGCTGCGCGCCTCCTCCAGGTCCTCGGCACTGGGGCTGGCGGACTCCAGCAACTCGGCCACCAGCGGATTGAACGCCAGCAGATGGCGCAGCGGCGCCCGCAAATCATGCGAGACGGCATGCATCCATTCCTGCTGGGCCATGCGCAAGGCGGCCAGCTCGGCCTCGCGCCTGGCCAGCAGCGCCAGCGCTTCGTCCAGCGTCTGCGGCGCCACGCAGCCAAAAGTCTGCTGCACTTGTTCCATCAGGCTTTGGGCAGCTTCTCGGGGCGCTTCCAGTTGCGGATGCTGACCTGCCTGCCACGTCCTACCGTCAACGCTCCTGCCTCCGTATCCTTGGTCACGGTGGAGCCACCGCCCACCGTGCCGCCGGCGGCAATGGTCACCGGAGCCACCAGCACGCAGTTGCTGCCGATATGCACATCGGCCTCGATCACGGTGCGGTGCTTGTTCACGCCGTCATAGTTGGCGGTGATGCTGCCTGCACCATAGTTCACGCGCTCGCCCACCGTGGCGTCGCCCAGATAGGCCAGGTGGTTGGCCTTGGCGCCGTCGGCCAGGGTGGAGTTCTTCACTTCCACGAAGTTGCCGATATGCACTTCGCGGCCCAGTCTGGCTCCGGGGCGCAGGCGGGCAAACGGGCCGATCAGCGCGCCCTGGCCCACTTCCACGCCGGCCTTCTCGCCATCGATGTGCGTGAAGGGGTGGATCACGGCATCGTCGGCAATGCTCACATTGCTGAGATGGCAGTTGGCCCCAATCCTGGCGCCGGCGCCAATCGTCACCTTGCCGGCAAAGATGCAGTTCACGTCGATTTCCACATCCTGGCCGCAGCTCAGGCTGGCCTTGGTGCCGCGGGCATCGTCACGCAGGTCGAAGCGCGCAGGATCGGCCATGCGCACGCCCTGCTCCATCAGCTCGCGCGCCTGGCGCAGCTGGTGGGCGCGCTCCAGCTCTGCCAGTTGCAGCGGACTGTTGACGCCCGCCACCTGCAGTGCATCGGCAATGCGGTGGCCCACCACGGGCACGCCGTCGGCCACGGCCATGGCGACGATATCGGTCAGGTAGTACTCGCCCTGGGCATTGTTGTTGTCGAGCTTTGCAAGCCAGGCCGTCAGATGCCTGGCTGGCACGGCCATGATGCCGCTGTAGATCTCGGTGATGGCGCGCTCGGCTTCGCTGGCGTCCTTTTGCTCGACGATGCGCTGCACCGTGCCGGCATCGTTGCGCACGATGCGGCCGTAACCCGTGGGATCGGCCATGGTCACGGTCAGCAGCGCCATCTTGTCGCTGCCTGCAGCATCGAGCAGACCTTGCAGCGTATCGGCCTGGGTCAGCGGCACATCACCCGACAGCACCACGACCAGACCATCGTCCTTGAGTGCAGGCACGGCCTGCTGCACGGCATGGCCGGTTCCCAGCTGGGGCTCCTGGCGCACAAACTTCAGGTCCATTGCACCATGGGTGCCATCCGCGCCATCCGCGCCATCCGCGCCATTGGCAGCGGCGATGGCCGCTTCCACCTCTGCTGCACCATGGCCCGTCACCACCACGGCCGAGCGCGCCTTGAGCTGTGCAGCGGTATCCAGCACATGCTGCAACAGGGCACGACCGGCCAGCTTTTGCAGCACCTTGGGATGGCGGCTTTTCATGCGGGTGCCTTTGCCGGCAGCCATGACGACGATGTCCAGAGGTGCAGTCATATTGATTTGTGGGATGAAAACCGCCTGATTATCGACCCATAGCCGTGGTCGGCAACTGCAAGCGCAGGCAACAGTGGCCGCAAACGCCTTATGCTTTCCCTGCCATGCCTCATGCAACCACCAGCCCCACTCCGCTGCTTCGCACCCGCGCCGTCGGCGCCGGCCATCTGCGCGCCTTTGTGGCCGTAGCCCGACACCTGAACTTTCGTGCCGCAGCCGACGAGCTGGCACTGACCCAGTCTGCCGTCAGCCGCCAGATCCAGTCGCTGGAAGACGAGGTTGGCATCCCGCTGTTTCTGCGCCATTCGCGCGCCGTGGAACTCACGGGTGCCGGTGCCCAGCTGCTGCATGCCGTGCAACCTGCATTGGAGTCGATCGACGCCACCGTGCGTCAGATCCGCCAGACCGTGGGCCGCAAGAGCGTGGCCATCACCACCTGGGCCAGCTTTGCCGCCATGTGGCTGATTCCGCGCCTGGAAGCTTTCCAGCGCGCCTATCCCGATATCGACATTCGCATAGACACGGGCGACGCCGTGGTGGATCTGGAGACCACCGATGTGGACCTGGCCATACGCTACAGCGCCGGAGTCTCCGATGCCGCAGCAAAGGCCCTGTTCGGTGAAGAGCTGGTGCTGGTCGCAAGCCCAGCCCTGCTCAGGAGCGGCCCCGCCGTGCGCAGCCCCGCCGATGCGGCCCGCTATACGCTGATTGAAACCGGCGACGTGCACCGCATGCCCCAGCTGGAGTGGCTGAGCTGGCAGCGCTGGTTTGCCGCCAACGGCTGCGACCAGCTGCAGCCGCCGCGCTGGCTGTACTTCAACTACGCCCACCAGATCGTGCAGGCCGCGCTGGCGGGCCAGGGCCTGGCCATCGCGCGTCTGCCGCTGGTGGCCGATGCGCTGGCAGCCGGCACCCTGATCGAGGTATTGCCCGAGCATCGCCTGGCGTCGCCCCTGTCGTACTGGCTGCTGCAAGGCCCGCGCAGCAGCGAGCGGCCCGAAGTGCAGGCCTTCTGTCAGTGGCTGCTGGAGCAGGCCGGCCAGACGCGCGACGCCATGCAGAGCACGAGCCAGCAGGCTCAATAAAAAAGAGAGCTGCTTGCGCATGACCTGTAACGATTTCAAATACAAATTGATTTGAAACGTATATGTATCAAGCGTAAACAGCTCTCATTTTTACCATCCCTCTTTAGACCGCGCCACAGCGGCAAAGGCCTTGCCCTGTGGCACTCAACGCCAAAGAGGCAAAAGAGGCGAACGAGGCGAGGCGCCTCGGGGCGCTCAGCTCAGCGTGACACGCGCAAACTTGCGCTTGCCCACCTGCAGCACAAAGGTGCCGGCATCCAGCTTGAGCGCGCGGTCGCTGATGACGTTGCCGTCAACGCGCACACCTCCGCCATCGATCAGACGGTTGGCTTCGCCGGTCGATGCAGCCAGATTGGCCTGCTTGACCAGCGCACCGATGCCCAGCGGAGCGCCGGGCAGGCTGATTTCAGGGATGTCGTCGGGGATGCCGCCCTTGGAGCGGTTGATGAAATCCTGCTCGGCCGCATCGGCGGCTTCGGCGCTGTGGAAGCGCGCGGTGATCTCCTTGGCCAGCGCCACCTTGGCATGCTTGGGATTGCCGCCGGCCTCGATCTCGGCCTTGAGCGCGGCGATCTCGGCCAGGCTCTTGAAGGACAGCAGGGTGTACCAGTCCCACATCAGCTCGTCCGAGATCGACAGCACCTTGGCGAACATGGTGTTGGCGTCCTCGGTGATGCCGATGTAGTTGTTCTTGGACTTGGACATCTTGTGCACGCCGTCCAGGCCCACCAGCAGCGGCATGGTGAGCACACACTGCTGCTCTTGACCATACTCTGCCTGCAGATGCCTACCCATCATCAGATTGAACTTCTGATCGGTGCCGCCCAGCTCCAGATCGGACTTGAGCGCCACCGAGTCATAGCCCTGCAGCAGCGGATAGAGAAACTCGTGCAGGCTGATGGAGCTGCCGTCGGTAAAGCGCGTATGGAAGTCGTTGCGCTCCATCATGCGCGCCACCGTGTACTTGGCCGACAGCTGGATCATGCCGCGCGCGCCCAGCTGGTCGCACCACTCGCTGTTGTAGCGCACCTCGGTCCTGGCCGGGTCCAGCACCTTGGCGGCCTGGGTGTAGTAGGTCTCGGCGTTGAGCTTGATCTGCTCGGCCGTCAGCGGCGGGCGTGTGGAGTTGCGGCCCGAAGGGTCGCCGATCAGCGTGGTGAAGTCGCCGATCAGGAAAATCACCTGGTGACCCAGATCCTGCAGCTGGCGCATCTTGTTGAGCACCACGGTATGGCCCAGGTGAATGTCGGGAGCTGTCGGATCCAGACCCAGCTTGATGCGCAGGGGCACGCCGGTGGCTTCGGACCTGGCCAGTTTCTGGACCCACTCGTCCTTGGGCAGCAGCTCATCGACTCCACGCAGAGTGACTTCCAGCGCCTGGTTCACTCTGTCGGTCACGGGAAAACTTGTAACAGCAGATTGATTCATAAGGGTTTTTCGGCAGGCGAGGTAGGACGCGGCCGATATACTTGGAGGTTTGGTGTTACGGTCAATTCTAGACTGCTCCCTCATAAAGACCTCTTTGGATGGACTTATGGCACGGTAGAGCTGCTGGAGACGTGTCAGTCGTAACAAATACCAACTCCACCGACACGCTTTCCCAAGGATTTGATGTTTTGATGACTGGCTTGAAAAATGCCGGCGGTGCTCTGCTTGCGCGGTTGACATCGGCTCTGCAAAAACACCCCAAGCGCGCCACGGCGGCGCTGGCGACGGTTTTGCTGACCGGTGGCAGCGGCGCCTTCGCAGTGGCCAGCCTGGGCCCCGACCCCGCCGACCTCCCCGTACGCACACTGACCGAACCCGTCACCTCCCTGGCCGCCGGCCAGGATCTGGCCGATCTGACGGATCTGCAGTCTTTCTCCCTCTATCGCTCCGAATACACCCGCAGCAACGACACCACCGAGTCGCTGCTGCAGCGCCTTGGCATTGCCGACCCGCAGGCCGCAGCCTTCATGCGCAGCAACGAAGCCGTGCGCCAGAACGTGCTGGGCCGCGCCGGCCGACTGGTGTCAGCGCAGACCACGCCCGACCAGCAGCTGAGTCAGCTGACCGTGCGCTGGGCCCCCAGCGAAGACGGCAGCTTTCAGCGCCTGACCGTGGAACGCGTGGACGGCAAGCTGCAGTCCAAGATCGAGACCGGCAAGCTCACGGCCAGCCCCCGCCTCGCCGGTGGCGTGATTCGCTCCTCCTTCTTTGCCGCCACGGATGCCTCCGACATTCCCGACAGTGTCTCCATGCAGATGGCCGACATCTTCCAGGGCGAGCTGGACTTCCGCCGCGGCCTGCGCAAGGGCGACCGCTTTGCCGTGGTCTATGAATCGCTGGAAGCCGATGGCGAGCCGCTGCGTGCCGGCCGCGTGCTGAGCACCGAGTTCTACAACAATGGCAAGTCGCATCAGGCCATGTGGTTCCAGGAAGCCGGCAAGAAAGGCGCCTACTACACGCTGGACGGCAAGAGCCTGCGCCAGGCCTATCTGAACTACCCCGTGGAGTTCTCGCGCATCAGCAGCGGTTTTTCCATGCGCGTGCACCCCATCCAGAAAACCTGGCGCGCTCATCTGGGCACCGACTTTGCAGCCCCCACGGGCACCAAGGTGCGCACCGTGGGCGACGGCGTCGTGTCCTTTGCCGGCGTACAAAACGGCTACGGCAATGTGATCTTTGTCGATCACGCCAACCAGCACACCACCGTGTATGCCCACCTGAGCCGCGTCGACGTCAAGCGCGGTCAACGCGTGGACCAGGGCGACATCATCGGCGCCGTGGGCTCCACGGGCTGGGCCACCGGCCCTCACCTGCACTTCGAGTTCCGCGACAAGGGCGAGCAGCGCGACCCGCTGACCATTGCCCAGATCACCGACGCCGCCCAGCCCATCTCCAAGGCCGCCCGCCCGGCCTTCGAGCAGCAGGCCGCGCAGATGCGCATCGAACTCAACGCCGGCACGCAGTCGTATGCCTTGGCCAGCGCGCGCTGATCCACCGCGCAAGACAACCTGAGGGCTGCAAATTGCAGCCCTTTTTCATTTGCCGCATCAGGATCGTTTGCAGCGACCGCCAGGAAAGCCGCAAACGCTACAGCTAAGATAGTAAACCGCACGCCAACCCTCTGATCTGCCATGCCCAATGCCATTGAACAAGCCGCTCAAAGCTCCCTCTATATCGGCCTGATGTCCGGTACATCGCTGGACGGCGTCGACGGGGTTCTCGTGGACTTCAGCCAGGCAACGCGAGTGCTGCAACATGCCAGCTGCGGCTTCGACGCGGCCTTGCGCACCGAGTTGCTGGCCCTGAACACCGCTGGCGGCCAGGACGAGCTCCATCGCGCCGCCCTGGCCGCCAACGCACTGGTGCGCCACTATGCACAGGTGGTGCAGCAACTGCTGACCGCAGCCGGCATCGAGGCCGGGCAGATCGCAGCCATTGGCGCCCATGGCCAGACCGTGCGCCACCGTCCGCAGATGTTCGATGGCACGGGCTATACGCTGCAGCTCAACAGTCCCGCCCTGCTGGCCGAGCTGACCGGCATCACCGTCGTCGCCGACCTGCGCAGCCGCGATGTGGCAGCAGGTGGCCAGGGCGCGCCGCTGGTGCCGGCATTTCATCAAAGCGTGTTCGGCAAGCCCGGGGAAACAGCCCTGGTGCTCAATATCGGCGGCATTGCCAATCTCAGCGTGCTGGGTGCCGACGGCTCGGTGCTGGGCTTCGATACCGGCACCGGCAATGCGCTGATGGACGGCTGGTGCCTGGAGCATACCGGCAAGAGCTATGACGAGAGCGGCCGGTGGGCCGCCAGCGGCAAGGTCCTGCCCGAGCTGCTGGCCGCCATGCTGGGCGATCCCTATCTGGCCCAGCAGCCGCCCAAGAGCACGGGGCGCGATCTGTTTCATGCCGGCTGGCTGGAGCGGCATCTGCAGCAACATGCGGCGCAGGCCGCCGCGGTCGATGTGCAGGCGACCCTGGCCGAATTCACGGCCGCCAGCTGCGCCCATGCCGTGCAGTGTTTCGGCAGGGGCGGCACCGAACTGCTGGTCTGCGGCGGCGGCGCACTGAACACCTATCTGATGCAACGCCTGGCCGCGCTGCTGCCCGGTGTGAAAGTAGCCTCCACGGCAGAGCGCGGCCTGCCCCCGCTTGAAGTGGAGGCCGCCGCCTTTGCCTGGCTGGCACGCCAATGCCTGCTGGGCCTGCCCGGCAATCTGGCCAGCGTGACGGGCGCCAGCGGCCCGCGCATTCTGGGCGCCATCCACCCCGCCTGAGACTGATAGCCGGCTGCCCTCCCGCCTGCAGGTTCAGGCCGCTACTGCGGCATCCGCCTGCAGTCTGTGCTGCACAGCCGGCAGATCGGGCAAGCCGAAGTGACCGCGCAGCGTGCTGCTCTGGTAGTCGCTGCGGAACAGCCCGCGCTTGCGCAAAATGGGCACGACCTCGCTGGCAAACAGCTCCAGCTGCTGCGTGATGACCGGTGGCATCACATTGAAGCCATCGGCGGCGCCCGTGCGGAACCAGTCTTCAATCGTGTCCGCCACCTGCTCGGGCGTACCGGCAATCGCCAGATGCCCGCGCGCGCCTGCCAGTCGCTTGAGCAGCTGACGCAGCGTGAGCCCGTCGCGCAGCGTGGTCTCCACATAGCCTATGACGCGACTCCTGGAAGCCTCGACCAGCGCGGGGTCCGGAAAGTCGTCGCGCGTGAGCCGACGGTCCAGCGGCAGACTGCTGAAATCATGTCCGCCAAACCGTGCCGACAGGCGCCCCAGTCCCACTTCGATGCTGGTCAGGCTGTCGAGCTCCTCCCACACCTGACGGGCTTCGTACTCCGTCGATCCAATCGCGGCGCTGATGCCCGGCAGGATCACGATGCCCTCGGCACTGCGCCCCAGCGCCTTCGCCTGTCCCTTGATGTCGGCATAGAAGCCTTGCGCCGACTCCTTGCTGCCATGCGCCGTGAATATGGCCTCGGCCCATTGCGCGGCAAAGGCCCGGCCGGTTTCGGACTGCCCGGCCTGCACCAGCACCGGACGGCCCTGGGGACTGCCCGGCACATTCAGCGGTCCGCGCGTACGGATATGCGTGCCCGCATAGTTGACGGGGCGTACCTGGCCGATGTCCAGGTACTGGCCCGATTCGGCATCGTCCACCACCGCACCGCCCGGAAAGCTGCGCCACAGCGCATCCACTGCGGCCACGAATTCTTCGGCGATGCGGTAGCGCTCGGCATGCTCGACGTTGTGCTGCAGTCCGTAGTTTTCGCCGGCCCTGGGCAGCCAGGAAGTCACGATATTCCAGCCAGCCCGGCCCCTGGAGAGATGGTCCAGCGTGGCGAACTGACGCGCCAGCGTATAGGGCAGGCTGTAGGTGGTGGACGCCGTGCCGATCAGCCCGATGCGCTCGGTATGCTGCGCCAGTGCAGCCAGCAGCAGCAGCGGCTCCAGCTGGCCTGAAGAGGCCATCTGCCCGCTGTCGGGCCCGACCAGCCCGTCGGCCAGAAACACGGCATCGAACTTGGCGGCCTCGGCGATGCGGGCCGCATCCACATAGAGCTCAAGATCAGTCAGGGCCTTGCGATGGGCTCCGGGGTGACGCCAGGCACCTTCGTGGTGGCCGCGCGTCATCAGAAACAGGTTCAGGTGTAGTTGTCTTGTCATGGCAGGGCTTCTTTCAGGCAAATTCGGTTTCCACACCCAGACTGCGCAGCAAGATCGCGCGCAGCTGCATGAAAGCGGGGTGATCGGGGCGCCGCGGATGGGCCAGATCCAGCGCATGGTCTTCGGCGATCTTTCCGTTCCTGAGCACCAGAATCCGGTCTGCCAGCAGCAGGGATTCGTCCACATCGTGGGTCACCAGAATCACCGTCGGACGTATGCGCTCCACCATGCGCCTCAGCAGACCCTGCATGCGCAGGCGGGTCAGCGCATCCAGGGCGCCAAAAGGCTCGTCGGCCAGCAGCACATGGGGCTCGCGCAGCAAGGAGCGAGCCAGTGCCGCGCGCTGCTTTTGACCGCCCGACAAGCTGGCGGGCCAGGCCGCGGCCTTGTCTGCCAGCCCCACCTCGCGCAGCAACTGAGCTGCGGCAGGCCGGGCAGCCTGTGCGTCCAGCCCCAGCGTCAGGTTGTCCAGCACCGTGAGCCAGGGCAGCAGGCGCGAGTCCTGGAACAGCACGCTGACATTTCCGTGGGCCAGCGCCACTCCCGAACTCCAGGCCTCGACATCGAGGCCGGCCAGGGCTCGCAACAGCGTGGTCTTGCCCGAGCCCGACTCCCCCAGCAATGCCACGAACTGCCCGGGTGCGATATCGAGCTGGATGTCATCGAGCACCTGCCTGCCTTGGAAGCTGCGGCTGAAGCCGTGCAGTTGCACGGAACCGGTCAATGATGGATTGCTCATGATCCCAGCGACCTCCGGTAGGAGAGCACGCGAGCCTCAAGGCGCCGCACAGCGGCGTCCGACAGCAGACCCAGCAGCGCGTAGATCAGGATGCCCACCACGATCACATCGGTCTGCCCCCAGTCGCGCGCACGGTTCATCAGATAGCCGATGCCGGTCTGCGTGTTGATCAGCTCCAGCACCACCAGCGCCGTCCAGCACAGCGAGACCGCCATGCGCAGGCCCACAAAAAAGCCCGGCAAGGCACCCGGCAGCGCCACCTTGCGGATGAATTCGGCACGCGACAGTCCCAGCGTCTGCGCCAGCTCCACATGGCCGATGTCTATGCTGCGCAGCGCTGCATGGGTGTTGATGTAGATGGGAATCAGCACTGCGGTGAAGATGAGGAAGACTTTCATCGCCTCGCCTATGCCCAGCCAGATGATGGCCAGCGGAATCAACGCCAGCGTGGGCACGGCCCGCTTGATCTGCACCAGACCGTCGATCAAGGCCTCGCCGCTGCGGCTCAGTCCGGCGGCCAGCGCCAGCAGCACCCCCACCACAATGCCCAGAAACAGCCCCGTGTAGGCGCGCCCAGCTGAAGCCAGCAGATGCGGCAGCAGGCTTCCATCAAGGGCCATTTCATAGCCTGTGCGCAATGCCTGCGACGGCGCGGTCAGCGTCTCGGGCGAGAGATACCCCAGGCGCGATGCAGCCTCCCACAACAGCAGCAGCAGGGCCGGCCCGGCCAGCAGCATGCCCGGCGACAGGCGGGCCGGCACCAGCGCCGGGGCTTTGCGGTGTGGCGCGGCAAGCGGCGATCCGGCCTGAGACTGCCAGCCGGCCAAGCGCGCTTCCAGAGGAATCGGTGTCATCACGGCAGCTCCTCAGCGATTGGCGACGATCACGCCGTCATAGCTCGCCACAAAGGAGTCCCTGGCATCCAGACGTCGGGGCAGACTGCCTGCACTGTGCAGGATGTCGATGAGCTTTTGATGATGAGGCTGGGCCTGTGCAGCGGTCTGGAACTCCAGCGGAGCCTGCGCCGCCTGTATGGCCGCCGCGCTCTCGACATCGAGACGCTGGAAATTGCGCAGGTAATGCTGCTCCCATTCCTTGCGATGGGTATTGCTCCAGCGCCCTGCACGCACGAAGGAGCCCAGGAATTCGCGGATGGCCTCGGCCTTTTGCGGATCGGCCAGCACCTCCGGACGGGCATAGATATAGGAAGTGGAAGGCAGCAGCTGACGCTCCAGGGGATCGGGCACCACACGCGCACCGACCTGCCTGGACAGCCGCGTGACATGCGGCTCGGCAATGGTGGCGACATCCACGGCACGGGTGCGCAAGGCATCGTTGAGTTCGGCCACGCGCAGATGCACCAGCGTGACATCCTTGAGCGTCAGGCCCGCCCGGTTCAGCGCCTCGATCAGAAAAACCTGACGACCCGAGCCCTCCACATAGCTCACGCGCTTGCCGCGCAGATCACTCAGGCGCTCCACCCCCGCGCCGGCATGCTGGAGCAAGCGATATTCCGCTCTGGCTCGGGTGAAGGTCGCGATGATGGGCAGGTTCACGCCTGCGGCCCGCGCCTGTATGGGAGGCGTATCTCCCACATAGGCCATGTCCAGTGCCCCGGCGCGGATGGCCTCGAAAATGGCCGGACCGCCGGCAAAATTGGGCAGCTCCAGCTGAAAACCGGTCTTCTTGCGTTCGCCGCTGGCATCCAGCAGATGGCGAATCAGCTCGCTCTGGTCAGCGACAACCAGCCTGGTCCTGGCGTCTGCCGCAGCATGCGCAGCACCGGCTGCGCCCATGGCAGCCACTGCCAACACCGAAGGCCCTGCCAGCAGGAATCGACGCTTGTCCACTTCCATCTCCCATGTATGCAATGGGACGGATGCTAGGGAGCAGTCGGCAGATCAAAAAATATTGATTTCAAATTTGGAAACAACCAACTCATCCGAGCACCGGAGTCAGCTCACCGGCCTCGCATGAATTTCACTGTGCTGCCAAGTACTTAAGACTGCACGAGTTGATTTCCGCAACCCGCAAGGCGCGCAACAAGCTTTGATTCAGCAATATGCTCATGAAATCAATGTTGTTGAAGCCCGGGGAAATCGGCGCCCGCCCGGGCTCTGTCCATCAAGGCACAGGCCATCGGCAGGCCTGCCGCTCGCAATGCAAAAAGCAGCCCGACCCACCAGTAGCCGGACTGCTTTTCGCATCTTGGATGTCCTGCCCGGCCGGCTCCATCGAGCCAGGCCGGGTTAGATCGGCGCATGAACGCTCAGTGACCGCCGACGTAGATGAACTTGAACAGGAACAGGGCAGCAATCACCCACATGATCCAGTGCACCTCCTTGACCTTGCCCGTGCACAGCTTGAGTACGGCATAGGTGATGAAGCCGAAGGCCAGACCGTTGGCGATGGAGTAGGTGAAAGGCATCATCAGCGCGGTGACGACTGCCGGTATGGCTTCGGTGGTTTCATCCCACTGCACTTCCGTCAGGTCACGCAGCATCAGGCAGGCCACGAACAGCAAAGCAGGCGCAGTGGCATAGCCGGGCACCACACCGGCCAGCGGCGCGATGAACAGGCAGGCCAGGAACAGCATGGCAACCGTGAGAGCCGTCAGACCGGTACGACCGCCAGCCTGCACACCGGCAGCGCTCTCCACATAGGCGGTGGTGCTGGAGGTACCCAGGATGGAGCCCACGAAAATCGCGCCCGAATCGGCCAGCAGCGAGCGGTTGAAACGCCCCATGCGCTCAGGCACCAGCAGGCCGGCGCGACGCGCCACGCCCATCAGCGTGCCGGTGGCATCAAACAGCTCCACCAGGAAGAACACCAGCACCACATTGAGGAAGCCCGTGGTCAGCGCCGTCTTGATGTCGAGCTTCATGAAGGTGGGCTCGATGGAGGGAGGTACCGAGAAGATGCCGTGGAAGGTATTGCCGCCGAAGAAGAACGAGGCCACCGTCACGGCCAGGATGCCGATCAGCAATGCGCCCGGCACCTTGAGACGATCAAGTATCACAATCAGCAAAAAGCCCAGCAGCGCCATGATGACCTCGGGCTTGTGCAGATCGCCCAGCGTCACATAGGTATTTTGGTCAGCGGCAACCACACCGGCGGTCTTGAGCGCAATCAGCGCCAGGAAAAGACCCAGACCCACGGTGATGGACACACGTATGGACTGCGGTATGCCCTTGATGATGAGCTCACGCAGGCCCAGCATCGTGCAGATCAGGAACAGACATCCCGAGACGAACACCGCCCCCAGGGCCGCCTCCCACGTATAGCCCATCTTGAGCACCACCACGTAGGCAAAATAGGCGTTCAGCCCCATGCCCGGCGCCAGCGCGATCGGGTAGTTGGCATACAGCGCCATGATGGTCGAGCCCAGCGCTGCGATCAGGCAGGTGGCGACAAAGACCGAGCCTTTTGGCATGCCCGCATCCCCCAGAATGGAGGGGTTGACGAACATGATGTAGGCCATTGAAAGAAAGGTCGTCAGTCCTGCGACCAGTTCGGTGCGCACATTGGTGTTGTGCTCCCTGAGTTTGAATATCCGCTCTGTCCAGTTCATTGCATAGTCTCCGTGTTGTTTTGCATGCGAGGCGCAACGCGAGGAACGCGCCCGGTCCTGCGCCGCCAAATGAGCGGCGCAGCACATGGCCTTGCCCCGCGGCAAACAGCCATGACTCAAATGGCTGCCGCCCCGCAAGGCGACAACACCTGTGAGGAAAAACTAGCCAGTGTGCCCTTGAACGGCTTCCACTGCGCGCAGGATGGCTTCTGACGTGGCAGGTGCCTGCAGTGGAGGGTTCATCCGGTGCTCGCCGGCGGCCGACACCGCATCGCGAATCGCGAAGAACACCGAGAACGGCAGCAGCAGCGGCGGCTCGCCCACGGCCTTGCTGCGGTGGATGGAGTCTTCATAGTTGTCACCCTCGAACAGGCGCACATTGAAGACCGGCGGGCAGTCATTGGCAGTAGGAATCTTGTAGGTGCTGGGCGCATGGGTCGTGAGCTTTCCGGTTTGCGGATGCCACACCAGCTCCTCGGTGGTCAGCCAGCCCATGCCCTGGATGAAGGCGCCCTCCACCTGGCCCACATCGACGGCCGGGTTCAGCGAGCGGCCCACGTCATGCAGCACATCAGCGCGCAACAGCTTCCATTCGCCCGTCAGCGTATCGATGACCACTTCGCTGACGGCCGCGCCATAGGCAAAGTAGAAGAAGGGGTGGCCCTTCATGCGCTTGCCATCCCAGTGCAGGCCGGGCGTCGCATAGAAGCCATCCGACCACAGCTGCACACGCTGCAGATAGGCAGCGCGCACCAGCTCGGCAAACGGCACATTCTGGCCATTGACCTGCACCGCATTGTTGGCAAAGCGCACGTCATGGGCATCGCCGCCATGCAGGCGCGCGGCGCATTCGGCCAGGCGCTCGCGCAGCTGACGTGCGGCATCCTGTGCGGCCTTGCCGTTGAGGTCGGCCCCCGTCGAAGCCGCCGTGGCCGAGGTGTTGGCCACCTTGCTGGTATCGGTGGCCGTCACACGCACATTCTCGAAGGCCACGCCCAGCTCATGCGCCACCACCTGAGCCACCTTGGTGTTCAGGCCCTGGCCCATTTCGGTGCCGCCATGGTTCACGAGAATCGAGCCATCGGTATAGATATGGACCAGTGCGCCGGCCTGATTGAAGTGGGCCACATTGAAGGAGATGCCGAACTTCAGCGGCGTCAGCGCCAGGCCGCGCTTGAGCACGGCACTGGTGGCGTTGAAGGCATTCACGGCCGCACGGCGCGCACGGTAGTCGCTGGACTCCTCCAGCTCGGCCACCAGCTCGTGAATCACGTTATCGGTCACGACCTGCTCGTAGGGTGTGATGTTGCGCTCGCCCTTGCCGTAGAAGTTGACGCGCCGCACATCGAGCGGATCGCGCCCCAGGCTGCGGGCCACCGTATCCAGAATGTTCTCGATGGCAATCGCGCCCTGAGGTCCGCCAAAGCCACGGAAAGCCGTATTGCTCTGGGTGTTGGTCTTGCCCATATAGCCATGCATGAGCACATCGGGCAGCCAGTAGGTATTGTCGAAATGGCACAGCGCACGCGTCATCACCGGCGCCGACAGATCGGCAGAGTGACCGGAGCGCGAGACCATGGAGATCTCGGCTCCCAGCACGCGGCCTTCATCGTCATAGCCCACGTCGTACTCATACCAGAAGCAGTGACGGCGACCGGTGATCATGAAGTCGTCGTCGCGGTCCAGGCGCAGCTTGACCGGCTTTTGCAGCCGGGTGGCCGCCACGGCAGCCACACAGGCGAACAGCGCCGACTGCGACTCCTTGCCGCCGAAGCCGCCGCCCATGCGCCGGCATTCCACATGCACGCTGTGCGAAGCCACGCCCAGGGCATGCGCCACCAGATGCTGCATCTCGCTGGGATGCTGGGTGGAGCAATGAATATGCACAGCCCCGTCTTCCTTGGGCGTGGCGTAGCTGATCTGCCCTTCCAGATAGAACTGCTCCTGCCCGCCCACATCGAAGGAGCCCTTGAGGCGGTGCGGCGCGGCATCCATGGCGGCGCGCGCGCCGCCTTCGCGGGTGCTGCGCTCCAGGTGCATGGGCGGCATCACATACTGCCCCAGCTCATGGGCCCGGCGCGGCGTCAGCACGGGCGCCAGCTCACTGATGGTGGCGGCCGCCTTGGCCAAGGCGGCCGCACGCCGCGCCGCATCGCGCGAGCGGGCAATCACGGCAAACAGGGGCTGGCCTACGTAGCGGATCTCGCCATCGCAGAGGATGGGGTCGTCATGAATGATGGAGCCGCAGTCGTTGACGCCGGGAATATCTGCCGCCGTGATCACGTCCACCACTTCGGGCATGGCGCGCACGGCCTCCAGCGCCAGCGCCGTCAAACGGCCGTGGGCCACGGGAGAGAGACCCAGTGCGCAATGCAGCGTGCCTTCCAGCTCGGGCAGGTCGTCGATATAGGCGGCTTCGCCGGCCACATGCAGGTGTGCGGACTCATGCTTGCGGCTGACACCCACGCGCGCGCCCTGATCATGGGCCTTGGCCTCGGTCACTTCGTCAATGCGATAGGCCTGATTCTTGCGGTAATCGGCAAAGGCTTCGGCCACCAGTTCATTCGTCAATTCAAGGGGGTGGTTCATTTCAGACTCCTTGCTCCACGGCGGCGGGAACGACATGGGGCATCACGCTCCAGACACTGGTCGCATCAGTGCCCTGCGGCTGATCGGCGCGCGTTTCCAGCCACAGGCGCTGGATCAGGTTCTGCGCCACCTTGAGGCGGTAATCGGCGCTGGCGCGCATATCGCTCATGGGCTTGAAATCCTGAGCCAGCGCGGCCTGAGCAGCCTTCACGTTTTCAAGGCTCCAGGGCTTGCCCAGCAGGGCCGCTTCGGCTGCCGCCGCTCTTCTGACCGTGGCGGCCATGCCGCCAAAAGCCAGCCTGATGGATTGCACGATCTCGCCATCGAGCTCGATGGCAAAGCCGGCGCACAGGGCCGAGATATCGCAGTCGAAGCGCTTGCTGATCTTGTAGCCGCGCACCTGGCGCTGCATGGCCGCCAGCGGCACCGCCAGGGCCTGCACGAACTCGCCCGCCTCCAGCTGGTTCTTCATATAGTCCAGATAGAAATCCGTCAGCGGCATGCGGCGCACACGCTCGCCCTTGCGCAGCTCGATCTGGGCATCCAGCGCCATCAGCACCGGCGGCGAATCGCCGATCGGCGAGCCGTTGGCCACATTGCCGCCCATGGTCCCCGCGTGGCGGATGGGTGTGGAGGCAAAGCGCAGCCAGACATCGGTCAGGCTGGGCCAGCGCTGCACCAGCGCACTCCAGGCCGATTCCAGCGAAGCCCCGGCGCCGATATACAGCTCGCCGCCCTCGGCGTCGGGCCGCACTTCGATGCGCTTCATCTCGGCCACGTCGCCGACGTAAATCATGTCGCCCAGGTCGCGGAACTGCTTGTTGACCCAGAGCCCCACATCGGTGGAGCCTGCCACGATGCGCGCCTTGGGCTTGGCCTCGCACAGGCTGGCCAGATCTGCCAGCGTGCGCGGAGCGTGGAAGAAGTCAGTGCGCAGGCCCTGGGGCGCCGCATAGTTCAGCCCTGCATTGCCGGCCTGCAGGCCTTGCAGTGCAGCCACCACGGGCGCCGTGTCCAGACGCACCGCAGGCAGATCGAACATGCGCTGGCCGGCATCGAGAATCGGGCGGTAGCCCGTGCAGCGGCACAGATTGCCCGAGAGCTCGTCGGCCAGTTGCTGACGCGTGGGCTCGCTGCCCTGCTGCTGGTGATGCTCATAGGCCGACCACAGCGTCATCACGATGCCGGGCGTGCAGAAGCCGCATTGCGAGCCATGGCACTCCACCATGGCCTGCTGTACCGGATGCAGGCTTTGCGGGCCTGCAGGCTTGCCGGCGCAGGCAGACTTGCCAGCGCACTGGCTCTTGAGGTCTTCCACCGTGAACAAGGCCTTGCCATGCAGGCTGGGCAGGAACTGAATGCAGGCATTGACGGTCTGCAGGCGCAGGCCGTTGATGGCCTCGGTATCGCCGGCTTCGGCCAGCTCGCCGATGACTACCGTGCAGGCA
The DNA here is from genome assembly GCF_000761245.1 of Comamonas testosteroni. Taxonomy (GTDB): domain Bacteria; phylum Pseudomonadota; class Gammaproteobacteria; order Burkholderiales; family Burkholderiaceae_C; genus Comamonas; species Comamonas testosteroni_C. Next base: position 91,055 of record NZ_AWOR01000001.1, on the reverse strand, counting down.
CCGCAGTCGCCTTCGTTGCAGCCCTCCTTGGTGCCGGTGCAATGGGCATCCTCGCGCAGCCATTGCAGCACGGAGCGTGTGGGGTGCGGGCCTTGCACTTCCACCACCTCGCCGCGGTGGAAGAAGCGTATCGGTTGAGAGTTCTGACTGGTGCTCATGATCGTGGGACAGGGTGAGATTGAATGCCTGCATGCAAGATGCATTCCAAACGCAGCATTCGTCAAGATCGAAGGCTACGCCTGCATGGGCAGCTTCTCATACAGACGCGCTCATAGGGGCTATGTAGCGCGTCATATATCCGTGACCAAAATCAAGGGTGAACCCGTACAAAACCCGGCTTCCTACGGGTAAGTCCCAGGAGAAGGGAGCATGGCAATGCTCCCCTATCAATAGCTAATAGTGCCTTCTAATCAACGATTTCAGATTGAAAACAATTTGAAATCGTTGATTGACAAGCGCCTCAAGCTATCAAATTTTCAGGCGTCGCCGCCATCCGGAGCCGGGCGCACAGGCTCGTCGGCATCGAGCTGGCTGAACACCAGCGTCGCCGCCAGCGTCATCAGAGCCACCGTCACAAAGGTGGCGCGAATGGCCTGCATGCGCTCGTCGCTGTGCGCCGGCCACATATCGCTGAAGCCTGTCAGCAGGGCTCCGGCCAGTGCCACGCCCATGCTCATGGCCAGCATCTGCACCATGGACAGCAGGCTGTTGCCGCTGCTCGCAGACTCGCCCTCCATATCCTTGAGCGTGACCGAATTCATGGCCGAGAACTGCATGGAGTTGAAGCCGCCGAAGATGAACAGCTGCACCAGCAGCAGCCACACCGGCGTTCCCGGCACCACCAGCCCGAACGAGGCCAGCATCACCGCCAGCATCACCGAGTTGACCTGCAGCACGCGCTTGTAGCCGAAGCGCTGCACCGTGCGCACGGCAATGCGCTTGACCAGCATGCTGCCGGTGACGGTGGCCAGCATCATCAGACCCGCGTTCATGGGCGACATCTTGAGGCCGACCTGCAGCATCAGCGGGATCAGGAACGGAGCGGCGCCGCTGCCGAAACGCGTGAACAGATTGCCCAGCAGGCCCACGCGCAGCGAGCGCACCTTGAACAGGCCCGGCGCAAACAGCGGCTCATCCACGCGCAGCGCATGCATCCAGTAACTGGCCAGACTGGCCAGGCCGAACACCATGAGCACCACCACCAGCGCCATGCCCAGCCCCATGCCGGACAGGCCGTCCAGCGCGATGGAAATGGCCACCATGCCGAAGGCCAGCATGGCGTAGCCCGCGCCGTCAAAGCGGTGCACGGGCACGGGCGCGCTGCGCGGGAACCAGCGCCAGGTCGCCCACAGCCCGATCAGGCCCACGGGCACATTGATCCAGAAGATCCAGTGCCAGCTGGCGTACTCCACCATCCAGCCGCCCAGGGTAGGCCCCAGCAACGGGCCGACCTGGCCGGGAATGGCAATAAAGCTCATGGCGCGAATGAACTCGCCACGCGGATAGGTGCGCAGCACGGCCAGCCGCCCCACGGGCAGCATCATGGCGCCGCCCACGCCCTGCACCACGCGCGCCGCGATCAAAAACGGCAGGCTGGGCGAGAGCGCGCACAGCACCGAGCCCAGCACAAACAGGCCGATCGCCCAGCCGTAGACGCGCCGCGTGCCAAAGCGGTCGGCCACCCAGCCCGTGGCCGGAATCAGCATGGCCGTGGTCAGTGCATAGGCCACGATGACCGACTGCATCTTCATCGGGCTCTCGCCCAGCTCGGTCGCCATGGCCGGCAAGGCCGTGTTGAGAATGGTCGCATCCAGCGACTGCATGAAAAAGCCGATGGCCACCAGCCACAGCAGTCTTTCTTTATGGGGGGCGCTATGGTGCGCGGCGGGCATCTCACCCATGGGCAGCTCCGAAACGAGGCGGCAAGGCAACAAAAAAGCCGCTGACAGGCAGCGGCTTAAGCAATATGCGGGCGCCAGACCAGAGCGGCCGGCGCGCAGACAATCATTCGACTCAGACCGAGAAGCTGGAGCCGCAACCGCAGGTGGTCGAGGCATTGGGGTTCTTGATCACGAACTGAGCGCCTTGCAGGTCTTCCTTGTAGTCGATCTCGGCACCCACCAGATACTGATAGCTCATGGAGTCGATCAGCAGCGAGACACCGTTCTTGGTCATGGTGGTGTCGTCGTCGTTGGTGATCTCGTCGAAGGTGAAACCGTACTGGAAACCGGAGCAGCCACCACCTTGCACAAAAACGCGCAGCTTCAGCTCGGGATTGCCTTCTTCGGCGATCAGGTCGGCCACCTTGGCAGCAGCGCTGTCGGTGAAGACGATGGGGGAAGGCATTTCGGTGGTCGTGGTTTCAGCAACGGCGCTCATGGCAGTACTCCGTAGTTTCTTGATTGCCTGAAATGGTACAGCAAGGGGCTCGGGAATACCGGCCGTATCTCTTTGTCGCCAGAGCAAGTGGGGGCTTTGCGCAAGCGCTGGACAAGGCGTAAGGCGCCCATGAAAAAACCGCCAGGAACTTGCATTCGAGGCGGTTTTTTCGTGAAAAGACTCCGAAGAGTCTTTCCTGCAGGGGAGGCGGATTAACGCTTCGAGAACTGCTTGGCGCGGCGTGCGGAATGCAGACCGACCTTCTTACGTTCGACTTCACGAGCGTCGCGAGTCACGAAGCCGGCTTGGCTCAGTGCAGGCTTCAGAGCTGCGTCATAGTCGATCAGGGCACGGGTGATGCCGTGACGGGTTGCACCGGCTTGACCGGATTCGCCGCCGCCATGGACGTTCACTTGAATGTCGAAAGTCTCCAGGTTCTCAGTCAGAACCAGGGGTTGCTTTGCGATCATGATGGAGGTTTCGCGGCCGAAGTACTGCTGAATGTCTTTGCCATTCACAGTAATCTTGCCGGAGCCCTTCTTCAGGAAAACGCGAGCGACGCTGGACTTGCGACGGCCTGTGCCATTGTTCCAATCACCAATCATCTAGGTCTCCTTAGATTTCCAGAGCCTTAGGCTGCTGTGCGGTATGGGGGTGCTCAGCACCGCCGTAAACCTTCAGCTTCTTGATCATGGCGTAGCCCAGAGGACCCTTGGGCAGCATGCCCTTGACGGCCTTCTCGAGAGCACGGCCAGGGAACTTGGCTTGCAGGTCGCGGAAGTTGGTAGCAGTGATGCCACCGGGGAAACCGGAGTGACGGTAGTACACCTTGTCCAGGTTCTTGGTACCAGTGACCTTGAGCTTGGAGGCGTTGATGATGACGATGTAGTCACCGGTGTCAACGTGAGGTGTGTAAATGGCCTTGTGCTTGCCGCGCAGACGGAGTGCCACTTCGCTGGCGACACGTCCGAGCACCTTATCGGTGGCGTCAATCACAAACCACTCGTGTTGCACCTCAGCGGGCTTTGCGCTGAATGTAGACATGAGTTTTCTCTTTCAAGAAGGTTTGGCGGTCCCTTTTCCGCGGTCGGTGCTTCTTCTTGAAAAAGACAGGTCTTTTAAAGGAAGCCTCTTAGGCGGGGTTACTCGGACCAATTTAAACTTGGCCCAAGCCTTCGCCGCGGGAACCATAAAATCGCTGCGAAGCCCGCCATTATACAAAAACGCCAGAATCTGCGTGTTTTCGTGCAGCAGCCTGTTGTGAAACAGCCCCTAGTGCCTGTTTCTGCCTCTGCACCCAGGCGCCGACAGCCTTTAAAGACCACAGGGTAAAAAGTGCTGTTCCCCTCTTGCCCTGCTGGTTACCATCCATCTCTATGTTCAGTTACCGCCACGCCTTCCATGCAGGCAATCACGCCGATGTGCTCAAGCACACCATTCTGATTGCCACCGTGCAATACCTCACGCAAAAAGAGGCTGCGCTGACGGTGCTCGACACCCACGGCGGCGCCGGCCTGTACCGCCTGGACGGCGACTACGCCAGCAAGAGCGGCGAGGCCGAAGAAGGCGTGCAGCGCCTGGCTGCCGCCAAGGAGGCCGAGCTGGCCCCGGTGCTGCAGGACTATCTGCAGATGGTGCGCAGCTTCAACCAGGGCAATGCCATCCGCAACTACCCCGGCTCGCCCTTCATCTCCCAGGCACTGCTGCGCGGCCATGACCGCCTCAAGGCCTTTGAGCTGCACCCCACGGACATGCGCTCGCTGACCGGCAACATGGCCCAGCTGGAAGCCAGGCGCCAAGTCGCCATCCTGCACGAGGACGGCTTCGAAGGCGTGAAGAAATTCCTGCCTCCGCCCTCGCGCCGCGCATTGCTGCTTTGCGATCCGAGCTACGAATTGAAGACCGACTACGGCCGCGTGCTGGATATGGTGGCGGACGGCCTCAAGCGCTTTCCCACAGGCACTTACGCCGTCTGGTACCCCATCATCCCGCGCCCGGATGCCCATGATCTGCCCAAGCGGCTCAAGACCATGGCCACCAAGTCCGGCAAGAGCTGGCTGCATGCCACGCTCACGGTCAAGAGCAACAAGACCTCCGAGCGCGGCGGCCTGCCCGCCAGCGGCATGTTTCTGATCAACCCGCCGTTCAATCTCAAGGATCAGCTCAAGCCCGCCATGCCGCAGCTGGTCAAGCTGCTGGGTCAGGACAGCAATGCAGGATTCACGCTGGAGTCTGGCGGCTAACTGCGCGGCTGTGGGGCAGCCCTTGCCGGCCCTCTGCAGTCCGGGCGCACCAGCTGCGCAGGCGGCGCGCCGCCTTCAACCAGCAATAATGGTTCAGCGCTTGCGCTTGGCGGTCTGGGAGACCTTGCGCGAAGGCTGATTCGCGGACGCCGCGCGCGTCTTGGCGGCGGCAGCGCCCTGAGTCACACTTTGGTGACGCTTTCGGCTCGACGCATTGAGCGTGGCCGGGCACTCGTCTTCGTCGGCGTCGAGCTGCCACAGCTCCACGGGCTTGATGCCCAGGCCCAGCATGCCAAGCTCCTGGGCCGCGGCCTTGCTCAGGTCGATGACGCGACCGGGCGCGAAGGGGCCGCGGTCATTGATACGCACCACCACGCTCTTGCCGGTCACGGAACTGCGCACGCAAACGCGCGTCCCGAAGGGCAGGGTCTTGTGCGCTGCCGTCATGTCCATGCTGTCAAAGCGCTCGCCGCTGGCCGTCTTGCGGCCGTGGAACTGCTCGCCATACCAGGAGGCCAGGCCCGCCTGGTCGCTTTCACGCGGCGGGCTCAGCTCGTACTTGGTGCTGTCTTCGGGCAGGTCTGCCTTGTCGGCATCCGCAGGCTTGTTGGCCTTGACGCCCAGGCCCTTGTCGCGATAGTTGCTGCGCGCATAGGCGTCGGGCAGCAGGGGGGCGGAGACCGTGGGCTGCGCGCCCTTCTTTCGGGACTGGCTCTGGACGACGGGAGGCTGTTGCTCGGGCTCTTGCGGCAGCGGAGCACAGCCGGCCATGGTCGCAGTGACGACGGCAAGACCTATCCACTGACAACAACGCAAACGCCAAAATTTCGGTTGCACGGGCGCAATCTCCTTGAAAGCTCAAGTGAGAGCCGCCCAAGACCGGCCGCCTCGCGGCCGGCAAGCTTTTGGCTTACAGACCCAGACGGTCGCAGATCTCCAGAGTGGCGACGCTCTGGTTCATCGTATAGAAGTGCAGCCCGGGAGCACCCTGGCTGCGCAACTGCTCGCATAGATGAGTCACGACATCCAGACCGAACGCACGAATGGAAGCGGTGTCATCTCCGAACGCCTGCAGACGCAGACGAATCCAGCGCGGAATCTCGGCACCACATGCATCCGAGAAGCGCATCAGCTGCGTAGAGCTGGTAATTGGCATGATTCCTGGCACGACCGGCACGTCGAGCCCCAGGGCCTTCACCTCATCGACAAAGCGCATGTATGCGTCGGCATTGTAGAAGTATTGCGTGATGGCGGAATCTGCACCAGCGCGCACTTTAGCAACAAATGCGTCCAGATCGCTGCGAGGGGACTTTGCTTGGGGGTGAGTTTCGGGATAAGCGGCCACTTCGATGTGAAACCAGTCGCCGAACTCCTGGCGCACGAATGCCACCAGATCGCTGGCGTACTGGAACTCGCCGCCCAGGCCGTAGCCGCTGGGCAGGTCGCCGCGCAAGGCGACGATGCGCTTGACGCCCATGGCCTTGAGTTCGTTCAGTTCGGCGCGAACTTTTTCATGCGTGGCGCCGATGCAGGAGAAGTGCGAGGCCGCGCCCACGCCCTCGTTCTGGATGTCGCGCACCATGGTGAAGGTGCCGGCCTGGGTGGAGCCGCCCGCGCCATAGGTCACGGAGCAGAACTCGGGCTTGCGCGCATACAGGGCCTGGCGCACGCCCACATGCTTGGCAGCGCCCTCGGGGGTCTTGGTAGGAAAAAACTCGAAGCTGACGGGAAAGCTCATGGCGGTCTATGTCTCTGAATCCTGGATCATGTGCGGGCGTCGAAGGCTCGGCACCCGCCACGCTTTTTTACTCAACGCTCAACGTTCGTTGCGCTTTTTCTGCTTGCTGCGGCCCGGGCCGGGCTGACCGAAGCTGGCCACCTCGGGGTCTTCGTAAAGCTCCTGCTTGGCGCGCTGGGCCTTGATGTCGGCACGCGAAGGGCGCTTGGCGGCCGCCTTGACGGCTGGCCTGGCCGCAGCCGATTCGTCTGCAACAGCCGGGGCCGGAGCCTTGACTTCAGCGCCCTGCTGGGCCCAGACAAAGAATTCGTGATTGCCGTCGCCGCCTTCAATGGACGAGTCCAGCCACTGCTTGACGCTCAGCCCCAGATCGCCGAGGCAGTCGCGAATGCGCTTTTCGACTTCGGCGTACAGGGCCGTGTCGCGCACAATGCCGCCCTTGCCGATCTGGCCGGGCTGCAGCTCGAACTGGGGCTTGACCAGCATCAGCAGCTGACCATGGGGCTTGAGCAACTGCACCACGGCAGGCAGCACCAGGGTCAGCGAGATGAAGGACAGATCGCCGGTCACGAAATCAAAGGCCGGGCTGATGTCGATATTTTCGGTGCCGGGCTTGCGGCGCAGCTCCACCGGAGCCAGACCTTCGGCCCGGGCCTTGGCCTTGGCGGCGCGCTCGGCCTTGAAGCTCTCGACATCCTGCTCCTTGGCATCGTCGCTGTCGTCATAGTCTTCATCGACCTGACCGCCGTTGCGCATCCAGGCATAGGGGGCGACGGGCTGGGTGTCGTTGTCCTCTTCTTCCTCGATGACTTCGCACAGCGCCTCGTCGCAGGCCTTCTCCAGCAGCTCGGGCGTCAGCGCGCGGGCGTTGAAGCCCTCGACGCAGACCACGCGCTCGTCACTTTTCAGGCGCTCGTGCAGCTGGCCGTGCCCCACGTCGATGCCGATGACCTGGGTCGCACCGGCCTGCAGCAGGCAATCGGTGAAGCCGCCCGTGCTCTGACCCACGTCCAGGCAGCGCAAGCCCTTGACGCTGAGGCCAGTCGCGGCCAGCGCGCCCTCGAGCTTGAGCCCGCCGCGCGAGATGTATTTGGCCTCGGCGGCATCCAGCAGCTGCAGCTCGGCACCGGCAGGAATCTCGTCGCCGTTCTTGGCCACTTTCTTCCATGGCGCCAGCGGCGTCAGGCGCCACTCCACACCCGAGGCGATCAGGCGCTGGGCCTGGGAACGGGTGGCAGCATGACCTGCTTCAACCAAAAAAACATCTGCGCGCATAGCGTCGCTTCCTTTGAAATAAACCGGCGCCAGACGCTGCACGGCGTGCAGCGGGCAAATAAATCACATTTTTGATAGCTGCTCGCGCCCGCCTTGATTGAGATTCAGATAGATAACTATCTGAAATCATTACCCAACAAGCGAAAACAGCTATCAAATAAGTCAACACAGTCTCAGTACTGGCTCACACCAAGCAAGTGACAGCGAGCAAGGGCCTGGGCGGCCCCGCCGCCCCGCAGCGAGTGCTGCCCCAGCGAGGCTGTCGTCCCCCTCCCGCATTGCGAAGCAAAGCGAGAGAGGGGCGCCCGGCTAGGGGGAAGCGGCGGGGCCGCTCAGGGGGTGCTTAGTAGCGGTATGTTTCAGGCTTGTAAGGGCCTTCCTTCTTCACGCCGATATAGGCGGCTTGCGCTTCGGTCAGCTCGGTCAGCATGGCGCCCACCTTCTTCAGGTGCAGGCGAGCCACCTTTTCGTCCAGCACCTTGGGCAGCACATAGACCTTGCCCACTTCGTAGGCGTCGGGGCGGGTGAACAGCTCGATCTGCGCCAGGGTCTGGTTGGCGAAGGAGTTGGACATCACAAAGCTGGGGTGACCGGTGGCGCAACCCAGATTCACCAGACGGCCCTTGGCCAGCAGGATGATCTTCTTGCCATCGGGGAAGGTGATGTGGTCAACCTGGGGCTTGATCTCTTCCCACTCGTACTTCTCGATCGATGCGACATCGATTTCGTTGTCGAAGTGACCGATGTTGCAGACGATGGCCTCATCCTTCATCGCGACCATGTGCTCGTGGCGGATGATGTCCTTGTTGCCGGTGGTGGTCACGAAGATGTCGCACTTGTCGGCGGCATATTCCATGGTCACTACACGATAGCCTTCCATGGCGGCCTGCAGGGCGTTGATGGGGTCGATCTCGGTCACCCACACCTGGGCGCGCAGTGCGCTCAGAGCCTGAGCGCAGCCCTTGCCCACATCGCCGTAACCGGCCACCACAGCCACCTTGCCGGCGATCATCACGTCGGTGGCGCGCTTGATGCCGTCCACCAGCGATTCGCGACAGCCGTACAGGTTGTCGAACTTGGACTTGGTCACCGAGTCGTTCACGTTGATCGCGCGGAACAGCAGGCTGCCGTTGGCCGACATTTCGTTCAGACGGTGCACGCCGGTGGTGGTTTCTTCGGTCACGCCCAGGATCTGGGCCGACTTGCGGCTGTACCAGGTGGAGTCCACGGCCAGCTTGGCCTTGATGGCGGCAAAGACGATGCGCTCTTCTTCCGAACCGGGGTTGGCCAGCACGGACAGGTCTTTTTCGGCGCGCTTGCCCAGGTGCATGAGCATGGTGGCATCGCCGCCGTCGTCCAGGATCATGTTGGGGCCTTCGCCCTCGGTGCCAGCGGCGCCGAATTCAAAGATGGAGTGGGTGTAGTTCCAGTAGTCTTCCAGCGACTCGCCCTTGATGGCGTAGACAGGCACGCCGGTTTCGGCGATGGCGGCAGCTGCGTGGTCCTGGGTCGAGAAGATGTTGCACGAAGCCCAGCGCACTTGTGCGCCCAGAGCCGTCAGCGTCTCGATCAGCACGGCCGTCTGGATGGTCATGTGCAGCGAGCCGGTGATGCGCGCGCCCTTGAGGGGCTGGGCAGCGGCGAACTCTTCACGCACAGCCATCAGACCGGGCATTTCGGTTTCGGCGATCCTGATTTCCTTGCGGCCCCAGGCAGCCAGGGAAATATCGGTAATGGCCGAATCAGCGGGGTTGAAGCGCACGGCAGCGTTCATGGTTTTCTCCAAATCTTGAATGAAAAACCACGTTCTGCAGCAGAGGGGGAATAAACCGGCTCACCGCACAGAAAGCGTGGGCGAGCGTCGTTGCGGGATGAAATCCGAGCCTCACGCCCCGCGCAGACCAGCTCATGGCTGGCCGGGGGAACGCTGCAACGCTCCTCGGATGGACGGCGATTATAAAGGAATCAGCCTTCCAGGCCCACCAAGCGATAACCGACTTGCAACTCGGTTACCAGATGCCGGGGCTGGGCCGGATCGAGCTCTAGCTTCTGGCGCAGATTGGCCATGTGCACACGCAGATAGTGGGGGCGGTCCAGATATTCAGCGCCCCATACCTGCAGCAGCAACTGGCGGTGGGTCAGCACCTTGCCATGGCCGGCAATCAGGGCCGCCAGCAGACGAAACTCTATGGGTGTGAGGTGCACGGCCACACCGTCACGCCTGACATCGTGCGCCGCCAGATCCACCACCAGAGCACCGAAACGCGCACAGCTGCCGGGCTTGTCTGACGCCGATGCCTGCTGGCGGCGGCGCAGCATCACGCGCAGCCTGGCCAGCAGCTCGGGCACGCCAAAGGGCTTGGTCAGGTAGTCATCGGCGCCAGCGTCCAGCGCCGCCACCTTTTCTTCTTCCCGCTCGCGCGCGGACAGGATCAGAATGGGCAACTGGCTCCAGCCGCGCAGCTCGGCAATCACGGTCTTGCCATCCGCATCGGGCAGCCCCAGGTCCAGCACCACGGCGTCGGGCTGGCGGCTGGCGGCCTCGATCAGGCCGCGCCTGGCGGTTTCGGACTCGAACACCTGCCAGCCTTCGTCCTCCAGTGCCAGGCGCACAAAGCGGCGGATGCTGGCGTCGTCTTCAATCAGCAAGATGCGGGGTGCGGCGCTTGTCATGTTCGGATTTGCATGTGATGCACGGGATTGTCGGCTCATTCGTCCATGGCCGGTTGCTCGGGCACGGGCAGGTATACGCTGAAAATGGTGCCCGGCCCAGGATCTGCCGCCGCCACCCGCAATCGGCCGCCATGGGCTTGCACGATGCGCTGCGCCAGCGCCAGCCCGAGCCCCATGCCAAACACGGCACTCTCCGCCTGGCCACGCGTGAACGGCTCGAACAGTTGCTCGACAGGCAGATGCCCGGGCAGACCCGGCCCCGCATCCTGCACGCTCAGCACGCAGTCACTGCCCAGCACGCGCGCGGCCACGGTGATCGTCGTGCCTTCGGGCGTGTACTTGATGGCGTTGTCCAGCAGATTGACCAGCACACGCTCCATCAGCACGGCATCGAGCTGCAGCAAAGGCAGATCGGCCGGCAGCGAGGTCTGCAGCGCATGAGCGGCCAGTCGCTCGCGCATCTGCGCCAGCGCGCTGCCCACCAGCTCGTCCACCGGCAGCCATTCGCGCTTGAGCTGCACGCCGCCTTGCTGCAGGCGCGCCATGGCCAGCAGGTTGTCCACCAGTTGCTGCAGCGCCTGAGCCTGATTACGAATCTGCACCAGCATGTGATGCGCCGGCCCCTGGGGCGCATGCGGCAAGGCCGCCTGGGCGGCACCCAGGATGCCCGTCAGCGGCGTGCGCAGGTCGTGCGAGACGGCCGAGAGCAAGGTGTTGCGCATGCGCTCGCCCTCCATGGCGATCTGGGTCTGCTGCGCCACCTCCACAAAATGCACACGCTCCAATGCCAGGGCGATCTGGCTGGCACAGGCGTCGAGCAGGCGGCGCTCCTCGGGTACCCTCAATTTCTGCGGCGCACGCAGCTGCAGCACCAGCACGCCGCGCGAGCGCACGGGCGCCATCAGCGGCACATAAAGCGCCGGCGCGGCGGCCAGGGTATCGGTGCCGTGGCCGGCCATCTGGCCATGCTCCATGCTCCAGCGGCCCACGCTGGTGTCGATCTGACCTTCGCTGCCCTGCGCCAACTGCAGGCGCTCATCGGCATCGGGCACCAGCAGCCCGGTCTGGGCATCAAAAACGCCTGAAATCGTAGTCAGCGCGATCTGCGTGACCTGCTCCTGCGTCAGCGCACCCGACAGGTCACGCGCCAGCCTGGCCAGCGCGCCGGCCCGCCTTTCGCGCTCTGCGGCCACGCGCGCCTCGTGGCGCAGCCGCGCCGTCAGCTGGCCGCAGACCAGGGCCACACCCAGCATCAGGCTGAAGGTGAACAGGTATTGCGTATCGTTGACGCTGAAAGAGTTGCGCGGCGGCACAAAATAGAAATCAAACAGCAGCACTGACAGCAGGGCCGCCCATGCTCCGGGGCCGCGCCCCCAGCGCACGGCGGACAGCACCACCACCAGCAGGAAAAGCATGACCACATTGGCCGGGTCGAACACCCGCAGCAGCAGCTCCGCCACCGCTGTAGCGGCCAGACATGCCAAGGTCACGCCCGCATAGCCCTTCCACGGAATGGCCTTTTCACGCACAGCCGGCAATCGCAAGGTGCTGTCATTCCTGCTTTGCTTGACGGACAGCAGCAGCACGTCCAGGCCGGGATCCAGCGCCGCAATCTGCTCAGACAGGCTGGGGGCACGCCAGCGCAGCCAGCGACTCAAAGGTTCATGCACACGTGCCAGCACCAGATGGCTGGCATTGCGCTCACGCGCAAAGTCCACCAGCGCCTGGGCCACATGGGCACCGGGAATGGTGGCCGTTTCCGCGCCCAGACGCGCAGCCAGCGCCAGTGTCTTGAGCACGGCCTCCTGCGCCGCCCGAGGCCGATGCTGGCGTTCCGGCGCATCCACATAGACCACCACCCAGTCGGCCTCCAGCCGCCTTGCCAGGCGTGCCACCTGGCGCACTAGGGCATCGTCACCGGCGCGGCCGCCCACGCCCACCAGCAGGCGTTCGCGCGTGGGCCAGACATCGCCGATGGAGCGCTCGCGGCGGTAGTCGCGCATATCCTCATCGACACGATCGGCCGTGCGGCGCAAGGCCAGCTCGCGCAGCGCCAGCAAATTGCCCTGGCGAAAGAAATTGCGCGAAGCCCGCTCGGCCTGCTCCAGCGGGTAGACCTTGCCCGACTTGAGACGCTTGAGCAGCTCCTCGGGTGGGATATCGACCACGATGACCTCGTCGGCATCGTCAAAGATATGGTCGGGCACGGTCTCATGGACCTGTATGCCCACAATGCCGCCCACCACATCGTTGAGGCTTTCCAGGTGTTGAACGTTGAGCGTGGTCCACACCTCGATACCCGCCTCCAGCAGCTCCTGCACATCCTGCCAGCGCTTGGGGTGGCGCGAGCCGCTCACATTGCTGTGCGCGAGCTCATCGAGCAGCAGCACCTCCGGGCGGCGCTCCAGAGCTGCATCGAGGTCGAACTCGTCCAGCTGCCTGCCCTGGTAGGCCAGCGTGCGCCGCGGCAGCAGCTCCAGGTCATGCAGTTGCTGCTCGGTCTCGGCGCGGCCATGCGTCTCCACCAGCCCCACCAGGACCTTGCGCCCGGCCTGCCGCTCGCGCTGCGCGGCCGCCAGCATGGAATAGGTCTTGCCGACTCCGGCATTGGAGCCAAAGTAGATGCGCAGCTTGCCGAGATGGGCGCGCTGCCGATCCGCCTGCAGTTGAGCGACCAGCGCGTCGGGGTCGGGGCGCTGCGCGGCCGATGATGGTGTGGATGAAGGCATCAGGCGATCAGCGTATCACTCAAGCCCGCTCAGAACCCGGCACTCAGGCCCAGCAGCCAGCCGCTGCGTGCCAGATCACGCCATTGGCCACGACTGTTGACGGCGCTGTAGTACCTGGCATCGGCCGAGGTACCCGCGTACGCAAGCGATGCGGTCCATGGTCCCCAGGCCCTGGATAGCGAGATGCGCCAGTCGGCATAGGAGACATCGCTGTAATTGCGCACCCAGGTATAGCCGCCATGCAGGCCCAAGGTGGCGAGATCGCCCAGCGGATGCTGATAGTTCAGATCCAGATACTGGCTGCCGCGGCTGCTGCCTGCCGGTTGCAGCGCAGTGGCAAACGCTGAGTCGGCGGTACTCTGGCCCAGGCCGAAATAAGGCGTCAGTGCCACAGACCATTTGAGGCTCAGACCACCATGAGTCGCCCCCAGATAGAGCTCGGTGGTGTCAAAGCGTTTGCTGCTGCCATCGCTTGCGCCCAGGCGTGCGCCGGGGTAGCGGTACTGCAAAAGCCCGGCATCCAGCAACCAGTCAGGCACGATCTCGCCGCGCCAGCCACCATAGATATCGTGCTCCAGCCCCTGGCCGCGGCCGTAGCTGTTGGTAGAGACATTGGACAGCGACGTGCCCACATAAAAGCCCTTGGGCAAGGCCAGCTCCACTGCGCCCTGCACTGCCGCACCTTGCCAGGTCTGCGAGATGCCGCGAAAGCGGTAGTCACTGATCAGGCTCAGCGAGCCGGTCAAGGAAGACTTGCTGTCGGCCTGCACAGTGGCTGAGCTTTCAGAAGCAGATTGCGCTTTGGCTTCCTCGGCAGCAGAGGAATTTGCATAGCTCAAAGCAATCATCAGCAACGCAGAGCTGATGACCCAGGAACGCGATGCGTGAAATGGTTTTTGGAGATGGGAGAGACGCATGATGGTGAAGCAAACAGATCAGACTTGCCGCGCCCGCTGGGAACGCGGACAAGCCACAGAGACGAGAGAGCAAGGCTCTGGATAGGACTTAGACGAGGCCCAGCACGGTCAGCAGCATGTCGATGAGCTTGATGCCCACAAACGGCACGATCAGCCCGCCCAGGCCATAGATCAGCAGGTTTCGGCGCAGCAGCAGGGCCGCACCCACGGCGCGATACTGCACACCACGCAAGGCCAGCGGCACCAGGGCGATGATGATCAGTGCATTGAAGATCACGGCACTCAGGATGGCGGAATCGGCGCTGTGCAGCTGCATCACGTTGAGCGAGGCCAGCTGCGGATAAGTGCCCACAAAGGCAGCAGGAATGATGGCGAAATACTTGGCCACATCATTGGCAATGCTGAAGGTGGTCAACGCGCCGCGCGTCATCAGCATCTGCTTGCCGGTTTCCACCACCTCGATCAGCTTGGTGGGGTTGGAGTCCAGATCCACCATGTTGCCGGCCTCCTTGGCGGCCTGGGTGCCGCTGTTCATGGCCACGGCCACATCGGCCTGGGCCAGGGCCGGCGCATCGTTGGTGCCGTCCCCCGTCATGGCCACCAGACGGCCCGCCGCCTGGTGCGAGCGGATCAGCTGCAGCTTGTCTTCGGGCCTGGCTTCGGCCAGGTAATCATCGACGCCGGCCTCGGCGGCAATGGCGGCTGCCGTCAGCGGGTTGTCGCCCGTCACCATCACCGTCTTTATGCCCATGCGGCGCAGTTCGGCAAAGCGCTCGCGCATGCCTGGCTTGACGATGTCCTTGAGCTCGATCACGCCCAGCACCTTGGCGCCATCGGCCACCACCAAGGGCGTGCTGCCCTTGCGCGAGACGTTGTCCACGGACAGTTGCACCTGAGCCGGGAAGCTGCCTCCCAGCGCCTCGACATGCCGGCGCACGGCATCGGCGGCTCCCTTGCGCAAGCTGCGCAAGCCTTGCGGGCTCTGCAGATCCACCCCGCTCATACGCGTCTGTGCGGTAAAGGGGACGAACTCGCCCGGGAAATCCGCACTGCTGCGATCGGGCAGGCCATGGCGCTCCCTGGCCAGAGCCACCACGCTGCGGCCTTCAGGTGTCTCATCTGCCAGAGACGCCAGCTGTGCGGCTTCGGCCAGCTGCGCGGCGCTCACTGCGGGGGCCGGCAAAAACTCGCTGGCCTGGCGGTTGCCCAGGGTGATGGTGCCGGTCTTGTCCAGCAGCAGCACGTCCACATCACCGGCAGCCTCCACGGCCCGGCCCGAAGTGGCGATGACATTGGCCTGCATCATGCGGCTCATGCCGGCCACGCCAATGGCCGACAGCAGGCCGCCAATCGTGGTCGGAATCAGGCAGACCAGCAGCGCAATCAGCACGGCGATGCCGACCACCGAGCCCGCTCCGGCCTGCGTCACCGCAAAGACCGAGAACGGCCACAGCGTGACGATGACCAGCAAAAAGACCAGCGTCAGCCCCACGAGCAAAATCGTCAGAGCCATCTCGTTCGGAGTCTTCTGGCGCTTGGCCGACTCGACCATGGAGATCATGCGATCCAGAAACGACTCGCCAGGGTTGACCGTGACTTCCACCACCAGCCAGTCCGACAGCACGCGTGTGCCGCCGGTCACCGACGAGAAGTCGCCTCCGGCCTCGCGGATCACGGGCGCGGATTCGCCGGTGATCGCGCTTTCGTCCACCGAGGCAACGCCTTCTATCACCGTGCCGTCAAGCGCAATCGTGTCGCCGGCTTCCACGAAGATGACCACGCCCTTGCGCAGTTCGCTGGCGCGCATGGGAATCCATGAGCTGCCGAAATGCGGCTGCTGCAGCAGCTTGGCCACGGTATCGCGCTTCATGCCGCGCAAGCTGGCGGCCTGGGCGCGGCTGCGGCCCTCGGCCAATGCTTCGGCAAAGTTGGCAAACAGCACGGTGAACCACAGCCACAGCGCAATCGCCAGAACAAAGCCGCTGTTCTCGCTGCCCGGCTCCATCAGGCTCTGCCACCACAACAGAGTGCTCAGGATCGCACCCAGATACACCACAAACATCACTGGGTTGGCCCACTGCGTACGCGGCGAGAGTTTGCGCACCGCATCCCACAGAGCCGATTTCACCAGCTTGGCATCGAGCAGGCTGCGGCCTGCCGTCATTTTCTTTGTGCTCATGGCTTACTCCTTCACTGCGCCGGTGGCGGGCTGCAAGGCGTCCAGCGCCAGATTGAGCTGCAGCACATTCACGCGCGGCTCGCCCAGCAAGCCCAGCGTGCGCTGCTCTGTTTTCTGCGCCAGCAACGGCTGCACCTGGTCTGGCGAGAGCCCTCGCGCCTTCGCCACACGCGGCAGTTGCAGCAGCGCATTGGCCATCGAGATATGCGGGTCCAGGCCAGATGCCGACGCAGTGACCGCATCCACCGGCACCGCCAGGTCAGCGGCCAGACCGTTATCGGCGCGGTACTGTGCGACACGCTGCGCCACGGCTTCGGACAAGTCCTTGTGCGTTGCCCCTTGGTTGCTGGCACCAGACAGGCCGGCGTTGTAGGGAGCAGCAATGTTTGCCCCTTCCTGACCCGGATCGGGAGCGACTGTGGCGCTGGGACGGCCGTGGAAGTAGTGCGGTCCGGTGAATTGCTGGCCGATCAGTGCAGAGCCCACGATCCGGCCCTGGCGCTCGATCAGGCTGCCATTGGCTGCATGGGCAAACAGTGCCTGCGCCACACCCGTGGTCAGCAAGGGATAGGCAATGCCGGAGACCACCATCACCAGCAGGGCGGCGCGCACGCTGGTGCCCAGCAGACGTGACCAGGAGGCGGATTGCGCCTCGGGCTGCGCTTGTGCATGGCTTGGCAGCACTGAAGCGCAAAGAGTTTGAGTCGATGTTTTCATGATTTGCTCCCTGCTCTGCAGCCGTGCATGGGCTGCAGAGCATTGGCATCAATTGGATGGAACGTTAGGCGTACAGCTGAGCCACAAGCATTTGCAGGTGTTCGATCACGGGCCCCAGGGCCAGCGCCGGCAGAAAGGTCAAACCACCCACCACCAGCACGACAAACACCAGCAGACCCATGAACAGCGGCGTGGCCGTGGGGAAGGTTCCCGGGCCTGCGGGCACGGTGGCCTTGGCCGCCAGGCTGCCAGCCACGGCCAGCATGGGCACAAGCGTCAGAAAGCGCCCCGCCAGCATGGCCAGGCCCGTGGTGGTGTTGAAGAACGGCGTGTTGGCATTCAGCCCTGCAAAGGCCGAGCCGTTGTTGGCCGTGGCCGAGGCATAGGCGTAGAGAATCTCCGAGAAACCATGCGGGCCGCGGTTGTTGAGACTGGCTGCGGCATCGGGCCAGAGCACGGCCAGGGCCGTGAATCCCAGAATGCAGGCCGGCGGCACCAGCACCGCGAGCATGACCAGCTTGATCTCGCGCACTTCGATCTTCTTGCCCAGGAATTCGGGCGTGCGGCCAATCATCATGCCGGCCAGAAACACCGTGAGGATGGCGTACTGAATCAGATTGATCAGTCCCACACCGTCACCGCCGAAGACGCAGTTGAGCATCATCTGCGCCAGCGGCGTGATGGAGCCCAGCGGGGTCAGCGAATCGTGCATGGCGTTGACCGATCCCGTGGTGGCCGCTGTCGTGGTGGCCACAAACAAGGCCGTATCGGCAATGCCGAAGCGCAGCTCCTTGCCCTCCATATTGCCGCCGCTCTGGGCCAGGCTGTATTGCTGATCGGCTCCGGCGCGCGCCAGCAGCTGGCTGCCGTTTTGCTCGGCCACGAACACCAGGCTCAGAAAGCCGACGAACATCACCATGCAGGCTGCGAACAGCACCCAGCCCTGCTTGCGGCGCAGCAGCATGGAGCCAAAGGCGTAGGTCATGCCGGCCGGGATCAGCAGCATCGAGAGGATGTGCAGCAGATTGGTCAGCGGCGTCGGGTTCTCGAACGGATGGGCTGCATTCATGCCGAAGAAGCCGCCGCCATTCGTGCCCAGATGCTTGATGCTCTCCAGGCTGGCCACGGGTCCCATCAGCAGCTGCTGCCGGCCTCCTTCGAGCGTCGTCGCCACGGCTTCGGCGTGCAGGGTCTGCGGGATGCCCTGCCAGACATAGATCAGGGCCATGATGAAGGACAGCGGCAGCAGCACGCGCCAGAACACGCGCACGAAGTCGACCCAGAAGTTGCCGATATCCTGTGCGCTTGAGCGCGCCAGACCGCGCACAAAGCCGGCACCCGCGGCGACACCGGTGGTGGCACCGGCAAACATCAGAAAGGTGATGACCACCATCTGCGTCGCATTGCTCAGGCTGTTCTCACCCGCGTAGGCCTGCCAGTTGGTATTGGTGATGAAGGAGGCTGCGGTGTTGAAGGCCAGGTCGGGCGCCTGCGCCGCGATCTCCAGCGGATTCAGCGGCAGTGCGCCCTGCAGGCGCAGCAGCCCGTAGCCCAGCAGCATCATCAGCGCATTGCTCAGTACCAGAGCGGCGCCATAGCGCTGCCAGCCCATGCGCTCTTGCGGATTGACGCCCATGGCCCGGTAGCTCAGGCGCTCCAGCCAGCCATGGTGCTCGCCGGTAAAGCAGCGCGCCAGCCATTGGCCCATGGGAATCGTCAGCAAGGTCGCCGCCGTCAGCACGGCGGCAAATTCCATCCAGGGTAACCACATGATGTACCCCTTTCACAGACGCGCCAGGGCGCGCGCAAAGCCCAGCAGTCCGACAAAGCAGACCACCGTCAGGCTCACAAAAATCAGGTCTTGCAGCACTTGCATGGCGGCCCCTTCAGAATTTCTCGGGGCGCAGCAGCGCATAGCCCAAATAGGCAAACAGCCCCAGCGCCGTCAGGGCGGCCAGGGCTTCGATCCAGGTGATGCTCATTTCATTCCTCCCGCAAGCCGTTCACGCGGCTTGATTGCGATGGAGGAACTGTAGAAATTTGCCCGTCAAGAACGGGTAGAGATTGGGCGTGCCGATATCAAGATGGCATCAAGAAGCGGCCCGATTCGCGGCCGCGACCTTGGCCAGCCACTGCACGCGCAGGGCCAGCACGATGACCAGCGCCAGCACAGCCAAGGCCACGGAGCCCACGCCCGTCCAGCTCCAGCGCGACCAGAACCAGCCCGCCCCGGCCCCCAGCACGCTGGAGCCCATGTAATAGCCCCAGAGGTATAGCGACGATGCGTGCCCCTTGGACTGCGTGGCCAGCCGCCCCACCCAGCCGCTGGCCACCGAATGCGCAACAAAGAAGCCGGCCGTCAGCAGGACCATGCCGGCCACGATGGCGACCAGGGGCGGCAACAGGGTCAGCGCCACGCCGGCGGCCATCAGCAAAGTGCCCGCGACCA
This sequence comes from Comamonas testosteroni, assembly GCF_000761245.1. Lineage (GTDB taxonomy): Bacteria > Pseudomonadota > Gammaproteobacteria > Burkholderiales > Burkholderiaceae_C > Comamonas > Comamonas testosteroni_C. Next base: position 71,756 of record NZ_AWOR01000001.1, on the reverse strand, counting down.
GCACCGGCCCGCGGCCCAGCCTGTCGGCCAGCCCCCCGGCAATCGGCGACGCCGCCGTACCCAGCAGATAGGCATAGAAGATATGGCTGATCTGCAGCTGGCTCAGACCATAGGGCGATGCGCTGAGCAAAAAGCCGGCATAGTTGTAGATGCTGACAAACACGCCCATCAGGCCGAAGGCGATCAGGAACAGCAGCGGCAGGCCCGGGTAGCGCAGATGCCGGCCCCAGGCCTGCAGGTGATACCGGGCACCCAGCCCGCTCTTCTTGACGAAGTTGCGCGAGTTGGGCAGCAGCCAGACAAAGCCCAGGGCGGCCAGCAGATCGAGCACCGAAAGCGCAGCCATGGCGTGGCGCCAGCCCCAGAACTCGGTCATGGCGCTCATGCCGACCCGGCCCAGCATGCCGCCCAGTGCCGTGCCGCCCACATACAGGCCCATGGCAAAGCCCAGGCCCGGCGGATCGATCTCCTCGGACAGATAGGCCATGGCCACGGCGGGCACGCCGCCCAGCAGCAAGCCTTCCAGCGCGCGTGCAGCAAGCAGCGCATGCCACTGCGGCATGAACGAAGCCAGCAGATTGCACAGCGCCGCCAGGGCCATGGAGATGAACATCAGCTTGCGCCGCCCCAGCCCCTCGGACAAGGCCCCTGCCAGCACGATGGAGCCGGCCAGGCAGGCCGTGGATACCGACAGCGCCAACGCGCTCTGGGCCGGACTGACGGCAAAGCTGTGGGCCAGCTCGGGCAGCAGCGGCTGCACGCAGTACAGCAGGGAGAAGGTGGCAAACCCCGCCAGGAACAGCGCCACGCTGACCCGCCAGTACTCGGGCGTGCCGCGCTTGATCCATACCGGGGCGGCAGAGGCGGGAGGCTGGGCGGGTAAGGAGGTGTTCACATCCTGCGGGGCGCTGTTCATGAGGGAAAAATGAGGGCCGGAGACTAGGCCCCTATTGTGCTGCGCATCTGCCGCCAGCCACAGCTGCAAGCCTTAGCCAATGACGTCGCCCGGCCCGCATTTCCGCAGCATCTCCAAGAATTGGCCCTGCCGTTAAAATAAGCGCCCTCAAGACTTATTCACAGGTCTGCCCTGCATGGGTGCGGGCCTGGTGCGGCAAACGGACCGCCGCACCTTTTGTTGTCACAGCCGGCGTTCTCCGGCTGTATTTACAGCTCTCAATACTGTGTCATACGCCCCAGAAACCCGGCGCCGTCGTACGTTCGCCATCATCTCCCACCCGGACGCGGGTAAGACCACGCTGACCGAAAAGCTGCTGCTGTTCTCGGGCGCGATCCAGATTGCCGGCGCCGTCAAGGGCCGCAAGGCCTCGCGCCACGCCACCTCCGACTGGATGGAAATCGAGAAGCAGCGCGGCATCTCGGTGGCCTCGTCGGTGATGCAGATGAGCTACCGCGACCATGTGATCAACCTGCTCGACACTCCCGGCCACAAGGACTTCTCGGAAGATACCTACCGCGTGCTGACGGCCGTGGACTCGGCGCTGATGGTGATCGACGCGGCCAATGGCGTGGAATCGCAGACCCGCCGTCTGATCGAGGTCTGCCGCCAGCGCAACACCCCCATCATCTCCTTCGTCAACAAGTTCGACCGTGAAGTGCGCGACCCGCTGGACATCATGGACGAAGTCGAGCGCGAGCTGGGCATGCCCTGCTGCCCCATCACCTGGCCCGTGGGCCAGGGCAAGAGCTTCGGCGGCATCATCAATCTGCGCACGCAGAGCATGACGGTTTTCACGCCCGGCAGCGACCGCGGCCCCAAGGACTTTGAAGTCATTGCGCTGAGCGAAGGCGACAAGCTGCGCGCGCGCTTTGGCAAGGCTTTCGACGATGCCCTGGAATCCATGGAACTGGCCGTTGGCGCCTCGGCCGAATGGGACCATGAGGCCTTCCTGGCAGGCAAGCTGACCCCCGTGTTCTTCGGCTCCGGTGTGAACAACTTCGGTGTGATGGAAGTGCTGGACGCCGTGGTCGACATGTCGCCCCCGCCCGGCCCGCGCGTTGCCTTCACCGAAGTGAACCGCCAGCGCGAAGAAGTCACCATCCACCCCGAAGACAAGACCTTCGCAGGCGTGGTGTTCAAGGTGCAGGCCAATATGGACAGCAACCACCGCGACCGCATTGCGTTCGTGCGCGTGGCGTCCGGCAAGTACACCCCCGGCATGAAGATGAAGGTGCAGCGCACCGGCAAGGAGCTGCGCCCCACGTCCGTGGTGACCTTCATGTCACAGCGCCGCGAGGCCGTCGACGAGGCCTATGCGGGCGACATCATCGGCTTCACGATTCACGGCGGCGTGCAGCTGGGCGACTCCATCACCGACGGCCCCAATCTGCAGTTCACCGGCCTGCCCTTCTTCGCACCCGAAATGTTCATGACCGTGGTGCTCAAGAACCCGCTGCGCACCAAGCAGCTGCAGCAAGGCCTGATGCAGCTGGGCGAGGAAGGCGCGATCCAGGTCTTCAAGCCCGATGTCGGCGGCAACATGCTGCTGGGCGCCGTGGGTCAGCTGCAGTTCGAAGTGGTGCAGCACCGCCTCAAGACCGAGTACGACTGCGACGTCCGCCTGGAAGGCTGCCAGTACACCGGGGCACGCTGGATCACGGCCGATTCGCCGGCCGAGCTGCGCGAGTTCGAGAACGCCTACCCCATGCGCCTGGCGCATGATGCGGCCGACACCCTGGCCTATCTGTGCACCAGCCCCTATGACGTGCGCCTGGCGCAGGAGCGTTTCCCCAAGATCCACTTCCACCCGCTGCGCGAGCATGCGGGCCTGGCACTAGGCTCAGCGAATTGAGCGTGATCACCCCCTGAGGCGCTTCGCGCCTTCCCCCTCTCTGGCTTTGCCGGAGGGGGACGACATCCTCGCTGCGAGGCGGCTCTTGCTCGATGTCTCTGAGTTGGACCGCGCTAGCTTCAGGCGAGGATCAACATCGAGAGAGTTTGTTGTGAGCCAAGAATTTCTGCGCCCTTTGTCTGAACTGCGGACACCTGCCAAGCTGCTGGGCGTGCTGACCGATATCGACGACACGCTGACCACCGACGGCGTGGTGCCCGAGCATGTGGTGGCCGCGATTGCGCGCCTCAAGGATGCGGGTCTGAAAGTGGTGCCCATCACCGGCCGCCCCGTGGGCTGGAGCGTGCCGTTTGCATCGGCCTGGCCCGTGGATGCCATCGTGGCCGAAAACGGTGCCGTGGCCCTGCGCCGCAATGCCGAGGGCGGCCTGGACAAGCTCTACCAGCAATCTGCCGATGAGCGCGCCCGCAACTTTGCCCGTATGCAGCAGGTGCTCGAGCAGATCGAGGCCACCGTGCCCGGCGCCAAACGCGCCACGGACTCGGCCGGCCGCGAATGCGATATCGCCGTGGATCACAGCGAATTCACGAACATGCCCCAGGCACAGATCGATGAATGCGTGGCCATCATGAAGGCGGCCGGCATGAATGCCACCGTCAGCTCCATTCACATCAACGGCTGGTTCGGCGAGCACAACAAGCTCGAAGGCGCGCGCTGGATCGCTCGCGAGCTGTTCGACATCGATCTGGACGCCACGCTGGCGCGCTGGGTGTATATCGGCGACTCGACCAACGACCAGCAGATGTTCGAGCACATGCCCCACAGCGTGGGCGTGGCCAATATTGCGCGCTTCGTGCCCCAGCTCAGGCATCTGCCGCGCCATGTGACCACGGCCGAGCGCGGCGACGGTTTTGTGCAACTTGTCGATCAGTTGCTGGCTCCGCAAAAATAGTAGCTGCAACCGCTGGCTGTTTAACGATTTCAATATCAAAACAATCTGAAATCGTTTGAGAACAAGCGCAAGCAGCTCTCATTTTCAAAGGCCTCTGTGCTTGCCGGCACAGAGGCCTTTTTTGAGGCCCACCCATCGCCAGGCACGATGCACCCACCCGTACAAGACGATCCCCGGATGCGTAAAAACCCACGGTTGGCACTCACTACAATTTTTGATTCATTTCAAAACATTTCTGAGAGACCAACACCATGCGCATGATTCGCCGCACCTTCGTCGCCACGGCCGTGGCAGCAACAGCCGCCCTGACCGCAGGCACTGCATTTGCCCAGGGCAAGGAAGTCAAGATCGGCTATGCGCTGGCCGTCAACTCCCACTACGGCGCTGCTGCCAACGCCTGGGCTGAAGGCGTGGAAAAAGGCACCAACGGTGCCTACAAGTTCAAGCAGTTCCCCGCCTCCGCCCTGGGCGGCGAGCGCGAGCTGATCGAAGGCCTGCAGCTGGGCACCGTGGAAGCTGCCATCGTCTCCACCGGCGCCCTGAGCAACTTCGTGCCCGATGTGGGTGTGGTGGACATCCCCTTCCTGTTCCGCGACACCCAGCACGCACGTGCCGTGATGGACGGTGCCTTCGGTCAGGAGCTGCTGGCCAAGTTCCAAAAGCGCGGCCTGATCGCGCTGGCCTGGGGCGAGCAGGGCTTTCGCCATCTGAGCAACAACAAGCATGCCGTCAATGGCGTGCCCGACCTCAAGGGCCTGAAGATCCGCGTGACCGAGAACCCCGTGCACATCACGGCCTTCCGCACCCTGGGTGCCTCGCCCACTCCCATGTCCTGGCCCGAAGTCATCGGTGCGCTGCAGCAGGGCACGATTGACGGCCAGGAGAACCCCATCTCCGTGCTGGTATCCGCCAAGCTGTGGCAGGTGCAAAAGCACCTGACCCTGACCTCCCACGTCTACGCCCCCATGGCCCTGATCGTGTCGCCCTCGTTCTGGGGATCGCTGAACGCCGCCCAGAAGACCGCCTTCACCGAAGCCGCCAAGAAGGGGGCACTGGCCTCGCGCGCCTTTGTGGACAACGTGGAGAAGAAAGGCGTGGAAGAAGCCAAGGCCAACGGCATGAAGGTCGTGGAAAAGGTCGACCAGACCGCTTTCCGCACCGCGCTGGAGCCCGCGTACAAGGAATACGCCAAGAAGTTCGGCCAGAAGACGCTGGACTCCATCACCGCCGTCAAGTAAGCACTGCCAACATGGGCCTGTCTCCGCGCAGGCGGGCCCATGCATTTTTCTCCCACCTGGGCACGGCAGGTCCTTGCCCGGCTGCGGTCAGCACGAATGGACTTGCGCCAATTCCTGCCGATGATGAAGCAGCTCTCAACTTTGTGACGCAGCCGGCTCTTGCGGCAGGTTTCGCCGCTGCCTCTGCTCACCCCCACTCCTATGCTTGATCGTATCGAACGCATTCTCGTGGCCGGCAATCGCTGGCTGCTGATCTTGCTGCTGCTGGCCATGGCCTGCATCGTCTTTGCCAACGTGGTGCTGCGCTACACCACGGGCGACTCCATCGTCTGGGCCGAAGAAGTCGCCCGCCACATGATGATCTGGGTCACCTTCCTGGGCGCAGGCCTGGTGCTGCGCTTTGGCGGCCATGTGGCCATCGACAATCTGCACCGCAGCGTGAGCACGCGCAAGGCACAGGCCATGCGGGGCTTTGTCGTGCTCATTCTGGCGATCTTCTTTGCCGTGATGACCGTGACCTCGTCGCAGTACGTGTACGCCACGCGCTTTCAGACCACGGCGGCCACGGACATCCCGATCTCCTATATCTACGGCGCCATGCCCGTGGGCTTTGTGCTGATGCTGATCCACCTGCTGTTCATCGCACGCGGCTACATCACCGCTGGCAGCTTCGCCGAGTCCGACGAAATGGATGCGGATGCCGCAGCGTCTATATGAAACACCCCCTGTGCAGCTTCGCTGCTTCCCCCTCTCTCGCTTCGCGGGAGGGAGACACACCTTCGGTGCGGGGCGGCCCTTCCTCGGTGTATCTCACTTGGGGCGCGCCAGTTTCATGCGCTGCGCCATGAATCTCTGATTGACTGAAACATCATGGGTATCACTTTATTTGTTGCCATCGTTGCCCTGCTCACGCTGGGCTTTCCGGTGGCGTTTGCGCTGGCCATCTCGGCAGCCCTGGCGGTCTTCGTGGGCGGACGTTATCCACAGCTGATCGTCTTCAAGGAAATGTTCACGGGCATCGACAGCTTTCCGCTGATGGCCGTGCCCTTCTTCATCCTGGCCGCAGAGCTGATGTCGGGCGGTGCGCTCACGGCCGTGCTGCTGCGCTTTGCCGCCCAGTTCGTCGGCCATCTGCGCGGCGGCCTGGGCTATGCCAATGTGCTGTCGCTGACCATGTTCTCGGGCATCTCGGGCTCGGCCCTGGCCGATGCGGCCGGCCCCGGCTCCATGATGGTCAAGATGATGGACAAGGCCGGCTACAGCCGCCCCTATGCGGCCGCGCTGACGGCCAGCACCGCCATCGTCGGCCCCATCATTCCGCCTTCGGTCAGCATGATCATCTATGCGCTGCAGGATGAGAACGTGTCCGTGGGCGGCCTGTTCATGGCTGGCTTCATTCCCGGCATTCTGATTGCGCTGGCCATGGCGGCCGTCAACTGGTGGGTCTGCAAGAAGCGCAACTACCGCAGCACCGAGCCGCGCCCCTCGGCCCGTGAGATGTGGAGCACCAGCTTCAAGGCCATCCCCGCGCTGATGCTCATCGTGCTCATCGTGGTCGGCATCCGCTTCGGCATCTTCACGCCCACGGAAGCCTCCGTCGTGGCCGTGTTCTATGCGCTGGTCTGCGGCAAGTGGGTCTACCGCACGCTCAAGTGGTCGGCCCTGCCCGGCATCCTGGCGCGCTCGGCCATGCTCACGGCCTCGGTGCTGCTGGTGATGGCGACCTCGGCCGCCTTTGCCTGGGTGCTCACGGTGGAAGGCATTCCGCAGTATCTGTCCGAGCTGATCGTGAGCTGGGAACTCTCGCCCGTCATGTTCCTGATTGCCGTGAACATTCTGCTGCTGGTCTTCGGCATCTTCATGGAGCCGCTGCCCGGCGTGATGATTCTGGTGCCCATCCTCGCGCCCATCGCCTTCAGCCTGGGCATCGATCCCACGCACTTCGCCATGGTGGTGATCGTCAACCTCACGCTGGGCATGATCACGCCTCCGGTCGGCGGCCTGCTGTTCGTGACGGCCGTGTCAACGCGCGTGTCCATCACCGAGCTGACGCGCGAGATGCCGCTGTTCCTGCTGGCCCACTTCGTCGTGCTTTGCCTGCTGACCTTCATTCCGGCACTGTCCACCTGGCTGCCGCATACGCTGGGCTTCCAGTAAGCACTGCGCTCACCTGCCAAGGCTGCCTCCGGCAGCCTTTTTTTTGGGCGATCGGAATCATGATATGCCGCCTGTTCAGCGCACGCCGCCGCTGCCGGCAGCGCCGTACCAGGCCACGGCACCCGCATAGCCAGCTGCAGGCTCCAGCGGTGCGCAGTCCATGCCCGTCAGCCGCGCCTGCAGCGAGCTGCTCCATTCCGCCAGACCCAGGCCAGCGCATTTAAGCCGGGCTTCGTGCTGCGTCCAGGCGCTCGCAAATGCTTCGAAGAAAAGAGTATCCGGCGCAATATCCAGAAGCTTTTGAGCGGTCTCCGGCCTCAGAAACAGCCGCGCTACATGCTCCAGCTCGCGGCGCTGCACGGTCGCGTCCACGGCCTGGATATCCACCCCTACCGCAGCCCGGCCATGCCAGGCCAGCAGTGCCAGTCCCGGCGCATGGCTGATGGAACAGTGCGGCGCAGCAAGCGGCTTGCCGCGCAGCAACAGCTGCGGTGCCTGGTTGCGCAGGTTGCTGACCTCCAGCTCGGCCTCGGTACAGCCGAGCTCCGGTGCCAGACAGGTGCGCAGCGCCGCCCGAGCCTGGCTGCGCGCCCCGTCACGGTCTGTGGCATCCAGACCCTGCACCAGCCGCAACTGCGGCGCACCGGCCTGCCGCTCGCCGGCAAAGAGGCAGGGCCGGATCTGCATCAGGCCATCCCGGTGTGGCGCCGGGCCGGTGCGGCCGGCGCGCCCTCCCAGCGCGTGCGCGCGGGCAGGGTCTCGCCCTTCATCACCAGGGTCAGCGGCCCGAGCTGTACGTCGTCGCCTACGCTGGCACTGTAGAGCACAGTGCAGCGCGCGCCCATGGTCACGCGGCTGCCTATGGACACATGGTCTATCTTCATCACCCGGTCCTCGAACAGATGAGTCTGCGGGCAGCACAGCGCGTTGAGCTCGCTGTGAGCGCCGATCGTCACGCAGTCATGCTCGGTGATGTCGGTGGTATCCAGATAGACGCTGGCCGCAATCTTGCTGCCCATCAGGTTCATGGCCAGTGGCAGCCAGGGCGTGCCACGCAGGTAACGCAGGAAATTGGGCACGGCCATGCCCTCATACATATTGGTCGCGGCCTCGGAGAGCCAGACAAAAGGTGTCCACATGGGAACCGCCGTCTTGCCGTAGCGCCTGATCGCCAGCCATTTGAACAGCGCCACCAGAAAGAACGCCACGATCCCGAAGACCACTCCCGAAATGGCCAGATCCAGCACCACGGCCCCCCAGCGCTCTTCAGAAGCCAGAGGCATCGCATCCAGCACAATGGCATAGCCGACGGCAATCACCAGAGCATGTGGAACGGCAATGCGAACGGCCTCCACCAATCCGCGCGCGAGTCGCCGCCAAGGAGAGGGCGCAAACGTCAGGTGCTCGGGATAGCCCTGTGCGAGCTCGCGCGCCGGCAAATTGATCGCGGGTGCTCCCAGCCAGGTGTCGCCACTTTTCATGTCCGCATTGCGCGGCACGGCCGTCATCACGCCTATGAGCACATTCTCGGGGATGGTCGAGCCATCGGGCACATAGGCGCCGTTGCCGATGAAGCTGCGGCGCGACACCACCGTGGGCTTGACCGTCATCCAGCCGCCGTCGATGAGCTCGTCGCCCAGCATCACTGCATCGGCCACAAAGCATTCGTCACCCAGCGTCAGCATATCGGGCACCACGCCCAGCGCCGTGGACAGCTCGGTCTGCTTGCCGACCTTGGCACCCAGCAGCCGGTACCAGGTGGAGGAGTAGACCGTGGCGTAGATGCCGTGCAGCGTGGACAGGCTCGCCTCCTGGATCTGGTTGACCAGCCATTTGCCCAGGTAACGCCCGCTGTGCACCGACCAGGTGCCCGCCCGCGTACGCGGCAGGAACAGATAGCGCACCAGCGCCGCCGCCAGCACCGTGCAGGCCACCAGCACCAGGCTGGATGGCAGGGCCAGCACGAAGAACTTGAGAAGGCGCAGCACGAAGGCCCCACCCGCATCGACCACGCCCTGCTCCAGCAGCGGCCGCACCGAGATCGCCTCGACGTCGAGCACGTCGATCAGCATGAAGGTCGGGAACACCGGCATGAAGAACAGCGTGGCCACCAGCAGCCCCCCCGCCAGGAAGACCAGCATCTCCAGGGCCTGGCGCAGCCGACCGACGCTCTGGCGCGGCGGCAGGCTGGCAGGGTCGAACTCGCCCACGGCCCGCGCCGGCGAGCCGGCCCAGATGCTGCGCGCGGGCTGGACCATGCCGTCGGCCAGCGCCGACTGACCCTCGAGGTGGGCCCAGTCTTCGAGACGGGTATTGCCTTCCACGACCACATATGAGCCTATGCAGACCTCGTTGCCGATGGCGATGCGGCCCAGCACCAGCTCACCGCCTTCCACGCGCGCGTTCTCCAGGCTCACGGCATTGCCCACACTGACGCCGTCGCCTATGACCAGCAGGTCGGGCACACGCACCGTCATCGAGCCGAGATTGGTCTCAAGGCCCACTTTCGCGCCCAGCGCACGCAGCCACAGCGGGTGCAGCGAGGAGCCGGTGATCATCGCGATGGGCACGGCCTCGACCAGCCGGTCGGCAAACCACCAGCGGAAATAGGTCCATCCCCACAGCGGGTAGCGCCCGGGCTTGAGGCGCCCGGCAACCAGCCATTTGCCGGCCCATGCGATCGCGAATTCGGCCAGGGTGGCGATCGCGAAAGCCAGCACCGACATGGCCACGGCAAACCAGACCGAGTCGCTCTCCTCGCCCGTGAAAAAGTGATAGGTGAAGAACGGCGCCAGCCACTGTGCCATCTTGATCAGCACCAGCAGCGGAATCGCCACTGCCTGGGCCGCGCCGCAGCGCCAGCGCCGCCATGCGGAATGGATGCGAAACGGCCTCTGCGCAACGCCGGCTGCCGCCTCATCGTCGCCCAGCTGGGCGGCCTGCAGCGCATCGGCGATCAGGCCTATGTGGCGCTGCTGGTAGATGGTGCTCACCGTGGCCCGGGCAAAGCGCGCATCGGCGCGCAGCAGCGAGGTCAGCCGCGCAGCGAACAGGGAATGTCCGCCCAGGTCGCTGAAGAAATCCAGCCCGCGACGTATGGGCTGCCCCGGGAAAAGCTGGGCCAGGGCAGCGAACAGCACTTCCTCGGCCGGGGTTTCGGGCAGGTCGGAGCCGCAAGCATCCATCGCGGAGGACAGTTGCTGGACCTTGAGTGCCTTGCGGTCTATCTTGCCCGAGGTCAGGCGCGGCATCTCGGCCAGCGCCTCGAAGCGCGCGGGCACCATATAGGGCGGCAGGCGCTCGGCCAGGGCGGCGCGCAGCGCGGAATGCGCGGGCGGTGCGGCAACCTCGGTGGGCACGTAGAAGGCGATCAGCTGGTCCATGCCCTCGTCCTGACGCAGCAGCACCGCCGTGGTACCCACGCCCGGCTGCTGGGCCAGCATGGCCTCGATCTCGCCGAGCTCCACGCGAAAACCGCGGATCTTGACCTGATCGTCGGCCCGGCCCAGGCAGTGGATCTGGCCATGCTCGTCGATGCGCGCCAGATCCCCGGTGCGGTACAGCCGCGTATCGTGCGGGCCCTGAGCCCAGGGATTGGCGAGGAATTTCTCGGCCGTCAGCTCGGGGCGACCCAGATAGCCGGCCGCCACGCCGGGGCCCGTGATGCACAGCTCGCCGACCTCGCCCTGCGGCAAGCCCACCAGAGCGGGCGCAGTGCCGGCCGCAAAGCTGTCGGCCTCGATCACCCGCACCACCACCAGTCCGTAATTGGGCAGCGGCGTGCCAATGGTCACGGGCGCACCGGCCCGGAGCTCGGCCAGGCTGGCCGACACCGTGGCCTCGGTCGGCCCATAGGTGTTGAACATCTGACGCGGACCACCGTCCTCCCGGTTGGCCCAGCGCGCCACCAGCGATTCGGGGCACATCTCGCCGCCGAGATTGATGAGGCGCAGATTCGGCACGTCCTGCGCGAACAGCGCCAGCAGCGTTGGCACGGCATGCAGCACCGTCACCTGCTGCTCCATCAGCGCGCGCGGCAAGGCCTCGGGGTCACCGGCGATCTCGCGCGGCGCCAGCCACAGCGTCGCTCCCACAAGGTAGCTGATCCAGATCTCCTCGAACGACATGTCGAAGGCCACCGAGAAGCCCTGGTAGACCTTGTCGCCCCGGTGCACGCCAAGCCGCGCATTCTCGCTGCGCAGAAAGTGGCAGATGCTGCCCTGGGTGATGGCGATACCCTTGGGCTTGCCCGTGGAGCCGCTGGTATAGATCACATAGGCCGGGTCGCTGGGCTCGGCGCCATCTCTCCGGCGCAGCGCCGTGCCCGGCGGCAGCGGCGCCAGCAGTGCGGCGTCGCTGAAGACCTGCGCTGAAATACCCGCTTGGGCTTTCACCAGATGCGTCTGCCGCTGCGCTATCAATAGCGCCTTGGCATTCGCATCGCCGAGGCAGGTGGCGATGCGTTCGGTGGGCGTTTCTGCATCGAAGGGCAGCCAGGCTGCGCCGGTCTTGGCGATCGCCAGCTGCAGCGTCAGCAGCTCCATGCCGCGCGGCAGCCACAGGCCCACCATGTCGCCAGGACGGATGCCGGCCTCGATCAGCCGGTGCGCGGCGCGGCTGGCATCGGCGTCCAGCTCCGCATAGCTGCACTGACGCAACTGCTCGCCCTGCCCCTCCATCAGCGCGATCTGTTCGGGGTGGGCTGCGGCGGTCGCTTCGAAGATATCGGCCAGCACCTCGTGGCGCAGCAGGTCTGGCCGCTCGGGCCCACGTAAAACAACAGTGTCAGACATAGATCAGTGGCTTACCCGGAGCAACCATGCATCCGAACCTGGTGGTACCACTCTTTTCTGTCCGCCATTATTGAGCGGAGTGCTCGTTTTCAGTGTTGCACAGCCGGCTTGCCGCTCCCGGCGTTGCACATATTTGCATTCATGGAGAGCAGTCGCTGCGGCGGACCTGCCAGGCGGTCGATGGCTGGAGAGGCGATCTCGCGTCAAGGTGCAGCTGCTCCCGGGCACACGCGTCATCGTGCTGGGCCTGCTGCACTTTGTGCCGCCACCAGCCACCGGACCGCCGCATGCGCATATGCCTGCAGCAAGCCATTCGTGGCCTTCCCCCTGCGGGATCAGCTGCAGCAGTGCAAGTGCTCGCGCCGCATGCCGTGCGGGCTCTGCACACCGATCAAGGCCATATTGCGCCGGATCTCCGAGGCCAGAATGCCGGCCGCGTGCAGGACTCCCGCTTCACCCGCCACGGCTCCTGCGTAATTGAAGGGCCGGCCCACAAAGACGAACTTGGCTCCCAGTGCCAGTGCCAGCAGCACATCGTTGCCACGGCGAAAGCCGCTGTCGATCATGACCGCATAGTCCGCGCCCAGGACATCGACCACTTCTGGCAGCGTCTCCAGCGGCGATATCGAGCCGTCGAGCTGCCTGCCGCCATGGTTGGACAGAATGATGCCGTCGGCTCCCGCATCGCGAGCGGACAGCGCGTCCCGGGGCCGCAAAATGCCCTTGACGACCAGATTGCCTTGCCAGCGCTGGCGGATCAGCTCCAGATGTTCCCAGCTCAGGTGGTCGCGTGCCCCGAAGTCGCGCGTGACACTGGAGGAGAGAATGGGCGCGCCGCGCGTGGCCTGCGAGTTCTCGAAATGCGGCATGCCATGACAGACCAGGGTGCGCAGGGCCGTGCCCAACAGCCAGCGCGGATGGGTGATGCCGTCCCAGGCCAGACGCAGGCTGGGCCGCAGCGGTGTCGAGAAACCCGCGCGGATATTGTTCTCGCGATTGCCCGAGACCGGCGTGTCAACCGTGACCACCAGGGTCTTGAAACCTGCGGCCTCGACACGATCCAGCAGCCTGAGGATGCGCTCCTTCTCTCCGGGCACATAGGCCTGGAACCAGCCCTCGGGGTTGGCCCTGGCCACCTCTTCCATCGCGATCAGCGATGTGCCGCTGAGTATGGCCGGGATACGGGCCTGTGCAGCGGCCCGCGTCTGGATCAGATCGCCCCGGTAGGCGGACAGCGCACTGATGCCCATGGGGGCGATGCCGAACGGTGCTGCATAGGTCTGCCCCATCAGCGTCGTTGCCAGCGTACGCCGTGAGGTATCGGTCAGCACGCTGCTCATCCAGCGATAGCTGTCGAATATCTCGCGGTTGCCGCGCAGGGATTTGTCGGTCTCGCAGCCACCGCTCACATAGGCAAAGATGGGCGCCGGCAGATGCCTGCGCGCGGCTGTCTCGAAATCATCGAGCGACAGAATGCCGCGCAGCCTGCGAGGCGTGCCCGGCTGCTCATCTGCGCGGGATGGCGCTGACGATGCAGGAGCATTGAATTTCTCGATATCGAATCGGGTTTGCATGGAAGTGAGCGCTGAAAGGTTGGCACCGGCTTCGGGCAATCGCCGCAAGCGTGTTTTCTGCAATCAGAAAAAAGCTGCTTCGCGACTCCCGTCAGAGCGCATGAGATACGGCGCCGGGGCCCGGTGCCCTTGCTGACCCGCCCCGGCCCGAGGCGCTCAGTTGAGCTTGATCTGGGCTTCGCGGATCAGCTTGCCCCACTTGGCATGCTCGCTCTTAATCCAGGCGCCGAACTTCTCTGCTCCGGCCGGAGTCGGCATGCTGCCCTCCTGCGCCAGCTTGTCCTGCACCTCCTTGGTGGCCAGCAGCTTCATGGTGGCGTCGCCGATGCGCCTGACCACATCGGGCGGCATGTTCGCTGGGCCCACCAGGCCCAGCCAGGTCGAAGCCTCGAAGTCGGCATAACCCTGTTCGGCCACGGTGGGAACGTCGGGCAGGGATGGCACGCGCTGCGCCGAGGTCACGGCCAGCGCGCGAACCTTGCCCGAGGTCAGCTGCTGCATGACGGATACGGTGTTGCCGAAGTACAGCTCCACCTGCCCGCCCAGCAGATCCGTCATCGCCTGATTCGCGCCCTTGTAGGGCACCTGCAAAATCTCTATGCCTGCGCGGCGCGCCAGCATCTCGCCGGCCAGGTGACCCACCGTACCGTTGCCGGCCTGGGCAATGCCGTAGGTGCCGGGCCTGGCCTTGGCGGCCTTGATGAAGTCGCCCAGATTCTTGAACGGAGAGCCGGCGCGCACGGTCAGCACCACGGGCTGCAGGGCCACGCTGACAATGGGCGTGAAGTCCTTGAGCGGATCAAAGGGCATCTTGGCATACAGGCTGGGATTGATCGCCAGGTTCGCGGCCTGGCCCATGCCTATGGTGTAGCCGTCGGGCGCCGCCTTGGCCACGGCATCGAGGCCGATATTGCCGCCCGCGCCCGGCTTGTTGTCCACCACCACCGTCCAGCCCATGCCCAGATTGAGCTTGTCCGCCACCAGTCGCGAAGTGGCGTCGGTGCCGCCGCCCGGCGGGAAGGGCACCACCATGCGCACGGCGCGCTGAGGCCATTCGCCCGCTGCCCGGGCCATGCCCTGCACACCCAGGGCCAGCGTGGCCAGGGCCGTAGCCGTCAGAAATATTCTTTTATGCATGTCTTGTCTCCTGTAAGAATTTCCTGCCTCAGACCGGCAGACCCTTGGCGCGCAGCACCGCATCGAAGCGTTCGGGGTCGGCCGTGCCCTCGCGATTGCTTGCGCGGATGGCGGCTTCCTTGACCAGATGCGCCTGGCTGCGCTGCAGGACTTCGGCCGCATCCGCTGCAGGCACGGCAATCACGCCATCGGCATCGCCCACGATCAGATCGCCGGGCAGCACCGCCATGCCGGCGCAGGAAACCGGCACATTGATCTCGCCCGGACCATCCTTGCTGGGGCCTCTATGGGTGTGGCCGCGCGCAAAGATCGGCATGCCCTCCTCGGCCCATTCGCAGAGGTCGCGGATGGCTCCGTCTATCACCAGGCCGGCGAGCTTGCGCGCCACGCAGGTGGTGCGCATCAGGCCGCCGACCAGGGCCTGGGAGACATCGCCCCCGCCGTCGATGACCAGCACATCGCCGGGCTGCACCATCATCAGCGCCTTGTGAATCATGAGGTTGTCGCCGGGACGCACACGCACGGTGACGGCCGGCCCGCAGAGCACGGTGTCAAGCCTGGCGTGGTATTGGCGCAGGCCCATGGTGCCCACGTTGCGGCTCATGGAGTCGCCGATGGCCGCCACGGGAATGGACTTGAATGCCTCGACGACCTGGGCCTCGGGGCCAGGGACGCGCGGATTGATGCAATAGCCCGCTGGCCATTGTTTTGCACTATTGCTCATGCAGCTTCTCCGGATAAAAAGGAATGGGATTCAAGGACCTCGGGGTTCACGCAGCGGCTGGCGGCCATGGGCCGGCCTTGCAGCCAGCCCAGCACATTCGCGGCAGCGCCGGCGGCCATGGCGGCCAGCGCTGCGGGCGTGGAGCCGCCCACATGCGGCGTCAGAACCACGTTGGGCAGGCCCGCCAGCGCGGAGTCCACGGGCAGGGGCTCCACGGCCATGGTGTCCAGGCCGGCCGCATGCAGAAGGCCGCTGCGCAGGGCCTCGACGAGTGCGGGCTCGTCCACCACTTCGCCGCGTGCCGTATTGATCAGGATGGCGCCCTGCGGCAGGCGGGCCAGTTGCGCTGCGCCCAGCATGCCGCGGGTGTGCCGGTTGAGCGGCACATGCAGGCTGAGCACATCGGCCAGCGGCAGCAGCTCGTCCAGCGAGGCCAGCAGCTTCACGCCCGCCACGGGACTGGAGCGCAATGCCGGATCGAAGGCCGCCACCTGCATGCCCAGGGCCTGGCAAACCTGTGCCACACGCTGCCCGACCTGACCGAAGCCGACCAGACCCAGCGTCTTGCCGGACAGCTCGATGCCGTCCTGCGCGCGCGACCAGCGGCCGCCGCGCAGTTCCGCATCCATCCAGGCGATGCGGCGTGCCGCGGCAAACAGCAGGCCCAGGGTCATCTCGGCCACGGACTGCGCATTCGCCCCGGGCGTCACATAGACGGGGATGCCGCGCGCGCCGGCTGCGGCCACATCGATATTGCTCACGCCCACGCCATGCTTGGAGATGACCTTGAGCGTGGGGCACGAGGCGATGGCGCGAGCCGAGAGCTCCAGGGTGCGCGAGATCACGGCATCGACGGGCTCGGTGGCCATGATGCGCTCCACCGCCTGGGCATCATCGCCGCTCGCCAGATAGATCACCCGCGCGCCGGCCCTGGCAAGAAGATCCGCTCCGCTGGAAGCCAGCTCGGTAGCGGTAACGAAAACGGTAAAGGCTTGTGTTGACATAAGGACTCCGATGAGCCCGGATTCTTGTCAGCATCAATCATTCCGTCTATTCGATAATATTCATTCAATCATCACTTTTATTCATTGATGGATCTGCATCTGCGCGATCTGCGCTTCTTCGAGATCGTGGCCGAGCTGGGCCACCTTGGACGAGCTGCCGAACAACTGGGCCGCACCCAGCCGGCGCTGACCAAATGCATGCAGCGACTGGAGCAGGCCGTGGGCGGGGCATTGTTCGAGCGCGCCGGGCGCGGCATACAGCTCACGCCTGCGGGGCAGGTGCTGCTGGCCCGCGCGCGCATGCTGCGCAACGCCAGCCAGGAGGCGCTGCGCGAGGTGCGCGACTTCAACGAGGGGATTTCGGGCCATGTGCGCATAGGCAGCGGCCCGGTTGCCGCCGACCACCTGCTGCCCGAGCTGTGCAGCAAGGCGCTTGCCGGCGGGCGCAAGATCACCATCAGCATCGTGATCGGCCCGAGCTGGGAGCTGCGTGACCGCCTGCGCGAAGGCCAGCTCGACCTGCTGATCGGTCTGACGGCCGAGGGCGATGCGGAACTGGTCTCCTACCCCATCGTCGAGGATGTGGTCGTGGTGGCTGCCAGCCGCACGCATCCCATCTTCGAAAAAACCCGCATCACGCCGGCTGCGCTGCTGCAGCACTCCTGGGCCCTGCCCAGCGCCAACATTCCGAGTCGCCAATGGCTGGATCAGGCCTTCACGTCGCGCGGCATGTCACCGCCCACGGTGCAGGTCGAAGCGGGCTCCATCCCGCTGTTGCCGCGCATGGTGGCGAAGACCGATCTGCTGACCTTTGTCTCGCGCCACACGCTGCGGCTGGAGCGCAGCCGCACGCTCAAGGAGGTGCGCCTTGCCGCCACCACGCTGCGCCGTCACCTGGGCGTGACCTGCCGCAGGGACGGCTACCTGTCGCCCGCTGCCCAGCAGATTCTCAAGCTGCTGCGCGACGACGGGCCCATGCTGTTCGGCAGCGACGAGGCGTCCTTTGACGATATGTGAGCATGGCTGAAACCGCCCAGGCCTAGGCATCAATCCCACGCTCTTGGTCATGGCGGTGATCGTCAACCTCACGCCGGGCATGATCACGCCGCCCGGTCGGCGGCCTGCTGTGCGTGACCGCCGTGTCCACGCGCGTGTCCATCACCGAGCTGACGCGCGAGATGCCGCTTCTCCTGCCGGCCCACTTCGTCGTGCTGTGTCTGCTGACCTTCATCCCGGCGCTGTCCACCTGGCTGCATACGCCGGGCTTCCAGTAAAGCGGGCTGTGCTGGATCACCAGGCCTGCGTGCATCACGCGGGCCTTTTTTCGATCAAGAATCGGTGCCGCTGACCCAGGAACACCATGAACCTGCCTTTGCAGAAATGGCGCGTGTGATGCGTGATGCGTGATGATGGTGAGGTGTGTTGTGGAAGGACGCGCTGCATGCGCCGTATCGGCCGCCCTTTCGTGCGTGCTACAAGCTACGTTCACTCACTTCCACGCGAGCGCCCAGACCCTCGAAATGCTGCACCAGGCGGTCCTTTTGCAAGGCGCTGACGCTATCGTCGAGCAGCGTCAGCGGCAGCCGGCTCTTGAGTTTCAGCAGCTCCTGCACGGACATCGTCGTGAAGATCTTCCTGAGCGCCAGCATGACCCTGGCCGGATCGGGCCCCAGCTCCAGCAGGTGCACGGTGTAGAAGATGATGGAAGAACGCGTTTCAAGCGGCACCAGTGGCGCTTTGGCTGCCGTGGGCTGCACGTGCGCCATCAACTCCTCGAGCGAGGCAAACAATGGCCTGGCCGCGCGGTGCGGCTCGTCATGCCACTTCCACAGCACAGGCACTTCGGGCCGGCTCATGTCACCGATCAGCGGGTCGCCATCCAGGCCATGGGTCAGCACCAGCCAGTGCGGGCTCCAGCCATCCGCCACCGCACCATCGATCCAGCGCAGATCACCGGGCGTGCTGGCCTTGAGGTCCAGGCCGAGGCGGTACTCACCAGTCTGAGACCACAGCCCGGCCGTATCGATGGCACGCTGCATCGCGAGCCAGTTGCCCGCGCCTTCACGCCATGCAGGAAGCTGCAACCACGGCAGCGCATCCTTCCAGCCACGCGCCCAGGTCATCCAGGCCTGCACCGCCGGCGGCTGCGGTGGGCGCGCGATCTGCGCCATCCACGCGACACGCGAGGCTGCCAGCTCCACCGGTGCAGGAAAGCTGCTGCGCGAGAAGGACATGGTGCGCGCCGCCTCTTACCGCGCCAGCACAGGCGCCAGTGCCTTGCCGGTGTGGGTGCCGATTCTGACCTGCTCCTCGGGAGTTCCCGTGGCCACGATGCGCCCGCCCTCCTTGCCGCCTTCGGGGCCCAGATCGATGATCCAGTCCGCCTCGGCAATCACGTCGAGGTCATGCTCGATGACCACCACGCTGTGGCCGCCATCGACAAGGCGGTGCAGCACATGGATGAGCTTGTCCACATCGGCCATGTGCAGGCCCACGGTGGGCTCGTCCAGCACGTACAGCGTGTGCGGGGCCTTCTGTCCGCGCCGGCCGATATCATCGCGCACCTTGGTCAGCTCGGTCACCAGCTTGATGCGCTGGGCCTCGCCGCCCGACAGCGTGGGCGATGGCTGGCCCAGGGTGAGATAGCCCAGGCCCACGTCTTTGAGCAACTGCAGCGGATGGGCAATCGAGGGCATGGAGGCGAAGAACTCCACGGCCTCGTCGACCTCCATCTTCAGCACATCGCCAATGCTCTTGCCGCGCCAGCTCACGGCCAGCGTCTCGGGGTTGAAGCGCGCACCGTGGCAGACCTCGCAAGGCACTTTCACATCAGGCAGAAAGCTCATCTCGATGGTGCGCACGCCCTGGCCTTCGCAGGCCGGGCAGCGGCCTTCGCCGGTGTTGAACGAGAAGCGACCCGCCGCATAGCCGCGGGCCTTGGCCTCCAGCGTCTCGGCAAACAGCTTGCGAATCGTGTCCCAGAAGCCGATATAGGTCGCGGGGCAGGAGCGCGGCGTCTTGCCGATCGGCGTCTGGTCGACTTCGAGCACGCGATCGATGGTCTCGAAACCCTTGATCCCCTTGCAGCCCACAAGCGCCGGCGACTTGCCAGCATCCATGGCATCGCGCCCGGCCTTGGTCGAGCGCTGCTGCACCCAGGCCGCCACATTGCTCAGCAGCACATCGCGCGCCAGCGTGGACTTGCCCGAGCCGGAAACCCCGGTCACGGCCACCAGCCGCTTGAGCGGAACCCGGGCCTCCACATTCTGCAGATTGTGCAGATTCGCACCCAGCACCGTCAGCCAGTGCAATGCGTCGCTGTCTTGCTGCACCACATTTTCAGTAGCAGCTATCGCTTTCTTTTTCTTGGTTTTGGATGGTTTCTTATCTGAAACCTCCATATCACCAGCGCTGGAAGCTTCTGCATTGATAGCAGCCGGCTGCACCGGTGGCTCGCCCTCCCCCACCCACAGACGTGGCTTGAAGGGGTGGCGCATGGCGTGCAGCAGATAGCGCCCGGTGACCGAGTCCTTGGCCGCCATGATGTCATCCACCGTGCCCTCGGCCACCAGACGGCCGCCGCGAATGCCGGCGCTGGGGCCGATGTCGATCACATGGTCGGCGCGGCGAATCGTGTCTTCGTCGTGCTCCACCACCACCAGCGTGTTGCCCTTGTCGCCGAGCTTGTGCAGGGCATTGAGCAGGATCTGGTTGTCGCGCGCATGCAGGCCGATGGTGGGCTCGTCCAGCACATAGCAGACGCCTTGCAGATTGCTGCCCAGCTGCGCGGCCAGACGGATGCGCTGGGCTTCGCCCCCGCTCAGCGTGGGCGCGCCCCGGTCCAGCGTCAGATAGTTGAGACCGACTTCCTCCAGGAATTCGAGACGGCTCTGGATCTCGGGAATCAGATCGCGTGCAATATCGGCTTCGCGGCCCGTGAGCTTCAGGCTCTGTATCCAGTGGCGCACATCGCTGACTGACAGCTGGGCAATATCGGTAATCGCCTCGTCGTGAAACTTCACGGCTCGCGCCACAGGATTCAGACGTGTGCCATGGCATTTGGGACAAACGACTTCAGCCAGGTCTTCCACTTCCTGGCCTTCGAACTTCACCTCACGGCCCCGGTTGTCGTCGGCCAGCAAGGTGTCGTCGTAGACCTTGCGCTGGTCCTTGGTCAGCTTCACGCCCGTGCCCACGCAATCGGGGCACCAGCCATGCTTGCTGTTGTAGGAGAACAGACGCGGGTCCAGCTCCGCATAGCTGGTGGCGCAGACCGGGCAGGCACGCTGGGTGGAGAACACCTGCAGCGCTCCGATGCCGGCCGTGCTCTGCCCGCCCTGCATGGCGTCGGCCAGATTCTCGATGCCCGAGAGCACATGCAGCACGCCCTTGCCGATTTCCAGCGCCTGGCGCAGATGGCCGCGCAACTCCTTCTCGTTGGCCGCGGTCACCGTCACGCTGGCCACGGGCAGCTCGATGGTGTGTTCCTTGAAGCGGTCAATGCGCGGAAAGCCCGTGGTCGGCAGAAACTCGCCGTCCACGCGCAGATGCGTGTAGCCCTTGGGTCTGGCCCAGTCGGCCAGCTCGGTATAGACGCCCTTGCGGTTGACGACCAGCGGACTCAAGAGACCGATGGTCTGGCCACGGAAATTCGTCATCAGCTGCGCGGCAATGCTTTCCTCGGTCTGCGGCTGCACGACGGCATCGTCGTGGATGCAATGCTGCACGCCCAGCTTCACATAGAGCAGGCGCAGAAAGTGCCAGACCTCGGTGGTCGTGCCCACCGTGGACTTGCGACCGCCGCGCGACAGGCGCTGCTCGATCGCCACCGTGGGCGGTATGCCGTAGACCGCATCGACCTCGGGACGGCCCGCAGGCTGCACGATGGAGCGTGCATAGGCATTGAGCGATTCGAGATAGCGGCGCTGGCCTTCGTTGAACAGAATGTCGAAAGCCAGCGTGGACTTGCCCGAACCCGACACCCCGGTCACCACATTGAACTTGCCGCGAGGAACTTGAACGCTCAGGGACTTGAGGTTGTGCTCCCTGGCATTGACGATCTCGATAGCGTTCTTGGCCTGAGGCGCCTTTTCGGCCTGGGCCTTGCGCTGGGGCTTGTAGAGCATGGGAGCGACTTCGCGCACCGCCTCGCCGCCCACGCCCATGGCCAGGTCGTATTCGCGCAAGGCCTGGGCCGTGTGCGACTCCTTCACATGGCGCACCTCCTCGGGCGTGCCCTGGGCCACGATCAGACCGCCGCCATCACCGCCTTCGGGGCCCAGGTCGATCAGCCAGTCGCTGGCGCGAATCACGTCCAGATTGTGTTCGATGACGATCAGCGAGTGGCCAGCCTCCAGCAGCTTGCGCAGTGCGCGCATGAGCTTGGCAATGTCTTCGAAATGCAGGCCTGTCGTGGGCTCATCGAACAGGAACAACGTGCCTTTCTTGGCCAGCGACTGCTTGGACTTGCTTTGCGCGCGAGCCGCTTCCGCGAGGAAGCCTGCCAGTTTCAAGCGCTGGGCCTCGCCGCCCGACAGCGTGGGCACGGGCTGGCCCAGCTTCACGTATTCCAGGCCCACATCGACGATGGGCTGCAGCGCGCGGATCACATCGCGGTCCTGCGCAAACAGCAGCGCGGCCTCGGCCACCGTGAGCCCCAGCACATCGGCCACATTCAGCGGCTGGCCGTTGCGCTCGATCTTCACTTCCAGGATCTCGGGGCGATAGCGCGTGCCGTTGCAGTCCGGGCAGCGCAGATAGACGTCCGAGAGGAACTGCATCTCCACATGCTCGAAGCCCGAGCCGCCGCAGGTCGGGCAGCGGCCGTCGCCGCTGTTGAAGCTGAACTTGGCGGCCGTGTAGCCGCGCTGGCGCGACAGAGGCGCGATGGCGAACAGCTCGCGGATCGCATCCCAGGCACCCACATAACTGACCGGGTTGGAACGTGCCGTCTTGCCAATCGGCGACTGGTCCACGAACATCACATCGGCCAGATGGTCTGCGCCCAGCAGGCGCTCGAACGCGCCCGCCGCATCGGTGGGCTTGCCGAAGTGACGCATCAGCGCAGGCACCAGCACATCCTGGATCAGCGTGGATTTGCCGGAGCCCGAAACACCGGTGATGGTGACCAGGCGCTGCAGCGGAAAGTCCACGCTGATGTCCTGCAGATTGTGCTCGCGCGCGCCTTCGAGAATCAGGCGCGGCGTGCTCTCGGTCACCATGCGCTTGAGCCCGAACCCCACCTGCTTGCGCCCGCCCAGATAGGCGCCGGTCAGGGTATCGGCCTTGCGCAGATCCTCGGGCGTGCCGTCGAACACGATCTGGCCGCCACGCTCGCCGGGGCCGGGGCCCATGTCGATCATGCGGTCGGCGGCGAACATCACGGCGGGGTCATGCTCCACCACCACCAGCGTATTGCCCGCATCGCGCAGGCGCTGCATGGCTTCGGTGATGCGCTCCATATCGCGCGGGTGCAGACCGATCGATGGCTCGTCGAGCACAAACAAGGTGTTGACCAGCGAAGTGCCCAAAGCGGTGGTCAGATTGATGCGCTGCACCTCGCCGCCGCTCAGCGTGCGGCTCTGGCGGTCCAGCGTGAGGTAGCCTATGCCCACATCGCACAGGTACTGCAGCCGCGTCATGACTTCTGCATGCAGCATCTTCAATGCCTGGGCTTCGCCATCATTTTTAACGGCAGCGTTGTCTGGCGCCAGCTGCACAAAGAAGTCGCGCAGGCGCGTGATCGGCAGACGCATCAGGTCATGCAGGCACAGACCCGGCAGGCTGTCGAGCTGCTCGCGGCTCCAGCCCACCGCCTGCGGCATGAAGCGCTGGTATCGGCCGCCTTCATCGCCGGGCGGCAGCACGGCATCCGCTGCCTGCTTGCCGCCAATGCGCCAGAGCAGGCTTTCGGTCTTGAGGCGCGCGCCGCCACATGTCGGGCATTCGGTATAGCTGCGGTACTTGGACAGCAGCACCCGGATATGCATCTTGTAGGCCTTGCTTTCGAGGTACTCGAAAAAGCGGCGAATGCCATACCAGGTCTGGCTCCACTTGCCGTTCCAGTTGGGCGAGCCTTCGATCACCCAGTCCTTCTGCTCCCGGGTCAGCTTGGACCAGGCCGTATCGCGTGGAATGCCCTCGGCCTCGGAATGGCGCATCAGGTCGTCCTGAATCTCCTTCCAGGCCGGCGTCTGGATCGGCTTGATGACACCGGTGCGCAAGGTGAGCTTTTCATTGGGAATCACCAGGCCCCAGTCGACCCCGATGACGCGACCGAAACCACGGCAGGCATCGCAGGCGCCCACCGCGGAGTTGAAGGAGAACAGCGAGGGAATCGGCTCCTGATAAGTCAGATTGCTCTCGGGGCAATGCAGACCTAGCGAGAACTTCCACAGCTCGGGCTCGGCCGCCTCGGCAGCGCTCTCTGGCAACACATAGACCGTGAGCCTGCCGCTGCCGCGCTTGAGGCCCACTTCAATCGCCTCCATGACGCGCGACCGCTCGGCCTTGCCGAGGCGAAAGCGGTCGGCAATCACATCCAGCACCTTGATCTTCTCGGGGGCTGGCCTGGATTTTTTCTTGCCCTTGGCGACCTCATCGGCGGCGGCGTGAGCGCGCTCCACTTCGCGCTCGGCCTGCACCTTGGTGAAACCGCTGGCAGACAGCCATTGTTCCACCTCTTCGGCCGAGGTATTGGCCGGCAGCTCCACCGGGAAGGTGATGGCAATACGCGGGTCGCCCGCGGCCTCGCAGCGCTGGGCCAGTTCGGCATAAATGCTGTCCGCCGTGTCGTGGCGCACCGGCAGGGCCGTCCTGCTGTCGAACAACTGGGCCGCGCGCGCAAACAGCAGCTTGAGGTGATCGTTGATCTCCGTCATCGTGCCCACGGTGGAGCGCGAGTTGCGCACCGGGTTGGTCTGATCGATGGCAATCGCGGGTGGCACACCCTCGACCTTGTCCACGGCCGGCTTGTCCATGCGATCGAGGAACTGGCGCGCATAGGCGGAGAAGGTCTCGACATAGCGGCGCTGACCTTCGGCGTACAGCGTGTCGAACACCAGACTGGACTTTCCCGAGCCGCTGGGGCCGGTGACCACGGTCAGCTCACCGGTACGGATATCGATGTCCAGATTGCGAAGATTGTGCTGGCGAGCACCACGGATACGGATCAGGCCCTGCGTCATGTTCTGCGGTCTTTTCTATGGAGGCCAAACATTCTAGGCAGTCCTGGCAAGAGCCTGGGTTGCGCATGTGCATTCAGGCTGTGCAGCAGCATTGAAAAGTGCAATAAAAAAAGCCCCGACCGACGGGGCTTTGATCGCTTGCTGCAGTCTTTATTTGGATTCCGCCGGTGCATGGATCGCTTCGGCACCATGCTTTTCTCCACTCATATCCACCTTGTCACCGGCCTTCATGATGACAAACAGCGCCACAGCGGCAAACACCACAAAACCAATCGCCAGCTTCCACATATCAGTCTCCAGAGTGTTATGAACAAGCAGCTGGTGCAGCCGCTCGTGCCACACCAGTCAGCACGACCATTGAGCCTGAGCGAGTTTGCGCGTGGCTTACTGCCAGACAGGCTGCACATAAGAAAAAACCCCATGCCTTGCGACATGGGGTGTGAACTTGGAGTAATGGTCTGCATTATCAGCTGCAGCTGCTGGAGACACCGCTTGCGCGGTGCACAAATTAGAAGTTGTGACGCACGCCCAGAGCGAAGGAGCTGAAGTCCGCGCCGGCAGCACCGGTCACATAGTTCGCACCCTTGCTGTTGTTCACCTTGGTGTAGTAGCCATACACCTTGGTGCGCTTGCTCAGGTTGTAGTTGTAGCCCAGAGTCCACTGAGTGGCGGCGGAGTCAGCAATATGGCTCCACTTGTTGGCGTGACCCACGTTGGCATGGAATTCCGAAGCGCCCATGGTGTACATGGCCGACAGACGGAAGTTGTTGCGCGAACCAGCGCCAGTGCCGGTGATCTGGTTGTCGTCCTTGTTACGCTGGTAGTAGGCACCCAGAGTCACTTGACCGAATGAGTACAGGCCGCGCAGAGCAGCTTGCCAGTTGTCGCCCACCTTGCTGAAGCCGGCGCCCAGGTGCAGAGGACCGGTGGCGTAGTTGGCGGCCAGATCGTAGCCGTTCTTGCGAGGACCGACTGTGGGATCCTTCTCGTGCAGCGACACGGAGGCATCCACCGTCAGGCCGCCCATGTTGGGGGTGCGATAGCCGATCTTGTTCTTGGTGCTCAGACCGCCGAACCAGACGGGATCGTAGTACAGCGCATCGGAAGAAGAACCGGTGTCGTGGTTGTGCATGCTGATGTAGTCAGCAGTTGCGTAGTAGGACTCGGGAACGAAGTTGCCCAGACGGATCATGCCGAAGCCGCCAGACAGGTTCACTTCGCTCTGACGCGCAAAGGACATGCCGGTGGTGGGGTGGGTCCAGGCGGAGCCGGTACCGGTGTCGGAGTTGAAGCCGGACTCCAGGGTGAAGCCTGCCTTCAGGCCGCCACCCAGATCTTCGGTGCCGCGAATGCCCCAGCGGGAAGCATTGTTGTAGAGGCCGGACACCGATTCACCGCCCGCCTTCTGGCGTTCGACGGTGGTGTTGATACGGCCGTACAGCGTCACGCTGCTCTGTGCCATTGCGGTGGTTGCGCCCATCACAGCCAGTGCGGCCAGTGCGATGCGAGTCATCTTGGTCATTCAGTGCTCCTATGTCCTGGGATAGTGTTTTTTGCACCGCATTGGCTTGTAGGTTATTGGCCCTCTCGCGGCTAGGTGTGATTCTAGGTTGGCCCCTCTCAAAAGCATGATTTCCATCGCAAAAAAGTAACGCAATGATGCTTTGTTGCCACACTGCTGAAACCCATTAGTGCTGAGACAAACAAAAAAAGATCTGCAAAGCAAAAGCCTTGCAGATCTTTGATGCGATGCTGCATAAATTGCAGCACCAGCGCTTGGCATCAGTCTTCGGCGTAGATGTCGCGATCCTTGGTTTCGGGCACGAACAGCGTACCGATCACGGCCGTCACACCAGCGATGATGATGGGGTACCAGAGGCCGTTGTACATATTGCCGGTCTGCGCCACGATGGCGAAGGACATGGTGGGCAGCAGACCGCCAAACCAGCCATTGCCGATGTGATAAGGCAGGCTCATCGAGGTGTAGCGGATGCGTGTCGGGAACAGCTCCACCAGCATGGCCGCGATGGGGCCGTAGACCATGGTCACCAGCAGCACCAGATAGGTCAGGATCACGACCATCATGACCTTGTTCATCTTGGCGGGGTCAGCCTTGGTGGGATAGCCATCCTTGGCCAGTTCTGCCGCCACTGCCTTCTTGAATGCACCGTCCTTGGCCTTGGCATCTTCAGGGCTCAGACCCTTGAGCGAGAACGAAGGAATCTCGGTCGCGCCGATACGGATCATGGCCTGCGTGCCTGCAGGCGCAACTTCGTTTTCATAGCTCACGGAACCCGCAGCCAGCACCTGCTTGGCCACGTCGCAGGAGCTGGTGAACTTGCTCGTACCTGTGGGGTTGAACTGGAAGGAGCACTCCGCAGGATCGGCCACGATGACCACCTTGTTCTTGGCTTGAGCCGCAGCCAGATCGGGGTTGGCAGCTTCGGTCAGCGCCTTGAAGGCGGGGAAGTAGGTCAATACGGCCAGAATGCAGCCCAGCATGATGATGGGCTTGCGGCCGATCTTGTCGGACAGCGTGCCGAAGATCACAAAGAAAGGCGTGCCGATCAGCAGTGCGGCGGCAATCATCAGATTGGCCGTCACGGCATCGACCTTGAGCTGCTGCGTCAGAAAGAACAGCGCATAGAACTGGCCGGTATACCAGACCACCGCCTGGCCGGCGGTCAGGCCGACCAGCGCCAGAATCACGATCTTGAGGTTCTTCCACTGACCGAACGACTCAGTCAGAGGCGCCTTGGACACCTTGCCTTCGGCCTTCATCTTCTGGAAGGCAGGAGACTCGGACAGCGTCATGCGAATCCAGACCGAGATGGCCAGCAGCAAAATGGAGACCAGGAATGGAATGCGCCAGCCCCAGTCGGCGAACTTCTCTTCGCCCATCGAGGTACGCACGCCCAGAATCACCAGCAGCGACAGGAACAGGCCCAGCGTGGCCGTGGTCTGGATCCACGAGGTGTAAGCACCGCGCTTGCCGTGCGGCGCGTGCTCGGCCACATAGGTGGCAGCGCCGCCGTACTCACCGCCCAGGGCCAGACCTTGCAGCATGCGCAGCGCGATCAGGATGACGGGGGCGGCCACGCCAATGCTGGCGTAGTTGGGCAAGATGCCGACGATGAAGGTGGACAGGCCCATGATCAGAATCGTCACCAGGAAGGTGTACTTGCGCCCGATCATGTCGCCCAGACGGCCGAACACCAGCGCGCCGAAAGGGCGCACGATGAAGCCTGCCGCAAAGGCCAGCAACGCGAAGATGAAGGCCGATCCTGCATCCAGACCGCTGAAGAACTGCTTGGCGATGATGGCTGCCAGAGATCCGTACAGATAGAAGTCATACCACTCGAAAACGGTTCCGAGTGAAGACGCAAAGATGACTTTGCGCTCTTCCGGGCTCATCGGCCTTGGGGCCGATTTACCTCCCATATTTGCTGTCGCATTGATGGCCATGTTTGTCTCCTAGGTTTTGGAATGTCAGGCGCTGCCAACTCACCTGTTTGCCCAATATCAAAGCGACAACTGACCGCTAACTTACAAAAAAAAGCTTCTCCAAAATTCAAGACTGGGCATTACCCGACCCTCTCCGCACTTACCCGGATTCGTTTTTTTTTGATGTGAAAAACCGGGGGCAAACACCGATATCGTAAGTAAGGAGGCGGTCAGACGGGCTTCTCAGAATGCGTTGCAAGCAAGCCACCGTGTACCGGATGGCAGGCTGGAAAACTTCAAAGGAGACAACGCTGTGCGAGACCCGGTGATAGAGACAATCCAAAGCAACCCCGCCTACCAGCAGCTGCGCCGCAAGCGCAATCGCCTGGGCCTGGCGCTGACCGTTCTGATGCTGATCGTGTATTACGGCTATGTCGCGCTGATCGCGTTCGACAAGGAGTTCCTGGCGCAGCCCATCGGCGCGGGAGTGACCACGCTGGGCATTCCCATCGGCATGGGCGTCATCATTTTTTCCGTGATCATTACCGGCCTCTATGTGCGCCGCGCCAACAACGAGTTTGATCAGCTCACCCGCGACATTCTCAAAGGCATCAAGCAATGAAGCAGCGCATCTCTTCCCAATGGCTGGCGGGCGCTGCGGCGCTGGTCGCGACAGCTCCCGTGCTGGCCGCCGGCGGTGACGTCGGCAACGCCGCCAAGCAGGCCACCAACTGGACGGCCATCATCATGTTCACCGCCTTTGTGGTGGCAACCCTGTGGATCACCAAATGGGCTGCCGGCCGCACCAAGTCGGCGTCCGACTTCTATACCGCAGGCGGCGGCATCACCGGCTTTCAGAACGGTCTGGCGATTGCGGGCGACTATATGTCCGCCGCCTCCTTCCTCGGCATCTCGGCCTCCGTCATGGCCAGCGGCTATGACGGCCTGATCTACTCCATCGGTTTTCTGGTGGGCTGGCCGATTCTGACTTTTCTGCTGGCGGAACGCCTGCGCAATCTGGGCCGCTTCACCTTTGCCGACGTGGCCGGCTACCGTTTCGAGCAAAAGCCCTTCCGGATTTTTGCCTCCTGCGGCACGCTGGTGGTGGTGGCCTTCTACCTGATTGCCCAGATGGTGGGCGCAGGCCAGCTGATCAAGCTGCTGTTTGGCCTGGACTACTGGATTGCCGTGGTGCTGGTCGGCGGTCTGATGATGATCTATGTGCTGTTTGGCGGCATGACGGCCACTACCTGGGTGCAGATCATCAAGGCCTGCCTGCTGCTGGCCGGCGTCACCTTCATGGGCTTCATGGTGTTGTCCAAATACGGCTTCAGCCCCGAAGCATTGTTTGCCGAAGGCGTGAAGGTACGCACCCAGATCGCCGCCAATGGCGGTGCCGAGCCATCCGTCGCAGAGAAACTGGGCCTGGCCATCATGGGCCCGGGCGGCTTCATCAAGGACCCGATCTCCGCCATCAGCTTCGGCATGGCGCTGATGTTCGGCACGCTGGGCCTGCCCCACATCCTGATGCGCTTCTTCACCGTGCCTGATGCCAAGGAAGCACGCAAAAGCGTGTTCTGGGCCACGACCTGGATTGGCTACTTCTACGTGCTGATCTTCATCATCGGTTTTGGTGCCATCACCCTGGTACTGACCAATCCTGAAATGGCCGATACCGCCAAGGGCGTGATCCATGGCGGCGCGGGCACGGCCAATATGGCGGCCGTTCTGGTGGCCAAGAGCGTGGGCGGCGATGTGTTCTACGGCTTCATCTCGGCCGTGGCCTTTGCCACCATTCTGGCTGTGGTCGCTGGTTTGACGCTGTCTGGCGCCTCGGCCGTCTCGCACGATCTGTACGCCACCGTCATCAAGAAGGGCAAGGCCGACAGCGCCTCGGAACTGCGGGTTTCGCGCATCACCACGCTGTGCCTGGGCTTTGTCGCCGTGCTGCTGGGCATTGTGTTCGAGAAGCAGAACATTGCCTTCATGGTCTCGCTGGCCTTTGCCGTGGCGGCTTCGGCCAACTTCCCGCCCCTGCTGCTGTCCGTGCTGTGGAAAGACTGCACCACCAAGGGCGCCGTGATCGGCGGCTTCCTGGGTCTGGTCTCCTCCGTGGGCCTGACCATTGTGTCGCCCTCGGTCTGGGAAGGCACCTTGGGCAACCCGGCCGGCTCGGCATGGTTCCCATACGCCTCGCCTGCACTGTTCTCCATGGCGATCGGCTTCTTTGGCGTGTGGCTGTTCTCCGTGCTCGACAAGAGCGCTCAGGCTGCCAAGGAGCGCGCCGTGTTCCCTGCGCAGCAAGTGCGTTCGGAAACCGGTCTGGGTGCCGCAGGCGCATCCGGCCACTGATGATGTGAATGGCCTGGCACCATGCCGGGCCCCGGCAGGAATCTGCCCTCACCCCGGCCCGCAGAGACCGCCACGGTTTCTGCGGGCCGCGCTCATTCCACGTCCAGCCCGCCGGACTGCGCCAGCTCGAACAGCAGCTCCCGTGCCCATTGGTGCCCAGGAGAGCGATGGGTGCGCGCATGCCAGGCGGCCGTCTTGGTGAAGCCTGGAATCTCCAGCGGCGGCTCCAGCACCACCAGGCCCGGGTCGGGCTTGACCAGACGCCGCGGCACGACGGCAATCAGATCGCTGCTGCGCAGGATTTCGGGCAGCACCAGAAAGCTGGTCACGGACAGCGCCACACGCCGCCTCCGTCCCAGGCGCTCCAGCGCCTCGTCCGTCACACCATGAAAACTGCCTCCGTCATAGGACACCAGCGCATGGTCCAGAGCGCAGAAGCGCTCTAGCGACAGGCCGCGCCGGCGCGCATCGGGATGGCCGCGACGCATCACGCAGACATAGCGTTCGTCGAACAGTCGGCGCGCATGCAGATCGGGGGCCGTGCGCTCCGGCGTAACCAGCGCCAGATCGATGTCGCCGCGCTCCAGCCGCTCGTGCAGCGGCAGATGCTGGGCCGGCACCACGGCCACGCACAGACCGGGCGCGCGCTGGCGCAACACGGCCAGAAACGGCAGCACCACCGCCTGCAGCGCGTAATCCGTGGCGGCAATGCGCAGCGTCATATGTGCCGTAGCCGGATCAAAGGCCTGGGGGCGCAGCAGCGCTTCGGCATTGCACAGCAACTCCTTGAGCGGCCCTGCCAGTGCCAGCGCGCGCAGCGTGGGGGCGATGCCGCGCTGCGTGCGCACGAACAAGGGGTCGTCGAAGCTCTCGCGCAGCCGCGTCAGCATGCCGCTGACCGCCGGCTGGGTCAGCGCCAGACGCTCGGCAGCGCGCGTCACGCTGCGCTCGTCCAGCAGCGCATCCAGGGCCTTGAGCAGATTCAGGTCCAGACTCTTGATATCAGTCGGCATGATTTCACAAATCAGAAATATCGATTGGATTTATTTCACCACAGACCCCATCATTTCCACATTCCCTTCGACAGAAGCCCTGCATGCACAGCATTCACTGGCCCGCCAACCTCATGCCGGGCAACACCAAAAACTTCGTCTCCAGGCAGATCATTGCCCGGGGCCTTTATCCGCAGTTTTCCGAATCTCGCTGTCCTTGATTTTTTGATAGCTGTCAGAACCTTCATTCATTGAATTTCAGATTAATTTCATTCTGAAAACAAGCAATGAAAGGCGATAGGCGCTATCAAACCTTTTGCATCCTGCTTTGCCGCGGGACTGCCGGCTCACTCCGTTCGCACCACCAATACTCCGCATGTCTGCACTCTTTACCCCCTTCACTCTCAAAAGCCTGACCCTGCGCAACCGCATCGCCGTTCCGCCGATGTGCCAGTACAGCGCCGTGGACGGCCTCACCAATGACTGGCACCAGGTCCACTACGCCTCCATGGCGCGCGGCGGCGCGGGGCTGGTGATCGTCGAAGCCACGGGCGTGTCGCCCGAGGGCCGCATCTCGCCCGACTGCACCGGTCTGTGGAACGACGGCCAGATCGAAGGCATGTCGCGCATTGCCGCCGGCATCAAGGCCGCAGGCGCCGTGCCCGGCATCCAGATCGGCCATGCCGGACGCAAGGCCAGCGCCAACAATCCCTGGGAAGGCGACGACCATATTGCCGAAGGCGATGCCCGCGGCTGGCAGCCGATTGCGCCATCGGCCATCGCCTTTGGCGGCGGTCTGCCGCGTGTTCCCCGCGCCATGACGCTTGCGGACATCGCCCGCGTGCAGGACGACTTTGTCGCGGCAGCCCGCCGCGCCCTTGCAGCCGGCTTCGAATGGCTGGAGCTGCACTTTGCCCACGGCTATCTGGCCCAGAGCTTTTTCTCGCCCCACAGCAACCAGCGCGACGACGCCTATGGCGGCAGCTTCAGCAACCGTGCCCGCTTTCTGCTGGAGACCGTGGCCAAGGTGCGCGAGGTCTGGCCCGAGCATCTGCCGCTGACAGCGCGTTTCGGCGTCATCGAGTACGACGGCCGCGACGAAGAAACCCTGGAGGAATCCATCGCCGTCACGCGCCAGATGCGCGAGCGCGGCCTGGACCTGCTCAATGTCAGCGTCAACTTCGTGATTCCCGATGTGAAGATCCCCTGGGGCACGCCTGCCTTCCTGGCGCCTATCGCCCAGCGTGTGGGCCGCAGCGCCGGCCTGCCCGTGGCATCGAGCTGGGGCATGGATGATCCACAGGTTGCCGAGCGCATCGTGGCCGACGGTCAGGTCGATCTGGTGATGATCGGCCGCGCCCATCTGGCCAATCCGCACTACGCCTACCAGCTGGCACAAAGCCTGGGCGTTGCCCGTCCCGACTGGACCCTGCCCGCTCCCTATGCGCACTGGCTGGAGCGCTATCGCGGCGCCGCCAAGCAGGCCGCTGCCTGAGTGGGCCGTCGCCCCTCAACGCACCAAAGATCCCGACCGCAAGGAGGCCCGGCTGCCTGCGCTCCTGCGTCATGCAGTCGGCCAAGGTTGCCACGGCCTGTACGGCCCAAATGGTGTTGACCCCGGGCCCCACTTGTCGACGATGAAGAACTGGCCCGGCAGCCAGCAGGCATGGCCGGCAAAGGCACAAGCCGCCAAGTCGGTGGGCCCGCCTGCGGCAAAGCCCACCACCAGTCTTATCTACCTTGCGAGATAGGCGCCGGCTCAGGAGACGCTGACGCGCTCCAGCGCCACCAGCACGTTGCGCGCCGCTCCCACGCCCATGTTCACATAGGCATCCGAGGTCACGCCGCCGATGTGCGGGCTGAGGATGAAACCCGGCTGGTGCAGGAACGGGTGGCCAGCCGCCATGGGCTCGACGGCAAAGCTGTCCAGGCCCGCGGCGCTGACCTGGCCTTGCTGCACGGCGGCCAGCAGCGCGGCCTCGTCGATGAGACCGCCGCGCGCGGTGTTGACCACAATCACGCCGCGCCTGCAGCACGCCAGGGTTGTGGCGTTGAGCAGGTTGCGGTTGTCGTCGGTCAGCGGGCAGTGCAGCGAGATCGCATCGCTTTCGCGCCACAGCGTATCCAGGTCCACGGCCTGCACGTAGCCGGGCAGCTGGCCCGCAAAGGGATCGAAGCCGATCACGCGCATGCCCAGTGCATCGGCCATCTTCGCAAAACGCAGGCCTATGGCGCCCAGGCCGACCAGGCCCACGGTGCGCCCGGCCAGCTCCAGGCTTTTGTGCGTGGCCTTGTCCCAATGGCCGCAGTGCATGCGCGAGTCCAGCTGCACCACCGACTTGGCGCAGGCCAGCAGCAGAGCCAGGGCCTGTTCGGCCACGGCCGCCGCGTTGGCGCCGACCGCCGCCACGACCTCGATGCCGCGCTGCGCGGCCGCGTCCTTGTCAATGGTGTCCGTGCCACTGCCGTGCTTGGAAATCACCTTCAGCGAAGGTCCGGCGTCCATGACCGCGGCCCCCACCTTGCCGTAGCGCACGATGATGGCGACGGGATCATGCCGACGGCACAGGGCCACCAGGTCTTGCTCGGTGGGCGTCTTGCCCGCGTAGACTATGTCGTGGCCTTGCAGCAGATCCAGTGCCTGCTGCGCCAGGTCAGCGCCCGTGACGATGATGGTGCTCACAGCGTCTCTCCTTCCTTGAGCACGCCGGCCGCGCGCAGCGCCGCGGGCAGCCACTTCGAGGCCGTGTCGCCGCGGGCGATGGCCTCGATGCGCGCGGCCTCGTCGGCCACTTTCCTGTCGGCCAGCGCCAGCATGGCGGGCGCCTTGGCGCGCTCGATCACGACCACGCCGTCGGCGTCGCCCACCACCAAGTCACCCGGGTTCACCATCGCACCGCCGCAGGAGATGGGGTGATTGATGCGACCGGGCACGAACTTGGTCGGACCTGCAGGATTGAAGCCAGCGCTGAACACCGCAAAGCCCAGCTCCAGCAGCTCAAGCTTGTCGCGGATCGCGCCATCGACGATCACGCCGCCAAGGCCTGTCTTCTTGCAGGCGCTGAGCATCAGCGTCCCCATCAGGGCCGCAGTCTGGTCTCCCTTGCCGTCGATGACCAGGATATCGCCGGGCTTGGCCAGGGCGATGGCGGCGTGGATCATCAGGTTGTCTCCGGGGCGCACCTCGACGGTGAAGGCCGGGCCGGCGAGCTTCATGTCCTGGTGCACGGGCGCCACACGTGCGTTCATGGTGCCGCGGCGGCCTGCCACGTCGGCAAGGATGGCGGCCTGAAAGCCCGAGGCCTTCTGGACGACCTCGGCGCTGACGCGCTCGAAGTCACGGATGATTTCTGGAAGTTGGCTCATGATGGTTAGGTCCGCGGTTCGGGACGGTTGCAGAGGTGAAAGTGAAGAAGGAGCAGGAGCGGCCGGGCGCACCGCGCCCTGCCCGCGAGGGCATGTGCACCAGGCATGTGCGCCAGGCATGGCGCGGCAGGTGTGCTGGGTGGGTGGTTTGTTGGCGCGACAGCGCGGTGGCGCGGTGGCGTGGTGGCGTGGTGGCGCGATCGGCCTCAGTCCAGGCTGGCGCCCGAGTCCTTGACGATGCGGCCCCAGCGCGGCACCTCGGTGCGCAGCAGCTGGGCAAAGGCCTGGGGCGTGCCGCCCAGCACGTCGCCGCCCTCGGAGCGCAGCTTCTCGGCCACATCGGGCTGCTTCAGAGCCAGGTTGATGGCCTTGTTGAGCTGCTGCACGATGGCCTCGGGCGTGCCTGCGGGCGCCAGCACGCCGTACCAGGAGCTGGCCTCGAAGTCCTTGTAGCCGAGCTCGGCCAGCGTGGGCGTGTCGGGCAGCTGGCTGGAGCGCGCCAGCGAGGTCACGACAATGGGCCGCAGCTTGCCGTTGCGCACCTGGCCCAGCAACGTGGGAATGGCGGACATGTACAGGTCGATCTGTCCGCCCACCAGATCCGTCATGGCCTGGCCTGCTCCCTTGTAGGGCACATGGCGCAGGCTCATGCCCGAGATCTTCTGGGCCTGCTCGCCCGCCAGATGGGCCACGGTGCCGTTGCCCGAATAGCCCAGAGTGATGCCATCGGGCCTGGCCTTGGCCGCCGTCACCAGCTCGGCAAAGGTCTTGTAGGGCGTGTTGGCGGGAGCGGCCATGACGATGGGCGCCGAGGACACCAGGGCCACGGGCGCCAGGCTCTTGATCGGGTCGTAGGGCAGCTTGGCGTAGAGCCAGGGGTTGATGGCGAGATTGCTGGTCTGGCCCATGACCAGGGTGTAGCCATCGGGCGCGGCCTTGGCCGCAGCGTCCACGCCCAGGTTGCCGCCCGCGCCGGGGCGGTTGTCCACCACCACGCTCCACTTGTTCTGCTCGGCCATCTTCTGAGCCACGGTGCGCGCAATCATGTCCGTGCCGCCGCCGGGCGGGAACGGCACGATCAGGCGGATCGGCTTGGCCGGATAGGCGGGCTGCGCCAGCGCGCCGTCGAAGGGAGTGACTACAGCCACGAAGCCGAGCACAGCGGCATGCAGGGCGCGCGAAAGCGGGCGAAAGTTCATCTGTTGTCTCCTGTTGGTCGCTTTGAAGCGTGTTCTGATGCGTGCGGCCGGCATCCCCGACCGCTGGAGGCGACTGTAGGCAAACGTTTCAACCCATACAATGCTGTTTCGTAGAATGAAACGCATTGCATCATGAGCAACCCCACCCAATCCGCACAGAAGTCCGGCGACGGCGTCATCGCCGTCACCCGAGCACTGCAGCTGCTAGAGGCCTTTGCGCTGGGAGAATCGCATCTTTCGCTGGCCGAGCTCAGCCGGCGCTGCGGCCTGCACAAGACCACGGTGCTGCGGCTGGCGCGCACGCTGGCCCGCTCGGGCTACATGGTGCAGCGCGAGGACGGGGAATGGCGGCTGGGCCCTTCCTCGGGCTGGCTGGGCGCGCGCTACCAGGCGGGCTTCGATGTGCAGAACGTGCTGGAGCCCGCGCTGCGCGAGCTCACCCAACTCAGCGGCGAGAGCGCCGCCTTCTACGTGCGCGAAGGCCATGTGCGTACCTGCCTGGTACGCGTGGAGGGGCCGCAGGCCCTGCGCCACCATGCGCGCATGGGCGAGGGGTTGCCACTGGACAAAGGCTCGCCGGGCCGCGTCATCCTGGCGTTCTCGGGCGAGCCCGGCGAGATCTACGAGCAGATCCGCCAAAAGGGCTACCACTGCTCCATCGGCGAGCGCGAGCAAGGTGTGGCAACGGTCTCGGCGCCAGTGTTCGGCATGCACTGGCGGCTCATGGGATCGGTCTGCATCTCGGGCCCCTCATCGCGCCTGCCCGAGGCCAGGCTCGAAGCCCTGGCCCGGACCGTGATCGCCGCGGCCAACAAGCTGTCCTATGCGCTGGCCGGCAATTCCGCCACGCCGGCCGCCAGCCCTGTGCGCGCCACGCAGTGGCATCCCTGAGGGCAGGAAGCCGCCCCCGAAAGGATTCATTTCTGTCGAAATGAAGATTCAAAAACAATAGCTTGTCTCGCTTATTGGAATTGGAATTCAGATACTTTCGTATCTGAGTTACTTATCCATCAAGCGGTAAAAGCTATCTTTTTATGCAATGGATGCACTCGGGCGAGCTCAGCGTGCCCAGGCACAGCCGCCGTCCACGACCAGGGTGGAGCCCACCACATAGTCGCCGGCGCGCGAGGCCAGGAAGATGGCGGCGCCGGCCATATCCTCGGGCTCGCCGATACGGCCCAGGGGCACGCGCCCTGCGGCCTCGTCCGCATGGTCGCGCGCGTCCTTGTTCATCTCCGAGGCGAACGGGCCGGGCGCGATGGCGCTGACCACGATGCGCTCGGGCGCCAGGCGCAGGGCCATGCGCTTGGTCAGGTGGATCAGGCCGGCCTTGCTGGCCGCGTAGGAGTAGGTCTCCCAGGGGTTGACCGAGACGCCGTCGATGGAGGCAATGTTGATGACCTTGGCCAGCTGCGCGCCCGCGGCCGACTTGCGCAGCATGGGCGTGAGCGCCTGGGTCAGGAAGAAGGGCGACTTCATGTTCAGGTCCACGACCTTGTCCCAGCCGCTTTCGGGAAATTCGTCATAGGGCGCGCCCCAGGCCGCGCCCGCGTTGTTGACGAGGATGCCCAGCTGGTCTTCGTGCGCCGCATAGGCATCGACCAGCTGCTTCACGCCGTCCATGGTGGACACGTCGGCGGGCAGCGAAACGCAGTGGCCCAGCTCCGACAGCTCGCGCGCCGTCTGGTCGCAGGCCTCGGCCTTGCGCGCCGAGATGTACACGCGCGCGCCCTGGCGCACAAAACCTTCGGCGATCATGCGGCCGATACCGCGCGAACCACCGGTGACAAGAGCCGTGCGGCCCTTGAGCGAAAACATCTGCTGGGTATCCATGGTGCGGTCTCCTTGATGGCCATAAAAAACCGCACCAGCTTATGCAAGGCCCGCCACGCCCGGCGTCGCCTAGGCGCCATGGCCGATGCCAAAGAGAGGGCACCGTCCTGCGCCTCGATCCCGGCTCAGGCCCCACACCTGCCGCCCTACTCCAGTCCCCAGGACACGCCGGCCGCGGCCTCCCACTGCTGCGCAAACCACTCATCGCCACGCAGATAGGCCTGCAGCATGGGCAGGCCGTCCAGGCCCCAAAATACATGGCCGTCCACTACCCAGGCCGGCACGCCGAATACGCCGGCCTGCTGCGCCTGCTCCGTATTGCTGCGCAGCCATTGCTTGACCTCGGCACCGTCCTCCTCATGGCGCAGCTGCTCCTTCAGCTGCTCGCGCAGCTCCTGCAGGCGCTGCGCATCATTGGCCTCATGGCCGCCCTGCCAGACATGCTGCATCACCGCCTGCGCCACAAAGCGGTTGATGCTGCCGTCGCGCCCATGGGCCAGCGCCAGCCGCAGCAGCGGCAACGGCTTGAACGGGTGCCGGGCCGGCATCTGCAGCGGTATGCCCAGCGACCGGCCAAGCCATGTGACATGGCGGTAGGTCCAGGCGCGCTTGGCAGGAATACCGGCCGGTCCGGGGTTGGCATTGCCTTGCAGCAAGGCACCCAGCAGCACCGGGCGGTAGTCCACGTGATAGCTGAGCCCCTGCAGCGCCTGGGGCATCTGCTCCAGCGCCAGCCATGCATAAGGCGACACAAAGTCCAGATAACAGGTGATGTGCTTCATGTCGGCTCTCCTCAAAGGGTGATCAGATCTCGGCTTTGCGCGGGTCCTCGAGACCTGCGCGCTGCAGCAGCTGGCTCCAGATCTGCAGACGCAGCTCGGCATCGCCCTTGGACCAGGCACGAATCTCGTCAATGGTTCTGAAGCAGCCCTGGCAATGGCTGCGGTCCTGCGTCATGCGGCAGACGTTGATGCAGGGCGAAGCCACGGGCTGGTCGGCCTCGGCCCAGACCAGGGCCACCTCGGCCTTGGCGGCCAGTTGCGCCAGCTGCTGAGCCTGCTGTTCCTGAAGAAGTTCGGTACTCATGCCTGCTCCACCACATCCGACCAGGGGGCGGCGGTCAGCGCCTGCAGCTGCGCAGGCGATGCGGGAAACACGCCGTGCGGATGGCCTGCCGCAGCCCACACGGTCTCGAAGCGCTGCAGCTCGGCATCCATCAAGGTCACCAGCTTGGTGGCATGGGCCACGGGGCTGACGCCGCCGATCGAGAAGCCGGTGCTGGACTTGACGAAATCCGCGTCGGCGCGGCCGACCTTGCCCACCAGCTGCGTCACTTTCTTTTCATCGACACGCTTGTCGCCCGAGGTCACGACCAGAACGGCCGCGCCATCGCTCCTGCGCTTGAAGATGACGCTCTTGGCCACCTGCCCGACCAGAATGCTGAGCTGATCGGCTGCCTCCTGGGCGGTACGCGCCGCGCCGTCCAGCATCTGCGGCGCATGCGGATGACCGGCATCCTGCAAAAAGCGGCTGACGCGCTGCACGCCTTCCGGCAGCGCATGAAGTTCTGACCCACACATGATGTTTTCCTGAAAATCGCGCTGCCATCAGGCAGCGTCACGGCCCCTACTGTGCCAGCTTGAGCCTGAGCTGCACCAGCTCCAGCTGCAAATCACGCAGGTCTTTCTGGACATAGGCGATATGTCCGGCACTGTTCTTGGCGTCACGCGCCTCGCGCAGCTCTTTTTTCTTGGCATCGATGCGGCGCTCCAGCTCAAGCACCGACTGCCTGTCCTGATAGCGCTCGCGCGCCGGCGCATAGCCTTGCAAAAACGCGGCCTCCAGCGGCGCCGGGCAATAGCCCGGCTGGAACTTGCGGCCGGCTTCCGCATAGGTCTTGCCGCTGTCGGGAGTGCAGAAATCCTGCAGGCCGCGCAGCCAGCCCTGCTGATAGGCCCGCGCATCCATCTGTACGCCCTGGTCCTTGCAGGCCTTGAAGTGGCGTCTGGCGCGGGTGGACAGGTCCAGCCGGCCGTCCATGGCATCGAGCTGCCCCAGATAGGCCCAGTCCGTGTCCCTGCACTCCTGGGCATCCATGCCGGCGCAGCCGCCCAGCAGGGCAGCTGCCGCCAGACAAAGGGTCAGCGAAAAACGTGATCTTGCTTGCATGGCGGCGATGGTAACAACGCCCATGCCTGCCCGGGCCGGACTTGGCCTCAACCCGCGCGCTTGGTCAGCAAGGCCTTGGCCACGCGCGACTGCGTGGGGCGGCCCAGATGCTCGCTGATGAACTGGCCCGCATCGATCAGCTTGTCGAGGTCGATGCCGGTCTCTATGCCCATGCCCTGCAGCAGATAGACCACGTCTTCGGTGGCCACATTGCCCGTGGCGCCCTTGGCATAGGGACAGCCGCCAAGGCCAGCGACCGAGGACTGGAAGTTCCAGACCCCCAGATCCAGCGCCGCCAGCGTGTTGCTCAGGGCCTGGCCATAGGTATCGTGGAAATGGCCGGACACCCGGTCGAGATCGAAGTGCGCCAGCGTGGCCTCCAGCGCCTTTTGCACCTTGACGGGCGTGCCCACGCCGATGGTGTCGGCCACGTCCACGCGCTGCACGCCGATGCTCTTCATGAGCCCGGCCAGATAGCCCACCTTCTCGGGCGCGATCTCGCCCTCGTAGGGGCAGCCCACGGTGCAGCTCATGGCGCCGCGCACGGCAATGCCGGCCTGAAGGGCCGCCTGCACCACGGGCGCAAAGCGCTCGATGCTCTCGGCAATCGAGCAGTTGATGTTGCGCTGGCTGAAGGCCTCGCTGGCCGCACCGAACACCACGATCTCGTCGGGCTTGCCGGCCAGCGCGGCCTCGAAGCCCTTGAGATTTGGTGTGAGCACCGAATACAGCACCCCGGCTCTGCGCGCTATGCCTGCCATGACTTCGGCGTTGTCCGCCATCTGCGGCACCCATTTGGGCGACACATAGCTGGTGACCTCGATCTCCTTGAGGCCTGCGTCCTGCAGGCGCTGCACCAGCTCGATCTTGATGGCGGCAGGCACAGGCTGCTTTTCGTTCTGCAGGCCGTCGCGCGGGCCCACATCGATGATCTTGACGCGTGCGGGGTATTTCATTTCGTTCTCCTATCGCTTCATTACCTGAACCACTGAACAATCCCCCGTCGCAAGGGCCGCCCCGCAGCGTTGGCGTCGTCCCCCTTCCGCAGAGAAAGGGGGAAGCCGCGCAGCCGCCTAGGCGCAACGGCTCAGGGGGTTAATACCCTTTTCTCAGATCGACTCGACCTGTGACGGGCTCGCCCCGGCTCATGGCGGCGACCTTGCCCACGATCTGGGCAATGCTGTCCGCTGCCAGCGTGCGGGCCGAGGTATGGGGGGTGAGGATGATTCTGGATTGCTTCCAGAACGGATGATTCTCGGGCAGCGGCTCCTCGCGGAACACGTCCAGCATGGCACCGCTGACATGGCCGGACTCGATCTGCGCAATCAGGTCGGCATCGACCACATGGCCGCCGCGCCCCACATTGATCACATAGGCCCCGGGCTGCAGCAGCGCCAGCGTGCGGGCGTTGATGATGTCGCGGGTCTCGTCGTGCAGGGGCAGCAGGTTGACCAGAATGCGTGTCTCGGACAGAAAGCGGTCCAGGCTGTCCATGCCGCTGAAGCACTGGACGCCCTGCAGCTCGCGCGGCGAGCGGCTCCAGCCATTGACCTTGAAATCGAACACCGTCAGCGCCCTGGCCACGCGCTCGCCCATCTTGCCAAGGCCCATCACGCCCACGGGATAGTCCACACGCCTGGGGTTGCGCTGGTGCTGCCACAGGCCCCGCTCCATATCGGCCTCGTACTGATCGAGGCCGCGGAAGAAGCGGATCACGGCCTGGGCCACATACTCGGCCATCTGCACGGCCATGCCCGCATCTTCGAGGCGGTAGACGGGCAGCGCGGCGGGAATGCGCAGCGGCAGCAGCGCATCCACGCCCGCGCCGATGTTGAACATGGCCTTCAGGCCGGCCGCCTGCTCGTCGAGGAACTGCTGGGGCGGTGCCCAGACCAGTGCATAGTCGGCCTGGGGCGCGCCCGGCTCCCAGATGGCAATCTCCGCGCCCGGCAGCGCGTCATGCAAACCTTTGAGCCAGGGCTCCGGCCGCGTATCGTCACAGCAAAATAAGACTTTCATGGATGCCAAGCCTAACGCTTTGCCATACCTGCTGCAGACGCGGATGGCCAATGGACTGCTATCAAAAAAGAAGCTTCTTGCGCTGTACCTGTCTTGATTTCATCATTGAAAGTGACTGAATTCATGGATGCTCCAGCGCAAGCCGCTCTTTTTGTTAAACAGTTCAACCCTGGCCGGATCAGGCGGCCACCTCGATGCGCAGCAGCTCCGCGCCTTCGCTGACCTGGTCGCCGGGCACATACAGCAGCTCCAGCACCACGCCATCGCCGGGGGCGGCAATCGTGTGCTCCATCTTCATGGCTTCCATCACCGCCAGCGGCTGGCCCTTGCTGACCTTGTCGCCGGCCTTGACGGTGAAAGACACCACCTTGCCGGGCATGGGCGCCGTCAGGCGGCCGCCTTCATGGCCGGTATCGCCCGCATGGGTCAGTTGGTCGACCACAGTGATCTGGGTGCTGCCCGCCTCCGTGAAGATGGACAGCTGGTCGCCCTGGGCATGGACCACGACCACCGTGCGCTTGCCGTCCAGGCCCAGCTCCAGCCGGCCGTCGGCCAGTGCGCGCCACTGCAGCGCAGCATCGCTGCGACTCTCGCCCTCGCCAATGCCGAGCTGATAGGTCTGGGGCGCCTGCGTGCCGCGACCATAGGCCAGGCCGGCCGTGAAGTCCTCGCCGCGGTAGGCAAAGCCGAAGGAGCGCACGTAGCGGCCCGACATGCGCCAGCCGTCGCGGCGGCTGAAGGGGTCGGCGCCCTGGCCTGCCTGCTCGCCCTGCAACTGCCAGGCCATGGCAGCGGCGACGGCCAGGTCGCGGCCCACGAAATCCTTGCCGAACAAGGCCTCGCGCTCGCGCTCGATCAGCGCGGTATCGAGCAGGGCGTTGGAGAAAGCCTGGCTCTTCACCACCTGGCGCAGAAACTGCACATTGGTCGTCAGGCCCACGATATGGGTCTGGGCCAGCGCCGCGTCCAGACGCGCCAGCGCCTGGGCACGGTCCTCGCCATGGACGATGAGCTTGGCGATCATGGAGTCGTAGAAGGGGCTGATCGCATCGCCCTCGCGTACGCCGTCGTCCACGCGCACATCGCTGATCTCGAAGCTGCTGCATTCGGGCTTGCGATAGACGGCCAGATGACCGGTGGCGGGCAGGAAGTTGTTCTCGGGGTTCTCTGCGCAGATGCGCGCTTCGATCGCATGACCCTGGATACGAAGCTCCGACTGTGCCTTGGGCAAAGGCTGCCCCGAAGCCACCAGCAGTTGCCACCGCACCAGATCCTCGCCGGTGATGGCTTCGGTCACGGGGTGCTCCACCTGCAGCCGGGTGTTCATTTCCATGAAGTAGAACTTCATGGCTTCGGGCTGGTCGTAGCCGCCGGGCTGCTCGACGATGAACTCCACCGTGCCCGCGCCCACATAGTTCACGGCCTTGGCGGCGGCCACGGCGGCCTCGCCCATCTTCTGGCGCAGCGCGGCAGTCATGCCCGGCGCCGGCGCTTCCTCGAGCACCTTCTGGTGGCGGCGCTGCACCGAGCAGTCGCGCTCGAACAGATAGACGCAGTTGCCCTGTGTATCGCCAAACACCTGAATCTCGATATGGCGCGGACGCAGCACGTATTTCTCGATCAGCACGGCATCGTTGCCGAAGCTGTTGATGGCCTCGCGCTTGCAGGACTCCAGCGAGGCCGCAAAGTCCTCGCTCTTTTCCACCAGACGCATGCCCTTGCCACCACCGCCCGCACTGGCCTTGATGAGCACGGGATAGCCGATGCGGTCGGCCTCGCGTTGCAGCAGCTCGGGGTTCTGGTCGTGACCGTGATAGCCGGGCACCAGCGGCACGCCGGCCTTTTCCATCAGTTGCTTGGACTCGGCCTTGAGACCCATGGCGCGAATCGCGCTGGCGGGCGGGCCGATGAAGACCAGGCCGGCCGCCGCGCAGGCATTGGCAAAGTCCTCGTTCTCGGAGAGAAAACCGTAGCCGGGGTGGATGGCCTCGGCACCCGTGGCTTGTGCGGCTTCGAGAATGCGCTCCCAGCGCAGATAGCTGTCCTTGGGCGCACTGCCGCCGATGTGCACGGCTTCGTCGCAGGCCGCGACATGCTTGGCCCGGGCATCGGCATCGGAATACACAGCCACGGTCTTCACACCCATGCGACGGGCGGTGGCGGCTACGCGGCAGGCGATTTCACCTCGATTCGCAATCAGAATTTTCTTGAACATATCGTCTCCGGTTATCGGTCAAATCACCGCTCAGCGCATATCCATAAAACGCAAGCAGCTATGTTTTTTGCAATGGCTCCTGCGCTTCACCACTGCCGCGCAGGCGTCGAAAAATCGCCTTGAGAAAGCGCCAAAGCGCCCAGATCACCAGCCACATCGCAATCACCACGACCAGCAGCACGGCGGCAAACACCAGCGGGTTGGTCAACGCCAGCCAGATGGCGCCCAGCGACACCGTGTCTTCCGCCAGACTGGCTCCCACGTTGGAGAACGGTTCGGGCGAGGTGTTGATGAGGGCACGCGTCGTGGTCTTGGCCGCCTGGCTGGTCGCGGCCAGCGTTCCGCCCATCAAGGCGGCAGCCATGGCCATGGTGGTGCTGTCGGCAGCAAAGACCGAGGCCGCCAGCGCCGCCCCGGCGGGAATGCGCAGCACGCTCTGGAACAGGTCCCAGACCGAATCGACCACGGGAATCTTGTCGGCAAAGAACTCCACGAACAGCAGACCGCCGCTGATGACCAGCACCATGGGATGCTGCAGCACATGCAGACCGCCGGGCAGCGGCATCAGACCACTTGCACCCAGCAGGCCCACGACAAACACCACGGCATAGAGGCGAAAGCCGCTGGCCCAGCCCAGAGCCGCGGCCAGCGCAAGCATCGAGGCCATGTCCATCTGCCCCACGGCTTGCCCGGCCCTGGCGGCCACATCTGTGACCTGGCCAGCAGCATC
Organism: Comamonas testosteroni; assembly: GCF_000761245.1. Lineage (GTDB taxonomy): Bacteria > Pseudomonadota > Gammaproteobacteria > Burkholderiales > Burkholderiaceae_C > Comamonas > Comamonas testosteroni_C. The sequence continues at coordinate 26,862 of NZ_AWOR01000001.1, read as the reverse complement.
GCCCACGGCCCTGGCCGTTTCGGGGTCGATATGCAGGCCGATGCGGTGCAGCCAGTCGATGATGGTTTGCCAGATATCCATGGTGTTCATTCCCTATGTCTCGCCCGAACTCTAAAGCGCCCCGGACACAAGGTTTGTCATCTCATCCGGGCAGCCAGTTGGGTTTGCGCTTGTTGAGAAAAGCCTGCACGCCTTCCTTGCCTTCGCTGCTGGCGCGGATGGTGGCAATCGACTCCACGGTCGCCGCAATCAGCTGCTCGCTGATTTCGCGCTCGGCCATGTCCAGGACCAGGCGCTTGCAGGCCCGCACAGCGGCGGGACCGGCGCTCAGCAAATGCTTGAGCCAGCCGTCGACAACGGCATCCAGCCCGTCGGCCTCGACCACCTCATGCACATAGCCGATGCGATGCGCCTCCTGCGCCGAAAAGCGCTCGCCCGTGAGAAAGTAGCGGTGCGCGGCTCTGGCACCCATGGCGCGGATCACATAGGGGCTGATGGTGGCGGGAATCAGGCCGATCTTGACCTCGCTGAGGCAAAAGCCCGCCGTGTCGGCCGCCACCGCCATATCGCAGCAGGCCACCAGGCCCATGCCGCCCGCATAGACATCGCCCTGTACACGCGCAATCGTGGGTTTGGGGCATTCGTAGATGACGCGCAGCATCTCAGCCAGCAAACCCGCATCGACACGGTTTTCGTCGCGCGAGTAATCGGCCATGCGGCGCATCCAGTTCAGGTCCGCGCCCGCACAGAATGCGGGTCCTTCGGCGGCCAGCACCACGGCGCGCACATCGGCACGCTCGCCGACCTGAAGGAAGGCGGCGGTGATCTCGGCAATCGCCGCATCGCTGAAGGCGTTGCGAATGGCGGGCTGAGCCAGCGTGACGCGGGCGATGCCGCCATCCACGGTCAAAGTCAAAGCAGTCATTGCTTGTCTCCCAGTGAGTTAGGGCTTTGCAGTTGCGCAGCCGCCGTACCCGGCAGCTGCTGCATGAGGAATTCACGGACCTGCGGCAACCATTGCCCGATATTGGCGGCACGGTCAAAGAACTGGTGTCCCTCCGCGCCGCTGGATGGAGCAAACACCAGTTTCAGGTTCTGGCCTGTGGCCAGATAGCTTTCAGCCATCTTGCGCACCAGCGGCGGGCGAAAGTAGCTATCGTTCTCGGCATAAATCCACAGCTGGGGCACACGACTGGTGGCGGCAAAGCCGGCCACGGTCTTGAGCAGTTGGGCCTCGCCGCAAACCGCGGCTTTCTCACGCATCTGCTGCTGTGAGCCCCGGCCGCCGGCAAAGTTGACGACGCCGCGCAAGCCCGCGGGCTGCTGCGCCGCCAGAGCCAGCGATGCAAAGCCGCCGGCGGACTTGCCCAGCAGCAGCACTTGCGAGCCATCGACATAGGGCAGCTTTTGCCCGTAAGTCATGATGGCAGCCACATCGCGCGCTGCCTCCTGGGCCGCATGGGCGTAGTCGGGGGCATCACAGCTGCCGTAGCGGTCTGCGAGGGGACCGTCCGATGCCCCATAGCCGCGGCGCAAACCCGTCACCACCACATAGCCCAGCTCGGCCAGAGCGCGCGCCTGAGGACCGTAGCGATCGGTCATGGCTTCGCGCGCCTCTTTGCCGCTGGGTGTGCCATGGCTGAGCACGATCAATGCCCAAGGACCCTGCCCATGAGGACGATAGACATGACCTGCCAACTCGGCGCTGTGCGCGGGCGAATCGCCGCTTGCTGGCACCCAGACCGGAATGCGCGCATCCATGCGCTGCACCGCTGGCTCGGCAGCGCCAACCATGGGCATGGCCAGCGCAGCCGACAGCAGGACTGGCGGCAAGCAGGTGAGGAAATGGCGACGCGACATGATTGACAGCCTCTGCCCGCTTACATGCGGAATACGCCGAAGCGCGTGTCCTCAATCGGCGCATTGCGTGCCGCAGCCAGGCCCAGCGCCAGCACGCGGCGCGTGTCGGCGGGATCGATCACACCGTCGTCCCAGAGACGCGCCGTCGCGTAATAGGGATGGCCCTGATCTTCATACTGCTGGCGGATAGGTGCCTTGAAGCGCTCCTCTTCATCGGCACTCCAGCTGCCGCCCTTGGCTTCTATGCCGTCGCGCTTGACGGTGGCCAGCACACTGGCCGCCTGCTCGCCGCCCATGACGCTGATGCGCGCGTTGGGCCACATCCAGAGGAAACGGGGCGAATAGGCGCGGCCGCACATGCCGTAATTGCCCGCGCCAAAGCTGCCGCCGATGATGATGGTGAACTTGGGCACCGCGGCCGTGGCCACGGCCGTGACCAGCTTGGCACCGTGGCGGGCAATGCCTTCGTTCTCGTATTTGCGCCCGACCATAAAGCCCGTGATGTTCTGCAGGAACACCAACGGAATCTTGCGCTGGCAGCACAGCTCGATGAAGTGTGCGCCCTTGACGGCCGACTCGGAGAACAAGATGCCGTTGTTGGCGATGATGCCGACCTGCATGCCCTCGATGCGCGCAAAGCCGCAGACCAGGGTGTTGCCGAAGCGGGCCTTGAACTCGTCGAACTGGCTGCCGTCCACGATGCGGGCAATGATCTCGCGCACATCGAAGGGCTTGCGCGTATCGACGGGAATCACGCCATACAGCTCTTCGCTCTCGAAGAGGGGCGCCGCTGGCGCATGATCGGTCTGAGACGCGGGCTTGCCCTTGTTCAGGTTCGCCACCGCCTGGCGCGCCAGCGCCAGCGCATGCAGGTCGTTCTCGGCCAGATGGTCGGCCACGCCCGACAGACGCGTGTGCACATCGCCGCCGCCCAGGTCCTCGGCACTGACCACCTCGCCGGTGGCCGCCTTGACCAGGGGAGGGCCGCCCAGAAAGATGGTGCCCTGGTTCTTGACGATGATGGACTCGTCGCTCATGGCCGGCACATAGGCGCCGCCTGCCGTGCACGAGCCCATGACCACGGCGATCTGGGCGATGCCCTGCGCGCTCATGTTGGCCTGGTTGTAGAAGATGCGGCCGAAGTGCTCGCGGTCGGGGAAGACCTCGTCCTGATTGGGCAGATTGGCACCGCCCGAGTCCACCAGATAGATGCAGGGCAGACGGTTCTGCGCGGCCACCTCCTGCGCGCGCAGATGCTTTTTCACCGTCATCGGGTAGTAGGTTCCGCCCTTCACGGTGGCGTCGTTGCAGACGATCATGCAGTCCACGCCGCTGACGCGGCCCACGCCCACGATCACGCCGGCGCCCGGCGCATCGTTGTTGTACATATTGAGCGCGGCCAGCGGCGACAGTTCCAGAAACGGCGTGCCGGGGTCCAGCAGCCGCTGCACGCGCTCGCGCGGCAGCAGCTTGCCGCGCGCCACATGCTTGGCGCGTGCTGCTTCGTTGCCGCCCAGTGCGTTCTGATCGCAGCGTGCGTGCAGCTCATTGACCAGCGCCTGCATGGCGGCAGCGTTGGCCAGGAAATCTGCCGAACGCGGATTCAGTTGTGTACCCAGAATGCTCATCGCTTGCCCTTAAAAAATGATTGCCCCTGAGCGGCTGCGCCGCTTCCCCCTAGGGGGACGACGGCCTTGCGGCGGGGTGGCCCTTGCCGGCCGTCCCGTGCTTGGCACACGCTTGCTTCATGGGTTACGGCTCGTCCTTTGCCGCTTGATAACTGATGTGAGAACTTGGTTTTTTTCTTGCTCGGACACAGCACTGCCACGGCAGTTGAAGAAAATGCCTCATGCACGCTGTTGAAACCGTTTTGCTTGTCTTGCTGCTGGGAGCACTGACAGGCATTGTGGCCCGCTATATCCGGGCCATCCCCCTGCCTCTGATTCAAATCGCACTGGGTGCGCTGATTGCCTGGCCGCAAGCCGGCCTGCACATCGCGTTCGACCCGGAGCTGTTCCTGCTGCTGTTCATTCCGCCGCTGCTGTTTGCCGACGGCTGGCGCATCCCCAAGCGTGAATTTTTCGCACTGGCCAAACCCATCTTGCTGCTGGCCCTGGGCCTGGTTCTGTTCACCGTACTGGGCCTGGGCTATCTCATCCACTGGATGATTCCCGAGATTCCGCTGACCGTGGCCTTTGCCCTGGCCGCCGTGATCTCGCCCACCGATGCCGTGGCCGTTTCGGCCATCACGCGCAATCTGGGGATGCCAGAGAAGACCATGCATGTGCTGGAGGGCGAGTCGCTGCTCAATGACGCATCGGGCCTTGTGGCGCTGAAATTTGCGATTGCAGCCACACTGACCGGCATGTTCTCCTGGGGCGAAGTCGCCAAGGAGTTCACCTGGATGGCCGTCGGCGGCCTGGGAGTGGGGGCGCTGATAGGCTGGGGCTTCAGCCATGCGCGCGGCACCATCACACGCCGCCTGGGTGACGTAGCCGCCACGCAGATGGTGTTGCTGCTGGTGCTGCTGCCTTTTGCCGCCTATATCGTGGGCGAAAAAATCGGTGTCTCCGGCATTCTGGCTGCCGTGGCCGCAGGCATCGCCACCAATTTCGCCGATCTGGAGCGCAGCAGCTATATCAGCGAACGCCTGCAGACCGAAGGCACCTGGAGCATGGTGGAAGCTGCCTTCAACGGCGCCATCTTCCTGCTGCTGGGCCTGCAGTTGCCATCCATCATCGGCGTGCCGCTGCATCAGGCCGGCCATGACTGGTGGATTTTGGTCGGCTATGTGGCCGCGATTTCGTTTGCGCTGCTGCTGATGCGCTGGATCTGGCTGGTGCTGGGTGTGCATGGCTCGCTGCTGCGCGCCCACCGGCAGGGCAAGATGACCGAACGTCCCTCCAAGCTGCTGAACCTGGCCACCACGCTGGCCGGCATTCGCGGCGCGGTCACGCTGGCCGGTGCGCTGTCCGTGCCCATGCTGCTGAACAACGGCCAGCCCTTCCCGGGCCGCGACATGCTGGTCTTTCTCGCCACCGGCACCATTTTGTTCACGCTGGTGATCGGTGCCGTGGGCCTGCCCATCGTGCTGCGCCATCTGCCCCCGCACGAAGAGTCGCCCACCGTGCGCGAGGAGCGCCTGGCCCGCGAACAGGCCTGCATGGCAGCCATGGCCAAGCTCACGCTGAGCGAGGAAGAAATGCAGCGCCGCGACCCCGAATGGGTGGCGATGCGCCAGGAGGTCAACGGCCATCTGACCCAGGAATACCGCAACCGCATCCAGTTGCTCGACGACGGCAGCGGCGCCGCGCAAAGCATAGAGCTGCTGCGCGAAGCGCCCGAAGTCGTGCGCCAGCGCAAGCTGCGCTATGTGATGGAGATCGAAACCCGCATCGAGTGCATTCATGCCGAGCGGGACTTTTACTACGCCGAAAGACAGGCCCACCGCATCAACGACGAATCGCTGCGCAGCCTGGTCAGCGAGCTGGACATGCAGGAAATCGCCATGCGCAAGCGCCTTGCGGTCGCGCGCCGTGCCGCCGGTCTGCCCATGACCAGCAATCACTCCAACCACTAAGTCGGAGACGCCCAGCAAGAGCCGCCTCGCGGCAAGGGCTTCGTCCCCCTTGGGGGGCACCCGGCGCAGGGAAGTCGCGAAGCGGCACAGGGGGTAGTCCATTTTCAGGCCGTCTTGATGACGCGCAGATCCAGCAACTCGATCATCTCGTCGCGAATCCTGAACTTCTGTATCTTGCCCGTCACCGTCATCGGGAAGGCCTGGACAAAGCGGATATAGCGCGGCACCTTGTAGTGCGCGATCTGCCCCTTGCAGAAGTCGCGGATCTCGTCCTCGCCGAGTTCCTGGCCGGGCTTGACGATGATCCACGCACACAGCTCCTCGCCATAGCGCACATCGGGCACTCCCACCACCTGCACATCCTGCACCTTGGGGTGGCGATAGAGGAATTCCTCGATCTCACGCGGGTAGATGTTCTCGCCGCCACGGATCACCATGTCCTTGATGCGGCCCACGATATTCACATAGCCTTCGGCGTCCATGGTCGCCAGATCGCCGGTATGCATCCACTGCTCGGCGTCGATGGCCTCGCGGGTCCTGGCCTCGTCTTCCCAGTAGCCGTGCATGACGGAATAGCCACGCGTGCACAGCTCGCCCGACTGACCCGGCGGCATGGTCTCGCCCGTGGACGGATCCACAATCTTCACCTCCAGATGCGGCTGCACCTTGCCCACGGTGGCCACGCGTTTTTCCAGCGGCGTGTCGGCATCGCTCTGGCAGCTCACGGGACTGGTTTCCGTCATGCCGTAGGCGATGGTGATCTCGCTCAGATGCATGTCGCGCACCACGCGCTTCATCACCTCGATGGGACAGGGCGAGCCGGCCATGATGCCGGTGCGCAGCGTGGACAGATCGAACTCGGCAAAGCGCGGATGATCGAGCTCGGCAATGAACATGGTGGGCACGCCGTGCAGACCCGTGCATTTCTCGGCCTGCACCGCTTCCAGCACGGTGAGGGGGTCAAAGCCGTCATTGGGATAGACGATGGTCGAGCCATGGGTGAAGCAGGCCAGATTGCCCAGCACCATGCCAAAGCAGTGATACAGCGGCACGGGGATGCAAAGCCTGTCCTCGGGCGTGAGGCGCATGCATTCGCCAATGAAAAAGCCGTTGTTGAGGATGTTGCGGTGCGTCAGCGTCGCGCCCTTGGGAAAGCCCGTGGTGCCGCTGGTGAACTGGATATTGATGGGGTCGTGGTTGCTGAGCGTGGCGGCAATGGCATCGATGCGCTCATCCGCACTGGTTCCTTGTGCCATCAGCTGCGAAAAGCGCAGCATGCCGGGCTGCTCGGCGTCCTGATCCACTGCACCTGAGCCGGCCGAACCTGAGCCGGCAGCACCTGAGCCGGTCGCATCAATCCACACCACGGTGCGCAAGGCCGGCAGGCGTTTGGATTGCAGCTGGCCTGGCGCGCAGCTCGCCAGCTCGGGCGCCAGCTCGCGCAGCATGCCCAGATAGTCGCTGGTCTTGAACCGCGGCATGGACACCAGCGCCTTGCAGCCCACCTTGTTGAGTGCATATTCGACTTCGGCGGTGCGATAGGCAGGGTTGATATTGACCAGCACCAGACCCACCTGAGCCGTGGCCAGCTGCATCAGCACCCACTCTGCGTTGTTATGGCTCCAGATACCCACCCGGTCGCCTTTGAGCAGCCCTTGCGACAGCAGCGCGCTGGCCAGCTGGCGCGCGGCCACATGCAGCTGGGCATAGCTGTAGCGCAGACCCTGATGACGGCTGACCAGCGCATCACGCGAGCCCTGGCGCTGTGCCATTGCAGCAAAAAAATCGCCAATGGTCTGCTCGATCAGCGGCACATCCGTGCGCCCCTTGGCATAGCTGGCAGTCAGCGCGTTCACTTGCGATGGCATGGTCTTGTGTCTCCTTGCGTGCCGGCAGCCACCTGCGAACTGGCTGCGCAGCGTCCATTCAGCACCGTTTTCTGCGCCTCAGAATAAGGGCAAGCCCTGTCCATAAGAGGTCACAAAGGTTGCAATAATTGCCAAATGCTCACCCCCTCTCTGGTCAAGACTCCACTGCCACACCATGCCAGCTCCGTGCTCAAATCGCACCCGGCAATTACCCCCATGGCGTTTGTTCAAGCCATTGTCCGCGCCTATGAAGCAAGGCAGATGTCAGCGCTAGGCGCTCTGGAAAAGGCACAAATCCCGCCAGATCTGATTGACGATGCCGACGAGCGCATCACGGCCCTGCAGATGGAGGCACTATCCGACGCAGCCATGCGCGAGCTGGACGATGAAGCCCTGGGATGGTTCGAGCGCCGCCTGCCCTGGGGCAGCTACGGCATGCTGGCCCGCGCCAGCATCAGCGCGCCGCAGCTGGGTCTGGCATTGGCGCGCTGGTGCCGGCATCACGGACTGATTGCGCAGGACCTGCAGCTGCAGCTCAGCGAGCAAGCCGGCATTGCCACCCTCACCCTGCATGAAAGCCGCCCGCTGGGAGGCATGCGCGAGTTCTGCATGGTGTCGGTGCTGCGCAATATCCACGGCTTTGCCAGCTGGCTGATCAACGAGCCGATCAGCCTGCTGCATGCCAGCTTTCCGTTTTCCGAGCCCGCGCATGCCAGCGTCTACAAGGTGCTGTTCGCACCAGGCAGCATCGCTTTTGATGCCCCCGTCGCCAGTCTGCAGTTTGAAGCACGCTGGCTGCAGGCGCCGCTGGCGCGCGACGAGGCGGCCCTCAACCGCATGCTGCAGCGCGCCTTGCCGATCCAGGTGCGCCCCTACCAGCGCGAGAAGACTCTGGTGCAGCGCGTGCGCCATCTGCTGGCCGCCAGCGGGGAAGAGCAGCAGACGGCTGAAACGCTGTCCCGCCAGCTGCATCTGTCGCAGCGCAGCCTGCACCGCCAGCTCAAGGAAGAAGGTATTTCGCTGCAGGCCCTCAAGGACGATATCCGGCGTGAACGTGCGATTGCGCTGCTGCTGCGCACCAGTCGCCCCATCAAGCGCGTGGCCCAGGCCTGCGGCTTTCTCAACGACAAGAGCTTTATCCGCGCCTTTCGCCTCTGGACAGGGCTGTCCCCTTCGGAATTTCGCAAAACCGCCGGCCAGCGTGCCGTCTGACGCAAGGAGCTCTCCATGCAGGAATCCTCAGAAAACTGGCAGGCAATCGCTGATGGGGTATGGGCGCTCAGCTATCACTTCAGCAATGCAGGGTTGAAGGTCAGCACACGCATGACGGTGATCCGGCTGGCCGACGGCAGCCTGTTCTCGCACTCTGCAGTGCCGCTGACGCAAGTACAGAAAGCGGCGCTCGACGCCCTGGGACCGCTGCAGCACATCGTCGCCCCCAGCGCCATGCACCACTTGTTCGTGGGCAAACTGGCCAGGCTTTATCCACAGGCCCGGATCTATGGCACACAGGGCGTGCTGAGCAAGCGCCCGGACCTGCCGCTGCTGGAGCCCTTGCCGCCGGATGCCGAAGCGCCCTGGGCCGGCGAACTGCAATGCCTGCCGCTGGACGGCCTTCCCATGCTCGACGAGACGCTGTGGTTCCATCCGGCCAGCGGCAGCCTCATCGCCACCGACGTGCTGCAATGCTGGCAAGGACCGCTGAGCCTGCCGGTACGCATGTATCTGGGCCTGACGGGCGGGCATGAGCGCCTGACCGTGCCGCGCACCGTGCGCCTGCTGGTCAGGGACAGGGCCGCCGTGCGCAGCTGGGTGAAGCGGGTCGAAAACTGGCCCGTACAGCGCGTAATCCTGCTGCACAACAGCGTGATCGACGATCAGCCCATGAAGCAGCTGCGCGAGGCGCTGTCGATCTGGGACTGAGCTTTAGCGCAGGTCGTGATCGTCGACATCGCCGGCAGAGGCGCTGGCGGCACTCCTGCGCACGGCCTCGAACATGGCGGGCAGATCGCCCATGTCGCCGAACACGCAGGCGGCACCAGCCTCGAGCAACTGCTCTGCCGAGGCATGGCCCTGATCGGCAGGGAAATAGCCCCAGACGGTGGCACCGGCGGCCACGCCGGCCTGTACGCCGGTCATGGTGTCCTCGATCACCAGGCATTTGGCAGGATCAGCGTTCAGCGCCTTTGCCGCTGCCAGATAGACATCGGGGAAGGGCTTGCTGCGCGGCATTTCATGGCCGCTGTAGACATGACCTTCGAAATAGGGGGCCATGCCCACTTTGTCGAGCTGCATCTCCACCTTGGCACGGTCCGCACCAGAGGCGCAGGCAATGCGACCGTTACACAGCGCATGCAGCTGGCTGACGGCCTGCACCGCACCATCGATGGCCACCAGCTCGGCACGCAGCGCGGCATTGCGGCGCTCGTAGAACTCTGCCATCCAGGCATCGGTCAGCGGCTTGCCGGTATGTGCCTCGATCACGGCCGCCTGGCTGCGCACCGTCTTGCCGATGAAGTCGCGTGTGCACTGCTCCTGGCTGATGGCCCAGCCGGATTCGTTGAGCATGGTGCACAGCACGCGATTGGTGATGGATTCGCTGTCCACCAGCACACCATCACAGTCGAAAAGCACAGCGTCAAAAGCAGTCATGGAAACATTACCAGCGCATCAGGGGATGCAAAAAAGGCGCCCAACGGCGCCTAGTATCAAGAAACAGAGGGAGTAATTATGCGCTCACGCCCTTTTCGAGTTCAGGGGAAGGTCACTCCTGCCAGCGGATTGATCAACCACGCGCTGTTCTTGACGTAGATGGTGCTGGTCTTGCCGTCTGCGGTCATGATGCCGCTGAAATAGAAGAAGCCCTTGGCCGCATTGGCATTCATATTGTTCAGCTGGGTCGTGAGCGAGTCACTGCCTGCCGAGGCCTCGACCAGATACTCGATGGCGCCATTCTGTGCGGAGCTTTTCTCGAAGACATCCACATAGTTCATGTTCATCGGGTCGCTGCCCAGCCCCTGCGTGCCGCGGATGAACCAGCCATCCGCGCCCTTTGGTGCCAGACGGGTTCTCATCGCTGCGGCATCGGCGGCAGAGGATGCGCTGCCGAGCTTGTCGACCTGATAGGTATAGGTGACGCTGTCGTTGCGCTTGGCATACAGGCTGAACAGCTCGTTGTTGACGATCTGGGGACCCAGATAGCGATAGCCTTCAGCCCCTTGTCCGTTGAGCTCCGTGGCAAAGGCTTCGGCGGTCGTGGCTACGGGCGTCACCGTTCTGTAGCTGAACTGGTCGCTACGGCTGTTGTCCTTGACATAGACGCTGCGGATGTCGCTGACATCGCTGAACACGGCGTCGGACTTGTACATATAGCCGCTGCTGCCCTGTTGGTTCAGCTGAGCCAGAAAGGCCGTGCGCGAAGGCTGCGCCGCGGGATTGACATAGCTGAACTTGCGCCCGGCATGCGCGGTATCCGTGAGATAGAAGTCGCCGATCTCCGAACCGGTCGGACCGACCGAGCCCGCCAGGGAGCTGAACAGCGCATAGCCGTCGGCCCCCATGCTGTTGGCGGCATCCTGCATCTGCGCATGGCTGGTGGCGGTCTGGCCGCCCATCTTGTAGGTTCCTGTGACGGCCTGATTGCCGGTGCCGCCACCGTTGCCACCTCCGGTATTGCCTCCTCCCGTATTGCCTCCGCCGCCTTCGGAGCCACCTCCTCCGCCATTGCTGCCGCCGCTGCCGCCATCTCCACCACCGCCGCCGCAGGCGGCCAGGGTGGAAATCAGCAGCAAGGCTGCAGTTCTACGGGTGATTTGCATAAGAGATGGCACGGGCTGCTCCTCAGTCTTGATGTTGGTTGAAAATGTCCATATCCCGACACTGAGATAAAAAGCAGCGTCGTCTTACAGACATTGTCAGAAGACTTGCGAGCAGACCACTCCCTACCGAGGAGGGGTCTTTGTTACCAAGCCCAAAGGAAGGCTCATGCCCGATCTACTGCAAATCCTGAGCACCCCTGAACAGGGCGCACAGCCCTATGCGCTGGTGGTGGATGATCACCCGCTGGTCGCGGAAGGTGCAGCCCATGTACTGATGACCAGCGCCGGCGTGCAGCGGGTGCGCTGTGCGGCACACGGCAATGAGGCACTGACCATGATTGCTGCGCTGGGCGAACCCGTCATCACTGTGATGGACTTCTGGCTGGAAGACGGTGCATCTCTGGAGTTTGTGCACAGCATCCTGGCCTTGGCTCCTGGCACACGCATTCTGGTGACCAGCGGCGACAAGCACCCGGCCATCGCCAGCAAGGCTGCAGCCGCAGGTGTGCATGGCTTTGTGCACAAAAGCAGCCCGTCTCACGAGTTTCAGGCGGCAGTGCAAGCCCTGCTGAGCGGCCGCACCTGGTTTGAGGCCCAGCCCCCCATCCCCACCGCCCCTCCGGCGCCAACCGCGGGCAGCATCTTGCATATGAGCGCCAGAGAGCTCGGCATCACTGCCCGCCAGGCACAGGTGCTGAGCCTGTTGCTGCAGGGCAAGCCCAATCGCGCCATTGCACAGACACTGAACCTGTCCGAATACACGGTCAAGGAACATGTCACCGCCTTGCTTCAGCGCCTGGGCGCCAACAACCGCGTGGCGCTGATCACGCGCATGCGAGGCATAGAGGTCGACTTGGACTAAGGCTGGCGGATCGCCATGCAGCGCGCCAGCACCGCATGCAGCTGGTCGGGCTGCAGCGGGGTCGCCAGGGCCAGATAGCCCTGATCCTGCACCTGCTCCAGCATCTCCTCGTCGCCACTCATCAAAGCACCGCTGGCTTGCGGGCGCTGATCCAGAAGCAGCATCAAACACTCAAGCCCGCTTGCGCCATCCTTCAATCGCTGGTCGCACAACACAAAGTCTGGCCACAATCCATCGGCCAGCAGTTGCTGCGCCTCACCCAGGCTGCGCGCTCTTTGCACCTGCACACCCCAGCTCTGCAAGATCTGCACCAGCACCGGGGCCAGCTGCGCATCGTTTTCCACGACCAGGCAGTGCCCCTGCAAGGGGGCGAACCACTGCGGCCCAGTCAATATCGGCGGATCCGGCAGCACAGACGATGCCTGCCACTGCTCGGCATCCTGCGGCCAGCGCAGCCAGAAACATGACCCCTTTCCCGGCAGCGACTGAACCCCGCATTCCACACCCAGCCGCTGCGCCGCCAGTGCCACCACGGACAAGCCCAGGCCGCGCCCGCGCAATGGTGCCGGCACGCCATCCCTGGCATCGCGCTGCTGGCGCGCAGGGCTGCGATAGTGACGCATGAAGACCTGTGCACATTCCTGCTCGCTCATGCCGCAGCCGCTGTCCCACACCTGTAAAAGCCAGCGCCCCTGCCTGTGCCGCAGCGCCAGCAGCACCCCGCCCTGGTCGGTGTAGCGCAGCGCGTTTTGCAGCAGATTGAAAACCATCTGCCGCAGAAGCACCGCATCCGTGCACAGTGCCGGCATATGAGCTGGCTGCCTCACGCGCAGACGCAGGCCGCGCTGCGCTGCCTCGCGCGCGAACAGTCGCCGGGCTTCGTCGAGCACCGCACTCATGGATACCGCCTGCCATTGCGGTGCGAAGCTGTCACCCTCAAGCCGCGACAGATCCATCAGGTCGTTGAACATGGAGCCCAGATCGCGCGTGCAGGCCTGCATTTCCTGCAGCAGCTGCGCCAGCTCGTCATCCTGATTGCGCTGATGAGCGGCTTGCAGCATCAGGCCCATGGCATGCAAAGGTTGCCGCAGATCATGACTGGCGGCGGAGATAAACCAGTTCTTTTCGGCCAGCGCGTTCTCTGCCTGCTCCTTGGCTTCGCGGTAGCGCTCCGCCAGTGCCTGACGCTCCAGCTCGTGCGCCATCTGCTGCTGCACAAAACGCCGCGCGCCCCAGGCGTGGCGGGCAAGTATGGCGCCGTACAGCAGCAGCAACGGCAACAGATAAGGGCCTTTGTGCGGAAAGTAATGCAGCGTGCACAGCAGCATCGGCAAGTAGATGCCCGCCATGAAGGCCGCGAACACCTGCGGCACCGGCGCCAGAAAAGTGGCGGCCGATGCCATCACGCCCAGCAGCACCAGATAGATCAGCAGACGCAGCTCACTGTGGCTGCCGCTCCAGGTGAAGGCCAGCACGCTGACCCAGAGCAAGCCGTTGATCAACGCGGCCAGCGCCAGTTGTCGCTGCCAGGCTGTCAATGCCGCCTGCAGTCGCGATGGCTCCCAGTCGCGCGCCGACCGCCACTGGCGATGCAGCCTGCGGCGGAACAGCAAAAAGCCAAGCGCCATGACGATCATCAGCCCCCACCACCAGGCCAGCCCAGCACTGACGGCCGGGCTGTTGCGGGTACTGACCCACAGCAGCAGGGCCGGAATCAGCAATGCGGCGATTTCAGAGGAGCCGCGCGAAGCCAGTGACTGCAACAGGCGCAGACCGGCCTGCAGCCGGGTCGACTGCGCCGAATCGACTTCAGAACTGATCGCCATCGACGTAGAACCAGCGTCCACCCTCGAGCACAAAGCGGCTGCGCTCATGCAGGCGTACGGCACGACCCGCCAGACGATAGCGGGCGACGAATTCGACCTCTGCACAGGCATCGCCGGTCGGCTGAAACTGCTTCACATCCAGCCCCAGCCATTTGGTGGCAGCATCGAAATCGAGCTGCGGCGGACGCTGGCTGGCATGCCAGGTGGCTTGCAAATATTCCTGGTTCTCAGACACGAAGGCCGTATAGCGCGAGCGCATCAGAGCCTCGGCATCGGGTGCGGGCCGGGCATCCCAGTGGTCGATATAGCGGCCGCAGCAATCGGCATAGGCCAGCAGCCGCCCTTTGTCATTCTTGCGTCCACAGGGACAGTCCCGCTTTTTCTCGGCTTCTTTCACAACTTTGGCAGTCTTGATTGGCAATGCTGCATTGTCGGCCAAGTCGAACAATGAGCAAGCCGGCTTGCGCAGTCGGTTGCCTCAGAGCACAGTAGCTGCAGTTCAAAGCTCGCTGTTCAAAGGTTTGCCTATGTTCTCCATGGCTGCTCCCTGGTGGGAGTTCGTGATTCGCGGTGTTAGCGTCTACCTGTTTTTGCTGGTGTTTCTGCGCCTGACCGGCAGGCGCCAGACCGGCCAGTACGCACCTTTCGACCTGGTGCTGCTGCTGATTCTCTCCAACGCAGTACAGAACTCCATGAATGCGGGCGACAACTCGCTGATTGGCGGCCTGATCAGTGCCACCACCTTGCTGGCCTGCCATGCACTGCTCTCCCACCTGAGCTACCGCTTTGCCGGGCTGCGCAAACTGGTCAATGGCAAACCCAAGGTCCTGATTCACCAGGGCATTGTGCAACCCAGTCTGATGACGCAGGAGCAGATCACAGCCGAAGACCTGGCTGCGGCCCTGCGCTCCAATGGCTGCCTCAACGCGCATGAGGTGGAGCGCGCCACGATCGAGACCAACGGCCAAATCACCGTGGTGCTGCGCAAGCGCAGCATGGCTGAGCTGGGGGAGGCCTGAGAGCCTCAGAACGTGTTTACGTTTTCAGTGCAGGCCGTCCAGAAACTGCCTGATGGCCGCATTCACGGGTTCCGGATGGGTGAGGTTGGCCGCATGGCCTGCGCCGGCCACATCCACCCACTGGGCCTGGGGCAAGCCCTTGAACATGGCCCGCGCACGCTCCACACCGATGGCCGCATCCTTGTCGCCATGAATCACCAGCGCAGGCACCTTGATTTCGGCCAGACGCGGGCTGATGTCATCGCGCAGCGCCAGCGTCGCAAAGCTCTGCCCCAGGTTGATCGGCGAGGCCTGTTTCCATTTGGCACGCCACTGCTCAGCACCCGGCCAACCCTGGCCCAAAATCGTGTGCTCCACGGTGGTGGCCATGTCATCCGACAGCCCATGCTCCATCCAGGCCTTGAGCAGCGCCTCATGGTGCGGCATCTGCTCTGGATCCTCCAGCATGGCCTGGGTGTCTATCAGCACCAGCGCGCCCACGACATCTGGATGAATCAGCGCGCAGCGCAGCGACAGATAGCCGCCTTGCGACATGCCCACCAGCACCGCTTTTTCCACACCCAGATATTTGAGCAAGGCCGCCAGATCGTCGGCCGAGTCATAGTAGCTGAACGCTTCGCAATGCTCGGGATCTGCGGTCTGCCCGTGACCACGCTCGTCCCAGCTGATGCAGCGATACAGCCCCTGCAAAGCCTGTACCTGTGGCTCGAACATGGTGTGATCCATGAGCAGGCCGTGCGAGAACACAATGGCCGGGCCACGCCCTCCCGTGTCCTCGTAGTAGATATTCTGACCATTGACCTGGGCAAAAGGCATGCGGTGGACTCCTGCTGCAAATGGTTGAAACCCCTGGGGAAACTCCCCCCAACTGAGCACATCCTAAGCAGGCCGTATGACATCGGCAACCGGCCCGTCCCCTGATGTGCCACAGCCTCGTGCACAGCAGTTGACAACGGCGGGCTTTTGCCGCCAGACGCAGATCAGGCCAGCGCCCGCTGGATCAGGATCTTTTGCACATCGCTGGTGCCTTCGTAGATCTGGCACACGCGCACATCGCGATAGATTCGCTCCACGGGGAAGTCACTCACCACGCCATAGCCGCCCAGGGTCTGGATGGCGGCGCTGCATACGCGCTCGGCCATTTCGCTGGCAAAGAGCTTGGCCATGGCGGCTTCCTTCAGGCAGGGCAGACCCGCATCACGCAGGCTGGCGGCATGCCAGATCAGTTGCCGGGCCGCTTCAATTTGCGTGGCGCATTCGGCAAGCCTGAAACCCACGGCCTGATGGTTGAAGATGGGCTGGCCAAAGCTCTCGCGCTCCTTGCTGTATTGCAGCGCGCATTCAAAGGCCGCACGCGCCATGCCCACGCTTTGCGCGGCAATGCCGATACGCCCGCCCTCCAGCGCGGAAAGTGCAATCTTGTAGCCCTCGCCCTCGGCCCCGATCAGGTTCGATGCGGGAATGCGGCAGTTCTCGAAATTGATCTGCGCCGTATCGCTGCTGTGCTGGCCCAGCTTGTCCTCCAGGCGTGCCACCTGGTAGCCGGGATTGCCGGTAGGCACGATGAAGGCACTCATGCCTTTTTTACCCGCAGCCTTGTCGGTGACGGCAATGACGATGGCTACATCGCCATTCTTGCCGCTGGTGATGAACTGCTTGACGCCGTTGATGACGTAGTCGCCACCATCGCGCACGGCCGTGGTGCGCAGCGCCGAGGCATCGCTGCCCACATGGGGCTCGGTCAGGCAGAAGGCACCCAGCATCTGGCCCTGCGCCAGCGGGCGCAGCCATTGCTCCTGCTGGCCGGCATTGCCGTACTTCATGAGAATGGCGTTGACCGGGCAGTTGGTCACGCTGATGACGGTGCTGGTGCCGCCATCGCCGGCGGCAATTTCCTCGAGCACCAGCGCCAGGCTCACATAGTCCAGGCCCGCACCGCCGAGCTCCTCGGGCACGCAGATGCCATAGGCACCGAGAGCGGCCAGCCCCTGGTGCACCTCCTTGGGGAACTCATGTTCCTTGTCCCAGCGCGCGGCATGGGGCGTGATCTGCTCGCGCACAAAATCGCGCAAAGCCTCGCGGATCATTTCCTGGTCCTGATTCAGCAGCATGTTGTCTCCGATATTTATAGCTATATGCCCGTTTTCAGCCCGGGCTAGGCATCCAAAAGCTTGATGTATCTGCCGTCATGGCGCAGCAGCTGACCGCGGTCTTCGGGCTTGACCTGGGCCAGGGCCTGCATCAGCCCCTGCACGCTTTGAGCCACCGACAGCGGGGCCGCAGCACCGCCCATCTCGGTCTGCACCCAGCCCGGGTCCAGCGCCAGCAGCGTCAGGCCCGGCCATTGGCGGCAGGCCGAGACCACGGCCATATTGAGCGCAGCCTTGCTGACGCGGTACAGCCAGGCGCTCTCGTCCGCATCGGCCAGCAGGGACATGCCGCTGGAGAAGGCGCCGATCACGCCGCCAGCCTCCTGCACCATGGGTGCGATCTGCGGCAGGGCCTGCATAAAGCCCAGCACATTGCTGTGCATCACCAGATCGAACTGCTGCTGGGTGGGTGGCACGCCTGCGTCATGACCGTCCCAGACACCGGCCACGTAAAGCGCGATATCGATGCTGGCCCCGTCGAGCTGCCAGGCCAGGCCGCTGACGCTGGCAGGATCTGCCAGATCGACCTGCAGCACCCGGGCGCCCCGTGCCTGCAGCTCGACCATGTCTTCAGCCTTGCGCACGGTGGCAATCACCTGGTGGCCTTGCGCCAGATAGGACTCGGCCAGGGCTCGGCCCAGGCCGCGCGATGCGCCCATGATGAGTATCAAAGCCATAGCTGTTTGCGCCTATGAATGTTGGGTTTCAAAGTGTTTTTCATCCAGAATCCTTTCATGACAAGCGCTGTCAGCTATCAATTTTTCTTGATCTGCTCGGCCGCAATCATGGCCCCATAGCGGGCCACCATGCTTTCCTGCGACTCGGGCTGGGCGGTCAATCCCATTTGGGCATGGATGATCTGATTGAGCGTGGGCATGACGTTGCGCGCCACCCTGGCCTCCTCGCTCCACAGGCGCGAGCGCATCAGCGCCTTGGCACAGTGCAGATAGGCTTCCTGCACATGGACTTCGATCACCAGCTTGGGGCGGAAATGATCGCTGGCAAACAAGGCCGTGTAATGCGCCTCATCGCGCAGCTGGGCCGTGCCGTTGACGCGCAGGGTTTCATCGAAGCCCGGCACAAGGAACAGAAGGCCCAGGCGCGGGTCGTCGAGCAGATTGCTCAGGCTGTCGAGCCGGTTGTTGCCGCCCGCGTCGGGAATGAGCAAGGTATTGGCATCCGGCGCCTTGACGAAGCCAGGCTTGCCGCCTCGTGGCGAGGCATCGAGCAAGGCCCCGCCCGCACCGCCTGTGGACATGACCAGAAACGGCGACAGCGCGATAAAGCGCAGGCAGTGCCGATCCAGCTCCCACTGCTGCTTGAGCAGCGCCCGCTCGGCAGGAGGGTCGTACAACTGCAGCAGTTGTTCGCGCGAAGTGATCATGAAGCCAGGACCTCCTCGGGACGGTCGTTGCGGTGAATCGCGGCGTACAGCGACAGGAATTCGTTCCAGGACGGATCGAAGCTCACGCTCAGCTCGCCTTCCAGCTCGGGCACATGCTGGCGGCCCAGCTGTCCGGCCAGTTGCACCGCATGGACAGGGTCTTCCACATAGTAGGTGGCCACGCGGGCACTCATGTTTTCCACGCGCGAGAAGGCCAGAATGCCGCGCTGCTCGCGGCTGAGTTGTTCATCAAGCGCATCCTGGGCGTCACGCACGCCGTCCAGCTCCTGCTGGCTCGAGAAGCTGAAGCGCCACTCCATGAAGTGCGACAGATCGGCACGCGTGGCCACGGCATTGGCGCCGTCGTGAAAGGTCAGGATATCGGGCGGCGCATCCTCGTCGGCATCCTGCGCGCGCACTTCCAGCGACAGCCAGCGGTCGCTGTCCTCCTTGGGGAATTCATAGCTGCGGCCCAGCTGCTGGCGGATAAAGCCATCGAACAGCGGCGGGAACTCCGACAGCAGCGCGGAGCCGTAGACATCGGCCGCTGCCTCGGAGGCAAACTCGACCGGGCCCACGCGTACGGAAAAATCCCACTCGCCCAGCACATGGTCCAGCATGATGAATGCCATGTGCTGCGCATGCTCGGCCATGTCCCTGGCAATGGGCTTTTCGAACGAGAGCTTGAGGCCGATGATTCCGCCCGCATCGTAATAGCCCACGCGGATATCGGAGCAGGCCAGCTCGAAGCCGTCCATGCGCATGCCGAAGTTGCTGCCCAGTGCGCGGCTGCGAAACGCCTGCACGCTGTAATGCTCGAAACGCGGCGCCTGGCGCACCAGTGCCTGGGCATTCTCGAACTGCGCCGTGTTGCCATGGGCCGAGATCACCAGACGGGAGCCGGCTTCGCCGAGCTTGCCTTCCAGCTCCAGACTCAGGCCCGGCGCATATTGGTGCAGCAACTCATTGGAGCTTTCCACAAACTCATGGCGATCGAGCTCCTCCAGCTGGCTCAGCTGGTTGGAAAAATCGCCCCAGAAAGCATCAATCTGCTGCGGCTCCAGCGGCTTGATGGTCTCGCTCTCGTCGTGGTGAATGTCTGCGCTCATGAATGATTTCCGCAATGTGAGCTGCACACATTCAGCGCGAATGCGTGCAATCCGTTGAACATGCGTTCACTGTAGAGCAAACTGGTGACGATTCTGAGCAAATAGCGTCAGATCAGCTCAACGGCCATGGCCGTGGCCTCGCCGCCGCCGATACACAGCGTGGCCAGGCCCTTCTTCTTGCCGCGTGTCTTCAGTGCGTGCAGCAGGGTGACCAGAATGCGCGCACCGCTGGCGCCAATCGGGTGTCCGAGCGCGCAGGCGCCGCCATTCACGTTGACCTTGTCATGCGAGACCTTGAGATCGGCCATCAGCGCCATGGGCACCACGGCAAAGGCTTCGTTGATTTCCCACAGATCCACATCCTCCACCGCCCAGCCGGCCTTCTTGAGCGCCTTTTCGGTGGCGCCCACGGGTGCGGTGGTAAACCACTCGGGGGCCTGTGCAAAGGTCGCGTGCGAGACGATGCGCGCCAGCGGCTTGCAGCCCAGCTGCTTGGCCGTAGACTCGCGCATCAGCACCATGGCGGCAGCGCCATCGTTGATGCTGGAGCTCGACGCGGCCGTGATGGTGCCGTCCTTCTTGAACGCAGGCTTGAGGCTGGAGATCTTGTCCAGCTTGGCCTTGGCCGGGCCTTCGTCAACGCTGACGGTCACGTCGCCCTTGCGGGTCTTGACGGTGACGGGCGTGATTTCGGCGTCAAAAGCACCGCTTTGCGCAGCAGCCTGGGCGCGCTGCACGCTGGCAATGGCAAAGGCGTCCTGTGCTTCACGCGTGAACTGGTATTTGGCGGCGCAGTCCTCACCGAAGGTGCCCATGGAGCGGCCGGCCTCATAGGCGTCCTCCAGACCGTCGAGCATCATGTGATCGAAGATCTTGTCGTGTCCCATGCGATAGCCGCCACGACCCTTCTTGAGCAGGTAGGGCGCATTGGTCATGCTCTCCATGCCGCCGGCGACCATCACATCGCGGCTGCCGGCGATGAGCTGGTCGTGCGCCAGGATGGTGGCCTCCATGCCTGCGCCGCACATCTTGGACAGGGTCACGGCACCTGTGCTTTGCGGCAGGCCGCCCTTGAAACCGGCCTGACGAGCCGGAGCCTGGCCCTGGCCGGCCATCAGGCAGTTGCCGAACAGCACTTCCTCCACCAGCTCGGGCTGGATGCCGGCGCGCTCGACCGCGGCCTTGATGGCTGCGCCACCCAGGTCATGGGCGGCCAGATCGGAAAAATCGCCCTGGAACGCGCCCATGGGGGTGCGGGCAGCGCTGACGATGACTACGGGATCCTGATGCATGGTTTGTCTCCTTCAGAAATGGATGGATGTGATCTGCCTCTTCAAGCAAGGCTATGGGTGGGAATCTCGAAACGCTGCGTGTCCAGTCCTGCGTCGCCGGCATGCAGAAAGCGGCTGCGCTCGTACGGGAACACGTCCAGGAAATGACCGTCACGGATACGACTTTGGTGACCGCGCCAGAACTCGGCCTCCAGCAGATCGGCGTGATGGCGCATGAAGATGTCGCGCACGGCCGGATGGCCCAGCAAAAAAGGCCCAAAGGTCTCGGGAAAGACATCCCTGGGGCCGACCGAATACCAGATGTCGCCCGACATCTCCTCCTCCTCGGTGCGCGGCTCGGGCACCTCGCGGAAGTTGCAATCGGTCAGGTATTCGATCTCGTCATAGTCGTAGAACACCACCTTGCCGCCACGCGTGACGCCAAAGTTCTTCCACAGCATGTCGCCGGGAAAGATATTGGTGGCGACCAGGTCCTTGATGGCATTGCCGTACTCGAGAATCGCGCGCTCCATGGCAGCGCGGCGCTCCGGCTTGGTGTCTGCCTCGGCCAGGCACTCCATCAGGAACAGGTTCAGCGGCACCAGACGGCGCTCGATGTAGAGATGGCTGATGATGACTTCCATCTGCCCGTCGCCGTCGCGGTCGCTGATCTCGATCTGCTCGGGAGCCTGAGCCTGGAGCTCGGCCAGCAGCTCATTGCTGAAGCGCTCCTTGGGAAAGGCCACCAAGCTGTACTCCATGGTGTCGGCCATGCGGCCGCCGCGGTCATGCTTTTTGACCAGCTGGTACTTGGCCTTGACCTGGGGACGCGAGATATCCTTGCTGCTGGCGATACGGTCCTTGATGAGCTTGAACACATAGGGGAAGCTGGGCAGGTCGAACACCAGCATGACCAGGCCCTTGATGCCGGGCGCAATGCGCAGCTGATCGCTGGAATGGCGCAGATGATGCAGAAAGTCGCGGTAGAACAGCGTCTTGCCCTGCTTGGCCAGACCCAGGGCGTTATAGATTTCCGCCTTGGGCTTGCGCGGCATGAGGCTGCGCAGAAAGCTCACATAGGCGCTGGGCACTTCCATGTCCACCATGAAGTAGGCGCGCGCAAAGCTGAACAGCGCATGCAGGTCGTCCTCGCCGAACAGGGCCGCATGCAGTATGAGCTGCTCCTGCTCTCCATGCAGGATGGGAATCGCCAGCGGCAGCTCGGTATAGCCGGTGATGATCTTGCCGACCAGGTACGCCCCCTTGTTGCGATAGAACAGGCTGGACAGCACCTGAAGCTGGAAGTTGGCCCTGAGCGTCAGGCCCGCCAGCCTCTCGCGTATGCGCTCGGCCAGCAGGTGCACGTCGCGCTGCAGGTCTTCGAAGCGGCATTGCAGCTGCAGCTGCTCGAACAGGGTCTGCAGCGTGCCTTCGAGCTGGGCGAGGTTGCCGGGGTAGTAGGCCCGGTAGATGGGTACGGCACCCGGCGCGGTGTTTTCCAGATACTCGGTGCTGACGGCAGCACGCACGAAGATGAAGTCGTTCTGGAAATGCGTGCGGTGCAAAATCTTGGTGGTGACCGAGTTGAAGAAGGTCTCGGCCAGCTCGGGCTGCAGATGGTCGACCATCAGGCCGATGTAATGGAGCTTGACCTGCTGCCAGACAGCCATGCTCTGCAGGCTGGCGGCAAACTCCTCTTCCAGCCTCTGGATGCAGGCACGCACCTGCCGGTCGTAGAACTCTATGCGTTCACGCTGAGCCTGCTGCTGGCCCGGCCAGTCCATGGTCTCGAAGCGCTGCTTGGCCCGGGCAGCTTCCGCACTGAACATGCGGTAATGCTGGTTGTAGCCATGCATCAGGGCCTGCGCAATGGCATAGGCCTCGGGGGCGTCCAGTCGTTGCGGAAACATGGCGGGCCAGTCGCTCCAGATAAGTGAGCAGCACTCTCAAGCGGAACAAGCGGCACAGGCCTTGGGTCCGCTTGAAGGCACTGCAGCTGCGCAGCGGCAGCGATCAGTCGCGCTTGCGCGAAGCGACCTTCTCGACAGCCTTGTTGTAGACATCCTCCAGGCCGCCCACACCAGGCACGGTCATTTCGAGGTTGGTGATGTGGCCGTTGTTGAGGCTGTAGCACCAGCCGTGCAGAGTCACCTTCTGGCCGCGGGCCCAGGCATCCTGCATCACTGTGGACTGGGCCACGTTGACCACCTGCTCGATGGCGTTGAGCTCGCACAGCACATCGTGGCGGAACTGAGTGGAGATGCCTTCCAGCAGCTTGATGTGCTTGTCGCGCACGTCGCGCACATGGCGGGTCCAGTTGTCCACCAGGCCCAGGCGCAGATTGTTCAGCGCCGCATACACGCCGCCGCAGCCATAGTGGCCCACAACCATCAGGTGCTCGATCTTCAGATGATCGACCGAGTACTGGATGGTGGACAGGCAGTTCAGATCGCTGGGCACCACCACGTTGGCCACGTTGCGGTGCACGAACACCTCGCCAGGCTCCAGACCCGTGATCTGGTTGGCTGGCACGCGGCTGTCCGAGCAGCCGATCCACATGTATTTGGGTTTTTGCTGCGCCATCAGTCCGGTAAAGAAACCAGGACGATCACGCTCCATCTGGTCTGCCCATTCGCGGTTGTGGACAAACAGTTCTTCGATGGAGGTCGTTGTCATGAAGCTATCCTTCTTTTTTTGGTTGAAAGAACGGCGCAGCTCCTGCTTTTTCAGCAGGTTTCAGCAAACAGCTCGCGGCCTATGAGCATGCGGCGAATTTCGCTGGTGCCAGCGCCAATCTCATAGAGTTTCGCATCCCGCCACAGACGACCGAGCGGATACTCGTTGATATACCCATTGCCGCCATAGATTTGCACGCCCTCGCCGGCCATCCAGGTGGCCTTCTCGGCGCACCACAAGATCACGCTGGCGCAGTCCTTGCGAACCTGACGCACATGATCGGTTCCCAGAAGATCCAGGTTTTTAGCGACCGTATAGGCAAAAGAGCGGCCTGCTTGCAGCACGGTGTACATGTCTGCCACCTTGCCCTGGATCAGCTGGAACTCGCCGATGCTCTGGCCAAACTGCTTGCGGTCGTGGATATAGGGGACGACATTATCCATGACGGACTGCATGATGCCCAGCGGGCCGCCAGTCAGGACGGCGCGCTCATAGTCCAGGCCGCTCATCAATACCTTGGCGCCCATGTTCAGGCCGCCAAGAATGTTTTCAGCCGGCACCTCCACGTTCTGGAACACCAGCTCGCCCGTATGGCTGCCGCGCATGCCCAGCTTGTCTAGCTTTTGCGCGATCGAAAAGCCCTTCATGCCCTTCTCGATCAGAAAGGCCGTCACGCCACGAGCGCCCATCTCCGGCTCGGTCTTGGCATAGACCACCAAGGTATCGGCATCAGGCCCGTTGGTGATCCACATCTTGCTGCCATTGAGCAGATAGCAGCCGCCCTTGTCCTCGGCCTTGAGCTTCATGCTGATGACGTCAGAGCCGGCGCCGGGCTCGCTCATGGCCAACGCCCCCACATGCTCGCCGCTGATAAGCTTGGGCAGGTACTTGGCCTTCTGCGCCTCGCTTCCGTTGCGATTGATCTGATTCACGCACAGATTGCTGTGAGCGCCATAGGACAGGCCCACCGAGGCACTGGCGCGCGAGATTTCCTCCATCGCCACCATATGCGCCAGATAGCCCATGTCGGCACCGCCATACTGCTCGGATACGGTGATGCCGAGCACACCCAGCTCGCCGAACTTGCGCCACAGATCCATGGGGAACTGGTCGCTGCGGTCGATCTCGGCCGCGCGCGGAGCAATCTCGCTCTGGGCAAATTCACGCACCGCGTCGCGCAGCGCATCGATGTCTTCACCGAGCTGGAAGTTCAGTCCGGGCAGATTGGCAAGGCTCATGGTTGTCTCCTGTAGATATGGGTCTGACGAATCGTCTTGTCAGTGCTGTATGCCTTCACGGTTCTGCACACACATCAGAGTGCAGCCCATTGTGGCAATCAGTTTCTCTTTTCCCTGGTCAATGGCAAATGCCTTGCCTTCGGATACGGTGATGGTGCGCCCGGGCTTGATGACCCGGCCCTCCATGCGAAAGCGCTGGCCCTTGGCCGGGGCGAGCAGGTTGATCTTGAATTCGATGGTCAGTACGGCGGCATCCGGCGGCATCAGCGTCAGCCCCGCATAGCCGCAGGCCGAATCGAGTGCAGTGGAGACCATGCCGGCGTGCAAAAAACCATGCTGCTGTGTCAGGCCCGGAGCCCAGTCCAGACAGATATCGACAACGCCCGGCTCCACCAGGGTCAGCTGCGCGCCAATCGTAGCCATGGCGCCTTGCTTCGCGAAGCTGTGCTTCACCCGATGAACAAAATCCAGAGACTCGGTGGCAGCAGCAGCAACAGACATGGCAACTCTCCAGCAAAGCTTTGCAATTGACGTTTACGTAAACGTCAATTATGCGCCATTTTTGCTCTCGCTCCTTTTCAATAGCGTGCGAGCCTCTTTTTCCTGCTCTCGCACCTCATCCAGGGTCACCTGCAGATCGGCCATCTGCGCTTCGAGCTGCTTGCGGTGGATAGCCAGCACATCGAGAAACTTGCGCAACTGCACGCCCGTATCACGCGGGCTGTCATACATGTCGATGATTTCCTTGGCCTCCGACAGCGACAGTCCCAGGCGCTTGGCCCGCAGCGTCAGGCGCAGACGTGCGCGGTCTCTCGATGAATACACGCGATTGCGACCGCCTGCGCCGGAGCGCTCCGGCTGCAGCAAGCCCATGTCCTCATAAAAACGGATGGCCCGGGTCGTGAGATCAAACTCTTTGGCAAGGTCACTGATGGTGTAGATGGTCGACATGATTCTGTGGGGTTGTAAGTCTTGCATCTCACAGGTGACTGCACGAGGCAGGCCGGTCTCTAAAATGCTTTGACAAAACTGACGTTTACGTTAACGTCAATGCTAAACGAAATACCGCCTCATGACCTCAAGCCAAGAATCCGCACTTCATTACCCCCTCGGCGATACCTTGCCCGGTCCGGCCCAGACTCTGGACGTGGCACCCGGTGTCAAGTGGATCCGCATGACCTTGCCGTTTGCCCTCGATCACATCAACCTCTGGCTGCTGCGTGATCGTCAGACCGATCTGCATGGTCAGGTACGCGAGGGCTGGACCGTCATTGACTGCTGCGTCAATCGCAGCGAGGCCCGCGAGCAATGGGAGCAGATTTTTGCCTCTGCGCTTGAAGGCCTGCCTATTTTGCGTGTCATCGTCACCCATATGCACCCCGACCATATCGGTTTGGCCGGCTGGCTCTGCCATCAATGGAATGCGCCCTTGTGGATCAGTGGCACCGATTACAACGTCGCCCGCGTCGCCATGAAAGACAGAGACGGCTTCGGCGGCGAATCCGGTGCGGACTTCTACAGCCTGCACGGACAAAGAGATGAGGAATTTCTGCTCCATGTGCGCGGCCGTGGCAGCTACTACTCTTCCCTGGTAGCCCCCATCCCCGACATCTATCACCGCATCATGGATGGCGACGAGATAGACATCAACGGCCGCACATGGCAGTGCATTGCCGGCTATGGTCATGCGCCGGAGCACATGGCGCTTTACTGCGCCGAGCTCGAGACACTGATCAGCGGCGACATGGTGCTGCCCCGTATTTCCGCCAATGTCAGCGTGCATTCTTCCGAGCCCGAAGCCAACCCGCTGCAGCTGTTTCTCACATCGCTGAAGCGCTACTTCGCGCTCCCCCAGGACACCTATGTTCTGCCCTCGCATGGCAAGCCATTCACCGGATTGCATACCCGTGTCCAGCAGTTGCTCGACCACCACCAGGAGCGCCTGGACGACATCATGCAGGCCTCCCGGCAACAGGGGCTGAGCGCTGCCGACATCCTTCCCATCCTCTTCAAACGCCAGCTGGATACTCACCAGATGACGTTCGCCATGGGCGAGGCTCTGGCCCATCTGCACTACCTCTGGTTCAGCCGGCAACTGACGCGGCGGCTGGATGAAAACGGCATCCTGCGCTTCTACGCCCCCAATATGTAGAAATAAAAAGAGAGCGCTTAGCGCTCTCTTTTTATGGGTTTCCGGTATT